>NZ_JBHZRC010000009.1:0-197845 GCF_043641075.1 Niallia oryzisoli | reverse complement strand
ATCGTGCTCCTGGAAGTGATAAATGGGAAGATGTCGAGTGGGATTGGGCGATAGAAAAAATTGCAAAAAATATGAAGGAATCACGTGATCGAACTTTTAAAGTGACTGAAAATGGAATAACTGTTAATAAGACTGAAGCCATTGCTTGTTTTGGAGGAGCCGCCTTAGATAACGAGGAACTTTACTTAATAGGTAAGTTAATGCGCGGAGGAATGGGATTAACCTATATTGAAAACCAGGCCCGAATATGACACAGTCCAACGGTTGCCGGTCTGGCACCTACTTATGGCCGTGGAGCAATGACCAATCATTGGAATGATATTCAACATACGGAATGTGCACTAATCATTGGCGGGAACCCTGCTGAAAATCATCCGATTAGTTTTAGATGGCTTTTAAAAGCAAAAGAAAGAGGAGCAAAAATTATTTCAGTAGACCCGCGTTATACAAGAACTTCTCAACAAGCAGATATATATGGCCGGCTTCGATCCGGTACCGATATCGCTTTTATCGGTGGCTTGATTAATTATGTTTTTGAAAATAATCTTTACCAAAATGAATACGTAGTGGCCTATACAAATGCATCCTTCATTGTTGATGATGCCTATTCTTTCGAAGATGGTCTTTTTAACAGCTATGATGAAGAAACAAGAAGTTATGATACTAAGACGTGGAAGTTTAAGACCGATGAGGAAGGTAAGTACCTCACAGATCCAACCTTACAAAATCCCCGATGTGTATTCCAACTAATGAAGAAGCATTATTCTCGATATGACATCGATACAGTTGTGGGAGTGACAGGTACAGATAAGGCTGTCTATAAACAAATTGCAGAGACTTATACAGCTACTGGTGCAAAAGATAAGAGCGGAACAATCATGTACGCAATGGGAACTACCCAACACACGGTAGGTACTCAAAATGTCCGGATTTATGCCATGTTACAATTACTTCTCGGAAATGTTGGGATGCCTGGCGGTGGTGTTAACGCGATGCGAGGAGAATCGAACGTTCAGGGTTCTACAGATTTTGCATTACTTTATGATAATGTAAATGGTTATATGGAGGTGCCAACTGCTACCCCTGAAGAAGCAACCTATCAAGGATTTCTTGAGAAAATCACACCTAAAACAGGCTATTGGGCAAATAAACCTAAATTTTATACAAGTTTTTTAAAAGCATATTATGGTGATAACGCAACTACAAATAATGAATTTGCTTATCAATATCTGCCGAAGCTTACCCCGAAAAAAGATTACTCACATATGAGAGTATTCGATGCCATGTACGAAGGAAAGATAGAAGGGGCCTTTATGTTTGGGCAAAATCCAGTTGTTGGCGGACCAAATTCGGGACAAGAACAAAACGTACTTAGTAATTTAAAATGGCTGGTAGCTATCGATCTTTGGGAAACAGAAACGTCTTCCTTTTGGCAAAAAGAAGCAGGATCAGACCCGAATTCGATTGACACCGAAGTGTTTTTATTACCAGCATGTTCGTCATTTGAGAAAGAAGGTTCCGTTACAAACAGTGGTCGCTGGCTTCAATATCGGTGGCAGGCTATTAAACCAAAAGGTGCTTCAAAAGCTGATTTAGAAATCATACATCTTTTAGCGTTACGCTTAAAAGAGCTGTATAAGGATAGTATGAATCCAGCTGATGAACCAATAAAGGCGATGACGTGGGATTATGGAGTAGGAGAACACCCTAATATTGATCTTGTCAACCGTGAAATCAACGGTTATGACATGATAACAAAGAAACAAATAAAGAGCTTTAGTGATTTAAAGGATGATGGATCTACATGCAGCGGTATTTGGATATATTGCGGCTTCTATCCAGAAAATGAAAATCTAGCTAAACAGCGTGATAATACAGATGAAGGAATGGGTAATTTCTTAAACTGGTCTTTCGCCTGGCCTGCAAACCGGCGGATTCTGTATAATCGGGCCTCAACGGACCCAAGCGGTAAACCATGGTCACAAGATAAGGTTGTGATCTATTGGGATGAAATAAAAGGTGAGTGGACTGGTTATGATGTCCCTGATTTTACAAAAAGCAAAGCGCCATCTGCTGAAGGTGGTTTAGATGCCTTTTTAATGCTACCAACCGGAAAAGGTGGATTATTTGCCGTCCGTAATGAAGGACCTTTTCCTGAGCACTATGAACCATACGATAAACCAGTTCCAAATGCCTTTTCATCGGTTCAGTTTAATCCAGCATCCAAGTTTGGACTGAAGGAAATGAACAGAAAAGGGGATGTAACCAAATATCCAATTATCGCGACAACATATCGTTTAACTGAACATTGGCAGTCCGGCTCGATGACTCGTAATCAGGAATGGTTATCACAATTAATGCCGCATATGTTTGTTGAGATTAGTGAAGAACTTGCAAAGGAAAAAGGTATCAACAATGCCGATAAAGTCATTGTCAGCTCCGCAAGGGGAGAGATTGAAGCCTTTGCTCTTGTTACAAGGCGATTTAAACCATATCAGGTACAAGGCAAGAAATTTCATCATATCGGAATGCCATGGCATTTTGGATATAAAGGAATTGTCACAGGTGGTATTGCAAACCGGTTAACACCACATATCGGGGATGCAAATACAACGATGCCAGAATATAAAGCATTCCTTGTTGATATAAGGAGGGCTTAACCAATGGCTGAATATATTAAGTTTGTCGATGTAACGAAATGTACAGGTTGTCGTGCATGTATGGTGGCGTGTAAAAACTGGAATGACCTTCCAGCAGAACCTGAAGAGTTTCGAGGAACCTATCAATCCAATCAAAATGTGACAGCTTATACCTGGAATAATCTGACCTTTACTGAAAATGAGAACTCTAATGGCAATTTTGATTGGTTATTCCGCCATTCCACTTGTTTTCACTGTACGATAGCTGGATGTGAATTGGCCTGTCCGGAAGATGCGATTAGCCATACCGAATTCGGCTCAGTTGTTATTGATGCTGATAAATGTGTCGGCTGCGGATATTGTGTACAAGGCTGTTATTTTGATGTCATTCAGCTTGCCACATACAAGGATAAGAATGGAAGGGAATATCGGAAAGCGCAAAAATGTCATCTTTGTACAAATCGCTTGGAAAATGGTTTTGAGCCTGCGTGTGTGACAGCCTGCCCTACAGATGCTATCACCTATGGGGAAAAAAATGATCTGTTACGTCAAGCAGAAGAACGATTAAAGGTCGTGAAAGAGCGTTATCCAAATGCAAATATTTACAACCCTCAAGGTATTGATGGTACAGTAACCGTGTATTTATTAGCAGATAAGCCTTCCGTATACGGATTGCCAGAAAATCCAAAAGCAAAGCTTTCACAAGTTGTCTGGAAAGACTATGCACAGCCACTTGGTAAGTTAGCAGTTGGTGCAACAACTATTGGAGTTCTAGGTGCCATTATTACAAACGGAGCACTTGCTCTGAAAAATAGAGTAAAAGAAGGTGAAGATCATCATGAGTAATGGGCAGATAAAAAAAGTCAAACGTTTTACTGTTCATTTTATCATTTTTCATTGGGCCTACGCCTTAGCCTTCTTCGTACTTTATTTGTCAGGTCTTGCTATGTATACGGAGTTTTTCGATTGGCTCTATGTGCTATTTGGCGGTCCTGCAATGGCAAGGCTTATTCATAGAATAGCAGCGGTTATATTTATATTATCACCCATTTATATGCTTATTTTTGACCGGAAAAGCCTTTTTCATTGGCTTAAGCAAGTGGTAACATGGCGTAAAGCTGATATCATATTCCTTATGCATTTTCCAAAGGAACTGTTCTTTGGAAATGCAAAAGTACCTAAGCAGGATTTTTTTAATGGAGGAGAAAAGCTGAATTCTGCGATGCAGATTGTTTCCTTCTTTATGTTTGTAAGTTCAGGTATCGTGATGTGGTTTCCACAATATTTTTCACAAGACATTATCAATTGGTCCTATCCAATTCATAATATAGCAGTTGGATTATCTCTTATGGTTGTTGTGGGGCATATTTACTTATCTATTGGACATCCAAATTCACGTCCTTCGATCGAAGGGATGACAACCGGGAGTGTTCCTGAATCCTATGCTAAACATCATCATGGCCTTTGGTATGATCAATTAAAAGCAGAAGAAAATGAGCATCAAAGTAATAAAGGTGCTTAAAAACGAAAGATAAAAAAGAAGAGGGGCTGACAATTAAAAATGTTAGTCCCTTACAATTCAGAATATCTAATATCATTTAAAATACTGATAGAACTAAATAGGAATTTTTTGTAGGAGTCAAGTTGATGAATCTGCCTTTTTTATTTTGAATACTATTAGTGAGGTGACTAGGATGACGACAAGTGTTTTAAGCCCTGAGTATATTCAGCTTCAAGAAATGATTGCTGAACTATATGAAAAATGGATGCATACCCTGACTGAACAAAAAATTGTAATAAAGGAAAGAATAGATATGAAGTACTATCCGATTCTTCCACAACTTAATATACAAATAAATGTAAAGGATTACCGTTCATTTGTTCATGAGCTTTCTACACTGATAAAAGAAAAAAAACCTGAATTAAAAGAAACAATAACAAAGATTGAGGCATTACTGGACGACGCAATGGCGGAAAAATGGTTTAAAGAAGCTATTATTGTTAATTCCTATTATTTCACTAAATTTTCTGAAGAGAACAATCTTCCTGAATGGTTAGTTTTATTTACGGCAGAACATGCTGCCCGTCCATATATACAAAAGGCCGCCTCGGAGCTAAGTGAAAAGTTTACTGTAAGTGGGCATATAGGTGGTTGTCCCATATGTGGAGAACCATCTAGACTAGCTATTATAAACCAAAAGGGAAAAAAAGAAGTCACTTGTCCGCGGTGTCATTATGCATGGGAGGAAAAGAAAATCAGCTGTGCACATTGCGGAACTGAAGAACAAGGACAAGTCGTGATATTAAGAATAAACGATGGTGAAACTTCAGACATTTATGCATGTAAATCATGTAAAGGATATACAAAAGTAATTGATATGAGAAAATTAGTTAATGTTCCTTCTCCTAATCTATTAGATTTGCATTCTATTCACTTAGACTACATTGCCCAAGAAAATGGATATGGAGAGCCAAAATTTCATTACATTTAATTTGGTTGCTAAGCATTCGATTTTTTCACTAAATTATTTAAGTAATGATTAAAAATCCTACCATACCCTTTTCCATATGACCTGGAATCGTGCAAAAAAATTCATATGTTCCTTGTTTCAGAGGGGTGAAGGTTATTTTTGCTTGTTTTCCTGCAGGTGCATGCAAATGGAACTCGCCCTTTTTATTTATATGGTCCTGATGGTTTCCTGTCCCATTTACATCAAATGGGCTGTTTTTAATTTCAATGTCATGGTCAATTGAATCCTCATTTTTTAAGATGAGAGACACATTCTGACCTTTCTTTACAAAAACTTTTCTAGGATTATATGAAAACTGTGAGGGTTGAACATTTATAGTTAATTTAAGTTGTTGATTTTCCTTGCGAAATAATTCTTCATTATGGTTCAAATGATGACTTTCTTGATTAGGTGAACTTGATTTTGATAAGGTCACAAAATTGTTTAATTGATTTCCTGAAAATAAGTATACTAATAAGAAAAAAAAGACAAAGAATGGCTTGAGAAACCATTTTTTGTTATGAATTCCCACTCTGTTTTCAGAGGGTTCTAATAAGATTGGAAATAAGAACAAGGTACTTACAGACAAAGTTAGAAAGAGATTAATCATAATTATAGATTGACTATTAGGAATCATTTCTCCAAGCATAGCTCCCATCATACCACCCATAAGCCCACCCATGAAGCCTTCAAGGGAAGGAATAACTCCAAAAATTAACCCACAAATGGTTCCAGCAAGAATACCTCCCAAAATAGAGTATAGCGTTGAATAAAAAAGATTACCTTGATAAAGTGAACCTAATAAGATTCCAACAGTTAATCCTACACTTGTTCCAATTGACATTGAGAGTATCATACCTGACATAACTTTTAACCTGCTTTTATAGTTATAAGACATAATAGAAGCAATAACAAACACGAGAAAAAGGGTTGACGCTACAAAGTAATGGAATAAATTCATCTATTAAACACCTCCCTGATTGCTATATCATATGAATTTTAGCGAAAGTACATGCCAAATAAGTGTTAAGAAAGAATATTCACATTTAATACTAATAATATTAATTAAATAATTAGTAGTATTATATTTACTCCTAAAATACTAGATATAAAAGTTTAAGAGGTGTAAAAATATGAGAGAAAAGAATGGAAAGTTTATATTCTTTATACGACTAAATACCATTAACATCTTTATTTTAATATTTGGTATAGTTTTCATTGTTAACTTTATAGATTTTAAGCTTCAATTCTCGTCTAGGCTTTTTAATAAAACGAGTGAAAAGAGGTCTTCAAATATGTTTCTCTATCTGATTTCTAGAGAGACACCACAGCTTAGAACTGTGATAGATCAAGAGAACACTACATCTATTTTAATACCACATGTTCTTTTTACTTCAATGACCAATGTATGGCCAGACGATATTCGAATGTATCTAGGAGGAGAACATCTGGTTTTTCATCATATAATACTGAAATAGCTGTCGCAGAAAATGGAACAAATCTCACTAACTTACCAGTAGAGTACGCGCCACCACTAGAGGTATTGTTAAAGGAGATAAAAGAATAAGAAAAAGGACTAAGTATTAGTCCAGATTCGAATAGTAGTCAGAACTCTACACTTGCACCAGACACAGGGGAAAAAGTAACGTAATTAACTATATATAACAAAGGTGAGGTGATATTGTGTGTGATTCTAATCATTTTATTGAGCAAGAGGCTTATCAAGTCAGTGAAGAGATACGGAAAAGTTCATTGTATAACGTGGTAAAGAAATTACTTATAAAGAATATTGCAAAATGCAAAAAAGAAGACATGAGGGGTTTTGGTTATTTTTTTATGAGCACCGGTTATGTGATTATCATGATGTTCACATTCGTTCATTATCTAACCTAAATATGACTGACTTTGGAATAAGTTAATGTATAAAAGGAAAAGGGTTATCTCAATTAGAAATGATTTCTTCTAATTTGAAACAGCCCTTTTAAATTAGCTACGATTATAATTAGTTGTGATGCTGTTGGTGATCTTGATTTTGTTCCTGCTGTTGATTTTGCTGCTGTTTCACTGGTTGGTTTAAACCTGTTATGGTATCTGGTATGGCTGTAAAGACAAGAATAATGGATATAATAGAAGAAATAAGATAAACCCAGGCTGCAGGACGGTCTTTCGACCATTTGCGCTTAGCTACTCTGATAAACCATAATGACAGAGCTAAAGAAACTAGTAAAAATACTAATCTAATGGATGGGGGTAATGCCAATAGACTTGTTCCTAATGTAGTCAATCCTAGTGCAATTAGAAGTGTATGCAACCAGTGATGAGAAGAGGCTATTATAGCAAATAGTACGGAACTAACTGCTTTCAAAAATGTTTTTTCTTTTTTAGGTTTAGAGTGATTGGTATTTTGGGTCATATAAAACCTCCGACAATTTATTAATAAAGGATGTTTAGTATAGAAAAAGAAGAGGGCTACTCGCGTTAAAGTAAGCGAGTATAGCCTCTTCTTTCTCTATGTAAAAAATTAATCTTGGAATAGAGCGGTAGACAAGTATCTTTCGCCTGTATCTGGAAGTATCACGACAATTGTTTTTCCTGTATTTTCAGGGCGTGCTGCCACTTGTGAAGCTGCAGCAATGGCAGCACCAGAAGAAATTCCAACCAATATACCTTCTTCTTTTGCTACTCTCCTTGATGCTTCAAACGCTTCTTCATTTGTAATTTTGATAATTTCATCATAGATGTCGGTATTTAAGACTTCAGGTACAAATCCAGCTCCAATGCCTTGGATTTTATGAGAGCCCGATTTTCCTTCAGACAAAACAGGTGAAGCTTCAGGTTCAACAGCAATAGAAAGAACAGTAGGTTTTCGATTTTTTAGCACTTCTGATATTCCGGTAATGGTACCACCGGTGCCGATACCACTGACTACAATGTCTACTCCACCTTCTGTATCATTCCAAATTTCCTCTGCTGTCGTTTTCCTATGAACCTCGGGGTTTGCAGGATTACTAAATTGCTGAGGAATAAAGTAATTTTCTAATTCATCAGCTATTTCATATGCTTTTTCAATAGCGCCTTTCATACCTTTCGCACCTTCAGTAAGGACGAGCTCTGCCCCAAATGCCTTCAATAATTTGCGGCGTTCTATGCTCATTGTATCGGGCATAACAAGAATACAGCGATAACCTTTTACAGCAGAAATATATGCAAGAGCAATTCCTGTATTACCACTCGTAGGTTCAATAATAACGGTTTCTTTGTTTATTATACCTTGTGCTTCAGCGCTTTCAATCATGGCAAGCCCAATACGGTCTTTAACGCTTCCTAGTGGATTAAAATATTCTACTTTTGCTAAAACTTCAGTTTCTGCTTCATTACTAATCCTGTTAAGACGGACAAGAGGGGTATTGCCTATTAATTCAGTAATATTATGAGCAATTTTTGGACGATTTAGTATTGTTGACATGAATAATATTCACTCCTTTTTTATGCTTCTATTTATAAATTAAACAGGTAGATAAGCCCAACAATGCCAATAATGCCTATTAACCAAGGAAAAAAAGTATTCTTTGAGGAAACATTTTCTGAATGATTATGTTTATTAGATGAATGTCCACCACCACAACAACCCATTTCATTTTCTCCTTTCTATTTTCAAAAGTTATTAGTAACTCAGTTATTAGTTTAAATAATGAATATGGAGAAATTATGAATTCACAAATTGTTCAAATTTACAAGTTAACTAGGAATCTTAGGTAATTCTCATGAAGAATTAATCTTGGTCTCAGCATACTTGCTTAGAATGAGATTAAAGAAAGTAACATTCTGATTAGGAGATGATTATATTGTTTGCCATAAACAAAATTTTGGAAAAAACCTTTGGGGGTTAGTTAATAATCCAGGTTTGGTTAATAAGAGATAAGCTTTCTGATGAATTTGGCAATCAATATGGTGTGCACTTCATCAATATTGATTGCAGCCATAATGGTTATCATAGGCAGTTTTTATTAGTACCAAGGTAAAATATAGTTAGAAAATTATTGGAAAATGCATGGGAGTAATTTTTTCTTTGAAAAAATTTTTTAGATAAGTTTATGTTTCTCAATACTTTTTGCAAATTTATTGATTAAGTTTAGAGTGTGAGAATTAGTAAAAGCCTTAAATAGCAATAATTACTTTTTTTACTGCCAAGGAGGAATTGATGGAAGTTATGAAAAAAAGTTACTTGGGAATCGGAATAATAGCATTGGTAATCATTATGATAGGCGTTATGTTAGTTCCAAGCTATAACGGTTTTGTGAATTTAGAAGAAAATGTGGACCAATCGTATGCTCAAATTGAGAATCAATTACAGAGAAGGCTTGATTTAATCCCAAACCTTGTCAATACGGTAAAAGGGTATGCTGCTCATGAAGAGGACGTGCTAACAGAAATTTCAGATGCACGTGCAAGGCTAGCTGGGGCTAAATCACCGGAAGAAGAAGCAACTGCTAACACAGAAATAACTAGTGCTTTAAGCCGATTGCTTGTTGTGGTAGAAAATTATCCCGATTTAAAAGCAGACCAGCAGTTCATACAATTAATGGATGAACTATCAGGGACAGAAAACAGAATTTCTGTAGCTCGAAAAGATTATAACGATCAGGTTGCTGAATATAACAAAAAAGTAAAAAACTTTCCTGGAATGATTGTGGCAAATATTACAGGATTTGATGAAAAGGAGTATTTTGGAGCAGATCCAAGTGCACAGCAAGCACCCGAAGTTGACTTTGGAGGAAATGAATAATGAAAAGTAAACGGATTTTCAGCATTTTTGTGATGTTTTTCACCTTTTTCCTTTTTGTAGGGAAATCATTTGCTGAGGATCCTTCAATTCCAGCTCCAGTCGGAGATATTTATGTACAGGATTTTGCTGGTGTCTTAACCGAGAAGGAAAAGGTGGAAATCAGTAGCATTGGAAGAAGTATTGAGGATCAGACAACTGCACAAATTGTTGTCTTAATTGTTGATACAATCGGCGAAAAAACTATTGAGGATCTTGCCAATGAAGCGTTTCGTCAATATAGAATCGGAAGTAAAGAAGAAGATAACGGAGTATTAATGATTCTTGGGATGAATCCTTCACCTGGTAAGGATGAGAGACCCTTAAGAATTGAAGTGGGTTACGGTTTAGAAGGGCGACTTCCTGATGGAAAGGTTGGAAGAATTCTTGATGATATTACGATTCCATACTTGCAAAATGATGAGCCGAATCGTGCAATAATTGAAACATATAAGGTATTAGCGAATGAAGTACTAGATGAATATGGTGTTGAAGAAGGACAACAACAGGTTAAGCAACCTATTCAACAATCTACAGAAAATGAGGGAATTGGGATTCCTTCATGGTTATTGGTGATTATCGTTGTAATAGTATTATATTTAGACTTTAAGTATTTTGGAGGAGTACTTACTCATATTCTTCTCTCCATTTTGTCCCGAGGAGGCAGAGGCGGTGGTGACGGCCCTAGAGGTGGTGGAGGTGGTTCCTCAGGAGGTGGTGGAGCAAGCAGGGGCTGGTGAAAATTGGTATAATGAACAACTCTTTATAAAAATAATTATATTATATTGTTTGTAAGGAAAGAAAGGGTGCCGATTTATGGAAATGTCAGGTATGTCAATGGAAAAGTGCCAAGGTCAGATCCAGCAAAAAGCTTCTAACTTTGCTATAAGAAAATCTAGGGATCAAGTAGAGGAAGATGGCGAGTTTAATAATAAGATAACGGGAGAGGAGAATAAAAAATCTTTAGAACTTGCCGCACAGCCATACCTTGGAGTTAACATTAATTTAAAAGTATAGTAGAGAACTCGGTTAAACGGGTTCTTTTTCTATTTAAGCATAGTATCCTTCAAATAAAGATACCATACGTACTGATTATCATCTCAAGGGACATCTTGCTATTTATTAAGTTTTTGTGTCTCAATACTTTTTGCATATTTATCCGTTATATTTTAGTTTGTCAATGTTGTTAATATTTTTAAATCGTAATAATTACTATTTACTAGGCGGAATTATGAAAAAAATTAATTATATTCTGTTTGAATAAAATGTAAAAAAGCGGGTATCAGAGGTGTTCTAACGAGAACTTGGTGCAGAAATGCTACCTTTCCACAATTTTTAAGCATTAAATGAGAAAGATATCAAGAATGGTGAAGAATATGTTTCAATTATGGAAAATAACACCGAAACTTTAGAAAGCCTTGGAATGATTTTGTATAAATGAATCAAAATTTGAAAATTCTTGAAGCGTCTATTTTAAACGTTTTTTATATCATCTTAATAATTTATAGATAGAGTGATTAGGAAAGTTGAAATTTATACACATTTTCTCGATAAAAAATTCATTTTTAACTTTTATGATAGAGAAAAAGTTAGGAGTGATTATGAATACAATGGTTACTTTATTTTTAGAGAATCTAAGAGAGAATACAAAGGAAATGAGGAAATATAGATGATACCTATGTTTAGTATTGGTCCACTAACATTTTACTTTTTTGGCTTAATGATTGCTATTGGTTCATTAGTAGGCCTTTACATTTTTACTAGAGAAGCTAAACGACAAGGGCTTGACCATAAAGTATTAATGGATATAGCTATTTATTCATTAATAGGTGGAATTGTTGGAGCACGGATTATTTATATATTAGTTTATAACCCTTCTTATTATTTCTCTAACCCATTAAAAATATTTTCTATACATGAGGGTGGACTTTCTATTCACGGTGGAATTTTAGGAGGATTATTAGTTGGTTATTGGTTGTTAAAACGACATAAGTTGCCATTTTGGAAAACATTGGACATAGTAGCTCCAGCTTTGATTATAGCTCAAGGAATTAGCAGGATTGGTTGCGATGTATTCGGAGGGCCGATATCAAGTGCTTTACCGTGGGGAATTGAGGTCAATGGGGAGTATCTTCATCCTGCACAAGCGTATGAATTTATATTAGATTATTTATTATTTGGATATCTCTGGTTGCGCCTGAAAAAACCTTCCTATTCAGGTCAAGTTTTTATTCACTATCTCATTGGATTTATGGTCATTCGCGGTATTGTAGAATTTACAAGACTAAACCCAATGGTTTTTGGTCCGTTTAGTGTTAGCCATGTTATGAGTTTAATAGGGATTATTTTCGGGATAATATTAATACAATATCGAAAGAAAAGCGATCCGATCCATAATGGAAAGGTGATTAAGATAAGTGATTATATAAAAACTGCCTTATTTATATTGGTAATGATAGCTGTATCATTAGTAGTCTATTATTTTGTTCAAGGCTAGAAATGTAAATCAAAGATTAAAATTCTTAAGTTATTTTCAGATTCATTTCAGCTACTATTAAGGAAGAACATTTAAAATTATTTTATAGAAAATTGATAGGAGGAGTTTTTATGTCTGAAGAAAAAGTCACTATTGAGAAACACTGTTGTGGTGAAAAGGAAAAACATAAACATAAAGAAAAAACTGAGCATCAACATGCCAAGCATGGCGATGAACATTGCTGTAAAAAAGGGAATGAGCATCATGACCACCAGCATCATTGTCATTAAAAATAGCGAAAAAAGCACATTAATATTTAGTGGGAATGTCATTTTAAAAATCGTCTGGAATATGATTCTAGACGATTTTTTTAAAACCATAAAAAATATCAATAGTGAGGATTAAAGATGAAGAAAGCAAAAAATAAAACAGTTAAGAATTATTTGTTAGAGTTTGTACTAGTACTAATTGTGATCGCAGCAATGATTCCTATAGTTTTAAATGTTGTTGAAAGTTTTGGCAATAAAGAGGATGGAAAGAGCACACGTGTAGAAGTTTCTATGGCTGGTTTTTCTCCAACCACTATTCAGGCTAAAGCTGGAGAGGAGATAACCATTCAATTAATAAATCCTGACAATTCAGCTCATTCTGATGGGGGTGGGTGGCATCAATTTGCAAACGATGAACTAGATTTTGATTATAAACTATCTCCTGAATCTACTAAAACGATTACTTTGAAAGTCGATAAACCTGGAGAGTATGAATTTTATTGTGATATATGCTGTGGTGGACGCGAGAATCCGACTATGCAAGGAAAGCTAATTATAACTTAGTAGAGGAAGAATATATGAAAATACCATTAAAAAATACAATTATAGGTTTATTTATATTCTTTATTTTATTTTTCTTTGCGTTTTTATTTAACCAGAATACAATGGCAGCAAATATTGCTGCTACAACAAGCATAGTTCTACTGATTGGATTAATGTTATTGGCCGGAATTTTGGACGGATTCAATCCTTGTGCATTTAGTACATTATTGTTATGGACAGGATTTTTACTTAATCGTTTTGGATCAGAAATTGATAATGGTGTGGACATTAGAAGGCAACGAAAAAATATTCTAAGCTATGCCTTTTTTTATGCATTTGGTATTTTCTTTATCTATATTCTTTTAGGATTAGGAATACTCGAATTATTTCAATTATCATCAATCCAAACAAAAATACTAGCTCAAGTTTCGGGATTTGTTGTTGTTATTCTCGGAGTTTTAATGGTACGCGATTCAATTTTTAAACAGTCAAAAGCCATTATTAAAATGCCCGCCTTTTTACATCCAATCTATAAAAGGTTTAGTAGACCTACTTCAAAACTAGCAAGTTTTTTTAGTGGAATTGTCATTGGACTCTGTAGTGTACCATGTGGAGGAGCAATCTATATGGCTATTTTAATAATCATTCAATCTAAACAATTTTTAGTTAAATATCCGTTGTTATTTGTATATAATCTTGGTTTTATTTTACCTGTTGTCATATTTGCATTTATCCTTTCGAATAAAAAACTGTTACAGAGAATAAGCCAAGATTTTATTTTAATGAGAAGCAAACTAAGATTAATGATAGGAATCATCACAATACTAATGGGTTTATTTGCAATTTTTATATCATAAAGTAAGTGTATTGAATGAATGGAAGCATCTTGAAATATAATTCTTAAGTAATTCTTAGGTTCATTTCAGCTAAGGTTAAGTAAGGCTTGTTAAAATCAAACTATAGAAACGAAATAAGAAGAAAGGAGAAGGCAAAATGGAAACTCAAAAAAATAGTCATATCCATGACCATCAAAAAAAGGGTGTAAACCATCATGAGAATCATATCCATCAGCAAGAAGAGTTCGCAGAAGAAAGTGAATACCGTTCTTTAATGAAAAAATGGTGGTTTGCAGCAGCTATTTCGGTTCCTATTATTGTTGTATCGTATCCGAATTTTATTCCGGGTATACGTGATTGGCTTCAAATGGGAAGCGAGGAATTATGGTGGGCCAGATTAATCATGGGCTTTTTTGCTCTCCTTGTCATGATTGTAAGCGGAAGGCAATTTTTTATCGGAATGTGGGAAGGATTAAAACAACGTTCAGCTAATATGCACACGTTAATTGCAACCGGTGTAAGTGCGGCTTGGCTCTATTCCCTTGTTGCCTTATTTTGGCCAGAGATTTTTCCAAAAGCAGAAATGGCTGAGGTTTATTATGATGTTACCACAGTTGTTACAGCGTTAGTTATTCTCGGTATGGCGATGGAGGTAAAAGCAAAAGGCCGTTCCTCAGAAGCTATCAAGAAATTGGTTGGACTTCAGCCCAAAACTGCAAATGTAATCCGAGAAGGGAAAGAAGTAAAAGTACTGATTGAAGAGGTGATGATTGGGGATAAGGTAGTTGTCCGACCAGGAGAAAAAATTGCGATTGACGGGATCATTATAGAGGGAAATTCTGCTGTTGATGAATCGATGTTAACAGGTGAATCCATGCCGGTTGAAAAAACTCCTGGGAATGAGGTATTTGGTGGAACGTTAAATAAAACAGGTAGTTTTACTTTTGAAGTAACAAAGGAACAAAAAGATTCAGCCCTAGCCAATATTGTAGAAATGGTGAAACAAGCACAGGGCTCTCGTATTCCTGTTCAAAAGGTGGTTGATAGAGTATCGGCTTACTTCACTCCTGGGGTAATCATTGCTGCGATAGTAGGATTCATCGTTTGGTATAACTTCGGGCCGCAGCCAGGCTGGGTATATGCGTTAATAGTTGCCGTGACGACTTTAATTATAGCGTGTCCATGTGCACTAGGAATGGCAACTCCGATGTCATTAACAACAGGTGTTGGAAAGGGAGCCGAAAACGGTATTTTAATTCGCTCAGGGGAAGCCTTACAGATTGCCCAAAAGTTAAATACAATTGTATTAGATAAAACAGGTACAATTACGGAGGGAAAACCATCCTTAACAGATATCGTATCATTAGGAAAATATAATGAAGAGGATTTACTTAAATTTAGTGCTTCCATTGAGCAAGGATCAGAACATCCCCTTGCAACAGCGATACTAAGTGACGCGGATAAAAAGAATGTTGCACTAGTTAAAGTTAACGGATTTAATGCTGTACCTGGGCATGGTGTAGAAGGAGTTATTGAGGGAAAAAGAATATTTTTTGGTAATTTAAAGTTAATGAAAAAAGAAGGCCTACAACTTGAGGGATTTAATAAATATGCAACAGCTATGGCAGATGAAGGAAAAACACCTATGTTTTTGGCTATTGACGGAGAGGCAGCAGGGGTCATAGCAGTAGCTGATACTGTAAAGGAAGACTCACAATCTGTCATACAGGAATTGCAAAAAATGGGGCTAGAAGTGGTTATGATTACGGGTGACAATATACGTACAGCCGAAGCCATTGCTAAGCAAGTAGGAATTAAAAGAGTGTTGGCTGATGTACTTCCTCAAGATAAGGCGGAAAATGTACGTAAGCTACAGGCAGAAGGCAAAAAAGTTGCAATGGTTGGAGATGGAATTAACGATGCCCCTGCCTTAACACAAGCAGATATAGGTATTGCTATTGGAACTGGAACGGATGTAGCTATTGAGGCGAGTGATATTACTTTAATTTCAGGAAGCCTACAAGGGGTTGTGAGTGCCATTAAGATTAGCCGGGCAACTATGAAAAATGTTTATGAAAACTTGTTTGGAGCTTTTATTTATAATACAGTCGGAATCCCCATTGCTCTAGGTGTCCTATATCCATTTACAGGTATATTGTTATCACCTTTGCTTGCAGCAGCGGCTATGGCTTTTAGCTCCGTGACTGTCATTTTAAATGCGAACCGATTAAAGGGTCTAAAGCTTAAAACATTTTAATGGAGTTGATAAAAATGGATGTTTCAAATTGGATCGTTTCGGTGGGGGGGTTACTGTTAATTGGTGTAATTGCTTGGTTTTTCTGGGGACCAAAAAAAGGAGGAAGCTTCGCTGAAATAGGCAAATCTGGTTATCAAGAAACGACTATTCAAGTTAAAAATGGTTATCATCCTGCTCGAATAATCGTACAAACTGGGAAACCAATTCGATTTGAGTTTATGAGAGAAGAAACCGTTGCATGTTCAGAAATGGTCATTTTTCCTGATTTTCAAAAAAGTACTACTTTGCCTGTTGGACAAAAGGTAACCATCGAACTTCCGCCAGTACAGGCTGGAACCTATGATTTTACTTGTCAAATGGGAATGTATAGAGGAACAATCATTGCCAGAGAGGAAAAGAAATAATGACCCAAGTGACGTATCAAGATATATAGTTTACTATCGATTAAGGGCTAAGATTTATTATCTAGATATTATTATAAATCTTAGCCAAATGTTTTTAAGTTTCTTAAGAAAATTAAAAAGGAGTAACTCCAAAAAAAGATAAAGTGAAGACTTTCACGTAACTTTAAAGATTGTATTTATGTTTAAGAGTTATACTTGTTATATATAGAAGAAAATAATAAATGAGGTGAATATTTGATTAAAGAGCAGATCAAAAATGTATTGTCCGGGTTCTCGTTATTCTATGATCTGAATGATTATGAGATAGATAAAATTGTTGATATCTCTATTTCAAGAGAAGGGAAAAAGGGAAGCCATGTTTTTTTACAGGATGAACCAATTAGGAATGTGTATTTCATTTACGAAGGGAAAGTAAAAATATATAAAACTGATATGAACGGAAAGGAACAAATTGTTTCCGTATTAAAAAAAGGAGATATGTTTCCACATGTAGGATTTTTTAGAAAAGGAGGGTATCCAGCCTTTTCAGAGGTACTAGAGGATGCAATGCTTGTTGTTGTTCCTATAGTGCAATTTGAAGAAGTGTTAATTGAGAATCCTGAGCTATGTATAAAAGTCTTTAGGGTATTAGGGGAAAAAATTGTTGATTTACAAGAGCGTTTAGAATCACAAATTCTTAATAATACATATCAAAAAATCATTAAGTTACTTATTAGACTGGGAAAAGAACACGGGCAAGTACTTAAAGATGGACGTATTCTTCTTAAAGGAGAATTTACAAACCGGGATCTTGCAAATATGATAGGAACAACGAGAGAAACGGTTAGCCGTACGCTTACCAAACTTAAAAAGGAACAATGTATTGAAATAGATTCTGATCATGATATAACTTTTGACCCTGATCTATTAGACGAAGAGATTTTCTCGTAGTATTTAATCATTTTTTGAAATAAGATTGGACAAAAAGAAAGTGATACATAGGGGGGACCCAGTGAATCACTTTCTTTTTATTAATATTAATAAGATATGATTAATATTAATAATTCATAATTCATGTGATAGCAACATTTTCTTTTAACAGGATCGCTTAAATCCATCATTTCTCGATATATTTTTATTAAAGTGAGAGGGTAAAGAATGAATTAGGAGGGATTTTTATGCACGGTGTAAATCAAACAGCCTATGGATTATGGCCTGCAGTTATTTTTAACATCTTGTTTTTTGGGTTGTTTGTATACTCAGCCTTTAAACCAACTACAAAAAGGGATTGGAGAACTTTAGGGGCATTTACAGCATTTATGGTAGCATTGTTTACTGAAATGTTCGGTTTCCCTTTAACCATTTATATTCTGACTTCTATTTTAGGTCAAAACTATCCAGTACTTGATCCATTTACTCACGCGAACGGACATTTATGGGTAGCACTAGCAGGGGGTTCACCAGTTTTATTTAATATATTACATCCTTTAAGTAATGTATTAATATTCAGCGGTCTAATTATTATTGCAGTCGGTTGGAGAGGAATTCATGCTGGTACTGGTCGTTTAATAACGAAGGGTATTTATCGATTTGTACGTCATCCTCAGTATAGTGGATTTATGCTTATGATTATAGGTTTTCTTGTTCAATGGCCTACATTCATTACCTTAATAATGGCCCCTATTTTAATGGTTATGTATAATTGGCTGGCAAAAAAAGAAGAGAAAGTAATGCTTAATTTGTTTGGAGATGAGTACATATCATATATGAAGGATGTGCCCAGATTTTTTCCAAAGATTCATTTTGGGGGTAATAAGAAAAAAAGCAGTTATAATCACATGGAAAATTGAATGATTAAATAATCGTTATTGATTAAGTATTTTTGAAATTTTCGCGAAAATTTATGAATTTTTTATTATTCCTCCCAGGTATATGATAAAATATTATAAACCGGGAGGGGGTATATAAGGTGTGCGCAAAAATAGTGGTAATCGATGATGATCAGAAAATTGCCTCAATGATAAGAAGGGGTCTTACCTTTGAAGGCTATGAAGTTTTGGTAGCTAATAATGGAAGAGAAGGTTTAATGAAGATTCTTGAACAACCCCCAGATCTTGTTATTTTAGATGTGATGATGCCGGGAATTGATGGGTTAGAAGTATGTCGTAGATTAAGAAAAGATGGAAATATTCCTATTCTAATGGTGACCGGGAGGGATTCAGTAGCAGATCGTGTTGAAGGGCTTGAAACTGGAGCAGATGATTATTTAGTTAAACCATTTGCTTTTGAAGAACTGGTAGCTCGTGTTAAAGCACTATTAAGAAGAACAGAAAATAATATAGCAAAAGATTATATACATTTTTCAGATTTAACCCTAAACTTAGCTTCTCATTCAGCAAAAAGAAATGGGCGACTGATTGAATTATCAACAACGGAATATAATTTATTGGAACTATTTATGCAAAATCCAAAAAGAATATTATCCCGTGACTTGATTATGGAAAAAGTTTGGGGCTATAACTTTAAGGGTGAGTCAAATGTACTTGAAGTATATGTAGGTTATTTACGTCATAAGCTGGAAAACCAAAATGAACCTAGATTGATTCATACAGTTAGAGGGTCAGGATATGTGATGAAGGAATGAGATCATTACCTATTCGATTAAGACTAACGCTCTGGAATTGTTTATTATTTGGAATAATAATAGCTGTTGTGATTACTGTTATCTATTACACTCATAAACAGGATTCTTATAATAATGTTGACTTGATGCTGTCAAATATTTCTTCACATGTAGATGAGGAGATTACTAGACAGTTGAATGAAGGGATTCCACTAGAAAAGGTAACCGTCTCAGCGGATTCATTGTCGGTTAATGAAATTGCTGTAATGGTTAAAAACAATAATGGTGAAATGATTAAAACCAATTCACATCCTTTCTTTAAGGGTCATCAATTGATAAAAAATAATAAATTATTAGAAGGCCCTATGTATCAGACAATTACTGATGAGAACGGAGTAAGAATTAGAGTTAACATTAAGCCGATTTTTCAAGATAAGGTACAGGTTGGGTTAATTGAGACTTTGTATTCGCTTTTTACACTAGATCGTTCAGTACAAAAATTTAAATGGATTGTAATTAGTTTAACTGTATTAGGTATTGCGCTTGCATCTGTGGCAGCGTGGTTTCTAGCAAAGAAGACTCTGTGGAGAGTTGACTTAATTGGAAAGACAGCTAAAGCAATTACAGCCTCTCAAGATTTTAATCAAAGAGTACTATATACCGGTCCCCCTGATGAGCTGGGGCAATTATCGGAGACCTTTAATCAAATGTTAGATAGCTTAGAAAAGGCTTATAAAAATCAAAGGCGTTTTCTGTCGGATGCTTCCCATGAGCTTCGGGCACCACTAACTACGATTAGAGGGAACCTCGATATTTTATATAAAATGAAAAACATACCTGAATCAGAGAAAGAAGAGATTCTAGGCGACATCAGAAATGAAGCTATTCGAATGTCAAAACTAGTTTCAGATCTTTTATCACTTGCACGGGCAGATGCTGGACAAATTTATCAAAAGAAAGTAATTAACTTATCTATGATTGCAACAGAAGTAATGGGAGAAATTGATTTATGGGAAAAAGAAGTTAGTGTTAATGCGAATATTATAGACCATCTAAACATCTGGGGAGATCGAGATTTGATTAAACAAGTCTTGATTATTTTAATAGATAATGCTATCAATTATACACCTTCAAATGGAGAAATTTTCTTAACTATTACAAAAGAGAAAAGGCAGGCAGTTATTCGTATTCAGGATTCAGGAATTGGCATTCAACCAGATGAATTGCCTTTTATCTTTGATCGATTTTATCGTACTGAAGCAGCAAGAAGAAAATCCCCAGATGGAACAGGTCTTGGACTGTCTATTGCTAAGTGGATTGTTGATGAGCATGAAGGAAATATCGAATTAAAAAGTAAACCGGGAGAAGGTACTGCTATAACCACTTATATACCTCTTGTTGTTCATTAGATCCTGTCAACATTTGAACTACTTACAGCTTACTTTCTAACGAAATGTGAAGGGGGAGATTCCTGCGAACATTAGTGTATCACCGGTTATTTAGCAGGCTAACCCCGTCGGCCCGACGGGATAGGGCTTCATATCTTGTACGTTGGACTCACCACACGACTTACTTTGCTTGGTTTTCGCTACTTCGGTTATGTGCGGTGGGCGATTAGAACGTTGAAGATTTTATCTAGCAGACGTTTTTTCCTGCTAGAACCTTATATCTTCAGTTTTCAAAGAACAACTTACAAGTACATTTCAGTACGTTTGTTTGTATTTTTCAACAGCTTTGAGGTTACCAACCGACATTCATCTCCCACTTACTCATTGGGCGACGCATTTTGCAATCCTTGAAGTGGGAGTCATCTGTTGATAAATTATAAATTTTTAAAGAACCTATGTTGTATTTAAATTTGCTATATAACAAGGGGTTCTTTTTTTATGTATGTGTCGATCAATCGTATCCATAATCACAATTCTTATGTTATTCTAATATTCAACTCAGCTGTAATTTAATAATCCAGGTTATACTAAAGTAAAGATTGATAAGGAGGTTGATGAAGATGACTGGTAAAAAGCTTATTTTTCCTATTATGATTGTTCTTGCCATTGGAGCTGTAATTGCAGTATTAGGGAAATGGGAATGGCTAATATGGGGAATAGTTCTTCTTTGTCCGTTAATGCATTTATTTGGTCATGATCATTCAGGACATAGCCACAATCATAACGACGGATCAAAACATCATCACCATTAAATGAGTATACTGGAGGTAGAAGAAAATGTTGAATTTTTATACTAGTTATTTAAATTCAGAAAATCCACCTTCCAAAAAAGCTACTCTCCAAGATAGAACAGATTTAAATATTAAACTTGAAATCGTTGCAGCACAAATCAGAACAATTAAGAACCAAATTAAACATGACTGTTATTACAAAAATATTATAGATAATATAGTAGTTGTTCAGACTGAGTTAGATCAAATCGCATATTTTCTTTTAGAGGAAAACGTGAAAGCGTGTTTGGATGAACGTATCGCTTTAAAAAATCAAGAATCTTTGAATAAGATTCATGTTACGATTAGCAGATTTTTATAAATAGAAGATATATAGCCTCTGATTTGTTCAAAAAATATACAAAAAATCTCCATATTATAGGGTACGAGGGTATGCTATAATGATAACAAAGGAGGGATACAAAATGGCAACCGAATTAGTAAAAGAATCACTTTCAAAGGAAGATAATGACTTTTTTTTAGTTGAACAAAAGAGTCATCATACTGATAAAGTGAAGCAAAACCTGGTATCACGATTAAATCGGATTGAGGGTCAAGTTCGGGGCATAAAGGGACTAATCGAAAAGGATACTTACTGTGATGATGTGATTACGCAAATTTCTGCTACTCAAGCAGCTTTAAATAGTGTTGCCAAAATTCTTCTTGAAGGTCATTTGAAAGAGTGTGTAGTGGACCGAATTAAGGAAGGCGATTTGGAAGTTTTAGATGAAGTACTTGTAACCATTCAAAAGTTAATGAAGAAGTAAAAGGAGGATAATAATGGAAAATGTAATCCTAAATGTACAAGGTATGTCTTGCAATCATTGCGTTAAATCTATTGAAGGGAGTGTAGGAGAACTAAAAGGTGTTTCCAACGTGAAAGTGCATCTTGATACTGGTACTGTTGATATTGTATATAATAGTAATGAAGTCAGTATAGAGACGATCAAAAAAACAATTGATAATCAAGGCTACGAGGTAAACTAGAAAATAGGTAACGATATGAGTGATTGAGTTCGCTCTCTCTTTTTTGAATTTCATATACCCTATATAGGTATATAATTATAGTAAAAAGGAGAAAAATTTTATGGCTTCGATTGAGCAAATAATAAGATGCTTAAGAGAAAAAAGGATTGATGTTCATAAGGTCATCTCACGAAAAGAGATGATGAAACGATTATCAGAATCGATTCAAGATTAACTTGACATAGACGGTAGGAGGATTAAGTAATGAACCAAGTAACACTTCATGTACAAGGAATGTCATGTAGCCATTGCGTTCATTCCATCGAAGGAAATATTGGAAAATTGAATGGTATCGAATCTGTTATTGTATATTTTAATGAAGGGAAAGTCAATGTAACATTTGATTCAAATGAAGTGGATTTAAAAGACATTACAGATACGATTGAGGATCAGAGGTTTGATGTTAAGGGATGGGAATTGTCTAAACCATACATCATGTAATAGAAAAAAAGGGGGGAAGAGACAATGACTGAAAAAACATTAAATATAGAAGGCATGACATGTGCATCGTGTGCACAAAGAATTGAAAAAGTTACGAAACAGCTGCCTGGTGTTGTGGCATCAAGTGTCAATCTTGCTACAGAAAAAATGAATATCCATTATGATGAAAATGCAACTTCGTTACAGGATATTCAAGTAGCTGTTGAAAAAGCAGGATATAAAGCCGTGGCTCATACTGAAAAGAAAACTTTTGCTATTTCAGGTATGACATGTGCTTCATGCGCCCAAAGGATTGAAAAAGTAACGAGAAAGCTAGTAGGTGTATTTGAATCCAATGTGAACCTTGCAACAGAAAAAATGAATATTCAGTATGACCCTGCTGTAGTTTCTGTTTCTGATATTATTCAAGCTGTTTCACATGCTGGTTATGAAGCGCACGAAGAAGTTATATCTGCAGATTCAATCGATCAAGATCAAGAGAAAAAACAAAGAGAAATCAAAAGTCTTTGGAAAAGATTTTGGATTTCAGCCGTGTTTACTGCACCGTTACTTTATATCGCAATGGGTCACATAGTTGGAGCACCATTACCAGGATTTATTGATCCGATGATGAATCCCTCAGCTTTTGCAATGATTCAGTTACTGTTAACCATACCTGTTGTAATAGTCAATAATCATATTTACACGGTTGGTTATAAAACGCTTTTTAGTGGACACCCAAATATGGATAGTTTGATTGCCCTAGGTACAAGCGCTGCCTTTTTATACGGTATCTTTGCAACAGTTATGATATACGTAGGAAATACAAGTTACGCAAGTGATTTATATTATGAAACAGCAGCCGTAATTTTAACCTTAATTACGCTCGGGAAATATCTTGAAACGTTAACAAAAGGGAAAACATCAGAGGCAATTAAAAAATTAATGGGTTTAGCACCTAAAACAGCTATAGTGATTAGAAATGGTCAAGAAGTTGAAATTTCAATTGACGAAGTCATCGTTGGCGACACCATAATCGTAAAACCAGGTGAAAAAATGCCGGTAGATGGGATTGTCGTTGAAGGCATGACAGCAGTAGATGAATCTATGTTAACAGGAGAAAGCATCCCTGTAGAAAAAAATGTGGGTGACAACATAATTGGTGCTAGTATCAATAAAAATGGCACCATTCAATACAAGGCTACAAAAGTTGGGAAAGATACAGCGTTATCTCAGATTATAAAATTAGTAGAAGACGCTCAAGGCTCAAAAGCTCCAATTGCTAAATTAGCCGATATTATTTCCGGTTACTTTGTACCAATCGTAATTGGCCTTGCTGTTCTGTCGGGATTAGCTTGGTATTTTGCGGGTCAAACAGGTATTTTCGCTTTAACAATCGCAATCTCGGTTCTAGTGATCGCATGCCCATGTGCCCTTGGTTTAGCAACTCCAACTGCTATTATGATTGGAACTGGTAAGGGAGCAGAACATGGCGTATTAATTAAAAGTGGTACAGCACTTGAAACTACACATAAACTTCAAACTATTGTATTTGATAAAACCGGAACCATCACAGAAGGAAAACCAAAGGTTACGGACATTGTCACCATAAATGGTGTTTCCGATGAAGAATTATTGGTTTTAGCAGCTTCAGCTGAAAAAGGATCTGAACACCCACTAGGTGAAGCCATTGTTAAAGGTGCAGAGGAAAGAGGTTTGAACTTCAAGAAGACTCAAGCTTTTAAAGCAATTCCTGGTCATGGAATTGAAGTTACAATTGAGGGTAATAATTTGTTATTAGGAAACAGAAAATTAATGGACGACCGTAAGATATCATTAGTTTCTCTAGATAAGATATCAGATGAGTTAGCCAGCCAAGGAAAAACACCAATGTATATAACAAAGAATGGTAAAATCGCGGGTATTATTGCTGTGGCAGATACAGTTAAAGAAAACAGTTTAAAAGCGATTGAAAAACTGCACAAAATGGGAATTGAAGTGGCCATGATTACAGGTGACAACAAGCGTACCGCTGAGGCAATTGCAAAACAAGTTGGCATCGATCGTGTATTAAGTGAAGTACTGCCAGAAGATAAAGCCAAAGAAGTGAAAAAGCTTCAAGAGGAAGGTAAGAAGGTTGCAATGGTCGGAGATGGAATTAACGATGCGCCAGCTCTTGCGCAAGCTGATGTTGGAATAGCGATTGGATCTGGTACCGATGTTGCGATGGAATCAGCTGATATTGTATTAATGAGAAGTGATTTGATGGATGTTCCAACAGCTGTTGAATTAAGCAGATCCACGATTCGTAATATAAAACAAAACTTATTCTGGGCATTTGCTTATAATACGGCAGGTATTCCTTTTGCAATGGGAATAGTTTATCTCCTTGGCGGACCATTATTAAGTCCGGTCATTGCTGCAGCAGCCATGAGTTTTAGCTCTGTATCAGTATTGCTAAATGCATTGCGATTAAAACGATTTAAGGCGTCTACTATCTAGTGGAAAAAAATGTAATATCCTGAAAGGTAGATTCATGAAGAAAAAACTATTCTTTGAAGGTCTGTAATGTAATGGATGAGTTAAAACAGTTACTAAACTTTTAGATGTATTGATGGCTTTACGGAAATTACTGTTAACTTAGAAGCCAATGAAATTAGTGATTATACAATTTTCTACGTATTGGTAGAATAGCATCTGTTTGTAGTGATTACAGAAGTATATAATCTAGCATTATCCTTATAACACTTGATATTTTGAACTGTATTATATTGATTACAAAGTCCGGTTCCTCAATAAGTAAATTGAGAAATCGGACTTTTTTAATAGCAAACTTAATTTCAAGGAATGATCTATAGAATTAACATTAGGAAGAATTTAATATTCATTTAAAGGCAATTGTATTGATCGGCTTTTTATCAAAATAATTACAAATAAAAAGTTTTTGTAATATAACTGAAATAAAAAGCGCAATGTTTCTCCATATTTCGACGTTATTCTAATAAGGTAAAAGTAAAAGAAGAAGCTTAAGGAATTACTACTAATCTAATAAACTATTAATTTAACAATAATCACATATTATATGAGGGGGACATATTTTGAATAGGAAGAAAAAGTTTTTTTCAATTGTAGCAGGTTTTTCAATTGCATCGTTAATGTTAGGGGCCGGCAATACGGAAGCCGCTTCGTACACAGTACAAAAAGGGGATTCTTTGTGGTCTATCTCTCAAAAGTATGGTACGTCTGTTAATGATATAAAAAAAGCAAATAATTTAACCAATACTATTATTTATCCAAATCAAATAATTGAAGTAGGTTCTTCATCGCCAATCTCTTCTAGCTCAGTAACTTCAACTTCATATACGATTAAAGCTGGTGATACATTGTTTTCAATATCTCGACAATTCAATGTGACTGTAGCGGACCTAATGGCTTGGAATAACTTAAATTCAGCTTTAATATACGTAGGGGACACCTTGAACGTAAGCGGAGCATCTGCTTCCATTAATAGCCCTGTTAGTAATACTTCTACTATTGCAACCAATATAGCACCAGCAGCGAATGCCGGCTACGATGTGAATAAATTAGTTAATGTTGCCAAAAGTTTAATCGGTACTCCTTACAAATGGGGAGGTACTACGCCAGCTGGCTTTGATTGCAGCGGTTTTGTTTACTATGTATTTAAACAAGCTGGAATGGATATCAGCCGTCTAGATGCCGTAGGTTTTTATAATCGTTCAAAGAATGTGGACAGCCCTCAAGCTGGTGATTTAGTTTTCTTTGAAGGTACTTATAAATCAGGTGTTTCCGATGTAGGGATTTACCTTGGAAATAATCAATTCATTTCTGCATCAGACAAAGGTGTTTCCATTAAAAGTTTAGATAATTCTTATTGGAAGTCACATTTTAATAGCATTAAAAGATTATATTAATATAGAGTTTTAAAATAGATTCTTAACAAAAAAAACAGCCAGCAGGAGTTTAATAGTACCTGCTGGCTATTTTTTACCCTAAATTCTTCGTTATATTAGATATATAATACAAGCATTTCTTAAAAAAAACGCTCAGGCTGAGCGTTTTTTTTATTATTAACTCATATACTAATCAAAAAACTACTATATCATTTTTATTATTACTTAACTGCATGTCTGTAATACAAGTTCCGTCACTCTCAAAAGTAGATAACATTGACTCAACCGATTTTTCGCCCTGCTTTATTATTACACGATAAATGTTGTCCCGTGGTAGCCACAAATTGATAAAACCGTTAGATTGAGAAGTTATTATTTCATCTATAATAACATTGCCTTTTTTGTCTTCAATATATACCTCAAACTCTTGGTTGGTCATTTCACCTTGACAACCTGTTAAGTTATGGAATAGCCAAGGATGAGTTTCATTGATATAAGGAGCTATAGACACAAAAAAATCCTCTTTAGATATGTCATACACGTCTTGACTTTCATCACTACTCATAATAATTAGTTCGTTCGATGTGATTGCGGCGGTTTGATCTTTAAATTTATCCGTATTAAAATCATTGACCAAACCCTTAATATTGGTCGATTCTTTTTCTGTCACAATTTTTTTAGTGTTTGACCCGCAAGCCACCAATAGGGAAACAATTATCATTAAAAAAATTGTAAAGAGATTTCTTCTCATTTTGCATTCCCCCTTTGACTTGTAAACTACTTTGCTGATCGAGCTAGTTATCGAATAGGGTGAATTGCTTCTTTCTTTTGTGGGGAGCAGACAATGATTAAGCGTGTTATTTAGACCGTTCGAAAATAAGTGGAATAGGTGTAAGTCCACTTAACGCAAGGGCAAGAACGATAAACCCCTTACGGTTTGCATGAGAGAAGTATACTCTCACACCGAAGGTGTAAAGCTACATAGCACAGATATCTAACAACATTCGAGGACCAGTACGACTGCTTTGATGGGGTAATCCAATACCTGCTAGGTTCTGCGGTGTGGTTTTAGTTTATACTTCCAGTAATTCTTTTGCTTCTTGCATTGGCCCAAATATTAACTTCTGCCTATTTCTACTTTTTTTCTACGAAAAGGATCAACTGTTGTTAACCCTTGATTATCCCAACGGTATCCAATACCCCAGACTGTCATTAGGTGTAATTCTATTGGGAATCCTGCAAGCTTCAATTTATATCTAATATTTCTAATGTATGAATGTACAGTACGCTCACTAATGGCTGCCTTTTCCCCCCAGATGGCTTTAACTAATTCACAATGTGTAATCACCTTGTCAGGATGATTTAAAAAGAATCCGAGAATCTTAAACTCTTTAGGTGCTAGAGGAATATGGCAATCAAAGTATTTGAGATCAAATGAATCTTCCCTCCAAATTAAACCGTTAAATTGTATAATATTATGAATAAATTTCCTGTTGTTTCTAAGTACAGCATTTACTCTTGCTAACAACTCATCCTTATTAATGGGCTGGGTTAAACAGACATCTGCTCCGTTTCTTAAAGACTGGATTAAGTCAGATTTCTTTCTACTATTTAAGATAATCATAATAGGCACTTGAGATAACTTTCTGATTTTCTCAATGATAGATTTATTCTTAAAGCCCGGGAAAGGATTTGAAATTAAAACAAGGTCTATCCAATTTTTTTCTAGAAAGGAAAGGGTTTCTTGCATGGAACTTGCTTTAAAAAAGAAAAACCTCCGGGATTTAAAGAAAGTAAGCAATTTTGATGTATTTTCTTCTTTTCCAATAATTAAGATCTGTTTCATACATTCCATCTCCATTAATACGAACTTGTAATATAAACTATCATACAAGGAAAGTATGTAGAAACATTGCAGAAATTAAATAACTGCATTTTAATATAAAATATTTTTTATAAAAAAATAATAGATGACAAACACAATTAGAAGTTAGCAACTCACAACAACATTGCTTACGAGTTTGTACAGGAGTGCCGTACATTTGAGATGTCTGCGTAAATTATTTAAGTTTGGGTACATCATATCCATTTCTCAAAGGACAGTATTTATTAAAAGTATTTACAACCTTTTTATAGTGTAAATATAATAATGCACAAAATCTGCAAACTTTTTGGTTATACTCTAAACAGAAAAGGAGGAATGAGGAAATGCAGAGAAAAAGTAGAAAATTAATATTAGTATCCATTCTTACTTCATTACTATTAGTATTAGGTGCTTGTGCTAATAATGATGAACCACAAGAATCGGCAAATGAAGAAACAGATACGAGTCAAGAAAATATGGACGGAAACATGGACACGGAAAAAAATATGGATATGAAAGAGGACATGGAAGGAATGGACCATAGTAATATGGACATGTCTAGTTCAGGTGAAGTTCCTGAAGGTTTGAAAACAGCGGAAAATCCAACCTATCCGGTAGGAAGTAAAGCAATTATTCAATCCGATCACATGGAAGGAATGAAGGGTGCCGAAGCTACAATTGTAGGTGCATATGATACAACTGTTTATACAGTTTCATATACTCCAACAACTGGTGGAGAAAGAGTTGAGAATCATAAATGGGTCATTCATGAAGAGTTAGTCGACCCAGGCGAATCACCGTTAGAGCCTGGTGCAGAAGCTAAAACGGACGCAGCACATATGGAAGGGATGGCAGGTGCAACGCTCGAAATTGATTCAGCCGAACAAACGACTGTATATATGGTTGATTTCAAAACAACAACTGGCGGGAAAGAAGTTAAAAACCATAAATGGGTAACAGAAAGTGAATTATCTCCTGTAAAATAATAAAGTATAGTAAATAATATTGGGACAGTCTCCTGTTTAATTCAAAAAATGAACAGGGGAGTACGTCCCTTATTTTTTTATTAAAAATTAAAAAAAAATTAATAAATTACCACTTTACATAGGGTACTAGGGTATACTATAATAATAATCAAGGAGGGGAAGTGAGATGGATCCCGAATTAGAAAATGAGATAATTTCAGAGGATAGCTGCTGTTCTCATCCACATGGACGAATGAGCCATCATTCTGAAAAAACGAAAAAAAACCTTGTGACCCGTCTGAACAGGATTGAAGGACAAATTCGGGGCATAAAAAGATTAATTGAAACGGATACTTACTGTGATGATGTAATCACTCAAATTGCTGCATCCCAAGCAGCTTTAAATGGTGTTGCAAAAATACTTCTTGAAGCACATATGAAAGAATGTGTAGTCAATCGTATACAGGAAGGCGACATGGAAGTTCTTGATGAAGTGCTTGTTACGATCCAAAAATTAATGAAAAAGTAAAGGGAGAGGAATAAACTATGGAAAAAGTTACTTTAAATGTAGAAGGTATGTCTTGTGGACATTGCGTGAAAGCAGTAGAGGGAAGCGTTGGTGCTCTTAACGGTGTTTCAAGTGTAAAAGTAGATCTTACAAATAAAAAAGTTGACATTGAATATAATAATGACGAAGTAACGTTAGAAACAATTAAAGAAACAATTGATGATCAAGGCTATGAAGTGAAGTAATTGAGGAAGGGCAGTGCTTATGTAAGCACGCTCTCTCTTTTTTAATAAAATTATACCCTGTATAGGTATGAGGTGATGGGATGAGTGAAAAAGTACTGGAAAATCAATTTCAAATTACTGGGATGACTTGTGCAGCCTGTGCAACAAGAATTGAAAAAGGGTTAAATAAGATGGAAGGGGTTAAGGAAGCAAATGTTAATTTGGCCCTTGAAAAAGCCATGGTTAAATTTGACCCTGATGTGATGAACCCTTCTGATATACAAAAAAAAGTAAGAGACCTGGGATACGATGTAGTAACTGATAAAAAAGAATTAGTCATTACCGGGATGACCTGTGCAGCCTGTGCTACAAGAATTGAAAAAGGTTTAATTAAAATTGACGGAGTTCTTCAAGCAAATGTCAATTTAGCACTTGAGAAAGCATCTGTAGAATTTAATCCGGCAGCTGTTTCAGTGAAAGATCTAATTCAAAGGGTTGAAAATTTAGGCTATGGAGCTATTGTAAAGAGTGATGAGAATGAAAAAGAGGCTGTAGATTATCGTCAAAAAGAAATTGAAAAACAGCAAGGAAAGTTTCTTTTCTCTGCTATTCTTTCTGTTCCTCTACTTTGGGCGATGTTTGGACACTTTAGCTTTACATCAGGTCTCTATGTTCCAGAAGCTCTTATGAATCCTTGGGTGCAAATGGCCCTAGCAACTCCTGTACAATTTATCATTGGTAAACAATTTTATGTAGGTGCGTACAAAGCACTCAAAAATAAGAGTGCAAACATGGATGTTTTAGTCGCCCTTGGTACATCGGCTGCCTATTTTTATAGCGTCTACTTGGCTATACAAACACTTGGAAATAATTCTCATTCGGTAGGTCTTTACTTTGAAACAAGTGCTATTTTAATTACTTTAATTATTCTTGGTAAATTATTTGAAGCAAAAGCAAAAGGTCGTTCATCTGAAGCAATTAAGAAATTAATGGGGCTACAAGCAAAAACAGCAACTGTTATTCGTAATGGTGAGGAAATAGTAATTCCGTTGGAAGATGTAGCAACTGGAGATGTTTTACTAGTTAAGCCGGGTGAAAAAATTCCTGTTGATGGGGAAGTACTTGAAGGTACTTCTGCATTAGATGAATCAATGATAACTGGGGAAAGTGTTCCTATTGATAAAACAGTTGGAGATACGGTTATTGGAGCTACAATTAATAAGAACGGATTTATTAAAATAAAAGCAACACGAGTAGGAAAAGAAACAGCATTATCACAAATTATTAAAATTGTTGAAGAAGCTCAAGGCTCAAAAGCACCTATTCAACGTATGGCTGATTCTATTTCAGGGATATTTGTACCAATTGTTGTAGGTATTGCTGTTATTACATTTTTAATTTGGTATATATGGGTAGATCCAGGAAATTTTGCATCTGCTCTTGAAAAATTAATCGCCGTTCTTGTGATTGCATGCCCATGTGCTCTTGGTCTTGCAACACCTACGTCAATTATGGCTGGCTCCGGACGTTCTGCTGAGTACGGAATCCTATTTAAAGGCGGAGAACATCTTGAAATGACACATAAAGTAAATACGGTCATTTTAGATAAAACAGGTACGATTACAAATGGTGCCCCTGTTTTGACAGATGTGTTAACGGATTTGGACGAGACAGAGTTCTTATCCCTTGTAGGATCAGCTGAAAAACAATCTGAGCATCCGCTAGCACAAGCAATAGTAGAAGGGATTAAGGAGAAATCTATTGCGGTTAAAGAAGTTTCTGATTTTGAGAATATTCCTGGATATGGGATTAGAGCGAATGTAGATGGAAACGAAGTTCTTGTAGGTACACGTCGGCTGATGAAAAAGTACAACGTAGAAATTGATCACGTTTTAGAAGAGATGGTAGGCCTTGAGAAACAAGGGAAAACAGCTATGTTAGCTGCTGTTGATGGAGCCTATGTAGGTCTTGTAGCAGTTGCAGATACTATTAAGGAAACATCCACTCAAGCGATCAAGCGTATGAAGGATATGGGGCTTGAAGTCATTATGATTACTGGTGACAACAAACAGACTGCCAACGCAATTGCAAAACAAGCTGGGGTTGATCGTGTCATTGCAGAAGTTTTGCCAGAGGGAAAAGCAGAAGAAGTGAAGAAACTTCAGACTCAAGGTAAGAAGGTAGCCATGGTCGGAGACGGAATTAATGATGCGCCAGCTCTAGCTACAGCTGATATCGGTATGGCAATTGGAACTGGTACAGATGTTGCAATGGAAGCAGCAGATATTACACTTATCCGTGGAGATTTGAATAGTATTCCTGATTCCATCTTAATGAGTCATAAAACAATGAGGAATATTAAACAAAATCTATTCTGGGCTCTTGCTTATAATACATTAGGAATCCCAATTGCTGCACTTGGATTCTTAGCTCCGTGGCTTGCTGGTGCAGCAATGGCATTTAGCTCTGTATCTGTAGTACTAAATGCACTTCGTTTGCAAAAAGTAAAACTGTAGGGAGTGTAATTTAATGAAAAAATGGGTATTATCAGGTCTTGCTTATTTAGTTGTTGTCGTTGGTTCCTATTATGCATACACCGCGATTACCACTCCTCCCCCAGAGGATATGCAACATTCCAATACTGAACAACATAACGAATAGATTTTAAAATAAGAAGAATGGTCTCTGATCTAAATAGAGGCCATTTTTTATTGAAAAATAATTATGATGACATAAAAAATGCATTGTTTCTTCATAATTAAATGAGAAACTTTAGGAAATTAAAATAAAAAGCTAGGTGAATTCGAATGGATATAAATGAAAAAATTAAAAGACGTTATAATCGAATATCTGGAATATATGAAGCAATGGATAAAATGATTAAAGAAGAATGGAGATTAAATTTACTATCTAAAGTATCTGGGAAGGTGCTTGAAGTAGGGATAGGTACTGGGGCCAATTTACCGTTTTATCCTACCAAAACTCAGTCATTAACGGGTGTTGATTTTAGTAAAGGAATGTTAAAACATGCAAATGATAAAGTATCAAAAGGAAATTTCCTATTTCCAATTGAATTAATGGAAGCAGATATTCAGGCTTTACCATTCCCAGACAATACGTTTGATTCTGTCGTATCAACTTGTGTATTTTGTTCTGTTCCGGATCCGTTGGTTGGTTTGAAGGAATTAAGAAGGGTATGTAAACCAACTGGTCATATATTTATGTTGGAACATATGAGAAGTGACAATAAGTTTGTTGGTGCTGTAATGGATGTCCTGAACCCCTTAACAGTAAGTCTTTGGGGAGCAAATATCAATAGAGAAACGATTAAAACGATTCAATATTCAGGACTCGTGATTGAAAGAGATTCAAGTTTAATGGGATCTATTTTTAGGGACTTAGCAGTTAGTCCAAATAAAAATAATGTAAAGGAAGAGAGTTAGATAGAGTCAGTCTTTCCTCAGGTGAAATATGTGAGGCATGCGGAAGGGTATAAAATATGCTCATCGTAAGAATACCAAAAATGTGCAGAATCATGCTTAGATGAAAGTTGCTGTAAAATATATTCATTAATAGAACAAACAAACAACTAAAAAAACAAACCTGTTTTCACTATTAGTGGACAGGTTTGTTATAGTTTTCTGAAATGCATACTATATACAAACTTTGTTTATATAAGGAATATCTATTTTTCTATCCATCCAAAACAGACTGAAAAAATAGTTGCTCTAACTTTTGAAAGTAATTTTTTGTTCAGTATAGATGGGGAAAACTGGGAGACATTAATGAAAAAGGGAACATTAAATAATTAATAAAAAGAAGTTTATTATGGAGTAATTATATAGGAAAGTAAAGGATTGGAGGAGAATCCAATCCTTTTTATTTATATTCAAAGGGGTGAGTAAAAGCAATATAAAATTTTATTAATTTGTAAAGCCTTATGTTATTAAGCAATATTAGTCTATATATTATTCATCATATTTTCTGTGTTTTTTGTATCTCCGTCCATCATACCTCCTTCACCTTCTGTATGGCATGAATTATACATCTGTTCCAATTCTTGAGTTGATAAGTCAGGATGCACTTCTTCCATATGTGGTTTCATTTGTTCAAAATTTAATTGCTCGTTACCTTTTGTATCTTCGTTCACTTGTGCAAAAGCGAAGGTTCCTGCACCACCTAAAAGAATGGCTCCTGTTAAAATTCCGATTGCAAATTTCATCTTCATTATTTTATTTCTCCTTTCATGTTTCAATGATAACTAATTTATTTGCAGAACCCGTGCAGAAATTATGAGAAATTTGTTAAGATTGTACCGATTATATAGCCACTTTTAGATGTGGTTAGGTACTGATGATGAGATCATCAGTTTGTCCACCAACAGCTTCAATATTAATAATGACCTTATGAGGTAAACAGACTATGGCTAGACCTGGTTCTGAAATATAGCCTGTATTCACACAGATTTGTTCAGGACAAGTAGATGATTGAATGCGAATTTCCTCATCTTTCACTTCTACTGTATTAGGATTACATTCAATTTCTGGTATATCTAGTATTTCTGTTCCTTTATGTCCTGTCAGCGTTATCCGATCCACTACCTGATTTTTACTTGAAATCACTGCGACGTACTCAATTTTATCTGATTGAGCCTCAACTTTAGATTGTTGGTAGCTAAAAATAGCAACTGGAATAAAGGAAAGTAAAACAAATGAGACTGTTATGATAATATCCCACGGTTTGATCATTTGAAATGCAGTCTTCAATTTGGGAGCTCTCCTTAACTACACGATGTAAATGTAGCAATATAATAAATTAAATATTTGTAGTACTGTATGTTACTAGATTGTTATTATTTTTTATTGTTGTCCATCCCATTTATATCCTATTCCCCAGACAGTAAGTAAGTGATCATCAGCAGGGAACAATGCTTTTCTAAGCTTTTCTCGTAAATTTCTAACATGGGAATCAATCGTCCTGTCTTCTGGTGAAACATTATACCCCCAAATCGAGTTAATTAAGTGATCCCTTGTAAACACTTTATTTGGATTATTTAGGAAAAGATTAATTAACCCAAATTCTTTCGGTGTAAGTAAAATGGGTTGACCTTGATAAAAAAGTTGATAGGATGATTGGTCAAGAATGAGTCCTTTAAACGAAATATTATCTGTATTTTTTGTCCCTCTTCGTAAAACAGCTTCAATTCTAGCAACTAGTTCTTCCTCATCAAAAGGTTTTGTTATATAATCATCGGCACCTTTATTTAATCCTTTTACAATATCTGTTTTTTCACTCATTGCAGTAAGCAGGATGATGGGAGTATCCCACCGTTTACGTATCTCTTGGCATGCTTCTAAACCATCCATTTTTGGCATCATGATATCTAATAAAATGAGATCGACCGTATGCGATTCTAAATAGTCAATAGCATCTAATGCAGATTCCTTTTTAATGCAGCTATATCCGAGAGGGGATAAGTATAGCGTTAGCAAATCAAGCATCATCGGTTCATCGTCTACTAATAACATAGTGTTCATTTTTTTTCCTCCTTGAATATCAATTCGAATTCTGTTCCGATATTTTCTTTACTTTTAACAACGATTTCCGCTCCGTGGGCGTTAATAAGTTCTTTAACAATAGCAAGACCAAGTCCAGTTCCACCAAGCGACCGAGTTCGAGATTTATCAACTCGATAAAATCGATTAAATATATAGGGAAGGTCTTTTTCTGGAATTCCCTTTCCATTATCTTTAATAGCTATATGAATTTCATTTTTATTTTTCCAAGTCATTAATGAAATTTTTGCACCATTTGCAGAGTATTTCATGGAATTATCTAATAGGTTAAAAATAATTTGTTCAAGTCTTAATGGGTCGGCTTTTAAAAAAAGGTTTTGTTGGCAGTTCATGGTGAACTCCATTTGTTTCTCGTTAAAAATTGGAGAAAATCTTTGATCTATTTTAGTGAAAAACTTATTTAAATCAATCATCTCTTTTTCAATGATAAAAGAATTTTGATCAAGCTTTGCCAGTTCAAATAATTCTTTTATTAAAGTAGCTAATCGATTTGTTTCCTCAACAATAATCGTTAAGTATTTATTACTTTCTTCTTTAGGCAAATTTCGTTTTCTTACAATATCTGCATATCCTTTTATATAGGTTAAAGGTGTTCGAAGTTCATGGGAAATGCTGGCAAGGAACTCATTTCGCTCTTGTTTTAAATAGTTTAAATCATTTGCTAATAATTCAATTGAGTTCGCCAAATCCCCTAGTTCATCATCTGATGTTTTGGGAAGAGAAACAGAAAAGTTACCCTTGCTAATCTGTGACGTGGCTTCTTTCATTTTAATTAGCGGTTTTGTAATTCCTTTTGATAGAAAAATAATGATTACCATTGTAAAAACAACTGAAATCCATCCTGATATGAGAAAGTGTTCATTCAATTTTTGGATTAAGGAGCGAAAAGATACAGTGTCTTGGAACATATAGACGTAACCTGTAACCTCATGATTAATTTGAATAGGGCTAACTGTAGCGACATAAGGTTCTTGATTCCATTTTTCCTCTACAACCTGTCCATCCCTTGGAATTGATGAAAGGGGAACTTCAATATATTTCTTAAAGGTGTCAAATGGGGCCGATGAATCAAGTACTTCCCCAGAGTTATTCGTTATGACAACATCAGTATTTGATTCAGATTCCATTAAAACGACATGATCAATCATTTCGTCATTGAAATTTTTTTCAAGGATGGCTCTATGGGAATTCCCTCTTGATTGAAGATTTTGGAGTTCCTCTTCTATTCTCGAATCAGCTATTTCATTATGCAGAAAGAAAAACATGAATGTTATTAAACCAAATATAATAATGAAAAATAGAACTCCAAGTTTTACTGAAAGTTTTTTCATTTCTATTCACCTATTTTCAATTAAGTATGATTATCTTACTTTAAAGATTTGAAGATTTTGTGCAGAAATGGTGATGAAAAGTAGAAAGTTTAATGAGGGATCTTATAGTAGTATAAACAAATTTATTAAAGAAAAATATTTTTGAAAGGGTGTTTTTTATTAGTTGAAGCCTTTACCAAGAGTTTAGTGAGTATTATTGGGAGATTGTGGAAGGCGACAGAAGTCATTAGTGATGGTAGTAAAGTTAAGAATCAAATAGGATATTCTCAAGTTACATATGAAGAAAAGTGACAGATCATAAATGGTATATTATTCTTAAAATGGTTCAGCTACATGGATTATCAGATTTAGACAAAAGGCTCAATACATAAAGAAAAAGAAGGATTTGGAGGACAAATCCTTCAACTATGGCAATCATCTTTTGATTAGAAATTATTCATCATAGTGCTTGTATTTTCAGGGGTCATCATTGAATTTGCATTTTCCGAATTGTAATTATCCATCATGCCGCCTTCACTATGACAGGCATTAAACATTTCTTTTTGCTCTTGTGTAGTTAAATCAGGATGCATTTCCTCAATATAAGGTTTCATTTGTCCGAAGTTAAGTAATCCTTCCCCTTCACCGTTTGATGCAGCAAAAGTTAATGTTCCTGCTCCTAAAATTAACGCTCCTGTTAATATCCCCGCTGCTAATTTTTTTTTCATTTTCAAACATCTCCTTTCTTGATTTTATAATAGCTTTAATAAATGGAGTTCTTATGGAGAACTTATGGGGAATTTGTGAAGATTCCTACGTCTTTGAATTTTAAAGATGCTAAAATACATAAAATGATTAATTATTTGACGATAATCATAAGGTTAATGATAAAGAAGTCATCTTAGAATTATTTACAGTCTTATTCTTAAAAAGAGGACTGGGAGGTAAATGGAATTGTTACATATAAAAGCAAAAGCATACGCCTGATAGAATTATTTTTAGATCTCATTCTCATGCTTACGGAATCTCTGGAGAAGAGGTAAGCAGGTATATTAGAAAGGATAGGAATATTTCTAACATTATGCTGGCTGCAAAATCAGCTGTAGAAGTTTTAATTGATCAAATTTTTATTGAACCGAGATTATGTGACAAACCTTTCAGTCCGATGGAGGTAGTGGTCAAAAAGCCATTTGAAGTCTCCCTCAGTTAATTTTATGATCGTTCCAATAGCCATTGAAATGATTATACCCGATATATCTCTTAATCTGCTTATATAGTTACGGGACATAACGGCAGCCATCATGAATAGGAAAGTAAGAGTAAATATGACAAAGTAATAGAATAAAGTTATCTATTAAATACCTGCCTTATACATGCCATATCATTTACAAATTAGTGATAGCACATGTTTAAAAATATTAAGAAAAAAGTGCCAACCTATGAGGAATACTGAACAAAATAAGGTTTGTATGATTTTATAACTATAAATTTTTCTATCAATCTAAAAATTAATTGAAATAAAGTAGACTGATTTTTATGTATCTCTCATAAAATACTAGACATACAAATTTAAGAGGTGTAAAAATATGAGAGAAAATAATGGAAAACTTATACTATTTATTCGGCTTAATACGATTATCCTAGCTCTATTTATTTTAATGTTTGGTATAACGTTCACTGTTAACTTTATGGATTTTAAGTATAAATTTACTTCAAGTTTTATTCATAATACAAGTGATAAGATGCCTTCAAATTTTTTTCTTTATCTGATGTCTAGTGAAATCGGACAACTTAAAGCTGCGATTGATGAAGAGAATACCTCATCAATTTCTATTCCGCGTATTCTTTTTACTTCGACGACTAATATTTGGCCTAACGATATTCGAACGTTTCTTGGAAGTGAATTGCCTGGTTATGTATCATATAATACAGAAATAGCAGTGGCAGGAAATGGGACAAATCTCACTAACTTACCTGTAGAATCTGCGCCACCTCTAGAGGTATTGTTAAAAGAGATAGAGGAGTCAGACAAAAATCTAAGTTCTAAACCAGACTCAAATAGTGGCCAGGACTCTGCACCTGCACCAACAACAGGAGAAAATGTAGTATTTATTTATCAATCTCATAGTTGGGAATCATTTATACCGTTATTAAATGGTGTAAATAATCCAAATGAAGCAGTTAGTATTAATCCAGAGAAAAATATAATTGCAGTTGGTAAGAGGCTGCAAGAGGAATTAATTAAGAAAGGGATAGGGACAAGTCAAAGTACAGCAAATGTATCAGAGGAGTTAAAGAAAAAGAATTGGAATTATAACAATTCCTATCAACTTTCAAGGGGATTAGTGCAAGAAGCACTAGCAACGGAAGATAAGATTAACTATTTAATAGATATTCATAGAGACTCACAGCCTAAAAAGGAAACAACAACTACGATTAATGGAGAATCTTTTGCTAGATTGTTTTTTGTAGTAGGAAAGGAAAATAAAAATTATGAAGAAAATTTACATCTTGCAAAGGAATTACACCAAAATTTGGAGAAAAAATACCCAGGAATAAGTAGAGGAGTATTTGTAAAAGGTAAAAATGAAGGAAATGGTGTTTATAATCAAGATTTAACGAATCAGTCTATGTTGCTAGAGTTCGGTGGCGTAGAAAATAATATGGAAGAACTTAATCGTTCCATTGAAGCCTTTGCCGAGGTGTTTAGTGAATATTATTGGAAAGCCGAAGAAGTTAACGGGAGTCCTGCATAAAATAATCATTAGAAATAATAAAATGATGGTAATCAAAAGGAAATGAGGTGATAAAGGTGTGTATATCTAATAATTTTATTGAGCAACAGGCTTATGAAATAACTGAAGCAATACGTAAGAGTTCCACATATAATGTGTTAAGGGCTGAAATTTCAGGTGGCAACAGTTTAGAATTTCAAAAGCAAAATGACCATTGGAATGGAAAAGATTTTATTACTAAAGTAATTCTAGAAGATAAAAACGGTTTCCTTTATGCTGTAAAACCTGATTATAATGGGTTAAGGTTTGCAAAAGGAGAAATTTCGTATAAAGAATATAACCAACTACAAAAAAAAGAGGACATAAAGGGATTTAGTTATTTCTTTGGGATTATCGGTTCTTTTATGGGTATGATGATCATGTTGATGAAACTTTTTACCTAAAATAATTTAAGAATATGAACTTAATTATATAGAAAAAAGGATATCTCATTTTTAGAATGACTTTTCATTTTGATATATCTCTATTTAGTTTAAATATACTCTTCTATAATGACACTCAATATGGATCCCACTGCATTTAAGAGGGTTCTTTCCTTTTTAGTATTGATACCTAGACTAGTCTTCACTATAGTTGTAAGTGGAATGACTTTTACCTTCTTGAAGCGAGTCTATTGGGTTTGGGGATTCGTGTATATCAAAATATTGTACCCCCGCCTTTAACAACTCATCAGTACAGGTATACTGCAAAAGGTAAGACAGCCCGTCGCACATATAAAACACCAGCTGTATTATTAGCCGGTGAAGGGGCACTTTGTTTACAGGTAGCCCGTATTCAAACAACGCATTTAAACGATCTGCATCTCCTGGTACGATAGCATAAAGATGAGAAGTTTTATAGTGATCTACCATCTTTTCAAATCAAACTCGTTCGCACCCTGTAGTAATGGGGAAGAAGCTAACTAATTTTCAAAAAACTTAAGAGTAGTTACAGTCATGTTATGTATAATCTATATAATAAGTTGGAGTTGAAATAGCAAAAATGAGGTAATATTTTATAGTCAAAGTTAAACTGTCATCCAAAAAGGATAACAGTTTCTTACTATTTATGAATTACTCTGTCTTCCTATTTCTACGTTGGTCTAATAACTCCGCTGCTTTACGTTGTTTCTCCCTAGTGGTATTAATATAAAGAAGAGAAATATCCGACTGCGTATGTCCCAGCTGGTTCATAATTAAGGGGATATCCCCCCCGGTTTGTTCTGCTAAGTTGGTAGCATAAGTATGACGAAGCTTATGAGGCGACATTCGTTTATCAAATGATCTAGTATATTTATAAACAATATCCTCTATTGCTCGATTTGTGAGATGTTTGGATTCACCTTTATAAAACTTTACAAAAATATATTCATTTTCACTGTCACTTGCTTTGTATCTTTCATTTCTAACAGTTAAGTAATTGTTCAAATCTTGAAGGGAAGAGGGTGTTATAGAAACAGTATCCTTTTTCCCTCCTTTACGAATAACCCTTATTTCTTTAGAAGTAAAATCAATGTCCTTAAGTCGTAAATTGGATAGCTCATTGACCCTAATACCTGTTCCTAAGAAAAGGGAAAGGATTGCGAAGTCACGCTCTTTATCCCGTTTAAAATACTTCATTTGAGTAGGGGAGAGGGAGGCTTCATACTCATTTTGAATGTAATCTAAAAATTCAATATCCGCATCATCTATAAATATTTTTTCCGTAATTTTACTGGCTCGTTCATTAAAAGTCTCAGATACTTTTTTTATCGGTATCTTGGCCATTACATTTCTTTCAAAGTAAGGCTTTCCCTCGCTAATCTCCGACTCAACAGTTAGATATTTAAAGAGAGAGCGGAGAGAGGACTTATGACGATTAACTGTTTTTGCATCAATTTGCTTAGTTTCATCATCTTTTTTTGATATTTTGTATTTTTTCCTAGCTATATATTTAAAGTAATTATTCGCATCATCAAGAGAGAGCGTTTCTAATAATTCTACTGGAAATAGCTTCGTAGACTCACACTTTACGATACCTTCAGCCATTAACCACTGGAAGAATTCCTTATAATCCCTAACATAATTAAATAACGTAAGTGGGGAACGGATATCTAACTTATCATCGACATATTTCTCCACAAAGAAGGGCATGTCTTTCAGCAATGCTTCTAGACGTTTTTCGTAATACTCATGTTGCTTTGTTATTGCCATTTTAACACCTCACTGAATACCTTCTAAAAAGGGAAGCCATTGACATAATAATTATAAAAATAAGAACAACTATTCGTATAATACAATTTTTACGAATAGTTTACCATAATATAATTATCGTAAACTTTCACTTTTCAAGGAATATGATTTTCGCTTATTTTTATTGCTCAAAAGGATAATAAAGGTATTTACGTAAACAAACATCCTTATGTCTAAGAATCTCACCTTTAAAGCGCAGCCAAATCTCATCATCAGCCAAAACACCATGTGTTTTACGGACAATGGCCCAGCGATTGTATCAATTTAGACCAAGTGCAGCAAGTAATTCATCGGCATTTACCCTTGTTTTAGGAAACACACGCCATTTCAGCCATGTTTCCAACTCTGCTTTTGTAATTTTGCCCTCTGGATTAGGTGAAAATTGTTTATTAAAGCCTTTAATCTAGTTAATAACATATGGTTTATCGTACCCGTTAGGTTTTAAATCAACACTCGAGATAACACCATCCATCAACATCACATCAAATTTAAAATAATCGATCATACATCTTCACCTCCAATAAGCAATTTATCATAAACTAGATCGTTTAATTGGGCTTTAATCACATCCAATCCCGACCAAGTGTGTATGGAGAAGAGGCTAAGAGTTGTTGTAACGTGGCCACATTAATAAAGGGTAGACCATCGTATAAGGAGAGCTGTTTCTTAAAGGTATTATTAAACGGTTTTGCTTTACTTTACGTTTTAAAATTTGAAGATCAACACTTAGTGCATACTTGATATCCAATAACGAGCATAAACCATGATTGAAAATTGGAGCTAGCTGCCTTGCTTGTGTTTTCGAATCAGAAAGTAACTCAAAATTAATTCCTTTTTTAGCTTTATTGATTGGTTCTATCCACTATACATAATTATACTTTTAATATATAAGAATTGTTTTAGTAAACTGCATAAAGTCTACCAAGTGGGTTTCTATAATTTTTTGTAAAATGAGTAAGTTGATTTCTTGATAATCATGTACAGCGATATTTCTAAACCCAACCATTGCTTGCATCTTTTTGGAAAGGGATGATGGAATGATTTCTTCTGTTTCCAATAAGGTAAATGCATCACGACTAGTTTGAGGCAGTCCTAATCTTTTCTCAGCAACAATATGCATAGCTAGATCAATACTAGCTTCACAAGCTCGTTGAAGATTTAATATGATCGAATCTTGTTTAGTGAAATTTTTCAGATGTTCAGGGTTATTAGCGTATTCCTCATGAATCCGTTTAATACAGCGTTCAATAATGCTGATTTTATTGAGAATTACGTCATTTTTCATATATTGTCCCACTTTCCTCTATATTTTTTAGTATGGGAGAACGTTCTTCATTTAATTTAGCGTATAACTTTAAGGCTTTCATCTCAAATTGAGCTTTTTTATATTCATCAGTACAATAAATTTCTTTTCCGGTACTTACTATTTGAGCTTGGAATACTGTGCTTGCCTGATTTAGATCAATCAGATCAACATCCTTATGAAGTATGGAGGCAAGTTCCTGAGCAATTAAGAATATCTCATATTGGTCAGGAACCTTATTATCACTAAGAAAAGCAACATCAATATCACTACTTTGATGAGCGTTCCCTTTAACAGTTGAACCAAATAAGATGACTAAAAATGGAGATAATTTTTCAGTTAAAACATCAGTAATAATCTCTTCCGTATTTTTACTCAATGGCTAAAAACCTCCAAATATTTTCTTTTATTATAACAGAGATCTAATTAACTTTTCTACTATTCGTAAAATAGGTATTATACGAATAGTTGATTGTATATAATCAGCACTCCCTCACCTTTGTTTGTACACGACAAAAACAACTCTGTACAGATAAGACCAAAATCTTAGCCGTTGTATAACTGGTACATGTAAAACTAAAAGGCAAGTACAGAATAATCGTCTATTCTTATCTTTTAATTGTCATTGCCCCGACTTCTAACGGTAAATCTCTTATCTTCTCCAATTTTGATTGAATCAACCCTTTTAGAAAAGACAAATTCTGAACAACTAACACCACTAATACGATATATCATATCATCTTCTTCAAGTGATCCCTATCTTCTCAGCTAAGTCAGTTGAAATAATTGTTCCTCCTGAACCTGTGTCAACCAAAACACTCTTAAAACAATATTGATTGTCCTCTATATGTTAATTCCATATCGGTAAGTAATAACCCATCTTCAATTATCAACCTTTTAACTATCGCCTCACACCTACCCATTTTTTTCTGGCTCTATCTTCTTACTCCTGAAGTGCACCCTCTTATGGAATCACCATCTTAAAAACCGGAACAGATTCACCTGTAATGGAAGCTTGATTAACAGCTGATAAGCCTTTTACTACGATGCCATCCATGGCAATTTTTTGCCCAGGTTTCACAATCATAATGTCGCCAATTTGAATATCGTCCACATCAACTGTGAATTCTTTATTACCCCTTCTTATTAATGCTTCCTTCGGAGCAATATCCATTAATGACCGAATGGATTGTCGGGCTTTAACCATCGAGTAAGTTTCAAGAGCTTCACTTATAGCAAACAGGATTACTACTGTTGCACCCTCGCCCCATTCACCGATAATAGCTGCACCAATGACGGCAATCGTCATCAATGTTTTCATATCAAACTGTAAACTGCTTAAATTCTTTAAACCCGTTTTAAAGAGTCTATAACCGCCAACTAAAATAGATACAGCATACGCTAAAATGGATGAAACACTCTCTTCACCATTCATTTCTGCAGAAATCCACCCAATGAGCAAGAAAACAAGTGAAGCAATGACGGTTGAATGCTTTTGTAAAAACGGCTTTTTTTTCTCTTCAAATTTTTGTTTTTCAGGAATGAGTTTTAAATTTTCAAAAGCTCCTGCTTTTTCTAGTTCCTCAATTGTTGTTTCACCATAAACCGTAAGTTTTGAAGCACCAAAGTTTACACTTGCGTCAGAAACACCATCCAGGTGTTTTACATTCTTTTCGAACTTTGTCGTGCAGCCAGCTCAGGTGAATCCCTGAACCCGATAAACGGATTTTTCATTTGATTTCTCTAAACCATTTTGATGTGCAAAGGCGATTTGTATAAGTTGTTTTACATGATCATCATCCAATGAATAAAATACTAATTTACCTTCCTTACGATACTTCGCTAAGCCTAAATTACGAAGGAGTCGTAGATGATGGGATGCAGTAGCTGTGGTACTGCCCACAATATTAGCTACATCACATACACACAATTCATCTTCCTCACTTAGGGCTAAAGCAATTTTAATTCTAGTGTTATCCGACAACGCTTTAAATATTTGAGCGACAGACAAACTATCTTGTTATGAAATAGAACTTTTTACCCGATTTACTTTATCCTCATCCACGCAGGTAACTTCACAGACATCATCCTGTTTCAAAAGATTGTTCCTCCTTATTCAAACGTTCATTTGTTTATTAGTATATACAATGACGATTCCAATGATCAAACAATTATTTGAATGTTTTAATAAAATTTATCATTTGGTAATTGACAAAAAGATTGTACATGTAATAAAGTATTGGAAAAAGCAAATAAATTTGCATAAGGGAAACTTTTTTAAGAGGAGGTCAAATAATGTCGGATAATAAAATTTCTCGGCGGGATATTCTAAAAATCGGAACCACTGGGGCACTAGGGATAGCTGGCAGTATTTATTTAAATAAAATGGCACCATTTTCCAGAGTCGTTCATGCAGAAAATCAAACATCAAGTCACAATAATCATTCTGTAAATCACACAAATATGAATGATACAACGAAAACAGAAGGTTATAAGATGGCGAAACGTCTTTTAACTGAATTTGATTATGGTAAAGTAACAAAACTTCCGGATGGTCGAACTTTACGGGAATATGAAGTAGTAGCAGTTGATAAGGAAATAGAAATTGCAAAGGGAATTAAGTTTCCTGGGTGGACCTATAATGGAACGATTCCAGGTCCAACATTTCGGTGTACCGAAGGAGATTTATTAAAATTTCATTTTACTAACCAAGGGAGTCATCCACATTCAATCCATTTTCATGGAATTCACCCACCGGAAATGGATGGAATAGCACCTATTGCTCCGGGTCAATCATTCACGTATGAATTTGAGGCAAAACCATATGGATTACAAATTTATCATTGCCACGTTTTACCTTTAGCTCGGCATATTCATAAAGGGTTATACGGAAATTTTATAATTGATCCAAAAACGCCAAGGGAACCCGCACTCGAATTAAATATGGTCATGAATGCATTTGATTTAGATTTGGACGGTGCAAATGAATTCTATACAGTGAATGGATATGCATTTGCCTTTATGAATCATCCCATTAAAATCAAAAAAGAAGAGCTTGTACGAATCTATTTAAGCAATTTAACTGAATTTGACTTATTAAACTCTTTCCACTTACACGCTAACTATTTTACCTATATTCCAACTGGAAGAAATGAAAATCCATCTCAATTTACCGACACCATCATGCAATGCCAAGGAGAACGCGGGATCCTTGAAGTTCGTTTTCCCTATAAGGGAAAATATATGTTTCATGCTCATGTAAGTGAATTTGCCGAGCTTGGATGGATGGGATTTTTTGAGGTTGAATAGAAAGGAGTGTAAATGATGAAATCAAAATGGATGATTACCTTTCTTATACCACTAGTTCTTTTGCTGATGGTATTGGGATGGGTGTTAAAAAATGGGGCTGGGGTAGAACGAGAACCTGCTGCTCCAATTGAAGTACTTAATGTTGAACAAATTAAAATTAAACCAAACGGATTTGAACTGGATGTGAACAATACCGGACCAGAAGCATTAACTATTTCTCAAGTGATTGTTGATGATTCTGTATGGAATTTTTCTATGACCCCAGATTCAATACTCAATCGGTTTGAAGATGGAAAGATAACAATTAATTATCCATGGGTGAAAGGTGACCCACATACAATTCTATTAATCTCTGAAAATGGAATCATTACTGAAGCAGTCATTGATGCTGCCAGTTTAACTCCTGAATTTTCATGGGATAATGTATTGAATTACGGATTTATTGGCTTTTATGTAGGGATTGTTCCCATTACATTAGGATTATTGTGGTATCCATTTATGAAGCGTTTGAAGAGAAGCTGGGTTAATGCCATTCTTGCTCTCACAGTTGGGCTCCTCTTATTCTTATTTTTTGGGACCCTATTTGATGGATTTGAAATTGGAGCTGATGTACCATCTGTGTTCCAAGGAAACATGGTAGTAATTATTAGTACAGTTCTTACTTGTCTTCTTTTAATTGGATTTGATCAATACCAACAACAAAGACAAAAAAGTAAAGGTACACCAATTGGAATTGCCTTATTAATGGCAACTGGTATTGGACTTCATAATTTTGGTGAAGGGCTGGCTATTGGATCTTCATTTGCTCTAGGTGAAGCAGCATTAGGTACGTTTTTAATAATTGGTTTTACGCTTCATAATATCACGGAAGGGATTGGGATTGCTGCTCCATTATTAAAAACAAATCCAAAGATTAGCCAATTTGTTTTATTAGGTACAATCGCAGGTGCGCCTGCCATTTTAGGAACCTGGTTCGGTGGTTTTGTCTTTTCTCCAATTTGGGGTGCAGTATTTTTAGGAATAGGTGCTGGTGCCATTTTACAAGTTATATTTGTTATTTCCAAAATGCTGATAGAAGATCATAAAAAGAATAATGAACCGGCTGTTTCATGGATGAATTTTGCTGGATTTACAATTGGAATATTAATCATGTATTTTACAGCTTTTTTTGTTAAATTTTAAGCTCTAATCTATGTCAAATTAATAAAAGAAAGGATTCTATTGGCACATATGAACACATTTCATCTTGGCTATTCTGCAAAAATAATTAAATGAAAGCGTGAATGGTAATGAGCTATGAAAAAAAAGTAAGTTTGGTAAATGGATGGATGAACAAAAAGGCGTTAATATATTTGAGTTAGAAAGAGTATCGAATCTTAGTAAAAGTACAATCTTAAAATTATGTTACAATCAGGATTATCGTCCGAGATTTTCCACAATATTTAAGATTAATCAGGGATTAAAAATACTTGGCAAGGAAATTGATATTAACGAGTTTTTTTTCTGAATCTATTGTAGAAATGGTGATTCAAAAAGGAATTACAAAAAATATATTAGGAGGGAAACTATGCTTCAAAATATCGGAATACCAGGTTTAATACTAATTGTAATGCTCGCCCTTATTATTTTCGGTCCATCCAAGTTACCAGAAATCGGAAGAGCATTCGGCTCAACACTAAGAGAATTTAAACAATCAACAAAAGAAATAATGGATGATGATCACGATAATAAAAAAGAGAAAGAAAAAGAAAAATAAATACATCAAAAAAGATGGTTTCTCGTTGTTAGAAGAAGAACCGCCTTTTTTAAGGTATCACTTATTCCGATGGTAACACCGTAAATTCTTTTTTAGGCATAGTGTGCATATCCCTTGACGTGACATGGGCGATAACAGAATAATCCCCCGCTTCTTGGAAAGATTCTGTTATAGAATAAATTCCATTGCCTTGGTGTTTTCCAATGATTTTCTCACTGTTTTCTTGACCAGATTTACTTATTTCAAATTCAACTTTTTTAGCATCTTCTACTTTTTCATCGCCTTGAGTGACAAGTGCTTCAATTACCACTTCTTCACATTTATTGTTTCAGGGGTTTGAATTACTATTTCTACTAATGATGGGAGTTCATCTGATTTTTCATCTTTTGAACAACCTGATAACACTAAAAGTCCACAACTTAAAAAGAGAAGAATTTTTTTCATTAGATTTTCCTCCGATGCATAGTTAATAGTATTTTATATTTGAACTTGTTCCAAAGTAATGTACTTGAGAGTCAAGTCTTTGTTCTTGATGCAGGACATGGAGGGAAAGATCCAGGAACAACAGGAAATAATATGTTTGAAAAGGATATTACACTTGATGTTATAGAACTTCTAGAGAAAAAAATTAAGTCTACTGGCGCTAATGTAATTTTGACACGAAATTCAGATACCTATCCAACTCTTGATGATAGAGTAAAGATTGCAAATCAAAATGGGGCAGATATTTTTGTCAGTGTTCATGTGAATTCCGGTCCTTCAACTGCATATGGAACGGAAACATATTACGATACTTCACAAAATCCGCAAAGTGAAAGTAAAAAATTAGCTACCGAAATTCAAAAACAAATTGTTTCGCTTTTGGGCATGAAAGAACGTGGTATAAAAAATGAGGAATTCAAAGTAATTACCTACACGAAAATTCCAAGCGTTCTCGTTGAACTCGGATTTGTTACAAATTCAGAAGATGCTAATAAACTTGCTGATCAACGGGGATTATACGCAGATGCAATTTATAATGGAATCTTAGCTTACTATAATAATAAGTAAAACAAAAGCTAAGAAATATGAGGTGTTGAAAACCCCCCTACTCCTACATCTATGCCAAAAGGATAATACAAAAACCACAGTGAAGCCGCTGCCGTTTTGTATTATCCTTTTTATTTTAGAAATCCTATACTATATACGTACCTTGAATCGGACTAATTAAGTAATTAGAAGAACAAGAAAAACAGCGATCCCTTTTGGAATCATTGAAAACCTAAATGTCCATATAAATAATTGAACTTGTACAGAGTTTGCGGAATTATTTAAATATTTTTTGAATATAATTTAATAAATCTATTAATACCATTTGGAGGTTTTATATGATAAAAAATTATTTTTTATTACATTTATCATCTTCCTTACATTTGTAAATAGTGCCTTGACACACACTGGGTTAGAAAACTTATTCAGTTGGAGGGTCTATATCTATTGAAATTATTTTTCTTTCCGAAAATCAAATAGTAGGAAATTTTTCAAACCTCTAGAATGGGGAATACCAAGTTAATTGGAAAATCATCGGAGCTGATGGTCATCCAATTGAAGGAAAAACTTCTTTCACGGTAGATTTGCCTATTACAGAAGAAGCCTGACGAAGAGCAAGTTGAAACACTCGAAGAAACACAACCACAACCAAAGGTTGAGGAAAATGAAGTAGTTCCTGTAAATGAAATAAAAGATGTTGAAGCTCAACAAAGCAAAGCACCATCTTATGTTATTCCAACTATTATTGGTATTGTAATAGTTATTGGGAGCTTCTTATTAATTATGAAAAGGAAGAAATAAAAGATGCTTTTAATCGGAACCATTAGTCAGGCTTTATTATATCTTTGCTTCGCGATTCTAATAGGAAGTTTCCTCCTATATCTTTTACCTGATACTAACCGACCATGTATTAACGTACCAAAGGGTGTTTTAATGATGGCTACAGGTGTAATATCTATCTTCTCATTTTTTCCCGTTTTGCAATTAATTTTATACCTATCTCCTGATATTGGATTTGCTCAAACTTTGCAATCTGTTCTTTTTACGTTCGAAGTGGGAAAAGCGTGGATTTTTACTTGCATTCTGTCTAACATACTATTTATTTTTGTCATTTGGTTTGATTATCGGAAAAGGGCATTATACGCTTACATTGGAATTGCCTTCATATTCAATTTGATTCTTGCATTAGGTTGGCCCAGTCATGCCAGTTCCTATAATTAGGTATGGGGCTTTATCTGTCACTCAGCTCATTTTACCGCTGTTAGTGTATGGGTAGGAATTCTTTTTGTTGTTAGTTGGTTTTCAAAAAATCATTCAAATTGGTTGAATTTCTTAATATGGTTTACACCAGTTGCAATTGTTTGCTTTGTGAGTACCATTATAACAGGACTTATTCTCATGGCCTTTGTGGTTGGTTTTAAAGATTACCCTAATTCTTGGATGCTTCCTTATGGACAATCCTTATTGATTAAACACCTATTGATTATTCCTTTACTGGTATATGCAATGATTAACAGTCTTTTTATTAAGAAGAAATTAATAAGTGAGATACATTTTAATCCCAAACCATGGGCAAGAATGGAAAGTATTATCATTCTGCTTATTTTTTCAGCAACAGCTGCATTAGGACAACAATCACCACCGCATGAAACTACCGTTACAGGTGTAGGAGTTTCTAAAATGTTTACTCTCTTTTATCAAGGACAGTTTCAGCCAGAAATGACTGTTCAGTTTATATTAAAATCCAATAGTCTTATCCTAATTGTAATAGCTTTGTTATTATTATTAATCATGTCATTTGTTAAGAAAGTCTCACCTTTGCTATCATTTTTCTTTAGTGTTCTATTTGTAGTTTCAAGCTATTTATCTATTATTAGTAGTATTCAATAGAAGGTAAGGTGAAACATATTATAGTGAATAAGTTTATTGTATCCATTCTACTAAGTTCGATTTTTATTACTGGATGTGCCTCTAATGAAACACAGGATTTACAGGAAGCACCTTCACAACAGCCATCAAAATGGAATATAAATTAGGCAGCAATGATTGGTCTGCAGTTACTTCTGCGACAAATATTCCTAAGACCCTTGAAGCCTATCAATTTGCTGTTGAACATCCGGAAGTATTAGATTGTATGCCCTGTTATTGTGGCTGCTACGAAGAAGACGGGCATACAAGTAACACAGATTGCTTTGTAGACTCCGTAAACGACAATATATCTATGCTGGATACTATGGGCTTTGGCTTAGGTGTCTGTGTTGATATTGCCCGTGAGGCGAAACAAGAGTATGAAAAAGGTACAGATCTAAAAACAATTCGTGAGAACATTGATAAGAAATATGAGGCGTTAGGAACACCTCCTACTCCTACTTTTTATTATTTAAAAAATTGATATTGCTAGTTCAGATTTCTTTTAATTAATTACCAACCACAAAATACTCCAAAAGAATAATCTTTTTAAGGCACTTTTAGTAAAAGAGGAATAATATATTTCATTATTTTAGCTGTTCTAAAGTAGATTCTAAATATTATTTGTTGCATCTGTATTTTGAAAATTAAATGAAAATGGGTTGGAGTTAGTAAAGAAACTAACCACTTAATCCGACTTGTGAATGAAAACCTGGATTATGAAAAAATCCGTTCCAATCAAGTTAAATTAACGTAAACTGAAATTGGACTTGTGGAAGTAGTACTAGAAATAATAAAAGATCAATTAGATATTCTTGTTGAAGTATCTTCAAGGGATGATGTTATTCAGTATCCCTTGAATAACATCATTTATGGTTGTTAATGGTGTACGAAGTTCATGAGATACATCTGCCATAAATTGAAGACGTCTATTCTCTAGACTTTTAATTTTTTCATTTGAATCATTCAGTTTTTGCACCATTTCATTAAAGTCTCGAGCCAATTCACCAATTTCATCAAAATTGGAGGTTGGAATCTTGATAGTATAATCTCCCCCTTCAAACAGACCGTAAGGTCGTTAAGGGGTGAGAAGTTCAAAGAAAGAAAAGCTATCCGTGAGAAGTGTTTCGAAATCTACATTTACTAATTTGAACTACTGCTTGTTAATGTTAGTTCAATCGTCATTAATTCACTACCACGGTACACTTTAAAACTCGCCTTATCTCCCACTTCAAGTTCTGTATATAAATACTTCCTTAATTCATCGGAACCTTTTACTTTAGTATCATTTATAGATATAATTACGTCTTGTACTTGAAGCCCTGCTTTTGCTGCTGCTGAATTAGAATCTACATTTGTTACAATTATTCCACCCTCTACATCATTGGGGAGATCTTGTAAATACATTTCCGGTATTTGATTCATATCTGCTAATCCAACTCCAATATAAGGTCTTTCCACTTCCCCTTTTTCCATAATCTCATTAATGATTGGAACAAGGTCGTTACTTGGAATAGCAAAACCTAAACCCTCAACACCATCCTCTGAAATTTTTAAACTATTAATTCCCATTACTTGACCAGATGTATTTACTAAAGCACCACCGCTATTTCCAGGATTGATGGCAGCGTCTGTTTGAATGACATTAAGACCCCAATTACCTGCAGATGTTGCGACCTCTATAGTACGGTTAACCGCACTTACAATTCCTTGTGTAACAGTGTTGGATAAATCTAGTCCGAGTGGATTTCCAATTGCGAGCACTGTGTCTCCTGCCCTCAATGTACTCGAATCTCCAAATTTCAAAGTGTCTGTAGCATATTTTGCATCAATTTTAATAACAGCTAAATCGGTCAAAGAATCTGAACCAATTAATTCTGCTGTCGTTTTCTCTCCTCCATGAACCGTTACCTCAATTTCTTGAGCTCCTTCAATTACATGATTATTCGTTACAATATAGGCATCTTTATCATCAATCTTAAATACAACTCCGGTCCCAGAACCCCTTTCAACCTTTTCAGAACTGTTTGCATTTTGATTAAAATTCCTTTGATCGTAGGTCTGTGTTTGCATGCTTACTATCCCTACTATTGATTTTGAAGCTTTCTCCACCATATCTGCAATCAACATTGAGTCTGGACTCGAGTTGTTTGCAACTGTTTTTTGCACGGTTATTTCATCTCCTGATACCTTGCTATTTCCCGAATTTTCCGTAACCTGCATTCCGCTATTTTCATTACTAATAGGGAAAAAATCAATATAAGAAACAACTGTTAAAGTGAGTAGTGATCCAATTACTCCCCCAGTAACGGTATTTATTAAACCTTTAAACTTAGATTTTTTTGTTTTTTGTTCTCTTTTTATTTCCTCACTTGGATTAGGTAATAGGTCATTAAACTCCGTCATGTTTATTTCCTCCTATATTAAGTTGTAAAAAATATAATATTGAAATCTTAATTCCATGATATCAGTGATAAATGAATAATTTATGAACAAACTTTTAAGGAAAAAGGATAAAGATATAAGAAAAACCGGACAAACTGTTGCTGTATAAAAAGTTTCATCAAAGATACTCAGTAAACCCCTATAATTAAAAAATCCATTTTGAAAAAAATCAAAATGAATTCTAAAGTTCTGATTATAACCGGAATTTTCATAAAAGGTTTGATCATTTTGTGTTTTGTTATTCTGCAATTTAGTAATAGATAAATAAGCATTTGAAGTGATCTCCAGCTTTTCAATACTACGCACTGAACGTGATAGTCTCCATCATCCCGCATTCCATCTAACTTTATGTACTAGATTTAAGTTCCATGTTAATCATAGAATTAAGTTTATTTGATTCCTATCTGAATTTTTTCACGGATTAATTAATCTTTTGAACCATTGTTGAAGTAATATCAAGTTTTATTATGAGTAAGTCAATCGTATTTTTGTCCTGTAGATGGATTAATCGGTGTACGTCTATTTGGAGAATGCGTAAATTATTAAATTTATCAATCCACCAAGTTGTTTTGGGATATAGTGATGGTAATGCACATATGCAATATATTTGCTGCCGTTTATATTATTCAAAGGTTATTAAATAAAACGGAAGGTAACAGATTTATCAATGATTTAGCAGCGCTTATCTCAGAATACGTGGATTACATAGACTTTTCCTTTATTTGATTTCCTTCAAATTGAGAAGAACTTTTAACAAAGTAAATAATCTAAATTAATATGGGTTAAGAGAGTGAATTTGTATCACAAATAGCCGTATATCGCGTTCTTTAGTTGAAAACACAGCTTTTGTTACTTTCTGCAACATTCTGCTTGGATTTTTTTGGACCAAGGCATGTATTGATCTAGAGTGGCAGGATTTTGGATAGATATTGAGATTTGGTATATCCGGCATAAGTTTCTTCATGTATTCGGCGAAATCAATGCCATTGCTTTTGGCAGTTTCTGCAATGTTCAAACAAATGTCATTTGCCTTTGCACCGGCTTCGCAGCCGGAAAATAGCCAGTTTTTCCTTCCTATGTGTTGGGGCAGATAGCGTTTTCTGCAGGATTATTATCTATTTCAATGCGGCCATCACACAAGAATGCCTTTAATCCATCGGCTCTGTTCAACGTATATTCCGCTACTTTCGCAAGGGCATATTTTCTGAAGAAAGGTGATTTTTCAACCTACTTAAGGAATTGATCTACAATTGGCATAGAGTATTTTTGACGTTTTTTCAGTGCTGACCTGGAAACAGATTCTTAAAAGATTAGATTCAATTTTGACTGGCTTGTTTGATGGCCTAACTTCTTTTATAATACACCTTTACATACTTGATAGCCTGAGTATTATCCAGCTGTAGTTCACTTGTAAGCCGATAACAATTTATCAATCGACTAGCTTTCAACCCAATACATGTTATTCATCTGCAATTTTAACCACTGAGTTTTACGGGTTTTCCTTGGTAGAAACTGACGAATCTCACCCTCATGAAAACCTGCTTGAAGCCTCCTTTCATCCACAATAATGGGGCTTCTAAGTAATCTTGGGTGCTGATGTACTAACTTAAGTAATTCTTGTAAGGAAAGTTCATCCATATCCAAGTTTAGATCTTTAAACGTTTTTGATCTTGTAGCTATAATTCCTTCTGTACCGTCTACTGTCAAACGCAGAATACCTTGAAGTTCACTTACCGTCAGTGGTTCTTTTAAAATATTCCGTGCTACAAAAGGGATCCCATTCTTATTCAACCACTGTCTTGCTTTCTTTGTAGATCCACAATCAAGCCCATAGATTTTCACAGTCATTTGGCATTCCCCTTCTATTTTTCTTTTCTAATAAAGTTTCTGCTTGTGTGCTTTTTGGCAAGGCTTATTCTAATCTGTAAATCCCTTGCTTAACTAAAATCTATCCTAATGATGAATTGTTTCATAGTCTCTTCATCTGACAGCTCCTTCGATTGTTTCTCAATAAAGTTGTAAAAGGAGACTGCCGTAAGAATTGCAAGATATGAGTCAATTCTTTCTCCTCTTTTAAGCCTGCTTATCAATTACTCCTATAATTTCTTTGAAATAATTTGTTGTCATGCTCATTTACAAGTTAAATATCATCATTTTTATTTGCACTTGCGCCCAATAATAGCAATAGAGAAGCAAGTAAGGTGAATAAAATTTTTTGTTTCCTCCCTTTTTGAACATTAAGAGTATATCTAAAAAATATGCAGATTTTGTCCATAAAACACATTTTTTAACTATGCAAAAGTTAGAATGAAGTAGATCAATCTATTAAGTATATTACTAGTTAAATTAAACTTGTCATCTATTATCTTTCACAAAAGTATTTCATATAAAAATGAAATGAATTTATTATCTGCAATAATTCTCCATACTTATTTTGTATGATAGTGAATATTGCAAATTCGAATTACCAAGGTGTGATTAAATAAGTATCCAAAGGGAAATAGCAATTAACAAAGAAAATTAAATATATTTAAGAGATAAAGAGGTGAATATTATATGAAAAGAACTCTATTAACGGTTATTTTATTAATAGTCGTATCACTATTGGCAGCTTGCGGGTCGAACGATGAAAAGACTGTGACAAAAAAGGAAACGACCAATATTAAGGAATTAATCAGTGATTTCAGTACGGGCAAGATAACAGATCAATTAGCTTCAATTACATCAAATGAACTACTTGTTACAAATAGCGATGAGAGTCAAGAAGTGTATGACATATCTAAAGAAGAATTTTTTGTTTCTATCGCTCCGTACATTAACGAAACTCATCCTTGACAATTCCATAACTTGACAGGTTGTCAAGGTGAAATGGCGGACAAAGAGTTTGATGTTTACATTGAAGACAAAGAGGGTAACGAGATTCTAGACAAAACTGTGAAATCTCAATCTAACGGATTTATTGATTTGTGGCTACCACGGGATAAAACTTATAGTGTAACGATAAAGCAGGGTGAAAAAACAGTTAAGTCAGAGATATCTACGTTTGAAGGTGACAACACTTGTATTACAGATATGCAGTTTAGTTAGTTATAAAAAGTAGGTATTTACTTGTATTTTAATTAGAATTTGAAATAGGAGATATAAATTTAACGCTCAAAGTTGAACGAACTGCCCCCTGTCAAGTAGACAGTGGAAATAATGAAAATGACCTAAGCGGCTTTAACTCTATGTTCCATAGGGCTAAGGCCGTTTAATCGTTTTGATAAAAGACTTCATAAATCATAGCTATATTCTGCTAATCTTTTCCGTTCTCCAAGCCATCAAGTATGATTTGAATTCGTTCTTCCCAAGTGATTTTCTTCCTTGTGTCACAAAGCTCGTCCTTCCCTTCGACGTATCCTTTATATCTTTATGACTAGTATACTCACTAATCCACTTCCTCGAGAAGAATCAATAGTAATCATGTACAGCAACTATTTTTAATTCTTTAGAATAGGATCTTCACGATTTTACTTCTTCAAGTCCAACTACAACATGAGTTTCATACTTATATTTCCAAGACCTAATAGTTGCCCAATCAACGTTATACATAGATGCAAGATGATTGATTGAATAAAAATCTTCATTAAGAAATTTTAAAATATCTATTCTTTCAACTTTGGTAAATGAACTCCTAGACACAAAAAATCCCCTAAGATAGACAAGTTTTATTTTTTAACCTGTCTACCTTACGGGGAGGTATATGAAAATGTCAGAGCCTTTTAAATTATTTTTTTTAATATTTCAACGTTTTTTCTCTTAGATCGAGCACTCACAAATATAAAAGTGGCGACTAAGAAAATAAAAAGAATGATTCCCACGATTTCGAAATTGAGTTCGGCCCAAGGGTTAAAGAAGGTAAATACGAGATAAAAGGAAATTCCGTATGCTAAGACAACAATCACCCAACCCATTATTCTTGATGCAGATTGGCCGATTTTACTTGACTCATTTACCATTTTATAAACAATCAATGAGTCAATTGTATCTGTAATCATTATACCTAACATAAATACAAGTCCCAACAATAAGGGTGTATATTTATCTGAATTTCCTGCTGCCAAAGACCAGACAGCCGTTTGACTTACAGTCTCAGCAGCTAAAGCAAACAGTGAACCTACTAAAATAATTAGAAAGGGGTTTGTTGTCCCTTTAGCAACCTTTGGAATTAACTTTCCTTTTAATCCGCTAAGTTGAAACTCTTTGTTGTTATTTTTAGTGCGTAACAAATTATAAGTATTTAACGTACCAATAAGAAATAAAGATATGATAGATACCCATGATGCAATATTATCAAAATAAGCCGGGAGTGAAAAATTTGTCATTACCATTCCTAAAATACAAGCTATAACAGCTACCATTCCTCCGTGACCAAATGAAAATAATGTACCAACCCAACGTGCGAATGGACTGCCCATTCGCCAGTTATAACGGGTTTGTCCATCAATAAAAGCAAGATGATCAGCATCTAATCCATGTCTAAGTCCTAACACAAAAACAAATAAAATAAGTGATATAGATTCCATGTACGAATTCCTCCATTTATAAACAAAGCAAAACAAAATAATCCTCAACCTTTAAAGATCGAGGATTTATGGGTACGTGTTTAATTGACAATAAAATGGTAGATAACAATTGTCGCTTATCTTCGTACACCGCTCCTTTCCGCGAAGGCTGTTGTGGTGTTACAAACTAGGCAGGTCTCCTGGCTTTTGAATCATTGCGCTCTATCGTCTTCCCCAATTAGAAAGTTGAGTGACATAAATGATAGAGAACTCCTCAATTACAGTGGCGGGACCGCTCGGGATTTTCACCCGATTTCCTATTAACCCTTGTATTAGAAAGGGCACCTAGTTTGATATACTTTTAATATTTAATTTTATCAAAATTTAATTCTAATGTAAATATCTTAGCTTATATACCAGTTTAGTAATAATATAGCCATAATTTACTCGATTAATGATGGTTAGTTTGTAAATCACGTAAATCGAAATAGCCGAGATCACGTAAAGACAAATTCCTTTTGCAACGGTTTCAAGGCAGGCAGTACCGTATTTTATATTATTATTTTTTCTGGACCAACCCGTACGTTGAGAAATTGAACACCCAGTAAGTCTATTCAGGTTTAACCTTCACACCACTTGTATTACTACTCTTATCAGAACCTTGAAAATCACTTGTTAAGTCCTGGCAGTTGAAATGCCGTTGCATCCAAAACCTGAATACATTCAAAAACAGAAATCATATGTGAAGATAGTGATTGTGATGGTGTCGCACAAGTTTTGTTTTTTAGGGGGAAATAAAGACTTTTAGAAGGAAGGCGACAGCCTGTGCATCTAAGAGTGTTGATTCAGTCCCTATGGGTTCATTAGTACACACGTCGATGCCTCTAATCGACTGCATTGTTGCATGAGTGATGTATTCGCGACTTTTTGACTAAGCAAAGCGCAAAGAGCGATGAGTTTTTCTGTCTGATATTTACTAAATCGCTACACAGAACCAACTTGTTTAGCAATTTTTTTGAGGGAGTTGGGAGATTGAAATTGTTACAATTCTTGTGAGAAGAGATGGTATTTTTCAGAAATCGAAGAATTCTGAAAAAACGTTATTCTTTTCAAGTACTTTCTAAAAGAATAACGTTTTTTCACTTCGGGAGAAAGTCGTTTCATTAACCTGAACCCCTTATAAGCCTATGTCTTTAGTGAATAAAATCATTACATTTAGAAGATTGGTTATGATTATTTTTGTATTTAGAGACTACCAATTTTTTAAAAGCATCAATCTCTATTGGAAAAAAACCATTTTTTAGCAATAGAGAATAATTTTCTTCACCAATCAACGATTTTACTCTCTCTAAGCTTTGATAGTTCATTTTTCATCCTCCTTCGAATTTGCAGATAAAAAGGATTCTCTCTCTTGGTCGCTTATTATTAGTTTGTAGCCAGAGTTCCTATTCTTTGGCGCCTCTAACCATCCTTCCTCGACCAATACCTGCATTAAATCTTTGACATCATTCATTCTCATTTTCATGTGTTTACGAAGGTGAGTAATTCTTGTTTCTCCTGTAAAGGCAATATATCGTTTTAATTCATCAAGAGGAACTGACGTATTCACTTCATTTGATTGTGAATGAATATCTAACAATAGTGGAGCTGAACCCGATTGACTTTTTCCATAAGTCTCGATAATGGAATCCATCTCTTCTTCGGTGCCTGCTATTAAAGGTCCTTGAAATCTTGTTAAAACTTTTCCCTCTAAAAGACAAGCACCATCCCCATTTCCTAATAAATTAAATGAAGGCTTTTGATCTAATACAGTACTGTAATCATTACGACCACTGCATTTAAATACGACTCTACTTGGCAAATTCGCTTTAATTAAGCCTGTTACTACATCTACACTAGGACGTTGTGTAGTTATAATTAAATGAATTCCGCATGCTCGTGCTTTTTGTGCTAAACGGATAATGGAATCTTCGACAGTTCCATTTTCCTTATCCTGCATCAAAAAATCGCTAAATTCGTCTATAACTGCTATCACATAAGGAATAGGAGCATCTTTTACTTTTCGATTGTATTGGGCTATATTTCGAACTCCCTCCTTCCCAAATAGTTCATATCGTTTTTCCATTAGATCAATTAGTTTTACTAATAACTGCTTCGCTTCTTCTACTTCGGTATATACTTTAACGTTTTTAAATTTCGAAAACCCTGGGAATTCTACTCGTTTAGGATCTATTAAATACATCATCAGCTGTTCGGGTGGAACCCATATCAATAATGTTAAAATAAATTGCAAGAGCCAAATACTCTTCCCAGAACCAGTTGTACCGGCCACAAGTAAATGTTTTACTCTCGTTATATCGTCATAATATGGTTCTCCCGTTTCGGTTGCTCCTACGACGAATGGCAGAACTTTATCTTTGGAAAAGTCCTTAAATTCCTTTGTATCAACTAAATTCCGTAGATATACCGCTTGTCGGTTTTTGCGAGGGAGGGTAAGCGTACCTGATCCTTTCTCTTTCCCTTGTAACACTAATAAATCAGTAATACCTAATTCTGTTTGCCAATCGATTATCGCTTTTTGAAGATCGGACAATCGAATCCCTTTTGGCAGCATGATATTTAATCGAATTAATGTGGGTCCTTGTTCGAATCCAATGATTTTTAATCCTTCTTCTTTAATTACTCCTAGCTTTTCTAAGGAGCCATTTAACTCTTGTTCGAAATGATCCAGTAATAGAGGCTCTTGTTGTAATGTATTGAAAGGTAGAAATTGAAATATCGGTATAATATTCGCTTTGTTAGTAACCCTTTTGTCTTGTTGGATGACTTGAGTTGTTTTGATTTTTGATGTGCATGGCAATAGAGAAACTAGCTCACTTTCAACAATAAACGGATGAATATGCCTTAAATAAGGTGCTTTTAATGAGCTCCACTTTTCTATTCGCTCTTTATTTACCTCTTTTTTACAGCTAACTCCCCACTCATTTTCTTTACATTGTCTATTTAAACTTTCTAATAAGTCCTCAATAAAAATTTTTCTATCTATTTCTTCCCCTCTTACGTACCCCCTTATTAAAAAGCGGTATACGGTCTGATTCTTACGTTCTTCAAAAGAAGGGATAGTAGGAATAGTAATAGTAATGTTATGACTTATTTCGGCTATTTTGAGCTGTAAAGAGCGCACAGGAGCAAGCATACTTGGATAAGAAATTCCCTTCAAATAATCGTCGTATTGTTGCCTTAAAAGGCCTTTCCATTTAGCATTTCTCTCTTTTTGAAATAACACTTGAATCCAAGCTTCTCCATTGATAGACTCAACCGAGTTTAACCAACTTCCCATATTATCTTGAGTGATTGAATAGATAGAAGGCTTTTTTAAATAAAACTCGAAACTTTCTATATCTGTTATTTGGGATAACGGAGAATCAGTTAATAATAATGGTTCTTTCTGTTCATGTGCTGAACTAAAAGAAGGAATCGTATTCACTAGTTGGATTTTTACTTCCTTTTCATTGAGAAAAACTTCTAATCCAGCTACAGATCCATCTAAGAGCTTTTTTAACCATCTTGTAGCATCTTCTCTGGACAAATAAGATGGATAACTATACATAAAGGTAGGCTTTCGAAACGGACCGATTTCAGCCATCTTCTTAATGATGTTCATTATTACCAGCCTCAATCTGCAGTAATATTTTTCAGATAAATCCAAATCAACGTGACAGTGTTTAACATAATAAAACCTGTATTAATCAATAGAATCGTTTCCATCGTTTACACCCTTCTTAACACAAGTTTCCCCAGTTTTTGGGCGACTACTGCATAGGATTGTTTTGGGGTTGGTCCATGGTCAAAGTATTTCTTAATTGATGCAGGTGGAATTGCCATCATATAGAGTCCACCCAAAATCACCAATAATTTTGCAAAGAAGCCTTCTATTGAAGTGGGGAACGGAACAGCAAACATCAATAAGGAAAGGATTGTAACATATATCGAATAAACTATTTGAACTAAAAACAGCCCTTTTAAAGAATTCCACCAACTATGATGTAGATTTTTAAATGAATCAAAGATGTATCCTAGCATGGCAAAGGGAGTTAAGATTCCTAAAGCGATCATATTAAACCATCTTCTCCCATGATTCAGCAACATAGGAATGAGCAGAGCGATATAGAGCAAAATAAATAAGAAAAATCCTATTACTTCAAATGCATCATTTATAAGACTAAATTCCCCATTAGTAGTGTACGTTGGGCTGCTGAGATATTTAGTGCCCACTCCAATAAGAAAATTTGTAATCCCATTCATTACTTCGATTGCTTTGACAAAACCAAATGGAGCAAATCCGCAAACAGCTATTAAGATTGGCAGCCGAATAACAATCTGTCTTAACGGAGTACAACTCCACCCTAATACCTTTTTAAATCCTTCCAACATACTTGCAACAGATACTACTGCAATAGATAGACCGGAAAAAATACGAATCATATCGCGAAAAAACTCATTATCAAAAAGGAATATTGGAGTATAGATCATCATGCTGATTATCTTGTAAAGCCATATCATAAATTCTTTCATTTGACTCTTAGGATTTAGAACATCTTCTTTTGCTGCAGCATTTAGTGCTTCGAACCAATTTCCGGCATGTTGTAAGGTATCAGATATAGCTGAAAGAGTAGATGCTGATGCTTCCATGGAACATCCTGTTAAAAAGGCACTAGGAATTATTAGGACAGCTAATGGAAGAAGCTTCCCCTGATTCAAATGGATATGTTCTAGAAATTTTGATACCCTGGCAGCGGGCTGAGTAGTCCTTTTGCCACCGTGATTATTAGCCATATTAAAACTGGTGCTGATATTACTTGGATCAATCCCTTTATTATCTCTTTGGACCACGCTTTCGCTTTTTCTCCCATACCTACTATCCTCAACCCGCCTGCTAACATGAGGCAAATTGTCGCTACAGCTGCGACTAGTCCTAGGCATATTAGTTGAATAGTTTTCAGTAGAGAGTCTACTTCTGGAAGAATGGTCGGTTGCTCTGTTTGTGCGAATACTGGTGTAGAATATACGAGAACCGATAACGATACGGATAAAGTTTTCAGAAGAAGTGTTTTGTATTTCTTTTTTTGTTTGGGTTTTGCTGTCTTCACCTCTTTCAGAAGGGACTGGAGAAAAAAATCTATATTATTCACTAATCTTTTTTGTTCTTTGTGTTCAGTCCGGTGTAAAAATTCAGTAATGGTGAAGGTTTCTTGTTTTCGAAACATGGGTTACCCCCCTTTTGATAAGGGTATAACCTAATACACTAGTAGCAGTTATGAAGCAAACTGTTTGAATCACGACAAAACCTACCATTGAATTTCCCCCTTTTATTACGTTTGACTAAACTTATGAATGGATTGGCTTGTCTTATTCCATTCAAAAAAAAGAAAATCTTTGTTTGAATGGAAGAAAGCACAAAAAAATATCCTATCTCTAGTGTTAGGGATAGAAATAAGTCACTTATTATTTTTCAAGATTTTCTCTATATAAACAGTCTGCAATCGGCGGACAATCTAACGCTAACCAAATGCGAAGAAAAGAGTCTAGGGTCATATTTAAATTTTTATTATTTAGTAACTGTGATAAATTACTTTCACTGATGCCAGTATCTCGATGGATTTGAACAGCCTTAATTCCTTTTTGCTTCATGATTTCTTTGAATCGATTTTTAATGGCATAAGGTTTTTCATTATTAGGCTCAAAAAGTATGCTTTTAAGAGCAGTAGTATCAGCGTCAGAAAGTGGCGCCATTATATCCATATAGTCAGCAATGGCAGCTCTAATTATTCTTTCAAGAGGAACTTCCTGTTGTTCTCTAACTGCAAGATAATGACTGATTTTTTTCAGTTGTTCTACCGTTGAAGGTTTTAAATAAATCGTTATAGGTATTCTTGAATCTCGATCAGTTATCAAGTATATTCCCTCCTAGTTTGGACAAACTTTAAGTAATAAATGAATTCTTTATTTAGGGGTGTAAAGTATGATTGTTCAAAAAAGAGATCGTGGAGATCACATTAAAGGTTCTTCTGGTCGTGGAGATAATTTGTAATTGTTCTTTCCTAAATTCAATGGGTAAAAACCATCTTCCATAAAAGAATAGATTTTTATATCGGTAAATAGAACTCGGAAAAAGCGGAATACCTAATATGAAGACATTCGCAATTCTCTTGCTAATATAGTGACTTGCAATGTCTTTCGTCTTTCAAAAACATCCCTTAATGTGACATAATTGTGATTTTTACACTTTTGTACCTCTTGTTGTAGCTCTCCCCTCTATATAACTTGGGCATTATTGATTAACCACTCTTTTTTTTGACAGATTTATTTGGAAAGCTATTCATGAGGTTCTCAAATTTTACGATTATACTCGTTCTCAAGGAGTTGAGTGTGATATATACTTTATTGACTTGCTGCTGTTAGTTTTTTTCTGATGGATAGTATTTTGTATTTGGCGCTTAAAAATCCTGCTTATGGCGGTATGTTTTTCGAATACGGAAACTACGCTGGCTCGATTCTTGGAGAAGGAGAACAACATTCTATTTTTACAAACGTCAGCGTAAGATGTGGCTTAAAAAGATGGCATAAGTGGCTCGTGATAATGGTAATGTTTACTAGCAGTTTTTCTTTAATTTTTGAATTTTACTGAAGCTGCCCTAACTTTAAATTGTGTTACTTGTTTTTAAAATTACACAAACGGAATTAATAAAAGTAAATGTAAAACCAGTCTATACTGTTGTATAAACTGGTTTTACAACCGTTCAATTATAGTAATACAACTGCAGTTATAGCTAGATGTTAAAGTACCATTATATTACTTAATAATGCTTCTGTTTTCTAATTCTAGAAGATTAACATATTGGGTACTCCCTTTCAATCATTAATCTTCTAGAATACTAAGCACTTCTATTTTTCTATCAGATAGTTGAGATAAGTTCAATTTTTTATTTTCTTTTTCCCGGCTGCTTTCAAGAATCTGTTTCTTATTTTCTAATTCTTCAATACTCATTATAAATTCTTTAATATTTTTTTTGAAATTAATATCAAGTACATCGATTAGATCGATGTTTATTGATGAAGAATAAAATTGATTTATTATTGCGTCCAATTTGCTTTCAATGGTTTCTTTCTCTTTTTTTAATTCTTTAATATTAGTTATATACTCTTTAATTTCATCTTGAACCTTAACATCAAATTCATCTGATAGATCGCTATATAATGAAAAAGAATGTAATTGATTTTTTATTGGTTTTAATTTACCTTCAATCGTTACTTTTTTACCTTGTAAATCTTTAATAATAGACTTAAATTCTTTTATGTTTTCTTGAGCTTCATTATCATATTTTACTCTTAAATTAGAATTAATATCATTTGCAAGTTGATGAACATCAACTTCACTCTTTTTTAAGAACCCTAAGAATGAAGATTTCTTAAAAGAGTTTTTTAAAGAATTAGTTATCAGCAAGGATTGTTTTTCTTCTAGGAATTTCATTCTTGATTGGTCTTGAGCTTCACTGATTTTAGACTGATTATTAGTTATTTCTTGCTCTAATTCAGATATTTCCTTTTCATACTCCATTAGTGAACGCATTAGAATTTCATTGATTTTTGAATGATTATGAGTGATTTTTTGTTCTATTTCAGATATTTCTTTTTCATACTTCAGTCTTGAAAGAATAAGAATTTCATTGATTTTTGAATGATTATGAGTGATTTTACGTTCTAAATCAGATATTTCTTTTTCATATTTTAAGATATTTATCATAATCCTTTGTAAATCAAGCTTTTGTTCAAACTCCTGTACTTTTGTTTCGATTAGAAAATAATCTTGACCGTCATTTTCACTTTGAAGATCATTTCTTTCGTTACGAGGAGGCAGTCTTTTAAAATTACTTGAAACCGTTACTCCAGGCTCTATACCTAATTCAGAAAGAATATCTATAGTAGTTTTTCCTGCCTGGTCTATTAAAAGGAAGACTAAATGTAACTTAAAAATACTCTTATAATTAAGTCTATAGAATTTGCCGAACTTTTCAGGAGCGATATAATCCACTAGTTCTGAACGGAAATGATTTCGGATTGTTGAATCTGAACGATCTATAATTTTACCGGTTTCAACCGTACTATAAGTTGTATCTTTATGTAATGCTAAAATTGATTCAGTAAAGATGCTATCCTCTAGTTTATTTAGAAGAGCCAATCTGTATATTGGATCATTTTCAAATTCGTTTATTAGGATTTCTTTCATATTTAATTCTTCCAAAATCAGCACCTCCTACTATAATTTATTGTGAAATTCCGCAGTCTCTTTTTAAATCTTACACTGAAAAAATATGCAAATCAATAGAGAAAGCTTAATATATCAGGCGTTATTACCTTTCGAACGATTCGTAACGTTTCCGCTAATGGTACCCAAACGATATGCAGCTGTATAAATCATTAACGTAACTGATTAAATCAATTTCATAACTGAACAATCATTAATGTTTGTTTAATTGAAAATCAATATTTTCCATTATTTATCATTCTGAATCATGTTGAATGATAAATAATCAATCTTACACGATAGCGTTGGACAACGTTTGATACGGTGTAACGCTTGATATTATAGTGTTTTTGTTTTTTGTGTTAAAATAGTTTCGTTCATGAAAGTGTTTTAATGAACTTTCGTCATTCTGAATCATGTTGAATGATAAATGGGGGATTGTACACGAAAGCGCTGTGAATCGTTTGAGGGTTGATAACGCTTGATATACCAGTGCTATAAGTTATTTTAATGTTGTTCTGCGAACATGATTGAAAACGAATGAACTTTCTATAGTGGATTTGATAAATTAATGTCCACTTATATCAGAGCTCAAAATAAAAACCCCTAAAATTAGGGGTTTTTATTTTAAAACTTTAGTTTGCTTAAATCGAGATCATCAAGATTAATATCAAAGTCATCTTCTGCATTATCTTGATTCTTATTATCTGTTTCAGAATCTAAACCGAATTCACTTAAATCAATTCCGTCTAAATCAAGATCAAAGTCCATTTCATTTTCATCAACATTTATAGTACCAATAGTAGTTTCTTTGGTCTTAATGGTTTTATGTCTTTCTTGGTATTCCTCATATTCTTTAACTAATCCCTTAGATAATCTGTTAGGTAAGCCTTTTGTTTTGAAAAATGTATATACAGTAGTTGAAAAATCGTTAAAACCTTCTAGATACCCAGTAAATATTGAGCCTTTCATAAAGAAGGAGGGGTTTTCAGCAATTTCTACTCTAGCATCATCAATAAAAGAACTTCCTAAATTATTCTTTTTATCCAATATAGCCAATAATCCAACATGATAGATTTCAGCTAATTCGACTTCGCCGTTATTAGAGTTTGCAAGATCAATAGGTTCGTGTAATAGGCTGCCTTTGATCGATTCTAAGAACATATTTTTAACATCTGAACCATTTTGAATTTCGTTCATAGGTTTTGAGAGTCTATTGATAACCAATGAACCTTGTTGTTCTAATATGATCCTTCTAAAATCTTGAGAGTCAAATGTTACCTCTGTACCACCGCCAGTAGTTGCAGTATTTAATTCGTGGAACAGATCACTTATTTCTTTGTTAGCATAGTCTCTATAATTTTCAGTTTCGGCCCGCTTATGAGAAGGGAGTTGCTTAAATTGATCATAGAAATATTGGTTATCGGCAAATATCACAAAACCAACTCCCTTAGTTGGATCATTTGCTAATTTCCATATGCGTTGAGTGAAGTCATTGACTTGACGTAATACGTCAGGACCATCAGCCCTTAGAGGAAGGGTCACGATTATGCCGATTTTTGCACTTCTTTCTCTTGCTTTAAGAACAGCCATTTTTAAATACTTAGTTTTTAAATTTTTTTTGAATTCTTCAGGAGCTATTTCTGTTTGGAGTTTTTTTAATTCCTCACTAATCAAAGGCTTGGTATTGAACTCATAAAACTCTTCAATAGCCTTAATTATAGTTGATGTACCAGTTCCTCCACCTAATCCTGCACAAAATAATACTAAATCATCTACAAGACGAACCTCTTTTTGGATAAAGTTTTTTAACTTATCATTAACTTCTTCGTTTTCTTCAAGAATTTTTATGGCTTTTTGCGGATTTTTTCCTAATCCGCCTAAATTTAATGACACACGATTGTCTACAGGAATATATTTTAATCCTTTTAAATCTCCATCATTACTATTTAACGCTAAACAGTTATAAACACCATTTCCTGCTTCATCTTTATAAGCAGCGAAATTATCAGCAATTCTAGAACCGGCCTGGCCAAATCCAACAACTGTCATATCAATAGCTGGTTTATTTTTGATAAAACTTTTAGCCATTTTTTTCATCTCCTAATTTTCCTTGTCTTTCAATAATTTCGTGCATTATTTGTATGCCTCGTTTAGTAATAAAATAATATTTATAGGGTGTAAGGGGTTTGCACGAAAGTAATGACATTGTCAATAATTTATCTACTATTCTTCCAGCTGCCTGTCTATGTATGTATGTTACTTGGTTTTCAAAATGAACTTGTTTCCCTTTTACAATTTTAACCGGGCGTTCAATCTTAACTTCCTTAGAAATATCATTAACTGTTACTCCATTAAAATCTTTACCTTCACCTTGGCTTTTTTGTGTTATATAGGAAAACACGTTTAGCATGACTTTATCCTGTTCTACGATATCGGCAAACATGCTTACTATATCCTTTGGGAAAAGGACATTCTTATATTCTTGGATTATATCTAAACTCACATCACACCCTCCTTTTCTTAGGTTAGCTTACCAATAATGGTAAGCTATTTTGGTAAGTATTTCAATTATTTTATTCATACTTTAAATGTAAAATATACATAAACCTTTATAATATAAGTTTTAATAATGGTTACCATATTAGTTAACCATTATTTATTAATGGCTTATTTTTTGTGTTTTTTCTAATTAAACTATACAATTCCTTTGGAAATCATATTAATTAACTATTATAGTTTAGTTGTAATTAGTTTTTGCAATAAATTTTAATATTTAATTGCTGTAATATATAAACTAATTTCAAATGGTAACCATGAATGGTCACCATTTGAAATTAGTTTATATAAAAGTATTTTAGAAGGTTAAATAGCTTATTAGGATTTAAAAATATCTGGTTTGGTCACCATTTAAGGTCACTACATTAAGTTATCATAAACTAATGAGGAATATCCAAAGGTGAATTTTCATTTATCGTTGAAGTTCGTTCAAATAAAATCAAAGTCGTAACGGAACTTTTGAGATGATTCCAACATTCAATTACGAAATTGAATCCATAACGCAAATGATTTTTTTTAACGGGAGTAAACGAACTTTATTTGCAAATAGTCATGTTTGATTAAACTGAGTGAGGTTTAAGAAGGAACATTTCTCATAAGGGTGATTAAGAAGGAAGTGTTAAAGGCTTAGACAATATCAGTCATTAAAATCTTATAAATTCAGAGCAACGATTAAAAAAGCTAGTAGAAAACTTCTTGTATTTAACAGAAACAAAAAGAATTCAAAATGTTATGTTAGGAAGAGTTTCCGAATATGTTCCGAACAGTTCCTCTTTATAAACATGATTAGTTGAGCATTGAGTTAAATACCATTCCGAAAGTATTCCGAACGATAAATAGCGTTCGAATGGAGATGATTCCGCTTAATGAAGGTAAACCAATTTCATACAGTTTAAAATTAGGTTGATTTAATCTAAAAGAATAAGATGGACTCCTAATCCGGTGAAAGTCACACTTTAGGTGTGAAGCAGGGGAAAGATGACAATCAATCAAAATTCTTACCTATTGTTAAAAACGGAAGGATATTCTGGTGTTCACAAGAAATCCCCACTTCAAACGATCCGTAAGGGTGTTGAGTAGGGGGAGTAGTTCACCACAAAAACAAAAACACTATTATATCAAGCGTTACTGCACCTCAAACGATATTCAACGCAATCGATTGAGATTCATCTTTCATCATTCAACATGATTCAAAATGATAAAAGTAGTAACAGGACAGGATTATTATCAGCTGGCTAATCAGTAGGAAATTAAATGATAAAAAACATTTGTTTGGAGATTTCTTTAGTTTTGGAATATGTTCATTGAAATTGTATTTAACTATATTTGTCTTTCTAGATCTCCAGTTTTCAATAAGCTGCTTCAATATTTTGGTGAAAGGATTAGCGTGTTAGTTGTAGAAAATATTTGGTTTGCTATTGCAGTAGGGGGGATGAATTTCAGTTGGCTTCAGCCATAAAAGAAAGTAATATGCAAACTGGGTTTGATTTCTTATGTCTGAATTATATGTTAGCAGCGAGAATAAGAAAGCCCAAATTATCCCCGCTACAATCGTTTAATATCGGAAAAGTTAGAAAAACACTATGGATTCTTCTAAACCTAATAAGTGTAATATAGTTTAGCAGGGAAGGGATCCTTATGTGTTAATTAGAGCTTTTCCTTTTAACCAATTAAGCATTTTTTCATCATTTTTATTGTTTTGACGCTTATTTTCCTTCCTTAGGTATCGAGAAAGAGTAGTATGGGCAATCCCAATTTCTTCAGCTGCCTTACGAATACTCATATTTAAATAATTAATCATTTCATCCATGGCCTCAGGCGATAATTTAACTTCTTTTACATCAAAGTCAAAAATTTGTTGTTCAACTTTTACAACTTTTGTAGTTTTATCTTTTTCAAGGATGCTTTTTTTGTGTGTTTTTTCAATCACATCAGCTTCTATTGTTGCAGCTGATTCAATCATAGCTACCTTTAAATTGTTACTTTTTTCTTTAGTTCCCAAAAAGGTACTTTCTGGCATTATTTGGTGCATCTTTTCTAAGATGCTTTGATCAAGCGTGGCTTGAGAGGATAGCTCCACATTCCTTTTGTACCCTTCAACCAAATTATCCGTTGGAAAAATAATAATACTACAGTTGATCCAACTCTTATACCAGCCTTTTTTTCCAACTATAGATTCATCAAAAGACTCCTTATACTCCCAATCCTTAATGACTCCATCAGCTTTAAAGTCATCCAATACATTTTCTAATTTATCCTTTTTGTCACTCCAGTTATATCGTACAGGTATATCCATTTCTTTTAATAAAGTTGATATTTTAAACGGTTGAGTCAATTTTGATTTTAGTCGAATTCGCATTTTCCATTGTCGATCAATGTATCGTAGCAGCCGTTTATGCTCTTTTTGTGTCTGATGGCTATATTGAAAAACTTTAAGATGTAATAACCCAATCATTTGACTTGAGGCACTAATTAAAGGAGTGAGTAGGGCTGTGGGTTTAATTTGTAACGCATAGACCCCTTGTGCTTCACCTGTATTCTTGTCATAGGCCACACGTATAGCTCCAATATCAAACATTCGCTTAAAATCTTGGAAATCATATTGTTTATCCTCTTGAGTGATAACTTTCCCTTCACTCAATGACACCCACATGCTTGATAAAGCTACAACCCTTTTCATGATATTAAAACGATCCCGTTCTCTAATTACCAACTCTTTTGCATTTTTCTCAGAGTCCTGTATTTGCCTTAATCGCAAAGCATCATTACTATGAAATTCAATATATCCTTCGTTGTTTTTAGGTGTTACTAGCCATAGATAGGTAATCAAATCAAATAAATCAGCTGTCCATTCATCCAAAGAATTATAAGCTGAATCTACCAACCTCATCCAAAGATCTTCTTGATCTTCCTTCAATGCAATCTGCGTTGTTTGAGTGGGGCGGAGTTCGGCCATTCCTCTAAAGTTGCCTTTGTTATCAATTAGATCAGCAGCCAATTGCCCCGCACCCCTTTCTTTAAATTCTTTCTTTTTAGCTACAATATTCCGTATCATATGGTAGTCATTATCCATACTGGTATATAGATAATCCTGTTCCATGGTATGGTCAATCGTTTTTTCGTTCAAACTGAGAGTGACATCTTCAAGGAATTCACTATATAAAAAACTCGATACGGTAGCGTAAATGGTGTCCGAGTGTTTCAAAACAGCTTCCTTAATCATGCTTTTTGTAATATGCTTTTGAAAATATAAGCCTTCGGTAAGAAAAAGATATAAAGCTTTAAAACTCGGACTCATACCGACAGGAGGATATTGATTTCTTACTTCATCCTCAGTCATTTGATAGGCTTCCTTGTACCATTTTTCTAAAATATTTGGCCGATCTTCAAAAAGATATTTTGTTTCTTCAAATATAGAAATTTTTATTAGTTGATACGGTAAAATTAACTGATCTTTAATTTCCGAATAATTGGTCATAATCAAAAAGAGCCCTCCTCTAACTATTGACTATGCTCTTCTTAATGGCTAGAAGGGGTAATAGTATTATGTTTTTGAATTAAATCTTCTACTGCTTCATCTAATAAGCGAGACATAGGTATACGAGTAATAGTAGAAAGCTCTTTTAACTTTTCTAGTAATTTGGAATCTAATGTATTTCCTATTCTTGTTCTAGTTTTTAAATCACTCATTATATCACTCCTCTAGAAAAAGTACGCACATAAACTTATATAAGTTTATAGTAATCTATTAAGAATGAAAATGCACCACAAATTTACACAGTTTCGTCCTGCTCGTATACCAAATCCTCTAAAATGCACCACTATACAATTTTATTCCCATTATGTATAGGGAAAAGGAAATGTTAGTCGCTCGAAATGGCTGTAAATATAATCTTGGACAGAATCAAACGTGAAATATCAACGTTTTGATATGAATTTAAAATAATTAATATAAAAAGTGCACCAAATCTGCACATTTTCGTCCAACTTGTGTACCAAATTTCTTAGAAATGCACCACTATCCAACTTTATTCCCAGTGTGTATGGAAAAAGAAATGTTAAGTGATCGATGTAAATATAATCATGTGACAGAATCAAAACGTGAAATATCAACGTTTTGATATGAATTTAAAATAATTAATATAAAAAATGCACCAAATCTGCACATTTTCGTCCAACTTGTGTACCAAATTTCTTAGAAATGCACCACTATCCAACTTTACGACCAGTATGCATAGAATAAAATGTTAGGTGATTGCTGTAAATATAATCATGTAACAGAATAAAACGTAGAATATCAACGGCTTGATATGATATTTAAAATAATTCATATAAAAATGCACCAAATTTGAATCAATTCGTCCAAACCGTGCACCAAATTCCTCTGAAATGCACCATTACTGTTATCATTTAAAATGACTATGATAATAATCTCGTCCGAACCGTATGTCAGAATAATCCCGGTATATCGACATTTTAAAGGGGGGTTAATAAATAAACGTTAAAAATGCACCATATTTTTATACCATTTCGTCCAAACAGTTTGTTAAAAATGCACCGTTTACCCGAATCATCTCGTCCAAACCGTGTTTCAAAAAAAGTAGAAATAATACGTAGAGGTGTAGTGAAATCAACCTTTTTGAGTGTTTGGTTAAAATCAACAAGCACGGAAAAATTGGTGCATTTTTATGTTTTTTGGTGCATTTTCCCGTCTAAACCGTGCAATAAAAAAATTTTATAATTTCTTTCAAACCCTTGAGGCACTTGCCCTCAAGGGTCTTTTTTTTTTGGTGCATTTTCTCTTAAAGAGCATCAATTTGCAAAAATCGAGTTCGATATAATTTCCTTTAATGAATATTGGTCGAAAAAGGAAGTTTTATTACGAAAGAAGGTGAACTAGATAATGACAGTTGTTCAAAATGTAACACGTAATGTCGTATCGGCAGTTGAAATAATGCAGTTTATGACACATAATAGTTTACTTTTATACAAGAAAAAGGGATCTCGTATCTCACATGAAAGATTCATAGCATATGAAGCAAAAGAAAAACAGAATCAATACCGCAAGGGCGTGGTATTTGTTACACCTTCTAAGGATGATCTTGTTGAAGGGAAGGGGTATGTAGTTACCTCCTATGAAACGCTTCATGACAAGAGACAATCTTTATCCCATTGGACTCCAAATACTTTTCGAGGTGGTACATACTATAACTTTCAAAAAAGAATCATAAAAGGACATACGCGCGATAATTTAAAGCAGATTAACGTGATTGGATTTGATATTGACACAAAAGAAATCGACCTTTATGGCCTTTATTTGGGTTGCGAAGAATTGGGATTGCCTCGTCCAAATTTATTGTTGGAAACTCCTAGAGGATTTCAGTTTTTCTTTGTCCTGGATATACCTTTTTATATACATAAAAATCAAGATTATAAGTCTCTAAGAGTTGCAGAACGTTTATCTGATAACGTTCGTAAAGCGCTATCTACATATCTCCCAGTAGATACAAATTGTGCACCATTCGGGTTTTACCGGATTCCAAGAGAGGATAATGTTTTAGATTTTTATGATGAACCGGCTAATACTAGGGAGCTTCTGTCTTGGTCTAAGAACTATGAAGAACAAGAAAATAGAACCTTTCTACGTGTTGTTTACAATAAGGATAGTGCAGTGATCGAACATACGTCATCAAATTGGTATCGTGCGCTTATTTGTGCTACAGACATTGATAGAGGTCATCATAGTGCTAGTCGAAATAATGCGTTAATGACATTGGCTCTTGCTAATTATGCAAGTGGACGCTCTATTGAAGAAGCTTATGATGAGTTAGATCAATTCAATAGTAATTTAGCTAATCCGTTGTGTAAAAGTGAGTTTGAGAGAACATTGAAAAGTGCTTATTCCGGTAAATATAAGGGAGTAAAGCGTTCTTATGTTGAAGGATTATTAGAAATTTGGACTGATGGACAAGCTCAATTTTCAGGAAGAGAAGGTTGGTATAAATTTAAAAAACCACGTACAGAAAGAATACGCTCTCATTATGAGGAACGAGAAGAAGATATCCTTGTCTATTTGTCAGCGCATACAAACCAAGAAAATTCCTATTTAGAGGGTTCTCTAAGTATGCTTGCTGAAAAGTTCGGAATGGCTGTATCAACGCTTAAAGAGGTTTTAAAACGTTCCAATAAAATAATAAAACGAACTGTTGGTCGAGGGAGAGCAGCCGTGACGAAAGTTGCTAGTCGATCCATGCTATTTAAAAGGTTGCTACTTTTACGTAAGAACCAGATTAAACAAGCACAATTAACATTTGACGAGCTGTTACCAGAGCTAAATGAATCTTTTCGTACACTAGAGATTCCATTCTTAGAAGCGGAATTACTACTTCATGAAGTAGATTTATTGTACCGGGCTGGAGCGTCCCCACCATATCGAATGACTAGTTGAAAATTAATAAGCCAGTCTGCCAATACATATCTATATTCTCCTTAGGTTGTGTTCTGTCTTATTCTGATGTTTTGTATCTTTTTATTTAGTTATATGGGAGGATGGATTATTTAGATTTATAAAAACATAAGAGGTGTTCGTTTAGTTGTTTTAAGAATATGTGTAGTTAGTTCATTGTGTTAATTACACACTGATTAATAAGACGGGCGAGCGTTAGGATTTGGAGTTTCTGGAGGATATTCACCGTATACTTAATGAGTTAAGGATATATTGATTTTGAGGATAGAAAAAAATTACAAGAACTATCAGCGAATTTTTTTAATATTTATGCAATTTGAGGAATAGAAGGATTAAATAAGTCAGGAAAAGAGTTAAGCTGTAAATATCTGTTAAAGTATCAGCGATATCAAGAGCTGATTCTACAATGGAAAGGATGGGGGCTGCTATAAAATAGGGTTTTATGTTTATATGTAGTCCATAAAAAACGAACAATCACTTTTATGATTGTTCGTTTTAATGAAATGTTAATTTTTTTCGATTGTTTGATTTATCTCATTTGCTTCATCCTTAATGGACCAGCCTGTTTTTAATCCTAACATAAACCAGCCAAGTGCCAGAGCACCGATTCCGAAAATTGTATCTCCTATCATTCTAAGCCATATAAAGGTTTGAACTGTATCCTGCTGCAGAAATTCAGCAGACCGAGCATACCACATACCATGCTCAACGCTTGCCCATGTTTGTAGGAGTCCAACTGGAAGGAGACTTAATAATATCATTAAAGCAAGTCCGATATTAATACACCAAAAAGCAAAGCTGAGTATTTTGGTTTTCCAAACTTTTTGGCCGGTCAAACCTTTTAAACAGAACAGCATAAGTCCGATTCCGAGTACTCCATAAACACCAAAAAGGGCAGTATGTCCATGTACAGGTGTAGTATTGAGTCCTTGCATATAGTAAAGTGCAATGGGAGGGTTGATAAAAAACCCGAAGAGCCCGGCTCCCACTAAATTCCAAAATGCAACTGCTACGAAACAATATATAGGCCACTTATAGGATTTGACCCAGGGCTTAACCCGGCTATGAGTAAGATTTTCATACGCTTCAAATCCAATTAAGACAAGCGGCACAACTTCTAACGCGCTAAACACAGCTCCAAATGCCATAACTCCCATTGGTGTCCCGCTGAAGTATAAGTGATGGAACGTTCCAATAATACCTCCAAATAAGAAAATGATAGTTGAAAATAATACGGAAGCCGTTGCGGTAGATGTACGTAAAAGTCCCATTCTGGTAAAAAGAAAGGCCATAACAACTGTAGCAAATACTTCAAAAAATCCTTCTACCCATAGGTGCACAACCCACCAGCGCCAATATTCAGCCATTGATAAATGAGTTTGTTGCCCCCACAATAAACCAGGAATATAGAATAATGGTATGGCTGTTGTTGCAATGATAAACATAATTAAGAGGTGACGATCCTTTTTAGACTTTTTAAAAGCAGGTAATAGAGCTCGTCCCATTAAGTATAACCAAAGGAACAAACCGACTGTTAAGAAAATCTGCCAGAAACGACCTAAATCAACATATTCATAGCCTTGATGTCCGAACCAAAAGTTTGTTGCATAATCGAATTTTTGAAACACACCCATCCATTGTCCTGCCATGGAGCCAACTACAATAATTAAAAGACAAACAAATAGGAAGTTCACTAAAGCACGTTGATACTTTGGTTCGTGTCCAGAAACCGCAGGAGCCATAAACAAACCGGTTGCCAGCCAAGCGGTTGCAATCCATAAAATACCTAATTGTGTGTGCCATGTTCGAACCACTGAATAAGGAATCCATTCTTGAATCGGAATACCATATAAACCAGAGCCTTCCACTGCATAATGGGCAGAAAGGACGCCAAGTGCTATTTGGACGACAAATAAAGCGGCGACAACCCAGAAATATTTTAGCGTAGCTTTCATAGAAGGCGTAGGTGAAAGAGCCAGTAATGGATCTTTTTCCGGATACACTTCCTCAATATGCGGCTCTTTATGCCGCTGAGCAGCAAAATACCAAGCTAAAGCACCGACACCTGACAGAAGCATCACAAAGCTGACAACGGACCAAACCACCATTTCTCCGGTTGGTTTATTGTCAATTAAGTCTTCATTCGGCCAGTTATTGGTATAGGTTATATCGCTACCTGGACGGTTTGTTGCTGTTGCCCATGTACTCCAAAAGAAAAAGGTATTCATAGCGCTCATCCGTTCAGAATCCTTAACCGTATTTTTCGGGATGGCATAATGATCTCGAAGCTCTGAAAATTTTGGGTTATCCATAAATAACCCGGTATAATAATTATTCAAATGTTGAAAGGCCTCAGCACGGTCATTTGAAATGACAAGGGTTTTTGTTTTTTTATCAAATGTATTTGTTCGAATTTCTTGTTTTAAACGTGCTTTGAGTTGTGCCTGCTGTTCTACGTTAAGGTCTTCAAAGTCATTTCCAAACTCTGCATTACCCCATTTATTCAAAATATACAATGATTCCCGATGGAGCCAATCTGCATTCCAGTCAGGTGCCACGTATGCTCCATGGCCCCATATACTTCCAACCTCTTGACCTCCAATAGACTGCCAGACATTTTGACCGTCCTTTATATCCTGACCTGTAAAGAGGATAGTTCCATCCTCTGTAACGACCAGTTCAGGAATAGGAGGCATAACTTGATAAATACGACCGCCGTAATATCCTAAAATAGCAAACGAAATAATGATAACTAAACTTAACGTAATCCATAAACGGCGATAATTCATTCACTCCACCTCATTTCATACATGTTTTTGTAAGTTAGGCATTATTACCTATGTTTACCAAAGCTGTCTAAATTATGTACACAGAAGCTGGTTTTTTTAGAAGGGGGGACGGTTTATAGGGCTGAGCAAGGTCGTAACATATAACGGGTGGGATTACCTCGAGAAAGAATTAGTCATTCACTCGTAGCGAGTCTTGGAGGGGAGCAAGTAACTGCTATCTTTAAGTGTAGACAGTTAGCTAATGGTTGAAGGGAATGAGCTCCGAAATCCCTTGTAAAGTTGAGAGGGTTGATGCCTTGAAGTGAGCAGAAGTCAACACTACGCAATGGTACGTAGGTTTTCATTTCTTTTTAGAAACAAGAATCCCAAAATTGATTAAAGATTTTCGATCCTCCATTAGTTTTGTAAAAAAGTTACGGAATGCTTTCATTTGAATAGCCTACTTTCTATAGCTTATAGGAATATTTTTACATGGAAATATAGGAAGAGCAAAGTCATTGAGAGCGGTACTGTTCCCAGGAAAAGCGTTATCATTTATGTTTTTCTTTTAATTCTCCATTTTTGTTGCTCGGAAAATCTGTGCATTTTCGTCTTGTAAGCAGTGTAAATGGGGAACTGGTGTAGAAGTTCTTTGTTGTGTTGTATTGCCGCCATATTTTTTTGGTAAGGTTTTCTTCACAATGTTTACAACCAATAACAATTTTTTAACTCATTTTATGACCTTACCTTTTGTATTTTTATATATATAAATCGTCTAAAAAAGGCTTTATACCGATGTTTTATAAAATTTCAAAAATTATTGATATTTTCAATAGAATGTCGTATAGTATTATATAAAATAATATTGTATACATTTTAATGAAAAATAGTAGTGCATATATGGTAGCTTTAAGATCTACCATGCTCTTGGGTTTATATATAATATTAATGCTAAGAGATAAACTTTTTTGTGAATTTGATTAAAACCTTTTTTTAAGATAAAACTTAGGACAAGAGAGTGAAGAATATATTAATTAGAAATTAGAGATCGTATAGTAATAAAGAGGCCTAAACAGATTTGACCTTTATAATATCAGTGCGTTTATTTAATGTAATTCAGGTCTAATATGTTTATTATCATTATTTGGCTTGTTTATTTATAGAAATCCAATAGAAAGTCAGAATGACCATTTCTATATCTATTTTCAAACTTTTAAAGTGAGAGATTAGAGAGGAAATAAGGGTGTCATTTTTGGCTTTCTATTTTTTTGTACATTTATTTGTAAATTGTTTTAAGAGAAAAAGATTCATATGCATAATATCAACAATTCGAAGAGATTAGATCTATCCTTTTAAATTTAATGAAAGTGAAAACAAAGTAGAGAAGATTTCTGATAAAGGTTGGTGATTATGTATATAAAAGATGTTTACTCTATTCGACTTAATAAACAAGATACTCTTATAAAAGAATATCTTAAAAAATATCCAGTAGCTGATCAATCACATATTATCAAAGATTTAATTATTGATGGCATCCATACTCGTCAAAATGAAACGCAAAGTATTAAAAAGACTAATGAAAAATTGGAAGAAATCTTGGAGCTACTTAAAAGCATGCAGATATTAGGGAAAGCTGAGGAAGATTCTTAAATGCAAGAGGAAGAAAAGGATGATTTGAAAGAGAGTAATCTGGAATACGATTAATAGAATCACATATTATTCATATTTGGATAGATGGAGTGTGAAGAGATATGTCCAAAAGAATGGGTCTCAGTCGTAAAGTAAAACAGACCTTGCTTGAAAAATTTCAAAAGTACAACGAAAGATTTTTTAAAAGTGAAGTGGAAAAAGAGACTAAAGAAATTGAGGGAGAAAAAATAATCCATTTGGAACAAATTCATTGGGAGGACATCCAAGATGATGGATTGATCATAGCTAAATATGAAGTCCCTGTAGGAAAAAATATATTTCCATACATTGGAGAGGTAGGTTATTTCATCAGGGCCGAAGATAACAAGCCTCAGAAAATTTTTATTCGAAAAATTATACGATTGGAATGGCGAATGTCCAGGAATGAAGACCGTGGAATGGTTTTAGAAGTGGTATGTAAAGCAGAAATCGCAAAAGAGCCATCTCCTAAAGATTATAAAAAGCCATTTACAATTATTAACGGAGGAAAAACTGGAAGCTTATCTATCAATGCGTGATGAAAGGAGTTAAAAAAGTGTTTAAGACATTGATATATGTTGTATTAATGACTTTTCTTATTGTAATACTCGGTAGTGTTTTGTTGGAACAATTTCCTCAATTAATGCCATTGTGGAATGAATTTAAGGCAATCATAGCAGAACTTTATGAATCATCAAAAGTTAAATATGGAACCATTGCTACAATTGCGATTATCGTTGCTGTTGCTATGATGATTGGTACTAGTCGTATTGGATAAGAGAAGAAAGGGGGAAGCGATAGGATGTTTAGTAAGAAGAAACTTTTTTCTACGGAACAACACGATGGCCATCAGAAAATCGAGCAACAAACCAAAAAGAAAAAGGTAAAAAACAGATCTATTAGACCTAAAGGGTTTGTTGCAAGGATGGTAGGAGTAATCACGTTTTGGACATTATTTGGGTTTATGCTGCTCGTTGTTTTTGTAAATGTGTTTGGTAATTCTGATGAAGTAAATGCTGATCAGAAAATCGAAATTAAAACCAATAAGGCCATGTCGCAAGAAGCTGTACAATTTGCAAAGGATTTCTCCCAAGATTATTTTACATGGGTGAATTCTACAGAGGGTATCAAACAACGTCAAGAAGCATTGGTTAAATACTTGGGGAATAATTTAAATGAACATGCAGGCCTTGGAATTGACAAATTATCGTGGAATTCCCAATTTGTTGATGCAGTAGTAAAAGGTACGGAAGATAAAGGAAATAATATTTCTACTATTACATTGAAAGTAAACTTTAAGCTTTATCAATTTGAGGAAGATGGTGTAACGGTAAAGAACGAAAAAGCAGGAGTTAAATATTTCGTAGTTCCGGTTGCTTATGATGGACATTCGTTTGGTATTTATGAATTGCCAAAATTCACTTATGTACAAGAAGGAACAACACTAGATAAGGTAACTTATCCAAAACTAAAACGCGCTGAAGAAAAAGATATTACAGAAGTTAGAGGATTTTTGACAACCTTTTTCCGTAGTTATGCGGAAGATCCCCAGGATCAATTAAACTATCTTTTAGCTGAAGATGATGTCATTCAAGGCTTAAATAAAACCATGATATTTGAGAAAGTTGAGAGTGCAGAAATATTTAAAGCCAGTGAAAATAAAGAATTTGTGATTTATACGGAGGTTACTTTTATAGATCCCGATTCAAGTATTGCTTTTGATACAAATTACCAACTTACAGCTGTACAGAAAAATGGTAAATATGTGGTAAGTGGAATGGATGAACATAAAGGGCAAGCAGTAAAATAGAGACTGCTGCTGATTTAAAAGTGGATGAAGAAAAAAGCGTAAATAAGAAAAAGACAATGGGGTGAGTCAAATGGGTTTGGAAGAAGTATTCAATTGGGTTAAAGAACAAGCAGGATATGTGCTCATGATAGTGTTAATTGTTGTTGTTTTAGTAACAGCTGCAAAACGAGCCTGGATTGCCATGTTAGGTGCTGTTATTGGGATAGCGTTTGTAGGGATCTTTATCGTAAATCCCAATGTTATTGTGAATTTGTCTGAATGGTTTGGAGAAAAACTAAAGCTGGGTGCTTAATTAACTTAACGACCAGAAAGGGATACTCATGGAAAAAAATCAACGAGTATTGTTGCTTGTTTTAAATGACTTTTTAAAGTTTGATAGAAAAATTTATCAGTTATTCGGATTGAAATTGGGAAGGCCCCTAAAATTAAAGACATTACTTTACTTTTTATTCATCTTAGTTTTAGAAGTGGTGCTGTACTTTACCCCTGTATTGGGATTACCCCTTCACTTGTTACCAGAATCGTTTCTTTTAATTATACCGGCCTTTTTGGCTTATCTGCTATCAGATATTCCAGCAGAAGGGCGTATGCCATTGGCATTCTTAAGATCCTTTTTATTCTATCAATATAGGAAAATGAAAAAAGTAACTTATTGTCGGGGAAGAGAAATTCAAAAGCCAACTAACTATGTGTTCTCTGGTTATGCCACAGTAAAAGTAGAAAAACAGAAAAAGTTCAAAGGAAGAAAGGTAAAAATGAATCCTCAAATCTCGATTTCTTATAATCTCGGGAGGGATTGGAAGAGAAAGGAACATGCCGATGAGAGCAGTACTTGATTTCCCAATTAAACATATTGATCAAAATTTAGTATTTGGAAAAGATGGAACGGTTACGGCATATTATAGGATTTCTGGATTTAACTATGACTTTCTAGATCATGATGATAAGTTCATTCCATTCATTAAGCAACGATCTTTCTTAGAAAATAATAGTAGCGATTTGCATTTTATTTTAGAACCTTTTCCCACCAATGTTGAAGAGATAATTGACAATACGATTGCTGAAATTAAAGAAAAAGATTATTTATTACGACAAAACGGGATTAGATATCTGAATGTTTTGAAAGAAACTATTTCTAAACAAAAGAACATTACGGAAACGAGTGAAAACATTCAATATATCGGAATTCAGTTAAATCCACAAAACAATAGATACGAAGACAGTAATTATGGAACCTCTGCTTTCAAAATCATAAATGAATTTCTGAAGGGATTAAATTCTCCAGTTAATAAAGCGGTGGGGTTGCACGCAACAGACATTTTAACTGATGAAATTCTTGCTTGGAAACAACAAGCTGAAATTGTGAGAGAATCTCTAGCTTCAGCTTATAACTGCCTAGTTCAATCAGCAACACAGGCTGAATGTATTTATTTAATTGAGAAGGAAACATCTGTTTCTCCCTCAAATAATGATGTAGAAGTCAGACATAATTATACTTTCGGCGAAAAAGTAAAAGGATTGAATAAAGAGGGTATGGAACATGAAGCAGTTCGACCACATGAGATGGGATTTGTGGAGCTGCAGGACGCTAATATTGAGGAAATATCGCCAACCTCACTTTTGATTAGCAAGATTATTGAGGATAAAGAAAAGAAGCTGTACACTCGTTATTTTGTTGCCAAGCAATTGAATACCGAGAACTATTTTCCTGGATTTGAATGGTTGTATCATTTGCAGTCAAAAGTGCCATTTCCGGTATCGGTATCTATCAGAGCTTATTATCAGTCAAATAAATTGATATTGAAGAAGCTGTCCGATAAACGTTTAGAATATCAAGACCAACGAGAAGAGGCTAATAAGGCTGGCAGCTCAACTGATTTAAGCTTGAACCAATCGGAAAAAGGGACCATACAAGCAGAAAGTTTATTTAGCAAAACTGGAATTCCGGCATATTCATGCTCATTTGTATTTAAAGTATCTGCAGAAAGCGAAAAAGAATTAGAGATTCGCTCCAGAAGGCTAAAAGATGAGCTAAGTACATATGGGATTAAGATAGTTGCACCATACGGGGAACAATTAAATCTCATGATGGAAAAACTGCCTGGCAGCCGTCAAATTAATAACGATTACAAAATTGAAGTGGAAAGTGGCGTATTGTCGGGAATGATGTTTGGCGCAACCACCAATATTGGCGATAATCGGGGCTTCTTTATTGGCTATACTGAACGTCTGCAACGTCCTGTATTTATCCAACCAGATCTTGCTGCTAAATCATTTGAAGGTCTAAATAATATTGAAGACTCCATTTCAGCCCTTGTGGCTGGGGCAACTGGAAAAGGGAAATCCTTCTTTATGAACCTTTACACGTATTTATCAGTGTTAACGGGTTCGCAAGCTTTAATCATTGATCCAAAAGGAGATAGAAAAGGTTGGAATAGCCTTCCTATGATTCCTTCTGAATTCATTTCAAAATGGACATTGGGAGCAGATAGGAAAGACGCAGGCTGTCTTGATCCTTTCCGAACAAGTGTTGATGTGGAAGAAGGAAAATCTCATGCGTTGGATATTCTTTCTTATCTTGTAGGTGTGGATATTCAAGATATTGGCTACACCATTTTGAGTGATGCTGTTGAACAGGTGAAGAATATGCCAGATCCATGTATCGGAGCCGTTATCTCATATCTAGAAGATCAATATGAAAATCCAGACGAAAAGATGTCCGAAAAACGCTTTACTGCACTAGAAACAATCAAAAATACACTAGTGTCTTTGAAGCGACAATCACTATCTCTATTACTATTTGGAGAAGTTGGTCAAGACTACAATACTATGAAGATTGATAAACCAATACAAATTCTTATGGTTCAAAATTTGAATTTACCGGATGGTTCATCAGAAAAGTTAAGACCATCTGAAAAAATATCGGAAGCAATTCTTATTTCAATTACTGCCTTTACAAAGCAATATATGTTCACGCAGGATAGAAGTCGCCACAAAGTCATTTTGCAAGATGAGGCAAGTGCTATTGATAATACGCCTGTTGGACGAGAGTTAATGAATTTTATTGTACGAATGGGTCGATATTATAACACTACTCTGTTAAAAGGATCCCAAAATGCCACAGATCATAATAAAGATGTAGCAAATATAGGGATGAAATTTAGCTTTGGTTTACGTACTAAGCAAGAAGCTATGGAAATGCTCGAATTCCTGAATCTGCCACAAACCAATACCAATATTAATAAAATCCGTAACATGAGCAAAGGAAATTGTTTATTCCAAGATATTTATGGCCGTTCGGCTATTATCCAAATTGATCCGGTTTTTGCGGACTTAGCAAAAGCGTTTGACTCCTCTACTTCTACTGAAGAAGAACGGGAGAGAGAAAGAAAACGGAGAGGTTATGTTAATCAATTACCAGATGAAATTGCGAATACAGAAGGAACACCACAGGAGGAGGAGATAGAAGAAGTCATTGTATAAATCACAGAAAGGGGCAAATGATTACATGCAACAATTATTAAGGAATGTATTACTGTGTATGGGAGTTATTGTATTTCTCGTGGGATGTTCTGAAAAGGAAGTATCACAGGTTGAAAAAAGTTATGAAGAATATGATCGAGCAGCTGAGGAACATCTTCTGAATGAAATGTTGATTGATAAAAAGGAAACAGGAGAAAAATATGAACTTGTGGCATTTAATGGTTTTGAAGAAAAGTATAATCAAATGTTATATCAAGTAACCTACTATAATCCTGAAATTAAAAAAGATAGTTTATATATGATAAGTGTTGTAAAAAAAGATGGGGAATATAAAGCTGAGGATGCAATTTTTGTAATAAAGGGAGAGCACTTTAGAAATGATCCATTGAAGAACCAAGTGTTAGATGAAAATAAAAAGAGTCTCGGCTCCATCGATTATGGTCATCTATCAAAATTAATTGAGAAGTATCCCAAACAATCCTATACGGTTCATAAATATGTGGAGTCTCAATAGGAGAGAGGATTAAATAACTATGAGGAAAAAATATAAAATAATTATTTTATTTTCTCTAATCATAATATTCTTGATCAGTTCTCCCTCTATTCAATCATTTGCTGAAGGCTCAGAAAGAATAGATGAATCTGAATCTACTATTGAAAATAATGAAAAACAAGAAATTGAACTTGGCCCAGAAGATCCAATGTATGGTTCAAGTTATGGAGCATATAAAGGTGATAAAGTCCAATATACACTTGATATTGCTAATCCAGCTGAACTTGAAGAAAAGGGTTTTTTCAGTAATGCATGGGATTTTGTTTCATTGCAAGTTGTAGACGATAAAATATCCGAAACACTTCATTATTCAATATTTTTTGTTGTAGATATGAGTTTCAAACTTAATGTGTTTATGACAAATGTTATGTTAGCTATTCTGAATTTCGCTTATAACACAAATATTATAAGTGCTTTAATAGACAACATCGAAGAAACAATTAAGAATTTTACGGGTATATCGGGTACGAAGTTTGGAAACTCGGGTCTATTTGGCGGCTTTTTAGGACTTGTTTCATTATTGACTGCTCTTTTTACATTGTATCAATTTATTGTTAAAAAAGCGTCTATTTCAGCCTTTAGCAGTATTTTGCAGTCGGTATTTGCACTAACATTAGCTTTGTTATTTTTCAGTAACTATGCAGATGTTTTGAAAGGAGCTCATAGTGTATCGACGGATCTATCAGCTGCTTTATTATCAGGAAGTATCGATATAGATGTTAATGATACGAGTGGGATTATCGAAAATACAACAGTTCGTGAAAAAATGAACGATAATATCTTTACTATGTTTGTTCATAAGCCATATCTTATGCTGCAATATGGAACAACCATTGAAGAAAATATTGGTTCAAATCGGGTAGAAGAATTGTTAACAACAAAAAAAAGTGAGGAAAGGACAAATATTGTTATCAAAGAAGTAATGGAAAACGGAAATGAGACACTTACATATGCTGGTGTCATGAATCGTCTTGTATTTGTAGGCGTGATGACAATTACGAATGCGGTTAGTTCTATTCCTATCTTTTTATTAGCGTTATTCCTCGTCATTTTCCAATTCTGGTTTCTAGTGATTGCACTAATTGCCCCATTTGTATTTTTGTGGAGCGCTATGCCAAACCAATTTGGCGTGTTAAAACGATATTTTTTTGAAATGTCTATACCGCTTTTATTAAAGATGGGCTTATCAGTTATCGCTTTGGTCATTTTCGGTATTACGGATGTTCTATACAACATTGATACACTTGGTGGAGGAACACAAGGGTATATCATTACAACACTTCTTCAAAGTCTAATCCTTTTTACATTATTCCTCTTGAGGAAACGCATATTTAATGTATTCTCATTGGGTTCAAAAGAACTCAGCATAATGAGGGAACAGATGAATTCCACATTTATCGATCCAGCGAAAAAAGGTATGAGTAATACATTAACCACAGGTGGTGCTATAGTTGGCGCAGTAGCAGCTGGGCCCCAAGGTGCTTTGTTAGGAGCAAATATAGGTGGTTCTTTAGGCAATGCTATCACAGGAGAGTCTGACTTGTCAGAAATGACAAGAGGGGCATCCATTAATATGATGATGATGGACCGAATGAATCGACAGGTTCAAACGGAAGCAGGTAATAACATATCCGAAGTGAATTTAAGCGATTCAGCACCAATAAATAATGAAGCAGCTAATGCTCACTTAACCCAACAACATTTACCAAATGAAATGATCCATTCCACCCCGGGGGAAATAAAAAAGAGTAATATTATCGGAGTAACAAAGGATCAAGAAACTCAACAATTAGAGCAAGCAGGAACTGAATTAGGACTAAGTGGAGAATCTATTAAAGCAAATAATTTAACCTCACCGTCAATTCAAGACAGCAAGATGGTTGATATCCCGACTGATCAATCAACACCGTTGCAGAGCTCTAAATTTGAAAGTACGCCTATGGGTAGTTCTTCACTACAAAATCAACGACCTGTACTTGATAGCAACTTTGAACAAACCAATAAAGAATATATTGTGGACAATGATGATCAATCTATTAGTCTTGAAGAAACAAATTTAGATACAAAAAATCTAAGTGAATAAACTCCTTATACAAAGTGGGTGATATATGATGGATCCCAAAACAAAAAACAATATGATTAATAGCATGATAGGATTAGCTTTTGTGCTATTAATCTTTTCTTTTGTAGAAGGGAAAAATACGGATTCAGAGAAAAGAGAAAAAGAAGAAGCCCAACTACAAGAAGACAAAGGTTTCTTCTTTACCAGTCCTTCTCCCCAAGATAATACAACTAAAGAGACTAAATCAACAGATTCAGGTGACTTACAAAAAATTGAACCAAATGAAAAGTTGGCTGATGTGATAGAAGATGGCTCCAAAGGAGAAATAGTAGAAATAGCAGAATTAAAAGATTTTTTTTCTGAAGAAGATATTAAGGCATCTAATGAAGTAGCAAGGCAATTCTCTGAAAACTATTATCCATTTGACGGCGGTGATCCACTATCGCATATTGAAAACGTTAAAGAATATATGACAACAGATTTATATGAGCAAGTATCTAAAGAGGTTCCCAGATCAACCTTAACCACATTTAGAAAGGAAGTAAAAAGTATTGAGTTGTATGAACCATACGATGTATCCAGTAAAGAGATTATGTGGATGTCAAGGATAAATGGAACGGTATATAATCACGCAGGTGAAAAAACAAAGGATGAGGTTTTAGAATATCGTTTAATAATAACAAAGGAAAATGAAGATAAGTTTAAAGTGAAAAATGCAATTATCACCTTAACTAACTAGGGTAATGAATCTATGAAAATTTCTAAATGGATTCTAATTTTATCTATTCCTTTGTTAGCAATTATTATAACCTTGGTCATTCTAGTTTTCGCGATGGGAACTTCTTTACTATCAAGCTTTACTGATGATGATAAGCCTGAATTTGATGGGATGATTTTAGGACCGATTGGGGAAAATGAAATTCCTTCAGAATTAATTCCAATTTATCAAAGAGCAGCAGAACAATATAATCTAGACCAGTGGATTATTTTAGCAGCAATTCATAGAGTAGAAACCAGATTCTCAACTCTTGGCGTTATGGAATCACCAGTTGGGGCAACGGGGCATGTTCAATTTATGCCATGTACCTGGATGGGATGGGGACACCCTTCCTGTGGAGGATTGGGAAAGGGAAATATGTCCAATGGAGATTTAATAAATCCTGAATTAATAACAAAATATGGAGGCTATGGCGTAGATGCTAACGGGGATGGTAAAGCTGACCCCAGTGATATTGAAGATGCTATTTTTTCAGCTGCTAAATATCTTACTGCTAATATGTCAACGGATGGGAAATACTCGGATCCCTTAAAAAATGCTGTATATGCATATAACCATGCCGACTGGTATGTTGATGAAGTTTTTATGCATTTTAATCTTTATTCATCAGGTTATATTGCAAAGGAGAATAATCAAGTGCCAATAAGTATGATAGGAGATACTGTGTGGCCGGTACCTCATACCAAAAATATTACATCACCTTATGGTTCACGCTGGGGAACAATTCATGAAGGTATTGATATTAACCAAGCAGGTGATGCTGATCTAGGGAAACCTATTGTTGCATTTAAAAACGGAACAGTGGTTTATTCTAGAACAGGCTGGAATGGTGGCTGGGGAAATGTTGTGCAGGTGGAGCATAGTAATGGACTGAAAACTGTTTATGCGCATCTTAGCTCTCTAGGCGTCCGTGAAGGGCAACAAATATCAGCAGGTCAAGTAGTTGGTACAATGGGGCATACGGGAAACGTAAGGTCCTCCACAGGGAAAGGAACACATTTACACTTTGAAGTTTGGTTGAATGGAAACAGAATTGATCCTACACCATATTTAACTCCATGGTTAGGAGGATAAAAAATTTGCCTTGAAGGTGATATAGTACTTTCAGGGCTATTTGTTTATAGATTTTTGGATATTAACACCTGGTTCAAGGTATTGGTCAGGTAGGTTTTTTGGGCGATTACACACAGGTGATTGTGTACAGATCACTATAAAGAAAGAAGATATACAACCGGGGAGATTAAATAATGAGTTTAAAAGATTTTAAGCTACAAAATAAGAATATTCCATATTATCATTTCTCTTACAAAGGAAATTTTTATAAAGATTTAAGGGCAAAAAACATGATTCTCGCTGATGGAACACGAATAAATAGCTTTTTTAATCAGAAAACCTTTGAACAACATAACTTTGATCAACCTTATGTAAGGTTTCGGAAAGCAGCTATGTTCATTGTTCATTACTTCCCAGATCAGACAGGAAGAGATTTAGATAACTATATTTATAAACCTGTAATTGATTCTTTGCGAAAAACAGGAATTTTTTTTGATGATACTTGGCAAAATATATCTCTTTTTCTTCTTGGGGATCATTCAGAACAGGAAAAAATTGAAGTATTCCTAGTTCCCCACCATTCGGCATCTGCCTTTATGCAAGAGTACATGAGTGAAAGATTTCAGAGCGAATTGACCTTTGATGAGATCGTGTACCCACAAAATACAGATTTGATACAGTTTGAGGAAAAAGACAATAACAATGAGAAAAAACTCACCTCATTTTGGTGAAAGGTTCCTGAATTTTCATGTCAAAATAGATTTAGAAATCAAAACACCATTTTGACATTGAATTTGACACTAATTTTGACATGAGTTTTCATAAGAATCTGAAGGTAATACGTAAAAATCCTTTATTATCAAGGCGTTGTTGATGTTGGTAGGTATATAAATATTTCTGATTTATCAAGGTTAACAATCGAAATAAAGTGAGAACTATACGAGGGTACGCAGAATAGCTCACATCGAACAGTCTAATTACACTCTATATAACAGACAAAATGATTTTTATAAAACAGTTATGATATAAGGGGTGATGGAGCATGATGGAAGAGGTAACTTTTGATGGTTTGATTGTATCTGAGAAGGAACTAAAGGTGCTGAAAGATTTATATAATTATCGTTCATTAACGACAGAGCAGATTAAGAGAAAGTATTTTTCAGATAGCAAGTATTATGTAGATAGGGCTCTTTATCGGTTACGGAACAGGAAGATTATAACGAGTTCTGTGTTTAAAGGAAGTAGAGGAAAGGGGAGAAAAGGACATACGGTACATAGATTGACCGAAACGGGATTGGAGTGCCTGGCAAGGCACGGAATGAGTGTTGAGGTTCAGTCCACTCAGTTGTATATAAGACCCAATCAAATGCACTACTTGACGATGGCCAATGATGTAATGGTGGATCTTACCCTTGCAGGATGGGAAGTATGGGATTCAAGAAAGGTGAAAAGAGAATTCAACTTGGATAGGAAGATGACAATTGCAGGCTTACTAATCAACCCAGAAGGAAAGCGTTTTGGCTATTATGTGTTGGATTCAGCTTCCACAATACAGACGATAGGTAAGATTCAAGCGGAGATTAAAGACAATTACCCACGAATTAAGAACTTCATTATCTTCACTAAAGGACAGAGGTCATATGAGCAGTTTATGGAATATAGCTTCAATCCACGAAATAAAAGAGTAGCCAATCGATTAATTGAACAGAAGCCTATTTATACGGGTTATGATTTGAAAGTCGTTTCTTCTCGTACAGGAAGAAGGTTGCTACAGAAATATCCATTAAAAAGCGAATGGATATATGCTCTTGCCAATCATCTAGGTTTTGAAGTAATTAATGAAACCATCCCAGAAAATGAATTCCGTCAGTCATTTCCGATAGTAGTGAAATATAAAGACGAAGAAATGTATTTTGTTGACCTATTAGATTCAGACATTACCCAAATTCGCCATATTCAGAATTACAGCAACCAAAGCTACCAATGGGAGAAACGTAAACTCCTAGTAACCAACTATAGTTTCTTAAAAGAGTATCAGAGAATTGAGGACAACCCATTCTTGATTGAGAAGTTAGACATGAATCTTTCGGATATTGCCAAGCTATTATTTCCTGAGACGCTTCAATGATATATCGAGCATAGGATGGGCTGAATATGTGGCTTATGGGCAATAAATAGTTGATGGTCGGACTGGATTATAAGCTTCGACTTGCTACAAAACGAAAAAAACACCGCACGCGCATGGTAAATGGGGCCGTGAAAGTTGTCCGTTCAATATCTATAATCGCATTTAGTTGAGTTGTATCACAAATGAGTTTCAAAAAAGTATCAATTGAAAGGAAGTGGTGCAGCAATGAAATGGAATTTACGGATTCAATATATTTTAATGATTCCCTTGACCTTGGCCTCACTAATGTTTCTTGTAAGTGTGTATCAAAACTGGTTTATCCCAACCAAGTTCACTTTGTTTATCTTAATGATGATGACGGCCGGTTTGTTCGCAGTCCATATTGGTCAAAAGCAGTATAAAAAGCTTAAGGAAATGATGTTATTATCGACAGTAGCTATCTATCTTGTATTAATAGTTTCTGTTACTATTCATGACAGCTGGAAGTGGAATCTTATCTTTGATAAACAAGAGATTACGAAATTGAGTCTTATTATGTTCAGCGTGTTAGCACTATACAGTATCGTTATTTATATCCGAGCGGAAGCCTCATATAAAAAAGTCAAAGGAAATCAGCAGCATAATACTAAATGGCGAGTATCTGAAAGAGAAAAGAGAAGGTTAAACGAATCGGATGATATTTACCTTATTTTAGGGAAGATATATGAGAGTCCGAAAGGTTAGTAGAAATACATGTGGTTTTTCAAGATGGCGTAGTAATACAGCAAGACATACTCATTGCAAAATGTAAAGACGAGCTTGTATTTATCCTTTATTCTAAAAAAAGGGCTATTTTTTCACAAGGTTTTGCTTTTAAACAAAATTTAAACTAAAATATGTACATTTGATAGATAAATGAAATATCAAGGAGACTAACAAAATGATAACCGTAAAAGAACTTTTATATGTAATCGAAACGGGAATGAAAGAAGGTATAATTTTAGAAGATGATATTCTTATAGCTGACTTAAAAGGCAAAACTGTTGAAGTGGATTCTATGGAATCCAGGGACGAAGGTAAATTTGTATTTTTACTTAAAAATAAAAATGAATAGTATGCAATATAAAATTACATAACTTAACGAATAAGGCCTATGGGGCAAAATTATAATTCAATATGACCGTAAAAAATTTTATGAGGTGATATCTGGATGAAAGGGAAAACCGTCGTTTACAATAATCAAAATTATAAATGATTATAAAAACGGTAGAATTGAAATTGAAAAGGAAAATGTAAAGTCTGCATATCGTGATGTTAAGTTAGTGAAAACAGAGGAAGTACACATTATAGCTAAAAACGTGAAATAAAAAAGGCTAATATAAAATTAGCCTTTTTTATTGGATAGGAATTAATTTGGAATTGATTCCATTTTATATTATTCCCCTTTTTAGGAACATTATTCTCGATGGATAATAAAAAAGAGGTTGTTGGAAGAAAGAACCAAAGTATTAAAAGGGATTACTATTAACTATGTTATTATTGTCCTAGTTAACACTTCCGTTGTTAAAGAAAACACCTTGAATTGCACAGAGAATCGTCATGTTGCTCTTTTATTTAGTTGATCTTTCAGCGTATATGGCTAGTGCAATTATTAATGGGTACCGAATTACATATAACCACCCTAACATTGTCATTAGTTAGTTCCATCCTTGAACTTATCTTTTTTGGCTATTGATTTAGTTTGATGGAAAAGCATGTTGGCTATTCATTTATGCTAACAAATAAATAGGAATTCCTGTTATACAACACAAAGGAATAATATGTATTTGATAATAATTGTTACGCAACAAACTGTATAAAATGGGAAATATTAGGAATGACTTTTGTAAAAAGGATATTGATATGAGAAACATTTCAGCATTATTCTCCATGCTTATGCCAGGGTTTGGACAAATCTATAATGGGCAATTTTTAAAGGGCATTATCTTTGTTGTAATTGAACACTTGGATAATATAATTGGAAATATAAACAGAGCAATTCAGCTTGATTTCAACGGTTTTCATCAAAAGGCGTTAGAGGTCGTTGTTTATGATGGTATGATGTTTTATCCAGGATTCTATGTCTATGCCATATGGGATGCCTGGTATTTTGCGAAGAAAGGTGCAGATAAAACCAAAACTGCTATTCCTTTTGTGATTGCGGGCTATTTAGGAGAAATGGGGGCTATTTATTCCTCTAGGCTACCAGTTCCCACTTTAACAGTAGGACTTCTGATGATTGTTCCTATGCTTTTAGGCATGTTTATTTTTAGGAATCAATAAAACATGTAAAAACACTAATACATAACAATTAATAAAAAAATCCTACTTGAATACAGTAGGTCTTTTTGTGTTATCTAAATACCGATGTTCCCAATTCAAAACAGAACCAAAACGTATAAGTATCGAAACCGAAAAATGGGAGTAGCAATATTAAAAGGGCACACAGTGTGAGACCTTATTTTCTTAAGTGCAAGAGGTTAACCTTGTTCAAGAATTAATTACTGACTTAATGTTTGTTCTTTTTGTTCTTTTTCATATGAATTTAGGAATTGATTTATTAAGGAAATAACTGGAATAATAAAATTATTTTTTTACAAACATGAAAAGTAAATGAAAAGTAAATGAAACAGACGTTTTGTATAATAAAGGTAGATAAAAGTAATTATAATTTACTGAAAAGTATAATTTTTACAATAAAATTAAAATAATATATCAATTTCTTATTTTATGTATTGGTAATTTCAAAAAAATTAAAAGTGGAAGGAGGGGTGTGAATGGCTGCAGATGATGTCATTTGGGGAGGGGATGATCCCTTTACACATATGCTAGCAATAGGACCGACCCGTTGTGGAAAAACAGCTACTGTCTTGAAGCCGATGATTTATCAATTGCTAATACAGAAAAAGCGTGGGAAAAAGCTGGGGTTATCTGTGATAGAACCCAAAGGTGATCTTGCACGAGATGTAAAGGAATATTGCGATGAAATGGAAGTTCCCTATATCTATATCGATCCGGAAAGTGAAAAAACACACCGTTTCAATGTTATGGAGGGTGACACAGACGATGTGGCAGAAGCAACCGTAGCCGTATTACAAAGTCTTTTCGGGAAACAAGAGGCATTTTTCCAGACCGTTCAGGAGCTATCAGCCCGTAATATTACCAAACTATTGAAAGAGCTTCAAGGCGACGATATGGACCTACTAGATATATTAGAAGCCATGCGCGATCAAAAATTGTTGGAAGAGAAAGTGAAACAGTTGAAGCAGGAGCAAGGACAAACAGATCTGGTAGATTTCTTTGAATATGAATTACTTGGTTCCATGGCAGACAAATATCAGCAATTTGTAATTGGGCTACGGGCACAATTAGAGAATATAACTGGAAACTATAAGTTAAGATACATTATAACCGGAAAAAGTGACATCAATATCGATAAACATTTTGAACAAGGTGGCGTATTGATCGTCAACACATCACTAGGTAAGTTAAAGAAAGCTGGTGACGCATTTGGTCAATTTATCATCATGCATTTGCAGTCCGGTACATTCAGACGTAAAGGTGAAGAACGGACAAGGACACCTCATTTTCTGATTGCTGATGAGTATAGTAGATACATAAACCCAGATGTTGAGATGTTTCTTTCAATTGCAGCAAGTTATAGAGTAGCCGGTATATTCGCTACACAGTCTTTAGGTCAGTTGGAAGTTGAATCAGGTAAAATAAATGGTAGAGCCATGAAACAAGCGATTATGACCTCTTGCCGAAATAAGATTGCCTTTGGAGGTTTGTCAGCAAAAGACGCACAAGAATTTTCCGAGGAGTTCGGAAAAGACCAGATTATTATACGTCAATCAACATATAAAAATAGGATTCTTCTTCCGAGATTATTCCCAGACAGCTATCGGGATACAGAGTCAGAAGAATATCGTTTTCATTATACGTATCTACAAGACCAGATGGCACGTTTTCACTATATCGCTAGACTAATGAAGGATGGAACTCCACAGAAGCCGATAGAAGCCATCGGGAGTTTCGTACCAATAGATTGGAAGGAACGTAGAGAATGGGAAACAAAAGAAGAGCGGAAAAGACGAAAGAAAAAAGACCAGGATAGCAAAATTATAAATACATTTAACCGTTTTTATAAAAATTTTAAACAGATTTCAAATAAATACAATAAAGCAGCAACGACTAACAGTGACCTCGAGATGACAGAAAAAGCTCAAATGAAAGAAGCCGATCCAACAGCTTCCAAATTAAATACACCCACAATTCCCTCTAAAAGCAATGCCACCGTAGAAAAAATAGAATTAGATACCATATCTGATCCTATCCAATCCTTTAGGGAAACTGAGAAACTCCCAGAACCTATTTTGGTAGCAGTCCATCATGACAATCAAATTAATCATACAGATACCCAATTCAAATCGAACAATAAATCAGACAATACAAATGTTAACAAACATCCACAACCTAATGATGATATAAATGTCAATATTAATGACTTTATTAATATCGATGTACATTCAAAAGGAAAAATCAACAAAATTGAAAAAGCTGTTAGTAAAGTTAGTGATGTATTGGAAAATAAAAATAACATAGATGAGAAGCAGGAAGTTAATCAGAAATTAATAAATTCGAAAGCTGATAACAGTAATAATAATCGTGAAAACACAGTTGTTGAAGAAAAAGAGGAAAAAGAAGTCGAGCACAATTTGGACTCTTTCTGGTAAGTCATTGTATAACATGTGTTTAATCGAAGGTCTCCATGAGCGCAGACCTTTGTTATAAAAATCTTTTGAAGGAAATTTATTAATTTAAGGAAGGGGATAGGAGAGATGGCAGTAGAAGAAATGAGAGATATTTTAATTGAGGGATTTGATCCGAGTAAACTGAAAAAAAGTAAAAAGGTTGATGAAGGACTGCGATGGAGAGATATTCAATCTGCCTATCAAAACGATCTTGTTTTAAATGATGTTCTGGTTGGTATAGAGAATATCCGAATAGGAAGCAGCAAGAAAACGGAACTTTGCGGAGTTATACGTCGTGCAGGTATAAAAGGGATTATCCCTTTAAAGGAGTCAGGAATTGACATTGAAGATGCAAATGCTTTAAATCAATTTAGAGCTCTTACTGGGAAAAAGGTTGCCTATAAAGTTTTAAACTTTGATAAGGAAGCAGGTATTTTCGTTGCATCTCGAAAACAGGCAAAAGAGCAAATGGCCGAGATCACTTTAAGAAAAATTGATGAAGGCTACAACATCTATTGTGTTATTAGGGAAGTAGAGCCGGGGCATGTTGTCGGTGATATTGGCGGTATTGACGTGCATATCCCTGTTTTTGAATTGACATATGGTTGGGTTGAGGATTTAAGAGATCGTTATGAACCCGGTGAAGTAATTGAAGTGCAAGTGATGAAAATTGATAAAGAAAAACAAGAAGTAAAGGTATCAGCCAAACCATTAATGGAAAATCCTTTCCTTGAATGCATAGAAAGGTATAAAAAGAATGGTGAATACGTTGGTACAGTGTCTGGAGTTGAGGAGTACGGGATTTTCGTTAATTTAGAGGAAGGTGTAGATTCCCTTGCTCGGCACTTGAAGTTTCAAAATGTTCAAAAGGGAGATCAAGTGTTAGTACGGATATTGAGTCTGGATGCAGAAAAGGAACGCATTTCTGCACGAATTATAAGGGTTCTATCATGAATGGAAGGGCTGAGCAAATGAGACATGCTATCAGCCCTTTTTCTAGCCAACACAAATGGGAACTCAAATGGAGGAGAATTCCATCCCGAGAGCTTTCTAAGCAGCGGCCGGGAATGGTTTTAGATACAAATTCCAGAAAAGAAAGAAAAGCGTTAGAGAGAATAGCAAGTGTTGGTTTAATTGAAGGGAATCAACTGCAACAGATATTTAAGCTAAAGAAACCGCAAATAAGACGAATGGAAAGCTTTAATCTTATTCTGAAACATTTCATTAGGAAAAATGGGCAGGACATCCCATTCTATACTCTTGGACCGGCCAGTGCAGAGAAAATTGTACCGAGGTTTGTTCCAAATTATTGGGTGGAGTATCGGGCTGAAGATGTTCTCAATCGGTTTATATTTTTTCGGTTATATGATTTATTAAAAGATCAAAAGGCGTATGTAAGGACTGCCCCCAAGCCATTCACAGGGGCATTGGAACTTAACGGCAATCTTTTGTATGTTTACTGTACTCGTGGAGATACGAAAGATTTACAAATGTTGTTGAAGTGGAAACCATTTACCGATCGAATGATTATTGTTACAGAGCATATTCAGTATTTAAAGCCGTTGGATATATTTTTACAGGATAGGAAGCTGAAGGTCAGGGTGATAACTGATGAGCAATTGTTAAGAGAAAGTCCTCAATTTTATACGTATAAGGAAAATGAAGATAAAGTATTCGAATGGATGTTGGAATCGAGTGGGCAATGACAAATCAGTTATTGCTCACTTTTTCATTTTTTTGAATGGCATTTGTTGGATTGATTGAAGGGGAAGCTGATGTTAAATAACAATAATACTGTTTAAAATCGTCATTAATGTTATTCTGTTAAAGGCCATACTGTTGAGGAAAGTAAACCATATTTATAAATAATGTAATCGATATTGAGAAAGATTACACTTAAACTCGGGCAGGTTAGTTAAGGAAGAAATACATTACTAATGAAAAGATAAATAATTTTTAGATGGAATTAATGGATTATTTGTTTGAGGTTATTTTTTATTAAAAATGTACAAACTAATGCTTGTAATCGATATATAAGTGAAATATTATATAATTAAGTAATTATATAAATAAATAATTATATTGAGTAGTTGAATCTAGGAGGTGCTTTTGTGCAAATATCAACTGTTAAAATGGAAAAGACTGCAACAATCTTAAAATTATTAGGTGATAAAACAAGATTAACTATGGTAAAAATGTTGGACACAAATGATTATTGTGTTTGTGAATTTGTTGAAATCTTTAAAATGAGCCAGCCTGGTATTAGTCAACACCTTCGTAAGTTGAAAGATAACGGATTGGTGCAGGAAACAAGAAGAGGACAATGGATTATCTATTCATTAAATAGAGATAACGACTATTATCCTTTAGTTCATAGCTTGCTGCAACATCTTCCAAGCCAAGATTTTAAACTACAAGAACTAGAAGAACAGGGATTACGTATCTCGTGTGATTAATGGAGGTTAGTACCGTGACAACCGCAATATTAGCATCAGTAATATTTTTAGCTACACTTATCTTAGTGATCTGGCAGCCGAAAGGATTGAACATTGGCTGGTCCGCATGTGGCGGAGCGATTCTTGCCCTTATAGTAGGAGTTGTCGGATTTAGTGATGTCATAGAAGTAATCGACATTACCTGGAACGCAACATTATCATTTGTTGCAATTATCCTCATATCCTTGATTTTAGATGAGATTGGATTATTTGAATGGGCTGCTCTCCATATGGCTCGAGCTGCCAAAGGCAATGGGATTAAAATGTTTGTTTATGTAAGTATTTTAGGAGCCATCGTGGCTGCACTATTTGCCAATGACGGGGCAGCTCTTATTTTGACACCAATCGTACTTGCAATGGTTCGAAACTTAAATTTTAAAGAAAAAATGATATTTCCGTTTATTATGGCAAGTGGATTTATTGCAGATACCACTTCGTTGCCATTCGTGGTAAGTAACTTGGTTAACATTGTCTCTGCCGATTTCTTTGACATTGGATTCGTGGAATATGCTTCTAGAATGATTATTCCGAACCTGTTTTCATTAATTGCAACCATCACGGTATTATTATTTTATTTTAGAAAAAGCATTCCAAAAACATACGATTTGTCTAAGTTAAAACAACCAGTGGAAGCCATTAAGGATCTAAAAATGTTTCGTCTTTCATGGTATGTGCTTGGGATTTTACTAATTGGTTATTTTACTAGTGAAGCCATTCAGATCCCAGTTTCAATTATTGCGGGAATAGTAGCGATTTTCTTTTTATTCATGGCAAGAAGAAGTCATGCTGTTAACACAAAAGCAGTGATCAAGGGTGCACCATGGAATATCGTATTTTTCTCAATCGGAATGTATGTAGTGGTATATGGATTAGGAAATGCGTGGCTTACAAAATCGTTAGCTAGTGTTATTCAGACAGCAGCCGAACAAGGCTTGTTCATTGCTACTATATCAATGGGCTTTATTGCAGCTTTCTTATCATCCTTGATGAATAATATGCCAACGGTCATGATTGATGCTTTAGCGATTGCAGAAACGAGTACATCCGGTACGATCCGAGAAGCTTTAATTTATGCCAATGTCATTGGATCTGACTTGGGTCCAAAAATCACACCTATCGGTTCATTGGCAACTTTAGTATGGCTCCATGTTTTATCTCAAAAAGGGGTTAAAATATCATGGGGAACCTATTTTAAAACAGGGATTGTATTAACGATTCCTATTCTATTTATCACATTACTAGGTCTATATTTAGCTTTATTACTTTACTAAAAGGAGAAATTCATCGTGTCTAAAAAAACAATCTATTTCTTATGTACAGGTAATTCTTGTAGAAGCCAAATGGCAGAAGGTTGGGCAAAAAAATATCTAGGTAATGAATGGGAAGTAAAGAGTGCCGGTATCGAGGCACATGGATTAAATCCTAATGCTGTTAAGGCTATGAAGGAAGCTGGTATTGATATATCTGATCAAACATCCGATATCATCGATCCTGAGATTCTTAATAATGCCACTTTAGTCGTTACCTTATGTGGTGATGCTGCCGATAAATGTCCTATGACACCACCTCACGTTAAACGTGAACACTGGGGATTTGATGATCCAGCAAAGGCAGAAGGAACAGATGAAGAAAAGTGGGCATTCTTCCAGCGTGTTCGTGATGAAATTGGCGAAAGAATTAAACGTTTTGCTGAAACAGGAGAATAACAAAACTAAATAACCAAGAGGGTATCTTCTTGGTTTTCTTTATTAGAGATAAATAAGCAAATGCTTATTTAATAATATATGGGAGGTTTTTATATGACTAAAGTTGAAATTTTTGATCCTGCAATGTGTTGTTCTACTGGAGTGTGTGGCCCAAGTGTTGATCCGGAGTTAACAAGAGTAGCATCTGCGGTTTATTCCTTGGAGAAAAAGGGGTTTAATATTAAACGATACCAACTAACAAGCGATCCTGATAAATTTGCGGAAAACGCTGAAATCACTCGTATTTTCCAAGAAAAGGGTCCCGATGCTTTACCAGTCGTTTTAGTTAATGATAAAGCTGTAAAAGTAGGAAGCTATCCAACCAATGAGGAATTCGCAGAATGGTTTGAGGTAAGTCCAGAAGAATTAACAGAAAAGCCGAGAGTCCGAATCAATTTAAAAGACCTTAAATAATTTGGAGAGAAGGAAAAAGCATGTATCCATCATTCAGTCCAAATCATATTGGTACACAATTTTTATTTTTAACAGGTAAAGGTGGGGTAGGAAAAACATCAACGGCTTGTGCAACAGCAGTCGCATTAGCTGATAGTGGAAAAAGAGTGTTACTGATTAGTACAGATCCTGCCTCGAATCTACAAGATGTGTTTGGAATCGAATTAACCAGCACACCAAAAGCTGTTCCTAGTGTTGAAAATTTATTTACAAGTAATATCAATCCGGAGTCTTCAGCAAAAGCATATCGTGAAAGTGTTGTCGGTCCATATCGCGATAAATTTCCAGAAGCAGTTGTTGCAACAATGGAAGAACAATTATCAGGTGCTTGTACAGTCGAGATAGCTGCATTTGATGAATTTACAAGTTTTCTGACCAATAGCGAAATTGTCAATCAATATGACCATATTATCTTTGATACAGCTCCAACAGGTCATACGTTACGGCTTTTACAGCTACCAACTGCATGGAATGGGTTTTTAGAGGAAAGTACGCATGGTGCCTCCTGTTTAGGACCGTTATCTGGATTGGCCGATAAAAAAGACCTTTATTCAAGTGCAGTATCAGCTCTTTCCGATCCAACTAAAACAACACTTATAATAATAACCAGACCGGATGTATCAGCCCTTTTAGAAGCAAATCGTGCCTCAAAAGAGCTTAAAGAGATTGGGATTAAAAACCAAATGCTTATTGTAAATGGTCTTTTTCAGCATCACCATGAAGACGATGAAATCTCATCTGCTTTTTATCATCGACAAAGAGATGCATTAAAGCAAATGCCAGACAATTTAAAAGGGGCCACTACGTACTCGCTACCGTATGTTTCATACTCTTTAACAGGAGTGGAAAATCTTCGAAAGCTATTTAAACCATATGAGATTTCTACCATTGAGTTGAATACGGGAATTCAACCAGTAAATCTTCCAGGATTAAAAGCCATCATCGAGGATTTTTCGGATAATGGTACAAAGTTGATTTTTACAATGGGTAAGGGTGGCGTAGGGAAAACAACCGTTGCATCTGCGATTGCAGTTGGTCTAGTAGAAAAAGGACATCGTGTTCATTTAACCACAACAGATCCTGCAGCTCATCTAGAATATCAATTTCAACATGAGCGCCTTAATCAGAATTTAACCATTAGCAGCATTAATCCTAAAAAAGAGGTTGAAAAATACAAAGCTGAGGTTCTTTCCAAGGCGAGTAAGGACTTAGATGAAGCTAGTCTTGCCTACTTAAAAGAGGATTTAGAATCACCTTGTACAGAGGAAATTGCCATTTTTCAAGCCTTTGCAGAAGTGGTAGCTAAATCTGAAAATGAAATTGTCGTCATTGATACAGCACCGACAGGGCATACCTTACTATTGTTAGATGCATCAGAATCTTATAGTAAAGAAATCGAAAGGTCAACAGGAGAAGTACCGGAAAGTGCCAGAAAACTGTTGCCGCAAATTCGAAATCCAAGAGAAACGGCTGTTGTGATTGTCACACTTGCGGAAGCTACACCTGTCTTAGAAGCGACAAGATTACAAGATGACTTAAGACGTGCCAGTATCAATCCAAAGTGGTGGATCATTAATCAAAGCTTATCTGCCACAAATACGAGTGATCCTATATTAAAAGGGAAAGCCGTGGCTGAAAAGGAATGGATTCAAGAGGTAAATGAAAACAAGGCTGAGAAGTGTGCCATTATTCCTTGGTTACCTGAGGAAAAAGTCGGGTACGACAAGCTAAAAGATTATATCCGTTAATCGGTAGGAGGATAAAACATGCCAACAAAGAATTATCAGGAATTAGTAAAAGACCGTATTTACATCGGAGGTGCGGATGATGTAGAAGAGATGATGGGAAATGAAAAAGTAGATATTATATTTGATTTAAGAGCAGAGGCACCAACAGAGGAATCAAAATATAATCGTGTTCATAGCCCTATCGTGGATGATGCAGAACGCCAAGATAAATCTGTTAAGAAATCCATTGAACATGTGGTGAATTCTTATAATGAAGGGAAAAAGGTGTACTTTCATTGCCAAGGTGGTAGTAACCGTACAGGAACGGTTGCAATAGGAACGTTACTGGCTATAGGTGAAGCCGGTACAATTGAAGAAGCAGAAAATATGGCTAAAACAGCTAGACCAAAGATTAATGTTAAACCAGAAATGAAAGAAGCGTTAAAAAGAATCTATCCAAATGCATAGTAAAAATGAGGGAGAGAAATACAATGAAAATTACAGATGGAGCTAAACAGCTTTTAGAAAGCTTTTTAACTGAAAAAGGTGCAGAAGGCATTCGTCTTACTACTACGGCAGGTTGTTGCGGACCACAATTTGCGATCACTTTAGATGCACCTCAGGAATCTGATAAAATTGAAACCATTAACGGAATTAAGGTAGCATTCGATTCACAAGTTACGGGTACTGAGGAATTAACATTAGATAAAGAAGAAAACCAAAATGGGTCTGGATTGGTATTAATTGGTGCTAGCAGCTGTTGCTAAAAATAATTATCAAGATAGTTTTTTAAAGGAACATCAAAAAATGATCATTTATTTGTGAAAAAATGTACTTAAATTAACGGGGGCGATTGTTCAATAAAAACAGTCGCTTTTTCGCTAACGTGGCATTTAATTCAATAAGAGATTAGAAAAATAACAATAACTAAAAATGGAGGTATGGGTATAATCTCATGGCTAGGTTGTTGTTATCTTCCATATTAGTATTTATATTGTCATTTCAATTGCAATGTCACGATGTTCTTGCTAATTCACAATCATTTGATGACCAACACCTGCACACTCGTGACTTCAGTCGTGAGTGTGCAGGTGTTTTTTTTGTTCACAATATGTATTTTTCAAGGTAAAAGCGCTATCTAATGGCAAACATCAGTTCTATTTGGTAAAATAAAACTATTAAGTAAAGGAGGTGTTCGTTATGGTGAGAAAAACAGTAGAACAACGTAACAAAGAATTAGCTAAAGATGGTTTAAAATTGCATCTCTATGGTATCAAAGTCCGTGCCATAACAACACCCAAACAACACGAATTAATTGTACAGTCCGTTGGTTGTGCTCGCTTTACTTATAATTTTTACTTAAATGAAAAACAAGAAGTTTATCGTGAAACCGGCTTAACATTAAACTATGGTGAGTTTAAATCGGCATTCGTTGGTTTGAAATACCATCCTGAATTTAAATGGTTAAAATCACCTGATAAGTTTGCCTTGGAATGCGCAATGGAACATGTAGATGATGCATTTGACCGATTTTTTAAAGGCCAAAATGGATATCCTACGTTCAAATCAAAACACAAGTCTAAACAAAGTTATTCAACAAAAGAAACCAATGGAAACATTAAATTGGATATTGAAAATCAGCAAATTCAATTACCTAAATTAGGTTGAGTAAAAGTGAAATTTTCTAAAAAGCAACGAGAGTTATTTAAAGACAACGGAGTGAAAGGTAAAATCAAAGGAGCTACTATTTCTATTCATAGTAGTGGTCAAACGCATATTTCATTAAAAGTGGAAGAAGTCGTTCCGTTGCATAATGAAATCGATTGGACCACCATTCCTTCAGATAAAATCATTGGTTGTGACCTTGGATTAAGCCACTTTTTAATCGATTCTAATGGTAATAAAATCGATAATCCTAAGTCTCTTAAGAGTTATTTATATAAATTGGCAAAATTACAACGTGGGTTGAAAAACAAGAAGAAAGGTTCTTCTAATTATAAAAAGCTACAACAAAAGATTGCGAAACTTCACTTAAAAATTGCGAATACGCGCAAGGACTTTTTACATCAACAATCTAGAAAACTCGTAAACGAAAACCAAGTGATCGTGTTGGAAGATTTAAATGTAAAAGGTATGATTAAAAATAAAAAGTTAGCACGCAGTATTGCGGATGTGACTTGGGCAACTTTTGTTACATATGTTACGTATAAAGTTGCTTGGGAAAATAAAAAAGTAGTTCCCGTTGACCATTTCTTTGCTTCTTAGAAGCAAAGTAATGGTTGTAAGGAGAAGATACTTTATTATCTCTTTCTGACCGTATTTGGGTATGCCCAAAATGTGGTGAGGAACACGACCGTGATGTGAACGCAGCGAACAATATCAAAGAAGAAGGTATTCGCTTACTGCGAAATCCTCAAGCAAGTGCATAAATCTATTTTTACCTTTTACCGCAGGAACTGTGGGGTGTGCCTGTCAGCATCATGTGTGCTGTTTGTCGAGCTTTTGGACAATGGAGGGAGTGTAAGACGTTCGTAATGGGATGCCGTTCTTTGTGAAGCAGGAATTTCGTGGCTAGCTTTAGGTCAAACAGTCGAATCCTTTCAGTCCGTAGGTCTGTTAGAAACTCGCTACTTTAGTCGTGAGAGGTTCATTGAAGGGAATCAGTTGCAACAGATATTTAAGCTAAAGAAACCGCAATAAGACGCATGGAAAGCTTTAATCTGGTCATGAAACATTTCATTAGGAAAAATGGACAAGACATCCCATTCTATACGCTTGGGCCGACCAGTGCAGAGAAAATTGTTTCGGGATTTGTTTCAAATTATTGGGTGGAGTATCGAATTGAGGATGTTTTAAACAGGTTTATGTTCTTTCGGCTATTTGATTTGCTAAAACATCAAAAAGCAATCATTAGTATAGCTCCTAAGCCATTTACAGGAGCATTGGAACTCAACGGAAATCTTTTATATGTTTACTGTACTCGTGGAGATACAAAGGATTTACAAATGTTATTGAAGTGGAAATCATTTACTGACCGAATGATTATTGTCACAGAGCAGATTCAGTATTTAAAGCCATTGGATATATTTTTGCAGGATGTTCCCTATAAGTCTACTCATTGCACAAGTGAACAAACAAAACAAAGCCTCAGCGAAGCTTTAAAAGTGGTCATCCAATATGCGGTGGAAAAGGCAAAGCCAATTGGGTTTGAAAACTTAGATTTCAAAAAGAAAAAGCAAAGTTTAAAGCTGATGGCATCTAACTTAGCAAAAATGTTAAGTGGTTTTGCTTACTCAACTTATCAATCAATGCTGCAGTGCAAATGTGAAATGGCGGGTATTGAGTTGATTTCAGTAAATCCTGCCTATACGAGTCAAATTGGACATCATAAATTTATGAAGAAGTACGGGATTAGTTCACATGAGAGTGCAGCTCTCGTAATTGGAAGAAGATGTTTAAACTTCAAAAGGACAGAAAAGATTCCGCAACACCACATTTTAAATAAGAACAAGAAAGACTCCATCTTAAAAATGGACCGATTGAGTCAGTGGAAAGAGATTTGTAAGCAGTGGAAGAAATATAGTTTTAACAATAAAATTTATTTATTGAATCGAATCTAGTTGCATGTACGGTGGCAATGCCATGTTGAACCTGTAAGGAAGAAAGCATGCCCATGAAATCGTTGATTTACATGCAACGCCGCAAGACCTAGTAGGTATTGGATTCCCCATCAAGGCAGTGATACTGGTCCTCAGTTGTCCTTGGATATCTGTGCGATGTAGCTTTACACCTTTGATGTGAGAGTGAAATTCTCTCATGCGAACCGTAAGGGGTCTATCGTTCTTGCCCTTGCGTTAAGTGGGCTTATACTTAGTTCTACTTATTTTCGAACGGTAATAACAATGAGTTATTGCCTTTTTTTGAGTAAAAATGACTATAATGCTATTAGATTAAAAGCGCCCCTTATCTTATGTATGGATAATGATCCGATTTTTGTATAAGGAATGTGTCTTTTTTAGTTACCAAAGTGAGCTTAATAAGAAATTTACAGAGGAGTGAAAAGAATTTAGTAAAGACTGTCTTAAGCTTATTTCAAGGTCATTGACCACTTGTTTTTTTATTTATCGAGTTTTTCCAAATTCCTGTTTTTATCCATTTGAAAGGGAACCTTCTGTGCAAATTCTTCTTCTTTTAAAACAACCATTTTTCGGGCTCTTTCCATAATTTCAATCAACGCTTTATAATCATGCTCCATTGCATATAATTCCTTTGATAAGCGATTATTTTCTGATGTTATATCTTGTATTTTCCGTTCAAGCTTTTTCATTTTTTCTTCATATATCGAAAGACTTTCTTGATAGCTGGTTGAATTTTGCGCTCGATCATACAGTTTGTTCAAATAGTCTATTAAATCTTCAAATGGTATTTCCTTAACAATTGACAGGGATGTTTCTTCTGTCTTTACAGGAGGGTCAAAGGAAGATTCCATTTCCGGAACGCTGACATCATTTTTAACGATAGGACTTCTCTTGGCATCTTTACGTTGTTTTTTTGCAAGTTCAATATCGGATTTATACTGTTTTCTAATGGATGAATTCCAGCGAAACCCACATGCCGCGGCTGTTCTAGACAGTTTTTTTCCAACCTCCTCGAAAGCTTGAAGCTGCGTCCCACCTTCACGAATATTACGAAGTACAACCTCAGCAAGAAGCAAATCCTCATCTTGTGTCCAAGAATCCTGTCGTGTATTTGACATTTGAAAAATCCCTCCTAGTGTTTTTTATTCATACATATGCTTCTACTAGAAAAGATAGACTGACATCATCTTAGATTTTAGTGATTGCTTGAACTTTATAAATTTAAGTTATTTTTCATTTATACAAAACGGCAGGATGGAAAAACTGATCGTTTTCCATCCTGCTCCTATTTAGGGACGTATTGAACAGCCCCCTTTTGAAAGAATTAGTTCATGTAATTAAATTCGACCGAAACTTCACCGTCAACCCAAATCGTGTCGGCTTTTCAAGCTAGCTCATATGTTGTGTGTTGAACTGTCAAAACAGTACGATCTGGGGAAAGAGTTACAGATGTTGGATTCATATAAATAGAAGAACCAATTTCTAGTTTAATATCAACATAGAATGATATTATTAGTTTATTTTAATATCAAAGGAGAAATTGTTAAATTTGAATGAGATAAATAAAATGAATAAAAACAGTTGACTGTGATCCTTAAAGGTGAATGCCAAGTTGACATCCTTTTTTCTTAGACCTTTTCAGAACTTTTCTAACTATTCTAAATTCATTTCTTGAAAGGGATTTTGACTTTGGTTATAATTAATTTATATTTTACAACTATTTATACTTCATATCCTTAGAAGTAGCCATCAGATTCCATTCGTTCTTTCTTTAGTGAAAAACGTCTTGAAAAGCTTGGCATTAACCTCGTACATGCTCTTGATCCTTATTGGATAAGTGCGGCAGTAAATCTGTCACAAAAACCCTTTTTTATTATTGAAAATCTCCTAGGTGAAGTATGTATTTTTCCCTAAATAACGTTTGAAATTAAAAATTTCGATAGATGTATAAAAAGACAATTGTTTTTCTATGTAATTTTACATGGGATACGATTGTCTTTTTTTATATAAAAAAACCATTTGAAAGGAGTAGATAGTATGCCAAATCTACATGAAACAATGTTGGGAAGGAATTTTTTTGAATGGACAGTTCCTGAATTGGTCAAGGCTCTGAAAAATTTGCATAAGGATAATGAAATATTGATTCAACTCAAAGCTGATGAATTGATGTTTCGACAAAGAGAACTCGCGTTGAGAGAGAGGGAGTTGGATTTCAAAGAGAAGGAGCTCCAAATAAAAATTAATAATAGCTGATTAAAAATTAAGAAAGAAACTTGTTCCGGACAATTCTTGTATCGGATTCGAGTTTCTTTTTTTATTTTTTAATTCTTATTAAAAACCAAAAAGGAGAGATTTTATATGACTAAAGAAAAGGTAATCACATTTACACAAGAGGAAAAAAGTTTGATCTTTAACCGATTCGTTGCACCAGCCAATGGTTCAACTGAAGAAGCGTTACACTTTGTTTCATACTGTGAAACGCTCGGGTTAAATCCTCTATTGGGAGATGTCATTTTTCAAAAATTTGAGACCAAACAAGGGCCAAGAACAACATTTGTTACTACTCGTGATGGGTTAATGCGTGTGGCAGTACGTGATGAGAATTATGTAGGGCCACCGATTTCTAATGTTGTTCGCGAGGGGGATCATTTTGAATTCCTTCCTGCAGAAGGCTCAGTCATTCATAAGTTTGGTCAAAAAAGAGGAAGGATCATTGGCGCATATGCAGTTCTGTATCACAAACAATACAGACCATTTGCTTGCTGGGCGGACTTTGCAGAATATTTTAGTGCAAATGCAAAATCACAAAATGGTAGGTCTTATATTTGGGATCAATATCCTACTGCCATGATTGAAAAGGTTGCTGAAGTTTTTGCACTAAAACGGCAATTTCCTATTGTTGGAGGTCTTACAACTGAGGAAGAAATGGGATTGGATCACAATATCACTGTCCAAATAGATATGCAAGATCCACCTAAGCAACCAGTAGACCATGTACAACAGCAGGTAACTTCAAAACAAATTTCTAAACAGGAAGAAACAGAAACTGGAGTAAAAAATTCAAATAACGTTGCCAATCATAAAAATCAAGGGGAAAGTGTTTTAAATGATAAACATGGGGAAATTAGGGAATTTCCAATTGCACGATATCAACAATCTCAAACTGAAAGTGGTCAGTCTGAACAACCATATCAACCAACTGCACAGAAGGTGAATGGGGAAGAAGTTGAGATTGATAGAGTGGACATCGGAACAAGTAATTCTGGAATTCCGTTTGCCAAAGTATTCATCATTAAAAACAGTGGGCAAAAGCTAATGCTGCTGGCCAAAGGAGAAGATCACGTTGCAATGGCCAAAACCCTAAAGCAAGGGGATGTGGTCAATATAGAAATCGTTGAAGAAAACGGATTCCATTTTCTGAAAGGGGTGACTGCACATGCCTGATATCAAGCCGATTGCAACACTAGAACTTTTCGGAACACTCACAGTAGTATTCCCTTCAATTCATGGAGGTCACGAATTAGTTTTATGTGGAAAATCGATGGAGAAGGATGATTTGGCAATTGTGCAGCATACATGCTTTTTATGCAGAGTGTATGGTCATAGAAATTGTCCGTACGTCAAAAAAGCATTGTATCTCTTGATGATTTATTGGAAGCAACGTTTTCTCCAATACAAGATAGTTCAAAAAAGGGCTGAGATTCATAAGGGCATGAATTCAATTCCTATCCCTTGTCTTTCAGACCTTAAATACTCTTAGGAGAGGTAAAAATGCAAACAACCATTCTTCCGAATATTCTCGGTGTAGCAGAACAGTACAATTTGGAAGCAGATCGCAAAACCATTGGTAAGAAAGAAACACGTTTCAAGTGCCCTTTTTGCCATGCGGATGCGAACAAATCCCGAAAATACTTCTTATCCATTAATGAGGGTAAGAATGTATTTAAGTGCTGGTCATGCCAGGAATCCGGTGGTGTATTGAGACTGATTTCTTTTCTAGAGAATAAATCTGAACAGGAAGTTATTGAACAGTTACGGGAAAGCAATGGATTCAATTATCAAAAGCATCCGGCAGAGAGGTTGACACGAAGTCAATTAAAAATGATCGGTTATGAAAAGATTGACTGGATTAAAAATCGGGAATATGACGTTGAAATGTATAAGCATTTTAGGAACTATGTGTACCAAAAATGGCTTAATTTCGTGGAGTATAAACAGGATTTTGCATATCAGCAGCTGTATATCGGACTTCTTTCGGGGAAATTCCAGCAGACTGTGAAGCAAATCGAGAAAGATGAAAAAGAGTTGAATATCTCTTTATTGGATAAGGCTATTAAAAAATTATCTAGTGCTGAAAGATGCGTGGAAGAACTAGAAGGGGAAGAATTCATTGCATCTGTATGCAATCGAAAACACCCTTTCTACGAGAATATCGATAATTTAATCGCCGCGCTTGAACTGAAAACAAAAAAGGAGAGGATCTAATTGAATAATATAAACCTGATTGGACGGATGACAAAAGAGCCTGAGATGAGATATTCCCAAAATGGAGTAGCCATCACTAGGTTCACCCTCGCAGTGGAACGTCTATTTAAAGACAAGGATTCCGGTAAAAGAGAAGCTGATTTCATTAATTGTGTCGTATGGAAAAAAACTGCTGAAAATGTGGCTAACTATTGCCAAAAAGGCACTCAAGTAGCTGTAACAGGCCGTATTCAAACCTCTAATTTTTATGGAAGAGATGGAAAACGAGTATATATGACGGAAGTTGTTTGTGATAATGTGCGATTTTTAAGCACACCAAACAACAATGCTCAAAATAATAGTCAAAACGGCACTGACGGTAGCAGTATACCATCTAATCCATACGAAAATAGAAATCAATTTAATCCGAATGGTAATGGAGCTGGTTATTCATCCAATCCATTCGGTGGACAAGGTGAACCAGTCGGTGTTAGTGAGGGTGATCTTCCGTTTTAAGGATGATGTCTTATGCTATTTTCATACAGTCGATTGAACCTTTATGAAACATGTCCACTACGATTCTATTATAAATACATTTTGGGTTTACCAGAGTGTGTGACAGCACCGCTGGCACTTGGTAAAGCAGTCCATCAGTCGATTGAGTCCTTGATCAAAGGGTCTGATTATAAAAATGCCATTCTAGATGGTTATGCTGCGTGTGATTTTCACCGGGAAGTCTCTTTTAAAGAGATTTTTAAGTTAGTAGAAAATGCACCTGTTGTTAAAAACATGGGGGAAACAGAAGTTTATTTTCGTTGTCCTCTTTCCGATTCACCAAATTCACCTCAATTACAGGGTTATATTGACCTTGTACAAGATGGGAGACTCGTGGATTGGAAAACAAATCGGAAAACCTATGACATACTTGGTAACCACCAAGTTGGCTTGTATGCATGGGCTTTATCAAAAATCCAGAAGAAAGAATGGATAGAAGGTAGTATTTATTTCTTGCGGTACAAGCAGGAAAGGAAGTATTTCTTTAGTCCATTAGAAATGGAACAAGCAAAAATATGGGCGTTGCGTCTGGCAGAAGAAATCAAATCTAAATTAGTGCTGCTGGACATCATGCCAGAGAAGGTAAATGAGATTTTCTCTTATACGCCTTCCGGTGCATGTGGGCATTGTCCCTTTGTATTGTACTGTTTCCGAGATAATAAAATTTAGTTTGAGGGGAGTTACTATGGAAATCTTACCTTTGAGAGAGATTTTTCAAGTCGTTAAAAGATGGAAGACAGGTTTCTTAAAAGCTCGAACTATTAGATCGGAGATTATTATCAAATCAAATTGTAATCAAGCAGAATATCGGTTGATTTTTAAACGGAGTAATCTGCAGGATTCCGGCAATTTCTATTTGATATCACTTAATCAAAACTTTCAATTGCATGATTTGGTGTTGTATTCCTTATTAGCAAATATTAAAAGGGGGAATTATGACATTCTTTCTGCATTGTCAATCTTTGAAACTGGTTCATTCGAGGAATCGGAAAAAATACCTGTTCAATTTATGAACTAAAAAAGGGAGAGAAGAATAATGATTAAAAATACTTCAGTGATAGAGAAACCAATGACCCAAGCAGAAGCTGTAGCAATGGCAGATGAAATTGTCAGGATTGAAGCAGTGGCTAAGGAACTTAAAAACCAATTGAAAGTCTACGTGGAGAAGAATGGTTCAGTTGAAACCAAAGATCAGGTTTGGGATTTCAATGAAAGTATATCTTGGAATTTTCCTGGAGATAAGTTGAAAGAGATCATGACCATGATTGCATTAGACGGATACAATCCCTGGGAAATGATTAGTCTTTCTAAACGTTCATTGGATAAGCTGGGCTGGAATGATGATATCTTGAAGCAATATGGTGAAAAGAAAGTGATCAAACGGTTTGCTTCAAAGAAAAAATAGAAAACCAATCAGAGGGAAACTGCTGTTTTTGGCAGCTTCCCTTTTTTATTTGAAAGTTATTTAAAAATCAAAAGGGAGGGATATTTTATGGAAACCATTTATGAAGTACAACGAATTAGACAAGTAGTTATGGAAGAAACAGCGGATAAAAATATTGTAAGGACACCTGAGGATGGTGCTCAAATAGCAAGGAAATTCATTGGAGATGATGATAGAGAGGTCTTTTTTGTGATGTGTTTAAACACCAAAAATAAAGTAGTTGCTGTTCATCGTGCACACGTAGGCTCACTTAATGCAAGCTTAGTAAGACCGGCTGACGTATTTAAAGCAGCAATACTGAATAATGCAGCTTCTATCATCGTTTGTCATCAACATCCCTCAATGGATCCGTCACCTTCTCGTGAGGACATTAATGTTACTGCTCGTCTAGCAGAGGTTGGGAAGATGCTCGATATTGCCGTTTTAGATCATTTAATTATTGGAGGAAGTAAGTTTCTTAGCTTGAAAGAAAAGGGACATATTTAAGAGTTAGAGAAAGCTCTATCTGCATTAGTTTTATTTGCAGGTAGAGTCTTTTTGAATTTCAAGATAGATAATTACTGAACAAGAGTTTCAATGTGCTCTGTATTGATTGGAAGAGTCTATTTATATCACCAATTTTTAATTTAATATTGTTGTGTTGTGGATTTAGAATAAAGTTACGATCTTTATAAAAACGCGATGTTCTACCCCTTTAGATATGATCTAAAGGGGTGTTTCATTGTTCGAGTGTAACTGATAATATGTCACGATAATTTAACTGAATGTCTCCCATATCGTTAAGTAGCTCATAGGGTGGACTGTTTACAGATATATCGGAAATTAATTTTTCTAAACCCTCTACCATTCCAAACCTAGCATATTCATATTGACCATTAAGAATATGATTGCTGACTAACACCCTCAGTTCTTCCGCAGTATTCAATAAAACTTGGGTTTCTTTAAAATCCCTGTTTTCCACTTTGTTAAACTCCTCTATTAAGGTGTCGTAAACCGGTTTGATATCCTCATAGAACGCAATGAATGACGGATCAGCATTTGCTTTATAATATACTGTTTCTGATGCGGATTCTTTAATAGGTTGTTTAACACTATAAATGTCAGGAGCTTGCTCATCTGAAGAAGTATCTATTTCTGCAACTGATTCATTCTCTTTTTGGATGGTAGAAATCTGTTTCTTTAATTCTTTGATTTCTTGAATATCAGATTGGTATTTCAATACCCCAAAGGCAATGACAATTAACAGGACGATAGAACATAAAGTTGCTATTATGTTTCTTCTCAAACTTTTATTTTTCATTTTAGGGAGGGGGCCAGTAAATTTACGATCCGAGTATGCGGCAGTCTTCATCAAACTATGAGTTTTTATGTATTCTTCCAAATATAAATCATACTCGACTCTTTTATGTTCGTCCGAAAGAACTTCATATGCTTCTTGAACCAATATAAATAACGCAGAGCTTCCACCCTTTCTATCTGGATGGGTTTCTTTCGACCTTTTTCTATAGGCCTTTTTAATTTCTTCCATTGTAGCAGACGACTTGACTCCCAAAATATCATAATAATTAACAAATGAATCCATTGAATTAACCCTCCATAAAATAGGTTCCTCAACATTTATTTTACCTTATAATAAATAGCTGAACTAATTATCTAATAATAATTTAATAGTCGACTATGGAAATAAAAAAGATTGTTTTTAGTGTATTTTTATAAAAAAGATTGATTATTTAAACAAAGTCCGATTTTTTAAAATAAAGACTGATAATTAATGTAATGGGCGTTTTCCTGAAACAAGGAACAGTGCTTATTTTCATATTTGGTCCATTTAATTAGGTAGATACTACTAACCAATTTAGGCAAGTGAAGATGGAAAATATGATATACTTTTATTACCAAACATTCCAAATGATATGATGGTACAAAACTATTTTGTATTGTATTAATTATATCGAAATTAAGACCATTTAATAAATTTTTTTTACATAAATATAAGGACTATTTAATCAGTTCAAATTTACCATAAATTCGAGACTATTAATAATAAGTTTGAAATTAATAGGAGGTTAATTAATGGCTAGGTATGCTTATTTACCTTTCAATACTAGTTATGAAGAGTATTTATCTAATGTCGAAATAGATGAATATGAGGATAGAAAGGTTTTAAAAGTGGATTCAACGACTATTACGGATGAGGAATACTTATTAATAAAAAAAGTATTTAAAGACAACCTGTATTGTTTTTCTTGTGATTCTAAAATGAAATTTGTTAAACCAAATAACCGCCATCAACATTTTGCGCATATTAGCAGAAAAAACTGCTTTGAGGCAGAGAGTTTAGCCCATGCATCTGTAAAGAAACATTTATACGATAAGTTCAAGGAAAGAGGCTATAAAGTAGAGGTAGAACGAAGTTTTAGTGCTAGAGGCAAACGTGTTCGTACAGATATAGCAGTTAAGGAAAAGAATGATATTTTGGCTATTGAGGTGCAAGCAAGTCCCTCCATTAATCTTTCTACCATTGCTGAAAGAACAAATGTTTATGCAGATTTAAACATACCAACCGCATGGGTAATTGTGCTAGATTCATTTTTCGGGGAAGGTAATTTCACATCTACTAAGATAGAAGTATTGGTAAAGCATGAGGATGGTACATCAAGTTATAAAGAAAGATTATTACCCTACTCAACTCCTACACCCTTTATTGTACGAGGAGATATTCCAAAAAGTTTTTTATTTTTATTAGATACTTATAAATACGTAATTTCTGTGAATCATGATGGACATTTTTTTGTCATTAGAAGAGCCAATTTAATTGACTTTTCATTAGAAATATATCGTATAGAACAGGAAAAAGTAGTAGAGGTTCTTCTAGCAACTGATATTAAAATATTAAACTATAGATCAGAAAATAAAGTAAATAAAAAGCTTGATTATGAATTTCAACCTAGGGAATATGATCACTTTGAGGAAAGAGAGTACGAAGGAGAAATATTGCTTGGTATTGATTTTAAAAAGGCTTTTGAAGAGGAACAGGAACAATTAAAAAATGAAGATCCTTTAGATATCCTTCAAATAATTGAAGAAACAAAGAAAAGAGAGCTTCAGAAAGCCAAGAAAAATCTTATTATGGATAGTCTCGATGATCAGATCGTTCAATTGAAGGAAATATATAATAAAACCCAGGAAATTTATGATAGTCTAAGAATTCAGTTGGAGAAACAACAGGAAAAAATAGAATCAAAAAACAAGGTAGGTAAAATTAAACGGACAGAAGAACTAGAGGAAACATTACAAAGAGATTTTAACACTGAAAAACTGGTGAAAAAACTATTGTTGGCAGAAGTCGAAAGACACTTTAAAGGAAGAAGTTTAGCACAATTAACCCCCTTCGCATCCCAAGATATTCCGTATATTGAAAGACCGCTGTATGATTATATAGTTGATAAATTAAAAGGATTTATCCTACATAAAAACAATACTGAATTAGATATTAATTATGATGACGTTCCTAATATTGAAGCTGTTGAAATAGACTTGCTATTGAAAAAGGTAATATTAGAAAAAAAGAGTTCACATCAAGAAGAAAAATCCCGGCTACTGAAAAAAGGGTGCAATGAAAGTGTTGAGAGACAGTCTTTAAGCAATAAAAGTAGCCAAGAACAATTGTATGAAGATAAACAGAAAGATACATTATGTAAAGAAATTGATAGAATGCAAAAGGAAACAGGATTAAATATTGTGGAAGATATTGAGAAATTACGAAAGAATAAGTTAAACGACATAAAAAAAACACATCATAGTGTATCAACTCATTATCAAAAAATGGTACAGTTTTCTTTATTCTAAAAAGTATCTGTATCACTTTAAATTATTTATGTCAATCTCATTTGCCTTGGTTAATAATAAAACAGATATTAGTTTTTTTATTCAACGAAGGGCGCGATTATGAAACAAATAAAGCATTAGAAGTTTAGTTGAGGGGAAATATTCCATTATGCTATAATAAAATATATCTTTATAAACTTATGTATACTTCTTCTCTCTAGAAGTCACCGTCAGATTTCATTCGTTTCAATACGTCTGAAAATATTCGGTAAGAAACCCTTTTATGCTCTTGCTATTCTTAGCAATTGCGGTGGAATACCCACTATGAGACATGATTTCAGCATGACTTTTCCTTAGGTGAAGTATGCCTAATTTTACCTGTAATCTATTAAAAAATTTAAGATTGATATATTAAAAGACGATTGTTTTCCCATTTCGGAGATACAATCGTCTTTTTTTATTTATAAAAACCCCAAAAGGAGAGATTTAAATGACAAGAGTAATGGATGGACTAAGACAACATAATATTGTTGCTTCAAATCAAGAAGGAGATAATAAACTAGGGGATCTCTTTTGGTATTCCATCAGCAACCAGTTGATCACCCGTGAGGACTTAAAACAGAAATTTGATGAAGCCAACATGCATCACAAATGGCTGCCAAATCCCATTCGAATTTCTGATGCATTTAGGAGAGCGACCGGGGAAATCCAGAAAAAACAAAAGAAAGTGCCGACCAATGATCCGACAACCTTCCTGAACTTCCTGATTAGGGAGGTTTACTATGACCATAAAAGGGTCCAACGGAACATTGTGATTGAAAAGGTTGATAAGAAAGGGAAGTCGTTGGAATATAATTCGACAGCTACAATCATTGAATTTCATAAAGATGATGGTACGATCTCCATTACTACAAGTGGAAGTAGAGATGAAGGGGAACAAAAGGCTAAAAGTTTGGCTTATGAGGCCAAAGATCTTTTTGAAACGTATTCTAAAAACTATGATGCTCAAACACTGCGGATCATGGTCAAAAACATTCTTGATTCCATGTCACCCACAGCAGTCCGTCCAAACGGTGGTGTATATTTCGTTCCACGAAATCACCAGGACAGCTTAGACGCTGTTGTGAACTTAGTAAATCGTCTTGATAGTTCAGAAGCTTTTTCTGTCCCTTTATTTGATACAAAAAGTAATAGGGGAATGGTGAACAAAAAGCTCCGTGATGATATAATTTCTGCTATCTCTAGATGCAGATCTCTTATTCATTTTCCGGATCCACGAAAAGCCCAAATTACGGATACTCTTCATGAAGCTCGTCGGGTAGTAAAAACATTCAATGAATATCGAAGTGTGGTTAATCTGGACCTTGAGTTATTGAGTGACAGCTTGAGTGAATTAAAAAACTTATCGATAGCAGTAATGCAAAAAGTAAAGTGAAAAACGGAAAGTTATTATTATTAAAAATCACAGGAAAGAGATCGCTTGGATATTTTTTATGCCAATGTGATCTCTTTCTTTTTTTAAAGAAGTTCATTTAAATCCAAAGGAGAGATTGTTTATGAATAAAATCCAAGAAATTAAGAAGGCATTGAACAAAAAATATTATGAAAGAGAAAATGAAATTGAAGCCATGTTGACGGCTATTCTTGCGAGGCAGCATGTGCTTTTAATCGGTCCAGCTGGAACAGGTAAGTCAGCCCTTTCAGCCGAGCTTTCCAAAATTATTAAGGATTGTAACTATTTTCAGTGGCTTCTCACTCGCTTTTCTACTCCGGAGGAATTGTTCGGTGTACTTAGCCTGGCTGAGTTAGAAAAAGGTATATATAAACGTAATACAACTAGTAAACTACCTGAGGCTCACTTTGTCTTTTTAGATGAAATTTTTAAAGCGAATTCAGCCATTTTGAATAGTTTACTAACGTTAATTAACGAGCGTTTATTCTATAACGGTGAAATACCTATAAAATCTCCTTTGATGTCTGTTATCGGCTCCTCAAATGAGTATCCAGACGAGGGAGAAGGATTGGAAGCGTTGTTTGATAGGTTCTTGCTGCGTTTTGAAGTGAAGTATGTGAATGATACCCAAAATTTCATTTCCATGCTTCAGGGAAACACCGATCACATAGAGATTCCTTCTATGACCATGAATGAATTGTTGGAGTATCAATTTATGACAGACATGATGTATATTCCAAACGAGGTTTATCAGACTTTAGCTGAAATTCGCATGGATCTCGAAGGAGAAGGAATTAGACCCTCTGATCGGCGGTTTAAACAGAGTTTGTCACTCTTGAAAGCGAGAGCTTTTATGGAGGGAAGGCAACAAGTGATGCGCAGCGATATTATGCTGTTACAAAACACGTTATGGGAAACCATTGAACAAAAAGACGTAACAGTACAAATCGTGAGGGAGAATTCACAGGACAAGCTTCAAAAGTTGATAGAGGAAAGAAAGCAGGAAGTGAATGAATTACAAGCTTCTATCGATAGAGATTCTTCAGTAGAAGTAAGGATAGAAGTTCGGAATAAGCTTTTGGCAATCCAAAGTGAGTTGGATGAAATTAATAAACAGCAGCAACATCCAATGATACCGGAATTAAGCTCTAATATCCGGGGATTTGCAGATGAAATAGCCAATAATATTCTGAATGTATGAAAAACAATAAAACAGCCAGGGATCAGAATTTCTCTGGCTGTTTTTTAAAATAAATTTAGAAAGGGAAGATAATAAATGGATTTTACGAGTATTAAGAATTTAAATCGAAGAGATAGAGTATATAAAAATCCGACGGTCAATGCTGATTCATTCGATAAAAGGCAGTTTAATAGTTTGCTAAATAAATCTAAAGGACTACAGGAATTGAAAAGTAAGGGGGATATTGTGTTTCCGTTGTATTCCCAACTAATGGGGGATATATGGAGCACTTTTTATAAAAACCAACCACAATTGTTAGAAGAAATACCAGAAGAATTGACATCAAACCAAGCCTATTTACAAACAATCATGAAAAATGAAGAATTTGAGGAGTGCAGGAAAAATACAAGGTTTGATGAAATTTCTTCAGCCCTTTCAACCATCTCTTTTGGCAATAAAGTTTTGGATTGGATTCAAAACCAGCAACTTGAAGATAAAAATTTTAATAAAGCTATTCATCAAGCTTTTAAGGCTCAACATCAACAGAAAATAATAGAACAACAGTCTGATCGGAATCAGTCAGACCAGCAAAAAAAGGAGCAGGAAAAAGCTGAACAACAAATGAAACAAAGCATGCAACAGCTATCCGAACAACTGCAAAAGAAACTAAATAGTTCAAGCCATCAACTACAGTCTATGTTAGAAGATTCAGTGGCTGAAGCAAGGGAAAGTAAGGATAATATGGAAAAGCTCATTAGTGGAATGGGACAAGGCAATGGTAAAAGTGAACTGGAAAAAGTTCCAGTTAAGGAACAATTTGAATTAGCTGAAATGTTACAAAAAAATCCAAATATGAAAGAGATTGCTGATTGGGCCGGCCGATTTAAGGAGGTTGCTCGTGCCAAGCAGAAGCATCTGCACAGTAACTCTATTGAACGCAGTGGGTTAACAATTGGTAATGAAGTGGAACGTCTACTTCCAACGGAGCTTTCCAATCTCGCCATATCACAAGCAAAAGTTGATTTTATTAGACGATTTGCAGAAGGGCAGACCATGATCTACGATAAAAAAGGTAAGGATACATTGGGAAAGGGACCCATTATATTATGTTTGGACCAATCCGGTTCTATGAGGAAACTTGATACTCAAAGTAAAGGGTTCGCTCTTGCTATGATGAGTATTGCTAAAAAGCAAAAAAGGGATTTTGCATTGATTACATTTTCTACAAGTGCAAAAGTTCAAGTGTTTCAAAATGGGAAAAGTACCACAGATGACTTAATCCTATTAGCTGGAAGTTTTTTAGGCGGTGGAACAAACTTTTATGATCCGTTGAAAAAATCATTGTCACTTATTAAAGAAAGTCGTTTTAAACAAGCTGACATTGTGTTTGTGACAGATGGGCAGGCCAACCTACCGGATGATTTCGTCGAAGAATTCAAACATACAAAGGTTAAAATGAAGTTTGAATGTCTTTCGGTTTTAATTGGGGGAGAGGCTGATTTTCAAACAGTACAAAAACTCTCTAATCGAGTGATTAGCACTGATGACTTTATGACAGCCGATGAAGCATTTAGCATTTAAGACATATTAAAAATGTTTAAAACCCTTTCAGAATATATAAAGACTTCGGTATTACCCGAGGTCTTTATATATTATTTAATTGAAAATAAGTTAATAGAAAATTATTGTTTTAAATGATCTTTCGAACATCGTTAGCTTGAAAATGGCCCAATACGAAAAGAAGCCTCCTTATTTAAGTAGCTAAACAATAGAGATTATCAGTAGAATTCTTAGCAGTAATCCTACAAGACCTCATATTGTTGAATGAAGGAAAGTAATTTAATTACACCTAGGCCTGCTACTACACCAGACCAATATTATATGATGTTCGGTTTTAAAATACCCATTCTCTCTGTAGTCTAGTTATAAAATTTTGTTCATTTATTAAACTTCTATTTATTCGAACACAAAAAAAGTATACCCAAAAAGATAGACTTTAAGATATATATTCAACAAAAGAAGGAATTCTAAGTAAACCTGATTTGGTGTAGTTCCTGAACTTAACCCGGCACTTTATTTTTGGTTCTAGAAAGATAAACCTCTTATCCTCATCCACAATATATCCTTGGTATTTCTTATAAAACGCAAGCAACTAGACAATCAGATCATAAATGATTTTATCTTTTTCAGTCGCCCCGGCATGGTACTTCTTTGTTCCGCCCTTAAACTTTCCATGACTCTTTTCAATTTCAATTCCCTCACGTTGCGTTAAAACACTTTTTACACCTTTGTCCTTGTTGGAAAGAAGAGAATCTTATTTTTGAAGGATTCCCACATGAACATATAAAATCAAGTATTTGCTCATTATTAATATATTTTTTAGTCAATAAGTTACAATCATGTTCTTCAAAGTATTTTTTAACGAAATTATATTCATGACGGTGGTGATTTGCTGTTCTTTCATCACCACACTTTTTACAACGGTAACCATATTTAAAATTATGAAACGTAATAGAAGACGGATTACCACACGAACATATATATTTTAATTTGCTGTTTGAATTGTCATACCTTTTCGAAAGGAGTTTACATCCTTTCTCCTCAAAGTAACTCTTTATATATTCGTATTGTAATTTTTCAGTCCCTCCACATTTTGAACACCTATGACCGTCACGAAAGTGATGAAATGCAATTTCACTCGGATTACCACACGAACATGTATATTTAAGTTTTTGTTTGGCACAGGTATATTCTTTACTTAACAATTGGCAACCTTTTTCCTTAAAGAACTCAAAGACAAATTCATAGGTTAATTTTTGTTTAACCATAACACCATCTACATCGTATACCTTTTCTAAAATTAGAAAAGGTATTAGTATCTTCTTTACCGCAGGAACATAAGTATCTTAACTCTTGGTTGATAGCTGTATATTTATTACTAACCAATTTACAGTTATTATTTCGAAAGTATTCTTTTACATCTTCGTATTTAAACCTACCTGCACACTTAGCACATCTTTGACCACGTTTAAATTTATCATATGTTATTTCATCTTTATGGCCTACATCACAAACAAATTGCAACATCGTTTTTGCATTAACATATTTGTTAGAAATTAATTTATAATTTTCCTTTTCAAATTCCTGCCGTACAAAATCATAAGTTAATTTTCGAGCCATGCGTAATTTCTCCCTTTAAGAGATTTATCTTCCTAATAAAAGTAAATGAGAAAAAACTTTCTTTTTTGTGCTTTGGTGTCAAAGAAAGTGATAAGGGACTTTTGTTGTTCAGGAGAGATATTATTAGATATATAGATAATGTTCAATATTTAAGTCTCCTTGCAGTTAAATGATTTGGGATTTTATTAAATTAATAGTTACTGTATATTTAGTCGAGTTTAGAGACTCGTACACCCCTTTAGCCAGCTATTTTTTTGTCTTTATCGAATAGTCCAACCAAGTTGAAATAAGTGATTTTTTAATTAAGTTGAACTTATCCCAGGCATCAGCCCCTTCTGTATAATTCCAATATTCTCAATATATTAATTATAATAATTATGGGTGCGGTTGTATAACGAAAGCTCCGAGGCAAAACCTCGTATTTTTTGATTGTGAAATAATTAACAAAATTGTCATAAATGCTATGTAGAATGTAACCGTTTCCACATTAAGATAAACAAGTATAACATATTAAGATATTAGGGGTGAAGCAGTGAACGAAAAAGTAGGACTTATGCTGAAAAACGAATGGCTCGCAGAAAATAAGATTGAGTTAAAATTAATTTACGAGTATGATTTCAATCAATCTATGCTAATCAGTAGTCCAAAAAGCGGACACAAAGATATTCCGTTATCATTTTACCGCCTTAGTTACGATCCGACGGACAAGACTTTTTATATTGATCGCAAGCTCAAAGAAGTAACGTTCCCCAATCGCAAAGAGATAAAGAGGTTTCTAAGTACGGTACATACGGTTGTTAATACATAAAAAACGAAAGCTCCGATGCAATCCTCGGGGCCTTTTTTTGCGTCGGCATGTCCTAAAATCTAACTCCACATATGTTCCTGCATACCTTCTGTAAGTGGATGTTAAGAGCTACTAATAATGATATTGAGAAGGTTAGGAGACTAGTCGGTCATAGCAGTATTACGACAACTAGTAAATACTTAAAAGATTTATATAGTGATTTGGCAAAGTCATATTGAAATGATTACTCAAAAGCCATTAGTGATAATGTCGGATTGAATAAGTATGCCTTTCTTTCTATGGATTAAAATATGAACATCCAATATTTCTTCGTAAAAAGTACTCTTGCTGGCATAGATTTCTTTTAATTTTCCCAAGATTCTTCTATTATATATATTCTCCAAAAACTTCAGGTTTCCAAGCATGAATAGCATGTCGTTCCTTCTCAAAAAGTTTCTCTAGATAGATCATCGTCGTTTCAATTTTCTCATGACCTAGTGAGCGCATAATTTGATAAACATCCACCTTACTAATATGTGAGATAATCGCAAATGCGTGGCGAAAAGTATGTGGACCTACAGGAGATGAACGATTCAACAGAAAAGGAAGGTTGGATTCTTTTATAGATTTTGTTAGATATTGCGATAAGTAGGAAGGTGAATAGGCTTTTCCAGTATTGGTTGTGATTAATGGACTTTCTTTTTTTGCATCAGATAAGTCTTCAAGCCCCCTGGTATTCCGAAACAAATGGATGCTTTTCACGCTTTTTTTCCTTAAAGGAATCTGTCTCCTCTTGTTCCCTTTTCCTAATACGTTAAGATAATGGCCTCCACTTATTGAATCATATTGAAGATCTCCGACCTTTAACTTACAAAACTCTTCATTTCTTAAACCCGTTGTAGTTAGAATGTGAACCATCGCAAAGGCCACGGGATGATTAATTCTACGAAAATAATCGAGCAGTTGAATTACCTCTTGTGGTCCAAGGTCACGATTAGGCCGATCATCTTTTCTTACTGTTGCTGTTAACAATCCTTTATGCAACGTTTCCTGAACATACTCAACTTCATACATGAATTCCAGGAAGTTTTTAATAATCGTTGTTTTTCTGGCTAAGGTTGCTGAGGAGTAAGTTCCTTTCTTTTGAACATAAGGGCTTCTTTCTGCCAGCCATTCCTGGTATCGCCTAATATGGCGTGGGGAAAGTGACTTGAATAAAGAACCTTCTATTATATAGTCCATATCGATATCAATTTCTTGAGAGTACTGAACTAGTTGCTCTACGAATTGTGTGAGCTCCCGTTCATATTCTTTTATCGTTCTCATGGATTTATTATGCTGCCGATCCAGATGTTCTTTCCGGTATAAAAACCACTGAATCATTTCTACATCCGAAAAATCCGCAAATTGCTTTTCCTGGTTTTTTTCTGCCAGATCTAATCGCTCTTGTAAAAGATGAAGAGAAGAACTGTCTTGAATCTCATTTTTCCATTCACTTACTTGAAGGTTTTTATTATTCAACTTTAAATTATTCATATTTAATTCACCTTCTTTTTATATTCTCAAAAATAAGGTCTAATAATTATAGATTTTTCAATTACTATTATTATATTAAGTTAATTAAATTATAACAAATACTAAAATACATAGATATTCTTATCAACATAAAAAAATATTCCCTTTGTTTATGTTAGATTGAATATATATATTATTAGATTTTGATAATATCTATATACTAATTGATATTTAAAAATATATACTTTAGAATTAAATCGATAAAGTATATAAGAATATATAGTTTAATTTATTTTATTATTAAATATCTATTAATTTTAGATTAATGATAATTATTTATTTCTTTTATTAATATTTAAGATAAAGAGAAAATATATGTATAGGATAAAAAGTAACAATAAAACATAGAAGGGAGATTTTTGTCGTGGAAGTGGGAAGTGCGGAGATAAATGAATGGTATACACAAAAACAAGTGGCTGAACTGTTAGGTGTTTCAAAGGCAACTGTCTATCATTATGCAAAACAAGGAAAAATAAGAAAAATAGCAGATCCTCACCGGCTGCACCGTGAAGCTCGATATTATAAAGAGGAGGTGGACCGTTTAGCGAGTGAGAGAGAACAGTATCCAACAGGTATGCGCCCTTCAGAAGTGGCAAAACAGTTAGGATTATCTGTTCAAAGTATTTATAAATATATTAAGGATAGGACCATTAAAGCTGTAGAGGTACCTTTTGGTGATGAACGAACAAATTATGTGATTTCAAAGGAGGCTTTCTTGGAGGCAAAGGAATTGTTTCAGTCCTTGGAATTTGAGCGTGTTCGGAAAAATGAATACTATGATTCTAACTATGACATAGCGCTATTTCAGTACTTTCAATCTCAAGATAGCACAGCTGCGAGGGTGATGAAAGACGAAGAGTTAAACTGGGGATTTTATCTTCCGTACTATCAAAAATGGGTTGAATATAATGAGGGTATTGAAAAATATGGGTTGGAACCTTGTTATAGTATTCATGCCGATTCATTCGATTATAAAGGATATGTCCACTTGCAAATTCCAAAAGGGGAGGATATTTTGTATCCCTTTATCGATTTCATTTATGAAACGTGGGGAATTGAGAATATGGGGATCCGTGAGCAAGAACAGAGTGTTTATATTTCTATGAAAGCAGGAGAAATTCCTCTTTCTAATTCGATTCCCTTTTCTTTAAGTCAGTTGCTTCCTTTCATACAGGAAGGAACGGTTGAAATCGCTGGGGATTTTTTAATCGTTCGTAGCGCTTATAGAAAAACCAATTTAGAGTTGCCGATTAAGATGTTGGATAAGGTAAAGGAATTAGCAGAACAAGAGAATATCACCATGAGTCAATGGGTAGAGAAAGTCATTCATCAAGCTTTACAAATAGAAGAATCCTAGAGACAGGATTTGTTGCAACTTTTGAACGATAGTATAGGAATATAGGAATACACGATTATGGATTTAAAATCAGGTAATATAGAATCATGATTATAAAACATATATAATCGGAAGAAACTCAATTCCCTATGAGGATTAAGATTGTATGTTCGAATAAATTGATCAAAATGCGCTCCTAGATAGTAAACGCTCATTACGAAAATATCCTGTAAAAAGTTTATTTGAAAAGTTATCGCTAGAGTGGATATATCCCTTAAATACAATTGAAGGGAATACGCTCACTATCAAAAAAATTGTTTTAGTGTTGATTTTAATGAAACTCTGTAATGTTACTCAGTTAAAGATCCAGATTTTGGAAGAGAACTTATTGAAAAAATTCTAAGAAAGTAGATCCATTAGTAAACAATACTTTTCTTGACCCTGTACTATAGTACAGGGTTTATAATTTATTTGAGGTGAATTAGTTATGTATCGGATTGGTGAGCTTGCTGAAAAGTGTGGTATCAATAAAGAAACAATAAGATACTACGAAAGAGTAGGTTTAATTAAAGAACCTTTTCGAACGAATGCTGGTTATAGGATGTTTTCAGAAGAAAGCGTTAATCGTATAAAATTTATTAAAGGATTAAAGAACTGGGATTTACTTTAGCTGAAATTTCTATATTGCTCGGAGTCGTAGATAAAGACGATGAACGATGTAATGATATGTATAACTTTGTTGTCTATAAAATCAAAGAAGTACATACGAGAATTAGTGATTTAAAAAGGATTGAACAAATGCTTCTCAATTTAAAAGAATGTTGTCCAGACGACAAAGCTTTATACAAATGCCCTATTATTGAAACAATAATGATTGAAGAGAAATAAATAACAAAAATGGAGGTCTTTAGTATGGTTATTCAATCTAATATGTCTCCAAAAGCCATTGTTGAAGTTTGGAAAGAAACAGCAACTATTTTTACGAAATTTAATATACCGTTAACTGATAAGACATTAGAAAGTTTTATTGATTCCAATATTCTTCATAATCTTCTTACTAAATTAAATGTTGCTGTCGGAAGTTCAACTGCTACTTGTGTAGAAGGTGGATGACAAATGTTAGCTAAAAAGGAGTAGGTTACTTCCTTATAATCATCTTGTTCAACGAAACTGCCTTCTTTCAGCAATGATCTTTCATAAATCGGGTGCGATGCTTCAAAAGAGAAGGATCGCTTTTTTGCTTATTCAAGAAAAGGAAGTTTAGTGTTTCAAGGGAATAGATAAAATTATGTAGAATGAAAATATTAGGTTAATATCGGAGGGAAAGAGTTGAATAATTCAAAGGAATGGAAGATCAGTGGTGGTCAATGTATAGAATTAATCCTGAAGAACATGGTCTCTGGGCTTTAAAAATTTCTTATCTAAAACTGCTTATCTTTGCTGCTCTTTCCGTCATAGTAGCTTATTTTTTCCATGGTTTTTTGTGAAAAAGAAAATGTTGTAGTACAGTTAACGGGCAGAAGACTTGAACAATGATGGACTGATTTAGTAGTTCATTTTTTACTTTTAATCAATTATAGGACAGGTTAGTGAAGAATTATTCCAAAAGTATAACAGCTCCTCCTTTTTGGGTAGACAAGGGTGCCTGGGAAAAAACATAAATATAATTTTAAGATTAAATCGTCATAAATAATTCATATCTTTTCAATTATATCTGCACATTTTTTTGAGAATATCTAGATTATATGGGATAGAAAGGAGGATATTGAAAAAATTACAAAAGACTAGACTTGAAGGATGTTAATTTAAACTAAAAGTCTATCTAAATCTGGAAGGGGATGATTTAAAAATAATTTTGATTAATCACTGTACATATTAAAAATGATTGTGAGGGATTCAATACTTCTAAGATATCAGAAGCACAGAATCAAGACTTCACCTACATTAAAGAAATTATTATAAAAGGTCAGACAAATTTATTGGAGGAAACACATCATGAAATTAAAAGCATTAATAGTACCAACATTGTTAGTTGGGATTCTAGCAGCTTGTGGAGCAGATGAAGAAGCTGAAGAGCCAAAAAAAGAAGCAGAAACAGAACAAACAGCTGGGCAGTCTACTGTAGCACAACCTGAAGAGAAAACTGATGCGGTTGCAACTGCTTCTATTACAGATGATCCAGCTGTTTTTGCAAAAGCACTAAGTGAAGAAGGAAATTGGATTGTTGCAGCAACAAAGGATTTAACACTTGACGAAGAATTAGTTGTAAATGGTGAGTTTCATGATAAAGGTGAGGCAGCAAATCCTATTTATCGTAAATTAGCATTATATACACAGGATGAACAACGTAATGTTACTGGTACTTTCACACTAACAGTACCTAAAATCATTGTTCAAAGTGAAAACTTTACAATCGTAAATGGTACAGTGAAAGGTGATGTAATAGTAGAAGCAAAAGGATTTACTTTAAAAGAAAATACTACTATTGATGGAAATCTGTTCTTTGCTAATGAAGAGGCGAAGGAAACTGCAGTTGTTGAAGGTACAGTTACTGGCGTAGGTCCGGAATCTGGTGTAGAAGATGTAGTATCATCAGCTTCTATCGTGTATGATGAAGACGCATTAATAAAAGCAGCTAGTAAAGAAGGAAATTGGATTTTTACAATTCTTGGTGATTTAACCTTGGATAAAGAACTTGTAGTAGCAGGTGAGTTCTACAATAAAAATGACAAAGCTCAAGGTATCTACCGGAAATTAGGTTTATACTCACAAGATGGAGAGCGCAATGTAAAAGCTGCTTACACATTAACAGTACCTAAACTAACAGTACAAAGTGAAAACTTCAAAATCCAAAACGGTACAGTTAAAGGTGACGTATACGTGGAAACAAATGGCTTTACTCTTGCTAAAGACACTACTATTGATGGAAATGTATATTTTGCTAGTGAAGAATTCCAAAAATCTGCAGTTATCGAAGGTACAATAACTGGTGCACAAGAAGTAAAATAATAAAATGTAAAAGTAAAATAACAATAATAGATATATAATCTAAACTTACCCTTCAGTTTGAGAGTCCACCAATAATGTAATATATGAGGTGTAAGCATAATCCCTATCATTTGATAGGGATTATTTTACTATAGACTTTAGTTCTCTTTGCTAAAATAGGACGAAACATAAAACCACCTGCTATGCGGGTGGGCAATAAATTGTTATACAAAATAAACCACATTCAATTCTATAATACTGGGCTTCTATCTTTCTTATTGTCTTCCTTCAAATTCCAAAAGGGGAAGACATTTTGTTTCTGTTAATTAATTTTATTTGTGAATTGTAGGAGATTGAGAATGTAAACGATTGAAGGTAAATAAAAAGCAGAAACTCCCACTTCTAGATATCATAAGTGGGAGCACTTCATAATTGTAATTCTAGAATTTAAATCGATATTAGTAAATTTAACGGTCTTACTCCCATGACAATTGAATTGGATCGTCGCTAAGTTCCCCTATCTCAAGAGTTACTTGTCCAGCCTCTTGTTTAGGAAAAATAACTAAAAATGAAGGATGATGTGAATCATTACTTTGAACAATCCATTCAACTGGTTTCACTTTTTCACCATTGTTTACAATAAGATACGTATTTTGATCTAGTGGCAGTGACGTTAAATCTCCAGAGTGTGTTGTTAAACTAATTTGAAAAGCATCGTATTTATCTAAATCAACTTTTGCCTGTTCATAAACTTTACTATCAGTAGAAGCTATTCGGAGTACATCAATGCCAATTCCATTTATGCTTGTGCTTTTTAATCGTTTGTTCATATCGTCGTTTTCTGAATTCGTTGGAATAGAAGCTACTGTTTTAGAACCTTGATTGGCAAATGTATAGTTTATATTTTCGGAGCTGGTACTAACATAATCTTCTAGTGATATTTCATGTGGATCTATTCCAACTGGAATTTTAGCTACAACTTCCTTTTTACCTACATCGATTTTTACAACATCGTTTGACCGTTGATTTGTTACGTAAGCCCACTCGCCATTTTGAGAAAAGGCAACATGGTTTGCAGAACCTCCAGTTGGTATGATTGCTTTTTGCTCAAGTGTTTCAGTATTAATAATCGTTATATCATTTGAATTTCTGCTAGATACCCATAGTTCAGTACCGTTTGGAGATACAGTAACACCATGTGGTCCATCACCTGTTTGTACTGTTTTAACAACTTGTAAAGTTTCAATCTCAATTACAGATACTAAATCTGATTCAACGTTTGCGACAAATACCCATTTACTATCTGGAGAAACAGCAACCTCATTTGGTACGTCACCTACTTTAATTGTTTTTACTAATGTATTCGTTTTTGTATCAATTACCGAGACAGTGTCTGCATTTACATTTGCCACCCAAACTTGTGAACCATCAGGTGTAACAGCACCATGAGCTGGACCATTATCCGTCTCAACTTCTGCAATTTTTTCCATAGTATCTGTTTTGAAGATTGCAAGGCCACCCTTACCCTCCTGACCTAATCCTGGATTTAGGGAAACATATAGATATTGTCCATCTGCACTTATATCAATACCATGGACGCCTTCATTAAATTTGACTTCATTCATTGTCTCCTTAGTTTCAGTATCTAAAACAATTAGGGATTTTCCTTCAAAGCCAGTTCCAGTATATAATTTCTTGCCATCAAGGCTCAAAGCAATACCATGTGATGCTTGCTTAGTTCCTAAAGTTAATGTATCAACTACTTTGTTTTCATTTGGGTCAATAACCGATACAGTACCTTCTCCGGCATTAGGAACATAGATTAGGCCTTGTTGCATTTTTACCTCCTTTTGAGTTGCTGGTTCAGCTTGATTTGCCACGTCTTTTCCATTACCGCAACCGGCAATTACTAACGAAATACCCACAATTCCCAATAAAGCGAACTTTTTCATTTCTCCAAAATCCCTTCTATATTCATTTTTATTAGTTGTTGAACATAATCTAATTAAATTTAGTATAAAGCGAAACTTTGCAGAAACTATCGAGAAAGTGTATTGGATTTTCTAATTATCAATTGAAAGACCGCGTGGCTTTTGCCCGCTTTTTCTTAGTCTGCAGTATTTTTGGATATATATATTTCTTATTTTGACCAGTGAAACAGGGAATGCATAAATCGTATCCGATGTTTGTTCCTTGAGGTTTTAATTGTTTATGCATAGTTTTTTGGAGCCTGATATAGATTTAGGATTTATATATATATGGAAGGATAATTTTAAAATTATTTAACTTGAAAAATTAAAAGGTATTTGGTGTGAACGAAGATATCCAATTATGTAGTACAGTGAATCTTGGAATAAAGATTTATTACGACTATGATGGGCATCTTGAAAAGCGATGGATGAGCTAGAAGAAGGATTATCCTTATGGGAATATGAAATTCAGAAGATGAGGATTTTTTAGATTTAACTGTAGTTTGTCCGATCCTAAGTTTCTTGGAAATATTTTCTGTATGTAAATGTAATATGGTAATGAGTATTCTGTATTTAAATCGTTTGTGATTTATACAAATGTATTGGTGGCAATGTGTATGATTTGCCACTTACTTTTAAATTAGATCATATTCATCTTATTATACTCATCTCGTAATATAAAAAATATAAACTTTTAATAATGATTTTAAATCTATTAGACTCGTCATCAAGAAATCTAAAAAATATTACATTCGATAGAGCACGAATTACAACATATAGGAATAGGCCATGACTGTTCAAATAGAAAAAAAGGACTATACTCACGAAAATACTGTTTTATGTCGTAATGACAATGACTTAGCTCTAAACCATGTCCATTGCCATAATCATTGAGTTAGTGAATGGTATAATAATGATTCTGTTACATGCCTTCATCTGAAAATTTTGATGGAGGCGTGTTAGTTCCTACCCTTTAAGATTGGCTTATACCATCTTTTCTCGAATTTTTAAGTAAGTGTTAATGTTATATTTATTCACAATTAATTGTGTTTTGGAGTTGTAACCATATAAAAAATTGAATTTATTATTTTAGTTACTCAAGTAATTTCATTTTAATTTCAGATAATTGTTTTACAATATTCATTTAAAGGAGGTATTGAGTTATGAAAATTCTATATGCTGAAGATAATAATAGATTAGGGATGCTTACTCATTCTATGTTGAAAAATGAGTTTTCTCATGTAGATTGGGTAACAGATGGAATCGCTGCTTATGATTTTGCTTCTCGAATGACTTATGATTTGTTAATTTTAGATTGGATGATGCCTAAATTAGATGGTGTAGAGGTTTGTCTGCGTCTTCGAAAAAATGGCTATCATGGAGCTATTATTATGCTTACTTCCAAAGATGGACTTGAAGATAAAAGAAAGGGATTAGATTCTGGTGCAGATGGGTATTTGATCAAGCCAATTCAATTTGGGGAATTAATAAAAAAAATTCTTATTTTATCTAAAACGGCTAAATAATCGAAAGTGTATTAATCATGTTTATTATGTATAAATTAATTAAAATTTTATAATTTATTCAAATTTTTACTATAAGAAAAGGTTCTAAGACACTATTAGTACCCCTTTTAATAAGATACTAAAAGGAAAAGCATTCAATTATGAGTACTTCAGACTGTAGATAACTCGATAAATATTGAGTTTCACTGCAGTCTTTAAAATTCTAATAGAATAATACTTGAAGTGCTGAAGATGTTTTCGAAACATAATCCTATACAACGTGATCAGGTTGTAATGATTGCTATTGATAAGTTGGTATCTGAAAATCATTTAGTACGAAAATTGGAGGTAGCTATTGATTTCTCTTTTATTTATGATTTGGTGAAGGATACATACTCTGAAGTAGGTCGTCCAAGATCCTTAGATTCTAATTAAACTTACCTTTATTTAATGGATAATGTAAGGTGAAAAATCAATAGACACAATCTATATTTAACAAAGTTGTCACAGAAGTATTTCGAAACAGTGAAATGTTTAGTTAAAATATTTTTAATTAAGGATAATGTAGTACAATCTAATTGTGAAGTAATTAACATAAAGGGAGTTGGTATCATGGTTAAATGGTTAAGAGAAAGCAATGTATCTGCTATCATACTTTTATTATTTAGATTGTACGTAGGTTATACCTTTTTAAGCCATGGATGGCAAAAAGTTAGCGCTGGTGGATTTGATGCTTCTGGTTTCCTTCAAGGTGCGATTAAAAATCCGGGAGTAGAAGGCTGGTGGGCTTCTTTTCTAGAAGGTGTTGCACTCCCTAATATCGATCTTTTTAACTTACTAGTTCCATGGGGTGAAGTTTTAGTTGGACTTGGATTAATCCTAGGATGCTTAACAACAGCAGCCGCCTTTTTTGGAGTAGTTATGAACTTTTCTTTCTTATTTTCTGGAGTAGCAAACCCTAATTCCTTGATGGCGTTAATAATAGTATTTATTCTTGTAGCTGGTGCTAATGCAGGCAAATATGGATTAGATCGTTGGGTTTTACCTTATGTACGTCAAATCATGACCAAGAAAGTGAATGATGATACGGTTCCTTCAAAAAGATAAATTCATAAAAAGCCTTACTCCTTTCTGACAAAAGGAATAAGGCTTTTTGGTTTTTCAAATGTATAGTAGGCTGTCTTGGTATTATAATTTGTTCTATTTAAAAGTTTACAAATTATCTTTTTACCGAAGATTCTTGTTTTGTTGTCATTCTTTCAACAATCCAAGGTTTGATACTAGTGAAAATGGAAAACAAAAGGAAAAAGTTCATGGACCAGATAGAGACAATTGGGCGGATACCATCAAAATCGATGGAGTGATAGTCTGTTAAAATTAAGACTATGTATGCCTCAATAAAAACGAGGAAAAATCCCCCGATACCAGCGACTGTCATACGAACCATCTTTATCCCCCCTTTAATATAATATATATTAAGAATCATTATTTTTCTATGGATTTACATTATAGAAAAGTAAAAAAGGTACAAATAGTAAAAGTCCAAATTAGGATTTATCGGTATCTGTACACTTTTACATTTAGCCAAAGAGTATTTTGTGTTTTTTCGGGTCTTTTCGAAACTTATTTTAATAATTTTTAAATAAAAAATAGTCAGAGTTGTAATCATGAAAGGAGAAGAATCGATTACTTCCTGGTACCTTATGAAACTCATCGGTACTCCTGCCTTAATCCCCGTGGACAGCAAGAGTATTACGTGCATTATCAGCCTATTCACTTCAAACAGAATCAATGTCATCGATTACCCATAGTGTTTCAACATTCATAAACCGTCATCTTATGTGGAACACCTCTTTCCAAATCACCACTTTTAAATCTGAAAAATTCAGTAAATTGGCTAAGGTTTGCTGCCTTCCGACTCAAGTAACCGCCTACATTTTTGCCATCAGACGGATTATAGGCAACTGGGGGTTCAACAATTAAGAACACGTATAGGCCATATTCAAAATGCTGAGAAGTATTCCGATGGCAATTGTAATTCTATGGTTATTCAAAATAATAGTCAGTATTTTTGCTATCTTATACAGCATAAACACTAACAGATTTTGGAGGATTTCATTTACCCGCCATTTTTATTTAATAAAACAACGCAATAGCCTTATTTAACTTTTGAATATTTTATTAGTAAAGTTTAATAAATTTACAAAAATTCCTATTTTTATTGTAAAATTAGGAAGAGAAACACTCATGAAATAGTCGGCTCTAAATCCTAACAATATAGTACTGGCATGCATTTGTGATATCCGACTTTATATAAGTTTCAGGTTAGTGTTTTTATAGATGACTGATTATTTTTAATATTTTAGTCATTTTATTATTGTATAGTTAATAGAACAAATACACTCGCATTGAAAAGGAGATAAGATGGAGAAGTTAATGAAAGGCAAAAAAGGGTTAGTTCTTGGAGTAGCAAATGAGCATAGTATAGCATGGGCGATTTCGAAGCGTTTGGCGGATGAAGGGGCAGAGCTTGCTTTTACGTACCATGGTGAAAAGACAGGTTCCTATGTAACACCATTGTTTCAATCGATTAATAGTCAATTTTATGAGAGAGTTGATTTAACGAATCCAGAAGATGTATCAACCCTGATTGAAAAGCTATATAAACATTTTAATGGAGAGCTTGATTTTATTGTTCATGCTGTTGCAGGAGGACCTAAAAAAGGGGAATTGTCAGGAAAGTATATGAATGTTTCTTTAGAAGGTTTTGTCAACTCGATGGTGATTAGTGTTTATTCTCTTACAGATATTGTAAAAAGGACATTTAACATGATGGAAGGGCGTAACGCTTCTATCATTACATTATCATATTATGGATCTGAAAAAGTGATTAAAAACTACAATGTAATGGGGCTAGCAAAAGCAGCGCTTGAAAGCAGTGTGCGGTACTTAGCTGCAGATTTAGGAGAATATGGCATTCGTGTAAATACTTTATCACCGGGAACGCTAAAAACACGTGCAGCAAGTGGTATTGGTGAATTTGATCAGTTATGTGAGTATACAAGTCAACATTCCCCTCTTAAGAGAAATGCAACACTGGAAGAAATCGCAAACTCATCACTTTTTCTTTTAAGTGACTTGAGTACAGGGGTAACAGGTCAAATCATTTATGTAGATGCTGGCTATAGTGTTAAAGGAGAAACCATTAATAAAGGGTAAAGGGGAATGCACGTATTATGCAGAAAGAGTTGATGTATGAAGATATTCAAATAGGGGATACAGCTGTTTTTTCTAAAACCATTTCAGAATTTGATATTTATCAATTTGCAGGAATTACGGGTGATTTTAACCCGATGCACATAGATGAAGAGTTTGCAGATACGACTATTTTCAAGGACAGAATTGCGCATGGTCTTTTAACAGGAAGTTTTATTTCAACTGTTCTTGGAATGAAGCTTCCTGGACCTAATTCCATCTACTTGTCTCAAAACTTTAAATTTATAGCGCCGGTCAAAGTTGGAGATACGATTAAAGCAACTGTGGAAGTAATAGAAAAATGGGATGATAAGAAATTAATTAAATTAAAAACACAGGTCTGGAATCAGCGTAAAGAAATGGTAGTAGATGGTGAAGCGTTGGTCATGAAGAAATATTTAGGGATGACAAAAGGGGAATAGAATGGAGAAACGGTTTGAACAATGGATAAATGTCAAAAAAAAACAGCCGGAAGATATATTAGCTCTCATTCAGAATGGAGATGATCTAATTCTTCCACTTGCAAACGGAGAACCACAAGTACTAATAGATATACTAGAGGAAAACGCTGATAAATTTCAGAATGTAAGGATTCACCAAATGCATGCGGTAAAGGAAAGAGCATATATTCAAGGGAGAAGGAAACCGTCACTTTCCCACGTTTCTTATTTTTTAAGTGGTGCTTCACGAAGGGCCTTTTTACAGGGGCAGTGTGAGCTCGTTCCAAACCATTTTCGCCAAGTTCCTCGTATTTTGCGAGAATCAACAAAAACTTCTCTTGTACTAGCTGCGGCGTCTCCGATAGATGAACACGGGTACTTCTCTTTAGGAACTCAAGCAGACTATGTTTCTTCTTTTATAGGGAAAGTTCCTTTTTTCCTGGAAGTTAATAGGAAGATGCCCCGTACATTTGGAGCAAATCAGATACATATAAGTCAAATAGAAGGATATGTTACAGTAGATTATCCGTTACATGAAGTTCTGATGCCTCATGTTACCGATACAGATCGATGTATCGGATCCCTTATTGCGGAGCAAATTGAGGACGGAGCAACTATTCAAGCTGGCATTGGGGCAATTCCAAATGCCGTCATTAGTTTAGTAGGCGGACATAAAAACCTTGGGATTCATACAGAGCTGCTGTCTGATGGAGTAATCGACCTGGTGGAATCTGGGGTAGTGAACGGAATCGAGAAAAAGACATATCCCGGTAAAATAGTAACAACATTTGCCTTAGGGACACAAAAGCTATATGATTTTCTTCACGAGAATCCAGCTGTTGAATTCCTTCCTGTTGAAGTTGTTAATGATCCGCGAGAAATTGCCAAAGAGGACCAAATGATTTCAATTAATGCAACAACAGAAGTTGATTTTTTTGGACAATGTGCATCGGAAACAATCGGTGGGAACTATTATAGTTCAACAGGTGGACAAGCTGATTTTGCTCAAGGAGCAAGTCTTGCTAAAAAAGGAAAAGGCTTTATTTGCCTCCACTCTACGACAAAAGATGGTTTAATCTCAAGAATCCGTCCTCACCTAACTGCCGGTTCTATTGTTACAACTTCTAAAAATGATGTAGACCGTATCGTGACAGAATATGGCGTTGCCGAGTTGCGTGGCAAAAGTATCTCACAACGATCAAAGGCTTTAATCCAAATTGCACATCCAAAGTTTCGAGATGAATTAACACATGAGGCAAAACGTTTGGGGTTTATTACCTGAAAATAGTAATCTCAATCATTATTGGAATAGAAATAAGTGTTTAGTTTCATATAGATAATCTCTTTGGGAATTGAAGAAGACAATTTTTATTAGCAATAAAAATTTCAAACTGCTAAAAAGTTAAATTACATATTTTAAAGGAGATTAATATACGGAGAGTAATCGTGAGATATCTTCAAATTTCACGACAGAAAACATCATCAAGTCGTCCATTATTTGTTCGGTTATCTCATCGAAATGGTGAACCCATGGGACGAGAACAAATTCGAGGAACTGTAAGACATGCATATGCTAGAGCTGGCATCTCCTCCGCTATTACTGGTACCCATATCATCCGACATTCTAAGCAAACATCTATATGAGGAAGATTCAAGGGATTCTGTTGAACAGTTACTTAGACGTGATTATCATGAATATGTAGGGGGTGCATAGTCAACCCGGCATTTAGAATTCGAATAATCACGGGTTCTCCCACCCTGTGATTGCGTGTAATATAAGGATTATTAGTTGCGAAAAATCTAGATTGGCCATTCACATGCGTTGAGCCTCGAACTAAAAGGAAACTTAAGCACTAGTGGGTAGGAACCAATATTAGATGATACTTTTGGCTTTGAGCTCTTTCTTTATGTATAGGGTCATTTTCGTGAATAACCCTATCTATATTTTTATGGTAAATTTTTGAATTTATAAAGAAGATTATTTAAAAAGAAGCCACTGTTTCCGCAGTAGCTTCTTTTGACCAATTTCCTCAAAAAGAGAAAACAGTATGAAGTTAGTGATATTATGTGTAGATTACGAACATATATACTAAGAAAATTAACATGTTGTGAAGATTTCCAACATTACAGGGAAAAATAGTAATATTTCAACTTTATTATTCATTTTATCAATCCGGCTAGATAATAATTCAACTTGACGAGTTAGTTTGTCACCTGTTTTTTTATTCAGGAGGGTCAAATAAAGCAATTTGTTCTATTATTCCAACCTGAGTGGTGATGAAAATTGTATTCCCGTTTTTTAGAATTTGCAAACGTCTTAAGATGATTAAGTCGCTCTCATAGCTGCTTCGCTGTTTCAATCGTACGAATCATCGAGATTGAATTACCATCCTATTCAACTTGATTGATTAAATTAGCTTGTTGGGTTATTTCTTTTAATTTCAATATTTCACGCGAAGACTTCGGATAACTCCTGCAATACAGCCACAACTGTGATTTCATACGGTGTGTAAGTTTCCCCTTTTGGAACCTCAATTACATGGACATTGAAAAATTCATCATGCGATTCACCATTTTTTTATGAAGACTAGAAAGCAGATTATTTGCTTGTGCTAAGTTAGTTTAATTCATAGATTCTTTCATCAAACCATTTGAGCTATTTTAACATAATTTCGAAAACTATATGGGGTGAGGATGGGTTAGGAAATAGCAGCCCTAGTGTTACTCCAATTATGATTTATTTTCGGTAAAAAATATAAGATAAAGCAAAAAAGATCTACCTTTTTTGCTTTATCTTCACTATAAAGATTACTATCAAGAAAATAAATAATACAACTGAAAATATCCCTCCTGGTAGTAACATGTATTCAAATTTGTCCAAGGTTTTAAATGGATTATTTTGTTCCCTTGCTATTTCCTCTTCTTTATTACTCCATTCTTTCGCGCTTTCTAATTCTTTCTTCTTGTTCGCAATCAATTTATTTGCTTTCTCATTATTTAATTTAAATCCTTCATCTAACAGAGTGAGCATGTCCTTGTATGCTGTATCAGAGTTTTCAGATCTTAAAAGTACAACAATTATTTCTGTTCCATTTTTTTCTGCAGAACCTACTAAGGTATATCTTGCTTCATGAGTGAAACCATTTTTTACCCCGGTAGCTCCGTCATAAATACCAAGTAAACCATTATGATTAATAATTTTTGGGATTCCTTCCCAAGGTACCCCGAATTTAGCAGCCTCCGTTTTTTCATGTTCCATTAATTCATCTCTCCATAAACGACTATCATAGGTATACTGTTTATGTTGGACCATTTCTTTAAATACTTTGTTTTTCATGGCATAACGAGCAATAATTGCCATATCATTTGCAGTTGTATAGTGCTTGTCATTAGGTAGACCACTAGCATTAATAAATTGGGTATTATTTGCCCCGATTGACTTAGCGAAAAATGTCATTTTCTGTGAAAATTCCGTTTCATTATTTGAAATATGTTCAGCAATTGCTACCGCGCCATCATTACCAGAATGTAGCATAATTCCATATAGAAGGTCTTTTAAACTGATTTTATCACCAGCTATTAAAGAAAGACTACTTCCTTCCGTATTTTGTGCATGTTGGGAAATTGTCACTATTTCATTTAATTCCCGTTCCTCGATGGCAATAATAGCTGTCACGATTTTTGTTATACTTGCAGGATAATGCCGTTTATTTTTATTCTTCTCTAGGATAATTTCTCCCGTTTTACTATCGATCACTATATAGGCATCTGCATTTATCCCCTGGTTTAGGTTTTCTTTGGCTTCAACTCTTTGAATAATCGGTCCAAACCACAATAAAAACATAAGTGTAATTACAATCAACGATCTGTAAATAATATAATTTTTCAATTCTTTTCTCCCAAATTTGATATTTTTTAGAAGCTATGAATATTAGGATTGCTGAATTTAAATAGCGGTTAGAACTCTTAATCTTACGTATTACATTTTCTTTTAATAGTAAATCTGTATGTAGAAGAAAGAAATATATGAATTTTAAATCTCTAAATTTAGAAGAAACTTAATTCTACTTTGTTCCCTTTGGAGAAGAAGTGGATTGCAATACGTATATGGAATTTCTATTATATCTTCTTTTTGAATTTTGATTAATTGTTTTGCATATTTTAAGGACAACTGATCAAGCTAAATTAAATTAACTAATAAAATTGAAGTATTTTGATATAAGGTAAAAATTCATAATTTCTGCATATGTTGATAGTAGTATTATCCATACTAGGACAATAAAAATTCCCCCTTATTTTATTGAAGAGAGCCCATTGATGGGTTCTTTTCTTTCTAGTAGAAAGGAGAATGTTATTAGAACCTTAATTTATTTTATACTATAAAAAAAGAGGAATATTAGATTAATATAAGGTTTCATTAAGACAACTCAACCTTTTTTTGAAAGAGGGTTGACCTTTGTGCACTTGAATGTTTTAACCTTTAATAATTGAATGGAATTTCATAATTTCTTCATATGTTTATGGTAAATTGATAATGAGATTTGATTATGTTGGATGGTAAAAGCTTCATTAAATGTTATGGCCATGGATTATATCGGGATTTAGAAAATCTAGCTAAGGAATTTGTCTACTTTTCATCCTTTGTCCAGTGCTCAAAAGTTAAAAAGATAGATTTTAAAACTGTAAGTAGATTTTAAATTATACAATTTAATTATCATAAATAGATAGGAGGTCAAAGAATGTTAAAACGAATTATTCAAGCTTGTATTTTATTAACCGGGGGGACATTAGGTATGTTTATACTCCCTAGTTTATTTACCTTAATTGGTATAGGCAATGTTCATCTTCTATATAACTCATACGTGTTTTCTATTCTTGGTGCACTTATTTTTTATCTTATTACTTCTTGGTTAATAACTTATTTTATTGATTTTATAAAAAGGGTAGAGGAATTTCTTATTAACACTCCTGTTAAAGATCTTATTTTGGGAAGCGTTGGTTTGATGTTTGGTTTGGCGATTGCTTTTTTAGTAGGGTCTGCATTTTATACTATTCATTTACCGATTATTAATACAGTTGCTCCAATTCTATTAACTTTATTGTTTGGTTATTTAGGATTTGAAGTAGGTTTAAAAAAGCGAGATGAATTATTTAGTTTATTTTCAAAAAACAAAAATAAGCCTAGAGATAAGAAGCTAGAAAAGGTTGAGTTTCAAAATGTTCCAAAAATATTAGATACGAGTGTGATAATTGATGGAAGAATCGCTGATATATGTCAAGCTGGTTTTTTGGAAGGGAGAATAATGATTCCGCAATTTGTGTTATTGGAATTGCAACATATTGCAGATTCATCTGATGTTATAAAGCGCAATCGTGGTCGTAGAGGGCTAGATATTTTAAACCATATACAGAAGGAATTTTCTATTAATATAGAAATTTTTGAAGATGATTTTGTAGAGATGCAAGAGGTTGATAGTAAGCTTGTAAAACTTGCTAAGTTAACTAACGGCGTGGTAGTTACGAATGATTTTAATTTGAATAAAGTTTGTAAATTACAAAATATATCGGTTCTAAATATAAATGACCTAGCTAATGCGCTAAAACCAGTTGTTGTACCAGGAGAAGAAATTAATGTTCAAGTAATACAATACGGAAAAGAGAAAAATCAAGGTATTGGTTACTTGGATGATGGTACTATTATTGTCATAGAGGGGGGTCAAGATTATATTGGAAAACAGATTGATGTTCTTGTCAAAAGTGTATTGCAAAAATCAGCTGGCCGAATGATTTTTGCTAAAACAAAAATTCTTGAGAATGGACTATTTTGAGCCAAACTATCAAGATAGTAACAGTCAAAATGATCCGGTCTATATTAGTGACTACGTTCTTTATTAATATTGGTATGAAAGACTGTTCGCTAATGAAAACTGTTTTATCCCTTCTAGAAACATCGTACTCAGAGAGGCCCAAAGTTTAGCTATCCAATTTAATTTAGATAAAGAACCTTAACATTGATAGTATTCATAATCTATCCATGTTCAACCGTATTTTTAATAGGAAAAATATATATATTCACAGATTCTAACGCCAGTATAATCAAGAGAAGTAAAGGATTAACTGAAAGGAGAATGTAAGATGGGATGTTGCAGTGGCAATAATGGAAAAAATAAAAAGGTTACTAATGTCATTTTTCTCATTGGATGGTCACTTTTAATTGGAGCAATAGCTTTTATTGATTTTTTTATAAAGTAAGTACTTACACTATAAGCTATTTCATTTATAGATTTGAACGAATAGACTCTTAATGGTCTAATTTATTAAAAAAATTGGATTAAATAAACGGAACATTGATAACAAAAATTCATAATTTCTGCATATGTTGATGTTAATATTATGCTTACTAGGACATTTAAAGTTCCCCTTTATTCTAAAAAGAAGCGCCCATTATTTAATGGGTGCTTTTTCTTTCAAAGAAGGGAAACTTACTTTAAATGTTCTATTAAAAAATAGAGAGTATATACAAATAGTCTCTAATAAGGGGTGAATCTAAAGTGTTTTTAAAACATTTCAGGTTTTCTTCGGAGAGTGAATATTTGTTTAGATTGAGCCACCTTCTTGAAATATGAACACTTGTCACGGATTAAAAGAGCCACTATCTTGACAATTGATTCAGCCACAGTGAAGCTGCTTGCCATTGACTGTAGCGTCTTATTCTTAGCAGCCGATGGAAGGCGAAGGGGCCCCGCCAGCGAATGCTTAGGATCGATTTGTCCGTGTGTTATTTTCAGACTTTTTGGGAATTACCTTGTTTTTTAGGTGGAAAGCAGCAATAGATATTTTTTTCTTTCTAAAAAATGCATTTCTGTCATTTTTATTTTATGCCAACGTCGGGTTTTAAAGGTGCTTTAAAGGCTTTATTACGGTCCCGGTCCTTTCTCAAACATAGAATTTTGGGCAAGTAAGCGGAAGTGTGGGAGCACTACTTAAACGGACTGGTCATTATACCTTTAATCATCTTATTATACGAGTGCATTGATAGAACGAGAGTTAATGGTATATTACAGAAGTTCTTGTTCTATTTTGTTATTTTGGCAAAAGAGTTAGTAGGTAAACAGAGCCTTAGTTATATAAAATTGAAGGTCGGTTAATATCCAAAGGGAAAAAGGGGTGTTAATTTTGAAAAAAGTAACAAACTGGAAAGTTCATTTCTTTATTGGAAAATGATGTGTTTGCGTTTGATATAGCACTTTTTTTACACTTAAAGAAGAAGATGCCGATATTTCTGAATTTTCAATGTTTTGGATTAATAAAGTATGCTTCTATTAATTTAGTCAAATTTTTATTAGTGAACTTAAAGGTTTGATAATTATGCTGTTTAATGGAAAAACTTTAAGAGTATAAAAAAGAGTAATGATAAGTTTATTCTTGATAATCCTTAATCTGGTTTTTTAAATATCATATAGAACTTGAATGTTAAAAGAGATTTTATCCAAGGGATTGTACCCACCTTTGACATAACATCGCAATCACATCGAAGGAGGAGAAAAGAATTTAGGAAGTACTGTACATTTGATCGTATTGAAAATAGGGTCTTAACAGCTTTGTTATAATTTCTTTTCTTGTTTATTTGGTGCAACGAAATAAAATTGGCAGTTGTGATTCTTGATGGTAAGGGTTAAATCATAGAGGCTTATTTATAGAAACCTCTCCTTCGAATTACTCGCTGGCTAAAGAGAGCGAGATTTGGAAAACCTCCTATGTTTGGATATGGAATTTGATTTTACCTTTTACCCTCAAATTCAAATGAAGTTATTTAATTTAAATCCAGATTGTTTCAACTGGTGTAGTAAATAAACTCTTGGAAGTGAGGTTTGTTTTATTGTATGGAGAACTTATTCCTTGTTAGAAAGATAAATATCATTTTAGGAGTCATTTTAATCTTACTGGGTGTTTTGGTATCAATACAAGAAATTAAAGAAGGGTCATCATTAATAAATCTTCTTGATTCAATAGGTTTTGTATATATTACTATTGGAGGTCTATTTTTCGAAATGGAAATCTGGAACAAAGAAAAGAGAAAGAAATGAAGGAGAAGCAATATAATAGACCCATAAAACTAGATGTATTTTGACAATTTAAAAATGCTATCAATGGCAGTATCTTTTTTGAATATAAAAAGAGCCAATAAACGCAAATAGTGCATGACTTGTATATTTTAGGCTCTTTTATTTTATTCCTTATTGTGTTTAAAGCACCCTATAGTTTAGTAATCAATTGAATTAGCGATTTCAATTAATATTTCTGGTGTTGCTTTGTTTGCTATCCGATTATCAATGCCAAGCATATATTGCCAATTATTTTTTTCAAAAACAAGGATATTAAAGTTTTGCTCAACGATAAAAATGGCTTTCTGTCCATTTTTAAATAGATTTGCTGATTGCCTTTATCTCTTATTGTTACTTTATTTTTCAAGTGTCGTATATCAATTTTATAATGATTAGCTGGTGATCCTTCATGTACAAACCCTATTCAATTTTGCGTTTGGTAATGATTCAAAGTGATTAATAAACATACTGCCAAATTAAATACCAGAAACAATTAGATACAAAATGAGTAGATGTTAAAGTAGGTTACGATCCGGAATTTTAATTTCAAATGTGCTAGAAGTGAGGCATTTGCTCAAATAATGTATACCACACTTGACGGATTTGATTCACATGAATGCCATGAGATGAGGAGATTTCACTCATTGTTTTTTTCTTTCGTTTGTTGTTCAAATATGACAAAAAAAGTCTAATCATAAAAAGCTGACTAGGAACAATTGAGATTGTTAACGGGTTATTTATCGTCCGAAGTGCTTACCGAATAACTAAATTAGAGTTACCCATAAACATGTTGGATTCTGTAAGGAAATCAGCTGGACAGGATAACATTACTATGAGCCAGTGGGTAGAAAGAGCAATTAAAAAAGCTCTTATACAAAAGTAACCATTATATCGATATGTTTCTGCATAAGAGCATCTAAATGTATCTCGCAACTCATTTTAATAGAAGGCAACTAACCCTTGGGGGAGTTGCCTTCATGTTTCTGGAAGCGAATTAACTTTACAACATTTATAGAACAACGATTGATATACTGCTCTTTTTCTATTTATCATCCTCATTTTCTTCATCAAAAGACTGATACGTGCTAATTAACCCGTATAATGAATCTTTTTCTCTTTGTATTTATCAATAAATTACGGTTATTTAAGTGAGTGGAACGAAAATCTTCTAGTTGCTTTAATTAATGTGCCTTTTCTTTTTCTAAATTAATTAAGTACACAAGCTAACAATTATCCAATGTTTAAAAAAAATCAAACTAGAATGGAGATAACCCTGAATACCTCTTCTTATCTGTAACTACAAATTACACATTAAATTGCCTTTTGTTGTATTTCCAACTTCTTCAAAGTGTAAATAGGAAAAATACACAAAATCTGCAAACTTTATTGATACACTACAAACCAGAAGGAATGGACCACCGTATCAATCTTGCTTATATTTTTTAGTAAGCCTAACAATTTCTATAATAAAAGTTAGCGTCATATTCCATTTGTTTTTTAAGCTAGTTTGATGGAAAGGGATATTTTAAATGTCTTTTTATCTTGAGTGTGAGTTTATAATTAGCTTCGCTTACATGGGGAAGTTGCCTTCGTGTTTCTTAAAACGGATTAACCTTCTAACTAAAAAAATATATACAAATAAAAGAGGAATATAAACATGACCGAATTTGGAGAAAAACTAAGACTGTTAAGGAAGGAAAAAGGGCTATCTCTTAGAAAACTAAGTGAATTAGCAGGAGTCGCACCTTCTTACCTGTCTCAAGTAGAAACAGGTAAACGACGAATCCCAAAAGTAGAGATGCTTGAAAAAATTGCATGCGGACTTAATATTCCATATCTTGATTTACTAATGCTTGCAGGGGATTTTCCTATTGGAAAAGTGGGGGATAAAGAAGATATAAAGGGACTTTTACAAGAAAAAGTTGAAATCCGCTCATTACCTCAAATGCAATCTAATGATCTTAATTATTTATTAAGTTCTGAATATGGTTTTTGTTTCAAGGGCAGGCGTCTTACCAAAATAGATAAAATAAAGATAAAAAAGTTAATCGAAATTGTTTTAAGGTAAGCGTCAAATAGGCCCCACCTATTAATAGTTGGGGCCTATTTGACGCTTACACCTGATTTGTAATTTTGTTGAAGTTGTGTGGAAATTATGGATAATAATTTTTTTCGTAAATAAGATGATAATATGCTAATAAGAGGTGATTATTTTATGACAAAAATCCTAGTGGTAGATGATGAAAAGGTTATTCTTGAAGTGTTAGAGGCTTACTTTGAAAAGGAAAGTTGGGATATTTCCTTTGCTACCAATGGAATTGAAGCTTTAAAAAAAGTGAAGGATGAGAGTCCTGACCTTATTGTATTAGATTTGATGTTACCTGATATTTCAGGTGAAGAGGTGTGCAGGTTAGTGAGAAAAGAAAATGATATTCCCATAATTATGCTTACCGCAAAGTCGGCTGAGGATGATTTAATTAACGGAATTGTCATTGGTGCTGATGACTATGTGACAAAACCATTTAGTCCTAGAGAAGTGGTTGTAAGGGTAAAAGCCTTATTAAGAAGAACACAAAAGATAGAGAATATAAATCAAATCAGTTTTAATAACCATAAACTTATGATTGATCATGTGAAAAAGGAAGTAAAGCTTAATGGTGATATACTTGCGCTAACCCCAAATGAATATAAGCTATTAATGACGCTGGCAAGTTATCCGGGAAGAGTCTATAGCAGGGCTGACTTATTAGAAAAAATTCAAGAAGATGGTATCTATTTTGAAGGATACGAAAGAAGTATTGATACACATATAAAAAATTTGCGAAAAAAAATTGAAACCGATTCTCGTCACCCTGAATTTGTGATTACTGTGTTCGGGATGGGCTATAAGTTTGGGGGAGAAAAGGATGAATCTCACGCTTAGGTCAAGGATTTTAATCTATCTCTTAGTTGTTTCTCTTAGTGGCATTTTCATTACAAGTTTTACTATTTTTTTTGGCGTTGAAAATCAATTTTCCGATTATCTCCAAAAAAATAGAGAAGAAAGTATCGAATCAATAAAAAAGGATGCATTGCAACAATTTAATGAGACAGGAGAACTCATTAATCAAAATTTGAGTTATAAGATACATGAACAGGCAATGACGGAAAATTTATTCTATAAACTTTATGATGCTGATGGTAACTTATTGATTGATACAACATCGGGGCGTTCTATGATGGGAATGATGGAAGGGAATCATTCCTCACTAGATTCTAATGATTATCAATCAACTTCTTATCCATTGAAAACCAATAATAAATTAGTCGGCAAATTAACAGTATTTTACTCAGAGAAATTAATGGATGAAGATTCTAGCTTTCTTAAATCAATTAAGAGAAACATTTATTTTGCCGTATTGGTTACAGTCATTTTATCGTTCTTATTTAGTTTATTATTTTCTAAACGACTAACATCAGGTTTTAGAAAACTAATCAATGCGATTGTTGAGTTGCGTAATCATCAATGGCGAACTCAAGTCCCTATTGATGAACTGACAGTAGAAATGAAGCCTTTAGGGGAATCCTTTAATCAGCTTGCAGAATCCTTAGCAAAAGAAGAATCACTACGAAAACAATTTACAGCTAATTTTGCTCATGAACTTAGAACGCCACTTGCAACATTAAGAAGTCATATTGAAGCTTTTCAAGACGGAATTTGGGAACCTAATTCAAAGAGATTAGTTCAATGTCATGAAGAATTAATGCGGTTAGTTCGGCTAGTTAATGAGTTAGAAAAATTAATGGCCGCCGAAAATCCACAGATTAGATTGGATAAAACAAAGCTAGAAACCGGAAAACTTTTATCTTTCATAAACAATCAATTCAGTCCATTGTTTATGAAAAAAGGAGTTGAATTAAAGATTCAACAACCCGAAAAGCAGCATTGGTTTTTAGGAGATCGTGATAAAATTATTCAAATATTAACGAATATCGTCAATAATGCTCTCCAATATACACCGCAAGGAAAACAAGTATTGATTGATATAGAGGAAAAAAACGATCAAATTTGTTTTATCATTAAAGACGAAGGAGAGGGAATTAGCGAGGATGATCTCCCGTTTCTATTTGAAAGATTCTATCGGGGTGATAAATCACGTGATAGGAAAACAGGAGGAATTGGGATCGGGTTATCTATCGTAAAGGCCCTTGTAGATGCCCATCACGGAGAGATTAAGATAGAGAGTCAATTAAATGTAGGAACAACTGTAGAGGTAAGTATTCCAAAGCAGTAAGGGATTAGGTCACTTGACTTAATCCTTTTTTTTGCGTATTTTATTGTCTTTTTTGAGAAGGAAAATAGCTATCTTTCATCCACATAAGTTCTCCATAACTTACTCATAAGTTCTTTACAAGTATTGCTTATGATAAGAGCAAGTAAAGAAAACAACATAAAACTTTACAAGAAAAAATTAGGAGGCGTTAGATGCTTCATCCATTATGAACCTTAAAAGATCAAACCAACTGCTTTAATAAATTTCTTAGTTGATACCAATTAAGGATGAAAATCGAATAATTGTGTCTATTGATCATAGTGAATAAAAAAGTAAAGGAGTTTTAAAAATGTACAAAAAAGTTGATCAAGGATTATTGGGAAAATATCAATTTATATTAGATTCTACACCATATATGACAGGCAACTGTCAATCGTGGGAGCTAGGAGAAGGGGTTTTCAGTTATGAAGATGAGGATATAATGTGGCTTCATTTTGATAAATATGGAAATTTCCGTTGCTATGATGTTTCTCTGAGTGTCTAATCTTAAAACAAAAATAATCATTTGTTGTAGAAATTGTATAAAAGTCAGTATTGGATGTTAACAACCTATTAATTAGGAGAGAACTTTCTCCACAACTTTCACACAAGTCGCTCATAAATTCTACATTAGTGAGAATTAAGATAAGAATATGAAAGGAAGGATAAAACAATGATGGGATTTGGTCATGGTTTTGGAATGTTTGGTATGGGAGGTGGATCGATTATGATGATTTTAGTCGTTTTGCTTATAGGTTACCTTTTCTATTTGGGAATGAACAATCAAAAAATAGGTACTCAAAATAGGAACCAGCAAGTAACAAGTTCAAACGCACTAGAAATTGCTAAGTCTAGACTCGCTCAAGGTGAAATTTCTTTTGAAGAGTTTGAGCAAATCAAGAAAAATATTTTATAAGAATAACTATTTTAAAAAATTAACTACTATTAAAAGGAGATTGAATAGATATGAATATTATTAATGGAATTCTAGCAGCATCATTAGCTTTTACTGGAGGAACTGGTTTAGCTTTATTTTCAGATAAAGATACTCCAACTCAAAATACAGTGAGCCAAGAGGAAGGAACTGATTATGATCAAATGGTAGAAATGATGGAGACTGGCGATGTTGAAAGTATGCAAAAGTACATGGGAGAAGGGAATATGAATTCTGACGAGATGCAAAAGCTCATGGAAGAAGGAAATATGAATTTTGGTCAAATGAAACCATATATGAGTGAAATGCATCCTAATTTAGACAATCAACAACTCGAAGGAATGTACAAGGGAATGCATGGAACCGGAGGTTCCTCTCAAAGCAGTAATTTTAAAGGGATGGGAAGTCTATAACTATCATTATAAGCAGGTCGATCGATTACCTGCTTCCCTAAAATAATATAAATATTGGAGGAAACTAAGATATGTTCTTATTACTAATTTTGGCTATTGGTTTTTATCTGTATAAAACAGGCGAATTACAAAAATTACTTAGTCATATTCAACCGAAAGGAACGAACAGCTCAAATGAACTAAAAGAGGTTATCGATTATAGATATGCATCCGGCCAAATTTCAGCTGATGAATATAATAAACTAAAAGAATTATTATAAATCACACAAACTAATTATACACAGGAAAGGAGAAATAAACATGATGAACGGAGGACATATGGGATCCTTTGGAGGTAGTAATGGAGGATTTTACGGTTATAATGGAATGCCATCTGGATTTAACTCGTTTGATATGATGTTTAATGGGTCTTTTATGACTATTTTATTGTTTGCTCTGATTGGGCTGGTTCTATTTTTACTACTTAGGAATAAAAAACAACAAACTAGAGTCTCAACTTTTAAAATGGATAATACCACAGTTATTGAGGCAGTAGAGGTTGCAAAGTTGCGCTATGCCCGTGGAGAAATTTCACATGATGAATTTCAATCCATTTTACAAACGATTAAAAAGTAGGTGAAATGAGTGTTAAACGTAATCTTATCCATTATAATCTTGTATTATTTAGTGAAGACAGGTGATCTATTCAAATTAATAAAAATAGCCAAAAACCTTATTCTTGACTTCTTAATTGTCTTTAAAAAGGAAAAACATAATAACAAAGGTTACAATAATCCTTTAGAGGTTTTAAAGATACGTTATGTTCGTGGAGAAATTGACAAAGGAGAATATGAACAAATTGTAAAGAATTTATAATATACAAAGTACAATAGAGTAAGGGTTGATGGAGATTCATTGATTATTGGTTGAATTATTCAAGTATTTATCTTGATAAACCCAACTTAATACTATTAAATGTGGCGACCGAATAAAAGGTCGCCACATTTAATTTTTCTTTTGCATCTCAGATTAAGAAGCCATTTTTCTACAAATTTCTGCACATTTGCGGCAGGATTCTGCACAATTTCTACAATGCTCAGCATGTCCATGTTGCTCACAAATTTTTCCGCAAGCATCACATATTTCAGCACAAAATTGGCAGATTTGTTTTGCTAAAGGACTGTCAGATTGCATTGCTTGGGCTGCTAATGCACAAATATCAGCACACTCTCTGTTATAACGAATACATTCCGCCATCATTTTTACATCATCTTCTTTTAAACAGGCATCATAACAACCATTACATGCCTCCATACATTCAAGACATGCCTTGATACATTCTTCATAGGTCATTTGCATATCAAAATCCTCCTTACATTAATACCGTATTATCATCTCCTTAAAAAGCAAAAGTATGAAAGGATTTTTTAAATCATAAATTTTAATGCTGTCATATGGTTGTTGAATATTCCTGCTTCTGCTTCAAGTACTCTGAAAAACATCCGCAAAGGTTCAATCAATATTAAATGAACTAAATAATCTCATTCAACTTTAAATTGACCCATCATTCCAGCATCTTCATGTTCAAGAATATGACAATGATACATAAATACACCAGAATGATTAAAGGTTGCAATGGCTCTAACTTTTTCTCCCGGATAAACGAGAATGGTGTCTTTCCATCCTGTTTCGTTTTTAGGCGGTGGGTCTCCATCACGATCTAGAATTTGAAATTGTACGCCATGAGCGTGAAATGGATGAGCCATTCCACCCATCATCCCCATCCCACTTTCATTGGAAATTTCCCAGATTTCTGTGTCATTCAGATTTACCTCTTCATCAATCCGGTCCATATCCATCTGTTTACCATTGATATTTACACTTGGTCCCATCCCCTGAAAAACAAATTGTCTTGTTTTTACTGCACTTTCAGGGTTTATTTTTTCAATGGTAGTTAACTTTTCTGGAATGGTATATTCTTTTGGACTTTCACTTTTTATAACAAACTTTATAAACGCTGATCCTTGATTCAATAATTGAACCGTTTCTCCCTTTTTTAAATCTGAAAAGTCAACAAGGATTTCTGCTCTTTCTGCAGGGCCAAGAACGATATTGTTCATTTCTGATGGCTTTTCAAGGAACCCGCCATCACTAGCAATTTGATAGAAGGTTTGGTTATTGCTGAGATTTAAATCATAAACGCTTGCATTGGAACCATTTAATAAACGAAGTCTCACCATACCCCTCGGTACTTCCAAAAATGGATTAACAGCTCCATTTACAAGCATGGTGTTACCCTGTAGCCCGTTCATAACATCGTGCATTCCCAACTCATATTGAAAACTTCCGTCCGCATTAAATCTTTTATCTTGAATGATAAGTGGAACATCATTCACTCCATATTCTTTCGGAATACCTAAACGATTAGAAACTTCATCCTCAATAAAGAATAATCCTGCTAATCCATTATATACTTGCCTTCCTGTTTGCTGCTCAGGATGGGGATGAAACCACAAAGTAGCTGCTGGCTGTTCTATCTTAAATTTGGGAGACCATGATTCTCCCGGTTGAATCCCTGAATGTGGTCCACCATCCTTATCTCCATCTACTTCAAGACCGTGCCAGTGAATGGTTGTTATGTCACCATCTAGATTATTCTTTACGTTTACGGATACCTCTTCACCTTTTCGAACCCGAATAACTGGACCTAAATAATCACCATTATACCCCATAGTCTTTGTCTCTTTTCCTGTAATAAACTTTTTTGTAGAGTTTTGAGCGGTTATTTGAAATTTCGCTTTATTTGGATCGGGATTTTCATCTTTTAATAACGGAGGAATAGGAAGGGCGGATTCTGTTGTTACAATAGATTGATTATCAGTGTTATCAGATGGCTGATTCATTGATAAATCAGGTAATTGTCCGGGCATATCCCGACCTTGTACGAAAAAGAGAAAGAGTCCTCCTAAGACAATTATGAATCCTGCAATTAAGATGCCGTAATTTGCTCTCATTACTTTTCCTCCTGTTCATATAGTGGCAGGAACTTAACTAATTTTATTACGTACATAAAATTTCCTTTTTTATAAAAATACTAAGAGAACATCAATATATAAACAGATTTATTTTTAGCTTTCCATAGTAGAATTTAATTATCAGTATTATACGTAAAATTTTTTATTGTTTGTATTAGAAGTCATGGTAAAAAGGAGGAAAAAGCAATGATGGGTTTTCCCGGAAACGGTATGATGGGCAGTTATTGGGGTTTTGGCCTTTTAGGATGGTTCATTAATCTGCTTGTCATGGGTGCTGTTGTCTATATTGCTGTTAAATTAGCATTAAGGGGTAAATAGATGATCCAAGAATAAATTCTTTTTGAGATTTAAAACTATAAAATAGGTGGAGGATTTTTATGGAATTTCATTATACAGTTCTAACCAATAAAACCATTGATGAAGCTATATCATCAATCGAACAAAATTTAAAAGAAAATAAATTTGGAATCCTATGGCAACTTGATTTAACTGCTACCCTACAGAAAAAAGGAGTAAATAGTTATACTTCTCCTTATCGTATACTTGAAGTTTGCAATCCAGTAGAAGCTGCACGGGTACTCGGTCACAATCCATTAGTTGGATATTTCTTGCCTTGTAAGATAACAGTCTATGAAAGTGAAGGGGAGACTATAATTGGACTTCCAAAACCAACTGCTATGATTGGTTTGTTAAATGATCCCCAATTGAAAGCCATTGCTGAAAATATTGAAGAAATTCTAATCAATGTGTTAGAAAAAAGTAAATAAAAGAAGATAAAAACAGGATTGTGGGTGATCGCAAATCTGTTTTTTGTTTTTGTTATCTTTTTTATGTACTAATGAAGATTCTGAATAAAACAGGCTAATTCCTCGGTTTCATGTTATTTGTACCACACATAAGGTTACTATCATAGCATTTACCCAATCAATTAAACAGAGGGAATTTCAAATATTAACGGGAAATTTTATAGAATATGAAGCTTGCTGGTATGGAGAAGTAAGAAGAAGTCTAGTTCATGGGGACAATTGTACTAAAGATAACTTTAAGTCCTTATAAGTAAGTCTGCATCAGAGATTTGTTAGTAATTAGATTTTTAAATACGAATGGAAGCACCTTTTCAGAAGTGTGCTTCCATTGTATTTTTTAAAAGGAAGTATCCTAGGAACTTTAGTATAATTAAAACATATGCAGAAACCGTGCGTTTTTCTTAAAAAGTTCAAAGTCTTTTCAATTCTCTTTTACAGTCATTTAGTAGATCTTTTACTAAATGATTAAAACAACATAATAAATGTGTTGTGTCACTTATTGTTCTCTAGCAATGGATTTAAAATCACCTATTCTAGGTCAAGCAATTGGACGATGGGGAAATTTTATGAATCAGAAAGCACAAGAAGAACTTTTGGAAAATATGAATTTGCCATATATGATATGGTATTCAAATGACAGGTTATTTGTAGTAGGTTTAAGTATACTGATAGTTTGATGCTAACAGATTCACTAAAGAGCACAATTAATGTCATTATTGGGGTTGCTGTGTTTCACAATTGGATCCGCCTCATAAATGTACATACTAAACGGTTATTCAGGAAACTAGGTATTAATGGACATATTTATGAATTTCACTTAAATTTGAAATATATTTGTTATAGAAAAGTAATAATTTCTGCAAATTTTTATAGTAACATCAAGATAAATTTATTTCCCTCTTTTACACAGCATTGATGGGTGATTTTTCTTATTTTAATTTTATCTATTATAGTAATAACAGAATATACATCTTTTTCACTATTCGCTTAAAAAAAGGAGTTTTACATCTTGATGAGCAAAAAGAAGATTTTATCTGCGTCTGCCGGTATAGCCCTTACATCTTTAATGTTTGGGAATCTAAATACAGAAGCTGCTACCTATACAGTCCAAAAAGGGGATTCGCTATGGTCGATTTCCCAAAAATACGGTACTACAATCTCGAAATTAAAAGAAGAAAACAATTTAACAAGTGCATATATTTATCCTAATCAATTACTTGAAGTAGGTTCAAATTTATCAACCGTCCCATCATCTACATACAATTTAAATACTGTCCCTTCTTCAACAAACAATGTAAATAATGAAAGTAAGCAATACATAGTAAAAACGGGTGACACATTATGGGAAATTGGTCAACAATTTAATGTGTCTGTTTCTAACTTAAAGAATTGGAATAACTTAAGTTCCGACATCATATATGTTGGACAAACATTAAAGGTAAACGCTACAACTACAACTACAACTACAACTACAACTACAACTACAACTACTACACCCGGAAATAGTTCAAGTAATGCATCAGTTTCCGAGAATTCTAGTATATATAAAGTAATAGCTGGGGATACCTTATTGAAAATTTCTCAAAAATATAAAGTCTCTGTATCTAGTTTAAAGGCATGGAACAACTTAAATTCGGATATTATTTATGTCGGTCAAACATTAAAAGTAAACGGTGAGACTGTTGCAAGTGAATCTCCAGCAGGTTCGACCGGTTCAACTTTAACTAGTGATGCAGATTATGATGCTAATAAATTAATCAGTATAGCAAAGAGTTTAGTAGGCACTCCATATGCTTGGGGTGGCACTACGCCGTCTGGATTTGATTGCAGTGGATTTGTTTACTATGTATATAATCAAGCCGGTATGGATATCAGCCGACTAAGTGCAGCAGGTTATTATGATCGTTCCTATTATGTAGATAATCCGCAGCCGGGGGATCTAATTTTCTTTGAAAATACTTATAAAAAAGGTATTTCTGATGTTGGAATTTACCTTGGAAATAATCAGTTTATTTCTTCAGCAAGTGAGAGTGTTACAATTAAAAATCTAAGTAATTCCTATTGGAAATCTCATTTTGATAGTTATAAGAGATTTTATTAAACAAGTATATTTAACTATAAAACTATTTAAATCTAAATAATTAGTATGATAAAAGTTCTATCAATATTTCATAAATTCATCATATATTGATGATAATATAAGGATTACTAGGACATTTTATAGTACCTTCCTAAAGAAAAAGTACCCTTTGATTGGTGCTTTTTTTTTCCAAAAGAGATGGAAGTAAAAAAGCTTACTGCAGAGCCATTTAAGTTAGCTAATAGTTTTTACTTTAAATGAGTAGATTCAAACAGTTTTTATTAGAGCGAGACGAAATTTTATGTAGTGTATTTTTATAAGGAAAGAGTACTATATCTAGAGAACAGAATGAGGGCTTACGAGGTACATGCAAAAACATTCCTGAAGGGCATTGGAATGCTCTTAAGAATGCTATATTATCTGATGCTGATGAACAGTCAGGTGTTGAAATCTTTGTCGCTAAAGTAGATGGGGAAGTGGTGGGTAGTGTTGCTTTATTCCCTTCAAAGTCAGATGCCTATAAAGGGTTTATTGATATGTTAGTTTATCCCGAAATAAGAATGCTCGCAGTTAATAAGAAATATAAGGGACAAGGTATTGCTGAAGCACTAATAAAAGAATGCATTCGTATATCAAAAGCAAAAGGCTACCAATACATCGGTTTACATACTGCTGATTTTATGAAAAATGCTATGCGGTTATATACTCGTATGGGCTTTGTGCGAATACCACAATTTGATTTTCAACCTGCTAATGACGGAATCATTGTAAAAGCTTTTCAATTATCTATTAAATAATGGTAAGTATTTAGCAAACAAATATATGGTCAACATTTCTTAAAATAAACATAAACCCCAGACCTAGCTTATAGTCAGTTACATATTCAATTTTATTATAAATAAATTTAGTTTCTATATAGGGTACATAGGTATACTATAATGAAGATAGAGGAAATCTTTTTAACATCAAGTTTACATGGGGTACTCTTTCCTTTAAGTGAATCAATATTTCGCATAAGCATTACGGAGGTAGAATCAAATATGGGAAAAACTGATAGGGTGGTCAAATTAGCCATTAATGGCGGAATAACATTTGGTTCAAAGCTAAATTCCAAACAACTGACTGTAATTGCTGAGTACATGGATGATGGTGATGAACTGGAGTTGACAACTTTTCAACAACTTTACATTGAGGTGCTTGAAAGTAAAGTGGAATTAGTCAAAGAAAAATGTAAGGAAGTGGGATTGTCCTGTTACCCGGTAGGGAATTTTGTAAAGAGTCTAAGAACCTGTAATTTTTGTAAAGGAGAAGAAGAAGAGGGTATGCCGGTTGCAATTGAGCTAAATAAACGAATAGCTGGGACACCAGTCCCCTTTACACTTCGTCCAGCTTATACCGGATGTCCGATTGGATGCGGTGAACCTCTAGTCAATGATATCGGAGTAATGAAAGTAAGAGAGGGATATGATTTATATATTGGCGGAAAGGCAAAAGGAATGGATGCCCAGACGGGTACCTTAATAATGGAACAGCTTGTTCCTGAAAGACTTTATGATGTTATCGAAAAAATCATTGATATCTATGCTGAACACGGAAAGAAGAGAGAATCATTTTTTAAATTTATTAATCGTTTTGGATTAGATAACCTTAAAAATCAAATAGTCGATTAAAGAACTGATTGCAAAACAACCATTTCTTTCGGAGCCTTCATGTGGAGGTTATCCCCAATGGATTTTCCAGAAGTTATACCAGAAAGCTTGCTTCCATCCTGTTTTCATTTCATAAGATTTGAAACCAGGGCTTTTTGTTCAAGATCAATGAGAACCAAGAAGTTCAAATTACTTATGAATTATACGCAATCTAACAATTTAAAGAATAGTTAAAAATAAATGTATACTCATCTCACGAACAGGTAAAGATAAATACTGAGGTGAGTTTTTTATGAAATCTATTAAAATCTTTTTACTATTTTTGATGTTATTAGGCTTCTATACAAACAGTAAAGTTAATAGTCAAACCAATGATAATGAATTATTGGAGTTAATAGAAATTGCTCAAAAGGAAAAGATAAATATAGATTCATGGAAAATCTATTTAACGAAAACAGTTATAGATGTAAATAGTGAAAAAGATATCCAAAAAGAAATAGAGAAGATTAAAAGAAATGAAGAAGGGTATAAATGGGATATTATGCATGATGAAAAAGAAGAACATCACTATATTGTAGTTGGTAACAAACAAGTTGAATCAAAACATATAGAAATACAGGTTAAGATTTCTGCATTTCTTGTAGGGAATAAGTACAGATTATACCATTTTTATGAAATTAAAGGTGGGAATTGGAGTAAAGATATATGGAAATATATTAATACTAAATTTAATAAAGAAATGAATGAAAATGATGTCTTTTATACTCTTACTGGTACAATGAAAGGTAATTTGGAATTAAGACAACAGGGCGATCAACTTTTAAGTGAATTCTCAGGTACTTTTGTCGAAGGGTTAATGGAAGATAACTTCATTTCATTATCTGCATATACTAATCTTTTAGAGTCGAACACATTAATGGTTAATGACAAGAAAATTAATCTTCAAATAGGTCTTAGGAAAAATCAAAAAAGTAATTTAATAGATGTTACAATTGGTAATCCTATTATAACAACTGAGTATTAAGAATCAATGTAAATGACTATAGAGCTGATTTTTTCACTAAAATACAATACTGCCGTTGATAAACTGCGCAATCTATTTTATGGAAAAAAGGAGAAGGGTTAATCCGGCTTATTATTAAGCTTTGTTTACTAGCATTGATTATCACCTCCTTAATTGTTATTGTATACGTAACAACGTATTTACTCAAAGAGGGTAATGGCAGTGGCTAGAAAAAAGTTTACGACCTCATTAGACGAAAATGTTATTCCACAACTTAAAATGCAAGCTGTGAGAGAAGGTACTGACGCTAGTAAGATTATTGAAAAGTTAGTAATGGAATACCTCAAAAAGCAAGCTTAGGCTAACGCCTACCGACATTCATCTCCCACTTACTCACTGGGCTGTCGCCCTTCAGGTTCCTTGAAGTGGGAGTCTTCTGTCGGAAATCCGATAAAGTTTGGTTGGGATCCTTCATAATTTAACATATTTACAATAGCTGCTGAAGCATGGTGTAAATCATGGCAGTGGAAAAGCCAATTACCAGGGTTTTCTGCTTTAAAAGCAACAACTTATTCATCACCCACCAGGTTCTAAAAATCGTATGTATCTTTCATAGTCGGTGATCCCACTACTGGCTTACCATTTTGCACATGGAAGAAGTGTCTATGTAACTGCATTGTGTGAAATGTAGGTATACTAAATGCTGTTGAAACTGTAAAAGTATATCTTGATGAAGGAAAAGTCATGTTACATTTGAATTAAGTAATGTAATTTTAAAAGACATACGGATTCATATTTTCTACATATTTAAAATTTGTATTGAATTATCTTGTGAATTTCTCTAAAATTTAAATCGTAACCGTTACTATTTAAATAAATATAAATAAAGTTTAGGAGGATTTTATGATTAAAAGATACTTATCCTTGATCGTTTTTCTAGTTGTCATTCTGGGAGGATGTAGTCAATCATCTTCCGAAAATGATAAAAGCTTAGAAGCTAAAAAGGAAACAATTCAAGTATATACAACTATCTTTCCAATTCAGGATTTCTCAGAAAAAATTGGCGGCAAGTTTGTTCAGGTGGAAAATATTGTTCCAACAGGAACTGAGGCTCATTCCTTTGAACCAACAACTAAAACGATGATTAAAATCGCTGAAGGTGACGCATTCATTTATTTAGGAACTGGGATAGAGGGATTTACTGATGCTGTTATCAATGCAATTAAAAATGAAGATACGAGAATAGTTAAAGCTTCAGAAGGCATCAGTCTAATAAAATCATCTGAGCCTTCTGAAGAAGCTGGAAATGCTGGTGATGAAGAGGGTGACTATGATCCCCATGTATGGCTAGATCCTGAAAGATCAATCCAACTGGCTAAGAATATAAAGAATGCCTTAGTTGAGATAAAACCAGACCAAAAAGAATATTTTGAAGAAAATTATAATAGACTCAAAGAAGAGTTGGAGGAACTCGATCTATCCTTCAAAACGATGGTTGAAAATTCTCCAAATAACACTTTTATTGTTGCCCATTCAGCATACGGATATTGGGAGGATGCTTATGGACTAAATCAAATTGGAATAAGTGGCCTTTCTCCGAGTGATGAACCTTCCCAAAAAAGTCTGATGGAAATAATAAAAATTGCTGAAACATCAAACATAAATTATGTTTTATTTGAACAAAATGTAGAAAATCGGGTGGCCGAAGTAATTAAAGAAGAAATCGGGGCAGACACACTGACTCTTCATAATCTTGAATCATTAAATGAAGAAGATATTAGAAATAATGAAGATTATATTTCAATCATGAAGAAGAATATTGAAACGATTAAACAGGTTTTAAAATAAACTAGGGGTGTCAATTCCGCATTAGAAAGCGAGGTTGGCACCTTTTATTTTTTGCAAAATCATGGTTCGTAGCTCATTTCTAATCCCTAAAGGAAAAAGGTCTGGATAAGAGGGCGGCTATTGCTATTTATTTGAAAATGTCGAAAATGAACTTGCCTTTCAGTGAATTGAAAAAATTAAGACCAATAGCCAATGGATACGGATCTTAATTTCTTAACTTTTTAACCGTTTCCTTAGTAAATAGATAAGTAAAATGATCCCGACAAAAGTAATTATTCCTAGTTGCCATTCGGTTTCTAATTCAAGAACATAAGCTACTGAGTAAGCCTCAAAAAACAAAGCTGGAATTTTCCCAAAAGTACTAGCGAAACTGAAGGAAAGGAGACTCATTTTACTAAAAGCTGCTGTAAGGGTTACAATACCAGAAGGCACAAAAGGTAGAATTCTTAAGAGAATCACCATTAAAAATGCATCTATTCCATTATTGTTTTTTAATATTTGCAAAAATTTATTGTCTATATTGTTGAATTTCGAATAGGAAGTAATTTTGTGAAGACCCTTACGATAAAGAATAAAGCTAACAATAGCTCCCGCTGCTTCTCCAACAATTAAAATGATCAATCCTATATTTAAGCCGAAAATTCCAACGGTACCAACAGTAATAAAGGCACTTGGTAGTATTCCTGTTATAGCGATGGCTATATTTAGCCCTATACTCAATAGAGCTGCAAGAATTGGGTTTATAGATGGCCAATCAATGAATAGGTTATTCACTACTTATTCCTTTCCAGCCCATTTATATCCGACTCCTTTTGATAGAAAAATAATAATAATTGTAAGTCTAATGGTAATCCAACCTGCTACTTTGAAGTGTTCATTCAACCGATGAATCAAGGAATGAGCAGATGCTGTATCTAGGAACATTATACAAACCAGTAAACTGTCCACCAGACTGAACAGGACTAACCATAAATGGTCCTTCACTCCAATTCTCTTCTACTATTTGCTCTTTTTTAGGAATATTAGAAGAAGGTGTGTCTAGATATTGTTTAAACGGGTTAATCTGAGCTGAGTCTACTATCTTACCGGTTTTATCAGTGATTACTACATCCATACTTGATTCAGACGCTATTAAAACAACTTGATCAATCGCTTAGGTATTAAATTGTTTTTCAAGAATGGCCCTGTGAGAATATACTACCGAATGAAGAGCAGTAAGCTCTTCATCACCCTAGAATCCAAAATCCCTCCGTGGAAAAGAAGAACAAAATGTAATTTAAGCCATGAATAATTATAAAAAAGCAAAATCCTAATTTTAACTGAAAGATTTTTATATACTCACCTTTTATTATAATTGCAATAAGTATACACTTATTAAAGTTTTTATGTAGATAAAAATACAATGTAGTTTTTGAAGGGATTTTAGAGATGTCTTGAATAGAAATCTATTTGCTCACTATTGTTGGGTAAATATTACCGTAGTTTTTAGTTTCTACCAATTTTGGGATTTAAATCAATCGAAAATCTGGCTGATTCCAATCATTATCTAGCCAAAGCGATCATCGAAGTATCATGGTCACTATTCAAAAACATGATCGAATACAAAGTGACATGGTAGGGCAAACAAGTGGTTACAGTGGCGAAGAGCTTCCCTTCTAGTCAGGTCTGTTCCTTCTGTGGCCATCGAAATAAAGACGTTAAAAATCTTGGATTGCGTGAAGGGGAATGCCCTAAGTGTAATGCCCACCACCAAAGGGATATTAACGCAGGATTAAATCTAAAAAATGAAGCTCTAAGACTTCTAACCGTCGGTGCGACGGGGATAGCCCACTAATATAACGGAAGGATACTTCGGTGTTCGTAGGACCCCCCCTTTAAACAGACCGTAAGGTCGTTAAGGGGTGAGTAGTTCAAGAGTGAAAACCATTGTCCAAATGAGGTTTTCGTGTAAACTCGTCCATTTGTTGGTCCTTTTTTAGTTGATTTGGATGGTTTACCACCTAACTTATCCATTATTAAGGACCTTTTTTTTGTCATATTTAATACTAGGGATGTTTTTAATAATAAGGTAAATTTATGCAGCAGTAGTGGAAGAAAATCTAATAAAAGTTTTGAAAACCTGTGTAGTTTTTAAACTATACAGGTTTTTATTATTATCGCTTAATTATTAGTAACTGTGTGTAAAATTTGAATATTTTGTGAACAATTTGCGTCATTTATGTTATTTCAACTAAACTGCATAGTTTCTTGATAATTATGTCCTATTATTACGGTATTTATGTGTAAAACACGAAAAAGGGCGGTGATCTATTTTGGAAGAAGTAAACTTATTTCTAGCATTCGGTGCAGGTTTTTTATCATTTATATCCCCTTGTGCCCTTCCTTTATATCCAGCGTTTCTCTCCTATATTACAGGGATGACAATCAATGAATTGAAGGAAGAAAGAGGCATTTTAAGAAAAAAAGCCTTTATACATACAATCCTATTTTTAATGGGATTCTCAGTTATCTTTTTAGCACTTGGATTGTCGACATCTCTCATCGGATCATTTTTTGTAGATTATCAAATTTTATTGAGGCAATTGGGCGCGATTTTAATGGTGTTTTTTGGATTGGTTCTTACGGGAGTTCTTAGGTTTAGATTTCTACTCGCAGATAAAAAAATCCAATTTCAAACTAGGCCTTCCGGTTATTTAGGATCATTACTGATCGGTTTAGGGTTTGCAGCTGGATGGACTCCCTGCACAGGACCGATTCTAGCTGGAGTCATTGCACTAGGTGTTGCAAATCCTGGGATGGGTCTTCTCTATATGTCTTTTTATGTTTTAGGATTTTCAATTCCGTTTTTAGTCATGACTTTCTTTATCGACAAAATGACTTTCTTAAAAAAACATGGAAATCATTTTATGATATTTGGCGGGGTATTAATGATCATAATGGGAGTTCTATTATATTTTGACTGGATGATTATCATCATTTCCATATTAATCCCGCTTTTCGGTGGCTTTACTGGATTTTAAAAAGACTTTTAATACTTGGAAATTTCCTTGATTTATTAATTTTGTTGGTGGAGGTAGAAATATGAAAAAGAAACGACTAATCATACGTAGTCTAATTTTAGGCATAATGTTTGTTGCTGTAATCTACACACTTTATGCGAACTTTACAAAAGATACTGCAGGTGATTTAAAAGTTGGGGATAAAGCACCAGATTTTGTCCTTTCCGATATGGAAGGCAACAAACATCAATTATCTGATTATCAAGGCAAAGGGGTATTCTTAAACTTTTGGGGAACATGGTGTAAGCCATGTGAAAGAGAAATGCCTTATATGAATAATCAGTATAAGGTGTACAAAGACCAGGGTGTAGAAATTTTGGCTGTAAATGTAGGGGAGCCCGACTTCTCTATCAATAAATTTGTACAAAAACATAAGCTTGTTTTTCCTATCCTCAAAGACAGCAACAAAAATGTATTGACTTTATATAGTATTAAACCTTTACCTACGACCATGTTGGTTGATCCTACAGGAACTATCGTAGCAATAGAAACAGGTGAACTGTCAGAATTTCGGATAAAAGAGATGATGGAAAGCATCAGGCCTTAATAGGGGGTATTAAGTATGAAAGAAGTAAAATGCGAATGCGGTCATATTAATCCAATCGGGACAATATTGTGCGAAGCATGTGGCAGAGCTTTAACTGAAGAAGCAAAGAGCGAAAAACTTCATGATATGCGTTACGAAGGCAGTGCTCGTAGATCCCAGACATACAACAAGACGGCAATCGATAAAATATGGAACTTCTTTTCCTCTGTAAAAGCGGGAGTATGGCTGATTGTTATCACTTTAATTGCTTCGGCAGTTGGGACGGTATTGCCACAAGAAATGTATATTCCGCCAATTGCTGACCCTGCCGATTATTATGAGGAGCAATATGGAGTTTTCGGAAAGACTTTCTACATTTTGGGCTTTAACAATTTATATAGTTCGTGGTGGTATTTAATCTTAATCGCTTCAATTGGCATTTCATTAGTAATATGCAGCCTCGACCGTGTAATACCTCTATACAGGGCGCTAAATAAGCAACGAGTAAGTCGCCATGAGGGTTTCCTAAAAAGACAAAGATTATTTAATCGAACGGCTGCCATTCAACCAGATAGAGATCTTGCAGTGATTAAGAAAAGACTGAAAGAAAAGAGATACCATATTAGAGAAGAAAATGACAGTATATTAGCAGAAAAAGGCCGTTTTTCCCGCTGGGGTCCTTATGTTAATCATATTGGACTAATAATCTTTTTAATTGGGGGAATGCTGCGGTTCGTACCCGGTATGTATGTTGACGAAGTGCTATGGCTCCGTGATGGCGAAACAAAGATCATCCCGGGAACAAATGAAGAATATGTTTTGGAAAGCAAAGGATTTAAACGGGAATTATACGATACGGAAAAAGATAATGAATTGTTTGAAGATGCGCTTAACAGAGTAGGTCCCGTGATAAAAAACTTTCAGACTGATGTTGTTCTTTATAAGCGCGATACGGAACAAATAATTGGTGAGGATAAAAAGCTTACCAAAGTGAAGGAACATGAAATACGAGTAAATGAACCGTTGAAGTTTGATAAGTTTGCAGCCTACCAAGTGGACTATAAACTCAACGAATTAAGTACGATGTCTTTTTCTTTCCGGGATAAAGAAACTAATACCGTTAAAGGGGAATTGACAATTGATTTATTTGACCCGAAAGATGTGTATGATCTCGGCAATGGTTTTAAAATTGAATTACTTGGTTATTATCCTAATTTTTCAGGTTTAGAAAATGGTGAACCGCAAACAAAATCATCTATACCAGATAATCCTGCCTTCCTATTTAATATGATTTCACCCGAGCATCCCGGTGGTGAAGTCAGCTTTACTGCTATTAGGCAAACGGTTGAACCGCTCGGAGAAACGGAATATAAAATGAAATTTTCAGGTGCATCAACTCGTAACGTCACTGCACTGACAGTCAGAAAAGATCTTACAATTTGGATAATTGGAATTGGCGGAGCTATTTTTATGATTGGTGTTATTCAAGGATCGTATTGGAATCATCGCCGTATTTGGCTGCAGAAATTGAATGGGGATATACTTATTGCTGGCCATACAAATAAAAATTGGTACGGCTTGAAACGAGAGATTGTCGATATTGTAAAAAACACGTCAATACCAACACCAACGGATCAGCAAGAGGTCAAGAATATAGAAAAAGGAGAAAAATAAATGTCAAACTTTCTGCAAATAAGCAGTAATTTATTATATGCTGCATTTGTGTTTTATTTAATTGCCATATTATTTTTTGCTGGAGCAATTCGAGAAAAAAAAGGAAGGGAGCATGAAACAGGAAATAATAGGTGGGGGAAAATAGGAATTACTTTAGCAATAACCGGGTTTATTTCCCAAATCTGCTCTTTTATTACTCGCTGGATGGCTGGAGGTCACGCCCCAATTAGTAATATGTTTGAATTTATTTCATTCTTTGGAATGATGCTAGTGGGAGCGTTCATTCTCATTTACTTTATTTATAGATTAAATGTGTTAGGGATATTTGCATTGGCAGTATCGGTTATATTGATTGCATTCGGAAGTATGTTTCCGCGTGAAATCAATCCGCTCATTCCTGCATTGCAAAGTGATTGGCTATTTATACATGTATCGACCACGGCAACCGGTCAGGCTATTCTATCTATTAGCTTTGTAGCAGGTTTAATCTATCTTCTTAAATCAATAGACCCGCTTACTAAAAACAAAAGATCTTTCTGGCTTGAAGCCATCATGTTCAGCATCGTTTGTGTTATTGGTTTTATCACGATTTCTTCCGCCTTTTCTATCGCTGATTACAAAGTTGACTTTGAATGGACTGACAAGACTGGTACTGAAAAAATCATGAATTATAAACTGCCTGCACTTGTAGGACCAAATGAAGGAGAAATGCTGACGCCGGATAAATTTAGTCCAATTGTCGTCGACATGCCGGCCATCATTCATGCACAAAAATTGAACACTGTAATCTGGTCCCTGTTCTCAGGAACAATCCTTTATTTGGCTATTCGACTTTTAACTAGAAGGCGGGTTAGCACCATATTGCAGCCGATTGTCAAAAAAGTAGACTTAGATCTTGTAGATGAAATCGGCTACAGATCCGTTATAATCGGCTTTCCTGTCTTTTCACTTGGAGGGCTAATATTTGCGATGATCTGGGCGCAAATTGCTTGGACCCGCTTCTGGGGCTGGGATCCAAAAGAAGTTTGGGCGTTAATCACCTTTTTATTTTATGCTGTATTTCTCCATTTACGGCTTTCAAAAGGTTGGCACGGTGAGAAGACTGCGTGGCTTGCAGTAATTGGTTTCATTATAATCATATTCAATCTAATTGTTGTTAACCTTGTAATTGCCGGTTTGCATTCATACGCATGATGAAGTGGCGGAAATTACGAAATCAATGGATGCTTCAAGGAAAATAAACTAAGAAGCAAAATAAGTCAATTATTAAGCGAGCCATTTTTTCATTGTATTCTGGTTCACAAATGCCTATTATTGTCACCTTTCTACTCTATTTTCCCCCACAGGTGCGAAATCAAGTGTCCTTACTTACAGTTAAAGAAAATGCATGAAAAATCCATATTATATCTTCGCTATCTATTTGAGAAGTTACCAATATAGATACGACAGATGGGAATGCCCTTGACCAACTATTTCATTGGTTAAGGGCATTTCCAGCACTTGTAGTTATAAACAAGTTATAAATAATACAGGAATCCCTTCTAGTGAATGGGTCAGCACTCGCTGGCTATAGACCTGAAGACTGTGTTTCAACAAAGTTTATCAATGACACAAAAAATTTTCTATTTATCTTCCTATCCTTTTTTATCGTCCTGCTCTAATTGTCTCTTTGAAATCAAATCCAATTTAGTGGTATAAACTTTATATGTGGTTATAAAAAGTAAGGGCTGCTACTCTTTTTGGGCCTTGTTTAGGAACTATATTCGAGGTTGCATTTTTTTCCTTTTCGGTATAAAATGACCCTTATTTCTAATAGATTTAGATTATTAATTATATAAGAATAGCAAAATCGAGGAGGTTAGTTCGTTGCTAAAAAAAGTTTTAAACCTATTTTCATATAAAACACTCAAACTTTATTTTTTAGTTGTGATCTTATTCTGGTTAAAAACTTATTTTGTTTATCGCATAGAGTTTAACTTAGGAGTTAACAATGAAATGCAGGAATTTCTATTGTTTATAAATCCAGTTAGTTCTGCGATCCTATTTTTAGGTATCTCTTTATTATTTAAAGGCCGAAAACAACAATGGATGCTTCTATCTATAAATGCATTTTTGTCCTTTTTATTGTATGCAAATGTTGCATACTATCGGTTTTTTAATGATTTTATTACCGTACCAGTTCTATCCCAGACACAAAATTTCGGACAGGTCAGCAGTAGTGTAGGAGCCGTTCTTAAGCCATATGATATTCTTTACTTTATTGATACTCTTTTACTCGTTGCATTGGTCGTTATGAAACGAGTAAAAGCTTCAGAAAGGGTATCCAAACGATCTTTAGCAACGGTATTTATTTCTGGTTTTCTAATCCTTAGCACAAATGTAGCTCTTGCAGAAATGGATCGCCCGCAATTGTTGACTCGTGCATTTGACAGGAATTATCTTGTGAAATATCTGGGAGCTTATAATTATACGATATATGATATCATTCAAAATTCAAGGTCGTCTGCTCAGCGGATTTTAGCTGATAGTAGTGATATAGCTGTTGCTGAAAACTACACAAGTGCGAATTATACCAGTCCGAATCCGGATTACTTTGGAGCGGCCCAAGGAATGAATGTGATTTATATTTCGTTGGAGTCGTTTCAAAATTTTTTAATCGACTATAAGCTAAACGGTGAAGAAGTTACACCATTTTTAAATTCATTGACAAGAAATCCTAATACTTTATATTTTAAAAACTTTTTCCATCAGACAGCCCAGGGCAAAACATCTGATGCAGAATTTTTAATGGAAAACTCTCTATACCCTCTTCCACAGGGGGCGGTATTTACGACTAAAGCGCAAAATATGTATCAAGCACTGCCAGCTATACTAAAAGATAAAGGATATTATTCTGCTGTTTTTCATGGGAATTCCAAGACATTTTGGAATAGGGAAGAAATGTACAAGTCTTTTGGATATGATATGTTTTATGATTCCGAGTATTATAATATGACAGAAGGAAATGTGTTGAACTATGGATTGGAAGATAAACCGTTTTTTAAAGAAACGATTCCTTATTTAACAAGTTTGCCTCAGCCGTTCTATACAAAATTAATTACGCTGTCGAACCATTTTCCATATCCATTAGATAAAGAGGATCAATCAATTCCTCCGGCTGAAACAGGTGACAAAACGGTTGATGGCTATTTCCAAACGGCACGTTATCTTGATGAAGCATTAAAATTGTTTTTTGATGATTTAAAGGCAACTGGACTTGATAAAAATACAATGGTAGTCATGTACGGGGATCATTATGGAAATTCTGAAAACCGAAAGCCTGCTATGTCAAAGGTAATAGGCAAAGAAATAGATGATTTCGAGCAGGCTCAATTGCAAAGGGTTCCTCTTATCATCTATGCACCGGGTTTAAAAGGTTTTGTGAGTGAAACATATGGTGGTCAAATCGATGTCCGACCTACTGTTTTACACCTTTTAGGTATTGACACAGAACATCAAGTCTCATTTGGAGCTGATTTATTATCCAAGCAAAGAGATGAAATTGTAGCTTTCAGGAATGGAGACTTTGTAACGGATCAAGTGACTTCAGTAAAAGGAAAAATTTATGATAACAGCACAGGCCAAGAAGTAGAGGCAAAAGGTCCTTACAAAAAGTATGCTGAGCTTGTGAAAAGTGAGTTGGAGATGTCGGATAAAGTGGTATATGGGGATTTGCTTCGCTTTCATAGTCTCGAAGAAATTAAAAATATAGACCGTTCAAAGCTGGATTATTCAAAGGCAGGACATTTGAATGAAGACTACAAGCGGGAAGACCAAATAGAGGTGAAGGAGGCGAAATAGATTCCTCCTAGTAGAGTGGACAAATCCGCTTTTCAAATTATTGATTTGAAAATGGGTTTGTCTTTTTTATTTTTTTATAAAAGTCTCCAAAGTCCACACATACATATGAAACTGCTTACGTGACACTTTTCATTTGCAAAGAATCATGTTTTCATAATTCTCCATAGTTTCTTAACATTTATAGATTATAATGCAGTGTTGGCTTGGGAACAGCTGTAATTTTGAGCAATATAACAGAAAGTGATTTTTCACTGATGTGTGCCTGGGTTATATAGGGGATTTCCAAAAGGTACTACATTCAATAGTAAGGGAGCGTGTATACCACAACGAAGGATTATTACTTTACAAAACTCGTTAAAAATGTCACCAAGGTGATAATGCACGGGATGTTAGAAATATTGGACGAAGATTGGGTATTACTCATCCCCATCCAGTTGAAATAGATGAAGGCTAGGGAAGACGAAACAGGAACAGCAAAGGTGGAATCTACTGAAGGGACGATAAGGGCTTTGAAGCTATATATCCATCTTTGTCTTTATGTTCTTGGCCACCTAAGCATTTCTACTTAAAACAAACAAGAAGAAAATATGTTAGATAGTAAATATAAGGTGATTCTGAAGAATATAGAAGTGTAAGCAGGTTGATATGTATTAATTCCATACTTTACTAGTGTATGGAAAAATATTAGAAATAGGATTTATCGTTCGGTATAGGGATGTTTGGATTATATTGAAGACAAAGTAAGCGGAAGAATAATTGGAAATCTCCATACTTCATCAGCAATGGGGAGTGTATTGGGAACATTGGTGACTACTTTTTTTCTTATTCCTTTAACATACATTAATTTGGTTATTACTGTATTTGCCTGTTTGCTATTTTTAGCTTACTTATTTTATTTTGAAGTGAAAACCAATTCACAAATTATATTAATGGTAATATCCATTGTTTTCATTTTTTTACCTCTTTTTTCGAATAAATTGAAAACCTCTAAAATACTTTACGAGACAACGAGTCTTTATCATGACATCTATGTATATCAATCTGATTATTAAAATGGAAAAGATGGAATTTTTAGATATCTTACATTTGGAAATAAGACAACCATTCAAGGAATGATTGATTTGGATCAACCCGACAACTCGGTACTAGATTATGCAAAAAGTGTATGGGAGGTTTCTGAAGCTTTTGCACCTGAAAGTGAAATGTATTTATTATCGGTCAGGGTATAGGTACACTGACTAGAAAATTTGAACAAGAGAATAAAAAAGTAAAAGTTGCGGAAATAGACAGGGGGGTTTTAGAGGGCAGCCAGAATTATTTTCAATACAAGGGTAACAGTGTAGAAATTGGAGATGGAACAGAAATTTTAAAAGAAAGAACTGACAAAAAAGATGTAATTGTATTGGATGCATATAACAAAACATACCAAATACCTTTTCATTTAATTTCGTAAGAATTCTTATCTTTAACAAGTGGAAAATTGAATGATGATTGGATTTTAATCATTAATGCAATTGGAAATCCGAAAAAAGATATAGTAAGAATCCATGGACACCACATTAAAAAGTGTCTATCCCTATGTATATGTATTTACAAAAGGAGAAAAGCATGGATTACAAAACCTAACTATTGTTGGAAGCAAAAAATCTCTTGATTATAAAAAGGTAATTGGACAACATATTGTAAAAGTAAATGAAGGGGAGTTAATTTTAGACGGGGATACAAAAATCCGAAATTTAAATTAATTAAACTAGGAAAATATATTAGCTAAAAAGCATTAGTTTCAAAGGTAGTTCTGCTGGATATAAGCGGTGTAAAGCAGATTGATGACTTTATTATCTATTCTTTTTATTAAAAGGTTTTTAAAAAAATTCAAAGATTTAATAATCAAAAGGCTAAAGAAAGTGGGGAATGTATGAATTTTCTAAACCTTATAGAAAAAAGATGGGTTATTTGGATACTTTTTATCATTAATGTACTTGGAACAGTCTACGGATACATTTGGTATAAATATCAACTTGTAGAAACACCTCCTGAATTTTTAATTTTTGTACCAGATAGTCCTACAGCTAGCTTGTTTTTTGTTTTTGTTTTAGGGGCATTTCTATTGAAAAGAAATTGGCCTCTTTTTGAGGCACTAGCAGTTATTACTTTGTTTAAGTACGGAGTATGGGCTGTTATCATGAATATCCTTACATATATTGTGACAGGCTCTCTTCATTGGACAGGTTATATGTTGATCGTTTCACATGCTGCCATGGCAATTCAAGGATTATTGTACGCACCTTATTATCGAATTAAGTTCTGGCAGTTGATTGTAGCTGCAATTTGGACGCTTCATAACGATGTAATAGATTATGTGTTTTCTATGATGCCTTGGTATGGAGTGTTAGCCAACTACTTGCCACAAATTGGTTATTTCACGTTTTGGTTAAGTATAATCTCCATTGCAATTGCATATTTAATAGGATTTAAATTGAAAAAAAACAAGGATTTGTCCTTGAATTGGTAGGATATTATCCTAGAGTTACAGTGTAAGATTCTACAACTTAGAAATAAAGAGCCAAGACCGTTCAAATGGTCTTGGCTCTTTTATATATAAAAGAGTGTCTACACTAGAATTATTTATAAGATACCTATAAAATTTTTTCTTATATTATTAGTTTCCGAAAATTTATAGAAGACAATGGAAATAAGGTCAGGTTTTGAAAAGAAACTGTAATAAAATTAAAGTTAATTCGACATAAACAGATGATAAAATAGTATTTAGCGCAATAAACGACAAAATTATCAATTTACTAACAGCATTCTATAGGGCAAGTTGCAATTTTATTATCAGAATGGAGATATAGTTTTATAGTTGTCATTCATTTTCATTAATTTATTGAGAAATTTACTTATAGAAACTTTGAACTGTGATTATGTTACACATAGGTTATTAAAGGGAGATATTAAATTGAAAAAATCAATATTAACAATTTCGGCCGCTACTGTATTAGGGCTCAGTTTAACACTTTCGGGATTGCCCATCAAAGTAGCAGCTGAGACTTCAAACATACAGGAGTTAAACGATCAAAAGAGTGAGCTTGACAATAAACGTTCCACAGTCGAATCTGAAATTAGTGAGGCTGAACAAAAGATTGATGGATTACAAGATGAACAAGCTAAATTAGATGAAGAGATAAAGCAATTAGACTTATCCATCGCTGAGGCGGAAGGAAAAATGCTTCAGAAGCAGGAGGAAATTAAAGAAACGGAAACCGAGATTGCAAAATTAAAAGAGGAAATAAAAATACTTGAGGAAAGGATTGTAAAACGCAATGAGCTTTTAAAAGATCGTGCCCGTTCCTTTCAGGAGAATGGAAGTATGGTTAGCTATATTGATGTGTTAGTCGGGGCTAGCAATTTCAGTGACTTCATTGGCCGTGTTGGGCTCGTTGCTACGATTATGGAAGCGGACCAAGATATTCTTCGTGAACACCAAGCAGATAAAGAACTGTTAGAGAATAAACAAAAGGATGTAGAGGGGAAGCTAGACAGCCTTCAAACGATGCTCGGTGAATTAGAGATATTAAAACAAAACTTAGACACTCAGAAAGCGGAAAAGGATAATTTAATGGCTTCTTTACAACTTGAAGAAGAAGAAATTGAAAAGAATAAAATGGAACTTGAGGAAGAAGATCGGCTATTATCATCCCAGCAGTCTGCTATGCAAAATGCTATTGAGTTGGAACAACGACGTCAAGCACAACAAGCAAGCAATAATTTAGGCGGTGGGGGTGTTGCTTCCGTTTCGACTCCCCAAGTTTCTAGTGGGAATTTTACTAGACCAACTAGTGGTACTGTAACTTCTGGATTCGGTGGTAGAAGTGGCGGAACCCACTATGGTGTGGATATCGCTGAAAAAGGAACCGTTCCAATTGTTTCTGCAGCAGATGGCGTAGTTATCCGCTCTTATTACTCATCGAGCTATGGTAATGTTGTCTTTGTCTCTCATTCCATTGATGGTCAAATCTATACAACTGTTTACGCCCATATGAGTAGTCGTACAGTAAGTGAAGGTGAAGTTGTTTCAAAAGGTCAGCAAATTGGCTATCAGGGGAATACGGGCCAGTCATATGGACAACACTTACATTTTGAACTTCATAAAGGATCATGGAATGCCGGTAAAACTAATGCAATCAACCCAGTTGGAATTGTTCCATTATAAAAGGACTTATTTTTAAATAATACCTTCTAAAAATTCATAGAGGTACTTATATAAATTCAAACAGCTTAGTCATTAATTACTAAGCTGTTTTTTAAGTTTTATTCATGTCAATCAGTAATAAAAAGGCTCTAAGAAGCGTAGCAGCAACTCTCAAACAAAAGGTAAATAATTGAAAGCATATCTTAAGTAGAGAATTAAATATGACAAGAAAAGTACTGACACATGAGCAATTTTTATAACAACGCAAAAACAAAGAAAAAGTAAAAAATTGGTGAAATAGGGAGGGAACGGCTTTAGTTGATGATGATAAGGATCGTAAGGGAATATAAAATTTCTATATTGACTCAGAACACCAACTAATACACTAATTGGTGTTCTTTTGTTTTGAAAAATATTTTCATAAAAGAATAGTAAAATAAATGCACGATACCATATACAAGATTATATTAAATGATTTAATTTTTTAATATAATTAGATTATTCACGGAAAATGCATAATTCTTCTGTATCATTAGTGTTTTTAAGTGTGAAGATTTTAGGAGGTAAAATTAATGTCTAAAAGGAAAAGGCAACAAAAGAGTCTAAAGTTCGGATTAGGTTGGTTACTGATAGGTATTTTAGGAGTGTTTATTGCTATTATACTTATTCCAAAAAATGAGACAGAAAAGGTCAACTTTCCGGATTTACATGGTTTAAGCTATTCTGCAGATGGTACAAAATTAGTCGCTGCTGTTCATGATGGATTAAGGGAATTTTCAAAAGGGGAATGGTCAATACCCGATGTAGAAAAAAATGATTATATGGGTTATTCTCCTACAAAAGATGGATTTTATAGTAGTGGACACCCTGGCCAAGGATCAAATCTGAAGAACCCGCTCGGAATTGTGAAAAGTACCGACAATGGTAAATCTGTTGATATTGTCGACCTACATGGTGAAGTGGATTTCCATGCTTTGTCCGTGGGATATGAAACAGAGGATATCTACGTCTTTACTCCAGAAGCGAATTCAAAAATGAAGGAGCCAGGATTTTATTATTCAGAAGATCAAGCGAAGACTTGGAATCAGATGAAAATGAATGGAATTTCAGGCACGCCCACTGCAATTATTGCACATCCTACGAAAAAAGGAGTAATAGCAATTGGAACTGACCAAGGACTGTATATTTCCGATAATTACGGTGAATCCTTTGAGTTACTCTTAGATGAATCATATGTTAGCTCCGCAGTCTTCTCTAGTAGTGATGAGATAATTGTCGGAATCAATACCAATGATAAAGAATTAATAAAACTAGACCTTGTAAATAATACAAAAACAAACTATGAATTACCAAATGATGTGGATGGAAATATTACATTTATTAGCTATAACTATAGTAACAAAGATGAATTAGCATTTGCTACTGATCAGATGAATATATATATAAGTAATGATAGTGGTAAGAATTGGGATCAGGTTGTTAAGACAGGAGCTGGGCAAACCGAGAAATGATCTATCAAAAAAGAGGCAGTTTTGGTTTCTTGTTATTAAATACCTTCTCAAGTTAAGAAGTTACTAGCCTGCATAAACTTTTTTTAAAACGAGGGTTGATTGAGAGCCTGAGTAATTAGTTGAATGTTGAGGTGCCGAAATAACAGATTTTGAATCCCGTTTAGTAATTCAAACCCCTTTACCTGTGGGATGACCATATTAAGAACATCTTGTTTTTACTACTAAAAAGTGAATCGAGAATTTTTAGACAGCATGCTGAATGCTTTTGTTAGCAGTAAGTTTCTGGCCATTTCTCACACCCGGCGATTGAAATGGCAGAGGGAGGTTTAGCACTTGCTTAACGTTCTGGATGTTAATCCTTAGCTACTTCGATTAGAGAAAATTTATCTTCTGGGGATCTTTAATTTATCTAAAATCCTAGAAAGCTGATTCAAAAGACTCTGTATTTAAGACCTTTTGAGTCAGCCTCTTTTATTGTTTAATTAAGCGAAACGATAATAAATTAGTAGAAAAGTACTTAAAACAAATAAGAAGTTTAAAAAGACGAAAATCATTTGGTCAATTCGAGTTTTATGCATTTTAATTGGCGGATGGTAGAAAGATATCCCCTCAATGATAAAGATAATGAGTACAATATGGATCATCCCGTGTCCGACAACTTCTGTATATCCAAATATTGTGGTTGTAAGAATAAATAAAATTGTGACTACAACTGCCAATACTCTATTTAGAATACCTACTACGAGTAAATATCCAACAACAAATTCAATAAAAGCAGCCAAGACAACAAATAGTTCGGGGTCAAAACCAAATGTAGGGACATGATGGTCGTAAATAATATCAGTAGTCATCATTGGATAAACCCATTTTTCCACTGCAACCCAACATAAGCTTAATCCAGTACCTAAGTATAGAAATGGAAAACTAAATGTATCTAAGCCTGTTTTTCCAACTAATAAAACCCCGATAATGGCCAGATAGAAACCATAGTCCAACATATGAAACCATCCAGCATGACTCCAAATATTCACGAATAATCCTAGCATTACTAGTGCGGCTATTTTTGAAGCAATATGATGAGGAATTAGTAACGCTATGATGATAATCCACATAATAATTGTTTGCCAAGTACGATTAATTGTAAATTCTGGGGCAAACATGGTTGCATTCAGCAATTGTAAGATAAATGCTACAGCTGTTCCATATTTTAGTATGTAACGAGAATATTTACGATAACTATCAAGTTTCCTATCGATTTTTGATACACCAGGTATATCCATTAATTTAGGTATAAGTTGTGATAACAACGCTAATAAAAGGGCAATGAATAAAGAAATAAAAATAAATTCAGATGATAAAATTTGTTCGATAGGTAATTTTTTAGGTTCTAATTTCGTAAACCATTTAACATGTGCACTTGTTACAAGTGGTGTTGCAATTAAACCAAATAAAAGAATAATTAGTCTTACTTTCAATAATAAATACTCCCTTCTTTAAATAGTTTATTAGGGGTATTATGTGATGAAATATGTGAATTATGCATTTTACACATAAGCCCTTAAACCACTAATATCTAGAAAAGTGAATAAAAGGATAAATAAGAAGCCATGGGCTTTCTAAAAGGAGCTTGGTTTTTCATGTTTGCGGATCTAGCTCTAAAAACCAAACTATCCCATAAATGGTTTCCAAATTAGTTATTACTAGCATATTTTTAGTAGATTAAATTAGGATTCTAACTTTTTTATATTGGTCATGAAAAATTCATATCATTTCAATTAAATCTGCATATATTTTTGAGATTATTTTATGTATACAGATGGAAAGGAGGGTGCTCTCGAATGTATTTTAAAAAAATATTAATGATACTCGGAGCTATTGCTATTATTCTTTTTATTGCTTGGTTTTATTTTGGACAATTAGGGTCGTTTCCACTTGAACCTGAATTTATTGAAAATATCACTTCTACACAAAATGACAATGCAAAGTTAATGAATTCAAAAACTGATGAAATTAGTGGATTTGATTTAACAAGAATGGATTCTCAGGGTGCCGTAGGAGTTGAAGCTACTATTCTACCCGAACGTAGTTCATCAAATGAGTTGATTTTTCAAATTGTAATGAATACACATTCTATTGATTTACTACAATATCCACTAGATGAGTTAGCGCGGCTTTCATTTAGTTCAATTGAAAATCCATCAGGAGAATTTAAGTGGGAATTAACGAATGATGATTCTCATCATTTGGTTGGCTACTTGAAGTGGAAAGGGTCAGTTATTGAGGACAATATCATCTTAAAAATAAATAATATTGATAACATTCCTTCAAGGACATTTGAATGGGAGCAGCCTTGGATTTCAAAAGCGAGCTAAACAGATAAGTAAGGAATGTAATTGTGGGAAAATTTGGTTAAGTACTGATTGGTTTATTTTTATTAGCCGCCATTATTTACGTATCAACAAAGGAATTCTCATTGGCTTATATACCGAATGTAAATGATGGGACGATATCTGTTATGAATATATATAAAGATAAAGTTGTTAAAACCATTAAAAATAGAACACTTTCGGGATTGATCTTACACCTGATGGGAAGTATCTATATTTAAGCATGGCTAGGCTATTATGTATAAATATAAGACTCTATACAATTCTGCCTTGAGTAATAATTCAAAATGATTAATGAATATATTATTTAAATGCCGGAAACAACAATGCACAAATAGATTGAAATATATATAGTAAACGAAGAATTTGATAGCAACTACAGTGATTGATAGAGAGGAATGGGCGGTCTATATTGAAGTGAATAATTTATAGTTTTAATTAAAAATAACAAACAGTTAATTCGAGAATTCCCCTACGGTTAAAAATAAAAAAACGCAAGTGATACGTAAAAATTATCCCCATCTTTGGTAGGGGTCATTTTTGCGTTTACTTGTATATTTACTTTATATAAGAATTAATCCACTGATCCTTATCATACAATCCTCTCTTTAATCGTTTCCAATGAACCGTCCTAACCATAAACTCATGTTATCCACTTTTTCGGTTACCTTTGTATTTATCGGTTTATGAATCTAAAAATAATTTGTTACATAATTGAAATGAAAAATACTAAAATTCTCCATATTTCGACGTTATTCTAACAAGGTGAAAAAAATAAATACATTGTTAAGTTCCTATTCGAAGCTAGCTTTTCCATGTGAAGGAAAATAATATAGCGAAATTAAAATGAATTTTTTAAAAGATACATAGATAGAGAGGGAGAATCTAAACGTGAAAAAAACTTTTATAACATTATCATTGATAGCGACTTTAGGAGTAGGAGGTATCATCGGAGAGGGTGCCCCTGTTAAAGCTGCAGAAACTAATTTAGAATACACACAATCAGATATTGAGTCAAAGTTAAAGTTGGCTAATAATAAAATCAGCGATATACAAACTGAATTGGAATCAGCCCAATTGAATTATGAAAAGATTAGTAATGAGATAAGTAATACACAGGCAAAAATTAATGAAAAAGAACAACAAATTACAGATGCAAAAAATAAAATAGAAAAACTACAAACAGAAATAAATGAATTAATAAAACGAATAGAAGCAAGGGATGGTTTATTAAAAGATAGAGCCCGTTCATTACAAGAGTCTGGTGGAAACATTAGTTATTTAGAAGTTTTGCTAAATTCACAAAGTTTTAGTGATTTTATTAATAGAACTGAGGCAGTAGTAACTTTCCTTGAAGCTGATCGTGACATTTTGGAGAGTTATCAAACAGATAAGGATAATTTAGATAAATCCCAATCAGATTTAAAAATAGAACTCACTTCATTAGAATTGATGATTACTGAAATGAAGACAATGGAAGAGGATTTAAATATAAAGAAAACAGAACAAAATGACTTAATAGAAAAATTAAAAGAACAGGAAAAGGATGCAAAGGTGAAAGTAAGTGCATTAGAAAGTGAAAAAAATGCATTAAACAACAATCAAGTATCTCTGCAGACTAATACAGCACCACAAATAGAAAGTGCAATAAGTCAAGGATCTTCGCAAGTTGTAGAAAATGGCTTATTTATTTGGCCGACAATAGGAGGAACTATAACAACTTACCAAGGAATGCGTTGGGGCAGTTTTCATAAAGGGATTGATATCGCAAGACCAGCTGATTACTCTATTTTAGCTGCTAGCAGCGGAACTGTTACATATGCTGGGTGGATAAATGGTTATGGAAATACAATTAAAATTCAACATAGTAATGGATATACAACTCAATATGCACATTTAGCTTCCATAAATGTAGCAGTAGGACAATCTGTTTCTCAAGGAAGTAAGATTGGAGTTATGGGTAGTACTGGCCGCTCAACCGGAATACATCTAGATTTTGAAGTTTATAATAATGGTAAATTACTAAATCCAATGGATGTACTCCCAGGACGCTAAAAAAATTTACATAGGAATGAGGTAGCTACATAAATAGCTGCCTCATTTTTTAACTTTATCATTTCACGACAGAAGACTCCCACTTCAAGGAATGTGAAGGGCGTAGCCCAATGAGTAAGAGGGAGATGAATGTCGGTTGGCGTTAGCCAAAGTCATCTCACTATGTTATAATAGGAACGAACGTTCCTTTTGGAGTGAGGTGAAAACATGATCGTTAACAAAGCATATAAATTCCGCATCTTTCCAAACAAAAAACAGATTGAACTTATCAATAAGACGATTGGTTGTTCGAGATTTGTATATAACCTTTTTCTTGGAAAACAAAAAGAAAAAGATGCTTATTGGTACATCGTCGAAGAAATGGTTCAAAATGGTCAGCTTCCAAATAATAGTTGGAAAGGCAAGTGTTTAAATAAGTATGAAACAATAAAATCACTCCCCGAACTTAAAAAGCATTATTCATTTTTGAAAGAAGTCGATAGTATTGCTTTGCAAAAATCAGTCGAAAATCTGGCTGATTCCTATGATCGATATTACAAAAAACAAAATAAAGCACCTCGTTTTAAGTCCAAAAAGAATCCAGTTCAATCTTACACAACAAAGTATACAAATGGAAATATAACTGTAATAGACAAGTATATTAAACTGCCTAAACTTGGTCTTGTTCGTTTTGCCAAAAGTCGTGAAGTTGAAGGTAGGATTTTAAATGCTACAATCAGACGGAATCCTTCAGGCAAATACTTTGTTTCTATAGCGACTGAAGCAAAAGTAGCAGTACTGTCGAAAACCACTTCTGCTATTGGAATTGATGTAGGTATCAAAGACTTTGCTATTCTCTCCAATGGCACAACTTACCCCAATCGGAAATTTTTCCGCACCTTAGAAGAAAAATTAGCTAAAACACAACGTATGTTGAGTAGACGAACATTAGGTAGTGAAAACTGGTACAAAGCTAAAAGGAAAGTCGCGCGTATCCATGAAAAAATTATGAATAAAAGAAAGGATTACTTGGTCAAAATCTCCACCGGAATTGTCAAAAATCACGACATTATCGGTATGGAAGATCTATCTGTATGCAATCTGGTAAAAAATCACCACCTTGCCAAAGCGATCAGCGAAGTATCATGGTCACTATTCAAAAACATGATCGAATACAAAGCGAAATGGTATGGCAAACAAGTGGTAACAGTGGCGAAAAACTTCCCTTCCAGTCAGCTCTGTTCCTTCTGTGGCCATCAAAATAAAGACGTTAAAAATCTTGGATTGCGTGAATGGGAATGTCCTAAGTGCCATGTCCACCACCAAAGGGATATTAACGCAGGATTAAATGTAAAAAATGAAGCTCTAAGACTTCTAACCGTCGGTGCGACGGGGATAGCCTACTAATACAACTGAAGGATACTTCGGTTTTCGTAGGAATCTCCCCCTTCAAACAGACCGTAAGGTCGTTAAGGGGTGAGTAGTTCAAATTTTGTAGTTACTGAAGTTACAATTGGCGTTTTGGTCAGCTATAAAGTTGCAAAATCCGATACAACTTCGCCAGTGGGGAGTAAATATTAAACCGGAAATTTTAAAGAATATAAAGCTTGCAGGTTCGGAAACTAGGAAGAGGTTCGGTTCATGGGGAAAACTGTACTAAGACCTAATAAGTAAGTCTGCATCAAAGATTTATTAGTAATTTGATTTTTAAATACAAATGGAAGCACCTTTTTAGAAGTGTGCTTCCATTTGTATCTATTAAGAGGAAGTATCCTAGGAACTTTAGTATAATTAAAACATATGCAGAAACGATGGACTTTTCTTAAAAAGTTCAGAGCCTTTTAAATTCTCTTCTACCTCAAGGTTGAATCTGTTTCATATACTCTTGAATCACTTCTTCAGTCAATTGACCTGTATGTGCCTTTAAAACTTTCCCGTTTTTATCAATTAAAAAAGAAATAGGTAACGGATTGATACCATAGGTAGTTTGTACCTCCCCTGTTTTATCGATAACAACAGGAAAGGTGAGTTCAAGTCGTTCAACAAATTTTTTAACTGCAAATTCGGTTTCTCCGACATTTACAGCCAATACTTGAACGCCTTTGTCTTTAAAGTGTTTGTATTGATTGTCAATATATGGAAATTCTTCCTCGCAAGGTTTGCAAAACGTACCCCAGAAATTCAAAAATACTCCTTGACCCCTATAATCTGATAGTTGATGTTTTTCACCGTTTAAATCAACAAGAGTAAAATCTGGTGCTATCTCTCCGACCTCTACCTTTTGGACTTTATCTTTTTTAAAATTAGCATACAAGGAAAAACCGACTGCGCTAACCAACAAGGATAGGATAACTGTCCTTATCCAAAAACGTCGTTTCTTCATATATATACCCCTTTGCTAGTCGTTTAAATAATTGTACTAGTTAACTAATACCATCAATCCCTGTATACAAGGCCTGTAAATCTACATAATGGTAAACATAGAGCTAAACTAAGTTCAACAGACAATTACGATTAATTCTAGGAATGTATGCTGATAAAATTCCGTGGCTAACGGTAAATTTAAATCAAAGGATATCCTCCCGAAAAGCTAAGACAAATTGACATAGGAATGAGGTAGCTGTTTTTATATAGCTACCTCATTTTTTTAAAACTTGTTTTTGTTGTTACTCAGGTTTATTATTGGCATTTGGGTCAACTGTAAAATTTGGTTGAAACCCATCATACTTGATAATATCGACCATACCTGCTGTTGCATGATGTAAATCATGGCAGTGGAATAACCAATTACCAGGATTATCTGCTTCAAATGCAACAACGTATTCATCACCAGGCTCTAAATTAATTGTATCTTTCACAATTGGAGAACCATCTAATGGCCTTCCATTTTTACTTAATATTTGGAATGAGTGGCCGTGTAAATGCATTGGGTGATTAACTCCTGTAGGAGAGTTATTGACCAATTTTACTTTGACCAAATCACCCTTTTTGATAGTAAGGCCGTCAATATCTGGGAATGATTTCCCATTGATGGTCCAAATATTATCCGTATTATTCCCGTTAAGATCCATTGTGTACTCAACATCATAGTCTTGGTCAAGAGTAAATCCTTCGTTTTGTGTACTTCCATAGTTAGTATAATTAAAAATAGGTAAACTTTCGTTCTGGTTAGATTCATCTTTTGAATCATTATTTCCTTCATATTGAATTTTTGTTTTCATTCCGTCTGAGCCTTCCATATCTCCGTGACACTCAAGGTACCATTCTCCAGGATTATTTGCTGTAAACTCTATGTCATAGCGTTCGCCGGGAGCAATAGAGATTAACTGATCTTTGATTTCCTGTGGTGCATTCAATTCTTGGCCGTCTATAGCTACTACTTTAAAGTTATGTCCATGAAGGTGAATATTGTGAGATAAATATCCAATATTGGCTAAGCGTATCCGAACAGTTTCGCCCTCTTTTACTTTTAAAGGTTCAATAGCATCTCCGCTCCTGCCGTTTATGGTAAAAATGTCATAATTACTCATGTTATGTCCCATGTTATTATTACTGTTTTCTTGGTCTTCTGCACTTGTGTCAGCATCGGTGGTACTCATATTACTATGGTCCATACCTTCCATATTTCCCATATTACTTTGGTCCATGCCTTCCATATTGCTCATGGATTTTTCTGGATTACTCATCCACTCATCCAGCATAAGAGTGTAATCCCGGTCATATGTTTTTTCTTTGGGTTCGACAATAACTGAACCGTAAAGCCCCTTATCCAACTGATTCACTGCGTTTTGATGGGTATGATACATATAGGTTCCAGGAACGGAAGCAGTAAATTCATACGTAAAGGTTTCCCCTGGTTGAACAGCATTTTGTGTCACACCTGGTATTCCATCCATTTCATTCGGTACAGTTATGCCGTGCCAGTGAATGGATGTAGGTTCAGGTAATTCATTTTTAAAATTAATCTTAACCTTTTCTCCCTCTTTGACACGGATTTGTGAGCCTGGAACAGAACCGTTAAATGTCCATGCATTAACTGTTACCTTGCTGTTTATTTGATGTTTAGCTTCTTTTGCTACAATTGTAAATTCATTGCCTGTCAATATTTTAGTATCAACTGTTTGAATCCCATTTAAGTTTGATGCCTCTTCAGTAACTTTCGTTTTTTCTTGGGTGCTTTCCTCATTATTCACTTTCTTACTTTCATTTGAGGAACAAGCTGCCAATAAAAGAACCATAAATACTAATAATGCTGTAAATTTGAGCTTCATTATAATACCCCCAAAAATTATTTTCAAAAATCATTATAGTTGGCAAATTTGCAGAAATGATGGATTTTATGGCGAAAATAAAAAATAAATGATTAATATCACTTATCTTTGGGGAGAAGGTTTGATTCATAAAAAGTTCAAAATTGCTCATTTATGCAACTCTATACAAACAAGAGTTTCATTAAATCTGCATACTTATGGACTATATTAATTAGAATCAAATGAATGAATATGAAAAGGAGATAATAAATGGGAATAAATAAGGAATTAAATTTATTGAAAAAATCTAAATATTATAGCCTAACAGTTAAAATGATTTTTGTAATAGCGCTATCTCTTTCGATTAGTATGCCACTAACAAATTATCTAAACTCATTGATTAGTCATAATATCCACGAAGATTATGCCCTTTACGTAAATACAGCAATAAGTCTTATTATTACAACAATGATTGTTTCAATCTTTATTCGTTTGATCGTCATTTCACCACTAAAGTCACTACTTACTGCAACAATGGACGTAGCTAATGGAAATTTAAACGTGAAAATACCAAAGAAAACGAATGATGAGATTGGCCAATTGATAAATTCCTTTGAGATAATGATTAGAAATCTCAAGGATTTGGTAGGAAAGATTAATGATACGTCTTCTAAAGTGGCGTTATCGGCTGAGCAACTTGCGCTTAATGCTAATGAAGCTAATTTAGTTTCTGCTCAAATTTCAAGCTCAATTCAGGAAGTTGCGGTTGGGACGGAAGATCAAACTAGTGGATTAGATAAAATAGTTGGTGCAATAGCTGATATGCATCATGAAATTAATAAAATTGCTGTTAACACTGAAAAGGTATCTAGACTTTCACAACAAACTATTGGTTATGCCGGAGCGGGGGAGGAAGCTGTAGAAAAGACTGTAGAGCAAATGATTCTAATACAAAATTCAGTACGCGGGTCTGATCAAGCTATTCAGCTGCTTTATGAACGTTCTCGTGAAATTGAACAAATATTGAATGTTATCTCCAATATAGCTAATCAAACAAACTTGCTTGCTTTAAATGCAGCGATTGAAGCAGCTAGAGCTGGTGAAGCTGGGAAAGGATTTGCTGTTGTAGCAACTGAGGTTAGGAAGTTGGCTGAACAATCTAACCACTCTACCGAACAAATTTCCCTACTAGTAGACCATATTCAAAAAGCAACAGATAGTTCTGTATTAATGATGCGAACAGTAATAGAAGAGGTTAAAAAAGGGATATTTATTGCTCGTGATACAAAAGAAAAATTTTCAGTGATTTCAAAATCAACAACTGAAAATGATGATGAAATGAAAAATATTATGTCAGCTACAAAGAAAATATCTCTAAATGCTGGAGAAGTTTCAGATTCCATTGCACATATCACTTCAATTGCAAAAGAAAATAATCAAGCATCCCTCGTTGTTTCTGCTTCTACCCAAGAACAACTGGCATCAATTGAAGAAGTTCATTTATCGACAAAGTCATTATCTTCAATTGCAAATGATTTAAAAATGTTAACTCAAAATTTCATTATAGAATAAAAGCTATTATTGAGATATCTAATTACTTTTAATATGTATATTACAAATTTCATGCCTTTTTCCTTTAGAAAAAGGCGGTTTGTTATGTATCAAGAAATAAAATGAGGAAATGATAAATACCATAAGTGTATAACAAACAGACTAAACTTATAATTAGGTCTGTTTGTTTGTCTTTTAAGTTCATAAATGTATTATATTCTAATAGTAAATTATGCAGTTTTTATGGATTGTCACAAAATGTTGCGAGATGCTTTTTCTTTTTTTTAGATGTGAAGTAGCTCACACAAATAATCCATTTGAGTCCTTATGATAAGAATTAATCTAAAAGGAGGAACAAAAAATGAAAAAACTGAAATTAAACTTAGTTACATTATTTATCATACTGGGGGTATTTCTAGCAGGTTGCAGCACTGGTTCGAATCAGGACTCTGAATCAACGGAAAATAAAAAAGAAGAAAATTCCCCTTCAACCGAAGCGACAGAGGATAAACAATCAGAGAATCCAAGTATTCAGTATTATTTCACAGCTAATGAGGGAGGAAGCATCTCGAAAATCGATGCAACTTCTAATGCAGTAGTTGATCAAATTGACGTAGAAGGTGCTGTTCACAATGTTCAGGTATCCCCTGATGGGAAAATCCTTGGTGCAACCGTTGTACCAGAAATGAATCATGGCAGTGATTCAATGGAAATGAAAGGACTAGCATTGTTCTATGACAGTAATTCAAATGAACTTTTAAAAACTGTTGAAGTTGGTAATCATCCAGCACATATAGTGTTTACAGAAGATGGAAAATATTCTTTAGTTACAAACAATGAAGATAACAATGTTACTGTTATAGATACGGAAAACTTTGAGGTAACTCAAACAATTAATACAGGAAAAGGACCACATGGTTTTAGGATTTCTGCAGATAGTCAAAAGGCTTATATTGCAAATATGGGTGAAGATACTGTCAGTGTATTAGATTTAAAAGCAATGAAGGAAGAAAAGAAAATAACAGTTGGTTCTACTCCAGTTACTACAGCGATTACATCAGATGGTAAAACACTTGTTGTTACTTTAAATGCAGAAAATATGCTTGCAATCGTTGACTTAGAGACTGATCAAGTAGAGAAGGTGCCAGTTGGCATTGGGCCTGCTCAAGTGTATATTGATGCTAAAAATCAATTTGCGTTTGTGGCGAATCAAGGTACTGAAGAATCACCATCCAATTCAGTTTCAGTTGTTGAGTTAGCTTCAGGAAAGGTAACTTCAACGATTGAAACAGGGAAAGGTTCACACGGAGTGGTGACGAGCCCTGATAACAAATGGTTATATGTAACGAATATGTTTGAAAATACAGTCTCTGTTATTGATATAGCACAAACAAAAGTAATTAATACCATTGATGTGGGTGAAACACCAAATGGAATTACCATAATGAAAAGTAATAAATAATTTTGTATCTCCATAAAATCTCCATTTTTTCTTAGTATGATATAGAAAATGATAAGGAGTGATATTCTTGGAATGGTTACAATATTTGGTGTTGTTGATTTGTCCATTGATGATGATTTTCTGTATGAAAGGTCATGGACACGGTCATAAGCATAAGGATCACGAATCACATTGTTCAGAGGATACGAATACAAAAATGTCCAAACTGGAGTTTGAGAATGAAAAGCTTCGAAATGAAATAGAGGCTCTTTCATCAATGGTGAAAAAGGGATCCTAAAACAAAAGCCGTTGCCTATTGAAAAGGCAGCGGCTTTTATCTTAATAAAGAGCAAGTAATTATAAATAATTTATTTAAATTAACTAGTTCTGCATAAAATCTCGATATTATTGGTGTAAGTTATAGTTGTTGAACTATTTATTCAGAAATGTAAAGAGGTGAGGGTATTAAATGGAGAATATACAACCTTTAAATAGAGTGGCCATTGAAATAGGACCATTCACAGTATATTGGTACGGTATTATTATTGGGATGGGAATATTATTAGGATGGATACTAGCAACAAGAGAGTCAAAGAGATTAGGACTTCCCCAAGATACTATTTCAGATCTGTTGCTTTGGGCGATCCCGATTTCAATTATTAGTGCTAGAATATATTATGTATTTTTTAAATGGGGTTATTATTCTCAAAATCCAGGAGAAATTATTGCTATATGGGAAGGTGGAATCGCTATACATGGTGCTTTAATTGGAGGAACGATAACCGCGATTTTATTTGTAAAAAAGAAAGGAATTTCATTTTGGAAACTAGCTGATATTGTTGCGCCAAGTATTATTCTTGGTCAAGCAATTGGTCGCTGGGGAAACTTCATGAATCAAGAGGCTCACGGAACTGAAGTAACAAGGTCTTTCTTAGAAAAACTAAAACTACCGGACTTTATTATCAATCAAATGTATATAGATGGAGCTTATTACCATCCTACCTTCTTATATGAATCACTTTGGAATTTAGCGGGATTTGTATTGTTACTTATTTTAAGAAAATTGAATATGAAGCGTGGAGAACTCTTCCTTTTCTATGTGATTTGGTATTCAATTGGAAGATTCTTTGTAGAAGGTTTTAGAACAGATAGTTTGATGTTGACAGACTCCTTAAGAATAGCTCAGGTCATTTCATTACTATTAATTGGAGTATCAATACTTCTAATTTGGTTTAGACGTTCGAAAGGCTACGCAAAATATCGATATGCAGAAAGCTAAGAGATTTTCTTGGCTAGGAAAAAGCCATTTTTTAGTCCTGAACAACATCAAGCAATTGATATTATCAAAATATATCAAATAACAAATGCTATAAGATAATAAAAGTAGCTTTTGTTATCCTAAAAAACTTTATTCTTATTATTAATATATATTTCAAGGAGTGAATGAAATGGAATGGTTATTGTTGCTAATATGCCCTCTTATGATGATTTTTATGATGTTTGGAATGAAGGGACATGGTCATAAGGAGCAAAATTCTTCAAAAGGTATGGATTTAAAAATGTCCAATTTGGAGCTAGAAAATAAAAAACTAAGAAATGAATTAGATACTCTATCAGCTTTGGTAAAAAAAGAATCATAAAATCAAAAGCCGTTTCCTTTAATAAGGTAACGGCTTTTGATTGTCTTATTATAGCTCTTAGATACCAATTGAAATTTTGTCCAATACACTGGAATCTGTTCCAAATTTACACATAGCATCGCAATCACATCGGAGATCGGAGAAAAGTATATAGGAAATTCTACACATCTGGTTGTGTTGAAAGGAAGGTCTTAACAGCTGTGCTTTAATCTCTTTTTCTCTTTTATTAGGAGCAACTAAATAAAACCTACAATCCTGCCCATTCATTGTTAGTGCTAAATCATAGAGTCTTAAAATACCTGAGTAAATGGAAGTGCTCTTTTCTACTTCAAAGGCACATATAATCTTACCATCTTTATCTAGCCATAAAACATCGATTAGGGATATTGTATCTTTTACTTGGGGCGGAATATCATGTAGTTCTAATTGACGAAGTGAAGATTCACCAAGTTTCTGATTATTCCATTCTCGTTTATGGTCATTTCTTGCAATCCAAACATGGTAGCCAAGAGAACGGCCTAATTTAGATAAATGGTATTGCATTTCTGTGTGATCATTGTTTTCAATTACATCATTAATGACTTCTAAATGTCTCTTCTGATTGGTTTTTTCACGCTTATCTATTTGTTTAAGGATTAACTCGTGATTTTCCTTGATAACAAGTCTTCCAATACCGATTTCAAAGAATAAGCCGCCAATAGCACCAAGATCTTTTGAAAGTAAGGGGCTATAATCTTTATTATAATCCAAAATGATTTCTCGCATCCGTAGATATTCCATCCATGATCCAAGCTTTACTTTTTCGTTAAAAAGAGCGTTAAAGCCATTTACAATTGCTGTATTGAATGGTGGGAAAATAGTGGGATGAAGAAAATATAGTATATTGCCCACAGCTGGACCTAGTCCTTTAATGTTCTTTTCGTGAAGTTTTATAACTTCCTCTATTAATTGATTTTCATTTGTAGTTTGAAGGCAGTTATTAAGGAACCGGGCAAATGATTTTTTGTTTTCTTCATTCTCATATATATCAGGAATTCGAAGTTTCGGTTTCCAGAAAAAAGCATGAGCAGCCCCTTGAAAGACCTGCTTTTGTTCAGCAATTGCCGTGACAACCACCTCCAATGAAGATCCTTTAAAATCATTACCAAAATGGTTATTTTCAATTTCCTCAATTACCTCCATAATACCCTTGCGAATTGTACGAAATGCCTTTAAACGTTCATCATTATTTATAAACCAAGTCTGGTAAACCGACTCAACATCAGCTCGATAGTTTTCAATTAGTTTTTGGAAAAAGTTTTGCATGATAAATTCTCCTTAATGGATACAAAGTTATATATATATCTTAAATCAAAAGTTTGCAATTTTTGTGCAGTTTATAAAAACAAAAAAGACGCCCAATAAGGCGTCCCATATAAAAGTAAGGAGAGGTCAAGCTACTTTACTTTATACATATAATAAAATAAAGATTTGCAGATTTTAAGGAGTTTAATAAAACTTTTAAAAATTATTAAATTAGATGGATACTTTTTTAAGGAATCCTTGTTCTACATTTTTTATGATTAGTTTATCTTTCCCATGATTAACTTGCATTTCTAACAGTGCGTCAGGAGATATTCTTAAAAGTCTACGAATCTCAGCAGGAATAGAAATTCGTCCATTTCGAAAAATGCATTGATTTAGCGTGTAATTATCATGCTTTCTAACAATAAAGATTTTTCCTTGAGAATGGTAAATAAAAAGATTCTGTCCTTCCTTAAAACCTAAAATTCTTTGAGCCTTTATAGGAATTCTTACTTGGCCTGTTTTTAGTAATTTATTAATAAATACCATCTATGGTTTCCACCTTTTTCTTGTTTGTTATATAACATTCCAGTAATTAAATGAACGAAAATAGATATTTTATAAAATAAACCGAAAAAAATAAAATAATTTATATTATATAAAAAGTAGTTTAATCCAGAATAATAACTTTTTTAATAAATAACTTGAAGAATGATTTAATTGTAAAGTAATAGTATGCAGATAATATGAAATTTGATGGATAATTTAATTGGAAATGTGAGGTTAGGCCTTAAAAATGAATTATAGTAACAAGTATAAAATAACAAATATAAAACGTCCGGAATCAGGAAACCTATCCGGAATTCCACTCTGATTACCCCATCTATAAATTATTGGAATTTTTTACACATCTGCACATCTTCTTCAAATTTGAGTATTAAAATAAATAGTAATGTTTATAAAGAATAATTTTGAGAGGGAGTATTTTGCAATATGATAGCTGTTTTTATTTTACTTGGAACTGTCATGTTGTGCTTTTTTATTTTTTCATTATATAAGTTCCGATCATTGAAAAAATGGATATATATTGTGCTATTCATTAACTTTATTATCTATTCCTTTTTAATTTACATGGTTCTCAATGAAGGAGGCCTAAAATTTATTCAGCAACGGTTTTTGGACAGCAATACGAAAATTGAGAAAGCATATGCAGAAAAAATAAGTAAGAGGATAGTAAACGTTATTCCAATTAAGGATAGAGTTTTATTAGATGCTCCTATTATAAATCAATTCCCTGAACTGCCGCGAGGCTGTGAAGTAACGAGTTTAGCAATGTTATTACAATATAAAGGGATACAGACAGATAAGATGGAACTTGCAGAAAAAGTAAAAAAGGATTCTACGCCTTTAAAAAAAGAAAATGGAATGATTTATTGGGGAAGTCCTAATAATGGTTTTATTGGGGATATGTATTCGTACAGTAATCCAGGTTATGGTGTGTATCATAACCCAATAAAAGAATTGGCAGAGAAATTTCTTCCAGGGCAAATTGTTGATCTTACAGGAAAAGATTTTGAAGAGTTGAAGATATTTCTCTCACAAGATATTCCCGTATGGATCATAATAAATACTACATATAAAAAACTTCCGGACAACCTTTTCGAAACGTGGCAAACACCAGATGGAGAATTAAAGATTACGTATAAAGAACACTCTGTATTAATTACTGGTTATGATGAACAAAATATCTATTTTAATGATCCCATAAGTGGAGAGAAAAATAAAAAAGTGATTAAAGAAGATTTTATTGAGGCGTGGAAGCAAATGGGTAACCAAGCAGTTACATATTTACCTGAGTAGAATTTAATAGATAGTTTATTAATAGAAACAACACTAATATAAATTAGGAGCTAATGAAATAAAAGGGGTAATAAAAAAATGTATGAATTCTTTAGCCGAATTAGCAATTTTCTGAGCTTACCGTTCTTAAATATGGTCAGTAGTGCGGAAGGGGTTCCTATTTTATTTGCCTTAGTGCTGGGTATTGTTGGTGCATTGGCACCATGTCAATTTACAGGGAATTTAGGTGCCTTGATGGTCTATGGAAATAAGTCGGTACAAAAACAAATGGCATGGACTGAAATATTATTTTTCATTCTTGGTAAAATCATTGTTTTTTCTTTCCTTGGCTTGATTGTCTGGATGTTGGGAAGCGAAGTAAAATCAATTCTTACTCTGTATTTTCCTTGGATTAGAAAAATAGTAGGACCAATATTAATAGTAATTGGACTTTTTATGCTTAATATTATCAAATTCTATAAGTCTATATCCTTTGGCAGCATCCCTGAACGTTTATTAAAGAAAGGGAATCTAGGGGCCTTGCTTATGGGTGTGAGTTTTACATTAGGATTTTGTCCTACCATGTTTGTATTATTTTTTATTACCCTGATGCCGATGGCATTGTCTGTTTCCTATGGAGCAGTTCTTCCTGGCGTTTTTGCAATCGGGACTTCTTTACCACTTCTACTTGCTATATGTCTTCTATGGTATTTTGGGCTAAGTGGAAAGTTGATGAAAAAGAAGGGTAGAAAGATAGGGTTATTTGTACAAAGGTCGGCTGGAATTATTATGGTTATTTTGGGAATTTTAGATACAATCACTTATTGGGAAATTTGAAATCAATCCTTTCGCTAACTTGAGTTTTATTGATTATTATGAGGGTGTAAGATAACTGTTTTATATGTATAAGTTTCTTTAATCATTCTTTCATTTAAATGATTAGGAGAGCTGAAATTTATACGGGTGAAGTCATTCAAACCAAAATGAAGGGGTGTTGATTTAAATGAAGAGAAAAAGTTGTCCGGAAGAGTACCCAATCACACTGAAAGTGAATGGGTATGAAGTTGCAGTATTTCAGTTAACAAATCAAGATTTGACGGACTGGACCTATGGTTATATGTTTTCTGAAGGACTGATAACAAAAAAAGAAGAAATTCAATCGGTTCATTTTGATCCTGAATGTGGGGAAATTCAATCCATTATAAATAATGAAATAGACATTCAAAGAACATTTTCACAAAAAAAGTATTATACTGCAGGGTGCGGAAGAGGGATTACCTTCTTTTCTATGACAGATGTAAAACAATTTAATAAAGTTGAAAATCAAAAGACTTATAGGCTTAGCTATTTATTGGAAAAACGTTCGGAGTTTGCTAAAAACTCCCCATTGTACCTGGAAACTGGAGGAATGCATGGAGCATGTATTGTCAAGGAATCAGGCGATATAGTGATACGAGAAGATATTGGTCGACATAATGCAGTTGATAAAGTAATTGGCCATGCTGTGCGACAAGGGTTAAATCCAAATTCTCTCTTACTGTTGACTACAGGAAGAATTTCATATGAGATGCTTTCAAAGGCAGCTAAATTTGGTTTTTCAGTTATTGGATCGAGGACAGCTGCAACGAAGCAAGCTATCCAACTAGCAAAATATTTAAACATAGAGATGGTTGGATATTTACGGGGAAAAATGGCTGTTAATTATACAGGCAAAGGAAGGATTATCAATGATATAGGCGACTCCGAATTTGAAATTCAACGATTATAAGTGTTTCACAATAATAAGTGGATCATGCAGATTCTAACATGATTATATCCAATGTCTAATAATATGGGTATTCGTTTAAGGGTGCCTTTAAAGACAGAAGTGGAGAGAAAATAATGGAAATAGCGCTTCTTGGGAATCCAAACACAGGAAAAACATCGTTATTTAATTATTTAACAGGTTCATATGAATATGTAGGTAATTGGAGTGGTGTTACAGTTGAAAAGAAAGTGGGCTTGTTAAAAAATAAAATTGATAAACTTATAGATTTACCAGGTATTTATACTTTAAGCCCGCTTTCAAGAGATGAAGGGATTGTCTCTCACTTTTTTCTATATGACAATGTAGATAAAATTTTAAATATTCTCGATGCATCACAATTAAAAAGGAATTTGCACTTAACCATTCAAATTATAGAATATGGAAAGCCGGTTGCTGTCGGTTTGAACATGATAGATGTTGCAGAGCAAAGGGGAATTCAAATTGATGTTGAGAAACTTTCGTCACTTCTTGGTGTTAAAGTAATACCTGTAATTGCTAGATCAGGAAAGGGATGTGACCAGTTATCAGGTCTGATTACGAATGAATATGATAATTATTCTCATGAAAATCTTATTAAATATGGAAAAGTAATAGAGGAAGCCACAATTAAGATGAAAAGGTTGCTTCAAAAAAATAGTGCTTTTTCGATTGAATGGCTGACAATCCAATTGTTGGAAGGAAATCAATATGTTAAGACATATTTAACAGATTTTATAGAAGAAGAGGTTCTAAATCACTTTTATCATGAAGTTGAGGTTAAAATAAAGCAAATATATGGGGTCAAATCAGTTGATCAATTTATTTATCAAAAAAGACAGGAATTTATAGATGATTTGCTCCGAAATTCAGTTATAGGATTGGAACATAGAAAGGTAACGTTAACTGATAAAATCGATCAAATTGTAACAAACCGCATATTAGGAATTCCAATCTTTTTATTCATGATGTATATCATGTTTATGTTAACGTTTGATTGGATTGGATTTCCGTTATCGGATTTATTGAATGGTATTATTTCAGGTCCTATTACAGCAGGTGTTAAATCTTTATTATCTATTTTAAATGTTTCAGATTTTATACATGACTTAATCATAGATGGAATAATTGCCGGTGTTGGCGGCGTATTAGTGTTTATTCCCCAAATGATTATTTTATTTTTTTTTATTTCGCTTTTAGAGGACTCAGGTTATATGGCTAGAGTAGCACTTGTTATGGATCGAATTATGGAAGGTGTTGGCTTAAACGGTAAAGCATTTATTCCAATGATTATCGGGTTCGGCTGTAATGTTCCAGGAATAATGGCGGCTAGAACAATTGAAACACCAAAAGAAAGATTGTTAACAATCCTTTTGACCCCATTAATGTCCTGCTCTGCACGACTTCCTGTATATACATTGTTTGTAGGCGCATTTTTTACTAAAAATAAAGCATTGATCGTTTTGTCGTTATATGTACTTGGAATTGTTCTTGCATTAGTGTTAGCAAAAATATTCTCAACAACCATTTTAAAAGGAGAACATTCGCTTTTTGTTATTGAACTGCCACCTTATCGTTTACCACAAGGACAAACATTATGGAGAAGTACTTGGGAAAAAGGAAAGGGGTTTCTAAAAAAAGCAAGTACATTCATTTTTGCTGGTTCAGTCCTTATTTGGATATTATCTTACATGGGGACTGCTGGTTTGAACGTAGAGATGGATCAAAGTTTTTTAGCTGCTATTAGTGGTATCATAGCACCACTTTTTGCTCCCCTTGGATTTGGTACATGGCAAGCAGCCTCTTCATTATTAACTGGATTCCTAGCTAAAGAAGCTATTATTTCAACGATGAATATTGTTTATTTTGTACCAGATGAAGCTACGTTGCAGGGTTTACTTGCTTCTCAATATACACCACTAGCTGCATATAGCTTTATCGTTTTTATTTTATTGTATATCCCCTGTTTAGCAACAACCGCCACGATTTATAAAGAAACGGGATCAAAAAAGTGGACTGTTTTTACAATCGTGTATTCACTCACATTGGCCTATATATTATCACTGATTGTGTATCAAGGTGGAAGATTATTAGGATTAACATAGAGGAAAGAGGTATAGTGTAATGATGACAAATATTTTAATAGGTTTAGCTATTTTTGGCTATGCGGGATGGGCATTCATTCGATACATAAAAAAATCTAAAAAGGGTAAGTGTGCTGCGTGTAATAAAGAATCTTAAGGAACTGGTAATTATAAAACCAATAATTGAGAAAAAGTAAACCCACCTTATTTTATGTAAATCTAGATACCTTAATATACAGAGTTGAGTGATACTTTTGTATAAATATCACGTTTACATGGAAAAGTCATTACTATACTTTAAACCGGGAAATGTATTAGCATCTTTCAAACCCATAATTCCAAATAAAACAATTTGGAGGAAAGGGATTACATCTAACCTGTAATTACTAACAAGAAATTTAATAAAGAACAAAAAAAGCGCCTAAAATAGGCGCCTCTCCAGTTAAGAATAGATTAATTTCAAAGGGTAATTAACTTCTTATCTAAGAATAAGAAAGATATTTGCAGAAATTAAGGATTTTCTCCAAAAAATATAAAAAATGAATAGAGCATTTAGTCCATAAATGAAAATAACATTACATAATATAACAGTATATACCTAAATGTGTGTGCAGTTAATAAATAGGCGCTTGGGGAAGCGCCTATCATCAAGTTAGGGGTAACATATAGCATATGTTACAAAAGTATATTAATAAATAAATTTGCAGAACTTAAGGATTTATAACGAAGAAAGATAGATTTATTCGTTCAAAGAGTAACAATAGTGGTCCTGCTTATGTGTTTTAGATTAAATTAATTAATACGGAAGATGACTAATCCCTCGGTTGAAACTGATGGGATTTTTCTTTTTGAGGAAGCTGAGCAAAAGCGAACGTATATTCGATAATTCTTATGTTAATCTCATCTTCATTTCATCTACTTCTAAGAATACTTATTTATTATGAAAGTAATAGTTACTATTTTAATAAATGATTGTTAAAAGAATTATGAAAAACAGTGATAAAAGCGTTTTCAATAATCACTAATGGTACAACCTTTTTAGGATTACCATATGGATACACATCCAAAAGTTAATGTTTAAAAGAATTTATCTTAAGTTAAGGGGGAAAGCAACATGGGAGTGACCAGAAGACAGTTTTTGAAAATTTCTGGTGCTATGGCAGCAACTTTAGCAGTAGTTGAACTTGGTTTTGATGATAAAACCGCAAAGGCAAAATCAAGTGGATTTAAAATTTCCGAATTAACTCCTACACCAACCATTTGTCCTTTTTGTGCTGTTGGCTGTGGAGTTTTAGTGTATGCAAGTAACAGTGATGTCATTTACTCGGAGGGAGATCCTGATCATCCCATTAACGAAGGAACGCTTTGTAGTAAAGGAACAACGATTAGACAAATCTATACATCTGAAAAACGGGTAGAAACACCGAAGTATCGTGCTCCTGGAAGTGATAAATGGGAAGATGTCGAGTGGGATTGGGCGATAGAAAAAATTGCAAAAAATATGAAG
>NZ_JBHZRC010000008.1:119025-218500 GCF_043641075.1 Niallia oryzisoli | reverse complement strand
TAAAAAAACTACGTAAGTTGTGTTACCTATGCACAAAAATCTAAAAATCTTACTTGACATAGTACGCTGACACCATTTATTCAATCATCAGACCCTCCTGAGTCAGAACCTCCATTGTCATCATGGCCATGGCCATAGTCGTGGTCATCTTTATCCTCCCAATCATCGTCATCGTCAGTATGACCATAATGGCTGTCGTTCCCTCTTTTTACACTAGACCCTTTCTTAGCATTACCCCTTCCGGCAGGGAAAAGAATAAAGGCAATGACTAATACAATAACTCCCGCTAATTCCAACTTAGTAAAAAAGAGAAAAAGGCCCGTTAGCAATAAGATTGCACTTAGGATAAATCGCAGCACTCTCAAAAATATACCTCCTTTTTGATAGTTAAATAGAGTTAGACTATAAAATCAAAAGGAACCAGGTACTCTTTCTAAGTTTATTCATCAACAGAATAAATAAGAAATCTCTCCCTTACTTATATAAAAATATTAATCTGAAAATGCATGACCAAAGAGGATATTCTAATCCTTCAGTATAATTGAAACAAGCAAAAAAACTAAAAAAAAAATAAGCCGGCAAACGGATGCTGGCTTATTGTCTAGGTCAAGGGAAAAATCCCCTTTCTCTTTGTCCCACTTTCGATCAAAAAAGTTACTTTTCCGAAATAGTATTAACTAATGTTCCGATTTTCTCAATGGTGATTTCCATTTTGTCACCCGGCTTTAGAAAACGTGGTGGCTTATAGCCTTTCCCCACCCCTGCAGGCGTTCCCGTTGCAATAATATCCCCGGGCTCCAGGGTCATGCCCTTTGATAGAACATGGATGATTTCATCAATAGGAAAAATAAAATGCTTCGTATTCGAAGACTGCCTCACTTCTCCATTAATTTTTGTTTCCAGTGCTAAATGATGAGGGTTTTCGATTGCGGAGGCATGAACAATCCAAGGTCCCATTGGACATGTCGTATCAAGACTTTTACCAATAAAAAATTGCTTATGCTGCGCTTGTAAATCTCTTGCTGTTACGTCATTTAGAATGGTGTAGCCAAAAACGTAATCCAATGCCTCTTCCCTGCTGATTTTACTCCCTTTTTTCCCAATAATAACTGCTAGCTCCCCTTCATAATCCAGCTCACTTGTTACATCCTGATGATTCTGAACCTCTGCACCGTATCCTACGACGGTTGTTGGGGCTTTTGTAAAAATAATCGGATGCTTGGGGATATCCTTTTCACTTCCCATTTCGATTGCATGTTCAACATAATTCTTTCCCACACAGAATATATTTTTTCGTAGCTTTGTCAAAGGTGCCAGCGTTGTAACAGAATCTAACGGTATGTATGACTCACTTGTTACATTTCCTACTAACCGTTGTACCTTCGTGATAAACTCATCTCCAAGCTCCACTGCCTCTAGCATCGTGATAGGAAAAGCACCCTTTTCTAACTGATCCCACAGCTTTTTTAATGGCAAAACAAGCTTCTCCGACTCATCTACTAATCCAATAAATTCACAATCCTGATCCTTTACTGTTACAAATTTCATCCTCTCACCTCTTCGCTCTGATCTTCTTCTATATTATAATAAGAATTTTCTTAAAAAGTATATACAGAAAAAGGTATTTATTACTTGCCAGCTATCTACTCATCATGTTTCTCCATTTCCGTGCTAATCGGAAAGTTTAATCGTTATTTTACTATATGATTAAATCTGTCTTTTTAAAAATTATCTGGGTCAAGAAATCTATTCACTCATTTTTTTTGGGATTTTGGTTATTTCTTCAAGAAAATATTTATTAGACATTACATCAGAAAAGCATTAAATTTATATTTAATTCAGATTATTTTAAATTTACATAAAATTATTCTATTACTTATTCCAAATTCAGCAACTAATCTCTATTAATATGCACGCACAAAATTTTTACCCTCCACTGAAAGGCATACCAAGCCACAGATCAATTACTGTATAAAGATCTCTAGAATAAAAGAAATACAGTCTTCTCACCTATTCAATCAAGTAAACAGGGGCAACATAGTATTTCTCATTTTTTATTTAATTAACACTATATTTATAGTGGTTAATATATTAAGTCATTATATTTTTCAATCTGTAGTGGCACTTATTAAGGAAATAACATCAAAGGAGGAGGAAGACAATGCAAGTAACAAATGCGGAACAAATGGTTCAAAAGGCAAAATTCAATAGGTTTCATGGTATGCTGCTTTTCTGGGGCGCCCTATTAATGCTATTTGATGGGTTTGATTTAACGATCTATGGCGCAGTGGTACCTACGTTAATGAAAGAATGGGGAATTTCAGCTGTTCAAGCAGGGATGTATGGAAGCTATGCCTTATTCGGTATGATGTTTGGAGCTTTAATATTTGGAACTTTAGCAGATAAATTAGGCCGAAAAAAGATCATCTTGATTTGTGTTTTTATCTTTAGTCTATTTATGCTGCTTGCAGGATTAGCTCCAAGCCCAGAACTTTTTGGACTGTTCCGATTCATTACTGGTTTAGGATTAGGCGGTATGATGCCGAATGTAATTGGGTTAATTAGTGAATATTCTCCAGATGGATTGCGTAGCCGAATGATTGCTACAATTATGGCTGGCTATTCGATTGGCGGTGTTGTCGCTGCTTTATTAAGTATGATTCTCATCACTAATTTTGGCTGGGAATCCGTATTTTTCTTTGGTGCCCTTCCAATATTGTTCCTGCCGTTCCTTGTAAAATTATTACCTGATTCAGTAGGAACATTAATGGCAAAAAATGATCAAAAAGGGATCCAAAAGATTCTAGTAAAAGTTAATGCAACGTATAAACCAGTAGAGAATGAAACCTTTGTTTTAAATAAACCTAAGCAGGATTCATCTCCAGTTAAAAATTTATTCACTGAAAATAGAGGCCTTTTAACTGTGATGATATGGTTAACATACTTTATGTCACTATTGATGATTTATGGATTGAATACGTGGCTGCCAAAATTCATGACCGAAGCTGGCTTCCCTCTTGGCTCAAGCTTAAGCTTCCTTCTTGCGTTAAATGTTGGGGCAACCATCGGTGCGATTCTCATGGGCTGGTTAGCCGACCGTTGGGGTGTTGGTAAAGCATTAATTTTGTTCTTTGTCATTGCCGCGATTTCCATTACAAGCCTTGGCTTTGCAACAAATATGATTCTATTGTATGTTATGGTAGCGATTGCAGGGGCAGCAACCGTTGGAACGCAAAACCTTACACATTCCTATACGTCTCAATTCTACCCAATCACTATGCGCTCAACCGCACTAGGATGGGCCTTAGCAGTTGGACGGATTGGAGGAATACTTGGACCAACGATTGGCGGAATTTTACTCGCTTCACAATTAACTTTACAGGTAAACTTCCTAGTATTTGCGATTCCAGGAGTCATTGCCGCATTTGCTGTTTTCTTAGCCAATCAACAAGGCGAAAAGGTCATAACTACTCAACACCAATTAGATACACCTGCTAATTAATAGGAGCAAGGGGACAAAGGGACGGCACCGCGGTCCAGTGTAGTAATGCTGGAACAAAGCGCCCTTTGTCCCTTTCCTTTTATTCATCGAAATGTTCATTCTGCCGCTTTGTTCGTAAATAGTAAATATAAATGACTGGCACAAGTCCGCAAATCAATAAAATCCCTCCCATCATTATCCCGTTAGCTATCGTAAAACCATGCGTAATGGATACAAAAAATCCAATTAATATCGAAACAATAACGATAATAATCAGTGAAATAGTTAAACCCTTTTTCGGGGATTTTTCATTTCCTTCATGGTCGATACTAATACTCATTGATAGATAGGTAGAAATAACCGTTGTGAGAATGAATACAAGCCATAATGGATTTTCTCTCATTCCGTCAAACCCTTTTGTGACGAAGTCATAGCCCAATATCCCCAGAATACCGAGGGTTTGAATTATGTATGCGATCCGGATATTTTTTAGATTTTGTAAAATTAACCGCTCATCCTTTATTTTTTTCATGGTGATCACTCTCCTTTTCTATCCAAAATAGTTCATCTAATGTTTTATTCACTGCATAACAAATATCCAGACACAGCTTTAAGGTTGGATTATATTTTCCTTTTTCAATCAAGCTAATGGTTTGTCGCGTGATCCCAATTTTCTCAGCCAACTGCTGCTGAGTTAAACCTACTTGAACACGCGCTATCTTCACCCTATTTTCCAATGAACAGATCCCTCCCCCGAATATATTGTAACATATATATTACATTACTCCATCTATATATTACATTAAAGCCAGGGGGACGGACACCTTGGCTCTTTTTCAGTTTTGTCATTCCCTTGTATTCGTCAGATTCTTCTCTATGTTTATATAATTTATATTCAATTCATAACCTGATTTATATATAATACATGGTAAGAATCACAGTTTCATAACTTATCCTAACCGAAAGGTGATCTCAAAATGGAAAACTTTTATCTTTTTGTCCTCATGTGTATTTTTCTCATTCTTTTACCTGGTCCCGATACGGCCATTGCTACAAAAAACACCGTCACGATTGGTAAATTAGGGGGGCTTAAAACAGCTTTAGGTACTTGTTGTGCCCTGCTTATCCATACTTCTGCTGCAGTATTAGGACTTTCAGCAATCATCGTGAAATCAGCGTTATTATTTTCTGTCTTCAAATACGTTGGTGCCGTTTACTTAATTTATCTAGGTGTGAAAACCCTGTGGTCTTTGAGGAAAAAGGAAGGCGCTGCAAGCGTTGAGACGAACCCAAAAGGCCCGTTCAAGAACACATCTTGTTTTAAACAAGGATTCCTTACCAATCTCCTAAACCCAAAAGTTGCTGTCTTTTTCTTAACCTTCCTGCCTCAATTCGTGGACGCTGACAGCAATACCTTTATTCCGTTCCTTTTAATGGGTATCACGTATACGGCTCTGACTGCTGTTTGGTTTTTACTTTATATCTATTTAATCAATCAGATTAGTGCTTTTATGAAAAAACCTAAAACACAACATATGATTGAAGGAATCACAGGTACAGTATTGATAGGTTTTGGTATAAAACTTGCTCTTGAAAAGGCTCATCATTAGATTTAATTTTATTAGACCCCATTTGAAGGGTCTTTTTTTTACCATATGGGAGCCGAACGAGTGGAACTCACCTTTAACTCTACGGAGCGTTTGTTGCTTACAGCCTTATAAATCTCTAAGATATCAATAGAGCAGGAGGGAAAATGGATGGATAATCGTAAAGTTGGAGAGTTAATTTATCATTTGCGAAAAGAAAAAGGACTGACACAGAAACAATTAGCGGATCAAATGAACATTTCTGATCGAACGATTTCAAAATGGGAGCGCGGGAATGGATGCCCAGATGTCACGCTATTACCAAGCTTATCGACCCTCTTGGGAGTAAATATAGAAAATATATTAGATGGTGAATTATCGTCGAATGAATTTGTGGGAGGAAATATGAAAAGGTCACATTATTTTGTCTGTCCATCATGTAATAATATCGTATTAGCAACTGGAAATAGTACCATTTCCTGCTGTGGGCGAAAGCTAGAGCCTCTCGAAGCGAAGAAAGCAACAGACGAGGAAAAGCTATCCATGACAGTGATTGATAATGAATGGTTTATTTCTAGCGATCATCCGATGACAAAAGAGCATTATATATCATTTATTGCCTTAGCTACAGGTGATCAAGTTCAGATTATCAAACAGTATCCTGAATGGAGCTTGCAAACACGGATCCCTAAACGCAAACATGGCAAGCTGTTATGGTTTGATACACAACGCGGCTTATTTTATCAGCTTGTCTAAAAATTAGTTAGAATGCTTGCGTTATGACTTAACTTTAATTGATTAAAATATATCCCTTACCTTACAAATTTAAAAGGTGAGGGATTTTTCTATGGTGCCTATTCCCTTTTGACCCTTTGATCGGGGAGTTTGACTTTATTTGATTTTAGGCTAGAATAGTAGATTAATGTAATTTTTTTATAAAAGTTATTGACAAAAGAGGAGGTATGAAATATGACAGTGACTGAGTATTGCGGAAAAATAGAATCTTCCATTCTCCATTTCATTTTTTCTTTTATGGATGACATTCGTGAAAAAATTGCACAAAAGAAGTTGTTTTATAAAGAACAAATCATACGATATGTAAAAAAACAAATTGATTTCTTTTTCAAAGCCTATAAAATAGAAGGTGCTCTTTTAAATACCTATAAATACGAAACATATAACACGATTATGTTTAAATTAAAAAGTGTGTTAAAGGAGCATAATATCTTTAAATGTGTATGAACCTTTAACGGCTAAAGTACGGCAAATATAGGGATTTGATTATCTACGTATGGTAGATATCAAGTTCCTTTCTTTTTATATTCAACCTTCTTTTTTATAGGAAGGCTTCCCAACCATCCGCCTTAAAAATAATCCGAATAATACAAGTCACGGTTAACATAATCTGACTATAAATGGACAGAAAACGAATAGCCTTGTCCCCTGCTATGGCTGACTGAACCTCCGAACCTGTAATAAGAGCTTGCAAAAGGAGCGGATCGTTAATGAGAAGAAAAAACAAAAACCTGCAGCTCATTCAACTTCTTGGCGGCTTTCTACTCATCTACATTCTGGTAAACACTATGCAAAATATCAAGGTTCACTTCATATACAGCTCAGGTTTAGGCCCTTTCCTATTCATCGGATTTATCATCGTGATTATGATTTTTCTCTATATAAAGGGATAATAAAAAGATGCAGGGGGACGGTTCTGTTGCTTCCACGGAAGCAACAGAACCGTCCCCCTGCTCCGCATATGATTGTACATGGCACTATGGTTTTTAGAATCTCTAACTTTACCAATAGAGCCAAAAGTTAACCATACCTTCTCAAAATATGGTAATCTTAAATTATATTGAAAGGAGTGATTGGTGTTGGTTTTATCTATTCCAGAAATTACACTTAACGATGGTCTTCATCTGCCTGTTGTTGGTTTGGGTACTTATTTGCTTAAGGGAAATGCAGGTGTGAACTCCATGCTAACGGCGATTGATGCCGGTTATCGCTTAATTGATTCTGCCTATAATTATGAGAATGAGGGAACCGTAGGAGAAGCTGTTCGACGAAGCTCCGTCCCACGAGAAGAACTGATTATTACCTCTAAATTGCCTGGTCGCTATCAAGAATATGATAAAGCGGTTACGACCATTCAGGAATCCTTATATCGTGCGAATTTAGATTATTATGACTTATATTTAATCCACTGGCCAAACCCGAATGTCAATACATATGTAGAAGCATGGCAGGCATTAATTGACGCAAAGAAATGGGGACTGATCCGCTCCATCGGTGTGTGCAACTTTTTACCAGAGCATATCGATCGTTTGGTAAAAGAAACCGGCGTAAAGCCAAGCGTTAACCAAATTGAATTACATCCATTTTTCAACCAGGAAGAGGCAAGAAAATGGCATCAGGAAAATAACATTGCGATTGAATCCTGGAGTCCATTAACTCGTGGCATTCGCGATATTCACGTTGACTCGATCCAAGAGATTGCTAACAGACACAATAAGTCGATACCGCAGGTGGTACTGCGTTGGCATTATCAACTTGGCGCGATTTCCATACCGAAATCAGCTTCACCAGAACGCCAGCTTGAAAACATCTCTATTTTCGACTTCGAGCTGGATCAGACAGAAATGAGCATTATCTCAGGCTTAACACGCAAGGATGGCCGGATTAACAACCAAGATCCTGCGGTTTATGAGGAATTTTAAGTTGTGATTATAAACAAAAGCGCACCACTCATTGGAGTGATGCGCTTTTGTGGGTATCGTTCTTCTCATAAAAAGAAGCAGGAGAACCGTCCCTCCGCTTCTCCGACCCACTGATTCACTTGAGTATATAAGGGATAGCCAGTTTTATATAGTCTTCAGGTGCCATTCCGCTGCTGTTGCGGAGCCAGTCTTGGGAGGCTCCGTAGAGGCCGGAGCTTAGGATGACGGCTGTGATTCGGAGGGCTTCGTTTTGGTCAGTTTTATGTTGTTTATAGAGCATTCTAGAGAACATTACCTCCAGCTGTTCTTTAATGATGGCAGCAATGGTTGATTCGTAGCCTCGGTGACAGCGGTTAGACAGGGAGGCTTGAAAGTTGGTGACAGCCAGGAACATCCTGACAATGGTTTCTTCGTTTAACTCATCCTCCACCCCTTCACTCTTCAAATTGATTAGGAAAACCTCAGATAACGCTTTTTCCAATAAATCATATTTATCCTCGAAATGATAATAAAACGTCGCCCGGTTAATGGTAGCGGCAGTGGTGATATCCTTAATGGTAATGTCCTTAAATTCCTTTTTACTAGATAGTTCAATAAAGGAATCCATGATTAGCTTACGGGTCCGAAGAAATCGTGGGTCTGTTTTAGACTCAGTCATTGCAGGCACACTCCCTTCTGTTTTTTCAACAAATAGTCGAATCTGTCGTATATACGATAAAAGGCCAAAACGGTTGGTTTTAGCCTTTATCAGATTGCACTATTATAAAATTGTACACCAAATGTTCATAACTGTGGAACCATTTAGACCAATGTCTACTTTTAATAGAAGGAGTGAAAATCATGACTGAAAAAAATCCTATGATTTGTGACTTAGAAACAGGTGTCTGCGGACCAGCTGGTGATGAAGAAATGGAAATGATCGATTTCAACCAACCAAACGAAGTGATTGAGCTATATTATGTAACAGACCCCATTTGCTCGCATTGCTGGGCACTCGAGCCGGTGCTGCAGAAATTTTTAGCGCAATATGGCCAGTATGTAAAGGTCCATACGGTTATGGGAGGACTGTTGGAAAGCTGGGACGGCTTTGCGGATGTCGCTAACGGTATCAGCAAGGCATCGGATGTGGCCGGTCATTGGCTTGAAGTTGGCGAGCACTCTCGCATGCCGATCGACGGTACACTGTGGCTCGACAATCCAGTTCATTCCTCCTATCCCCCTTCCCGTGTCTATAAAATCATTCAAAGCATAGACCAGCAGAAGGCGAATCTCTTTTTACGAAAATTAAGAGAAGCCGTGTTTGTGTTCAATCAGAACATTGCAGATGAAGAAGTCCTGCGGGGAATTGTAAATGAATTAGGCTTTGATGGAAAAAAAATCGTCCAGGAGTCAGCCGAATCGGAAGCCCAAGCTCTATTAAATGAAGATTTTTCCTTGGCCAGAAGTCTAGGAGTACGCGGGTTCCCAACAATCATTATGGTTAACAAAGAAAACAAAGGCGTAAAAATAGTAGGCGCCCGCAGTTTCGAGAATTACGTGGACGGTCTTCAGCAGGTCCTTCCTTCTGAAAAAATAACACCAAAATTGCCGCCGCTCCTTGTTGATCTTCTGAAAACCGGCAGCCGACTATTTTCAAAGGAAATAGAGGTCATGTACGACCTAGATCAAAGCCAAGTAACTGCCTTTATTGAAAATGAAATCGATCTCCAAAACTACCAGCAAAAACAAATACTAGGTGAGCAGTACCTAGAGAAAAAATAGCAAAGAGGCTGTTCCGACAGCCTCCTTTGTATTCCACTCCGAAGAAAATTTCCTCTTTTCACTTTTTAAGCTAGTTCTTTAAGCATAATTGCCTGATATCTTGCTATATATTCATCAAGTCGTTGACTTAGTGTAATCGTGTTAGTGCTGGTGAGTCCTTCTCTCATACCAGTTCGAATCATTTCTTCTCGAATGGTTGTAATAATATTCATCAGGTCATTTTTCTCATCATTTTTGATTTTTAAGAACATACCAATGACCCCCTTTTTTCAGAATATAATAGAATTTTATTAAAAATTGAACCTCGTGACAGTGACTTTAATCACAAAAACAGTCCCATCTACTTGGTAATTTTATGTGAACATACGGGTAAATTAGACTGTTTTATAGAATAGTATTTGTATATAGTTATGTTAGTACTATTTAACCATTTTTCACACGAAAAATCTATTAGTAAACATCGAAAATTCTGAAAAAATAATGAACAACACAGTAGGTTTTTCACACATCACCAATATCGTATGTTTTCAAATGAAGCCATACTACTAGGAGGCACAAATGATTGAAACGAATCGGCTCTACATAGTAGACACAACAGAAGCAGATATTGAAATCATTATGGAAATGGAAAGACATCAGGATAATCGAAACTATGTCTGGAGTGGTACCTACGAAGATCATAAAGCAGAAATTGAAGCAGAAGATATCTTACTTTTTACCATAAAGCAAAAAGCAGACAATAGCGTGGTTGGGTTTGCATTGAATAGAATTGATTTCAAATCTGATATTTTTGAGCTAAGACGGATTGTCATGTCCAAAAAAGGGATTGGTTACGGGAAAGAAGCAATGGAAGCGTTACTGAAGTATGCCTTTGAGGAGAGAAAGATCAACCGATTTTGGCTTGATGTGTACCCGGATAACCATACTGGAATCAGACTATATGAAAGCTTAGGTATGCATTGCGATGGCATCCTGCGCCAAAACAATAAATCGGAGCGAGGATATTTAGACCAGAAAGTCTATTCCCTGTTAAAGGAAGAATATTTCCAAAGAGGTTTATGATGCATGGGGACGGTTCTCTTGCTTCCTTTTCCGGAAGGAAAGGAAGCAGCAGAACCGTCCCTCTGCTTCATGTTTCATCACTTAAATCTCTGCGTCACTCATAAGCATGGAGCGCTTGTTTTTAAGGCTGCTCACGATACTGATGATTAGAATCACGAATACGCTGATGATGATTGTGGCTGATATCGGTCTATCTAAGAAAATCATTAAGCTGCCGTGTGACATCTTTAATGTTTGCACAAGTGAAGATTCAATATTTCTAGCTAAAACAAAGGTTAAAATAGTTGCAGCTAGTGGGAAATCTAATTTTTTCATAAAATATCCAATCAATCCGAATAGCATCATTACGCCCACATCCCAAAGGCTGTTGTTAATGCTGTAAGCCCCAATAATAGCAAAGGTAACGATTAATGGAAATAGCAGTTTATAAGGTACTAACGCAATTTTTGCCCACACCCCGGCCATTGGTAAATTCATTATTAATAGAAGAAAGTTACCGATAAATAAACTTGCAATAATGGCCCAAACAAAATTGGAGTTTTCCGTAAATAACATCGGTCCTGGAGTCAAGCCATGTAAAATAAATGCGCCTAGTAAAACGGCAACGGTAGGAGAGCTTGGAAGTCCTAATGTAAATAAAGGAATTAAAGCAGATCCACTGAACGCATTATTGGCCGTTTCAGGACCAGCGACCCCTTCAATCGCGCCTTTACCAAATTTAGAAGGATTCTTTGATGTTTTTTTCTCTAAGGCATAGGACATCAGACTAGCTACAGCTGCGTTGGACCCCGGAATTAAGCCGAGTAAAAACCCGATAACTGTCCCACGATTAATAGAATTAATCGTTGTTTTCCATTCACCTTTTTCAGGGAAAAGCTTCTTTACCTTTGGAGGTTTTTCCATTTTTCCACTTTGCGTTAAATTCGATAGGATTTCTGAAATTCCGAATAATCCCATGGCCACTATGACAAAATCTATCCCTCTGACTAATTCAATAGAATGATAGGTAAAGCGGATTTCTCCCGTAATTGGGTCCATTCCAATTAATGCTAGTAAGAAGCCAAATAATGCCGCAATCAACCCCTTGATAATGGATTTCCCCATCAAGGCAATTAGCATCATTAATCCAAGAAGCATTAAGGAGAAAAATTCAGGGGCACCAAACTTAAGTGCGAAGCTGGCTAGCATTGGGGCAATAAAGGTTAAGCCGATAATCGCAACCGTTCCGCCAACAAAGGATCCAATGGCTGCCACACCTAATGCAGCTCCTGCCCTCCCCCTTTTCGCCATTTCATATCCATCTATACAGGTAACAACAGAAGCACTTTCCCCTGGTGTATTGATAAGGACAGAGGTAATCGTTCCTCCATACATGGCACCATAATAAATTCCGGATAGCATAATAATCGCAGATACAGGATCCATCCCAAACGTCAACGGAATGAGAATGGCCGTTCCAGAAGTGGGACCTAGACCAGGCATTACGCCAACAAGCATGCCGACTGTAACACCAATTAAACAATATAAAACGTTTGTAAACGTAAACGCTGTTTCAAAACCATTTAGCAGTAAGCTTAATGCTTCCATTTTTCCCTCCTCCTTACCAACCTAAAGCGTTTACTGGTAGCGTAACCTTTAGTAGAATAACAAAAACCCAGTATAATAGAATGGAGGTTCCTGCTGCAGTTCCTAAACTGATAAACCAGCGGTAAGAGCCTCTTAAAAGTAAAAACAACATGATCGTGGTCGAGATGATAAACCCTGCATATGAAACGATCGCTAAAAATAGGATGACTGAGCCGAATACTAATGCTATTTTCTTTGCCTCTGGTTTCTTTGGAATAATCATGCTGAACCATGTTGGTTTTCTTAGCGCATCTATCATGAGTAGTATGGCTAGAAATCCCATTAATCCACTTAACCAAAGAGGAAGAAAGCCTGGACCAGGGCCAATGCCCCGGTCACTTAAAAAACTATATTGGAGTGAAGTGACAAAGAATAGGAGCGAAAAGCCCAATGTAATAATCCCTGCCCATAGCCCGGCATTCTTTTTTAACATATGAACGCCTCCTCTATTATTTAATGAGTCCCGTATCTTTCATAATTTTTCCAAGGACGTCAGAATCATCTTCTGTCATCGTTTTAAATTCTTCTGGGCCCGCATATTGAATAGACAGTCCTTGTTCACTTAATATTTTCTCTGTTTGCGAATCTTCTAAGCCCTTTTTAAACGATTCATGTAGAATATCTCGAATATCCTCTGGTACATCCTTCGGCATGATCAACCCGCTCCATGTTCCCATCTCAAAGTCAATTCCAGCATCTTTTAACGTTGTAATATCCTTGTAAAGCATGGAAGCCTCGGAACTAAATAAAATTCTAACGTCTCCTGAATCTACGTAGGTTTTTGCTTCCATATCTTGTACAACGGCGCCCTCTACATGCCCGCCTAAAAGAGCCGTCATGGCAGGTGCTGAACCGTCGTAAGGTATATGCTCTGTTTTCGTTCCTTCTTGTTTATTAACCGCTTCCATTACGATCTGACTAATACCACCTGAGCCTTGGACGCCGTATCTAAATTTACCAGGGTTTTCTTTTACATACTGTAACCATTCTTCGTAGGTTTTCCATGGTGCATCATTCTTTACAGCTAATACCAGTGGCTGTGAAGTGATCTGCATTAGCATTCCAACATCATCCAACTGATAAGTCGTTTTTCCATAATGCGGTTGGATCGCTAATGGGCTCATTGCAGTTAGACCTACTGTATAACCATCTGCCTTCGCCGATAAAACCTCTGTTACCCCAACCGTACCAGCACCACCTGGTTTGTTTTCAACTACAACCGTTTGCCCGTTCGGTAAGTACTTATTTGTTGCCTCAGCAAGAGCACGAGCTACAATATCTGAACTTCCTCCTGGTGCAAATGTAACAAATAATTTAATTGGTTTTTTAGGAAAATCAGATTTTGCCTCTTCTCCATCTCCTGATGTGGCAGATGAACCGCCTCCACTACAGGCACTTAGTATGAAGGATAGTAACAGTACAAGTATACCGATGAATTTAAAACGCTTTCTTTTCATTGTATTAGCCCCCTCTATTAATTAAATAGCAATAAATTTCTATATTTCCGCCTATCAATATAGTGTTAAATATAGAAAAAATAATTTAGGAATCTCAGACTCCTAAACTCTCAAACAAAAGGTTTGCATGGTACATTTTGTTTATAAATGATTTAACTTCTTCTATCCTAAAAGCCTCTTAATTCCCTCCCTTCAATCCTTTTTCAGAAAATTACTAATATTTAATCTCTATGTTTCATAGATTACCATAGTCATGTATCGTATAAAAATACCATCGTAACGGTATACGGTACATCTTTTTAAAATTTTTCACTTTTTTTATCATATCCGCGAAAATAAAAAACTCTCCTTTACATTTTTGTAAAAGGAGAGACTTCAATGATGATTGTATGTCTAGCTATTCTGTTCATAGTAGCCTAGGTCTTTTGAAATTTTACTGGCTGTTTTTTTTACTCTTTCAATATATTTAAGTTTCATATCATCCGTTATCCTTTGTCCAATACACACTAAAGATACACTGGCAAAAACAGTTCCAAAATAGTTGTATATCGGAGCGGCAATGGAGAGAACCTCCCCTTCTACTAATAGTTCACCCTGCGTGGTAGTATATCCCTTTTCGGTAATTTCCCTTAATTGCTTTCGCAGCATGTCCGGGTCAGTGACCGTTTTCTCCGTAAAAGGATGAAGTCCTTCATCAATCACCTCCTGAATCTTCTGCTCGCTTTGGTACGCTAGAATGACCTTTCCTCCAGCCACACAGTAACAAGGTACTCGAGCCCCTATTTCAGTGAACACACGTATCGGCCGTGCAGGCTCCACTTTATGAAGATAGACGAGCTGTGCTCCTTCTAAAATACTGATATGTGCCGTTTCACCTGTATTTTTAACCAGCTCCTGCAGATGTGGATAGGACTCTTCGTGAATTTCTAAATGACTTGTGATCACATTTTGAAAAGCAAGTAAACGGACCCCAAGACGATACTTTCTTGAATTGATATCCTGTGTTACGTATCCTTCACTGGCCAACGTCACCATGATTCGTTGAATGGTACTATGGGTTAATTGTAGATGTTTTGCTAGCTCTCGTATCCCCCACTCAGGCTGGTCTTTCGTAAATGAGTTTAATACTTTAAGCGTATTTTTCACTGAAGAAAGGATATATTTATTCTCTTGTTTATTCACTATATTTCGCTCCTCGGTATTTTTTCAATCACAGATAATTAACACTACCCAATGTATCGTATTACGTTACATTAGGCTTTTATACGATACATCTTTATGTTAATCTATGAACCATAAAGATTCAATAATTATAATAATCTAAAAATTATAGGAGAAATATATATGAAACCATCTATCCCTATTTATCTCTTAACAGGTTACCTAGGAAGTGGAAAAACAACATTATTAAAGAACACGTTAAGCTATTTTTCCCATATAGGCAAAAAAGCGGCCGTCATCATGAATGAAGTAGGAGAAATTAATGTGGATGGTTACAGCCTGGAGACAGACACCCCGGTTGCAGAGATTTTAGGCGGCTGTATTTGTTGTTCTGTCAGCGGTGACCTGAAGAACACGATTATACAAGTATGCGAGGACTATACACCTGATGTCATTATCATTGAATCAACAGGAGTGGCTCTCCCAAGAGATACGATAAGCGCCATTACAGAAGCCTCTCTCTATATTGAGGTAGAATTAAAGTCAAATGTAACTGTTATAGACGCTCATTATTTGCTAGAACTAATGGAGAATAAAGGCAGAACCTATCAAATGATAAAAGAGCAAATTTTCTATGGCGATATTCTTATTTTAAATAAAATGGATCGCGTGCCATCTGAAAAAATATCTGAATTAAAAAATACAATCCATCATTGGAATTCAAATGCCGTCATTCAAACAACTACCCACTGTAAGGTATCCTTTGATTTTTTGGATGAGACTATTTCGCGATCAAACCCTATAAAGCCACTTGGAAGCAGTAAACATTCCTCACATAACCATGTTATGGTCTATACCCACTATTTTGATAGACCCATTGAGCGCCAAACCTTTGAAGATTTGATAAAAACTTTACCACAAACGATCTATCGAGCGAAAGGAATTCTGCATTTTAAAGATACGAACGGACCCATGGTATTTCAATATGCATACAAGGAATTAGAGATGATTCGAATGACAGCCAAAAGCGAATTAACCAATGTTGCTGTATTTATTGGTGAAAGGTTCTCAAAGGAGAAGCTTATCAAACTAATTGAAGAACACTTCGTGATCAAGCATGATTAGTAGAATGAGTATGACATCAACGGAGATAGAAGAGTTAAAAGAAGGGATTAAGCAATTGAGAAAGGAAATGATTCAGACAGCTGCTGTAACAGGTTTGAACAGCCATAAAACGCTTGCCATCAGTCAAAAATTAGATCAGCTTATCACACGCTATCAAAGGCTTTTGTTTAAGAAGAAAAGTAGATTAATGAATGAAAGTAAAGTTGTATAAAGGTTATGGTTTTTGCAGGTGAAAAAGCTGGCTTCTAAGCGATTGCCCGCTTTTTTTATTTTATTAGATGCTAAAGCGAGTTTGATAGATAAGCGGAGAAATTTCTCTTAATTAGGAAATAACACTGAAAGTAGCTTAAATAGACGGAAGAATTCCGGCTATTTACTCGAAAAACGGAAAAATAGGCCATTTTGCTTTGCTTAATCGGAAAACCTCCGTTTATATACCCCAAACTGAGCTGTATTATATAGTCTAACCGGAAAATCTCCGTTTATTTTCATTATCTCTGGTTACCTACTTAGGTAAAAAAAACAAAATAGCAAGAGACCAAATCACATATGATTTGGTCAGCTACTTAACATACTATTTGGTATGTTTCTCCACCGAAATGGAGCTATAGGATGTCTCATTTTCCATTATCATAAGGACTGCAATCAAGAAGCTGTCACACTTTTTGCAAGAACTATTCACTGATACATTCCCAACAGGATTTGCTTAAATCTAACTCGTAGAATAAATTCTATATCGCTTTTTTCAGATGATCTCCGTCACTTGTCTCTTTATATGTCTTTGATTTTCCAGAACCTAAAAATAACATAATAATCGCTCCGACAAATGGACCTGCAGCTAATGTAATAAATACCAAAAGATAGCTTCCAGTTTGATCGATAACCATTCCCATAATTAAAGGGGAAGCTAATGCACCTAACTGCCAGATACCGTTTACCAGGCCTAATGCCCCTCCAACGAGTCGAGGCTCTACCGTCTCTCCAATAATGGTCGTCATAATGGGACTATACATAAAGGAAGCTGTCCCTAATATGATGGTTAGGATCAAAAGATAAGTAAAGTTTGTAATCGTATTCATTCCGAACCATACTAATACAGGTGCGAAAAGAAAAAGCGCCCAAAAGGCAATTACTTTTTTATTCATATAATCCGAAATAAAACCAATCAGTGGCTTCACAATCAATCCAGCCATCCCATAGAAAGCCATGATGCTCCCTGCTTGAACAAGGGTAAGTCCCAACGAATTATTTAAATAGGAATTTGCCCAGGTAGCTGTCCCAATCGCAGCCCATGTACCGCCAAAACCAGCTAGACCAACGATGATGATTTTCTTATTTTTCAGGATGGTTAGCGTATCCTGCCAGAAGTTAGTTGTTTCCTTAACAGACTTTCTTTCAACGTAATTTGAACTTTCCTTCATAAAAAAGAAGCTTAAAATAAATCCAAGGATAGGAAAGCAGCCAACAGCTAAAAAGGCAGTTCTCCACCCAAAATGATCCGCTACAGTTGGAACAATAATATTAGCAAAGGTAATTCCAAGAGATGTTGCTGTCATTAAGAAACCAATCGCAAGGCCACGGCGCTGAGCCGGGATGTGATCGATGATAGATGTCGTAGCAGCTGAGAAAATGGCACCTGAGCCAAGTCCTGCAAGAACTCTTACGATCAGCCCCATTTCAAAGCTCTTGACAAAATACATCGCTATGGTAAATATAGCAACGATACCAATAGAACCTAATAAAACTTTTCTATATCCAATCCGATCTGTTAAAAGTCCCCCTGGAAATTGAGTGAGGACATAGCCTACGTAAAAGGCAGTCATATAAAGACCAGCTTGAGCAGCAGTAATTCCCATTTCCGCAGATGCTAACGGAATGACAGGTGCCCATGCCATGCGGTCTGTAATAGAAATGACATACGTTGCCCATGCAAGCAATACCACAATGGTTGGCTTTAGCCACTTTTTCATATGTTTTTCTCCTCACATGCTGTATTACGCCTATCGGTTTCTCCCGAATAAGCTATGAAGGTAACTCGGTAATATGAGGGCTGGGGAAAAGCCGGTATGATACCAGCTTTCTCCACTAATATTTACAATATTATCTACCCAATGCTTTTCTTACTGATTGACAGTATTCAAGCCTTTAGCAAATTGAATTTGAATTTCATTAAATTCCTCCGGCTTTTCCCATTGCGGCCAGTGACCTGCATCTTTAACAATCAGCAGCTGACTATTAGGGATAAGTGTTTTAAGATATTCGGCATCCTCAATGGTTGCTGTAGGGTCATGATCTGACATTAAGATCAGTGTTGGAGCCGTAATCTTTTCTGTCCATTCCGGCACCCATGTAAAGTGTTGTCTGACTTCCCAATCCTGTAAAACGACAATATTATGAATCGCTTCTTTGAATTCAGGCTGTGTATAAATAGTATAGCGTGATTCTACTAATTCCTTCGTAACAAAGTTCGTATCATAGAATAAAAACTCAAGTCTCGTACGAACGGTTTCGTTGTTCGCTTCTAATACGGCTTTTAATGTAGAGTCTTTTAACTTTTTCATTACGTCACGGTTGCCTGTAATATTCCCGGGAGTATTCAGCAAAAGGGATTTCACATACTCAGGATGCTTGGAAGCAAACCAAGCAGACATCCAGCCACCCAGCGATTCACCGGATAAATGTGCTTGTTCGATTTGAAGTGCTTTTAATACCGCTAATAAATGATTGCTGTATTCATTCAATGTATAAGGATAGTCAGGCTTACCCGTATACCCGTGACCAAGCATATCTAGCACAATCACGCGAAAATGCTTGCTTAACTCTTTTATATTTCTTGCATAGGCTTCAATATGTCCGCCAATCCCATGCAGCATAATAAGAGGCTCCCCTTCGCCCGCTTCGACAATACGTGTGCTTACGCCATCGGCATCCACAAAATATTGTTTAAAGGCAATTCCAGATAATTCATTCCAAATGCTTACATCATAATTTTTCGTCATACTGACTCCTTCTTTCTCTATAGATTGAATGACTCTTGTATTTAGCTTCCGTTCTTTTAATTTATAATTGTTTCTTTCAAAAAATTAGATTCTGTTAAACAAAGCTGTTGATTTCCATTCCAGGCACTACGCTTTCCGCGGGCGACCGCCGAGCCTCCTCGACACTCCGTGTCTGCGGGGTCTCAACTGTCTCGCTTCTCCCGCAGGAGTCTTCGTGCCTTCCATTCCAATCAACAAAGTAATAAAATCAACATTGTTCTTTAACAGACTAAAGATTAAAGAATTAAAGAATTAGTGAAACATGAATGGGAGGAACTCCTGTTTTGATTTCACCGGCAAAAACCTTCATCGCATAATCGGTTTCTTGTAAGGAAAACTCGTGTGTCGATAATAATTCCAATGGAAGTGTATTTGATTCGATTAGACGTAGGGCAGGCTCAACTGCACGGAAATCACGGCCATACACACCTGTTACGGTTAGTTCTTTTCTAAAAATCGTATCACTATTAAAGTCCGGAACCGGTCTATTTTTTGCACCTGCAAGCACGATGGTGCCCCCGATTCTAGCTAGTTCAAGTGATAGGTTGATAGCTATGGTTGCACCTGTCGTAATGTCCATGACCACATCGGCCATTTTCCCGCCTGTAATTTTCGAAACGGCTTCAATTGGATCCTCTTCTTCTACATTGATTGTGTGATGTGCGCCTAATTCCCTTGCCACTTCTAATCTCTTTTGATCCTGACTCATTCCTGTGACAATGATACAGGCTGCGCCCAATTGTTTGGCAGCAATGACACAGCCTAATCCGTGCTGGCCTGGACCTTGAATGACAATGGTACCTCCGAGTGTTAATTTCCCAATATCCTGTACCCATCTGATTCCGTTAGAAATAGGGATAAACATCGGTGCAATTTCTTTTTTTACATGATCAGCGATTTTGTACACCTGCGTATTAGGGTGCAGATACATATATTCGCTGAATCCTCCCCAGAGGGAAGGCTCTACAGAAATCGGCACTTGTCCGTAACGTCCTCCATTTTTGCAGAGCTGATACTTTTGCATTTTGCAAACATCACAATACCCACATGGCATCGGTTCTTCAATGACGACACGGTCGCCTTCCTTTACGCCCCATTTTCTTGCAGCTTCTTTTCCAATCTTTTCAATCCTTCCAACACATTCATGGCCTAATATCATGGGCGTTTTGATATTTTTATAGATATAGCTGTCAGCACCGCAAATCCCAACTGCCTCTACCTTCAATAAAGCATCATCAAGAGAAATCTCCGGCTTCGTAAATCCCTGGATGACGGTTGTATTTGGAGCTATTGCAACAGCTGCTAAGCAAGAATTATTCATCTGTTCATCCCCCTCTTATTTCACCTAATAGGGTAAATATTTTTCTAAATCACTCAAGTCCATCCGCGTTAAACATTCGACCTGCAGGGGATCTAGATAGACAACACTTTCTCGGATTGCATCTGCAATACATAATCGCGGGCCATTGGCACTATATTCTACATATACTTGAACGGTTGCAAATTCATTTTGAAGCGTGAGCTTTTCACTAGTCTGTTTCTTCATGTCATCACCCTATTTAGAGGATATTTTTTCCTTCTGAACTTCTGGAGCCTTCCATACATCAATGAATTCAGCCAGTTTTTCTCCCTCAAAGTCATAGCAAACAACTTCCCAGTTTTCATCATCGAGAATTTTCTTATGATTCCAGCCTATTTCGATTAACCCTTTACCCATACCTGGTATAGGCATGTAGACATGTACCGTTTGACAATTGCCATGCTTGGATGGACCTTCTACAGGAATGTTCAATTTCTTTGCCTTCATTAAGGTTTTCATTACATCGTCAAAGGTTCTGACCTCAAACATAAAGTGTCTAAACCGTCTCCCAGGCTCCTCACTTGTTACCATCGCAAGGTTATGATGATTCTGGCTGCATCTTGTGAAAGCAATTCGCTTATTAAATAAGTCAGACACATTAAATTCAAGCACTTCTTCATAAAACTGTAGATTTGCTTTGAACTCTGCTGCCGTCACGGATAGCGTTACATGCAATAAATCCAGAATATCTAATGAACCGATTGACTGGCAGTTTGGTCTCGTTACGTATGGTGCATAGCATACCTCTGCAGTATTTCCCGATGGATCGATAAAGGAGATGAATTCCCTTACCTTTCTTTCTTCACATTCCGCCTCTGTCCCAACATGATACGAAACACCAGCTTCGTCTAATACCTTTTGTGTTTTCAAAAAATCTCGTTTATTTAAAACCTGCCAGCCAGCTGCTCTTAAGCCGGGCTCGTCATTTTGGTAAATCGTAATTCGATGATGGTATTTATCTACAGCAACATAGATTTGCCCATTTTCACCTTCTGTTGTTTCCCAATCAAATAAATCTTCAAAGAATCGGGCAGTCTCTTGTGGATTTTTGGAGTTAAGGTGTACATAAGCTAACTTTTTTATCGTGCTACTCATGCATGAACCTCCTTCTTACTAGCATCCTTTTCTTCCGCTAATTGCTCTTTCCAATGTCTAAACATGGCGCGAAGAAACGTATCATCACTAATGTTTCCGGCGACCTCGAAGTTTGATAATTCGGAAATTTCTAGTTCTGAAGCATCCGTTACCTCTCGATCATAACCTCTTGATAGATTATTCCATGGGGCTTTTTCAGATTGATAGCCAACTGTACATGACTCAAATGCTGCAATATCATCCGGAGTTCCATGTCCTGCTGGTCCTAAAAATTCATATGCCGCTAGCTGTCTTGATGTATATTCATCAGGCTGCCCCTTTGGATAATACGCACGGCCATATACCTCTGTCCGGTCCACAGATACTGGACGAATCTGGCGAATTTGCAGGGCTGGTCCTTCCATAATTAAGAGATTTGGGAAAATCAATAGATGCATAGAGATTTTTTGTGTCCATTTTGCCATTAATGGGCCCACTTTTTCTTCCCATTCCGGTGTACGGAAGTCACTTTGAAATAACTCCCCTTCTAAATATCCGGCCTTTAGGAAGTCGCGATAGTGAACTGTTAAGCCATGACCTCCACCCAAGTATAACTGGTGGTCAACGACTCTTTCCTTAAACTGAAGTGAGGCATTTTCACGTTTTACTCCTCTTTTTGCCACAATATCAAAGTAGCTCTTATGAACAAATAATGGATGATAATAATCAAGTGCATTCTCTAGCTGTAACTTCCAGTTTCCTACGTTTCCATATTTCGTCACACCATTCGCCACTTCAATTCCATCTGCATATCGGTCAATCACCACATCTAAAAACGGCTTCGCATTTCCTAAGTGCTCTTCTAAAGTGGGTACATTTTCTTCTAGACTTGCAAAAACAAACCCGCGGTAAGATTCAACTTTGGCAACCTTTGTCAGTCCGTGTTTGCTTTTATCAAAATTGGATGGGTATGCCTGTTGATCCGCTACACCAATACAATCTCCATTATTTCTAAATGTCCAGCCATGGTAAAAGCATCGAAAACTTTTGGAGTTTCCTTGATGTTCTCGGCAAACTGTTGCGCCGCGATGCGGACAACGATTAATGAAGCCTTGAATCTGCCCGTCTGCAGACCTTGTAATAATAACGGGTTCCTTGCCGATTTGGGCTAAGAAGTAATCATTCTCTTGTTTAATCTGATCTTCATGACAAACATATACCCATGACTTTTCAAAAAATAATTCTATTTCTTTCTCGTATAGCTCTTGGTCTGTATAAACCTTCCCGTTTACTTTAAACTCTCTATCCTCTGGATTATCGATTATGAATTGCTCTAGTTTTTCTTTTAGCATATTGGTGATAACCTCCTCATTCAGTTTCTTTTTAGTTAGATAATCATTAAATGGCCGCGGTTGATATTATCATTAATCACGATGACTTCTTTATGAGAAATTTTGAATTCACCGTTTTCTCTTACAACGCGATGCTCCATTTTCCCGCCAAAAAATTGCTGAACCCCTTCATTGTATTGAAGTCTAAAATCATGGAGGAACCAATTACTTTTTACGATGAATTCGGTTTCATTTAAAGGTTCAATTAATATATTGGTAATATATCGAGTTGTTCTAGGAGAAGGTATCATAACATGTGCATCACCTGAATTTAACCGTTGAACATACTCATTAATATTATTTTTATTCCAGTAAATTAAAGAAAGCTCATTCGTTGGATTGCTGATTGTTTTTGACTCAGTCATCCAGCTTGGAATCCAATAGGTGGAGTCCTCAGTAAACAGCTCTCCCCATTCCTCATACTTACCTTCGTCCATTAAATTTGCTTCATGATAGATAAAGTTTTCAACTTCTCTTAACATGTATGTTTTCCCTCCTCATGAATAAATGTCATATGAGCTTTGTTATGTGCGTGAATTTTCAGTTTGTTAGAATATTGTTTCTTTTCTATATTTCATAGATTACCATATACATGTATCGTATAAAATACGCATGTAACGTTATACGATACACGTTAATAACTTTTTCATATTGTTTATATATTTAATTAGCAAACGAACAGCTTTATTGGACAAATCAAAGAAACAACCAGCAAATAAAAAAGGTTAAACTCACATGAGTTCAACCTTTTTTATTCGTATATAACTGCAAGAGGGTGATCCTCATTGCTCCCTTAGATGCACGGGGGTGGTTCTCTTGCCTACATAGATGCATGAGGGTGGTTCTCCATGCTTTATTAGATGCATGGGGACGGTTCTCTTGCTTCCATTCCCGGGATCCGGAAGGAATAGAAGCAGCAGAACCGTCCCTCTGCTTCCTTAAACGCCCATTTTTCTACGGGTGTTGCTCGTTTTCTTCGTTTGCTGACTTTTCATTTTTTTAGTTGAAAGGTCCATTTGTGTTTTTCCTTTACCAGTTTGAGCTTGGTTCTTTTTGTTTGCAAGCTGCTGCTTCATCGCTTCTTGCAGGCTGATCTTCTTTTTCGGCTCTTCGACTTGATTATTTTCTGTCACAGGGAATTCCTCCTTAGCATTTGACGTCATTCTAGTATAATCGATTTTCACTTAATTATCATTCTCCGTTGGGATTGAATCTTGTTCATTTGTTAGAAATCAGCGACCTACAAACGAAAAGGAAGCAGGAGAACCGTCCCTCTGCTTCCTGATGGTCACGAATCCTTCATGATTTCTGAACAGTTTCTGCATATTTGACTGCTATGATTCATTTACAAATTGAACTGTAAGGAGAAACTGATTTTCATGACTATGACGCATTATATGGAATTGCTGGCAACAAACCAACCCTGGAATTTGATTTTGTTTATGGCCATTCCGGTTATTCTAGCTGAAACGATTGCCATTTCCGAATTAGCCATCCTATTTACCCGGAACCTGAACGGATCATTACGATCCATTAATAAAGTAGCTTCTATAATAGTAGGCCTGTATTTCACTGGTGTTTTTATTTATCTCCTTATTAACGCCGTAGTTCCTATCACGACTGCTGGTGAATGGCGCGGCATAACCGATATATTAGCTGTTGGACTCTATCTATCTGGTATTGTTCCACTGCTTGGGATGGCCTTATTGGATATGAATCTTATTTGGAAAAATAAATCAGCAGAGCAAAAGCTCAAAATTCATGCCACTTTCGTCGGAATTTTCCTTGTTGTCTCACATGTGGCGATGATTCTGGGAATGCTCGATCCTACTTTCGGAGCGCCGACTACCAATGACATGATGAACATGTAGCATGATAATAAGGTGTTATATAATGGTTCATGCCACTGTATAACACCTTTTTTAATTATCATTCTATTAACTCGTCATAGGGCCATTTACTCTGACCATTTTCCAATATGAATAATCTCGTTGCAGCTATTCCTTTTGATTTTAAATAATCTATCGTTCTAGTAGCACCGCTGCCTCCTCCTGGACAAACGACAACAATTGGCTGTCTACCGGCTAATTCAGGAAGTATGTTGTCTAGTTTTACTTTATCTTCGGTTGTTTTTACAGGGTAAGCATGTGTCGGCAGTGCGCCTTTTATATGACCAGCCTTCCACTGCTCTTCTATTTGAATATCAAGTAGTATGAGATCTTCCTTATTTTCAATAGCTGCCCGAGTTTTCTCTGCTGTATAGTATTGATAGGATACCTCTGCTTTTGAACCTTTTTTCATAGAAAAACCCATCAAGACAATCACAACCAATAGTCCTCCTATTATCAGTAAAAGCATATCGACATCTCCTTTACTTGTATCAACGTGATGTATTTGTCTTGAACTACTCACCGCCTAACACTCTTACGAGTTGTTTGAGGCGGGAGATTCCTAAGAACACCGGTGTATCCACCAGTTATGGATTAGGCTATCCCCGCAGTCCCTGCGGTTAGAAGTCTTATTACTTCATTTTTAAGATTTAATCCAGCGTTTATATCTCTTTGGTGGTGGGCACTGCAAATAGGACAATCCCATTCACGCAATGCGAGATTTTTAACATCTTTGTTTTGATAGCCACAGAAAGAACAAAGTTGACTGGAAGGGAAATTTCTCGCAACAGTCACAAACTGTCTTCCATACCATTTTGCTTTATACTTAATCATGGTTTTGAATTGTGACCATGAAACTTCACTGATTGCTTTCGCAAGATGATGATTCTTAAGCATATTCGATACTGACAAATCTTCCATCCCAATCGTGTCGTGGTTTTTGACAATCTCGGTGGAAATTTTGTGTAAGTAATCATTTCTTGCGTTCGACATTTTTTCATAGAGACGGGCCACTTTTATTTTTGCTTTATACCAGTTCGAACCGCCAATTGTTCTTCTACTCAAGGTTCTTTGTGCTCGTGCTAATTTTTTTTCTAATGCACGATAGAATTTTGGATTCGAGTAAGTCGTTCCATCTGAAAGAGTAGCAAAGTCCTTTAAACCTACATCTACACCAATAGCCGATTGTGTTTTTGGTAGTTTTGATACTTCTGCTTCTGTTCCTATAGAGATGAAGTATTTTCCTGATGGATTACGTCTAATCGTAGCATTTAAAATTCTGCCTTCTACCACACGGCTTTTCGCAAAACGAACTAAGCCAAGTTTAGGAAGTTTTATATAATTTTCTATGACAGCAATGTTTCTGTTCGTATGTTTTGTGGTATAGGATTGTACAGGATTCTTTTTGGACTTAAAACGTGGATAGTTGTTTTGTTTTTTGTAGTAACGATCATAAGAATCAGCTAAGTTTTCAACCGATTTTTGCAGGGCAATACTATCGACTTCTTTCAAAAAAGAATACTGCTTTTTTAATTCTCTAACAGACTTAACGGTTTCATATTTGTTGAGACATCTGCCTTTCCAGTTGTTCACTTGAAGCTGACCATTTTGAATCATCTCTTCGACGACATACCAATAGGCGTCTTTGTCTTTTTGCTTTCCTAAAAAGAAGTTAAACACGAATCTTGAACAGCCAATCGTTTTATTGATCAGTTCAATTTGTTTCTTATTTGGATAGATACGAAACTTATAAGCCTTGTTGACTAGCATCGTACTACACCTCTCAAAATCGAACGTTTGTTCCAATTATATCATAGGAGGACCTCTTTGGCTATCGCCAACCAACATTCATCTCCCACCTACTCACTGGGCTGCACCCTTCCCGTTCCTTGAGGTGGGAGTCTTCTGTCGGAAAAGGATAAAAATTGTAACACCTGTAATTTGATTGGGTCTAATTCATTTTCCCTTTGCCAAAATCGAATCCTACAGTATAAATAACGATTTGCGAAAGTGAGATTTATCGTTGAAAAGCACACACAGAGGTTTATATTGGTCACTAATTAATTCCCCTGTCCTTTCTAATCCACATTCGGAAGCAGGAGAACCGTCCCCCTGCTTCAAAGTGATATTTCTATTAAAGTTTACTTACTTATTCACAGAATTTGGAATTATGAATTTGGTAGAATAGAATGTGAAGTATAACACAATTATGCTTATGAATTACCGTAGCCCTATTACCTTCAACTAGAGTATTTCTTACCCATTATAGCTTCTTGGATTTGAATTTGTTTTTATATTGAAAGATGTCATATTTTTTCATGATTACATAGACATTATTTAAATCTATACCTCTTTTATTTTCCATTCTTACCCGTACAAAGAAACTGTTTCACCAGCATTTTATAGATAAGCATTTTGTAAACGTGATAGGAGGACAGAACATTTTAACTAATCAATATCAGTGAATTTTTTTAAATCATTCATCTGCTGCTGTAAAAATAGGCATGATGATCGATTTTCAAACCTTTGCTTACAATGAGGAGGCGAATAATAATGGAAGCACCTGTCATTTTTAACATCCAAAAATTTTCTATCCATGACGGTCCAGGTGTCCGGACAACTGTTTTCTTCAAAGGGTGCCCGCTGCAGTGCAAATGGTGCCACAATCCGGAAGGAATGAAATACGAGATTGAACCGATTCAAACGAAAGATGGAAAGGAGGAAATCGTTGGGAAACACTATACTGTGTTTGAGCTTGTCAAAGAACTGGCAAAGGATCAGATTTTCTACGAGCAATCCGGCGGCGGTGTCACATTATCCGGTGGTGAGGTCATGACACAGGATATGGATTATATCGTAGAGCTTCTTCAAACGTTAAAAAGAAAAGGGATTTCCGTTGTAATCGATACAAGCGGCGTTGCCCCCTTCAAAAACTTTGAACGCGTCCTGCCCTATGTCGATCGATTTTTATATGATTTGAAGTTCATCCATTCAACACTGCACAAGGACTATACAGGTGCGCCGAATGAGCTGGTCTTGGATAATTTAAAAAAATTAAGTAAAGCCGGTGCCGTCATTAGTCTGCGCCTCATCCAAGTGGACGGCGTCAACAATAGTAAACTAGCTGTCAAGCAGACCATCCGCTGGCTGCAGGATAATCATATTCATATAGATGAGGTGAACCTTCTGCCGTATCACGAGTTCGGAAGTGATAAATACGCCCGGCTCGGAAAACCTTGTCAGATATTTAGCAAGCCATCTGACGAAACGCTGGAAAAAACTAAGCTGCAATGGAAAATGCATCATTATACGGTGACCGTTGGCGGGTAATAGTGGCTGAGGGTTTCAACTTGGAAGGAATAGAATCGAAGCTTTTTTAAATGAGAAGCAGCAGAAAATACCCCCTGTTCTTTTAAAATGGAAGCAGTAGAACCGTCCCTCTGCTTCATCTGGTCAAAAACTAATGAATAATCTGCCAAATTGATAGAATACTAATTTCCAGGAGGAGTATCCATGACTACTTTAGCAATGGCACCAGCTAGGAGAGGTTCGACTGAAAGAATTAAGCGTTTGCGTGAGATTAGTGAGCAGGAATGTCAACCAATTTTGTCGATGGAACGAGCGGTGTTGTTAACCGAGGCCTACAAAATGTGGGAGGGCAAATATCCGACACCTGTTTTACGCGGAAAGGTATTCAAATACATTATGGAAAACCGGACGCTCTTTTTAGAGCGCGGCTCGCTGATTGTTGGTGAAAAGGGACATCGCCCATGGGCAGCGCCTACCTTCCCTGAGCTCTGCTGCCACTCGCTGCAGGATTTTGAAAACATGGACAAGCGTGAGAAGGTGTTTTTTAGAGTAAGTGATGAGGACCGGAGAATCCAGGAGGAAGTCATTATTCCTTATTGGCAGGAGCGGGCAATGATGACACGAATGAACCGGCTGCTTCCTGATGAATGGCACAAGCTGTTCAATGCCGGCTTATTTACTGAATTCCTTATGCAGCGCGGTCCGGGTCACACCGTAGCAGATGGAAAAATGTACAAGTATGGGTACCTTGACTTTATTGACCAAATCGAGGCACAAATCGCCCAGCTAGATTATAACAACGACCTCGAGGCTCTTTCTAAACGAGATGAACTGGAGGGCATGAAGCTGGTCTGCGAAGGCATGATTATTTTCGGCGAGCGTTATGCTGCACTCGCAAGGGAGTTGGCCGCAGGCGAAACGGATCCCGAGTGGCGTCAGGAGCTGTTGGAGTTAGCAGAGGTGTGTGATGTCGTACCGGCACATAAACCGGAAACCTTCCGTCAGGCAATTCAGATGTATTGGTTTACGCATATTGGCATTACGGTGGAAATGAATAACTGGGATGCCTATTCACCTGGTAAGCTTGACCAGCATTTAGAGCCTTTTTATGAAAAAGAAATCGCTGCAGGCACGCTGACTCGCGAACAGGCCCGTGAATATCTCGAAAACCTTTGGATTCAATTCAACAACCAGCCGGCACCGCCAAAGGTTGGGATTACGCTGAAGGAATCCGGAACGTACACGGATTTTTGTAATATCAACACAGGGTCCCTCCGCCCTGACGGCACATCCGGCGTCAGTGATGTCAGCTATTTAATTCTCGAAGTGATGGATGAAATGAAGCTATTACAGCCAAGCTCCAATGTCCAAATATCCCGAAAGTCACCGGAGCACTTTTTAAAAGAAGCCGTGAAGATTTCTCGCAAGGGCTGGGGGCAGCCGGCCTTCTATAATTCAGAGGCCCTGATGCAGGAGCTGATTAATATGGGCAAATCGATTGATGATGCCCGGGAAAGCGGCATCGCGAGCGGCTGTGTTGAAACGGGGGTTGCCGGCAAGGAGGCGTTTGTTTTAACAGGATACCTGAACGTACCAAAGGTGATGGAGCTGGTGCTGAACCGCGGCTATGATTCCTATACAGAGCAGCAGGTGGCGTTAGATCTTGGTGACCCAAGTGAGTTTAAGACCTATGAGGAATTTTATGATGCGGTCTACAAGCAGTTAAAATATATCGTCGATGTGAAGGTGGCCGGAAACAATCTCATTGAGAAAATGTATATGGAATACATGCCGGTGCCGCTGCTTTCGGTTATGACCGATGACTGCATTAGATCAGGAAAGGATTACAATGCGGGCGGCGCACGCTATAACTCCAGCTATATACAATGTGTGGGGATTGCAACGATTACGGATTCCTTTGCAGCCATTAAAAAGCAGGTCTTTGAGAATCAAACCATCACCATGGATCAATTATTAAAGGCGATGAAGGATGATTTTGAAGGTCACGATGAGATTTATGACTTGGTGTATAATCGTACACCTAAATACGGAAATGATGATGATTATGCAGACGATATTTTAAAACAGGTGGCTGATTCCCTGCAGTCTGCCATTGCGGGCCGCCGGACTCCAAAGGGCTCGAAGACAATTGTCGAGTTCCTGCCAACCACCTGCCACGTCTACTTTGGACAGGTCATGGAGGCATCGCCGAACGGTCGCCATGCCGGCATTCCATTACCAGATGGAATTTCACCGGAACGGGGCGCAGACCGTAATGGGCCGACAGCCGTGATCAAATCGGCATCTAAATTAGATCAGCTAAAAACGGGAGGGGCCCTCTTGAATCAGAAGTTCACACCTTCTGTTGTCGCAGGAGATCGTGGCTTGTCACATATGGCTTCCTTAATTAGATCGTACTTTGCGATGGACGGTCACCATATCCAGTTTAACGTCATAAGCCGTGAAACATTACTGAAGGCCCAACAGTTTCCGGAGCAATACCCTAACCTGATTGTCCGGGTTGCCGGCTACAGCGATTATTTCCACAACTTAGAAAAAGCGCTGCAGGATGAGATTATCTTCCGTACAGAACAGAGCTTTGGTGATTATTAGAATAAGAATGAAGATTTGCCTTAGTAAAGAAGCTGTCCTTTCGGCGGCTTCTTTCTTGTGAACAGTTTATGTGAAAAATATCTATATTCAGAAGTTAGAAAAGGTTATAGTATTGGTAGGATTATTTTATAAAAAGAAAGACAGGTGCAAACATGAGCAAGACAATTGGATTTGTTGGAGCAGGAAATATGGGAAAGGCCATTATGAATGGAATCATTAAGGCGGAAATTGCGTCAGCACAGGATATCGTTGTCTATGATGTTTATCCGCCATCTCTAGATGCTGTACAAACGGAATTAGGTGTAACCACCACTTCCAGCGAAAAGGAAGTCGTGCAAAAAGCAGATATTATTATTCTAGCAGTAAAACCAAACCATATTGCAGAAGTACTTACGACGGTTAAGGATGAAATTACTGCTGATAAAATCATCGTATCCATCGCAGCGGGCGTGACGCTTGAAAGATTGAGCGCCAATGTGCCGGAAAAAGCAAAGATTGTTCGTGTAATGCCGAATACGCCGGCTTTAGTAGGCGAAGGAATGTCTGCGCTCTCATGTAATTCTTTCGTGACCAAGGTTGAGCAAGCAGAATTATTAGCGATTTTCAATAGTTTTGGGGAAGCCGAAGTGGTTGGGGACTATTTAATGGATGTCGTTACAGGATTAAGCGGCTCCGGTCCGGCATTTGTCTATATGTTTATTGAAGCATTGGCTGACGGTGCTGTAGCGGAAGGAATGTCACGTGCCAGTGCCTATAAGTTTGCTGCTCAAACAGTTTTGGGCTCTGCCAAAGTGGTTCTCGAAACAGGCAAGCATCCAGGCGAACTAAAAGACATGGTCTCCTCTCCAGGCGGAACAACGATTGCCGGTGTAAAAAGCTTAGAAAATGATCGCTTCCGTGCTGCCGTTATGAATGCCGTTGTTGCGGCCACTGAGAAAAGTAGAACATTATAAGGTGAGGAGTCTGACATGACGATTAAATTTGAAAATGCAACTGTAGAGAAAAAAGCAAACGTCTATTTTGACGGCAAGGTTTCTAGCCGCACCGTTTATTTAGCGAACGGAGAAAAAGTAACACTTGGCTTTATGCTTCCTGGTGAGTACGAGTTTGGTACCGCCGATAAAGAAATCATGGAAATCATCGGCGGGTCGATGACAGTAAAGCTGCCTGGAGAAAACGATTGGAAAACAATCGGTGAAGGAGCTTCGTTTGAAGTCCCTGCCAACTCAAAATTCCAAGTCAAAGTCGAACAAATGGCCGATTATTGCTGCTCTTATATAAAAGAATAGGAAGCGGGGGGACGGTTCTATTGCTTCCTTTTTGGAAGCGGAGGGACGGTTCTCCTGCTTCTTTTTCTTCTAAAGTGAGTTAGCCCTTCACTTTCAAAAGGACCCCTTCATATCTTAAACAAACGTTTGATTAAGATATGAAGGGTCCTTTTACTCGTTAATTGAATGAATTAAATCTTCCTGCTCTATTTATTGTAGACCTCTCTTCTCAAACCTTACTTTTAAACGAACCAGCCGGGGTCTGTTATATCTCTGTATTAAACAAAACGGGATTTGAACCACCACATTCAGGATTGAACAAATAATAGCCATTTGAGCATAATCACGTGGATTAGCCAATACACACGCAAACCCCAATACTGCCATACCAATATGGCCGATTTCTGCACGATAGGTCTCAAGAATAAATCGATTCACATAGTCTAAATTTAGTTCCTGTTTCAAATGACTTTTTTCAAAATTCCATACTTTCCCCCATTCAGGCAGCTTATCCTTCCATTTGGGAAGAAAAATCATCTGATAAAAGCGCTTTTCAAATGACCTTTCTTTAAAAAGCCAGTTGATTTTTTCGTATATCGAGCTCGGTAATACCCTGTGGACCAACCAGGCTGTACCAAAGCAGCAGATTAACCAAAAGCTTGTATTAATCACAATCATCCAAAATGTAAACCACGACATTCAAAATCCCCCCTGACCGAAAACCCTTTACGTACATCTGTATTTCTACAAACCTCCGTTTATCCCCTTCCACCATTCTATAAGAATTCTTATGATTTCCTTGGACGGCATATGAATAAAAAAAGCGGGGGGACGGTTCTTCCGCTTCCTATTGAAATGAAAAGGAAGCAGGAGAACCGTCCCCCTGCTTCCGGGTGAGATGAAAAAGAAGCAAGAGAACCGTCCCCCTGCTTCAATGGGAACCCTCCTCCTGCTTCTTCTGTTTCAGCTTAGTTTTTGTTTTGCGAGCCAGGCTGCTCCGATGACGCCTGCTTGGTTGCCGAGTGTGGCTGGGACTATTTCTACTCCTTGGGCTACTCTTGGGAAGGCAAATGGTGTAAAGGCTGTTTTTAACGGCTCTAGTAATGCTCCGCCTGCTTTTGAAACACCGCCTCCGATGACAATTTTTTCGGGGTTTAATCCATTCGCTAAATTGGCTAAGGCTAGGCCTAAGTGGAAGACAACCTGTTCAATCACACGGTTGGCAAGCTTATCGCCTTCCTTTGCTGCATCAAATACTAGTTTGGCTGTGATTCCCTTATAATCTCTTAATAGACTGTCCTCTGAAGCAGTAAGAAGCTCTTCCTTTGCGAGACGGACAATGCCTGTTGCGGATGCTATCGTCTCTAAGCAGCCTTTTTTCCCACAATTACATGGTGCGCCTCCAATTGGAACAGATGTAATATGGCCAATTTCACCGCCGGCACCATTTGTTCCATGCACGATTTCCCCATTCACAATGATCCCGCCGCCGACGCCTGTACCTAATGTGACACATAACAGGTTTTTCGCCCCGTTACCAGCACCTTTCCACATTTCACCAAGGGCAGCTACATTGGCATCATTTTCTACAGCCACTGGCAAAGAGGTTTCACGCTCAAGGATTTCCTGCAGCGGGAAGTTCTCCCAGCCTAAGTTAACAGCAACCTCAAGTGAGCCGTCATCCTCATTTACCGGCCCTGGAGCGCCAATTCCAATCCCGATCAACCGATCCTTTGTCTTCATGAATTCAGCTAGCTTTTCATCAATTGATCTCGAGATTGATGCAGGAATTTGCCTCCCCTTTTCGCTAGTATCCGTAGCAATTTCCCAGCTGTGCTTAATCTCGCCATCCATACTAATAAACGCCATTTTAATAGTGGTCCCGCCTAAATCAACACCAACCAGCCATTTTTCTTCCATCATTGATTCCCCCTTTAATCTGTGTAGTATATAATTTCTATTTTTAGTAAAACAGGGTACCCGACCCTCTGGCTCCTTTTGGCACTTTCAGGACCCAGCGCCCCGTCCCCGTGGTCCTTCCCCGTGGTCCTAAAAGAAAAGCCGCCATACAGTACGGCGGCCATCTTTTTTATCGTATTTTTTTACAAGAACTCCGCTCGGTCATTCGATAAGGTACGATGATTCTTTTAGCAGGTTCGTCCGGGTTATTAATCTTTTCGATCAAGCTTTTCATAGCATGATAGCCCAAATCAAAAATATTAATATCCACCGTCGTTAATGGAGGCTGCGAAATCTCAGATAATAGTAGGTTATTAAAGCTGACAATCGAAATATCATCTGGAACACGAAGCCCCATTTTCTCCAATGTATTAATGATCCCGAAGGCCATTAAATCGTCCACAACCACTAAGGCTGTTGGCGTTTCCTTCCGTGACAACAGCTCTGAAATCGCCTGTTTTCCACCTTCAATTAAGAAATCCTCGTGGACGATGTAATCCTGGCAAATGGAAATCCCGGCTTCTTTTAACGCTGTCTCGTATCCCCGCTGACGGTCCATTGTCACCATTAAGGAATGATTTCCCCCAACAAAAGCAATTCTTTTATGCCCAAGTTTCAGCAAGTAGTCCGTTACTTCCTTTGCGGCGCTAAAATTATCATTATCAACATGAGAAATTTTCTCCACGTCATAGGAGGGCTTTCCGATCATTGTATAAGGAAAGTTCTTTTCCTCTAGAAAAGCCATTACCTTGTCATCTATGCGGGAATAAAGCAGAATCACACCATCCACACGCCCGCTCTGAACCATTCGGACAACCCCGTCATAGATCTCCTCTTCCATTTCCCCTGTTGAGAACTGGATTGCATATTCCTTCAGATGGGCCATTTTGCTAATCCCGCGAATGACTTCAGGAAAAAATGGATTTTGAAACACTTTATCGGTTGAGTTTGGCATCACAAGCCCAATGGTTTGAGTCGTACGGCTTGCCAGATTGCGCGCCTTATAATTGGGCTGGTAACCAAGCTCCTCCATCACCTGACGGACCTTCTTTTTTGTTTTATTACTGATTCTCGGATTATCGGCAATAACCCTTGAGACGGTTGATGGTGTAACATTCGCTGCCTTCGCAACATCCTTTATTGTAATAACCACCCTTTACACCCCCTTTGTAATGATCGTGTGAGAAAAAATTTTTGGTGGGCCAAGGGACCCGTCTCCCTACCCGTTCCCCTGGCCTTTAAGCCTTCACTAGTTCCATTATAATATCTTTGCCGCCTGTGGTGGACGTGCTTGTTTGTCTATTTTCGATCTTATATTGATCCCCATTTAGAAGGATGATTGGGGTAATTACTTCTTTACCAAGGCTTGAAACCTTTTCAAAATCAAATTCAGCAATTGGCTCGCCTTTTGAAACCTTGCTACCATCCTGAACTAATATTTGAAACCCTTCGCCCTTTAATTCAACGGTTTCTAGCCCCATATGTATCAGAAGCTCTGCCCCTGCTTTCGTGCGCAGGCTGATCGCATGCTTCGTTGGGAATACACTGACAATCTCCCCATCGACCGGTGAATACACCTGCTTGTCACTAGGAATAATCGCGACTCCGTCTCCCATCATTTTTTGCGAAAAAACGGGATCCGGGACTTCTTCGAGCGATACCACTTTTCCAGTTAATGGTGCCTGCACCTGTTCCGGTTCCATTTTTTTCTTAAATAATGATTTAAACATATCGTACTACCCCTTTTCTTATTTGATCGTCACCTCTACACCAAAGTGATCTGAGATAACCGGTTTATTTTTTTCGTTAAAAATAACAAAAGATTGATTTACCTCTACTGGTACGCTGGAAAAAATATAGTCGATCCTGAGATCATGTTTGTTTTCATCCCAGCCGGCGATTTTTCCAGCCACCGTAATCCCATCATCCGTCTGCTTCGCTAATTGATACGTATCATAAAGCCCTTTGCTCAGTATATAATCATAGCCTTCGCCTCTAATATGGGCGGCATTATTAAAATCACCCATCAGGAAAAACCTTTTATCCTTGCTTGCCATTCGATATAACTGATCTAGTTGCTCCTTAAACGGCTCCTCTTCATCCTCCCACCAGCCAAGGTGACAGGAATAAAAACGAAGCAATTCATCCTGAAAACGGATGGTGATGCCGGCAATTTTCCTCGTCTTCCAGTTCTTAGGATCCTCGGATTGGGAAACAAAGAACGATTTTTTTTCTACAATGGGATGCTTTGTTAAAAGAGCAACCCCCTCTTCATACACTGTATAGCTAAAATGGGAAAAGTCCCATACTAAACTATACTCATTTACCCCAAGCTTCTTTAATTCCTCAAGGAGCACAAGAGCAAAGTTATCTTTTTTGATCCTTCCATCGACACTTTCCGCATCGATGGATTGGTTCACTTCCTGCAGGGCAATCACATCATATGATTTTTCCTTAATCGTTTCAGCAAGGATCTTCATTTTTTCAATAGGATGCTCTTCGATCCAGGAGTGACAGTTTAGTGTTAATAATTTCATTTCCTACGCCCCTATATGATCTTGAATATCGGATTTTAAGACATCGGCCTTTGGGCCATAAATGGCTTGAACACCCTTCCCTTTGATAATTAAGCCAAGCGCGCCATGCTGCTTCCATTGCTGCTCAGATGCAACTGCATTGACATCCTTGATTGTGACGCGAAGGCGGGTCATGCACGCATCCACTTCTTCGATATTATCTTTCCCACCTAATAAACCAATAATGGCTGTGGCAAGTGAACCGTCCTGTTCCTTCGAATCAGCTTGTCCAGTTTGTCCAGCCTCTTCTTCCACATAGTTTCCTAAACGTCCTGGTGTCGCATATTTTAATTTTTTAATGAGAAAATTAGCCACAGTAAAGTTTAGTGCAAAGAACACTAGGCATGCAACCACAAAGTACACGAGATCTAACCATAAGCCCGCTTTTACTATCATCGGTGTTCTTGTTAACAGTTCAATAAAGCCGAAGGAATGAATTCGGATATGAACCAAATCGACTACCGCAAACGCCAATCCTGTCATGATAGCATAAACAACATAAAGCACCGGTGCGACAAACATAAACATAAATTCAATTGGCTCTGTAACACCTGTTAAAAACACCGCTAATCCAGCAGAAAAGAACATAGATTTGTATTTCGCACGTTTATCACTATCCACATTGCGGTACATCGCAATCGCAATCCCGATTAAAGATGCACATGAAAGAATCATTTGTCCAACCTTGAAGCGTGCTGGAGTTACATCCTGTAATAAGGCGTTATACCCTGCAGTGTCACCAGCTGCAAGCAGATTATTTAAATCAGCAATCCATGCAAGCCATAGCGGATCTTGTCCTGCAACCGTTGTTCCGGCACTTGAACCTGTTAGGATTGTATAGGTGCCGCCGAGCTCTGTATAGTTCATCGGCACTGTCAGCATATGATGCAAGCCAAACGGAAGCAATAAACGCTCTAATGCGCCAAAAATAAATGGTGCAACAACCGGTGCTGTATCACGAGATGAAGCAATCCAACGGCCAAAGTCATTTAACAAGCCTTGAATAAATGGCCAGATGATTGAAAGAATAAGAGCTGTTACAACCGAACCGGCAATCACTACAAACGGGACAAATCTTTTTCCGTTAAAAAAGGCCAGAGATTGCGGAAGCTTATCAAAATTATAGTATTTATTAAATAGATTGGCACCTAAGAATCCGGAAATGATTCCGACAAACACACCCATGTTCAAGGCAGGTGCACCAAGAATCGATACAAAGTAATCGCTAACAATTAGTTCACTGCCGAACAGGGAGGAAACCGTTGCTTCAGGATCCCCTAACATGGCACCATTGACGCCAAAGATGGCACCTGTGATTCGATTGATTAGGATAAAAGCGATTAAGGCAGCAAATGCACCGCCGGCACGCTCTTTCGCCCACGAGCCGCCGATCGCAACGGCGAACAATACATGAAGATTCCCAATAATACCCCAGCCGATTTCCTCCATCACTAAGGCAATCGTTTTAATGACAGCAATGTCAACGCCAAGCATCCCCACTAGCTTGCCGAGGGAAATCATGATACCTGCTGCTGGCATAACGGCTACAACAACAAGCAAAGCCTTTCCGAACTTTTGCCAAAAATCAAAGGATTTAAGTTTCATTTTCTCCAGTCCCTTCATCATTTAGAACTTTTTATGTGCAATCGTTTGCATTATTTGCTAAAAAAATTAGTTTATTCGATACACTCTTGCTTCAAAAGGCTTTAAGCTGCCGTTGTGAAAATCCACCTTTGAATCTATTGGATAATTACTGATTAGCATTTCCGCGTTTTTATTTTTCCATTGAGCGTGCGGAAGTTGGTACTCGGTTTCGTTTGCAAAAAGGTTGGTGATAATTAGATAGGTTTCACTTTCTAATGTTCTCTTGTAAGCAAAAATATGCTCATGCTCAGGTAGTACAAGCTCAAACTGTCCGTAAACAAATGTCGGATGGTCTTTTCGTAATTGAATCAGCGTTTTGTAGTAATGATAAATCGAGTCTTTTTCGTTTATCGCTTTTTCAACATTGATTTCTGTAAAGTTTGGATTTACCTTTAACCACGGCTGGCCTGTTGTAAAGCCTGCATTCTTTCCGTCAGTCCATTGCATCGGAGTTCGTGAATTATCACGGCCGTTTTTCCAAATGATCTCCATCAATTCCTCATGCGTCTGACCATCCTTGATGCCGTTGTGGTAGAGATTTTTAATCGCCACATCATTATAATCATTGATGGAAGAATACTGAACGTTGGTCATGCCAATTTCTTGACCCTGGTAAATAAATGGTGTCCCCTGCATGAGAAAGTACATGGTTGCAAGGCATTTAGCAGATACATCCCAGAAGTTTTCTGCGTCACCCCATGTTGAAACCGAGCGAGGTTGATCGTGGTTTTCCAGGAATAATGCATTCCAACCCTTTCCATTAAGCTCTGTCTGCCAGTTATGGAAGGTTTCTTTTAAAACCGGAAGATCAATACCGCCAGTTACACTTTTTCCCCAAAGGTCTAAATGCTCGAATTGGAAAATCATATTAAAGACACCGTTTTCCTCACCGACCCATTCCTCCGCCTGATTGGCTTTGACACCATTCGCTTCACCGACTGTCATGATGTCGTGCTTAGCAAAGGTTTCGCGTTTCAGCTCCTGAAGAAAAATTTCGATTCCTTCGCGATTCATATGACCTTCAAATGACGGAACATACTTTAGGTTTTTCGGGTTTGGTAAATCTGGAAATCCCGGAACCTTTTTAATATGAGAAATTGCATCAACACGGAATCCGTCAATTCCTTTGTCGATCCACCAGTTGACCATTTCATATAAGTCGTTTCGAACTTGTGGATTTTCCCAGTTTAAATCTGGCTGCTTGCGGGAGAATACATGCATATAGTATTCCTTTGTCTGTGGGTCGTACTCCCAAACCGAGCCGCCAAAGATCGATTCCCAGTTATTCGGTTCCTTGCCATTATGGCCGGGGTGCCAGATATAATAATCTCTGTATGGATTGTCCTTTGACGAACGAGATTCAATAAACCATGCATGTTCATCAGAGGTGTGGTTAATCACTAAATCCATAATCAGCTTCATGTCGCGGCTATGTACCTCTTGTAAAAGCTGGTCAAAATCAGCCATGGTGCCGAAATCTTCCATGATTCCTTTATAATCACTAATATCGTAACCGTTATCATCATTAGGCGAAGAATAAATTGGACTAATCCAAATCACATCAATTCCTAAGTCCTTTAAATAATCCAGTTTGGAAATGATTCCTTGAATATCGCCGATTCCGTCACCATTTGAATCCATAAAGCTGCGTGGGTAAACTTGATACGCCACCGCTTCCTTCCACCATATCCTCTTCATGATGTCGTCCTCCTCTTTCTTATGGTACTACTATATCAAAATGAAAAATTTTGTGCAACCGTTTGCATCAAAATTCTAGAAAAAATGCAGGGGACGGTTCTCCTGCTTCCTTTTTAATAACTTTTTTCTTGCTATGAAACGCATTTCATACATTAACCTTAAGAAGAAGGGTGTGGGTTGAGGCTTCTCACCCACATTGTTAAGCATAGTTGGCGTAACGCAATTGGCGGCGTGACAATGATGCTTGGGGCTGTTCATTTGTATGAGCAACCCTTTTTTTGAGCATTTTTCCTTCTCACATTGCTTTCCTAAGGGAACTAAAGATCATCATAGTTAGCTCAAATTACGTTATTGACTATTGCCTAATGACTCAATGAACTGTTCACCTCGCTGCCCTCTACTAGTCAAAATGAACCAACTATTTACTTAGAATGGTCTATAGAAGCGGCCATTCGGAACAAAGCAATACCATAGAGTACTACAGAGAATACTTCATAGAGTACTTCAAAGATTACCACAAGAGAAATATAAAAAGACTATCATCCCCATACGTTTGCTCCGTTCTAAAACTAAAAGAAGCAGCAGAACCGTCCCTCCGTTTCCTAAAATACTTCTTTTTTTCGCGTTTTTGAGCTGAAAATGCATTTTTCTGTACCCAAATGATCATTTTCTAGCTGCAAAAACGCATTTTCTGTACACAAAACGCGTTTTTCGAAATTCGAACTCCATCTGGTTTCGCGGTATTTTAGTGATACCCGGGAATACAAGGAATGGTGCACGTTCCGAAAGGCGTCCAGACATGGACTTTGAACAACTAGCTGCCGAGCATTCGAATATGATTCACTCTATTATCCATTCATTGCATATTTACAAAAATCAAGAGGACTTTTACCAAATCGGGTTAATTGCACTTTGGGATGCCGGCAAAAACTTTGATGCGAAGAAAGGGAAATTCTCCACCTATGCTTACAGCTTTATTAAAGGCAGAATTCTGTGTGCGTTAAAAAAAGAGAAGCAACACGACGACCTTTGCTACTATCCAAGTGAAGAATATTGGAATCTGCTACAGTGCGAAACAGACCTGCTAGAGAAAGAAACACTGCTAAGCTACTTCCGCCATCTCACAGACCGTGAACAAAAATGGGTCGTCCAACGCTTCTACGAAGGCCTGTCCAACAGAGAAATAGCTGACATGGAACATATGAAACTAGCAACCGTCCGCTCCTGCGAAAGACGAGCACTAAAGAAACTTCTGCTCAAAAACTAGAATTTTAGATGCAGAGGGACGGTTCTCCTGCTTCCGATTTATAGCTATCCGTTTGGTTGGAAGCACTAGAACCGTCCCCACGCTTCCATCGAGAAACTTTTTAAAATTCATAGGACACTTTTTGCCTCTTTTTCTATATAACAAGCATGAAAGGAGAGGATGATGAAGATGGCACAGACATTTGCAAAGGCGTTTAAGCTGCGGTTGACTTACGAGACAGGGAGTAGTGCAGATGGGAAACCGATTTTTAAGACGAAGACGTATGGTGGTGTAGTTGAGACAGCTACTCCGGATCAGCTGTACCAGGTGGGACAAGCTCTAGCTTCTCTGTCCATTCACCCGCTAGCAACCGTCGAAAAGAATGAGCTTTATGAAGTACTTGGCTAAGCAAGAGCGACAAGAATAGGAGAGGATGACAGAAATGGCAAAAACACTCGAATTGCACTTTATTAATAGTGTAGGTAAAACGGCTAAGCTGACGGTTGATTATCCGAAAGAGCCGGTGGATAAGATCGCTGTAAAACAGGTGATGGATTTGATTATTGCGGCCAATATTTTCGGCAGTGAAACTCAAAGCTTTGTCAGCGTGAAGGAAGCACGTATTGTGGAGCATAACGTAACCGATTACGAAATCGTGTAAGGTCCATTCCCTTCGTGATCAATGAAAACAAAAAGGCTGCTTTCCTTCCGGTAAGTAGTTCCGATAACGTGGAGAAAATCTAAAATCACAGCACAAATAACATAAGATTTCGTAGCATTGAATAACAATATAATTAGCACACAAAAGCTTGGGATTTCCCCAAGCTTTTGTCCTTCATATGTTTTTCTTGTTTTTATTAAAGGTGAATTTGTACAAGTTCATTAGACGCCAAAGTGAGTTTGATAAATAAGCGGAGAAATCTCTCTTAATTAAAAAATAGCGATGAAAATAGACTAAATAGACGGAAGGATTCCGACTATTGGCTTGAAAAACGTGAAAATGAGTCATATTGCTTTGCTTAATCGGAAAACCTCCGCTTATTTCCCCCGAACCGAGCTCTATTCTGCTGTCTAACCGAAAAATCTCCGTTTATATTAATTATCTCTCGTTACTCAAAAAGGAGTCTGCTCACTATTTGATATGTTTATCCGCCGAAACGGAACCACTTATCCTTCCGGAGGCAGCCTTTTCAAATATTAATGAAGAAACGAGGTGTCTTTCGTGGAACAGTTCATTCCCTTCATAGGTGAGGTCGGCTTTCCGATTGTCGTTACCCTTTTCTTGCTTTATCGTATTGAAGCAAAACTGGATAGCGTTGTTCAATCCATACAAAGCCTGCCGGAGCGCTTAGGTGGAAAATAATTTTCTGAGGGCCCCACTCGGTTTTGAGTTTTATTAATACATGGCTCATCTAAATAAAGAAAGGAAGCGGGAGAACCGTCCCTCCGCTTCCTTCCATTACACTTATTCTTTGGCTCCATCTAAGGAAGCAAGAGAACCGTCCCCCTGCTTCTCATAGTCTTCGATGGTGATGATGTTCAGGTTACTTTTTGGTGTCATGCAGCAGGCTAGGGCGAATTGGTTGTTTAGTTCTTCGTCGGATAGATATTCGTGGGAGCGGGTTTCTTCATGGTTGTACTCGCCTTCTAATACCTTTACCTTACACATTCCGCAGCCTCCACGCTGGCAGCCGGTTGGAAAGGGAATAAACTGGTCTCTTGCCGCCCTTAAAGGCGTTTGCTCCGGAGCACATTGATATTCAAATTGTTGATTTCTTGCCTTCAGTGATACTTTATACATGATTTCTCCCCTTTACTCTTTGATATCCTACACTATTCTTGATCAAGTTAATGCCTTCATAAAGGATTCAGACAGTTCACGGCGGTGATAGAAAATACCTTGTCCAATTTTATCCTCCGTCCAAGTAATGGTCGGCATATCAGGATATGAAAGATAACCGCCAGCGAAGGCCTCATTACGATTTCCTGATGGATCAAAGAAGTAAATGGTTTGTCCACGTGTAATGCCGTGGCGAGTTGGTGTGACATCAAATGGTACATCATACATAGATAATAGATCCGCTGCTTTAAAAACATCATGCAGGGAATCCACTGCGAATGCAGCATGGTGAAGCTTAGCATCAGGCCCTTTAACAAACGCTAAATCATGGGCTTTATTAGTTGAGAATAAGAAGCTGCCTAATAGCTCCTCTCCATCGACCGTTGTGATTTTTTCACTTTGTCTAAAATTAAGGGCTTCAATAAAGAATCTCGTTACAGTTTTAAGATCATCACCGGTAAGTAAGCAATGGTCAAGACGATGCGGCGCAATTCCTTTTGCTTCTAATGGCCATGGATGAGGGTTTAGTGTTCCAACGGATGTTCCTAAGAAACCGATTTCATGATAAAGCTCACAGTGATGCCCAGTTGGCAAAATAAAATGGACGGCTTCTCCTTCAGCTAATCTAGTATTGCTGGAAATACGTGTAGTCGTACAGCCAAATTCCTCTACTTTTCTTTCATAATAGGCAAGATCATCAAGCGTCTCTACTTTAAAGGCCATATGGGCTAAGCCCGCCTTGTTCGTTTTTGTTAAAATTAAACTATGATGATCAAACTCATCCCATGCTTTTAAGTAAACGCTGTTTCCCATTCTCCCTGTTTCTTCTAAGCCAATAACCTTTGTATAGTATTCTACTGATTTTTCTAAGTCTAATACATTTAATTCCACACGGCCTAAACGCATAATTCTTGCCATTTTTTCTCCTCCTTATATATGTAGTTTCTATGAGTAATAGCATGCCGTATTGAACATGCTGACCCGCCTTATTTTACTTTTTCTACTAACTGCAGCAGTTCCCGGCTCGGTCCATGAAAGAGGATCATGCGCCCGCCTTCGAGCGTCGGCTTCACTTCATCAGAAGTAAAGGCAATCTCTTTTCCTTTTAAAAAGGTAATCGTTTCATCAATGTTTTCAACGGTAAAAGCAAGATGGTTTACAATCCCCGTCTCACTATATTCTGTAGCTGCCGTTTTTTCTTGAATCAGCTCTATTTCCATATCCGGCTGTGATTCAAGATATAAAAAAGCCATTTCACGATCCGGTTTGCTTCCGCGTAGACGAACATTAAAGCCGAAGATTTCAGAATAAAACTGAATCGATTGATCCATATCGCGAACCATGATGGCCACGTGCTCCATTTTTTGTATCATGTAATTCTCCTCTTAATCATCATTTTGTTGTAGGAAGCAAGAGAACCGTCCCTCCGCATCCTTCGTTCGAGGAAGCAAGAGAACCGTCCCTCTGCTTCATTCGGCTCAAGGAAGCACTAGAACCGTCCCTCTGCTTCCTAGAACCGCCCCCTGCTTCATTGAGAGGCAAAGGAGCCAGTGCCGTGCGTTTGTAGGGCTTTGAGCCATGGGGCTGATTTTTCGTAGCAGTCGCCAATTTGGAGGACTTTTTGATCGGAGAAGGGTTTTCCGATTAGTTGAAGTCCTACTGGGAGGTTTTCTGCTGTGAAGCCACAGGCAACTGATAAGGCTGGGAAGCCTAGGATATTGGCTAACGGTGTTTTGCCAAGGGTAAACATATTGCTGATTGCCATGGATGGAACCATTGTCCCAATCTCAAATGGCGGCTGAACGTTTGTTGGGCCGACTAATGCGTCAATTCCCTGCATTTGTTGAATCGTTTCTCGCACAAACTGGTCTCTTCTGCGCTGGGCACGAAGGTAGGCTGTTGCGGAAATATCACTGCCAAATTCAAAGCGATATTTCAAATCATCTCCGTATAAATGTCCATATTTTTTCAATAATGGCTCATGAACGGAGACAACCTCTGATTGAGCGATTGTTTTTAAAGCATTCAGTGCTTCATCAATTCCAGGTAAAGCAATTGGAACGATCTCTGCACCAATTGATTCTAGCTGGCGGAAGGCTTCAACAACTACCCGTTTTACATCCTCATCCATTCCGGCAAACATATAAGGCTCATAGAATCCAAGTCTTACACCCTTTAAGTCACTTAATGACTCGTCAAATCCAACCTGAACATGTCTTTTCACAGAGGCCGGATCCTTTGCGTCATGCCCTTTCATAACCTCAAGCATGATGGCCGCATCCTGGACCGTTCTTGTCATCGGACCGACATGATCTAATGACCAGCTGAACGGAAGACAGCCCCGTCTTGAGACGACGCCATAGGTTGGCTTGAACCCGACGGTGCCACACATAGCTGCCGGCAGCCGAATGGACCCGGCTGTATCTGACCCAACGGCACCAAAGGCCATTCCTGTTGCAGTAGCAACTGCAGAGCCTCCGCTTGAGCCGCCTGGAATTCTTGCTAGATTCCAAGGGTTCTTGGCGCTTCCATAATGAGGATTTTCTGTCGTTGCCCCCATCGCAAATTCATGCAGGTTAGCCTTTCCGATAATAATGGCTCCCGCTTCCCGCAACTTTTGAACTGCTGCCGCATCTTCAGAGGGAATCCAGTTTTCAAAAATTTTCGAGCCTCCGGTTGTTTTTACACCCTTTGTTTGTAAGATATCCTTTACCGCAATTGGAATCCCATGAAGCGGTCCCCTGACCTCACCGTTCACTAGCTCCGCTTCCAATTGCTTCGCCTGCTCCAAGGCTTCTTCTTCCATAACGGTGATAAAGGCATTCACTCTTGGTTCATGCTCGCGAATTTGGTTTAAGGTCATTTTCGTTAGTTCAACCGGTGAAATCTGTTTCTTTTTAATGGCGCTACCTGCTGTTTTTATCGTTTCAAAAAGAAGTTCAGTCATGGCACTTCTCCTCATAATCTTCTAGATTAAAAGTATAGGCAGGCTCCAGCGTTGCTAATTCTATTTCCTCGTCATCTAAAATCGTGCGCAGGTATTCTTCTAACGTCATGTCATCCCTCTTTCGTTATGAAATTCTCAATTTTAAGCACTGTAAACTTGATTGTTGATTTCCGTTCCAGGCACTTCGCTTTCCGCGGGCGACCGCAGGAGTCTTCGTGCCTTCCACTACAATCAACCTGCTTACAAAAAATCAACACTCCAATTCAACATAGCTTTATTTTAAAAAGAAAAAAGGTGCCAGCAGGGAGATACCCTGTCCGATAAGCTCAATAAAAAATGCTATCGAAAAGAGGTTGCCCGAATAAAATGGCTAATCGTTTGCCTTTCAATCCCTACCTAATAGTACTGCCACCAAATTTCTTCAGATTAAGACTTCACTTCCTGCTCATCCTGTTTAAACTGATCCTGCATTGGGAAGGCCTCCTGCCAGGATTTTTCGTTGCTATCATAAAGTCCTGCACTGTACAGATTTTTCAGAGAAGCATTTTCTAATGCCATTGGCTTCTGGCCTTCTTGGAATGCTTTTACCTGCTGAAGCAATAAGCGGCGCATATGAATGATTGGCAGATCACTTGTTCCAAGATGTTCTTTGGAGCGGTCAACAATCGGTCCCATTGTTTCAGTTGCCGCATGATCCTGGTTCGCGATTCCGCGGATACCAGTAAAATTTCCTGTCTTTTGCAGTTCACGATCCTGTGCATATTCATTTTCAAGACTGATTTGCTTTTTGAAATGCTCATCAAGCTTCAAGCCGCGGCGATCATGATTGGCCTGCACATCAATCGGGCGATTATGGGAAAATTGAACATCCCATGACCATGTGCTGTAATCATCCCTTGGAATGAACGCATGCCACATGCCATCTTCACCCTCAAATCGTGGCGGATAGGTATAGAACGGGAAGATGTAGTGAATTTCCATAAAGGCATTGTCTGTTTCATTCCCAATCCCTACTGCAATACAACGCTTTCCGTAATTTGCATCCTCTACATCCTGTTTAACCGGTGGATTTTTCACAAGCGGGTGGTTCGGGTCAATTCCTAAATCCGTACTTAGAATTCCTTCTCCTGTCTCCTGCTTGCCATGTGCTTTGTGAAGAAATGCTGCATGTACATAATCCAGGTCATTTTCCATTACCTGTGCATAGTTACATTCCTGCCACACTCGTTCTGACATCGTATTTTCATCAGGTAGCCCCATCCAATAGAACTCAGGGAAATCCGGCTGCTCCTCCTCTGGTCCCATGTAAGTCCAAATCATGCCTTTAACCTCTTTAACCGGATAATTTTTGATTTTGATTTTCTTTCTGAACTTCGGATCGCCTTCCTCTGACGGGATTTCCGTACAATCACCATTCGTGTCGAACTTCCAGCCATGATACATACAGCGGATGCCGCACCCATCATTGATGCCGTAATAAAGAGACGTCCCGCGGTGTGGGCAGGCTTCCTCCATCAAGCCGACTTTCCCTTCTGTATCACGAAATGCGATTAATTCCTCCCCAAGTAGCTTCACACGCTGTGGCTTTCCATCAGGTTGTAACTCATCAGACTTTAATGCCGGAATCCAATAACGGCGGAACAGCTCACCCATTGGTGTACCCGGGCCCGTACGAGTTAATAAATAATTATCTTGTTTTGTCAACATGATTTCATTACCTCCTAATTTATCGTAAGATTATTTTCTGAAAATTTAAATTATAATTATATATTAGTGAAATAAATGATTAGATACAATGTATGAATAGGTTAGAAATTAATACACTTGTTCAACCGAATCATACAGTATGCCTTTTTCTTCACTCGATTAAGGCATCTTTTGCATTAGGAAACCATGAAAATCGCCATCCAGATTCATAGTATTTATCTTTAAAACTCCAAATAAAAAGAACATCTCACTCTAAATGAAATGTTCCTGTTTATCATAAAAACTGGGGTGGCTCCATTACTTCTACTAATTAAAAGTAATGGAGCCACCCCCTGTCGACTTATCAATAAATCTTAACTCTATGTCTTTATTAAGCTAGGCAGCCACAACGTAATCTCAGGAAATGCGATTAATATGACAAGTGCTACAACAAACAAGGCAACAAAAGGAATGGCAGACTTATAAATCGCACTCATTTTGTAGTTACTTACGGATTTTAGGACAAACAATCCCAATCCAAATGGAGGACTAATTGCTCCAACCTCAACAGCTATCAAAACAAGGGTTGAAAACCAGTAAAGATCAAATCCAAGGGTCATAGCTACCGGTGTAAAGATTGGCAATACAATCATGATAATAGCCAAACCTTCCATAAATGTACCCATGATAAGAATAACAAACAACATTAAACTTAAAAGTACGATTGGAGCAATGTCTAGACCTGCAATTAAACGAATCATCTCTTGGGTAGCTCCTGAAAAAGCAAGGATTTGACTAAAGGCAGTAGATCCTGTCACAATCATTAAAATCATGACGGAGATTTTCATTGTGCCCTTGAAGGCATTTACTAAACTCTCTTTAGTTAATTTTCGATAAGCTGCCGCAAGGATTAGACTTCCAAAGGCACCCAGTGCTGCTGATTCAGTTGGTGAACTGATTCCTAACAAAATTAAGCCGATGACAAGGAATAAAATGAATCCTAACGGAAGGACATATTTAATCGTATCAACAACTTTTTCTTTCAACGTTATTTTTTCCGTTGAATAGGCAGGTGCTAAGTGCGGCTGAGTCCTTGCCCGAATAATAACGTATAGTGCAAATAAAGCGGCGACTAATATTCCTGGTAAAATAATAGCAATCATAAAGGTACCAATGGAAACTTTGGAGATGGACGCTAGCAATACACCTAAAGCACTAGGTGGAATGAGGACAGCCAACCCACCACTGCCCAAAATAGGACCTAAAGCTAATTCATTTTTGTAGCCTTTCTTTTCCATCTCAGGCAGTAGTGTAGAACCCAAAATCGCCGTAGTGGAGGCGGAGGAACCCGTTAACGTGGAAAGCGCTGTTCCACCTCCAACAGCAATGAGACTTAGCCTGCCTGGAATTTTACCAAACCATTTATCAATCGTATTAATGAGGTTTCCTGCTAGGCCAGCATGGAACATGATTTCACCCATTAATACGAAGAGAGGGATAGGAATTAAAGAGAAATTGACTAGTGAGTCTTTGATGCTCATGACAAGCTGATCCATTCCTTCCATTCCCCAAAACGCTAGTGCTCCGCCAATATTTACGAGAATAAAAGCAAATGCCACTGGGACTCTCATAAACATAAGCGTGAGCAGGCTGAATAATATAATAATCAGTACTAACCACCATTCCATACCTTCACCACCTCTTATACATTTGTTTTAGGGTTAATACTTACATCCCTATTGATATTGGTAGTTGCTTTCTTCGTATCGATGGTTTCAGCCGGAACCTTAACTGTCACTAACAAATATCCTTTACGGAAAAATTCAAACAGCAATAACAGACTCCCAATCGGAATAATCATTACTACATAGGCAAGCGGGGTTTTTACGACTGAGAGGCTCCTTACATCGTTACTATACAAATCCCATGTAACACCTATACCGTAATATACTAAGACAAGACTTAATAGGATCCCGGAAATAACAATAATGTAATCTAGAAATTTAATACTTTTTTCCTGCAGATATTCCTCGAGTATGTTTACCGAAACATGGCCACCCTCACGTAACAACCATGCAGCTCCTAGAAAGGCAATGTATAACAGTGCATAGCTTGTGTAATCAATCGACCAGCCAAAAGAATAATTGAATAAATTACGTATGATGACTTCAAAGACAACTAGGCCCATCATGAAAGCAATCATCCACATCCCAATAGCGGCGAATATATTTTCAATCTTATCTAACCACTTAAAGAATGTTTTCAAACTACCGCCTCCTTCTATTAATTGAAAAGGGATAGTAACTATCCCTTTTCATAGAGAGTTTATTTATTTAACAGCTCCTTTAATTCCTTGACAGTAGCTTTATCAATATTCTGCTCTAGCGATTTCCATGTCTGTTCTTTGATATGCTTTTGTAATAAATCACGATCCTTCTGACTAATATCAATTACTTTTACCCCGTCCTCTTTAAGGGCATTCCATTCTTCTTCATTCTTTTCTTTAAAATATTTTGCCATTTCCGTTTCAAATTTTGCTGTTACTTCAATCATTTTCTTCTGTGCTTCGTCAGATAAGCCGTTAAATGAATTAGGATTAATCATGATCATCGTATTTTGATTTAAGAATGGTTCATCGATCACGTATTTCGTAATTTCAGTCCATCCGCTCTCTCTTGGTCCCAATAATGTAAATCCAAATCCTTCTACTAGATTTCTTTCGAGTGATGTATATACATCAGATGGGTGTACGTCAACCTGTACCATTCCCAATTGATCCATCGTTCCATGATAAATCGGGTTTGAACGGAATTTAGCACCCTTTAATTCTGCCAAGCTAGTAACTTCTTTATTACTCCAGAAGTAGAACGGTTCTTCACTTAACCAACGTCCTAAATAGACAACACCATTCTTTTCAAACAATTGGCCTAAGTAATCAAAATAACCATTTTCTCTTTCTTCTGCTGGTGTAAAGGGTGACATTAGCATTGAATCTGATTCAGGCATCAGGTTTGAAAATTGTGATGAGGCATTGAAATTAATATCAACCAAACCATTTTTCACCGCATTAAATTGTTCAGTTGCAGGGATGGATTCCGGACCGCCAGTCCATTCAATTTTCACTTCACCGTCTAATTCCTTTTCAACCATATCGATCCACATCGGGATAATTTCTTTTGTCAGCATATGATCCACTGATAAAAAGGAAATCAGCTTCAATGTTTGTGTCTCCTTGGATTTAGCATCTCCACCGCTGCTGCTTGCTTCTTTGCTTGAACCTGAAGAACAACCAGCAAGGATTGTAAATGTGAGCAGTACAATCGTAAGTATTGCTATGGGCCATTTTTTCATATTTCTTCTCTCCTGACGATTAATTTTTTAGATAACATTAAGAACCTTACAAATGGACATTTTTACTTCATGACATTAGAACTTTTATCAAATCTTTCTTTTAACGGAAATGCTTCTTGCCAGGACTTCTCCTTCGGTGCATAGAGCCCCTCGCTCAGTAACGTTTGCAGTGACTGATTTTCAAGTGTCAATGGATCTTTCCCCTCTTGTAAATCGTTAACAGTATCCAACAGCATTTTCCGCATATGAATTATCGGAAGATCACTTGTCCCTAAATGTTCCGTAGAACGATCAACAATGGTTCCCATACTCTCAGTCGCAGCGTGGTCCTGTGTGGCAATACCGCGAATTCCGCTAAAGTTAAGTGTCTTCATCAAGGTTTGATCCTGTTCATAGTCATTCTCTACATTCCGTAACTTTCGATGGTTTTCATCCACTAATAAACCTCTTCGAATATGTTGTGTTTCGACATCAATTGGATTATGATGAGCAAACTGGATATCCCAGCTCCATGTGCTTTCATCATCTCGAGGGATAAACGCATGGAACATTCCATCTTCACCTGCAAACCTTGGTGGATAGGAATAAAACGGGAAAATATAATGAATTTCCATATAAGCGTTATTTACCTCGTCCCCAATCCCCACTGCCACACAACGTTTTCCGTAATTGGTATCCTGTACAGCCTGCTTTACTGGAGGATTTTTCACTAACGGATGATCAGGATTAATCCCTAAATCCGTACATAAGACATTCTCTTGTATATCTTGATTAATGAGGGCTTTATGTAGAAAGGCGGCATGGACAAAATCTAAATCATTTTCTATTACTTGAAGATAATTACAGTCCTGCCACACTCGTTCAGCCATTAAATTTTCCTGCGGAAGCTTCATCCAATAAAAGTTTGGTACAGGTGGCATCTTTTCTTTAGGACCCATATAAGTCCAAATAATACCGTTTTGCTCATGGATAGGATATGACTTTAATTTTATTGATTTCTTTAGTTTGTCAGTTGGCTCTGATGGAATATCAACACAATGGCCATCTACATCAAATTTCCATCCGTGATACATACAGGTTAAACCACAGCCATTATTGATTCCGTAATACAAGGATGTTCCTCTATGAGGACAGGCTTCATCCATTAGACCCACTTCACCATGCGAGTCGCGAAACGCAATTAAATCTTCACCTAATAATTTCACACGTTTTGGCTTCCCGTCTTGATCCAGTTCATCGGAACAAAGGGCCGGAATCCAATAGCGGCGAAATAATTCACCCGTTGGTGTACCTGGTCCTGTACGAGTTAACAACTGATTATCTGTTTTTGATAACATGTAAAGCCCCCTAACTTTTTATGATAATTCTGAATATTTAAATAGTAGTTTTATACTAATCAATTATCGTTTTTCAAACAATGTAGCTTTAGGTAGGGAAAATTCTTTTTTTATAACCTAAACATATAGTAATTTTAAAAGTTAATTTAGAGTTGGGATAAAATATGCCCTTTACAAGCTATTTTAAAATACTGATTATCTTCCCTTCGGGTCCACGAATATCCATTCATCTAACTTCATACACACAAAAAACATCCCTATAAAATAGAGATGTTCTTACTTTGATCATGATTCCGATTAAGTTAATATATCTTGTAAAACCCGCAATGCATTGCCGCCAATGATCTTTTGAATATCGTGAATGCTATAGTTTTGTGTAATCATCCATTTCATCATATTTTTCGTGGCCTCGGTTGGATTTTCCAATCCTATCACACAGGAGGATTCCTCGAAATGTTCCCCATGCGATTCACTAAGGGACAACAGATCATCAAATGCATGCTGTAATCCCACATGATCTCCAAAGAACGTATCAGGACCTAGCCCCACATGGTCGACCCCAACAAGGTCAATTAAATACTCCAGATGCTCCATAACAGACTCTATCGTATGTTCATTTGGGTTCTTTGCTGAGAGAGTCGTATTGGGTGCTGCACAAACCCCGATAACGCCTCCCTTTTCTGCACAGGCCTTTAATACCTCATCCGATTTCATTCTTGGGGAATTCCAAACCGCTCGCGCACCCGCATGTGTAATAAACACCGGTACGTCACTTGCCCCAATCACGTCCAGGCTTGTCTGATCCCCGCAATGCGAGATATCAATGACCATCCCCAAGGTGTTCATTCTTTCCACGACCTTATAGCCGAATCTTGTTAACCCACCGTCCTGTTTTTCCATTAAACCAGAGCCTAATGTATTGGCTTCATTATAGGTAATCCCCAGACATCGGATCCCTAGACCATATAAAACATCAACACGATCCACTTCATTTTCTAAAATACTTGCTGCTTCCAATGAAGGCAGAATGGCCATTCGATTTGACCCTTTTGCATCCAACAAATCTTGATAATTTCGGGCAATATAAACGGTATCCTGTTTTGCCATATCACAATAGCGTATTCCTAATGTTAAAATGACATCATCCCACTTTAAGCCATTTGATGAGGTCAGAATGGAGATTCCATCCATAAAGTTCTCGAATAACACGTCTACTCCGGATAAGGCCAGCCCTTCATAGTCAAATGCTGTGTGGAGTTGGCGACAATAAGGAATAATGTCCTCCTGGTTCTTGGGGACCACAAAACCATGATCCCTAAGAGAGACAATCGGGTAGTATTTTAATAGAGTCTCAAAAACCCTTTCCTGATCCTCTCTAAGCTTTATCTCTACTGTCTGCCGATATTTCTCTGACTGTGGCAGTTGAACCGGCTTATAATCCTTTCCAGGAGTTAAGTATTGAAAGGATTGATATCCATCAAATTGCTTTCCAATCCTGCCTTTCACTTCACTTTTTTGCGGCGTCATCACCATATTTCTACCTCCAAAGAAGTTTATAAAAAATTACAAAAGAAAATAACCGATTGATATGCCAATGGCTCCGAAAAGTAAGGAGAAAGGCAAATTATGTAACGTAATCCGGTAGGGGTTTTGCTGGGTTGCCACAGAAGTCATGGTAACCGTAACCCCATAGGCTCCAACAGTTGCGGTAGCCAGTGCACTTGTGATTACCACGATTCCAATACTAACCGGATTGATCACCCCATATAGAGGTTGGATTACGTCAAATAAAACCCCTATCGTGGCGATTGCATGTACACCGATTAACCCGCCCAGTAAAAAAACAACCTGAATAAAAATTAAAATCAGTATGGGATATTCACTAAAGGCAAGAAACGGCGCCTTTATCACATCATGAAAGGAAGTCTTACTTAAACTGTTGGAAAAGAGTGAAAGAGAAAGAAACAGGACAATAAAATTCTGCATTTTATTTGTACGTTCCCTCCAATTCCTCCAACCAACTACCTTAAAGCTCTTCCATCTCTTCAAAAGAAGCGCCCAGCTTAGAGAGAACACCGGAATCACAATGGCTACAGATAAAATAAAACTCAGTTGCAAAAGGCTCCCTGTCAGCACCACAACGAATAAAAAAATGGCTAAAGCCATCACTAATTTCATGATTTGAATGACCATTTTCTTGGCATGTATCTTTTGATTTACCCCTTCATCGTGTGCAACGTTTATCGAGCGAAAGCTTCTATTCCCGATAATCCAATCAAGAGAAATGACAAGTAAGGAGCAGAGTAACAGCCAGGGCAATAAGGATAAATAACTGATACCGGTTGAATCCACCGTTATGGCCACGATAATCTCTGTCGGGCTCCAGATTAATGCAACAGCTAATGCTCTAAGTGTCGTCTTACTAATAAAGATTTTCCTTGTTTTTTGCGGGATATTTTGCAGGCTTGCTTGTAATACCTCCTGCGATAGGGTTAAGGCAGATATATTAATAAATCCTGTTAATAGATAGGTTGTCATCGAACTCCTAACATATAGATTTCCTAAATTCTCTACTTTCCCTTTCATTAATTCATTGAGCCTTCGATCAAATCGGCCTGCATGTACTACACTTGTCATCAAGGGAAGCACGGTTAACAAAGAAAGAAGGGACATGTTTGAAGACATATACAACGGAAGATGAACGATAGGCAGGCCGGCATTCATATAAAATAGAAGTCCTGTAAAACTAAAAATGAGGCAGAGAATTTTAAAGAGTGTACTTGCTCCCTTGAACGAGATCAGGATGAGCAGAATGGCCATAACGCCAATCACGTACTGGAGCTCTTCGTTCGGTACAAAAATCGTAACTATGTAAAGGGTAAAGGTAAGGGTGTACAGAATATATACATACTGATTCATCCATGAAATGACTATCCCCACGAAGTTACCCCCCTTTATTTTCAAACACATCAAGCAATACCAAAATCTCCGTAGTTAATGAGTTGACTGGTCCATCAACTCATTAACTGAATAGAATTTCACTATTAGTTTGAAAGATTAGAGGTTCTTAGATTGATAGAGTATTCCTCATTGTGTTCCCCTAATAATGGCGGTCTCTTACTAATACCCCAAGGGGTTTCATGGAGTTTATACGGAGCACCTGGGTAAGTAAACGATTCATTTACCTCAGGGTGATATACGGATGCAAAGACCTTTCGATCCTCACGTAAATGTTTATCATGTATCATATCTTCCGGTGCACGGACTGGTGCCCACGGCAGGCCGATACTTTGTGCTTTATGATAAATATATTCCGAATCAAATTGAATACAGAAACGTTCTAACACATCTGTTACATGCTCCATACGCTGTGCACGGTACTTATCATCCACATATCTTTCGTCCGCCAAATCCTCTTCAAGCTGATAGGAGGACAGCCAAGAAACCAAACCTTTCCAACGCTTTGTATCCAAATACGTATTTAAAACGAGAATGTATTTGTCATCCTTACATTTCAGATTCCAGCGTACAGAACGATTTGGTAAGGCATGCCGGCCTGTTTGGCGGATGACATGCTCCTTTTGATAAATCCAATATGGAAGAGACATCTCAGTAGAGACCGTTACACAATCATGAACGGATATATCTATGAATTTGCCTTCCTTTTTAAAATCACGATGCAAGAGGGCGCTCACAATTCCCATCGCGGCAAAATATCCTGCTAAATGATAGGATTGGCCACCGGTTGGGGCAATAGGTGGTGCGTCAGGAACATCATCATAGCCGGTAACTGCCATAATGCCGCCTAGTGCTAATTGGACAATGTCAGATGATTGGTATTGACTCCATGGTCCTTCCTGGCCAAAAGGAGTAACAGAACAATAGACGAGTGTTGGAAACCTCTTTGACAAAGTAACGTAATCCAAACCCCATTCCTTCATTTGACCTGGTTTATTTCCCTCAAGAATAACATCTGCATCATGAAGCAGCTGGGTCACCTTTTCCTGTCCCTCTTTTGTCTCGAGCTGTAATGTGATTGATTTCTTAGATGTATTATAGTTCCAAAAATACAAGCTCCCATTTTGATCGGGAATATCTTTGTAAAATGGTCCTATCTTTCTTGATGGAGCACCTTCCTTTGGCTCCACCTTGATCACTTCTGCTCCCATATCTGCTAGTAACTTTCCAGCAAATTGGGTCAACTGATCTCCTATCTCAAGTACGGTTATTCCTTTTAAAGCTGCCTTCTCCACCATCATTTCACTCCCTCCCTTTTACCATAATGGCCTGACCGCTTTAAACGACTCTTTTGGCATATCCAATGGCCAGAAAACACCCTGTGTATCTAATAATTCAATTTCTTCATTTGAATAATCTAGGATTTCTTTTAACACAAAATCATTATCCTCACCCATGAGTGGAGCAGATTTACGAATAAAAGGGGATGATTGAGACATTTTAATCGGAACACCTTCTACTAATCTTTCACCTAAGAGCGGATGTTGAACCGTTTCAAACAAGCCTCTAAAACTTAATTGAGGGTCATATTCCACAATATCCTCATTCTGTTGGACGGCAGCAGCCACTAAGTCATATTTCTGCAATGCTTCCATTACAGCATACTTACTAAGCTTGCGTGTAAACTCTCCAATATGTTGATCTAGCTCATCCTGATGTTGAATACGCCCTGTTAAACTTGAGAATTTCGAATCATTTGCCCACTCGGGCTTGCCGATTGCTTCCTTGAATCGTTCCCATTCCTCATCATTGTAAATAGCAATGACACAATAATCATTCGGTCCATCACCCGCACAGCGATAGGTATTTTGCGGGCAGGCGATCGCTCCCCTAAAATCTGATTTGTTTCCATCAGCGGAAAGGGTCGAACGATTCCCTGTTGGAAAATCCGGCCTATTGGAGGAACGGCCGTTGACAAAGTAATCTAATAGGTTGGTACCGACCAAAGGCAATGCTGTTTCAACCTGTGAAATATCAATATATTGACCTTCACCTGTCCGATTCTTATAGAGTAGGGCTGTTAAGACAGAATAGGCCCCCGTATAGCCAGCAACAATGTCTAAAATTGAATAGCCCCAGCCGCTAGGGTGCTTATCTGGCAAGCCGGAAATATAGGTCATGCCGGATAATGCAGCCGCCGTCGGACCCCATGTGCCATAATTTTTTTGTCTCCCCGTATGGCCTAATCCGGAGATACTCATATAGATAATTCCTTCATTGATTTCTTTCAAAGATTCATAATCCAGTCCCCATTTTTCAAACACACCGGCACTAAAGTTTTCTGTAATAATATCTGACTTTCGAATCAGCTCTTTCACAATATTCATGCCTTCAGCGGATTTGATATTAACGGTAAAGCTTCGTTTCCCAACATTTAAGCTGTTAAAAAACGCTCCATTATCCAGGCCCGGCTCATCATCCTTGGCATACATGGAAAACCGCATCATATCAGGTGTCTTTGGCCACTCTACTTTAATGACCTCAGCACCCATGGAAGCCAATATTCTTGTTGTCGTTGAGCCTGAAACACTCCAGGTAAAATCAAGAACGCGAATGCCAGTTAAGAGATCCTGTTGGACGTTCATGTTATATCCCTCCATTCACAGGCTTCCATTGAACCAATGTGACTTCATCATCGACTTTTTCAAATGCCGCTTCCATTTCCATACCTATCTTTACTTTTGTTGGGTCCATTCCGACTGTATTTCCAAGAAACCTTACTCCATCCCCGACATCAACAACAACAAGTGCATATGGGATTTGATCATTAAAATAAGGATAAAAGGATCGATGAACAATATTAAATGTGTAAATAACCCCTCTTGTTCCTACCTCAACCCACTTGACCTCAGCTCCGGGTTCATATGGAGATAAAAACCTCGGCGGCCAGATTTTCTTTCCAGTAGCTGTACATTCCTGGACAAACAGCTTGCCTTCTCTTGTTCCTTCCCAAAAAGGCTTATATAAGTTCCAATCACGTGACCAATCAGAATCTCTATTTGGTAAAGGCCTAATGGCCTGCAGTTCTACATGATTCATTTTAACAACCCCTCTTTCCATTCATTCATCGATTTAATTGTGTAAAATGGCAATGGAGCCATCACCCATATCGCCATACCCTGTCACTAACCCTATTTTTGCATCCTCTACCTGTGCGGCTCCTGCTTCGCCTCGTAACTGATGGACTGCTTCAACCACATGATTAATTCCCACGATATGCGCTTGTGATAATAAGCCTCCATGCGTATTAATCGGCAATTGTCCGCCATACGTAATTCGTCCATTTTTGACAAACTCAGGCGCTTCTCCTCTTTCACAAAAACCCATTTCCTCAATTTGACGTAAGACGATAAACGTAAAGCAATCATAGATTTCAGCAAAATCAATCTCATCTCTTGAGATGCCGGCCATCTCAAAGGCTCTTGGTGCTGCATATTTAATCCCCATGTCTAAAATATCCGGACGAGTTGGCATATCATCAGGCTGGTTCGCATGTCCTTCCGCAATTCCGGCGATATAGACAGGCTTTTTGAAACGGTGGGCATTGCGCTTTGATGTGACAATCACGGCACCAGCTCCATCTACCTCTAAAGAGCAATCGAATAAGCGAAAAGGATTAACTAGCATCGGAGAGTTTTGATAGTCTTCCTCGGTCATAACCCTGCCTTTCATATAGGCCTTGCTATTATTTTGAGCATGCTCGCGGCAGGTCATGGCTACAATTTGCATACCGATTGGGTCTGGATTATATTCATAGAACCAGCGGTTAGCATGTAGGGAGAAATATTGCATTGGAACCATTAAACCGTATGGGTATTCCATATTATCGCGATACTCTGGATTTGGCATAATGGTATTATTAAAATCTAGTATTCTCGGATCCGTTCCTCCTAATCTCGGTCCTGAGAAACCTTTCTGACCAGTCGTGACAACCACGTATTCTGCTACACCATGTTCAACAGCAAGAGCAGCCTGCTGGATGGCTGCAACGGCACTTGCGCCCCCCATTTCGCTTCTACCGCTGAATTTAAGTTCTTTAATCCCTAATCCAGCAACTAAATCTTCACAGCGGACATTATATCTCCATGGATTGATGACACCATCGATTTCAGATGGATGAATTCCAGCATCCTTACAAGCGTTTACAGCGGCTTCCGTTAACAATTGAGTTAATGATTTATCTGTTCCTCTTACGTAATCTGTTTCACCTACCCCGACTATGCAAACCTGATCACTTAATGAACGTCTCATCCTTCATTCCCCTTTACATTTAAATGAAAAACTTCATTTATTTTTGGTGTTTTCCAAATTATTCAGAAAATTAAATTTATATTTACATCTTAATAATTTAAAGGAAAGGAAACAATTCACGATTAGGTAGGAAAAATTGATTTTTACAGCCGAAACGTATAGTTTGTAGTGGTAATTTTTACAGAAAATTCAATCTTTATGTTATGATAGTAATCAATCATCAATTCGTTTGGAGGGCACTAAATGGCGATAAAAGCAAACACACTTACCTTTAGCGATTTATTTAAAATGAACCCTGAGAATGGCAACTTTCTTCGGTCTAACCGAATGTTCATCTCAAGTGCCGATGCCTGGGGTGCGTTAAACAAGGATTTAGTATTAGCTCTAGGAATTGAAAGAGCCAAACGCTTTCTATTACGTTTTGGCTATCAATGCGGTAGGCACGAGGCCTTAATGCTGAAGGACATGTTTAATCAAGAAAGTCATAAGGAATGGATTATGGGAGGTATCACCATGCATGGCATTACCGGTCGGGCAACCTCCGTTCCGATTAAAGTTCATATCGATATCGAAAACCAGGAATTGGATGTGGAAGGATATTGGAAGGATTCTTATGAGGCCCAACACTATTTGCAGCACTTCCCGATTCATTCTGAGCCTGTCTGCTATTTTCTTGAGGGATATGCAAGTGGCTACTGCAGTACCTCTCTGGGAGCAAAGGTGGTGTATCAAGAGGTAGAGTGTATCGGGAAGGGCGATCCACATTGTCGTTTTATTGGAAAAACACTAGATCTTTGGGGGGGTGACATTTCACCTGAATTGGTTGACTATGAACGCGAGGATATTAGGGATGAACTAGATCTAGCACATAAACGAATTGAAAGGCAGAGTGAAATGTTAAAAAGAGGAAACTTGTTAAGTCACCAATTGACAGAAATTGTCTTACAGGGGAAAGGGCTTGACTCGATCGCTCAGACACTCGGCCGCAGCTTGAATTGCGGAATTGTTATTTCTAATAAGGATTTTGATACCCTATCAGAATATGGAGATATTCATGATTATTCCTTAAAAAACATTATTGAGAACAAGGAAAATCTTAACGTATCAGACCAGGATAAAATCAATAACATGTTAAAGCAGCAAATTACGATACAGCTTAACTTTTTAAAGGAAATCAATTTTTCCCATTATCCGTTAATCACACCTATCATTGTACAAAACCGTGAGTATGGGTATATTTCGATCATTAAAAATTCAAAAGAAACGGAAGAACTAGAGTCCTCTTTTGCTGAACGAGCAGCAAATATTTGTGCTCTTCATATTCTAAATGAAAAAACAGCTATTGATACAGAGCAGCGAATGAGAGGAGAGCTGCTAGATGAGGTCTTAACGAAGCCAAATTTAGAATCTAACATAACGAAAAAGCTATCACTGCTAGGTTATAAAATTAACAAACCTCATTATGTGTTTATTTTTAGCTTACAAAATCTATCCTTTCAAAAGGATGAATTTGTAATGGATGAAAAAGAAGTCATTATAACTATCCTTAGGAAATATTCATCTCCTATTAAGGGAGAAAATATATTAATCTCGCATTCCTTTGGACAGATTCAGGCCCTGATTTCCGTGGATTTACTTAAGGCTTACAATATGAGTGAAGAGAAATTCGCGGCTACCATTTTAAAAGAAGTGAAAAAGAAATTACCCTCTGCACTCCCACTCATCGGAATAAGCAATATATGTCCAAGTATGTATAAATCCCATGAAGCATACAAACAGGCTAATAAGGCATTGGAAATCGCTCAAATCAATCAGCTTAAACAGCAGGTGTTCTTATTCTCGGCGATTGGACATATCTCAATCCTATTGGATGCGCGAAATCCGCAGGAATTAGAGAACTATGCTGATAGCATCCTAGGCTCCATCTTTGACTACGATAGGCAAAAATCATCTGAGCTGTTGAAAACTCTTTATTTTTATTTAAATAATGAATGTAATTTGCATAAAACCGCCCGCATCCTTAATCTATCAATTGGCGGAATGCGGTACCGCCTTGTAAACATAAAAGAACGATTTAACATCGATATGATGGATTCTGTTACTCGGCGTGAGGTACAAATGGCCTTGGATATCTATATTGCTTTTGGAAAACTATCAGACATCCTATTGGAACAAGGAGAAGATCCGATAGGTCTATGATTTTTCACAAAAAATGTCCTTCACCGATTGGAGGAAGGACATTTCTTTACCCTTACTTAAGCATTCCTGTTTTTATGAACATGATTATGCTTTTACATCTTTCGTCGTATCTATCATCATACTACTTTGGTTGTCTGTACTTACCGCATTTTCATTTGAAAAATTCTTAAGTTTGCTCGTTCCGATAAAGCCAAGAACAGACACTACCGCAATGTAAATTCCGATGGAATAAAAGGTTCCTGTTGCTTGTATCAAATAGGTACAAACCATTGGTGCAATCCCTCCTGCAAAGATGGCAGGAATCTGTGTCCCTAATGAAGCACCGCTATATCGTAAGCGGGCTGGGAATGCCTGTGAAGCTAAAGCTGGAAGAGCCCCCGTCATCGTACAGAAAGGAACCATTGAAATGAGCATGGCGGCTACAATAAGAGAGGACACACCTGTATTGACTAAACCTACAAAGATAAATCCCCAAACAAAGGTTGCAGCAATACCTATCATATAAAGGCGTTTAATTCCCACTTTATCAGAAAGGTAACCAAATAATGGGATGAATAAGCATAATAATAAACTTGCCACGGTATTGGCATTGACCATAAAGGATGAACTTACATTATAATGATTGATACTGTAATTGATTAAGAATGTCGTGTAGATAGCAAATGGCGTATGTTCAGCTAATTTAGCTAATCCAGTATAGAGTACTTGTTTAGGATGTTGTTTCATAACCTCCACAATTGGAAATTTTGAAACGGCTGCCCCATCTTGAACTTTGCGGAATGATGGTGTTTCTGTAATTTTTGCACGAATAATTAGTCCTGCAACTAATAGCAATAAACTTCCTAAAAAGGGAACTCTCCATCCCCATGTATAAAAGCTATCCCCTGCAAGCGTGATACTCAATCCTACAACTGCTGATGATAGAAGCATCCCAGCCCCTACCCCCGCATTGGGAATACTCGCCATAAGCCCTTGCTGCTTCTTCTTTCCCCATTCCATTGATAATAGGATGGAGCCTGCCCATTCGCCTCCAACTCCAACTCCTTGTATTAATCTCATCAAAACAAGAAGGATTGGAGCCCATATTCCAATTGTATCGTAGCTGGGGATTAACCCCATTGCTGCACTGCTCAATCCCATCATCCACAACGTGACTATCAATGCGTTCTTGCGTCCAATTTTATCACCAAAATGACCAAAAATAATTGCTCCTATCGGCCTTGCTAAGAAGCCAGTTGCAAAGGTCGCGAATGATAGAATGGTTGCAATAAACGGGTCTGTATTTGGGAAGAACAATTTGGGAAACACTACAGCAGATGCCATAGCATAAAGCGAAAAGTCATACCATTCGATAATAGCTCCAGAGGTAGACCCTACCAGAGCCCTTCTGGCCATCTTCTTGTCTGAAATTTCACTTCTATTCACGTTAGACATACCAACACCTCCGAAGATTAATAGATTGAGGGGACAAGACTACCCACGTTACTACGTTTGAATGATTTTTCGATTTCTAGTAGGACTTATACTTCCACCCCTTTTTACTATCGTTAAGTTGTAAAATAATTATACTGAAAATTCAGTATCTTCGTATCCTACATATTCTGTAGGAAAATATAGATTATTCTGTATTGTTTGGTTAGAAAAATGCGATTCCCTTGTTAATTAATCGTTTTAGAAAGAAACGTGACGAAAAAACACAGGAACTCCTATGTTTTTTTCACAACATCCTCAACCCTCCTTATTAATCGTTTGAATAACAGTCTGATCCTTTTCAATTAACCTTAGAAAAAGCTGCTCCATTCGAGGGTAAAAGAACGCGACAATGGGGCCAAGCGATACGACCATAATCAACGTACCAATTCCGACAGGCCCGCTTAAGAAAAACGCGAGCAGAACAATCATTGCTGAAAAAATGGTTCTTGATGTCTGCCGTTTCAGATGCCAGATTTCCTCAAGCAGGATGATCATGCCATCAGACGGCGCAGGTGAAAACTTTGCTTGAAGATAAAGTGATATACCTAGACTGATGAAGACTAACCCAAAACAAAGGAACAATATACGACCTGCCAATTGGTCTGGAATATAGACCTGCTTCGAAACATACAGCCACATATCAATACCTAAACCAGTCAAAAAGGAAGTGAGAAAGGCCAGTAAATCAGGCCGGCTGCGTCGGACGACAGCCATAATGGTCACAAAAACAGATCCCATAATAAATTCCCAGCTTCCAACCGTCAGCCCGACGGTTTGCTGCAGGCCAACCTGCATGGATGGCATGGGGGCCGCTCCAAGCTGAGAATTTATCGAGCAGCTGAGTCCAAAGGAGAGCAGCAGAATGCCGATGAGATAGAAGGCAATCCGAATAATCGTATTTCTAGTTAAAGTCAATCCCATCACTCCGTAAGCCTTTCATTTTGAAAAAATAAAGGGCTTCTATTTTTTTATATGAAAATAGAAGCTATGAAAGAGAGGCAAGCTTCTCGATAATAATTTATAATATTCTGGGTACTTTTTAGCTGCGGATGTAAGGTACACACACCTCAGGTTCATTAATTAAATAAGGTTAAAGGCCATATACGTTTGTAATGAGAGCTGTATCTCAAATTTTGATGATGCTTTCGATAAATCAATCTCTATTAGTTCTTCAATGCGATTGATGCGGTATCTCATCCCGCTGATGGAAACATTCATTTCTCGAGCGGTTTTATGGAGATTGCATTCATTTTCAATATAATAATAGAGTGTTCGTAACAGCTCCGAGGAGTTCTTTTCATCATAGGCCTTCAGGTTTGATAGAAACTCATGAGCATACTCCAATAATTCCTCGGGCTGCCTTGCATCCATTAAGATCATAATATGCCCTAACTCATCTGCATGGACGACACCGTAATTGGCTGCATTCATAACCCTGTTTTTTGCTTTCGCCATGTCAATCGCCTTTTTGGCCTCTTTAAATTTTTTCCCGTACTGGCCAACATCCTTACAAAGCTTGCTGACTCCGATATAGTACGGGTTCTTTTCATTATTGAGATTGACCATTTCATAGCAGACCTGGGCAAATTGCTTGATCGTTGTCTTTTTCTTGTCGAGGTACTCTGTGGGTATTAGGATAGCGGCACGATTATACTTCACTAGCTTGACAAAGTTCGTATTGTAATGCATTTCCTCTCGGTTAAAATAGTCCATGATGTTCTTCACGGTACTTTGTGTTTTATTCTCATCATGGGTAAAAACCTCTGTATCCTGAAAATCTATAATTACAACATATTGCGGCTGGTTGATGTTATAGCCAAAGTAGGAGAAACGTTTGATAATATTATCAGGGTCAATTTCTCCTTTAAAAAGCTCCTCCAAGAGGTCTCCCTTCATGCTTTCCTCTGTTTGAATGGCCGTCCGCTCATTTAACATTTTAACGGCGCAGATACTGGCTGCCCTTTCTAAAAAGTCAATCTCAGCATCGCCAAAGCTTCTCCCTTCTCGTACGATGGAGATATAACCATAGACATCATTTTGAATAATAATCGGGGAAATTAGGATATGCTGGTGGGTCTCTAGTGTAAAGGCTTCTGTTTGCGTCAAGCTGCGGTTATGACATTGCTTTTCAATGAAGGCTTCGATCTTCTTTAACTCATCTGGCTTCTCTTCATCGCTATAGCCTTCATGAACAGAATGTGCGATATAATCAACATATTGGTTATGGATGAAGACTGGAGTTTTCAATTCATTCGCCAGCAGCTCAGCAAAAACATCCATCCCTTTCCCCTGTAGCAGGGCCGATGTTAATTTTTTCGTAATCGATGTACCAATATGGAGGATTTCACTTTGTTTTTCGACCCGGCGGTACACGATATCGAGTTCATCTGCGATATCCTGCTCCTCATAATTGATTAGTTCATCCGCAATCTCAGTTCCCCATTCGTCTACTGTCTTAGCGACATAGCGACATTGTTTATCCCCTTTGCCAACACAGTGCGTCTCTTTGAAAATGACCTTTTTCCCGAGACATTCACTGTTATAGCCGCCGCCATACCCCATTAGAAAGTAACAAATCGGCTCATGGTAGAGGGGATAATGCTGCAGATGCTGCTTGGCTTCATAGGAGTCAATCCAGTAGCCGGTCACGTTAAAGGTTCCTTTTTTCATATCAACATGAAATTCTTCCGGATAGGAAAAAACACGGCCTCCGATTTGGTGCATTTGCGAACCGGCCACAACCCAATCGATGTCACTTTCCCACTCAATCATATCCTTTAGCATTCTTGCTTCATGCTTTCCGCAGTTCCATCCATAGCGGAGGAGAAATCGTTTGGCACGCTGAACACCTAACGTATCAATTAAATCCTTACGTAGAACGCCCCAAGCATCTGTACTGGAAAGAATCATTCGCTTTTCCTGAAGGTAATGATCCCCTCCATTATTAAAAAAAGAAAAGATATTTGTTAATGGCTTTTTCTCAGCTGAAGTCAACTCATCCAACCTCTTTTCCCATTTGATTTGACATAAATCCTTCTAAGTAGCTTTTCACGCCTCCCTTGCCAAATTTCTTTATCTCCTGCTGCTGTAAATAATCCAAAAAGTGAAGAATGGCATCACGTCTTGCCTCTATCGCTTGATTGCCGCTTTGATATAACCATTGATCAATCACATTATAGACACCGCGGTTCACACCGTAGCATTCATGACAATAATCAAAGAACGCTTTATCAGGAAGATTTGTTAGTAAAGATTCATTAACAATACGAATGGTCTGAATCATGTTTTGTTTGTCACCTCACTATCCTTGTAAAAAACGCCGTTCCATAAAAATCCCTCTTATGGAACAGCGCTTTTACTTATTTAGAAGCTGTCGTTACTTCATCTTTTTTGATTACCGGTCGAATCCTTTCACTGAAAAGCTGCTGTGTACGGATCGTTTTCCAGTGCTCTAAGCCGCCAAAGGTACAGAGTACAGCAATTTCAGACAGCTCAGGAACAGCGTCAACAACCCTTTGTACCTTTTCCTTGATTTCTTCAGGTGATCCAACCCAAACATACTCTTCATCAATTAGCTGCTGATATGGAATCGTTGCTAATGATTCTAGTGCACCGGAGGCGTAGAAGCCGAAATCCTTCGCCATCATTTCCTCCCGTGAAGGCAGGTCTTTCGATGGTGAGACATTTCCTTTCATAAACTGTAGAATATAGTCCTTTGCTTCGGTACGGGCGCGGTCACCGTCTTCATCTAAGTACAGCGCTTGAACGAAGATAATTTCTGGCTTATTGCCATGCTTCGCACATGCTTCCTTGTATACCTCTAATTGGTGGATCATTTTTTCAAGAGGCAGCATGGGGGTGATTAATACACCGTACCCTTTCCGCCCTGCTACTGCATAGTTAAAATTACTGGCGCCGCCTGTATAGATTTTAGGGTGCGGCATTTGAATGGGTCTTGGTACAACACTGACATTTTCCACATCATAGTACTTCCCATGATACGAGAAGGTTTCCTCCTTCAACGCCAGCTCAAGAATATCTAAGCTTTCATTAAAGCGGCCGCGTGATTCCTCTAATGGAATGGAGGCCTTCGGAAACACCCAGGCATGGCCTCGTCCGATAGCTAATTCAAAGCGACCGCCTGTCAGAATATCAGTGGCCGCCACCTGTCCAGCAAACACCATTGGGTTATGAAGCGGCAATACATGCGAGCATGTTCTGAAGCGAATGTGTTTTGTCCTTTGTGCTGCAGCTGCGAAAAGGGCCATTGGATTGGTTGAAATAGAGAACTCTTCAAACCAATGGTGCTCCAATGTATTAAAGGTAGAAAAACCAGCTTTATCAGCATGTTCAATTTGCTCTAAAACTTCCTTGTAAATTTGTGCATGTGGCTTGTGGTTACTTCTTGGATTTTGCATTTCAACATAGATACCAAATTTCAAGTCAGACTCGCCTCCAACTACTTTACCTATACTAATGATAGAATATTTGGAATATTCACGACACAGCATATTCGGTCTAAATGGAGGTTTGGAGTTAGTACTATTAATACAGTATCAATATTATTAATCATATTCTACTCTATTGTTAGATTATCTTCCAGTATTTTTCTGAATTTTTAGGTAATTATATAATTTCTAAACTATTTCATCATTTTGAAGGGCATGCATCTATTAGGGGAATCATCAGCCTGTCTCTAATCCTCTTCTCTACTAAAAAACCTGCTGCTCAATAGATGAGTAACAGGTTTTTTAACGGTATGTCATAAGAAATGGTAGAAAAAATGTCCGTAGTTTAATAGTTTAGGAGAAACTCAATCTAATAGGTCCGGCTGCTCCTTCACAATCCGCTCATAGAGTAGATTAAATTGAACCTCACCAGCCCACGGCGCCCCAACCTGCTTGCAGGTCAGCTTGGCACTATCATGATCAATCCTCTTCGGCTTTCCAACCGCTTCTGCCATCAACTGTGATTGGCAGCAGCGTTCCATGCTGATATACCACCAGGCACATTCTTCTACAGAGCCGCCGACCGTCAGCAGGCCATGATTTTGTAAAATAATGCCTTTGTGATTACCTAGAGTTTTGACAATCTTCTGCCCCTCCTCTTCATCGTATACCACACCGCCATAATCGGTTAATAGGGAGTGATCCTCATAAAAAGCACAGGCATCCTGGGTAATCGGGTCCAAGAGTCTACCGAGTGTTGACCACGTTTTCCCATATAAACCATGTGTATGTGCGGCAGCTACGACATCCGGGCGAGCCTGGTGAATTGGGATATGAATCGCAAGGGCTGCCTTATTAACGGCCTTTGTTTTTCCCTCTACAACCTCTCCCCTTTCATTTACAAGCACCAAATCACTGGACTTGATTAAGCTAAAATGAACAGCGAAGGGGTTTACCCAGAAATGGTCTGTATATTCTGGGTCACGTACCGTAATATGTCCGGCCAACCCTTCATCAAAGCCAAACCTTGAAAACAATCGAAAGGCACCAGCTAATCTATTTTTGCGATAGTGACGTTCTTCTTCTATTATTCGTAACGGGGTTACCCCTACTAATTCTTCGTTTCCTATTTCCAACCTCTCCCTTCTTTTGATTACACATTTGTTTTTACACGAGGAAAATCGTTGCGCCCTGGGAATTCAGGGGCTAGCTTGCGGGCGTTCGGCATTTTCAGCCACAATCTTGATTTCATTTATACTATATTTTCCACTTGGTGATGATATGCCATGGTCCTTTCATCGCTGACTTCATGGTTACTAGTGAGGTATTGGGCCGGTGATTATAGGGAGATTTCTATCTTTAAGGATCATCGTTATTTTGGAGCTATCTTAGATTTTCACAATATATAGTAAGGGTCATTGTGTAATCTATGAAAATGGCTGCTGTTTTATATTCCTTGCTTTTTATGTGGCTGTGTTTCTTGTGAAGGCTCACCTTTATCAAAATCCCCAATCTGCCCTGATAGATAGTCAAATGGTGTATAGATATACCTGTTCTTTCCCTTATTCATGTACATATGATAATAAAAATCTAGGACAACGATACCTAACACCACCAGATACCCTATGATTACTAGCATCTCATTGACTTCCTTTCTAAGCGGAGAGTCTTTCGCTTCCAATCCTATGAAAATGCTATTCCAAAGGCGCTCGACCTTTGGAATAGCGGATTTATTCTACTAATCTTGTGTGTCAGGATTAGATGTAGCCTTTCATCGGCGGTACGCCCAATAATACCGATCCTGCACCGTCGTACATGCTTTCGTTTAAGAACGCGTGCTGTGTCACAACCATCGCGTCGCGCAGATAACGCTGCAGCGGGTGCCCGTCATAAATGGCCGATGTGCCGGCAAGCAAGTAGGCTGACTGTACTGCGTTCGCACTTTCGCGTGCCGCTTGAGTAGCTGCCAGGCGCAGCATGCTTGTTTGGTCAGGGGATACATCGTCGCCCTTCAAAATAGACTCCCAAGCGGATTCGGTAGCCTCATAGAAGAATGCACGAGCAGATCTTAATGATGCTTCTGCCTTTGCCACGGAGATTCGTACGTAAGCGCGATCGGCCATCTTCGGTGCGCCGGTGATACTAGAACGACCGGCTGCCTGTGAAACTTCATCAAGCGCGGCGCGGGCTACGCCGAGATTTACCACCGCTAGCACCTGCGCTGCATAGGCAATCGATGGATACTTGTAGATTGGCTCATCTATCGAAGGTACCCCGCCACGGACAAAGGTCCATTCATCAGAGACAAATACGTCCTTCACCCGAAGGTCATGGCTGCCTGTTCCACGCATCCCGAGCACTTCCCAGTTCTCAACGATTTCCACATCTTCCGGCTTAAGTACCGCTGTGAGAGGCTTGCCGCCTTCCCCAGTACCAATGCCGACACCTAGAAGGTCAGCGCCCTTGCATCCGCTTGCAAACTTCCAAAGACCGTTTACACGCCAGCCGCCCTCAACCTTTTCTGCAGGCTGGACTGGAAACAGACCACCCGCAAAGGCCACATCCGGTCCATTTGCGTACACACGTGCAAGCGTTTCGCGCGGCAGGGCCGCTAGGTAGACTGCAGCAGAGCCGAAACTTGCTACCCAGCCTGCGGAGCCGTCAGCCTCTGAAATGGCCTCAATCAACTTGAGGAACTCCATAGGTGTACTAGCATCGCCGCCAAAGCAACGCGGTGCATGAGCGCGATACACGCCCAGCTGCTTCAGTTGCTCGATCATGTCCCTAGGCACATGTCGCTTCGTATCAAATTCTTCGCGACGGGCACGTATTTCGGTCAACACATCCTTGAGTAGTAGTTGCTTTTGGAATTGATTTGGGTTTTCCATATGAATAGTCATGATTCATTCCTCCCTATATCCTGTAATTTCAGCTAATGATTAATCAGTTTTCTCCAATACTAAAAAGGCGGCCAGCTATTTCTTCGAGTCAAGAATCATTAACGAATCCGCAGGCTCGAAAAAACAGTCATTTCTGGGGGACTTTGATACGTCAACAGATAATTACAGGCACGCCTCCAAGGTTTATTTTCTATTTTTATAGTAAAATATTTTGAATATTCTAACTACAACACATTAGGTCTGAATAACATAAAATAATTCGTACGATTCGTCAGTCATAAAAAAATAGGAATAAAAGGGTTATCTTTATCCAAAAACCCTGCACGTTTGCTCTAAACTAAGAATGTAAAAGCAGGACAAGACGAGACATTTTATTCATTTCTTCTAAACAAAACAAGAACACCCCCATCAACTGGACGTGTTCTTGTATTATCATCATACAGCCTTTCATTGCCAGGACGTCCGAGAATACCGAGACAGCACCTTTGTACATGCTCTCGTTAGCGAACGACCCATTCAAATGGTAAATGTATCAATACTTTATCTCATAAACCTACCGCCATTAATGTCGAAGGTTGCTCCGGTTGTAAATCCACCAGAATCAGAGGCTAAATAGGATACTAGGTCTGAAACCTCTCGCGGATCACCCACACGTTTAAGCGGAATGGTCTCTACCATTTTGGCTAATTTTTCTGGATCCATTTTATCCATCTCTGGTGTACGAATGGCAGCTGGAGCAACTGTATTAACCGTAATTCCATATTCCGCTAACGATCTAGCAAAGACTTTACCTAACACAATTTGACCTGCCTTAGAAGCAGAATAATGTGCACCTGACGTTAATGGACCTGCCTGCCCTCCAATGGAGGACATATTGATGATTCGTCCCCACTTTCTCTCTTTCATGATAGGAATGACAGCTTGTGAAAAAAAGAAGGTGCTTTTTAAATTGACAGATAAAACCTGATCCCATTCTTCCTCATTGATCTCTTCTATCGGAGTTTCAAAACGAATTCCTGCATTATTAACTAGAATATCGATTCGACCCCACTCATTTATCACTTGGTTGACCGCACGTTTTATCCCGTTAATATCAGATACATCCAATTGGATAAACATCACTTGCTTTTGTCTTTCCTCCTGTAAAAACCGCTGCCTAGTTTGTTCAAGATATTCCTTGTTTCTAATCACAAAAACGACCCTTTTTCCTTCTTTCACAAAATTTTCGGCGATGTCTAACCCAAGGCCTTTATTTGCTCCAGTAACGATCGCGACTCTTTGGTCATTCATTTCCATCAAACTCCACTCCTTTTTGAAAAAGTCAAAAATTCCTTAGATGGCAAGAATCCAATCTGAGATAGATAGACTTTTACTTAGTTGCATTGATTTTAGCATCTGATATGTACCCTAAATGCTTCAGTAAATCTACAAATTTCCGTAGGGTTTCCACTTGATATTCATCAATATTCCTTCCTTCAAATGAATAAAAGCCTTGCCCTGCTCTCATGCCGATTTCGCCTGTATTCATTTTCTCTTCAATAATTTTTGGCGGAGAGAATCGTTCCTGTTTCATTGAATCCTTTAAATAATGACTCGCATGGTAAAGCGTCTCCGCACCACCCCAGTCAATAAATTCTAAGAGTCCTAGAATAGCAAAACGCAGACCAAATCCTACTGTAGATGCTTTATCAATGTCTTCAACGGTGGCTACTCCTTCTTCCACAAGGCGAGATGCTTCATTCATTGCTAACGCCTGAATCCTTGGAACAATAAAGCCTGGTGAAGGGGCACAAGTGACAGGTACTTTCCCTATGCCTTCAAGTAATTGAATCATTTTCTGCAAGTATTCAGAACTAGTTGATTCCGATGGACTTACTTCTACTAACGGCATTAAGTAAGCAGGATTCAACCAATGTGTATTCATAAATCGCTCTTTCCCTTGAACATAATTCACTAGGTCATTAGCTGAAAAAGAAGATGTAGTAGAAGCAATGATCGTTTCCTCTGACAACGTGTCACAAATCGAAGCAAAAACAGATTTTTTTACTTCTAAAATTTCCGGAACCGCTTCAAATAGTACATCTGCGTTCTGCCAGGACTGATTGTGGTCTTTTATTGAACAGACTTCAATACTACTTAAAATCGTCTCAACCGACTCTCTTACTATTACATTCGTTGCGACTAGGATTTCTAATTGGTTCCTTAATTCGTTAAAGACTTGCTCCTCTAACAAGAGGAACTCTTCTTTTGTTCTATCTTTTATATCAATTAAAATGACGGGATATCCTTGATAGGCGAAAGAAAGGGAGATTCCTCTCCCCATCCTTCCTGCCCCCGCTACTGCGATGACCCCATTAGTTAATTTCATATTGGATCACGCCTTTATCTAAAATGTCTTTCACTTGCTCTACCGTTTTAGTAGATAGTCCTAGGCTCCCCATTGTTCGTCCTGTCTTGTTCAGATCTTCCCCTATCACACTGGAGGCAAGAGCTAGCAGCCCGGACGCAACCGGCACCGGAATATTTAACCATTCACCTAAGGAGACAAGGAATGCAAGTCCGCATGCCACATCCTCCCTCATATAGCGATGATGATAAAGGTTAAGAGGTTCATGCCAATCATGCCCATCCACGAGCTTCTCGTGTGCGCCGTTACCATACATCCACTCGTCTCCGTCATGATTATAGTGATCCTCGAGCGGAAAATGAGGGGCGGTATATCCTAATGCCTCACGAATCTTGATTCGTTCAGCATCGAGTGCTCGATGAACATTCCGAATCGCAGGCTGGGTACCTTCATCATGAATATCCCACTTATCAAAATGTTCAATTGGTCCAGCGTTCATTAAGATGAGTGGCGGGTGAATAATCGGACCTGCATTCATCAACGCTCCATCTAGAGCATCTTGGATCTCTTCAACAGCAGGATAGGCTTCTTTTAAAATACGAAAGGCATAGTCTGATTGATTACTAGGGAACACCCCTGTTGGAAGCCTTGTCCCGCGTCCTGAAATCGAAACGGTTTCTTCATCATGCTTTCTTGCTAAATATGGCAGGGTTCCTGTTTCCGCAAACATCACATTCGCTTTACAGCCTTCCTCAACAAGAGCCTTGGACATGACATAACTGCCGAATGTTCCAGGTGGTAAGAAAATAACTTGTCCATCCTCTAAGATCGGTGCCAATTGCTTGGCAAGTGAGCTTTGCGTGACTGCGGGCAGGGGAATGACAATGAGCTGTACTCCTTGAATCGCCTCTTTCAGATTGGTTGTAGCGTTCGCTAACGTAACCGTTCTATTCCCCTTATAGTCCTTTACTAGGATCGTTTTGGTTTCCAAAACCCTTTGAAAGGCTTCTTCATTTCGTCTCCAAAGATTGACCTCATGACCTTGTTCCGTCAAATCTACTGCTGCCGCATAAGCTCCATTTCCTCCACCAAGCACCGCAATCTTCATCTATATTCCTCCATTCATTATTTGTATATGAGTGTTTTGTTTCTTACTTCGAGTATTGCTCAACTAATTCGTTGATTCGGTCTCGGTATTCTGCACCTGGTAACCCTTGTTTCTCTGCTTTCTTTACTGCTGCTTCTTGAACCGGTTTGATCTTTTCATCCCAAATTTTTGATTCTTCATCCGTTAAAGGAACAACTTTTAGTCCTTGTTCATCAGCACTCCATTTCATGGACTCTGCTGTGTGTTCATCTAAATATTTTCCTGTGAAAACAGTCATTTCTCCATTCAATTCATCTATCACTTTCTTGACGTCCTCAGGAAGGCTTTCCCATTTATCTTTATTCATGACAGCTACAAAGGTATTGATCGTTAAAGGATAATCGGTTACAAATTTAACGTATTCAGCTAGTTTTAAATCCTTTAATACTTCACGCGAGGAAACATTTCCATCCACTACCGCTGTTTGTAACGCTTCTGGTACTTCTGATTGTGCCATCCCTACCGGTGCTGCTCCTAATACTTCCATTACTGGCGTTAACGCACCTGAAATACGCAATTGAGTACCAGAAAGTTCATCTAGATTGGAAATACTCTTCGTGCTTTGGATATACGCAGGCTCTGTTGCAAAAGCAGTAATTACTTTAAAATCCTTCAGTGCTTCTGGTGGATACTCCTCGATCAAATCTGCCACCACTTGGCTAGCTACTTCAGAATTTGGATAACCATTTGGTAAATCTGAAATTTCTAACAATGGAAAACGTCCTGGTTCATACGTGGTAGAAGTTAAACCAATGTCAGCAGTACCATTTGACACTCCATCAAACATGTTATCTGCCTCGAGTAATGTTCCACCAAAGAACATATCTACCTCTACTTTCCCATCCGTTCTCTTCTCTAATTCCTCTCCCCATTTTTTCATTTGAACAGCTGGAAACGTATTATCTGGTGCAAAAAAGGCATAGGATAGAGTAATTTTTTCGTCATCCCCACCGCCTGAAGAGCTGCTTGAACTACATGCCCCTAATAAAGAAACCATTGCAGCACTCATTACTACCAAAGCCTTCATCCTGAACTTTTTTTTGAACGACATACCTTCATCTCCCTTATCATTGTTTTTTATTTATTCATCTAAATTTCTTACTAGTTTCCTAGTTATTACCAATCACCATGGAATGCAGGTCAGACGATTCCACCTAAAGAATAAACGTCACAATTTGCGGGAATAGAATGAGCAATCCAATAAACACAAAATATGGGATAAGAAAATAGGATGTTCCTCTAAAAACAGTCGTTATTGGCGTTGAAGGTGTTAACCCCTGGACGACAAATACATTTACTCCTACTGGCGGAGTGATCGCGCCAAGACTCGTTACGACACAAAGGACGATAGCAAACCAAACCGGATCGTATCCTAACGCAAGCACCGTTGGATAGAAGATTGGTAAGGCAATTGTTAAGAAGCCCATTGCATCCATAAGCGCTCCACCAATGATAAAGATCACAAGGATGGCAAGGAGGATAACGACAGCAGGCACTGCAAGTCCACTCACCCATTCCGCCACATCAAAAGGCATTCTCGTAATGGCTAAAAATCGTCCAAACACCATCGCCCCAACAATTAGCATCCATACCATAATCGATGAACGCAGCGTGCTCGCGATTGATTCCTTTAAGTTCTCCCACGTTAATTTACGCATAATAAGGGCTAGAATAATGGCACCAAAGGCACCAACGGCAGCCGATTCTGTTGGTGTAAACCAGCCTAAGAACAGACCTCCAATAACAAAGACAAATAAAATGCCGATTGGAACAACTCCTTTTAACGAGCGAATCCGTTCTTTCATATCCGTCTTTTCCCCAGCAGGTCCAAGAGTCGGATCTTTCCAACAAATAAACACAATCGTCAGGATCAATAAAATGGTTAATATAATTCCTGGAACAATACTCGTTAAAAATAAATCTCGTACAGACTGCTCCATTTGTAACGCTAACACGATTAACACCGTACTAGGTGGGATAATAACGCCTAATGTTCCACCTGTAGCAATACTTCCTGTACTTAGGGCTTTATTGTATTTATATTTTTCCAATTCTGGTAATGCCATTGTTCCAATCGTAGCCGCTGTTGCAGAGTTAGATCCACTAATAGAGCCAAAGACAGCACTCGCTAGCATTGTAGTACTTGCCATCCCACCGCGGTAATGACCTACCCATGTATAGGCTGAATAAAAGAGCTTTTCTGCAATCCCTGTTCGGTATACCACTTCACCCATTAGGATAAACAAAGGGATAACACTCAAGGAATAACTCGTAAACTGACTCCATAAATCAGCACTTAATACATTGTTGGCTGCCCTTGGAGATGCTGCCAGGATTAACCCAATATACCCGACAATAAACATTGCGAAGCTAATCGGCATGCGCAGAAACATTAGCACAAACATAATAATAATTCCGATGATAGATAAGAGAATTGGATCCATACTGTTACTCCTTCCAAATCAAGATCGTTTCTTTAATGATGGCAAGAACTATCCCAATGAATCCTAATGAACATAGCTGGACAATTGGATAAAACGGAATTCGTAAGGTTTCAGATACCACTCCGCTTCCCATCATATTCATCCCATGCTGGAATATAAGCCAGCCTGCTACGAGGAAGAAGATGGCACTCACGATATTTACAAGGGTATGAATACTCTTACTCACTATTTCTGGGAATTTGTTAATCAGCAGATCCATAAAAACATGGCCTTTATGTAATTGTGCATACCCAAGTGAAAATATACCTGAGATCGCTCCAAGCCAAGTGGCCACCTCCACTGTTCCAGCAAAGGGATCTGAAAACATCCGTTTGATCGCATTCAAAACAATTAATAGCATTAATAAGACAACTGCTGCTCCTGCAATCCATGCTAAGCCTTCATTCATTTTATCGACCATCGTAAAAAATAAATTGGTAGACTTTGATTTTGATCTTTTAACGGTTTTATCATAGAGATTCACTTTTGCCTGATCATCTATGACTGGAATTGATTGATCCCTATCCATCCTCATACCCCCATGTATAATGCTGTATGCTTTTTTATCTATCAGAGAAAGGAAAGACTCATCTCTCAGTCCTTCCTTCTCCATTTACTATTTTTTCAGTTTTCAATGATCTCCTTACTTTTCCAATAAGAAAAACGGACGGCCAATGGATGCTTCTAATCTAAAATAACGATCCAATCCTGTAGCTCGGAATGAATGAGTCATATCTGTCACTGTTTGCAGATTGGGAACATTGTATAGGAAACATGCATGCCATCCTGTAGGACCCGCGTGCCCGGCTGTCAGGATATCACGGTCAAATGTCCCTAGTAATTCTGAACCATTTTGACTCCAACCTTGTACAACCTCATTCAATAAAGGGAGTATTTCTGTTTCTTTTTGCCCTTGTGTTGTATCAAACCACCCTGTTGACTCAAATGTGATAAATACTCGTAACTTTTCTGGAATAATTGGGGCACCATGTTTCATTTCACTCATTATGGTCATCTCCTTAGTTTTTTTAATTTTCATTATTTTCTGTATATTTTCGATTATACTTTACCTATTCTTCCGTTTCAATCATTGATTCGGAGGGGTTTTTTACAGGAAGACTCTTTAATGATAAGAAGCAGATTACGAATGAGAGGTGGCAAAGCTTGATCCGCTTATGTTTTATACCAAAATACCTTCCAGAATCCGCAAAGCATTTCCGCCAATGATTTTTTCAATATCTAGAACCTTATAATTTTTCTTTATCAGCCACTTAATCATGTTACTCATCGCTTCTGTTGGATTTTCTAACCCTGTTACATAGGGAAAGGATTCGTATTCCTGATTTCCATGGGAGTCATGAAGCGATAGCATCGCATCAAACTCATTTTGCAGTGCCACATGATCACCGAAAAAGGTATCAGGTCCTAACCCGACATGGTCTATTCCTACTAAATCGATGAGGTATTCAACATGCTCCATGACCGATTCAAGGTTATGATCATTCGGATTTTTCGCAGATAATGTTGTATTTGGAGCAGCACAAACGCCAATCACACCTCCCTTTTCCGCACATTTCTGCAAGACGACATCCGGCTTCATTCTAGGTGAATTCCACACTCCTCTCGCGCCGGCATGTGTGATCATCACCGGTGCTTCACTTGCTTCAATGACATCAAGGCTTGTGCGGTCCCCACAATGTGAGATATCGATGACCATGCCAAGCTGATTCATTCGCTCGACTACTTTTCTACCAAACTTCGTTAACCCGCCGTCATGTGGTTCCGTCAGGCCGGACCCTAGTGTATTAGCATCATTATAAGTAATTCCCATACAGCGGATACCCAGTCCATAAAGGACATCGACACGGTCAACCTCATTTTCAAGGATGCTAGCAGCCTCTAATGATGGTAAAATAGCCATTCGATTCGATTGTTTTGCCTTCAGTAGATCCTGATACGTGTGTGCGATATATACCGTGTCCTGCTTGGCGATATCACAGTAACGAATCCCCAGGGTTAAAATCACATCGTTCCACTTTAGTCCGTTTTGCGATGTGATAAGAGAGATTCCATCCATAAAGTTTTCGAATATCACATCTATTCCCGAGCGAGCAAGGCCCTCATAGTCATACGCTGTATGAAGTTGTCGGCAATATGGAATGATGTCGTCTGGGTTTTTAGGAACGATAAAACCATGGTCCCTTAGTGAAACAATGGGATAATATTTTAGCAGCGTGTCAAAAATACGTTCCTCTGCTTCAGTCAGCTTCAGGTCATAGGTGCTTTGATATCTCTCTGTTCCAGGGAGCTGGTATGGTTTATAATGCTTCCCCGGTGTCAGGTGTTGAAACGAACGATAGCCATCATAATGTTTTAGAGGTTGTACAGGCTGATTTACAGGCTGTTTTCCTGTCGTCCGTTTTACAGTTTGCTGTACGGTCTGTTTAAAAGTCATCGTGGTCACCTCGCTTTATGGTTTGTAGTATTTTGATTAGTTTTCAGTTTTTTTAATAGCAATGAGTGAATGTCAGAACAGTTAACTTACTATTGAATAATGAAAAAGTGGTGTAGCCTCGCTAATTCGTTTTTCTTCTTTTATAGTAGGAAACTATTGATTAGGAGTCGATGAAGCGGGAAGTGTGCTAATTTTCCCTTTGTAGAATAGCAGCGGTTTTTTCGTTTCATCTCTCGCAATCTCCTTCACTAGCCCAGTGACAATGATGTGATCTCCGCCTTCAAGTACCTCGTGAACGTTACATATAATCGATGAAAGGTTTTCTTTTAAAACAGGAATACCATCCGTTGAAAGGTCATACTGTGCATTCGCAAATTTATCAGCACCCTTTTTCGCAAAGGTCCAGCAATCAGCCTCCTGCTCCTCTGATAAAATATTCACGACAAACGGACGACCAGCTACAAAGGCTGGTAAACTATAGCTTTTCTTATCAATACAAACCAAGATTAATGGCGGTTCTAATGAAAGAGATGAGAAGGCATTAGCCGTCAATCCAATGTATTCCCCTTTATCATTCTTCAAAGTAATAATGGTAACCCCTGTAGCAAACGTACCCAATGTATTCCGAAATTCTCTTTGATCCATAAAATGGCCCCTTTTTTCATTATTATTTATACTTAAATAACAACATCGCTCTTACGGAATGAATCATATTGAATACTATTTATATAGTAGAATATTCTGAAGATTCTAACTACCACACAAACAGCCTAAATTTATTAAGCGAATTAACACTATTAGTACAGTGCTAACAATAAGGAAGCGGGGGGTCGGTTCTCCTGCTTCTTCTTTTGTTATTTGGAAGCGGAGGGACGGTTCTCCTGCTTCCTGATTCTTACTATTTCTATTGATTGATTAATATCTATTGAAAACTGATGGAGTATTGTCTAACTTTTGAAGTAGCGAGATAATATTTCCAAGTTAACCCATATTCCTATTGATTAAGCTATGGTAGATTGATATTATTTAGATTGTGAAATATAACACATTTGTGCAAACCTACCTGTCTTTACCTTGTATATCCATTATTATCTCCTTATATGTAAACTCTTTCATTATTAAACAAAGAAGGAATTACTATGTATGAAAACCTAGCATACTACAAATATAAATGGATGGAGTATACTTGAATGAATACGAGATCACACTACATTATTAACAGCAGAACATCCGCACTAGCTTCTCATTTTGAATTGGGCCACGAATATACCCGAGTTGTGCAGGGCCATGAGGTTTTTATTGTCCGGCAAACTCTTGAAGAAATTGTCAGGGCATCTTTCCACTACTATGAACAAAGCCTCGAAGGAGCCATCCATTTAGCTCGAAAAATCCTGAAAAGGTCTGATTACATTCCAATCGCGTTATCTGCAGCACATAACCTAATCCTCATCCGCTGCAAAGCACCAAATCAAGATGGCATCATTTGGCTCATCTGCTCTCAAATTCAAGAAATCCACCGCTATAGGATAAATAAAACAACTGTAGTATTGAAAAATGGACCTTCAATTGATGTTGATATAAAGGTGAATACCCTTCAAGACCTGCTGGGTTTGGGAGCAGACCTTTGTTCTGCTCTAATTCAATCAGATTCAAGGAAAACCAAGAGTTATTTCTATGATCCAAAAAAGGGGATAGCCCTGGTTTGGGAAAATGGGCAATTGAATTATATCGTCAAGCGAAACAAAGAGGATGATGAGGATTTGGATATGGTGCTGAAATGAAGTAAGAAAGGTTAAAAGGGCAGAGGAGATAACCAGAATAACGGTTATCTTCTCTGCCCTTTTTATTTTATGGATGGAAGCAGGAGAACCGTCCCCCTGCTTCCTAAGTGCCCCTGCCAAGGAAGTTTATTTTACCATATTTAGTTTGGGTGCTCAATTAGGGAGTTGAATATATGGCTGATTGGTTTTCATATACTTATAATAAGGTAGAATAACCCTGGAGATATAAACTGCAATCAGATGCGGCTAAAATCTCCATACTAAAAAAAGAGCTTGACCATCTAGTAAACTCTTTTATTGTTTGAATGACTCTTTAAAGAATCAAACACTGTACTGTCATTGCTAAAAGAAAGGAAGCAAGAGAACCGTCCCTCTGCTTCATTACATTTTGTTACGAAAATAGACATTACCTTCCACTCATGTAGGATGTTAAAGTATAAATACCATTGAAAAGGAGCCGTGATAGGAGCATGAATTCGATGACACAGGTAGACTTAACAGGAAAAACCGCTATTATTACAGGGGCAAATAGCGGAATCGGATATGGAGCAGCGAAAGATTTTGTTCGTAATGGTGCTCGGGTCATTATGGCTGTAAGGAACGAGGATAAAGGAAAGGTAGCAAGGGAGAGGATTTTGCAGGAAAATCCTCAAGCTGCGATTGACGTGATGCGAATTGATTTAGCTGACCTTGCGAGTATTCGGAGCTTTGCAGATGCTATTAAAGGCCAACTGGATTCGCTTGATCTATTAATCAACAACGCAGGTGTTATGATGCCGCCACACTCCAAAACAAAGGACGGCTTTGAGCTGCAATTCGGCAGCAACCATCTTGGTCATTTCGCCTTAACCGGTCAACTGCTCCCTTTGTTAAAAAACACACCCGGTTCGCGTGTCGTCACAGTCAGCAGCCTAGCCCACAAAGGATCAGAAATTCTGTTCGATAATCTGGACGGGTCAAAGGGGTATAAGAAGTTCCAATTTTACGGGCAAAGTAAGCTGGCCAATCTAATGTTTGCCAGAGAATTAGATAAGAGATTAAAGCAGCATGGCTTGGAAACGATCAGCCTTGCCTGCCATCCGGGAATTTCGTCCACCAATCTGTTTAAGTTTGGAAAAAAAGACGCTCCAAACTTTATGAAGAGCCTAATGGACAAGCTCCTGCAGCCAGCTGACATGGGAGCACTTCCAACCATCTATGCAGCAACCCATCCATCCTTAAAAGGCGGCGAATACATCGGTCCAGATGGAAAAGGACGCCGAAAAGGCTACCCGGCATTAGACACACCACATCCAGTCGCAAACGACGAAGATGTCATAAACAAACTATGGGAAATATCGGAAAAACTAACCGGAGTTGTATTTGATTTTTAGGAAGCGGAGGGACGGTTCTCCTGCTTCCATAAAGTATTTCATTCGCAAGCAATGAAGATAAATGCAAAAAAACGCCGGTATATGGCATATGGTTCACACCATAACACATATATCGGCGGTTTTCTTTCTTTTATCAAGGCAGTAAAAATGCTTTTTTGACCTCACCCTTACTATTTAATAATTCCAATACTATCTATTTCCCTGCTACTGCATAATAATTCTTAACTAGTTTATACGCTGCATTTGTAATGGCTTCTGGTAAGGTAGCACCCCTTCCGATTGCATCATCAAAATATACTTCTGAAACTCCGTTTGTACGATAGTCAACGCCAAACATCTCTAGTTTTTTTACAATTAACATCGCATGCTCCATAAATTTCTCAGGATGAAAGTAGGATTCATGGACAAATGAATCTTTCTCAACATCATACCAGCTATTTTTGCTATACGTTTTCCAGCCTAATATCTCACGCACGATTGTATCTTTTTTGTTCATCCCCACTGACCTCTTTCTATCATTTTTTAAAAACATCTCATTTTTGTTATATAACAATTTATTAATTTATGATTTGATTATATAACAGATTAAACCCAACTTCTACTATTTTAAGAAAATTATTTCTAATAAAAAAACAGGGGGACGGTTCTCCCGCTTCCAAATATGCTCTATATGACCTCACATGAAGGCATATGTCATTCAATATTTCATAAAAGCACTTTCCCTTCCTAAACCAAGAAGAGCGGTTCCCTTTGATCCCTTCACTCCATCATCCTTATGGACGAACAAAAAAGAAGCAGAAGAACCGACCCTCTGCTTCGGCTTTTCTGCTTTCTTCTTGTTTATTTGGTTAATTGGATAGATTGGTATTTTGTGATATATTCGTCAAGGGTTTGGCTTAGGGTGATGGTTTTCATGCTAGCAAGTCCTTCTTGCATGCCAGCTTGTATCATTTTTTCACGAATTGAATCAATGGCGTTGATTAGGTCTTTTTTTTCATCATGTTTGGACTTAACTAACATTACTCTAGCCCCTTTTTAAGAATATAGTTATTATCTAGTAATTTTTTCTATTATATATAAGTTCGTTTATTCATAATCTAGTATCTTCATGTATTGATAGTATTAAATTATCATAAAATAACTTCGAATGAAGGCGAATCTTGTACCCAAAAGAAATAAATATCACAACATTTCTAGTAAAATATCTACAAAATTCTTCATTTTTCGCCAAAACTGCCACGTTCAAGATAAAAAACGGCACATTATCATTCAAAAACTGCCATTCTACAAAAAAATAGTGTCAGGCACCGCAGATGGACAATTGCTTGCAATTGTCTTTTTGCGGTGCCTGACACCCGTTATCGTGCTAAGGCATTGATGCTTGCTTTTTCTTTTTTGCCGTGCAGTAAGAAGTATAGAGCCATTGAGGCGATGACAACAATTCCCAGGATCATATAAAGGGTACTATAGCCTGTGTATGGAATGATGTATCCAAGCACGTACGGCCCAAATCCGAGTCCTGCGTCAAGAAAGATAAAGAATGTTGATGTAGCGAGTCCCATTCGATGGGCCGGAGTCAGTTTAACAGCAATCGCCTGCGTACATGACTGCATATTTCCAAATCCTAGTCCGATGAAAATACCCGACAATAACAAAATCAGGCTATTATGTGCTGAGCCTAAAAGCAGCAATCCGGCTGTAAAGAGAATAAAAGCCGGGTACATCACATAGTTTGCCCCTTTTATATCCATTAAACGACCTGTGAATGGACGCGAAATCAGCACGGCAATCGAATAAACAAGAAAGAAGAAGCTTGCTGCACTAACAAGATTAATTTCAAGTGCATAGAAATTAATAAAGGACAAAACGCTTGAGTAGCAAAAAGCAACAACCAGTGTAATCACAGCAATCGGAATGGCCCTTGGCTCAATAAATTGAGACAGCTTAAAGCCTTTTACCTCAGCTGTTTTTGCTGATTTCTCTAATTTCGGCACATACACAAAGAATGCGGTAATCAAACTGATGATTCCTAATGCGAGACATAGAGTAAAAATCACTTGAGAACTTGTATGCTGAGTCATATAAAGTCCAATGAATGGTCCGATGGCTGTCGCCAATGTCGCACTCATGCTGAAATACCCGATACCTTCTCCCTTTCGCTCTGCTGGGATGATCTGGGCGATTATGGTTCCAGTAGCCGTACTCGCAATTCCCAATGTAATCCCATGCAATAAGCGTGTAATAAGCAGAAAAGAAATCCCAATTTGGATAAAATATAAGCTTGTAGCTGCTAGATAAAGAATTAATCCAAGGAATAATGTTCTTTTACGACCAATTGAATCCATCAGTCGTCCAATTAACAGACGCCCGATTAATGCCCCAACAATAAAAATCCCTGTCACAAGCCCTGCCTGACTGGCTGAAGCGTGATATTCATTTACCGCATAGCTCCCAATAATAACAATCAATAAATAAAACACTAATGTTAATAAAAAATTGACGCTGGATACAATAATAAAATCCTTTGTCCATAATTTCGGTTTATTCACTTTTGCTCCCCTCTCGACGCATAATATGACTTTGAATTTTCGGAAGGGTTTCGTACACAACCAATTGCTCGTCATGCGTGATGCCTTCCATCACCTGATGTTCTAAATCTGTAATTTTTTTTCTCATTTCCTTGTAAATCTCTTCCCCTGATGCCGTTAGCTGAATTACTTTTTCCCTCCGGTCCTTACCCGGAATATGCTCGACAATTTGCAGCTCTTCCAATCGTTGGACCCTTCTTGTTATGGTAGGCTTTTCAACATGATAATAATTAGATATATCTACAAGCGTTGAAGCACCATTGTTTTTTATATAAAAAATAACCTGCCATAAAGAATAGGATAGCTGCTGAGAACTCATCAATTCATTTAACGTGGTAATCAGCGGTCGATACAAACTTAAATATCGCTGAAAAAATCCCTGCACTTCCTTCATCCCTTCCTAAAATAGTTACTAAGGATAACTATTACTAAAGGTAACTATAAAACGTTATAATTAATATGTCAATAGTATTTACCTACTTAATTGAATTATGTCAAGATTCTATTTATTTCAAAAACAATATGTGGAGTGATCACATCTGTTCGATGCATAAAAAAAACGAGCCAGGCTATCAACCACAGCTCGTTTACTTTTATTGTTTTCTCGATTGAATCAGTTCAATCAGTTCAGGGTTAAAGCCCTTCACAGCCCGCTCTCCCACAACAGTCACTGGAACACCCAAGAAGCCGTATTTCTCGACCTCCTTTTTATATTCCTCACTGTTTGTAATATTTCTAGCCTCGAACGGAATTCCTTCCGCGGTCAGCATCTGTTTGACAACACTACACTCCACACAATCATCCATCGTATAGACAATGACGGGTTTATCCATTTTGTATCCTCCTTATGGCAAAGTTCTATTTTCAATTATAAAGGTAGGATTGGTTTAATAATACTTTTTAAGCCCTAAACATCCCCCAACAAAAAGGAAGCAACAGAACCGTCCCTCTGCATACTTCCATCATTTACTGTTTAAGCTAAATGTAGAGACTTTTGGAGGAGGTATCGTTATGCCTGATAAACCGGCCATTTCTTCATCGGAGCTTGGCACATTATGGCTTACATATCAAGAAAAGACAATGGCTTTACGATTGTTAGAATACTTTAAATTGAAAGCTGATGATGACCAAGCCAAGGATATTATCACAAATCTATATGAAGAAGTAGAACATTTCATCGAGAAAATAAATGCAACGTTTCAACAGGAAGGTGCCGTGATACCAGTAGGGTTTACTTCTGAGGATGTGAATATTGGAGTGCCAAAATTATATGATAGCGGATTCGATATCATGTTCGTCCGCTTGCTAAATGAAATAAGCATGGGCTTGCACTCACTTAATATTACGATGTCCTTTCGGGAGGATATCACCATAATGTTTAAAGAAATGACGGCAGTTACGCAAAAGTATTACCTTCTTTGTACGCAATATTTGCTGGAAAAAGGACTGCTACCCCGCTCTCCTTATGTTTCCATGCCAAAATCGGTTGAGTTTGTGAAGGACAAAGATTATTTAGGCGGGTTCCCTATGAACCCATTTAATAATAAAAAACGGACATTAAATACGGTGGAAGTCTCCCATCTCCACCATTCCATTGAGTCAAATGTCACCGGGATGCAGATGATTACAGGCTTTGCTCAATGCGCAAGTAATGAAGAGATTAGAAAATACTTCCTAGAAGGCGCAGAGCTTTCTAAAAGTATCATTAAGGAAATAAGAGAGGTATTATTAGAAAGTAATGTACTATCACCAGAACCATCGGGTGGCCACGTAACTCGCTCTACTTCTGCACCATTTTCGGATAAATTAATGATGTATTGCACTAGTTTATTTTGCAGCTTTGCGATGGGCAGTAACTCGTTAGGAACAGCTTTCAGTTTACGAAATGATTTAGCAGCGAAAAATGCTGCGTTCATGAAGGATATCTTTGAATATGCCCATAAAGCAGCAAAAATCATGATTAAGAATGGCTGGATGGAAGAGCCGCCTCAGATGGAGGAAAGAAAGCAAATCATTGAATAAACACACGAGATAAACGTTCACTTTTTAAAAAAAAGTGGCTAAAAAAGGCTTTCTATACGAGACAACACACGTCCCTCGTATGGAAAGCCTCTCTTATTACTCAATACTCTGATGCAGCCTTTCCCCTTCCCCTACATACAGATTCCTTCCTGCACCCATCCCAACAGCAAAGATCAAAACAGACGCACCTACTAATAGGAGGAGTGGAGTAGTCCAGCTATTTGTAACGTCGTGCAAAAAGCCAAACAAAGTTGGACCAGTAGAAGCCAGCAAATAGCCGAAGGACTGTGCCATGCCTGACAATTCAGCAGCCTGCTGTGCATTCCTTGTACGTAAGCCGAAAAAGATCATTGCCAAGCCAAAGGAAAATCCAGCCCCAATTCCTAGAAAAATGACCCATAAAAGAATTAAACTCTGACTACCATAAAGCAATCCAATATTCCCACTGAAAAGACTTACAGCTGTTATCGTCACTAATATACGCTGGTTAGCCATACGTCCGGCGAGAATCGGAGCGATAAACGTAACCGGCAGCACCGTCATCTGCAAAATGGAAAGCAGCCAGCCTGCTTCGTCTGCGCTTAAGCCTTGCTGTTTTAACAGTTCAGGAAGCCAGGTAACCAGCACATAAAACACCATTGATTGAAGTCCCATGAACAAGGTGACCTGCCAGGCAAGCGGGGAACGCCAAAGGTTCACATTCTCATTGGCTGCTTGATGTGAAACAGCGGCCCCCGCATTGCCTCCTGAACGCTTTTTCATTTGCGGCAGCCAAAACAGAATCGAGACAAAGCTTAACATCCCCCATATGCCTAATGCTCCCTGCCAGCCATAGCCTAATCCTAACGCGACTGGAACGCTAATACCGGACGCAATGGCACCAAATAAATTCATCGAAATGGAATAAACCCCAGTCATCACGCCCATTTTTCCAGGAAACTCCCGTTTAATCAAGCTAGGCAGCAGGACATTACCTGCAGCAATCGCCAATCCAAGGACTGCTGTACCCATATATAATGTCGCCACCCCTGTTACGGAGCGCAGCCCAATTCCGATCGTTAAAAGAATAATCGCTGCTAATAGAACCCTTTCAAAACCAAATCTTCGTGCTAATTTGGGGACAAAGGGTGAGAAGAAGGCAAATGCGAGCAAAGGCACGGTTGTAATCATGCCCGCTAAGGTGTTCGATAAATGCAAATGATCGCGGATAAGATCTACTAAAGGCCCTACAGATGTTAATGGGGCTCGTAAATTGATGGCGATAAAAATAATGCCTACAAGGATGATCCAAGCAGCTTGCGGTCTGGACTCAACCTGGGGCTCCTTCATTATTTGATTGACAACATTCATGTGTTTCCCTCTCTTTATTGATAAATTAAAATTTTCAGAAAAGTAATAGTAAAAAAATAAGATGGCAGAATGCCGTCCTAGTAGTAACCATTGTACATTGTTATTAGGAATATTAATAGAAAATCGCTCATTATTTCGCAATAGAGCTTTCCGAAGCCTACTATAGACAACCTCTTTCACAAATCTAGTATTATAGCTAAAATAGAATAGACAGAAAAATCCGAAAGGAAGAGGACGATACAATGGAAAAAATTATGTTTATTGAAACAGGAATGGGCATTGATGTCCATGGTCAGGATATTACGAAGGCAGCTGTTCGTGCGGTACAAAATGCCATTCACTTTAACTCGATGCCGGGACTTCGCTCCGTCCTGCCCGGAAACAGCTTGGAGAATATGAAGGTAAATGTAAAATTAGCGGTTCCATGTGAGAAGGAAACACTAGACACTAATGCTGTAAAAGCAGCCCTGCCATACGGACAAGTCACAGTCGAGGTTATGGATGGCGGGATGATGACAACAAGCGGAGTCATCATCGAAGAAAAAGGCGACAAAAATGACCTAATGTACATTGTCATTGCATCAGTTGAGGTTGGGTATTAAAGCACGGGGACGGTTCTTCTGCTTCCATGACTTTGTGGAAGCGGCAGAACCGTCCCCCTGCTTCCAATTTCAATTTTTTATTAGTTCGTCGCGGTCGTCTGCTTGTGGGGGTTCTTCCATCCAGCCGTGTTTGATCATGATGTTGGCTCCGTCTTCGGCGTAGAGTGCAATTTCCGGAAGCAGGGTCGCGTACCTCATCCCTAAATCTCTTCTCGGACTTGCAGCGATAGCCATGCCAAAGTTGCCAATTCCTGCTGCAATCATGGCTGATACATGAAACATGATGAGCTTATCTGAGAAAATACTAGAAGTTGTATCTAATACGGAAGAATCCCAGCTCATAGGCGCAGGCAGGTCTTCCTTTATTAAAAAGTTACTGAAAATATCAATATATTTTTGTGAAAGCTGCTTCCCCCTTACTAAATATTCCTTCACTTCATCACTTTGAGCAATTTGCGCAAAACCTGTGATTAAAGCCTTTCCTAATGCATTGGTTTGCACATTTAAAAATAAATGTGTTACCTCTACTGAAGTAATAGAACGTTTTTTCCCAAAAAAGCCGGCTAAAAATTGCTGTTTCTTTACAAAGTCGACCTTATCGGGAGTAGAAATATATGGAGGTTTTACAAAGGTCCCCTGCTTTAACATGAGGTCACGTGTCTGATTCTGCAGCTCCACCCCTTTTTCCAATACACGCCGATGAAGACCAACAACATCCGAGCGTGTAGCCAATCCAAGGGCAGCACAGTTAGCTGCCATAGCCAAAATTGCCATTTGATGAAAGTACATCAAGACAAAAGTATCTGAAAAAAGTCTCGGAGCATTTGGCGTGACATCTTGATCCGTAAATCCAACCGGTATAGGGAATTCCTCTTTTTCAAAAATCTCCTGCATGATTTTTAGGTTCTCTTTCGCCGTCTTTAAAGAAAACTCAATAATGGGACGTACCTCTTCATCCTCCACTTTCTCTAAGAAATGCGAACTAACACAAGCCGCCAATGAGTCATTTATATACTGCATCCACAAACTCGACATCTCCGCAGCCGTCAACCTTAATTTCGACTTATCCTCCAATTAAACAACCTCCCAAACAATCCAACTAGCTATACTACAGCTTTCCCTAAATGAATGAATTCTACTTAAGTATAAGTAGTTAAATTATTCTTTAGGAGGAACTCTTCTTTAAGCGAAGAATCTCTTTATTTTCACCTAATGACTACGTTACCCTAGCAGTTGACGAAACTTTCTGCGAAAGATTAAGCATAGAAGTTGACATCTATACATACATTCCTAATTCAATCAAACGTTTGTTTAAGAGAGAAAAGGCTGTACCCTCCCTCTTAAACCGGGAATTCAGCTATGATTTTGGATGACAGATGATTCTCCAGCCTTAAAGCACTACTTTTTCATAAACCGTATATGAAAGGTGGTTCCTTTAGAGCTTGAGGTATAGCTGATGTTCGCATTATTTCGTTTGGCAATTGAGAAACAGATCGGCAGCCCTAGACCAGTACCCGTTGATTTTGAGGTAACAAATGGGACCGAAACCTTATCGATAATTTCAGGTGGTATCCCCGCTCCTTCATCCCTTATCGATAAAACAACATGCTCAGTTTCATCAACAGTTGTAATATAGACCGATTTCCCTTTTTCCATCGCATCAAATGAATTATTAATAAGGTTCAACAGCAGCTGCCTCATCTCATTTTTATCAACAAAGAGATTGGGAATTTGCCCTAATTCCAGGTAAATAAACTTACCCTCGTTGTTGGCCCTGGTTTCGAGCAAAGGGTATAGAGTTGTGATGATCTGATTTAGATTGCAATCGTTTAATTTATTCGGCGTTTCCTTGGCTAGATCGAGGAAGTTTGTAATAATATCATTCACACGATTGACCTCGTCAACCATCAGGTTCATAATATCCTTGTATTTAGTTAAATCATTGTCTTTCAGCATTAACTGCAGGAAGCCCTTAATCGTCGTCATTGGATTACGTACTTCATGTGCAACACCCGCTGCCATTTCAGCAATAATTTTCAGCTGATCATAGTATTTTTGCCGCTTCTCTTCTTCCTTTTTTTCCGTAATATCATTAAAAATAAGAAACAGACCGTATTTATTCGGAAACACTCTAATTTCCAAATGTTTTTTCGTGTATTCCGTAACCACTTCAAAGTACTGCGGTGATTGTTCTTGAAACGCCTTTGTATATTTTTCATATACAATGGTTTCCTTATATTTTGGCAGTACATCCCACTGGCACTTATACAGCACTTCTTCCTTCGGCTTTTCCAGTAACGCTTCGCCTGCCTTATTAATGAATTCCATCTCCATTTTTGAATTTAAAAAACAACAGCCCTCAGAGATTTCCTCTAATATCTCTATCATTTTCCGGTTTGCTTGGGTATCAATGATCCTCACCACTTTCCTTTTTAAAATAAATCCAATAAAAAATGGAGATAATTCGCTATATATACATAATATTCGACAAAATCCCACAATTTCCTTTTAGTATGATAAATAAATCGAGCCACGGGGACGGGTTCCCTAGTTCAACTGTTGAGGAGGCATACGGACAGACAGCTCGGCCTATTGTACCTATTTAAGCATCACGTTAAGCTGATTCCCTTTTCTTGAACAGACAAAAGAAAAACCGCTGGAATAACCAGTACTACTCCTAGTACTAATTATTCCAGCGGTCTATTGGTCACAGGCAAATTCCCTCGACATTAATCAGAGCCTGAGAAATGTTCCTCTATGCAGCTTTCTTCTCAACAATTTCCTCTTGAACCTTCAATTTTTCAATAATGCTTCCAATTACGAGGCCTAGTAAGCCAGGAATCACCCAGCCAAAGCCGTTTGGCTGAAACGGCATATGGGATAATACTCCTGTCAATGATCCATTCAAGAACGTCGTGTTGACCACTTCCACTAAACTAAATAATCCAACCAGACTGATTGTCATGATATAAACCGGGCGTTGGTTGAAAGGCAATCGATCATGAAAAAGACCTAATGCAATTAATGCGATCGCAATTGGGTACATTAAGCCAAGGACAGGCACAGATACCTTTAAGATTTGCGACAGACCAAGGTTAGCTACAAAGCCGCTGACGGAGCATAACAGGATTGTCCATTTTATATACGATAGCTTTGGAAAAATAGTCGAGAAATATTGTGCACAGGATGTGATTAAGCCGATACAAACGCTCAAGCACGCTACTGTAAATATTAATCCTAAAACGATCGTTCCACTTTGGCCAAACAATTGCTGTAATGCGGTACTTAACACAATTGCGCCATTATCAACTTCTCCCGTGATGGAGGCAGATGCACCCAGGTACGCGATAATTAGATAGCAAAAGGTTAACAGCAAACCGCAAATGAGCCCAAACAAAGTTAAATATTTAACCTGTAATGCAGGCTTCGTGATTTTTCTATTTTTAAAAATATTAGTAAAGACAATTCCGCAAATTAAGGCTCCAAGTGCATCCATGGTTTGGTAGCCATCTAAAAATCCTTGTGAAACAGGATTATTTTTATAGGATAATGATGCTCCTTGAAAATCAGTTAAATCGGTAAATAAGGCTTTAATAAAAACAATCGTGATTAAAATCAGCAAAGTAGGGGTTAAAATTTTTCCAAATCGATCGACTAATTTAGACGGTGATTTAGCAAACCAAAAGACAATACTAAAAAATACAATGGTATAAATCAAAAGTCCGAACGGTGAAGCTCCCATTGTCTGTGGCAAGAATGGCTTTACTCCCATTTCATAAGCTAGACTGCCTGCGCGCGGAATCGCAAGTCCAGGTCCTATTGCTAAATAAATGGACATTGGGAAAAGAAGCGCAAAAGTTGGATTCACTCGGTTAACTAATGTGTCCAATGTTCCTGATTTGGCAATTGCGATAAAGCCTAATACAGCCAGACCCGCATCGGAAACAATAAATCCCGTAACAGCCAACCAAACATTTTCACCGGCTGCATGACCTAAATAGGCTGGAAAAATTAAATTTCCGGCACCAAACAGCATAGAAAACAACATAAAGCCAATAAACATTATGTCTCGATTGGTTAATTTATTCAATCAGTTCACCCCTACTTTTGTACTATATCAGAATAATTTTCATTCTATCAGATATCTTTCTAATTTAATATCAAATTATAGAAACTACCAATATATTTCAAAAGCGGGGAACCAAAGGGACGGGTTCCTTGGCCCGAGGAAACGGATCAAAGAGACAGGCACCTAGGCTCCAAGCCCATGTGTCTGTCCCTTTGATCTACCCCTTTATCATTATTATTAAATAACATTTCCACTATTAACATAGTAAAAAGTTTCAATTTCCTTCGATTTTAGCATATAATGATAACACCACATTTTTTAAGGGGCGTGAGAGGATGGTTAAATATATAGCACTAACGTTTCTTATACTGCTTGCCAACCTTTTCCACATGAATTTTGACCATCACAGCCCAATCAATTACGAAAGCAAATTCATTATGGATCACGAAAGTAGTTATGACGAACCTGATCCAACGAATGACAAGAATAACCTAGACTTCATAAGTGCGTTAGCTGCCTTGCTATTATTCCCCTTTCCTTTTACAAACGCAAATTCGTTTTACATTCAATTAATCAGAAGAAAAAGGCTGCTCACACCTATTTTTTATCAATCGAATTATGTGATTGTCCCTCCTTTAAAATACTAAATTACAATTTTATTTTAAGGAGGAAATAATATGATTTGGATGAGATTTATTATTATTGGAATGTTTTCTGCAACGGCTCTTACTCTTTTATCCTACCAAGGGATTGAAATTTTCCAAGCGTTTATGGATTACTTTAAAGAGAAATAATAATGATAGAAGAGTGTAGGGGGATCCTTACACTCTTTTTGGTGTTTGGGGTTTTGGAGTAATTTCCCTCGAATCTCGATGTACCACAGGTGTTTTGTAATTCCCATCCCTACTATGCTGGCAAAAAAAGCCTGTCCCCAATGCTCATAACAAGCATCAGGGACAGGCTTCATCAATTATAAGAACATTTTTTCTAATTCAAGCGGTTCGATATATTCGCCTTTTTTATACGCGCGCATGTTTCCGCCGGAGATTTCATCAATTAATACAATTTCCTTATTTTCGCCTACGCGGCCGAATTCAAATTTGATATCGTATAGCTCGATATCTTTTTTAGCCAGCTCGCCCTTAACAACTCCAGCGATTTGCTGTGTTAGTGATTTTAACACTTGGTACTCATCCTTAGATAGGATTCCAAGCATGTCTAACGCATCCTCGCTGATTGGAGGATCTTCGCGGCCATCGTCCTTTAGGGTTACTTCAACAAATGCATCAAGCTGCTGACCTTCCTCTGCATATAAGCCATATCTGCGTAAAAAGCTGCCAACCGCTCTAAATCTGCAAATAACCTCCAAGCCTTTTCCAAACACTTCAGCAGGCTTCACTGTCATCGTTGCTTTTTCAATATCCGCATCAATGTAATGTGTTGGAATTCCTTTCTCCTTTAATATCTCGAAAAAGTGCTTCGTTAAGCGTAAACCCGCACGGCCTGCACCTTCAAGAGTTAGCCCCACTGTGTTAGCGCCTGGATCAAATACGCCATCCACACCCGTTACATCATCTTTAAATTGAAGCAGATAATTTCCGTCCTCTAATTCATAAACATCCTTTGTTTTACCTGTGTACGTAAGCTTCATACCGAATCACCCCTATGTTTTTTATAGCTAGTAAAACCGCCAATTATTCATAAAACTCCAAATCTTATTGTAATATAAAAAATTACCCGTGGGAACACTGGGATGGATGGAAATTAGTCCGCAGGGACGGGTCCCTTGGCTCAAGTTATTACCAATAATACATTTTTTCCAAACCAAAGAACCCGTCCCTCTGGTTCACTTTTCCTTCACTAAAAAATAAGCGGTAATCCAAGCTGTGATAGGAATATTCATTGAGACGCCGATACCAGCCCAAAGAATGGTGATCATTTCGGCGTTAAATATTTTGGAGTTGACTATTTCTCCGAAAGAATAGGATAGATCCTTAAACCAAATTAGCAGGCCTAAATAACTGCCAAAGAAGGCAAAGAATAAGGTGTTTGCACTCGTTCCAAGGATATCCTTTCCGATGCTTACGCCCGCTTTGAATAAGGTTTTCCGACTGATCGCTGGATTATGAAGATAGATTTCGCGCATGGGTGAGGCAATGGAAATCGCTACATCAACGATGGCTCCTATGGTACTCATAATAATGACGGACGCACCAATTTTTACAAAATCAATGCCAATATAAAGGGAATAGCTACTAAGTTCCTCGATTTCTTCTTCCCCAAAGCCCTGAATCATCGCCATTTTGTTCACTACGACAATAAAAAAGAGCAAAATCACAATTGTAATCAGCGTCGAAAAAAAGGCGATGGTCGTTTTGCTATTTACATCATTAATAAAAAAAAGCGTAATGCAGCTAATCAGTATACAGGCAATGAAGGTTAGGATAACCGGATCAAGATTAGGGTCGTTCATTAACAAGATAATCAAAAGGAGGACAGCAAAATTGAAAAATATCGCCAAAAATGACTTTGCCCCCTTTTTCCCACCAACAAGCGTCATTAGAATAAACAGTATACATGTTAATACTACTAGTACATTCATCCTCTTGCCCTCTTTCGTTTAACGAAAAAAATTGTCGTATAGAGACCAATCGGAATGGTTAACACAATACCGATTCCGCCTGCTAATGCACGTGCCAATTCCAAAGAAAGACTCATTGAGAGAGTAAACCCTAATGGGTTGCCGTTTTTTAAATATAAAACTAGCATCGGGATGGAGCCGCTGATATAAGCAAAAAATAATATATTGGTCATGGTCCCCATAATGTCTTTGCCAATATCCAATCCTGATTTTTTCAACGCTTTCACTGAGATGCCTGGATGCTCTTCGTACACCCCAAAAATGGAAGACGACATCGTAATAGCGACATCCATGACAGCACCCAAAGATCCAATGAAAAGCCCCGCCATAAACACCATTTGATACGGACGTGTAATAAATTGAATTTCTTCATATTTTAGACCCTTTTCGGACGTTACCTCCATCACGAGATAGGTGATGAGCAGTGACAGAAAGGTCCCGAGCAGCGTCGCCACAATCGCGGCATATGTTTTCTCATTAAATCCATTCACAAGGAACAGAGAAATTACGGTAAATAAGACAGCCCCCACACTACATATCACTAATAAACTGATCCCTGCAGTATGGATATACACATCCAATGCATAGGATAACAAAACCGCGTTGACGGCCAGACTGATAATCGCAAACAACCCCTGCTTTTGCCCAACCAATAATAAGGTAAACATAAATATCCACGCCATCATCAACAGATATTTATCGCGCTTTACTTCTTTAATCGTTCCAGTCAACTCTTTATGTATTTCCTTGTCCGAATCAAAATCAATGGAAACAAACAATTCATCCCCAGCCTGAAGTTCGTGATCATAAGCTCCGGAAGAAGAATACTCATTGGTTAAATCTATCAGTCTCCCCTTTTCTTTCCCATTTTTTATTTCTGCCTTGATACGCTGAGTAAATACTTGATCCTTATTTTGAAAGTTATCCACTTTTTCCGTGGTCCCTTCTAGCTTCGTTTCGATAACTTTTGCAATGGGTACCTTATAAAAAGAATAATTATAGTTCACAAAAATTACTGTAGTGAGAAAACATATGATTAGCACGGTGCACAGCGCTATTTGTTTGCGTGATAGACTGGTTAATTTATTACAAATTACTTTCAATAAAACCCCTCCTTTGGATAGATTACGGACCTCAGAGTCTGCCTTTTTTGGGCCAAGATTCCGCTACAATCTACTAACAGCTTACATGAAGATATCAGCAAAATAAAATCATAAAAAAGACCGGGAGACAAAATCCCTCGGTCCACCAAACAAGTATCTCTACCGGGCCAAAGGATCTGTCCCTGCGGCTCAATGGTGAGCCGGGACCCGTCCCCCTGGCTCAAAAAATAGGCTGTTTGCGTGATTCTTGTTATAGAAAAATAATAATATATCAGGTAAAATCTATAGAGGAATATATAGGTATAAGGAAGTAGAGGGATATGACTACTTTCGTTGCTTAGATCACTGTCAAGAATAGAAAAAAATAATAATAAAGAAGAGGTTGGTCTATGAGAACTATGCGTAAATTTAGAAACATCCGGACTAAATTAATCACAGCCTTTGCTATCATTTTAATTATTCCCATACTTATAGTGGGTGGATTATCTTATATAACAGCCAAGGATACAGTTGAGCATGAGGTATTAGCAGGAATCAATGAAAGCTTAAATCTATTAAATACCACAATTACTAATGAGATAGAATCCAAGATGCAAAACGTTGAGTTCTATGCTCAACTAATTCCGTCAGGGCTCGATCAGGAGAGCAATGTAACTGACTTACGAGAGAAATTTGCTCAATACATCCAGTTGAATCCAGAGGTTACCAACATCTATGTAGGGACTGAGAATGGAGCATTTATTCAGGAACCGAATGTAGAAATGGATCCGAATTACGATCCAAGAGAAAGACCGTGGTATCAGGAATCCATGGCGCAAAAAGGCGAAGTAGTGATATCGCCTCCATATGTTTCGGCTAGTACAAATGGGATGGTCGTTACCCTTTCGCAATCCACACCGGATGGATCTGCAGTTATGGCCATTGATATTGATTTAGCCTTCCTGCAGGATCTAACAAACCAGGTGAAGGTCGGGGACGGCGGCTACGCACTTCTTTTAGACCAAAATAAAAACTACATTTCTCACCCTGAGCACGCAGGTGGAAGTGAAGCAGCAGAAGACTTTTACAATCAATTTTATGAAAAAGAAAAAGGCGAATTTGAGTATTCCTTAAATGGCGAGCAGAAAATCATGAGTTTTATGACCAATGAATTGACAGGCTGGAAGCTAGGTGGAAACCTCGTATCTGAAGAGATTAGTAATCGAACTTCCTCTATACTTAACACAAGCTTAATTGTCATGCTTGCCTCTGTCCTAATCGGTTCAATCGCTGTATTCTTTATTATTAGAGCGATTATTCAGCCTCTCAATAAAATTAAGGAAAAGGCTGTCACCATCAGCCAGGGTGATTTAACGGAAGCAATTGAAATCAAAACAAATGATGAAATCGGCCAGTTAGGCATGGCCTTTAACGAAATGCAGGACAGCCTGCGAGAACTGGTTCAAAAAATTGAAACAAGTGCCAAGCATGTAACAGATGCATCCGAAGAATTATCCACCAATGCATACCAAACAGGTCTCGTTACTGAACAGGTGGCGACAGCGATTCAAGAGGTTTCATCCAGTGCTGAAAAACAAACACACAAGATGGAGGAAAACACCCAGTCGTTACATGAAGTATCACAGGGCGTCATGAGGATTGCAGAAAATTCCTCGAAGGTCTCAGAGCTTTCCTTCCATGCTGCACAGTATGCTGAGGATGGCGGCAAGGCCGTAAAGAACACGGTGACTCAAATGCAATCCATTTTTGAAACAGTGACAGAATCTAACAACGTTATTAAAACCTTAAATGAACGTTCTAAGGAAGTTAATTCTATCGTAGATGTCATTACCGGTATTGCAGATCAAACGAATTTACTTGCACTTAATGCAGCAATTGAGGCCGCTCGTGCAGGTGAACATGGAAAGGGATTTTCGGTTGTCGCCGATGAAGTGCGTAAATTGGCGGAGCAATCTCAGCATTACGCGAAGGAAATCTATCATATTGTCGAAAGAATTCAACACGATACAGAAAAGTCCGCAGTCATCATGACAAAAGTGATGAATGATGTTCAAACAGGGGTTCAGATTTCACATGATGCCATTGATAAATTTAATCACATTATCAACTCTACAAATGAAATGACTCCACAAATGCAGGAGGTTTCAGCAGCAGCCCAACAAATGGCAGCTGCCGTTGAAGAGGTTACCGCGATTGCGAATGAGCTTTCCGCGATTGCTGAAGAGAATGCAGCGACTTCAGAAGAGGTGGCAGCAGCAACGGAAGAACAATTATCTTCAATGGAGGAAATTTCAGCTTCCTCAAAATCTCTTTCTGATATGGCAGAAGAATTATACGGAGCGGTTTCCCAATTTAAGTATTAAACTAGTTAAAAACAAGCACCTCGTCTAGGGGTGCTTGTTTTTTTTACGGTAGAAACTTCATTTTTTCTTGAATCGGCATTCTTTCTTTTGGTTGATTGATTTCTTCTGGATAGCCGACACCAAATATCCCAATCACATCATGGCCCTCTGGAACTCCTAGAATTTCACGCTTTTGCGCATTGTTCCCTAACGATGACCAGAAGGTTCCAACCCCTTCTGCCCACGCAGCTAGATTAAAATTTTGTACAAAGCAGGCTGTCGCAAGGATATTTTCATAGGTTTCAATTTCTGTTGCACCCTTTTTGGATAAAATAGCAAGCACAACAGGGGCATTCCAAAAATCAGCTTTGTGATTCAACTTTTCCCTTGTCTCCGAACCAACCACATATACTTCCCATGGCTCCGTCATTCTATGATTGGGCGCCATCGTTCCTGCCTTTAGCCATTTGCTAATACTCTCCATATCGACCGGGTCCGATTTAAACTTCTTTATATTGCGTCGAGAATGAATGATCTCTAAAATATCCAAAAAACCCCTCCTATTTGTTCGTGATTTTGAATCCTTCGTATGGGAACTATTTAAGGCTGATAGTGCTCAATACTTGGCTTGAATTCTTCGTATGGGAACTATTTAAGGCTGATAGTGCCTGTTCCGAAGTT
>NZ_JBHZRC010000008.1:0-118925 GCF_043641075.1 Niallia oryzisoli | reverse complement strand
TGAAACCGTCGTTTGGGAACTATCAAGGGCTGATAGTGCCTGTTCCGAAGTTTGAAACCGTCGTTTGGGAACTATCAAGGGCTGATAGTGCCTGTTCCGAAGTTTGAAACCGTCGTTTGGGAACTATCAGGACAGATAGTGCCCGTTCCGAAGTTTGAAACCGTCGTTTGGGAACTATCCAAGGCTGTTAGTGCCCAACCCCAGGCTTGAATCCTTCGTATGGGAACTATCCGAGGTTGATAGTTCCCAACCCCAGGCTTGAATTCTCCGTATGGGAACTATCCAAGGCTGTTAGTTCCCAACCCCAGGCTTGAATCCTTCGTATGGGAACTATCAAGGGCTGATAGTTCCCAATCCTAGACTTAAATCCTTCGTATGGGAACTATCCAAGGCTGTTAGTTCCCAACTCTAGCCTTGAATCCTTCGTATGGGAACTATCCAAGGCTGTTAGTTCCCAACCCTAGCCTTGAATCCTTCGTATGGGAACTATCCAAGGCTGTTAGCGCTCGATACGAGACTTAATCATATTTGGTTGGTTAAACTCTAGACCTCCATAACCAGTAACTATAGATAATCTCAGGATACAATTCGGATTTCTATCGTTATTAACAATGTATACAATCGTATACGTAAAGTCAAATGAATTATCTGATTATTTCCACAAGATAACTACAGCATTATCCCGAGACTCACATAATTAATCAAACGTTTGTTTAAAAGCTAGCGAACCATCGCCACCACCTCGCTAGAACTTCTCAAAATTGTCAAAGTTACCGCGATTGTTATATTGGAAAAGCAAAATAGAAGAAATATAATTATCACGAGAAAGATCACGGGGACGGGTCCCTTGGTCCGAGGTCGTTCAGGCAGGCCAGTGAACCCGTCCCCGTTGCCCACCTCAATAAAAGGGAGTGAGAATCATGTTATTGCTATCAAGAGAAGATATTAAAAGGGTCTTTACGATGAAGGATGCAATTGCTGCGGACAAGGAAGCCTTTATCCTGCACTCACAGGGTAAAAGCAAAGTGCCTCTACGAACAAATATTAAAGCACCAAAACATGAAGGTGTGTTTTTATTTATGCCTTCTTACGTAGAAGACTTGGATACGGCTGCATTAAAAATCATTAATATTTTTCCAAATAATATTGATAAAGGGATTCCGTCAGCACCCGCTCAGGTCCTTCTAATCAATGGCGCAACTGGAATAGTCGATGCTGTATTGGATGGTACATATGTAACGCAATTAAGAACCGGTGCTGCGACTGGTGCTGCATTCGATGTATTAGCAAGACAGGATGCCAAAATTGGCGCATTAATTGGGACAGGCGGACAGGCGGCGACACAGCTTGAGGCGATGCTCGCAGCAAGGGACCTTGAGGAAGTACGAGTATTCGACGTGAACTTTGATCGTACCACTGCATTTGCTAAAAAGATGCGGGAGGAATTACAGGCCTATGGGGCAAAAATCATCGCCGTAAATTCCTCTGACGAAGCGATTGATCAGGCTGATGTCATTGTAACCGTTACACCATCATGCATTCCCGTATTTGATGGCAACCTGGTGAAAGCAGGTGCTACGTTAAGCTGCGTAGGTGCATACCAGCCGCATATGCAGGAAATGGATCCGATTATTCTGACAAGAGCCAGCAAAATTTACTTCGACTCAAAGGAAGCCGTCCTTTCAGAATCCGGCGATATTTTAATCCCACTTGCTGATGGAACGATTACAGAAGAGGACTTTACCGGTGATATTGGAGATCTTTTAATGGGCAAAATTAAAGGACGGGAAAATGATGAGGAAATCATTGTGTTTGAAACGGTCGGTATTGGAACACAGGACCTTGTGACAGCCAAAATTATATATGACAAAGCGGTTGAAAAAGGAATGGGATTAACATGGGGCGAAACAGAAGTGCCTAGTCCAGTTGTTTTGGCTTAGTACTGCTATCGAACCAATGGACCTGACCCTCCGTCCCGCCGCTATAAAACAAAAGCTATGATGAATTGACTGACACCGACGATAATAATGCTTTGGCCAAAGCCGCATACAAGGCCGGTGGCAAGCCTTAGGGTGTTTGTACTCATTCGGTATTTTCTCTTCTGGGTCCAGCCGTCAATAATCATGGGGAAATTCAAGAGAATTCCCAGCCATAACGGAACATTCCATCCAGCAATCAGTAGGATTGGGAAAAATAGATACCCTGCCAATATCCCCGTACATCTTGCACATATTGGCAGCGTATACCCCCTAATGGTTAGGCTCCTTGACTTCATCCTGTGACAGGGTACAACCTCAAACACTCGCTCCAGTTTAATCACAATTAGGTCCACAATCGCAATCACAGTCAGGACCCCCATCACAATCCGGAACATCACAGTCCGGCATGCAATCATAGCTTCTTTTCCGATGCTTCTTTCTTCCATAATAGATCACGGTAAAAAACAGCAAAAGAACCCCCACACCGATACCAATGGAACCGAATAGGACCTCACCTTTCACAAGTAATGTAGTCCCGACAAAAAGAAATAATCATTCCTGTTAGTATAAGAAAAAACATCTATTTCACCTATTTCTTGATTTGATTCAGACTTCCAAAAAAAGACTTATCAATATATATTCCATCTGATTGGAAAATTTTCCTTTAAAAAAGCACAACCAGCGGTTATGAACGCTTGTTGTGCTTTTTGGTCACTCTACTTTCTGACAACATGTAAGATAGAGTTTATTATTCACTAGATGGTTCTATGAATTTCACCATTTGAGCCAGGGTGCCTGTCCCCGTGGCTCAGGATTTGTACGTGTCTCTTTCTTACTGCATACAGGATGAATAAGAGTATGAACCATATTGGTGTAAGCAGTAGGGCTGTACGTGTGGCTTCGGCGAATAGCATGATGATTAGGATAAACGCAAAAAGTGCGAGTACAGCGTAATTCACAAATGGTGTGAATGGTGCTTTAAAGATTGATTTTTTATGCAAATCAGGGCGTGTTTTCTTGTATCGGATATGACTAATTAATATAATGCTCCACACCCAAATGAAACAAATGGCACTAACTGTTGTCACAATCCCAAAGGCCTGCTCCGGAATCAGCTTGCTTAACAAGGCTCCTGCAGAAAGAACTACCGCTGACATGAACAACGCATTGCTTGGCACATGATTTTTATTTAATTTTGCCAGCTTAGCCGGTCCTTGTTTTTGAGTCCCTAAATTGTAAATAATTCGGCTTGTTGAAAATAAACCGCTGTTACAGGCCGAGGCTGCTGATGTTAAAACAACAAAGTTAATGATTCCCGCTGCAACAGGGATCCCGACTAAACCAAACACCTGAACAAATGGACTGCTTGATCCATTCAATTTATCCCATGGATTAATACTTAAAATGATGAAAAGAGCACCAACATAGAAAAATAGAATTCTCATCGGAATTTTATTTATAGCTGACGGAATGTTCTTCCTTGGGTCAGCTGTTTCTGCTGCGGAGACACCGACTAATTCAACACCAACAAAAGCAAAGACGACCATTTGGAAGGATAAAAGGAATCCAGAGACTCCATTCGGAAAAATTCCGCCAAAATCCCATAGATTTTTTACCGTAACACTTCCTGCATCGGTTTGAAAACCGATGACTAGCATGATAATACCAATAACGATTAACGCAAGTATCGTAATCACTTTAATAATAGCAAACCAAAACTCTAGCTCTCCGAAAAGCTTAACCGTGAGTAAATTCAGACCTAATAATATGACCAGGCAGAGAATTGCAGGAATCCACTGCGGGATATCAAACCAATACTGAACATAGACGCCGACAGCGATAATATCGGCCATGGCTGTCATAATCCAACAAAACCAGTACGTCCAGCCTGTCACATAGCCTGCCCACGGGCCAATATAATCCGAGGCAAAATCTGTAAAGGATTGATAGCCTGAATTGGATAAAAGCAGTTCACCTAATGCCCTCATTACAAAAAACAAGGCAATTCCTACGATTAAATAAGCCAGGATAATGGAAGGTCCGGCTAATGCAATAGCTTTCCCAGCTCCTAAAAATAATCCTGTCCCAATCGTTCCGCCAATCGCAATCAATTGGACATGCCGATCCTTTAAGTCTCTTTTTAACTCATGCTGTGACATGTGTATTCCTCCCGTATTTCCTTTAACGCGACTCCTCGTTAAAGGATGAATGGTTAGTGATTCTAATGATCACTGGTACTGCTTTTAAACTAGTAAAACGTAAAAAAGAGATTGGAACTTTCCAATCTCTCGAAACGGTAGAATAACAAATATCAATAAATAATACATAAAATATGTAATATCTGTTTACCCTTCTGTCCGTTTGCCTGAGATTGTGAACCCTTCGGCGCCGCAAATACTTGCGATCTCTCCAGAAACTGCTCCTGTTATAGTGTGACCCATAACATTCATCGCATCATTATGAAATTAAATGTTAGCTGAAAAATAGATTTAGTCAGCTACTTTATCATTTGTTATACATTGTACAACTAATCCTAAAATTATATCAATATATTTCGCTAAATATTTTCAACTTTTTTTAGATATTTGTCTATCTTATTACAAAAAAGCTTACAAGCAGATTAAAGAGCATCTCGAGTATTTTTCATGTTTTAAAAAATAAATTATAATTATACAAGGTGTGATAGCAACCGAAAAAATAAACACGGGGGTTAAAGTATGAAACAATTGGGGACTCTATACTTTTTCTGTGGAAAAATGGGTGCAGGAAAATCAACGAAATCAAAACAATTGGCGATCGATAAAAATGCAGTACTGTTGTCTGAGGATGAATGGCTTTCATCTCTTTACCCCGATCAGTTCACATCATTTGAGGACTATCTAAAATTATCAGCACAGCTCAAACCGTTGGTGAAAAAGCATGTCCAAAACATATTAAGTGTCGGTACAGATGTAGTGATGGATTTTCCAGCTAACACTCAAAAACTACGAAAATGGTTTTTGGAAATTGTTTCTGAGATCAATGCAAGCCATCAACTAATTTTCCTTAATCTAACTAACGAGCAATGCTTGCGTCAAATTGCACAAAGGCGTAACGAACAACCCGAAAGAGCAGCTTTTGACACGGAAGCGATGTTTATTCATGTTACTAATTTTTTTGAAGCACCTAAAGAATCTGAGGGTTTAAATATGATAGAGTTTAGCGGAAAAGAATAACAAGTAATTCAACACAACGTTATAAAACCAATATAAAAACCGCAGAGTGTGGTAAGACCTCTGCGGTTTTCTGTGTGATTTCTCTGTCCAAAAGTATGCATTTTCACATTGATAACAGCCTTGTGAATTTGGTTTAAACCAATTCCTCTGCTTCCTTTTGCATGTAGCTCTGATGTAATGGGTGCTTTTCATTCAAGTCCCGACTGACCCTGGGCCACAGGACCCGTCCCCGCGGCTCACTTAAACCATCTTTTCCTAATCAGAAAAATAAGGGCGCCTATGGCAAAGATACCGACAATGATATAAAGGTATTTATGGTTTGCCCCTTCCTTCTCTATTGACTTTGAGTTTTTTAATTTTTGTTCATTAGCAGCCTCGTTTTGATCGGAATCCTTTTTAGGAAAAATAGTGGAAAGATCAATTTCCTCGAAATCTTTCGGATCGGTTGTTACTTCCTGTGTACTTCTATCAGTAGATGTACTAGTGTTTGAGTTTACTTGAGTCCTTTCCTTTGATTCAGCTTCTGCTGTAGGATTCGGTTTTGTTTGTGTTTCTGACTGTTGTTGTGGGGGTGACTCCAAGTTTTGATTAGTTTCTGGTGCTGGGTCTGGCTCAGGCTTTGGATTTGGCTCTGGTGTTGGCGCAGGTTCTGGTTGTGGTGTTGGTCCGGGTTCCGGTGCGGGCGTAGGTGCTGGTTCTGGTGTTGGTACAGGGTCGGGTGCTGGTGCTGGTGCTGGTTCTGGTACGGGTTCCGGTGTGGGTGCAGGTGCTGGTGTGGGTGCTGGGTCGGGTGTCGGCTGAGGTTCGGGCTCTGGTGTGATGACTGGATTCACAACTGCTGCATATACATAATTTTTCCCACTATGTAACCAAAAGCTGCCTATCACTAACAACATAACCGTCATGAACACATTTAGACTTTTTCTAAAGGTGTTTGTACTTGATTTCATACACACGCCTCCGTTTTCAGATCTACCCATAAAGAACAGTACCCCTTGTTCTTTATTTCGTTTGTAATAATCGTTCCACTGTTAGTTTAACAGAACGCTCGTAACTAAACTACTCTGATGACCTCGGTTCATTGTCCTTGACATTACAAAGTTTGTCTTTTTTTATAGACAAGTAACAATTCATTTAAGAATTGTAAATGACAGACAAATCGACAGCTATTTAAAAATTACTTGTCTATAATGACTATAGTTGAAGGAAAGGGATAAACATTATGTTCTAACCAGGGAGGAATAAAAATGGTATTGGCAATGATCTTGGTAAGCTTTATTAGCACATACTTCTTGATTTCTCTTGGTATTGATTGGTTGTTTAATATGGTTTATAGTCGTTTCCATGAGTAACGGATATGACGTAACGTGATTCACAGCTGGCAACTAATGATTAGCTCCTTTCTTAACTAATATCCAAGGAAAAGAGGTAGTAAAAATAGGTAATCTACTTCGTCAAGCTGTTCAGTTAAAAAGGTCAAGGTTAATTAACAAGCTAATTAAATCAGGTGTTTATAAAAAAAATAAACAGCATCTGTATGAATTGACACTGAGTGATCTTGAAAGAGAATACGAGTATATTGAGGCAAATGGACTTGCATCTAATTCAAAGGTTGAGAGTGAAAAGTAAATTCCGCGGGGTTGTTATCTAATAAAATAATAATGGAAAGTTCTGGGTGAGGATTGAGTCTCTGCAGAACTTTCCTTTTTCGTTTTTATATTACATCTGAGCCAAGGGACCCGTCCCCGTGGCCTTTATTTATATTTACCAAATTCTTTTGTGGCACGTACCATGGTTTCGATGACTTCGAAGGGGACGTCGTATGGAATTTCAGGTCCTTGTGAGGAGAGTACATAGCCATAGCCGTCAGCTGCTTTATTAATTGCCTTTTTTACTTCCAGCTGTGTTCTGATGGAATTCCAGTAGAGCATTTCGATATTATTGAAATTTCCCATGATGGCAATTTTGCCCTGCGCGATTTTTTTACATTCCTCTAAATTATCCTTGTAATCGATAATGGCCACAACGGCTCCTGTTGTTGCGATTAAATCTAAAATCCCCTGCGTACTTCCCACTGCTTCGTAAACGACAGGTACCGGGATTTCCTTAATGGTTTCAATGACTAACGGATGAACAAATTTTTGAAAAAGCCTCCTGCTGATCACCGTTTCGGAAGCAATACCATCTGCCATGACAATAATATCAGCCCCCTGTTCAACCATTTGCTTTGCCCAGGAAACGACATATCGTCTGCATTTGTCTAATAACATCTTTAAATATTTATCACCGGATTTATCCTCTTCCAACAATAATCTCATAAAAGGACCAGTTCCCATCAGCATACTTGGCAAACTGAAAGGGGCTATCAGTGCGCCGATTACGGCCGTATGATGCCCTACCTCTTTAGCTAGAATGTTGATCGCCTTTAATGATTCCTTTGTCTCAAGGGAATCGGAAGGATCGGGAACCTTTAAATCTACAATATCTTCAAATTTGCGTATTACTGTTTTCGAAAGGGTCGGTGAGCCATTTTTATAATAGGTTAAAGGAGAGCCCCATGGGACTAAATCCTCTACCACATGCGGGACTCCAAATACCGCATCATGCTCCAATTGCTCTAGTAATTTTAATTGTCCGTTTGCAATATGTACCCCGTTTTTTTGATAGGTTGGCAGGTCCATGTTTAATAATTTCGATCCTTGGGACAGTGCTACGGGTATGACAGGTACTCTGTCGACTGGTTGAAATGTAACGGCTCCGACTAAACGTTCTTTTGAATTCATTTGTACTCTACCTTTCTATGCATTAAACCTAGCAATTCCTTCGCCACTTTAATCGCTTCAATTCCATTTGCAGCCATTGCATCCGCCTTTACCTTTTGAACCAGACGCGGTTCAAAATTAAACGGTGCTCCACCGACAAGGATTTTAACATGCTGTAGTCCATTTTTATCCAATAAATCTCTTAATTGGACGACCTCTTCTGCTGTATGGAGAATCAAGGCCGAAACACAGATGAGGTTAGACCTTTGCTCTTTTACCGCTTCAACAAAGGCCTCATTCGAAACGGATAAACCTAAATCAGTTACATCAAACCCAGCCATTCGTAAAAAGGTCGAAATGATTTGTCTGCCTAATGCATGGTAGTCTCCGTACGCATTTCCGATAATGACTTTCCCTAAGTTTTCCTTCTTGTGGTCTTTTTCTAAAAGTGGAAGTAAAATATCCATACAAGCCTCAATAATTCTTCCATTCACATAAATTTCACTTAATGGGACAAGCCTGTCAATTTGTTCTTTTCCAACCGTTTCAACTGTACGCTCTAAAATATGTGTCGTGATAAAGGAAGCTTCCTCCCCTTTTTCAAGCGCATGCTGAATAAGCGAAATGCATTGTTCCACTTTTTCTTCCTTAAAGCTTTTATAAAAGCTTTTATATAAATCAGTAGAATCAATCAGACTAAATCCGTTCGTTGGTACGCCTAGCTCTTGGTTGAAATCATGGAGCATTTCCTTTGTTAAATCAACCTGTTCTCTTAGGATTTTTTTCACATTCGTATAGCTGGCTCGGTTATACTCAACCATAACATTCACTTTTTCAATAAGCTCATATATTGCTAGCAGCTTATCATCAAGAACCATCGACTCATTAACGATATTTTCACTATCCTGATACATAGAAACAAAGCTATCTTTTCCTTGCTCCAATTCCTCTACAACATTGATTAGGGTGTTACTATTCTCATTCAATATCTGGGTCATTTCTGAGGTTTGGCTGGTTAGCTTACTCGTTGTATCTGTAATATTAGAGGAAGATTCGTTCGTGATATCAGATAATTTCCTTACTTCCGATGCGATAATTTTAAAAACGGCGCCCTGTGCCCCTAAACGATGGGCCTCAATGTTGGCGTTAATCGCCAAGACCTTGGTTTGCGAGGATACACTCTGTAATAAGGCAAAGGTTTGGCGCAAATGTTTATCGACTTCAATATTATCTTTATTTAATTCCATGATTTTCACATTGATTTCACTATAGTTCTCTCTAAGCTGAATCATTTTATCTAGACCATCCAGAAATAGGCTCAATTGCAGGTCTATTTTTTGCTTCGTTCTTTCCGCCATCAAGGTGATATAATTTTCATTCCTTGTATAATCCATATAGATCTTTTTCATGTTGAATAGATAGTCGCTTAAGGCCAAGGAGGATGTTTCAATATCCTCGCAATAATTGATCTGCGACCAGAGTACACGAAGCTGATTTTCTAATTTCTTCTTTTGCTTCTCCAAAAAAGTTATAGTAGACAAATAAACCCCACCCTAAAACGTTTCTATTTCACGCTATCGATACTCTCATCATAAATCATTACCCTTTAATGAAAAGCGATAAAATTCACTATTGAAATAAAAATTTTTAAAAAAGTCCACGAAAGTCCACGGGGACGGGTCCCTTGGCTCGATCTGACTTAGTTAGAAGAGGCTTCTTATCCCTGTGGTTCAACGGGTGGGTTGTTGAACAAAATTTCTCAAATTTAATGTCGCTGCTGTTTACTGTCCCATTGTTTTAAAGTACCGATAAATCTTTTCCAGCTTTTTCAGCTGGTTTCCCTTTGGGCTTTCCATATTACCAAATTCAAAGAACTTCACTTTCTTGATTCCGACAAAATTAAATAAGGCCCTTTTCATGAGAATTTTATGTGCATTATGCAGCCAGATAAGCGGATAGTGTGTTGGCCCCTTCATGGTCGATACACATACAACGGATTTCCCTTTCAGAAGCCCATCTGGAAAGAGCCCCTTCTTATCTTTATAGGCAAAATTAGAGGCAAATAATTGATCGATATATCCCAAAAGCATAGCAGGTGGCCGCCCCCACCAAATGGGATAAATAAAGACAATCTTGTCCGCCCACATCAATTGTTTTCTATATTTTTCTAGATCAGGGTCCTTATGCATATCGCGTCTACGTTTTTCCTCATTAAATACCAAAAGCGGATTAAACCCCTCTTCATACAAATCCAGCACCTGTATTTCCTTTATGATAGGATTCTCTCCGCTGCCTTTTACCACCTTTTGTAAAAAGTCATAGGATAAACTGTTATGATTCGGATAAGTAAAAACAATTAGCAGATTCATCGTCCACCTCTTAATTATCATTTGATAACTAAATAGTAGCACCATTCACTTTAGTTATCAATTGATAATTGTAATTTGATAACAAATTTGTTATTTTGACTAGAAGAGGTGAGTAATTTGGATAAAAATGCTCTATTTTATAAACTTGTGTCATTTACATCTTCTGTTCATCGTGTAGCAAATGAGTTAACCATAAATGCGAAGCCTGATTCTGTATCACAGGTTCAATATAAAATTCTTGAGCATGTCGCAGTGAATCAGCCTGTAACACCAAGTGAAATTAACGAATGCCAGAATATGTCTATGCCGAACACAAGCCGAGAGCTTAGCAAGTTAAAGGAGAAGCGTCTTATTGAAAAGTTTCATGATGGAACGGACCGACGAAAGCAGTATATTCGGCTTACTCCAGAGGGCGAGGCCCTAATGAAGGAATCCTTCGCTATTATAGAGTCCCGCTTTTTACAGCGGATAGAACATTCGTCAATGGACGATTTAGAGGATATTGAACGTGCAATCGATATTCTTCAGACAAAGCTGTTTAGATCTTAAGCCTCAAGAACGCCGATACCATAATACGGTTGACGTGTTCCCGTTTGTCCCAATGTAAAAAGCTTACTCAAGTGAGTAAGCTTAACTGCCGATATAAACACTTTCACAGGTGTTAGCTTTTGGTTCATAATAGCAATGCTGTTTAAATTGACCGGAGTGTGGTTGACCGTACCACGTTGGAGGACATGGACCATACGGATTAAAATACCATAGGGAATATTTTGACGGGTGCTCTCTCCAATAATCTAAATTCTGTTTGGCTAATCTTTTCTCAGCAGTCCTCGCTCTCTGATAAAATACATTCCCTTTTTGAACAGCTTCAAAGGAATAATTTCCTCCTTGTACATGGAAAATGACCTGTGAGACTGTTCTAACATTTTTAAAGTCTAAACAGTCCGCTTTCACACGATTCACAATGACATTTCCAACCATCAACATCCCCTGTAACCCTTCACCCTCTGCCTCCGCTCTCATCATCCTTGCCATTAAATCCACATCCGAACTTCGATAACTAATTCTCGGCATTTTCCCACCCCCAAAATAGATAATATGTAAAAAAGCCTACATTCATGTAGACTTTTTTCAGTGGACCAGGGGGACGGGTTCCCGGTTTAAATTGGGAAAATAACAATTTACTATCAATAAAATGTCCTCTTACTTGAGCAAAAACAAACTAAAATAAAAAAACTTTTTCAACGACCCCCATAAAAATAAATTAAACACCTAAACTTTATAATGTATAGTCATTTTTTGTCGAAAAGTCTTCCGCTGGATATAAGCATCATTCAAAATCACTTCGTTTAATGTCCCAATCCATTGTTTAAAGATCTTACTTGTATAAAATCAATCTATTAAACAGAATGATAGTTTTTTCGATACTACACCAATGAGGAGGAGTTTAATGAATAGATTTTTCAGGTGGGTTATCCGATCATTATTTGCCCCTGTTACCGGACATGCAGGATCTATTGCAAGTACACTCGGCTTTTTCCTGGCATTTATGCCTTTAGATAATTTACAAATTCCATTATTAATTGCTTTTTCACTATTGTTGCGTCTTAATATAATTGCCTTATTCCTTGGAGCGTTTATTACGACTTTTATTCCTACTATTCGTGATTTACCTGTTCTCGATTTACCCTTTTGGAACCATTTAGGACCATTTTCTGACTTAATAACGGATCCACAAGTTTCACAATCTGTTGCAGCAGGAGTCCTAGGAGGCTTAATCGGTCTTGTGTGCTATTTTTTCTTCCTCTGGTTTTACAATTTAGGGTTGAAAAAAGGGGAACAAAATCAAGAACATGTTTTTCTTGATCCTGGCAAAAGACGCTGGTCTATTATTATACGAATAAGTGTAGGCTTTACTGCTTTCATTGTTTTAGTATCGTCTTTTTTCATCGAAAGCCTTTATACTAACCCACAATTTCCTGAGCTTCAATTGCAGAATAGCGCGGCAATCGAGCCGATTCAGACAAGTTTCAGTGAAGAAGAGCTCGCCTCTCAGATTCAACAAACGGCCCCTTCCCCACTTATGGAAGAAACGATGGAGCTATTAAACAGAGAACAAATGACTAGCAAACAGGAAGTGTATGGCTTTTATGTCAATTGGGACGACAAAAGCAAAACTTCTTTTAAAAAGAATATCGATTCTCTTACAGCAATCGTACCGGAGTGGGCTCAGCTTACTCCGGACCTTACCCTAAAGACGAGTACGGACAACTCGATTGTTACAGAAGCCAAGGCGAATGATGTAAAGATCCTGCCATTAGTTAGTAATTTTACTAATAATAAATGGGATGGCGATCTCCTACACCAGTTATTTACTACTCCCGGCGCTGAAGACCTTTTTATTAAAAATGTATTGGCTTATGTGAGAACAAATGATTTTGACGGGATTAATATAGACTTTGAAAATATTGCTCAACAGGACAAAGATCATTTTTCCCGTTTTATAAAAAAAGTATCTGAAGCCTTTCACCAGCATGATCTCATGGTGACAGCGGCTGTCCCGCCGATGAATGATAGTATTGACTATGTTTCTATAGGAGCCAGCGTTGACCGGCTTTTCGTCATGCTGTATGACCAGCACCACTCCATGAGTACACCTGGACCTATCGCTTCATTTGAATGGTTCCAAGAGACCTTATACAAGCTCGATATTCCTTCCGAAAAATTGATTGTGAGTTTAGGAAACTACGGCTATGACTGGGAAGAAAACTCTCAACAGCCCGCAAATGCGATGACGTTCGGGGATATCATGAATCTCGGAGTTGGAACGAACCTTCAAATCCATTGGAACAAACAAACAGGAAATCCTTATGTACGTTATAAAAAGAACGGAAAAAATCATACTGTTTGGTTTTTAGATGCTGCTACGTTTTATAATCAAATGAAGCTGTCGATAGCCAGCGGCTCGAAAGGAATAGCGGTTTGGCGCCTCGGTTCTGAAGATCCTTCTATTTGGAATTACATGAATAAACCTAAGGAAATGGACAATCCATCCAATGCCCTTAAAACCTTGGTCAGTTCTAATCCTGTTCACCATACAGGGGCTGGAGAGGTCGTAAAAATACTTTCTCAATCAGAAAAAGGGAAAAGAACAATTCAATTGGATTCACATGGATTGATTCAAGATGAAGCCTATACGAAATTACCAAAGCCCGTTCATGTGGCTAGGTATGGTAAATCTGAGAAAAGGGAAGTTGTTCTTACCTTTGATGACGGTCCGGATCCAACCTATACAACACAAGTATTGGACATTTTGGACAAGAATAATATAAAAGGGACCTTTTTTATCGTTGGTAAAAATGCAATGATGCATCCCGAACTGGTGAAAAGGATGTATAAGGATGGCCATGAAATTGGCAGCCATACCTTTACCCATTCAAATGCGGCATCCCTCACATCTTTTCAAACGAAGATGGAGCTTAACCTAAATCAACGGTTATTTCAAGCGATTACAGGTCATTCCATGAGCTTATTTCGCCCGCCTTTTGAGGCCGGTGCAGAGCCAAGTACAAAGAATCAGCTGCTGCCTATCATGCGGGCACAGGATATGGGTTATACCATGGTTGGTGAAATGATTGACTCTGACGATTGGCAAGGAATTTCTAGCGCAGGAATTGTCAAGCGTGTATTAGATCAACTTCCAGAAGGAAATGTTATTTTACTGCATGATGCTGGCGGCGATCGTTCTAACACGGTAGAGGCCTTGCCAATGATTATTAAAGAGCTGAAAAAGCGCGGATACACGTTTACCACTACCGGTGAACTAATCGGAAAAAGTAAAAGTCAAATGATGCCCCCAGTATCAAAGCAGGATAGCCCTTATCTAATCTATGACAAGGCAGTTTTTAAGATCCTACAAGGCTGGAGTTCAGGTATAAGTATCTTGTTCTACTCTGCTATCCTTTTAGGAATCTTGCGCCTGGCTATCTTCGTTTTTCTTTCTAGAATACAGATAAAAAGGGATAAAGAAACCGAGATCGATCCTTCCTTTACACCTTTTGTAAGTGTCGTGATTGCTGCCTATAACGAGGAGAAAGTTATTTGTAAAACGGTTGATTCTATTTTATCCAGCGATTACTCAAGCTTTGAGATACTGGTAATCGACGATGGTTCAAAGGATGAAACGGCTGCTGTTGTTCAAAAAGCTTATGCCAATCATCCGCAAGTGAGATTAATTAAAAAATCGAATGGGGGAAAATCTTCGGCTGTTAACCTTGGTTTTAAAGCAGCAAAAGGAGAAATCGTAGTAGCTCTTGATGCGGACACACTAATAGCCGAAAATGCCATCTCTCTGCTTGTAAACCATTTTAAAAATGACCATGTTGCCGCTGTTTCAGGTAATGTAAAGGTAGGCAATAAGGGGAATCTCCTTACAAAATGGCAGCATATTGAATATGTAACAGGCTTTAATTTAGAAAGAAGAGCCTTTGCCGTCCTGAATTGCATTACGGTTGTTCCGGGAGCGATTGGTGCCTGGAGAAAATCAGAGGTAGAAAAGGCCGGTTTCTATCAAGAAGATACACTGGCAGAGGATACTGATATCACGCTCACTCTTTTACGTCTGGGGAAAAAAATTGAATTTGAAGAAAGAGCATATGCCTATACAGAAGTACCGGAAGATCTAAAAAGCCTTGTAAAGCAGCGTTACCGATGGGTTTATGGTACGTTACAATGCTTATGGAAACATCGTGGGGCATTATTTAATAAAAACCATCACTCATTAGGGTATATCGGTCTGCCTAACATGTGGCTGTTCCAATATCTTTATCAAACCATATCACCGATTGCAGATGTATTGTTTATTATAGCTCTTTTTGGCGAGCATCCTGGTAAAGCAGCTATTGGATTTGTCCTGTTTTACTTGTTGGATTTCTTTACTTCGCTATATGCCTTTCGATTGGAGAAAGAAAGTCCTAAACCATTAGCCTCCTTGTTTTTACAACGAATTATATATAAGCAGCTTATGGCCTATGTCGTTATAAAATCTATCTTTTCAGCGATAAAGGGAGTAACGGTTGGTTGGAATAAGCTAAAAAGAAAAGGGAATGTCACACAAGAAACACCTCTTGTGGAGGTTAAGGAAAAAATATAAGGAATATCGGCTAAAGGCCTTTCCATCTGGGAAGGCCTTTTTATCATAATTTATGGCAGAAAAAGGACCACCTTCTTATGGTGATCCTTTTTGAAGAGCTACATATTCTTTCCGTTATTCGCTTTATTAGCCTGATTTTCTTCTTTTACAGCTTGAGAAACTTGTTGTCCATAATTGGCTGCTTTCGTTGAATTAGATCCTGGTGCAGCAGGTTTAACTGCTGTGCCTGGTGCTTGTTCGCTTGGTGTATTTGTTTCTGTCGCCGTAGGTGTGGTTGTTGTCGCTTGTTCGCTTGGTGTATTATTTCCTGTCGGCGTTGATGCTTGTTCACTTGGTGTATTCGTTCCTGTCGGCGTTGGCGCTTGTTCACCTGGTGTATTATTTCCTGTCGGCGTAGATGGAGTCGTTGACGTCGCTCCTTTTGAACTAGTTCCAGAAGGTGGTATAGTTGAGTCCACATTCGTATAAGTAGAGTTAGTTGTAGCTACCTTGGTAACCTTTTCTGCATTATGGTCATTAGCCGCTATCGTCGTTTCATTCATATTTCTATTATTATCAGGTGCTTGTAAAGCATCATTATCAAGTGAAGGCATGGCAGTTTGATCTTTTGTTGTTTTTTCTTCCTGGTTGATACCATCTGATTTTTTGGGTGCTTCAGATAGCGCGACATTTTTTTCCTTTACGACTGGTTTAGAAGATTCTTGGAATAACAAGGCGTTCGTGACAGAAAACGTAACAGCCCCTGCTATAACCATGGCAAAAGCTCCCTTGCTTAGTTTTTTCATATTTTTCCCCTCGTGTCTAATCTATTATCATCTTAATAGAATACGGACCATTTAAATAGATTATGGGGGTAGCTGGACAAATTGTTTAATCTTAATAAATCACAAGCCTGTGTACTGTGCCGAGGCGCCTGTCCCTTGTCCCACGCGTACTAACTATTTCCATTAGCAATTTTTTTATAGGTATTTAAATTACTAAACCAATATCCCATCAAATAGAATGCGGTCAAAATGAAAAAAGAATAAGTATAAGCCCAATCAATTTTCTTATATAAATCGATCTTAGACAAGATTGGCATTCCCAAATAGGCACCCAATACACCGTAAATAATGGCTTTAATAAATGGATTTAAGCGGGGCTTATATTGCAACAACAGCATGAAAAATACAGGTAAAACAGAAAGTCTAAATGAAAAGTTTATGGAAGCTACAGGAACTACCTTTACAGGGTATGCCCACATTCCATAGCTAACACCAATCGTATCTAGGATTTCTGATAATACCATTAGCAATAATCCAGGGGAAATATCCTAGCTGAACTTTCTCTGTCACGCAATATGAACCAAATCGTCCAAGGTAAAACAATCATAGCTAATGCTATCCACCATTGCCAAGTGAATAAAAAAGCATTCATAATTGCGTCAACAATCGATTGTTTTGCTTCAGTAATTTTTTGTGTTGCTTCATCTATTAAGTTCAGCCCTTCTTGGTAGGTCATAAATTATCCACCTTTTACAACATATTCATTGAAAGTTATTTTTTCCAAGGCCGCTCTAATTATCCTTTTTTTCTAAAAAAAGGCAGACCTTGTTTAGAAATTCTCCTGTTATCATAAAAACCGAGGGAGCCCCTCGGTTTCTTTAAATTGAGATACAGGGGCAGGCACACTCAGTTTTTGCTCAATCGAACTGAGTTGAGCTATTTGTCCCCTTATCCGCAATATTATCCTTTTTTCCCTTTTTCCACTGGATTTTCTTCATATGAAACCCAATCACTATAGCTTCCTGCATAAAGCTTTACCTGTTTGAAACCGGCCATTTTTAATGCAATGACATTAGGAGTCGCGGTTACGCCAGATCCGCAATAAACGATAATCGGGCCCTCCTGGCCCAGCTCTGCAAATCTTTTCTTCTGTTCTTCTTCATTTTTAAATGAACCTTGCTCCAAGCCTTCTCCCCAAAATTTATTAATGGCGCCTGGGATATGGCCGGGTATTCGATCGATAGGCTCAATTTCCCCTACGTAGCGGGCTTCATCTCTTGAATCAATTAAAAGTAGAGCGTTTTTCTTATCCTCGACAGCTGCTTTTACCTCATCATAAGAAGCCAACATCTCTTTTTGAATGTTTACTTCAAACTCAGCTGTTTGATATGTCGGTACTTCCTTTGTCGTTGGATAACCAGCTTGAACCCAGCCTTTAAATCCCTCATTTAGCACATATACCTTTTCATGGCCCATATAGGTAAGCAGCCACCAAAAACGGGAGGCAAACTGACCCTCACCACCATCATAGGCGACAACCGTTTTTGTATGATCGATTCCCGCTTTTTCAAGCTCGAGTTTGAATTGATCCATATCCGGGAGTGGATGTCTCCCCCCGTGCTTTGTAACAGGTGAAGATAAATGTTTTTCTAAATGAAAATAGTAAGCACCCGGGATGTGGTCCTCTCGATAAAGCTCTTCACCTTTATCCGGGTTTCCTAATTCAAACCGACAATCGATAATGACTACCTGATCGTTCTGTAATTGTTCAGCAAGCCAGTCCTTATTCACAACAAAGTTCATCCTGCCAACCCCTATCCATATAAGATTAATCCTCACTTTCCTCTAAGAACAAATTACCATAATTGATAGAGAAAGGGATGATTAAATGCTTCAATAATTGTTCAAATCTTTTTGAACTATATGTGAATTGTTGAACAATCAAAACATAATCTATACTAATTGGATTATAATAACAATGTAATCAATTAACCATCTAATTTAAAAAATCATGATAGAAGAGGTTGAATACTATGGAAACCATTCTAATTGTAGGAATCTGGATGACATTTCTTTTTTATAGTAGACTACAAATTGTTAAGTAATTTTTTAAGATAACTTGTGAAATACTGAGCAATTTACGTCAGGTTTAGAACCACGGGGATGGGTCCCTCGGTTCAACAGGAAAAAGTAAAGGAAAGCTCTGTGAGAAAATAGAATCTCTACAGAACTTTCCTTATTAGCTTTTCATATCATTTCTAGCTTAGAAATTGTAATTTAGCAAATTGAGAAATATTTTGTGTCCAGGTATTAGTTGCCCTCGGATCTAGCAATCATTTCTGAACCACGGAACTCGTCCCCGTGGTCTGGGCGAATTTGACGAAAAAGGTGGTTCCTTCTTTTCCTGTTTGGATATCAATGGTGGCATGGTGGCGGGCGGCGATGGCATAGCTTATGCCTAGTCCTAGTCCCGTGCCGTTATCCTTTGTTGTGAAGAATGGGGTGCCTAGTTTTTCCAGCACTTCAGGCTCGATTCCTTTTCCTTGATCCTCGATTGCAAGGACAATGTAATCCTCTTCCTTGTAAGTCTTGATTGTCAGTGTTTTCCCTTGCTCCATGGCTTCTAACCCATTACGGTAGAGGTTCAGAATTAACTGGCGAATTTCATTCCGATTCAATTGTAAATGGGGAATTTCCGTTGTTTCTAGCTTTACTTCTTTATTTTGGTTTGATGCATCTGCAAGAAGCAGAGGATTAATATCATGGATGATGGAATTTAAATCTTGCTCCTGCATATCTGTGGATCTCGTATTACCCATTGAAAGGAATTCAGTAATAATAGAATTAGCCCGGTCAATTTCATCAATCATAAGCGAAAAATATTCATGAAACGGTAAGCACTCATCCTTTTTACTTAATAGCTGTAAAAATCCACGAACGGTTGTCATCGGATTTCGAATTTCATGACTGATTCCGGCCGCCATTTGTCCGATTAGATTAAGCCCTGATAAGCGTTTCATTTCTTGCTCATATTTCTTCCTTTGCGTGATATCCTTAAAATAACAGCAGATTCCATCTTCAAACGGGTAGATATTTAATTCAAAATAGGAATCATCATGGGTGGAAGGTGATTCGAATTGGATGGGAATTCTTTCATCCATAGCCCGATGAAATTCCTGATACAGCATCGTATCAACCGCAGTCGGAAAGACCTCCCACACACTTTTACCTATTACATCCTTTGCGGTTTGATTGTTAGGAAAAAAGTGATGGTTATTGGCATAAATGTAGTTCCAATTTCTGTCCAACGCAGCGAATCCATCCGTAACACTGTCGACAATTTTGTTGATTCTCTTATTTGCGTCTGCCAGTTCCTTTGTTCGTTCTGCAACAGTTTTTTCCAGAAAATCATGATGCTGCTGCAGCTTTTTCGTTAATAAATCCTTTTCTTCCTCTAGCTTTTTTCTAGCCTGTAAAACCATTTCAAGCTCAAGATTCTTCCGAGCTAGCTCATCCTTGGAACGTTTAAGAGAAATATGGGTCCTTACTCGAGCAATCAGCTCTTTTCTGTTAAAAGGCTTCGTTATATAGTCAACGGCTCCTAAATCAAACCCTTTTACAATATCCTCAGTTTCACTTTTTACTGTTAAAAAAATGATCGGAATGTTCTTATATCGGGAATCCGCCTTCAGCGTACCACATACCTCATATCCATCTATATCAGGCATTTCAACATCTAACAAAATAAGCTCTGGGGTATTCTCTTCAAGGAATTGATATACCTCCTGTGCATGCTGTGCAATGCCGAGCTCATATCCGCATTCTGCCATAATGGTAGCAAGTACTTTAATATTATTGGGGTTGTCATCGACGATTAATACTAGATTATTGATCTTATTTTCCATATGAATGATCCTCTGATAGTAATATTTCAATCTTTTTTAACTTTGACTTAATATGAACAATATCGTAGCATTCTGCATGTCTCATTAATTCTTTTCCTTCAACTGTCAGCTGCTTTAATTGATGCTCTTGTCCTAACGAGATTAATAGATGGGCCAACTGTTTAACAGAACCAATGATGATGGACGTTTCTAATTTTTTTAATAAAGGATTCAACTGATGTCTTATATCGGCCAGTTTGTCAGAGGCTATGGTGGCGGTCATCCGGGTTGCATCAATATTATGGACGTCCGTAGAATCACTATCTTCCTCTTGTATAGGTGGTGAGAGAGCAAAAGTGCTGTCCTCCTCCTCTGGCATCGATTGATCGTCTACAATCTGGACATTTGGAATGTCAATATGAAACAGGCTGCCTTTACCAGCTTCACTTTCTAACGATAGTTTCCCATTCATCATCTCTACTAGTTTCTTTGTAATAGAAAGCCCTAGACCGGTGCCGCCGTATTTTTTTATACTTTGGCCTGATAACTGGGTAAAAGCTTCAAATATATGCTCCTTTTCCTTTTCAGGAATGCCAATCCCTGTGTCTTCAATGGATAGGTGAAGATCGATTAGACCTCTGTCATCCATGTTCGAAGGTATTGCTTTTATGGATAACTTTACATAGCCTTTTTCCGTAAACTTCACAGCATTCCCCACGATATTGACTAGAATTTGCCGGAATCGCACTTCATCAAGCAGAATGGTTTCCGGAATGTCCGGTGCTAGTTCTACGTAAAAAGGAAGCTCCTTCCTATGAAACTCTTGCGTGAAAATCGTTTGAATTTCTTTTACAATAGCAGGAAGTTTGATGGGTTTTCTGTGCAGCTCCATTTTTCCAGCTTCAATCTTAGAAAGGTCAAGAATATCGTTAATAATCAGCAGCAGACTTTTCCCAGAGCTGTAAATGGTATGAATATAGTTTTGCTGTTTTTCATCCTTGATGGTATTGGAAAGAAGCTCACTCAAACCAATGATCGCATTTAGCGGTGTACGAATTTCGTGACTCATATTGGCTAGAAAATCACTTTTTGCTTCATTAGCCTTGTCTGCTTCTACTTTTGCCAATTTCAGCTCCTGATTTGTTTTTTCAATTTCCGTCGTTCTAGCGGTTACCTTTTCTTCCAAATGGTGGATATGTTTATATAATTGGTCGGCCATGTTATTAAATACATGTGCCAGCTTTCCAATCTCATCATTCTTATAGACTACGGCCCTCTGCAATAGTTCCCCTTTGGAAAACATTTCAGCTGAACGGATTAAATTATTAATTGGCTTTAAAATAACATCAGTCATTTTTTTATAAATAACCATCGATAGTAGCAGGGCCATCACTGAAAACAGAATCGCCATTTGAATGTTTTTGTCAATTTGAGCAGTAATCTGGCTATCGGGAAGGGCTGTAATAATGAGCCAATCGATTCCGTCCTTTTTATATTCTGTTAGTTTAATATGAAGATTGCCGTCATCTGTTTTTTTGACGACTTTGTTTTCTGCTGTTTTTTTATAATTTCCATAGGCTTCCAGAATGGCTTTGTTTTCGATCGTGTCGATCGATATTCTTTTATAGGTGCCATCGGAAAGGGTTTGAATCGATGGAATATCCTGTGAATTTGCTACCAATTCACCCGTGCTTCGTTCAATGACATAGGCCTGCGCCACCCGGTCGGATACAATTTCCTTCAAATAGTCGCTTAGGCTTGAAAGCGTAATCCTTGTACCCAATACCCCCTGCAAGCTGCCATCTTTTTGATAGATGGGATAAGCAGACGTCAGGACTAAGTCATCTTTTATAAAATGCTTGTATAACGGAGAGAAAAGCGGTTTATTGGCTTCTTTCGTTAAGCTATACCACGGTCTTGTACGGGGATCAAACTCGCCAAAGTCCTCCACAAACTGTCCTTCCATCATCTCATCGGTTACTGAATAATACATAGAATGTCCATTTGTTTCAGCAGTTCTTCTATAGATTTCGATTTCATTGTTCCCATTTCTGCGGGCTCCGTAATATTCCCCGTTTTCCAGCCCATAGCTGATGCTATAGATAGTCTCATCGCTGGAATCTATGATACTGGCAAAAAAGGCATCACGTTCAGCCTTATCATTGATGTCCACAATCCCGTTTTCGAGGATATTGTGATTAATGACATTCATACTATAGGGAAGATTAATCATTTCCTCTATTTCTTTAAGAATATCTTTATTGGAGGCATTCTCCATTTTTAAAATCATGCTCTCTGAAGAAGCATGCCAGCTAGAAAAGATGATATAGCCGATAAGTAAGAGAGTACTAACCATTAAACCGTTAAACGAAAAGCTAATAATCCCTCTGATTGAACTTGTTTTATTATTCATAGGTATAAAACTCCATTCTAACGCGTCCCTAATTACTCCCCATTTATAGTGCTATTCTAACTATTATGTCGAAAAATATATTTTCTTGCAATACTAATTATTTTGATTGTTTGGATTTGAACCAGGGGGGACGGTCTCTTCGGCTCAGGTGGTAAAAAATGGAGCGAGCCACGGGGACGGGTTCCTCGGCTCAAAAGGTAAAAAAATAAAAGAAAGCTCCTTGAGAATTATTGACCTCTCTGCAGAACTTTCCCTTTTAGTTATTAGGTGTACAAATGATCAGATATCATTTCTCTAATTCTATAACTGATCCAAGGGACCCGTCCCCATGGACCCCTCAACCAGCTTTAAATAGTAATCTGAAATCTCGGGATACTCTTTTATTTCTTCTTTTCCCTTTTCACTGATTGTATAGACTCCTCGTTTTATTTTTTCGAACCAACCATAGTAGTTTTTCGTTAGGATGGAGGAGGTTTTCTCTCCTGTTCCTTTTTCCCTCAGAGCCTTTGGTGATAAGGGGCCAAATTGTTCAAGGTAGCAGGCAATCTGAATGCAATTTTCTTTATAGGCCGTCATAATTTTGGTTCGGTTGCTGCCGCCGATATTATAATCAGCACTTCGCCCTTCTATTTCTTTCAGTAAAGCCTCGCGCTTCCGCTTGTTTTGTGACTTGCTCTGCCGGCGGTTAAATGGCGTTGGATGAAAAAGAACTTCTGCTGTTGCCCGCTTCCCATGAAAAGCAACCAAAATTAACCCGAGCTCTAATCTTTTAACTAAATGGCATTTATCCCGCCATTGCTTAGAATTCAATCGGCCCTTTGGTCTTGGAATAGCAATGTATACCTGATCGGTTAACCGCTGCCGATTAGCTGCCTGAATTAGCAAATCAACACTCAATGTTAACTTCAACTCAACAATCACCAACACATCATCCTTGACCGCCGCTATGTCACAGTCGTTCACTTCACCGTATACCTCAAACTCTTCACGAACAAAGTATTTCTGAATTGGCTTATATAAATCTACCTCTTGTAGCTTCTTCGTTTCATTCAATGACCTTCACCACTTAATTGACAGTTTTTCAACCACTAAAAAAATTCCTATTAATTAATTATATATGAACGGACTCTGTTTCCGTGGATTAATATTTATCTGCTGGTCAACGAACTTGCCCCATGCTACAGCCTCTCCATTTATCCAATTTCAAACCTGGGACGAGGTCCTGTCCCTATGGCACTAAGCTTGGGTCTGGGTGCTTCTGATCATTTTATTATATTTAAATATTAATTTTCTTCAATTCTTATTTGACACATCGGAATTATTACAGTAGCCTTTAATACGTACTTACTATACATTATATTATTTACGGAGGGTAAAATAATGGATTCAGCTCTTATTATTATTAATATCGCAGTATTTTTACTATTGACTGCTGCTTTATTTATAATGCAAAAAAAACATGTTTCTTTTTCTAAGCGTGTATTCGCAGGTTTGGGATTAGGGATTGTTTTAGGTTATATCATTCATCTACTCTATGGAATGGATTCGGTTGTTACGACGGAGACAATCAATTGGTTGAGCATTGTCGGCAGCGGCTATGTAAAGCTTTTGCAAATGGTGGTCATGCCACTAGTCTTCATTTCAATTGTAGGAGCTTTTACGAAATTAAAAATCACGAAAAATCTTGGGAAAATCAGTTTCCTTGTGATTGGAATTTTACTAGCAACAACTGGGATTTCCGCAGCCATTGGAATTGGTTCAACACTTGGATTCGGTTTGGATGGCTTTAAGTTAACAAACGGGGAAGCTGAAGCAGCTCGAAATGCTGAGCTTGTGGAAAAAGTGGATACTGCTGCAAATATGACAATCCCGCAACAAATCCTTGAGATGATTCCAAGCAATCCTTTTGCTGATTTAACCGGCGCTCGTCCAACTTCGACGATTGCTGTGGTCATATTCGCAGCATTCATCGGTGTGGCCTTCATTGGAATTAAGCGAAAGCAGCCGGCAGAAGCAGAGCTTTTTGCAAAGATCGTAGAGTCACTATATGCGATTATTATGAGGGTTGTGACTCTCGTTCTGCGCCTCACCCCGTACGGAATTATGGCGTTAATCACAAAAGTAGCAGCAACGAGCAACTATGAAGCGATTGTCAGCTTAGGCAAGTTTGTTATTGCTTCTTATGTAGCGTTAATCCTCATGTTCGTCGTTCATTTACTCTTACTTATGCTGGCAAAATTAAACCCATCTCTTTATATCAAAAAAGGATTACCAACCTTGACGTTTGCTTTTACCTCACGTTCAAGTGCGGGAACATTGCCATTAAATATTAAAACCCAAGTCAACGATTTTGGTGTATCCGAAGGGGTTGCTAACTTCGCGGGTCCTTTCGGTCTTTCAATTGGTCAAAACGGTTGTGCCGGTATTTACCCAGCGATGCTTGCAATCATGGCAGCACCAGCAGCAGGGATTGATCCGACTAGTATTTCTTTTATTCTTACTCTGATTGTCGTCGTGATGATTAGTTCATTCGGTGTTGCCGGTGTCGGCGGCGGCGCAACATTTGCATCCTTAATCGTGCTTTCCATTATGGGTCTGCCCGTCGAAATCGTTGGTCTGTTAATCTCAGTTGAGCCGCTAATTGACATGGGACGTACAGCCCTAAATGTAAGCGGCAGTATGACAACAGGTATCTTAACAAGCAAAATAACAGGTGACTTCGAAGAAAAAGTGTACCAAAACCCTGAAATCGCTGAAGCATCATAAAACATAGAGGCGGATCTGACGTTTCTCTACTACGAACCTCAGATCCGCCCTATTTTCCATTCTTGAAAAAGTTATCAAAACAAACTTAATTCATAATGTAAAAATTGCAAATCTTGTACATACCCGCTTTTCTCATATAATCTTTGTGCAGAATAATTGTCTGGTGCAGTACTTAAAGCAATACTTTTCGCACCCGTTTCTATCGCGTACTCCTTCGCTTTATGTAAAAGCATTTCTCCTATTCCTTGTTTTCTGGCATTCCCCTTAACATACAAATCATTTAGTATCCATGCTCTTTTCATAGAAATGGATGAAAAGGTAGGATAAAGCTGTGTAAATCCTACATACTCTTCTTTACTTTTCACAATAAATATAACCGATTCCTTGCTTTCTAGACGATTTTTTATGTAAGTCTTCGCACCTTCTACATCGGATGACTGTTGATAAAAGACTCGATATAAATCAAATAAATACGAAACTCCCTCTACATCCTCTAACGTAGCTTGATAGATTTCCATAATCGAATTACCTCCCCTTATAAAATTACAATTACTACATTCTACACCAAACGTAGCATTCTATGTTACTCGACGAACCATGGGGGCGGGTCCCCTCGGTCCTCATTTCTTTTTAGTTGCGAAGCAATAGAACCGTCCCTCTGCTTCCACTTTCTGCTTAATTGCGAAGCAATAGAACCGTCCCTCTGCTTCGCGTAGCAAATGAACACTGTGCTTCTTTTTTACAAAAAATTCACTGTGCGAAGACAATCCTTTAACACTAGAAAGATATTGTTATATTAATAGCGAATAAGGAGATTGATAGAATGGTAAAGAAGAAGAAAAAAGTAATTCCAGCTCTTGTTTTGTCTTTTTCAATTTTGGGTACAGCGGTTTCGGCTGCTCCACCTGAGCATTCCAATTATAAAGAAAGGTATATTCCGGTTCAGCTATTGGGAGTGAATGACTTCCACGGTCAGCTTGATGTATACCGGACGGTAGGTGGAAAGCAAGTTGGCGGGGCTGAATACTTAGCAGCCTATTTGAAAAATTATGAAGCGAAGAAAAATACATTGATGGTTCAGGTTGGCGATGCTGTTGGGGCAAGTGCACCTACCTCCGCTTTATTACAGGATGAACCGACAATTAAATTCTTAAATCAGCTAGGTTTTGATGTGGGAACAGTAGGAAACCACGAATTTGATGAAGGCGTTGAAGAAATGATGCGTCTAATTAACGGTGGAGAACACGAGGCTACCGGAACCTTTGAAGGAGCAAATTTCCCTTATACAGTGGCTAATGTGTTAGATAAAGAAACGGGAGAACACATTCTTCCTCCGTATGTGATTAAAAAAGTGAATGGAATGCCAATTGGATTTATCGGCATTGTCACAACGGAGACCCCTGATATTGTTACGGCAAGTGCTGTTGAAGGGGTTGAATTTACTGATGAAGTAGAAGCGATCAATAAAGCAGCTGCAGAGCTAAAAGAAATAGGGGTTCAATCCATTGTTGTTTTAGCTCATAATCCAGTTTCTTCTGAACTAAACGGCGCTAATCCAACTGGTGATGCAGCTGAGTTTGCAAACCAGGTAGATGATGAAATTGATGTGATCTATGGCGCTCATAATCATGGGTATGCCAATACAACGGTAGATAATAAATTAATTATACAATCTTACGCAAACGGAACAGCATTTTCTGATGTGGATTTATTGATTGATCCAAAAACAAAAGACATTGTCCAAAAAAAGGCTGAAATCGTTACAACCTTTCATGAAGGGATTGAACCTGATGCTGAAGTAAAAGAAATGGTAGATTCCTATAAAGAAACGGTAGCGCCTTTAGTGAATGAAATTATTGGACAAGCTTCCGATCCTTTAACAAGAGACCAGGATGACAGCGGTGAATCTGCTCTTGGCAACCTCACAGCTGACTCACAGCGTGCAGCAATGGGAACTGATTTTGCTTTTATGAATCCAGGCGGCATTCGCGCTGATATCGATGCAGGGGATATTACGTGGGGCGAAGCATACACAACGTTCCCATTTGGTAATAGTCTAGTTTCTATGGAGCTGACAGGGGAACAAATGAAAAGAGTTCTAGAACAACAATGGAGCGGCAATTATCCGCGTATGCTCCAAGTTTCCGGTCTTCACTATACCTGGGATAAGGAAGCATCAACTGGCGAGCGAGTTGTAGAAATCACAGATGCTCAGGGTAATCCAGTAAATCCATCTCAAACCTATACAGTGACTGTAAACAACTTCCTTTCAACCGGCGGGGACGGGTTCACGGTCTTAAAAGAAGGCAAGAATCGCACGAACGGCCCTGTTGACCTCGATGCCATGGTTGAATATATGAAAGGATTCAAGGAACCTATCAAAGCACCTGCATTAGATAGAATCGATGTCCAATAGGAAGCAGAGGGACGGTTCTGGTGCTTCCTAATCTAGGAACCACCAAAACCGTCCGAGGCTGCTGAATAAATTCTATTTTTACAATAGAAAACAAAGGAATCCGATTATCTACATAATCAGATTCCTTTTCTATTAAAATGGACTTTTTCTGAAACCTTGAACCTTCCCCATATTCTCTTTCGAATTATTGCGCACGCATCTCCGCACGATAATGATCAATAATAGCTTGTACCTCCGGATCCTCCGGAACATTTGTGACATCGTAGAGGAGTCCATCCGAATCGACCAAAGTCATTTTCCCGTCAACAACTTCAAAAGTCAAATCAAGGCGGCCCAAATAATTTTCTTGTTCTCCTCCCGCTTGAGTGATGGGTACATTCCACTCACCGTTGAATTCGTATTCAGGAGTCTTGATGACCTTGTGTGTATCCGCTCCGATTACCGCAGATACTCCTGGAACCTTAGCTAATTTATGATCTTCAGGGTTTCCAGCATGAGAAAGGACAATGTTGATGTCCGATTTGGCACTAACCTCGGGAAGCAACGTATTCAACGCCTCTACCGGTTCGATGAAATCGAGGTCTGCCACATCATTCCAGCCGCGAAGCTCGGGCTTCATTGAAGTAAGACCAATCATACCGACTTTAACACCAGCAAACGTAAAGCTCGTCCAAGGCTTAACGTTTTGGATATACTTTCCTGTCTCCTTGTTAATGACATTACCAGTCAGGATTGGGAAATTCACGTTGCGTTGGTAATCCTTTAACTGTTCATAACGGCTATCAGGCGTGCCCTCTCCGGCAGGAAAAACGCGGAAGTCGTTGTTTCCAAGAACCATTGCATCATAGCCGATCTCCTTCAAAAGTGAGGTTTCCAACTCTCCTTGACCCGCCTGAAACTCACCGCGAAGGAAGACATCGCCGCCATCGACGAGAAGCACATTCTCCTCTTTATTGCGTACATCTTCAATAATCGTGGCATACTTTGCAATCGAATTGTGATGAAGAGTTCCATCATTCAGCGTAACGACGTCATCCAAATGACCATGAAAGTCATTCGTCTGAAGAATCGTAAGTTCAAACTTTTCCCACTCCTTTAGCTTTCCCTCAGCACCTGCCGTAACGGGAATTCCAACAATTACGGCAGCCATCGCCAGCGATAAGCAGCCCGTTAATACATTCTTTTTCCTTTTATCCACACGTATTCCTCCAATCCCTCTTGTTCACATTAAGAACTCTATTAAATTGTAAAACTAGAATGTAAAACTAGGATTAACCTCAGATTAAGACTACGAAAAGAAGCGCTATAACCTTCCCGGATCCTCATGCTTCTACAAAACTCCAGCTATTTTTTGTGATTTCGCCCCGATATTCCAAATTATTTCTATTAGACAAACATTTTGGAAAATTGCTACAATTACTTATGAAGACTAGTAAATATTCAAATATTCAAATACTCTTCATTAACCAATAATAAGCATAAAGAAACTGGGGGGTTCTCTTTATACTTAGATTGGAAATGTAAGCGATTTCGAATAAGAAGCAGAAGAACCGTCCCTCTGCTTCCGAGTATTTATGATGAAATTACATTTTTTCTGGGGGGAGTAAAATGTAAGGGTTTTCGTTTTTGGTTTTTATGCAAAAAAGGGACGTTGAAATGGGAGTTTCTATTAAATTTGTAAAGGGGAATTCTGTAATGGGAAATCAGACTACTACTTTTATCATCGACAATAAGGCAGAAAATCAATTTTTGGTTAACCGTAAGGCATTTGTTGACCAAGCAATTTTTGAGCAAGAACGAGCTAAGATCTTTGAAAAATGCTGGATTTATGTTGGACATGAATCTGAAATTAAAAACAATGGCGACTTCCACACAAGAACGATTGCCGGAAAACCAATTATTTTTACAAGAGATGCAGAAGGCGAAGTTCGCGTATTATTAAATACGTGTACACACCGTGGTTCCCTTGTTTGCCGCGGCGAAAAGGGGAACTGCAAAACGTTCTTATGCACGTACCATGCCTGGTCATTTAAAAACTCTGGTGAGCTGGTTGGTGTACCTTTAGAAAAGGATGGATATGCGCAGAATTTTAACAAACGATCATTAGACCTGCACCGCGTAAGAAATGAAAGCTACAAAGGCTTTGTGTTCTGTAACTTTGATGACAATGCGATCAGCCTGGAAGAGTACTTAGGCGGAGCAAAGGAATATTTAGATTATGTTGCCGATCAATCCGTTGTTGGCATGGAAGTATTGCCTGGAACACATAAATATGCCATTCGAGCTAACTGGAAGCTATTAGGTGAAAATAGCATCGATGGCTACCATGTTGGTTATAACCATAAAACATACCTTGATTTCATCGCTGAAGAAGGACAGGACGTTTCGAAAGGACTATACGGCGAAGGAAAAGCTCTTGAAGGTGGCCATGCCGTTATGCAATATGAAGCACCTTGGGGACGTCCTATTGCAAAAGCGCAAAATAACTGGGACGATGAAAAGAAAGCACGTATTGCGAAGAAACGCGAAGAGCTTGTCGAGCGTTTTGGTGAAGAAAAAGCACGTATGATGGCAGATATAAGTAGAAACGTATGGATTTTCCCTAACCTAATCATCAATGACATCGTGTCCGTAACAATCCGTACATGGGATCCAGTAAGCCCTGACTATATGGAAGTGAACGCATGGGCACTAGGACCAATTGATGAAGATAAGGCTGAAAAAGAATTGAGATTAGATAACTTCTTAACCTTCTTAGGACCTGGCGGTTTTGCTACTCCAGATGATATCGAATCATTAGAAACCGCACAGCTTGGATTCAAAAACACCGTAAATCAAGTTCAATGGTCTGATATTTCAAGAGGAATGCACAGAGAAGTTTCTCCAACAACAGATGAAAAGCAAATGAGAGCCTTCTGGAGAAAGTATGATCAATTAATGAATGCCGAAGAAAAAGCGGTTCAAGAAACAAACGCATAATATTAGGGAGGGAAAACCATGAATATCGTTAACGAAAAAATAACTGAAAGAACAATTGAACAATTTTTATATAGAGAAGCAGATTTACTAGATGAATGGAAATTAGAAGAATGGCTGCAATTATTTACTGAAGGTGGAACCTATTCTGTTCCTACGACAGACAATCAAGACGGCGACAGCAAAGACAGCTTATTTTTAATTGCTGACGATTACCATAGATTAACTGCACGTGTAAAACGTCTTTCTGATAAATGGGCACACGCAGAAAACCCACGCTCACGCACAAGAAGATACATTACAAACGTTCAAATTAAAGAACAAACAGACGATAAATTAGAGATAACAGCCAATTTCCTTGTCTATCGTATGAGATACGGTTTCACTGATACGTATGTAGGCAAATACAACTACACATTACTAAACCAAAACGGCGAACTAAAAATCCAAGACCGCAAAGCAATCCTAGACCTTGAAGCCCTAAGACCACACTCCCGCGTAAGCATCATCCTATAAAACCAGGGATTGGTCCATTGGTTCTTCCGAAGCAGAAGATCCGCTCCTCCGAAGCAGGGGGACGGTTCTTCTGCTTCCTTTATTTTTATAGACGAGGTGTCACGGGGACGGGTTCCATGGCTCATTTAAATGTTTCTAAGTTGATTAATTCTAGCTCCAGTGCTTTTTCTCCTATGCACTCTAACGTATGGTTGATATTGTCTATGTATCTCTGAAAATCAGCCTTGGCTTTTTCAATTTCCGCGCCTTTTTCTTCTTCGAATATTTCTGCTCTTTTTACCTCTTTAAACTCTGTTATTCCATGAAGAGTACCTATTTCTGTTTTTCTTGGCGAAAGCTTTCCTATGTACCCTCTTTCAGTTTTAAAAACATATCCTTTTCTATCCTCAATCAAAGCATTTTTCATATGCCCCTCCATAAAACTAAATTTTGCAGGAATGCACCCATCCTGCCAGTTCAAGATGTATATTGATACGTCTTTGATTGCAGGATTTGCATTGTTAACAGGCTGTCAAACTAACAAAGCTGAAAGAAATATGATAAAAGTTTTACTAGAGTCACGGGTTTATTAGTTACTACTATCATCAAGTTGCTGATAGTATAGCATATTAACTAAACCCATAATTTTAAGATTTGACTAAATTTTTGTAAAATTATCAATACCTACAGCCTCAGCCTTGAGCCATCGGACCCGCCCCCTGGCTTAATTAGTTACGAAGGATTAAGTACAAGTTCTAGCTGGTCATTTTCCGCTTCTTTTTTCAGTAAGTTTCGATACTGATTTAGAGTGGTGTTATCAATCAATTTATTCTCATTAATACATGCTCTTAATAGGTATTTCAAAGAAGTGCATCTATAAAGCGGTTTTCGGTACAAGCCATTCTTAAATTTCTCCTTATCTCCAAAGAAAATAAACGACTCTTTGGCTCTTGTTAAAGCTGTATATAGAAGGTTTTTAGTAATAATTTTATAATTATTACTAACTAAGATTAGAATGACAGATTTATATTCAGAACCTTGTGCTTTGTGGACAGATAGACAGTAAGCTAAAGCCAGCTCGTCTAGTTCCTCAGTTGAATAGTGAATTGGGGTATGTATATTGTCAAACTGAACTAGCAACCCTTCTTCATTTGCAGCGGTATCTTGCCAGACATCTACAATAACACCAATGTCTCCGTTAAATACCTCTTTATCCCCATTATTTTTTAATTGAATAACTCGATCTCCGATATAAAATGAATACTCTGTATTTTGATAGTTTGTTGGCATATAATTGTCTTTCGATTGCGTTAACGTTCCTTCAATAAAAGATTTTTGTAACATATTATTAAGTGCCTTAACACCGTGAATGCCGTTATTCATTGGAGAAAGAATTTGAATATCTTGAATATCGATCCCTTTGGTTTGCGCAACGCTCAATGCATTAATAAGACTTTTGTTTATAGGGTAATCTTTACGATCGAAAAAGTTCATGTCATGTAATTTCGTCATGTATTGATCTGCATTATGAATCTCATCATTACGAATTAAATTCGCGAGTTTCAAAATATTTGAACCGCTTGATTGACGATAAACCTTGCTTAAATGGATCGTAGGAATCACCTTCGAATCTAGAACATCACAAAAAAAACGACCTGATCCAACAGCCGGCAGCTGCATGGGATCCCCAATAAAGATAATCGTATCTTGCTGCCTAACTAATTTGAGTAGTTTATGTACGGTACCTAACTCAATCATTGACGTTTCATCTACAATAAATAAACACGGTTCATCTGGCAGCTCAATTCCTTTTTTATAGATAAATCGATGAATCGTAAATGCATCTATATGAGTAATTTCAGTTAATCTCTTAGCCGCTTTTCCTGTTGGCGCTAATAATTTGATCCTGCTAAACAAGTCATCTATCGTTCTAACATTATTGCAATAGGAATATAAACGCAATATGGCATTAATGACTGTAGACTTTCCAGAACCTGCACCACCTGTAATCATGAGTATTTTGTTTAGGTAAGAAAAAACCAATGCCATGCTTTGTGATTTAGAGAAGCGGAACTCCGGGATAATTTCTTCTTTGAATTGATTTTCGATACGATTGATATGATAAACTATTTTCTCATACTCATTATCTGACATAGACATCGCATTTTGTTTAGTCTTTGAAATTATCAAATCACAGATTTCCATCTCTTGTTGAATAATAGAGGATAATGAAATACGATAGCCTATTTCAACAATCGTTCCAAAATCATTATGCGTTTTTTCTTTAATCATCTCATTAACGCATCTATCAAAATCCTCATATTCAATAGGAAGTTCATCCATTTCCTCTAACTCTTTATTCAAACGTAAAAATAAAAATTTTCTATTAGTATATGATGATCCCTCGATCTCAAACAGTTTATAAAGGACTGCTGTTATCAATCCTTTAATGCGCTTTGGATTATTCCCGGTAATGTTAAAATTCTTAGCAATTTTATCCGCTCGTTTAAAGCCAATACCATCAATTAGACTTATTAAAATATATGGATTTTCTTTTATACTATCTATTGTACTGTCACCAAGAGTTCGGAAGATTTTCAAACCCAAATGATGATGAATATTTATCGATTTAAAAAAAGTTGCGAATCGGTGGATAGCAAAGTGCTGAATTAACTCCTCAGCAACCTGCTCCTCATTAATGCGTTTTAAACCTTTAATATTTTTAAGAATGGCAGGCTCTTTAATGATATCAAATATGCAATTCTCCCCTAGCGCATTGACAATTAGCTCCGCCTTCTTCGGCCCTACTCCCCTAATCATCCCAGAGCCTAAGAAATCAATCGTGTCTTCAATAGTTGCAGGCAGCTCCCTTACATAATATTCTGCCTTAAATTGCAAACCATACTTTTCATTTTCTATGAACTGACCATAAAAGTTGTAAGGCTTGTTCCTTTCAGGATAAGGAGCATTACATTGGACAGTAATTTCATCATAGTCTAATGGAGTAGAACTGGTATGTATTTTAATAATGAAAACTGAAAAAGGGTTCGAGTATTTTTTGTTTGACATAAATATTGTTTTTATAACTTCACCTTGCACCACTAGCTGCTCAGACATTTTAATCCCCCAAATACATTCATTGCGATTCAAACACACGACCTACAGTACAGGAAACTGTTGCTCTATCTAAAATTATAAAATATAATCTATGACTTTATCATTCCATAAAACTTGACATTTAGGAATACCATTTGGTTCCATCGTCTTTTTCTACCTCGAAAGGATTAATGAGTAGACTACCAGTTGGTTATTACTAAACAAAATATTCATTAGGATAACACGAAAAAGCACAAACCAAGTCATTGGTCTGTGCTAGTTTTTTTATAAAAATACACTAGGAAGCAGATTTCTTGCATTTGCCCCAGTATTATCACTTAGCGTATGAACGTGGATTTCTTCTGATTACGCAAGGAAGGTTGGTACTACGGTCCTTTTGTGGACCAAGGAACTGTCCCTATGTCCCCGACCTATTCAATAGCTTTGCCTGTAATGTTGCCCGGCTGTTGACGCCCATTTTTTGATAGATGTTTTTGATATGTTTATTGACTGTGTGGACGCTGATATATAATTTTTCGGAAATCTCTTTATAGGTCCACCCCTTTTTTAATAAAAAGCAAATTTCCTGTTCCCGCTTTGTTAATTGGTAATCTTCCTGTACCAGGTTTGATTTATCTTCTTCTATGATCACTGCATAACGGCTTTCTTTTGATAAAAACGGTTCATGATGTGTAATGATCCTAAAATTAAAGCCCTGCAGATGCTGTATTGAGGAACCGGAAAAGCCATTTCCCCATCCAGCGAAAAGGCTTTCAATAAAACTTTCAATATTTCTTTTAATAGAAGCTTCCTGAGAGAAACGCATTGCTGACCGGTTCATATAGATTACTTGATAATGTTGATCTAGTAAAATAAGTCCCGAATGATTTTTATCAGCAAAGGCCTCGAGCATATCCTTCAGTTTGCGCTGTTCTTCGTATTCATTTTCTAAATGTAATAAATTCGATATAATCGGTGCCAATGTCCGAAAAATTGTCCGGTCCTTCTCGGAAAATGCTCCTTGTGACTTCGGTTTCGCCAGGCCTAGGACCCCGTTAAATTGATTACCGGTGTGAAACGTAACCACCATTTCATGATAGTATGTGTGTTTTTTCATAAGCTCTCTATAATAATCGGAAGCTTCGTAGTCCTTCAGCTGAGTTACATCCTCCAACCGTAAAGCAATTTCGTTCGGGAATCGACGTAAATGATGTTTAGGATGTAAATAGTCTTGATTTTGAAAAAGGGCTATATAGTCTCCTAAAAAATCATCACTAATACGGTGATTAATTGGATTTGAAAGATTTCCATTTTGGTCTATTTTCCAAAGTATTGATGAATGATAACCAAAGTACTCCGATAGCAAATGCTGTAATTCAGTCGTTCCTTTCTTAAAGCTCATCGATAATGTATGGATTAACCTTGTAATCTTTTCATATTCAAGTGATGATAGATTCATGTGCATGGCCGTCATGTTTTCCCTACCTTTTTTCTATTTTGGGTACATTAGGGTACTAATTCTAGTACCTTTTTCACCGAAAAATCACTTATTCTAGTCATATACATTCAATCCTCTTTTTAATAGAATAACATTAATTCATCAAAATTTTAAATATTTTGATAATTATTAATTAAGAGGAGGAATGAAAATGAGTGAAAGACCTGTTTTTCCAAGTATTGAAAAAGAAAAAGGACAACAACGTGAGCTTTGGCAATGGACTGCGGCCGAAATGGTAAGCGCTATCAAATCAAGAAAGGTTTCATCACGGGAAATCGTTCAAAGTTCATTAGACCGAATCGAGGAAGTAAATCCAAAATTAAACGCTCTTGGTGAAGTATTCGCAGAAGAAGCATTACTGGCAGCTGAACGGGCTGACCAAGCCGTTGCAGCAGGGGAAGAACTGGGACCGCTCCATGGAGTGCCAATGTCTATTAAAATAAATAGTGATCAAAAAGGCAAGGCGACAACAAACGGAGTTGTTGCTTTTAAAGACAATATAGCTGCCGAAGATGCACCACATGTAGCGAACTTACGTAAGGCAGGAGCTATTTTTGTTGGGAGAAATAATTCACCTTCTTTTTCCTATCGTTGGTTTACAAATAACGATGTGCACGGGCTTACACTAAATCCATGGGATCCAACGAGAACTCCTGGCGGTTCAAGCGGCGGTGCTGCATCTGCTGTTGCTTCAGGAATGATGCCGATTGCACATGGGAATGATATCGGCGGTTCCATCCGACATCCCGCTTATGCTACAGGGATCTTCGGCCTGAGACCAACGATGGGACGAGTTCCAAGCTGGTATGGAGCAGCAGACCAAGATCAACCGTTGTCCGTGCAGAAGATGCTCGCACAGGGATCTTTAGCAAGAAGTGTGGCAGATTTACGATTAGCACTCCAGGCGATGGCTGCTTTTGATCCTCGTGATGCGATTCATGCTTCTGTCCCGTTAATTGGAGAACCGCTTCAAAAGCCAATACGGGTAGGACTTCTAAAAGGATCCAATATTGCGAAACCGGTTGATGCGGTAGATAAAGCGCTGAATGAAGCGGCTTTAAGATTAGCTGATGCCGGTTATATTGTGGAAGAAGTCGATGTACCTTTATTTGAGGAAGCGTATAAACTCTGGTATTTATTATGTATGGAGGAATTCCGTCAAATCATGCCGCTAGTTGAGGAAATCGGGGACTATGGAATGAAAAAAGCTGCTGAGCATTACTATGCGGTTGCAAAGGATTGGTGGGGACCTCAGCCTGGTTTAACAGAATATATGAATGGCTACGCTCGTAGAGGCACATTGATTGCGGAACTACAGAAATTTTTAGAAAAGTACCCGCTTTTATTAATGCCGGTATCAGCTGAGCAAGCCTTTGAACACGATGCTGATATTGCAAGCGTTGACAGGATGCGGTCCGTCATGGCTGCCCAGTGGTCCATGATGGCTATTCCAATGCTTGGATTCCCAGCCATGTCTGTACCAACTTCCGTCGAAAACGGACTCCCGACTGGTGTTCAGCTGCTAGGCAGAAGGTTCCGTGAAGATACACTATTTGATGCAGCCGAAATATTGGAAGCATACAATACAATTAAAACACCAATAACTCCAGCTTGGTAGGAATTAGGCGTAAGGTAGGTTGACCCAGTATTAAATAAGCAAAAGTTAAGAACAAAAAGAGACATAGATATAGTTCAATAATATAAACGAAAAGGGAAGCTCTACTGTGATTTAAATTCTCATAGAGCTTCCCTTTTGTTACTCTGCAGAGGGATTTGGCGCAGACCTTTCATAGAGCAATAGAGATATAAGGAGTCATAGGGACCGGTCCCTCGTCACAACTTCCACTAAAATAACCGAACCACGGTACCCATCTCCCTGACTCACTCAAAAACCTTCTTCATCACGTCATACCCTTTCTTCAATCGTTCATGGTACACCGGCTCGTTCCAGTTATCCCATGTATATTGCAGCCAAGTTGATTCGGTATTCGGCACGCGCTGTTGGATTCCTTGCTGTTTATCCGTTACAATTACCGCTGCTGAAATGCTATCGATGGTTTCTGAGCTGTTCAGACCAGCTTCAGACCAAATGTTTCCCATAATCTCCTTTTGGCTTGGGTCCTTCACATTTAACAGGAGCCATGGCAGGCGAAGCTCTAACACTCCATCCTTCATATAGTAATCGGCAAGGGAATTGAAGTCGTCTGATGCTGGATTTCCATTTCCGTATGTCAGCTTCCCTGTTTCATAGGCTGAAAACGGCACAGTAATCGAAGAGCCCTCCTGCTTACCAATCGATAATTCCTTATTCAGTGCCAAGCGAATCGGATGGTACACCCCATTATTGGGCTGGCTCGCATAAACCGCAGGCTCAATCATTCCCAGAACATGTCCATAGTCATAATAGAAGGTATCGTAATAGCTATCAACCAACACTCTGGAGTCATCCTTTCCATTCAGCTCAACAAGGAAATCCACGCCTTCCTCTTTTGCAACAGCCACACCCGGAACTGTCGACTGCCCCTGGTTTGGGATGGTATTGATTAAAATCGATGCGTGAAACTCCTCTTCCTTCCACAGTTCCTTGTCATAATCTATCCGCAAAACTAACCCTCCTGCATCACTTGCCATATACACCCTTTGAATCGGACCTTTTTCATTAGACACACCCACTGGCTCCGTCCCCCTGGCTTTCCAATCAGAAGGATCTCCATCCACCCGTAATTGCGTTTCCTCCGTATCCGGATCAAAGCTAACCAGGCCAAAATGCTGCTCATTGGTTTGGATATTATCCCAATACGGTCTTCTGTCTGGATTATCGTAATCCATCGTATTCCATGTCCGTTTGAACCATTCATCCTGCCACGAGAAGACCATACCCCCTGCCATTTTTTCCTCCACTATGTCTTCATACAAGCTTTTCAAAAGCTCACCCTGTTCCTGCTCGGAGTGGTTTCCTTGGTCAAATCCATAGACATTTTCATGGGCCATGCCTCTTGATGCCGGGATGCCAAACTCCGCGACAAGCACAGGAAGATCATGATGCTCCTTCATATCATGCAGATAACCTGCATAATTGTTCTTTTTCCCTCTTTGGTCGACATACTCCACATATTTCTCCTCATAGTTCAAGAAATCCGGATAATATGGGTAGATATGATAGGATGCAAACAGCCCTGGGTAAAAGGATTCCTTTGCTTTGATCCTATTTGGATTGACCGAAACAAGATCCTCTGCTGCATCAGGCTCAGCGGGATGCTCCAGTAAATCAGTTGTGGCCCAGTTGGTAAAGCTTATTGGATGCTGCCAGCCATAGGTTTCCGCCTCATAAACCGTGGCGAAATCCATCATTTCCGCAAGCCAAACCTCAAATGGAGAGGCATTCTCTGCCGTCATATACGACCCGTCAAAGCTTGTTCTACCGGGATTCGCTTTATTCGTCCCAACAACCCCCTCAGGATCCCACTCCACACCAAGTATCCAGCCTAATAAATAAGGCGACAAATCAAATAAATAACTTCCGCTCGCATGTCCGGCCCTTTCCTCAAGCTCGCCCTTCCCATGAATCAAATCAATCGTCCGTTCGATTTCCTTTTTAAAATCATCCGTAACAGCCGGGTCAAACGCATTCTTTTTAGCTAAAAAGGTCTCTTCATTGACCCAAACACCATGGAATAGATATAACGGGTCTTTTCGATTCTGATTATGCTCATACAACGCCTGGTAAAAGGCCGGCGGATGAATTGTGTACACTCGAATCGCATTGGCATTCATCTCACTAATTTGCTCAAACCAGCGTGCATACTCACTTTTACTAATCTTTGTCTCCCCAGGAAATGCACCAGGCTTGGCGATCCCCATGTTCACACCCTTAATCAGAATATCCTCCCAATCCCCATCTTTATAAACCTGCAGATAGTCATCACCACTATGCCCAGTTACCTTCATCCCGGCCACTGTCTCCGTTTCCGGTACACCTGCAGCCTTTTCACTGCGGGAATTTTCCTTTGTTAAAATTTTTGTCATCATCGGCGTATAGGCTTCCCAATAAAAGCTATCCGCTTTTCCCTGCTTTTCAGAGGAAAACAATCGTTGCCACCAAGTCAAACCACTGACTTGATACAGATCAGGAACCTGTCCCATATCTGCAAAGTCACCGGCAAAATAATAGCTGTCATATGACTTTGCCTGATGATGAACCACTGCCGGGAAGCGAGAGGGAATGTTGGCGTCTCTAAGTTTGTCCTTCCCGCTTTTAGCTAGTGACAACTCAAAGTTCGCTTGCACCTGAACCTCTTTTTCATCAAAACGTTCAATGATGTCAAACCAATAAGAATAAGCAATAGGCTGCTTCATCTCATATTCCTTCGCGCCGCTGTCAGTTAGCGAAAAAACAACAGGCTCATCAGAAAGATCCTTCTCTGTTAAAAAGATCACTTGCTCCTCGTCACTAACCAAGACTAGACCTTTCCCTTTGAAACGATAGGCTTCACCAGATTGCTTTTCATAGCTTTGCTTAAGCCAGACTGGTACCTCCTCGCTGTTCAAATCGGAAAAATAACGTCCCATCCACCCTGTCCATTTGACATGCAACAAATCGTATAATTCCTCCCTTACAGGGGGCTCCGTCGGCGAGCCAAAGGTATTAAACTCAGCAATGAGCGTTTGATTATTTTTCACTAAAGAGTCGCTCATTCGGTTGGCCTCTTTAGCGGTCAACCCGCCATATAGAAGCTTCGAACGCCTGCCTTCCCGGTTTTCTTCATTATATTCATCCTCATACACCCCATAGGTATCCGCCACATACAAAACGTCATAGGAGGATAAATCCTCAGGCATCTCCCTTACATCAAATACAGGCGGCTTCTTATTTGGGATAAACCCTCCATAATCCTCCTTCGCATCGTATGCTTCGCCGTCATCCTTTTTCAGCTTTAAGTGGTTCAGGAGCCAAATCAACCCTTTATGCTCACGGTACGATTGATCAGGGACGGTTTTATCCAGGATGAACACATTCAGCTCTTCTGCAGGCTTCAGCTGCCATACCCAGATTGGTGAGGTAAATAACAGGAACAGCAGCAGAATTCCAGCGGGTATCAGCAGCCGGCTTTTCTTAATCATTTGAAACACCTTTTCGCACCATTTCACCCCATCCTTTTTTACCAGCAACCATTTCGATCATCCCTTCGACCCGCCAAATGACGGTAAGCGGGCGATACCAAAGTGTCTCCGTGAGAGACATGAAAAATAAAATCGCAAAATGCCGCACCTTCGGATATCTTTCCATGCTCCATTCCTCAAGCAATACAGCAGCCATTGAATAGATGGAGCCATATATCAAGGAAAGCAGGAAAAACAAAATCGCATACTCCATCTGAATACTTTCTGTAAAAACAGAAACAATCATCAGAATATAGCCAATCAGCTCAACCAACGGTCCTAAAAATTCAATAAAAAAGAAATAAGGCATAGAAAATAATCCGATTGAGCCGTATGTTGGATTAAACATTAGCTTTTTATGCTTCCACAAGCTATCAAATAGGCCGCGGTGCCACCGCTTGCGCTGCCGGCGCAGAAACTTGATTGACTCAGGGGCCTCTGTCCAGCAAACAGGATCTGGGACATAAATAATTTTTTTGTCCACCTTTTTTTCCTTCATATATCGATGAAGCCGAACGACCAGCTCCATATCCTCCCCAACGGTATGAGCATAGCCCCCCGCTTCGATGACCCATTTTTTCGAAAACACCCCAAACGCTCCTGATACAATAAGAAGTAAATTGTTGCGGCTCAATCCAACCCTTCCTGTTAAAAAAGCCCGCAAATACTCAATCACCTGCATCAGTACAATCGGCTTCGTCGATAGGCCGACATCAATCAGCTCACCATTCTGAATCGTGCAGCCATTCGCAATTCGGACACTTCCGCCTGAGGCTATCACTTCATCATCCGATTCAATTATAGGCTTTAGAACCTTCAGGAAAGCATTTCGTTCAATAATGGAATCTCCATCCAATGAACAGAAATAAGGATATCTGGAGCAATTAATTCCTGCATTCAAGGCATCCGCTTTACCGCCATTTTCTTTATCCAGCACCACTAGGTTAGGGTAAAGTACTGATTGATAGATTCCTTTTATGGTCTTTGTCTCCAGCTGTTTCCGGTACACTCGATTGATTTTCACTAACTGGAACTTTTCCGTCAGCTTTTCAAGCGTATCATCGGTAGAGCCGTCATTAATAATAATCACTTCATATTCTGGATATTCGATGCTTAACAGCGATCGGATGCTGCCATAGATTCCAGCTGATTCATTATAGGCTGGTACGAGAATAGACACGGGCTTTGTATATTCGGACAACAGCAGCTCCTCATATGGCTCAAATTCATCAAGCTGATAGGTTCTTCGAATCTGTAAGAGTGAAAGGGTCAGCATTCCGACATACACTAGGATAATCATGATCATATAAAAAAAAATAATCCAGTTACCAACAATAAGTAGGTTTGCCCAATTAATATGTATAGCCACCGCGTCCTTTCTCAAGCCACTCTACAGCCATATCCTTCGCAAAAATATCCTTTGACTCATCTGTCACTTTTTTTAAAATCGCTTCGCCTTCTTTAAATCTGAGAATCGCTTTCGCCGCCTCAGCACGTACGACATATTCACGGTCAGATAAAAGAGTAAGAAGCCTATCTTTGTACAGATCCAACCGCTGCATTCCCGCAACCCTTGCCGCCATCATCCGTAGCTGCCAATTGTCTTCTTCAAAAAACCCATCAATCGCAGCCGCATCAATAGGGATTCCTGAATTCACATAAGCTTTTAAGGCTCGAATCCTAAGTTCCGTCTCATCCTGCAGCACCAGTTTTTGTAAAAGAGAATGATGCTCAGTGAGCTGTTTTTTCCCAATCATCTCAACCAATATATATTGTGTTCTTTTTGGAAGCTCATCTAAGCATGAGAATAACTCGTCAAGCTTATCATCGTTCATGCTGGAGAGGATCGAAACCAATGAAAACTCAGATAGCTCCTGATCAATCCCTTTTATATAGTCAACAATTTTCGAATCATTAAATGCGGCAAGCAGCTTGAGGATTTGCGCCTTTTCGGAAAGGGTGGTGCCTCTTTTTCCATATAATTTGTGTAAAATGGGAACTAAATGCTCCATATAGAAATCCTCTATAGCAAATAAAGCATTCATTCGAAGACTCCAGCGTTTTTTGGTAAGCTCTTTTTTAATAAAATCGGACAAATGCTCTTTCGCAAAAAGATGGATTTTCTCTTCCACCTCAGGCCCTGTTAAAACATGTGAATAATCACTAAGAAGCTCGATAAGCGCCTTCACTTTTTCCTCTCCAAGGTCCTGTCCTAAAAATTCGGACTCACCATTTTGTAGATAATGAAACACAGCCAATCGATATTCATCCTTCATGGCGTTTATTCTTTGTCTCAATTGATTGTTTTGATATTTTTTTACGATCAAATAGAAAAAAAGACTGATTAAGATGAAAAGCAGCGCAAGAAATAGTAGAAAAAGCAGTACCAAACTCATTTCAATCATACTATTTCATCCTTTTGATTAAATGCCCGAGCCTTGCTTCCAGCTCCAATGGCTTGAACGGCTTTGTGATATAGTCATCTGCACCAAGCCGAATGGCACGTGAGATGTCCTGGTCACTTTTGCGGGAGGTTAGCATGATAATCGTATACCTTTCCTGAAAGCTCAGCTCCCTAAGCTTCTGCAGCACCTCAATCCCGTCCATTCGCGGCATCATTCCGTCTAAAATAATTAAATAGGGATCGGTGCTTTCCAAATACCAATGGGATTCAATAAATTCCATGCCATCCTTGAAGGTTTGAATGTCCAATAAAACTCCTTCTATTAAATTGCTTTTACTAATTAAGTCCGTCAGCATCGTTCGGATAATCGGATCATCATCAACAATCCCCACATGAATTGGTTTTTGGTGATAGCGAATGTTATCTATCGGGACAACCTTTACCCTATTTTTCCCTTCCTGCTTTGCTTCATATAATGCTTGATCAACAATCTCGATGTTCCTTCTTAGATCTAATTCATCGCGTTGAATTTCATGAACGCCTGCCGAAAAGGAACAGGAGAATGATTGATGATGATTCACATCCTCAAATTTTTTCTCCGAGAAGGTGAGTCGAATTCGATCCAATATCCTTTTCGTATCCTTTGCTCGTGCCCCCGGAAGCAGCAGGAGAAATTCATCGCTGCCATAGCGAATCACGATGTCGCCTTGTCTTAAGCTGCTTTGAATCATTTCAGCAAATGTAATTAATACGTAATCCCCCGCTGCATGACCATGCGCTTCATTCACTTGCCTAAAGCAATCTAGATCTATTAAAGCCAAACAAAATGGCACATTTCTTCTGTTAAACTGACTGATTAACCGTTCAAACGATGGCTGCAAATAGTTCCGGTTGTATACTCTCGTTAATTCATCAAGCAGCATCACCTCATCAATCGCCTGTTTTCGTTTCAGCTGCCGATTGATTCTTACAATAAACTCATCTATTTCGAAAGGAAGCTGGATGAAATCATCTGCACCATGCTGGTAGCTTTTCATCCTTATTTCCTTCGATAAATCATGACTAATCATAATGGTCGGAATAAACTCCTGCCTGAGACCTTCCTTTAGCCTTACTAGTACTGCAAGTCCATTTTCCTTCTCGCTATGAGTATGGAGAATGACACAATCAGGTCTTAAATCATAATACGAGTGAATGGCCCTGTCCGGATCAGCCACAGCCATGACCACCCAGCCAATTTTCCCTAGAACATCCTTGAGAAACATGATGAATGCCGGATCATCGTCTATTAATAAAATGAGCTTCCTTTCAGACAAGCCTCCATTATATTCAATCACGTTCTCTATAGTGGAGGATTCTTCATAATAGAAAATAGAGAGCAAAGGGCTTAAAAAGTCCCGTAGACCTTCCCTTGTCCATTCTTTTTCCTTGTTTTCCTGTTGTTGCTCGATTAACAGCTGGATCAGGTCCCCGGCCTTGTCTAGCCCAATGACGGCAGCTGTCTCGGAAATCGACTGGAGGAATTGATGTAAATCTTGATGGTGAACATACTCTCGCTCATATGGCCAAGACTCAAGCTTTTTCCTAAAGCTCTTTATCAGCGCTTGTTTATAATTTTTCATAGATCTTCTCCTTAGGTTACAGCGACACATCGAAAAAAATCCTGTTTTACAACTATTGTTTCACAAAATAAAATTTAAATGCTGCCACAGGGACGGTCCCTTGGTCTTTTTTATTGATTTTATCTTTGATTCAATAAAAATAACCCAATCCTTCTGATACTTGGATTGGGTTACCTTCAATTAGTCTTGACTGATTATCTCTGGGACCTATTTACATGGTTCTTCAGACCAGGGGACCCGTCCTTTTGATCTTTTCTTTTTCAAACCAGCCAAATGCTACTTCCGCTTGAATGATTTCATTAGTTGGTGAAAGTAAATAAATAATAAATGACCCGCCTGGAGGAAAGATAAACTTCCCATCTTCATCACTGGTTAAAGTACTTTGCGGAGGTACAATCCGCCTAAATGCCATTACCCCTTTTCTAGGTAATCCTTCCACACACTCGCTATAGGCAATTTTTACTTTGGGCTTTGGAAGCGGCGAAAGAGCTGTGTTTGCGGGGGTTACATTTCTCGAAATTATTGGTTTACCAGGGGGAATGGGATTAAACCAAATTTCAGCCTCAAAAGGTTGATCGGAATGATTGGTTATTGTAAACGCATTTACAAACAAATCGACATCGGATTTATATTTGTTCACTAAGCCTCCCCATCCATTTTTTCCTTTTCCGAAACAAATGTGTTCCGTTTGTCCAACAAAATATCTTCCCTGTACGGATTGATACAGGGGGTTAGGTATGTTGACGGCTTTATTAAATCTGTCATTATCGAACAATCGCATATAAAAACTCCACTCCTTTTCTATAGTTTATGGAGATTGATAGAAATGTTATGGACGAAGATATATTAATAACCAAATAATGTTTAACATTATTAATAACGACAACATTTCTAAAACTATATTTGCTGTGAGTTCACCATAACAGACCATGGGACATTCCCATGGTCTGTTGTTGGAATTCCCTTGAATTTTAACAGGGGCTCCAGAACAAATAAAAAGCCCAATCCAGTTGTACTCGGATTGAGCAATTTCAATTCTGCTGGTACATGGTCTATCCGATACCTCCGCTTGAGGGAGAACCAAGGGACCCGTACCTTGATCTTTCTTTAATACCCCACGCCTGCGGCAAATGCGTCTGTTAATTGTTCTTCTGCGTAATCATCTGATAGATCAACGGTCCATTTTCCGTCTTTTTTGACCATTAGGATTTCCAATTTTTCTTTGTTTTCTTTTGCTTCAATAGAGTTGATAATGGTGTCGAATTTCGAAAGAGCGTACTCTTCGCCGCCCTCGTAATTACCTGTTGTTTGATAGTATTCTTCATCGTAGTCACTAACATAATCATATAGGTCATCCAATGGAATATTAGAGTATTCTACTAGAACTACGGCCTTGCCTTCAGCATTCCCTACTGTTACGGCATCGAACTTAGACTTCTGGGATAAGGCTGATTTATAATTCTTATATTGCTTGTCGATTTCCGCATCTGGGATCGCTAAATCAATGAATCCATCCTGTACTGCCTCTTTAAATGCTTTTTTAGCCTCCTCTTGAAGGACTGCTTTGTCAGCAGAAACATATTTTTCGTAATCAGCGTTCTCTTTATCCATATAGATTGTTTCGATGTATGCGGTTAACGCCTTAGCAGGATCATTTAATTTCTCATAGCTCGCTGCATACTTTTTCGTATCTAATTCAAGCTTAACCTCATCTGCATCTTCAGGACCTTTTATGAATGGTCTGAGGCCAAGCTCATATTTTTTATCCTTTTCAACATTAATAATAACCGTCATTTCCTTCACTTTTTCAGCGCCAATATCCCCAGTTTGTGAATAGTCTATATCAAGGTCAGACAGGTATACGTCGTCTTCAGGTGACAATTGTTTTTCCCCATCATAAATCTTAATATCATCATATGGAGACATGGAAATCTCTGAATCGGTTTTATTCTTAACCTTTAGCTTAACTGCTAACAGGCCTTTCTTTGTTTCTTTATCTTCTGAAACGCCGTCGTCCTTCCCTGCTAAAATGTATGAAGCATTTTCAATCGAAGCATCAATAATTTTGCTGCTGCCGGCGCCTGTTTTTTCACTAGTTCCATTACAAGCTGACAATAACAGGATTAAAGCACTGAATAGAGTAAAAACACCTAACCTTCTCACAATCCTAACTCCCCTTTGTAAAATAGTTTATTTCTCTAAAGCCAAACTCAATTGAATCCTATAAATTAATTAACCTTGCGTAAATCTACAACATTCACCAAAAACCCACATTATTCAACACTATTCCGCTTTCTATCATAGATAAAATGGAAATATGTGGTCAATATGTAAAAAGTATGGGGAGAAGAGTGATATCTACTGATATGAAAAATATAAAAGGAATGAAGGAGTAGGATTAGTTTACTTGTTGAAACGGGAATCAATTTCATAATATATTGAAAATAGTGGGTTTAATACCTCTGCAGGTAAACCATTGTTCATAAAAATTAATATTTTGTATTAGGGGAGTTATAGTTAGTAGGTACTAGTTCTTTTGAAACAAGATCATTACACAAGGACACTACTCGCGTTTCACACTATGAAAAATGAAGAGCCTCTAGTGCCAAGTACTTGAGCCAGGGGGACGGTCACCCTCGTCCCACACAAAAAAAGGAAAGTTCTGTGAGAATGTAAAATCTCCGTAGAACTTTCCTTTTTGATTTTTTTATAAAACTGGATCTCAATACTTTTTTCTTCATTTCTTTATTTGATTACTGGGTCAACGACAGGTCCAGGCCCCTTCACTGGGACGCGGGACTGTCCTCATGGTCTTTGAGGGGAGAGGCATGGGACCTGTCCCCGTGGACCAGATGAAATAGTTGTTTATTTAATCTAGGAGTGTACATTATTAGAAACCCTGATCTCCCGATTGTATAGATAATGAAAGCCAGCCATAGGCCATGATTGTGCCAGATCGGGGTTGCTGTGATTTGTATGATAATATAGACAATCATTGCGTAAAACATCGAGTTCCGCACGGGGGCAATTTCAGTTGCTCCTGTGAAGACACCGTAGATGACTAGGCCAAAGCATGCGGCAAATGGGTAGATGATAAGCCATGTTCCGTACTCTATTGAAAGATCGATCACATTAGGCAAATTGGTAAAAAGACCAATGATTTGTTCTTGAAATAACCCATAAATACACGCTATGAGAAACGCAGTAATCACCGACCATTGCTTTGATAACGTAAGGGTTTTTTTATATAAATCCTTGTCATTAGATCCTACCGCTTTGCCGACAAGAATGCTAGAGGCGTTAGCTAACCCCTCGAAGAAATAAGCCATTATGTAGTGAATCTGAAAGAGTACAGCATTTGCAGCTAGAAATGTTGTCCCAAACGAAGCACCTTTTGCTGTAAACATATTAATCACGACTAATAAACAAATCGTTCGAATGAACAAATCCTTGTTAACGTTAAACATCTTTTTCATGGACTGAATATCTATCAGTTCTTGAATGGATGGTATTTTCCATTCAAACCCAGATGCTTTCAAAACAATGACTAATCCAAGTACAAAGGCTGTTACTTCCGCTATCAAGGCAGCTGCAGCGACCCCTTTTACAGCGAAAGAAAAGACATGGACAAAAAGAATCGCCAAAATCATATTTAAAACATTCATTAACACTTGTAAAAATAATGATTCTTTAATCTTAGCCATCCCCATTAACCAGCCAAGAATCACATAGTTCATCAAGGTAAAGGGTGCTCCCCAAATCCGGATTCGAAAATATTCAGCTGCAAACCTACTCACATCAGAATCAGGAGAAATCAATAGGAGAGCTCCGTACTCAATCGGCCATTGTAAAAGAATAAAACAGATCCCTACAATCACAGCTAATAAAAATGGACGAGACAATGCTAGTACTCCTTGTACTGGATCACTTGCCCCGTTCGCTTGTGCGGCAAAAGCAGATGTGCTGACCCGCAAAAAGCCAAATACCCAATACAATGTATTAAAAATAAGGGTCCCGACGGCAACGCCTCCAATATAGGCTGGATCAGGCAGCTGCCCGACAACGGCTGTATCCACAGCACCTAATAAAGGCGTTGTCATGGTTGAGATCGTTAGGGGAATTGCCAAAGCAAGATACGCACGATGATTCATCTAATTGATCTCCTTCTATCATTTTGAAGCAGGGGGACGGTTCTGTTGCTTCATTTTGAACATAACAAAGGAAGCACGAGAACCGTCCCCTTGCTTCCTTTGAACATAACAAATGATGCACAAGAACCGTCCCCTTGCTTCATCTAATTGTACGAAAACGCGGGTGCTCGGCAAGGATGGAGTCTCTCATCCTATGTACTACAGGATGTTTTGAAGTAAAAAACTGATTCTTTGAATCATAAATCTCGACTAGTTTTCCCTTTTCAAGTACACCAACTTTATCACTTAACGTATAGGCCGCTTTAATGTCATGGGTAATAAAGAGATACGACAGCCCGAATTCTTCCTTTAACTCCTTTAGTAACCCTAGGATTAAAGCTTGGTTCACCATATCTAAACTACTGACTGATTCGTCTAAGACAATCAGCTTTGGCTTTAGCGAGACGGCTCTCGCAATATTGATTCGTTGCAATTGGCCGCCGCTAAATTGATGAGGGTATTTATTCAAGTCCCGTTCACTTAACCCTACCCTTTCCAATAATTCAATAATGGTTCGTTTTTGTTCAGCTGCCGTTAGCTTTTCGTAGTTTTCCAGCGGCTCTGCTATTATCCGTTCAGCTGTCATTCGGGGGTTGACCGATGAGTATGAATCCTGAAAAACCGCCTGAAGGTCGCGGCGGATTTTTTGACGGATATGCTTATCTGCGGCATAAATATCATGCCCTTGAAACAGCACTTGACCAATTTGCGGCCGCTCCAAACCAAGAATCACTTTTCCTAAAGTACTCTTACCAGCTCCGCTCGTACCAAGCATTCCTAAGCAGGTTCCTTCATCAATAGAGAGCGAAATATCGTTTAGTACTTTTTTAGAACGGTCTTTCCAGTTAAAAAACGTTCGGGATCCGTAGCTATGAGTTACTTCATTTATTTGTAATAAACTCATTTTTTTCACCCCTTAAGTCAGGCCAAATGGACGGCAGATTCATAAAACTGTAATTTGGAGCGTGCATTTAGCAGTTTTTTCGTATATTCATGTCGCGGCTCATCAAATAGCTGGAATACACCCGCTTTTTCTATGATTCTGCCCTTCTTCATAACCGCTACATGATCTGCCATTTCTGCAATGACGCCGAGATCATGGGATATTAGTAAAATAGCAGTACCATATTCAGCGCGAATTTTCTCTAAGTGATACAGTACGTTCTTCTGATTATTCACGTCAAGGGCGGTTGTTGGTTCATCGGCAATAATAACAGCTGGATGTAAGCATGCTGCCATTGCGATCATCACTCGTTGAAGCATACCCCCGCTAAATTGAAAAGGATAGCATTTTAGTAACTTAACAGGATCTGGCAGGTTTACATGGTGCATCGCCTCAATGGCCAGCTCTGTTGCTTGTTTTTTATTCCATTTCGTATGGGACCGAATGGTTTCAATAAATTGATGCCCAATCGTAAAAACAGGCGTAAAAGCATTCATCGGATTTTGCATAATAAAGGCGATATCCTTACCACGAATCTCACGCATGCCTTTCTCTCCTAAGCCATTCAATTCGCGTCCTTGCAATAAGATACTCCCTTCAATCGATGTCGATTTCCGATTAAGAAGCTGAAGGATACTCATACTCGTAACGGTTTTACCGCATCCGCTTTCCCCGACAAGACCCAGTACCTCCCCGCGCTTTAATTCAAAGTTGATATCCTCTACGAGGGTGCTAGCCCCATTTTTTGTTTTTACCTGTACCTGTAAATTGTTAACTTGTAACACATTCGACTGTTCTGTACCCAACATTCTCATTCCTTTTTATGATCGACGTTTGACACTGTAACGTTCGGATAACGCTTCGCCCAATAAATTGAAGGTCACAATCACGAGCATAATCATCAAACCTGGATAAAGCATCAATTCTGGATTCGTCCGAATATACGACTTTCCTTCGTGAATCATCGCCCCCCATTCAGCTGCAGGCGGTTGTACTCCTAATCCTAGAAACGACATCGCGGATATATCCATAATGGCCCAGCCCATTTCTAATGTACCCATGACGACAAGGGGTGGGAGTACATTTGGGACAATATGATTTCGAATAATCTTCCACTGAGAAGATCCGCTTATTTTCGCAGCCGCAATAAAGTTTTGTTCTTTTAGACTAAGAGCCATGCTTCGGAACATTCTCGCGTAATAGACCCATTGCACAAGCATCAGCGCTAAGACAACTTGCGGAAGTCCAGGACCGAAAATACCCACTAGCCCAAGGATCAGGATAAGACTTGGAAAAGCCATCACACCGTCACAAATTCTCATCAACACCTGATCCACCCAGCCGCCTTTATATCCAGAATAGGTTCCAATGATTAAACCAATCGTTAAAGATGAAATGAAAATAAGCATAGCAAAGCCTAATGATATTCTTCCCCCATATAAGATGCGTGATAAATTACATCTTCCTAAATGGTCGGTTCCTAATGGGAATTCCACGGATGGCGGCTGCAGTTTATACGCTAAATTGACCGCAATCGGATCATTTGGTGCAATCCAGGGAGCTAATAAGGTCACGATAAACAGAATACCTAAAATGATCGAACATATGGGAATGATTTTTTGACTTATGAACATTTTACGTATACTCGTTATCATCTCTGGTGCCCTTCTTTCCTGGAAATACGCGGGTCAATATACATTTGAATCAGATCAACGATTAGGTTGCTAACAATAAACAAACTCGCTGCAATGAACACATAGCATTGAATGACAGGGATATCACGATTAAAAATCGCTTCAATAAAATAACGGCCAAACCCAGGCCAAGAAAAAACGGTCTCCACAATAATCGTTCCAGTCAGCAGTTTTCCAAGGTTCATCCCAAGCCCCGTAATCATCGGGGAAATAGCAATCCTTAAGACATGCTTAGCCATAATCGTTTTTTCTTTCATTCCCCTTGTCCTTGCAAACAGCACATAGGGCTCTTGTATATTTTCAAGAATGCTGGAACGCAGCAATCTTGTGTATATCGCAATTAAAGGAAGTGCCAGTGTAATGGAAGGCAGAACAAGATGCTGCCATGTCCCAATCCCTTCGACTGGGAAAAGGTCCAATTTTACAGAAAAGAAAAAAATCAATAGATAGCCCAGCCAAAAGGACGGGATGGATGCCCCCAAAAAAGAGAGTATGCGGCTAAAGTGATCAATCGCGCTGTTTTTCTTTACCCCTGCCAGAAAGCCAAGTGGAACACTAACGAGCACCGCTATGAACAAACTCCCTATTGCGAGCTGGAGAGTCGCTGGAATTCGGTAAATCACCTCTTCCCAAACGGGCTTATTTGTAAGATAAGATATGCCAAAATCGAGTTGGCATATCTTCTTAATAGAGATTACATATTGCACGAAGAATGGTTGATCTAAACCAAACTCATGTCTTTTCTGAGCCAAAATCTCATCAGTCGGTTCGATATGAGCTGCTGTTAAATAGGCCTCGGCCGGATCGACTGGTGAAAGGTGAATCATCCCGGTCGTCAAAAGTGCGGCCAATAGAAAAACCGGGATAATGGACATCACTCGTTTTATTATAAAAGTGCCCATAATTGCCTCCTGCTGCTTACTGCTCTATGCTAATTCCTGTGAATGGGTTTTCGTCACGGTTAGCAGAGAAATTGAAAGTAGTGACACTTTTTTGATATATGGCTGTTTTCTTAATATAAGAAATAGGAACAATCGCTCCCTGATCCTGCAGTGATGTTAAAACAGATGTGTAAAGCTGCTGACGTTCCTTTTCGTCCGTTGTCTGCGGAATCCGTGCGATTTGTTGGAGTATTTCCGCCTTATTCGGATAAGCTGAAATGGCTTCATTAAATCCAAATCCTTCTTTTCCTACAATGTTGATAAAAGTATGCGGATCATATGGTGCACCATAGTTACTAAAGAAATTAATATCAAACTGATTATCTTTAAATCTTTGAACTTGAACCGCAAGCTCCACTCCAACAATATTTAATTTAACACCAATGGCAGCCCACTCGGATTGCAGCGTTTCTGCCATTGCCTTTTGAATCGATTCTGCTGAATCGTACATCATCTCGATTTCAAGCGGCTGTCCATCTTTTTCACGAACCGTTTTCCCCTTAGGAAGCTTCCAGCCCGCTTCATCTAATAATGCTTCTGCTTTTTTTACATCATAGTCAATAGATTCCAAATCAATATCGGATGTGTAAGGCAGGTTTGTTGGTAAAATAAACTCTGCTGGTTCTTCAAGTCCAGAAGTGATCCCCTTCACCATATCTTCCTTATTAAAACCATAATGTAACGCTTGACGAACACGTTCGTCGGAAAGCTGTTCTTTGTTTGTATTCATGACAAGCTGTCTTGTCGCAACTGGCTCTGAAATGCTCGTTTTATATTTATCAGTTGATTCCAATTGTTTGAAAGCATCTAAACTGATAACCCCTTCACCGTAAATCAAATCTAGCTCGCCTTTCTCAAAAGCTAGTACTCTCGTTTCCGCATCAGGAATGACCTTCACTTGGATTTTTTCAACTTTTGGAAGCTCGCCCCAATAATTTTCATTGCGTTTGAAAATCGCATATTCATCCGCTTTATACTCATCTAAAATCCATGGACCTGTACCAACTGATTTTACAACACCTTTTGTGGTATCCCCATCTTCAGGGAATCCAGCTTCACCTAAGAAACGAACAGGACGAACAACAGCCAGCTCCTGAATGGTTGGGTAATACGGTTCCGTTAATGTCATTTTAAACGTATATTCGTCAATAACTTCCGTACTAGCTATTTTTGAAAGGAATCCCAACCAACTATGTAATTCCATATGATTTAAAATCGTATCAAAATTCTTTTTCACAATTTCCGCATTAAAGCTAGTTCCATCAGAAAACTTCACATCTTGCCGCAGATGGAATGTGTATTCTTTTCCGTCCGTCGAAATGTCCCACGACTCAGCTAGATGCGGCTTTAACTCTCCCCCATCTCCGTAGCTAACCAACGGTTCATACACCATGGACTGGGCAAATAATTGTGAAGGATTATAGACATGTGGATTCATCTCCCCTATATCCCTTGACCAAGCAATCGTAAGCATGTTGTCATTGGCAGCTTTCGATGCTGTATCATCTTTTCTGGTATCCGTACAACCAAGTAATAATGTTGATAAAATTAAAATAAAGACGGTTATTGATAAAATATTTCTACGTTTTTTACCATAAAACATACTGTTGGTACCTCCCAAATGATGTTGATAATCATTTTCAATTGTAAGGAGAATACTCCATTTTGTCAATTAAACTTGGAGAATTTTCTTTATATTTGAATATTCAGTTTTCAAAGCGCGTGATGAACCACGGGGAAGGGTTTCCGTGGTCTTTTTTTCACCTTGCGATGGATGGCGGAAAGGACCATGGGGACGGGTCCCTCGGCACAAATTTTGTTTAACATGAACTGGTTTGAGGCGCTTATCCCCATCCCTGTTTTTTAGACAATAAAAAAACAGTCCCATAAGGAACTGATCTGCTTTAATATACAAAGCCACCTTTGCCGTATTTAGCATAAGAAAGTTTTAAACCACCACTCCTAAAAGTGGGTGTTCGCAGAAACATTTCTGCATGTCCTCCTTGTCGTATAGACAGAGGCTTGTCATTCCTGTTTCAATTTTAAACTCCCTATCACAGCTTAAAGGTTAAAACTTAATTATAAATACGAACAATGTAGCTTATGAGATTATAATACTGTTAATTTGCTTATTACACAATGGAAATAGTTTCTGAAGAATCCTAACCCTATTAAAAAATGTTTACTTCAACCTTCACATGGCACAAACAAATTATCACTGGTAGGAGGACAGTTTGCTCACTTTGTTAGGAATAGAACAGCACCGTATTTCCTAATTTTGCGCCAACGCCCTTTGGTCCAACCATTCAAGTCAAGAAAACCACGGGACCCGTCCCCGTGGTTCTTTCTAATCACATAAAACTTTGACTACGGCTTTTCTGATTGGCTGGGGCTGGTCAACACACATGCCAGGTCTGTGGGCATCTTCTGGTGTGAAGATGGCAAAGGACCCTTCATGGACGGTGAAGTTGTCTCCATTTGCCTCTAAGAACATAAGGTCTTTATCCGTATACTCTTCTACTACTTTCGCATTTTCTATATGAGTATAGCCCATTCTTTCCTGGCCTTTGATGACGTATTGAATGTCAGTGTACCGATAATGAGATTCATAACGGCACTCTTCCGGCAGCTTTGTTTCATATTCTTGAATCATGACAAATACATTGTTTTCTTCCACATGATAGGTACCAACCTCTAGGGCCTCCAAATCATTTTCAAGTAGGAAATCCAACGCCTTCTTTACTCTTGGATGCAGGTTATCGTATAGTTTCGCATTAGACAATTTATCAATAATCAAAATGATTTCCTCCTCTAGTGAGAATGTTATACTTTTCTATTCAAAACAAAGGCCATCCCCCCGAATAGCCTTTGTTATTTCATATAATCAAATTCGCCCGTCGAATTTGCGCCCGGATGTTTCTCGAGCTCGCTCGAGAAAATACCTTTAAAAAATCCGAGGCATCCGCCGGAGGCTTAACTTCATTCAGCAGGGTATCAACCCCTGCTGAATGAAGTTAAAGTCTACAGTCTTGTATCCCATTTCCCGCACCAAACATTTTCATTCGGTGTGCCTTTGAACTCTGATTCACCCATGATTTTATCAATTACCGCTTTGATGGTAATCTCAGAATCTTTGTATGCATTAATATAGCATTTTACCATTGGAGCATCTGTTAAATGAGTGGTAAAGTTTAGTGATACAAAAACAGTTGGTACTTCATGAACATACCAAGGTACTTCGTTTGACATCGCTGTTTTCCATCTAATACGATAGTTGTTTTCTGCACCATATCCCACTACATTCGCAAAGACTAAGGCTGCATCTACTTCCTCACGGTATTTTAATGTCGATCCTTTTACACGAGTATGTCCATCATTTACCGTTACTTCAAATCCTCTTCTTGTTAGCTCCTCAACGATGAAATCAAGTGTTTTGGAACCTGCTTCATAAATGCCGCCTTTTTCCCCTTCAAGGAAATACAGACGGATACGTTTATGCGTTTCTGGACGAATTGGCAGCTGATTCAACGTATTTTTCACAAGCGTGATTCCTTTGTCTGCAGCTTGTCTCGCACGTTCGATATGGTCCTCACAGCCAACCACCTGTAAATCTTCTCTTGTACGTAAGATCGAGCCATCTTCTTGTGCTTTGTGTAAGCCAAGTGTTGCTTTAAAGCCTAAGATTCTCTCTAATGCATCTTGAAGACGCTCTTCTGTAATGATTCCATTCTTATATCCGTTTAACATAAAGTTGAAATCTTCATCAATATCGTTAAAGAACAAGAACATATCACAACCAGCAGCAATCGCTTGCGGTACATATTCTTCACGCTTCATAGAAGCAGTCATTCCTAACATATGCGAAGCATCTGTCAAAATTAAGCCATTGAAGCCCAGCTTTCCTTTTAATAACCCATTAAGTAATTCAGGCGCCAGCGTTGCTGGTAAAATATCCTTATCTTCCAATTCAGGAACTAACGCTTTTTGGTATTCTGGTAAGGCAATGTGACCGGCCATAATTGAATGGACACCATTATCAATATGATTGCGGTATACTTGACCGAAGGATTCTTCCCATTCAGCAACAGATAGTTCATTGACACCCATGACTAAGTGCTGGTCGCGTTCTTCTGTTCCATCACCAGGCCAGTGCTTAATACAAACGCCGATATTACTTTCTGTTAACCCTTTAATGTACGCATTTGAATGTTGAATAACCGTCTGGGCATCTATACCGTAAGCACGAGTGTTCACGATGGTATTTCTCCAGTTTTTCAAAATATCTACACAAGGATCAAAGTTCCAGTTTACACCAATCGCATGCTCTTCACGTCCGCTGACATATCCTGCATCAAATGCGACCTGTTCGTCACCGGAAGCTTCACACATAGCGGCAGCAGCAACATATGTGCCGTCATTCATCGCACCGTTACCGCCTGCATCACAGTTAGCAGCTACTAATAAAGGAATCTTCGAATCCTTTTGCAGACTATTAATCAAGTCTTGAACTTCCTCAGAGGTACCACCTTGGTAACGCGCTCCACCAATATGGTATTTTTCAAGCAATTCTTTATTGGTAAAAGTATTTCCGCTAAACTTGTCTTCGCCAAAGAAAAATAGATTAATAAACAATTGACCAATTTTTTCTCTGTCTGACATTCCACTGATTGTATCTTTTACCCATTTGATATCATCGTCAGATAGATTATAGGGCTTTGCCTTTAAATCGACCTTTGGCATTGGAATATTTTTAGCAATCTTTTGAATCATGGTTATCCCTCCCGAGCTTTATTTCAAGTTATCATTAAATTCATCTATTAATTTTTGCTGATACTCACCTGCAAAGCTTCCATCAATGAACTTTCCTAAAGCTTCCTCTCTAAAGCGGTCCCAGGAGAACTTTTCTTTTCCCACCAGGATCGGATAGTAAAGAACGCCATTTTGCTCGGCAGCAGACAAATCGCCAGGTGCATCGCCGACCATTAATACATGGGTATTGTCAAAGCCGAACGTTTTCATTTGTTCAATACAGTACGCTTTTGTGCCCGCTTCTTGTCCCAGCATAACGTCAACATGTACAGCCAGTTCATGTCTAGTCCATTCGTCTAAAACAGCGGCACCATTTGCTGAAGAAACAATGGCTACATTGGCAGCATGAGTGGCAGCCTGCAATCCTTCTTTCGCACCTGCAACCGGTTGGTCATTGCCAGCCAGCTTTTCTTCAATCGTACGATTCACAGCATGGCTCCATTCAAGCGCTTTCTTTAACTGTTCATCATTGGTTACCAAGATGGCTCTTTCAAGAGATGGATTGGAAAGTTCATTTGTCGTTTCAGTCCATTTTTTAAAAGAAGAAATATCTGGCATAGAAATACCTTCTGCCTCAAGTGCAGCAAATGTTGTAACGACACCTTTGAAACGGTTGATCCCTCTTGTTTTCGTATATAGATTAAGATCATTCCAGACTTCTAGAAAGTGATCTTTGATGGCATGAAGCTCCCACGTGTTCACTGCCTCTGGTCCGAAGGCTTCTTTATGTTTGACGTCCATCGTATCCATTGCACAGCCGTCAGAATCTACACATACCAAAAAGTCTTTTGTTTTCTGGAATTCTTCTACTCTAACTTTCATCTACGAAACTCCTTTATTCATATTTTGTTTTTACTATTTTTGAAAAAAGGTACTAGATTACCGAATAATGTTCAGTGTTGAACATAATGATAAGGCTGCCAACCCAAATGAATTGGACTAGCAACCTTTTATTTTAAAGAAAAATAGATATCATTAAACTCCTGTGTAAGAAGAGAAACCGCCATCGATTGGAAGAACAACGCCTGTAACAAAGCTTGCTGCTTCTTCGCTTGCTAGATAAAGAATTCCGCCGATTAATTCTTCTGGCTCACCAAATCTTTCCATTGGTGTGCTGTTCAAAATTTTACCTGTACGAGCTGTTGGAGTGCCATCTTCATTAAATAATAATTTTTCGTTTTGCTTTGTAACTAAGAATCCTGGTGCAATGGCATTCACACGGATACCTGTTTTAGCAAAGTAAGTCGCGCACCATTGTGTAAAGTTAGAGATAGCTGCTTTTGCTCCGCTGTAAGCAGGAATTTTTGTTAATGGTGTATATGCATTCATGGAAGATACGTTAATAATGTTCGCACCTTTTTTACCAATCATATCTTTCGCAAAAACCTGTGAAGGAAGTAGAGTTCCTAAGAAGTTTAAGTCGAATACGAAACCAACACCTTTTGGGTCTAGATCAAAGAATGTTTTTAATTCTGGATTCTTTTTCACTTCTTCTTCATTGTAGAATTCATCATCTGTTGAACCTTTAGGATTGTTACCGCCTGCACCGTTTAGAAGGATATCAACTGTGCCTAGTTCTTTTACAATAATTTCACGTGCTTTTTCTAGTGCTTCTTTATCTAATACGTTTGCCGCTACACCGATTGCTTTTCCGCCCGCTTCGTTAATTTCCGCTGCTACCTTATCTGCCGGCTCTTGATTAAGATCCATAATCGCTACCTTTGCACCGCATTCTGCTAAAGCTTTTGCAAAATAAGATCCTAAAACACCGCCGCCGCCTGTTACTACCGCTACTTTATCTGTTAAATCAACTTTAAATGGAACTGTCATGTGAATGATCCTCCTCAAGGAATGATTTATTTTTTTTGAAATATATTATTTACGATTTTTTTGTTCAGCTTCCCATAAACCGTAAAGGTACGTCGCACCTAATGCACGGTCATATAAACCATAGCCTGGCTTACCTGTTTCGCCCCAGATCATTCTTCCATGGTCCGGACGAATTGGACCTGTGTAGTTAAAGTCTGCCATTGCTTTAATCACTTCATACATATCAATAGAGCCGTACACAGATGGATGGGCACTTTCTTGGAATGACAATCCGCCTGTTAGCTTTATGTTACGAGCATGTACAAAGTTTACGCGGTCTTTCTTTCCGAAATAACGCAGCATTTCAGGGAAATCATTCTTTGGTTCTGCACCAAGAGAGCCGCTGCACATGGTTAAACCGTTATACGGGCTGTCATATAGGTTAATAAATCTTTCAAGATTTTCTTTGTTTGTAATGATACGTGGTAATCCAAAGATATCGTATGGAGGATCATCCGGGTGAATCGCCATTTTCACGCCAGCTTCTTCAGCAACCGGAATAATTTCTTTAATAAAGTATTCCAGGTTTTCCCAGAGTTTTTCATGATCTACATTTTTGTAATGGTCAAATAATGTTTGTAAATCCTCTTTCTTATAGCTTGAATCCCAGCCTGGAAGTGAAAGCTCACCTGTTAATGGATCCATTTTCTTCGCCACTTCTTCTTCAAAAATAAGGGCTGTTGATCCATCTGGAAGACGGTACTCTAAATCCGTACGTGTCCAGTCAAAGATTGGCATGAAGTTGTAGCATACAACAGGAATGCCGGCTTTACCAAGATTGCGTAATGTTTCTTTATAGTTTTCAATATATTTATCACGAGTTGGTAGCCCGATTTTGATATCTTCATGAACGGGAACACTTTCAATAACTGAAATGTGTAAACCGGCTTCTTCTACAGTCTTTTTTAATTCTTCAATAGCGTCCATCGGCCAAGCTTCTCCAACCGGGATATCATAAATAGCTGTTACGATTCCTTTCATACCAGGAATTTGACGAATATATTCCAATGAGATTGAATCTGTTTTACCATACCAACGAAAACTCATTTCCATAATTAATTGCCCCCTATTATTTAACTTCAATTGCGAAGTAATTTTTAGCGTTGTTAAAACAAATATTTTCAACTAGCTTTTGTAGTAATGCCGGATCGTTTGGAATTTCACCGCTTTCCACCCATGCTCCAACAAAGTTACATAGTATGCGGCGGAAGTATTCATGTCTGCTATAGGAGATAAAGCTGCGTGAATCTGTCAGCATTCCCACAAAGTGCATGAGTAAGCCTTGATCAGCTAGTGCTGTCAATTGACGGATCATTCCTGGCTTTGTATCGTTAAACCACCAGCCAGAACCAAATTGAATTCTTCCCGCGATTCCTGCTTCGTTCGTTTGGAAGTTCTGAATCGTCGTTCCAAACAATTCGTTATAGACTGGGTTCAGATTATAAAGGATGGTCCTTGGCAGTGAATCCCGCATTTCTAATGCATCTAATAAAGCATTTAACGGTCTTGCTACCTCACCTTGATCACTAATTGAGTCAAAGCCTGCGTCAGCTCCTAACTTTTGGAACATTTTCGTGTTGTTATTACGAATCGCACCAAAATGGATTTGCATCGCCCAATCTCTTTCCTTGTAAGCTTTGGCAAGCGCGAAAAGAATCGCTGTTTTAAATTTCTTTTCATCCTCTACATTTACCTGGCTGCCACTAAGCCCAGATTGGTATATTCCTTCTAATTCACTCTCTTCAAATGAAGCAAATGGAATATCAGATAAACCATGGTCAGAAATTCGACAGCCCTTTTCATGGAAATAGTGAACTCGATCGATCAAAGCTTGAATATACGCTTCATAGCTTGAAAGAGGTTTATCTACAGCTTTTTCAAGAGCTTCAACAAAAGGGATAAATGTCTCTTTATTTATTTCAAGCCCTTTATCAGGACGAAATGACGGAACTACTTTCACATGAAAGTCTGGTAAACTAGCAATTTGTTCATGATACTGAAGATCGTCGGTTGGATCATCAGTTGTACCAATCACTTTTACGTTGGAACGCTTGATGATTTCACGAACTGAATAATTATCCTGCTGTAATAATTCATTGCAGGTGTTCCAAATGGATTCCCAGCTATCTTCATTTAATAGCTCTTCAATCCCAAAGTATTTTTTCAACTCAATATGTGTCCAGTGATACAAAGCATTTCCAAGTGTATAAGGAACGGTCTTCGCCCATGCGGCAAATTTATCCTTAGGATCTGCATCACCCGTTATATATTTTTCATCAATCCCATGCGCTCTCATCGCTCTCCATTTGTAATGGTCGCCTTCAAGCCATAGTTCTGTTATATTGTTAAATTTACGATTCTCAGCAATATCTTTTGGTGATAAATGACAGTGATAATCATAAATGGACATGTTCTTTGCAACCGTGTGATACAACTCAACGGCTGTTGGATTGTTTAATAGAAAGTTTTCATGAATAAATGTGCTCAAATGGTAGCCCTCCTTAGACCTTTATTAGCGGTCAATTGCAAAGGATCGTTGCATAAATTTTTCTACATCCGAGATTGGAACCAGGTTGGCATCTCCTTCAATCGTATGCTTCAGGGCGAAACACCCTAACGCAAATTCAACTGCTTCTTGAGGCTGATATTGATTAATTAAGGAATAAATCATTCCGGCGGAAAATGCATCGCCTGTTCCTACTCGATCAATGATATCGACTTCGACGTCACTTGATTGGTAAAGCTCATGACCATCAAAAAGGAATGCTTGCAAGCGATTGCGATTGACAGAAAGATGAGTCCTTTTTGTCATGGCAATGTATTTCGTTCCAAATTGCCTTTGCATCTCAAACATGATTTTTTTATAATCATCTAAATCAGGTGTTTCAGGTAATTGTTCTTTTATATCTTGTCCATTCGAATCCAATAACTGTAATGGCTCGATTCCAATGCAGACATCAACATCCTTGATTAATTCCGTCATCTTTTTCCGAGCATCCTCGAAAGACCATAAGGCGCTTCGATAATTAAGATCACAGCTCGTTGTTAATCCTTTTTCTTTTGCAGCAGCTAGCGCTTTTTTTGTTAGGTAAAATAGCTCTTCGCTTAATGCCGGCGTGATTCCACTGATATGAAACCAATCGGCATCTGCAAAAATCGCATCAAAATCGTATTCTTCCCGTTTTGACATCGCAAAGGATGAATGCTTTCGGTCATAATAGACCTTAGAAGCTCGAATCGAAAAGCCTTTTTCAAAGAAATAGATTCCCAGTCGTTCTCCTCCGCGGATGACATGGTCTGTTTTCACCCCAAAGCGATTTAATTGCTGGATCGCACTCGTACCAATCGCATGATCAGGTACCTTCGTAACAAAGGAACTATCAAGACCAAATTTCGCTAAAGAAATGGCTACATTTGCTTCCCCACCTCCATAAACTGCATCAAAGGATTGTGTTTGGACAATTTTTTGATAGTTTGGAGCGGATAATCGAAGCATAATTTCTCCTAATGTTACAACCTTCTTCATGGTTTATTCCGCCTTAACAGAAGCGAGCTTTTCTACGAATTGGCGGGCCACTTGTTGTACAGAGCTATAGTCACCATTCGTAACCCCTTTAGTCAGGGCACTTCCAATTCCTACTGCGAACGCACCGTTAGCTACCCATTTATCAATATTATCTATACTTACTCCGCCAGATGGCATTAGCTCCACATGCGGAATTGGTCCTTTTACATCTTTAATAAATCCTGGTCCAAGCAAGCTTCCTGGGAAAAGTTTAATCACATCTGCCCCAGATTCTAACGCCTGCATGATTTCTGTTACAGAAGCACATCCAGGTAAGTAAGGAATCGCGTAACGATTACATACCGTTGCGATGTCACTGCTGAAATGCGGGCTTACAACATAACGTGCACCCTTCATAATCGCGATTCTAGCCGTTTCAGCATCAAGAACCGTTCCAGCACCAACAATCATTTGTGGATCACCGGTTTGTACTAATTCAGCAATCGCATCTTCTGCACCAGGTGTTGAAAATGTAATCTCTAGTGAGCGAATTCCGCCTTGAAATGTCTGCTTTGCGATTTCTACTGCATCCTCTTTATTTTTTCCGCGGATCACCGCTACTAAATAACCCTTATGCATTTCAGTAAGAATTTCATGTTTTTGCAACATGACCATCACCTCTTCTATTTCATTTGTGAACTCGATATTTCACATCATCGTGCTTTCAATCATTTCTTTAACTATGTGAATCACCAAGCACTATTTCATATTTAGGTTCAATCTCTCTTGCATACTTGTATACTAGCATGCAAATAAATAGATTTCAAGTGATTATTTTTTAAAAATAGCTCTGTTCAAGAAATTGTTGATTTTTTAAAGGCGGGTGATTGAAGTGTCGAGGAGGCTGGGCGGTCGCCCTATGGTGCGCGAAGTTCTTGAACGGAAAACCTATAGCTTAGTTTAACAATGCAAATAAAAAAAGCCAGTATCCTATAAGAATACTGGCTTTTCATCTACATATTCGAAATAATTGATATAAGGACTATCCGCTTTATATAAATCAGTCCATAGTTTGGTTGGTTCAACAATATGCATTCTTACGATATCTTCTACCTGGTCACAATCCTTTTGTTCAAGAATTTCCACAATTTGTTGATGCTGCTTAACAGGTTCATCAAAGCTATGACGGATCTCTGATAATAGTCTCATGCGGTTATAATGTGTACTTATTCGAATAATCGCTTCCCAAATATGTTCCTTTTGGTTACCCCTAAAAATGATATGATGGAATTCCTTATCAAGCACATGGAATTCACGTTCTTTTCCTTTTTCCCCAATTAATTCCTCTTGGAGGGCCACATTTTTCTTTAAATCGTACATATCTGTTTTTGGAAAAGATTCACATGCTTGCTTTAAAACCTCTTTTTCCAAAATATATCTCATAAAAGAGGCTTCCTTCAGGAGTTGGGGTTTAATTTTAGATATATAGGTACCCACTTGCGGGATGACTTCTACTAAATGTTCTTCCCGTAATTTTCCTAGAACTTCTCGAATTGGTGTACGGGATAAACGTAACGCTTCTGCCAATTCAATTTCACTTATTGCCTGTCCTGGTTCTAATTCTAAAGACATGATTGAATCTTTTATCACTCGATATGCATAGTCTTTATTATTTTCTCCAGGAAGCTTTGGCGATACTGTAATCATCATGTTACACTCCCTATTTAAGACCATTTCTTTTTCATCATATCATGGTTAACAGCTTGTATACAAATAGAACAATATAGAAAACAAAAAGATAGTTAACGAAAAATTAACTATCTTCTTATTGTAAATCTATTAGGATAACGCTACATTAAGCAGACTGTGTAGCAGATTTTTGCTCTCTCTTTTCAGCTAAATCAGCTGCTAGCTGTTCTGTGCGTTTTTTATTTAACGGATAAAGGAATACAATGATTAAGAAAACTACTCCAAGGACTGCTGCCGGCACTAGCGTACCAAGCATATGAATGCCGCTAAGCGTTTCAGCTGTTTGTGAAGCAAGCTCAGAATTGTAGCCTACAGCTGCAATGGCTGCACCACCAACACCACCAGCAACCGCTTGTCCAAGCTTACGAGCCATTGAATAGATGGCATAGACCGTTCCATCTTCACGTAAACCAGTTAGATATTCGTGGTAATCAATAACATCTGTAACGAATGCCCAAATCACCAGATTGAACGTACCGTAACCAAGCATCGCAACAGTTAGGATCGCGATAAATTGTGTTGCATTTAAGTTTGGCAGCAAATATAAAACGCCATAAACAGCAGCAGCTACTAATAAGCCTGCAGATGCAACTTCCTTTTTACCGAACCTTTTAACTAATTTTTGAATAAATGGTGCCACAACAAATACTGCTGCAGATTGTAGAAGGCCAACCATACTTAAAGCTTTCGCGCTTCCGAAGTAATCCTTAAATAAGTAAACGTTAACTGTACCGATTAACATAAAGACAACCATGAAAGCTAAAGAACTGATAAGGAACCACATAAGCGGTTTGTTTTTCACTAAGCCTTTCATTGTTCCGCCTTTTTTGGCTTGTGCCTTCGCAGTCTCATCAATAACAACACGTTCAACAGATAATTTATAACAAGCCAAGTAACAAGAAATCGCTAATATACCGAAAATGATAGCTCCTAGTAAAAAGCGACTTGGTACCGCTTTGTTGTCTACAAATAGAATGATTGGTCCCACAACATTAATAATTAATCCAGCTAATTGTGCTCCAATTGTTCTCCAAGAAGATAAAGCAGTACGTTCTACTGGATCAGCTGTGATAACCGATGCCATTGAACCATAAGGAATGTTAACTGTACTATATAATGTTCCCCAAAGAATATAGGTTACGTAAGCATAAGCAAGATAAAATCCATGAGACAATCCAGGAATATACACAAACATTAAAATACCTGAGATGACTAACGGGAAAGACATTCTTAAAATCCAAGGTCTAAATTTACCATGTTTGCCTGTTTTTCTTGTATCAATGAAGCGGCCCCATGCCATATCAGCAAATGCATCCCACACACGAGCAACCATAAATAGCACACCGACTGCTGCAGGATTAAGATGAAAAACATCAGTATAAAATACCATTAAAAATGCCATTACAAGAATAAAAAAGAAATCGTTTCCAAAATCTCCAAATAAATAACCTAGCTTGTCTCTCATACCAAATTTACGCATTACGTTTCACCCCTATAGTTTTAATTGAAATACTGGTTAAAGCGATTACATTTTTAATAAGAAAAGAAAAGTTCAAAAAGAAAAAGGATAGACGGAACTTATATACTAGTATGCCAGAACTTTCTAAGGCTTCCCTATTCAACTTAGAGTTGCAGTAGGAGTTCGCGACCTCCTGTTTGATATACTAGTATACTAGCATGCATAAATAGTGTTTGGCAATAAAAAAATGTAATCGTTAACAATTTGTTCGAAATTTAATTAATAAAATTGCTTGTTAGCTATAGTTAGCCTTAAATCTAAAATAAATTTTTTATAGTAATTATGAAAGCGCATGATAAATGAATTGAAAGGGTTTACAACATTTGTGAAGTGATAAACAATATCTAGACAAAAAATACGGTACGCTTGTATACTAGTATGCAAAGAAGAGTGGTTTTTCTTAGTGTTGAAAATACTAATAGAAAACGTTCTCTATTTTATCAAGAAAATTTCAAGAAGGAGAGCACAAAATGGAAGCAAAATTGACTAACGATTCAGCAGAGCAAAAAGAAACAATGATGAATAAAATATTAGGTACTGTCAGTGGAAGTTTCGCTCCTATCCTAGGGGTCCTTGCTGGTTCTGCCTTAATTACAGCCTTACTTTCTCTATTAAAAACATTAGGCTGGATCAATCCTGAAAGCGGAACCTATATGATCCTTGCTGCGGCAGGACATGCTATTTTTTACTTTTTCCCAGTATTCCTTGGAATCACCATGGCGAACAAGCTAGGGGCCAGTGGATATGTAGGTGGAGCAATCGGTGCAGCACTGTTGGAACCTCATATTACTGATTTAGTTGCCAAAGGGGCACAGGATGTATCTTTCCTAGGAATTCCTGTTATACTGGCAAACTACTCCTCAACTGTTTTTCCAATCTTAATTGCGGTTTCTATTTACGCGCTGTTAGATAAGCTTTTGAAAAAAGTGATTTATAAAGATTTACAAATGTTTATTAATCCAATGATTTCATTAATAATTATTGTGCCTTTAACTATTCTCGTTTTTGGACCATTTGGTACGTATGTCGGCGAAGCCTTATCTATCGTTGTTCAATTCTTGAGCTCAAAGAGTGGCCTGTTAACTGGAGCAATCATTGGAGCTGCCTGGTCATTCCTTACCATTGTTGGTCTCCACTGGGCTGTTATTCCAATTGCTCTTGCTAATCTTGCGGCGACTGGCATGGATCCAATTATCCCCATGGCGGCTGCAGCTCCTTTTGCTCAAATCGGATTAGGTCTTGGCGTTTTCTTTAAAACGAAGGATAAAAACTTGAGAACACTTGCTGGATCTGGTCTGCTTCCTAGTGCTTTTGCAGGGACAACCGAGATCATCACATATGGGATTCTTGTCCCTTACAAACGAACCATGCTTTATGTTGCCATTGCCGGGGCAATTGGCGGGGCGATTATTGGCTCCCTCGGCGTAGCAGGTACAGGCTTTGCTTTGCCAAGCTTCTTATCTATTCCTGTTTTTACACCAATGGGACTTTTCTTACTTGGTACATTAACCTCTTTATTCATCGCCATGATTCTAACGATTGTGTTTGGCTATGAAAGTAAAAATAATGCAGTCGCTAAAAATACAGTCAAAGATTTTGTAATTGGGAATGTAAAGAGAGAAACCATTTCAAGCCCATTAAGCGGAGAAATCGTTTCATTAAGCACGATAGCTGATCCTTTATTTTCTACGGAAACGGTCGGGAAAGGAATCGCGATTGTCCCTACAAAGGGAGAAGTCGTTTCCCCTGTTGATGGCGTGGTGACCACAATCTTTCCAACACAGCATGCTATTGGTGTGACTTCAGCAGCTGGAGCGGAAATCTTGATTTATATCGGTTTGAATACCGTTCATTTAAAAGGAGAATTTTTCCACTCCCTTGTGAAGCAATGGGATTATGTTAAAAAGGGTGATTTGCTTATTCAGTTTGACATTGAAAAGATTAAAGATGCAGGCTATGATGTAAAAACCCCTGTCGTTATTACAAATACGAATCAATATGAAGAGGTGGTTCTCGTTAAGGACGGAGAGGTCCATGCGAAGGACGACGAGCTGCTTAAGCTGGTGGTTTAGTTGAAAAACGGTGAGGGAATTGCCCTCACCGTTTTTATTTTTGGCCCTGATATCTTCTTTGTTGGACATTCGTGTAGATATTTAAATTCATAGACGGAGAATTTCCGGCTAAATGTATTTTGTGGGGCTTTTTAGCAGATATAAGCGGAGATATTCCGATTAGTGGCTCTAAATAAGGAAAAATCCAAAGGTTTCGATAAGATAAACGGAAAAACTCCTTTTATTATTAGGGAAATATAGGTATTTCCCTATTTAATCGGAATTCTTCCGTTTATTTTCCAATCAAAATCAAGTTAGATCGGCGACTATTTTTTATAGCCAAAATCCGGTATGTTATTCCAACGATCGCTTAAATAACGGACGACCATTTTCGGTTCTCTTTCGCGAGTGAAAATACCCTTTTTATTTCCTTGTACACGCTGGATACCAAATTTGGTTTGGAAATCAGCAAAATTCCATAGTTGTTCCCCAACAAAGTTAGCGATCTCATCAAAGACTTTGCTATTCATACGATAGTAGTCCTCTTGATATTCTTCAGAGAATGGCTCGCCGTATGCACTGTGGAAACCAGCTACCGTATCCGCACCATATTCCGTATACATAATTGGTTTATCAGGATATTTCTCCTGCCACTCTAACAACTCTTTGCGGGTCTCTTCTTCCGCTTTACTTAGATCACCTGTTTGTAAATACCAGCCATAATAGCGGTTTAACGCGATGACATCCACTAAATCTGTACATTTATCGGCATCTGGCGTTGCCATCAGAATATTGACAAAGGTACACGGACGCTGTTGTGGATCAAGCTGACGAGCAAGATTGAATAATGGTTCAAAATACTCGTGTGCCCCCTCAATATGAGAAGCAGGCTCATTGGCAATCGACCACATCACGACACAGGCATGATTTTTATCACGATCAATTAATTCACGAATCACCTGCTCGTGGGCTTCTGTTGTCTGGAGAACGCTCCAAGTGGAGTGGGCATTTTTTCCGCTTAAATCAAAGCCAAAGCCGTGGAATAAGCCAACCGCCGGTGTTTCGTCAATAACGACAATTCCTTCACGATCACATAAACGCATCATTTCCTCTGAATATGGATAATGAGACGTACGGAAGGAGTTCGCACCCATTTTTTTCATCAAATTAATATCAAGCACATTGTATGCTTCATTTAAGCCGCGGCCCTGTACAAACGTATCTTCATGCTTACCAAAGCCTTTGAAATAGAATGGTTCACCGTTGATTAGGAATTTACCGCTTGCTACTTCAATTTTGCGGATACCAAATGTCTCTTCATAAACATCAACCGTTTCTCCGCCTTTGACGCCTTCTACCTTTGCTGTATAAAGATAGGCATTCAGCGGCTGCCAGAGCTGAACATTTTCAATTGTCACACTCGTATCATTTCCAGATGCTTGAGCCACTTGCTTGCCCTCTTCATCTAAAATGGTTATCCGCACTTCATCAAACGCTCCTGCTGCTTTAACAGAAAAATGAACATCCGCTTTTTTTGCTGCTAAATCAACGTTTGGTACGATCGCAATATCTTCAATGTAATCGCGTGGAGTCGTATACATTTTGACTGGACGATGCAGCCCCGCATAGTTAAAGAAATCAAAGTTTTCATCTACTTTACGAATGATCCGTCCATTCTCATCCTTCTCCTCACTATAGTTGCCAACTGGCAGGGTTGAGTAATCTAATAAATTGCTTATTTTCACAGTTAGACGGTTGAGACCATCTACTACAAACTCATTTATTTCAACTTCAAAAGGAGTAAATCCGCCTTTATGGTGAGTGATTTCCTTGCCGTTTAGATACACCCATGCTTCATGAGTAGCAGATCCAAAACGCAGGACTAATCGTTCATTACGTAGGATTTGAGCCACCGTAAATTCTTTTTCATACCAAATATAACCGCTGTGCTCACGGGCTTCTTTTACCACTGTCTGGTCATTAAATGACGCAGGAACAGCCACTACCTCATTGGTTGGAAGCGGTTGTGATACTTCAATCGGTTCCACTTCTTTATCAATCATAAACTTCCAAATTCCACTTAAATCTACAACGACACGACTTTCTGTAGCTATTGGATATAACATATGATTTCCTCCGTTCATGTTAAGTGAAATACTTCTACTACTAGTGCTGCATGTTTATCCTTTTATATAGTTCTCTTTCATAGGAATATATAAACCAATATTCCTGTAGGATAATTTTTTTTATCAAAGCCTCTTTTGTAAGGGCTTTAATTTACGTTCATTATAATAAATCGCCTTCTATTTTAATCGTTTTTTTTTTACACAATTAGCAATTATATTGTTTTTTATCATTTTAAAAGATACATTTAAATGGGAAAAGAAAGGGGAATTTGTACGTGAAAAAAGGGAAGCATGAAGAATTAAGTAAGATAGCGCAAATGTTAAACTCTACGACCAAAATGGATACGATTGTCATTGATCCTAATGGAAATGCCTTGTTTCAATTGATCAACCATCCGATTCCTTCCGTGTTAGCCTATCCGGAAAATGAGTCGATGTATTTTAATGAAATCCTTAGTAAAAGGCCATCGAATTATTATTTCCACTATATTAATACATATGGTCTTGAATATATGGCTTCCGGCATTTGGAAGGGTCAATCCTTTCTTGGCAGCCTCGCTGTAGGTCCTTTCATTTCAAGTATCTCCATTGCAGATCGTATAAAGGATATTATTTCTAAAAACAACCTGCCTGTAGCTGAGCGTAAGCATTTGGAGCAATTTTATCAATCGCTGCCTGTTTTAGGTGAGGTGGAATACAAGCACCTAGGAGAATTGCTTGTGAATCTATGCGGCCATGACTATATAAGCTCTCAGCTCATTTCCTCTGAAGCATCGGTACCCTTATTAAACCAGGATCGTCTAAAGGTAAGCATTGAGGAAAACAAGGATATAATCGAACGGAGATATGAAAATCAAAATCAGCTAATGGATGCCTTAGCAAGAGGCGATAAAGCAGAGGTCAATCATCTCACCCATACAATGTCCGGAATTATTGAATTTTCTAATCGCATCCCTGAAAGTCCCATTCGGTCCTCTAAAAATATGAGTTTCGTGCTGAATACGTTATTTAGAATTGCGGCCGAAAGAGGGGGTGTCCATCCCGTTTATCTTCATAACATATCCGAACGATTTGCGATATTGATTGAAAGAACAACGAACATTCCGGATTTGAATAAGCTGATCACCTTAATGGCAAATGAATATTGTGACCTGGTAAACACATATGCCACAGGACATTATAGTTCGATAGTAAAAAAGGCAGTAGATTATATTAAGTTGAATTTAGGAAATAATCTATCACTGAATATACTAGCGAAGGAAATACATGTGAACCCCTCCTATCTTTCACGGAAATTTAAAGAAGAAACAGGCATGAATATAAGCGAATTCATTAATCAAGAGAGAGTAGAGGAAGCAAAATTATATTTACGAAGAGGAAATATATCAATCACTGATATTGCCTTTTTGGTAGGGTATAATGATTTAAATTACTTTAGCAAGGTATTTAAAAAAATCACATCCGTTACCCCGTCACAATATGCAGATGGAATTGGACTAGGGGGACCTCGACCCTAGCGATCGCTTTAAGAGTAACTGGGGAGACAGTTCGAAGTTGCTGAAAAAGTGTCTCATTTTGCAAAATGAGACAGGTATTGCACGAAATCCGTTAGTGCTGTCCAAAATCAATTGTGATGAGAATAATAAGCTACTTGCTTCGGTAGCCTATAAGGAGGATAGGCGACCGTAATCGGTTCATTGCTCTTGCTTCGGTAGCCTACAAGGGGGATAGGCGACCGTAATCAGTTCATTGCTCTTGCTTCGGTAGCCTATAAGGGGGATAGGCGACCGTAATCGGTTCATTGCTCTTGCTTCGGTAGCCTATAAGGGGGATAGGCGACCGTAATCGGTTCATTGCTCTTGCTTCGGTCGCCTATAAGGGGGATAGGCGACCGTAATCAGTTCATTGCTCTTGCTTCGGTAGCCTATGAAAAAGCGCCACGGGGACGGGTTCCGTGGCACAATTTTATTTAATTCAGACCGCGGGACCCGTTCCTGTGGTTCTTCCCCAGCTCGGCTAAAGCTTCAATTGAAAGTAGCGTTGAACCTTTTCAGCGATCTCATATTCTTCTAATTTTACTTTTGTTTTTTCTCTACCTTTAACAATGATTAAGGTGTTTCCTACCAGCGTGATACGCCCTTCTTCCGTTACTCGGGACAAGAAATACATTTTATTAAACTTAGATTCAGGTGATGTTTCAGTCAGCACACATACTGGATAAATCGTATCTAAATTCCATTTATCTGAAGGTGACTCAAAACGATATTGTGTTTCCCACTCGTCATCAGTCTTTTTTTGCAAATAGAAGAATGGTTGGGCTTCGTCTCTTTTCACACGGTAATTCCCATCACTATCGATGACTTCCTCTCCACTTATTGGAACAGGCAGCCGCGGGCAATTCCCGCCAAACCCAACGTCCACCAAATATTCATTGTCTTCAAGTGGAACGATGATGAACAGATGTCCATTCTCAAGCGCCCAATTTCCATCTCCCTTATGTACAGTACCTGCCATTAGATAAGCGCTAAAACCAAGCTCCTTTAGCAGATGAAAAAATAATCCGTTTAGCTCATAACAAACGCCCCCATGCTGATCGAGGACCATTTTTTTATAGAGAATCTCTGGACTTAAAGAGAGAGGCTTTTTATTCATAATATCCAAATTCTCAAAGTGAACGTTAAGTACATGCTGCTTTTGAAGATGTGACAAATAAACAAGATTCAACTCATCTTTCCTTATCGCATGAATACGATCTAAATAGTTATCTATGTTCATGTTTAGCCCCGATTCTAGACTGCGGGGACGGGGCCCGCAGCTCAAATTTCGCTCAAACGATTCCGCGGGACCCGTCCCCGTGGTTCTCTTTGATTGTTTCGATGAATTTTTCAATGGTTGAGGTTAGAAAGGTGTCGGCTCTTCTGATAAAGACGGTTTTGATTTTGCTGTATTGGTCTGGAAGTGTGTGACATTGGATAAGCCCGCTTTGTTCCATATGGGCGACGGCTGACCTAGGAACGAATGTAATACCAAGTCCCATGGCAACGCTTTGCAGGATGGTTTCTAATGTACCGAATTCCATGATCTTTTGTGGCGTGACGTTTTGGTCTTTATACCACGCCTTCAGACGTGCGCGGTATCCACAGCCTTTACTAAAGCATAAAACAGGCAGCCCATTCAACTCTTCTAATGTGGTGGCATTCCGATCGGAGATGAGGACAAGCTCTTCTTGAAACACCTCATGCGATACAAGATCAGGGTGAAAGTCTGCTTCAGTCACAAACGCGCCGTCCAGCTTATGATGTAATACCTCTTCCTCTAGCTTTTCCGTCACGCCAGTAAAGAGTGATAAATCAACATTCTTATACTTCTTAATATAGGAGGATAATATTTTGGGCAAATGAATCACCGTTTCAACTGTTCCTATTTCTAATTTTCCAGACGGTTCCTCTTTATTCTGGACGACCTTTTTCATTTCATCTGTTAACGATAATATTTTCTCACTATAGGATAATAGCTTTTTTCCCTCAGGCGTCAATGTCATCCCGCGGCGATGCCGGTTAAACAAAGGAGTATTCAGCTCCGTTTCGAGCTTCTGAATTCTCGATGTAATGTTTGATTGCACATAGCTTAACGCTTTTGCCGCTTCTGTGATGGTCCCCTTTTCCGCTACTATTTGAAAAATTTCCAGGTCCTTAAATTCCAAATCCCCCACCCTTTTACCATTTACATATTTACCACCATAATATCAATAAAAATGATACTAATCATCATTTTTATTCATTTTACAAGATGTCAAAAAAGTCAGAAGATAAGTATGTCAAATTTGTGAAGGAGGTAGAAAAGGGTTGAAAAATAGTGTTTGGTTAGGAGCTATTCTATGTTTTATTGCGGCAGTATCGTGGGGAGCCATGTTTCCTGTAGCACATGAAGCTTTTAAATATATTGATCCCTTCTATTTTACAATCATTCGTTATGGATCTGTTACAGTCATTTTAGTATTGATACTCTGGTGGAAAGAAGGCAAGCAGGCTTTTCGATTAGAAGGAAAAGGCCTTCACTTGTGGTTTTTCGGTACAATGGCGTTTGCCGTTTATAATCTTTTGATTTTCTGGGGAGAAAATTTATTAGGTGAACCGGGTGTGATGGTGGCATCCATTATGGAGTCACTCATGCCAATGATTTCGATCGTGATTGTATGGATGTTTTTTAAAAAAAGACCCCATCTCTTCACATTACTTTGTGTCCTATTGTCATTTGTCGGTGCAGTGCTGGTGATTACAAAAGGTGATATTCGAGCATTTCTAAGTGCAACGGATCATTTTATCCCATCCATGCTCATCTTAATTGCCGTGATTGGATGGGTAATTTACACGATGGGCGGCAGTGAGTTTAGCAGCTGGTCCGCACTGCGGTATTCAACGTTAAGCTGTTTACTTGGAACGGTGACAGCCGCTGTTATTGTTGCGGGCGCAACGCTTTTTGGCAGCCTATCCGTCCCATCAGAAAGTGACATCAAAGCAGTAAGCCCGCATCTATTGTTTATGATTCTGTTTCCCGGCGTCATTGCACTGCTTGGCTGGAACATCGGGGTGAGTATCCTATCACCATTAAATGGACTGCTGTTTATTAACTTTGTTCCCGTTACAACCCTTACCATTTCCATTTTCCAAGGGAATGAAATAACAATATACGATCTACTTGGTACGATCTTCATCATCGTTGCACTATTCTCGAACAACATCTTTGTCAGAATGCTACAAAAGAAAGAAACAAAACAACGCGTTCAAACAAAACTGCGTGAACAGATATCTTAAGAAGCATGGGGTTTTTTCGAGAAGCAGGGGGACGGTTCTCTTGCTTCCAATGGACCACTGGGCCACGTTGTCCCTACAAAAAAATGAATCAAGGAACGCTCTGTGAGAGGTTTGAATCTCAGTTGAGCTTTCTTTGTGTTTAATCATAGAGAAACATGGGGACGGTTCGAGGCTGACGGAAACCTGTTAAATTTGTGTCAATGGAAGGTACTTTGCAATATAAAAATAAAGGAATCTGATTATCTGCATATTGTAGGCAATCAGATTCCTTTATTCTTTAAAATGAGCATTTCAGCAGCTCCGGACGGTTCCTGCCTATCATATTGGAAGCAGCAGAACCGTCCCCATGCTTCCTTTATTTATACGAGATTAATCGCATTTGTTGGCCTCTTTTTGCTTGGAGTGTTAAGGTTACTGTTTTCCCTTGCAGCTTAGATATTTCATTCATCAAAGTTTCAGATGCCCCTGCACCATGGGTTTTTCCATCTGATGTGATAAAATGAAAAGCTCCAGGTTCTAGACCAGTTATTTGAGCTACTACATTTATTTGATTTAAAGAGGCTGCTACTGCTTCAGGAATCTTAATAGCTTGTCCAACTTTCAGTTTCGTTGGTTCGACTGCTGGGTTTAGTTCTTGTATAATCGAGGCGGAAACCCCTAACGTTCTTCCAATTTTAGTGAGAGTATCTCCTCTTTTAATCACATATTCTAATGGACTATTATTTTTACTATCTTTAGTTGATACTGGCTTATTATTCGTTAAATAGGATTCACTAACAAATGCTGTTTTGCTTTTGAATTCAATCTTGGCCCACCCATTTTTTATGTTTTTTACGGACACAGCATCGTTTAATTTTAGCTTCCCTACTATTGAACTGCTAGTAGATGCTGATTCCCTTACTCTCAACGAAGTCGCCGTCACATACATGGTTTTTTCTTGCGATTCAATTGTACCAACAGTAGTAGAAGTTGTTACAGGGACATTAATTTTTTGACCAATTTTCAGCTTTGTTGGATCGACTGTTGGGTTAAGCTCCTGAATAGCTGAGGTAGTTAAACCAAATGTTCTACCAATTTTAGCAAACGTATCACCACTTTTAATTATGTATACAGTTGAACTAGTAGACGCGTTAGATTTCCCCATTTCTTTTTTTGTAAGATAATCAGAACTAACATAATAAAGTCTTCCTTTGATCAGAATACCAGCCCAACCATTTTCCTCAAATGAAACTTTAACCATATCTCCTTTTTGATATTTTGTAATAATACTACTTTCTGTATTCGGACGGGATCGGACATTTAGTATTCCAGCTGTTACCACTTTGTCTTGCACTTTAGGTAAAAGAATTTTTTGACCATCTTTCGGAGTTATTCCATTGGCATCCAATATTCCTTGTACGGTTACACCATGATCCCTAGCGATATTTTCGATTGTATCACTGTTTTTTACCTGGTATGTATATTCCTGAACCCATGCTGCATTCGTTGAAATCGTGTTTAAACCAAGAATAATCGTAAAAATCCCGGTCACGACTAGTTTTTTTACTGGATTTTTTTGAATCCAGCGGTTTATTTGTGAGACATATGTATTCCAATTATCACTTATATCATTGAGGAATCCTTTAATATCTAAAACATTCCGTATATCAAAAAGAGTTGTGCTTTTATAATATAATCGTTTTTCCATTCTTGAAGAGAAAACCGGTTCTATATTGGTATATTCTCTTTTGCCATGAGTTTCCTTTCTATGTAATACTAAGTTCCCGTTTTCAAATAATTCTTTCGTCATAATGATAAAAATCTCCTATTCTTCCGTTATGGGTTAAAAACTTTAAATGTTGTCCTTTTTATACATGTCACCAAATAATCTCATTCTCCCTTAACAGGATTCGGATATTTATGTCGTTTTCTGTCTGTAATTTGTCGAATAATAGGAAAAATAACCATATATAACCATAGTTAACCATAAAAAGGAATGATAACCATTCATTTGTAATAGTTATTTATTATTATAAAAATTCCAGATTATTAGGGAACGCAGAAGAGTTGGACCACAGGGCTGAGTCCCTCAGGCTTTGACAGCGGGGACGGACCCCTTCCTTTTATAAAAAATTCTTATAAAATAGTTTTTTACTATATATATTTTCAATGGTATAATGGAAAATATTTTATTTTTTGATTATTTTTTCATATCCGGGGTTTGTCAAAGGTACATAGTTTGGATGGAAACAAGAGAATTATTTTTCTTTATAATTATCTGAATATTTTATTGATTCATTTAATTAACAGGAGCACTTTTTATTTAGAAAGAATTGCTTCATTACGAATAAGGGACTTTTTTAAAAATGTTTAGGTTTTAAATGGTTTCGTTTTTTAAGGGGGAAATGTTAAAATGTTGTCTTTTTTGGGCTTTTGTATGATAGCCACTTTTCTTTTATTAGTTATTTCTAAGCGTTTTTCAGTCATTGTTGCTTTCGTCTTTGTTGCTGTAGCTTTTGCCTTAATCGGCGGTTTTAGCGCAGACATGGGACAGATGATGTTTGATGGTATGATAAAGGTTGCTCCTACGGCAATTATGATTGTTTTTGCCATTTTATATTTTGGACTGATGATTGATGTTGGCTTATTTGATCCAATGATTAAAAGAATTCTTCGTTTAGTTAAAGGAGATCCATTAAAGGTTGTCTTGGCAACTGCAGTTATTACCATATTAGTAGGATTGGATGGAGACGGATCATCAACGTTTATGATTTCCGTTTCAGCGATGCTTCCGCTCTATCAAAGATTGGGTATGAATCGTCTGATTTTAGCATGTGTTGTTGCATTAGCTGCAGGAGTTATGAATATGATTCCGTGGGGAGGACCTTTGGTAAGGGCGGCGGCCAGCCTTCAGGTAGAAATTAATGATTTATTTATTCCTCTTATCCCAGTTATGATTGCGGGGCTCTTATGGACACTTTTTTCAGCCTATATACTTGGCAAAAAGGAACGGGAGCGATTAGGCGTTATTCAACTGGAGTCTACTCCGGCTTTCGCAGAACAAGCTGCAGCACTTGATATCGATAATAAGTCTTCTAAACTATTTTGGTTTAACTTACTTTTAACTCTTGCTCTTATGGTTATGTTAGTCATGGAAGTACTGCCGATTCAGATTTTGTTTGCCACTGCCTTTGCCATTGCCTTGTTTGTAAACTTTCCAAATCCAGCTAAACAACAAGAGCAGATTTTGAGTCATGCAAACAGCTTTGTCACGATTTGTACTCTAGTATTCGCAGCAGGAATTTTTATAGGCGTATTTACTGGAACAAAAATGATGGACTCCATGGCAGCAACCATTGTTTCCGTTATTCCTGATTGGCTTGGACCACATATGCCTTTAGTTGTTGCGCTTACTAGTCTTCCTCTTGGCTTTGTCTTTTCTCCTGATACCTATTACTTTGGAATTCTTCCAATTCTTAGTGAAACAGCATCTAGCTTTGGAATTGATCCAGTGGAAATAGGACGGGCAGCTCTTTTGGGTCATTCAACAACAGGATTCCCACTGTCTCCTTTAGTTCCTGCCACATTTATCCTGATTGGATTAGTGGGAGTGGATTTTGGGGAACATCAAAAGTTTCTGTTTAAATGGGCGTTTGGAACGACAATTGTCATGACCATAACAGCCATTCTGATAGGGGCGATTCCATTCTAAATAAAGAACCACGGGGACGGGTTCCTCGGCCTATCCTAATAAAACAAAGGAGAGTTCTGTGAGAAAGTAAAATCTCTATAGAACTCTCCTTATTAATTTTTATAAATCCCAATGTTAAAACGGAGCTGCGGGACCCGTCCCCGCGGCCCTACCCCCCATTTCCCCTTTTACTCCTATTTTTGCGAATAGTACCTACTGTTAATAATATCAATGGGATACCAACCATGTTAATCGGAACAATATAAGGAATATAGATTTTTTCAGGAAATTCAATTGAAGCACTAATGATATTGGGAAAATACATGGAAATAGAGATGATAACTAAAGCTGTAATCCAAACCACCTTTCCCTGATTCTTAAGGTGAAGAAAATCAGCAATGCCATAACTAGTAATAAACAGATATGTGGATAATTTGATAAAAACACTTAAAAACCAAATGACAAGAACGAAAATTTCAATGTTTTGTAAAAATTCCATGATGGAAATGAATCTGATCATTTCGAAATAGGGGTACCACATTCTAGAGGATAAACCTGGACCGAAAACCATGATCACTTCTATTGTAATGATTGTGATAAAGAATGAAACAAGTCCGACTGCACGAATGGCATAGGACACTCCTCTTTTTGGCTCCTTATTAAAGTAGGTAAGCATCATAATGTAGATACCTTCAGCCCAAAAAGAAAAAGGGGCTAAACTGCCCTTAACTATCTGTCTCCAGCCAGAGTCAGCGTAGACCGGAAGTATTTGATTCCAATCAATTGAATTGAAACTTAGCAGCAAGGTAACAATCGTCACAAGGAAAATGAGTGGACCCAATATTTCGCTGCATCTCCCGATTCCTTCAATTCCACCCTTATACACTATATAAACGATTAAATATACCATTAGAATAATAATTATAAATAAGGGCGTTTTTCTAAACAGGGTCAAATGGATAATTTCGGATGATTGTCTCAGGATGACACCCATAGTTATTATAAATTGGATTAAATATGAGATAACAATGAGCTTGCCTAACCACTTTCCTAAAATCGTTTGGCAGAATTCAACAAAGGTTTGATTCGAGTAGAGCAGACTGATTTTACCGCAAATGAACGTAATGCAAACGCCTGCGATTCCCGCAAGAGCCATTGATATCCATGCATCTTGTTTGGCTGCAGCAAGGGCAGGCGATTGTGTTAAAAGAAGAGTCATACCATATTGAAATATAGCCATCATCCAAAACATTTGCAGCGCTGAAATTTTCATTTCTTGATCACACTTTCTCTTAATTGTAACGGGGGGCCGGTCACTCCCACTTCTTTAACGTTCAGATTCACATTCACCACGATATCTGCTTTAGTGAAATCCTCATCCCAATTATCTTTAATTTCTTTCCATCGTTTTGGATATTTCCTATGGATCGTTTCTCCTAATCCGAATATATCTACTTTCAATTCTTCTTGTACTTTTGAAATTGTCTTGGTTACGTTTTTTTGTACATCTTTGTTAAGTGCTTGCTCAACCTCCTTAAGATACTTTTGATTTCTAAGATCTAAGTTCGTGTTGTTTTCCTTGATGTCACCTTTCCCAGTAAGCGAAATGACAAATTTGATTTTATCGCCATCTAAAATCGGTTTTACCTTGCTGTTCAGTTTTCTTCCAGCAAAGGTAATATTTCCACCTTCCTCTGGAACCTCCGAGGTTAACGTTTCCATGCCTAATTTATTTTTAATCCATAATCGATTCCTTGCTTCGGAAGAAGTTAATGTTCCAATCATCTTTAGGTCATTATCAAAAATAGCCCTTCCCGATATCTTGAGGAATCTCTTTTTTCCATTGTAGTTTGAAAAAGTTATTGGTCTATTAAAGTTCATTTACTATGGATCGATAGCCAAAATCCAATATTCCCCTTAATCTTTTTCATTCTAAATTCATAAAACGCGAGTATTATCATATAGGGAGGCGATTGAATGAAATCAATAGGAATCTTAGGCGTTGGTCAAGCAGGTGGTAACATAGCTGATATTGCATCAAACATGGGCTTTCAAACTGCCCTTATCAACACAAACCAACGTGATGGATTAGCTAACACAGCGGTGGAAAAGAAATATTTTGTCCCTGGCTATGATGGCGCCGGACAGGATCGATCAATCGGAATAAAAGCGGTTAATGATAATAGTCAAGATTTGATTAACTTTGTAAAGCAGTCCTTTAGGAACATTAAGCTATTACTTGTGGCTTTTTCAACTGACGGGGGTACTGGATCTGGTATGAGCCCGCTGTTAATTAAGCTTCTATTAGATCAACTGCCAGGCATAAACATTGGAGCGATTGCCATTGTACCAGAGCAAAACGTGCTAGCGGGGAACCGAATCAATGCGGCTGAGTGTATCGAAGAGCTTTCCAAAATAGAACGAATCTCCTCTGTGTTTCTGGTAGACAACGATCAGATACGAAAGATGAACCCGCAATCAAGCAAACAGCAAATCTACGTTTCAGCAAATTATCAGGTCGTAGAAGCCATACACTATGTACTTGAAGTAACACAAAAGAGTTCCGTATACGGTAACTTCGATGAGACAGATCTTATGAGAATTCTCAATACAAGAGGAGTAACCATCATCTCCTCAGCTCCAATCGCAGACGCCAAGACTGCGTCTGACACTTGCAGCAAAATTCACCAATCGTTGGAGAACTCTGTATTTTGTCCTATTGAGTCAGCAAGTCCTATTCGTGCTGGGCTAATCTATGAAGGTTCAGAGAATATGTCAAGATTAATTAATGTACCATCTGTCTTTGAAAGGATTGGCGAACCTCTTCAATTATTCGAAGGGACCTATAACTCAGAATCTGATCCTACTGTAACTATTATACTATCGGGGCTGTCATTCCCTACCAATCGCCTGCTTTCCCTAGAGCATTCCCTTGAGAAGAACAAAGATCGATTACAGAACCTAATGAAAAAGGAACACACCCAAAAATATGAGTCTCGAGTATCCTGGTCATATAACCTAAAACCTAAGAAACAAGCAGGATCAATATCACCCGAGCGGTTTAAAGAATAAAGTGGAACCTCGGGACAGGTCCCACGGCACCTCGGAATAAAATAAAGGAGAGTTCTGTCTGAAAGTTAAATTTCTACAGAACTCCCCTTATTCATTTTTAATAATTCTTAGCTTTTCATCCTAATTTTATAACTGAGCCGCGGGACCCGTACCCATGGACCTTTTTGTTACTTTTCTGCCGTTTTGACTGTTTTTACCTCGTACAGTCCACCTTCTGAGTTGATGATATAGTCAGGTTTTGGTTTACCAAGTTTTGCTTTATGGCCCGCAATATGTGCTTCACTTTTTTCCCATTGCTTCCAATATTCTTCTGATTCCCATCTAATCATAACAACGACCTCTTCATCACCGCGACGAACCTTCTTTACCATGACGGTCGCGTCAATAAAACCCTCCTGCTGCTCAATTAACCCTTTTCCGTCAAAACGTTCGACTACCTTTTCTGAATTTCCTTCTGCCACAATCATTTTTCTCATCTGAACAAACATCATATCATCCTCTATTCCTCTTCGTATTAATTAAAAGTTTAGTTGATAATGATTATCGTTGTCAATTAATTCCGCTTTCTATTAAAGTGGAACACAGGGACAGGCCCCCATAGTCCCTATTTTATTTTTGGAAAACCGATCTTTTACATGCATTGAAAGGTGCGCTTGTCCTCACAAAAATTCGGCAAAAGAATAAATTGTATTATTAAATTGGAAGGGGGGAATTCATGAATGAGTAAAGTATGGAAAAACCCAGATATTTTCGGCAATGAAAAACGCTCATGGACTGATGTTAACACTGACGTTGAGAATGAGTTTAAAACAAGAATCGATAATGAAACAGAAAATGAAACAGATGTTAATTTAAAAGATAAAAACACTAACATTGCTAATTCTCGTGTAACTAAAAGTGGAAACTCAAGCATTAACTTAGAAATTAATGTTGATAGCGATTCAACAGCTAAAGTACGTGCAAAGTCTGAATCCGATCAAGAGCAAGAACAGGAAGAAGAGAAAGAGAAAAAGAAAGAAAAAGAAAATAAGCGAAAGAAAGATTATTAAGAGGATGTTTCATTAGAATACTTGTTCCAGGGATACTAGTATTTAGTATCCCTCTTTTAAAAAAAGGAGAGGGAAAGAATTGGATAAACCAATTGAAAATAAACTAAATACACTGGTTGGACACAGTGGAAACTCAGATGTTGATCTTGTTGTAAATATCGATATTAATACAAAAGCGATTGCCTATGGAATGTTATGCAGTTTATATGCTAAAGGGGAACTAACTGAATCACAGCTTTTAAGGGCAGTTGGAGTGCTTGATAAGCTAATAAAAAGGGATAAGAGAAGAAGAAAGTCAAATAAGAACCTTGCCATTGAAAATCAGCCATCATTATTAGACTCACCCGAACGAAGACCAAGAAGAGATCGGTATTAAACCGATTTCTTCTTTACATAAAAATAGAGTGATATTTTAACAGTGGACCATGGACCTTTTTTTGTATCATCCACCTTGAATATTTCGTGTTCACCCACTGCGATAGTATCAGTAGGAGTAGTTTAATGATTGAATATACTAAACATTTTTTTGCTTTCTGACGCATATAGAATAAACTTTATCCCATTCTGTAGAACTTAACCATTTTAGTGGCATCATAATTACAAAACCGAATTTTCAGAATTTATTATTGCAATTATAATTGATAACGATTATCATTATTAGTGATAATGATTATCAATCGCATCAATACTCCAATGTCTCACCGTTTCCAAACCTAACAAACAATATTGTTATTAAAGGAGAAATATTATGTCTAAAATGATTATGGTTTATGCTTCAATGACTGGTAATACTGAGGAAATGGCCAATGCTATTGCTGAGGGAATACAAGAATCCGGAAATGATTTAGAAATAAATGATATCTTTGATAATCCATCTGCATCAGAACTTGAGAAATACGACGGGATTTTGCTCGGTTCCTATACATGGGGTGAAGGAGATTTACCGGATGAGTTTTTAGATTTTTATGAGGAAATGGATCAGATTGATCTAACGGGAAAAAAAGCTGTTGTATTTGGTAGCGGTGATACTGTATATGAAGATTTCGCCGGTGCAGTAGATATATTAATAGCAAAACTACAAAAACGTGGAGCTAAAGTCGTTCTTAATGGATTGAAGGTTGATACAAGCCCTTCACCGGAAGACCTTGAGCGTTGCAAACAGCTTGGAATTGACTTTGTTGCACATTTGAATCAACAAGAAACTGGATCAAAAATCTAAATTAACAGGAGGACCCTCAATGAAAAGGAAGAACCATCTGATCTCAATCAAAACCCTTACCGATAACCATTTAGAATCCTTCATAAGATGCCCTAATCAATTTTATCATCAATATATTTTAAGAAAAAAAAGTAGTGGTGAGGGTACTTGGAGACAGATGGTTGAATTCTCTGTTCAAAAAATCATCCTTGACTATTATCGTTTGCCCTTAAAAGAACAAAATGTACTTAATTTGTTAAAACTAATAGATCAATATCGAGAATACATTCACCCCGGTTTATTTGAGAGTAAAGTTCAGTACTATGTTACTCTTGCTAAAATAACAGATCATTTGCTTTTATTTTTAACATCCAAACAACAAGATGAACCACCACTGTTTCTATTCGAGAGACTCCAAGTTAACGTGAAAGAACTCAATATAAACCTATCTTTAACGTTTGATATAGGAGAATGGTTTAATAATAGGTTTATAGTTAAGAAATATTTACTTGATATCGACGAAAGAATTGTAACCCTATATAAGTATTTATTGGCCGTTTTTTCAAAAAAAGCGTTTGGGATTATACCCGATCGAATTGAACTATTCTCCCTAATCGATGGCAACCGTCACATCTTGAGTCTAACTGAGCAAGATGTCGCCAAAGGGTTAATGTATCTCGATTTGGTAAAAGGTCATATCCAAAAGCCAGGCTATATAAAACAGAATGATGACCTTCCTGATGTTCAAAATGAAAACCACTTTGATCTACAAGCTGCTTCATTCAAAACCGTTCTGCATTAAAGCGAGGCCGTGGGAAGTGGACCACGGGGACCGGTCCCTTGGCACGGCAGAAAAGATGAAAGGAAAGCTCTGTAGAATATGAATCTCAGCAGAGCTTTCCTTGTCGTTTTTTATCAATCTATTTTCATGCATCTAATACTGAACCACAGGACCCGTCCCCAAGGCTCTTTTGTACAAACGGACTCGGTTCACCTACGCTGTATAGCTGCAGATAGTGCATGGCTCTGGTGCAGGCTGTGTAGAATACCCTAAGTAGGCTCTGATCTCCATATACATGCTTTGATGCATCATAAATGACGACGGCATCAAATTCGATTCCTTTGGACATGTACGACGGTACAACTACAACACCCTGCTCATATTCAATCGAGCTGCTTTTTAAGAGTTTCAGTCCATCGATGCCGGACAGGGATTCGTAGGCACGTAGACTTTCCTCAGCAGATTTACATATAATCGCAATACTATTAAGCCCCTGACCTTTCCATTCTGCCACTTTAGAAATAATGCAACTGTGCAGCTCCTCGTAATCGGCTACTTGCTTCAGTACAGGCTTCTCACCGTCACGTTCAAAAGGAACAATGCTATCTCCATTCGGAACAAGACTTCGTGTAAATTCAATGATTGGTTTGGTTGATCGATAGCTTCTTGTAATATTGATCAATTCCGTTTCATCCGGTCCATAAAGGCTGGTAAGTGTGTTGAAATCAGCATTTTCACTGGCATGGGCAAATATTGCCTGATTAAAATCCCCGAGCACAGTCATCCTTGCCGCAGGAAACAAGCGTTTCAAGAACTCAAATTGAAAGGGGGAATAATCCTGTGCCTCATCCACAACGATATGTTTGATCGCGCTGTTCGTTTGAAAGCCTTGAATCAGCTCTTTTAAAAGTAAAAACGGTGTAGCATCCTCGTAAAATAGCTTATCTCCGTCAAGCATTTCCAGTGTCGTCTGACAAATGGCCGATAGCGAATCTGACGTTTTCCCTTTCATCCAAGCCTTGATCTTTACAGAATCAGCAAAAAGCCCCTTGTACAGCCCCTTCAAGTCTATGAAACCCATCTCTCGGACTTGTTTTCGCAGCGGCTTCAATTTTTGGTGAACGATCAAGCGGGCAAGTGCTCCCGGCTCCATATCATAGTCGGCTATCGCCTCTCTTTTAAAGCCCCGTTTTTCAGCTAAGTAGCGATGGGCCTTATGGTAATCATCGTTGCTAAGCAGTTCAATTTCCTCCTGTACCCACGGCTTTTTCCTTTCGACCTTTTGAAACTCCTTTATTTCTTTTATAAGCCAATCCTTTAATTTTTCAAGTCTATTATGAAAACGGAGTGAAGTGTCATGGCTGTAGAATCTTTCTGCTATTTGTTGTGCCGTAATGATTGCTTTCCCTCTGAAGATGAAGTCCTTAAATAACATGCCTGATATTTCCAGTGACTGTCTATAGGACTCGATTGCCTCAAAAAAGCGGGCAGATGCTTTAAAACGGATACCCGCAAGTCTTGACCTGTAAGAAGAAGTATTTTCCGCCGTTAAAACATACTCCAATTGTTCAAAGGGATTTTCAACCTGATACTCCTTGCTCAGACGAAGATCCAAGTATTCCTGAAAGGTGACCTGCTGCATATTTTCTTCCCCAAGCTCCGGCAGCACATTGGACACGTAATGGCTGAACATGCTATTAGGCGAAAAAAGAATAATTTGATCAGCATTCAAGCGATCTCGATATTTGTAGAGTAAATAAGCAATTCGCTGCAGGGCAGCCGATGTCTTGCCGCTTCCTGCTGCACCATGAACAATGAGCAGCCTGCCATGGTCATGACGGATAATCCGGTTTTGCTCCTGTTGAATGGTCGCAACAATATTATGCATCTTCTTGTCGGTCCCTTTGCCCAGAACCTGCTGCAGTATCTCGTCTCCAATGGTGAGACTTGTATCGAACATTGATTGAAGAACGCCGCCGCGGATAAGATATTGCCACTTTTTCTCCAATTGGCCATGGATGGTGCCTCCTGGTGTTACATACTTCGCCGGACCTGGCTGATAATCATAGTAGACACTCGAGACAGGAGCCCTCCAGTCGTAAATCAGGAAATCCTCACCACTTTTATCAGTAAGCGAGGAGATTCCAATATAGATTTTTTCCTGTGCCGTGTTCCCTTCTTCAATAAAATCAATGCGGCCAAAATAGGGTACCTCCTGCATTCGGCGCAGCGTGGATAACCGCTTGGATGCATGTCTATGGGTGCTTTGACTTACGGACAGAGCCTGTGCCTCCTGACGCAAGCCAATAATGGTCTCAAGGTAGTCATCAAAGGAATCCAAATTCACCTTCACTTCATCCCAGAAGTGCCTGCGGATATGAACCACCTCTCCTTTAAGTTTGGCCGCTTCCTCTTCCAATCGGTTCATTTCCCCCACAATGGTCCCCATCACTCGATCTACTCGTTCTTGCTCCCGCTGAAGCTCCGGGTTCATAGGCAAACACTCCTTATAAAGAAATTTTTATAAAAGGGTTGACTCCTGCATCAATTTTGTTATATAATTAAAATAGGGATAATATATTTAAAAATATTTAATTGATGCATATCTATATAAGAATACCACAGGATTACATATATTTCAAGTGAGCCACAGGGACGGGTCCCTTGGTCTTTTTTCAGATATAAATTAATTCAAAAAGAGCAGTATTTAACGTTTTTACGTAAATACTGCTCTTTTTTTAGCAATGGGAGTAAACAGGATTTTCCGAACATAAAATCAAATTGACTGTAGATTTCCGTTCATCGCACGCAAAAAAATAATAATGGAATGTTTTAATCCGTGTATTTCAAGAAGGGTGAGGGTTTCATGTCAAACGCACTACCTTTATCTATTACCTCTCAGCTTGAGCTTCCGGTCATCATTTCACCGATGTTTTTAGTCTCAAGTATTGAAATGGTGATTGAAGGCTGTAAAGCAGGAGTGATCGGTTCATTTCCTTTAGCAAACGCCCGTACCATTGGGGATTTGGAGTACTGGATGGAGCGAATCACAAATGGGCTGGCTGCAGCAAAGACCCAGGAACCAACGAAAAAAATCGCTCCTTGGGCTGTGAACTTAATCGTTCACCGAACAAATGCCAGATTAGAAACAGAGCTAGACTTGATAAAAAAATACCAGCCGCCCATTGTCATCACTTCACTAGGCAACCCGAGCCACGCCGTCAAACATGTGCATGAATACGGAGGTCTTGTATTCACCGATGTGGTGAATCTTGTTCATGCAAGAAAGGCCGCCGAAAGAGGAGCAGATGGATTAATTCTTGTTTGCAACGGTGCTGGAGGACATGCGGGAACCTATAATCCATTCGCATTCATTCATGCGGTAAAAGAGTTCTGGAATGGGGTCACGATACTTGCCGGGGGAATTTCATCAGGCAGAGATATGTTAGCGGCAAAAATCCTAGGTGCCGACTTAACCTATATGGGTACCAGATTCCTTGCAGCAAAAGAAAGCCTAGCCAGCCGTGACTATCGAAAAATCCTTATCGAATCGAACGCTGAGGATATTATTTCGACAGATGTCTTCAGCGGCGTCCATGCGAATTATCTCATTCCAAGCCTTCGAAGAGTTGGGATTGACCCAACACGATTACCAACAAAAGAATCTTTTAACTTATCAAAAGCCAATACTAACGGTCTAAAAGCATGGAAGGATATTTGGTCAGCAGGACATGGAGTAGGCGCCATTAAAAAAGAAGAAACTGTAGCAGAAATTATCAACCAATTAAAACAGGAATATATTGATTTAAGCACAAAGTAATGCACGGGGACGGTTCTTTGTTAGCAATGTTAGGCAGGTATTGTACGAAATCCGTTGGCACTATCCGAAAACAATTGTGATAAGAGAGATATACTAATGAAAACAGGTTATTACACTTACTATGGTAGCTTATAAGGATGATATACTACCGAAAAGGGATAAATAATCTTATTTCAGTAGCCTATAAAGGTGATAGGCTACTGAAAATAGATAAATGTCCTTGCTTCGGTAGCCTATAAAGGTGATAGGCTACTGAAAATAGAAAAATGATCTTACTCCGGTAGCCTATAAGGGTGATAGGCTACTGAAAAGGGATAAATAATCTTACTTCGGTAGCCTATTAGGGTGATAGGCTACCGAAAAGGGGTAAATAATCTTACTTCGGTAGCCTATAAAGGTGATAGGCTACTGAAAAGGGATAAATAATCTTACTTCGGTAGCCTATAAGGGTGATAGGCTACCGAAAAGGGGTAAATAATCTTACTTCGGTAGCCTATTAGGGCAGTTCAGCTAGTCACATTAACCGCATCGCTTTTTAAAGCATTTCCCCATTCGTTTCAATCACTTTTTTATACCAATCGAATGAATCCTTCTTATAGCGCTTCATGGATCCATTTCCTTCATTATCACGATCAACGTAAATCATGCCATAGCGTTTTTTCATTTCACCTGTAGTGAAGGATACAATATCAATAATCCCCCATGGCGTATAGCCTAATAAATCGACACCATCGTAGTTCACCGCTTTTTCTAAAGCTTCGATATGTGATTTTAAATATTGGATTCTTTCCGGGTCATGGATAGAACCATCCTCTTCTAACCTATCAACGGCACCGAATCCATTTTCTACGATAAATAATGGGATTTGGTACCGATCATAAAAACGATTTAATGTATAGCGAAGGCCTGTTGGATCAATCGTCCAGCCCCAATCACTTGCTTTAATATATGGATTTTCTACCCCATTAGGCAGCCCGCCAGTTAAGATATCCCCTCGATTATCTTTTTCCACATCGCTTTTTACTGCTGTGGACATATAATAGCTAAATCCAAGGTAATCAACCGTACCATTTTGTAATATTTCATCATCGCCGTCTTCGAACTTAATATTGTACCCTTCTCTTTCGAATTCCTTTAGCGTGTAGCTTGGGTAGTAGCCGCGAACCTGTACATCAGGGAAGAAGTAACGCTGCCTCATTTCTTTTTCTGCCAGCATCACATCTTCCGGATTACATGAATAAGGATAGATCGGCACATGTGAAACCATGGCCCCAATTTGGAACTCTGGATTGATTTCTTTTCCTTTAGCCACCGCCAATGCACTTGCAAGTAATTCATGGTGTGCGGTTTGATACATCACCTCTTTGGCATTTTCGCCTTCTTTTACAAGAACGCCAGAGTTTGTCCATAAGAATATAGGATTCCACACATCCATTTGGTTATTGATTTCATTAAAAGTCATCCAGTATTTCACTTTATCTTTATAGCGATTGAAGCAAACCTCAGCAAACTTTACAAATAAGCCAACTACCTCTCTGTTTCTAAATCCACCATATTCTCTTGCCAAATGCAGCGGCATTTCAAAGTGTGATAACGTAATAACCGGTTCAATTCCATGCTTTAGCAATTCATCAAATACATCATCATAGAATTGTAAACCTTCTTCATTCGGCTCCGTTTCGTCACCTTTTGGAAAAATTCTAGTCCAACCGATTGACGTTCTTAAACATTTCAATCCCATTTCAGCAAATAATGCGATATCTTCCTTATATTTATGATAAAAATCAATGGCTTCATGGTTTGGATAAAACTCATCCGGCTCAATCTTATCAGTGATTTTTCTTGGCACACCGTGTGCACCTGCGGTCATAACATCAACCACGCTTGGTCCTTTTCCACCTTGATTCCATCCACCTTCAAATTGGTGCGCAGCTAAAGCTCCACCCCATAAAAAATCCTTTGGTAATTTTGCCATTTTCGTCTCCCCCTTAGCATTAATATTTCTTTACTATTCTCTGTGTTTTATTCCGCTTAATACTCGTTATGATCAAAGGAGTTTTTTCAGGTAAAATTCAACCTCGAATTCTATTTGTAAAACTCCCTAATTGAATTAAATACCTGCTTGCATTGGCTTCCGAACTATCATTAGCAAGCTGCTCAACCATTGTGAGATCTTCTAAAATGATTTTACATTCACATTATAATTGTACCGGTATAATTTTTCAATACCATAATAATAATAGTGTATTGATATAATATTTTTATGTGGTTTATGCTATAATTCTAATATTGAGTAAAGTAAATAGACTAAGTGGAGATTCCGATATGTTAAAATACCAGCAAATTGCAGCAGAGCTTGAAAAATATATAGAAGAAAATGAGCTACAACAGGGAAATAAACTGCCAGTTTTAGAATCATTAATGGCTCAATTTGAGGTAAGCAAAAGTACGATTACAAAAGCTTTAGATCTATTGGAACGAAAAGGAGTTGTCTTTCAAGTCAGAGGCAGCGGAATTTTTGTTCGAAGACATAAAAGAAAAGGATATATTAGTCTTCTTTCTAATCAAGGGTTTAAAAAGGATCTTGAGGATTTTCAAGCAACTTCAAAAGTAATTGAATTAGCTGTAAAAAAGCCGACACAAAAGGCGGCTGAAAATTTAAATATTGGACTTGATGATGATATCTATTATGTAAAAAGAGTTCGTTATATAAACGAACAAACTTTATGCTTCGAAGAGTCTTACTATAATAAAACTATTATTCCTTATTTAAATAAGGAAATTGTTTCAGAATCCATCTTTCATTACATCAGTGAGGGATTAGGTTTAAAAATTGGTTTTTCAGACTTATTTCTGCATGTAGATAAACTGAACGAAGAAGAAGCGGAGTATCTAGGCTTGGAAAAGGGAGATCCAAAATTTTGTGTTGAAAGTATTTTCCATTTAACCAACGGTCAGCCCTTCGATTTCTCCATCGTTACCTACAACTACCAACAAGCCCAATTCTTCCTCCAAGCGAATAATCAATTATTGTGAGCCACGGGGACGGGGCCCTCGGTTCGAATTTCACTTGTATGATCTGGGGTCGTTGGCACGTCGGCCCCTTTGTGTCTTCGTAGGCTTACATGATTTTGGTGAATGTAGACAACCTTACAATTTGATTCGTGGAGCATCTTTGGAAAACAAGGTTTTTCGAGGAGTAATAGTGGACCATCCTAACGATTCCAAAGAGACTAATTCCAGCTCTAATGTCTCCTCCCCTAAACTTGCTAAAACATTGTTAGCCTTGTCTATATATCTCTGAAATTCTGCCTTAGCATTTTCTATTCTCGGCCCTTTTACTTCTTCGAATATTTCAGCTTTAGTTATGTCTTTAAACTCCGTAATACTGTGAAGCGTACCTATTTCAGTTTTCCTCGGTGATATCTTTCCAATGTACCCTCTTACCGTTTTAAAAACAAACCCTTTTCTACTTTCCATCCTAACATTTTTCATAAAAACCCCTCCAATGAATTCAAATTCAGCGTCATATATCCAATGGGAAAATCTCGTGACTTTAAGATTTCTTTAGATTCATGTTAAAATATTATCCTTAAAAAAAGCTTAACGAACCATGAGGGCAGATCCTGTCCACACAGAAAATAAAAAAGGAAAGCTCTGCAGAAGTGTAGATTCTCTGCAAAGCTTTCCCTTTTAATTTATCTCAATGTATCGTTTTATCCCGCTACATTTTATTGAACCACGGAACCCATCCCCCGGTTCTTATAGTTTAATCGTCCAGCCAAACGAATCTTCTAGTGAGCCGTTTTGGATGCCTGTTAAGGTATCGTAAAGCATTTGTGTGACTTCTCCGATTTCACCGTTATTCAAGACGATTTTTTCGTCCTTCCATTTTAGTTCACCAATTGGCGAGATGACAGCTGCTGTGCCTGTACCAAATGCCTCTTCTAATGTTCCATTATGATAGGCCTCCAGGATCTCATCAATGGAAATGCGGCGCTCTTCAACTGGGATATTTTTTGATTGTAACACTTGAATCATTGAATCACGCGTGATGCCCGGAAGAATGCTTCCGTTTAACTCAGGTGTTATAACTCTTCCGTTGATTTTGAAGAAGATATTCATACTTCCTACCTCTTCCACGTAACGTCTCTCAATCCCGTCTAACCATAACGTTTGAGAATAGCCATCCCTGCTCGCTATTTCCTGTCCTTTTAGGCTGCCAGCGTAGTTACCACCTGTTTTCGCACCGCCCGTTCCTCCTGCAACCGCACGTACATAATGCTGCTCTACTAAAATTTTCACTGGTTTAATGCCTTCTTTGTAGTACGAGCCTACCGGAGACATAATGATGATAAATTGGTAGCTTTTCGAGGAAGCCACACCTAAACATGGATCTGTTGCGATGATAAAGGGACGGATATATAAGGATGTTCCAGGTTCACTTGGAATCCATTCACGATCCACTGTAATCAACTGTTTTAGCGCTTCTAACGCATGCTCCTCGTTAATGGCAGGAATGCATAGCCGATCATTCGATACATTTAATCGCTTGAAGTTGCTTTCTGGACGGAACAACAGCACCCGATTATCGACTGTTACATACGCCTTCAATCCTTCAAATACCGTTTGACCGTAATGAAAAACCTTTGCCGCTGGATCTAAGGAAATCGGTTGATACGGAATAATGCGCGGATCATGCCAGCCCTTGTCTTCTATATAATCGAGAATAAACATATGGTCTGTAAAAAACTGTCCAAACCCTAGCTTATCACTTGCCGGTTTTTCTTTTTTATTTGCTGTTAATTCTACTTTTATTTCCATCATCATAGCCCCCATTAGCAATCGTTTCATGAACATTCCGAAAAATATTGAATAATTATTTATCATTCTACTAAGGGGATTATGATTCGTAAAATATATATAAACTATAGAAACTATGCGATAAAGTTATACAAAGATCAAATTCGCTCGTCGAATTTACGCCCGGATTTTTATCGAGCTCGCTCGATAAATTACCGTAAAAAATCGCAAGGCTCGCCGGAGGCTTAACTTCATTCAGCAAGGGTTTGAACCCCCAATAAATTAGAGAGCTTACTTACATTCATACCTTAACTTTAAAAGTGGAGGATTTCTGTACCTGCCGCAAGCTTCGGTACAAAAAACATTTGCTGAATGAAGTTACAGAATATGCATCTGGATATACTCCATGAACTCCCTTGCTGCAAAAGAAAGATATTTATTCTTCTTATACACGAGCACGATTTCCCACTCGATATGTGGATTGGACAAGGAAATGGCATGAACGTCCTGATTGATAAACCTCACCATCGACCGAGGAATGATCGAAATGCCTAGCTTTGTTGCGACCATTTCACCGATTAAATCCCACAGTGAGCTTTTATATGCAACAATCGGTTCAAATCCAGACTGCATACAGGCTTGTGTAACCACATCATGTAGCGCAAAATCCTCCGTTAAGAGGATAAAGGATTCATTTTTTAAATCAGCCAAACTCACTGACTCACTTTTAACCAGCCAATGCTCACTGTCAACGAGGACCACTAGCTCTTCAGATAATAAAGGGATGGTTTCAAAAAGCTCAGTGTTCACCGGCAGAACCGTAATACCTAAATCGATATCCCCTTCTTCTACCTTATACTTTAATTGCTTGGCATTGTATTCAACCATCTGGATATCAATTTGTGGATATTCCTTCTTAAACCCCGCAAGCACATTAGGAAAAAGCAAGACACCAGTTGTTGGCATTAATCCCAACTTTACGGTTCCTTTTTTTACTTGTGTCAGCTCGTTAACAGAGGAATACACATCCTCGAATGCCTGCAGTATTTTTACCGCCTGATCATAAACGATAGCCCCTGCATCAGTGAGTTCAATTTTTCTCTCCGAACGATCTAATAATGTGACCTTTAATTCATCCTCCAGGCTTTTGATCATTTTACTAATCGACGGCTGCGAGACAAGCAAAACCTGAGATGCCCTTGTAAAATTCTTTTGCCTAGCTACTTCCACAAAATACTTAAGATGCTGAATATCCATGCTCAAAAACTCCTTCAACTAATTGCATTCATTATGTTCCAAACGATCAACAAATACAAGAAGCACGGGGACGGTTCTCTTGCTTCTAAAAAGAGGATGATGACGGTTAATTTTACCTGGGGAACACAAAAAATAGGAAGTAACTTAGGATTTGGCGGTTGCTTGACTGACGGCCTCTTTCTTCACATAAAATTCTACATATCTTGTGAAATATCGGACAGTCTAACAATCAAAGGGGAATTAGGGGCTTCTGAGAAAGGAATGAATGATGAAGCTATGAACATAAAGATTCAAACATTGTTTAATGCTGCTATAGTCATACTCTCATGGGTAACGCTGCCGTTATTAGGCTCAAAAAACATAAAAAGATTTCTTCCCGCCTCCATCTTCATTTTACTCGTTGAAATAGTTCATGCATGGATTGGGAAAAAACAAAGATGGTGGGTTTTCTATAATAAACCTAAATCATTCCTTTTCGGGGAAGTTCCCTTCCAAATCGGCCCATTCTTGGCTATCTCCATGTGGATATTAAAGTGGACATATGGAAAATTTATAAGGTTTATTTTACTAAACGGAGTGATAAATGCTTTATTTGCCTATCCATTCACATATTTAGCAACAAAATTTAGGTACTATACGTTGGTTAGATTCAGCAACTTTCAGTTTTTCCTTTATTTCTTTTCTAAAGCATTTTTATTATATGGGGTCCAATACCTTATTGAAAATCACAAGGTAAAAGAAAAACTCAAATCGCTTTTTTAAACCACCATAAGAATGGAAACGGCAGAAGCATTCTGCCGTTTCATAACCCGCCATACCTTCTTTTTCGCTGCCGGTATTCTTCCAAGGCACGCAGGAATTCCTTCTCGGAAAAATCCGGCCACAGCACATCAGTAAACCAGAACTCTGTGTAAGCCATCTGCCAAAGCAGGAAATTACTCAACCGTTTTTCTCCGCCGGTGCGAATGAGCAGGTCAGGCTCTGTGATGCCCGCAGTATACAAATAGTTAGAAAAATGCTGTTCATCTAGTTCATCCAGTGACATTTTGCCATCAGTTAGATCCGTAAACATCTCTTTCATGGCCTTTAAAATCTCGTGTCTGCCACCATAGTTGAGCGCAAAATTTAACTGAAGACCGTCATTGTTCTTAGTTCGTTCAATTGCATACTGCACCGCTTCCCGTGTATGGGCAGGAAGATTTTCCATATCACCGATTGCCTCAATCCGTACGTTATTGGATATCAGTTCAGGCAGATAAATTTGCAGAAACTCCTTGGGAAGCCTCAATATAAGGTCTACCTCGGACTTTGGACGTTTCCAGTTTTCCGTGGAAAATGTATATAGCGTCAGAACCTTTACCTTACATTTGACTGCTGCTTTGGTGATTTTTACGACAGCAGACACCCCTTCTTTGTGGCCGGCAACTCTTGGCAAGCCACGCTTTTGGGCCCAGCGTCCGTTACCGTCCATAATAATGGCGATATGGTCTGGTGTATGCTCCTCCATGTACTGGAGGTGTTCATTCGTTTTTTTAGGATTAAAAAAAGGAAGTTTCATGGCCATGTTTATCCCTCCAAATGGCGAACCTGTTTTTATAAAAAATAATTTCTATAACATCCTCTTTGTTCATTATTACGTTTCGTCGTCACTTTGGTATTCTAAAATATCCCCAGGTTGACAGTCTAAAGCCTTGCAAATGGCTTCTAAAGTGGATAATCGAATTGCTTTTGCCTTTCCATTTTTCAAGATAGAAAGATTAGCCATTGTGATTCCAACCTTCTCAGAAAGTTCTGTGACGCTCATTTTTCGTTTCGCTAACATCACATCAATATTTATTATTATTGCCATTGTGCTCACCTCAGACCGTTAAATCATTTTCTGATTTTATATCTATCGCTTCCTTTAAAAGCCTTTGAAGAACTGCAGCAAAGACGGCAATCACCAGTGAAGCACCAACAACGACCATTCCGATTAATACGAGACCCGGCGCATCATCCCACTCCGCTATCACAAAGACCAATGGCAGCCCCACTACATACAGGCCGCTGATTGTGATGGCACAGTTTCTAATTTTCTTTAACGCTTTTACTGATAAATCCGAGAAAGCTTGGTTCTTGTCAATATAGCTTAAAAGCTTCAAGGCTTGATACAATGCATAGTAAAACGGAATCGCCGATACATACATGATAAATAAAAGCCCAAATACTACATATGGTAATACCACTGCTCCCTTTTCAACATGTTCTATGGCTTCTTTCGCAATTTGCGGCAGAAAATATAGGCACAACACAAGAACAGGAATGCCAATAATGATAACAGCTGTCTTTAGGAATAATGTTGAACCACGTTTCATAAAAAGCACCTCTCTTTTTTAGTAACGATTTGATTTTAGCATGCGTTTTATCGATTTACAATAAACTTTTATCATTTTATGATTGTTTTTTATTGAAATTCAGGTCGAGACCAAGGAATCCGCCCCCTTGGTCCGGCCGTGATGGACCATGGCTAAAAAGGAATAGTTTGCCCGCTATAGGGAAAAATAATAGGAACTATAGGCAATTTAGGATGGGTCTGCTTATACGGGGGATTGTGAATGAGGCAATCACCTTTTGTTATGGAGGCGAAGGTCCATTATTTGACTAACTAAGGTTCATTCACCTTCACTATTTAGCTGATTAATGCCCTAATATCATTTTTTCAAAAGAGGATTCTGTTCTAAAACGCTCGAAAGGATTGTGATGAATGCACACTGCGATTACTGTTCTGACTATTTTGGCTTCACTAAAGTGGGGAGACTGGAGTAAGTGGAGAGACTATCATGCAAGCATGTTTTTTATAGCTACCGGCGGTTTGCTGTATGAATATATGGTACAAGAAAACACCTTATGGAAATTCCACCCTGACTTTCTTTACGGACATCAGATGGTTGTCATTACGTATGCTTTAATTACGATGCCGATTAGTATTTTTCTCTTTCTTTCCCATTTTCCAAAAACGTGGGTCAAACGACTGATCTACATATTTATTTGGTCTGGCATCTATATTTTTGCTGAATGGGTTTTGGATAAATTTGATAGAATCTCCTATCAAAACGGTTGGAAATTTGGCTATTCCTTTTTATTTGATTTGGTCATGTTCTCCGTCATTGCCCTTCATCAGGTGAAACCAGTCCGAGCTTATATCATATCCATATTTATCATCATTTTCTTGATCACCTTTTTTGATATTCCATTTAAAGTGGCTAAATAACCTAATCTACAGGTGGAAAAAGGATATCCCCCTCACTTTTTTTGCAAAAAAAGAAGCACGAGAATCTCATGCTTCCTAAAGTCGATCTGCGGCTTGTGGCGGTTGTTCCATCCAGCCGTTTTCAATTAGAAGGTTTGCTGCATCTTCTGTAAAAAGAGCGATTTCTCCCATTAATCGAGTGTAATGAGTCGCAATATCCTTTCTTGAACTAGCCGAAATAGCTAATCCGTAATTAGCCATGCCTAACGCATTTAAAGAAGTAACGTGAAAGAGCATTAATTTCTGAGAAAACGGAGGATTTATTGAATCGGTTGCATAGATGTCCGCAGATTCAAAGGATGACAGGCCCTCCTCTTTTAAAACAGAGGTAAAGATAGTTGAATGTTTAGCAGCAATATCCCTTCCCCTGATAAAAAGATGACCTATGTCCTTGGATTTAGCCACTTGACTGAACCCTGTCATTAATGTAGCCCCTAATGTATTATTCATAATATTTTTAAATAAATGAGTGATTTCAAGTGCATTGATTGGTCTTCTCTCACCAAACCATCCTGTTAAAAAACTCTTTTTCGTTACAAAGTCTATTTTTGCGGGAGTCGGAATATGGGGTGCACGAACGAATAATCCTTTTTGTAGAGCTATTTCCCGTGTTTTTGTATCGGTATCTGCAGAGCCATTTAATACTTCACGGTAATAATCATTCACATCAGATCTAGCACATAATGACAGTGATAACGAGTGAGCCTGTAGCTCCATACTACTCATAAACCAGATGTAATACAGATAGAAAGCATCAGAAAAAAGACGGGGAGCTTTTGGGTTTACATCCTTATCTGTAAATCCTTGAGGAATGGGGAAGTTTTCCTTTAAAAACAACTCTTCCAATTTGGGAATGCGCTTATTACAGATGTTCAATCCATGCATGAGAAGAGATTCAATTTCAGGATCCTCGACATTTTCCAAAAAGTGCTGGAACATACACTTTGTAATCGTTTCTGAAAAATACGCACTCCACAAGGCACCCATTTCTACTGAAGTTAGATCTAACTGTTGATTGTTTTCCATTTAATTCCCACTCCATACTACTTTTTTTACTTACAAGTAATGATTAGTATTACCCAAATGTAACGCAATATAATGCAAATAAATGAACATAGATTCTCACGCTTCACTTTTATTAGTTCCCTTGCTTCTCTTCTAACCAGGGGTGCAGTTCATTCTCCTGCTTCCTTTTGCTAACCAAGAAAGCAGGGGGACGGTTCTCGCGCTTCCTCCTTCTAACCAGGAAGCAGGGGGACGGTTCTCGCGCTTCCTCCTTCTAACCAGGAAGCAGGGGGACGGTTCTCGTGCTTCCTCTTTTCAACCATGATCAAATACTTGATACCTATAAGACCAATTTTCAGACGATCAGTGAAGGCAAAATACAGCAAATTACTTTTAAACAAGACATAACACATCAATCTGGATAATAATAGTAATCATACAAATGCTGTTACTATATAAAAAGTTGAAGCAAAAGATATACATAACCACAAGGAGGGAAAGCTATGCCTATCGAAGCAAAGCAAAGAAAAATCATTTTAGATTTAGCCGTTACGTTAGATGGCTTTATTGAAGGGAAAAATGGAGAAATTGATTGGTGCATAATGGATCCGGACATGGAATTTATTCAGTTCTTAAATCAAATTGATACCATTTTTTATGGAAGAAAGAGCTATGAGTTATGGGGGCAATATGCTCCAGAAAAAGATGCTTCTGAAACTGACAAAGAATTATGGGAAGCCGTACTAAGTAAACAAAAATATGTATTTTCCAGGACGCAAAATGGATCTGACAATCAAGCGATTTTTATAAATGATCAGCTACTAGAAGAGGTCAATAAATTAAAGAACATGCCTGGTAAGGATATCTGGTTATACGGCGGGGCCAACCTGATAACCACCTTTATTCAATTAGGACTTGTTGATGAATTTAGATTATCTGTTCACCCTGTTATCTTAGGAGAAGGAAAACCGCTGTTTACGGATATACAAGAGAGAGTAAATTTGAAGTTAGTGGACACCAGATCCTTCTCCTCCGGCGTTGTCCAGCTCATCTACCATCTGGATAGGGATTAATTACTTTAACGCATTCACTCACGATCTTGAGGAGAGCCATAGGGTCGGTCCCGCGGCTCAAACCTTGCTTAATGAAACTGGGGAGCGGCGACCCTTGTCTATACTTAATAGCAGCACATTTGGCACCATTGCCAAAAGAATTTTTCGCATCTAAAAAAACAGTTGATGCCTCGACATAAAAGCAGGCACCAACTGTTTTATCGAATCTAATTATTTTCCCTTTTTCACCTCATGAAGCAGGTCTGGGAAGTTCGTAAACATTCCTGTGACACCCCATTCAATCAATTGGCTCATTCGTTCCTTATCGTTCACCGTGTATGGGTGGATTTCAAGACCATTGTTTACGACCTTTTGGATATACGCTTCATTTAGATAGGTATGGTTTGGCCCGATACCCATTGCATACGCTTTGATTTGTGCTATTTGTTCGTCGGTAATGGTTGCATTAGATCCATACGACATTAATTGAACAAGTTTAACAGATGGATCAAGCCCGTGCATGATTTTTAAGCTGTCAGCACTAAAAGATTGGACAAGGAGCTTGTCCTTATTGATATTGTACTTGTTCACCAAGCGCAATAATTCCTTTTCCATTCCCGGATAAATAGTAGGAGATTTCGTTTCAATATAGTAGCTATTGTTTTTGCCAAACTTTTGGAACACTTCTTCTAAAGTAGGTACTTGTAATCCAACATATTCTTCATTTGCATACGCTGGATTTTTTTCGTTAAACCAGCTGCCTGCGTCTAATGCTTTGATGTCTGCAAGAGTCATGTCTTTTACATAACCCGTTCCATCCGTCGTCCGGTCAACCGTCTCATCATGCATCGCGATCAACTGACCATCCTTTGTCATTTGTAAATCAACTTCAATATAATCACCATGCATTTTTTCGCCCATATCATACGAAACTAACGTATGCTCCGGAGCATGTCCAGATGCACCGCGATGCGAAACATTTAAGATATCCTTATGCTTTTCCTTCGCAAATGCAGCTCCTCCACCTGTAGTAATCCCAGCTGCAATGACCAGTGCACTAAGTGCCGGCAACCATTTCTTCCCTATCATTTCTCCATCTCCCAACTCTATTTTATAGACTCATTTATAAAATATCAGCGGAATATTAAGCAGCTGCTATCAGAAGGATAAAAGAATGTAAAAAACCGATTACAAATGTATAAATATGAATATTTTTCCCTGGTATTTCCGAACTATGCAAGAGCCACGGGGACGACGGGGCGGAATTGCTGAAAAAGTTTCTTCGTACGAAATCCGTTGGTGCTGTCCAAAATCAATTGTGATAAGGGTGATAGGCTGCTGAAAATGCTTTATAGGTAGCCTATCAAACGGCAAAAGGGAACTAAGGCTCCCATTTGGTGACCGTGAAGCTATATTCAAATGGCAAAAGGGAATCAAGGCTCCCATCTGATGACCGTGGCGCTGTTTTCAATCGACTAAAGGGAATCAAGGCTCCCATCTGATGACCGTGAAGCTGTGTTCATTCGGCTAAAGGGAATCAGGGACCTCATCTGATGACCGTGAAGCTGTTTTCATTCGGCTAAAGGGAATCAAGGACCTCATCTGATGACCGTGGCGCTGTGTTCATTCGGCTAAAGGGAATCAGGGACCTCATCTGATGACCGTGAAGCTGTGTTCATTCGGCTAAAGGGAATCAAGGACCTCATCTGATGACCGTGAAGCTGTTTTCATTCGGCTAAAGGGAATCAGGGACCTCATCTGATGACCGTGAAGCTGTTTTCATTCGGCTAAAGGGAATCAGGGACCTCATCTAATGACCATGAAGCTGTGTTCATTCGGCTAAAGGGAATCAGGGACCTCATCTGATGACCGTGGCGTTGTATAGTAAAAGACCAATCCTTCCATCAGATTGGTCTTTTACTATGGCCTCAATTATTCATTTCAGAACCAAGGGACCCGTCCCCCTGGCCTTTCAGCAATACCCGATAGACTTTTCGGGGTCTGCCTCGGGGATTTGGGGTTTCTTCGCCTATTTCTTCTGCATACCCGCTTTTCTCAAGCTGTGAGACGATTCTCCTTGCGCTTCTTGGCAGGATTTGCAGCTGTGTCGCGAGTTCTTGACAGGTAATTTCGTAACGATTCATTTTCGTTAGAATGGAATCGATTTTACTGATGGTTGCAATGCTTAAGGAAGTCTTTTCACTTATAGTTTGCATGTCTTTATCGTTATAAGAATAAGTCAAGCTCTCACTTTTTCCTAATGGGCCTTTAAACGTTTTGTCATCAAAGGCGACCATCCAGTTCTCTTTTCCAAATTTTCTAGCCTGTAAAAGTGCGTTTCTTGCCATCATTTCTGCATCGTAGGCAGACTGACCAATACCGATTCCACAGGTGATATTGCCTTTCGTGATATCCTGAATTTCAGCTATATTTGGTATCACACTAAAATTATCTGTAATATCACTTAGTTCACCGTGTGTGGTAAATATTACATAGCATCCAGGGCTTACGGTTTTCAACGAACCTTGTATTCTTTTCGCATATTTCAACAGTTTTTGCGTATTTTTAATTTCCATATCGTATATTTCATCAGACGAAAAGGATGAAATCGTCATCGATGAAAATAAATCCATCTCAAGGATTTGGACAGCAATTTGTCTATCTTTAAATCGTAGCATTTCCTGTGTTTTTAACGCTTTATCTAATACGGCTTTAATGGCTGATTTTGTGTGCGTTACACGATACACAGGAACACCCATTTTTTCGAGCTCCTTTTGCACCTGCCATGTACAGGTCACGGCCGCTTGCGTTTCACCCTTTTTCCATAACCGTTCGTGATACTTAACCACTTCTTCTATCGATTTTGGCTCTTCATATAAATTGGAGGAGGGAAAATCAATATCTAATTCTGCAAAAATTTGTTTTAACTCAGATTTTTTTAAAGCATCAAAGCTTAGTTGATTGATATCAAGATGATGGTGGTACAAAATACGATATAACGATTTATATAAGCTGGTACCCGTATAGGGAACATAAAACATAGGTTTTGAGACTCCTCCCCATTTTTCAGCAACTGAATAGGGGAAAATCCCAGAAAATAACCACATGTCCATGTCATGAGAATGAGCTTCTAGGATATCAATGACATCTTTTTCATAAAAATGAAGAAAGGGGATGCATTCAAAATCTGAATACTCCTTTACCACTGATTGGATCCATTCCAGATTATCCTCAACACCAATAAGTCCTAATCGTATACTCAATTAATCACCTACAATACTAGTACTCTCTTAAATAATGCCTTGCCAACGAAGGACGAATTCAGCTATCACCGCAGAACCTAGATACGTTCCCATCAACACGCACATGCCGACGATAATACTTCTCCAGCCTAATTTTCTAAAATCTGCCCAGGAACGACCGATGGCAATCCCCGCATAAGCTAGAATCGGAGTACAAATGGCAAGCATGTTCACGCTTGTCGTCCACTTGACTACATACTCTGATCCCGGGAAACCAGGAATCGATACAATAATGGCGATAAAAGAAATGTAAGCAACAGCAGGAATTTGAAACGGAATGATTTTTCCGAGAATGAGACCGGCTAATGAGATTAAAATCAGAACAATTATACCAGGAATTGCCTCAACAGGCATCACATTGTAGCCGACCCAGTTACCGATAAGAGTAATAGCCCCGACAATCAATAGGACCATGATCCATTCTTGTATATTTTTTAACATGATTAACCCTCCACATCTGCCTGAACATTGGATGTTGTTTTACTTCCCCGTAACTTAATGAGTATCGAATAAAGTTTCTCTGTTAATGGGAGAGCCACAATGATACTGACATACAGCCCGATCCCTGACGAAATCAGATTACTTGCGCCCGCTAAGGCAAGAATATCTGCTTCCAACTCAGGAAAGCCGGCGATTAAGGAACCACTTGCTGAAGCCATCATACTTCCACTTCCTATTCCAGAGGCCATGGCAAATGATAGGGGGTGGAGCGGTGTCACACTAGCTAAAACCCCCGCAATCAATCCCATGAAGATCGCTCCAAAAACGGTACCAAAAATGTAAATCGACATAACGCCCCGTCCTTCGGGAGAGTTAAGACCAAACTTATCCATAATTAAGGCAACGTTCGGTTCACGAGCAACAGAGTGAGTCATTCCGATACTTTCACGTTTTAAACCTAAAGCGATGGCTACAGGCAGTGCGAGAAAGATCGTACCAAGATTTCCGATTTCTTGGAGTACTAATGCCGGCCCCACTTCGATTAACGTTTGAATCGACGGACCAATCGTAACACCAAACTTCGCCATTAATAGACTTACCGCTAAAAAAATGAGAGATTCTGCATTTTTCGATTGCTTTTCTTTTACAACAGGCGTGAAGTACAACCCTAATCCAATGACAATGGCGTACAGCATTGGCAAAAAGGTAACAACCCCGACACCAATAGAAATAGATTTGGAGCCAATTAATTCTGTCGCGATTACAACAACTAATACAATGAGGTGTAAACGCCAGTCTTTCCATAATGAATATTGTTTCTCAGCCATCCCTTTGGCCCCCTTTTATAATAGAAATCTTCTATTTAACTATGTTTCTTCATATATTCTAGTGTCGCAGTACCAAGCACCTGCGCGGCGATTAATAGAGCTTTTTCATCAATATCAAATTTAGGATGATGATGTGGATAAGAGCTCTCCCGGCCTGCCTTCTCGGCACCAGTGAAAAAGAAGGTTCCTTTTACATGCTGTAAATAATAGGCAAAATCCTCTCCACCCATTTGCGGTGCATATTCCTTCACCGATTCAACAGCAGGAGCCAATCCAGCCACTTCTGCTAAAAGCTCTGTTTCTTCCTTATGATTAACAGTTGGAGGGTATCCTCTTGTATAGGTATACGTATAGTCCGCATCTGAAACAAGGCATGTCCCCTTTGTTACACGGTCAATTTCCTTTTCGACAAACGTACGAACATCCTCTGTAAACGTCCGAACGGTTCCTGTCATCGAGACAGTATCGGCAATAATGTTATACGGATTCTTCGCTTCAATGGAACAAACCGAAACGACAGCTGTATCAAGCGGGCTTACCTTTCGGCTGACAATTTGCTGCAGATTTCCGATTAACTGGCCGGCGATGACAATACTGTCCTTTGTCAATTCTGGTTGAGAACCATGACCGCCGTAGCCCTGGATTTTAATATCAAACCGGTCAGGCGCTGCCATAAATGGTCCCGTCCGATAACCAATTTCACCTAGCGGACAAGTTGCCCATAGATGTGTTCCAAAAATCACATCGACTCCATCCAGACATCCGTCTTCGATCATGGCAATCGCCCCACCAGGCGGCAGCTCTTCAGCATGCTGATGAATGAACACGACGTTTCCCTGCAGGTCCTCTTGCATTTGGTTCAGTACCTTTGCAAGTCCAAGCAATGATGCGGTATGTCCATCGTGACCACAGGCATGCATTACGCCGTCGACTTTTGACTTATACGGTACATCATTTTCCTCTTGAATAGGCAATGCATCAAAATCGGCCCGTAATGCAACGGTTGGACCCGGCTTTCCTCCCCTAAGAGTTGCAACAACCCCTCGGCCCCCCACACCTGTTCGAACTTCATGTCCTAATTTCTCGTGGAACGCAGCAATATATTTAGGCGTTTCCACTTCCTCAAATGATAATTCAGGATGCTGATGAAGATGGCGTCTGATGTCAACCATTTCCCCATATTCCTGCTCTAAAAGTTGATATAATTTATCCACTACTTTTTACCTCCCCTTTGTTTTAAATCTTTCGATAATTCATAATAAATAAGGTCCTATTTCGGTTATGTCCCTAATTATACGTATAGAAATTATTTTCAGTCAATAATATTTTTCAAATTATCAAATATTTTTGTGCGCGTTAGATGGTCTATTGTATATTCTGGATGGACTGAAAGGCCGCGGGGACGGGGTCCTTGGCTAACAGAAAAAAAGGAAAACTCTATGAGAATAAATATCTCAACAAAGCTTTCCTTTTTGATTTTAATTAATACGTTTGTTCTTTATCTATCTAAATTTAAAACAGAACCATGGGACCCGTCCCCGTGGATCCTTTCTACGGTGAGCGCCCCAAATAAGACAGCTAAGATATGGTGAATAGATCTCTTTATTGGAATACAGGTATTTTTTTATGGATTTTTCTCTGTACACATATCCTTTGTTGCTTAACTTCCCTATCCGAAAGGTAACTCGCACTTTCAACAGCTTTGGCCACCATCTTATGAACGTTTGGATCAAGTGGATGAGGTACCAAATCTCCCGTTTTCGTACATGCTGCGATAGCCTCGGCTGCAGCGACTAGCATTGAATGAGTAATCTCGTTAGATCCTGCATTCAACACCCCTCGGAATATCCCTGGAAATCCCAAGACATTATTTACAGAGCGTCCATCTGCTGCGTAAACAGCCCCTGCCTGCTGGGCATCTTCCGGTTCAATCTCTGGCTTTGGATTTGATAGAGCCAAAACGACTTGGCCTTGGCGTACCCATTCCTTTTTAATAAGTCCTGGGACACCGGTTGTGGCAATAACAATGTCACTACATTCCATAAGTTTTTCGATACTGTCTACAGAATCACCACCATAATTCTCCAAACGCGCTTTTGCTTCTAGGGACTTGTCCGTTCCAATAACATTCTTTACTCCATAGGTCATCATCATCCGACAGATAGCCAGTCCTGCCGCCCCAAGGCCAATTTGCCCCACTCGTGCTTTTCTTAGGTCTACCCCAGCACTTTTGCAGGCAGAAATGACTGCAGCCAAGGTTACAACAGCTGTTCCATGCTGATCGTCGTGCATAACAGGAATGTCTAACTCCTTCTTCAAGCGTTCTTCTACTTCAAAGCAATGTGGGGAAGCGATGTCCTCCAAAAGAATTCCGCTAAATCCTAAGGAAATATTTTTTACGGTTTGTACGATTTGATCTGGATCTTTCGTATTTAAAAGAATAGGAACCCCATTAATACCGGCTAATTGATCGAAGAGCGCTGATTTCCCCTCCATTACCGGCATTCCAGCAACAGGGCCAATGTCTCCAAGACCGAGTATCGCTGTCCCGTCAGTGACAATAGCCACTGTATTACCAATGCTTGTATAGATTCCTGCCTTTTCTGGTTCTTCCTCTATTACACGACAAACGTCTGCTACTCCTGGTGTATATACTCGTCTCAGGTCTGCTAGAGATTCAATAGGCATTTTGCTTTTCATATGAATCTTTCCCCCTTCATGCGAACGAAGGACTTCGTCTGAGACCGTATGGATTCGGAAACCTCCTTCTAACCTGTGGATAGCCTCCAACAACTCCGATAGCTGTTCTTCATGTTCAACTTGGACCGTGATATTACGCGTTGTATAATTAGGACCTACCTGTATGGTTTCAACCTCACCTATATCTCCTCCCGATAGGCCAATTGCTGTTGCCAATTTTCCAAGACTCCCTGGAACCGATGGAATGTCCACCATTAAAGTCCGAATGATGTTTTTGTTAGCCATAATAGAATACCTCCAAATTTCACTAAAATAACTTAAAAACTACTATAATATCAGTCAAATAGAGCTGCCCCTGAAATACCGGGATTTGTCATTTCATAAGGATTTAAAATAAGATCAAGTTCTTCATCTGTTAATACATCATATTGCAAGCATAGCTCACGAACTGATTTACCTCTTAAAATAGCTTCCGACGCGATCCGTGCCGCTACTTCATATCCAATATGCGGGTTAACAGCCGTAATGATACCTACGCTTTTTTCCACATATTCTTTTAAACGTTCTTCGTTAGCTTCAATACCTGCTAGGCAGTAATCAGTAAAAGCCTGGAACGAATTGTTCATTATACTGATGGACTGCAACAAGTTAAAGACGAGTACGGGCTCCATTACATTTAGTTCCAACTGGCCGGCTTCGGAAGCTAAGCAGATGGTATGATCATTGCCGATTACTTGAAACGCTACCTGGTTAATCATCTCAGCCATGACCGGATTTACCTTTCCTGGCATGATGGATGAACCTGGCTGGCGGGCAGGTAATGTGATTTCGCTAAGTCCAGCACGAGGACCAGAAGCCATTAACCGTAGATCATTAGCTATTTTAGACATGTTCATCATACATACTTTTAACGCTGCAGATACTTCTGTGTAGGCATCGGTATTTTGAGTAGCATCGACAAGGTGCTCGGCAGCAACAAGTGGAAGACCGCTAATAACTGCCAAGTGCTGGACTACCTTTTCAATGTAATGAGGGTCTGCATTTAATCCTGTTCCAACCGCTGTTGCCCCCATATTTACTTCATATAAATGCTGGCGTGATTGTTGGATACGCTTAATATCACGCTCCAATACACGGCTGTATGCTTCAAACTCCTGGCCAAGACGAATCGGCACAGCATCTTGAAGATGTGTCCGTCCCATTTTAATCACATGATCGAATTGTTTGGCCTTTTTCTTAAAAACATCAAGCATATATTGCATGGTGTTTAACAATCTTTCCAGTAAATTAAGGGCGGCGATGTGAATCGCAGTAGGGAACACATCGTTTGTGGATTGAGACATGTTCACATGGGTATTCGGACTTAATTGACCGTAATCTCCCTTTTCTATTCCAATCAACTCGAGAGCACGGTTAGCAAGGATCTCGTTTATGTTCATATTCATTGATGTACCTGCACCGCCCTGGATTGGATCAACGATAAAATGATTATGCCATTTGCCTCCGATTACCTCGTCTGCTGCCTGGACGATCGCTTTACCAAGTCCACCGTACAAACGTTTCGTATCCATATTTGCCAAAGCCGCAGCTTTCTTCACAATAGCTAAGGCTTTAATTAAGTCTTCATGGACACGATAGCCTGTAATAGGAAAGTTTTCGACCGCACGTAATGTTTGGATACCATAATATGCATCCCCTGGTACTTCTTTTGAGCCTAAGAAATCTTTTTCAATGCGTACGTTTTGATTTATAGTAACTACTGACATAGTGTTTCCTCCTAAATTTCCAACTAGTTTATGCTACGTCCGATTGCTTAATGGAATGGACGTAATGCTTCGCCTTTTCTTGGTCAAATTCACCTTCCCACTTTGACATGACAATCGCTGCCAATGAATTCCCCAAGACATTAACCACTGTTCGTGCCATATCTAAAATGCGGTCGATACCGGCAATAAATGCAACCCCTTCCAGCGGCAGCCCCATAGAACCAAGTGTTGTTAAAATGACAACAAATGACGCACCTGGAACGCCTGCCATTCCTTTTGACGTTAGCATGAGTACTAGTAATAATGTAATCTGTTGTGTAATGGATAGATCAATACCATATATTTGTGCTACAAAAAGTGAAGCGAGTGCTTGATAAATCGATGAACCATCTAAATTAAACGTATAGCCAGTTGGAATAACAAAAGATGTAATGGATTTCGGACAACCAAACTTCTCCATTTTTTCCATAAGCCTTGGTAATACAGCCTCTGAACTTGCCGTTGTAAATGCTAATATTAGTTCGTCCTTTAATACTTTTATGAGAACAAATATGCTTGTCCCAGACATTTTCGCAATAATTCCAAGGATAACGATTATAAAAAATACCATTGTTACATAAACAGCGATCACTAATTTCCCCAAAGGAATTAATGTTGTGATACCAAATTTGGCAACGGTTACACCAATCAGCGCAAATACACCAAACGGAGCCAATTTCATCACTTGGTTTGTCACCCAAAACATTGCTTCTAATACACCTTCAAAAAAGCTTAGGACAGGTTTTCCTTTTTCTCTTATTGCCGCAACTCCTAGACCGAATAATACAGAGAAGAAAATAATCGGCAGTAAGTCACCCTGGGCCATCGATTCAAATATGTTTTTCGGAACAATATGAACAATCGTTTCTGCAAAGCCCTGGCTTTCAGCCGCATTCGTTGTTTCTTCATATTTTGAAATATCACTTTTCTCAAGATTACTAGTATCTAAACCAGAACCCGGATGGAACAGGTTTGCCGCAAGTAAACCAATGGCAATGGCAAATGTGGTAACAATTTCAAAATAAAGAATGGTCTTGCCACCCAATTTCCCCAGTTTTTTTATATCGCCAACTCCTGCTATTGAGACAATTAATGCTGCAACAACTATTGGGATGACGATCATTTTAATTAAATGAATAAAAATATCACCCATTGGGGCCATAATGGCCATGGCTGTTTCATTACCATGGAATAAAGTGCCGACAACGATACCTAGTACAAGTGCAACAAAAATTTGAGTAGCTAATCCAAACTTCTTCATTTAAACTCCCCCTTACAATTTTTATTGTTCTGAATATTCGTAGTTTACAATCTGCCCTACTAAAACCAACTGAAACATACTGAAACATACAAAAAACTTTTTATAGAATTTCGTATCATACTATTAAATATGGATGTGCCACTACTTATTTTAAAAAATCTAAAAAAATTCTTTCTTCTTTTCAGCTATTTCAGTACAATGTGTTATGTTTTTATATAGTGTGACTGGGGAGGAACCATATTGAAAAAGCAGATATGGATTTTACTATTGATAATGATTGCGGTGCCTCTTGCAGGTGAATTAAAGTTTTATCCATTTGGAGATACATTCAGAGTCAGTTTAGGGACGCCTGTCTTTTTCTTGTTTTTGCTGTGGGAGAGAAGGATCCATCCGAATATTGCAGGTATTTTAACGGGGATGAGTGTGTTTGCTTTTCGTTTTTTGTTAGCTGTTGGGGTACGGGACATATCTGTTGAGGAAGCAATATATCTTCATTTTCCCGCCTTTTTTTATTACGTCGTGTACGCATTCATATTTAATTGGACAAAATTGAACGAACGGCACGATCAGCCATTTATGATCGGGCTTTTGGGAGGAGTGACAGAGCTTTGTGCAAGCATATCGGAAATGGTCATCCGTTTTTTACTGGAAAATCAGGACATCTCCTTGCTTTCCATTGAACAGCTCATTGTCATCGCCTTTATTCGAAGCTTCTTCGTTCTCAGCTTTTTTACTATTTTCAAGCTGAGAGAAACAAAATTAGCTGAAGTAGAGCAGCGCAGGCAGAACGAACAAATGCTGCTTTTTATTTCAAATTTGTATGAAGAATCGGTTCAGTTAAAGAAAACGATGCAAAATGCGGAAGAAATCACGCGCATAAGTTATGATTTTTACCGTCGATTAAAATCAGGAAACAGCAGCCTCGATGCGCAAACAGCCCTACAGATTGCTGGTCTTGTGCATGAGATCAAAAAAGATAATCAACGGATTTATGCGGGACTGTCGGAGCTTATGTCTTCTGAACGCCTGCAGGATTATATGAATATCGAACAACTCGGCAACATCATGTTCGTATCTAACAGACGATATGCGGAGTCCCTTCATAAAGATGTTTCGTTTTCTTTGCATGTGGATGGAGACCATCCTCCTTACCATGTATATATGGTATTATCATTAATTAATAATTTGTTAACCAATGCCGTGGAAGCCATTAAAGAAAAGGGTTACGTATCTCTGCAGGTGAAGCGGAAAGAACAATTCGTGGAGTTTTGCGTCAGTGATAATGGTCCCGGCATTGCCCCGAAGCTGAAGGAAGTCATTTTTAAAGAAGGCTTTACAACAAAATTTGATGCGGCGGGAAATCCTTCGACGGGTATCGGTTTATCGTACGTGAAACAAACGGTTGAAAAATGGGGAGGACATATCAGACATATGGATAAAGATAGAGAAACCGTATTTATAATCGAATTACCGATAAATGCGTTGATAGAGAAAGGGTTAGCGAAATGAATTATTTCATTATAGATGATGATCCCGCTATTCGAGCAATGCTGACAGAAATGATTGAAGACGAAGATTTAGGAATCGTGGTGGGAGAAGCAGAGGACGGATCGTTAGTTGATAATGGCCTGTTGGCTATAAAAGACGCAGACGTTGTTTTAATTGATTTGCTTATGCCCATAAGGGATGGAATAGAAACAGTTCGGGCTCTTGTCGATCGCTTTAAAGGAAGGTTTGTAATGATTTCGCAAGTGGAAGCGAAGGATCTCATTGGCGAAGCCTATAGTTTAGGGGTGGAATACTACATTACGAAACCATTGAATCGCCTTGAGATTGCAGGCATATTAAAAAAGGTAAACGAGCGGATGCTGTTGGAACAATCCATTCGAGGCATTCAAAAATCATTGAACATATTTACAAGCCGTCCGCAATCTCCATTTGTGTCCTCTTCCCAAACAAAAGATATTATGGAAGCTGGGCGTTCTTTAATTTCCGATTTGGGCATGATTGGAGAAAGTGGAAGCGAGGATTTGTTGAGGATTTTAGAATTCCTCCAAAATGAAAAGCAAAGACTCGGTTCTGCCTTCAAGTTTCCGTCTTTAAAGGAAACCTTTGCAGGTATCGCTGCTGAAAAGCTTGGCATAAAAGCGATGGAAGTAGAAATCCAAAAAGAGATAAAGGCCTCTGAACAGCGCGTACGCCGTGCTCTTTACCAGGCCCTTATTCATATTGCTTCATTAGGATTGACGGATTATGCGAATCCAAAATTTGAAGCATATTCTTCCACTTTTTTTGACTTCTTAGAAGTCCGGAAGAAAATGCTTGAGTTAGAGGACAAAAGCGATAAAGCAAGCAACCAGAGCCGCATTAACATGAAAAAGTTCATCCAGGCGTTGTTTATGGAAGCAATGAAGCTAATCGTATGAAACATGAAGTCGGTTCATATGTTTCAGAGGATGGAACGCGGGGACAGAATCTAGTCCCGGAAACAATAGAGGAGAGTTCGGCAAGAAAGTTAAATTTCTGCAGAACTCTCCTTATTTATTTTCTAGGTCGGGTTGCCTGTCCCCTTGACCATATCTATCTGTCTTCTATTATATTAAACCTTTTCTAAACATTTCTTACTTGAGCTGTTCCTTGGTCGAGAGGATCCTGAGCCATTTTGTCAAATGAAGCATATTTCTCTCGCACTAGAATATATCCGATTGCGGCAATGATACTTGGTACAGCAAACATTGCAAATGCTGCATTTGGTGAAATACCTGTTGCTAGAATCATGGCAATTAACGTTGGAGCAAGAATGGAACCAATACGGCCTGCCGCTTGTGAATAACCCATACCTGTTGCACGAATGTCACGCGGGTAATATTCAGTGATATATGGGTTTGCTAAGTTCATCGCACCAACGGTACATGCGCCGCCTAAGCAAATTAGAATGTAAAGACCCACAACATTACTTGTCATGCTTAACGCAATAAATGTAACGGCACCAATAAAGAACATCGTAACCAAAACCTTACGGTGACCTATTTTACCAGCATAATAACCACCGAGTAAGGAACCAAGAATCTGACCAACACACAATACTAAGTTAAAAGATAAGCTTGACGTAATACTAAATCCAAATTCCTGCATCATTTTTGGAAGCCATGTATTTAAGCCGTAAGCCATCATCAAGGTACAGAATACAGCGACCCAAATACTAATCGTGCTAAATGCACGGTTTTCTGTAAATAGCTTGGCCACAGGTGACTTCTTCGCACTTTTTTCAATTGGTGCAAATTGAAACTCATCCTTTTCACTATAATTTCCTTCTGGATGAACCTTATTAAGAATTTCAGCAATTTTCGCTTTATTTTTTCTAGCCATATAATAGGAAATGGATTCTGGGAATTGCTTGATAAAGAATGGAGTTGTAAGTAATGGTAATGCCCCGATATAATAAAGCACTCTCCAATCATCTACTACAGGAACGATATACATCCCGATCAAGGAAGCAAGAATTCCACCGATTGAATATCCGCAATACATAGCCGCTACGATCATGGCACGACTTTTTAAAGGAGTATACTCTGTCATTAAAGAGATAACATTAGGCATTAATGCACCCATTCCAAGTGCTGCAATAAAACGCATAACGGTAAACCATGTAAGATTAGGTGCAAGCCCCGCTCCTAAGGTAAAAATACTGAATAATAGCATACAAATGACTAAAACATTTTTACGTCCATATCTGTCCGCAACTGGTGCTAAAATTAACGCACCTAACATCATCCCGAATAAGGAATAACTTCCAACTGCTCCTGCTTGCACCGGAGTTAAATGCAACTCCTCCATCATCCACGGAAGTCCAACCCCATACATCGCAATATCAAACCCATCAAAAGCTATTGCATAAAAACACCAAAGAAATACTAATAAATGAAAACGGTTAAATTTACTTGCAGAGACAACATCTGGTGCAACAATAGTACGCATTTTTTCCCCTCCAATTTGTTTAGAAAACCTATATATTTCTATATTTTCATAATTTTTGTATTTTTATAATAATACCTTTACGTTCCGTATGCAATTTCAGAATTCCTCTATGTGGAAAAATGAAAATTTTTTGAACTTTTTTTAAAAACGTTTTTCTTTTATTAAAAAAACAATCTCCTTTCTACTATTCTTACGGTTTTAACTTATTCTGGTAGTGCTTACATTGTTTATAATGTATAATAGTAATATTCCAAATAGTAGATTTTTTTACTTCTATGCGGAACATTTTAAAATATTTTTCCGAGGTAGATACCATGACAACGTCTATCGATAACAAATCGATTCTGCAATCTGTTCAAAATGGACTGCAAATTTTAAAGCTATTTTCTAAGGAAAAACCCATATTGGGGATAACGGAGATTTCAAGAGAACTAGAGCTTCCGAAAAGCACCGTTAGCCGCTTAATCAATGACCTAATAAGCGAGGGCTATCTGAGAAAAATCGGCAGAAAGTATACCGTAGGGTTATCAATCCTAGGATTAACCGGTGTCATCATGTCTCAGCTGGAAATCCACAGGGAGGCATTCGAGCCGTTAAAATGCTTAGTCAATAAAGTCAATGAAAATGCCCATGTATCCACGCTTGATGGCACCCATCTCATTTATATTTTAAAGGTAGAATCCAAACAGACGATTCGCTTGCTTTCGCATGTTGGACACCATCGTCCACCGACATGCTCAGCTCCCGGAAAACTCCTATTGGCGTTCCAGCCTAGGAAAACCGTAGACAAGGTTATTCAAGAAGGGCTGCCAAAAAGAGGGCCTAATAGTGTGACGGACCCTACCGTTTTGTTAGAGCAGCTAGAACAAATCAGACGGGATGAATATTGTGTATGTAAAAATGAAATGTACGAGGATGTTGTCTCTATAGCAGCGCCGATCAAGAATTATACGGGAAAGGTCATTGCTTCCGTCAGCGTCTCGGCTCCGGGACAGCGAATTGGAGACGATGCAATTCCACATTGCGTTCAGGAACTGATCAAAACCGGCAGGAAAATTTCTGCAAAGCTTGGTTACATGGAATCATTTTAATATGAAGGGGACTGTTTTATGGTCAGCAATGAAAAGAGCTCTGTTTCTTCTATGGTAAATGCTCTCAAACTATTAAATTTATTTACAATGGATGAACCGGAATGGATTTTAACGGATTTAGCTGATGAACTGAATGTTGGGGTCAGTACTGTATATCGGCTCACCAATACGTTAATGCATGAAGGCTTTATTGTAAGGGACCCGCTTACGAAAACCTTTCGTTTAGCTTCATCCATATTGGAATTGGGGCACTATGTCATTACATCCTTTGACATCTGCGACATCTCCCCTCCTATTCTGGAAAAATTAGTCCAGGATACCGGGGAAACTGTTCATCTTTCCATCCTAGAGGGCAACAAATCCATCTACCTGCAGATGTTCGAATGCTCGAACTATGTAAATGTACGTACACATGTTGGTAAAAAACATCCGGCCCACTGCACAAGTACCGGACAAGTCATCCTCGCCTATCAGTCTGAGGCAGAGATTGATCGTGTGATTACACAGGGGCTTCCATTATACTCTCCAAAGTCTGCTACGATTACGGATCCAATGAAATTTAAAGAGCGTCTAGCTTTGATCAAAAAGCAGGGCTATACGTATAATAGGGATGAAATGAACGTAGGCGTCTCAGCTATTGCGGCACCAGTCAAATCACCTTCGGGGAAGGTGGAGTTTGCTGTCAGCATTGCCGGACCCAGCTCAAGAATTAACGCCAATAATGCTCCGACGTTAAGCAAATTAGTGGTGAAGGCAGCTGAATGCTTGTCGAAGAAATTGAAGGGCGGGGCTCAATAAATTGGCTCCGCTTTGTTTTAGTTAATGTGTGCCCCGCTTTAGCTGAATGTTGATTTTGAAAAAATAAGCGGAAAAATTCCGGCTAGATTTGGAAATACCCCTATTTTCTTAAAAATAAAGGAGGGTTTTCCGGCTATTTGGTCCAAATCTTTGTTTTTTGCCTTATTTAAAGGGGATAATCGGAAAATCTCCGTTTATATCTACCTATTAAGCTGCCACTGTATATCTTAACCGGATATTCTCCGTCTATGATTACTCATACCTGTAAATAAAAAACAGCTGGTTGAGCGGCAGTCCACCTCTCAACCAGCTGTTTTTCTATTATAAAAAGTAACTGCGGAGAGTAATTCGTTAGAGGGTGCTTGTTTGAGATAGGGAATACAGGCACTGAAAAATGAAATCTCCGCAGGTTTATAAATCGTTATTCCTTTACATATTCTTCTTCTGTATGATTCTTCGATTGCGCAAGCTTTGCCGGCTCAAAGGTAATAAGCGGATTCCAGCTTCCAGAAGATTGCGCATCAGCATAATACACTGGCGTTGAATCTTCGTCGATGAAAGCAAATAGCATAGCCAAGTGACGGCCGCCTGATTCTACCTTTGCCATACTTGAAAATTGAGGAAGCATCTTGTACGCTGCTTCGTAATCCTTTTTCATTACTAAATTAACAAACTCATGATTAAGAGCATGCTCTGATAGTGTAGGCATATTGTGTCTGCCGCGAACTAGATTATGAGCCAATGCGCCGCTCGATACGAATACAGCCTTTTTATCAGACTCCTTTAAAACCTTCGCAATTACCTGACCCCATTGATAGGTTTCTTCAAGGCTGGCACATAATGTAACCGATAGATTAATAACAGGAATATCCCCATTTGGAACTAAATAGCGTAAAGGTACAAGGGTACCATAATCCCATTCAAAGGATAAATCATGCACACCCTCAACAGGAATACCGGCATCTCTACCAGCCTGCACGAGCTGGTCGGCTAATTCTTCATCCCCCTTGTAATTGTATGGAACATCGCTTATCAGATTGGCAGCTTCCTGTGCAGTCAGGCTTCCTTTATGAACCGGATTACAATCCACATAGTGCTCAAAGGTAGTCGGCCAGTGGCATGAAACTAACACAACCACATCCGGATTGATGTCAGCAATTTGCTTTGCAACCTGTTTTAGTCCATCCACAATCCCATGCTGAAACTCCGGAGCGTTTTCCTCATGGCAAATACTTGGTACGTGCGGTACGACCATGCTTAATTCGATTGTCATTATTATTTCCTCCCTTTAGAGGTGCCAGGCACCATCCAGCTAATTTCCATTTCTATTTAACGGCATACTCAAGTAAAGATTGAGCGCCTTTTTCACTTATTTCCCTTGGCGGCCAGACACATAAATCAAATGGATAATCGGATCCGCCAACGACCCGGTCCTCCCCAACTGCTTTCACCAGGTTGTCAAGGCTGTCCTCATTCCAAAGTACCGTGTCATACCAGAAGCGCTTCAGGTATTCGGATGGCGGCGCTTGTAGATTGGAGGATACCAACTTCCATTGCTCATACCCTTTATCTAATCGGCCAATTTGATAAGGCAGGAAGCCTCCGCCGTGTGCAAATAAGATTTTTACATTTGGATATTGATCAATCATTCCGCTTAACAAAATATCCGTGGCACAAACCGTTGTTTCCCAAGGAACTCCCACAAGGTTCGGCATCATTCTTCTCTTAAGGCGTGGGTCCTCACACAATAATGGGTGAATAAAAAGAATTGCCTTCAATCGATTCGCTTCCTCAAAAAATGGCTTAAAGAAATCATCCGATAGCATATGCTGACCAATTCCAGGCCCAATAATGGCTCCTTTTAATCCGTTATTCATCGCTTCCTGTAAAACCTCAGCCGCTTTATTCGGATGTGCAAGTGGAACCGTTCCTACGGCAGAAATTTTATCCGGGGTCTGCTTTGATAATTGAGCAAGTGAGTGATTATACACTCGAGACATCTCCGTTGTGATTTCTACTGGAAAATCATATAAAAATAGCTGCGGAATCGGAGAAATCATGGAATGTGACACACCGATGCTTTCCTGCTCCTCCATATAGAGGTCATAATTGATAAACGGTTGCTTTAACTCGAATCCCCATTTACCATTGATAAAAAGGAAATCCTCTTTATTCGGATCTTTATTGATCCATTCTGCGTTTACTGCATTTTTATTCTCTTCAAGCCAGTTCAATACTTCGTTTGGGATAAAATGTGTGTGGAAATCATGCACGGGTGGGGTCCCTCCTTCTTTTGACTAATGACAGAATATATATATTGAATATTGTTAATTTTTTAATTTTTATTCTTGTTATCTATAATAAGATGTAATTAATTCTATATACAAGAGCATCTTTACGCTATGTGGAACAGAAGTGAGTTTTTTCAATTTTTCCACTTTATTTATAGGTTTAATCTAAAAATCGGGTGGTGCCTAGTATAGTAAATAGAAGTATAAAACAAAGAAAGACCACCGTTTTCATTGTAAAATAGAAGTACCTACCA
>NZ_JBHZRC010000007.1:153023-220571 GCF_043641075.1 Niallia oryzisoli | reverse complement strand
GTTCCCATCCCGAACACGGAAGTTAAGCTTCTCAGCGCCGATGGTAGTTGGGGTCTTACCCCTGTGAGAGTAGGACGTCGCCAAGCATTATATTGTTCCGCAGTAGCTCAGTGGTAGAGCTATCGGCTGTTAACCGATCGGTCGTAGGTTCGAGTCCTACCTGCGGAGCCATTTTATATTAAATGACTTTATGGCCTATGAGTATGTGCTTCCATAGCTCAGCAGGTAGAGCACTTCCATGGTAAGGAAGAGGTCATCGGTTCGAATCCGATTGGAAGCTTTTCAAAGAGTAAGAGTTCGGCCCCTTGGTCAAGCGGTTAAGACACCGCCCTTTCACGGCGGTAACACGGGTTCGAATCCCGTAGGGGTCACCATAATAATATTATGTGAACTTATTGGACATAATAGATTAAGAAGAAGCTGCGGAGGATTAGCTCAGCTGGGAGAGCATCTGCCTTACAAGCAGAGGGTCGGCGGTTCGAGCCCGTCATCCTCCACCATAATTTATTCACGTTGTGAATAAAATTTTCCATATTGCCGGCCTAGCTCAATTGGTAGAGCAACTGACTTGTAATCAGTAGGTTGGGGGTTCAAGTCCTCTGGCCGGCACTACGATTGTTTTATTTTTTTGTCTTAACTTTATTTGGAGGGGTAGCGAAGTGGCTAAACGCGGCGGACTGTAAATCCGCTCCCTTGGGTTCGGCGGTTCGAATCCGTCCCCCTCCACCATTTATTTTTGCATAAATAATAAAAAGTGGGACAGGATAATAAATGTCCTTTTTATTTTGTGTAAACCATTATATTGGGCTATAGCCAAGCGGTAAGGCAACGGACTTTGACTCCGTCATTCGTTGGTTCGAATCCAGCTAGCCCAGCCATTAGAGCCATTAGCTCAGTCGGTAGAGCATCTGACTTTTAATCAGAGGGTCGAAGGTTCGAGTCCTTCATGGCTCATCGGAAAAACCTTAGGATAATTACATCCTAAGGTTTTTTTGCATATAAAAATGTAGACTATAACGATCATTATAAAAAATGAATTCATCATATCTAGAAAGAAACATGTCGATAATACAAATGCGATTATTTATTAAATCCTATTTGGAGGGTACAACATGAAAAAGTTATCAATTATTGGCATGCCCATGGACCTTGGTCAAATGAGACGTGGTGTGGATATGGGCCCAAGTGCTATGCGCTATGCCGGGATCTATGAAAACTTAAGCAAGCTTTTTGACGAGATTGATGACAAGGGAGATATTGCGATTGGCCGGCCGGAGGTTGTCATTGATCCAAATTCAAATTTACGGAATTTACATTTAGTTGCTGAAAAGAATGAAGAATTGGCTAAGGCTGTTTCAAAAATAATAGAAGAAGGCTCTTTTCCATTAGTATTAGGAGGCGATCATAGTATTGCGATTGGGACATTATCGGGGGTTTCGAAGCATTATAAGAATTTAGGTGTGATTTGGTTTGATGCTCACGGTGATTTAAATACCGCTGAAACATCACCAACCGGAAATATACACGGGATGCCATTAGCGGTGAGTATTGGGTTGGGCCATGAGCTTTTAACGAATATGATGGGGTACAGTCCAAAGGTAAAGCCGGAGCATATTGTGATTATTGGAGCCCGCTCATTAGATGAAGGTGAAAGAGCATTGATTAAAGAAAAAGGCATAAAAGTATATACGATGCACGAACTTGATCGATTAGGGATGACAAAGGTAATGGAGGAAACCATTGATTATTTAAAAGAGAAGACGGATGGTGTCCATTTATCGCTTGACCTGGATGGATTAGACCCTGCTGATGCCCCTGGTGTAGGAACACCTGTAACAGGAGGGGTTAGTTATAGGGAGAGCCATCTGGCTATGGAAATGCTGGCTGAATCAGGAATCATTACATCAGCTGAGTTTGTCGAAGTGAATCCAATCCTGGATGAAAAAAATAAAACAGCAGCAGCAGCAGTGAAATTAATGGGTTCATTATTTGGTGAAAAACTATTATAATAGACAAAAAGCGGTAACTATTATCCGACAGTTACTGCTTATTTTTTTGTTTAACACTAATAAAACGATACATATTAGGATAATTCCCAAAATTAAGAATTAAATATACTTATGTAAAACCTAGCTAAAAACTGAATAGGAAAAAAAGAAAAAGTGAAACCTTTTCCGGTATCGATTCGTATTATCGAATAGCCGCATAGAGCGGAGGTTAAAGAATGGAAGCAATTGTAAAAACACGTGTTAAACAGGTTTTAAAGGGAGATCAAAACGCTTTTGGGGAAATAGTGGAAATCTATAAGGATAAAGTGTTCCAGCTGTCATTTCGGATGCTTGGTAATAGACATGAGGCTGAGGATATTGCTCAAGAAGCTTTTATACGTGCATACGTAAATATACAAAGCTACAATATTAACTTGAAATTTTCAACATGGCTATATCGGATTGCAACAAATCTATGTATTGACCGAATACGAAAAAAGAAACCAGATTATTATCTTGATGCAGAAGTTGCAGGAACTGAGGGGTTAACAATGTATTCCCAAATTCCCTCTCAGACTCGATTACCGGAGGATGATGTAGAGAGCCTGGAACTGCAGGATACCATACAAAGGGAAATCTCAAAGCTGCCTGAGAAATACCGTACCGTCATCGTACTAAAATATATAGATGAGCTATCGTTAAATGAAATAAGTGAAATCCTCGATATGCCACTAGGTACGGTTAAAACGAGAATTCATCGCGGGCGGGAAGCCTTAAGGAAGCAATTACGACATATGTGATAAGAGGGTGAGAACTTTGAAATGTCCAGAAAAATGGGTAGTTTATATGCATGAGTATTTAGATGAAGAGATCTCAGCCGAGCATGAAAAAGAATTAAGAGAGCATATTCACCACTGTACGGATTGTAAAATGCATTTCCATCAATTAAAAAAGACCATTGCCTTAGTGCAAAGTACATCACATATACAAGCACCTAACAACTTTACAGCTAATATTATGGCGAATTTGCCAAAGGAAAAGCGAAAAGTTGGGGTAAGACGTTGGTTTATGCAGCATCCATTATTGACTGCAGCTTCTCTATTCCTTGTGCTTATGGCAGGAAGCTTACTCTCGACCTGGAATCAGGATCAACAATTCTCGGTTTCAAAACAACCAAATTTAATCGTTCAAAATGACACGGTTATCGTTCCTGAGGGCGAGGTTGTAGAAGGGGATATATTCGTTCGAAATGGAAAGTTGAAAATTGAGGGCCAAGTAGAGGGAAACGTTACGATCATTAATGGTGAACAGTACATGGCATCTGCAGGAAAAGTAACAGGTGAAATAAAAGAAATTAATGAAGTGTTTGAGTGGTTATGGTACCACATACAAGAGACAGGAGAAGAAATCTTTCAAGTATTCGATGAACAAAAGGTTGTCGGAAAAGGTGAGGATAATGCCTAGCTTCTATATAATAGTATAAAAAGACTCTGCTGAGGCAGAGTTTTTTATATTGATGCATCCCGGCATTGATAAAGAATTCTGCATTAATAGATAGGCTTATTTCCCGGATTGGTATTCTAACCTATTATGGTATAATAGGTTAGATACATAATGAAGTGATATTTATTATTCAAGGTTAATTCTTATGTACCAAAGCTTATAATCGAAAAATGGAGGAAGAACAATGTTGTTTGAAGACCTTCAACTAATGAAATATTTAGCTAATATTGTTGACGTTCTCCTCGTTTGGTACGTCATATATAAAATAATTATGATTGTCAGAGGGACGAAAGCAGTTCAGTTTTTAAAGGGGATTTTCGTCATTCTCATAGTCCAGCTGATAAGTGAAATATTTCATCTCCAAACTCTTTTTTGGATTACAGATCAAATTATTGATTGGGGATTTTTGGCCATCATTATTATTTTCCAACCGGAATTAAGAAGGGCTCTAGAACAATTGGGTCGGGGAAAGTTCTTTTCGAGAACCGGTACGAGGGAAGAGGATGATCAGGAAAAAACGGTTGAATCCATTATAAAAGCAGTTGACTATATGGCGAAAAGAAGAATTGGAGCCCTGATTTCCTTAGAGATGGAAACGGGGATGAGTGATTATATTGAAACGGGGATTGAAGTAGATTCGAAAATCTCGTCTGAGCTGTTAATCAATATCTTTATTCCTAATACGCCGCTTCATGACGGTGCGGTTATTCTGCAAAAAAATAGAGTCGCAGCCGCCGCCTGCTATTTACCGTTATCAGAAAGTCCATTTATTTCGAAGGAGCTGGGAACAAGGCATCGAGCTGCAATTGGTATTAGCGAAGTGACAGATAGTCTAACTGTCGTTGTATCAGAGGAAACGGGTGCTGTTTCATTGACGAAAAATGGTAAGCTTCACAGAGAGTTAAGCAAGGATGCCTTTCGCGAGATGCTTACAAATGAATTGCTAGCACTAAGTCCAGAAAAACAAGCTTCTTCGGCTCGTTGGAACTGGAGGGGAAAAAAACATGGATAAATGGCTTGATCAAATCACCGATAGTAAGCTATTTATGAAATTGGTCGCTCTGCTGCTGGCTTTATTATTATTTGGTACTGTCTATGACAGCAGTAATGATACAAATGAAATAAATGTTCCAGGCAGTGAGCAGGCGGAGGTTATTTCTGACATCCCAGTAAAGAGTTACTATGACACAGACAATCTTGTCATCACAGGTGTACCGGAAACGGTTGAAGTAACGATAAAAGGCCCTACTCCTAATTTGCAGGTTGCCAAGACGCAAAGGGACTTTGAGGTGTATGCTGATTTATCAAAGGTTGAGGTGGGTAAACAGCGGGTAAAGCTGCAAATCAGGAACCTTTCTGATAAATTATCAGCTAAAATTAATCCTGAATATATAGAAGTAAACGTACAGGAAAAGGTCACAAAGGAATATACGATAGATGCTGAATTTAATCAAAAAATGGTTGCAGATGGCTATGAAGCTGGTACTCCTGTTGTGAAACCGAATAAAGTAAAAATTACCGGTGGAAAAGATGTAATGGATAAAATTAGTTATGTAAAGGCTATTCTTGAAATCAATAACACGGTAAGCGAAACAATCAATCAGTCGGCTAAGGTCACTGTCCTTGATAAAAATTTAAATAAGTTAAATGTGATTGTGGATAAAGAAGTTGTAAATGTAACCATTCCAATTAACAAGCTAAGTAAAACGGTGAAAATTGACGTTGTTGAGAAAGGTACACCTGCTGCTGGCGTTTCAATTGATTCAATCACGTTAGATACTAATGAAGCTTCAATATCTGCCACTCAGGCTGTTTTGGACAAGACAGAATCTGTTAGGGTGGAAGTCGATGTCAGTACAGTGACGGAAAATACAGAATTAACACTTCCGGTTATCATTTCTGATGAGATAAAAGAAGTGAATCCCAAAACCGTAAAAGCAACGGTAAAGGTCAGCGCGACAAGTGAAGAAACGGCTGCGACTGAAGTGGAAACTACGAAGACACTTTCGAAAATACCGATTCGGTTAAATGGGCTATCAGAAAACTATAGTGCTGTTTTCCGTGATCCATCAAGTGGCAGCCTTGATTTAACAGTTTCCGGAACAGAGGACAAACTAGCGGATATCAATGAATCTGATTTTCAGTTATCTGTTAATGTAGCCGAACTGACTGAAGGGGAGCACAAGGTTCAACTCGATGTGAAGGGCCCGGAAAATATAACCTGGACGGCGGCAACGAATACAATTACTGTTGACATTACAGAGAAGCGAGCATAGATCTTTATCATTTAAATAATGAACGAAACACAACACAAAAAATTATCTGATAGAGAGGGAGAAGGAACTAATTTTCCCTCTATGTCATTGAGGAATAATCCTAGAAGGAGCGATTCAAATAATGGGTAAATATTTCGGTACTGATGGAGTTAGGGGAGTGGCAAACAGTGAGTTGACGCCAGAACTAGCTTTTAAATTAGGACGCTTTGGAGGTTTTGTATTAACGAAAAACCATGATAGACCAAAGGTATTAATTGGGCGTGACACACGTATCTCTGGGCATATGCTGGAAGGGGCTTTTGTTGCCGGTCTACTCTCCATTGGCGCAGAAGTAATGCGATTAGGAGTTATTTCAACACCAGGGGTTTCCTATTTAACAAAGGCACTGGGAGCACAAGCAGGGGTTATGATTTCAGCTTCCCACAATCCGGTAGCTGATAATGGGATAAAATTCTTTGGTCCTGACGGGTTTAAATTATCTGATGACCAGGAAAATGAAATTGAGCAGCTGATGGATATGGAACAGGATGAATTACCAAGACCGGTTGGAGCTGATTTAGGCTTGGTAAATGATTATTTTGAAGGTGTCCAGAAGTATCTGCAGTATCTAAAACAAACGGTTGATGAAGATTTTTCTGATATACATATTGCATTAGATTGTGCACATGGAGCAACATCTAACCTTGCAACGTATTTATTTGCCGACCTTGATGCAGATCTATCCACAATGGGAGCTTCGCCTAATGGGTTAAATATTAACGATGGCGTCGGCTCTACTCATCCTGAAGCCCTTGCAGCCTTTCTAAAGGAAAAAGGTGCAGATGTGGGTCTGGCATTCGACGGTGACGGTGACCGCTTAATTGCAATTGACGAAAACGGTGAAATCGTGGACGGCGATCAGATTATGTATATTTGTGCAAAGTATATGAAAGAGCATGGAATGCTGAAGCACAGTACAGTTGTATCCACGGTGATGAGCAACTTAGGCTTTTATAAGGCGTTGGAAGCTCAAGACATTCAAAGTATTCCAACTGCAGTAGGTGACCGCTATGTGGTTGAGGAAATGAAGAAGAGCGGCTTTAACCTAGGCGGAGAACAATCAGGTCACATTATTTTCCTTGATTACAATACAACTGGTGATGGACTGTTAACAGGTGTTCAGCTGGTTAATATTATGAAAATGACAAATAAACCTTTATCAGAGCTTGCTGCTGAGATGAAGAAATACCCGCAAAAGCTTGTTAATATTCGTGTAAAAGACAAGCACCATGTAATGGACAATGAAAAAGTAAGTAAGGTCATCCAAGAAGTTGAAGAGGAAATGAATGGGAATGGCCGTATACTGGTTCGCCCTTCAGGAACAGAGCCTCTTGTTAGAGTAATGGCCGAAGCATCAACAGAGGAGCTTTGCGAGTCATACGTTAGCCGCATTGCACAAGTCGTTGAAGCAGAAATGGGATTAAAGGAATAAAAAGTAGGAAGAAGGTGTCAGGCACCGCAAAAAGACAGATTGAGTAAAACTGTCCATCTGCGGTGCCTGACACCTTTATTTACTTTGTGCATATTTTATTATATAACCCCTCAGTAATGGTGTTATATATGACTAAGATTGACGTGGATGCTAATCATAGTGTATGATGTTCTTGTTTCTGAACACTTTTGGAAATGGCACATATGATGATGAAGGAGGCGGGGCTGTTATCATAATGACAATTTTTCTAAAGCGCCTGAACTACACCAGGAGAGATAGGTGATAGTTGACGAGGAGGAGGTTTATCGAAATTTCGGCGGATGCCTCCCGGTTGATTTGCACAACCGAAAAGCACTTCCTTAAATCATTAAGGCAACTTAATGGACAAAGGGAAGGGCATGCTAATAAATGATGGGATCTATAAAGATCTGTCATGATCATAAATATTAATAATACAGAGATAAGGGGACAAGAATGTCCCAAATATTGTTCAAGATACGCCTTGCAAATGTATATGCGACCGATCGCACCCAATATTTGTGAGCCATTGATCATTTTGAACTATAACAGAGGCTTCTTGTCTCCTTATAGGGAGGAAGAAGAAGTATGTGTGGAATAGTAGGATATATTGGAAACCAGGATTCAAAAGAGATTTTATTAAAGGGCTTAGAGAAGCTTGAGTACAGAGGCTATGATTCTGCCGGGATTGCATTAATAAGCGATAACGGAGTACAGGTGTTTAAAGAGAAGGGCCGCATTGCTGATTTGCGTAATATCGTTGATTATGATCTGTTAGCAAATACAGGTATTGGCCATACTCGTTGGGCAACACATGGTGTACCAAGCCAAACAAATGCACATCCACATAAAAGTAATGCTGGTCGTTTTACACTCGTCCATAACGGTGTAATTGAGAACTATGAGTTAATCAAGAATGAGTATTTAATGGATGTACCATTAGTGAGTGATACAGATACAGAAATCATTGTTCAGCTTATTGAGCTATTCGTAAACCAAGGAACAGAGGTAGAAAAAGCATTCTGCCAAACACTTGAACTGCTAAAAGGCTCTTATGCTATTGCGTTAATGGATGAGCAAAATCCAGATATTATTTACGTAGCAAAAAATAAAAGTCCTCTTTTAATCGGTATTGGTGAAGATTTCAACGTGGTTGCAAGTGATGCATTGGCTATGCTGCAGGTCACAGACCGCTTTGTAGAAATCATGGATAAAGAGATTGTTATCGTAACAAAGGACGAAGTAACGATCAAAACCCTTGCAGGTGAAGTCGTGCAGCGTGACCCATACAGAGCTGAACTTGATGCAAGTGATATTGAAAAAGGAACCTATCCGCATTTTATGTTGAAGGAAATTGATGAACAGCCATTAGTTCTTCGCAAAATTATTCAGAAATACCGCAGTGAAAATGGTGAATTAGAAATTGATCAGGAGATTGTGCAGGCAGTCAATGAAGCAGATCGAATTTATATCATTGCAGCAGGTACTTCCTATCATGCAGGCTTAGTTGGTAAACAGTTTATTGAAAAGCTTGCGGCTGTTCCTGTAGAAGTTCATATTGCCAGTGAATTTGGATATAACATTCCATTATTGTCTGCAAAACCGTTGTTTATTTTTATCTCACAAAGCGGTGAAACAGCTGACAGTCGTGCGGTGTTAGTTCAAATCAAAGAACTTGGCCATAAGGCTTTAACTATCACAAATGTTCCTGGTTCAACGTTATCCAGAGAGGCTGACTTTACCTTATTGCTTCATGCCGGTCCAGAAATTGCCGTTGCTTCAACAAAGGCATATACTGCCCAATTAGCTGTATTAGCTATTCTTGCTGAAGTGGTTGCAAAAAGCAAGGATAAAGAAATTGGCTTTGATCTTTCAAGAGAGCTTGGCATTGCAGCAAATGCGATGGAAATCCTTTGTGATTCAAAAGAAGAAATTGAAAAGATGGCTCGTGAATATCTAGCAACGACTCGAAATGCATTCTTTATCGGCCGTGGAGTAGACTACTATGTATGTCTCGAAGGCTCATTGAAATTAAAGGAAATTTCCTATATTCAAGCTGAAGGCTTTGCAGGCGGAGAATTAAAGCACGGTACAATTGCTTTAATTGAGGACGGTACTCCGATTATTGCTTTAGCTACGCAAGAAAGTGTCAACTTAAGTATCCGCGGAAACGTCAAAGAGGTCGTAGCCCGCGGCGCAAATCCATGTATTATCTCCATGAAAGGACTCGAAATGGCCGATGACCGCTTCGTAATCCCGGAAGTACATGCATTGTTAACACCTCTTATCTCTGTTATCCCAATGCAGCTTTTCGCGTACTACGCAGCACTGCACCGCAACTGCGACGTCGACAAGCCGCGTAACCTAGCAAAATCTGTTACGGTTGAATAAAAATAAAGAATACTGTTTTACCCCTTTAGATATCTAGTCTAAAGGGGTTTTTTATACCGTAAAGAATCAGAACGTCTACTTTCAAAGCAGAAATCGGTTAATGTTATAGCAAAAAGAAGTTTTACCCAAGGCAAATAAACTGTTCCCTTGGTTAAATAAGTTGTTCCCTAAAACGAGTGAAAATTGGAGGATAGCCTCCAGTTTTCCTCGTTTTTTTGTGTCCAGAAGCGGAGAAAAAGCCAGTAAAAAGCATGAGAAAGGCATGAATAAAGGCAGGAGGAAACGTCTGATAAAGCCCGATAAATCAACGATTTCAAGATAAAAACCAGAGGAAAAGAGAGAAAAAGGGCAGGAGAAAAAGCAGGAAAAACCCTTAGCCCTGACCCATTTTTATCCCTGTTCCTACGGAACAACTTATTTTCCTAAAAAATCAGGATTCTGACAAAAAATAGGAGAAAAAAGGAGCGAACGGGGGAACAACTCATTTGCCTACAGAAAATGGGAAAATCGGAGAAAGGCAGGAATGACAAGGGTTTGAGAGAAGGGGGGAGAATACACTTTAATTTTGCGACTACATAGAAGGGCAGGGTTTTTTGAAATAAGAATCTAAGGTGATTTGGAACTTTGTAGGGGAAAGGGTTAAGGGATAGTGGAAAATCTAAATGGAAAATTGATACAATGTAAAAAGGTGGGTGAGGAAATGAAAGCCGATGAAAAATTGATTAGGGAAATTGAAGAGTTCGATGATGCATTTCCTGATGGAGTATTTGCAATCCCAAGAAATCATAATGACCCAAGAGTAAAAGTTAGAGCGTTATGGGATTACTGTAAAGAAAATAGTGTTGACCCAGAGGATTTAAATGAAGAAGAAATGAAACAATTCCTTCAATACTAAACAGAGAGTTTGATAAGTCTTTTATCGGATTTTCTTTTGAAGAGGGGGAATGTGGGATGAATCAAGTAATTGAGGCATTGCATCGCAATTTAGATTCCATTCGAGACTATAACGTTCAAAAGTTAGCAATTTTCGGCTCATACGCTCGTAATGAAGAAAGTGAAGATAGTGATATTGACATTTTAGTAGCCTTTAAAGAAGGACATACAACATTCCGCAACTTCATGGGATTAAAACTGTACCTTGAAAGTTTACTTGAAAAAGAAGTGGATTTAGTCTCTGAAAAAGCGGTCAAAAATGAACGACTCCTTTACATTATGTAGGATGCGATTTATCTTGAAGGACTATAATATTTTTTTGAAAGATATTTTAAAAGAAAATTTGAACTAAAATTCAATCTGAACAAAGTTGTGTCTAATAAGCATCAGTGTAGAAAAAGTGAAACGATTTCTTGCTTACTAAGTTAAATGCCTATAATATACTTAAAGAAACAGGGGGATAACATTCCTCCCTGTTGTAGTAGTAAGTCAGTTAATGAATATCCTTATGGATTCATTCAATTAACCTCTTGGTGGGTAAGGGTCATTTCCGTAGCTGTTTTTTTCTCGGATTCTTCCTTTTAGATTATGAATAACAAGTTCTGATTGCTGATTTTTTGCAATACCCCTACCATATGCGATAGCTTCACGCTGGGTATCGAAAATTTTTGTAGCTCTTGAATTTCCTGCACCCTTTACTTGAAATCCACCACCAGAATGCGGTGTAACATGCTGATTCTTCCTCATTTTTACATCACCTCATAAGTTGATATGGTGTGGGAGGCGAACGTAAGGTCCTCTTTTATGAAAATAAAATTTGTTGTAATATAAACTTGGATATATAACACTATGGCTCTTATTTGTTCTGCAAAACAAATAAGGGCTTTTCTATTTTAGCTTTCTCTTTAACTCTCGTTCGAGCTTCTGCATTTCTCTTTTTACTTGTTTATCTACTTCTCTATTTAGCTCTCTAATTGTTCTATTAACTTGTGAAGTATTGATTTTCACCCTTACCATATGGTTCACCTCCTCTTATGTAATCCTTTTTCGTTTGTTCCCCCACAATATAGAATTATAGCACCTTATCCCTTTGTTAACAATATATAGTTATTTGTAGGTTTAGTTAATACTATATGTTGTGTTTTGTTGGGTATTATTATAATTTATTAAACATGAAAATATTAGAATATTTAAGAATGCTCAAGAATAAGGAAGGAGATGATAGAGTTTCAATAATTTCTACTCAATTTCCTCATTTGCCATAGATGTTCCAATCATTTCAGCATAGCTCTATATTTTTGAACATCTCCTTAATCATTCATTTTTTGTATTTGTCATCTTTACTTACTTGTTTAACCCTGTTCTATCATCGAATATTCTTTCAAGAGAAATCTATAATATATCATTCTTAATAAAAACAAGGAATTCTATTAAGAAGAGTTAAAACAGGATGTTCTAATCTATTAAACGGATTAGGCAGATTAAACAGGAGGCACATATCATATGAGTAAAAATGGAGATGACCGTACAGTAAGTAATAATTTTGGGGCTACCCTTAAGTTCTGGAGAGAAAAAAAAGGATTAAGTCTCCAAGAACTATTTGAAAGAACAGGTGTATCAAATGGCTACATTTCTCGTTTGGAAAGAGGAGAACGTAAAGCTCCAAGTGTTCCTATTTCTGCTAAACTCGCAGATGCTCTTGGAATTCCACTTTCGTTGTTATTAGACATTTCAACGTCTGACACTCCGATTGATGAAGCTCCCTTAGTAGCGGAGTTGATTTTGTATAATGATTGTAAACGGGATGCTGATAATCTTTTTAGTAAAGACGAGAAGGAATCTTTTATTCAAATCATTGAATTTATTCTCGAAATGAGCTGGGATGAAGATAACCGAATTAAACAGTTATTCGACCTCTCAGAACTGATTGATGATTTTAAAGAGGTAAGTAAATAAATTTGGAAATTAGGGGACTCTTTTAGGGTCTCCTATTTTTAACAGGAGGAAGAAAAATATGAGTTTTAATGGGTCAGAGAAAGAGTTCTTAATGACGTTGTTTTTAGGTCGGAAGAGAATAATCGAAAAGGAACTTGGTTTGGAATTAGAAAGTGTCCAGTTTGAAAAACATTATGAAGGTCTTAAAATTGATATGTATGCTATAAGCAGTTTAGGGGTAGAAGTATTTGTGGAAAACCTATTGCTTAAGAGTAATAAGACACATCAAAACAAGATATTAAAAATTATTGAGATGATTGAAAGTGGCATTATCGTTTACATTGCTTCAGCATTTCATAGTAAACACCTAAAAGAATTACAAGATGTAGTCAAGAAGTCTGGTAAACCGATTACTCTATACTTTGCAGAACTAAATCCCGATATATTTGCACCCCTACAAAGATTGAACCATATGCACAAGCTAAAAGTTTACGAAAATCTAAACTTGTTAAATATAGAGAATCCTATTCGGCTTTTAAGAAAGGAAAGTATTGTACAACCGTTTGTTGCTAAAAGATTGGAACAACAGCAACAGGAAACCCTTAGTGACCTTGAAGCAATGAGAAAAAAGGAAAATGAATTTCTGTTAAATTCACTGAGAAGTCGTATCAAATACTTCTTGCCTTTTCATCGAGAGAAGGCACACTTACAAAAATTACGTATTATCAGTTTTGGAGCTGGTCGTAGTGATTGTAATTATTATGTATCGTTGAGTGATAGAAGAAATATCGCTTTTGTAGAGTTAAGATTTAGTGATAACAATAGAAAAATATACGATTCTATCAAGGAAAAAGAAAATGTTATTCAAGAGAGATTTGATGGAGCAGTTCGATTTAAGGATAACTGTATATCAGTGACGATTAAGCCTTCAGAAAGTATTGAGAAGACAGTTGAAAAATTGGTGGATATTTTTGAGAAAATGATTATCGCTTTCTCGAACTATACTTATTATTTCTATCAGGACAAAAAGGAGATGTGGCAATATCACGAGCAAGGGATATAAAAAATTGTTAAGGCATTGGGTAATCCAGTGCTTTTTTATATACCCTTAAATCTTTTGATAAATTCCCTACCAAATTCTCTCGTATTTAACTTAATGCGGTCATTGGGTTCATATTCAACCCCAAAAGAAAACTCTTCATTTAATCTTTTAAGCTCCCTGTACATGTTTTTCACAAGTATTTCATTTCCATCGGCTACCTGATAAATGACAAGTTTAGGTAGGGCGTTGCCATCATCATATTGAAAAATCTGATAAATTCCATTAATAGATTTTACCTCAATTACTTCCAGCAATTTATTCATGCAATAGCCTCCGAACGAATTCCATTTGTATCCATATTATATCATGTATTTTCTAAACTTTTCTTTAATTATGTAGGTTCAAATAGCGTTTGTTACATAAATATATCTGAAGATTTGCCAAAGAAGTACCTACCAATTTCATAATAGTGCTTAAATTCATCATACCTTTTCGGCAACAGTTCCGAATAATTTGCACAATAGTTATGAAAATGTTCATACCTTCCTTTATAGGGAGGGGGCTTTTATTTTCCTGAAATTATCTTTTTAGTAATTTGAGGTGTTATCCGTTCCACAATACAGGGATACAACAATGTCGGGTGTTATTAAACCAAGGATTTAGAATTAATTACGTTACATCCATCTATAATATAAGACTAATAATTGAAAGAGAGGGAATCGTAGCATGGACTTAAAATTAAAAGACAAAGACACTCTAATTGAAAGTGTTGGTCTTCCAATTCCTTTGCAAATTAGCTTGGAGAAAAGGGGAAAGACGGTTGTAAATCATAGATATGTAGAGGATACCAAGGAGCTTCAGATATACTGTTCTTCCTGTAATCGTTGGCATCCTGTTTACAGATTAGTGGATGGGTCATGGATTGATATAAACCTAACGTACAAGTTGTGCAACGCAGGGAAAGAACGAGCTTACTTTGATACCTACTGTAGCCATTGCTATTCTAATCGTCATATTAAAGGTGATACAAGTACAGTAGTGAAAGATGCAGGGGCGAAAGCAGTTGAAGTAAGTAAAGAAAAGGTTACTAAGTCAGTGGAAGAAGAACAGTATCTTCCCTGGAGCGAGAAGGCAGGAGGGATTCAGCAAACTATTTTTCTCGAACCTGGTCTGGATATGTACTTGAAGCTATACGGTGTTTATCACAACAAAAAGAAAAACCAACTACTCAATGAAATCATTGCTGAATTCAAAGCCAAGAACCCAATCAATCTATAAAACTGCACTGCAATCACCTTTCCTAAATTTGTCCGATTAAGGAAAACCTAATAGTTTCTATATCAAATTTTATATCAAAACCCTATCATATCTAAAAACAGGAAGGAGGAGAGAACTTTGAAACGTAAAGATGGGGGGCTTTACTACAAGGTTCAAGAAGTTGCTTATCTATTAAACCTTTCCCCTGCCACCTTGTTCAACCTTATCAGGAATGACCGCCAAATGAAGCAGGAAGGGAAGGAAGGCTTCTTACCAAATGTAACAAAGATAAACAATATCCAGCATTTTAAGAAATCGCAAGTAAAAGAGATTCGAGATGGTATTGCTAATCTAAAAAAGGGAGACTTGAAGCAATATCGAAAAGAAACCACTTATCAAAAGTTAAAGCAGGAAAACGAGAGCCTAAAGAAAAAACTGGCTCAATTAGAAGGGAGAGAGAAAAGGTGAGAATCATTGAAGGGCAAAAATACCTTACCACAGGTGATTTAGGGGCATATGTAAACCGTAGTCCAGCTACAATCGTAAAATGGTGTAAGTACAGCGATAGACTGTCTGACAGTGGAAATGAACGATTGATTCCGAAGCCCCTTGTGGTTAATGGTCAACGATTGTTTACAACAGAACAGGCATTAGCGGTTAAGGAGTTTTCTGAGTCAAAGAAATATGGAAAGATGGCTGAATTTAATCGAAAAAGTCTTGGTAAACGGGGTGCAGATATTGAGAAAAGGATGAAAGCAAGGGAAAAAGAGCAGGAGAAAATGCAGGAAGAAAAGAAAGAAAAGGAACTGGAAGTGACTCTGTCTAAGGTTAATCGAAGAGCGGTTGATTATACAAAACGATTTCAGCATATTAAAAAGAACTTGTAGCAATGATACAGGTTCTTTTGTGTTTTTTGGTTGAATATTAGATGAATTGAGATGAAAATAGAAAGTGGATTTTTAAGGCGAAAAGGGTAGTTAAACTTTGATACATAAGGCTTCACAGCATCTTACAACTTTCGGAAAACATAAACCTATATATAGCAAAGAAAAAAATGAAAAAACTGATTTGAAATGTCGCATACCTTTATCTAAAGTAGGAATAAAGTTTTTTAGGGCTTTACTGTTTTATTCATTTTTTCGGCTTTACAGCCTTCTATTGGAATTCAACAGTTTTTATTTGAAAGGTCGATGGTATTTTAAAAAAATCAAGAGTAACTTTTAACTAAAATCTGTTAGAGGGCAAAACACATACATGAAAATTGTCGTAGTTCCCTTTCCATGAATTGATTATATCTCTTGGGGTTGCTTCTATTGTAAATAATCTAAGTTATTTCAACACAATAATAAATAGGAGCCTCTACAGGCGGTATAATGGATATTTTTCGGTGACTCCCTTTAAAAAAGCAGTTTTTAAAGGTAATACATACGTTTAAAAAGCAAATATCATCCTTTACCTATAAGTCCCCTGATTACCTATAGAACCATTCTAAGACGTTGTAGAACCACTCTAAGCTATTTCTTGATTAAAGCAAAAGATATAATCAAATAGAATTTATTTGCGATAAACAAGCAACATGACATTGCTATATTAGAAATTTTAAGGAAGGAGTAGAGCGAAGTTGTACACAGTAGAAACTATTTTAAATAGAATTAACGATACAGGCTATAGAATCAATCCATTCTATGTCCAGGAAATGTTAAAGCATTCGGTAACGGAAAAGGAAAATATAAGGGTGGACCTTTTAAAATATGCGGAAATTGATTTTACAAGCAATCGTGATGTTATAGGATTTATTAATAACAAGTTATTGAGAAGAGAAGGTATTCAGGGAAAAACGATATCCAATAAAATCTTGGAGGAGTTATTTGAAGAAACAAATAATCTCTTTTTTCAAAAGCTAATTGCTTTCAGAAAATGTCATGATAGATATAAGAAGGGGGTTTCTTTTATCAAAGCTGTCATTGATTCGGAATTTAACAAAGATAATGATGACAGTGTTACTGCGTTTTTAAATAAAGATAAATTTGAAGTAATCTGGATTAGTCCAGAAGCCAAGCTAAATTCGGTTGGCGGAATTAGCCTATCAAATCCTCCTTTACCGTTTTCCACTGAGGATATTAAAAATATATTTGTTAGTGAATACATTGCTATTCCCTGTAATGAAATGGATGGAGTTCTATATATTCTAAATAAATACGGAAACCTTCTGAATGCGGATAATTATATTGTAATTGGAACTACCCTTTATGCTGATTTAAGGTATAGTAAATGGAACGACATTCCTTTTCCACCTTCAGACGAGGAAGAAACAAAGCATATGGAAGATTTCCGTAGGGAAATTGGCATAGATTATCACGGAGATAAAATAAAAGGGGAAACGGAACAGTAGGAATATTCATTCTTCCCAATCCGTCACTTATTGAAATAGGTTTTGAAAACAATCACTATTTATACAAGAATCTGATACGTTTTGCAAAAACATGACCGATAGAATATTCTATCGGTTTTTCCATGCAATCGTTCAATACGAATGATTGCTTATTCCAAAAAGTAAGAATAAAATAATGGTATGGTAAAAATAAAGTATTAGTTTGAGGTGGCACAATTGGAGCTTAAACTTTTTTATAAAACACAGAGGGAACTGGCTTCGGCATTGAACTCCATAATAGATGCATATTGGGAAAATTAAATAGATGAAAAGATTCTTATAAAAGAAGTAGAGGATATTTACAAAAATAATCCGAACAAGGTACTAAAGAACGGTGACTTTACAACTATTCTTAAGCAACAATGCGGAAAAAGGCGACTTGAGATTGTAGATAGAATTTTGGATATGAAAGGCTTTGATAGCAAGTAAGTTCGGTATTTAAAGCATTAGGAGTAAGTTAATATTGAATTATATGAACTGCTGGGGATTAACTTCTCCAGCATATTTTTTAAGGAAACGATGGGAAGTTGGGAGAGGGAACATGAATATCTTTTTAGATACGAATGCCATATATTATGACCCCTTCTTTAAAAAGGGGAAAAATAGAATTCTATTAAACTTTGCAAAACATGAAGACGTAAAAATCAACATATGTAAAACTGTATATATCGAACTTTTTAGAGCACATAAGGTTTTTATTGAGCAACAACTGAAAGCGGCCAATGAATCAATGGTTAAATTAAGCCCTTTTTTAGATAAGACAGCCCAAAATTTTATTATTGATATAAAACTTGATGACATTTTGGATGATTTCCATAAGCAGTTTAATTATTTCCAAGACGAAAGCCAAATCGAAATTATTGAGTACGATGGGGATGTATTAGAAGATATTATTGAAGCTGACATGTATGAGAAAAGTCCATTTATAAAGCAAGGGAACATTACTAATAATAAAGGTCAAAACGTAAAAACCGTAAATAAGGCGATAAGGGATGCGATTATTTGGTATTCGTATCAACGATTTGCAGAGAAAAATAAGTTAGAAGACTGCTATTTTATTTCTAATAATACAAAAGAATTTGGCGATATTGGCTCTAAAAGCAGTCCAAAGGAAATGCCATATCCCCTCCATCCTGAAATTAGTAAGAATAGCAAGATAACTGCATATAAAAATATACATGATTTTCTCGCCCATAATGACGAACAGATAAAGAGATTGTTTAAAGATTTACATACAAAAGTTTTATCGAGTGAGTTATTTGATAAGTTGGTAGAAGAATTAGAAGATGGCATCGGAGAAGAGTTGATTAATCAATATTTTGCAGAAGAAATTTCATCCGAAACTTATAGTTTTCTTTCCAATATGCAACCGAATGGGATACATGAGGATTATTTTATGCCAGGTTACGTTGACCCCTTATTATACGGAAATATTAGTGATATTCGCTTAAGTGAAGTAGATGTATTTGGTGACTCCATTTCCGTTTCAGTAGATGTTGACGTGGAAATGGAAGTAGATATCTATATATATAACCCTGTTCATGATGATTTAGATGAAAAATTTGAAAGTTATGCTACTGATATGGTAAAGGTTACGGAAAATATAGTCTTTTTGCTTCCAGTAGATATAGAAAAGGAATTGGATGTCGATAACTTCTCTTTAAGAAAGTATATTGAAGGGAATGAACCAGACTATCTTAGTATTGAAATAATCGAATGTGAAAATATAGACCATACGGATATGTTTCGTGAGGAAGAATATGAGGAATAAGGTGAGGGAAAAATGATTTTTAAATCGAATCCAGATATCTATAAGAATGCTTATCCAAATTGGCAAAAATCAATGAGAAAGTTTGATGAACAATTTGCTTTGTACTCCGTTCAATTTAAAGATTCTGCGGATAAGTTAATAAATGATGTTGGTGAGAACCGAGGGCATATTGCTGATAGTATTATCAATCCAGCTTTATTTCTTTACCGACATTCAATTGAGTTATGTTTAAAAGCAATTCTCTATAAAGTTTATCTTGATAATGGTGTCGATTACGAAAAACTCAAGGAAAAACTTGAAGGACATAGCTTAGATAGCTTATGGTCGAAGGTAAATAATGAGGTAAGGAATAAATATGGCTTTTTAGATAATCAACAAGCTAAGAACGAACTTAAGAAAATTGGTAAGTTAATAATGGAACTACATAATACTGATGACAGCTCCATGACTTTCAGATATCCCTTTGATAAAAATTTAGAAGAGTATCAGCAGGGGGATGGGAAAGAAAGTTTTGGGATTGACTTCAATCATATGCAGAAGGAAATAGATTACATTCATTCAAGATTGTATTATTGGATTTATGAAAGGATTGCAAATCGGGAGGAGTGGTAAATATGGAGGATACACAACTCTACTTTTGGAAGCCATTAATGGAGAGGTATAAAAAAGAGTTATCTATGGTTGCGGAATATTACAATCGAACGATACCATCATTTGGAGACATTGAGAAAGAGGCTACTGATTACGCTGATTCTATCTATAATAACTTTCCAGCAGACGAAAATAATGACCCCGCCACAGTTGCAGATTTTGCTAATGATGAAGGGATACAACTTTACGAACTTTTGAACACAATGAAAAAGAATCATCTGTTGATGACAATTTCAATGATGTGTCAGATTTGGGAACAGCAATTAATCAAGTTTACTGTAACAGAGATGCGTCACTTTTTATCATTTGATAATAATGCTTTATCTTTCGGTGATGCCAAAAAGATTTTTGAATTACATGGGGTTATATTTAAAGAGTTATTATCCTGGAATAAAATAAGGGAAATGAGGTTACTGGTCAATACAACCAAACATGGTGATGGGGAATCAGCCAGAAAACTTAGGAAGATTAGACCAGATTATTTTGAACTCGATATTATAAAAGGAACAGATACATTGGAACTTGCAGGAGCAGTATTGTTAGATTCATATTCCCTTATGGTGGCGGAACAAGATTTTAGAAGCTACGTAGAAGCAACAGAAACATTTTGGGATGAAATGCCTGAACGTGCTTATTCAAATGTAGATTCTATCATATCAGCATTCAACAAAAAGAGATGAACTAATTTGAGATTTTTGGTAAAGCTGAAATTTATAAAGTTGTATGCAATAAACGAGCCTTTAAGGCTCTTTTTATTTTGGCAAAAATTTAGGTGGATACATGGAAATAATCTATTTCATATCGTTTGGGTGACAAAATAGTCAACCGCCATAGAACAGTTCTACTATAGGCAATGATGAACCACAGAGGTAAAATTATATTATAAAAATAATAACATCTAAGAAGGAGGGTTTTTGATATGAAACCATTTACTGAAACTGAAAAGAATATGAGCAATATGGAGAGCAATAAAAACGATAAGATAAATCGAGAGAGAATAGAGCAAATGGCTTTTGACTACAATCATCAGGAAAGAGTTGAACATGTTAATAAAACGGTTGCACAGTTTGATGCTATGTTTGCAAGATTGAAAGCCTCTAAAAATGGTGAAGACAAGTAATGAACCAAGGGAATTCAAGAAATATAAAAGAAAGGCAGTACCGTAAACAACTTAGAATCGATAGGCTAAAAAACGGAATGAAGGCCAAGGGTGCAACTGGGAAGGAAATTAGAAATGCTGTTTTCAAGTTAAAACAAAACGAAGATAAAAAGATAGAAAATGGAGCACAAACGAAATACGTAAAGTCATCATCAAAAAAGGTAAAAGTCCTTTTGCGACAAGAACTTTTACAAAATAGAAATATTGAAATATTAACCACTACAAACAGTATAGCAGAGCACAAGATAACAATTCCAGAGAAGATTACCAAGCATAAAGAATTTATGGAGTACATGCAGACTTTGGATTTCCGATTTTACTTTGGCGGTTTTCAGAATTGGAATACAAATGAAACAAGAGCATGTATATTTTTTGAAGGAAATAAGGCATGGATAAAGCAAGATGATAAAGGTGTATATAGATACTATTCTAAAGATGCAGAAAAGCATACGGTTCATGGCTTGAATATTTTTGACTTGATTGAAATACGTGAAGGTGTTGAAATCGGCTCTGTATATAGTATGAATAATGCCAGAAGAAGATTGGCTTCCAATTTAGGTATCGTTTATTCAGAGAGACAGTGGGAAATCTTGCAAGAGAAAAAGTATGAAAAAAATATGGATATCATTCAACGAGCAGATATTGAAATACAAAGATATTTTCCAAATTTGTTTAACTTTATTCAAAGTTATTTGCCCTTACTGAAACATTTAAACGAATGGGGATTCAAGCATATCTTGGAAAAGGAACAAAGTTTTCAGGAAGAAAGTGTCTTCTTCCAATCTACTACGCATATGGAAAAGATTGTGGGCAGAGACCAAACAATATGTAGCCGAGCTGTTAATATGTTTGCAGTATTAGGATTAATTAAGAAGATTCGGGAAGAAGATACACCAGGTATCCTTATGAGTGTAGCCCAAGCTATTAAAGGAAGGCGAAATGAGTTTAAATTAGTTAATTTCTATACTGTTCCTGCCCTTAATCATCAAGTTCTTTTGAAAGCAGAAAAACGTGTAGAGCGATTAAATGAACATGGTATTACAAGCACGTGGCTTATTTCAAAAAAGAAAATAGAACAGTGCTTTAGTGAAGGATTTGCGGAGAAAGTATATGTAAAACCCATGTCTATTCGGGAACAATTATTGGAGGAATCCTTAAAAGAACATTTGTATTATGATATTGAACCTGCTGATTGATTGGCAGGTTTTTTGTGTTGGAGAATAGGGGATTCATTAAACACTATGTATATATCGCTGACTGCATAAATAAAACTACTATATTATGTTTTAAACTAAATCTCGGAATCTCTAAACGAACATCATATTTTATTATAGAAAAATTCCAAAAAAACATTCAAGATTTTATATTTATGTCATTCGGCTTCTTTTCGCCTTTAAAGGCTACTATTCGTCTTATTCAACTAAATCTAAGATAACTTAGAAAAGTCAAAAGACAAAAGAAGACTTTTATTCAAAACAGTTTTGGAAGGACAAACCAACAAACAAACTGCTCTATGTCATTAAATTGAAATCGGTTTGCCTCAAATCATATTTTGACAACAAGATTATTCTTATTAAATATTTTGAAGGAATCCCTTAAATCTCGTTAATAATAATTTGCAGTGTTTTGATGAATAACACCAAGTTACTGCTTATGTAACAGACTTTAGTTAATATCCCTTGATTCATTTGGAATTTGACAACTGCATTAAATGGTTTTTGTTGGAAGGTTCTTTTGGTAACAAAAGAACAGTATGTAGCATAAACGGATTATCGAATAGCGGAATTAATTCCATCCAAATAGTATTTAAAACATATTTATATGGAAGCTCAGACTATATAGAACAGCTATGCTATCGTTTTTCCCTTGTATATTTCTTATAATTTATTTATCAAGGAAAAGGTTAATAGCAAAAATATATAAATGAGACTTATCATTTTCAATGAAGGGAGCTTACAGAATTGACAACTGAACAAATTAAATTGGACATCGACCAATTGGAAAGAACGTTCTTTATTCATTCGCTTCAACCACTGGCGACAGAAGAGTTGGAGCAAATGCAGGAGAAAGTAAAGGGGTTAAAAGAAGCCTTTTTAGGAACTTGCTTTATAGGTAGTAGCGTTGAGGAACTGGAAGAAATGCGATTTAAGTTAGCGGAAATTAGTTGCAACATCATTATCACTTTAAAAGAACGGTTGCATCTGAACATAGTAGACGATATTAGAAATCTCGAAAACGTATATAGAACAGCTTAATGAAAAGAAGGAGGCAGAAATAGGTGAAAAAAGATATGAACGGACAGAACTTTTTTGCAAGAGACTTTAAACAATTAGAGGTTTGGAAAAAGGCGGTGTCATTAACAGAAAAGGTTTATAAATTAGCGAAAGGATTTCCGCAACATGAACAGTACGGTCTGAGGTCGCAAATCGAGCGTAGCTCCAGTTCGATTTCATGCAATTTGGCGGAAGGACAAGGATATGCAGGTATCTTTCCTAATCAAGAAATCCACTTCTACGCAATTGCGAACGGTTCTGCATACGAGGTAAGAGCACAGATAGAGCTAATTTATCGGGTCGGCTATGTGAATTTAGAAACCTATGAGGAGTTAGAGAATGAAGTTTGCCAGATTATCAAAATGCTTATTTCTTTAATTAAGAAGGTGAAAAGGGAGATTGCTTAAGTGCTATAAAATATGCTTCCCATGCCATCGCTAATTCACTGCAACTATCTATAGTAAATTGGATTATTAATATTTTTTTAGAAAAAGTATTGACGAATAACTATAATCTATGTATAGTATGTCCATAGGCAATGGAAATAGAGTTGTTGCCTAAAAAAGATTTTTTGAAACTAATTCATACATTTTTAAAAATGTATTATTATCTGATTTCGGTAAGAGGCCGAATCTATCTATTGTAACTTCATATAGGTTTTGAATATATCCTAAAGGATTTTCCTTTAAGGTTATTTATTCCTATGTGTTATTTACAATAAATAGATTCGGTCTTTTTGTCGTTCCTTGAAAAATTGATAATGGAAACTCTTTTATTGTATTGACCGCTATTGGTCAGGATTCAACAAGGAACAGGTCTTTATTTGATAACAACGTATGGAAACTACGGGAATTTTAAAATTGGAGGAATAAAAAATGGGATATCAAGAATCATTTATTAAATTCAAAGATGAAAAAACTTTGGTACAAGAATTGAGAAGATATGAGAAATATGAAAAGGATAGCGACCTTGTTCGCATTGTATGCGTAGATAGGGTTAAGAAACAAGTTTTCCCCTTTAATGAAGGTGAATTGGTAGCGGTGGTTGGAGGAGATAGAGGTCAACAAAGAGATAAGGAAAGATTACAAAAAGAATTAGGCATTAGAAATATTGTGGATATAGTATTTGTTGATAATCCGATTTATTGGGAAATGGCGGAGGATAAGGGCGTTAGATTTACAGATTTTTTGAAGGAGCACTTTATACAACTGTCAAAGGGTGAATATGAAGAAATCTTAAAATAATCTATGGGATTCAATAATAAAGAATTTTACTAATATGAGGAGGAAATAATTATGCAAAACCAAGTAATCACAAAAGGAAATGATTTTCAAACTTATTCAATTGGTGGGGGATTAGAATTCGATGAAAAACAGATGTCATTTTTCATCGGTAATCAATACGAAGCGGCCAAGTTAGAATTGCAAGGTCTTTTTACTACGAGTGAGTTATGGATTATTGTAGATAGTCTTAATGGAATTCCATATTCTCCTGAACAGTCGGCAAAATTCATTGTAAATGAGTTTGTTGAAGACTATATCCAACATGGTATTGCCGAAGGTTTATTAGATTTTGTTCATAGCCTATTACCAAATAAGTTGGAAAAGTTAACGGAATTTCAGGCATTTACCACTTTAAAAATGGTCTCTGAATTCCTTGAAACGGATTTGGATGAAAAGTTAAACCAAGATAGTGAGGAACTATTAAACGGAATCTTCCAGATATCTGATAGGGAAATGATTATTGATGAAGAAGAAGAGTGTTGCGATTGTGGTTGGGATAATTTTGAACTTAGTTGGGAATTAGGGTTTCAAAAACTCCATCATATTGGCACGATATTCGCACTTAAATTCGGTATAGTTATTGCTGTTAGATTTGATGAAGGGGAATTCACATTATATGAAGACTGTGAGAATTGTGGGGAACTTCACTTCTTAGAATCGTATTCAATCCATGAATTAATAGAATTAGATGTGATGGAAGAAGCCAAGTATTTGATTGAAGAAAATTTTACAGATGAAGATTAATAGCAAGAGCAAAGAGTTGGAGATTAACTATCCCCGACTTATAACTGAAACTTTAGTCATAAGTCGAAATGAATTTTAAGGAGGAATAAATTTATGCAAAATGTAGTAATTGAACACGAATTTACAATTGATTTTCTTGATGTTGAACCTGAGTGGTGGGGATTTAATCAATTCCCTATGGAAACAGAGCTTGACGATTATTCTTTCAAAGCTAAACAGATGGTGTATATGTTGAATGAAGTTTATCAAGGTACAAAAAGAGAACTAACAGGAGTTTTTGATTTAAATGAAGCAGGGCTTATAGTCAATGCGTTTAATGGACACTTATATTCTCCTGAATTGCCCAATAAAAAAGTGTTAGTTGCTAATGTAGCAGACGATATTCAAATTAATTTAGCAGATGAAATATTTGGTGTTGATGCCGATAAGCTATTGAAGAAATTGAATCAACTAACAGAGTTCCAGGCTTTTACGGTAATAAGAATGGCCTTTGAATTTTTGTATTCACGATACAGAGAAGCGATTGATACGGAAAATCAGAACGAAAAGCTATTAAGTGCAATTTTTAATGTTGGAGAAGGTGGGGACCTTTAATGGTCTCCAATGATTGAACTTTAATTAGAGAAAAAAAGATTGTTAAAATATTAAATTTAGATTGAAAAGGAGAATTTGATATGAATAAAGTAAATAAGAAGGAAAACAACATGGGACTTGGGCAAATGAGACAACAATTAGCGTTAGAAAGAATAAATCATCTTTCAGCATTATTATGTTACAAATATGGTTTGGATACTGTAGTCTGCCAACATGTAAACAAAAAAGATTTTGCTATTTTTGTTATCTGTGAGTGTTGCGGTGAAATGGAGCATTTTGTTACGTATTCTTTGGAACAGCTTATAAAAATTAATGTACAAAGTGAAGTTATGAATCTATTAGAGAACTCCAATAAGGTTAAATTAGCTGTGGAATAAATCCCTTGAAAATTAAAGTAACTGAAATCCCCCGTTTATAAATTTGCTTCTGACCACTTGCAGTGATTTTAAATACACTGGGAATCATGATTTTTATTGCAATTCTAATAAATCAGCTATAACTTATAAATAAAGGTCTGATATTAGCAATTTTATAAAGGGCATCTTGTTATAGATATTTTTCACTTTTAAAAAAAGGGGAGAAATATTTTATAAACAAGATGCCTTTTGTTTTTGCCTATAAACAAGAAGGAACAGCGTTAAGAAGGTGCTGTATGCTATGTATTTGTGTTAGGGAAGCAAAGTTATTGTGTACACCAATAAAAAGGGAGAGAAGCTAATGGCATTCGAGAGGAATAAAAAGAGCAGTAATCCGAATTTCGGGAAAAAGATGTCCGTTGTTGATACGGGTCATCCCATTCTAAGGGAAAATGAAAAAGCCCTGGCATTATTAGACGAAATGGATAAAAAGAAGTGTGGATTTTTTAGAAGGAAAGGAGAGAAAAAGGTATGAGAGTAAAATCGATATTTACTGGCACATTTAAAATAATTTTGGCATTTGATAATGGGGAGTATCGACTCTTAAATATCAAGCAATTCTTACAAAATGATAATATGGGGAAGTTAGCAGAGATTCGTGATGATATAGATATGTTCCGAACAGCAACTATTAATAGAAATTCTGGTACGGTCACTTGGGAAAATGGGGTAGATTTTGACAATGAAATTTTATTTCAATCCAGTACCTACATAGGCAAAATAATAGGGCATGGAGCAGAAGGGACAATTGATAGTGTTGAAAGATATGAAGCGGAAAAGGGGTTACGAGATACTGAAGAATATAAAATAGGCTACTGCGAAGGGCATGAAAAAGATGCTGATTGCATATATAGAGGAGCAAGAAAAGGCAAGTAGCGAGGGTGAAGGAAAAGGAGAGATATAATAATGGGACAATATCTTCAAATGGGAATTTGTTATAGATTGGAAGTAGATAAAAAAAGATTGGACAAGTTAGAGGTTACATTAGAAAGATTGATAAAAGAGTTAAATAAACACTTGGATATTACCTTGTACGAAATAAATGAAACTCATGAAGAAGTCATTTTTGAGATTAAAGAATCGGTAGTATTAGAATTGCAGGGGTTTATGGAGTTTCAGTATTCGATGTATCCCCAAGAACAGCAATATATTGATTGTTTTAAATCGGCTGTGGAAACAATCGGTGGTTTATCGTCATTTCAAGAAATAGTACAAGTGGCAGAAGAGGGGAATTTCCCTTGCTTTCAATCGAATGTTATTATCGATGAAATTAAGATTTCGGCTTGGAATTGGTTGGAGATTGAAATAGCTATGTTCGTATTCTTTGTTGAAGGAAAGATATTTATGGAAGGATATAATTTCTTCTTGAGATATATTGAAAATAATGTAAGAGAATCAAGTAGAGAATGGGGAATTGCTGGAGCATTTAGATGTTACATAGATTGATACTTACTAAAGAGAATTCGTATATTTCTCAACTTGTTTTCGAGAGTAATTTTTGCAGTTTGTACAGGCTATCTATTTGTTAATTTTAGGTTAAGCAAAAGAATTGGAACAAGAATTGAGGTAAACTTGGATTAGAGTAACAGGTTATCCTTAGAAAGAACTTCATATCAAATGATGCGGTTCTTTTCTTTTTACCTGTTATTTGTATAGTTCTCATTTATAATATTGAGCTGGAATACCTAATTAGAAAATGTGGTTCAATTTGAAGAACCTGGATGTTGAATAGATTAACACAATTTTATAAAATATATAACACATATAATAGAAGAAACTAAGAAAAAGGATGAATATTAATGGAAAAGAATTGGGCAGTTGAAGTTTGGGGCGATTGGCCTCTTGAAGTGACAACGGAGACTTTTTATTCCAAATCCCTGGCTCAAAAATATTTCTTAGACATAAGACGTAAGCTCGATAGTAGTAAATATATCATTACCAGGGATTCTATTGTAGATGTAAATGATAGTAGTAATGCTGTTTACTTAACTAATCTGGATGAACTTGAGTGAATGGTAGACTAATCATCTAACATGTTTACCATTACAGAAATAGATTTTTGTTATACTCAAGCCGAACGGGAGTGTCAATGATGGTGATAAGTGCTTCATAATTCCAGTAATAATTAAGATATGAAATGATAAAGAACTTTTCAATTGAGCAAGATATTGAATCTTAAACTTATTAGGAAGCTGGAATCCAGCTTCCTAAGTTATAAAGTTTTTTGGTGGTCATAACAATAAACTTTTCCTTGGAATTTCTTATTAGATAAACAGAATGATTTTACTTTATCAGACACAGCTTTCTGACATACTGCACACTTGTTTTCGTCAGTTGTCTTATCAATATTATTCTTCTTTAATTGTATGCTCTCAATATGTTGTTTTCTAATTGATTCGTCTAAAATATTGGAATTAGAGAGAGAGTTATATATAAGTTCAATATCATCTTCCATTAAAATAGGATTTTTGTATTGTAATTTAAGGACAGCGACTTTTCTATTAATAAATTCAGTCAATTCCACATCATAAATTACTAATTGATTAGAATGTATCTTTCGTAATTCTTCTTCAATTTTAAAAGTACATCTCTTTGTAAAGGAAACCATTGAAACAAAGTATTGATGGTATTTCCCATCGATAAAATTTTTAAGTGCTTGAATGTGACCGTAATTTTGCATTAATGGATTCATCATTTTGAACTTGCCATTAATCAACCAGGCTTTTCTATCTTTTCCTCCATAAATAGTTCCCTGATAATTCTTTGTCTCGATTACAAATAATCCATACGGAGTAATGATAACGTGGTCAATTTGGGAGAATCCTGTTGATGATTTGGGATTTTTGATTAGTAAATCACTTAAATGCAAATACTCTTTGGGCAGTTGGGATAGCTGTATGTCGATTTTGTATTCTCCCAGTTCACCTTTTCTAATTGCAGTCCGTTCATTCTTTATTTTTTTTACCTCATCGTTTGTCCTTGTTACAGTGCCTGGGACTTCTTCCACAACATTACTTGTGCTGTTTTTCTTCTTATTTTTAAATAGAAAATCTAAAAACATGATTTGCCTCATTCCTACTGGAAATAAACTTCTATATTTTTATATCGGCATAAATAGAGCCATTTGAATAAGTATTTCCCTTATAAGAAACGTTAGTCAAATTTAAAATTCAATGTTAGTCGGATTAAGAATGAATATGACACAAAACATTAATTCATCGAAATTATCTACTTTTAGTTTACGAAACAATTTTTGGGTAGAAATGAAAATAAAAAAGGGCTTGAGTTATTTCCACTCTTAAGTTAAGATGCAAAATAAAGAGTTAAGAATATTCAACTCCCAGCCAATCAATTGTTCAATTTGTTAATTCATATTTTAAAAGCCAGTCAAAAATAGCATTTAGTTTCTATTCAAAAAAAATTTTGGATAGTGACTAAATGCTATTTTTTTGTCTGCAATTCATATTGTCAATGACCCATATTGCTTTTAGATAAAGGGGGTGATGCCGAACAGGATTTTGCAACTAACTAATGAGATGACCAATTCATTAATAAACGACTTTAAAAGCGACTGGACATTGATAGTCCTATATTTTTTCAGCTTTTAAGTCAGATGTTATGAATAATAATTGACTACATATAAGTGGGGGAAGAACAAGTTGGATGTTTTTGGATATATAAGGGTTAGTACAAAAACTCAAATGGATGGGTATGGGTTAAAAACGCAGGAATCAGCAATTATAGACTTTTGCCAAAAGAATGGATACGACTTAATTGAAGTATTTCGAGATGAGGGAATCTCTGGAACGATTGCAAACAGAGACGGATTAAATGATTTAATTAGTTCTTTTGGTGAAGTAAAGAAAGTTGTAGTATTAAACACCTCCCGACTTTGGAGAAGTGATACAGTCAAAGTTTTAGTTCACAGAGAATTTCAGAAGCATTCGGCTGACGTTATCAGCATTGAACAGCCTAATTACAGCGGAATTTACACGAAAAATCCAAATGACTTTTTGGTTAATGGGATGATGGAATTGCTCGACCAATATGAGAGAATGAGTATCGCTATGAAGCTCAACAAAGGCCGTAGAACAAAAATTAAAATGGGCGATAAAGCATGTGGGAATGCTCCTCTTGGCTATAAGTGGAATGATAAAGCAAAGATTATTGTTGATGAAGAAACAGCGGCCATTATCGAATTGATTTTCAAAAAGTATTTGGAGTTACGCAGTCTTGGGAAACTTAAAAAGTATTTAGACAACTCTGGGGTAAGAAGCAGTAGGGGGAACAGATTTAGCAAACAGGCCTTGGTTGGGATACTAAAGAATGATTTTTATAAAGGTGTTTTAAGACACAGTGATTTGATTATCGAGGGGAATCATAAACCGTTGATAAATAAGGTCGTATTTGGGAAAGTACAAGCTCTAATTAATAGAAACAGAAAAGCTGGTGTAAGAAATGAGAAGTGAGTGGAACGAGGAAAAATTACAAAGGTATATAAAGGAAGGTAGAGGACAGGGAGAATTTGAATCCTATAAAGGATTTATTCGAGTGCAGGACTTCGGCTCGGTTGGCAGAAGCAGTCGTTTAAGAACTTGGCGATGTAATCGGATTGTCCACCTACTGTCGGATATAGAAACACGATTCTTCTACCTAACTGAGTTTGACGATTCAATTTTACAAGTGAAAGAGCATGTGCCTTTATACGATTTTGAAGAAGTAGTTGGGGAGCAAGAAGATATAGATATAAGGAAATTTAAGGATAAACAATCGGGATTTCCCTACATTTTAACCACGACCTTTCTAATTACAGTTAGGGGAAATGACGGAAATACCTATGATGTTGCAAGGAGTGTTAAAGCAAGTCATGAATTGGAAAGAAAGGCAGTGATTGAACGCTTCGAGTTAATAAGACGTTATTTTTGGAAAAAAGGTATTGATTGGGCGTTATTAACCCAAAAGGAGCTTCCAATAGTTAAGGCGAAAAACATCGAGTGGATACATCCAGCGAGGTTTTTAGAGGAAACAACGGATTTTACTAAAGGTGATATTTCGTATATTTCAGGAATTCTTTTGGAATCACTCTATAAAAATAAAAGACCAGTTCGGGAGATAACAAGTTCAGTTGATTCTCAACTAAATCTTGAAGCTGGTTCAGGGTTGTTGTTATTTAAACATTTATTAACAACAAAACAGATAAAAATAGATATGAATAAGAAGATTGAATTAAACCAATCGGCAGAAGTTTTAGAGATAGTTCCGCAAGAAAGGCAGGGTGAAATAAAAATTGCTATTGACCGTTAATACGTTAATCGGTTATACGGGAGATTCGTTAAAGGATACCGTTGAAAGAATATTGTGGATTAGCAGTGATTATACAGTTGCAGTTTTGATTGATATTTATGCTAACAAGAGCACTCCAATATATAAAAATGTAGAAGACATTGTTAATGATATTGAGATTAAAGGTGCAACCGTTATTAAAGATGACCCTTTCCAAATTTTTAGAAATGATAATGAGATTAATGAAAAAGAGAAGGAGATTCGGAATAAAGCATGGGAGATAATAAAAGCCATTGCGGAGAAAGAAAATGAACCAGAAGTTTTTAATGCAAAGAAACGTGCAGAACTTGTTAAAAAGGCAAGTGGAAAATTTGGAGTAAGTAATAAAACAGTCTACAAGTATTTAAGGCGATATTGGCAAAGGGGAAAACACATGAATGCCCTTTTGCCAGATTACAAGAATATAGGGAGGTCTCAGGAAAAACAAGCAACAGGTAAAAAAAGGGGGAGACCAAAAAAATATAAAGATATTGTGGGTGAAGGTGTAAATGTCAATGAAGAAACGAAACGGATATTTAGGATAGCACTTAATAAATTTTACTATACAAAGTCTGGTAACTCCTTAAACACTGCATACCAGTTAATGAGGAAGGAATTTTATGCAGATGGTTACAGGATAGATGGAGGCATTAGGAAGCCAATATTAAAACCATCCAGTGAAGTTCCAACCTTTGGACAGTTTAAATACTTCTTTTATAAGGAGCGAAACTTGAAGAAGGAAATATACTCAAGGCAGGGGTCGAAAGAGTATTTGCAAAATCATAGAGCATTATTGGGTAACTCTACAGTAGAGGCTTATGGACCAGGTTATTACGAAATTGATGCCACCATTGCTGATGTTTACTTAGTCTCCAGATATAACAGAAATTGGATAATCGGAAGGCCCGTCATCTACCTCTGTGTGGACAAGTTTTCCATGATGATTACAGGACTATATGTGGGCTTAGAAGGACCTTCTTGGAATGGGGCTATGAGTGCTCTTGCTAATTCGGCAAGTAATAAAGTGGATTTTTGCAAAGAGTACGATATTGAGATTATAGAGGAGCAATGGCCATCCCGCCATCTTTGCGATACTTTGATAGCTGACCGAGAGTTGCAGGGTAAGATGGTTGAGACACTTGTTAGTTCCTTACATGTTAAAGTACAGAACACAAGTCCCTATAGAGCCGATATGAAACCTTTTGTAGAAAGAAAATTTCAAATTATTAATGAGAAATCCGTACAACCATTTTTACCTGGAACTGTGAAAACAGATTTCCGTAAGAGAGGAAGCCGAGATTATCGTCTTGATAGCGTTCTCGATTTGTTCCAATTTACCCAAGTTATGATTTATTCGATTCTCGAATATAACCAAAGTTGGCTTTCTAATTATAATCGTGAAGAAATGATGATTAGCGATGATATAGAGCCTATTCCAATAAAGTTATGGAATTGGGGAATGAAAAATCGTGCTGGTTTATTGCGTTCTGTTTCAGAAGATACTGTGAAATTGTGTCTGATGCCAACTGCAAATGCTTATATAACTGGTAAAGGAATTAAATTCAAAGGGTTATTTTACACTTCTTCAAATCTTATTAGAGAAGGTAGTTTTGAACGTGTTCGTATAAGTGGTAGTGGAGAAAAGATTCATATATCCTATGACCCAAGAAATTTAAACTTCATATATATAAAGAAGGAAGACGGAAAAGAATTTGAGAAATGCCACCTTCTGGATTACCAAGAAGTTCACATAAACAAGAGTATTGAAGAGTTTGAATACTTACAGGAATATGAAAAGTTACTGAAAAAGCAAAAAGAGGATGAACAGTTACAATCCAAAATTGATTTAATTTCAGAGATAGAAAATATCGTTCAAGAAGCAGAGAAAATGACGAGGGAACAGCAGGATGAAACTGAGAGCAAGACACAAAAACTAAAGGGAATTCGTAAAAATAGGCAAATAGAAAAGATGATTAACAAAGAAAATGAGGCATTTGAACTTGATAAGAAAGTGACGAACGAAAAGGGAGAAGTTCTTTCATTTAATAGAATGAATAATCAAGAACCTGAAGAGGGACCAGAAGAGTTTGAAAATGAAATGGCCCTATTAAGAAAGAAGCAGAAGGAGAGAACGTATGGAAAAACAGAATAAAGTAATAATTCCAAACGGTGGAGAAGCTGTAATGGCAAAATATAGAGACCAGGAAGTGATGGAATACAGAAACAATCCTTTTATCGAAGCTCTTCCTCCCATTCTTTCAAAGGAGGAGGTAGTTGATAAATTAGCCTATTATCCACCTTTTAATGAAAATGAACGTAACTTGGATAGTCATATAAGACTGCACCTTGTCCAGCGATTATTCCAATATTACCAGCCAATTTTTCAAACGCTTGATTTGGAGTCAAGGGTCTCCAGGATGATTCGTATGGGTTATGTTCATAAAAATCCTTTTAAACCAGAATTCGCTCAAGGATTGCACGAAAACTACAAGTCGATTCTAAACGCAAACATAGATATGTACAATGGCAATTTAAAAAGCACGTCTTCTGCAATGACGATTTTGGGACCATCAGGAATCGGTAAAAGCCGAATGATAAATGTGGTACTATCAGCTCTACCACAACTTATTGTTCATTCTCGCTATAAGAATAATGATTTTAATATGTATCAGTTGGTCTGGCTTAAATTAGATTGTTCATTCGATGGAAATATTAAAGGTGTTTGTATTGATGCATATAGGAGCTTGGATAGTTTATTGGGTACAAGCTATTATAAGCGGTTTGGTTCAGCAAGAATGCCCATAGCCTCCATGCAACCTGCTTTATCTCAAATGCTTAGGGTTCATGGGGTTGGACTACTGGTAATAGACGAGGTGCAGTCGCTGAGCGTTGCCAAATCTGGTGGAGCAGAAAAAATGATGAACTTCTTTCATTACTTATCTAATATGGGAACTCCTATTCTTTTGATAGGAACACCAAAGGCACTTCCTTATTTAAGAGGCGACCTCCGCCAAGCACGAAGAGGCAGTGGTCAGGGGGATATGGTGATAGAACGCATGAAAAAGGATTTTAATTGGGATTTAATTCTCGAAGGAATGTGGGATTATCAGTGGGTGAGAAAGCCAACTGCTCTTACACAAGAGTTTAAAGATATTTTATATGATGAATCTGGCGGAATAACAGATATTGCGATTAAACTTTTTGTCATGGCTCAAGTAAAGGCAATTTCCAGTGGTAAGGAACAAATAACTCCTGCATTAATAAGAAAAGTGGCAAGAGAGAATTTGCAACTAATTCAGCCGATGATTAATGCTATAAGAAGTGGCGACATTAAAGCTATTTCGAGATACGAAGATATCGCACCTATAGATGTAGAAGGGTTTATTAATCAGGAATTTTCTACTGTTTCTATGAACAATAAAATAAAAGAAATTCAAAAAGCGAAGAAAAAGCAGGAGAAAAATTGGAAGGAAAACGTGAGGGAACAGTCTATCTTAAAGTTAATTGAGTTGGATGTTGAACCAGGCAAGGCAAAAAAGTGTATTGATACTGTGATTGAAAAGCAAGGACAAGAATTTGATATAAAGGGGATTGTAAAAGAGGCGTTTAAGCTGTCTATAAATATAGAAGAAAGTAGCCCTATACCGACTAAATTACCAAAGAAAATGGAGTTGCAAAACAAGCAAGATTTAAGATTGATTGTTTCGGAAGGAAAAGCAAATGGTCTATCTGCCCATGAAGCACTTAAAGAAAAAGGAATTATTAAAGTGATAGAAAATGATTTCTTCAGTGTGGGGTGAGAATAATGGTTGGTTTTTTTCCAACACCGTATCCGAATGAGTTGTTATATAGTACATTAGCACGTTTCCATATAAGAAGTGGGAACATCAGCCCCAAGGCAACCATTGAAGAGTTATTTGGCTCTCGTTCTGTCACTACTGTTGTCGATTTACCAGCCAACATAGATAGCTTGATAAGCAATTTACCGATTGGAAGTGCATATACTGTGGAAAATTTGATAATGGAGAACACTTTATATCCATTTTATAGTGCCTTTCTTCCGCCAGAACGTGCCAAAAGCATCTTGCAATCTATGAAGGGTAACAGCGGTGGAAGCATCCATAATCGAATAGGTGTTATGGCAAGTACAATTGCAGAGAATAGATATATTAGGATGTGCAAAGAGTGTGCGACAGAGTCATTAAAGAAATATGGAGAAGTGTATTGGGTGAGAAGTCACCAAATTCCTGGGATTATTATTTGTTCAAAGCATAAGACCTTACTGTACAACAGCAAAGTATTAGTACATCACTTTAACAAAAATGAGTTTGTTCCAGCAACTGTAGACAATTGCAATTTAACCGAAGAACATACAACCTCAAAGAATATAGAAGATGCTATAGAATCTGAATTTATCCCCAATTATATTCAAGTTGTAGATAATGTGGATAAACTATTAAACAATCGTTATTCCAATAAGCCACCTGAATGGTTTTTCTCTCAATATATAGAGAGGTTAAAGTTGATGGGATTAGCAAATATAAATGGAAGTGTAAAGCAAAAAGAACTTCGAGAGCAGTTTCTTGAGTTTTATGGGGAGAATTTATTAACGATAGTCCAATCATCCGTTACTAATAATGAAAGTTGCTGGTTAAGTATGATGGTTAGAAAACCACGTAAAACTGTTCATCCAATTAGACATCTGCTGATGATTCAATTTTTAGGAATTATGTTGGAAGACTTATGGAATGAGGAAAATGAGTATTTACCTTTTGGCAAAAGTCCTTTTCCATGTTTAAATGCGGGAGCAGACCATTATTTACAGCCAGTAATTACTGAAGTGTCTATACGGTATGACAGTAAAATCAAGCGGCCAGTTGGGACATTTAGCTGTTCCTGTGGGTTTGTTTACGCACGAAAGGGACCCGATAGTAGTGAAGATGATAGGTACAAGGTTGGAAGAGTAAAAGAGTTTGGAGAAGTATGGAAATCAAAGCTAAAAGAACTTTTTCAAATGAATTTAAGTATGAGAGAAATCGCAAGAAGATTAAAGGTAGATGTAAATACGGTAAAGAAATATGGTCAGAATTTAGGAGAAACCGAAGTGGAACTCGGTTATAAAAGAAAAGACAATCTTATTAACAAGGATAGTTTTCGTAATGAATGGCTGGATTTGCAGAAGCGATATCCCGAAAAGAGTAAAACGGAACTGCGGAAGGTTAATAGTGGTCTTTATACTTGGCTATATCGCAATGATAGGGAGTGGTTAAATTCAAACTCTCCAAAAAAGAAGCAAATTACTATGGTAAATAATCGGGTGGATTGGGATAAAAGAGATGTGGAAACTCATGAGTCCGTAAAGGAAATTGTAGAAGAAATACTTAATTCCCCTAATAAGCCTGAAAGAGTAACGATAAGCAGAGTTGGGAAGAAAGTAGGCAAATTATCCTTGCTGGAAAAGCATCTATTCAAGTTGCCTCAAACCAATGAATACTTGCTACAACATATTGAATCGGTAAGAGATTTTCAAATTCGCAGAATCAAATGGGCGATTAAAGAATGCCAACGAGAAGGATATGATGTGCAATGGTGGAGAGTAGCGAGGGTAGCTGGTATTCGGGGTGAATGGATAGAGGAATTAGAAGTGGAGTTTGAAAGGATAAGTAGCATTATTTCATAAGATTAGTTTAGCAAGGTTTGGCTTGATATTGGGAAGAGCTGTAGGTATCATAAATTTATAGAAAATAATAATTATTTGAAATGAGGAAACAAAATGGCGACTTTTTATATTAATCGCAAAAGTCCATATTGCATAAATTAACGCTCAGTCATAGGACTGGGCGTTTTTAATTGTGTTTGTTTCCAAACTGTATCGAAAGGAGGAGAGAGAATGTTGTTGGAAAAGTTGAAAGGGTCTTTACAAAATCTTTCTATTGAATTAATTGGAGACGCACTTACTATTGCTGTTTCTTTAGTCATTGGCTACTATGTGAAAGTTTTCTTTCTTATGTAGTTAGCTTTATTAAAGACTGTAATCAAAAGGAGATGACTAATTTGTGAATGAAATGAGTTTCGTGGATGTTATAAACAGGTCAGATTACAACTTAAAGAACGATGATGAATAGGAACAAGGAGGATATAAGAATGAATAAGGGATTTAAGCAGGAAAAGGAAATTGATATTACCGAATTGATGGAGGTGTTATCATTTAATGCTGAATTAGAATTGGATAATGATATTCGAGAATGGTTACAAACACCGCCTGTTAAATTGCAGAATTATGGATATGAGGTGGAAAGGGAAGAGGAGTATTTTGCAACACTAAACGAGATTTCAGAATATCTATTGGAGAGATGATGAAATAAGAATCGCAAATAAAGGAGGGAAGTCTTAATGGAACAAGATTGGATGGAAAAGTTTAGAGCAGAACTTCTGGAGGATATGAAAAAGGAAGCAAGGCAAGAGATAGCGGAAGAAATGGCAAGAATTTATCTGGAGACCACTGATTATGATGATGAACCAATATCTGAAAGGTTTGGAGTGCCTATTTACAAAATAGAGCAATTTAGAGAAGACCATAAAAAGTGGCAGTTCGCAAAACAATTAGAGATAACAGAAGAACCAGCTTTTCTTGAGGACAATGTGATTTCATTGTGCTTACCAAAAGACATGTTTCTAAAGAAGGGAAAACTGGATGGGGCTGAAAATATGCTTTTGCTCGGTTTACATGCCACAGGATTAAAGCGATTTTTAGAACTCATCTCCGATGATACAAGGAAGACATTGCGAAAGATGCTAACTGAACAAGATTTAGACGTTAAAGAGGAGGGGGAAGAGTGAATTACTATCAAATGTTAGAGAATTTGCATGTTGTTTCCAATAATAAAGATAGAGATGATGAGAACTTCTGGTCACAAGAGGTATATAGCCAATCTGATTTTTCCAGTGCGTGTTTAGATGCCCATCTACTGGTAAGGAAAAATATTTGTAAACAAGTTGAGTGGGGAAAAGAACAAAATGAAGAATGAGCAAGAAATACCAAAAGAATATTGTCCGTATTGTGGCAAGAATTTGATAAGAATTCTTTCGGAACAAGAGCAAAAGAAATACAAACTTCGATACGTAAGTGAGAAAATTGGCGTTTCCAATTGGGATTCTATCTTTGCATGGAAATGTCCTTATTGTACTAAAACCTGGAGGAGGTAGTTATGACCTTATGTTAATCCCAAAGATAGAAGCTCAGCTTATTAATTATAAGATTTACGAAGAATATACTCCTACATTAAACAAGTTAGAATTCTTTCAAGGAGTTTTCCTCCCTTTTAACAATGAAAGACAAAAAATGTTGATGTTGTGCTTATTCAATATGGGCATCAGAGAATTTATCAGTATTCTTCCACAGGAATCAAAAGAAGAATTATTGTGTTTGCTTCAACAAGATTTGAAAGAATGATTTAATTTACACAACTTTCCTGCATTTACTTTCTGTTTGTTTAGAGTTTTGGTAAAATATGATAGCGGAGCTTTGGGTTTTCGTGCATCGAAAGGATATTTTTATGAGAACGAGCACCCTTTTTGCTTTACGAAACAACCACCTTTTTTGCGGAGCTTAAAGGTGGTTGTTTTCATTACTGTGTGTATTAATGCAGGAAGGCAAAAATTCCCTTTTTGACATAAAAATAGGGAGAAGTATTTATTTTACCAAATTGAGTAAAGTTGCTAAGGTAACTCTTTTCTTCGATAGTCTTAATTGAAATATGTAAAGAGTACGGTAAATGTCATTGACGAGATTACTAAACCATAATAAGCAGATAAAAGAACTTTTCAAGTCAATTCCAAATATGAAACAGTTTTTTCAGACACTTAATGAAGGTCCTGCCTTTCCTGTGAAAGCACCAATTATTGTGAAATCAGATGGTAGAGCAAACCCCATTGTAGGACACGCATATGATTATTGGTTAAGAGCGTTTATACAACGAATAAATAACCGCTTACAAGAAAATGATAATTTAGTTGCTTATCAGGGTCTATCCTTGCTTTTTACAGAGAAAAAATTTTTCGATAAAGATGCTTACAAATATCACCTTCCATTCATAAAAGAAGAAGAAAAAGAGTTCGGTAATTATTATTATGAGACCTATTTGAAATGAAAGAAGAGAATAAAACAACTGATGAATGGTTTGAAGCAGTCCTTGATTAAATACATGAAAAATACACGGATGAAATCCTTGAAAATATGGAGCTAAAGTTTTTTGGGGACTTTACAATAACTACCCATTATTCTGAAGGGGAAATTATTTATGATAATATTATTGAAAGAAGAAATTCTTACATTTTAGGGGAATCAGTTGATGATACTCAACTGATGGAAGATTGTATGATACTGGGGAATTTGGATGCTTTCTATCGTTCTAATTATATACATGAACAAGGTGTTTTTTATGTGTCAGAAAAGGATATCACAGACTTGTTAAATTTAACAAGAGAGACTCAAAAGTTTTCTTCTCTTTTCATAATGAACCATACTCTTATATGTAATCCTTCATTTGAAAAAGCATCTATTTTAGTAGGAGGAGCAGATGCTGATATTTTAATAGATAGCACGTTGATTGAGATAAAAACTGAGTCCCAGTTTGGATATAAAGCAGACCATATGAGGCAACTTATCGGATATTATATTTTATCTCTCTTTACACCTTCCTTTCCTAAAATAGATAAGTTGGCTATTTATAATTCAAGATTTTGTCGATATGTTTACATCAATATTGATGATATATTTGATTACTTTGATTTGATTGGTTTTGCTAAAGAATTTATTGAGATTCTCCTTGAAAGAAATTCGCTGTTAAACAAAGATAAAGACGTAATTCAGCAGTCTTTTGTAACCAAAACGAAAGATTTCCAGAAGTGAAAATAATATTATTTCATTTAAATATTTTTCAACAGGGATTTCAAAACTTCCTTAAAATAGGAAGTTTCTATAAATATTCAAGTAACTGGGAATGTTAAAAGGTTATTATTCATTAAATTGTTCAAGGGAGTGTTTATATTTGTTTTATACAATCGCATTATTTCTGTTTGCAGGAATTGCTGAGATTGGAGGAGGTTATCTTATTTGGCTGTGGCTAAGGGAAGGTAAGCCGTTTTATTGGGGTATATTTGGAGGTGTTGCATTAGCTTTATACGGTGTTATTGCTACATTTCAAACCTTTCCATCGTTTGGAAGAGTCTATGCGGCCTATGGAGGAGTATTTATAATACTTTCCGTATTATGGGGATGGGGTATTGATAAAAAGACACCAGATTTATATGACTGGGTGGGTGCAGGTATATGTTTAGTTGGTGTTTCAGTGATGTTGTTTGCACCACGCCAATAACAATTCCTTTAATAGAAGGGTATTGCTTTTTTAGTCTTAAGAAAAATGTATAACACTATCCTTGACCGTGTACTATAGTACACGGTTTATACTTTTATATGGGGTGAATAATTTGAGTTATCGTATTAGTGAATTTGCGGATAAGTGTAGGGTTAATAAAGAAACCATTAGATACTACGAACGAAAGAATTTATTACAAGAACCTTCTCGAACAAATTCAGGTTATCGGACATATTCAGAGGATGATGTTAAGCGTGTAGGGTTTATTAAACGAATGCAAGAGCTTGGTTTTTCTTTGAATGAAATTTATAAATTACTTGGGGTTGTAGATAAAGATGAAATTCGATGCCAGGACATGTTTGAATTTGTATCAAAAAAAGAAGAAGAAGTTAAAAAACAAATAGAAGATTTAAAGCGTATTGAACGCATGTTGAAAGATTTAAAGAAAAGATGTCCAGATGAAAAGGAGTTACATGAATGCCCCATTATTGAAGCGTTGATTGAGGACTAATAAGAAGGGAGATTTTTATGAAACATAAAAAGAGCTTTATTGTAGGAATGGTAGGGATATTTGTTGTTCTACTATGTTGTGCTACACCTATATTAGTTATTTTATTAAGTGCTATTGGATTAGGGGCGATAACTGGCTATTTAGATTATATTCTAATTCCAGTTTTAGCAATTTTTCTTGCCTTAACTCTCTACTCTTATAATAAGTTGAATAAATCGAATTCTAAGAATGATTCTTGTTGCTCTTAAGATATAGGTGGTGATAGTGATGAAAGAGAAAGTTTCACAAGTAGCAACACTATTTTCTGGATTTCTGATGGCAGGTTGTTGTTTAGGACCTGTAATTTTGATTCCTCTTGGTTTAACAGGTTTTGCTGGAGGATTAGCAATTTATGCAACGAAATATCAAACGATGCTAATAACGGTTACGTTGGTTTTATTAGCTTACTCATTTTATTTGATTTATGGGCGAAAGTGTAAAAAGAAAAGTTCTATTATTGGATTATGGATTACAACGGTTTTGGTATTTGGGATGTTTGTTTATACGCTAATTTCCAAAGGGTACTTGTAGGAAAGGGGTATTTATTGTGCGGGTTCAACAGGTTTTAGCCATCATTTTATTGTTGTTTTTACTTTTTCTTTCTGCGTGTAGTAATGAAAAAGAGATACAAACTATTACAAGTAATAATAGTAACTCCGTATCGTTTACAGTAACAGATATGTATTGTGCAAGTTGTCCATTTGTCGTAGAAAGTGCGATAAATAAAGTGGATGGGGTAAATAATGTAATTATTGAAACAAAAGGAACAGAGGGAACTGTAACGGTTTCTTATGATGATGTAAAAACAGATATTAAAATCATTCAAGAGTCCGTTTTGGATTTAGGTTACGGTGTAAAATAAAGGAGGATAAAACACATGAAAAAATATCGGATAAAGATTGAGGGAATGACTTGTACAGGGTGTGAAGAGCATGTAGCTGTCGCACTTGAAAATATAGGAGCTAAAAACATAAAAGCTAATTTTAGTCGTGGTGAAGCTGTATTTGAATTACCTGATAATAAAGAGATTGAAACTGCCAAAAGAGCTATCAATGAAGCAAAATATCAACCTGGTGAAATAGAAGATGTGTTATCAAAGGAAGATGTGGATTTAGGTAATGAAGGTGATTATGACCTGCTTATTATCGGTTCTGGTGGAGCGGCCTTTTCGGCCGCCATTAAAGCAATAGAATATGGGGCAAAAGTTGGGATGATTGAGCGTGGAACGGTTGGGGGAACATGCGTAAATATTGGTTGTGTTCCTTCAAAAACCCTTTTACGAGCTGGGGAAATCAATCATTTAGCAAAATCAAATCCATTTATTGGGTTACAAACATCTGCTGGAGAAGTAGAATTAGCACCGTTAGTAAAGCAAAAGAATGAATTGGTTAGTGAACTCCGCAATCAAAAATATGTTAATTTAATTGATAAATATGGATTTGATTTAATTGAGGGTGAAGCTAAATTTGTTGATGAAAGTATAGTTGAGGTAAATGGAAGAAAACTTTCAGCAAAACGCTTTTTAATCGCAACAGGTGCTTCTCCATCTTTACCACCGATTGCAGGACTTGAAGAAGTAGATTATTTAACAAGTACAACGCTACTTGAATTAAAAAAAGTTCCAAAACGCTTAACGGTAATTGGTTCAGGGTATATTGGAATGGAACTTGGGCAACTTTTTCATCATTTAGGTTCGGAAGTTACACTTATGCAAAGAAGTGAGCGTCTATTAAAAGAATATGACCCTGAGATTTCTGAAGCAGTGGAAAGAGCTTTAACAGAACAGGGTATAAACCTAATAAAAGGGGCAACTTTTGAGCGTGTGGAACAAGAAGGAGAAATAAAAAAGGTTTATGTAACGGTTGAAGGAAAACGAAAAATAATTGAATCAGAGCAACTCCTTGTTGCAACAGGTAGAAAACCAAATACAGATTCTCTAAATTTAAGTGTAGCAGGTGTTGAAGTGGGAAACCGCAAAGAAATAAAAATAAATGAATATGCTCAAACAAGTAATGAAAAGATTTATTCTGCTGGGGATGTAACACTTGGACCACAATTTGTGTATGTAGCGGCCTATGAAGGTGGAATTGTCGCTGATAATGCAATTGGTGGGTTAAATAAAAAATTAGATTTATCGGTTGTACCAGGTGTTACATTTACAAATCCTTCGATTGCAACCGTTGGTTTAACAGAAGAACAAGCAAAAGAAAAAGGATATGATGTCAAAACATCTGTATTACCTTTAGAAGCTGTTCCAAGAGCAATTGTGAATCGTGAAACCACAGGTGTATTCAAAATAGTGGCAGATGCGAAAACATTAAAGATATTAGGAGTCCATGTTGTATCTGAAAATGCTGGTGATGTAATTTATGCAGGAACATTAGCTGTGAAATTTGGTCTAACTGTTGAAGACTTAAAGGAAAGCCTTGCACCATACTTAACAATGGCAGAAGGGTTAAAGTTGGCTTCTCTTACGTTTGATAAAGACGTTTCAAAATTATCTTGTTGTGCAGGATAGAAGGTCTGTACATGTTCTTCTTAAACAAATGGTGCTTTACTTCAATAAGGAGTAAAGCATTTTTTATTCAATTAACCTTGAGTATTTAATTCCTTACTTTTTTATCATTTTGGATTTTAATTCCAATAATTTTTCTGTACATACCATTTAGCATAATTGGTGAATCCATTTGTATGGATAATTGCTTAGAAAATGGATTAGCCACTTGTTCAAATCTCAATCCAATATCTGTACCCAACAAGGAGATAAGCGGTCTTATTCCCCTTTTGAAAAGGGATAGTTCTTGGTTCTCAGGAACGAATTTATCAAATATCAATATTCTCCCTTTAGGTTTCGTTACTCTAATCATCTCTTCCATACACTTATGAGGATTTGGGACAACAGAAAGAAGTAAACTTGCTATTACAATGTCAAAAGATTCATCAGGAAATGTTAAATCCTGTGCATCCATTTGCAGGAATGTAATATCTGTATGATGAAACTTTTCTCTTGCTTTATCCAGCATGTCACTGGAAAAATCAATGGCTGTTATGTCGATATCATTATGAGGGACATACTCTAAATCTGCACCTGTACCACAACCTACGAAGAGTACCCTTTCCTCCTGAACCCATTCTATATCCTTAAATACCTCTCTTCTTGCTTTTAAAAAAATTCCTTTATTGAAAAATTGGTCATAAAATGGCGACCATACTTTATAGATAATTTGATTCCATGTGCTATTCATTTTAGAACTCCTCGTTTAAAAACTTTATTGTGTATCTGTATTCTTTGGAATATTAATAAAATCCTTTAATTTGTGGGATTTTCATAAAGATAAGAATAATTTTTCGTTTCATTCAAATATATATTTGAATAACAAAGGGGTTAGAGTTATAATATATTCAAATAAACATTTGAATGAGAAAGGAGAAGTGAATGTGAGTAAAAAAGATACATGTGAAATTTATTGCTACGATGAAGAGAAAGTAAATCGAGTTCAAGAGGAAATCGAGAAGGCAGATATCAGTAATATTTCCAAAGTATTTAAAGTAATAGGTGATGAAAATCGTACTAAGATTGCGTATGCTCTTTGTCAAGAAGATGAACTATGTGTTTGTGATGTTGCCAATATCTTAGGTACATCTGTAGCGACAGCCTCCCATCATCTTCGTACTCTTCATAAACTTTCTATATTAAGGCATCGAAAAGAAGGGAAATTGGCTTTTTATTCATTAGACGATGACCATATTAAACAGTTAATCCTTATTGCATTGGAACATAATCAGGAGGTGAAAGCACATGTCTGAACAACAACAAACGAAAACTTATAGAGTACAAGGTTTTACTTGTGCAAATTGTGCATCAATATTTGAAAACAACGTCAAAGCACTTGAAGGAGTTCAAGATGCGAAAGTAAATTTTGGTGCATCGAAAGTTGATGTTATTGGAAATGCAACTATTGAAGAGTTAGAAAAAGCAGGGGCATTTGAAAATTTAAAGATAAGAAATGAAAGAGAGCAAGTTGTTAAGCAAGAATCTTTTTGGAAACAAAAAGAAAATATAAAAGTATATATATCAGCAGTCTTACTATTGATAAGTTGGATGATGACCAAACAATATGGTGAGGAAAGTCTAATTCCGACTATAGGCTATGCACTTTCTATTTTGATTGGTGGCTATTCCCTATTTATCAAAGGACTTAAAAATTTAGTTCATTTAAAGTTTGATATGAATACCTTGATGACGGTAGCCATATTAGGAGCATCTGCTATTGGAGAATGGGGCGAAGGAGCAACTGTTGTTATCCTGTTTGCAGTTAGCGAAGCATTAGAAAGATACTCAATGGATAAAGCTCGTAATTCTATCCAATCCCTAATGGATATAGCACCAAAAGAAGCTCTTATTCGTAGAGGAAATAAAGAGATTACGGTTCAAGTTGATGACATTCAAATAGACGACATTATGATAGTAAAACCAGGTCAGAAACTTGCAATGGATGGGATTGTTGTAAAAGGAACATCTACTATCAATCAAGCGGCCATTACGGGTGAATCTGTACCAGTAGTAAAAAAAGTCAATGAAGAGGTATATGCTGGTACGTTGAATGAAGAAGGATTATTAGAGGTAAAAGTTACGAAACGTGTTGAGGATACCACTCTTTCCAAAATCATTCATATGGTGGAGGAAGCACAAGCGGAAAAAGCACCATCCCAGGCGTTTGTAGACAAATTTGCAAAGTATTATACACCAGGAATTATTATTATTGCCCTATTACTGGCAGTAGTTCCTCCCCTATTCTTAAACGGAGATTGGCAGGAGTGGATTTATAGAGGTTTGGCAGTTCTTGTTGTAGGTTGTCCTTGTGCGTTGGTCATTTCAACACCAGTATCCATTGTAACTGCCATAGGAAATGGAGCGAAAAATGGTGTTTTGATAAAAGGTGGAATTCACTTAGAAGAAACAGGGGCATTAAAAGTTATTGCATTTGATAAAACTGGAACACTTACAAAAGGTCTTCCTTCTGTTACAGATATTGTCGCTTTTAATGAAGAAGAACAAAAAATAATGACGATTACATCTGCAATTGAAAAGGGGTCACAGCATCCGTTAGCTTCAGCCATTATAAGAAAAGCTGAAGCCGATAATTTACCTTATAAAGATGTGAATATAGAGAACTTCCAGTCGATTACAGGAAAAGGTGTAAAAGCAGATATCGATGGAACGACTTATTATGTAGGTAGTCCAAATTTATTCGAGGAATTATATAGCATAGAAAAGAATATTAAACAACAGATAACTAATATGCAAGAGCAAGGAAAAACAGTGATGGTCTTAGGAACTTCTAAAGAGATTATGTCTCTTATTGCAGTGGCAGATGAAGTAAGGGAGAGTTCTAAAGAGGCAATTCGTAAACTTCATCAAATTGGCATTGAAAAGACGGTCATGCTTACAGGAGATAATGAAGGAACAGCTAAAGCAATCGGTAAAGAAGTTGGTGTCATGGAGATACAAGCTGAACTTTTACCAGAAGATAAGTTAGTCTATATTAAACAGCTTCGTAGTAAATATGATAAAGTAGCAATGGTCGGAGACGGAGTAAACGATGCACCTGCCCTTGCATCTGCAACAGTGGGTATAGCAATGGGCGGAGCTGGAACGGACACAGCATTAGAGACTGCGGATATTGCTTTGATGTCTGATGATTTAAGTAAACTTCCATATACAATCAAACTAAGTCGAAAAGCGTTGGCAATCATTAAGCAAAATATTACTTTTTCATTAGGCATTAAGTTACTTGCCTTGGTACTTATTGTTCCAGGCTGGTTGACATTGTGGTTAGCCATCTTTGCAGATATGGGAGCAACATTGATTGTTACCCTAAACAGTTTAAGATTATTGAAAGTAAAGGAATAATGGAAAAATGTTAGCACTCAATCCCTAATCCCTTTTTTCCTATCACCTGCTTCTATGTTATAGCAAAAAGAAGTTTTACCCAAGGCAAATAAACTGTTCCCTTGGTTAAATAAGTTGTTCCCTAAAACGAGTGAAAATTGGAGGATAGCCTCCAGTTTTCCTCGTTTTTTTGTGTCCAGAAGCGGAGAAAAAGCCAGTAAAAAGCATGAGAAAGGCATGAATAAAGGCAGGAGGAAACGTCTGATAAAGCCCGATAAATCAACGATTTCAAGATAAAAACCAGAGGAAAAGAGAGAAAAAGGGCAGGAGAAAAAGCAGGAAAAACCCTTAGCCCTGACCCATTTTTATCCCTGTTCCTACGGAACAACTTATTTTCCTAAAAAATCAGGATTCTGACAAAAAATAGGAGAAAAAAGGAGCGAACGGGGGAACAACTCATTTGCCTACAGAAAATGGGAAAATCGGAGAAAGGCAGGAATGACAAGGGTTTGAGAGAAGGGGGGAGAATACACTTTAATTTTGCGACTACAGTTAAAACAACCATTTCCAAAATAGTTTTACAGGGAAATGATCGTTAAAAGGATAAGGAGTGAATTCTCACTTGACATTTTATTAGTAACAAAGTCATTCTTTTAATTGAGTGACTATATCAATGTAAAGGAAGGATAATTCCAGAGGTCATCTATAAGCTGAGGGAGTGTTGTCATGAAAGGAATCTATTTAGATTACAATGCAAGTACACCAATTGCAGGGCAAGTGCGGAAGGCGATGCTGCCATTTTTAGAAAATCACTACGGAAACCCATCTGCTCTTCACTTTGCGGGCGTCGATGCAAAACAAGCTGTTGAGCGAGCAAGAAAACAAGTAGCGGCACTATTAAACGTGAAACAGAGTGAAATCATATTTACAAGTGGTGCAAGTGAGTCCAATAATCATGTATTAAAAGGCGTGTTCCAGCAGTCAAGAGATAAGGGAAATCATATTATTACAACCAAGATTGAACACCCCTCTATTTTAAAGCCATGTGAATACCTTGAAAAACAAGGGGCAACCATTACTTATATTGGGGTTGACCAATTTGGTCGTGTAAACCCTCATGATATAGAGGCAGCCATTACAGATCAAACAATACTAATTTCTGTCATGCATGCAAATAATGAGGTTGGAACGCTTCAGCCTATCGAAGAGATTAGTGAGATAGCAAAAAAATATCATATTCTTTTTCATACAGATGCTTCACAATCCGTTGGAAAGGTGCAGGTGGATGTAAAAGAGCTTGGGGTTGATTTTCTAAGCTTAGCCGGTCACAAGGTATATGCACCAAAGGGAATAGGCGCACTATTTATTAGAGAAGGAATTGAGATTGAGCCGTTGATACATGGAGCAGGCCATGAAAGCGGGAGAAGAGCGGGTACTGAAAATGTCTTATTAGCTGTTGGATTGGGTGAAGCCTGCGAAGTTGCGCATCAGAGCTTAGAGCAGAATATGGAGATTCAAGAGCTTCGAGATTATTTTTGGGACCGGTTAAGGAAATTGCCCGATGTCGCTCTTTCTTTAAATGGGCATACTGAACTTCGTCTTCCAAATACGCTAAATATTAACTTCGAGAATAGGGTAGGCCAAGATATATTGGATTCCGTCCCGCAAATTGCAGCCTCTACCGGATCAGCGTGTCATACAGGCGAGGTAAACTTATCACCAGTGTTAAAAGCCATGGGGGTAAAGGAGAGTGCCGGCAAGGGGGCAGTTCGTTTTAGTTTAGGAAGATATACAACGAAAAGTGATATAGACACCACCCTTGAATTATTGAAAAGCGCGCTAAAAAATTAAGAAGAATGGATACATGATTAATCCGAGGGTCTACTGAATGATACAAATCAGTTGGCCTTCTTTTTTTAAGAAGGTTTCCGTAAAAACAAAGATCTTATCCTAAACAAATAGTTTCTACATACAAACGCTTGGAGTAATTAACTTTAATATGGTAAGCTAGTTATAGATATAATTTTTTATAAATTCTTGAAATGAGAATAGTACAATTAAATATACGTGAACATAGGTGGAGTCTGTCAAGTCGGGATAAGTATGTCCAAATATGACAGACTTTAATTTTAGTGTGTGATACGTTTGTTTGTATCTGTTGCCAACCTGTTTGTAGATTGAAAAATATAAAAGATAAAGGGGGCAGCTATAAAACATGAGCATTGACGTTGCGGTAATCACGGTGGCCTATTTTATCATTGTCGTTTTAACTTACGTTATTTCTGTTCTCAAGGGTTCAAAGGATGAGAGGGGACAGGAGATAATAAACAAAGCCTTTAACCATGCCTATATCGCTCTAATACTCGGACTTGTCTTCATCTATCTCCTGGTTATCCTTCCTCATATACCAATCGATTCTCAAACCACCTCCTATTTGCTCTTGGCAAGCAAATTCATATCAGCACTTACACTCGGAGGCAGTCTGTTTATCTTAAATAGGAAAAGACGATTTGAATAGTAGCGGAGGGACGGTTCTTCTGCTTCCACATGGCTATGACCTCCTGATAACAATTCATTTTCTGGATAAACTAGCAGAAATGAGGATGTGAAGGGGAGTGGTCATATGCAGTTGAAAGGCAATATTATTTCTGGTGAGTTTGACGAACAGATGAACGAATTTACATTGCAGCAAATGAAGCATTTTTCAACTGAATCAACTATTAAGGAAAACCAATTAAATGCTCTTTACCATTACTTGAAAAAGCATGAAAATGAACCGGATGGCCAAGTTATCACCTTATACGACCAAATGCCTGTCTATCTTAGCCAGGAAGATATCAAACATTTCTTATCAGATCTCGAGAAAGTTCAATCTCTGTACCACTAAATTCCCTCAATAAAACTGAGGGCTTTTTTCATGCTGTGATACATTTTGATACATAATCTTCTTAATAAAGAAATGTAATCAAACATTTGTATATATTTCACTAGACTCTTTTTAAGTGACAGAGCAAAGCAATGTGAGAATAATGTAAACTGTTTAACTATATGAAACGGCTGGGGATGACGTATCGCAAATAAAGGTGTAAATTTTAGACGTAAGGCATTACGGAGATAGAGTTACCTATCAATCAATTCTTTCTAATGATCTGGGAGTAAACGAACCTAAGTTGTTATTAATGATTTAAACTAGGAAGCAAGAGAACCGTCCCCCTGCTTCGCACAGAAAGGTGGTGAAACCAATGGTGGTTAGATCGAATAGGAAAAAGTTAGTGATTAAGTTTTTGGCTTCATTTGTGTTTGTTTTAGTTGCTATTATTGGGATTCCATATGGCATTAGGGAAATGGAATTTGGACTTGTTGGTGCTGGAATTCTTGCCCTTTGCTTTTTTCCTGTCTTCATTCGTTCATTTATCAATCTGATCAAACCAAGTACCATTTTTGTGGTAAAGAATGGTTATCTCATATCCAAAAGAAAAAAAGTCGAGCTTGCCCTTGTTAAAGGCTATTATTTTATGTGGATGGGGCTTTCCAATTATATTTGTCTGGTTAAAAAGGATGGCGGTGAGGTAAAGATTAACCTGAAGAATCTAGTAGATTTAGAGGATTTTCAAAAGGAACTGGAGCAGTATATCCCTTATGTAAATCCAGATTAAAGTGCATGAATCCTCCAATTAGTTGGGGGATTTTTTATGTCGCCATATACGTAACTTCATTATTGTAAAACGCTTCAATAAACGGTGTTCAAGAAATAGACAACTATATAAAATACCGATTACTTATTCAAACATACCAACGATATTTTGAATTTGTTTATTAGAATAACTTTTCTATAATAATTAGGAAGCGTTTAATAAGATGATACTTCTAATAAGGCGCTTTATTTATATTCTAAAATACTAATTTGTTAGGAGAAAACTGATGAAGCTGAACCGTAAATTATTTTTAATTGGTTTCTTATTCATTTGCAGTATTTTGATTTCAGCATGCTCAAATAATGAAGAAGCCAGTGAAGCTAAGGACTCAACAGATGAAATTGAAGTGCTCACCTTGGCAGACCTTCAAGAAAACCTAGGGAAAGATGACTGGGCTGTTGTTGACACAAGATCAAATGATGCTTGGAATGGCTGGGCATTAGATGGAGTAGAAAGAGGCGGACATATTAAAGGTGCAGTTGATTTCTCAGCTGCATGGTTAACTGCCGATGTTGACAAAATGGATGAAAAGATTAGTGAAGTACTAAAAACAAAAGGAATTACAGCAGATAAAAACATTGTTCTATATGATGCAAACGGAAAAGATGCAAAGGAAGTAGCGGGTTATCTAACGAAGCAAGGGTTTGAGAACGTATATACCTTTGATGTAAAAGAGTGGGCAGCTAACAAAGAGCTGGCAATGGAAAGCTATCCAAACTATGAGATGGTTGTTCCGGCAACATGGATTAATGATTTAATTAAAGATAATAATGATGGTCAACCATATAAAGTTTTTGAAGTAAGCTGGGGTGATGAAGCCGAGGATTATAAAAAAGGCCATATCCCGGGAGCTGTTCATATTAATACAGATGAAGTAGAAGAAGGGCCTGTATGGAATCGCTTGTCGGATTCAGAGCTTGAGGCATTCGCTTTGAAAAATGGCATTACCGCTGATACAACTGTTGCACTTTACGGAGCAGATCCAACAGCAGCTTACCGTGTTGCCGTCATTTTAAAATACATGGGTGTGGAGGATGTCCGCGTATTAAACGGCGGGTGGGAAGCTTGGAGCAATTCAGGCTATGAGATTGAGAAAAAGGAAAACCAAAAGACAGCGGTCAAATCCTTTGGCGCAACTGTCCCGGTTAATCCTGACTATATTATTGATTTAGAAGAAGCAAAGCAAATTCTTGCTGATAAAGAAAATAGTATACTTGTAGATATTCGTAGCTGGGACGAATTTACGGGTAAAGTATCAGGCTATGATTATATTGAACCAAAAGGTCGTCCTGCTGGATCACTTTGGGGTCACGCCGGATCAGATGCAATGCATCTTGAGGATTACCGAAATTTAGATAACACAATGAGAAACAGTGATGAAATACTTTCGATGTGGAAAGCGGAAGGTATCACACCGGATAAACAGCTTGCTTTTTATTGTGGAACAGGCTGGAGAGCTGCTGAAGTATTATTCTATGCAGACGTCATGGGATTAGAAAATATAAAATTATATGATGGCGGCTGGAATGAGTGGAGTATGGATCCTTCAAACCCAGTTGAAACGGGTGAACCAACTAAATAATCTATCGTCATAAGGTAAAAGACAATACGATATCTTGTATTGTCTTTTAACCTTTATAAATAGTAATAGGGGGCATTTACATGGGGAAATTTCTGAGATGGCTGGTATTTTTCATTTTTCCATTAGTAGTCATAGGCGGAGCGGCAATTTTAGAAAATTTATCTTCTTCAAAAATGGGGGTCAATCGATACTTATTGTTTAAAAAAACGCATTATGCTACAACGGTCTTTACCCCAGAACGGATTAAACTTTATACCATTTTATTAATAGTTGGATTGATTCTTTGCCTCTTTTTATATTTCAAAATTAAAATGGGTAGTACTAGAAGATTACTGATTTATTTAACTGCTTATCAAGCAATTGGGGTTGTTCTCCTATCACTTCAAAACTTAAGTGCCTATCCAATCTTTGGATTCGGAATTGCGATAATCGTTATCTTACAATACTTTTTAGTTGTTGTTGTATTGGTAAAAAATAAGCCTTGTAAATAGTGAATTGTGTCTAAATTGTTATATCGGTAAAAACGATATATTTCCAATTGTTATATAGATAAAATGATATACAATTCCCCATAATTATTACTTATAATGAAGGAGACCTAGATAACAAGCAAACCTATAATAATAACACGATAGTAGTGTTAATGTAAAATAATTTGTGCTTTTTATCACAAATTATTTTACAAATTGAAATTATATTATTAAATTGATAAACAGAATTGTGTCATCCTTTTTGAGAGCGGCACCGCTTTGTTATGCAGTTTATTGGGTCAAATAAATCAATCGAGGGATCTAATATGAAAATGAAACGTATGTTCAAGCTATTTCTTACAGCGTTACTAGCCATGTTTGTTTTAGCAGCATGCTCCTCAAAAACAGAAACAGCTAAAGAACCAGTGCAAAAGGAAGAAAAAGCTGTCGAAGAAACTTCTAAGTTAAGTAAGGGAAATCCAATTGTAGTTAATGAAGAAGAAAAAACAGTACAGGTTTATGCAACAGTAAACGGTAAATATCTTGTAACGCCAACTCGTCACGGTGCAAACTGGGTTGATGGAAAATATGGAGATCAAGCAGTATTTAAGACATATGCGGATCCACTGCTTTTTAATGAAGCATTAACAAAGTTAGGCGGTACGCCAGCCGTTGAAAAAGGTGGAGATGCTAGTAAGGAATTTAAAGAAACAGCAGAAGGAAAATTTATTAAAGGTGATACAGTAAATGTTAGCATCACATGGGAAGGTGCTGACAAAGACTTTGATATCAATGATGTAATGGTTGATAGTACTGGTAAAAAGCTTGAGTACCATTTCGGCGGCAACTATGATGCAGCTGCAGCAAAGGTTACTGGATGTTTCATGTGTTTTGATAGCTGCCCAGTAGGGATTACAAGCAATGCAAATCAGCCAGTTGGAGCATTTGAAAGCGGTGCAGCGGAATTCCACGGTAATGCAGATGTACTTCCAGAGGACGGAACTGGTGTTATTCTTACTTATAATTTTCAGTAATCGGGTGATATAATGAAAATTTTATTTCAAGCAATCATACATCTCATAGCAGCGCTATTTCTATACCTGATCATGGGTACAGCGGTCACAGCCTTGCTTATTCAAAGTAAGTTTGTCGATATGCGCTTTGATAGCGAAGTGATCATCACAGTTGCTGTACTTGCTGGTTTATGGCATTTCTTTGCGAGAGTATTTATGAATGCGAAGAGCTTATCCTTATGGGAGAAAAAGCTGGTCAGTACGATTGCGGCCATCCTAAGTCTAGCTATTATCCTGATCATCCATGTTCTAAATGGCAGTCTTTCGATCATGCCTGCTTTTATGGTGCGAAAGGGTTTGCTTATTGAAAATGTAGTTTCACTAAGCGGAATGAATATGGTTTTAGTAGTAGGTTTAGTTGTTGGCTTAATTGCCCTGTTTGCAGCGCAAAGAACTCCTTTAACTATTAAAAGTAACCCAAATATGGACTGGAATAGGCTTTCTAAGTCCAGTAGATTTGGAATGATATCATTTTTCGGGCTGCTGGGAGTTTTTCTTGTCCTTTATTTAGGACAAGGTGCAATCCATGATCTTGTTAACAGTTCAGTTGTGTATTTAAAGAATGCAGATGTTGAAGGATTTCGTGATTTCTTACTATCCTTTGGTCCATTAGCAGCCGTTATCTCAGCTCTATTAATGGTGTTCCAATCTGTCATGGCTCCACTTCCGGCATTTGTCATTACCTTTGCAAACGGACTTTTATTTGGTTGGTTTTATGGAGCCATTCTTTCATGGAGCAGTGCCATGCTCGGAGCTGTTATTTGTTTCTATCTGGCGAAGTTCCTAGGACGACCAGTGGTGGAAAAAATCGTTTCGAAAAGGGCTTTGGAGTGGTGGGATCTATTCTTTGAAAAGTACGGGAAACATTCAATATTTTTAGCAAGGATTCTACCGATAGTCTCCTTCGATTTAGTCAGCTACGCGGGCGGTGTGACATCTGTACGCTTTTGGTCTTTTTTCTGGGCTACAGGTCTAGGTCAATTACCGGCTACCATTCTCTATTCGTATTTAGGAGAAAATGCTTCAGGTACAGTGCAAATTTTATTTACTCTGTTTACGGTTGTCATTGCACTAGCAGTACTTGGAGTGATTTTTAAACCAAAGCTAAATTCAATATTGAAGGGGAAAAAAGGGGCTAAGGTCCAATGAGTACTACAACAGAAGAACGAGCTAAATCTCGATTTCAATTAATCTTTAGAATGGCTGTAAGCGCGGGATTAATGATTTGGTTAATGCTGATGATTGAGTGGGATGAAGCCCTTCGTGTTATGAAGGAGGGCTCACCCCTTTTTCTTTGGGCGGCCTTTCTTGCCATTCAAATAACGGTTGCAACAAGTATCTGGAAGTGGAAGATGCTTGTGGACAGCTCAGATACTAGTAAACAAAGCGACTATTCTACAATGACTCAACTAGGTAAGCTTTATTATATCGGCTTATTTTTTAATAATTTTATGCCTGGAAGTGTCGGTGGTGATGTAATTCGTATTTATTACTTGGGTAAAAATACAAGTGCAGCAACAGCAGCTGCATCTGTATTATTTGAACGGATTACAAGTGGCATTGTCCTTGTAGGAATCGTTCTAATCTCAGCTCTGTTCATGGATCAATCAAGACCGTATTTAATCTCATTACTTGTTTTATTGGCTATATCGGCGGCCGTTTATTTATTGATTAAGCTTTTGCTGAAAAAAGATCATTCTAATCCATTTGATAAAACGTCCTCCGGGAAAATAAACGGTTATGTAATGAAAGGAAAGCAAGCGATTAGAAAATTCGGGGAGACAGCAAAAAATTATCAAAATAAAGGCTGGAAATGGTGGAGTATGATTATGCTGCTTTCCCTTCTCTTTCAGGCTGGGATGGCATGGATTAATGATTTATTATTTTTAAGCTTTGGAATCGATGTGCCCTTTCTTCATCTATTAGTCATTATCACCTTAATATCCGTAATCACGATGCTGCCTGTTTCTCTAAATGGCCTTGGTGTTCGTGAAGCGGGGTATATCTTTTTCTTTCAAGGTCTTGGTGTTCCAGATGAAATTGCATTATCTGTTTCATTATTGTTTTTCGTTCTTGTCACAATCTCTAGTTCGATTGGAGGGTTATTCTGGCTTGTAGAAAGGAGGAGAGTCCATCATGAAATTATCGGGCAACAAGCTGATTGAGTCTGTTGTTGGGATGAAAGCACAAAACATGGTCCATTCTATTAAAGGAGAAATTCCTTTTACTCTATATAAAAAACCACTGAAGGATTCTGTCGTTGCTCTCGTAACAACGGCTGGCGTTCATTTGAAAACACAGAATATATTTGATGTGGAGGCGGGAGATGCAACCGTCAGATTTCTTTCTTCTGACTGTAGGGAAGAGGAACTCATGATAAGCCACACACACTATGATCGTTCTGATGCAGATCAGGATATCAATTGTGTTTTTCCAATAACAAGATTAAACGAGTTAGCAGCAGAAGGCCAAATTGGCAAAGCAGCACCAACCCATTACGGATTAATGGGATATATACCAGATACAAAACCGTTAATCGAAGAAACGATTCCCTTGATCATCAAACAGCTGCAGGAGGAAAAGGTAGACGCTGTCATATTAAATCCTGGCTGATATATATGCCATCAATCCGTGGGGTTGATTCAATATGCGATTGAGAAAGCTGGGATTCCATCGATTTCAATTTCGCATTTAGGTCATTTGACGAAGAAGGTTCGAGTTCCAAGGGCCCTACAAACGAAATTCCCGCTTGGTCGAAGTTTTGGAAGAGCGGGTGAAATCACGATGCAAAAGCAAATACTATTAGATTGTATGAACTATTTAATAGAAATAGAGGAGCCCGAAACAATTGTTAAGCTTCCTTATAAATGGAAGGGGCGCGGGTAAGAGTGAAAAAGAATCCGGCGCGAAAAATTCAAAAGGTCATCTGGCATATTAGGTGGATGCTGCTTTGTATAATAATACTATTTAATATGGTTGGATTAATTTGCAGCTTATCGCTGGTTGTAGTATTAGCGACAGACAGTATTAGCTTTTCTATTTATTTTCTGCTGGGTCAACTGGACGGGTATTTTGATTGTAAATCAAACTGCCATACATAATTTGGAGGGAATAGATGTTGAAAAAATTGAAAAAAAGTGGGTTTGCATTATTCATGGTTTTCTTGCTCATAGTAGCTGGATGCTCTGCTAAAGAAGAAAGCAAGGATACAACTGACAAAAAAGGTAAGAGTACAGCTGATGTATCCGTGTTGGATAAGGACTGGAAAGAAATTGTGTCAGATGCAAAAGGTAGTACAGTTAATTTTTATCTTTGGGGCGGTGATGAGGGAATCAATCGCTATATTGACGAGTATATCGCTCCACAATTGAAGAAAGAGTATGATATTACGCTTAAGAGACAGCCGATGGATGCAGTTGAATTCATCAACAAGCTTGTCGTTGAAAAACAGGCAAAAAATAATGAGGGCGTCATGGATGTTCTGTGGATTAACGGTGAAAACTTTAAAACAGCTAAAGAAAAGGATCTGTTACTTGGACCGATTACAAACGTTTTACCTAACTTTCAAGAATATGTGGATGCCGACAGTCCTGATGTACAGTATGATTTTGGTTTTCCAACTGAAGGCTATGAAGCTCCATGGGGGAAAGTGCAATTTGTTTTTACCTATGATTCAAGTAAAATAGAAAATCCTCCAAGATCATTAGCGGAGCTTGAACAATGGGTGAAGGAAAATCCCGGTAAGTTTACGTATCCTGCGCCGCCTGATTTTACGGGAAGTGCGTTTATCCGCCATATGTTAAATGAAACAAGTGACGATTATTCTGCCTACTTAAATGGATTTGATCAGAAGCTCATTGAAAAAGAAGCAAAGGGCGTATGGGCTGCTTTGAACCGGATGAAGCCCTATTTATGGAGAGAAGGTACCTCATATCCACAATCCATTGCCCAGCTTGACCAGCTATACAAAAATGGAGAAGTATGGATGACGATGGGATATGATGAAGCAGGTACTTCAAATTATATAAAGAGTGGAGAGTTTCCTGAAAGCTCAAAAACGTTTGTCCTTGAAAAAGGGACATTAGCAAATACACATTTCTTAGCCATTCCATATAATGCGCCGAACAAGGATGCTGCTATGGTCGTTGTGAATCATTTCTTATCAACTGATGCACAATTGAAGAAGATGGAACTGCAGTATTGGGGAGAAAATACAACACTAACAATTGATCGTTTGCCGGAAGAAGCGAAACAAAGGTTAGAAAAAATAGATAGAGGCCCGGCAACTTTAACACAGGAAGAACTTTCAGAGCACCGGTTACCAGAGTTAAGTGCAGAATATGTTGAATGGCTTGAACGGGGCTGGATTGAGAATGTTGGTAATCTATAAGATGACAAAATCTATTCATAAGCATAAAGGGCTTTTTGGGGTTCTCCCAGCCCTTTTGTTTGTGATTTTCTTTTTTATTGGCGGATTTATTTACTCCTTCAGGATCAGTCTTGGGGAGTATGAGGAGATATACGGGGTAAATGAGATAGGCTGGGCCTATAAAGAGCTATTTGATGGTTCCTTTTTAGCTTCACTTGGCGTAACAGTTGGTATAGCAGGGGCTGTATCGCTTTTGTCAGGCATCATGGGGCTGTTGATTGCACTGCTTTTAGCCACGTATACGTATAACAAAACATGGACACATCTCATTTTTCAGCTTCCATTTGGTGTTCCTCATTTATTGGCGGCTTATATGCTGACACAGGTCTTTATGCAAACAGGCTGGTACTCTCGCATTGCCTATCATTTGGGCTGGATTGATTCGTTCGAAGCCTTTCCGGTATTGATTCATGATCAGTGGGGGATAGGAGTGCTGCTGGCGTATTCCTGGAAGGAGATTCCGTTCATTGTGTTACTGCTTTATCCTTTTGTTACAAAGCTTCTGCATGAGTGGAGGGATACTGTGAACATGCTTGGCGCCAATAATTCACAAATGATTCGTTGGGTTTTAATTCCGATTCTTTTACCTATATGGGTTGGCGGCATGTGGATCGTGTTCTCCTTTGTATTAGGTTCTTATGAAATCCCAGCATTGATGGCTAGAACCTCGTTTGGATTTATTCCTGTGATGGCCTGGCAGGAATACACTCAGTTTGGATTGAGTAGACAACCGTTGGCCATTGCGATGAATATTGTGCTTGCGTTCGTATCATTGCTTATCGGAATTGTTTTATTGGCATGCCAGAAGAAATGGTATGAAAGTGGGAGAAGAGTATGGAAAGGTTAATTCTAGTGAAAAGAATGCTTATCTGGTTTTTCCTTATTGGCATGAGTTTGTTTATTATTCTTCCCCTCATCTCGCTAATCTTATGGAGCTTTACAAAACTTTGGCCGTGGCCTGAATTGCTTCCGAAGGTATGGAGTCTTGACTCATGGAGCTATTTATTTTCTCCGTCAGGCAGAGCCTTTGAGGCACTGACAAATAGTATGGTGATTGCAGGTATCACAGTGTTATTAAACATTCTATTAGGCTTTCCAGCGGCAAAAACATTGAGTCAAAGGCAATTTTCGGGGAAAGGAATGGTCTTTATTCTTCTCCTTTCCCCATTATTCATCCCGTTAACTGTATCTGTGATGGGGTTACACCATCTATCCGTTCAACTTGGCTTTTTACCTGATTATTTCAGTACTGCTTTTGTGCATACATTAGTCACAATGCCTTATTTTATTACTATGCTTTGGTATCAGTTCAATCTTCTTGGTGTAAAAGTGCAGGAGGCAGCTTCTAGTCTTGGTGCCAGTGGATGGAAGATTTTTTTATGGATTGAATTACCGTTATTGACTCCTGCTTTGCTGCTCTCATGCCTGCTGGTGGTAGTCATATCAATGAGTCAATATTTGCCGACGTGGATTATGAGCGGAGGGACATTAATGACGATGCCATTAATTATTTTCCCATTTGCCAGCAGCGGGAATGCATCGATTGTGGCAGTTTATTCGATATGGTTTTTTGTTCCGGTCATCCTGTTAGTCTTGATTTATTATGTTCTATTGAAATGGTGTAATAAGAAGGTCTTTGGATTAAGGGGGTGAAGGAAATGCTAAAAATAAAGGATGCTGGAATTCGCTATGGGAATCAACAAATTCTCGATGCTATTTCACTTGAAATAGGTGAAGCGGAAATCTATGTGTTAATGGGGCCGTCAGGAAGTGGGAAAACAACCCTATTAAGAGGAATCGCCGGTCTCACTCCCCTTTCAGAAGGAACTATATCCTGGAGGGAGGATAGAAAAGGCCAAACGGGTCTTGTTTTTCAGGAGCCGAGGTTATTCCCACATATGACGGTACTAGAAAATTTAGCATTCGGCTTACGGGCCCGTGGGATTCCTGCCAAGAAACGGTACCAACAGGTGAAGCAGTATTTAAGTATTTTACAACTAGAAGGGTTGGAAGACCGTTTCCCGCACCAACTCTCTGGTGGACAGCAACAGCGTGTGTCTCTCGGCAGAGTTCTTGTGCTAGAACCGGATTTACTTTTATTGGACGAGCCGTTTGCCTCCCTTGATGCCCCTTTGCGAATACAATTGACTGAGTGGCTGTATAGTCTCCAGAGACAGCAGGGATTTTCTATTCTATGGATTACCCATTACATGGATGAAGCTTTTTCCGTTGCTGACCGAGTGGGATTATTAATGCAGGGCAGGATTATTCAGGAAGGGAAGCCGCTTGATTTTTACCAAAAACCAATAAGTGAAGAAGCAGCGGCATTTTTTTCATTAAAGAATCGTTTTTCACGTGAGCAATGGGAAAAGTGGGTAGGGAAGCTGCCTAAAGAGCAGGATGTTCACGAAATGGGCTGGCTTCCTGCTGAATCTGTGAAGTTGTCAATTGAGGGTTCAAATATAGAAAATGAGGACGGTTATCGTTTATTAGATGGAAGAGTGATAAGGGTAAAATATGAACCGAGAATGCAAACAATTCTAGTAGAGGTACAGAGCGGTGAGATAGAGGTACAGCTTCCTGTTTGGGGAACTGCCCCGACTGTGGATACAAGGGTTAAGGTTGGAATTCCGGTAGGAAAAATAGTTTGGTATCCTAAGGGGAACTGACTGGAAGCTTTAGTGCAAAAGATAGAACTAGATTGCTGAGAGGAAGATGGATGTGCTCGATACACATGGACGTACGTATGTACAACCTATAATAGAACGAACGGCGAAAGGGCTGCTGGGTCTTGGTTCAACACCAAATCAAATTACGGTGACGGCCTTTATTGTGGGTGTTGCGGCAAGTGTTGTTACCTATTATGATCAACCTTATTTAGGTGTCGCAATTCTTTGGCTTTCAGGCTTTCTAGATGCAGTTGACGGAAGTATGGCAAGGTTAAGTCATTCATCCTCAAGCTGGGGAACGGTGCTGGATGTGACCTTCGATCGGATTGTAGAGGTGGGGATTATAATTGCTCTATCTCTTCGCCACCCCGAACCGAATATATTATTTTTACTCATGCTGCTGGCGATTTCAATTATCATAACGATGACCATCTTTCTAACAGTCGGTGCCGTGTCAGATAAGCAAAGTGAAAAATCCTTTTATTATCAGCCAGGCCTTGCCGAACGAACGGAAGGATTCATTCTATTCTCTCTAATGGTACTACTGCAATCCCATCTTGCCATCGTTACCATTCTCTTCATTGCTGTTGAACTATTCACAGGAATGCAAAGACTGCTTGAGGCTAGGCGAATTTTAAAGGAATAGAAGAAGGGGACCACTTTCTTCCTAAGAGTAAAAATTCATTCAATCAAACATTTGTTTAAGAAAAGCAGCAGGGCTCCCTGCTGCTTTTAAAATTGCTCAAACCGTTTGAAATTCAGCGCAGCGACAGCAATAAGAAGCAATGAAAGGCCAAGCGTTGTCCAAATAACAAGCCAGCCGTTTTCCAATAGCCCACCTTCTAGGAGAACTGCAGATGCATGTGACCGCAAGTTAGCCGGGCTCCACTTTGTGTATTTCGTAAACAGGCTGGATGCTAGTGAAAGACCGCCTAGGATGAGAATACTTACACCTGCAATTCCGCCTGCAGACTTAAGTAAGGTACCAAGCAGAATCGTGACGGATATGATAAAGACAATCCATAAACTGTAGATGACTAAGCTGGTAAGCATCGTGTCCCATTTAACGGGGTTGAATAGTAAATTTGTATAATACCAGGTCAAACCGTAGCTGAGGAAAAGTGACACAATGGAAATGAGTATTTGTGAGAACCATTTACTTGTAATATATTGAAATGGACTCACAGGGCGGACCATCACAAGTGTTAAGGAACCGTTTTGTCGTTCATTAGCGATAACACCCATTGCTGCAAGGACAAATAGGAGCGTTCCTATTGATCCGAACTGGCTGAGCGTCGATGATAAGACTTCTTCTCCTGTTGGTGTCGGAATTTCAATGACTGTTCCTTCAGGCATATTACCGGCGCTTTCGAGGATTTGCGGCATATAGTAGTTTGCCAGCGGCTGTGAGATGCCAATGATGATGAAAGCGATCGGCAGCCAAATCCATTTACCGTTTCGCAGGCTTTCCACTAGTTCTTTATAGAATAAGGTCATTAAAGTTTTCATTGGTTCATCACCTTCATATAGGCATCCTCCAGGGAATCTTGAAGCTGTTCAAAGTTTAGAAGGGTTAGATTCTTTTCTAGGATTACTTTTAGTAAAAGATCGGTATTGACTGACCTATTAATAAAATAGAGAACGGCTGTTTTAGCATCCTCATATTCGATATGCTCTAAGCCTGGAATATCGTTAAAGCAATGCTCTATCCTTTGTGCTGTCTTTATTCTAATGGCTGGAGATGTATGATTTTCCTTTAAAGAGAGCAGGCTGCCATTCCACTTGATGATTCCTTCCTTTAACATCATGACTGAATCACAGACCTGTTCCGCATCGTGTAAGACATGGGTGGAGAAAAGGATCGTCATGTGGTCCTTCAGACGTAGTAATAGCTGCAGCACATCCCGTCTCCCGTTCGGATCAAGAGCAGAGACCGGTTCATCGAGAATTAAAAGCTCGGGCTCATGTAAAAGGGCCTGCGCTAAACCAAGTCTTTGCTTCATACCGCCGGAAAAACCCCCAATCCGTTTATTTTTCACATCTAAAAGACCAACAAATTCAAGGGTTTCACTGATCTTAGAGGTAAGCTTTGATTTCGGCATCTGTGACAGCTTTCCAGCAAGAAGTAGGAATTCCTTGGCAGTCATCCAGGAAAAGAAGGCAGGATGCTGTGGTAAAAAGCCAATGAGATAACGATAATCCTTCTTCTGCTCTCCAGGAAACTGAATGGTGCCGGAAGTCGGTGTCAGGAGTCCGGCAAGCATTTTTAGTGTTGTTGTTTTGCCAGCACCATTTGGTCCAATTAATGCAACACAGGTACCTTCTTCAATGTCAAAGGAAAGATTCTTTACCGCTTGATGATGTTTAAAGCTTTTGGATAGATCGCGAACCTCGAGCAGCATATTTCCACCCCCTACTGATTTTTTCTTCCAATTACAAAATAGAGAATCGGCCCAATCATATTGACGAACAGGATAATCAAAATCCATAACCATTTTGGACCGTTTGTTTCCTCATGTCTCAAACAGCTCACCAACGCAGAAACCATCAAAATAATCTGAAGCACCAAAATAGGCGCCACCAGTGCCCAATTGATCTCCATGGCTCAAACAACTCCTTTTTCGGAAGCGGGGGGACGGTTCTCTTGCTTCCTCCGCAACGGCATGATTTAGTTGTATCTAATTAAATTATATATGATAGCAGAAGGGTAGAATGTGAAAACTCTGAAAACTAGTTTGAGCAGAGGATATGATGGGGTGAATTGACTTAATTAAAAACTGGAGTTTTACGGAGAATATTATAGAAAAGGAAGCAGAAGATAGGTGGGTTAATATGACACTGTGTCACAAAAAAGTTGACAAGTGACACGGCGTCATATTAATATAAGAACATGAAAGTGACAAGGTGTCATTTACTCGTAATGACTTGGAGGTAGAGTCGTGCCGAAACCAACGTTTTTTAATCTAGCAGAGTCGAAAAGAAAAACATTAATCGAAGCAGCAGAAAAGGAATTTTCCAAATCCCCTCTATATGAAGCATCCATTGCCAATATTGTAAAAATGGCTTGTATTCCACGGGGGAGCTTTTATCAATATTTTGAAGATAAAGAAGATCTCTATTTCTATTTGTTGGACGAGAAATTGAAGGAAAACAAAGTGCACTTGATTACCTTATTGAGAGAACATAACGGGGATATTATCGAGACGATAATGGAATTGTACCATCGTTTTCTTGTCATGATTCCTGATGAGGAGGAAAGGGATTTTTTAAAGAATGCCATGCTGTATGCGACACACAAGGTTGAAAACTCCTTTGCCAATATGTTTCATGCGTCACATGATAACGATTATTTCAAAGAAATATTAGAGGTAGTTGACCTGAAGCGGTTAAATATTAAGGAAGAGAAAGAATTGACCCATATTTTACAAATCATTTCGGCAGTCGCCTTTCACAATTTCATTGAGAAGCTCTCGAAGGAGCTGTCTGATGAAGAGGCGATGAAACAATTTACAATGCGGATGGATTTAATCAAGCATGGAATTTATAAATCAAAATAAACCTTGCCGTCATACATATGCGGAAGCAAACTAAGAAATGTTAATTAGAAGGAGAATGGCAAATGACTGTGAAACTTTATGGATTAGATTGTAGTTCGACAAAGAAAACAAGACAGTGGTTCGAAAAGAATGGAATCCCATATGAGGAACGTAATATGTTAAAGGAACCGCTGACAGTAAGTGAACTTCAAGGTATTCTGCGCCTGTCAATGGACGGTACAGAAGGAATTATTGCTACAAGGTCAAAGGCATATAAGGATTTAAAATTAGATTTAGAGGACCTTTCATTACAGGAACTGCTTGAATTCATTCATGAGCATCCAAGAATGCTTAGAAGTCCCATTATTTTCGATGAAAAGAGACTTCTGGCTGGCTTTCATAAGGATGAGATTCGTCAGTTTCTTCCGAGACAAACGCGGAAAAAACAGTGGTTAAATTGGCGAATGAATAATCTCAACTTGGCATAAGTCAAGCCCAATAGGAAAAATCAATTAGTGATTTACAGCTCTTAGACAAGGCTATCAAGAATGCGGAGGAAGCGATATGAAGGAAGTTAAATCACCCAAAAAGCCGATTGTCTTTTACTATGCAATAACCATTATTGTCATCTTGCTATTAAATTCATTTATTTTCCCCGCTATCTTTGGTCAATCGGTTAAAGAAGTCGATTATGGATCTTTTTTAGATATGGTTGAGAACGGGAAAGTAAAAGAGGTTGAAATTGAAAACAATTATATTGTCTTTAAATCAAATGAAGGCGAGGAAGGTCAGCTTTATAAGACAGGGACGATTGAAGACCCTAAGCTAGTCGATCGCTTATATAAGGCGGATGTTGAATTTACAAGGGTTATACCAAGGGAGACTTCTCCTATCCTAAGCTTTATTTTGTCATGGGTTCTACCGCTGCTAATTTTTATTGCCATTGGACAATGGCTCTTTAAGAGAATGCAGAGTAAGCTTGGAGGAGGAAACGCTCTTTCCTTTGGAAAAAGTAATGCTAAAGTTTTTGTGGAAGCACAGACAGGCATTACTTTTGAGGATGTAGCGGGACAGGATGAAGCAAAAGAAGCGTTACAGGAAATTGTCGATTATCTCCACAATCCGAATAAATATCGCGACATTGGAGCGAACATTCCAAAAGGTGCGTTGCTAGTTGGTCCTCCAGGAACCGGTAAAACGTTATTGGCAAAGGCAGTAGCAGGTGAATCAAAAGTACCCTTCTTCTCAATCTCGGGGTCTGAGTTTGTTGAAATGTTTGTCGGGATGGGTGCAGCCAGGGTAAGGGACTTATTCAAACAAGCACAGGAAAAAGCGCCATGTATTGTTTTTATCGATGAAATTGATGCAATTGGAAAAAGCAGAAATTCCGGACCAATGGGTGGGAATGATGAAAGAGAACAAACATTAAATCAGCTTTTAACGGAAATGGATGGCTTTGATGCTGATAAAGGGGTTGTTATTTTAGCAGCGAGTAATAGACCGGAAACACTTGATAAAGCCTTGTTACGGCCAGGACGATTCGATCGCAGAGTCCCTGTTGAATTACCGGACTTAAAGGGCCGTGAAGCCATTCTTAGTGTGCACGCAAAGGATGTAAAGCTTGAGGATGGTATTGATTTTAATGTTATCGCAAGGGCCACTTCAGGCGCTTCTGGTGCGGATTTAGCCAATATTATTAATGAGGCTGCCTTAAGGGCCGTAAGAATGGGAAGAAATCTTGTTTCTCAAAGCGATTTAGAGGAATCGGTTGAGGTGGTTATTGCCGGGTATCAAAGAAAGAATGCGGTTATTTCGATGAAGGATAAATTAACGATTGCCTATCACGAAATTGGACATGCCCTAGTGGCTGCCAAGCAAAACCATTCGGCTCCTGTTCATAAAATTACAATTATCCCTAGAACCTCTGGTGCGCTAGGCTATACGATGCAGGTCGATGAGGCTGAGCAGATTCTGATGTCAAAGGAACAGGCATTAGATAAAATCACAACGTACATGGGCGGCCGTGCTGCTGAAGAAGTGATTTTCCAAACGATAACGTCTGGAGCGTCTAATGATATTGAACAGGCCACCAAAATTGCAAGAGCTATGGTAACAAGATTCGGGATGTCAGAGGAATTTGATATGATGGCGTTAGAGACGGTCAATAATCAATACTTAGGCGGAGATACATCGCTTATCGTCTCAGGCGAAACGGCCTCAAGAATCGATGATGTAGTCTTAACTATCATTAAAAGCTGTCATCAAAGGGCCATTCAAATTCTAGAAGAAAATAAAGCTCAATTACACGAATTAACGAAGTATTTAGTTGAAAAAGAAACCATTACCGGTGAAGAATTCATGAATATCTTAAATGCGGAGTAGGAAGCATGGCACGATAGTGTGCTCTCTATGAAATGGATATGGGCGGGTTGTTAAGAAAAAAGGTGTTGTCATCTAAAGGTATAAAACAGTAAATCGCAATGCGAATAGGGTGCGAAATCACAGTGATTTCGCACCCTATTCGCATTGGATTTTCAACAAATCACATGGGAAAATATCGGCAATTAAAAACTTGCGAATAGGCATTATCCATTCGTGTATTTCTTTGCTAGATGATAGGCTAAAAAACATGTTCATATATCGATAAAATAAAGGAATTGTTAAATAACGAATTGAATCTTCGGACAGAAGAAAGCAAAATATGCATTTTAAAAAACAAGATTTGACAGAAGAAGAGCGATCATGAGACAGAGTTGTATTATAGAAAGCAAGATGTGTCAGAAGAAGAGCAATCATGAGACAGAGTTGCAGTATAG
>NZ_JBHZRC010000007.1:18711-152923 GCF_043641075.1 Niallia oryzisoli | reverse complement strand
AGAAGAAGAGCAATCATGAGACAGAGTTGCATTATAGAAAGCAAGATGTGTCAGAAGAAGAGCAATCATGAGACAGACTTGCAGTATAGAAAGCCCAATTTGTCAGAAGAAGAGCAATCATGAGACAGAGCTGCAGTATAGAAAGCCCAATTTGTCAGAAGAAGAGCAATCATGAAACAGAGTTGCAGTATAGAAAGCCCAATTTGTCAGAAGAAGAGCAATCATGAGACAGAGTTGCAGTATAGAAAGCCCAAATTGTCAGAAGAAGAGCAATCATGAGACAGAGTTGCAGTATAGAAAGCCCAAATTGTCAGAAGAAGAGCGATCATGAGACAGAGTTGCAGTATAGAAAGCCCAAATTGTCAGAAGAAGAACGATCATGAGACAGAGTTGTAGTATAGAAAACAAGATTTGTCAGAAGAAGAGCAATCATGAGACAGACGTGCAATAAAGAATATGATCGAATGTGTCGGAAGTCGGGGCAACTACGGATAGAAGAAGCAAAATATCCACGGATATGTCCGAAGTCTAAGTATATGAAAAGGCATGGCTAATTCTTATGCGAACCATGCCTTTTCTTGCGTTATTTCCTTTGTTTTTTTACTTTTTGCACCTTAAAAGAGAACCCATTGTCATCATGACAATGCCTTTTTTCTGTTCTGAAGGATATGACATTTTGATGAAATGACTGCTGAAGTAGTCTGAATTTACGGAGTCAGTGCACGTTGTCTGTTTCATTGTGATATTATGGTCATATCTATGGTTAAAGGATGGGACTTTATGAGCATTAAAGCTTTTGTGGTTTTGCAAGATGTTTCTTTTCGGTTTGGGGATCAACCAATTCTAGACCATGTTGAACTGTCTTTGAACAAAGGAACGTCATATGCTTTGATTGGCAAATCTGGTGTTGGGAAAAGTACGTTGCTGAACCTAATTGCCGGCTTTATTCAACCAAGTCAGGGGAGTATCACAATCGGCGGGCAGACAGTGAAAAAATCAAAGGGAAGTACGGCATTTTTATTTCAGGATTTAGGTCTTTTTCCATGGCAGACAGTAATAGAAGCGGTTATGATGCCGTTATTGCTGAAGAAGGAAAAAAATATAGAGAGTGCAAAAGAGCAAATCATTTCGCTGTTAAAAGAAATGGAGCTAGAGAGCCTAAAGGATAAGTATCCACATGAGCTGAGCGGGGGACAAAGGCAGCGGGTGGCTATTGCAAGGTCCTTAATCAGCAAGCCTGAGCTGCTATTAATGGACGAGCCGACATCTTCCTTGGATGCGACAACAAAGGAACACATTCAGCAGCTGATCCTAGCACAGCAGCAAAAATTAAAAACGACGCTATTGTTTGTCTCGCATGATATTGAAGAGGCAGTTTTCTTAGGAGAAACCATACTGATTTTGAATAAAAATGGAACGATTCAAGAAGTGAAGAACCCATACTTTGCACAAAAGAATGCGAAGGAGCGGCTAGGGTTTTATGAGGCATGTATTGAGATTAGAAAATTAATGAATATGGAGACAACAGTCAATGAACATCATACGAAAAATAGGTAGCAGCCAACTGATTGTCGGTTTCTTTAGTTTTATTGTTTTTTGGGAACTCATTAATCTGCTTGTTCAAACCCATACAATCCCGTCACCGCTCGCGACATTTACATATTTGTTTACCATCCTGGATGATCTGATCCTGCATTCGCTCGGAAGCATCCTACGAGTACTAGTTGCCATGAGTATTTCATTATTGATCGGGATTCCAGCCGGCATTTTTCTCGGAGTTAATAAAAAGATCAATCGTCTTTTTTCTCCGTTTTTATACTATATTTACCCAATTCCAAAGGTTGCCTTTCTGCCTGTATTTATGCTGTTATTCGGGCTTGGCAATATGTCAAAAATTATGCTGATAATATGGATCATCATTTTTCAAATGATCTTATCTGTCCGTGATGGAGTGCTGCAGATTCCGGCTTCCCACTTCAAGGTAATGAATAGCTTCGCTGCCTCCATTAAACAGCAATACCGCTTCCTTATCATCCCGGCTATTTTGCCGCAGGTATTTTCAGGGCTGCGGATTAGTATCGGTATTTCACTTGCGTCATTATTTTTTGCAGAGAACTATGCAACAACGTACGGAGTCGGCTACCTCATTATGAGCGCATGGACGAAAATGAATTATGAAGAGATGTTTTGCGGCATAATCGTTTTAGGCTTTATCGGTTTACTTTTCTTTAAGCTGTTAGATTTACTAGAAGCTCACTTTACCCCATGGGCAGCAAAATAAAAGGTGTCAGGCACCGTAAAAAGACAAATGGGAACCATTTGTCTTTTTGTGGTGCCTGACACCTGATTTTAATCTTCGATAAAGCTAAAGTTTGTTAATTCATCATAGGAATACTCTTTTTTGATTTGTCCTTTTTCCTTTGTCCATTTGATAATGTTATCAAATTGGTCTTTATCAATCTTACCTGCATAGGCAAAGTCATCTGACTTGCTAGATAAATACGCGCTCATTTGTTCAGGGAATTGATAGGTTGTTAAAATCTCGCTATACTCTGCTGCGTCTGTATCATTCATATAATCGACGGCTTTATTATAGGCCTTATAAAAGGCTTTAATATCACCTGGTTTTGAATTAATCATCTCGTCCGTAAATTGAAGTGTACCGCCCTTGATGCCTGCTTCCTTCGAGCTTCCTAGTAAATGAGCACCTTGCTTAACAAGCATTCCTGCCTGCGGCTCTGTAAAAACAACACCGTCAATTTGGTTAGATAATAAGGATTCTGCTCTTGCGGAGAAGGAAGGTATTTCAACAATTTCATATTCAAACTTATCTTTTTTCGCAAATTCATCCATTATGTACTCAAGAATAAAGTTAGGAACAAGTGAAACCTTCTTGCCGCTTAATCCGCTCATTTCAGTAATGCCGGAATCTGGAGAAGATAGAATTTTGAAATCCTCACTAATATCAGAGGTGATTTTCATATTAATCCCATTGTCTTTAAATGTTGCTTCTGTCATCACATCGCCAATTGTTGCATCAAGCTCTTTTGCTTGTACAGCGACATTTCGGTCATTTGGTGAAGAGAAGGTTTTAATTGACACATTGACGCCTTCCTCTTCAAAAAAGCCTTTCTCTTTGGCTAAAATAATCGGAATAGCAGACTCAGCAGGCAATACGCCAATGGTCATTTCCTCGCCGCTTGGCCCAACTGTTTTTTCTTCCGTTTTTGGTTCTTCCTTTGTGTTTTCTGCTTTTTTAGTACTTTCATTTTCATTGCCATTTCCACACGCTGCTAAAAGGAATAGAAAGACAAGTAAGAGTGATGCTAGTAATCGTTTTTTCATCGTAGCAATTCTCCAATCGTTATTGAACTATTTTTTTGAAAGCATCTAAATTGATAAAATACGGAATGACATTCCTCTTGAGATGAAGCGGCTCAGTTTGTCGGTCATTTTTACCAGTTTCCGTTGTGAAGGCTAAAATAACCCCTTTTTCTCGTAAAAGAGACACATTGCGATCATTAAATAACCCGAATGGATAAGCGAAAACATCCTTAACCTCAACAAATTCATTACAGGTATCAAGGTCCTGTGAAAATTCCTCGTCACTTGCTTCCATCATCATGCTTGTTTCAGCATTTGTTCGTTGGTGAAAGGAGTGAGTATGATTAGCGTATTCAAAAACATCTGAGATATCCGTCAAATCCGTTTTCGTCATGCAGACAGATTTTTCTGGATTAAATTCCGTTGCCGTATCCTGCAGCCAGCTTGTTACGACAAAAGCAACCGCGTGAAAGTCATATTTTTTTAAAATGGGATAGGCATACTCTTTAACTGATTGAAAACAATCATCAAAGGTAAGCAGCACGGATTTTTCAGGTATTTCTTTTCCCCGATAATAATCCTTTACCTCAGCTAATGTTAATATATGATAGTTTTGTTCATGTAAATAAGTCATTTGCTCTTCAAAATGCTCAAGAGTAACAAAGAGCGGCGATGGCAGAATATCATCATAATCCTGCTTCACATCAATATATGACGGATGCTCTGGGTTAAACTCCTGTTCTTTTCTTATTTCATGATACATAAGGACAGAAAATGACATATAGACCTCCTTGTTAACTATTTCACTATATTATAGATTTTCTTTATTTTACAAGTCAACCTCATTTTGGAAATTAGAGGTTATTGATGGGTCCAGGTTGTTTATTGGCCTTTATAATCGTATAATTTACAATAGAGAAGGTTTACATTTTTTTCACCATATTTGTTTTGATTTATTGATGAGGTTCACTTTTTAAAGTGAATGTTTAACCATAGAATACAGCTAATACAGGGAAATAAGGAGGCTTTACAGGGTGAGCGAAACAAGGTATATCAATAAAAATGCTAGAGACACGCTAAAAGCGACGAGCCGGACATTTTATATTCCGATTAGTCATCTAGCAAAGGGTTTACAGGAAGCTGTTGCATCTGCTTACTTATGTATGAGAGCAATTGATGAGATTGAGGATCACCAGAGTCTTCCTTCATCAGATAAAAGTCATCTTTTATTTTCCATTAGTCAAATACTCGACAAACCCTTTCATGAGGAAGAGTTAACAGCACTTTTCCAACCTTATCAGTCACAGTTACCAAAGGTTACTTTGCAGCTTGCCGAGTGGATTAAGCTCTGTCCGGATACGATTGTGGACAAGGTTTTGGAAGCAACAGCAGTTATGGCAAAAGGGATGGCTGAATGGGTAAATAAAGACTGGCAGATAGAAAATGAAGAGGATTTAGATCAATATACGTATTATGTAGCGGGTCTTGTGGGCGTCATGCTTTCTGACATATGGAAGTGGTATGACCAGACAGAGGCAGATGAGCATTTAGCGATTGCATTCGGGCGCGGCTTGCAGGCCGTTAATATCCTTCGCAATCATAATGAGGACAAGGATCGCGGAGTCAGCTTCTTTCCAGAGGGCTGGAAGCTAGAGGATATGTTTGCCTATGCCCGCAGAAATCTTGAGCTGGCTGATCTGTATGTAAAGGATATTAAAAATGAATCGATTTTAAAATTCTGCAAAATTCCGTTGGCACTTGCGCATGGTACACTGCAGGCTTTAGTAGACGGAAAAGAAAAGATGAGCAGATTGGAAGTTATAAAGGTAGTAGGAAAAGTAGTTGGAAATGTATAACGAAAGACAATAGCGACGGTCAAGGGATATCCCTTTTAGACCGCCGCTATTTTTTTTGAAGCATCAGCTGCCTCTAATTAACAAGACAAGGGGAGAATCGATTTTCCATTTCAGTGAATTAGCTTGCTGCCCTTCCTGAGCAAATAATAAGCAATGATAAAGCTAATGGCTGAGCTGTAGAAAAGAGCGGGGTGCGTGAATAGGTCCATCATGAGCCCTAATATGCTTGGGGCAATAATGGCAGCTGCCATTGAAAACAAATAATATAAGCCTGTGAAAAAGCCAATTTTGTCTTTTCCTCCTAAATCAGCTACGAGAGGATAGGCTTGAACGTTTACAAGTGCCCATGTGATACCGCCAGTAAAAAGGATGATTTGTAATAATAAAACTTCATTTAGAGAAGGAAATTGTGCCGTGAAGATTGGAAGGAGTGGGATGCTGAGAAAGAAGAGTGGCTGGAGAATGAGCCCGGCTCGCATGAGAGGCAACTTTCCCCATCTATTCCCTAAAAGTCCCGCTGGAATTGCAAATAAAACAAAGGCAAGACTGAAAAAACCAAGTGTTAAACCTGCCGCGCTTTCCTTCATATTTAGATATTCGACTGCATAGACGGTAAATAAAGCCTCCACACCGGTATACCCGATAAAATAAACAAAAATAGCCAATAAAATAAGTAGCTGACCTCTAAATTCAGGCTTTGCCAGTTGACGGAGATCAGAGAAAAAGGAATGTGATGCTTTAATTTCTTCCCAATCTGCAGCAGTGCTGCCGCTATATGGGGGATTACGGTCAACTGTAATAAAGAGCAGGATGAAGGTTACTAGCAGCAAAAGTCCTGCAGTCAGAAAGGGGTACGCGCGGTCCAAGTCATATAATAGAGATAAGCCGAAAAGAGCAATAATTGCTCCGATGCCGCCCATAAAGTTAATCACTCCGTTAGCAGACGACCTTTTGTCTGGTGGGGTATGGTCCGGCATGAGGGCGATCACAGGCGCTCTAAATACTGTCATGGCCAGTAAGAAGATAATATCAATGCTAATCAGTGCCCAAAAGGAAAGCGAGGCACCATAGGGGATTAAGATAAAGAAGAGAGCAGCAACCGGCATTCCGACAACAATGAAAGGGAGCCGTTTTCCTATTCTTGTATTCACCTTATCTGACCAGGCTCCAATAATCGGAATCAGCAGAACAGCAAGTAAATTGTCCATTCCCATAATTGCGCCGCGAATCGCTCTGCTTTCAATAAATCCGCCTAGAATAAGAGGCATGTAGGCATTATAGAAGGTCCAAACAAGCATTAAGGTTAAGAAACCACTACCGATGACAAAAATCTTGCTGTAGGAAAAGGTCTTTTTAGAATTCAGTATGATGACCTCCGTTTTAATCACTGTAAGCAGTTAGGATAAAATCCTTCCTGTTCAAATATTCATATATTAGCTTATTAATAGTAGGCAAGTACTATGTTGCATGCCTAAAATAAAAAACCAATCCAAGTCATACACACCTGGATTGGCCTTTTTATTATACGGTTTCCTTCACTTTATCCTTTTCAAGTAAAACAAGGAGAGCTGGTAATAGGATTCCTCTGATTAAGAAGGTATCCAAAAGGATTCCCACTGCAACAATAAAGCCAAACACAAACAACAATTCAACTGGCTGTGTCATAAGGACGGCAAATGTCGCAGCAAGAATAATTCCTGCTGAGGATATCACACCACCGGTATGGGAAACGGCTATTTCTACAGCCTTTTTCACAGAATGCCTTTTTCTTTCCTCCTGGAACCTTGAAATTAAAATAATATTATAATCTATCCCAAGAGCGACTAAGAATACAAAGGAATACAACGGTACCCTGTTTGAAATGGTGCTGATATCAAAGAATAAATCGGTTAAAAACATCCCTAATCCTAGTGCGGCAAGGAAGGAAACTAAAATCGTTCCCATCATATAAATTGGCATTTTAAATGACTTAGTTAACACAATTAATAATAGGAAGATTAACAAGGTTTCTAATAGGACAATGACGATTAGGTCTCGATTATTAGCAGACCGGTCGTCCACTTTTTTCGCTGTTTCACCTGCAAAGTAAAGATTCCCGCTTAACTTACTATCAGCTACTAATTTATCTGCTTTGTCCCTCATTTTTTCCAAAGCATCCATCGTCTTAACTGAATAAGGACTTTCTTTAAACGTAAGACTTAGATTGATGACCTTCTGATCCTCGGTCAGACCGCTTAGGCGGACGCTGTTGACTTGTTCTTGCTCTGATAACACATTAATCAACTGATCCTGTGATTCTTTCGTGAGGGCTTCTTTCCCTTCAAAAATTACAGTGGTTGGTGCCAAGTCACCTTTATCAAATTCCTTTTCTAGGATTTCATACCCCATTCTTGAAGGCATATCATCAGGAAAGGATTTCATCGTATCAAACTCATAGTTGAGATTGAACAGGTTGCTTGCAGATAGAAGCAGAACAATTCCAATCACAGCAACAGCAGTACCTGGTTTATTTGTGACAAAACGGGCAATTTTACTCCAGGTTGAATTGCTTTTTACATGATGATCGCCAACATGCGGAACCTTTGGCCAAAATGACTTTCTTCCAAAAAGCGTGAATAATGCCGGAATCAGTGTGATGGATGCCAGCATGATGATGGCCATTGTTGTAGCAAAGGTTGGTGCGAAATTTCGATAGTCACCAAATTCTGCAAAAAATAACACGAGCATCGCTGCTAATACAGTTCCTCCGGAAAAGAATACAGGCATACCTGTTTCCCGCATAGCATATTTCATTGCCTCATACTTGTTTTCGTGTACCTTTAATTCTTCTCGGAAACGAGAGAAGACAAACAAGGAGTAATCAATGACCGCAGCAAATAATAGGATAGTCATGATGGATAAAGTCTGATTACTTATAATAAGTCCTGCTTTTCCCATTAGGCCAAGGATTTGGTAGACCACTTCATATACAAAGGACGTAGCTAAAAGCGGGATTAGTGCAAGCAATGGTGAACGGTATATTACAATTAATAGAATTAGAATTAATCCAACTGTTGAAAGGATAAGAACAACATCAGCCCGGGAAAATAGATTTAAGGAATCAACTGCAATTCCTGCCGGTCCTGTAACATAGAGGTTTAGGTTTGTTGTCTCCTTTGACAAAGCTTGTATCTTCTCCAGTTTGTCTCTTAATTCCTTCGATTCTAATGCAGGATCAAAGGTTAACGGAATAACGGCCGTCTGCTTGTCTTCAGAAAAGAAGCCGGCAACTGCTTGCGGAGGGAGGGCAGCCAATGGTACAACCTGTTCAACTCCGTCGATCTCATCTTCTACCTTTGCGAAAAAGCCAATAAGCTGTGTTACATCAATTTCTTCTTTATCGGATTGAAAAACCAGTATTCCCGGAGTTCCCTCATCCTCAGAAAAATATTCGTCGACTTTATTTTGCGCAATCACAGATTGAGCATCCTCTGGTATGGAGGCTATACTGGAGACTTCATATTCTTTTGCACTTGGAGCAAAAGTGGCCAATAAAATGGTTGCTGCAAGCCAAATGATTAATGTAATCCACATTCCTTTTTTGGTTGTCACACGATCTGTAATGTATTGAATAAATGTTTTCATATCATAATACCCCTTATCATACCTTCCAAACTCCACCTTTCATGTGAATATAATATTCAAAGTGACATTTGTGTCACTTTTGTGAAAAATTAATGACACCAACGTCATTATCATTAATATTATCATTAAAAGTGACAATGGTGTCAATTATTTAGTGTTAAACATGCCGTGACTAATTATTTCTTTTATCGATTGAGCCCATTCTGAATGGGGAACACCGAAGTGGTTAGGAATGGCCACTGACTGAAAGATAAATCCAAGCATTAATCCATTTGCAAGATGAGGCTTTAATTTGGCTTCATCCTTTCCAAGCTGGATAAAGCTTTGCAAATAGCCATACATATCAATATGAAGCTTGTCTAAAGCTTCTTTATTCTTTTTAACATTCTCATTTGTTCCATCTGGGATTTGAGCATTCATCCCAATAAATCGGTGAATTTCACTTTTCTTTAAAATAATATCTAAAAGATAATCAAATTGGGCATCAAAACCCGCGTATTGCTCAATTTTTCTTAATTCAAACAAGAATTGATTCATCTCATGAATCATAAAGCTTGTTACTAGCTCTTCCTTATTAACGTAGTATTTATAAATCGTGCCTCTTGATACATCTAAGTGATCTGCTAAAAGACTAAAAGAGAATCCCTCATAGCCATGAAGAAGGAGTAACTCTTTTGTTACATGAAATAATTCTTCTTTAGAAAACTTCCGCTCACGTGCCATTTGCTCACCTCAGGTCTCATTATACCATTTACCAATTGAAATGAGCATAAGTGATTCACTCCGCCATTTCATGATTATTAATGATGGAAAATAAAGAGTTATGTAGACTTTATTTCACTACTGAGTACCAATATGTAACCAATACTTTATAACCTATTGTTAATAACTTAATTAAAAGATATAATGAAACCGCATACAGTTACTCATAAAGTAAAAGAAAAATCAAAAAAACGGTTGACTGAAAGCGGTTTTAGTATTAAGATTGAATCAAAGGTAACCAAAAGATAACCAAAAGTTAATAAAATGGTTAAAATAGAAAGATAAATTGTAAGCTTATTACAGGTTATCAAAAATATAGAATTAACTAATTAAGATTTTATTAGAATTATATCTACTAAATACAGAATATGGTAAGGTTCAAACCTAAGGAGGAAGAAAACACATGGCAGAAGTTAGAAAAATTAAAAACTATATTAACGGTGAATGGGTAGAAAGTAAAACAACAAAATATGAAGATGTATACAACCCTGCAACAGGTGAAGTAATTGCCCAGGTTCCTCTATCAACAAAAGAAGATATTGATTATGCAGTTGAGGTTGCTGCAGAGGCGTTTAAGAAGTGGAGGAACGTTCCGGTTCAAAAACGTGCAAGAATCTTATTTAATTTCCAACAATTGCTACAGAAGAATCAAAATGAATTAGCTCGCTTAATCACAATCGAAAATGGTAAAAATACAACAGAAGCGCTAGGCGAAGTTGGACGTGGTATTGAAAATGTGGAATTTGCAGCAGGTGCACCTACACTTATGATGGGTGATTCACTAACAAACATTGCATCAGATGTTGAAGCAACAAACTATCGTTATCCAATCGGAGTTGTTGGCGGAATTACACCATTTAACTTCCCGATGATGGTACCATGCTGGATGTTCCCAATGGCGATTGCAGTAGGTAATACATTTGTGTTAAAGCCATCTGAAAGAACTCCGCTTTTAACAGAAAAATTAGCAGAATTATTAACTGAAGCAGGACTTCCTAACGGTGTATTCAACATTGTAAACGGTGCACATGATGTCGTTAACGGAATCCTTGATCACCCGGAAGTTAAGGCTATTTCATTTGTTGGCTCTAAGCCTGTCGGCGAATACGTATACAAGCGCGGAAGCCAAAACTTAAAACGTGTACAAGCATTGACTGGGGCAAAGAACCACTCAATCGTTCTTAATGATGCAGATTTAGATCTTGCCACAACAAACGTTATCGCTTCAGCATTTGGTTCAGCAGGCGAACGCTGCATGGCTTGTTCTGTTGTTACTGTTGAAGAGGGAGTTGCTGATGAATTCCTTGATTTATTAGTAAAAAGAGCTAAAGAGGTTAAAATTGGAAATGGCTTAGATGAAGGTGTATTCTTAGGGCCAGTTATCAGAGAAGATAACAAGACACGTACACTTGGCTATATTCAAAAAGGTATTGATGAGGGTGCGAAGCTGGTATGTGACGGACGTGAAAGTGCTTCACCTGAAGAAGGATACTTTGTTGGACCAACAATCTTTGACGGTGTTACAACAGATATGACAATTTGGAAGGATGAAATTTTCGCTCCAGTATTATCAATCGTTCGTGTGAAAAACTTGAAAGAAGCAGTTGAAACAGCAAACGAATCAGAATTCGCTAATGGTGCATGTATCTATACATCAAATGCTTCATCAATCCGTTACTTCCGTGAAAATATTGATGCAGGTATGTTAGGCGTTAACTTGGGAGTTCCAGCTCCAATGGCATTCTTCCCATTCTCCGGCTGGAAGTCATCTTTCTACGGAACACTTCCTGCAAACGGAAAAGACAGTGTTGAATTCTATACTCGCAAAAAGGTTGTTACAGCAAACTATAAAGCACCTAGCTTTGAATAATAATCTAGAACAATAAAAAAGTGGCTATTATCCTTGCAAAAGTCAGCAGGGATAATAGCCATAAATAAGTGGTTGTAAGAATATCAACTTGCCTAAATAGTAGAATAATTTATTGTAAAATGCAAGTCATAACCTGACTAAAGTAGGTATAGATGCTTTTCATTTATGAATAATAGAATTTTGATATAATTTATCAATAATGACAGGAGGAGATTACATAGTGAGTAAATTACTCCGTAAACCAAATACAGCAGAATCTGCAGCTGGAGTTACGATTGTCCATGAAGTGACATCTGCCAATTCACCGTTAGAATATGTCGGCCTTAAAGTAGTTGATTTAGCTGCTGGTGCTACATATAAAGAGGAATTAGGCAAAATAGAATGCTGCATTGTTGCCTTAACAGGAAAAATCAATGTAACAGACCAAGAAGAAACATTTGAAAATATCGGCACAAGAGAAAGTGTTTTTGAAAAGAAGCCGACCGACAGTGTGTATGTATCAAATGATCGAATATTTGAAGTAACTGCAGTAAGTCAAGCGCGTGTGGTTCTTTGCTACTCTCCATCAGAAAAGCAGCTTCCGACAAAGCTGATTAAAGCAGAGGATACACAGGTTGAACATAGAGGGAAGTACAGTAACAAACGTATGGTTCACAACTTTTTAACGGATTCAGATCCAACGGCTAATAGTTTGCTAGTTGTTGAAGTTTATACAGATGGTGGAAATTGGTCAAGCTACCCTCCACACAAACATGACCAAGATAACCTACCGCATGAATCGTTTTTAGAAGAAACCTATTATCATGAAATGAATCCGCGTCAAGGATTTGTCTTCCAACGTGTATATACAGATGATCGCACATTAGATGAAACAATGGCGGTTGAGAACGGTGATGTAGTTGTCGTGCCTGCCGGATATCATCCTGTTGCAGTTCCAGATGGCTATGATTCCTACTATTTAAATGTAATGGCAGGACCTACAAAGATTTGGAAGTTTCATAACGAACCAGCTCATGAATGGATTTTAGACCGTAAATAAATTAGAGGAGTTGTCCGGAATATGAAAGTCGAATTTCGTACAGATAGAGAATTTGATATTATCGCGATTGGCCGCGCATGTGTAGATTTAAACGCAGTAGAATATAACCGTCCTATGGAAGAAACGATGACATTTAAGAAATACGTGGGTGGTTCACCGGCAAATATTGCTATTGGAACATCTAAATTAGGCTTAAAAGCAGGATTTATTGGTAAGCTAGCCGATGATCAGCATGGACGCTTCATTGAACAGTATATGGCTGGTGTTGGTGTTGATACAACAAATATGATCGTAGATAAAGAAGGACATAAGACTGGCTTAGCTTTTACAGAAATCTTAAGCCCAGAAGAGTGCAGTATTTTAATGTACCGCGATAATGTAGCAGATCTTTATTTGGATCCATCTGAAGTAAGTGAAGACTACATTAAGAAGTCAAAAATTCTTTTAGTTTCTGGGACAGCTCTTGCAAAAAGTCCATCACGTGAAGCGGTATTAAAAGCAGTACAGCTTGCGAAGAAAAATGACGTGAAGGTTATCTTTGAACTAGATTACCGCGGTTATACATGGGCATCAAAAGAAGAAACATCCGTCTACTATACATTAGTTGCACAGCAGTCTGATGTAGTTGTTGGTACTCGCGATGAGTTTGATGTGATGGAAAATGTGGAAGAAGGCAATAACGAAGCAACGATTGCTGAGTTGTTTAAGCATTCTCCGGAATTAGTCGTTATTAAACATGGTGTTGAAGGTTCATATGCTTTTACAAAATCAGGCGAAACCTTCAGAGGTCAAGCGTATTTAACAAAGGTATTAAAAACATTCGGTGCTGGTGATTCATACGCTTCAGCATTCTTATACGCATTAATCTCTGGTAAAGATATTGAAACGGCTTTAAAATACGGCAGTGCATCTGCAGCAATCGTTGTAAGCAAGCACAGCTCATCTGAAGCAATGCCGACAGTTGAAGAAATTGAACAGCTTATTGCTGAAAGATCATAATCGGAAAATCTGCTCGAGGTGAGAAAACATGGGGAAAATTAGATTAACAACAGCACAGGCATTAATCAAATTTTTAAACCAACAATATATACATGTTGATGGCAAAGAAACTCCTTTTGTAGAAGGGATATTCAATGTATTCGGACACGGGAATGTATTAGGTATTGGCCAGGCACTTGAACAGGATGCGGGTCATTTGAAAGTCATTCAAGGTAAAAATGAACAGGGAATGGCATTAGCAGCAATGGCTTATGGTAAGCAAAAGCTTCGTCAAAAGATCTATGCGGTAACAACATCTGTCGGTCCGGGATCAGCTAACCTAGTTACTGCAGCAGCAACTGCGCTAGCAAACAATATTCCGATGCTTTTATTGCCAGGTGATACCTTTGCTTCAAGACAGCCTGATCCTGTTTTGCAGCAGGTTGAACAGGAATATAGCTTAGCTGTAACAACAAATGATGCATTAAAGCCTGTTTCAAGATATTGGGACCGTATTACACGCCCTGAGCAGCTAATGCCAAGCTTGATCCGTGCATTCGAGGTTATGACAGATCCAGGTAAAGCGGGTCCTGCAACCATTGCGATTGCACAGGATGTTGAAGGCGAAGCGTTTGATTATGATGAAAAATTCTTTGTAAAACGTGTTCACTATCTAGATCGTAAAGCACCGGTAGACCGTGAGCTAAAAGGTGCAGCAGACCTAATTCGAGCAAGCAAGAAACCAATCATTCTAGTTGGTGGGGGAGCTAAATATTCAGAGGCACGTGATATATTAGTAGCTCTATCAGAAAAACATAATATTCCTTTAGTTGAAACCCAAGCGGGTAAAGCAACAGTGGAATCTACATTCAAAAATAACCTTGGTGGAATGGGTGTAACAGGTACGCTCGCAGCAAATAAGGCGGCACGCCAAGCTGATTTAGTCATCGGTATCGGAACAAGATATACTGATTTCGCTACTTCGTCAAAAACAGCATTTAACTTTGAAACAGCAAAGTTTTTAAATATTAACGTAAGCCGTTTTCAGGCATACAAATTGGATGCCTTCCAGGTTGTAGCAGATGCTAAGACAACGCTAGAACAGCTATCACCGCTATTAGAGGGATATGAAACGGAGTTTGGTCAAATAATCACTGATTTAAAAGATGAGTGGAATGCTGAGCGTGAACGCTTAAGCAAGATTACTTTTACTCGTGAAAATTTTGATCCTGAAGTTAAGAACCATTTTACACAGGAAGTTCTAAATGAATATGCAGACGCATTAAATACGGAATTGCCTCAAACAACAGCATTACTGGCCGTTAATGAAACGATTTCACCTGACAGCACGATTATTACTTCAGCTGGTTCGCTTCCAGGGGATGTACAGCGTATCTGGAATCCAACAGTAACAAATACGTATAACGTTGAATACGGTTATTCCTGCATGGGCTATGAAGTATCTGGTGCATTAGGCGTTAAATTGGCTGAGCCAGATAAGGAAGTTTATTCACTTGTTGGTGATGGTAGCTTCTTGTTGATGCATTCTGAATTCATTACAGCTATTCAATATGGTCACAAAGTAAATGTTGTCCTTTTCGATAACTCTGGGTTTGGCTGTATTAATAATCTACAAATGGAAAACGGCAGTGGTTCTTATTTCACAGAATTCAGAACGCATGATAATAAAATCTTAAATATTGATTATGCAAAAGTAGCTGAAGGATATGGCGCTAAAACATATCGTGTCAATACGATTGAACAATTGGAGGCAGCTTTAGAGGATGCGAAAAAGCAGGAAGTATCTACTTTAATTGACATTAAAGTTCTTCCGAAAACAATGACTGAAGGCTATGAAAGCTGGTGGAATGTCGGAGTAGCAGAAGTATCTAATAAAGAAAGCATTCAGAAGGCAAGCGAAGCAAGAAAACAAAAATTAGAAACAGCTAGACAATATTAATAAAAGCTTCTAATTTGCGGCGAGGGTTTTACAAGCCCTCGCTATTTAAAAAAAAATATTTATTGAAAATTAAAATTATTTTTGAGATAACTTTTAAGGAATAAGAGAGGTGAGGGATAAGTGTCAACATTAATTTCATCAAAGTTAGTTTCTATGAAACAAATGCTTGAAAAAGCAAAAGAAGGCAAATACGCAATTGGAGCTTTCAATATTAACAGCTTTCAATGGGCAGAGGCTATTTTAGAAGCAGCTCAAGAGGAGAACTCTCCTGTCATTGTTTCATCTTCTGATCGACTTGTAGATTATTTAGGCGGATTTAAAACGATCGCTGCGATGGTTAATAGAATAGTAGAAGAAAAGAACATTACGGTGCCTGTAGCATTGCACTTAGACCACGGTATGAGTGTTGCACGCTGTAAAGAGGCAATAGATGCAGGATATACTTCGGTTATGATAGACGGCTCACACCATCCAATTGATGAAAATATTCTTATGACAAAGCAAGTTGTAGACTATGCCCGCCCACAGGGTGTATCAGTTGAAGCAGAGGTTGGAACGGTTGGCGGAAATGAAGATGGTCTAATCGGCGGGATCCAATATGCAGATCCTGAAGAATGTTCCCGTATTGTAAAAGAAACTGGTATTGATGCATTAGCAGCTGCACTTGGCTCTGTTCACGGACCATATCAAGGTGAACCGAAGCTTGGTTTCTCAGAAATGAAGGAAATATCTGAGTTAACAAATATTCCACTTGTATTGCATGGTGGATCAGGTATACCTGAATATCAAATTCAGAAATCGATTGAGCTTGGTCATGCAAAAATTAATGTGAATACAGAATGTTTACAGGCATGGACAAAAGCCGTACGTGAAATTTTAGCAAATGACAGTGAAGTATATGATGCACGTGCGATCCTTACACCAGGGAAAGAAGCAGTTAAAGAGACGGTAAAGGCTAAAATTAGAGAATTTAAATCTAGCAATAAAGCATAATTAAAAAATGAGGGGGTGGCTGTAATAGTCATTCCCTTTCCTTAATTATATGAATTTCATGATTAAAGGAGGGTATTACAGTGGAATTGAAAATTGGGGTTATTGGCACAGGGGCGATCGGGCAAGACCATATTCGTCGGTTTACTAATAAAGTGAAAGGTGCAAAGGTAGTAGCCGTCACAGATATAAACGCCGAGAGGGCTGTTCAAATAGCTCAGGAGGTAGGGGCAACGTTTGTCGAAACAGGTGAAGAATTAATTAGATTACCTGAAGTTGACGCAGTTGTCGTAACATCTTGGGATCCAACGCATGAAGGATATGTACTTGAAGCTATTAAGAATAATAAATATGTATTCTGTGAAAAGCCGCTTGCTGTTGAAGCGGAGGGCTGCAAAAGAATTATGAATGCAGAAGTAGAGTTGGGTAAAAAATTAGTTCAAGTTGGGTTTATGAGAAGATATGATAGAGGCTATCTAGAACTAAAGGAAATGGTAGACAGCGGAAAACTTGGAGAAGTACTGATGCTTCACTGTGCCCACCGTAATGTTTCGTCAGGTGAAAACTATGACACTCCGATGGCAATCGTAAATACTGCCGTTCATGAAATCGATGTATTAAGATGGTTACTGAATGAAGACTATGTGGCAGTTCAAGTCATAATGCCAAAACAAACGTCGAACACTCATGATAAACTGCATGACCCGCAAATTTTAATTTTAGAAACTGAATCGGGTATACATATTGATGTTGAGATTTTTGTGAATTGCAAATATGGATATGACATAAAATGTGAAGTGGTCTGTGAGAATGGAGCAGTCTCATTATCAAATCCTTCATACTCAAGCATTCGTAGTGCAGGAAATGATTTTACAGGCATTCCAATGGATTGGGAACAACGGTTTGAAGGGGCATATGAGCGGGAACTTCAACTTTGGGTTGATTCAGTAAAAGTAGATGAATTAAATGGACCAACTGCTTGGGATGGATATGTTGCATCTGTTACGACCACAGCCGGAACTGTAGCAAGAGAAACAGGAAAACGTGTAGAAATTAAGTATGACGAGTGCCCAGATTTATATAAAGTTAACTTAATAAAATTGTAATACAATATATTTTGATATTCCATAATGTGAACAGCTAGGCAATTCCTGCCTAGTTTTTTTCAAAAAGCTGAAAATGGAAGTGGTTTGATGGGGGATTTAAGTTCTTCTAGGAGCAAATATTTATTTATCGTTGTTTCATTCCTGCTGTGGTTTCCACAGTTTATGTATGTCCCGATATTATCACCCTATATGGAGTCAATAGGGGCACAATATAGCTTTATCGGAATTGTCTTGAGCAGCTACGGTATTACACAGCTTCTTTGCCGCTTGCCAATCGGGATTTTCTCAGACCTTTTGAAACTTAGAAAACCGTTTATTATATTGGGCATGATAGCGAGCATGACCAGCTGTTTAATCTTTTTATTCACAGATAGTTTAGGGTTGATTCTGGCCGCCCGTGCTCTTGCTGGTGTTTCTGCAGCATCTTGGGTAGCCTTTACAGTCCTATACCCGGGCTATTTTGCCCCTAATGAAGTCCATCGGGCGATGGGAAGTATCTCATTTATTGTTGTACTGGCGCAATTCCTAGGCATGGCATTTAGCGGTTATATTGTTGATACATGGGGATGGAAGGCACCGTTTTGGATAGGTGTATCATTTAGCATTTTAGGTGTTGTTCTTTCTATTTTTGTATATGAGCCAAAAGAAAAGATTACTAGAGAGCCTATGAAGGTAAAAGAGCTTGTGTCTGTTATGAAGGAGCCTTCTTTGTTAAAAGTAGCGATATTATCGATTATTGCCCATAGCATCATTTTTTCGACGATGTTCGGCTTTACATCCAACTATGCGCTGCAAATTGGGTTTAAAGCCAGCGAGCTTACATTTATCGTCTTTGCCTTTATGATTCCACATGCGATTGCAACCCTTTTTATGGGGCGGGTGCTTGTTCCGCATCTAGGGGAATGGAGGTCATTGAAATGGGCCTTTTTCATGGCTGCTGTCATCACTCTAGTCTTACCCTTTGTACAAACAAAAGGATTATTCTTAATTGTACAGGCGATTAGCGGATTTTCATTGGGCTTAATTTTCCCTCTTTTGCTGGGAATGTCCATTGATAAAATCGCTCAGGAAAAAAGAGCCACTGCGATGGGGGCATATCAGGCTTTATATGCCATTGGTATTTTTGGTGGGCCTTTTTTTGCAGGGCTTTTCAATTCACTTATGGGAATTAAAGCAGGATTTTATTTCGTAGGCGTATTAGGACTGATAGCAACCTTGCTAACCATTATTTGGAGCAGAAATGCAGGTCGCTCAAAGGCATTTGATAAAGAAGCTTTGGAAAATGATTTTCGTAAACATGAAAGTATATAAAAAAACAGCCAATTCTCTTTTATCTATGAGAATTGGCTGGTGATCCATGCTGATATTCAATATAGTTTTTCAATAAATCATCATTCTTACTGTAAATCAATCCTTCATGAACAGTGAGACGAGCATTTCCGTAGTTATCCATTGATTCTTTATAATCAGCAATAAAAGCCGCTATTAATTTTGTTAGTTTTCTCATTTTAGTGACCTCCCTTTTAGTGTGTTTCGTAAATAGTGATTAAAGCAGCTCCATAGTTATTCATTGATTTTTCATAATCAGCTTTAATGGTTTTCATTAATGTTGTTAATTTCTTCATTTAAGTCATCTCCTTTTTCTATTTGATGAACTTATTATCTAATATTGGTTAACTTTTGGCAAAGTGTTTGAAAACGGAAACAATGACTGTGAAAACGTACATCATTAGACTAATTCTCTACTATCCTTTGTTTTTCATCACTTTTCGTTTGTTTTCATTTTATTAAGGAGGGAAGTAAATGATCAAAAGAGTAGAACACGTTGGGATTATGGCAACTGATATGGATGGGTCTATTCGATTTTATGAAAACCTTTTAGGATTCCAGATTCGTGTGAGGGTAAATAACGGGCAAAAAGAGTTAGTTTTTCTAACACATGAAGGTCTGCCAGGATTCGAAATTGAACTGATTCGTGATTTACAGTCCACTGTTACCTATTCAGAATATGGACTGGTCAATCATTTGGCATTTGTTGTGGATGATTTGGATCAAGTCATCAGCCGTTTTGAGCATGAAGGGATAACTTTCTTAACAAGCAAACCAAAACAAGGCATAGGTCGAAAAACGATTCGTTTTAAAGGACCAAATGGAGAGATTTTACAGTTAGTAGAAGAGCGTATGATTAACAAATTGAATGAAACTTAATTATAGAAAAGAAGCTATGGGATATAGAAAACCAATTCTCAAATTTTTATTTGAGAATTGGTTTTTTATTATATCTTTAATAGAAACTCTCTGTATTTTTTAGGAGAATAATTTGTATGATTCTTAAAGGTAGTAACAAAGTGTGTCACGCTGTTAAAGCCACATTTGAATGCGATTTCATTTATCGAGTGATTGGTACTAAATAAAAGTTTTTTAGCGTTGTTAATTCGAAAATCAATTAAATATTGATGCGGGGTGTAATTTGTTTGTTTTTTAAATAACCTTGAAAAATGATAAGGACTTATCTTAACATGGTCAGCAATATCATTTAAAGTAATGTCTTTATTATAATTACTTTCGATAAAGGAAACTGCAGTCTTAATCGTTTCTTCAAGCGTATGATCTGCCTTGTTTGAGATCCTTTCCAGTTCGTAAAGAATTCTATGAATTAGAATAGAGATTCCGTGTTCGTCAACTTTATCGGTTTCCATCATACTTAAGATTCTATTCATAAAGTCAGTAATATCACTGGAGTTTTCCAGTGAGAAAACACAGCCATGTTTTTGAAAAAGATAATCAAAATAGGCTCTGCTGGAATTACCATCGAAATGAATCCATTCAAATTCCGATTCCTCTACTGTCTTGTATAGATGGGGATGATAGCAATCGAGGAAAACAAAGGTATTTTCATTAGCAATATATTTATGATCTTTGTAATGAATCTCCATTTTTCCCTTTTTAATATACAAAAATAAGAATTGTTCAAAGCGGTCCCTTTTCGTTTGATAAAGTTCCGAGCATACATAGCTGCCAGCATTATAAAGATAGAAAAGGGCTTTTTTAGCAAAACAACTTGATGTGTGGAAAAATGACCTTGAACCTTTTAAAACCCCTAATTCCTCCATGTTTTCTCCTTTCAAAGGGTTGAAATGGTATATAATAATAGCAATTTTATTAAAAAAACTATAAAGGAAGCAACATCATGCAAAAACATAGCAATTTTTTTAAATAAAGCAGCATTTTTCTTTAATGATATTATAAATTTAGTATATTAAAATGAATAATAATTAGCAATAAATCAAAATGATATAACTGATAGATTATGATCTAATTTGTGGAATTCGTTTATAGATAAAATGAAAATGCCCAAAAACGTTGATTTAACGGGCTTTCTTACATACTCTTAACCAATAATAAGCTCAATTTAATGCCAAAAGGAGAGAAACTATAGTTTCTCTCCTAAAAGTCGTGCCCTCTTGACTGAAAGCGCTTTTACTATTATCATTAACTCATAGGTTATCAAGAGTTAACCAAAACATAATAATTAATGCATGATGAAATTGAAGTTAAAAATGTTAAAGGGAGGAAATAATATATAAATATTAATAGTTTTGAGTAGGATTTACTCAAGTTTTTCAGTGAAGTATACTTTCGTGAATTTTCTATTTTATCAATTAATTCACTAACTGCTCAATATTTAACCAAATGTTATGCAAAGCAATAGTAGGAAAGAGGGTTTTGCTATGGGGAATCAACAAATTTCATGGGGAATTGCTCCGATTGGCTGGCGTAATGATGATATTCCGGAAATAGGAGCTGAGAACACTTTATCACATTTACTAAGTGATATTGTCGTTGCCGGATTTGAAGGAACAGAAGTAGGTGGTTTCTTCCCAGAACCAAAAATATTAAACAAAGAACTTCAACTTCGTAATTTAAGAATAGCAGGTCAATGGTTTAGTAGTTTTATTATTCGTGATGGTGTAGAGGAAGCATCTAAGGCGTTCCATAGGCACTGCGAATACCTACAGGCAGTTAACGCAGCCGTAGCGGTTGTATCAGAACAAACCTACAGTATCCAAGGAACAGGCAAAAATGTCTTTACTGAGAAGCCTTTCTTCACTGATGAAGAATGGAACAACCTATGCCAGGGACTTAATGAACTTGGAAAAGTCGCTGAGCAATATGGTTTGAAGCTTGTTTTCCATCACCATATGGGTACAGGTGTACAAACCTTAGAAGAGATAGATCGCCTTATGGACAATACGGATCCAAATCATGTTCATTTGCTATATGATACAGGTCATATTTTCGTTTCTGATGGTGATTATATGTCATTACTACATAAACATATTGAGCGCATCAAACACGTTCATTTCAAGGACGTTCGCAAAGATGTAAGAGAGCAATGCGAAATGGACGGAAAATCATTCCTACAGTCATTCTTAGCTGGAATGTTCACCGTTCCTGGTGATGGATGTATCGATTTTACAGAGGTTTATCAGAAATTACTTGATGTTAACTATTCAGGATGGATTGTTATTGAGGCTGAGCAGGACCCGTCAGTTGCACACCCATTAGAATATGCTTTAAAAGCCCGTAAATATATTAATGAAGAACTATTAGTATTAGATAAAAATGCATTAGTCGGAAGTTAATAAAAAATAAAATATGGCCCTGGGGAGGGTAAAGCATGAGTAGTCAAGCAATTGAAAAAAAGCATGATCACAAGAAAGCTTTAAAAAAGATTACCATCATTTCGACATTCGGAGGGCTTCTCTTCGGATATGACACAGGTGTTATTAACGGAGCGCTGCCATATATGGCAAGACCGGATGAGCTTAACTTAACTCCGGTCACGGAAGGACTTGTAACAAGTTCACTGCTTTTCGGTGCGGCATTTGGAGCTGTATTTGGCGGACGGTTAGCTGACCGCTTCGGCCGACGTAAAATGATTCTTAATCTTGCCTTTCTCTTCTTCTTAGCAGCAATTGGATGTACAGTTGCACCATCTGCAGGTGTGATGATTGTTTTTCGTTTCTTATTAGGACTTGCTGTCGGTGCCGCATCTGTAATGGTACCAGCCTTCTTAGCAGAAATGTCCCCTGCTGAAAAACGCGGAAGGATGGTTACCCAGAACGAATTAATGATTGTTACGGGCCAATTACTAGCATTTGTGTTTAATGCAATCCTTGGTACTGCCTTTGGAGAAGAAGCGGCACATGTTTGGCGCTACATGTTAGTCATTGCATCACTGCCGGCCATTATCTTATGGTTTGGAATGCTGACTGTACCAGAGAGCCCGCGTTGGCTGGCATCAAAAGGAAAACTAGGGGATGCACTTCGTGTCCTTCAGGAAATACGTGAAGCAAGCCGTGCTGAAGCAGAATTAAAGGAAATTGAAGATAATATTAAGCAAGAAACAGGGATTAAACAAGCTACTTTTAGTGATTTAAATGTACCTTGGGTACGTCGTATTGTCATGATTGGAATCGGAATCGCTGTTGTACAACAAATTACAGGTGTTAACTCCATTATGTACTACGGTACACAAATTCTTCAACAATCTGGCTTCTCAACAGATGCAGCGCTTGTTGGTAACATTGCTAATGGTGTTATCTCAGTTTTGGCTACATTCGTGGGTATTTGGCTTTTAGGTAAAGTTGGTCGCCGCCCAATGCTTATTGTTGGACTAGCAGGAACTACAACTGCACTAACTTTAATTGGAGTATTCTCATTAGTACTAGATGGTTCAACAGCGTTACCGTTTGCTGTACTAGCTATGACAGTTACTTTCCTGGCATTCCAACAAGGAGCAATCTCACCGGTAACCTGGTTAATGCTTTCAGAAATCTTCCCGCTTAAATTACGCGGACTTGGAATGGGTGTAACAGTATTCTGTTTATGGATTGTCAACTTCCTAGTTGGATTATCATTCCCAATTTTATTGAGCGCAGTAGGATTATCTTCTACGTTCTTCATTTTTGCCGTGTTAGGAATTGCGGCTATTACATTCGTGAATAAGTTCTTACCGGAAACAAAAGGTAAGACACTTGAGCAGCTAGAAGCATATTTCCGAGATCACAAGAAATCGGAGACGAAAAAAGCAGTTAATCAGTAATCTTTAAATATTTAAATATTTAAATATTTAAAATATTGTAAGCGTTTAAGTCCACTGAACTATTTTTATAGTGTCAGCATATCACTAGAATAGTCCGGAACTTGAATAATAGATTAGATTTTTTCTAACAGGAGGAAAATATCATGACTTTAGGATTTGGTGTAGTTGGAACAGGTGCAATTGGAAGAGAGCATATTAATAGAATTACAAATAAATTATCTGGTGGAAAAATTGTTGCTGTAACGGACGTTAATCAAGAGTCAGCTAAACAAACGGTTGAGCAATATGGATTAGATGCAGTTGTATATCAAGACGATAAAGCATTGATTGCAGATGAGAATGTTGATGTTGTACTAGTAACAAGCTGGGGCCCAGCACATGAAGCAACGGTTGTAGCAGCTGTTGAAGCTGGAAAATATGTATTCTGCGAAAAGCCGCTTGCTACTACTGCAGAAGGTTGTATGCGAATTGTTCAAGCTGAAATGAAGCAAGGCAAAAAGCTAGTTCAAGTCGGATTTATGCGTCGTTATGACACAGGCTATGTTGCATTAAAACAAGCAATTGATAAAGGTGAAATTGGTCAGCCGCTAATGGTTCGTGCTGTACATCGTAACCCTGAAGTGGGTGAAGCATATGTAACTGAAATGGCTGTTGTTGATACATTGATCCATGAAATCGACGTTCTTCACTGGTTGGTAAATGATGATTATAAATCAGTTCAAGTAGTTTTCCCAAGAAAAACGAAATATTCTCATGGCAAACTTCAAGATCCACAATTATTTACAATAGAAACAAACAGCGGAATTGTGATGAATGTTGAAGTATTTGTGAATTGTAAATATGGTTATGATATTCAATGTGAGGTTATTGGTGAAGATGGTGTTGCTTATTTACCAGAGTTCCCAAGTGTTGTTACACGTAAGGATGCGAAGCTAAGCTCAGGTATTTTAATGGACTGGAAATACCGTTTCATGGATGCTTATGATATTGAAATTCAGGACTTCATGGATGCAATCATTAAAAAGGGTGCGCCACAAGGGCCAACATCATGGGATGGATATATTGCAGCAGTAACAGCAGATGCATGTGTTAAAGCACAGCAAACAGGTCAAAAAGAAGCGATTACACTTGAAGAAAGACCAGCATTCTATAGTGAAAAGGCTGTTCTTGAAACAGTTTAGGTTTATAAAGTAGAAGCGAGGCTGTCCCAATGGCAAAAGCCTAATGGGACAGTCGCATGTAAGAAAGGGGTAAATAAAATTGCGTTTAGCATATGATCCGTCACATTATCGTGACAATACGAATTTAAAAGATACAATCGATACAGTTGCCAGATTAGGGTATGAATGGGTTGAGTTTTCTCCAAGAAAAGACTTTATTTGGTTTTATGAATATCCAAAGGTAGATAAGCAGTTGATAAAGGATTTAAAAAGATATTGCCGTGATGCCGGGGTTAAAATCTCTTCCATTCTTCCGGTGCAGCAATGGTCATCACCAAACGAAGATGAACGTCAGACTGCCGTGAGAAACTGGAAACGCTGCATCGAAATCACTTCTGAATTAGAAGTCGATTTGATGAACAGTGAATTCAGTGGTGACAAGAGCCGTCCGGTGGAAAGTGAAGCAGCATTTCTTAGATCAATGGACGAGCTTATCCCGATTTTTGAAAATGAAGGGATTAAACTTAATTTACAATCACATCCAAATGATTTTATTGAGTTAAATATAGAAGCAGTTCGCATGATTCGTGCATTAGATAAGGACTGGATTAAGTTAGTTTATTCTGTACCGCATGCATTCTACTATGACAATGGCATTGGTGATGTAGCGAAGCACATCGATGAAGCAGGGGATTTGCTTGCTCATGTACTTATTGCCGACACATGGAATCATAAAGCAGCATTTGGATTACGCTATATTATTAACCCTCCTGATGCAAATGTAACCATCCACCAGCACATGAACCCTGGAGATGGGGAAGTAGATTTCGATACTTTATATCGTAAATTAAGAGAAACGAATTTTGACGGTATTGTTACAAATGCTGTATTCCATTATCCTGACCGCCCTGAATGGTCAAATGAAGTAACCTTAAAGTCTATTAAAGAAGGATTAAATATTTAACTTCATTCAGCAGAAGTCCCCCACTTTTATAAGTATGGGATGAATGTGGGGATTTAGACCACGGCTGAATGAAGTTAAGCCTCCGGCGGATGCCTCGGATTTTTTTATGTAATTTCTCGAGCGAGCTCGAGAAAAATCCGGGCGCAAATTCGACGGGCGAATTTGATTCATATTTTCAGCTAGTTCAGCTTAGGAGGAACAAATCATGAAACTGTCATTTAACGAAGGAACAACATGGGAAAGTGCATCCCTTCAACAAAATCTAGATCTTTGTGAAAAATATGGCTACGATTATATTGAAATTCGTAAGATAGATCAATTAATCGACTATTTAAAGGAAAATACTCTTGATGATTTAAAAGAGTACTTTGATACCCATCATATTAAACCTCTTTCTTTAAACGCTTTATGCTTCTTTAATAACCGTACTAAAGAAGACGAGGAGAAGGTGATTGAAGAGTTCAAAGAATACTTAGAGATTTGTAAAAAAATAAATTGCGAATATATCTGCGTTGTGCCTTCTAATATTGATGTAACGGAAAAAGGAAAAACATTAACAGAAGAGGTAAATGCAAGCTGTGTTCAGGTTTTAACACAACTATCCGACTTAGCAGAGCCTTACGGAGTAAAAATTGCTATTGAATTTATTGGAATTCCACAAAATACAGTTAATACATTTGCGCAAGCCTTCGATATTGTTAAGCAAGTGAATAGAGATAATGTGGGTCTTGTGTATGATACGTTCCAATTCACTGGAATGGGATCAAGATTTGAAGATGTGACAGATGATGCAGCTGAAAAAATCTTTATTTTCCATATCAATGACGTAGATGGGTACCCTGTTGGTCAAATGCATGACACAAATCGAGTATGGCCAGGTCATGGTGTGATAGATTTAGAAGCACATTTAAAGAGATTGAAAGAATTAAATTATGATTTTGCGGCATCTGTTGAATTATTCAGACCAGAATATTATCAAATGGATCCTGAAGAAGTGATTAAAAAGGCTAAAGAAACAACGTTGGAAGTATTGGAAAAGTATTATAAATAATTAATAAAAGGGAGCAGTTCATACTGAATGAACTGCTCTCTTTTATTATTATTAAATATAGAAAAAGCGATTGACTGAAAGCGCTTTTAATATTATGATTTTAATAGAAATTCATCAAAATATATCCAAAAGTTAACAGGATTTATAGAAATTTGTTTACTTGTAGACTCATTTTTTATAATCTTTTAACAACTTTATGGTGATTTTTGTGGTGCAGTGACGAAGGAGGATTAGGATGAGTGATATTAGAGTAGGTATCGTTGGGTTGGGGAGATTAGGAAGAACACATGCCATAAATTTAGCTGAAAATGTTCCAGGGGCTAAACTTGTAGCAGCCTGCAGCTTTGTTGAAGATGAACTGGAGTATGCTAAACGTGAACTTGGTGTAACAGAGACATATACCTCATATGAGGAAATGGTGGAAAGTCCTAATGTTGATGCTGTATGCATCGTTTCACCATCAGGCTACCATCCCGAGCAGATTCGCTTAGCAATGGAAAAAGGGCTGCATGTATTCAGTGAGAAACCAATTGGATTAGACATTGAAGATATTGAAAAAACAATGGGAGTCATTCATGCTCATCCTGATCAGGTTTTCCAGCTTGGGTTTATGAGAAGATATGATGAGTCCTATCAATATGCTAAAAAGATGGTGGACGAAGGAGCATTGGGTGAATTGACAGTCATTCGCTGTTACGGGATTGACCCAAGTTCAGGAATGGAAGGCTTCGTAAAATTTGCTCAGTCCAGCAACAGCGGCGGTTTATTCTCTGATATGTCTATTCATGATATTGATTTAGTTAGATGGTTTTCGAAAAAAGAAGTCAACCGTGTGTGGGCAATGGGGAAAAATGCTGCTTATCCTGAGTTAGATGATTTAAATGAATTAGAAACTGGCGCAGCAATGATGCAGCTGGAAGATAAAACAATGGCCATTTTGGTTGCTGGCAGAAATGCAGCGCATGGCTATCATGTGGAAACGGAATTAATCGGAACAAAAGGAATGCTCCGTGTTGCAGCTGCTCCGGAGAAAAATCTAGTGACTATTTTTGATGAAAATGGTGTAGTGAGACCGACTTCACAGAACTTCCCTGAACGTTTTAAGGATGCGTTTGTAAATGAAATGAGAGAATTTATTTCATGTATTAAAGAAAAACGTCAGCCAGAAGTTGGTGCAATTGATGGTCTGCAAAGTACAAAAGTAGCAATTGCATGTCAAAAATCTGTTGAAACCAATCAATTAGTTGAAGTGGAATAAAAGTAAAACATATATTTGATAGTTACGTTTTGCAGTTTCATTTAGTTATATCATTCGATTTTCGGGAGGAAATAAACAATGTCAGCAGAAACAAAAATTACGTTTGGTTGTGCGCCGATCGCTTGGACTAATGATGATATGCCTGAGTTAGGCAGTGAAAATAGCTTTGAACAGTGTATCAGCGAAATGGCGTTAGCCGGCTATACAGGAACAGAGATTGGGAATAAGTATCCTCGTGACCCTGAAACATTAAAGAACTATTTAGAGATTAGAGGTCTTCAAGTAGCAAGTGCATGGTTTAGCTCATTTTTAACAACAAAGCCATTTGAAGAAACAAAGCAGGCATTCATTGAACATCGTGATTTCTTGCATGCAATGGGAGCAAAGGTGATTGTTGTTTCTGAGCAAGGGCACAGTGTCCAAGGACAGATGGATACACCTGTTTTTAAAGAAAAGCCAGTGTTTACTGACTCTGAGTGGGATTTATTAACCCAAGGATTAGAAGCTCTTGGGGAGTTAGCTGGTGAGAAGGGAATGGCAATTGTATACCATCACCATATGGGTACTGGTGTGCAAACAACTGCTGAAATTGACCGTTTAATGGAAAGTACTTCACCTGAAAAAGTATCGCTATTATTTGATACTGGCCACCTTGTATTCTCTGGTGAAAATCCAATTGAAATCTATCAAAAGTATCAATCACGTATTAAACACATTCATTTTAAGGATATCCGTGAATCCTTGGCTAAAGAAGTTAAGGACAATCAGGATAGTTTCCTTGTAGGTGTTAAAAAAGGTGTCTTTACTGTGCCTGGTGACGGTATGATTGATTTTGACCCAATTATGAAAGCTGTCATTGAAAGCGGATATGAGGGCTGGATTGTTGTGGAGGCAGAGCAGGACCCTGCAAAGGCTAATCCTTTTGAGTATGCTTTAAAGGCAAGAAAATATATTGATTCTTTAATGCAGCAAACACAATTAGTTTAATTTTTATTTAACATAACGAAGGTTCAAAAAAACAATATTAGATAGGGATGTCTCGAAAAATGGGACATCCTTTTCCTGTATAGAATAAATGGTTAGTAATTTGCTAGAAAAGGAGCTGTTTTAGATGGCGATTAAAATTTCAGGAGCACCTTGTTGTTGGGGAGTAGACGATCCAAAAAACCCTTACCTCCCACCTTGGGAAAGAGTGTTAAGTGAAGCATCACAGGCCGGTTATAAAGGAATTGAGTTAGGGCCTTATGGTTACATACCGCTGGATATTGAACAAGTGCAGGCTGAGCTTGCTAAAAACAATTTGACAATTATTGCTGGAACCATTTTTAACGATTTGCTATCAGCGTCTAATATAGAAAATGTACTAAAACAAGTGGATGATATTTGTTCCTTGATTACAAAGCTACCAGCAACACCGAAGGAAGCGGGTCAGAAATTCCCAACACCGTATCTAACCGTCATGGATTGGGGACATGATGAACGTGATTATTATGCAGGTCATCCAGATAAAGCAGTTAGGTTATCTGATGAGGATTGGAAGCAAATGATGGAGCATATTCGATTAATTTCTGAACGGGCAAAAAGCTACGGGGTACGTGCCGTTATTCATCCACATGCAGGAGGATACATCGAGTATGAAGATGAAATCAACAAACTTTTGGAAGATATCCCATATGAAACGGCTGGACTTTGCCTTGATACAGGCCATCTTTATTATGCAAAAATGGACCCTGTTGAGTGGCTTCGAGAATGTGCTGACAGGTTAGATTATATTCATTTTAAAGATATTGATATTGATGTCTATAACGAAGTAATGGGGGAACGTATCTGCTTTTTCGATGCCTGTGCTAAAGGCGTCATGTGTCCAATTGGACAAGGTGTAATTGATTATGATTCCATTCATAAATTATTGAAGGAAATCAATTATCATGGCTATATCACGCTTGAGCAAGAGCGTGATCCTAGAAACTCAGATACAAGTTTACGTGATGTAAAACAAAGTGTTGATTATTTAAAGAGTATAGGTTTTTGATTGTCGTTCATTTTCATAAGGTCGAAATAGGTAATGGTATGCTACTGAGAAGTGCTTGTCTTTAAAATACAAAAACAAGTCTTCATAGTGTAAATACTTTATCTATGGTATGTCCTATAATCATAAATAATTGGTTTATAATTTGTTACTAGCCAATTTTTAATAAAGAAAGGGGAAAATTTAATTGCGTTTAGCATATGATCCGTCCCATTATCGTGACAATACTAATTTAAAAGATACAATTGATACCGTAGCTAGATTAGGCTATGAGTGGGTGGAATTGTCACCACGGAAAGATTTTATTTGGTTTTACGAGTATCCAAAGGTAGACAAGCAGCTTATCAAGGATTTAAAAAGATATTGTTCTGACGCAGGTGTAAAAATCTCGTCTGTTCTTCCAGTACAGCAATGGTCTTCGCCAAATGAAGCAGAACGCCAAGCTGCAGTGAGAAACTGGAAGCGTTGCATAGAAATTACCTCTGAATTAGGCGTGGATTTAATGAATAGTGAATTCAGCGGTGACAAAAGCCGTCCGGTAGAAAGTGAAGCTGCTTTTGTCCGTTCCATGGAAGAGCTTATGCCAATTTTTGAAAATGAAGGGATTAAACTAAATCTACAATCCCATCCAAATGATTTCATTGAATTAAATATAGAAGCTGTCCGCATGATTCGTGCATTAGAAAAGGATTGGATTAAGTTAGTTTATTCGGTACCCCATGCTTTCTACTATGATAATGGCATTGGAGATGTAGCGAAGCACATCGATGAAGCAGGGGATTTGCTTGCTCATGTACTTATTGCCGATACATGGAATCATAAAGCCGCATTTGGATTACGCTATATTATTAATCCTCCAGATGCAAATGTAACCATCCACCAGCATATGAATCCTGGAGATGGGGAAGTAGATTTCGATACATTATACAGGAAACTAAGAGAAATCAAATTTGATGGAATTGTCACAAATGCTGTGTTTCATTATCCAGACCGTCCTGAATGGTCAAATGAAGTAACATTGAAATCTATTAAAGAAGGATTATTCATATAAGAAATATTGCTTAAAAAAAGGGAGTAGATCTGAAAATGATCTACTCCCTTTTTAAATCTGATAAAAAAGATGTCCTTAAAATACAAAAACAAGTCTTTATAATACAAATACTTTATCTATGATATGTCCTATAATCATAACTGTAAACGATAAACATCCGATTAGCTTAATAGGTAGCTGTCAACGCTTACAAAAAGGAATTTAATGCTTTTTTCAAAAGAAGATAGTAAATGATCTCTTTATTGTAAAAAAAGGATATTCATAGTTTAAAAATGTATTTTATCATATGTCCCAAGATTACATTTGTAAATATAATTTACAGAATATTCAGTTTTGTTTTAAACGAAGATTAACAAGAATATTAGAATAACAAATGGAAGAAAAATCGGAGTTTGTTGTCTTATATCTGTATCTATTAATTAGTTAATTTAAAAGGGAGGACTTTAAAATGTTAAATGGGGAAAAGAAAATTGCAAGACCATTACGTTGGGCAATGATTGGCGGTGGGAGACTAAGTAATGTTGGTTATAAACATCGTACTGGGGCATTAAGAGATAACACTGCATTTCAATTAGTAGCTAGTGCATTTGATATAGATCCTGAAAGAGGAAAAGATTTTGGTGTGAATCTAGGAGTTGAAGAAAGCCGTTGTTATCCAGACTATCAAACTATGATTGCAGAAGAAGCAAAGAGGGAAGACGGTATCGAGGTTGTATCTATTGCGACTCCAAATGGTACACATTATGCCATTACGAAGGCAGCTTTAGAAGCAGGACTACATGTTATTTGTGAAAAGCCGCTATTTTTCACTTCTGAAGAAGTACTAGAGATAAAGGAGCTTGCCGAAAAACAAGGGAAGATTGTAGGTGTAACATACGGCTTCTCTGGTAACCAAATGCTTCTGCAAATGCGTGCCATGATTGAGCAAGGAAAACTTGGAGATATTCGTGTAGTAGATTTACAGTATACACATGGTTTCAATGCAACAGACAGTGCCGAAAAAGCGAGTGATGCACAAAAATGGCGTGTGGATCCAAAGGTTGCTGGACCTAGCTTTGTGTTAGGAGATCTTTCTACTCACACGTATTATATGTCTCAATTAATTATGCCAAAGATGAAAATTAAAGAATTATTATGTGACCGTCAGAGCTTCATCCCATCTCGTGCTCCACTAGAAGATAATGCTTTCGTCATGATGCGCTATGAAAATGGAGCTGTGGGAAGACTTTGGACATCCTCTATTAATGCAGGATGTATGGATGGCCATAGAATTCGTATTGTTGGCTCTAAAGCAAGTTTGGAATGGTGGGATAGCAAGCCAGGTGAATTAAAGTATGAGGTTCAAGGTGAGCCTGTCCAAACGTTGATTCGTGCTATGCCTTATTTAGATGAAAGCTGCAATGCTGATGAGCGCTTAGGTGCACTGCATCAGGAAGGATTGTCTGAATCCTGGGCAAATATCTATCTAAAATTTGCGATAGCCATCGATGCTAAAAATCGTGGTGATGAAAAGACATTAAATAATCTTGTATATCCTGATATTAATGCTGGTTTAGATGGCGTTGTATGGATCGAAAATTGTGTTCGTTCGGCAGATAACGGATCCTCTTGGGTAGAATTCAGTCAAGCTAATCAAAAAGCTACTGTTTGATATAGCTGCAATCCATATAAGATAAACCTATTTTCGCAGAGGGCTTTGTCCCTCTGCGAAAAAAAGAGATTTACTGTAAACGGTAACATAACGGATGATTTTGTAAAAGTAAACAACTGATCAAAGGGCTATGGTTGGTAGTAACCGGATATTAGTAAGTGGGGGACACGCAAGTTTGTGAAGTAAGAAAAATTGATGAAAGATTTACCCTGGGGAGGATAAAGTATGAGTAGTCAAGTTAGCAAACAAAGAGACCACAATAGCTACTTAAGAATTATCATGATTTCTGCAACATTCGGAGGGCTTCTCTTTGGATATGATACAGGAGTTATAAATGGTGCATTGCCATTTATGTCAAAACCCGATCAGCTTAATTTAACGCCTTGGACAGAAGGCCTAGTTACAAGTTCACTGCTATTAGGTGCCGCAATTGGTTCTTTATTAGGAGGACGTCTTGCAGACCGGTATGGCCGCCGTAAAACGATTATTGCTTTAGCATTGTTATTCTTCGCTGCGGCGCTTGGAACAAGCTTTGCTCCGAATGTTCCTGTTATGATCGCGTTTCGATTTTTGCTAGGACTTGCTGTTGGTGGATCATCATCAATGGTGCCTGCTTTCTTAGCAGAATTAGCACCTACTGAGAAAAGGGGCAGGATGGTTACCCAAAATGAATTTATGATTGTTATTGGTCAATTTGCTGCCTACGTTATTAATGCCATTTTAGGCGTTACATTAGCAGATAGCGGTCATGTTTGGAGATACATGTTAATTATCTGTGCCATTCCTGCAATAGGGCTGTTCTTTGGAATGTTAAAGGCCCCGGAGAGTCCACGGTGGCTGGCTGCTAAAGGAAAAGGGAATGAAGCATTACATGTTATGAAGAAAATCCGTGATGCGAAACAAGCTGAAATTGAATTTAAAGAAATTCAAGAAGCATTAAAAGGCGAAACAAATATTGATAAGGCATCCTTTAGTGATTTTTCTGCACCTTGGTTAAAGCGTCTATTATTAATTGGAATTGGCGTTGCCATTGTAAATCAAACTACCGGAGTTAACTCAATCATGTATTATGGCACGCAAATTCTTCAAGAATCTGGTTTTGGTACAAAAGCCGCGCTTATCGCCAATATCGCTAACGGATTAATTGCAGTAATAGGAGTAGGATTTGGCCTTTGGTTAGTAGGCAAGATGAAGCGGCGACTAATGTATATGATTGGATTATCTGGAACAACTGTTTCGCTTTTACTTATTGCCGTCAGCTCAATGGTTTTTGAAGGCTCTGCCGCACTTCCTTATGTCGTGCTCTCACTAACAATATTGTTCCTAGCCTTTATGCAAGGGTTTGTTGCACCTGTAACGTGGTTGGTTATTGCTGAATTATTCCCTGCTAAGTTAAGAGGTCTTGGCTCTGGTATCTGTATCTTTTTCTTATGGATTGTAAACTTTATTATTGGGTTAACTTTCCCGATGTTGTTAAGCTCTATTGGTTTATCTGGAACATTCTTTGCGTTCGTTGCAATTGGAGTATTAGCAGTAGGATTTGTGTTTAAGTATATGCCTGAAACAAGTGATAGAACATTGGAAGAGTTAGAAGAGTATTTTCGAGCAAAATATGGTGATGATAACGAAAAAAATGAAAAACCGATGGCTGGAATTAGATAAACGCAAGTATTCATACACTGTTTTTATAAACTATTAGATTAATATTCAAGGATAGTAGGAGGAATAGAAATAATGAAATTATCATATGTAACAGACAGTTTAGGTCACTTACCTTTTGAAGAAATGTTAGATACTGTAGCCGAAATGGGTATTGATACAGTTGAAATGACAACAGGCGGCTGGTCACCTGCGCCGCATTTACGATTAGATGAATTACTAGAAAGTGAAACGAAAAGAATTGAATTTTTAAATGCATTAGAAAAACGAAATATCAGACTTTGTGCATTGAATTGCTCTGGAAACCCGCTAGATCCAGGTGAACTTGGAAAACAACATCGAGATGTAACAGAAAAAACAATGGAATTAGCAGGATTACTAGGGGTCAAGAAGATTGTCATGATGAGCGGGTTACCAGCTGGAAGCCCTGAAGATAAAGTTCCAAACTGGATTACATACACAGTTAGCTGGCCGCCAGTATTAAAGGACATTTTAGATTATCAATGGAATGAAGTAGCAATCCCGTACTGGAAGGGTTTAGTGAAAAAAGCAGAAGCTTGTGGAGTAGAAAAAATTGCCCTTGAAAACTTTAGCTCTATGCTAGTGTACAACCCTGAAACCTTATTTAGATTACGTAATGCGGTTGGACCAATGGTTGGTTTAAATCTTGATCCAAGTCATTTGATTTGGATGGGTGCGGATCCAATTCTTGCTGCTAGAGAATTAGGTGACGCGATTCACCATGTACACGGGAAAGATGTTAGATTAGAAAGACATTTATCAGGTGTTAATGGAATCTTGGAAACAAAAGAAGTAACAGATACAGCCAATCGCGCATGGAATTATGTGGCTGTTGGCTGCGGTCAAGATTTACAATGGTGGAAAGAGTTCTTCTCTGTGGTAAGAATGATGGGATATAACGAGGAAGTATCTCTAGAAATGGAAGACTTGACAATGTCTGTTGAGGCTGGAATCAAAACATCTGTTGATGCATTAAAACAAACGTTAAGCTTTTAAACTAATATTCTCTGCTTAGGATACTATGGGTTTTTATGACTTTGTCTAGAAGCCCTTTTATTTACGATTTCTCTCCATTGGCTTACAATCATTATGTATATATATTTCTATGAATTAGCCCAGACAAATTAGAAAAGGGGTGTTCGTTGTTGGATTTAAACCACTATTTATCAGGGAAGGTCTCGCTGAATCAATATGCACATCGAATAGCGCAAAACGGTGCGTCTTTTCAAGTTCATTATTGGGGAGTGATGCCGACTCATCTTGATAATTTGCTGCACAAACACTCCTTTTTCGAGATTTGTTATGTTGTTGATGGAATAGGATTGTATGTAGATGATGATCAAACCTATCCACTTCAAAAGAACACGATATTTTTTTCCAGACCCGAGGTTACACACCAAATAAAAAGTGAAGACGGCTTATTCCTTTTGTATGTTGGCTTCGAATTAATCGAATCTGAATCAAGTGAAGACTGGGTAAGGAGAATAGAAGAGGCTAAAAGCTGTTCCAAAGTGGTTATATATGAAAAGGATGATACAAATATCTTGTTATTATGGCAGTCTTTATTGATTCAAGCGACAAAGCATAAATTTGCTTTTTTCAACGATATCCTAACAAATTTAGCTTCTTCATTAATTTTTTCACTGCTGCAGACCTTTGTGCCCTATTCAATTAAAGATGATTACAAGATACATCCTGAAACAACCTCATTATTAATTAATACCGCTACGCTTCACATTAAGGATAATCTATCAGACTCTCTGAAGCTTGCTGATGTTGCTAGACATTTGCATATATCTGGGAGGCATTTATCACGAATGTTTGTATCGGAGCTAGGTCTTAATTATTCAGAGTATGTTCAAAATGAAAGATTACAGAAAGCGGCAGAACTCCTCAAATCAACAGACATGTCTATTAAAGATATTGCTGAAGAAACCGGATTTACATCTGTTTACTATTTTACCCGCGTGTTTACTTCAAAGTTTAGGAGTTCACCAGGCCGATTCCGGTCACTATATTCCAACGTAAAAACCACAATATTTAATAATGATACGATCTCGTCCATTTAGTTGTTGCATCTAAATGGACTTTTTTGATTTCTGGGAAGTGTACATTTATACAAGTTTCATTTGTGAAAATACCATTTCCTATTAAATCTTTTTATTAATTTTTTTGTTTTTAAAAAATATATTGACTGAAAACGCTTTTAATATTATTATCAATTCATAGAGATTATCAAAAGTTAACCAAAAAGTAACATAAAGTTCGGTTTTGTTATTGACATAATTGTTAAAATATGATTAAGTTTATGTACTTTATCAATAATTTTGAATTGGCAGTCAATAATTCATCAAAAGAAGCCCATCTTAGTCTATTAAATTTTTTACTTGTTTATTCTTTTTTATTAACCAATTAAAAATTTAATAAGGTACGATGGGTTTTAAAATCTACAACAATGAAAACGTTTACTTCTACGAATTTTCTGAAATGGGAAATGTATTACCAATATTAAAAAATTAACGAGGTGATATAAAATTGGCAAAGAAAATCCGTACTGCTGTATTTGGACTCGGTAGGCTAGGTTATTGGCACGCTGTAAATGTTACAAAAAACCGTCATGCAGAACTTGTGACTGTATGTGATGTGAACTTAGAAAACGCAGAACGCATAGCCAAAGAACTAGGAGTATCTAATTATACAAATAATCCAGAGGAAGTTTTTCAAGACGATACAATTGAAGCTGTCATTATTGCAACTCCAACGAGTACACATTTTGAATTATTAAAAAGAGCATCAGAAACAGGTAAAGCAGTTTTCGTGGAAAAACCTCTGACAACTGATTTAAACGATGCAAGAAAAATTCAAGAAATTATACATACTAATAAAACTATCTGTCAGGTTGGTTTTATGCGCCGCTTTGATCCTGCGTATGCAGAGGCGAAAAGACGAATTGCTGCTGGTGATATCGGAAATCCAATCTATTTCCGAGGGATTTCTCGAGATCCTCAAGCACCACATGAGTCGTTTGTTGAACATAGCGGTGGTATTTTTATCGATGTTTCCATACATGATTTCGATATTGCCCGGTATCTAATGAATTCGGAAGTAACGTCAGTAAGTGCTCATGGAAGTGTTTTAAAATATCCTTTTGTTAAGAAGTATGATGATGTTGACCAGGCTCTAACTTATATTGAATTCGCATCTGGTGCTTCTGGGGATGTTGAAGCAAGTCGAAATGCCTATTATGGCTATGATATCCGCGCAGAAATAATAGGCACCGAAGGATCAATCTTTATTGGCAATTTAAGAGAGCATGATATTCAAATTTTAACAAAGGCAGGAAATACTCACGATATTTTACCAGATTTCCCTGTTCGCTTCAAAGATGCTTATAATATTGAACTCGAAGACTTTTTCAAAGCTGTACTTGAAGAAGGAACACCGCAAATCACAGTGGATGATGGAGTAAAGGCACTTGAAATTTCATATGCAGCTAGGAAATCCTATCAACGAGGGCAAAAAGTAAAATTAGAAATGTTTCAAAGTTTTGTATAAACATTCAATTAGCTCGAGTTGAATCTAGCTAATTGAATTATAAAAATATTAAAAAGCTTCCCGCTAACATGAGGAAGTTATAGAAAGGAGTCTATTCATGGTCTCATCTTCAGGGAGTCTCCTCGAATTAAAAGGTATTATGAAAAGCTTCGGTCAAAACCATGTTTTAAAAGGGATTGATCTTGAAGTTAGAGCTGGGGAAGTACATGTACTATTAGGGGAAAATGGTGCAGGAAAGTCTACCTTTATTAAAATTATCACGGGTGCCTATCAAAAGGATGCGGGTGAAGTTTATTGGAATGGCCAAAAGGTTGATATCCAAAAACCATCTGATTCAATTGCGTTAGGTATTGCCACCATCTATCAAGAATTAAACGTTATACCAGAGTTAAAAGTCTATGAAAATATCTTTCTTGGGAGGGAGCTCAAAAAGGGCGGGAAATTCTCCATGCTTGACATCGATGCGATGCGGAAAGAAGCAGAACGCTGTTTAGCGGTGCTTGGCCAAAGTCCGGATCTTGCCGACAAACCTGTAGGAGAGCTCGGTATCGGGCAGCAGCAGCTTGTCGAGGTAGCGAAAGCCATTGCATTGGATGCAAAGTTAATCATATTGGATGAACCAACGTCCAGCTTGAGTGCACAAGAAGTAGAACAGCTCTATGAGGTTGTTGAAGGTTTAACAGCAAAAGGGATTGCCATTGTGTTTATCTCTCACCGACTTGAAGAAATCAAGCGAATGGGCCATCGATTAACTATCCTTCGTGATGGCTACAAAATTGAGACCATTCCGGTCGCAACAACAGATCCGGATTACTGGATTGAGTTAATGGTAGGCCGTTCGTTGGATGAAAAGTTTCCTAAACAATCCTTTACACTTGGAAAAGAGGGCTTTAGAGTTGAAAATCTTCTCGTTGAAGGAACAAAGGAGCCAGTTAGTTTTACCATCAACTACGGTGAAATTGTCGGTTTCTCTGGACTTGTAGGAGCAGGAAGAACAGAACTGGCCAGAGCGATCTTTGGTGCAGACGGAAAAAATAAAGATGCAAAAATATATATCGAAGGAAAAGAAGTAAACATAAAATCTCCACGTGATGCGATTGATGCTGGGATTGCCTTTATTACAGAGGACCGAAAAAGTGAAGGACTTCTGCTTGACCAGCCGGTTGATATGAATATTGCGCTTGCCAATATGAAGGGTTTTCGAAATAAAAGTAAACTACTTAATTTAAAAGCAATGCGTGTGGAAGCGGAAAATTATATTAAAGAATTAAAGGTTCGTCCAAGCAGTATTGACCTTCATGCAAGAAACTTCAGCGGCGGAAACCAGCAAAAGGTAGTAATAGCAAAATGGCTTTGTACAAAGGCAAAGGTTTTCATTTTTGATGAGCCGACAAGAGGTATCGATGTTGGAGCTAAAGTAGAGGTTTATCGCTTAATGAACCAGCTTGTCGAAAATGGTGCGATTGTATTTATGATTTCTTCAGATCTTCCAGAAATACTAGGTATGTGTGACAGGGTATATGTAATGCATGAAGGTAAGATTACAGGAAATATACCAATTGAAGAGGCTACGCAGGAAAGAATAATGAAAGCGGCTACAGGAGGTTGAGAAAATGAGTCAAGTAGCAGTAGATACAGTAAATGAAACAGTCAAGGATAAGAAAACGTTAAAGAGTTATCTTGGTAAGTTCGCACCACTTTTGGCTCTTGTTATTTTGTGTGCAGGCTTTGCCGTATTATCAGACAAATTCTTAACAGTAGATAATGTCACAAATATTTTCCGTCAATCATCTATTAATGCTTTATTGTCTGTTGGTATGCTTTTAGCTATCTTAACAGCGGGGATTGATTTATCAGTTGGTTCCATTCTTGCCCTATCTATTATGGTCATGGGACTGGTGTCAGTAACATGGAATATGCATCCAATATTAGGGGTTCTTTCAGTGCTTGTTGTCGGTGCAGGTTTTGGGTATGTAAACGGAATCTTGTTAACAAAATTACGATTACCACATCCATTTATTTCAACGATGGGTACACAATTCATTGCTCGTGGCTTAGCGTTAATTGTAACAGCTGCAGCACCGATCGCGGGATTCCCATTCATGATTCAGTTTTTAGGCAGTGAGTTTATCGGACCAATGCCAGTCAGCTTCTTACTGGTTATTGTTGTATATGTAATCATGCATATTTTCTTAACAAGAACTCAGACAGGACGCTATATTTATGCAATCGGCGGCAACCCGGAAGCAGCACGTCTTTCTGGTATCAACGTTGACCGCATTTTAATTATCGTATACACGATCAGTGGATTAATGGCAGGACTTGCCGGATTAGTTATGGTTGGACGCGTTAACTCAGCTTTCCCGCTTGCTGGACTTCAGTATGAGTCAGATGCCATCGCAGCTGTTATCATCGGCGGTGCCAGCTTCATGGGCGGTGTCGGTACTGTATCAGGTACTTTAATCGGGGCTATGACAATCGCCGTTCTCCGTAATGGATTGAACCTATTAAACGTTTCAGCAGATTCTCAGTTGGCGATCATTGGTATGGTAATTATCGGAGCTGTGTTTGTAGATGTACTTCGTAACCGTAAAAAGAAAAAATAAAGAAAACTAGATTAGCAGATAGAAAACAAGATAGAAAACCGGGGAAAATGCAATATCAGCAGTATCAAATTAGGGATCAATAAAAATAACTATACAAACTATGATTACTGGGGGCATTCTTATGAATAAGAAGGTTAAATTATTTGGTATGGCAGTAGCACTTTCAAGTATGGTATTTGCAGCTGGCTGCGGTAAAAGCGAAGAAGCAAAAAGTACCGAAGCGAGCGGCGGAAAAGGCGGCGGCGAGAGTGTATCAGTAGTTCTTAAAACATTATCAAGTCCATATTGGAAATATGTTGAAGCAGGGGCCAAGGCTGCCGGTGAAGAGCTTGGAGTAGATGTAACAGTTGTTGGACCATCTTCAGAAGCAGAAGTTATTCAACAGGTTAATATGCTAGAGGACCAAGTCAGCCAAGGTCCTGGTGCGGTCGTTGTTTCTCCAACACAGCCTGAAACAGTTGTACCAGTATTAGAAAAGGCAGCAAAGGATATGCCGGTCCTTCTTATTGATAGCGATGCAGATTTTGATGGAAAAACAACATTTATTGGAACAGAAAACTTTTCTGCAGGCCAAGAGGGCGGAAAGCTACTTGCTTCTATGCTTAAAAAGGGCGATAAAGTGGTACTAATTGCTGGAGCTCTAGGAAACCCTGCGACAGATACACGTATCAAAGGTGCTAAAGAAGCCTTAGAGGCAGCAGGCATGGTAGTTGTAGCAGAGCAGCCTGCAGATAGTGATAAAGCAAAAGCAATGTCAGTTATGGAAAATATCCTGCAGAATAACAAAGATGTAAAAGGTGTATTTGCAGCCAATGATGATATGGCCATCGGTGCATTACGTGCAATTGAAGCAAAAGGCTTGAAGGATGTTAAAGTAATGGGTGTTGACGGAACAATGGAAGCTGTCGAGTCTATTATAGCTGGAAAATTAGCTGCTTCTGTAGCACAAAGTCCATATAATATGGGATATGCGGGTGTTGAAAATGCAGTTAAAGCTATGAAAGGTGAAAAAATAGAGGAACGTATTGACAGTGGAATTGACTTAATTACAAAAGAAAATGCTGACAAACAGCTTGAGTTCTTAAAGAGTATTGCTAAATAATTTATTAATGTAAAATGGGGCTTGCAGTGGGCATAACCATCCAGCTGCAAGCCAAATTATGCTAAAGGCAAAAATCTCTGCTTATGCAAGTTTGAGCCGTATTGAATAGGAGGTAGTGGTCGATGACAACATTGACTATTGGTATTATTGGAGCAGGTAGAATTGGGAGATTACATGTAGATAACTTACGGTTAATCCCTCAAATTCGTATTAAAAGTATTTCGGACGTATTTGTAACTGATCAGCTAAAAGCATGGGCAGACGAAAAACAGATTGAAGTTGTAACAGCAGATTATCATGATCTTCTCAATGATTCAGACATTCAGGCAGTATTTATTTGTTCCCCAACATCAACACATGCAACCATCATTAAAGAAGCCGCTGAAGCTGGTAAGCATATTTTCTGTGAAAAGCCGGTTAGCTTTTCAGTTGAAGAAACAGAAGCAGCGTTGGCTGTGGTTGAAAAATCAGGAGTGAAGCTTCAAGTAGGCTTTAATCGTCGCTTTGATGCAAATTTCCGTAAAGTACGCAATCTTGTTCAAGAGGGAACAATTGGTACTCCACATGTGTTGAAAATTACATCTCGTGACCCTCAGCCACCAGGTGTTGATTATATTAAATCATCAGGCGGATTATTCATGGATATGACAATTCATGATTTTGATATGGCGCGTTATATTATGGGCAGCGAAGTTGTTGAGGTTTCTGCGCACGGTGCAGTACTAGTAGATTCGGCAATTGGTGAAGCTGGCGATATTGATACAGCTATTATTACATTAAAGTTTGAAAACGGTGCACTTGGCGTAATCGACAATAGCAGACAAGCTGTTTATGGTTATGATCAGCGTCTTGAAATTTTTGGTGATAAGGGTGTTGCGCAAGCAGATAACGTTCGTGAAACAACTGTTGAAGTATCAACTGTCGATCATGTTCAAAAAGAGAAGCCATTATACTTTTTCCTTGAACGTTATACACAAGCGTATATTGATGAAGTAAATGAATTCATCTCTGTTTGCTTACAGAATAAAGAAGTAAGCTGCAGTGGTTTTGATGGACTACAAGCAGAGCGTATTGCGAAAGCAGCCAAGCAATCCCTTGAAACTGGTGTGCCTGTACAGCTTAATCAATTAGTTAAAGCAAAATAAACTAAATTTCATTTATAAAAGTAAAATAGATTGGGTTTTTAACTCAATCTATTTTACTTTTTTTGTCGTGTAGTTCTAGTTTTTAAGACATGATATTTTAGAAGGGTTGTAGTTAAAACTGTAAATCTCTAAATTTTTTGGGTGATACATTTGTATGCTGTTTAAAAATTTTTATAAAGTGGGGGACGCTGTTGAACCCACTCGCATATGCAATTTCTTGAACTGATAAATTAGTGTTGTGTAAAAGTTTCTTTGAGTTATTAATTCGATAGCTGATTAGGTATTGATAAGGTGAACAGTTCATGTGTTTTTTAAAAACCCTTGAAAAATGGAAGGGACTTAAATTGGCGCGATTAGCTAGATCAATTAAGGATATTTGGTCTTGATAGTTACTTTCAAGATATTTGATGGCGCTCCTAATTGAATTAATATGGGTCCCTTCTGCATGATTGGATAGCTGTTTTAATTCATAGAGGATTTTATGAATCATAATGGATGCTTCATCTTCATCTAAAATGTCTCTCTCAGCCATATCCAAAATACTAGACATACAGTCGGTAATCACAAAATTACGATAAATGGAGTACACACACCCATGGTTACTGTAGAGAAATTCAAAATAATCATTACTGGCATTTCCTGAGAAGTGAAACCAATCAAAAATTGTATCTTCTTCTGCCTGATAGAGATGTGGTTTAAAGCAATTCAGGAAGACAAATGAGTTTTCAGTAGCGATATATTCCTTTTGATCATATTGAATTTTCATTCTTCCTTTCTTAACATACATAAACAGATAACTATTCCAATTATCCCGCTCCACGAGGTATTCATTCGTGCAATGAAAAGTACCTGAATAAATTAAGTAGAAAAGTGCCTTTTTCGAGAATTCACTTGGCATATGAAAGAACATTTTCGAATGTGACAATACCCCTTTTTCAATCATGTTGAAACCCCTTTCTTTCCGTTCCTGTTATAAATTTTGAAGTAATAATTGATTAGTAGAATATAGAGCAAGAATATTATGTTTTTTGCCAATTATCAGTAATGACTTTGTATTTATAGTTTAATACAATAAACACATAGCAGCAATAAAGATTAATTTATAAAGGGGAAATGATGAGATGGAAATCAGAATTGGACTAGTTGGCGCTGGATGGATGGGGAAGGCACATACAAATGCATTTAATAACGCTTTAATGACGTTTGGTCCCGAAGCTGGGAAGCCTGTTTTTGAAGTAGTATCTGATGTAAGTGAAGCTGCAGCAAAAAATGCGAGTGAGCAGCTTGGGTTTTCTAGATGGACAACGGATTGGAATGAGGTTGTTCAGGATGAAAGGGTTGACATTGTTGATATCGCAACCCCAAATGCTTTTCATTACGAAGTAGCGAAGGCAGCATTGGAAAATGGAAAACATGTGTATTGTGAGAAACCACTTACGCTATCTGCGGAACAATCATTAGAGCTTGCCGAATTGGCTAAGCAAAAAGGTGTAGTGAATTATGTCGGCTACAATAATGTCATGAATCCAGCTAACGCATATATAAAAGACCTTGTTCAGTCAGGGAAACTCGGAGAAATTATCGGATTTTTCGGAACATATTCGCAGGATAGCCTGCTTGATCCAAGTCTACCGATTACATGGAGACATATTAATAAATTCTCAGGTTCAGGGGCTTTAGGCGATCTTGGTTCGCACCTTTTAAGTATCTCACAGTATATTTTAGGTAATATTGAAAGCGTTAACGCACTGTCTAAAACGTTTATTAAACAAAGACCGGTATCACCTGGATCCACAGAACTTGCAGATGTTGAAAATGATGATTTGATTGCTATCCTAGCAAACTATGAAAATGGTGCTACAGGTACCATTTCATCAAGCCGAATTGCTGCAGGAAGAAAAAATTATTTAACATTTGAAATCCAAGGAACGGAAGGTACCGTTCATTATTCATTAGAACGTATGAATGAAGTGAATGTATATTTTACAGCTGATAACAGTGCCGATAGAGGGTTCCGAACTGTATTTTTAGGTCCAGATCATAAAGGATACAGTGCATTTTATCCAGCGGCTGGTATTGCCATCGGTTATAACGATATGAAAGTAATAGAAGCTCACGAATTACTTTCAGCTGTTTCAAACGGCACTCCATATACTTGTGATTTTGAATTTGGTGCTAGTATTGATCAAACGGTTGATGCTATTTTGGAATCTGCTGCTAAACAAAATTGGGTTCAAGTAAAAAACAAAGGAGGAGTCACAGTATGACTATAAAAATCGGTACAGCGCCAGATTCTTGGGGAGTTTGGTTTCCCCAAAATGAAAAACAAACTTCGTGGGAACGCTGCATGGATGAAATGGCACAATCCGGATATCAAGGAATTGAGCTTGGTCCTTGGGGTTACCTTCCTAATGATTATGAACAACTAAAACAGGAACTTGGAAAAAGAGACTTAAAACTTACTGCCACGACACTTGTCGGTGACCTTACTTCCGATGAGAAAACATCAGAATTGATTGCTCTTCTTGATGAAATGGCTGGGCTCCAGTTAAAATTTCCAACAGCTAAATATGTGGTGTTAATTGATGATTGTTATACTGATTTATTTACAGGTGAACTTATTCGACCTGAAATATTAAATGACGATGACTGGAATCAGTTTATTAATAATATTAATCGAGTTAAAAATCACGCAAAAGCCAAATATGGTCTACAAGTAGTTTTCCATCCACATGCTCAAAGTCATATCGAGACGGAAGAGCAAATTGAAAGGTTATTAAGTGATACAGATATTGACCTATGTCTAGATACAGGTCATCATGCTTATGCAGATGGAGATCCGGTAGAATTCATGCGTAAGCATCATGCACGTATTCCTTATCTCCATATTAAAAGCTGTGACTTAAAGGTAAGAGAGCAAATGCAAAATGAAGGATGGTCATTTGCCAAAGCTGTTAGTGAAGATGTGATGTGTGAACCGGAACTAGGAGTAGTAGATATGGAAGCGTTTTTTGAGGTCCTACATGATATTCAATTTAATGGCTGGGCTATTGTTGAACAGGATATGTATCCAGCGCCATTTGATAAACCGTTTCCAATTGCCAAAAGAACAAGAGAGTATTTAGATAGAATTAGTAAGAAAGTTGGTATTAGATAATTAAGCTGAATTAGTTTATACGTGAGAAATGGTCAATTCTTACGTATAAACTAAATGATATTGTAAGCGCATCCATTGTTATTGTCTATTAATTAGGGGAGGAATACCAGTGAAAAAATTATCAGTAATACTAATGTTATGTTTATGTATTTTACTATTATTTGGCTGCAGTAATCAATCCAGCGAAACAACTGCAGCGGGAGAAACAAAGTCAGATGATATAAAAGTACATGTAGTTCTAAAGACATTAAGTCATCCCTATTGGAAAAGTGTAGAGGCAGGAGCTAAGAAAGCAGGAGAAGATTTAGGGGTCAGCGTTGAAGTGAATGGTCCGCCATCAGAAGGTGATATCATTGAACAGGTAAATATGATGGATAATGCGATAAGTCAAGGTACGGATGCACTTCTTGTTTCTCCATCCCAACCATCGACTGTATCAAATGTATTTGATCTAGCTAAATCAAAAGATATTCCTGTCCTTCTTGTTGACACAGATGCAGATTGGCAGGATAAAGTCACTTTTATTGGAACGGATAATTACACTGCGGGTAAAGAGGGCGGAGAATATCTTGCCTCTCAGTTAAAAAAGGGAGACAAGGTAGCATTAGTTGAAGGTGCTAAAGGAAATTTAGCATCTGATGAGCGTATTAAAGGTGCAAAAGAAGCATTAGAAAAAGCAGGAATGAAGATTGTAGCACAGCAACCAGCAGATAGTGATAAATTCAAAGCAGCGGGTGTTATTGATGCCGTGTTACAAAACCATCGTGATTTAGCTGGAGTATTTGCAGCTAACGATGATATGGCTATTGGTGTATTAAGTACAACAGAACAATTGAAACTGAATATCCCAATTGTCGGAATAAATGGAGGGGATGAGGCGACGGAATTAATTAGTAAGGGGAAATTAGCCGCGTCAGTTGCCCAGAGTCCATACGATATGGGATACATGGGAGTAGAAAATGCTGTAAAAACCATTAAAGGAGAGAAAGTGGAAAATAGAATCCCAACACCAATAAAGGTAGTAACAAAAGAGAATGCGGAAGAACATTTGAAGGAAATTCAATGATAATCAAAAAACTATATAGTTGAAACGTAAAATTCGGCATGGTCAATTTGTGGTCATGTCGAATTTTTCTACACTCACAAATTGAATAAATTAAAAAAGCCTTATTATCTAAAAGGAAAAAGCTCATCAGGAATTAAAGTGATCTGCTTACACCTTTAATCCCTGATGAGCTTTTAAGTATGAAGAAATAGTTGAATTAAGAATGAAGATGATTACTCTGTAACAATAAGCTGAATATTGTTCTTTGTAGCATATTCTTGATAAGACTCATTTGGCATCCTGTCGGTAATTAAATAATCAATCTCATCTAAACCGCAGTAAGTTTTTAATCCATACCTATCGAATTTATCATGATCTACCAATAAGTAGACCTCTGAACTTCTTTCAACAACTGTTTGTTTTAATTCACTTTCAAGTGGTGATGCATTCGTTATACCATTTGTCAGAGAGATGCCCGTTGAGGCCATAAAGGCTTTGTTAATATTATAGGTTTGTAATAGCTCCCTATTTTGCAGGCTGCCGAATGAATTCGTTTTACGCTCGAGAATGCCGCCAAATGAAATAATATTTAAATTTTCATATAACAGTGAGCGAACGATAAAGTCTAGACTATTTGTAATAATGCTCAGATGTTTTGTTTTTATAAATTCAAACATTTCTATTGTAGTTGTACCGGAATCGATAAAAATAATATCGCCATCCTCCACATGTTGTGCAGCAGCTTTTGCTATCATCACTTTTTCAGCTTGGTTACGTATCTGACGGTCAGTGAAGGATTCAAGTTTGGCACGACTGTCATCATTTACCGCTACCCCGCCATATACCTTCTTAATATCTCCTTGTTCAACTAATTCTTGAACATCTCTTCTGATTGTATTTTTAGATACATTAAATACTTTTACTAGTTCATCTAAAGATACTGATTTGTGTTCAAGAACGTATTCATGAATTTTATTAATACGTTTATCTTTAATCATCGTTGATTTCTCCCTCGGACTAATACGTAGAATTTTATTATTGTTATCGTTTACATTTAATTTATACTATTATATTACCAAAAAAATCACCAAAACTTAACCAAAATTTTAAAATAATATCATGTAAATATTTAGAATAAATGGTATAGAAAAGATATTCTATTTCCACTATTAATTATATTGTATGTACTTATTTTTTAAAAGTATAGCACATTCATATTTTTAGTCCTGTATTATGGACTGATTTATCTGAAAAATATGGATGTGGAGGAAAATCCATAATCCTGTTATAGTCTGTTTATCGCGTTAAGGCAGAAAAAGACTTAGGAGGAATATCAATGAATACAGGTACAGATCGTGTAAAAAGAGGAATGGCAGAAATGCAAAAGGGCGGCGTCATTATGGATGTCGTGAATGCAGAACAGGCGAAGATTGCAGAGGAGGCCGGTGCAGTTGCTGTCATGGCGTTAGAGCGTGTTCCATCTGATATCCGTGCTGCAGGCGGTGTAGCAAGAATGGCTGACATTTCAATTGTTGAAGAGGTGATGAATGCTGTTAGTATTCCTGTAATGGCAAAGGCAAGAATTGGTCATATCGTTGAAGCTAGAGTACTAGAATCTCTTGGTGTTGATTACATAGATGAAAGTGAAGTGTTGACACCAGCAGATGAAGAATACCACTTGAATAAAAAGGACTTTACAGTACCATTTGTATGTGGATGTCGTGATTTAGGCGAGGCTGCACGCCGAATTGGCGAGGGTGCGTCTATGCTTCGTACGAAGGGGGAGCCTGGAACAGGGAATATTGTTGAAGCTGTTCGCCATATGCGTAAGGTAAATGCGCAGGTTCGTAAAGTTGTTCATATGAATGAGGATGAGTTAATGACAGAGGCAAAAATTCTTGGCGCACCATATGAAATTTTGCTGCAAATTAAAGAATTTGGAAAGCTTCCTGTTGTTAACTTTGCAGCCGGCGGTGTGGCAACTCCTGCTGATGCTGCATTAATGATGCAATTAGGAGCGGACGGTGTATTTGTTGGTTCTGGAATTTTCAAATCAGAAAACCCAGCCAAATTTGCAAGAGCCATTGTAGAAGCGACAACGCATTACCAAGACTATCATTTAATTGCTGAGCTTTCAAAAGGACTTGGTGCTGCCATGAAAGGAATCGAAATTTCAACACTTGCACCGGAAAACCGTATGCAGGAACGCGGCTGGTAAGGGGTTTTTGAAATGATAACAATTGGAGTGTTAGGACTGCAGGGGGCCGTAAGAGAGCATGTCCACTCTGTTGAGGCCTGTGGTGTTGAGGCGGTCGTCGTTAAAAGAATAGAAGATTTAGAAGGCATCGATGGATTAATTCTCCCTGGCGGTGAAAGTACAACAATGCGTAAACTCATAGATAAATATGGGTTCATGGAGCCATTGAAGGAATTTGCCAGCAAAGGAAAACCGATGTTTGGAACGTGTGCTGGATTAATCCTGCTCGCTAAGGAACTGACAGGTTATGCAGAGCCGCATCTTGGCTTATTCGATGTAACAGTTGAACGCAATTCCTTTGGCCGCCAAAAGGAAAGCTTTGAAGCGGAGTTGAACATTCAATACTTAGACGAGCCATTTGTTGGCGTGTTTATCCGTGCGCCGCATATTGTGAAGGCAGGGGAAAGCGTTGAGATACTCGCTAGGCATGATGGTAGGATTGTCGCTGCCCGTGAAGGACAATTTCTTGGCTGCTCGTTCCATCCGGAGTTGACAGAGGATCATCGTTTTACTGGTTTGTTTATTGAGATGGTTAAAGAGTCTGTAAAAATTAAAAGTTAAAAAGTTTGTGGAAAAGGCTTGCCGTTGTGGCAGGCCTTTTTGCGTAAAGGGTATATCTGGGCAGCATTTTCTGCGCAAGTGAATGGATTGCTTAGCCAGCGTATGTTAGAATTTTATCAAAAGATTCTCAATTTATAGTAAAAGGAAGCAATGTCTTATGAAGAATGGTTCGGAAAGCTTTGATCAATTGTCAATGGTAAAAAAAATTACTGAGGATATCTATTTGTTATCGATACCAGTTCCTTTTGGAATGGTTCAGGTGAATTGTTATTTACTGCGTGGAAAGAAGGGCTTCACAGTAATTGATACCGGCATATATTCAAAGGAAGCAATAGATATTTGGGAAAAGGTAATGGAAATGGGCGTTACAATTGAGCAGATTGTTTTGACTCATTATCATATTGATCATTTAGGACTTGCTAGATGGTTCCAGGAAAAGCATAGGGTACCTGTCTATATCTCCAGTATTGGCGATAGGGAAATAAAAAGACGGCTAAAAAAGGATCATGCAGATTATGTAATTAGCTTGTTTAAGCAGCATGGCTATTTGGATTATACTCGTTTAGGATCAGAAATTGACTCATATATTTATGATTTTGAACCGGATGGAACCTTTGAAGACGGTGAGCAGGTTAGGTTAGGTAATGAAATGTATGAAGCCCTTTGGACACCTGGCCACTCTGCAGATCATTTTTGCTTTTATCAACACCAGCAACAGATTATGATCGTTGGTGATTTAGTATTGAATAAAATAGCCCCAATTGTATTAATCGAGTCCCATCATGATGTAAATCCTCTACAGGAGTATTTTTCCTCATTGGAACGGGTTGGGAAGTATCCTGTATCTATTTCGCTACCTGGTCATGGGAATGTCATTAGTAATGTAACAAAGCGAATGGAGGATATTCGTTCCGGACATCACCACCGTTTAGAGGAAATGTTAAAGGCTATTGAGAATGAAGCGAAATCATCCTTTGCCGTTTCTCAAGAGATATATGGAAAGAGAAAGGGATTAAGAACAGCGACACATATGATGGCCACGATGACAAGATTTATCTATCTTGAGTCAATAGGCAAAGTAAAGTCTGAATTAATTAATGGTACATTACTGTATAGTCTAGTTGAATAATACGTAGTTCAAGGAAGGGGATGCGATACCCCCTTCCTTTTGTAAACTAAACTAGTACACTTGCGAGTCTTCTAATTCCCTCGATTATTTTACTAGACTCAAGATGGGCAAAGCCAAGCAGCAGTCCCTTACGAGGACTTTCTAAGCAATAGGGGCTAAGCGGGAAAACACCAACACCTGCTTTTAAGGCGGCATTAACTGCATGATACTCATCGAATTGCTCATTACCTTCCAATAATACATGTAGTCCTGATTCAGTTCCAAAAATATGGAATCTATCTGCTAATCCTGAAGTTGTTAAGGTCTGAATAATATCACGATGACGCTTATGATAGATAGAGCGCATTCTTCTGACATGCTTCAAAAGATCTCCCGTTTCGAAAAATTGTCCAAGTGCAAGCTGCTCCATAACGGGTAAGTGACGGCAGACAAATTCCTGAACTTTTGCCATTCTAGCAATGGCCTCCTCAGGGCCAATTACAGCTGCTAAACGAATGCCGGGAGCAAGGAGCTTTGTAAAGCTTAGTAAATATAAAATGTTTGTCGGCAGCTGCGAGTATAAGCTTGGCATTGGACCGCCGCGATAGCGGAATTCTCCATCATAGTCATCTTCAATGATCCATGTTTGATTTTGCTGGGCAAATTGAATTAATTCCTGTCTGCGATTCGCCGTCATTAACACACCGCTTGGGAATTGGTGTGAGGGAGTCGTAAAGATCATTTTCGTATGAGGAGAAATCTGACCCACGCAGATTCCTTGATTATCAACGGGAATTGGCTCAATCCTCATATTGCGATAGCGCATCGATGTCCAGGCAACCGGAAATCCGGGGTCTTCAACAGATACTAAATCGCCTTCCTGCAGAAGAGCCTGAGCAATAATATCCATTGTCTGCCTTGCCCCTAAGGTAAGGAGAATTTGATTTGGCTGAACATGAATCCCTCTTTCAATGGCTAAATAGCGGCTGATTTGTTCCCGTACCGATTGTAAGCCATAAGAAGAGCTGTAGCCCCAGTCAAATACATTTTCTTCTTTCATTGCTGTATTGGAAGCACGACGCCACGATTTTTGAAAAATGGGGTCAATATAAGGAACATGCAGACGAAAGTCAATTTCTGCTTTTTCTTCATAATCTACTTCAGGCCAGTGGTCCACACCCTCCTTTTTTTCCTCTAGAAAAGGTTTCGACGGAATCGTTGGAACCATATGTTCAGCCTGTTCGTTGTTTTCAGGCATAATCTCACACACACGGGTTCCGCCTCTTCGTGAGGTTATCACATATCCGCGAGATTGCAGCTCCTCGTAGGCAATTTGCACACTGGATCTAGATATCGAAAGCTCCTGTGCAAGCTGACGAGTAGGAACCAAAGGATCCCCAGGCGAAAGCTGTCCATTTGTAATATAATCAATCACTTGATCCACAATCTGCAACCAAATTGTTCTCTTATCTTTTTTATCGAGTTTAATATACATAAATATCCATCTCCCAATCTATGAATATGGATTGATATTACTATCATAAAATAGTTTCAATTATAAATCCATAAAATTTGGTGTCAGGCACCATAAATGGACATTTTGTATATTGTTGTTCATATAGGGGGGACAGTCAGAGGTAATACAATCTATCGGATGCTTACCATTTCCCCTCTAATGATGATTTTTCCTTCTAATTCTAATGTGACGAGTTTATCCAACAATTGTTCATCAGTGGAATTAAGAGCATATTGTAATTTAGGAATGGTAAGGGGAGATTCGGATAGTAACTTTATGATGGGGTCTTCCTCTTGTAATGGAGTTAATAGAGGACTAGATTTAGTAGAATGAATCGAGCGGAGGCTCTCAATACCTAAGTAGGGAATGGCACCTCTAGCTAGAAGAAGATTACTACCTTTTCCTTCATTTAAATAAATAGAGTGCGGCAAAGCGTATATAGGTTTACCCTGCTTTCTGGAAAAATCCGCAGTCCATAGTGCGCCGCTATTTTCACTTGCCTCCACAACCACAAGTTCCTGTGACCATGCACTAATGAGAGCATTTCTTTGTAGGAATTGCTTTGGAGAAGGTTTTGTACCAGGGGGATATTGTGAAAGAAATGCACCTCCTTTTTCTAAAGTTTTATGATAGAGAGAATGCTGTTCAGGTGGATAGCAAACGTCTGGACCACCGCCAAGAAAAATAGCTGTATAGCCTCCCTGCTTTATGCAGGATGCTTGTGCATAACTATCAATCCCCTTTGCAAAGCCGCTTATCAATGGTACATCATGTAGAGCTAAAGCTGTGCCAATGTCCTCAGCGGCCTTTCTGCCATATGCTGTACATCTTCTTGATCCGACAACTCCAATTGAATCATTTATCTTTAGTAATTGACCCTTATAATATAGAAGAATAGGTGATTCTTGCGCAGCTTTTGCAAAAGAAGGGTAAAGGTCATTAGTAAAAGGGAGTAACTTTATTCCTTTTTCTTCACATCGTTTCAAAATTTCCCGTGCCCTGCTTAAATCTCGACTGTTTATGACTGAGTGAATAGCACGTTTATTTAGATGTGGAGTTTTTTCTAAGTCACATTGAGAGGCAAAATAAATCTTTTCAGGTGTTTCAAATTCAAGAAGTAATCTTTTTTGTAAAATAGGGCCGACATATCTAATTAGGCTTAACCAAATCCAATAAATATCCACTCATATCATCCCCTGTTTTGAAAGGCAAAAGTATCCTTTTCAAGATCTCTACTTAATAAACTCTTTTTCATATGGCTGCATTTTATATTGGGCTCTCCTTCAAGGTCAGCAATTGTACGTGCAATTTTGATGTATTTGTGTATGGTTCTCCCACTATATTCGAAGTGTTCAGCGGCTTTTAGCAGCAGCTTTTGAGACTCTCCATCAAGTGGACAGAATTCTTCAAGTAAAGATGCTGGAAGTTGACTATTACTAGTAATACCAGGTAAATCCTTATAGCGATTAATCTGAATAAAACGTGCTCGTTCAATATCTTGTCGTAAATCATACGAGCTTTTCCCATGCTGTTGCTTATTGAAAAAATCGACTACTCCCACATATTTTTGAATATCCATTCGATCAAGGATTGGACCGGAGATTTTTTTTCGATAAGATACTATTTCGTAATCAGTACAGCGGCAATACTTTTGACCAAAGTAACCGCATGGGCACGGATTCATTGCTCCTACTAGTGTAAAACTGGCTGGATAGGTATGGGTTCCCCATACACGAGATATGGTAACTGAGCCATCCTCCAGTGGCTGTCTCATACTGTCTAATGACTTCTTTGTAAATTCAGCAATTTCGTCTAAGAATAGGACGCCATGATGAGCAAGGGAAATTTCGCCTGGGAGAGCATAAGTGCCTCCTCCAATTAAAGCGTTTGTGGAAGCATTATGATGTAGAGACCTAAATGGGCGTTCTGTTATTAATTGTCCAGGGGACTTTAACAGATTGGCGACACTATATATTCTCATTACCTCGAGAGCTTCCTCTTCCGTCATTTTCGGTAAAATGGTGGGAATTCGTTTAGCAATCATACTCTTGCCGCATCCGGGAGGACCAATTAATAGAATATTATGGCCTCCTGCAACAGCAATTGTGATATATTCGAGCAGTCGTTCATGCCCTTTCACCTCCGAAAAATCTAAGTAAGAGGGTTCCTTGTTTTTGGATCTGTAAAATGAGTATACATTTGAGAATGGAAAAGGCCTTTCCTCCAATAAGTCAACTGCTTCATTCAAAGTGCTGCAGCCAAATATCTCTAAACCTTTAACTATTTTTGCTTCATCCACATTTTCTTTAGCAACAATGATTTTTTTTATATTGGATTCCTTTGCTTTAATGACCATTGGTAATATTCCAGAAACAGGACGGATTGATGCATTAAGGGAGAGTTCACCAATGAAACCTGTATCGGTGATGCAGGGGGTATTGATTTGATCTGTTCTGATAAGAAGACCGACAGCCATTGCAAGATCGTAGTGGGTCCCTGTTTTTTTCATAACAGATGGAGCTAAGTTAAAGACAATTTTCTGCTGGGGAAAGATAAAGTTTGAATGTACAATTGCTGCTTCTAAGCTCTCCTTGGCCTCTTTTACAGCTTTATCACCAAGGCCCACGATGGATATAGAAGGGAGTCCAGATAATACATCTGTTTCAACATCAACAACATGCCCCTCAATACCAGATAAAGTAAAGCTTTTTGTCGTTGACGCCATTTCACAAGACCTCCATAGTATCATTGGAGTCTGATTGATTGGTATATTCAATATAATATTTGGTAGGTGGTTCTGGAAAATGAGATAAGATTTGAGTGGTAGAAATAAGTGGGTTGTCTTCGTTATAATAATAAGCCCTGCAGCTACTCCAAAGATAATCTTCTGGGTGTTTAACAAGGTTTGCTTTAACTGGATTACGATGAATATATCGATTAACCTCTAATTCATAATCAATAGAAGTAATGAACTCTGAGCCAAATCTATTCTCAAAAACATGACCTGAAAAGTCATACCGCTGGTTGTAGTATTTGGCGTATCTTGTATGAAGGTGTTTCATGAAATAGCTCGGGGTTGCTTCAATTAATTCCAATTGAAAGTGGATATGATTTGACATGAGGCAATAGGCAAGAAGGTGAAAGGGATATTTTTCTTTTGTTTCTGTCAATAACTCTAAATAGTGCATTCGGTCATAATCATCGTGAAAAAGCGGGTACTGACGCATGCCTCTGCTAGTAATATGATATTTTGCACCCGGAAACCAAACACGGCTTTTCCGTACCAAGAAAATCACTTCCCATAAAGTAATGTAGATAGTGTGGTGTCAGGCACTCTAAATGGACAATAGCTAACAAATGTCTTTTTGAGGTGCCTGACACCGATGTTTGTAAGGGTTTACAACTGTGTTTAAAAATAACATTAATTCGCCACTTTGATATTAGTGTAGTATTTATTCTTAATGTTCTTGTAGGTGTCGAGATCTTTTAGATCAGAGCGTAGAGTGTCACATGTGCAATGTGTCAATCTGTGCTTATAGTCAATTTTAATCCATTCGCTGTCTTTAAGTTCTTTATTGCATACTTTGCAAATTCCCATGATAGATGTCTCCTTTACTATTTGTGTATTTATTCACATTCTAACATATAACTATATCTAAATGTTTGAATATTTGTTGAAGTTTACTTTTTTTATTTTGCTACTTTTAATTGGAAAGAGTACTTATTTAATAAATTCTTGTATGTATCTAAATCCTTTAAATCAGAGCGTAAACTATCACATGTACAGTGAGTTAATCTGTTTCTGTAGTCCATCTTTATCCAATCAGTATCCTTTAATTCTTTATTGCAAATTTTGCATGTGCTCATTAGTAATCCCCTTCTTACATATAGTTTGTGTATTTATTCACATTATAACATGTGTTAATCGTCACTGTCCATATATAACTGAATATTTTTTGAATAAATAATGTGTAACTATTGGGTAAGTTTCTAGAATAAAAGTGTCAGGCACCCCAGAAAGACAAATGTATCACATTTGTCTTTCTGGGGTGCCTGACACCACATTAATAACACCGTATTAACCTATAATCCCGGTTGTGCTTAAGAACACTAGGATAATAACAATTGGGATAACCCATGTCATTAAGAGTTTCCATGTGTGAAAGTAAGACGGCGCTAATGTGTTAGCCTGGAAAAACTCATTTTTTACTAGAGACTGATTCATTTTATAAATAATAAAGAAAGCAATAAACAGGTTTCCGAGAGGGAGCATGATATTACTTACCAGGTAATCGGTTAGGTCAAATACAGTTCTATCAAGCCATTTAAAATCAGCCAGCAGACTTGATGACAGAGCGGCAGGAATACCGGCTAAGAATACGATGATCCCTGAAACCCAAGAAACCTTTTTCCGCGAATGCTTCCCGTTGGCAGTAAAAGCAGCAACAATAATCTCTAATAAGCTAAAGGATGAGGTAAGCGTTGCAAATAAAAATAGGATTAAAAATAGACTTAAAAACAATTCGCCAAACGGCAGCTGTCCAAAAACGGTCGGAAGGACAATAAAGAGTAAGCCCGGTCCCTCGGTTGGCTCAAGGCCAAAGGAAAATACAACAGGGAAAATGGCCAGTCCTGCTAGCAGAGAAACAAATATATTCATGAACACAACAGAATTTGCCGAAGCAGGAATACTGACATCCTTATCTAAGTAGGAACTATACGTTACCATACAGGAAAATCCGACGGCTAAAGCAAAGAACGACTGACCGAGAGCGTATAGAACAGATTCACTTGTGATTTCTGAAAAGTCAGGCTCGAGGAAAAATTTTACGCCTTCCATTGCACCGTCCAATGTCAAAGAGCGAATCACTAGTATGATAAAAAAGATGAAGAGCAGCGGCATCATATATTTATTTGCTTTTTCAATTCCATTTTGCACGCCAAGGGCAATAACCACAATGTTAACAAGGATGAAAATGGCTAGTCCTAAAATGGTAATAGCCGGGCTGCCGGTCACCGTACCAAATAACTCTGGATAGTTAGCAGCTTCTTGAATCACTCTGCCGAATATAGATAACAGGCTGTATATGAATACCCACCCTCCGACAACGCAATAAAAGGAAAGAAGGAGGAAGCAGCCAACAACTCCCATGCGGCCAATATTCACCCATAAACTGTTGGGAGCTAATTTTTTATAGGCACTGATGGCTTCCATTCCCGATCCACGGCCAATGATAAACTCTGAGATAAGCATAGGAAGTCCGATTATTAAAGTAAAAATAACAAAAATAAGAAAAAACGCCCCACCGCCGCTTATACCGGTGACATAGGGGAATTTCCAAATGGCCCCCAAACCAATGGCAGCACCTGCTGATGATAAAATAAAACCCAGCTTGGATGACCATTTCTCTGTGTTTTTTTCCATAAAAACTCCTCCAAAATATGATCAGTACGATAGCAACTATGATGTTTTCAATAGAGTAGGGTTATATTAAAAAGCAAACATATTTAACAAACAAACGATTGTTTTTTCCATAGCTATAGAACCTTTTATGTCCTTTAACATCATAACATAATCAAGCTTGCATATAACATGTTTGAAGAGGGATCGTATGATCAAATAATTTGAAATCCCTAATAGAGACAACTTTATGCCCCCGGTGGTATAATGGATATACAAATAGCAGGGTCTGTAAATAAATAAAGGGGGATGAGTTTATGTTTATCGTTAGTGCGGAAGCAAATGCAGAAATTCAAAATAGAAAGGCTGAATATGGGAAGGAGTATGTTCGCCTTCAAATGCGACATAGCTGCTATATGAAAGTAAAGCTGACTTTCGAAGATGAGATTCTTCCAAACGATGTAGAAGAGGTGGTTGATGGGGTCCGTTTTATCATCGACAAAGGCCATGAGCATTACTTTTTCAATAAAAAAATTGTTTACGGCCCAGATAAATTTGGGTTTAAAGAATTTGATTTAGCGCCGCTAGAGCAGGCTTAAGGTATATTCAAAAGTTTCTCCCATATACTGTACTGTTATAAACATGTACAAGGGGGGGTTGTTTTGCAATTCTACTATGGACCGCAAATGCCTTTACGAATATTAGATGAAGCAGAGTTTTGGAAGCATCAGGAAGAGGAGCATACAGTGGTGATTCGCGCGCTTGTACCAAATCTTGAGGAGGAATATGTAGAGGCATTGGAAGAATGGGAAGCAGCACTTGGTGAAACACATAAAAAGGTGGTTCGATTTATTGAAACGGTTGCCCGCTCCGGCTACCAAATTTCTCAAGCACTGCAGCAGCAGGTCATGCAGCTGGTTTCCTTTAGCCTCCAGCAAAGCCTGCAGTTTATTCATCTATGCCAGCAAATCAAAACCAAGAGCAAGGCCGTGAGCGCGAACCCAACGGCAAAAACAGTCATAGATCATATCATTCGCGAGTCTGAGTATTTTGTTGGTATTTCCCAGGCGCTCTTGTATCAGCAACAGGCATAATCATATATTTTTATAAAAGAGAAGCAGTGCCTGACGTTCAGACACTGCTTTTCTATTTATCATAATAGCGAATATAATCATAATTAGAAGTTGGTACTTTTTTAATGACCTCACCGTTTTCATTTTTATAAATTTCATATTCTCGGTAGGTTTCTACAATATAACCATCTACTTTCGTTTTATCCTCGAGCATCATTTCCAACGTATAGTTCTGGGCTGCAGCTTCTTCACTTTCCTCTGTTTCACCCACAGTTGCTTCTTCATTAGCCGAAACCTGTTTACCTTCAGCTTCCGCAGCATCCTCTTCCGTGACCTCAGCCTCCGCTAATAAAACTTCATTTGGAATACTCGAAACTCTGACATTCTCTTTGTTTATCAGGGAATAAGGGGACTCTAAATAAACTAATAGAATTAACGTTATGGCAAGTCCGATCATGGGAATGGATTTTTTCCATTTCACTATCCATCGACTCCTTCAAACTTCCGGATTCTATAAACTAACCGCCTCTCTCTACATTTATATGCATGTCCGCTCTCTCTAGTACTGTTGTCCACACTTTGTTAACATTTGCGAAAATTTCCATCTGGAAAAGTGATATTCATCACGGTGCTTTTTTTTACAAATAGTATACTTTCAGTATGAGAATTGTTCTCATCAAAAAAATAAAAAGATCTCACTAATGGGGTGAGTAAAGATGGATAAAATGATTGACTTTCAAAAATCAGTTTATGAATTATGTACTGAAGATTCCTTTGTCATGGAAATCATGAAGGAGCTTGGCTTTGACCAAATCACAAAGCCGGGTATGCTGCAAACCGCAGGACGAGTAATGACAATCGAAAAAGGAGCTCGGATGAGAGGGATCGAGCTGTCAGACATTGCACAAACCTTTGAAAAACACGGATACATCGTGAAGCAATAGATAGGAATAAATACGAACATTATATTCCCAGGAGGATGGAACCATGAGCGAACTAATTAATAACCGTGAAGTTATGGAAAATAAAAATGAACGTCAAGCGATGCTAAAGGAAATTATTAAAGAGCTTCATGCCGGAAAAAGCGTTGAGGAAGTAAAAGCTAGATTTGAAGAGGCTGTAGGTGATGTAACTGTTGCGGAAATTTCTCAGATGGAGCATGATTTGATGATTGAGGAGGGAATTCCAGTTGAGGAGGTACAGCGACTTTGCTCTGTTCATACAGCGATTTTTAAAGGCTCAATTGAGGAAATTCACCGTTCCGACAAGCCAGAGGATCAGCCAGGACACCCTGTTCATACATGGAAGCTAGAAAATAAGGAAATAGATATGCTTGTTAACTTCAAGCTTCAGCTTCATTTGGAACGTTTTGAGAAAGAGGATTCCGATGAAAATCGATTTAAGCTGCTTGAAGACTTGAATTTGCTTTTAGATGTAGATAAACACTACTCCAGAAAGGAAAATCTGCTGTTCCCTTACCTTGAAAAGTATGGAATTGACGGTCCAACAAAGGTTATGTGGGGCGTAGATGATGCGATTCGTCTAGCGATTAAGGAAGCAAAGGCATTTTTAGTAGAATACGATGGAAATAAGGTAGAAGTAATCGGCGTACTAAAGCATGTGGTAAAAGAGGTTTCTGAAATGATTTTTAAAGAGGAAAATATCCTGTTCCCAATGGCTCTCCAAACGTTAACAGAGGATGAGTGGGTAAAGATTGCTGCAGAAAGTGATGAAATCGGCTTCTGTTTAACAGCTCCTGCTGGAGTATGGAAGCCTGAGCGCCATCCTTTAGCTATTGAAGAGGCAAAGGAAGAAGAGGTAAAGGCAGACGGTTTTATCCGTTTTGAAACAGGAATTGTATCGCTGAAGCAATTAGAGACCTTGCTGAACCATCTCCCAGTTGACCTAACCTTTATTGATGAAAATGATGTCGTACGCTACTTCTCTCACGGAAAAGAAAGAATCTTTGCGAGAACAAAGGCCGTGATCGGTCGTACTGTTCAAAACTGTCATCCACCGCAAAGTGTACATGTCGTTGAAGAGCTTCTACGAGATTTCAAATCCGGTAAAAAGGATGCAGAGGACTTCTGGATTCCATTCAAAGATAAGTTTGTTTATATTCGTTACTTTGCTGTTAGAGATGAAGAAGGTAAATACTTGGGTACACTTGAATTTACACAAAATGTAGCACCGATACGTGCGTTGGAAGGCGAAAAACGTATTTTATCATAAGGTAAAAAAGGAATTGCACCCAATCGTGGTGGAATCGCACCAACCTGAAGCATAATTGCATCAAAACCACCAACAACTGCACATCTACCAACAAAAGGGACTCCTGTAGCTTAACAGGAGTCCCTTTTTATCAACTAGAAATATAATATGAAAATAATCACCGCTACGATGATGCGGTAAATAGCGAACGGTACAAGCTTGATCTTATTAATCAGCTTCAGGAAGAAGCGGATGGAGAATAGGGCAAAAACAAATGCGCTGATAAAACCGGCAATAAAGAATGGCAAAGCATCCACAGTGAAGTACTGCCAGTTTTTCAAAAGAGAAATGAAGCTGGCTCCGGCCATAATAGGAACTGCCATGATAAAGGTAAAGTCAGCTGCAGTACGGTGATTTAGTCCAAACAAGACACCGCCTGAAATGGTGGCGCCAGACCGTGAAAACCCTGGCCATAGGGAGAAACACTGAACAAGTCCAATAATAAAGGCATGCTTATATGTGATTTCATCAAGGGAATTGACAGTCGGGCGTTTTCCGCCAAATTTATCTGCTATAATCATGAGAATCGCACCAAGGATCAAACCAATTGCGACTGTTTCAATGGAAAATAAATGCTCATCAATATAATCTTCAAATAATACACCAAGTGCACCTGCAGGAATCAAACCCACGATAACATGGAGCAGGTTTAAATGACCTCCGCCATGTACGGTTACCGCTCTTTCTTTATTGAAAAGGCGGTTCAACCCAAGTATGTCAATAAAACGATCTTTAAAGACAATAACAGAAGCAAGGATAGATCCGAGCTGGATAACAACCTTAAATGTATTGGCTACATATTTTGTGAGGAATTCTTCGGATTTCAGCCACATATCATCCACGATGATCATATGCCCGGTAGAGGAAACCGGCGCAAACTCCGTTAAACCCTCCACCATTCCGAGAATAATGGCTTTGATTAGTTCTATAAAATCCATGGTGGAACAAACTCCTTATTATTGTTTTAAGCTTTTTTTCGTTTATTGCGGAAAAAGAAGAATAAAAATACAACAATTCCCACAGCGATAATAGCATAGGCAATATTTGAATAGACATCCATAAAGCCTGTGATGGCATGCCAATTGTCACCCAATGCAGCACCGACAGTTACTAGAATAATATTCCAAATTAACGTTCCGACAAAAGTGAAAATAAGGAATAAACTAAACTTCATGTTAGACATACCAGCAGGAATGGAGATTAAACTGCGAATAAGCGGAACCATCCGGCAGAATAATACGGTCCAAATTCCATATCGATCAAACCATGCATCTGCTTTGTGGATATCATCCTTTGATACCCTTAAAATATGTCCGAAGCGGTCAATGATTTTCTCCAGTCTTTCCACATCAAGCAACAGGCCAATTCCATATAAAATGACAGCCCCAACAACTGAACCAGCAGTTGACGCGATCACGACACCTGGCACCGTCATACTGGTATAGGTGGTCATAAAGCCGCCAAACGGGAGAATAATTTCAGATGGGATAGGTGGAAAGACGTTTTCTAAAGCGATCATGAGAAAAACGCCAATATATCCGTACTGCTCCATAAAACTTGTAATCCAGCTTTCCATTTTCAACCTCCAACTAGTTATCACTATATGTATAAGTTACCTTTGTCCAAAAATTTCACTAGACGTTACATGTCAGTAGTATTCTTTGGACAAACTCCATTACAATAGTATGTCTCTTGAAAAAAGTCCATGCTGAAAGATTAACATAAATTGAAGTAAATGCCCATGATTTTTCCAACATCCTGCCTGTTTCACTTCCAATATACTAGATGAAACTCGAAAAACTTAAAAAGGTGCCTGACACCTGAAAAAGACATGTGTCTTTTTCAGGTGTCAGGCACCATTTGACCGATTAGTATACGTCCTGTGTTGTAAATACAAGGAAGGAAACAAATAGGGAGGCTAGCCACCATATGAATAAAAGGGTGATTGAAAACAGCAAAGTCATTCCTTCAATTGGCGGAGCCACACCGCTCAAATAGCCTGTTAAGTTTAAATTCACCATAAACAGATATTTGGCAAACTCCCATGATGAAACCATGTTGCTTAAAATGGAACCGGAAATGAGTGCAGCAAGCATGATTCCCATACCGGCAGCAGTGCTTCGAATCAGTACGGATAGCATAAAGGACAGCGTCCCGACAACAACAGCAACAAACCAAACTAATCCAAATTCCATAAATAAAAAACGCCATTGACTGACAAGCCGCACTTCTGATGTGTCCAAATTTCCACCCTGAGCAGTAAAGCCGGTAATGATGGGAGCGTTCATCCCACGATATCCAAACACTACCCCTGAAAGGAGATAGGCTAGCACACCGACAATGGCGATGATGATGGAGATGGACAGGATTAACGCTAAATATTTACTTAATAAAATCTGCCATCGTTTAACAGGTCGTGTCAGCAGCAGTTTAATGGAGCCAAGTGTATGCTCGGAGGAAACAAGGTCACTGGCAACCACCATCACAAGCAAAGGAATAAACATCGATCCTGCGTTTTCTATGAACATTCTTACAAACGAAGGTGCCCCTGGCTCTGTTGGATTAATATCGTGATCCAAATAGTATTGTGATTGCTTCAACGTAATTTGCAGGCGCTCACGAAGATCCTCTGACATCCGGCTTGAGCTAAGCCGGTTGGAAATATCAACAATTTGTGCCTGCACCTGTGCTCTCCAGTCAGACCCAAGCTTTTCCTGGCGTTCTAGTGTTTCTTTATACTGCGCATATGTAAATAGTGCAACCAGTACGGCTGTAATTAAGGCGATAACAATTAATCGTTTCCGGGCTAGAATCTTCATCATTTCGTTATGAATAAGCTTAATCAACAGTTTCACCGCCTGTCAGCTGTAAAAATAAATCCTCGAGGACAGGAATTTTACGATTCATCTCTAGAATAGAGATACCTTCTTCCATTAACGTTTTACTCCATTCAGCTGCTTTTTCATCAATAAGAGGAGTAAAGATATAACCATCCTCCACTTGTACTTCAGTAAAACGCTCCAGTATTTCTTTGCCCCGCTGTAGTGGGGAGACCTTCCAAGCAAGCTTTTCCTGTTTTGTCAGTAGGTTTTCCACTGAATCAACACTGATGATTTCTCCTTTTTGCATAATGGCCACCCGGTCGCACAGAAGCTGGATTTCGCTTAATAGATGACTAGAAACTAAAACACTCAATCCCTCGTTCTCAGCAAGATTGCGAATGAATTGCCGCATTTCACGGATTCCTGCTGGATCGAGTCCATTTGTCGGTTCATCTAGAATGAGCACCTTTGGTCTATTTAACAGAGCCTGGGCAATTCCAAGTCTTTGCCGCATCCCAAGTGAGTAGGTTTTTACTTTATCGTGGATCCGGTCATCAAGACCGACAAACCGAATCGTTTCCTCTATTTGTTTTTCTGAAATGGATGGAAGCATTCGTGCAAAGTGAAGCAGATTATCCCAGCCTGATAAGTATGGATATAGCTCTGGATTCTCAACAATACAGCCTAAATACTGCATGGCCTTTGTAAAATCCCTTCGAACATCAAAGCCGCAAATGGAAATGGATCCGGTGGTGGGCTTGATAAGACCGGTCAGCATCCGGATGGTTGTTGTCTTCCCGGCACCGTTGGGTCCAAGAAAGCCAAATACTTCTCCTTTATGTAGTTCAAAGTTTAATCCTTTAATAATTTCCTTTCGTCCAATGGTTTTTCGCAGATTCTTCACTGCTAACGTTACGTCAGTCATTAGACTCGGTCTCCTTTTCCCAGTTAATGAGCGGGGCCAATCTATCTGAGATCAACTTATAGCCGGCGTGATTTGGATGGAATTTATCTGAATATAAATACTCGTTAACAGACAGCTGGAATAAATCAAAGGTTGGAACAAAAACGACCTTCTCAAATTGTCCGGCGTTTAATTCCGTCGCATAATTCCAGCCCCTAACAACCGTATTGGTCGCATCGCTATCGTCCAAATCAATAAATGGATTATAAAGTCCAAGAATAAAGATTGTGGCATCTGAATTATGCTGACGGATGGTAGTGAAAATTTGCTGCAAGTTGGCTAAATAGGTCTGCTGCAGCCCCTGCACCTTTTCTAGATTTAAATCTACCAATGTTTCTCCCTGCTGAAAAAGATCATTCCCACCAATAGTCATAAGAATGACGTCCGCTTCTTCTAATTGCCGGCCAATATTCTGCATGCCTAATTGCTGCAGAAGCTCTGCTGAAGTTTGACCATTGATTCCGAGGTTATACACTTGAACCTCCTGCGGACGTAACCGTTCCTTTAGTTCCTCGGTCACTAGACCAACATAACCCAATCCTGCATCATCTCCGGTTCCTCTCGTAAGGGAATCCCCTAGTGCCACCACTGTCAGGTCTTTCCCCGTTTGTTCAGTTGCACTCTTTGTTTCTACTGGTTCCTTATCTATCGTTTCGGCCTTCCCATTGTAGAAATCTCCTATAGACAAGAAGAACCCGAAAAGCCAAAGTAACGATAGTAAGGAAGCGATGATGGTAGTCACCCGGGCTGCGTTCTTTTTCATGGTCATCATCTCCTAAAGGTGATAATTCGTTGTATAGAGTTGAAAAATAGTCATTCCATCACAATTATTTCTATTGTCGTTACAATTTAGTCTTATTTTCTAAATATAGTATAAATGAAGGGGGGAGGAAAGTATTTGACAAATAGGGAAACATTCGCGGATGGAGAATAAAAGACAAAAAGTATCTAGAAGAGTACTAGATACTTTTTGTCTTTTCCATTACTTTAGAAATGTATTTTCAATATCATCTAACATTAGGTTAGCTGCTTTTACTCCACCTGCTGTATTCCATATAACATCGTCTACTTTGTGGACTTCACCTTTTTGAGCTACCTCTAGGTTTTTGAACAGAGGATCCTCTAGCCATTCCTTTTCAAGCTTAGCTGCGGCACCGTCTCCCGTTTCATAGGTGAAGTAGAAGAGGATATCTCCATCCATCAAAGGCATTTGTTCCTTTGTTGCTCCTTTAATAGCAAACTCGTTTACATTCTGGCTTTCAGGTCTTGCAAATCCAAGCTGATCAAGAATCACACCAGAGAAAGAATCCTTTTGATAAATCCGAACATCTCCAGCCATAAAGCGAACCATTGAAACTTTCATATTCAATTTGTCACCTAGTTTTTCTTTTAGACCGGCAATACGAGTATCGTACGCGTCAATAATTTCTTTTCCCTTTTCTTCTTTATTAATGGCTTTAGCATAAAGTTCAAAGTTGTTTTTCCAATTACCACGTAAATCCTCAGCGAATACGGTTGGAGCAATTGCACTTAGCTGGTCGTAAATCGCTTCCTGGCGCATTTTATTTCCAATAATTAAGTCAGGCTTTAGTGCAGCAATGGCTTCTACATTTACTTCACTTTCTAATCCAACTACTTCAGCATCCTTCATTTCATCTGCAATATGGTCATACCATGGGTCGCCTGTCCATGATTGAACGGCACCAACGGGTGTTACGCCAAGAGCTAAAAGAGCCTCAGTTCCTTCGTTTGTTAAAATAACAACTTTTTCTGGTGCTTTTTCAATGGTTGTCGATCCCATGGCATGTTCAACGGTATAGCTAGTGTTTTCTGCTTTTGGGTTTTCTTCCGTTTTCTCGGAACTAGCCTTCTCCTCAGTACTACCGCAGGCAGCAAGGAAGAGGATTAGCATGATTGAGAAGAATGATAGAATAGTGCGAGTTAACTTCATTATTGTTCCTCCTATAATTGCTAATGATAATCATTATCAACTTGAATTATATGAATATTGTAAAAGCACCCAAGGGTATTTGTCAACACTTAATTGAAAATGATTATCAAACTCATTGATTAATAGAATTTTTAGAAGGAGCAAAACAGCAGGTTTAACACTCTTAATAAATGGATATAAATTAAACGATGAAATTAACGGGGAGGGGTTATATGTGGAAGCAACCTTTATAGAAATGGATGCCATTTTTAATCGAACGAAGAATGCTTTAGTAGAGTTTATGGGGATCCTTACACCAATTGTTGAAAATGCAAAGGATGACCATGAACGTCTTTTTTGGCATCACATTTTCGAAGAGGAAGAACATCGCTCGGATCGCTTGAATATTCTCATGCCAAAGATTCAAGCAGGTGTACCCCACACTGATAATCAAGTTGAGCTGATCCATTTATTACAGGATATCAGTATAGAGAAGTTTGGTTTACATAATTTTTTAGAGCACTTAGATTTATTTCTTTTTCAATTTAAAGGAACGGAATATGAAGAGCGAATCCAAGCATTACGAGATTTCACCTATGAGGACTATCAACAAATGAAGGTCATTATGGATAGGTTGAATCAGGAATTCCAGGAGGGAGTCGAATTTAAAACATCTATTCCAACGGATGAAAAGGAAGAGAACAGTTCAAATGTAAAAATTGAGGCGTATTCACTGGAGCCTGTACAAGAGTCTCCTCCTGTTAAACAAAGCTATCGGAAAAGGTTAACGGTGGGAAGCTTGAAACAAAATTAGGAAAAATGGGGAAGTGATATTTTATGGATAAAGCAATACAGTTTTCTGAATCCTCCTTAACAAGAGAAGAATGGCTGGAGCTTGACCAAACGGTATTTGATAGTGTTAGAAAGCAGTTAGTCGGCAGAAAAGTAATCGATATCTATGGACCACTTGGAGAAGGGGTTCAATCTGTTACAAATGATATTTATGAAACGCCTGAACGGGGATCCCTTAGTTTTCATGGGGAGGACTTAGGTCTTTCAGTTCCTACAAAGAGAATTACGCTTACAATTCCTTTATTGTATAAAGACTTTATTTTATATTGGCGGGATATACAGCAGGCTAAAACACTTGGCAGCCCGATTGATTACTCAGCGGCAGCTAATGCGGCACAGCAATGTGCATTATTAGAGGATGATCTTATTTTTAATGGATCAAAGGAATTTGATATCCATGGGATCATGAATGTAAAAGGGAAATTATCTCATATTCGCAGTGATTGGATGGAATCAGGAAATGCTTTTAGCGACGTTGTGGAAGCGAGAAATAAACTGCTGAGAATGGGTCATACAGGACCGTATGCTCTTGTCCTGTCCCCTGAATTGTATGCACTCGTCCACCGTGTTCATCAAGGAACACATGTGTTGGAGATTGAGCATATCCGTGAATTAATGCCTGCTGGAGTGTTTCAATCGCCAATGATTAAGAGTGGTACAGGAGTTGTCCTTGATGCCGGGAAACAAAATATCGATTTAGCAGTGGCAAGTGATTTTGATACTGTATTCTTAGATCAAGACAATATGAATTATTATTTCAGGGTATATGAAACCATTGTTCCGAGAATAAAGCGCCCAAGCGCGATATGCACATTAGAGGATTTCTCTGATTGATTTCTGCATAGAAAAAAAGAGGGCGTCCCATAAGATTTCCATTCAGTACGATCGTAGTCATACTGGCGGCACCTTATAGGAATCCCTCTTTTACACTAGGCAATAGAATAAACATTTTGTTTTGGATAGATATGATTGATGTTTAATTCTCTTGTCGCTGCAGCCAATCCTATATCTTCAATAATCATTTTGGCTTCTTCTAAGAAAATAGGATTTAGACTGTCTTTATTAATTTCAACTAATTTCTTTAGATATTTTAGTTTATCTTTAGTTTTTACAGCTTTATAGGCTTGATTATTTAATTCGAAAATCTTTTTATGCTTTGGCTCTTGCAACAAACCAAGTTCTGTAATATTGACGATAATGTTTTCGTGATCTTCCGTTACAAACCCAATTGAATAGATGGAAGAACCAAGCAAATCAAGATGTGTAATAACAGCATTTTGATAAACTTCTCCAGTCCGAAAGCGAAGCGTTTTTGCTTCGATTACACCGCCAATTTTTCTTTCATTCACTAGTAATTTATGAATATCCTTTAAACCGTTAATTTGATAAGCCATGTCGTCATCTCCTTTTTTATGTGAAGGAAATATAATATCTTAATGAGAATAATTTTCATTATCATTATACATAGGAAACTAGCAAATGGTCAATAGAATTATTTTGAAACAATTCTCATAATTGAAAGGGGATACAAAACATGAAAAAGTTAACAATCGGTTCTTTGAAGTATGACAGTATAAAGCACAGTATTTCTCCTGAGCAGCCTAACGTAATTCCAATTCAAAAGAATAATGATCCAAACACCGCAGCCAGTAGAATAAATAATGTATTGGCTATAGAGCAAAACCAGCATTCTTTCCAAGTAAAGGTGCAAAAGGGTCAATCCATTTTGGATGCTGCTCTAGAGCAAAATCTTAATTTGGAGTATAGCTGTAAAAAAGGAACCTGCGGTAAATGTAAAGTTAAGGTAGTGGGCGGAGGCACATATCTTCAACCGGTAAACAGCCGTGAGGAAAAGAAATTACACTATTTAACAAAAAGTGGATACAGGCTTGCCTGCCAGGCAATAGCTAAATGATGTACCTGTTAAATAAAGATTATACGAAACACCTTAAATGAATGTATCTCGTTATTTGAGATACATTTATTTTTTTTGCTATGTTAAAGAACAATGTTAATTTTGTGTAAATGTTGATTGCAGTGGAAGGCACGAAGACTCCCGCGGGAGAAGCGAGACAGTCGAGACCCCGCAGACACGAAGTGTCGAGGAGGCTCGGCGGTCGCCCGCAGGAAAGCGAAGTGCCTGAAACGGAAATCAACAAACTATGTTAAAAGAGTATTTACAAAAAAAACTAATTGAAAATGATTATCAAACTCATTGACAGAATAATAGTTTATAAAATAGACTTAATTTACGAAATACTTCTTAAAGAAATAGAGAGGTTTTAAGGATATGCTGCTAAAGACAAACAGTCAGAGGTTCATTGGTCTTATCATAGCTATTATTTTATTAATCTTGTTAATGTGTGCCAGTGTGGTTTATGGCTATACAGACACAACCTGGAAAATGGCATTGGATGCTTTTCAAAGTAATAATGGATCAACCGAACATCTGGTTATTACAACTGTTCGGTTACCAAGAGCATTAATTGCTGCAGCAGTTGGCAGCAGTTTAGCTATCGCTGGTGTACTTTTGCAAACATTAACGAAAAACCCTCTCGCTTCGCCTGAGATTTTTGGAATCAACTCGGGAGCTGGTTTTGCTGTTGTGATTGGGGTAACGCTTTTTTCAATTGGAAATCTGCAAGCCTTTGCATGGGCTGCATTTTTAGGTGCAGCGGTAGCGGTTGCGGGAATTTATTCAATCGGATCGATTGGCAGGGAAGGAATGACACCATTAAAGCTCACATTAGCAGGGGCCGCATTGACGGCAATGTTTTCTTCCTTTACACAGGGGTTTCTTGTCTTAAATGAAGCAGCATTAGAGCAGGTTTTGTTTTGGTTAGCGGGGTCTGTACAGGGCAGAAAGCTTGAAATATTAACAGGATTATTACCTTATTTAATAATTGGCTGGATTGGATCTCTTTTACTTGCTTCGAAATTTAATATCTTATCAATGGGCGATGATGTTGCAAAAGGATTAGGCCTCAATACGTTTTTATTAAAGGTTGGCGCAGCTGTGATAATCATTCTATTATCAGGAGGATCGGTTGCTATTGCAGGACCGATTGCGTTTATAGGGATTGTTATCCCTCATTTGACGCGTGCCATTGTAGGGATTGACCATCGCTGGATTATTCCATTTTCAGGTCTTCTTGGCGGTATGCTTTTACTGACAGCAGATATTCTTGCTCGCTATGTGATTATGCCGGAAGAGGTACCTGTTGGTGTAATGACTGCTATTATTGGAACGCCATTCTTTATCTATATTGCAAGAAGGGGGTTTAATGCAAAATGAGTCCTTACAAGAGTGTCAGATGGTTTAGCGGCAAAATCTCCTTTCTATTAGATAAACGTGCGGCAAAGGTGTTTGTAATCATGGTACTAGCTGCTGCGATGGTTTTTATCGTCAGCACAGGGACAGGCGATATGAAGATTAGTCCTCTATCCGTCATTCAAGTTCTATTCGGCGGCGGTACGAAGATGGAACAGCTCGTTGTGACGAATTTTCGTTTGCCAAGAATAATCATAGCGCTTATGGTTGGAGTCTCCTTGGCAGTGGCTGGTGGAATTCTTCAAGGGATGGTTAGAAATCCATTAGCATCACCAGATATGCTTGGAATTACTGGAGGTGCAGCTGTTGCTGTTGTTGGCTTTTTGGCATTCTTTAGTGATAAAAATAACGCTTTAACTGTAAGTATTAAATGGCTGCCATTAGCCGCCTTTGTAGGTGCCGGATTCATTGCGCTGCTTGTATATTTTCTAGCATGGAAGAATGGAGTTTCACCTATTCGACTTATATTAATTGGTATTGGACTATCTGCACTAACCCAGGCACTCACAACCTTAATGATGATTTTAGGCCCTATTTATCGTGCAAGCCAGGCAAATATTTGGATTACCGGAACTGTAAATGGGTCGAATTGGGATCAGGTTATGATATTGGTTCCATGTACGGTCCTCCTTGTTGGAGCAACCTTCATCATGGCACGAAACATGAATGTGCAGGAGCTTGGAGATGAGATAGCGACCGGGGTAGGGGGCCATGTTCAACGGCAGCGTTTTTATCTAATGATAATTAGTACAGCACTAATTGGAAGCTCTGTTGCTTTTGCCGGAGGAATTGGCTTCGTAGGCTTAATGGCACCACATATGGCAAGAAGACTTGTAGGATCGTCTTTCGGTGCATTATTACCTGTTTCAGCATTAATTGGAGGAATACTTGTCATGCTGGCAGACTTAATAGGAAGATCTTTATTTTCTCCATTAGAAATCCCGGCAGGAGTATTCACCTCGGCAATAGGAGCACCTTATTTTATATACTTACTCTTTAAAACTCGGAATTCATAGAAAAGCGGAAGCGCCTTGCCCAGCGGCTTAAGACCTCGAGCGGCTAGGTGCAGATTTTGAAAAATAGATAAGAGAAAGACATGGATAGGATTTTGTAGAAATCGTAAAAGGAGGACCAGTATGGAGCAGGCAATTGAGACGAAAGAGCTTACTCTTTCATATGGTGATTCAATTATTATAGAAGAAATGAATCTTTCCATACCAAAAGGGGAGGTTACCGTTTTTATTGGGGGAAATGGCTGTGGAAAATCTACACTTCTCCGTTCGATTGCCCGGCTATTGAAACCAAAATCGGGGGCAGTTTTAATTGAAGGAAATGCCATTGCAAAAATGTCAACAAAGGATGTTGCGAAACAAATGGCTATTCTTCCACAGTCATCTACAGCACCTGAAGGTCTAACGGTTCTACAGCTTGTTAAACAAGGCCGTTATCCATACCAAACATGGCTGAAGCAGTGGACGAAGGAAGATGAGGAGAAAGTAAATCAGGCGCTAGTAGCAACAGGGATTGAAAAATTGAAGGATCGGGCTGTTGATTCCCTATCTGGCGGTCAACGTCAGCGAGCATGGATTGCGATGACATTGGCTCAGGATACGGATATTATACTTCTTGACGAACCAACTACCTATTTAGATTTAACACATCAAATAGACATCCTTGATCTGCTGTTTGAGCTTAATGAGAAGGAAAAAAGAACCATTGTCATGGTTCTACATGACTTAAACCTAGCGTGTCGCTATGCACATAATATAGTGGCAATCAAGGAGAAGAAAATCTTTGCTCAAGGAAAGCCTGAGTTTGTGATAAATGATAAGCTAGTCAGGAGTGTATTTGGGTTAGAATGCGACGTGATCGTTGACCCTCATTACGGCACCCCTTTATGCATCCCTTTTGGAAAAGGAAGACGTATGAATAAGAAGGATGGAATCGTATATGCCTGATATGTTAAATAAAGCTGAAATAGAAGCGTTAAGCCAGTTTCGTCTAACCACGGAAAAAAATCCATCAAATCAATCTATTTGTTTAAATGAATTATTTAATGATCATATATTGTTAGCCTATTTGAAGCAGGCAGGTACTGTTATTGGATCTTCGAATAGTAAGGTAACAGCCTCCCTTTTCATTAAAAGGTATGCTTTTTTGGCAGCCATTTCGTTATATGCGATGACAGTATTGAATAAAAAAATAAACCTGTCATGTCATACTATTAGTCTTCAAACTGAAGAAGGAGATAGAAGCTGGTTACCCCGATTTTATTTCCCTCAATTATGTGTTGAAGTTGCTTCTACAGATAGGGAACGTTTTAGAGAAGAGGTAATTAAAGATGTATTCCTTAATCATATAAGTGCAATGATTACACAAATATCAAACGTTACACAACAGTCCAAAAGAATTCTATGGGAAAACGTCGCCATTTATTTATTTTGGCTTTATGAAAAAGTGCTAACAAAAATAAATGATAATGAAATAGTGAAAAGGGCATATGAAGACTATGATTACCTAATCAATGAAGCACCTGGCAGTCTTTTTGGAGATATCCGGGAAAATCCATTGAAAAAGTTCTATGATAATAAAAAGTATGTGGATGGTAATAAGGATGAAATACGTATTAGAACAACCTGTTGTTTATATTATAGGTTAGAAGGTTCTCCGAAACGTTGTAACACCTGTCCTCATAACTGCAGGACGGAAAAATCCATTTAGAGGATGCTTCTGGCGTCCTCTTTGTTTTTCTTTAGAGAGTGGGGATTTTTAGAAATACATAAAAAGGAACCCCATAAGGAGGTTCCTTTTATTATTAGATTTTTAAAACACCGCCGGAGCTTGCGTTTGTAACAAGCTTGGAGTAGCGGGCTAAATATCCTTTTTTCACTTTTGGTTCAAAGCCTTTCCAATTGGCTTTGCGTTTTGCCATTTCTTCATCAGAAACCTCAAGCGTAATCTTACGGTTGTTCATATCAAGTTCAATAATATCGCCGTCTTCAACAAAAGCAATTGGACCGCCTTCAGCAGCTTCTGGAGAAATATGTCCAATAGAAATTCCACGGGATGCACCTGAGAAACGACCATCCGTAATTAAACCAACCTTCGCGCCAAGACCGCGTCCCACGATTTGAGAAGTAGGAGCAAGCATTTCAGGCATACCAGGACCGCCTTTAGGGCCTTCATAACGGATAACGACAACGTTACCTTCCTGTACCTTACCAGTGATAATTCCAGAAAGAGCATCCTCTTGAGAATCAAAGCAGATGGCAGGGCCTCTATGATAGCCGCCAACAGATGGGTCAACCGCACCAACTTTAACAATCGAACCTTGCGGTGCAAGGTTACCGAAAAGAACGGCAAGTCCGCCTTGTTCTGAATGCGGGTTATCAAGTGGACGGATGACATTCGTATCTAAGATTTCTGCACCCTCAACATTTTCGCGTAATGTTTTACCTGATACAGTCAAGCAGTCGCCGTTAATGGATCCCGGCTTTTTAAGAACCTCGTTAATGATTGCACTAACTCCGCCAGCTTTATGCACATCTTCAATATGATAGTCTGAAGCAGGTGCAATTTTCGCTAGATGCGGTACACGGGCAGCTACTTCATTGATACGTTCCAATGAGTACTCGATCTCTGCTTCTTGCGCTAGTGCTAATGTATGCAGAACAGTGTTTGTAGACCCGCCCATAGCCATGTCTAATGCAAAGGCATTGTCAATTGCATCCAATGTTACGATATCACGAGGTTTAATATCCTTTTTAATCAGCTCCATTAATTGTTTAGCTGACTTTTTAACAAAGTCACGGCGCTCAGGAGCTGTTGCTAGAATTGTACCGTTACCTGGAAGGGCAAGTCCAAGTCCTTCTGCTAAACAGTTCATAGAGTTTGCTGTGAACATTCCTGAACAAGAACCGCATGTAGGACATGCAACAGTTTCAATTTCCTTTAATCTAGTTTCATCAATATTACCGGCCTGATAAGCGCCTACACCTTCAAATACAGAATTTAGATTAAGTGCATTTCCTGCTGAATCCTTTCCAGCCTCCATAGGACCGCCGCTTACAAAAATAGTAGGGATATTAACACGAAGGGCTGCCATCATCATCCCTGGTGTGATTTTGTCACAATTTGGAATACAAACCATACCATCAAACCAGTGTGCTGATACAACAGTTTCTACTGAATCCGCAATAATCTCACGACTTGGAAGGGAATAGCGCATTCCGATATGTCCCATCGCAATTCCATCATCTACTCCAATTGTATTAAATTCAAAAGGAACACCGCCGGCTTCAATAATTGCCTCTTTTACTAATTTTCCGAATTCTTGTAAATGAACATGTCCAGGAACAATATCAATATAAGAATTACAAACCGCGATAAATGGTTTTCCAAAATCTTCCTCTTTTACTCCAGCTGCACGAAGCAGGCTTCGATGTGGTGCACGGTCGACACCTTTTGTAATCATATCACTGCGTAATTCTGCCAAAATAATTCCCCCGCTTTCTAGCAATCTATCTTTTAAGTTAATTTTTGAACTTTTTATTATTTTAGCACTATTAGTTGAATAAGGGTAGAATTTTTGACTTGGAATAAGGTGGGTGATTTAAGGAATTGATTGTGAAATTAGCCATTTTGATTCGAATTCCTTCCATAGAATATTCTTTGCTATTATTTTTTTGAAAAAATTTTATTAAGACGAGCTATTGCATAATTAAGCCTCAGAATAAGAATCCTATTAAAAACAATTATTTTTTGGATTGATAAACCATACTATCAGGAGGCAATAAGATGAAGAAATATTCTGTACTGTTTATTCTTTTATTCAGTTTAAGTATGATGCTTTTTGCATGTGGTACAAATGACGCAAAACAAGACAATGAAGAGAATAATGCTACTAAGACTGAAGATAAGAATGAGACAAAAGAAGAGGGGCTGCTAGGGAAAATTAAAGAGGAAGGAAAGCTCAAGGTTGGAACAGAAGGTACATATGCTCCGTTTACATTCCATGATGACAAAGGTGAGTTAACTGGTTTTGATGTGGAGATTTCGAAGGAAGTTGCGAAACGATTAGGTGTTGAAGCTGAGTTTTCAGAAACACAATGGGATGCCATTTTTGCCGGATTAGATGCCGAGCGCTTTGATATGATTGCGAATCAGGTTGGAATCCGCCCAGACCGTCAGGAAAAATACGACTTTTCCGACCCTTATATTACCTCAAAGGCTGTGTTAATTGCATCTGAAGATAATGAAACCGTTAAAAGCTTTGAGGATATAAAAGGCTTGAAAGCCGCCCAATCGTTGACAAGTAATTATGGTGATATCGCTCGTGAGTATGGAGCTGAAATTGTAGGTGTAGAAGGCTTTACGCAGTCAATTGAATTGATTAATTCAAAGCGTGCGGATGTAACCGTTAACGATAATATTTCATTTCTTGATTACAAAAAGAAAAAGCCTGATGCTCCTGTAAAAATTGTTGCGGAGAGAGAAGAGGCAAGTCAAAGCGGTCTCATGTTCCGCAAAGGAAACGATACATTGGTGGAAGCTGTGAATAAAGCATTACAGGACATGATTGATGACGGCACCTATGAAAAAATTTCAAAGAAATGGTTTGGTGAAAATGTACTTAAATAATATCATGATGGATCAAGACCGGACTGCCCGCTTAATTGAAATTGCAAAAAGTTCCCTTCAGCCATTGCTGGAGGGAGCGGTGCTTTATACGATTCCGTTAACCATCATCACGTTTATAGTCGGTATTATTTTAGCTGTCTTAACCGCACTTGCCCGGTTATCTTCCATTAAAGTATTGCAAATGATTGCAAGATTCTATGTATCAGCGATAAGAGGAACGCCTTTACTAGTGCAATTATTTATTATCTTCTACGGGCTTCCGACTATTGGAGTGATTATAGATCCGTTTCCATCAGCAGTCATTGGGTTTTCCTTAAGTGTCGGTGCCTATGCGTCAGAAATCATACGCGCTGCAATTGTATCAATTCCGAAGGGGCAATGGGAAGCAGCCTACTCCATAGGCATGTCTTATACACAGGCATTAAAACGAATTATTCTCCCGCAGGCAACAAGGGTATCCATACCGCCGCTTTCTAATTCCTTTATTAGCTTAGTAAAGGATACCTCGCTGGCAGCAATGATTCTTGTAACAGAAATGTTCAGAAGAGCGCAGGAAATAGCCGCTACGAACTATGAATTTTTATTGTTATACTCCGAGGCAGCCCTCATTTATTGGGTGATTTGTTTTCTGTTATCCATTGTACAGGGAAGACTGGAAAGCCGGTTTGACCGGTATGTAGCAAAGTAATATCGCATTGCTGCTGAGGCATGTTGAATAAGGAGAACATTCATGATTAGGATAAAGAATTTACATAAGAGATTTGGTGAACTGGAGGTCCTAAAGGGCATTGATTTAGAGGTAGAGAAAGGCAAGGTAGTCGTCTTAATTGGACCATCGGGTTCGGGAAAAACAACCTTTCTCAGATGCCTGAATGTCCTGGAAGTCCCAACAGCAGGCATGGTTTCAATTGAGAACCAATCACTAGATTTTTCTCAAACTGTACCGAAGAAACAGGTACCTCTTTTTCGTAGTTTAACCGGTATGGTTTTCCAAAATTATAATTTGTTTCCCCATAAAACAGCACTTGAAAATGTCATGGAAGGTCCGATTACGGTAAAAAAAGAGCCCAAAGATGTCGTGAAAAAAAGAGCAGAAGACCTGCTGTCAAAGGTAGGGCTGGGAGATAAGCTGGATTATTACCCCTTTCAGCTTTCTGGCGGCCAACAGCAGCGTGTAGGGATTGCGCGCGCATTAGCAATGGAGCCAAAGGTCATGTTATTTGATGAACCCACCTCCGCGCTTGACCCCGAGCTCGTCGGAGAAGTGTTAAAAGTCATGAAAGACCTTGCTCGAGAAGGGATGACGATGATTGTGGTTACTCATGAAATGCGATTTGCCAGGGAGGTAGCGGATGAAGTCATTTTTATGGATGGGGGTGTGATTGTAGAACGAAGTGTGCCGAAGGAAATGTTTACGCACCCAAAAGAAGAACGGACCAAGCAATTTTTGAGGATGTTACAGGAGTAGTGGGGGTTCGGATTTTGATTGAAGGACAAAGCATGGAGCTCCGCCGCTCGAAAAGTCCTTCAAAGGGGGTGTGAAGGACAAGAACTAAGCAGCAAAGTCTCGAAATGTCCTTCATAGGGGTTGTGAAGGACAAGAACTAGGAAGCAAAGTCTCGAAATGTCCTTCAAAGGGGTTATGAAGGACAAGAACTAAGCAGCAAAGTCTCGAAATGTCCTTCAAAGGGGTTATGAAGGACAAGAACTAAGCAGCTAACGCTCGAAGTGTCCTTCAAAGGGGTTGTGAAGGACAAGAACTAAGCAGCGAACGCCCGAAATGTCCTTCAAAGAGGTTGTGAAGGACAAGAACTAAGCAGTAAAGTCTCGAAATGTCCTTCAAAGAGGTTGTGAAGGACAAGAACTAAGCAGCGAACGCTCGAAATGTCCTTCATAAAGGTTGTGAAGGACAAGAACTAAGCAGCGAACGCTCGAAATGTCCTTCAAAGGGGTCATGAAGGACAAGAACTAAGCAGCAAACGCTCGAAATGTCCTTCATAGGGGTTGTGAAGGACAAGAACTAAGCAGCGAACGCTCGAAATGTCCTTCAAAGGGGTCATGAAGGACAAAAACTAAGCAGCAAACTCCTGGAATGTCCTTCAAAGGGGTCATGAAGGACAAGAACTAAGCAGCAAACGCTCGAAATGTCCTTCAAAGGGGTTATGAAGGACAAGAACTAAGCAGCAAAGTCTCGAAATGTCCTTCAAAGGGGTTATGAAGGACAAGAACTGAGCAGTAAAGTCTCGAAATGTCCTTCAAAGGGGTTATGAAGGACAAGAACTGAGCAGCTAACGCCCGAAATGTCCTTCAAAGGGGTTGTGAAGGACGAGAACTAAGCAGTGAACGCCCGAAATGTCCTTCATATGTAGCAATTGTATAGTATATTACTTATCAAACCTCTTATCGAAAAAGCGACGTATTTGCGTATAAAGCAGGAGAACCTCCGGAATGAACAAATAAAATGGTGTCGTCCTTTTTAAAGTGACCTTTTCGAATTAAATCAATCAGCCCTGCGGCGGCTTTTCCTGTATAGACAGGATCAAGCAAAATCCCCTCTGTTCTGGCCATCAGCTTCACTGCTTCTACCATTTCAGGTGTGGGTATCGCATACCCGGGCCCGACATATTCATCAAAGCATGTAACGGCATCACGAGTGATTGCATTAGGAAGGCCAAGATGTGCTGCCGTTTCAGTTACAAGCTCATATACCTTTTCCTCCTGTGCTGCTTTGCCCCTGCTAACATTTATCCCGATGACAGGGATTCCGCTCTGATTCCCATAAAATCCGGCAATCAATCCAGTCTGCATGCCACCGCTTCCACTTACACACATCACAGCATCAAAATGTAACTCTTGGTCAAACATTTGCGTTAAAATCTCCTGTGCACAGGCTGCATATCCTGTTGCACCGATGACATTGGAGCCTCCTACAGGAATTAAATAGGAATGCCTTCCTTTCGTTGAAAGCTCTTCAGCGACCATCTGCATTTCTTTCATTAAATCCGACCCATTTGGAACAATTTTAATATGCTCCGCACCTAATAAATGATAGAGAAAATAGTTACCGTTAAAATCAGGCTCTGTACTTTCTTCCACTCCATCTTCTAGCACAAGAATACAGTTCAAATTTTCCTTCACAGCAGCTGCCAAAGTTAAGCGGCAATGGTTGGATTGAATACCACCGCATGTAATAATCGTATCTGCACCCTGCTTCAGTGCATCCGCCATAAGAAACTCTAACTTTCTTGTTTTATTTCCTCCGGCAGTCAGACCAAGCAAATCATCTCTCTTCATATAAATGGAAGGTCCTCCGAGAGCTTTAGAGAAATGCTCTAGCTTCTCGATTGGGGTGTAGGATGTGGTGTATCGCTTTCTAGGAAACTGCGCTAAATTCATGATAAATCTCCTTTCCAGAGAAGAATGCTGTCTACTAAAAATAATATAAGTCCATGATAACAAATGCTCCAGTGCAATCAAAACGATAATCGAATAGGCTGATTCGTTATTTCACCGGCTTTTTTCGGTTTCGTGAAACAAACGAATTATCCGTTATCCAAAATCTCCATGGATAGTCCCTTGCTTCACCGGCATTATCAATTCCAATTCGAGGACCAATTGAGATATCCTCCGGACTTTTTCCGGAGGCGATATATAACGGTGGCAGTGTGAAGGGGTGGCCGTAATCCTCCATTGTGATGCCGAGTGCTTTTGTTAATTTGCCGGGTCCATCCGTAAGATTTTTCAAATTCTCTGTATTACGTCGTTCCTTCATTAGCTCAAGTCCGTGGAAGGGCTCGACTGCACGGATTAGAATGGCTTCAGGCTTTCCGACCGGTCCACTCACGACATTCACAAGGGTATGTGTATGCATGGCATATGTATAGACAAAGCCAGCTTCGCCAAACATAATCTCTGTTCGTTTCGTTCGTCGATTCTCAAAGCTGTGTGCGGCCCTGTCTTCAGGACCCATATAGGCCTCTGTTTCAACAATATAGCCGGCAGCAGTACCTTCAGAGGTTTCTTTTACAAGCAGACATCCAAGTAATTCCTTTGCTAGCACAAGTGTAGGCTTTTTGAAAAATTCAGACGGTAATGGTTCCAACGTTTAACACTCCTGTAAAATTTAGTATTTCTTGATTGTAGCAAAGAGGAAAGTTTTTCTCCACCTGCCGTTTTTGCTATGATGTGGTTAGTGAGCGAATGAGAATAGGAAGTGAGATCAATGAACAAGAAAATTGGATTTATTGGCTGCGGTAAAATGGGTAAGGCAATCATGGCAGGAATGCTGAAGGCTGGTGTTGTTCCACCCGAGAATATGATGGTAAGTACAAGCAAAGAATCAACCCTTTTGGAGGTTGAAAGAGATTATAAAGTAAAAGGAAGTCTATATAACCAAGAGGTAGCAGTATGGGCAGATATCCTGTTTCTAGCTGTTCATCCATCTGCTCATGATAAAATCTTGGCTGAAATAAAAGGGAGTTTGAAAGAAGAGGCTGTGATTATTACAATGGCAGCCGGAATTACGATGGAACAAGTCGAAAGAGGAATCGGTCGGGAGATAAAAGTGGTCCGGACGATGCCGAATACACCGTCATTAGTGGGAGAAGGGATGACGGCAATGAGCATCAACAGTTCTTTAACCGAGGAAGATTTAGTTTTTGTTAAAAGCCTATTAAACAGTTTCGGAAAAACTGAGATTATTGATGAAAGTCTAATGGATGCTGTCCCTGCAATTAGCGGCTCTTCACCGGCATATGCCTATATGTTCATTGAAGCACTGGCAGATGGCGGTGTTCGTGATGGAATTCCTCGAGCGCAGGCCTATCGAATGGCTGCCCAGGCGATACTGGGAGCAGCGAAAATGGTATTAGATACAGGTAAGCATCCAGGTGCATTAAAGGATGACGTATGTACACCAGGCGGTTCCACCATTCGTGCAGTTGCAGCATTGGAGGAAAACCAATTTAGGGCAGCCATTTTAGAAGCGATGAAGGCTTGTACGAATAAGACGAAGGGGATAGGAGAGTAACAAGTAAAAGGACAGAGTACAAAAACTCTGTCCTTTTGAAGATGTAAGGCTGTTATTATAAGATACCTACTACATCAGAGACTTGGAATTTATAGACTTTTTTCGTAATAGGTGATTCATGTTTTGCAGCATCGATTAATTTAACTTCAATCGTCACTTCTTCAGAACCGCTGATAAGCCCCCCAACGACTCCATCTACAACACCGCCAACAACATCAACAATTACTCCGTCAACTACTGTAACTAGAACTCCATCAACAAGTTCAACTACACCACTAACAAGTCCGCCTACCTCTAAGCCAAGAAGATCATCAGTGTTTAATAGTCCACCAGTTGTGTCAGTAACGCCGCCAACAACGCCGCCAAGACCTCCGTCTAACAAACCGCCAGCATCAGCGTTGCCGCCAACAACACTACCAACAACACCGCCTACAGTTTTAGTTACTCCACCTAATAACCCATCTAACAATCCCGCACTTGTTACAGTTTGGTCAGTTGAAGCCGCAGAAACGTTTGTGCTAGCCCCTAGTACCCCAGAAAGATCGCCGACAGTACCACCTAATAAACCGCCTAATAGGTTTTGTAAAGCATTAGTTTTAATTACATGTTCAACATAACCTCGATCGATATCTTGTTGAGTTAATGTAACTGATTTTTCAATTGTATCAGAAGCAGATGACACTTTATATGTTAGAGTATCACCTACTTTAGCTCCACTTACATCTTCAGTTGTAAAAGTGTAGCGAGCTGTTAAATCTGTTTTTAAATCTAATAGGTCTACTACATCGCCAACAACACTTTTACCTACGAAAGAGATACCAGGTGCTGCAGGGGCAATTGTATCTGTAATTTCAAATTCTAAATTTTCAATATGTGTACTTCCAACGATAGATACCTTAGCTTCATATTTTCCCGTTTTTAGAACAGATGTTGTATAAGAAAATTCTAGATTAGAAGGTTTAACATCAATATTTACAAGTTGTTTGTTATCAGCTTTTGAATTAATTTTGATATTAACTAATTCTGTTCCATCTAATTTGAAGTCATTGATGGCTCCATAAACGGTTGCTGTCTGATTTTCATTTACTTTTACTTGTACATTTTTTATAGTTTTATCCTTGTGAACAGCAGCTTGAGCATTTGTCAGTAATGTAATAAAATCTGCTCTTGTAATGGTATCGTTAACTCCAAATGAATTGTTACCGATACCGTTTGTTACTTTAGCGTTATATAAAACAGAAACTGCTTCTTCATAGATTGTACCTTTGATATCACCAAATGGAACATCCTTATAGTTTTTGAATGCGCTGAAATCAAATGTGCGATAGATGGCTAAGGCTACTTGACCACGACTAAGTGGCTCAAAAGGTTTAAAAGTTCCATCGCCGTAACCATTAATAATCTTGTCTCTTGCAATTCCGGAAATTTCTTTATATGATCTATGATTCATTGGAACATCTGAAAAATAAACCTTATCAAGGTTATCTGTGTCAGTTTTTAATACGCGGCTAAAAACAAGTGCGCCATGTTCACGAGTTAATGTAACCCCAGGACGGAAATTCCCATCCTCATAACCTAAAACATAACCTTTGCTTGCTGCTTCCTCAACAGCATTATAAGCATAGTGGTCAGATTTTACATCTGGGAATGTTGCTGCACTGGCTGCAATTGCCTGTGTAAAGATTAATACTGCAGCAAACAATGCAAGGAAGATGATGCGTGAGATGGAACATTTTTTACTCTTTTCCATTTTTTCACTCTCTTTCTGCTTTTTTTTACGGATAGAGTATCTCTTAAAGCTTGAAATTACCTGGTTTAATAAGGGTTCATTCGTGATATCTACCTGTACAATTTGAAGTAAACATATAGAATTAATGTGTTTTATAGCGAAACCAGTATAAGCACATCATCATATTATGATTTACAGCGCTAGCCCAAGTACCAAAAATCCACTTCGAACAATGAGACTGAATTCAAATTTTCCTTTTCTAGAATATTGATATCAGCTCCCTTTTTGTATAGGTAACAATCCCTGTATGAATGGAAATTGTCAAACTATATTACTCCCGTTCTACCTTATTAAGATAGGTAACCTTTACCCGCAACCATATTTTACACTCTTAGATTTAATAAACAAGTTGGAATTATCCATCAATTTCAAATGGTGAAACCTCGTATAATTTTTAGTTAAATATACCCATAAGATATTATTTGGTTATAACTATAAAGAACGATAATGTTCTATATTAAGAAATATATAACATATATATATGTTTAGAATAACGTTTACAAACTTTTACAGAAGGAGAGCTAAGTATATATCCTGTTAATACAGTACAATAGCATTTGTACAAAAATACCGATCGGCACTTTGAAACTAGAAGTTCTGTAGTAGGAAACAATATCCTAAAATCCTTTTAATAATCAATTTGATTATTTCCACCAATTGATGTTCCTGAGGTGTCAAAGGAGGAATTAAGAGGATGATGAGGGAAGATGATATAAAAAGAATACTGTCAAAAAATGTTTCATGTGAAACATTTTTCGACCAATAGTTTCTATTCTCTTGGAATGGACAAAAAATTTTGTCAAAAAAAGAGGGAATCCCCCTCGATAGTAAACAAGTATTAACCTACAAATCAACTCCTGTTTGAATATGCTCAAATCGTCCTACGCTGAATAGTCCCTTAACAGTCAGTTTTAAATCAGGAATGACCGGTAAGGCAAGGAATGACAAGGTTAAAAATGGATTAAACTGCTCACTGGCCCCTAGCTTCTTCAAGGCAATGTTCAGCTCCTGCAGCTCCCTATATACCTCTTGATACGTTCCTTGTGAAATCAATCCTGCAATAGGCAGCACTAGAGAGGCAAGAACTTCACCATCTTTTACAACGACTAACCCACCCTGCATGTTTTTCATTTCTTGAGTGGCAAAGAGAATGTCATGGTCATTCGTCCCGCAAACAATAAGATTGTGTGAATCATGTGAAACAGTGGTCGCAATAGCACCTTCCTTTATTCCTAAACCTTTTACAATTCCAACTCCAACATGTCCTGTCAGCTTATGTCTTTCAATAACGGCAAGTTTCAGCTGATCCTTCTCAATCGAAGGCTGGAAGCATCCAGCTGCATCGACTTCAACATCTTCAACAATATGCTTAGTTAAAAGGCTGTTTGGGATAATTTCGATTATGTTCGCTTTTGTTTGTGCAAGAGGGATAGACAGATTCACTTGGTCCAGGCTATGGAAGAAGACCGTTTGCTTTAATTCCTCAGGTGCATCTGGCGCAGCTTCTGCAAAACCGCTTAATGCTCCATATTCCATCACAGTTTGACCGTCCTTAAACACCTGTGTAATGGTAAGACAATCCAAATCTTCAATGAGTAGAAAATCAGCTTTATAGCCTGGGGCAATCGCTCCTTTATCACTTAGGCCGAAGCATTCTGCAGCATTTATCGTTGCCATCTGAATCGCCGTAATTGGCTCGATGCCTTCTTGGATAGCTAAATGCACGTTATAGTCGATGCTTCCTTCCTCGATCAAATCATCTAAATGCTTATCATCCGTGACGAAAAGGCAGCGCCGTGAATTTCGCTCTGTTACAACGCTAATCAGATTGCGTAAATCCTTTGCAACCGTTCCTTCGCGAATCATGACATACATCCCTTTTTGGATCCGTGCTTTTGCCTCTTCGGCTGTTGTACATTCATGATCTGTCCGTATCCCAGCAGACATATAGATGTTTAGGCTTGATGCTGAGAGTCCTGCTGCATGACCGTCAATTTTTTTTCCGGAATTCGTGGTTTCAATTAGTTTATTAATCATGGATTGCTCACAATCCCGGACAGCCGGATAGTTCATAACCTCAGCTAATCCTAGTACTCTAGGATGTTGAAAAAAAGGTCTTAAATCTTCCATATTCAGTACAGCACCAGCATGCTCAAAAGGGGCAGCTGGTACACAGGATGGCAGCATAAATAGAAAATCGACCGGTAGACCTTCGCTTGAATCAAGCATATACTGTATCCCTTTAACCCCAGAGACATTTGCTATTTCATGGGGATCGTTGATAATGGTCGTAACCCCATGTAAAAGAAGAACCTTTGCAAATTCATGAGGAGTAATCATTGAGGATTCTACATGGACATGACCGTCAATAAATCCAGGGGAGATATAGGAGCCTTTTGCATCAATCGTCTCTTTACCTTTAAATGCCCCAATTCCAGCGAAATGCCCATCAATAATGGCTAAATCTCCTTCAATGATTTCTCCGTTAAATACATCAATGATTTTGCCATTTTTAATTACAAGGTCGGCTAGCTCTTCACCTGCAGCTGCTTTAATTCGCCTTATTAACTTTTCGCTGCCCATTATTATCAACCTCATCTCATAAATAGTAAACAGGTAAGAATGATAAACTAATACTCCACTTTATTATTTGATGCTGTCCAAGCTTGGAAGGGCAGCGCTGCACTTTTTAGTGGGATTTGTTTCATCGGGATTGTACGCTGGTCAGGGGGAAGCTCGATCTGTTCATAGATAAACTGATCATCAAAGCCTGCCCTTGCTGCATCCTCCTTTGTGCAGGCGTAGTAGACAGCCTTTGGCCTTGCCCAAAAGATGGCACCCAGGCACATCGGACACGGCTCACAGCTCGTGTATATCTCACAATCATCAAGCTGGAAAGACTGGAGAAATTGACATGCCTCTCTAATTGCCTGAATTTCTGCGTGTGCAGTGGGATCATTTAACGATGTAACCTGATTTCTCCCAACTCCGATAATCTTTCCATTCTTAACAACTACGGCTCCGAAAGGTCCCCCTGTATTTCCATTGGCATTGTCAAGAGCAGCACCTACAGCCATATTCATATATTTATCCATGCTCTATCACCTCTGATTTTTAAAAAGTCATTTTCATATTATATTTTTCCATTTTCTTATAAATGACATGGAAACAGAATCGCTTTGTAAAGTTTCCTGAAGCTCATTTAAGACTAACAGGTTTAGTAGAGTTTTAATTAAGAGATTGAATGGAGTTATGTGTAAGCAGGGAATGAATAGTGTTTAATAACAACTCGTATAGGAAAAAATGAAAAAAAGTGAAACTTTATGACTGATATAGAGGTATATAACAAATGTAAGTCATTGTATTATCCTTTTAATGGAATATGCATGGTAGAATAGATATAAGTCAGAATTTAATCTTGGTCAGGAGGAATCATAATGAATAATCATGAAATTGATTACAAGCTTTACGGCGATGATATGCAGTTTGTTGAGGTTGAGCTTGATCCGGGTGAAACAGTCATTGCCGAAGCGGGCGGCTTAATGATGATGGAAGACGGAATTCAAATGGAAACGATATTTGGTGATGGCTCAGGTGGAGGCGGAGGAGGCTTCATGGGCAAACTGATCAATGCAGGTAAGCGTGTCATAACAGGTGAAAGCTTGTTTATGACGACTTTTACGAATGAAGGCAGCGGGAAAAGGCATGTATCCTTTGCCTCTCCATATCCAGGTAAAATCATCCCAATGGATCTAAGTGAACTTAGTGGGAAAATTATTTGTCAAAAGGATGCTTTTCTTGCAGCAGCCAAAGGCGTAACTGTCGGTGTTGAATTTCAACGAAAAATTGGCGCAGGGTTCTTTGGCGGTGAAGGATTTATTATGCAAAAGCTTGAAGGAGACGGACTAGCGTTTGTTCATGCAGGTGGGACGATCGTTAAAAAGGATTTAGCGCCAGGAGAGACGCTTCGTGTCGATACAGGATGTTTAGTTGCTATGACACGAGAAGTGGATTATAACATTGAAATGGTAAAAGGAATTAAAACCGCATTATTTGGCGGTGAGGGTTTATTCTTTGCCACGTTAAGAGGGCCTGGCTCTGTTTGGATTCAGTCGCTTCCATTCAGCCGATTGGCCAGCCGTGTGTTTGCTGCTGCACCGCAAAGCGGCGGGCAATCAAAGGGAGAAGGAGGAATCGGTGGTCTTTTTAATATGTTTAATGATTAAATAAAAATAAAAAACCGGGTTGTTTGGTTAGATGCCAACTACCCGGTTTTCTTTATGAAAAATAAAATTATTATTCTTCATCAACAGAATCCTCATCTTCATCATCAACAATTTTGTCTAATATATTAATTGTATCGACTAGATGATTGTTAAAAATCTGTTTAGCTACAGCAAGAAGATCAATAATTAAAGGATCACGTAATGAGTAAATGACACGATTTCCATTTTTGGTTCCAACCACGATGTTTTTTGTTCTTAATACCATCAGCTGTTGGGATACCGTTGACCCTTCACTGCCAATAGCATTTTGGATTTCATTTACACCAAAATCTCCTTCAGTTAACACTTCCAAAATTCTGATTCTTAGCGGGTGGGCTAGGGCCTTAAAGAATTCCGCTTTAAATTGTTGCAAATCTAAATTCAATTTATCCAGCTCCTTAAGAGTTGGACGCTGTATTAAACTTAACGTCCTTTTTATTTAGTTAATAGAAGTATATACCTTTTTGGGCTCAACAACCAACTCTTTTGAACTCGAAAGGCTAATACATTCACTGAAGGCGAAATGTTTACACCCCAGACATTTGCTTGTATCTAGATGATTTAGTGCATAATGGATTGCATCACCTGTATGTTTAAAGAAGTGTTCTTCCCCAATCAGATCATATAATCCTGTTTTCTTTAACATTTCTTCAGGCTGATCATTGAGACCTGAAATTAGTATGGTGCCGTGCTTTGAAAAGTTTTTTACTATGCTTGTAAGATTGGCTTCGCCTGTAATATCAATAAAGGGAACCTTCCCCATTCGTAATAACAGGACAGATGGTTTATGGTTGATCGTATTCAATATCGTTTGTTGAAAGGTTTGAGCAACACCGAAGAACAGAGGTCCCTCTACATTGTAAATGGTAATCTGCGGACAGTCATGTCCATCGTAAACCATTTGTGTTTCAACCTTTTTGCTGGCTTTATTCAGGTTCGGCAGTGCCTTGGCAATGACCTGTGCATCGACCATTCTCTTTGTGAACAAGATAACAGCTAATAAAAGGCCAACCTCAACTGCTGTAGTTAAATCAATGAATACGGTTAGAAGAAACGTAACAACTAAAACAAGCGAATCCGAGGTTTTTGTTTTTAATATATGAGAAAATATATGTCTCTCGCTCATATTCCAAGCCACAACCATTAAGACAGGTGCAAGGCTTGCGAGTGGAATATGTGATGCATAAGGAGCAAATATCATTAGAATTACTAATACGACGATACCATGAATCACTCCAGATAAAGGGGACGCAGCACCGTTTTTAATATTGGTCGCCGTTCTGGCAATCGCACCTGTAGCAGGAATCCCACCAAAAAGCGGTGTAACGATATTGGCAATTCCCTGCCCAATCAGTTCCTTGTTGCTGTTATGGCGTGTGTTTGTCATCCCATCTGCTACAACAGCTGATAGAAGGGACTCTATACCTCCGAGAAGGGCAATCACAAGTGCCGGACCGATTAATTGCTGAATGGTACTAAACTCCACTTTCGGGAAGGTGATGCTTGGCAGCGAGTTGGGTATTTCCCCATAAGCGGTACCGATTGTGGCAACTTGACCAGGATAGAGGAGAACTGCCACAATGGTGGACAAAAGAATACCAATTAAAGGACCTGGTACCTTAGGAAACAGCTTTGGTGTGATAAGCATGGTAATTAAACAAATGACAGCCGTAACGATGCTGTATATATTAACGGTAGATAATTGGTGGAATAGTTCCGCCATATTTTCGATAAAGCTTTCCTTTTTCTCTACTCCTGTTAAGCCTAGGAAACTAGCAATCTGGCCGGTGAAAATGGTGACAGCAATCCCTGCAGTAAAACCAATTGTAACAGGGCGGGGAATGTACTTAATCAGTGAGCCTAATTTAAAGACACCCATAAGAACTAAGATAATGCCTGCCATGATTCCGGCCACCAGAAGATTTTCGTAACCATAGGACATGACAATACCGAAAAGAATAGGGATGAAAGCACCTGTTGGTCCGCCAATTTGAAACTTTGACCCTCCAAAAAGTGAAATCAAAATGCCGGCAATAATTGTTGTGTAGATACCATATTCAGGTTTAACCCCAGAAGCGATGGCAAATGCCATTCCGAGTGGGATAGCAATAATCCCAACAATGATCCCCGAGATCAGGTCCTTTTGCAATGTCTGCCAACTGTATGGTTGAAATCTCTCGTCAAAAAGAAATTTTTGATACATTTTCTTGTGTATCTCCCTTTTTAAATATTTGTATATTTGATTATTCAAAGATACTTGCACCAAATATATGATAATTCCTCTTCAATGTCAAAGGAAATTTACTCCCACTAATACAAATAAATAAAGTTACAGGAATATGACAATTTTAGAATGAAAAGCATGAAAAAGATTAAGAATGGTAAGAGTGAAAAATGCGAATAAAAGTCGAATGATATACAATGTAATAGACACCATTTTGAAAAGAGGTTTTATCATGAAGTATTTCTCCCTCTATAGAATATACACCATCGTTTGGTTGGCAGTGAGAATATTTATTGAACTTGTATCCTTTAAAAAAAGGCATAGTAGAAATTGGAATGAAAAAACTGAGAAACAATGGGAGGCTTTGCTTCGGAGACAAGCAAAACGTTATAAAGAGAAAGCATTGTACTTGGAAGGAGTCATGATTAAACTCGGTCAGTATTTAAGTACCCGTAAGGACATTATGCCTGATATCTATATAAGAGAATTAACTGACTTGCTTGACCAGGTTCCGCCGGTACCATGGGAGAAATCGAAAAAAGTACTCGAGGATGAATGGAATAAGCCATATAGTGAAGTGCTTCACGAAATTAGTGCGCAACCCATTGCATCAGCATCGATTGGTGAAGTGTACCGAGCAACATTGCATTCAGGTGAAGAAGTTGCTGTGAAAATTCAACGTCCAAAAATTGGTGACATTATTTATAGCGATTTTAGAGCGGTAAGGATTGTGCTCTGGTTGGCAAGGCATTTTACCAAATTAGAGAACACGATGGATCTTTCCTTATTTTATCGGGAGTTTGTCAGAACAATTGGTGATGAATTAAATTTCCATCTTGAGCTTGAAAACGGACTATATTTCCAGAAAAAGTATGAGGATTTTGAAGGTCTTGAAATTCCAAGCTATTATCCCGAATATTCAACAAAAAGGGTATTGGTTATGGAGTGGATGGAAGGTAACCGGGTTAACGATTTGGCGTACTTAGAAGAGCATCATATTGACAAATATAAAATTTCAAATGTGTTATTAGAAAGTTTTCTTGATCAGCTGCTTAATGAAGGGAAATTTCATGCGGACCCACATCCCGGTAATATTATGGTAAAAGCGGATGGCACAATTGTATTAATTGATTTCGGTATGATTGGGGTTATTCGGAAAAGGGATGCAATGTATATCCGTGATATAGTGATTGGGGTCATGTTAAAAGACTATAAAAAAGTCGTAGAGGGAATTGAGGGCATGCGATTTCTACTGCCGCATGCCGATAAAGAAGAAATTGAGCGTGTGTTAAGAATGTTGATTGAAACATATAGCGATAACGGTTTAAAGGCAAATGACACAAGGGTTGTAGAGGATATCATGAACGATATTGAAAAATTGGTAAACAATCAGCCGATACAATTACCAAGTGAATACGCCTTTTTAGGACGGGCCATTTCAACCTTTATTGGTATCCTTTACAGCCTGGATCCAGAGATGGACCTATTAGAAATGAGCAAACCAATGCTGAAGAAATGGCTGAAGGATAATTCAGAAGGTGCAAAGGCAACCGTTGTAAATTTCGCGAAGTCTTCTTTAAAACCACTCCTTTCGCTGCCAAATCAGCTTGAGCAGGTATTAGAAGAACCTAGAAAGTATCGTGAATGGAAAAGAACCCATGAAATTGTAAGGATGAAACATGAAATGGTCGTATCGAGGAAGCGAGATGCATTTCTACTTTGTCTGTTAAGCTGCATTCTTGTTTATGTAAGTTACTATTTAGATCAACTGTATTTATTGTATGCAAGCTCCAGTCTGCTGCTTTTTAGTATAGTCTATTATGCTAGAATGCTTATGCAGCATCGAAGACTCATGGAAAAATCTTAAAAGAAATATGGTTTTGAAATACACGAAAAAGGTAAGAAGCTGTTCCAAAGGAATAGCTTCTTACCTTTTTCGTGTATTTTTCTTTTTCACCAAAAATAAGTTAATTACATTAAGTAAATTACTTCCCTTTTTGGAAATTTTCTGTTTTAATAGTGTTAGTAAAAATATCCATATACTAGAATATTTTTCTAGAAATATTAGTTTTTACTAAAGATTGATAGACTATTATCTATTCTAGTAATTAATTGGAAGGGTTTTCTTTATTGATTTAGCTTTTTTATAGGGAGGAGAGAAAATCAGTTAGTAAATTAATTGGAAAAAAATACCTTACTAAATTTGTAACAATTACCTTAGGATAATTATGTTGTTATCGTGTTAATATGATTAATGTGAACTACCAAAAAATAAATTCAGTGACAGTGACTAAAATCACAAAAACAGAAAAAAATTAGTCGATAATATGTTATCTGCATTTATTTGAACGGAAGCTTATAAGCATTGCTTAATGTAAGAAAAATATATTAATACTTTCAAAGAAAGGGGTACTCGTATGAAAATTAAATCGGCTTTATTTATGTTTATTATCACTATTGCCACAATACTTACAGGATGTGAGCCGTTGATGGTCCTGGATCCAAAAGGACCTCAAGCTGAAAGGCAAGCAAGGGATATTATGCTTTCCATCGGCATCATGTCATTTATCGTTATCATTGTTTTCGCTATTTTAATTTATGTGTTGATTAAGTATCGAGCGTCAAAGCAGAGTCCTGACTATGAACCGCCTCACATTGAAGGAAATCCATGGGTGGAAGCAATTTGTGTTGGTGTTCCAATTATAATCGTTGCATACTTCTCATTTGTTTCTGTTCAAAGTAACTACATTGTTGAAGCAACACCGCAAAAATATGAAGACAAAGAACCGTTAGTTATTTATGCATCATCATCAGATTGGAAATGGCATTTCAGCTATCCTGAAGAGGATGTTGAAACAGTTAACTACCTATACATTCCAACTGATCGTCCAGTGGAGTTTAAATTATATTCGTTTGGTCCAATTACAAGCTTCTGGATTCCTCAACTTGGCGGACAAAAATATGCGATGTCAGATATGGTGACGACATTGCACTTAGCTGCTGATGAGCCAGGTGAAATGATGGGCCGTAATGCTAACTTCAGTGGTAAAGGAACTGCTGAGAATATATTCAATGTTACAGCAATGTCTCAAAAGGATTTTGATGATTGGGTAGAGGAAGTACATGAAACAGCAGATCCTATTACAGAGGATGAATTTGATAAATTATTAGAACCAGGTCATTTAGGACAAATGACGTTCACTGGTACACACTTAGATTTCTCTCCAGCACCAGAGCATGACCATGAGTCAACTGAAACAACTGATTCTGAAGAATCACATGAGGGTCATACAGAAGGTATGGATATGAACGGAGAACATTCAGAACACAAGTAATAGCCGTTATAAAGCTTTAAGATAGTTACGTAAGAAATTCACATGAAATAGTTTAATTGAGTAGTATAATTCCCGAAAGGAGTCATAAAAGGATGGAATTCTTTGAACGATTTGCCGTGCCACATCCAAGTCCTGCGATTTATGCATCGATGGTTGCCATTGGTCTTACTGTAATTGCTATTATTGCAGGCTTAACCTATTTTAAAAAATGGGGTTATTTATGGCGTGAGTGGTTAACAACAGTTGACCATAAACGTATCGGTATTATGTATATGCTTTCTGCATTATTGATGCTTTTCCGCGGCGGCGTAGACGCAATTATGATGCGTGCACAATTAGCTACACCGGATAGTAAGCTTCTTGATGCACAGCACTATAATGAGGTTTTCTCAACACATGGTGTTGTAATGATTATGTTCATGGCTATGCCATTCATTTTCGCATTCATGAACTATGTTGTACCACTACAAATTGGTGCACGCGACGTTGCATTTCCGCGATTAAATGCAATCAGCTTCTGGTTATTCTTTATGGGAGCCATGTTATTTAACATTTCCTTCGTTGTTGGTGGATCACCTGACGCAGGCTGGACATCTTATTTCCCACTGGCAGGTAATGATTTCAGTACATCTGTCGGAACAAACTATTATATGATTGCGATTCAGATATCTGGTATTGGTTCCTTGATGACGGGTATTAACATGATTACGACCATCATGAAAATGAGAGCACCTGGCATGACATTAATGAAGATGCCAATGTTTACTTGGTCTACATTGGTTGCAAACTTGATCATCGTCACTGTTTTCCCAGTTATCACAGTAGCACTTGCAATGGGAACGATGGACCGTTTATTTGGAACACACTTCTTTACAACAACAAACGGCGGTATGGATATGCTTTGGGCCAACCTGTTCTGGGTATGGGGACACCCTGAGGTATATATCTTGATCCTTCCTGCCTTCGGTATTTATAGTGAAATCATTTCTACTTTCTCAGGTAGAAACCTATATGGTTATAAGTCAATGGTTGCGTCAATGGTTGTTATTTCGGCTCTTTCCTGTGTTGTATGGGCTCACCACTTCTTCACAATGGGTCAAGGAGCACTTTCAAACAGCTTCTTCTCTATTACAACAATGGCGATTGCTGTTCCAACAGGAGTCAAGATTTTTAACTGGTTATTCACGCTTTGGAAAGGGAAAATTCGTTTTACCGTTCCAATGTTATATTCATTAGGATTTATTCCATTATTTACAATTGGTGGGGTTACAGGGGTTATGCTTGCGATGTCAGCAGCTGACTACCAATACCACAATACAATGTTCTTAGTAGCACACTTCCATAATACAATTATCCCTGGTGTTGTTTACGCAATGCTTGCTGGTTTAACGTATTATTGGCCTAAGATGTTCGGATTCATGTTAAATGAAAGAATTGGGAAATGGACATTCTGGTTGATGTCAATCGGTTTCGTTCTTGCATTCTTCCCAATGTATATTACTGGTTTAGACGGCCAAGCTCGTCGTATGTACACATACTCTGAAGCAACTGGCTTCGGTCCATTGAATATGCTTTCCTTCGTTGGTGCAGGAATTATGGCGATTGCGTTCGCTTTAATCGTGTACAACGTATATTACAGTGTTCGTTATGCTTCAAGAAATATCGGATCAGATCCATGGGATGCACGTACTCTAGAATGGGCTACACATACACCAGTTCCTGAATATAACTTTGCTGTTGAACCACAGGTTCATTCATCTCAGCCGTTCTGGGATGCTAAGAAAAACAAGCATGTTTTATTCCCGAATGAAATAGAGAAAATTCACATGCCTAATAACAGCGGATTACCGTTTATTATGTGTTCTATTTTCTTCGTATGGGGCTTCTCATTTGTATTTGCCATCTGGCCATTATTAATTATTGCAACACTTGGTATCTTCGCTTGCATGGCGTACCGTTCATTCGAAAATGATCATGGACGTTACATCTCTGCAGAGGAGATTCATGAGACGGAAGATAAATTAAGGGGGGCTAACTAATGCATGTAGATCACACGCAACCTCTTGAATACAGTTCGGGACAAGGTAGATTAAATATCTATGGCTTCTGGGTTTTCCTTGGAGCCGAGATTATGCTTTTCGCAACACTTTTCACAGTCTTTTTTGTATTAGAAAACAGAACGGGCAGCGGTCCTAATGGGGCAGAGATTTTTGAAATTGCTCCAGTTTTAGCTGAAACCTTTATCCTTTTAACAAGTAGCTTTGTGATTGGTCTTGGTATCCATGCGATGCGTATCGGTAATAAAAAAGCAATGATGACATTCTTTGCTATTACCTTAGTTCTTGGCTTAGCATTCTTAGGACTTGAGATTGATGAGTTTGTAACGTACATTCACGAAGGTGCTACATTACAAACAAGTGCGTTCACTGCGGCTCTAATGACAACATTAGGAACTCACGGGGCACACGTTACGTTTGGTTTATTCTGGGGTATTTCTATCATCATGCAGGTGAAGAAGCGCGGCTTAACTCCTGAAACAGCGAATAAATCATTTATTTTCTCGCTTTACTGGCACTTCCTAGATGTAGTTTGGATCTTTATCTTCAGCTTCATCTACTTGAAAGGAATGATGTAATAATGAGTGAACTATTTCCACGAAAGCAAATAGTGGGCTTTGTCTTCTCGTTAATTCTCACAGCAGCGGCCCTTGCCGTATATTTCTTGGATCTATCTTTTGCAGCTGGAATGACTGTATTGCTTATTACAGCATTTGTTCAAGCGTTGCTGCAGCTAGTTGTATTCATGCACGCTGGTGAAACAGAGGATAAATGGTCTATCTATGGTAATGTTTACTTTATGATGGCTATTGCTTTAGTAACCATTTTCGGTTCATTACTCATTTTCCTTTGGGATATGTAATAGTACAGAAAGAGGGTGTCGGTATCGGCACTCTCTTTCTTGTATTGCTATCTTTTTAAGTAAACGACTTTACTTGATTTAATTGGATTAATTGGGTTTATTTCAATCCCTTTGAAGGTATTCTCTACCATTTCCTCCGTCGCAATGAAGAACATTCCCATAAGAAAAATAAAAATTGCACCAACAATCGTTCCTACCCCAATCCCGATCACTGAGTTGAAGCCGCTTACAATACCATATAAAAGAATCATCATACCTATAAGTAATGTAGAACTGCCAGTAAATTTTGTTGCATTTAATATTTTCAAACGTGTATTCATCAGAACGACCTCCTTTATATGTTTATATTATTCAAAAAATTCACAAAATTGTCAAACTTTTTTTGAAAATATTTCACAGTTTATAGATTGCCTATTTTCTAAAGATATACCGTACATTTTAAATTTGACACTCCCTGTAAAAACTATAAAAAAATATAATGTTATTTTATAAAAACTTTTTTTAGTTTTGTTATTCATTCTATTAAGACTTCACCTATAATAATATAAGTCTTAGGATAGAAGTTGTGATTCGAGCTATATAAATTAGTTTTTATTATAGAAGAATATTTTTAACTGAAAGGAGCATTGGGATGAAAGATCAAACCATTATTCGTTTTGAAAAAGTAACAAAACAATATGAGAATGCCCCCCCTGTTTTACATAATGTAAGTTTTGAAATTGAAAAAGGGAAGTTCTATACCTTATTAGGACCATCGGGTTGCGGGAAAACGACCATTCTACGATTGATAGCAGGCTTCATTGAACCATCAGCGGGCAACATTTATTTTAATAACCAGGTCATTAACGATGTTCCTGCTAATAAACGCCAGGTTAACACTGTGTTTCAGGATTACGCACTATTTCCACATTTAAACGTATTTGAAAATATTGCGTTTGGTTTACGGATTAAAAAAATGAATAACGCCGAGATTACGAATAAGGTAATGGAAGCTTTACGGTTTGTTAATCTTGCTGGTTTTGAGAATAGAGAAATTAATGAAATGTCAGGTGGACAGCGGCAAAGGGTAGCTATTGCAAGAGCGATCGTTAATGAGCCAAAGATTATTCTTCTTGATGAACCATTGTCAGCCCTTGATTTAAAACTACGTACCGAAATGCAATATGAACTGAGGGAATTACAGCGTCGCCTAGGAATCACCTTCATTTTTGTTACACATGATCAAGAAGAGGCCTTGGCCATGTCGGATGAAATCTTTGTCATTAATAACGGGAAAATTGAGCAAAGCGGCACACCTACTGATATTTATGATGAACCAATTAATCGATTTGTTGCTGATTTTATTGGGGAGTCGAATATTGTTTCGGGGACGATGATACGTGATTGTCTTGTGGAGTTTACAGGGAAACGATTTGAATGTGTCGATAAAGGCTTTAATGATAATGAACCAGTTGAGATCGTGATACGACCGGAGGATTTAGAAATCACAACTCCTATGCAAGGACAGTTCCAGGTTCAGGTGGATTCACAGTTATTTCGCGGCGTTCATTATGAAATTTGCTGTTACGATTATGATGGGAATGAATGGCTCGTCCACTCTACAAAAAAAGCAAATGTCGGTGATAAAATTGGACTTTACTTTGAACCGGAGGCAATTCATGTCATGCGTCTAGGTGAAAGTGAAGAAGACTTTGATAAACGCCTTGAGGCATATGGTGAGAATGAAGATGAATAATCAGCATACACGCAATTTTTATATCATTCCATATGTATTTTGGATTGCTTTATTCGTTGTAGCTCCGATTATCCTTGTACTTTACTATTCCTTTGTTGATATTGAAGGTCATATTACGTTAGATAATTATGTAAAGTTTTTTACGCCGGTCTATTTAAAGATGACTGTAAGCTCATTTTGGTATGCTTTTTTAATAACTGCCTTTTCCTTGTTAATCGGATATCCGACAGCTTATTTTTTAACAAAGACAAAGAATAAACAATTATGGCTTTTATTAATTATTTTGCCATCCTGGATCAATTTACTTTTAAAGGCTTATGCTTTTTTGGGTATTTTTGGAGCCTATGGTGTAACAAACAGCATTCTGGAGATCATTGGGATTGGAGCAAAGCAAATATTGTTCACTGATTTTAGCTTTGTCTTTGTATCGGTTTATATTTTTATCCCCTTTATGATTTTACCGATATTCAATGCGTTGGAAAAGCTGAATCCAACCTTACTTGACGCATCAAGGGATTTAGGGGCATCAAAATGGACAACATTTAGACGTGTTATTTTTCCACTGACACTGGACGGGGTTAAATCGGGCTGCCAGGTTGTGTTTATTCCTGCACTATCGTTATTCATGCTTACTAGATTAATTGCAGGAAATCGCGTAATTACACTTGGAACGGCAATTGAACAGCATTTCCTTGTCACGCAGGATTGGGGAATGGGTTCCACTATAGCGGTCTTTCTGATATTAGCGATGTTTATTATTATGATGGTTACGGGCAGGAAAAGGAGGGGGCAGTAAATGAGGAAATTTACTAAGCTGTCACATCTATACTTATTTATTGTCTTTTTCATTTTATATGCCCCGATCTTTTATTTGATTTTTTATTCGTTTAACAGCGGCGGCACGATGCATGATTTTGAAGGCTTTACCTTAGATTGGTATAAAGAGCTTTTCGGCGATACGAGATTATTGATTATTGTATTAAATACGATTATTATCGCACTGCTATCGGCTGCGATATCAACGATTGTTGGCGTGATTGGTGCGCTTGGGATAGCATATGTGAAGAATAGATACATGCAGAATACACTATTATCTTTAAATAATGTATTGATTGTTAGTCCAGATGTTATCATCGGTGCTTCTTTTTTAATTACGTTTACCTTGCTGGGAATTAAGCTTGGTTTTACGTCCGTTCTATTATCACATATTGCCTTTAGTGTTCCGATTGTCGTCATTATGGTTCTGCCAAAGATACAGGAAATGAGTCCAAGCTTAGTGGATGCAGCGCGGGACCTTGGGGCCAGCCGTTTAGATGTTCTGACTAAGGTGACCATTCCTTATATTACTCCAGGGATCTTTGCTGGTTTCTTTATGGCTCTAACCTATTCGCTCGATGACTTTGCTGTTACGTTTTTTGTGACAGGAAATGGATTTACAACATTATCGGTGGAAATTTATTCAATGGCAAGACGAGGTGTGTCATTAAATATTAACGCATTATCAACTTTATTGTTTCTATTTACGATGTTACTCGTGGTGGGATATTACTTTATTAATAAACATTACGGCCGCATCTCACGAATGGGGGTACGAAAATGAAAAAACTCGTTCGTTTATTCATAGCAGTACTGCTTGTATCCTTTCTGCTGATGTTTCTTGTTGCAAAATTAAATGCGACAGAAGGCTATTCTTCAGATCATACACTGACGGTTTTTAACTGGGGTGACTATATCGATGAGGAGCTAATTGCAAAATTTGAAAAGGAAACAGGCATAAAGGTTATCTATGAAACCTTTGATTCCAATGAAGCGATGCTGACTAAAATTCAGCAGGGCGGGACCTCCTATGATGTGGCTGTTCCTTCCGAATATATGATTGAAAAAATGAGGGAAGAGGATTTATTAATTCCGCTCGATCACTCGAAGCTGAAAAATCTTAAATACATAGATCCTCGCTTTATGGATCTTCCTTTTGATCCCGGAAATCGTTATTCTATTCCATATTTCTGGGGGACCGTTGGTATTGTGTATAATCCTGAAATCCTTGGAGATTTTGAGATTAAAGGATGGAATGATCTATGGAATCCTGTGCTAAAGAACGAAATATTAATGGTTGACGGTGCAAGGGAAGCAATGGGGATTGGCTTAAATAGCCTGCACTATTCCTTAAATGATACAAATAAAGAACATCTCCTTGAGGCAAAGGAAAAGCTTGAAACCTTAACCCCGAATATTAAGGCGATTGTCGGGGATGAAATCAAAATTCTGATGGCGAATGAAGAAGCGGCTATCGGAATTGTCTGGTCGGGTGATGCAGCAGATATAATGTGGGAAAATGAGAAGCTCGATTATGTCGTTCCAGAGGAGGGTTCTAATCTTTGGTTTGATAATATGGTTATCCCAAAAACAGCAAAAAATGTAGAGGGTGCACATCAATTTATTAATTTCATGCTTGATCCAAAAAATGCAGCACAAAATACAGACTATGTCAGCTATTCAACGCCAAATAAAGAGGCCCTAAATTATTTGGATGAAGAGGTTGTAAATGATAAACGCTTTTATCCAGATGAAGAGCTGACGGAAAGACTTGAAGTATACGAAAACCTTGGTAAAAAAATGCTCTCGTATTATAACGAGCTCTATCTTGAATTTAAAATGCATACAAAATAGAACCGGGTGTCAGGCACCACTTATGGACATGATGTACATTTTGTCTTTTTGTGGTGCCTGACACCTTTTTAGGATTAATTAAACTCCTTTTGTGACATCTTAAAAAGAAAAAAGGAGTGCTTTTATGCGAATAACGTTCATGTCTTTTATACTTCTTTTTACAATTTTTACAACTACGATTTATGCGGAAACAAAGGTGCAGCAAAAAGAGCTGGCAATCGTTATTGATGACTTTGGCAATAACATGAAAGGCACAGAGGAGATGCTGAATCTTCCAGTCACGCTTACAGCCGCAATTATGCCGTTTTTATCAACAACAGAACGAGATGCGAAATTAGCACATGAGAAGGGGCATGAAGTAATTGTTCATTTGCCGATGGAGCCAAAGAGTGGAAAAAAGAGCTGGCTTGGTCCGGGAGCCATTACTACGGATATGAGTGATGATGAAATTAGAAAACAAGTGGAAAAAGCGATTGAAGCAGTACCATATGCGGTTGGAATGAATCATCATATGGGTTCAAAGGTAACGGAAGATGAACGGGTTATGAGAATTGTATTAGAGGTTTGTAAGGAGAAGGGCCTTTATTATCTTGATAGTCGAACTAGCAGTAAGAGTGTAGTTGGGAAAATTGCAGATGAATTATCAGTACCTCATTTAGAAAATGATTTGTTCTTCGATCATGTTTATACGGAGCAATATATAAACCAGCAGGCCAACAAACTGATGAAGCAATTAAATGAAGAGGATCAATTGATTGCCATCGGACATGTCGGTATCACAGGTGAGCACGTAGTAGATGTATTAAAAACCTTTATTCCAAAATATAAAGAACAAGCAGAAATTGTACCACTTTCGACACTAATTCCTGAGTTAGATATGATAGATAAACGATTGCCTTAGAAGATAAAAAGAGTTTGGTGATTTTTCTCACTGACTCTTTTTTTTATTAGGGATACCATGGAGGTTGGAATGTTCTTCCATACATTTATTAGTAATAAGTTTTAAATTATAATAATTATAATTTAGTATTGATTTTTAAAGTAAACTTGTTATAATAAGAGTATAGAAAAGGAACAAATGAATGAAATCTAAGGAGGAATTATTTTATGACTATCCAATCTGAATTAAATCAACAAATCGCGAACTGGAGTGTACTTTATACAAAGCTTCACCGTTTCCATTGGTATGTTAAAGGACCTTTATTCTTCACCCTCCATGCAAAATTCGAAGAATTATATAATGAATCAGCTCTTGTGGTAGACCAAGTTGCAGAGCGCCTTTTAGCTATTGGCGGTGAACCAATCGCAACAATGAAGGAATTTCTTGAAACAGCAACAATTGAAGAAACAGCTGGTGAAACAAAAGCAGCAGATATGGTTGCTGCACTCGTAAAAGACTACAAAGAAATCAAAGCAGGGTTAGAAAAATTAGCGGTAATTGCCGAAGAGGGTAATGACACAATCACAAATGATCTTGCTGTAGGATTGATTGAAAGCATTGATACACATGTTTGGATGCTTAATGCTTATTTAGGTGAGTAATAAGGAGTTAAAGAGATCCTCCATCATTTTGATGGAGGATTTTTTCTGTCTAGGCAGGGAAATGAAGGTGTTTTATATTTTGTGGAAGTTGTCTAAAGGACATTTTGGATATGTGGAACCAGAATAATGACTTATAGAAGAGCCTAAAGAACATAATCGTTTAGGCACAAAAAAACACCAGTAAGCATTTGCACTGGTGCTCTTATTTTAAACAAACGTTTGATTAACTGGAGGATGTACTTCTTTCCATTGCCTTAGTATTGGACTCGGTATAATTATTTCCTGAAGAGAACATATAGTTCTTGTGATGATAATGAATGCTATAGACGAGTCCCATTGCAAACATATTCCCCATTAGCGAGCTCCCCCCATAGCTGATAAACGGTAATGGAATTCCTGTAATCGGTAAAACCTGGATTGTCATTCCGATATTTTGGAATACGTGGAAGGTAAGCATACTAATTATTCCTACACAAATGTAGGTATTATACGAATCTACTGTTTCTAATGCTGTTTTCGTTAGATGATAGATTAAGAGAAAGAACAATCCAATCACGATACTTCCACCGAGAAAACCATATTCTTCACCAATCACGCTGAAAATAAAGTCTGTATGGCTTTCTGGAATATACACTTTTCGTTCACCAAAGCCCTTACCGATCAAAAGTCCCGACCCGATCGCTTTTAATGAATTGGAAAGGTGGTATCCAGCTGCATTGTTATTTGGATCAATCCAAGCATAGATTCGATCAAATTGATAGGGTTTAACATTTAGGTATTTTTCCAATATTTCCGGAGCCCAGATCACAAAGTAGAGAATGGTACAAGCAATTGCTGCACCTGATCCATATATGGATAATATGATTTTCCACGAGATGCCGGATATAAAAATCATACCTGTCATAATTGCCAGCATAACAAGTGATGTTCCCAAGTCAGGCTGTAACATGATAAGTCCAACTGGTAAGCCGGTCACTAGCCCGATTTTCACAAGAAGAATAATATCGTTCCTCATTGTTTTATTGAGATATTTCTCCTGATGCTTACAAATGGTTCTGCTTAAGCCCATGATAAGAAAAACTTTCATAAATTCAGATGGCTGAAGCGAGCCGACTGGGGTGATAAACCAACTTTTAGCCCCATTAATTTTAGGAGTGAATTCAGAAACAGGTGCAACTGCTAAAAATAGTAATAATAAAATGCCTGCTCCGTAGATAACCCAAGTAAGTCTATTTAGTTGCTCGCTGTCAAAGTACATGACAAAAGCAATAATAGCTGCTCCTACTCCATACCAAAATATTTGCTGCAGCATGAAATTTGACCCTGAATATTGATCAGAGGACTGACCACTATAAATAGCCACACAACTGACAAGAAAAAACATCAATAATAAAAGTGTTAATGTCCAATCGAACCTCTCTGCAACTTTATTCTTACGTTCCATCATCACACCTAATTTCATCTGTGTTTACCACCTAATCGTAGCAAACAATGATTGCTACAACAATATAATTATACTAATAATTGTGACGTTTTACCTCAATAAAAGATGTCAGGCACCAGAAAAAGACAAATGGTCCTCATTTGTCTTTTTCTGGTGCCTGACACCGAATTAGCTGGAATAATGCTTCTTTGTTACGCGGCATGAATGTTTGTGCAACGTTAAGGATTTTCGCATTTATTAATTGTTGAGCTGTCTCCAGTACCCAAGGCTTTTCAATATGGGCCTTATTGAGGATGTCATCGTGATAAAAAATGGTAACGGGATCACCCTGGTAAAGGATGTCTCCATCATTCATAACAATCATTTCGTCTGCCCACTCGTATGCAAAATGAACATCATGTGTGGAGAGGATAATTGTTTTATTCTCTTTATGGATATCCTCAAGAAGTTTGATGATTTGTTTCGTGTAATAGGCATCCAACCCAGCTGTTGGTTCATCTAATATAAATACATCAGGGTCCATGGCCAATATCCCGGCGATTGAGACTCGTTTTTTCTGGCCTAGACTTAAAAAATGAATTGGACGGTCCTGTAGATTTGTAACGTCAGTTAGCTCCATTGCCCAAGCTGTTTGCTTTTCGACCATCTCCTTAGACCAGCCTAAATTCATAGGACCGAAGGAAATATCTTGTTTCACATTGCCTGAAAACAATTGGGAGTCAGGGTCTTGAAAAACAAGACCTACTTGTTTTCTTAGCTTGAGTAAGGATTTCCGATTGTAACTTACCTTTTCACCGTTAAAGAAAATGGTTCCTGAAGTGGGCTTTAACAGGCCGTTTAGATGTTTTAAAAGCGTGGATTTACCCGCACCGTTTTTTCCCAGCAGGGCAATCTTTTTTCCTTTTTCAATTGAAAGGGTCAGGTTGTGTAATGCCGTTGTTCCATCTGCATATTGGTGTGTCATCTGGTTTATTTCAAAACTATATTCAGCCATTAATCCGTCCCCCCTATATCAAATAAATCATGAATATTACAGCTAAGATAACGGAAATCACAAGCCAGTTGACCGTTGATAGCTTGTAGTCATCGCCTGCATAATGTATTTCATTTATGTATGCCCGTGACTCTAATGCACTTGTTAATTCCTTCGACCTTTTGATAACAGCTATAAATAATGCGGAGATTAATAGACTAATGGAATTTAGCCAAAGCTTTCCGGTCCGATAGCCGAGACGGGAATTTTGGGTTTGATTGATCTGTGAAGCAGTTTCTAAAAGGACAAAAATAAAACGGTATGTAATCTCCATCATTTCAATGAGCAGTCCCGGCAGTTTAAGCTTTCGTAAAATCTGGAGAATATCATAGACAGGTGTTGTCAGGATTAAAAAATATAAACAGCTTATGGAACTGAATGCAGAGAAAAAGAGCTGGACTGCCTTAGTGACATTATACTGGTTAATAAAGAATTTCCAGACTCCAATGGAAACAGACCATAATTGGTTAGGAATTGCCGCCTCGTAGCTTGCTACGGAGATGAGGACCGGTATAATACCTGATACGAGAAAAAGGCTCGGCAGCAACAGTAGTTTAATATAATACATTATTGGAATTTTTGCTCCAAGAATAATAAAACCACTCATAACAGAAAAAGTAGCTATAGAAACAAATGGATCTTTAACGGCTAAAGAAAAGAACAGCAGAGAAAGTGCTAATGATACTTTCTCCACTGGATGGATTTGTTTCAGACGATTGAAATAAGCATACTTATCGATTAACAGCATATCTATTTTTGCCCTTTTTTTTATCCTTTTCTTGATTCCTACCTCTCATATATCCTATGAAATAGCCAATAAACCCTGCACCAATGGACCCCTGTAGGACAAATAACAGGCTTTCTGTTTCCCCGCCTGGGGGCTCCCAAATACTATCAAACCAAGGCTTGTAGCTGGCATTTATTTCATTTATTGCTTCCTGTGCTTCTCCATCAGCGCCGCCGAATTCCGAACCTTTTTGGATAAACAAAGGGATGATGGCAAGAAGGATAACAGTCAAAAAGAGAACAAGATTCTTTTTCATATTAGTTGACCTCCTTTGAAAAAACGCGCAGTGCTTTTAAATCATCTAAATTATGGTTTCTGAGAAAATTAATAACGATCACTGTTAAAAGACCCTCGCTAATGGCAAGTGGAATTTGTGTTAAGGCAAAAATACCAGCAAATTTAGAGAAGGACGCGATAATCCCACCCACCTCAGAAGGGAATGCCAATGCTAGCTGTAAGGATGTCATAAGATATGTACTTAAATTGCCTAGAGCAACAGATAGAAACACTGAGAGTGAAAGTGACCAACCTATTTTTTGGGTTCCTTTATAAACCGCATAGGTGATAATGGGACCGACAACTGCCATAGAAAATGCATTGGCTCCAAGTGTTGTTAGCCCTCCATGTGCTAGGAGTAATGCTTGAAATAATAACACGATCGTACCGATAATGGTCATAGCAAAGGGACCATATAGGATTGTTCCTAAGCCCACACCGGTTGGATGTGAAGAGCTGCCTGTTACAGATGGAATTTTTAAAGCAGAAAGAACAAAAGCAAAGGCTCCTGACAGTCCTAAAATCATTTTTGTTTCAGGGTTTTCTTGAACGGTTTTTTGAATGGATCTGAAGCCTAAAATGAGGAAGGGGGTGGTTACGCCCCACCAAAAGAGAGCCCACTCTATTGGCAAGAATCCCTCCATGATATGCATAGCAGCTGCTTTCTTTGGGACAATGAGCAGCAAAATAATAAAATAAAAGACTTTCCAACTAGAATTTTTCATCGTTCTCCTTCTCCTTTAAAATATATGTTTCAGTAAAAGGAATCCCGCCAATCCCAATTGTATTGAATAAAAAAACATCAAAAAAAATACTTCTTTCTAGGTGAAAGAAGTACGTAATTAACAGATACATCATCATGAATAAATGGATGCTCTCCTGCAATTGCGTCCCTCCTATCCTCGTAGGTAGTTACTGATTAACGCTATATGGCAGGTCTCCTGGCTCTGGATAATCGCTAATTACAACCTTCCCATTGGAAATAACAGTGGTTTAATAAAGTAATTATGCTCCCCATTACAGTGGCGGGACCGCGTCGGAATTTAACCGACTTCCCTTTTAAGCATGTAAATAATGCACCATAAAGCTTATGAAATTTTTAAAATTCGTAACTAGTTTATCATGCAAGGGGTAATTCTTCTAGCAAAATAAAATATGAAAATAGTTATTTACACTTTATCCGAATAATGCCTATTATAGAAAGAGCCAAATTGTAAGTTGTGATTGTGTTAAAAAATTAGGTATTTAAAATTTCTAAAATATGTTATATGCTTAACCCCGTAACAGGCAATACCTCAAAAATTAAATATGAATCATTTAAGAGCCCCAAGTAGATTACAAGGGATAATAGGGAATCCGGTGCAAATCCGGAGCAGCCCCCGCTACTGTAACGCTGATGAAATTGTCAAAAACCACTGGTGCAAACCGGGAAGGGACAAGAGTAAGATGAAGCGAAGCCAGGAGACCTACTCTTAAGTGTCGTACGATGCTTTTCGGAGGGAAAGGTGGAGGCTGTTAAATGTGTAAAGTTTAATTTACTGACTTTTTTTGCAATTAATCAACTTCAAAAACCTTAACTCTATGAGTTAAGGTTTTTTGTTTTTAGGTGCTTTTTTATATAAGGAGGAAAACAATGACAACCTGGAATCTCGAAGGAACAAGGACTCATTTATTTATTTGCAATGGCAGCAGCTGTATGAGAAAAGGCGGAGAAGAAGTGACATTGGCAGTCCGTGATGAAATTGCAAGACTTGATTTAGATAGACAGATTCATACGACTCGAACAAGATGCAACGGCAGATGTCAGGATGCGTGTGTGGTGATTGCTTATCCTGAGGGAAACTGGTATCGGGTCGATTCACCGGAAATAGGTCGTCAAATTGTTCGTGACTTAGAAGGGAATAGCATTGAATCCAATAAGATCTACCATTGGGTAAATGGTGAAATGATGCCGAATTTAGCAGCTTCCCCTCCTGAAGGAATACGAAAAGATTCTGCTGTAAAAAAATAAAGGAGATGCTTGATATGAGGGAAAAGGGAAAATTATTTGTGGTTGGATTCGGGCCGGGGGATTTTAAACATATAACGCAACGTGCCGTGGAAGCGATTCAAGAGAGTGATTTAGTCATTGGCTACAAAACATATGTCGAATTGATTGAACATTTTCTCGGTGAACAAACGGTCGTGAGTACGGGAATGACCGAGGAGGTTTCCCGTGCTCAAGAAGCGGTAAAGCAGGCTGAGAGCGGCAAAAAGGTAGCGGTGATTTCGAGCGGAGATGCCGGTGTCTACGGCATGGCTGGGCTAATTTATGAAGTATTGATTGAAAAAGGCTGGAAGGAAGCAACAGGAGTTGAAGTAGAAATTGTACCTGGAATATCGGCCATTAACTCTTGTGCTTCGCTGCTTGGAGCACCAGTTATGCATGATTCTTGTACGATTAGTCTTAGTGATCATCTAACACCGTGGGAGTTAATTGCAAAAAGGGTTGAAGCTGCGGCACAGGCAGATTTCGTGATTGCCCTCTACAATCCACGCAGCGGGAGGAGAACAAGACAAATTATTGAAACGCAAAAAATATTGCTGCAGTACCGCTCGCCGGAAACTCCAGTAGGGCTCGTAAAAAGTGCATACCGCGACCGTCAATCGATTGTGATTACCAGTTTAGCAGAGATGCTGAACCATGACATCGGCATGCTGACAACTGTCATTATTGGGAACTCTTCAACCTTTTTGTATGACAACCTAATGATTACTCCTCGAGGCTATCAAAGAAAATATACGTTGAATGATGAACAGCAGCCTTTAAAACCGCATCAACGGCTGCAAAAAGAGGCGGAGCCTTGGGCTTTAGATCAAGAAGGCAGTCATACAACAAATGACGGAGCTGTTGGGGTGCTTACGAAAGCACCAGTAAAAAAGCAAACCTCCCTAGACATGGCAAGAAAAGCTTTAGCGATTGTGTCCGGTCAAGAAATAAGCATGCCAGCTCCCATCGTTCAACAAAAAATTGAATCCTTGTTTGAATTAGCGGTCAGCCCGGGTGTTGCCAATAAGGAATTTACATCAAAGCAAATGATTACTCTTGCAGAAGTAGTCGGAGAAAAGGGCAGAATGGAGTACACTCCAAATCACAAAATAGTACTGAAGATTCCAACCTCGGAACCGGAAACTATTACTTCACAGCTGCAGGAGGCAGGGTTTCTTCTTTCTCCTGTTGGGGACGTTTTATCAATCAAAGCCTGTGATTTCTGTGATGGTGAAAAAGCTGAACCGATTCCTTATGCGGATGAACTGCAGCGTATACTTGGCGGCCGCCTAATGCCAAAGGAGCTGAACATTGGTTTTAATGGATGCGGTATGGCTTGTTATCGTGCAGTGATGGAGGATATCGGTATTGTGTTCCGCAAAGGGAAATTTGACTTGTTCTTAGGTGCAAAACCTGTTGGACGGACAGCACATCCAGGTCAGCCAGTAGCGGAAGGTATTGAACCAGAAGCGCTTGTCGGTATTATTACCAATATTGTTGAAGAATATAAAGAGAATGCACATCCAAATGAACGATTGTTTAAGTATTTTAAGCGGGTGAAACAGATTCAAGGATATCCTTATCGGGATATTACACCGGTTATTGAAATAGAGCCGGCACCTTGCGGGGATTAATTTGAAGGAGGAGTCGTACATGAAAGCTGTATTATTTGTAGGCCATGGAAGTAGATTAGAAGCCGGAAATGAAGAGGTTCGTAGATTTGTAGATAGAATGATTCCGACGATGGATAAAGGCCTAATCATTGAAACCTGTTTTCTTGAATTTGCCTCTCCGAACATCATGCAGGGGATTGAGCAGTGTGTAAAAAAGGGAGCGTCTGAAATTACCGTGATTCCAATTATTTTACTGCATGCCGGTCATTCAAAACTCCATATCCCTGCAGAAATTATGGAGGCAGGAAGTAAATATCCGGAAGTACAGTTTACCTATGGTGAAACGATAGGGGTTCATCCTGAAGTGTTTTCCATATTAATCGATCGTTTAGAGGAAATTGGCTTTGACACATCTGTTGAGCATCCAGATACTGCTATTTTATTAATTGGCCGGGGCGGAAGTGACCCGGATGCCAATAGTGATTTTTATAAAATTACACGCCTGCTGTGGGAAAAATTGAATGTTAAATGGGTTGAAAGTGCCTTTATGGGTGTAACAGCGCCGCTGGTTGATGAAGGGATTGAAAGGTGTATTAAGCTTGGCGCAAAAAAAATAGTGATGCTGCCATACTTTCTGTTCACTGGGATTCTAATGGAACGCATGAATGGCATGCTGGCAGGTTACAAGGAAAGGTATTCGAAGCATGAGTTTTCGATTGCTCAATACTTTGGCTATCACGAAAAGCTGCAAACGATTTTAAAGGAACGTGTTAAAGAAGCGGATGAAGGCAGGTCAACAGGAAATCAGGATATAGAAAACTATGCTTTATATGCTGATAAACATGGGCATGCACACCATCATCATCACGATCATCATCACCAACATGATCATGCACATCACCACGTTCACCAGGATGACCAAGATCATGGGCAAGGCCGTGACCAAATAGTGCACTCCGTGGAGGTATCCTAATGATTCTGTTTCTTGCCGGTACAAGCGATGCCAGGGAATTAGCGTTGGAAATACAGAAAGCCGGGCTTCGGGTCCTTGCAACGGTTGTGACAGAATCAGCAGCTAAAAGCCTGGAGGAAGCGGGGGTTCCTGCACAGGTTGGCAGGTTAACTTCAGCCGATATGACAGCATTGATTAAGGAAAAAGGATTTCAGGCAGTTGTAGACGCTAGTCATCCATTTGCAGAAGAAGCTTCAAAAAATGCTTTGCAGGGTGCAAAGGAAGCAGATGTGCCGTATATCCGGTATGAGCGTGAAAGTCAAAGATTCCGGCATCCCAATTTAACAGTGGTATCTGATTATGCTGAAGCAGCAAGGCTTGCGGCAAGGATAAAGGGTGTCATAATGCTCACGACCGGAAGTAAAACACTGGAGGTTTTTGCAAAGGAATTAGTTGGTCTGCCAAATACAAGAATGATCGTAAGAATGCTACCGAGGATTGATAATATGGAGAAATGTGCAGCGCTTGGGGTTGAACAAAAGGACATTGTTGCCATACAGGGTCCTTTTTCAAAGGAATTAAATATAGCACTATATCGACAATACGGGGTCACACTGATGATTACGAAGGAAAGCGGAAAAGTCGGCTCTGTTGATGAGAAGGTAGCGGCCGCCTTAGAGTGCGGAATCGAGACGATTATGATCGCCCGTCCAAAAGTAAATTACTCCACTATGTTTTCAAGCTTCGATCAGATAATTGCCGAATTAAATAAATGTCTGTGTTAGAGGACAGGATTAATTTCCGTTTGCATGTTGATTGAAGTGCCTGGAACGGAAATCAATAAACATGGTTAACAAACCAAAAAATTTAAATTCAGGAGGAATAACAATGGATTTTAAAACAGAATTCAAACCTTTAACAATTGATCCGGACAAGATTTACGACTATAGTTTTTCGATTATAGCAGAAGAAATGGGACCACATGACTTTTCAGAGGACGAATGGAAGATTGTCAGACGGATTATTCATGCTTCAGCTGATTTTGAATTGGGGAGAAGTGTCATTATTCATAAGGATGCCATTCGTGCAGGAGTGGAGGCCATTCGTAAAGGGCGTCATGTTATTGCTGATGTGCAAATGATTGAAAGTGGAACAGGAAAAGCTCGGTTCCAAAAATATGGCGGTGATGTGCATTGCTATATTTCTGACGAGGATGTTTCCATTGAAGCAAAACGGTTGAATCAAACAAGAGCCATCATTTCGATGCAGAAGGCAGTTAGTGAAAATGAAGGCGGTATATATGCAATTGGCAACGCGCCTACAGCACTTTTAGAGCTGATTCGCCTGATTAAGGAAGGAATCGCTAAGCCTGATTTAATCATTGGGATGCCGGTCGGCTTTGTTTCTGCCGCTGAGTCCAAAGAGGAATTAGCGAAAATAACTGAAGTTCCATTTATCACAAATGTTGGCCGGAAAGGCGGAAGCACTGTTACTGTTGCAGCGTTAAATGCGATTTCTCTTTTAGCGGATCAGAAATAATCATGGAAAAAAAGGACCCATCTCAAATGCGTCAAGGCTATACAACAGGTGCCTGTTCTACTGCTGCAACAAAGGCTGCTTTAATTGCCTTAATAACAGGTGAAGCACAAGAGGAAGCGACCATTCACTTACCTGTTGGACGTGACGCAACTTTTACAATGGAAAATTGTGAGATAGGTGACAATACTGTTAGCGTGGAGACGATAAAGGATGCTGGTGATGATCCGGATGCAACTCATAAGGCACGGATTGTGTCTACCGTCAGCTGGACGGATTCATCGGGCATTATCCTAGATGGGGGGATTGGTGTCGGCAGAGTAACGAAACCGGGTCTGCCAGTTCCTGTCGGTGAAGCAGCGATTAACCCTGTTCCCCGGAAAATGCTGATGACGGTTATTCAAGAGACATTACAAGAATTCGAGATTGATAGAGGTGTGAAGGTCATCATTTCCGTACCAGACGGGGAAGAAATTGCAAAAAAAACATTAAATGGACGCCTTGGAATTATTGGTGGGATTTCAATACTTGGAACAAGAGGAATTGTTGTTCCTTTTTCCAGTTCAGCTTATATGGCAAGCATCGTTGAAGCTATCAGCGTCGCAAAGGCATGCGGCTGTGACCATCTCGTCTTAACGACAGGCGGGCGCAGTGAAAAATATGCTATGCAGCAGTTTCCTGAATTACCTGAGGAAGCATTTATTGAGATGGGCGACTTTGTCGGCTTTTCCTTAAAGCAATGCAAAAAACAGGGAATAGAAAAGGTTTCGCTCGTCGGCATGATGGGGAAGTTTTCGAAGCTTGCTCAAGGAGCCATGATGGTCCATTCCAAAGGCTCATCTGTTGATTTTGATTTTCTTGCTGAAATTGCCAGATGTGCAGGTGCACCAGAAGAACTCATTATTGAAATCACACGGGCCAATACTGCATCGCAAGTCGGTGAGATGATGGCTGAGGCGAACCATCATGAATTTTTCAATAAACTATGTGAAGCCTGCTGTCAACAATCATTCAAGCATATCAAGGGTGGGGTCAAGATAGAAACAACCATTTATACACTTAAAGGACAATTACTAGGAAGGGCTGTTGGAATTGACTCAAATGGTGAAGTTAATTGGAATCGGGGATAACGGAAAAGAAAGCCTGCTGCCACAGTACATTCAATGGATTGAAGAAAGTGAAGTACTTGTTGGCGGTGAAAGAGTGTTATCATATTTTCCCGACTATCAGGGAGAAAAGGTTGTCATAAAAGGCGGTATACAGGCAATAGCAGAGAAGCTGCAAAAGGAAACCCGTCCAACTGTTGTACTGGCTTCAGGTGATCCGTTGTTTTTCGGAATTGGAAGCTATCTTGCTAAAAAAATAAATATTGAAGTATATCCCTATGTGAGCTCCATTCAGCTAGCTTTTGCCAAAATGGGAGAGAGCTGGCAGGATGCTTTTGTTGTCAGTGTCCATGGACGAAGCATGAAAGGCTTGGCACAGCGGATTGATGGGAAAAGAAAAATAGCGTTGCTTACAGATACCGAAAACAACCCAAGTCGAATTGCTGACTATCTCCTTTCCTTCGGGATGACGGAATATCGTGCGTTTGTTGCCGAAAATCTAGAAGGGGAAGGCGAGAAAACAGGCTGGTACGAACTAGAGGAAATGCGTCAGCATGAGTTTTCACCATTAAATGTGGTGATTTTGAAAAGGATTGCTGAAGGACCAAGCTGGCCGCTTGGGATTGAGGATGAAGAATTCTCACAGCGTAAACCTGATAAGGGCTTGATTACTAAAAAGGAAATCAGGGTGTTAAGTCTTTATGCATTGAAGCTGCAAAAGGATAGCACGATTTGGGATATAGGAACCTGTACCGGCTCGATAGCCATTGAAGCGGCAAGACTGGCTCCGGAGGGTCAGGTTTTTGCGATTGAAAAAAATGAGCCTGATTTAGAAAACTGCTTTCAGAATCAACGAAAGTTTCGTGCGGATATCACAGCCATCCATGGAAAAGCACCTGATGGTCTAGAAAGCTTCCCTGACCCTGATGCTATTTTTATCGGCGGAACCGGCGGAGAAATGGTCGATTTAATTAAAGTCTGCGGTAAGCGTCTAAAAAAGGGCGGACGTATTGTTCTTAATGCGGCAACGATTGAAAATCTATACAGGGCGAATGAGGCCTTTGCGCAAGCAGGCTATCAAACTTCTATAATGCATGCCCAAATCTCAAGAAGCAAACCGATATTGGGGATGAATCGCTTTGTCCCGCTCAATCCAATCTATATCATTACAGCTGAACGAAAGGAAGAGGCAAATGAGTAATCTTGGTACATTATATGGTCTTGGCGTCGGTCCGGGAGATCCAGAATTAATTACAGTGAAAGCGTTCCGCGTTATTCAAGAGTCACCTGTTATTGCTTATCCGAGAAAACGAAAGGGAAGCAAGAGCTACGCTCATCGGATTGTTGAAGTATATATTCGTCCTGAAGAAAAGGAAATGCTGGGACTTGTTTTTCCGATGACAAAGGATCAAACGATTCTTGATCGTGAGTGGAATCTTATGGTCGATGAGGTATGGCAGAGATTAAAAGAAGGCAAAGATGTAGCGTTTGTAACGGAAGGGGACCCGCTTTTATACAGTACCTTTATACATATGATGAAATTAATGAAGGAATTGCACCCAGAGGTTGAAATTAAGTCAGTACCGGGTATTTCATCCTTTAACGGCTCCGCCTCAAGACTGGGGATAGCACTAGCAGATGGGGATGACCAGGTCGCCATAGTCCCTGCCCGAGACGATTACGCTGCAATGAAAAAAGCAATTGAAGAACATGATGCAGTCGTGTTTATTAAGGTTGCGAAAGTTATGGATCTAATGATTACTGTTTTAAAAGATTTAAATCTATTAGATAGAGCATCGGTTGTTACAAAGGTTACGTCGGAGGAAGAAGTGATTTGGAAGGTCAGCGAGCTGGGGGATGTTGAGCTTGAATATTTAACATTGATGGTGGTGAGAAAGTGAAAATCTATATTGTCGGAGCGGGACCGGGCGATCCGGATTTGATTACAGTCAAAGGATTGAACATTCTGCAAAAGGCTGATGTCATATTATATACGGATTCATTAGTAAATGAGGAACTGATAGCAAAGGCGAAGCCAGAAGCAGAGGTGCTGAAGACAGCTGGAATGAACTTAGAGGAAATTGTTACGGTGATGGTCGAACGGGTAAAGGCAGGTAAAATGGTTGCACGCATCCATACTGGGGATCCTTCCATGTACGGAGCGATTATGGAACAAATGGCATTGTTGAAGAAGGAAGGGATCGGCTGTGAAGTCATACCAGGTGTCAGTTCGGTATTTGCTTCTGCTGCTGCCATTGGCGCTGAGCTGACGATTCCAGACTTAACACAAACGCTTATTTTAACGAGAGCAGAAGGCAGAACGCCAGTACCTGAATTTGAAAAATTACGTGATTTGGCAAGCCACCATTGTACGATAGCCTTGTTTTTAAGTGCGACATTAACAAAGAAAATCGTCAAAGAGCTGCAGGCTGCCGGCTGGAAGGATGAAACACCGGTTGCTGTCATTCAACGGGCATCGTGGCCGGATCAAAAAATTATCCGGACAACATTGGCTAATCTTGATGAAGATATGAGAGCTAACGGAATTCGGAAGCATGCCATGATTTTGGCTGGCTGGGCGTTGGACCCAAACATCCATGAAAGGGATGAGTACCGTTCCAAGTTGTATGATGCAAGCTTTACGCACGGATTCCGCAAAGGTGTGAAACCATGATGATTGAATTGAAGGAGGGAGAACTTGCACCCATTATTCAAAATAATCCCTATGCACTAGTAGCGATTACGAAGCATGGCGTCGAGTTATCCCGCCGTTTACATAAATTATTTTCCCAAACGGACTTGTACTATATGAGCAAGTTCGAAAAAGGCGATGAGGAAGCAAAGGGTATTCAGCTGTTCTCAGGAAGTGTCCGGATACTTTTGCCGACACTTTTTCAACAATATAAAGGCATTATTATGATTATCTCTCTAGGTGCAGTGGTGCGAATGATTGCCCCAATTTTAAAGGATAAGAAAACAGATCCTGCTGTTGTTGTCATTGATGACCGGGGTGAAAATGTCATCAGTGTCCTATCAGGTCATTTAGGAGGCGCGAATGAATTAACCCGTCAAGTCGCAGCAGCCCTTGAGGCAAGACCGATTATTACAACGGCATCGGATGTGCAAAAAACCATTCCGGTCGATTTGTTTGGTGCACACTTTGGCTGGATATGGGATTCCCCTGATAAGTTAACTCCGGTCAGTGCATCAGTTGTAAACGAAGAGCATGTGGCGGTTGTTCAAGAATCGGGTGAGCCTAATTGGTGGCTATACGATATACCTATTCCAAAGAATATTGTACGCTATCCTTCTATTAAAGAAGCAATCCAGGCTAAACCGAATGCTGCTTTAATTGTGACGCACCGGTTGCTTCAGCAAGATGAGGAAATCATTCTAGAAAACGGAATCGTTTTTCGTCCAAAGTCGGTTGTTATTGGGATGGGCTGTAACCGTGGAACAAGTCCCGAGGAAATCGAGAGTGTGATTCAGGATACACTTCTGGAACTTACTATTTCAATTAAAAGTGTAAAGGCAATTTGTACGATTGATTTGAAAAAGGATGAAGCCGGGCTACTTGAAGTGGTGGAAAAATATGGCTGGGATTTTATCTGTTATTCACCGGGAGAGCTTAATATGGCAGTAATTGAGGCTCCCTCTAAGACGGTATATAAGTACACAGGTGCCTATGGAGTCAGTGAACCGGCTGTTCGACTCTATACAGGAGCTGAGAAGCTTGCGCTCGTTAAGAAAAAATCAGGTAATGTGACAATATCAGTTGGCATCATTCCTTTTCCAAAGGAGGGCCGCTTGTGAGCCAAAGAAGATTAGTTATTGCCGGGACCGGAAGTGGGGTCGGCAAAACAACGATTACGATTGGTATAATGGCAGCTTTGAAGCAGAAAGGCTATACGGTGCAAGGCTTTAAGTGTGGTCCTGATTATATAGACCCTTCTTATCATACTGCCGTTACTGGGAGAATCTCACGGAATCTGGACAGCTGGATGTTTGAACATCAACTGGTGCGCGATATCGCTGCATATGCAGGTAAAGGTGCTGACATTAGTATTATTGAAGGTGTAATGGGTTTCTTTGATGGAAAAAGTCCTTTAAAGAATAAAGGTTCAACAGCTGAAATCAGCATAATTACAGATAGTCCGGTGCTGCTTATTGTCAATTGTGCCAGCATGGCTCGCAGTGCGGCAGCCATTGTAAAAGGATTTCAAGCATTGGACAGTGGACCAAATATTGTCGGGGTCATTGCGAATCAAGTTGGCAGTGCAGGGCATTTTGAAATTGTAAAAGCGGCCATCGAGCAGGAGTGCCATGTACCGGTCATCGGGTATTTAAAGCGGGAACAGGGGATTGATATTCCTAGCCGCCATTTAGGCTTAGTGCCTGCTATTGAAAGAGGAGAGTTACGTCCTTTTTTTGAGAGGTTAGCAGACCTAATCTCTGAAACAATTGATGTCGAACGGCTATATGTGTTAGCTGAAACAACAGAATTAACGAATCAATCTACTAATCTTTTTGAGCAGCATAAGAAGCAAGAGGTTACAATTGCGGTTGCTAAGGATGCTGCCTTCAATTTTTACTATCAGGAAAATCTTGAACTGCTTGAAGCATATGGGGCAAAGCTGGTTTATTTTTCTCCTTTAAATAATGAGGAGGTACCTGCCGTGGCAAGCGGATTGTATCTTGGTGGCGGCTTCCCGGAGGAGTTTGCGGCGGACCTTGGAGGAAATGAGGTTTCCAAGGCTTCTATACTTAAGGCAGTCTTGGGCGGCATCCCAACATTGGCGGAATGCGGCGGATTTATGTATTTAACCGAGGCAATCGTTCTTACATCTGGTGCGCAGCATCCTATGGTAGGTATTATCCCGGGGAAGGTGCGGATGCAGCAAAAGCTTGCAGCTTTAGGCTATCGGGAAATAACCGGCAGAAAAGATAACTTCCTAATTGGTGAGAATCAGCAGGCAAAGGGGCATGAATTTCATTATTCAATATTTGAAGAGGAAGAAGAACTTCCATTTGCGTATGAAACAAAAGGTCGATTTGGACCAAAGAAGGAAGGATTCTTGCAGGGCAGCCTTGTTGCCGGCTATACTCACTTTCATTTTGCTTCAAATCCAGAGCTTGCCGAGCGTTGGGTAAAGAAATGCGTCAACTATAAGCAAAAGGCAGAGAGAATTTTTTAAAAGGGGAATTGCGAATGAAACCAGGAAAAGTCTATTTAGTCGGAGCAGGACCGGGTGACCCAAAGCTGTTAACAGTATATGGACTTGAATGCATACAAAAGGCGGATGTGATCGCCTATGACAGGCTTGTGAATCCGAAGCTGTTAGAATATGCAAAGCCTGAAGCAGAGTTGATCTATTGCGGAAAATCACCGGGGAAGCACCAATTGATTCAAGAAGAAATCCATACCCTTTTAGTGGACAAGTCATTGGATGGGAAAATGGTAACCCGTTTAAAAGGCGGGGATCCTTGTGTGTTCGGCCGCGTTGGGGAGGAAGCAGAGATTCTTCGTGAACATGGGATTGAATATGAAATTGTTCCCGGCGTTACAGCAGGTATTGCAGCGCCTGCTTATGCAGGTATACCTGTGACACATCGTGAGTATGCCTCCAGCTTTGCAATTGTAACTGGGCATGGCAGCGATCTTAGGGGAAAGGATTATTTGAATTGGCCGGCACTTGCCCAAGGAATTGATACAATTGCTTTTTACATGGGTGTAAGCAATCTAGACTATATTTGTAAGCAATTAATCACCCACGGACGATATGTAAAAACGCCGGTCGCCATTATTGAATGGGGCACAACGGAAAAGCAAAGAACAATCACCGGGGATCTTGAAAACATTCAAGATAAGGTGAAGGCAGAGCAAATTCAAAACCCTGCTATGGTCTTGGTAGGTGAAGTGGTTCAACTGCGTGAGAAGATAAAGTGGTATGAAAAAATGATAGAGGTCGAACGTGTAACTGGATAATAGGAGAGGTGGAGTAAGTGGATCGTAAAGGTTTATTTCTCATCTATACTGGTGAGGGAAAAGGAAAGACAACTGCGTCTCTTGGTGTTACGCTCAGAGCTGTCGGTAGAGGTTTAAATGTAAGGTACTTACAATTTATTAAATCCAAAGAACGAACATATGGGGAAGCGTTAGCTTTGAAAAAATTAGGTGTAGAGATGGAGCAGCTGGGTGTAGGGTTTACTTGGACCAAAACCCCTGAGGAACACCGTGCTGCACTCAAGCAGGCATGGGAAATAGCGAAAGGGGCTTTGAATGATAAGGATATCGATTTACTTGTATTGGATGAATTGAACAATGCCCTATCCATTGCCAAGTTTCCAATTGACGATGTCCTACCGATGCAGGAAGTGATAGAGGCTATTCAAAATCGCCCCTCACATATGCATCTTGTCGTAACAGGCAGACAGGCAGGAAAGGAACTAATGGAGCTCGCTGACCTTGTCTCAACCATTGAAGCCACAAAACATTACTATGAAAGAGGGATTCCAGCAGTAAAAGGTTTGGAATTTTGATCGGTGTCAGGCACCAGAAAAAGACAAATGCGAATCATTTGTCCTTTTCTGGTGCCTGACACCTTTAGTTTGTCTAGCTCCAGGCGATATCGGCTCGTCTTATGCTTGTCGCCGATAGGCGGGGGCCTTCCGCTTTTCGTTTTTTACAATAAATAGCTCATGAATGCTGTTGCGATTCCAAAGTAAATAATTAATGAAAAGATATCATTTAACGTAGTGATTAGTGGTCCGGATGCAACTGCAGGGTCAATTTTTATCCGATATAGAAAAATAGGGATAATCGTCCCAGCTAGTGTGCCAATAATTAAGGTTAACAGGAGAGATGCGCCCACAACGACGCCAAGCATTGGATTGCCAAGCCAGACATAGGCGATAATGGAAATTAATATGCCGCAGGTTACGCCAATAATCATGCCGACGCCGCATTCCCGCATGATTAAATTGAGTATTGATTTCTTATCAAGATCATTGACAGCAAGACCGCGAACAACGACAGCAAGTGACTGTGTCCCAGTATTACCGGTCATACCTGAAATCATAGGCATAAAGTAGGTCAGTGCTACAACCTGATGTAGGGTATTTTCATATCCACTGATGATGCTTCCTGAAATAAGACCAATAAACAAAAGTAAGATAAGCCATGGAAGCCGGCGATAGGCTGCAATAATAGCCTTTGTATCAAAGTCAATCGCTTTACCTGAGGCAGAAAGCTTTTCGATGTCTTCATTCGCTTCTCTGATGAAAACGTCGATGATATCGTCTACGGTGACAATCCCCATTAAGACATTTTCTTCGTTTACAACAGGAATAGCAAGAAAGTCATAGCGTTCAATGATGCGGGCAACTTCCTCCTGGTCCATTGTATCGGACACGGAGATAACACGTGCATACATAATGTTGCTAATTCTTTCATTGGCATCAGCAATCAGTAAGTCCCGGTAGGATACAACGCCAACGAGCTTACGAAGGTTATCCACTACATACAAATAATTAATGGTTTCGGCAAAATCCGCAAAGGACTTTAATTTATCGACTGCATCCCTTACCGTATAATAATCACGAATCCAAACAAATCGGTTTGTCATTAAACGGCCGGCTGTTTCAGGAGGATAATTCATGATATTCTGAACAATCTTAGATTCCTCTATTTTCATACCAGCAAGCAAAGAGGCCATTTTCTCAGGGGATAAATCATCTAAGAGTGATGCTAAGTCATCATTATCCATTTCATCGAGAACCTGGCTTTTTCTCTCAATCCCCAGCTTATTCAGAACTTTAAATTGTTCATCACTATCTAATTCCTGGATTAAATCGGCTAGAAGGTCGATTTTTAAATGTACCAAAAAACGGGTTCGATGCTTTTCCGGTAGGTCGGCATAGATTTGAGCTATATCATAGGGCTGCAATTCATCTAGAATAGCATCCAACTCTTTTTGTTTATTTTCTTTTAAGGCTTTAATAATATAAAGTGTGATTTGGTCTTCAGTCATATTTTGAATCAAATGTCTCACTCTCCTTCCACCGGAAAAGTTCTTTATTTAGTCATGCATGATTATTATAATGAAAAAATTCTATGATTTGAAATGAAACTTTCGAAAACATTGTGCAAAATGGTTAATTCCTTAAGGGATAATACTATATGATATGCATGTCTAAGGTAAAGGGCGAATAGGTCTTTGCAGGAAATCTACTGTTTTTATGGTGTATCGTGAAACGGACATCTGATAAAAATAGTGGAGTACCATTAGTAGTCTTGTCCATTTTTAGAACATACATTTTCTTCATTGCTCAATACTGTATAAAAAAGTATAGTTCATAAGGGTGAGTCAAACTTACGACACACGCCAAAAATGATTAACACAAAATAAACGAGCTTTTATTAAAGATAATGTCCTTATTATCTGCTATGATAGTAGTAACTAGATATTGGCATTTATTAGGGTCTGACAGTGAGGATATTTTAATACGTGTTCGGGGGTTTCATCGTTGAAGAGGAATGATATAAGGGATGTTATTTACATCCATTTAAATGAAAAAAATCAGTATGTACTTTCGTATGGAATTGAATTTCGCGAGTTCCTGCTGTCTTTACACGAGTCTATTAATCATTTACTCCTTCTTAAGCATCGGTTTGATGATGGAGATTTTAATATGCATACAATGCTTGATTACGTTCCAAAGAAAAGACTGATGAAGCTAATTGATGAGGACGTATACGGTTATGGGGATTTTTGCTGGATTGACTTTGAAGAAATGGAAGGATTAGATGAGATTCCCGGCCAGGTTCTGGCGGAGCTGCTCTATTTAGGTCATGTGAAAGAACCGTTAAGGCCGCCATTTTATAGTTATTTAGGTAATTCCTATGCCTATTTAGCACATGATGATGGCTGGTTTAATAAAACCTATTACCGGGATTTAAATCATTTTTACTTTCTCCTCAGTCAATTAATACCAACGAAGCTTGAAACGATAAAGCCAGAGAAAAATTTATTAGGATTGAAAAAGAAGAAAAACTATCCTTCTGTTGACGAGCATCTTTTATTATCAATAAAAAAGTTTATGAGTGAAGGCTTGGTTTTGTCGATTAAGGATGTTATGCAAAATCGATTTCGCATTGAGATGCCGATGTGGGTGATTGGTGACTTCTCAAACATGGATGATATGTACGAAGAATACGAAAAAAATAGTAAAAGACCATGTGATGCAAAGCTTATTTTTGATAAAAAAACACGTGAATGGAAAATGCGTTCAAGCTAATAGAGTGATTCTGGAAGCACTGCTAATCAATGGAAAAAATTATACTACCATTGTTTTCTTTCTGATGATATACTTTAAATAGTGTAAATTACATATTATAGAAAAAGGTGTCTTTTTAAAAACAAGACTTAAATGGGAAGTTGGTGTACAATCCAACGCGGTCCCGCCACTGTAATTGGGAGTGACCTGCACATATCCACTGTACGTTGTACGGGAAGGAGCAGGAAGCGATGATCATAAGCCAGGAGACCTGCCTTTTCTAAAACACCAAAAAAACCTACGAGGATAGGGGGTGTATGGAAAATGGCTATCCTTACCTTTTATATAGTCAATCCAGCATCTCCTCGGCTTTGGAGATGCTTTTTTGTTGTGTTGGATCTAATTCAATGTATATGTAAGACTACAGGATTGACAATAAAGGGAGGACTAAAAATTGAAGAAGATTTACGGATTATTACTTGCAATGCTTCTATGCATAGCCGTTGTAGCAGGCTGCGCGGGAGCAGACGAGAAAGAAACAACGAAAAACGAACAGGATCAAAAGACAGAGCAGCAGACAAAATCTGGTGAAGAAAAGAAAGCGAATGTCTTTCCAGTAACGATAAAAGACGCCGCAGACAATGAAGTGAAGATTGAAGCAAAGCCAGAAAGAATTGTTTCACTGATTCCGAGTAATACAGAAATATCCTTTGCATTAGGTTTGGGCGATGAGATTGTCGGAGTGAATGATTATGACAACTATCCAGAAGAAGCGTTACAAAAAGAGAAAATCGGTGATATGAATTTTAATGTTGAGAAAATCATTTCATTAAAGCCGGATCTTGTTTTGGCACATGGCGGCTCATCGATGGGAAGCTCTGTTGAAGGATTACAGCAGCTACGTGATGCAGGTATTACAGTACTTGTAGTTAATGATGCAACAAGCTTTGATGCTGTATATGATGCTATCAATATGATTGGGCAGGCAACAGGAACTTCAGAAAAGGCTGACGAAATTGTAGCCGATATGAAAACAAGAATTGAAGCAATAAAGGAAAAAGCAGCAACAATTAAAGAGGAAGATAAGAAAAAAGTTTATTTTGAAATTGCACCTGCTCCTGATATCTTTTCAGCAGGAAAAAATACATTTATGGATGAAATGCTTACAATCATTAACGCTGAAAATGTAGTCACAGAAGAAGAATGGCCAAAGGTTGACCAAGAAGCAATCATTGCCAGCAATCCGGATGTCATTATTACAACGTATGGATTCTATGTAGAGGATGCTGCTGAACAGGTATTAAGTCGAGAAGGATGGCAGGATATTAACGCTATCAAAACGAAACAGGTAGTCGATGTTAACTCCGATGAAGTAACACGTTCAGGGCCTCGCCTTGTTAAAGGAGTAGAGGAAGTTGCAAAAGCGGTATACCCAGACGTTTTCAAATAATAAAATAGTTGCTTATTTGCTGTCAGTCGTTTTATTAATTACGGCGATGCTATTTGCTATTTCAATAGGTACAGTTTCTGTACCTATTTTCGATATCGTGAGAATGATTGGTTCAGGTCTGTTCGGATTTTCAATGGAGCAGGTTGATCCCATGTATTCGAATATTGTTCTTAATATCAGATTACCAAGAGTGATTCTTGCAGGTTTAGTTGGAGCATCTTTAGCCATTGCAGGAGCCGCCTTTCAAGGATTATTACGCAATCCGCTTGCCGATCCATATACACTGGGGGTTTCCTCCGGTGCTTCGGTCGGTGCCGTTCTGACCATCTTTTTAAATCTTTCCATTCCATTTCTTGGTGAGTTTACATTACCCTTTTTAAGTATTATTTGTTCATTTTTAACGATGATTATCGTCCTTTTCTTTTCACAAAAAATTGACCGCTCGATGAAGGTAGAAACAATTATTTTGACAGGAGTTATTTTTAGTTCTTTTCTAAGTGCGTTTATTTCCCTCATGATTGCCTTAACCGGCGAAGAGCTTCGCCAAATCATCGGCTGGCTGTTAGGCAGTGTGTCGATGAGAGGCTGGGATTATATCCAAATCATCCTTCCGTTTTTTATCATTGGGTCCTTGCTTGTTTTAGTCAATGCAAATGAATTGAATGCGATGTCATTTGGAGAGGAACGTGCACAGCATTTAGGAGTTAATGTGCAAAGACGGAAGCTGCTTGTCTTAACTGCAGGCTCCATTTTGACAGGTGCAGCAGTTGCTGTCTCTGGGACAATTGGCTTTGTTGGATTGGTTATCCCTCATTTAACCAGACTGCTTTGGGGACCTGATCATAAGCATTTATTGCCACTTTCGATTCTAACAGGCAGCAGCTTCCTCATTTTAGCTGATCTTGTGGCAAGAACGATTATCACACCAACAGAACTTCCAATTGGGGTGATTACTTCTTTAATAGGTGCTCCGGTGTTTGCGATTATATTGGTTGGCAGTAAGAGAAAGGAAAGGAAACGATGAGGATGCTAGAGATTGAACAACTATATGGCGGCTATGATCATGACACTGTCCTTAAAAATGTTTCGTTTCAAGTACGTAAAGGTGAGCTGTTTGGGATTCTAGGACCAAACGGCAGCGGAAAAACCACGATGCTCAAGATGATAAGCGGCATTTTACCCTATAAACAGGGAAATATTTATCTGAAAGGGCAGCCGTTAAAAAACTACTCAACGAAGCAGCTGGCAAAGGTTATAGCCGTACTTTCACAGCATACATCTGAAGCCTTTTCTTACACAGTTAAAGAGACGGTTTCGCTTGGAAGGTATGCGCATCAAAGAGGCTTTTTTAACGAATGGAGTAAGGAAGACGAGGTCATTGTTCAAGAGGTCATGAATTGGACGGGTGTTGCTTCCTTACAAGAGCAGCCCATTCAGCTGTTATCAGGCGGAGAGAGGCAGCGGGTTTTCCTTGCGCAGGCACTGGCACAGGAGCCGGAAATCCTTCTTTTGGATGAGCCGACAAATCATTTGGATTTGTCTTATCAGAAGGAACTGTTAGACCTATTGAAAAAGTGGACGCGGGAAAAGGAATTAACGGTTGTCTCTATTTTTCATGATTTAAATTTGGCGGGGTTGTATTGTGACCGTCTCCTGCTGATGGAAAACGGCGAAGTGAATCGTTATGATATACCAAATGAAGTGTTGAAACAGGAAATAATTGAGAATGTTTATAAGACACAAATAAGAAAACACTCTCATCCAAAGGTTCCTGCCCCACAAATGGTTCTTCTGCCTGAATCCTACTATCAGGCGCGAAATGAAGTAAAGATTACGAAAGAAAATATAGCAGTAAATCATGATTATATCGTCTTAAAGGCTCCATTGTCTTTACGTACCATGTCCTCAGGTGTTACAGGTTCAGGTATGGGCTGGCATCATACCTTTGTAAACAGACACGTGGATAAGAATTACAATAGCAGCGATCCGCGGGAGGAATTGGGTGAATTTTTAAAGGCGAATGGCCTTGAACCATCTGATACCGTTGGGATGATGACGGCTGTTTATACAGAGGATGTGGTGTATCGTCTCTATGAGGAAGATGAATTTTCCGTACTGGTGGTTGTAACGGCTGGAGTTGGCAATGCAGTAGATGTTTCCAAAAGCAATGAGCAAAGCTATTGCTTAACACCTGGAACCATTAATACCTGGCTGTTTATTAACGGAGAATTAACCGACGAGGCATTTATCCATTCGATTGTGACGGCAACTGAAGCAAAGGTTAAGGTCTTACATGATAGGAATATTAAAGACGCACGTACAGGAACGATTGCTACAGGAACGTCGACAGACAGCATATTAATTGCTGCGACCCAAAAGGGAAAGCTCCTCGAGTATGCAGGCAGCATTACACCGCTTGGCAAACTGATTGGCAAGGGAGTTTACGAATGTACAGAGGAAGCGATTAGGAAGAGCAAAGAAAGAAGAGAGAGAATCTATGATAGTTGAACATGCATTATCGATCACGTTAGCTATTATCATTGATCGGATAGTCGGAGACCCTCCTTCATGGCCGCATCCTGTTAAATGGTTTGGCAGGCTGATTTCCACTCTTGATAAGCGGCTTAATCATGGAAGGGGAAGGAAATGTAAGGGGGCAGGTATGCTCCTTATTGTTATGCTGGTTGTATTTGTTTCTGCATTATTTATCAGTATCGCAGCCTATACATTACATCCATTGGCTGGGATTGTAGTTGAAGGGATTTTAATTGCTTCCACGATTGCACAAAAAAGTCTGAAGGATGCTGCCCTCGAGGTCTATTATCCACTGCAAAAAGAAAATCTAAACGAAGCGCGACTAAAGCTTTCCTATATTGTCGGCCGAGATACGGAGAATTTACAAGAATCGGAAATTGTCCGCGGAACGGTAGAAACAGTTGCAGAGAATACTAGCGACGGGGTAACGGCTCCAATGTTTTGGGCCCTGGTCGGTGGTGCACCATTGGCGCTCTTATACCGTGCCATTAACACCTGTGATTCGATGGTGGGTTATAAAAATGAAAAATACCAAGATTTTGGCTGGGCTTCCGCAAGAATGGACGACGTAGCTAACTGGATTCCAAGCAGGTTGACAGGCTTCATTATGCTTCTAGCTAACCGTCCGCTTAAAACAAAGCGGAAGAGTGCCTGGCACATCCTGTTCCGCGATGCAAAAAAACACCCAAGTCCAAACAGCGGCTGGTGTGAAGCGGCAGCAGCAGCAATTTTAGGTGTCCAGCTGGGTGGAATCAATACATATAAAGGAATTATTTCAAATCGTGCATTAATGGGTGACCCGCTTTTTCGATTAGAAAGCAAGGATATTATCTTAATGAATCGTATTTTATCACAAACAGTCTTTTTATTTTTAATCATTTTATGGCTTGGAGGTGTGTTCATTGACATGGCCGTCACATGGTTCTAACCCTCAATATTTGTACGAAGCTGCCGGGCTGACGCTTCCGGAGTGCCTCATTGACTTTAGTGCTAATATTAACCCGCTTGGACCGCCAGCAGTGCTACAAAAGCACTGGGGAGATTTGTTTCATGGAATTGGAACATATCCCGACCCACATACTGCCTCATTAAAGGTGAAAATAGCGAACCGGGAAGGGATTGGACCAGAGAGGATTCTTATCGGGAATGGCGGTGCTGAAATCATAAGTCTACTAGGCAGACTGATAGCAGAAAAGAAAGTGTTGATTGTGGAGCCGGCTTTTTCTGAATACGAAAAGGCATGCCAGGTCAACAACTGCGATGTTTCTTATTATCAGCTGTCTGATGGATGGGAGATCCATCTTCATGATTTAATTGGGAAACTGCAAGGAATGGACGCTGTTTTTCTGTGTAATCCGAATAATCCTACCGGTATGTATTATGGAACAGATATCATTTTGCCGCTTCTAAAAGCGTGTAAACGTGAAAATTGTCTCCTGATTGTAGATGAAGCGTTTTATGATTTTACCGCGGAATATGAACCGCTTGTTCCGTACTTAAAGGAATTTCCTCAGTTAATCCTAATGAGATCCTTGACAAAAATATTTGCTATTCCGGGAATACGCTTAGGCTATCTAATGGCTGACCGAAGCTTGGTTGAAAAGCTGTCAGCTTACCAGCCTCACTGGAGTGTCAATAGTGTTGCAATCCAGGCGGGTGAGTGGTGTTTAGAGGATGAGGAACATATCAGTAAAATGATTCAATTTATACAATCGGAGCGGGATGTGCTTCTTAGATTTTATCAAGAGCAGCATTTTGAGGTCTCCAACTCAGCAATTAACTTTTATCTGCTACGGGATCCTCAGTTAAATGATCAATACCCGCTCTTTGAATTTTTGCTGAAGCAGGGAATCGTTCCAAGACATACCTTTAACTTTCCAGGTCTTGAAGGCCGGTGGCTGCGGTTTGCCATCAGAACATCCGTTGAAAATAGGAAGCTAATGGAGGCGATGAAGGCGTGGCGCAGGCTGAATCCATCGTTTTTATAACCGGCGGAGTACGGAGCGGGAAAAGCAGTTTTGCTGAAAGGCTGACTGCTGATATATGGAGGCAGTCTAACGCTGGCCAGCTCCATTATATTGCAGCAATGCAGGCATCGGATGCTGAAATGAAGAAACGAATTCTCAAGCATCAGGAGGGACGCAGCCAAAGTGGGCTGGAGTGGATAACATGGGAAAAGCCGGTTTCAATTGGAGAATTAGCTGATTCCTTTCAAGAGCAGGATGTTGTGCTGCTCGATTGTTTAACAACCTGGCTCAATAATGAGTTATTTTTTGAAAAAAGCGAGTGGCAGGAGGAATTCTTTCTAGCCCATCTATTCGAAGAAATGTGGAATGGAATTCGTTTGATTGCTCAAAGGGCACGGACACTTGTCATTGTGAGTAATGAGGTGCTGCATGAACCGATTGCTTCAAATGAACTGGTTTTTCAATACAGCCGTCTGCTTGGGAAATTACATCAACAGATTGTCGTCTCTGCATCAAAAGCTTTTTTGGTCGAGTCAGGGACACCTGTTGAAATGAAAGGAGTGGGTAAATGAAGGGCTTCATGATTCAAGGAACTGGTTCTGATGTGGGAAAAAGTTTGATTGTGACTGCTTTTTGTAGAATGCTTGTGAATGAAGGGATAAAGGTTGCTCCATATAAATCACAGAATATGTCTAATAACTCCTATGTAACGGCAGATGGATCGGAAATTGGTCGTGCCCAGGGGATACAAGCAGAAGCCGCTAAAACAGAAGCCTCTGTTTGGATGAATCCCATTCTGCTAAAGCCGCAGTCTGACCGAAATTCAGAGGTGGTTCTGCTGGGGAAGGCACTTAAAACACTGTCTGGAAAAGGCTACCGTGAAACCTTTTACGAAAAAGGAATTGAGGTCATTCATCAATCCATCAAGGAACTTTCGAAGCAATATGAATTTCTCGTGATGGAGGGAGCAGGCAGCCCGGTTGAAATGAATTTAAAAGACCGCGAGCTTGTTAATATGAAGGTGGCTGAAATTGCAGATGTCCCTGTATTTCTTACAGCAGATATTGACCGGGGTGGTGTTTTCGCCAGCATTATTGGAACGCTTGAACTATTTTCAAACGAGGAACGAAACAGAGTAAAAGGCATTTTTATCAATAAATTCCGCGGTGATTTTAATTTATTTAAAGATGGCGTGACGTTTCTTGAAGAAAGGACAGGCATTCCCGTCTTGGGTGTGCTCCCCTTTATAAGCAATCATATGATTGATCGTGAGGATTCCTTATCGATTAATGAATTTCGCAGTTTGAAAAAATCAGGAGAATTGGAGATTGCTGTTATTCAGCTTCCATATGCATCAAATATTAGTGACATTGAACCGTTTTTACATGAGGAAGATGTTGCTTTGCGCTTTGTCCGTGATGCCTCGGAGTTTGGGAGGCCGGATGCTGTTATCATTCCCGGAACGAAAAGTACCATTCGTGATCTTCAGCATTTGCGACATTCCGGGATAGCAGATAAGATTATCAGCTTTGCGCAAAATGGAGGCTTTGTGACAGGGATTTGCGGCGGTTATCAAATGCTTGGGAAAACACTGATTGATGTTGAGGGCACTGATACAGGGGAAGCAGGGTTTGAAGAGGGCGGTTTGGGCCTTATTGATGCGGTGACTCATTTTCAAAAAGAAAAGAAGACCATTCGCGTGGAGGGAACCTGCCATCCGCAAACAGGAATTGGAATGGAGCCGATTGAAGGCTACGAGATTCATTTAGGTGATACGGCTATTCCTGATTTAGTGAAAAGTCCTTTGTTTCTTTTCGATTCTAAGTGGGAAGAAGGCTATTATGGTAACGACGGTCGTATCATCGGTACATACTTACATCATCTTTTTCATAATGATGGCTGGCGTACTATTTGGCTCAATCGTATTCGCGACAGCATTGATATACCACGGAAGCCCAAGGTGGATGTTGGAAGTTTAAAAGAGGAGCGGTATGAACGGCTGGCGGAAGAGATGGGGAAATATATTGACTACAATCGAGTAAAAAAAATCATTTTAGATTGGGAACGTGAGCATGAAAATCATTAAAGGATTCATTATGGCGGTTCAATTTTTTACGAGCATTCCCATTCCTTACGAAGTGCCAATGGATCGTGTCCATATTGAAAAGGCAATTAAAACCTTTCCTATCCTAGGTTTGTTACAGGGTATTTTCTATGCTTTTGTTATGTTTGCCATTTCTGCGTGGACGCCGTTGTCCCCGCTTGCTGCTGCTTTCTTTGTTTGGCTTTCAATGATTGTCATTACGGGAGGTCTGCATCTGGATGGCTGGATGGATGCAAGTGATGCTTACTTTTCCTATCGTGATCAAGCAAGAAGGCTGGAAATCATGAAGGATTCAAGGGTAGGAGCATTTGGTGTCCTTTCTGTTTTAGTCCTTTTGAGTGCAAAGTTTTTGTTTATTTACGAGATTGCTGAGCGGCTCTATGAAGGCTCCTATGCTCTTATTGCCTTCATTCCTTTTTTAAGTAAAAGTGTAATGGGCATTCTGTTAATTAATGTGAAAGCCGCAAAAGAGGAAGGGCTTGGAACGTTGTTTAAAAATGCTGCCTCCAAATATACTCTCTGGAATTATCCTATATATGTCCTTCTTTTGTTTGGTATGTTCGTAGCGGTTTGGCCTGAAGTGCTTAGCGGGGCCTTCTTGCTATTGCTGGCAGGGCTTGTGTTTCTTATGGTGGCGGCGAGAAAAGCAGTCAAATGGTTTGGTGGAATTACAGGTGATGTATTAGGTGCATCAGTGGAAGGAGTGGAAATTGTTTTATGGATGACGCTGTGGTTGTGGCATTATTTCGTCACGGTTTAACGGAGGAAAATAAACGACAGGCCTATATTGGTTGGACGGATTCCCCAATATGTGACGATGTTAGAGAAGTGTTGGCGGCTCGGTGTTTTAAGCCATCACCATATGAAATGATTGTGACAAGTGATTTAAAGCGCTGCTTACAGACGGCAAACGTTTTATTTCCTGATCAAGAACCGATTTCATTCCCTGAACTTCGGGAGCTTCATTTTGGCAGCTGGGAAGGGAAAACATACGCCGAGCTCTCAGGTGATTCTGATTACGAGGAATGGCTCAACGACCAATATGAAAAGGTCCCGCCGTATGGCGAAAGCTATTCAGTTTTTGGTGACAGGATTGAAAAGGGCTGGCAAAAGGTTCTAACCATGATGGAGAAGGACAATATCCACCGGATGGCCATTGTGACACATGGGGGTGTCATTCGTTATTTATTATCAAAGCTTCACGAAGAGCGCGATTTTTGGGAGTGGAAGGTTCCTCATGGAAACGGGTTCGAGCTGGTATGGTCAAGTGTGGAGGCTTTCAGGAGGGGAGAACGATGCACTTTGTTACGGGCGGTGCGTTTAACGGAAAATCAAAATGGGTAAAAGCATATAATCAAATAAATGAAGAAAACAGCCGTTGGATGTCCGCCTATGGTCAGGGGGAGTTACCCGGCAGCTTTGATTCAGTTGGCAAGGACATGATTATTCTTGAAGGAATTGAGCTATGGGTCAAGGAGCTGTTGAATCATTTGGATGAGAGCGCAGTCCGAGAAAAATGGCAGAAGCTTTTGCAGCAATGGAGGCTATGGGAAACTAGTAAGCCTGGAAGATTGGTGGTTTTAATAGGTTCAGATATAACAAAAGGAATTGTCCCTGCTTCATTGAAGGAACGAATTTGGCGTGATGTAACAGGAAGGGTTTTTCAGGATACGGCTGCAGCTTCCGAACGGGTCGATCTTATCTGGTACGGAATCAATCAAAAACTAAAATAGCCGGAAAGGAAGTTTTAAGATGAAATTATATACAAGAACAGGTGACAAAGGACAAACAAGTATTATCGGAGGCAGAGTCGATAAGGATGATGTAAGGGTTGAAGCCTATGGAACAGTCGATGAAGTTAACAGCTTTGTTGGTCAGGCAGTCACACAGCTTGATGCGGAATTATTTAAAGATATAAGGGATGATTTAGAAAAAATTCAGCACGAGCTTTTTGACTGCGGCGGGGATTTGGCGAATGTGACAAAAAAACGCGAATCGAAATTGACGGCTGAATCCATTACCTATTTAGAGGAAAGAATCGATGAGTTAATCAAGGAAGCTCCTGAGCTTGAACGCTTTATTTTACCAGGGGGTTCTCCAGCTGCTGCGACACTTCATATCGCACGTACCGTAACAAGAAGAGCGGAACGATTGGTTGTTAGTCTTTTAAAAGAGGATAATGTCTTTCATCGTCAGCTGCAATTTCTAAACAGGCTGTCAGATTACTTCTTTGCTGTCGCACGCGTGGTAAACGCCCGTCTGAATGTGAAGGACGTGGAATATGTCCGCAGCGCACCGGTATTCCGCGGTGGAAAAAGAAGCGAGGCAGCTGAAAATGAACATAAGGAAGATTAGTGTAATCAGCTTATTTATTGCTTTGGCGGTGGTTGGCGCTTCGATTAAAATTCCAGCGATTGTCGCTAGTGTTGCATTGGATATGGTGCCCGCTTTAACAGCGGGTGCCATATTAGGAGGAATACCTGGGGCGCTTGTTGCTTTTTTCGGTCATCTTATTTCTGCATTAATTGGGGGCATGCCGTTAGGGCCGTTTCATTTCTTAATTGCTGTAGAAATGGCACTGCTCGTTTGGCTGTTTGCGCTCATTTATAGTAAGGGAAAAAGAGTCCTTGCTAGTATTCTATTTGTAATCGGAAATACGTTTGTTTCTCCTTTACCGTTTTTATTTATCATGGGTGCAGGCTTCTACATCGGAATGGTCCCGTCCTTATTAATTGGAGCTGTGCTAAATACCGTACTAGCCTTACTGCTGACACCTCGTTTGGTGAGCGTGCTTTTTCATAAGGAAGCGCTAAAATGAAAAGGGATATTACGATTATACCCTTGAGTGAAAAAGATTCACTTGTCATTGCTTCTGATAACAGCGGAGGCATTGGTTTAAAGGAACATGACCTGGTCAGGACACCCTATGAGATTGTTTCATATTTCAGTCTTCGAGTGGCTGCGATGGAATGTATCGCAGCAGGCGGGGTGCCTTTTTCTGTTATGATTCATAATTTTTGCAGTGAGGACTCATGGCAGGCGATTGTTGCAGGTGCCGAACGTGGATTGAATGAACTGGGTCTGAAATCTAATGTACAGATTTCAGGGAGTACAGAAAGTAATTTTCAACTGCTGCAATCGGCCCTTGGAATCATTGTGATGGGAAAAAGGGAACGGTCATTTGCCGAGGCGAAGTTTTCTTTGGATAAAATGAAGATTGCGGTCATTGGGTCACCGTTAGTGGGGGAAGAAGTTTTAGAGCGGGGCAGTGAGGTATTGCCTCTTTCCTTGTTTAAGGAACTGAGTCTGCTGGAAGATGTGATTCTGTTGCCTGTCGGATCAAAGGGAGTCTTTCACGAATTGAAGGTGATGACCGGTGATGAAGGGCTGTCTTTGGAATCCGTCAGCTGTGATGTGGATTTGGTGAAAACTTCCGGACCGTCGACTTGTATTTTAGCTGCTTTCCCAGCTGTGCTCGAGCCTGTTGTGAAGGAAATGACAGCGAGGCTTTATCATTCAGTGGAGATAGAGGTAGAATAAAAGGGGTAATGGACAAAAAGTGAAGTAAGTACTCCGGTAATGTCTTATAGAAGGGCTCTAAAGGACAAAGCGAAGGCAACGAGCTCCGGAACTGTCTTATAGAAGGGTTCCGAAGGACAAAAGGAAGGTTAAAGGCTCCGGAACTGTCCTTCATAAAGGTTCTGAAGGACAAAAGGAAGGCTAAAGGCTCCGGAACTGTCCTTCATAAAGGTTCTGAAGGACAAAAGGAAGGCTAAAGGCTCCGGAACTGTCCTTCAT
>NZ_JBHZRC010000007.1:0-18611 GCF_043641075.1 Niallia oryzisoli | reverse complement strand
GAAGGACAAAAGGAAGGCTAAAGGCTCCGGAACTGTCCTTCATAAGGGCTCTAAAGGACAAAAGGAAGGCTAAAGGCTCCGGAACTGTCCTTCATAAGGGCTCTGAAGGACAAAAGGAAGGCTAAAGGCTCCGGAACTGTCCTTCATAAGGGCTCTAAAGGACAAAAGGAAGGCTAAAGGCGAAGGAACCGTCCTTCATAAGGGCTCTGAAGGACAAAAGGAAGGCGAAGAGCAAAGGAACTGTCCTTCATAAAGGTTCTAAAGGACAAAACAAAGCCGAAAAGCGAAACAAGTGTCCTTCATAATAAAAGTAGTTACGAAACATGGGAGAGTTAGAAAATGCTAAAGTTATACATTGTGAGACATGGGGAAACAGAATGGAATAAGACCAGCCGCATCCAAGGAAGACTTAATTCGAATTTAACAGATAAAGGAAGAGAGTACGCGAGGCTGCTCGGAGAAAAGCTGAAGGATACCGAATTTACAGGGATTATTTCGAGCCCAAGTGAAAGGGCGCTTGAAACAGCGCAAATTCTTCGCGGAGCTCGTACTACAACTATCCAGAAAGACGAGCGGATTATGGAAATGCATTTAGGTCCATGGCAGGGGTTAACGACAAAGGAGATCAAGGCGCAATATCCGAATGAATATGAATCCTATATGAACGAGCCTGACCGGTTTCAAAACGGGGACGGAGAAACCTTTATGGATATGCTGGACAGGGCCCATGATTTTCTGCAGGAATTGAAAAATAGTGAAATGGACGGCAATCTGTTAGTGGTGACGCACGGCCTTTTTATTAAAATTCTTTATCTTATTTTTAAAGCGATTGATTTAAAGGACTTTTGGACGGAGCCAACGGTTGACGGAACGAGTCTATCTGTTGTGAAAGTAGAAAATGGGCAATTTGAGCTAGTAATTGAGAGTGACATGAGTCATGTGACGGAAACGGATTCTTCTAGACGTTCATAGGATCTAAGAAAGCAAAATAAGCACATGTAGTATATAATAGAAGGATGTTTAACCAGAGTGAGCAATTGACTCTGTTTTTTTGTGTAATGAAAGAATAGAAATAAAGGGGTATTATTCATGCCATGGGTACTTTTATTCCTTGCTGGTTTAAGTGAGATTGTTTGGGCCTTTGGATTAAAAAATTCAAGTGGTTTTACGGACCCGTTATGGTCTACTGTTACCATTTTCTTTATTGTGGTCAGCTTTATTTTGTTTGCCAAAGCAATGAGAACCATTCCAATTGGGACAGCGTACGCAGTGTTTACGGGGATCGGGGCAGCGGGAACAGTTGTGATTAGTATGTTATTTTTGAATGAGTCTGGCGGGTTTTTAAAGATTCTCTTCCTTTGCCTGCTGATTGGCGGTATTATCGGCTTAAAGATGACGGTGAGTGAAAATGAACAGGAAAAGGATAGATAGCAATGGAATGGATTTATTTAATAATTGCCGGATTGTGTGAGGTCGGCTTTGTTATTTTTATGAAGTTATCGGAGGGCTTTACTCGTCATCGCTATACCATCCTAACACTTGTCTTGAGTGCCTTCAGCTTTTACTTTTTATCAAAAGCCCTGCTTGTGATTCCGATTGGAACAGGCTATGGAATCTGGACCGGTATTGGGGCAGCAGGCAGTGTCATTCTGGGGATTCTATTTTTTGGTGAATCACGGAATTGGAAACGTGTCATGTTCATTCTCATGATTGTTGCTGGTGTGGTTGGGTTGAAATCAATTGCCTAAAGAAAATGAAATAAATTACATATACTCATAAAAAGGACATTCACTTTTTTTACAAAATATTTACAGGAGACTGAACTTAAGGTTTCGGTTCAGCCCACCTATACATATAATAGGCAATGGGTGTGTAAATGCGGGATATGTCATATAACGAAAAACTGACTGCAATAACGTGTAAGAAATCCTCCCGCAGATGCTGTAAAGTGGTAAAATGTTAAATGTTAAAGGTGTCATTTATATATTGGAGGTCTAAAATGAAAACGAAATTAGGTTTATTATATGGTGGAAAATCTGCTGAGCATAAAGTATCTCTACGGACAGCATTGGCTGTAAATAAAGCGTTAGACCATACTAAATTTGAAATATATCCGATCTATATTACTGAAAAGGGTGAATGGATCAAAGGTGAGCAGTTAAATGGACCGGTTGAAAAGGTTGAAGACCTGCAATTTTCACAAACAGCATCATCTGATACAAATTTTTCAACAAAGCTTTTCCAAGCAGTGGATGGAAAAACCTTTGATGTAATTTTTCCGTTATTGCATGGACCGAACGGCGAGGATGGCACGGTACAAGGCCTCTTAGAATTACTAAATCTTCCGTATGTTGGAAATGGCGTTCTTGCCTCATCGGCAGGTATGGATAAAGTGGTAATGAAAAATATTTTTGCCCATGCTGGTCTGAATCAGGTTCAATATGTTTCATTTATTAAAAGTGAGTGGAATGCAAAGCCGGAGTTAGTTTATGAGAAGGTTGAAAAAGAGCTTGGCTACCCTTGCTTCGTGAAGCCGGCCAATCTTGGTTCGAGTGTCGGAATCAGCAAGTGTTCAAATCATACTGAGCTGGAAAATGCGTTTCAGGAAGCCTTTCAATTTGATCGCAAGGTTATTGTCGAAGAAGGCGTTACAGCAAGAGAAGTTGAAATTGCTGTGCTTGGAAATGATGATCCGAAATGCTCTGTTGTGGGGGAAATTGTACCGAAGGAAGATTTCTATGATTATAAAGCAAAATATGAAGATGGCGATACGGCACTAATTATCCCAGCTTCTATTTCCGAGGAAGAGTACAAAACCTTAAGTGAAATGGCAATAAAGGCGTTTAAGGCACTTGATTGTTCAGGACTTGTAAGAGCGGATTTCTTTTTAACAAAGGATGGGACAGCGATGATTAATGAAGTGAATACCATGCCTGGATTTACGCCTGTAAGTATGTTCCCTCTTCTATGGAAGCATACAGAATTGGAATATCCACAGCTAATTGAAACGCTTGTTCAATTGGGGATTGAAAGACATAAAGAAAAGCAAAACATTAAATATACATTCTAAAGCCCGGAAATGACCGTAATGATGAGGAGGGCCCAATGATTAAAAGAACATTAGACCAGATACAGAAGATGATAAAAGTCGAGAACGATCTAACAGCATTTCAAGAGGTATCCATAGATGGGGTGTCCATTGATTCTCGAAGAATAACGCCAGGAAATTTATTTGTTCCATTTAAAGGGGAGCACTCGGATGGACATCGATTTGTTGAAGCCGCGTTAAAAGGCGGAGCGGCCGCTGCACTTTGGCAAAAGGATGTTCCCAATCCTCCTTCAAACCTGCCCATTATTGTTGTAGAGGATACTCTACTTGCTTTACAGGAATTGGCACGAGCCTATCGTAATGAGCTTAATGTAAAAGTAGTTGGGATTACTGGCAGCAATGGAAAAACAACTGTGAAGGATATGACAGCGAACCTGTTGGCGCTTCAATATAAGGTGCAAAAAACGGAAGGAAACTATAATAACCATATTGGAATGCCGCTAACGATTCTTTCGCTTGATGAGGATACAGATATAGCGGTTCTTGAAATGGGAATGAGCGGCAGAGGGGAAATTGAATTTCTTTCAAAGCTTGCACGACCTGAGGTGGTGGTTATTACAAATATCGGTGAATCCCATTTACAGGATTTGGGTTCAAGAGAAGCAATTGCAGCGGCAAAGCTTGAAATTATTGATGGGTTAAAGGAGAACGGTTTAATCATCTACTTCGGTGATGAATTATTACTGAAGGAAGGCCTTTCCAATTATGCGGGCAGTGCGGATATCAAGACCTTTGGACGCATGAATTCAAATGATTTGTATCCACTTGAATGGGAAACCAATCAAAATGGAAGCACATTTAAGATAAATGGCGAGGAAACCGAATTTTCTCTACCGGTGCTCGGCGCCCATAATATTTTAAATGCACTAAGCGCCATGCTGGCAGCGCAGCATTTTCAAATCCCGTTCTATCAGATGAATGCTGGTTTTTCAGGCTTGAAATTAACCAATATGAGAATGGAATTAGTAGAAGGGAAAAATGGTGAAAAGATTATCAATGATGCATACAATGCCAGCCCAACATCGATGAAGGCTGCCGTTGATCTTGTGTCCAATCTCCCTGATTATGAAAGAAAAATTCTCGTACTTGGGGATATGCTAGAGCTCGGGGAAAAGGAAAATGAATTTCACTTTGAAATGGGAAAATATCTTGACCCAGAAAAGGTCGATTATGTGTTTACCTTTGGTCAGCTAGGAACGGAAATTGCGGCCGGAGCCAAGACCGTTTTCACAGCCGACAGAGTATTTTCCTTTATAGATAAACCAGCTCTGATTGAAGAGCTGGAAAAGTATACAAATGAAGAGACGCTTGTTCTAGTAAAGGCCTCCAGAGGCATGAAGCTTGAAGAAGTGGTGAATGCTTTATTAAACTAAGAACGAGGACCTTGTAGAATACAGGGTCTTCGCTTTTTCGTTTTTTCAAAAGAACAAGGGGATTTACGCTTACTGTTTATATTTTCCATGCGTATCTTTATAGGGAATGCGTGAAAAATACATTAGAGCACTTCATTCTAACTTCATTCAGCGGAGGTCCTCCTTTTCTAATGTTAAGGGTGAATGAAAATGGCTCTTCGATTCAGTGGGGGCCCAGCCCTAGCTGAATGAAGTTAAGCCTCCGGCGGATGTCTCGGATTTTTTAAAGGTATTCTATCGAGCGAGCTCGATAAAAATCCGGACGCAAATTCGACGGGCGAATTTGATTATTGGCGGTGGTTTTTGCATGATTGGTTGCTTATGTATACATGGTTTTACGGGGGCCCCATCTGAGGTTGAACCGCTTGTTCATTTTTTAAACAGTCATACAGATTGGAAGCTGGCTGTTCCGACATTGCCTGGTCATGGCGATTCGTTAAATTTAAAAGGGGTTCAATATAATCAATGGATTAAGCATGCTGAACAAGAGCTTGAAAAATTACTTGATACCTGTGAAAAGGTGTATGTTGTAGGGTTTTCGATGGGTGGCATGATCGCAAGTTATTTAGCTGTTCATTTTCCGGTTGAAAAGCTAGTTCTCTTAAGTGCTGCAGCCTACTATGTGAATCCAAAACAGCTTGCCATTGATATTGGGGCAATGGTTAAAGACCTGTACAATGGAAAGCTCAATGAGAATGAACTGTTTTTACGGTACAAACGAAAATTGAAGGAAACTCCTTTAGCAGCAACACTGCAATTTCGTAAGCTTGTCTATTCAATTAGACCGTTAGTGCCTCAAATTAGCGTTCCAACCTTTATTGCCCAAGGTGAGGTAGATGGTGTTGTACCGCCAAAAGCAGCTCAATATTTATATAGCCAAATTGGTTCATCATCAAAGAAGCTTTTTTATTTGAAGAATTCAAAGCATTTGATATGTCATAGTGATGAGAGAGAAGATTTATTTGAAAATATCCTTTATTTTCTAAAAGCAGGGGTTAAGTAATTTTCTTTTTTGCATATACTTTATGAATACTATTTCCACACTTCCTCCTAGGCTATGGATCTTTCTTGCAAATAGGCGGGATAACTGGTAAAATTACCATCAAAGTGCCAATGAGAGAATTTCTTTCGAACCCAGACATACTCCATTTGGAGAATGTCTTTTTTCACTTTTTTTGTATGTAGGAAACGGAGGACGGACAGCTTACATTGAGTTGTTTAAATAGTATTGATACGTTATTCCGCTTCATCAGAGTCACGAAGCCTTCCTCCACGACGCCGGCTATAGGGATAATAGTGCGGCTCTTCAATTCAAAAATTCCTCCATACTAAATGGTGGCGTACAACACTATACGGATTTTGTATGTATTGTATGTATTGCTGCGTTAACTTCATTCAGCAAAAGTTATCCACTTCAATAAGAGCTAGAGATTGTTGAACTTTCTCTGATTTAAGCAGGGTTTCAACCCTGATGAATGAAGTTAAGCCTTCGACGGACCTTGCGATTACTACAGTAGATTTATCGAGTGAGCTCGTTAAGAAAACTGCACGTAAATTCGACGGGGCGAATTTGATCGAATAATCTCCGCAGGAATTTGGCTCGGGAGAAAACCACACTAGCCACTTTATATAGACTATTTTGTTACAATTAAAGGAGATTGGAAAAATTGACAAAATTTGAAGAATTGAATATTAGTCCGGCCACATTAAAATCATTAAAGAGAATGGGATTTGAGGAAGCAACTCCTATTCAAGCTGAAACAATTCCATTGGGTCTGGGTAACAAGGATTTAATCGGTCAAGCACAAACAGGTACGGGAAAAACAACTGCATTCGGCGTTCCGATGATTGATAAAATTGACTACACAAAGGATATCATTCAGGGAATCGTTATTGCACCGACAAGGGAGCTTGCTATCCAGGTTTCAGAGGAGCTGTACAAAATTGGTTATGGTAAAAGAGCGCGTGTCCTTTCTATCTATGGCGGACAGGATATTAACAGACAGATTCGTGCTTTAAAAAGACCTCCTCATATTATTGTAGGTACTCCTGGTCGTCTGCTTGACCATATCAATCGGAACACACTTAAGCTTGATCATGTCCAAACGGTTATATTGGATGAAGCAGATGAAATGTTGAACATGGGATTCATTGAAGATATCGAAGCTATCTTAGCCCAAACTCCGGAAGACCATCAAACATTGCTTTTCTCAGCGACTATGCCTGGACCAATTCAGCGTATCGCAGAGCGTTTTATGAAGGACCCGCAAATTGTACGTGTAAAAACGAAAGAAGTGACGGTGTCCTCCATTGAACAGTACTATATTGAAGTACAGGAAAAAGCCAAGTTTGATGTGTTGACAAGGCTTTTAGATATTCAAGCACCAGAGCTAGCCATTATCTTTGGACGGACGAAAAGACGGGTCGATGAGCTTTCTGAAGCACTAAACCTTCGCGGATATAATGCGGAAGGAATCCATGGTGACTTAAGTCAAGCAAAAAGACTGTCTGTATTAAGAAAGTTTAAGGAAGGTTCCATTGATGTCCTTGTAGCTACGGATGTGGCTGCACGCGGCTTAGATATTTCAGGCGTTACACATGTGTATAATTTCGATATCCCGCAAGATCCTGAAAGCTATGTTCATCGAATTGGCAGAACAGGCCGTGCCGGTAAAACAGGCGTTGCGATGACGTTGATTACACCGCGTGAAAAATCCTATCTTCATGTTGTTGAAAAAACAACAAGAAAGAAAATGGAGCGTATGGAGCCGCCAACATTAGATGAAGCATTAGAAGGCCAACAAAAAGCGGCAATGGAGAAAATCATTCAAACGATTGAGGGGAATAATCTTCAATATTATAAGCAGGCTGCAGATGAACTGTTAGAGGGGCATGATGCTTCTACCGTTGTGGCTGCTGTATTAAAAATGCTGACAAAAGAGCCTGATACAACTCCGGTAAAATTGACAGAAGAAAAACCTCTGCCAGCAAAGCGTGACCGTAAATTTGATGACCGTAAACGCGGCGCATATGATAATAACCGTAAGAGAACACCAATGAAGTCACGTCAAGGCCACGGCCATGGCGGAAAGCGCCCAAATAACTCGCAATACAAATCAAAATCAAACAGCTATAAATAATAGATAGGGTGTCAGGCACCACAAAAAGACAGATTGAGTAATTTGTCCATATGTGGTGCCTGACACCTTTTTTCATACTGAAACTAAATATGAGATGAAACGTACATATTACAAAGGGATATGATTTGTGAATTCAGGGGGAGAAACCATGGTATTGGAACCGAAAAATAGGATTTCTGAAAGAGCATTAAGGGTTTGGCGAATTTCGGGAGCTGTTATTTCCGCCGTCTTTTTGCTTTTGGCCGGCGGAGTAATTGGTCTCACGATTTTCTTTGATTGGCCGATTTGGATTAGTGTTACCGCTATTATTTTATTCATTTTATCTATTTACTTTTTTGTCATACTGTTTCCTTCGCTGCGTTGGAAGCGTTGGCGTTATGAAGTTCGAGAACAGGAAATAGAATTACAGCATGGTTTGTTTGTCATCAAACGTACACTTGTCCCGATGGTCCGTGTCCAGCACGTAGATACCGCACAGGGGCCAATATTGCGAAAGTATAAGTTAGCTTCTGTCACGGTTTCAACCGCAGCCACAACTCATGAAATACCTGCTTTAGAGCTTTCGGAGGCGGAGGAAATGAGAATATCGATTTCAAGGCTGGCAAGGGTGGCCGATGAAGATGTCTGAACCGAAACGGCTTCATCCCATAACGAGTGTAATTAACTTTTTAAAGTCTTTGAAGGAATTTATTGCCCCATTTATTATTATCTTTTTATTTGGAGGGAAGGGTCCTGGACTAGACCTATGGCAAATGATTTTCACAGCCTCCTTCATCGTGCTTTCACTAGTCGGTGGTATCTTATCATGGCTGCGGTTCACCTACCGGGTAGAGGAAGGCGAGTTAAGAATAGAATCAGGCTTGTTTGTAAGAAAAAAACGATATATTCCATTTGAAAGGATTCAGAGTCTCGACTTTTCAGAGGGACTTCTACAGCGTCCATTTGGCCTTGTAACTGTAAAGGTAGAAACTGCAGGCTCAAGCGGTTTAAATAATGCTGAAGCGGTGTTAACCGCGATCAAGAAACAGGATGCTGTGGCAATCCAGGATATTTTAACTTCTGTTAAAAGAAACCAGACGCAATATAGGGAAATCGAGGAATCAGATATCGTTTATACCATGAAGCCTTCGCAGCTTATGCTCCTTGCTTCAACATCAGGGGGTGCAGGTGTAGTGATATCTGCCTCTCTCGCCTTTATTTTACAGTTTGATGAATTGATTCCGTTTGAAAAAGTTTTTAAGGAGCTGCAGGGCTATATCTCTAACGGTATTGCTTTTGTGAGCATTGCTCTCTTCCTGCTATTCTTGCTCGCGTGGTTTATTGCTGTAGTTGGAACGATGTTCAAGTATGCCGGTTTTACAGTGAAAAAGGTGGAAGAGGATTTAGTCATCTCAAGAGGATTGCTCGAAAAAAGACAGCTTACGATTCCATTAAATCGGATTCAAGGGATTCTAATCAGTGAAAATATCATCAGGCAGCCAATTGGGTATTGCTCTGTTTACTTAGAAAGTGCAGGGGGTTCCCTAGAAAAGAACAGTTCAAAGACTCTCCTCCTGCCGATTATTAAGAAAAAAGAGGTTGCTGCCCTTTTATCTCCGTTTTTACATGATTATTGCTTTAGTCCAGAATTGGTTCCGGCACCAAAACGGGCGTTAAAAAGGTATATGTTTCGAGGGTTGCTGCTCCCGTTGATCATTGCAGCAGCGGCGATTATTTTTTTCAGACCTTGGGGCTTTTTATCATTAGTGCTGATACCATTTGCGGCAATTTGGGCTTTTCTTAATTATAAGGATGCCGGCTGGAGCTTACATCAGCAGCAATTAACCTTAACCTACCGAGGAATTGTGAAAAATACCTTTTATATGAGGAAAAATAAGATCCAGTCCCTAACGTTAGCTAGGAGTCCTTTTCAAGAGAGGCAAGCTCTCGGAACCATTCATGCAACGGTAAAATCCGGAGTCGGCCCCTCAGGCGGCGAAGTAGTGGACATCGAGAAACAGGACTGTCTTACGATTTATAATTGGTATACGTATCAATAAGCTAGGGTGCCTGACTTCTGAACGTCGACCTGGGAAACGGCGACATTCAGAAGTCAGGCACGTTTTTTTAACGTTAAAGCTCCAATTAGGAATCCGGAAAGAAAACCGAATAGGTGGGAAATGATGTTTATATTCGGCTGAAGAAAGGTCATGATAATACTAATGACGGCGATGGTGGTTATTAACTGTCTATTATCCTTTGACAACAGATGTTTACGGAACACAATCAAGCTGATGTACATACCGAATAAGCCAAAAATAGCTCCACTTGCACCCAGGTGGATGTATGTAACAGGCTCAATCAATAATGTGGCCAAATTGGCCGAAACCCCCGTAGCTAAATAAACCCAGGTAAACCGAAAGCGTCCCAGAAGCCTCTCTAATGCTGGTCCAAACAGTACAAGTGAAAAGCTGTTAAAAAGGACATGTGAGAATCCGCTATGCAGAAAAATCGGTGTTACCAATCTCCAAATTTCTCCCTGCCAAATATACAAGTTAACGCCTGTTAACAATTCCAAGAGCAAGGAGTTGGGGAAAATAGGCAATGAGGTTACTAGATATAATATAATATGGATGGAAACAATCACAGAAACAACTGGATAATACCGAATAAATTCTTTAAAGCTTTCTGTTCGTGTAAACATGTACCCCTCCTAAATTTGGTAGCTGGATAAATCATAACACAACCAGTTTTAGAGCAAAACAAAATGGATTGATGATGGCTTGTTTATGCTATTTCATATGCACAAAAAATTATAGATAGAAGGAAGATATAAAATGATTTCAGGAATTGGTCTCGATATCGTTGAATTACAGCGGATAAAAAAAGTCGCAGAACGTCAATCTAAATTTGTGGAACGGATCCTGACCCCTTTTGAGAAAGAAGCCTATGAGCAGTTATCTGATAAAAGGAGGATTGAATACCTTGCAGGTCGATTTGCGGCAAAAGAAGCATTTGCTAAAGCATTTGGAACAGGGATTGGTGAACAGCTTTCCTTTCTTGATATTCAAGTGGAGAATGATGAAAAAGGAAAGCCGTTTATCAGTAAACCTCGACAGAACGGTGTTCATTTATCCATTACCCACAGTGCTGAATATGCAGCGGCACAGGTGATTATTGAAAATTAATTAACCTGAGTCAGAAAGAACTGCAAGAATTCCTTCACCCTAGCTCGTCATATTATAAGTGGTTGTCTCATATATTCATAGTGCAATAGGAGAGACAAGGCCAGGTGTATTTTATGAGCTCTCCTTCTACGTAATGGAAATGAGACAAAAGGGGTTGAAGGAATGAAGAAGAAGATATTCATGCTGGCTTTAGGGCTCATGGTTGTCCTTGTATTATCTGCCTGTGGAACGAAATCACAAGAAGATGTCGTAAAGGATTTGAATACGAAGCTTGAGGATTTGGGCGGGTATAAGGCAAAGGCAAAAATGACCTTACAGATGGGAACAGAGCCGCATACGTATGAAGTAGAGATTTGGCATAAAGAGCCTGATTTCTACCGGGTTGATTTAAAAAATGCCCAGAGGGATCAAAATCAAATGATTCTCCGCAATGAAGAAGGTGTCTTTGTATTAACTCCTGCCCTAAATAAAAGCTTTAAGTTCCAAAGTGACTGGCCTCAAAATAGCAGCCAAGCTTATTTATATGAGTCGCTTGTCAAGGATATTATGGAGGATAAAGAAGCAAAATTCACGGCTACAAAGGAACACTATGTATTTGAAACCAAAACAAGGTACCAAAATAATAAGATGCTTCCATACCAGGAGATTACGTTAAATAAAAAGGACCTTGCACCGATTAGTGTGAAGGTCATGGATTCCGACCATAATGCACTTGTGACCGTTAAATTTTCTGATGTGAAATTTGATGCCAGCTTTGATAAAAATGACTTCAATGTCCAAAAGAATATGACGGGTGCACAGCTAGATACAACGGTAATGGCTGATTTGAAAAATCAAGAATTAACGGTTAAATATCCGGAGGAAATTCCTGGCGTTCATTTAGTAGGTGAAAAGGAAGTAAAAATAGATACTGGGAAACGAATTGTACTCACGTATGAAGGGGATAAATCCTTTACACTTGTTCAAGAAAAAACAACGGTTATGCCTGCTACAGCTGGACCGACAAATGTGACAGGTGAACTAGTCGATCTAGGCTTTACAATTGGAGCGCTAACTGATAATAGTTTAACTTGGACAAATGATGGTGTGGATTATATGATTGCTTCTAATGATTTGACACCAGAGGAAATGGTTGAAATTGCACGTACAGTTCAAAGTAACGCTGTAAAATAAGAAAAAAACGGCTGACTAAATGGTGTTAGATTCTGCAAGTATAATAACAGGGTAAATGAATAATCGGTATCTATTTGTTTATGCTAGATATTGTATGGCAGGGTCTGACACCTTACAAAAGGGTCAGCCTTTTTCATTGTTGTCAAGAGGGTGAGGTAGACGAACCCAGTTTTCGTCTCAAAAGTTTAGAGAACCTCTGTATTTATTTTTAAACCCATTTGACAAGTGCTTACACTAGTTTGATAATCGAAATATACAGATAAAAACGTCAACTAAAGAGAGGATTATTCAAATGGGTGTTCAACCGTTTTATCGGGATACTTGGGCAGAGGTTAATCTTGACAACATTTATTATAATGTGGAATCATTGAAAAATATTTTACCGAATAATGTGGCTTTATTTGCTGTTGTTAAAGCTAATGCATATGGGCATGGGGATATTCAAGTAGCACGTACAGCCATACGAGCGGGCGCCTCCTATTTAGCTGTCGCGCTTATTGATGAAGCCATTGCATTAAGAAAAAAAGGCCTTACGGAGCCGGTGCTTGTATTAGGGGCAAGCAGACCGGAAAATGCTGCGTTAGCTGCTGAATATGATATTACACTGACCGTTTTTCAAAAGGAATGGATAGACAAAGCAGTGGAGTTTTTAAAGGATAGTAAACCTCTGAAGCTTCACATCAAAGTTGATACGGGTATGGGCAGGATTGGAGTGAAAACTAAGCAGGAGCTTAGGGAAGTTGAATCTGCCATCAGAACCAATTCGTGTTTCTATTTAGAGGGTGTATTTACACATTTTGCAACAGCTGATCAGTTGGATCGGACCTATTATGAACAGCAGTTAGCTTCGTTTACTAAGCTGGTGGAAAGCTTTGAACAGCGTCCTGAAATGGTTCATTCCAGCAATTCTGCAGCAGCACTTCGCTACCCGGAAAGCTATTTTAATGGCGTTCGTTTTGGCATTTCAATGTATGGGTTAAGTCCTTCAACGGAAATCGAGACGGTACTGCCTTATCCACTCAAAGAGGCTTTTTCACTGCGTACGAAGCTTGTTCATGTGAAGGAACTACAGAAGGGTGAGAATGTGGGCTACGGTGCGACCTATGAAGCAAAAGCGCAGGAGTGGATTGGAACGCTGCCGATTGGCTATGCCGATGGCTGGATCCGTAAACTTTCTAGACAAGCAGTTTTAGTGAATGGAAAAAGAGCATCGATTACAGGACGGATTTGTATGGACCAAATGATGATTAAGCTTCCTTCCTACGTACCAGTAGGAACAGAGGTTACCCTCATTGGCAGACAAGGAAATGAACTTATATCGGTGAATGAGATAGCTGATGTATTAGAGACAATCAACTATGAGGTTACCTGTATGATGTCTAATCGAATCCCGCGTGTATACCTCCAGGATGGTAAAATAGTCGAAGTGGTCAATGGTTTGTTATAATATTATTGACACTGAGATTTACCGAAAAATGCGTTTAAGCAATATTAATTTTTGTTAGCAGGTTGATTGTAGTGGAAGGCACGAAGACTCCTCGAAAATTCTATCGAATTTTCTCGTGCGTGGGCGGATTCAAGGAAGTAATTCAATGTCCTGCGGGAGAAGCGAGACAGTCGAGACCCCGCAGACACGTAGTGTCGAGGAGGCTCGGCGGTCGCCCGCGGAAAGCGAAGTGCCTGGAACGGAAATCAACAACATAGTTTAATCGGAAAACTAAATAGAAATAAAATTATCGACATAAACTAGTCAATTAAGCGTATGTATGCATAAAAGGCTATTTTTTGGGACGATAATATTGAAGAATCCTTGAATAGTCTTTGCATTAATAAAAAATAATGATATTATAAAAAATGGTAGAGTGAATAGGTGTGTATTGATGGTGGAGGTGTACAATTGTGTCTGAGTCAAGTGTAACGACAGAGATTATGATAAAATTACCGCAACATCTATTAAGTGAGTTAGACGGTTTTGTCAAACAAGAAAATGTGAATCGTAGTGAATTTATTTATCAAGCAACGAAAATGTACTTGCGTGAGCGAAAGAAAAGACATATTCGTGAATCCATGAGACGGGGCTATATGGAAATGGCCAAAATAAATTTGACGATTGCATCTGAAGCATTTCAAGCGGAATATGAGGCAGAACACACAGTTGAACGTCTAGTAAGCGGAGGCTAAACCTTTGATTGTCAAACGTGGAGACGTATATTTTGCGGACCTTTCCCCAGTTGTTGGTTCAGAACAAGGCGGGGTGCGCCCTGTACTCGTCATTCAAAACGACATCGGGAATCGGTTTAGTCCCACAGTAATTATTGCAGCAATCACAGCTCAAATTCAAAAAGCGAAGCTGCCTACACATGTTGAAATTGATGCGAAGCGATATGGTTTTGAACGAGATTCGGTCATTCTTTTAGAGCAAATTCGTACAATTGATAAGCAACGCTTAACCGATAAAATAACTCATCTCGATGATGAAATGATGGAAAAGGTCAATGAAGCCCTGCAAATTAGTTTAGGTCTTATTGAATTTTAAATCATATAAAAAACGTCCTTATACTTAGGGGCGTTTTTATTATTTTCTTAAGTTCGTTGAAATTTGTTTGCTGAAACACAGCGGTTTGAATGGTTATCAGGCGGGTGAATTTGTTAAAATAAAGATATTACTCATTATTGGAGGCAGTGCGATTGGAAAATACTCTAGAAAAGCAAGCGGATTTATTTCAATTAATAGCATCAGAGCAATCTCTTGCTGTTAAACAAATAAAAAATGTCATAGCCATGCTTGATGAAGGGAACACAGTGCCGTTCATTGCCCGTTATCGAAAAGAGCAGACCGGTTCTCTAGATGAAGTACAGATACGGGATATTATGGAAAGATGGCAATATATACAAAATCTGGAGCACCGTAAAGAAGAAGTTATCCGACTGATTGACGAGCAAGGGAAACTGACACCTGAACTTCAGCAAAGCATAGTAAAAGCCGTGAAGCTGCAGGAAGTTGAGGATTTGTACCGTCCGTATAAACAAAAAAGACGTACAAAAGCAACGATTGCGAAGGAAAAGGGGTTAGAGCCGTTTGCGGAGTGGCTGTTGACGTTCCCTAAAGGTGGTTCAATAGAGGAAGAGGCAAGCAAATACTTATCGGATGAAAAAGAAGTTACTACGGTTGAAGATGTTTTGACAGGTGCCAAAGACATTATAGCTGAAATGGTCTCAGATGAAGCGGAGGGTCGAAAGTGGATCCGAAGAGAAACAAGTAAAAAAGGAATCATCGAAACATCTGAAAAAGACTCTGAAAAAGATGAGAAGAAAGTATATGAAATGTATTATTCTTATGAGGAGCCAGTAAGCAAAATTGTCCCGCATCGAATTTTAGCCCTGAACCGCGGAGAAAAAGAGGATATTCTACGTGTGAACATTAAACCGGATGTAGAATTTATCGTGAAATACCTACATAAAAAATGGATTCGTCATACAGGATCTATTACGGCTCCCATTGTTTCAGAAGCGATTGAAGATGGCTATAAACGATTGATTCAGCCCTCTATTGAAAGGGATATTCGTAATGAGTTAACGGAAAAGGCAGAGGAACAGGCCATTCATATCTTCTCAGAAAATTTGAGAAATCTATTGCTTCAGCCGCCGTTAAAAGGAAAAGTAGTGCTCGGGGTCGATCCGGCTTATCGGACCGGATGTAAGCTAGCCGCCGTTGATGAGACTGGAAAGGTGTTAACGATTGGTGTTATCTACCCGCATCCACCGGTATCCAAAACAAAGGAAGCCAAGGAAAAGTTTGTGAAGATCTTGAAGGATTACAAGGTCGAAATGGTGGCAATTGGAAATGGGACAGCCTCAAGGGAAACAGAGCAGTTTGTCGCCGATGTATTAAAGGAACTGCCTGAAGAGATCTTTTATTTAATCGTGAATGAGGCTGGGGCTAGTGTATACTCTGCCTCTGACATTGCAAGGGAAGAATTCCCTGATTATCAGGTGGAGGAAAGAAGTGCAGTCTCTATTGCAAGACGTCTACAGGATCCGCTAGCTGAACTGGTGAAAATTGACCCCAAATCAGTTGGTGTCGGTCAATACCAACATGATGTCTCACAAAAAAAATTGACAGAATCCCTTACATTTGTTGTTGAAACGGTTGTTAACCAGGTTGGCGTAAATGTGAATACAGCTTCTCCTTCACTGCTGCAGTATGTTTCAGGACTTTCAAAAACAGTTGCAAACAATATTGTTAAGAAGAGAGAGGAAGAAGGAAGATTTACATCAAGGAAGCAATTAAAGAAAATTCCTCGCTTAGGGGCTAAAACCTATGAACAGGCCATTGGATTTTTAAGAGTTGTAGATGGCGTTGAACCGCTAGACAGAACATCTATCCATCCGGAAAATTATGATGCGGTTGAAAGGCTGCTAAAGTCTCTTGGCTTCACCTCTACTGATTTAGGTACAGAGGAGTTAAAAAAGGTTTTAGCTGCAATTGATATTAAGCAAACAGCTGAAGAGCTAACAATTGGTGAATTGACACTACAGGATATTGTAGACGCGCTCGTTAGACCAGAAAGAGATCCGCGTGACGAATTGCCAACTCCGCTTCTGAAAAAGGATATCCTTAAGCTTGAAGACTTAAAGTCCGGGATGGAACTGCAAGGAACGGTCCGTAATGTCGTAGACTTTGGTGCTTTTGTAGATATTGGAGTCAAACAAGATGGTCTTGTCCATATTTCAAAATTGAGCCGTCAGTTTGTAAAGCATCCTCTTGATATCGTCTCTGTTGGGGATGTAGTAACTGTCTGGGTCGATTCAGTTGATTTAAATAAAGGCAGAGTGGCATTAACTATGCTTTCACCGGCAGAAGGCTAAGAGGTTTATAAATATATAATCTAACAGGGCTGTCCTATCAAATGTCAGAATCCACACGACACTTTTCATGTGGCTTCTATACATAAGTATGGGACAGTCCTGTAATAGGTTCAAAAATGTTTTTTCCTATAAATGAACCAGCATTGATTTAACAGTTTAATTTGGTATCTGTTTTTTTCATAAAAGGCTTTTTGGATTTGATTTTGAAACCAAGTAGGCATATGAGAACCTCCCGGACAAAAATCTTATTGATTATCATTAGTCTATGCTGATATAGTTTGTCATGTGCGTAATGGTGTGAAGGAGATGAATGAATATGGATAATCAAGAGTTACAAAAACTAGTGGAAAATATCTCACTAGAGTATTTCCATAAGCCCTTTCGACATCAAGCCACCTTTAATTCCCGGCTAAAAACAACTGGAGGCCGTTATCTATTAAACAGTCATGACATTGAAATGAATATTAAATACTATCAGCAGTTAGGGATTAGTGAGTTAATTGGCATTATAAAACATGAGCTGTGCCATTATCATCTTCATTTAGAGGGGAAGGGCTACAAGCATCAGGATAAGGATTTTAAGGTTCTAATGGATAAGGTTGGGGCACCAAGGTACTGCTCGACACTTCCGGAAAAGGCTGCAGGTCAAAGAAGTCAAAAGGTTTTAACGTATTTTTGCAGCAGCTGTCATCAGGTGTATAGCCGGAAGAGAAGAATGGATACAAAAAAATATGTTTGTGGGATCTGCAGGGGGAAATTAGTTTTTAAAGAGGATTGACCTTTATTCAATTGGGTGGTATATTTTTATCCCGTGATTATAAATGTATATTCATTTTAGAATAATTAATGAACAAAATGGACTTGACTTTTATATTTAGCGTAAATATAATATAAAGAGTCGATATTGAGACAAGTTATTCATGCACGGTATTGACGATGAAATACTAACTATTCCGCAGTAGCTCAGTGGTAGAGCTATCGGCTGTTAACCGATCGGTCGTAGGTTCGAGTCCTACCTGCGGAGCCATATGGGGAAGTACTCAAGAGGCTGAAGAGGCGCCCCTGCTAAGGGTGTAGGTCGCGTGAGCGGCGCGAGGGTTCAAATCCCTCCTTCTCCGCCATATTATCATGGCCCGTTGGTCAAGCGGTTAAGACACCGCCCTTTCACGGCGGTAACACGGGTTCGAATCCCGTACGGGTCATCTAGAAAGCGGAAGCGCCTTGCCAAGCGGCGTATGGACTGGAATATCCGGACCGAGATAAAGGAAACACCAAGAGCACGTTAGTGCGATTGGATGTTGACTTATCGTAGGGAGGAATGTGAAGTCCACTAGACGCTAGGCGCTGGAGCTAGACTGCTATCTATTTAATAAACTAATCTGGTCCGGTAGTTCAGTTGGTTAGAATGCCTGCCTGTCACGCAGGAGGTCGCGGGTTCGAGTCCCGTCCGGACCGCCAGTTACTATATTTTGGGCTATAGCCAAGCGGTAAGGCAACGGACTTTGACTCCGTCATTCGTTGGTTCGAATCCAGCTAGCCCAGCCATTTTATTTTTTGAGCCATTAGCTCAGTCGGTAGAGCATCTGACTTTTAATCAGAGGGTCGAAGGTTCGAGTCCTTCATGGCTCATTAAAGATTTTTGCTTATACAATAATCTTTTTATATGCGGGTGTGGCGGAATTGGCAGACGCACTAGACTTAGGATCTAGCGCCGCAAGGCGTGGGGGTTCGACTCCCTTCA
>NZ_JBHZRC010000006.1:76611-256508 GCF_043641075.1 Niallia oryzisoli | reverse complement strand
AATAGAGAAAGGTGAAATTGAGCGTAATCAATTTCACCTTTCTCGTTATTTGAAGCTAGTTATGTCCCAGCCTCTTTGTCTAGATATTTATTTGTTTTTGCTATCCTGATAGGCAATCAGGATAACATCTTCACCTTTTTTATTGCTAAGAGTTTTTTGAAGAGCATTTACCTGCTCTATGTCTGTACTGGATAAATTGGCAAAATCGTATTGGTTTTTGTCCATAGTACTCACCTTTCCATTTCATTTAGAGAAAGAATATAATTGATGAACTCGATTCCCTCTGCACTATGGCAAAGAGGGATAAATTAAGTATTTGTTTCTGATAGTTTTTTATGCAAAGTGCTGAACTAGATGATAAGTAAATGAAGCAGAAATAGCTTTGCGGCATAGAATAATCCGATAAACAATGAGGGGATGAAGAAAATGTATTATCATGTTCCTAACATGGATCATTATCGGTATCTTTATGATGCACCAACGATGGATTACTATGAAAGACAGCCTGTGTATTCTCCTTCACTACATGAGCTTGAGCCTGAAAATAACTGCAATTCTTTCCGTAACTATAATGGATTTGGTAATGTAATGAGAAAGGACTTTGGACCAAACCCATTTGTGATTAATATAAATCAAGCATCGAAGGAAAATGATACGTATCGTACGGCACTATGGACAGGAAAACACTTGCAGGTAACATTAATGAGTCTGAAACCAGGTGAGGATATCGGTTTGGAAATCCATCCTGCCGTTGATCAATTTTTACGCATTGAGCAAGGGCATGGAGTTGTACAAATGGGATATAGTAAAAATCGTTTAAACTTTAGAAGAAATGTCAGAGATGACTCAGCGATCATGATTCCTGCTGGAACCTGGCATAATGTAACCAATACAGGTAATATTCCGATGAAGCTTTATTCAATTTATGCTCCACCAAATCATCCATTTGGAACAGTACATGTTACAAAGGCAGCTGCAATGGCTGCAGAGGAAGGTCATGGCCATCATCGCTAGGAAAAGCAGCTTTGTCAGCTGGTTTCAAGTTGTATAGAAGAGTAGGGGGTGCTTAATCGGCAGTCCCTTTATTTTTTGTTAAGGACTAATAAACTAATCAAACCATATTATTCTGGAAAGACTAACCTACATCATTTATAAAGTCATCAAGAAATCTGGAGGTGGGAAAAAATGCCACGAAAGGCTGCAGCGGTTACGGAAGAGAATGATCAGGAAACGAATGAATTAGAGGAACAGGAGGAAGTTAAAGAGGATAACAGGATAGAGGAGGAGATTGATCACCTAAATACCATGCTTGGTGCGGTTCTGCACTATTTATCAGATGATGAAGTAGAGGAGATTGATATTGAATATCTTTTAGAAAATACGGAAGGTCTTCGCGAATGGTGGGATCAGTATAGGGAAAGAAATCGAAAACAAATTGAAGAAGAAATCAGGATTTCACTTAGTGACCTGCCATTGGAAGAACTAGAAAATATCCGAGATCAAATTAAGGAAAAAATGAGTTGAGCTTGGAGGGAAGACTCCAAGCTCTCATATACGTAACGATACTCATTAGTTAAGTTAGGCAGTCTTAACTTCTAAATAGATAATATGATGTCCTTCAATTTGCCGTACTTTAAATAGATGACCGTCTGTTTCTATTTCAGAACCAGCTTTCACATCAAAATTTTGTGAGAGGAACCAGCCGCCAATGGTATCCATTTCTTCATCTGATAAATTCGTTCCCAATAAGTGGTTAACATCATCAATAAGAACCTTTGCAACGATAATAAAATGATTTTCCTTTACTTTACGAATCTCCGGGATTTCGTCTTCATCAAATTCATCTCGTATATCGCCAACTATTTCTTCGAGTATATCCTCAACCGTAACCAATCCGGATGTACCGCCATATTCGTCTATTAGTAATGCAATATGTGTGCGTTCTTTTTGCATTTTGACTAAAAGGTCATGAATCGGAATGGTCTCAATTACGCGGATAATTGGGTGAATAAAAAACTCTAATTTCAAATCTTCGTTATTGTGTCGATTCATAATTTTCGCTGTAAAAAATTCTTTTGCATTGATAAAGCCAAGAACATTATCCTTATCACCGTTTACGACCGGATAGCGGGTGTAATTTTCCTGTTGAATGATTGTCAGAATATTATCATAGGTATGATCAATCGAAATACTGATAATCTCTGTTCGAGGCACCATAATTTCTTTTGCTGTTCTTTCGTCAAATTCAAATATATTGTTTACATACTTTAACTCATTTTTATTAATCTCGCCGCTCTTATAGCTTTCTGAAAGTAAGATACGCAGTTCTTCCTCCGAATGGGCTGCTTCATGTTCAGATGCAGGCTTTAAGCCGAACAGGCCGACCGTTACTCGAGCGGAGCCATTAAGAAACCAAATAAATGGATACATGATGCGGTAGAACAAAATGATCGGACCGGCAAATAAAATCGTTATGGTCTCTGCCTTTTGTATGGCTACTGTTTTAGGTGCCAGTTCACCTATGACAACATGTAAAAAGGTAACGGAAGCAAAAGCAATTCCAAACGATAAAATATGGGTAACCGACTCACTCAAATGAAGGCTTTCGAATAATGGATGCAGCAGCTTTTCCACGGTAGGCTCACCCAACCAGCCAAGGCCTAATGCAGTAACAGTAATCCCCAGCTGACAGGCCGATAAATATTCATCAAGGTGAGAAACAACCTTTTTAGCAGAAAGCGCACCTTTTTTCCCTTCCGCAATGAGCTGATCAATCCTTGATGTTCGGACTTTTACAATAGCAAATTCTGTTGCGACGAAAAAAGCAGTTAAAGCAATAAGCAGTACAATTAAAATGATGTTGATTGTAATCAAATATGTGTCTTACCTGAGTAAGACGTACACCTCCAATAAAGTATAAAAATTTTTGTTAACAACATATACGCAGGGAAAATAATAAGGTTTCATTTTTATTTCATATTTTAATAGAATAGATTTCATATAGGTCAAACGTAAAAAAAACTCACTGTATGTGAGTTTTTTTTACAAAGTAACATTATAACCATGCATCATCAATAGAATTAACTTCTGCAATGGCATAGGCGGCATTTGTAATTGCCTGTGGCAGCGTTTCACCAGTTTCACAAATGTCATTAAAGCAAACCAGGTTACTATCCTTTACTTCATAGGTAAATCCAAATTGTTTTAGACGATCCACTATCATCATGGCATGGTCCAAATTTTGCTCTGGTTGAAATTCGTGGTCATGAATGAACACGCCGTTTTCAAAGTCAAACCATCTGTCCCATCTATTTAATTTCCACCCCATAATTCTCCGTGCAATAATGTCAATTTTATTCATTCTGTGTTACTCCCTTTTTCACTTGATTTTATTATTTTACCATTTTCAAGATTATCATCCTATTAAAATGATTTTATTATTTTAAATTTTTAGATAGAAGCTATTTAAGCAAAAAATAATTTTGAATGAAATAAAATAATTCCTGTTCATTCGTTTGTTTTTAACGAAAGTTACAAATACTAACGAACACAACAAACGGAGGTGAATGGCATGAGGTCGAATCGAAAGGTTAATAAATATCCTTATATAATTTTGGGGATTCTTCACTTCGTCATGCTTCTTTTTACCTTTTATAAAAGTAAAGAAAGAAAAAACCATCTTGTGCTGCTGCTCTCGTTTACTGGATTTGCCTATTTGTTTGAATATATCGTCGTCGCGCTGTTTGATGGTTATGAATACAAGCCTAAATTTCTGAAAGAAAAGCAATTGGACAATATATTTGGCTCCGTACTTTCACAATTTTTTTATGTTCCAACAACAGCTTTATTTATTACAGCCTTTCAACTTGGCTGGAAGGTTAAGCTTTTTTTTAGTCTATTCTTTACATTGATTGAAAGATTGTTTATCACTTTAGGTGTATTTAAAAATAAATGGTGGAAGACACCATATACGTTTGGCTTAATTTTTATATCATTTATCTTTAACGATATTTGGTATAACGCAATCCAAAAAAGAAATTCATATATTTTGTTTTTTTCGTTTTATCATTTAATCCAGGTTACTTGGCATAACATGGTCTATATTTTTGCAGTGATGAGAAAATTTCGCTTTGGTAAAGGGTTGATTTTTTCTTGGAAAGAAAACTTTATTATCTCCCCGCTTATTGGAATCCTTGTATCGCTCATCTTAACATGGTGGTTACAAAAGGAGAATACACTAGCAAAAATTAACAGTCTCTTACTGATGATGCTTGTTGATTTATCGCTCCTAAACAAAAGGATGTTAAAAGTAAAGTCCTTACTAATCTTTCCGGTAAAATACTTTATAATCATGTTTTCGGCCTATCATTATCGAAAATGGGTGTATGGGGACGGTTCTGCTGCTTCCAAATCCTGTAGCAGGTTATGAATAATATCCAAGCATTTCATTTAGTGGTAAAAAGATGTACGTTTGTATTTTTACCTTGACAAAAATAATTAGACTGAATATTATTTATTTATCAATAAATAAATTTATAGTAGGAATGATAATCGTGGCAGCAAAGGAAGACAAAAAAGAACTAATTATCGAGAGTGCTGTAAGAGTTTTTGCGGAAAGGGGGTATTATAAAGCCACAACAGCGATGGTGGCAAAAGCTGCTGGAGTGACGCAGCCCTATGTGTTTCATTTTTTTGAGAATAAGGAAGAGCTGTTCAAGGTTGTCATTGATCGTGCATTTGGAAGGGTTTATGATACTTTTGTGAAAGTGGAGGCGCCTGCGGATCAGCTATTGGAAACAATGGGGCGGGGGTTTGCTGAAATTATTCAAACACACCGTGCTGAGGTATTGATGGTGATGCAGGCTCATACAATTTCTGAACCTGGGATTCGGGAGCATTCTCGTAAGCTGTATCGTAAGATGTTTGAATCCTTAACCATGAAAATGGATCGAGCAGGGGTTCCAAATGCCAAAGTAGAAGCTGCTCGTTTTATTGGTACGGGACTGCTTATTACGCTGGCGGAAGTACTAGAAATACCAGAATTGATTTACGGAGAAAATATGAATTGCTAATTTGTCTAAAAAAGGGAGTTACAAAACTTTCTTTTTTTAGAACGATTATTTATTGATTGATAAATAAATAAATGAAAAAGGAAGAAGAGGTGACACATGTCAATGAAAGTAGATTCTAATTATATGACTTTTTCGGAACGGTCCATCAAGCTATTTAAAGGTGAAAAAGCACTTGTGATTACTGGCATCATGGGGTTTATTCTTGCTTTCTTCATTAAAATAGTCATTTTTGCTCGAGGCCCTATCGTTTTACCTGAAGGCAGTTTAGAAGATGTTTTTTCCTTTAATGCTGCTATCGGGTGCTTTATCCTTTCGATTGCTGCGATATTACCATTGGCACGGTTGAGTAATCGAAAAAGGAAATTTGTTCGTTGGAGCTTTGTTATAGCCAGTCTATACAGCTATAGTATCGAGACCATTCAAAATGTTCGGGGACTTAATCCGCGATTTTCTCAATCAGCAGCTGTAGGTGATCAAATTGCCGGACTTGTGTTTGCTCTTGTATCACTTACAATTGTCATCTTAGGTCTGATGTTGATGATTCAATTTTTTCGTATAAAAACGCCTTTTGAACGTCCCTGGCTTCTATTAGGTACTCGTTATGCCTTTCTTTCAATATTGTTAGCAAATGCAGCAGGTGTGTCGATGATAACGCTGCAGGACCGTTATATCGGGGATTCTGGAAATTTCATTTTGCTTCATGGAATAGGATTTCATGCCTTGCAGACATTAATAATCCCTGCATGGTTAGTCGAAAAAGCACAGGTACATGAGAAAAATAAAAAAAGGCTTGTTCATTATGGAAGCTTAGCCTGGATGATTTCAATCCTTTTCATTGGTTTTCAAACAGCACTTGGCCGGACAGTATTTGAACTTTCAATATTCCCCATTCTTACGGCAATTTTCTTACTCATTTGGCTTGGGACAGCACTTGCAGCAGGTATACTTCATATTAGAAATAAATGGCCAATGATAAACTTGAAGCAAGATACACAAAAAAAGGCAGAGGGTTAGGCTCAAGCTTCTACTCTCTTAATAGCATTGTTTAAGAAAAAGGTAGGAGCAAATGCTTGTGGTATATAACAAAATTTACCATTCAATCATACGTTACTAACTGGTAAATGGAGAGTTGAAGGACTATCATACTGTTTTTACGTTAAAATAAACCGTTCTTCTATTTATTACTGTAGTATTAATAGTACAGAAAAATAGAAAAGGGCGGGATATTTTTGAAAAGGTTATATGGAGTGATGATGCTCCTGCTAGTAGTGATATTAGCTGGGTGCATTAAGTCTGACATTCCAGTCGAGAAAACAAAAGTGGTTGAGGAAACGGTGGAATCCTCAAAGGATCATGAGAAAGCAGCAGAAGACACTGTAGATAAGGAGCAAGTGCTTTGGCCGGATGCATTTCAAAGGAGTAAGGAAGGATTTTCTTTTCCAGCTTCGCTAGCGGTGGCAGAAAATATTCAAAAAGGAATATGGTGGGAGAAAATTGAACATGACCATTTGACGAAAGAGGAGGAGGCCGCAGCGGTTGAAACATTACAAACTGTAATTAAGGGGGATGCCAGCAAGGAAGAGAAGGCGGATCAAATCAAACGATTTGTTGCCGAGACCTATTTTCCAGAGCTGCCTTCAATGTCAACCTATACTCCACGTGGAAAAATAAATTTAGAAGATGTAGAGTCGACTTCTAATATAAAATTAAATGGAAGAGAGCTGAAGGAAAATATTCAGATTGCGATTATCTTAGATGCATCGGGTTCGATGAAGAATGTACAGGATGGGAAGACCCTAATGGAAATGGCAAAAGAGTCTATTGAGGATTTTGCTTCAAACCTGCCTGACAAAGCAAAAGTTTCTTTAACAATCTATGGACACAAGGGGACAGGTTCTGAAGCAGATAAGAAACTTTCATGCAGCAGCATCGAGGAAATCTACCCGCTTTCCACTTATGATGCAGACATTTTTGCGACAGAATTAGAATCTATTGCTCCAAGCGGATGGACATCAATGGCGGCATCACTTACACAGGTCGGTGAAAAACTGGCAGTCGAGAGTAATGAGGAGTCGACGAATGTCATTTATCTTGTTTCAGATGGTAAAGAGACATGTGATGGGAATCCGGTGGAAGCAGCAAAGCAGCTTGCTGACTCAAATATCAACCCTATCATAAATGTAATTGGGCTTGCTGTACAATCAGAGGATGCGAATGAACTGCAAAAAATAGCTGAGAGTGCTGAAGGCCGCTATATTAATGTGAAAAATCAACAGGAGCTTGATAAGGAATTTCAGGAATCAAACAACTCCATTCAGCAATGGATTGATTGGCATAGACAAAATACTAGTGAAGCAATTGATCAATTAATGGAAGATAAACAGCGCCTGATGGACTTAAATGAACAAACAGTGGATAGACTTATGCTATTCCTTCGTCATGCCAAACAGACATTAATGGATTTGAATAAGACGCAGGACCTTGATCAGGAGGTTTATAATATAGTATTTGAGGACTTGGAGAACTTTTATAACACAATGTATAGGGAGAAGGATGAGCTCTATACTGCGAAATTTAAAACAATTGAAGAAACCTATAACAGTACTAAAAGTGAAATAGACGAGACGTATAATAATAATTTTTAATACAAAAAGGACAGGTGGCATTTAATACATGTGCAGCCTGTCCTTTTCTTAATCTCAAAATGGTGTTGTCCGGGGCTTTCGCTTGGTACAATCATCTATAGGCAGGTATTTTGACTAAGAGGGGTTGAAACATGAACGCGAAAGTATACATAACAAGAAAATTACCGGATGAAGTAGTAGAAAGACTGGAGGAGCATTTCCATGTTTCGATGTGGGAGGATGAGGACACAGCAGTCCCATATGAGATATTGAAGGAAGAAATCAAAGAAGCTGACGGTTTATTCTCGACGGTAACAGAAACCATTGATGAGAACTTACTAGAGCAGGCTGAAAAACTAAAAGTCATCAGTACAATGGCGGTTGGCTATAATAACATAGATATTGCAGCGGCAACGAAGCGGAATATAATGGTAGCTCATACACCTGGCGTATTAACAGAAACGACTGCAGACCTTACATTTGCTCTTTTAATGGCTGCTTCTAGAAGATTAATAGAGGCTTCTGATTATTTACGGTCAGGCCAATGGAAAACCTGGTCTCCCTTGCTGTTGACGGGTCAAGATATTTATGGTGCCACAATGGGAATTATCGGCTTTGGAAATATCGGCCAGGCATTGGCTAGAAGAGCTAAGGGTTTTAATATGAATGTGTTGTACTATAATCGTAGTCGCAAGGAAGAGGCTGAAAAAGAGCTAGGTGCGGTTTTTACGGATATGGAAACGTTATTGAAGGAATCGGATTTTGTCTGTATCTTAACGCCTTTAACCGAGGAAACGAAGCATTTGATAGATGAGAAAGAATTAGGACTTATGAAGAAAACAGCCATTTTAATCAACACCGCACGTGGTGAGGTGGTGAATGAGGCTGCATTGTATACAGCCTTGAAGAACGGGCAAATTTTAGCTGCTGGTTTAGATGTCTTTCAACAGGAGCCTATTTCACTGGATCATCCTTTATTGACACTGTCTAACGTTGTCGCCCTACCGCATATCGGAAGTGCCAGTGTCAAAACAAGATTAGCCATGGCCCATTTAGCAGCGAAACAGCTGATCGAAGGGTTACAGGGGAAGATACCTCAGCATCCGGTAAATCCCATGGTGTTCAAATAATGATAAGATGGAAACGCATGTCTATAAGATATGCGTTTTTTAGTTGTGAAGGTTTTGAAAAAGGAAGCAAAAGAACCGTCCCTCTGTAACTTATCTCCTATGACTCTATCTATTATAGGTATAAAATGGAAGTAGGGAGTAGTTTAGGGATAGAAGGGTGGCAGGGTGATGAGGATTGTGTTTGTGTTTGTTGTCATGGTTCATGGGCTGATTCATTCATTAGGGTTTTTAAAGGCTTTTCATTTTGCGGAGCTGAATCAATTAAAATTAGCCATATCAAAGCCAATCGGCATCCTTTGGCTGGTTACTGCGATTTCCTTTTTATTTAGTGTCCTGTTATTTATGACTAATAAAAACTGGTGGTGGATGCCTTCACTGCTTGCTATTTTGCTTTCACAAACGGTCATTAGTTTCTCTTGGCAGGATGCGAAAGTTGGTACAATCGCAAACATCATGATACTTATCGTCACGTTAGCTGGGTATGGATCGTGGCAATTTCATCAGCAGGCAAATAAGGAGATTCAACAATTCTTGTCAGAAGTAAGTATGGAACAAACGAAGTATATTTCTGAACAGGAGCTTAATTCATTGCCAAGCATTGTTCAAAAGTGGCTGCACCAGACTGGAATAGTAGGCAAAGAAGAGATGAAGACCGTCTACCTGAAACAAAGGGGGCAGATGAAATTAAAAACGGACCAGAAGGAATGGTATCGTGCTGAAGCCGAGCAATACGTTAGGATTGAAGAACCAGGATTTATTTGGAAGGTTGATATGAAAATGCTGCCGTTTGTTCATGTAGCAGGAAAGGATCGGTTTCAAGAGGGGAATGGTACAATGACCATGAAAATTGGATCCCTAATCCCAGTTGTAAATGTAGCAGGTAATAAAAAAGTGGATGAATCTTCTTTACAGCGATATTTGCTTGAATTGCCAATATATCCATCTGCAGCACTTCAGCCTTACATTACATGGGAAGAAATGGATGAAAAAACGGCGAAAGCGGCAATGACCTACAAGGGTATTTCGGGGTCGGCCATTTTTCATTTTAATAATCAGGGAGAATTGGTAAAAATAAGTGCACTGCGATACAAGGATTCTGATGAAAAGGCTAAACGAATGGAATGTATCGGGGAAATACAGGATTATGAAATAATGAACGGAATAAAAATACCTGCAAAAATCGATATATCTTGGATGCTTGAGGAAGGGAAATTTACTTGGTATACACTAGAAATTTATGATTATCAGTATAATTTGGGGAAAGGGGACAGGTAATACGCCTGTTCTTTTTTGCTTATGGAGATGAATGAGTTATCAAGAATAACCTTTCAAAATATGGCCGACCAATACAAGCTTCAAATTGATTTCTTAGAAAAAATAATTCAGACGTTAAAGGCGTGAACAAGTGAACAAACACTAATCCGAAAGTTTAACAAGGATAAGTGTTTTTTTGTTTGTATTTAGGTTTTTTTGCCTCCATAAAGGATAAAATGGAAAAATGGAGGAGAGAATGCGGAATAAAGATATCGTTGTTTACATGAAACAATATGCAGCAAATAAAAGAATAAAAGCTCTTTTGCAAAAAATTAATCCCTTATTAGCTCAAAATGAAGAAAATATTCGAGTCCATCTGGATGCACTTGTTAACCAAGTGATTTCTGAGAATGAGTTTCAAGTAATTAATATGAAAATGGAGTTAGGTAAGCTTTGCTTAGATCTAGAAAAAGCAATTCCGGATGGGCATGTAACCATGCTATTTTATTGTCAAAAGGAAAATAAAATTTATCATGGAGCCGCACCAAATTTTCCTGTAGAATTTTTTGACTTTTTTAATGACATTAACGAAAAAAGAGCATTTGGAGAAACATGCGGGTCATGTGGAGCAGCTGTCCATAACCGAGAGGTCGTTGTGACAGACATTCAATCAAGTCCGCTATGGGGTCCATTTCGAGAGCATTTTACTAGATACGGATTTCAAACAGGATGGTCCATCCCTTTTTTTCGAGAGGATGATGTGATTGGAACCTTCGCTATTTACCATAGAACACAAAGAGGGGTAAAAAAGGAAGAAATAGCCCTTGTACAAAAGAAGATAACTCAGTATCAGGAAGCTATTTATTACATGGCTGAGCAAATTGCAGAATAGACATTGGTTGAAAGAGGAGAAGATGAGAGTATGTATCATAACCGTTTACGAGAATTGAGGCTGGAGCAGGGATACACGATGGAGGAGGTTGGCAGGATGATTGGGGTAAAAAAATCGAGCTACGCTTCATATGAATCAAAATACCGCCAGCCGCCACTTGAAAAGCTTAAAAGCTTCTCGAAATTGTACGGTGTTTCAGTTGATTATATCCTTGGTTTAACGGATGAACGGAATGCGGAAGAATCGATGCATATTCGTTTAAGAGAGATTTGCGGTAAAAAAGGTCTTCATTGGGATGGAATGGAGATTCCAGGTGAAGTTCTCAGCCTGCTTGAGAATGTACTAGAGGATGCTGCTAGGAAGTATACAGACCTGTCATACCGTAAGGAGAGTTAAAGATACTTATAGAAAGTATCTTTTTTTTGTTTTTCATGCATGTAAAAAATAGAGATTGAGATACTAAGATTAATGTTCGCTTTCCGTGAACTCGAAGGGAGGGATTAGATGTCATTTTGGCAAAAAAAGAAGCAATCTAATCAGGAAGATCATCTAACGAGTGAAACGAAAAGAATTAATACGAGTATTGAGGATAATATTAAGTATCTTAATAAAATATTAAAAAACGATATTGATTTTTCAATAAGGAAATTTCTTATAGGAAAGGTACGTCCGGCAGCTGTTGTGTATATTGACAGTTTAGCGGATAAGGAGATTATTAATCGCGATATCATACGGCCATTACAGGAACATGATGAGTTAGAGGCCATTGAACAGCAAGAGAAAAGTCAGTCACTATCACAATGGTTTTTTGACGAAGTCCTATATCATTGTGGTGGAAGCATAGCAGATGATTGGAAAAGCGTTCAGGACGGCCTGCTGCATGGTGCTACGGTTGTGTTAATTGATGGGGAAAAGAATGTCCTTCTACTTGATTCCTATAAACCAGAAAAGCGCGGAATACAACAGCCTGAGACTGAACGAGTGATTAGAGGACCGAGGGATGGTTTTATTGAGCAGCTGACTACAAATGTTTCCCTATTACGCTATCGCCTCCCAATCCTGAATTTCGTGTGGAACCAATGGAAGTGGGGGAGAGGACGAAGACGAGAGTCGCACTATGCTATATCGATAACATTGTCAGTCCGGAGCTTTTGGAGGAAGTAAAAAAAAGAATTCAAGATATCAAAATTGACCGAATTCTAGATGCGGGATATATTGAACAGTTTATCCAGGATAATCCCCGTTCTCCGTTTCCGCAGGTACAAAATACGGAGCGTCCGGATAAAGCAGCGGGTAATATTTTAGAAGGACGAATTACTATTTTAGTAGATGGTTCATCCTCAAGTCTTATTGTGCCATCTGTTTTTAATCAGTTTTACCATACGAGTGAAGATTACAATGAACGATGGCTGATCACATCAATCACTCGTGTGATCCGTTTTATGGCTCTTATCTTCTCATTGACCTTTTCTTCGTTTTATATAACGGTTCTATCGTATAACCCTGAAATGATTCCGGCTAAGTTTGTGGTAGCTGCTGCAAGTGGCCGTGCCGGTGTTCCCTTTCCCGTTGTGGTAGAGGTATTCCTCATGGAGGTAGCAATGGAGATTTTACGAGAGGCTACTGTCCGAATGCCCCAACAGGTAGGTGGTGCCTTATCCATTGTCGGCGTTCTTGTCATTGGTCAAGCAGCTGTAATGGCGGGATTTGTTAGTCCCATCACAGTGGTTATCATCGCAATGTCAACAATTGGTTCCTTTGCAACACCCTCCTATAATGCGGCAACAGCCTTTCGAATGCTGCGATTTCCATTGATTCTCTTATCAGGAGCCTTTGGGTTATTAGGTCTGGCTACAGGATTGATGTTTGTTATGAATCATATGCTGTCATTACGTTCATTTGGTGTACCCTATTTGGCACCTGTGACTCCTGGCAATTACCAAGGATTTAAGGATTCTCTTATCCGGGCACCACTTGACTGGCTGCGAAATCGTCCGGCTCTATTACATCCGCAAAATATCAAAAGGGTAGACGGTGAAATCAATGAGAATCCTAAAGTTGGAAGGAAGGGAGGCAATTCAAATGAACAATAGGGATGTCGTTACTCCCGTTCAACTAGCCACGATTATCATCAGTTCTATATTAGGTGTGGCCATGCTCGCTCTTCCACGGTTTGTGGTACGAGGAGCGGGATTTGGAGCCCCTTTTGCCAGTTTAGTAGGAGTATTAATCGCTTTTATCGGTTTGCTGGCAATCGTTTTTTTAGGCAAAAGGTTTCCACAGCATACAGTCATTGGATATAGTGAAAAGCTCTTAGGGAAGGCAATCGGGAGGTGTTTTAGTGCACTGATTATTGTGTTTTTTGCTATTGTCACTGGACTGGAAACCAGGCAATATGCCGAAATTGTTGCCGGTGCTTTAATGCCAAATACCCCGATCCAAATCGCGATTTTTTTTATGCTGCTACTATGTGCGACAACCGGGTTTCAAAAGGTGGCAACCTTTGCCTATATTCATTTTTTCTATATGCCGCTTATCATGTTTCCAATCTTTCTCGTATTAATTCCTGCTTTTCAGGATATCGAAATCTATCATGTTACACCCATATTAGGGAACAACCCAACCTTGAAGGAATTTATGAGCGGCGGGATTATTGTGAAACAAGCAGTATTAAACTTTTTTGTGATATCAATGGTTATTCCTTTTATGAAGGAACCGAATAAATGTGTAAAAAGTGGAATATGGGGTTATTGGATTGCATGTTTCTTTGTGGTGTTCATTATTACCATGACATTAGCTGTTTTCGGAGAAGAAGAGCTTCAGCAATCGTTTTGGCCAGTCCTCGTACTTGGGCGAATGGTCCATATTCCTGCACAGGTCTTGGCCCGAATAGATGCCATCCTTCATATCTCATGGATTTATGGTACGTTCACCACTTTATTGTCTTTTTATTTTGTGGTTGTCAGAGGGGTAAGTGAGTTATTTAAATCGGAACATTACCGGCTCATTTCCCTAATCGGCTTTCCTATTATGTTTGCCATTGCTATGTTCCCAGAGGATATTTATGAAATGTACGATCTAATTTTACAAATAACCTTTTATGGAATCTTTCTTACAATCGTTTATCCTGTTTTCCTACTAGTTGTTTCATTGCTGCGTAAGAAAGAGGGAGAAACGGTATGAGGAGAACACTACATATTATCTTGATGATATTCCTTATCTTACTTTTAACAGGCTGCTGGGATCGGTATGAGTTAGAGGATCGTGCCAATATATTAGGAATTGCTATTGACTTGGCACAGGAAAAGGATTTAAGTGATGAACCAGAAGTCACTCACCGTAAGGGTCATTTTCCAATTAAAAAAAGAGAAACACTATATAAGGTTACGGCTCAAATTGCCGTTCCTGGAAAAATTAAATTAGGTCCTGAAGGAGGAGGAGGCCAGGGTTCTGAAAAGACGGCATGGGTACTTGAAACATTTGGTCATACGATGAAGGATGCTATGTCAAATCTCCAGCAGCAATTAGCTGAAAAGCTTTATTTGGGTCATTTACAGATAGTAGTCGTTTCAGATGAAATTGCAAAACGGGGCTTGTCGGAAATTAATGATTATTTAAGGCGGGACTATGAGGTAAGAAGGACCGCGTGGATGATTGTTAATGAAAAAGACGCATCAAAGGTCATGAAATCCGCTCCACCGATTGAAACGGTCCCATCAATCTATCTATCAAGCACGTTAGACCATGCTGTTCGTTTTGGTAAGCTTCCCCGAGAATATCTTGGGAAATTTTGGACAGATATATCGGACGATGGTGTCAATGCCATCTTGCCAACTGTAAAAGTGATTGAAAATGATCGTATTCTGGTTGACGGTCTTGCATTTTTCAAGGATGCGAAGCTGGTTGGACGCACGTCATCAATTGAAATAGGTGCCTATATGGGCATGAAGGAAAAAAGTCCAGGAGGTTATTCGATTGCGGTGTCATTGGATAATGGTCGTGGTGTTTATTTTATTCAATCACAAAAAAGAAATCCAGATATTAAAGTGAAGGTAAAAAATGGAGTACCAAGTGCTAGCATACATGTGAAGGTAGATGCAGTCGTAGATGAAGAGGTAAATACGAATAGATTAAACACGAAAAATCTTAAGAAGCTTGAGCAAGCAGCGAATAATAAAAGTGAAGAGATATGTCGGGAGCTGCTTAAAAAGGTCCAGAAAGAGGGATCAGATGTATTGGGGCTGGGAGCGAGAATTAGAGCGAAGTATGGGGAGTATTGGGATCAAGAAATCAAAACGGAAGAAAGATGGTCAGAGGTATATAAGGAAATGGATATTAAGGTAACTGTTGACTATCACATAAAAAGAGCGGGAATGGAATGGAATTAATAATATTAATGAAGAAACTAGTTTCTAGCAGGAGCTAGTTTTTTTGTGAAGTGGTAACACTGCTTTTGTATGAATAATAGGAACTACCTCCTATCTAGAATAAGAATACAAGGTGATATCTTTTATAAAGCAATTCACGGAAAATAAGGACAAGAAAAGTTCATTGGGGAATACGAATTTGGGGGAATTTAAACATGCGAAAATTAACATGGTTCAATCATAAAAGAAAAAATGTAAATGTGGACTCTTTACTAGTATACAATCCGAGCCCTGCTACAGCTATACATGAAATTGATACGGTAAAAAGTATACTGTTCTACTTAGTGAGGCTTTCTAACTATATGATTGAACAGACTTCAATCCATCAATCCCGATTTAATAGTGTATGGAAATCATTAGCTGTAGGAAACAAAAGGGGAGATGCACTTACAAAGGAAATTGGGATTCCTAGTGGGTTTGAAGCAGTAACGGGATTTGACTCTGAACATTTTACTGATGAGGACTCTTGGGAAGCTATTATACATGAGGCTGATTATCAAGCCTATCTGGAAGAAATCGCAAAGCTAGCAGAGGTCGGAAGCATGAGTCATAAATACCGTGTGATTGATAAAAATGGAGACGTGATCTGGGTTCAAGATAGAATTCTACCTATCTATCAGTTTGAAGCGGATTGTTTCCAACTCGAAAGAATAGTAACAAATATTTCAATTCAAAAAGAATTTGAAGACAGCATGAAACACGAATTAGTAAAACGAAAGTAAGTAGAATCTATCACATTATTTTTATTAGGAAAGGTTGATGTAAATTGCCAAAAACGATACTAATAGCAGATGACTCTGTTTTTATGAGGAAGTGGTTAAAGGATATCCTGAGGGAGAGCAGATATAACGTTATTTCTGAAGCGAAGGATGGCTATGAAGCGATCCAAAACTATAAGCTGTTTGCTCCTGACATTGTTTTAATGGATATCACAATGCCTAACCTGGATGGTATTGATGCACTAAAAGAAATCAAGGCGTACGATTCAGCCGCAACGGTCATCATGTGTACGGCAATGGGTCATAAAAGGATGATTCTGGATGCTCTTAATAATGGAGCCAGTGATTTTATTATTAAACCTAATTTTGCCAACCTCATCCCAGTATTGCAAAAGATTGGGTGAATTCCGAAATTTATAGATACTTTCTATATATAATCAATAATTCTGCAGTATTAAACCATAAATTAACTCTATCCAATTTCCTAGATTATGCTATTCTAGTATATAGAAAATACTATATACATAGTGGGAACGAGGTTAAAAGTGTGAATATCGATGAACCTATTAATATTCTCCTAGTAGATGATCGAGCTGAAAATCTATTAGCTCTAGAAGCGATTATTGAACATGAGGATTACAACTTAATTAAAGCCTATTCAGGTGAAGAAGCATTAAAATACCTATTAAAATATGAATTTGCTGCGATTTTATTAGATGTGCAAATGCCGGGAATGGATGGATTTGGAACAGCAAAGATCATCAAGACAAGAGAAAAAACAAAAAATATTCCAATTCTATTTATAACCGCTAATAATATGGATTCTGAGCATATTTTCATGGGTTATTCAGTAGGGGCAATTGATTATCTGCTCAAGCCCTTTGATCCTTTTATTCTAAAATCAAAGGTTGAAGGCTTTGTGGAATTATATAAAATAAAGCAAAAATTAATCCAGCAAGCCGAGGCACTCAAAGAAAAGAATCGAATCATCGAACACATGGCCTTTCATGATGGACTGACAGATTTGCCAAATAGACGAAAATTTAATGATCAATTAATCTTTTATATAAATGAAGCAAGACGAAAGAATCAATCATTAGGGATTCTCTACTTGGATATGGATCGGTTTAAGTATGTAAACGATTCTCTCGGTCATATCATAGGAGACAAAATGCTGCAGGAAATTGCCACTCGATTGGCAGGTTTATTAAGTGAAGGGGACTTACTTGCGCGAGTGGACGGCGATGAATTCAACATCATTTTGCCTGAATCAGATCGGGAGAGCTCTTTGATGGTTGCCGAGAGTATTGTGGAAGCATTTAAAGAACCCTTTTATATTGATAAATATGAGCTATTTATGACATCATCGATTGGATTAAGTATTTTTCCATATGATGGGGAAGATTCACTTTCCTTAATCAAGAATGCAGACGCGGCTTTACGCCGAGCGAAGGAACTAGGAAAGAATAAATACAAGGTATTTCATACTGGATTGAATCTCAATTCATATCGCAGCTTTCAAATGAGAAACGATTTACGAAAGGCAATTGAAAGAGAAGAATTGGTTCTTGTCCTTCAGCCAAGAGTGGATATGGAGTCTAGCCTTGTACTAAGCGCTGAAGCTTTGTTACGGTGGAATCACCCAAGCTGGGGAACGATTTCTTCTGAAGAGTTTCTTCCAATGGCAGAAGAAAATGGACAGATTCTTGAGATTGGTCAATGGGTTTTGAGAAAGGTTTGTGGACAAATAACAAGTTGGATCAAAAAGGAACTAAATCCAGTTCGAATTGCGTTCAAAGTGAACGCGCAAGTCTTTTTACAAAACAATCTTATCGAGAGCTTCTACAAGATCTTATTGGAGACCGGCATAAGTTCCGAACTTTTAGAGGTGGAGATTACCGAGTCTGATATTTTGAAAAATGAAGATTCAATCATTCCTAAATTGCTGCAGCTGCGAAATATGGGAGCACGTGTGATTCTCGATGATTTTGGGACGGGCTATTCGTCATTAAATTATTTAAGACGTTTTCCAGTTGATATGATAAAAATTGATAAATCCTTTATTCAGGATATTTCAGAGAATCATCACCAAAGTCAAATTCTTATCGAATCGATTACTTCTTTGGCAAATAAACTTCAGCTATCGGTTATAGCTGAAGGGGTAGATACACTTGAACAACTGAAACTACTAAAGAACTATCATTGTCAAGAGTACCAGGGCAATTTATTTAGCCGACCGGTTTTACCAGCAGATTTTGAAAGATTTTTATTACATGGCAGTGAAAATTCCATTCAAAGAGAAGAAAATAAGCATGTTGTAAACCTTCCCAATAACATTCTGGGTTCAGCAAACCCGGTTCTCCCAAATCAGGATAAAGATTTCAAACAAGAAATTATTGAGGCTGCACTTATTCATATGAAGGATCAATTTAAAATTTCTTCACGTGAAATGGATGTATTTACATGTATTATCAGTGGCAAAAGCAATAAAGAGATTTCAGAGCAGCTATTCATAAGCGAACATACTGTCAAAAATCATATTACAAAAATTCTTCAAAAGTTACATGTAGCAGATCGAGTGCAAGCCATTTCGATGGTCTATGAATTTTGCATTAAAGAAGGGGAGAACTTCTACACTAAATTCAATCAAGCAAACGTAAAACCAGAAAGGGCCTAATAATGAAAATCAAAACAAAGCTTTTATTGGCATTATGTACTTTACCTGTTCTCCTAGTCATTCTTATTGGCATTGGGTTGGTACAAAATTCAGATCTCAGTAAAACAACCCGTGCCATACAAACAAACTACCAGCTATCTTCTACTGCAGGACAAATTCATACGGATGTAAAAAATGCCGGAATACGTATTCGAAACCTAGTGATTTTTACAAATGAAGCAGCACTGCAGAAGGAGTTAACCACGTTAAAATCAACAAGGGATGAAATGAAGCAAGATATTCGTTTTCTAGAATCGAATACAAAAACAGCTGAACAAAAAGAGCTGGTTTCGAGTTTAAAACAGACAAACAATGAGTTTAATTTATACCAGGATGAAGTCATTGCCGCTGTTTCCCAGGGGGATAAAGAAAAAGCACTTGCCTTAATTAATGAAAGCTCTGCGGAGATTCATGAAGAATTTTTCCAAGTTATTTCTGGAATTACCTCCACCTTTAGTTCAAACCTGGAATCATCCATCACAACCATGTTAAAGGACTTTCAGAGAGAAATTATAATAGGTGTAGTGATATTAGCAATAGTGATAATTCTTATCATAAGTATTCTGTTTCGAAATATCCGTACAATAACAACTCGTTTGAATGCTATGTCTAAGATTATGAGTGATGTAGCAAATGGAAATGCCGACTTAAGTACGAAGCTGGATATCCAATCAAATGATGAGATGGATGAAGTGGCTATTTCTTTTAATCAAATGACCGAATCACTAGAAATGCAGAAGAAAAAGGAACAAGAGCTATTATGGATAAAAGCAAATATTGCTGACATAACAACAAGCTTAAATGGTTCACATGACTTAAAAACATTGGGAAGTCAGTTCCTATCAAAAGTTGTGCCATTAGTTGAATCGAGTCATGCTGTATTCTATGTAAAGGATCTTAACGAGCAAAATCAGCCGGTCTATCAGCTTCTTTCTACCTATGCTTTTAAGGAGAGGAAACATCTATCGAATACGATTCGTTCTGGTGAAGGGCTTATCGGGCAAGCAATTTTTGAAAAAACACCTATTATTTTGACTGAAGTACCTTCCGATTATGTTCGTGTATCCTCTGGTTTAGGTGAAGCACCTCCCCTAAATTTATATGTCCTGCCTATCCTTTTTGAGGGAGATGTTAAAGCGGTTTTAGAGATTGCCTCCTTTAAACCATTTAGTGAAGCACAGCAAGCTTTCCTAGAAGAGCTTATTAATGGGGTAGGTATTATCCTTGAAAGTGTGATGGCCAGTATTCAATTAGCCAAAACACTGGAGGAGTCACAAAGATTAATGGAGGAAATCCAGGCTCAGTCGGAAGAATTGCAAAATCAGCAGGAGGAACTGAGAGCGACAAATGAAGAGCTCGAGGAACAAACGCAGGCGCTAAGACAGTCGGAGGAAAAACTCCAAATGCAGCAGGAGGAGCTTGAACAAGCAAATGCGGATTTAGAAGAAAAGGCGAAAGACTTGGAAGAACAGAACAAGAGGTTTGAACGAACGAATCGAGAAGTAGAAAAGGCAAGAGCGGAGCTGGAAACGAAAGCGAAGGAGCTCGCTTTAAGTTCGAAATATAAAACAGAATTCCTTGCCAATATGTCCCATGAGCTTCGAACACCGTTAAACAGTTTATTAATTCTATCCAAGCTATTAGCTGATAATGGAGAAGGCAATTTAACCTCTAAGCAAGTCGAATTCTCTAAAACAATCTATTCCTCTGGTCATGACTTATTAATACTGATTAATGATATTTTGGATTTAGCAAAAATCGAGTCAGGAAAAACGCAGACCCATTTGAGTGACGTGATGCTAACAGATATTGCAGGCTTTGTTGAAGCTAGCTTTAGACCAATTGCCAATGAGAAGAATTTGAATTTCTCTATTAGCTTAAAGGAAGGAGTGCCGCATTCCATCTATAGTGATGGAGCTCGAATTCAGCAAGTATTAAAAAATCTGTTATCAAATGCCTTTAAGTTTACGGAGGAAGGCGAAGTCTGTCTTGAAATTGGATTAGATTCAAAAGCTGATAAACCAAACAGAGTTGTATTCACTGTTAGAGATACAGGGATTGGGATATCAAAGAACAAGCAGGATTTAATTTTCGAAGCCTTTCAACAGGCAGATGGTACCACAAGTCGTAAATATGGAGGAACAGGCTTAGGGTTGTCCATTAGCAGAGAACTTGCTGTTTTATTAGGCGGGCAAATTGTTGTGGAAAGTGAAACAGGGAAGGGAAGCTCGTTTGCCTTTTATGTTGGTGATTATAAAGAAACGATTATGCCTGTAGAGGCAATTGCTGCTAATGGGGCGGCTGCAGCCATGGAACAATTAGCCGATACGGAAAGAGAATCCAGCCACAAAGAGCCATATTTTGAACCAGAACAGTCAGAAGAAGAAAATCATATTAAAAGACTCCTGCTGGTGGATGACGATATGTGGCAGCGAAGCAGTATCATGGAGCTAATAGGGGATATGGACGTCATTATCAAAGCGGTATCAACAGGCAATGAGGCAATAGAAGAATTAAAGGTGAACAGCTTTGATTGTATGATTCTTGATTTAGGTTTAACAGATACAAGCGGATTTGATTTATTAGAAAAATTAAAGGAAACGGAGCATCTCCAAAAAGTAAAAATCATTATTTATACTGGACGAGATTTAACGTCAAAAGAGGAAATTCAATTAAGAAAGTATACTCAAACGATTATCATCAAGAATGAGCACTCTCCGCAGCGGTTAAAGGAAGAGCTTGAATTATTTATCCAGGAAACGCAAGTGACGGAGAGTAGGAACGATGAGCCGCATAATATGGAAGTGAGTACACCGTCCGGTCTGCAAGGTAAGAAGGTTCTGCTTGTTGATGATGATGTCCGTAATGTATTCGCCCTTTCCAGTATTCTTGAGATGAATGGTATGGAAGTTGTATTTGCAGAAAATGGCATTGAAAGTCTTGAAATCCTGCAGCAAAGTCCGGGTATTGAGTTGGTATTGATGGATATTATGATGCCTGAAATGGATGGATATGAGGCAATTAGAAGAATAAGAGCGATGAATCGATTCATGGAGCTGCCAATTATTGCTTTGACAGCTAAAGCGATGAAAAACGATCGCGAGAAATGCTTAGAGGCTGGAGCATCGGATTATATTGTCAAACCGATCAATCCTGATCAATTGATTTCATTAATGAAGGTTTGGTTATATCAATAAGAAGGGAAATTGTGTGTGAATGATCGATTCAATGGATACAAGTATTTTGTCAACACATGAAAATTCTGAGAGCGAATTGGAGAAGATTGAAATTGGATTGCTATTAAAAGGCCTGTATGATTGGTGCGGGTATGACTTTCGTAATTATGCCTATCATTCCATTAGAAGGAGAATCTGGCATAGAGTACATGCGGAAAGGCTAACTAGTATTACCGGACTGCTTGATAAAATTCTCCATGATTCTGCATGTTTACAAAGGTTGATCGCTGACTTTTCCATCAACGTGACAGAGATGTTTCGTGATCCTATCTTTTTCAAGGAATTTAGAGAAAAGGTTGTGCCTTTATTACGAACGTATCCATCGATTCGAATTTGGCATGCAGGCTGCTCAACAGGGGAAGAGGTATACTCGATGGCCATGCTGCTTCATGAAGAAGGGTTGTATGAACATACGAAATTATATGCAACAGATATCAATCCCAATGTCCTGAAGACAGCAAAGAACGGGATATTTTCTTTAGAGAATATGAGGAAGTACACGAATAATTATATACAGGCTGGAGGCAAGAGGGCCTTTTCCGACTATTATAGCGTTACAAAAAATGGTGTGAAGTTTGACTCGTTTCTTTCGAAGAACATCGTATTTGCTCAGCATAATCTTGTTTCAGACCGTTCCTTTAATACGTTTCATGTGATCCTGTGCAGAAATGTGTTGATTTATTTTAATAAAACGTTACAAAAGAAAGTGCATGAGCTCTTTTATGATAGTCTTGGTATGTTTGGCATACTTGGCCTTGGTGATAAAGAAACACTCTATTATACAGAAATGAATGATTTATACGAAGAAATCAGCAGAAAGCAGAAGCTGTATAAGAAAATGAAATAAAAAGCAAAGGCTGTCCTATCAGTTATCAAGCATCCACATTTACCTATTCTAGAGCCAGTTTACGCGAAGTGAGACTGGGTAATAGGGCCGTGATACTTGTCTTGTTGGACAGGCTTTGCCTTTTTTGATTAAGATCAGTATAGGAACTTGTTCCTATATCGTTTGAGTGTGTTAGAATAAGAATACATGGTGATATCATCCTGCGTTTTCTTCCCTCATAATAGAGTTATCAAGTGATAGAGGTATGAAGGGTATATATTGACGTTGATTATGGGACTTTTTGAGGGGGAATCCATCATGATAGAAACAATGATTCAAATAGAGGAAAGTATCAATAGGTTAAAGGCAGAGCTTGTGGAAATATGGGGGCAAAAAGGATTTCTGCATAATGATACAATTGAAAAAAGCCAAAAACTAGATCAATTTATCGTAGAATATCAGAAGCTGAAGCTGCTATCATAGTGGAAAATGTAAAGGGGAACATATTTATGAAGGTAAAAGAAAAGGATAGACTTTCAGGGGAATGGCTCAAACTAGTAAAGGAAGCCATGGAATCAAACAAATCAAAAGAAGAGTTTCGGGCATTTTTAGAAGAAAAGAAAACTAGTACTAGACAGAATGGTTGTGAAGCGCAATAAACTAGGGCGCTGCTTGACGAAGGCTAGTATTCTTGTTATGTTAATGGGTAGAAAAATATGCATACTAACAGTAGGTGCCCCTTGGGGAGAATAGGGAATGGAGTGAGAATCTTCAGCGGTCCCGCCACTGTAAGGGGGAGTTTCATTGGAGGTGCCACTGGAGTGATCTGGGAAGGTTTGATGAAATGATGATCCTGAGCCAGGAGACCTGCCTATCTGTTTTTGACGTTATAGATGATGGAAAAGTCTGTAGTTTATTTGATATTCAAATAGACTGCAGGCTTTTTTGTTTTTTATGACGTAAAAGCCATGGAGGGGAAGAGAAGATGAACTTATTACAACAGACATTAGAAAAGATTGCAGGCTTGGATCAGGAAATAACAGCAATGGCCAGGGAAAGGGTCGATAATCTAATTAAGCCTGCGAAAAGCTTAGGAAAGCTAGAACATCTTGCTGTACAGCTGGCGGGCATTACAAGGAATCTGAAGCCAGATTTTAATCAAAAGGCTGTCATTGTTATGGCAGGTGACCATGGGGTATATGTGGAAGGTGTGACAAATAATCCTCAGGAGGTAACGGCTGCACAAACGCTGAATTTTGCAAAGGGATTAACCGGTGTTTGTGTCATTGGCCAAGTCTCAGGAGCTAAGGTTGTACCGGTGGATATCGGAATTAACGTAGAGATGCCTGCAGATGCTGGGATTATCCTTCGAAAAGTGAAAAACGGAACAGACAATATGGCGATAGGACCTGCTATGACAAGAGAAGAAGCCATAAAAGCCATCGAGGTTGGGATCGACATTGCTAATGAACAAATCGAGAAAGGTGTCAATTTGCTGGGCACGGGTGAAATGGGAATCGGTAACACGACACCAAGTACAGCGATTCTGTCTGTTTTACTCCATTGTGATCCGTTAGGAATAACGGGGAGAGGTGCTGGTTTAGGTAAAGGTGGGATTGAACATAAAGCGGAAGTAATTAGGAGAGCCATTCATTTAAACCAGCCAAATCCTGACGATGTGATCGATATACTGGCGAAGGTTGGGGGACTGGAAATAGGCGGGATGGCCGGCGTCATGCTTGGGGCAGCAGCTAACCGAATTCCTGTTGTCATTGACGGATTTATCTCTACCATCGCAGCCATTATTGCTGTTGGTCTTGAACCAAAGGCGAAGGACTATATGATTGCTTCCCACGCTTCACAAGAGCCTGGTGCTAAAAGGGCCAGCGAATTTTTGGGCATCGAGCCAATGCTACTGATGGATATGTGCTTAGGTGAAGGCTCAGGTGCTGCATTAGCCTTTCCAATCATTGATGCTGCCTGTTCAATGTTGAAGAATATGCCTACCTTTGCAGAAGCAGGGATGGAAATATAGAAAATCATGTGCCAGGAATGTTCTGATAGAGGATTGCCTGGCTTTTTATTTCTTATCGAAAGTACTTTTGTGAAATAACTAACATTTTGTGAAAATAAACAAAAAAATTATTTTATATTTTCTTTTTAAAACAAAGATATTATCTATAAATTGAATTATGATAGCGTTATCAAAAGGAAATACAAAGAAGTTAAGGGAGGCTTTTTCAATGATTATTGGAGTACCTATGGAAATTAAAAATAATGAAAATCGTGTTGCATTAACACCTGCTGGGGTTGTTTCATATATACAGGCTGGGCATAAGGTATTAGTCGAAACGAATGCTGGAGCTGGCAGTCTTTTCACCGATGAGGATTATGTAAATGCTGGGGCACAAATCGTTGAACATGCGGAAGATGTTTGGGCACAATCTGAGATGATTATGAAAGTAAAGGAGCCGCTTGAAAGCGAATACAAATATTTCCGTCAAGGTTTAATTCTATTCACGTACCTGCACCTTGCAGCTGAACCAGAATTAACAAAGGCTCTTAAAGACTCTGGTGTAACAGCCATTGCCTATGAAACAGTAGAAGTAAACCGTACCCTTCCATTGCTTTCACCAATGAGTGAGGTAGCAGGAAGAATGGCTGCACAAATTGGAGCTCAATTCCTGCAAAAAACAAACGGCGGGAAAGGAATTCTGCTTGCAGGTGTACCAGGCGTTGCCCGCGGAAAAGTAACCATTGTTGGCGGAGGGGTTGTTGGAGCAAACGCAGCAAAAATGGCTATTGGACTTGGAGCGGATGTAACGATTCTTGATTTAAGTGCGGATCGTCTTCGTCAATTAGATGATATCTTTGGAAACTCAATTAAAACCTTAATGTCTAATCCATTCAATATTGCTGAAGCAGTGGCAGAAGCTGATTTACTAATTGGGGCTGTGTTAATTCCGGGGGCAAAAGCACCTAAGCTAGTATCTGAGGAAATGGTTAAGTCAATGAAGCCAGGATCCGTTATTGTTGACGTTGCGATTGACCAGGGCGGTATTGTTGCAACAAATGATCATGTAACAACACATGATGATCCAACCTTTGTAAAACATGGCGTTGTTCACTATGCTGTTGCCAATATGCCAGGTGCTGTTCCAAGAACTTCAACCATTGCACTAACAAATGTAACCGTGCCATACGGATTGCAAATTGCAAATAAGGGTGTATTAAAAGCAATTAATGAAAACCCAGGCTTAAAGCTTGGTGTGAATGTTGTAAACGGCGAAATTACCTATCTATCAGTTGCCAATGACCTTGGATATGAATATGTTCCAGTGGATAAGGCATTTGAAAAAGAATTGGTGCCAGTTGCAGTGAAAGCATAATCCTACTAAAGAGAAAAAAATGCCAACATCTTATAATAGGATGTTGGCATTTTGTATACCTAAATAAATTAATCCTCAACCTCGACAATGATTTCAAGCTCTACTGCTGCATTTCTTGGGAGCTGTGCCAATCCTACTGCTGTACGCGCGTGTACACCCTTTTCACCGAAGACTTCCACAAATAAATCAGAGGCACCGTTGATTACCTTTGGATGATCTGTAAAATCGAGAGCTGAATGCACCATCCCCAACACCTTTACAATCCGTTTCACACGAGTTAATTCTCCCAGCTCACTCTTTAGTATACGAATGACATTAATCGCTGCCTGACGGGCTGCTTGATAGCCATCTTCTATCGTTAAGTCTTGTCCCAGTGTTCCTAAGTATTGATCTGAAATTTGACCGGATGTAAAAATCAAATTGCCAGTACGGACACAGCCAATATAATTTCCTAATGGCTGTCTTGCCGGTTCAAGAATGATTCCTAACTCCTCAAGCCTATTCTCTGGTGTCTTAATTGTATTTGTCATATCCATATCCCTCTCTTTTTATTAATGATAAAGTTTTTTACCTTTTTTAAATATTTCGACATAAAGCTGGTAAATTCCTTTTTTGAAAAAACAAATAATTATTTTGGAAGCAAGAGAACCGTCCCCTTGCTTCCTAGTTTGATATATTTATAAAGTGTGTAGTATGGAGTATGTTATTGTAGTATAATATGGATATGTAGTTAACTTTTCCCTTTTTGTTTTGAAAACGTTATCAATAGGTGTACATAAGTTAGACATTATTAAAGTTAACTATGTGAAAGTGGTTTGTCGTTCGAGTAAGAGGGTAAAGGCTATTTGAAATGCATGTAACTTACACTTGAATGGAGGATGTTTACTATGGGTCAAAAAATGAAGTTTAAGGTAACTGGTATTGGGGATGGAATGCGTTCTGATTCCGTGGCAGGAAAGCATAAGATTGCACTTGATGAACCTGTTTCAATGGGTGGAAAGGATTCTGCTATCGATCCGCTGTCAACTTTATTGGCGGCACTGCTTGGCTGCGAAAATGTTATGGCTCAATTAATAGCAAAGGAAATGGATTTTGATCTACAGGGTATTTCCTTTAAAGTAGAAGGAGATCTTGATCCTAGCGGTTTGATGGGAAATCTAGATATTAAGCCTTATTTTGAACAAGTCATCGTAAAGGCCTTCATTGACACAAGTGAATCACAGGAGAGAATTAATGAGCTGCAGGCAGCTGTAGACCTTCGTTGCCCCGTATTTAGAACATTAAAGGACGCAGGGATTCCTATTGAAAATCGTTGGGAAAAAACAACAGTCCTTGTATAGTAAGTAGTTCCGATAACGATGAGAATATCAACATCACAGCACAGCTAACATAAGATTTCGGAGCATGAATAACAATATAACTAAAACACAAAAAAGCTTGGGGTTTTTCCCAAGCTTTTGTTTTTACTATGTTTTTCTTGTTTAAATAAAGGGGAAGTTATACAAGTTTATTAGACGCTAAAACGTGTTTGATAGATAAGCGAAGAAACTTCCTTTAATAAGGAAATAACACTGAAAATAGCTTAAATAGACGGAAGGATTCCGACTATTTACTCGAAAAACATAAAAATGGGTCATTTTGCTTTGCTTTATCGGAAAAGCTCCGCTTATATACCCCGAATCGAGCACTATTATACAGTTTAAACGAAAAATCTCCGCTTATTATAACCTTCTATATATAGCAATTCGTTTGATAACATTATTAAATACAGCCAATGGACGGTGCCTTTCTATAATCTATTTAGGGGCACTGTCTTTTTTTATGAATAGAAAAGAGTACAAATGTTAAATCTATAAATTTTTTTTTGCTTTTGATAAAAAAATATAGATGTCTGATAATAATGATAGTATAATATTAATATAATATTAGCGTTGCAAATAGCTTTTATAGGTAACATAGTTTGAAAGCGCTACCATTATTACATACTTCATAAGTCATCCATTTTAGAGGGGGAAACATGATGCAAGCAGGACATTCGCCAAATCAACTGCAGAGAGGCTTAGAAGAACGGCATATCACCCTTATGGCGTTAGGATCGGCAATCGGGGTTGGATTATTTTTAGGCTCTGCATCAACCATACAGCTAGCTGGACCGGGAATTCTATTAGCTTATGTTTTTTGTGGAATGATTATCTTTTTTATCATGAGAGCATTAGGGGAGATGGGGATTCAAAACCCTATTTCTGGATCATTCAGTCAATATGCCCGTGATTATTTAGGGAATTTGGCTGGTTTTATTACAGGCTGGAATTATTGGTTCCTTTGGACAGTCACTTGTATGGCTGAGCTTACAGCTGTTGCCATTTATATGGGCTTTTGGTATCCGGACGTTCCGCGCTGGATATGGGCTCTTTCTGCATTGGTCATCATGATGATGGTCAATTTTTTATCCGTTAAAGCGTTTGGAGAGCTTGAATTTTGGTTTGCGCTCATCAAAATTGTCGCAATTGTCTTTATGATTGTTGTTGGCTTTGCTATGATATTTTTCGGATTTGGAAATGGCGGAGTGGCAACTGGTATCAGTAATTTATGGAATCATGGCGGGCTTTTACCTAATGGCATTACAGGCGTATTTATGTCATTGCAAATGGTTATGTTTGCCTTTTTAGGTGTAGAAATGATTGGTCTGACGGCAGGGGAAGCAAAGAACCCTGAAAAAACACTTGCAAAGGCTATTGATACTGTATTCTGGCGGATCCTTATATTCTATGTTGGAGCATTATTTGTTATTATGTCCATCTATCCTTGGACAGAAATAGGTGTTAATGGAAGTCCTTTTGTGTTAACATTCGATAAAATTGGTATTCCGGCAGCAGCTGGAATCATTAACTTTGTTGTATTAACAGCTGCTCTTTCTTCCTGTAACGGAGGTATTTTCAGTACGGGACGGATGCTGTTTAACCTAGCGGAAAATGGAGAAGCTCCAAAAGCATTTGCTAAAATTAATAAAAATGGTGTTCCAAGTTTAGCGATCGTGGCAACGGCAGCAGCTTTAGTTATCGGAGTCCTTTTGAACTATTTAGTGCCGGCAAAGGTTTTTGTTTGGGTTACTTCGATTTCAACCTTTGGTGCCATTTGGACATGGGCAATGATTTTATTATCACAATTGAAATATCGTAAAGGTTTAACGTCGGAGGAGCAAAAGCAGTTAAAATATAAAATGCCGCTTTATCCTTTCAGCTCCTATTTTTCGTTAGCGTTTTTAGCGCTGGTCATCGGCATCATGGCGTATTTTCCAGATACTAGAGTAGCGCTTTATGTTGGTCCGCTATGGATTGTCATCCTTGTGGCAGCGTATTATATGGGAGGCTTCAACAAAAAAGGAAAATCATCTTCAGAAGAAGTGGATGAAAAAGCAGTATAACAAAAAAAGAGGAAGTCCCGAATTCGGGATTTCCTCTTTTTTTTAGTTTTCTTCTATATCTTTTCGGTTCTTCTTAAATAGCTTTGATAGAACTTCATATACGATTGGAACGATGATTAAGGTTAACAAGGTTGAACTTGTTAGACCACCGATAACGGTAATTCCAAGACCTTTCGAGATAAGGCCGCCACCGCCGGTACCAATGGCCAGTGGAATCAAGGCTCCAATGGTTGCAATGGCTGTCATCAGGATAGGGCGCAGACGTGTGGATCCTGCTTCTAGGATGGCTTCGCGCATGCCCATTCCATCGTGTTCCATATGAATGATTCGATCCACAAGCACGATGGCGTTCGTTACGACAATACCAATCAACATTAATAGACCCATCATAACAGACACAGAAATGGTTTCACCGGCGATTAATAAGCCGACAAATGAACCAATAACGGCAAATGGCAGGGAGAATAAGATTGCAAATGGAGCAAGACCCTCTCCAAATGTTACAACAAGAATAAAGTAAACGATCGCAATCGCTGCCAGCATCGCTATACCAAGCTGTGTGAAGGTTTCAGTCATATCTGCCTGAACACCAGCTACTCCCAGTGTGACACCTTTCGGTAAGTCTAGTTTATCAATCGCATCATCAACTGCTGAGGTTGCTTTTGAAAGGTCATCGCCAATGACTGTTCCTGAAACAGATGCGTAGTACTCACCTTTGCTTCGCGCAAGTGTGTTAAGTGTTGTTCCTTCTTCAACGGTCACAAGCTCTGAAAGCGGCATAGTTGTACCAAGTGCTGTTGGCACCTGTTTCGCTAAAATGTCATCAACCGATTTTGGCTCTTCTGTTTGTTCTTGCTGAACAATCACTTTTAAGCTGTTGCCGTCTTTTTCAATTGTAGTTAATACATCCTCTGTTTTCATTGGGTTTAACATCATGAGGATTTGACCTGTCGTTAACCCGTATTGCAATAATTCATCCTGCTCCACTTTGAAGGTATACTCAACGTACGGATTTTCAGCGCTTGAAGTGACATCCTCTAAGCGGTCATTCTTTTTCATCACACCTTCAACCTTATCTACAGCCTCATATAATTTATCAAGATCCTCGCTGTAGAAGGTATAGCTGACTTCGTTGGTACCCATGGATGACATAGAAGTAAAGTTTTGGCTTTTCCATTCTCCGGATTGACCAATATTAAAGACATAATCTTCGATTTCCTCACGTACTTCTGGGAAGTTATCCATTTCTGGATCGAAGATGAGGTACATTAATGCGCCGTCACCGCCGCCGCCCATCATCGCAGCCATTGGATCGCCGCTTTCCGTTACTGAAACCTGAACAATATCAATATCATCACGTTTTAACAGTTTTTGTTCCACATCTTGAACGTTTGCTAATGTATCCTCCATTAGCTCACCGGTTCCAGGTGTGTATGTTAAATACATTACCTTTTCTTCTTCGCTTCCCATAAAGCTGAAGCCGATTAATGGTGTTAACGCCAAGCTGCCGCCTAATAAAACAATGGCAATAATAGAAGTAATAATCTTATGGTTAAGTGCCTTATTAAGGACTCCTTTGTACCAGTTCGCTAATTTACCTGACTCTTTATGACTGCTTTCGGTTTTCTCACTGTAAAGCTTTTTCTTAAATAAGAAATGTGAGAGTGCCGGTACAATCGTAATCGCAACAAGTAACGAAGCGCCAAGTGCGAAGGTCATCGTTAATGCGAACGGTGCGAATAATTCTCCCACCATACCGCCGACAAAAATCAGTGGAGCGAAAACCGCAACCGTTACTAATGTCGAGGATAAAATAGGTTTGAACATTTCAATTGTCGCTTCACGAATGAGCGCTCGACCGGTTAATTTTTCCTCGCGTAAGTGCATGCGGCGATAAATGTTTTCTACAACGACGATGGAGTCATCGATAACACGGCCGATAGCGACTGTTATGGCACCAAGTGTCATAATGTTCAACGTGATATCCAGCCAGTGTAAGAGCAGGAGTGCCATGAAAATCGAAACTGGGATGGAAACAATCGATATAATCGTTGATTTAAAATCACGCAGGAATAATAAAATAATTAATACGGCAATTAATCCGCCGAATACTGCTTTTTCAACCATTGTTGAAACAGAATCTTCAATTGGTTTTCCTTGGTCAAGTGAAACATCGATAACAAGACCATCGACTTTCTTTTCTTCGTCTTTAATTAAATCCTTCACAGCGTTTACAACATGGACTGTATTTGCCTGTTGTTCTTTAACAATTTGAATCGTAATAGAGTTTTCTCCGTTTGTACGTGAAACAGATTGTTCTTTACCGATTAGTTCAACCTTCGCGATGTCACTAAGCTTTACAAATGGGGAAGGCTGAGTAGCTGATGGGGTTACAGGGATCAGCATTTCCTTTAAATCATCAATCGAGTTGAACTTGCCATCGATTGATACGGCTTGTTCACCTTCTTCAAACTCATACAGGCCTAATGACACGGCAAGATCGCTTGCTTGTATCATTTCCTTTACTTTATCTTCCATTAAACCAAGCTCAGCCATTTTGGCTTTATCATACGTAAGCTGAATTTCTTCAATGTGCTGTCCTGCAATTGTTACAGAAGCTGCACCATCAATTTTCTCGATTTTTGGAATTAAAATGTCTTCAACTGTAGAGGTTAATTCAACAATATCCTCTGTTTTACTGCTGACACTAAGTGCAACAACCGGCATCATATTCATGCTGATGGCGGTAACCGTTGGCTCTTGTGCACCTTCAGGCAGGTTGACATTATCTAAGGCAGCTTCTAGAGCGCGCTTTGCCTCATCCATGTCCACTCCATATTCGTATTCCACCTGAAGATTGGCCATATTGGAATAGGAGTTAGAGAAGACATTTTTCACATCTTCAAGCCCCTCGACTGCTTGTTCAAGAGGGATGGAAACATCCTGCATGACCTTTTCAGGAGTTGCTCCTGGATATACATCCATAACCATTAAGTATGGGATCGAAATATCAGGGATGGTTTCCATTTTCATTTTGGTAGCTGAATAGACACCGGAAACGGTAATGATAATGGTCAGCAGCCATACTGCAAGTTTATTTCTTATAACAAAATTGACTAGCCCTTTCACTTTTACACCTACCCTTAATTGACTTACTAAGCTCAAGTATTTATACTAATGACTAGTCGGTCATTTGTCAATGATTACAGGAGATGAAATACATGCTAAAGAAACAATTAATCATGGAAAAGGCATTAGAGCTTTTTGCGAGGCAGGGCTTTGAGGCAACTTCCATTAAGCAGATAACGGATTATTGCGGGATTTCAAAAGGTGCTTTTTACTTATCGTTCAAGTCGAAGGATGAATTGATTTTAACATTGATTGACCATTTTATGATTCAAATCACTTCAGACATTGACTATATAGTCAAAAATACTAAAGATGATGAAAAGCTATTATATGAATTCTATTACACGACATTCCATACTTTTTATCAGCGTTCTGATTTTGCTAAGATTCTAATCAAAGAGCAGCTACAGACGTTAAATCAAGAGCTAATTGAAAAAATTCATTCGTACGACCTTCTTTTAGAAAAAGTAATTCTATCTATGATTGACCGATTATATGGGGAAGAAATCAAACGGACGAAATATGATTTAATGTACTGTATCAAAAGCTTTATGAGCATTTATTCCAATTTATTTTTATTCTATAATGTTCCATTAGACTTGAATCAGATGAGCCAATCACTTGTAGAAAAAACAACCATCTTGGCTAAGCATACAACCATTCCGTTTTTATCTGAAGAGCTTGTCCAAATCACAAAGCAGCAGTTCCAAGAAAAAATATCAAAGGAACAGCTCGTAGAAATGATGGAGCAAAAAATCGCCGAAATGGATGAATCCATTGAAAAAGAATCATTAGTCCTGTTAAAGCAGGATATACTTGAACCGAGCCTAAGTCCTGCTATTGTAAAAGGATTGCTTGAAAATATTCGCAATCATCCACACTGCAAATGGATCGCCTATCTATTGCGAAATAATTAGAATGGTGTCAGGCACTGCAAAAAGACAAATTGGGGAATTTGTCTTTTTGCAGTGCCTGACACCAAAGTGATATAATAGGAATAGAGAATGGTAGGTTGCTTGATTGACACCAGGATGTTTTCGTTGTTTGTTATTTGAAAGCGCTTCAATTTTGGAGGGGTGAGTGAAATGACAGATCAAGCAGTTGTAAGGCAGGGAACGATTATTTGTCAGGTGTGTGAAAAGGAAATAGACGCAGTCGAAAATACAAACGGTGTCAAGACATGGTATGGCATCTGCAAAGACTGTTCCGATCAAAAGGAAAAGCAATAACCATTCTGATACAATACAGTATTAGTGATATTGAACAAATACGATAGAGGCCTATTCAGGTCTCTTTTTTTAGGAAGCAAGGGGACGGTTCTTTTGCTTCCATTTTGTATTATAGTTTTAAGAATCATAAAAAAATCATAGAAAATAGATACTGATATTTATGAACTTGTCTGATTACTTTGAGGCATATTAATAAAGAAAGGAATGCCGACTTCTAGATAAATTTATAAAAAGAACATACAGCTGGAGGGATGACCATTGGAGATAGGAGTTACTACATTTGTAGAGACGACGCCGGATGTTAATACGGGAAAGGTGAAAAGTCACGCGGAGAGAATTCGGGAGGTTGTTGAGGAAATTGTCTTAGCCGACCAAGTCGGATTAGATGTCTTTGGTGTCGGTGAACATCACCGTGAGGATTATGCAGCATCATCACCAGCCGTTGTACTTGCGGCGGCTGCATCGCAAACGAAAAAAATTCGCTTAACCAGCGCGGTTACAGTGCTTTCTTCTGCAGATCCTGTGCGTGTATTTCAGGATTTTGCTACGCTTGATGCTATTTCAAATGGAAGGGCAGAAATCATGGCAGGAAGGGGTTCATTTATTGAATCGTTTCCGTTGTTTGGATATGATTTGGATGATTATGATGAATTGTTCGATGAGAAGCTGGAATTATTATTGAAAATTCAGGAATCTGAGAAAGTGACGTGGAGCGGAAAGCATCGGCCTTCTATTCAAAATCGAGGTGTTTACCCACGTCCTGTTCAGAATCCATTGCCCGTATGGATTGGGAGCGGAGGTACGGCAAAATCAGTTGCACGCGCAGGACACCTTGGGCTGCCGTTGGTTTTAGCAATCATCGGAGGCAGACCACTGCAGTTTGAAACACTTGTTAGGCTGTATAAAAAATCAGCAGCCAGAGCGGGCCATGATGTTTCGAAGCTGCCAATAGCGTCACACTCACATGGTTTTATTGCAGAGGATTCGGAAACAGCGGCAAATCAGTTTTTTCCCTCTACCCAGCAGGCTATGAATAAACTAGGACGTGAGCGAGGTTGGGGTCCATACGACCGAGCTACCTTTGATTTCGCTCGCAGCATAGAGGGCGCGTTGTATGTAGGAGATCCTAAAACCGTTGCAGAAAAAATCATCTACCTCAACCAAAACGTTGGCATTACACGCTTTATGCTGCATGTACCGGTAGGCTCAATGCCACACGATGAGGTCTTGAAGGCCATTGAACTGTTAGGCAAAGAAGTAGCACCTATTGTTCGAGCAGCCGTTTCAAAATAAGTGCAGGGGGACGGTTCTCTTGCTTCCGATTTTTTGGAAGCAAGAGAACCGTCCCCCTGCTTTATGTTATGATTTATTAAGTGTTTATAAATTTCCATAAATGGTAATTTTCTGGTTTTATAATAGATGATGTGAGAGGGATTTGGTGATGGGTGTGAGTGAGCGGATTTTGTTGGTGGAGGATGATCGCGAGATTGCTAGAATTGTATGTGATTTTTTGCGGAAGGCGGGGTATTTTGTAACGTGGTCCTCGACCGGGAAGGAAGGATGGGAGGATTTCCGGCAGGAGGCCTATGATTTGGTGCTGGTAGATTTAATGCTGCCCGAGATGGATGGGTTTACGCTTTGCAAAAGTATTCGGCTTGAAAGTGATGTGCCAATTCTGATTATTAGTGCAAGACATGAACAGGAAAGTCTTGTTCAGGGCTTGGATATCGGGGCGGATGATTATGTAACTAAGCCGTTTCGGCTTGAGGAGCTGCATGCCAGAATCTGTTCACATCTGCGCAGATACAGGCGTTATTTAGGTAAGGATAAACAGGGGCATCAAACATCCTATTTCCATGGTTTAAAGCTTGATTTTTCAAAGGAAGCTGCCTATTTGGATAATGAGCCGTTATTGTTAACAGCGAAGGAAAAGGATTTACTTCTTCTTTTAGCAAAAAATCCTTTCAAGACCTTTGCAAAGTCTGAGCTGTATCAGCATATTTGGCAGCAGGATGACCAAAACGGGAATAATACGGTGACCGTACACATCAAAGGTCTCCGGACGAAGCTGAAGGATGAAATGCGATCTGCCAAATATATTCAAACGGTATGGGGTGTCGGCTACCGCTTTATTGGTGAACCGATTCTATGAAAATTAAATATTGGCTTATGCTGAGTTATTTTATTGTCATGCTCCTGCCTGTTGCTGCCCTTTTTACTCTTTACATTATGATCAGTCAGTATGACCAAAAACAAGATTTAATTGAGTACATGGAGGTTTCTAGTACACTATCCACCTTAGAGCCCTTGTTAGAAAATCATCAGCTTTATCAAATTCAGCCTGAGACAGCCTACGAGGAGATAAAGAAGCAGGCAAATGAGAGGACCAAAATTTCTTTGTATCGTTATGATGGGGTGATGCTGTTTTCTTCCATAAACGAACCTTACTTAAATCGATTTAATCAAAGTAATCTTAATCAATTTTATGAAAACTTGAATGAAGTGCAAAAAAATTTACGAACGTATTCAGTTAAAAAAACGGTCTTTTATAAAGGAAGGCTAATTGGAATTTATGAAGTGACACTGGGCCGAGATCAATGGGTCGAAATGGTGCAAAATCGTTCTCTTATTCTAGCTGTCTCCTTTCTCTTATTTTTCACAATCACGTATGCCATTGTTGTCATTCTTTTGAATCGAAAGCTAAACCGACCGTTGCAGCAGTTGCGTTTCCAAATGACAGCTTTCGCGCAAGGACAAGCGGAACAAGAAAACGCTCGGCCGAGCAAGGATGAAATTGGTGAGGTGCTGCGCCATTTTTATCAAATGAAGGAGCAAATAGAACAATCACGTATAGAGCTGGCCAAACAACAGAAGGAAAAGGAATTTATCGTTGCTTCCTTAACACATGATTTGAAAACACCGTTAACAGTCATTCAAGCCTATACAGAGGCATTGCAGAGCAATAATGAGTTATCTAAGAAGGAAAAGCAGGAGTATCAAACCATTCTATTTGAAAAATTAACCTATATGAAACAGATGCTGGATGATTTAAGTGTGTATACAGCCCTTCAATCCTCAAAGGAAATCGTCGAGCTGATTGAAGTGGACGGGGAGGAGTTTTTTGATATGCTTTTGTCTGGCTACGAGGAGCCATGTCGGAACAAAGAGATAGATTTGCAGGTTGAGCAATTTGTGAAACTCAGCTATTACGTAAGTGTGAAGCATTTCGTGCGAATTGTAGATAATTTAATGACGAATGCGATACGCCATACATATGTAGGTGGTCGAATTTGGCTGGCAGCTTTTTCAAGCGATCAAAGGCTGCCGGATTGGATTTTTTCGAATTTTAACAGTGAGCTGGAAGATTGGAGAGCGGGAGGAACAATCCTTCTTATCCAAAATGAAGGGAATGGGATTCCACAGGAATGGCAGGAAAAGATATTTCAGCCGTTTGTGCAGGGTGAAGGAGCAAGAGGCCGTGGAGGCAGCTCCGGTCTTGGGCTTAGTGTGGCAAAAATCTTAATTGAAAAGAATGGCGGAAAAATCAAATTATGGTCAGCAGATGGCTTAGGTACACTAGTTGCATGCTGGCTAAGAGAAACGGAGTCGGTCACAGGTGAAAGTTAAGAAGTTAGTCTATGGAGTGGTAGTCAGTCTTACTTTATTAGCGGGGTGTTCAGGCGAAATGGCGGCATCTTCTTCTGAGGAAATTATTTCAAATGTATTGGATAGCGAGAAAAAATTTGAACCTTACTATGCTAAAGCAGTGATGAAGCATTACGAAGGGAAAGAATTAATGGGAGAAATCGATATTGAGGAGTTTGCAGGTACAAATGGGAAAAGAAAGATTATTACAAACGACAAGCTGAAAGACAACGCTGCTGGCTATGCTGTAAATGATGGTGAAAAGATTCTTTCCTATGAAGAAGGCAGCGATGTTGCCTATCAAATGGATATTTCCAAAGAGGAACTTCCCTCAACGATGACGCAAAAGGAGCAATTAACGATGCTGCTTGAGGGAATCAAAGAAACCCACGATGTCGAAATGGCAGGAGAAGAAAAGATTCTTGGCTTTGATACGTATCACCTAAAGGTGAAGGCCAAATCAAAGGATGCTATTTTAGGAGATATGGAGTATTGGGTGGACCAGAAAACGTGGTTTGTCTTGAAGTCTATCACAACGACGGGCGATATACGTTCTGAAATGGAATACACAGAAATTCAATTCTCACCTGATTTTACTGATGATACGTTCACGCTGGAGCTGCCGGAAAATGTGGCAATGAAGAATATGGAGGATGAATTTCAGTCACAGACAGGTACAGTGGAGGAAGCAGTGAAGGCATTTGGTAAATCGTTTCTACTTTTGGCTGAGAAGGATGCAGAAATCGAACATATCGAATGGTATGAACTAAAGGGTGAGATCAATCGGACGGAGGTTACCGTTTACTATAAAAAGGATGGTATCCCGTCATTGATGTTATCCGTGTTTCCAACTCCAGAAGAACCGGGTATGGAAATTAAAGAGAGTGAAGTAAAGGTTCGCGGTCAAAATACAGAGATAATGAAGGAAATAAACTCGATTAGCTGGGATGAAAATGGGATTCGGTATTCCATCATAATTCAGCATCCAGACCTAACGGTAGAAGAGGCAATTGCTTTAACGGAGAATATGATTATGAGTAAGTAAAATCAAAAAAATGAAAGAAAGTGGGCTCTGGCTTACTTTCTTTCATTTTTTTTGGTGGAATACAATAGGGTACATACGCTTAACGTTTTCCTTTTTGGGTAAGTTGGTGGGTAATTCGCTGGAAGGCTGCTTCGTCAAGAATGCCTAGCTTAGTAAACAAGGCTGAATAACCGAGAACTCTTTTATTGACGCGATGATTCATAGTTTGTCTCAGCTCCTTTTTTATTAGTTTATGCGTTTGCAAGGAAAAGTTTCCTTAGGGAAAAACTTTTGGTTTTATTCTTATCTAGTGGAGTATTCTTCAGTAGGGTATCTTCTGGTTGGTATGTATCCATTCATACAGCTCTATTCAATTTATGTGATCCTGAAATAGTAATAGTAAAACTTGATTCGGATCAATTTTTATTGAGAACGATTATCATATAATGATAATAGAAAGAGTGACAACATCAGCAGATGCAATGGTAGGTGCCTGCTTACAGTATGAAATAGATTAACTCAAAAGAGGAGAGGGATTTGAAATGACTCAACTTACTTTATATGTACATGGAATAACTTACATTGACAGACTTCGTTCCATCGAGCAGTGCATCAAAAACTTAAGCGGCATTGTTTCAGTTAAAGGTACATTGCCAAAGGGAAAGATTATCGTAAAATTTCAGCAAAGCTTCGTTAGTAGCATGGAAATCATTAATAGAATTGAAGGACATGGGTTTGAAGTGGTTAAGAAGATACAAAAGGACGATGGTTTCGAAACGTTTAATTAATAGCTTACTTGGACATGTTCTGCTAATGAATCATTTTATAAAATGTTTGCATTTTTTTATGCGTGCTGCATACTCTGTATTATAACAGTTTAAATGGAGTGAATCTGTTTCAAACAAAGGGAGGGATAAAATGTTACAAAGTCCAGTTGAATTCTTCAGGGAATTACCGAAGAAAATATGTGCAGAGTGTGGGCAGATTATAGAGGAGCAGGCTGAATCCTATTTAATGGAATGCGATCGCTGTTTGTCAAAACGAGTTGAATAAATGAAATCGATACACTTCTCTCGCACGTAACCCAACCTCCCTTTATTCGGAGGTTTTTTTGTGCGTTCTATTTGTTAGATTTGGGTTGAAATATAAGACACGGTCATGGTGTTTTGTTCTGTATGATAACAAATTTAAAAGCAGGAAGCAGGAGAACCGTCCCCCTGCTTCATTCGGAATGGAAGGTAAGCAAAGTGTGTAATTCTTTGAGATAAAAAAATCATTTGATACAATTTAGGTGACTATATGAGTGGAGGGTTACATATGACATTAAGTGGAAAAGCGGCAATTGTTACGGGTGCAAGCAGTGGGATTGGGGAGGCGACTGCGTTTGCGCTGGCAAAAGCGGGTGCAAATGTGGCGTTGGCAGCTCGCCGAACAGAGCGTCTAGAAGAATTGAAAGTGAAGATTGAACGTGAAACAAACGCAAAAGCGATTGTTATACGTACCGATGTAACGGATAAGGCTGCTGTGGAAGGTCTTGCCGCGAAAACGAAGGAAGCATTTGGCTCAATTGATATCCTAGTGAATAATGCTGGAGTGATGCTCCTTTCCTATATCAAAAATGATCTAATTGATGAATGGACGAGGATGGTGGATGTTAATATCAAAGGTGTGCTTCACGGCATTCATGCAGTCCTTCCGACGATGCTTGAACAAAATACTGGTCATATTATCAACATTTCATCAGTTGCCGGTCATGAGGTGACCCGAACAAGTACGGTTTATTCTGCAACTAAATACGCTGTCCGTGCTCTTTCTATGGGACTGGAGAAAGAGTTCTCAACAACTGGATTACGCGTAACAAATATTTCTCCTGGAGCAGTTGAAAGTGAATTAAGAGAGCACATTACAGATGAAGAGGTTCGTGCTAATTTGGGAAATAAGAAGAGAACGCTTTTAGAAGCGGAGGATATTGCCAATGCAATTGTCTATGCAGTGTTACAGCCTGAATATGTGAATGTCAATGAAGTGATTGTGCGTCCGAAACTGAATTATTAATAGGTTTTTGAGAATGGAAAACAGCAGCTGAATGGATATTAGCTGCTGTTTAGTATGGCGATAGAAATATTATTCTTAATAAGTCATGTGATAATTGAGTCTTTATTGATGAAAACTAAGCAGAATAATGAAGCAGAAGAACCGTCCCGCTGCTTCTAAAGTGAGGTGTTTGTTGATGGCGTTTTATGAGAGTTTAGCACCGTTTTATGATGAGATTTTTCCTGTGAATGTGACGGCCTGTGATTTTTTGTTATCGTTTTTTGAGAAGGCTGACCTTGTGCTGGATGTTGGCGCTGGTACGGGTAATATGGCAATAGCGCTCGCGAAGAAGGGGCTGCGGGTGATTGCGGCGGAGCCGGATGTTACGATGGCTGATTATATTCGGCAAAAGGCGGTTGAAGAAAACGTAACCATTCCCGTTCATATCAAAGCTATGCAGGGAATGGATCAAATAACCGAAAAGGTTAACGGGATTTATTGTATTGGAAATACACTGCCGCATGTGAGTAACGCAGAAGAGTTAAAGGTTTTTATAAATAAATGCCATGAGCTGTTAAGCGAAGGTGACCACTTTATCCTACAGCTTGTAAATTATGAAAAAGTACTTTCAGCGGTTGAGGATTTTTCATTCCCAGTCATTCAAAAGGAGGGCTTACTATTTACTAGGGAGTATAGACAGGAAGGAGACAAGATTATCTTTACGACCAACTTAAACGTAAAAGGGGATAGCTTCTCAAATTCTATCCCATTATTTCCCATAACCTCCCGAAAATTAATTCCCATTCTTCAAGAGACCGGCTTTGAAGTGGAACATATATATGGGAATTTCGCACGACAAGACTATTCAGCGAACTCACCAGCATTGATCGTTGTCGCCAAAAAATAGCAGGAAAGGGTGGTTCTTCTGTTTCTAATGTAGCAGAGTGGCGGTTCTTTTGCTTCCAATGAAGCAGAGAGTCGGTTCTGCTGCTTTCAATGAAGCAGAGGGACGGTTCTGCTGCTTCCAAAATGATAGCGAATGAACGGTAATGAAATAGGAAAGAGTCTGAGTGTGGATAGTAGGCACTCAGTCTCTTTCCAATGGTTTATAGCGGTTCCCAGGAAAGGAGAACGCTGCCTTTATGCTTTTTACCTTCTACCTGTAGTTTATATTCACCGGCTTCCTGAATCTGTATTGTATCACCCGGGTTCAGGGTGCTGACTTCTTTCCCATCGGAATCTAGTACAATCGCCTTAATCTCTCCAGCTTCTGTATGGGCGGTTAAGGTAACCTCTATAACCTCGGAATCTCCCACTGTTACATTCTTAAAAAATTCTCCCGAAAACTGATTATATTCGCCCGTTATCCTATTCTCGAACGCATTAATTTCTCCAATTGTAATCGTATAAGAACCTCCTGAACATCCAACAAGTAAAACTAACATAAGCAATAATAATGCTCCCAGCCTTTTCATCATTATTTTCTCCCTTTTATTAAGATAGGAAACTTGATTCTAGTTAAGTGTATCTTCAATAGCTAATACGTTTGAAAATAAAAAATGTTCGGAATGTCACTGAATTGTCAAGAGTTTTCTTGTTTCGTTAAGAATAGGAAGCAGGAGAACCGTCCCCCTGCTTCCTAAAAAAGTAGATTGACAGATTTGTATATACAAGTTACAATGAAAACGTTCCCAGGAAAAACATGTATATACATGTTGAAGGGGTGGAAACGGATTAATATTCCATATTTATTTTACAAATACTTTAATTATGTTCTTCGATAGAAGAGGAGGAAAAATGATGAGTAACTATACTCAACCGGCAAAAGAACTTCTTGAGCATGTTGGCGGCAGTGAAAATATTTCTGTTGTGACACACTGTGCAACAAGAATGCGCTTTGTTCTAAATGATCCGAAGAAAGCGGATAAGGATAAAATTGAAGCTATTAAGCTTGTAAAAGGAACCTTTACCCAAGCTGGACAATTCCAGGTTATTATCGGGAATGAAGTGTCTTCTTTCTATAATGAATTTATTAAAATGGCTGGTGTAAGCGATACCTCAAAGGATGAGGCAAAGGAAGCTGCGAAGCAAAACATGAACATTCTGCAGCGAATGATTGCACACCTTGCTGATATCTTTACACCGTTAATTCCGGCTATCGTTGTTGGGGGTCTAATTCTTGGATTCCGAAATATTATCGGGGACATTAAAATGTTCGAGGACGGCACGAAATCCTTAATCGAGATTTCTCAATTTTGGGCTGGAACCCATGCATTTTTATGGCTGATTGGGGAAGCCATCTTCCACTTCCTGCCTGTTGGAATTACATGGGCAGTGGCAAGAAAAATGGGTGCTACTCCGATTCTTGGAATTGTACTAGGGATTACGCTTGTTTCACCTCAGCTGCTTAATGCTTATGGTGTTGCCGGCGCGACAGAAATTCCATTCTGGGATTTTGGTTTTGCAAAAATTGATATGATTGGTTATCAGGCACAAGTTATTCCAGCTATACTAGCAGGTCTATTATTATCTTATCTTGAGTTGAAATTACGTAAGATTGTTCCAAATGCGATTTCTATGATTGTTGTTCCATTCTTTGCATTAGTTCCAACGGTTTTGATAGCCCATACTGTATTAGGTCCAATTGGCTGGCAAATCGGCTCGTTCATCTCTGATGTGGTTTACTCTGGTTTAACTTCTGCTTTTGGATGGTTATTTGCAGCAATCTTTGGCTTTGCTTACGCGCCGCTTGTTATCACTGGTTTACATCATATGACAAATGCGATTGACCTACAGCTAATGAGTGAGCTTGGCGGAACAAACTTATGGCCAATGATTGCCCTTTCTAATATTGCTCAAGGTTCAGCCGTTCTAGCGATGATTTACATTAATCGTAAAAATGAAGAAGAAAAGCAAGTATCGATTCCTGCTGCCATCTCTTGTTATCTTGGTGTGACAGAGCCGGCGATGTTCGGTATTAACTTAAAATACGGCTTCCCGTTCTTAGCTGCCATGATTGGTTCCCTAGTGGCAGGCGTGATCTCAGTAGGAAGCAATGTGATGGCAAACTCCATTGGTGTCGGCGGTCTTCCTGGAATTCTATCCATTCAGCCGCAGCATATGCTGACTTTTGCGATTGCCATGGTAGCAGCGATTGTGATTCCGTTCATCTTAACGATTGTATTTGCGAAAACAGGCATGGGTAAGGTTTCTTTTAAAAGAAAATAAAAACAAATAGAAGGGGAACAATTAGTTGTTCTCCTTTTACTATTTAGATGTTCATGGAAGAATTTAATAAAAGGACAGGTGTTTGAATATGAATCAGCCTTGGTGGAAAAAAGCGGTCGTGTACCAAATTTACCCAAAGAGTTTTAATGATACGACAGGTAATGGTGTCGGGGATATAAAAGGAATTATTGAGAAGCTGGATTATTTAGCAAAGCTTGGTGTTGATGTCGTTTGGTTAACGCCGATTTATGAATCGCCACAGCGTGATAACGGCTATGATATCAGCGATTATTTTCAAATTCATGAACCATATGGAACAATGGAGGACGTTGAGCTTCTTTTAGCTGAGGCACATCAGCGCAATATGAAAATCATTATGGATATTGTTGTGAATCATACCTCCACCGAGCATCAATGGTTTATTGAATCCAGATCCTCTAAGGACAGTCCGTACCGAGATTATTATATTTGGAAGGACGGACAAAACGATGAGCCGCCGACAAATTGGGATTCGAAATTTGGCGGCAATGCATGGCAATTTGATGAAGAAACAGGTCAGTACTACCTGCACTTATTTGATGTGACACAGGCAGACCTAAATTGGGAAAATGAACGGGTTCGTAAAGATGTCTACGATATGATGAAGTTTTGGCTTGATAAGGGGGTTGACGGCTTCCGCTTGGATGTGATTAACCTGATTTCAAAGGACCAGCGATTCCTTGACGATGACGGCTCAGTCGCACCTGGAGACGGGCGCAAATTTTACACAGATGGTCCAAAAATTCATGAGTATTTACATGAGATGAACCAAGAGGTGTTTTCAAGGTACGACATGATGACTGTGGGGGAAATGTCATCAACTTCCATTGCTAATTGTGTTAATTATACGAATCCAAGCCGCCAAGAGCTTGATATGACGTTCAGCTTCCATCATTTAAAAGTGGATTATCCAAATGGTGAAAAGTGGACGAAAGCTGAATTTGACTTTTTACAATTAAAGCAAATTCTTTCTAAATGGCAGGTTGAAATGAACGAAGGCGGCGGCTGGAATGCCCTGTTCTGGTGTAACCATGATCAACCTCGCGTCGTATCACGATTTGGAAATGATGGAGACTATCACCGAGAATCTGCGAAAATGCTTGCGACGACCATTCATATGATGCAGGGTACTCCTTACATTTATCAAGGCGAAGAGTTTGGCATGACGAACCCGAACTTTGAGAGCATCGATCACTATCGCGATGTGGAATCATTAAATATGTTTCAGATTTTACAGGGAAAAGGAATGTCCAATCAGGAAATTCTAGATATTTTGAAGCAAAAATCACGAGATAATTCGAGAACTCCCGTACAGTGGAATGATACTGAGAATGCGGGCTTTACTTCAGGAGCCCCATGGATCAATGTAGCGGCAAATTATAAGGAAATTAATGCAGAAAAAGCGATGACCGATAAGGATTCTATTTTTTATCATTATCAAAAGCTTATCTCTCTACGAAAAGAGTACGATATTGTTACAGAGGGGAATTTTGAGTTGATATTGGACGATCATGATGCTATTTTTGCTTATATACGGAACGATGGTGATGAAAAGCTATTGGTTGTGAATAATTTTTATGAAAAAGATGTTGAATTTCAGCTCCCTGAACACAAGGATTTAACGGAATTTAACAGCAAAATTCTCTTATCCAACTATAGTGATACGTCTGAAAATCCGTTAAAATTAACATTAAGACCGTACGAGTCTGTTGTATATTACCTAAAAAAGTAAACTGGGGTTTTGACAATGACAAACAAGTATTTGATGATCCATAACGAAATTGCCAAGCAAATCGATAAAGGAGAAATTGCAACCAACTCACTTTTGCCTTCTGAGCATGAATTAAGTGATCGTTACAATACTTCGCGAGAAACCATTCGCAAGGCCTTGAATTTGCTATCGCAAAATGGCTATATCCAAAAGGTACGCGGAAAAGGCTCGATTGTCATCAAAAGCACAAAGATTGATTTTCCAGTTTCCGGCTTAGTAAGCTTTAAGGAATTGGCAGATAAGATGGGTGAAAAGCCTCGGACGATTGTGGAGGAATTGTCGCTTGTTAAGCCGGAAACATATATTCAAAAGCAGCTGAACCTATCAAGTAAGGACCAGGTCTGGCAGGTATTTCGGATAAGAGAAATGGGCGGGGAAAAGGTCATTCTTGATAAGGATTACCTGAATAAGAAATTTGTCCCTGAGCTAACAAGAGAGGTCTGCGAAAACTCTATCTACGAGTATCTTGAAAAGGAACTTGGATTAACGATTAGCTTTGCGAAAAAGGAAATTATTGTCGAAGAGCCAACAGAAGAGGATAAGCGTTTACTAGATTTAGAAGGGTTTCACTGTGTCGTCATCATTAAGAATTATGTCTACCTTGATAACGCAAGTCTATTTCAATACACCGAATCCAGACATAGACCCGACAAATTCAGATTTGTCGATTTTGCGAGAAGAACACATCAATAATAGAACGGACCCATATGATTTGTGAAGTTTATATGAAGTTTCCCTCATTTCATAACAAAATAATTTAATAAGTTTTATAATAGCAATATAAATATTACTTTATTCATAAAGGAGGTCTTCTATTTTGTTCTCAAATATAGGTGTACCTGGATTAATATTAATAATTGTGTTGGCTCTTATTATATTCGGACCAAAGAAGCTTCCGGAACTAGGCCGTGCAGTTGGCCAAACACTAGGTGAATTTAAAAAATCAGCTCGTGAATTAACCAGTGAAGTTGTAGATGAAATAGATGAAGTGAAAAAAGAAGTAAAGAAAGAGGTGTGAGAAATTTTCTCACATCTTTTTTTTGTAAAGGATGCAGAGGGACGGTTCTGTTGCTTCCATTTTGGAAGCGACAGAACCGTCCCTCTGTTTTATAGGTTCAATAAATGCTTCACAGCATAGGCAAATCCGTTCTCGTCATTTGTTTTGGTGACAATGTCTGCCTGCTGCTGTACTGAGGATGGGGCGTTACCCATAGCAACGGAGGCTGTCGCAACTTTAAATTGCTCGACATCATTTCCGCCATCTCCGAACGCATAGATTTCATCGAATTTCTTGTTGGTAAGTTCCTGAAAGCGCAGGAGCGCCGTTCCTTTGTTTGCTTCAATAGACGTAAACTCAATATTGTTTGGGTGGGAGGATGCCATAGAAACCTCCAATTTCCCTTCGATGGCTTTTCTAGCCTGGGAAATTTTTTCAAGCTCATCGTGTCGAGAAACAGCCATAACTTTATAAATTTTGATGTTTTCTTTTGCCAATATTTGATCGTAATCATAATCCTGGAAAATCGGTTCAATTTCTTCAGGGCGTTTATCCTGGATGTCCGGATTTCGGCACGGAAATCCGCCTTGGTTTGTATAGACCATTATCCATAAACCTAAATGATGTAAAATGGGAAACAACTCTTTATAAGCTGGAATTGGCAAAGAGGCTTCAAATAACGTATCACTTGTTTCAGAGTAAATGATTGTCCCGTTTATGCTGATAATGGGCGGCTTAATCTTTTGTACAGCATCCAATTTCACTACATCTTCAACGGCACGACCAGTGTTAATGATGACACTGTGCCCCTGCTCCTGCAGATCGCGGAGGACCTGTAGATTTTCATTTGAAACCTCATGCTTAGAATTTAATAATGTACCATCTAAATCTATAGAGAAACATTTCATGTTGGTGAGTTCCTTTCTTCCTTTGTCCATTTTACTATAGCAGAAAATTCAGTTTGAAAAAACTTTTCTCTAAAAAAGAGCAGAAATGAGAGGAAATTTCATTATTTCATAACCCGAATAAGTTTTATGCTGTCGTGTATCTTATAAATGTACGATATCCAAAGAAGGAAAGAGGGATAACAATGGTTAATTATAACTTTGAGAAATTTAGGAAGATACAGAGTCAACATAAGAGTGAGTACGGTGGAGAAAAAGGCCACGGTTCAAATAAAGACACTTATAATACACAGGAAAATACAGACAAATCACCAGGGGCTGGCGGCAGAACAGTCTAGGAAGCGGAGGGACGGTTCTCTTGCTTCCATATCATAAAGAAATAAAAGAAGCGGGATCAATTCCTGCTTCTTTTTTTATGAGAAAACGTACATAGTCTGTGAAGAATTACATATACTGTATTATAACAACAGTTAATTAAAATGAACTGTAGTATAAAACGGAGGCGATTCTAATGCTACAAAACCCAGTTGACTTTTTTAAACAATTACCACAAAAGGAATGTGCAGAATGTGGTCAGGCTATTGAGGAACAGGCTGAATCCTATTTAATGGAATGTGACCATTGCTTATCAAAGCGGAATGAATAAAAACAACACTCCTTAATATGAACGAACTCTTTGTAGGATAACCCATTCTTATGAAGGGTTTTTTGTTTTGTATAAAATATTTTAGAAGCATAAGAACCGTCCCCCTGCTTCCAATAATTAACGACCTAAATGAAGGAAGGATTTTTATTGGGTGGTCATACTATTGTTGTTGGTATTGAAAGGGGAGAGTGTGTATGGATTTAGAATGGTTTGACCGGGTCTGTGGTGAGCTGCAGGATAGCCTGGATTCGATTTGTAGTAAGTATGATGAAAATGGCGGGATGTCTGTCGAACGTGGGTCAAAGCATCCGAGAATTGATTTTTTCGTTGAAAATGGCGATGAGGATAGGGATTATTTTTGTACGATTTATTTTGATCCGCGAAATGAAGAATTTTATATTGAATCCTTTGATCCAGATTTAGGATATGAAAGCAAGGTCGTGTTAGCTGACATTGAGGATATTGTTGATGCAGTACATGAAAGCTTCCACATCTATATGGATGAGGATGCGGCAGCATCAGATGAACTGTTTGACGAGGATACCGGTTATTATGTAGCCGATGATGATGAGTTAGAAAGTATTGATGATGATGGGGACGATGCAAACATTCTCTTAGAACAGGTTGATGTCGAATGGGAAACACCCGAAGTGACAGCCTATTATCTGGAAAATGAAGTGGAGGTCACGTACCAGTTTGGCATTGTGCAGGAAACTGGTGATGGTGTGTTAAGACGTGTCAATCGGATCTGGACAGAGGATGATGATTTGCTAAAAGATGAAACAAATTTTATTTTCAGCAGGGAAGAAGCTAGTACGATTATTGCGATGATTGCCAGCCATATGGATGCGCTCAGTCCAATGCAGCAATAATATTAGTAAGCGTTGCTGAAACAGGCAGCTGCTTTTCAATTTTGTCAAAATGAAAAGGGAGAATTAAAATGCCGAATGATGAAAAAGTAACAGATGTGGTAGATCAGCCCTCAATGGCTAAAAGCCGTACGGACCTTGGGATTGAAAAGGAAACAAAGAATGCAAAGCTGGCGAGTAAACCAAGAGTCGGGGAAACCATTATTGGGAACGACGGGATAACAGGACGTATCAGATAGAATGATACTTAATAGTATTATGAAGAAAGTGGCTGTTCACATGTGAGCAGCCACTTTCTTCATATGTATAAGAGTTCATCAAAATTCAAATATACAATGGGAAGTAAGGCCATTATTTAAGAAAATAATGGCATTGTGAGGAAGATGGTAAAAGTACCATCCCTCACATGCATATTTCAACAGTTTCAGAATGGGATCAATAAATGATGATGATAATTTGCAGGAACTTTTTCATAAAACAATGAGGAAGTGTAGCTTGATGCTGGCAATACTATGATTTTGTAAAATGTCTCTTTAACAGTTATTCACAATCACAGTCATCGTCATTGGTTGTAGATGATACATATACATGCTGATTTTGGAGAATTTTTATGCTGAAATCAATAACTAATTTATCTTCCGTTTCTGTAAACGTGCCTTCATTCATGAGTCCAGTAGATTCAAGCAGACATCTATCCACTGCCTCCACCCATTCAATGATTTTACTGGAAACCAATTCGCAATAGGGAAGTTCGTTATAATACTCTGAACTTGCCTGATGGAATTGGGAAAGGTCACTTGATAGCAGTTCATCCTTTTCAGGGTATCCAACTGGTAAAGGTCTCGTCACGTAAAAATCAAACTCATGACGGTTATTCGTTTTCGGCATTTCTGGCTTTACAATGTAATCTTTAATTTCTGTAATGAGATTAAACGGAATATGCTCAGTATGGGATTGTATATTACTTGAAACTGCTGTTGAAGCTGCTGATTGCTCTGTTACAGCTGCATACTGAATGTTTTTACGAACATACCCTTTAATAAATAATTTATTCGTTGGCAGTAGCAGTCTGCATTGTGTAAGAACCAGCTGCTTTTTAACATCTTTAATTTCGAGAACATCTTCAGGAAAACGAGTTCTGTGGATCGTATGAACCTGTAAACTAGGCTCAGCTAAGACGACAGGCATCTTTGTTAGTACCTTGCCAATGCTTATTTGTGGGCGGTAATGCTTTTGCTCAAAATCATCCTTATGATTGTGTTTATTATTATTTGACATTTTATTGCCTCCTACTGGGAACAGAATAGTGTATTCTATGCTGGGCAAATAACCATGTTTGGGTAAACGCCCAGAGACAAACTAGAAAACGAAAAAACATTTAAAATCAGGGATAGTGGATTTGGGATAAAAAAATAATCATCATTTGTGATAATCAACATATACTGTACTATAACAATAAAGTTCGAATGAATCTGTATTATAAAAAGGAGAGGGTATAAAATGCGTAGTACAGTTGATCAGGTGAAGGAATTACCGAAAAAGGTATGTGTGGATTGCGGTCAAACGATTGACGAGAAGGTTGAGTCCCATTTAATGGAATGTGATTATTGCTTATCGAAGAAAGCGGAGTAATAGACAAAGCCGCCAAAAAAAATCCTCCAAATTTGTTGGAGGTTTTTTTTATGTTGATAGGAAATTAAAAGTTGGATGACAAATGCAGAAGCATGCCTTCTGAATTGACATTTATCATGAAGTACATTAGTTTAAAATCTGATATATGTTACTTCTACTACTTAATACATCTCTATTACATATTTTCGAATACAAACTTTAAATTAGAAGGTAGTGAACAAGATGAACGCAACAAATTTTGAGGCGACGGATCAATGGAAAAAGAATATTATTCTTTTTTTAAGCAGCCAGACGATTTCACTCTTTGGCTCCTCGTTAGTTCAATATGCTATTTTTTGGTATATAACCTTATCGATGGACTCCGGTGTCATGATGACTGTGTATATTATATGCGGGTTCATTCCCACTTTTATTTTGTCTCCGATAGCGGGGGTATGGGCTGACCGTTATAACCGAAAGCTTCTGATTATGATGTCAGATGGAATGATTGCATGTGCTACATTGATTTTGGCTGTTGTCTTTTTAATGGGGTATGATGCGACCTGGCTATTATTTGTCATCTCAGCTATTCGTGCGTTAGGTACCGGGATTCAAACACCGGCAGTTGGTGCGATTCTACCTCAAATTGTACCGAAGGAGAAGCTGACACAGGTGAACGGAACCAATGGGAGCATCCAAGCAATTATTATGTTTGTTTCACCCATTGTCAGCGCAGCTTTATTATCTGTCACAACGCTTGAAATCATTTTCTTTATTGATGTCGTGACAGCGGCTATTGCGATTTTGACGTTGTTAATTTTCTTCCATATTCCATTACATCAAAAAGCAAGGGAAAAACAATCAACCAGTTATTTTTCTGACTTAAAGGAAGGGATCTCTTTTATTAAGCGAAATGATTTTTTAAAGGTGTTCTTTCTGTTTTTCGCTATTTTCTTTGTCTTAATGGCGCCGGCTGCTTTTTTAACGCCGCTGCAGGTGACCCGCACGTTCGGGGATGAAATTTGGAAGTTAACCGCTATCGAAATTGCCTTTTCTGTTGGGATGATGGCAGGCGGGGGGATTATCGCAGCCTGGGGAGGCTTCCAAAATAAAATACATACGATGACCTTTGCTAGTTTGATTATGGGGGCTTGTACTTTCGCACTGGGCATCGTCCCTAATTTTTGGATTTATCTTGTATTTATGGCTGTTACCGGTATTGCAATGCCTATTTTTAATACACCGACAAATGTCTTATTACAGGAAAAGGTAGATGAGAATTATCTGGGAAGGATCTTTGGTGTCTTTGGCATGATATCCACATCCATGATGCCTATTGGTATGCTGATCTTCGGCCCGCTTGCTGACATATTCCCAATCGAATGGCTCCTCACCGGAACCGGATTACTAATGCTCATCCTCACGATTCTTTTTGGCCGTAATAAAATACTGCTGGAGCAGGGGACCACCACATTAGCGACAAAATAAGATGTCAGGCACCACAAAAGGACAAAGTACGTGAACTGTCCATTTGTGGTGCCTGACACCGTAAAATTTTTGTAGAAAAATGTCGGTAGTTTGAATTTTTTTAAAATAAGTGTAATCTAAATCACATGCTATAATAATCTTGTCAATAATCGTAAGTAAAAAAATGCCAATGAAAGAGTGGGATTACTATGTTACTAGAAGGATTAATTAACCGTTTTAAATCAGAAAGAAATCGTAACCCATCACATGTCAATGAACTACTAGATTTTGTTCAAAGAAGTTATATATATGGCGAACTATCAATTAAAGAATATAAAAACCTATATTTCGAACTAGACAGAAAAAACGCAGTTAAGCCAAGTTTTTCATAAAAAAGTAAATGTGGGCGGTTCTGTTGCTTCATGGAAGCAACAGAACCGCCCACATTTTTTTGAACCGCTGCTTTTTCCCATAGAACAAGCAGCGGTTCTCATAGTTTAGGCTTACACTAGGTGGTTTTTTGGAACAGTGGGTAAAATGACTTCAACGGTCGTTCCTTTATGCAGTTTGCTTGTGATTAGTAGTTCGCCATCATGATTTTCAATGATTTTATAGCTGGTCATTAATCCTAAACCCGTTCCTTTTTCCTTTGTGGTATAGAAGGGTTCTCCTAAAGTGGGAATGCGGTCCTCTTGAATGCCAATGCCTTGATCAATAAAACGAATCGAAACCTTGTCCTTTTCTAGTTTCTTCACTTTCACATCTATATTTCCACCATTTGGCATGGCTTCAATAGAGTTTTTCAAAATATTAATAAATACCTGTTTTAATTGATTTTCTTCACAAACAATCGTCGGGATATCTGCTTCAAATTCAACAAAGATTTGTATATTATTCATAATAGCCTGTGTGTTTACAAGCGTCACGACATCCTTTATTAAATGCTGAATCTCTCTGTCCTGAAACACTATGGCGGTTGGTTTTGCTAAAACTAGGAATTCACCGATAATGAGATTAATCCGGTCCAATTCTGATAGGACAAGGTCAAAATATTCTTGATCCTCTGTATATTTTGATTTGAACAGCTGGACAAACCCTTTGATGGAAGTGAGAGGATTCCGTATTTCATGTGCAATCCCAGCAGCCATTTGTCCGACTAAGGCCAGCTTTTCTGATTTCTGCAGAAGACCCTCAGTTTCTTCTTTTTTATCCGTAATATCTTTACACACAGATAAGATGGCCTTTTTCCCATTATGGCTGATTAACCTGCTGGAGATTTCAACGAAAATCGTTTTGTTATCCAGTCGTACTAGTTTTTGCTCCACATTATTCGTTGGTTTTTTCTCTAGCTGGAGTAGATCCATCCGTTTCTTCGCAAGTTCTTGATAATGAGGAGTGATAAAGTGATAGATGGATTTACCGACGATCTGATCCTTGTGATCAGCTCCCAATAAATCTTTTCCAGCCTCATTTACATAAAGAATCATATTTTGATGATGGATAAGGATTGAGTCCGGTATCGTTTCAATTAATTGCTGATAGCTCTTTTCTGTTTCATTCATTCTATCAATATAGAATTTTAATTTATCATATTGATTGCCAATGAACCAGGCAATCAATATTCCAATGATTAGATCAATCATACTCTTCCAAATTGATAAATCTCCAAATAACAGCACCTGGAAACATTCAAAAAGAATAAAAATACTAATAAAAAATACTCGTCCATGGAGTCTCATACATCATATCCTCTTATTACATTCAGTTATTTAATAATATTTTAACATAAAAATGATAAGAACGTCACAAACACTTGGGCGACATAGAATGGTATGCAATAACCCATTCACTATGCACCATGGCAGTCAACTAGACAAATAGTGAGTTCTAGTACTTTTTAGGAAGACCCATGCAAAAAAAAAACCGCATATAAAATGCGGTTCAATGCTGGTTTTGTTATTGACTAATACCCAATATAGCGTATGCAAAGAAGGGTGAATGTGTATATAAAATATATAATTTTTTAGCATCTTTTTTTAGAGTTAGTCTATGAAAATTTGTACATAGATTGGGTGAGTGTTGATTAAAAATGAAAGGTCGTATACAGCATGCCATGCGATTACTTACAGTCATGTTTAGATGCCAGCTGATGATATAAATATCTGTTGATTCTGGAGAATCTTCAGCTTAAAGTCAATTACGATTTTATCATCAGTGGATCGAAAAGGTACATCCTCCTGTAGAAGTTCACCGGATGAACCGAAAATTCCATAGGTTCGTCTTCGAGCGATAGGATACCTAGTCAACGCTTCATTCCATTCAATGATAGTATGTGAAATTAATTCACAATACGGTAGTTCATTATAGTATTGTTTGCTTTCCTGATGAAATTGGGTTAAATCACTAGAAAGCATCTGATCCTTTTCTGGAAAACCCGAAGGTAGTGACTGTGAAATAAAAAAATCAAATTCGTTATGGCTGCTACTTTTTGGCAGCTCAGGCATTGAACTAAATTCTTTTATTTCTGTCCGCAATTCAAAAGGGATTTTCTCGGTATGCGATCGAATATCGGATTGAATAGAGGTTTGTGTCAGGTAATCAGATAACGCTGGATCCAGTATCTGCTCCGGGGAACAATCCGATTGCTCTACAAAAAGGGCTGGGGCTGCGTATCGAATGTTTTTACGAATATACCCTTTTATAAATAATTCTTTTGTAGGCAGTAACAAGCGGCATTGCGTAATCACCAATCTTTTCTTTACATCCTTGATTTCTAATACATCCTCAGTAAACTCTGTCACATGAAATAAACATTTCTGTAGGTCTACTTCTGCTAAGACAACTGGAAACTTAGTCACCATACTGCTATGATGCAGCTGGTGTTTTTTGGGCTCACAATCGTAATGATCATTTGTATTATTTTTATTTTCAGGCATTTGTAAATCCTCCACAGGCACAGACTAATGTATTTTATGTGGGATAAAAGACTATGTATAGGTTCGTGCCTAGAAAAAAGGATTTACGTTTGGTACCTGCTCAGTTCAAGAGTGCTTATTTGTCTCCAAGAACGGAGAGTAAATAGTGCAGTGCTTTTTCTTTGCTTCCGGTATATTGTTCCTGCCGCTGCTGATCCTTCTTTAATTTTTCAATCGTTGCTGCAAGAATTTCCTCTTCTTTCCCTGAAGGAACCACGATTACTCCATCCGCATCTCCGACAATGATATCGCCCGGGCTAACGCTTACTCCACCGCAGGAAATTGGGATTTGCAGCTCCCCTGGTGCCGCCTTTGCACTTGCTGCAATGGTTGAGGCACGGCAAAACACAGGGAAATCAAGATCCCTTATCCCTTGGATATCACGAATAGCACCATCTATGACGATTCCCTGAAGCCCCATGTTTTGGGCCAGACTAATAACAAAATCACCTGCAACCGCGCGCTCCGTATATCCTTTTCCATCCACTACCAGCACATCACCGGGCTTCGCATCTCGTATTCCCCTTAATATGCCTGTATTATCTCCAGCTGGAATGGAAACCGTAAAAGCTCTTCCGGCAATTTTGAATGAATCCTTTAATGGTTTTATGGCCGTGTTCATATGGTTATAACCCTTTAACGCATCCGAAATTCCTGTTGTAGGTAAGCCGAGAAACTTTTCTGCAACTGATGACATCCATGAGCCCCCCTTTGAGTATAATATTAATTATTTATGTATAAGCATGATTTTGTAAAGATATGACTTCAAAAAGCAAGACGGAGTCCGAAGCCAATTAAACTTCGAACAAGGAAAGGCGAAAAAAGCAAAAATGAGTCTGAAGCCGGGCAAACTTCGGACAAGGAAAGGCGGAAAAAGCAAAAATGAGTCTGAAGCCGGGCAAACTTCGGACAAGGGAAGGCGGAAAAAGCAGGATCGAGTCTGAAGCCGAACAAACTTCGGACATGGAAGAGCCGAAAAACCAATAATAGGTCCGAAGAAATAGAAATACCAATCGTCCACCTAAACAAACGTTATATATAATAGGAATCGCTTGTTTTCCAAACGCCATAAAGTTTTTTGGTGATAGGGTACATGCTATCGTCTTTTTTAATATAGCTTCATATAAAGAATCATTACACTTTATAATGAAACAGAAAATCTTTTCCGTTCTTTAAAATAAGACCATTCTTTATAGCCGATTTCTTTTAGTTTTTTTCTAACCAGTTCGAAGTCATCGCCGACTCTTTCTGGAGTATGGGCATCTGAACCGAACGTTACTTTTACTTCGTAATGATGGGCCAATTCAAGAATATCATCGGAAGGATACCAGCCGCCCACATCCTTCGTTTTACCCGAGGTATTGACTTCAATGGCAACATCCTGCTCTGCAATTATCTTCAAGGTTTTTTCAACGGCAGCTGTTTGGATGGAGGAGAAGGCAGGATAAAAACTCTTCATCGCATCAATATGACCAAGAATATCATACATCCCACTCCTCGCAGAGCTTTCAATCAGCTCATAGTAGGCTTCCTTTGTTTTTACCCTTTGAGCTTCTGAAAGCCCCTCCCAACGGGTTTTATGAAAAATGCTTTCCCCATCCACGTAATGGACAGATCCTATAATATAATCAAAAGGATAGGGTTCAAAGCAGCGGCGATAGTGATTGACGCTTTCTGGGAAAAAATCAGCTTCAATTCCCAGCAAGACATCAATTTTGCCCTCATACTCCTTTTTTAGCTGCCGTACTTCTGCTATGTAATGAGGAAATTCACTTTTTGCCATTGTGATATGTGGGTATGGGTGATCTTCCTCACGGCCAAAATAGGGGGAATGATCAGCAATACCAATCATGGAAAGTCCGCAATCGATAGCAGCCTCAATATAATCCCGAATGGTCCCTTGTGCATGCCCGCACCTTTCATGATGTGTGTGAAAATCAAATTTAGTAGGTAAGTTCATTATAGCGATCATCCTTTTACAACCATTTACTGTTATTGTACCAAGTTTTTGGAAAATGAATCATAGGTGCTGCCAAAAAAGGTGTTTGGTATTTTTATATAGTCTGTCACTCGTTCGCCCACTATGCATTTTTCATGTTGTCAGTCATACAATTCTAATGAGGTGGTGGAAAGTGGATTTCGACCGAGAAAAGGCAAACCTGTTGGCGGAAAATATTAGAGGGTTTATCCAATTTGTCCAGAGAAGTTATCAGCAAAACAACAGCTATCTTTCAGATCCGGATAAATTGTACCGGTTGAAGTTGCTTGTTGACGAATTTCATTTGACAATCATTGCAGACGAACTTACTAGAATAAATAAGTTCATGTACGATCAAAAGTACACTGGTCTATTAGTCAATCGCTTTAGAAAAGCAATCCACATTATCGGAGATTATATTGATCAAAATTCCAATGAGTTGTTCATTTTCACTGCCAGGCTTCATACGTTAAGGTCTATTTGCAGTTCATTTACTTCTATTTAATGATTAGACTATCTTTTAAGGAAGATAGTCTATTTCCTTGTATTAATGATATACTTCATCATATTATACGTCCCTGTTTTTTCCTGTATGTTCATGGAATCTGTTATTGTAAAATAATAGTATGGATGACTGGCGAAAAATGTCGTATTTTAACGAAATGTATGATAATCTTTTTGGTAATTTAGTAGAGAAGGATGGATAGAATGCTTCAAATTGTGGATAAAACATCAATTGTTCATGCATCTAAACAGTTCTGTAAGCAGTCCGGCCTTGACCCAACAGTGATTCCTCAGTCCAAATGTATTCCTGAAAATGAGATTAAGGAAAAGCTGAAGAGCTATGAGGAAATTTTATCAGTAGCAGGCTTTTTTATGGATCGGTTTCTAAACTCTATCAAGGATAAGGGAATTCCTTTATTAATCTCTGTCAGCAATGAGGAAGGCGTCATTTTGCAAATAGCAGGGGACCAATTAATAAGGAATGTTATGGATAAAGCCGGCTTTCGAGTTGGAATACAATTTATGGAGGAAATGTCGGGAACAAATGTCGTTAATCTGGCGTTAAAATATCGAATGCCCTTTGAATTAATCGGCGATGAACATTATCATCACTATTTTCATCAGGCAGTATGCTATTCTGTACCATTTTCTTATCAAGAGCAGGATAAACTCCTCGGTACCATTTCAATCATGACTTCTATCGAGTATGAACATCCTTTTTTCTTAGCCATGCTCATTACGATGGTAGATTCGATTGAACGTGAATTACAGCTGCGAAAACAGAATAGCAGATTAAATGTACTCAATCACATTCTTATTAATACAACCCGTAATGGAATTGTCGCAACAGATAGAAACGGCATCATCCTTGAATTTAATCTATACGCAGAAAAAATCCTAAAAAACGGCAAAGAGTCTGTTATTGGGAAGTCAGTAAGCTGTCTAACTAGTATTAACAGCTTCATCGATCAAGTGTTAAAAGAAGAAAAGAAATTTGAAGATATCCAGTTAAGCTTTATGGATGCAGAATCAGGTAATACTATTGTCTGCCTTTTTGATGCTTTGCCTATCTATGATCAAAAGGGGATATTGATCGGTGCTTTAGGGCAGTTTCGCGATATTACAGATCGATTTGAATCAGAACAAAAAATTCGTTATTTGGCTAATCATGACGAATTAACCGGTTTGGCGAACCGTCGATTATTTAAAAAGAGAATGACAAATGAGATTGAAAATGCAGCGGATTCCCGTAAAAAATTAGCGATTGTATTTATAGATCTTGACCGTTTTAAACATGTAAATGATACCTTCGGACATAGTGAGGGGGACCACCTCTTACAGCAGGTATCAGATCGTTTAAAGGAATGTGTAGGATCCGATTGTGATTTTGTTGCCCGTATGGGTGGAGATGAGTTTATTTTTATTTTGCCTGGACGGGACACATATGAATCGATACAGACCGACGCACAGGCTATCTTATCGAACTTTGAAAGACCATTTATGGTAAGCGGGTTTGATTTACACATATCAGCAAGTCTAGGAGTCGCTGTTTACCCGGATAATGGTAAACATCTTGAAAGCTTACTGATTTGTGCAGATAGTGCAATGTATCAAGCAAAGGCAAATGGTGGAAACAATTATCAAATTTATACACCAACAATGTATGCAAATTCTCATAAGAGGCTGTTCATGGAAAATGCTTTGCGGAAAGCGGTTGAGAATAAAGAATTGTTTTTGGCCTATCAGCCTCAAGTAGATGCGAAGACAGGACAGCTCCTCGGGATGGAGGCATTAGTAAGGTGGCAGCATCCACAGCTTGGTATCGTATCGCCAGATGAATTTATTCCCATAAGCGAAGAAACAGGCATCATCATCCCTTTAGGAGAATGGGTTATCAGGGAGGCCTGTTATCAGAATAAACGTTGGCAGGATGCTGGGTATCCACCTGTAAAGGTCTCCGTTAATTTATCAGGCAAGCAGTTTGCTCAAGGTCGAATAGTAGATGATATTAGACAAATTTTAAAGGAAACGGGACTTGAACCGAAATATCTTGATATAGAAATTACTGAGAGCATGATGATGGACGTGAATCACTCTATTCAAGTTTTAAAAGAGTTATGTGATTTGGGTGTGCAAATTTCAATCGATGATTTTGGTACGGGATACAGCTCATTGAGCTATTTAAAACGTTTTTCCATTCATCGTTTAAAAATCGACCGTTCATTTGTTCAGGATATAACAATAAGCTCGAGTGATGCCAGCATCGTAGAAACCATTATTGTGATGGCGCGGAATTTAGGGATCGGAGTTATTGCTGAAGGGGTAGAATCAAAGGAACAGCTCGAATTTTTAGTTGAAAAAAATTGTGACGAAGTCCAGGGATATTTATTTAGTAAACCCCTTTCTGCCGAGAAATTTGAACGTGAATTTTTACAAAGGATTAAAGCAAAGATAATCTAATTAAACAAAAGGCAGGTAGAGTAATGGGGATGACCTCTAAGATGACGTATCATTTGGACGGATTACACAAGGAGAAAACAAAGGCTGCGACAGTGGCATCCTTGCTTTCTACACACTTGAAAAGATTAGGGGTATCCCATGTATTCGGGGTTCCTGGAAAAGCTGTTACTCCTTTGATTGCAGAGATGGATCGGCAAGGAATTCAGTATGTATTAAGTAAATTTGAAGGAGGAGCCGGTTTTGAAGCAACCGGCTTTGCCCTTGCTTCCCATACGTTAGGAGTGGCACTTGGAACATCCGGACCAGGTGGGACAAATATGATTACCTCTGCTGCTCAGGCAAAGGCTTCGCATGCACCGGTATTATTTATTACAGGCCATCCATCTGTCCGTGACACAGGAAAAGCACTTGGGCAGGATGCTTCAAGCTTTGGAACGAATATTGTTCGTTTATTTGAGCCTATAACGAAATTCAGCCGCTCGGTGGAACGCGGCGATTTGTTTCCACTATTTCTGCGTCATGCAATTGAACAAGCTTTTACAGGAATAAAGGGGCCGGTACATTTACATATCCCGTCAGATGTACTGATGGAAGAAATAGAGCATTTTGATATTCCCCACCCTTATCATGTACAGCCGATGATTGCCTCTAATTTAGATGAAGTGATAAAAGCTTTAGATCAAGCAAAAAGCCCTGTGTTGTTTCTTGGAAAAGGTGTTCACTCCTCCCGTGCTTATGAAGAAGTACAGAAGTTTGCGGAGCATTGGAATATCCCTGCTATGACGACTCCGAGTGGAAAAGGCACATTTAGGACGACGCATCCATTGTCTCTGGGAGGTTTCGGTCTAGGGGGAACAGATGAGGCTGATCTCTATTTGAAGCAGGGTGTGGATGTTATGGTTGTCATGGGAACGCGGTTATCCGACATGAGCCTTGCGGGGATGACCGACGATATGTATCCGGAAAAAATCATCCATTTTGACTTGGATATAACCTTTATTGGGAAATCGATTCCAGTTCCGACCATCCCTGTATTAGGAGATTTAAGAACAAATACTAAAAAAATAGTAGAATTAACAGCTGGACGGTTTATGAAGAAAGCTTCACCTATCAAGAAGCTGCAGCCTAATCGTAATCACTACTACGAAAAACCTGCTCTATCAGCAGGACTGACGATTAAAACGATTCAAGAAAGAATTCCAAAAGAATCATTGGTTATCAGTGATTGCGGCAGTCATACGTTTTTTGCAATCCGTGACCTGGAAATCTATCAGCCTGGGGGTTTTATTTTTGATAGTTATTTTGGTGCAATGGGACATGGAATTGGGTATGCAATTGGAGCCAAGGCAGCTCGTCCAGACCTTCCTATTGTGTGTTTAACAGGGGATGGTTGTCTGCTCATGCACGGCACCGAAATATCTACAGCTGTCAATTATCATTTACCTGTAATCTTTGTTGTGTTAAATAACGGAAGATTGGATATGGTAAATAAAGGAATGTCCGCGCATTTAGGGAAAGAAGTGGGGACCGCTTATGAAGTTCCCGTGAATGGAGCACTATTTGGACAATCTCTTGGGGCAAATGGATTCCGTTGTTATACAATTGAAGACATTCATTCTGCAATGGATTTCGCTCTCGGCAATGATGGACCAACTGTTGTGGAAGTCATGGTTGACCCAGATGAAATACCCCCGACAATGAAGCGCGGCTAAAGACAGGAGTGTTTGAATGACTGATAAAAAGAAGAATGAGCGTTATGATCGCGGGCGTGAAACGATGTTGGAAATGATGGGGCCAAGCGGCTCAGACATCATTGAACAGCTTCAGCAGCTTCATCCTGATATGGCCGATTTAGTTGTTTCAGGATATTCTGATATTTATGCACGTCCAGGTCTCGAAAAAAAGGAGAGAGCCATTGTGACGTTAACCTCGCTTATCACACAAGGCTCCTATGAACAACTGCATGCCCATACTTATACGGCATTACACGTCGGATTAACACCAAATGAAATCGTAGAAATCATTATTCAATGCACCGCCTACGTAGGTTATCCTCGTGCATTATCCTCCTTACGGGTCATACAAGAGGTACTAAAGAATAAGGGATTAGAGTTTGAGAAAATGTGAACTGCGTAAGCGCCGCTTAATGAAGAGAGGCTGTCCAGTAGTGTGTGAATGTAAGCAAAGTGATATTAGAGGCTAGGGGGCCTGATATCTTTGCTTTTAGGACAGCCTAGGCTGTTATTCGTTCATTAAATCCTTACAATACTCGTTTATCAGTTTTACAGCCCTTGTTTGGCTTATGTTTAAATCCTTGGCGACTTTTCTTGTGCTTTGGTGTAGTGAGTAGGATTTTCTTACAAAGGAACGTTTTACTTCATCGAGTGCGTCGTCAAGATGGAGCGGTAATTCTGTACGAATTTGGGATTTTACTTTTTCAACGATCATTTCAGGCAAATCTTGTATTTGTATGATAGAGTCACTTGTGACAATCAGCCTTTCCATGAGATTTTCCAGCTGACGAATGTTGCCCGGCCACGAATATTGGTTAAAAAGGTCAAGGCATTCCTGTGAAATCAACTTATTCATATTATATTTCTTATTAATTTTATGGAGAAAGTTATAGGCTAACGGAATAATGTCTTCCTTGCGTTCGCGAAGGGAAGGGATGTGTAAATCAATAATATTCAAGCGATAAAATAAGTCCTCTCTAAATTGTCCCTGCCTCACCATATCCTCCAAATCACGGTTCGTTGCAGCAATAATACGGATATCAACTGTTTTGGTTTGGTGTCCGCCGATGGGAATAAACTGCTTGTCCTGTATGACCTGCAGCAGCTTTGCTTGTAAGGATAGCGGCATTTCGCCAATTTCATCAAGAAAAAGTGTTCCATGATTCGCTGCTTCAATCAAACCGATTTTTCCCTTCTTTTTTGCACCTGTAAAAGAACCCTCTACATAACCGAAAAGCTCTGATTCGAGGAGCTCCTCCGGAAGTGCGGCACAATTTATTTTTAAGAACGTTTTCTCTTTACGGTTACTAATCTCGTGAATATAGCCAGCCAGAACGCTTTTTCCAGTACCAGATTCACCTTGAATTAGTACGGTAGAATCAAACCTAGCAATTTTCTCGCAGACCTTTAAAAGCTCTTTCATCTTAGCTGAGTTGGTAATAATGGTTGGAAAATCCTCCGCTGCTGCTGGCTTTTCTTTATCATTCTTCATACTCATAAACGTTTGCAGCTCCTGTGAGGTCGTCACAATCAGCTCAATTTCATTTTCATCATTCAGTATTGGTACAGCGGTTGTTAGGAGTTCAGCTCCAATATAGGTTTTCTGCCGCATCGTCACTGGCTTCTTCTCTTGAAACACTAATGGAACAATGGAGGGCTTCCAAAGCCCCCTATCCAATAATTCTGTATTATACTTCCCGATAACCTCCTGGGGCTTTAAACCGTAGTGCTTCTCACATACACGATTCACATAAACAATCCGCTTTTCTCCATCGAGAACGAATATTTCATCAGACGAGTAATCCAAGATATCTTTTAGCACATGTCCATTTATTTCGATGTCCATTGGTATATTTGTGTACTGACTCATGCCTGTGCCTCCTGTTTATCATTTCTAGAGTGAATTAGGTGAGTTGAATTGGACTCAGTTTGAGTTACAATCAACTCGAATAAAACTCTGTAAATTTATAATAATATGAAAATTAAAAATAGAATACGCCTATTTACTAGGGTTTTTAGCTATTTTATAAGGATTTTACTAATTGGCACGCTACTTGCATTAATAAAAGACAAGAACATAATTTACAACATAAAGATGGTGGTAATAAGAATAATGTAGCAGACAAATGTGATTAATGAAACCGTTTTATTTGAGTATTGATTTTAGAACAAGTTTGTTTTTTGTTCGCTTGTTGATTGAAGTGGAAGGCACGAAGACTCCTCGAAAATTCTATCGAATTTTCTCGTGCGTGGGCGGATTCAGGGAAGCAATTCAATGTCCTGCGGGAGAAGCGAGACAGTCGAGACCCCGGAGACACGAAGTGTCGAGGAGGCTCGGCGGTCGCCCTAAGGTGCGCGAAGTTTCTTGAACGGAAATCAACAACCATTTTAAAAAAGCCAAAAAAATAAATGAACCCAATATAAGGAGGAAAAACCATGACTTACAATCCAGTTCAAAATAAAGCGAGTAAAACATTTGAAAGAACGATGACATATGATCTTTACACAGATCCAAAGGTATTTGAATTAGAGCAGGAATTAATTTTTTCAAAATCATGGCAGCTGGTTGGGCATGTAAGCCAGGTAGAAAAGGAAGGACAATTCTTCACAACGGAAGTAGCAGGTGAACCGATTATCGTTACCCGTGGAATGGATGGAGAAATCCGTGCCTTCTATAATGTCTGTCCGCACCGAGCGACGAAGCTGGAAAAAAAGGAATCAGGGCAAAAGAAAATTCTTCAATGCGGATACCATGGCTGGACCTTCCACTTAGACGGTCAGCTAAACAAAGCCCCTAACTTCAGTGGTGAGGATGCCTCATGTATTAGTGATCGCTGTTTAAGAGGGGTAAGGATGGAAGTCATGCAATCCTTTATTTTTGTTAACCTGGACGATGATGCTAAACCGCTGAATGAATCCTATGGCGATTTCGCTAGCAGACTCGATAAATATCCATTTTTAGGTGAATTAAAACGAATTAATTCTAAAACAAGGATTATTAAGGCAAACTGGAAGGCCTTTATTGATAACTATTTAGAATGCGACCATTGTTATGTGGCACACCCATCATTTGTTTCAACTCTTGATATGAAAAACTATCAAATTATTACCTGTGAAAATTATTCTGTACAAGGAACGGTTGTGAAGCCTGATAAACAAATGGGAACCACTGATTTGAATGAAGCTGAAATGCAGGGCGGGGAGTTCTTCTGGTTATGGCCGAATTTAATGATGACTATTTATCCTGGACCAGGGAATATCGCAACCATTCAAATGATTCCAATTGATCATGAAACAACCTTAGGAGTTTATACTTATTATTTCAGAGATGAAAACTTAACACAGGAAGAAAAGGATTTAGTGGCATTTGCGGAACAGGTTCGCCAGGAGGATGTGGAGCTGGTGGAATTGGAGCAGGTAGGCTTCCGCTCACGTGCCTTCAATAAAGGGGTGTATTCTCAATCAGAAAAGGCGATTGTTCAATTCCACGATATGGTACTGGAGGCATTAGGAAAATGATAAATAACGTACAAGACACATTACGATTGAAAAAATATCTATTCATCGATGGAAAAAAGGTTGAGGCTGATAGATATACAGATTTATTGTCACCGTATTCCGGAGAAAAAATTGCTGAAATAGCCATGGCTGATGAGAAACTAGTAAAAGAAGCCATCTCGGTTGCGGACAAGGCTTATCCAAAGATTGCCGGTATGCCTGCGTTTGAGCGTGCAGCCATTTTAGAAAGAGTCGTAGCTTTATTAACGGAAAGAGCAGATGAGGCTGCGAGAATTCTAGCATTAGAGTGTGCGAAACCGTTAACGTTTGCGAAAGCAGAGGTTTCCCGAACGATTGAAACCTATAAATTCGCTGCCGAGGAAGCAAAGCGGATTCACGGGGAAACGATCCCATTTGATGCTTCACCAGGCGGTGTTGGTAGAATCGGCTACACGGTCCGAAAACCAATAGGTGTCATTGGAGCGATAACACCGTTTAATTTTCCGCTGAATTTGGTGGCCCATAAGGTAGGGCCTGCGATTGCATCAGGGAATTCAGTTGTATTAAAACCGGCATCGCAAACGCCTTTGTCTGCACTTTTTATTGCGGAGCTTTTTCAGGAGGCGGGATTGCCTGACGGTGTTCTGAATGTCGTGACAGGCTCCGGCAGCGTCGTAGGTGAAGCGTTAATTCATGATGACCGAGTACAGATGATTACCTTTACAGGAAGCCCTGCCGTTGGGATTGGAATTCGAAATAAAGCCGGTCTAAAGAAAACAACATTGGAGTTAGGCTCGAATGCAGCGGTAATTGTTGATAAAAATATCGAGATTGATAGAATAGTAGATAGATGTGTAATGGGGGCGTTTTCAAATCAGGGACAAGTATGCATTTCCCTGCAGCGCATTTATGCACATGAAGATGTTTATGAGGAATTAGTAGGGAAATTAGTTACCGCAACAAAACAGTTAAAAATAGGCGACCCGCTTGACCCAGAAACACATATTTCAGCACTTATTTCGAAAAATGAAACAGAACGTGCTGTGAGCTGGATTCAGGAAGCAAAGCAACAGGGGGCCGTTGTATTAGCCGGCGGGCAGACAGAGGATGGGATTTTACAGCCAACGATTCTAACGAATGTACATCCAACCTTAAAGGTTTCGTGCCAGGAAGTGTTCGCCCCAATTGTAATTGTAAACAAAGTGAGTTCAGTTGAAGAAGCGATCGAGTATGTTAACGATTCACGCTACGGCTTGCAGGCTGGCATTTACACTGAAAATATTAATCAGGCATTAACTGCAGCGAATCAATTGGAGGTCGGAGCCGTCCTAATCAATGACATTCCAACATTCCGAGTGGATCATATGCCATATGGCGGCGTAAAAGAGAGCGGAACAGGAAGAGAAGGCATAAAGTATGCCATTGAAGAAATGACAGAAATGAAATTAATTGTTTGGAATCAAAATCTGTAAGCTTTAATCAACAGGAATAAGGAGACAAGCGATGAAAACATTTAAAATTGCCAGCATTCCCGGTGACGGAATTGGACCCGAAGTCATTCAGGAAGGAATTAAGATTCTTAATAAAGTAGCAGAAAAAGATGCAGGCTTTCAATTTGAATTTACTGAATTCCCATGGGGCTGCGAATATTACACAAAGCATGGCGTCATGATGGATGACGATGGAATGGACAAGCTAAAGGAATTTGATGCCATATACCTTGGGGCAGTCGGCTATCCGGGTGTACCTGATCATATCTCGTTATGGGATTTATTATTAAAGATTCGGAAGGGCTTTGACCAGTATGTCAATATCAGACCAATCACATTATTGGAAGCAGCACCATGTCCGTTAAAGGATACGAAGCGCGAGGATGTTAACATGCTGTTTATCCGTGAAAATAGTGAAGGCGAATATGCAGGAGCAGGGGATTGGCTGTTCAAGGGTAAGGAGAATGAGGTTGTTTTGCAAAATGGCGTCTTTTCCCGCAAAGGAACGGAACGTATCATCCGCTATGCCTTCGAAACAGCCCGTAAAGAAGGCAAAACGCTGACAAGCATCAGTAAAGGAAATGCCTTGAATTATTCGATGGTTTTCTGGGATCAGGTGTTTGAAGAAATTAGCAGCGAATATCCGGACGTGAAGACAGCATCCTATCTTGTTGATGCAGCAGCTATGCTAATGATTAAGGATCCAAAGCGATTTGAAGTGGTTGTCACTTCGAATTTATTCGGTGACATTTTAACCGATTTAGGTGCGGCCATTGCAGGTGGAATCGGCCTGGCGGCGGGTGCGAATATCAATCCTGAAAGAAACTACCCATCTATGTTCGAGCCGATTCATGGCTCTGCACCGGATATCGCTGGACAAGGTATTGCCAATCCACTTGCTGCGGTTTGGTCAGCGAGTCAAATGATGGACTTTTTCGGCTATGAAAACTATGGTGAAAGTATTTTACAGGCCATTGAAAAGGTATTAATGGACGGAACTGTCTTAACGACAGATATGGGCGGGACGGCCACAACGGAGCAGGTTGGAGATCAAGTGATAAGGTACCTAGAAGAAATACTTGCGAAGCAGGCAGTAGAAAAAATATAAGGCATCAGACTATCACATACTTTTTTGTTGTGTGATAGTCTGAAAATAATATTCCGAATATTGGAAAAATTATGTGGAGGGATAAAATGAAAAAGGAGAGCAAGATTGATAAGCAGATACTGAGCATGGCATTAGTATTGATTCTTGTTATTACAGTGCCCATTTTAATTAATCCTGAAAAAGGGACAGCCTTTTTAAATGGGGTATTAAATTTTATTACAGGTAATTTTGGCTCCTTTTATTTATGGGTCTGTTTAGGGATCTTTGGGTTTTTATTTTGGCTGGCATTTAGTAAATACGGCAAGATCAAATTCGGCAATGAAAAGCCTGAGTTTTCAACCTTTAGTTGGCTTGCACTTATTTTTACGGCTGGAATTGGTTCCGGGATTATGTACTGGGGCATTATTGAATGGGCTTTCTACTATGATTCACCGCCGTATGGATTAGAGTCAGGGAGTGTGGAAGCGGCAGGGTTTGCCTCTACATATGGAATGTTCCACTGGGGTTTTTCCGCCTGGGCAATCTACTGTGTACCGTCGATTCCCATTGCCTACGCTTTATATGTAAGAAACTATAATTCCGTTCGCTTGAGTACAGCCTGCCGCGGGATCATTGGAGACCGTGCAGATGGCTGGTTAGGAAAACTGATTGATGTATGCTTTATGTTTGGCTTAATGGGTGGAATTGGAACGTCGTTAGCATTAGGAACCCCTTTAATAGCGGAAGGGATTCATCAGTGGTTTGGTGTTGAGAAATCAACAGGTTTAAACCTAAGTATTGTATTAGGATTAACTGTCTTTTTCTGTATCTGTTTATTCTTTGGGTTGAAAAAAGGCTTGAAGCTTTTGAGCGATTGGAATTTGTATTTATATTTTGCGCTGGCAATCTTCGTGATCATTTTTGGACCAACAGCCTTTATTCTGGCTACCTTTACAGACAGTGTGGGAATACTGTTCCAAAACTTCTTTAGAATGAGCCTTTACACAGACCCGGTTGGGAAATCAGGCTTCAGTGAAGCATGGACGATTTTCTATTGGGGCTGGTGGTTCTCCTATGCACCGTTTACAGGCATGTTTGCGGCCCGTATTTCAAAGGGCAGAAGTATTAAGGAACTGATTCTTGGTCAATTAGTCGGCGGAACCATCGGCTGCTGGGTGTCCTTTGCGGTATTTGGAAACACGAGTATGTTTTTTGAAATTACAGGTGCTGCACCGATTATCGAAACACTTAATGCAGAAGGTGCACCAGCAGCCATTTTTGCCTCCCTACAAGCGTTGCCATTAGGAGGTATTGTGACTGTGTTATATGTAGTAGTAGCAGCGATTTTCCTTGCTACAACAGTCAACTCAGGTGCTTATACATTGGCAGACGTTGCCTCTAAAAATCTACGTAATGGGGAAGAGCCGGTTCGCTGGTATCGTGTATTCTGGGGGATTTTATTAACAGGTATTGCAATCGTATTAATGTATGGCGAAGCCTTAAATGCCTTGCAAACGCTAACAATCATAACAGCACTGCCATTAGTATTTATCATGATTCTCATGATGGCCTCTTTCATTAAATGGATCAAAGAAGACGAAAAAATGCTCTTCGGCACAGAAACAAACACAGAAGCAAAAAAACTAAAAGAAGACAAAACTATCCCAACTATTGAAATAACAATCAATAACAAAAATGAGGAAGTCATTTAAGAAGCAGAGGGTCGGTTCTCATGCTTCCAAATACAATAAAGCTGACAGGCTGCATCTTCATGAGTGCTGCCTGTCAGCTTTTCCTATTTAATTTTGTGTCAATGTCCACTCTCAGTGACATATTCCAACGTAGTTAGTCATAGAAAAATAAGAGAATAATCGTGAGGGGTTGAACGACATGCCGACAAGGTATAGAAAATGGTCAGACTATCCTTACCCCGGAGATATGGTACCGCCTAAAGGGAATCCAGCACCAGCCTACTGGCCAATGTTTTTTATTAATAGGCCAAGTACCCATGAATTTTTTGATCCCTTTCGGCAGCGTATTGCTTGGAACATTCGCCATCCAGCTCAAATTAATTGGACAGAAGAATTGACCCTCGTTCAACAAACTCAAGCCTCCTTAACGCCCGAACAAAAACGCATTGCTCAGTATTGGGGGACAGGGGAAGCAACGGAAAAGATGACGAGGTTACTTTTCCGTTTAGCAGAAAAATATAGAATGGGTTCCCCGATGACTGCTAGAGTGTTAGCGTTTTTTCATGCAGCTGTTAATGATGCTTTAGTCATATCATGGTATTTCAAATATCTTTGGGATGTTGCACGTCCTAATCAATATGATCCAAATCTGTCCACTGTCGTGTTTACACCTAAGTTTCCATCCTATCCGTCCGCACATGCAACGGTAGCAGGCTGTGCAGAGGTTATAATGAGTCATTTCTTTCCGAGAGAAGCAGCTGACCTCAAAAGAATGGTGGATGAATGTGCTCTTTCAAGGCTATACGCAGGTGTACATTTCAAAATAGACAACGATGAAGGGCTTAAGCTAGGCAGGCAAATCGGAAGAATCGCAGTTCAACTAATGGTTTCCCAAAATATATGAAGCAATAGAACCGTCCCCATGCTTCCATTAACCATTCACTAATGATAATGTTTGATTCCTATCTGGATTAGCTTGCTTATTCATAAAAGAGGAGCCTTCTTTTGTGAATACATTGTAAAAAGCATTTACGACTAAAGGATCGAATTGAGATCCTTTATTTTGATTTAGTTCGGTAAAAACATCCTCCCAAACTAATTGATTCCGATAGACCCTTTTGGAGGTCATGGCATCGAAGGCATCCGCAACCGCCATGATTCTTGCTTCCAAAGGAATATCGTCACCTTTTAAGCCATTTGGATAGCCCTTCCCATCATATCGTTCATGGTGATGTAGGATCATATGTAAGATTCCGGTACTTTTAAATCGCTTAATATGCTTGACCATGTTATAGCCGATCTCCGGATGCTGTTTAATCAGTTTGTATTCCTGCTCAGATAATGTAGCTGGTTTATTTAATAGGACTTCGGCTATACCAATTTTACCTATATCATGGAGAAGACCACCCATGTAGATGTTTTCGCATATCCTTGGGGAAAGCTTCATTTCTTCCGCAATTTTTCTAGCGTAATTTGCTACGTTTTGAGAATGAAAGGCCGTGTATTCATCCCGGGAGTCTAGTGATTTAGCTAAGCTAGTAATAAGGTCAAAAGTATTCCGCTTCTCGTTTAGATATTTTTCAATTAAAGTCATGATAAAAGCGGATAGGGTAAACGAGGTGATCCAATGAAATGTAATCATATGCAGGTTCATAACGGAGAAACGAGGTTCTCCAAGTAATGAAAATACTCCACTTAGTATAGCTTGTATCCAAACTTTGCGAAAAGATAAGGATGAGAGAATAAGCAATAATAGATTGAAAATAAACAGGGTCTCTCTAGTATCCGTGTACTGGTCCGCAAAAAAATAAATAGGCAATAAAATGAGTAACATGCATCGGTAGATGAAGGTTTTTTCCAATATAATGGACAGCTTCGAATTCATTATTCTGTCTCCTTTTTGTTGCTTTGATCTTTGATAAACAATATAAGATAAAAAGCTTAAAAAAAGCTTAAAGTATAGATAGGGACCTAGAAAAAGGGTGTCAAGCATCCCCACAATTCAGTATCTCGTATCACATGCGTAACATGCATGGGACATTGATGGATTGTGGATGATGCTTGACACCCTTAACGTACAGCACTGCACCTATTTAATCATAGATATATATTGCTTTACGACTTCAAACACATATTCTTGATTGGCTGCAGCTGTATTTGGATTGTATTTTCCTTGGTTTACTTTATTATTGGATAGGATTCGGATCACTAGGAGTGGTACATTGTAGGAGCCAGCAATTTGGGCAGCAGAGGCACCTTCCATTTCTTCAACAGAGGTTCCGAATTTTTCATGGAACCATTTGATACGGTCTATTTCATTATTCCAGGTATCAGCCGAGCCGATGGTTCCTTCTACAACCTTTCCTTTTGTGTATTTATGTTTTACAGCATTAGCAGCGGCAAGAAGCTTCTGGTCCCCGTCAAAGTAGCGGATTTTCTCTGCGTTCGGGTCTTCCCCGGCACTGCCTTCAGAGGCTAATAAATCCATTGGAATCCATTTCATCGGATCACTTCCTTTACCTTCTGCCAGCTCCGGCGTTTTAAATGAACCGATGTTAGTTGTTCTTCTTCCTAGCACAATGTCATACACGTTTAAACTTGCATCATGCCCGCCTGATGTTCCTTGATTGATTATTGCAATGGGATGATACCGTTCAATCGCGATGGCGGTCGCAGCAGCAGAGTTTTCCATCCCTTTACCCGTTTTCATCACGATGACAGGATAGTCATCAAGCGTTCCAATCCAGAAAATAAAGCTTCCGGACTTTTCTACTTTTACATGTTTCAATCTTTGGGCAAAATGTTCTCCTTCGATTGGCATAGGGGCCTGAATAATGATTGGTTTAAGTGCAGTTTCTGATACTGCTTCCGATTTTTGCTGAGCATGAACCTGTACAGGTGCGTTCACGCCGGCTGCTCCCAAAAATAATAGAACAGCCATAATCATTGAGACGGATTGTTTTACCACGTTACGCTTCATCATATTTCCCTCGCATTAGTAGAATGATTTTTTTTTCATCCTTCTCTATCATTTTCCCAGGCCGAAAAACTTATTCAGAGAATGGATGATGGCTCTGGCTTATAGCAGGTAGCAATCCGATCGTTTTTGCGATATAATTAATTATTGATTCGTATCATCTAGATTTGGAGGAAAGTAAGTGAAACGTACCTTTGTTAAAATAGCGTCGTCACTGCTATATTGGAAATATTCAAGAGAAGAAGAGAGCTATGATCGCAACCTGAAAATATATAAATGCTATAGCGGATTAGGAATTTCTAATATTATCGTCAGTGTCATTTTATTTTTTCTCATTTTAGGGATTGGATCGATTTCAGCTGATATTGAAAGCGCATTAGATTCTGCTTTTATGATCAGTCTTATGTTTGGATTCATCCATTATCTTCTGCAAAAATTGCATGGCCTAGAGGTTTATGCAAAAGTAAAAAAGTCAATCGGCGATGTCAGTGCAAAACAAGATTAATAATGACTGCTTAAATCCACTCAATCTCTTTTTTGGGTGGATTTTACTTTTTCATCATACAAAAGCTAAATTGATGTGATTGCTTTTTCACGATAGAATAAAAGAGTGGAAACTATCTAAATAATCACATATGAGAGAGTATTGCATCATAGAAAGGGGTAACGATGAAAACAAGGAAATTTCACTATGCCTGGATGATCGTGTTTGTTACGTTTCTTACGTTTCTTGCAGTCCAGGGCGGCCGCTTAGCTTTTGGGGCTTTCGTTGGACCATGGGAGGGGGATCTTTCCATGGATAGAGGAACCACCTCACTCATTTCCGCCTTAAGCTTTGTCATTTATGGCATTTCACAGCCGGTAATTGGCAGGCTCGTAGATAAATATGGGGCCCGGCTTATTATTTCTGCAAGTACGTTACTAGTGGGGGTCAGTTTCTTTTTCATTACATTTGTTCATCAGCCATGGCAATTATTTGTGCTTTATGCTTTTGTCTCACTTGGTGTTGGCGGTGCATCGAATGTAGCGGGTACCGTACTTGTCATGAATTGGTTCAATAAAAAACGTGGGCTGGCATTAGGAATTTTGGAGGCAGGTTTTGGATTTGGGCAAATGCTGATTGTCCCAGGTTCACTTTTATTAATTCAGTATATTGATTGGAGAATGACGAATTTATTATTAGGTATCTTTTTAATCCTCATCGTATTTCCGGTCGTGGTGTTCTTTTTACGAAATCAACCAAAGGAAAAAGGGCTCGAGCCGATTGGAGGACAGCAGAAGGAAATAAATCCCTCGATGGATGACAGGCCTGAAGCAAAATTTTCGATAGCGGAAGTATTGAGGAAAAGGCAGTTTTGGTTCCTGATGCTGCCGTTTGCCGTATGTGGTTTTACAACAACGGGCCTAATGGATACCCATTTGATACCGATGTCCCATAATCATGGATTTTCCACGACTGTTACAAGTGCGGCCGTCAGTATATTAGCGGCCTTTAATATTATCGGCATTCTTTTATCTGGTGTGATTATTGATTACTGGAGCAGTCGAAAACTGCTTGTCTTTCTATATATTACACGCGCATTATCGATTGTGATTCTTGTCTATTCTCATAATCCGGTATTGTTGCTGATCTTCGCAGCCTTATTTGGATTAGTTGACTTTGCAACGGTAGCACCGACACAACTGTTAGCAGCTGAATATTTTAAGAACTATTCAATTGGCTTTATCGTTGGGTGTCTGTCTTTAAGTCATCAGGTAGGCTCGGCACTAGGGGCATATGTCCCAGGTTATTTATATAATTTGTCTGGGAATTATAATTTCTCCTTGTATATTTCGATCTTAATCTTGGTCGCAGCCTTTATCATGAATCTTTTACTGCCGGAGCCTGATAAAAAACCAATGACTAATACTGAGTCTGTAGAGCTTCCAAGTTGATTCAGGGCAATAATTAAGGTACAGTTCGAAACAGGAATCTTTTATGGAAGGAACATTCTGGAATGAAAAGATGCGCGTGGGTAACAAGTGAGCCATTATATATAGAGTATCACGATCAGGATTGGGGAGTACCTGTTTATGATGATCGATTATTATTTGAAATGCTGTGCCTGGAAGGGGCCCAGGCCGGGTTAAGCTGGTGGACGATCTTACAAAAAAGGGAAAATTACCGAAAAGCCTTTGCTAATTTTGATGCGGAAAAAATTGTCCATTTTAGCGAGGAAAAATTGGAAGCGTTAAGGGAAGATAAAGGAATTGTCCGAAATAAGCTGAAAATTCAAAGTGTCGTCACGAATGCAAAAGCATTCCTGAAGATTCAAGAGCAGCATGGTTCATTTTCCGAATATATATGGAGCTTCGTCAATCACAAGCCGATTGTGAATGAGTGGAAAACGAAGGAAGAGGTACCGGTTACAAACGAAATCAGCGAAAAGATGAGTAAACAGCTAAAAAAAGACGGCTTCAAATTTGTCGGAAGCACCATCTGCTACTCCTACATGCAGGCAGTCGGCATGATCAACGACCACACATTGGATTGCTTCCGCCATCCACATAATAAATAACAGTATACAAGGTGTCAGGCACCACAAAAGGACATTTCTTGCATTTTGTCTTTTTGTGGTGCCTGACACCTTTTTTGCTTTTTTATTAAATCTCAAAATCTACAACAATCGTATCTTCAAGTCCTAATTCCTTTAAGGATGCTAGGATTTCTTGATGTTTAGGGTGTGGGAGGTAGTTTTCTAATGCTGCTCGGTCGGTAAAGCGTGCCGTTAAGGCAATCTCATATCCCTTGCTGCGAGTTGAAAAGTTACGTCCCTGCTGGATATCAATGATGCCTGGAATATAGTCTTTTAAACTCAATGTTTTCTGAATCAGCTCATCAAGCTGGGCATTTGATAGTTCATTTTTAAATCGAATTAAGACAATGTGCTCGATCATTTTTTTGTCACACCGCTTTGCTATTTAATGATTGACGGTCAAATCCGGCAATTTGTTTGTATTTGTTGGCTATTTCCTCTAATTCCTGCTGCGAGACTACATCGTTTAGGTTCGCAAATCCATTCGGTGCCCGTTCCTCTACAATCTGCATGACACTTTCCGGACCGTTCTTCCGGTTTGTCAACACAATGTTCGCAGTTGGTTCCATGCGGGCATTTGCATATGCAGTCAATGCTTGTTCCATAGTTTCCTGTTCGACAAAGGCTTGTCCCAAGGCATCAGCATCCAAGATTGCCTGTGAAGCCCCGTTAGATCCGATTGGATACATTGGATGTGCTGCATCACCAAGTAAAGTTACTCTCCCAAATGTCCATTGTGGCAGCGGGTCACGGTCAACCATTGGAAATTCATAGACCGTTTCGGTTTCCTCAATTAACTTTGGTACATTCAACCAGCCAAAATCCCACTTGGAAAAGGCAGGTGCAAATACTTCTTTTTCTACTTTCTTATTCCAATCATTACGGGGAGGAACGTCTCCAGGAACAGCCAGCTCAGCGATCCAATTAACAAGAGAACGGCCTCTTTCAGCTGTTTCAGGGCAAACCGGATAGGCGACAAATTTTTGATCCTGGAATCCAGACATGATCATCGATTTCCCTGTTAAAAATGGAGCTGATTCCGTTATGCCACGCCATAAAATACGGCCGCTGAATTTGGGCAGACCTTCATTTGGATAGAAGTGTTTACGGACAACCGAATGAATACCATCTGCAGCTATAAGAAAATCACCGCGATACATTCCAATAATATCACCTGTTTTTCTGTTTTCAAAAGTAGCTTCAACGCCATCATCAAAGGATTGGAAGGATTTTAGGTGGTGACCGGTAAAAATGACTTCTTCACCAATCTGCTCTTTTACTGCATTTAATAATAGAATATGTAAACGGCCGCGATGAATGGAATACTGCGGCCACTTATAGCCTGCATCCAAGCCTCTTGGCTCATGCCAAATAGGCTGGCCAAACTTGTTATAATAATTTAATTCAGCTGTAGGAATCCCGGTTTTCTTCAATTCTTCAGTCAACCCTAATTCCGTTAAAATTCGAACGGCATGCGGCAGTAAATTAATTCCTACTCCTAATGCTTTAATCGTTTCTACACTTTCAAATATACGCACTGACACGCCAACGCGGTGAAGTTTCAGGGCGGTAACAAGCCCTCCAATACCACCACCGACAATCATTGCTGTTTTATCCTTATTCAACTTTTTCGCCTCCATCTAAAGCTGTCATAAAAATTGGGTTTATAGTTTTCCTACTATATTTTTTTATTATCACATAATTTAGAATATTTTTAAAGAATAAAGTAATAGACACGAAATAGAAAGGGACGGTAGTTCATAGAACACCGTCCCTTATACTATTCTATTCTAAAATGGTCAACTGATTTATTTAAATCCTTAGCTAATCGTGCAACTGATTCAGATATAGCAACAATCTCATGCATGCTACCAGTGGATTGTTGGATCGTAGCAGAAGCCTGTTCAATGCCTAAGGATGTCTCTTGAGAAATGGATGCAACATAATTAAGGGAATCCTTAATATCTCCACTCTTTGTAAAAATGTTCTTCAGATTTTCGGATATAGTCTCGGTTTGTAACTGCATATTTACTACTGCTTGTTTTATATCATTAAAGGTGTCCCCGGTCAATTTTATTTTTTTCTTACCCTCAACGACTTGTGTATAGCTGAGCTGCAAGGCTTTTACTGTATTATTTGATTCAGGTTGAATCCTGTTTACCATCTCTGTAATATTTCCAAGTGACCCTGTAACCTGCTCTGCCAGTTTGCGAACTTCACCAGCCACAACGGCGAAGCCTTTTCCATGTTCCCCGGCACGAGCTGCTTCTATTGCAGCATTGAGTGCCAATAAATTGGTTTGAACAGCAATGGCTTGAATCACCTGCACCAGCTTCGATATTTCCTTTGATTGTTCATCTAATAGCTTTACCTTTTCAATGGATTCCAATACACCACTATGAATCGTATCCATTTGATTTTCCGATTCATTCATGAGCTGATAGCCATTTTTCGTTAATTCAATCACTCCAAGAGAGGAAATGCTCATTTCGCTTCCTTTTTCCGCTGCCTCTTGTATTTGACCGGTGAACTGGTTCATTGTATGGAAAACTTGGTTAGCTGAAGATGCTTGACTATCTGATCCTTTTGCTATTTCCTGCATTGTGCCGGCAATCTGTTGGTTCCCTTCACTTACTTCACTGGAACCTTCTAAAAGCTGATTGGATGAATGGACCAATTGAATAGCATTCTTGTTTATACCATGTATGACTTGTTTTAAATCATTCATCATTTGTTGAAATGCTCTTGTTAATGTGCCAATTTCATCTGTTCGACTCGTTGCAAGCTGGACGGACAGGTCACCGGCTCCCACTTTTTGCACCTGGGCTGTAAGGTTTTTTAATGGCTTAACTAAAAAGTAGGTAACGATGTATATCATAAGGGCACTAATCAATAATATACCAACGGTCACGGTAATCATTTTCTTTTTATATGAATCCATTAATTGATAAACATTTGTTGCATCTAAATCAGCCCCAACAATGCCGATCACTTCACCAGAATCAGTCTTTAAAGGCAGATAGGTGGAAAGGAGGGCCCCGTATTCTTTATCGTTTGACATCTCGATTTGCAATTTGCCTGTTTCAAACGCTTTTTTGATTTTGGGATATTGTGAAATATCCTCCTGATCACCTAATTGTGATGCATCTTTATCACCGATCGGCATGCCATCAACCATATAGAAATATTGATAGTCATTTTCTACTGGTTTACGGGACATTGTATATAAATAAGTTAAACCAGTATTCTCTTTTAAAAGATTTAATTTTTTGCGTAATTCAACATAATAGTTCGTTTCTCCAGATTCCAAAGTGATTTCCTGCTGATATTTATCCATATCAATCGTTTCAACAGCCTGTTTTGTAATATTTTCTGCAACATTGCTTAAAGAATCTTTGACTAACGTAACAGAGGATTGATAGCTGTAATACGACACAACCAAACAGGATAATAACAACAAAGCGGAAAAAACCATAATGATTTTTGCCTGAATATACTTTTTCATTCTACCCACCACACATTCTCAAAAGAAAATTCATTATAAACTCTAAGAATATTATAATGGTATAATGAAAAACTTCCAGTAAAAAGAAATTCTCGCCTAAGGTGTCAGGCACCACAAAAAGACAAAATACAGGAAAATGTCCATTTGTGGTGCCTGACACCGATACGAATCATTTAGATTTTGGTTTTAAATAAATAATGTCGTGGTCTTTACTTTCAGTTCCTTCATGAAAAACAAGCTTTGATTTAAAGTAATAGTATTGATCCTTCCGTGATTGATCAGTACCGTCGGGAATGGTAAAGGTAAATGATAATTGATCTTCCTGGTTCGGTTGAATCTTCCTCGAAGTCAAAATGGTTACAGTATCTACAATCGTTTCTTGTTCCGTTTCTGTATCCACAACAATCAAATCACAATGAATTCGACTTATGGTTTGGTCTACTGTACCACCCTTCAGCAGGAAATGACCAGAAACCTGTTCGCCAGGGGAGTACGTTTCCTTTTCCAAAACTAAATCAATGCTTGCCGAGCCTATCCCTAAAAGTGACATGGTTTTTCTTAATAACATTTGTATATCCTCCATTTATTGGTTTTATCTATTTACAAAAATTGAATAGCCTTTACCAAAGATGGTAAAGGCTTTGAAAAATAAAAGACCTCTACCGGTTGGAAGGTAAAGGTCTAAGGACATAAAAGACCTCTACCAGCTGGTAAAGGTCTTGCTAACAACAATTGTTGCCAACAAAGCCGAGAGTTTGAGACTCCGAAATGACGACTTTGTTGTAAAAGCTACTCCCCTTTAGGAGAAAACGATTCAATTTATAAATTTATCATATAGTTACATACTGTATATTGTCAATTGTTTTTCTTGATATTAACAAATGCTTAATACATTAGAAATATTTCAAAGAAGGAATTTATTGCTCCGTCGAAGAAATAGAACCTCCCTGTGTTTGTTTAGTTAAACCATCCTTTTCTCTTAAACCAAATATACATTAATACTCCAATTATCCCCATAAATCCAAGGGTAATAAAATAACCGTATTTCCATGATAATTCAGGTATATGCTCAAAGTTCATCCCGTATATTCCCGCAATAAATGTAAGAGGAGAGAAAATAGAAGTAATAATGGTAAGGATTTTCATCACATTATTTGTCTGATGTGAATTTAACGAGAGGTAACTGTCTCGAATGTCTGCAGTAATTTCCCGATTAGCCATAACCATTTCCGATAATTTTAAAAGATGGTCATAAATATCAGAAAAATATTCTTTCCTATCCTTTATTCCATCCAAATGATGAGAATTTAACATACGGTAAAGTAAATCACGCATTGGATTAACGGTATGCATTAAATTTAATAACATATATCTTGTGTTATATAATTCAGTCATTAATAGATTCATTGATTTATGGTGCGTGTTATCTTCGATTTTATCTAAATCTTCCTCTATTTGGTACATAATAGGAAAATAGTTATCTACAGTTTCGTCCAATATTTTATAAAACACATAATAGGTATCCCATTTTTCAATATTCTTTTGAGACAATAATTGAGCCCAAACCTGATTGACTTCCTTTGATGGTGTTCGATGAAATGTAACAATAAAATTATCTCCAAGAAAAAAATCTAATTCTTCTTTTAAAATTTCTTTCTCTTCTTCTCGAACAATATGTGTAACATAAAAAGTATGGTCATCATAATAATCCAATTTTGGACGTTGAAGTCTCTGTAAACAGTCTTCAATCGCAAGCGGATGAAAATGAAAAGTATAAGCTAAATGTTTTACCTCCTCATCAGTTGGTTCACTAAAATCAACCCAAAACCATTTGTATTTAGATAAATCGATATGATCAATAGAAATATCTTTTTCAAAATGATTGTCATTCGTAATTCCAATTATATTTATCATCGTATGAACACCTTCTAAAAATAACTTCAATAACATTATACATGTTAATCATATTCTTCAACCACTTAACATAGAAAAGTAAGAAACTAATTCTATTTGGGGTTGATAATGGTGCCTAAAAAAACGCGGGGACGGTTCTACTGCTTCCATGAAGCAGTAGAACCGTCCCCGCGCATCATTTATGGTGTAACAGTAACTAACAAAGGTCCAGGTTCACCTTCGCCGCCGGCTGTTTTTAATGCTAAATCTACCTGATCTAACCTATAATTATGAGAATTTAGCAGGCTGAGAGGGAACCTGCCTGCTGCGATGAGTTCAGTAGCCATTTGAACTGACTCGAAGCTATGTCCTCTAACACCTTTAAGAGTTAGTGTTTTTTTGATCACTGTATCGACATCCCATTCTGGAATGGCTTGATACTTGTAGGCTCCAAGCAGGACTATTCCACCTTTTTTTGCAATATTAATTGAGTCTGTAATCGGAGCTGTACCGCCAGATGTTACATCTAGCACTACGTCTGCCATATGACCGTCTGTTATTTGCTCAATACTGGAATATAAATCATCCGTAGTCGTATTAATGATGTAATCCATTCCTAATTCTTTGGCTAATGTTAAGCGGCGCTGACTAGAACTTCGTCCAATCATAATGACTGTTGCTCCGGCAGCTTTAGCAGCGAGTCCGCAAGCTAATCCCTGCTGTCCAGGCCCGTAGATGGCAACAACTTGACCGGTAGTTACTTTTCCTTCCATACTCATCCATTCAAACCCGTTTGCTAATGGTAATGTCAGTGCTGCTTCGACAGCTGGTACATGGTCAGCCATCTTATGAAGAACAGAATTAGGATGGAGGTACATATATTGACTAAATCCGCCCCATAATGATGGATTCATAGAGATAGGGACTGTTCCATACCGGATTCCGCCAGAACGGGGGTCAGTAAAGGTACATGAACGATAGGCACCCGTCCTGCAGGCTTTACACTGACCACATGGAATATATTCCTCCATTGCAACCCGATCACCTGGTTTTAATCCCCATTTTTGGGATGCTATATCGCCAATCTTTTCAATATACCCCACAACATGATGTCCTAATATTTTAGGCTCCTGAAAGTGACGATAATAAGCCACATCTGTTCCGCAGATCCCAACTATTTCGACACGGAGAATGCCTTCCTCCGGAGAGATATCAGGTAATTCAAATTCACGGAGAGTTGTTTCCATTTCACCTACTGCGACTGCTGCTAGCACTTTTTTTCCCATTTGTTTGCCTCCTTACTATAACGTATATTTTTCTAAAGTAGATTTGGCAAACAAATCCTCTATCTTTAATTTATTCTTAATCATTCCTTGTTCATAGGAATAGGTAACGGCTGCTTCTAATGTCTCGCGGTTATTTTCTAATCCGTAGGGCCAGAAATCTTCGCCCATTAATTCTCTCGTATTTTCCCACTCTGAAGTAAACCAAGGTAGGGTAACTTTTAGGGCTGCTGTTTGCTTAAAGCCTTCATATACTTTTTGTTTTGACTGCTCAAAGGCCTTGAATAAATTTTGTGCGACCCATGGGTGCTTTTCTAAAATTTCATCTTTAATGGCTACTACATGCATAATAGGGAAAATTCCCGTACGCTTAAAATACTCCTTTTCAACAGCTGGATAATCAGGAAAAAGACGCTGAACATTCGGAGACCCTTCAAGAAAACAAGATGGTGCACGCGGTGCGATAAAGGCATCTATTTCACCAGATTCAAGCATTTGATTTAAGGTTTGGTTATCATCGATTTGTCTGATGTTAATATTCCAAGGAAGATCAAGCTTAATTTTCTCGATCCGACCGGCTGTTTCTTGACCGCCAATATACCAATTCATGTCAGCTGGATGAATACCATAATCATGCTGGAGTATTCCACGAATCCAAAGGCAGGCCGTTAACTGGTATTCCGGAATCCCAACTCGTTTCCCTTTTAAATCTTCGGGTTTTTCTATTCCAGAATTTTTATTGATGTAAATGCCGGAATGGCGGAAGAATCGGGACATAAAGACGGGAATGGCTGTGAAATTAGGATAACCGCGATCCTTTGCAACTAAATACGAAGATAAGGATAATTCTGCTACATCAAATTCTTGATGGCGCATCATTCTCCAAAATGTTTCCTCAACCGGCATATTCAGCCAATTCAGATCAACTCCATCTACTTGAACGGAACCGTTTGTTAGAGCATGGATCCGATCATAATCCCAGCAAGCAAAGCTTAATGATAGTTTTGACATATAGCCACTTCCTCTCAAATCCTATAATCAAAGTTCTATATTCATAATGTCTTATGGATGCCGATGCTGAAAATAGCCTGTTCTTTCATACGGCACAATACGTGATAAAATTATTGAAAATATTGCAATTATTTGTTAAATTTAGAATAATTAAAATATTATACAAAAGTAGAAAGCGGGGGACGAAACGTGTTGTCTTCTGTACATAATGCAATCAGAATTTTGCAGACCTTTTCGAAGACAGAAACAGAATTAGGTATTACTGAATTGAGTATGCGATTAGGGTTAGCAAAGAGTACTGTGTTCCGGCTTATGAAGACATTAAATGAAACAAATTTAGTCGAAAAAAACCAGGAAACTCAAAAATATCAATTAGGGATTGCTGCTTTCGAACTCGGATTTACCGTCTATCATTCGATGGAGCTGCGAAGAGTGTCAGTCCCTGTCCTTGATAAGCTTGCAAAGTCAATTAATCGTGTTGTACGTCTTGGTGTGTATGATAAGGGTGGTGTAGTATACCTTGTTAAACTAAGTCCAAATGGAGAGAGTGGAACAAAATCCAAGATTGGTGACCGAATTCCAACACACTGTTCTGCAATTGGGAAAATGCTATTAGCACACCAGAGTAACGATGAGGTTGTACGGGTTATCGAAGGAGGTTTACCTCGATATACAAATAATACAATTGTTACCGCAAGCGACTTGGAAAAAAACTTAATCGAAATTAGACAGAAGGATTACGCGTTAACAATGGAAGAATTGAGGGATGGAATTTCCTCTGTAGCCGTCCCAGTAAAAAATGATTTGGGAAAAGTAGTAGGAGCGATTAGCATTACTGGTTCTCGAGCATCTTTCTCTTTAAATCAAATCGAGCAATATGTAAGGGAACTCAGACAATGCAGCAGACTGATTACTGAACAAATGGGAATGGACTATTATTAATAAATAGTGGCATAGGAAAAAGAATTACATATTTCATTTCTAGTAATGATTAGTCTCTACTAATCATTCTTTCTTTTTATATAGGGTTGTAATTTCGTTCTTTTCCTTTGATCTGATCGAATTTACAAGTTAACAATAGTGTAAATTTTTTTAAGGCGTGTTCCATATACAAGAACAAAGCAAATCACATGTGAAATTTTTATGAGAATATGATAACTGTAATATTTAGAATATTTGGAAATTATTCAGAATTGTTATTTTATAACAGAGTGAAAGCGTTTCCTGAAAGAGGAGGGGATAAGGGTAGAAGGAATCGTTTAATAAAACTGTCAATTGTATTTCTACTATTTATAAAACAATTCTAGGGGGTCTTAATGATGAAAAAAGTAGTAAATGGATTTTCACCAAAACTATTCATTGTACCATTATTAATACTTGCTTTAATTCTTAGTGCCTGTGGAAAAACGGAGAAAACTCAATCTGATACAAAAGCTGCCGGTGGTACAAGTAAAGATAGTAAAACGAGTATAAGTATGGCATTCCCTTCTTATAATGCAAGCTATCTGCCAGCATTCGTAGCTGAAAAGCATGAGTTATTTGAAAAGCACAATCTAAATGTGTCTTTCACAAAGGTACAAGGCGGAGTCATTGCACTTAGAGGACTTCAGACAAATGAGTTTCAAATTATTTCTAGTTTGCCGGAATCAGTAATTAATGGAATTGCATCTGGTGCAAATATCAAAATGATTGGGACTTTTGATGATCAATCAATGTATAGTATTTACGCAACATCTGATATCCAAAAGCCTGAGGATTTAAAAGGTCAAGTTGTCGCAACGAACCGTACTGGAAATGGAACGGATATTCAGCTTCGCTGGTGGTTAAAGAACAATGGATTAGAGCCTGACAAGGATGTCCGTATCGTTGAAGCAGGGGAAAATTCAACACGTCTTCAGTCATTAGTAACAGGCCAGGCAAAGTTGACGATTCTTAGTCAGCCAACTGACTTAAAAGCGGAAGCTGCAGGGATGCATCAATTAGGACTTATGAGAGAGGATCTTAAAACATATAACCATAACATGTTAATTGCTAATGGCGAATTTATGAAGAACAATCCAGAAGCAGTTAAAGGCTTTATGGCTGCAATCGCAGAAGCAACCGAATATGCTAAGAAGCCGGAAAATAAAGACGAAATGATTCAAATCATTATGGAAAAATTAGAAATGAATCAGGAAGACGCTCAAAAGTCGTTTGATTTTGTTCAGCCTGCATTAGCAGACAAAGGAAAAATCAACATTGAAGGATTAAAATGGGCGATTGATACAACCAAAGAAGCAGGAATGTTAACAGGTGATGTTACGGTCAAGCAATTATACGATGATTCTTTTATTGCAGATTAATCTAGTCCATTCTAATTTGTAGAGGTGAAGTCTATGACAATGGTAAAAACAAAGACTCCTATTTTAAAATTTGATCATTTAAATGTTATTTATAATGAAGGTCAGCCGAATCAAGTGCATGCTTTAAAAAATGTATCCGGTGAGATACATGAAGGGGAGTTCATTTCGATTATTGGACCGAGTGGATGTGGAAAAAGCACCCTTCTTCACACATTAGATGGGCTGCTCACACCTACTTCTGGTACGATTACGATAAATGGTTCAGAAGTTCATGGACCTGATGAAAATAGAGCAATGGTATTTCAAGATTTTGCGTTAATGCCATGGCAAACGGTTTATGATAATGTTGCCTTTGGGTTACGAATGGCAGGAAAGAAGGACAAGCAGATACGTGATAAAGTTCTGCACTATATCAAAATGGTAGGATTAGAAGGTTTTGAACATAAATATCCCCATCAGCTGTCAGGAGGAATGAAGCAAAGGGTTGGAATTGCTCGTGGTTTTGCTGTTGAGCCAAAGGTATTACTTATGGACGAGCCATTCTCTGCTATAGACGAACAAACTCGCGAAATTATGCAGGAAGAAGTATTAAAAATCATGTTGAATGAGAAGAAAACAGTTATTTTCATTACTCACTCGATTGATGAGGCAGTTTTTCTTTCCAGCAGGATCATCTTAATGTCCGTGCGCCCAGGAGAAATTGTGGATGAAATTAAAATAGATATCCCTTATCCAAGAACACTTGAAACGAAGGTGTTACCAGAATACCAGGAATACAAGCAAACAATTTGGGATCATCTAAAAGGGGAAGTTAGAAGACAGTACAAGAAGGGGGAAGCATAATGCAAGAAATAGAAGTGACGAAAAGTCTTCCACCTACGATGAAAAAGAGTACATGGAAGATACCTAAAAGTATTCTCTATCCCTTTGTGACCTTGCTTATTATTCTGATTGTTTGGGAAATCTGCGGTCGTTTAAACCTTATTGATCCGTTTATGTTTAGCTGGCCAAGTAAAATTTTTACCGAAGCAGTAGCGTTTTTCGTTTCCACAGAGGTTTTTACTCATCTTGCTGTCAGCGGGATTGAGGTTGGAATAGGCTTTGCAATGGCGCTAATTGGAATTCCAATCGGATTAGCAATGGGGTATTGGAAAAATCTTGAGTTAGCTTTTGACCCTTTTGTAACAGCACTCTATACAACACCAATGATAGCTTTAACACCATTATTTGTGCTATGGTTTGGCTTAGACACTCTATCCAAGGTTATGATGGTATTCGCTTTATCCATATTTCCAATCTTGATTAACACGATGTCAGGTGTGAAAATGACAGATCCATCCTTAATCAAGGCTGCACGTTCCTATGGGGCAAGCAGAGGACAAATGTTCAAAGAGGTTATTTTGCCTTCTGCGATCCCATTTATCATTACAGGTATACGCTTAGCGATAGGTAGAGCATTAATTGCAGTAGTTGTTGCGGAAATGCTGGCGGGAAATAAGGGGATTGGCTATGCAATTAGACATGCATCAGAGCTGTTTCAAACTGCCCAATATTTGGCTTATGTTGCGGTATTAATGGTTCTATCTGTATTACTCACAGAGCTGTTAAAGATATTTGAGAAGAAAATTGCACCATGGCGGAATTTATAAGAAGTCGGTTGCTCCGCGATTGTATCTATTAAATTCAAATAGTTTTATAAAAAAAGTGTTTCAGCTGCATGCTGAAACACTTTTTTCCTTTCACAGAAATATCATCTAATCTATGTTATTTCAACAGAAGGGAATCAATAGTTTAAAAATATTAAGTATTTTTTCTATATTGTTCCATATGCAAGAACCCTCCCTATTTCAAGCCTTTCAGAGAAAGTATAATTTCTTTATAAATAATCAATAAATTCAAAATATTTACTAAAAGGAAGTGGGTCTTATGTTAAAGAAAGAGGATAATGAAAGATTATGTCTGACTAGTAAAGGAACGCCAATGGGGGAAGTATTCAGAAAATACTGGATTCCTGCGATTCTCTCTGAGGAAGTTCCAGAGCCAGATAGTCCTCAAATTAGATTGAAATTATTAGGGGAGGATCTCGTTGCTTTCCGCGATTCAGAAGGGAAGGTAGCCATTCTAGATGCCTATTGTCCACACCGCCGAGCGCATTTATTCTGGGGTAGGAATGAACAATGCGGGATTCGATGCACGTATCATGGTTGGAAATTTAATCGAGACGGTGAATGCGTGGATATGCCTAATGAACCAAGCGATAGCAATTTTAAACAAAAAGTTCATCTAACATCCTATCCGACTTGGGAGAAGAACGGAATTGTATGGACTTATATGGGACCAAAGGAAGAACAGCCAAATCTTCCAGATTATGAGTGGCTGCGAGCACCTATAACTCATTTCCAAGTATCAAAAACCTATGAAGGCTGTAACTGGCTGCAAGCTCTAGAAGGAGGGATTGATACATCCCATTCATCGTTTGCTCATAATAACAATATCCAAGATAAAAATTCTCTACGTAACCGTGCAACTAATCCTAAGCTTGAGGTTGATAAAACGGACTACGGTTTCCGATATGTAGGGATCCGTGATTTACAAGACGATGGTAACTATGTTCGTGCCTATCAGTTTATTATGCCGTCCCAGCAAATGCGTGGGCAGATGTTGAAATGGCAAGATGGCAGCCAAGAGGACTATCCAACTATTCGTGGTCACATTTGGGTACCAATTGATGATGAAAGTGTATGGGTGTGGAATTTTAAATATACTTCTGAACCTTCTATTCCTTTAGATCCGGACTTCTCGTTACAACAGGAAATTGCATTTGGAAGAGGTCCTGATGATGTACTGCCAGGGTATCGTTTAAAACGGAATCCTTCCAATGATTATCTCATTGATAGAGAAGTGCAGCGAACGAAGACATTTACGGGAATTGAGGGAATTAACACCCAGGATTATGCTTTACAGGAAACAATGGAAAAACCATTTGCGGATCGTACAAAAGAACGTCTTGGAACTGCCGATTTAGCCATAATTGCAGCAAGACAGCTATTGTTAGAAGCAATAAGAGATGTGGAAAATGGCAAAGCTCCAAAAGGAATTCATCCAGAAACAAGCCGTAATGTACGTGCTTGTGATGCCTTCCTTCCAAAGGGAATTGATTGGAGAGAAGGACTAAAGGAAAATATGACAGCTAAATATCAGTTAATTAAATCGAATTAAAATCAGTTTACAAGATGTTCAAAAATAGACAAATTCTTGTACGTAAGAAAATCGTTAATGTTTCTTTCGTACAGGTTTTTATTTTAAGGGGTGGATTGTATGCCATTAGCGGAACAATTGGTTATTCCAAATTATTTTTTTGGTAAATCTGTTGCGATACTCGGATATAGCAAAGAGGTTAGTGAATTTGCAAAACTGTTAAGGGAATATGAAATCTCAGTTGTTATTGGGCTTAGGCCTGTTGACGATTTATGGGCAGAAGCAGAACGTGATGGATTTGAGGTGAAAAGCCTTTGGGATGCAGTAGAATCAGCGGATATTATTCAGGTTTGGTAGTTGAAAGATGATTGGAGAAACGTTAGCTTTAGTGGCTGCCTTTTCTTTTGGTTGTGCCAATGTAATGGTAAAAAAGGGGGTAACACCTCATTCAAAAAATAACGGAGCTTTCCTCTCTGTGTTGATAACCTTCGGAATGGCAGGGATTATTACCGTTGCAAAAGGCGTATTTCAGGGTTGGCCGCCCTATTCAACAAAAGGGATCGGATGGTTCATTTTAGCAGGTATCTTAACAGCATACATTGGAAGGACGTTACTTTTTACATCTATTCAGCATTTAGGTTCAGTACGGGCTTCTACACTTAAACGTTTAAATTCACTTTTTGCTGTCCTTATTGGTGTGTTTTTCCTGCACGAATCAATGAATCTATTGGTGTTCATTGGGATGTTGATGATTTTTGCCAGCTCGTCATTCTTGATGTATGAAACGATTATTACGAATAGAAGATTACAAAAAAAAGAGACTGCTGCAGCGAAGGAAACCACATTGGTAAAGACTAAGTTAGAAAATGGGGATAAAAGGAATAAGTGGACCAATCGCTTTAAATTCATTACCAGTTTGGGATATATGTACGGAGTTGTATCCGCCTTAGCCTATTCAATCGGTTATGTAGTAAGAAAAGAGGGGCTGCATGAAATACCTGAACCTTTCTTCGGTACCATGATTGGGGCATTTGTAGGAATACTGATATACATCCTTATTTCCTTAGTGAAAAAAACATTTCATCAATCAATCGTATCAACCTTTAAACATTATCAACCATGGTTACTTGGAGCAGGAATTTCAACTTCTTTAGGTCAAATTTTATTTTTTTCAGCATTAATGTTTAGTGATGTGTCCAAAGTGTCAATTATTTCATCAACCGATGTGATTTTTACTCTCATATTGTCAGCTTTTATTTTTAAAACCTATGAGAGAACAACGAAAATGGTGTACATGGCAGCTATTGTGGCAATGATTGGTGCAGGTTTTATTGTGATTGGTTAGATAGTTGATGTAAGTGTGAGGAGGTTAGTTTATTGAACGTGAACAGTCTTGAAGAGTTAAAACAGCAGTTGGTGGATGGAATTCGGATGCTGGAGAATATCGGACATATCGACTTTAATGGCCATTTCAGTGTACGGATTCCTGAAACTGAATTAATTTTGATCAACTCAGCAGAAGCGAGCAGAAGCTCTTTAACGATAGAAAATATCATTACGATTGATTTAAAGGGGAATCTTATTGAAGGAACGGGGCGACCGCCAAATGAATTTCCGCTTCACACGCAAATATACAAGCGCAGGCAAGATGTTCAAGCAATCAGCCATACCCATCCACGGTGGTCAACGCTGTTTACAATAGCAAAGATGCCGCTGCGTCCAGTCATTATACAGGGAGCTGTGCTTGGTACTATTCCCGTTTTCTCTAAATCACATTCGATTAGTAATATTGAAATAGCTGATGAATTGGCAGAAAAACTAGAAGATAATCATATTACTCTATTAAAGTCACACGGTGCAGTCATTACCGGGTATTCTATTGTTGAAACATTTGTTCGTAGTGTGTTTTTAGAGGAAAACGCACAACGTCAATATATGGCAAGTCAATTAGGCTATGCTCATTCATTAGAGGATGATGAAATCGTAAGTATGTCAAAATTTATATGGCAGCCTAGAAATATCCAAAAGGTTTGGGATTATCACCTGAGTAAACTTAAATAAAACCTCCAATATTGGGGGTTTTTATTTTTGTGTAGTTTAAGCATAATTCTTTCTGCCTGTGCAAACAATTTAATCTCTATTCCTGTTATCACATTCTCTGATCTCTATACATAGAAAAATAAAAGAATACTCTACAGGGAGTTGATTTTGTTGGCATATAAAAAATGGTCAGAGTATCCGTATCCTGGACAATCAACTCCACCGAAGGGAAAACCACTACATGAATTTTGGCCGCTGGTTTTTATTGTTCGGTCTGGAACACATGTATTCCTGGATTCCAATCAAAGAAGAATCAATTGGAAACTTACACATCCTAATCAAGTAAATTGGGAGTCAGAATTATTGATGGTTCAACAAACATTAGCAAGCTTAACACCAGAGCAAAAAAAATTGGCTGAGTATTGGGGAAATGGAATCGTAGTGGAGAAAGTCACTCCCATCATTTATCGCCTTGCAGAGAAGTACAATATTGGCGCAATCAAGCTTTCTATCGTGTTAGGCTATGCCTATGCAGCTGCCAATGATGCTTTAGTGATGTCCATGTACTTCAAATATTTGTATAACACGGCCCGTCCAATCCAATATAAGCTGAACCATTCCGCTGTCATTCACACGCCTCCATCTCCATCGTACCCCTCCGGTCATGCAGCCATTGCAGGATGCTTGCAAATGGTACTCAGTCACTTCTTTCCAAAGGAATCCGCTGCCATAAAAAGAGTGATGGAGGAATGTGCCCAATCAAGGCTATATGCTGGAGTGCATTTTAAGGCAGACATTGAGGCAGGTCTGAAATTAGGAAAACAAATAGGAGAAATCGTCATTCATCAAGTGAAAATCTAAGCAAGCGAATGCTCTATGAACGGAAGCAATAGAGCGCTCCCTTGCTTTTTTTAATACTCAGTTTTAGGACAAGACTTGATGTTCCAACTATTTAAACAGTTGAAATAGTTGCAATTGGTATGAATCGTACCAAAATGGCAAATAAATTGGGAGACATCATCCGTATACTAAATATTCAAACTATTTTAAGATTAGTATACGCTTACAAATTAGAAAATAAAAACGAAAGTAATACAACCTACTAAAATAGAACTCAATTATATTTTTCATACAGAAGAATCAAAATCAACGCTAAATATAGCGGCCATAAATAAAGGGGGAAACGGAATGACAGCAAAACCTGAATTTAAGAAAACAATCAGGGATACAGCTTGGGATTACAAAACGAAAAATGAGTATGAAGATGTGACCGTCAGACAGCAGCCGTATGTACATATGCACTATCGCCATATTTTTGATGAACGTGATTATGATATTTATGATCCACGTTATACACGTCTGAAATCTTCCGACTGGGAAGCCTTCCGTGACCCGAAGAAGTTCTGGTATACACCTTATGTAAACAATCGTAAGAAAATGGCGGAAGAAATTGAAAACGCATTCAACCAGGCGAACGAACTTGGTGTTGTCGAAACCCTTTCGCCGCAATGGGCGGATGCATTAAAGGATATATATACACCGCTTCGTCATTTGGAATATGGCGAAAATGTCCAAATGCAGTACGTCATTCGTTATGCATTAGGCTCAGCCATTGAGCAGTGTGCAACCTACCAGGCTTACGATAAGACAGGAAGAGCGCAATGGATTTCTCAATGGGCCATGAATATGCAGGAGCATCATGGTGATTTCCTAGCACATGGGAAACAGGTCCTTCTGAACGAGCCTTCGTATCAGCCGCTGCGCCGCTATGTGGAAGAGATTCTAGTCACAGAGGATTGGGCAGAGGTACTGGTTGCGGAGAACTTAACCTTAGATTTATTGCTAGGGAATCTGATGTACCGTGAATTTAGTAAGACAGCGATGAAACAGGGGGATACCCATTTAGCGGTTATGAACCTTGTGATTGCGAAGCAGCTAGATTGGCACCGTGATTGGGCATTCTCCTTGTTTAAGTTGTTAGCACAGGATACAGCCGAAAGCCGTTGGGATTATTTGAAGGCCCTTGGCTATGAAGATTGGAAGGGCGATTACCGCTGGGGCAAAGTATTAAGCGACCCGAGAGAGACACCTGAAGAAACCTTATCAAATGCAGAAATCATCCAGGAATGGGTTGAAAAATGGTATCCAAAAGCCTTTGAAGCAGTGCTTGCGTTAGCTCCTTTATTCGAAAAGCATGGAATTGACATTGATCTTCCAGCCACATTGAAAAAGATTGAAGAAGAAGCGATTATTCCAATCTATAAAAAATATAAATTGCCATTCAAACAATATGAAATAGCACTTAGCTAAAGGAGAGGACGGGTAATATGACAGTAAAACAAGCATATGTAGGAATGGATTTAGATACAAGCGGAGGAAGTATTGTAACCGCAATCATTGCAGCGATTGAAGAGGATAATGAAGGCGTCATTGTCGAGGATTTCCATGTATATAAAAAAGTAAAAGCACCGGGGAGAATGGTGTTAAAAAGAGAATCGGTGGAAGAGCATCTTGGAGCAGATTTTGATATGGATCAAGTCCATCTCGTCATGTCATCTGCATTTGGATTTATTACGGATTGGGACGAAGAACAGCTAATCATTGAATGGGAAGATGCAGAATAAGGAGGGATCGGATACATGGCTAAAATGGGGATAAAAGAAAAGTATCATGCAATGACAAGGGATTTAATGTGGGAACCGAAGGATTTTGATATGAACAAGGTGTATCCTTTGATCGAAAAAGAAGGGATTATTCTTAAGGACCCAAGCAGATGGGAAGATCCATTCCGCATGGCTTATAACCAATATGTAAAGATTCAATCGGAAAAAGACGGCATTTATCATGCGGTACGAAATGCCTTTGAGGCAAACGATGGACATGCCAAAGTGGTCGATTCCCGCTGGTATGAAGGGGTTAAAGTATTTGCAAACGCTGTTCAGCCTGCTGAATATTCTGCGCACCGCTTGATGGCCTATGTTGGCCGAAACATTCCAATTGAAGCGATTCGTTTTGCGACGTTTAATCAGGCAATCGATGAGCTGCGTCATGCACAGATTGAAATTAAGCACTATGCACATATGAGTAAAGAAATTGATGGACTTCATGCCTTTGCGAATACATCGCAAAACCTATGGTTTAATACTGTACCAAAATCTTTCTTCGATGATGCGATGACTGCCGGACCGTTTGAAGCGTTAATGGCGATTTCCTTCTCCTTTGAATATGTCTTTACGAATATTCTATTCCTGCCATTTGCTTCTTCCGCTGGTGCCGTTGGGGATGAAAACTTTGCCGCCGTTGGAAAAACTGTCCAATCGGATGAATCCCGTCACATGGCATTGGGAATGTCAGCATTGAAGATGCTGTTAGAGGAAGATGACCGCAACATTCCGATTATTCAAGGATGGCTTGATAAGTGGTATTGGAGAGCGTACCGTATGTTCTCTGTTGTCGCAACACTTGTAGACTATTATCCTCGTATTCGTCCAATTTCTTGGAAGAAAGCGTTTGAAATGTACGTGGAGGAACAGGTGTTTAACGGCCTATTTAAGGATTTACGCAAATACGGCATTCGCCTCCCGAAGCATGCAGAGGACAGCATTAAAGAAAAAGAGCATTATTCACATGTAACGATGCGGATTCTGGATCAGTTCAAACATGCCAATATGTTTAGAGGCTTCCAGCTGCAGCCGGATGATTATGAATGGTTATCGAATGAATATCCTTTATTTGACGAGTATTATGCACCATTCTTCCGCCGCAATGACCATAATGTCTTTGCAAATGCAAGTCCAGGGGTTCCAGCTATTTGTCAGGTTTGTCAAATTCCAGCAGAGTTTCCGGACCCTGATAATCCGACAAAGCTATGGACACAGTACAGCGAATATAACAATAAAACCTATATTACTTGTTCTCCTGGCTGTAAGCATATTTTTGAACAGGAACCATTTAAATACATGCAGATTTGGTGGCCGGTTGAAGCCTATCTGAATGGGGAGTTTGGTGAAGATCCGGTAGCAGGGTTGTTCAAATATATTGGTTTATCGCCAAATGAAGCGGGCGAACACTATTCCTCAAATGAGCATGCTCGCTGGCTCGAGTATCGCAGGCATTTAGGACTCGATAAGAAATATTTCTAAAAAAGCTGAGGTAGGAGGGGTTTGAATGGACTACTTGAAGGATGAAAACAATCTGATTGTCTGGTTTGTACTACGGCCGGAAATCGAAACGGAGCTTGGTACAAGTTACCTTGGCATGCGGGCGCGCCAGGATATGACAACAAAGGAATTGTTCTATCAAATTTTAGATACGTATAAAGCAGATAAAGAAAAGAACTACCGCTTCGTCTTAAAAAGAGCTGCTGGGGATATCGAACTATCCTTGGATCAGACTGTTCGAGATGCTGGTATGCGAAATGGAGACTGCCTCCAAGTCATTGCGGCTGCTTAAACTAAATTTTTTCAGAAGTAGAGGATAGGCAATCGCTTATTCTCTACTAACTAGATGAAATTACATAGATAAATAGAGAGGGGAGAAAGAAACATGAGCAAAGCAACTACAGCAGTTGAAACCTATGAAATTACATTAGAGCCGAGTGGAAAAGTCATTACGGTTAAGGAAGGCCAAACGATACTGGATGCTGCGATTCGCAACGGGATTCAGGTAGCCTACGGATGCCGTCATGGCAGCTGTTCGGCCTGTAAGTGTCAGGTTCTTGAAGGCGATTATGAGATTATGGACCGCGTTTCGGACTACTCCTTAATGAGCTTTGAAAGAGAAGAAGGCTTTACGTTAATGTGCAGTACGCTTGTTGAAAGTGATCTTGTAATTGAAGTAGAGGAAGAAGAATCAGACCTGCCATTCTTTGCGGTTCATGATTTTGAAGCCGAGGTTGTAGAAAATAAAGCTGTTACACATGATATTCATCTGATCACGCTAAAGCTTGAGGAGCCTGTTGAAATTCCCTATGGTTCTGGACAGTTTTTTGAGTTTGATATACCTGGCTTAGAGGATACACGTGCCTACTCAGTGGCGAATAAATATCAGGATTCAAGCCTGATTGAGTTTCATATCAAGCGTGTGCCAGAGGGCAAGGGATCAAATTATATGTGTGATCTTAATGTTGGTGATGCTGTAACAGGTTCTGGACCTTATGGAAGCATGCAGCTTCGCAACCGTGATAAAAACATTATTTTCGTTGCCGGTGGTTCAGGAATGGCGCCGATTAAGTCACTTGTAGAAGAGCTTTTCTCCGAGTCCTTTGAAAAAGAAGCATGGTTCTTCTATGGTGCTCGTACGAAAAAAGATTTGTATTTAACCGAAGAATGGCTGGAATTAGCAGAAAAGCATCATAACTTCCACTTTGTTCCTGCACTGTCACAGCCGGATGCCGCTGATGAGTGGGATGGAGAAGTGGGCTTTATTGCAGACGTCATCACTAAGACGCTTGCGGACATGTCAAATAGTGATGCCTATCTATGCGGTCCTCCGATTATGATTGAAACAGCCTGCGATGCACTCACAAAAGGCGGCGTAAGGGGTACTGACATTTCATACGATGAATTTTAATCAATAGCTGTGTTAAAGCACAATGTTGTTTTGTTAGCAGGTTGATTGCGGTGGAAGGCACGAAGACTCCTCGAAAATTCTATCGAATTTTCTCGTGCGTGGATTCAGGGAAGCAATTCAATGTCCTGCGGGAGAAGCGAGACAGTCGAGACCCCGCAGACACGAAGTGTCGAGGCGGCTCGGCGGTCGCCCTAAGGTGCGCGAAGTGCCTGGAACGGAAATCAACTACCATGTTTAAAATAGTCTAATAAATACTAGATTGTTAGGAGGAAAAAAGAATGGCTAGAGTAATGCGTATCGGTAGAATTGAATTAAAAGTGCTGGATCTTGAAAAATCAGTAGAATACTATACAAAGGTAATTGGCTTAGAAGAAACAGGCCGCATGGGTGACAGTGTTTACCTAAAGGCATGGGATGAATATGATCATCACAGTGTCATTTTAACAAAATCCAAAAGTGCTGGAATGGCACATTTCGCTTTTAAAGTAGAAACGTTAGATGACTTAGCATACTACGAAAGAAAGATTGAAGAATTTGGCTGTACAACAACGAGAATATCGAAGGGTACTAGATTGGGTGAAGGGGAGGCGGTCCACTTTATTTTACCGACAGGCCATCAGTGCGAGCTGTATCATGAAATTGACTTCCTTGGAACAGCTGTTGGAACGTTAAATCCACATCCATGGCCGTTAGGAAAAGTGGGAATTGCGCCGCATCGCTTTGACCACTGCTTATTAACAGGTGATGATTTACCTACGGTTACACGGTTCTTCATTGATGCACTTGACTTTAAACAAAGTGAAAAGATTACAACGGTTGATGGTGAGGTTCTATTAGGAAGCTTCCTGTATACAACGAATAAAGCGCATGATTTAGCGTTTGTGAAAGGCCCTGATGCTAAGTTCCACCATGCTGGGTTCCATGTGGATTCACTTCATGATGTATTCAAGGCAGCTGATATCCTATCGATGTATGATGTTCCGTTTGATGTGACACCGACACGTCACGGGATTACAAGAGGTGAAACGATTTACTTCTTTGACCCATCCGGTAACCGAAATGAAGCATTTTCGGGTGGATACATAACCTATCCGGATATGCCGACCATTACATGGACGGAGGATAAGATTGGTCAAGGTATTTTCTACCACCGCCGTGAATTAACCGAATCCTTTATGAAGGCATTAACTTGATCTGATTTTTTTATAGAAAAAAAACTAGAGGATAAGGGAGGGATTTGCATGAATAAAATCACGCTTAAAGCAAGAGGGCAGCAGTTTGAATATTCCTGTGCAGCAGAGGTTACGCCATTACGAGCAGCACGTGATCAGTTTATTCCGATTCCAACAGGCTGTATTAGAGGCGGCTGTGGAATGTGTAAGGTGAAGGTTCTGGATGGTCAATATGAGCAGGAGGTTATTCGTTCCCACGATGCTTTATCTGATGAAGAAGTAGCGAACGGTTATGCGTTAGCCTGCTGTATGACAGCAAAGAGTGATCTGGAAATCATTACTGTTGAGGATTATGAGAAGGTACAGAAGGAAAGTTCTGAAATAATCAGCGGAAGAAACTAGTAGAATCGTAACGAATGCATCCCAGCATCTTTTAGGAGCTGGGATCTATTCGTTATTTTTTGACTTTTTTGATAAAATAACACATAGAGATGTCGTTACATGTCCTAAATGGCTAGTGGTCTAGATAAAATATTCATTTGGCGGTGAATTCATTGAAATATGGACAAATAAAGGTTGATAGCCAGCATATGATCAAGATTCCAAGTACAGCATTTGGGGCACTTCGCAGGGAATTGATTGATACATTAGGGATAAAGCGTTCAAAGGGCTTTCTTCTTCGTTACGGCTGGAATTGCGGTGTAACCGATTGCAGAAAAATGATGGAGCTAGATTGGGAGAACAAGAGGGACCTCATCTGGGCAGGACCTAAAATGCATACCGAAAATGGTCATGTGGTTGTAGAGCCTCATATATTGGAGGTTGATTTTGAACATGGAAGCCTGCATTTTGAAGGGGATTGGCTTAATTCCCAAGAAGCTATTGAGCATATTAAGCTCTTTGGACAAGGTGAAGATTCTGTCTGTCATACGCTAGTAGGCTACGCGAGCGGCTATCTTTCTGAGTTAATCGAAAAACAAGTAATTGTCAGAGAGACCAGCTGTATCGCAAAGGGTGATGAGAGATGCCATTGGGTTTGCAGGACGGTGGAGGAATGGAATGGGGACCCGGAGGCTGAGAACGAGCTTCGTTTTTATGAAGCAGATCACATAAACGCCGAGCTGGAGGAAACCTATGAGAAGCTGAGACTTGAAAGAGACTCCTTGAGTAAAACCTATGATGTTCACCAGAAACTATTTAAAGAGATTATCTTTGAAACAGGTGTTCAACCAATTGTTGATGTTTTATATGAAACAATGAAAACACCAGTAATTATGGAATCACGTAATTTTGAAGTACGTGCCGTTGCGGGCATTTCCATGCAGGAGGCAACGGTGTATGCCAGTGAATTAAAAGAATGGATTGCGAATAAACATCGTAAGAAGAGCCATCAAAAGCATGAGATACTGGAAACCATGTTGCTGGAGCTTTCACCAGGGCATAAGAGAGTCATTACCCCTATCTATTTTCGGAAAAAAATCCATGGATACTGTTCCATTTTTACACAGGAAAATGAAGTGACGGAAGTAGACAAAATGGTGTTAGGACAGGCTGCTTTAGCATGCTCGCTGCACTTGCTGAATGAACAGACTCGTTTTAATACCGAACAAACCATTCGAGGAAGTTTTCTCGATGATATTCTAAAAAAACGGATTACTCTGTCTGAAATTGTGAGAAAAGCCCATTATATGGATTTTGACTTATACCCGCCCTATTCGATGGTAGCCCTTCAACGCCGGATTGAGGAAACCTCGATGAAGGAGGAAATTGAATTTACCGACCAATTTATGAATGATCTTTTCAAATATTTCCGGAGCAAAGACATAAAGGTTCTGTTAGGAAAAAAAGAAGGAAGGGTGATCCTTTTATTTTCTGATTCAACGTTCTTACGTCGCAATATTGATAAAGAAAGCTTCTGCAAACAGTTACTTTCCTATTGCACAGAAAGATTTCCACAGTTTACTTTTTCAATGGGTGTGAGTTCAAGTATTCCGTCTATTGAAGCGGCACCACAGTTATATAATGAAAGTGTTGCTTCATTAATGGTAGCAAACCCACATCACAATCCAGTATATTTCGATTCATTAGGGGTCGTAGGGATGCTGCTTCAAACAAATAATTTGGAAGCGCTTGAACAGTATGCCTATAAAATTGTCGGTCCTTTAATGGATGAAGATCGAAACAAAGGGATGGAATTATTGATCACCCTCTACTATTATCTAGAAAATGGCTCCAATGTCCATAAAACAGCACGTGCCATGAATTTTTCCGTCAACGGCCTGCGCTATCGCCTAGGAAAAATCAATGAACTATTACAAGTCGACCTAAACCACGCGCATAACCGAAACGAAATCTATGTGGCACTCCAATGCCTCACCGCCTTAGGAGAATTAAAGCTGCCAGCGTGGTAAGCAGGGGGACGGTTCTCGTGCTTCTAGTTCTATCGTTCTATTTTTGTGAAAACTATTTCTATTTTCTGAATTTCCCTATATAATGATGAGGAATTTAATAAGCATAACTAGGGGTGTCCAATGAGTTGGGCTGAGAGAGAAGCGCGCCGAAAGCTTCTTAACCCTCGGGACCTGATCTGGTTCATACCAGCGTGGGGAAGTTTTGAAATGCACTTTTTTCCATTTCTTCTACATATATCAAGCCGGGTCCAACCATTTATTGGACACCGGCTTTTTTAATTTATGGAATCCTCTTCTCCCTGCTCGTTTGTTCCCTTTCTGGCCCTTTGTGCAAACAAAAGGAGAGATAGTATGTCAACATCATCACTAAATGAACAAAACATTTCCATCATGACCAATTTTCCAGGTAGTAAAAAAGTTTATGTAACAGGTTCAAGAGCTGATTTGAGAGTACCAATGCGTGAAATCGGTTTAAGTCAAACCAACACAAGCTTCGGTCAGGAAGAAAATGCCCCTGTCCGTGTCTATGATACAAGCGGTCCTTACACAGACCCGGAATATACAGTCGATCTGACAAAGGGTCTTCCTGCACTTCGCCGTCCATGGATTGTGGAACGGGAGGATGTTGAAGACTATGAAGGCAGGGAAATCAAGCCCCAGGATAACGGGTACCAGGCTGCAGATGATCCAAGGGCGAATCAACAAGTATTCCCTGGGTTAAAGCGAAAGCCTTTGCGTGCAAAAAAAGGTCATAACGTAACGCAGCTTCATTATGCCCGAAAAGGAATCATTACCCCTGAAATGGAGTTTATTGCGATACGTGAAAATCTAAAGCCTGAATTTGTCCGTGATGAAGTGGCAAAAGGCCGTGCCATTATTCCAGCAAATATCAACCATCCAGAAGCAGAGCCGATGATTATTGGACGAAATTTTCATGTAAAAATAAATGCGAACATGGGGAATTCCGCTGTGACCTCTTCGATTGAAGAGGAAGTCGAAAAAATGACGTGGGCTACACGCTGGGGTGCCGATACCATCATGGATTTATCAACAGGTAAAAACATTCATACAACCCGGGAATGGATGATCCGAAATTCTGCCGTTCCAGTTGGGACTGTGCCATTGTATCAAGCGCTGGAAAAAGTGAATGGAATTGCCGAGGATCTCTCATGGGAAATTTACCGTGATACATTGATTGAGCAGGCAGAACAAGGGGTTGATTACTTTACGATACATGCCGGTGTTCTGTTGCGTTATGTTCCATTAACGGCCAAAAGGGTAACTGGAATTGTTTCGCGCGGTGGTTCGATTATGGCGCAATGGTGCCTGCATCATCATCAGGAAAACTTCCTCTATACACATTTTGAAGAGATCTGTGAAATCATGCAAACCTATGATATCTGCTTCTCATTGGGTGACGGCCTGCGTCCCGGGTCGATTGCTGATGCGAATGATGAAGCGCAATTTGCCGAGCTTGAAACTCTTGGTGAACTGACAAAAATCGCTTGGAAGCATGATGTGCAGGTGATGATTGAAGGACCAGGGCATGTGCCAATGCATTTGATTAAAGAAAACATGGATAAGCAATTAGAGGTTTGTGATGAAGCACCATTTTACACATTAGGACCGCTGACAACAGACATTGCACCTGGTTACGACCATATTACTTCAGCCATTGGAGCGGCGATGATTGGCTGGTTTGGTACCGCAATGCTTTGCTATGTCACACCGAAAGAGCATTTAGGGCTGCCAAATAAAGAGGATGTTCGTACAGGTGTTGTCACTTATAAAATTGCTGCCCATGCAGCGGATTTGGCAAAAGGGCATCCTGGAGCTCAAATACGAGATAATGCTTTATCAAAAGCTCGCTTTGAGTTTCGCTGGAACGATCAATTTAATCTATCATTGGATCCAGAACGGGCCATCGAATACCATGATGAAACGCTTCCTGCAGAAGGTGCGAAAACGGCTCATTTTTGCTCGATGTGCGGTCCTAAATTCTGCAGCATGAGAATTTCCCACGATATCCGCAAGAATGAAGAAATGAAAATGGGTATGGAGGAAAAGGCGAAGGAGTTTACGGAATCTGGTGGGAGTATTTATCAATAAAGGGTTTTTAATAAGCAAGGAGGCTGCCTTATTTGAGCAGCCTCCTTGTTTATTAATTTCTTGTTACATCTGCTGCCTTTAAATTTGCCAGCTTCTTTTTAGATTTCTTACGTCTAAAAAATTTATCAATATAGTAAACAACGATAATGATAACGGACATGATGCTAAAGTATTGACCAATCACTTGAAACACATTTGTGCTGGACATGCCGCCTTCTTTTCCCTCAAATCCACCTTTATGAATAGGTGCTTGATCCGAGTGATCATCGCTGGTTCCTTCCTCTTCAGAACCACGATCAGGAATGTTATCTGGATTAAATGTACCTTCTTTTCCTGCAAAGCCTTCAGCAAATGCACGTTTTCCTCTGCCTTCGAACCCATCACCTGGCATTTGTGAGGAGGAAGGATTAAATACTTGCGTAACTCCCTGCAAATGCATGAAGAAATTGGATGAATACATTTGGTAGCCTCCAACGACCAACAATGCTGCTACTGCTACTTTTGCAACAAGGCCTACAACAGGTCTTTTTCCTTTGCGTTTTATGATGTTTTTAAAAGTATTGACCACCCAATTCCAATGTAATCCAACATGGATGGCAACTAATACAAGCGCTAAATAGGAGACAGACATATGGGTTACTTTAAACCATTGTTCATTTCCAATATTGACATTTGGAAAAACGACACGGGAAATGAAAATCCCGCTGATTATAACAAATGCCATCGTCACTAACAAAAGTAAATTGAGAAGGTAATTAAGTTTTACTTTAAATGGTAGTTTAGAATCAAATAGTTTAAGTGTTACATTCTTCACCCATCTCCCATTCAACAAGACATGGATAAAGAAAACCCCTCCAATGACGAGACCGGCAATTTCATGAAAGGCTAAACCTCCTAATACACGTTTATTGAAAAATAATACAAACGTAATGGCCATCATTATATCTAAAATAAGCTTTACAACATTTATTCTTTTCATTGCTATTCCTCGTCTCCTCGTAATGTTCGTTGTAACTAAAGTACTGTACAAACCTTAAAAAAAGCTTAAAAGGAGTAATCTGCCTATTCAGAAAATGGAGTAGTTTTAGCTGTAAAAAAATAAAATTAATTGTATAGTAATAGTAGGAATGAAAAGGGAGGCCTGTATAGTGGCGAAGAGAAAAATGGTGATTACAAAGGATTTGCATAAGGATTTAATCGATCAAATTAAACAGGTTGTTCCTGACTGGGACATCATTGCAGGCAAGGATAAGGAAATCTGGGGTCCTCATGTCAATGAAGCGGAAGTGACGCTTGGCTATAAGCTGGAGCTGGAGGATTTTTCTAATCTAAAATGGACACAGTCTACAAGTGCCGGGATTAACCATTTTCCAACAGAGCAGTTTAAGTCGAATGGCATCCTACTGACAAGTGCAAATGGAGTTCATGCATATCCTATTTCTGAAACGATTTTTGCTTATATGTTAGGGTTAACGCGTAAAATTCATACATATGTAAAAAATCAACAGGAAAAGGTTTGGCACCATAGCAATATGAAGCTGGAAATGCATGAAAAAACGATTGGAATTATTGGTGTTGGTGCCATTGGAAAAGAAACCGCCAAAATCGCGAAGGCCTTTGGCATGAAGGTACTCGGTGTCCGCCATTCAGGTCAGCCGGTTGAGAATGTGGATGAAATGGTTACGCCGGATAGGTTGGACGACCTACTGCCAAAATGTGATTATGTTGTCGTAACATTGCCATTAACAGATGAAACCTATCAGCTATTTACAGCAAGGCAGTTTACATTAATGAAGTCATCGGCATTTTTTATCAATATTGGCCGCGGGAAACTCGTGAAGGAAGAGGATTTGATATCGGCTTTACAATCGGGTGAAATAGCAGGTGCAGGTTTGGATGTATTTGAAAAAGAACCATTGGGTGAGGATCACCCGCTCTGGGAAATGGACAATGTCATCGTCACACCACATACTGCCGGTTCAACAGAATACTACGATAAACGTGTTGTCGAGGATATTTTCATTCCTAATTTGAAAGCCTACCTGGAAGGTCAAAAACCATATATTAATCTAGTTGATTATTCAAAAGGATATTAAAAAGATAACGAGTGGTGTCAGGCACCTCAAAAGGACAAATGGGAACCATTTGTCTTTTTGAGGTGCCTGACACCGTTCATAAATTATTCATGTGATTTAGTGATTAAAATTTATATAATCGAATCAAAGTACGTCATTAGACATTAGTTTGGAGAGTGTTTCTATATGAATGCAGGACTACAAAAAAGGGCAACGTATTCGATGGAAGTCATGACAACAAAGCTTTTTTCAGAAATTGAGAAAGTAGTAATAGCTAGATTTGGGGAACAAGGAAAAGTGCAGCTTCAGCAGGGTATTGAACAGTTTGGCTACAAGGATGCCGAGGACATTGCTGCTAAAGCAGTTATGGAAGGGGATTTTCACACGTTGTATGAGTATATCCCAAAAGGTCATGCTGCGAAAAATAAGTATGAGGGTTTGACCCCGTTTGCATTGTTTGCTAAATTATTTGCCCAACTAGCAAAGGCTGTAGTCGATACATATGGTGATGAGGGTGAGCAGGCAATAAGAGAAGGTGTTTGGGCATTCGGTGAAAAGCGCGGATACGGAATTGCATTAAGAGCCAGAGCAAACGGACAGGAAAATACTGTGGAACATTACCTGCCAAACTATGATATGGAGAGAAGTGAGTTATTTTCCATCGATCAGGAATTTCTGTCTAACGGGTTCAGACAAACATACACAGTATGTCCTTTAGGTCAACAATGGGCAGATGATGGCATGAAAACATATGGTCATCTTTATTGTTCGGTCATCGATAAAGCCATTGCACACGGCTATAATGATCAATTTGAAGTGGAACAGGATCAATGGCTGCCAACAGACGGCTATTGCCATTTTCACTATCAAATGAAGGATACGGAATAAATAAATGGACAGGTGTGATTCAACAAGTTTGGAGAGTGCCTGTCTTTTTTTGTTATTAGGATGGAGGTTGCATTGGGTGGTTTGTAGGATTTATCTTCTTTTTATATAGAAGGAGAGTAATTCCTTCAGTTAATTACGAATATTTTGATAAATAATTTGATAAGGACAGCCTTGTGTCCTTTTAGGTTGGCCCCTATTTGTTACTTCTCTATTTTTTCAACCGGGTTAAAGCCCTTTGTTTTCCTGTAGTCCATATGATGCGGGAAGTTATTCATAGAGTCGGAGCAGTCAATCCGGTCAAAGTTTAATGAAAGTAAGGTAGCACGGTCTATTTTAATAGAGAGAATTAATTGTCTTTCCTCGTGCCCCGTTTGGGTGCTGATTTGTTCATCATAAGCATGGATCATGACCATTTCTAATGGAAGCAGGGCAAACAAATCCCGAGCAATTCGTAGTGTGCAGCTGCACACATAATCCTGCTGTAGTTCAAAATAGCGAGTCTTTGTCATCTGTTTGATGGATAATTTCCCTGTTTTCGTCAACGATTTTTCTTCTGTTGGAATGACGTGTTGGGAGTGGACATCAAATTCAACTTCCATGTATTCAGGAGAATCAGTCGAGAATTCAAAGCCGCTGCCAAACTCACTCAAATCACCTAATGGATCCATTTCTTCTATTACTTGAAAATAGGTATCGATATCCCCTGCCATGACCCTTTCAGATAATTGAACGAGCTCTTCCCATTCACGATAGTCTGCTTTATCTTTCATTTGTGCCTGTACAATTTCCAGCTCTAGTTGCGCAAGTATTTTTTTATCTTTTTTAAATAATCGTTGAAAAAAGGTGGGCTTATATTGATTGTACACAAGACTAGCAACTTTTTCCTTTGGTCCTATTTCGCCAGGAGGATAGGGTGGTGGACTGGTAAGGATATGTTGCCAATCTACATCCTCATCACTTTCTTGATGGATGGACTTCACGATTTCACATTGATTTTCAAACAACTCAACCTCAAGCCTTGCCAACTCTTTCTCTTGTTCCTTTTGTAATTGTCTTTGTCTGGCCTGTAAGCTTTGTTGAGACTGGTATGCTTGGGTTTTATAATTTTTTCTTTTTGATGAGGATGTTGAAACGTATGAGAGTCCGGTCCCCGGGATGCCGGCGCTTGCCGTTCTTTTCCCACGGCTATTGATGGTGTACCGCAATCCTTTTCCGCCAAAGCTAATGCTAGTACTATTTTTATTTACATTAAACCGAACTCCTGGCGCAATTTTAAAGCTTTTCCGAAAGCGCAGTCCCATTTTACAATCACCCTTAAATTAGTGTTTAGAAAATTATATCATGAAAACAACATCTTACCAAAAATCTGGTAACTATAACCGTTCTTTCATTTTCAACTGAAAAATTTGGTTAGCCTGATATAGCATGGTTCGAGAGAATCTTTCTTTTTCCATTATCACTGATGGCGAATGAGTTTTTTCGCTATTTTTGTAATTTTTCGACAGAAGGAAGGATTTTGAGAAAAGCTAAAGAATATGTTGGTACGGATGAATTTGATTGGAGAATGGAGCTATTACGTTTACCTAGGAAGATTGATATAGTTAGAAACCTTATGAAAGGAGAGATGTCATGAGAAAAAGTAGCTTAGTAAACAAAATGGAAGATTGAGAACTAGTGGCTGTGAAAAAAGAAAACCAGATCATTCACATACAGCATAGAGATTGGATTATTAAATATCATAGGAAAGATAAGCGATATAGTTTATATGTGAAAAAGGCTAATTAGAGATTTCTTATTTTGAAGTCTGGAGGTGAAAAAGAAGAAAGATCAGAAGAGGGGTGATCATGAGACAGACTTGCATTATAGAAAGCAAGATTTGTCAGAAGTGAAGTCATTTTGAGAAAGACTTGTTTAATAGAAATCCCAATCTGTCAGAACCGGAATCCTTTCGTGACGGCTCTCCCTTTGTAGTATCCCCGAATAGCTTTTTACCTTTTTTGTCCGTTTATCCTGCTTCCAATTTCGAAATCATTCCTAAAATAAAAATCAAGACAGCTCTTCTTGTCAACATTACTATTAAAAATTGTACTCTTGTATATCGTGTAACCCCACTCTGCAGTTAATCCCGAATGAGGATAGTTTCAACTTCAAAAGATTGATTGTTGTTTCATTCATACTTTAAACTGTTAAAATAGAGGAAAAGTGATGGAAGCAGGGTGTAGAATTTGAAACATGTAATGTTTGATTTTGATGGAACATTAGCTGATTCTAGCGAGATATTTATGAATGCTTGGAATACATATGCAGCTCAATACGATTATGATCCTGTCGTAAAGGAGGATTTAATTTTAACAAGAAACTTAACGATTCAGCAGAGGGCGAAGCAGTTTCGCTTTCCTATGCATAAATTACCGGTCATCTTACCTAAGATTTATCGCTATTTTAAAGAAAATGTTACAGAAGTAAGGCTATTCAATGGGATAAAAGAAATGCTGGATACCTTGTCAGAAAAGGATTATGAAATTACGATTCTATCTTCAAATGCGAAAGAAAATATAGAGCTACTCTTAAAGCAGGAACAAATCCAAAGTGTTTCACAAGTACTAAATTCAAGTAAATTATTTGGCAAGGATACGGTTATTAAGAAATTTTTGAAGCAGAAGCAGCTGGCACCTGAACAATTATTGTACGTTGGCGATGAAGTGCGGGATATTATCGCCTGCAATAAAGTCAATGTTCCGTTTCTGTGGGTTAGCTGGGGATTAGACGGTTATGAAATGATTGAAAAGGAAAATCCGAAATATGTTGTCCATACACCTAAAGAGCTTTTGGATACATTAGTGTAGCTAGTAATTTATGATGAAGGAAGAGGTGTTTCTATGTTAACTACCGAAGTGACAAAAGTATTAAAAATAAAATATCCTATTATTCAAGCCCCAATGGCCGGGGGAACAACAACCTCCGAATTAGTTGCGGCCGTATCGAGCAGCGGAGGTCTTGGCATGATTGGAGCAGGCTATCTGAAGCCAACCCAATTACGGCAGCAAATTCGGGAGGTTAGAGAGTTAACTTTACATCCTTTTGGTGTAAATTTGTTTGTTCCAGAGGATTTTAGCGTATCCTCAAATGATATCGATTTTGCTCTTCAAACATTACAGCCTTTAAAAGATCAATTAAACATTGAAGGGGATGGTTTTGTTCTTCCTGATTCTCGTAAACTAGTAGATACGTTTCATGAACATATAGAGATATTGATTGAAGAACAAGTCCCTGTTTGTTCATTTACATTTGGAATCCCATCGAGGGAAGTCATGATTAGATTAAAAAAGCATGATATGATCCTAATCGGAACGGCTGCAACGGTAAAAGAAGCTGTTGAAATTGAAAATAGCGGCATGGATATGGTCGTGGTTCAAGGCAGTGAGGCTGGCGGACATCGTGGAAACTTTATCAATCCGCACCAAGAGAGCATGATCGGGTTAATATCCTTAGTCCCACAGGTTGTTGATTGTGTTGGGATCCCAGTTATTGCGGCTGGGGGAATTATGGATGGAAGAGGATTAATGGCCGCTATTTGCTTAGGTGCACAGGCTGTACAATTGGGAACGGCTTTTTTAACATGTATTGAAAGCGGGGCCAATCGACTGCATAAGGAGGCCATTCTTCAAGCAGATGAAGATCAGGTCATCCTAACTCGAGCATTTTCCGGTAAATGGGCGAGAGGGATTCAAAACCAATTTATCTCAGCTATGCAAGTGCATGAAACAGCTTTCCCGGAATTTCCGGTTCAAAATTCTTTAACGCAGTCGATTAGAAAAGCAGCAGCCGCTCAGGGTAATCCAGCTTATATGTCTCTTTGGTCAGGTCAGAGCCCGAGATTAGCAAGGAGTCAAACTGCTGAGGAACTGATCCAACACATGATGGCGCAAGCTGTAGAAATAAAAAATAAATAAACGTCCACATGCGATTCTTTCTCAAAAGGGTGGCATTTTTTTAATAACTAATTATCTTGAATTTAAAATATTTAGAAACTCCGAATAACTCTTACTCTCTCAAAATATCATAAATGGTATGCCTTTAAAATGATTCCTTTTACCAAAATATAGGAGTGATTCTAAGTATGTTTAGTACCCTTGAGCAACAAGTTGGAAACCGATTAATTCTTCCGGGCGATAGCCGTTATGATGAAACGAGAAAAATATGGAATGCTGCTATTGATAAGAAGCCGGCCGCAATTGTTGTGTGTCGATCTGAAGAAGATGTTAAGGCTGCTGTACAGTTTGCGAGGGAAAAAAATCTATCCATTTCCATCCGTGGAGGCGGTCATCATGTAGGCGGATTTGCTGTTTGTAATGATGGCTTGATGATTGACCTTTCACAAATGAGAAAGGTAAAAGTAGATACTAAGAGACAGGTGGCGATTGTTGAAGGCGGCGCGACTCTAGGGGATATCGATGCTGAAACACAAAAACACGGACTTGCAACCCCGACAGGAACCATTTCAGAAACTGGTGTTGCAGGATTAGCGCTAAATGGCGGAATAGGCTACCTGCGAGGAAAATATGGGTTAACCTGTGATAATCTTGTGGGTGCCAGAGTCGTAACCGAAAAAGGCAGCGTGCTCTATGTTAATGAGGAAAACCATCCAGACTTATTTTGGGCCCTTCGTGGAGGAGGCGGTAATTTTGGTGTTGTGACGACCTTTGAATTTGCCTTATATCCTGTAGGACCAGAGGTTTTTGCCCTAGATGTCCTGTACGATTTAAAGGATTTCAAGCAAGTCCTACATAATGCTCAAGCCTTTTTAGCAGATGCACCGGATGAAGCGGTTTCGATTAATTTCACGGCTGCCGTGCTGCCTCCTGCACCATTTTTACCTGAATTCCTGCATTTTAGAAAGGTCGTTATGGCAATCGGAATGTATGCGGGTGATGCAGAAGAAGGGGAAAAGGTGATGCAGCCGCTGCGTGAGCTGGCTCAGCCAATCATGGATGATACGTCCGTAATACCTTATGTACGTCTCCAAAAAAAGCTCGACCCAATGGTACCGCCACATGTGCCGGTATACGGGACTTCGTTATATTTAGATGATTTAAATGATGAAGTAATGGATATCCTTCTGTCAAAAATGGAAAGTACACCAGCTCCAAGCTTTCTCGTTCAGTTATGGTCATTGGGAGGACAAATGAATCGAGTACCTGCAAATGCCACTCCGCTTGCCATAAGAAAGGCAAAGTATGTTCTATTAGTCGATGGAATGGAAATTGGTGATGAAGGTGTGTTATGGAAAAAATGGACCGACTCTTTTTATGACGAATTGCTTCCATACTCACATCAAAAAGCATCCTATCTAAATGCGTTTGACAAGGATGAAGAAGTACTAAAAAATACAGTTCGAGAAAATTATAATCGATTGGTGAAAGTAAAGAAAAACTATGATCAAAAAAATAGATTCCGGCACAATCATAATATTCAACCTTGAATATCGAAAAAGCGAGGGGACGGTTCTCCTGCTTCCTTGGAAGCAGGGGAACCGTCCCCATGCTTTATCATTTTCCATCTAACCTTTCTACTAGCTTGTAAGGTCGGACGTTAAATGATTCATAGGGGATAGAATGCCCCTTCATGGCGTCTAATACTCTAGGAAGAAATTTTCCTCGTGTTATATATTGATGAACATTCGATTCATCGAGTTTCACAAAACGAACATCCTGTGTTTCATGAGATGTCTTCAGATCCCCGCCAACTATTTCTCCATGGAATACGATGGATAGGGTACTTCCATTTGAATACACTCCTGTAACGCCAAATAATGTAACTGTAATCCCGGTCTCTTCAAAGATTTCCCTGCATAGTGCTTCATCCAATGTTTCTCCGTCATCTACGCCTCCTCCAGGAAGCTCCCATGTATCTGACCTCCAGTAGGTTTGAACTAATAGCGCTTCACCACGTTCGTTTGTAATATAACCGCTTACTGTCACGTTTTGTTTTGGTGAATGATAAACACCTGTAGAAGTTAGAAATTCTTGACGATAATCTAAATAGGGATTCCCTAATGTTAAGAGCTGTTTCTTGGCCTGCTGATGTAGTTGATCCTTTTTTACTCTTTTTTCAATTTTTAAATAGTCCCCATAGTTAGGATAATGCCACATAGTCACGATCTCATTTTTATCCTCTGTTATCCAGCGTCCAATCAATTTTGCCCCATTTTTTAGCTGATTTGGTAATACGTATTCATCAAATAATTTATTTATATCCATGATTCTTTCAGGGGAAATCCTGTGTATTTCTCTTCTGCAGAACATGATTATCCTCTCTTTTCGAAAAAATATAACGAATGAGTTTATTGTATGTGTGGTCCAATCACTGTGCCAATCAGATTTGTGGATGCAAGACAGGGAGCGGTTGGAAGCAGAAGAACCGTCCCCCTGCTTCTACATGAGCAAATTAATAGTGTAATAAATTGGAATGTAATAAAGTAAGTAATAATGAAATGTGATACTTTTGACCTAAAAAATAGTTGATTGAGGTTGTATATGAAATTTTCAAATGTGCTTGATTCACTGTCCGTATCTCCTGAAAAACAAAAATTGCTGGAAAATCATATATTCTATAAAAACCTACAGCGCTGCAAGCTGTTTGCAAAGATTGTAATCCTGTTTGAGATGATTCTCATTTGTATGAACGTCACAACTAGTTATGTGACGGATCATCGTATTTTTGTATTTACTATTTATTTACTGCTATATACTCTTTTGCTTACGATGAGTATCGCCATGCTGTTTTATATGCTGTGGTTTGAAAAGAAACGGAACTTCTCTGAACAGCAATTTAAATGGTTTCGATTCGGGTTATTGTGCTTTGTTTGTTTCTTTTTAGTGTGGGGATCGGTTGTCACACTGGTTGATCAAAAGGTATATGGTCATGTCATGGCGTTTGTAGTCAATATCATGTGTGTATCGATTCTTTTTCTTGCTTCAAACCGCACCATGATTAAGCTATATGTGCTGCCCATAAGCGTGCTGTTCATCGGGCTGCCATTTTTTCAGCCATCTATGGATATTGTAATGGGTCATTATATTAATCTAGTTGTCTTTTTATTTTTTTGCTGGCTGGCCTCAAGAATGCTGTATAACAGCTATGCATCTAATTTTTTTAATGAAATGCTGCTCAAGGAATCCAATCATAATTTAGCTTTAAAGATGGAAGAGAACTTGGCTATGAATGAAGAATTAAAAAAAGCGAATGAACGGCTTAGGCAGTTAACATTAGTGGATGAGCTAACGAAAATTCCGAACCGAAGAGGGTTTCAGCAATATATACAAGATAGAATGGCTGGCGCCACTGAAAAGCGAGCGGTGTCCTTAATGATGCTTGATATTGATTCGTTTAAACTATTCAATGATAACTATGGACATCTGGAAGGGGATAGAGTGATTCAAACGGTTGCTCGAACCATTCAACAGCTTATGGAATCTGAAGGTAGTATTCTTTCACGCTTCGGAGGAGAAGAATTTGTGGTTGCTGTATTTGATTGGGAAAGAGAAAAAGTCTATCAATTTGCTGAAAAGATAAGAAAATCAGTGTACGATACCGGAATTGTTCACGAATTTTCTCCCGTAACAAACCGTGTTACGGTCAGTATTGGAGTGGATACAGGTGATGTGGTACACATGCTGGACATTGAAGGATTATTGGAGAATGCGGACAATGCCCTTTATGAGGCGAAAAAGAAGGGGCGAAACCGGGTTGAAGTGTTTGCTGGCATGAATTGAAGGCTGAGTTATAAAAAATTATATGTTCAGGATAAATAGTTTTATCCATTCTAAACTAAAAAACCTCTAATTGTTTGGAGGTTTTTCTGTGATTAATTTTAAGAGAAATTCAGTTTATTTTTCCTAAAAGGAATCTTGAGTTGAAAATTGATATTAATAGAGGTTTAGCAGTAAAAAATAGGAATTAGTACCAACTATTAGTACTAAGTGTTAAAATATAGATAAACATCGATAGTATTGATCAGAAACTAAACCATGGGGGCTGTTAAGGTGTTAGATATTCAACAAATTAAGGAAGTTGTTAAGCATCGTTATCCATTTCTATTAGTTGACAGGATTCTAGAATTAGAAGAAGGAAAAAGAGCAGTGGGTATTAAAAATGTAACAGCAAATGAGAAATTTTTTAATGGTCATTTCCCTGACTATCCCGTTATGCCTGGCGTATTAATTATTGAGTCATTAGCCCAAGTAAGTGCGGTGATCATGTTAACGAAGGATGGAAATCAAGGACGGTTAGGACTTTTAGCAGGAATAGATCAGTGCAGATTCAAACGGCAGGTAAAACCGGGCGACCAGCTCCGTCTAGAGGTAGAAATTACACGTTTAAAGGGTCGTATTGGAAAAGGCAATGGAATTGCAACAGTGGATGGAGAGTTAGTTTGTGAAACAGAATTACTATTTGCATTTGGTGATTAAGAAACTAATGAAGGGTTTTTAGAAACGTATTTTCCAGCCATAACATGAAGCAGGGACAAGTTAATTCAATTTATTTTGAAAATATTGCTTGAACTTTCGTTTACTGAGTGATATTATCAATAACAATAAATAAAAAATTTAATAGCGATAACTTCTTATCCAGAGTGGTAGAGGGACAGGCCCTATGAAACCCGGCAACCATCAGGTCAACATTTTGACTTGAACGGTGCTAATTCCTGCAAAGGTGTTAACCTTTGAAAGATGAGAGGAATGTATGCAATTCATACGAACCTCTCTTTTGTACAAAGAGAGGTTTTTTGATTGGAGAGAAGCTATCGCTCATAAGGAGCGAATGGAAATGGAAAGAGCAGTATTTGGAGCAAGTGAGTTTTTTAGTCAAAAGGCATTTTTAACAAGTTTTCGTGGAATTGAAAAGGTTCGAATTGAACATGAAGTTGAGACAAATCTAGATATAGTAGAAATCTGGTTTAATCCTTGGAAGGTTTCTTATAATGAGTTACTGGAATTATTTTTTGACCTCCATGACCCAACAGCTAGAGATAATCAAAAGTATAAAAATGAATCCTTGATTTTCTTCTCTGATAAAAATCAATTAACATTAGCGAAACAAAAGAAAAACGAACTAAAGCAGCTTTTTAAAGATAAAATCATTACTAAAATTACTCCAGTCATTGAACAAATTAATGCTTAGAAGATTGTTATCCAGTAAATGATATCAAACAAAGATTAGATGTGAATTTTTAAATAATTAATGCAGAGGGACGGTTCTATTGCTTCCAAGATTTTGGAAGCAATAGAACCGTCCCTCTGTTTTTATATAATTAGGAATTTATTTCTATTTTGGATAAATACTAACAGTGAAACTGTTAGTTGGAAAGAGGAAGCAGGGGTATGAAAAGAATTCGGTATCGTACAAAATTGGATTTGTTTAAAAATGATGTTCGTAAAGACGAAGCGAAGGGTGTTCAGAAACATCAACAAAAGAACCAATCCATTTCAAATACAGGTGAATTGGATAAGCAATTGGATAAGAATATCGAATATATTAAGAGCCTGTATGGCAAAAGTGAGGATGTTAAATATCGGGAAATAGAAGTGGTTACCTCGAAAAAACATCGTGTTTTTCTTTGTTTTATTGATGGATTGGTGAATGAAACCTATATCAATGTACATATTATTAAATCTTTAATGGAACCCGATCATACTGTAAGCTCTCCCCTATTAGTAGAAGAGGAATCCAGTGATTTTTTAAAAATAATAGAAAGCAGGATCGTAAGTTCATTAAATGTGAAAGAGGTAAGGAACTGGAAAACTGCGACAGATAGTATTTTGCTAGGAGAAACTCTTCTGTTGATAGATGGGTTCGAGACTGGACTGCTTGTCAGTACCCAGGGATTTGCCTCTAGAAATGTAGGAGAGCCTGATACCGAATCGAGTGTACGAGGACCTCGGGAAGGCTTTAATGAAGTGTTAAAGGTAAACACATCGCTCATTCGAAGAAAGATAAATAATCCCAATTTGGTTTTTGAAGGCATGAAGCTAGGCAAGCAAACGAAGACAAGCATACGAATTGGCTATATTGAAGGTATTGCCAATCCAAAAGTCGTAGATGAGGTAAAAAAACGATTAAAAAACATTGATACAGATAGCATTTTAGAATCGGGCTACATTGAACAATTTATTGAGGATCATCCTTATTCCATTTTTCCTACGGTGGCAAATAGTGAAAAGCCAGACAAAGTGGCTGCGAAATTACTTGAGGGAAGAGTGGCCATCCTTTGTGATGGAACTCCATTCGTATTAACCGTGCCACACCTGTTTGTAGAGAATCTTCAGGTTGGCGAGGATTATTACTCAAGGCCTTATTTATCTTCGTTTATAAGGCTGTTACGACTGCTTTCCTTATTTCTAACAGTAGCTTCTCCTAGTATCTATATTGCACTAACCACCTATCACCATGAAATGGTTCCAGCGCTCCTTTTGACAACAATGGCTGCTGCGCAAGAGAAGGTTCCATTTCCTACTTTTATAGAAGCGATCATGATGGCGATTGTTTTTGAAATCCTTCGTGAAGCCGGGGTTCGAATGCCAAGGCCGGTAGGAGCTGCGATTAGTATCGTCGGGGCATTAGTCATTGGGGAGGCAGCTGTACAAGCGGGATTTGTTAGTGCACCGATGGTCATAGTGATTGCCATTACCGGAATTTGCGGGTTTGTTGTTTCCTCATTAAGCGATGCCATTATCTTATCACGGTTTCTCCTCATCTTTTTAGCAGGAGCATTAGGCTTATATGGGATATTGATGGGGTTTCTAATGCTACTAGGGCATTTATGCTCATTGCGTTCCTTTGGTTCCCCGTTTTTATCCCCGCAAGCACCGATTAACTGGAATGGATGGCGAGATTCCATCATTCGAATGCCATTGTGGTTTCAAAAAACAAGACCTCATTCGGTGGTGTGGAAGGAATCAGTGAGGCAAGGAAACCAAAATAAACCTACAAGGCCTGATACTGAAGGAGAGGAAAAGAGTTGAGAAGGTATAGTTTCGTTATTCTTTCCATTTTCTTATTATCGGGGTGCTGGGATAGAAAGGAATTAAAAGAAATTGGTATGGTGGGAGCGATTGCCATTGATAAGGATCCTGAAACAAAAGAGTTTATCCTGACTTCACAAATATTAATTCCAGCTGCCGAAAGCTCACAAAATCCTAGTCCCGGTAAACCTTTTTTATTGGAAACGGCAACAGGAAAAACCATATTTGAAGCACTCAGAAGAACAAATCAAATGATTGATCGAAGAAGTTTCTTTGCACATAATAAAATCATTATCATAAGTGAAGAGTTAGCTAAAGAAGGATTAATTTCAATATTAGATTCTTTTTATCGAGGGAAGGAAATTAGAGGCTATGTATGGATTTGTATTGCCAAAGAGACAAATGCCAGGAACATATTAGAAGCAGAGAATATAGGCGTGTCGCGTATCCCAGCTAACTTTTTAAATAATATGCTTGAACAAACAGATTCTCACTTAAACTCTGTATCCACCAACTTGTTAACCTTTTATAAGGATGCACTAGAAGCAGGAACAGATCCTGTAGCAGGTGTCCTTGTTATGGAGAAAAAAGAGAAGGGCAAGTATTCTCAGGATAAAAACGTAACGCTATCAGGCGCTGCTGTGTTTAAAAAAGATAAATTAATGGGTTTATTAAACGAAAGTGAAACGAGAGGCTATCGATGGATAACGGGGGATATTAAAGCAGGAGCCTTTTCTCTCCCATCTGATATACAAGAGGGGAAATATGTCAGTGTTGACGTAATAAAAATGAACGCGAAGATTGTTCCTGAAGTAAAAGGGGAACAAATCTCCTTTGCAATTCATGTTAGTGAAAAAGGAAAAGTAACGGAACAACAGGCAACCGTCCAATTTAGTGACGCCAAACAACAAATCAATTTTCTAAATTCACTTCAAGCGGAAAATAAAAAAGTTATTGAGGACGAAATGAATCAAGTCATTAAAAAAGCCCAAGCATTACAAACCGACATTTTTGGGCTTGGAAACGCATTAAATAAAAGGTATCCGGAGACCTGGAATAAGGTAAAAGACGAATGGCCTGATAAATTTGCTGATGTTCCCATTTCCTTACATGTAAAAGTGAATATTACAAGTTCAGGATTAATGAAAGGACCGTTTAAACCTGAGTAAAAACGGTCCCTATCGTTTAAAGAGTAACGCAATGGAATGGAAGATAATCATGAGTATCAAAATCAAGATAGACAAACTTCCTCCTATAAATAAGGGGCTAAAAAGGAGGTCTGCACTAATGATTTTCTGAAGGACTGACATTAGAATTCCCCTTTTTCGCTATTACTTCCCTTTTCTTTTTAATATATAGCAGCATAAGAAGAAGAATTGGGATTACTGCATATATTAACACCGCATACAATTCGATATCTCCCTTCCAACGTTTATAATCCAGACCAGGAAAACGGTACATGGTGAGTAATGGAAAAAGCAGTCCTGAGATAATCAGGATTTTATTAGGACTTTTTGCGCCTAATAGCCATGTAACGACTAGAACAAACCCATAGAAACGAAGGGACATTTTATAAAAACCACCGATAAACATGAGTAAAACAGCGAGAATATCTAGATTTGTAATAATATCGGCAATATTCACCGTTAAAATGGTTTCCAGCAATGGAATTTCCGCATTTCCAGCCAAATCCACCCCCAATACAGAAATAACGGCAACCAATGTGAGAATAATGGCGAGGGTTGATAGAATTAACGCAGCAAATGCTGTCTTTTTAATCCCTTCTTGCTTGTCTACATAGTGCCAATATAAAAGAAAGACAACCATTTCACCAAAAGGAAAGGCGATTACTGCATATAGCTCTGACAGAATAGGAGAGATTCCATTTCCTAGTACTGGCAGCATTTCATTGATATGAAAATTGCCAGAAATCAGGGTAATGATATAAATAACAAGAAGAAAAATTAAAAAAACGGGAAATAGTATCTCAGCCGTCCGAGCTAACACCTCAAATCCTAAATAGAGAATATAGATCGCAGCAATGATAAATAAGTACAAAATAATTAAGAGCGGTGTTGTGGGCAGTGCGGTCATTTTAATCAGCTGTCCAAATTCGTAAAAATTATGGCTGGCACCGCTTAATAATTGTATTCCAAATAACAAAAGCAGCAGGGCGGCGAACTTTTTTCCGACAATTTGAGTTAATATTTCAGCAAAGTTTTGCTTTGGGAAATATTTTGGGAATTGCGCATAAACCCACAAAAGAAATAATCCTACTATCGACGATATGGACACCACAATCCAAGCATCCTGTTTTGCATCAATTCCTAAGACAAAAAGCGTTGTACTGCCAATTTCAAATAACATGATTAGCGAAAATAATTGAATTTTAGAGATTTTAATCATACCGATGTGATCCACCTTCGAGGTAAAAACAAAAATGCAAGAATATATTCTTTATCAAGCAGACAATGTATTTCTACTTTTAATTCCCACTAGCATTTTAGCCATATCAGTAAGTTTATAATCTACATGAAGAAGGTGGTTGATCTATCGACAAAAACAAGAACAAGGAAAAGTAAAAAAGTTGACTCGCCCGCCAAGGACAAGTCAACTCTTTTTACATTCCTTATTAATAGCGATAATAAGATGATCCAACAATGATTAATAAGATAAATAGTACAACGATTAATGCAAAGCTTCCGCCATATGATCCGCCATGTCCTCCAGACATCCTTATCCCTCCTTCTAGTAAGAAGTGATCTTACATTAATAGAATATGTTGGTGGATGAAGGTTCGCATGGACATGTATCCTTTGTTATGATCTTTTTTAAAAAAAGAAATATGTTAAGTAAGGATAATTGGATCATATGGTTATTTGGTTCCCTAAAAGTAGGAAGAAGGAACAGATTCAAAGGTCTGGACCAAATGGCAGGGACGAGGGTGTCCCTTTACATTTCTACAATTCCTTGATATCTGTCATGGTTGTTGACTATCGTAGTGCATTTATCATTGCATCGTAGGATGTTAACACTTCTTCATACGTGTTTTCCATATGCTTCAGATCAACCTCTTTATCATAATTTGTTGAAACGCCTGTAAAATTTTCACTATATAACTCTAATTTTAGTTGAAATGTTTGGACCTCAGGCAGCTGTTTAAGAGTAGCATCAATATACGTATACACATCAAAGGAATGTTGGTTCGCACAAAATCTTTCATATAAATCAGAACGAACCTTGCCTTTTTTCTTAGCACTCCGGTTCAAATCCTTCATGCTTTCTAACACGTTCTGCCCCTGCTGCAACATCATCTCGATAGTATTTGTTGAATCCATTCCTATTACGACCTTTCTCTGATTTTTTACCATGTTAAGCAATTAAAATAGTAGGATATCTCTTTATCTCTCATTATAACATAGTAGGAAAACAATCTTTCCCTATCTTTATTTTCGAGCTGTTTAAGGAACGAACTATTTTTTTTATCTACTAAATTGATTAGAATCAATTTAATTCATACAAAAGCAGTCTATTATTTGTTTGTACTATTAACAAAGTGTATCTAGTTATAAATAGTGTAGCAATCTTTTTTGATAGGGACAGAGAGTGGATCCTGTCCTTCCTTTTAAGGAAAAACACATGGGGGCGAGAAGATGAATACGATTGTCGTATATGCAAGTATGACGGGAACGACCGAGCTGATGGCTCGAACGATAGCAGATGAGTTAACAAAAGCGGGTGATCAGGTGGTTGTGAAGGATGCACTGGAAGCCTATGCTGATGAATTATCCTCATATGAACGAATTTTAGTTGGGAGCTATACATGGGGGGATGGAGAGCTGTCAGATGAAATCATGGGTTTTTACGATGAATTAGAAACAATCGATTTGGCTGGTAAAAGCGCCGCAGCATTTGGCTCCGGATGCTCATCCTATGAACAGTTTGCCAGTGCAGTTGATATTTTAGAGGAGGCATTGAAACGGAAGGGATGTAGCATCATCACAGCGGGATTAAAAGCGGATACTTGGTCTGACGATGAAGAGAAAATCGAAGCCAATTGTGTTGATTTTGTTAAAAGAATCATCACTTTGTCTTAAGAAGTAAGCGCTACTTAAGACACTTAAATATCAGAATGCAAGTGATGAAATGGACTGGACTTTTTTGCGAGGTTCATTCAAAGTAAGAAGTGAATGGGTACCACGGAAAAAGTTTAAGGAGATTTCAAAAAATGGACAGCATAATTTTTGATTTGGACGGGACATTATGGGATTCAACTGACACGGTTCTGCTCGCGTGGAATACTTTGATGAAGGATTACGAGAGCATCACAAGGACCATAACAAAGAAGGATTTGCAAAGCGTCATGGGACTTCAAGTTCCCGAAATCGGTAAAAAATTGTTTCCTGAATTAAATGAGACTGACCGGAACCGGTTTTTAGAAGAAAGCTGCCAAGTAGAAAATACATATCTAGGAGAACAGGGCGGGATCCTGTTTGATAGAGTCGAGGATGTATTAAAGAGCCTTTCACAAAAATTTAAGCTTTTTATTGTAAGCAATTGTCAGGATGGATATATTGAGGCATTTTATCAGTTTCATCAATTAGAAAAGTACTTCACAGATTACGAGAACCCTGGGAGAACGGGTCTGTCAAAAGGTGAAAATATTAAATTAATTATGGAACGAAATCACTTAACAAAGCCCGTCTATGTAGGTGACACGGAAGGGGACCGCAAGGCAGCTCAATTTGCCGGAATTCCCTTTGTGTATGCCAAATATGGATTTGGTCAGGTAAGTGAATATGACTATAAAATTGATTCCATTGATGATCTTTTGAAAATCTTTTAAATTTTAACTTTCTGAAGGACAAAACCAGTGATAAGCGGTGACGGGATGTCCTTGATAAGGGCTCTGAAGGACAAAATCTAAGGGAACCAGTTATGAAATGTCCTTGATGAGGGTTCTGAAGGACAAAATCCAAGGGAATCAGTTATGAAATGTCCTTGATAAGGGCTCTGAAGGACAAAATTCAGGGGAACCAGAAACGAAATGTCCTTGATAAGGGTTTTGAAGGACAAAATTCAGGGGAACCAGAAACGAAATGTCCTTGATAAGGGCTCTGAAGGACAAAATCCAGGGGAATCAGTTATGAAATGTCCTTGATAAGGGCTCTGAAGGACAAAATTCAGGGGAACCAGAAACGAAATGTCCTTGATAAGGGTTTTGAAGGACAAAATTCAGGGGAACCAGAAACGAAATGTCCTTGATAAGGGCTCTGAAGGACAAAATCCAGGGGAATCAGTTATGAAATGTCCTTGATAAGGGCTCTGAAGGACAAAATTCAGGGGAACCAGTTATGAAATGTCCTTGATAAGGGCTCTGAAGGACAAAATCTAAGGGAACCAGTTATGAAATGTCCTTGATAAGGGCTCTGAAGGACAAAATTCAGGGAAAGCAGAAACGAAATGTCCTTGATAGGAGTTCTGAAGGACAAAATCCAAGGGAACCAATTATGAAATGTCCTTAATAAGTAAAGGACAAAGATTCTATTAATTAATCGAGGGTCTGATTCTAGTGAGAGCAGGGTGAAGTTCTATTTGCTATAGAGCCGCAACCTGCTTTCTTAAATTATCCAACATCAGCTGATATCTGTTATACTTTCTATATCAAACATATATTCTTATTTTTCGGTAAGCTGGTGATGTCATGTTAAAGGAAGTTCATATATCAGTACGGACACTTGTGGAATATGTGTACCAAAGCGGAAGCATCGATTCACGTTTCCGATCCCAATCCACGATGGTAGAGGGGACGAGAATACACCAAAAAATCCAAAAAACCTATCAAGATACAGATCAGAAGGAAGTGTATTTACGGACAGAAATTCCATTTGAGCAGCTCCTGTTTGTTATTGATGGCAGATGTGACGGCCTATTATTTCATGATGGTGAGGTCATCATAGACGAAATTAAGTCGTTTTCACAGCCGCTCGACCAGCTGTCGGATGAAGGGTATGAGGTACACTGGGCGCAGGCCAAAATGTATGCCTATATGTACGCCAGAGATCATGAGCTAGAGGAAATGACGGTGCAGCTTACCTATGTCCATGTGGAATCAGACGTAAAAAAATATTTTAAAAGGAACTTCAGTTTTTCAGAATTAGAGCGTTTTGCGGCAAAAATGGTGGAAGGATACGCACCCTTTGCTACGCTTATGCAAAAGCACCGCCACAATCGAAACGAAAGCCTGAAAGACCTAGCCTTTCCATTTGAAACTTACCGCACGGGTCAGCGAAAACTTGCAGGCGCCGTGTATAAGACCATTCTGGAGGAAAAAAGTCTATTTGCGATGGCTCCGACTGGAATTGGCAAGACGATTTCCACGCTTTTTCCATCGGTAAAGGCAATGGGAGAGGGTCTACTGAATCGTCTATTTTATCTTACAGCTAAAACGATAACACGGACAACGGCAGAGGAGGCATTCACAAGGATGCGTTCCGGCGGGCTTTGCTTGAAGAGTCTGACCATTACGGCAAAGGACAAGGTATGCTTTAAGGATGAAACGATTTGCCAAAAGGATTTTTGCGAGTATGCAAATGGTTATTATGACCGAATCAATGGAGCTATTCTTGATATACTCGAGCATGAAGACGGGATCACTCGTGAAGTCCTTGAAGCCTATGCGCACAAGCATAAGGTCTGTCCGTTTGAATTCTCCATTGATCTCGCCTATGTGGTGGATGCGGTGATCTGCGATTACAATTATATTTTTGATCCTCGGGTCTCGTTAAAGCGACTGATTGAGGATCAAAAGAAGTCTACGGGTGTACTAATCGATGAAGCGCACAATCTGGTTGACCGCGGCCGGGAAATGTTTTCCGCTTCCATACAGAAAAGGACCTTTCTTCAGCTAAAAAAAGACTATAAAGGAACAGGGATTTATGAATCTGTTTCAAATGTGAATGCCTGGTTCATCGCATTGAAAAAGGCAAAAGCAGAGCGGAAGGAGTTTATATTGGAGGAGCTGGACAGCGATTTACAGCTGCTGCTCGTGCAATTCTTAGAAACAGCCGAAGAGGTCTTGAAAAGGGAATCCTCGCCAAATCTCTTGGAGGCTTACTTTGGAGTGAAAAATTTCCTGAAAATTGTTGAGCTTCTTGATGATTCATATATCATATACTGTGAAAAAGAGAAAAATGATCTGCACCTTAAGCTCTTTTGTATGAATCCGGCGAATTCACTTCAAAAAATGGGAAAAGGATATCGAAGCAAAATCTTTTTCTCAGCAACGCTTTCGCCACTTCCCTATTACCAAGATATCCTTGGCGGGAAAGAGGAAGATTATTTCCTTACACTTCCGTCACCCTTTTCAAGCGAGCAGGTGGATGTTTTTATCAAGCCATTATCCACCCGATACAGGGACAGGGAGCGAACAAAGGATGAGATTGTTGCGAACCTAAAGGCATTGCATTCAAGCCGTCCTGGAAATTATTTAATCTTTTTCCCATCCTATCAGTACCTATTCACTGTGTATGAGCAATTCAAACAAGAGGATAATGAGACAAAAACATTGATTCAAACAACAGGAATGACAGAAGAAGAAAGAGAAGCTTTCCTAGAGGCTTTTAAGCCGAATCAAAGCGATACCTTACTAGGATTTGCGGTTCTCGGGGGAATTTTTTCGGAGGGAATTGATTTAATCGGCGACCGTTTAAACGGCGTGGTGGTTGTCGGTGTTGGACTGCCGCAGCTTTGTTTTGAACGTGACTTGATTAAGGACTATTTTAACAAGCAAGGAAAAAATGGCTATAACTATGCCTATGTATACCCAGGCATGAACAAAGTACTCCAGGCAGGCGGACGGTTGATTCGATCGGAAAAGGACCACGGAACCATCGTTCTGATCGATGACCGGTTCCTACAACAACAGTATCAGCAGCTCCTCCCATCAGACTGGAAGCATTCTGCTTCAACGTAAAGTAGGGATTTTGAATAATTATTGAATTGGAGTTAATATCAAGGTAATGATACGATCTGAAGATGAGGTGTAGCCATGAAAAAAGTATGGGTCCTCTTGATTCTGGTTTTTTTGCTTGTTGGGTGTGGGAAAGCAAACAGTAATGATACCAATAATGATGGGAGTGGGATCGTGGCTGGTGAGATAAGAGCTCTTCTAGAGGAAACAAGTCCCTTGGTTTTTCAATATGAAGTGAATAATCAAACAGAAAAGGAAGGTAAACTGGAATTTTCCAGTTCTCAGAGATTTGATTATTCAGTAGAAACAAATAAAGGAGAACAAATCTATCTATTTTCAAGTGTGACCATGTTTTTAGCGGTACTAGGAGAGGAGATCATAAGGCCGGGTGAGGCATTACGCTACGAAATTGATCTTCATGACTTGGATCTAAAACCGGGTAACTATCTTCTTACCGCCTGGCTGACACCAAAGGATGGAAAAGCCTATTCTATAACAAAGCAATTTACGGTAAAATAGCATGAAAAAAATAGACATTTTTTTATTTGAAAGGACATCCTGGGGAGCAGGATGTCCTTTGTCAAGTTTGTAAAATCGTTTTAGTAAACAATTGGTGGAATGAAAAGTGAAAAAAGGATAATGGAAGTCAGGGGATCATTTTTCTCCTGGTTTTTTTTGTAGATGAAGTATGTGTTCGTCCATCAAAAAAATAATGCTGACATTATTCTGATATCTCGTGAATTTTATGAACAAAATGGCAGCAAAGTTTTTAATGCGGTTTAAATGTAGAATCTATGAAAAATCTGAATTTTTTGTAAAATAAAGAAAACGTTTACAGAGCGTTAACAAAGGGGGAAGAGAAATGTTTTCAATGAAAAAAATTTCGGCAGTGGTATGTGCTGGTGCATTGGCATTGAGTTTAGGGGCATGCAGCAGTAAAGAAACTGCCAATACCGGCAAAAAAGAGGAAGGGACAGGCTACCCAACCAAAGCAATTACCGTTGTTGCACCATCAGGCGCAGGTGGCGGTTGGGATTTAACAGCACGATCGTTTTCAAAGGTACTCGCTGAAACGGACCTTGTCAGTCAGCCTTTAACGGTTGAAAATAAACCGGGTGGCGGAGGTGCCGTATTTATGGCAGAGTACGCCACACAGCAAGCAGCAAATAACGATATGCTTTTCGTCAACTCACCGCCGATTATTATTAACAATCTGAAAAAAGAAGGAAACAGCCCGTACGGCTACAAAAATACAACACCATTAGCACAACTGACAAAGGATTTTGGTGCGATTGTGGTAAAGGCAGATTCACCATTTAAAGATTTAAAATCTGTTTTAGAAGAAGTGAAGAAAGATCCGAGCAAGCTTACCTTTGCGGGTGGTTCAGCACCAGGATCTATGGACCATTTGATTTCGATTCTTCCGGCTTATAAATACGGCGTCGATCCAACCAAGATAAAATATGTTTCCTACGATGGCGGTGGAGAAGCCATCACTGCATTACTTGGCGGAAATGCGGATGTCATTGGTACAGATGCCTCCAGTGTAAAAGAATTTTTAAAAGCCGGTAAGGTACGTGTATTGGCCATTACAGCTGAAGAGCGTTTAACCGGTGATTTTAAGGATGTTCCAACTGCAATAGAACAAGGGATTGATGCAGAATTTACCATCTGGCGCGGAGTATTTGGACCTGAAAAAATGTCTGAGGAAGCAAAAAACTATTGGGATAAAACCATTAATCAGCTAGTTCAATCACCAGAATGGAAAAAGGAAGTCGAAACACAAGGTTGGGAACTAGAATACAAAAACAGCGAAGAATTCAAAAAGTTTTTAGGCGAGCAAGAAAAACAAGTCCAACAATTATTAACTGCATTGGGCATGCAGAAGTAATAAAGGAAGGAAGGAGTTACTTTCTCCTTCCCTTTATTTTTCTAAGGGGGAAAGTGAATGGACATTAAATTTGATCGTTTTGCATCGGTATTGTTTTTAGCAATGGGTGTGCTGTTCATGATCGGCAGCCGGCATATTGCAAGTTCTTCTTACGGAAGTGTCGTTGGTCCGGATATCTTTCCCTTTATTTTGGGAATCATTTTGGTATTGTTAAGCGTTCGTTTATTTTGGGAGACGTTTTTAACCCGAGGATCAAATGCGAAGAAGGAAAAATTGGAGTATAAACCATTTTTAATCATCTTTGCGACGACATTCATTTATATTTTGACATTAGAAACAATCGGATACGTTATTACCACATTTTTGTTTCTTTTTGTTTGCTATCAGACAATGGAACGCGCTAATCTACTGAAATCAATCATCATTTCCGCCCTATTTTCAGCGGGGGTTTTTTACTTATATGTTGAAGTGTTAAAAGGTACACTTCCAGGCTGGCCAATTTGGTTTTAAATAAGTCTGATAGAAAGAAGGAAGAAATATGACTACACTAGACTATTTATTAAATGGTTTTGGGACTGCACTTATTTGGTATAATATCATCTTTGCATTTGTCGGGGTCTTAATTGGTACTGCTGTCGGGGTTCTTCCGGGGATTGGACCAATGAGCGGTGTTGCCCTGCTTATTCCCGTGACGGCATCGATAACAGGGAGTCTACCTCCGGAGCAAGCCGCCACCAGTGCGATTATCTTGCTGGCCGGCGTCTATTATGGAGCGATGTACGGCGGTTCAACTACCTCCATTCTATTAAATACACCGGGGGAGTCCTCATCCGTTGTGACGACATTAGACGGCTATCAGATGGCCAAAAAAGGCAGAGCAGGAAGCGCACTATCCATTGCAGCAATTGGCTCGTTTGTAGCCGGTATTATTACAATACTTGCCTTAATCGTATTAGCCAAGCCCTTATCAAATGTGGCCCTTAAATTTGGTCCTGCAGAATATTTCTCCCTTATGCTGTTAGGCCTAGGTGCTGTTAGTGGTTTAGCAGGAAAATCAGTAACCAAAGCATTGATTATGACCGTTTGCGGTTTATTGCTAGGAACGATCGGGATTGATAGTGTTTCCGGTATCGCCAGATTTACCTTTAATGTTCCTTGGCTTTTTCAAGGATTGGAGTTTCTGACAATTGCCGTTGGTTTATTTGCCCTTGGAGAAGTTTTCAAAACCATTTTGGAAAAAGAAGAAGAAGATACTGACGTGGCGAGAATTAATAATTTACTGCCATCAAAGGAAGAGTTTAAAGAATCGGCAGGACCAATTGCCCGTGGCTCCATTCTCGGCTTCTTTGTCGGGATTTTGCCTGGTGCCGGGGCTACTCTTGCATCCTTCTTTTCGTATATTCTTGAAAAAAAGATCTCGAAAAATCCGTCAAAATTTGGAACGGGAACTATTGCCGGGGTAGCCGCGCCGGAATCAGCAAACAATGCAGCTTCCGGCGGTGCCATGATTCCGCTATTAACATTAGGGATACCGGGTTCTGGGACAACGGCAATCCTTATGGGAGCCTTGATGATGTATAATGTGCAGCCGGGGCCATTATTATTTGAGGATCATCCCCAGGTGGCATGGGGACTAATTGCCAGTATGTTTATCGGCAACATCATGCTGTTAGTTCTCAACCTGCCGCTCGTTAAAGTTTTTGCGAAAATTATTCAAACACCAAAGCAATTCCTTATTCCTACGATTATTGCTATTTCTATTTTTGGCGTGTACGCGGTTCAGGTTTCGATGTACGATCTTTTGCTTTTACTTGCATGTGGTGTGATTGGATACTTTTTAAGCAAAAACGATTATCCGATTGCTCCTCTTGTACTAGGACTTGTTTTAGGGCCGATGGTCGAGAATAATCTACGCCGAGCCCTTACGATTTCCAATGGCGATTATAGTGTATTTGTTACTCGTCCGATTTCACTGGTATTTCTTCTTATCACCCTTCTATGGTTAATTGTTCCATTGTTATTGAAGAAAAAAGGAAAACAAGTCATTATCAATGTTGAAGGCTGAAAATTTTTAATTTTTAAAATACCCCTTTTTATAAGGGGTATTTTTTACTATTATAGTAGTAGAGGTGACTACATGCGTATACATACAAAATTAATGCTCGGGATTTTTATCCTCATCATTTTGATTGGAGCTTTTTTTGAATTAACCTTTAAAAATATTATTGAATCAAACCTTAAACATGAAATAGGTACGAAGGCCTTATCTGTTGCCCAGACGATTACAAATATGCCCACCATTCAAGATGCTTTCCTAGAGGAGGATCCTGCGTCGATCATTCAGCCAATCGCAGAAAGAATTCGTAAACAGGTGGGAGCAGAGTTTATTGTAGTTGGTAATAGAAGTGAAATTCGTTATTCCCATCCTAATCCTGAGCGCTTAGGTCAGCAAATGGTTGGCGGCGATAATGGAAGGGTTTTCAAAGGTGAAGCAGTTATCTCTGAGTCTACTGGTACACTTGGTCCTTCTCTAAGAGGGAAAGCGCCAATCTTTACTAACGATGGAAAGGTTATTGGTGTTGTCTCTGTTGGTTATCTACAGACAGATATTGAAAAAGAAGTTTCAAGAGTTAGGCGAAAAATCTTTATCATTACTTTCATTGTGTTAGTAGGTGGATTGCTTTCTGCACTATTAATCTCTTTGAATATTAAAAGGGCGATGTTCGGGCTTGAACCCAAGGAGATTGCCTGGATGTACCAAGAAAAACATGCCATTCTTGAGTCAATCCATGAAGGAATTATTGCAATTGATACTGCCGGACGTATGACGGTGGTCAATGATACAGCCCATAAAATTCTTCAAGTTCCAAATGAGATTCTGCTTCGTGGGAAAAGAATTGATGACTTCATTGAAAATACGCAACTTCTTGAGGTAGTTAGAACCGGACAAGCCGAGTATGACCGTGAATGGATGATTTTAGGTGATCTGTATCTGGCGAATCGAATTCCTATTTTTAATAATAAAAAAGAAGTAATTGGGGCAGTAGTGAGTTTCCGAAATAAATCAGAGCTAGCCGACCTACTCCAGGAATTGTCGCATATCAAAGCCTATGCGGAAGGACTGCGTGCGCAAACGCATGAATATTCCAATCGTCTTTATACACTCTTGGGATTGATTCAGTTAGGATCCTATAAGGATGCAATCGATTTTATATCAAAGGAAGTCGATTTTACTCAGGGGTTCATTGAATTTTTAATGAAAGAGATACCTGACCCGATCATTGCGGGATTTATTTTAGGTAAGGTTAGCTTGGCAAGTGAGTTGAAAATTAATTTTACCATTGATAGAGAGAGTAGCTTCAGGGATATCCCTCCAGGAATTAGCAGAGATTCGCTCGTTACGATTATTGGAAATATTATCAATAATGCCTTCGAGGCTGTTAGGGAAAATGAAAAAGAAGAAAAAATCGTAACTTTATTTTTAACTGACCTTGGAAAAGAATTAATTATTGAGATAGAGGATAATGGAAAGGGAATCAAACCTGCTGTAAGCGAAGAGATTTTTAAGGCAGGTTTTTCAACGAAGAACCATAATACAAATGCGGGAATTGGTTTGAACCTTGTAAAAAAATCACTAAGCGACTTAAATGGGTCGATTACATTTTCATCTAATCCGGGTGAAGGGACGATATTTACGGTAGCCATACCGAAATCAGGGAGGATGCTGCATGAAGGTGAATCAAGATATCGAAGTGTTAATCATTGAGGATGATTTAAGAATTGCGGAAATACAAAAACGGTATATTGAACAAATTGAAGGTTTTCAGACGGTTGGAATTGCCGCAAGTTATCGGGAGGCTAAGACTTATATCGAATTATTGCAACCAGATCTTCTCTTGTTGGATGTGTATTTTCCAGATATGAATGGTTTGGAATTATTGAAGGAAGCAAAACAGCAGGCAAAGCAAATGGATGTCATCATGATTACAGCGGCAAAGGAGATTCAAAGTGTTCAAGAAGCGATTAGTATTGGGGTATTTGATTATATTATTAAGCCCGTCGTTTTTGAACGGTTCAAGCAATCACTCCAAAGATATCAAGAGTTCCATATTAGATTAGTAGAATTCAGTAAAGAAAATATTTATGTTACACAGCAGCAGGTGGACAAACTTTTACGAAAAGAAGTTGATAGTGGCGGGACGAATAAATCTTACCTCCCGAAAGGAATCGACCCGTTAACACTTGATAAAGTGATGGATGTCCTAAAGGATGCAGTACCGGAATTAACTGCTGAAATGGTGGCCAAAGAAATTGGTATCAGCAGGACCACAGCAAGACGATATCTGGAGCACCTTGTTTCCGAGGAAAAGATAGATGCAGACCTATCATATGGAACAGTGGGCCGCCCGGAGCGGGTTTACATTGTGAGAACCTAAAATGAAACTATTTTTGAAATAAAAATAAAAGGATACAAAATCGGAAACATCCTAGTTATGTTTCCGATTTAATTACAGGCAGATAGTTCAAAAACAAAAAGTGGAAAAAAATCTTGTTTAACTAACGAACGTTAGTTAAAATGAAGCATATAATAAAACATAAGCTTAATTGAACTAAAAGAGAATATTAGACAAAACTCAACTAAATCAAAAACACACAAGGAGGATTAGGGATGGATCGTTTATCTGCCGAAGGAACGAAAAAGAAGATTCTTGAAGCGTCGATTGAATTATTCTCAAGAAAGGGATACTCCGCCGTGTCGGTACGGGAACTAACCAAGGCCGTTGGGATAAAGGAAAGCTCCCTGTATAATCACTTCCGTTCAAAGGAAGAGATTCTTGAATCCATTTACCAATTATTTAAAGCGGAACACGAACTTGCGCTTCCAAGTATTGACGTCCTGCCTGTAATTGCCAAAAGCACTACAATTGAAAATTTCCTGCTAGATGGGATGGAGAGCTTCAAAAGGTCTGTAGCGGATGAGCTGCATGAAAAAATGTGGCGTATATTAAATATTGAACAGTTTAGGGATCAACGAGCAAGGGATATTATTTTAAATCAAGTGTACAAAGGAACGATTGATTTTCTAGAACACGCGTTTCTAGCTTTTATGGAAGAAAATAAGGTGACACATGGGAATGCCAGATTCCTTGCCATTCAGTATCAATATCCCATTTTTGCGATGATGACGGAATATTTACTATTAAAATATGATGAAAAGGATACCTCTGAGGTCGATACTAAAATGCAGGAGCATCTTCAGTTCTTTCTTCATAACCTTCACATATATTAAATGATGAAGGTTTAGATGTTTTGTTTTTTTAGTGAAAGAGGGATAGGTTATTAATGTCATTCTAACTAACGAACGTTAGTTAATGAGTGGCTAAACTAGTTAAGGATGTAGTCAATTTTACTAATGAAAGGAAATGAGAGATGAATAAAACATTAATTAAACTGGAGGGCTTCATTGTATTGGCATCTGCTTTATATTTTTATTTTTCACAGGGCTACCACTGGGGCATGTTTCTCTTGTTGCTGCTAGTTCCAGATGTGTTCATGATCGGTTATGCTGTGAACAACAAAATAGGTGCCTATCTGTATAACTTTGCCCATACCTATACGACTCCATTGCTGATTTTATTAGCAGGAAATTTCATGTCCGTAAACAGCTTGATAATGATTAGCATGATTTGGATTGCCCATATTGGTATGGATCGCATGCTGGGGTATGGATTGAAATATCCATCTGGTTTTAAAAATACACATATACAAAAAATGTAAAATGCTCTTTAGGAATTCACAAATCATATAAATGGGGGAATAGGAATGCTACACGAAGTTTCGGTTAACACACCTTTTAGTTCAAAAAGGTTGGTCCACAAAGTCTATTTTTCATTGGTACTGAGAACCGTTTTATTTTTAATTGCCGGCTTGCTATTTGTAGGTGTTTTAACTTTAAAGGGGAGTGACACCCCCTTTCAAGAAGCGGAAAAATGGTGGCCGTTTCAGGTAATCCTGGCTAATCTAGTTACTTACTTCATTATGAAAGCACTTTTAAAAAAAGAAGGACGCTCCTACAAAAGCTTGTTTCTGGCACCTGTTGATAAGAATCGAAAAACAGTCAGGGAATATGTGGTGCTTTTTCTAGCTGCAGTAGTTGGAGGGGCTGTTCCATTATATTTGTTTTCATACCTGCTGTTAGGTGCCATCCCACCTCCAGATACGCACTTTCAGGCACTTCCAGTTGTTTTAGCTGCGATTGCGCTTATTCTTTTTCCATTGTCAAATGCTATGGTGGAAACGCCAACTTATATTGGGTATGCATTGCCAAGATTACAGCAGGCTACAGGAAGAATTTATATACCTATCCTGATTGCAGGCTTTTTCCTGGCGCTGCAACACATCTTTCTCCCAATCGTGCTAGATGCTGATTATATGCTGTGGCGTCTGGTTTCGTTTATCCCCTTGGCTGTTATTTTAGGGGTATTTTTTACAAAAACAAAGAGGTTAATGCCGATCGTGGTTATTCATTTTCTCATCGATCTTCAGCTTGTTTCGCAGATGTTTGTCAATTCTATTAAATAAGTCAGGGAAGTTTAATTACGATATAGGTTAATTTGACTCTACTAGAATGGCAAGATTGGTAGTAGATTTGCTGGCTGACAATCTAACGTACTCTTTAATTTACCGCAAGTAACAAAGCATTATGAATTTGTTGACTTTGGTTATAGTAAGATGTATTTTAAAATTGAAGTTAATTAATTGCAGCCATGGATCGGTATCCTTTATAGGTAGGACTAATCTGAATGGCAAACCATAAGTATTACATGTTTGGCTTAGCTATTAAAAAGACAGTGGACACAATACTCCAGGGGACATCATATTACCTATTGTCCTATGGAGTTTTTTTTTATAAATCAAAGTGAAGACTGGGGAAATGATTATGGAACAGACAAATTATAAACAGGTACAGACTGTATTGTTTGTGATTCTAATAGCCAACTTGGTTGTAGCTGTCATGAAAATGATAGTCGGTTCAATCATTAATAGTGCAAGTATGACAGCTGACGGTTTTCATTCTCTATCTGACGGATCGTCCAATATCATTGGGCTTGTTGGCATTAAGCTTGCTGCCAAACCAGTGGATGAGGATCATCCGTACGGTCACAAAAAATTTGAAACACTGGCGAGTTTATTTATTTGCGTGATGTTGTTTGCTGTGGCTGGAAAGGTTATTATCGATGCCATAGATAAAATGAGGAATCCCGTTCTATCAGAGATAACTTTTTCAAGTCTTCTTGTGATGATTCTCACATTGTTGATTAACTTACTTGTCACTACCATTGAATATAAAAGAGGAAAAAAACTGCAAAGTCAAATTCTTATTTCCGATTCCATGCATACGAGAAGCGACATCTATGTTTCTGTCGGTGTTCTAGGGACACTTTTGGGGGTTAAATTGGGATTGCCACCAATCCTTGATCCGATTGTATCATTGGTTGTATCCGGATTCATTATTCATGCAGGATATGAAATTTTTAAAGAAAGCAGAAATATTTTAGTAGACCGTTCGGTAGTCGATGTAGAAAAAGTGACCAATTTGATAATGGAATTTAACCAAGTGAAGGGTGTTCATAAGATCAGGAGCAGGGGCACTCAGAATCATGTTCATATTGATCTGCATCTATTAGTTGACCCTACTATGACGGTGGCGGAATCCCACGATTTGGAGCATCAAATTGAAAATGCAGTCAGGGAATCGATTTATCCTAATGCTGAGGTTATCGCTCATATTGAACCTTATAGAATGAAAGATTATGATCTTATGTAAATAGACACCTAGTATACTGAAAAAACGGTAAGTTTTAGTATTTTAAAATAATCAGATAAGGGAGTATAATGGGGGATGAATTTAACTTAGGAGAAAAAATACATTGGAAAAACAAAATAGTTCGTACAGATGGGTTGTATTTACTTCAGTATTACTCGCTTATTTTCTGATTGTGAGTCAAAGAACTGCGCCGGGAATAATTACCGATCAGATTATGAAGGATTTTCAAATTTCGGCGACGTTTGTTGGGTTAATCACAAGCATACAATTTGTTGCTTATTCTGGTTTGCAAATTCCTGTTGGTCTTTTGTCTGACCGTTTTGGACCTAACTATCTTCTGATTATCGGTACACTGTTAAACGGGCTGGGTACGGTTCTATACAGCGCCGCTTTGAATGAGTATGTTTTATTATTTTCCAGATTATTGGTCGGAGTCGGCGATGCAACGATTTGGGTCAATTTAGTACTGATCCTAAGTCGTTGGTTTAAGGCAGGGGAATTCACTAGATTACTAGGATTAGCGGGAGTGGCTGGAAGTCTAGGCTCGCTTTTATCAACCGTTCCATTTTCCTATATGATTGCCATAACAGGCTGGAGACCTATCTTTTTAACAACAGGTATTATACTATGCCTCATTTCAATCCTTCTTTATTTTGTTCTAGAAAAAAGAGCAAAACAAGTAATGAAACAGACTGTATCTCCGGAAAAACGTCCAATTCAGCTTCATGAAAAGACCTGGACAATCCTCAAACGAATGCTGTCAAGCCGGCAGGCATGGGCTACATTCTTCTGTCACTTTGGTGTTGTTGGTACGTATGTCGGATTTATCGGCTCTTGGGGTGTCCCATATGGAATGCACGTGCTTGAAATCAGCCGGGCAGATGCCAGTCAGCTGATGATGTATGGTTTGATTGGTGCCATTGCAGGTTCTTTTTTAATTAGCTGGTTTACGAGTCGACGGACATCGATCAAGCAGCCGTATTTGTTGATCCAATTTATGATTTTTAGCAGCTGGCTCGTTTTATTTATTGTTGAGAAGCCCCCTTTTATTCTGGTCGTTCTATTATTATTTTTGATCGGGTTTGGACATGGAGGTGGCCCATTAACGTTTGCCATTGTTCGAAAGTCCTTTTCTCTGAAGGAAGTGGGTGTGATAACGGGATTTGCCAACACAGGAGGATTTATCAGTGCTGTTTTGCTGCCATTTCTTTTTGGTAAAATGCTGGACCACTTTCATCTCGCTCCAATCGAAGTGGGCTATCACTACGGATTATTAGTTCCTGTTCTGTTTGCGTTCATCGGACTACTTGGTTGTATGATGATCAAAGAACAACAAAAAGATCAGCACGAAGTAAAAAAGGCAACGGAGATCATATAATCGTGCCAGGGGGACGGGTTCATTGGTTCTGAATCATCATGATTTGGACCAGGGACCCTCATGACCCAGCAGCTGACCCTTAATAATTGACATTCCGGAAGATACCTTTTATCATTTATCTTGAAATCAAGATATTTTTTTATGAGTATAGGTGTAATTTGTCGGAGAAAATAAATGTGAAAATGAGGAGTGAAGGAATGGAAAAGAAGAAAATAGTACAAGTACAGCAGTTGGGTTTTCAATGGCAGGCTGAGAGTCCGTTCCTTGTCACCATGCATCATAGGGATGCCTATCCACCGGGAAACGAGGAGCAAGGACCGAATGTTTCACTTGCAGGAAGAAATCTAGGCGAAGATTTTACGTTAAAAGACGGTTTCAGGATGTATCATGGAGAAAAGGTACCAGGTTTTCCCTATCATCCACATAGAGGATTTGAAACTGTTACCGTCGTTTTAGAAGGGTATGTGGATCACTTTGATTCCACGGGTGCTTCAGGCCGCTACGGTAATGGTGATGTTCAATGGATGACAGCAGGGAAAGGCTGTCTGCACACAGAGATGTTCCCGCTTGTCCATCAGAATCAGGACAATCCGCTTGAGCTGTTTCAAATTTGGTTAAATCTCCCGGCAAAAAATAAATTTGCTGAACCGGAATATAAGATGCTTTGGGCAGAGGACATTCCAGAGGTTGAGTCTGTTTCAGAAAATGGAAAAAAAGCAACGGTCAGGCTGATTGCAGGGAGTATGTTTGGGAAGGAAAGTCCACAGCCAAGTAACGCTTCCTGGGCAAAGGAAAAGAATAATCATGTAGGGATTTATCTCATTAAAATGGAGCCAGAAGCAACCATTACGCTGCCAGCGGTTTCTGAAACCTTGAATCGGAATCTCTATTATTATGAAGGAAACGAAATCAAAATCGAAGAAACAACAATTCCAAGTATGAATCGCGTGAAGCTTATTGGTGATGAGGAAATCACCATCACCAATGGTACGAAAGAGAGTTATCTGTTAGTACTTCAAGGGGAACCGATTCAAGAACCGATTGCACAATATGGTCCATTTGTTATGAACACGCAAGAGGAAATTCGAGAAGCGTTTAGGGACTATCAAAGAACACAATTTGGCGGCTGGCCATGGGGTCGTCCGGATCCTGTGAACGAACGAAACGCCGGAAGATTTGCCCGCTATTCTGATGGGACCATTGAAAAAAGATAAAAAAATGCCAGGTACCATCCATTTTTCGGGTGGTGCCTGGCACTTTTTTTATTATGGTATAATTCTTCCTATAATGAATAGAGCAAATTTCACTACTAGAGGTTAGTAAATGAAGGTATATACACTTAAAAAGCGGTTTTATGGATACAAAAAAGGAACAGAATTTTTTTTGGTTGCCGAATCGGAATTCATTGGTGTGAAGGAGTTTGTTTTGCGAACAAAGGACTTAGCGGATAGGATATCCATCAATGAAACGGAACTTCTTCAGCATTTTAGATTTAAAAAAGAAGTCTTTTAACTCATAGAATCCCCAACATGATGGATGAATAGACATCATAAAATCCATTTTCTTTGGAAAAATAACTAGAACGAAACCATCAGATAAAGGGGTAACTATGGAAAAACAAAACATCTTATTTAATCTCGATGATACGCTGGCCTATTGTAACAGATATTTCAATCAGGTTATCGGCAATTATACGGACATCATGACAGGCTGGTTTCCTTCCTTAACAAAAAAGGAAATCAGGCAGAAGCAGCTGGAGCTGGATATTGAAGCAATCAGCGTTCACGGCTTAGATTCGGAACGCTTTCCTGAGTCCTTTGTTCGTGCGTATCGCTATTTTTGCGATCAGACGGGTAAAGAAAAGAAGCAGGATGAAATGGATTATGTAAAGGAATTAGGCTTCAAGGTATTTGAAATTCCTGTCGAACCGATTCCTTATATGAATGAAACCCTCCAGGAATTAAAGGATGCCGGACATGAATTGTATTTACATACAGGCGGGGATGAAGCGAATCAGCGCCGGAAAATCTCCCAATTGGAGCTGACGATCTTCTTTGAAAATCGTGTCTTCATTACTGAACACAAGGATACAACCGCTTTATCAGACATCTTAAAAACGATTCATGCAGATCCTGATGTTACGTGGATGGTTGGAAATTCGATCAGAACGGATATTGTACCCGCGTTGGAGCTGAATATTAATGCGATTCACATTCCAGCTGAAATAGAATGGAAATATAACGAGGTCGACATCAACGTGGAGCCGAAAAGTGCATTCTATCAAATCGATTCCTTACAGGAAGTACCGGATATCATTAATCAGCATATTCAGTAAAAAAAGGATACGAGCATACAGTTTTCAACTACTCTATCACAAAAAAACTGTCCCAATCGGGTGTCAGGCACTTTGAAAATTGTGCCTGACACCGAAAGGGACAGCTTAACTAAAGGATTGATCAAAGTGCTGCACTGTAAGTTTGATCCATCTCTTCAGCCTGTTTGTTTTGTTTTTTTAATAGGATAGCAAAATAACTAATGGTTAAGGCGATAAAGGCAATCATATAGGTTAAGAGAATCATATTGTTGTGCCACATATATGAAAGGTCACCGCTCGAAATGACTGCTTTAAAGGATTGGACGGAATACGTCATTGGTAACAATAGGTTGACTGATTGCAAAGCATTTGGAATTAACTCAAGCGGGAATGTACCGGCACTTGTTGTTAATTGTAGGATTAGAATCACAATGGCAATAAAACGGCCAGGGTCTCCCAGCGTTGTCACAAGCAATTGAATCAAGCTTAAAAACACAAAGCTTGTAATGAGCGATGTGACAAAGAATAATGGAATACTTGCCACTTCAATTTTTAAAAAGGATAATAGAATGAAGTCAACTAATAGTGCCTGAACGACTCCTACAATTGCTAATACCCCAAATTTGCTCAAGAACCACTTGAATGCATTTTTTGGCTGAACAACAGGTTCCTTTAGCTTAAAGACAATCGAGATCAAAAGCGCTCCGACAAATAAGCCAAGGGAAATAAAGTATGGTGCAAAACCGGTACCATAGTTTGGAACCTTGTTCATTTCTTCCTTTTTCACGGTAACAGGTTCGCCCATCATGTCGTATGTGTCATCGGTTGCTTCAACTGAATTTGCCTGCTCGGCACCTTCAGCGAGTTTAGTAGAAAGCTCCGTTGACCCATCCTCTAGCTTAGCCGTACCTTCCTCTAATTCCTTTGAGCCTTGTGCAAGCTGGCCGGCACCATTTTGTAATTGCGCTGACCCATCTGTTAATTGATTCATGCCCGTACTTAAGTCATGTGCACCCGTATTTAGTTCAACGGAACCATTATATAATTGGCTGATACCCTGCTGTAAAGCAAGCTGTCCACCATTTATTTGTTGAACGCCAGCTACTAATTGGTCAAAAGAGGGACTTGTTTGTGACTTTAATTGACCCTCTAGACCTGCTGTGGAAGATAGTAATTGGTCATGCAGACCTGTTTTAAATTGGGTAAAGCCTTGATCCAGACCATTTGCAATCCCAGCAGAAAGGCTAGGCTGTAATTGCTCTGCCAATTGCTGCTCGAATTGCTGTTGAACCTGATCCTTTGTTGGCTTGCCTTGGGCCATTTGAGCAATAAAGGCAGAAGCCTGCGACTCATCCATAATTTGTCCGTTCACAAGCGCAGCCTTTAATTGAGCCATTTGCTCGGTTTGCGATGCTGTTAATTGGTTGGCAAGCTGCTCTGATAAGCTTTTGGCGATCCCTGATGTTAGTTGAGTGGAAAGGCCTGTGTTAAGCTTTGACTCAAGCTCGTCAATGCCCTTATCAACTTGGGCGATACTTCCATTAAGCTGGCTTGAGACTCCAGCTGCAATTTGCTTTGGCAGCTCTTCCTTCATCGTTTGTAAACCGTCCTGGACTTGTGTGGTACCGGAAACCAAGGCTGGCATTTTTTCGTTGATCTCTTGAAGCCCAGCCTCTACTTGATCTGTACCAGCTGCAAGGTCACTTGATCCAGATGAAGCCTTTTCAACCCCATTTGTGAAATCAATTGATTTGGATGCTAATATCTCTAAATTTTCCCGTAGAGTTTTCGATCCATCATTTAATTGTGTAGCCCCATTCGCCAGCTGGTCTGAGCCATCACTGGCTTGAGAGAGCCCATTGGCTAATTCATCCACTTTCCCAAACATGGTTTCGGCATAGGTTGCAGTCACATTCTTAGAAATTTCAGCTTTGATTTCTTTTACCGCTGTTTCTCCAATTTGGGAAGATAAGAAGTTTGTACTTTCGTTCGGTACATAAATTAATTCTAATTTTTGCGGGCTGCTATCTAATAGGGTAGTAGCATTCGCGGAAAAATCCTCCGGAATTTCCACTAACAAATAATAGTCCCTATTTTCCAGCCCCTTATAGCCGTTTTCCTTTGACACAATATGAAAATCAAATTGGTCATTGGCCCCCAGCTTATCAGTCAGCTGTTTACCAAGCTCCAAATGCTCTCCTTCAAAATCAGCGCCCTTATCCTCACTGACAATCGCTACGGGTAAATCCTCCATATGGTCATATGGATCCCAGAAGGCCCACAGAAACAGTCCGGCATAAAGTACAGGTACAAATGCTACTGCTATGATAGGGATAAGGATTTTTCGATTGGAGAGAATCGCTTTGAGCTCAGCTAAAAAAGATGAATTTCTCACAAAATAACCTCCTGTTAACAATTGACTATTTTATTCATTCAGTCATTTTTGGCCAAATAAGCAGGGTACTCTTTCATGACGAGGACCCATGTTGGTTGAGGTTATTTTTCTAATCCTTTAAAAAAATATAATTGAAAGAGATCCGCAATCTCTTCCTTGTTAAGCGGCTCGTGATATTGTTCCCAATCAAAGATTAAGGAAACATAAAGCTTTAACATGACGAATGCTGTAATTTCTGGATTGCATGGCAGGATTTCACCACGGTCAATCGCTTCTTGAATGATGTCCTTCATATAATGGATGATGGCCTGTTCCATTCGCTGCACAACATCCACAACCGCCTTTGTCCCAATATCCCTTTCCTCCTGAAAAAGCTTGATGGTTAATTGGTGGGATTTTCGAAACTCCAGCAGGCGAAATAATACCCGATTTGCGTTTTCAAAAAAGGTGAGGTTACGATCCATGGCTTCTTCAGCTACAGTCTTCATATCTCGAATCAAGGTGCTGATAATTTCGTCAAATAATTCCTCTTTATTTTTAAAAAAGGTATAAATTGTACCCTTTCCCACATTCGCAAGCTTGGCAACCTGATCCATGGTAGTAGCCTTGTAGCCGAACAGTGAAAAGGAATTGGTAGCAGCCTCAATAATTAATTGTCTTCTATCAATCGCCACGTAAGAGTCACCCCATTTAAATCTGACCGAATGAATAATTTAGTCACTTATTTAGCGTAAAGAAATATAACACAGGATTTTACGGTTTGCAAGTATTTTAAACCATTATAGTAAGTCTATCATTTGTGGGATTTTAAACTATTGGGTTATCTTTCCATATGATATCCACTTGGGCTGGAAACATGTTTTTCAGTCACATGATGTATTCAGGGAGGTAGCCTTATAGTTCCTTTCTTTCTTCACTCTTAATTTAACTGGTAAAAGGTCGTAAGTCCAATTATGATGATAATTATAAGAAGATAGTAGAGGGTGTAACGTGTGAGTGTGAGCTTGCATCCTTTTTTCTCTATACATCCCTGTAAAAAAGGACGGGTAAAAAGCGATGATTTATTTTATTTTACTAGTATTGGCAGGCTGTGATGCCCTTTTCATGTTTTTATATATGCATCCAGCGTTTGGAGGGAATCCAAGTAAAGCAGAAAAGGAGGCTTATCAAGGGTTAGCTAACTTTCGAAATGGGAAGTTTATCAATCCTACGGCAACAAAAATAAGCATGAGTCCTTCTGACTTCTTTTCGATGATAAAGGAATCTTTATCACGGGCAAAAGAAACCAACCCGGCAGACCCAATTCCTGTATCCAAGATTGATTGGAGCTTCATTAACAGTAAAGAGGATAGTTTCACCTGGTTTGGTCATTCTGCTTTTCTTTTAAGCATGGACAATAAAAAGATTCTGATTGACCCCATGCTAGGACCCGTTGCTTCCCCGGTTTCTTTTGTAGGAAGCAAACGCTATAGTCATGATCTGTTGCCCCTTATTGATTCGATGCCGCCGATTGATGCGGTCTTTCTTACACACGATCATTATGATCATTTAGATTATCCATCCATCCGAAGGTTAAAGAATAAGGTGGAGCATTTCTTTGTTCCAAATGGGGTAGGTGTTCACTTAATTCGGTGGGGGGTTCCAAAAGAGAAAATTTCAGAACTCAATTGGTGGGATGAAACGAAGTATAAGGGGTTAACCGTTGCGTTGACTCCGTCCCAACACTTCTCTGGCCGGGGACCGTTTAATCGAGACACGACACTTTGGGGAGGCTGGGTGATTCTCGGTCAGCAAACACGTTTATATACAAGTGGAGATGGCGGGTATGGTGATCATTTTAAAGAGATTGGGAAAAAATATGGCCCCTTTGACCTTACCTTAATCGAAGGCGGTCAATATGACAGAAGGTGGGAATCGGTACATATGATTCCGGAACAAGCTGTCCAAGCGAATCAAGATGTCTTGGGGAAGACTATGATGCTTATGCACTGGGGAGCGTTTACTCTTGCGTATCACAGCTGGACAGATCCGATCGAGCGGGCAATCCAAGCGGCAGAAAAAGAAGGGGTACAGCTGATTGCACCTAAAATCGGCGATACCGTTCGATTAAACGGCGAATTACCAATGCCTCATATCCCGTGGTGGAAGGAACGAAAATGATTGCGTAAAAGTGATGAAACCAAAAAGTAACGATAATCCTACTTGGATTATCGTTACTTTTTGGTGAGGTAATTAGAGCTAGATATATCTAGAGTAATCCTATTTAGTAAATGATAGAATATATCCTTTTCCTCTAATATTTTCAATTTGTACAATATCCTGTGTTTTTTTACGAATCCGGTAAATCAATGCGTTTACTTCGTCTGAGCTGACATCTGGCAGGTCGCTCTCTGTTTGTGCCCGCTCATTCCAAACACATTTCTTCAATTCTTCAATCGGTACGATAGTATTAACCATTGATAAAAGGAGTTCAATACATTTATATTCCTTGTCAGAGAATAGATACGTATTTCCTTGGATAGACAATTCTTGCCTCAATGGATCTAAAGCCAGGTCATTCACCCATTTACACATTTGAACAGTTGGAACCATATCGGCTGTCTGCTCGATTCTTGATAAGGAAAAGCTTAGTTTAATGAGATGATTGGCAATCGAAATTTCTGCATTATCCTTAAGAATCCGTTCCTCATTGGGAGTTAATCGCTGATTATTTACGAATGTCCCATGTTTACTATTTAAGTCCTTAATGAGGTACATGCCGTTTTCTAACGTAATCGAAAAATGTTTCCTTGATACATAGATGTTATTAAATGCGATATCAGGCTCCCAATTACTCCCACTTCTCCCAATGATCATTTGTGAACGATTCAAAGGAATAAAGTCGCCTTTTTCAAAAGGGGAGCCACTTTCCACAATGATATATGCTAATGCCTTCATACGTTTCTCCTAAATATCATCATTCATATTCTATTTAATTAGTAAATTATCATAGATTTATCATTATCTATCCATTGTGTGAATAGCAGCCGATTGATTATAGTGTACATGCTGACATAATCAAAACCTCTCTCATCTTATAATGAATAAGGAGATTTGAAAAGTGAAAAATAATAAAGTAATAAAACGAATAGCCCTTATTTTTATCCTGTTTGTTTTATTTATTTTTTTCAATAATAGTAGTCTATTTACGAAGGAACGTAGTGAATATCCTGTTCTTCTAGCCCATGCTGCGATGTCCCAGACCTATCCAATGGAAGGGCTAACCGGGGATACGTGTACGGCAGAGAGGATTTATGAACCGGAGCATCCCTATATTGGAAATACGATTCCATCTATGGAGGCAGCATATAAGGCGGGGGCAGATGTGGTAGAGTTGGACATTCATCCTACTACTGATGGGGAATTCGCCATTTTTCATGATTGGAACCTCGAATGTCGAACAAATGGTAAAGGCGTCACAAGGGATCATACAATGGAGGAGTTAAAAAAGCTGGATGTGGGGTACGGCTACACAGCGGATAACGGGAAAACCTATCCGTTTCGCGGTAAAGGGATTGGATTAATGCCGACCCTACATGAGGTGCTCACTTATTTCCCGAACAAAAAATTCTTGATTAATATCAAAAGTAATGATGAGGATGAAGGTGCCAAATTAGCGGATTATCTTTCTTCTTTTTCCGATGAGAGAATCAGGCAATTATCTGCCTATGGAGGCGATCAGCCAATTGCCGCCTTAAAACAGCGATTGCCGGAGCTTCGGGTCATGTCGATGGAAACAATGAAGAGCTGTTTGATTCCTTATATCGCAGCTGGTTGGACTGGATACACTCCATCAGCCTGTGAAAATACACAACTACATATCCCTGAAAAAATCGCACCGTGGCTATGGGGATTTCCGACGAAGTTTCTTAACCGAATGGATGCAGCAAATACGAGAGTCGTTCTGGTTGCGGGGAATGCCAAATGGTCGGAGGGTTTTGATGGCGCACAGGACATAGAACGGCTTCCAGCTAATTATAATGGAGTGATTTGGACCAATCGCGTTGACGTAGTTGCTCCGATAATCAGAGGAAAATCATACGGCGGCGAGTAGCGCAATTATTATTGGCCCTTTTTTATGGAAACATTGTGCTGATTTTTCGTGAAGGTATGAGAATTTATAGGCGGAGAATTTCCGTTTAATGTATATAGTTGAGGCTTAAAAGGCAGATATACGCGGAGATATTCCGATTAACTGCTCTAAAAATGACAAAAATCAAAGATTTGGATCATATAAACGGAAAAACCTCTTTTATTTTAAAGGAAATATGGGTATTTCCCAAAATAGCCGGAATTTAACCGTTTATTTTTCAACCGCAGTAAAATTAACATGCAGGTATAACAGAGCCTTTTAAAAAAACTCTCACGATCATTTTGTAACAACTATTATATGAAAAAAAGAGGTGAAAACTCTGCAAGTAACAGAGTGGTGTTGACTCTAGTAAAGCAGAGTGTAGCATGTCAGAAAATGAATCTCGCATGGAACGAAAGAAAAAGACAAATAAGCAACAAACGAAGGCCCAAAATTTTGTTTGGAAAAGATTCCTATATGCTGTTCTGATCATCGGGATTTTGATGCTAATCGTTGGAACAGGAGCCATTTTATGGATTATTAAGGACGCACCTAAGTTTGATGAAACATTATTAAAAGCTCCGTTATCATCGACGTTATATGCAAGTGATGAAACGACTATCATTGCCGAGATTGGTAAAGAGAAACGTGAGGATGTTGACGTGGAAGAAATACCAGACGTATTGAAGAATGCCGTGATTGCTACAGAGGATGCTCGTTTCTATAAGCATCATGGAATTGATGTGAAACGAACATTAGTAGCTATTTTTAAAATTATCACTTCCGGATCCTTTGAGGGCGGCGGGGGCAGCACTATCACGCAGCAGCTCGTGAAAAACTCCTTTTTAACGATTGAACAAACACCAACAAGGAAAATCCAAGAATGGTATTTAGCCCTTCAATTAGAAAGACGATTTTCTAAGGAACAAATTCTAGAAATGTATTTTAATAAAAATTTATACGGCGGGGATGTATATGGTGTGGCCAAGGCCGCGGAGCGTTTCTTTGGATTGGGTCCTGATGAGCTTGACCAATTAACTCTTGAGCAGGCAGCCCTATTAGCAGGAATTCCCCAAAGTCCAAACCGATACATACCAACGGAAGAAGAAAATTTGGAGAATGCTGAAAAAAGAAGAAACATGGTCCTTCATTATATGAATCGGCATGGATACCTTTCAAAATCAGAAATGACGAAAGCGCAAAGCACACCGATTGAAGAGACCCTGAATATTCAAATGCCAAAAACAAATCAATATCAAGCATTTGTTAATACGGTTATCAAAGAGGTACAGGAAAAAACAGATGCCAATATTTTTGAAGATGGACTAGAAATCTATACAACGATTGACCCGGAAATCCAGCAAATCACGGAGGAGGTTCTTTCCACTAATGACGAAATCAGTTTTCCAGAAAATGATAACATGCAGTCAGCTGTTGTCATTACAGATACACAGACAGGTGCAATCAAAGCCATTGGCGGTGGAAGAAATTATCAAAACGGCGGGTATAACTACGCGACGATGATGAAGCGGCAGCCGGGGTCAACGATAAAGCCCATTCTAGATTATGGACCTGCTATTGATCAGCTCAAATGGTCTACTGGACATTTATTAAAGGATGAAGAATATCAGTATGAGAATGGAACTCCTATTCGAAATGCCAATCGTAAATATGCAGGAAATAGGACGATTCGCGATCATCTAGTATGGTCACGGAATATCCCGGCTTTAAAAGCCTTTCAAGCGGCAGGGGTTGATGAGGCCACCAATTTTGCTAGAAGTCTAGGATTTCCTATTACAGATGAGCAAAAAGTCAATGAAGCCAACGCCATTGGTGGCATTGATGCCGCCTCACCAATTGTGATGGCTGGTGCATATGCGGCCTTTGGGAATGGCGGTTACTATATTGCACCACACACAGTGACAAAAATCGTCTATCCAGATGGAATTGAGAAAAATATAGCACCCGAAAAGAAGAAGGTGATGGAGGATTACACGGCTTTCTTAATTACGGATATGCTGCGTACTGCTGTCGATTCAGGTACGGGTACACAGGCAAATATTCCACGTTTGGACCTTGCTGGAAAAACGGGAACAACGAACTTTGATAAACAAACAGAAACAAAATATGGCTTACCAAGTAATGCAGTAAAAGATGCTTGGTTTGTAGGCTACACCCCGCAATATACGGGAGCCGTATGGACGGGGTATGGTAAAACAACATCAGCTGATGATTATTTAAACAGCACGAGTGAGAATTTCTCCAAATTAATCTTTAAAGCGATTCTTTCGAAGGCAGCAACCAGTACAGAAACGTTCAAGCAACCGAAGAGTGTAGCTAAATCTGGGAATGAATACTATGTAGTTGGAGGAGAAAAGCCGCAAGCTCCTAAGCCTGATGGACCAACGAATGTAACGGCCCAGTATGATGCAGCCTCAGACCGAATTTTATTATCGTGGGCATATACTTCTAACAATCGTCAGGACCTAACGTTCGATGTCTCTTATACAGTAGATGGAGGAGATACGATAAAATTAACATCGGCAAATGAGTTACAGGCTGTCTTGCAAAGTCCGGAAAAAGGGAAAGAGTATACCTTCACAATTGTTGCTGTTTCCGGTGACACAAAAAGTAATGCTGCCTCTACTTCCATAACGGTGGAGGAAAAAGCAGAAGGTCCAAACAGTCCAAGTAATGTACAAGCGATATATGATAATGGTTCCAATTCAATTGTGATTAGTTGGAACCCCGGCAATGCTGATATAAAAGATGTCCAATATATTGTTACGTATACCGTGAATGGTACGACACAAACGTTAACAACAACAACAGAATTACAAGCTATATTAAGCAGCCCTCAACCATTGCAAACCTATGAATTTACGGTAACAGCTTCAAATCAGACTGGGAAGAGTGAGCCAATCTCTACTTCTATTACTGTTGATGAAATGGATAATAGTGATGGTGTGGGGAGTGGGATTGATTCGCAATAAGAGGTGATAGGAATCATTGATTAACAAGGAAAAAATAATTTATAGTTAACATTACCTTAAACAAATAAAAAGGCATGGTTTTAATCATTTAAAACCATGCCTTTTTATTTGAAAGGTTTAACGAATTAAGATGCTTTCTGCGCTCGAGTCGTAGACTTCCTCGTCCAAACAAAGGCCAGGAAGAAACAGCCAAGTAATATAAGAGAACCAAATGTGAATGGGATGTTTCGATGCCAGTCAAATAAGGTTCCGGCCAACGCAGGTCCAATCATGTTTCCAAGGCTCATGTAGGAATTATTCATCCCTGCGGCAAAGCCTTGTTCATTGCCAGCTGTTTTTGAAATTAACGTATTAACGGCTGGACGGATTAGAGTGGTCGCCGTTGAGAACAGAGTGGCAACCAGGATTATAAGATAAAAGCCGCTGACATATAACATGCCATAAAGACTGATGGCTGCAACAAGCAGACCAAATAAAATAATTTTCATTTCACCGAAACGTTTAAATAATTTGTTGAGTGCAAACCCTTGGACAATCACACCGGCAAAGCCGCCGACTGTCATGACAATGGCAATGTCATTTGGAGAATAATTAAATTTATAGGTTAAAAACATCGTTAACGTTGATTGGAAGTTAGAAATTCCAAATGAAAATACAAACACAACGATTAATAATACAAAATAGCTGGTTTTAAAGGAGCGTTCCATTTGCTGCAGGATGTTTTCTTGCTTATGAAGCTCCTTTATTTCAGGTTTGATAGCTGGCAGGAATACTAAGGATAATAGTCCGGCAAGGATGGTTACGGAGCCCGCGAAATGGAATGGAAAATGCAGATTGACATTTGATAAGAATCCTCCAATACCAGGTCCAATCATAAAGCCCAATGATATCGCGGCACCAATCCAGCCCATCGCTTTCCCGCGTTCATCTTTGCTTGTAATATCGGCAGCATAGGCCATGACGGGAGGTACGATAAAGGCAGAACCGACACCTGTGAAGAAGCGGCAAAGATAAAGCATCCATAGCTCGTCAGCCAGGCCAAAGGCAATTTGAGAAAGGCCATTTACGAAAAGCCCGAAAATGATTAAATTTTTACGGCCATGACGATCAGATAAATTTCCTGCAACAGGAGAAAAAATGAATTGGGCAAAAGCAATAATAGCAATGATGAAGCCTAAGGCTTGTCCAGCTGCGCCATAGGTTTTCAGGTAAGCAGGCATAACGGGGAGGATTAGACCAATTGCACTAAATGTGATAAACATATCGAACATTAATATATATAGTGCTAGTTTTTTTGAAAACTTCATGCATTTATCGTCTCTTTTCTATTAATTTAGTAACTCGAAATAAAGTATATTATAACGATGTTTAACAGGATACACAATGAAAAGAAACTGATACCAGTAACATGTACAAAATGGATAGTACTGGTACTGAATAGAGGGATCATCGTTAAGTAGATTCAATACAATTTTCGAGGAATTTATATGCCTGGAACAAAAAGAATCCTGCTAAAAAAGAATCAACAGTGTACTTGAACACTTATTTCTTTTTACTTGAATTTTTCAATAGAATAATAGAAACTGCCGCAGTAATAATAATCCCGATCCAATAAATGATATCCATGTCCATACCCTCCACTAAATTGTTAATTACTGGTTATTTTTAGTATACAAATAATGTTCCTTTTACGATGTAACAATAATCACCAGCTTGATAGTGAAGTTTCAATAAGAAAAAAAGTCATCCCGTTGAACCCATTTGGATGACTTTTTCCACTCTTATACAATGAAATGAAAATAGTTATAATAGCAACCTCAAAAATTTTTCAAAGTTAACACCTTCGACAGTAGGGACCTGCTCCATAGAGGAATCATGGATGGCCTCTGTAAGGAATGTCTCTGCACGTTTTACTGCTTGATCGAGATCGTCACCACGCATCAGACTTCCCATAATGACAGATGCAAATAAATCACCAGTACCAGAATAGCTTTCACCATTGTACTCCATTGCACGATAGAAGCTCCTGCTTCCGTCCAAATACATATTTCCGATTAACCGCTTATCGGAATCTGCTGACGGTGGATTTACTCCAGTGATGATTACCTTGGCACCCGTTTCCTGCTGCAGCCTATTCCCGGCATCCTCTAACGCTTGAATATAGTCCTGTTCATCTGAATAGCGATGCAGCCTTTCATAGGACAATCCGGTTAATAAACAGCACTCCGTCACATTCGGTGTAATGACATCTGCAATCTTCACAAGCTCTTTCATTCGCACCAGCAGCTCATCGGTAAAAAGCTTATAGACCTCACCTGTGTCCGCCATGACTGGATCAACCAGCAGGACCGTTTCCTTTTTGCGAAACGTTTCGATAAACTGAAAAATATTATGGATTTGCTCTTCACCTGTAACAAATCCCGTATAGATTCCATCAAAGCTTACTTGGAGCTTGCTCCATTCCTCCATGAAAGAATGCATGTGGGATGTAAAATCCTCACAAAAAAAGCTTGGATACCCGGTCTGTGCAGAGAGTACAGCCGTTGGTAATGGAACGGCCTGCACGCCCATTACCGAAAGAACCGGAATCGCAGCTGTTAATGAACATTTTCCAAAAGATGATAAATCCTGTATGACCGCTACTTTTTTCATCATAACCTCCATAACACCTATCCGCCTTAAACTTTATTCATAGTACCACAAAAATGGGTAAAAGGGACAGGTTCATTGACTTGGAGCCAATGAACCCGTCCCTTTGGCTCTGTTAGTTTGGAGATTTGGTCATAATTCCTTCCTCAGTAAGAATACGATAAGTATGACTACAATGAAAGCTTGGAGTGGAGGATTGTATGATACAAATATCAGGGGTCCCGTTTCAACCTAATGAAAATTGGCAGCTTGGAAGTGTGGAAAAGATCATAATTCAAAGAATGCAGCAGGCTCCGATTTATTATTCTTATCAATCTGTGAATGAATTTTTATTCGAAATCAAGATGCGAAAAAATATTATCAAAGCGGCAAAAGAAATGAATCAAAGTAAGGCTGTTTTTACAACCTTTGCATCTGCCCGCGCCAATCCTAGGTACTGGCAATTAACAAGGGCTGGCGGGTTCCTCTTAAGACCCAATGTGAAGCCGTCTGATGCGATTTTGGACATTTATCGGAATAGCTCACTTTATGGATTCGAATGTGCCACGGCCATACCAATCATTTATTACCATGCGGTTTTGCATAGTATAGGCAGTACTTTGTTTAATGCAGTGTTTCGAAATCTGTATCTTTACAGCTGGCATACGGATACGGACCTTGGAATTGTGACCTTTTATTCTAATCATTTTATTCCAGGGGATGTTCTTTATATTAATAATCCTGACTTTCATCCAAACACACCACAGTTTAGAGGCTTGAATGTTGTTCTTCTCGATGATGGAAGCCTTTTTGGACATGGATTTAACATTCGGACAGATGAAGAAATCATCAAGATTCTAAATGAAAAGAGAAGACCGAATAGTTATCAGCCTGCCTATATGACCAGATTAGTGACAAGACCATCCTTTAAGTATCTAGCCGGATTGACCAGCTATCGGCAGAATCTTCGATCATACAAAGTACAGCGTCCGATTGTCCATCACAACAAAAGCTCCATTGCTTATGTACAATATCTCAAATATCTCAAATACCTCCCTGATAAACACCCATTTTAATGTAGACGGGCTCCAATTTCTCCCTTTCGAGTAAGATATAGTGTAATTCGTTACACGAAGGGAAGTGTCAAAATGTATTCAAACGTAAATGCAGTTCCAAATATGGGCCCAAACATGGCTCCAAATGTGGCTCCAAATATGGCTCCTAATGTAGCTCCAATGGCAATGCCGACTTATACTGAACCGTCTTATGGTTATTGCTATCCTACAACTTGTCATTACAACAACGATTTTGTTTTAATTGTTGTATTGTTTATTTTATTGATCATTGTAGGTGCAAGTTTTTACAAATGCTAACAACAAATCGATAGATAAAACATTTCCTGTAGGTATACACGCTTACAGGAATTTTTTTGTCCAAAAGGGCAGTCTATTAAGTAGATTTTTTGGTAAAAGTGCAACCTTTCATAGGAGTTATTCGTATAGTAGGTATAAGGAGGGATTCAAATGGTAATGAAGATGAATTCTCTACTAGTAGTTTGTAATCTACTTATTGCTTTTGCAATCGGAGTCTTTGCTTATCACACCAATGTTGAATTAAATATGCTTTTGAGCCTTATTTTCGAAGTAATGATTATGATGATGATGTTTACCTTTGCCATATCCACCTATAGGAATAATCGCCACTTAATGGTTAAGAGGATTGAATAATGACGATTCAGTAAGCCTTGAAAAGACCACTTCCTTCTGAATTTATAATAGAGGGTAGTGGTCTTTTTTCTACTAAATTGAAGCACTTATAGTTTTACAATTAGAGAGTTGCCGCTTTTTGTTCACTTTTTTCATCATAGGAACGGAACTCAGCCTCTAGCTGTTCGAGTGACTTTCCTTTCGTTTCTGGCAAGTATTTTTTCACAAATGCGATCGCCCCGATTCCTAATAGAGTAAAGATGAAGAAAGTCGTTGATAGGCCTACTGCATTTAATAGGATGGGGAAAGAAAAGCCAACAAAGAAGTTTGCGATCCATAAGCAAAATACGGTTACACCCATCCCAAGTCCACGTAATTTAAGCGGGAATATTTCTGACAGCATCAGCCAGGTAACCGGCGATACGGCCCCTTGTTGGAAGGCAAGGAAGGTAACCGTCATGGCAAGTACCGCATAAGGAAGAATGGCTGTTCCATCTAATACAAGTGAGAAGATTCCAATTAACGTAAGTGCAGAAGTAGTTCCAGCTAATCCAATAATCAGCATTGGACGACGGCCGATCTTTCCTAAAAGCCAAATTCCAACAAAAGTCGCTAAAACGGATATGACACCATTCGCAATGTTCCCAACAAGGGCTGCATCTGTTGAGAAACCAGATTCTTGAAGAATTTGCGTTCCATAGTACATGATGGAGTTAACCCCTGTAATCTGCTGTACAACTCCTATCCCAATCCCAATGAAAACAATTCGGCGGACCCAAGGGATCGTTAAATCGCGATAGGTTGCTAGTTTAATAGCTGTTTCTTGAGCAATATTTGCTCTAATCTCTTTAAGCTCTGCTTCCGCACGATTTTGTTCACGTATTTCTTTTAGGACACGCATCGCATCGCCCAATTTTCCTTTTGATGCCAGCCACCGAGGACTTTCCGGTACAGTAAGCATTCCAAACCATAGAACAATGGCCGGAAGGGAAGCGATGACTAACATATAACGCCAAACATGGGCAGCTTCATCACCGATTGTAGTACCAAGAATAGCATTAAAAACAAATGCCAGAAGCTGACCGGAAACGATCATCAATTCGTTCTGGGTCACCATCCTTCCACGACTTTCAGCCGGAGACATTTCCGCTAAAAAGGCTGGTACCATAACAGATGCCGCACCGACTGCAAGTCCCAATAAGAAACGGAAGACTACCATTACACCTGCAGATGGTGCAAGAGTACAACCGATTGCAGCTAAGAAGAATAAAAATGCTAGATTAAGAATCATTTTCCGACGACCGAAATGGTCAGCTAATCGTCCGCCAAAGACGGCACCAAATGCGGCCCCGAATAGAAGGGAACTTGTAACGAGTCCTTCTGTAACAGGAGTAAGATTGAGCTCGTCCTGTCTTGCCATATAGGGCAGTGCCCCGTTAATAACGCCTGTATCATAACCGAATAGGAGTCCTCCGAAAGTGGAAATTATTGTTATCTTTTTTAAAGCCTTTTTGTGATCTCGCGGTTTCTCTATAGAATGACTACTCATGCTTACCCTCCCCAGGGATATTTTTATATTTTTTTAAAATATCAAAATAATAAATACATTTCCAGCAGATTGAGCTATTTTTATAAATCTTTTTTTAAAATAGTAAAACTAATTTGAATGGTAACGTTTACAAGAGATGCTAAAAAAAGACTTTTTTTATTTATTTATATGATTTTTGAAAGAGCAAAAAATGGTTCATGATCTATCCTGCGGCATGGGTGTCGCAGGATGGAAGGCATCGTTCCATAATCTCTTCGTAAAGACCTTGCTAAGCTTGGAAGAAAAGGGAAATATTAAGATAAAGAGAGTGCCGGCTGTTTCCAATATTTATTCACATGTGAACGAGTCACCTCCGCGGCGGTACGAACATTTTCCTCCTGATTCAGCTCATAATAGTCTGGCCGGAATACCTCAATGGTGCAGCAATCGCCTTCAAAGCCAATCTTTTTAAGTGTGTCAGCAAAGTGTTGATGATCAAGGCAGCCGCGAGGGTCACCAGGCCACAGGCGTATTTCATCATTATTGTAAGATGCTCCGCAAGGCATATCCTCCATGTCGTTAAGATGCCAAACGAAAATCTTTTTCCCATCGGCTTTTTCAAGCGCTGCCCAGTCAGATGCCATAGCATGGAAATGATATTGATCCAGCGTTACGCCGACAAGAGGAGAATCAATCTCTTCAACGATTGCATAGGCATCCTCAAACCGGTTGATCGTCATTCCCGGAGCACCGCAGAATTCAATGGAAAGCTTGATGCCATGTGACTCCACTTTTTTGAGCATTTCTTTTAGAATAGCAACAGCATCCTCACGAATTTCTCCTCTTGTCTTTTTGAGAACGATATCCCAGCTTGGTACAACCACAATCATTTTACAATCAAGTATCAAGCAGCGGCGGATAATTTCGTCAAGCTCTGCCATCACCGCATCTTTTTCCTCCTGAGTCTCTTTCATGTTGAAGCGGACAAGCGCGTTATACGACAACATGCTAAGGTTATGTGTGTTAAACCATTCCCCAAGTTCTTCAATCGTATATTTGCCCTCAGCAAGATCACGGTCTAGACATTCGGACTGAATATCAATGTAATCAAAACCATATTTCTCACAGTATTCCAAATCCTTTAATACGGAATGGTCCTTGCAGAAACGGTTGCATCCTTCGTTAAAACCAATTTTCATCTTAATTTCCTCCTAAAATTGCATTATAATAATCTATTATGTTAACCGGCAGCCAGAAAGGGAGGTCACCGATGATTCCTTATTTTTCTTTCAAATGTAATGATAAGAGTGCAATTGCCTTGGAACTTTTCTCTACAGTGGAATCGGTTCCCGTACACCGTCACGAATTTCAGGAATTTGTCCTGATTACAAAGGGTTCCTGCATTCATCGATATAAAGATATCTCCATGCCCTTGATTCCGGGGGATGTGTTTCTTATCCCGTCGCATCAGGAACATGCCTATACCATTGAAACTCCTGTAAGTATGTACAACTGTCAGTTTTATCCTGAAAAAATTGCAGATTGGTGGCATGGACAATTTGGTGGGCTGCTAAGCGACCTTACGGGTCCAGAAGACAGCAGCCCCATTTCACCTGCCGATTTGAACCGGCAGAACATCATCCACCTGTCCGTTGAAGACGCTGAACGGGTCCAGACGATGTTGGAAATCATGCGTCAAGAACAAACGGAGCAGGGTTTTGCTTACGAGCAGGTCAAACAGGATTACTTAAATCTGATTCTCATTATTATTTCTCGTGCACGACTGCGCCAGTTTGCTGCTTCTCCCGGGCTTGAGAATCCACGTGCTGAAATGATTGCAGCTGCACAAAGGTTTATTGAGGATAACCTTGCGGAGCCGATAGATTTTTCAGCTTACGCACGTACTCATAATATTAGTCCTGGTTATTTTCGGACGATCTTTAAGTCTTCGACAGGACTTCCTCCGGTCGAATACCTCAACCGCTTGCGCATTGTCCGTGCGATTGAATATTTGAAGGACGAGACGCTTTCTATGAATGACGTATCGGCCGCTGTAGGAATCTACGACGCCAATTATTTCTCGCGGCTGTTTCGAAAAATCATTGGCTTTTCACCGCGTGAATTTCGAAAACAAGCTTATAAAGAGTCATAATAATTATTCCTCGATTTCAGATAGCTTGACAGAGCGTCCTTCATCAAGTGAGCGCTTGGCAGCCTTTGCGATTAAGACAGGCATTAACCCATCGTTACCTGTCACCGGTGTTTCCGTATCATTCAGAATCGCTTTGACGAATGCCTGTGTCTCAGCAACAAACGCATGGTTATAACGTTCCAGGAAGAACCATTGGGGTTTAGCTGAGGTGACACCTTCAGGCGTGCTAATGAAGGCTGTGTTGTCCAAATCATTGGAAACCTGCACACAGCCTCCCGCACAATGTACCTCCGTACGCTGATCGTATCCGTAACCTGCCCGGCGGCTGTTATCTATGACTCCGATTGCACCGTTTGCAAATTTCAGCATGACAATGGCCGTATCCACATCGTCATACTCTTTGAAATTTACGTCGATGAGTACTTCTCCGTAAGCAGTTACTTCAGTGACCTCACTGCCTGACAGATAACGTACCATATCAAAGTCATGGATCATCATGTCCATGAAGAGACCTCCGGATGTCTTCACATATTCCATCGGAGGCTGCTCGGGGTCACGGGAAGTTACCTTCACGATATGTGGTTTACCAAGCTTGCCTGAAGCCACTGTGTCACGCACCATCTTGTGGTTATGGTCAAAACGTCGTACAAACCCGACCTGCAGCTTCACTCCCGCCTTTTCAACGGCATTCAGTGCATCAAGGATGCGTGCTACATCATAATGAATCGGCTTTTCACAGAATATATGCTTGCCTGCCTCTGCAGCCTGAATGATGTAATCGGCATGGGTGTCAGTTGCTGAACAAATGAATACAGCATCAATTGAAGAATCTGAGAAAATCTCCTCAGCATTTTTATAGCACTTTTCAACACCTAGACTTTTTGCCCATTCAGTGATGGTATCGTTAAGAAATGGATCGGCAATGGAAACTAATTCTGCTTCCGGAACTAACCTAACAAGGTTATCCCCGTGTAATTTGCCGATTCTACCTGCACCAATCAATCCAATTCGTATTTTTTTATTCATAAATATTTCTCCTTATGTATGAGTTATGCTTTACGCTTACAAATATAGCACACGACAGATTGTACAAATAGAAGAAAACAATTGGATTTTAGCACAATACGTATATTGTTCTTTGAATCCTCCAGTAAAGAAATCAAGGTAGTCAATAAAACCGAATAAGAGTGCTATAATATATACACATGCCTTTTAAGTAAATGGTTGCTTTTATAAAGCAAAAATAGTATAAATCGTTTGGAATGGTGATTGAGTGAATTACTTTATTAAACAGGATTTATTTGAAGAGGATTTTTTACAAATCCCAAAGAGCTTGTTGTTACATACTAAATATAAGAATTTATCCGCCGATGCAAAGGTGATTTGGTCGATTCTGTATGAAACGCAAATTTTCTTTTATCGTGCAGGCTGGGTTGATCATGACACGGGGAGAGTGTATTGCTACCATCCACAAAGATTCATAGCAGAATTGGATATATGTGAGAGCTTTCTTATTATTGATTATTTAAAAGAACTTCATCAATTTAAATTACTCGAAGCGGAGAAAAGTGAAGTACCAAAATTATGGAAGTATTACTTAATTAAACCAGATTCCAATAACCTTAAGATGTATTGGAAAATAAATGAAAAGCAAGAAGAGTTATCTCAAAAACTGAATCACTATGTGACGACGTATATCGAAAGAACGAAAGAAGAGACTGAGGACGTCATGACTCCTGAGGTCATACGAAAATATAATGGCGATCTCTTAAAGGAATTTATCAAGAAGCATCAGCTTGAGCACGATGAATTAGTTAGTGAGCTCTATAATGAGTGCATTATGAAAAATCCGAAAAATAAGCTGTCGATGGAATATATTAGTGAAGCGTACCAGAACATTGTGAATGCTGGTAATATAGTTGAAGGAGCACGAAAGACAAGGCAGACTGAAGAAGATAAATTTTTGAATCAGAGAAGACAGGCGCTTTCCTATATGAAGAATACGCAAAAAGTTTTTGCTTTTGATAGTAATAGTAATTTTAATGATGATACATTATTGTTATTTTATAAGCATTTTGATTTAGCGATAGAACTTCATAATCGGAACGTGCTGTCACTGCCACTTTTATCCAGCTTGAAAATTAAATACCGCTTATCTTCTGAAACATTTAATGTTTTATTGGACCAAGCCTTTACACTATATGATAATCAGGCAGAGGAGTTAATCCAATTCCATGTTTTCTTTGAAAAAATACTAGAGAACCAATCTATTTTTGAAAGAGAAGCGAAACTAAAGGATGAAATTTCCACTAAATTATTGGGGCTGCCCGAGCATTTACGTGATTTTGTCTATCATGAATTAAAGAAAAACCTCGAACATTTTCCATCACGTTATGAGTTAGTTGTCAATAATTTACGGGTTATTAATACGGTATATCAGGAATTTGACGGAACTATTTCTGATACCATTTTTGAAAAAGCATTCCGGAGATTATTTATGCAAGAGGAAATTTATAGTGTGAACGCCTACTTTAAAAATGCTATTAAGTGGATTTCGGAGGAAGGAAACAAGCCAAAAAAAGAGGGAAAAGTAACGGTTGTTGAAGAAGAAGTAATAGAAAAACCGGTGGATAAAGAGGAATGGCTTTCAAAGGTTGTAAATATACGGGATACAGAGGGTTCGGTTGATAAAATGTCAGCAAAGGAAAAAGAAGAGTATTTCAAGAGAGCAGAAGAGTTAAAAAAACAGCTAGAAGAATTAGACTTCTAAATAAAAGAATTAGAGGTGTGGGATAATTGAAAAGTCTAAAAGACCTATTAAATGATGGGTATGGCCACACAAGATTCAGTCAAAGAATTTTGGAGACAAAGCTATGCCCGCATGGAAACGAAACACTTGAACTAAGAGAAACAACCAAAATCGCCAAGGATGGCACAAAGACGGTCCATACACAATGGACTGAATGTCTATGTGATATCGCCAAAGAAGCACAAAATAAATATCTTGAAATAAAAGTGCAGAAATATGACAAGTATACGACCCAAAACCCAGACTTAGAGCATGCAACGTTGAAGAATTTTGATTATGGACAAGACCAATCCCAATTCGAGGCATTAAAGAAATCCATTGAGTATGTCAGTAACTTCGATCCGAAAAAGGGTATGAAGCTCTATTTTTATGGTGATGTCGGTGTAGGAAAAAGTCACTTGGCCATGGGAATCCATAAGGAAATTAGAAAAAAAGGATTTACTTCGATCTATTTGGAAATGGACAAGATCATGCGCATCATCAAGGATACATGGTCAAAGAAAAGTGATGAAACTGAAAGTGAGTTTTTAAATGTTCTTCAGGATGTAGAGCTGTTAATCATTGATGATTTAGGTGCGGAGTTCAATAATCAATGGGTACAGGAACGCCTGTTTTCTATTCTAAATAGCCGGATGGGGAAATGTACTATTTTTACGAGCAACATCGATCCGCTGGATTTAGATAAAACCTATACATCCAGAATTGTGGACCGGATATTTGATAGGGTGTCATTTGATGAATGCATTAAGATTGAGGTGAGTACCAGCTATCGCCGGAAACAGCTCATGCAGCAGCTGCTTGATGCAAAGAAGAAGCAGGAAGAATAAGTGCAAAAAAGGTGCCAGGCACCATCCATTTTCTGGATGGTGCCTGGCACTTTTACTTGATAACTCCAATCTGAACAATCTCAACATCTGCGGTAATGTTAAATTGAGCACTTTTATATTTCTCTTGCCATTTTTTAAAATCAAAATTACGCGTTCTTGTTTGAGCAATGCGGCCAAAGCCAACGGGGTCGATTTCTTTCCTTTGAAAATCTTCGATCATTGTGGTGCATTCCTCGACAATTTGTTTTTCTAATTGTTTTTCAAGATCTTCTACTTCACTCTTCTTTAGGTTCCCGCCTTGATGCTCGGTAAGAAATCCTTTTATTTTTAAATGCACGCCAAATTTGTAAGGATTCCTATTTAGTATTTTAATCTTATGCTTAGAGCTAATACTTTTGACACTGGCGTCACCATGCTTTTCTTTTACCATGACTGAACCCTGTGTATGTTTATCAACGAGGAGCTTAAAGTAGAACATTTTATTCTCATGGAGAATGTCGACAAGCTTTTCATCTTTAAAAAGAGCGATTCCTATTATACTAACTAAATCATTCTTTGTTTTCTTCAGCATAGGTAAATAAGCATCCTTCCCTTCCTCGTAAAAGTCAGCTAAAAAGAAATGGAGATTTGTTAAAGGTAAATTATGTACTTTCATATTCTGTTCTAATAGCTGTCTTAGGTACTCATGATTCCCGCGATCACCATAATTCCCCTTAAAAATCTCATCTACTTTCCCATCTACTACAGCTAAATTCAGCCTTGCGCCGATGGTCGGATCACGTAGAAAAACATCAAGTACTTGGATGATCCCCTCCCGTGCTAAGTCTTCCCCAAAAAAAGCGACATCCAGGCTTCCACCGACAATCGGTTGGGATGCTGTTTTCTGCATTTCGGATACCAAGTCCCTCGGGATTTTTCCCTTGGCAGTAAAGGTAAAATTACCAATGGACTTGTCAGCCTTAAATACGGGTATCATGATACTTCCATATAATTGTCCATCACTCTTTTCAATACCGAAGCCGGTTGCGATATTTACATCATCAATGACTCTTTTTTGGACGTTTCCAACCAAGAACAAACTACATAAGCATAGAATGATGATGAAGCGAAACTTCTTCACTTTGCTTTCACCTTCTTTTTAATGAGCAGTCCTAAGTAGAGAATAGGAGTATAAAAATAAGCTAATGCAAGGCCAGCTTTTGAATGTAAATCAAAAAGGATATTCATCCGATCCCTTGATTGTAGCAGTGATACGAAAATTACACACACACATGCTATAACAATGACTGCTTTTCGTTGATTGAAATGATACACTCGTTTCGCTACCCGGCTGGCACACCATAAGGCAATCGCGACATTTGGGAGCATGATGAGCGCCCAATTCGCAATTCCTAAATACTCAAATCTTTCAATAAATGGCAGTCGAACAATTTTCCACATCTCTAATGTGGGCCAAATGGATCTTTCGAGCAAACCTTCAGGGAAATAAGCAAAAGTGACGACCGCCAAAGCGGTATAAATAAAGGTAGTTCCTAAAATCCCGATATGAACCCACTTTTTTGACTGCTTCGGGTTCTTTATGAAAGGGTAAAAGAATAATAAAATGCCATAGCCCAGAAAGGAAAAAATCATATTGTACCCACTTTTTACTAATTCCATTGGAGTATGGTCTAATACAGGGAGCAAATTTGAAAAATGTCCATATTTTAAGGGAATTAAAAAGGACAACGCCAAATAGGAGGGAATGACAAGTCCTAAAAAGGAAATTCCTGCAACTGTTCTGAACCCGCCATAAACAATATAAATCCCTAATAGTAAATAGATGGCAGCAAACACAAATGGGTTTAAATCATTAAACATCCATGTGCGAATGATTTCAATTAGACCGCCCAGTGATCCAAGACAATAGATGATATAATAGAAAATGAACAGAGTATTGACACTGTTGCCAATGACTTTTCCAAATAAATAGACATTGGCATATAGGACATCGCCCTCAACCGTTTCGCAAATTCTATACATCATCCATACAAGGAGATGGACGGTAAGTCCTGCACCAATAATGGAAATCCAGGCATCATGTCCAGCATCCTTTACAAGGACTTGTTGGTAACTTAGGACACCCATGCCTGTTTGCATGGCAACAATTGCATAGGCTGCCATATACGGTGAGATTTTCATTCTTTCTTGAACGGATCCCTGCAACATTCCTTTCACCCCTTTCCGAAATCATTCATCAATATCTTTCTTACTTGATGCCTTTTCTTTACTAAACCGGTTAGAATCATCGGTTCTCAAGAATTGTGGACGATTCGCTTGACTTTTAAATGGAAGTCGAAACAGGGCATCCCTAAAGTCACTCAATCTTAATGGAAATATTGGTTCCATAAAAGGAAATCCCAAAGAGGTAAGGCGCAGTAAATGGATAAGTAAAAAACATAACGCGATCGTGATCCCAAGTAATCCCCATTTTTCGGCCATTAAAAGGAATGGGAAACGCAATAACCGGATCGTGTTACTCATCTGATAGACAGGTGTTGTAAAGGACGCCAAGGCTGAAAGCGCGATAAAAATTAATAGAACATTACTTGTAAGTCCAGCTTCAACGGATGCTGTTCCGATGACAATACCGCCCACGATACCGATTGTTTGTCCGACCTTGGTAGGCAGCCGTGCTCCTGCTTCCCTTAGCAGTTCAATGGTTATTTCTAAAAACAATGCTTCCAGAATAGGAGGGAAAGGGACAACCCGTCTTGAGATAATTAATGTACTTAATAAGTCCTTTGGGATTAATTCATAGTGATAACTAGTTAAAGCAACATACATAGGTGTAATCATAATCGAAAATATGACCGCAAATAGACGAATCATCCTGATAAAGGAAGCGAGAATCCAGTTCAGGAAATAATCCTCGAAGGAGTTGAAAAACTCCGTCAATGAGGTTGGGCCGATTAATGCATGCGGCGAACCATCTACTAAAATCACAATTTTTCCTTCAGCCAGGCTGGCCGCGACACGGTCAGGCCTTTCCGTATCAAGCAGCTGTGGAAAAGGAGAATTCCCATTATCTGAGATAATCTGTGTAAAATAGGAGCTGTCAGCAATTTCATCCTTTTCGATATCGCCGATTCGCTGCTTGACGGTGTTAATAATTTCTTCGTTTGTAATCCCATCAATATATAGAACCATTACATTCGTTCTTGATAATTTACCGACAAGGAATTCTTCAGCTATTAGTTCCTTAACCGGTAAACGCCTTCTAATCATGTTCATGTTTTGCTCTATCGACTCGACAAAGGCTACCTTTGGACCCACAACGCTAAATTCAATTTCAGGGGACGTAACGGATCGGCCAACCTGTTTCTGTGAGGAGATGAAGGCAAACTCACTTGTATCTCCATCAATCGTCAGCATGATATAGCCTTCAAGCAGCATTTGTGGGATATCAGCTGTGTTGCTTGATACCATTACATCGGGAATGGGAAGAAGCTTTTTCACATCGTCTATTTTATAAAAGTCATCCCCAAGTAAATAGGGAAGGACATTGTCGTCCAGTACTTTATCGTCAACAAGTGTAGATATAAACGTAAAATAGAATTTTATTCCCGAATTCTGATTGAAATAAAAGGTTTTTTTATAATCATTTGATTTGGTGAGTTCCTTTTCCCAGTCATCAACATTCTGTTTTTCTTGTTTCGTACTTCCGTCACTTATGTGATCTTCTGATTGGTTTTTCTTCCGTTTGCTTATTCCGTTTTTGAAAAAATTAGCCATAGGTCCCACCATTTTGAAATGTTTTTGTTTATTTTCCCCAAAATTGTTAGGACTATCCGATAGAAATGTACAGTGCAATGAAATGTATTTTAATAAAGGTTTGGTGAAGAAGAAACTATGAAAAATGGCCTCTTATTCATTATTGGAAGCTAGGTAAGCAAGGATGTGAGAGAATAAATGTTATAATTATTTTAATTATTATGTACGGAAAGGTGATCCTTTGAGGTAGTACGGATTTGGGAGAATAAGAAAATTAAAGCCGTAAATGAAGATTATTTCGATCAACTAATGATTGCAACTGCCCAAAAACTACATAACAAGCAAGTGAAGCCTGATTTTATGAAATCAGCAAGATTAATTGGTGAAGTGTACGGTCACATAGACAATCATGTTGGGGATGCCTTTTTAGAATACAGACTCCGGCATTTACTATATAACGGAGTTTTTGAGATAAAGGGAATTCCAAAAGGTATGAGGTATTATCGTGTGAAACTAAAAGAATGTGGAAAATGACGAGAAACGCATCGTAATGCGAGGCTTCATGTTTCCAGCTACTTTTTATAAACGAAGTAAATAAACACACCAAAACTTTTGTAGTTGGTGTGTTTTTGTTTGCGAAATTGTTCAAGGGCATTTTATTTTATACATGTATCGTATCAGGAGCGCTTTTGTTTATATGTAATGTTAGGATGGGTGCTTTCTGTAAAATCTCTTGTCATTCAATGAATTTCAAATAAAAAGTTAAAGGTCATATATAATACTATATAGATAGTGTTAAATTCGTTATTTGTAATAGATATTATGTTGTCTTATAATTCAAATATATTAAGAATTTTCTTAATATTTTATCAATATCTAGGATTAATATTAAGAAAATTAACTATCATTTTATATTTAAGGAGGCTGTATATGAAAGGAATACTCGGATCATTGTTCAGTACTGGTTCTATCAGGGAGCCTGAGGGGTGGCTAAGAAAATTTTTGCTATTGCTGATTATTGGAATTACTATATTCCAATTCTATGTAATACTATTCTCGGCTATGGATCCATTCCTACATAATTCCATTTTTATTACTTTTATGTTAGCGATTACGTTTCTAGTATTTTCATTTAATGGAACAAAAAAGGGGAATAAGGTCCCGGTTTACGATATTGCCATTTCATTTGCACTTATCGGAGTTGGTGTATTTATGATCACTTATTCTGATCGTTTTCTTACCCGCTGGCCATTAGCAGATCCGTTAACCATGATGGAAATCATTGTTGGTTCGATCACGTTATTCATAGTATTTGAGGTAACGAGAAGAACATTGGGATTTGGAATGTTAGTGATTGTAAGCGTTTTAGTGCTATATGCATTTTTTGGTCATCTGATCCCAGGTACGTTTGGTCACGAACAGTACAATCTAATGCAATTTGTTGATCAAATGGTTTATACAGTTAATGGTGTTTATGGTTCAATTGCTAGTGTTGCAGCAACATATGTTTTCTTTTTTGTACTGTTTGGAAATTTATTTAATGCATCAGGTGGAGGGAACTTCTTCTATGCATTATCAAAGGCTTTAACTGGACGTGTTGCCGGAGGTCCGGCAAAGGTTGCTGTTATATCCAGCGGTTTGTATGGTTCTATTTCAGGAAGTCCAACGGCTGATGTTGCTACAACAGGTTCTTTTACAATCCCATCTATGAAAAAAGTCGGGTACTCTCCAGTTTATGCGGGTGCGATTGAAGCTACTGCTGCAACGGGAGGAAGTATCTTGCCGCCTGTAATGGGTTCTGCAGCTTTCCTAATGGCTGAAATGACAGGTATTTCTTATTCTACTATCGCGATGGCAGCCTTAATTCCAGGGTTATTATACTACTTAGCTATTTTTTGTCAGGTTCATTTCCAGGCAAAAAAGTTAAAAATGGCTGGTTATGATGATGAGACGGTACCAACGGTTATGGGTGTTATGAAGGAAATGGGTCAATTTATGATTCCGATTCTTGTCTTAGTTATCACACTTGAGCAAGGCTTAACACCTGTAATGGGTGCGATCCTAGCATCTGTAGCTACGATACTTGTTAGTTACTTTAAAAAAGAAACAAGATTAACGCCAAAGAAATTATTCCAAACGATGATTGAAACGACAACAAGAATCTCCCCATTAGTTGCTGTATGTGCCGCTGCAGGTGTAGTCGCTGGTATCATTCAAGTCACTGGTTTGGGAGGGAAATTCTCTAGTCTAATTCATGCAGCGTCCGGCGGAAGTATCTTTATGACCATGCTCGTCACAATGCTTGTGTGTATTATATTCGGAATGGGGATGCCTACTCCAGCTGCGTATGTATTAACAGCTGTTTTAGCTGCACCCATTATGATTGAAGTTGGAATTGACCTGATGCAAGCACATTTGTTTATTCTTTATTATGCATGTTTATCAGCTATCACACCTCCTGTCGCTGTAGCTGCGTATGCTGCTGCTGCCATAGCAGATGCAAATCCAATGAAAATAGGGTTTCTAGCCTGTCGATTAGGATTGGTTGCGTTCATCATTCCATTTATGTTTGTTTACGACCCATCCTTACTGTTAATTGGTTCGACTACTTCTATTGTCATTGCGATCATTACCGCCACAATTGGTGTCATCACGTTAGCAGCAGGATTAGAGGGGTGGTTTGGGGTAATGCTGAAAAAATGGGAACGATTGATCCTTATCGCTAGTGGCATTCTATTAATCTATCCAAATATTTTATCCAGCGTTATTGGATTAATTGGAGTTGGTTTAGTATTAGCTCCTAAAATTCCAGCGTTTGTCAAAGATTTTAAAGGTCAAAAGATACAACTTGAGCAAGCGGCTGAGTAAAAACACGATCTACTTCAGCACGAAACTACAGGCAGTGCTAAAAGATAGTCAACTAATAGGGGGAAAAATTAATGAAGAAACTTGTAAAGGGCTTAGCTATTTTATCAACTTCGATCATGTTGCTTGCAGGCTGCGGCGGAGAAAAAACAGAAAAAAGTACAGCACAGGAAAATGACAATGCTGCGATGAAAGTGACAATTGCCGGCGGTTCTGCAGGCGGCTTGTGGAGTACAATTGGGGAAGGAATTGGAGAAACTATTAAGAGAACAAACCCTGATACGACATTTACGTATCAGCCAGGACAGGATGGAGCAAATATCATGACCGTTATATCTGGACAAGCTGATTTTGGGATAGTCAGTGCTGCGGCAGCAAAATGGGCTTATAACGGGGAAGATCCCTATCCTAAAAAAATGGATAAAGTGAGAACAGTTGCATTCCTGCATCCAATGCCATATCATTTCAGCGTTAGTGAAGATTCAGGGATTAATTCCATTGAACAAATCGTAGATGAAAAACTACCGGCTATATTGGCTGTGAATACAAAAGATTCACCAATGGAAATCTCAAATCGAATTGTTTTTAATGCATATGGTTCTAGTTATGAGGAAATTGAAAAAAATGGAGGGAAAATCCAGTATACCGCGGTTTCAAAAGCGAATGATCAAATTAAAGATAATAAAATGGATGGTTCAGTTTCACCGCTTCCTACACCAGCGGGAAATCTTATGGAATTAAATTCAAGTAAGCCAATTAAAGTACTTCCGTTGTCTGAAACTGCGATCAAACATTTGGAAAAAGAATTACAAGCGAAGCCGTACACAATAAAGGCAGGCACGTATCCATTCGTAAAAGAAGATATTCCAACCGTGTCTATTGATACTATTTTAGTAACAAGTGCAGATGCATCCGAAGAAATGGTATACAATGTTACAAAGGCTATGTATGAAAACCTCGATTATCTATATACAGTACACAAATCATTTGAAGCAATGACAGCAGATACAATTGCTGATGTAACAGGAGCACCATTGCATCCTGGTGCAGAAAAATTTTATAAAGAAGTAGGTATTTTGAAATAAAATTTTTTAATGATTGAATGGAACTTGATTGGATGACAGTCAACATAACCGGTTGTCATCCATTCCTTTCCCTGATTCGAAAAATCCCTTTATTGTTAGAAAGGAGGAGAACAAGTTAAAAGGTAGTGAATAGGAGGAATAAATGTGGGGGAATTGTTAGCAATATTTGCCTTGGTTTTGTTTTCTAGCAATATTATCATTACCAAAATAGCTTCATCTCGGGTAAATATGAATCTAGGATTTCTCATTTCCGTAGGGATGAATATTTTATTTGGTTCCATATTGCTTGTTACTCAGCTATTATTTTTCAGTCAGGGTCATATCGAATGGAATACAAAAGGATTTCTACTATTTTTGCTGGGAGGGGTATTTAGTACTTATTTGGGACGCTGGTTTTTCTTCGAAACCATTGACAAACTTGGGCCGACAAGGGCAAGTGCCTTCCAAACCAGTAATCCGTTATTTACAACCATCATTGCCTGGTTATTTCTAGGTGAAGTATTACATTGGATTGATGTGTCAGCTATTGTTTTAATTCTTTTTGGATTGTTTTTAGTTTCCTATGTTCCGCAAGTTACTGGCAAACGGGAAGCTGCAGCAGGGCAGGAACAGATGGCAACTAAGAATCAACTGAAGCAGGTTGTATCGATCAAGTGGCTTATCCAATCTGGAATATTACTGGCTTTTCTGAGTTCTATGTCCTACGCACTTGGAAACATTGTCAGAGGGGTTGCTATTCAGAGCTGGCAAGAGCCTATTTTAGGCGGTGTCCTTGGGGCGTTTGCAGGTTTTATTTTACATACTGTTACAAATAAGCACACAAGGCATTTTTTCTTAGAGCTTAAGAAGGCGGATTCACTTGGCATTACGTTGTTTGCTATAAGCGGGTGTATTACCATCACTGCACAAATATTAGTTATTGCATCAATGCATTATATACCGATTTCAATTGCCAATCTCATAACACTTTCGACCCCGGTGCTGGTTACACCTGCCAGTTATTTTCTTTTCAAAAATCAGGAAAAGGTTACGGCTGTTACCTTTGCAGGAATTGTTCTTGTATTAAGTGGCATCTCTCTTGTAATTTTATAGTTTGGAAATTCTCGCACATTACGTTATAAGTTATTATATATAACTACCTATCAAAATACTAATTAGAATTATAACAATTTATAATTTATACTATAAATAAGTTAATAATACTAATAAATAGCAACAGAGAATCAATTTAATTTACAGAACATTTGATGTTTTCAAAAAAGTATCCATTAGAAATGAGGAGGATTACGATGTTAACTCAAGAACAAAACAAAGCTTTGACACAGGTTGGTGCTGGTACATCAATGGGAGAATTATTAAGAAGATATTGGCATCCGATTGCGATAAGTTCAGAGGTCGAAAAAGTTGGGACAACGAAAAAGGTAAAACTTCTTGGAGAAGATCTTGTCCTATTCCGAGATAAATCAAATAATTTGGGATTGGTCGGTGACAAATGTGCACATAGAGGAGTTTCACTTGAATACGGTTTTCCGACAGAATGTGGGATTCGCTGTCAATACCATGGCTGGTTATATGATCGCTTAGGTCAATGCACAGAACAGCCAAATGAACCGGAAACGAGTAATTTTAAAAATAAAATTAAAATTGCCGGGTATGAAGTAAAAGAATTGGGTGGATTAGTGTTTGCCTATATGGGACCTGCTCCAGCACCAGAGCTGCCAAAATGGGATTTATTTGTGAAGGATAATGTGATTCGTACAATTGGGTTCGCTGTTATTCCTTGTAACTGGCTTCAAATTATGGAAAACTCTTTAGATCCAACTCACTTAGAATGGCTTCATGGACATTATTTCGAGCACGTTTTTGAACAACAAGGAAGACCGCAAGATGAATGGAAAATCACGAAGCACCACTTGAAAATCGGCTTCGATGAATTTGATTGGGGAATTATAAAAAGACGCGTGCTAGAAGGTCAGACGGAAGAAAATGAAGATTGGGCAATCGGTCATCCAATCGTATTTCCGACGATGCTTCGTGTAGGTGACAGCGGAGCCCATTCGTTCCAGATCCGGGTTCCAATGGATGATGAAAGGACGTTACATTTTTGGTACACATGCTTTGTTCCGAAAGAAGGCGTTGAAGTACCGGAGAATTATCCAATTTCTTCTTACGAGTGCCCGATTACAGATGAAAATGGAAAGTATGTCGTTGATTATATTGACGGACAGGATATGATGGCATGGATTACTCAGGGACCTATAGCTGACCGTACAACGGAAAGATTAGGAACATCTGATAAAGGAATCATTATGTATCGACGAATGCTGCAAAGAGAATTGAAGAAAATGGAAAATGGGGAGGATCCAAAATGTGTCATTCGTGATCCTGAAATCAACAATAATATCGAGCTTCCTCAAGAAGAGAATAAGTTTAGTGAAGGCGGGTTATTATCCGGAGTAGCAAAAGACTGGAATACACGTTATGCCCCTAACCTGGATGAAATAATTGAAATTTGTAAAGGTGGGAAGGTTACTTCTAACCTATAAGAATGAGTGAAGAGGCTGTCCAATGGGGAGTTGTTAGACAAAACAATTCCATAGAGTATGAGATTAATTGGGAATTGTGGCTGTCAAACCCTTTATAGGACTGCCTTTTCTTATCTACTAAAGGAGTGGATCACCATTGGCTGTGAATGACGAATATACGATTAAACCCAAGTTTTGTCCCAATTGCGGAGAATCACTAATGAACCATAAAAGTCTATTAAATGAATACTGGGTGTCAGACGACATTGCTTATTTTTGCTATTGCAGTGAATGTTCTTGGACTGGGGAAATAGTCGAGATTAATCGCGTTATTGCACCAGAGCTGGCAAGCAGTTAAAAAGGAGGGGTATGAATGACAGAATCATTAGCAGAACTAAGAGAAAAGGTAGCACTTTCATGCAGAATTTTAGCAATGGAGGGCCTTGTTGATGAAACATTAGGTCATGTCAGTGCAAGGATTCCTGGTACAAATGAGATGTTAATTCGCTGCAGGGGTGAAGAGGAAAACGGTGTGCGTTACACGACTGTTGATGCGATTAGAAGAGTTGATTTTGATGGGAACGGTGAGGATCTCCAGGGAATCTACCAGGTTCCAAAAGAGTTATCCATACACGGAGAAATCATGAAAGCTAGACCGGACGTGGGTTGTGTGATTCATGCCCATCCTCCAGCTGCGTTAATCAGCGGTATTACAAATCTTCCATTACGGCCAATCTTTGGCGCGTTTAATATTCCTGCTATGCGGATGGCTTTAGAGGGTGTACCTGTTTTTCCAAGATCTTACCTTGTTACAAGGCCCGAATTAGCGGCACCTCTACTGGAAGAAATGGGAGATAAGCCTATATGTTTAATGAAAGGACATGGCATTACAGCAACAGGTGCAACGATTGAGGAAGCGACCATCAATGCCTTGAATTTTAATATATTAGCGAAAATCACATTGGAAGTGGCAAAAACCGGAAGGGAAGCTGAACCTATTTCTGAAGAAGATATTGCAGAACTCCCTGACCTTGGTACAAAGTTTAATGCAAAATGGGTATGGCGTTATTATGTGAAAAAGCTACAAGAAGCTGAAAAATAATTTAGCTTAAAAGGGGGATTGGAGATGCCTGTTCAAGATGGAATAGTCAATATTGGAATTGTAGGACTTGGAATTGCCGGTACATCGATGATTCCCGCGATCCTGGAGCATCCACATGTAAGATTAGCAGGAGTGGCTACTAGGAATAAAGAAAGATTGGCAAAGTTTGCTCAAGATTATCAGGCTGAAACCTATTTTACTATAGACGAATTATGTAAAAGTCAAACAATCGATGCGATTTATATAGCAACACCTACTGAATTTCATAAAGATCATGTAAAAATTGCTGCTGAAGCAAAAAAACATATTATTGTTGAAAAACCATTAGCCGTTACTCTTGAAGAGGCAGAAGAAATGATAAGTGCAGCAGAAGAAAACGGCGTCCAGCTGATTGTCGGTCATTCACATAGTTTCGAGCCTCCCATTCAGAAAATGAGAGAAATTATTGAAAGAGGGGAACTTGGCAGAGTAACGATGATTCACAATTGGTATTACAATGATTGGCTGTACCGTCCGCGAACACCTGAAGAGCTTCAAACAGAGCTTGGCGGCGGTGTAACGTACCGGCAGGGTGCCCACCAATTTGATATCATCAGACTACTAGGCGGAGGTAAAGTAAGAAGTGTCCGTGCTGTAACTGGGATAAATGATCCAGCAAGACCAACGGAAGGGAATCATACGGTCTTTTTAGAATTTGAAAATGGTATTGCCGCAACGGCTGTCTATAATGGCTATGATCATTTCCATACGACAGAATTGACCTTTGATATTGGGGAAGGCGGGCCGCTGCAAAAAGCTACCCAATATGCTGCATCCCGTAGAGCAATCAAAGCAGCCGTGTCGCAAAGTCAGGAGGCTGCAATAAAAGCGGAAGCAGGCTATGGTGGAAAACGGGCGAAGAATTATGATGGAGCGGAAAAACACCATCCTTTCTTCGGCTTAACGATTGTCAGCTGTGAAAAAGGTGTGATCCGTCAGCACCCGGACGGATTGCTTGTATACGGGGAAGATAAGAAATATGTGGTTCCGATTTCGAAAAAAGAAACGGGACGGTTAAATGTGCTGGAAGAGCTGTACCGGGCTGTTGTGAAACAGGAAAAGCCGGTCCATGACGGCCATTGGGCGAGAGCGAATTTAGAGGTATGTATTAAAGCACTGCAATCCTCAAAAGAAAGAAAAGAATTACTTTTACGATATCAAGTGCCTGTTGTTGATAAGGCTGCTGTTAATTAAAAGGAGATGACAGCTTGCATAATAAATGGAAGAAGGAGTGGAGAGATTCCATGAATGGAGCACAAGCGGTTATCGAGACGTTAAAACGGGAAGGGGTAAAGTACATTTTTGGTCTGCCCGGGACAACAATTATGCATTTACTGGATGCGTTATTTGATGAAGAAGAGATTCGTTATATTTCCGTTCGTCATGAACAGATAGCGGCCTTCATGGCAGACGGATTTGCAAGAGCAACAGGAGAAATTGGGGTATGCATGGCTTCAAGAGGTCCGGGAGCTGCCAATTTAACCATTGGAGTACATAATGCATATGCTGAGTCAGTTCCTGTATTGGCTTTGCTTGGACAGGTTTCCGAAAGTGTTTATTATAAAGATGCGTTTGAAGAAATGGATTTGGTTAAGTTTTTTGAACCAATCACGAAATGGTCAATGGAGATTCACCAAACAGAAAGGATTCCGGAATTGTTACAAAGGGGAGTAAAAACCGCCCTTTCTGGAAGACCAAGACCAGTTGCAGTCTCTTTACCGTTAGATGTTCAAATAAAAGAAGTGGCGGATTTTTCGTATCGGCCTATTTATCGGACAGATTCTCGTGTTGTCGATCTTCAAAGAATTCCAGTTGCAGCTAATTTACTAGAAATGGCAAAAAATCCAGTCATTTTAGCAGGTGGAGGAGTTGCCATTTCTAATGCAACAGAAGAGCTGGTACAATTGGCGGAACAACTTTCCACTCCTGTTGTGACTACTTGGAGAAAGCCTAATGTGTTTCCAAATGATCATGAACTCTATTTTGGAAATGTTGGGCCGGGATGCCCGCCTGTTTGCTGGGAAATGCTTGAAAAGGCAGACTTGGTGCTAGCAGTTGGTGTTCATTTTTCTGAATTCTCAACAAAAAGATGGACGACAATATCAGAGAATACCAAATTAATTCATATAGATGTAGATGAGGAGGAATTAGGGAAGATTTACGTCCCAGATGTTGGTCTTTTAGGTGATGCCCGGGAAACGATACGGAACATCATTGATCACCTGGGTCCAGTCAATGAAAAGATCCATAATCGTGAATTGTATCAAGGTCTCTATCCTAAGTATAATCATGAGACAACTTTACCTATCCCATCAAACGTTTCTCCAGTGGAATCTTCAGCTGTTATGACTGTCATTAATGAAATCGTAGAAGAGAAGAATCCTATCATTGTTGAGGATGCTGCAACGTTTGGACCTTGGCTGACTCGCTACGGAAAATTTCAACCTGGAGGTTTTTATGCAGCAGCAGGAGGGTCGATGGGCTGGGGATTCCCCGCAGCCATGGGAATTCAATTAGCAAACCCGGATCGAGTGGTTATCAATGTAACTGGTGATGGTGCATTTTGGATGGTTGCACAGGATCTAGAGACTGCTGTACGAGAAAATATACCTGTGATAAATCTCGTATTAAATAATTTTTGCTATGGGAATACCCGAGACCGGCAAAAGACGGCCCATAATGAAAGATATGTAGGCATTCACTATAACAATATCGATTTTGCCGCATATGCCGAATTATTAGGGGCCTATGGTGAAAGAGTGGAGACGTCTGAACAGCTGTATGGAGCCATAAATCGTGCGATTTCATCAGGAAAGCCGGCTATTATCGACGTGATCCAAGATCCGTTTGAAGGTCTCCCTCCTGGAGCGGTTCCTGCTGTTTCAAAATAGAGTATTTAGTAAAAGAAGTTCATTAACTAATAATCATAAACACCTCATTCTTGAATGCTAATAGGCAGAAGTACAAAGAGTGGGGTGTTTTTTTATGGCTTTAATAATACAAGAATAAAATTTGTTTTCTAAGACTTAATTGTTAATGGAGAACTAATTATTTTTAAGGAGGAAAAAAATGAGCAGTACTATGAATTCTACATATTCTACTGATTGGCATGCATTAAAAGAGAGGCTATTAAATCGCGAGTGGAAAATGTTGATTGGCGGTCAATTAGTCGGTTCCAAGAGCGGTACGACATATGAAACATATAGTCCATCAACTGGGGAACTTCTTGCTGATATTCCGTTTGCCCAAAAGGAAGATGTTGAATTAGCCGTTGAAGCTGCAAAGCAGGCTTTTGAGTCTTGGAAAAAGGTGCCTCCATTAGAGCGGGCAAAGAAATTAAAAGGGTTAATTGAAGAATTTAAAAAGCTTGCTGATGAGTATGCCGTCCTAGATGCCATAGATGGAGGAAACCCTGTTTCAGCGATGGTATCGGATGTTCAATTGGCAGCAGACATGATGGAATATACTGTTGGGTTAGTCACTGAATTAAAAGGAGAAACAATTCCATCAAGTGGTTCTAATTGGCATTTCACTAAAAGAGAACCGTATGGAGTGATTGGGAGGATTATTCCCTATAATCATCCGATTATGTTCGCAGCATCTAAGATTATTGCTCCGTTGATTGCAGGGAATACTGTTGTTTTAAAAGCGCCTGATCAATGCCCGCTTTCTTCATTATTATTTGCGGAACTATGCCAAGAGCTTTTACCAGCAGGCGTCGTCAATATTATAACAGGGGACGGAAGAACGACTGGTGATGAATTGGTACGGAACAAAGATATAAAACGAATTGCGTTAATAGGAAGTGTGGAAACGGGAAAAACGGTTTTAAAGTCGTCGGCAGAGGTTGGCATTAAGCACCTTTCTTTAGAACTGGGCGGAAAAAATGCGATGATTGTTTTCCCAGATGCCGACCTTTCTAAGGCAGTGGAAGGTGCTGTGCGCGGGATGAACTTTATGTGGTGTCAGGGACAATCTTGCGGATCCACTTCCCGTTTATTTTTACATGAAGATATTCATGACGAGTTTGTTTCAAAATTAATTAATAGAATAAAAGAATTAAAAATAGGTCTTCCAATTGAGCCGGAAACAGAAATGGGCTGCCTTGTTTCACAGGCTCAATATGATAAGGTGGTGCGTTACATTGAATTAGGTCAAGCAGAAGGTGCCGAATTGATTTATGGCGGCGGGAAACCAGAAGGAGACAAGTTTAAAGATGGATTCTTTGTCAATCCGACCGTATTTACCCATGTAACAGAGGAAATGAGTATCTTTACTGATGAAATCTTTGGTCCTGTACTATCGATTATCCGTTGGAAGGAAAAGGAGGACGTAATTAGACAGGCAAATATGCTTCCTTATGGACTCACTGCCTCGATATGGACGAATCATTTCCCTACAGCTATTGAAACTGTTGATCGGATTGAGGCTGGATTTGTGTGGGTGAATGGCAGTTCACGACATTTCATCGGTGTCCCATACCAAGGATATAAAAATAGCGGAATTGGTTCTGAAGAAGGACTGGAGGAAATCCTAAGCTATACTCAGGTAAAAACGGTTAATTTTATGGTTGAATGAGTTCAGTAGCATCCTTTTGTATTACCTAATTCAATAGCAGTAAAGTCAAGCTCACCTATTAACTTATGTCCTCGTTAATAGGTGAGCTTGACTTTTTTGATTTTAAACACTAAAGGAGTGGTTCATGTTACGTATGAAGCTGTTCGTGCTGTTTCTAATATGGATTATCTAAAAGAATGGAGGGTAGGTGTTTTATCTATTATCCCCTGCAACAAGTGTCAATTAGTCATGAAAATTGAATCCTTGTTGGAATTTAAATATATAAATATATAAAGAAATATTAATTGGATTTATGGTTCTTATCTAATATATAATAAATTACAGATTTATCACTATATTCATAATATTAACTTTATTAATGTAAATAATCATTCACAGGCTATTTAGGAGGATTGATATGTTACATCTAGCCTAACGATTTTAAGGAGGAATCCTGGCAAGAACAAAATGAAAGCGTTTTTTATGGCAGAAAAAGAATGATTCATGATCAACAGCACAAGAAAGTAAAGGAGTGAATTTTATGAGTATAGAAATCATTGCTATTCTAGTACTACTAGCAATATTCGTCATAGGGGCAATCTTACCAATCAATATTGGAGTTTTAGGACTCGCTGCTGCTTTTATCGTTGGGATACTGATTAGTGATCTTAGCTTGGAGGATGTGTATAGTGTATTTCCAGTGGAACTGTTTATTTTTATCGTGGGAATAACCTATATGTTTGCGATTATTCAAAAGAGTGGTGTCATTGATTTAATTGCAGATATGGGCTTGAAACTAGTAAATGGAAAACTCGTCCTAATACCGTGGCTTATGTTTATATTAAGTTCTGTTCTGGCCAGTGTTGGTACCTATGGAATTGCCGTGGTTACTTTATTAGGACCCATTGCGTTAAAAATTGCGCATAAATGTCAAATTAGCCCGCTCATGATTAGCATCATGATTATTATGGGGATGCAGGCTGGATCGTTCTCTCCATTAAATATTTTTGGTGTTATTGTAAACGGAGGCATGGAGACGAGAGGTCTGGAGCATTCTCCAGCACTTTTGCTGCTAAATTGTTTTATCTATTTTAGTATTGTAGCCTTAATCGCATTCCTACTATTTGGCGGACTTCGCTTAATAAAACGGGATTTAAACGGATTGCCATATGTAGCTTCGTTAGGAGTGCCAGCTAATGTATTACCAGAACAAAAAGAAGGTTTAAATCTATATAAAGTAATTTGCTTGGCGGCTATCGCAGCATTAGGAATTTTATCAATTGGGTTTGATATGAATCTTGGTTTTGCAGCGATTTTAGTGGGGCTTGTACTGGCCTTAATAGCTCCTAGTAAACAGGATGAAGTGCTGAAAGTAATGCCTTGGGGTGTTATTTTTCTAGTAACAGGGATAGTTACCTTTGTTGGAGTGATGGAAAAAATAGGGGTGATGAGATTCGTTACCGATATGATTGCGGACATGGGAAATCCAGTCTTAGCAACACTCGCCGTTTCTTACGTAGGAGGATTTGTTTCCGCTTTTGCATCAACAACTGGTTTCTTGGCTTCTGTTATTCCTATTGCAGAACCAGTTCTAATGGATCCTAATCTTTCATCCGTCAATGTAATATCAGCCATTTCGGCTTCGTCTAGTATCGTTGATTTAAGTCCGCTTTCTTCAGCAGGTGCCATTTTACTTGCCAATGTACAAGGGATAAAAGAAAGAGTATTTTTCAGACAGCTCATGATGACTACTGGCGTATTCATCGCCTTTGGTCCGGGATTAGCATGGCTTTTATTTGTGATAATAGGGATGCCTTGGTGACTATTGGGGTAAACGATTTAGAATGTTCAATAGGTAAACTCGATTGATCTTTTCATAGTCTGACTAGCATCATAAATAATTTTATATAGATATATATCATAAATCTTATTAGATTTATAGTAAGTGATGTTTTATAATATATAAATAAGTTGAAAGATATTTTATTACTTTGACATTAGTATTCAGTACGCAATTAATTAACTGAATATTAAACATATTTAAAATTTTAAAATAAATAGTCTGTAAAAAAGAAGTAGATTTATGTGAATTCAAGAACAAACCTTTGATACAGATTTGTAAAGGTACCAATGGGAGAATAGGATGTTAAACCAAATAAGTGTTTTAAATGATAAAGGAAATGAGATAGGGAGGATATGTCATGTCAATTGAATTAAGTGTTATTGCGCCACATGTACCAAGTATTTGCCACGAGGACCAAGCACCTGACTTTCAACAAGGAATTATAGATGGATTAAAGGAAGTTGCGAAGGAAATTTCGCAAATTGAAACGGATGCTATTGTATTAGTTTCTTGTCACTGGCCTTCCACCTTTGCACATTATGTTGATTGTTATCCTGTACATAAAGGGCTGCTTACCGCTCAAGAGGCTCCGGATTTGATTAAAGATGTTCCATACAATTATCCTGGTGATAGTGAACTGGCTAACCAATTAGTTCAAGCAGGCAAAGATGCCAATCTTTCAGTAGAAGGCGTGGATGACGAACATTTTGTTTGGGATTATGGCACAGTTGTTCCACTGCGTTATTTAGTTCCAAATGAAGATATTCCCGTAATTAATCTATCAGTAACGTTGGCTGCAAATCTAGAAGAAACATATAGATGGGGTCAAGTAATCGGGAAGGTATTACGTGAATCTGATAAAAAGATCGTTTTTGTAGCAAGTGGTGCCCTTGCCCATAATTTAGTCCGTGGAAGACATCATATGCCAACTTTTGCTGAACATGCAATGGATAAACAGTTTGTTGATTTCATTATGGATAAAGATTATCGTGCTGCTTATGATATGCTGCCACAGTTTTCAAGTATGGCAAAAGTTGAATCAGGCGGCAGACATTTAGCGATGTTGTTTGGTCTCCTTGATGAGGATTGGTCTCCAGTCTATTATGCAGCTGCTCAATCATCCGGCAGCTGGAACCCGCTCATTACGTTTTCTAAAACAAAGGTATCCGGTGGGAATGAACATTCAGAAGAAGAATATGTAAAGTAAAATAAAAACAGCTGATTGAGAGAATGATTCTTTCAAACAGCTGTTTTTATTTTTTCAGATTTACTAGTGAAATTTAGATCAACTGAAAGGTTTCAGCTACTGTTTCCAAAATAAAATTTTTAAAGGTATTAATAGTTGGCGTCAAATACACATCTTCTTTCATGATCATATAATTATTTATTTCAGGTTTATAGGTATCTGTTATGGATATTTCGATTAATTCTTCGTTGTTAAGTTCCCGTTCAACTGTCATACGGGGAAGAAAGCCGATTCCTAACTGGGAGATAACTGCCATTTTGATTGATTCAATTTCATCCAGTCGCAGAGAGATATTACATTCGTTTAGTTTGACCCCCAGTTTTTGCAGTTCGATCTCAATGATTTCACCATGGGCAGTTTTTGGCAGAGATCCAATTAATGGGGCTTTTCGTAAAATATCTTGAATCGATCCATTCCATTCAGCCCATTCAGAGCCTGTTGCACATACAAGTACCCAGTGATCTTTCTGGATTAGGTAGGTGACAAGTCCTGGAGGTGGAGTTTGTTCATTGGAAAACATCACAAAACCAACATTTATTTTCTCTTCTAAAACGTATTGGCAAATCTGTTTTGTATTATCATAGTGTGTTGTTACTTCTAGTTTTGGATATTTTTTCATGAAATTTAGAATGAGTGTTGGCAATAAGAATCGGCCGATGGGACGGTTACTACCAATGGCAATTTCACCGGCCTCCCCAGAAATTAATTCTTTTAAGGTAGAACGTAATTGCTTATCCAGGCTGAGCAGCTGGGAAGCATATTGATGAACGAGGACTCCGACTTCCGTTAGTTCAATATTATTCCCTTTCCGTACAAAAAGCTTAGCCCCGAATCTATTTTCTAACGATTTGATTTGCATACTTAAGGCTGGCTGTGTCATATGAAGAATTTGAGCAGCCTGTGTGTAACTTCCATACTCAACAACATAACAAAAGAGCTGGATTTGATGAAGGTTTACAGGTGTGTCCATAATTTAGCCCCACTTTTTATACGTATTAGAATTGATAAAGATATATGGAAACCTATATAACTTTGTAAATTTAGTTATATTTCTATTATATAGGAAGAAAAGAAGATATTTTAATAAATTTAAAATTTTTTGATAACAGGTATTTTAGTGCTTGCCTTAATCATTCAGCCAGTTCCAATCACCGTAGGCTCGGGTGGTATCGACTGGTGAAGAATGGTATTTGCCATACTCTCCTTATATAGGTGAAATATGCATTTTACCTGTAGTGGGTTTGAAATTAATCATTCCGATAGATGTAGAAAAAGACAATTGTGTTTCTATGTAAATATACATGGATACAATTGTCTTTTTGTTATTTTTAATAATTAATTAAGGCGTAGAAAGTATGCCGAATTTATATGAAACAAGATGGGAAGGAAATTTAATTGTTATATTCCTTTAATAGTTTTCATGTCTTGGATTTATATGTAAAGAAAGGTTAGGTAAAATGATTCCAAATTTTACGGGTAAAGGTAATCTATGGAGATATTGGTGGGAATAGGGTAAAAGCGTTGTTATTTTTTTAGAATAAAAGTCTTTCAGTCTTAATCATACAAATTTCATTTATTGCAAATTTCGATAATACAGTAAGGAAACCGTCATTTTTTTTAAATTAAGTAACACGGTATGGTAACAAAGCTTAGATATAGTAAGACAGGCAGGTGATGGTACTGCAGGAAAATTTGGGTAAAGTACATGCTCAAGTAAATAGGAGGTGCAGCGAGAAAAACGGATACTACCAAAAATCCATCCTATAGTAGAACAAAATACGGTTAGGAGAGATGAAGTAATGAATAAAAAACAGATGGAAACGAAGAGAACAAATAAAAAATTGGCAAGGAAAGTAGCTCCATTCGTGATGTCAACATCAATGATGGCTGCAACCTTTTTAGCTGCTGGTGCACCGATTTCTGCAGCAGAGCTTGAAAAAACAGACGTTAACCCAGAAGTAATTGAACAAGTGAAAAATCATGGTCAGGAAGTCTCTTCATTAGCAAAAAGTCTTCCAGGGTCTCCTGAAAAAGGTAAACTGGTTAGCGAGTTAGCCAAAAGTAAATCCGGCACAACGAATGGTGATACAGACGAACCTGTTAATATAGATGAAACTAATAATAATGAGCCGCAAAATGTTGATGATGATACTGTAGAAGGTGACGACGTAGATGCAGAGGAAGGAACAGAGCCGACAGTGGAAACACCGGAAGCACCGGCGACTGATGAGGTCCAAACAGATGACGGAACTGCAGAGGCTGATGAAGCAATAGCAGAGGAAGGAACAGAGCCGACAGTGGAAACACCGGAAGCACCGGCGACTGATGAGGTCCAAGCAGATGATGGAACTGCAGAAGCTGATGAAGCAATAGCAGTAGAAGCAGAGGAAGGAACAGAGCCGACAGTGGAAACACCGGAAGCACCGGCGACTGAAGAGGTCCAAGCAGATGATGGAACTGCAGAAGCTGATGAAGCAATAGCAGAGGAAGGAACAGAGCCGACAGTGGAAACACCGGAAGCACCGGCGACTGAAGAGGTCCAAGCAGATGATGGAA
>NZ_JBHZRC010000006.1:74997-76511 GCF_043641075.1 Niallia oryzisoli | reverse complement strand
CTGCAGAAGCTGATGAATTAGTAGAAGAAGGAACAAAGAATCAAGCAGAAACACCAGAAGTACCAGTAGCAGAAACTGAATTAGGAACCGATACAGAAGAAATTCAAGTTGGAGACACGAATACAGAAAATACTAATGTAATAGATGAAGAAGAAAATATCGCTTCTAAAGACAATACACAAAATCAAGATGATTCAGAGAAATGGGTTGATGAAACGTATGAATTTATCGGTGATAGCTATCAAAGTATTATTGAATTCTATCAGACCTTTCTTGTACAAAGTTTAAATGAATCAAATGCTGCCAAAACAAGTGAAGAAGCTGAAAATGTGTCAACTGTTGATACAGTAACCGATGTAACTGCTGAGGAAGGTGGAACTGATATAAGCACCTTAGAGGCAGTTACAACCATAGACAGCACGGTTGATAATCCAAATATCAATCTAACAAATGAACCTGACGTTAATGTAGAAAGCCCAGTCAGTGTAGCTCCAGAGCAAGAAGTAGTTGAACCTGTAGAAAATACAGTTTCAGATTCTGTAGAACCAATACAAGCAGTAGATGAGGAAATAATCCCGACAACTGAAACTGAACAAATTAATCAAAATGAAGCAGAAGAGGAATCGGATCAAATTTCTTTAAAGGATAAACTGATTGGATACTATCAAGATCTAGTAGCTTCATTCTCAAACCTTACAAACTTATTAAAGTAATGTACAAGGTTTTACTAATTGTAGGAATATCCTTTAACTGAAAAAATGGAATGGGGAATGAATACAGTAGATTATTCATTCCCCTTTTTAGGTGTACAAGTTATTTAAGTCATTTTTTCAGAGGACCATAACACGAGCCGGCAATGGCTTGTCATCCTCAATTTTTAGAATTTTTTGTTTTTAAATGCACCTGATTGGTATCAATGAATTGTGCATCATTTTCAGGAGCAAATTCATTATTTACATTACAGAAAGATAGAGGAAGGAGTCGTAAAAATCTTTGGATAAATAAGGGAGATAATTTGTTTATCAATTCAAAGGGATTTGTAAAATGGCTTGGAACGTTAAATGTTGATATTGAAAGTTTTTCCAAGTTAATTTGATGATGTTTTGCCTAATTCGTACAAGGTGAAAACGGAGATACCGGAGTCTGTCAGAAGAAGGGCTATCTTCCGACAAAGGGGAGGCAGAAAAAGCAGAGTCTGTCAGAAGCCGGGCCATCTTCTGACAAAGGGGAATGCGGAAGGACCAGAATCTGTCAGAAGCAGGGTTACCTTCTGACAAGGGGAAAGCAGAAAAAGCAGAGTCTGTCAGAAGCAGGGTTACTTTCTGACAAATTTGAGGCAGAAAAAGCAGAGTCTATCAGAAGCCGGGGTACCTTTTGACAAAGTTGAGGCAGAAAAAGCAGAGTCTGTCAGAAGCCGGGCCATCTTCTGACAAAGGGGAGGCAGAAAAAGCAGAGTCTGTCAGAAGCCGGGCCATCTTCTGACAAAGGGGAGGCAGAAAAAGCAGAGTCTGTCA
>NZ_JBHZRC010000006.1:56218-74897 GCF_043641075.1 Niallia oryzisoli | reverse complement strand
GAAGCCGGGTTACCTTCTGACAAGGGGAAAGCAGAAAAAGCAGAGTCTATCAGAAGCCGGGGTACCTTTTGACAAAGGGGAGGCAGAAAAACCAGAGTCTATCAGAAGCCGGGGTACCTTTTGACAAAGGGGAGGCAGAAAAAGCAGAGTCTGTCAGAAGCCGGGCTACCTTCTGACAAAGGAAAGGCGTGAAAACTAGAATCTGTTAGAAACAGGCTGTATCTGTTATTTCCATTTAATTCATCCAATATAAAAGGGTGCCCCAAAAGTTTAACTTTTGGGACACCCCTTCCTTAGAATCTATCATTTAAACAACTTACATTGTGCTAATATCAATAACAAATCGATACTTTACATCTGAAGCTAATACACGTTTGTAGGCGTCGTCAATTTGGTCGGCTGAAATGACTTCAATCTTAGGAACAATGCTATGTTCTGCACAGAAGTTCAACATCTCTTGTGTCTCACGGATGCCGCCAATCATTGAACCTGCAAAGGAACGGCGATGACCGATGAGTGAGAACACATTTAATGATAGTGGCTCTGCAGGCGCACCAACATTTACGAGAGTACCATCAAGTGTGAGCAATGAGAAATAAGCATCAATATCGAGCTTTGCACTTACCGTGTTAATAATTAAGTCAAAGGTTCTAGCAAGCTTCTGGAATGTTTCCGGATCGCTTGTCGCATAGTAGTGGTCTGCGCCCAATTGCAAGCCATCGTCCTTTTTATTCAATGTTTGGGAAAGAACGGTGACCTCGGCACCCATGCTATGTGCAATTTGGACAGCCATATGACCAAGTCCGCCCATACCGACAACCGCTACTTTTTTACCTGGGCCTGCTCCCCAATGATTTAGCGGCGAGTATGTCGTAATCCCTGCGCAAAGTAATGGTGCTGCCGCATCAAGCTCAATGCTGTCAGGTATTCTGACTACGAAATCTTCAGTTACGACAATGTGGGTAGAATAGCCGCCCTGAGTAGGCTCACCATATTTGTCAACTCCAGCGTATGTAGGGACATTTCCTTTGAGACAGTATTGTTCTTCTCCTTTACGGCAGTTCTCACAATCACCGCAGGAGTCAACCATACATCCGACACCTACTCGGTCACCGACCTTATACTTTGTCACCTCTGGTCCTACATCTGTGACAATTCCTGCAATCTCGTGTCCAGGTACGAGTGGATAGTTCACGGGACCCCATTCGCCGTGAGCCGTATGGATGTCAGAATGGCATATGCCGGCAAATTTAATTTCAATTAGTACATCATGTAAATCAAGATCACGTCTTTTAATTTCAGCCGCTCGAAACGATTTATCAGGTCCGTCGATTGCACGTGCTTTAGCAGTTATCATTTGTTTGTACCTCCAATAAATGAACTTTTAAGAGAAGTGGCCATATGAATCCATTTTTTCTCTTGCAAAACTAGAATAATCCCTCTAGTTAACTCTAGGTCAAGTGATAAGTTTATGAAAAATTGAAGTGTAATGCTTTGACATTCAATCCATAAGCATGGTAGGATGCAACCAAAATATAGAGTTAACTCGAGGTCTATAGCCAAAGGGAAGGGGAAGAATGATCATGACCTATTCAATCAGCGAAGTGGCAAAAAAATTAAATGTCACAGTATATACCTTACGTTACTACGACAAGGAGGGGTTATTGCCTTTCGTAGAGCGCACTCCTAGTGGAACACGATTATTTAAAGAATCTGATATGGAAGCATTAAAAGTCATTCAATGTCTAAAGTCTACCGGAATGCCTATAAAGGAAATTAAAAACTTCATTGCATGGTGTTCTGAGGGGGATGCAACGTTAAGACAAAGATATGATATGTTCCTAGAGCGAAAAGCTGCTGTCGAATTACAATTAGAAGAATTAAATAAGACAATGGAACTCATCAATCATAAATGCAGCTATTACATGACTGCATTGGAAGCAGGCACAGAGGATATACATAAAAACAATAAGATTGTGAATTTCTAATGAGTATAGGCCGCTTTTCCTTCAAATTCATAGTGAAGGACAAGCGGCTCTTTTCTTTAGGAATACTTCTGAACATTATTTCCAAATGACTATTCCTTGGTCTAGTATTACCACCATTTAAGCAGGATCAAGTCCGAAGCCGCAACAACTTCGGACAAGGGAATCCAAAAAACCAATGATATGTCTGAAGAAATACTAATCATCTATCGAAACAAAACTTATATACTTCATTGTATAAAGAAACTGAACAGATGAGTTTGAATATAACGATAAAAATAAGCAGAAAAATCCATTATCATTATGAAAATATTCATCTTGAAATAGAGTAGACTCTAACCTTTATACTTACTCGTATAACATATCTCACTTACTTTTATTAAATGAGTTAGACCAAGATTAATAGCCGATAAATGGAGGATAGAAAATGTCAATGGATAAAAAAGTAGCACTTGTCACCGGCGGGAATCGAGGAATTGGGTATGAACTGGTTAAACAGCTAGCATTGAAAGGATTTAAGGTCATACTCGCAAGCCGGAATGCAGAAATGGGTCGTGAAACAGCGCAAAAACTTAAGGATTCAAATCTTGACGTGTCGTTCGTGTTAATGGATGTTGAAAATCAAGAAAGCGTTCGTCAAGCCGCACTCACAGTAAATGAGCAGTATGGAAGATTAGATGTACTAATTAATAATGCTGGAGTGTATTTGGATAAAAATGAAAAGCTATTGAATATGGAACCGTCCATTGTTGAGAAAACCATGGCAACAAATTTCTTCGGCGCATACTATTGTCTGAGTTCTTTTATGCCCATTATGGAAAAACAAGGGTACGGGAGAATAATAAATATCTCTTCGGAATATGGGGCGTTGAGTGAGATGTCTTATCCAGGAGTGGGTGCATATAAGCTGTCAAAGCTTACTCTAAATGGATTGACGCAATTGGTAGCTGCAGAGGTTAAATGTGATATCAAAATAAATGCGGTCGATCCGGGATGGGTAAGTACAGATATGGGGGGACCCTCTGCTCCAAGAACCCCTGAGCAGGCGGCTAAGTCTATTCTTTGGTTAGCTACAACCGGACCAGAGGGACCTAACGGGGAATTCTTCAGAGATGGAAAACGGATTGATTGGTAGTAAGATAATTGAGCTAATGATGAAGGTCTTTTGCAATTGGTAATAATCAGTTATAGAAAAAAGCCGATTTTCCTTTTTTACTAGGAGGATCGGCTTTTTTCTTTAATTAATAGAAGAAAGGGAGGTTCCACGTTTGATCAATTTAGAAAATGTAACAGAAGCATCGTCCGAGACTGCTGAAAAGAGTACTTATTTGTAATGTACATACGTATATAGAAAATTGCGCGAAGTTGTAGGATATATGACATTTTAGGTAACAAATTATAGGCGACCGAAGCAAGATTATTTAACCATTTTGGGTAGCCTATCACACATCTATGCGACTTAAGTAAGGTCAATTAACCATTTTGGGTAGCGTATCACGCATCTATGCGACCGAAGTAATGTCAATTAATCATTATGCGTAGCGTATCACACATCTATGCGACTTAAGTAAGGTCAATTAACCATTTTGGGTAGCGTATCACGCATCTATGCGACCGAAGTAATGTCAATTAATCATTATGCGTAGCGTATCACACATCTATGCGACTTAAGTAAGGTCAATTAACCATTTTGGGTAGCGTATCACGCATCTATGCGACCGAAGGAAGGTCAATTAACTATTTTGGGTAGCCTATCACGCATCTATGCGACCGAAGGAAGGTCAAATAACCAGAATGGGTAGCTTATCACGTATCTATGCGACCGAAGGAAGGTTATTTAACCATTTTCAGTAGTGTATCACCCTTGTAGGCGACCGAAGCAAGATTATTTAACCAGAATGGGTAGCGTATCACGCATCTATGCGACCGAAGTAAGGTCAATTAACCATTTTGGGTAGCGTATCACCCTTCTATGCGACCAAAGTAAGGTCAATTAACTATTTTGGGTAGCGTATCACCCTTCTATGCGACGGAAGCAAGATCAATTAACTATTTTGGGTAGCGTATTACGCTTCTATGCGACCGAAGAAAAGTCAATTAACGAGAATGAGTAGCCTATCACACTTCTATACTACCGAATCAAGGTCATTTAACCATTTTCAATAGCCTATCACGTTCGCAAACATCATCAAGAGCGGATCAACCAGCCTCTATTTTCATTTTGTACTTGTTTCTAGTTTACCTTCTCCTATGGTTTTCCCTTGATCTTCTGCTGCTTTTTTATTTGGCATGAATACTGTCAAAATGAATGTAATGACAGCTAAAATGAGCATAAAAAAGTATGCATCGTTTGTTCCGAGAATGGAGGCTTCCTTTAGCAGCTGGGATTGGGACAATACTTGGCCGGATTCCATCAATTCAGTCACATGACTTTTCGTCCTCGTTGTTAAATACGTGACAACGAGTGCTGTTCCCATTGCGCCTGCCAGCTGACGAACGGTATTCGAAACAGCTGTTCCATGGGCATTTAGCTTCTTCGGAAGTGCATTCAGCCCTGCAGTATTGATTGGCATTGTTAAGAAGCTTAACCCTATACGAAGGATAATCGTTCTTACCATTAGAAAGGTAAAGCTGGTCGTATCGCTTAAATGTGTGACGTCCCATGTCGCATAGGTGATAAGGCAGAGGCCGATCAGAGCTAATGGTTTCGCACCAAATTTATCGAATAAACGACCGGTGATGGGCGACATGATGGCATTGATGACGGCGCCAGGCAATAACAGTAAGCCCGTGTCAAGGACCGAGAAGCCTCTGCTCGTCTGCAGATATAGCGGAAGTAAAATCATATCGGCATACATGATCATCGTATACAACGTGAGAATAATGGACGTGATCGTGAACATCTTTTCCTTAAAAACTTGTAAATTAAGTAACGGGTCGGCTGAAGTTAGTTGACGCCAACAGAATGCGATAAGAAAAATGATTCCCACACCCAAATAGAGTAGCACTTTTGCACTTCCCCAGCCATGATCACCTGCACTGCTTAATCCAAATAGGATTCCGCCGAATCCGATTGTAGATAGAATGATGCTGATGATGTCTAGTTTGGGCCGCGATGTTTCTGATACATTGACGAGGAATTTCAGTGCTAAAAGGATGATCACAATGATAAGCGGCAGCATCCCGATAAATAACCAGCGCCATGAATAATGCTCAATCACAAAACCAGCCAAGACTGGACCAATTGCTGGTGCAAAGATGATGGAAAGGCCGATCATTCCCATTGCTGTTCCGCGACGCTCGGGAGGGAAGACCGATAGGACCACCATCATTAACAGCGGCATGATAATTCCTGCACCCGCAGCTTGAATCAGCCTCCCTGTTAATAGAAGTTCAAAGCCCGGTGCAATAGCACTTACGAACGTTCCGATTAGCAACAAACTCATGGAACTAATGAATAGCTGACGGGTTGTAAATCGTTTCATCAGAAAAGCAGTGACTGGCACTAAAATCCCATTGACCAGCATAAAGCCAGTTGATAGCCACTGTACAGTGGTAGCGGTAATTTTAAATTCCTTCATTAAATCGGGTAACGCAACATTTAATATCGTCTGATTCAGGACGGATAAAAAACAGCCTATAAGCATAATGGTTAACAGAATCCCATTATTTATTTGTTTTTCTGGTTGACTCATATGATTAATTTCACATTCCTTTCACATATGCCTAATTGACAAGCAGTTAATTAATTGATACTGTGTCGATAAAATAGATACTAATGATACTAACATGCGAATATGAAAATGACCATTTACACTTTTGAAAGATATGTATAGTAATTGACAATCTAGATAGTATTTGTCGATAAAGTTGAAGTTTATAGACAAGGGGATAAAATAATGTCAAATCAGAAGAAAGCAAAGGTTGATCCTCGAATTTTACGGACAAAGAGAATGTTTAAGGAAGCGCTTATTTCTTTGCTTACAGAGAATGGAGATCAAAGTAAGTTAACCGTTCAAAAAATAGCCGAGCGGGCAGAACTAAATCGTGCTACCTTTTATTTGCATTACCGTGATATCGAGGACTTAATGGAGCAAATGACGGATGAAATTCTTGAGGAGCTATCCGAAAAGATCCTCCCTCATTCCGACGGACAACGGCCAAAGGGACATTCTCCGCTTGTTTCTTTTCTAGAGCATATTTACCAGCATGGAGCACTCTTCCATGTCATGCTAGAGAATAAGGATTTCCGCAATCGAATATTCAACATACTAGTAGAAATCATTCTTATTAAGGGTGAAGAAAGAAAGGCAAAAGGAAATCCGTTTCAGTTACCAACTGAAATCATGGCTTCCTCGACACTGGGGATTGTGACATGGTGGGTTCAGGCAGAAATGCCCTATAGTCCAAGCTTTTTGGCAAAGCAAATGATTTTAATGATGTTTAGCAAAAAGAAAGAGTGAGTTTACATGGTTCGTTGCAAGCATATTCATGGGGGATTATTAATAAATCAAAAAGGAAAGTTCTATAGCGATTATACTGCGCTATGAACTTTCCTTTTAATTATTAGAAAGCTATTGGAGTGTTTTAGTCATAATAAAATCGATTTGTTCCTCATCACCCATATAAAACGAGTGGGCTCCTGTTTGCACAAATCCCATTTTCCGGTAAAATGCAATTGCATTTTCATTTTTTTCCCAAACACCTAGCCAGATCTTCTTTTTCTTCTTTTCCATCGCTAGTTCCATCGCTCGATTAAACAGATAGTTACCAAGGCCGTGTTTTTGAAATGGCTTCTTTATATAAATCCTTTCAATCTCAAATGCTTCATCGCCCATTTCTTCTGACTGTGCATCGTTGGTATTGATCTTTAAATAGCCAGCGAGTTCATCATGAAAATAAACAAAAAAGAATTCAGAAGAAAGATTGGATAATTCACATTCTAGTTGTTTTACGTTAAATGCCTTTTCCAAATAGGCATGCATATTTTCGGGTGAATTTTGATCCTTAAATGTGTCATTAAATGTTTCATAGCTAATGGCTTGAAGGGTGTGTAAATCTTCAACGGTGCACTTTTTTATAAGAATAGTCATGTCTAGTTGTCGCTCCTTACGATGATTAATAATTTCTCTTGTTGCCCTTTTTGACATAATCCCAGTCTTTTTCGATATTTTTTCTTACTCTTTGAATAAGATTGTATATGGTTTCGACTTCACTTTCGGAAAATCCCTTTAATGCAACCAGATTGGAATAATCATGTTCCCGTTTGATAAAGGGATATACCATTTTTCCTTTTTCTGTAGGAAAGAGCTTTTTAATTTTTTTATTTTGTTGATCGTCTTGTTTTTCAATAAAACCATTCATTTCAAGCTTTTGTATCGCACGTGCTGTAGTTGTTCGGTCTACTTTAATCATTTCGGCTACCTTTTCTTGAATGATGCCTGGGTTTTCGCATATCCGGACAAGGTACAAATATTGCCCTTTTGTCAGGTCGTATTCTTTGAATTCTATGTTACTAATAGAATCTAACGCCCTGGCGATCATACCAATTTCACGTAGAATTTCCTTCATCCTGAACTCCTTCACACACATTTTTTTGTTGCATTTACTATAAAATTGATTTACATTAAATCTAACCTAATTTTATTGCATTTGCAACAAAATATTATAGGGCAATTTTTAAAAAGGACTGATCAACATGTATACAAAAAGAGTAACAACGGATGAAGAGTTAAAGGCAGCATTTTCAATTAGGAAAGAGGTATTTGTGAAAGAACAGGGTGTGCCATTAGAGGATGAATTTGATCAATTCGATACACTGGACGGACAATGTGAACATATAATCGTCGATTACCATGACCAGCCAGTCGGAACAGGAAGGTTAAGGTTTGTGGATGGAGTAGGTAAGTTGGAAAGAATCTGCATCCTCGAGTCTTATCGTAAATACGGTCTTGGAAAAAGGATTATAGAAGCGTTAGAAGAAATAGCAGAAGAGCGGGGAGCTTCAAAGGTTAAATTACATGGACAAACACATGCAGAAGGCTTCTATCAAAAATTTGGTTACCGTACAGCATCAGAAGTCTTTATGGAGGACGGCATCCCACATATTTTAATGCTTAAAGAATTGTCTGGAAAATCATGATAAAGAGGTCGCATAAATATCTTTTTTATGTCGCGGGGATTTTTCTATTAACCCTTGGTGTTGCTTTCACGATCCAATCAGACCTTGGAACATCACCGTTTGATGCCCTTTTGGTCGGATTGTCTATCAATGTAGGGCTTACAGTGGGAAGTTGGGAAATTATCATCGCTTTACTTTTAATGGTTTGTAATTCACTTTTAACAAGACAAAGACCAGAGATGTTGGGCTTAGTGACATCGTTCATAACGGGGATTGGGATTGATATGTGGCTATTTCTCTTGCACAATTTGATAACACCTGAAGCACTATGGAGCCAATTGGTTTGGTTTGGAATGGGCTTAGTTGTAATAGGATTAGGAACTGCCATCTATTTACAAACAAATTTTGCGCCGATTCCCGTTGATCGACTAACCTTAATCATAAAAGAGTTAACAAGAACAAATATCTTTCTATCAAAAACATTGATATACCTCCTATTCCTGATCATGGCCATGATTTTCAATGGACCGATTGGCGTAGGAACTCTATTAACCGTTTGCTTAGGCGGGCTGATATTGAATTACTTTATGCCCGTTATTGAAAAAATGTTTGAACGTTTAGCATACTCTACTACAATAACAACTTTTGATAAAAAGCATTCGGTATAGGATGCTTTTTTATTTTGATCGAAATGAGATTTTGAAGGAAGAAATAGAAGAACCGAGTGAAATGAAGGAGTCAATCCCAGCTATTTACTCGGTTCTATTTAAACGGCTTACCTATTCTTCTTTTGAATTTGCCATGTATGTTCTAAAATTATCTAAAATGGCCTGCCAGCCGGCTTCTTGCATCTCAATAGGATTGCTGTTTTCGGCCTCAAAGGTTTCGATTATCTTTGTTTCGTTTCCTTGGCTAATAAAAGTGATCGTAACGTTTCTTCCATCATCTAAGTTGTAAGAAATACGATCATTTAATTTAACATCATCATAAACACCGCTAAAATCGAAACCAAAACTGCCATCTTTCGCTTCCATTCTTGAAAGAAATTTTCCACCAATCTGCAAATCATTCTCAGCATATGGAGTGTGCCATTCATCTGAAGCCGTGTTCCATTTTGTTATATGTTCTGGCTCTGTCCAATATTTCCATACCTTTTCTACAGGTGCTGGTACTGTTGTTTCTACTGTAATTTTTTTAGATGTGTCCATTTGTTTTACCGCCTTTCCTAAGACCAAAATTTTTTATGTAATTGTCTACAAAGCAGTCTGATTCTATTGTAATTGATTTTAGAAAAATTCCCTAATTTGACATGAAGAATGAGAGTACTGAATAGGAAGCAAATGGGTAGGCTGATTTGATATTGGGTTACTATATAAGTGGTACTGTTTTTCTTTTACAACGAAAGCGGCAAGTTGGTATACAAGCAAAAATGATACAATACAAAATAGGTTTTGTTTTTCAAGGAGGTAAGTCATGGATGACATGTCACCGAAGGAAAGGGTGTTAAGGGTGAAACGGTGGCCTAAGGATACGATAGACGCGGGACGTCGCCATACAGTTGGTCTTCAATCGGACGGAACGGTGAGGGCTGTGGGAGATAATAAATATGGCCAATGTGATGTAAGAGGCTGGCGTGATATGGTGGAGGTGGCTGCGGGTAATGTTCATATGGCAAGGAACACGGGGAATGCTCATACAATCGGTCTTCAATCGGATGGAACGGTGAGGGCTGTGGGGTGGAATAAGCATAATCAATGCGAGGTAAACGACTGGCGTGATATTACTTCGGTTGCCGCAGGCTGGTGTCATTCCATTGGTCTTCAATCGGATGGAAGGGTAGTAGCTGTGGGTCGAAATAATGAAGGGGAATGTAATGTAAATGACTGGAAGAATGTAGTGGCGATTGCTGCGGGGGACTGGCATACCATTGGTCTTAAAATGGATGGCACTGTGACGGCTACGGGTAATAATCGGTATCGTCAATGCCATGTAAGCAGCTGGTGCGATATGGTGGCGGTCGAGGCGGGCTATCTTCATACGATCGGACTTCAATCGGACGGATCGGTTGCGGCTGTGGGCTTGAATAAGCATGCTCAATGTGATGTAAGTGATTGGCGAGATATCGTGGCGATCTCAGCGGGTAGTAAACACACGGTCGGCCTTCAATCGGACGGCACAGTGGTGGCTGCGGGCTGGAATGAGTATGGTCAATGCAATGTAGGAGATTGGCGTGATATTGTGGCAATCGCGGCGGGTTGTGCCCATACCGTCGGCCTTCAATCGGACGGCACGGTGGTTGCTGTGGGGGACAATGAATACGGTCAATGCAATGTCAGCGACTGGCATGGTATCCAGCTGCCTACCCAATAATTATTGTTGCTGAGGAAGTTTTTTTCATTATCGAAATGTGCAAGTTTATTAAAGCAGGATTTTATTATTATTTCGTGAATTTCTAATTAAACAAAAAAGTGAAGGGAGCCAATTCAGTATGATAAAAGGTGTCGGTGGAATATTTTGGAGGACTAAAAATCTAGAGACAATAAAGAAATGGTACAGGGATGTGCTGAAGCTTGATATAGATAATTGGAATGGGACGATTATTAAACCCCAGTCAGAAACAGAAACGATCTTTTCTTTCTTTACTGAAGATGATCGATACTTTCCTACAGACCAGCAGGTGATGCTAAATTTCCAGGTTTATGATATTAACGAAACGATGAAGCATCTTGAAAAATTGGGTGTACCTCTTGCAAAGGAAAAAGAGAGTAGTGATTTTGGTCAGTTTATTTGGATTAAAGATCCCGAAGGTAGACTGATTGAGCTATGGGAGAAGTAAAAGCTGTCAACTATGTTGAATAAAGAGGGGAAACAAGGAGTTGAAGTTGGAGCTCCTTTTTCTTTTTCTACTAAGGCTCTGTTATAACTGAATGTTGATTTTCCTGTGTTTGAAAATAAACGGTAAAATTCCGGCTATATTGGGAAATGCCCCTATTTCCTTAGAAATAAAGGAGGTTTTTCCGTTTATAGGATTCAAATCTTTGCTTTTTGTCTTATTTAGAGCAGGTAATCGGAGTATCTCCGCTTATTTCTGCTTTTAAGCCTCCATTATATACATTAACAGGAGATTCTCCGCCTATGAAATCTCACACCTATACGAAAATCAACCATTTTTAGTAACAGAGCCTTTACTATATCAATTTCCGATGTATGAACCATTAAAGAAATAGAGGGAAGGAGCATGAGAATGTTTGATGCACATTTTCATATTATTGATTTTCATTTTCCCATTACTGAAAACCAAGGCTATATGCCGCCCAACTATGGTGTAGAGGATTATCAAAAGGATACTGCTGATTGGAATGTATTAGGGGGAGCGATTGTATCCGGTTCATTCCAAGGCTTTGACCAGGATTATTTAGTTAACGCGTTGAAGCAAATGGGTCCAGCATTTTGTGGCGTTACGCAATTACCTTATACTGTGTCGGACGAAGAGATAGTAAATTTAAATGAAAAAGGGGTAAAAGCATTACGGTTTAATATAAAACGAGGTGGCTCAGAGGATTTATCAAAGCTCGATTACTTTGCTAGAAGAGTTTATGATTTAGTTGGCTGGCACAGCGAGCTATATATTGATGCAAAGGAGATTCCCCAAATTGCAACAACTATTGAAAAATTACCTGCTATTTCCATTGACCATTTAGGATTGTCGGAAGAAGGATTACCACATTTATTAAAATTAATTGATAAAGGTATTCGTGTTAAAGCAACAGGTTTTGGACGTGTGGAGCTGAATGTGGAAAATGCTTTAACATCCATATATCGGACAAATCCTGATGCACTGATGTTTGGGACAGATTTGCCATCTACAAGAGCAAAAAGACCTTTTGCGTATGAGGATATTAAATTGATCCAGCACCTTTTTGATGAACAGGCTGCTGATAAAATCTTGTATACAAATGCTTTAAAATGGTATTTTAAGTAATCCTACTTTCATTCATCTAGAATAAAAATAGCTAAATGTTTTATAAGACTCTTTTTCATATAAAAAATAGATTGCCACGAACTGATCTCACAAGCATTTTGAATTGACATCTGCTAGTTTTCTACTAAACTTTTTAAAGTAATTATCTATTCATTGCTGGAGGAACTATGTCCATTCAAGTTGAAAATTTATATAAATCATTTCGTGTCCATGTCCGGAAGGAAGGCTGGACAGAGGCGCTGCGCAGTTTGTTCAAACGGGAATACCAAACAGTCGAGGCTGTGAAGGATGTGTCCTTCACGATTGATACCGGTGAGATTGTAGGGTTTTTAGGACCAAATGGAGCGGGAAAAACAACCACGATTAAGATGCTGGCAGGTCTTTTGCATCCTACTTCAGGAAACATTGAGGTGAGCGGCTTTAAACCGCAGGAGCAGAGGAATGAGTTCAAAAAAATCATGAGTCTGGTTATGGGTCAGAAAAGTCAATTGATTTGGGATATCCCGCCAATGGAGACCTTTCTCGTCAATAAAAGCGTGTATGAAATAGAGGAGAAGGTATTCCGCCAAACCTTAGATGAATTGGTTGAACTCCTTGAGCTGGAACCTTTGCTGGGGAAGCCGGTTCGGAATCTGAGTCTCGGTCAGCGGATGAAATGTGAGCTTGCCGCTTCGTTATTGCATCGACCTTCGATTCTTTTTTTAGATGAACCGACGATTGGATTGGATGTCCATACACAGGAAAAGGTACGGGAATTCATTGCGAAATATAATCGGGAACACAAAACCACGATTCTCCTAACCTCGCATTATATGGGAGATGTGACGGCGCTTTGTGATCGGGTATTGATTATTAATCACGGGAAGCTGCTTTACGACGGAGAACTGCAGGTCTTAACGGAGAGATTAACACCCTATAAATTGTTAGAGGTTCGTCTGCCTTCCATCTCAGATGTTTCATGGGAAAGGTTCGGTGAAGTGGTTTCTTTTGAGGATGGAAAGCTAACGCTTCGAGTAGCAAGGGATCGTGTAGCGATGGTCTCCTCTGAATTGCTGGCTAATTTTGACATCCATGACCTTAATATACAAGAGCCACCAATGGAGGAAGTCATTACGTTAGCCTTCCAGGAGGAGTCACATGCTAGTTAAATATCGGGCGATATTAAGAATGAAATATGTAGAGATGTTTTCGTATCAGCTATCAACGATGGTCTGGATGTTTGGCACGATGGTTCAGCCTTTGATTACGATGATGGTGTGGATGAACATTTACCCGGACCAAGGTGACGCATTTATTTTATATTTTATCTCCCTGATTATGGTTGAGCGGCTGACAAGTGCATGGGACGTATGGGAAATGGACCGTCAAATTCGTGAAGGAACGTTCTCCTATCAAATCGTGAGGCCGTTTCATCCGGTTCACTGGGCAATTGCTGAAAACATTGTTTATAAAGGCTTATTTCTAGTCGTCCTTGTTCCATGCTGGATTGTCCTATCCATCTTTCTTCCTTCACTAAAATTACAGCTGTCGGCAGGTCAATGGGGGTTATTCTTAGCCGCGTTGTTACTGGGAGCGATTATCCGATTTTCTGTCAGCTTTCTATTTGGGATTTTGGGTTTTTGGATGACGAAGGTGACCGCACTGTATGCGATGTTTGAGACGGTTTCTTTATTTATTTCAGGAAGAATTGCGCCGTTTTCACTCCTGCCGCCGGTTGTTAAGCAAATCAGCATTTTTCTGCCGTATCGCTATATGATCGGGTTTCCATTAGAAATCTTAACAGGTGCCTATGATACTCATACTCTCTTAGTTGGTTTTACAGGAGCGATGATTTGGTCTGTCCTTCTGATTGGGGCGATTTGTTGGCTATGGAAGGCTGGATTAAAGAAAAATCAGGCAGTGGGAGGATAACATGGGGCGATATTGGCGAATTTTTAAAGAATTTTTCCGAACTTGTCTGGTAGAGGAGCTCGAATATCGCAGCGAGTTTATAGGAAATCTTTTATCGAGTCTTTTTGGTATTATTGTGTCGATTTTAATGGTGCAAATCTTTTTCTATCAAACGGATCAATTAGGTGGCTGGGCCTATGCCGATGTTCTGATTCTTCTCGGTATTTACAATACGCTACAGGGTCTGATTGATTTCGCACTGCGGCCGAATATGCCGAGACTGCTTTTGCATATACGGATGGGTACGCTCGATTATGTTTTGACGAAACCGGTGGATAGCATGTTTTTCGTGAGCCTAAGGCATCTTAACTTCTGGCGTTTAATTGATGTTTTGTTAGGGATGGGATTAACCGTCTATGGTTTGGTGGAAAAGCAATGGGTCCCGACCTTCCTTGATGTGGTTTTCTTTTGCGTGACCATTCTTTCGGCTTTATTGATTATTTATTCTTTATGGATGCTGTTGATGACCACTGCCTTTTGGGTGATTCGAATGGATGATTTATCTTTCCTGTTCACTTCCTTTTTTGAAACCACTCGATTTCCGATTACAATGTACAAGGGCTGGATGCGCATAGCATTAACGTATCTCTTGCCTGCTGCGTTTCTGACCTTCACACCAGCAAGTGCTTTGCTTGGAATGTGGGATGTTCAAACAACGATTATGTCAGGATTTGTAGCAATCATTTTCTTTTGGCTGGCTCGGAGATTTTGGAAGTTTGCCCTTGCGAACTACACCAGTGCCAGCAGTTAAATCGTTTCGTAGTTTAAAGGGAGACCATGGGGACGGGTTCATTGGCTCTGAGCTAATGAACCCGTCTCTATGGTCTCTTTGGTAAATTTTTAATTGAATTTTAGTATTGTCTTTTTTGTTCAGAAGGAGTATAGTTACTATCCTGAAGCGTGACATTTTATATTATTATATTTTAATTTGTTCATAGTTTGTTCATAATTTCCATTTAAGCTAATGATTAGATTAAATAGTAGTAATCATATATTTAATTATAAGTAAGATTATGTCATAATCGTTTGCTAGAGGTAGGTGCTAATTAATGAAACGAAAAGTTCAAGGTATTTCTCAAAAATATATTGGCTTTTTCTTTTTGGCCGTTATTCTTCTTTGGGTGAAAACATATGTTGCCCAATTAACTCAATTTGACTTAGGAATTCAAAACGTCATTCAACAAGTTCTATTATTTATCAATCCGTTAGGTTCAGCGTTACTATTTTTAGGATTGTCTGCTTTATTTAAAGGAAGAAAAAAATATATTGCATTGATTGGGATGGATTTTCTATTATCGTTTCTATTGTTTGCCAATGTGGTATACTATCGATTCTTTAATGATTTCATTACGCTGCCAACATTGACTCAGACACAAAACTTTGGCGATGTCAGTGGAAGTGTGTCAACGTTATTGAAACCATATGACTTCTTGTTTTTTATTGATACGATTTTATTAGTGGCATTACTTGTTTTTCGGATGGTGAAAATCGAGACAAAAGATATGAGCCGTCCAAAGGTGGCTGCTCTATTCTCATTAGCGCTTGCCATTTCCTGTGCCAATCTTTCGATAGCGGAGATAGACCGTCCGCAATTATTAACAAGAGGATTTGACAGAAACTATATTGTGAAATATTTAGGTATGTACAATTATACGATTTACGATGCGGTGACAAGCACAAAGGCATCAGCTCAGCGTGTTGTGGCCAGCAGTGACGATATCACTGAAGTGAAGAACTACACTAATTCCAATTATGCAGCGCCGAATCCGGTTTATTTTGGTGCAGCTAAAGGAATGAACGTCATTTATTTGCATTTGGAGTCAACTCAAAACTTCCTTATAAATTACAAGCTGAATGGGGAAGAAGTGACACCGTTTTTGAACTCGTTAACACAGGACGCCAATACCCTTTACTTTGATAATTTTTTCCATCAAACAGGTCAAGGGAAAACAGCAGATGCTGAATTTATGCTTGAAAACTCTTTATTCGGTCTGCCACAGGGTGCTGCCTTTACGACAAAAGGATTAAACACGTTCGAATCGGCACCGGGAATTTTAGGTCAGCAGGGGTATACGTCTGCGGTATTCCATGCGAATGCAGGAAGCTTTTGGAACCGCAATGAAATATACAAATCATTTGGTTATGACAAATTCTTTGATAGTAAATACTATCAATTAAGCCCAGAAAATCAGGCGGAATATGGAATGATGGATAAACCGTTCTATCAACAATCGACTGCATTATTAGAAACATTGCCGGAGCCGTTTTATGCGAAATTTATTCCGGTGGCAAACCATTATCCGTATAAAATGGACCAAACTCAAACGACCATTGCACCTGCTGCAACAGGCGATGCATCAGTCGATGATTATTTCCAAACAGCCCGTTATGCGGACGAAGCGTTAAAAGAGATGTTTGATTATTTAAAGCAAACTGGCTTATATGACCGTTCCATTATTATTATGTACGGTGACCACTATGGTATATCCGAAAACCATAATAAGGCAATGGAGCAAGTGCTTGGAAAAGACATCACTCCATTTGAAAGTGCAGGACTACAGCGTGTGCCGTTATTTATTCATGTACCTGGAATGCAAGGCGGGGTTAATCACGCATACGGCGGCCAGGTAGATATTCTTCCGACACTACTTCATTTGTTAGGTATTGATTCAAAAGAATACGTTCAATTCGGTACTGATTTACTGTCTGAACAGCATGATAATCTTGTGCCATTCCGAAATGGCGACTATGTAAGTCCGACAATTACAGCTGTTGGTGACAAGTATTATGACACATCAACCGGATTAGAACTGCCGATGGATAGGTTGGAAGAAGCGAAAAAGTACCACGAAATGGTGGATCAAAAGCTGGCAATGTCCGATAGAGTGGTTAATGGTGACTTATTGCGTTTCTACGCACCAGAAGGCTTTACTCCAATTGACCGGACACAGTATGACTATAATGAAGCAACAGAAGGTACAACCAAATAATTAAAGAAGGCTGCTTGGGTTTTAACTCAGGCAGCCTTTTATTAACAGGTGCCAGGCACCATCCATTTTTTGGATGGTGCCTGGCAACTTTTTTAGCAAACCCCTCTATCAGCTAATTCTAAGCGGCTTTTCATTGTTACGTGGCCTGCTGTTTCTTGATGAAGGCTCCTTCGTTAAAGCCATCAATAGGATCATTCCAATAATACAAGCTGTACCAATCCATTGGAAAAAACCAAACGGTTCTTTTAGCCAAAAGACCGTTGTTAATACAGCTGCCAGTGGCTCTACACTGCCGAGAAGACTGGATTCCTTCGGCGCCAGGCTTTGCAGACTTTCGATATAGAACCAAAAAGCAATCAACGTACCAAATAGGATCACGAAGACTAAATAGGCATAAGCCTCCAGCGTTAAGTTTGAAAAGTCCATTTGCCAAGGTGGATGGATAAAGCTTAAGGCAAAGCCCCCAATGATCATAGCCCACCCGACAATGACAAGTGAATCAAATCTCGCAAGAAGTGGAACGGCATAAAGCGTATAAAAGGCTAAAGCGATTCCGGATAATACACCCCAAACGATGGCAGGTGTTGGCACGGATAATTGAGAAACAGAGCCGTTTGTTAATAAAAAGAAACAACCAACTAAAGCAAGCGTTACTGTCAACAAATCCTTTCCTGTTAGAACCGATTGCCTACGGAGAACAAGGTATACAATAATCATCACAGGTGCCAAATACTGCAGCAGCGTGGCAACAGCCGCATTTCCATGTTCAATGGAGACCATATATGTATATTGAACCGCAAGCATACCGAGTAACCCGAAGATGATCAGTTGAATGGCGATCCTTCGATCTTTCCAAATACCAAGTATCTGTGAACGGTCTTTTCCGATATATTGTACGGTTAATAGTAAAACGCCAGATATAAGCAATCGAATCGTAACCAGCCAATCTACATCGATTCCATATTGTTGAAAAAGCTTTTTTGCTACTGTGCCGCCAATCCCCCAAAATATGGCTCCCGTTAGGACGAGAAGTATTCCCTTCATTCGATTCATGATTGATTCTCCACCTTTAACAATAAAAAACTATAGTTTAAATAATAAGTGGTAAACTTCTAAAATCATAGAAAAATAGTTGAAAAATGTAAGTATTTTCAAGTGGAAATAGGCAAATGAAAAAACTTCGACACATTTTAGGGGAAATAAGAGCTATTCGTTTTTTTAAAGAAAGATGAAATGTTTTGCCTAGCAAACTCGTTATAATGATTGAAAGTGATCATAGATGAATGAGCGGTGGAAGGAGGGGCTAGGCAATGGAACAAGAACGGCAATGGATAGAGGATGTGTTGTCGGGGAATAAGCAAGCTTACGCACACATCCCGTGCAGCCGAATGCAAAAGGCAAAAGGGAAGCAAGGTCGCAATCTGATGCCCGAACAGCTGAATGCAAACGGTGAAAGGGAATCAAGGCCGTAATCTGATGCCCGTGTAGCTGAATGCAAAAGGCAAAAGGGAAGCAAGGTCGCAATCTGATGCCTGTGCAGCCGAATGCAAAAGGCAAAAGGGAAGCAAGACCCTAATCTGATGCCCGTGCAGCTGAATGCAAAAGGCAAAAGGGAAGCAAGGTCGCAATCTGATGCCCGTGCAGCTGAATG
>NZ_JBHZRC010000006.1:0-56118 GCF_043641075.1 Niallia oryzisoli | reverse complement strand
CGCAATCTGATGCCCGTGCAGCTGAATGCAAAAGGCAAAAGGGAAGCAAGGTCGCAATCTGATGCCCGTGCAGCTGAATGCAAAAGGCAAAAGGGAAGCAAGATCCTAATCTGATGCTCGTGCTGCTGAATGCAAACGGTGAAAGGGAATCAAGGCCGCAATCTGATGCCCGTGCAGCTGAATGCAAAAGGCAAAAGGGAAGCAAGGTCGCAATCTGATGCCCGTGCAGCTGAATGCAAAAGGCAAAAGGGAAGCAAGGTCGCAATCTGATGCCCGTGCAGCTGAATGCAAAAGGCAAAAGGGAAGCAAGGTCGCAATCTGATGCCCGTGCAGCTGAATGCAAAAGGCAAAAGGGAAGCAAGGTCGCAATCTGATGCCCGTGCAGCTGAATGCAAAAGGCAAAAGGCAAAAGGGAAGCAAGACCCTAATCTGATGCTCGTGCAGCTGAATGCAAACGGTGAAAGGGAATCAAGGCCGCAATCTGATGCCCATGCAGCTGAATGCAAAAGGCAAAAGGGAATCAAGGCTGCAATCTGATGCCCGTGCAGCTGAATGCAAAAGGCAAAAGGGAAGCAAGCATCGAATCTAAGAGTGATAGGTACCCAAAATGGATAAAAACCGTCCCCATGTATCATTGGAATTTTTGAGAAAGGTAGTTTGTTATCATTGTTACATCTTGATTATTGCCGGAATGATTGATATCTTCGTTTAGCTTATAGTCATTAGTGAATGACCCATCAGTCTTTTGAAAGTAGACATTAGCAATATGCTCGCCAGAACCATTATAGTTATCGGCTACAATAATGATGATATCCTTTAGCCCGTCCTTATTCACATCTTGAAGGGAAACGGCCTTGACATCTACACTATACGGAAAGTTTTCTACATTGATAAAATCATAAAGGATATCTCCGTTTTCATTTGTTAGGTAAAATACGGTCGGTACATGGTTGCCCGTTTCAAGTGTTCCTGAAACAAATGTAACGTTTCCCCAAGAATTTAAATTCACATGAAAAGATTGACTTTCAATTGGTTGAAAATACTTTATATCTTTAAGATTCTCTGGTGCAAACTCAAAGGTTCCTTCAGGTGGTTGAGAGTCATAGTACTGACATTCAGCAATATCTTTGTTAATGGTTCCTTCAAAATCTGAACCAAAATAAGGTAGTTTCTGATCCTTTTGATCATAGCTTTCTACGCTGAATTTCCCCGAGATTTTCCCGTTCTCGATTTTTAAAATAGAAAAATAAACTTTTTCTAGTAAACTCTCCTTCTTCATCCAGGTTTTTTTAATATATTGACTATAATCAAAGGTTTCCCTTGCTGTCGTTGATGTTGGGGGTGTTGTCTTCGCTGATGAGTTTGGAGCTGTGTTAATTGATGGTACGGAGGGTTCCTGTTTATTTTGTTGTGAAAGATTGGTGGAGCCATCTTTACTACAACCTGACAATAGGAGCAAAAGTGTGATGATGGTTACTAGTATTATTTTATTCATGTTTACACCACCTTTACCGTTCTTATCGGAACATGAAAGCATGTGTGGAATAAGAGTACCTCTATCGTAATTATAATACTTTAAGAAGATAAAAGCAGTGAAAGTTCTGTCAACGGGAATCACGAAAATTCTACTAAGTTAGTTCCTCCTTCAATCATTGGTTAATATATTGTTGTATTGAGTCCAAAACGCTTGGAGGTGAACCGATGTATCTTTTCAAATCAATTGCGGATGATATTCGATTGGCTCAATTAGAGTTCCGTAAACAAACAAAAGCGAGGAGGCTTGTTATAGGGTCCTTGCTCGCCTGCATGGCTGCGATATTTCAATCAGCAGGAGACCTTTTACCAGGGATTGGTTATTTTATCAGCCCTTTTGCCACCTTACCCATTCTCATTGGGGCTATGCAATCCCTTCGAAATGGTGTGATGTCGTATTTTCTTACCATCCTGCTGCTATTCATTCTATTTCCAAGTGAACTAATTGTTTTTCCCTTTACAACCGGGTTGTTAGGGATTGGGATAGGGGCAGCTTTTTCTTTTTTCAAGAAGCGATTAAGCATTATTTTAATAGGTGCTATTCTTTTAACGCTAGGAATTATGTGTCTCTTATACATTTTTCATTTTCCAGTTCTGGGACCAATCGGAACCGATTCCGTTTCATTTCTAACTGCAGGAGGGATAGCAATATTTTCATTCCTTTATAGCTGGTTATGGGCTGAGCTGGGTTTATTCTTTTTTAAAAAATTGGCTTTGTTTAAAGTAAATGGCGATAATTGAGGGTTAAACACTATGTTTAGCCTTATTCCTCTTTTCGATGAAAGGAGTGAAGTAGGCTTCAAGGAAGGAATCGAATGCCCTCATTGTTCATTAGTTTATGTTGTTATGTTCGGATATACATATTTAGTTCGGTAAGAAAATTTTTATTGCAAAAAATATGTAAGGTAATGTAACATATAATTATTAATTTAATTGAAATTAGTAGTAAGGAGCTTTTTTATGTCAGAAAAAATTACATTTAGAATTGCGAGTATAGAAGATTTACCTATTATTGTGGAGATATATAATTCAACAATACCAAGCAGAATGGTAACGGCTGATACTGAGCCTGTAACAGTTACTGATCGATTAGATTGGTTTCATGATCATAACCCTTCCAAAAGACCATTATGGGTTGTAGAGTATGAAGGAGAAATTTGTGGTTGGGTGAGTCTTCAATCGTTTTATGGCAGACCGGCATATCATGCAACTGCCGAAATTAGTATTTATCTCCATGGTGATTTTAGAGGGAAAGGACTTGGCAAAGAGATCATAAGCAAAGTGATCGAAGAATGTCCTACATATGGAATTGACACCTTACTTGGATTCATCTTTGGACACAATGAGCCTAGTATTCGGCTGTTTTCAAGCTTTGGGTTTGAGCAGTGGGCACACCTGCCAGAAGTTGCTGAATTAGATGGAATCAAGAGAGATCTGTTGATTCTTGGAAAAAAGATTTCTTAGCAAACTAGAAGAAGAAAACCCCAGTAACTGGAGTTTCCTTCTTTTAGATTAGTAATTGATCATCGAATAATTTCAAACACACTTCCTTGGTGTAAATCATTCACACTCGAAGAGCCGTAAATCCCTAAATAGAGTCTGGTTTGATTCAGGTCCGTTCCCAAACTAGCATAATAAGCGGATTGTGTCCCAAAGTCATAATCGATTTCAATTAAGCTGTAGTCATTTAACTTGCCATCCGTTCTTACCCGACTATAGGCCAATGCACCTCTAACCGGAGATTGAGATTCTTCCTTCTTAGCAAAATCGGTAAACAACACACTGCCTGTTAATTGGGGGATTCCATTCCCCATATAGGCCTGCACTCCTGTAAGGGCCGTTCCGCCAAACTTATCGGGACGGGAATCACGATGATAATAGGTGGTTAGAGGCGGAAGACGCTTCACGGAAGTATGTACTGCTTCATTGTAATAAGCAACTGTTTTCTCAACCAGCTGCGCATTTTCCGTGCAATCCCGTATAACCGGCGTCGGGAAAGCCCCTTCCCATCCTCGCCAGCCAAGGTTAATAAAGCCTTCTTGGTTAGGTTCAGTTTCCCTTACATAGGCTTGAACAAGCTGGGTCACAGGGATTGGTTTATACTGAACGAATGAAAAAATTGATTCGGCAAAGTCCTGTCCGACATTTCCTACATATTTAATCGTTTGATGATAAAATCGCTGAAAGGAAATACCTGGTATATTGCGAACTCCTTTAGCTATTACCGTTAGTGTTTCTTGGATTGGTGCGGGAAGCTCATGAAACCTTGTTACTACAGGTGGATCCTGGATAAATGTATTCCTATTCACATCTATCTCAATAATTTTTCCGGAAATTTCCATATTGTCCTGACTTAAATTAAATGGATCGTAGCCAGATCCACCATCCCCGGTTGTTAGTACGAGCTTCCCTGTTTCCGGTGAAAAGTTCAAGCTATTCACACCATTATGATTGAAAAAGGGTCTTCTTAGGTTAAGCAAGGTCCGTCGTTTTTGAGGCTGACCATTATTCGTTAGTATCCATTCCTCAACCGTATCCACATGATCATATTGTGTCTCTCGATTGCTCCACTTGAGGTTTAGTGTAGCAGGATCACAGGGGTTGGGCTCAAAGGGTTCAGAAAGTGCGCCAAGACCTTGTGTTCCAGCTACTGAATAATGAAGATAAAACAGACCGTTTTGATAAAACTGAGGATGAAACGCCAGCCCCAGCAATCCCCGTTCATCATACCCGCCGCCAGAAGCGCCTAGTTTGAGGATTCGTGTACGGATATCGAGAAAAGTCCTTAAGCCTCCGTTTCCAATGTAAAAAATCTCTCCTGTCTGAGTGGCAATAAACAATCTTTCCACTGAGTCACCTGGAAGGAAAGCGGTTTTTATAACAGTAGGTAAATTGATGTTCCTTACAAGCGGTCGTAAACGAACCTTAACTTTTATCAATGAACTTTGCACTTCCTTTTTATAGTTCTCTTTTATAAAGAATATGGTTCGAACAGTGCGGCTAGTACCAAATAAGCTGTATGAAGGGGAAGAAGAACATAGTGTGGTCATTTCTAATTAGGAGAGAATAAAGGAGGAGGGAATGTATTTGAGTTTGAACTAACTTGTATATACAAGTATAGTAGAAGTAGCCTTTTTGAAATATAGATGAAAGTAGGTCATGAAATGAAAACAGAAAAAGAAAAAATGATTGCGGGGGAACTGTATAATCCAGCTGATCCAGAATTAGTAAAGGATCGAATTGAGGCAAGACGAAAGGTTAGGATCTATAATCAAACGTTAGAAACGGAGGGTGAAAAACGGACTGAATTATTAAGGGAGCTACTTGGTTCAACTGGAGAAAATATCTATATGGAGCCAACTATCCGGTTTGATTACGGCTATAACACATACGTAGGAGAAAATTTCTATGCAAACTTCGATTGTACGATTTTAGATGTTTCTGAAGTGCGGATTGGAGATAATTGTTTGCTTGCACCGGGAGTCCAAATCTATACGGCAGCACATCCACTCAACCCAACAGAACGTAATTCCGGGATAGAGTTTGCAAAGCCGATTACGATTGGAAACAATGTATGGATTGGAGGAAGTGCCATCATTAACCCAGGCGTAACGGTAGGAGACAATGTTGTGATTGCATCAGGTGCCGTAGTGACGAAGGATGTACCCGATAATGTAGTCGTTGGAGGGAACCCGGCAAGAATTATTAAAGTAATTGAATAATAGTGAGAAGCAAGGAGGCGGTGAAGGAGGAAAACGTGAATCTGTTAGAAGTAGGTCTGTCTATTGATAAAGATTTGCTGAAAAATGGCAATTCCGTCCAAAAAAGGGGAGCCTTCTGAAACGGGGTCGTCGAAAAATCTCAACTCTGTCCAAAGAAGAGCTGCCTTTTGACAAGGTACCGCTGAAAAATCCCAACTCTGTCCAAAGAAGGATCGTCTTGGGACAAGGGACCGCCGAAAAATGGCAACTCTGTCCAAAGAAGGGTAGTCTTGGGACAAGGGACCGCCGAAAAATGGCAACTCTGTCCAAAGAAGGGTCGTCTTGGGACAAGGGACCGCCGAAAACCCCCAACTCTGTCCAAAGAAGGGTAGTCTTGGGACAAGCGACCGCCGGAAAATGGCAACTCTGTCCAAAGAAGGGACGTCTTGGGACAAGAGACCGCCGAAAAATGGCAACTCTGTCCAAAGAAGGGACGTCTTGGGACAAGGGACTGCCGAAAACCCCCAACTCTGTCCAAAGAAGGGACGTCTTGGGACAAGGGACTGCCGAAAACCCCCAACTCTGTCCAAAGAAGGGACGTCTTGGGACAAGGGACTGCCGAAAACCCCCAACTCTGTCCAAAGAAGGGACGTTTTGGGACAAGGGACTGCCGAAAACCCCCAACTCTGTCCAAAGAAGGGACGTCTTGGGACAAGGGACCGCCGAAAAATCCAAATTCTGTCCAAAGAAGGATCGACTTCGGACAAGGGACCGCCGAAAAATCCAAACTCTGTCCAAAGAAGGGTCGCCTTGGGACAAGGGACCGCCGAAAAATCCAAACTCTGTCCAAAAAAAGGTCGTCTTGGGACAAGGGACCACCGAAAAACCCCAACTCTATCAAAAGAAAGCCTTCCAACACCCCCAAACGAATAAAGGCTAATCACAGCAACTGACGTTTTACCATATACACAATATCTTACGACACAATTTCTGCATACTTTCTAACAATATAAGGAAAATTAACTATATATTGTGAAGGTAGAGGAGGGAATTGACGTGATTCGAATACGAAGGCAGCCACTAAAGAGGAAAGTAAAAAATGAAAAAGCGTCACAACTGTCTTCATCACAGGACATTCCCTTGTCGAATAATCTTGAGGAGAATATAAAATATTTCACATCGATCTACCAGGAAAGTGAAGATGTTATTTTTCGTTCTTTTGTTGTGGATCAAACAGCTGCCGCTATTATTTATATAGAAGGATTAAGTGATACGCAAAAGCTTGACGAACAAGTGCTTGTAACTTTATTAGATAAAAGCTTTCATGAACAAGACTTTCTTCGTTCTGTTAAAAACCAATTACCGATTTCTAATATAAAAACGATTACAACATTCTCAGACTGTATCGATGCTATAGGAAATGGAAATCCTATTCTGCTATTTGACGGGTTTGAGGAAGCTTTTTCTCTGGGGTTAGTGAAATTTGAAAAGCGGTCCATTGAAGAACCTCAAGCGGAAACCTCTATTCGAGGTCCAAGAGAGGGCTTTACGGAATCGCTTGGTGTTAATACATCTCTATTACGTCGAATCATTAAAGACCCTGCACTTAAAATGAAGAGCGTCCATGTTGGTAAATACACAAAGACGAAGGTTGTGATTTCTTATATTGAGGGTGTAGTAGATCAAACGCTGATTAAGGAAATCGAAAACCGGCTGAATCGCATAAAAATTGATGGTGTGTTAGAGAGTGGGTACATTGAACAATTCATTGAAGATAATCCCTATTCTCCCTTTCCGCAGGTATTGTATACGGAGCGGCCTGATGTGGTTTCTGCTAATTTACTAGAGGGCAGAGCGGTTTTGATGATTGAAGGGACACCCTTTTCCTTAATTGCGCCGGTGAGCTTTTTTAGTTTATTTCAATCACAGGAGGACTATTATGAGCGGTTTTGGATTGGGACCTTCATCCGGACGCTAAGGTTTCTTTTTTTAGCCATAGCCTTATTTCTTCCTTCGATATATGTGGCCATTACAACGTTTCATCAGGAAATGGTCCCAACCAATCTGCTGATAAGCATTGCTTCCGCTAGAGAAAGCGTCCCTTTTCCTGCTATTGTGGAAGGGCTTATGATGGAACTTGTCTTTGAAGCGTTAAGGGAGGCGGGGATACGCCTTCCGAAGCAAGTTGGTTCAGCTGTTAGTATCGTTGGAGCACTTGTGATTGGACAAGCGGCTGTTCAGGCGGGGATTGTAGCTGCACCTATGGTGATCGTGGTGAGTATTACAGGGATTGCCTCATTCATGGTCCCTCGTTATTCGATTGGACTTGCCATCCGATTGATACGGTTCCCAATCATTATCCTTGGTGGTTCTTTAGGGTTAATAGGAATAATACTTGCATTAATTCTGATTATTATCCATCTATCAACTTTAAGATCATTTGGGATCCCTTACCTGAGCCCCATTAACACGCTGCAAAAACAGCCGATGAAGGATACGCTCATTCGAACTCCTTTATGGAAAATGGGCACACGTCCACATTTGACTGGAGAATATAATGCCGTACGAGAAGACACAAACTTACATCCTGGTCCTAATAAGGGCAGTGAATAAGGCAATCATGGTGGTGAAATAAACGTGCTTGAAAAGGGAAGGATATCGGCCTTACAAATGGAATTTATGATGGTTCCGACCATTATTGCTACGGGTGTACTTTCCATTCCATCCATAGCGGGGCGATTTGCTCGTCATGACATGTGGATGACACCGATTATTGGCTCTTTAATTGGTTTTTTTACAGTATACATTGCTTGGAAGCTTCATCAATTGTTTCCAAGGCAGACACCCATCCAATATAGCGAACAAATCGTAGGGAAAGTAATTGGAAGGCTTTTTAGTCTTTTTCTTGTTTTCTTTTATATCCATGATACAGGTCTAATCATTAGACAGTATTCTGATTTCATTACCGGCAACGTGATGCTTGAAACGCCTGCGGTTGTATTTTCCATCGGCATCCTGTTTGTAAGTGCCCTTGCGGTGCGTGGTGGGATTGAAGTCATTGCAAGGTCTGCCGTTATTTGCACGACACTATTCCTATGCACATCTGTAGCCCTCATTTTTTTAATTAAGGATCTTGATGTTAGCTACATGCTGCCGATTCTAGAGAATGGACCTCTCCCTGTGATCAAGGGAGGATTTGTGCATAATGCATGGTTCAGTGAATTTTTTCTTTTGGCATTCATTTTTCCATTTTTAAATAGTCAAAATAAAGGTCTGAAGTCAGGGATGAAGGCGACTCTATACGTGATGCTTTTACTCTTAGTTGTTAACTTTTTTGTACTCACTCTATTAGGTGTTTCATCCGTTAATCAATTCTATCCTGTATTCTCTATCGTCCGTGCTATTACGGTGTTGGGTTTTTTTGAGAATTTTGAAATCATCATTACAGCTTCCTGGGTTCTAGGGAATTTTGTTAAGGTGTCTGTTTTTTTGTATGTAGCTAGTTTGGGACTGGCACAGCTATTGCGGTTGTCTGACTATCGCCTAATTGTATTTCCTTTATGTCTGCTATTAATTTTACTAAGCTATTGGGACATTCCTAATATTGTGGTTTTAGTAGATTATATGACAAAGGTACAGCCTTTTTATTTCCTTCTTGTTCAGACTGTGCTCCCCTTATTCTTACTATTCATTGCTTTAGCACGTAAGAAAAGGAGTGAGAGCGGTTGAAGAGAAAACTGCTTTGCATTATGTGTTTTTGTTTTCCGTTGCTTTCCGGCTGCTGGGACCGTGTGGAATTACAGGATCTCGCCATTATTACGGCGGCCGCGATCGACCGTATGGAGGATGGGGAAATTCAAATTTCGGTGCAGATGTTTATTCCCCGCGCCATTACAAGCGGACAAACCGGGGAGGATCCAAGCTTAGGCTCCACGTTTGTTCGTGAAGGAAAGGCAGAAAACCTTGCAAAAGCTATTTCCATGTTACAAATGAATGTACCGCGAAAATTGTTTTGGGGTCAATGTAAAATCTACATTTTTGGAAGTGAATTAGCAAAAAACGGAATTCGTAAGCCAGTTGACCTTTTGGCTCGTCATCCAGGACCAAGAGGGAATTCGATGTTGTTTGTAAGTAAGGGTAAAGCGAAGAACATGTTGACATTAGTCCCGCCACTTGAAAGATATTCAGCTGAAGCACTGAGAAAACTAACAGAAGATGAAATTGGACTGCTGTCGACTTTAAGGGATGTTGATATCGGGTTAATGGGGGAAAGCGAAAGTGTTTCTATTCCTTTAATAAAAAAACTGGTATCAAAAGAAGAGGCAAGGAAATCGCATGAAACCATACCCGTTATTGATGGGATGGCTGTTTTTAAAAAAGATAAAATGGTCGGAACGTTAAATCAAAAGGAAACTCGTGCCATATTGTGGTTAAAGGACGATGTAAAAAATAGCACAATATCCATAAAGCTTCAAGATGTGGATGGAGACATCACGATGACACCGTCGTTAGGAAAGATTAAATTTCGTCCACAAATTAAAGGGAATCGCTGGATTATGAATCTTAACATCGCAATTGAAGGAGATATTGTTCAAAACGAAACCAATTTAAATTTAATGAATAAAGAAGTCATGATGAACATGAACAAAGAATTCGAAGCGGCCTTAAAAGAAAGAGTAGCTCAAACAGCAGAAAAGCTCCAACAGGAATTCAATGCGGATGTCGTCAATTTTGGTAGGAGGTTTCATCAAAAATACCCGAAGGAGTGGAAGAAGGTAAGGAACAGCTGGGATGAAAAGTTCCCAGAGGTAGAGGTTACAATCAATGTTCATGCAAAGGTAAGGAGACCTGGTTACATTGGCCCGCCTGTAGCACTTCCAAGAGATGAGGTGAGGGAATAATGCAATGGAATTGGACTACGGTATTTTTAGTACAAGTTGTTATTTGGTTCATTGTGTTATTCGAGTGGAAGCAGTTGAAAAATAGGTCAAAGGCTGACAAATTCACATTGGCTGGAATTTTGATTATTTCAGCTCTCCTGTCTTTCTTAAATCTAGAAAACGTACCAGGACCTATGACGTTTCTTCAATACATCTTTGGCCCTCTAGGAAGGTTAATGGAGTAAAAGGCACTGGATGAATGGCGTAGGATAGCGTAAGCACGCAAAATACCTTATACTTGTTAAAAGTTACAAAGGCAAAAGGAACAATGTATATGCAATAAGGGGGAAATAAACATGGCAAATGAAAGTATAATCAACAAGGAGTTGTCACTCGAACAACGTGAAGAATTGCTCGCTATATTGAAAGACCGTTTTGAGAAAAATATGGACCGCCACCAAGGTCTTGAATGGGCTAAGGTCCAAGCAAGGCTGGAAGCTAATGCAGAGAAACTGTGGTCTCTCAATGAAATGGAAAGAACCGGCGGCGAACCCGATGTGGTTGGATATGAGGAAGGGAAGGACGAATATACTTTTTATGATTGCTCAGCGGAAAGTCCTACAGGACGCAGAAGTGTTTGTTACGACCGAAAAGCGCTGGATTCAAGGAAAAAAAATAAGCCGGAAAATAGCGCGATGGATATGGCCGCGGACATGGGCATTGACATGTTAACGGAGGAACAATACCGAGCGTTACAGGAGGTTGGAAATTTTGATATGAAGACCTCCAGTTGGGTGCAAACCCCCTCTGATATTAGAGAACGCGGCGGTGCTATTTTTTGCGATTATCGTTACGGACATGTCTTTGTGTACCATAATGGAGCAGATTCCTACTATGCTGCTAGGGGATTTCGTGGCTTGCTAAGGGTCTAAATGACTGTTCAATCATTTACTTTCTCAAGAAAGCTAAAAGGCAATCCTCATAAGGTGAGGATTGCCTTTAGTTGATTATTTTAGAATCCAGTCACATATTGTTTAGGTATAGAGGTCTCTTTTTTAAGTGTAGCTGCAGCTTCTAATGCCCAATAAGGGTTTCGTAACATCCCTCTTCCTACAGCTACAAGATCGGCTTCTTCATTTCCAATAACAGAATTTGCTAAAATAGGGTCATCCAATCTTCCAACTGCAATCACTGGAACATGAAGGGCGTTCTTAATCTCCCTTGCAAGTGGAACTTGATAAGCAGCATGCGTACCAGGCCTACCCCCTGCACCAATAGGACCTTCTCCACCTGAAGAGACATGAAAGATATCTACTCCTGCTTTTTGATAGTCCTTCGCAAATTCAATACTTTCGTTAATACCGTAACCACCTTCAACATATTCCTTTGCGGATATACGCATGATTAATGGCATATCCTCTGGCATTTCGTCTTTTGCAGCTTCAATAATTTCCCGGCCAAACTTAGTAAGTTCCTTTCCATATTCATCTTCTCTCTTATTGGTTAAAGGAGAATGAAACTGATGAATTAAATATCCATGTGCACCGTGAATTTCAATTGCGTCAAATCCTGCTTTTACCGCACGCTGTACAGCCTTACGAAATTTTTCTACCATTTCTTTTACTTCATTCGTTGAAAGAGCTCTAGGTGTCTTTGAGTTTTCATCAAATGGAATAGCAGAAGGGGCAACAGGGACTTCTGCATCCTCAGCTTTACGTCCGGCGTGAGCAATCTGGATCCCTACCTTGGCTCCATACTGATGACAGGCTTCAACCATTCGTGCTAATGGAGGGATTTGTTCGTCTGACCATAATCCTAAGTCAAAGTCAGAAATACGGCCGTCAGGTTCTACATCTGTCATCTCGATGATAATAAAACCAGCTCCACCAATTGCTCGACTTACATAGTGTAAATAATGCCAATCAGTAGCAACACCATCTTTCTTTTCCACTGAATATTGGCACATTGGAGGCATAACGATCCGGTTTTTTACTTCCAGACCTTTGAAATTAAAGGGACTAAATAAATGTTCCATGATAAAAACTCCTTTTTTACTAATAAAATTTATCTTACCCACAATTTTAGGGGGTAAATGAATATGATTGCTACCTTATGAGGCAGCATTTTTGTATGATTTTACAGGGTGTGCCTCTTTTTCTTCACTTGAGCGCTTATTTCCTTTATAGATAAAATATAGGGCAAACACCATAAAAAGTAAGGCGAATGCACGTTTCATATCTAGCTCAATTACTAAACTATTAAACCACCTAAAATGATAAATAAGTATACCGCTGACAAGTTATACCGTAAGTAGTCCTCCAATGTAACTTATATTTATATATCTAGAATAATCGATATAAGGTTTCGTAAAAAACAGAAATCATTCAACTTAGATTTCTGTTTTAAAGTATTCAGCAAACTGACGAATAACTTCTTCGTTCCGTCTATAATACGTCCACTGACCATGACGAACGGATTCAAGCAAACCAGCCTTCTGCAATATGGTTAAGTAGTGGGACACCGTAGATTGAGAAACATTAGCCTTTTCTTGTATATCCCCTACACAAACCCCGCCTTTGTAGTTTACCTCCTTCGGCAGGTGAGCCCCTTGTTTAGGGAAATGCTTCTCCGGTTCCTTCAACCACTGTAAAATGTTAAGTCGAGTTTCGTTCGATAACGCCTTAAAAATATCGATTGGTTCCATTTTTAAATTATATATCGATTTTTTTCGATATGTCAATCTAAAGAATGATATTCAGCTCCTTATGGTCATATCCATATTTTTAGCCAAAATCATAAAAATACTATTTAGGAAGATACTAATGAATATCTTTCTGAAATTGAATAACTATAATCATTCTTTTATGTTAATCAGCCATTATGTATGAAAGGATATATAGTATGAACCTATTTAAAGGGATTAAAAAGGGCTTACATGCAGACCGTTCAAATACCAAGCCACAAAAAAGTGATATAGAATCCAATAAACCTCTTACAGGTAGATTGGAAGTGGACTTAACGTCTATTCGAGAGACTTTCGAAAAAAGCTCAGATGTGATTATTAGGGAATTCCAAATAGGAAAGGAAACGAACAAAAAAGGAGCCATTCTCTATACTAGTGGTTTGGCAGATACGAAAACCATTCATAGTTTTATTATGGAATCATTAATGTTTGAAACCGATACTTCAGACTTCCACAATTTTAATAGTCAATCATGGAGGTTTTTTTATTGGATAAAAAATCGCATATTAACAATCGGAGACGTTACGGAAATTTCATGCTTGGAGGAGCTTTTTACTGAGGTATTATCAGGAAATACAGTTATTATAATCGATGGTTTTCAACAAGCAATCTCCGCATCTACAACTGGATGGGAAGATCGAGCGGTAACAGAGCCTACATCGCAGACAGTTGTACGAGGCCCACAAGAGGGATTTACTGAATCCCTACGGAAAAACACCGCTTTGATTCGTAGAAAAATCAAAGATTCTAATCTCTGCTGTGAACAATTGCGAATTGGCCGAGTAACTAAAACAAGTATAGCAGTTATGTACATTGAAGGAATTGCCAATGATAAAATCGTCCAAGAAGTCCACGAACGCTTGAATCGGATTGACGTCGATGGAATTTTAGAAGGTAGTAATATAGAGGAACTAATCCAAGATAAAACATTCACTCCATTCCCTACAGTTTATAATACAGAGCGGCCGGACGTAATTGCAGGAGGGCTTTTGGAGGGTAGGATAGCGATCATTGTTGATGGAACTCCTTTTGTTCTATTAGTTCCTGCTTTATTTATTCATAGTTTTCAATCGGCGGAGGATTATTATCAACGGGCAGATATTAGTACCCTACTTAGAATTCTCCGATATATTTGTTTCTTTATCTCGCTGCTAGCTCCTTCACTATATATCGCTGTTACCACCTATCATCAGGAAATGCTGCCAACATCCCTTTTAATAAGTTTGGCAGCACAAAGAGAAGGAGTCCCTTTTCCAGCTTTTGTAGAAGCGATGATAATGGAATTTACATTTGAAGTTCTTCGTGAAGCCGGTGTTCGATTACCAAAGGCAGTAGGACAGGCTATATCAATTGTTGGAGCGCTAGTTGTCGGCCAAGCGGCAGTTGAAGCGGGAATCGTATCAGCATCGATGGTAATCATTGTTTCGATTACGGCAATAGCTAATTTTGTTTTCCCAGCTTTCAATATGGCCATTGCCGTAAGGATGCTGCGCTTTATTATGATGGCATTAGCAGCTTCCTTGGGATTATACGGAATAACCTTAGGAATATTGACTCTAATTCTTCATTTAAATTCTTTGCGCTCATTTGGTATTCCTTATATGGCGCCTATGAGTCCATTTATAATGGCTGATCAAAAGGATGCGATTATTCGTATTCCGTTCTGGGGATTAATTTCCCGACCTAAACTAATTAGTCAAAAAAATATAGTTCGTGCAGAAAATACTCCTGTTACTAAGCCAAAAGCAAATAGAGAATAGACTATAAAAAGGATGAGGATGAATGAATAGGAAAATAATTGGTCTGATTTCTATTATGATCTTGCTCATTAGTACTGGGTGCTGGAACAGGCGGGAGTTAAATGAAATTGCTTTGGTTGTTGGAATGTCTATTGATAAACAAGAAGAAAATTACCTGGTTACTGTCCAAGTGGTCGATCCTGGCGAGGTAGCAAGTCAAAAAGGAGGAGGAGGCCGTACGCCAGTTACCACTTATTCTTCGACAGGTACTCATATTTTTGAAGCGATAAGAAGGATGACAACGGTTACCCCCAGGAGATTATACTTTGCCCATTTACAAATGTTTATAGTAAGTGAAGCGATTGCTAAGGAAGGGATAAGTAATGTATTAGAACTTATATACAGAGATCCTGAATTCAGAAAGGATTTTTTTATCGTTGTAACACAAGATGTAAAAGCAAAAGAAATCCTTGAAAATTTGACTTCTTTAGATAAAATCCCTGCTATTAAAATGCATTCTTCACTCGAGGCATCTGAAAAATCTTGGGCGCCAACCGTTGCCGTGCAAATGGATGAATTAATATCAGCTCTAACCAATGATGGGAAAAATCCAGTACTAACAGGTATTACAATCATTGGGGATCAAGAAAAAGGGGAAACGAAAGAGAATGTTGAGAAAATTGATGCTTATGCTCGTTTAAAATACAGGAATATTGCTGTTTTTAAAAAAGATAAGTTGGTAGGGTGGCTCAATGAGAAAGAGAGTAAAGGCTTTAACTTTATTTTGGGTAACGTAAAATCAACGGTTGGTAAAATTCCGTGTCCAGAAAAGGGTGAGGTTATCCTTGAAATAGTCGATTCAAAAGTAAAAGTCAAAGGCGAAGTGGTAAACGGAAAACCTAAAATATATATAAATATTTTTGCTGAAACCAATATAGGTGAAGTGGCCTGTCATCTTGATTTAACAAAGCCGAATACCATCACATTACTAGAAGAAGAGGCCAATAAGGTGAATGAAGATATCCTTCATACGGTCGTAACTAAGGCTAAAACATTAAATTCAGATATCTTTGGATTTGGTGAAATCATTCATCGTGCTGATCCGGAGGCATGGAATTCGTTAAAAAAGGATTGGGATAATGAATTTAAGAATCTGGATGTTTCGGTTCATGTGGAATACAAAATCAGACGAACTGGAGTTGTAAACCAATCCTTTCTTGAAAAGGAGGAATGATGAATGGTGCTAGCATGGGTAGGAATCCTATCGGTTACAATGTTCATCCTGCTATTTGAAATGCCACGATTAGTAAGCGAAAGATTAGTTAAAGAGAGCATTATATTTAGCGTATTACTACTAATGGGCGTAACCCTTAGTGTTTTTCAAGTCTATAGAGTTTCTATACCTAATCCGATCTATTGGATATCGATGGTATTTACACCAATAAGTAATTGGATTGATCATTATTTATTGTAAAAGGAGGCCTTTTCTTTTTGGTGGAAAAAGAGAAAATATCCTATACACAATTTATTATTTTAATTATCATGTTTATTTTAGGAACTGCTAATTTGATTACACCGTCCCTGATTGTCTCACAAGCTAAACAGGATGCTTGGCTTTCCATTTTATTTGGAATCGGAATCGCGTTACTATTAGCATGGCTATATAGTACGCTTGCTGAAAGATATAAGAACATGACCATTATTGAATATAGTCAAAGGATTTTAGGGAAATGGCTAGGATGGAGTCTATCTTTCCTCTATTGTGTATACTTTTTAATTTTAACAGCAGGTCTGCTGCATATAGTCGGAGATTTTATAACAACCCACGTCCTAACTGAGACACCCTTTATTGCCATTCAAATTACTTTTATTATGATCATCATTTTTGCCGTGCGGTTAGGTCTCGAGACGTTTGCACGAACATTTGAAATGCTTTTTCCATATGTTATTTTGTTCTTTATCGTTCTAATGTTATGCCTTATCCCACAAATTAAACTTGAAAACGTTTTACCTGTCCTTGAACATGGAGTAAACCCAGTACTTCGAGGAACAATTCGATTACTTGGCGTTCCTTATTTAGATGTGGTTATTTTTTTGATGATAGCTCCCAATGTTAATCATCCTAAAATGGTGAGAAAGTCTTTGGTAATCGCCATTTTAATAGGTGGGATCATTTTGCTTTTAGTGACATTGCTATCAATTTTAGTTCTTGGCTCTGGATTAACATCAGTATTTTATTACCCAACATATGATCTTGCCCAGAGAATTGATATCGGTCATTTTATTAAAAGAATTGAAATTTTCTCAGGAGGAATAATATTCCTGACCGCTTTTGCGAAAATTACCATTAGCTTTTATGCCTTAGTAGCAAGCTTGGCTCAAACCTTCAGTTTGAAGAATTATCAATTTTTAACGTTGCCTATTGGGATGATTACTGTTTCATTATCTTTAATTATGTTTCCGAATATTGTCTTTTTCAATTTGTTTATGATGAAACCATGGACTCCGTTTATGCTTATTTTTGGACTGTTATTTCCCTTGATTCTTTTAACTGTCGATCTGATTAAAGGGATTTTCTTAAAAAATACAAAACCTCGAGGTAGGTAGATTCCGATTAATACAGAAAAGATAAGTCCTGCACAATTATTCAGTTTAATGTTTCTTTTTGAATTAGGGAGTGCCATAGTAGTAGGATTAGGGATTCCGGCCAAACAAGATGCTTGGTTAGCTATTCTAATTGGGATGACAGGAGGAATTCCATTATTTCTGGTTTATCATTATCTTTTTCGCCAATTTCCCGACATTCCTTTAACCAGCTATATAACAAAAATACTTGGTAAATTTATAGGTCTGCCATTAGCACTTATTTACGTTTTATATTTTCTTTATATTGCGGCAAGGGTGCTTAGGGATTTTGGAGCATTATTGATTACCTCTACTTTAACAGAAACACCCATTGTTGTTGTGAATGGACTCATGATGCTGTTAATTGCTTATGGAGTGTTCAAAGGGATTGAAGTGATAGGAAGAACAAGTGAAACTGCGTTTTTCATCATGATTTTATTAGGAATGATGGGATTAAGTGTCACACTCTTTTCCGGTTTGATTAAATTGGAACGGATATTCCCTATGTTGGAACATGGATTTGAACCTGTTTTGCTAACCGCTATTAAACAGACATATACCTTTCCATTTGGTGAAATGATTGCATTTACCATGGTCCTTCCATATTTAAGCCAACCGAATTTATCGAAAAAAATTGGGGTTTTTTCCATGTTTTCAAGTGGATTAGTATTAAGTTTAACGATCCTAGTTGAAATTGCCGTTCTAGGATTCCAAGGTGTCTCTCAAGCACAATTCCCCTTGCTTGAGACGATTTCGTTAGTAAATATTGGAGACTTTATTCAACGCCTAGACATCATTGTTGTCTTTACCTTGATTTTTGGTGTTTATATAAAAATTACGGTCTTTTTTTATGCAGGTGTTTCAGGTATGATTAATATTTTCGGTATTAGTAAGACAAACTATAAGGTTATCAGTATTGTGTTGCTTGGAGCAGCTGTATTGTTTAGTTCGATATATATGACAAGTAATTATATAGAGCACATTTACACTGGGTTAAACTGGGTCCCAATCTATCTTCATTGGCCATTGCAAACTGTAGTTCCATTATTATTATTTGTCGTTACGGTAACTAGAAAAACATATAATAAATGAATATATTTTAAAAAGATGATTACTAAAAAGTTCCGCATCGAATCAATCAAAGGGTTGTAAGGCAACAGCTGGTTAAGATAGGAGTGATAGACAAAATGATTACGATAAGAAATGTACAAGCTGCAGATTTAGAGCAGCTGTTATTGATAGAAAATGAGGGCTTCGCAAGAGAAGAAGCTGCCACAAAAGATGCATTTGTGGAGCGGATTAGATTGATTGCTGACACTTTTATTCTCGCTGAAAAGGAAGGGGTGATCCTTGGGTATATAAATGGTCCTGTTATCAATCAGCCATACATAACCGATGATCTTTTTAAGGAAATTCGAGAGAATCAGCGGAGAGGCGGATATCAGAGTGTGCTAGGGTTAGCGGTGTCCAAACAAGCTAGGTCTCAAGGAATTGCCAAGCTTTTACTGAAGAAAATGGAAAAGGGTGTCATCGAGAACGAACGAGAAGGAATCACGTTAACCTGTAAACAGGAATTAGTTATTTTCTATGAAAAATTTGGCTTTGTTAACCACGGCCTGTCTGAATCAACACATGGTGGTGTAAGTTGGTATAACATGGTGAAATTAAGAGAAGGTATGATTGGATTCTTTAGTGCTGAATCGGATAATGGTGTATCCTGCTAGAGAAAAAATGGAACAGCTCTGCCGGTTCTTTCTTAAAGAAAATGAAGCTGCTGAAAAAGTTACTTTGTTAGTCAATTTAGACAGGTATTGTACGAAATCCTCTGGCGCTGTCCGAAAACCATTGTGATAAGAGTTATGCGCTACCTAAAACAGAAAATTCGTCAAGCTCCGGTAGCGTAAAAGGGTGATAGGCTACCGAAAATGGAAAATTCGTCAAGCTCCGGTAACGTAAAAGGGTGATAGGCTACCGAAAATGGAAAATTCGTCAAGCTCCGGTAGCGTAAAAGGGTGATAGGCTACCGAAAATGGAAAATTCGTCAAGCTCCGGTAGCGTAAAAGGGCTTGGTTCACGTTTTGCACAATTTCCTTTGTTTCCGGAGAATCATATGATTGTAGATCAAGTAAAGCAGAATAGTCATTCATTTGCATCTTCTTAAGCATCATTCTACTAGCCTCTACTAATTCCATCTGTTGCTTTTGTACTGAGGTTTTAAATAACATTCATTTTCCTCCTTTATACAATCTAATTGATTTTTGATGGATGAAATAATTGATAAGAAACTCCACTGTTTGTAGTAGAAAAATAAAAAACCACCTAAAGAGTGGTTTTTAATCGCGCAGGCTTCCTGCCTCTCGGGAAGTCATAGCACCTTGTCCTTCACTTACATCTTTTTGAATTTCCTGTTTTACTTTTTGTGGATCTGTTCCAGCAAATCCTGGTTTCATGATAGAGCCTAAATTCTCTTGAGTTTGATTTTCTTGTTGCATAATGTCCTCCTCAATATGTTGTATAGGCTTATTATTTACTCAATGCAGTCGTAATAACCCTTCTTTTCGTGCAACCGTAGAGTTGCCTATGGTTGACAAGCAACTATACGGTTGCGTATACTCGATGTATGAATGGAGACAAAGACGCTATTTTCAAGGCACTTGCCGACTCGACACGGCGACTCATATTAGACGAGCTTTCTGATCGCAACGAGCAGACGTTGTATGAACTTACGGTGCGACTGATAATGAAGCACAACCTGTCTATTTCGCGACAAGCAATTGCTAAACATATTGCAGTACTCGAGGATGCAGGGCTTGTAAAATCAGAGCGAAAGGGAAAATATCGAGTCATTATTTTTAACAACGAACCACTGAAAGATTTGCTGGAGGGATGGATAGAGTAATATAACTTCTCGGTAATGTAGGGGGTTTTGTTTGACCATTTTGTTGCAGAGTATCAACGTGGTAAATATTAAAGGAGGCTATACATGATGAAAATTATTGTTACCAGTATATTCGTACAAGACCAAGACAAGGCACTAGAGTTTTATACACAAACATTGGGCTTTGTGAAAAAGCATGACGTTCCTTCAGGTGAATACAGATGGATCACGCTTGTTTCTCCCGAGGAACAAAAAGGTACTGAGCTTCTACTTGAACCGAATGCGCATCCAGCCGCGAAAGAGTATCAAGAGAAGCTATTTGCCGAAGGCATCCCGGTAACTATGTTTGGGGTAGAGGATATTCACGCAGAATACAAACGATTAATGGAAAAAGATGTAAAGTTTGTGATGGAGCCAACAACAATGGGCGAAGTCACTATAGCTGTCTTCGACGATACATGCGGCAACCTTATTCAGATAGCGCAGCAGTAATTGTCTGAACGATTATTTTAGCAACTTTATTGTAGTGAGCTATTGTAGAACAATTAATAATTAAGAAACCCAGCTAAACATGGATAGGTAGCTGGGTTTTTAGTATTGGAATTGCAAAATAATACTCTAAAAAAGCCCAAATTATCGGTAGAAAAGTGACACTAATTAACTATAAACTGTGCAGTATGTGGTAGATAAACGAGGATATTTAGGGAGTACTTGATAAAGAAACCGTGATCGACATCACGGTTGGAAAGTTTCTTCATTGAAATCCGGCTGATCCCCTTTTAACTTATATTAGTATTTTTTCGGATGCGGTGTATGGTGCGGATGCGGTGGATGATGCGGATGCGGTGGATGATGCGGATGCGGTGGATGATGCGGATGCGGTGGATGCGGCGGATGATGCGGGTGCGTTGTATGATGTGGATGCGGTGTATGATGCGGGTGCGGTGTATGATGCGGATGCGGTGTATGATGCGGATGCGGCGGATGATGCAGATGATGTGGATGCGGTGTATGATGCGGATGCGGCGGATGATGCGGGTGCGGCGGATGATGCGGGTGCGGCGGATGATGTGGATGCGGTGGATGATGCGGATGCGGCGGATGATGCGGATGCGGTGGATGATGCGGGTGCGGTGGATGATGTGCCATTGTCATAATTTGTCACCTCTCTTTTAAAGGATAGTACATTATATTAGATAATGTTTAAATAGACAGGGCGTACCATGTGGAAAAAAGCCAATTTTTTGGATATGTTGCACACAATCCATACGAATTTAATGCATAGTTCGACAAAAGGGAATATATCCTTTTGTAACGGTAGCAAACAAATCAAGAAGGTAGAGAATGGGTGATACACTTTCGTTCGAATGGATTCTATCGTCAAAAGGTTTTGAAAAAGTTTCGTAAAGGTTAACTCTCCTTAAACAAAAGAGGGCCATTCATTAAAAGGGCCCACATGGATATCTTTATTAAAATCTTATTACTATCTATTAATGACTGTACATTCCCTTGCTCCCCTAGCGATAAAACGACGTGCCTCAGCTAATGTGATTCTCACGAGCACTGCTTCGTCTGTGTCGCCTTCTTCCACATCGAACACGGCAAATGCATCTACGCCTACAATCAAAATACAAATAAACTCTACTTCTACGTCATTAGATCTCGGAAAACTACTTCTAATTTCACACAGTTCTATTCCTGCATTCAGCAATGTCCTAGCCTCACGTTGCGAAATTCGAATAAACACGAACTCCTCGATCTCAACATTACCTGCTTCAACTTCGATTTCTACTAAAAGAAAAAAGCGATTTCTAATTCGAACGATACAATTTGCCCCAATTGCAATAATGTCCTCCATTCGCATACATATATCACCTCCAATTTCTATTAAATGTAGGGAGTGATCGGAAAGTGTGGACAAAGCTAATCTAAATTCTTTAATTAAGGAGAAAGCCTTTCTTAAGTAAATGAGTCCCATTTTATGGTGCTATCTATTATCAATAAATACCGGTGTGATGAGCATTCTCAGGGGCATGGGGTTTGTTGGCAACGACTACCCGATGCGGGTAGAAGAGGTTCTTTCCTTGGTACCTTTTTAATGTGAGATTTATAGCATAATCACACTTTTAAAAGAGATTGTCCTCTTCGGAGGCACCCCTTTTAGCAATTCAAGAGTTTCTGAAATTCAGCAAAATAGGCTTTAATATCAGTAGCAGTAACCATCCATAGTACATATTTTGTTGAGGAGGATTCGAAATGATTATATTCACCTATATTGAAGGTGCATTTGTCATACCTCGCTTTTTGAAATTGAATCTGCCCTTGGATAAAGTATGTAGGAGGTTAAATAAATGTACGATTTTCAAAATGAACTTCAAGCGTTAAATCTCGGTGATTACCAAGCTTCTCAACCAGTGCAATACGATCCAAACCAACTCTATGGTGATCAAGACCGTATATTCCTAGGTGTGGGCGGTTTTGGCCGTTGTTCTAGTTGCTTTAGCAGCTGTTTTAATTGCTTTAACTGTTTTAACTGTTTTCATTGTTCTAACTGTTTTCATTGTGGAGGATTTCGTTGCGGCGGACATCATTGCGGAGGCGGACATCGTTGTGGTGGAGGACATCGCTGCGGAGGATGGTAATTTTCGCTCTATAAAAGAAAATCAGTTGCTTATAGAGAAGAGCCCTTGCATGGTTGCAGGTGCTCTTCACTTTAAGTATGAACATAAGGGACAAATTGACGTACATAGGATAATAGTGATGATAATGAATGATGTGGACCTAAGGAGGAACAAAAGTGACAAAATTAACCCCTTCTGCGCGTCTGAAAGTCAAAAGGGACACGTTTTTTCTCCCATATCCAAACAGCGGTGTGTTTTTTCGGAACAATGTAAGCTCCTTTCGAATGGAAGGCAGTATGATCGATAAGTGGGTTGAAAAGTTAATGCCGATGTTTAATGGCCAGCACACTTTGGAGTATTTGACAACCGGACTATCAGGTCCATACCGGGACAGAGTGTTTGAAATTGCAGAAACGCTGGTGAACAACGGATTTGCACGCGATGTAAGCCAAGACCGTCCGCATCAATTGACGGAACAGGTCCTTAAAAAACATGCTTCTCAAATCGAATTTGTCGATAACTTAATAGATTCAGGAGCGTTCCGTTTTAAATGCTATCGACAGTCGAAGGTGTTGGCGGTAGGATCCGGGCCATTTTTTATTTCGTTGATTTCTTCGTTACTGACTTCCGGTCATCCAACGTTCAAAATCCTGATAATGGATAATAATCAGAGTGATAGACGACGGTTGAACGAACTTGTGGCTCACGCTCGTAAATCTGACGATGAAGTGGTGATAGAGGAGCTTGCACAAAACAAGGAAAGAGATTGGCAGGATGTAATGAAACCGTTTGATTACATTTTGTATGTTTCAGAAAAAACTGATGTAGAGGAACTTCGACTTCTACATAAGGTTTGCAGGGATGAGAGGAAGGTGTTTCTCCCTGCTATTTCCTTGGAACAGGTAGGGTTAGCTGGCCCGATTGTGCATCCAAATACAGAGGGGTGTTGGGAGTCCGCATGGCACCGTCTTCACCAAACAGCCCTCAACAAGGACCAGTCATTTTCCGGCTATTCTCCGACGGCAGGATCTATGCTTGCCAATGTGATCGTATTTGAGATGTTTAAGCATGTGACAGGTGTGTCTGAAAAGGAACAGAAAGAACGATTCTTTCTCCTAGATTTAGAAACACTTGAAGGCAGCTGGCATCCGTTCATTCCACATCCCCTAGTAACTGGACATCTTTCTTTTAGATTAGTAGAGGATATCGACGTAAGACTGGAACAGAGAACAGAGAAACGTGATCCGAGTCCATTACTAATTCACTTTGATCAGCTGACATCCAAGGTATCAGGGATTTTTCATAAATGGGAGGAAGGGGATTTAAAGCAGTTACCATTATCGCAGTGCTCCGTTCAAGCAGTCAATCCATTAGCAGAAGGCCCTGCAGACCTATTGCAGGAGAGAGTATGTTCAGCACTAACACATCAGGAAGCGCGAATAGAAGCAGGGCTGACTGGGATAGAAATGTACGTCTCAAGAATGGCCGACATCCTTGAACTGCCGTCACATGTGAAAGTAGCTGCAGGTAGTATGTTTGCGGAAGGGGTTGGCCGGGGGCTGCAAAAATGTTTGGAAGAGGAGTTAATCAGACAAAGCCGAGAGCCGAGTTATTCCGTTTCTATCGTGAAGTTGAGGAAGGTAGAGGACCAACGCTGCCGTTTTTATTTGCAGTCTCTAACAACCATGCAAGGTGTACCGACTATTGCCTTAGGGAAGCATGTGTCGGGATTTCCAGTTGTGTGGGTGGGCACGAAAGATGGATGGTATGGCAGTGTAGATATGAATAAAACCTTGGCACTGCGAAACGCGCTGCTGCAGGCTATTGCAAAGGGCCAAAACCATGGAGAATCGAAAACATCGCGGCCATTGGAAGTTCCCTCATTATTTTTGGATGAAAAAGAACCACAAAGCATAGAAATCCCAGCGTGTGAAGACAGGATTCAGTCCGAGGACCTTCAGGAGGCAATTGCAGTCCTTGAACAGAACGGAAAGCAGCTTCAGGTGTATGAACTGGATGTGGAACCTTTTCTAAAACAGGAATTGGCAGGGGTATTTGGGGTATTGGTTCAAGAGGAGGGATTCAAGTGAGTGCTGTTGTGTTAGTGGTCGGAGAAGGAATCTTGTCAGACTTGATATGTGAAGAAATGTCCTCACAATACCTAGTGGTTCGTCAATCTAATTTCGAAAGCATCCTCCCAGCCACCATCGATTTAGCATTGGTACTGCACGATGTCTGGAATCCCTCGGTTTATCAACAGGCAGAACAGGTGTTTCGTCGTATCAACACTCCATGGATGCGCGGTTTTGTGTCTTTTGGAGAAGGAATCATAGGTCCCCTGGTTCGGCCTGGTACCCCGGGCTGTACTCAATGTGTGGAGACAAGACGTCTTTTGACAGGGAATGACCGTAGAGACATGAGGGAGATGCAGAGGCGGTTGGAGTCAAATGGGGGAATGCACCAGGAAGCTTGGGCATCACGCACGGGACTCCAACAGTTGGCGCACATAATCGGAGCAGAGGTAAAAAAAATCCTGCTAGGAGAAGAGGCGGCCTCCGCAGGAAAAGTCTGTTTTCTCAATCTGAAAACCTTGAATAGTTCATGGCATAAGTTCCTGCCTGATCCTTTGTGTTCCGTTTGCAGTTCCATACCAGACGATTCACCCGAACTGGCAAGTATTTTATTGAGAAAAACTCCAAAGGTTAACCGAGATGATTTCCGCACCCGTTCGTTAGATAGTCTGAGTCCTGTTTTAGTGAAGGACTATCTCGATCCACGTACAGGGCTTTTAAATGATAAAATCGTCAACCTTGTTCATACATTTGCGGATGTAAGTGTTAATTTGCCTTTGTTCGAGGGAGATGAGGGAACAGCGGGCCGGACCAACTCCTTTGCGGTAAGTGAGTTAACGGCGATATTGGAAGGATTGGAGCGATACTGCGGACTTCAGCCCCGTGGTAAACGGACCGTGGTTCATGATAGTTATAATCGGTTGAAAAATCAGGCACTCCATCCGATTAAAGTGGGTGTGCACAAAAAGGAACAGTATCAAAGACCTGATTTTCCATTTGAAGAATTTGATCCCAATCGCCCCATCAATTGGGTATGGGGATATTCATTTTTACAGGAGCGGCCGATCCTCGTCCCCGAGCTGCTGGCCTATTACAGTTTGGGCTGCGAATCGCGAGGGTTCGTCTATGAGACTTCCAATGGATGTGCGTTAGGAGGTAGTTTAGAAGAAGCAATTTTCTATGGGATTTTGGAAGTGGTGGAGCGTGATTCGTTCTTGATGACTTGGTACGCGCAGCTTCCTTTGCCACGTCTTGATCCATACGCCACGGCAGATCAAGAGCTTCTGTTAATGATTGACCGGATGAAAACGGTTGGAGGATATGATTTACATGTATATAACTCGACCATGGAGAACGGAGTCCCCAGTATTTTAGCCATCGCGAAAAATAGAAAGCAAACAGGTTTGAATCTGATTTGTGCGGCCGGAGCTCATTTAGACCCAGTGAGGGCTGTAAAAACTGCGGTTCATGAGTTAGCCGGGATGATGCTGTCATTGGATGAGAAATTGGAGAAGAACAAGTCGAAGTATGTACGGATGTTACATGACTCAACCTTGGTGAGACAGATGGATGATCATGGGATGCTGTATGGATTACCGGAGGCCGAAGAGCGACTAAAGTTTTTGCTAGAGGATAATCGCCCATTAAGAACGTTTGATGAGGAATATGGTTCTAGACGTAAACATGTAGATCTTACTGATGATCTATTGGAACTTCTTCAAGAATTTCGCCGCTTAAACCTCGATGTGATTGTGGTGGACCAGTCGACACCGGAAACGATTCGAAACGGACTATATTGTGTGAAAGTGCTGATTCCTGGAATGCTTCCGATGACGTTCGGACAGCATCTTACACGAATAACCGGACTTGAGCGGGTGCTAAAGGTCCCGAAGCTATTGGGCTATACAACGGAACCGCTGACGACCGAGCAGCTTAATCCTTATCCGCATCCGTTTCCATAGGCAGCCACCAGGAGGCGATCGATATGAATCTAGATGAGTTTCTGCACTATTTACATTTCGATATTGAGAAGGCAAGCATCCCGAATTGGGAAGTGGATTGGGAGGATGGTCCACTTGCCTATAAACTATACCGCGATTTGCCTTTCGTACCATTACCTCTAAACATACCGTTGACACTTGAAGGTTCTACAGATTGCTCAAAGCCTGATCTTCGTAATATCAGTCATTTTCTATGGTATGTCTACGGGCTGACTCAATTTAGTCAAACTGTTTTTTTAGCGGGTTCTGGAGAGAACAACGCAGACATGATGCAATCGTTCAGAAGATTTGCTCCTTCGGGAGGCGGGTTGTATCCAAACGAATTATATGTATATTTGAAATTGGATGATTTGTCCCCTGGGCTGTACCATTACGATGTGGCACACCACCGCTTGATCTTGCTGCGAGAAGGCAATTTCGATTCATATATCGCCCGGGCTCTTGGTCATCGCTGTGACATATCCTCTTGTTTTGGTACTGTTTTTGTGTCGACGATGTTTTGGAAAAATTTTTTCAAATATAATAACTTTGCCTACAGGCTTCAGGGGTTGGATGCGGGCGTATTGCTGGGGCAGCTATTGGAAGTATCGAAACGGTTTAGCTGGGAATCAGGGGTGTACTTTCAATATCTTGATCAGGCCGTCAATCATTTGCTAGGGATATCGGAAAAAGAGGAAAGCGTGTATGCAGTCATCCCGTTATCGGTAGAACCCACCATTTGGTCAGCACATGGGAGTGAAAGGGAAAGAATAGGATCCTCAGAAGAGCTGATCCGGGAATTACAAGCGATTCAGCCTGATCACTATGTCCGCTCAAAGAAGGTAAAAGAATTTCCCATGTTAACCCTATTAAATCAAGCTGCCATGCAACATTCTCCATCTTCGTTTAGCTTAGTCAAGGAAAAGCGAAAGGTGAACGCTGAAGGTCAACGGGTTGCGCTTCCAGAAACAGAGTGGATGTCATATGATTTGGCTGCTGCCTGTCGAAATCGATTTTCTCCTAGTCTTGATTTCGTGTTGGGGAAAGTCAGTCAACAGCAAGTAGCATATCTCCTGCAGGAGGCGACGGACTCCTTTTCGTATCGAAATGATTTGGAAGCTGTGCATCATAACCATGAGCAACAAGTCACTCTAAGTGTTTGTATCTATAATGTTGAAGGGATCCCTAATGGTGCCTATCACTATGAACGTCATGCTCATGCACTAAGAAGGATCCAACCCGGGGATCACCGACTCCTGCTCCAATCCGGGATGTCAATGGATAATGTTAATTTGCTCCAAGTCCCACTCTGCTTTCATGTTACAGGCGAGAAGAATTACGATAAAGATGCCTTCGGATATAGAGGATATCGTATCCAGCAGATGGAGGCAGGCATGCTCGTGCAACGATTACTCATCATTGCATCAGCGTTAGGATTAGGAGGCCACCCACTCCTCGGATATGATGTGACATTATGTGATCACCTGTATCGGTTGGATACTCAAGGGAAAACGGCTCTCATCCAAATTCCTATTGGTCCATATCAACATCGCCCATGGTTAGTAGGTGGATTACATTGGTAAAAGCTTTATTCATGAAAAAGCGTGAATTCATATACGGATTCACGTTTTTATTTTTGTTGACCTTTGGTGAGGGTATTGCTAGAAAGCAACAAAAAAGAGCATAGTTATGCTCTTCAAACATCTGAGTTTTTATTGATTTATCCCCTCTAATTTCTCGATATTCCATGTACCATCATACAACACACCATTTGCCGTCACATTTGTTTGTATCCATGCGCCAGAGTTTTTTTAATCGGAATCTGGTTGTTTTTCAAACCATCCGTGTTTAACCATAATGTTGTAAGATATAGCACCAGCCTCCATAGCGTGGGTAAATACTTTAGAATAGTTGAGCAGTATATCCGATCGGAAGTTTGAGCCTAATGATGCACCGTAGTAAGTAAGAGCCGCATTTACTAAAAATCCTGCATGAAACATGATCAATTTGTCAGAAAACGGGCTTACAGTAGAATCGGTAATCTCATCATCCCATTTTTCAGGGATTGGCAAATCATCCTGTTGTAAAATTGCATCAAAGCTGTCAGCATCTTTCCCGGCTAATTTAAAATTTTTTAACATAAAATTACGAACGTCTTCACGAACGGCTACCTGACTAAAAGCTAAACTTAACGAGCTGATAAATCCGGTTTTCGTTGAATTAAAGAACAAAGTGCTGATTTCCGAACTATATAGTGGTCTTTTGTCCCCAATTAAATTTGAAATGAATCCTGGTGATTCCACAAACTCCGCCCCATGTGGTGAAGGAATGGAGGGGACACTAGTATATTTAGGCTGATTTTTAGCCAATTGTAGTACTTTTGCAAACAATTCCCTAGATGATACCGTACATTCAAAAAAATAATTTTGAATGTCTTCCCGCTCTGTGTTTGCGATAGCTAAACTATAAGCGGTTAACCCGTGTATAGTCATAATATAGGAGTAAAAAAGTAAAAATTGATCGGAAAATAGGCGTGGTGCATGAACATTCACATCATTCTCCGTAAATCCTATTGGGATTTGGTAATTGGCACTTTTTAAAAATTCCGTAATTTTTTCTAGATGGCTTTCCGCTAACTGTAAGGAGGATTCTAAAATAGGCTTAATGTCTTTGCTTTCAACAATACTTAGAAAATATTTGTAGACACATACTGCCATACTATCGCCCATATATTGAAGCCAAAGAGCGGACAATTCAGCAGCAGTTAAACTGTTGGTTTTGGTTTTGCGAAAAATGTCCAAGGAAACACCGCCGATTTGTTTATAAGTTTACTATGAACTGTTCGTTTAGGAATGAAATAAAAGATGCCCAAGAAGAAAATAAAAGGATTTGAATCCTATTATCAATCGATTTTTTCATCCCTTCAGTATTTATAGCTTTTACAGTTATTAAGAAAAATATAAGTGAAGCAGGAGTTCCGTTCACGGGGATAGGTTCGTTGGCCAGAGCCATAATAGTTCTCGTGGGCGATGAGGGAATTGAGGTCCACTATCTCTCCCAGTTCGGCGAGGAACATGCTTATGCTGTGCACGTATCGGAAGACAGATTGAAGCTTATTTTGGCAGACCGCAGGATATTGAATGGTGTTTTTAATTGTTGATTCTCGTGTAGGCGGAGCAATTCCGGCTAATGCAAAACGGAGGGCAAAAAAAGCAGATATAAGCGGAGAATTTCCGATTAGCTGCCCTAAATAAGTCAAAATCCAAGGATTTGGATCATATAAACGGAAAAACCTCCTTTATTTTTAAGGAAATAGGTGTATTTCCTGATTTAAGCAGAATTTTTCCGTTTATTTTTCAGACCAAGTGAATAGACATCCAGTGAGACGGGCTATGTGGACGGGTACCGTGGTTCTTAAAAAGGCTTATCTACAGAAAGAACCGCGTGACCCGTCCCCGCGGCTTTCTTCGAATAATGTTTTAATTTAAACGCATATTTAAACGCGAATGTTAACACTACTATAAATAAGACGAAATATAGGAGTGAATAGATGGATAAAAACAAAGGAAAAACACCAAATCTATCAGGAAGTTTTCAAGTGATTGCAGATGACCGAAAAGATGCTATAGAAAACTTGAGAAAAGACAACAAATTAGATGAAGAAACGGAATACTACGCACGTCTTTTTATGGAGGAATAGAACACTGGTAGATCACGGGTACGGGTACCGTGGTTCATAAAAAGGCTGATCCAAAAAAAAGAGCCGCGGGTTCCGTGGCTCTTTTAACAGGTATTCTCTTTTGCAGCAATATCCTTCACAACATCCTCTAAAGTAACACTGTTTAAAACCTTCTCCATGGCCAATTGGGCTGCTGTGAATAATGGTTCAATGGTATGCTGGATGTTTCTGCCTACAGGACATTCAGGATTGGGATGATCATGAACCGTAAATAGCTCTTTTTCCTGTACAACATTCACTGCTTTATAAACATCAAATAGTGTTATTTCAGATAATTCCCTTGCGAGCTCTGCTCCAGCAACGCCAGGTCGAACGTTTACTAATCCTGCATGTTTGAGCATCCCCATAATTTTTCGTATGACTGCAGGGTTTGTATTTACACTTCCTGCAATATACTCTGAAGTACTGGTTCCATTTTTATTTAATTCAATTAGAGCTAATATATGAATGCCTACAGAACATCTGCTGCTAATGGACATAATAATCACCTTTCATAACTAAATGTATCACCATCATACGCCTGTAATTTATCTAATTACAAGTATACTTACTACTATACTTTCTAACGAAATGGGCAGAATATTAAAGGTGTTGACAAATGTCTTAAGTGTAACTATTATGATTACAGGTAATCAAGTTAGTTACAAATTACATTCATAGGGGGATTTAAAAATGAAGATTGCAATTATTGGCGCAAGTGGTAAAGCAGGAAGTCTTATTTTAAAAGAAGCAGTAAGTCGTGGACATGAAGTGACAGCTATTGTAAGAGATGCTTCAAAGCTTGATGATAAAAGCGTTGCTGTAATGGAGAAAAATATATTTGACCTTACATCGGATGATGTGAAACCGTTTGATGTAGTGGTTAACGCTTTCGGTGCGCCACTTGGTGAAGAGCAAGCACATGTTGATGCCGGACACGCATTAATTGAGGCACTAAAAGGAACCAATACAAGAGCCATTGTTGTAGGTGGAGCTGGCAGCCTTTATGTGGACGAAAGCAAAACCGTTACGGTAATGGAAACACCTGATTTTCCAGAGATCGTTATTCCGACTGCTACAGGCCAAGGACGTAACTTAAAAGAATTACAGGAAACCACGAATATTACTTGGACATTTATTAGCCCTTCTGCGGTGTTTGATGCGGAGGGAAAAAGAACGGGTTCATATCAGTCTGGAAAAGACAATCTTTTGGTTAATTCAAAAGGCGAAAGCTATATTAGCTATGCAGACTATGCGATTGCAGTAGTGGACGAAATTGAAAATCCGCAGCATATCAATGAGCGCTTTACCGTTGTTGGTGAAGCAGAATAAGTAGTAAGTAAAAACGAGCCAAGGGGACGTGTACCGTGGCTCCGGCAAGTATGCTGATTCAAGATCCGGACCGAGGGACCCGTCCCCGTGGCTCTATTAAATTATTGGTTGACAAATATCTCAGTTTAATATATTCTTAATTCAAGATAAATAAAATAAACATAACACAATTCGAGATAAAAAGGAGATTTTACTATAATGAATGTACTAGTTGTAAAAGCAAATAACCGTCCAGCATCAGAGGCTGTATCAAGCAAAATGTATGAAACGTTTATGGAAAATCTAGAGGGCGTTAACGTTACAACGTTTGATGTTTTTGCTGAAGATATGCCATACTTTGGCCAAGATTTATTTAATGCGTTTGGTAAAATGAGCGCTGGTGAAGAATTAACAGATCTTGAACAACGTATTGTAGCCGCTAAACAAAAGGCGAAGGATGCTTTATCAGCAGCAGATGTCGTAGTGTTTGCTTTCCCATTATGGAACCTAACAATTCCTGCGAAGTTACAAACATTTGTTGACTATGTGTACGAAGCAGGGTATGCCTTCAAATATGACGAAAATGGCCAAGCTGTCCAATTAATGACAGATAAAAAAGCGGTTATTCTAAGCGCACGCGGAGGCAGCTACTCCACACCTGAAGCAGCACCAATGGAAATGGCAGCTACCTATATGAAAAATGTATTTGGTGGAGTATTCGGAATGGAAATCATTGATGAAGTGATTATTGAAGGTCATAATGCTATGCCAGATCAAGCTCAACGTATTATTGCTGAAGGGTTAGAAAAAGTAGCAGCTGCTGCAAAGAATTTATCAGCTGTTAAGGCTTAATGAACAGTATCTAATATGATCGTTTTATAGAAAAAGGAGAAAGGTCTATATTTTAGACTTTCTCCTTTTTTATTATCGAGATTCAATTTTAGCATTTTAATAGATTTAAAATTAAAGTTGGACTCTACCCAAAGTAACTAATCTACAAAATGAACAAACTCACCAACTGGTTTTCTATATCCTCTTGGTCTTATTTTCTCTTTGACGGATTTGCCGATTGGAATCATTAATACAGGCTGGTGGTTCTCTGGAATATGATAAATCTCTTTGATGATGGGAACATTTTTTACATGCATCGGGCAAGTATCCCAGCCCTTATCCTTTGCGGCTAGCATAAAGAGCATAGCAGAAAGACAGGCATTTCGGATATTATCCTCTTCTCTTAATGTGAGATCGTCACTATATAGGTTATTTATCGCTTCAATCGTTTCATTATATGCACACTCGTCTAGTATTCCAAGTAGTTTCATTCCTTCGTATAATCGTGGAGCTTCCTTATAGCCCTCTGTATCACCACATACGATGATGGTTGCGGAAGCCGTAAGGGTTTTATGCTGTCCAAATGAAGCTTCTTTGACCAATGCCTTCTTTTCCTCCGATGTCACAACATAATAATGCGTGGATTGAATGTTATAGGAGGATGGGTGGGTTTTAACAATTTCAAATATCTCTTGTAATTCAGATTCAGAAATTTTCACATCTGATTGAAAATTGATCGCTGAGCGTCTAAGTTTTGCTAATTCTACAAACTCCATTTATGTATACTCCTCTTTTGGTTATTATGACAATAGTCCTAATTGTACACTAATCCCATTATATAAATAAATGTATATCTTTTATTAAAAGAAAAGGTACAATCCTGTGAAAGTTTAAAAAGTGGGTAAGGGAAGGAAAAAACTAAAATAAATAATTGACAAACAAAATGATATGTATTATTATTATCTCGAATTAAAGATATTTAAATTCAAGATTTTTTAAAAAGGAAAAGCATTATACGAAGGAGATGAATATACTACATTTATACAGGCAACTAAGCAACCTATTTTTTTAACTAATATCTCGAATTCGAGATAATTTACGAGGAGGAATTAAGATGACAAATATTGGTTTATTAATGATTCGGTTGGTGATTGGTTTACTATTCGTAGGTCACGGTGCTCAAAAATTGTTTGGTTGGTTCGGTGGTTATGGATTAAAAGGAACGGGTGGCTGGTTCGAATCCATCGGAATGAAACCAGGAGTAACGCTGGCTCTTTTCGCAGGATTAGCGGAACTTATTGGTGGGCTATTGTTTGCTTTAGGTTTCGTAACTCCACTTGCAGGCATTCTGATTGCTGGAACAATGGTAATGGCTATCGTTAAAGTACATGGTCCAAACGGGTTATGGTCTACTTCAAATGGTTATGAATATAACTTAACAATACTTGCAGTGGCTATTGGTGTTGCTCTAATTGGACCTGGTCAATATGCTTTAGATGCATTTTTATTCTAGGATATCTCGAATTGAAGATAATTGAGTTAAAATTAAAATGCATGAAATTTTTATATCTCTATTAGGAACAAAATAAGTTATTAAATTTGTATAAATGGCTGAATTTCAAATGCAAAGGAGTGTACGAAATGAGTAAAAAAACAATGGGTATTCACCATATCACGGCCATTGTGGGCCATCCTCAAGAAAATGTGGATTTTTATGCTGGTGTACTAGGTTTGCGATTAGTCAAGCAAACAGTCAATTTTGATGATCCCGAAACCTATCACCTTTATTTCGGGAATGAAGGAGGAAAGCCTGGAACGATCATTACATTCTTTCCATGGCCGGGAGCTCAACAAGGGATGATTGGCGGCGGCCAGGTAGGGGTTACATCCTATGTTGTTCCTAAAGGTGCATTGGAGTTTTGGGAAAAACGACTTGAAAAATTTAATGTTTCGTACACTAAAATGGAGCGTTTTGGAGAGCAATATTTAGAGTTTGATGATCCACATGGACTACATTTAGAAATTGTTGAAAGAGAAGAAGGAGGAGCTAATACATGGACGTTTGGAGGTGTTACTCCGGATGTTGCCGTAAAAGGCTTTGGCGGAGCTACTTTATTATCGACCCAACCTAACAAAACGGCTGAATTGCTAGAGAGTGTTATGGGACTTGAATTTGCCGGTAAAGAGGGAGATTTCGCTCGTTATCGTTCTACTGCAGATATCGGAAATGTGATTGATCTTAAATTAACTTCTATGGGACGCGGAGAAATGGGTGTCGGGACTGTACACCACATTGCCTGGCGGGCGATTGATGACCAAGATCAACTAGATTGGAAAAAGCATGTGAAAGCGAATGGATATGGTGTTACTCCTGTAAAGGACCGAAATTATTTTAACGCTATTTACTTTAGAGAGCATGGGGAAATTCTTTTTGAAATTGCAACAGATCTACCAGGATTTGCACATGATGAATCCGTAGAGACAATGGGAGAAAAATTGATGCTGCCTGAGCAGTATGAACAACAAAGAAGTCAGATCGAACGTATGTTACTTCCTCTTAAAGTAAGAGGACTTGATTGAGTGCCATTAAATCCTATTGATGAAATGGAGAGGGAATCATGCAAAAAACAGCAGGTATTCATCATATTACTGCAATGGTAAACGATGCTCAAAGAAATATTGATTTTTATGCAGGGGTACTTGGGTTAAGACTTGTAAAAAAGACGATCAATTTTGACCGCCCAGAAGTGTATCATCTCTATTTCGGAAATGATTCGGGGCAGCCAGGAACGGTCATCACATTCTTTCCATGGCCAAAACAATCAAAAGGACGCATTGGTACAGGACAGGTTGGAGTGACGAGCTATATCATCCCGGTTGGTTCCATGCGATTTTGGGAGAAGCGTTTAAAAAAATTCGGGATAAAGTTTTTCTCGTTTGAACGTTTTGGAGAAAAATACTTGGCCCTCCAAGATCCGGACGGTCTTGAAATTGAACTGGTCGAACGAAAGGAAGGTCCCGTCAATCATTGGAGCTTTGGTGACATCCAGCCAGACACTGCCATTAAGGGCTTCGGTGGAGCGACCTTAATTTCTGCAAAGCCAAATCAAACGGCCGATGTTCTCGAAACTATTTTAGGGTTAGAGTGCCTTGGGCAAGAAGAGGGCTTTCTACGTTTTAAATCAGAAGCAACGCTCGGAAATATCATTGATATAAAGCTAACGCCCTCTGTTCGTGGTCTAATGGGAGCTGGAACGGTTCATCATATTGCTTGGCGGGCAAAGGATGAGGAAGAGCATCTCCAATGGAGAACGATTTTACAAGAAAAAGGATATTATCCAACAGAGATTCTTGATCGTAATTACTTCAAAGCCCTTTATTTCCACGAAAAAGGTGGGATCCTTTTCGAAATTGCGACAGATTCACCAGGCTTTGCGGTAGATGAACCAATGAACGAATTAGGGCAAAAATTGATGCTGCCATCATGGTTTGAGTCAAAACGTGAAGAATTAGAGGATACCTTACCTTCTGTTGAGGTTCGTGTGTTGGAAGGGGACAAATGAAGATGAAACATATTTTTCAAAAAGGAGATCCATCAAAACCAACGTTATTATTGCTTCATGGTACCGGCGGCAATGAGTTAGACCTGCTGCCTCTTGCCGGAAAAATCGATGATGAGGCAAATTTCATAAGTATCCGCGGAAACGTAGTTGAAAATGGCATGCCTCGATTTTTCAGGAGAATAGCTGAAGGAGTCTTTGATGAAGAGGACCTCATTTTCCGAACAAAAGAATTAAACGAGTTTCTGGATGAAGCAGCAGAGAAGTATGGTTTTGACAGAGGTAACATGGTTGCAATAGGCTACTCAAATGGAGCAAATATTGCAGCCAGTTTATTATTCCATTATCAACATTCTTTGAAGGCTGCGATTCTTCATCATCCAATGGTGCCGAGAAGAGGCCTCGATCTTCCTGATTTATCAGGTAAGTCTGTTTTTATTGCAGCCGGGACAAATGATCCGATCTGCCCGCCACAGGAATCGGAAGAATTGCAATCGTTATTAGAAAAAGCGAATGCAGATGTTGAGCTTCACTGGGAAAATCGAGGCCATCAATTAACTGCCCAGGAGGTCGAAGCCGCAGCTAGTTGGTATCGTGCTAGATGCTTAAAATAGACATACTTATGGGGAAAAGGGAACTAAATGATGAATAAGGAAAGCCAAATAATAGTGTAGGCCACTCTGAAAAAACAGACGTGGCCTATTTGATGCTTGTTCAATTAGTTCATTGGCAATTGTTGAAACCGCAAAGAATGATGATTTTCATTGATCCACAAATAAATCAATGGACAAATTTCCTTTCGTCCCTACGACAGCATAGGAGATGTCATAAACTGCCAGGCTTCTTTTTTTAAGTTCAGCCAGTAACCAATCTTCATTGTAGGTGTGTTTAGATAAGTTTTCGTATAAGATCTTCCCATCATAGATCAGCTCTATCGGTATAGTTCCTGTTGAGGGCAGTATAGGTATATCCTGCTTGGTGATATTTTGATATTGAGGTTTTTTTAATACAGAGAGGGAACCATTTATCTCTAAAATGGCACATTCCACTTCTTCTATGTTGAAGATATCTTTGCCTCTTAATGCTTGTTTAAGCGAATCTAGTGAGTACCCCATTCGATTCATTTCCTCTTCGAGAATTTGTCCTTTTTGAATGAGAGTAGCAGGTTCTCCAGTAATCCATTTCCCGAAACGTGGATTTCGAACCGCAATAAGATTCAGCATAAAAACGACAGCACCCATAATGATAATGGAAATCATGAAATACATGAATTTAATTTTAATATTAAATGCTAGATTTCCTGCAATGGTCCCCATCGTAATGGATGCAATATAAAGATGATAGGTCCTCTGGGAAATCGTCTGTTTACCGAGCAGCTGGACAAATATCCACAATAAAATAAAAGCGGTAAAGGTTCGAAAGATGATTTCAACAGATCCTGGCATCCCTATTTCTCCCTTGCAGTAATCCAAACAATTCGTTTTTGATAGTATGTTCTTACAGAAAGTCCCTTATTCTGGGAAGAGCTAAGGGTTCTCTGGCTAATTTTAACGGATTTCCGAAAGAAGTCTATGATTCGGACCGAGGAACCCGTCCCCGTGGTTCACTCATCGTATACTTCAAATAAATTATTGTAATAATCATTGTTAGTAATTTTCTTTTTTATCGGATGCTTTCTTTTGTACTGTGAGATAGGAAATGATGATAATATCAGAATAGAACTGCATAAGAATAGTAAGCACATGATACCTATTAGTATGGACATCTTAGTACCCTCCTTTATTGATTACGACATCAGTGTAAATGATGAAACGCGTATCATAGCAAGAAAAAGTTTTTTAAGGAGTTATAATTGTGGCAAATATTAGAGATATTGCAAAATTAGCTGGAGTATCCGTTACAACCGTTTCTCGCGTCTTAAATAATCATCCATATGTTAGTAAGGAAAAAAAGGAAGCTGTGCAACGGGCGATGGAGGAATCTAATTATCAGCGAAATATAAATGCAGTTCATCTGAGCAAAGGAAAAACCTTCCTTATAGGGGTTGTGATTCCATATACAAATCATCCATACTTTGGCTTGCTTGTTGAAGGGATTGCGAAAGAGGCTGTGAAAAACAATTACAAGTTGGTTCTATTTCAAACCAATTATGAAGAAAACAGAGAAATTGAAGCGTTAGAGATGTTACAGCATAAGCAAATCGATGCACTTATTATCTGTTCAAGAAGCTGCGGATGGGATGTTATTGATGAATATGTGGAATACGGTCCAATTATTTGTTTCGAAGATGCGAGAGGTCGAAAGGTTTCTTCAACATTCATTGACCATTATAAATGCTTTTCCAATGCATTAGAGTATCTTTATCATAAAGGACATCAAAAAATTGGCTATTCCTTGGGAAGAAAATCAGGAACCAATAGTAAACAAAGAGAGAAGGCTTACAGAGATTTTTTGAATAAGGTAAACCTGTCATTTGACAAGGACTATATTTTTTATGACTGTCTCAAATTTGAAGATGGGGTAAAAGTAGTTCAAAAATTAACCAGCATGGACAACCCGCCAACAGCCCTGCTGGTTACCAGTGACATCTTGGCTGCAGGAATCATAACCTACTGCAAGGAAAAAAGCATCTTAATACCTGATGACCTTGCCATAATGGGATTCGATAACCAACCGATTGCAAAAATTATGCATATCACAACACTTGAAATTCCTTTGGTTGAAATAGGAGAAAAATTGTTTCTTCAAGCCATAGACAGTAACCATTCTCACGAAGAGATAGATGTGAAATTAATTGAACGGCAAACAGTATAGTAGGAATAAACTAGTAAAAGGGAAGAATATTTGGGAATTAAGAGGAAAAAGATAAGATGTGCTGCAACCGATTAGAGTAGGAAATTAGGGACTGGAAGCAAAAGTGAAAGAGCATTGCAAAATCATGGCTCTGATACAATTTTAAACGATTAAAAATACACGAGGAATTACATAACGTTCAACGAAAGAGTGATTTGATGAAACGATCAGGCAATACAGTACTAATTACTGGCGGGGCAGCAGGAATCGGATTTGCGTTTGCTGAGCGATTCATACAACGAGGCAATACAGTCATTGTCTGCGGCAGACGTGAAGCAAAGCTCCAGTTGGCAAAGGCAAAATATCCTGAACTGATTACACGTGTTTGTGATGTCACCAAAGAAGCGGATCGGATTGCCTTGTTCGACTGGGTCAAGAGCGAGCACCCTGATGTGAACGTGCTTGTTAACAACGCAGGCATTCAGCAGCGCTACCATGTTCTTAAAACGAAGGCGAAGGATGAGTGGAGCTACTACAGTCAAGAAATAGCCTCCAACATTGAGGCTCCCTTTCATTTTTGCATGCTTTTTGCGCCGTACTTTGCCCAGAAAGACTATGCGGCGATCCTTAACGTATCATCCGGTTTAGCCTTTACCCCAATGGCGATTGCGCCGATTTATTCTGCAACGAAAGCGGCGGTGCATTCCTTTACGATGAGCTTACGGCATCAGCTTGAAGAAACGTCCATTGAGGTGATAGAAATTGCGCCACCGGCCGTTAATACCGATTTAGGCGGAGCTGGCCTGCATACCTTTGGCACCCCTGTAGATGAATTTGCCGATGCCATATTTACTGGCCTTGAAGCAGGGAAAAACGAAATTGGCTACGCACGTGCTGAACAAGCCATGAGGATGAACCGAGATGAAATTGATGAGTCAGTCAAGACCATGTACGCCAAAATGAAAAACACCATTCTATAAAAAGAGCCACGGGGACGGGTTCGTTGGTCCGTTGTAATAAGAAGATTGAGTTCGAATGTTGAGTGATTTATTAGTGAAGGGACAAGAGTTTAAATTAAACTCCTGTCTTTTTTTTATTCATTCACAGTATCTTGGAATGAGTCTCTGTTAAATAGAATGTTATTAATTGATCTGGGATTAGTTAAACAAGTTTTGGTAAAAAATGGTTCATAATAAAGATTATTAAATTAATATTCACTATTATGAAATTAAATAATTGACTATTATTTGGTTTAGTTCTAAAATGTTTCCTATGGTAAATATTTTAGAACTAGGCTAACTTTGGCCGATAACAAGGAGTACATCTTATGATTCATTTTTTTCAACAGTTTAATCCAATAACACAAGCATTTATCGCTACTTTATTTACGTGGGGAATGACTGCCGTTGGGGCGACGCTTGTTTTTGCAACAAAAACAATTAACCAGAGATTGTTAGATAGTATGCTGGGATTTGCTGGAGGTGTAATGATTGCAGCCAGCTATTGGTCATTACTCGGTCCTGCAATCGAAATGTCAGAGGACAATGCGATAGGAACTTGGTTTCCAGCCGCATTTGGATTTTTATTAGGCGGGATTTTTTTATGGGGAATTGATAAGGTCCTTCCACATCTTCATCCAAATACTCCGCTTAGTGAAGCAGAGGGATACTATCCTAAAAAGAGAAAAAGAAGTACACTGTTGGTTCTTGCTATCACCCTCCACAATATTCCAGAGGGACTAGCTGTCGGGATTGCGTTCGGTGCACTTGCAAATGGGGGAACAGAGGCTTCTTTAGCGGGTGCTTTGACACTTGCCCTCGGAATCGGTATCCAAAACTTTCCTGAAGGTGTGGCGGTTTCAATGCCTTTAAGAGGTGAGGGCATGTCTCGTAGAAAAAGCTTTTTCTACGGACAATTTTCAGGGATGGTCGAACCGATTGCAGCCGTGATTGGTGCGTTTGCTGTTTCATTTATCGAGCCAATACTGCCTTATGCATTAAGTTTTGCGGCAGGAGCAATGATTTTTGTTGTAGTGGAAGAAGTAATACCAAGCTCACAAGAAAAGGGTAATAAGGACTTAGCCTCAATGAGCTTAATGATTGGCTTTGTATTAATGATGATTCTTGATGTGGCTTTAGGATAAATTGAGCCGCGGGGAGGGGTTCGTTGGCTTATTGCATAAGGCTGTATCCCTGTTTTATGTACTTATTCGGAGGATTGTAAATAGGACAGCCAGCTATTGAGTATCTGCCCTCCGCATGCGGATGTATGATAAAATATTGTAATAGTTTTTAGTGGAAGCGGAGATAGAATGAAAAAATTAATAAATGTAAAAGGACTAAAACACCCAGATATCTCTCACTACGAGTGGCAAGGGGAGTTACTAGAACAAACAGACGATTATGTAATCATTCACTGTAAACCAGGAACGCAAATTAACCATCACACCAAAAATAAGGCATACACGACAAACAATCATTGGCTTGATTTTTTCTTTAAAAAGGAATGGTATACAGTTTCAATCGAAATTGAAAACAGAAAAATCATTACCTATTATTGTAATATTGCATTGCCACCAATAATTGGTAATAGCCAAATCAGTTTCGTAGATTTAGATTTGGATTATGTAAAAAAGCATGATGAGAATTGGAAAGTCGTAGATGAAGATGAGTTCGAGCTGAATAGCTCTAAATATAACTATTCAGCTGAAATGAAACAAAGTGCCATTGAAGCATTAGAAAAGCTAAAAAAGACAGTACGTAACAAAGAATTCCCATTTCAAAACGAAGTTCTTGATTTGTTAGATTAGGTTGCAAATATGGCTAAGCTGTCGCTGATGCGGCATTTACAGAGTACAATGGTATATAAGAAAATGTATATAGTGAAATCTGGATGGCAGGAAAGAAAAAAGGTAACGATTTAGACCACATCAAGATTTTCTTCTAGAGGGGCTTAGAATATAGCCTCTTTTTGGTGTTGTTGAAAGGAATCTTGTAATCTTCATATTATTCATATCAATATAGCAATTATGGTAATAATAATTCTTCAGCCATCAGGCGTAAGCTCTGAATGACATCGAGGGTGCTTCATTATTCAAATAATAATAGTTTCGGATGGAAAGCCTCAATCATATCGTTACTAAATGAGGAAAGTTAAGTTGCAGAATCGTCGTTAGCTCTTTATCCATATTCTTGAATAATAAAAGGAAATAATAGAAAATAAAAAATGAGCTCTAAATGATACCAAAATAGGTAAAATTAGACTGATAAACTATTCCATCAAAAACATCAAATCTTTTAGGGGGAGCTTTGTAACGGGGTGAAGATAAATAATCATTCGCAGAATGGAACTTGTAATGGGAGTGGGAAAGATGAAACGTATATCGATTTTAATTGCAGATGATGAAGAGGAGATTGCTGATCTGATTGCCATCTATCTAGAAAAAGAAGGATACCATATTATTAAAGTATCGGATGGGCAAGAGGCTGTTCGTGTTGTCGAGGCTCAGACAATTGATTTGATGATTTTAGATATTATGATGCCAAAAATGGATGGATATGAAGCAATCCGTCGCATTCGTGAAAAACATAATATGCCAATCATATTTTTGAGTGCTAAAACATCTGATTTCGATAAAGTGCAAGGGTTGGTAATTGGAGCGGATGATTATATGACTAAACCATTTATCCCCATTGAATTGGTAGCACGCGTCAATGCACAGCTGCGTCGCTTTATGAAGTTGAATCAACCTATTGCCAATCACAACTCAATCTTGGAATTTGGTGGATTAACAATCTCTCCTGAACATCGTACAGTAACACTGTTTGGTAAGAATATTGAGTTAACGCCGAAGGAATTTGACATTTTATTTTTATTAGGCAGTAATCCAAATAAAGTTTATAGTGCAGAAGATATTTTTCAGAAGGTATGGGGAGATGCATACTATGAAGGTGGGAATACTGTGATGGTTCATATTCGTACGTTGAGGAAAAAACTTGAAGAGGACAAACGAAAAAACAAATTAATCAAAACTGTATGGGGTGTAGGGTATAAATTCAATGGGTAACATACTACGAGGCTTTCGTGCAAAAATGATTCTATTACTAGGTTTGAGCATGTTGTTGTCGAGCGTCATTACATACCTACTCTTTAAAGTGCTTCAATTGTATTATTATACAAGTGTGAATCATGGAGATACACTAGCATATTTTCGAAAAATCATAGGAAATATTGGAGACCTAAACGTCTTTTTATTGTTATTTATCTTGCTTTCAATAGTATTTTTCTTTTTCTTCACAAAACCCTACTCAACCTATTTCAAAGAGATTTCTAAAGGAATTCATTATCTTGCTCAGGGTGACTTTAAGCATCGAATTCAAATCGTATCAAATGATGAATTTAGTGATATTGCACAAAGCATCAATTTGGCAAGTGAAAAATTGGAAGAGGCGATTCAACGAGGAGATTTTTCAGAAAGCAGTAAAGATCAATTAGTCGTAAATTTAGCCCATGATTTGCGGACGCCACTTACCTCTGTTTTAGGATATTTGGATTTAATTCTCAAGGATGGTAGCTTGACTAAAGAACAGGTCCAACATTTTTTAACGATAGCCTTTACTAAATCTCAACGGTTAGAAAGGCTAATTGATGAATTATTCGGGATAACTAGGATGAATTATGGCATGTTACCCATTCAGAAGAAACCAATCGACTTAAATGAGCTGCTTGTTCAATTGAAAGAAGAGTTGTATCCTGTTTTCGAGAAAAACGATTTGATCGTTCGGATGAATATGATTTCTCCTTTATCTATTATGGGGGATGGAGAGTTATTGGCACGAGTGTTTGAAAATCTTCTGATTAATGCCAATCGTTATGGATATGAAGGGCAGTATGTCGACATCAACGGTATAATTGATTCAAAGGAAGTAGTTATTCAAGTGATTAATTATGGGGATGCCATTCCTCCAGCCGAACTGCCCCATATATTTGATATGCTTTATACCGGTGACAAAGCACGAACTCATCAAGAAAATAGTACAGGACTCGGTTTATTCATTGCGAAGAATATTGTAGAGCAACACAACGGGACAATCACTGCCGAAAGTGATGTAATACGCACTTTATTTGAAGTCCGATTACCAATGGAGGATTCATTAAAAGATTAATAATGTATGGAATAATTTAAGAAAAATTTAATATTTACCCCACTTTTTATTTTAATAGTTTTTCCTATCCTAGTAACAGGCTGCATCAAGGAGGAGATTAAAATGAAAAAGTGGGGATTTTTATTATTATGCTTTTGTTTAACAATCCTATTTATTGAACCAATTTTTGAATCAAAGGAAGAAAGACAAAATGAAGAACACTATGAAAAAGATAAAGTCGAGAATAGAAGTATTTCTGAAAATGTCAATAAAATTGAGATTACAGAGGAACAAACGTATCAAGGAAATCTACTTTTGGTCAACAGTGAATATCTGGTTCGCCCAAAAAGTATAAAATCGGATGTGATCAATCTATCTACGCATCATGAATGGACAAAGGGGTACGGATTGTTGGATAACAATATTTATTTGTCAGAGGAACTAGCACGTAGATTTTCAGAGATGATTACTGCAGCAAAAAAAGATGGAGTTCATAATTTCTCCATTACAAGTGGCTTTCGAGATTTTGGTGAGCAAAGTGCCCTTTATCAAGAAATGGGTTCTGCCTATGCGCTGCCAGCGGGCTATAGCGAACACAATCTGGGTTTATCGCTTGATGTGGGATCTACTCAAATGAAGATGGCGGATGCACCAGAAGGAAAGTGGATAGAAGAAAACGCTTGGAAATACGGGTTCGTTTTACGCTATCCAAAGGACAAAACAGCAATTACAGGCATCCAGTATGAACCTTGGCATATACGCTATGTTGGATTGCCGCATAGTGCGATTATGGAGGAAAAGAATTTTACTTTAGAAGAATACTTGGATTTTTTAAAAGAGCAAAAGTCCATTTCACAGACTATACAGGGTGAAGAATATAAGATTTCATACTACCCAGTAACCAAAGATACAACCATTCATGTGGCTTCCACTCTTCGTTGGGAGATATCAGGTAACAATATAGATGGTGTCATTGTGACCGTGTATCCCAATTCAACACATACTAGTCTCACGGGGAGAAGGATGTCACAATGAAAAAAAAGATAGTAATGAACAATATGATTATACTAGCCTTATTTGTCTTTTATATATACGTATTACTGAGAATCATACTATTTAAGTTCCGCTGGAGAGATATGACCTTTCTCTGGCAGCAACTTCAGAGGAATCTTGGGAATCCTGATCATCTCATGTACCAGTTGCAAAGCGGGAATTTTATCCCGTTCCAAACAATCGTCATTAATATTCAGAGTCTATCAGGGTGGCATGATTTTAGTAATTTGATTGGGAATATCGTAGCGTTCATACCATTAGGAATCTTTCTTATTCTATTGTCTAAAGATAGAGGAATGTCATTCATAGGCGTCTTAGCCCGTTCATTGTGTTTAAGTTTATCCTTGGAATGCTTTCAGGTGTTTTTTTCTCTCGGAATTTTTGATGTCGACGACCTACTACTAAACACCTCTGGAGGATTGCTTGGCTATGGTGCGATTAAGCTTTGTCGTAGGTTGATAGAAAATACATCAAACCTTGTGCAAGAAAGAGATATGGTTGAAAAATAGGAGTTTATAACAGCTTTCTCGGGTGAAAGTTTAAATGGGATGATAGGTGCTTAAAGTAAATGGGGCCTAGTTGAGGAAAGAGTTAGTATTATTTTTCTTTGACTTTAATTATTAGAGAACCTATAATTATTTTTGTACTTTTATATTTTCAGGAGGATTATTAAAAAATGACACATGCTATGAGACTTCGATTCCCAACTTTGAACCAGTAATTGAATACGTTCAAAGGCTCTGTTTTGTGCATACAGAGTAAACGGGATAAGTCTGTCCTTTTTTAATAATCTTCATTTCATATGATAAATACGCATATTTTGCTGGTTTAGCAATTACTATGTGTTTTCTATTACTATTGTTACGTAGAAATAGTGATCATATGTAATGTATAGAAAGGCGGATGATTCTGCCTTTCTTTATTTATGTCTAATTTACCTTCTATCTTACTCAATTGGAAGGTTTATTTGAGAACGGCTTCTAACCACTCTAATCCAATAAGGATGGGTTCTTCCCTTTACTCTGGAGTCACAGGCAGATCGCCTGTGACTTTTTTTATTTAACAAAAGTAAAGTGAGGTAAAGAAAATGGAAAAAGTATGTCTCGAATTGGAAAATATTCAACTTTCCTATTTAGATAAATTAGTGCTATCTATTTCCCACCTTTCCGTTCATCAGTACGATCGTATCGGGATTGTTGGTAAAAATGGAGCAGGGAAGAGTACGCTGCTGAAACTAATGGCTGGCCGGATTCAACCAGAGAAAGGTCATGTAAGACGGTTTGTGGATTTTATGTATTTCGATCAATTAGCCTCTCCAATTAATCGAGAAGTAAATTACGAGCTAATCGGGAGGTTATCTATCCCAAAAACTGAAATGGAAAATCTTAGTGGCGGTGAACAAACAAGGCTGAAGTTAGCACATATTATGTCAGACTATCATGAAGGTTTATTAATTGACGAACCGACCACACACCTCGATGAAGCTGGAAAACAATTTTTCATCGAAGAAATGACATATTATTATGGTGCGCTTGTACTTGTAAGTCATGATCGCTACGTGTTAGATAAGCTTGTTACGAAAATATGGGAAATTGAAGATGGTTGTATCATCGAATACACTGGAAATTATTCAGATTACGTTAAACAAAAAGAGCTGCAGAGAAAACAGCAGCAAGAACAGCATGAAAACTATATCAAAGAAAAGAACCGTCTTTTAAAAGCTGCAGAGGAAAAGATGAAAAAGGCCGACAAAATCACGCAAGCGAACGGACATATTTCAAAAAAGGAAACAAAAGCGAAGGCGAATAAGATGTTCATGACCAAATCAAAAGACACAGGTCAAAAGGCGGTTCAACGTGCTGCAAAAGCGATTGAAAAGCGCGTTGAACAACTGAAGAGTATAGAGGCCCCAAAGGAGGAACCACTACTCTGTTTCCAGCAATCTCCAGCACTCCTGATGCACAATAAATACCCCATCATGGGTGAACGTGTAACCCTGAAAGTGGGTGATAAGATACTTCTCAAAGAAGTTAGTTTTCAATTTCCGTTGGGTAAAACCATTGCGATTACAGGCTGCAATGGGGCAGGAAAAACAACTTTACTTGACCATATTTTAAACCGTGGAGAAGGCATCGTCCTATCCCCCAAAGCCGTTATCGGAGCCTATAAACAAATGGATTATCAATTTACTAAAGAGGAGGGTATTCTTGATTATATAAAAAACAGAAGTGATTATAATGAAAGTAAAATACGTTCGGTCCTTCACTCCATGAATTTTACAGGAAGCGATCTTATTAAAAATGTCCTTCAATTAAGTGGCGGCGAAGCGATTCGTCTAGTATTGTGTCAGCTTTTTCTAGGAAGATACAATGTGCTAATTCTAGATGAACCGACTAATTTTTTGGATGTTTTTTGTATTGAAGCATTAGAGCGCTTCTTAAAAGGATATGAGGGGACAGTCATTCTCGTATCACATGATCGTATGTTCATTGAACGAGTCACTAATTGTGAATATGTCATTGAGGAACAAAAACTACTAATCAGAAAAAATTAATACAAATCATTTACTAACGAAAAAGAAAGCTTGAAGAAATGAGTGCGGACCACAGGGACGGGTTCCATGGTCCGACTGACGAGTACTGGCTTTTCGATTTGAACCGCGGGACCCGTTTCTGTGGCTCATTGACCTCTTTACTAAAATAAACTGCATCTTTTATTTAGAAGGATTGCAACAAGTAAACAAAGGTAGAAAGTAGGCTGTTTTTGTTTCGTTATTAATGGAATTCGGTAGAAACCATTACTGTATAAAGGGGGCATCACTTCGATAAAAAGTGGAGCCCTTCTGTTATTCCACTAACGGGCATTTAGCTAAGGAAAGTTAAATTTTGTGAAACTTGAAATTCTTAGTCGTTATTTAGATGTTATGTTAAACAAAGGATTAATTTCGCCTAAGATACACATTTCAATGCAGTGCTATATAGTTATTATTTCTTCTTTAGATAATTGACTTGCTTGTTGTTTTTTAATAATAATGACAAATAAGCTTGCTAATAAACAGAAAACTCCTGCCAAGAAGAATGCCCACGTGTAAGTGTTGAAAAATTTATAGATTAGGCCCCCTCCATATGCAGCAACTGCAGCACCTACCTGATGAGATGCAAAAATCCAGCCATAAACAATTCCACTTTTATTAATGCCGAAAATTTGTCTTGAGATATTAATAGTTGGTGGAACCGTTGCAATCCAATCTAATCCATAAAACACCGTAAAGATAACTAGCATTGTAAGGGAGCCTTTCGTTAATGCAAAAGGAAGGAATACAAGAGAAGCCCCTCTTAAACCGTAGTACCAAAATAATAGCCATCGATTATCGAAACGATCTGACAACCAACCGGATAGAGTTGTTCCTACTAGATTAAAAACTCCCATCAACGAAAGAAACGATGCCGCTGTTACTAAAGGCACACCAAAACTTATACAGTAAGAAACAAAATGTGTACCGATTAAACCGTTTGTTGAGAGTCCACAAATAAAGAAACTACCAGATAATAACCAAAATTCCTTCGCTTTCACTGCTTCGAATAGACCATTGAAGGCTATAACAATAGGGTTTTCCTTTTGTCCTTCATTGCTCTCTTGTATTTCTTCCTCAAGTCCATATGGAAGAATTCCAATATCCTTTGGTGTGTTTTTCATAAATAAAAAGATAATAGTAAGCATAATGAAACTAAGGATCATAATTAAACCAATTGCTATTCGCCACGAATAATGATCTATAATAGCCGCTAAGACAGGAAGTAGAATTAACTGACCTGTCGCTGTACTTGCCGTTAATATTCCTACTGCAAGACCTCTTCTTTTCTCAAACCAATGGTTCGCTACATATGGACTTAATACGGTTAAAAAAAGACTTGATCCCAACCCAATAATAAGGCCCCAAATGATGATCATCTGCCATGTTTGATTCATAATAAAGATTAATATGACACCTGTCAGTAAAGTTGCCATAGAAGCGATCATCATTTTTTTTAAGCCCATCACATTAAGTAATGCTGCCATAAAGGGACCTGATATTCCATATAAAAACATACTAATGGCAAAAGCGAGTGCAATAACAGATCGATCCCATCCAAATTCCTTTTCGAAAGGATCGATAAAAATCCCTGATGATGATACGACAATTCCAGCTACAATAATGGAGAAAAATGTGATGGCAAGAATAAACCAGCTATAGTGTAAACGTTTCAAAACTCAAGCACCTCCGTTGTCTTCATATAATATCCTCCTGCATTTTCTTAATAGTAACTTGCAACGAATCATTAGTAAAATTGAAGTTTGCAAAGTTATCCATTGATTTTTATGATACTATAGACGTAAGAGTATGATAAAAGTGGGTGCAATGATGGAAATACGACATTTTATTACGTTTAAAAAGGTCATTGAAACGGGTAGTTTCACACAAGCAGCGGAACAGTTAGGTTATACCCAATCAACGGTGACTACTCATATTCAGACGCTTGAAGAACATTTAGGCGCACCACTGTTTGATCGGATGGGTCGAAAGGTAGGGTTAACTGATATTGGAAAGAAGCTGTTACCCTATACGAAAGAAATACTGGATACTTATGGGAAAATTGAAAACATTGCTTGTGAGGAAAAGGATATTAGAGGGACATTAAGGATTGCGGCACCTGAATCACTTACGGTCTACCGCTTAGAAGCAATAGTAAGAGAATACCGAAAGAAATTTCCTCATGTAAATATACGGTTAAGTAATGCCACATGCGGAGATAACAAGAAAGCAATACTTGATGGGAGTGCAGATATTGCATTTGTCATGTTGCCTCAGTTTGAGGATTCAGATTTAGTTATCCATCCGTTAAAGAACGAACCGATTGTTCTCGTTGGAAGTCCCGACTGTCCACTGACCAGTCTAGATGATAGTAACGAAAATCAGAAGCTGATCGAGAGTTTAATTACGAACGAGAAAGAAGCCAGCTATCGAAGAATATTTGAAGAGTTCCTACGTGATAGAGGGATAGTACCTTCCAACATCATGGAACTTTGGAGTATTGAGGCGATCAAACGATCGGTGATGAGTGGGCTTGGTATTGCTTATATACCTTTAATGGCTGTACAGGATGAAATCGAGGAATGCAAGTTGAAAATGATTTCTTTTGAAGCTGATTTAAAACAGATATACTCCCAAATCCTTTATCACAAAAATAAATGGATTTCCCCTGCATTATCAAGTTTTATAGATATTACCTTGAAACATGCAAGAGACTGGTCATGTGAGGAGACTACTTGTTGAGTTGAGTAATAAGAATGTTTTAATAATCTCATTTCGTATTACTACTAGAGGTGATTAGTTTGAAGATTAAAAAAGCAAATGAAGAAGATATAAAAGCTGTATCTAGAGTGTATGTGGATAGTTGGAGGACTACTTATCACGGTTTGGTACCAGACGATTATTTGGATAGTTTATCGTATAAAGAGGCAGAGCAACGGTGGCTTCACTTTTTAAATCATGAACATGAAGCCTTTATATATATTGCAGTTAATAATGCAGGAAATATTATTGGTTTTGCATCAGGCAAAAGCATGGATGACGAAAATTTTGATGGAGAATTATACTCCCTTTATCTATTGCAGAAATGTAGGGGACTAGGTATTGGAAGACAATTGGTTTCAGCAATTGCCAATCATTTTAAAGAAAAAGGCTTTACCTCAATAATGGTATGGGTAATGGAAAAAAATAAATCTGGACTTGGTTTCTATGAACGTATGGGAGGAAAAAAGTATCTCCGTAGGAAAAGTGAGTTTGGTGGAATGGTAGTAGATGATGTTGCATATGGCTGGAAGGATGTCTCAGTATTAATCAAATAATAATAATAAGCCCCTCCAACCGGAAAGGCTTTAATAACAGCTAGCTATTTTAATTCTTTTTGCGCATTCTCATATTTCTCTTTATGCATATGGTCAACATAATCATCTGATATCTCGCCTAGATGAAGCAGATCTTCTCCTTCTTCAACTGCTTCAAGATTTTCAAAAAACTCTTTAGGGATGGTTAAATCCATTAACAGGTTCCCTGAAATATCATAGATACTAGCAGAGAAACTTCCTGGAGGTTTCTCCATTTTCATTAAATCCTTTAGTGTTACAGCCTTTCCGTCAACCTGAAAATTGACTTTAATTTCATATAACGCAATGGTTTCTTCAAGAATTTGAATCATTTCATCTACAGCTTCATCCGTTAGTTGTGAAGGATCTTCTATATTGGCGAATTTTTCCCAAAGTGTATCATTTGTTGCCATTTGGTCAAGTTGGTCTTTATTTTTTTCCTCAACGGCTTCTAGATAATTGTTAAGTCTCTCGGATTCTTCTTCTGTTATGCCAAATTCAGCTAACCCATCTTCTATTTCTGCCATATATTCATCATAGTTCACATAAAATTCAACGGTCGAATCCAAGTCCTCGATAAATTTATATTCATTTTTAGAATCACCAAAGTGGTCCATTAAGTCATTGAATTCTTTTTCCGTCAAATCATATTTCTTTAATAACTCCTGAAAATTTGTTGAATTAATCGGTGTTCCAAGGATTGTCTTAAGCTCTTCCACTGTATTAAACTCATCCAATGGTATTTCATAATAATTCAGATATTCCATTAAATCCTGTTTCGTCCATCCTATACCAGCTAAATATTGATTTAATTCATTTTCGGGAGGAGCTGCTTGTACGGAAGAAACATTAAACATGAATAGAAACGTAGCTAAGCAAGTAAGTATAGTTTTTAAATGGCGCATTAGTACCCTCCTTAATTTGGTGCATGATTATATTTCCCCTTTAAAATTTCTTTAGAAAATGTAAATAATCCCTAAATAATTGACAATTGTTTCTATCAATTGGGATGTTGTTTTTATAAACTCATTCGAATAAAAATTGATACAAAAAATCCCTTTTGGAATACTAAATGTAAAGGGGGTTATGAAAAGTGCATGACGTAGATTTACATCATATTTTCAATCTTGGACTTATTTTAGTTATGATTGCAGCTGGAATAACAGCTATTGCAAAAAAACTTAACCGACCTTACCCGATTGCATTAGTAATTGTAGGTACAATTATTGGACTGATAAATATTCCAATAATTGAGCCATTAAAGGATTTTATAACAGAAGGTGAAATCTTCAACTTTGTGATCATTACTCTGTTTTTGCCTGCTTTATTAGGTGAAGCGTCTTTAAAGCTTCCCTATTCCCATTTAAAAGAGAATAAAAAGCCGATTCTAGCTCTAGCTTTTGGAGCAACCCTTTTATCATTTCTTATTGTCGGTTTTTCCACGATATGGCTTTTGGATTTTTCCATTCAAACAGCATTTGTTTTTGCTGCTTTAATGAGTGCCACTGATCCAGTAAGTGTACTTTCCATTTTTAAAAGCTTAGGCGTTAATAAAAGGCTGGCCATTGTTATTGAAGGGGAAAGTTTATTTAATGATGGACTTGCGGTAGTCCTTTTTAAAATCTCAGCCTTTTATTTACTTACATATCTTGAACTTGGAGTTGTGGGTATAGGTTATGGAGTATGGGAATTTTTTCGGGTGATCTTCCTTGGACTCTTCATTGGAGGGGCTCTTGGCTATGGTTTTTCAAAATTAACCAGCTACTTTGATGATTATCCATTGGAAATCATCTTTAGTGTTATCCTTTTTTACGGTTCCTTCTTAATTGCCGAAGCTGTACATGCCTCTGGTGTAATTGCAGTTGTTGTTTCTGCATTAATTTTTGGGAATTACGGAGCAAAAATTGGCATGAGCCCGACGACAAAGTTAAATATTAATAATTTTTGGGAAGTTACGGCACTGTTAGCGAATTCAATTGTATTTCTAATGGTAGGGTTGGAAATTACCAGGCTAAATTTAACAGACAAATGGGGGTACATTTTTCTAGCCATCATCATCGTACTAGTTTCAAGAAGTATTTCCGTTTATGCAAGTTTATTATTCACGAAGAATTTCCCCACCAGTTGGAAGCACGTCATCAATTGGGGAGGTCTAAAGGGGTCATTATCCATTGCACTTGTTTTAAGTCTCCCACGTGATTTTAAAGGGTGGGAGGAAATTCTCATTTTAGCGTTCAGTGTGGTTTTATTCTCATTGGTAGTTCAGGGGCTTTCCATAAAATCACTATTATCGATCTTAGGGGTAAATAAAAAAGCAGAGGGATTTAAAGAATATGAAGAGATTATAGCACGAGGACATCGATTCGAATCGGCAATTACGGAAATAAACACAGTTAGAAAAAGGTTGTTTATTACCGAAGCGATATCGAATGAGATTATTACACAATACGAACAACAACTTTTGGAATCACAAAAAAAATTGGTGCAACTTTTTGAGAAGTATCCTATCCTAAAAGAGAAACAACAAACCATCCTGGAAAAGTATGCATTATACGCTCAATACGAAACCATCGATCAATTAAATAAAGGAGACATTCTCTCTAATGAAGTCGCTGAGCATGAGCGTAGCCAAATTATGGATAGATTAGTAAAATTAGATGATTCAATCTGATAAAAGGGAGAAAGTAATGTGGAATTATTTAAAAGAAAAGGGAATTTAGTCAGTTTGCAACCTGCTAGAATCCTCGTAATTGGTTTTGGAAGTCTAATACTATTGGGGACCCTTCTTTTCATGTTACCAATAGCTACAACTGAAAAAGGAAGGGGACTTAGCTTTATAAATGCTTTATTTGAAGCAACCTCTGCTGTTTGTGTTACAGGTCTTGCAGTAGTGGATACTGGAACAACCTTTACCTTATTTGGAGAGATTGTTCTTCTTTGTTTGATTCAGATTGGTGGTTGGGGTTTTATGACTACAGGTATTTTCATGTTTATTATCCTAGGTAAAAAGATTGGATTGAAGGAACGCTTATTATTACAAGATTCATTAAACGTATTTTCTCTTTCAGGAGTCGTGAACCTTGTTAAACGCATCATTCTTATTACTTTTATTGTGGAATTAATAGGTGCCACTATATTAGCGATACGTTGGTCATTTGAAATGCCGTTGGCGAAAGCCGTTTACTATGGTATATTCCACTCCATTTCAGCCTTTAATAATGCTGGGTTTGGACTGGAATCTGACAGTCTGAGTAAATGGGTAGGTGATCCGGTCGTTAACATAATGGTTACTTTTCTTTTCATCACTGGAGGTATTGGTTTTACTGTTATTCTCGATCTTTTTTATAAAAGATCCTTTCGAAAATTATCCCTACATTCAAAAGTCGCACTGCTTGTAACACTGATACTTAACATTATAGGACCTTTAATCATTTTGATCTCAGAATTTAATAATCCTGATACTATTGGAAGTTTGTCATTAGGTGATAAGCTTTGGGCCTCCTACTTTCAAGGAGTTGTAACAAGGACTGCAGGTTTTAATACGATTGATATTGGTTCCTTGAGCTTATCTTCCCTTGTTTTCATGATGGCTCTTATGTTCATTGGTGCTTCTTCAGGCTCTACGGGTGGTGGTATTAAAGTAACTACCTTTACCATTATTATGTTAGCTTTTTGGGCAGTGGTAACGAATCGGAATGATGTAAATATATTTAAACGAAGAATCCCCTGGGAGTTGGTAAATAAATCGTTATCAATTGTGGTCACGGCACTTCTCTTCATCTTTTTGATCTTCTTTTTATTAACTTTTACAGAGAAAGCAGATATGAGCAAACTTCTATTTGAAACGATTTCCGCTTTTGGCACAGTAGGTTTGTCTGCGAATTTCACACCCGAACTGTCGCCTATAGGAAGAGTCTTAATTACAATTTTGATGTTTATTGGCAGGCTCGGACCTTTAACAATGGCATTTGCACTTTTAAACACTCGAAAAGAAGCAAAGGTAAGATATGCAGAAGAAAAAATATTAATTGGGTAGGTTGAATCCATATATAATGAATATTCTCTTGAGGTGAATGATAAACAATGGCAAAGCAAAATTATGCTGTTATTGGTTTGGGAAGATTCGGATCAAGTATTGCATCAAAGTTATTCGAAGAAGGGCAAGAAGTATTGGGAATTGATTTAAATGAAGAACGAATTGAAAGTAGTAAATTTTCACTTACACATGCGGTTGTACTTGATTCAACAGATGAGGAATCTCTAAAATCCGTGGGGATTCGAAATTTTGATCATGTAATCGTAGCCATAGGCGATGACATGCAAGCTAGTATCTTAACCGTACTTCTTTTAAAGGAAATGGGAGTACAAAAAGTAATTGCAAAAGCTATTAACAAACGTCATGGACAAGTATTAACAAAAGTTGGGGCAGACTGGGTGATATATCCAGAAAGGGATATGGGAGAACGTGTTGCCCATCAGCTTCTCACACCAAACGTGTTGAACTATATAGAATTGTCAAAGGAATTCAATATTGAAGAATTAATGATTCCTTCAAGATTGACAAGTAAAAATTTACGGGAGCTTGATTTACGAGCAAAATATAATTTGAACGCTATTGCGATTGTTCATAATGACCATATAATTATTTCTCCATCTCCTGATCAGATTATACAAGAGGGGGATAAATTGATTGTACTAGGGCATCGAGATAATATTAATGAGTTTGCAAATATCAGGTGACAAATGAAAGGCAAACAAGACATCTACCAAATGGGTGTCCTTCCTGAGTTACGTCAAGGATAAAAAATCATAGGTAAACTTGTGAAACATGACACTTAAAGTAATGGGCGTTAGGTCTTTGCATTGTAGTTCCGGCTTATCGAAGAACGTATCTTTATATGTAGAATAGGCTCTTATCCCAATCTAGAAAAACAGACTCTAAAATGAGTCTGTTCAGATTGTCGACAAAAGGGGTTCGGAATGGTCTCATTCCGAACCCCTTTTCTTGAATTTCTTGGATTTTTACTGAT
>NZ_JBHZRC010000005.1:166398-271938 GCF_043641075.1 Niallia oryzisoli | reverse complement strand
ATCAGTAAAAATCCAAGAAATTCAAGAAAAGGGGTTCGGAATGAGACCATTCCGAACCCCTTTTGTCGACAATCTGACCCAATCTATATGATTGGGTTTCCTAGATTTTTATTCTTGCGTAAGACTTCAATCAACCTACATTACATTACTATTAGAAAGCTCCCTATTACTTCGCAATCCTCGTTCTTCAAGAATTGGCAGCACATGATCGCGAAAGTAAGGAAACTCAGCATTATAATCGATAAAAGATAATGTCGTTCCCTTAAATCCAGCTTCAGCTAACGACGTAATACCGTCTGCTACCTGTTCAGGTGTTCCTACTAATGGAAATCCGCCATGCCCCAAAGCAAAGCGATCACGCATGAGGTTTAATAAATCATGCGGGAAGGATTGAGCATTGGCGAACTGCATATTAATGACATTTTCTACGGCTAACCAGTCTGCATTTGTTTTTACTACATAATCACGATATTCAAGTGCCTCCTCCTCAGTTGGGCGGCAAATAACATGGGAAAACGTTAATACATCAACAGAACGTCCTTTTCCACTAGCTTGATTCTTCAAATCTGCAATTTCTTCCTTAGACCGGGCCAAATCCATTGCAGGTGTAAATAGAAAATCTGCATTCTCTGTTGCAAACTCACGCCCCTCTTTAGATCCGGCAGCGTTAATAATCGGAATATCAGCAATGGGATGCGGGTCACTTTTCACACGTTTAAGATTGAAGTATCTTCCCTCCCAATCAAAATAATCTTCTTCCTGCCAAAGCTTTTTAACGACATGAAACCACTCTTGTGCATAGCCATATCTTGTTTCGTGATCCTCCGGTAAAACCAGTCCTAAGGCTTCGTATTCAGGCCTATGCCAGCCGGCAACAATATTCAATCCTACACGGCCTTTCCCAATTTGACTCATGGTAGCCATTTGTTTTGCTAATACGACAGGATGGTTTATTGCGGTATGGACGGTAGAGATGACATGAATATTTTTGGTTAATGCCAGAAGCCCGGTTGCCCAAGTGATTGTTTCAAGAACTGAACCATGAAAATCAATTTCTTCACCAGGAGTCCCAACCCAGCGTGCAACCGGAAGCATAAAATCAATTCCCGCCTCATCAAGCATTGTTCCTAACGAAAGATTGTTTTCCCAGGAGTTTACCCATCTCTCAGGTACCTTTGTAATGGACATCCCATTTGAACAATTGCTACAGAATGAACCAAGTAAAAATTGATCCCTTTTTAACACAGTTATATTCCTCCTATCCTTTTTCACAACATTTATTTACTCCTGGTAGCAATGTTCATCTCAGTTTGTTAGACAGAATCCCCTGCTTAATTATTTGTGATTAAATTCCCCGTTGTTAATTCACAAACAGAAAATAATGGGATTTGTTGAATAGCTGTGGCAGTTGGAAAAATGGCTTCGAAAATAAAATCATCCTGACTATGAAGAGCCGTTGCAGCACATTTTATTCCTTCTAGATTGAATACATAGATATTGTTATCCTCATTCCCTGCGTAAATCAACGTCTCCACATCCTTGCGAAAAGCGATTAGATTAGCTTTGCCTGCTAAATGTCGATGAGTTAATTCCAATGCAGTCTGTGAATTACCATGCTCATTCAATCTCTGAACATAATATTGGTAGCCTACCTCACTATCGGACGTCCCCTCTAATTTATAGGAAAACGAATCACGATAGTGCGAGTGATTATTAAAAAAACCATTATGCGCAAAGGCAAGTGAATGATCCTCGTTTACATAGGGCTGCGAGTTATAAAAGGATATGGATTTCATTAAGCTCGGTTTACGTAAGTGAACAAGATATTCCTTTGCTTGAACCCCTTCTAGCGCTTGGGCTGCAAGCTGATCCTTCTTTATTCCCTCTGTTGCCCGATATCTTCTGATTTCACCACTTTCGGATTTCCAGGCAACTCCCCAGCCAAAACCTGCTACTCCATATTCCTCGAGCAGCTTCGCATAATGAAAAATCCAATCTATTGGAATTGTTTCATCACTTTTAATGACTAATAGCTCACACATCGTTACACCTCTAACAGTATTTTTCTCCTTATTTCTGATGATATCTCCCCAGAAGGGAGGGCGCTCACACCTCCATATGGCAAAGTATTATTTCGGTATCCTAGGCTGTATCGTTTGATTCCAGGGTTTCCATAAATCTAGTTTTGAAAGAACCGCTAGTAACTGAGTATAATCCTCACGATTAATAGAGAGCCACTCTGGATCCTCTTCACCACCTGAATAGATACTCCTGTCCACTACTGAAGCCGTTCGAATCTCCTCTGCTAATTCTTCGTATATCTGAATGCTCTTTTTCAGTCGTTGATTTTGTTTGTACAGTTCGTCTACTGCTGGCTGATTATACATTCCTTTTGACATCATCCTCCCACCTTTGTGCAGTGTACGAAACGGAATTAGAAAATTTCAAAATACTCCCGATGCTCCCACTCGGTCACAATATTTTGATAATCCTCCACTTTTTCCTTTTCTACATAAGCCATATAACGGGAAATTTCACTTTCCTTCATTTTAATAATGTAATCCACAAACAATGGACCCATTTTATGCTGAAAAAGCGTACAATCGCGTAAGGAGTCTACTGCTTCCTGGAGATTTCTTGGTATCATCTCACGCTCATCCAGATAGGCCTCATCACAGGCTTTTCCAGGATCTAACCGATTTTCAATCCCGTCCAGTCCGGCAAAAATCTGTGAAGCAAAATAGAGATAAGGATTGGCCGCCGGCTCGCCGGCTCGATTTTCAAAATGAGTACTCTTAATACCGTAGCCGCCTAACACGCGAATCATCGTACCGCGGTTATCAACACCCCATCCGGCGCGGTCAGGAGCTAATGAGTTTGGCTTGAAGCGCTTATAACCATTAACGGTCGGTGTTGTAAACACAGTGGATGCACGGGCATGTTTTAGAATACCGGCAATATATTGTTTTCCAAGAACGGAGAGTGACTCCGTTTCAACTTCAGGCATAAATAAATTCTCGCCACTTTCAATATCCACTAGGGATTGATGTAAATGCCAGCCGCTTGAGAAAAAGCCAGGAATGGAAGGGCGGCACATAAAGGTTGCAAGGTATCCATGTCTACGGCAAATTTGTTTCACTGCTGTTCTAAACAGCAGCATGGCATCTGCGGCAGCGATCCCGCGCATCGGTGCAAAAGTCACTTCGATTTGGCTTGGACCCCACTCATCTTCAATCGTTCTGATTGGAAGCCCGAGATCTTCCATATTTGTCACAATCAGCTGAAGGATTTCATCAATTTCATCATTATGAGCCTCCAGCTGATATTGGTACCCTCTTGCTACCGGTCTTACCTTCGGTGGCTCGCCTGGACTTCCTGGTGCCCCTAATAGCTCCGGATTGATTTCATTATCGACTATTTTGGTTAAAGAAAACTCTACTTCCAAACCAGACAGTAAATCATAGCCCTTTTCGTTCAATTCCTTTAATGCTTTACGGCAAACCTGGCGGCTGTCAAACGGCAGCGGAGCACCTGTCTTTAAATACGCATCACATAAGATCCAGCCTGTCTGCGGTGCCCAAGGCAGTACCCGGAATGTTAATGGATCTGGGACAAGCGCGTAGTTCGGGCACCCTGTCATTTCTACTAAATCAAATCCTCCTCCTTTGACAAATGGGTTAAACACGATCGCATTAGCCGTGTCAAAAAAGAGCGGTCCCGTATTAAAGTCAATGCCATCCGTTAACGCACCTAGAAAAGCAGGAACAGTTAATGTCTTCGCTCTTGAAATACCATGCTGGTCAGACCAGGCTACTCGAATCAGACGCAAATTTTTCTCCTGAATCTCAGCACAGATTTTTTCCACAGCTGCAGTTTGCTCACTGTTCCATAATTGATGACGGGCAATAAAACCATCCTGACTAACCTGAAGGATTGTATCCATGTTCTTCATCCCCTCTTTATGGTTTGAATTTTTAGTATTTTTATAGAATAAAAGTTAGATTTTCATGCCCTTGATCTGAATCTACTAGATTGACCTGTTTCAGAGTGATTTTCCATTCACCATTTTCCTTCTTCAAACGAAAGCCGCACCAACCTGCATACGAATTTTTCTTCCCGCTTCGCAGCTCGGACAGCATGAAATTTGCCCTGACTCGTACTTGATCTACTCCTCCATCCTGCCAAACCTCCACATTACTAAACACGCGGATGGTTCTTGAAGGTGGAGTTTGCGACCAAGCATAGCCGGTTCTCAGCCGGTAAATGCGGTCCTCGAGCCGTCTGCGGTCGTCAAAGGCAAGCGAAACTTCCTTGAATGGATTTCCACCTCCTGGAATAAAAGGAACCCAATATAGGCATTCCGAAGAAAATAAATTAAGCCAATCCTCTAGCTTCCCTTCATCAAGAAGACGAGCTTCACGGTATATGAAATTCAGAATCTCCAGCCGGGTTTCCTGTGAGGCATACACGCCTTCATGGTCCCAGTCCCTCAAGCCTTCTAATAGATTAGTATAAAAATCTTCGTCCATATAAAAGGAAGCTTTTGAACTATCATTTGTCATCATGGCGACACTCCCTTCAATGATTCCTCGGAAGCTCTCATTTCTGCCCCTTCACTCATGAGTCTTTTCCACTCCTGAAAATAATTGCGAATATGCAGCTCATCTGTGACAGGTCCTGAAATAACACCTCGCTCATCGATCGTCTGACGTCTCGGTACACCAAGTCCGCGTCCGGTATGAATCCATTCAACCTCCGAAATGGTTAAGCCCATATGACACTCTTCAAAGTTAGTCATATCATCCGGCTCACCAAAAGCAGGAAAATCTTCTTGTGTTCTCATTCGTAACAAGTTAATTTCCTCTGGCAATCCTTCAACCGTTGTTGAATACCAGATTAGCTCTGTCTGATCGACTTCATATGGTTGAATGACCTGGATTTGATTCCCAATTAATAATAAATTCGGGAAAATATTTAAATTCATTTGCGCTCCAATTGCTTGATCGAGCAAGCGGTCTGCCTCCTGGTAGCGCTCCCTGATTACCGCTTCAAATACCTCACGGCCCGGCTGTGGACGCTGCTGCTTCCAATACTCTCCCGGATTTTTATAATTGGGACGCTGATCAATCAACGTATGCCCGTTGCCAAGGTATTGAACACTCATTGCGCTTAAGTCTGGATTATCAGCAAAATAAGTCATATCTTTATTTTCACCCATTCGTCCGCCCATCTCGAGCAGAGAACGGTGCGAAAACATCACATGATAGCCGTCAGCCGCGTTGTCATACGTTAATTTCCAATTCCCTTTATAAACCATTCGATGTGGGTTCCCGACCACAATCTTTTTTCCATCATAACGATCAAGCCACTGATCGAGGTAATCACGCGCTGCTCCTAAATGATCAATCAATGCCGGGGCCTCGGGGTTGATGGTTCCAAATATAAAGCCGCGATAGCTTTCCACCCTTACCTGTTTCAAACCCCACTCCTTTTTATCAAAGTCTTCGCTATAAGCCTTTGGCCATGGGACACCAGCAAGTTCGCCCGTGTTCTTGAAATTCCAGCCATGATATGGGCAGGTGAACAGCTTAGCCGAACCTCGATGATTTCGGCAGACAGTTGCACCGCGGTGTGTACAACGGTTAAACATAGCTCGGAATCTGTCCTTATCATCTCGAACTACAATGACAGGCCGTTTTCCTAAATAGCTAGTTTTATAGTCATTTACCTTCGGGATTTCACTTTCATGGGCTAAATACACCCACGCCATACCAAAGATATTGTTCATTTCTTCAGTAAATATTTCTTGGTCAGTATACAGCTTCCGATGTACTCGGTCTGGTTTAATAAGCGCATCCCATTTTGATTTACCCATTTTCCTTCACACCCTTTGATTAAAAGATTCCTCTACAATGCTAAATAACCGCCATCTGCCACTAAGGAAGTACCCGTTACATAAGACGCTTCATCAGAGGCTAAGAATAGAATACAATTCGCAATCTCGGCAGGATCTGCGTATCTTCCAAGCGGCTGAACGCCCTCAACAGCCTGCCAGAATCCGTCTAAATCAGGCGTATGCACTGTCGTAATTTGATTCGTCTTTGTTACGCCCGGTGCCACACAAGTAACACGAATGCCGTCCTTAGCGTAGCGAGTTGCAAGTGATCTGGTTAGCTGCAGAATCGCCGCCTTCGTCATGTTATATAAAAAGGTACTCTTTCCTAACATTTCCTGACCGACATATCCAGAAACAGAGCTTAAGTTCACAATGACTCCCCTCTGCTGCTTGATCATCTCTGGAATGACATTTTTGCAATTCAAAAACATGCTTTTTACATTCGTCGCCATCACATGGTCAAAATCCTCTGAGGTTGTTTCCGTAATATCTTGAATCCAGTGAATGCCTGCATTATTTACTAAAATATCAATTCTGCCAAACCGCTTTAAAGCCGTTTCCTTCAAAAGCGCTGCTGTGCTTTCCAGTGCAATGTTCCCGCTGACAAGAACACACTGATCCTTCCGTGCTATTTCCCCCGCTAGTTCTTCTAGAGTAGCCTTATTAATATCATTTAATACTAACCGTGCCCCTTCATCAGCAAAGCGTTTCGCCGTTGCCCGTCCAATTCCGCTTCCTGCTCCTGTTATAATGGCGACTTTATTACTTAACCGCTGCAGCTTCATCCATAATTTCCTCCTTTAAAAATGGTAATAATTCAGCTGGGTCCAGTCCTAAATCCATCACACCGATTTGATCTAGAACAGCATCTTCATTCGGCGGCATAATGGGTGCTGTAAAGGCATCGCGAACCATTCTCTCAAATGGCAGCCCTTTGATTAAGCCGTGAGCACCACAAGCAATAGACGCCGAGCGTATGGTTTTGCTGACTGCCTGCATCATAATATATTTCGCTCGTAAACAAGCGGCATATGTTTCAGGACCTGCCCCTTTCGTATCATGAGTCCAGGCTGCATAATAGACCATGAAACGAGCTGATTCCATTTCGGAGAAAATTTCTCCTGCGCGCAGACGCATCGAAGGATGGTAGCCCATTGGCTGCGCATACCCTTTCGGCTTGCGGGTAATTAATGTTTCCTTCACCCAATTAGCAACTCCCCGTCCGATGCCGTAATACAAGGAGGCAAATGTTCCGAATGCCCATGCAGCATTTTTCATAATAAACGATTCTAAGAAAGCGTCGGTCTTATGCAATACCTGACTTTCCGGAACAAAAACATTATTGTATTCTACGGTGTTACTGCGGGTTGCACGCATTCCCAATGTATCCCACACATCAAATACCTTGATGCCTTCTGACTTTGTATCAATAAAGAAGCCGATGCTGCTTTGCGGGTTCGGATCTCCCTCTGGATGAGCAAATAAGTACACATAATCACTCGCTTCAAACATGGAAGAAAATGCTTTCTTTCCGTTTAATAGATAGCCTCCATCTACCTTTTTCGCGATTAATGAAGGCGTATAGGATTGGCCAATCAAACTGGAGGACGTCGGCTCGGAAACAGATTGGCAGAGTAGTTTCCCCTCTTTTATGACAAGATCAGCAACATATTGTTTCATTTCCTCAGAGATTTCAGGATTTTCCATGATGGCTGCTGTTCCTGATGCGTGCATATTCCAAGACATAGCAGTGGCAGCACAGCCTTGAGCGAGCTCCTCAATTGCAATCGTATAGCCTAAGAATCCAGAACCAAGACCACCATACTTTTTCGGGATCGTTAAGCCAAACAAACCTGCTTCATAGAGCTTGCGATAATTTTCAACCGGAGAAGTCCGATCACGATCGTGATCTGCCGCACGCTTTGAAAAATCTACCGCTAACTCCTTACATAGCTGTTTCCATTGCTTTTGCTCTTCAGTTAATTCGAAATTAATACCCACTATTCATCTCTCCCATTAATAAATTGTAAAGAATATGCTTTTAACAAAAGGTGATTTAGTATGCCATCAGTAAAGAGCTTAAATTAATTAGATATCAGCCTGTTTTTCTTTTGCTAAAGAGGCCTGGACACCCCATACACTTAGTACAGTGTAAAAAATAAATGCTAGAGGAGCTGATATGAAAACTGGAACACCAAACCAATTTAATTGATAGCAGGTCATTCCAATGATTGTACTAAGAACAAGTGTAATCAGACCCTTCCAATTTACTGCAGGAATATCGGCAAGGTTTTCAATGCCTTGCTTACCCATTTTCATTTTTCCCCTGATAAAATAGTAGTCTGTTAAAACGATCGTCACCCAGACACATAAAAGCACACTTCCAAACGTTAAGAATGCCTCAATAAAGTGCAGAATGTTTCCAAAGATAAAAAGAAGCGAGATGATATTTGCCAGCACAACCATAACAGCACGGCCAGGGCGCCAATTAAAGCCAGAATCGAACAGGTTAACAAGTGCCAATGCCCCTTCATAGGAATTTCCCACCTGAACCTTTGACTGAGAAAAAATAATGGTCAATAGTCCCCAGATTCCACCACCAAGCACCAGCATGATACCTGGATTGGTAATAGCCGCCATCCCGGCTGCACCAACATCCATGCCTTGTTTTAGAAAATAATCCATTGTAATTTGATATCCAAAGTAGGTAATGATGGCACCAAACACCATGGTTACACAATAGAGGGAAATATTTGACGCTACACTAACCTTCACCACATCTTTTGGCGATTTAGAAAATCGGGTAAAGTCTGAAACGACAATGGCCAATAGACCGGCCATGACGATGGTTGAATTCAAAGCAATGGCAAATCCCTGCCCTTGAGTCATATTTGGAATGAGAATCCCGTGGGTTACAGCATCCATTAATGATCCTTGATTCATAAGAAGATACACCATAAATAGCAGCATTAGGAAAAGAAGAGGAATCATGATCTCAGCAACACGAGAAACGATTTTACTGCCAAATAGAGAGAGAGCAATCCAGATTCCGGTCATGATGAGATAAAAGATGAGTTTTACAGTAAACGTTGGTTCAATATCAAAGTAGAAGAGAAGAGAATTTCCGATTAACACACTTTCCATGCCAAGGAAGCCAATAATCATAAATGCCCAGATCAATGATCCAAAAGCAGAACCCCTCGTTCCAAAAGCATAGGCCCGCGAAATAATATTACTCGAATAGCCATCACGGAAAGAAATGATACCTAATGATATAGTAAAAAAAGTACTGACCAGAAAAGCGATAAAAGCAGCAAGCATTCCCATCCAAAATCCGGCCATATAGGTAATTAAACCTCCTGTAAGCAAAACAGCAAGACTTGAACCGATTCCAGCTCCAACTGCTGCCAGCTCTCTCCAAGGACGTCTCATCTCCGAAGGAACAGCTTCAAGGGAATAATCTTCCATCATACTTTCCAAATTTTTCTTTGACATTCATTTCGCCCCCATACTTTGGAATATCCTGTCTGTCCCGGCGAGGAGCTCCTACCAATAGCCGTGGTATGGCCCCTCTGTAGGACAGGCACGGCAACATTATTAAATCCTTTTTATACCAGCATTTGCTTTCTTAATTCTTCGGTTGCTTCAAGATTAACAGTACCTGTTTCGGAATCGATTTCAACTCCGTATTCCCCCTTTGCTTTTTCAACCGAAAGTAATCCTGACAAGACCTCTTCCTGAACCTTTTGCGGGTCACGCTGCACAGGTGAACCGTAGCCGCCTCCGCCTCCACAGTACATTTCCAGCCAAGTTCCCGCTGGAACCCGAAAGACCATGTCCTTAGATCCTACCTTCTGAGTCGTTCCATCAGGGAAATGGAGAATATAATCATTGCTTGTCCCTTCACCTCCACCAAACAGGCCTTTTGGAACTTCGGCTCCTTCATATTCCATCCCGTCTCCAAGCGTACCGACCGAATTGTTGTCTCCGTCGATCCTCATTTTTACATAGGTTCCATATCCGCCCCTGAATTGACCAGAACCGGCTGAATCAGGTAAATACTCATACGCCTCCATAAAGAAAGGATCTTTAATTTCTAACATTTCCGGGTCCTGTGAACGCATGCAACCCGCTGCTCCGGCAAAGCCGATTCCGTTAAAGCCATCATAGCCATCTAATGCCCCCTGTCCACCTTTTGCCATGAATCCAAAGTCAAAATATGGTTCATTTTTGCGCGGATCCATTCCTGAGAATACCGGCGGACAAGCCTTACACCAGCCAGCTGTTACTTGATCCGGAACGGCTTCCTTAAAGGCATTCATAATTGCTTCCAGAAGGACATCAGCAATTTGGTTGCCAACAATCGTGGCTGCCGGAAAATTCGGGTTCAAAATACTACCTTTTGGAAAATAGCATTCTAATGAGGAGAACAAGCCTTCATTAGAAGCAATTTCCGTTCCCGGATTAATCAGCATCAGATACGCAATAGCGCAAGCTGCCTTTGCGCCAGCAGGTGGCATATTAGTGAATCCAGGCGCTTGTTTATCTGTGCCGGTAAAGTCCATCTTTACTTTGCCATCCTCAATCGTAATATGAACAGCAATCTTATATTTCCTTAATGGATCTACTCCATCAGACACCATATAGCTTTCACCATAATACGTCCCTGGTTTCCATTTGCGGACAATTTCCCTCGTTTGTTTTTCAGTTGCTTCTATTATATAGTCCAAATGACTGCGGAAGGTTTCCAGCCCATATTTTTCAATAATAGTTAACAGACCGCGTTCGCCAATATTGCACGCACCAATCATGGCCTTAACATCCTCTTCAACAATTTTGACGCGCGTATTGGCAAACAGCATTTTCCATACATCAGGAATGATTTTACCTTTTTTCACGATTTTCAGTCCCGGAATCCGGATTGCCTCCTGCCACACCTCTGTATGCTGCGGATTATAGCCGCCTGCAGTCGCACCTCCAAGATCGGATAGATGACCTTTACTGACTGTCCAGCCTACTAGTTCATCCTGATAGAAGACTGGTTTATATATTCCAACATCATGGGTTTGATTTCCACCCTCATAGACATCATTGTGAACAATGACATCTCCAGGATAGAGATTGTCTTTAAATGACTCCATAATATAAGGCAGGGCCGGCTGGGCACCAAAACCAATGATAGGAATGTTTGCACTTTGCTCCATCATTCTTGTTTTATGGTCAAATAATCCGGTAACAAAATCACCGGCTTCATTGAAAACAGGAGAGCGAGATGTTTGCTGCAGCACCTTTGCCATATCATGTGTAACTGCATTTAATCTCCGTTGAATGACCGAAGCTAAAATCGGATTAATGGTTTGATTGTTCTCACTCATATATCACACCTCTTTTTTCCTCGATAAAGTGTTGAATGGAATCCTGGGCCGTTTCTTTACTATGCATAATATAATTATCATTTTTATCAACAATGACATTAAAGCATTCCGATACGATAATGGTTGTCACTTTTTGCTCTATAATTGCAGGTCCGATGACTACATTGCCATGTACTAAGGCATCTCCATCATAAACTGGTGTTTCAACTAACTTACCTGCATTCCCGTGTGACATTGGCCGCTTTCCTTTATAAGCGTGTTGCGGGGAGTGTCCCTGAAAGTCAGCATGCTTCATATTTGGCTTTTGCGTAATACCTAGCGCAGACAAATTAAAATTGATAATCTCAACTTCCATTTCCGGTGTGCTATAGCCAAATAATTGATCATGCCACTCATGAAACTTATTTTCTATTCCATCAAGAGTTAACGACTTCATTTCTTCCTCAGTAAAAGGAACATTAACTTGGAAGTATTGGCCTTTATACATCATGTCCAGGCTGTAGTGATATTTCATATCCTCGTCCTTCACTCCATCTCCCTTCAGCTCATGAGCACCCTGCTCTTCCAGCTGCTGGAATGTACGAAGTACTTCTGTCAGCGTTGTTGTTTTTGTGGAGGTACGGAATACCTTTACAAAATCATGGCGCAGATCAGACATCAGCATACCGGCTGCACAGAAAATAGAAGACTCCTTCGGAATAATCACCAGCGTGCTTTCCAGCTCCTCAGCGATGGCTGCAGCATGCAGAGGTCCTGCTCCTCCAGCACACACGAGTGGGAATTCGCGCGGATCATAGCCCCTTTTCGTCGTAATTTCCCGGATTCCATTCGCCATATTGACATTCACCATATCAATGATGCCCTGTGCTGCTTCTTCTACCGAAATACCTAATTTATCTGCCACTTCTGTTTTAATGGCTTTTCTTGCTGCCTCTGTATCCAGCTGCATTTTGCCACCAAGAAAATAGGATGGATTTAAGTAGCCAAGTACTAAATTGGCATCTGTAACCGTTGGCAGCAACGACCCAAATCCGTAGCAGGCTGGTCCTGGATTAGCGCCGGCACTTTTCGGCCCAACATGAAGCAAACCTCCTTCATCAACCCAGGCAATCGAGCCGCCTCCAGATCCAATTGTATGGATATCGACTGTCGGCAGGCTGATTGGCCAATCAGCAATTTCACCTTCCGTGCGGATTAACGGGTAGCCGTCTTTGACCAGGGCCACATCAAAACTAGTTCCCCCCATGTCCATCGTTAACGCATCCCCGATACCATGAGGTTTTAAATACCAACTGCCAGCAACTGGTGCTGACGCAGGTCCCGATAGTAGCGTATTGGCCGCTTTCAGAATAGTTGCTTGCGGTGTTGCAACTCCGCCATTAGACTGCATAATTAACAACGTGCCGTTAAACTGTAATTCTTCTAGTTTTTGAGTTAAATTAGTTAAGTAATTTTTTATGATTGGGCCGATATATGAATTTAATACCGTCGTACTGCTTCTGTCATATAATCGGGAACGAGGGACCAGTTCGCTTGAAATGGTCACATAATGATGTGGTAGCTTTTCACGAACCATTTCACCAGCTCTTTTTTCATGATCCGCATTTGCATAGGAATGCATAAAACTAATGGCAACCGCCTCTACTCCCTGCTCGCGGATATAATCGATTGCCTTATTAATATCCTGTTCGGATAACGGAGCGATTTCTTGACCTTTGTAATCCATTCGCTCTTCAATTCCAATTCGCAAATGACGAGGCACAAAAGGTTTAGGTGAAATATATTGATTGTTATAGGCATCCGGCCGCAACCCTTGACGCATCTCAAGAACATCACGGAAGCCCTTTGTGGTTAACAGCGCTGTTTTGGCACCTGAATAAGTAAGTGCCGCATTCGTACCAACCGTAGTCCCGTGGACAATCAGCTCGATTTGTTGAATAAACTGCTTGAGCTCCATCCCACGGTCCTGAGCCATTTCAGTAAGACCGTTAAAAAATCCAATCGTCGGATCCTTTGGAGTGGAAAGTGTTTTATAAACGGTTGAGTTCCCCATCTGGTCCGTTAACAAAAAATCAGTAAAAGTTCCTCCTACATCAATGCCAATACGGTATTTCATTTATGTCACCTTCCCTTTATTAAAATGACTTCATGATTTCGTTTGGACAATCGTTCAGCACCGTTTTCAGTAATGACAAATACATCAGACATATAAGCTGACTTTTTCATATCTGGATTCATAATTTGTGGATGGAAGCTGATGACCATGCCTTCTTTTAAATACAGTAGCTGTTCATCCTCCTCGCCCGGTACCTCTACACCAATAAATGAGGTTCCGGTTTGCCGAGCAACAAACGGCCTTTCGATAACATCCATTCCAATTCCGTGTCCGGTGAGATGACCGCATACCGTTCCAGCATCGGCAGCCATTCTTTCCAGCTCTGCCTGTACATCTGTCACTTTCACACCGGGTTTCATTGTTTTTTCCGCATAATCAATTCCTCTTGCAACCAGTCGTGCTAATCTTTCCATTTCTTCATCTCGATTTCCAAAGCAGAACATCCGTGAATGCTCCACCCAGTGGCCGCTCGGTCCGGTAATTTCCAGTGACACAATTAAATAATCGTTATCCTTAATGATGCGTGGGCGTGGATTCAAAAAGATTGGTTCAACTGCTCCCTTTTCTTCACTCGATAATGTTAAAAAAAGTGTATCCTTAGCGCCTAAAGCATGTACCGTTTCATAAGCGACAGAGACGGCTTCCTCTTCTGTCATTCCTGGACGAATATGTTCAATAATCCTGTCAAAGCCCGCCTCTATGATACGATTGGCTTCTTTAACTCCTGCAATTTCTGTTTCACTTTTAATGGAGCGAATCTCCTCAAAGGCAACACTAGCATCTACCCATTGAATATTTGGGAGCTCTTGTGATAGATACTTATAATCTTCAATTTTCATCGTATTATTTAAGCCAATGACTCCGACAATACCGCTATCGATATTATTTTTTCTAAAAATTCTGACTACTTTAAGTATCTCATGGTCCTTCGGAAACAGTGTATCGGGAACCCTTCTGTCCGTGCACCAGTGTAAACCGGATGGAAGAATTTGAAATTGCCCTTCCTCTAACACGATCCCATATCCATAACGATGAATTAAATGGTTATCAAATAGATAACGCAAGGAGCCCTTTTTCCCCAGATAAGAATCTGCAACAAATAAGATTGCTTTATACCCCTTCTCCTTTATAAGAGATCTCACACGACTTAGTCGCTGCTCTCTTTCAGATTTTTCTATTGAAATAATCATAGACTCTCCTCCTTTTTTCTAAATATTCTAAAAATTCTTAATCAAATAATAATTTATCTGATAACCTTTGTAAATACGTTTAATTGTTAATAATTTTTACCTTTATATTGAATCAAGAGTTGTTAGAAATACATTTCGAACCTACATCCTTCACTACGAACCTAGGTCTACAGAATGTAGAGCTCTAGCAATAGATACAACAGCTTTATTGTCCAGTTGTTGTATTCCTTGGATAATATAGGTAAAATAGTTGATTTTAATTATTTTGAATTTTATAATAATTATAAATATGGTAAATGTATGTTTATTTTACATTTATCATTATTAAGTCTAATTAAATGGTAATTTTACTATTCCATATGTTGTCTAGAATTGACAGTACAATGTAATGTTTTCTACTATTATTTTTTTTACAAATAATATAAAAGAGTGTGAGATGATGATGTTGTTTAAAAATAAAAAACTATTAACTTTATCTGAACAAATCGCAGACCAAATAAGAACAGCCATTATAAGCAGAGATTTAAAGCCAGGGGACAAGCTCCCACCCGAACAAGAACTGGCCAGCCAATTTCAAGTTAGTAGGCCAACCATTCGAGATGCAATTAAACTATTAGCAGCATCCAAATTAATTGTGACAAAGCCAGGAGCAAAAGGAGGCCATTTCGTTGCTGAAATTGACCTCAATGCCCTGATCAATGACATCAGTGATTATATTTCCCTTTCCTTAAGTCTTGAAGGAATGACAATTGACGAGGTAATAGAAGTAAGAGAAACAGTCGAGTTAAAGTCCTGTTCCTTGGCAGCCTTAAGAAGGACAGACGAAGATTTAATCAGACTAAGGGAATGTCTGCCAAGCATAGATTCCGGCGTTTCTAGTAAATTATTCTACGAGCAGGATTATAAATTTCATCAAGCGATTGCCAAATCAACCCATAATCGGATGGTCATTATTACGATCGAAGCGATTACTCTTTCATTAAACAAGTTCTTAACTCATGCTGATTGCCCAGAATCACTAAGAAAAGAATTAATTCAGCAGTTATATGAAATCTATGAAGCGATTGAACAAAAAAATCCTGATCTTGCTGCCGCAAAGATGGGTCAACATCTCAGCCTGTTCATGAATTTTATGCCAGAGCCTATGAATAAATGAAACACAAAGATTTGGTGGCCTACTTCCCAGCTTTACCTCTCTTATCCGGTAAAAAAAAAAGCGATAAAGCAATCTTTCCTCGATCGCTTTATCGCTCCTTAGTAAGGACCCAATCTAAACGTTTGGTTCAACAAATGCCCATCTATAAATCCCTATTTTTCACAAGTTTTAACACACCAATAATAGCCTCTTCTGCTGCCTGCTCTTTTGTTTCTCCGAAGCCATTATGACAATACCACTCCGCGTTTTCAGCAATTGCGATAGCATGCCAATGGCTGCCATTCCGGAAGATATCAATCAAAACACCGCATGTAGGATCATCATAGTGGTATCGCTCAGTTTGTCTGATTAAATCAAAATCAATTTTCATTTAAATCTCTCCTTAAGGGAAACTTTCCATATCAGGAGATATTTTTTGCAGATGAACGATATATATTCAACAACGAAAATTACCCGCTTAAACCAAACCGATTTCCTGATTCATCAAAGAAGGTATCAAATTTTCCAAATCGAAAATTATTTTCATAAATTGAGTTTAGTATTTTGGTGATTTCTCGTTGTACATTTTTATCCTCATGCTCAGGTATGCCCAACGGTGGCTTCTTAGTTGTACCTGGTTTGTCAATATAAGTTCTTCTTACAAGTATTGGATGATAACTTTTCTGTTTAAGCCTCTTTACTAAATCCTCAATACTTTGATTTAAGTTTTCTTAATATTGTTCTTTAGTTGTTCCTTTTATTCCTGTTGCGTCCGAGCGTTTCCTAAAAAGTAAAAAGGGCCAATCAATTGATTAGCCCTGCAGTATTTAAATAATACTTTTTCTAAAAGTTGAAAATGAGAAAGCAACCCGAGAAATGCCTTTTCGCGATAAATCACAATTTTTAACGAGGTTTAATACGTCTTCTGCTCTGTCTAACCCGTAAGTACTTGTCAAACTAGGGATTAAAATAGAGCATCTGGGTTAAATCATGTTTTCTCGTTTAGACAGAAATGGTTTGATCCTGCAATACTGTATCAACTGGAATATAGTTATAACCATGTGCTTCAGCTACAGCTTTATAGGTCACTTTTCCATCAACTATATTTATACCTTTAGCCAATGCTTTATTATCTAACGCCGCTTGTTTGTATCCTTTATTTGCAATCTGCACACCATATGGAATCGTCACATTTGTTAATGCGAGTGTTGATGTGCGTGCCACGGCGCCAGGCATATTTGCTACCGCGTAGTGTAGAACACCGTGCTTTTCATACGTTGGTTCATTATGTGTGGTAATTCGGTCAATCGTTTCAATGGACCCGCCTTGGTCGACAGCAACATCAACGATTACTGAGCCTGGACTCATGTTTTTCACCATTTCCTCTGTCACTAATCGAGGAGCACGAGCACCTGGAATGAGGACTGCACCCACCAATAAATCGGCTTTTTTTACTGCCTCTGCAATATTATGACTATTGGACATCAAAGTCTTTACGCGTCCTTGGAACAGGTCATCGAGCTGACGAAGACGATCCGCGTTAATATCCAATAACGTGACTCTTGCACCTAAGCCGAGGGCCATTTTTGCAGCATTCGTTCCAACAATCCCCCCGCCTACAATTACCACTCCTCCCGGCGAAACGCCAGGTACGCCGCCTAGTAGAACACCCTTGCCGCCTTTAGATTTCTCTAAAAATTGCGCCCCAATTTGAATGGACATTCTGCCTGCTACTTCACTCATAGGAGTTAATAGTGGAAGAGAGCCGTTCTCTAATTGAATCGTTTCATAGGCAATCGCATTGACCTTATTTTCAATTAACGCCTTCGTTAACGCAGGCTCTGGAGCAAGGTGAAGATACGTATAAAGAATTAAACCTTCTCGGAAATAACCGTACTCTTCTGGAAGTGGTTCTTTTACCTTGATCACCATTTTAGCGGACCATGCTTCCTTTGCTGAAGAGACAATTTTGGCACCGGCTTCAGTATAATCGTTGTCTGTAAATCCGCTCCCTAAACCAGCACTTGTTTCTACCCACACCTCATGTCCATTATTTTTAAATGTCGTTACTCCAGCCGGGGTAATAGCTACACGATTTTCGTTATTTTTAATTTCCTTTGGTACTCCAATAATCATCTTAAAAAACTCCTTTTTTCATTCGATTTTTTTATAAAAAACAAGATTGATAGGACACGAGGACAGGTTCCTCGTCCCTCTGTCCCTAGACAACATAATTAGACAGCTTCCCAATTCCCTCTACTTCCACCGCTACGACGTCGCCTGACTTCATCGGACAGCTGCCGGAAGGCGAACCGGTAGCCAGCACGTCACCTGGCTCCAGCGTCATCACTTGTGAAATCCAGCTGATAAGGTAAGGAATGGAGTGTGACATCTGATTCGTGTTGCCTTTCTGAACGACTTTTCCATTTAATGTGGTGACGATTTGTAAATGGGTTGGATCGATTCCTTTGACAATCCACGGGCCTAATGGACCGAACGTGTCAAAGCCCTTGCCGCGTGTGAACTGAGGATCCCTTTTTGTTAGGTCTCTTGCCGTTACATCATTAAAAATCGTATAGCCAAAAACATAATCCATGCCCTCTTCTTCACTGATGTTTTTACCGCGTTTCCCAATAACAATGGCCACTTCCCCTTCCATTTCTACCTGGTTCGTTAATTCACTGGAAGGAAGAATGATCTCCCCTTCATTTGGAATCAAGGAGGTTGTTGGCTTTAAAAATAGAAAGGGTTCCTTGAGATTCGCCTTTCCCCCCGTTTCCTTTGCGTGTTCAGCATAGGTCCAGCCGAAATTAATCAATTTTGAAGGCGTTACAGGCTCCAATATTTTCACATCACTAGATTTAAGTCTTACACCATCAAAGGTTAATTCATTGTTAACAATCTCAGAAAAATCATTTTGCAATTGTAAAATTTCATCATCCTCAACGATTCCGTAATAGATTTCACCGGCAGGATTCTGATAACGAACAATTGTCTGCATTTTTTGCAGTACCTGTGTGACCATACAAAATCAACCCCATCTACAGTTTAAAACCTTGCCTAAGATTTAATTTAATCCTTATCCAGTAGAGCTGCCCCCGAAATTCCGGGCTTTGTCATCTCATATGGATTTAAAATTAATTCCAGTTCCTCTTCCCTTAAAACATCATATTGCAAACAAAGCTCCCGTACGGGTTTTCCATTTAAGATAGCCTCTCTGGCAATACGTGCGGCTACTTCATATCCGATATGCGGATTGACGGCTGTTATAATCCCGACACTTTTTTCTACGTACTCTTTTAAACGTTCCTCATTTGCTTCAATGCCTTTTAAGCAATGCTCTGTAAAAGCATGGAAGGCATTATTCATGATGCTTATCGACTGAAGCAAATTAAAGACGAGAACCGGCTCCATCACATTGAGTTCAAGCTGACCTGCCTCTGAAGCGAGACAGATGGTATGATCATTACCAATGACTTGGAAGGCTACTTGATTCATCATTTCAGGCATGACTGGGTTGACCTTTCCAGGCATAATCGATGAGCCTGGCTGGCGAGAGGGCAAGATCAGTTCAGCTAATCCTGCACGAGGACCTGAAGCCATTAATCGGATATCATTAGCCATCTTAGACATATTAATCATACAAACCTTTAAGCTAGCAGAAACCTCCGTATAAGCATCTGTATTTTGTGTGGCATCAACAAGATGATCCGCATTTTGTAATGGAAGCTGACTTATCTGCGCTAGATAACTGACAACCTTTTCAATATAACGAGAATCTGCATTTAATCCTGTTCCTACAGCTGTTGCTCCTATATTTACCGTATATAGATGTTCACGTGTTTGCTTAATGCGCTTTATATCCCGCTCCAGCACGCGGCTGTAGGCTTCAAACTCCTGCCCCAGTCTGATTGGAACGGCATCCTGTAAATGGGTCCGTCCTATTTTGATGATAGGGTCAAATTTTTGCGCTTTTTCCTGAAACACAGCCCGCATTTGACTCATCGTTTGTAATAGCTTCTCTAATAAATGGAGCGTTGCGATATGAATAGCCGTTGGGAAGACATCATTGGTTGATTGCGACATATTGACATGATTGTTAGGACTCAGAAGCATATATGATCCTTTTTCATGGCCAAGCAGCTCAAGCGCACGGTTTGCAATGATTTCATTGATATTCATGTTCATCGATGTACCTGCCCCGCCTTGGATGGGATCGACAAGGAATTCATCCAGTCTTTTTCCCTCAATCATCTCATCGGCCGCTTGCACAATCGCATTTCCGAGCCCCTCATATAAACGTTTCACATCCATATTCGCAAGGGCTGCAGCTTTTTTAACAATCGCTAAAGCTTTAATCAGCTCTTCATGAACCGTATATCCTGTTATCGGGAAGTTTTCAACGGCACGCAGTGTTTGTATCCCGTAATAAGCTTCCTTAGGGACTTCTTTTGCTCCTAGAAAGTCCTTCTCTATTCGTACTTCTTGATTTTCTATTGTATTTACCACAATGCTACCCACCTTATTGATCAATCACCCTGCCTTTACATCTTGAAATGTAATCGGTATCTCTTCGGTAAATGAAAGCCAATTTTTCGTACCGTTAGCAGGGTGATTTCATTGCAAATGCACTTGGAAAAAACTTATCTATCTTGACTGAGATCCCGTTTCTTGATAATTCAGACCTTTATCCATAGAATAAGTCATTCTTTTACAATGTCTTCTTAACGGCCGTTAAAGAAGTATCAATAATGGAAATGATTTTTTCTACTTCATCCTTTGTGATACAGAATGGCGGTGCAAAGGCAATTGTATCTTGACCCTCATAAACAATGGCGCGGCCAATCATATTATGCTTAAGGGCTTCCTCTACTACCTTTAGTGATACTGGTTCTGCAAAGGTTGTTTTTGTTTCTCTGTCTTTAAAAATTTCAATCGCACCAAGCAAACCAATTTGACGAATGTTTCCAATTTCCTCGTGCGTTTGCTCTAAATATTTGAATCCTTTTAGCAGCTCTGCACCCATTAGGTTTACATTTTCATGTAATTTTTCTTGTTCAATAATTTCTAAGTTTTTAAGAGCGACTGCGCAGGCTGTGTTATGACCGCTGTACGTATATCCGTGGTAGAAGTTACCTTCTGTCAGTTCCGTTAACTCTTCTTTCAATCGATCCGTGAATACGACCCCTCCAAGCGGAGCATAGCCGCTCGTAATCCCCTTCGCAATGGCCATCATATCAGGTACCACATCAAAGTTGTCGATTCCAAAGTTTTTACCTGTTCTGTAGAAGCCATTGATTACCTCATCAGCAATGAACAGGATATCGTTTTGATCACAGATTTCACGAAGCTCTTTAAAGAAGTTTTGCGATGGTGGCAGGTTCACGCCGCCAGAGCCTTGAACTGGCTCAGAAATGATGGCTGCAATCGTGTCTGCACCTTCACGCTCGATCATTTCCTTCAGTGCTTCTATAGATGAATCGACATAAAGATGATCCTGAGATAATCCTGGGAAATCTCTGAATGGGAACAATCCTGTTGCAGGTGACGCACCAATGGATACCCCATGATAAGATTTGCCGCGAGAAATGATTTTTGTTTTATTTTTATACCCCTTCATCTTCCAGTAGTAGCGTGCTGTTTTGAATGCCGTGTCATTTGATTCAGAACCGCCGCATGTGAAGAACGTATAGTTCAAATCACCAGGTGCCATTTCAGCAATTTTGGCTGCTAAGCGAATGACTGGTTCATGGCTGTTCGTTGCGAACGTTGAGCTGTAAGCTAGATTTTTCATTTGCTCCATCGCCGCAATCGCAAGCTCCTCCCTGCCATGGCCGATATTTACATTCCACAATGAAGATAAACTATCAATCACTTCTCTTCCTCTAATATCCTTTAAATAGATTCCTTTTCCTTCTGTAAAAATAAACCCTGGTCCATCTGCCTTTTGCTGTCTAAATGAAGTAGACGGATGAAAGAAATGCTTCTTATCTAGCTCTGCTAATTCCTCGTACTTTTTTTGCGCGCTTTCAGTCACTTCTAATAACATTGTAATTTCCCCTTCCGGTTTTAAATTTTATTATTTTTTCATCTATTAAGTTTCAGTCTAGTAAAAGGCTGTTCGGCCTTACCATTACACCGTTTTTTTATAATTCAGCTTAAAGCTAACGACCTTTGGCTCTGTCATCTCCTGAATCGCGAACTTCACACCTTCTCTTCCAAGTCCAGATCCCTTCACACCGCCAAATGGCATCCCGTCAATCCGATAATCACTGCTGTCATTAATCATTATTCCGCCCACATTCATTTTTTCAATAGCTTCAAAGGCTTTTTCAATATCTTTTGTAAAAATTCCAGCCTGCAACCCATAGTCCACATCATTGGATTTTTCAATCGCAGAGGCAAAATCATCCACAGGGTATAGTAAAACAACTGGGCCAAATATCTCCTGCTGTGCGATCGTGCAATCTGCCGGTACATCTGTTAAGACGGTCGGAGAATAATAGGCACCGTCACGCTTGCCTCCGATGAGAAGAGTGGCCCCTTTTTCAACGGCTTCATTCACCCATTTTTCTACCCTTATCGCTTCCTTTTCGTTAATCAGCGGACCCATGTCTGTTGTTTCCAGCATCTTATCGCCCACTCGATATTGGCTTACCCGAGCAACGAACTCCGAGCAGAACTCATCGTAAATATCCTGTTCAATATACACCCGCTGGACTCCTAGACAATTTTGTCCCACTGCATAGAACGCTCCTGAAACGGTTGCTTCAACAGCCTCCGGGAGATCGGCGTCTTTCAATATAATGACAGGTGAATTGGATCCAAGCTCCATGCTAATCTTTTTCAAGCCTGCTTTATGAGCAATCTTTTCGCCTGTTTCGAGTCCGCCTGTAAAGGAAACCATTCGAATGGCCGGATGTGTAATTAATAGATCGCCAATTTCCCCTCCATGCCCGGTAATAACGGAAAGCACTTTAGGAGGCAGTCCTGCCGCTTCAAAGGCTTCCGCTAAAAGTAGAGCACTCAACGGCGTAACCGTCGCCGGCTTCACGATAATCGCATTTCCTGAGGCGATGGCAGGGCCGACTTTATGGGCAACTAAGTTAAGAGGGTCATTAAAAGGAGTAATGGCGGCAATGATTCCAATTGGAAAACGATAATAGTAGCCAAGGCGATCCTCACTGCCTTCTCTTTGATCAAACGGAATCGTTTCTCCCTGTATACGTCTTGCTTCTTCAGCCGATATTTGCAACGTTTGGATACAGCGTTTCACTTCGGCTCTTGCCTGATTAATCGTTTTACTGCCTTCCAGGGCAATCGTTTCAGCATATTTTTCGCTGTTTTTATTAATATAATTGGCTGCCTTGTTTAAGATGCTGATCCTTTGGTGAACGGGCATCGAAGCAGCTCGTTGAGCCCCTTCCTTCGCTTGTTCAATGGCAAATAACATATCCTCTGCAGAGGCTGCAGGAACATTTGTAATCAATGAATCATCCTGAGGGTTACATACGGCAATTGTTTCCTCTTTACTAATCCATTCACCCGCAAGGAACATTTTCGTGCCAAGTACTTTCGTTTTCATACACATCACACCTTCCTGAGAAGTTATAAAAGGATTATTGCTTTAGCAGCTTAAGAGCAGCTTCAGTAAGAATGGACACGCCTAACGGCAGACAGCCTTCATCAATATCAAAAATATTCGTATGCAAGTCACGTGAAATCCCATCCGGCAGTGCACAGCCCAGGAAGAACATCGCCCCTGGAATCTCTCTTGTCATATATCCGAAATCTTCTCCGCCAAGTCCAAATGGTTTCTGTACGATTTTGATCTCTGGGTATAATTCTTTTGCTGCTTCCTTAATCATTTCATTTACTTTTGGATCATTATTTAAAGCCGGCTCTCCTCGTTCTACTTCGAACGTATAAGATCCGCCGAATGCTTCCACCACTTTAAATGCCTGCTCCACCTCTTTCGCCAGCTGATCTCTGACATCAGGTGAATAGGTCCTTAATGTACCTGTAATCGATACTTCCTCAGGAATGATATTGCTGGCCGTTCCTGTCTCGATTTGACCAATGCTTGCAACGGCTGTATCTAGTGCAGATATTTTTCGCGAGATAATCCCATAAAATGCTTGCAGGAACGATCCCAGCATCCAAATGGGATCCGTGCCTAAATGAGGATATCCCCCATGCCCGCCTGTCGCTCTAATTTTCCCATGGAAAACATCGACATTTGCCATGCTATAGCCATCATTCACCTGGATGGTTCCGACAGGCTCCCATGGACACATATGAAGAGCAATAATGGACTCAACCTGTTCCAATATTCCCTCCTGCATCATGTACGGTGCCCCTGATAAGCCTTCCTGATCTGTCGCTTCCTCCGCAGGCTGGAAAATAAGCTTTACTGTTCCTTGAAAGGATCCTTCCTTTGCCTTTTTGGCTAGGATTTTTGCGGCACCCAGTAAAATCGTTGTATGGGCATCATGGCCGCAGGCGTGCATAACACCTGGATTTTGTGATTGAAAGCCATGTTCATTTTTTTCCGTGATGGGCAGGGCATCCATGTCCGCCCGAATCGCCACGGTTTTTCCTTCTCCAGAAGAAATGGCTGCTACAACTCCTGTGTTAGCAATGTGGGTTTGAATTGTGACACCTTCAATCTCCTTCAAGGTTTCGGCAACAAATTGGGAAGTTTGAAATTCGTGAAAGCTTAATTCCGGGTTTTGATGAAGATGCCTCCTCCAGCCTACAAGCTGGTCTTCGATTGCCATTGCCTCTTTGATCAGGTCGTTCGTTACAATCATGAGTAAAACTACCTCCTATTCTGAATTTCCTACATCACTGTCAGTTGTTTATGATTTTCCACCGTCAGCCCAATGGTTTCAAAGGCCTCAAGCTGCTGATACGCATGGAGAGCAATGGCTGTATCCTGTACCCCTGTGCCTGTTAAATCACAAACGGTTACTTCATGATCATTGATTCTGCCTGGAGCTGCTCCAGCAATGATTTCGCCTAGCTCTGTGACAGAGTCCTCTTGATTCATTTTTCCTTCTTTAATCGCATGATGGAGCTCACCTAAGCAAAGACACTGTGCCTTGGAGTCACACACGTATCGATCTGAGTTGGCAATAACCGCGCCTTCCAGCTCTTGTTTATCTTCCGCATCCGATCCCATCGCCGTAATATGAAGGCCAGGATGAAGCCACTCTGATTTGATTATTGGACTTTTGGAAGGCGTAGTTGTCACGACAATTTCACTGGCCTTGACAACCGCTTCAGGCGAGGAGGCTGGGATAACTGTGATATTCAAAGCAGCCTCCATCTCCTCTTTAAACTTCTGAACTTTTGATTCCGACCGGCCGTATACCCGTATTTCTTTGTAATCGCGAACGAGTTTAAGCGCTGTCATTTGGTATCTTGCCTGTGCCCCCGTTCCAATGACTCCGACAGTCGTCACCGCATCTTTCGCTAAATATTTCGCTGCAACCGCTCCTGCTACTGCCGTTCGAATTTCTGTTAAATATCCATTGTCTAGTAAAAAGGCTTTGGGCTCACCCGTTTTCGTACTAATGAGCATCATGAAGCCATTCGCACTTGGCAGGCCCAATTGATTATTATTAAAAAAACCGGAGGAAACCTTTATGGCGAATAAATCCTTATCTGGAATATACGCTGATTTCACGTCCACTTCCCCGTTATTTTCCTTCACATCAATACGCATAATCGGAGGCATCATCACTTGTTTTGTCACTAATTGCTTAAAGGCGTCTTCAATGATGTGAATCACTTCTTTGTTTAACTTAATAAAAGAGCGAATATCGCTTTCTGTAAAGATTTTCAAAAATGGGTCACTCCTTGTAAAAACCGATTATACTTGAAGATTATGATTTTCGTTTACAAACAACTGTCTTGGAAAATTCGTTAGCACTTCACAGCCAGTTTCTGTCACTCTGAATGATTCACTGATCTCAATTCCATAATTGTCAAACCATAATCCTGGGATTAAGTGGAAAGTCATATTCGGCTGTAATACAGTGAGATCTCCTCTGCGAATGCTTGCTGTATGCTCGCCCCAATCAGGCGGATAATTTAATCCCATGGAATAACCAATTCTTGAATCTTTAACAATTCCATGCTTGGAAATAACCTTTGACCAAGCGATTTCAAGATCTTCACAAGTCGCACCTGGTTTGACTACTTCAAGCGCGGCGTTTAATCCCTCCACCACAATGTTGGATACATCCAATGCCTCTTGACTTGGCTTTCCAAGTGAAACGGTACGTGCTAATGGTGAATGGTAGCGCTGGTAGCAGCCTGCAATTTCAATGATAACCATTTGGTCATTTGTATATTTTTTATCTGTCCAAGTGATATGTGGAGTAGATGTATTTTCTCCTGCAGGCAGCATCGGTACGATGGCAGGGTAGTCTCCCCCAAATTCACTCGTCCCACGGATTAAGTCTCCATAAATATTGGCAACTGCATCACACTCTCTAACGCCTTCTTGTATCGAATTCACAGCCGTTTGCATGCCGATTTCTACAATTTTTGCTGCTCTCCTAATGAATTCAATCTCCTGATCTGATTTAATAATGCGGACATAGTTGACTAGCAAACTAGCATCAGAGAATATCGCATTCGGAAGATTTTTCTTTAAGCATTCATAGGATTGTGCTGAAAAATAGTAAGAATCCATTTCAAGTCCAATTCGGCTTTTGGATTGGCCAATTTGGGTTAAGATTTGAGCAGCAAATTCACTAGGATGCTTTATTTTAGAATGGACATAGTCTTCTGAATAAGGGATGATATTTTCATGATAAAGCCATGTAGTAGCCTTTGCAGCATTCGCATCCATTTTTCTACCTATCCATATCGGCTGGTCCTCATCGACTATAACAATTAGCATTTGATCAACATAGAATGACCAGCTATTATATCCAGAAAGATAATTCATATTTGCTGGGTTCGTTACAATTAAAACTTCAATTCCTCTTTCCAGCATACTTTTCTTTGTTTGATCCAATCGTTTCTTATACTCTTTTAAACTAAATGGCAACATCATAATCCCTCTCTTTACTGTATCTATATTGTGTTTAAAAAGTTATGACCATTTGTTAATTTCATTATAGGGAGAATGCTTCAATAAAACATTCGCTAATGTGTATGAATTTTCAGAAATTATTTTTATACAATTTGAATCATACGTTAGACAGTTTTTCGTTTTCGCTAAGTTAATGATGATTATTGATAAATGGACTGTTTTGTATGTGGCCATGCGTTTGATTTAGCAAGAGTCACTTAATGGACACGTATATCTCAGTCCATTAAAGCACCGACACCGTTGTTTAACACAGCCTTCCTTTTAACAGCGTTTAACTAGAAAAGTGCATAAAAAAGGGAGTTTGCTACAGATATTTCTGTACCAAACTCCCTTTTTTACAATCCATTGATATTGGAGAGGTTTGTATTGATTTGTTCTCTCTTTATGGCCCCTGTTAACCAAACGCGAATACTAAAATCCAACAGGAATAGATCATCTGGATTAACGAGTGATAGTCCTGTTAAGGATTCAATTTTTCTTAGCCGGTATAAAAGTGACTGGCGGTGGAGATTCAGTTCACGTGCGGTTTGGCTGACATTTCCACTATTCCGGTTATAGGCCTTAAACGTATTAATTAAATCCATATCCCGCTTCTCGTCATATTCAACCAATGGTAAGATAGGGGCCGCGATGATTTCCTGCACTTCTTCATTGATTGCCAAATTAAGTAATAACCGATTCATGCGCATTTCATCGAAATTGACCCGTTTGCCAATGCCAATTTGCGTCCTTCCCATATCTAATGCCGCTTTTGCTTTTTTGAAGCTTTTAGAAAAATTTCCATTCCCATCCTTATGCTTTCCGATTCCCCATGATAAAGTCAAACTAGGAAATAAATGCTTTAATCTACGTTCAACCAAATCTAAAAAGTGATTCACTGAATCCGCATTTGATTCCTTTGTTATTTCTAAGAAAATAATCATCTGGTTTCCATCATAAGCAAATAGCATTTGATGCTTCACAGCCTCTGCTGCAAATATCAATTCTTCTTTTATGTAAATGACCATCTTTTCCAGCCAATTATTATTTTTAGAATGCCTTTTATGTTCTTTTTCCATCAAGGATGCTAGATTCTCTGGAAACCCAATAATACATTCATAGGGGATATCCAAGTTGTATTGAAACTGCTCTGCTTGTGACATTTTATATTCCTCGGAAAGATTTTCCCCCTTGATCAGCCTTAAAAGAAAATCATTTTGCAAGCGCATCTCGGCTTTCGTTACGACACTTTTTCGAGAAAACCATAAGGCACAAGCCATCATGGAATGTTCAATAATATGAAGCTCCTGTTGATTCAGCTCATAATTTATATCAGAATGAACACAGATTTCCCCTTCATGTACTCCATTCGTTTGAATAGGGAGATGATATAAATTCGATTCTTCATCAGCTATTTTTCTTATTTTAGAATGTAACGGATGGTTGGAGGCTTCCTGATTTTTTTGCTTTTTAATCAATTGATTCCTGATACTAAATACCTTTGATTGCTTCGCACTGCCAGCGACTGGGTTTCCCTTCTTGTCTAAAATTAAAATGGGAAGGTCCAGCTCTTCTTCAACATAATTTGAAATTTGCTCAAGGTTTTTACCATCTAGAATCATTTGAATTAACGTTTGATGAATCCCATTGGAACGTTTTGAATCCTGCTGTTGAACAAGGTTTAATTCTCTCATCACTTCATGAATGATATCAGCGAAGCGAATCTCCCATGGAATTTCTATTAAAATAAAATTTCTTTCCTCCACAAATTGGATGATTTCTTCGGGAATTTCAAATATGTAGCGGCCTGTAGCAATTCCTAAGGCCGATGCCCCCGAATTATATACATCTTTTACAAATTCTAATAATATATCAATGTCCTCATGACAGCCAATTCCTGTACTAAGGACAAATTCATTCTCTCTGACAAAATTTTCAACGGGGCTTTCAATAACCGAAATCCATTCAATCAATCGGTTACTGATAACGTCTTTACCTGTTTTTATTTTGGAGGTTTTCAATAGGGGAAGTTCGATTATGTCACTAACATGCAGCATGTTAACCATCTCTCCTTTCAATTTTGGAGTTTCTAATTGGTAGTCCAGCTTTCATAGGATGATAGAGTTTATTCATTTTTTGTACATAGTTTTGAAGGATATGAGAGACCACTGATACATCGACATTACATCCGCTAACAATCGTTCCTACTTTTCTATAGGTTTTTGATAATTTATTATTTAAAATTGCTGCCATCCCAACAGCAGCGGCACCTTCAACAGCCATTCGGTGGGCATCCATCATGAACCCCATTCCTTCAGCAATTTCCTCTTCAGAAACGAGAAGGAAATCATCCACATATTCCTTGATGATGTGAAACGTATACTCATTATCTAATCCAATCCCGCCTAGCAAGCTATCAGCTAATGTTGGCTGTTCTTTCAGTACGACCGGATTTCCTGCTTGAATGCTTTCATACATGACAGGCGATCTCTCCATGGAGACACCAATGACATGAATAGACGGAAGAACCGATTTTATCGCAAGAGCAGTACCTGCTAATAAACCTCCACCTGATAATGGAACAAGCAATGCCTCAAGATCGGGAACCTCCTCAAGAATCTCCAGTCCGACGGTTCCTTGGCCAGCAATAATATCATGATCATCAAATGGCTTTACGACGGTCATGCCATATTTTTCTTCAAGTTCATAGCAATATTTCTCTGCATCGTCCTGACTGTCACCGATGATTCGAATTTGTGCACCGGATTTTTTTAGTGCATCTACTTTTGCCTTTGGAACTCGGTTGGATATACAAATGGTTGATTGTATACCAAGTTTTTGCGCCACATAAGCAACGGCCAATCCATGATTCCCTGTTGAAAAGGTGGCAACCCCACATCTTTTTTCTTCTTCCGTCAAATGTAAAATTTTATTCGCCGCTCCACGAACCTTAAAGGACCCCGTTTTCTGCAGATTTTCTAGTTTAAGATAGACATTTGAGTCTGCTTTTTCAGAGAAAGGTGAGGAATGAATCAATGGAGTTGATGAAATGAATGGTTGAATTTGTTTTCTTGCTTCCCATATTTTTTGAATGAACTTCCCGCTTTGTATTCTTTCATTTGCATTTTTCAATAAAACCACTCCATATCCTATATGTTTATTATATCTAATTGTTAATATATTTCAATAATTCATAATATACAAATTATTATTGAGTCAATAGTATTTTTTTAATGATTTTTGATTTAACTGTTATTAGGGTGATATTCGTCTGTAAGTTCTCGCACATTGAGAAGTCAATCAAGCACGTGATTTATTGCACTAGATTATCATCTTGAAATGCTTAATGACTCAAACAAAGGTAAAACACCTCATAAGTAAGTCTTTTATAAGGTGTTTTACGATATTTATTCCTATATTATTTTGCAGTGACGTTTGGATTTAACTTACCTTCTACCACTGCTTCTACAGGCAATTCTTCTTTCCACCAGAGAGCCTTATCTGGATTTTTCAATAGTTCATTGATTTCACTTGGATCATCTACCGTTGGGGCAGATCCGCGTAACGATTTGCCGGCGGTTTCTTTTACAAAGAAGCCAACGACTACAAGTCCGATGATACAAACTGCCATCAAGTAATAGGCAGGGACCATGCTGTTCTTCGTCTGACTCACGAGCCAAGCAATAACTAGCGGGGTTGTACCGCCAAATAAAGAGGTAGAAATATTATACGTGATTGCAAGTGAGCCGTAACGTACCTTCGTAAAAAATAAGGACGGTAATGTTGCAGGAAGTGCACCTTGAAAAGCAGCGAGCGTAATACCAAGGATTAACAATCCAGCAAAAACAACAAGGTTACTGTTTGAACCCATCATGATAAAAGCAGGTACACTAAGTAAAATCGTACCAATGAGAGCTCCTTTAACAATTTTGTTGCGACCAATTCGATCGCTCCAATAACCCATCCCTAAAATAATTGGAATCAGCAAAATCATCACAAGAAGATTAAAAACTAATCCTTTTGTTTCACTGTAGCCAAGTTCTTGGGTTAAATAAGATGGCATATACGTGAGAACCATATATAGCGATGTGTTATAAAAGAATACAATTCCTAAGCAAATTAAAAGAGGCTTCCAATGGTTTGTCAAAATTTCCTTCAAAGATGCACGATGACGATCTTCTTCCTTTGCTTCTTCCATCGCCTTGAATGCCGGTGTTTCCTCTAAGCGAGAACGTAAATAAAATCCAATAAACCCCATAGGTCCAGCAATCAAAAATGGAATTCGCCAACCCCATTCAACCATTCTTTCTGGGCCGATAATGTATGTCAAAAAAGTCACTAATGCAGCACTGGCACAAAACCCTACGGCTGTTCCAACCTCTAAACCACTTGTTAGAAAACCACGCTTTTTATCTGATGTTGATTCAGCAATATAAGTCATGGCGCCGGCATATTCGCCTCCAGTTGAAAACCCTTGTACTAACCTAGCAATCAGCAGCAAAATCGGAGCGGCAATACCGATAGTGGAATAGCTTGGAATAAGGCCGATAAACAATGTTGAAGCGGCCATCATGATTAGTGTAAGAGAAAGGACTTTCTTACGGCCCACTCGATCTCCCAGCATTCCAAAAACTAAACCTCCCACTGGACGCGCAATAAATGCAATGGCAAAAGTGGCAAATGCATAAATCAATTGATGGGCAGGGTCAATCTCAGGAAAAAAGACTTTACCAATCGTAACGGCTAAATACGCATAGAGACCAAAGTCAAACCATTCCATGGCATTACCAAGCGAAGTAACGACAACCGTTTGCTTAGCAACCTTCGTATCTACAACAATAATATCCTCTTTTTTTAAATTACTCATATTTCATTTTCCTCCATCTTCATTACAGGTATAGGAATTGATCATTTGAAAATTTTCGTGAGAAGATTGATTGATATCCGTTTCAAATAAAGAGAAAAACGATACTTATGCTATGTGAGTGAAAATTAAATTGAATTTCAATCTTTGAGGTCGCTACCATTTTCTTTTTTGTCATAAACAGGAAAACGTTTTCATTAAAAGTGGTTATTCAAGCTTGATTGTTTAAGTACATTTAAGTAAAATATGTACTATTATTATTAGTAAAAAATATTCCACTGGATGGTTTTTGCCCCGCATTCCTGCTTGTCATTTATACCCTATGAATCCTCTAAGGAAACTCAGTTTCTTTACAAAACACTGAAATATCACTACCTTTCCAACCTTCTCATACAACACCTTTAAGAAAGTTCTGACTTTTCTGTATATTTTTTAGATTAACAAGAATAAAAAACCTAAACAATACACAAACTGTATGAAGATTTTTTTCAGCTTTTTAGACAATATAACTACAAAATTCATTTGCCCCGATAAAAAGGGTCTCTCATAAAAGTGCAATTTAGAATCGATAAAGTTTCGTTAGTTTTTCAGTTCTATATAATTTAATTTCATATAAGTCCTCCGCTAATAATTTAGCATGTAAATTTATAATTGTTTTCTTTTTACATTCAATAGGCAAATCTCCAATTGACGAAATTGCAAGACTCTTATATAATTTAACCAATTAATAAAATAAAGCAAGCACAAAATGGGGAGCACCACCGAAAGGGTGTTACCCTTTTTGTGCTTTTTTTTGTGGAAAAATTGAAAGGAAGTGTAAAAAAATGAAGGTAAACGGGTCTTTTGTCGCATTAGAGGAAGAACAAAGTTTGTATGACTATTTAACGCTACGAAACTTTGATTTAACAAAAATAGCAGTTGAATGCAATGGAAATATTGTTCCGAAAGCAGAATATAAGAATGTCATTCTAAAAGAAGAGGATACATTAGAAATTGTTAGATTTGTAGGAGGAGGCTGATCAACATGAAAATAATCATCAATGGAAAGGAACAGGAAACGACTTATCAGACCGCATTTCAAGTAAGAGAAAGTATAGGAAATCCTGAAGATATCGTTATTTTAAACGGATTTCAAATCAATCAAGATTCACCCTTAGCTGAGAATGACATTCTTTCTATTATTCGAAAAGGCGTCATGCCTGATGAAGAGGAATTAGAAAGCATGATGATGGCCAGGCATACTCCCTATGTCCATCAAAGGGTAAAAAAAGGAAAGGTCGCCATCGCCGGTTTAGGCGGTCTTGGTTCTAATATTTCGGTTATGCTGGCGAGAATCGGGGTTGGACATCTATTTCTAGTTGATTTTGATATTGTTGAGCCTAGTAATCTTAACCGGCAAAGCTATTACGTTCGACATCTGGGAATGCCAAAGACAGCCGCACTCAAGGAGCAGCTAGAAGAAATTAATCCATTTATTACAATCGAGACAAGAGACGCTAAAATTTCAGAAGAAAATGTGAAGGAGCTTTTTGAAGGCTACGATGTCATTTGTGAAGCCTTCGACAAACCGGATGCCAAGGCCATGCTGGTGAATACGGCATTGGAGCAGCTCCCCGGTTGTAAAATCGTATCCGGATCCGGAATGGCAGGCTTTGACAGCTCGAATTTAATCCAAACAAGAAGACTGATGAAACAATTATATGTATGTGGAGATCTAGAAAATGAAGCAAGGATCGGCAGTGGGTTAATGGCACCACGAGTGCAAATTTGCGCCGGGCATCAAGCAAATATGATTCTACGATTGCTATTAGGACAAGAGGAAGTATAAGGAGGATTTTTCAGATGAAAGAAACATTATTAAAAGATACATTAACGATTGGCGGACACGAGTTCCATTCCCGTTTTATTCTAGGTTCAGGTAAATTCTCACTCGATTTTATGAAAGCCGTAATTGAACACGGAGAAGCTGAAATTGTCACGCTGGCCCTTAGACGAGCGAATACAGGCGGCGAAGAAAATATCGTTGATTATATTCCCAAAAACATTACGCTGCTACCGAATACTTCCGGTGCAAGAACAGCAGAGGAAGCAGTAAGAATCGCCCGTCTTTCCAGGGAGTTGGGCTGTGGAGATTTTATTAAATTAGAGGTTATTTCTGATTCCAAATACTTATTGCCTGATAATCAAGAAACGGTTAAAGCAACCGAAATGCTGGCTAAAGAAGGTTTTATTGTAATGCCTTATATGTACCCTGATTTATATACTGCAAGAGCGCTAGTTAATGCCGGTGCTGCTGCGGTTATGCCTTTAGGTGCACCGATTGGTAGCAATAAAGGTCTGTGTACAAAGGAATTCATTCAAATTCTAGTAGATGAAATCGACTTACCTATTATTGTCGATGCCGGTATCGGACGTCCATCCCAAGCCTGCGAAGCCATGGAAATGGGTGCTGCTGCCGTTATGTGTAATACAGCTGTTGCCACAGCAAACAATGTGTCCATGATGGCAAGTGCTTTTAAGCAAGCAATCAAAGCAGGACGTGAAGCCTATTTAGCTGGTTTAGGAAGAGTGCTAGATTTTAAAGCTGAAGCATCTAGTCCATTAACAGGATTTTTGGAGGATTGATTGAGAAATGGCTAAAAAAAGAGTTGACCATATGCAGTATCAGGAAGGAATGGAAATCATCCAATCTGATTTAATGGACAGGGTGTTAAAAACGGTAGAAACATATGATTATAGTCTTTATACAGGACAGGATGTTGAGAGGGTGCTAGCCAAAGACCATCTGTCATTGGAGGACTTCGGTGTGCTTCTCTCCCCTGCCGCGCTGCCATACTTAGAAGAAATAGCTCGCAAGGGAATGGCGGAAACCAAGAAGCATTTTGGCAACAGCATCACCCTTTTTACTCCATTATATATTGCTAATTATTGTGAAAATGAATGTGTCTATTGTGGGTTCAAAGCAACCAATAAAATTCAGCGTGCTGTCCTTAACCCTAATGAAGCGGAAGATGAATTAAAAGCAATTGCCGCTACAGGATTAGAGGAGATTTTACTTCTTACCGGTGAATCCCGCTATAAATCAGATGTTGAATATATCGGGAAGACGATTAAGCTTGCTGCCAAATACTTTAAGACAGTCGGAATTGAAATCTATCCTTTAAACGTCGACGAATATGCGTACCTGCATGAATGCGGTGCTGACTTTGTATCAGTTTATCAGGAAACCTACAATCCAGATAAATATGAACAGGTTCATTTATGGGGATCGAAACGAATTTACCCCTACCGTTTCTATGCGCAGGAGCGGGCATTATTAGGCGGAATGCGCGGTGTTTCCTTTGGTGCATTATTAGGACTTGATGATTTTCGCAAGGATGCCTTTGCCGCTGGGTTGCACGCAAAGTTAATACAGCAAAAATATCCGCATGCAGAGATTGGCTTTTCCGTTCCACGGATACGTCCATATATCAACAATGCCGATAATAATTCAAAGGATGTGCACGAAAAGCAGCTTTTACAGGTGATGATGGCTTACCGCTTATTTATGCCATTTGCGGGAATTACGATTTCTACCCGCGAAAGGGCAGGATTCCGTGACCATGTTGCAGGCATGGTGGCGACGAAAATGTCCGCAGGTGTGAATGTTGGCGTAGGCGGTCATGAAGAGGAGCAAAAAGGCGACAAGCAGTTTGAGATTTCCGATGAAAGAAGCGTCAAAGAAGTTCACGACATGCTTGTACAAAAAGGGCTGCAGCCGGTCTATACAGACTATATTAGAGTCTAGGCGGACCGTATAATGCTGATTTATGTGACCAATCGGAAACTCTGTAACCATGACTTTTTAGCACAAATCAATCAATTAGCTATGGGCCAGCCGCATGCCATCATGCTTAGAGAAAAAGATATAGAGCTTGATGAATATGAATGTTTAGCCCTTCAAGTGAAGGACATCTGTGATCAACACAATGTTCCACTGATCATTAATCAAAACATTTCTGTCGCGGCTAAGCTTGGCCTAGTAGATATACAATTATCAATGACAAATCTAAGAAACTACCAACGTGATTTACAAACCTTTAGGAGGATTGGTGCTTCCGTCCATTCAGTTGAGGAGGCAAAAGAAGCTGTTTCATTAGGAGCTACCCACCTAATTGCAGGGCATATCTATTCTACAGATAGTAAAAAAGGAGTTCCTCCAAGGGGACTCTCCTTTCTAAAAGAGGTAAGTGCTTCGGTTAATATTCCGGTATTTGCCATTGGCGGAATACAACGCCATCATGTAAAAGAAATACTAGCAGCAGGTGCTAAGGGATTTTGTATCATGTCAGAGGCAATGACCAGTCCTACACCGGTTGAACTAGCGCAACAATTTAGCATTTGAAGCAGTTGACTTTCTTTAGAAGAAAGACCAAGGAACGTATTATGTTCTTTGGTCTTTTTAATTATGTATATAACTTGATTTTTAACACATTCCTACTATTTGATATATCCACTTTTTAGTAACCGCTTTAACAAAAGAGATCATCTATTTACAACCCAACATTTTCACTATTCAAATAATTAAAAATATTATTTACTTCCAATTATATGTATGATATATTCGTATACGTATAACACTTTTATATCCTTTCGTTCAAAAAGTGATTTATTATTAAAACAAGGAGGGCGAACCGATAAAATAGGTATCTATCTAATTTTAAACGATTCTACATCCATGAACATAACATAAGTATTATTTGTAAAAATAAAATAGTTATGAAGCGAGGAGATGTTTTATGAAACAATCGATACTTCTTGAGGAACAATCTGATCAACAAGGTATACCTTATCACAGCTTGATCAAAACAAATGAATTTGAGGAATTAGTAAAAAGAAAAAAATCATTTATTATTCCAACAACGGTATTCTTCCTCATTTTTTACTTTTCTTTACCATTATTGGCTGCATACACGAAAGTATTACATACGGAAGTTATCGGCCCGATTACAGGCGCTTGGTTGTTTGCATCCATGCAGTTCTTAGTCGTCTGGATTTGTGGATTTATTTATGTTAAGAAGTCAGAAAAGTATGATAACTTATCTAAAGCAATTTTACAAAAATATAGAAAGGAGCTAGGTGAATGAGCGTTCTTTCTATCCTGCTTTTCGTAGGAATCATCTTATTAACCTTAGTTATTACTTACCTCTCTTCAAAAAAGACCAAGAGCACTAGTGATTTTTATACAGCTGGAGGAGGACTTACTGCTACTCAAAATGGTTTAGCTGTAGCGGGTGATTTCATGTCTGCCGCTTCCTTTTTAGGAATTACAGGCGCGATTTCGTTAATTGGCTTTGATGGATTTTATATGAGTATCGGAAATCTACTAGGTTTTCTATTTTTAATGTATTTAGTTGCTGAACCTATGCGGAACTTAGGAAAATACACACTAGCTGATATGATTACGTCTCGTTTTCCTTCTGACAAAGTTCGCGGTACAGCAGCTGCCAGCACACTCGTCATTTCTATTTTTTATATGATCGCCCAATTGGTTGGCGGAGGCGGACTGATTAGTTTAATGCTGGGCATCGATTATTGGATCGCCGTTGTCATTGTCGGGATTTTGATGACGATCTATGTAATTTTCGGAGGAATGACAGCAACAAGCTGGGTTCAAATCATAAAAGCAGTACTTCTGCTTGGCGGATCGTTTGTTTTAACCTTTTTAGTTTTTGCTAAATTTGATTTCAGCATCATTCAAATGTTCCAGCAGATTAAAACGGCAAGCCCATTTGGAGCTGAATTAGCAAACCCAGGCAACAAGTACAGTAATGGTTTGGATATGATTTCCCTTAACATGGCACTTGTTCTTGGAGTCGCTGGATTACCACATCTGCTTATCCGCTTTTTCACAGTAAAAGATGCAGTAACTGCTAGAAAATCAGTTTTCTATTCTACATGGTTTATTGGTGCATTTTTCCTTATGGTAGTCTTTCTAGGATTTGGAGCTACCGCATTTGTAGGCTGGGATAATATCGTAGCAGCTAATCCTTCTGGAAATATGGCAGCACCAATGTTAGCGCTATCAGTTGGAGGCGATTTCCTATTTGCTTTCATCTCAGCCGTTGCGTTTGCGACTATTCTCGCTGTTGTTTCAGCACTTGTATTAACATCAGCATCTGCCTTCGCCCATGATATATATGGACAAATCATTAAAAAAGGTAACATCACGGAAAAGCAACAAATGAAGGTTGCACGTATTGCCTCTGTTGCAGTAGCAGTTACATCTATTCTCTTAGCATTAGCAGCCCAGAACTTAAACGTAGCGTTTTTATCCGTTTTAGCTTTGGGGATTGCAGCAAGTGCAAACCTTCCAGTCATGTTGTTGACAATCTATTGGAAGCGGTTCAACTCAACTGGCGCTGTAACAGGAATGGTAATTGGATTAATCAGCTCTGTTATCCTTGTTTTATTGAGCCCAAATGTATGGAATCCTGAGGCTGGTGCAGCCATTTTAACAGGAGACCCGTTATTTCCATTAGCAAATCCAACAATCGTAACAGTTCCACTAGGATTCATCGGAGCCTATCTTGGAACAGTCCTATCATCTAAGAAGAGTGCTTCTACAGGCCGCTTTGAAGAGGTTTTGTTTAAATCAAATACAGGCTTTGGAATAAGCGCACCCGAGGAACATTAATATAAGTAAAGGTGGCGACTAGCATGATTACAAATTTAACAGAGCAACAAATACATCAGAAATATTATGATGAAATTTTTGAGCATTTCGAGCAGGAGCCCTATGCACAATTCCTTGGGATTAAACTTCTTGAGCTTGGAGAAGGAACAGCAACAGCTGAACTAGACATACAAGACCATATGTTAAACACACATGGAACCGTACACGGAGCGATTATCTTTGCTTTAGCGGATTATGTATTTGCCGCTGCTTGTAATTCATATGGAAAAACCGCTGTTGGTTTGAATACGACAGTTAATTTCATGGCAGCTGGGATGAAGGGATCCCGATTAAAGGCTACTGCAGTTGAAGAAAAGAAAAACAATCGTACTTCATGGTATAAAATCCAGGTAGAAAGCAACGGTGAGCTTTTAGCTTCTATGGAAGCATTAGCCTATCGCAAAAATACTTATTTTGTTCCGGTAGAAAACTAATCTAAAAAGAGAACCCGTTATCGCAATAACGGGTTCTCTTTTTAGGTGCAAAAAATAAATAAATAAATAACGTAAGAAAAAGCATGGATAAGAATGCCATGTCTTTTCTTAATTTTAGACTTCGGACACATCCGATAGTATTTTGCTTTCTTCTGTCCGAAGTTGCCCTGACTTCGGACACATACGATAGTATTTTGCTTTCTTCTGTCCGAAGTTGCCCTGACTTCGGACACATCCGATAATATTTCGATTTCTTCTTTCCGAAGTTGCCCTGACTTCGGACACATCCGAGGATATTTCGATTTCTTCTTTCCGAAGTTGCCCTGACTTCGGACACATCCGAGGATATTTCGATTTCTTCTGTCCGAAGTTGCCCTGACTTCGGACACATCCGATAATATTTCGATTTCTTCTGTCCGAAGATTCAATTCTTTATTTATTCCTTTATTTTATCCATATATGAACATGCTTTTAGCCTATCATTTAGCAACAAAATACACGAATGGATAATATCTATTCGCAAGTTTTTATTTGCTAAGCGATTTTCTATGTGATTTTGCATGATAAATTATTAAAAACATTGAAAATTCAAAAATAGGTGCGAAATCACTGTGATTTCGCACCCTTTTTGCATTGCGATTTACTGTTTTGCACCCTTAAAGAGAACCCGTTATTATGGCAATCGGTCCTCCTTTTCTTATAAAATTACCGTTTATTCAAAGCAGACAAATTACGAAGACCATGGTCCATTCGTTCCATTGCTTCTTCTACCATACTAGTAAATAGTTCTTCTACCGTTGGTATGGTTGTCACAAGGCCGGCAATTTGTCCGCTATTAATATAGCCATTCTCCAAATCCCCGTATACAGCACCCTTAATATGATAGTCTTCAGATGTCATTCGATTAAACTCTTCTAAGCTTAAACCATCATTCTCCGCTTGTCTGATTTTTTCTGTATATCCCGCTTGCAGGACACGTCTTACCCGTCCGACAGACCGTCCAATGATTCGTGTATCTGTGTCGCTTGCCTGGATTATTTTTTCTTTATAATGATCATGTAACTGCGCTTCCTTTGTCGCAATTAGACGAGTCCCCATTTGAACTCCGCTAGCCCCAAGCATAAGAGCTGCAGCAAGCCCTTTTCCATCACCAATGCCTCCTGCTGCAATGACTGGAATCGATACAGCATTTGCAATCTGTGGGATTAACGTAAAGGTAGTTAGCTCAAGATTGGAATTAATCCCAGCTGCCTCAAACCCTTCAGCTGCCAACAGATCAGCTCCTGCTGCTTCTGCCTTTTGAGCGTGTTTCACAGAGGCTACCACCGCAATTACTTTAATTCCATTCTGATGCAGCACCGGGATGAATGGAGCTGGATTACCTGCAGATAAGGACACAACAGGTATATGATGTGTAATGGCTAACTGTATCAATTCCGAAGCATAGGGGCTTACCGTAATGGCAATATTTAGCGCAAATGGTCGTTTTGTCTTTTCTTTTGTTTCCAAAATAATATTTTCTACTTCTTGAGGACTCATGGTCCCACAGCCGATTGTACCGAGTCCGCCTGCTTCTGATACTGCAGCAGTTAGCGCTGCATGACTGATATTCCCCATTCCTCCTTGTATAATCGGATATTTTATCGATAGCTGTTCACATATAGAGTTCATTTCAATCCACCTTATCCTTATAGTATGATATAATTATATGAAAATTATAAAAATTAAAAAGGAGATTCTACAATGCTTATCCCATTTCAAGACAAAAAGCCAGTCGTTCACAGCACCGCATTCATAGCCCCAGGCTCTCATTTAATAGGAGACGTTACGGTCGGTAAAGAGACCTCTATCTGGTTCAATGCTGTTTTACGCGGTGACGAGGACAGCATCATTATTGGAGACCGCTGCAGCATTCAAGATAATTCTACGATTCATTTATATGATGGCGCCCCAGTCATTGTTGAAGACGAGGTGACTGTCGGTCACAATGTTGTTCTTCATGGTTGTACGATTAAAAAAAGATGTATCATCGGGATGGGATCTACCATTTTAGATGGCGCAGTAATTGGTGAAGAATGTATCATTGGTGCAAATTCACTGATACCAGCTGGTAAAGTAATCCCGCCTCGTTCCCTTGTAATAGGCTCACCAGGAAAAGTGGTACGAGAACTAAATGATTCTGATTTAGAGCTTATTCAATTATCCATTGATACCTACGTCGAGAAAAGCTACATATACAATGAAACTCTAAAAGAAACTCTAAAATCCTAGGACAATTTGTCCTAGGTTGTTGGTTCATGATAACTAATCAAGGAGGATTCTTCCTCGTTGTAGTTTTCTTTCATTCCTAAATCATTTTCTTCCTGAAAAATATCCTCAAAGAACCTTATGGCCGGCTCTGAAAGAATTTTATAATATTGATTAAATAATAATGCCGCATGATTCCCAATCCACCGTTCGGGTAATAGCTCCTTCGGAAGAAATGGATCAACAAATAAGAATTTGCGATACACATGAACTAAATTAGTTCTTTCAATAAAACATTCTTCATCCGACATTTCACCGCTTTGTATCACACTTTGATGAACAATAAACTTTTTACTATAAGAATCAATAAATTCTTCATATTTTTCCCCGATTTCATCTAGCGGCCAGCATTTCTGCACTAAATGGTCATCTGGCTGAGGTCCAATATGCTTAGAAAGAAAAAGCTGAACATATTCTTCTATTTTATATTTACTAATAAGCAAGTGGATCTCTTTTTCAAAGTTATTAGGCGATATCCAGCAACCATTCGAAAGGTTCCCAAAACCGCTCCATTGCAGCTCTTTTCGAAAATCATCACGGACCTGTCTTTTTTCCTCAGGAATGTTATACATGACAACTCTCCACTTGCCATCCCATTCATGCGGATCCAGTTTGTAGATTCTTCTCGCTGCTTCATCTACACGGCTTACTCCTCTTTCAGTAAGCTTATAATAGCTTTTATTCCCTTTTCGTTCCGATTGCAGCAGTCCTTGCTTCATCATTCGTGAAACGGCTACACGTACAGCCTGCTCATTGTGATCAAACGGCTTTAGAAGCTGAATTAAGCTTCCAATCCAAATCTTATTTCCATAATGGCGTATGTAATCACCATATAGTGTTAGGATCAATGATTGCGTTTTACTCAATTACATCACTCTTTTCTTATTTCAGCGCATAATCCTACTCTTTACATGTTATCCATACGCTTTAGACTTACTCTAATCATATCTAATTTTTTAATAATCTGGCAACTACTATTTCCCTATAAAAACAGGATTTCTTTTTTCACTGAACGCTGCTAAAGCCTCAAGTCTATCTTCTGTTGGAATCGTTAGTTCATACGCCTTCGATTCAATCGCTAAGCCCGTCTGGATATCAACATTCATCCCTTGATGAATGGCATACTTTGCCTGCTTTAATGCCACTGGACCATTTTTCAACATTTCACCCGCAAAGGCTATACATGCATCTACGACATTCTCATTATTTACGACCCTTGTAATAATCCCCAAGTCATAGGCTTCCTGAGCAGTAAGCTTTTTAGCGGTAAAAATAAGTTCTTTTGCTTTCATTTCCCCGATTAGTCGCGGCAAGCGTTGCGTTCCACCTGCACCTGGAATAATGGCCCAGCTTGTCTCTGTAAGACCTACTTTTGCTGTTGGAACAGAGATGGAGAAATCACATGCTAGGATTAATTCAAAGCCTCCTCCTAATGCATGACCATTCACAGCTGCAATGGTTGGCTGCGGAAGCTCAGCGATATGATTAAACACATCACGAATGGCCTTCACATTTCTACGGACCTCTTGCTGTGACAAAGTTTTGCGTTCCTTCAAATCCGCCCCTGCACTGAACGCTTTTTCACCAGCCCCGGTAAATATAACCACTCGAACCTCTGGATCCAATTCAATCCTATCTACAATTTCAGCTAGTTGGTGTAATGTATCATAATCAAAGCAGTTTAGCACCTCTGCACGATTGATCGTAACTAACGCAATATGATTTTCAACACTGTATAACACTTTTGACATTTTCTAAAACCCCTTCCTATAAAAATACCCTTATCCGGCATCAGCCAAATAAGGGATATCAAATTCGCCCGTCGAATTTGCGTCCGGATTTTTATCGAGCTCGCTCGATAAATTACCCCAAAAGAATCCGAGACATCCGCCGGAGGCTTAACTTCATTCAGCAGGGGTTTGCACCCCCACTGAATCGGAGAACTTTTTTGCATTCACCCCCCCACTTACAGAAGTGAGGGATTTCTGCTGAATGAAGTTGAATTAGTCAGCAATATTTTCAACGATTGCGGCTATGCCTTGACCTACTCCGATACACATCGTTGCAAGTCCATATTGAACATCCCGTTTTTTCATTTCATGAATTAATGTTGTTAAAATTCTCGCACCGCTTGCACCCAGCGGATGGCCGAATGCAATTGCTCCACCATTGACGTTAACCTTTGATGGATCTAACTCTAATTGACGCATACACTCAAGCGACTGTGAAGCAAAGGCCTCATTTAATTCAATCAACCCTAAATCCTGAGCAGACAAATTCGCTCTTTGCAGTGCTTTTCTTGAAGCATATATTGGTCCAAGTCCCATGACTCTTGGTTCTAGGCCTGCAGTTGCACCAACAACATATTTGACTAACGGTTTTAAGCCTAATTCTTTTGCTTTCTCAGCGCTCATTAGCAATAGAACAGAAGCCCCATCATTGACACCAGATGCATTTCCCGCCGTCACTGTACCACCTTCAAAAATTGGTCGAAGTTTACCCAATTTTTCTACTGTCGTATCTGGTCGCGGATGTTCATCCTTATCAATAACGATTTCATTTCCTTTACGATCCTTAATAACGACCGGTACAATTTCATCTTCAAAGCGATTTTCTTCCATCGCCTTTTTGGCCCTTTGCTGGCTTTCAAAAGCAAACTGGTCTTGGGCATCGCGTGAAATTTTATAATCCTGCGCCACATTTTCAGCTGTTTTAGGCATCGTTTCAGCGCCATACATTTCTTCTAATACAGGGTTTGTAAATCTCCACCCAATGGTTGTATCCTGTAATTCCATTGAGCCGCGTGGATAATCAACTTCAGGTTTTCCCATGACAAGCGGAGCACGTGTCATGCTTTCCGTACCACCGGCAATGAAAATATCTCCTTCGCCAATTGCAATCGCTCTAGCTGCATACATGACTGCATCTAGACCTGATCCACAAAGACGGTTCACTGTTGTGCCACCAACCGTAATCGGCAGACCTGCTAATAGAGCGGACATTCTCGCTACATTTCGGTTATCTTCACCTGCTTGGTTGGCGTTACCTAATACTACCTCTTCAATTTCATCTGCTGGTAAAGCAGGATTTCTTTCTAATAGAGCCTTAATCACAATGGCACCTAAATCATCCGGGCGTACATTTTTAAATACACCTTTATATCTGCCAATCGGCGTACGAACCGCATCAACGATTACGACTTCTCTCATTTTGTTACCACCTCTTTTTCCTTCACGCTGTAATCATATACACCTTTACCTGATTTACGTCCAAGGCGTCCTGCCTTCACATATTGTTCCAGTAATGGAGCTGGGCGATATTTTTCACCTAATTTTTCATGTAAATATTTCAGGTTATTTAAACGGGCGTCCAATCCAACTAAATCGACTAGCTCAAAAGGACCCATTGGATAGTTCAAGCCTAATTTAATCGCCTTATCAATCTCTTCTGGTGTTCCTAACCCTTCTTGCAGCATATAGAACGCTTCATTTCCGACAAGGGCAGAAATTCGACTTGTTACAAAGCCAGGGAATTCATTAATGACAACCGTTTCTTTTCCCATCTTCTCCGCTACTTCTCTAATAACCCGTGCTGTCTCATCACTAGTTTCAAGACCGCGAACAATTTCTACAAGCGGCATTTTATGAACAGGATTAAAGAAATGCATCGCGATTGTATTTTCCGGACGTTTTCCATACGATCCAATTTCTGTTGGACTCATTGTGGACGTATTCGTTGCGAATAAACAATGCTCCGGTACAATTTCTTCTAATGATTCGAATACAGCCCTCTTAATCTCTGCTTTCTCTGGAACTGCCTCAATCACAAGATCGGCATTACTAGCTGCTTCTTTCAATTGCGATGCAAAGAAAAGATTACCTTTCGCAGCTTCAACTTGTTCTGCCGTCATTTTTCCTCGTGCTAATCCTTTATCAAAAATTTGATATAGTTCTCTTTGTGCATTTTCTAACGCCTTTTCATTTGTATCATGTATTGTAGTATGAAATCCGCCAACTGCAGCGACATATGCGATGCCTCTTCCCATCACACCGGACCCTACTACTACTAAATTATTAATCATACGTTTTACGCCCCTCTTTCAATTATGTAAAGGAGAGGCTGTTACCTAATGAATTCGGCAGCTGCCGTTCATTAGGAACAGACTCTCTGAACGTTCTGATCTTACAAACCTAGTGGATTTAATGGACGACTACCGTAGTAAGATACGATACTCTTTGTCTCTGTATATAAATCTAATGTCTCAATGCAAAGCTCTCTTCCGAAACCAGATTGCTTATAACCGCCAAATGGAGTTCCAGGCATAGCTGAGAATGGGCAGTTCACCATGACAATACCTGCTTGTATTTGACCTGCAACACGTTGTGTACGCGCTCCATCCTTTGACCATATCGCAGAACCTAAACCAAATTCTGTATCATTAGCTAGTTTGATAGCCTCTTTTTCATCTTTAAACTTCATGATGACAACAACTGGTCCAAAGATTTCTTCTTTTACAACTTTCATATCATGGTTTACGTTTGCAATCACAGTTGGCTCATACCAGTAGCCGTTTTCGAATCCCTCTACTACTGCTTTCTTACCGCCTGCTAGAATTTCCGCTCCATCTTCAATCGCAGATTTCACATAACCATCGATAACCTCTACTTGGTTTTGATCAATAATTGCACCGATATGTGTTGCTTGATCAAATGGGTCACCTAGTTTGATTCTCTTTGTCTTCTCAACAAATTTGCTGACAAATTCATCGTAAATATCTTCATGAACATATAGACGGGAACGAGCCTCACAAGATTGTCCTGTATTATAGAAAATTCCATATAATGATCCATCTACTGCAGCGTCGATATCTGCATCTTCAAATACTAGATTAGGAGACTTACCACCAAGCTCTAATGTTACACGCTTCAATGTTTCAGATGCTCTCGCCATAATGTTCTTTCCAATTGGAGTAGAACCAGTAAACGCTACCTTATCTACTTGCTTATGTTCTACTAAATAATTTCCTACCTCTGAGCCTGAGCCAGGAACGATATTGACAACACCTTCAGGAACACCAGCTTCAATGCAAATTTCACCTAGGATAATAGCGGTTAGCGGAGTTAATGAAGCAGGCTTCACAACGATTGAACATCCTACCGCAATCGCAGGAGCAACCTTCCACGCTGCCATCATTAGTGGATAGTTCCATGGAATAATTTGTGCACATACCCCAACAGGCTCTTTTTCTGTATAGTTGTGGAACTGACCTGGCATAGCATTTACACGTCCGCCGTGAGAAACGATAGCGCCTGCATAAAATTCAAAGTCTTCAATCGCTTGATTCACTTGACCTTGAGCTGTCGCAAGAGATTTACCTGTATCTAGAATTTCTAGCTCTACTAATTCATTGAATCTTGAGCGCATAATAGCAGCGATTTTGTTTAAAACGCGTGAACGCTTATTAACAGGGAACTTTCTCCACTTACCGTGATCAAATGCATGACGTGCAGCTTGAACTGCTTTTTCTGCATCTTCTTGTGTCGCTTTAGCTACCTCTGCAATTAACTCGCCTGTAGCTGGATTATACGTTTTAATCGTTCCACCATTTGAACTTTCTACTTTTTGGCCGTTTATGATTAAATGATAGAAATCTCTTTTCAATGTATTCTTTTCTGTAGTAGTTTGTTGAATAGTTGTCATTTTGTTCCGCTCCTTTTTGTATCCTGAATTAATTCCCGATGAATACGGGCTTTCTTTTTTCAATAAAGGCCTGAACACCTTCTTGATGATCCTTTGTCAAACCGGCGATTCTTTGCCCTTGTGCTTCTGACTCTAAAAACGCTTCAAACGAAAGGGTATCGGCGTATTTTAAATTTCGTTTGATTAAACCAATCGCTTTCGTTGGTAACTTCGCTAAATTTTCAGAAAACCGAGAAACCTCTTCGTCCCAGTTTTCTGTTTGAATAACCTTTGTGACAAGCCCTAACTCTTTCGCTTTATCTGCAGAAATTTTCTCTCCTAAAACAGAAATTTCCATCGCTTTTGCATAACCAACAAGGTTTTGCAAGAAATAAAGATTACCAGAGTCAGGAATTAAACCTATATTTATAAAAGCATTTATATAGCTTGATTTTTCGGATGCCAGCCTGAAATCGCATGCTAGAGCTAAACTGAAACCTGCTCCTGCTGCTACCCCGTTTACTGCTGCTACAACTGGTTTTTCTAGGCTCATAATACTTTTCATCAATGGACCATATTGTTCTCGCAATACTTGACCATGGTCCATATTGTCATCGACATCAGCTAAGTCCTGTCCTGAACAAAAGCCGCGTCCTGCCCCTGTAAACACGAGGCATCTTACATCGTTGTCTTTCCCTGCTTCTTTCACTGCCGCTGTCATTTCGGCGATCATCGTTCGATTAAAGGCATTTAATTTATCCGGTCTAGCTAATTCAATTGTTGCTACACCATCTACAACCAAGTATTGAATCGTTTCGTACATTTTCATGCAGCCTCCTTATCTTCCTCTAAATTCTGCTTTTCTCTTTTCGATAAAAGCCTGCATTCCTTCTTTTTGATCTTGAGATGAAAATAATAGGTAGAAGTTTTTCCTTTCATACTGCATACCTTCATATAAGGAATAGTCAACAGCTTTATTGATTGAGTCCTTAATAAGTCTTAAGGAAAGAGGAGGCTGCTTTGCTAATTTTTTCGCAAATTTCATACTTTCTTCCATTATTACTTCTTCTGAAACAATTCGATTGATAATCCCATATTCCAATGCCTCTTCAGCAGGAATGCGATCACCTGTCCAAATCCACTCTAACGCTTTTGCTCGGCCAACAATTTTAGTTAACCGCTGCGTACCGCCTGCTCCTGGCATCACGCCCAGTTGGACCTCTGGGAAAGAAAATTGTGTTCCATTTGCAGCGATAAGGATATCTAAACTTAAGGCCAACTCAAATCCTCCGCCAAATACAAACCCCTTAACTGCGCCAATCATTGGTTTTTTGATAAGGGAGATTCGGTCCCAATCAGCAAATTGATTTAACAATTCCATCTGAATAGAGTCACTTTCAGCCATTTCGTCAATATCTGCTCCCGCCGAAAAGGCACGGCCCTTACCAGTCACTAAAATGGAAACTACTTCATCATTTTGATCAAATTGTTCAAGAGCAGTCACGATTTCCCGAATCATTTTTCGATTTAACGCATTTAACTGTCTAGGACGATTTAGTTGGATAACCCCTACACCATCCTCTATATATCTTTCAATATACTCAAATGAATTCATTACAAATCCTCACCAATCATAAAGGAGACAATATCACCCGCAAAACTCATCACATCTTTTCCTGATGCTTTCCCTTCAGGAGATTTCATTCCAGCCTTTAAATCCTCCAAACTGTCATAATACATTTCACAGATTAAATAATATTTCGCTTCCCCACCCATTGGAGAACCTGTTCCTTTTGTCACTTTCATTTTCCGTAATCCAGGAATTTTTTCCGTAATAGGTACATGCACATTGAAATAGTGTTCATCAAAAGCTTCTTTATTTTCAGGTTGTTTATAAAATGCGATTAGTTTTACCATTGTATCCAGCCTCTTTCTTTCACATTGTGTTTGAAATTAGTTTCATTGCTTCAAATGGATTTTTGCAGCTTTTACAATAAAGAATACTGCGGCACGCTGTCGGGCCAAAAATATTGTCTAATGTAACGTAAGTTGATCCACAAAATGGACAATCCACATGCCAGGAACCGTCTTCCTTCATATGTTTAGGAGGTGGTGCAATACCAAACTCTTTTAGTCCTTGTACTCCCTTTTCCGTGATTCGATCGGAGGTCCATGGAGGAGAGTTGACGAACGTCACCGTTGTCTCCTCCACGCCTTCTAATGCATTGACAGCCTTTACAATATTCCCACGAATCATTTCCAAAGCAGGGCACCCAACAAATGTTGGCAGGATCTCGACCTTTACTGTTTGATTATCGATTGTGATACCTTCTACCATTCCTAAATCGATAATACTCACTGTATCTATTTCAGGATCTTTGACATTTGCTAATACGTGTAACACATCTTCTTTCGAACATTGAATGGTTGTGTACATGGTATGACCCCTCTTTTCCTTTTCACTTTACCAAGCAACTGCAGGATTTATATCATACACTTCACTTAGAATTGCTAGCGCTCCCTGTAAATCCTTGGTATGGTCACCGTTTCTACCGTTTAATTTGCCGGTATTAAAGGTCTCAGGTATTTGTATTTCAACGGATTCTAATACAGGTGCAATCGTATCAATCCATTTTTGTCTTAATACACTTTCTTCATCAATTAAGTTATAAACTTTGATTAATTCCGCATCCTTCCCAAATGAGAAGACATCTGTGAAATCATCCATTACTTTTGCATACGCCTCATTCATGCGAGCTTTGGCTTCTTCAGTTGAACTAAATAATTGAACAAACCAAGTCTTCCAGTGAAGAGAATGATAATGTAATTCCATATCAACCTTTAAAGCTACGTCAGCTAAAGGCTGATAAGAGCTTTGTTTTAATGATTGTATTTTTACTTTTTTAGCAGCTGTATAAAGATAATTTCGAACAACTGCATATGCCCAATCATATTGCGCATCTTCCATATAATTTCCTGGACCGTTTACTCTTTCTACTAAAATACAATTCTTTCTTTCATGCGATTGTCGAGCATGGGCAAGATCATCAGCATTTCCTTCCCCTAACTCTTCAAGTAAACGATAAAACATCGCCGCGTGCCCCATACTATCCTGACTGATAGAGGATGAAGCAACATCTTCTTCTATATGCGGTGCAAGTCCTAACCATTCAGAATTACGATAGGCATATAGAAAGTCGTCATCTGCTAATTGATATAATAGGCTAATAATTGCTTTTTTATTTTCTGGATTTAATGCAGCTCCACTCATTGACTTTTCTCCTTTGCCCAAGATAGGATTTCTTTTTCGTCAAACATTTTTTGCTCGTAATCACGCCATTTTTTCTTTAAGTAACCATAACCTTTTGTATTTCGATAGTCTTTGTTATCCAGACGGTTTAAGATACTCTTTTCTTCTTGGTCTAACCCACGAATATTTGTACGATTCACAACCCAAATATCATAAACAGGTTCTCTTCTCATAAAATTTTCTTGTGCCATCACAATTGCCATTTCTTCATTTGGTGCAAGAAGGCTAAATTGATGTTGGAATGAAGCGCTTGGTGTTCTTTTACTAAATACTTCATATTCTTGATAAAATGTTTTGGTTTCGTTTGCCATTTTTTAGTCCTCCTCCCGTTTATCGGTTACTCACTGCCGCTAATGCATCTCTTACCCATGCGTTATTTTCATAGGATGTACGGCGTAGATTCAATCTCGCTTGAGAACGCGGCCCTTTATTTTTAATGATTTGCTTAAATTCGTTCCAATCAGGCTGCTGGTAAATCCATGTTTGATTTTCCTCATCGAAATGAATCGTTGAATCTGGAATCGTTAGCCCTAGAGATTGGATTCTTGGAATATATTTTGTAAAGAAATCTTGTCGAAGCTCTTCATTTGATTTTGTACGAATCTTATATTTAATTGTTACATCCTGTTTAGATGCCCCTGTCGTATCACTGCTTGCCGGACCAAAGAACATAAGAAGCGCTGGCCACCAACGGTTTAATGCATCCTGGACCATTTCTCTTTGCTCTTCTGTTCCTTCTGCAAGTGCCATAATAATGGCTTCACCGTGGTGAGCATGGAATACTTCTTCTGCACAGATACGTTGTAACGCTCTTGCATAAGGACCGTATGAAGCACCTAGCATATTCGTTTGTGTGATAATCGCTGCTCCATCTACAAGCCATCCAATTAATCCTGCGTCGCCCCAAGTCTTTGTTGCCATATGGAAGACATTATGGAATTTTAAATCTCCTTTAAATAGATCATCCATTAAGTCCCCTCTGTTTTTTCCGTACGGTTTTAATAAATCCTCGGCTACACGCAATAGTAATTGGCCATGTCCCATTTCATCTTGAACCTTTGCCATGATACCAAGCTTACGATTTAATGAAGGAGCTTTCGGAACCCATTCTTTCTCAGGAAGCGCTCCCATAATTTCACTTATCCCATGCATCGATATCAGCTTTATCAATGCGATTCTATATTCTTCAGGCATCCAGTCATCTACTTCAATTTTTTCCCCATTTTCGATTCTTTGAATAAACTGTTCCAGTTTTACTGACTCTTCAGTTAACAAAGCCGCATTAACCATTTGTTTTGCCTCCCTATATAACAACTTTATAACGTTATTATAAATTACTGTTATATGAATTGCAATCATTTTCTGATAATTTTTTATATTATAAATTTATGTAGGATTATCAAGGACTTTCAGAGCAATTATTCTTCAAAGGTGGTGATCATATCATCAATATTATTCATAGTAAATAACGTTAATTCATTTAAAATTTAATCGCTTGTTATATAAATAAATTCACCCAGTTGGATTTTCATTCTTGATTATGAAAGAAGTAGAGATCCCTTGCTTGAATGTCAACGGAACTAGAACTGAAAAAGGTACAACTCCATTGCCAATAGGAGCTGTACCTTTTCTATCATTTACAAATTTTACTATCTATTACGAAGATTCAGATATTTATATCGACAAAAAGGCTATTTATTATGCCAATACCTTTTCTTGTCTTCTGTCTATGATACGTACTGCCTTCCCTTCAGATCTAGGAATACTTTTTGGAGGAAGCACTTTAACATTCATACTAACCAAGCAATGGTTTTTCATTGAATGTTGAACAGCTTTCTTAATGGATGAAATGGTTGCATGTCCCATATCACCATTTATTTGTTGATAGATACTTTCAGTAATCTCAACATGAAGTTCTACAATATCAAGATTAGCCTCTCTTAATAGATGAACCTGATAATGTGGTGCTAGTTCCTCTAGCTGAATGAGGAAATGTTCAATCTCTGATGGGAATACATTAACACCGCGAATAATTAACATGTCATCGATACGCCCTTTTACACGGGACATTCTTGTTGTCGTTCTGCCACACTTACATTTTTCCCTTGTAATAGATGCAATATCACCCGTTCTATATCGTATAACAGGAAATGCTTCCTTCGTTAAACTAGTGAAAACTAATTCTCCCTCTTCTCCATCTGGAACCGGCTCAAGCGTATCAGGATTAATGACTTCTACGATAAAGTGATCCTCTGCAATATGTAGACCATCTTGTGCTTCATGACATTCCATTGCCACACCAGGACCCATAACTTCACTTAAACCATATATATCACATGCCTTAATATCAAATGACTCTTCTAATACTCGTCTCATTTCCTCTGACCAAGGCTCTGCTCCAAAGATACCAAACTTCAATGATGTATCACGAGGATCTTTACCTTGAGCACTAATTTCCTCAGCTACTTTTAAAATATAGGAAGGTGTCCCTGCGATAACAGTTGGTTTAAAATCCTCTATAACAGTTATTTGACGGTCCGTATTCCCACCTGATATAGGAACCGTTGCCATGCCAAGTTTTTCTGCACCATAATGAATCCCTAAACCACCTGTAAACAAGCCGTACCCATAGGCATTTTGGAAGACCCCTTCAGGCTCCCCTCCGGCAATTGCAATGGCTCGTGCCACGATACTTGCCCAGTTATCAATATCATTTTGAGTATAAGCAACAACAGTTGGTTTTCCGCTTGTACCTGATGAAGCATGGATACGAACAATCTCCTTTTGGTTCGCAGCAAACAAGCCATAAGGATAGTTATCACGGAGATCTTGTTTCTTTGTAAAAGGAAGCTTCTTAATATCCTCAACAGATTGGATGTTCTCAGGTGTTAGATTACTTTCCGTTAATTTGTTTTGATAAAACGGCACTTTGTTATATACTCTTTCAACTGTTTCTTGTAATCGCTTTAACTGAAGCGCTTCCATCTCCTCGCGTGAAAAAACCTCTTCATTATGGATAATCATGTACGTTCCTCCCCTAATCAACATTTATCTTTAATATAACAGGTTTTTTTATTTTTAAATAAACCTGTTATATTTGTCATTAATAAGTTATCACACATTAAAATAGTTGTAAATATATTTAGAATTTTCATATTTATTATAAAAATTTCACAAACTCCTATTCTTCAATAGGTATTTTTCATAGTAAATCATTGTTATATTAATAATTTTAATCCAAAGCAAGAAAATTTCAATAATATTTATATAGCTTTTTAGTATGGTTATAGTAGTAATTATACAATAAATTTTTTGAAAATTATTTTTTCTTTAGTTATTCAGTAGATAATTCATGGAAAACAAAAAAAGAGCAAGCCCCTTTTGGGGCTCACCCTTTGATTGTTATTTATTTAACGTCCGCTTTAAGAACTCTCTTGTCCGTTCTTCAGTTGGATTGTTGAATAGCTGCTCAGGACTTCCTTCTTCAGCAATCACACCCTTGTCCATAAATACCACACGATCCGATACCTCTCTTGCAAATTCCATTTCATGCGTGACGATTAGCATCGTCAGACCTGTTTCAGCCAGCTCCTTCATGATCTTTAGAACTTCTCCAACCATTTCAGGATCAAGAGCAGATGTCGGTTCATCGAAAAGCATAACAGCCGGTTCCATCGAAAGCGCTCTTGCAATGGCAACACGCTGTTTTTGACCTCCTGATAATTGCTTTGGCTTGGCATTAATGAATTTATCCATTCCAACAACCTTCAAATATTTCAAAGCAACCTGTTCTGCCTCTTGCTTTGAACGCTTCAACACCTTTATTTGCCCTACCGTACAATTGTTTAAGACATTATGGTTATTAAACAGATTAAATTGCTGGAAGACCATTCCAAGATTTTTTCGGTACTCATATACATCATGCTTGTCATCGAGAATATTTTCTCCGTTATAAATAATCTGGCCGCCGCTCGGTTTCTCAAGGAGATTGACACAACGAAGAAGAGTTGATTTCCCTGAACCAGAGGAACCGATGATGCAAACTACTTCTCCTTTATTTACAGAAAAATCAATGTCCTTCAATACTTCATGCGACCCGAAGGATTTACTTAAATGCTGAATATCGATTACTTTTTCCACTGTTGCTCTTCCTCCTTCGTCTAATTTTTTTCCTTGCGCATAATGTCTTCTGGCGTTTCAACCTGCATTTGATTTCCCATCATAATATAGTTGTCCGGACCGTCCAGTTTTCTTTCAACCCAGCGCAATATTCTTGTCACGGCAAAGGTCATAATAAAATATAAAATACACGCAACAAAGAATGATTCAAAATATCTAAAGTTGTTGCCTGCTATCGACTTGGTCTGGAAGAATAGCTCTGAAACTGAAATAACGTTCAATACCGATGTGTCTTTAATATTAATAACAAATTCATTTCCGGTTGCTGGTAAAATATTTCTAATTACCTGTGGCAGGACCACATTAAACATCGTCTGAAAATGATTCATCCCGATGGCCTGTGCTGCTTCAAATTGTCCTTTATCTATCGAGACAATCCCGCCGCGGACAATTTCCGACATATAGGCACCTGTATTAATCGACACGATAAAAACGGCCGCATACAACCGGTCCATATCAAACCCGAATGCTAACGCTGACCCATAGAAAATAACCATTGCCTGTACAATCATTGGCGTACCACGGAAAAATTCAATATAAATAGAAAGAATGGCATTAACCACTTTTAAAACTATTTTCTTAGGTCCCCGCTCAGGGATTGGGATTGTTCGTATGACACCGATTAATAATCCAATCAAGGAACCCACTATCGTACCTATAATTGATATGAACAGCGTCACACCTGCCCCGCGAAGGAACATTGGCCAGTTCTCTGAAATTATTTTGACTACCCACTCAAAGCTCATGTTTCTCCTCCTATAACCATGAAACCGAATGCGTTATACTGCACTCGGTTCCACATGATCATTATTCAGCTGCTGGTTGGTTCTTTATAGCATTGTCCATAATCTGCTGGCGTTCTTCTTCAGAAATTCCAGCTAAGATTTTATTGATTTCTTCTGTTAAGTCACTATCCTTTGCAACCCCTACTGCAATAGCCGTATCATCATCAGATGTTTCAAAGCCCTCAGTAAATTCCACCATCGCAAAGTTATCATTTGCAGATGAAGCACTCACAGCTTCTGGACGTTCGGAAACGTATCCATCAATAACCCCTGATTCAAGGGCAACCCTCATGGCCGGGAAGTTATCCATTGCCGGCTGCTTTTGAACACCGTCAATTTGGTCAATCACTGAGTAGTGGAATGTATTTAATTGTGCTGAAACCTTCGCGCCTTTAAAATCCTTAAGGGTTTTCGCATTTTCATACTTGCCGCCTTTTTTTACAACCATTACTAAATCTGATTTATAGTAGTTATCCGTGAAATCAATAGTCTCTTTACGTTCAGCTGTTGGAGACATACCTGCGATAATGGCATCAATTTTCCCTGAAGTCAACGCAGGTACAAGTCCATCCCATTCTGTTTTCACAATCACTAATTCTTTTCCTAAGCCTTCAGCTATTTTCTTGGCAATTTCAACATCATAACCGCCCGCATATTCTGCATTGCCATCCATTTTTACAGCACCATTGGAATCATCCATTTGTGTCCAGTTGAAGGGTGCATATCCTGCTTCAAGACCAATTGTAAATGTCTTATCATTCTTTGCTGCATCCTTTGATTCGTCAGATGTACTGCCGTTGCCGCAGCCTGATATAAATAAAAGTGCAGCAAGTGTAACTGTTAAAAATAATGCTAATTTTTTTCTCATCCTTTTCCTCTCCTTTTTTAGTTTAATGGTAGTTCTATCTATTATTCCTCTTTCCCTGCATTTTCTTACAGAATTTTTGTTTATTCAGGCATTTCTTTCAACAAAAAAAGACCTGAGCTAAACTCAGGTCCTTGTATTTGCAACAGGCCTAAATTTCCCTCTTCTTTTCCCATAATGAGATAGCACCCCTCAATAAACCGGGAAGTTTATTGAGACAGTCCTGCAGTTCTTAGCTGCAGACCCAGCAAGCAATATTGAGGATATTACATGCTTCGGCGGTATTTCCTTCTCCCTAGTCTCATCGTCTCCTCAGACTCCACTAAAGACTGTTAAATCCCGCAACCTCTACCCCACCTGTAAAAAGTGAGGCTGTATTCGATTAGCTAATTATATTTTGTATTTTAAAATAATTATTAGATCCTGTCAATCTATCATATTTGTTTAGCTCACTATAAAAAGCATCGCATTATTACTATAGTAATAATAGTGTTAATGATCCCGATTCACTATATAGTTCAATAGATGCTTCAGAAAAGTGGTATTTCTTGGAACCTCCTGCAACGCTTCTGTTGCTAGACAGAAATGTTCCCACATTTCCTTTTTAGCACCTTCCAGACCTAGAATTGATACAAATGTTGAGTTATGGTTTTCTACATCTTTACCAACAGGTTTTCCTATCACATCAATATCTCCTTCAACATCAAGCAGATCATCTTTAATTTGAAAGGCAATACCAGCATGGTAAGCAAATTTTTTCAACGTTTCTAATTCCTTTTCTTGCGCCTGTGCAAGAAGCGCAGGCATGATAAGGGAAGCTTCGAATGCGATCCCGGTTTTATAAAACGCTATTAGATTTAATTGCTCCAGTGTTAATGGTTTACCAATTGATGCTAAATCCATCGCCTGTCCCCGGCACATTTCCTCAGTCTTTTGGGCCGAGTAGTGAACCAATTGAAGGACTGTCTTCGAATCAAATTGGTTAAGGGATGCCTGTTCCCTAACCGCACGTTGCGTTAGAAAGAGACCGGTCAATTCCGCTGTGGAGATGTTATAGGCCTGATGCAGGGTCGGATGACCTCTTCTGATGGATGCATTATCCTGTGATGGCAGGTCATCAAAGATTAAGGAGGCAGTATGCATGTATTCCAATGATTTCAAAAGCGGTATGATTGCAGTACTTTTTAATCCATATCCATTAACACCCATGGCCCAGGTCATAATCGGTCTCAAACGCTTTCCATCACCTTCAAGACTGTAGTTGGCGGCTTCAATAATTGGCTCTTTCAATAGAGCAGTCTTCTTATCTTTAGGAATAGATAAGGTATCATTGATTTGAGAACGTACGGTTTTTATTGTTTCTAAAAATTCCTCCTGCTCGTTTCGTTCATTTTTCAGAATGGTGATTATATGATCCCTCAGCAGTTTATCAAAGAAATCGACATCATCTGCTTTTTGCACCATTTTTTGAATAACCCGATTCAATTTTGGAATGTTCGAAGTGAAAAGCACCATAATTTCATTATACTTTTCGGGGCCCATTCGCTCTTTAAAACGTTTCAAACCGTTAATAGCCCTGTCCAATATGACTTCGCGGGTATTGGAATCTGAGTGATAGACATCGTGTATTAAATGAAAAATGACCGTCCAATATAATTCAAAGGGGTTAATCAAGTCAGGACGCTTATCATGATACTTCAGATAATACGTATAGGGAGTAACTGCCCCTTCCTCCATATCATCAAACATATCAGCAAAATCATCAGCAAGCTGGTTATAAATACCGTAAAAAAATGTTTGGTTGTCAAAGTCTTCATCTCGGGGAGCACTAATAACAGACCGAGCAATCAGCCGAGAACAAGCTGATTTTAAAATGACTGGTATGTATAGTTCTTCATTTGTGTAATTTGGCTGGGTTAAATCTTTCATCCGATCTATTTCCTGGGAATGGAAAAATACAAAGGCCTGTTCGAAAAAAAACTCTTTTGTCTCTCTATGAAGATGCGCTTGTATATACTCGAAGGCCTCCCGGAGTTCTGAATGAATAAATTGGATTAGGCCGGCATTCTTTCCGTGCCATTCTCCCAACTCCGGAACAATGCCGGTAACAAGGGTTGTCCGTATTAAATTAGAATATTGCTGGTTCTCATCAGCTGATAAGACGCCGGAATCAAGAAGGTCATCAATGAAGGGATAGGTTAAACCATAGGAATAGCCCAGCCTGATGGCTATATCAAGTTTCCTGCTGCGTTCTTTAAGGGATATCCCTTCATCCATTTCCTCTATTTCATGCATCATGACTCCTGCAATAATTTTGATAAGCTTCCGCTCGGCATGCACGGCATCTATCCCCTCCGGTATACGGGAGGATACAGTCTTTAATTTGTTCATTAGCCAGATAAAGGTGGATTCGATGCCCTCCTTCTGAGCCTTACGATACAAACCGGCCATACTGAACGTATCTGTTTTATCTTCTTTGCTTTTTGTTTTAGAACTGGTAAGGTTCTTTTTCAAATTTCCAACAACACGCTGGACCCTTTTCTGTGTATGTGGTGAATTCAATGCCTTCCCGAGGTCCCTCATGAAAATATATGAGATGCTTCGTTCGAGATAACGATCTAGCTTGCCTGTGTAATCTAGCCATTGAATATAATTGTGGTATCCCTGAGGCTTCTTATTTCCCTTCTCCGGTGATAGAAAGGATAATATGGAATGATGACGAATATGGTTCTGCTTCCAAGCTTGTATATCTTTTGTCAAAACTGGAACATAGCTCTGCTGCATAACCTGATCAGAGAGTGTATTAAAATAATGAGCAGCCTTCTGCTCAGCCAATCGATAGCACGCATCTGCATTTATTAGTAGCTCCTCATTCATATAACACATTCCTTCTATATAAATATCTTCTTTATTATTTGTATGATGATTCTGCTAAAACAAACACTATATCTATTAAAAAGTTGCCAAACATATCTTCCGTAATCCAAACATAACATCTTTATGAATAGAATGCTAAAAATTCAGTTGAATATATTGCTAATTTTTTCAATTATTTTTCCTGCTCTATTAAATAAAAAAAGGACTGCAATTAGTCCTTTTTCAATTGAATTAGTAGCGGAAGAACCGCCTCTGCTTTATTCATACCGTAATGCCTCGATTGGGCTGAGTTTTGCTGCTTTGTTGGCTGGAAGGATGCCAAAGATGATGCCAATAAAGGCTGAAAATCCTACACCGATGATGATAACGAGCGGGCTTACCGTCGCTGCAATCGGTGAGAATTTCGTCACAGCCATGGATGCAACCATGGCAAGACCAATACCGATCAGTCCCCCTATTAAAGTCAACGTCATCGATTCTATTAAAAACTGCAATAGGATCCGGCCTCTTGTAGCACCGATTGCTTTTCTGATTCCGATTTCCCTCGTTCTTTCTGTTACGGAAACCAGCATAATATTCATAACCCCGATTCCTCCGACTAAAAGGGAAATTCCTGCGATACTCCCAATAAACAGGGTCATCAATGTAATAACGGTGTCTACCTCTTGTTCATATTGTGAAAAATCATTGATTGCATACATTCCGTCCTCCAGCTTTTTTTTCTGGGTTAACGTATCCGCAGCAAACTGACCTGTTTCAGAGATTTTCTCCGGGTCGCTTGCCACAATGGCTAATCTCTCAATCTCTCGATTCCCAAACATCATGGTAATAACCTTTCTCGGCATAAGCATCTCACCGTTTTCACTTACGCGGTACTGCTCCGGTATGGGAGATTCATACACACCGACTAATTTATATGGATTACCATTTAAGTCAATAATCTCACCAATAATGTCTTCTTTCCCCTTGAAAAATTTATCTCTTGCCACCGTATCGATCATAACCACACGGTTCATTCCGTCATTATCGCGCGTATTGATGGTTCTTCCTTCAACCACTTGAATTTTTCTTGCAGAAAAAAACTCGGGGCCGACCCCTGTAATTTCCATATCACCTTTCTGATCATCATACACCATCGGACCCCAGCCCTGATTTGTAGCGATCACGGCTTCTACACCTGGTACTCCTGATAGCAGTTCAATATCCTCAGAGGTTATTTCCGGCTCCGTCCAGAGCATCTCGGATTCATCTTCTCCCTCGGCAGGCATGGGTTGATAGAAAATATCCACTGCATTTTTGTCTGTACTGAACAGCTCTTCTGTCATTTTCGTCTTTGCCCCTTGGCCAATGGCGACAATAATAATAACAGCGGCTACACCAATAATAACGCCCAGCATGGTTAATATGGAACGAACCTTATGCTTCCAAATTGAGTAAAGCGCTAATTTAAAACTTTCTACTAAACTCATGACGTTCTCCTCTGATCATCCGTAATCACGCCATCTTTTATTGTGATCACCCTATTTGTATAGGCAGCAATTTCCTCCTCATGTGTAACGATAATAACCGTTTTACCTTCTTTATTGAGTTGGACAAATAAATCCATAATCTGCTTACTAGTCTTTGAATCAAGTGCACCAGTCGGTTCGTCCGCCAAAATAATAGCTGGGTTGTTCACAAGTGCCCTGGCAATTGCAACCCGCTGCTTTTGTCCACCGGATAATTCATTAGGCAAATGAGTCATTCTGTCTTCTAATCCAACCTTGTTAAGCATAAGTTTTGCTCTTTCGATTCTTTCGCGCTTTGGTACACCAGCATAGATAAGAGGTGATTCGACGTTTTTAAGTACCGAAAGTCTTGGAAGCAAAAAGAATTGTTGAAAAACAAATCCAATATGTTCATTTCTTAATTTTGTCAGCTTGTTTTCCTTTTCTGTCCCGATATTTTCTTCATTCAATTCATAAGTACCTGAAGTTGGGTAATCTAAAAAACCAATAATATTCATTAAGGTTGATTTCCCAGATCCTGATGGTCCCATGATGGCTACAAATTCCCCATCTTCTATCGTAAGATTAATCCCATGCAAGACCGGGACTTCAAGAGCTCCCTTTCCATAAATCTTCTTAATCTCACTAAATTTCATCAAAGGAGGTCACTTCCATTCCATCGTACATTCCTTCAGATGGAGCAATAACAACAAGCTCATCCTTATTAATACCTTCTAGAACTTGGATCCATTCATCATTCATGGAACCCGTCTTCACTTCACGTCTCTCAATCTTTCCATCTATTAATACATATGCGACAGCCATTCCATCCTCATCTAAAATGGCACTATGCGGAATAACCGGCTTTTTTTCCGTTCCAACAATTTTGACTTCCAACGAAACATGAAAACCTTGGCGGAGCTCCGATGTATCATCTGTAATGGCAACCTTGAATGGATACATTGTTACATTTCCTCCACTTGGTGCACCCATCATTTCCCCGCCAGCTCCGTCTTCATTTGGAAACTGAGAAACAGATTCAACAACACCATTCCATTCCCGATCCTTATAAACCTTTGGTCGAATCACGACAGCTTGTCCCGGTTGAATCTTCACTGAATCGAATTCACTCATCGTACCAATTACTTTATAAGGACTATTTGAAATAATATGTATAACAGGCTCTGAGGCACCAGTCTCAGATTTGGCTATGTTTTGATTTACTTTCACAACAATCCCGTCTATTTTACTGACAACCGTCATTTCCTTTTTACGATTAGTGGCTTCATTAATTCTCTCTTGCGCAGAAGCTGCCTCTGATTTTGTGTTTTCATATTGAAGCTCTAATTGCACCTTTTCTTGTGTCAACTGATTGACATCAACTATTTCTGCTTCAGATTCACTAGAAGGATTCTTTTTTGCTGCCGCAATTTGTTTATTCAATTCTGCTATTTGGGCTTCTTCCGCTTTTGCTCTCAGTTTAATTAAATCCCTTTCCCGAACCGCTCCATTATATTCAACGTTTAGTTTTGAAGAATCATATAAAAATAAAGGATCACCCGCTTTAACAGTTTGATTCTCTGCTACTTTATATTCAATGATATCTCCTTTGTCAGGCTCCATATATACCTTTTGTTCACCTTCAGGGACAATTTCACCAGTAACGAGAATTGTCTCGGTTAACTCTTTCTCTTCTGCCTTCTGAACCGTTACAGGCATTTCTTGAGGATCCGTACTGGCCATATTTACATTTCTATCCTTCATTAAAAATATGACCAACATGGCAATTGCCGCTAATCCAACCATTGTTACAATCGGTATCCAAACCTTTTTTCTTTTCATTTTAATGCCCCCTTAACCATTTGAAATTACTGAAAATCATATACCATCATCTATCTCAAAGATTTTCTAAGGAAGGTAGATAAATAAACAGAAATTTCAATATTCTACTCTCTGCCCATTATATCGATAAATCTATGAAAAATCGCCATATATTTACAATAATTCATGAAAATTTATAATAATTTGTCATATTACGCTTAAAAGACAAATATTTTTGGATAGACTGACCATCCCATTTGGATGATTCATTCATAAATTATTCTTTTAAACACAAACTGTTTAATATAAAGTATTTATATACCTTTCTACTTAGATTGGACGCATACATGTATATAGGGAGCAGCTTTTTATGTTCAATTCATCATGGTTAAAAAATATCGGACTAGTCCTCTTTGGCAATACGCTTTATGCTCTGGCTGTTACAGCCTTTATTCTTCCAAATGGCTTGATTACTGGCGGGACGACTGGACTAGCACTAGTTTTCTATCATCAGTTTGGAATTCCTGTTTCAATTTTTGTATCCGTTTTCAATATTGCTATGTTTATTCTTGGAGCCTTTATGCTTGGCAAGTCATTTGCACTTACCACTTTAATCAGCACCTTCTACTTTCCCTTCATTCTTGGGATTTTTGAAAATGTCACGATGCTGCGAGATATTACGGATGACAAGCTGCTTGCTGCTATTTACACCGGTATCATCATCGGGGGTAGCATCGGTATCGTGATCAAAGCAGGAGCATCAACGGGGGGCATGGATATTCCACCGCTTGTGTTAAATAAAAAGTTTGGAATTTCGATTTCTATGTCCTTATATGCATTCGATTTCTTGATTTTGCTGTCCCAAATGCTATTTGCCAATAAAGAACAGGTTCTTTATGGTATCTTACTCATTATGATTTATACCGTTATATTAGATAAGGTTCTGATGTTCGGAAAATCCAAAACTCAGGTGAAAATCATCAGCCATAAATATGAGGAAATCAATCAAATGATTCTCAAGCACTTGGATAGAGGGTCTACATTAATGCATGCAGAAACAGGCTATCTTCATGATAAGCGATTGGTGGTTCTTACCATTGTTTCAAACCGTGAACTACCAAAGCTGAATAATCTTGTTCTTTCTATTGATCCACAGGCTTTCATGGTTATTAACCAGGTAAACGAAGTAAAAGGTCGTGGATTTACGATAGATAAGTCGTATGAAAAGTAAAGGGAAAGTCTAATTTAAAACGACAATAGGAGCAGTCATTTAGACTGCTCCTTACTTCATATTAAGTTTTATATCTATTGAGTTACACTAACCTTAGTTTCACTATTCTTCGATCTGGACCAGACAGCCCATCCGAGTACAATGTAGAATAGACCCCAGACTACGGCAAATAAATAATCAGTATAAGGAATAAACGTCATAAGAACCAACAGTATCATTAAGGCCCCGCCCCATCTTGGCAGCATCTTGGCCCGAATTGTAGCAATTCCAAATAGAATATAACCCAGGTTCATCGTAATCATCATAATAATCCGGATTGGTACAATGGGACCCGGCAGATCCTGCTCTAATATTTGTGGATCCTGTAAAGCAGTGTTAACAAATAGAGCAATCATTACCATAGTGCAGACGAGAATATTTCCTAATGTAGTCATAAGAAAACCAATAAATCCCAGTACACCCGCTTTTTCCGCTTGAAATAGATAAATTCCAGCAGTACCAATGATAATAAAAACAGATCCTGTTATCCCACCAATGATAAGAGCCGTTGTATTATCTGTCCCCCACATTAATTCTAACGGTGTCATCAATAGCCTGCATATGCCCCCAATTACAGCCAACATTCCAAGCCAACGAATAGTATTAGATAACGTCATCCCTTCACCCCCTAAAAGTATCCTTATCATTGTATTCTGCAAATAATTTAATATTCAGAAAGATGTTCACTGGTGAAAGGTTCGCTGAAATATGTGTTACGCTCTTGTAGAAGCGTTTGTTTATTTTAAAATATACTCTTCACAATGAATAAATATCCAATATTTTAATATAATAATTTGTTTCACAATTTACAATCTTCGTGTTAAACTAATTGTTACATAGAAGATTCCACCACACAGATACAACTGTATTTTCTTGGTAGAATTTAGTATAACCGGAGGGGAAACAATGAAAAATTTACTGCTTAAGTGGAATCAGGTGAGCCTGGTTAAACGAATCCTTGTTGGATTGGTGATTGGTATTATTTTTGCCTTGGCCATTCCGAACGCCACAGCATGGGTGTCCATTCTTGGATCTTTATTCGTTGGTGCTTTAAAGGCTGTTGCACCCATTCTAGTCTTATTCATCGTCATGAATGCCATCTCCCGGCATAAAAGCGGTACACAAACAAATATGAAATCTATTATTGTCCTATATGCTATCGGTACAACATTAGCAGGACTTGTTGCAGTGGTTGCAAGCTTTATTTTCCCAATAAGCTTAACACTGACAACTGGGGCTGAAGACGTAACACCTCCTGGGGGAATTTTAGAGGTATTACAGACATTATTATTTAACGTTGTTGCCAACCCAGTAGATGCTCTCATTAATGCAAACTATATTGGTATATTAGCTTGGGCCATTCTTCTTGGACTTGCACTAAGAAATGCTGCTGAATCAACAAAGGATATGCTTGCAAATTTCTCAGACGCCATTTCTACAATAGTCAAATGGGTTATTAATTTAGCTCCATTAGGAATTATGGGTCTCGTTTATGATGCCATTTCAACAAATGGGCTTTCAGCCTTATCTGACTATGGACAACTTCTTTTAGTACTACTCGGAACGATGTTCTTTGTTGCACTTATTGTAAATCCTATTATTGTATACTTCTATACTAGAAAAAATCCATATCCATTAGTTTTAAAGTGTGTTAAAGAAAGCGGGATTACCGCGTTCTTTACTCGCAGCTCAGCCGCTAACATTCCGATAAATATGCGTTTATGTAAAGAACTTGGTTTGGAAGAAGATACGTACTCAGTTTCCATTCCATTAGGTGCTACAGTAAATATGGGGGGAGCAGCAATTACAATTGCTGTTTTAACACTTGCTGCAGTACACACATTAGGAATTGAAGTTGATTTTGCAACAGCTGTTATTCTCGTTATTTTATCTGCTATTTCAGCTGCTGGTGCTTCAGGTGTTGCCGGCGGATCATTATTACTTATTCCACTGGCTTGTAGCTTATTCGGAATCTCAAACGATATTGCGATGCAGGTCGTTGGTGTTGGTTTTATCATTGGTGTGTTACAGGACTCTTGTGAAACAGCATTGAACTCGTCCTCTGACGTATTATTTACAGCAACAGCTGAATATGCGAAAAAGCGTAAAGAAGGTAAGGAATTTACGATTAATACTAAGAAGGCTATCTAATTTGATTACAGCGTTCAAAATACTAAAACCCATTTGCAAACATCTTTTGCAAATGGGTTTTTTTTATTTTTAATTCAGTCTAACCATGAAGGATAATCCACTTATCAAGCAACCAACTAACACCATGCCAAATGCCCCTAATTTGTTCTTATCTTTGATTAAGTAATAGGCGTACCAAAAACTATAGCATGAGCCGAACAATACAACGGCCCAAAATATGATGTTCATTTTTAATCAATCACCTTTTCTATGTCAGATTCACGAAACTGTTTACCAAATCCGGTAATTTCTAAATCCATTGTTACATGAATATCGGCATAGGGATATCTTTTATTATTCCAGTCCCATGTTTCATATTCCTTGACAGTACTAAATAAAGGACGAACATACAAGGACCAATAAAACGGTTCTGTCTTAAACTCCTTTTGCGTTTTTTTAATCAATTTTTCTGCGTTTTCTTTCAATTTTTCTTCCAATGCTAGTTTTAATTTCTTTTGATTTTCTATATCTTCCGCATAATTAACCATACTAGGAACCGATAAGATTTTCATATCAAGCGGATAGGTTACATTTATTTCGGGCGGGCCATTTCGCAGCTTGACTTCAACTTTATTTTTTCTCGTTTTCTTTATTCTAACGGCTATTTTATACTCTTTGTCCAAAGGATCTTGAAAGCTGGAGAACAAATCTCTTATGTTTGAAGTATTATCGAGTAATCTGGTGATTCGCGTTTCTTCACCTGACAATTTGCCGATCATTTTACCTTCCTTAAACACAGCCGAACCGATTAGCTGAACAGGGTTTCCTCCTTTTTTTGGTACCTGCCCGGCTATGTATTGATCTTCATCTTGAAATCCATCCTTATGTTTATTGTAGGAACCGTACATGGCCAGAAAAAGGTCGGCATCGCCGTCCGTAATCGCAAAAAATCGATTAATCGTTGATTCTGGAACTAATCCCGTTTCTGTCGCCCGGTCAATCAAAAATTGATAATAACGATGAGGTCTTATCATCATCTCAGGCTTATTTTTTTCAATGAATTTCGAAGCCATTCCTTCCGTGACAATAATACTCGTTTCCCTTCGTATTTCCCTATCTTTAAAGGCCGTAGTCAAGAGTCGATAAAAGATCTCTGTTTTAGCCAGTTCTTCAGAAACGATTAATACTTTATTATGGGTAAAGGAGATTTCTCTTGTTACAAATGAATTAGCCATGTTTCGGGCGGATACTAAGTCAGGTGCGGTCAAGGATACAACATCCTTCATCTCTTCTCCTCCTGAAGGAGATACCCCTTTAACATTTAATTTTGGATTGGAAAATTGAAACGTGACATCAATGGCTTGCTCCTTTTCTATATCAAGCCCGCTTGGAAGATCAAGCCCAATGGCCACTACATAGGAACGCTCCTCTACCTCCTTTTTATCCCAACAGCCTGTAAGGAGGAGAATCAACGAGATTAGGAATAGAAATGAACCTACCTTCCTCTTCATCCTGCCCTTGCCTCCTTTACCTTTGCTGCGGCCCAAAGCAATGGAGGGAAACATAATATAAAGTATTTAACGTAGGCGGTTGTAGTCGTTCTAACAAGAAAAATATTCGTCTCATTGTTTTCCGGTATCAATCCGATAACGAAGACTAAAAGGGTTATTGGGATGATTGTATGTTCAAATTCTTCAATTCGAAACAGAAAACCGAATATTCTACTTATTAAATAGATATAAACGGTAAACTTGACAAAAACCCCAACAAGCCAAATCGTTATAAAAAAAGTCTCTATATTGGTAATACTTCTTCCTATCGTAACAAATCGGATAGCCTCATTATAAGGAAAGGTAATCTTTCCTATACTCCGGTAGTCAAATATCCATAAATACGATAGATACAACAACACCATCAAAAAAACGGTAAAAACCAAAGAACTATATAATCCCCTTGTATAGGTTTGATGACCTTTCACAAATGGATACATCACAGCGAGAGTAAATGGTTCAGAAAATAATGGGATAAAGTTAAAACTTCCTTTTGCAATTTCCCATAAACCAGTACCGAACAGGGGAAATATTCTATTAAACACAGCCTCTTTAAATAGTAGAAAAAACAAGAAGCTTAAAGCGATTATTAGATAAGGAAAGGTCGTCCATGCAATAGTCCCCACTGTCTCCCATCCCTTTTTCGCTCCCCACATACAAAGTGCTAAAAAGCAAAGATACAAAATAAATAAGGGTGTATTCGGAAAGTTAATCGTAATCAATTGAGTTATGTAACTCCTGGAGTCTGTTGCGGTATTTATTAAGATTAAACAAAGCATGATAAAAGCAACGACAAAAGCGATTGGTTTTCCGAGTGTAAGCTGTGTTACTTCCAAAATCGTTTTGCATTGATACTTTTTTAAAACACTATTTACTAGGAGCAAGGAAGGAATAATTAGTATAAAGGAGCCTATAGCAATCATCCAAGCTGCATTCAAACCGCTTTTAAACAGTAAAACCGTACTCATATCCGTACTCTTCAACCCAACTGTAATTGCGATTATTGAAAAAAACTCCATAAATCCCACTTGGTCTTTTTCAGATTTACCCAAAATTATCACCTAACTTCCTTATTCAGAAACAGTATCTTTCGTTAGATCTTTTGTTTTTGTAAATCCTGGTCTTAGTCGTTCATTTGTTAATAGCTTTCGGAATACTGTATCTCCTGATGACTTATATTTTGGCGACAGTGGTGCCAGATATGGTACGCCAAAACTTTTTAATGATGTTAAATAAATTAAACCAGCCATAAAACAGAGCACCATTCCAAATATCCCCATTAGCCCTGCTGCTATAAGAAAGGCAAACCGTGTAATTCTTATTGTGTAGTTTAAATTTACATCTCCAATCGCATAAGAGGATAATCCTGATAAGGCCACAACAATTACTACAATAGGACTAACCACATTTGCTTCAACTCCGGCCTGACCTAAAATTAACGCTCCGACAATCCCAATTGTCGGACCAATCGGAACAGGGACTCGAACCCCTGCTTCCCGTATCAGTTCAAAGGACAGCTCTAACAGCAGCAATTCTAATATGGCGGGAAACGGCACCATTTCTCGTGCACCCGCAATCGCTAATAGTAAATCGGTCGGAAGCATTTCCATATGATAATTTGTAATAGCAATATAGGCTGACGGAGTGAATAAAGTAATAAACATGGCCAATATACGAAGCAATCTAGTAAAGTTCCCATTAATAAACCGTAGATAATGATCATCTCCTGAATGGTAAAAGGACCAAAACGTTGATGGTGCGACTAATGCAAACGGAGAGTTATTCATGACGACGATAACATACCCATCCTCAATAAAAGAAGCCGCACGATCCGGCCTCTCCGTTTGTAACACAGTTGGAACTAAACTTCTTTTCCTGTCTTCGATATGCTGAACTAATAAGCTAATATTCTGAACTGCATCTTTTGATATTGCCCCAATCCTACTTTTTACTTCATTCAAAACCCTTTCGCTTGCTAATTCTTTGTTATAGATAATAAAAACTTCATTATTAGAGCGGCCTCCAATGGTCATCTTTTCTACCGTAAAGTCTTCACTGCGAATCTTTTTTCGAATAAGAGAGATGTTGACATCTGCCTTTTCAATAAAGGATTCCTTTGGACCAAATAATGTCGTTTCGTTTTGAGGTTTTTCTACACTTCTGCCGGCTGCGAGTGCCGTTTTAATAATATAAGCATGTCGTTGTCCCTCAACCAATAAAAGAGAGTCTCCTGTATTCAACTCATGAACCGCTTTGTCTATTTCAGCCTCTGCTCTAATCGCACTTGCACCTATGGCTGATGTCACATCTGTTATTTCCCTATCATTCATAATCAACGGTTTTATGATTGCATCATCAATCAGCTTCGCATCAGTCAATGATGGAATATAAAACAAGACAGCCCTTCGCTCCATCTTATTGATAGTAAATTCTCTAAGCATGAAATCAACATTGGAAGGGAATGAATAGAGCTGTTTAAAATGATTTATATCCTGTACTAGATTCCCAGAAAATAGCTTTAGACTTTGATCACTAGTATTTCCTGTAGATTCCTGGCTCATTTCTGATACAAAAGCTTTTCTTTTTTTGAAAAATGAATTATTCATATTGGTATAACTCCTGAAGAAGAAATAGTGTAGAAATAAAAGACTTTGTACTAAGAAAATATTGCCACTGTGGATATTATTTGTAAAAAGTGATTTATTATGACAATAAATCACTAACATATCTAATCAAATGGAATTAGACACCTTGAACCTGAGCTACTAGGTGAACAATTGAATATTAAAATTAATGTACTTGTCCGGTTCAATATCTTTCGGCTTTGTATTTACTATATATAGGAAAATCTTTTTAGTATTTTCTTGAAATGAGTTTTAAAGAAAGGAGGAAAGAAATGAGCAACATCAATGGATTAGTAAAAGAAATCATCAAAGAAGAAAAAAAGAAATGGAGGAAATAAATTCAATCAATTTAGGACTTTCAAAATACCCCGTTCAGTTCATAGAAACATTACCTGGCGGAACAGCGCATGTTATTCTTTTTAGCGATGGTAATAATTATGTTGTGAAATGGAATGGTACCGAAAGTAGAAGAGCTAAAGAGGTAATCAATGAGTATGTCGTAAGTAAATTGGGTATGTTACTTTCCCTTCCTGTTGTCCCCTTTCAGCCAGTATATATCTCTTCTGAATTCATCAATAAAACCCCTGAGCTGCAATCCACAAGATATTCATTCAATCCAGGTCTGCAATCTGCCTGTTTATTTATCGGGGGCAGTATTACATTAAAGGAAGTCTATACTTCACTTACAGCGAAAACGGAGATACAGAATCACGATATGCTTGGAGCAATGGTGGTGTTTGATCATTGGGTGTTTAACTATGATCGGACATTGCGGAATGTTCTTATGGAACAGCATAGTGATGGCAGTTATTATTTCCACATGATTGATCATGGGAAATGCTTCCCTGGTGGATACACATGGACACCACAAACAATCATCGAAAAGCGAAACAAGAAACTATCCTACAGAGAAACGTACCAATGGATTATCTCCATTCTTAATGGCGAGGATTTTACATCATTTATCGAAAAGATCGCAGCTATTCCACATGAATTAATATATGAAGTCATCCAATCCATCCCTGAAGAGTGGCAGGTGTCAACAGAAGAACGTGCAGCGCTAGTTACTTTTCTCATAGAGCAAAAAAGTAACCTACCGACTCTCATGGAAAGCTTTATTAATCGGTATAGCGGTAATAAGTCTACTAAAAAAAAGAAAAAAAAGACTAGCAAAAACTAGGCGCATGAATTTTCATGCGCCTCATTTAAATGCGGACATGCGGATCAATATTACGACTGAATACCCTGTTCCCTATATTTTATAGCTAAGCCCTTTAGGAAATTTCTAGCGTACCGATCTCCGCACACTTTATAATTCCGATGCCCTTCTTTTCTAAGCACGGCGCTTAGTTCACCCTTTGTTATGGTGACTCCTGCTTTCTCTAATATATCAAGCATATCCTCACTAGTTAATGACAGTGCAATTTTCACTCTCTTAAGAAGGATATTATTTATACTTTCATTTGTCTTGGGAAATTGTGTTGATTTATTAGGTTGTTCTGGTTTTGGATCTTGTTTGCCTCTTTTATAAGTAATAAGTCCATTGAAAAATGACTCTAACATGTTATCACTGCATATATTTGCATAGTCTACATACTCATCATCACTATCACTCGTTTTCGTAAGCATTTCTTTCACTTCTTCTTTTGTTACGATCTTGCCACCAAGGTTGAATATCTCTACCATATCTGCATCTTTTATATCTAGCGCATATCTTAATCTAATTAATATATCATTATTTTCCATTTATAAACCTCCTACAACATTGCATAACTGCTTAAATTTCTAACCCTGCAATCCCAAAGCCCCCAGGTCCAGCATGGGTAGAAATCATCGCACCAGCTTGAATCCATTTTACATTTTTAAAACCAGTTTCTTTTGCCATTTCATCCATCTGCTGCATAATTCTTTCATCAAGTCCGATTGAGTATATCAAATATATTTGTTCTTTATCAATGTCGTATTGATTTATATATTCATGCATGAGTTTTTCTGCAACACTACTCATTTTCCCACGATATTTTTTAGTTGAAACAAGCTTTCCTTCAATTAATTCAATACATGGCTTTATTTTTAACAAAGACGCTCCAAGATAAGCCGCGTTACTTACGCGCCCACCCGCTCTTAAAAATTCTAAGCTACCTGGCATAAAAGCCAGTTTTGATTTAGGGACCTTTGCTTCTATCTTTTTGATTAGTTGAACAGGTTCAATCTCAGGTTGTTTTTCTAACAAAGTAACAGCATACATCACAATAGCAGTTAATCCACCTGTAACGTTCAAAGCATCGATGAGATAAAGATTTTCAAAATTCTCTGCAGCTAGAACTGCATTTTGAAAGGAAGAAGATGCCTTGGAAGTATAACCGATGTGAATAATGATGCAAGCAGGAAAATCCGTTCTTATTTTCGTGAAAAACTCATGATACTCATGGATATTAGTGGCCGTTGTAGTGGGTATTTTTTTTGTACGATCATAATAATCATATATATCCTTTACAGGTAAAGAACCATCTAAATAATCCTTACCATCCATAATCACGTGCATCGGGACTACTTGAACAGCATGTTTTTCTGCTAAATCTACAGGTAAATCCGCTCCACTCTCCGTCGATAAAATAATTCTTCCCATTGTATGTCCCCTTTCAAATCTCGAGCCATCACTGTTCATGCTTTTTTATCATGACCTATTCTAACTATACATTAAAAGAGACAAACACTCAGTTAAACATTTATTTCCTTTGTTACACTTTTTCATTCTCGTTTATTCGTGGTAAAACGATCTCAAGGCTCGTCCCTTTCCCTACTTCACTGTTAACTTGTATGGAACCATTCATGGAATGAATAATACTGAAGGATACCATCATACCTAAGCCTGTTCCCTTTGCACCTTTTGTAGTGAAATATGGTTCTCCCAAACGTTTGATTTGTTCCTCTGTCATGCCTATTCCTGTATCCTCAATCATTACAGTAACTTCATCTTTTGTTGGTTGAATCTCGATATGCAACGTCCCTCCGTTCAGAATGGCTTCAATACCGTTCTTGGTGATGTTTAACAGGCACTGCTGGAACGATTGACGGTTTCCTTTCACATATGATGAGCATAGTCTTGACGTAATTTCCACTGCGTTCATATTCGCCAAAGGACGAATGACTTCTATTACATGTAGACACTCTTCTTGTATATCAAATATTTCCTGCTTATCATCTAAAGGTTTGGCAAAGGTTAAATAATCGGTAATAATTTTCTCAGCACGATCAAGCTCACTCATAGCAATCGACACATATTCGTCCTTTTTCTCCATAGATGAACTCTCTAACAAAAGCTGCATAAAGCCTCGACTCACGGTTAATGGATTCCTTACTTCATGTGAGATGGATGCAGCTAAGTGACTAATTAATTCTATTTTTTCTGATTGAATGATTCGTTGTTTCATACTGATCATGCTGTTCATTTTCTCAAAGGCATAGGTGACAATCCCAGTACCTACTACATGAAAAATAATGAAGATACTAAAGATATAGATAATATTCATTTGAGAAAGATCATTATCGATCAATAGATTTTCCGTAGCCAAAACTAAATAAACAGCCAATATCAGAGTAGAGGCATAAAGTGCTAGAAACATCGACCATATGACTTTTTTTCGGATATTCCATGTTACGTATTTTTTAGAAAAAATAAGACTAATTATAATAATGGAGATACACATACTAATTGCCCCGGCAATCCCAGCACCACCGATAATGAGTCGATACCCTAGCGTGATAATCGCCAATGGAATTGCTGCATATACCCCACCGTACAAGACACCAATTAATAATGGGATTTGCCGTAAATCCACAATAAAATTATCAGTCAGTGAAACAGTGAAAGACATACTAAAAATAACACAAATAGATGTGCAAACAACGAGCATTATACGTTGTTCCTTCATTGTCCGTTTCTTTCGGTCCAACCAAAACTGATATATAAACAAAATGACCAAGATAAAGAGTAAATGATTAAATAAAAATAGAATCTGATCTTTCATCGTTTATGCTCCTACGATAGGGTTTTCAAAAATATAGAATAACTAAATTTAATCATTTTTGCCACATAATGTAAATAAAATTCGCAAAATTCGACATTTATTGCCGAAAAATCTTGTTTTGAAACATTTATTGTACTGTAATTAATAATAAAAACCTAATCTTCGATAAACAAAGATTAGGTTTTTCAACTATTTATTAGTCCTTTTGTAGCAGAAAGACTGGAAGGGCTAAACTAAATGAGGTGCCTTTACGGGGTTCACTACTTACATGAATGGTACCATTCATTCCTTTTATGATACTATAAGAAACCATCATTCCTAGGCCAGTCCCTTTTTCTTTAGTGGTAAAGTACGGTTGTCCAAGACGATTGATTTGTTCTTGAGACATTCCAACACCTTGGTCACTAATATCAATCTTGACTGTACCTTGAGAACTATACAAGTGAATTTGGAGCTTACCCCCTTTTGACTTCATCGCTTCAATTCCATTTTTCATAATATTGATTAGACACTGTTGGAATTTTTTACGTTCACCATTCGTCATATATTGCTTTTGCTCCGAATCCTTGATTATTTGTTCTATTTCAACTCCGTTCATTGTTGCTAGAGGACTAATCACATTGATAGCTTGTAGAATTTCTTCATTAATATTAATCTTTTCATTTTTTTCTATAGCTGGTTTAGCGAAGGTTAAATAATCATTAATAATATCAGTCGCTCGATCTAACTCTTTTAAAGCAATACTAACGAATTCTTTTCCTTTTTCAGTTGAAATCTCAGCAGAAATTAATTGCATAAAACCTCTGCTTACTGTAAGTGGGTTCCTAACCTCGTGTGAAATGCTAGCCGCCAAGTGGCTGACCATTTGTAATTTTTCTGACTTAATTAGATTTTGTAATATGCTGGAGTATGTACGAATTCCCTCCCATAAAATGGTTGAAATAATAATTCCAAACATATTAATACTGTAAAACTCAAAGATAAATAAGCCTGTTAGATGCTTTGAGAAAAAAACGGCTTCAAATACTTGAGATACGGTGATCCCAACGACCAGTATAGCTAATTAAAGTAAAAGCTTTCGCTTCAAATTCATTTTTAAATAATATTTGGAAAGGGCACAAATGCCAATTCCGATAGTAATAGTAGTTACAGATCCAGTATAAAAACCCATCCCTCCCATTAAATAACGAATAAAAAGAACGATACCTATTTGTGTTAACACAAGTTTATAACCACCATATAGACCACCTAAAATAAATGGAACATAACATAAACTCCAAATATCATCCTTATCCGAATACACTGGGAATATCATACATAATACAAGTGAGACAAAAGGGAATAAAGCTATTTGCCAACTCTTTAATTCTTTTGAACGATAGGCATAGACAGCTATATATAGGATTTGTAATAAACAGAGAGCTAATAGTATAAATAGAAAATTGATCAGCAATTCCTTTGTAACAAGATCCATATGAGCATCGTTTCCTTAGTTTAAGTAGTATGATAGTAAGATAATGCATGATATGAACAAATTTTTGAACGATAAAATTCGAGAAAATAAAAAATGACGCCCAAAATGGATGCCATTTTTTATTCTCTTTTAACATATAAAACTTAATTAAATACTAGCTAATTCCTTTTTTAGAGCATCTTCAACGTTCGTGTAGCTATAACCTAAGTCTTTTGCTACTGCTTCATACGTAATTTCTCCCTTTGCTACGTTAACACCGCTTTTTAATGCCTCATTTTCAGAAATTGCTTTAAATACACCTTTATTCGCAATTTGTAATGCATAAGGAACAGTTACATTCGTTAATGCGATTGTAGACGTTCTTGGAACAGCTCCAGGCATGTTGGCTACTGCATAGTGAATCACACCGTGTTTTTCATAAGTTGGATTGTCATGTGTAGTAATGTGATCGATTGTTTCTACAACACCACCTTGGTCAATCGCTACATCTACAACAACGGACCCAGGTTTCATCGCCTTTATCATTTCTTCCGTTACTAGTTTAGGAGCTTTTGCACCAGGAATTAATACAGCACCAATCAAAAGATCTGATTCTGCTACAGCTTCTGCAATGTTAAATGGATTAGAAATTAACGTTTTGATTTGGTTACCAAAGATATCATCTAACTGACGTAAGCGCTCTGCACTTAAATCAATAATCGTAACATCTGCGCCTAAACCGATAGCCATCTTAGCAGCGTTTGTTCCGACAACACCGCCGCCAATAATCGTCACTTTACCACGGCTCACCCCAGGAACTCCCGCAAGTAGAATTCCTTTTCCGCCATTGGATTTTTGTAAAAATTGAGATCCAATTTGTGCAGACATACGACCAGCTACTTCACTCATTGGCGTAAGAAGCGGAAGCGTGCGATTAACTGTAACTGTTTCATATGCGATTGCGATAACACCTTTATCCTTAAGAGCCTGAGCTAATGCTGGCTCAGCAGCTAAGTGTAAGTAAGTGAATAAAATCAGACCTTCACGGAAATAGTCATACTCGCTTGGAAGAGGTTCTTTTACTTTCATAACCATTTCTGCTTGAGCCCATACATCTGCAGCCTGTCCAATGATCTCAGCTCCAGCGTTAGTGTAGTCTTCATTTGTAAAACCACTCCCAACTCCAGCCTCACTCTCAACTATTACTTTATGACCAGCATTTACAAAAGAAATTACCCCAGCTGGAGTAAGGGCCACACGGTTTTCGTTATTTTTAATCTCTTTAGGTACTCCAATAATCATTTTATTACCTCCTAATTAAGTAACTTTCTATACCTGAAGTATACTCATTTGTGTTTTATACTTCATTAGACACTATGTAAAACACTTATTAGAACTTAAGCTACATTTTGGTTGTTAATTATTAATCCATTAGATTACTTACAAATTGTATAATTAAAAAACGGATATCTCCTTTTGAATAGGAAATATCCGCTCACTGGATTCAAATGATAGATTTGCCGAATTACTCAAAGATATCTTTGGAAAAAATATGATTGACATAGGCTTGTGCGCTTTCTTTTAGTTCTTCATCAATAGCGGTATATGTTCCGTTAAAAATATAGGCAGGTAAAAACTTCGTACCTATTAAATTACTAGTCGCTTGGAAAGGTTTTAACAGCTCGCTCATCGAATAGTGATTTCTACCGCCAGCTTGATATCTTTCCTTTGCACTGCCCGTTGATACGGCTAATATTAACTCTTTGTTATGCAATTTATCTCCTTTTGAACCATAAGCCCAATCATGTGTAAGTACCTCATCCTGCCACTTTTTTAGCAGCGGCGGTGAGCTATACCAATAAAAAGGGAACTGCCAAACAATTCGATCATGTTCTTCACATAATTTTTGCTCTCTTTCAATATCGATTCTTTCGTCTGGATATTCTTTATATAGTTCATTTATGGTTATATTCGGATGCTTCTTTAATTCTTCCAGCCATGTTCTATTTACAACAGACTCTTCAATATTGGGATGTGCTACAATGACTAAAACCTTCATCTATCTATCCTCCATGAAATGAATTTTAACCGTTTAGTTTAACTTCAAATAATTTACTATATGTAAATGCATGAAAATGCCCGCATTAGTTATTATTCTAATACGGGAAGTCTATTTTAAATAGCATACGCTTGGTAAAATCCTGATATACAAAAAACGATCAGCCTTAGATAGAAACTTTTGCTTCAGAATATTCATTAAAGTTATGGTATAATTGCGATCTTGCGTCTTCAATACCAGGCTGAAACTGTATGAGCGCCTTACGTCTCGTTTCCTTCACATTTTCAATGGCTTCTTGAATTTGATTATCCATGCGATTGGATGAAGTCTTCCGTTGAGCTGCAATCGATAAACCTGCTACTTTTCCTTGTGCCATCGCCACCTTTGCACTTTCCACACCTGTGATGTTGCCTGCTACGTATAATCCCTTCAGGTTGGTCTGCATTCTTTCATTATGTAGAGGAATGTGTCCACCTAACTGAGGAATATGCCTAAAGGAGCAGCCTGCAACTGCCGCCAGTTCTGAAAGTGGAGTAAGACCGCCTGCAATACAGACAAAATCGACTGGTACTACTTTTTCTGTCCCAGGAACAATCTCACCTGTTGCCGTTATATCTGCTATACGTACACCATCCACTTGATTATCTCCAAGTATTTCAATCGCAGCTTTGCGAAGTTGAATAGGAATACCCCACATTTTAAACCCATTTTTCGGATACAAACGTGCACCTAGTTTTGGGTTGACTAATTTTCCGCCAAAACGTATTAACGGTGATGGAGCTAGATGTGCTAATCGTAAAAGAGATTCCATGTTTTTCTCTGGGTTAGAAGCATTACCAGAAATAAGACTCGGCTGCGGAAGGATTATCCCCTTAATGTTTACACCGCATAATTGAAGCTCTCTTGCAATCGCTACAGATAATACGTTAACACCAATAATCATCCCGTTCTCACCGGGTTTGACACGATGTACATTTCCCATTACCTGTGCAGCTCCTACAGACATAACACCAGGAAGAGTCCATCCAGGAATAGGGATAGCGGTCTCTGATGCACCTGTAGCAAGAAGGAGCGATTTAGCCTTGATGCTCGAACCGGTTGTATATAAACACCATCCACTATCTAATTGCACTAAATCATATACGGATACTCCACATTTGATAATAACTCCGAGTTGAATCGCACGTTTAAACAGCTTTTCCGCCTCGGTAATCCCGTTCACCCATTTACCATCTGGCTCCTCATGCAGCTGCCCCAATAAACGTCCGCCAGGTTTGACAAATTCATCTATGATAGTCACTTTTAAACCATTTTCAGCTGCTGAAATGGCTGCACTTAAACCAGCTGGACCGGCACCGACAATAGCTAAATCAATCATACCTTACCTCCTCGTGATGTCATTGTACGAGACACATTTGATTCAATAATCATATTGTTTTCAACCGGAGTTAAACATGCACGAACGGAATTTTGTCCATTTACTCTTACCCGGCATTCAAAACAATGACCAATGTTACAATAAATTCCTTTTGGTGTACCTTTATCCTCATGACGACGTAAAGTCCGAACCCCGGATGCAAGCAAAGCGGAGGCGATGGTATCTCCTTTATATGCTGTGAATTGCTTCCCTTCAAATACAAACTTAAGCTTCTGTCTTTGCCCCATATTTCCAAGAACAGGGTGCTGATCGACTCTCATAGAATTCATATGTTATTGCCCCCCTAATACGCCAAATGAAACGGGTCTAACCGGAGGACGATAGCTAAGTGAAACTTCGTTAGAGACAGAAGGTCCCCCCAATTGTTCTACTATTTTATCAATCATACAACGACATGTACGTCCACCACATGGTCCCATACCCGCGCGTGTTCTTAACTTTATCTCACGTGCAGAACAATGATACTGCTTAACCGTTTCTTTAATTTCTTGGATTGTAACTTCTTCACATCTGCATATAACGGTTTGGTCTTCGCTCATAACTTTCTCCCCCTTACTTCTTTCATGTAATCCTTACGTTCTACAATCAAATTCGCCCGTCGAATTTGCGTCCGGATTTTTATCGAGCTCGCTCGATAAATTACCTTAAAAAATCCGAGACATCCGCCGGAGGCTTAACTTCTTTCAGCTGGGTTTAATCACCCACTGAATCGAAGAGCCATTTGCATTAATTCCCCACTTATAGAAGTGAAGGGAATCTGCTGAATGAAGTTAAATAAAACCATGATAAGGCTTTTGGCTAGTCGCAAAATGAGCCCATTTAATCATGGTAATGAAATCAAATACCGGTAATTTAACCGCTCTTTGGATATCAGCTGCATATGGAGGCAAATCACTGCATTCTAGTAGTATGGCTCCAATATCAGGGTTTTCATTGACCATTTTTACAGCTGCATCCACTACTTCTTTTCTTACCTTTTCGTTATCAAAAGATCCTCTGCTTTCAATAATAGCCGAGAATTCAGGCAGCCTTCCTAAGTCTCTTACTACACAAATACTAGGATCATCTATCCCGCAGCTTTTAAAAAGTTCGGGAGTAATCCCATGTGCATCTGCAGTCAACATCCCAATTTTCTGAGAAGGCTTTAACCCGGTTTTAATCCAAGGTACTTGAACAACACTTGAAAGATAGACCGGAATATCTACAGCTGCCGCTACCTTGTCCTGGAAGTTACCAAAAAATCCGCATGCTGCACAAATGGCACGTGCTCCCTCTGCTTCAAATTCCTTAGCCGCTTTGATAATATCATCTAGTAATGTAGGGTCTCCTACATGAATTCTATCTTGCGTGCAATTTGGGACTACTTTAAGCCTCACAGGGAAATCATACGTACCTAAATTGGCGACATTTCCAGGTAAAACAGGGTACCAACATTCGTCTAAAAAAAGAATCCCGACAGAATATCCTGCTATATATTGGCCTTTCTTCATATGAATGATAGTGCTTTCATTTCCCTTTCCCAAATATCCATACTCCCGTTCATTGGTCGATACTTTAGAGTTCATATATTAATTCCTCCTTAAAGTTTCAGAGAATACATCTGTATTCTCTGAAACTAGTTATAATCTTATATTTTTTATACTAATGAATTCACTTCATATCCTAACTTTACTAGCTGTTCTGCAATCTGTGCTTTTAGATCCTCAGTAGGTTGTGTTAAAGGCTTTCTTACTTTTCCGCCTTTGATTCCGATCATGTCCATACCTGCTTTTACCGGACCTGGATATGGGTTACCTTCTGCTTCCATTAATCCATAAATGCCTGATAGTTTCGCATTCAATTCACGCGCAGCAGTTAAATCACTCTTCTCAACTGCAAGCTCATATAATGATACAAGCTCCTTTGGAAGCAAATTGACGAGGATTCCAAAAGCACCTTGTCCGCCAATTGAGAAAGTAGGAAGAATGAAGTGCTCCTCACCAGTAAATACAGTAAAGTTTTCTACATCTCTTGTTAAAGTTAATACCTGACAAAGGTGACCAAAATCTGCAGACTCCTTAACAGATACAATGTTTTCTTCCTGGGCTAACTCATAAATTAGTTCAGGCGAAAGTTCAACACTTGTTGCTCCCGGGTAATTGTAAATCACGATTCCAACATTTGATTTTGCCGCGATTTCCTTGAAAAATTCACGAACTCCTTCTTCACTTGTTTTATGATAATATGGAGCAAGTACTAGTCCCCATGTTGCGCCACATTCTGCAGCAAAGTTTGCAAGTTCAATTGTTTCCTCAGCAGTAACGCAGCCAACACCAGCCATAACAGGTACTCTTCCAGCTGCATATTCACAGCCAGCTTTGATTAAGCTTTTACGTTCCTCTACTGACATCACATGGTATTCTCCAGTTGTGCCTCCTACTAGCAGGCCATGAACGCCATTTTCAATTTGAAAGTCGATTACTTTCTTATAAGATTGAAAATCAATTGTTTCATCCTCATTTAATGGTGTAATTAATGGTACGAAAATTCCTTTAGGTGCTGTTGTCATTATTTATTCCTCCTATTATTAACCTGTTATTTTCATTGATAGGTATTTTTTTATTAGGCGTGTGCAGCCTGTTTTTTCTTGTATCTAGAATAATTCAATTTATCGATGTTAAAGTCTGTCGGCTCACCTGTAATAAGCTGCGCTACCATTCTTCCTGTAATAGGAGACATGCTAATTCCATCTCCTTCATGTCCGCTGGCCATATAGAACCCCGGTACTTCTTCCACTTCTGATACAATTGGAAGGTGATCTTCTACCCAAGGTCTTACTCCTGCATAAGCTCGTATGCAGTTAAGTTCTTTTAAGATAGGCAAGAAGCGAATCGCTCTTTCTGCTATGGCATTCATGACTTCAATTTCTGCGCGAATGTCATATCCTTTAAAGGCTCGATGTCCTCCTACTAAAAAGTTATTTGCCTCAGTAGGCTCAATAGTAAAAGCGACATTATGCTTTTCAACTAATTCACTTACATTTCTCTTAAATTGAATATCTTCAAATTTAGATAACATATATCCAAATTCATGAACTTTTTGGCTCGCTATCTTTAACGGAGTTTTCTCAGATATTAGAACCATGCCTTTTCTTGGCTTAATTGGAATAGGGATTCCAACCATATCTGCAATTTTTGGAGACCATACACCTGCACAATTGACAATCCTTTTTGTTTTAAAGGATCCACGGTCGGTTACTACACTTTCGACCCTTCCTTTGTTGTCGAGTGTGATATCCTGAACAGCATGATAATCATAAACTTTCAAGCCCAGCTTTTTTCCTTCTTCGACAAACGCGTAACATAATTTATATGGGTTCATAGACGAATCTACCTCTGTCCAAATTCCCCCTGCTAAATCATCCGCTAGATAGGGTTCTATCTCTTGTAATTGATTTCTATCGACCATTCGCATATCATAACCAGCTTTAGCTTGTTGGGAAACATAATCTCTAGCAATTTCTAATTCTTGTTCTGTTTCACAAACATAAAGGCTGCCACGGGATGAAAATTCAAAGTCAACCGAAAATTCTTTCGCCAATTGTTTAAAAAGTTGAATACTAGCATAGCCGATTTCTGTATCAATCCCAGGTTTTTTATCACAAATTAATGCGACTGCATCACATCTACTAGAAGTTCCCGATGCCACACCGCCTTTTTCAATTAAGGCAACCGCCAAACCTTTTTTAGCTAGATGATAGGCTACGCTAGAACCGATGACGCCAGCCCCAATGACAACAACATCAAAGCTATTCATATATGCACCTCCTCATTCATACAGACAATTTTATTTAGTAAGTAAAATATAATTTTTTTAAGTTAGATGAATGTCTAGCTCCAGCCCCTAGCTCCTAGTGGACTTCCCGCTTCTTCAGCAACGATTGCGTCAACATCGATTCGCACTGTCGTGCTCATCGTGTTTCCTTTATCTCAGTCAGAATCGGTCCAGTCCATACGGAGCTGAGCAAGGCGCTTCCCCTTTTCCTATTTCCCTTCAAAAAAGTCTGATGGTTGAACGTTAAGACTGATGTTGATTTGCTTGGTTAGAAGATATTCTTCAAAACCATAAGTTCCTAAATCAGCCCCAATTCCACTTTGCTTATAGCCAGCCCAAGGAGCCTCATTAAATGTTGGATGATACGTATTAATCCATGTAATACCGGCACGTAACCCGCGAATTACACGTTGGGCTTTTGCTCCGTCGTTTGTGAAAACGGCACCCGCTAAACCAAACACGGTTCCATTAGCTAATTCAAGTGCTTCCTCTTCTGTCTTAAAGGTTTGAATCACTAACACCGGACCAAAGATTTCTTCTTGAACAATTCTCATATTCGGTGTTGTATCACCAAAGATGGTCGGTTCAACAAAGTAGCCGTTTACTAAGTCTCCATCAAGAATGCGATTGCCTCCACAAAGTAATGTAGCTCCCTCGTTTTTACCAATCTCGATATAGTTCAGAACGTTGTTCATATGGTCTTCAGAAACAAGCGGCCCCATTTCAACTCCTTCTTGCCATCCTGGACCAACTTTAATTTTCTTTGCCCGTTTGACTAATTCAGGTACAAACGTATCGTATAGGCTTTCCTCTAACACTAAACGTGAGCCTGCTGAACATACCTGTCCTTGGTTCGCAAAAATAGCGTCTAATGCATAAGTAACGGCCGTTTCAAAATCCGCATCGGCAAACACGATATTCGGAGATTTCCCACCTAATTCTAAACTTATGTTTTTCACAGTATCCGCTGCTGATTTCATTAACATGATTCCTGTATCCGTACCACCGGTAAAGGAAATTTTGTCAACATCAGGATTTGACACTAATTCGGATCCCACTTTACTTCCAGACCCTAACACTAAATTCACAACACCTGGTGGAAAACCTACTTCATCAATGATTTCAAACAAGCGTATAACAGAAAGTGGTGTCTGCTGGGCTGGTTTTACGATTACTGTACAACCTGCCGCAAGAGCTGCTGCAATTTTTTGATTGGCCATTACTAACGGATAGTTCCATGGTACGATGATTCCAACCACTCCGATTGCTTCACGAACAACCATGGCTTGAATGTCATCTGGAACATCATAGGTTTGTCCATGTGGCTTTGTAGCTAATCCCGCATAATAGCGTAATTGGTTGACCGCATCTTCCACGTCACCCAATGACTCTCTTAACGTTTTTCCGTTATTTAATGTATCAAGGTAAGCAAACTCTTCTTTTCTTTCTTCTAATTTATTAGAGACTTGGAGAAGAAGTTCGGCTCTCTCTCTAGCACTACTCTTTATCCATCCATTTTTATAAAATGCGTTTTTGGCAGCCTCAATTGCCTTTTTGGCATCTTCTGCTGACCCATAAGTAACGGTTCCAATCACTTCCCCATTGGCAGGGTTTATCACACTACTCGTTTGACCTGATTCACTTAGTACCCACTCACCATTTATGTACATTTTTTGAGTAGTATTATTGCTTATTAAAACGGATTCAATTTCTGCTTTTTCTACAATCATTGATGGCACCTCTTTATATAGTATTAAAATTATAAAATTAGAAATTTTGTAACTATTTATTGATTACATATTACATTAGGTCTTAATTCACTTCATTGGACAGTGTGTCAAATCTATCACTGAATTTATTTAACATATCCTCTAAGAGACCGATCTTATTAGTCATAATGTCCTTTTTGTTCATGATGGCTAAATAAAAAGGACTGTGAGGTAGTTTAGCAACTAACCACACAATCCTTTTTGTTCGTTTCGTAATAAAGTTACAATTGTTTCACAGTATTGCTTTTTTTCCAATGCTTCTTCATACCTTTAATTAGGTAACCACCTTTAAATTTTCGAGGTTCATAAGAGATGATGAATGCTCTTGGCTCGTACTCTTCGATTAAATCCATCACTTCATTTTCCCGGTTTCTCTTTGTTAATATTTCTAATTGAAATCTTTTACTATCACGTCCCATCCCTTCAAAGACGGTAACCCCGAATCCTTTATTTCTTAATAAAGCTATCAGTTCATCATTCATTTCCATTAAATTCACAACTAAACAAGTGTACCCAATGGCTAGCTTATTTTCTATCCGTGAACCAATAAATAATCCTACACCAAAACCTATAGCATAAACGATCATTTCAGCAATGCTTTGGTGACCCGAAAAAACTAAGGACAGACCGAATACATAAACGAGTGCCTCCAGTATTCCAAATGTTGAAGCAGCTACACTCATATTCTTTACTAAAAAAATCGTCCGAAGGGTTAAAATAGGGACATACACCAATTGAAGAGCAAAAATTAGCAGAATATTTATCACCATAAATAACTCCTCTCATCCTATTAAGCTTATATGTAAAATGTCATTCCAATATTAGTTTATTCATTTGATCATGCAAAGAATACTATTCTTACACTTGTAATCTTGAAGTATTATGCACAAAAAAACAGACTCCCTTCAATGAAAAGTCTGTTCAAAATGACCTACATCTTAATTTACTGATTGGCTATTAAGATATGGATTTTTTTTGCTTTTTTGGCTGATTATGTTCAAGTACCTTGTATTCTTCTTCCCAAAAGTCTGCCCCAGTTATTCCTAGCTTGACAGGATCAAATACGGGATTTTTCCCTGCCTTTTTCTGCATTTCATAGTCCTTTAATACTTTTAATGCTGTTTTTGTAAGGAGAAGAATGACAGTAAGGTTTACCCAAGCCATCGCTCCCGTACCTAAATCCCCTATCGCCCAAACCAAAGAAGCTGATTTAACACTGCCATACATGACACTTGCAAGTAAGAAAACCTTCAATACATGATTGGGCCAAGCTGATTTTATTTTTAAATTATCTCTAAGAAAAGCAAGATTTGTCTCGGCTTTATAGTAGTAAGATATTAGTGTTGTAAAGCAGAAGAAAAACAAAGCAATAGCAAGAAAAGCTGCACCAAAACCAGGGAATATTGAATTAATAGAAAGTTGTGTATACAAAGATGGAGCCACTTCTCCAAGTTTATTTGTAATAGGTTCCATTCCTTCTGGTTTCACATCGTACATTCCAGTAATAAGGATCATAAATGCCGTAGATGTGCAAATTAAAAAGGAATCAATGTAAACAGAAAGTGCTTGTACTAAACCTTGTTTTGCTGGGTGGGATACCTCTGCAGCACCAGATTCAAAGGTTTCACTACCTAAACCAGCTCCCGTTGCATAAATACCTCTTTGAACTCCCCAAGAAATGGCTGCACCCAATAATCCTCCAAAAGTTGCATTTAAATCAAAAGCACTAGAAAAGATTAAGGAAATAACACTAGGAATGCTAGAATAATTCATGGCAAGGGTGATTAAGCAAACGATGACGTAACCAATAGCCATAAACGGAACAATGATCTCTGCAGTTTTCGCTATTCTCTTAACACCCCCAAAAATAATCGTTCCTAGTAAAACAACCACAAGGATACCCGTTATAGTTGGTGATATTCCAAAGGCATCATTGATTGATAATGCAACGGTATTGGCTTGTATACCCGGCCATAATAGGCCCATGACAATCAATGTGACAATGGCAGATAAAATGGCAAACCACTTTTGTTTTAATCCTTTTTCAATATAAAAGGGAGTACCTCCTCTGTATTCACCATCTATTTTTCTTTTATATACTTGTGTAAGTGTGATTTCAATGAACGAAATCGCACTCCCGAAAAATGACGAAAGCCACATCCAGAAAACAGCACCAGGTCCTCCTAATGCAATCGCTGTAGCTACACCGGCAACATTACCTGTACCAATTCGGCTTCCCAATGACATCATTAACGCTTGAAAAGAATTTACTCCAGCCTTTGAACTCTCGTCCTCAGCAGCTAGCTTTATCATCTCTTTAAAAAACCTTACTTGTACAAAACGTGTGAGAATGGTATACAGCAAACCTACCCCTAAGAGCAAATAAACTAGTACTGGACTCCAGACATATCCATTTAACCAATTAATCATTTCATTCATCAAATCCCCCCTGATTAGTGTATTTCTAAATTAATAGGTAACCTAAAATTACTAATATTCAGTAAATTATTGTAAGCATCTTTACTAATCCTTTAATGGTTGTCTTGAAACCTCTTATCCTCTCCTGTTATTAAATTCTTCTGTTGAAAGCACTCTCAATTTTTCTATAATTGATGCTTGGCTGCCGTTCTTTATCTAAAAATAATCTATTTTCCGAATACTATCATTAGACATATTGTTAAACGTTCATAACTATTGCTTTTACATTAAACCCTGTAAATAAAAAAGAGCAGGTCGCTTTTAAAACGTCTGCTCCATTTGATTCTATTATTATTTCTAAATATTTAACCACCATCAATGCTATCTGTTTTTAGATTTTCTTATTTAATAGTGCGTCCTCTTGCTTTTAGCTCCTTTGTTGCTGCAATCTCTCTTTCTGCGAGCTCTTTTTCTTCGAGCTCTTCCCAGAAATCAGCATTTTTTATACCAACTTTACTTTGGCGAAAGACAGGATTGAGTCCTGCTAGTTTCTGTTCATCGTAATCTTTAAGCGCTTTTAGGGCAATCTTAGATAAAAGGAAAATAGTGATTACGTTAATCCATCCGAGAAGTCCAACACCTAAGTCCGTTATACCCCAGATTAATGGAGCTGAGTTAATAGCACCGAAAATGACCATTCCGAGAAGTCCGAAGCGTGCCAAGTGATTAACAAAGTTGCTTGAACTTTTAAGATTAAGAATTTCTCTAACAAATGCTATATTTGTATCCATTTTATAGAAATACGTAATTAATGTTGTAAAACAGAATAAGAATAATGAAGCAGTCATGAAATATTGACCGAAAGTCTGTGAAACTAGAGTTCCCATTGCAACTTGAGTATATAATTCTGGACCAGCACCTGGTAAGTTGTTAACAATAGGATCCCCACCGCTAGGAATAACGTTATACTTTCCTGTAATTAGAATCATAAATGCAGTTGCAGTACAAATTAAGAAGGTATCAATGTAAATAGAAAGCGCTTGCACTAAGCCTTGTTTTGCAGGATGCGACACACTTGTTGCACCAGATTCAAAAGTTTCAGTACCAAGACCTGCAGCACTTGCAAACACTCCGCGCTGTACACCCATAGCAATTGCAGTACCTAAAAGTCCCGAGAATGCAGCATTTAAATTAAATGCACTAGAAACAATTAATGAAAACATAGCTGGAATTTCAGAAACATTTAAAGCTAATAATACGATACAGATACCGACATATCCAAACGCCATAAACGGAACTAAATATTCTGAAACAGTTGCTATACGCTTAACACCACCGTAAATAATACCAGCAATTAATAAAGCTAATAAAGATCCTGTAACCAAAGGTGGAATATTAAAAGTATCTTGTACCGTTAAAGCAATTGTATTAGCTTGTACAGTAGGCCAGAGAAGACCAATAACTACGGTTAAGACAATTGCTGAAATAACAGAGAACCACTTTAAATTTAACCCTTTGTAAATATAGAACGGTGTACCACCACGATACTCACCCTCTAATTTACTTTTATAGATTTGGGTTAGTGTGATCTCGATAAAAGAAGTTGCACTTCCAAAAAATCCTGTGATCCACATCCAAAAGACTGCTCCTGGTCCTCCTAAACTAATTGCAGCAGCCACCCCAACGATATTACCCGTTCCGATACGACTACCTAAAGACATTGCTAATGCTTGGAAGGAAGAAATACCTGCATTGTCATTGTTCTTTTCAAATAATAATTTAACCATGTCTTTAAAACGTCTGACTTGTACAAATCTGGTGCGGACAGTAAAAAATAGTCCGACAGCTAAGAATAAGAATACTAGAGCATTACTCCAAACATAACTATTCAGTAAATTGACCAATTCTAACATAAAAATATCACTTCCCTTTCATTAATATTATTTAAAGATTCAGAATATAAAATAAATTATATAGAATATATTAATATTTGCTTTAGACACTCTGTAAAAGATTCATTTAAACAAAACTTACCTTCTGTCACTGCGAAAATAAGAATATAGGTAAGACAGATGCAGTTTAGTTGGATTGTATAGGTGTAGACTACTCCCTTAACCTAAAAAAGCAGGGTGGCCATTTACATGGCCACCCTGCTTTTTTTTAGTATTTAACTTTTAATACATTTAGAGTGTTCTTTGTTTTTGTATTCCTTTTCCTAATAATCAGCATCTGTAATACCTAATTCAGCAGGATCAAATAATGGATTTTTCCCCTCTTTCTTCTGAATCTCATAATCCTTTAATATTATAAACACTTTCTTTGATAGAAATAAAATAACGATGATATTCATCCAACCCATACTCCCTATTCCTAAGTCGCCTAATCCCCACCCAATTTCGGCAGTGTTAACACTCCCGTAGTAAACAGCACCTAATACGAGTAACCCTAATACATTTCTCATCCAGATTTTCTTCTTTACCCCTAGAATATAAGCAAGACAGGTTTCTGCACTATAATAATAGGCAACCATAGTCGTAAAGGCAAAGAATAAAACAGCTATAGCAATAAATGGAGAACCAAAGCCTGGTAATACAGACTCAATGGCTCTTTGTGTATAAACTGCACCTGGTTCTACATCCCCAAGATTCGTTACTAGGGGTGTTGTTCCATTTGGAATAACATCGTACATTCCTGTAATAAGAATCATAAAACCAGTAGCTGAACAAATAAGTAAGGTATCAACATAAACGGCAAAGGACTGAACTAATCCTTGTTTTGCCGGGTGGGACACTTCTACTGCTGCTGCGCCGAAAATTTCACTTCCTACACCAGCTGCATTTGAATAAAGGCCTCTTTGAATCCCCCAAGTGATTGCAGACCCTATTATTGCTCCAAATGTTGCATTTACACCTAAAGCGCTTTCAATGATAAGTTTAAACATTTGAGGAATTTCAGAAATATTTGCCCCCAAAACAAGGAAACAAACTACTATATATCCGATTGCCATAAAGGGAACCACTATCTCTGCAAATCTAGCAATGCGTGTCACTCCACCAAAAATAATAGCCGCTAAAACAATGACCAATATTCCACCTGTTATGGAAGGTGGAATCCCGAATGCATTTTCAATTCCAGCTGCAACTGTGTTTGCCTGTAAGGGAGGTAATAGTACTCCTTGTGCCAGCACGGTAACCGCAGCATAGAGTACTGCCAGCCATTTTAACTTTAACCCTTTTTCGATGTAAAATGGTGGACCTCCACGTAACTCTCCTTCATCTTTCTCCTTGTATACCTGCGCAAGCGTTGTTTCAACAAATGAAGTGGCCGCTCCTAAAAATGCCATGACCCACATCCAAAAAAGAGCTCCTGGTCCCCCGTATGCAATGGCCGCTGCAACGCCTGCGATATTCCCTATTCCGACTCTGCTGGCAAGCGTCATCGTTAATCCTTGAAATGCAGATACTTCGGATTTAGAATCACCTTTCTCAAAAATTAAACTTCTTATATCCTTAAGATGCCTTAGCTGTGGAAACCGAGTAGCAATAGAAAAAAACAATCCTGCTGCAAGAAAAAGAATAACAAGAGCTTTACACCATACAATTCCGTTGAACCCATTTATTATTGCCTGCATAACATACTCCATTTCCAATTTCATTTTTTGGACTTCTATCATTTGCTGCACACACTAGGATGAATAAGGTGTATTACATAGAAATCCCGTGGATCTATGCCTAACATCTATCATAATTTTAATATTTCTAAATATTCTGCTATACTAATATAATTTATTTTATGTTATTTCACAATATAAAAATAGAATCTAATGATCTATTTATTCCATAGACAATACGTTCAAATATAATTAGGGCAAATAGACTTATTTTCAAAAAACATTATTGAAATAGGGCAACCACGAATGTGGCCACCCTATTTAAACAGCATTTAGTCTAATATCATTATTAACTGGTTGACTTACGCGTGGCAATCATCGCTAAGAATACAGCTGCCAATCCTCCCGCCAGCTTTCCAACGATCATCGCAAACACCATTTCCTTATTAACCCCTGCCACAAAGCCTAGGTGGCTTCCAAAAACAAAAGCACTACTAACGGCAAATGCAATATTTATGACCTTTCCTCTTGGATCCATGTTCTTTAGCAAAGTAAGCATAGGAATATTATGGGCAAGTGTAGCAACTAAACCAGCTGCGGACGTATGATTTATTCCCAGCAGATTACCTGCTTTCCCCAAATGCTTGTTAAATATTTTAGTTACAAACGCTACCATTGGAAAAGCTCCAGCAAGTACAATGGCAATCATCCCAACTGTTTGAATTCCTTCCGAAATAGGCGTCATATGTGGGATAATGATTAAACCTGTTAATGTTTCAATAATAATAGCTGTAAGACTTAATATCGCTAGAATTTCAATACACTTACCAAAGTAATGAAATCCTTTCATCATTTTGTCTGCTGCTTTCCATAGTCCTATCGCAATCACGATTGAAAAGATAATAGTCGGAATGAGGTTGGCTATAATGATGTTTAAGCTTATATTCGCCACGATTCCACCAACAAGACAACCGAAGGGCACCGTAATGATACCTAATAAAATCCCCTTCGCAAAGTAGGGATAATCTTCTTTTTCAATCATCCCTAAAGCAACTGGAATGGTAAAGACAATCGTGGGCCCCATCATCGTTCCTAAAAATACCCATGAAAATAACTCTGCTTCAGGAGTTAACGCCATTTCTTTCGCTAGTGCATATCCACCCATATCCAAGGCTAATATTGTATTAGCAAACGAAGACGGATCAGCACCCATTAAAGCATAGATGGGGGCAATTAAAGGGATTAAAATACCAGATAGCACAGGAGCTATGGATACAATACCAACCATAGACATCGTTAACATCCCCATGGCCATAAAGCCTTCACTAAATTTTTGACCTAAGCCCATTCGGTTGCCTATACATTTGTCGACGGCACCTAAACAGAGAAAAAACACCATGATATAAACGATTATTTCATTGATTCCCATAAAAACTCTTCCCTTCAAATACTACCCAGTTAGCCTGCACATTCTTTATTTTACTAAGTATGTATTTTGTTTTGGAACTTCTTTATGAATCACAATCCAGCGATTATATTGATCAATAAAAATTCCAATTCCAAACAAGTACAACATCGTGCCTATACCTAGACCCATTATATGCTGTTGAACGATCATTATAGGGAGGCTGATGGATAACGGAATTAACGTACAAATAATATTTCCTAATGTATAATTGTTCATTAGCTTCCCAAATGCCTTCAACAAATAATCAGACGGCAAATACACTGTGCTTGATTGAAAATAAATACTTATAGCTATTGCCATGAGGTTGAGCCCAATTAATATATATAAACAACGAATCCATATATTCTCCGGTACATACATCATGTGATGAAAGTGCACAAACAGATCAATTAGCATTCCAAAAACAAAGGTAAGAACCATACTTTTAATAAACATCGAGAAGGAAAATTTTATTTTCATAATGTAACTAAGCATAAACGAACAGAAATTCAAAAAAATAATGCAGACGCCAATGGAAAACGGTAATATTGACGCCAGATTTTCCCCTGCAGCTGCCCAAGGGGCGCTTCCTAGGTTTGCTATGATCATAAAACTATTTCCTAAAGCATTTAACATAATAGAACAAACAAACCATAATGTGTTTACAGGTAGACTTTTCATCATGACCTCCGACTTATTCACTGATCCAGCACTACTTCATCCATCTAAGAAGGGCAGTCTCACTCTATAAATTACACCTTGAATGCAATAGGGACGTCCCTGTGTGGATAGGGACGCCCCTTCATGGGATCGAGAGTACTTTTTACAATATATTTATAAAATCAGTCATTACAATTGTTGAATACTTTCCTTTAACGTATTCACAATAAACGTAAAGTCTTCTTCTGTAATGTTTAATGGAGGCGAAAGTTGTAAAATATTATTGTATCCAGCTACCGTATCTCCATTTTTACCAACGATGAGGCCTTTTTCTTTACAAATTGCCATTACTTTGTTTATTTTTTCAATCTTAATTGGCTCTTTTGTTTGCTTATCTTCTACTAGTTCAATCCCTAATAGAAGACCTTTTCCACGAACATCTCCTACGTTTGGATGTGCTTTGATCTCTTCTAGTTCTAGTAAAAGTCTTTCACCTAATTCTTTAGAACGTTCAATTAGGTTTTCATTTTCTAAAATTTCCAAATTCTTTAATGCTAAGGCACATGAAGCAGGGCTTCCTCCAAAAGTATTGACATGGCGAAGACGATCATAATCATCAGTACCAACATATGCTTCATAAATCTCTCTTTTAACCGCTGTTGCTGAAAGCGGAAGGTAACCGCTTGTAAGACCCTTAGCCATCGTAATAATATCAGGCTTTACATCATAGTTCATAAATCCAAATGGTTTTCCTGTACGGCCAAATCCACAGATAACCTCATCACAAATTAGGAGTGCCCCATGCTTTTCACAGATTTCTTTTACCTTTGCCATATACCCATCAGGAGGCATTAAAATTCCTCCACCTGTAATAATAGGCTCCATGATGACACCAGCCACAGTTTGGCTTAATTCCCATGTCATGACACGATCAATTTCTTCCGCACTTTGCAGTGTATGAACATCATCTGGATTACGGTACGTATCTGGTGGCGCTACATGCAGGAATCCTTGACCTAATGGCTCATACTTATATTTACGCTGTGCTTGACCAGTAGCAGCAAGTGCGCCCATTGAATTCCCATGGTATGCACGATAGCGAGAAATAAACTTAATCCGATTATGATTCCCTTTTTGCTGGTGATATTGACGTGCAATTTTAAATGCTGTTTCATTCGCTTCCGAACCGCTGTTAGAGAAGAAAATGACGTAATCATCACCAAGCCATTCATTTATTTTTTCAGCTAATTTAATTGCTGGAACATGACTTTGTGACAAAGGAAAATAAGGCATTTCCATTAGTTGTTCATAGGCCGCTTGAGCAAGCTCTTTTCGTCCATACCCAACATTTACACACCAAAGACCAGACATACCATCTAAATATCGATTTCCCTCAATATCTGTTACCCATGCCCCTTCTGCTTTAGCGGCAATTAAATTACTTGGATTAGGATTTGCCCCTCTCATCGCATGCCATAAATATTTTTCATCCGTTTTCTGTAAATCCTGTACGGTTGTTGTATTCAACATAATCAACTCCTATCATCCAGATTAATTTTTTAGTCCTTTTTTTAATAACGAGCTGTAAGCATTTTCTTACGAGTATAGAATTCTACGCCATCTTTTCCATTTGCATGAAGGTCACCGTAGAAGGATTTCTTATAACCTGAGAATGGGAAGAAGGCCATTGGCGCAGGAACTCCAAGATTAACACCAAGCATACCCGCATCAATATCCTCACGGAATGTACGAACGGCATTTGCACTATCTGTATATAAGCATGCACCATTAGCAAATTCGGACTTGTTCGTAAGTTCAATTGCATCCTCTAATGTATCTACTCGAACAATGGATAACACAGGAGCAAAGATTTCATCCTGCCAAATTTTCATTTCTGTTTGTACGTTATCAAAGAGAGTCGGTCCAACAAAGTACCCGTCTTCACTTGCTGCTGCATCCTTTCTTCCATCCCGAATGAGAGAAGCTCCTTCGTTTTCACCAATTTCAATGTACTGAAGGGTACGTTCTTTATGTGACTGGCGAATAACCGGCCCAAGGAATACCCCTTCATCCATACCGTTTCCAATTGTAATTTCATCCGCCGCTTTTTTCAGACGACTTACTAACTCGTCAGCAACATCACCTACTGTAACAACAACTGAGGCAGCCATGCAGCGTTCGCCTGCAGATCCAAATGCCGCTCCAATAATATTCGTAACTGCGTTATCTAAATCAGCATCCGGCATAACGATTGAATGATTTTTCGCTCCTGCAAGAGCTTGTACACGTTTGCCGTTTGCTGCCGCTGTTTTGTAGATATACTCAGCTACAGGTTGAGATCCTACGAAAGACACAGCCTTTACATCTTCATTTTCTAAAATGCCATTTACCACGTCATGTGCACCATGTACAATGTTGAAGACTCCATCCGGCAGACCTGCTTCTTTAAACAATTCCGCTAAACGATTCGCTAACAATGGCGTTCTTTCAGAAGGTTTTAGAACAAAGGTATTTCCACATGCAATCGCAAGTGGGTACATCCAGCATGGAACCATCATCGGAAAGTTAAACGGTGAGATTCCCCCGACTACCCCAATTGGATAACGATACATACCTGATTCAACTCCAGTGGCAATATCAGGGAGCTGCTCTCCCATCATTAACGTTGGGATACCTGCAGCAAATTCAACACACTCGATCCCGCGTTGAACTTCACCGTACGCTTCCGCATAACTTTTTCCATTTTCTAAGGTTACTAGCTTAGCTAACTCTTCCCAGTTCTCTACTAACAACTGTTGATAACGGAATAGAATACGTGCCCGGCGAGGTACGGCTACTTTACGCCACATTTTAAAAGCTTCGTGTGCTACTGAAACAGCATGATCTAAATCTTCTCGAGTAGATATCGGAATACGTGCTATAACCTCACCTGTTGCTGGATTGGGAACCTCTTCAATTTTTTCAGATGCGGATTCTATCCATTGTCCTCCAATAAAGTTCTTTAACGTTTGGACCTCTTTAATTACTTCCATGATAAAACCTCCAATTGTTTCATTTCTTGAGTTAATTATAGTAAGCAGCCAAACGACATTCATTAGACAATGTGTAACATATCAATTGAATATTTTCTGCAATAAGGGTTTGTTTTCCATGAATCAATTTACATTGAGCAAAAAAAAGAAACCCAAATGAGGGTTTCATGAAAATTTATGATGATTTCATCTGATATGTTATATCTGGAACAGTTTCGGAAATATACTCATAGGCAGAAATCGCTACTTCGATAGCTTGACGTTTATAGGGTTCCATGAAATCATCACCAATGAGTTCATAGATTTTATCAAGTCGATGATAAAGGGTTTGACGAACAATATGAAGTTGTTCTGCCGTTTCTTTTTTACCACCTTTACATTGCAAATAAATTTTTAATGTTTTAAGTAACTCACCATTTTTCTTTTCATCATACCATAATATTGGACCTAAATAATCTGATATAAAATCACTTAAGACTCCCTTTTCGTTTGCTGTTAATACTAATCGGAATATATATAGATCCTCATAGAAATAACTGCTAAGTTTATTTGACATCTTTTCTCGGAATTTCAGAGTTTCATTTGCTGTACCATAGCTATTTTTAATGAAATCTAATTGACTGACGATTTTCCCAACACCTAAGTAGATGTTGGAATCTTTTGTTCTTTTTATAAATTCCGACTTCCTAAGGCATTCAATTCCATCTGATACCCTTTTCTTCATATCATTTGTTTTCCATTTATTAATGAGAATAAAAACCATTTGATTTTTTTGTAGATGAGATAATAGGAAGATACCGCGTTGTTCAAAAATGGATCGGAGGTATACTAATAAATAATTAAGTTCCGGAATGACTTCATCTAGATTATCAACTTTACAGAGCAAAACCGTACATCCATTTGGCTTTAGAGTCGGTTCAATTTCTAAAAGATGGCGACTGATTTGTTCATTGCTGTATTCGCCTTCAAGCCAACGTCCTACCCACTCTGCTTCTTTGGCCTTTCTTTGCTCTTCTACATATAGCTCACGTAAAAGACTTTGCGCTAATGCAGTTGCACTACGATCTAATATTAAAGATTCATATTCCGTAATAGTTTCAGACTCTGATATGATGAATAAATCTGCAAGTGTATGATCCATCGCTTGTACAGACTGATGAGCAATGTTCATATGTTCTGACCTGCTATTATCATTCAAAAGTCGGAATAGTTTCTCTTGTTCTGCTGGTGATTTCTTAGATATGACTTGCACTTTACCTTGGTTAGAGATATAAAATACGGTCATTTTTATATGATCATGTAAAAGCTGCAGGATTCTTTGCTGTGAATTAGAGGAAAGCAGCAATTGGTTTAGACTAGTTGAATATTCCTCTAAATCAGAAAGGATTTGATAATTTTTTTTAATCAAAAGACTATGTATTTCCTGTGTGATGTCAATGAATCGTACTTTTTTAGGAAAAACAACGATTGGGAAATTGTGGGTTTCAGCTAGTTCTATAACTTCTTGAGGAATCTCAGATATATACCGTCCCAATTCAATACATAGTCCAGCTGCATTGGAATCAATAGACTGTTGAACGATAGATCTAAAAGTTTCTTTATTCCCTTCCCACCCAATTCCTGTAGAAAGGATCAGTTCATTTCCATTTAATAGATTATCTATTGATGTTAATTCTAGAATATGAACCCATCGGACATGTCGATTAAGACCTGTTTTCCCTGCTAAAACTTGTGCATGTTTAAATTGCTTATTCTGCATAATTTCTTCCACCGTTAATTTTACTTCAAATTTCACCGCAACTCCCCCGTTTCTCTTGATGTGATTTGATTCATTGTTTGTACACATAATTAAATAAGATGTAACCGCTTTATTTAACAGTAAAAAAATAATATATGTCGATCTTTATTATTTTAGAAAAATGTCGTTATTTTAGATAATTTTCTAAATCTTTTTAACTTTGAGATTAATCTAAGTATATATCAACCATATACATGAGTAAAATGAATGTTTATAATATAATACATGAGAATAATTAATGGATGAGGAATAAGGACAATGACACTTAGTAGATATGAAATTTTCTTTACGGTTGTTGAATCGGGAAGTCTAACAAAAGCAGGGGAAATATTAAAATTAACACAATCGGGTATCAGCCATGCTATTACCAGTCTAGAAAACGAATTTGGCTTTTCTTTACTAACTCGGGGGCGGTCAGGCATTCAGCTAACGAGTAATGGTGAACGTATCATTACATTTATTCGTGAAATCCTCCTCATAAATGAAAGAATGAATCAGGAAGTGGCCGCCATAAATGGTTTAGATATTGGTATCGTGAATATTGGTACATTTACGAGTGTTGCATCACAATGGCTGCCTCATATTATTAAACGGTTTGAAAATGATTATCCAGGAATAACCTTAAAATTATATGAAGGTGATTATTCAATATTAGAGGAGTGGATTTTACAAGGAGTCATTGACTGTGGCTTTTTAACCTTACCTACTCCAAAATCTCTAGAATTTACACCTTTAAAAAAAGATAAAATGCTTTGTATATTATCGGATCAGCACCCACTTCATTCACAAGAACAAATATCCTTTAGAGAAATACAAGCCGAACCCATGATTTTGCCCAAAGAAGGCTGGGACAACGAGATCCAACAGATTTTTAGAGAAAACAATATGAAACCAAATGTAAAATTCAGGGTATCCGATGACCAAGCAATCAAGTCTATGGTACAAGAAAATTTAGGTATCAGCATAAGGCCTAAAATGACGTTATCACATGTTCCCGATAACGTTCGTATTCTTAATTTGGAAAAAGATTTTTTCCGTATTATCGGTATTGCCACAAAACCCAATATGTCACCTGCCACAAAAAAATTTATTGATTGTGTCCACTCCTGGTTAAGTGACAATAACTTATTGGATTTTTAGCTTTAAATTAAGTGACTCAACGGTTTTCTCCCTTTTGAGTCACTTTTTACTTTGTATTGTAGACAGATAAGTAAGCGTTAACAAATTTCCTTAATTTGCGAAAAACGAATAGAGTAGACCTGCTCATTCTCACCTTTTAAAGAAAGGGTTTGTTGATATATATCAAGCCTGCAAACATGGCCTTTACATGTTTGTGAAAGTCCGTCCTTATAATAATTAATGGTGATTAAGCGATTTGTTGATAATTCTCTTAGAAACATATACAATTCTCCTTTTCAACTGACAATTGATGCCCTCTTAATAACTAATCTATGAATCAATTATATTTTTTTATAAGATACAATCATTAGACGTTATGTAAGTCTTTTTCTGATTATTTTCTACATCTTGGTTATTATAGATAACTAGGACGGATCAATAGTAAATACAATTGAAAAGGAGGTATTGGAGGATAAAGGAAAGAGATAGTGTAAAAGGAATTGTAGCACAACTCTATAACAAATTCCTTAACTGAATCTATTAACTAAAAAGAGATAGCCCCAGGTAAATAGCAGCACCCCACATCACTAAGGCTGAAATTTTATTCAATACCAGCATAAAGCTTCCTGATTTATCGAGTTTTCCACTTATTCGTCCAAAAATGGCAAGTCCTAAAAACCAAAGCCAAGAAACCAAAATACATGAAACGGCGAACATTATTTTTTCTTCCCCTTGGTATGTGATGGAGCTTGGACCAATTACACCAACCGTATCCATTATGGCATGTGGGTTGAGCAGCGAAACAGAGGCAGCAAACAACACTTGTTTCTTTAATGTAAACTTCTTTGCCACTTCTTCTTTTTCATTATTTGGCTTACTATTCCACGTCGTCCATCCCATATAGATTAAGAAAATAAAGCCTCCTCCTATCAGAACGGTTTTAATCCAAAAGGAGCTTAAGATTAACAATGAAACACCTAAAACCGAAACCAGAATCAAAAATGTATCACATAAAGAGGCTGTAATGACAACTGGTAATACTCTGATAAAGCTCGGTTGAAGTGCCCCCTGATTGAATACAAAAATATTTTGAACACCGAGTGGCAAAATGAGCCCCAGTGCAAGAATAAACCCATGAATAAATGCTTCTAACATCTGAAATTCTCCCTTTCTTTTATTAAACTAATTTTATTGTAATAAGTGTCTTTATCCTTGTCTCCAACCAATTGGATGGATTGTAAACCAACCAAGTAATATAATTAGTTAAAGATTGGCTCAGTTAAACATGGTTGTTGATTTCCGTTTCAGGCACTTCGCTTTCCGCGGGCGACCGCCGAGCCTCCTCGCCACTTCGTGTCTGCGGGGTCTCGACTGTCTCGCTTCTCCCGCAGGAGTCTTCGTGCCTTCCACTGTAATCAACCTGCTGACTAAATTCAGTTCTATTCTTTAACATTGCCAAAGATTAAATAAAAAGGAGAACGCCTTTCATGTCTTCAATTAATTGGAGGCCTAATAAGTCCTCATCTATACCATTGCACATACAGATAACTGATTTTATTAGAGGAAAAATATCAACAGGAGAATGGCCGATAGGATATAAACTTCCGCCTCAACGCATGTTAGCAAAAGAATTGGAAGTCAATCGAAGTACAGTTGTTACTGCTTATGATGAACTAACGTCTGAAGGACTTATTGAGGGAAAGAGCGGCAGTGGTACAAAAGTGATTCATAATTCATGGAATCTATTAGCTGTAACCCCTCCACCTGATTGGAGTTCATATGTGAATTCGGGAATTCACAAGCCAAACCTCCCAACCATTCAAGAAATTAATCAAGCAGAATTTATTCCTAACATCATTCGTTTAGGAACGGGCGAATTATCACCAGACCTCTTGGCTGGTCTGTCTATGAAACAGGTTTTTGAAAAATTATCAATGAAAGAAATTTCCTATGGATATGAAGAACCAAAAGGCTTACTACCACTAAGGAAGGAAATAAGCAGCTACCTGAAAAACATGGGTATTCAAGCTTCACCTTCTTCCATTTTAATTGTTTCAGGCGCTCTGCAGGCCTTACAGCTTATTAGCGTAAGCTTATTACATAAAGGGTCTACCGTATTAACGGAAAAACCTTCCTATCTTCATTCACTGCATGTCTTTCAATCATCAGGTATGCGATTATTAGGTATCCCTTTGGATGAGGAAGGGATTAAGGTAGATCATATCCCACAGTATAAAAAGCTGCATAAAGCTTCCTTACTTTATACAATTCCTTCATTTCATAATCCTACAGGAACGTTAATGACAGCCCAAAGACGCAATCAATTGTTGAACACATGTCAGCAAGTACAATTACCGCTGATTGAGGATGATGTTTACCGGGAATTATGGTTCGATGAGAACCCTCCGAAACCTCTTAAGGCTTTTGACAAACATGGATTAGTTCTTTATTTGGGAAGTTTATCAAAAACGTTAAGTCCCGGTCTTAGAATTGGCTGGGTAGTGGGCCCGGAGCCAGTTATTGAGCATTTAGCAGATATTAAAATGCAAACCGATTATGGCTCAAGTTCTTTATCACAATGGGCAGCAGTTGAATGGTTTACCAGTGGACTTTATGATCAGCATCTTAATGAAATAAGGACGAAGCTTAAAATTCGCAGAGATTTTACCTTAACTATTTTGGATAAGTATTTTTCTCATCTTGCCACATGGGAGAAGCCAAATGGAGGATTTTATATTTGGGTGCGTTTACTACCCCCGATTTCAATGAGAAAACTATTTGAAACGGCACTTGCAGAAGGCATATTACTTAATCCAGGAAACGTCTATGACAGCCAAGCCGATCAATATCTACGCATTTCCTATTCGTTTGCATCTCTTTCAGACCTAGAAGACGGACTGCGCCGCTTGTCCATGGTCATAAAAAGATTAATGTAAAGACCACGAGACCACGGGGACGGGTTCCGTGGCTCGGAAGGAATAAACAGAAAGTGCTGAAGAGACTCGAATCTCTTCAGCACTTTCTGTTTAATTTTGTCTCTCTAGTTTTTTGTCTGTCTAGGAGGGCCATGGGGCCCGTCCCCTTGGTTTTTCTCACGTGGTTGCGTACTTCCCATAAGAAGGACAAATACTGGTTGTGCATTGTCACTCTGTCTATTTTTCACTTTTTTCATCTTCATCAAGGATTAAATCCTTGGTAGAACTTTTAAATTCTTTTAAGGTTTGACCCACTGCACGCCCTAGTTCAGGCAATTTTTTAGGTCCAAAAATAATCAGTGCAAGAACTAAGACTAAAATCAATCCCGGAATTCCAATATTAGATATCATACTACCCGCTCTCCTTTCTGCGAGATATGATTCATCTTTGTACAAATCGTACAGATTTCATCATGTTCACGCACTGTTTTAAAAGAGTGATTACAAGTCTGGCACGTTTTCTCGTATACAGGAAAATGAATTTCTTTCGTTTTTATGATTTGTTCTTCCACTACAATCGCCGCCTCAGGACAGATATCTGCACATAAACCACAAGAATTACATTCCTGCAATGACAGAGAAAAGTGTCCTTCTTGAATATCAAAACATTTTTGGTCACAAATTCTTTTACAAACTGCACAGAGCGTACATTTATCCGTATCAACCGTTATGGTGGTAAATTGAAAATCAGTATAATACTGTCGCAAATCTAAAGCATTATGATTAAAACGCCACTTAGCAGGAGTCATCTGCTTCATTAAAGATTTGCTCTCCTTTTTCCACAGTGAGAAAAGTTCTCTTCTCGAGCAAACATCCTCACTCTCCACAGAATCGGTCGAAATTGAAAAGGGAGATTCTCCTAGTTCCAAGAGCATTTCGTTCACCCGTTCCACCCGATAATTCCATTCTTGGATGAAGGCTTCATTTTCAAAAATAATGGAATGAACCCCCTTTTTATGAAGAATAAGCAATTCCGTTATTGTTGGAAAATGACGATCTGAAATCATAAGACAATTTTGTTTGATTTCCCTTTTCGGAAGGATGCCTGCAACAGCTTGAACAGGGCATGCGGCCATACATTCACCGCACTGCAGACATTCAGAATGATTGATCACCGGCTTTCCTTTTGTGAATGAAATGGCTTGCTTTTCACAGACATCCACACATTTTGAACAATTAGAATGATGGCTTTTATGACGTGTACAGGAAGATAATATTTCATATTCATAATCCAAGCTTTCTACCCACTTACTTAATAATGCCATCTATGCCACCACCTATTTTCGATTGCTTGTCTCTTACCATTTCATTTTAATAGGGATCGTCCAATCTGAGGAGTGTGGGTTTCTCTACACTTAAGCATGTTAAATTGTGTAGGTTTACTAGTCCATTCCTATTTACAGAAATGATTGGTGACCAAATGATGAATTGGCCTTACCTTTAAGTGGGAATTGAACTTAATAAGACATAGAATAATGAATTTTAACGGCCACCATTAAGTTTAGCAAATCTACATTATTTTGTAGGTACACACCGGTCATGTCTTCAATCTTTTTCAGTCGATTTCTTAACGTATTAGGATGAATGTACAACGCTTCGGATACCTCATTAACGTTTCCTTGATACTGAAAATAGGCTTTAAGGGTCTTAAGATATTCTGTTCCGAGTTTTTTATCACTTTCAATTAAAGAGGGCAGATATTCTTCACAAAAATCGTATAGAATCTCCTTATGCAAATGAATGATGAGATTAAATATACCCAGATCATTAATATGAAAGACACGATGATTTTCCAACCATACTTTGCCAAACTGCAAGGCCATTTTAGCCTCCTGATAACTTTTATTAAGATTAACGCTATCCTGACACCATTTCCCTATACCAATATGAAATTGGCAGCCGGACCAATGGCTCGAAAGTTCCTTTTCAATCATTGCAGCTTTTTCAAATACAAAACTCTTTCTATTACTTGGATTGCGATTTTCATCATCCTTCAAGAGAACAACAATTTGATCCTGAAACGAAAATAAAATGATCTGATCATTTAAATCGGATAGATGGTTTTCTAAATAAACAATCATTTCATCCATCCACTCCAAATTCATCATCCACTCATCTGACAAGGCAACATCAATGACAAATAGATGATGCGGTTTTTCTAAGTTCCATCCCCATGTTTTTGCTTGTTTGATCAGGACCTTTTTCGATTCAAACTTGTGATAGAGAAGGTCATAAATAAAATGCTCTTTCATCTGTTCCCGTTGAGTCCTAATAATTTCTTCTGTTTGAAAAAAGAGGGCTGACAATCCAATGAATTTATCAAGGATTTTCCCCTGCCATTCTGTCAAATTCGCTAAAGTCACTAGGCTTAGCTGAACTTGTCCCGCAATGTTCATCATGTATTGTTCATAAGGCTCATCCATTCCCATATCTGCGTATGGTACGGGTAGCAATCGGTTCGGATTATTGGTTTTCCCCTTTTCATGCCCATCACTTTGCAGCCATTGTAACACTTTTTCAATCTCTTCTTCTGAACCGATTTGCCAAAGGAGCTGGTCATTTTCATCAAAAAAGAGAAAGGGTGTTTCTAAAGCTGTAGAAAGATTTTCAGCAATTTGCATAAACCCTTTATTCATAAATCCATTTAACTCTATACTCAGCAGACTAAAGGCGTGATGCCGCTTCTTAACTTCAAGTAGATCGGAGATAGATAAAGGTTCTTCTGCAATGACTAGCGGTACTTTACATTCGCTCAGCAGTAAAAGGCAATCCTCTTGAATATGGATTTCATGTCGATGACAAAGGATAATTCCAATCAGATTTGAATCTTGAATCAATTGATTGACGAATTTTTTATTGCTTAGCTTTAAACATTCCTCATCCGTATCAAGCAGAAGTAAAGTTGGACTTTCAAACCATTGATCAGGAATGGTGGTTGAAACGGTCTCAAAATAAGTATTTTCCTTTGGTAAAGGAGTTAAAAAGGTAAGTTGATATAGTGGTATATAAAACAAAACATCCTGTAATAAGAGCTTCATAGATAGATATTTATCCTCCTTCCCTTAAAAAAATATGCCCCTTTTGTTTTTTTAATATATTAATAGAAGGTTTTGTATAGGCAACAATGGGTACATCTGCATCTTGAAAATTATTTGACTTAATCTCATCTGAAGATACTTTCATAATGCTCAGTGCACCTGTTATGCAATTTTCTACACATACTGGCCTTAAGCCACCTTCAATCCGATCTACACAAAAATTACATTTATCCGCTCGATTTGTTTTTGGATTTAACTTTAAGGCATCGAAAGGACATGCTTCAATGCATCTCTCACATCCTTTACAGCCGCTTGGATTATGGACAACAATCCCATCCTCGCGTACTTGAAAGTTATTCTCAGGGCAAATATATACACAAACCGGGTTCATACAATGATTACAAGAAAGAGAAATATGCAATGGCGGTTCATAAGCATCTGTTTCAATTGTCATTACATTTCTACGATGCATCCCCATCAATCCATAAAAATCATTACAGGCCATTTCACACGTTTTACAATTGATACACCTGTTAAGGTCGATGGAAAACACTAAATGTGATGTCATAAAGTAATTCCTTCTTTCTGAACTATTTCCGCCCTGGTTTGGCCTATTTTTACTTATATTCTGTGAAAGTTGTCCGAAGTCCGCCGATGTTCGGACTGCTTTTGCTTACATTTAATGAAAGCTGTCCGAAGTCAGCCGAAGTTCGGACTGTTCTAGCTTATATTCAATGAAAGCTGTCCGAAGTCAGCCGATGTTCGGACTGCTTTTGCTTACATTCTGTGAAACCTGTCCGAAGTCAGCCGATGTTCGGACTGTTCTAGCTTATATTCAATGAAAGCTGTCCGAAGTCGGCACAGGTTCGGACTGTTTTTGCTTACATTCTGTGAAAGCTGTCCGAAGTCCGCCGAAGTTCGGACTGTTCTAGCTTATATTCAATGAAAGCTGTCCGAAGTCGACACAGGTTCGGACTGCTTTTGCTTACATTTAATGAAAGCTGTCCGAAGTCGGCCGAAGTTCGGACTGTTCTAGCTTATATTCAATGAAAGCTGTCCGAAGTCGACACAGGTTCGGACTGCTTTTGCCTACATTTAATGACAGCTGTCCGAAGTCCGCCGAAGTTCGGATTGTTCTAGCTTATATTCAATGAAAACTGTCCGAAGTCGACACAGGTTCGG
>NZ_JBHZRC010000005.1:142258-166298 GCF_043641075.1 Niallia oryzisoli | reverse complement strand
CCGAAGTCCGCCGAAGTTCGGATTGTTCTAGCTTATATTCAATGAAAACTGTCCGAAGTCGACACAGGTTCGGACTGCTTTTGCTTACATTCAATGAAAGCTGTCCGAAGATTTCAATCTTATGAACTTCTTACTTATAGTGTTACATTTTTTTTGACCAGTCACAGTGACATCTAGCACATGCAGGAGCAGGGCTATCCCATTAGTTACCATTAGTAAAGAGTGACATTAAGCAATACGCAACAAATGGTATTCTGCTAGAATGTACTCTAACTACTGTGAAGAGGAGAAATTGTATGACACAACATGCAGCTAGGAAATTCAGGAATGTCTGTCCTAGAAATTGTCCAAGTTCATGCACGATTATTTCCCATATAGAAAAGGATTCCATTCATCATATTGCTGGAGATATCAGTCACCCCTATACAAAGGGTAAGCTTTGCGCAAAAGGGTTTTCCTATGCAGAAAAAAATAACCATAGAGATCGCTTAAAATATCCTTACTACCAAAAAGTAAAAGGATCAGGGAAATTTATTCAAATTTCTTGGGAAAAGGCTTTTCAACTCATAATAAGTGAAGTATTGAAGATTCATCATCAATTTGGCAGCCTTCTCCCCTTCGCCTTGTTTAAGGGTTCTGGAAATATTGGCGTGCATCATTATGTAACAGATGAATTTTTTTCCCATATAGGGAAAACAACAAGAATGCTTGGCACCTCATCCTTACTTTCAAGTTTACATGCTGTTGAACCGGATAAGGTTGTGAAGAACAGGCCTAATCCTTCTGACATCAAAGAGGCCTCACTGATTATCATCTGGGGAGCTAATCCAGCTGCAACCAATATTCATCTCATCCCTCATTTAATAGAAGCAAAAGTAAAAGGGGCAAAAATAGTAGTTATTGACCCCCTGTATACACAAAGTGCTGAGTTAGCCGATTTATATATCCAATTACGGCCTAGTACAGATGGAACGTTGGCAACTTTATTAATCCAACAGCTGATTGAAAATAATGCAATGGATAGTAGTTTTTTCGATATCGATCCTATTGAGATGAATCGATTAATAAAAAACATAAATGAAATAGATGTAGATGACTATTTAATGACTTGTGATGTATCCAAAGAAGCAATCAACCTTTTGCTGACGTGGATGACGGAGGCCGATACGATTGCGTATGTCATTGGTTCAGGTCTGCAAAAACATTCTAATTTTGAACATACGATTCATTCGATTGAACGACTTGCTGCCGTTCACGGGGATATCGGCAAAATGGGCGGGGCAATTTACTTAAGAGATGGCAGCGACACGATGATGTTTAATAATCAAACCTCTGAACGTGTCTTAGGAAAAAACCGAATCCTCGATATCAATAATAGGGATCATATTGGAGATCTTCCTATTAAAATGTTATGGGTTTCATGTGCAAACCCATTAATTCAAGAACCTAATTCGACAGCGATTAAGGAGTTTCTGATGGATATTCCATTCGTTGTAACGGTGGATCAGTTCATGACACCAACAGCACAAATGTCCAATCTCATTCTGCCAACAACCACCCATTTTGAGGAAATGGATATTATCATAAGCTGGTGGCATAAAGAAATTGCATTAAACGAACATGCCCTATCTCCTTATTATGATAGTAGAAGTGAGTGGTGGATGATGACAGAATTAGCAAAAAGGCTGAATCAGCATGTGCCATCACTTTGTACTTTTCCTATTTATTCTTCCGAAGAGGAATATTTAAATGCACAATTTAATGATCAAGTATTTAACTGTTATTCGGTTAGAAACATATCAGATTTAAAAGAAAGAAGCATGACAGGGGCTATTTCTAATAATAGAGTGCAGCAGCAATACTCTAATAGAGTGAAACAAAATAAAGATGTTAACCCTATGATGGGGAATTTACCGCCAAAAGAATATCCTTTTTGGTTCATCACTCCTCATCATCCATATGCATTTAACTCTCAATTTCACTTTTTAAATCTTCATGATGAGAAAGAAGCATTTGTGGTCATCCATCCACAAGCAGCCACAGATATCGGCATAACAAACGGGGATATTGTTAAGATGTACAATGATCAAGCATGTATTGAGATGAAAGCAGTATGCAGCAAACAAGTTCCAAAAGATATTGTCATGGTGTATCAAGGGTGGTATCCAGATTCAGATGTTACCATTAACGATCTGATAACTGCAAAGCAAGAAGACACGAGCAATCAAGAATCAGCTTTTCAAAACTATGCAATTTATGACACCTTTGTGAATGTTGAAAAATTATAAATACCACTATCGCATCCTTTATGAGGAAAATTAATCTACTTTATCACTAATCGACAAGCGTCTCGCTCTAGTTGATTAGGTATGTGTACCATGCAGAAAACTAGCATTCGCTTCATTGCGCAAGCTAGTTTTTTTATTCTATGGCTGTTTATAAAATCGACATATTTATATAAAAAGGGAAAAAGGTTGTGTGAATGTCTAACAAACATAGATGGTTAAGTGTGTATGATTCAACACTCCTCATACTGTGGGGTTACGAACTATAATGATAGTACATTCAATAATTTAAACTGTTCCTATAGATATATGTGATGAAAATATGAAATGGGAGGGATTCATTTATGAATATCTCAAGAAGAAGCTTTATTAAAACGGGGCTAGCGGGAAGTGCAACACTCGGATTATCTGGCATGTTCACTTCACGAAAGTGGTTCCAGTCAGCAGCAGCTGAAAACACTCCCAATGAAGTAACGAGATTCACTTACCATACAACAAACTGTGGAGGTCGATGTGCCTTTAAATGTACGGTCAGAGACGGAAAACTTGTTAAAATCGTTCCAAATAATTGGACAGATACGCGATTCTCAACGGTTTGCTTAAAAGGGATAAGTGAAATTGAACGTATTTATAGCCCTGACCGACTTAAAACTCCTTTAAAGCGTGTAGGTAAACGAGGTGAGGGGAAATTTGTCGCCATTTCATGGGATGAAGCCTTAACTGAAATTCATAAAAAGCTGTCTAGTTCAATTGAAAAATACGGTGGAAAATCTATTTTGTTTAGTGCCTCATCAGGGATTGAATACACGTATCAGCAATTAGTAACATTACTTGGTGCACAATTTGCATGTGAAGCGGGTATTGACGTTGGCCTTGCCAACGGATTAGAGGAATGTATTGGCGGTCAAGCATACGGTTATGTGCAAAATGAAACGTCAGATTGGGTAAACTCAAAAACGATTATTTTCCTCGGCTGTAACATTCTAGAAACCACTTTAACAGATTCGAAGTTTTTCTATGCGGCGAAGGATGCTGGTGCGAAGATTATTGTGATTGACCCGAACTATTCTACAACGGCATCGAAATCTGATCAATGGATCTCGATTAAACCAGGTACGGATGGTGATCTTCTACTAGCAATGATTACGCTAATTCTCGATAATCATTGGTATGATGCCGAGTACTTAACGAAAAACTCATCTGCACCATTTTTAGTAAGAGAAGATAATAAGCAATTGTTAAGAGTTGATCAATCCAAAGAAGGAAATGTAGAAAATCCGTTTTACGTCTGGGATAAAAATAGTAATTCCCTAAAGCCTTATAACGCTGAAGGTGTAAATCCTCAACTTGAAGGAGAATTTACAGTAGATGGTGTGAAAGTTAAAACGGTCTTTACGGCAATGAAAGAAAACCAAAAGTCTTATACCCTTAGCTGGGCATCTGAAAAGACAGAAATTGACGAAGATGTGCTTTACGAGTTAACGAAACGATATGCAACAGCAGGGCCTGCTGTTCTTGGTTGGGGATTCGGCGGAATCGACAAATGGGGAAATGCAGATGTTGCTGGTCATGCAGGAGCTATTCTCGGTGCTTTAACAGGAAACATCGGCCGAGTTGGCGGAGCAGTTGGAAATGCATTGTATCATGGCAGCTCATGGACTGCAGCACTCAATTCCTGGGAACTGCCATCAGAGTTTGCTCAAACACCACTCGAGATGACAACCCAAGACAGACGCATAAAAGAAAACTCTGTACGGGTCGTTATTAACTTAGGTAATACATTGCAGCAGCATTTTGCGAACTTAAGTAAAACAGAAGAATGGATTAATAGTTTAGATTTTCTTGTAACCATAGATCCTTTCCATAACCCAAGTGTAAATTATTCTGATATTGTATTGCCAGCCTCTACAGCATTCGAAAGTGAATACGACATTATCAACATGCAAGTGAATCGTTCTCATGTATTGATGTCACAAAAAGTGATTGATCCATTACATGAAAGTAAATCAGACTTCCAAATCGAAAAGGAAATTACTGCGAGATTTGGGTTAGACCGCTATTTACCTAAAACTCCAGAAGACTTACAAAGACATCGTTTAACATCTGGTGATCCTCGTTTAACTGGAATTACGATTGAAACATTGAGAGAGAACAATTTTATTATGCGTTTAAAAGTACCAAATGAGCCGTATCGTGGTTTTATGGATCAAAAGTATTCTACGCCGTCTACAAAACTAGAACTCTATCACGAAAAGATGGTTGAGTATGATCAAGCATTTCCGAACTCAGACCTACCATCTGAAGCACATAAAAACAACTCATTATCAAAACAATATCCTTTACAATTTAGTCAGGCTCATACTCGATACCGTGTCCATTCACAATTTACAAATGCCAAGTGGATTAACCAAATCAATCCAGGTCCAAAGCTAGAAATCAATTCAAAGGATGCAGAGTCTAGAAAACTGAAAACAGGTGATCTTGTTGAAATTTTTAACGAGCGTGGTTCATTTCAAGCAAACTGTAAAGTGACAGAATATTTACGCCCAGGACAAGTACGGTTACATGAAGGCTGGTGGACAGAGCATATGAAGGCAGGAAACCTTCAAAATGTAACGAACGACAAACTAAACGAACGTCAATATAAGCTTAGATATGGGCCAGTAATTCCGTACAATGATACGTTAGTTGAAGTGAAGAAGATTTAGGAGGTGGCATGATGAGATATGGTATGGTAATCGATTTAGAAAAATGTATGGGATGTCATACATGTTCCATTTCATGTAAAATGCAAAATAATATTCCACAAGGAATGCTTTGGAATCGTGTCGTTAGTGTTGGAGATGAAGGGTTAGATAGTGTAGAAGGGCTTTTCCCTAATGTAAAGAGAAAATATATCCCCATTGCCTGTCAGCATTGTGATAACGCACCTTGTCAAAAAGCATGTCCGGTTGGTGCAACGTACTATGATGAAAACGGATCGGTACAAATTGATTATGGCCGCTGTATCGGCTGCCGCTACTGTATGGCCGCATGCCCATATAATGTACGTGTCTTTAACTGGGAGGAAGCAGAGCGTCATCCAGATTTTAATTATGGAGATGGAGTCGTTCCTGTACGTGACGTAGGTGTGGTTGAAAAATGCACATTTTGTAAAGAGAGAACAAGTGAAGGTTTAGATCCAATGTGTGTAGAATGCTGTCCAGCTGAAGCACGAGTCTTTGGTGATTTAGATGATCCAAAAAGCGAAGTGTCCAGGTTAATTCGCGAAAGAAACGGTGAGCAGCTGCTGAAAGAAAAAGGAACGAAGCCGAAAGTTTATTATTTAGGCTTGAATGAGGAGGTGTAATCAATGACAATCAAGACTAAATTTAACCTACCTACCGTCATATTAGGCATTTTCGCGGTGATGGGCTTTTCGGCCATCGGTTATCAGCTCGTAAATGGACTTGGCGTAACTGGGATGAATAATATCGTTTCTTGGGGAACTTATATTATGCTATTTATGTTCTTTGTTGGATTATCTGCTGGAGGATTAATTGTTTCTTCTTCCGCAACGGTATTTAATATTCCATCGTTCAAAGTCGTTGCAAAACCAGCAACCATATTATCAACCGTTTGTGTCATTGTTGCTGCTGGTTTTATTATGGTGGACTTAGGAAATCCGTTTCGTATGTTAAATTTACTTTTACACAGCAATTTCAAATCACCGTTGATGTGGGACGTGATGGTGATTTCCCTTTACTTAGTCATTAACGTGTTATATCTCTATCTCATGACACGAGAAAAACCGAACCAAAAAGCAATGAAAATTATGTCATCCGTTGCCCTGCCAGTTGCCATTCTCGTTCACTCCGTAACGGCATGGATTTTCGGCTTACAAATTGCTCGTGGAGCTTGGCATACAGCCATCATGGCTCCGCTGTTTGTCGCCTCCGCGTTAGACTCAGGACTAGCCCTACTACTTATTGTTTTGGTTCTATTAGCGACATTTAAAGTCTTTGTGGTAGAGAAAAAGCTCATTACGACATTAGCAGGACTTTTAGTAACTTTCGTAGCAGTTGATGCCTATCTTCTTCTGTCTGAAATGATCACCATGATCTATCCACAAGGAGAAGCCATGCATCATGCTGAGGTGCTCATTAGCGGCCAATTGGCTCCCTATTTCTGGATACAAGTGATCTTAGGTCTTGTGGTACCGTTAGCGATCCTATTATTTAAGAAAAATCGAGAAAAAATGGGATTAGTCGTCTTTTCATCCGCATTAATCGTCTTTGGCGTGTTGTGTAAGCGAATCTGGCTTCTTTTCTCTGCCTTTGTTCATCCGAACATTGCTGAAGGTCAAGGAATCACGCTTGGCTATAACCAACAAAATATTTGGTCCACAGTTGGTACTTATTCACCGTCTTTAGTGGAGCTGATGATTTCTGTAGGATTAATTTCATTCGGTATTCTTTTATTCACTTTTCTTGCTAAAAAGATTCTTGTGCAAAAATCATCACAAGAAAATCAATTTAGTGATAAAGAAGGAAAAATTTATTCCATGGTTAAGAACGGCTAACCATCATGTCGATTATTACAGCAACGCTGAACCCATAAAGGAGCGGTTATGATGACAAAAACTTGGGCTGAGGTATGGAGCTTCCGAGAACAATTATACAGCTTTTTCGCAAACCATTTGCTAGAGCCTGTACAAGTGGAAAACAAAGAGATTGTTACGGAGCAATTTTGGCGTCAATTTCCTTTAGAAGCGGCAAATGAACAAATCATGTCAGGTCTTGAGCAATTAATAAACTGTACGTCTCAATGGGATGAACAAGATATGATAAATTCCATTGAAAAAGTAAATGTAGAGTACACAGAGCTTTTTATAGGACCTGGTGTACCGAAAGCACCACCATGGGAATCGTTTTATAATACAAGGAAGAAACTGTTCTTTGGAACGACTGCCTTTGTGATGAAAGACTTACTAAATAAACAAGGCTTAGAAAGTAAGCATAGTGGACGACAGCCTGAAGATCACTTAGGTCTTGAACTACTGTATTTAACCATACTAACAGAACAAGTGCATAATCAAGACACACAAAGCCAAGTAAACATCATTAAAGATCAGCTCGCCTTTATGGATGAACATTTACTCTCATGGATTCCTACTTTGTATGACGATGCAAAAAACAATGGCAGCTTAGGCTTTTACAGTGGTTTCATTGAAATGATTTGGGGAACCATTCTGTGGGACAAAGAACTATTAGAAGAGTTTCTTGCGGAATATGAAGGAAAAGAATAGAGCCACGGGGACGGGTTCGTCCCCGTGGTTTCATTTCTTTTTAATCCAAAATTTAATAACAGGACCGTCTTGTTCTGTTTTGAGGATTGTGTGTCCAGCATTTTTTGACCAAGCTGGTAAATCATTTAAAGTTCCTCTATCTGTAGCATGAAGCTCTAATACTTGATTACTCCCGATTGAATCAATGCCCTTTTTTAATTTTACAATAGGCATTGGACAGGTTAATCCCGTTACATCTATTACTTCATCTGCTTTTAGACTTTGATCAGCTAGAATAATAGTTTCTCCTAAATCATTTGTAGCTGTTTCAACTTCCACGTGAATATTACTGCCATAGACAGATGAATAGGTTTTCCAGCCTCCGTCGACATTCTTGACATCGAATCCATTGTTTTTCAAAATTCGGCTTGCTAAATAGCCTCTCAAACCAACTTGACAGCTTACGTAAACCGTTTTGTCCTTTGGAATTTCATTCAATCTATTTCTAAGATCATCTAATGGGATATTGATAGATCCTTTAATATAACCAAATTCACGTTCCATTGGTTCACGGACATCAATTAATAGCCCGCCCTCTGCAACAATTCTATCTACTTCATGCCACTGGATGTGTTCTAACTCACCTTCTAGTAGGTTTGTTGCAACATACCCCGCCATGTTTACTGGATCCTTTGCGGAAGAATATGGCGGCGCATAGGATAATTCAAGATTTGTTAAATCTTCGACTGTTAATCCACCCTTGATTGCAGTCGCAATGACATCCATACGTTTGTCGGCTCCATCTGCCCCTACCGCTTGTGCGCCAAATATTCTACCGGTTTCTTTGTCAAAAATAAGCTTTAACGAAATTTGCGCAGCTCCTGGATAATAGCCCGCATGTGAACTCGGATGTACATGTAGGACTTCATACGGAATGCCTAGCCTTTTTAGTGTTTTTTCATTGTTACCCGTTGAAGCTACCGTTAAATCGAATACTTTTGCCACAGATGTACCGAGTGTTCCCTGATATCTTTCACTTAGTCCCATCATATTTTTTGCTGCAATACGACCTTGTCTATTAGCTGGTCCAGCAAGAGGAATCGCCGTTTGATTGCCATTGATATAATCCACTACTTCGATTGCATCTCCAACAGCATAAATATTCTCATTAGAGGTTTGAAGGTATTCATTGACAATAATATGACCGCGTGCACCTAATTCAAGTCCTGCACTTTTCGCTAATTCATTTTCAGGTTTTACTCCAATAGAAAGGATGGTCATATCTGTTTCTACTTCTATTCCATCAGATAAGATTACCTTTTTACCATTATCGGCAAAAGATTGTACACCATTTTCTAGTATTAACCGAGCACCTTTTTCTTTGATATGAGTGTGCAAAATACTCGCCATTTCATAATCAATTGGCGTCATTACCTGGTTAGACATTTCAATAATCGTTACTTCAATACCAAGGTCAACTAGGTTTTCTGCCATTTCAATCCCGATAAAACCACCGCCGACAACTACTGCTTTTTTCGGTTTTTGTTGATCTACATAGTTTTTGATTTTATCCGTATCAGGAATATTTCTTAGCGTAAATAATGTTTCATTTTCCTTTAGACCAGGGATTGGAGGTACAATAGGACTTGCTCCTGGTGATAGCAATAATTTGTCATAGGTTTCGTTGTACTCTTCACCATTTCGCAAATTTTTAATGGTCACCGTTTGGCTTTCTGGGTCAATGCTGATTACTTCACTTTGATTACGGATATCCATCTTAAATCGTTTTGACATACCCTCTACGGTTTGTACTAATAATTTGCTTCGATCCGTGATGGTTTCCCCAATATAATAAGGTAAACCACAGTTCGCAAATGAAATATATTCTCCTCGTTCAATAAGAATAATTTCCACGTCTTCACTTATTCTTCTAAGCTTTGCTGCTGCAGTGGCACCGCCTGCGACCCCACCTACGATGATGACCTTCTGTGTCATATTTAATCCTCCCAAATTCATTCCATGTTATTTTGATAGACTTAACGAGTTAACAATTAATACATATGGGGGTATATAAAAAGTTAAAAAATAAAATAACAAAGCTAGTTGGACGATTGAAACGTAAATCCGGACTGAGTTACTCGTGCATTAGTTTAGAAAGTTAAGGTTACATCTGCATCCTTAGCAAACTGTAAGAATGTTACCGCACCGCCAACTTCAATCCCTTCTACAAATACATCCTCTCCAAGTCCCATTACATCCATTGTCATTTGACAGCCAATCAATTTAACACCTAACTCGATTGCCATTGCAAGCATATCAGGAATAGACGGTACATTTGCCTTTGAAAAACCCTCTGCAAAATGCTCTTTTCCTTCTGGCATAGGCAGTTGTTTATTGGCTTCCTTATGAATTAAGTTTAATCCTTCAAAGGTAAAGAAAATAGCCACCTCTTGATCCATTGAAGCTGCCGCCGTTGCAATATTAAATACCTTATATGCATCAAATAACCCACCATTACTTGCAATAATCGCTACCCTTTCACTCATCAGTAATTCCTCCTCGATCTGGTATAAAAATAATCAACTTAGCTACAAGAGTTATATTATACCCCATTGGGTATAAAGTCAATAAAAATATATTGAGCCATGGGGACGGGTTCATTGGCTCATTCTGGACAAAGGCTGTAGTATTTTTAGATTAATATACTCCTGAATGATTACAGCCTGGAAAAGGGTGAATATCTTGGATCATGTTATAGCTATAATGCTTTAGCGCAAATTGTGTATGATATAAATACTCCATGAGGTACACGCTGCCGCCATATGCATCACATAAGACCCCCGAGGTTCCTGTACCATCCATGAACGATATTCCTACTGGCCGGCCTAACAAGTACCCTATTTTTTGCTGCCAAGGCATGAAACTTCCCCCCTTTAAAAAATCTTCATTTTACCCAAACATAACAAAAAACATCTCAGGGTCTAAAACCCAGGATTGATTATTGCCTGTATATTTCCAGTATAAAACGATAGATCCAAGCCGATCCGCATGTGATGTACCAGCTATATCATGCTGCGCTTCGAGCTTATATGGCACACTTCCGTCTATTTTTATCGGATACAGATGCGGTAAATCAATGACAAACCCTTCTAGGGGTTTGAGGAGCTTGCCGTCCTTGTCATAAACGGTTCCTTCATACACTTCTTTTCTGTCGCTTATATCCAATGTATAGGATTGATTAAGTTTTACACTTTTTACAAGTACTCGATAATGATCCATATAGATCACTTCAAATCCTAGAGTATCCGAAAGGGTCATAAACTGCTCAGGACCAAGTATATATTCTGCATTGTTAGTCAGAAATGATATGACATAGTAATAGGTTAGACCCCCACTTCCTCCAACAGGAAGATTTACCATCATTTCCTTTCTATTTGCGTTAGTAAAGCTGCCAAGAATCAGCCATGGAGTATAGGCCATACTGTATTTGGGATCCAAGGGAATAACATACCACTGCATTGTCATTCCATCCAGGACTATGACCTTTATATTTTCATAAAAAGGATTTTCTGTCTTTTCACCTATCAGGTAAATAATATCCGATATTTTGTCGCCATTTACATCTCCTATTTGTTTATCGAGTATATACGTATTCTGTCTATTTTGATTTCTGTAAGTATTCATGTACGAATGGGTATAGTATTTCAATGTCTGACCTCCTTAAATTTATTTTGCTCTCATTAATATATGAAGGTCATGACATTTAGGAACGAAGTACTATCATTTATTTCATCGCATATATCTAGAGTCAACAATAAGATTAGCACCACTTTTTCTGATTTTCATATTCTTATTATCAAGGTTTTCACAGCTAGTAAGGAGATGAAATGGATGTATCAAAATCCAATGATGAATGTTGATCCTAATGGTAATGTAAATAAGTTTGTCTCAACATTAGAGGAGAGAGGTTTTATTGTACAGGAAGGAGAATTAAGGTATATCGATATACTTAAGCTTGTCAGTGGGGGTGTTGTGGATAATGCTATGGGGAATCATGCTGGCGCTCCCTATTCGCCCGTCTTACTGCCGCCAGCTCCTAATCAGCATCCATCCGAAGGACAGAAACCCCCAGTCGGATATGACCCAGATAATCCAACTAATTATCCTCCTAATCTGAACTATGTAGCACCTGGCTTTACTTATAAGCTGCGGCCTGATGAGGCAATTGTCATCATTGGGCAAACACCTCCGCAGGCTGTTTATTTTGGTTTTCGGAGCTACCTTGGATTTGTTGAAAATAAACCTGGAAAGGATTACAGCGGTGAAATAACTGCAGGAGATGCCAAAACCGGTTTTTATCATGGTGTTTTTGGAGGCCTTGGCGATCAATTAAATAATTTCAATATTTGGACGGAGAATACTCAAGGAGGAGCAGCAGGTAACCCTTTTAACAGCACTACGATTATTATTACTACAGCCGATCAAACAGTAAATAAGCAAATGCGTGATGCGTTGGCAGGAGCAGGCTTTGACCCAGATATTATGAATGATGACAATATTCCTGCGGGTTTGGTAAACATGGGGCTTGAAAAAGGGAAGGATACCTTTACCTTTCTTATGAGGGCCGCCATTTGGTCTGAAAAATTTATCGGTGATCAATATCTGAACAATCTGAGCCGCTATATGAAGGTGTTCCGAGTGACACCTAAAACGCCTTACACAAGTCTAACCCCTTGGCCCATTCCAAACCTTAAAATCAAGGAGACAGCGTACTATGTCAAGTAAGAATTTTTGATTTTTGTGCATAGGTAACACAACTTACGTAGTTTTTTTACAAAAATTACCATAAGCAACTGACAGAAAACACTATAAATGAATCATCTCTTCTCGGACCTGAATAGAGAATACTACCTTGCTTCAGTTCTGCATTGATGCAACCTGGTTAGTTCAAACCGGAAATATTAACGTACAATTCGCATTTACAGGACAAGGTAAATCATGCTGTCACTCGAGGTCTCACTGCCTCCGGCACCACGTCGATTTTCCCTTGGTCCCAGAAGAGAGATTCATTTTTTAATTTACATTACGCAGCTAAAGCAATATTTAAGTAAGTATTTATTTTAGTGAAATTTAGCTTTTTCTTGATTTCTTCAAATATACTGTAGCCGTTCTGCTTTGATTCAAAAGGTTTTTTATGTGTTAACATTGAAAAGGCAATTCGGATAAACTTGTTCCCAAGAGCTATATAAGCCTTTCTAGCGTGCTTCCCACGTTCTTTTAACTTTAAGTAATATGGACGCAAGTCCTTATTATGCTGGGCTAGACATTTGCCAACTGTATACACCATAAATCGTAAGTTCTTATTTCCTTGTTTAGATATCTTGCCATAAAATCCACTAGTTCCTCCAGATTGTATAATAATCGGATTTGTGCCAGCTTTCTTGATTAGCTGTCCAGCGTTTTCATAATTTGATATATCACCTAGTTCACTATAAAATTCAGCCGCTGTAATAACACCAATCCCAGGCACGGTTAGAAGCAGTCGCCCATCAGTTTGAAGCAGCGCTGTTTCTATTTCTTTTTCTAGCGTTTTTATATTCTCAGACAATCTTTTCAAGTCTTGAATCGCCATACTTAATATTAAAAGCTCCGCAGAAACTTCCTCTTTCTCTTTGACAATTGATGTTTGTGCCACTTGATAAAGAGTGTGAATGGTAGATGCCCGTACTCTTAATTTGTTCTCCTTTATTATTGTGGATAGTTTTTCGATTCCTAACTCCAGTACATCCGAAGGATGAGGATAGAATTCAAGAAAGAATAAGGATGATCGTCCCCAGAAATCACTAAATATCAGCTTTTTCTTCGGCTTGTTGTTTTCCACTTCTATGTAACCTTGAAAGTCCCTCCATATATGATCCATGAGTGTTCTGATTTGTACTCTTAATAAAGCACGTTTTCGTACCTCGTTTCTTCGTGCACGGGTCAAAGTCATAAGTTTACGATAAAGACCTTCTGGAAGCTTATTTTCCATTCCTTTGTTCTGGATAAGTGAATGGGCGATAACATATAGATCTAGATCATCTGTTTTACTCCAGTTTAGTGCACTTGATCTTTCCTCATAAGTTGTAGCCGCATTAATGATGGTTACTTTATAACCTCTTTTTCCTAACTCGCGAACAATATCCTCATAATAATGTCCAGTAGCTTCAACACCAACAAATATTCTTTCTGCCTCAATTTCCTTTTGAGATCTTTCTATCTTAGAACAGATTAAATCAATCCCTAGCTGGTCTAATCCAAAGAAAAAAGGTTTCTCTAAAACATCCCCAAAGTAATTACATATCAACGCCTTTTGAAAGTACTTAGCAGCATCTATCGCAACGATTAATACCTTCTCCAAATTGACTCCTCTTAATTGTGAACTGAATTGACTACCTTTCTTTCCTTGTATATTATTAAAGTAATACCCCATTTACTTCATCTCCTCTTGTTGGAATGTAAGTTGAGGTTCCCTGTCAGGTATCTCTATCTTACTACATGAAGTAAACTGGGGTATTTTTTGTTTTCCGAAAGGAAAACCTTTCGACAATATTATCTATTACACCAGGCACCACTGAATTTCAAATTCTTCCTTATGCAAGATATGAACTGGATTACCTCAGGAATCAGATTCTTGCCAAATACGGAAATGAGGAATTTGATCATGTTGACCTGAATTTTGACCTTGCGATTGTGGAGGGGTTTGAGGCTATCTTAAATGATGTAAATGTTTGGGCGGATAACAGAGATGCAGTTTACATTGAGTCAGATTATTTCCAATTGAAATCGGATGATGACTTTCTGATCCTTTATGGTGTGAACCATGAACAAACCGGTAAAGCCGTCTTTTCCAATGCAAGCTTCTATGGGGCTGAGCATTTTAATGGTGTAGCTGTAGCGAACACAACTACTGAATTCAAAGGCTCTGCGGCCGAACTTTTCCCTGAAGGCTACGAAAATGAAAAGTTCTATTATGTGTGTAGAATGTCGAGGAAAATTGATGAACAAGGAATGGATATTATTGTACCGTATAGCACTGGTAACCCGAATGGAACAGCCTTCGGAGTGGATAATTATCAGGACGCTTCTGTAATCTTTAGAATATATGTCGATAAACAGACTTTAGTAGGTCCAGCGCTTTTTGATGTTATTTGGGATCGCGCTATCCTTTTTACAAAAAAGAACAGCCGGGAGAAGGCTGCCTTCGAGGAGATAAAAATTAAAATTGCTAGTAAGGAAATTAGACTGTAGATAAAATTTATTTCTAACAAGCCCAAAATACCGATTCTAATTTTCAAAACTGGTATTTTGGGCTTGTTATTTTTTTCTTAACCATCGTTGGAAACAATATCTTTTTTGAAGATCTCCATCTCACGTTTTGTCTGTGGGTCCAAAGCATTTATCTGTTCTTCAAGTTTTTTTCTTGCAAATTGATATAACTCCATATCTATTTGATTTTTTAACTTTATTTTTGCTATAAGCTCTTTTGAAATTTTCATTTTTTTAGGTCGATTGGTTCCTACATTTCTTTTCTCATAATCAATATTATTCCAGCCGAAAAGTTTTTTCATGAAAAAAAGGGATTCACCAAATAATTCTGTGATCCCCACCACTGAAAAATGTTCGGAAATGTTTTTTTTGGCAATTTCCAAACTCATTGGATCTTTGCCGCAAAAAAATCTGGTTTGGATATTAGGCTCCGTTTGTAAATTAAAATCATCACTATCAATAAATTCTTCCAGGCTCAAACTTTTGACTCTTTCATGCAAGCGGTTAGTTGGATGACGAAGAATATGGTAGTAAGCAGAAATAAATCGGTCAACAGGATCTCTCATAAAGGAAATATAGGTGAATTTCTTGGGAAAATGCTCATGAGTCCCAAATAAAAAATGCCCATAAATAAATTTTAGACTATTTCTAAAATCCTTAGATAATTCAACTATCTTTTCTTCCATAAAAGGACACCTGTATGTTTCATTAAAATTATACTGTTTTTTAATAAACCCACGAAGTGTTTGCCCACCTGTTTTGGGAATATGCATAAATAGTAAAAGCTTATCTGATTCATTGGTGCTGATCATTCATACACCTCTTTTTATTATTCTTCTAAGGGATATAATTTTAAAGCATGGGGAGCGTAACGTGTAATGGCTTCCAGTATTTTTTCTTCGTTTCTAAAATCATAAATTTTACTTCGATTTTGATTGTTAATTTCCAGTTTTTTTTCATATGTTTTGCCTGTAAGTTTTTCAAATAAAGAGGGGTCTTCTACAATATCTTCGTATTTAAATAAATGAATATCCTTGGAAAACTCTAAATATCTTTGGCAAAATAGATCATAGATCCTTACCTGCCTATTTAATAGCTCCTCTTTTGATTCCGTAATCAACTTAAGCTCAGGCCAAACACCTTCTCCCGCTGGGAGTTTTCCCCGACTAATTGGCAAATTGAGGGACATCCAAGACAATATCGTTGGGACAGGGTGCCTCATAACCGCTATGATTGAAAAATATTTCATTTTTACTAGCTGGGGAAGAATACTTGTATAATGTGCATTATGCTTCATACCTAATGTGAAATCTTTATTCCCAATTGGAAAAATAATACTTCGTTTAAGGCACATTTTATTAATCTTTTTTCCCCCTTTCCTCTTGGATGAGAAATAATTGGTAACCGGACTTCCATCACTGTTACGTTTATCAATTATTGGCTTAGAGTGAAGAATCTTTTTTCGTACCAATTGAAAGTCTTTTTTTATTAACTTAGCAAGTCCATCTGCGTTTCTATTTTCAAAAAACCATTTTGCCTGCCAGTCCGGTTCGCTTAAACAAATACAATCTGATAAATTATCAATCAAGGCCCCAGTAAGGGTTGTTCCCCCTCGAGGAATCCCTGTTACAATTAAATTTCTATTTAATTGAGTCAAGCTTTTTCATTCCCTTCTTAGGAACCGATTCACTTTTCCTATATAAGAATTTGGAGTGGCATATTTAAATCTTGTTTTCATTAATAATCCATTATTTAATACATATTTGTGGTAATGAAGGATATAAGGATGCATTTTATGCGGCAAAAACTTAGGCTTCATTTTGATAGGTGTCGAAAAATTCATTTCAACTGGAAACTCCTTATACGGGATCTTTTGATCTGCCAACGCAAGTGATAGTGCATGCTGATCAGCAAAGTATTTATATTTTCCTATTTGCCCCATTTTATGATAATTATCCATAAGTAATCTGGCATATTTTCCCCATGCATCACGTAGCTGACTGACATATTTTTTTGGTATTGCTAAGACCCCACTATTGAAATAGGGAATGGTCACTAATTGCTTAACACCTGTAGTCTCAACACGCTTCTTTGGACAGTCCAGATTAAAATAGGAAAAGAGACCTTCCCATTGGCGGATAGAAAGCGGATCGTTATTGACTGGCTTTGCTTGAAAAAACTTTGGATTGATTTCCCTAGTAAAATCTCTGACTACGACAGTATCGCAATCGAGAGCAATTAAAACATCGTAGTCATCTTCCATTTCTAACATTCTTAATTTGTTACAATGTGGGGATCTTGAATCGAACGGCTGAACGATTCGTACATTAACACCTATATCTTCAAGCTTTGTTTTAACATCTTTTTTTATTGATCCAACAAAATTGGCTACTAATTTTTCATTACCAAGCTCACCGCCAAATACTTTGATTGTTTTAAAGAGATTTAGAATTTTACGGTGATAGGGTGATGTGTCCTCTCCGACACATGAGATTAAAAGTCTAGGCGAGCGGTAAACCATACCTTCACTCCTTCTCTTCGTTCCCAAAAGCCTAAATCAATATATTCATACATAGGGTAATTAGGTCCTTTCAGATTAAAGCAAGGCCCTTAGTAATAGATTAAGACTAAGGGCTGTTTCATAAATTATTATAAGTCATCGTCATCTTGTTTCTTTAGAAATAATAGACCTCCAATTTCGTTACAATCAATGACCAAAGTTCCTTTTACATTAGTTACTCCAACAGAAGAATCAAGTTCCTCTTTTTTAAAACTGAATACTGCCAGACAGTCTTTAGGGTCAAAATTTTCTAATGTAAACACCGTTGGATCAGTACCATCAACGGATATCGGTTGAGATGTTCCCTTATTTAATACAAATAATTTTTGTTTTGTTCCCTCTATTCCAATACCAAAATCACAAATAGTATGTTTAGTTAGACTTTTTAATAACTCGCAGATAGGTTCATCACAATGTGAATTAGGTTTATCAAAGTCATTATTTATGAAATCCAAAGTTTCTCCTCCTATATAAACACCATAATAACCCTTCCTAAAAACATTAAGATACTATACTTTATTTAAATCCAAGATTATGGTCTAGGTTTTTGACTATAAAAATAAAAAATCATGCTTATTTTTTATGTTATTTATCTTGTAATAGGCTATTAGCAACATCCTGTATAACATAAAAACATATTTTACTCCTCCGGATTATTGTTTATGAGATTAATAGCACTCTCAATAAATGGTTCATTAAATTCATAATTCAATTATTGCAAACATCCAATCCATCATTTGAAATTAGGAATATGTTACGGTATCAACTTTTAAGGGGATATGAATAAATGGCAAAAGAAGAAGAAAAGAAACAAAAGCACATAAAAAAACGTAAAAATAAACACAGCCAAAAACGTGTAAAAGGTCAGCACCCAAAAAAGCATAATAAAAAATGCAGATGTGGAAAGAAAAAAAAGAAATCGGGTATGTCTGAAGAAAAGTAAGGCACCCTTTTAAAAGAAATTGAATAAAAGGAATAATATTTTAATAAAGTCCTTATTAAAATAAAGGGGGATGTCATTAACTTGTACATTTCATCTGACATGCCCCAAAACTTTTTTATAGGAACTAATCATATTGATGCCAATACGTATACATAATAAATGCGCTGCCAAGCACAAAAAAAGGAGTAGGAAGCACCTACTCCTCATGAATTTTCACTGGGAAAGCCATTTATTTTAAACATGTCGATGTTTTGACTATATCTTCACCTCTTTAACTTTTGCGCTTGTATATTTTTTAGATTCTTCTACCATCTTTTTTGGTGGTTTGCTTTGTGAAGTGTTAAAACCTGACGGAAACTTCCAATGGTTAATCCAAACGGTACCAGCTGTATTAGGAGAATTAATATCGCAGAGCAATACTCCATTTTTAATATCTGTATTAGAATTAGTTTTAAAGGTAACGGCGACGCATTTTCCTGCTTTAATACTTGGATTTTTTATAGCAGCGCAATTGATGGCTGTCTCGTGAAGCTCCGCAGAAGTTTTTAAAATTAAATAAGGAGTTGAATGTAGGTTTTCGGGTTTTTTCTTAGGATCATTATAATGACGAATCGTAACCATGGTTTTTTTTGTGTTCCTGCCAGACTTTATCGTTTTTGGACTGACCAGCACACCATCATGAACGATCCATTTATTGCCGTTCCAATAAACAATTCCAACACAATCCCCTTTATTAATAATTGCCATAGATTACCTCCTTTCAATTAAATTTTTTCACTATAATATATGAAAGTAGACAAGGACTGACTGTGTACATACCTCTTAATCAAGACTAACCTTTCAAATTTCATTCATGTAATCCCGCTTCAATGAATCAAAATACAAGTAAATCAAAAAATTTGATTAAAAATTAAGTTCTCCCAAAAACTTTTTCACAAAGCTTCCACTTGTACAATCACAAGTAATTTCTACAGAATATCCTTTAATATGGAGAAGATTACCATATTTTGCTCGGAGGGTTAGAATAATGACATTGAATGGAAAGTCGCGCAATCTATTAAATTCAAAGTCTATTCCTAAAAATCAATTGAAATTTATTGTGTTAGGGGACAGTCATTTAAGTATAAAAGGTTATGACAAAGTACAAAAAAGATATTTATTAGATTCAAGTGGAGAGAACTATAAAAAAATATTGCAGCATATCGTAAATAACTATAGTAATACCGTGTCTTTTGTTGTACATGGCGGGGATACAATTGGGGAAGGAAATAAAGAAGATAATTTTAAAGCGTTTGTATCTGTGACAGAGGGAATCCTGTTTCATCCTAACGTGAATCTCCCCATTTTTGTTACAATTGGCAACCATGATTTTGTTAAAAAAAATGGCAGTCTTTCATCAGGATTATTCGAAAAATTTATTGGTGATCTTACCAATGACATTCAAATACCTGGTACAAACGTTCATCTTTTACAACTACCAACCTTTTTCAAAAGCTTAGGGGGTGCTCCTTACTTCCGATCAGAAGATTTAAACTGGCTCAGAAAAAAGACGTTACAAACAAAACCACCAAAGTTTGTCTTAATTGATTTTCATGCAGATTTAAGGGTTGGCAAATTTAAAAATGCAGGTAGCCATTATGTCCTTGATGAAGATCAAACAAATGCCTTTTTTCAAAGTATCAGCCCAAACGTTCAGGCAATTTTCAATCATCATTCACATACCTCGTACCAATTTAAAATAAACGAAAAGATCGGAGGCCAAAAAGTTAATATACCCTATTTAATTACCGGCTGTGGAGGAAACATGACAAGTAATGCCGGGTGTCCAAATTACTATGTGGTAACAATGGATAAAATCAATACTTCGAATCCAACCGTTCATTTTAAGCCCGTCAATGTACCGGGATTAACAAAATCAACTAAGAAAAAAAACCAATCTAAAAAAACAAAAGGGACATAAAAATAACTTATTAGATTTAACCAAAATACCACTCCCTATTTTATAGGAAGCGGTTTTTGTTATTGAAACATAATTATTAAGTGACTGCTTCACAATTAATCGGTAAAATGTACTTAACTAGTCTTCAAGAATGAGTAGTTCAATTCCATAATGCCGCCTACACCCGGCTTTCCAACATGACCTTCTGACTCTAGCTATCAGGAGCAATTGCTTAGTTTATTAATAAGATCGATAGCACCATATTTCGCTTCATTTAGAATTATTTTTTTTGAAATTTTTCATTTTGTTTTTTGCTTTCTTTATTGTTCGCTGTTTGTTAGTTGGTTGTTTGCTCTGTTTGTTGGTTAGTTGTTTGCTCTGTTTGTTTAGTTGTTGATCCTTTGTTTTGTTTATTAATTGGTTTTTCTTATCTTGCTTTTTGCTACTCTTATCGGATTCACTAGGCACTTGCCCTTCCTCTCGAATCTCAAGGTTAATTTGCCCTCTAACCTCAGTAATATCTGGATAAAGTGAAAAGTGTGTGATTCCATAACGCTCAAGTTGCTCTAGTATTGCCTTATCGCTATTCCCATCAATACATATCTCAAGGAGATAGTTTGATGCGTCTGGGAGAAGATTCAGCGGGGTAATCTCACGTTCATGAGGGAATACGGTGAAAACCCCTTTTTGGGCTACAATATGAGGATTGTTCAATGGACCGATGACTGCTGCAGGTTTATTATTGCCAAGTTCGGCATTTGGTCCGAAGTAAAGATTAACAACGTCTTCATCCACATTTGGGATATAACCTGGGTTAACAAAACTATAAAAAGAGAACGCTTCATTAAGCCGAACAGGATTAAGAATCCAAACTGCTGCATCCTTTCCCCTCTCCTTGTCACCCCGGCCTTCCAATGCGAAGAAAAGGCCAGTAAGCGCATCACGACTCCAATCCATAATCCTGGTAGGCACTCCATAGTGCTGCATCAAAAAGAGCCAGTGCCAATAAGCAGCCTGTCCATTTGGTATGGGGAACGAGGGTAATTCCTGCACAAAAGGAATTGCATAGGATTTGAATTTAGACATAAAGATAACTTCCATTAGGGGATTGTATGGTTTTCGAGCAATGGAAGGGATTAGATCCCATCGATCTTCGGGGCGGTTTGATGGTTGGTTAAACTGTTTTTGCCCCCGAAACCATAATTCACATTTTTCCGATTTGGAACATAGCTTCTTATAAGCATTATCTACAGCTTTTAGATACTCTTCAACACTATGAACTTTTGTCACACAACTAGTAACAGGGCTTGCATGTTTTGCACTATTTTCCATACACTCACCTCCTTACAAAATATGTATGAATAGGGCCAAGGGTGCGGACTTAACTTTCCATTTTTCAGAATATTTTATGAACCCAAATAATGAGAAACGCTCTGCATTGGATACCTCTTTATATTGAAAGAAAGAGAATCATTACGACAGATGGATTGTGACACAATAAAATGTTTGTTACCATGTGACAAAACCTATGACAAAAGAGGACTCCAATCGTTCTAAGAACTCATGGAAATCCTCTATTTTTGAACACTTATTCAAGAACTTACCCATAAATGCATCACACTTTAATTAATCATATTTTAATAAAAGCTAATGGTAGTTCGAGAAACTTAAATAATGGATAATCCTCTACCCCCATCTCCCCCTAAGCAATGATATCTCTTTTTCATGTGGTATTTCCTCTTTAGGAGTTTCAAGTATAAAGGGGATTCTTTTAAGAGTTGGGGTCTCCAGCATCTGATCAAATTGAGTCACTTTGATGTGGCCGGGACCAAAAATCGGGGCATGTCGGTCCTTTCCTTCTCCTGATGGGTATTTCGAATTGTTAAAATGAATAACCTTAAGTTCTTCGAAATATCCTAATTCCACTGCTTTTTCTGCGACTTCCGTCCAATTGTCGCCATTCCATATTCCACAGGAAAACGCATGACAAGTATCAAAGCAAAAACCTACTTTTTCCGGCTCATTGCAAAGCTTTCGAATTTGGACAAGCTCCTCTAGTGTAGTCCCGATAGCCCCAGGCACCCCTGCACTATTTTCAAGCAAAACTTTGGCTTCGCCTTCCCACTCCCCCAGTACCTCGTTTAGCACCTCAATCATTAATTGGTAGCTTTCCAGCAAAGTAGTTTTGGGGAGGTGTTTGCCAAAGTGAACGACCACTCCAATTGACCCGCAAGCTTCAGCAATTTCCAAATCATTTAGGAGAGACCGGACGACTTGACTGCGCAACTCAGCATCATGAGGAGTGATGCTCGTTGGATACGGTGTGTGGCTGACAGATACAACCCCCGTTTCTTCGCAAAAAACCTTACAACGTGCGGCATCTTCTTTATCAAATTCCTTTATCGATAAGCTTCGTGGATTTTTGGGGAAATATTGAAAGGCAGCAGCCTGCATCCCTTATGCTTTCTTAGCAGCACCTAAAAATCCGTCTTTGATGGAAAGATGGCAGCCAAATCTCATACAAACACCTCCTTAGCAAATAAGTGTGGATTTCATGCTTTCCCATTACCGCAGACAATGCCTTTAATGCTGACAGCTTTGGCAAAAATACGTCTTCCGCGATGAAATCTCTTCTATTACAATGGGAGCACGGCAGCGCGGACATTCTTCACCTTCTCTTGCATGAACATAGAATTGATAGCCTCCTGTTTTACCATCTCCCTTATAGAGCGGATTTTCCATATAACCGCCTTGTTTGAGTCCTCTTTGAAGGATAAACTGCATCGAGTTATAGAGCCGCGTTACTTGTTGATTATCAAGGTCATTGATCTTTTTATCCGGGAGAATCTCGGCATGCCAAAGAATTTCATCGGAATATCCGTTCCCTATCCCCGCCAGCACTTCTTGATTGATTAAAGTCGTTTTAATAGCTCCTTTTCGATTTTGCATAAGCTGTTGAAAAGCAACGATTGTAAATTGAGGATCAATCGGTTCGGGCCCCAATTTTTCAAACTCCTCGTCAACCATTTCAGGTGATAAAAGATGCAAGTAGCCTAAGCGCAATCCAATAAAAAACAGATGCTGTTCTCCAAAAGAGAGTTTCACTTGAATCGTCCGGTCTGGTTTGTCTTCCTCTTTGCCAAAAAACATCCACCCGCCCAGCATCAGGTGCAATAGTAAACACGAACCATCCTGCAGCTGGAAAACTAAATGCTTCGCCCGTCTTGTAATTGTTTTTATCGTCTGATTGGTAACCTGCGTAGTAAAACTATCAACTGGTATATTAATCGACTTTTCCCTTTGTATCGCAACATCTGTAATTTTTTTGCCAATAATCAGTGAACTCAGTAAGGTTTTATACGTTTCCATCTCTGGCAATTCAGGCATAATCCGGTCCTCCATTATATGAACTGTATTTACAGTATTTCCTAATGGCGGGGAATCATGAATAGTGGGGAATTGAAAAGTCCTATAGAAGGAGGGATATGGGGTCGGGTTGAGTCTATTGAAAAAGATTCTTCGTTAGAAATTATAGACAGGTATTGTAAATAACACTGATATGCTACTGAAAAGGAGAAAATCCTCTTGATGCGGTAGTATATAAGGGGGATAGGCTACCGTAAATGGAAAATAGATCTTGATTCAGTAGCCTATAAAGGCGTTACGCTACCGTAATTGAGTAAATCTTCTTGTTTCGGTAGCCTATAAGGACGATACGCTACCGTAATTGAGTAAATCT
>NZ_JBHZRC010000005.1:109708-142158 GCF_043641075.1 Niallia oryzisoli | reverse complement strand
ATCTTCTTGTTTCGGTAGCCTATAAGGACGATACGCTACCGTAATTGAGTAAATCTTCTTGTTTCGGTAGCCTATAAGGACGATACGCTACCGTAATTGAGTAAATCTTCTTGTTTCGGTAGCCTATAAGGACGATACGCTACCGTAATTGAGTAAATCTTCTTGTTTCGGTAGCCTATAAGGACGATACGCTACCGCAAATGGAAAATTCAGCTTGATTCGGTAGACTATAAAGGCAAACCAAACAATTGTTAGAAATATTTGGGAGAGGTATTTTCCCATAATATACAAAAAAGGAAAATTCTGGAGAGTCGAAGCTCCGCAGAACTTTCCTTTTTAATTTGTTTCTTTTGGTCTCATATATTTTTCACTATAGAGAGAATCTGTTCTTAAAGTGAGCCGGGGGACCTGTCCCTTTGGTTCACTCCCGCTGAGCCTAGGGACCCGACCCGCGCCTCATTTATTTACCGGCTTATTTCCACACCCGCTAATTTTTCATAGTATTTTAATAGTCCACTATGGTCGTCAAATTCATGGCCATCTGTCTTTAAAGCATACATCATTTCCAATACTGCAGCTGTTAATGGAGCTGGCGAGCCGAACTCATGGCTTGTTTCCATTGCATTCGTTAAATCTTTGATATGTAAATTAATACGGAAGCCTGGGTTAAAGTTGCGATCGAGCATCATCGGGGCTTTTGCTTCCAGCACGGTACTTCCTGCTAGACCGCCGCGGATTGCTTCAAATACTGCTTCCGGATTGACTCCTGCTTTTTGAGCCAAGACAAATGCTTCAGACACGGCTGCGATATTTAATGCCACAATTACCTGATTTGCTAGCTTTGTTACGTTACCAGCACCAATTTCGCCAACATGGACAACGGAACCAGCCATAACGGCTAATATATCTTTCACTTGTTCAAATACCTCTTTTTTACCTCCAACCATAACAGACATGGTTCCATCGATTGCTTTTGGTTCTCCCCCACTGACAGGAGCATCCAGCATCTCGACTCCTTTTTCTACTAAAGCTTTGTAGACTTCCTGAGAAGCTGCTGGTGCGATCGAACTCATATCAATATAGATTAATCCTTCATGTGCACCTTCAATAAGACCATTTTCTCCTAAAGCAACAGCTTTTACATTTGGAGAGTTTGGTAGCATTGTAATCACGATATCTGATTTCTCTGCAATCGCCTTTGGTGTTTCTTCTACTTCTGCACCTAATAGTTCAAGTTCTTTTACTGCTTCTTTATTAAAATCACTAACGATTAATTGATAACCAGCTTTAATTAAATTTTTACTCATTGGCTTGCCCATAATTCCTAATCCAATAAATCCAATTTTCTTCATAATTCTTTCACTCCTCTAATTTTTTTAGTCATCTGCATAAAAACTATTAAATGAATAAAGTACACAAAGTTTCGTTGTATAATTATTAATTAGGATACATCAAACAATTTTGAGGTTCTTTCTTCGAAAATCTTTACACTCATATTGTATAATTGTCTTACAAATAAAACACCGTTCAAATCGCTAATAAATCGAGCTAATTTTTGTGCACAAGAACAACCCTTTTGCTTTTAAAATCTTTATCAAACAAAACAAAAACGGCACAACGAGTATTAAAACACTCGTTGTGCCGTTTTTCAGCAAATAGCTACCCATGATCATTTTTTCAACAAAATCAGATGATATCTAAAGGCATCTTTCTATGCGGCTTAGGAAATACCTGATCAAGCCTATCAATATCTTCCTTTTCAATATAAATTCGAGCTGCAGAAGCATTTTCAATCACATGCTCTAGGTTGGCAGCCTTAGGGATAGCAATGACATCATTTGAACGTATGCACCATGCGAGAAGGATTTGGACTGGGTTTGCGTTGTATTTTTTCGCCAAATCGAGTACGGTTGGATCAGTTAATAGCTGCTTTCTTAGCGTACCTCCTTGTGCAATCGGTGAGTAAGCCATGATAGGCATTTTTTGTTCCCTCTGCCATGGAAGCAAATCAAACTCAATTCCTCTTGAACCAAGGTGATATAACACCTGATTGGTTACACAATTCCTGCCATTAGGGATATCGACTAGCTCCATCATGTCATTATAATCAAAATTAGATACACCCCATCTACGAATTTTCCCTTCATTTTTTAGCTTTTCCATGCCTTCAATTACTTCCGCTAAAGGCACACTCCCTCTCCAATGTAATAGATACAAATCAAGATAATCAGTACCTAATCTCCTTAAACTATTTTCACAGGCTGTAGAAATTTTATTTAAGCCTGAATTGTGAGGGTACACCTTTGAAACTAAAAATACTTTATCCCGGCGGTTTACTATTGCATCGCCGACTACCTTTTCTGCACCGCCATTCCCATACATTTCCGCTGTGTCAATTAATGTCATCCCTAATTCAATACCCAGCTGCAGGGCTTTTACTTCCGCTTTATGTTTATGTTCATTTTCTCCCATATACCATGTCCCTTGACCAAGTGCGGGTAAGGTTGTTCCATCATTTAATGTGACCCTACGTTTTTCGATGTGGTTTCTAATTTCATTGATTTGTTGATCATTGATTCGATCCGTCATGTCAACTAACCTCCATTTTCTGTGAAAATTTTAAAAACGGCCAACTACATCTGTATGTAAAAAATAATCCTCAACTCTATGGTGGGGATTTGGGGTTACAGGTTTTTCTTTAATTGCTATTCTTTTGCAATACCTTATGCTTAACATAATCGAGATGTAAAAACATTTGGTGGAATGCTTCAAAAGGATCTCTTTTTTCCAATGCCTTGTAGATAGCCGTATGATGTTCAATCGTACGTTCCGGCTCACGAATTTTAATTTCATTATTAATTTTTACAAGCGTCATAATTAAAGAATCAACCATGCCTTCTACAATTGGATTGTTCGCACTCAAGGCAATAATGCGGTGAAACTCAATATCTGCTTCTCCATAGTCAGCGTCTTTATTGTTTTCAATGACTTCAATTGTTTCTTTTAATCGTTTGAGTTCTTCATCGCTAATTTTCTCTGCGGCAATCGTAATTAATCCCAATTCTAAAGCCATTCGAGCTTCCACCATTGCCTGAAGGTTATCGTACGCAAGAGATAGCATAATCGAAAAAGGATGGCTGCTGATTTTATTGTTAAAAAAAGTACCTTCACGTGTTTTTCTATTAATGACACCCAATGATTCTAGGGAGCTAAGGGCCTCACGTAACACAGGGCGACTTACATTCAATATCTCCATTAATTCCATTTCGGGTGGCAGCTTATCCCCCGGCTTCATCTGGCCACTCAGCAATAGTTGGATAATGCTTTCAACTACCTGCTTGGATAAGGTATTTCGGTTTACTGATTCAACGTTTATTTTCTTAGGAGTTACATCCATCTTTAGGCTCCTTGTTAGACCAATTTAGTAAGCCTATTATAACGTATTCAAAATACTATTTCATCCAAGAATAAGAGTTTGTCCGTAAATTAAAGTTAGACCCCGCATACCGTTTTATCAGCTATTAAGAAATCACACTTAAAGAGTTTCCGGAGAATTTACCTATTCTATTAAAGGTACAAGCATGCGGAAAAATACTCGTTAAAATTTCATAAAGAGAAGGTCCTCCATCTGGGTGATGAAGGACCTTTTGCTTTCACAAAGGCGGGATTTTGATCTTTAGGGCCACTCTATAGAACATTTCCACTTGGTTCCTTCGCCGTTTTGTTCTTTAGAACCCTTCTATGAGACATTTCCTCTTGGTTCCTTCGTTGGAGCAACCAAAAAATTCTCTAAGGACACCCTTGATTAAGTAACATTATTTCAATAAACGACAAACATTTTCTGAAGCGAAGGATAAGTTAGCCTCTCCAGAATGAAGAGCATCCTCCAATGAAGTAACACCCTTAAGGATTCCAATAATCGCCGTAAATCCGTTGCTGTATAGGGGCTCCACGCCATCGCCAATTCTGCCGGCAAAAGCAATAACCGGAACGGAATGCTTCTTAGCAACGGATGCTACTCCAAACGGGGTTTTACCAAACAAGGTCTGCCCATCGATGCTGCCCTCTCCCGTGAATACATAATCTGCTCCTTTAACGTATTCCTCAAGCCCGGTATACTCAATGACAAGGTCAATCCCTTTTTTCAGGCGAGCATCTAGGAAGGCAAGCAGCCCTGCACCAAGTCCTCCGGCGGCTCCGGCACCAGGTGTATTGGCAATATCCTGATTTAATTGCTCCTTAATCCTCTTAGCAAAGTGTGTTAGGTTTTGATCTAAAACCTTCACAACATCTGGACTTGCTCCTTTTTGCGGTCCGAAAACAGCAGATGCTCCGTTTTCTCCGATTAACGGGTTGCTTACATCACAGGCTACATCAATTTGGATCGTTTCTATTCTTTCATCCAAGCCGCTCAAATCAATGGAATGCAGTCGATGCAGGGCCCCACCGCCAAACGGTAATTCCTCACCATCTTCATCCTTAAAAGAAACACCTAAAGCCTGGAGCATACCTACCCCACCATCATTTGTCGCACTTCCGCCAATACCGATTAAGATACGCTTGACTCCTTTATCTAGAGCATCTTTGATTAATTGGCCTGTACCGTACGTTGTCGTGAGCAAAGGATTCCGTTCTTCTGGTTTTAATAATTCTAAACCGCTGGCACTGGCCATTTCAATCACTGCCGTATGCCCGTTACCTAGAAGTCCGTATTCCGCCATTACATTATCATCTAATGGTCCAATTACTTCTGTCTTAATGATTTCTCCGTCAGACAAGCTTACGAGAGATTCTACCGTCCCCTCTCCGCCGTCAGCCATTGGAACGATGACACATTCCGCATCGGGAAATACTGTTTTTATTCCTTTTTCCATCGCAAGGGCAGCATTCTTCGCCGTCATACTTTCTTTAAATGAATCAGGCGCTAGCACAAACTTCATAAAAATCTATCCTTTACATTTTAATTAGTCAATTAAGTGATTGATATGATACAAGTTTAGGGTGACTATTCCAGCCACCCCTAACCTTTATTATCTAACTAAACAAGGACGCTTATTGTCAAACTTCCATCCTGGAATATAGAATTGCATCCCAACTGAATCATCACGAGAGTTAAGTCCCATATTGTTATATAATTCATTTGCCTTCAGAATTTGATCCATATCTACTTCCACGCCTAAGCCCGGTTTATCAGGGATGGATAAATATCCATCTTTTATTTGGTACGGATTCTTCGTCAAGCGTTCGATTCCTTCCTGCCAAATCCAGTGCGTATCAATCGCTGTAATATCACCAGGTGCTGCAGCAGCTACATGTGTGAACATTGCTAATGAAATATCAAAGTGGTTATTAGAGTGAGAACCCCATGTTAGACCCCATTCATTACACATTTGGGCTACACGGACAGAACCCTGCATGGTCCAGAAATGTGGATCAGCAAGCGGAATATCAACTGATTGTAATGAAACCGTATGACCCATTTGACGCCAGTCCGTTGCAATCATGTTTGTAGCAGTCGGAAGACCTGTTTGTCTTCTGAATTCCGCCATGACTTCACGACCAGAGTAACCATTTTCAGCACCGCAAGGGTCCTCTGCATAAGTCAGAATTCCATGCATATCCTTACATAGCTCAACAGCTTCTTTTAATGACCATGCTCCGTTTGGATCCAATGTGATTCTTGCATCTGGGAATCTTTCTTTTAACGCTTTAATCGCTTTAATTTCTTCTTTTCCTTCAAGAACGCCGCCTTTTAGCTTAAAATCTGTAAAGCCATACAGCTCTTGAGATGCCTCCGCAAGACGTACTACAGCTTCCGGTGTTAATGCCTCTTCATGACGGATTCGATACCAATCAATCTCTGAATTCGGATTAGCGTAGTATGGAAGATCCGTCTTATTGCGATCCCCAATGTAGAACAAATATCCCAGCGTTTTTACTTTATCACGCTGCTGGCCTTCACCTAATAGGGCTGCAACCGGTACATTTAAGTGTTTGCCTAATAAATCTAGCAGTGCAGATTCAATAGCTGTTACTGCATGTATTGTAATCCGTAAATCAAACGTTTGTAACCCCCGGCCTGCTGAATCACGTCCGGAAAATTCTTTTCTTACATTATTTAAGATATTATTATAATTACCAATGGATGAGCCGATAACTATTGATTTAGCATCTTCTAAGGTTTTACGAATGCCTTCACCGCCCGGTACTTCACCGACACCGACGTTCCCATTACTATCCTTTAGAATCACGATATTTCTTGTAAAATAAGCACCATGTGCGCCGCTAAGATTGAAAAGCATGCTGTCGCGTCCTGCAACTGGATAAACTTCCATTTCTGTAACAACCGGAGTAACATTCACAACGTTTTGTACTGTATTCATTGGGATTTCTCCATTCTAATAGTTTTAGTTTTTTAATGAAAGGAAAGCGGTTTTTAGATCAAACAATTAACGGCTTATTTCAACGTTTGCTAATTTTTCATAGTATTTTAATAGACTGCTATGATCATCAAATTCATGACCATCTGATTTTAATGCGTACATCATTTCTAATACTGCTGCTGTTAGCGGCGCCGGTGCACCGAACTCATGGCTTGTTTCCATTGCATTTGTTAAATCCTTAATGTGTAGATTAATCCGGAAGCCCGGGTTAAAGTTGCGGTCCAGCATCATTGGTGCTTTTGCTTCTAGCACCGTACTTCCTGCTAAGCCTCCGCGGATGGCTTCAAATACCGCTTCAGGATTAACTCCTGCTTTTTGCGCTAAAACAAAGGCTTCAGACACGGCTGCGATATTCAATGCTACAACCACTTGGTTTGCTAGCTTTGTCACGTTACCAGCACCAATTTCACCAACATGAACAACCGATCCAGCCATAACAGCTAATATATCCTTCACTTGTTCAAATACCTCTTTTTTACCTCCGACCATAACAGACATGGTTCCATCGATTGCCTTTGGTTCTCCGCCGCTGACAGGGGCATCCAGCATGTCGACACCTTTTTCCGCTAATGCCTTATACACCTCTTGTGAAGCAGCCGGCGCAATAGAGCTCATGTCAACGTAAATTAACCCTTCACGTGCTCCTTCAATCAGTCCATTCTCTCCCAATGCAACAGCTTTAACATTTGGTGAGTTTGGCAGCATCGTAATCACAATATCTGATTTCTCAGCAATTGCCTTTGGTGTTTCTTCTACTTCTGCACCTAATGACACAAGCTCTTTTACTGCTTCTTTATTAAAATCACTAACGATCAATTGATATCCAGCTTTAATTAAGTTTTTACTCATTGGCTTACCCATGATACCTAGTCCAATAAATCCGATTTTCTTCATAATCTATTCACTCCACTGAAATATTTTTATTTTTAAATGTTCGGAACAAGATGTCCCCATATTTAGTTAAAAATTTTTGAAACCATGGCGGGCAGCAAACTCTGCTTTTTACTGCCCGGTTGACTCAAAAGAAGTTTTATCCAATAAATGTGTTTAAGATTAATACACCGATCAAACCAAGGATGCCTAGCGCAGTAGTATAAGTTGTTCTTAGTTTTAATGCATCTGTTACCGATAAGTTAAGGAATTCCTTAAACATCCAGAAACCTGGGTCGGTTACGTGGGAGAACGCAACACTTCCGCATGAAACGGCAAGTACCATTAATTCCATCGGTACTCCTGACGCTTGAGCAATTGGCAGTACCACTCCAGCTGCAGTCATAACAGCAACCGTTGCGGAACCAAGAGCAATACGTAAGAGAGCAGCGATAAGCCAAGCAAGAATGATAGGGGACATCGCCCAGCCATCTGTTATCGCTTTGATATAATCTGCAATTCCACCATCAACTAGTACCTGCTTAAATGCGCCCCCTGCACCAATAACTAAAAGGATCATGGCCATTGGCTTAACAGCATTGGAACAAGAATTCATTACATCTTTCAAAGGACGGCCAATTCTTGGTCCTAGCAGCCACATAGAAATTAAGAGACCAATTAATAATGCCGTTTCTGATGCACCGATGAATCCCATAACATGTTTGAAGCCATTATCTTCTGGTAAGAAGAGTGTGTTAACTGCATCAATAGCAATAAGAACTACTGGGATTAGAGCAACGAAAACACTTACACCAAACGATGGCATTTCTTCTTCTTTAAATTGTTTGGTTGTCACAAGACCCTCTGGAATAGCCGGGTTAATTTTTTTGAAAAATGGAACTCTCGTCCATGTATAGGCAATGAAAGTCGCTACAGGTATAGCAATAATTAAACCGTATAGAAGAGTTAATCCCATATCCGCTTCGAACACCCCAACAACAGCTGCTGGTCCCGGGTGTGGCGGAAGAAAGCTATGTGTAGTAGATAACCCGATTGACATTGGTAAAGCAACCCATAAAAGATTTAATTTTGTTTGACGAACAATAACGAATACAAGTGGAATTAATAACACAAAAGCTACTTCAAAGAACATCGTAACGCCAAGTACAAAGGAAGTAATCAAGATGGCAAGCTGAACACGTTTAAGTCCCATTTTGTCTACTAAAGTTGTTGCAATACGCTGTGCGGCACCCGCATCAGCAAGAACGGTTCCAAGCATCGCTCCGATACCAACAATAAGGGCAGTACCCGATAGCTGGCCTCCAAGACCATCACCAATGACTTCCCAAATCTGCTCCGCTGGCATACCTACTAGGAAGCCAACAAAGATAGAAGTCAATATTAGGGATATGAACCCGTTCATTTTTAGAGGAATCATTAAAACTAGTAAAAGGACAACTGCTAATGCAACATATACTAATGGCATAGTCTTTTCTTCCTTCCGCAGGGAATTAAATTGATTGATATAATTCTAGATCTTTTAGAACACCCTCTAAAACCCTTCTGCTTTCTGGGCTCATTTCTGCTGCTGGCCCAAGCGCATATCCTGCATCAATGCCTACCATTCTTAATCCTTCTTTTAACACAACAGGGAATGTAGCTTTATCTACAGCAAGTCTTAATGGTGCAAGCTTAAATTGCAGCTCTAATGATTTTTGATGATCTCCTGCAACAAAGGCATTGTAAATATCTGAAACTAATTTAGGTGCAATATTTCCGGTGCTGGCAATCGCTCCGCTTCCGCCGTGACATAGCCCTGCATAAATTAGCGTATCACGGCCAGCTAGAACGGAGAATGTCTCTCGATCTGTGACTCTTAGGTATTCAGCCATCTTGGTCATATCTCCGCTAGAATCTTTAATACCAATGATGTTGTCTACTTTACTGAGTTCCTCACATGTTTTTACATCGATCTTTACCTGTGTTCTGGCCTCATTTCCATACAGAATAACCGGTAAATTTGTTGAATTTGCAATAGCAGTAAAGTGTTCAATTAATTCGCTTTGCGTCGGTGACATGAAATATGGTGTTAGAACGGATAAAGCTGAAACACCTCCAATATCTTGAACCATTTGTGCTGTTTGGATACAATCTTGAGTTGTAATTTCACTTGCACCACAATAAATTGGAACTCTGCCAGCTGTATGTTCAACTGTTACCTCCACTACACGGCGCTTTTGCTCTGGTGTTAGACCATAAATTTCACCGCTGCTCCCGAGAACAAATAATCCATGAACACCTCCTGCAATCGTGTAATCAATGACTCTTTTTAAAGCACCTTCCATTAAGTTTCCATTTTTATCTAACGGTGTGACTAATGCAGGAATAACTCCTTTTGGCTTAAACAATATAAACTCCTCCTAGATTTTAATATTTTGGCAATTCTAGAATTCTTAATTATTATCATGACTCTTGCAAATTCTCATTACGTGAATTATTTCACATACTTATAATAAACGGTTTAGAAAAAAACTTCTTTATTCAGTTAGATAAAGTTCCTCCTTATTTTTTTGGTCATTTGAACAAAACGTTGATAGACAAAAAAACTGATAAGGTTAGTCTGAAATCAATATTTGTCTATTTCGTTACAAGGAATAATCTGGCTTTGAAACTTTTTTATCTTTCTAGTAACCGTTTACATTTTTTATTGTATAATTGTCTTACAAATAAATCATCATTCAAATCACTAATAAAATTTCGTTTTTTTTATGCAGATAAACAAATGAAGTGAAATAGATTAAACGTTAAAGACTTGGAGGTAGCAAAAAATGAAGATAAGTCAAAGTCTTGCTCAAGAAATCGCTGAAAAGGTTATGATGGTTATTCCCTATAATGTAAATATCATGGACGAGGTTGGATTAATTATTGGTAGTGGAGAAAATGATAGGATTGGAACCTATCATCATGGAGCAATTAAAGCAATCGAACGCGGAGCAATTGAATGCGTATACTCTTCTGAAGGCTTCTCAAAGCCCGGTGTCAATATCCCTATTCATTTTAACAATAAAATTATTGGCGTCATTGGGATAAGCGGCGAACCTAGTATAGTAGAGCCATTTGCGGAATTAGTTCGTGTAACAGCAGAGCTGTTAATTAACCAGGAGCTCTTATTTAAAGAACGCAGAGTCAAAGAGCAAATGAAGGAAGAGTTTTTGTATCAATGGGTTTTTCGTGTGGAAGAATACGACGAGGCTTTTATCAATAACGGAGAAGCAATTGGGATCCTTGTAAAAATTCCAAGAAAGGCTATTTTAGTAAAAGGTAGCATGCTGAAGGAACCGTACCTGCAAGACCAGGAATATGTATTTAAGCTAAATCAAAATAGAACATTATTTATCGTTCCTACCGGCAGTGACCTATTAAAAAGATTAGAAACAGCCATATCTCAAGAAAATACCATCATCGGAATTGGTAATAGTCATATCCATGTCGCGAAGTCTATTCAGGAAGCAAAACGAGCGATCGAAATCGCAGCAAAAATGAATTTACCTATTACCATTTGCGATTATGAAGAGTTAAAATTTATCGACTATCTAGCACATAAAGACATTCCATTAAATGAAATGAGCGACTTTTTCAAGCAGATGGATGAAAACGCAAAAGGACAGGAATTAATCGAGACACTTATTTGTTATATAAAAAACAATGGCGACATCAATTCTATTTCCAAGGAGCTTCATATTCATCGAAACAGCCTTGCCTACCGCCTGCAAAGGATTGAAGTCCTTACGAACAAAAACCCTAAGAAGTTTATGGATTTATTTCAGTTATTTACTGGTTATATTTTATATAAAATGCAATAGAGAGAAAAAAAGTTAATTCAACCATAAGGAAAAAGGAGCTGCTATCTTAGCTGCTCCTTTTTCCTTATGGTTGAAAATCTTTAGTAAGAAAGAATCGTTTTTGTAAATTGATAGTAATCAACCAAGTGCTCATCTAAGATTTTTTCCAAAATTACTAAATTGATTTCTTGATAATCATGAACAGCAATATTTCGGAATCCTACCATAGCTTGCATTTTTCCCGAGAGAGAAGATGGAATAATCCCTTCGGCTTCAAGTAAAGTAAATGCATCACGGCTATTTTGTGGTAAACCGAGCTTCCTCTCAGCAACTATGTGCATTGCCAAATCAATACTTGCTTCGCAAGCTCTTTGAATATTTAAAATGATTGAGTCTTGCTTTGTATAGTTTTCTAAATTTTTTGGGTTGTTGTCATATTCTTCATTGATTCGTTTTATACAGCGTTCTATGATGTTAACTTTGTTCAAAATAACATCATTTTTCATATATGGACCCACTCTCATCAATTCTTTTTATTATTTCTGCACGTTCTTCATTAAGTTTTGCATACATCTTTAAAGCTTTCATTTGAAATTCTGCTTTTTTTTGATCATCTGTACAATAAATAATCTTTCCGGTTTGGACTATTTGGGCTTGAAATACAGTACTAGCCTGCTTTAAGTCAATAAGATCAACATCCTGCCCTAACTTTGATGCGAGTTCCTGTGCTATCATGAATAATTCGTATTTATCAAATTTCGTTTCATTGCTTAAAAATGCAATATCAATGTCGCTTTGGTTATGTCTGTTTCCGTTAACGATGGAGCCGAATAAAATAATTAAATATGGAGATATTTTTTCACATAGTGTATCAATAATCGTTTTTTCCATTTTATTGTCCAAAGTCCAAAAACCTCCATAATTTTTCTTTTATTATAACAAATAACCCTGACTCTTTTATACTTTGCGAAGTACATTAATCTTAGGGTATTTTGAAACACTAGCTGATAAATGAAATAATAACAATTCCGATAATGGCAAAGATGGATAAATGAACCCCGTTTGCCCTCAATCCTGTTTGAACCCCTGAAATATTAGCAAATCGGCTAACCATTAAGTTTAAACCGGAGAAAGGGCTAAGCGCAGTAGAAATCGACCATGTCAGCAATAAAAGCAAGGCCAAACCAATGTTACTTATTCCCAGCTCAGCTGCGTTCAATTGCATGGCCAAGGCGCCAACCGCTGCAATCTGGTGAACCCCAATATACGTAATGCCTAGTACGATTAACATGACTGCCAAGGCAAATAGAATAAAGGATTTGTTTGCCAGAACGACAAGGAGGTCGCTGACTTTATTGGCAGCAGCAGTTCCTTTCATGGCAAAGGCCAACATGCCGGCACTCATAAATAACATGATTTCATTATTCAACATCGGTACCGTTCTGGAGCAAAAATCTGTTAATGGTGGGACAAGACGTTTCCAATCCATTGTTATGACGCCAAATAAAACAGGTATAATAATGGAGACTAAACATACAATCACAATCATCGACCATTGAGTAGATATTTGAATGAGTAAACAGGAACCCATAAGGATGACAACAAATAATACCAATTCCATGAGCTGTCTGCGATGCTTCTTTTCAATCGGTACGATAGGAGCCATCTCTTCCGAAATCGTATGTCGTTTCTCCCAAAAGGCAAAACAAATATTTCCCACTACTAAAGACAAAATCGATAATCCAAATCCATAAAGAATATAAATATCATAGGAAATATCCAGATAATGGAGAACAAGTGAAACAGATGCAAAATAAGGAGACCATAAAACTGCCGTGGTAAATCCGACAAGATAGCTTTTAGCAGACATGGTCGATGGAAGCTTAATCTCTTCCAAAAATTCATGGATAATCCGGACAGAGCCTAAATTTAAGATAGGGGAAAGCAAAAACAGTGTGCCTGTTATTCCCGCGTACAGCTTTCTAGGCTGATGTAGCAAATTACGCAGTAAAACGGCAACCGAGCCAAAATAACCCCCGAGTCTAAGCGGAATCGAAAGGAGCGGCGCCAATGTCAAAAGGCAAATCAACGGAAGTATTAAAAATATCCCGTCGCTTATTCCCTCAATCCCGGTTCCCTTCCCCCATTCAATAACTAAACCAGCTGTCATCATGATGATGCCAAGATAGCGAGGAAAGCGGTCTGCTTTAAAGGCGCTACTCATAAAGGCCACTAATGAGAGTCCAACCACCACTAATTGAAGCCAATGTAATTCAGTAAAGTATTGGATTAAATATAATGCACACATTCCTAATATAAGATAACTTCTCACAGCCATTCTCCTCAATGATGATCATTTATTAATCATAGAGTTATATTTTTTAATTGTTTATACTCCTCTAATTCAATTCCCTAGTCCTATCAAGTTAACTGGAGTTTCCCCTTTTAATCCAGATACTAGATTAGCAGCAGCTAACATGGCCATTTCTAAGCGTGTTTCATAGGTTGCTGATCCGATATGTGGTGTTGTTACTACATTCTCCATCAAAAGAAGCGGATGGTTACTAGGTATGGGTTCAGTGATAAAGACATCCAATCCTGCCCCCAAAATCTCATCTGTTTTTAAAGCATGAATTAAAGCCTCTTCATCCACTGTTTTTCCTCTAGATGCATTAATAAAGATTGCTGACCTCTTCATAAGCTCAAATTCTCTTTTCCCCATCAGCTTTTCAGTTTCAGGTGTGAGCGGGGTCATAAGACAGACAAAATCTGACTTCCGAAGCAGATCCTCCATAGAACAATAGGCAGCATGATATTGATCTTCCGCTTCCTTATACCTAGAACGGTTATGGTATAGGATTTCCATATCAAACCCAAAACGTGCCCTTTTAGCAACGACTGAACCAATCCCTCCCATACCAATTATCCCCAGGGTTTTATGATGAACATCCACTCCAAACCACTGTTCTTCAAGGTTAGTTTGCCATTGTCCATCCTTTACCCAGTGGTCTAATTCCGGGATTCGTCTAGCTACAGCTAGGATTAAACCGATAATGGTATCTGCAACAGTTTCATTCAAAACTCCAGGAGTATTGGTTGCTAGAATTCCTCTAGTAGCTAATGCCTCTAAGTCAAGGTTATCGTAGCCTACTGATATATTGCTCACTATTTTCAACTGTGGAGCCTTGTCGAGTAATTCCTTATCTATCTTCAATCCTGAACCGATTATTCCATTTGCACTTTTTAACTCTTGAAGAAACGTAGGATAAGTATTTTCATCTAGCTTCTCAAAATAAACCACTTCAGATGTCTGTTGAATAAAATCGATTACTTCCTTGTCCACTTTTTTATAGATGATTATTTTTGGTTTCATGTTAATCTCCCTCTATTATTCTATTGATTTATTATCAGGTAATGGGAGCCGGATTGAAAAGTGTAAAATCATTATAGATTTCGTACTTTTCTGCAAGGGTTTGTTTACGACCACTTGCAACATCAATAATTTCGTTAAATAGCAGCGTGCCAATTTCCTCAATCGTTGATTCACCTGTTGCAATGGGTCCTGCATTCACATCTATCAAATCCTGCCACATTTGTTTCATATCATTCCTGGAACATACTTTTATTACCGGTGCTGCTTGTAAACCGTATGGAGTTCCTCGTCCTGTCATAAAAACTTGAAGCGTAATTCCACTAGATAATTGGCATGAACCACAGACAAAGTCACTTGCCGGGGTTGCCGCAAAGATCATCCCTTTTTTCGTTGGTCTTTCTCCTGGTGACAAAACCTCTACAATCGGAGAGGTACCAGACTTAGCAATCGAGCCCATTGCTTTTTCAACAATATTAGATAGACCACCCTTTTTATTACCAGGAGTCGGATTCGCTGAACGGTCAACATGACCATTATTCAAATATTGATCGTACCATTTCATCTCATCAGCTAATTTTTTCCCAACTTCCTCATTTACACAGCGTTCACCGATAATATGGACACCATCACGAACCTCTGTTACTTCAGAAAACATAACAGTTGCACCCGCATTGACCAGCATATCCGAAGCATATCCTGCAGAAGGATTTGCGGTTACCCCAGAGAAAGCATCGCTTCCACCGCATTGTAAGCCGATACATAATTGTGAAAGCGGCAGTTCCACGCGTTCCCTTTCATTCAATATCCTCAGCTTGTTTTCAGCCATTTTCATGATCTTGGCTATGATGGCATCATGACCCATTTCATTTTGAAACGTTATGACATTGTCAGGGGTGTTGTATTCCGTATCCAGCAGCATGTCTAATGTTAGCTTTTCACATCCTAAAGAGATGATCATTGTCTCTCCCCCGAAATTCGGATGCTAGACCATATTTTGGAGCATTCGAATGGGGATATTTGCTTCAGGGGCATTGATCGCTACACCGCAGCCATATGCGTGGTTTATCGCTACAACGCCCTCTACGTTTCGGTACTTTGGCAGCAGCTCTTGTTTAATTTTTTTCACAGCGTTATTTAGTATACCTGTTACACATTGAACGGTTGTCACAATCCCTAATATATTTCTAGTTCCGGCATAGCCGCCATTTTTGTTCGGATAGCCCATAAAGGTTCTAACTGGAGGTTCAGGCAACTCATTTACCAAATTAGTTCCAAATCGTATATCTTCTAAGGCTGGAGGGACAGGAAGCTTTAGCATATGATCATGAATCCAATCGCCTTTTTTGATCGGTTGAGTTGCATATCCTAAGGTGACGCCATAGCGAATAATCGCCTCACCTTCTGCCAGATTACATAATGCAATTTTGTGTCCTTGGGGTATATCCTGATTTGCCACAATATCTTCCATGATCATCGTGCCAGTAGGAATAGCATTTACCGTAATAGCAACGTTATCGATACCATTCAATTTAATATAACTTTTTCCCATAGTCGCCTCCTAGACACTTGTTCTATTTTTAAAACCATTGTATTCTTCTATTATCTAATTAGTAAAAGTGATTATTTTGAGAGTTCTCTTAGAAAAATTAAGAGTAAGGAGGGAATGTGAAGTGGAGCTTAAGCAGTTAGAATATATGATTAAAATTGCTGAGGAAAATAATATTACGAAAGCAGCAGAAAAACTTTTTATCACTCAATCGGCATTAAATCAGCAGCTCTTAAAATTAGAGAAGGAGCTGGGAACGCAGCTATTTATCCGTTCAAGAACCAATTGGCAGCTGACACGAGCGGGAGAAATTTATATTGAAAATGCAAAAAAAATGGTTCTTTTAAAAAAAGACACCTACAACCAGATAACTGATTTACTTGAGTTAAAAAAAGGTAGGATGAGAATTGGTTTAGCTCCTGAACGCGGTTCAGAGATGTTCGCCTCCATCTATCCGGTTTTTTATAAAAAATACCCCAATATCACCATTGAGCCAATTGAATTATCCGTCAAACAACAGCAGCATGAGATTTCAATGGGGAATCTAGATATTGGATTTTTAACCCTACAGGATTTTCAAAAATCAGGTGATGAATATATTCAAATCTGTTTGGAGGATATTATTCTAGCTGTTCCGGGGACACACCCCCTAGCCCACTTGGGAGGAAAACCAGGTAATGCACTTCCTGAAATCAGCTTAGATTGCTTTAAAAATGATTCATTTGCTATTATGCAGAAAGGTTCCACTCTCCGGGAGATTTACGATAACCTTACAGCTGACATGGATTTTCATCCACATATATTGCTAGAAACAAGGAGCTGTCACAACTTATATCATATGGCTGCAGAAGGAATATGCTGTTCCGTGATTCCAATAACCTATGCCAAGCCAAACGCTAACGTCGCCTATTTTTCAATCGAGCAAAGACCCGTTTGGGAAATATGCACATCCTATAAAAAAGGAACCTACTTAAGTAACCCCGCCAAAGACCTTATAAACATCGCCAGGGATTATTGGTTCAATAGATTATTCTGACAGGTCTTTTGGAAATTATTCAAGCTTTCAGAAGAATGGCTGCCTTCTGACAGACTTCCTTCATAATCCATTCAAGCTGTCAGAAGAACGGCTGCCTTCTGACAGACTTCCCATTAATTCCGTTCAAACTGTCGAAAGAACGGCTGCCTTCTGACAGACCTCCTTCATAATCCATTCAAGCTGTCAGAAGAATGGCTGCCTTCTGACAGACCTCCCATTAATTCCGCTCACGCTGTCGAAAGAATGGCTGCCTTCTGACAAACCTCCCATTAATTCCGTTCAATCTGTCGAAAGAATGGCTGCCTTCTGACAAACCTCCCATTAATTCCGTTCAATCTGTCGAAAGAACGGCTGCCTTCTGACAGACTTCCTAATAATTCCGTTCAAGCTGTCGCAAAAATGGCTGCCTTCTGACAGACCTCCCATTAATTCCGCTCACGCTGTCAGAAGAACGGCTGCCTTCTGACAGACTTCCCATTAATTCCGTTCAAGCTGTCGCAAGAATGGCTGCCTTCTAACAGACCTCCCATTAATTCCCTTCAAGCTGTCAAAAGAACAGCTGCCTTCTGACAGACCTCCCATTAATTCCCTTCAAGCTATCGAAAGAATGGCTGCCTTCTGACAGACTAACCTTTACTTTTAACCCCAACCGGGCATATTTCTTCTACCATCTTAACTTTCTGCACAGAATCTTCAAATGTTTAAAGTAATCTAATCTTACTTGTTAAGGTAAGGAGAGTATCTACATTGCAGAAAGCATTTCATATGATAAAAACCTGGGATATCATCATTACAATAGTACTTGTCCTCATCTCCTTTATACCCGTGACTGTATTCAGCTACCAACAGTCAAAGGTTGAGGCCCAATCAGAGAGCATTGAATATGTTGCCGTTATTTCTAGTAAAAATCAGGAATTAGAACGCATCACATTGACAGGACACAAAGGAACAGAAACTTTCAATTTTCCAGAGATTGAATGCAATCCAAATGTAGTGGAAGTAAAGGACGAGAAGATCCGCATTCAATCCTCTACATGTCCTGAACAAATCTGTATTAAAACCGGCTACATTTCAGAACCCGGTCCTGCAGTTGTCTGTTTACCACATATGGTTATCATTACTATTGAAGCCGTTGGCAGCCATCCTGATGATCCTATTATTAGTACTTGATTAAAAAGACATAGTAATCGTTTGTGCATACGAATCATTTTCAGACCCCTAATATATCCACCCATGTCTTAACTGCTATACTCAAGATTAATATTCCCATAATAACTTGCAGTACTTTCGTGTTCATTCTTTTACCGGCATTTGCTCCTAGTGGAGATGCAATCAAACTCGCTACAACCATAATAAGAGAGGGAAGGATTTCTACTTGTCCAGTCGAGAGCTTCCCCGTGATTGCACCAATTGATGAAATGAGGGTAATGGCTAGAGAAGAGGCAATCGTCATTCTCGTTGGAATCTTTAATACGGTAAGCATAATCGGTACGAGTAAAAACGCTCCGCCAGCACCTACAATACCCGCTCCAATCCCAACGATAAAGGCAAGTAGTGCTGCAAGCCACTTGTTAAACTTCACCTGATTTAACGGAATATCATCAATACCCTTTTTAGGGATAAACATCATGATAACGGCAAGTAAGGCTAAAATTCCATAGACGATATTTATTCCGATTTCGGACATATTGGTAGAACCTAATCCGCCAATTAAGCTTCCGATCAAAATGCTAATTCCCATATAAGTAATGAGCGTTTTATTTAGGTACCCTCCCTTACGATAAGCAAAAACTCCGCCCATTGTTGCAAAGAATACCTGTATAGCTGTAATTCCCGAAACTTCATGTGCAGTAAATGAAGCTACTCCAAGTGCAGCAGGAATATATAATAGCATTGGATAATTTATAATAGCTCCGCCTATTCCTAACATTCCAGAAATAAATGACCCAATAATTCCAATTAGGAAGATCGTGATAATAAAACTTATATCCATATGATCCCTCTTTTTAAGAAAAGGGAACCTGGTTTGGCTCCCTATATTTCTATCCTTTTTTTATCCAAAATTTTAACACATTGTTTTCTTCAGCATGTTTTAGAAGCTCATGCCCACCTGATTTTGCCCAGGCACTAAGATCATTTTTTGCCCCTTTATCTGTTGTATGAACTTCTAATACTTGCCCTGATTCTAGCTCTGATATGGCCTTTTTTGTTTTAACAATTGGCATTGGACAGGCTAATCCCGTTGCATCTAATACTTTTGTTGCTTCCATTTTTTATTCCTCCTAAGTTTAAAATTAGCGAACTGCGCAGCGATTAGGTCCAATTTCCATCTCACGTTGTTCTTCAATGTCAGGATTTATTTTACCCATATTGGTTTCACGTATTTGTTGATAGGCATTCGGCTGCGGTGGTAAATTCTCCGTTACTAATTTTCTAAATTCAGTTTCGTCTTCGATTTTTAGACCATGGTTTTTAGCAAACAGTGTACCTAATTTCTCTGAAACACTTCCATCTTCATTTAATTCATCCATAATCATAAAATGTGCGGGAAGTACAATGAGGTCTTCAGACAATTCTCTATAACGCTTATAAAGAGTTTCTCTTAAATCATCAACCCAGTCTTCTGCTTTACCAGCTAAATCAGGTCTTCCAATGGAATCAATAAATAAAATATCCCCTGATAATAAAAACTTTCGATCTACCACAAAAGAAGTCGAGCCAATTGTGTGACCTGGTGAATACAATGCATGAATATTTATAGTTGTATTTCCAATCATTACGTTATGATTATCTTCTAATGGTCGATATTCAAATGTTACTTCTGTTGCATCCTTTGGAGGAAGCCAGTAGGTGGCTTTCGTTTTCTCAGCAATTAGTCGTCCTCCAGAAATATGGTCAGCATGAAGGTGTGTATCAAATACATGTGTTATTTTTGCTCCAATACTGGTAGCAAAATCAAGATAAATATCAGTCATACGAGTGGCATCAAAAAGCGCAGCCTCCCCATTTGAAACAACCATATAGGATAGGCAGCCTTTCCCGATTCTTACAAACTGATAAATGGCACCACCATCTTTTAGATCATCTACTTTAACAGGCTCTAAATGCTCACTCCATGCTTTCATGCCACCCTTTAAATATGACACAGTTAAGCCTGCTTCGGAAAGCATTTCTGCCACCATGATCGATGAACCTTCTTTCGCACAAACCACTAAAACCTCTTTATCTGTAGGGATTTTCTCAAGGATTTCCTCAACACCATCAAGTAATTCAAAATAAGGTATGTTTAAGTACTCTAAGTTGTCTCCTTCAATTTTCCAATCTTGAAAATCACTTTCGTTTCGCACATCAAGAATAAAGAATTTTTCTTTATTGAAGATTTTATTCGTTACTTCTTTTGAAGTTATTACTGATACAGACATTCAACTTACCCCCTATGGTATATTTGAGATTAAAAATTTTTTTATCTGATTTTATACCTATTTAGTTATTTATAGTCACTTGTCGTTTCACCGGACCATTGGCTCATACCTGGTAAGACATTCACGACATTCATAAAACCATGTTCCATCAACTTTTGTGCAGCAAAATCACTTCGGCTTCCTGTACGACAGATAACATATATTTCATCATCTTTGTTTAATTCATTTAAACGTTCCTCTAATGCCCCTAGAGGAATAGAGATAGCAACCGGAATATGGTTAAAGGCATATTCCGCTTCTTCCCTTACATCGATAACAACAACTTTTTCATTTTCCTTTAATTTATTTTCCAGTTCCTCATTTGTAGTTACGTTTTGATATTTTTTCTCCATTGTTTCATTAGACGATGACTTTCTTAAGTAATGCTTTAATACTTCCCCTTCTTCAAGGGTGCCTAAATAGTGATGTCCTGTACTTTCAGCCCATGCTTTCATGTCAGCTTTTGACCCTTTATCGGTTGCCTGAACCTCTAGAACATGGCCGGCTTTTAATTCTTTCATCGCCTTTTTCGTTTTGACAATTGGCATAGGGCACGCTAATCCTTTTGCATCTACCATTTCATTTGCTTTAATCTGTACCATCTTGAAGCCTCCTATAAATATCTAGTATTAAACTGATAATTAATCCATTTTACCTTCCCATGACAGCATCCCGCCCGTCATATTCACGACACGAAATCCATGATTTTCAAGAAACTGTGAAGCACGACTACTCCTGCCTCCAGAACGACATACCATGATGTACTCCTTTGATTTATCTAGCTCATGCATACGAAATTCAACTAATCCCAATGGAATATTTACAGCACCAGGAATTTTCCCCGTTGCTACTTCATCCACTTCCCGAACATCAATAATATTTAATTCGTCACCTTTTCCTAATAAAGTCTCAACGTTTTTTGCTGTTATTTCTTTCATTCTATTTTCCTCCTTAAAGTTTGTATTAGCTCCAGGTGTTCATTCCGCCTTTTACATTTGTTACTTTTTTAAATCCCAACCTCTTTAACGTTTTACTTGCCTTTTGACTTCTCATTCCACTTTGACAGATCACGATAACCTCTTTTTCCTTAGATAGTTCTTTCTCAGCTTTTTGGGCAAGCTGGTGCAATGGGATATTTTTAAATTCTCTAATATGCTTTCCTTTATACTCTCCAGGTGTTCGGACATCTACAAATTGCATGTTTTTATTTTTTAATTCACCTTTTAAGTCTGTCGTTGATATATTTCGAACACCCTTTGCTGGAACAAAGCGTTGGATAATCAAAAATAGAAGTAGTGCTAACAAAATATAATTGAGATATTCCAAAGCTAATCCCTCCTAATTTAAATAAATAGATTAACGTTTCCTTCTTGTGCATCTGCTAAGTACGCAGCCACCCCGGCGTATTCGATATGATCAAGCAGCTCCTCCTTTTGCAGGCCTAGTAAATCCATTGTCATTGTACAGGCTACCAGCTTCACATCCTGTTCTTGAGCCATCTCTATTAACTGTGGCAATGGCATTGCATTATGCTTTTTCATAACGTCTTTAATCATTTTAGGACCGAAGCCTGCAAAGTTCATTTTTGAGAGACCCATTTTATCTGCACCCCTAGGCATCATCTTCCCAAACATTTTTTCCATGAACCCTTTTTTCACCTGAATATTTTCATCTCTACGAAGGGCATTTAGGCCCCAAAACGTATGAAAAATCGTTACTTCATGATCATAGGCTGCTGCACCATTTGCAATGATATAGGCAGCCATGGCTTTATCGTATTCCCCACTAAATAGAATAATTGTTGTCTTTTTTGTTTCTGTCACAAGATGACCTCCATCCTATTTTTCATATACCTATATGGGTATATTTTTCCGTAAAAAAATATCTATTTTTTCTTATAAACTTCATTAATACCAATACCACTATGGGTATAATATTAAATAAAATTTATTAAAGTGTCAACCTTTTTTACCGACTTTTCACTAGTAAGTTCACCGCGTCCTTTACTAGATCTTCCATCCTTGGTTCGCCTTGATCTTCCGCTTTTTGCACACATTCTATAAGGTTAGAGCTTACTACGACTCCAATCGTACGATCAATCGCCGTCCTAGCTGCAGATAACTGTGTGATGACAGCCTTGCAATCCTTATTTTCTTCCATCATTCTTATAATTCCTCTTATCTGTCCTTCAATGCGTTTGACTCTATTCTTAACTGAATCATTGTAAACCATGTTGCTCCTCCTTAACATCGACCTTCTAATAATTTTTCATTTAATACCATTCTTTTATGATCAACAACTGTATATCCAACAATCCGAAAGCCCTTCCTCCTTAAAATACGTGTTCCTAGATTTTTTTCAATTAGGCTTGAAGTCACTAAATGTACATTCTTATTAGGGATATCATGATAGCCTCGTTTAAGATAAGCAACCGGTATATTGATTGCTCCTTTGACAGCTTCTGTATAAGACTCGTTATAGTCTCTTATATCTAAAACCTGTATGCTATTCCCTTCAATGTCCTTCAAAGATGTATAACGTACACCAACTACAGGGAAATATCGCTTAAATAATTCATTAATAATACCTAGAATTATTAATAAAATAATAATCTTCATGTATAACTGTATTACCTCCTAAGGCTTAAAACTGACGATTTTTATATTATACCCTTATGGGTATTGTGTCAACTATTTAGGTTTCATGTTATAAACCCTTTTCATCACACACATACTATATCTTACATATGATAATGAAAAGGATTCTTTTCCTATTGAAAATTTAAAATCCTATAGTATAATCCATAGTATATACATAGGATTTAAAGGAATAGGAGGCTAGTGATGCACTTTTTGAAAAAAATGTTTATAGACCATTGCCCTAAATGTAATAAAGTGTTAGAAACAAAGCATTCCGAAACATTAAAAGCCATTGTCATAAAATCATGCCCGGAAAATCATTTTCAAAAAGAATTTCATCCTGCTTTTGAAACATATATTGAAACACATACACGGCATTAAATCATAAATAAAAATAGAAGTCAGCACTTTAGCCGACTTCTATTTTTATTAAACATCGCTAGGTTCTCTCTAACTGCACACCGACTAGGTCCCATTTTCATTTCTCTTTAAACCCCATATTGGTTTCTCTGATTTCCTAACTTTTATAGTATATTTTTAAGATTCATATATTCTTCAGCAGAGATTTTTCCTGATGCGTATCTAACATCAATCACTCGTCTTGCCGCGCTCAGATCATGACGATATTGATTCTGTCTATTGCTAGTCAATTTCTGCAGATCTCCAGTTTTATAGAGATAAAAACCAATGGCCAAAATAAGTAATAGAAACATAAGTAAACTTCCTCCTTGGACAGAAAAATCCAGCACATATAATTATTTAAAAGTTACGGCTTTGAGATGCACCCCCAGTTCCATGCATACCTTTATACATTGCCTCTAGTTCCTGATTAGTTAGATCAGGATGCATTTTACTCATATACGACTTCATTTGTCCGTAATTCATATTTCCATTTTCCATGAATTTTTGCATTTCTTCATAATCTACACCTTGTTCATTCATGAAATTTTTCATATCTTCCATATTTCCTGTTTCCATCATTTTTTTCATTTGTCCATAACCAACGGCCTGCCCTTGCATAAGTGTATTGGGATTTGTAGGCAATTCTTTTGCATAGGCCATATATAAACCTGTTCCACCTGATGCAATAAGCGCCGTAGCTAATGCACCGATCATAATGGTTTTTTTCATGATAAAACACTCCTCATTTTTTAGGATTAGAGTTTAAGTTACTTCCACTTCCTATAGCAAATTTTTCTTCATTTGCTCGAACTCTTCTACCGTAATTTCGCCGTTTGCTAGTCTTAATTTTACAATTTCAAGTGCTTCTGAATGTTGCATAGACTGTGTATTCACCATGTGTCCATTTCCAGTGCTTTGTTTGGTTATCGCAAAATACAACAGTAAGCCAATGACAATCATTCCAATGAACATCATAAAGAATCCTCCTCCCATTCCCATTCCCCCATAATATCCTGCTCCCATCATCATTTTTTCCTCCTTCTATGTTATCTTCATTTTGACCTTGAAAAAATTAAGAAAATATGAAGCTTGGTTTTATTTCTTTGTTATATCATTGTTAACCCCCTCTTCCATTGTTCCTTCCACTTTTACTATAAGAGACAATCATGAAGAAAATATGAAGACCCATAATAAATAAAAAAAGTACAGGAATCTCTTGATTCACTGCACTTTTTTCAGCTTATAAACGAATATAAAGCCACTTTTTCTATATTATTTCTTCCCTTTTTTACTGATAACCAAGCATATAATCAAGGCGATACCAATGATAATCAGCAATATCCAGAACATTTGACTAAACCAGAACGACATATGATGATACATCATATGCGGCCCCATCATCATTCCCATCGGTCCAGGTGTAAACCAAGTCATCCTTAGTACAAATACCAAGAATAGAATCCCCATTGTTATGCAGATTGTTAATAATATGATCGGCAATAATCGTTTCATCATCTCACCTTTATTCCACTTTATATCCAATTCCCCAAACCGTTTGAATGATTGAACTGCCAATCCCTGCCGCTTTAAGCTTTTCACGTAAATTCTTGACATGTACATCAACCGTTCGATCGTCACCTGTAAATTCAATTCCCCAAATCAAATCCACAAGCTGTTCTCTCGATAAAACCTTGCCTTTGTGTTTTATTAAAGCCTCCAAAAGCTCAAACTCAGTTGGTGTAAGATTTAACCGCTCATCCTCATATATTGCTTCCCTGGATGTAAGATTCAAAATGATTCCTTCATATTTGAATACCTCATCCACTTCAGCTTTCTCATTCGCTTTTGTCCTCCGCAATAATGCCTTAACCCGAACCAATAGTTCTGCCTCATCAAAGGGTTTGACTAAATAATCATCAGCACCTATAGACAAGCCCGTCACTTTATCCTGTATCGAGCCCTTGGCAGTTAACATAATAATAGGAATTTCTGATATTTTCCTTACTTGTTCAATTGTCTGCCATCCATCCATAATCGGCATCATGACATCTAAAATCATAAGATCATAATCATTCTTTTTAACCTTTTCATATGCCTCTTGACCATTGTCCGCTTCATCTACTTGATAATTGTCCTGTCGTAAATAAATCCGCAATAGCTGCCGCATTTCAAATTCATCATCAACAACTAAGATTTTCATCATGTCTTTTCTCCTAGATTATATTTCACTCTTTGCCTTTAGAAAGATTGAAAAAACAGAGCCTTCATTTTCTTTACTTTTCACGGTAATATAACCGCCGTGTGACTCAATAATTTGCTTTGCAACATACAAACCAAGACCAGTACCTCCAGTTTTTCGTGTTCGAGATTGGTCAACACGATAAAACCGTTCCCAGATTTTTGTTAAATCCTTCTCAGGAATTCCTATACCGGTATCTTTTATTTCTATTACCAAAAACTCGTTTTGTAAGAAAGATATGACTGTAACCTTTCCTTTATCACTATACTTAATCGCGTTTTCAATCAGATTATAAAGTGCTTGTTCCATTCTTCGTACATCAACAGGGAAAAGTACATCAGCTTTGTATTCACCCTTTAGTTCCAGCTCTTTCCTATCCGCAGCAGGTTTAAGATTGGTGATAATCTTTTTAATAATGTCATTCATCTTCGCCGGTTCTTTAGTTAATTCAAATTTGCCCACCTGAAGCTTGCTCATTTCAAATAGATCATTCACTAAAAAGGAAAGCCGATTCACCTCTTTAGTAATAATTTTCAAGTATTCTTCCTGTTCTTCTCTACTATCTATAATTCCTTTACTTAATACATCACTATAACCCTTTATATAGGTTAATGGTGTTCGAATTTCATGAGACACAGCAGCCAAAAATTCATTTCTGGTTGTTTCATAATACTGAAGCTGTTCACCAAGGGCTTGGATTGAATTTCCAAGTTGGGCAATCTCGTCGTTCCCCTTAACTGGTATTTTTTGTTTATACTGACCTTGAGCCATTTGTATGGTGGCATTTTTCATTGAAAGGAGAGGCTTAGTAAATAACCGTGATAAAATTCCGATGAGACCAAATGCAACGAACATAATGCCTAAACTAGTGATAAGACTTAACAGGCTCATAACGAAAGTCATATCCTTTAATTTAGAAGAGGGATAGTACATATACACATAACCAGAATCATTACCTACAGGAGAAACGGAAACAATATATTCATGATCCTGCCAATCATTTTCTAAAATCTGCCCTTCATGAAATGATTTTTTAATGTTAATCTGTTCCATCATATCCTCATTAGGTTCTATTGAAGAACCCAGAATTTGATGATTAGAATCCGTTATAAGAATTCTAGTGGACACACCTCGTTCCATTCCAATAGCATGTTCAATAGCTTCCTTAGTAAATTGTCCCTCTAAATTCCTCGCATGGTTATTTCCTCTCGCTACTAAATCCTGTTCAATAAAGTCCGTCAAAAAATTGGTGAATATCCCATATAAAATAAATCCCAAAATTAAAAGTAACGCAATAAAAATTGTACTAAACCATAATCCAAGCTTGAGAGAAATGCTTTTAAGCTTCACTATACATAAATACTCCTTCTATCATTTAGATTAATCATAGTGTAAATTTCACTATCTACTTTAGTATAAAACTAATTAATGAATAAAATATGAAGACTTTCTCAAAATTTCTAAAAGGATAAAAAGGACCCTGTTGAAATGAGATTTCCAATACTTTATGTTCACCTTTAAACAAAAGGCTAATTCTTTTATAACAAATAAGAGAGTAAATCAGCTAAACTGCTTTTCTGCAAAAATTCTGCATACTTTTTTTGTAGGATAAAATAGAGAGCAAATTCTAATTTGTTGTGTCGTGATTGTATCCAAAGTTAATTTGCAATCCATGAAGAAAAATTAGGAATTCTGAGAGACAAAGGGGTGAATAGTAGATGAAAAAAACGATCTTTACAGTTTTTTTAATAATCGTTATCGCTCTTTTGGCAGCTTGCGGGTCAAAGGATGAAAAAACTGTAACAGAAAAGGAGACCGCCAATATTAAGGAATTGATCAATGATTTTAGCACGGGTAAGATAAGTGATCAATCTGCTTCCATCACATCGCATGAACTACAAGTGACAAAAGGTGATGGGAGTCAGGAAGTGTATGACTTATCAAAAGAAGACTTTTTTGTTTCTATCGCTCCGTACATCAATGAAACCCATCCTTGACAATTCCATAGCTTGACAGGTTGTCAAGGTGAAATGGCGAACAAAGAATTTGATGTTTACATTGAGGACAAAGAGGGTAACGTGATTCTAGACGAAACGATGACAGCTCAATCGAACGGATTTATCGATTTATGGCTGCCACGAGACAAAAGTTATAAGGTAACGATAAAGCAGGGTGGCAAAACAGTTGAGTCAGAGATATCTACGTTTGAGGGTGACAACACTTGCATTACTGATATGCAGTTAATTTAGTTATACAAGTAGGTTTACTAGTTTTGTAAATCGAACAAATATGGCTTCCCAAGTCGTGTGGGAAGCCTTTTAATTACTTGTCTTTTACCTTTAAAAGTCGCAGGCCATTAAGTGTGACAATTAACGTAGCACCCATATCTGCAAAAATTGCAATCCAAAGAGTCAACCAGCCAGGTATCACTAGTAACAATGCCACGAGCTTAATTCCTAAAGAAAACGTGATATTTTGTTTAATGATAAACAAAGCTTTCCTGCTCAGCCTCACCGTAAATGGAAGTTTACCGAGATCATCTGCCATTAAGGCGATGTCTGCCGTTTCAAGTGCTGTATCCGTTCCAGCTCCTCCCATGGCAACCCCAACAGTAGAAGCAGCTAATGCAGGCGCATCATTTACACCGTCACCGACCATTGCAACACGGTCATATTTACTTCTAAGATCCTTAATGAAAGTTAATTTATCCTGTGGTAGCAATTCAGCTTGCAAATCAGAAACGCCTACCTGATTTCCAATCGCATTTGCCGTTCCTGCGTTATCTCCTGTTAACATAATGGTTTTTTGAATTCCTAATGAGTGAAGTTTTTGAATAACATCCTTACTGTTTTCTCTTAACTCATCAGCAACAGCAAGTAACCCTAAAACTTCGGTAGATGTTCCCGCCACCATAACCGTTTTACCTTGATTTTGCAGTTCGGAAATTTTTTCTTTTAGGCTGTTTGGAATTCCATCTGTTAGGATCTCCTCAAACAAATTCGGACTACCCACATAATACGTTTTACCCGTAACTCTTCCTTTAATTCCTTTACCTGTTATAGAAGAGAACTCCTCTATTGTTACACTTTGATAAGGTAAATTTTCATCCTCAGCTTTCTTCATAATCGCTGAAGCTAATGGATGCTGAGACCCATTTTCCAATGCAGCAACAATTTTTAATAAGTCATTTGAATCTGTATTTGGCTGCGGAAGGTAATCTGTTACAACTGGAATTCCTTTTGTTAAGGTACCGGTTTTATCAAAGGCAATTGCCTTGATTGCTCCCATTTCCTCTAAATGAATTCCGCCCTTGATCAGAACACCATTCCTTGCTGCGTTACCGATTGCCGTTACAATCGACACAGGCGTGGAAATGACCAATGCACAAGGACAACCAACCACGAGAGCCGCTAAGCCCTGATAAATCCATTTATCCCACTCTGCACCAAGGAATAGCGGTGGAATTACAGCTACACCCAAGGCAATAAGCATGATGATCGGCGTATAGTATTTTGCAAATCGATCAACAAACGCCTGAGAAGGTGCTCTTTCCGCTTGAGCCTCCTCTACTAAATGAATAATCTTTGCTATCGTCGTATCATCTACATGCTTCGTTACTTTCACTTCAAGTAATCCTTCTTCATTCAATGTTCCGGCAAACACTTCATCATCAATCGTTTTTGAAACAGGGACAGATTCACCAGTAATGGCCGCTTGATTAACAGCTGATAAGCCTTTTACTACCATGCCATCCATAGCAATTTTTTGCCCTGGTTTCACAATCATAATGTCGTCGATTTGAATATCGTCTACATCAACGGTAAATTCCTTATTACCCCTACGTATTAAGGCTTCCTTTGGAGCAATATCCATTAATGACCGAATGGATTGTCGAGCTTTATCCATCGAGTAAGTCTCAAGAGCTTCACTTATCGCAAACAGGATCACGACTGTTGCACCCTCGCCCCATTCACCGATAATAGCTGCACCAATGACGGCAATCGTCATCAATGTTCTCATATCAAACTGTAAACTAATTAAATTCTTTAAACCCGTTTTAAAAAGTCGATAACCTCCGACTAAAATAGAAGCAGCATACGCTAAAATGGATGGAACACTCTCTTCCCCATTCATTTCTGCAGCAATCCACCCAATGAGCAAGAAAACAAGTGAAGCGATAACGGTTGAATGTTTTTGTAAAAACGGTTCTTTCTTCTCTTCAAATTTTTGCTTTTCAGGAATGGTCTTTATATTTTCAAAAGCACCTGCTTTTTCTAATTCCTCAATGGTTGTTTCACCATATACCGTAAGTTTTGAAGCACCAAAGTTTACACTTGCGTCAGAAACACCATCCAGGTGTTTTACGTTCTTTTCGAACTTTGTCGCGCAGCCAGCTCAGGTGAATCCCTGCACCCGGTAAACGGTTTTTTCCTCTGATTTCTCTAACCCAGCATTACTCATGCGTCCCTCAACTCCTTTTGATGTGCAAAGGCGATTTGTATCAATTGTTTTACATGATCATCATCTAATGAATAAAAAACTAATTTACCTTCCTTACGATACTTAGCTAGGCCTAAATTACGAAGAAGTCGTAAATGATGCGAAGCAGTAGCTGTAGTACTGCCCACAATATTCGCTACATCACATACACACAACTCCGCTTCCTCACATAAGGCATAAGCAATCTTAATTCTAGTGTCATCCGACAACGCTTTAAATATTTGAGCTGCAGACAAAGTATCCCGCTGTGAAATTGAACGTTTTACCCGATTTACCTTATCCTCATCCACGCAGGTCACTTCACATACATCTATTTGCTTAAAAAGCTCCTCTTCCTTCAAAGGATTATCCTCCTTACTCAAACGTTCATTTGATTATTAGTATATACAATAACGGGTTTAATGGTCAAACAATTGTTTGAATATTTAAATAGAATTTATCGTTTGGTACTAATAAGGAAACCAAATGCTAATCTAATTACCAAAATGTACCGATCAAACACTTAATTATTACGCCTCTCTTTCCAAATACTACGAATAAAGAATGGGGGATTTTAATGGGCGGAGTAATACCAAAAGAACAAATTATTTTAATTGTTACTTCAATCGTTGTTGGTACAATAGCGCGTATTTTAACGATAAAAGAAGATTTCAGACAGTACCCAAGCTATCCTAATGGGTATATGATCCATTTGGTAACCGGCTTTGTTGCTGCATCATTAGGGGCAATTGCCATTCCCGCCTTAATGACTAAAAATTTCGTAGCTGTTACCTTTTTAACCTTAGCCATACAACAATTTAGGGATGTAAGAAAATCAGAAAGAGAAAGTTTAAAGGACCTGGAAAATACTGAATATGCCTATCGAGGGGACGCCTATATCGATGGAATTTCCAAAACCTTTGAATCTAGAAATTATTTTTCTCTGCTTGTAGCTTTAGGAACAGCTATTACGATGCAGCTTGTCGATAGTAAGTCACATTGGATCAACATAATCTCAGGCTGTGTTGTCGGTTTCATACTTCTCTATATATTAAAACGCTTTTCAAAGGGAAAAACGATAGGCGATATTGCAGAAGTAAAGGAAGCACGAATTGAAATAAAAAATGATGAACTATTTGTAGATGGAATTTATGTATCCAACCTCCTTGGATCTGAGAATGCATCAAAACTGTTTCAAGACGAGGGCATAGCTGTGGTTATCATTCCCAAAGAAGATCACTTTCGGGTTACATTAGAGAATTTTGGACAAAGACAGGCGGCCCTATTCGAAGCAACAAGGACGTTGGGGGTTAAAAGGCATCACTTTACTCGTAGAGATTTTGAAAATGGTCGAGTAGTAATCGCTTTAGTTCCTATTATTAATGATAAAGAAAAATTAATTGAAGCAGTGAAGAAAACGCCGCTTCTTGAAAGCAGTAAAAAAAGCCAGGCTGTTATGAATGTGAATATGGTTGGGAGGAAATAAAACTGGGACGTGAATCTAGCGCAAAACCTAATTATGATATTCTCGCACTTGTAACATTGGATAAAAACCGAATAATAGGTGGAAAGCAATTGTCCTTATTGGCCAAAGATGAAGAAGAGCAAAAGACAATGACAGCAGATCTTGCAAAAGCACTGAAAGCAGATGTTGTCCACATGACATCAGGAGATTATTTAGTCATAAGAGTTTGAAGCCATGGGGGGAGGCCACGGGGTAGACCATGGGGGGTGTATTCATTGGTTCTCTCCGGAACACAATCTTATTCATCCATATAGGATATGTATCTATCGAGAATCATCTAAATATTTTCATAATTTTTCGTTTCACACAAAAGGACCCTCTATCTAATTGATTGGGTTCTTCTGGCAGGAGCTTCAGGAAAAGGTTTTGTCCCAGTGTCCATAAGTGAATGTGGGCCGAGGGACCGTCCCCTTGGTTCTCCTACGCTTTGAACTACTCAACTTCGGACTCAATCTTGCTTTTTCTACTCTTTCTTGTCCGAAGCTCACTCGACTTCGGACTCAATCTCGCTTTTCCTGCTCTTTCCTGTCCGAAGTTCACTCGACTTCGGACTCAATCTTGCTTTTTTTGCTCTTTCTTGTCCGAAGTTCACTCG
>NZ_JBHZRC010000005.1:0-109608 GCF_043641075.1 Niallia oryzisoli | reverse complement strand
ACTTCGGACTCAATCTTGCTTTTTTTGCTCTTTCTTGTCCGAAGTTCACTCGACTTCGAACCCAATCTTGTTTTTTTTGCTCTTTCTTGTCCGAAGTTCACTCGACTTCGGACTCAATCTTGCTTTTTTTGCTCTTTCTTGTCCGAAGTTCACTCGACTTCGAACCCAATCTTGTTTTTTTGCTCTTTCTTGTCCGAAGATGACTCGGCTTCAGACTAAATCTTGCTTTTTTGCTCTTTCTTGTCCGAAGATGACTCGGCTTCAGACTAAATCTTGCTTTTTTCTGCTCTCCCTTGTCCGAAGTTTACACACCTAATCTACCTTCACCTAACAAAATCGATTGGGTTCTTTTGTGCCAATAAAATTGATAAACAAATGGCAGGAACTTCGGGAAAAGGTTTCGTCCAAGTGTTCATAAGTGAATGAAGGATTGAGGAACCCGTCCCCCTGGTTCTCCCAGTGTTCATAGGTGAATGGAACCGAGGAACCCGTCCCCTTGGTCTAGTTAAAAAGCTCTCTCAATAAACCAAACTAGTCCAAAGGCTAGAATAGCTACTGAGGTACCTGGAATTACCCATTTAACAGGTTTGAAGGTAAATTTTTTTTAGACAATACCAACTTCACCATTTTCTTCTTCCACATTAAAGGTCGCAAGACTTAATAAGTCTTGCACATCTACTTAAATCAAAAAACCTTGGATTTTATCCAAGGTCTCTTATGTATTAATAAATACGTTTCAGAAGCTAAGCTACAAGAAGATTTTAAAACTACTGCTGGCTATTTTTATTTGAATTTATTAATAGATTCCATTCTGACAATCTTAATTAAAATACTCTTTTAATGCTATTAAAATGTGACTTCCAATAGGAATTATCTAAGCTTTTAATTGAGACACCATTGTCTGATGCAGAGATAAATTGATTGTTTCCTAAGTAAATCCCTACATCAGAAACACCAGATTTATAGGTATTTTCAAAGAATATGAGATCACCCGCTTGAGGACTGTTTACATTCTTGGAACGATTATAAAAACCTACTGCATCTAGACGAACGATATTCATACCTGCTTGTTTATATACATAGGAAACAAAGCCGCTGCAATCAAATCCTGCAGGCGTGGTACCGCCCCATGTATACGGTGTACCAATTAAACCTTTGGCAATACTAATTACTTTATTCACATCATAACCAGCATAAGTTGTTGGTGCTACATTAGTTATAATAGGAGAAGAATTACTACTATTAGAAACAGGTGCACCACTAACATTCAATGTGCTGCCTGCATAAATTAATCCTGTATTTAAGTTGTTCCAGGCCATTAGATCAGCAACCGTTACGTTAAATTGCCGAGAAATTGAAAACAACGTATCACCAGCTTTGATCGTGTATGAGGTTGAAGTTTTTGTGCCAGAAGTAATTGGTGAAATGGAAGCCACTTCAAGCACTTGATTCGGATAAATAATAGTATTAGTTAAATTATTTGCATTTTTTATGTCCTCAACTGATGTACCATACTTTTGCGAGATAGACCACAAAGAGTCCCCTTTTTGTACTGTGTAGGAAGCTGCTTCCGTTATACCGGCCCCAAACATGAACGATGCCATTGAAAAACTTGCTACAATAGAAAAAAACTTTTTCTTGCTGTTCAAAATATGAATCCTCCTAATATACTATGTAGATTATTATTTTATTTGAGATTGATATAGCTTCTCTATTAACTTTTTACTTTATTAGAATAGTGTTTAAATATCGAGAAATTTAGCGTTTTTCATTTCAATTTTATTACAAAATAATTTTATTCCTGTTTCATTTAGTATAATTTTAATGATTTCAGTTTTTCCTTAACTCAACCAAAGAAAAAAGGCTGATCAATAATGCGACCAGCTTCAAAAAATGATTCTATTTCCCTAAAACTTACTAGCTCATTCCCTTTAGGAAACAACAGTAGAGAATATCTCGAGAGAATCACTTTTTACGTAAAAAAAGAAGAGGTTATGCTCACTTAACTTCTTGCGAGTTGTCCTCTTCTTTTTTCTATACCAAAACATTAATTTTTGATGACAGTTATCCTTATTATTTAACATTGTTAACAACGGTGATAAAATCCCCAATATAAACGGTTAAAAATTCCCCAAAAATAACGGATAATTGTCTCGATACTATAACTTTTTTGAGTGGAGAGACATTAGATGATTGAGATAGGGGAATTTTTTATGATTAAAGAACTTTACCAAAAAGGATGGACAATTAGCGCAATCTCTGAAGAGACAGGCTTTGATCGTAAGACTATTCGAAAATACATAAACCAGTCCACCTTGCCTGAATATCAAAAACGAAAGCGAAAAGATACAAAAGGAAAATTAGAAGATTACGAGGATTATTTACTCCAAAGGTTAAAGGAAGGTACTACAAACTGTGTGGTACTTCTTGAAGAGATTACGTCTATGGGCTATGAAGGAAAAATGACCATTCTTAGAGACTTTATTAGGGAATACAGACATAAACCAAATAAACAATCTAGTATACGGTTTGAGACACCTCCAGGTGTTCAAGCACAAATGGATTGGGGTGAGCTAGGAGAACGCACCATTGACGATAAATTACAGAAGCTTTATGTCTTTGTCATGGTACTTGGATTTTCACGTATGAAATATATGGAGATCACAACGAGTATGGACTTAGAACAACTTATGAAGTGCCATATGAACGCTTTTGCTTATTTCAATGGTGTGCCCAAGCAAATACTATATGACAACATGAAAACAGTGGTTACAAAACACTCTCCTGCAGAGATCCGATTTAACAGGAAGTTCGAGGAATTTCTAGCCTATTATGGAATTGTTCCAAAAGCTTGTAAGCCAGCTAGGCCACAAACAAAAGGTAAGGTTGAAAGTGCAGTTGGCTATTTAAAGAAGAATTTTATGCAGAGGAAACTAGAACCTTCATTAGTAAAAATGAATGAAAGCTTACAGATTTGGTTAGATACTGTGGCTAATAAGAAGCCCAATCAGACAACTAAAGAAGCTCCATTTGAAAGGTTCCATACTGAACAAGAGCATCTTCTAAATTGGAACGAACGCCCAATCTTCCCAATAAATAAGTGGACTGAGACAACGGTCAGTTTACAAGGGTTAATAGATTACGATGAGAAGCAATATTCAGTTCCAATGAGGTTTAAGGGACAAAGAGTAAAGATAAAGCAAACTTTAAATCACCATATCGAGATATATAGTGATTTAGAATGTATAGCTTCCTATCCTCTTATTACCGGAAAAGCGAAATCATTAACACAAATGGATCATTATAGAGAAAAAGAAAAAAAGGAGAAAATCGTGACTACAAACGGTTTGGCGACCAGTCACAATCCTCTCCTAGCACCTAAAGTGGAACATCGTTCCCTTCAAGTTTATGAAGAACAGTCAAAAGCAGGTGAAAACAATTGAATAACGAGCTCTTAACTGAACGTTTACTCCAAGTAGGCTTTACTATTACTGCTCAACAAATTGAAGCAATATTAGAAGATGCCTCTAAAGATAATGTACCATATTCTGAGTTTCTAGACACTATTTTAAAACAAGAAATTCATCTATTAGAAAGCAATGCTTTAGAAAGGCGAATTAATAAAGCCAAATTACCTTATCACAAGAGAATTGAGGACTTTGACTTTTCCTTCCAAACTAGTGTTAGTGAAAAGAGAATTAAAGAGATAATGACTTGTAGATTTATTAATAATGGGGATAATATTCTACTCCTGGGTCCACCGGGAGTAGGAAAAACTCATATTGCGATTGGATTAGCTCTAGAAGCTCTGAACCAGGGATACACAGCATACTATACGCGATGTGATGATTTTATTACTATGTGTAAACGAGCCGAAGAAAGAGGAACCATAAATAGATTAGTCAATAAATTATCAAAATCCAACGTACTAATTTTGGATGAGATGGGATACTTCCCCTTCGATGAATTAAGTGCAAACCTCCTCTTCCAAATCATCTCGAAGAGATATGAGGAAGGCTCTATTATTATTACATCAAACAAATCTTACTTAGAGTGGGGGAAAATCTTTGGAGATGATGTTCTGGCAACCGCTGTTTTAGATCGGCTGCTTCATCACTCCACTACTTTTAATATGAAAGGAGAATCTTATCGATTAAGGGAAAAACAAAAAGCTGGGATTCAACCATTAGGAGTAAAGTGATGATAATGGGGATTATTCAGCCGTTGAAATTGGGGAAAATTAATCCGTTGTTGACAACATAGTAGTTAGGATAAAAATTTGAGCAATGTAATCATCAAGATAAAGATAAAACCAATGCTCACAAAAAAATAACTAATTCCCTTTAAATCCTCTTTCTTTTGTCTTTTACCATATTCTTTATAAGTAATTTCTCCTTTTGAAAACATTAACCCATTATCATCAGGCTTTACATAATAAAGTCTGCCGTCCTTATCCTCAAGAATGACTTTAGTAATTAAATCCTTCCCATTCCAATGATCATTTTGTTGATTAACGCTTAAGTCACTTACTCCCGAAGCATCTACTCCTACCACTCTATATACTGAGTTTTTTCGTATCTCCTCACTAATCCGATAGGCCTGTTGTTCAATGAAATTATTAGAAATACACACAACGGCACCTCACAATTATTTTAATTCGTTTGTTCATGACGTGGCATAACACTTAATATGAGATATTCTATGCATGATCCCCTTTAACTTCTTATAATCCTATATATTTACCAAAAACACAAACTCTTCAAATACCCCAGTAAGTGATTGTGTCTAAAATTCCTAGAATAACCATAATCAATCCGGCTATTTTTTGAACGATAGCCCCAGTCTTTCTCCCCTTCTTTTTCATCAACTTTCCGTTAAGTTCGAAATACCAAATAAGACTAATGGCTATCAGTAAAGGTAAAGACGTCCCGATTGCAAAAACTGCCGGAAGAACCGCTCCATAGGAAACAGACAAAGAAATTGGCATAAGGGTAATGAAAAACAAAACAAACATGGTAGGACAGAATCCTAGTGTAAAACTTACACCCATAAGAAATGCACCTAAATTTCCTTTTTTAAAAAGCTTTTCTGGTATGCTTCCAAAGGAGATTGATTTATAGAATTTGATGACATTCAACATAAAAAGGCCAATGATGACTAATATTGGTCCTACAATTTTTCTAATCCACGGAAAATATTGTGTTAGAACAGACTTTACTTCACTTCCTACTATCCAAACAATAATACCCAATAAAGAAAAAACAACGATTTTTCCTAGTATGAAAAATAATATTTCAGTCCACGCCATTTGTTTCTGGACCGACTTATTTCCATATACCATAAAGGCACCTAAATTTCCCGTGAATTGGCAAGGTGCCAATGCTCCAATAACGCCTAGCAATAAGGCAAATAAAATTGGTATCCCATCCACTCTGCTGACCATATTTAAGAATGGCTGACTTAGGAAATTGCTCATTTGGCTAAGAAATTGATACATTTTTATGACTCCTTTGATTTCATTAGCGCCTAATTTTGTTAATATTACTATTTATTTTAAAACTCGAATAGGGAAAAGTTATGCAGATGGGAGAAATTACATTTCAAAAGTTAAAAGCCATTACCAAACTAAAGGAAATGGCTTTTGATTTTACGATTCTTTTTTTACCAAAGCTGACAGAGTATCTAATTCATTTCTTAGTTTTTTATTTTCTAGCTCCAAATTGGAAACCTTCGAATCCATACCTTTTGATGCATTTGAATCCTTATGTCCATGTCCCCTCATGCCAAACATCATAAAAATCATCATAAGAGGGCAGATTAGCGTCAATAACCATTCCATTACATTCACTCCCTAGAATCATAAATAATAATAAGCTAAGAAAATACTATTCAATTAACCTTCTGCATATCGATACTTTGCGTAGTCTTTTGAACGTCTAAACCAAATTAGAAAAATTGAAACACCAATTAATACTAGTGATATAACTTGCGCTATTCTCAACGAATCTGTCAGCATTAAACTATCCGTTCTTAACCCTTCTACAAAGAATCTTCCGATAGAATACCAGATTACATATAAAAGAAATAATTCTCCCCGTTTTGGCTGGAATTTTCGTAGAATAATCAAAATAACAAACCCTGCTATATTCCAAAGTGATTCATATAAGAATGTAGGGTGGTAATAAGCTCCATCTATATACATTTCATTGATAATAAACTTTGGTAGATTTAGATTTTCTAAAAAGGATCTTGTGACCTCCGTTCCATGAGCTTCCTGATTCATGAAGTTTCCCCAACGGCCAATCGCTTGTCCAAGAATAATACTTGGTGCCACAATATCAGCCAGCTTCCAAAACGATATCCCCCTCCTTTTTGCAAATATTACTGCTGTTAGGGTTGCTCCAATTAATGCACCATGTATGGCAATTCCGCCTTCCCAGATTGCAATAATTTCTCCTGGATATTGAGAATAATAATCCCACTCAAAAATGACATAATATGTTCTAGCACTAATAATTGAAATGGGGATAGCCCAAAGTAACATATCAGAAATAATATCCTGAGGAAGACCTAATTTCTTTGACTCCTTTGTCGCTAGCAGCCAACCTACTAATATTCCCATTCCAATAATAATCCCGTACCAGTATATGGTGAATGGGCCCAATTCAATGGCTATTCTATCCAATGGCTGTATAGTTCCCATACAATTCGTTCACCTCTGTACATTTTTCAAAAAATAAGTTTAACAATAACTTACATCATTAATATCGAGATTTTATGCAGAATTAAATAGATTTTATAGATTTTTCTTAATTACACCGTATCTTATTAAACAAAAACCGCTGCCTTCCTATTAGGCAACGGATTTTTTGTTTTATGAACCTTTTTTCACCATTGATGCAAGTGCTTCTATTTCTTGTCTCAGCTTAGCATTCTCAATCTCTAAATTGGATATTTTCGTATCCATTCCCTTTGAACAATGCGATTCATGATTCTGATGCTTATGACCGTGTCCATGTCCTTTCATACAGAATATCATCATCAACGGACATACCAATATAAGTAAATATTTTAACCATTCCAAGAATATCACTCCTTATTATTTTCTTTATCATACTGAGAAAAAAAGGAGATTTTATGGAGATTCTAATTATTTATTATTTTTCATAATGGTAATCCCATTTGGTATTTCCCCAACTTCGATTGTATCAATTACTTTCATTTGTGCATTATCAATCACAGATACTGTATTCTCAAACATGTTTGTTACATATAACCTTTTGTTATCAGAACTTGTCACCACTCCATGTGAACCTTTTCCTGTTTCAATTGTGGAGGTTACCTTTTTCGAAGCAAGCTCAACAACTGAAACTGAATGGGATGGTGCGTCTTTAGTGCCCTGATTCGCTACAAAGGCAAAATGATTAGTAGAATCAATATATACTTGAGCAGGTCCATTACCGACTGGCACCTTCACTACCTTTTCTGTCTCAAGGTCAACTATAGCAAGCATATTTTCCTCATTAAGCGTTACAACTAGTGTTTTACCATCTGAAGTTATGCCTGTAGTAACTGGAGTAGAACCAACGGTTATTTTCTTTTCTTCCTTCATTGTTTTTAGATCCAGTACACTAACAGTATCTTCACCCATATTGGCAATATAGGCCTTTTGACTATCCGCAGAAATTCTAAAACCATGTGGTCCATTTCCTGTATTAATGGTTTGAATTACTCTAAAGCTTTCTGTATCGATAACAGAAACATTATTATCTTCATTATTTGTGACCAAGGCATATTTCCCATCCTCTGTAAATACGATATGTGCTGGATGATTACCCACTTCAACCTTTTTTAACAGTTCATTCGAATTCGTGTCATAGAACAATGTCAGTCCGTTCATTTCCATCGAACCACCACCATGATTCATTTCCGGAACAACGGTTGCACCAAGGATTTCTCCATTTGAGGAAACCTGAACATTATGAACGGCTCCTTCGGCGGCAATCTGATCCACTACCTCATTAGAGGCTGCATCGATTTTCGAGATGCTTCCTCCCTCATTAGCAGTGAAATAATATTGATTACTTGGACCCTCTGATGATTTATCCTCTGTTGCCTCTGTCGAAGGATTATTCTCTTTTTTACTTTCGTTTGATTCAGAGTCCTGGTTTGAACCAGCACTACAACCGACTAGAAATACCGCTAGTATGAGAATTATAGTAACTAAATGTAATTTAATTTTATTCATTTATTGTTTCCTCCTTTTAATATTAATTCTAATCATAAGGACTCGGGTGACTTATAAGTGTGAACTACTTCACATCTGTAAAAATAGAATAATCACTTAGGAAGATTCTGTGAAAATCCTTAAAAACTGCATAACTAACTATTAGAATAGATGTTTTTTCGTTAGATATATCATAGTTATCGTTTCCTTTATTAAATTTCAAAATACATCCACTGCTAACTAACAATTTTTGATCTCACTGTGAATCAACTCTTTTTATTCAGGCTAAGTGATATTAATCATATATTTTATTAATTTCGTCACAAAATCCATCAATTCTGCAAATTTGCCAACTATAATGATTTTTGAAAATAATATTTGGGGGTATTTTAATGAATCTCAAGCTCACAGCATTATTCTTATTTATGATTCTTTTATTGACCGCCTGTTCCTCAAATGAAAGTAAGGAAATTAAAAAAGAGGAATCTAAGCAAGAAAAAACCGAAGCTACTGAAAAAGCAACAAACGTAGACGGAATTCAAACAACTAGTACTGAAATATTGACAGGCAATGAATTTACACTTGTAGCAAAGGAAGCTAGACATCAATTAAACAGCGAAGTTACAGTAGATGCATATACATTTAACGGTTCTGTACCCGGCTCACAAATCCGTGTGACCGAGGGTGAAAAGGTTACAATCCATTTTAAAAATGAATTACCTGAAGCCACATCCATTCACTGGCATGGCATTACAGTACCGAATGCAATGGACGGAATTCCCGGTGTAACACAAAATGCCGTTCAACCAGGAGAAAGCTTTACATATGAATTTACTGCATCTGTACCGGGAACTTATATGTACCATACCCATCAAAACGCTGTAAACCAAATGGATAAAGGGCTTTACGGTTCTTTCATTGTTGAGCCAAAAGAGAAAACATATGATCGTGATTATACTCTTATGTTAGATGAATGGATGAGTAATCCAGAAGAAACGATGAGCAATATGGAGGGCATGGATCATAGTAATATGGCTGGTATGGATCATAGTAATATGACTGCAACAGATTCTAACAATGGCTCGGAAACTCAAGAAAATAGCAACAGCATGAGCCATGACATGAGTAACTATGACATTTTTACAATAAACGGTAAAAGTGGAGATGCAATTGAACCGTTAAAAGTAAAAGAAGGTGAAACTGTAAGGATACGCTTAGCTAATATTGGCTACCTTTCTCACAACATACATCTGCATGGTCATAATTTTAAAGTGGTAGCGATAGATGGACAGGATTTGAGTGAACCTCAGGAAATCATGGATCAATTGATTTCCATTGCACCTGGTGAGCGTTATGACATTGAGTTTACAGCAGATAATCCCGGAAAATGGTATCTTGAGTGCCACAGCGATATGGAAGGCAAAGAGGGTATGAAGACAATAATTCAATATGAAGGAAGTAAGGATTCAGAAGATCAATCCAATCAGGATGAAACTTTACCACGCTTCAATTATACGAACTATGGCAGTTCGCAAAATACAGGATTCTCTCTTGATCAAGAGTATGACGTGGAATACACAATGGATCTTAACGGGAACAATATGGATAATGTTTGGTCCATCAATGGAAAGTCATTCCCAAGCATTGACGGTCTTACTATTAATGAAGGTGATTTGGTAAAGGTAAAATTGGTTAATCATTCGCCAACAGGAGTAAATCACCCCATGCATTTACATGGTCACTCATTCCAAGTATTGAGTAAAAATGGTCAGCCGCTTCAGGGCTCCCCCGTTGTCAAGGATACCATTAATTTAGAGCCTGGTGATGAATACATCGTGGCTTTTGAAGCGAATAATCCGGGCAATTGGTTGTTCCACTGTCATGATCTTCACCATGCCACAGCAGGTATGGTTGATATAATCAAATATGACGGTTTCCAACCAAACTTTACAGTTAACCCAAACGCTAATAATAAACCTGAGTAGTAAGTTTATAAGAAAGAGGCAGCTAGTTAATTAGCTGCCTCTTGCCAATTGCAATGTTTTACTTTAATTTCTCCCATTCAAATACCCTTGAAGGGATATTATCAATATTTTTAATTTCTAGAGTCACGTTATCCTCCATTACTGGACCCATCCATTTTAAATACCCAACCAAATGATGAGAATCTTTGCTTGATAATTCCCATTCAAATTCTCCTGCAGTAGTGTTCGTTGCTCCAAATGACAACTCCGCTAACTCGTTTAGTTGATATTGAAGTAAATCTACCGAGTGTGTATTCATAACAATTTCAAATACCAACTCATCTGATGAACTCTTTTCAGGCAATGGAGTAACTTCAATCCCGACAGCACCCTGCGAATCGATTCTAGTTAAAGTCGACTCTGTCCCTTCATCAGCTTTTGCATTTACTTGCTCTGAATCTTTTATCTGATTAACAGTTGTTTTTTCCTTGGCTGCTGATTCGGTTGAACCTAGCTGTCCTATATAAAACCATCCGAAAAAAAGAATAATAGCAATAGCCCCACCCATCAATAAAACCTTCTTTATATTCACTTAAGATCATCCTTTCAAATTCCTGTTAAGAGGATAATCTCAAACAAATATGCAGATATCATTGAAAAGATATGTATTTTTCATGACCAATATAATATAAAGAGAATGCTAATAAACTATTAACTGGTGGCTTGTTATGCTCAAACTCTAATCTTATTGATGTTGAAGTATGTATATAAAGATTAATTTTATATTATGGTTTTAAACGATGCGTTTCCATTTCCTTTCGTGAATAATTCTCCTCATTATGAATAATCATTTTTTCTCTCCTCTCACATTAATATTCTTATTTTTGAAATATCCGGAATATAAATATAACAAATAAATTTATAACCAAAAATTATTTGTTATATTTTTTATTAATAAGGACTTCTCGAATTGATAATACCTATGAATATATTGGTCGTTGTCAGAATAAACAAGCATAACCTATTAATTATTATTTAATCTAAAATACTTTTATTTACAATTCCTTTTTTAATTAAAGCCCTAATTATAAAATATACTATATCGTAATAATATTTTTTACTGTATTTAAACAAAAAATCTATTGAAATTTTTTGTTACCTTCTGAAATCTCTTGATTATATGTATTACACTTTTTTCACGAAAGAACAAAATATTTAATTTTCAGAATATATTGACTAATTAATATTACTCATATAAACTAGTGTCAAAAACTTACTAACTAATACGGAAAAATGAATCATACAAACATATAACAGCAAAAGGAGCATCCAAGACAATGATGACTAAATTAGAAAACCAGTTCATCCCCATCCAGCCTGGATTAGAAGAATACTCAGCCTATTATTTTGAAAAAAAGGAAGTTGATATTCTGAATCATACCGTTGTCTTATATTATCAGCTGCAATTAAAGAACGATTCAAACAAACCAGTTATGATTGAACCAGATGGCTGCATCGACATCATGTTCAGCTGCAATGACACAAAACCTCAAGCCACCGTCTATGGAAGCTTTCTAGAAAAAAGACCTTTTCAATTACAATCAGGGCAAGAATATTTCGGAATACGGTTTATTCCTAATCATGATGCAAAGAATTTTTATTTTTCCATGAAAGAAATTACTAGTAAAGACATTTGTTTAGTAGATTTACTTAATTTAGATCCTAATATTATTGAACTAATTATTAGAGAAAAAAACTTTTATGAGCGTATAAAATTGTACAAAGAATTAATCGGGAGTAAGCTTCTATCCGATAGCTCTACTCAAAGAGTAGTTCGATATGCAATCAATAGAATCTATTCTACAAAAGGAAATATTAATATCAATAATCTAGCGGAAGAAATCGGTTATTCTCCAAGGTATTTACATAAACAGTTTGACCAGCATGTTGGTCTTTCACCTAAATTATTCAGCCGAATTACTAGATATCAGTATTCTTTATTTATGCTATTAAACAATCACTCTTTAATGGATGTTATTAGACAGACTGGTTATTATGATCAAGCACATCTCATCAATGAATGGAAAAAAATCGGGAATATTACACCAAAACAATTATTAAAAGGAATATGACTTACGTGTGTGATCTTTTTCATATTCCCTATCTTTAATGCCTATTTTCTGTCTCTTAATCATGTAACCTTATAGATAGACAACCAGATCAAAAATGCCACTAATTATCAAAATTAATTCTCATAGATGTCCCCTAGGAAACGAACAAATATGGGATTAAAAACTATATCAACCACATAAAAAGGCCTATATCTCTTCAAAGATATGGGTCTTTATTATTTTCCTTAATCCATCTTTAATGTTCTGATTTTTACAATAATTCTTAAAATTAATTTTATATGATACATTTATTAAATTTTTAAATTATAACAAGGAAGGGAGTTGTGTTGGACAATGCAGAAAGGATTTAAAAGATATTCTATCATTACTGCAGCTATGTTTCTTACCTGTAATCTTTTTCCGTTAACGGGGAGCCATAAGGCATCAGCTCACGGCGGAGAGCCAGAATTAGTACAGTTAGAAACGGCTTTGGAATCAACTGACGCCAAAATAAAATCTAATTTTTGGAGTCTATTCACAGACACAGTCACCATCGAAAAAGACAATACGGTCATCAAGATTAAACCTAATTCCAACATAGCAAAAGTGAATGAAGAAGAAGTGACACTAGATACGGCTGTTACTGAGAAAAAGGACAAACTCTACGTGTCACATGATTTTGTCAATGAAGTTTTCCCAGAACCGAAGCAAACTTTTCAAATAAAAAAAGGGGAACATCCACTTGATCCGTTAACATCTAAAGAAATTGAAACAACCGTAAATGTATTGAAAAAGGAAGGGAAATACAAGGATAGTCTCCGTTTTACAGAAATTACTCTAAAACTGCCAGAAAAACAAAAAGTATGGGCCTGGAAGATGGAAGGCAAGAAAAAAGAAACCTTCGCCAGAAAAGCAGAGTTCATCGCATTAGACGGGAAGCAAGTCATTGAAGGTGAAGTGGACTTGTCATCAAAGAAGCTTAATTCCTGGAATGAGATTGAAGGTGTCCATGGTATGGTCATCATAGATGATTTTGCCGCAGTTCAAAATGCTATTGAAACAAGTGCCGAGTTTGCTGAAGCACTAAAAAAACGAAATATAGATGACCCTAAAAAAGTTGTCAGCACACCATTAACCGTTGGCTATTTTGAAGGCGAAGACGGCCTTGAACATGATAAACGCCTCCTAAAGGTAGTATCCTACCTAAATACTGGTGACGGAAATTTCTGGGCCCACCCAATTGAAAATCTAGTCGCTACCGTTGATCTTGAAAAGAAGGAAGTCATTAAGGTCGAAGATGAAGGGGTCATTCCGGTTCCAATGCAGTTAAATGCATACGACGGAAGAGACTATTCTGAAAAGGTCGATGTCAAACTATTGAACATAACAGAACCGAAAGGAAAAAATTATGAAATAAAGGGAAATAACATCAGCTGGAACAATTGGGATTTCCATTTACGCCTTGATACACGTGTTGGACCAGTGTTATCAACGGTCACTTTCAAAGACAAGGATAAGCCAAGAAAAATTATGTATGAAGGATCATTAGGTGGAATGATTGTTCCATATGGTGATCCCGATGTAGGCTGGTACTTCAAATCCTATCTAGATGCCGGAGATTATGGAATGGGCCAATTGACCTCACCGCTTGAATTAGGAACCGATGTACCGGAGAATGCTGTACTTCTTGACGCCACCATTGCAGATAACTCTGGAAATCCTTATACCATTAAAAATGCTATTGCTATCTTCGAACAATATGCAGGCCCTGAATATAAGCATGCTGATCTTGCCACTTTTACCGAGGAAAACCAAAGTCGCGAGCGCAGAGAATTAGTTGTACGTTGGATTAGTACAATTGGAAACTATGATTATATTTTTGATTGGGTTTTATCACAAAACGGTACGATCAAAATTGATGTGGGCGCATCTGGTATTGAAGCTGTTAAAGGAGTTTTATCGAAAACCATGCATGATGAAACAGCAAAGGATGACACCAAATACGGTACATTAATCGATAACAACATCGTTGGAACGACTCATCAGCATATTTATAATTTCCGACTTGATTTAGACGTCGACGGAGAAAACAATACGTTGACAGAAATTAATCCAAAAGTCGAAAGCAATACAGAGGGTGGACCTCGAAAAAGTGTTATGGTGACAGAGCAAAAAACCATAACAACCGAACAGGAAGCAATCCAAAAATTTGATCCTTCTACGATTCGCTTGTTGAGCAACTACAATAAAGAAAATAAAGTAGGTAATCCTGTTTCTTATCAAATTATCCCATTTGCTGGTGGAACTCATCCAATTGCCAAGGGTGCCCTATTCAGTGAAGATGATTGGCTCTTAAACCGTGTCAACTTCATGGATAAACAAATCTGGGTGACAAATTATGATCCAAACGAGCGATATCCGGAAGGAAAATATCCAAATCGAAGCAAAACAGATACTGGATTAAAGCAATTTACAGCTGATAATAGTTCCATTGACAATACTGATAATGTTGTCTGGATGACAACGGGTGCCACACATGTTGCTCGAGCTGAGGAATGGCCAATGATGCCGACAGAATGGGTCCATGCCATGTTAAAACCATGGAATTTCTTTGACCGGACACCAACGCTTGATTTGCCGAAAAAAAATACCGAAGAACAAAAATAAGGATATGGGGCTGGCTTTCTTTTTAAGACAAGCCCCTTCCTTCTATCACACATAAAGCACTAGCATTTTTATTAAAAAGCACGAGGGGGAATTTAGAATGAAACAGTATCAATTATTTATAAACGGAAAATGGGTTGATGCCCTTTCTGGAAAAACATTTGAATCAATTAATCCAGCAACGAAAGAAGTCAATGCCATTGTCGCCGAAGCGGATCGTGAGGATGTAGATTTAGCTGTGAAGGCAGCCCGTAATGCATTCGAATCAGGTCCTTGGTCAGATATGGCACCAAGTGATCGAGGCAGATTATTGTATAAGGCTGCTCAAGTACTTTGGGAAAAAGCAGATTTCCTAGCTGAAACGGAATCAAAAGATAACGGGTTGCCAATTAACGAAACGAAGTATATCGCGATACCCGCTATGATTGATGTTTTGGAATTTTATGCGGGTCTTGCCAATAAGGTTCAAGGAAGCACTCTTGCCTCACCACACAACCGATTTAACTATACATTAAAAGAACCTGTTGGCGTTGTTGGAGCCATTGTACCTTGGAATTTCCCTTTGATGCTTACTATGTGGAAACTTGCGCCAGCTCTGGCGGCAGGAAACACCATTGTCATCAAGCCAGCTGAACAAACACCTGTTAGTATTCTTGAGATGGTGAAACTTTTTCAAGAAGTTGGCATTCCAGATGGGGTCATCAATGTCGTGCCTGGATTTGGTAAGACGGCTGGTGATGCTCTTGCCTCGCATCCTGATGTTGATAAAATTGCGTTTACAGGTTCCACGACAACTGGTCGGTTAATCATGCAGGCTGCAAGCAAAAACTTAAAACCTATTAGTCTTGAATTAGGCGGTAAGTCACCGAATATCGTGTTTGATGATGCCCATATTGAAAATGCTGTAAACGGATCTATGTTTGGGATCTTCTTTGGCCAAGGACAAGTTTGTGCATCAGGTACAAGACTTTTTGTCCAAGAAGGCATTTACGACAAATTCATCGATTCCCTCATTAATAAAGCGCAATCCATTCGTGTCGGTAACCCTTTAGATCCATCTACCCAAATGGGACCGCAAGTGTCATTGCAGCAACTGGAAAGAATCCAGCATTATGTAGCAACTGGCCTTGAGGAAGGAGCAAATCTTGTGCTAGGCGGCCAAAGAAACAACGAAGCAGGGAACGGCTATTTCTTCACCCCTACTGTTTTTGAAAATGTAACAAATGAAATGACTATTGCCCGGGAAGAAATCTTTGGCCCTGTCCTATCCATTATCCGTTTTAAAGATGAAGAGGATGCTTTAAGATTAGCAAACGACACGGTGTATGGACTGGCTTCAGGAATTTGGACAAATGATTTAAAACGTGCACATCGAATGGCTCGAGGATTAAAAGCCGGCACTGTTTACGTCAATACATTTAGTAAGCTTGACAGTGCAGCTCCGTTTGGCGGCAGAAAGCAAAGCGGATTTGGCAGAGAGCTTGGAGTCCAAGCAATGGATATGTATACCGAAACAAAAAATGTCTGGATTGATTTAGATGACGAAGGTTTAAATTGGTACGGATTCTAATATTGACAGCTATTGCAAATTCCTATGCTTCATCCACTGGCGGTGATAGAGTAGCAAATCATACATGGGTAACAGAGCGCAAAGTAAAACCTTTTGCATAAACGATCTTCTTTTTTAGTAGAGAACAACAAAAGTGAGGGAAGAAAAAAATCGTTGTTTTTCTTCCCTCACTAATGCTTCGTTACCTGTCATTGCTTCATGACCGCAATCTGTGCTTAATAACAATGCTCATACTTAAAATTATATTATAGTAGAAAAATAAAACTCATAAATCATCTAAATACCGATGAACACAGCCATTTCCATTATTAAGTGCTAAAAAGGACAAGATGTTACCGTTGTTCTTTTTCGATAAATGATCAAAGTGATAATCCACTAATTCAAACCACCTATCTTCCTCTATATCCAATTCAGCACTTAAGTGATCGTAATGGGAAATAAGCTCGATCATTTTTTCTTTATTCATTGTTGGATGATTGGTATTTAATTTACCTTTAAATTTCATAGCATAGTAAGCAAAGACGTCATTTTCGTTAGAAATGATGTATATATGATTATTATTACTTTTATTAGAATTGTTAACCTTAGTATTATTACTGGAGAGTTCTTTTACTTCAATTTGTTCATTTTTTTTACTTTTAAAAGTTAAATGATTGGCTCCAAGTAGTGTCAGAATGACGATTTCATCCTCATTTATTTTAAAGTAACGCTTTTGCGGCAGTCCTCTATTTTCATGCTGGATTAAATTCAGTTTCACTAATTGCTTAATCGCAGTTGCCTGCTGATATTTTGATAATGTGGTGTCTTCCTTCAAATTCTCCATGGTATTGAAGAAATAGCCATCTTCCGTTAACTGACCTTTTTTAGCAAAATATTGATGTTTACTCACCAATTCAGCATACATTACAGCTGCATCCATTCCAATTGCACGGGCCAATTTTTTGTTTACCACAATACTTCCGTCTCTTCTTAACAATTCAAGTATCATTACAGATTCATCCCTTGTTTTATAGTTTTGACTCTTATGTAAAGTGGGTGAATAGTTAACTTTAATATTATTATCATATAATAAATCCAGAATGAGAAGAGGATATTTAATATGTTGAAGCAGTCTATAAAATCAGAATATACATAGAAGTACAAACCCTATTTAAAAAATCAATATGAACAGCTTGGCAATCAAGTACCCGACCAACCCACAGCAGGGGAATGTTAGCACCCAGGTTAGTACCATTTCTCGGACGATGCCCAAATTGACATTCCTGATATGTCTTGCAGCACCGACGCCCATAATCGCAGTTGTTTTGGTATGTGTTGTCGAAACCGGTATTCCACTGATCGTTGAAAGAAATAAGCACATAACTCCTGCCAAATCTGCAGAAAATCCCTGATATTTTTCCAGCTTAACTATATCCATGCCCACAGACTTGATAATGCGATAGCCACCAATGGATGTGCCAAGCCCCATAACTGAAGCACAAAATACCATTAGCCATATTGGAATGATCACTTCGGCTGTTTGCGTCTGACCCTTCGCAAGAAACATACCAAGCAAAAATACACTAATGAATTTCTGACCATCCTGTGCACCATGCATAAAAGCCATGCCTGCAGCGGACAAAATTTGAGCTTTTCTAAAAAAACCGCTCGTTTTGTGACGATCTATATCTCTAAATAAAAGTTCAACTAGCTTTACTACCACAAATCCTAGTACAAATCCAAGTGCAGTAGAAAGCACTAAACCATAGAGAACCTTGATCCATTCGGCGCCATTAATTCCAGAAAATCCTCCCTGCAAGGCAATTGCTGCTCCCGAAAGCCCCGCAATTAATGCATGGCTCTCACTTGTTGGAATACCAAATACCCATGCTGCGGTTGCCCAGAGCACAATCGCTGTCAATGCCGCACATAAAGCGACCAATGCATCATTTACATTACCGTGGAAATCGACCATACTGTAAATGGTCTCTGCCACCTTTTGATTGACCATTGTCATTGCAATTACACCAAACAGATTGAACACTGCCGCCATGAAAATAGCTGAACCCAGTCGCATTGCACGGGTGGAAACACAGGTTGCGATTGCATTGGGAGCGTCCGTCCACCCATTGACAATGATAACTCCCAATGTTAGTACGGTAGTGATGATTAATGCCGGATATATGCTTAATTCGTAAATGAAATCCAAGAACGTTATTTCCATAGGATAATACCGTCATGCAAGTATAATTTGCAATATGCCGATCGAATTTCAAGCATCATCATCATCTTCCTTCGGTTCCGATTTTCATTTCTTCCGGAGTCTTGATTCTGTTTTGCCATATCGTGTCGATCAAATGAAAGCTACTCTTAATTTCCGAATTAAGCGTCATACCGTTAATCTGCCCTGGTAGTCTTATTGTAAAATCGTAATATTTAGTAAATATACCTCTACCAAAATTATATCATATATTAATGCCCCGCCCTTGAGTGTGAATATGTCAACATTTTAACATCCCTGTATTTCTGCAGCTTCTTTGTAGATAATCTATCCCATTTCTTCAGGACAGACATGTGAGAAAGTATTTAACTCCACTATTATTATCATATAAAATTTATAAAATGAGAAAAGACATTTTGAATGTTTCAAGTAAACATAAATAAAGCAGAAATCAAATTTGATTCCTGCTTTTACTTAACTATTTTGATTGCCTCTTCTTTGAAACCCTACTTTTTACTCCATCAGTTTGAAACTGTATTTGGTTCTTGAATGATAAATATGGTTTGGCTCTAAAATATATGAAGAAGAATACTGTGGATTGTTCATCATATTAGGCGGCTTTTGTGTCTCAAGACAAAGTCCTAGATATTTTTCAGACTGTTTCCCTCTTATTTGAAAATCATTTGGTAACATATTTCCTGTGTAGACAACCACACTTGGTTCGTCTGTTTCTACTTCTAATTTCCGTCCACTCTCCTTATCCATCACTACAATTTCCTTATCATGATTCTGATTAAGAAGAAATGGATGGTCATATCCTGAACCTACTAGTTTCGTTTGTGGATGACCTGTTTCAATTCCCTGTGCGATGTTCTGACCAAAGCGAAAATCAAAAGCAGTTCCTTGTACAGATACTACCTGTCCAGTCGGATTAAGGTCTGAATCAAGCTCTAAAAACTGATTACTTTTTAAAACTAATTCATGATCTAGTATGCTTCTTTTATAATTTCCACTTAAATTAAAATAAGAATGGTTGGTTAAATTGACGATCGTTTTTTTATCAGTAGTAGCATTATACTCAATGACAAACTCATTTGCATTATTAAAGGTATACGTAACTACTGTATGAAGATTTCCAGGAAAGCCTTCTTCCCCATCTTGACTCATATATTGAAACTTAATTTTGACCTCTTGATCATTGATTTCTATGGAGGATTCCCAAATGACATGATGAAAACCATTCTGCCCACTATGAAGATTGTTCGGCCCATCGTTTTGGGACAGCTTATACACTACGTCATCTAGTTGAAAGGACGCATTTTTGATTCGCCCTGCGTTTCTGCCAATCGTGCATCCAAAATAAGGTGAATATTTCATATACTCTTCTAATGAATCAAAACCAAGAACCACATTCTCCCTTATACCGTTACGATCTGGAATATTTATTTCTGTAATAATGCATCCGTATTCTATGCAGGTAAATTTCATCCCACCTGCAGTCTCGACCGTATAAGATTTCACCGGCCTGTTATCTAAATAACCAAAGATTGATTCACTTACTCTCATCACTCAAGCTCAATCCCTTTTCTCAGGTCGAATAACTGGTGATTAATCGCAACCGTATGTGGATAGACATCTTTATACACCTGGTAAAATTCCTTATATCTTTTTACATTTTCAGGCTTTGGTTCATACACTTTGTCCTCTTTAATAAATACTTGAGCACATTCCTTAAGTGACTCAAACCATCCTAGACCAGCAGCAGCAATCATCGCTGCACCCATTCCAGGTCCTTGTTCATTTTGCAATTTTACCACTTTTGCATTAAACACATCCGCTTGAATTTGCAACCACAGCTCACTCTTGGCACCCCCGCCAATTGAAATCACTTTATCAATGTTCTTGCCATGGTTTCTAAAGATTTCCACGCTTTCATTAATCGAAAAAACAATCCCTTCGATAACAGCGCGGGTAAAATCAGCCATCCTATGAGACCCATCAATCCCCGTAAAGGTTCCTCTTATTTTTGCATCAGCATAAGGCGTACGTTCTCCAACTAGGAAAGGTGTAAAGATTAGTCCATTTGCTCCAATAGAAGATAAAGCTGCGTCCTCTAATAAAGCTGTAAAAGATTGCCCCTTAGCAAATGTCTCTTTAAACCAGGTTAAGCTATATCCAGCAGCAAGTGTAACACCCATAGTATAGTAGGAATTCTTTTGTCCATGATTAAATAGGTGTACTTTTCCGCCGAAATTTTTATTTTTATCATTCTCATAAGAGAGGAACACACCGGATGTTCCAATACTGCAAAGGGCTGTGCCTTCTGATAAAATCCCAGCTCCAATTGCACCACAAGCATTATCTGCTCCACCAGCAAACACTTTGACATCTGATGACAGTCCCGTAATCTCCGCAATCTCCGGTAACAATGTCCCGACAAAATCTTCTGTTTCCACTAAAGGCGGACAAATAGTAGAAGGGATTTCAAAGGTGCGGAGAATTTCGTTACTCCATGATTTATTGACAACATCTAGAATGAGAGTGCCAGCTGCATCCGAGTAATCCATATTGATTTTTCCTGTTAAACGATAACGGAGATAATCCTTTGGCAGTAAAAATACGCTTGTCTTTTCAAAGATTTCCGGTTCATTCTCTTTTACCCAAAGAATTTTTGGAAGCGTAAAGCCTTCCAGTGCTGGATTCTTTGTAATTTCAAGTAGCTTGCCGCCTAATTGTTGATCAATTTTCTTACATTGTGGTGTGGTTCTTGTATCGTTCCATAAAATAGCGTTCCGAATCACCTGATTCTGTTCATCAAGAAGGACTAGACCATGCATTTGTCCGGAAAAACTAATACCCGCTATGTCATGTTTGTTTAAATTTGCATCGTTCACTAATTGTTTTAACGCTTGAATGGTTTGTTCTACCCAATCTTCGGGATTCTGTTCACTATAGCCCGGTTTCTGCTGAATAAGTGGATAGTCTTTAGAAACTGCATAATGGACCTCTCCATATTGATCAACGAGCAGTACTTTCACAGAACTTGTCCCAAGATCAACACCAACCACATATTTCATATTGTTTCCCCTCACTAATCTTTTTTTATCAAACGCTGCCCTTACCTTTTCATTTTTGATGAAGTCTAGGCCGGTTTACTCCATGTATCTTCCATTTCTTCAAGCGTCTTACCCTTTGTTTCCGGAACAAATTTCCAAACAAAGATAGCAGAAAGTACACTCATTAAACCGTAAAACCCATAGGTTAAAGTCCCGCTATACTCCATCATTGCTGGATAAGTAGAAGAAATAAAATAATTTGCCGCCCATTGAGCTGCTACAGCAATTGCCACCGCACGCCCACGAATTTTAATTGGAAAGATTTCCGAAATAAGCACCCAGCATATTGGACCCCATGACATCATAAAGGAAGCCGTATAGATAACGATAAAAATTAATGTTCCAAATCCAATCGCACCGGTATAAGCCATGCTGGCAACTCCAAACATACCAATTGCCATACCAATTGAACCTATCATTAATAAAGGCTTTCGTCCCCATTTGTCTACCGTCATAATGGCTACAACCGTAAAGACAACATTGACTAATCCCATCACAGTCGTTTGTAGCATTGAGGCGTCTTTTCCTGCCCCCATACTCTCAAAAATTCTTGGAGCATAATACAAGGCCACGTTGATTCCAACAAATTGCTGGAATACCGATAGTAAAATCCCGATAACGATTACAGTTTTTCCATAAGTAAATAGTTTCTCAGAAGTAGCATCAACTGTTTGTTTTATTTCTTCTAAGATCACCTTCGCTACTTTAGTACCGTTAATTTTTGTAAGAATCGTTAATGCCTTATCATCCTGATTTTTTAGAGATAAATAACGTGGAGTTTCAGGTACCATCATTAATAATATTCCAAACACTAGGGCGGGTGCACTTAAGGATAAAAACATGTATCTCCAGCCAATGTCATTTACCCATTCTTGCGTTTCACCACTGGATATAGCAAAGTTAACAAAGTAAGCAACAAGCATTCCAAGAATAATCATAAATTGGTTAAACGAAACGAGTCTTCCTCTAATATGCGCTGGTGCCACTTCACCAATATATATCGGAGAAACAGCTGAAGCTAAACCAACACCAATCCCACCGATAATCCGATAAAGATTAAAGGCAATTAGTAACCCAATGGTCGGTTCTCCCTTTGTAAAAAACAAAAACTCAGGATAGGCAGCTCCAAAAGCTGAAATTAAGAAGAGTAATGCAGCAATTAGAAGGGAATTCTTCCGGCCAAATCTTGAAGCAAAAAATCCTGAAATGAAACCACCAATGATACAGCCAATTAAAGCACTCGAAATGGTAGCCCCATGTGCAAAAGCCCCCAAGCCTAAGGGATCAACTAAATATTCTTTAATAGATTCCTCCGCTCCGGAAATGACAGCAGTATCATATCCAAACAACAGACCTCCAATAGCAGCAACAAGTGTAATTCCAAAAAGATAAAAAGAATTCTTCTGTTGTTCCATAGTTTTATTGAAAGACAGTTCCACGATTATTATGATACGACTCTGCATAATAGCGCTTACATATCATAATAGCCTGTCTTTATCCTCCTTCATTTTTTAGTATTTGTTAAAAATGAAGGACCCACTGTAAACAATTTCAATGATTATCTAAATAGTGGGCCCATCAGGAAGGATTATTCTACCTCTAAAAGATATTGATTTAATGTTGCTTTTAATTGCTCTGTTCTACCAGATTCATTCTTAATTGTAGAATTATTAAGTGCATACTGCTCTAATGTGTGGAAATTGGCTCTTCCTTCTACAATTTCAAGTCCAATTCCTTCTTTATAAGAGCGATAACGTTCTGCAATTACATTTTCAAATACACGATCTTCTTTTAATTTATACGCAACCTTTAATCCTCTTGCGAATGCATCCATACCAGCGATATGTGCATAGATTAAATCTTCTGGTTCAAAAGAGGTTCTTCTTACCTTGGCATCGAAGTTTAATCCGCCACTGCCTAAGCCTCCATTTTGAAGAATTTCGTACATAGCCAATGTTGTAGAATACAAATCTGTTGGGAATTCATCTGTATCCCAGCCAAGAAGCGGATTACCTTGGTTTGCATCCACAGAACCTAGCATTCCATTAACTCTTGCCACGCTTAGCTCATGTTCAAATGTATGTCCTGCCAATGTTGCATGGTTCGCTTCAAGATTTAATTTGAAATCTTTATCTAATCCATATTGTCTTAAGAAAGAAATCGTTGTTGCTGCATCTGTATCATATTGATGTGTTGTTGGTTCTTTTGGCTTTGGCTCAATTAAAAATTGACCTGTAAATCCAATTTCTTTCGCATAATCTACTGCCATGTGCATAAATCTCGCTAAATTATCAAGTTCTAGTTTTAAATCTGTATTTAGCAATGTTTCGTAGCCTTCACGACCACCCCAGAATACATAGTTCTCTGCTCCAAGCTCTTTGGCTGTTTCTAATCCTTTTTTCACCTGTGCTGCTGCATATGCGAACACATCAGCATTAGAGGAAGTAGCTGCACCATGTACAAAGCGTGGATTTGTAAACATATTCGCTGTATTCCATAATAATTTCACATTGCTCGTTTTCATATGATCTTTAATCATTTCAACAATACTATCTAAGTTTTGATTAGTTTCTTTTAATGAACTACCTTCAGGTGCAATGTCGCGGTCATGGAAGGCAAAATATGGAACTCCAAGAATTTCAAATAGTTCAAACGCTGCTTCTACTCTTGCTTTTGCTAAATCCATTCCAGTGAATCGTTCCCATGGTCTTTGCATAGTCCCGACGCCGAATGGGTCCGTACCATCAGCTGTAAAAGTGTGCCAATAAGCAATTGAAAATCGTAAATGCTCTTTCATTGTTTTTCCTGCAATGATTTCTTCAGGATTATAATATTTAAATGCAAAAGGGTTCATCGACTTCTTTCCTTCAAAATTTACCTTGGTTGCGTTTTCAAAAAATTTAACACCGCTAATTTGAGTTTGTACCATAACAAATTCCTCCTAATATTTTGTGGAAATTACGAAGTAAGATTGAACAAAAAGAGCTTTACTTTTTTTATGAAAAAATTATTTATTAGTTAGTTGGTTGGAGCAACTAACTAACTTGACTACATAATATAAAATATCTTTGAATTTATCAAGACCTATTTTTGAATATTTATTGTCAATTAAAAGCATTTTTGTTGTATACTAATCCTATGTACAATCATTTAATTGCATTATTATGTGTTTCTTCAGTAGCTAACACTTAATTTAATGGACAAACAAACCGAGGTGAATAATTTGAATATTGCTGATCAAGCATTAGTAAAAAAAATAAATCAAGAATTGCTATTGAATCAAATCTTGAGCCATTCACCTATTTCAAGGGCCAAGTTATCCGAAATAACCGGATTAAACAAATCTACTGTTTCTGCACAGGTTAACACGTTAATAGAAAAACAGTTAATTTTTGAAATAGGCCAAGGACAATCCAGAGGCGGAAGAAAACCCGTAATGCTCGTTTTTAACAAGAATGCTGGATATTCAATTGGTTTGGATCTTGGAGTAGATTATATTAATGGGATTTTAACCGATTTAGAAGGTAATATCCTTCAAGACTGTTACCATGATTTAAATGAGCTTGCTCCCGAAAAGGCACTGGAGATTCTCTTTTCAATTATTAAAGGTTTTTTAAATCAACTACCTGATTCTCCATATGGCCTTACTGGTATCGGCGTTTGTGTGCCTGGACTTGTAGATAATAACCATATCGTCTTTACACCCAATTCCTACTGGAGCCAGTTCGAATTACAATCGCTTTTACAACAAGAATTTAATGTACCTATTTTTATTGAAAATGAGGCAAACGCTGGGGCTTACGGTGAAAAAAAGTTTGGCAGTGCATCGAACTTCAATAATCTAATCTATGTCAGCATTAGTACGGGAATTGGCGTTGGGATCATTATTAATAATGAGTTATACAAAGGGATTAATGGTTTTTCTGGGGAAATGGGTCATATGACAATTGACTTCAATGGTCCAAAATGCAGCTGTGGCAACCGTGGATGCTGGGAATTGTATGCATCTGAAAAGGCATTGTTTAAATCCTTAAAACATAGAGTTTCTTATCAAGAAATTACGAATCTAGTGCAGCAAAATGATGTTGACACATTAAGTTCCTTACAAAATTTTGGCTTCAATTTAGGAATTGGTTTGACCAGCATTCTTAATACATTTAACACAGAAGCGGTTATTTTAAGAAATCATATCATTGAGACTCAACCAATTGTTTTAAATTCAATTAAAAATACCGTATCTTCAAGAGTATATCCTCAGCTTAATTATCAATATGAATTAATCGTATCCTCATTGGGGAAAAATGCACCAGCATTAGGAGCATCCTCCATCGTAATTGAGAATTTTCTAGATATTGTTAAGGTGTAAGGAAAAAGGAGACGGAATGCATATGAAATATCGCACATTAGGTAACACCGGTTTAAAGGTAAGTGAAGTTAGTTTTGGAACATGGGCTATCGGTGGAGATTGGGGGACAATCAATGACGAAAGTGCCCTACAATCTATTCACTATGCAATGGATCAAGGCGTTAATTTCTTTGATACAGCAGATGTTTATGGAAATGGACATAGTGAAGAATTGCTAGCAAAGGCAACAAAGGGAATGAAAGACAAGATTTTTATTGCCACAAAATTTTGCCGCAAAGGTGACATCAATGCTCCAAGTAATTATTCTTATGAAACGGTCCGTTCTTATTGTGAAGCCAGCCTGAAACGTTTAGAACGGGATACCATTGATTTATATCAAATTCATTGTCCCGCAACTGAGATTTTAAGAGATGGCGAAGTCTTTCATGTTTTGGATCGTCTGCAGGGGGAAGGAAAGATAAGAAACTACGGTGTGAGTGTTGAATCTGTAGAAGAAGGTCTTATCTGCTTAGAACAACCTAATGTGAAAACATTACAAGTTATTTTTAATATTTTCCGGCAAAAACCATTAGAAACGCTTTTTCCTAGGGCTTATGAAAAAGGCGTAGGTATTTTAGCAAGGGTTCCACTAGCAAGCGGATTACTTACAGGAAAATATTCAAAAAAACACGTTTTTGAGGATAATGATCACCGCCGCTTTAATGAAAATGGTGAGGCTTTTAATGTAGGAGAGACATTTGCCGGTTTAGGATTTGAAAATGGAGTTGAACTAGCAGATCAACTAAAATGGATAGCAGATGGAAGACCATCAATGGCTAGTGCTGCCCTGCGATGGATTCTAGATCAAAAGGAAGTTTCCTGTGTGATTCCTGGTTTCAAAGATGTGCAGCAAATCGATAGCAATTTGCAAGCATTAGACGTTACATCCTTTTCGAAGGTAGAACAAGAAAAACTCCGAAATTTTTATAATGAAAAGGTAAAAGGTTTGATTCGAGGCAGTTATTGAGTTCGAATAAATTTCAAAACGAAAATACGTCCCTATCCTATTTTAATTCAATAATAAGTATAGGGACATCCCACATGTTGATTATGGATACCTGCTTGCCATTGCTCAAGCATATTTCTATGAAAATAGTCACCTAACAAAAACAAACCTTCTCTGAAACCAATAACTAAACAGAAAAATGGTTGTTTCAGTAAAAATCTTAGCTAACACCAAGGAAAGCCCAATGATACTATAATAAAAATCGATGACGCCGTAGTTCGCAAACATGACAACGATGGCAAGGATTATATATCTGGCCAGGGAACTGATAACCGATTGATCCTTAAGCTTTGAAAATACATAATGTCTATTTACCGTGTAATTAAATGACGCACTGCAAACCCTTGCCACTACTACGGCGAGGAATAAATTGGAGGTAAAGAGCTGAATGATCACTAGAAGCAAAAAATCAAGCACTGCAGATGTAAGAGAAGACAGACTGAATTTTATGATAGGTAAGTATACAAGAAAAGAATCCTTCAAAAAATGAAAATGGGATGACTTGTTTTGTTCTAAATACACGGTATCTATATCCATCTCATAAAAGCTATAGCCCGCTGGAACTGCCTCTAATAGCATATTCATTTCATATTCAAATCTCTCACCCGGAATCTCACAAAGCCAAGGAAGCATCTCGATTGAAAATCCACGAAGACCTGTTTGTGTATCATACACCTTAGCACCACTAACAAAAGAGAATACCGTCCTTGTTACACTGTTTCCCAACTTACTGCGATAGGGAACCTTTCCTGAAAATCTCCTGGTACCGAGCACTAGTGCATTTTTGTGATTTTTGACGGCCTCAGCAATATTGAGGATATCTTTCGGTAGATGCTGTCCATCACAATCTGCCGTAACAACCCCTGTATTCTCCTTTGTCTCCTGAATATAGTGAAATCCCGTTTTTAAAGCTGCTCCCTTTCCTCTATTTTTCTCATGGATTAAAACCGTACACCCAAGAGTAGAAACAGTATCAAAAATATGTTGATAGTCCTGTCCACTTCCATCATTGACAACTACAATCTCACAGTCGCATGTATCTTTCAAATCATGGATCAAGTTTAGTAATCTAGTATTCGGTTCATAAGCCGGAATTAAAATGATCATAAATTCACCTTCTTTTCATTTAAAATGAAGAACATATTCTCAAGCTAAATCATTTGTAAGGTGCTTCTGATTAGCTGCCATAACGATCAAAATAATCAAGCCTGCTGCAAGGAATCCCCAACCAACCACATGGTAATAGATTAAATGCGGCGAGTTTGTACCGGCGATTTCAAATACACCCTTTAGCAGGCTGGCAAGGGTCAGTGTCGCAATTCCTGAGTTATGGATATTTGAAAATACCCGGCAGCCAGCAAAATGAATGATATGTGGAAAAAGCTTACTAACGATAAAATAAAACAGCGTACCTCCAAGCAGCGGATATAAAAACATCCAGGTCATAGCCACTGAATCTACTCCATGGCTAAAAACTCCATACACCTGATCAAAAACGACAGCCGCTGCTGACACAATCAAGTAAGTCAAAATTGTTTTTCTTAGCTGGCTTTCATTTTTTCTCGTATTAATAGCCAATATAGACAATGTCGCTCACCTTTCTTTCTCCCCTATTTCCTCTTCCACTGGTAGGCTGATTGATCACTTTACCGTTAAAATACATGGTTGAGGATCCACCGCCGTCCAGATTATAAGCTACCGCGCAGCCTTTATCCTTGAGTACCTGTGCAAGCTGCAGAAGAGAAAGTCCCGCACTCTCGCTCGTACGCCCATCGGATACAACGACAACATAATGAAGGTCGGAAATCTGGCCGATGGCCGTTCTAGGATTGCTTGACATCGCCTTTCCTACTTCACTGGAGCTGTTTACAACCACTTCCCCATCTTCCACAAGGCCCGGGCCGAAGGATAATACCTGCCACGCACCCTGGTCGCTTAATGAATCCAAGCTTACCTCCCCTTCTGCAACAACGGATAGATTGCCATCCTTGTCTATAACTAATGCATCATTTTCTCCGCTCCTGGCTGTCTCTCTGTATGCAACACCGTTACGAAGCACATAGCCGCCATCTCTAAATCCGTAATAATCTCCGTTTATGGCAAAAATTGCGTTGTTCTCCTCTGCCATGTCAGAGGTTGTGGCGGTTATATTTCGACCATACGTATGATTGGCGAGTGCTGTTTTCAGGTAGGATGGCTCGGAAACCTGAATATCTGCAATATAGATGTTTGAATCATACTTGCGGACCGTTTCAAGCGTAATTTTAATATTCTCATCCTCATAGGAGCTGTCAGTAACAGCTGCCTCAGACTGAGACTGCGATTCTGTTGAGGTTTCTGTGGAGGATGAACCCGAAGAATCCTCCTGTGTTGCTTTTGAAGCTGAAACAATAGGAGCATCTGCTAATGATTTTGGCAGAACAAAGGTATCTAGCAGTGTATAGGCAATGGTGACTGTCAGTATAATGGAGTAAATAGTAGCCCATCTGTAAGGTTTAGATAAAAACTTTCTCATTACTGAACCGACCCTTTCTTAAAAGAGTTAGAAAAACATATTTATGCTGGACTTATCCTATGGAAGCTCTTGTGATTTTCTATACTCAAAATTTATAGTACAAAGCTTAAAATTACCTTAAATGGAATGGTGCTCTCAAAGCAGCCTAAGAAGACTTTGTTTCGTTAAATTTTGAACCGTTTTAAGGAAAACCATGGTTTTTTGGCATTATGTGGTAAAATACAGATGATGAAAATGCAGTTCTTCAACGGGCAGGAAATGAAATGAGGCGAGAGTTAAATGTTTTCGGATGTCAAACTCAAAATAAAGAAAAAAAATAAAATCCTATTTTCTCGTGACAGTCTTTGTTTGCAAGAATTGATCAAGTTAATTCAAGTGCAAACTCACCGAACTCTTGTGATGTGGGCTTTAGATTGTGCAAAATTGCCTTTAAAACAATTTGAAGAAAAGTACCCTAAGGAACGGAGACCTAGAACCTGTTTAGAGCTTTGTGAAGATTGGGCAAGAGGCAAAGTCAAAATGCCAAAAGCAAAACAGGCCATTTTAGGTTCACATACCGTGGCAAAGGAAATTGATGACAGTGAATACGGAGATTTATGTCATGCCATTGGTCATGCAGGAGCTACTGTTCATGTGGAAACACATGCTTTGGGATTGCCTTTCTATGAATTGACAGCGATTGTCAGAAAGTACGGAAATGATAACTTTTCAGAACCAGTAAGTGAAAAAATAAATTACTATTATGAACGTTTGCAATACTGGCAAGAAACTACTGACACACTTGAACTTGATTGGGCGAATTTTTTGTTAGATGATACCAAGCCTAACAAGGAAAAATTGTTGAGCGAAAAACAAATGTTAAAGCAAAAAAATAATGAATAACCTTTTTTTATCGATAATTTCCTTATAGAAGGGCTTGAACTACTTACGGTACGTGAAACATGCATATATTTAGTCTGAATCAAATGAAAAAAGACACCCAATATGTGAAACGGGTGCTCGTAAAAGGTGCAAAACAGTATCTATCTGATTATTAAATGGCTAAATCATTCTGATTTCCTGTGATTGAAAAATAAACGGAAAAATTTCGCTTATCTTGGGAAATACCTATATTTCTCTCAAAATAGAGGGAACTTTTCCGTTTATTATATCCAAATCCTTGGATTTCGTCTTATTTAGAGGAGTGTATCGGAATATCTCCGTTTATATCTGCTTCTTAAGGCCGCCCCTCGTACATTAGCCGGAAATTCTCCGCCTATGAATTCACTTACCTGTTTCATTTGTCCACTCAAAGTATGTTATGTAACCTGGTTTTTCACATTTGCACATCAAAAGAGATCTCGTTAGTATGAGTGTCTCATGCAACTTTGTTATAATAATAGGAAAATCTTAAGTATTAGTAGGAGCAAAAATGTTCAATAAAATGAAGGCGTGGGCGAAGAGTCTAAAACGACAGATATTTATCCTTTATTATGCTTGTAAAGATGAGCGAGTTCCATGGTATGCAAAGGTATTTACTGCTTGTATTGTGGCCTATGCGTTTAGTCCGGTTGACCTAATACCAGATTTCATACCCATTCTAGGCTATTTAGATGACGTCATTCTTCTTCCGTTAGGGATCATGTTTGCCTTAAAGATGATACCAAAGGGTGTATTATCTGACTGTGAAGTGAAAGCAGAAGAGCTTATGCAAAAGGGTAAACCGAGGAATTGGGTGGGTGGTTCAATCATTATCTTAATTTGGATCGTCATTACGGTATGGGCTGTTATGAAAATTTATCCACTCTTTAGCTAACGAGTCGCATAAATTTTTCTTAGGCACTCGACTTTTTTTATGGATGCAGAGGGAACAGCAATTGTTCCAGATCGCTTTAAAGAACCAACTGCCCCACCTGCATTAAACTCATGTACTATTTTGGTAACTCTCCCTGTCATCACTCAAAGTCATTGAGCATGGCACGCACTTCATCTGTTGATTTCGTGTTCATCAATCGGTTTCTTAATTCAGCAGCTCCAGGGAATCCTTTGACATAAATCTTGAAAAAGCGATGAAGCCCTGTGATTGAGCGTGGCAGTATTTCCGCATATTGATCTTGTAAATCAAGCTGCAGTCTTAAGAGATCAAGGTATTCTTTACTGGTATGCTCTTTTGGTTCTTTTTCAAAAGCAAATGGATTTTTAAAAATACCTCGTCCAATCATAATGCCATCAATCCCATATTTTTCAGCAAGCTGCAGCCCCGTTTGACGGTCAGGAATATCTCCATTGATAGTTAGCAGCGTATTGGGTGCGATACGGTCACGTAATTTTTTAATTTCTGGAATTAGCTCCCAATGCGCATCTACTTGGCTCATTTCCTCTCTTGTACGCAAATGGATAGAAAGGTTCGCAATATCCTGCTTTAAAATATGCGTTAGCCATTCCTCCCATTCCTCTATCTTCTTATAGCCAAGTCTTGTTTTCACGCTGACAGGTAGTCCACCCGTCTTTGCTGCTTGAATAAGATCTGCCGCAACATCCGGACGCAGAATAAGGCCACTACCTTTCCCTCTTGATGCCACATTCGGCACAGGGCATCCCATATTAATATCGATGCCTTTAAATCCTAGCTCTGCCATGCCAATACTCATTTGACGGAAATATTCGGGATTATCCCCCCAAATATGCGCCACCATTGGCTGCTCATCTTCTGTGAAAGTTAAGCGGCCACGCACACTTTTTATGCCATCTGGATGACAATAGCTATCCGAGTTTGTAAACTCTGTAAAAAATACATCTGGTCGACCGGCTTTACTTACTACGTGACGAAAAACAACATCCGTCACATCTTCCATTGGTGCAAGTACAAAAAATGGTCGTGGTAAATCACGCCAAAAATTATCTATCATATTTAAATTCAAATCCTCTCATAATGGGATATCCCGGCAAGCTCTTGTTCCCAAAAATAAAAAGCAAGGATTTCCCTGCTTAGATTTATACTTATATCGTGCTTAAGCTCTTGTTATAAAGCAATAGTCAATTTTAATCATTATACATTTTAATATTACCAAATAAAAAGTGCAAAGAGAATTGGGTAATAAGAGGAAATTTGAGGCACAGGTCTAAAATCAAACATACTGGTATTCCTCCTTTGAAAACAAAAATAGACCAATCATCTGTTAGGATAACTGGTCTTCGTAGTTATAATAATTTTTATTAGACAGCGGAAGCTAATTCATCGTAAATGCATTCTTCAATAATTTTAGTAATCGTTTTCATTTACTCACCATTGAATTAATTTCTACATCTTCTTCATTTTCATTAAAGTTTTATGCTAGGATACTGTTGGAAGTCCATAAAAAGAATGTACAGATTGCCATCGCTGTTCCTTTAATTCGTAATGGAAAAATTTCCGCTAGCAATACCCACATTACCATTCCCCAAGTAAATCACCATTTCGTTGCTTTCTGGATCAATATATATCTTATTCGTTTCTATTTTACATAAACTGAATATATTAATAATAAGTAAAAAGGTCGGTACTTCTAATTGCTTAATAAAAACAATTAGAAGTACCGACCTTTTATATGTAAACCGTGCATCCTATTCTCGACAGGAACAACCAAGCGTTACTTACAAAAGGTAACTCGAACTAGGCTACCCTACGGCACATGGAGAAGACTACTTATGGCTGCTTCCTTCCGGACCTGACCAATTTCATAGGTATCCATTGCGCAGGACCCAATTGTCAACGCTCACTTTTGTAAGGCAGACCTTACATGTTCAAACCTCATATAGGCATTCAACCCCGCTATAGCGGATTGCGGGTACAGGGCACCGCTAACTCCCCGTCTAGCACGGTATGTATATGAAAACCATACCTTATGTTATATGCAAAACGATGTAGATGATTCGGCCCATGAAATGGCTGTAAGCCAGGTTCTGTTCCTGTGTGCTCAAACGATGCCAATCTTGCACAGACAGGTGTAGTCATATAACTATCGATCGATTTGACCGATCCATCCTTTGGTTCACTTCCCGCGGGATGGTGCCCCTACCTAAGTTTGGGTTGCTCGCTCGTGGGGTTTACCCCGTTCCATTTCTTCCGTTTCCAGAAGAACTCCGTTACTGTGGCACTTTCAGGATAATCTCAGCATATCCATAAGGACTTAGCTGATTTCTCCGCCGTCAGAGATTAATCTCTGCCCACCTTTACAGATGGCACGAACACTCCGGGCATCTCAGCACCGGGCGAGCCTGGACTTTCCTCAACTCATGTACACATGAGCCGCGACTACTCACCATTTCATGTTTGTTTCGTTCATCACTACGAGAATAACTATAACATCCATTCGCTTAAAACTGCACTAGTAGAAAGATTCCAGATATGGAAGGTTTTAAGTAAGCCCGTATTCATAGCTCTTATCAACCATTTACAAAACGTATGAAAGAAAATATGTGGAGTTATTTCATATTCAGTAGACTATATCCTTCGATTATAGTTTAGATCCCCCGCACAGTGTACTTTGGAGACCTTTGACTGTAGAACAAATAGGGAAAGGGGACCACATGTGGCTTTCCATATCAACCACATAATCAGGAACAACTGAAAATTTCCTGCCTCTATTTTGAAGAAACAGATAAATTTTTTATTGAAAATCCAGAATCCCTTCGCATTATGGAAATTGTAATAGGGAATAACACCTTTTCAAACCTTTCCAAACTTAGTACAGGTACAGTCATGGTTCCTCCAATAGTTACACAACCTGTCCATCTACGATTGCTACGTGAGTATTTTCCCTGGTTACTTCTTGCACCAGCGTTACGCCAGGTGCAAGAAGTTTATCCTAAGATTTGTAATTCACTTATGGGAAATCTCTTTTATTACTTATACTCTGTAGTATTGTAACGAGCGGTTACGGCTTTTCCGTTCGCATGTAATGTACCGTAGAATGAAGATTTCCATCTAGTGATAACCGATGCTGCCATACAACGTTCACCTGCTGAACCAAATGCAGCACCAATAACATTAGTAATTGCTTTCATTTAAATCTGTATCGTTTAAAACAATTGTTTGGTATTTCACACCTGTCAATACTTGAACACGTTTTCAATTTCACGTTGTACTTCCCCTAAAGACTCACTGAATGAATTTCCGTTTTCAATTGTCACGAGTTTTACCAGTTCATCTTTATGGTCAAATAATAATTGTTGGTATTTGAATAAGATACGTGCTCGTCCATGAACAGCAACTTTTCCCTAGTTTTAAATGCTACCTGTGCTGCTTGTTCAACATCTTCAAGTGTTGATAAGGAACCTCTGTAATTGCTTCTCTTATTGCAGAATTATACACTGTTTCATATTGAGTTGCTTTACTTTCCTTTCTACCATTCACCATTGATTTAATTTTTCACGTTTAACTTTTTAATTTCTACATCATCTTCATTTTCTTTAAAGGTTTTGTCAAAACGAAAATCTAATTCAATTTCTTCCAATGTTTTTCCTTTTGTTTCAGGTACATATTTCTTAACAAACCCAAAACTCAAGAAACAAATAATCGCAAAGAAACCAAATGTAACTGCTGGTCCGTAATGTTCCGTAGCAATTGGGAAAAAGAATGCTAGGATACTGTTGGAAGTCCATAAAAAGAATGTACAGATTGCCATCGCTGTTCCTTTAATTCGTAATGGAAAAATTTCCGCTAGCAATACCCACATTACCATTCCCCAAGTAGTCGAATAAGCAAACATGAACAGACACATTGTCGCAATCATAATTACCCCTGATAAAGTAGAGCCACTATGAATATATTCAACGAGACTTAGGATTAATAAAGAGGCTCCCATTCCCAAACTACCTAAGGCTAACAATTTTTTTCTTCCCCATTTATCGATTAGAAATACACCGGCGATTGTCATAATTAAATTAATAATACCTATACCAATATGACTTACCAATGCGATATTATCTCCTAAGCCACTATCGGATAGTACGGTTGGCATAAAATAGAAAATTGTATTTGCCCCAGTAATTTGTTGTAGGATTGCCAACATAATTCCAACAATTACAATGGGACGAATCCATGGATTGAAAACATCCGAAAGTTTTCCTTTTTCGTTTTTCTTTAACATGGAATTCAAAACAAATAATTCTTTATCTACCTCTGCCTCATTATCGTGTGTCATCATCAATACTTTTTTCGCTTGAGGAATACCACGGTGTTCAGCTAACCATTTGGGGCTTTCTGGTAGAAAAAACATTCCTATTAACAGAATAGCTGATGGAATTAATGCTAGACCTAACATGGCGTTCCAATCACCTGAAAAAGAGAAAGCATAGTTAATGACATAGGCAAGTAACATACCAATTGCATTCATTACGCTATTAATTGCCGTAATCGCTCCTCGTTTTTCAGTTGGTGCAATTTCTGCTAAGTAAATCGGTACCATCCCTGATGCTCCACCAACTGCAACTCCTAAAACAATACGAAATAAAATCATCACAGTAACATTTGGTGGCCATGATGTTCCTAAAGTACCTAGAATAAACAGTATGCTTAGTAGAATAATAACTTTTTTCCTGCCAAATCGGTCAGCCAAGGGACCGCTTACAAGCGATCCGACAATAGCACCAATCATAACACCACTAACAACTAATCCTTCAAGTGTAGGGGTCAAACCTAAATCTTTTCTGATGAACAGTAGCGCACCCGATATTACTCCGGTATCATATCCAAACAACATACCACCTAATGCACCAATAAAATATATAAACGCAGTAGGTAAATTACGTGGTTGTTTACTGACTTTTTCTAGTTTCTGCAATGACAAATCCTCCTTAAAAAATCAGATTTTAAAGTATTTTTTATAAGATTACCGGCGCAACTGCTCCTGTTTTGACTGATTCGATACAAGCCAGTGCAATTGCTAATGCTTTTTTCGCATCATTTCCAGATGGAGTAGGTGTTGTATCATATCTCACACAATTTGCGAATTGATTCATTTCTGTAACATACGCATTAAACAATAAATCTGTATCTTGACGGCTTGTATCATGGCTGATGCCATCTTTTGTATAACGAACCATACTGTTCATACGAATATTTCCTAGTGACAACATACCTTCTGTACCGAATACCTCACCACGTACATCGTAACCATAAACTGCCTGGAAGTTAGCTTCTGCAGTTGCGATAGCTCCATTGCTGTATTTAATGGTTACAACGGCTGTATCTAATAATCCATTGTCTTTTAAGTCAGGTCGAATCAAGGCATCCGCAGAAGCATAGACAGAAACTGGGTCTGCATTGGGATTCAAGAAGTTTAATGTATCAAAATCATGGATTAATGTTTCTAAGAAAATGGTCCATTCTGGAATTTTCTCTGCGTTATTTAGACCTGGGTCACGGGTTAGTGAACGTAATAGCTGTGGTTCACCAATACGGTTTTCGCGAATTTCTTTACCAGCTTGTGTAAAGTCATCAACAAAACGACGATTGAAACCAATTTGTAATTGTACGCCTGCTTTGGCAACAGCGGCAATCGCATCTTCAGCTTCTTGTGCAGTCACTGCCATTGGTTTTTCACAGAAAATACCTTTGCCTGCTTCTGCTGCAGCAATTACCCAAGAACTATGGGTTCGAGCAGGTGTTGCGATGATCACTGCCTCTACTTCTTCATCTGCTAATAAATCTTTTGGATTTTCATAAACTTTACTTACACCTAATTCATTTGCTAGGCGCTCAGCATTTGGTTTAAATGGGTCCGCAATCGCTACCAATTCAGCGTTATCCAATCTTTTTGCAGCAGTTGTTCCATGGAAACTTCCCATTCTTCCAGCACCAATTAATCCAATTTTTACTTTAGTCATGATTATTCTCCCCCAATATCCTTCTTTTATAGATTTTTAATTTTAATAGATTATATTTTTAATAGATTCTTCTTATAGCTCATAATCGCTTTAACAGCTTCTTCTGTTGAATTTTTTGGAAATAATTCATATCCGATACAACCTGTGTAATTCAATTCCGCTAATAAGTTAAAGATATGATGATAGTTGATTTCCCCCGTTCCCGGTTCGTGGCGTCCCGGTGTATCTGCTACATGAATATGTCCAATGTGATCCCAGTATTTTCTTATATTGTCACTTAAATTTCCTTCATTAATTTGCATGTGGTACACATCGTACAACACTTTCAATTTTGGGGAATTGATTAGCCCAATCATCTCTGATGCCGCTTGTGTCGTTGCTAAGTAGTTCCCAACATGGTCAACGTAGATATTTAATGGTTCTAAGTTTAATAGAATGTCATTTGCTTCTGCTAATTTCGCGCATTCTAGCAACATGTCATACATCGAACAAATTTTTATTGTATCTGAAAGCTCTGTGTAGTGATTAACAACAACCCCTAAATCACCTAGTGCATTTGAATGAATCGTCAATGATGGTGCACCGACCTTTTTCGCTGCTTCAATTGAACGAGTTAAAAATTCTAAGTAATCTTTTTTATGCGTTGGATCGACGAGAGAATAATCCGCATCACCATTAAATGCGCGAACTTTCATGCCTGTTTCTTGACAGATCTCAGCAATAGCATCTAAATCCTTATCTACCCAACTCCAGAATTCTACATATTCGAATCCATCTTTTTTGGCTGCGCCGAAACGTTCCATGAATGGCAGCTCTGTGTACATTGATTCAATACATGCAGCTTGTTCAAAGTTCATTTTGTTTTTCCCCCAATTTAAATATTGATTGTCTCTTTGATATATTTTCTTGCTTTGACTGCATATTCAAATGGATTAGATATCGCAGGATCTTGCTCTGCTTCCACCAATAACCATCCTTGATAGTCATTTTCAGATAAACAGTCAAAAATCCCCACAAAGTCAACAAATCCATCTCCTGGTACAGTAAAGCAATTTGCTAACACGGTTTGTCTAAAGGTCAAATCTTTGGCAATTGCTTCGTCCATTTCTTGTTTACGAATATCTTTCAAGTGAACATGACCAATACGATCTACAAATAAATGACATGCTGCAACCGGATCTTCACCAGATAATGTAAAATGACCACTGTCATAACATAGGTAAATAAATTCTGGATTGGTATTGTCTAGTAGACGTTTCACTTCATCGACTGTTTGAACAACCGTTGCCATATGGTGGTGGAAGCAAAGTTTAAAACCACGTTGTGTCGCGATTTTCCCTAAGCGATTCAAGCCATCACATAACTTATCCCATTCCTCATCTGTTGCAACTGGTTTCATTTCACCAAACATTGGCACCGCTTCGGCAATAATATTTCTGCTTATTTCGCAAACATTAATTCGATTAGCACCCGCTTTTTCTAGAAAATCCAGTTGTTTAATAAAGGCCTTTTCATTTTCTTCATAGCTTTCCGTACAAAGTGTTGTTGAAAACCATTGATTAGCAACTCTTAATCCGCGCAGTGCCATTTTTTCTTTTAATTCGACTGGGTCAGTTGGATATTTATTGCCTATCTCTGTTCCTTCAAACCCTGCTAAGGCAGCTTCACTAATGCACTGCTCAAAGGTATTTTCTTCACCAAGATGCGGCATATCATCGTTCGTCCAGCCAATAGGTGCAATTCCCAGATAAACACTATCTTTATTTAACATTTGTTTCCTCCTTTATTTATGATTTTGGTATTTAGAGCAGAAAACTCTCTATATAAAATAATTGCTATTTCTAAAAATTCAGAAACTTGGACTCGTATTAAATTCTAATATTATAAAAAAATATTGCCTATTTTTATATCCTTAATTTCATTAGTTTTTCAATTCACAATCATAATATTTTCCTTTTATTAAAGCTGTTGCCTCTGCAGAATATGAATGACATAAAATTTTGTATTTTTTGAATACAGTACTCTTGACGAGTTCGTTTCTTATGTGAATATAATAAAACAATAATAAAACGATTACATTATGTAATTATGCTAAGAAATATCGAAAACTTGCTTTAGAAAGGGTTAAGAATAATGGACCAAATTTTAAAGGAAAAATTAGGATACTTCGATAAAGGTATTATTAGTAAAAGAGGTGTTTATCTACACATGCCTTCTGAATTTGCCAAAGAACACCTGCTCCATGTTCTTTGGAGTGCTAATTTAACATGTCGTACTCCGTATGAACTACTTCGTAAGAATACAGATCCTTATACAGGAATTTATTCTGTCATTAATATTGTAAAGGGAGAAATGAACTTCAATTATGAAGGAGAGCATTTTGTTGCTTCTGAAGGCGATAAAATATTTTTATATTCAGGGGTTCCTAATCAATACTGGACAACTTCTGAAGTTCAATTTGAATTTATTCATTTTAGTGGTGATCTAGCTGAAGTGTACTATAATTTACTTGTAAAAAAAGTTGGGCCTCATTTTAAACAATCTAGAGCATCATCGCATTTGTTTTCTTCTGTATTAAATGAACTGGAGCAAGAAATTCCTAACGATCATAAACTAGCATCTTACTTACTTTCAATATTATCTTCATTAACTAAACAAGACAGAGTGATTAATCCAGCTATAAAAGAAGCAAAATATTTTATTGAAAAAAATTATAAAAGCAATCTCCCGCTAGAGGACATTGCTAATCATGTTGGTTTGAGTAGATATCACTTTTCTCGTCTTTTCAAGCAAGAATTATCTGTCAGTCCACATCAATATATTATTAATTTACGTTTGAAATTTGCTAAACAAAGTTTAATGGATACTACAGAATCAATTGAAAATATTGCTTTTACTTGCGGTTTTTCTACACCCTCTCATTTTATTGAATGTTTTAGAAAAAATGTAGGGATGACACCCTTTACTTTTCGAACGTTATTTATAGATTCCTAATTCATACAAATTAGAAAAATTTATTTCTACAAATAGATTTACTTTTATTTTTAAGAATGCTAGACTTAATACTACCAAAAACAATATATGGTATATATTTTATATAGGTACTACTAAATGTAGTTTAATAGGGAAGTTCGGTGCAATTCCGACGCTGTCCCCGCAACTGTAATGCCGACGATGATTCAATGCCACTATGCAATCGCATGGGAAGGGAATCGGAGGATGAAGCTAAGTCAGGAGACCTGCCTATATAAAACAGATTTATCATTTCTTCGGGGATTGAGAAGTGGAGACGTAACTATTTCCATTTCGAACGTTTCCATTTCAGGCTATCTCTTCTTAGAGATAGCCTTTTTATATTACGAAAAGAGGGATCCTATGAAACTTTATACAAAAACAATCTGTCCTAAATGTCTCTGGGTAAAATCTGAATTACAACGTGCGAGGCTTGAAGTCGACATTATCAATATCGATCAGGATGAACAGGCAAAGCAAAGAATCATGGACGCAGGTTTTCTAAGCGTTCCTGTCCTTGAACTGGAAGGAAGGTTCATTGGTGATGTAAAGGAAGTTATTTCTCAAATTGAGATGATTTCACAATGATTGTTTATGCCAGTAGAACGGGCAACGTACGCTATATTGCATCCAAATTAACAGCAGAGCGAATTGAGATTTCTGATGAATTACTGCTGAATAAGCCTTACCTATTAATTACATACACGGATGGATTAGGTGATATTCCTGCAAAAGTTACGCATTTTCTAAAACATAATGCAAAGTGTTGTAAAGGTGTAGTTGTTAGTGGCAATAGTAACTTCGGTCATACGGTATTTGGCGGTGCTGGTGAGAAAATTGCAGCTACTTATCATATTCCCTTAGTGCGCAAACTAGATTTACGAGGACACAAAGCTGATTATGAAGCCATTCAGAGGTTTTATGAAATGAGGGTGATGGGATGAACACGTATTTAAAGCTAAATAATGATGTCCTGAATCGTTATAGTACAACAGGACAATTGGAATTGGAAAAAGACCTTGATGCAACGCGCCGTTACTTTTTAGAATATGTCAATGTACGTCTACGTTACTTTATTGATATTGAAGAAAAAATTCGTTACTTAGTGGATGAAGGCTATTATGAAAAAGAGTTTATTGACATGTACGATATGGAATTTATTAAAAGACTCTATAAAAAAGCGTATGATTATCACTTTCGTTTCCCCTCTTTTATGAGTGCTAGTAAGTTTTACGATAGCTACGCCATGAAAAGCCGTGACGGGAAAGAAATTTTGGAAAAGTATGAAGACCGTATTGTGATCATTGCTCTGTATTTAGCACAAGGCGATACCGAGCTAGCAGAACGAGCAGTGGAAGCAATGATGGTGGCTTATCAACCTGCCACTCCAACCGCATTAAACAGCGGGAAGAAAGCCCGTGGCGAGCTAGTGAGCTGTTTTAAATTATCGATGGATGACTCGATGAATAGTATTGCTGAAAATATTGGATATTGTTTGGAATTATCACGTCTTGGTGGTGGTGTTGGGGTTAATTTAACAGATTTACGTCCTTTGGGAGATCCGATTAAGGGGATAATGAACCGTGCAAGTGGAGTCATCCCCGTCGCAAAGCTTTTAGAAAACTCATTCAGCTACTCGAATCAGCTAGGACAACGAAACGGTTCTGGTGTGGCCTACTTAAATATTTTTCATGGGGATATAGAAAACTTTATCTCATCCAAAAAACCAAATGCTGATGATAAAATCCGCCTTGCAACACTATCAACTGGAGTAATCATTCCGAGTATTTTCTTTGAGCTAATGAAACGGGATAAAGATATTGTGTTGTTTAGTCCGTATGATATTTTTAAAGAATACGGCAAACGTCTATCTGAGATTTCGATTACAGAGATGTATTACGAGTTACTAGATAATCCAAATATCCGTAAAATTAAACGGTTAAACGCACGAAAGCTATATACAGAAGTGAAAAAGGCCCAATTTGAATCAGGCTATCCATTTGAGATCTTTGATGATAATGTGAACGAGGCCCATCCGCTCAAAAATATTGGTCGTGTAAAAATGTCTAATCTATGCACAGAAATTTTTCAGGTACAGCAATCGAGTGTAATTACAGACCAAGATGAACCAAACCATTACGGGTTGGATGTATCGTGCAATTTAGGCTCGATTGATATTCATGCAGCAAGTCAGGTAAATGATTTTGGTAGATTAATTGATACCGCTATGCGCCTGTTAACCAATGTTTCCCTAATGACAGATATTAAAAATGTGCCGCCTGTTGCTAAAGCAAATCAAGTCATGCATTCTGTCGGGTTGGGTGCAATGAATTTACACGGACATCTTGTCACACAGGGAATCATGTATGGTTCAAAGGATTCTATTGATTTTATCGATTGCTTTATGGAAGCGATGAACTATTATTCTCTGAAATCATCGATGGAGATTGCAAAAGAACGCGGCGAAACATTCTACCGCTTTGAGGATAGCGATTACGCTTCAGGGATTTATTTTGATCAATATATGGATAAAGAAGAAAACGAGCTATCACCACGTTTATTAAAAACATTAGGGAATATTCCTATTATCACGCAAAAGATGTGGAAAGTACTCAAGCAAGATGTTATGCAATACGGCTTATACCATTCCTATCGCCTTGCCATTCCTCCGACAGGCTCGATCAGTTATATTCGTAGCTGCACAGCTTCAATAGCCCCTTGTACAGAGCGCGTCGAGGTGCGTGATTATGCCGATAGCCGAACCATTTATCCAATGCCGCACTTAACAAATGAGAACACTCATTTATACGTGGAGGCATACGATGTTAATCCTTATGACTTAATAGATTTATATGCTGCTGCTCAAAAACATGTGGATCAAGGAATTTCGATGACGCTTTATGTCACTGACAATTGGACAACTGAAAGACTAGCAAAAATCTATATCTATGCTTGGATGAAGGGAATTAAGTCGGTTTACTATGTACGTCAACGATTACAAACATTAGAGGAGTGTGTTGCATGTCAAATTTAACGTATGAGGCGGTCAATTGGAATAAGCCAACGAGTGAACTGGCACAAGTATTTTGGGATCAGCAATGGAAGCAAATTTGGTTTCCGGAAGAAATTGCAGTCAGTAAAGATGTGAAACAGTGGCAAAGTTTTGAGCATCAGGATACATATAAAAAAGTATTTGCTGGATTGACGTTACTTGATACAGTTCAAACCAATATTGGGATGAATCATATAGCTGCCTATACCACAGATTTACAGGAAAAGGCTGTTTTGACTGTTTTTGCAGCATTTGAAGCCATTCATGCGAAATCATACTCTTATATTTTTACCACCCTTTGTACGAACACAGAAATTGATGAGCTTTTTGCTTGGGTGAAAAAAAATGAATATCTTCAATATAAAGCAAATAAAATTGGCGACATTTATAACAATATTGAAGAAGGAAATTCAGAAAGCCTCTGGAAAGCGATGTTTGCATCTGTCATGCTTGAGTCCTTCTTATTTTACTCTGGCTTTTTCTATCCTCTCTATTTAGGAGGACAAGGGTTTCTTCGTAATAGCGCAGAGGTGATTTCACTTATTTTGCGTGATGAATCAATTCACGGTGTAGCAGTGGGATTTTTTGCTCAAAATATATTCAAGCAATTCCCAAAGGAAAAGCAGGATGAGCTGAAGGTATGGGGCTATGAACTATTGCTTGATCTGTACCAAAATGAAATACAGTATACTGATGATGTGTATGCTGAAACAGGATTATCACCAGAGGTAAAGGCGTATATACGCTATAATGCTAATAAAGCGCTAATGAATGTCGGCTTCGAAGCGATGTTTCCAGAGGAAGAAGTGAACCCCATTGTGATGAATGGGATTCGCAATGAGGGTTCCACATATGATTTCTTTTCACAAAAGGGTTCTACGTATGCGAAGGCAAAGGTAGCTCCTATTACAGATGAAACCTTTCATTTTAATCGATAAGGAGAAACACAAAATGAACTTAGAAGTAAAAATCAAACGAATTCATCCTGATGCGAAGCTTCCCCTTCAAGCAAATACAGGGGATGCCGGAATGGATCTTTATTCAATTGACAACATCATGATCCCATCAGGTGAAGCAAAGTTAATTAGAACGGGATTACAAATAGAGCTGCCACAAGGAACGGAAGCACAAATTCGTCCTAGAAGCGGACTCGCTTTAAAGCATAGTTTGACAGTGTTGAATAGTCCAGGAACCATTGATGAAGGATACCGTGGAGAAATTGGCGTTATTTTAATAAATCACGGAAAAGAGCCCTTCCTTGTTGAAAAATCTATGCGTATCGCTCAAATGGTCATTCAGCTCGTTCCTACCATTCAAGTTACAGAAGTAAATGAGTTATCTGAAACCGTCCGTGGATCATCTGGATTTGGCTCTAGTGGTACAAAGTAAGTAAGATCTTATTGGTGATTATCTCTATAAAGTAGCAAGTTTATATAAAAAAGAGCTGATGATTTTCCTAATCATCAGCTCTTCTCTTTATTCTCCAAGCTCTTTTATTAGCTTTTTAAATGTATAATACGCCGGTTTTTGGGAGTAATCGTCCCGTAAAACTCCATATTGATGGAATAAGTCCTCCTTCGTACTATCTGCATCACGGAGTCCAAAGAGCTCATAATGAGAGATATTGAGTTCCACACGCAATTGATAAATCGTTTGGATGATGACTTCAAGAACCTTCGATTGCTGTTCATAGGATCTCTCTCTATTTGTAATAGGATTCTTCCCAGTTGGCCACCCATTTTCCGTAACTCGGATTGGAACTGAAGCAGGAATCCCCGCCGTACGAAGATGTACTTCTCTTAGGCTGCGTAGCGTTCGTTCTACTGAAGCTGGTATGTCCTTTAAATCGATTGGCTGTTCATCGAATACATCTACGTAAAAATTATGTCCAACAAAATCCACCGAGTCGATAAATAATTCTCCCCCTTCCCTAGCAAGGTTTTCCCAAAAATGAGGGACCGAAGCCTGACTTTCAGGCACCGATCCGAACCCTATCTTCAACGGTAGATTGAGTTTCCTAGCTTCTTGTTTTGCTGTTATGACACCTTCCACAAGGGCTTGCATGATATACGGCTTTGATCCTTCCATGAAGGAAAGGTTGGGTTCATTTGTTATTTGAAGAGAGGACAAGCGAGAACCATATTTGTTTATCACATTTCGAATAAAATCAAGCCAATTTCTAATATCGATTTCAGTTTCCTGTTCGTCCGTCCAATCACCGACCCCCAAGGTCACATCATCTAATAAACCAGCAGCTAAATACTGCTCTGCATTTGAAAGCATCTTTGCTTCCCATTTCTTTGTATAAATAAGATAGTTTCTTGAAAATAGCTTTTTTGAATCACCTTTAAGATCCTGTATTGCCCTTTGAATGTTTTCATAATGATCCTCTGGGCCTTGAGCCAGCCCAAAAGGTGTTCCAGCCACACTTAATGGATATACTCCAAAATTTAATCCAGGTGATTTCATCCTATTTTCTACTCCTTTTTTCATCATTCTATTATCTGGTTTGGAAATTTAGCCGGAGTGATTTTCTTTTATTGATTTAGCATTACCGTAATTACTGGGGATATTATAACACTGAATAACATAGATTTTGATCATTCATTATATAGTAAACCCATTACCGTTCTAATAATAAATATTTACGAGATGGTTCACCTTAACTATTGTAAATGAGGTTTTTTCAAACACAAATTTAGGTTTCGAAATTGCCTATGGACTGCACATAAAAAATTACAATTTAGCACTCAGCCAATTCTTTCATTTTTTGTACAACTATTTCCACATGAGAAAACCTCATATCTTACCTCCTAGTTCAGTTGTATAATAGACTCTGAACTATTTTAATAACCCCATGTAATTATAATTCCATCACCTCATTTAAATAAGAAACAGCAGACTTCAATATCTGCCCAAAAATCGAATGACATTTTTTCACATAAATAACTTCAAGATAGAAAAAGAAGCTAAAATCTAGTAAGATAACTTCATGTGACATTAGATAAGGAGTTAAAAAAATGAGCGTATTAAATGTACAAAATTTAAGTCACGGTTTCGGTGACCGTGCGATTTTTAATAATGTGTCTTTTCGACTTTTAAAAGGAGAGCACGTTGGACTCGTTGGAGCAAATGGTGAGGGTAAGTCTACCTTCATGAATATTGTTACTGGAAAGTTGCAGCCCGACGAAGGGAAAGTGGAGTGGTCACGAAAGGTTCGTGTTGGCTATTTAGATCAGCATGCTGTACTGCAAAAAGGTACTACAATGCGTGACGCTTTGAGTACTGCTTTTCAATATCTTTTTGATGCGGAAGCAGAGATCAATGCACTTTATGCAAAAATGGGCGATGAAGGTGCAGATATTGATGCATTACTTGCAGAGGTTGGAGAGCTACAAGAAACGTTAGATAGTAATGATTTCTATCAAATTAATTCAAAGGTTGAGGAAGTTGCACGTGGTCTAGGATTAGACGATGTTGGACTCGATCGAGATGTAGATGATCTTAGTGGTGGGCAGCGTACGAAGGTTTTGCTAGCTAAGCTTTTGCTAGAAAAGCCTGAAATTCTATTACTAGACGAGCCTACGAACTATTTGGATGAACAGCATATCGAATGGTTGAAGCGCTATTTACAGGAATATGAAAATGCATTTATCTTGATTTCGCATGATATTCCATTCTTGAACAATGTTGTTAACTTGATCTATCACATGGAAAACCAAGAGTTAAATCGCTATGCTGGTGATTATGATAACTTCTTAAAAATACATGAAATGAAGAAGCAGCAGCTAGAGTCTGCTTATAAGCGTCAACAACAAGAAATTGCTGAGTTAAAGGATTTCGTTGCTCGTAACAAGGCAAGTGTTGCGACTCGTAATATGGCGATGTCTCGTCAAAAGAAGCTCGACAAAATGGAAGTTATTGAATTGGGGAAAGAGAAACCGAAGCCAGAGTTTAATTTCAAAGAAGCTCGTGCATCCAGTCGCTGGATCTTCGAGACGGAAGATCTTGTTATTGGTTACAACGAACCCCTTTCTCGCCCGCTTAATTTAAAAATGGAACGCGGACAGAAAATTGCATTTGTCGGTGCAAACGGTATTGGTAAGTCTACTCTTTTAAAAAGTATTCTTGGGTTGATTAATCCCATTTCGGGTAAAGTGGAACGTGGTGAGTATCAATACATCGGTTACTTCGAGCAGGAAGTGAAACAGTCCAACTACAATACTTGTATTGAGGAGATTTGGAGCGAGTTCCCAAGTATGAATCAGGCTGAAGTCCGTGCCGCTCTTGCAAAATGCGGATTAACGACGAAGCATATTGAAAGTAAAATTGAAGTCCTTTCTGGTGGCGAAAAAGCCAAAGTTCGTTTGTGTAAAATTTTAAACACAGAAACAAATTTATTAATTCTAGACGAGCCTACCAATCACTTGGATGTTGACGCAAAAGAAGAATTAAAGCGTGCGTTAAAGGCCTATCGCGGAAGTATCTTGATGGTATCCCACGAACCTGATTTCTATCGTGAAATTGCGACTGATATTTGGAATTGTGAGGATTGGACTACGAAGGTGTTCTAATTTAAGATTTAGCGGCGGTACCAAGTACCACAAGTGAAATAACAGGGAAAATCAAACGTTAAAAAGCAGATATAACCGACCGCAACTTTTCATAGTTGAATTTCGTGTAAGTATGAGAATTATAGGCGGAGAATTTCCGTCTAATGTATAAAGTGGAGACTAAAAAAGCAGATATACGCGGAGATATTCCGATTAGCTTCTCTAAAATAAGATAAAAACCGAAGAATTGATCATATAAACGGAAAAACTCCTTTTATTTTTAGGGAAATATGGGTATTCCCTATTTTAATCGGAATTTTTCCGTTTATTTTTCATTCATAGGAAAATCAACATCATTTAAATCAGATCCAAATCAAATATCTTTGTCTAATAACCCGAGTATTAACAGGGACTCTCCTCTTATACGTACTTTCCATCTATTATAGCAATCCAATCAATATTAATGATGCATCAGTCCTTTAAAACTCTCCCTCCCTATCCCCCATACCTCCAGTTGATAGAAAATATCTGAAAATCCTAATTCTAATCTTTTGAAACCTACCTACTCCTGCTTAATGGTTAAACTGAACCTTTTTTTGATGCTCCATTACCTTCTATGACTTTTGGGTAAAATACAATTGTATTGGATAGACAGATGAAGTGTTGGAGGGTTCTAGAATGAAGCATTTTACAGAAGAAGAAAAGGTAAAGATTTTATCTGACCTAATAGGAATTAAATCTGTTAATGAAAACGAAATCGAAGTGGCAAATTATTTGAAAGAGTTATTTGCCCAATACGGCATTGAATCGAAAATTGTTCCAGTTACAGATACTCGTGTAAATTTAGTGGCTGAAATTGGAAGCGGGAGTCCGATCATTGGCATTTCTGGTCATATGGATGTCGTTTCTCCTGGTGATGAAAGCGATTGGACTTCAGATCCGTTCACATTGACTGAAAGGGACGGAAAATTATACGGGCGTGGAACAAATGACATGAAAGCAGGTTTAGTAAACCTTGCTTTAGTGATGATTGAACTAAAAGAAAATAATGAATTTAAAAATGGTACTGTCCGTTTTATGGCAACTACTGGTGAAGAAGTCGGTGGCGCAGGCTCAAAAAAATTATACGAAGAAGGCTATATGGATGATGTAGATTATCTATGGGTAGCTGAACCTTCTCATGACACCATTATATACTCTCACAAAGGCTCACTTAACTTTCGTGTAACATCTATTGGTGAAGCAGCACACAGCTCTATGCCTGACCAAGGCTATAACGCGATTAATCCATTGATGGAATATCTATTAGAACTAGATAAAAAATTGAATGGTGATGATCGTAAAAATGAAGTTCTAGATAAATTAGTTATGAGTACAACTATTTTTAATGCAGGGAACCAGGTAAACTCAGTTCCAGAAAAAGCAGTAGCTGAAATAAACGTGCGTACGATTCCGGAATTTGATAACGATGAAGTGATTGAGTTATTCAAGTCAACAGCTGATAAATATAATAAAGAAGGCTCTAAAATTGATGTTGAAGTGACAATGTCATTACCAAGTGTTTTCACTTCAGGACATTCTAAGATGGTTGATCTTGCTAAAGAACTCGGTAAAAAACAGTTAGGTTTGGAGATTTCAGTTAAGGGCTCGCCAGGCGTGACGGATGCATCAAACCTATTACGAGGTAAAGATGACGAATTTCCATTTATGATGTTTGGTCCAGGCGAAACAAAAATGGCGCACAAAACAGATGAATATGTCTACAAAGATTACTACTTTGCATTCTTCGATATCTATAAAGAGTTAATTTTAGGATTATCGAAATAAGAAGAGAGTTTTTAACCGTAACACTTTTGTGTGCTCAAGGAAAAAACTTCTTTCTTTTAAAAGTAAGGCTGTGTTATGTAGGTATGAGAATTCATAGACGAAGAATTTCCGCCTAATGTATATAATGGGGGCTTAAGAAGCAGATATACGCGGAGATATTCCGATTAACTGCTCTAAATAAATCAAAAATCAAAGATTTGGATCATATAAACGGAAAAACCTCCTTTATATTAAGGTAAAAATAAGTATTTTCTAATTTAAACGGAATTTTCCCGTTTATTTTTCAAACGCAGTAAAATCAACATTCAGTTATAACAGCAGAGCCAAAAGCAAAAAGCCTTGATCGTACAGGTTTCTACACCTGTACGATCAAGGTTGGATGAACCTACTTATTTCACTGAAACTTTACTGAGAAAGTCAATAATGACTTCATTAAATTCATTAACCTTTTCCCATTGCGGCCAGTGTCCTGCGTCTTTAATGACGGTTAATTCACTGCCTGGAATCATATCTTGGATAGGTTTTGCTTCCTCAACGGTAGAGGTTGGGTCATGATCTGTCCAGGCTAATAATGTCGGAACATCAATCTTTCCGCACCAAGATGGGTCCCAGCTATATTGTTTTCTAGCTTCAATATCCTGAAGATAAACAATGTGATGAACCGCTTCTTGATAAGATGGCTGTGTATAGATGTTGTACCGCGCTTCAATTAGTTCATCAGTCACTTGGCTTTTATCATACATTAACCATTCAAGTCTTGTTTTTACATTTTCGTAGTTTGCTTCTAGAACAGCCTTAACTGTAGATGCTTTTAGAGCCGCCATCACTTCAGGCTTGTTGTTTACATTCCCAGGAGTATTTAAAACGAGTGCTTTAGCAATTCCAGGGTGATGGGCTGCAAACCAGGCTGCCACCCAGCCTCCTAAAGATTCTCCAGAAAGATAGACTTCCTTCAGATTTAATGCTTGAATCACCCATAATAAATGGTCGCTATAGACATCAATTCCATAAGGGCGATCAGGCTTATCTGTGTAACCATGACCGACCATATCAATGCAAATCACGCGAAAATGCTCACTCAAGCCTCTGATGTTTCGAGCATATGCCTCAATGTGGCCGCCAGTTCCATGAAGCAAAATAAGCGGCTCCCCAGTTCCTGCTTCTAGTACTCTTGTTTTGATTCCATTTGCATCCACAAAATAGTTTTTAAATGCTATATCCGCTAAACCTGTCCAAATTGACATACAATATCCTCCTCGTTTAGTTGAAACATATCTTATACTCTATGAAACTTCACAACGCCCATTCCTGTCACCCATTCTGGAATCGGTTCATAACAAGCAACCTCTGGCTCAAATCCATTAAGAATTCCTAGCAGCACAAGCCAGTTATGAATTTCCTGACCTCCATTGCCACCATTTTTCTCGATAAAATCAGGTCCCCATTGTCTTAATGCCTGATAGTCTTTTTCTATAATCAATCGTAAAAATTCACGATCCCATTTTTCATTAACCGGTCCAGATTTCAAACTTGTCACACGTGTTTTTCTTGTTTCTAAATATTCGTCAAGCTGCTCAATTTCTTGGCGGCCATTTGTTAGGACTTTAATTAGCTCTTGATCTTCAGGCTTTTCACTATCGATCTTTGGAATGGGAACCCAGTGAGAGATCCCACCTGAAGCGACAATTGCTACCTTTTTATCACTTTCCCATGATTCAATTGCCTTACGAACAACCTCTCCGACTTGGAAACAGCGGTCCATTGTAGGCAGCGGCGGTGCTGCTGTATTCACGGCAATCGGCACAACCGGTATCTTTAGATCCTTATTTAAAAAGTGAATGGCTTGAGTATGGCCATGATCCACTTTCATTCTCATTGAAAAAGCAAAATCCACATTGTTCACCAATCCGGTTTCAAGAATACGCTTCGCTAATTCTTTCTGTACAGGAATCTGGTATTCAGGAATTTGCCAGTCTCCCCATCCTTCACATTGGTCGATTCCAATCGTGAAGGATGGCATATGATCATAAAAATAACTATTGAAATGATCATCCGAAATTAAGACGATGACATCTGTTCCAATATCCTCGAGCCATTTTTTCATATCGGCAACGGTATTTAGAAAGCGCTGCCCCTTTTCTCCACCGCCAGCTTCATTTGTCATGATCATCGGACTATGCGACATTGCTACGCCCGCTACTATTTCAGCCATTTCTTTCACTCCTCTAATCTGAATTTTTTGCGATTCGGGAGGGAGCTTTCCCCCGTACAATAAAGGAGCCTTTTGGCTCCTGGAAAAATCTAGATATACAGCTCTTCAGCTCTTGCCACGTACTGAGCAAAAACTATTATACTTGCACACCTTTGGAAAAATTAATTTGGATTTGATTAAATTGTTCAGGTTTCTCCCATTGCGGCCAATGTCCTGCACCTTCTACTACAACCATTTGGCTATGAGGGATCAATTCCTGAAGGTATTCCGCCTCTTCGATTGTAGCTGTAGGGTCATGATCCGACATTAGAATAATCGTAGGAGCGGTGATTTTACTTGTCCATTCTGAATCCCATGTGTAATTTTTTCGTACTTCCCATTCTTGTAATATCATGATGTTTTCAATCGCATTCTTTAACTCTGGCTGTGTGTAAATGTTATAGCGTGCTTGGACAAGTTCTTCTGTAACAAAACTTGTATCCCAGAACAAAAACTCTAGTCTCTTTCGAACATTCTCCTTATTGACTTCCATAACAGCCTGAATCGTGGATTCTTTCAGCTTTTTCATCACTTCTGGTTTACCCATAATATTACCTGGCGTGTTCAACACTAAAGACTTTACATATTCTGGGTGATGGGCAGCAAACCATGCAGATGTCCATCCCCCTAAAGACTCCCCTGAAAGGTGAACTTTGCCAAGTGAGAGGGCTTTAATTACCGCTAACAAATGATTACTGTATACATCTAACGTATAAGGTTGATTCGGTTTATCCGTATATCCATGTCCAATCATATCTAACACAAGAACTCTGAAATGCTTGCTCAAGCTCTTGACATTTCTTGCGTATGCTTCAGCATGTCCGCCAACTCCATGTAAGAGAATCAACGGTTCTCCCTCACCAGCTTCGATAATTCTAGTATTTACACCGTCAGCATTAACGAAGTATTGTTTAAAAGCGATTCCAGACATTTCATTCCAAATACTCACATTGTTGTTTGACATATCATTTCTCCTCCCCAGGATGCGTTGATCGCAGTCATTCGGTTTTTAAGTGACTTAGGTAGTGATTTTTTGTCATTGCAAATGAAAACAGTTCTCATTACGGCAACCGAACGCTGAAGTTTTCACTCCATTTCAAGATCTCCCAAAATGATACCCGCTTGTAGCGCCAAGAAAAGCTGACAACTCGTTTGAAGATCATTGATATCAGCATCTAAGATTTCAGCTATTTTTTGCACGCGATAACGTAATCCACCAATCGACAAATTCATTGCTTTTGCTGATTTACCTATATTTTGGCCACTTTGAATGTAATAATATAGCGTTTTGGTTAACTCTGATTCTTTCCCTCGATCGTATTCAAGTAATTTTGAAAGCATTTTGTTATAGAAATGCCGGATATCATCCATATTTCCTGCGCGAAATAAAATCCCCACCGCTCCTAAATCATCAAAGTACATAATGTCCTTTTTCTGATCGTTCAAGTTCAATGAAATGAGTGCTTCTTGGTAAAGAATCGGTATATCTTCAAGAGACTCTGATCTTGAGCTCATGCCAATTTTAAAAGGGATAGTAGGGTATTTTTCTTTCAAAAAATACAGTAATTTATTGATAAATTTATCGACGGATATACCATACTTCGAAAACAGGTCAACAGGCAGCAACGCAGCTATGTTCTGAGAGTCTTCCGAGATTAAGATATTCAGATTACGCTCCAGAAAATATCTTGAAAAACCTTCGATCAAATTCATACCGCCAATTGGATCCTTTCCATTTGGATAAAAATTTGGATCGCCTTTCAGAACTAAAAATTGATACTCTTTGCCTAAATCCACTCCAATATATCGGGCCCTTTTGAATAAAATGACAGGGTTTAAACGATTATTGATCATATCCTCTAACAATCCGCCTTTGATGTTTAACTTCAGTTCTGTATCCAGGATTGTTTCCTTGTTATAATTACTCACAGATCCGATGAGACACAATTGCTGCATTTTCAACCAATCAACCTCATCAAAAGACGTTTTAATAAAGGAGCAGTATCCTACAATCTTGCCTCTAGATACCATCGGGGCAATTAATCTTTTATGTTCATCCGATTGGACCAGCTCGACAATCTGTTCCTTCTCAATTCGTTCAGTCAGATTGATGGGATGATCTCCATCGTGCTGATTAGTAACGATTTTCCTTAAGCGTCCGCTATATTGTCTAGCCAGTTCCGGGTCTAATCCTATCGAATAAAGGTAGTTAAATCCTAGATCTTCAAGAATGATGGGAATGTTTGTAAGCTGATAGCATACATCGGCCAAACGTGTTTCCCCAACGCCATTTAGAAACTGCCTGATTGCTTGGTTAGTGAAATCCATGGCAGCCTGCAGGTTATTTTTTTCAGTTAAAACTGCATCAAGGCAGTTCAGAAGCATTTGTGGCAGTCCTGATTCTAATTCCTTCTCTGTGAAGTTGTAGTCTCCATAATTCGACGACATTTGAACAAATGTTTCCAATGCTTTAGGATAATGGAACTTATTTTTCAATCTATTCACCCACTTAAGAAAGTCACAAGCTAATTAGCTCACCTGAAACATTCGATTTTTAAATTATTCTACTGCTCCAGAGTGAGCTTGTCGATTCCTTAGAGATCATCCCGCTAATGGCAGACATTGAGGAACAAAGCAAAGTCCATAGGGATGAAAAGAACATCCATTGGAACAAGCCATCGCAGGCATACGGAACCATTGGGAAACAAGGCTGGATGATCTGAATCCTCAACGTTGCCTTCCCTAACATTTTTATCATGTAACTTTTCTTGCAGGGACATCCTTCACAGAGAAACCAAAATATTCAATGCTTTGAATTGCCATACTATCTCATCCTTCACCTAAACCGTTCTGAACGGTGAAATGGAATGAACCGTACTTTTTCAATCCCTGATCTTTAATTTTTCCAGCAATCCCTGACTTCCCGTTCTTTGGCGAAGACCTCGAATACCCCAGCCCCCATCGAAATTCAATACTTCTCCTGTAGCTGGAATGTTGTCATTTCGCGAGGCAAAAAAGACGTAAGCCCCGGCATAATCTTCCCCGTACAATACACGCCCGACCGGAGCGGCTGATTCTACATTCTCGTTACCCTGTTCCAAGTCAACGTCTTTGTACCATTCTTTATACATGCTCGTTATGGACCTGTTGTCCATTTCCAGTGAGGCAGGTCCCCTCAAATCCGTCATTGCACCGCCAATGGCAATGCCGTTTACTCGGATATAAGGGGCTAATTCAAATGCCAACTGGCGAACCAAGCCAACAACGGCATGCTTGGTGGATGTGTAGAGCGGTCCGCCTCCGTTTGTGTAAAAGCCTGCATTAGAAACTGTAAAGATCATATTCCCCCGAGTTGCCGCCAATTGTGGCAGACAAGCCTTGGCCGCAAGCAGGTAACCTTTGACATTGATATGGAACAACTCATCAAATGCTTGATCGATCTTGTCTTCCGGAAGATCCACCAGCGCCATGTTGTAATCCCAAATACCGACATTTGCAACTAACGTATCAATTTTTCCGAAATGTTCAGTACACCGGCTTACCGCTGACTGGAGGTCACTTAACCGACGTACATCTCCAACTATTCCAATGACTTTTTCACCATACTCTTCTTCTAGCTGATTCAGACGATCTGCCGACTTGTCAAACACGGCGATTTTGGCACCTTCATCCACAAATCGTTCCACAATGGCACGGCCGACGCCGGATGCACCACCTGTAATAAAAACTACTTCATTGGCTAGTTTCATACTTGTACCTCCCCACTCATATAACTATTCACCTGTAACATGATCATGGGTTGGCTACTCTTTTTTTTCAAAATATCCGTCTTCAAAAGCCACATATACATCTTCTCCATCCACCTGTACCGGATACTTTTTCAAAGGTTTAAAAGGAGGTGCCATCTTTACCGCTCCCGTCCGGGCACAAAACTTTCCCATATGCAATGAGCACACGATGACATCTCCATCTAGATAACCGCCTTCAGATAACGACCATTTGGCGTGAGAACAGCGGTCTTGTGTTGCCATTACTTCTCCATTAACGTTAAACACCGCTACTGCCGTATCTCCTTCTACTACCTTTAACCCCTCATCAGCCGGTAGATCAGACAACGTGCAAACCTTTGTAAATTTCATAATGGATCTCCTTTCATCTGTAGTGATGATTAAAAAAAGACAGACAGGTTATTTGACAATATCGTACTTTGATCAATTAAAATGGTTCGACGAGCAATTTTAAAGCCCAATCCTCCCTCTGAACGACGCAATACATCCCGACGCTCGCCCGGAAAAATATCAGACTGACGCTCCGAACGGTTACGATACACGATAAATGACGATGCCACCTCATACGTGTTCGGTTCCTCTAATTCCTTAATCATGACGTTCGAAATCAGGTGCCGTGTACGTGACACCGGATTCTCCGCCCAGTTCACTCCGGATACTCTCGCTCGAATACGTCCTCGCATTGTTTCATAGTTATCGTCGTAGTGCGATCCTTTTCCTTGAGCCGCATACTCCTGCGATACTTCTCTACCTACTCGGTTCATGCGAATCGGCATCCAATAATGAATATCCTCTTCCATCAGTTCAAACCATGCTTCAAACTGCGAGTGGTCTAACAGCTGCGCTTCTTTGTAGTAAAATTGCTCAATTTCATGTTGCAGCTCAAGGCTTGAGCTACTTTCTGCCCATTTAAACGGTTTGATTAACTCCATTATTTCCATACCCTTTACACCCCTTGTTTTAATCCAAAATCGTATAGCATCCGATCCTTCATAAGTGTAGGCAACGACCCCAAGCTTTAAGATTGGGGTTTCAATGTATCCCAACTTGGTTCCGACATCATGCGGGCCCAGTGAGAATAAAACCCTCTAGCTGCTTCTTCAGAAAATACATAGGAGGTTTTTCCTGGAAAATCAGGATTGTTTTTACCCTCAAGATTCAGCCCCATTTGCATAGCCAGCGGTGCCGTTCTGGACTTGTACCCACGAAGAGCGCTTTGAACTTCAACCCAGTTTTCTCCGTCGTCCTGCTCGAACACTCCACTGGCACTGAACGTACGGACATTCTGGCGGGCCAGTTCATCCTTGATTTCCTGCGGCGCATCCTTATCAACAACGACGAAGGCCCACACTTCAATCTGATTCGGTCCCTTTGGATGCCAAGTCCTTACTGTGTTCATCCCATACGGTAAGAACGAGCAGTTCGGGAAGATGGTCATGTGGCTTGTTGCCATTCTGTCGTATGGCAAAAGAGGAGTCAAACGTTCTTTTGCCTTTTCAAAAGCCGGGCCTTCACTATAATATTTGTCGACTATGGGTCCTATACGGTGCGAACCTCTTGCTGCATCAATATAAAAGCCGCATCCATGACCGCCCCATTTGGATCGGAACTGATGTCCTTTCATATGCGGCTCATAACTGGACAAATCTTTATCGGCTGGCAACCCTGCAACTACAGCAGCCAAATGTGATGATAGGGCATGGTACATGTCACTGGCAAATTGCTCCGCAGCAAACTTCCAGTTACAGTCAATCACCCACTTTTGCATGACTCCGATGGCTTCTGTCCCTGCCTCGGAACGATCCAGCATGGTGTCCATGTAAGGGGTTGCATCACTCAAATAAGTCAACAAATCCGGCGCTTCCGGATCCCAGTTGGCAAATACTAGCCCCTTGTAGATCTCTACTCTAGCCTGCAGTGGTCCCCAATCTTCCTTCTTAAATCCGGAGAATGCTTCTTCTTCAAACGGTACATTGACCAGATCGCCTGCTGTATTATACGCCCAGCCATGGTAGGTACATGTGAACGCCTTGGCATTCCCACAATCCGCCCGACAAATCTTCATCCCACGATGCCGGCATTGGTTATGAAACACCTTAATGCTCCCATTTCTCTGCCGTACCATCACAACAGGATCTTCTCCCATATAAGTGGTCAAGTAATCTCCCGCTTTTGGAACATGGCTTTCATGTCCAAGAAGCAGCCATGAACGACCAAAAACCCTCTCCAGTTCCAACTCATAAAGTTCCTGATCTGTATAAACACGTGGATCGATCTTTCCATTTTCCTCATCTATAAGTGAACGAATCTCTTCGGATGTCCATTTTCCTAAATTAGTGCTCATAGAATAAAACCTTCCCTTCTATCTAATTGAGAATTGAAATCGCTTTCTTGTTTAAAGTTTAAATTTTTTTACAATTAAAAAAAACAACAAAAAGTGCTTTTTATTTCTCTATTTTCTATACATCCAATACACAAAATATGTAAAAAATATCCAGTTAGTAGCAATTAGAATATAAGGAAATGTATTCAAAATCCTCCTGCTGATGAGGAGAACTGAAGGTGTTAAAATACAAACGAATAACACACAAAGCAAGTTTTGGTAGATAGCTAGAGGTGGGGGTTACAGTCAACTGACCATTTATGAAGAAGATAATTCAATACTCTTCTTAAATAAAAAAATGCTGACAGTGAAGTCAGCATCCTTTGGTTTATTAAAATTGGTGGTTAGTATATTAAATGTCTTTAAGTTTTTACACAAATATCATTGTTTGCGAACTAATAACACTTTCACTTTTTGAATGAAAAAGGAAAGTGACCGCGATACTACCATATTCGAAACAGGGGTCAACTCTTTTAAGATTAAGTGTTCCTATCAGTCTCTGCAACCCCCGGCTAAACCCTTGGAATACTAAAAACCCAACTGAAACTGAATTCAGTTGGGATCTCTTAATTAACGGTTACTACGATTGTACCAATCAATGAAGTTATTGACGACAGTGTCTAAGAATTGAACAGTTCCTTCGTCTGTCAGGTTACCGGCTTCATCAAATTTTGTGTGAACAGCGCCAACATATACTTCATTACTTGGAAGCAGTGGAGAATTAATGCCTGGTGAAAATAAAATATCACGCAGGTGCATTTGAGCTTTGACTGTTCCCAGATTTCCCATTGATGCACCCATAATCCATGATGGTTTGCCGATCATGACCTTATCGACACGTGATAACCAGTCAATTACATTAACTAAAACACCTGGAACGGTACCGTTGTATTCTGGTGTCACCCATAAAACAGCATCTGCAGTTTTAACTTTATTTTTAAATTCGGTAACAACTTCAGGAGGATTGTTTTCGATATCCTGGTCATAAAATGGAATTTCACGAATATTTAAGATTTCAAGATCAAATTTGTCTTGATAACGTTTTTGAACATATTGAGCAAGCTTTAGATTATAAGAGTCATTACGAATGCTTCCAACGATAGCTACGACTTTCATTATTACAAAAACCTCCGTTAAAAATTTACTTATTTTTTATGATGTTGCTATAACAACATCTATCATTATAAAGGTTTTTAATGAAAAAGATAAAAATATGCTCCTTTCGAAATAAAGCTTCTGGAAACTAGACTTATCATGGAGAAGGGCAGATTAGTTATAAAAAAAAATCCTGCCGGTAAGCAGGTCCTTTAAGGGATGTTTTTTTACATATTGGAAAGCGGGTCGACTACCTCAACTTTTATATCACCAATCGTTTCAACACGGAGTTTTTCTTCCTTTAAAGTTTCACTTATCTGGATCACTTCTTCATATTGCTGCGTATCGACTGTTATATTTTGCAACACAGTAGGGTGAAGAGTAACTTCAATACGTTCCTCGCTCATTGGTATTCGGGTTACCTCGATATTTGAATGCTCTGAAGTGAGCCCCTTTTTTTCAATAACTAATTCTTCATGGACTACCGGTACCATGATTTGCTTCACTTCTGTGTATGTATTTTTATATACCTTAACATCGGCAGTCTCAACGCGCTGCTTGGTAATATCCAGCTTTTCTTTAAGTAGCTGAAATGACATATCTTGCGTTTCATCGTTCAATTTTTATCCCTCCCATGCACAGGATCTGACCCCACCTAGTAGGTGAGGCCAGACTACCATTAGCTGTTAATATCGCTAAAACCAGATCCATCGGAAACGATATTGACACTTCCAGTTGTATCTACTTTGGCTTCTTCCCGTTTTAATGTTTCTTCAATTTGCTGGGTCTCTGAAACCTGGCGTTTAGAAGCAGAAATTTCTTCCGTTGTAACGGTGTATTTGTTTACATCTACTTGTTCCTGACTAACAGGAATATGAATTGATTCATCACCGCTAATCGTAGCGTTGCTAGACTGGTTATTAACAGGCGTTCTTGTGATCACCACTTCCTCATGCATCACAGGAACGTCAAAGGTTTTATGCTCCTCCACTATTTCTTTTGAAAGAACAACCTCACCCGCATTGACACTATTTTTTGTAATATCAAGCTCTTCTTTATGAAGTTCTAATTTGCCATCCGTTTGACTGTTTTGTGTATTGGGAGTTGTATCAGTCCCTTGAGTGCTTGAATTATCATTGTTTTGCGATTTGTCATCACCAAATAATCCTAAAAAATCTGCCATAAAAAATTCCCCCTTCGTTGAAAGTAATGGTCAACCCCTTATATAATCTGCTCTTTCGAGAGAACTATTCTGCTATTAGTAAATAGGTAATAATTAATTATCCGTACCATAAAGATTATTATTGAACGAAGGGGGAATATTATTTCTAACCCTTGAGAGTTGGCTAATTAGGGTAATTGAAAAATTACATAACGGAATCGATAATTGGTCCTGAATGGTATTTTTAAATACAAAAAAGCAGCTGATATAGACTTTTTCTATATCAACTGCTTTTCTATTATACCAACTTCAACCACACGACCGCTTCACAATGTGTCGTCTGCGGAAACATATCCACCGGCTGCACTTCTACAGTCTTATATCCACCATCTTCTAAAATCCTTAAATCACGTGCAAGTGTTGCTGGATTACAGGAAACATATACAACCTTTTTCGGCTTCATTTCGATAATGGTTTGCAGCAGTGCTTCGTCACAGCCTTTGCGCGGTGGATCAACGACTAGGACGTCAGCGATATTTCCTTCTTTATACCATTTTGGAATGACAACCTCCGCTTCCCCGGCAGCGAACTCCGCATTCGTGATGTTATTTAATTCGGCATTTCGCTTCGCATCTTCAATTGCCTCAGGGACGACTTCTACACCAAATACCTTTTTTGCCTTTTGAGCTAGAAATAACGAAATCGTACCGATCCCACAATAAGCATCAATGACTGTTTCTTCTCCGCTTAAATTGGCGTATTCAAGAGCTTTGTTATAAAGTACCTTCGTCTGATCAGGGTTTACCTGGTAAAAAGACAAGGCTGAAATGGCAAACTTCACATCACCGATATAGTCATAGATGACTTCTGTTCCCCAAAGCACCTTCGTTTTCTCTCCAAGTATCACATTCGTGCGCTTGGAATTAATATTGTGCACGATTGACTTAACCTTTGGAAGACGAGCAACAATTTCCTCAACCAGCTTATCTTTCTGTGGGATATCCGTTGTTTTCGTTACAACAACAACCATAAGCTCACCTGTTTGCTTACCGTAGCGTGCCATGATGTGGCGGAGCACGCCCTTATGTGACTCTTCGTTATACGCTGGAATCTTTAGCTCATTACAGATTTCCTTCACAGTCTTCACGGCCTCATTAATTTCTGGCAATTGAATCAGGCTTTCATTTGTATCGACGATTTCATGACTTCTTGGCTTGAAAAATCCGGCAATCAGCTTGCCTTCCTTCTCCCCGACCGGAACCTGTGCTTTGTTTCGATAATGCCACGGATTGTCCATGCCTAGTATCGGATGTACCTTCACATCCTCAAGCTTTCCAATTCGAGTGAGCACCTGTCGTACCTGATTTTCTTTGTACTTCAATTGACCCTCATAGCTGATATGCTCCAGCTGACAGCCGCCATATTTATGCAGTTCATCTTTTGGAATCTCCACCCGATCCGGGCTTTTTTCATAGATTTCCATGATACGCCCAAATCCATAGCCTTTATTCACTTTAATCACTTTAATCTTTGCTTTTTCTCCAGGCAGCCCATTTGGGATAAACAACGGATAGCCTTCTACTTTCGCAACCCCTGCGCCATCATGGGTTAAATCTTCAAAAATGACATCTATGTATTCGTTCTTTTGAACAGGTAAAATTCTACTCATTGGATTACTTCCTTTACATATAAACTAAAACCCAGCACAACTAGCAAAATTGTAACACAAATCATGAAGTATTAGGAAATTTCCCATTAAAGAAGGTGTCAGGCACCACAAAAAGACAAATTGAACAATTTGTCTTTTTGTGGTGCCTGACACCTATGTTTAAAATTCAATTTGGAGATGATTATCATCTGTATCCTTATCACTGGATACACTCATGATATATTGCTTAAGAAAGCTATCTGGTGCTTTGGACCATAATTGATAGCCTTCTGTATTCATTATATCCTTTGCGTTTTCATTCTCTATCCCAGCGAAATATCTAATATTAAATATCTTCATAACCTCTGACATTGACTGGATTTCTTCTTCTGAAAAACTTTCTTGGCTCCTTAATCGTTCAGATGCCATATTATAGGCTGCCTTACCAAAAAATTCTTCGGAATATTTTTCAAAGCGGAGCAAATCCTTATCCTTTATTCCTTTTTCCCTCGCCCAATTCTCTACATCTAGCTTTGACGTCTGATAATTAAGCGATTGATTCTTGGCCGAGTAAGATAATACACCGTATTGGTGCGGATTTACCGCAAGTGAACCTGTCACAATGTCATATAGCGTATCCTCACCATTTTTATAGGAGCTAATATCCTGAGTGTGAATATGGCCGCTTAGCACAAGCTTGATATGACTCTCTTGAAGTTGTTTCAGCACATCTTCGTTATTATTTAGTGTAAAGCCTTTTCGAATCACTTCACTGTGATTAAGGATATTATGGTGCATAACCGGGATAATCTTTGCGCCCTTTTCTTTCGCCTTATCACTGCATTCTTTGATCCACGCTAGAGTGTCCGAATTTAATTTTCCATCCGTTTGAGGATATCCGATCATATAATTACTCTGATACTGGCTTGTATCCAACATTAATAACCAAACATCCTCTGATGGCGCAGCCAAATAGCTTAATGTATTCTTATCTTTTGAGATGGCTTCATCATATCCAAAATCTGCGTAAATGCTACGAAAGTCTTTTGCATCAATAATATCTGTTGTATATTGCTTGTCACCTTTAAAGCTCCTTGCCCAAGGATTTGAAATATCATGGTTACCTGGGATCACATAGATAGGAATCCCATTTTCTTCTATTATATGAAGCTTCTTGGCTAAATCAGTATGGCTTGCCTTTTCACCGTTATTCGTTAAATCACCGCTAATAATAAGAACATCCGGCTTCTTATTTTTCACCTCAAAAGAAAAGGCATTGATGATGGCTTCAATATCATTTAATTGTTTCCCATCACCTGAGCTGACATATTCTTCAAACGCCTGGCCATGATCTGTTAAGCTTTCAGATAAATAATGAATGTCTGTTGTTACAAACATTGTCATATCTTGTCCTGATTTAATTTGTTCAATAGACGCAGTTGCTTCACTCTGATTAGTATTTAGATTTCTATAATTCCAACCTATTAAGATTAGGACCAAAACGATGAACACTATGAATGCAACTCTTTTTCTAATCATCATCATCTTCCTCATTGAAAGTTACTTTATTTGCTATCTAAGCTGCCATGATGTAAAAGTGAAGACTTTATATGTTTAACTATAACATATGTGAGATTCATCACAAACTCCGTTAATGCCTTATTTTTTTACAGACCTGTGAACTCCTTTAAACCCACTTCCATCAATATCTTTCCAATTATTTAGTATCTTTGTAATAATTCATTTTTGAGAAATTAATGACAACGCTACCAAACCCATTGAATAAAGCTTTTAAAATTATATACTTTATGTATAAGTCTTCACAAACTTATAAAAATATACTTCTAGATTACAAAAGGAGAGGTCAATCATGAAGAAATTTTTAGCACTTGCATTAGCATTAGGTCTTGTTGGAGTATTTACAGGTTGTTCAAATGACAAAGCAGCAGATGATACATCAAAAGAAAAAGAAACTACTGCTGCTGAAACAACTAGCGAAATTAAAATGGGAAGAGTGAACTATGCTGCACACGGAGATAAATCATTTGCTGTAGCAGTGGTTGCAATGGATGGCGATAAAATCGTTGGAGCATCCTTAGACGAATTCCAATTTATGGATAAAACAGCTGATGGTGTCGTACCAGTACCAAATGCTGATGGTGCATTTGCTGAAGGATTCGCAGATGCTAACAAACCGCTTGCATCTAAAGTAGAAAGTACTAAATACTACAGCACACATATGGCAGAAGCAGCTGGATCTACTAAAACTGTTCTAGAAAACTATGGTGCTATTGAAGACCATGTTATTGGAAAAACAGTTGCTGAATTAGAAAAAGAGCTAAAAGATAACGAAGGCGAAAAAATGCTAGACGTAGTAAGTGGCGCTACATTAGTTGATACACATGGATATGTATCTGCACTAGTTGAAGCTGCTAAAGCTGCTAAATAATAGTTAGAAAATCAACCTTTTAATACTCATAAGTAAAAACTATACTATTCTAATAAGAAGGGCTAGGGAGATTTTCTCTCTAGTCCTTTTTTCGAAAATGAGGAAGGCAGCTATGGGAGAATTAGCCGCCTTCATTATATCTGTTACTTTCCTAACGCTGCACTTTGACCTGCAATTCTACCAAATGTGTTAACATCAGCTAATGCATTTCCGCCAAGTCGGTTTGTACCGTGTATCCCGCCGGTTACTTCACCCGCAGCATACAATCCTTTAATGACTTCACCAGCTTTGTTTATAACCTGTGCATCTGTATTGATTTGGATACCGCCCATTGTATGGTGGACAGTTGGTACCCTTGCACCTGCATAGAATGGGGCTGTATCAAGCTTTTGATCAAATAAGGTTCTGCCGAATTCGTCTGTTCCTGCATCAACAGCGCTATTAAATCCTTCTACTGCCTTAACAAAATTATCTGGATCCACACCCATTTGCTTTGCAAGGTCTTCTAATGTATCTGCTTTATAGGCTCTTCCTGCAGCTACTAAATCATCGATTGATTCATTAAAGTTATTTTTCGTATCACCAGTAGGGTATGAGTGTTTGTCAACGATTACCCACATCGACTGGTCAGTCTGTTCCATAAGGGCTAAAGTCATTACGTCCCTTCTTGCTCCCTCATCTACAAATCTATTACCCTCTTTGTTTACAAATATTCGATTTTCCACACCCTGTTCAATATTTCCGCTCAAGCTGCCTGTCTCAGGATCACCCATTGGCAATAGCTGAATGTATTCCATACCGACAAGGTTTGCATCGACCTTCTCAGCCATTACAATACCATCACCAGTGGCACCTGGATGGTTCGTTGTCTTAAGCTTTGTTAAATCCGGCCATGTACCATTGTATTCGTTTCTCATGTCAACATTCGCACCAAAACCGCCTGCCGCCATGACCACAGATTTTGCATGAACGACAACATTGCCATTTTTACCCTCTGCTTTTACGCCTGTCACTGCATCATTTTCAACAATCAATTCCTTTGCCTTCGTATTGACTAGCACTTGAATTTCATCATTTGTCTTTTCGATATAGTTCATATACGTTTCAATGTAGCCTGTTCCAAGTGGTTTTACAGGTTTGTGTGCTCTTGGCCATAAACCGCCTAGAACGGTAAATACCTCATCCTTAAACTCCATGCCCAAACCCTCAAGCCATTGAAGGGTTGGATAGGCATTCTCAACTAATGTTCTAATTAGTTCAGGGTCACCTTTTTTATCCCCGCCTTCATAGGTTTGCGTAAAGTGTTTATCGACTGAATCCTCGATACCTTGTTTTCCTTGACGAACAGGATCCACCGCATTATATGCCGCACCTGAGATGATTGTATTCCCTCCAACCTGTGGCATTTTTTCTAAAACAATTACCTTTGCGCCGTTTTCATGCGCGGAAACTGCAGCCGCAAGTCCCGCACCACCAGCACCAATTACAACTACATCTGTTGTATATTCCTTATCCTCTTTGGCTGTTTTATTCGCAGCCTGTTTCTTACTCAGCTCTTCAATATTTCCGCCTGCCGCTTTTAATGCCTCTGTTATAGCTGCTATTAATCCTTCAGAAGAATGGGTTGCGCCTGACACCGTATCAACAGCCAACGTCTGACCTTCAATTACAGAACCCGGAATCTCATCAAATGCCGCATCGGATACTCCTTTTGTCTCATTATGTTCTAAGACATTGATAGAAACGATGGATTCTTCATCAACCTCGACCTCTACTTTGATATCACCGTTATTACCCTTTCCAACTCCAGTATAGGTTCCTGGCTTAAACTTCGATTCCGTAGTTGTTTTCGTGCCGGTAGACTCATCATCCTTGTCCTTTTGTCCGCAGCCTACTAATGATACCAATAAAAACATAATCAGTATGATACTAAATAGAGCTCTAAACTTCTTTTTACTCATGATTAGATAACGCTCCTTTCATTAAGTAATTTTTACGCAAAGCTCATAATGGGTGTACTATGTATCCTTTTTCATCACCTATTTTCCTCCTTGTAGAATATCCCTAAAATGCCAAACATTGTTACACCCTAATATTACCATGTCATTATATTGGAAAAATTTTATCTTTTTACAATTGGGTGAATATAGTTGGAAAATATTTTGAACGGATGTGTGTTAAATTACAGGATTTGGAACTGAAGGTTGGATAGTTCCCCATGGAAAGGTTTATAACGGTCCTTTGGGAACTATCAGAGTTGGATAGTTCCCGTGGCATGGGTGGAAAAAGGCCTGTGGGCACTATCAGGGTTTCATAGTTCCCGTGGCATGGGTGGAAAAAGGCCTGTGGGCACTATCAGAGTTGGATAGTTCCCGTTACATGGGTGGAAAAAGGCCTGTGGGCACTATCAAGGTTGGATAGTTCCCGTGGCATGGGTGGAAAAAGGCCTGTGGGCACTATCAGAGTTGGATAGTTCCCGTGGCATGGGTGGAAAAAGGCCTGTGGGCACTATCAGAGTTGGATAGTTCCCGTCACATGGGTGGAAAAAGGCCTGTGGGCACTATCAAGGTTGGATAGTTCCCGTGGCATGGGTGGAAAAAATCCTATGGGCACTATCAGGGTTTCATAGTTCCCGTGGTATGGGTGGAAAAAGGCCTGTGGGCACTATCAGAGTTGGATAGTTCCTAACAAAAGGTTGGAAAAAATCCTATGGGCACTATCAAGATTGGATAGTTCCTAACAAAAGGTTGGAAAAAGGCCTATGGGTACTATCAAGGTTGGCTTGTTACTAACAAAAGGTTGGGAACAGTCCCATGGGAACTCAAGGATAGATAGTGTCCATTAATACCTATCTATCCATCAAACAGCCATCCGTAAAAAAAAGAAACCCGTTCCAATATAGAACGAGTTCCTTCTTACATTTTTACCTCTTTAACTGAACCAGATCAGTCAGGGCGGTCTTCGTCTCTGATTTGATCAAGCGGCACGAATACCTCTAAGTGACGATAAAGATTGACGAATTCCGCAGGCAGCAGACCGCCATATTCACCATCAAGATTTAATTGTACCGTTTCGTCAGATGTGACCTTAATGCGATTTGCCTGCGTGTAAATGACTTTCGGGTCATTGATATGCTCACCGCGAAGGGCAAGAGTCGCAATCCTAATAAAATCAGCTAAATTTGTCTTTTTCAAAATGAGCAAGGAAAACAATCCATCATTAATGGATGAATTTGGAGCCAGCTTTTCGAAGCCACCAACAGAATTTGTTAACCCGACGAGAAAAAGCATGACCTCTCCCTCATAAATCTTTCCATCATATTCAATGCTGCATTGTGTCGCCTTAATCGAAGGCAGCATTTCCATGCCCTTTAAATAATAGGCAAGCTGGCCAAGCATGGTCTTAAGTTTACTTGGAACATCATATGTCAGCTCAGTTAAACGACCGCCACCGCCAATATTTATGAAATATTTATCGTTCATACGGCCAATATCAACGGGGATTGTCTCACCCCTAGCAATAATCTCAGCAGCTCCCACGATGTCACGAGGAATATGTAACGCCCTTGCAAAATCATTCGTTGTTCCCACTGGAATGATTCCTAGCTTTGGCCGGTACTCCTGCTCTGCCAGTCCGTTTACAACTTCATTAATAGTACCATCGCCACCTGCTGCCACAACAAGATCATAGCGGCGTTCAACAGCAATCCGTGCTGCATTTATACCATCCCCAGGACCTGTTGTTGCATGGGTTGATGTCTCATATCCAGCTTTCTCCAGCGTTTCTAATACGTCAGGAAGGTTTTTTCGAAATGCTTCACGCCCGGAAGTTGGATTATAAATTATTCTTGCTCTTTTCATTACCCCATCATCCTAATATCATAGTTAATACGAGTTTTCGTTTAATATAAGTTTTCCATTTACCATCATAACTAAAAGACACAAACTTATCAATATTTACCAACTGAACCCTCTTGAACAACTCCAAACGTAAATGGCAGCAGCAGGAGTCCCATTCTGATTAGTACAATCGCTTTTTCCGTACCCGATAAGAGATCCTAGCTTATCAATCAAACGTTTGTTTAATACCTATGTTCGTTTTATTTCATACGAAAAAACCGCAAAGAAAGGACCTGATGACAGATCCTTCCTAGTATGTCTTTTGTATTTTTCAAAAGGAGGTTTTGAACCGTTCGGAACCTTATCCCTTTTGCTTAACAAGCTCCTGTATTCCTTGACCTGACTTATCGTTAGCATCATCATTAATCGTTATAATTACATTTTCAATACGATTTTCTGTTACGTCAGTGACCTCAAAATGAAGATTTTCATAAATAACCACTGGCCGTTCTTCCATTGTAGGAATATATCCTATTTTACTAATTAGAAAGCCATTTAGTGTATCAAAGCTATCTGTCGGTAGATTGACCTTTAGTAGCTTTGCAAGTTTGGTAAGGTTTGTAGTGCCTTCAACAGAGTATTTATCGTTGTCCAATTGGTTAATTTCGTTCTCTTCCGGACCATCCATTTCACTGGAAATTTCTCCTACAATCTCTTCAATGACATCCTCGATTGTAACAAGTCCTTCTGTACCGCCGTATTCATCCAGAACAATGGCAATATGAACATTGTTTTTCTTCATGTCCGAAAATAATGTATCTACTCTTTGGGTCTCAAGAACAAAGTATGGTTTTCTAATTAACTTCCTCAAGTCAAACGCCTTCTCATTTTCTCGATCCATAAATTGAAATAAATACTTTACGTGAAAAATGCCTATGATTTTATCAAAATCACCTTCATAAACTGGAAATCTTGTATATTTCTCCTGATTCACTAATTCTACTGTTTCTTGTAAACTTGCATCTACCGGAAGAGCAACCATATCTGTGCGGTGTGTAACAATGTCAGAAACCATTTTATCGTTAAATTCAAAGATATTGTTGATCATCAATTTCTCATCTTCTTGAATGGTCCCACGCTCACTGCCTACATCTACCATCATTCTAATCTCTTCTTCTGTTGCTTCAACGCTTTTTGCGTTTGGGTCAACACCAAATAACCGAACAACAGTATTTGTTGTAAAGGTTAGAAATTTTACCAATGGCAAGAAAATTTTGAATAAAAAGGTTAGCGGTGCAGCTACAAAATTGGCAATCGTCTCAGCTTTTTGCAGTGCAAGCTGCTTTGGTACAAGCTCACCAAAAACCAATGTAATGAAAGAAAACAAGATTGTGATGACGACAACGGAAGCTGTGCCAAGTACACTTAACTCCAGCGGAACTCCTAACTCATATAAAGCTTTTGCTAATGGACCTGCAAAGAAATCCGCTGCAAAAGCACTGGCCAAAAACCCTGCTAGTGTGATACCAATTTGAATGGTACTTAAAAATCGGCTGGGTTCAGAGATGAGATGAAGCAGCATGTTGGCTTTTTTATCTCCATCTTCAGCCATTCGTTTTATTTTGTTATCATTTAATCCAACCAATGCCATCTCTGATGCGGCAAAAAAGGCATTCAGCAGGATTAATACAATAAGTGTGATAATTGCGACCGTCAATAGATAGACCTCCACTATAAAATAAATCAATCAGAACGAAATACTTTTTATGAATTATACATACAAATGTCCTTTATATCAATAAATTACAACTTGAATAGAACGAGGTTTATTCTATCATTAGACAAAAAAAGAGAACTGATAACAGTTCCCTTTTTTCCGGTTTCCATTAATTATTAATAAATTTCTCAAACACATAACCAAAGTCTTTAACTTTGTATTTCTTTCTGCTGTCCATCAACCAATTAAATGCCGTATCATTGATTTGCTTGAAGTTATCGACCATATTTTCACCGTTAACTGCTGAACGACCCAAGGTGTTGGACGCTAAATTCAAGCTTTGCTCTGCATATTGCAATGAAAGTGCATTCTCGCGACAGATTTCAGCAATGGAAATCAATGCTTTGTACAGGTCCTTCAACTCTTCAATATACTTTTTATGAACATCGATAGAAAACGGTACTGAACCAATTGTGAATTTAATTTCAACATCTAAATCAACCGTACCCGCTGTTTCAAGAACAACATTTGTAATGCTATGCTCTGCATAGCTGTAACGGCGTAAGGATCTTTTTTTACTTATTGCACTTGTGCCGTCCAGATGGATAACAGCCTTATTGGTAAAGCAATACTCATCTGTTTTTGATTTAATTAAAAAGAAGATTTTTTCATTTTCTTCATGCATTACATAATCATCGGCATCTACCTTATCATAATCTGCTGGTTTAATGACACTCCCAATATCACTCAATCCTAGTACATCAGATGCTACTTTCTTAAACATAACTCCAACTCCTTTTAAACGTAATTTCCTAACTATTCCATATTTCCATTATAGAATATTAGAAGCAATAAATGTTTCCAAACTCTTTTCTATTTTATGAAAAAAAAGAAAAAAATAACTTCTATTTTTTATGTCTTTTTATTACATTTGTTATAGATAAGCTATTTAAAAGGATGATCTTATGACATTATTTATATCTATACTTGCATATGTAGTCGGCTCCATCCCGACAGCCTTAATCGTGGGCAAGGTGTTCTTTAACATTGATATACGGGAGCATGGGAGTAATAATCCGGGAGCAACCAATACACTTAGAGTGCTGGGAAAAAGGGCAGCCATTATAGTCTTATTAGTTGATGTTGGAAAAGGAGCATTGGCAGCCTCATTACCCATCCTTTTTCAAACCGAAATGAATCCACTTTACCCTGGGCTGATTGCCGTAATCGGTCATTGCTTCCCTGTCTTTGCAGGCTTTAGAGGTGGTAAGGCTATTGCCACCACTGCAGGCGCACTGCTTGCCGTTAATTTTTGGTTATTCCTCATCACTTATATTACGTTTTTTCTCGTTATTTTTATTACAAAGTACGTCTTCTTTGGCTCTCTTTCAGTCGGGATTGTCTTACTTCTTTATTCCATTATGGAGGCTGGCTCTGAAAATGATATCCTCTTTATTATTTTCCTGTTGCTGCTTATTTTCCTCCATCGGACAAACATACGTAATTTTATCCATCATCAAGAACCGAAAATCAATGATAAAAACCTAGCCAAAGATCGGATTAAAACCAAAAAGATCCAATAAAGGTGTCACAATAGAGGTGTCAGGCACCATTTATGGACAAATGAACGATATTGTCCTTTTGCGGTGCCTGACACCGATTATGGACAAATGAATGATTTTGTCTTTTTGTGGTGCCTGACACCAGGTACTACTTTAATGAGGCTAAAATGCTGCCTGCAACGGTGTGCCAGAGCTCTTCCTCTTGGAGATATCTTGCTTTTAATCCTTTGTACATGTCCATCTGTTTGTCTTTGAAATCTGGACTTTCCTGATCAGGCAGCTTGCCTCGTTCACTTGTTACAAGCTCTTGCAGCTTTTCTGCTCTCGGTCCCCACACGGCTTTTTCCTCACCATCCTGATCGATAAAAATAAAGATTGGAATAGCTCTTGATGTTCCATTTGTTAAGTACTGATCCATCAGCTCAAGGTTTTGGTCGCGTAAAATAAACCGGACATCCATTTCTGCAGCCTCAGCAAGCTTTAATAGAATGGGGTTATTTAACATAGCATCGCCGCACCAATCCTCGGATAGGACAATAACCTTCAGCCCCTTATCCTTGATAGCCTGGATTTGCTCCTGTTCTTCACTATTCAATGAATAAGCGGAATAGATTTTATTCATCTCATCCTTATTCACATTCATTCCTTCAATATATGCTTCTGGTGTTAACCCTTTATTAAACCAATCTAATAATTCCATCCGTCGTTACACCTCAATATCTATTAATATCATTGCTTCATTACTACTTCTATCATTTTACCCATATTCCTGTAGCTAATTTCAAGTATTACGTTTGCAATCGATCATAAACTTTTAGAAATATTCTATAAATACGTACCAAAAAGAAGTATTATATCTATTAGTTATATGAATTTTATAAAGAATGTAGATAATTTTAATATTTCACATTGTGAACCCTTGTACAAGGTAGACCATTTAAATTATTATAGAAATAGTAAAGATACAATATTAATATAATAGATTTTTAAAGGAGAATTTTTATGTCAAACGAAACCTATCAACTGATAGCCATTGTCTTTTATCTTGCGGCCATGTTGTGGATTGGTTGGTATGCCTATAGGAAAACGCAAAATTTAACTGATTATATGCTTGGCGGACGCTCTCTTGGACCAGCTGTGACAGCTTTAAGTGCCGGTGCAGCAGATATGAGCGGATGGCTCTTAATGGGCTTGCCGGGTGGAGTGTATGTCACAGGACTTGCCGATGCATGGATTGCCATAGGTCTTACCATTGGCGCCTATTGTAACTGGTTCTTTGTTGCACCGCGGCTGCGCGCTTACACACAAGTGGCGAATGACTCGATTACAATTCCAAGTTATTTAGAAAACCGATTTCACGATACAACAAAACTGTTAAGAATTGTTTCAGGTATTGTTATCCTCGTCTTTTTCACTTTCTACGTCTCTTCAGGAATGGTTTCCGGCGGTGTATTCTTTGAAAATTCCTTTGGTATTAGTTATCATGCCGGATTACTTATTGTTGGCGGTGTTACAGTTGCCTATACTCTTTTTGGAGGATTCTTAGCCGTAAGCTATACCGATTTTCTCCAAGGACTTATGATGGTGATTGCCCTTTTACTTGTTCCCGCTCTTGCCATATTCCATACTGGCGGGCCTGTTGAAACACTAGACACGATTAAGGCAATTGATCCTACGCATCTTGATCTTTTTAAAGGAACGACCTTAATTGGTATCGTTTCCGCTATGGCTTGGGGACTCGGATATTTCGGACAGCCACATATCATTGTCCGCTTTATGGCGATTACGACGGTCAGGGAAATAAAAAGTGCACGAAGAATTGGGATGAGCTGGATGATTTTTTCCTTGATTGGAACTATTCTTACAGCCCTAATTGGTATCGCCTTTTTTGAAAAGCATACAGAGTATACATTAAGTAATCCTGAGGCAGTATTCATTACATTGGGTCAAATTCTATTTCATCCACTTGTAGCCGGATTCTTATTAGCAGCTGTTCTTGCAGCCATCATGAGTACCGTTTCTTCCCAATTAATTGTCACCTCAAGTGCATTAGTAGAGGACTTGTACAAAGTGTTATTGCGCAAAGATGGCAGCGATAAAGAATATGTCTTCTTAGGAAGAATGGCCGTTCTAGTCGTATCAGTAGTTGCTGCCATTCTAGCTTTTGAACAAGATAATACAATCCTAAATCTAGTAGCCTATGCATGGGCGGGTTTTGGAGGATCATTCGGTCCTGTCATCATCTTAAGCTTATTCTGGAGAAAAATGACAAACTGGGGAGCCATTGCAGGTATGGTTTCCGGCGCTGTTACCGTTATCCTTTGGGCTAACTTAACAGAAGCAGGTGTCATTCCATTCCAGTTATATGAAATTGTCCCTGGGTTTATTATTAACCTGATTTTCTCAGTCGTTGTCAGCTTAATGACCTTCAAGCATAACGATTCAGTCGAGAAATCATTTAACGAAAGTATTGCTTTACTTAAACACGATAAACAATAAAAGACAAAAAGGAAGGCATTGAAGCCCTCCTTTTTGTCTTTTTCTATCTTTTCCCGGGAAATCAAAGATAAATTTGTCGGATTTAAAAGACATATTATCAAAAAAAGCTGATGGAATCCTCCATCAGCTTTTTACCTATTTAACGTTTTTGTAATTCTTCCATCAAAAGCTTATTAACCATTTGTGGGTTTGCTTGTCCTTTTGATGCTTTCATGACTTGTCCAACTAGGGAGCCAATCGCCTTTGCTTTTCCATTTTTAAAGTCTTCAACTGACTTCGGATTCGCATCAATTGCTTCAGTTACCCATTTTAGAAGGGCGCCTTCATCAGAAACCTGTACAAGTCCTTTTTCTTTAACAACCGTTGCAGCATCGCCGCCGTTTTCAATTAACTCTTTAAAAACAGTTTTCGCAATTTTGGATGAAATCGTACCGTCCTGGATTAATTTAATCATGCCGGCAAGCGATTCCGGAGTAAGCGCCACTTCATGTAACTCCTTTTGTTCCGCATTCAAGTATGCTGAAACATCACCCATGATCCAGTTAGAAGCAAGCTTTGCATCTGCACCTGCTTGAACAGTTGCTTCAAAGAAATCAGACATTTCTTTTGTTACTGTTAAAACGGCCGCATCGTATGCTGGCAGTCCAAGGTCTTCCACGTAACGTTTTTTGCGTTCATCCGGAAGCTCTGGAATTTCTGCACGAACACGTGCCTTCCATTCTTCATCGATATAAATATCTAATAAGTCAGGCTCTGGGAAATAACGATAGTCGTCAGATCCTTCTTTTACACGCATAAGGATCGTTGTATTGGTTGCTTCGTCATAACGACGTGTTTCCTGCTCAATAACACCGCCTGAACGTAATACCTGTGCCTGTCTTTTTTCTTCATATTCAAGACCTTTACGGACAAAGTTAAAGGAGTTTAAGTTCTTTAACTCTGCTTTCGTACCAAACTTTTCTTGGCCTACTGGGCGAAGTGAGATATTGGCATCACAGCGTAGTGAACCCTCTTCCATTTTACAATCAGATACACCTGTATATTGAATGATTGATTTCAATTTTTCCAAATAAGCATACGCTTCATTTGGGGTACGGATATCCGGCTCCGATACAATCTCAATTAACGGTGTTCCCTGGCGATTATAATCACAAAGTGAATAACCAGGACCATGATTCAATTTACCAGCATCTTCCTCTAAATGAATACGGGTAATACCAATCTTCTTCTTATAGCCATCCACTTCAATTTCAATCCATCCGTGTTCACCAATTGGTTTATCAAATTGTGAGATTTGATACGCCTTTGGATTATCCGGGTAAAAATAGTTTTTTCGGTCAAATTTTGTTTCAGATGCTACTTCGCAGTTTAATGCCATACAAGCCTTCATACCATAATCGACTACCTTTTTGTTTAAAACAGGCAGCACGCCTGGATAACCTAGTTCGATGACAGATGTATTTGTATTCGGCTCTGCTCCAAATTGATTGGGACTCGCTGAAAAGATTTTTGAGTCTGTTTTTAATTCCACATGGACTTCAAGTCCAATTATCGTTTCAAATTCCAATGTTCTCCCCCCTTACAGTGCAGGCTTTTGCTTATGATAATCTGTTGCCTGCTCATACGCATGGGCAACGCGGTAAACGGTACTTTCATCAAAATGCTTTCCAATAATCTGCAATCCTAGCGGCATTCCATTACTAAATCCACAAGGAACAGAAATTCCCGGCACTCCTGCCAGGTTAACAGGAATCGTTAAAATATCATTGATATACATGGTTAATGGATCAGAGATCTTTGAACCAATTGAGAAAGCAGGTGTTGGTGTAGTCGGCCCTACAATAACATCATATTTTTCAAATACATCTTCGAAATCCTTCTTAATCAACGTACGAGCTTTCTGTGCTTTTTTATAATAAGCATCATAATACCCGGAGCTTAATGCAAAGGTTCCAAGCATGATACGACGCTTAACCTCATCGCCAAATCCCTCTGCTCTTGTATTCTTATACAAGTCTATCAGCGTTTCAGCGTTTGGTGAACGATAGCCGTAGCGGACACCGTCAAAGCGGGACAGGTTGGCTGATGCTTCAGAGGATGAAAGTAAATAGTAAGTAGCTAAAGCATACTTAGAATGAGGCAGTGACACTTCTTCCCAAACCGCACCCTGCTTTTCTAATACTTTCAATGCATCTAAAACAGATTGACGTACTTCTTCTTCAACACCCTCACCTAAGTATTCCTTAGGCACAGCAATTCTTAATCCCTTAACATCGCCTGTTAATGCTTGGACAAAATTTGGTACTTCAACATTTGCTGAAGTAGAATCCATCGGATCAAGACCGGAAATAGCCTGAAGTAAGTACGCATTATCTTCAACGTTTCTCGTAATTGGACCAATTTGATCTAATGAAGAGGCAAATGCCACTAAACCGAATCGGGATACACGGCCATATGTCGGCTTTAATCCTACAACACCACAGAAGGAAGCCGGTTGTCTAATGGAACCGCCTGTATCGGAACCCAATGAAAAAGGCACTTCTCCAGCTGCAACAGCTGCCGCAGAGCCACCTGATGAGCCTCCTGGAACCTTTTCTAGATTCCATGGGTTAAAGGTCTTTTGGAATCCAGAGTTTTCATTGGAAGAACCCATTGCAAATTCATCCATATTTAATTTACCGATTGTAATCGTTTCTGCTTTATGTAAATGATCAACTACCGTTGCATTGTAGATAGGGTCAAAGTTTTCAAGAATCTTGCTGGCGCAGGTTGTACGTAAATCCTTTGTCACAATATTATCCTTCACGCCGATTGGCATCCCAAACAGCAATCCTTTAGATTCGTCTGTCCCTATTTTATTATCTAGACTTTTCGCCGTTTCCCGGGCTCTTTCCTCATCTAACGTTAAAAAGGCCTGTACCTTGTCATCTACTTCTTGAATTCGTTTATACGATTCATCGACAAGATCAGACACTGTAATTTCTTTTTTATGTAGCAGCTCATGTAGATCTGATACTTTATGATCAAACAAACTCACAGGGCCTCTCCTCCTTACTCAATAATGGCTGGTACTTTTATTTGTCCGTATTCATGGGCTGGAGCATTTTTCAATACTTCTTCAACCGGCAGACCAGGCTTTGCTATATCCTCACGCATAACATTTTTCATATCTAATACGTGTGAAGTTGGCTCTACATTGTCAGTGTCAAGTTCATTCAGCTGTTCAGCAAAGGTAATAATGGCACCTAGCTGTTCAGCAAACTTTTCAGCCTCTTCATCAGTAATCCCAAGTCTTGCTAAATTCGCCACATGCTTCACTTCATCAATTGTAATTTTTGTCAATTTGGTCACCTCCTACAGTATTCGAACAATCACACAATAATTTGATAATATCAAACTTTAGTATGCTAAACAAGAGTGTCAGGCCTGCTTATTAGACAATACCTGACACTTTTTTTATTATGGGATTAGTTTTTTAAAAAAGGAAAATACTCCCTTTTTCTCTTCCTGCACCTCTGTAAAGGCTGGTTTTCTTGTGACTAGAATATTTTCTTTATTAACAGCATCTGAATGAGCAAGAATTAAGCCAATATCCGTGTTATGCTCATTGTTGGTCACTATAGTGAACTCAATGTTATTTTGATTGGCCTTTTTAATATATTTCGATAAATAGCTGTAATCGATATGTCCATTTAAATATAGATGTGTTTGCGGATGCTCCTTCATTTCCTGCTCCACATCGCTGTAAATCTCCTCTTCCATTACCTGCCCCTGTGTTAGGGCAACTTCGATTCTTTCACGTAATGTCCCTAGGTACTTTCTTCTTTCATCGGGATTCGTCTCCTTTGGACCATGAATGCCTTGCTGAAGATACTCTTCAACGTCTGGTTTCGGCATTTGCCACACCTCCTTGACTAATGAACCTACTATTATGTATGTTTCTAATTCTCTACAAGTGAATAATATCAGCTTTTCCATCCTCAAATCAAAAAATCCCCTCTTCGGATAAAAGAGGGGATTGCATGGACAACTTTATTTAGAGTTAAACTGCTCGGCTTCTGTTGAACCTTTTAGAGCCGTTGTAGATGACTGTCCGCCTGTAACAATCATTGAAACCTGGTCGAAATAGCCTGTTCCTACTTCCCTTTGATGTCTTGTAGCCGTATAGCCGTATTGCTCGCTGCCGAATTCTGCCTGCTGTAATGCAGAGTATGCTGCCATACCATAATCACGATAGCCGCGTGCTAGTTCAAACATGCTGTGATTCAACGCATGGAAGCCTGCAAGTGTAACAAACTGGAATTTATAGCCCATTTTACCAAGCTCCTTCTGGAACTCTGCAATGGTTTGCTTATCAAGCTTTTGCTCCCAGTTAAAGGATGGTGAACAGTTATAAGCTAACGGTTTGCCTGGGTATTTCTCGTGAATTGCCTGAGCAAATCGTCTTGCTTCTTCAAGGTTCGGTTCAGATGTCTCACACCAAACCAGATCGGCATACGGTGCATATGCAAGCCCACGTGCGATGGCCTGATCTAAGCCAGCCTTTGTGCGGAAGAACCCTTCTGATGTTCTCTCCCCTGTAATAAACGGTGCATCATATGGATCCACATCACTTGTAATTAAATCTGCTGCATTTGCATCTGTACGGGCCACGAGAATCGTCGGAACACCCATTACATCTGCCGCAAGACGAGCTGCAACTAAATTTCGAACCGCTGTTTGAGTCGGAAGTAGTACCTTCCCGCCTAAATGGCCGCATTTTTTCTCAGAGGAGAGCTGATCCTCAAAATGAACTCCTGCTGCGCCGGCTTCAATCATACTCTTCATTAATTCAAAGCAGTTCAACTGTCCGCCAAAGCCTGCTTCAGCATCCGCCATGATTGGTGCGAACCAATCAATTCTTCTATCGCCTTCTACATGATGAATTTGGTCTGCACGCTGGAGAGCCTGATTGATACGCTTTACTACATGCGGTACACTGTTTGCCGGATATAAGCTTTGGTCAGGATACATATGCCCGGAAAGGTTTGCATCTGCTGCAACCTGCCAGCCACTTAAATAGATAGCCTTAAGGCCTGCCTTTACCTGTTGGACAGCCTGATTACCAGTCAAAGCACCAAGTGCAGCAACATAATCCTCTTCATTGATCATTTTCCAAAGCTTCTCTGCACCTCGTCTTGCCAATGTATGTTCGATATCAATCGAACCTCTCAGCTTAATAACTTCCTCGGCTGTATATGGTCTTTTAATCCCTTTCCATCTTTCTTCATTTCTCCAGCTTTCTTTTAATTGTTGAACACGATTTTGTACCATCTACAAACATCTCCTTTGTTCATACAGAATAGATTCAAAATTCATCACATAGAGAACGACGAGTATGTTTTCCTATGAATCTACTAATCTATTGACCAAAATGTATACTTTTTATAGAATGAATTAATAGAAATATTAACTTTATAACGAACGGTCGTTCAAAAAAATCACTCTAAAATTTCATAACCAGGTAAGGTTAGAAAATCCACAAATTCATCTCTAAGAATCAGCCTATCAAATAATTGAATCGCTTCATTGAAACGGCCATTTTGATAGGCCTCTGCACCGATTTCTGATTTGACGTTTTCCAGCTCTTCTGTTTTTAATCTTTCATACATCTCTGCTGTTACTTTTCTTCCATCATCCAATACACCCTTTGGATGACGAATCCATTGCCAAACCTGTGCTCTACTAATTTCAGCGGTTGCAGCGTCTTCCATTAAATGATAGAGCGGTGCTGCACCTCTACCACATAACCAGGAAGCGATATATTGAATACCGACTTTGATATTCATGCGTAACCCAGCTTCAGTAATCGTTCCCGTTGGCACAGCCAATAAATGGCTTGCATTCACCTTAATCGATTGCTGCTTTGATGAATGTATTTGGTTAGCTTCAGGCATTTCACGATTAAATACCTCCATCGCTACTGGTACTAAGCCTGGATGTGCTACCCATGTTCCATCATGACCATCACGTGCTTCACGTTCTTTATCGGCACGAACCTTCGCAAATGCTTCCTCATTTGCTCTTGGATTCCCGCTGACCGGAATTTGTGCAGCCATTCCGCCAATGGCCGGAGCCTTTCTTCGATGACAGGTTTGAATCGTTAATAAAGAATAGGATCTCATAAATGGAACAGTCATTGTGACCTGTGAGCGATCAGGTAAAATAACATGATCCTGATTACGCAGCTTTTTCAAATAACTGAAAATATAATCCCATCTTCCGCAATTCAAGCCCGCTGAGTGGTCCCTCAGTTCATAGAGAATTTCGTCCATTTCAAAGGCAGCCATGATGGTTTCAATTAATACCGTTGCCTTGATGGTACCTTGCGGGATATTCAGATAATCCTGTGCAAAGACGAAGACATCATTCCACAATCTTGCTTCATGGTGGCTTTCAAGCTTCGGAAGATAAAAATATGGACCCGTACCCCGTTCGATTAGCTGCTTTGCATTATGGAAAAAGTACAAGCCAAAATCAAGAAGACTTCCGGAAATAGGCTGGCCGTCTAAAAGAATATTCTTTTCCTCTAAATGGAATCCCCTTGGGCGTACCAGAAGCACGGCGGTTTGTTCCTTTAATTTGTATTCTTTTCCGGCAGGATTATGAAAAGAAATTGTTCTCCTTACGGCATCTCGTAGGTTAATCTGCCCTTCAATCATATTTCTCCATGTCGGAGCAGTGGCATCCTCGCAATCCGCCATGAAGACTTTAGCACCGGAATTGAGAGCATTGATAATCATCTTTCGATCGGTTGGTCCGGTTATTTCCACACGTCGGTCTTGAAGATCCTTCGGAAGCGGCCGAATGGTCCAATCTCCATTTCGAATATGAGCGGTTTCAGGCAGAAAATCTGGCAGCTTTCCTTGATCAATCTCCTTTTGCCTTACTTGTCTTTGTTTAAGCAGCTCCTTACGCCGTTTACCGAATCTCTCTTCCAACTGCTCGATAAAACTTAATGCATCTGGAGATAAGATCGTCTCATAGCCCGGCAATAATTTTCCGACAATTTGAATTCCAACCTTTTGTGTGGACATATTAATGAATCCCCTCCCTGTTATAAAACATTCATCGTCCTCTGTACAGTATTATATAACAGAATTTTCGAAAATGTATAACTTTTTAAAAATTTAGCAAATATACTTTTCGACAAAGTCCTATACTAGAGATAGGCAGCTGCCAACGATGAACGTAGACTCACTTTTTTCACCAACGAAAAAAGATAGAGAAACGCTTGTCTCTCTATCTTATTACGCTTTAATGATAAATATGAACAAAAGGCTCTTTTTGATCTACGTCTTTCACAATTAACGCTTCCGGTCCATTTACAGAGGAAATATTCACTTGAACGGAAATGTAATCCGGAAAATGCTCCATCACTTTCCCCGTAACAAACTGTGTAAAGCCAATCCCTTCCGATTTACCATAAAACTGGATTGGGATATCAATATTTAATTCCTGTAAATGCCCACCTGCATAAAAGGCCCTTCCTACTACCCCGTTAAAGTTTGGAAAATACGTCTCCACGTCCTGTTTAAAATTAGAGAAGGAAGTAGCATCATCCCTATGCTGCTCTGTGGCTTCACTGGATGGAAATAGGATGTACTTCTCATCAATCGCCTTCCAGTCTCCTAATTCAGAGCTCCCTTTCCCAGCAGTTGAATAAGTGAAAAAGTTGCCCGGCACGACAGATGTTCTTTTTTCCTGCTGGAACAAGGCAATCGTAATCGGCACCTCTTTCAATCCATCGATTTTTCGTAATCGTTTAACGACTTCTTCCGCTATCTTCTTTCCTTCAGTTTCCATTGTTTCCTTCGAAATTTTTGTTTCAAATGTTGCACCATATTGTTCCTTTTGATAATAGTGTATTGAATTCATGGCAAGTCCAATCACTACGCCGCCAAGACTTACCTTGCCATTATCACCTTTTACCAGGTAATTATGCTCTAAAATATGTGCCAAATAAATGGGGCTCTTTTCGTTTCTTTCCTCAATGCTCCCCTGCTCATCATCAATTGGATTCAAACCGATATTCTGTGATTCCTTCAATTCTTTTGCTTCCAATTGCGCTGGAGTAAACTTACGATTCAACCACAATCTTACCGTATCAGCCTTTAAGTATTGTCCTTCTTGAAACAAATACTTATCAGGATCAAACGTATTATGAGCTACTCTCATCAATCCCGTCTCAAACTCATTCAGATCATATTTCGAATTCAAATTATTTACGACTAATCCACGAGCCTCTGATGATTTAAAAGGTAAAATCGTCCGATAATAATCATCAGAAATTTTATACTTAGGAATAATCGCTTTCTCATCTGATTCCTTCTGATCCTGTACAACCTCTTCTTGTTTTTGGAAGTTGGGTGCACAGCCTGATAATAACAAGACTGAAAAGAGAGCTATACTTAAGACTTTCCTCACGTATAACACCTCTTATTTCGATAATTCTTCAACCAGTCTCTCCTCATTCCACACCGTGATGCCTAAGTCTTCCGCTTTCTTTAGCTTCGAGCCTGCATCTTCACCGGCAATCACTAAATCTGTCTTTTTACTCACACTCCCAGCTACATTTCCGCCAAGTGCTTCAATCTTTTCTTTCGCTTCATTTCTTGTCAAATCGACTAATTTTCCAGTTAACACGATTGTTTTACCGAAAAAGAAAGAGTCACTTTCTTCACTTGCAATCGGTTTTGCACCCGTATACTTCATATTTATTTCTAATTCTTTTAACTCTTGAAGGAGCTCTTGGACCTCCTCCTGTTCAAAGAAAGTAACAATGGAATCGGCCATTTTTTCACCGATTTCATTAATAGCTGTTAATTCTTCACGGGATGCTTGCGATAGTCTGTCCATTTCCTCAAATTGCTGCGCCAGTGTTTTCGCTGCTTTGGCACCAACATGGCGGATTCCTAAGCCAAATAGCAGCTTCTCAAGTGAGTTGGATTTCGATGCCGCAATCGCGGCCAGCAAATTCGTTACTGACTTTTCGCCCATCCGCTCTAATCCAAGTAATTGCTCCTTCGTTAATTTATATAAATCTGCAACATCTTGAATTAATTCTTCAGCAAATAACTGACTGATGACTCTTTCACCAAGACCATCAATATTCATCGCATTTCGTGAAACAAAGTGAATTAACCCCTCACGGATTTGCGCCGGACATTTCGGATTGATGCAGCGAAGCGCCACTTCACCCTCGATGCGAACAAGCTCACTGTCACATTCTGGACAATGGGTAGGCATATGAAATTCCTTTTCTTCACCTGTTCTTCTTTCCGGCAAAACATTAACCACTTCCGGAATGATATCACCGGCTTTTTTCACTACGACCTGATCCCCGATTTTTATGTCCTTTTCACGAATCAAATCCTCGTTATGAAGGGATGCCCTTTGCACGGTTGTACCGGCTACTTTTACAGGACTTAAGATAGCCGTTGGTGTAATCACCCCGGTCCGTCCTACATTTAGTTCAATATCAAGTAAAGTCGTTACAACCTCCTCTGCCGGAAACTTGTAGGCAATGGCCCAGCGCGGGCTTTTTGCAGTAGTACCAAGCTCCTCCTGCTGGGACAGGGAGTCGACCTTTATAACAATCCCGTCAATCTCATATGGCAAATTCGGCCGTTTTTCACCCCAGCCTGCTATATACTGCAACACTTCCTCAATATTCGCGCAGGTTTTCCGTTCCTTATTGGTTTTGAATCCAAGCTGATCAAGCCAATCGAGACCTTCACTATGAGATTCTACTCTGGTATCTCCTGTATTGGCAATCGAATATAAGAAAATATCCAAATTTCTTGAAGCTGCGATTTTCGGATCAAGCTGACGCAGAGAACCAGCCGCTGCATTTCTTGGGTTTGCAAATAATTCTTCGCCATTTTCTTCTCTTAGCTCATTCAATCTAAGAAATGAACGCTTTGGCATAAAAGCTTCACCGCGTACCTCCAATGTAACCGGCTCTTTGAGACGAAGCGGGATGGAGCGAATCGTTTTCAAATTTGCTGTAATATCCTCACCAACCGTTCCATCACCTCGGGTTGCGCCTTGTAGGAAAAGACCGTTCTCATACTTTAAGGAAATTGCTAACCCATCAATTTTCAGCTCACATACATATGAGTATTGATCGCCGACAGCCTGGCGCACTTTTCGGTCAAAATCACGTAAATCTTCTTCATTAAAGGCATTTCCTAGACTTAGCATCGGACTGTCATGTGTCACTTTATGAAACATGTCAATAACCTGTCCCCCGACACGCTGTGTAGGCGAATCGGGGGTAACAAGCGCCGGAAATTCCTCTTCAAGCTTCCCTAATTCCTTCAATAGCTGATCGTATTCTGCATCTGGAACAGATGGCTTATCAAGAACATAATATTCATAGTTATATTGATTTAACTGACTGCGTAATTCATTTATCTTTTTTTCCGCTGTTTGAAGATCCATATTTGCTTCTTTTCCTCCAAACTTAAATAGTCTTATGCCTTCTTAATCGGGGCAAACTTAGCCAATAGCCTCTTAATACCAGTTGGGCTTGGGAAAGCAATATCGAGCTCCGTACCGTCGCCGCTGCCTTTGACACTAACGACCGTGCCGGTTCCCCATTTTCCATGCTGGGCCTTATCCCCAACCTTCCATTGAACGTCATTTCCGCCTGTGTCCGTTACGGCAGGCCTCATGACCGCCTTACGCTGCGACTGAAGTCTCGTTCCACCTGCTCCTGTACTTGGAGAGAATGAAGTCTTTTTGGCCGGCTCCAGTCCTTCCAATAATTCCACAGGAATTTCCTTAATAAAACGAGATGGAGGATTCATGTTGGTTCGTCCAAATAAGGTTCTCATTTTGGCATTGGTTAGAAATAACTGCTGTTCCGCCCTTGTCACCCCAACATACATCAACCGCCGTTCTTCTTCCATTTCAGCTTCTTCCATTAGTGAACGACTGTGCGGGAACACGCCCTCTTCCAGTCCAATTAAGAACACAACAGGGAATTCCAATCCTTTTGCTGAGTGAAGGGTCATCAGCACAACTGCATCTGTCTGTTCTCCATCATCATCAAGCCTATCAATATCTGCCACCAATGCAAGGTCCGTTAAAAAGCCGACTAAGCTTTTATCATCATTATTTTCCTCAAAGTTTTTCGTAACGGAGAGGAACTCGTCTATATTTTCCAGCCTGCTTTGGGCTTCAATTGATTTCTCTGCCTGAAGCATTTCACGGTAGCCTATTTTTTCTAGAACCTCTTCTACGAGCTCCGTTACCGACAAATACTCCTGCATATTTGAGAAATTATTAACTAAATCTCTAAATTCTGCTGTTGCTTTAGTGATTTTAGGGCTTAATCCCATTAGTTCAACAGAATCAAGGGCTTTGTGAATCGATAGATCATAACTCCCAGCAAAGTTAGCCATTTTATCAAAGGAGCTTGAACCAATGCCCCGCTTCGGAACATTGATAATTCTTTGCAAACTGATATCATCATCAGGGTTTGCAATCAAGCGAAGATACGCAAGAATATCTTTAATTTCCTTACGATCGTAGAACTTTGTGCCTCCTACAATCGTATATTCAATATTCGACTTGAGTAATGCTTCCTCCATTACACGTGACTGCGCATTGGTCCGATAAAGAATAGCGATTTCCGACCACTTACGATTTTCCTTTTGCGCTAGTTCCTTCATCTTACCGACAACAAACTGTGCTTCTCCCTGTTCACTGTCTGCACGATAATATTGGATTTTATTCCCCTCTGGATTATCCGTCCAAAGATTCTTTTCTTTCCGGTTCATATTGTTGGCAATAACCTTATTAGCCGCCTGCAGAATATTCTTCGTTGAGCGGTAATTTTGTTCCAGCAGAATGACCTGTGCTCTTGGATAATCCTTTTCAAAGGAAAGGATATTCGCAATATCCGCTCCACGCCAACGATAGATGGATTGATCCGAATCACCGACAACACACAGGTTCTGGAATCTGGAAGCTAATAATTTAACTAATAAATATTGGGATTTATTGGGTTGCGATAGGTAAGAGTTTGAAGTCATCTCCGTCTTTTCCCCCGCTTAGCACCGTACGTGAGACTTTCACCTCATACGGCGCCCCATCAACTACTAGCTCGTTACATTATCTATTGCACAGTTTTCAACTCGTTTACGAAGAGCGTTAACTTTACTCAATTGATCTCCCTCTAGATTTAGTACCGAAAGATATTTGATAATAGTCTTCTCGTTTACTGCGTGGATAAGCTTATGAACTTCCTTGGTTATAAATACAAGGTTGTTGTAAGCATCACTTCCACCCTTAACCTTTGGCTTTTTATGGTGTAATTCCATTTCTCCTATTTCTAAATCCCTTCCAGTTATCGCACATTTACCTAACTGAGCGATATACCTGGATATCCGATTGTCGTTGTATTTCATACTCTCGGATTTAATTGGGTTCTCCATAAGATAATGTACCATGAAGGGTGGTACAGCTTCTTGACTGTTATGAATCAAGAGCCTGCCTTCAGCAGTATAACTATTCTTTTCTTGAGTGAAGTTTAATGGGCTTTTATGCTTTACCCCATCTATTGGAAACAATATCATTCCACACACAAAGTTTTTCTTTTTGTTCAAGTAATCTTTGTATGTCTTTTTAAAGTAGGAAGTGATAAGTCCATTTTTGCTCTTTACTTTTTTGAGTTTGTTATACAGGATTCGTTTGACTGAGTATGAGATTTCGCTGAAATCCTTTGTTGTGTGAGTCGCATGTCGATAGTAGTTGTGCATACCTAGAACCGTTGAGTTGAATTTAGTGACTTCTGCTTTACTCTGAAGTCTTCGAATAAATTCAGCTTTCGTTTTGATTTTCTCAACTACATTACGCTTTGATTTGTCCGACATGTGTGATTTAACAACACGCTTTTTACCCTTTTGAATTACTTTGAACTTAAAACCTAGAAATTCAGAGTAATTCTTGCGTAAGTTGACTACTTTCGATTTTTCATGATTAATCTCTAAGCCTAATCTTTCTTTCAACCACTTTTTAACCGCTTCGAACACTGTAAATGCTGTTTTGTGGTCTCGACAGAAAATTTTGAAGTCATCTGCATATCGTACAATAAACATTTCCTTCAAATTGGAATAATTTCTTAGGGTTCGGTATTTACCAGTTTCGTCAACTCTCATTTTACCGCTAATTACACGTTCTCTCGTATAATTCCGTTTTGTTTTAAATGTTTCCCACTGATTACTAATCCACCAATCGAATTCATTTAGAACTACGTTTGAAAGTAACGGTGAAATAATTCCGCCCTGCGGAGTTCCTTTTGTCGGAACACCTATTCCTTTGATTTCAGCTTTGAGTAACTTACTTATGATTGAAAGTATTCTTTTATCCCTAATCCCTAATGACCAGAGTTGTTTTAGCAATTTACCATGGTCAACGTTATCAAAGAAGCCTTTAATATCAACATCTACAACATAATGTAGTTTGTTTTTATTAGCTAGTGTGACCGCTCTTGAAAATGCATGCAGCGTTCCACGGTTTGGGCGAAAACCATAACTATGTTTGTGGAACTTTGCTTCACATATTGGCTCTAATACCTGTTTAAGACACTGCTGTATAAGTCTATCTTCGATTGTTGGTATTCCGAGCAGTCTAACTCCACCATTTGGTTTTGGGATTTCCTTACGTTTTACCTTATGAGGTTTGTAATCCTCTAGGCGGTTCTTTACATATTGTACAAGTTTATCCGGACTCCTGAGACCTATATTGAATATAGTATTTTGATTCACTCCAGACGTTTTACTTCCCTTGTTTTTCTTTATGTTGCGAAAAGCAAGTTTTACATTAGCTGGGTTTATCACTAACTCATAAAGTTTCGTGAAGGAGTACCCTTCAGAGCTTTGTTGATATAACTTGTCAAATACGTCTTGCGTGTTGTACTACTCATTGTTTCTCAGCTTTTGTGACTTTAACTTCTTCGGCTTTTCATTGGTATCAGTCAATTACTCACCTCATTCACATACCATATTGGTTTGTGATTTCAGCTTTCATTTCTCTTAGTCATACGCGAACCTGAACTTCTGTGTTAATAATGTCGTCTTCTAACAGTTGACTAATGGCTATCCCTCCACTGTTTGTTATCACAGTTTCATTGGTACTATGCCATTACCTTCACCGACACAAAGGAGGTTATACGTATATTCTTTCGAAATATACGCTTTTCCTGCCACCGCTTCACAGAGTGCAAACTCTCCACGTTGCCGGCTTACCACGTTCCAAGAATCCTATCTATACATACACAATCCGTAGGTGATTCCTCTAGCCCTGTTAGCTGGATGATGCCTGTAACATCATAAAGTATTTCATAAAGACAAATTTTACTCTACCTCACTAACCCCGGCATGCGGGACTATCCGTTTCGAATAGCTATACCTCTAGAGCCGTACATTCGGAATTTCGTCAATAGATGGCTGTGACATCTAATTTCTCACCATAGATTGTCTTGTAGAACCCCGGTCTATCAGCCATACCCTCTGCCTCCAGAGAGCTTTCCTCGTCTTTCACGTTAGGATGACCTTCAACCGACTTCACCGAGCTTATAACCTTCAGACGTTTTGCACCGTCCGAACGCTATTCGGAGGATTAGGCGAGCCTTTCAGGGCGTTACTCCATCATTCGACTCTTCAGATTCTTAGTTCTCCTAGAAAAAATTTCTAGTGGCTAATCTTTTCAATTAGCAACGTGTCGCACTATCTTGGTACTCATCAACGTGAATATATTGAAATTTTCTTTGATAAAATTCAAGTACCTCTGGGACTCGTTTAAATAAGTTGATTGTGATCATGATGAGGTCGTCGAAGTCTAGGGCTTGATTTTTACGCAGGCGTTTTTGATACTCGCTGTAAACATCGCTTACGATTTGTTCCATATAATCTCCGACATTTTTTGCAAACTCTTCAGGATCGATTAAGATATTTTTTGCCGAACTGATGGCGCCTAAAATTGCACGCGCATCATGCTTTTTCGGATCGAGGTTCCTATCCTTTAATATCTGCTTAATAACGGAAAGCTGATCTCCCGAATCCAAAATCGAAAAATTTCGGTTATAGCCAATCCGGTCAATATCTCTTCTTAAAATCCGTACGCACATAGAGTGAAAGGTAGAAATCCATACCTCATCTGCCGCTCCGCCCATCAATCGATAGATACGGTCCTTCATTTCGCGCGCCGCCTTGTTCGTGAACGTAATCGCTAAGATGTTATAGGGGTTGATTTGCTTTTCTACCATTAAATAAGCTATTCGATGTGTTAGTACTCTTGTCTTTCCACTTCCTGCACCTGCCATAAGTAACAACGGGCCATCTGTCGTTTTCACCGCTTCCTGCTGCTGCGGATTCAGGCCATTTAACAGTTTATCTGTTAAAAAATTCATTTTGATTATCCACCGCCATTCGAACATTTGTTCTAGTTTTCTGTATTTATTTTACGCTTCGTACATCCATTATTCAATCATTTTTCTTTAACTGCTTTTACAGTCTGCAAAGCTTCATCAATATCTTCATAAAGACTATTTCCTACCACAATTACATCGGCTAGTGCCGCCATTTCCCTTGCTTGCTCACGATTGGAAATACCGCCCCCATAAAATAAAAGCGTATTTTTTAATACACTCTTTGCCTCTTTTACTACAGCCGGGTCACCGTATGTACCGCTATATTCCAAATAAAAAACAGGCAGATGGAACATTCTCTCAGCCATCATGGCATACGCTGCAGCATCTTCTTTAGTTAAATCGGTGTTTGCCTCCGTCAGTTTGGCTGCTTTGCAATCATTATTTAGAATGCAATAGCCTAAAAAGGAAAATTCATCCCAATTCATAATATCCCCATATTCCTTAATAGCCTCTTGATGCAAACCTGTAATCCATTTTGGGTTACGACTATTTAGAACGGTCGGGATAAAATAAAGATCAAACCCAGGTGTGATTGTTTCAATTGAAGAAATTTCTAATACACATGGGACTGTGTAACGGCGGACCCGAGCCATCAAGTCTAGCACATTTTCAAGTGTGACTCCATCAGTACCGCCCACAATAATGGCATCTGTTCCGGATTCACATATCCTTTCGAGCTGCTCATCTGAAATTGATTTATTCGGATCAAGTTTAAAAACATGCCTCCACTCACGTACATCATACACGCAAAACTTCCTCCATTCCATGTTTACATTACATCATTATAGCATTAGAGAATTTAAATGAAAAAAGAAATTGGACCTTGTATTGACAGACTAATTCAAGTTATAAAGTAAGAGGTTGAAAAAGGGAACCAAGAGCCTTTTCTGATGACCATTGTGCTGTATATCAACCAAAAAAGGTAGCCAAAGAGCCTTGCAACTACATAAACTTAAGCCTGTAAGCACAAAAAAACCGATGTTTCCATCGGTTTTCGGTGTATTATTCTTCAGCTGCGGTTGGTTGGTCTTCCTTAATTCGTTCCAATGCCATTTCGTAAGCATCATTTCCGTAGTTCAAACAACGTTTTACACGGGAAATGGTAGCTGTGCTAGCACCTGTCTCTGTTTCGATTGTATGATACGTTTTTCCTTCACGAAGCATTCTTGCCACTTCTAAACGTTGCGCCAATGACTGAATTTCGTTTACAGTACAAAGGTCATCAAAAAATCGATAACATTCTTCTAAATCATTCAATGACAGGACAGCATTAAATAACTGATCTAGTTCTTTTCCTCGTAATTTTTCGATTTGCATTAAGATTACTCCTTTATAAGCATACAAAAAGTAACAATTTACTCAAAGGAAACAAGCTGCTCAAGTCCAGGATCTGTCGGAACCACGTTAATCCATGTTTTTCCTGGTACAAATCCTACGGTTTCACCATTCGCATAAGGTAGAATCCTGCCGTCAACATTTCTCCATTCCACTTCAATCTTTTGTCCTTTTTGCAATAGATAGGCTTTTCCACCGCTTAATAAATCAATATCACGCAATCCGTTATTACTATCAATAATGGTATGTTTCATTTCAACAATAAACACATTATCAACTAACACCGGCTCCTGCGTGTCATAATCAATTGTCTGTTCTCCATTTGAAAAACGCTTATATTTCTTTAACTTATCGTCATATTCAAACGTTGAGCTAAAGGTTTTATCGTAATAGGAGATTGAAACCTTCTCAGCTTTATCACCAGACAAAGCATTCACTTCATCCTCTGTTAAGAATACCAGTGGTTCAGGAGCCTTCTCCATATCGTAGTTGTTTTGTTCTGCCCCTTTTAGTATATTCTTAAAAGAGATATAGGAGTTATGTGGTGCGTCACGGAAGTCAGCCCGTTCAAACAATGTTCCATCATAGTATAGACCATTTAGATGATCGATATATCCTCTATCAAGCATATCCTTCGCACCTGCGCTGTTTCCATGGGCGATATAAAGGCTGTCATAGCCTTTAGCAAGCTCAATATAGTATTCACGAGCACTTCTAACAGATCCAATGATATCAGGTTGTTCACTTTGGAAAATAGCAAGAAACCGTGTTACATTTCCCTCAGCCAGAATTTCGAAGACAAGATCCGCTTTAGTAAGTCCAGACTGCGGTCTTGACTTAGGATGGTTATTCACCATAACGGCTACCGCTCTTCCATCAACAGCTTCGGAACTCCCAATACCGGTTAACGGAAATTGATAAGGTAATTCTTGCGGTGCTGCCTCTTCGTTAACCTCTCCCTTATTTGATTCTGACGCATCTTCATTCTCTTTAACAGTCTGTTCTTTCGGACTGCAGCCTGCTAGAATAATAAAGAAGGAAATGGCTGCAATGGTTACTAACCTTTTCCACATATAGAACACACCTCATTCATTGTTCTATTTTACCACTTTTATATTTTAACGCATTATAGTCGGAAAGAGTACCATTTTCTTTTTCACTTCATACATTCCGACTGGCGTAATCCGAATATACGGCAAATGGGTTGCTGAGAAAAATAGTAACGTTTGGAAAGGATCTGCATAACGATATCCCTTTTCCTGCATGTATGTGACAAACTCCTTTTGTTCTGTTATGAGCTCCTCAACTGGATTTTTAGACATTAATCCTCTTAATGGCAGTGAGATTTCCTTTGCAACTTCACCATTTTCAACAATAACAATTCCGCCGCCTATTTCCTTCATCCGCTCAAAAGCCTTTAGCATATCATGTTTATTTTTTCCGATTAAAATAATGTCTCCTGTATGTGTGAAGCTGCTTGCCAAGCCGGAAAGGTTTTCGGCAAAACCTTTTATAATTGTATTGATTCTCCACTTTCCATTCCTGTCAATAAACATAAAGAAGCATTCATCTTTGCTATTGTTTAGAATATCACCGGAGACATCAATGGATAGTGAATAAGGCTTCGTAATAACGGCATTTTCCATTGAAATTCCAACAGGCATAGAGAACTGCAGGTCTTCAAACGTTAAATCCCAATCTAATTGCAATGGAACTAAATCGAATTCATATCCTGGAGATATCTTATAACTATCTCGATTAATGACCCCATCACGTTTAACCCATTGTCCTTTTGCTAATACTGATACAGGTGTAGGGTTGTTTTCATCCGTTAAGAAATTGATATTAGCAATCCGGCCTGTGGCGATGTTTCCATGTAAATAATCGATATTGTAATGTCTAGCAACATTGATTGTCGCCATATTATACGCATCAATAACAGGGACACCCTTTTCAATTGCTATTCTGATCATATTATCAATGATTCCTTGTTCATAAAAATCCGCTGAGGAACCATCAGTCGTCAACATAAATTTATCATAGACATCAATCCCGAGCTCATGAATTTCATCTAAAAGTCTCGGTAAATCCGGACGTATGCTTGAATATCTTAATGATACTGTGTATCCCTGCATCAGTCTGTTATAGACCTCTTCTCCGTTAATAGCTTCATGGTCACTGTCAGCACCTAACAGAACCATTTTTGCCAATGTTTTCTCAGAAGCACCGGGGAAGTGACCTTCAATTTTCTTTCTCATTCGTTTTGCTTCTTGAATCCAATGAAGCATCATATCATCGCCGTCCAGCAATTTAGGCCAACCAGTTAACTCTCCGCCCTGCAGAACTGCGTCATGCTCAAGCCAAGACTTAACATGACTGTGGGAAAAGGTCACTTCCTCATCCTTAATTTCTGTCTCAGAATCAAACCGGCTCCACCAATACATGGTGGATGGAATTTGTCTCATTTCCCTCAAGAAGGTAAACGCTTTCTTTTTATCGAGCTGCAAAAATAACAAAAGATTGTCATTGATCATCGTCGTTGTTCCAAACTGGGATGCATAGGCGGCCAGTGAAAGGGGATTATATAAACGAAATGGGTGTGAATGCGGCTCAATGTAACCAGGCACAAGTGTTACATCTGTACAATCAACCACTTCACAGCCTTTCGTGTTTTGCGGCAAACTATTTCCAACATAAACAATTCGATCATCATGGATCCAGATGTTAGCTGTCATCCATTTGCGAAATGTTTGATTTAAGTAACGAGCATTTTTTAGAAGTATGGTCGGGGCAAGATTACCATCCATGACTGCAACATGTTCTCGTAAATGTTTATTTTTCCATCGGTAGCGTTGTTCAAGCATGTTACGCCCCTCCTTTTTATCGATATAATGTAAACCCTTACAAGGTGTTCATAACCCATATTAACATATATTACGGTTTAGCGCACTAAAGTTGAACGTAAAAATATTGTAAATTTATTCATTCTTAGAAAGGACTGATAGCATGATAAAGGTAGAAAAAAATATTGGGATTCTTAATGCACTAATTAGAATTACGATAGGTCTCTCTCTTTTATCCTGGTGTACAGCAAAGCTTTCTAAAAGACCCTACTGTAATTCCTATTTATTAATGTCCATATGTGGAGCAATGAAAGTGGCTGAGGGGATTGTTCGTTTTTGTCCAATTACAGCGCTTATTCAAAACGGACAGGGAGCAAACCTGTTAGAGACGAAATCAGAGCCGACCGAATCAAGACACGCATTTGATGAAACTGTTCCATCTTAAAGCTTCTTCTGATAGATAATGGAAAGGATGGTAGCCAAAAGGCCTGCCATCCTTTTTGTTTATTATTTGTTCATAAAGGCAATTGCTTTATACCCAATATCTTTACGGTAGAATACTCCGTCACATTGAAGGTTTTCCAGCCCTTTATAAACAGCCTCTTGTGCTTCTTTAAGTGAATTTGCCTTTGCGCCGGCTAAAAGCACACGACCGCCATTTGTTTCAAATTCACCGGAATCACCCAGCTTCGTACCAGCATGGAAGACAAATAAATCACTGCTTACTTTATCTAAATCGTGCAATACCGCACCTTTTTCATATTCCTCAGGATATCCGTTTGATGCTACAACCACACCCAGCATCGCTTGCTCGTCCCAGCTGATTACTACTTCTTCACCGTCAATTACCTTCTCAATAACGTCAACGAGATCTGAAGTCATGCGTGGAAGAACAACCTGTGTTTCCGGATCGCCGAATCGGGCATTAAATTCAATAACCTTTGGACCTTTTTCTGTTTTAATCAAGCCGGCATAAAGCACACCGCAAAAGCTGCGGCCCTCTTGTACCATCGCCTTTGCAGCCGGTTTTAATACTGTTTCAATTGCTGTATTTACCGTTTCTTGACCAATGTGTTCAACCGGAGAATAAGCCCCCATACCGCCAGTATTTGGCCCTTGATCGCCATCAAACGCACGCTTATGGTCCTGAGCAATTTCTAACGGAGTTACCTTTTCACCATTAACCAAGGCCATGAGTGAAAATTCCTCACCCTCTAAAAATTCCTCAATAACCACTGTTGCTGAAGCAGTCCCAAATTTTGCATCAACCATCATTTCTTTAATGCTTGCTAAGGCATCCTCCAATGTTAAAGCAACTGTTACACCTTTACCAGCTGCAAGCCCATCCGCCTTAATAACAATCGGTGCACCTTTTTCCTTAATATAGGCAACCGCTTGTTCATAGTCTGTAAACACAGCATACTCGCCAGTCGGGATATGATATTTCTGCATTAACTCCTTAGCAAAGGCTTTACTTCCTTCAATTTCAGCCGCTTTTTGCTTTGGACCAAAGGCCTTCAAGCCAGCTTCCGCAAAACGATCAGCAAGTCCTTCTAAAAGCGGTACTTCAGGACCAATAATCGTAAGACCTACATTATTCGCTAACGCGAATTCAACAAGCTTCTCCTGGCTCGCTTCGTCGATTTGAATCAATTCAGCAACATCCGTCATCCCAGCATTTCCTGGTGCCACAAATACTTTATCGACTTTCGGACTTTCCTTCACTTTACGGCAAATGGCATGCTCCCTGCCGCCCCGGCCGATTACCAATATATTCATTCCGTTCAGCTCCCCGTAATTTTATTACATAAATCAAATTCGCCCGTCGAATTTGCCTGTTTTAGTGTTTAAAATGGCGAACAGCTGTAAATACCATCGCAATTCCGTACTCATTAGCCTTTTTAATCGAATCTTCATCACGAATAGATCCGCCCGGTTGAATAATGGCCGTAATTCCTGCCTGTGCAGCCGCTTCTACTGTATCATCCATTGGGAAGAATGCATCCGATGCAAGTGCTGCTCCTTTTGCTTTTTCACCTGCTTGCTCTAGAGCGATCTTTGCTGATCCAACACGGTTCATCTGTCCTGCTCCAACTCCAAGCGTCATTTGTTTATCAGTGACAACAATCGCATTGGACTTAACATGTTTAACAACCTTCCAGCCAAGCTTTAAAGCTTCCCACTCTTCATCGGTAGGCTTACGGTCTGTTGGAATCGTAATCGTTGCATTATCTAGAGAGTAACTGTCTTGATCCTGTGTAAGCAATCCACCTTCAACGGAGGTTAATGTCATTTCATTTGTACCCTGCTGGTCAAATGCAATCGTTAATAGACGAAGGTTTTTCTTTGTAGTCAGTACAGCAAGAGCTTCCTCTGTAAAAGAAGGTGCAATGACAATTTCAAGGAAAATTTCATGCAGCTTTTCCGCTAATGCTTTGTCTACCTCACGATTTAAGGCAATAATTCCACCAAAAATAGAAACAGGATCTGCTTCAAAGGCTTTTTCAAATGCAGTGAAGATATCCTTTCCAGTACCTACTCCACATGGATTCATATGCTTTACTGCAACAGCAGCAGGTTCAGAAAACTCTTTTACGATTTGCAATGCTGCATCCGCATCGTGGATATTATTATAAGAAAGCTCTTTGCCATGTAATTGCTCAGCATATGCAATGGAAAACTTAGAGCCTAATGGTTTACTGTAGAATGCTGCTTTTTGATGAGGGTTCTCTCCGTAGCGTAAGCCTTGCTTTAATTCATACGTAACCGTTAATTTTTCAGGTGTTTCAAGACCGATAAGCTCAGTCATATAGCCAGCAATAATTGCATCATATGCAGCAGTATGACGGAATACCTTTGCAGCAAGGGCACGGCGTGTTTCAAATGTAACCTCGCCAGCATCCTTCAAATCACTAATTACTTTTTCATAGTCTGATGGATCAACAACAACCGCAACATATTGATGGTTCTTTGCTGCAGAGCGAAGCATTGTTGGACCGCCGATATCAATGTTTTCAATTGCATCTTCTACAGTTACATCCGGCTTTTCAATAGTCTGTTGGAATGGATATAGGTTAACGCAAACGATTTGAATCGGATCAATCTGATGCTGACTCATTTGCTCCATATGACTTGGCTCGTCAAATTTCGCAAGTAAACCGCCATGAATAAGCGGATTTAATGTTTTAACACGACCGTCTAAGATTTCTGGGAATCCTGTTACATCGCTGACACCAATAACCGGAATACCGGCTTCTTGGATTGCCTTTTTCGTACCACCTGTTGAAATCAATTCGAAACCAAGCTCAACTAACTGCTTTGCAAATTCTGTTACGCCTGTTTTATCTGATACGCTCAATAACGCACGTTTTTTCATGATAAAGTCCCCCCTCGGTGATTTACACACACTCATTTTGAAAAATAACTAACGATTATGATTTACTATGAATGCCGCTCTTTTCTTATATAGAGGCATCTTCACTTTTAAACAATCTTTGTAAAACAGCTGGGTATAGCTTGTGTTCTATATCATGAACCTTCGCTTCCAGCATTTCTTTCGTGTCACCTTCATCAATGACAACCTCACGCTGGTCGATCACTGGACCTGTATCCATGCCTTCATCTACAAAATGAACGGTTACTCCGGTCATCGCTGCTTTTGCAGCTAATGCCTGTCCAATTGCATCTTTTCCTTGAAAAGCAGGAAGAAGGGAAGGATGAATATTCACGATTCTTCCCCGGTATGCATTCAATAACGTGTGCCCGATTAATCTCATATAACCAGCCAAAACAATAAATTCGATTTCCTGCTCATGAAGCCTGTGGAGGATTGCTTCCTCATAACTGGTTTTATCCTGATATTCCTTCGCTGTAAAAACAAAGGTTGGAATGTTTTCTGATTCAGCTCGCTTTATACACATCGCACCTTTGCGGTCACATACCAGCAGGCCAATTTGCGCCTCAAGCTTCCCATCTTTTATTGCATCATTTATGGCTTGAAAATTCGTGCCACTCCCAGAAGCAAACACAGCAATTTTTTTCATGACTTTCCTCCGTATTTCCGAATAATCGGGCTGTTTTGTTTGTGGAAGCCTATTTTAATTTAATTTCAATTCCCGGTTTATTTGTGATAACCCCAATAGGATAAGCTTTTTCACCAGCTTGATTGAAAAACGCCACTACGTCCGCTGCCTCTTTTTCGTCTACAGCGATCACCATGCCTGTTCCCATGTTAAAGATATTGTACATTTCTTTTCTTTCCAGCTCACCGATTGTTTCCATTAGTTTAAACACTGGGGGAAGCTCCCAATTTTCTTCATTTAATTCTGCACCAAGGTCTTCCGGAAGCATCCTTGGAATATTTTCAATAAAGCCGCCGCCTGTAATATGGGCAAGACCTTTTAAATTAAATTTCTTAAGAGCAGCAAGAATTGGCTTTACATAGATTTTTGTCGGACGAAGCAGCTCTTCACCTAACGTACAGCCAAGCTCCTCTACATGATCAGTTAAAGCCATTCCAGCCTGCTGTAAAAATAGCTTTCGTACAAGGGAATATCCATTACTATGAATACCGCTTGATGCTAAGCCAATTAAGATATCACCTTGCTTGATTTCATTACCAGTAATAATCTTGCTTTTTTCGCATGCCCCTACCGCAAATCCAGCAAGGTCATATTCCTCTTCACTGTACATACCAGGCATTTCCGCGGTTTCACCGCCAACAAGTGCACAGCCTGCTTGTTCACAGCCATCAGCAATACCTTTTACAATTGCTTCAATCTTTGCTGGTTCCGCTTTGCCGCATGCAATATAATCAAGGAAATAAATTGGCTCTGCACCTTGTACCACAATATCATTCACACACATCGCAACAGCATCGATGCCGATTGTGTCATGGCGATCCATCATGAAAGCGAGCATTAGCTTTGTTCCAACACCATCCGTACCGGATACTAATACAGGCTCTTTCAAATTTAATGTGGATAAATCAAACATGCCTCCGAATCCACCTAACCCGCCAAGTACGCCGGGTCTCATTGTCTTTTGCACATGCTTTTTCATTCTTGAAACAGCCTCATATCCTGCTTCGATATTGACACCTGCGTCTTTATACGCTTTCGCCATAGTGATTGATCCTCCATTTCATGTTAAAGCGCAAGCGCCTTGACCAGCCCCGACAAGCATAAGACAAGCCGGCATGAAGGTTGTTCTTTAACCTTCTTGACGGATTGGCTTATGACCTCGAGGGGCTAGGCGCTGGAGCTAGAAAGTGATGAAAAGCAAAGGCACCTTTGACCTCCCCCGAGTTAAATTCTAGAGAGGGCAGGCGCCTTTTGCTTTCTTACGCTAGATTCATTATTTTGTTAAACAAGCTCTTCTTCGTTCATATTCCTGGTTATGGCAGGATAAGTTTCGGTCGGATATTTCCCGGTGAAGCAGGCTAGGCAATGTCCACGAGTTTCTCCCCCGTCTTTTCTGCCAATCGCATCTAACATTCCTTCCACACTCAAAAACGTTAATGTATCCGCACCAATAATTTTTCTAATATCCTCAACAGACTTATCAGAAGCAATCAGCTCTTCTTTTGTTGAAGTATCAATTCCGTAGAAGCAAGGATTTTTAATTGGCGGTGAACTGATGACAACATGTACCTCTGTGGCACCCGCATCACGAAGCATATTAACAATCCGTCGACTCGTTGTTCCGCGAACGATTGAGTCATCTACCATGATGACTCTTTTTCCTTCTACAACGCCCCGTACAGGTGAAAGCTTCATTTTCACCCCTTGCTCCCTTAATGATTGAGAAGGCTGAATAAACGTACGTCCCACATAGCGGTTTTTGATTAATCCTAACTCATAAGGAATTCCTGATGCTTCAGCATAACCAATTGCAGCAGAAATACTAGAGTCAGGGACACCTGTAACAACATCCGCCTCAATTTTGACCTCTTCTGCAAGCTTCCTGCCAAGTCTTTTCCGCGCTGAATGAACATTAATTCCATTAATATTGCTGTCAGGACGGGAGAAGTACACATATTCCATCATACACATAGCTTGATTGGAAGCATGGGCAAACATCTCAGAACGGAAACCATCATCATCGATAATTAGCAGCTCTCCTGGTAAAATGTCACGGATAAATTCAGCTCCAACAACATCAAATGCACAGGTTTCTGATGCTACAACATAGGCATCTCCGAGTTTCGCTAATGATAAAGGACGCATTCCGTTTGGATCAAGAGCAACCATAAGCTGTTTTTCATTCATGATGAGAAATGCATAAGCACCCTTCACCATGCTCAAAGCATTTTTCACACGATCTATATAAGGCGAAAAACCGCCGCGTCTAATTAAATGTGCTAATACTTCTGTATCGGAACTAGTTTGAAAAATACTTCCTTGTCCTTCTAGCTGACCCTTCAATTGATCAGCATTGACTAAATTTCCATTATGGGCAAGAGCAAGGCTTCCTGTTTGAAAGTGAAACACAAGCGGTTGAACATTTTCATAGCCGCTGCCGCCAGCAGTTGCATAGCGGACATGACCAATAGCGGCTTTACCATGATTTAACTCCTTCATGGCCTCCGCTGTAAAAATTTCAGCAACAAGACCTTCACCTTTTACCCCTTTTACTGTTTTTCCATCGGTAACTGCTATTCCTGTTCCTTCCTGGCCGCGGTGCTGCAGACTATGAAGCCCGTAATACGTAATTTGAGCAGCATCGGAATGGCCCCAAATACCAAAGACTCCACATTCTTCATTAATCCCCTTTAATTCAGCAAGCATGGAATAGCTCCTCTCCAAGCAGATTCTAATGTTTCAACTTGGGTATTAATAACAGTTTCGCCGTTGTGCACAATTTGCAATGTTGGTTCTCCTGTTACTTCTCCAATTAAAACAGCGCCTGTTATTTTTTCAAAATCAGCTTGATTTTCTTTCTTCACTGTTAGCAGGAAGCGTGACTGTGACTCACTGAATAATGCAGTTACTGCATTACCCTCTGTATTGATCTTCGCTCCTAATCCATTAGAACCGATAATACTTTCTGCAACAGCCACTCCAAGGCCGCCCTCTGCTAAGTCATGTGCAGAAGAAACAAGACCTGCTTGAATGGCTTCAAGAACTGCCTTTTGGTATTTCTTTTCAACGTCCAAATCAATAGAAGGTGCTTGACCGAAAATCTTGCCGTGTAATAATTTTTGAAGTTCACTACCGCCAAACTCAGTCTTTGTTTCACCTAGAAGATAAATTAAATCTCCAGCTTCTTTAAAGGATTGTGTTGTAATATGGTCAGTATCTTTAATCAGACCCACCATTCCTACAACTGGAGTAGGATAAATGGCTTCACCGTTTGTTTCATTGTAAAGTGAGACGTTTCCGCCAATAACTGGTGTATTTAATGTCAGACAAGCTTCGCTCATGCCGTCTGTTGATTTTTCAATTTGCCAGAAGATTTCGGGTTTCTCAGGATTGCCAAAATTCAAATTATCTGTAATAGCAAGTGGCTCTGCTCCGGAACAAACAATGTTTCTTGCTGCTTCAGCTACAGCAATTTTTCCGCCTGTTTCTGGATCTAAATACAGATAACGTGAATTACAATCTGTCGTCATGGCAAGTGCCTTTTTTGTACCGCGGACACGGACAACAGCAGCATCTGAGCCAGGTGAAACAACTGTATTCGTACGTACCATATAATCATATTGATCATATACCCATTCTTTACTTGCAATGGTTGGCTGCTTCAATAATTTAATAAGTGTTTCTTCAAGATTGTCAATTTCAGGTGCTTCCACATTCATTGCCTGGAACTCACGATAGTAGGCAGGCTCACTAGAAGGCTTATGGTATACTGGCGCATCCTCTGCCAATGCATCAGCAGGTATTTCTGCTACTACTTCTCCTTTATGTAAAAGGCGAAGCATTTTATCGTCGGTTACTTTCCCTACTGCCACGCAGTCAAGATCATATTTTTTAAAGATTTCTTTAATTTCTGCTTCACGACCTGCTGTAACAACTAATAGCATACGTTCCTGAGACTCAGACAGCATCATTTCGTAGGCTGTCATTCCTGTTTCACGCTGTGGAACTAAGTCAAGATTCATTTCAATTCCCGTACCTGCTTTACTTGCCATTTCAGCTGATGAGCTGGCAAGACCTGCAGCTCCCATATCTTGAATTCCCACAAGCGCATCGGATTTTACCACTTCAAGACATGCTTCAAGCAATAATTTTTCCATAAACGGATCTCCAACCTGAACCGCTGGGCGATCTTTTTCCGACTCATCCGTTAATTCTTCTGAAGCAAATGTAGCCCCGTGAATTCCATCACGACCTGTTTTCGCCCCTACATACATGACTGTATTGCCAATACCTTTTGCCTGGCCCTTTTGGATATCCTTATGATCAATTAAACCAACACACATAGCATTGACAAGCGGATTTCCTTCATAACTAGACTCAAATTGAATTTCACCGCCAACTGTTGGAATACCAATACAGTTTCCATAACCAGCAATTCCGGCAACGACTTCTTTAAATAGGTAACGAACACGGGCAGATGAATCAAGCTCTCCAAAACGAAGAGAATTTAACATGGCAATTGGTCTTGCACCCATAGAAAAAACATCACGAATAATACCGCCGACACCTGTTGCAGCACCTTGGTATGGTTCAATAGCTGATGGGTGGTTATGACTCTCAATCTTAAATACAACTGCCTGTTGATCACCGATATCAACGATACCTGCTCCTTCACCTGGTCCTTGAAGAACCTGTGGTCCAGTTACAGGGAATTTTTTTAGTACAGGCTTTGAATTTTTGTAGCTGCAATGCTCTGACCACATAACAGCAAAAAGTCCTGTTTCTGTATAATTAGGAGTACGACCGATAATCTTTTCCGCCATCTCAAACTCTTCAGAGGATAAGCCCATTGTTTTGTAAATTTCTTCTTCTTTAATTTGCTGCGGACTTGGTTCAAGCATTAACGACATGTGATTCCCTCCATTGTTTGACGATTGATTGGAATATTTTCAGACCATCAGCACCACCAAGCAATTCATCAACCGCTCTTTCCGGGTGTGGCATCATGCCTAATACATTCCCTTTTTCGTTTATAATTCCGGCAATATCCACAAGACTACCGTTTGGATTGCTCTCATATGTGAATACAATTTGATTATTTTCCTTTAATTTTGCTAATGTTTCTTCGTCACAATAATAATTTCCTTCACCATGTGCGATTGGAATCGTGATGACCTCTTCCTTTTCATACACATTACTAAACATCGTTTCATTGTTTTCAACCTTTAACTTAACTGGTCGGCAAATGAACTTTAAGCTTTCATTTCTCTTCATTGCGCCTGGCAGAAGACCGGCCTCAAGCAGGATTTGAAATCCGTTACACACGCCTAAAATCGGCTTGCCAGCTTCGGCAGCCTTTCTAACCTCTTTCATGACATTACTGAAACGGGCAATGGCACCGGTACGTAAATAGTCTCCATATGAGAATCCTCCAGGAAGAAGGATCCCGTCAAATTCATCAAGGCTTTCTTCCGTATGCCATACGTACTCTACTTCTTCGCCTAACTCATCTTTTATCGCATGATACATATCTATATCACAATTGGACCCTGGAAAAACGATGACTGCAAACTTCACTGAGCAACAGCCTCCTCAATTTCGAATCGATAGTCTTCGATAACTGGATTCGCTAGCAGACGATCACAAACTTCTTTCACAACATCTTCTACCGGACGATCTGATTTCTCTACCATTAACTCCATATATTTACCAATACGCACATCAGAAACTTCTTTATAATTCATAGCGTGCAAAGAATGCATAACCGCTGTACCTTGTGGATCTAATACACTTTCTCTTAATGTTACATACACTTTTACTTTAAACATGCTGGCCGCCCCCTAGTTTAGTTAAAATGATTTCATATACTTCCGTTAAACTGCCAAGATCTCTTCGAAATACATCCTTATCAAGCTTCGCATTTGTTTTTGCATCCCAAAGGCGGCAAGTATCAGGAGAAATTTCATCTGCAAGTACAATGGCTCCTGAAGCATCTTTACCGAATTCAAGCTTAAAGTCGATTAGGCGAATACCTAGATCAGCAAATAGCTCTGATAGAACGGTATTTACTTTTAAGGCTTTCTCTTTAATTTCTTCTCGTTCAGCTTCGCTTGCAAGCTGAAGCTCTTCGATATGTGAATCCGTAATTAGCGGATCACCTAGTGCATCGTCTTTATAATAGAATTCAACTATTGGTTTACGTAATGGCTTTCCTTCTTCAATGCCCAATCTAGCTGAAAAGCTGCCTGCTGCTGTATTACGGACAACCGTTTCAAGAGGTATAATTGTGACTTTTTTGACAAGCTGTTCTGTTTCTGAAAGACGTTTAACGAAATGAGACTCAATTCCCTTTTCTTTTAATTTTTCAAAAATTAAGCTTGTGATTTCATTATTTAAACGGCCTTTGCCGCTAATTTCAGCTTTTTTCTCACCATTAAAAGCAGTTGCTGAGTCCTTATATTCAATCCAAACAATTTGTTCATCATTTGTCGCATAGACTCTTTTTGCCTTGCCTTCATAAAGCAGCGCACCTTTTTCCATTGGAAAGCCTCCTCTTTATTGGCGAGACTGACGAATGTTTCACGCCAGCCCCTGTTATATTTATCTCTTACAGACCTAAACGATCGAAAATAAAATCTACATTTTTAAGATGATAGTTATAGTCAAAGCAGTCGGCAATTTCTTCCGCGGATAACTTAGAAGTGATTTTTTCATCTGCTTCTATTAATGTACGGAATGGAACTTGTGTTTCCCACGCTTCCATTGCTTTTGGCTGAACCGTATCATATGCTTCCTCTCTGACTAATCCTTTATCAATGAGGGCAAGAAGAACGCGTTGAGAGTATATTAGACCAAGCGTACGATCCATGTTGCGTTTCATATTTTCAGGGAATACCGTTAAGTTTTTCACGATATTTCCGAAACGATTCAGCATATAGTTTAATGCAATCGTTGCATCTGGAATGATAATTCTTTCTGCTGATGAATGCGAAATATCACGTTCATGCCAAAGTGGAACATTTTCATAGGCTGTCAGCATATAACCGCGGATAACACGTGCCATCCCCGTCATGTTTTCCGAACCGATTGGGTTACGCTTATGCGGCATTGCAGAGGAGCCTTTTTGTCCTTTTGCAAAAGCTTCTTCTACTTCACGTGTTTCACTTTTTTGCAGGCCGCGAATTTCAACAGCAAATTTTTCGATAGAGGTCGCTATCAAAGCGATTGTTGACATATAATGTGCATGACGATCGCGTTGTAATGTTTGAGTTGAGATTGGCGCTGGCGTTGTACCAAGCTTCTCACATACATACTTTTCAACAAATGGATCAATATTAGCGTATGTTCCAACTGCGCCGGAGATTTTTCCGTATTCAATACCCGCTGCAGCTTGTTTAAATCGCTCTAGATTACGTTTCATCTCTTCATACCAAAGAGCCATCTTCAAACCGAATGTTGTTGGCTCAGCATGGACCCCATGTGTACGTCCCATCATGACTGTATATTTATGTTCTTGGGCTTTATTCTTCAAAATTTCAATGAAGTTTTCAATATCCTTTAAAAGAATATCATTGGCCTGTTTGATTAAATAAGACCATGCTGTGTCTACAACGTCTGTTGATGTTAGTCCATAATGAACCCATTTTCTTTCTTCGCCTAATGTTTCTGAAACCGCACGAGTAAAGGCTACAACATCATGTCTTGTTTCCTTTTCAATCTCATAAATACGATTAATATCGAAAGATGCATTTTCACGAATTTTAGCAACGTCTTCCTTAGGAATAACTCCAAGTTCTGCCCAAGCTTCATCTGCTAGAATTTCAACTTCCAGCCATGCCTTAAATTTATTTTCCTCTGTCCAAATAGCGCCCATTTCAGGTCTTGTATAACGATCAATCATGTTTTATCCTCCGATCTTTTCTACAGCTTCTTGCCAAATTCCGCTTTCCTCAATTTCAGTTAATGCCGTTTCGATGGAATGACTAAGTATCGTCACATGACCCATCTTTCTTTTATATTTTGCCTCTTTTTTACCGTATAAATGAATTTTCCAGTCTTTCACTTCAGGTATTTTTTCAATAACAGCCTCTTGATGTTCACCTAATATATTGACCATTACAGCAGGCTTTAACAGCTCAGTACTTCCGAGAGGCCAGTTACAAACGGCAAGAATATGCTGTTCGAATTGAGACGTCTCACATGCCTCAATCGAGTAATGGCCGGAATTATGCGGTCTTGGTGCTAATTCATTCACATAAATACCGTCACTCGTTAAGAACATTTCTACTGCCAACGTTCCAACAAGCTGAAAGCTTTCTGCAAGCTGGATCGCTTTTTGTATGGCTGATTTCTTTGACTCTTCATTTATCCTTGCTGGCACGATTGTCTCATGCAGGATATTATCACGGTGGATATTTTCTCCAACTGGAAAGACAGCATGCTCGCCATTTCCATTTCGACAAATAATAACCGAGATTTCCTTTTCAAACGGAATCCATTTTTCCAATACACAGGTTCCAGCCTTTAAAAGCTCTGCTGCTTCAGCAGCCTGTTCTTCAGTTCGAATGACAAACTGCCCTTTGCCGTCATATCCTCCTCTAGCTGTTTTTAATACAGCAGGAAGGCCTAATTCCTTTAGATATTTAGTGATATCTTCTTTTGTTTCAATCACTGCGTAAGGCGCAACCTCAACACCTGCATGTTGAATAGCCGCTTTTTCTTTCGTCCGATCCTGTGTGATTTCTAGCAGCTTGACACCTTGAGGAACATAGGTATGCTCATTCAGCCATTGCAAACAGGCTGCATCAATATTTTCAAACTCATATGTGATGACATCACTAACATCAGCTAATTTTTTAATCGAATCAAGATCACTATATTCACCTGTAATGGTGATATCAGCAACTTGACCACATGGACAATCTTCCGTTGGATCAAGGACAGCAATCCGAAAGCCTTTTGCTTTTGCGGCTAGTGCCATCATTCTTCCCAACTGACCGCCACCGATGATGCCAATTGTCTGTCCAGGCAAAATCACTTTATTAGACAAGCTGATCACTACTTTCTATGGCTTGTGCCTTCATTTCCAACCTGTATTCTTCTAATTTAACTGCTAATCTATCATCAAAAGCAGAAAGTATTTGTGCCGCTAACAGCCCAGCGTTTTTTGCACCTGCAGTACCGATTGCTACCGTTGCAACTGGAATGCCCCCTGGCATTTGAACGATTGATAGAAGGGAATCAAGTCCGTTTAACGCTCTAGACTGAACCGGAACACCTATTACAGGCAGGGTTGTCTTAGCTGCTACCATGCCTGGCAGATGTGCTGCACCGCCTGCTCCAGCAATAATAACCTTTATTCCTTTCTCTCTTGCACCTTCCGCATATTCAAACATCAAATCAGGTGTTCGATGTGCCGATACGACTTTCTTTTCATAAGGTATTTCAAATAATTCTAGTATCTCACAGGCAAGACGCATTGTTTCCCAATCTGATTTGCTGCCCATAATGACTCCAACTTGAGCCTTCATCGTATCCCCCCGTAAATCAAATTATTTAGTAAGTATTTTTTATTATGCTTTATGAAAAAAGCCCAGACAGAAGCCTCCCCATGGGAAAGCAATCTGTCCGGGCTGCAGGTTAGTATGCTGACATCGAAGAATAGACCGTAATGTCAATGCATGTTGGTTTGCCGGGCAATTTACTTTCCCCCATAGTCCAATTATTTTCGGTAATTGGGTAGAGACTCATAGGCCGTATTCCTATTATTATACGAGGGCTAGATATTTTGTTTTCGTTACTCCCATTTAACAATGAATTTCGACAATTGTCAACAGAAAACACCGAACAATTTATTCGTAATAAATTCCATTGTTCGGATTTATAGCATATCTGCTTTTTTTACCTCGAATATTATTTGCCTGCCTACTGGTTCATAAGATACGTCTTTCCCACCTGTTTTTTCTTGAAAAATAGGTACCTCCGTTCTTCTAACGGGTGTATATCCGTCCTTTTGTATCCGATCCAGACAGTCCGAAACAGTCTCATTCTCTTGTACTTCATAGGTTACTTTCTTCTGTTGCTTATTTTTCATTATGTACGATTCCTTTCTACATGCTTATAACGTACTTTTTTCACAATATAGACAGCAGATTTGGTATCTGTCTTCATTATTTGCTCCTTTATATATATTACATGCATGCCTAATTTAGCCATAATAATAATAAAAGCTGGATTTCACTTATTTTATTTAACCTTTTGAAATGCTTCTGAGATATTCATTTTTTGTAAACAGTGATTTAGAACTTCCAGAGGAATATCATTGACTGCATGATACTTATGGTTATACATAGAATAAATGACCTCCCGAGCCGTCTTAGTCAGGTCCATTTTTCCGCTATTCTTGATGAGGAGTTTGAGAGGGATCGCCTTGTTTCCTCCATTCAGTGGAGGCTGTACGTAATCAATGTCTTTTAACTGTACATAACCATTTTTTTGATAAAAACGGTCTCGTTTTCTACAGTCTTCCTTTTCAGCATCTGTTTTAGCTAATTCTACTCTTTCGGTTTCTAAAATAAATGCATTTATTGGATGATTAGAGGCTAATATCGCATCTTTGTTAAGAGCCTCTTCTAATTGAGCTAAAGTCTGTGAGCCTAAGCCCTTAAATCGTTCATTTGGATCAGTACCTAAATAGACAATAAATCCACAATTAACGTCTGCTAAATAATGACCTGTCGCAAAAGAAACTGGCACATCATTCTTCAATCCGACGAGCATCCTAAATCGATTAGGCGTGTTATTTTCTGCGTATTCAAGGCCTTTATATAAAATATGATGGGGTTCTCTAATATCAATCGGAAATGCGCTGTCGTACAACTTTAATACTCTTTCTAAATTGTTACTACGGTCATCAGTGATTTCTTCCCACTTAATTGTCATATTATTCACTCACCACTTTTTTTACTTATTTTAACATACGGGATTGTTCATACTAGCATACCTTTGTCACAGTTTGTAATTGTTATTGAAGTCCATTCAACCATTTTTCAAATTTTCTACATAACAAAAAAAGAGTACCCTATTGGATACTCTCTTGCTTGGCGGCGTCCTACTCTCACAGGGGTAAGACCCCAACTACCATCGGCGCTGAGAAGCTTAACTTCCGTGTTCGGGATGGGAACGGGTGTGACCTTCTCGCTATTGCCACCAAACTATTTGGTTTGAGGAATTGTTCCCTCAAAACTAGATAATGCTGAAGAAAAAACGTGAGTAATAAACATTGATTTATCCTGCTACGACGCCTAAGCGCCTCTGCATTTCGTTTTGGTTAAGTCCTCGACCGATTAGTATTTGTCAGCTCCACGTGTCACCACGCTTCCACCCCAAACCTATCAACCTGATC
>NZ_JBHZRC010000004.1:0-341214 GCF_043641075.1 Niallia oryzisoli | reverse complement strand
GTTTTCTGTCAGTTGCTTATGGTAATTTTTGTAAAAAAACTACGTAAGTTGTGTTACCTATGCACAAAAATCTAAAAATCTTACTTGACATAGTACGCTGACACCATTAGTTGTTTTTGATTAATTTTTTCTCCAGCAGTTCTACGAGCTGATACATGATGGTTGCAAATATGGCAATGATGAAGAGCGAGAGGAAGACAAGGGTAAAATTAAATACCTGGAAGCCGTAGATAATCATGTAACCAAGACCTTTGGAGGACACTAAAAACTCACCAACGATAACGCCTACCCAGGAAAGACCTACGTTAACCTTTAAGGTAGAAATAATGGTTGGGAACGAGGCTGGAAGAACCGCTTCCTTGAACGATTGTGCTCTTGTTGCTCCAAACGTGTATAAGACCTTTAAATAGTTCGGATCGACCTCACGAAATGCTGTATAAACGACAATGGCTGTAATAATAACGGAAATCAAGGCACCCATGGCCATGATGGATGTGAAATTGGGGCCGAGTGCAACGATTAAAATGGGTCCTAGAGCAATTTTGGGCATAGCGTTTAATATAACCAAGTATGGATCAAGGATTTTTGAAAGGATAGGTGACCACCATAATAAAGCAGCTAACAGGGTGCCAAGCAGGGTTCCAAGCAGAAAACCAAAGATGGTTTCGCCGAGGGTTACACTTAAATGCATGAATAAAGAACCATCCTGGACATTCTCAATCAGCAGCAGGCCTACTTTTGAAGGAGAACTGAAAATCAGCGGGTCAATCCATCGTAACTGACTGGCCAGCTCCCAGGAGCCGAAAAAGGCCAGAAAAATAATGAGCTGATAAAAACGAACCCATCTTTTTTCTCTTTTCAAAGAGTCTAAAAATTTCCGGTGAAGTTGTTGAATCTCAGCTGATGACTTCAAGGGATTCCAACTCCTTCCAAATGGTTTGGAATAGGCCTTGAAACAGCTCATGATTCCTTGCATGAAAGGGAACGAGCTTCCTCAGCGCATCGGGAACGATAAATGTTTTATGGAGCTGGCCAGGCCTAGCGGATAATAGAAAAATCCGGTCGCTCATGGCAATAGCTTCGCTAATATCATGTGTGACAAGAATGGCTGTTTTATTAAACGACTTCAGTGTTTCAAAGATATGGTCCTCTAAATGAAGCTTTGTCTGAAAATCAAGCGCTGAAAATGGTTCATCGAGCATGAGCACCTTAGGCTCTGTCGCCAATGTCCTAACTAGCGCAGCCCGTTGTCTCATCCCTCCGGAAAGCTCTTTAGGGTACTGTTTTTCTACTCCTTTTAAGCCCATTTTCTCAAGTAATTGAAGCGTGTAGTTTTTTCTATCTTCATCAAGCAAGTTGTTTAGTTTTAAACCAAGTTGTATATTCTGTTCTATCGTTTTCCATGGAAACAAGTAATCCTGCTGAAGCATATAACCAATATCATTGGATTTATTACCAATCTTTTTTCCCTCTAACGTGACTAACCCTTCAGACGGCCTTATGAGGCCTGCAATAATCGAAAGGAGAGTGGTCTTCCCACATCCACTTGGGCCAAGCAGGGAAACGAATTCTCCTTCCGCGATATCAAGGGAAATGTCAGAGAGGGCGGTAGTAGTAGATGATTTAGAAAAATAGATATGACTAATGTTTTTGACCTTTAAAAAGCTCATGATTTGCCCTCCTTACAAAAATTCTCTTTTCATGCTGGGAAGGGGGGTCTCTCGAGTTGGTAACTCACGGAGAGCCGAATGATCGTGAGTTAGACCTTACAAAAATGATTTGGCTGGAAGATATTATTTCATTACTTTTTCAGCAAAATCCGTATTAACTAATGTTTCATAGTCAATTCGTTTTGGCAGTTCTCCCGCTTCGTCCATGATGTTTTGTAAATTATTCCATTCCTCTTCATCAAGAATTGGATTCGTCGCAAAGGAGGTTTGGTTTTTATAACGTTCAATGGAAGATTCAATAATTTCTAGGTCCGTATCCTCAAAGTATGCTTGGATTAGTTTGGCAGTTTCTGCAGAGCTATTCTCATATACCCACTGTTGGGCTTTATAAATCGCACGAGTGAACTTCTCAACAATTTCTTGATTCTCTTCGATATAACTTTGCTTTGTCATGAAGGTAGTATAGGGAACATGCCCTGATTCTGTTCCAAATGAAGCAACAATATAGCCTCTGCCTTCTTTTTCAAACATACTTGCCTGCGGTTCAAACAATTGAACATAATCACCGGTCCCGGAAATAAAGGCATTCGCAATATTGGCAAAATCAATGTTCTGGATGAGGTTCAAGTCATTGTGAGGATCAATCCCGTGATTTTTCAACACAAATTCTCCAACCATTTGCGGCATGCCCCCTTTACGCTGTCCAAGGAAGGTACTGCCATTTAATAAATTCCAATCGAAATTTTCAATTTTTTCGCGAGATACGAGAAAGGTTCCGTCTGTTTGAGTCAGTTGTGCAAAGTTAATGACCGGGTCTGTTGATCCTTGCCCAGCTACATAGATGGAAGTCTCCGAGCCGACAAGTGCGATATCAGCACCACCTGATACGAGAGTCGTCATCGTTTTATCCCCGCCAAACGTGGTCATTAACTCAATATCAAGGCCCTCCTCCTTAAAAAATCCTTTTTCAATTGCAACATATTGAGGGGCATAAAAAATGGAACGGGTTACTTCAGCTATTTTAACCTTTTCCAATTTCTTCGTAGCATCACCAGATTTTCCAGTATTACATGCAACAAGACTGGTCATTAAAACCGCCATAACAAGAAGAAAAAAACTAGCCTTCCACCATTTTTTCATGATAGAGGACCTCCCTTAATTAAAAATATGGATTGTTAAGCCTAGATTATCGTATGAAATCTTTAAAAATGTGTGAATGCCTAGACAAATATCAGCTGTCTCTAATTGCTATAGAAGGCTGTAACGTAAAAAAATACCTCTAAACCAAAGGCCTGAAAGATCCTTCGGATAGAGGTATGGTCTTATTTATTATTTACCAATAAACATTTGCGTCCAGTGATGACCGGTTGCTTCGTATCCCACTCCAATATGTGTAAAGTCTCGGCTTAGAATATTTTTTCGGTGGCCTTCACTGTTCATCCAGGCATTAACAACCTCCTGCGGTGTTCTTTGTCCCTGGGCAATGTTTTCTCCAGCTGTTTTATAGGTAACACCATTGTCTCTCATCATGTCGAATGGAGAGCCATAGGTTGGACTTGTATGTGAAAAATATCCCTTTTGCTGCATGTCAACGGATTTCTTCTGTGCTACGCCGCTTAATTGGGTATCTGCCTGTAAAGCAGGAAGTCCATTTTTCCTGCGCTGTTCATTTGTTAAATCAATAACCTGTTGTACAGCCTGGCTGACATTTGCCGGGGCTGGTGCAGCCTGTTGTTGTTGTTGTTGAGCAGGAGCCTGCTGCTGCTGTTGAGCAGGTGCTTGTTGCTGCTGTGTAGGAGCTTGATTTGGCTGCTGCTGAATTAGTGCTTCCGGTGCCTGAACGATTTCTTTGCCTTGTCGAAGCAATGCCTGCAATCGATTATCTAGATTTGGATTGACAGGTATAAATTGATATCTAGCCTCTTGCATTAATACCGCTCTTGTATGTGGATATTGGTTACTTGATTGAGACGTTTTCAGACTAGAAAGATTTGGGTTATCTTTCGTGTTATTGTAATTTTGATTTCGTGCTGTTTTATTGCTAGTAGCATTGTTATTATTGTTCACATTAGTTTGCCCGGTCCAATTAGCGTTGTTTCGATCATTTACATTCCGCATTGACCAATTTGTTGTTCCGGTTCCCCAGTTGGCATTGTTATTTCTGCTCCAGTTTACATTTGTTGCATTATTATTGTTGTTATTCCGGTTGTTTACCGTAGTGGCATTACGACCGTTAGTACGATTATTATTGTCATTGTTATTTCGAACAGTCCAGTAGGTAGGACGATTATTGTTTGCTGCCCTATCATTGTTATCGTTATCCAGGTAATCTTCTGTTAGCGGTCCGCGGTGGTCAAATCCATAAGCTGTACGGTCATCTATTTCGCGGTTTTTGTTGCTTACCTGAGATACATTTGTACCGCCTCTATTTGCTGTGTTGATTTGATTGCCATTTTGCGTATCCATCGCATCATTTGTGTCATTATTACAAGCAGCCAAGCCTAAAATTAGCATAGGGGTTACAAAGATACTGAATTTTCTTTTTCTCAATTGGTTTTCCTCCCTTGAATAGATGGACTACTCTTTTATCTTTTCTTTTTCATGAAAAAGTATTGATGGGAATAACCGTCTATTTTGGGAAGGGGATTTTATCATGGTGGATAATCTGTGGTTTAGTACTTAACTCGATGAAAAAACTCCCTTTAATGGGTGTCATTAAGGGAGCTTAAGCGAGGTCAAATATATTACATTCTGGTTTCGGAAATCGTATTTCTTATCTTTCTTAGTGACTGCTGGGCAGCTTCTTTATTTAATACCCTTAAATTAACATATATTGCATCAATAAGGCTTAGTTGGGCTATCCTTGAGGATAATGCTTCTGAACGGAATTGGGTTTCAGCTGAGCTCGTATAAAGTGAAACATCTGCATGTTGAGAAATAGGAGATTTAGGATAACCGGTAATGGCTATTGTTTTGGCCCCATTTTGTTTTGCTGTTTTTAAAATATTTAAGGTATCCTTATTTGTTCCGGAGTGTGATATCACAACTGCTACATCTTTATCAGTTAATTGCGAGGCTGACATTAATTGAAAATGGGAATCGATAAAAGCAAACACTTTTATTCCGGTTCGGATAAATTTATGATATGCATCCATAGCTATAACGGCAGAACCGCCAGTTCCGTAAAATTCAACTCTATTTGCATGAAGGATTATATTCACTGCTTTTTGGATGGAAGACATATCTAATATTTGTGATGTGTTCTCCAAAGTTATAATATTTGATTTAAAGACTTTTTCTGCAATTGTCTTTTCGTCGTCTTCGTCTGTAATTTCCATATCTACATCCAATTGTTGAGTTGAATTGATAAATTCAGAAGCAAGTGCAATTTTCATGGCTTGGTACCCTTTAAAGCCAATTCGCTTACAAAAACGAAACACGGTTGCATCTGCAACATTTAATTCCTCTGCGACCTCATTGATTGTACCATGAATAATTTTTTCTGGGTCATTCAAAATATAGTCAGCTATTTTTTTCTCTTTTTCGCTGAGTCTTGCGTAATTTGAGCGTATCTTAGCTATGCAATTTTGTGACATTTTTTATTTTCCTCTCTGAATCCGTTTACAAAATGTAATAATATTATAACACAACAATTGTCAAAAATAATTTTTCCTTAATAAAATATATATAAAAAAATATTCAACAAAAAAATACCAAGTATAAGCTTATTTTTTTGCCGATACTTGGTATTTATTAAATAATAATTTAAATTACGCGAATTGCTCCACTCGAAGCGGATGATGAACTAGAAGAATAAAGTCGTAAAAACTTACTAGCCTCACGTTTTATCAATTCAAGCTTTTCTCTACGTAAAGATATTTCCTCCTCACTTACATGGAAGGATAGAGTACGTTTGGTTACATCTACTTCGATTGTGTCACCATCTTCTACAAGTGCGATATTTCCTGCTTCTGCAGCTTCTGGACTAACATATCCGATAGAAACTCCTGCTGAAGCACCTGAAAATCTTCCATCTGTAATAAGAGCTATTTTCTTAAATTTAGCTAATACTTCAGTACATCGATGCAATTCTTTCATTCCTGGACCCCCTTTAGGTCCTTCATAACGAATTACAACAGCATGACCTTCTTTGATTTTATCTTCTTCGAATGCGTTTAAAAATTCATCCTCTGAATTGAATACAATAGCAGGGCCGGAGAAGGTTTTCAATTCTTCTGGTATAGCAGATTGCTTAATTAATGCACCCTGATTAGCTAAGTTTCCTTTTAAAACGGCAATTCCACCTTCGAAATCAATTGGTGTTTCCAATGGATGTATAATTTCACGATCAAGAACCTCTGCATCGGCAATATTTTCACGGATCGTTTTTCCGGTTACTGTTAAAATATCGAGATTCAGATGATGTGATAATTCTTTCATTAAAGCAGGCATTCCACCAGCTCGTTGCAGGTCATTAGTTGTATATTCATTATTATTTGGTGTAACACCAGCAATAAATGGAACGCTGCGACTGATTTCATCGAATAAATCTAGCGGTAAATCCACACCAGCTTCATGAGCAATGGCAGGAAGATGTAAACAGGCATTAAGTGAGCCTCCCATTGCAAGAAGAACAGAAATGGCATTTCTAAAAGATTCTATTCGTAAAATGTCACTTGGCTTAATATTGTTTTTGACTAGTTCTACAACTTGACGACCCGCAGCCTCTGCAGAATCTAACTGTTCTTCCGATAGTGCCTGCATCCATGAAGAATAAGGGAGTGCCATACCAAGCGCTTCGGACAAACCTTGCATAGTATTGGCTGTTCCAAGGAATGGACAGGCACCTGCACTAGGGTAATATTTTTTCGTAACATCAACCAATCCTTTTTCATCTAGTTCTCCCGCAAGGAATTTTTGCCGAGCTTCTTTTGATTCTTTTGGTTTAATGTGATTAGGCATAACGCCGCCAAGAACAACAAGGCTTGGAAGATTTAATCTTGCTGTTGCCATAAGCATTCCTGGGACAATTTTATCACAGGAGCTTAATACGACCATCCCATCGAAAATTCCATGGGCATTGACCATTGTTTCCACGCTATCTGCAACAACTTCCCTGCTTGGAAGTGAATATTTCATACCATCATGACCTTGTGCTATCCCATCACAAACAGCAATCGTATTAAATTCTAATGGAAGTCCGCCTGCATCTAACACACCTTTTTTTACACGATCTGCAAGTTGACGTAAATGTACATGACCTGGGACGATTTCATTCCATGAATTAGCAATTGCGATAACTGGACGATCCATTTTGTTATAATCAACACCACAAGAACATAAATGTGATTTTAAAATAGCACGTGTATAAGGTTTAATAGTAGATAATCGATTTTCAGTCACAATATCAGCTCTCCCTGAAGTTTATAGTAGTTGTTACTATTAATTACTTTTTGTCTATAAAATATTTCTTCGATAATAAAAATTTATGAAAAAATATTTCTTTACTTTTATATTGTAAATAAGATTAGATTATTTTGTAACCACTTTCACAAATATGACAAAAAAATATTTTTTATAAATAAATGAATCATGATGTCCTCAAAAATAACTCGTTTGAGAATATCGTAATTACTATGGTAAAATTGAATGATGCAGAAGAATTGAATCTAAATTGTATTTGCTTAAGTAGAAAGAAGGAATAAATGTGATTATCAGGTCAGATGAAGATTTAAAGGGTTTGAAAGAGATTGGGAAAATCGTAGGAACCATACGTGATGAAATGATAAAAAAAACACAGCCGGGTATTACAACAAAAGAACTGGATGATTTTGCCGGTGAGCTGTTTGAAAAATATGGAGCACTTTCTGCACCAAAGGGTGAATATGATTTCCCAGGCTTTACCTGTATTAGTGTACAGGAAGAGGTTGCCCATGGAATTCCAGGAAACAGGGTTATTCAAGATGGCGATTTGGTAAATATTGATGTATCTGGATCAAAAAATGGTTATTATGCAGATACCGGTTTATCATTTGTCGTTGGTGATGGTAAACCAGAGTTAGTAAAGCTTTGTGAAACGGCGAAAAAAACCTTTGAAGCAGGATTAACAAAATTTAAAGTCGGTGCTAGAAAAAACGCCATTGGAAAAGTGGTCTATCAAACGGCTAGACAAAATGGTTTTACGGTAATTAAAAACCTGACAGGTCATGGGGTAGGCTTATCCTTACACGAGGCTCCTGACCATATTTTGAATTATTATGACGCATGGGACAAGGAAATTCTCCGTGACGGCATGGTTATTGCGTTTGAACCGTTTGTCTCTACAGGAGCAGAAGAAGTATATCAATTAGATGACGGCTGGACATATGTAACAGAGGATAAAAGTTTTGTAGCTCAAATTGAACATACTGTCATTGTGACAAAGGATGGTCCGGTTATTATTACAAACTAAAAGCCAAAGCCGATTCAATTCCTGATGGAGTATCCGTCAGGAATTTTTTTAGGGATAAACCTTGTAAAATGAATAACAATTTTTATCTAACATGAAAATAATGATAGGAACAATTGCTGCTAAAGGAGTCGAGGATGAAGAATACAATAATTAAGAAACAAAAATTTCCTTCTCCCCATCCAGAAATTGAATTGTCGATCATTACGTATTTGGTTGATGGTTTAAAGGTAAAGGGGCTGCTGGCTGAACCGAAAGATGATCAAATGTATGATGGATTTCTTTATTTAAGGGGAGGAATAAAAAATGTAGGAAAGGTGCGGCCTGCAAGAATTGTACAATTTGCCTCGGAGGGATTTATCGTGTTTGCTCCGTTTTACCGCGGCAATCAAGGCGGGGATGGAAATGAGGATTTCGCTGGTGAAGACAGAGAGGATGCTTTTGCAGCATTCAACCTTCTGACATCGCATAATAGAGTAAAAAAGGTGCATATTTTCGGTTTTTCCCGCGGCGGTGTTATGGCGCTTTTAACAGGAATTCGATTCCCAGAGGCTGCCTCAGTAGTCACATGGGGAGGGGTTAGCGATATGTCACTTACCTATGTGGAAAGAAAGGATTTACGCCGAATGATGAAGCGGGTGATTGGGGGGACTCCGACAAAGGTTCCCGAGCAATATCAATTCCGTACACCACTCTATGAACTTGAACAGTTGGAGCCGCCGGTCTTAATTATTCATGGCCGCAAGGATACAAATGTTTCGGTTGAACATGCCTATCGTCTTGAAGACAGATTAAAGGCGCTTAATAAAAAAGTAGAGAGCTGGTATTTTGAACAATATACACACTATTTCCCGCCAGCTGTAAATAGACAAATTGTTTCCGATTTAACCTTGTGGATGAAAAGACAAGCCGAATAATGATAATATAGCAGGTAGAAAGAACAAATTCACTGAAATCAAATCTTTTTTAAGGAGAGGGAATAGATGGGAATGCCGTTAGAATTAAATACGATGATTGTGACAAAAGGAAGGGAAGAGAGAATTGGTGAGAATGATTTTACATTAGTTAAAGATGATTATCGTCTGTATCCAATTGAAATCCCACTTGAGGTCAGAAAAACGAAGGATAGCGATCCAGGTGCATATGCTGTTATTAAGAGACTGGTTTGGGAAAATAACCAAACAACCATTACATATCAGCTCATTTCACTTAACACGACTAACTAACAAAAAACAGCAACTGTTAGGTTGCTGTTTTTATATCTTTATGCGATTGGGCCGCCTTTTTCAATGATATCAGAAGAAACGTTTTGGAACTTTTTAAAGTTCTCACGGAATTTTTCAGCTAGTTCTTTCGCTTTTGTTTCGTATTCAGATTGATTGGACCATGTACGATTAGGCTGTAGAACATCATCCGGAACACCTGGTACATGTAACGGAATTTCTAAACCGAAAATATCGTCCTTTTTTGTTTCTACATTTGTAAGCTCACCTTCAAGTGCTGCTTGCACCATTGAGCGGGTATAGCTTAACTTCATTCGGGAGCCGACACCGTATTCGCCGCCAGTCCAGCCAGTATTTACAAGGAATACATTCGCATTGTGCTGGCTGATTTTTTCTCCAAGCATTTCAGCATAGCGTGTTGCTGGAAGCGGAAGGAATGGTGAACCAAAGCATGTAGAGAAGGTTGCTTCAGGTGACGTAACACCGCGTTCAGTTCCTGCAAGCTTGGAAGTGTAACCGCTTAAGAAGTGGTACATTGCCTGCTCTTTTGATAGCTTTGAAATTGGAGGCAATACGCCAAATGCATCTGCAGTTAAGAAGATAATCGTATTTGGGTGACCGGCAACGCTTGGGTCTACGATATTGTCAATTGCCTGCAGTGGGTAGGCAGCACGTGTATTTTCAGTCAGCGTACCGTCATCATAGTCTGCAATGCGTGAGTCCTGATCAATGATAACGTTTTCTAACACAGAACCAAAACGGATAGCATCAAAGATTTGTGGTTCTTTTTCTCTTGTTAAATTGATACATTTTGCATAGCAGCCGCCTTCAATATTAAAAACACCATTTCCAGACCAACCGTGTTCATCATCACCAATTAAACGGCGATTTGGATCTGCAGAAAGAGTTGTTTTTCCTGTACCGGATAAACCAAAGAAAAGGGCAACGTCACCTTCATTGCCAACGTTAGAAGAACAATGCATAGGCATGATACCGTTCTCAGGCAATAGATAATTCATGATCGAGAAGACAGATTTTTTGATTTCTCCTGCATATTCTGTTCCACCGATTAGAACGGTCCGTTGCTCGAAGGAAATGATAATGAATGTTTCTGATTTAGTGCCGTCAATGGCTGGGTCAGCTTTAAAATTAGGTGCAGCAATTACTGTAAATCCCGCATCATGTGCTGCTAATTCTTCCTCAGTCGGACGAATAAACAACTGATGTGCAAACAGGTTATGCCATGCGTATTCATTAATAACCTGAATCGGAAGTCTATGCTTGTCATCAGCGCCGGCAAAGCCTTTAAAGACAAATACTTCGTCTTTTTCCTTCAAAAATTCTAACACTTTATTATAAAGCTTTGAAAATACTTCTTTAGAAATCGGCTGGTTGACAGGACCCCAATCAATTTTGTTCTTTACGGAATCCTCTTCAACAATGTATTTATCTTTTGGTGATCTTCCTGTGTATTTTCCTGTTGTGGCTATTACTGCACCGGTTGAAGTTAATTGACCTTCTTTTCGAGTTAGTACTTTTTCTACAAGTTGTGGAACAGATAATTGAGTAAGAATATTTGTGCCAGTAAGAAATTCGTTTATTTCTTGTTTCAAACTTACAAAATTCATCCGATGAATACCTTCCTTTAATCAATTTATTTAATATCTTTTTACAGTGATTTATCTCACGATTAGTATAACACAATTATTCGAATAGTCTATACTATTTATGAAAGTTTTTGGTCTTTTCCTAAAAATTTGAATGATTAAATATATAGATTGGAATAATAAATAGAATGGAAGAAACTATATTAATAGGAAAATATTTTTCATAATTTATTGACAGTTATTCTATTGGTACGATATGATGGAAACTTGAACGGATACTCTCTTATCCCGAGCTGGTGGAGGGACAGACCCTATGAAACCCAGCAACCTGCTATTGAAAGATACGTATACAAGTACATTACTGCTTTATTGTAGGGAATTGTGATCATCTTTTCACATTTTTAAGATAAAAAAGGTGGAAATGATTTATGTGTATGCAAACTTGATAGCAAAGGTGCTAACTGTGGCAAGGATCTTAATCCTTGAACGATAAGAGTGAAAGGCGCGAATCTTTTACTTTCAACCTTTTCACATATTGAGAAGGTTTTTTTTATGCGTCTTCAGATATAGAAGGAATTATTTACCCTGTCATTAACATAAATAGATAGGATAAATACTCCTTGTTTTTTCCAAACTACTAGGGAATGAGTTCCGTATCATGAGAGGTTGCTCGAACGCTGCTTTAAGCAATCTCATTATATATAAGGAGGAAATCAGATTGTCAAAACGTCGCTTGTTTACTTCGGAGTCAGTTACTGAAGGCCATCCAGATAAAATTTGTGATCAAATTTCTGACGCCATTTTAGATGAAATCCTTACTCAGGATCCTAATGCACGTGTGGCTGCTGAAACATCAGTTACGACCGGATTAGTATTAGTTTCAGGTGAAATAACTACATCGACTTATGTAGATATTCCAAAAATTGTACGAAATACCGTAAAGGAAATTGGCTATACAAGGGCCAAATATGGATTTGACTCTGAAACATGTGCCGTATTAACGTCAATTGATGAGCAGTCTCCAGATATTGCAATGGGTGTTGACCAAGCGTTAGAAGCACGTGAAGGAACCATGACTGATGAACAAATTGAGGCAATAGGTGCAGGGGACCAAGGTCTCATGTTCGGATTTGCTTGCAATGAAACAAGTGAGCTGATGCCATTACCGATTTCATTAGCCCATAAGCTTTCCCGCAGGTTAACCGAGGTACGTAAAGATAATACTCTTGCTTATCTTCGTCCAGATGGAAAAACACAGGTAACAATTGAATATGATGAAAATGATAAGCCTGTTCGAGTGGATACGATTGTTATTTCAACTCAGCATGATCCTGAAATAGGTCTTGAACAGATTCAGCATGATATAAAGGAATTTGTCATTTCTCCAGTTGTGCCAGATGAATTAATTGATAGTCAGACAAAATACTTTATCAACCCAACAGGCCGTTTTGTGATTGGCGGGCCGCAAGGTGATGCAGGTTTAACAGGACGTAAAATTATTGTTGATACATATGGCGGGTATGCACGTCATGGCGGTGGTGCATTCTCTGGTAAAGATCCTACCAAAGTTGACCGCTCTGCTGCCTATGCAGCACGTTATGTAGCAAAAAATATTGTTGCTGCTGGGTTGGCAGAAAAGGTAGAGGTTCAATTTGCCTATGCAATTGGTGTAGCACGTCCGGTATCGATTTCAATTGATACCTTTGGTACAGGTAGAGTGGACGAGGATGTCCTAGTAGACGTTGTCAATAAAAATTTTGATCTCCGTCCAGCAGGCATAATTAAAATGCTTGATCTTCGCCGTCCAATCTATAAACAAACGGCTGCATATGGTCACTTTGGCCGCGTGGATGTTGATCTTCCATGGGAACGAACAGATAAAGCAGAATTGTTAAGGGAACAGGCATTAGAAGGCCGACTATAAAAAATAGCTGGTAGTAAGCGGGAACTGCATCGATGGTGCAGCTCCCGCTTTTTCATTTGCGCAACGTTTTAGAATAGATGGAAAAAGTATAAACTGCTTATAATAGCATGATTTTCCCATTGTTTTTTTTAATACTTCATGCCATTATAAAAAAATTAGTGGTAGTATAAGAGAGTATGTTTTTTAGACTAATTTCAGAACCTTATTTTGAGGTACTTTAAATAGGTTAAGTTAAAGAACAATGTTGACTTTCGTTTGCTTTGTTGATTGGAGTGGAAGGCACGAAGACTCCTGCGGTCGCCCTAAGGTGCGCGAAGTGCCTGTAACGGAAATCAACAAAAGTGTTTAACAGAGCTTTTAAATAAAGAATGGAGTGACGTACATAATGTGTGGCTTTATTGGTTGTGTACATGAAAAGGCACAAAATTTTCAAGACACCGAAAAACAACTATTCAAACAAATGAATAATCTTATTACCCATCGTGGACCTGATGATGATGGATATTATATGGATAACCATATTCAATTTGGTTTTCGCCGTTTAAGTATCATTGACATTGAGAGTGGACACCAGCCCTTGACATATGAAAATGAGCGCTATTGGATCATTTTTAATGGTGAGGTTTATAACTATGTTGAATTACGTGAAGAGCTTATCAAAGAAGGCCTTACATTTGAAACAAGCTCTGACACAGAGGTTATCATTGCACTATACAGTCATGTAAAGGAAAAAGCCATTGAGCGTTTACGCGGCATGTTTGCTTTTGTCATTTGGGATAAACAGGAACAGACTCTTTATGGCGGTAGAGATCCTTTTGGCATTAAACCATTCTTCTATCGTGAAGATGCCGAAAGAACATTTTTTGCCTCTGAGAAAAAGAGCATTTTGCTAGCCATGAAAAATGATGTACTAAACTATGAATCATTGCAGCATTATTTAACGTATCAATTTGTTCCAGAGCCTGAGACGCTATCAGAAGGCATTCATAAACTTGAACCAGGTCATTATTTTACAAAGAAAATCGGTTCAGCAATGGAGATTAAACGCTATTGGAAGGCTAATTTCCATCCTGTTCAAAAATCAGAAAGTGATTTCATAAAAGAAATTAAAGATGTATTATTTGATTCTGTGAAAATGCACATGAGAAGTGATGTGCCTGTAGGCTCATTCTTATCTGGCGGCATTGATTCTTCCATTATTGCATCCATCGCGAAAGAGTTTCATCCAGCGATTAAAACCTTCTCAGTCGGTTTTGACCACAATGGCTTTAGTGAAATTGATGTAGCGAAAGAAACAGCAGATAAGCTGGGTGTAGAAAATATCAGCTATATTATTTCTCCTGAAGAGTATATGAATGAAGTACCAAAAATCATGTGGCATATGGATGATCCCCTTGCAGACCCTGCCTGTGTGCCACTTTACTTTGTTGCGCGTGAAGCACGTAAGCATGTAACGGTAGTACTGTCAGGTGAGGGTGCCGATGAACTATTTGGCGGCTACAATATTTATCGGGAACCGGAATCATTAAAGATGTTCAATAAAATGCCGCAATTCGGCAAGGTGTTTTTAAAATGGATTGCCAGACTTATGCCTGAGGGTATGAAGGGAAAAAGCTTTATTGAACGCGGTGTGACACCAATGGAGGAACGCTATATCGGGAATGCCAAAATGTTCACGGAAACGGAAAAGCAACAGCTGTTGAACGTTTTTAATCCTAATCTGCATTATACGGATATTACGAAGCCACTATACAGGGAAAGCCATGGCTATGATCCAGTAGATCAGATGCAGTATATTGATATCCATACGTGGATGCGTGGCGACATTCTACTAAAGGCTGATCGTGTAACAATGGCGCACTCATTAGAGCTTCGAGTACCATTTTTAGATAAAGAAGTGTTCCGTGTTGCTTCTCAAATCCCAACAAGCTTAAAAACCGCAGACGGCACGACGAAATATGTCCTTCGTAAAGCAGCCGAAGGGATTGTTCCGGACCATGTCTTGAATCGTAAGAAGTTAGGCTTCCCAGTTCCAATTCGTCACTGGCTAAAGGATGAAATGAATGATTGGGCAAAAAAAATAATCCGTGAAAGTGACACGGATCATTTACTCAATAAGACTTATATATTGAACCTCTTGGAGGATCATTGCCAAGGAAAAGCGGACAACAGCCGTAAAATATGGACTGTACTTATGTTCATGGTTTGGCATCAAATCTATGTGGAGAAGAAATATTCATTCGATCAAGAGGCTTCACAGCCATTAAGCCAAGCAGTCAGAGGCTAGTTTAGATACGTTATTGCTTGACTGCCCATTTGCACCCAGGAATCTTCGAATTCCTTTATGGGTGCTTTTTTATTTTTTACACCTGTCAAAGGATCATTGAAATAAATATACTGCGAATCATAGCCGGTTAACAAAACCGAATGCTCTTTATAGGTAATCTTGACAGGTCCGTTTGGTGTCTGCCATGTTTGAAACTTGCTTTCAGGAAGCCTGCTATAGGCTGTATTCGTTATGACCCATACTGGACGGTTATCGGATAGATGAATCTTCAATTCTTGAAAATCTCCACCGGTTAAATCGATCATTCTTCCCGGTAAGTACTGGTCTGCCAGCTCTTTAATTGGTTTATGGTAGACTCCGAGACCAGGGTTATGAAAGGAATACATATCCCCGACAAAGCCGTCATTAGGATGCCCGAAATAGATCACATCATTTTCCTTACGATAGGTTGAAGGCTCCTTAATGATCTTTTCGGCAAGCGTCATTTTATCTACTTCGACGCCTGCAAACTGTAGGAGCATCGTAAGACTTGTAACCTCACAGCCGCGCGGAAGCTCAGGAAGCTGATTAACGATGGGAGCATCGATAAGTATACTGTCTTTTATTTTAATAATGGATAGATCAAAATTATCCTGTAAAAAAGTGTTTGTTTTGACAATGGGAGATTGAAACCAGTACTTAATCTGCTCGACGGCATTTGCTACATTTCTCGTTTTGGTTGAATCGAGGATAAATCCTGCTGCTAAGACCAATACAATCACAAAGAGCATGATAAAGGACGTAAACAACCGTTTGCGATTGACTAATTTAGCAATGAGAGAAATGAGCAATAAAAATAACACGACAATAACAAAGTATAATAGTATCATGAGTACCACCTGATGTATTTTTGGTTGATAATACTAGTATAGTTTAATTTCGGCAAATATTAATGCGGTTAATATTGGAAATACAGAATATACTATGACTGTTGATTTGTTTTATTTTGCAAAGATTTATAATAGATGCCTTTTTCAACATATTCTCTCCGGATTCGTTCCATATCTGCTTTATCTTCATCATTTAATTCACGAATAACTTTTACCGGTCTGCCAAAAGCAAGTGTATTCGGCGGAATCTTCTTTCCTTGTGGAACGAGACTGCCGGCACCAATAAAGGCACCTTCACCAATTTCAGCTTGATCAAGAATGATTGAACCCATCCCGATTAACGCGTTTTCCTTTAGGATACAGCTGTGCAAAATCACTTGATGTCCGACTGTCACACCATCTTCAATAATTAATGGGTTATTAGGGCTTTGGTGCAAAACGGAGTTATCCTGGACGCTGACTCTTTTTCCAATTATCGTTGGTGCCACATCTCCGCGAATGGAAGTGTTAAACCAGATGTTTGATTCATCACCAATTTCAACATCACCGGTAATCGTAACGTAATCTGCAATAAAAGCTGATTCAGAAATTTTGGGGCTTTTTCCCTTGTAAGGATAGATCATCTTTTACTCTCCTTTAATACCATATTATATTTGACTCGGCGATACCTGTTATTGATTTAGGTATGGAAAATCATGTTGAAAATAGTTAACCAAGTCATATCTATTCTACTAATTGTATCTGATAAGTGAAGAGATTTGTCAAAGGATTTGTATTTGGGTCATAATAGTAGTATTAACGTTTGGATTTCGCGGAACAGATACATAAAGGATTTTGCGTAATCAATAGTAAAAAGAGGCTTGTTTACCAGCATCGTTCTCTTACAAGCCTAAAGATAAAATAAGTTAGTTGATTTTCAGGAGGAAGGTACAATGTGGAAATGGGAAGCGGAAGGAGAAGCAAAAGCGGTAGTGGTGATTGTCCATGGGGCTATGGAGCATCATCGCCGTTATGGCTGGTTAATTGAAATGTGGCGATTATCGGGATTTCATGTGGTTATGGGGGATCTCCCAGGGCAAGGAATGACAACAAGAACTGGAAGGGGACATATTGATTCCTTTGATGACTATCTTTATGAAGTGAAGGATTGGATACAGGCAGCCTACCAATTTAATTTGCCCGTTTTTCTCATTGGACATAGTTTAGGCGGACTAATATCCGTACGGTTACTGCAGGAGGAACGGTTGAATTTGGCAGGTGTTGTTTTATCATCTCCATGCTTAGGATTAGTCAAACCGCCATCAAAATTATTAAATTTACTATCATACATTTTAAACATTATTGCACCACAATTAAGGCTAAATACAGGCTTGACCATTGATATGGCCACTCGAAACGATGATGTTAGGGAAGCGGATATGAATGATACACTCTATATTACGAAGGTATCTATCAGATGGTATCGCGAATTAATTGATGGAATTAAGGAGGCCTTTGATAAGATTAATCAAATCCAGGATGTTCCCCTTTTTCTTATGCAGGGCGGCGATGATAAGATTGTAAATAAAAATACAGTAAGAAGCTGGTTTAACATGGTGCCATTATCGGAGAAAAGATATAAGGAATGGGCAGGCTGTTATCATGAAATTTTTAATGAACCGGAACGAGAGGAAGTTTTCGAATATGCAAAGGATTTCTTCAACAGTCAGCTTAAATCAATCGGATATATTGTATAAGCGAGGGGTATAAATGATGTCAGTTCCAAGTATGCCGTTAAGTCTAATGTCCCAATCCTATCGGAAGGTTTTCCCTTGTGTGAATCAGGAGCTTTCTTATTGGAAAGAGCGGGCGCACAACATTCCAGACCCCGAACTTCGAAAACAAGCATTAGCAAGTATTAATCATAAAACGTTTCATTGTGAGGGTGGTGCGATTATGGCACTTATGGCTAATGAGCAATATGCTGAAGTCATTCGTTTTATTGTTGCTTATCAAACCATAAGCGATTACTTGGATAATCTTTGTGATCGAAGCACATCATTGGATCCTGCTGATTTTAGAGCTCTGCATGAAGCAATGGGAGATGCTCTCTCATTAGAAAAGTCACAAGGCAGCTATTATCGTTATCGTCCTGAACAGGATGATGGAAACTACCTTTATGACCTCGTTGCAACCTGCAGGCAAGTGCTGTCAGAATGTGTTCATTATGAAAAAATAAAAGACTATCTACTTGAACTGTGCGGATATTATTGTGATTTACAAGTACATAAGCATGTCATTCCGGATGAACGGGTTCCTCGTTTAAAAAGGTGGTTTCATGAAAATAAAGAGGATATGCCTAAAATGGAATGGTATGAGTTTTCTGCCTGCTCAGGGTCTACTTTAGGAGTTTTTTGTCTGGTGGCCTATGCTTTTAGTAATGATTTTCAGGATCGTTATGCGCTTGATATTCGCAAGGGCTATTTTCCTTATATTCAAGGGCTGCATATTCTGTTGGATTATTTAATTGATCAGGAAGAGGATAAACTTGAAGGGGATTTGAACTTTTGTTTTTATTATGAAAATGAGGAACAGCTTTTTACTCGGTTAAAACATTTTATTAGGGAAGCGGACCGCCATACAAACAGCCTACCACACAGACGTTTTCATCGGTTAATTAATCGGGGTCTGTTAGGACTTTACTTATCTGATGAAAAGGTTAGGAAGCAGCGGGATGTCCGTAAGCTTGCAAAAGGAATCCTGAAGGCAGGAGGTTCTGTAAGCTTTTTCTTTTTTATCAATGCCATGATTTATCGAACACTGCAAAAGATCAGCAGAGGAATAAAACATGATAAACGTAGATTAGAACGCTACGTATAGCATAAAAGTGTCAGGCACCACAAAAAGACAAATGTATACATTTTGTCTTTTTGTGGTGCCTGACACCATATTTTACCGTTTTTCGATTGCAATAATAAACGGTGGGTTGTTTGCTTGGTTAATGTAACCATATTGCAATACATGGGCTTCCTTTTGGTCAATTGAGCTTACAAATTCAATTAGCTTGTCACGTTCGACAGCTCCCTCTGGATGGCCATGATAAATGACCAGTACGATCATGCCTTCAGGCTTCAAAATGCTAAGCAGCTGTTCAATAGCTGAAATCGTTGTGTTTGGTTTTGTAACGATTGCTTTATCTCCTCCTGGCAGATAACCAAGATTAAAGATGGCTGCAGCTACCTTCCCATGATGCTGAATGGGTATACATTGGCTGATATGCTCGTGACCTTTATTTAATAGCGTTGCTCTGCTTAGAAAGTCAGATTCCTTTAAACGCTCACTGCTGTTTCGAATAGCTTCTTCTTGAATATCAAAGCCGTAAACATGACCGTTTTCACCAACCAGCTTGGCTAGAAAAAGAGTGTCATGACCGTTTCCGAGTGTTGCATCGACAGCAATATCTCCCGATGTAACTGCTGATTCAAGTAAGGATCTTGCAAAGGGTAAAATCTGCTTTAGCTTCATTGGTTCACTACGCTCCAATTCTTTCCCTGCCAGCTATTTCGACGAACGAGCTCTTCATCAATGCTGTTAAGAACTTCCCACTTATTGACACTCCACATAGGCCCAATCATTAAATCGATCGGTCCATCGCCCGTAATACGGTGAACAATCATTTCTGGTGGTAAGATTTCTAATTGATCACATACTAACTTTACATAGTCATCGAATGATAAAAATTCAAGCATTCCTTTTTCATATTGCTTGACCATCGGGGTACCCTTCAATAAATGAAGAAGATGAATTTTAATGCCTTGAACATCAAGCTTTGCCACTTCACGTGCTGTTTCCATCATCATGTCTGTTGTTTCCATTGGCAGACCGTTAATAATATGGGAACAAACACGAATGCCATGCTTGCGTAGTTTTTCGACACCTTCAACATAGGCTGCGAAATCATGCGCCCTATTAATAAGGTTAGCCGTTTGTTCATGAACCGTCTGCAGTCCAAGCTCCACCCATAAGTAGGTTCGTTCATTCAGCTCTGCCAAATAGTCAACAACATCATCTGGAAGGCAATCAGGTCTTGTTGCAATAGAGAGCCCGACAACGCCATCTAAATTTAAGACGGTTTCATATTTTTCCTTTAACACAGGCAGTGGTGCATGTGTATTGGTAAATGCCTGAAAATAGGCCATGTATTTGCCGTCTTTCCATTTTGTATGCATTTTTTCTTTAATATCATTAAATTGTTTGATGAGATCATCACTGCGGTTGCCGGCATAATCGCCTGAACCTGATGCACTACAAAAAGTACAGCCGCCATGTGCAACTGTGCCATCGCGATTTGGGCAGTCAAAGCCGCCATCCAATGCCACTTTAAAAACTTTATGACCGAATATATGTCGTAAATGGTAATTCCATGTATGATACCGTTTATGATCGCTTGCATATGGAAAAGGATTTTTTGGATTCATAGCGGGATACCTCCTTAAAAACTCACATTTAATTATTTTACCATGAAGTAATCACCTTTCCAATGAGTTGTCCACCTCTGTCTAGAAATGGCAGTATCCTTGTGTGTAGAAACAAGAGATTTGCGCAAGATAAGTACGTAAAGCTCTCGTAATTCACGGTTTCGTATAATGAAATCGAGCTTTGCTTGGAATGATTTTGCAAGGAGGGGTTTTATGGCGACACGAGCATCGATTGAAACACTGATAGCAAAATGTGAAGACGCACTGAGGTTTGCCACAGATCAATATCAAGAAAGCAGCCTCCAGGAACATTATAATGGTGAAAATTATACGCAGGCATTACAGCAATTAGAGGGTGCCTATAATGAGCTTGCAAAAATGGCTCAAAGTGCAAATGGGCAGCAACGTGATCAGCTTCACCGCATGCGGTTACAGCTGCAGCAGGCACAAAATCAAATGATGTTACATGATCATTAGGAGGAGCAATCGTGAAAAAACGTTCAAAAAGCCAAAATCCAGAACAGAAAACACGCAATGGAGCAAACAGTAATGATCTAGAGCTTGGTCAAGACTATGATCTTGTCAAGCAATCGAAAAAGAAATATGAACAAACTGGCAGCCAGCCAGTAAAGTCTAAATTCCATCCTGAATAGTATAGAATGTCATAAAAGAGCTGATTTGCAGAAATCAGCTCTTTTTGTCGAACCTTTTTATTAGTAATTTTTACCTATTTTTACAAAAAAAGATTGTAATTTCAATTGGAAGTTTTTAGAATATACTTATATTTCAGAATATTTTTAAAAAAGGAGGAATAAAAATGGATAATTTGGCAAAAGAAGGCGTATCACAGCAAAATAAGTATGATTTTGAAAAAATTGCAAACAGCCCAGAGTTTAAACAGTTAATGAAAGCCAAGAAAAGGTTCCTTGTTCCTGTCTCTGCTGTCTTTTTGACCCTGTACTTTTTATTGCCCATTCTTACTTCGTATTCAACGATCTTAAACAGCCCAGCAATTGGACCGATTTCATGGACATGGGTATATTCATTAAGCTTATTTATCATGACATGGGTTCTATGCATGACTTATGTAAAAAGGGCAGCACGCTATGATAAAATGGCCGAAGCTCTCATTGAAAAATATAATCAAGGAGACAAAAGCCTATGAGTGGAGTTGGATTAGTATTATTTGTCTTAATTGTTGGATTGACGCTCGTCATCACTTATTGGGCTGCCAAACGCACGAAAACAGCAAGTGAATTTTACACTGCAGGCGGCGGTTTGACAGGCTGGCAAAATGGACTGGCTATCGCGGGGGATTATTTATCCGCAGCATCCTTCTTAGGAATTGCAGGTGCGATTGCCCTTAATGGCTTTGATGGATTTTTCTATTCAATCGGTTACTTGGTTGCTTATCTTGTTGTTTTATACATTGTTGCTGAGCCACTAAGAAATCTTGGTAAATACACAATTGCAGATATGATTACTGCACGTTTTGACCAAAAGAAAGTACGAGCTGTTGCAGCGTTAAGTACGATTACCATTGTTATTTTTTATATGATTGCCCAATTAGTTGGTGCAGGCGCTCTTATTCAGCTCTTATTAGGTATTGATTATTGGGTGGCAGTACTTATTGTTGGTGTTATGATGACCACATATGTACTATTTGGCGGGATGACGGCAACAAGCTGGGTTCAAATTACAAAGGCAGTATTATTAATGATTGGAACAGTCGTCATTTCATTCTTAGTGTTAGCGAAATTTAATTTCAACATTTTTACAATGTTCAGTGAAATGAAAACGCTAACTCCACATGGGGAAAATTATTTAAACCCAGGTGTGAAGTATAAAGTTCCGCTTGATACGATTTCCATGATGGCAGCTCTTGTTCTTGGTACAGCTGGTCTGCCGCATATTTTAATGCGTTTCTTTACTGTTAAAGATGCGAAAACAGCACGTAGTTCAGTTGTTACTGCGACATGGGTTGTTGGTATCTTCTATATCCTAACGATTTTCCTTGGCTTTGGAGCAGCTGCGTTTGTAGGTTCTGAAGATATAGTTGCTGCGAATGCTGCCGGAAATATGGCTGCACCGCTTTTAGCAAAAGCACTTGGCGGAGATTTTCTCATGTCCTTTGTATCAGCCGTTGCGTTCGCAACAATCCTGGCTGTGGTTGCCGGGCTGGTATTATCTGGCGCATCTGCATTCGCGCATGATATTTACGGACAGATTATTAAAAAAGGTCAAATTACTGAAAAACAGCAGATGCTTTCGGCTCGATATGCTTCAATCAGCGTTTCAGTTCTTTCTATTATTCTTGCACTTTTTGCGCAAAAAATGAATGTTGCTTTCCTTGTATCACTTGCATTCTGTGTTGCAGCAAGTGCCAACCTACCGGTGATCCTTTATACGATCTACTGGAAAAAGTTTAACACTGCTGGCGCCGTTACAGGAATGATAACAGGATTAGTTACAGCACTTGTATTGGTTGCAATCAGTCCCAATGTATTAAACCCAGTTGCAGGTGCGGCTATCCTTGTAGGGGATCCTATTTTCCCATTAACAAATCCGGCCATTGTCTCTATACCTGCTGGTTTCATCGGTGCATATATCGGCACAGTTGTTGCGAATAAACGTGATGAGAAGAAATATGCAGAGGTTATGGTTAGAGCTAATACTGGAGTAAAATAAAAATGTTCTGGAGCCATCACGTTTTTAAGTGGTGGCTTGCTTCGTTCTTATGATATTTTTGGGGGATAAGGATGTATATTTTTTAGTAGGAATGTTAACAATTGTTTATATCTTGTAATATATTAATTAGTACCTTTTTGCTGACTTGCATCTTGGGGCAAAATTATATACAATATCACTATATATTTTTCTATAATTGAAACAACATTGACAAGGAGTAGTAATGATGCAAAACCCGATATAGAGAGCTGACGGTTGGTGAAAGTCAGCCGGGACCATCATGAACTCGCCTTGGAGTTGCAGAAGTGAACTTAAGTAATTTCTGCCGTTTTCCGCGTTAAGGACAAAATGAAGCGAGTGACTTTTTCACTAATGTGGGTGGTACCGCGGGAGTTTTTATACATAATCCTCTCGTCCCAATAATGGGATGAGGGGTTTTTTATATTCTTTTCTAAGTGATAGAGAAAATGCTTCAAGATAAAGGCTGGAATCTAGCTATTTAGTAAATGTAGGAGGAAAACAAGATGAGCTTCAATCATCATGAAATTGAAAAAAAGTGGCAAAAGCATTGGGAGGAAAATAAAACTTTTAAAACAAGTGAAGATAAGGGAAAGCGTAAGTTCTATGCCCTTGATATGTTTCCTTATCCATCTGGTGCCGGTCTCCATGTCGGACACCCGGAAGGCTATACAGCCACAGATATTCTTTCCAGAATGAAAAGAATGCAGGGCTACAATGTCCTACATCCAATGGGCTGGGATGCTTTTGGTCTTCCTGCAGAGCAATACGCTTTGGATACAGGAAATGACCCTGCAGAATTTACGGAGCAAAATATTAATAATTTCCGTCGTCAAATCAAATCATTAGGTTTTTCATATGATTGGGATCGTGAAATTAATACAACGGATCCAAACTATTATAAATGGACACAATGGATCTTTTTAAAGCTTTATGAAAAGGATCTTGCCTATATCAGCGAAGCACCTGTTAACTGGTGTCCTGCATTAGGGACAGTGCTTGCGAACGAAGAAGTGATTGATGGAAAGAGTGAACGTGGTGGACATCCGGTAGAACGCCGTCCAATGAAGCAGTGGAATTTACGCATTACAGCATATGCTGACCGTTTACTCGAGGATCTTGAAGAATTAGATTGGCCGGAAAGCATCAAGGATATGCAGAGAAACTGGATCGGGCGTTCAGAGGGTGCAGAGGTAAACTTCCAAATTGATGGATATGATGATACCTTTACTGTTTTCACTACGCGTCCTGATACACTTTTTGGAGCAACCTATGCGGTGCTTGCGCCTGAGCATGATTTAGTGAAAAACATTACAACTGAGGAGCAGCGTCAGGCAGTTGAAGATTATTTAGAACAAATTAAGAGTAAAAGTGATTTAGAACGAACAGATCTCGCGAAGGATAAAACAGGTGTCTTTACTGGGGCATATGCGATTAATCCAGTAAATGATGTGCGAATTCCGATTTGGATTGCGGATTATGTATTGGCGAGCTATGGAACTGGTGCGATTATGGCTGTTCCTGGTCATGATGAACGCGATTATGAGTTTGCAAGGAAATTTAATTTGGAAATCAAAGAGGTTGTGGCAGGCGGAGACATTGAAAAAGAAGCCTATACAGGTGATGGACATCATGTGAACTCTGATTTTCTAAATGGATTAAATAAAGAAGAAGCCATTAGTAAAATGATTGCTTGGCTTGAAGAAAAGGAAATTGGGACGAAAAAAGTAACATACCGCTTGCGCGATTGGCTGTTCAGCCGTCAGCGTTATTGGGGAGAACCAATTCCGGTCATCCATTGGGAAGACGGTACAATGACAGCTGTACCGGAAGAGGAGCTTCCGCTTATTCTGCCGGTAACAACTGAAATCAAACCATCCGGTACAGGCGAATCTCCATTAGCTAATATTGAGGATTGGGTGAATGTAGTCGATCCTGTAACAGGTAAAAAGGGACGCCGCGAAACGAATACCATGCCGCAATGGGGCGGAAGCTGCTGGTATTTCCTACGCTTCATTGATCCGCATAATGATGAAGTGTTAGCAGATCCTGAAAAGCTTAAGGAATGGCTTCCTGTTGACATTTATATCGGTGGAGCGGAGCATGCAGTTTTACACTTATTGTACGCTCGTTTCTGGCATAAGTTTTTATATGATATTGGCGTTGTTCCAACAAAGGAACCGTTCCAAAAGCTGTTTAACCAAGGGATGATTCTTGGTGAAAATAATGAGAAAATGAGTAAATCAAAAGGAAATGTAGTGAATCCTGACGAGATTGTTGAAAGCCATGGTGCTGATACACTGCGTTTATATGAAATGTTCATGGGGCCTCTTGACGGATCAATCGCTTGGTCTGCAAACGGTGTGGACGGTTCACGACGCTTCTTAGACAGAATTTGGCGTTTATTCATTGAAGATAACGGCAGTTTAAATCCTAAGATTAAAGATAATGAAACTGAAAGCAATCTTGAAAAAATCTACCACCAAACAGTTAAAAAGGTAACGGAAGATTATGAGGGCTTACGTTTCAATACGGCTATTTCACAGCTAATGGTATTCATAAATGAAGCTTACAAGGCAGAGGTATTGCCAATTCATTATATGGAGGGCTTTGTAAAATTATTGTCTCCAATCGCACCGCATATTTCTGAAGAGCTATGGGAAAAGCTTGGAAATACTAATTCCAGCATTTCTTATGAGGCATGGCCTGCTTATGATGAAGCAAAGTTAAAGGATGACGAAATTGAGATAGTCATTCAAATTAACGGGAAAGTGAAAGCCAAATTAGTTGTACCAGCAAATACAAACAAAGATGCACTTGAACAAATTGCAATGGATGATGACAAGGTAAAAGCACAAATCGACGGCAAAACCGTTCGAAAAGTAATCGCCGTACCTGGCAAACTCGTTAACATTGTAGCAAATTAATAACCGGTGTCAGGCACCACAAAAAGACAGATTCATTAATTTGTCCATATGTGGTGCCTGACACCCTAAACGAACAATAGGGGTGTAATACATGAGTCAAATGGCTGTCATTACGACATATGAATTAAATGAGAAGCTCGAGGCGGGGGAGAAGCCGGAGCTTGTAGATGTAAGAGAACATGAAGAAGTGGCAATGGGCATCATTCCAGGTGCCAAGCATATTCCAATGGGTGAAATCCCGGCAAGCTTAGATTATTTTGACAAGGATAAAGAATACATTATGATTTGCCGTTCTGGCTCAAGAAGTGCATATGTTTGCGAATTCTTACAAGCTCAAGGCTATAAAGTGCGCAATATGACTGGCGGAATGCTGGAGTGGAGAGGAAAAACGGAATAATAAAAAAAAGCATGGGGCTCCATGCTTTTTTTTATTAATGTCCCCCAAGATAGGCCATTTTTATCTGGTCGCTTGCCCGGAGTTCGTCAGCAGATCCCTGTAGTACGACCCTGCCGGTTTCGATCACATAGGCCCGATTGGCAATTGATAGTGCCATATTTGCATTTTGCTCAACGAGCATGACGGTTGTACCGGCAGCATTAATTTCTGCGATGATTCGAAAAATAGTCTTCACCAATAATGGGGCAAGCCCCATTGACGGTTCATCCAATAAAAGCAGCCTCGGACGAGCCATTAGTGCCCTCCCCATGGCAAGCATCTGCTGTTCACCGCCGGACAGGGTGCCTGATTGCTGCTTCCTTCTTTCATAAAGTCGAGGAAATAAATCATACACCTTTTGAAAATCCTCTCTAATTCCTTTTTTATCATGTCGAAGAAAAGCGCCCATTTCTAGATTTTCTTCGACACTCATATTGGCAAACACCCGGCGGCCTTCCGGAACATGGGATATGCCCTTTTTAACAATGAGCTGCGCCTGCCTACCCGTGATGCTTTCCCCTTCGAATAAAATATTGCCCTGTTTCGGTTTCAATAAACCGGAAATGGTTTTGAGCAGTGTGCTTTTTCCAGCACCGTTTGCACCGATTAAGGTGACAATTTCTCCTTGATTCACGTCAACAGATGCATCCTTTAGTGCATGGATATGCCCGTAATAGACATTAATTCCTTCAATCTTTAGCATTATGACACCTCCTCGCCCAGATATGCTTCAATTACCTTTGGATTATTCCTTATTTCCTCAGGGATTCCCTGTGCAATTAATTGGCCGTGATCAAGTACAAAGATACGTTCACAGACACCCATGACCAGCTGCATATCATGCTCAATCAGAATGACCGTTAAATCAAACTGCTCACGAATGAAGCGAATTAATTTCATGAGATCCTTTGTTTCCTGTGGATTCATCCCGGCAGCAGGCTCATCAAGCAGCAGCAGTTGTGGGGACGCAGCAAGGGCACGGGCTATTTCCAGCCGGCGCTGCTGGCCGTAAGGAAGATTCCTTGCCTTCTCATCCTTGTAAACATCTAAATGGAAAATCTTTAAAAATTCAATGGCTTTTTCCTCCATTTCTTTCTCTCCAGAAAAGTGAAAGGGAAGGCGGAATATAGATGTTAGCATGGAATGCTTGGCCAGGGTGTGATAAGCAATCTTTACATTATCAAGGACGGATAAATCATTAAATAAGCGGATGTTTTGAAAGGTTCGACTGATTCCCTTCTGTGTAATTTTGTATGGAGCAAGCCCGTTAAGTCTTTTTCCGTTCAAAAGAATGCTGCCTTCCGTCGGCGTATATACACCAGTAAGGAGGTTGAACAAGGTTGTCTTTCCAGCCCCGTTTGGTCCAATTAATCCGACTAGCTCTCCTTTTTGAATCTCCATTTGAATGTCGGAAACGGCCTTTAAGCCGCCAAACTGAATGCTGGCATGGTCGACCTTAAGCAATGGTATGTTTGTTTCCATCCTGTGCATCCTCCTTTATAGGTGCATTCTTTTTAAATAATGCTGTCAGTTCCTTTGTTCCCATTAAGCCTTGCGGACGGTAAATCATCATAATAATTAAAACAAGACTATAAATAATCATCCTTGTTTCCGGATAATCCTGAAGAAACGTGGAGACGATTGTAAGTAATAAAGCGGCAATGATAGATCCCGATAAACTACCAAGACCGCCAAGCACAACATAGATTAAAATATCGATAGATTTTAAGAAACCAAAGTTTGATGGCTGGATAATATAAAAATTATGAGCATATAAAGAGCCGGCAACGCCTGCAAAAAAAGCACCAATAATAAAGGCAGCGACCTTATAATAGGTTGTGTTAATCCCCATGGCATCAGCAGCAATCTCATCTTCTCTGACAGATAAACAAGCACGGCCATGTCTGGAAAGCGTAAAATTTCGAATGGCTAAAATCGTCAAGAGCATGGAAAAAAATACCCATGGCCAGGTAGCCATATGTGAGACCTGCATTCCGCTTGCCCCGCCGACATAGTCGACATTTAACAGGATAATGCGGACAATTTCTCCAAAGCCCAGCGTAGCAATTGCCAGATAGTCTCCTCGGAGCCTTAATGTCGGAATACCGATAATGAGTCCGGAAAGTGCCGCGGCAATGCCTCCTGTAACAATCGCGAGCCAGAAAGGCAGTCCTAATTTCATGGTGATAATGGCAGAAGCATAGGCACCAACGGCAAGAAAACCGGCGTGCCCAATTGAGAATTGTCCTGTGATTCCAATAATAAGATGCAGGCTGACAGCAAGGATGATATTGATTGAGATTAGTAGAATCATATTGACATAAAAGGGATTCAACTGTCCGCTGGTTATCAGGAATTGGATGACAAAAAATATGATGAAAGCCAGTGTAATTGAAAGCCAGAATCCTTTTAATCGTCTATATTTAGACATGATAATCCGCCCCCCTTTATACTTTTTCTTTGATATTCTTGCCGAATAAACCAGATGGACGGAAAATTAAAATAAGGATTAACACGATAAATGCGACACCATCACGCCATAGTGAGAATCCGCTAGCACTGACGAATGCTTCGATAACTCCTAAAAGTAGTCCGCCGACCATTGCACCTGGAATAATTCCGATACCGCCTAATACAGCGGCAATAAATGCCTTTAAGCCGGGAATAATACCCATTAGGGGCTCGATTTTTATATAATAGGTTCCAAAAATAACGCCGGCAGCACCAGCAAGTGCAGACCCGATGGCAAAGGTAGCGGAGATGGTATTGTTCACATTAATCCCCATCAGTTTTGCGGCATCCGCATCATAGGAGACAGCACGCATCGCCTTGCCGATTTTTGTCCTATGTACGATAAATTGTAGAATAATCATAAGGGCGACTGAAATGCTAAGAATAAATAACGATTGACCGCTGATGGTAATACCGAAGAGGTCGATATTTTTGGATGGAAGGACATTTCCGGGATAGGCTTCCGGCTGTGCCCCTCGAAAATATATGAAGCCGTATTCAATTAAAAGAGATACACCGATAGCTGTAATCAATGCAGCAATTCTTGTCGCGTTTCGAAGGGGTTTATAGGCAATTCTTTCAATCAAGACGCCAAATACTGCACAGACAACCATTGAGAGCAATAAAGCAGGGAAAAAACCGAGGCCAAGGACGGTGATGGAATAGAAGCCAATAAATGACCCAATCATAAATACATCACCATGGGCAAAGTTAATTAATTTCACAATTCCATAGACCATCGTATAACCAAGTGCAATCAGTGCGTAGATACTGCCAAGCGATATACCGTTGACTAATTGCTGGATGAGTTCCATTGAAGCTCACACTCCTTGAAAAATAATTTTGGATTCAGAAATAGGGGGCATAGCCCCCTATTTCTTTAAGTGATTGAGTTGAAGAACGGTGATTACAGTGGAGCTTAAGGATTGATCTTTGTTTCAAATACCTGCTTCCCATTTTCAAAAGTGAGAATTGTCAATGGTTTTACCGGATTATGCTGTTTGTCAAAAGCAAAATTACCGGTAACAAGTAATAAATCCTTTGTTTCTTCCAGTGCTTGTTTAATCTTTACCGGATCAGAACTGCCGGCACGTTTGATTGCATCGGCAAGTAAATATCCAGTATCATAGCCAAGTGCGTTAAAGGCATCTGGTGTTTCTTTATATTTAGCTTCGAAGGACTTAACAAAGTTTTGGACTTTTTCTTCTGAATCACCTGATGAATAGTGATTTGTAAAATATACATTAGTTAAAGCATCAGCACCGGCAATTTCGACAAGTGTTGGTGAATCCCAGCCATCACCGCCCATAAAAGGTGCTTCCAAGCCTAATTCTTTCGCTTGTTTTAAAATTAAACCGACTTCTTCATAGTACCCAGGAACATAGACAAACTCAGGATTTTTTGATTTTAATCTTGTTAATGTAGCACGGAAGTCTGTGTCCTTTGCCACATAAGCTTCTTCTGCAATTACTTTACCACCGCTCTCTTCAAAGGCCTCTTTAAAAGCATTGGCAAGGCCTTTAGCATAGTCGCTGGAGCTGTCAATAAGGATGGCTGCATTTTTGATGCCCAATTCATCAACAGCAAAATTAGCAGCGACCTTACCTTGGAAAGGGTCAATGAAGCATGTTCTGAAAATGAAATCGTTCAGTTTATTATCTTTAAATGTAATATCAGGGTTTGTTCCTGATGGTGTGATAATGGGAACCTGATTGTCCTGTGCAATTTGTACCTGCGCAAGGGTGTTGGTACTGGTTGCCGAACCAACAATGGCTGATACCTTATCCTGGTTAATCAGCTTGAGGGCACCGCTTGTTGCTTCAGCGGCCTCGGATTTGTTATCGGCTTTTACAAGCTCAATTTTCTTTCCGTCGATCCCTTCTTTATTAATTTCTTCGATTGCAAGGTCGAGACCTTCGGCAATTCCTTGACCATATGAAGCTACATTACCCGATAGTTCCAGGTTGGCGCCGATTTTAATGCTTTCACCGCTGCCATTTGATTCAGTACCAGACGTTTGCTCATCATTTCCAGAGCAAGCTGCCAAAACTCCAGCTGAAAGCATAAGTGACATGAAAAGAGCGTTTAACTTTCTTTTTCTCATACTTCTCCCCCTTGTAAAATGGTTTGGACTTTGTACTGATGTCTTCTTGGTCATACGTGAATAACAACTAAAATACATCTAATATTCTGAAAACATTGTACAAGATATCCCACGATTAGTCTATTTAATTAATTGAATTACCTGAATATTTAGTAAATTAGTTGGAGATGTTCTACATAAAACAACAATAATTTGAATAATAGGAAGATTAAAAAATGTAAAAGAGGAAAAAATAAGTAATAAAAAATAAAAGGAAAGTGAGGGAGAAAATTGATACAGGTTAAATTATTTGATGAGGAATACGAGAAAAATCTAGAATCAGAGATGAATCATTTTTTAAAGGATTTGGATGAACGGAAACTTGTGGATATTAAATATAATATTGCAGCAATGCCTGATGAGGAGGATGAGGAACAAATTTATTGCTTTTCAGCCATGATCATTTATCGAGCCTGACAAAGCAGGCTCGATTGTTTATAAATTTAATTACTATATAGAGCAGCGTTTAGCCCTGCTAGACGTCCGGTTACAAAAGCAGCTGTGATATTAAAACCGCCCGTATAGCCATGAATATCAAGAATTTCCCCGCAAAAATACAAGCCCTGCATTTTTTTTGAAGCCATTGTTTTCGGCTCAATTTCCTTCGTAGATACACCCCCGCCGGTTATGAATGCTTTTTCAAGAGAAAGCGTCCCGTTTACAGTAAAGCGAAATCTTTTACAGCCTTCAACGAAGCTTCGAAGTTTTTCATTTGAAAGAGTGGCAGCCTGTGCCATTGGGTCGATTTGACTGTGGTCAAGCAGAAAAAGTAAATAACGTTCCGGAAGTATATTTTTCAAGACATTTTTGATGTTCTTTTTTGGCTCAGCTTTTACCAGCTGCGAAAGCTCCTGGTAGAAACCTTCTTCCTTTTTATCCGGAAAGACGTCCAGATTAACAGTCACCTTTTTGTCATCTGACTTTTTCAACTCTTTCACAATAAACTGACTGCAGCGAAGAACGGCAGGACCGCTGATGCCAAAATGGGTAAAGATCATATCCATCTTATGTGTAATAACAGGTTTACCCTTTTTATTCAAAACACTTAAGGCAACATCTCTTAGTGACAATCCTTGTAATGTTTTTTCTTTTATAAAGGGTTCATTTGAAGTCACGGGTACCTCAGTAGGAAAAAGCTCTGTAATCGTATGTCCGGCTTTTTCAGCCCATGCATAGCCATCCCCGGTTGATCCTGTGTGAGGAACAGATTTGCCTCCAACAGCAATGACAACCGCATGTGTTTGAAGGCGTTCGCCATTTTTTAATAAAACGGCACTCACTCTGTCTTCATCATACTGTACCGTTTCTACAGGACAATTCGTTTTTATCTCAACACGAAGGTCTGATAATTTTCGCAGTAAAGCATCCACTACGGATTGGGCCTTATTACTAATAGGGAACATTCGACCGTGGTCTTCTTCCTTTAATTCAATCCCTAATTTCTTAAAAAATAGAATAATATCTTCATTATTAAAGATTGATAAAGCACTATGTAAAAATCGTCCATTTCCAGGGATGTGCTTAATCAATTCGTCAGTAGGAAGTCTGTTCGTTACATTACAGCGGCCGCCCCCTGAAATAGCCAGCTTTCGCCCAAGCTTGTTTCCTTTATCAAGGAGCAGCACCTTTGAGCCCGATTCTCCAGCAGCGATGGCAGCCATTAATCCGGCAGGACCTCCTCCGATTACAATTACATCATACATATAATAACCCTTTCTATTAAGTACTAGAATTCTTTATGAAAGAAGAGTAAACTACAACTAGTGTGTTTTCAAGTGAATTTGTACTATAATAGTCAAATTTACTTATGCATACAGCAAAAATAAGGTTTAAAATTACATATTGTCTGGCTTTTATCATAACAGTTATATTTACAAATTCCTACGTTGATAAGGAGAAGGAATGAATGTCATCTAAGCTTTTAAGAGGAACGTTTATATTAACACTCGGAACTATTATTTCTAAAGTGCTAGGTTTATTTTATGTGATTCCCTTTGATGCTATTGTTGGAAAAGAGGGTACAACGCTCTATCAATATTCGTATGTACCTTATACTATATTTATAAGTATTGCAACGGCAGGCATTCCGCTGGCCATATCAAAGTTTATATCAAAATATAATGCACTTGAGGAATATGCGGTTGGGAGAAGGCTTTTTAAATCAGGGCTAATTGTTATGCTGTTAACTGGATTTTTCTCGTTTTTAATACTATACTTTTCTGCTCCTGCATTGGGAGAGATGGTCATTCAGGACGATGACCAAGTGACAAAGGTAGAAGATGTCATAACCGTCATTCGTGCTGTCAGCTTCGCTCTTATCGTTGTCCCGTTTATGAGTTTAATTCGAGGCTTTTTCCAAGGACACCAATCCATGGGGCCGTCAGCTGTATCACAGGTAGTAGAGCAAATTGTCCGCATCGTTTTTCTATTAGCAGGTGCTTATATTGTTTTATCTGTTATGAACGGGAAAATAGCTACTGCTGTCAGTGTAGCTACCTTTGCAGCGTTTATCGGGGCAATCGGTTCCTTACTTGTGCTTTTCTGGTACTGGTATAAACGTAAGCCGTACCTTGATGAATTACTGCTGCATGATAAGGGAACGATTGAGATTTCGTTAAAAGATATGTACAAAGAAATTATTCTATATGCGGCACCCTTTGTGTTTGTCGGTATTGCGAATCCACTGTTTCAATTTATTGACCAAATTACGTTCAATAAGGCCATGGTTGAAATCGGCTTGGCCAAGCAATCGGATTTTGCCTTTAGTGCCTTGAATTTTTATTCACATAAGCTGGTTATTATCCCTGTTTCATTAGCAACAGCCTTTTCACTAACGCTGGTTCCTAATATTACTCAGACCTATATGGCAAATGATAGCAATGGATTAACTCGTCAACTGAATCAGACGTTCCAGGTTCTATTGTTTCTCACACTACCTGCTGTTATCGGAATGTCATTACTGGCAGAGCCTATCTATACGGCATTTTATGGTCATGACTTAGCGGGCACTGAGGTATTGCGTGCGTATTCACCTGTCGCTATTTTGTTTGCCTTATACTCTGTGACTGCGGCGATTATGCAGGGGATTGATGAGCAGCGGTTTACGATATTAAGTCTCTTAGTTGGATTGCTAATAAAACTAACGTTAAATATTCCGTTAATCAAATTAATGGAAACAGAAGGTGCGATCCTCGCAACTGCACTTGGATATGGAGCCGCCATTATTATTAATCTAATAGTAATAAAAATATATACCCGTTATTCCTTTAAATTGGTTTTACGCAGGATTCTTTTGATTATAATCTTTTCTGCTTTAATGTTTGCTGGGGCAGGAGGGACCTATATGCTGCTTACTCGTTTCTTATCCCCAGAGTCTGTCTGGCAGTCACTCATCATTATTATAGGCTGTGCTGCTATTGGTGTAGGTATTTATGGAATCCTTGGCATCAAATCTAGATTGGTGAATCGGCTGTTTGGTGATAAAGTAGACCGAGTCATGCAAAAGTTACATCTTAAAGGATAGGAAAAGGGTCTCCAAACTGGAGACCCTTGTTGTTATTTTTAGTAATATTGTTGATCTTCTTGACGAAGTCCAAGTCTTCTTTCGACGCGATCAAGACGGCGGTCAATCTGGTCTACTTGACGGTCCAATCTTTCAATTTGGCGCTCCAATCGAGTTAGACGTTGGTTTAAGTTACCAAAGCCACCACCTGGGAAAAATTGACCTTGTTGAGTTTGGCGATAATCCACCATTGGGTAAAAGTGTTCATATTGACGATAATCCATCATCATTTGACATCTCCTCACTTTATTTTTTTATATGAGACTAAAAATTGTATCTTGTGTGTTCGCCTCATAGTTAAGTTACACGATTACATACTATGATTTTTTTCTGAATTGGAAATGGATAATAGCCTATAATGGAAGAGAAGGAGTGATTTTGTGCGGATAGATAAAATGTTAGCGAATTTAGGCTATGGAAGTCGGAAAGAAGTAAAGGACCTGCTTAAGAGTGGAGTTGTGAAGGTAAATGAAATGCCTGTAAAGAATGGAAAAGAACAGGTTGACCCTAAAGTAGATATCGTAACGTTACATGGTGAGGTGATCGAATATAAGGAATATATTTATTTAATGATGAATAAGCCGCAAGGAGTCATTTCTGCAACAGAGGACCACTATGAAAAAACGGTTATTGATTTACTTGAGATGGAGGATGCTGTATATTCGCCATTTCCAGTTGGCAGGCTTGATAAGGATACAGAAGGCTTGCTGCTCTTAACAAATGATGGTCAGCTTGCGCATCAGCTCTTATCACCGAAAAAGCATGTGCCGAAAACGTATTTTGCAGTGATTGATCGAGAGGTTACAAATGCTGATGTTCAGGCCTTTCTTGAGGGTGTGACGTTAGATGATGGATATGTAACAAAGCCAGGTCAGCTGAAAATAATTAAATCAGGAATTCATTCAGATATCGAGTTAACCATTACAGAAGGGAAATTTCATCAGGTTAAACGGATGTTTGAAGCAGTTGGAAAAAAGGTTGTATACCTGCAAAGAATTTCGATGGGACCTTTACAATTGGATGAAAGTCTTGAACTGGGAGAATATCGGGAACTGACAGATGAAGAAATGACAGCCTTAATGGAAGTGAATACTAAATAAGCCATCTTCATACTGAAGACGGCTTACTCGCTTTCGTTTTTACGAAGTCAATTTAACTTTCTTTTTTGTTGTCGTCCATTTTCCTCGACTTGGGCTTCTGACTAAATCGTTGTACGCTAAGACATTTAAGTCTCTTTGTATCGTCCGAGGAGTGATTCCAAACTCATCTACAAGTTCTTGAGTTGTTACAGTTCCTCGATTGCTAATAAACATATAAACGGATTTGATACGGTTTAACATCCGGTTAGTTGAAGGTTTCAATAAACCACTCCCTATCCTAATTTCAAACCTATGACAAATTCCAGCATCCAACACTTTAGTGAAGATCGAAATCTCCCGAGAATATTCGCTTCTTTTCCCCAGACAACCCCTTTACACAACATATAGTAAGTACTTTGTTGAACTACCTCTACCTATATAATATCCATATTATCATAAGATTTCCACTATGTAGGACTGATTTTACAAAAGATTAACTTCATTTCGTATTATTTCCAAAATAAAAAGTAGGATAATATGAATACTTAAAACTACACTATGCAGAATATTCTAATAATATTAAAGAATTTCCAACAATGTTGAGTGTTTTTTGCATAATCGATGATGGTTTGGTAATGATTTAAGAGAAAAAGCAAAATAGAATGTACACTTTTTATCAATAAAGATTATGATATGATTTAATAAGGGTAAATAATATAAAGCGGCACACTGCTCTTTGTAACGGAGGTTTCAAATGGTACATATAAATTGGTCTGATGAAGTAGTAAAGAGAAGGGATGAGCTGATCCAAGACACGCAATCTTTACTGCGTATAAAAAGTGTATTGGATGAGGACAATGCAACAAAGGATGCCCCGCTTGGAAGCGGCGTTAAAGAAGCTTTGCTGTTTATGCTCGAAATGGGTGAGAAAGATGGATTTAATGCAAAAAACGTTGGGAATTTAGCAGGATATATAGAATTTGGACAGGGTGAAGAAAGTCTAGGGATTCTGTGTCATGTGGATGTTGTTCCAGAAGGTGATGGGTGGTCAAGTGATCCATTCGAAGCAGAAATTCGTGATGAAAAGATTTTCGCAAGAGGAGCGATTGACGATAAAGGTCCGACGATAGCTGCCTATTATGCAATGAAGATAGTTAAAGAATTAAAATTACCACTTAGTAAACGAGTTCGTATGATTATTGGAACTGACGAGGAAAGTGATTGGAGATGTGTGGAACATTACTTTGAACACGAGGAAATGCCAACAATCGGTTTTGCACCCGATGCTGATTTTCCAATTATTATTGCTGAAAAAGGCATTTTTGATTTTGATTTTGTTCAAGTAATGTCCGAAGAAAAAGCTGCCAATCCTGATGTGAAGTTAGAAATCATCAGCTTTGAATCGGGTAGAAGATATAATATGGTTCCAGATTTTGCGAAAGCTGTTGTACATGTTCACAAGGAAGAAACGGATATCATTCAGAGATATAAGGATTATGTACAAAAACAAGGATTAAAGGGAAACTGTTATGTGGATAATGGCAGCTTGATTCTTGAGCTAGAAGGAGTCTCAGCGCATGGAATGGAGCCTGATCAGGGGAAGAATGCAGGCCTTTTCTTAGCGAGATTCATCTATGAAAACAAACCTGATCAACAGTCAGCACCATACTTTGAATTTGCTTCCCGATACTTATTTCGAGATTCAAGAGGGAAACAATTAGGAGTTTCCTATAGTGATGACATATCCGGAGAACTTACAATCAATGTTGGAAAAATGTCATTCAATCATTTAAAAGGTGGAAGGTTCGGACTAAACCTGCGCTATCCGGTTACAACTGATATAGAGAAGACAAAAGAGCTTTTGGAACTAATTGGCGGACAAAAGGGCTTTAAGATAGAGAAACTTTCTGATTCAAAGCCGCATCATGTGGATGAAAATCATGAATTAATTCAGGTCTTAAAGAAAGTATATGAAGAACAAACCGGTGAGAAAGCAGAGCTATTGGCGATTGGAGGAGGGACATATGCTCGTTCACTAACCTCTGGTGTAGCCTTTGGTCCCCTTTTCCCTGGCAGAGAGGATATTGCCCATCAAAAGGATGAGTACATGTACATTGACGATTTACTAAAAGCAGCTGCAATTTATGCGCAGGCGATTTATGAACTAGCCAAGTAACTGTCTTCTATTAGATAGGAAGAAAGGAAAGCACCCGTCATTTTGCCGGGTGCTTCTATCAGCTTTATCACTTTATCCATAACACATTCATAGAAGCTAAAGAGGGGTTGGAACGAATGGGGACACATTATTTTTGGGCTCTTGCATTTCCTCAAGCTGTGAAACAAGAAATGAATGAACAGCTTGGAGAAGCAAGGAAATATTTTCCTTTTAAGCGATGGGTTCATTTGGAAGATTTTCATATAACCTTTGCTTTCCTAGGCTCTGCGGAAGAACAAATGCTTCGCCGTTCAATAGAGTTAGTAGGTAAAGCAATTGAAAAAGAAAAGGAATTCCCTTTACGTATTCAGGGTCTTGGTGTATTTGGAAGTAGAAAGTCACCGCGAATATTTTGGGCATCAATTAATCAGGATGATAGGCTAACCTATTTGCAATCACTTGTTTTTAAAGCTTGCTTAGAATCTAGCTTTACATTGGAGTCACGACCGTTTGCACCACATATTACATTAGCAAGAAATTGGACTGGCACTGAGTTTGATCATAAATGGCTTGATACATATAATCCATTTCAAAAGAAACCGATTCCGTTTACAGCTAATAAAGTGGTTCTCTATAAAACAAACCTTGAAAAAATCCCAAAATATGAACCCATTGCAACCTTTTCACTGATTTCTGAATAGACTATAGAAGAAAACGAGGAAGAACACAATGGGTCAATTAATTAAATTACAAGATTATGCATCACGTTATGAACAGAATATTTTTCATTATCCCTCACGCTTTGTTACGTTAAAAAAGCAGCAATGGGAAAAGCTGCGGTACAATTGGGAGAATCCTGAAGCTGCTCCTGTACTAATCCAAAAGGATGATTCGAAAATAGAAGTGAAGCCACATCTTTTAAACAAGATAAAAACGCTGTTTTCCCGTAATAATGATTCGGAAACATTGTCAACGGATGAAAGTATGCTTCAAACTGGGGAGCCTGCTGAATTTGATCAGTTCACAGCTATGGTTCATTATGCAGAAACGGTTGATGATTTAAAGCTGCAATTTCTTAATCAGCTCTTTGATTTTCAATTGAAATGGGCAACCTCGACATTAACAGAAAAGTCGATAATGAATAAAAGATTCTTTTTTGATGAACATTTACGATATTTTCTGCAGCGATTTCCGGATACGTATCTTGTCCTATATCGGCCGATTTTTTTGTTAAAAAAGGCTTCGATTGAAGTAGAATCGATCTTAATTAGTCCGACAGATGTCTGGTGTATTACGTTTTTAGAGGATCACGATTTATCCGTATTTGTTGGCTCCAATCAAAAGTTCTGGGATGTCAGAACTAAGAATAAGGAGAAAAGAATTGTTAATCCGCTACTCTCAGCAAATCGAACAGAAAAGATCGTGAAAAAATTATTTCAGTTATACGAAATTGAGCTACCCATTCACAAAGTGATTCTGTCAAGAAATGGATTCATCGATTACCCGTTACCACCATATGATGTGACATTAATCGATAAACGAAACTACGAAGAATGGTTTACCTCGTTAAGGCGGCTTAGGTCCCCTTTAAAATCAACTCAATTAAAGGGCGCAAAAGCATTATTAGATTATTGCCAAACGACTTCCATCAGGCGTCAGGAATGGGAAGTAGATGAAGGAAACGAAAAATAGCTTTTAAATTTGCCGCTTAAATTACATGATTTTCAAATAAAAGGAAGTGAAGGGAATGAAGAGAAATGATTGCCATTGAACGGGAATATCAAGCCTATCTAGATGAAATGAAAATAATCACAATCATAATCCCTCATGCTCTTCATCACGACGATGAGAGAACCTTTACATTGGAATGTGATGGGGATGAAATTCCGCTTACTATTGTTGAAAAAATAAACCTCAATGAATTTATAAAATACATCTGCCATACACAGGAAGAATTGATTATTGGTAGTCAGTATTGGGTTAAGGATCATTTACAAAGGAAAACAGATTTGCAAGTTGGAGCAGTAACGAGAACAAGTGCCTTCGATGAAGCTTTCTATTATGACGGACCATTGGGTGTCTCCTATCAAACCAATCACACGACCTTTAAGCTTTGGGCGCCAACGGCAACAGGTGTAAAGCTAAAATTAATTGCCTCTGACAGATGTAATCAGGAGATTATTGATTTAACGAGAGAGGAAAAAGGTGTTTGGAAGGTTGAAGTTCATCGGGATTTGGAGCATAGCCTTTATACGTATTTAGTTTGTATAAATCTACAATGGAAGGAAGCTGTTGATCCCTATGCGGTCGCAGTCACTGCGAACGGAGAAGAAGGGGTAATCATTGATTTAAATAAAACAAAGCGTTTGGAAAAGAAGCTGTCCCCGTTAGAAAATGCAGTTGACAGTGTGATTTATGAAACCCATATAAGGGATTTAACGATTCATCCGAACAGTGGTGCTTCTCGAAAAGGAACCTATTTAGGTGCAGCAGAAATGGGCACAAAAACCAGAAATGGCACTGCAACAGGTCTCAGCTATATAAAAGAGCTAGGGGTCACCCACATTGAGCTTCTTCCGCTGCATGATTTTGCCGGAGTGGATGAACTCGGAAAGAAAGTGGAGTACAACTGGGGCTATAATCCTCTTCATTACAATGTTCCGGATGGCAGCTATAGTACAAATCCTCATGATCCATACAGCAGAATAAATGAACTAAAACAACTCATTGAGACGATCCATCAAAATGGACTCCGTGTAATAGTAGATGTTGTATATAACCATGTGTATGAAAGAGAAACATCGAGCTTTGAAAAAGTAGTGCCAGGTTATTACTTTCGCCATGATGAACACGGAATGCCTTCAAATGGAACAGGGGTAGGGAATGATATTGCTTCAGAGCGGAAAATGGTAAGGAAATTCATTCTCGATTCCGTATTATTTTGGCTGAAAGAGTATCAGGTTGACGGGTTTCGCTTTGATTTAATGGGGATTCTAGATATGGATACAATGAATGAAATCAGGTCTGCGGTTGATCTAATTGATCCATCAGTACTATTAATAGGTGAAGGCTGGGATCTTAATACACCTCTTCCAAACGAACGAAAAGCGAATATCCATAATCAAAGCAGTTTGCCGCGAATTGGTCAATTTAATGATTGGTTTCGTGATTGTATTAAAGGCAGCACATTTAACACGTACGATTTAGGCTATGCACTAGGAAATGAACATTATTATGATATGGCACTACAGGTACTTGCAGGAAGTATCGGGGTGAATCATCATGAAGGGCTATTTTCTGAACCGAACCAAAGTGTGAACTATGTTGAATCACATGATAACCATACATTATGGGATAAACTGGCTGTTTGCTTGCAAAATGAGGATCCATCAAATATCCAAAAGTATCATCGTCTTGCAACAGTTATGGTGCTGTTATCGCAGGGAATTCCCTTTCTCCATAGTGGACAGGAGTTCTTTCGTACAAAAAAAGGAGAGGGAAACAGCTATAAATCGAGTGATGAGATTAATCAGCTTGACTGGGATCGTAAGGACGAGTTTTGTCATCATGTTGATTATATAAAAGGAATAATAGCAATCAGATTATCTCACCGTGCCTTTCGCTTGCCTGCTGCTGACTTGATTCGAAAACATATGTGTTTTTTATCTTTAAAGAAGCCGCTTATCGGCTGGATTTTGCAGGATGTTGACAGTTATGGACCATGTCAGTCTATCGCCGTATTTCTCAACCCAACAAAGACAGCTGAAGTCATCACTCTACCAGATGGGGATTGGCGTATAGTGGCCGATGATGAGAAAAGCGGCATCATTCCAATAAATCATGTGAAGGAAAAGTTGGAATTAAAACCGATTAGTACGTATGTATTATTTAAGGACTAAATTTCAATTTGACAAACGAAAACAAAGGATGGTCTTGACGGCTTAGGAATGTGAGGATAAAATTTAAAAGATGGCTATTGTAAAATATTATCGCTCAATAGCTGTCTTTTTTACATATAAAACTTAGATATCGCATAAGCTTGGCGTCTAATCTCTCTTTAAAGGGGAAAGCAGGCGCTTAAAGCTTTTTAGGCAGTTATTAGAAATTGCAGGTGAACAGCATTGGAACACTTTTTTGGACATGATTGGGAGATCGTTCCCGCAGGCGGAGCAACCGGGGAAGCCTTTTATGCACAACACGAAGAAAATCAATATTTTCTAAAACGAAATACTTCTCCATTTTTGGCCAGCCTATCAGCAGAAGGCATTGTTCCTAAGCTTGTATGGACCAAAAGATTGGAAACCGGCGATGTTTTTACTGCGCAGCAATGGTTAAATGGACGGGAACTGCAGCCTTCAGAAATGAACCAAGAAAACGTCGCGAAGCTCCTACGGAAAATCCATAAGTCAAAGCCGCTGCTAAGTATGTTAAAGCGTCTTGGGAAAACTCCTATGCAGCCTGTAAAGATTTTGCAAGCAATTAAACAGGATTTGGATAATGAGATTCGCCAACTTGATTCTGTAAAAGCGTCACTCAAATTCCTTGAGAGTCATATGAATGGGATTCATTATGAAAATAAAGTGGTGTGTCATTGTGATGTGAATCATAACAACTGGCTGCTTGATGAAAACAACCAGCTGTATTTAATTGATTGGGACGGGGCTGTTGTAGCAGATCCTGCCATTGATATCGGTACATTGCTTTATTGGTATATACCGAGAAATGAATGGGAGGCATGGCTGAATCTCTATGGTATAGCATTAGATGATCATTTACTGCTACGTATGAAATGGTATGTTATGGCTCAGACTCTTGCTTCTATTCAATGGCATAAAGATAAGGCACGTCTTGCCGAAATGAATAAAGAGCTAGACAGGCTGTATCAATACCTGTCATTATGATAGCTGGTCCATATTGTCAACCCATTGCGATAACTGCTGCTGATGTGATTCAATATGAGCATCTAGATTTGATGCATTGATTCCGCTTTGACTGTAATCATAAATTTGACTGAGAACCTGTTTGTCGCTTTGATCGATATTGGAATTAACCATTAATGATTTTATTAAGCGTTCTAATTGTTCACATTCAGAGACAGACCCGCAGCAATCTGTCTGATGGTTAGATAAAATATCCTTTAGTAAATTTACTTGATCCTGATATTGAAGTGGCATGCTAATACATCCTTTCTGTCAGTCTCCTACGTAAAAATGTAAAGGAGAATTCACAATTTATTTTGTGAGTTCTTTTTTAATTTATTCGTATTCGATGGAATTATTTTGGGTTGAGGATGTATGCTAACAAGTAAAAATGTTCGAAAATTATATTTAGGGAGGTCACCATGCGTTTAAGACATAAACCTTGGGCAAAAGAAAAAATTGAGCAGTACCCGCAATATGTAGTATCTGATCCAGAAGGATTAAAAGGAAAGTGGAGTACAGTATACGAGAAGAATCAACCGCTTCATATTGAAATTGGCACTGGTAAAGGTCGTTTTATTACAGAAATGGCAAAGGCTAACCCCTCTGTTAATTACTTGGGGATTGAACTGCAGGAAAGTGTCATTGTATCTGCGCTGGACCGATTAATTGAAGCGGAGGTACCAAATGTAAAGCTCCTGAATGCCAATGCTGTGGATTTGCCGCAATACTTTGAAAAGGGGGAAGTCTCCAGAGTCTATTTGAATTTTTCAGACCCTTGGCCTAAAACTCGTCATGCGAAGCGTCGTTTGACGTATAAAACCTTTTTAAAGATTTACGAGGAAATTCTCCCAGAACAAGGAGAAATCCATTTTAAAACAGATAATCAAGGATTGTTTGAATATTCTCTTATGAGTTTTTCTGAATACGGTATGCTGCTGAAATTTGTCAGCCTTGATTTGCATAACAGCCTTTTCGAAGGAAATATTATGACGGAGTACGAAGAAAAGTTTTCGGAGAGAGGCAATCGGATTTATCGCAGTGAGGTACAATTTCAAAAAAAAGGCTGATAATGTTCAGCCTTTTTTTATATTTTAGTAAAAAAGGTACTAACTCGAGCTATTAGATTTGAAAATTTCAGAATTATATAATATATTTTTTGCGTAAACAATTATTTTAGACTCGAGAATCAAAAAAAAACGTCATGTAAGGGAGGGCCAATGATGGAAACGCTACAGTTAACTAATTGCAAGCTGACATGGTTAAATGGCGGGGTCAATAACCTGGATGGAGGAGCTATGTTTGGTGTAGTTCCGAAACCTCTATGGATAAAGAAATATCCTTGTAACGAGAAAAATCAAATTGAGCTGCGAACAGACCCTATTCTGATTCAAATGAATGGAACTAATTTTTTAATAGACTCGGGAATAGGGAAAGGGAAATTATCTGAAAAACAAAGACGGAATTTTGGTGCGGAAGAGGAATCAAAGCTTGAAGAATCATTAGAAAAGCTGGGTTTAACACTGCTGGATATTGACTATGTACTGATGACTCATTTGCATTTTGATCATGCCTGTGGTTTAACCAAAACAGACGGCAGTGAATACGTTCCTGTTTTTCCAAATGCAAAAATCATTGTCAATCGAACTGAATGGGATGAAATGAGGCAGCCCAATATCCGCTCAAAAAGTACATATTGGAAAGAGAACTGGGAAGCCGTTGCCGGAAAGGTTGAAGTGTTTGAAAAAGAATGGTCAATGGGGATCCTTAAGCTTATTCATACCGGCGGGCATAGTGACGGCCATTCAATCATCGTTTTGGAGGACGAAAAGGATACAGTCATACACATGGCAGATATTATGCCGACACATGCACATCAAAATGTTTTGTGGGTGATGGCATATGATGATTATCCGATGAATTCAATTGCAGCCAAACAGAAATGGACGCAATATGGACTTAATTGCAATGCCTGGTTTACGTTTTATCATGATACGTATTATCGAGCTGTTAAATGGGATAAGGATGGAAATCTTACGGAGTCTATTCGTAGAGAACGATAATGGAAATACACTGCAGCATAAAAAATCCCCTGTAAGGGGATTTTTTAGCTTAGTGGATAGGCATCAATAATTGCTCCAGTTGCTGTATCAACAATAAATTCATATTGCTCCGTTTGCCCATCGACGACCCTTGAAATCCCGCCGATATAGACTTCATAATCCAAGAGCGATTTCGAATAAGGCTGTTTTTCCATTTGAATCCATGAACCTGAAATCGGACCGTGCTTTTTGAAAGCACTTTTTGCATTCGCTAATGCTTTTTCAGCTGAAATTGTACTATTTTTATCTATTGTTTTACTTAGAACAATGCCGACTGCGACACCGGATCCTAAACCGGTGAGAAAGGTTTTCCAATTCACGAAAGAACCTCCTTAAAATTAATGAATACATGACTCTGTTACTTATCTTATCAAAAATACGAATAATAGATAACTGTTTTCAAGCAATTAGTCCAAGGCAGTGAAAAATAGTTGAACATAGGATAGGGAATGCTATATCGTGAAAATGGTACTGTAATAAAAATTTAGGTAAAATGATAAACATGGATATATACATAACAGGATAGTTAAAAAAAGAGGAGTGTGACCTGAAATGATGGAAAAAACTTTACAGTTGTTTAAGACCCTAACAGAGCTGCCAGGTATAGCCGGAAATGAACATGCTGTTCGGAGCTTCATGCGGGAACAATTAAGTAAGTATACTGACGAGATTGTTCAGGATAAGCTGGGGAGTGTCTTCGGCGTCAAAAGAGGGGATGAAAACGGTCCGACCGTTATGGTTGCAGGTCATATGGACGAAGTGGGTTTCATGGTCACCTCGATAACGGATAGTGGTATGATTCGCTTTCAAACAATCGGTGGCTGGTGGAACCAGGTGATGCTGGCTACTGCGGTCCAAGTCATCACAAAGGATGGTCCGGTTCCTGGTGTTATTGGTTCTATTCCACCACATCTTCTTAGCGATGAGCAGCGGAAAAAGCCAATGGAAATTTCAAATATGTTGATTGATATCGGTGCAGATGATAAAGAGGATGCTATTAGGATTGGGATTAAGCCAGGGCAGCAAATTGTCCCTGTCTGTCCATTTACACCAATGGCAAATAATAAAAAAATCATGGCTAAAGCTTGGGATAACCGATATGGCTGCGGTTTAGCCATTGAGCTTCTCGAGGAACTGCAGAATGAAACGCTGCCGAATGTCTTGTATTCAGGTGCAACCGTTCAGGAGGAAGTGGGGCTCCGAGGAGCTCAGACAGCCGCAAATATGATTAAGCCTGATCTGTTTTACGCACTAGATGCTAGTCCGGCAAATGATATGTCGGGTAAAAAGGATGAATTTGGCCATCTCGGGAAAGGAGCCTTACTTCGAATTCTAGATCGGACCATGGTCACACACAGAGGGATGAGGGAATTTGTACTTGATACGGCTGAATCACATAAGATTCCGTATCAATACTTTATTTCTCAAGGCGGTACAGATGCCGGCCGGGTTCATGTTGCAAACGAAGGAGTACCAAGTGCTGTGATTGGAATTTGTTCGCGCTACATTCATACACCGGCAAGCATCATCCATATTGATGATTATGCGGCCGCAAAAGAATTAGTGACAAGATTAGTTAAGGCATCTAATCGGACTACCTTAAACACCATCCTGCAAAATGGATAACAAGCTTTTTGATGGTCAGTGCTTTTAGGGTTTGTTATCATCAAAAAGTGTAGGATACAGATATTGATCCTTTTGCTGTGTTAAATTCCAAAATTAATTTTGAAACCAGCTTGATTGCAGTGGAAGGCACGAAGACTCCTGCGGTCGCCCGCGGAAAGCGAAGTGCCTGGAACGGAAATCAACAACAGTGTAACAGCAGTAATAATTATAAAAAATGGAGGAAATTACATTGAAAAATCTAGAATCAGTTGAACAATATACAGAATTACGTAATACCGGAAAACACATCTTTGTCTTTTCAGCAGACTGGTGTAAGGATTGTCGCTTTATTGAACCGTTTATGCCTGATGTAGAGGCAAAATATAGTGAATATACATTTATTCATGTGGACCGTGATCAATTTATTGATTTATGTATTGAACAGGATGTCTTTGGCATTCCAAGCTTTATTGCCTATGAGGGCGGCCGCGAACTAGGCCGATTTGTCAGCAAAGATCAAAAAACACAGGAAGAAATTGAACGGTTTATTGAAAATCTTAAATAAACTAGTGCAACGTATTTTTCTATATGAATCCCCTTATCTTTGAGATGAGGGGTTTTATCATGTAGAATAATAAAGAATGTCTTTATAAGGAGCTTGTATAATGAAAATGGATAGTATCAAAATGAAAAATGAGCTGCAAAAACGGCTTGCACATCCGGAGCGAAAGTTTGATTATGATCGTAAAAATGATCAATTACGTATTGAACATAAAGAGACTGGGAAAGGGATTACGATTTCTTTGCCAGGTGTCATAGCAAAATGGCAGGAACAAAAGGATAAGGCAATTGATGAAATCATTTATTATGTAGAAGAAGGACTGCAGGCTCTGGAGTCAGATGCAGCGATTTCAGGGAAAGAAAAAAACATCTTTCCTGTCATCCGGTCCACTTCTTTTCCATTGGAGACAAATGAGGGACAGCAATTTATTTATGACGACCATACAGCAGAGACTAGAATTTATTACGCGCTTGACCTGGGAAATACGTATAGGCTGATTGATCAAGCTCTTCTTGAAAAGGAGCAATGGGATGAAAAACGTATTAAGGAAATGGCCTTATTTAATGTTCGTTCACTATCTACTGAAATGAAAACCGATATTGTAGCAGGAAATACCTTTTACTTTTTAAATAAAAACGATGGTTATGATGCCAGCAGGATATTAAATGATTCCTTTTTAAAGGAAATGCAAAAGAAAATAAAAGGAACAATGGCTGTAGCGGTGCCGCATCAAGATGTGTTAATTATTGCGGATATCGAAAACGATACAGGCTATGATATCCTTGCCCAGATGACTATGAGCTTTTTCGCAGCTGGAAGAGTTCCAATAACCGCTTTATCGTTTATTTATGAGGAAGGTGAACTGGAACCTATTTTTATTCTGGGTAAAACGAAACAAATAGACAGAAATGAATGAAAAGGACCATTAAGGTTCTTTTTTTTGTCATGTATAATAGGATTTACAAGCTTCGACAGAAAAAAGGCTTTTCTTTTCATAAATTTCCATTTCGTCTGACCATAGCATCATTCTATTATTTTATCTCGTATTTTTAAGAATTACTGATAAAATAAGAATGGTAGACTGAGAGAATAAGAAAGAGTGATTACGTTTGAATTGGATGAAAAAATTATTACGCCTATTTAAAGATGACATTGAACCTATAGATGAAGACAATGGACATATCCGCGGCAGTACCAAAATATCTCATGAACAGAAGCAAAATCGAGAGATAGGGAAAGAAGTAGACGCAAAAATTGTGTACCAATATCCAAAGGGAGCATTTCGTTTTCCATTAGTACCGGACGATGATAAGCAAGTAAGAAATAGGCCGGATCGTCCTGTTTTGAAAAAGGTACAGGATATCAGTCATGAACGTCCCAAAGAGCGCACCTTTGAGAGAGCCCAAGAAAGAACACATGACAGGACCCAAGAAAGAATACATGACAGGACCCAAGAAAGAATACATGACAGAACCCAAGAAAGAATACATGACAGGACCCAAGAAAGAACACATGACAGGACCCAAGAAAGAACACATGACAGGGCCCATGAAAGGACAAGACGGCACAGTCCTTCTGTTATACGTGAGAATAGAAACAGCATACCTGAACAAGAAAATAGAAACTCAAGACCTTTTAAACCAACAGATATACCTTCTCCCATCTTTGGCTATAAGGAGCGGCCGGAAATAAGAAAAGGTTCACTACATAATGAGGTTGTAATAGAAGTCGCTGAGAAAAAGGATCCGATTAATAGAGAGCTGTACCATCGTTACTCACAGACATGGGGTGGTGCACCTGTGATCATGAAACCAGGGGAGAAGAGGTTTAATCCACTGGACTTAAGCTTGTCAAAGGTACAACTAAATAACAAGGAGATAGCTCCTCCAATTGTCGATTCTGTGGAGCGAAATGCAGAAAGACCAGTTGAACCAATTATAGAACAAGAGGTTCTGGAAATAGAAGCTTCCCAAAAGGTAACAATGGTGGAAGAAAACAGTGAACGGCTAGAAAGTAAGTCAGTTACTAATGAACAAAAAGACTTTGGCAAGCAGGGAGTTCTTGAAACCGTGCAAGAAAATACTACAAGCTCTCTGATTGAAATGGAAACTATTTTTGAAAGTGTGTCGGAGAATGACCCTGTATCGATCCTCGAGGAGTCTGATGCTTTCGAAGCAGAAATAGCCGCAGCTGTTGAAACTGCACCACCATCAGCCGTTGAGGAAGTACCTGCCCTTGAAGAAGAATCTATTATTGAAGAAGAACTTACACTTTTGAATCAAATCTTAAATGAAGAAATAGTTGAGGAAGAGAACGAGATGCGAACTGATCCAGATGAAATGGTTGATGTTCAGGCGGAGGAGCCGGTTCGTTCGGCAATTCCTTTCAATGTCATTATGCTTAATCAAGATAAGCTAAGGATGATGGAAAGAGAGCTGAATAACTCAATTAATAAAATTGATAGAGACTTGCCGAAACATGTAGAGGAAACAAAGGATTTGACTGAGATGACTGGTCAGGCTAAGAAAACTGATGCCCAGGGGCATACGGATACGGTTACGGAAAACACGGTCGTTATAGCAGATCAATCCTTTCAAATTATTGCAAATGCTGATGAACCAGAAGAACCAGTAACTGCAGCAGTGGAAGAAACTGTTCAAGCTATACAAATCCATGAGGACAATGAACAGGAAACGGAAGAAACTGTGCAAGAGGATAATTTCTCTTTTCCATCCATTGACCTCTTAACACCGCCTATCATTGTTGAGGAAAATAACCAATGGATTGATGAGCAAAAAGAACTTTTAAATACAACCTTAAAGAATTTTAATGTTGGTGCTGCTGTTGTGAATGTCACACAGGGTCCTTCTGTAACACGGTTTGAAGTCCAGCCTGAACCGGGTGTGAAAGTAAATAAGATTACGAATTTATCGGATGATATTAAACTTAGTCTTGCCGCTAGGGATATTCGTATAGAAGCCCCGATTCCAGGTAAACATACAATCGGCATCGAAGTTCCAAATATCAAAAGCAGACCGGTTTATTTAAGTGAAATTGTTAGCAATCCGGAATTTATTCGGCAAGAATCACCACTTGCGGCAGCGCTAGGATTGGATATTTCCGGAAAACCAGTCGTGTCCGATTTAAGAAAAATGCCTCATGGTCTGATTGCTGGTGCAACAGGATCAGGGAAAAGTGTTTGTATCAATACCATTCTTGTAAGCTTCCTTTATAAAGCGAAACCAGAGGATTTAAAGCTATTATTAATAGATCCGAAAATGGTCGAATTGGCACCGTACAATCATATTCCACATCTAGTCAGTCCTGTTATTACAGATGTTAAGGCTGCAACAGCTGCATTAAAGTGGGCAGTCGATGAAATGGAAAGACGCTATGAATTATTTGCCCATACAGGTGTTAGAGATATCGGACGCTTTAACGAATTGGCCGTCAAGCATAAGCAATACTCTGATAAATTACCATACATCGTTATTATTATTGATGAATTAGCCGATTTAATGATGATGTCTCCTGCAGATGTAGAGGAAGCTATTTGTAGAATCGCTCAAAAAGCAAGAGCATGTGGAATTCATCTAATCATTGCCACACAAAGACCGTCTGTAGATGTTATTACAGGATTAATTAAGGCAAACATCCCAACAAGAATTGCTTTCTCTGTATCGTCACAAGTGGATTCAAGGACTATCATCGACATTAGTGGTGCAGAGAAACTTCTAGGAAGAGGAGATATGCTGTTCTTAGAAAATGGCTCATCAAAGCCGATACGCCTGCAGGGAACGTTTGTTTCTGACGAAGAAATTGACGATGTTGTTGCACATGCTAGAGCGCAGGGAGAACCAGACTATTTATTTGAGCAAGATGAATTATTGAAGAAGGCTGAAATCAACGAAGCAGAAGATGAACTCTTTTATGAGGCATGTGAGTTTGTAATTGAAAACGGCGGAGCCTCCTCGTCTATGCTGCAAAGAAGATTCAAAATAGGCTATAATCGAGCGGCGAGATTAATTGATATGATGGAGCAGCATGGATATATTTCTGAGTCACGTGGAAGCAAGCCAAGAGATGTATTCATAACAGATGCGGAATTAGAATCGTTACAGATGGCAAGCAAGAACCTATAAGCCTATGAATAGATTTCAAGAGGGAATTTTATGCTTGAACAGCTATTTTCCTTCTTTCATAGACAATATGGTCATTTTTACTTTTAAGTATAAAAAAGAATGAAGTTTTCTTTAGAAGTTAATGGTGATATAATGTTTGAATATGATTAGACAAAGTATAGAGGTATCTGTTTTACAAAGATATCTTCATAATCAAGCAAAATGAGCAAAAATAAATAAATAATCATATACTGTTTTTACAGTTAGACGATGGTTGGAGGTTCTTTATATGACTAATTACCATTTCGTAGGTATTAAGGGGTCCGGAATGAGTGCACTTGCACAAATTCTTCATGATATGAATTTTCAGGTTCAAGGGTCCGATGTAGATAAACGTTTTTTTACGCAAATTGCTCTTGAGCAAGCGGGAATAAAGATCCTTCCTTTTCAAAAAGAAAATATACAGCCTGGAATGACAATAGTTGCCGGAAATGCATTTCCTGACACACATGAAGAAATTCAAGAAGCGATGAGGCTCGGTCTTCCTGTTATACGTTATCACCGTTTTTTAGGTGATTTTATGAAACGGTTCTCAAGTATTGCTGTTACAGGAGCTCACGGTAAAACATCTACTACCGGTTTGCTGGCACATGTTATTTCCGGAGCGAAGCCGACTTCCTATTTAATCGGCGATGGTACAGGTAAAGGGGAAGAGGATTCGGAGTATTTCGTGTTTGAGGCCTGTGAATATCGCAGACACTTTTTATCCTATTTTCCTGATTACGCTATAATGACGAATATCGATTTTGACCACCCTGACTATTTTGCGAATATTGATGATGTATGCGCTGCTTTCCAGGAGATGGCTCTGCAGGTGAATAAGGGAATTATTGCCTGCGGTGATGATGAGCATTTACAAAAAATGCAGGCTAAGGTTCCTGTTTTGTTTTATGGTTTTGGGGAAGAAAATGACTTTCAAGCACGAAATGTTGTAAAGACTACAGAAGGAACAACGTTTGATGTGTTTATTCGAAATACATTTTTTGACTCGTTCGCTATTCGAAGCTATGGCGATCATAATATTTTAAACTCTTTAGCGGTAATCGCACTGTGTCATTATGAAGGAATTGACACAGAGGTTGTTCGTAAACAATTAATGAATTTTGAAGGCGTTAAAAGGCGGTTTTCAGAAAAAAAAGCTGGGTCTCAAATCTTAATTGATGATTATGCACACCATCCAACAGAAATAAAAGCAACCATTGATGCAGCAAGACAGAAATATCCTGAAAAAGAAATTGTGGCCGTTTTTCAACCGCATACCTTTTCTAGAACGCAGGCTTTTCTTGGGGAATTTGCCGAAAGCTTAAATCTGGCGGATAAAACGTATTTATGTGAAATTTTCGGTTCAGCACGTGAGAATCATGGGAAATTGTCTATTGAGGATTTGCAGGCAAAAATACCTGAATCGAACATCATTACGGAAGAAGAGATGTCATCTTTGAAGAGTCACGATAACAGCGTGATTATTTTTATGGGAGCCGGGGATATTCAGAAGTTTCAGGCTGCATATGAACAAACCTTATAGAAGATTCATCGGAAAACGAAAGTATTTTATAGACGCTTTGTCTACAAGTACTTTCGTTTTTTGTTGAGAAGGACTTGCAAAAATCTAATCTGCTTTAAGCAGTTATGAATTGAAAGTATCCACCATTATGGTAAGATTTTAGATAGACGAAAGGGAAGTCCACAAAAGCTTTGTTGGATGTTTATATCCTGACATTACAGGATATAGTTAGAAATAAGACAGGGAGGTGTCAGTCGTTTTGAGTATTATTTTATATTTAAGTGTAGCTTTAATTGCTATCGCCTTTTTTATTTTAGTTATTTATCTAACAAGGACATTAAAGTCATTACAGGGAACGCTAAACAGTGTCTCAAAGACATTATCAGGCTTGGAGCAGCAATTAGATGGTGTAACGAAGGAAACCACTATTTTATTACATAAGACAAATGAACTTGCCAGCGACGTGCAGAAGAAAGCTGAGGATTTAAATAGTGTTGTGGATGCAGTGAAGGATGTAGGTGAGTCAGTAAGGAAGTTTAGCGGCTCGATTCAGTCTATTACAAATTCTATGACCCATCAGGTTGAAGAAAACAAGGATAAAATGGCACAGGTGATTCAGTGGAGCAATATTATTCTTGAGTTGAAGGATAAATGGCAGGATCGAAAACAAAAGAAAAACACTGAACGCTCACTTGAAGAAGGCTATGATTTTAAAAAGGAGAGGGCAAGATAGTAAGTAGAATAGGGAGGCGTATGTATGGCTGGAAATGAAAGAATGAACTATGAATTGAAAAAGGATAAATCATCAGAATCTCGTATGAGTACAAAGGATTTTCTCCTTGGTAGTTTGATTGGTGCAGCGGTAGGTTCTCTTACAGCCTTATTGTTAGCGCCTAAATCAGGTAAAGAATTACGAGTTGATCTAAATAATCAAGCCTACCAGCTAAGAGAAAAAACAGATCATATTCGTGAATCTGTATCAATTAAAGGAAATGAATTAACCTCAACGGTTAAGGACAAAACATCTGCGATTTCAAGAAAGGTTTCAGAGCAATCAGTTGATCTTGTTAAGAAAGTGAAGGGGTTCGCATCTGAGTCTGAAACAGATGCTTCAACAAATCCGGTCGATGAACTATTTGAGCGGAATAACCATTCTGAATCAGATATTCAAAAAAAACTGGAGGAAACGAAAAGAGCATTTGATGAAACTGAGAGTAAATTCAATACTCAATAAATCGTTAAAGGATAAGTGAGGGGAAAAAATGATTAAACTTAATTCAATAGAAGAATTCGATCAAGCTTTAGAAAAGGAACAAGCTCTTTTTGTTTTAAAACATAGTATCACTTGTCCAATCAGCCAAGCTGCATATGATGAGTATGAAAGCTTTACAAAAGAACAACAAGGATTTCCTACATATTATTTAACGGTTCAAGAGTCGCGTCCATTATCGAATTATATCGCTGATAAATTTGAAATTAGGCATGAATCACCACAAGCCATTCTTTTTACTGAAAATGAAGCGGTATGGCATACCTCTCACCGAAATATTACAACGAAATCATTAACCGATTCATTACAGCAAACAAAATAAAAAGGGGGTCTCTGACTCCCTTTTTTATTTTGCTAATCAAGTTTTGGTAGTGGGCCAGACAATTTTTAAATCATCTCCAGGTTCAATTTTCCCGAAAAAGGTTGTCTGTTGATTATTTCGCAGCAATGTAAATCGACCTGTTGAATGATTAGGCATATTGACTTGAACATGATTAAATAAATCCTGAAAGATGAACGGCTCCATTTTCCTATGTTCATATACAATATGATCGCCTTCGAAAATAAGATCACTTTCTGAAAGTATTTCCTGATTTCGTTTAAACTCAGTTAATCTTTTCGTCATGGTGAGCGGCTTTCCATTAAATGATACAGGGATACTTTGTGAAAGCAGGATTTGTTTTACCTCTGCAAGCTCTCTTACTGTAGGCTGTTTTTTGCTTTCTATTGTTATAACATCTAAATGTTCAAAGTTATTTCCTAATTTAGTCTCCAATCCATTTCTGTAGAGCTTTCCTGAAAAAGGAGGGATAAACGTTTCTTTTCCATTTAAATTGATATGAAAGGGACGCAGCTTATCGAGTTCATGCTGAAGGTTTAGGCCGGTAAGTAATTGTTCAATGGTTTCAGGAAATCTACAGGCAATCTGGTCTCGATCAGAAATTTGTTTATCGGCATGAGCAGGAAGACCATTGCAGGTAATTTGCGCATACACGGTGTATGATTTTTCATTTATTGTAATCGTCTTTTGTGGTAACCCATCCAGCAAATCCATGATATAGACGGTTGGCTTTTTCCCATCACTCCCGGTAATCACTTCTATCTGGTCTCCGTTTTCAATTGGATCATCAAGACTGCAGGGAACACCGTTCTTATATAATAAAGGTGCTTTCCCATGCTCGCCTGGTATGGTAATATTTTGCCCATTAAGAGTGATAATCATGGCCATCCCAGGTTTTCCATACAGCTTATTTAATTTGACTCCGCTTGTAAGTAAGCAGTCACCGACTGTTAATTTCTTTACCTCAAAAAGGCGGACAGGCTGTTCATTGACATAAACGGTACGATAATGCACAGGTGATTTTTGTGCGGTTATCGCAATTCCAATAGGTGTCACTAGTTCTGGACCTTTATCAATATGGTCGGCAAATGAGACAGAGGGTATGGCATTAAGGTCTCTTATAGCGACTCGATTCTCAGGGAGCTGCATATTTTGAGCCAGTAATTTCGTGATGTTTGGAGTCAGACTTCCGCCCCCGACAAGCATGATGGCTTTCGGCGGCTTTTGATTATTTAAGTTTAATATTTCATTAGAAATGGATTTCGCTAAAGAATCAATGGCAGGTGTGATGTTCGAAATCATTTCTTCTCGCGATACCTCGGTTTCGAATCCTAGAATATCTGTTATGGTAAGGGAAGTCTGGGTCAGCAGTGCTCGTTTTGTTTGTTCTGCTAATGGAAAATCAAGCAGGTATTGATCACTGATGGTTTCTGTTATTTCATCACCTGCAATCGGTACCATCCCGTAGGCAATGACAGTGCCTAAGTCTGTAATGGCAATATCGGATGTACCAGCACCAATGTCAACAAGTGCTACGTTTAATCGCCTCATCGACGGTGGAATAAGCACGTTAATGGCAGCAATCGGCTCAAGCGTCAATGCTTCCATCTCTAAATTAGCTCTGTTAAGAGCAGCAATTAAAGATTCAACGACTACCCTCGGTAAAAAAGTAGCAATAATTTCAACGGAAGCTTCATACCCTTGCTGATCAATTAAATTACCAATCTCTTCATTATCAAGTTTATAGGATAGAACAGAGTAGCCAACACAATAATAAAATTGCCGGTTTTCAGCATTATGCTGCTTTTCTGCCACAATTGCCTGTGCCTGTTGCACGGCGCTTAACTCAAAATGAAGTATATCTTCTTTTTGAATCATTGGTTTTCCGGCAATATTTACTGATACTGCAGCACGTTCTGTTTTTAACGCTCTCCCGGCTGCGGCCACATGAACTTTTTTTAGTGGTCCGTGGGTTTTTTCAAGTTCCTCTTTTATGTCAGAAATGATGTTTGCCACAGCTGCCACATCATGGATCTGCCCATCGAGCATAGCACGTTTTGAATGCTCCTTTGATAAAATATCAATGACATGATAGTTCTTAGCACTATCAACTTCTAGAATGATTCCGACAACAGAGCGTGTACCAATATCTAAAGCAAAAAGCTTGTTTTGTTCTTCCAAGAGGATGCACCTTCTTTAGTGGTTTATGCAAAATACTTTAATACTTAAAAGCGTTTAAGCGAAAAAGAAAAAATGCGTGACATTAACTTATAATTCATATATAATAACCGTAATCATAAAAAATGTATCACATTTTAGTTGGTCGATAAAGAAGCGAATGTTTTTGTTATCGACTTAAAAGGGGCGGACATACATGAGTAATAATCAATTGGAACAATTGAGACAAAAAGTCGAGGAACAAAATCTGCAAATATTACAATTAATTAATGAGCGGGCGAAAACGGTGCAGGAAATCGGACGTGTAAAAGAAACACAAGGGGTAAACCGATATGATCCAGTTCGTGAGCGTCATATGCTTGATCAAATAATCGAAAATAATAATGGTCCATTCGAGGATTCAACCATATTACATCTATTTAAACAAATCTTTAAAGCGGGACTTGAACTGCAGCAGGATGATCACCGCAAAGCATTGCTTGTGTCTCGGAAGAAAAAATCAGAAGATACTGTTATTAATTTAAAAGGCGAAATCGTTGGTGCAGGAGCTCCTTCCTTCGTATTCGGTCCATGTTCGGTTGAATCGTATGAGCAGGTTGCTGCTGTTGCGGCTTCTGTGAAAGCAAAGGGGCTTAAACTTCTTCGCGGAGGAGCTTATAAACCTAGAACGTCTCCATATGACTTCCAGGGTCTTGGTGTGGAAGGATTAAAAATATTAAAACGAGTAGCGGATGAATATGATTTAGCAGTCATCAGTGAGATTGTTACACCAGCAGACATTGAAACAGCTCTTGATTATATCGATGTGATTCAAATTGGTGCGCGCAACATGCAAAACTTTGAATTGCTTAAAGCAGCTGGTGCAGTAAATAAACCAGTCCTGTTAAAACGCGGTCTTGCTGCTACTATTGAAGAATTTATCAATGCTGCAGAATATATTATGTCACAAGGAAATGGACAGATCATACTATGTGAACGTGGAATACGGACATATGAAAAAGCAACAAGAAATACATTAGATATTTCTGCTGTACCAATTTTAAAACAAGAAACACATTTACCGGTATTTGTTGATGTGACACACTCAACAGGAAGAAGAGATTTATTACTGCCATGTGCAAAAGCGGCACTTGCGATTGGAGCAGACGGGGTAATGGCTGAAGTACATCCGGATCCTGCTGTGGCACTATCTGATTCAGCGCAGCAAATGGATCTGAAGCAATTCGATGACTTTTATAATGAAATTCAAAAATCTGTATTTATAAAAGCATAAAACAACAGCCGGAGAAGCTTTCCACAATCAAAGTGGGAAGTTTTTTCTTCGTAAATCATTGTTAAATATTCGACAGAATGATGAGAAAAGGCTTTAAATTATGAATATATGTTAAAGAAATCGGTTAACATTGCGACTTCTTGTTGTCTATCGTATGATAAAGAACATAAGTATGTATATTCATTGCTAAAGCTTGATGGACCAAATCTTCATTCAACTATAAATTTGTTCGTGAAATGCGGAACAAAGTAATATAATGAGAATAAACCATCTGAAAAATGTTTACTAATAAGAATATAAAGGAGTGTTGACATGAATATTACGATATATGATGTTGCACGAGAAGCAAATGTTTCTATGGCAACTGTTTCACGTGTAGTAAATGGAAACCCAAATGTAAAACCTACAACAAGGAAAAAAGTCTTGGAGGTTATTGATCGTTTAGGTTATCGACCGAATGCGGTGGCAAGAGGATTAGCAAGCAAGAAAACAACAACCGTCGGGGTTATTATTCCGGATATTTCGAATGTATTCTTTGCCGAATTAGCCAGGGGAATAGAAGATATTGCGACAATGTATAAATACAACATTATCCTAAGTAACTCAGACCAAAATAAAGACAAGGAATTGCATTTGTTAAACACAATGCTTGGCAAACAGGTAGACGGACTTGTTTTTATGGGTGGAAACATCACGAAAGAGCATGTGGAGGAATTTGGAAAATCTCCAGTTCCGATTGTTCTAGCGGGTTCCATTGAGGAAACAGGTAAAATTCCTTCTGTTAATATTGATCATGAGCAGGCGGCTTTTGATGCTGTAACTACCTTTATTGAAAAAGGCCATAAGCATATTGGACTTGTGATTGGACCATTACATGACCCGATTAACAGCCATAAAAAACTTGCTGGATATAAAAGAGCGTTAAGTGAAGCCGGTATTGAATACAGCGAAGACCTAATAGCCGAGGGTGATTATACATATGATTCAGGGATTGAGGCTTTTGAAAAACTTCTTGAAGCAGAAAACCGTCCTACGGCAATCATGGTAGGTTCTGATGAAATGGCACTAGGTGTTGTACACGGTGCTGAGGATAAAGGATTTAACATTCCAGAGGATTTTGAAGTCATCACATCTGATAACACAAGATTGTCGCTGATGGTTCGTCCGCAGTTAACGACAATTGTACAGCCTTTATATGATATTGGAGCTGTAGCTATGCGTTTATTGACGAAATTGATGAATAAAGAAGAAGTGGATGATTTAATTGTTGTTCTTCCGCACCGGATTGAAGTTCGGAATTCGACTAAATAGACATTTTTAGTGGTAAAGGGGAGCTCATATCATGGGCTCCCCGATTTTTTACTCTATTTTCCTTTCTTTTCGAATGGAATATAAAGCTTTTTCAAGAGTTTGTTTATTTTTCTCAGTGATTTCAACTTTTCTTGGGATGGGTTCATACATTTGTTGTTCATCCTCCCAGGATATTGGAAGCGCACAATCAGCATGCTCCTGCCATTTCACAGCCCAGTTCTCTGGAAGAATCCCTGTATTTGTTCGATTCTCTGTCATTTCAAACCAAATGGACGCCCATGCTCTTGGTACAACTCTCCATAAATCATAGCCTCCACCCCCGACAGCTATCCATCTTCCATCACAATATTGATGTGCAAGCTGATGTGCCAACTTGGGAACCTCCATGAATGTATTCATTGTTGAGTACAAATGGGTTAATGGATCTAAATAATGGGCATCGACACCGTTTTGGGTAATAATTACATCTGGTTTAAAAAATTCAGCTACCTCTGAAAAGGCAGTTCTATAACAGTCTAGAAATGATTCATCTTCTGTGAAGGCGTCTACGGGAATATTAAAGGAATAGCCATATCCTGAGCCCTGTCCTCTTTCACTGATATTACCGGTTCCAGGGAATAAATAACGCCCCGTTTCGTGGATGGAAAGAGTACATACATTCGCGTCATCGTAAAAGGCCCATTGTACACCATCACCATGATGGGCATCTGTGTCAATATAGAGAACACGTGCATGATATTTCTCCTGAATATATTTAATCGCAACTGAAATGTCGTTATAGATGCAAAAACCAGAAGCCTTGCCTCTAAAACCATGATGCAAGCCTCCGCTTAAATGCAGGGCATGCTTTGCTTTTCCGCTCATAACATAATCAGCAGCGGTTAAGGCACCCCCGACAATTAATGAAGTTACCTCATGCATATTGGGAAATATGGGTGTATCCTCAGTCCCGAAACCATAGCTTTCTGCAAGCTCTGAAGAAAGCATTCCATTTCCCGCTAATTTTACAGCGTCAACAAATTGTGGATCATGAATAAGTGTTAATTCTTCTCTTGTTGCAGGTCGTGGTGGTACGATATTTCGCGTATCGATGGCATTGCTTTTTTCTAATAGATCAAGCGTTAATTGTAAACGAATTGGACTAAAAGGATGGTGTGCATTAAATCGATAGTTTAATAGAGCTGGTGAGTAAATAAAGATTGAATCGTCGTTCATCTTTCGATACCTGGTAAATTTGGCCAAAGAACCTGATATCCGGCCTTTTTAATATCCTCTATTAAATGAATAGGGTTAATGGTCTGTGCTCTAATAACAATAATTTTATAGCTTTCATCCTTTTTGTCTGGGTAAATGAGTACACTTAATATATTGACCTTTTGTTTACGAAAAGCAGTTGTAATCTCATTAAGGACCCCCGCCCGATTTGGGGCTTTAATCTCAATTTGTGATGCAGGCTGATGGGCTCCGGTTAGTTCTATTAATGTATGTAAAAGATCGGTTTCAGTGATGATACCGACAAGCTTTTTATCCTTTACAATTGGCAGACAGCTGATATGATGTTCATAAAAAATGGCACCGATTTCTTCAACAAAATCGAGAGGATGACCTGTAATTAAGTTGGTTGTCATAATGGATTTAATCGGTTTCTTCAGGACGTCCTTTTGTTCTTCAGGGTCTGTTAGAATGGAAGGTGTAGCGTCACGAATATCACGGTCAGATACTAAGCCAATTAATTGGTTGTCCTCTGTGATAATAGGAAGATGCCTTACCTTATGCTGCAGCATGAGATTGGCTGCATCTAGTATAGGCTGATCTTGAGTAAGAGTAATAATCTTTGTTTTCATAATTTCTTCAACAATCATCTCTTTTTCCCCCTTTTCTACCTATATTTTAATACATAAATCGGTTCATAAAACGTAATTCGTCAAACTTTTGTATAGATTCTGAATTTATTCTTTTTCCAAACCGAACCATAAGACAGTTGGCTGGATGAGAGCAGATTTCCGGATCATCAGTTGCATACCATTCTAGATTACCGATGTTCATCATTTTCCCCATAATATTTCGGTATTCCCAAACATTTAAGCCTGTTCCTTTTAAATCCCAATGCCAATAATATTCAGTGGTAAAAACAATATAGTCCTCCATTGCATCATCCATCATGGAAACCGTTAAAAGTGCTTTGCCGACCCCGATTCCACGATAATGTGAACTAACTTCAATTGCACCCAATTCAATCAGCTCTTCCATATTACCTTCTGACCAGCGTTCAAGTGGATCAGGATATAAGAAGGTCACATAGCCGATGATTTTTTTCTCAATTCTAGCGATGATAATCCTGCCTTCTGGTAAACTTGCAATCTCAATAATTGCCTCATGCTGCTTTGCAGGCGGTCTAAAGGCGATCAGACCAGCATCAAATTCAAAATGTTTCAATTGCTCGGGTGACATAGGTCCTTCAACAATTAAAGTGCCAACAGGGGTTGCTAACTCTTTTGAATAATAGGTTTTCTTGTGTTCCATATATTTCTATTCACCGCCATAAATATACTCTACCCCTTAATACTTTTAATAAAATTGATGGATATTTTTTTATTAGTTGGGATTTAAAGGAATTAAGGATGTAATAACACCATTATACACAATTTTTAATTAATAAATATTACTTACATCTATTTACATTATTAATTATTTTTGGACATAATAGAACAGTATCGGAAAATTTTTTTAATAAATAATATTTTAAAAATTGAGAAAATTGTAAAATTGTTATATAATAGGTTCATAATTACAAAAAAGGAGGAAAAAATTAGATGAAATTGGAAATTTTACCATCCCAAAGAGGAGACTTTAATCTTACTAGTTACGAAGAGGTGTACAATAATTTTGACTGGAAAGAAACAGAGAAGATGTTCTCTTGGTCTGAAACGGGAAAAGTAAATATTGCCTATGAAGCAATTGATAGACATGCTGAAAGCTATCGAAAAAATAAAGTGGCCTTATATTATCATGAAGGTTTAAGAAAAGAAAAATATACATTTAAAGAAATGAAAGAGCTTTCTAATAAAGCTGGGAATGTTTTTAAAACATATGCAAAGGTTGAAAAAGGAGACCGTGTGTTTATTTTCATGCCAAGATCTCCAGAATTATATTTTGCTGTATTAGGAGCTATTAAACTTGGTGCCATTGTTGGGCCGCTATTTGAGGCGTTCATGGAAGGTGCTGTTCGTGACCGTCTAGAAGACAGTGATGCAAAAGTGATTGTTACAACTAAAGAACTGTTACACCGCATACCTGTTCAAGATCTTCCGAATTTAAAACATATTTTTGTAGTTGGCGAGGATGTAGAGGAGAACAGTCAGATTATTGATTTCAATAAAAAAATGACTGAAGCCAGCTCAAAGCTAGATATTGAGTGGGTTGAGCGTACTGATGGTATGCTTCTACATTATACATCTGGTTCAACTGGCAAGCCAAAAGGTGTCTTACATATTCATAATGCAATGATTCAGCAGTATCAAACTGCAAAATGGGTTCTTGATTTAAAAGAAGATGACGTGTATTGGTGCACAGCAGATCCAGGCTGGGTTACGGGTACTGCATATGGTATTTTTGGACCTTGGTTGACAGGTACGTCAAACCTAATCGTAGGCGGTCGTTTCAATCCTGAAACTTGGTATAAAATGCTTGAAGATTACGGTGTAACAGTTTGGTACAGTGCTCCAACTGCTTTCCGTATGCTGATGGGTGCTGGTGATGAAGTAGTGAAGAGATTTGACCTGTCTAACCTACGACATATCTTGAGTGTTGGTGAGCCGCTTAACCCAGAGGTTGTCCGTTGGGGAATGAAAGTATTCGATTTAAGAATCCATGATACGTGGTGGATGACTGAAACAGGTGCTCAAGTTATTTGTAACTATCCTTGCATGGAGGTTAAGCCTGGTTCCATGGGTAAACCAATTCCTGGTGTAGAAGCTGCGATTGTTGATGATCAAGGAAATGTGCTTCCTCCAAATAGAATGGGTAACCTAGCAATTAAAAAGGGCTGGCCGTCTATGATGCATACAATTTGGAATAACCAAGAAAAGTATGATTCTTACTTTATGCCGGGAGATTGGTATGTATCTGGTGATTCAGCATATATGGATGAAGAAGGATACTTCTGGTTCCAAGGCCGTGTCGATGATGTGATCATGACTGCTGGAGAACGTGTAGGTCCATTTGAAGTTGAAAGTAAGCTTTTAGAGCACCCTGCCATTGCAGAAGCAGGTGTAATTGGAAAACCAGATCCTGTGCGTGGTGAAATCATCAAGGCGTTTGTTGCACTGATCGATGGTTATGAGCCATCAGAGGAGTTAATTGAAGATATTCGTCAATTTGTAAAAACGGGTCTTGCTGCACACGCTGCGCCAAGAGAAATTGAGTTCCGTGATAAATTGCCGAAGACAAGAAGCGGTAAAATTATGCGTCGTGTGTTAAAAGCATGGGAGCTTAATTTACCAACAGGTGATCTTTCCACAATGGAAGATTAATAACAAAAAGCGGGTGTCCTAAATTAACATGGACACCCGCTTTTTTGCTATTCATATATTTTAGTTATGGAGCTGGTTGTGCTGCTGGATTTTGTGTACCCTGTTCCCCGGTTTCAGTAGGAGGGGAGGCTGCAGGCTGCTGCTCTGCACCCGTTTCTCCAGATGTTGTTCCAGAATCAACCGGTGTTGTATGATGCTGCTCAACTGTAATGTAATTAGATGGTGCTGATTCATTTCCTGCAATATCGACTGCAGTAACGTAATAGGTTCCTGACCCTACCTGGAATGAATGGGATCCGTCTACCTTAATCGTCCCTACTCTTTGGCCTCCAGAATAGACTCGATAGCCGACAACATCATTATCTGAGCTTCCACCCCATGAAATGGTGCTGCCTGATAGAGAAATACCTGGAGCAGAAGGGGCACTTCCATTGTCTTGCATGCTGGCATTTGGAACAACTGCATTCGCTATACCGCTATTATAGGAGGATAATTGATTTGCCGATATCCCTAGCATTTTCTGAATCGCTGCTGAATCTAAGACTACCCCTGTTTGTACAAATTCAGCAGGTGTAGAATCAAGCGCTAGATATTTTTTTCCACCGATTGTTACAAATCTTCCACTGTCAAAACTACTATCCGACTTTGTCGGTACAAACTTCGCGTTAAAAAGGTCTGTTCGGACAAGTCCGGCATTTGAGCAAGCGTCAGTTGCTAAGCCTCCGGATACAGCGCAGAAGGTTCTAGTAACGATTCCCTCCGGCATTGGCAGCGTTTCGCTTGGATCTACCAGTTCTGGTGCAATATCGTAAGCGGCATTCATTAAATCTGCCCATAGATAAATATTTCTGACTCCATAGGATAATCCTTTATAGCTGAGTTCTAACGGTTTTGGCTCATCGTAGCCATTCCAAACACCAAAGGATACGTTTGGATTTGTTGCGACAAACCATGAATCTTTATAATCCTGACCTGTACCTGTTTTTCCGGCCCAGTCAGAGCTGAATTTTAATCGTCCATTTACAGAAGTGGCTGTACCTCCGCTTATAACATCTCTTAACATATCATAGGTTAAGTAGGCTGTTTGCGGGCTAAATACCGGTACTGGCGTTACCTGATGCTGATATACAATGTTTCCTTCTTTATCAGTAATTTTTTCAATCATATAGGCATCAATAAATTGACCGCCATTTGCAAAAGTCCCGTAGGCATTTGTGTTCTCCTCAACAGTAACACCGTTTGTCAGACCGCCAAGTGCAGCGGAGCGGTTCACATAGTCACCTTCCGCTAAGGAGGTAAAGCCCATTTTCACAAGATATTGTGCAGGCTGCGAATCAAGAATATCAACATATGCTTTCACAGCAGGAATATTATAGGATTTAGCCAGTGCTTCCCTTGCTGTCACAAGCCCATGCGTGCTGCCGCCGTAATTGGTTGGCCATGGTTTGTTTGATCCAGGATTTAATTTTAATGGAACATCAGGCAGGATGCTGCCCGGAGAAATCGATCCTAGTTCAAATGCTGGAGCATAAACAAGCAATGGTTTCATCGTGGATCCATTTGATCGTTTTGCGCTTGTTGCATGATTGATTTGTTCTCGATTATAATCCCTGCCCCCGACAAAACTAATAATTTTCCCGGTTTTGTTTTCAATTAGAATGGCTCCAGCTTCGACCGGATCACTAATTGTTTTTACTTCTCCGGTTTCTGGGTCCGTATATGTTTTTGTTTTATCATTACCGTAATAATTGAAGTTATTTACGACCTCTGTGAAACGATCATATATGTCCTTATTAATCGTACTATGGATTCTATATCCATTTTGACGAATGTCTCGGTCAGATAGTGCCATGTATTTTTCCTTTAATACATCGTCCGCGTCCAGCTTTTCTTTCGAAATTCCGTCTTTTTCTGCCAGCACGTAGGCCATTACTTCAGCTGCACGTTTTTCAATTTCAAATGTAACCCATGGATATTGCTCAACTGGATTCTCATGGATGGTGATAAAATCCTTTGTAATATCATAGGCAAGTGCTTCATCGTACTGCTGTTTCGTAATCTTTTCGTCTGTGTACATACGATTTAGGACGGTTTTCATTCTTGTAATGCCTGGTTGAAGATTTTGTTTAAGCTCGCCCCCATTTGTATACGGTGTATAGCCGAATGGACTTTGAGGAAGACCGGCAATAAAGGCCGCCTGAGGCAGGTTTAAATCACTTACATTCTTGCCAAAAATACCCTTTGCTGCCGATTGAACGCCGGCAATGTTTCGACCTGAAGAATTACGGCCAAAGGTAGATACATTTAAATAGGCTTCAAGGATTTCCTCCTTTGAAAAGAACTTTTCAAGCCGTAGGGCCAGCAATATCTCTTTTGCCTTTCGCTCAAATGATACTTCATTTGTTAAAATTTGATTTTTAATTAGTTGCTGTGTAAGTGTACTTCCGCCAGATTGGACGGAGGAATTACTAACCTCTTGAATGATAGCCCGTAAGATGGCTTTGGGTACAACGCCCCCATGCTCATAAAAATATTCATCTTCTGTTGCGACAACAGCATTAATCAAATCCTGTGATACGTCTTCAAGCTTTACTTCTTCTCTTTCCAGATCAGTGTAAAGCTTTCCAAGGTAGACGTTATGATCAAAATATAATTCGGAGGTTTCTTCGTAATTATAAATATTTTTTTTCATGTTATCATAGGATCGTATCGGTTCATTTTTTACCAATGATGCAAAATAACCAGCGCCAAGACCGCCGCCAAAAGATAATCCAAGTACAAGGACTATAATAAAAATAAGGGCTAAATTCCAAACAACTTGGTAGGTGATGCGAATCTTTTTGACTGTTTGTTTATCTTTTAATAGATTAAAAAACGATTTAATTTTACCGCTATATTTTGATTTTTCAATTTTCATTCATTGATCCCCTCCAAAATCACCCTTCATTATAGCATAAACAGCGGAGTGAAACCGAAAAGATTGTTGCTATTTGTGGAATTTTCCTGTTACTATTTGACTTTATTCGCTGTCTATGATAAAAATAATGCAATATTACTAATTATAAAACAGCATTGACGGGAATCCAGTAGTGCTTCTATCCCTGCCAAAGAGAGCCAGCGGCCGCTGTAAGCTGGTGCAAATAGAAGTGATGAATTACCTCCCTGAGCTTTCACTGAGAACAATTGGCTAAAATCCACCCGCTATTCGGTTTATTTAGCTTCCTTTGCCATTTAGTAGCAGTGACCGGTTAATCCGTTATCTTTTTTGAGTGGGAGAATTTATTTATTCTCTAATTTGGGTGGTACCGCGCATATATGATTTGCGTCCCTGCATGTTTGCAGGGGCGTTTTTTATTTTTTTAGAGGAGGAAATTAAATCATGACATTACTTGAAGATTTGCAGTGGAGAGGTATTGTTTACCAGCAAACAGATGAAGAAGGTATTAAAGAAACATTGGCAAAAGAGAAAATCTCCTTATATTGCGGTGTCGATCCTACTGCAGACAGTATGCATATTGGTCATTTATTACCCTTTTTGACCTTAAGACGATTCCAGCAGCACGGCCATCGCCCAATCGTACTAGTCGGTGGAGCAACAGGGATGATTGGTGATCCGAGTGGGAAAAGCGAGGAGCGTAAACTTCAAACAACGGAAGCGATTCAGCATAATGTGGAGTGTATCCAGAAGCAATTGAGCCACATTTTCGATTTTGAAGGCGAACATGGGGCGATTATGGTTAATAACTATGACTGGGCTGGTTCCATGGACATTGTTACATTCCTGCGTGATTATGGAAAGCATGTTGGTGTGAACTATATGCTGGCAAAGGATACAATTGCAAACAGACTTGAAACAGGGATTTCATTTACTGAATTTACGTATACCATTTTACAAGCTATGGATTTCTTGCACCTTTATGAGAAGCATGATTGTAAAATGCAGGTCGGCGGTAGTGACCAATGGGGGAATATCACCACAGGTCTTGAGTTAATCCGCAAAATGGCTCCGGAAGGCTCAAAAGCATTTGGATTAACGATACCGCTTGTTACAAAAGCAGATGGAACAAAGTTTGGTAAAACAGAAAGCGGAGCTGTTTGGCTTGACCCTGAAAAAACATCTCCATATGAGTTTTACCAATTCTGGATCAATACAGCTGATGCGGATGTTATCAAATATTTGAAGTTTTTCACTTTCTTATCAAAGGAAGAAATTGAAGGATTAGAAGCAGCTGTTCAAACAGAGCCACATCTACGTAAAGCGCAAAAAGCATTAGCAGAGGAAATGACAAAATTAATTCATGGCCAGGAGTCACTTGACCAGGCAATGAAAATTACAGATGCCCTGTTTAAAGGTGATATTCAAAACTTAACAGCAGACGAAATTAAGCAAGGCTTCAAAGATGTTCCATCTTATGAACATACATCTGGAGAAGATACCAGCATTGTGGATCTATTAATAGCAGCAAAAATTGCCCCATCCAAAAGACAGGCCCGTGAAGATGTAACAAATGGGGCAGTATCGATTAACGGAGAACGTGTAACAGAAACAGATTACGTTATTTCTGCTAAGGACCGTATAGAAGGACAGTTCACCGTCATTCGCCGCGGCAAAAAGAAATACTACCTAATCAAATACTAATCATGATTGGTGTCAGGCACCGCAAAAAGACAACAGCTTAATAATGTCCATTTGTGGTGCCTGACACCATAATAAAAAACCTTGCCAATTTTAAAGCGGCAAGGTTTTTTATACGTATCATTAACCTTTTTTGGTTCACTTTGGGACAATGTTAATGTACAGAATAATAAAATTGAACACTTTGAGTATTTTTAAAAGTGAGATTAAAGTAATGTAACATTAGTGGTAAAATATGTATATAACGAAATGTTTAATGTAATGTGGATGTATGTGATTAACGTATACTTATGGTTATTATTTCCGTATGTTGGTGAGGGGTTGAAATGAAAAAAATCGTAATGGTATTTTTTAATGCTGCTTGCATGATAAGTAGCCTGGTTGGGATATTGCACTTTTTTGCACCGTATTCTTTTAAATGGTATTCTTATATACCGGACGCTCCGATTGAGATATATCATTCAATTAACTACATCAATTTTTGCTTTTCCTTTTTGTTAGCCGGAGTTAGTTTGCTGTTTTTAATAGTGCAAAATAAATTATTTGATGGTTCAAGGGAATTAAAAATATTCTATGCATTCTTTTCTCTTATATGGTTTTCAAGAATAATAATACAGCTCATTTGGCCATGGCCATCAGATTTACAACTATGGTTAGTTGTTGCTTTTAGCATGGAGTTCATATTTACTCTAATTCCTATGATATATTTTCTTATTAATATAGAAACGAAAAAACCCCTGAAACGTTGATTTAACAACATTTCAAGGGCTTTATTAGCATTATTATGCATAATGCTAATATTAACGAGAGTAGAACTCAACGATGAATGCTTCGTTAATTTCAGCTGGTAATTCAGAACGCTCTGGTAAACGAGTGAAAGTACCTTCTAGTTTGTCAGCATCAAAAGTTAAGAAATCAGGAACAAAGTTGTTCACTTCGATTGCTTCTTTAATGATGTCAAGGTTACGTGATTTTTCACGAACGCCAATTGTTTGACCTGGTTGCACACGGTATGAAGGAATATCAACGCGCTTTCCATCAACTAGAATATGACCGTGGTTAACAAGCTGACGAGCTTGACGGCGAGTACGAGCTAAACCTAAACGGTAAACAACGTTATCTAAGCGAGATTCTAAAAGAATCATAAAGTTTTCACCATGGATACCAGCGATCTTTCCAGCCTTATCAAAAAGGTTGCGGAATTGACGCTCGTTTACACCATACATATGGCGAAGCTTTTGCTTTTCTTGTAATTGTAAACCATATTCAGATAGTTTTTTACGTTGGTTTGGACCATGTTGTCCAGGAGCGTAAGGACGCTTTTCTAATTCTTTACCAGTGCCGCTTAAGGAAATACCTAAACGACGAGACAGTTTCCAGCTTGGACCTGTATAACGAGCCATGAATGACTCCTCCTCTATGTTTTTATTTTTGGTAAAATAAAAACAGATGTGAGATCTTCCTTAGACATTTTGTTTTCATGTACCTTCGCCCTGCAGCAAGGGTTACTCAATACACCATCGAATGCATTTGAGGAACAAAATGATGCCAAAAAAGTATTCACATAAGCTGCATATTTTACACAAACGCTATTATATAATTAAATTCACACGAATGTCAAGGTTGTTTTCTGATAGAGACATTATAGTAAGAAGATTCCTGTAGTAGATTGGCAGCAATCGAATTGCCTCTTGAATACAAATTTATAACCGTGTTAACAGAGAGAGTCTAGCTAATAAGAAAATCATAGACTTTATTACTATGCTTGGTAAATTTAGTTAAATGCATGTATAATATATCATAGGAAAGTACATGCAGAATGAAATAATATCAGCATTAATAATTAGGTGAGGTTTAACATGGAATTACTTGAGGAACGTATTATTCTGAATTTGAAAAGTCGTTTTTTTGACTTGATTTCGACAGAAAATCATCAGCTGAAATATGAGTCAATTCTTGAAGAAATGCTAGTGATAATAAAGGAGCTGATGCAGGCTGAAGAGGTAACACTTTATCATTTTGATGAAAACCTTCAACAGCTCGTAGTTGAGTCTTCAACGAATTCAGATGTTAAACGAAACCTAGCTGCGGTAAACTTTTCCTTTAAAGATCATCAAGAATTGGAAATTTGTCATAAGGTATACCGGAGACCCTTCCATATTCTCGCCTTTGAACAATATGATTTATTAATCCCTATTAGAAATAAAAACAGTATTCAAAGTTACCTTGTACTGAAAGAAAAAGGTCAATTTTTTTCGAAATTAACAGAAAAGGTACTTGAGAAATTAAGTATTGAATGCGGGCTTTTTCTTCAAAAGGCTCAAAAATTAACGAAGCTGCTAGTTGAGGAAAAGCGCTATAAACAGCTATTTCGTGTGACGGAAAAGGTCCATTCTACCATGAATATGAGATCAGTGCTTGGAGAAATTATTGATTCCTTACACGAAGTATACCCATCCTTTGCATATCTGCTATTTCTTTCACAGGATCATAAGGGTTTTGAAGGTTTACCAATAAAGGAATTTAATTATACTAGTAAAAATCAGGCCATCATGGAATCGTATGTGACTGGCACGATTCAATTCGAAGTTTCTGTGACTGAGCGTAAAGCGAATTTATATGCACCACTGAAAGGAAAACAAGGCGTCTACGGGGTACTGCAGGTAACATCTCCTAATGCCCTGGTATTCCCCAAAAATGAAGTCGAGTTTATCACTCTTCTCGCAAATACTGCAGGAGGGGCAATTGAAAATGCCCAGCTCTATGAGCAGTCGAAGCGGCTGATTGAGGATTTGCAGCTGATTAATGAAACAAGTCATCATCTGAATTCTACGCTTCGGCTGACTGAAACGATGGCCTATATGTCAGACCAAATAGTCAAATCACTTGCGGCTGAAGAGGTCGGTTTTATCCAATTTACCTTAAGCGATTCCTCATATGATGTACAGCAAGGAAGCACGAGTTTCTTTCTTACGGATGAGGCAAAACCATATATCGATTATTTTAAAGAAAAAATACTGTTAGAGAATGATTCAATATTTATTGGTGATTTAAAATTGCCAGCTGATACGAACAATCCTTCTCTTTTTAAATCTGCGATGGCAGTACCAATGAATCAGTCTAATGTAATAAATGGATTTGTTCTCGTCCTGCACCATCAATCATATGCTTTTTCATTTGATACATTTAAGCTGTTTCTTTCATTAGTCCATCATTCAACACTAGCCTTTACAAATACACTATTAAGAGAAAAGCTTGAAAAGTTAGTGGTCACGGATCATCTAACAAAGCTTTACTCACGAAAGTATCTTGATGAACAAATTCAGCAGTCTATGCAGGTTGATGAAGGTGCAACCTTCATACTCATAGACATTGATAATTTTAAAGTTGTGAATGATACCTATGGACATCAAATAGGTGATGAAGTCATTATTCAAGTGGCTAATGTGATTCATGATAATATCCGCGGTACAGATATTGGGGCACGCTGGGGCGGCGAAGAACTCGCTATCTACTTACCAAGAGTGTCAATTGATACAGGCGTAATGATTGCTGAAAGATTGGTCCAAAGGGTAAGCGAAGCCACAAATCCAACGGTTACCATCTCCTGCGGCGTTACCTGCTGGAAAAGGGAAGATCAGGATAATTATCAAAACCTATTTAAACGTGCAGATCATGCGCTGTACCAAGCGAAAAAAACTGGAAAAAATAGAGTGGTCACACGGCCTAGATAATAGAAACTAGAAACGACTCCTGTGTCTTCAGGAGTCGTTTCTAGTTTGGTCATACTTCTACATCATTTGTGTAAAAATACGTTAACAGCAGCGAAATCACCGGAATCACTATGGTTTTTGTCGAGATTTTTTTGAAGGATTGCTGAGCTATATCGCGAATTTGTTTAGGATAGGGAACCTTTGCCTTTTGAATGATTAAATCACTAATAGTGAGGGATTTATTATGAGGAAAAACTCGAAAGAGGATATAATCCAAGCTGCTATTTTCTTGTTTAATACGAAGGGATTTCAAGGTACAACAGTGAGAGATATAGCCGGAAAAGCAAAGGTAAATGTTGCGAATATTTCTTACTATTTTCAAAATAAAAATGGACTATTAGAATACTGTTTTATTCACTATTATGAAAACTATTTATTTGAGGTAGAAAAGGCAATGGCTGTACTTGAGGAAGACGCCTATGTCTGTATGCAAAAGGTTGTGGAGAATATTATCCGTTTCCAAAGTCAGAATGTTCATTTAACAAGATTTATTTTGCGGGAATTGTCACTTGATACCCAAGTGGTTCGTGAGATGATGTCTACGTATTTGACAAAAGAACGTTATCTACTTACAGAAATTCTCGAAAAAGGGATGATAAACAAGGAATTTAATAAAGTAAATATTAACTTTTTTATTATTCAATTAAAGGGGTTATTATCAATGCCTTTCTTGAATAGTCAATATCTTTCTGAAGTACTTCATACCTTTCCACAGGAAAAGTATTTTGCTGATAAATACTATCTGGAAATGTCAAATTGGCTAGAGAATATATTAACGCCTTCTTCCACTTCTGCAAAAAAACAATATAACGTTACGGCGCCGCCTTTTGCCATGAAAAGGGTTCCGCTTGGGAGACGGAAACATAAACAAGAAGAAGGCGGCAGTCTTCGTTATATAGTAGAGCGTCATTGATTTAGAAGCAGATGATGATAGCCTTGTCCAAGTTCTTTTGCTTGATGTGCATCAGATCCATACACAAGCGGAATCTGCAGTTTTATTGCTTCCTGTATAACCCAATGAGGGGGATATGGCTCGCGGCATAATGGTTTACTAGTCCCGGCACCATTATAATCCAGTTCATAGCCCTCTTTTTTTATGGATTTTAATAGATGAAAAAGAACAGTTTTCTCTTCACCTTCGAAAGGAAAACGGTTTTGAAATTTATGGACAAGTGTAATATGACCAATTCTCTTTGGTTTAAATGAGCCTAAATCGGCTTCGACAGACTTTTGTACGGTTTCATAATACCTTTTGTATATTTCCTCCACAGAGCCATAGACAGAAACCATTTCCTCAAACCCCTGCGGACTATAATCCACACAGTCATATCTATCATTCATTTTCAGAAAATGAACGGATAATATCGCATCGTCAAGCTTTGTACCAAATTTGTTGAGAGCAGCTGTTGTTTCTTGTTCAAACCCCTCGATATAATCAATCTCAAGACCGCAATTAATTTTCATTTTACCCTTATACAATTGCTTTACACGGTCAATTTCTTCGACATAATTGTCCCAATCTGCCCAGGACATAGCACTATCTTTTGTTGGAGTCGTATCGGTAAATCCATCCGGCAACGGAGCATGCTCTGTGAAGGATATTTCCTCAAACCCCAGTGATAGAGCCTTTTCAATATATTTTTCAAAGCTGTCATTTGACCCATGTGGACAAAATAAAGTGTGAATATGACCGTCCTTTTTTACCATGGTAATCCCCCAAAATTTTTTCTTTTTTAAAGAGTTTAATTATTTAAATATTTTGTACTTTTATGTTACTATTAATAATGTTTTTAAAATGTTATTTATGTAACTTTTATAATTGGCTGAACAAAGTCATGTAAATAATTCTACAAAAAATTAAATTTTAATAGTCAAAAATCGTCGTTTACATGGTATCATAAAAACATTGAAAAGAACATGCACAGAGCCTCACATAGTTTCAATATAACCTCGGCTCTTCATACTTCTTCTTAAATCCACTTCAAAGCTAGTTTTCATAAGTGTAATCAACGCTAGAGTGCTGCTTGAAAATAAATCGTACAGCTTGCACAATAAAATTTATATAAAATGGAACCAGCTCGTTATAGAACAGGGGGCTTACAATGGAATACATAATCGGAGGAATTGCAATAGTAATTTGTATATTCCTAGCGGGATTTTTTATGAAGAAAAAATATTATAAGGAAACAGACCGGCTAGAAGCGTGGAAAATCGACATAACCACCCGCCCTGTACTAGATGAGTTGCAAAAGGTTAAGCAATTAAATATGAACGGTGAAACGGAAGAACGTTTTGAACGATGGCGCAGTACGTGGGATGAGATTATTGCGGTTCAACTGCCGGATCTTGAAGAACTGCTGTTTGATGCAGAAGAGCATATTGATAAATATCGATTTAAAAAGGCCAAAGCTGTCCAAACAGAGATAAGTACCGTGTTAGCAAATGTAGAAAAGAAAATGGAAGAATTGCTGAATGAATTACAAGAGCTGATTGGCAGTGAGGAAAAGAATCGAATTGAAATAGAAGATTTGAAGGAAATTTATCGGGAATGTAAAAAAACACTGCTTGCACACCGGTATTCCTTTGCCAAAATGGAAAAAAGTCTTGAAACTGGGCTTGAGGAAGTATCAAAAAAGTTTGTAGAGTTTGACGAAAAGACAAATAACGGTAATTATTTGCAGGCACGGGAGCTCGTAATCAATATCCACGATTGTTTAGAAAAAACAAGAAAGGATATGCAATTAATTCCAAATCTCCTAATGGAATGCCAATCAACTCTTCCGTCGCAACTAGACGAACTACGGGATGGCTATAAAGAAATGCTTTCACAAGGATATGTACTAGAGCATATCCAAGTTGAAACTGAAGTGGAAAGAATCTCACTAGAACTTGCAGAAGTTATCGACAAACTGGAAGAATCGGATATGGAAGAAGTACAAGAGAAAGTAGTTTCATGGAAAGAAAGTATTGATGCTGTTTATGACTTGCTTGAAAAGGAAGTTTTGGCAAAGCATGAAATTAATCAGCGAGATCGGGAAATTTTACAAATGCTTCAGTCTGCTAAAAAGGTAAATAGTGAATTAAATCACGAAATTGCACATGTTCAAGCAAGCTACCATCTACAAGATGCTGATTTAGAGGTTGTGAAATCCTTAGCAAAACAGCTGGATCAGTTATTTAAACGCTATGAACTGCTGGAATATAAAATGGACGAGAATCATACTGCATACTCACATTTGAGTAAAGAAATGATAGCGGTTAAAGAGATGTTAGACATGCTTGTTGTAGAACAAGGGGCATTTAGCCAGAAGCTTCAGGCATTACGTAAAGATGAACTGGCTGCAAGGGATAAAGTACAGGCCCTTAGGAAAAAGGTAGCTGAAACGATTCGTTTGATTTCGAATAGCAATATTCCCGGTGTGCCAGAGGAATTTAAATATCTGCTAGAAGATGCACATGACAGCATAAAAGATGTGATTAAGAAGCTGGAAGAAAAGCCATTGGATATTCCGGATGTTCAGGAGTTCTTGGAACTGGCAGTTCTAACAGTTGATAAGGTAACGAAAAAGACAGAAGAACTTTTTGAAATGGTTAAGCTTGCCGAGCAGGTTATACAATACGGAAACCGCTATAGAAGCAGATACGCTTCAGTTGATAAAGGTTTAAGAGAAGCGGAGAGTCTGTTTAGATCCTTCGAATATAAAGAAGCTTTCGAACTTGCTTCAGCAACCATCGAAAAAGTGGATCCTGGTGCATTAAAAAGATTGGAAGATCTTTTAGAGGTATAATGAAAAAGGCTTGCTAAACAGCAAGTCTTTTTTTAATAACATTTTTCAAATGGTAATGATTATGTTAACATTTTTAGTTGGATGATTCGCAACGAAAGGGAGAAAGAAAAATAATGATTTATTTTGATAATAGCGCCACTACTAAGCCATTTCCCGAAGTGCTTGATTCCTTTCTGAAGGTTTCTTCGGAGTATTTTGGCAACCCCTCTTCACTTCATAATTTTGGCGGTCTTGCTGAGAAACTGCTCAATCAGGCAAGGTCGCAAGCGGCCAAGCTCCTGTCTGTTCAACCGAACGAGATTTATTTTACTTCCGGAGGAACTGAAGGAAATAACTTAGCTATCAAAGGGACCGCGTTTGCCAATCAAAAATCGGGACGTCATCTAATCACTACGACTATTGAGCATCCATCTGTCCGGGAATCCATGAAGCAGCTGGAAAGCTTTGGATTTGACGTGACAGAAGTTCCTGTTGATTCAAGCGGAAGGGTCGATGTAAAAACAATAGAAAATGCGATTCGGGAAGATACCATACTTGTATCTGTTATGCATGTGAATAATGAAGTCGGCACTATTCAACCAATAAAAGAGATTGGACAATTGCTAAGGAAGTATCCAAGAATAAGGTTTCATGTTGATCATGTTCAGGGTATTGGGAAGGTCCCACTAGATCTAAATGATTGCTCTATTGACCTCTGCTCTATTTCTGCTCATAAATTCCATGGTGTAAAAGGCACCGGTTTGCTGTTTGTTCGAGATGGGGTTAAAATAAACCCGTTATTGAATGGAGGAGGCCAGGAGAAGAATCTCAGAAGCGGTACAGAAAATGTTGCGGGTGCAGTTAGTTTAGCAAAAGCGCTTCGTATGATTATGGAAATACAGGATAAGGAATCGCGTCATTTGAATTTGGTTTCCAGAAAATTGCGGGAAGGCCTATCTAAAATAGAAGGTGTTGTCGTCAACACACCAGAAATATATGCTGCTCCACATATAATGAATTTTTCTATTCCACATTTGAAATCAGAGGTTTTTGTTCATGCGCTTGAAGAAAAGAATATCTATGTTTCGACGACATCTGCTTGTTCTTCAAAGCTGAAAACACTTAGTGGCACACTTGCTTCTATGGGAATGACGGAAGACAGAGCTGGAAGTGCAATCCGGTTAAGTTTGTCCTATACTAATACAGTGGGTGAAGCCGATGCAGTACTGTCTGCAATACAGGAAACGATTGAAGAGTTAAGAAAGGTAATGAAATAATATGAACTATGACCGCATTTTAATTCGCTACGGAGAGCTTTCAACAAAAGGAAGAAACCGCAGCAAATTTATCGAGAAATTAGCAAATAGTATTAGAGGAACTTTACATGAATTTCCTAAAGTGACAATTAGAAGCACGAGGGACCGCACCTACGTCATATTAAATGGTGAGGATGGACGTCAAATCGTTGAACGGCTGAAGGGTGTCTTCGGAATCCAATCCTATAGCCCTGTTATAAAGACAAATAAGGATATCGAAGAAATAAAAGCTGCAGTTCTACAGCTATTTGAAAAGGTACATAGGGAAGGGCAGACCTTTAAAATCACAACGAAGCGAGCCGATAAAACGTACTTTTTGGAAACAAATGAATTAAACCATGTCTTTGGCTCTCACATCCTGCAAAATGTTCCGAATTTAACAGTTAACGTCAAAAATCCGGATATTAACATGCAGGTAGAAATCAGATCTGAAGCTGCGTATATTTCCTGTGAAACCATTCAAGGTGCAGGCGGGCTTCCGGCTGGTTCGAGCGGGAAGGCCATGCTTATGCTTTCGGGTGGGATTGACAGCCCTGTAGCAGGGTATGAATCAATGAAAAGAGGGCTAGATATAGAAGGGGTTCATTTCTTTAGTCCTCCATTTACAAGTGAACGTGCGAAGCAAAAGGTAATTGATTTATCAGAGAAATTGGCTTCCTTTAGCGGACGTTTTCGCTTACATATTGTTCCGTTTACTGAAATACAACAATTAATCCAAAAGCAGGTACCAGAAAATTATACAATGACAACAACGAGACGATTAATGCTTCGTATAACAGATAAAATTCGTGAGAAGCAGGAAGCCCTTGCCATTGTAACGGGAGAAAGCCTTGGTCAGGTGGCTAGTCAGACGCTTGAAAGTATGTATGCCATTAATGAAGTAACCAATACACCAATCCTAAGACCGCTGATTATGATGGACAAATCTGATATTGTCGACATTGCACAGTCCATCGATACACATGATATATCGATTAGACCTTTTGAGGATTGCTGTACGATATTTGTTCCGGCCTCTCCAAAAACGAAGCCGAAACGTGAGAAGGTTATTCATTATGAAAGTTATATTGACTTTGAGCCATATATACAAAAGGCAGTTGATAACATTGAAACAATCGATATCAGGCCGCAGGAAAGTAAAACAGATACATTTGAGGGGCTTTTTTAAGATTAGTTGTTTTTTCTTACATAACAACTACAATTTACCAGTATGAAGCCATGTGATACTACACATTCTATTATCACAAGGAGGTGATATCACATGGCAAACAACAACAACTCAAATCAACTGCTAGTTCCTGGTGTACAACAAGCTCTTGATCAAATGAAATATGAAATTGCTTCTGAGTTTGGTGTTAATCTTGGTGCTGATACAACTTCTCGTGCTAACGGTTCTGTTGGTGGAGAAATTACGAAACGTCTAGTTCAAACAGCTCAACAACAAATGGCTGGATTTTCACAACAATAATGAAAAATAAATAGAAGATGGCTACAAGGAGTGGGAGTAATCCCGCTCCTTTTTTTGCCTTGTCTTTTTTTGCGTAAAATGATACTAATAATTAGTACTTAGTCATAATAACTGGTTTAATTTCCTCTTAGTAAAATCTTTAAAATGTGGTATGATGAAAAGCAGAAGATTTGGAGGCGAGTAACATGAAACGTGAAGATTTGATTGCACCTTTACAGTACAATCTTGTTTCTGAAATGGAACGTTTTGCAAAACAAAAAGATAAAATAGCCGTTAAATGGGAAAGTCAGGATGGAAAGACAGAAGAAATCTCATATGAGGCATTAATGGCTGGTGCTAATAAAATTGGAAATATTTTACTTAATAGTGGTTTAAAAAAAGGCGATGTTATATTAGTTATTATCCCTCGCTTACTTAATGCATATGAGGTATATCTTGCTGCGCTTAAGCTGGGTTTGGTTGTTATACCAAGTTCAGAAATGCTTCGGACGAAGGATCTGCAATACCGTATTATACACGGAGGTGTAAAAGGCGTTATCAGCTATCATCCTTATGTAGATGAATTTGAGCCGATCGCTGAAATGAAGCAAGTCATTAAATTTACTATTGGTCAAGAGAAAGCAGGCTGGGAGCGTTTAGATGAAAAAATGAAAACTGCTTCTGCTGAGCTTAGTTTGGCTGATACAAGTCGTGATGATATGGCATTTTTATCTTATACCTCAGGGACAACGGGTAATCCAAAGGCAGTTGTACATACACATGGATGGGCATATGCGCATCTTAGAACTGCTGCACCGCATTGGCTTTCTATCGGTGAAGGAGACACTGTTTGGGCTACAGCAGGTCCTGGATGGATGAAATGGATTTGGAGTCCGTTCTTGGCAGTTTTAGGTTCGGGTGCGACTGGTTTAGCTTATCATGGGAAATTTGAACCGGAGAAGTATTTACAGCTTCTTGAGAAATATAAAGTGAATGTACTTTGTTGTACACCAACTGAGTATCGTTTAATGGCAAAGGTTGACTATCTCGGCGAATATAATCTGTCTAGCTTACATAGTGCTGTTTCGGCTGGTGAACCATTGAATCGGGAAGTAATCGAAACCTTCCAAAGACATTTTGATCTGAAAGTCCGGGACGGGTATGGTCAAACTGAAAGCACGCTGTTAGTTGGTATTTTGAAGGACATGGAGTTAAAGCCGGGGTCAATGGGGAAACCTACACCCGGAAACCACGTCGAAATTATTAATGATGCCGGTGAGATTTGTCCTGTCGGGGAAGTCGGAGATATAGCTGTCCATAAAGATACGCCGGCATTGTTTAAAGAATATTATAAAGAGCCTGAAAGAACGATGGCGCAATATCGCGGAGATTATTTTGTGACAGGTGACCGTGCGAAGAAGGATGAGGAAGGGTATTTCTGGTTTGAAGGAAGAAGTGACGACATTATCATCAGCTCAGGTTATACAATTGGGCCGTTTGAAGTGGAAGATGCACTTGTCAAACATCCATTTGTCAAAGAATGTGCAGTGGTAGCAAGTCCTGATAAAGACCGCGGGAATGTAGTAAAGGCTTTTATCGTGTTAAAACAAGGGGTTAAGGAAAACGAAGATGATTTAATAAAGCTTTTACAGAGGCATGTGAAAGAAATGACAGCACCTTATAAGTATCCTCGGAGAATAGAATTTGTTGAGGAACTACCGAAAACATCTTCAGGTAAAATTCGTCGTGTTGAATTGCGAAATGATGAATTGAAAAAATATCTGTAATGTGATGAAAGGAGCAGACGCATGGGGCGTCTGCTTTTCTAATTGCATAGACCAAAGGATTTCAATTAACTGCTTGTTGTCACAATGGAGCTTCTCATTTATAATGATTATTATTTTACTATAAGGGCTCTGATTCTTTAACAGAGTCTAAATTAATAAGAATAGAGGGAAAAGAAATGGATCGTAAAGGGGAGAAAATGGGGGTTATTTATGCCGTCATTTCTTATTTATTATGGGGATTATTGCCGATCTACTGGAAGCTGCTTGAAGGTATTGGGGCAGATGAGATATTAGCAAGCCGGATTGTCTGGTCCTTTTTATTTATGGTGTTGCTTCTGCTAATCACTAAAAAATGGAACAGCTTCATCATTACATTAAAAAGTCTGCTGCAAAATAAAAGGCAGCTGATATTTTTAACAGTAGCGTCTTTACTGGTCAGTTGTAACTGGTTTATCTATATTTGGGCTGTTAATCATGACAAAATTATTGAAGCAAGTATGGGATATTATATTAATCCGCTTGTGAGTGTCCTGCTTGGCATGATTGTCTTAAAAGAAAAGCTATCATCTGCCCAGTATATATCTTTCTTTTTTGCTGCTATAGGAGTTATTATTCTAACTGTATCATATGGTATGCTGCCATGGATATCATTGGGGTTAGCCTTTACATTTGGTTTCTACGGCTTGGCGAAAAAAATGATTAAAGTAGATTCATCCATAGGCTTAACGTTAGAAACCATGGTGGTTACACCCATTGCAATCATTTATATCTTCTACTTATTTTCCCAAGGCATGAATACATTTCTCACTGTTTCACCTAAAACGGATATTCTACTAATCCTATCCGGTGTTGCTACCGCTGTGCCGCTTCTGTATTTTGCTAAAGGTGCTCAAAGAATTCCGCTTTCTATGCTTGGATACATTCAATACCTAGCCCCTACTATCAGTCTGTTATTGGGTATTTTTGTTTACGGGGAGCATTTTTCAAAGGGACATTTTATCGCATTTATTTTTATTTGGTTTGCGCTGATTATTTACTCAGTATCTAACGTAAGTTTTATGAAACGTGACAAACGGAAAAAGGAAAGAAAAATCAGTGCCTAGGTATGTTTCAACAAAAACGAAGACTGTGTGTACAGTCTTCGTTATAGAAAGTTTCTTTTTACTTTATCCCAAAATGAATTATGCTTTAGCTTGATTGTTTTAATTCTTTTATCGCTTAACTTAATTTGAATTTTTTCAACATGTTGTATACTTAGTGCCTCATTATCCATCGCCATTGTTGGATGCTCATTTCCTTCCTTGGCCACCCTCAAGGTTAAGACCTTATCATCACTTAAGATAAAAGGTGATCCAAGCGTTCGGTATTGATTGTTATTCAATGAACCCAGCTCTGTAACCTGCATACAAGGGAGCAGCGGGTCTACAACTGCACCGTTCACAGACTTATTATAGGCTGTACTGCCTGTTGGAGTAGATACGATGACTCCATCTCCTCTAAAGGTTTCAAACTGAAGATCGTTAATATAAACATCCATAATAAAGGTTTTAACAATGTTTGATTGGATACTAAATTCATTTAAACAATAAAAAGAGGCTTGGTTATCTATCGTTACTTCGATTGTTGGGTAGCGGCGAACTTCAATTACCTCTTCGGTCATCGCATCAATCATTTCCTTCGTATTTTCTATATGAAAATCACAATAGAGACTTAATTGATCTGTTGTTGAAATTCCGACATATAGGCAATCTTCACGAAAACCGGTTCTACGAACAGCTTGTAAAAACGCTCCATCCCCACCAAAGCAGGCAATTACATTGGCTTTTTTATAATCCTTTACGATTGTGAAGCCAAGATTTACAGCAAGTTTTTGCATTTCATCGATTTTCTCTCGTATCATTGGTTCTTCTTTGTGGAAAAAATAAAGATTACGGCGCTCTGGCATGAATATCCCCCCTTTTTCCTATCGTACTAAAATTTATTGAATTTTTCTATTCCTTTCTTTGTTATTATTTTTTGAAACATTTTGCCGTTTTTATCCGTAATACAAGTAAATGAAATTAAAGGAGGACGAATATGTGAATGGAAAACGGTGGGCAGCATTAGGGATTGCAGCTGCACTATTTATTTTCTCAGTTGTCATTAATACGTTTACAACCATTTTTAGTAAAGATTTTCAAACCACGATGGATGAATTTATGAATCCTACAAGTGGCCTTGTGACAGAGGAAGTCATTGAAGAAGGAAATATGATGAAGAAAATAGCTGTACTCGACGTAAATGGAACGATTCAGGATACCGGAGATACTTCATCCATCTTTGCTGCAGCGGGCTATAATCATCAAGCTTTTCTAGAAAACCTAGATTACGCCAAAGAGGATGATGCCGTTAAAGGAATTATTATTCGCGTGAATAGTCCTGGCGGTGGTGTTGTAGAGAGTGCGCAAATACACGATAAAATTGTAGAGATTCAAAAGGAAACAAAAAAACCAGTATATATTTCAATGGGATCCATGGCTGCATCTGGTGGTTATTACATATCTGCACCGGCGAATAAAATATTTGCCAGTCCTGAAACATTAACAGGCTCTCTTGGGGTCATCATGCAAGGAATCAATTATGCTGGACTTGCTGAAAAATATGGTGTGAAATTTGAAACGATTAAGAGCGGTGAATTCAAGGATATTATGAGCCCTTCAAGAGAAATGACAGAAGAAGAGAGAGCGATCCTGCAAGAAATGATTAACAGCTCCTATAATGGTTTTGTGAAGGTTATTTCGGAGGGCAGGGATCTTCCAGAAGAAGAAGTAAGACGCATAGCTGACGGAAGAATTTATGACGGACGACAGGCAAAGAAATTACATCTAATCGATGACTTTGGTTATTTTGAGGATGTTGTTGATGTTATGAAAAAAGATTATAAATTAAAGGATGCACAAATCATTCAATACACGGAAGACCTTGGCTTTGCTTCACTATTCACTATGGGGGCACGAAAGCTTGCGGGTCAGGAGGATATTGAGCTTGCAGGATTAATGAATGTTTTATCGCAGCGAAATTCACCACGACTAATGTACTTGTATGCTGAATAAGGGGGTGTAGAATTGGATTCAAATCAACAAGACATTGAAAAAGAGGTAGTTGGAAATAAGGACGTCACACTTTCCAATGGTGAGAGAGAATTGCTAGAATCTTCGGACCGAGGAGTCGTTCAAGCAGATAATGAATCGGCAGCTGAAAAAGTTGACTATAGATATGCAGGATTTTGGATGAGATTCTGGGCTTATTTACTGGATTTAGTGGTTATCGCCAGCTTGAATGGAATTCTCGTCTATCCACTTTTCAGAGCCTTGGATATAAAAATTAGTGACCCGAGTATGTTTGCACCTGCATCCATTGTAACCGCAGTTATTTTCTATGCCTATTTTGTGCTGATGACTAAATTCTTTAAACAAACTCTAGGCAAAATGGTGTTTGGGTTGAAGGTCATTTCACTGGATCAGACTCCTTTAAGCTGGTCAACAATTATGTTTCGTGAGTGGATTGGACGTTTTATATCCGGAAGTATTTTAATTTTATATGTTGTGGTTGCTTTTTTACCAAGAAGACAAGGAATACATGATTTATTTGCAGATACTACAGTGGTCCATGTTCGATCATAATTCATTAAAATGAAACCTGTCATCATAGGATGACAGGTTTATTTATGCCTTTAATTGCCAATAATAAGAGGCTGAAAGGTTGTGAACAATATTGAAATGGATCTTGGTCGTTTGTTTAGTTATTCTGCTTCTGTTCGTACTCATCATCATGACAAAGATAAAAGTAATGATCAACTATTTTCATGCCCAAGATAATGATTCATTAAAGATAGAATTCAAGGCTTTATTTGGACTTATCAAATATAAAGTTGAAATTCCGGTTATTAAAATAGACGATGATTCACCGTCAATTGTGGCTAAAGGGAAATTGGAATCAGGTGAAGAAGAAAAAACGAAGAAAAAGGGTGCTTTAAAATTTACACCACACGATCTAATAGAAAGCTTTAAAGATTTTAAATTGCTGTTAGAACATGTGATCTCATTACATAAAATCATCCGCCGTTTTTTAAAGAAGGTAAAGGTCACTGAATTAGAATGGAATACGCTGCTTGGGACAGGTGATGCAGCATTGACAGGAATGGTTACTGGTGCAGCATGGGCTGTAAAAGGCAGCATTATCGGGGTTATCAGCAGCTATTTCAAGCTTCTGGTTATACCCCAAATGATCGTTCAGCCGCATTTTCAATTTGCTGTTGCACAAACCTCTTTTAAATGTATGCTTCATTTTAGAATCGGGCATGCTATGGTAGCAGGAATCAAATTGCTTAAATTTTGGAAGGGCGGGCGACCGCAGTTTAAGACGAAGCCTTTATCCGCTCTATCAAATGATAAAACAAAACCAGTCTAGAAGAGGAGGAAGTAAACAATGTCCGATCATCCAATTCAAGGATTAATGACGACCGCAATGGAGAATTTAAAAGAAATGATTGATGTTAACACTATTATTGGGGATCCGGTTGAAACCCCTGATGGCAGTGTGATTTTAACGGTTTCGAAGGTTGGTTTCGGTTTTGCAGCCGGAGGAAGTGAGTTTACAGCTGATACCGGTGGCGGCCAAAGTGGAGATAAGCCAAAGATGCCATTTGGCGGTGGTAGCGGGGGCGGTGTTTCCATCACGCCAATTGCCTTTTTAATTGTGAATTCCCATGGGGTTAAAATGGTACATCTTGATGAAAGCACTCATTTATATGAACGAATTTTAGACCTAGCGCCACAGGCCGTAGATAAAATCCAGCAAATGATGTCCAATAAAGATAACAACAACAATCAATCAGGTGATAAAAAACAATCCAATGATCAGAACCAATCCGGTCAGTCAAATGAATATAATGGACAAAAGCAAGAATTAGAATTCTAATAAAATAAGGTTAACTTTCATATTAGAGAGTTAACCTTTTATCTTGAAGAGTTCCATTATCTGAATTTTTATTTGTTTTTGAATTTCAATACATATTTGTTGCAAAAGTCACTTTGAGGAGCTATAGTTTACAATGTACATATATTGTTATAGGAGGAAATGATTATGGCATCAATTACATTTGCAGGAAACCCAGTAACACTAATTGGAAATGAAGTAAAGGTCGGAGACAAAGCTCCTAACTTTACTGTACTAGCTAATGATTTATCACCAGTAACATTAGAAGATTCAAAAGGAAGCGTACGTTTAATTAGTGTTGTTCCATCACTAGATACAGGCGTATGTGATGCGCAAACACGCCGTTTTAACGAAGAAGCTTCTAAATTAGACAATGTTAAAATTCTTACTGTAAGCGTTGATTTACCATTTGCTCAAAAACGCTGGTGTGGAGCTGCGGGCATTGAAAATGTTCAAACACTTTCAGATCATCGTGACCTTTCTTTCGGAGAAGCATTCGGTGTAGCAATTCAAGAACTACGTTTATTAGCTCGTGCTGTATTTGTTGTTGATTCAAACGACACAGTAACATACGCTGAATATGTAAACGAAGTAACAACTCACCCTAATTACGAAGCAGCTTTAGAAGCAGCTAAACAAGCGAAATAATCTCATACAACATCTACTGAAAGCCAGCTTTTTGATAAGCTGGCTTTCATTTTTAATCATTGAGTCAAAAATCAACTTTGTTTTAAGCACCTTCCCAACATCCCCTAGCCTGCCAAACTTGTACATCTACACAAACCCCGCTACAATAGTAAAAGAAATGAAAAACAGGAGGAAAATATTGTGAAGACCACTCCGGTTGAAGAATTATTTACAATCATAAATGACACGGCCCTTCTTTTACAGGAAGAATTAAACGTTAGTTTCTTAGAGGCATTGGCGGAAACAGGAGAAAATATATTTCATCAATCCGTCCTACAGGATGAACTTAGTGAACTAACACTTAAAAGACTTAAAAAGATTTATGAAGGCACCCAAATAACAAAATATACAAAAGAAGAAATTCGTAAATCATTCCAATTAGCGATTTTAAAAGGAATGAAGGAAAGTGCACAGCCTAATCATCAAATGACCCCCGATTCAGTAGGGATGTTTGTTGGATATTTACTACATAAGTTCGTTAAGAAAGAGGCCTATCGGTTAATGGACCCAGCAGTCGGTACGGGAAATTTATTAACAGCAGCGATGAATCAAGAAGTGAATAAAACAATTCAGGGGATTGGAATCGAAATAGATGACCTTCTTATTAAATTAGCGTATATAAACGCTAACCTACAAGAGCATCCAATCGAATTTTTTAACCAGGACAGTCTGGAGCCCTTATTCGTTGAGGCGGTTGATGCGGTAATCAGTGACTTGCCTGTCGGCTACTACCCAAATGATATCAGAGCAGCGGACTACGAATTAAAAGCAGACGAAGGACATTCATACGCCCATCATTTATTCATTGAGCAAAGCGTCCGTCATGTGAAACCCGGCGGCTATTTATTTTTTATCATACCAAATGGTTTATTTGAATCCGAGCAGGCTAAAAAGCTCCACGAGTTTTTCCAAAAAACTGCATTTATACAAGGGATTATTCAATTGCCTGAAACGATGTTTAAGACCAAACAATCAGCAAAAAGCATTTTAATCCTGCAAAAAAAGGAAGACTCGTTGGAGCCTCCGAAGCAGGTACTATTAGTCAATATGCCATCATTCTCAAACGGTCATGAGGTTGATAAAATACTTACAAAAATTGACCGCTGGATGATTGAAAATAAAAAGTAACTTTCTTTATAAAAAATAAAATCGATTTTTGTGGAAATTTGTCGAAATATCAGAATATAATTACTTTTAGCTGAAAGCCATTTTTGTAAAAGTATTCCTTGAATTACCTGTCCTTCAGTGATTAAATGAGAAATTGGAGATATTAATTTTTTTAATTGGATAAACTATCGTTGTATGACAATAACAATGAGTTTTCTAATTAATTATCCAATTGACATTGTACTAATGACTTGTTTTATAAAGGAGCGTTTATAAATATGGCTAAAATTATTGCGATTAACGCCGGCAGCTCATCCTTAAAATTCCAATTATTTGATATGCCGAGTGAAGAAGTTATTACTAAAGGATTAATTGAACGTATCGGGCTAGATGATGCTGTGTTCAATATTACTGTTAATGGTGAAAAAATTAAAGAAACGACTGATATACCAAATCATAACGTTGCAGTTGAACTACTATTAGGTAAGCTAACTGATTTAGGAATTATTCAGTCTTTAAATGAGATTGAAGGTGTAGGTCACCGTGTTGTTCATGGTGGGGAAGCGTTCTCTGATTCAGTTCTTATTACGCCTGAAGTTCTACAAAAGATTGAAGAATTATCAGAGCTGGCACCATTGCATAATCCCGCAAATGTAACAGGAATTCAATCATTCCAAAAGGTTCTGCCTAATGTTCCTGCTATTGCAGTATTTGATACAGCTTTCCATCAAACAATGCCTGAGGATTCTTTCCTTTACAGTGTTCCTTACGAATACTATAAAGACTTTGGAATCCGTAAGTATGGTTTCCATGGAACATCTCATAAATATGTATCAGAGCGTGCGGCAGAAATGCTAGGAAGATCACTTGATCAGCTTCGATTAATCTCTTGTCACCTAGGAAACGGTGCAAGTATTACAGCTATTCAAGGTGGACATTCTATTGATACATCAATGGGATTCACTCCGCTTGCCGGTGTGACAATGGGAACTCGTTCAGGGGATATTGACCCTGCTCTTATTCCTTATATTATGGAGAAAACAAATCAATCAGCTGATGAAGTATTAGAAGTATTAAATAAGAAGAGCGGTATGCTGGCACTTTCCGGTTTCTCAAGCGACCTTCGTGATATTGAATTACAAGCTTCAGAAGGAAATGAGAGAGCTGAGCTTGCTCTAAATGTATTTGCTTCTCGTATCCATGCTTATGTTGGAGCGTATGCTGCACGTATGTCTGGTGTAGATGCCATTATCTTTACTGCTGGAATCGGTGAGAACAGTGATACCATTCGTGCTCGCGTCCTAAATGGTTTAGAATTTATGGGTGTATATTGGGACCCTGCATTGAATAGCCTTCGCGGAGATGAGCGTTTCATTAACTACCCGCACTCCCCAGTTAAAGTAATGGTAATTCCAACGGATGAGGAAGTAATGATTGCTAGAGACGTTGTCCGTTTAAGTAAATAATTTATATGAAAGCAATTTGAATCTAGCGGTATATCTGCTAGATTCAAATTGTTTTTTTTTAATAAGCAATAAAGTCTTAATGTTCGTCTTGTCAATCACACCTAAGATTTTCCTTATAAGATATGGTATACTGATACAAAATATACGGTTGCTGTAATTTAGGAGGTTTCTCTTGTGACATTAACAGATCGGGAAAAACAAGTATATGAAGAAATCCGTGAATGGGAAAGTCAAATGTACAGGTATGAACCGAATGATTTTCAATTGGTTTATGATAAGTATATTGAAAGATCATTCCAGCTTTTACCGGAAAAAACGAGAGCTCAGTTTTCAAACTCTCTTGATAACTGGTTATTTCATCTTCACGCCTTTATCCAAGGATCTGAGCTTCAGCTTGATGCGAAGAAGAGAGTTATTGAGAGCGGAAGGATTTTTCAAGAAGATATTCAGACGATAGAGGATTTGAATTCGCTGACCATAGATCAGCTGCAATACATAGCTGGACAGCATATAGCTCGTCACCGCCTCTATTCGTTCGCGCAAGGAAGTATGTCAGGGACTGGAGGAGCTATTCTTTTGGGAGCGGATATTCCGGGAATGGCAGTGATTAATTTGCGGATTGTGCAGCTCATAGCCATGACATATGGAATTGAAGTGAATACACCGTATGAGATGATGACTGCGCTAAAGGTCTTTAATGTTTCTATTCTTCCTTTACGAATGCAAAGTCAGGGCTGGGAGGAATTAATGAATGATATCCAGCATGACAATTATTTTTATGAAGGGGCAGAAGAAATCGCTAATATAGCTTGGGTTGAGCAGCTGTTGAAGCAGGGATTAAAGGGGATAGCAATTATGATTTTTCGAAAAAAATTAATTCAAGGTATTCCTTTTATCAGTATGGCCATTGGTGCAGGTGTCAATTACCAATTAACAAGAAAGGTAACTGACTTTGCTCACAGGTATTATCAAATGCGGTATCTGCTAAAGAAAAAGGAGAGTACAAATGAGTATTGAAGAACATAAAAAGCAGGCACAAAGAAGTGTAATCTGTAAAGTAATCACGGTTAGTGATACAAGAAACAAAGAAACAGATAAAAGTGGAAAGCTAATGATTGATTTGCTTGAGGGTGCGGGGCACCAGATAGGGGATTATATCATTGTAAAGGATGAGAAAGGTCCAATTCGGGAAGCCGTTTTAAAGGGCTGCCTAAATTCTGAAATAGATGTGATTTTAACAAACGGCGGAACGGGGATTGCCTTAAGAGACGTCACGATTGAAACGGTTCAATCTCTATTTGATAAAGAAATAACTGGTTTTGGTGAGTTATTCAGGATGCTTAGCTACCAAGAAGATATTGGATCAGCGGCGATTCTTTCCCGTGCTGTAGCCGGAGTAATAGGGAATAAAGCGGTATTCTCAACTCCTGGTTCATCAGGTGCCGTTAAGCTGGCAATGAATAAATTAATCCTGCCCGAACTTGGCCATGTTGTTCGCGAATTAAAAAAAGACTTGTAATTGGGTGTCAGGCACCAGAAAAAGACAAATGGTCTCATTTGTCTTTTTCTGGTGCCTGACACCTGTGTATTATTGATGCATCTTTTCTGAAAGACTTTGATTGAGTCTAAACCATAGCCATAAATCATTGATTACGGAAGCGAGTTCAGCTATTTCACTATTTAATTGACAGGAAACCTGGAAGTTGCTTTCATTATCTAGCTGTGCTTGTTTCTTATTGATTGTTTTTTCAAGGCTGATGATTCGGTCAGGTATTGCCCCTCGGATATTCTCCCAATATAATAATACAGACTCCTGTGTTTCATCTGATAGCATATCCCATTTAAGATCATTTGAAGGTAGTTCAATCCCTAATCTTTCATTATAAATAAAATATTCTTCCATTGTTTGCACCCCCTATTATGAAGTTATAGACTAATAAACTATCTCATTTATCAAAAGATTCATATAAATTTTACCATACAATTTTGTACTCTCATTCATTTCTTTCTATTTTAATACGAAAATAATTATTTTAATGCAATTTGCGAAATAACTATTGAATTTTTTAAGAAAAGTTGTTAAAGTGTAATTCATAAAGATTGAATAAAAATATAAATAAATGAATATTTATTCGCTATATATCGAGGAGGAAATTTTTCATGGCAAATCCAAAATTAGTACTAGCATACTCTGGTGGTTTAGATACATCTGTCGCAATTACATGGTTAAAGGATCAAGGGTATGATGTTGTTGCATGCTGCTTAGATGTAGGGGAAGGAAAAGATTTAGAGTTTGTTAAAGAAAAGGCGTTAAAGGTTGGAGCAGTTGAATCCTATGTAATCGATGCAAAAGAAGAGTTCGCGAAGGATTATGCGTTGCTTTCCCTACAAGCTCATACATTATATGAAGGAAAATATCCACTTGTTTCTGCTCTTTCAAGACCGCTTATTTCTAAAAAGCTAGTAGAGGTAGCTGAAGAAGTTGGTGCTGTTGCGATTGCACACGGTTGTACAGGTAAAGGAAATGACCAGGTGCGTTTTGAGGTTTCTATCCAAGCGCTTAATCCGAATTTAGAAGTAGTAGCGCCAGTTCGTGAATGGGCATGGTCAAGGGAAGAGGAAATTGAATATGCAAAACAAAAAAATATTCCGATTCCAATTAATCTAGACAGTCCATTTTCTATCGACCAAAACCTATGGGGAAGAGCAAATGAGTGTGGAATTTTGGAAGATCCATGGGCAAAGCCGCCGAAGGATGCTTATGAGCTTACAGCGGAGCTTGAAGATACTCCAGATACACCAGATATCATTGAAATTGCCTTTGAACAAGGTGTTCCGGTAAGCTTAGATGGTAAAAAATACGATTCTTTATCACAGCTTATTTTAGATTTAAACGTTCTAGCTGGTAAGCATGGGATTGGAAGAATCGACCACGTAGAAAATCGCCTTGTTGGGATTAAATCACGTGAGGTATATGAGTGTCCGGCTGCTATGACTTTGATTACTGCACATAAAGAATTAGAAGATTTAACATTGGTAAAAGAAGTAGCACACTTCAAACCAATTGTAGAGTTAAAACTAACTGATCTTATTTATGAAGGCTTATGGTTCTCTCCATTGAAAAATGCTTTAGCTGCCTTTATTGCGGAAACACAAAAGTTTGTAACTGGTACTGTAAGGGTTAAACTATTTAAAGGTCATGCGATTGTAGAGGGAAGAAAATCAGAGTACTCTCTATATGATGAAAAATTAGCAACATATACTGCTGATGATGCATTTGACCATTCTGCTGCTGTAGGATTCATTCAATTATGGGGACTTCCTACAAAAGTACAAAGTATCGTTCAACAAAGCAAGAAGGTGAAAGCGTGAAAAAGCTTTGGGGCGGAAGATTTACAAAATCCGCAGAAGAGTGGGTCGATGAATTCGGGGCATCCATTTCCTTCGATCAAGAATTAGTTATGGAAGATATTACAGGCAGCATCGCTCATGTGACGATGCTTGCCAAAACGGGTATTTTAACTGATGATGAAGCCCAGCAAATTAAAAAGGGACTGGAAGCACTTAAAGAAAAAGCTGAAAAAGATGAGTTGGAATTTTCAGTGGCTTTAGAGGATATCCATTTAAATCTAGAAAGTAAGCTAACTGATTTGATTGGTCCTGTTGGTGGAAAGCTGCATACTGGACGCAGCCGTAATGACCAAGTAGCAACGGATATGCATTTGTATTTGAGTAAGCAGGTATCCGACATTATCGGATTAACAGCTGAATTACAGCAGGCTTTACTTGAACAGGCAGAAAAGCATATTGAAACCATTATGCCTGGGTATACGCATCTGCAAAGAGCACAGCCTATATCATTTGCGCATCATCTAATGGCTTATTTCTGGATGCTTGAACGTGATAAGCAGCGTTTATCAGAAAGCCTCAAAAGAATCAATATTTCTCCGCTAGGTGCCGGTGCATTGGCGGGGACAACCTTTCCAATCGATCGTCATTACAGCGCTGAACTCTTAGGGTTTGATGGAATTTATGAAAATAGTATGGATGCAGTTAGTGACCGTGACTTTATTCTCGAGTTTCTTTCAACTAGCTCTATATTAATGATGCATCTTTCACGCTTCAGTGAAGAAATTATTCTGTGGTCCAGCCAAGAATTTCGTTTTATTGATCTTGATGACAGCTTTTCAACTGGAAGCAGCATCATGCCGCAAAAGAAAAATCCGGATATGGCTGAACTAATCCGTGGTAAAACGGGGCGGGTATATGGTAATCTGTTTGGCCTGCTAACGGTATTAAAGGGGTTACCGCTTGCGTATAACAAGGATATGCAAGAGGATAAAGAAGGTATGTTTGATACTGTTAAAACTGTTACTGGATCTTTAAAGATTTTTGCAGGCATGATTCGTACCATGAAGGTCAATACAAATAACATGGTTCAAGCGACCAAACAGGACTTTTCAAATGCCACAGAGCTGGCTGATTACTTGTCAAGTAAAGGCATGCCATTCAGGGAAGCGCATGAAGTAGTAGGAAAGCTTGTACTTCATTGTGTGGAAAAAGGCTGTTACCTAAGTGATTTATCGATGGAAGAATTTAAAAACTCAAGTCAGCTTTTTGAAACTGATATATATGAAGTATTGGCGCCTGAAACGGCTGTTGCACGCAGAAACAGTGCTGGCGGTACCGGATTTGCGCAAATTAAGATTGCTTTGGAGAAAGCAAAGCAATGCTTAGCAGATAAATAAATAAAAAACCACGCTGTATAAAAAACAGCGTGGTTTTTTGTATTTATACTTCGCCGGTATCGCTGCGCACAACCAGTACGTCACAGCGGGCGTGGCGTGTAATGTGCTCGGAAACGCTGCCAATTAAGAAACGTTCTACAGCATTTAAGCCGGTAGCACCACACATAATTAAATCAATTTCATGTTTTTTCGCAATATCTTTAGGGATTTTTACTTTAGGAGAGCCGTAATCGATTACATATTCTACGTCTTTTACACCCGCTTGAAGGGCATCCTTCTTATAGTTTTCCATTAGTTCCTTTGCAAATAATTCTGCTCTTTCTGCAATTGTACGATCATATGCTTCAACTGTGGCAAATGTTCGTGTATCAATGATGTGGGCAATGATAATTTTTGAATCATTTCTTTTTGCCACGGCAACAGCCTTTTTAAATGCCCATTCAGCTTCCTTTGATCCATCTACTGCAACAAGGATTTTTTTATACGTTAGTGTCATGATTAATCCCTCCTTATACTTTTATTATACATTATTTGGTATGTATATTTGTAAAAAAATTTAGAAAAATTTATGAATAAATACAATCGAATAAAAATGGATAGAGTAAAATAATGGAATAAATAATAGATATTATTAAATAGGTTTGAAATAGAGTGAGATTGGAGGTTTGAGCAATATGCGTATCGGCATACCAAAGGAAATTAAAAACAATGAAAACCGTGTTGCAATGACACCTGGAGGAGTCGTGAATCTTATCCAAGAGGGACATCAGGTTTATATTGAAGAAGGTGCAGGACTGGGATCAGCATTCAGTGATGAAGAATATATAGATGCAGGTGCCACTATCGTTTCAACTGCTGAAGAGGCTTGGTCAATGGACATGGTGATGAAGGTAAAGGAGCCACTAACCAGCGAATATGGCTATTTTAGAGAAGGGTTAATTCTATTTACATATTTACATCTTGCCCCTGAACCAGAGCTTACGAGAGCACTAATGGAAAAAAAGGTTGTTGGGATTGCTTATGAAACCGTTCAGCTGCCTAATAGGAGTCTCCCACTGTTAACACCAATGAGTGAGGTGGCCGGCAGAATGGCTGCTCAGGTAGGTGCTCAATTCCTGGAGAAGGTTAACGGTGGAAAAGGAATATTACTATCCGGTGTGCCTGGTGTTAAACGAGGCAAGGTGACTGTAATCGGTGGCGGTGTAGCGGGCACCAATGCAGCTAAAATAGCTATTGGTCTAGGAGCGAAGGTGACCATTATTGATGTGAATCCGGACCGTTTGCGACAGCTTGATGATATCTTTGGATCTGAGCTTTCTACTCTTATGTCCAATCCATTTAATATAGCAGAAGCGGTAAGGGAATCTGATCTCGTAATCGGAGCTGTTCTAATTCCAGGGGCAAAAGCACCTATTCTAGTCTCGGAGGAAATGATCCAATCTATGAGTCCAGGGTCTGTTGTTGTTGATATCGCAATCGATCAAGGTGGTATTTTTGAAACAACAGATCGTATAACAACACATGACAATCCAACCTATAGTAAGCACGGTGTAGTGCATTATGCAGTGGCAAATATGCCGGGAGCAGTTCCAAGGACTTCAACCATTGCACTAACCAATGTAACGGTACCTTATGCCATTCAAATTGCTAACAAGGGCTATAAACTAGCATGTCTTGATAATGAAGCATTATTAAAAGGAATCAATACATTGAATGGAGTAGTTACCTATCAAGAAGTAGCAAAAAGCTTAAAGCTAGATTATCATGATGTAAAAGCAGTGCTTAGTACCATGTAAATGAAAATAGGGTGTCAGGCACCACAAAAAGACAAATGTGTCACATTTGTCTTTTTGTGGTGCCTGACACCGTTTTATTTAATGATTTGCAGTTCTTTTGGGAATTGTGTTAATATCTCTACTCCGTTTGCCGTGACAAACACATCATCTTCTATGCGGACACCTGCTGTATTTGGTACATAAATTCCAGGTTCAATGGTATAGACCATTCCACTTTCCAGCATTAAAGGATTTGTTTCAGTTAATGAAGGATATTCATGTACACCAATTCCTAATCCATGCCCAAGTCGATGTGGGAAGTATTCACCATATCCGGCCTCACGAATAATATTTCTTGCTGTAAGATCTACTTCTGAACATGATGCTCCTGGCTTACTTGCATCAATTGCTGCAAGCTGGGCCTTTAAAACCGTATCATAAATCTCTTTTTGTTTCTCGTTGATCTCGCCATAAGCAACAGTTCTTGTAATATCAGAGCAATAGCCATCGACAACGACTCCTAAATCAAACAGAACAAAATCTCCTTTTTTCACTTTCGTTAATCCCGGAGTGCCATGAGGAGAGGCTCCGTTTGCTCCTGTCAGCACCATTGTGTCAAATGACATCTTGGTAATCCCTTTTTTCTTTAATTCATATTCAATAACGGCTAATATCTCTAATTCAGTTTTACCCTCTTTAATTTCTGAACAGCCCACTTCAACAGCGTAGTCTGCCAATGCACAGGCCTCACGGATTTTTGAAATTTCTTTCTCGTCTTTGATCATGCGAAGCTTGCGAAGGTTTTCTTCAGCTGAAATAAAGGCTGCTTTTGGGAATAATTCAGAGAGTGCCTCATAACGCTCTACGTTCATATGTTCCTTTTCAACAGCGAGCTTCGAAACGTTATTTACGCGCTTATCAATTGCTTTCCGCACCATTTCCCAAGGATTTTCGACGTCGCTATAACCAATAATCTCATAGGACCAGCCTGAAGCCTTCGCATCTTCCTTTTCCATGGCCGGACAGATTAAGATCGGCTCTTCCTGCTGAAATACGGCTAATGCAAGTAATCTTTCGTGTGGATCACTATAGAAGCCACTTAAATAAAAGACATTTTCCGTTGAAGTAATAATTGAAATGTCAACTTGATTCTGATACATCCATTCAGACATGTTTGTTAATCTTTGATTCATAAGGATGCCTCCATTCAAATTACTATGTACTTTCTGTTCAAATTCTGAATAAACTTGAATTTTTACTATTAAATTACTTATGTTACGATTATTATTGTATCCCTTTCTGTTCGACAAGAAAAGGGATGAAAAGTGAAATGGATTTGTCTATTTTATTAAAGGAGTGTCAGAAAAATGTTATTCATAGATAATAAAGGGATTACGGACCCAAGAATTAACCTCGCGATTGAGGAGTATGCTTTAAAAAATCTTGATATAAATGAAACCTATCTTCTATTTTACATAAATAAACCGTCTATTATTATCGGGAAAAATCAAAATACAATCGAAGAGATAAATACTGACTACGTTGAGAAAAATGGAATCACTGTTGTGCGAAGACTGTCTGGCGGTGGTGCTGTTTATCATGATTTAGGCAATTTGAATTTCAGCTTTATTACGAAGGATGACGGTGAAAGCTTTCATAACTTCAGGAAGTTTACCGAGCCTGTTGTAAATGCATTGAAAAAAATTGGTGTAAATGCTGAACTAAGCGGGCGGAATGACTTAGTTGTAGATGGACGTAAAATTTCCGGTAATGCCCAATTTTCAACTAGAGGGCGAATGTTTAGTCATGGTACGTTAATGCTAGATTCTGAAATTGATCATGTGGTATCTGCGTTGAAGGTGAAGAAGGATAAAATTGAATCAAAGGGTATTAAGTCGATTCGCAGCCGTGTTGCCAATATTTCTGAGTTTTTATCAGAAAAAATAACGATGGAGGAATTTCGCCAATTATTGTTATCGAATATCTTTGATGGTGAGGCTGAGATTCCTGAGTATGTTTTGACAGAAGAGGACTGGGAAAAGATTCATCAGCTATCAAAAGAGCGTTATCAAACATGGGAGTGGAATTATGGGAAATCTCCTAAATTTAATCTCCAGCATTCACACCGATTTCCTGTCGGCGGTATCGATGTGAGACTTGACGTTAATAAAGGTGTTATTGAAAATTGTAAGATTTACGGTGACTTCTTTGGTGTAGGAGATGTACAGGATATTGAAGTCCTTTTAAAGGATGTTAAATATGAAAGGGCAGCGTTGGAAAAGGCCATAGAGGAAATCGACATTAAACATTATTTTGGCAATATCACGAAGGATGACTTTTTACAATTACTATATTGACTTCATTTATCAGATGGTAAGAAGCAGGTAAAAGGGTCTGCTTCTTTTTTCTTACTTTTTGAATAGAAAGAATAATGCAATATATCGGATTTGCGTGTAATATATAAATATAAAGTTTTGAATTTACAAAAAGGGGGTTTAGTGGTGGGGAATGTGACCTTTGATCAAAAGGGATATATTGCAGTTTTGACGTTAAATCGGCCAGAGGTCATGAATGCGTTTGATTATGCCCTCTTAAGTGAATTGCACGAGCAGGTTGAAAAAATCAGAACATACTCCGATATTCGGGTTGTGATCATTACAGGGTCAGGTGAAAAAGCCTTTAGTGTTGGTGCTGATTTAAAGGAGAGAAAGTCATTAACGGAAGAAGAAGTGAGAAGAAATGTCTATAAAATTGGCGAGGTATTCAACGCGATTGACACTCTGCCTCAGCCGACAATCGCAGCCATAAATGGTTTTGCCTTTGGCGGGGGGATGGAGCTCGCATTAGCATGCGATTTTCGGATTGCACGGGCAGGATCAATCATGGGGTTAACAGAGACAAGCCTAGCCATCATACCGGGTGCAGGAGGTACACAGCGCCTTCCAAGGCTGATTGGTGAAGCGAAGGCCCTGGAGCTCATATTAACCGCAAAGAGAGTAACAGCAGAAGAAGCTCTCTTGATTGGTCTGGTGAATAACGTTTCTAAGCAGGACGATTTAGTAGAGACAAGCATGAAACTAGCTCAACGGATGCTAAGTAATGGCCCCATTGCTCTCAAACAAGCGAAGTTTGCTATTAAACAAGGAATGAACACAGATTTGCAAACAGGACTTAAAATTGAGCAAAAGGCATATGAGCTGTTGATACCAACAGAGGACCGAGTTGAAGCACTTTCGGCTTTTGCAGAAAAAAGGAAACCAAATTTTAAAGGGAAATAGTCTGTGACAATTTATACACAATTTACAGAATCCATTTTATTTTTCAAAAAAACATACAAATAGATTGAAATAATGTTATTTTAATATTATAATTTACTACACAAAAGCGTAAAAGTATAAAAGTATAAAAGCGTTGTAGTAATAAAGTTATTATCTTAAGGGGGATAAAAATGAAGAAGAAAATGTCAATGAGCTTTGCTGCACTTGGATTAATGGGCGCTTTAATGTTAAGCGGCTGCGGCAATAGTGAGAGTTCCGGTGGAAAAGAAGCAAGCGAAAGTAAAGACACATTTAAAGTCGGCATTACGCAGTATGTAACACATCCATCATTGGATGCTGCAACTGAGGGATTTAAAAAAGCGTTGAAGGAAGAAGGCTTAAAGGTTGAATATGATGAGCAAAATGCGAACGCAGATCAAAGTAACGTCCAGAATATCGCGAACAACCTTGCGGGAGACAACGTTGATCTAATCTTTGCGAATGCAACACCTAGCGCTCAAGCAGCATTAAATGCAACAAAGGATATTCCTATTGTGTTTACCTCTGTAACGGATGCAGTTGGCGCACAGCTTGTTAAATCAATGGAAGAGCCAGGCGGGAATGTAACGGGAACAATTGATAACCACCCAGAGGCAATACCTAATACGGTGAAGTTTATCAGCGAAAACTTTCCTGATAAAACAATCGGAACGGTTTACAATGCAGGTGAACAAAACTCTGTAGCACAGGTAGATACGATTAAAAAGTCAATCAAAGAATTAGGCTTAAAGGAGCTTGAGACAGCAACTGTTTCTACATCTGCTGAAGTAAAACAGGCGGCTGAATCCCTGATTGGAAAAGCAGATATTATTTACATTATTACAGATAATACAGTTGTTTCTGCACTTGAATCGGTTATCCAGGTTGCACAGGACAATAAATTGCCACTATTTGTAGGTGAGCTTGATTCAGTTGAACGCGGCGGCTTTGCAGCATACGGCTTTGATTATGAAGATATCGGCTATGAAGCAGGCTTACTGGCAGCGCAAATTCTTAGGGGAGAAAAGAAACCATCTGAGTTACCTGTTCAATACCCACAAAATTTAAAGCTAGTAATCAATAAGAAGGCTGCAGAAAAGATGAATATCGAGCTTAAAGAAGAATGGAACGATCAAGCTGAATTTATTGAGTAATTGTATAAGAGGGGTTCTACTTGGGGCCCCTCCTTTTGTTCATTAGAAGGCAGGTCCTGCTACAGGTTTTTCGTTTTCTGAAATGAAGCTTGCTACAGTGTCTGAGATTTGCAGAAAGGAGAAATATAATGTTTAATGCCATTTTTGGCTCCTTTGAGGCAGGTGCCATTTATGCACTAATGGCTCTAGGAGTCTACTTATCTTTTAGAATATTAGATTTCCCTGATATGACCGTTGATGGGTCATTTGTTACTGGAGCATCTATTGCGGCGGTATTAATAGTAGGCGGTATGAACCCGTTTTTGGCTACAATTGCCGCTATACTCGCTGGTTTTATTGCAGGCTGTGTGACAGGACTACTTCATACAAAAGGGAAAATTAACCCCTTATTATCAGGAATTCTAATGATGATTGCACTTTATTCTATTAATTTACGTATCATGGGGAAATCGAATGTTCCGCTCCTGCAGGAGGAAACCATCTTTACAAAGCTGACAAATTTTTGGCAGAGCTTGAAAATTGATGATGCCATTAATGGCCTAATGCAAATGCTTGGAATGGGCGATTCAGTGCCAAAGACATGGGGAATACTCGTTGTCATGCTTTTATTAGCGTATATTGTGAAAAAAGGTTTGGATTTCTTTCTTAAGACAGATATTGGCTTGGCGATCCGGGCAACTGGCGATAATGAAACGATGATTCGAAGCTTTTCCGCAGATACAGACATGCTGAAAATAGTGGGACTTGGTCTTTCCAATGCCGTTGTTGCCTTTTCAGGTGCATTAGTAGCACAATACAGTGGTTTTAGTGATGTCGGTATGGGTATTGGTATGATTGTGATTGGCCTTGCATCTGTTATTATCGGTGAAGCAGTCTTTGGAGCAAAGAAAATTGTCAGGGCAACGCTTGCTGTTATCGGAGGATCCATTTTATACAGATTGATTGTGACAATGGCACTTCGAGTTGATTTTTTAGAAACAGGAGATATGAAATTAATCACTGCCATTATTGTTATTTTTGCCTTAATACTACCGAAAATTAATAGCAGTAGAAAAGAAAAACAGCGGAAAAAGAAGCGAATGACACAGTCGTTAGATAAAGAGCAAGCTATTAAAGCATGACAGAATGGAGGTGGATCGCTTGCTGCACTTAAACCAAATTTTTAAAGTCTTTAATGAAGGAACACCTGATGAGAAAATTGCTCTACATGAGTTAACACTCCAGTTAAATCCAGGGGATTTTGTAACTGTTATTGGAAGTAATGGAGCGGGTAAATCCACATTAATGAATATTATTTCCGGAAAGATGATCACGGACCTCGGAACTGTTTATATCGATGGTAAAAATGTGACAAGTGTTCAAGAACATAACCGCGCAAGATTAGTAGGTCGTGTCTTCCAGGATCCAATGGCCGGGACAGCTCCTACGATGACGATTGAGGAGAACTTAGCCATCGCTTATTCGCGGATAAAGACTCGCGGACTTCGAATCGGCGTGACAAAAAAACGTCGGGACTATTTTAAAACGAAGCTGGAATCACTTCATTTAGGCTTAGAAAATCGTTTGGAGGCAAAGGTTGGTTTGCTTTCCGGGGGGGAAAGACAGGCACTTTCATTGTTAATGGCTACCTTTACAGACCCGAAAATACTGTTGCTTGATGAACATACTGCAGCACTTGACCCTTCACGTGCTGAGCTAATTACTAACCTTACAAGGGAAATTGTCCAAAAGAATAAGCTAACGACACTCATGGTCACGCATAATATGCAGCAGGCTCTTGATTTAGGGAATAAGCTTATTATGATGGATAAAGGTCAAGTAATCTTTAAAGCAAACGAAGCGGATAAAAAACAATTAACAGTTGAGAAGCTACTAGAAGAGTTCCAGCGCATCCGCGGTGAAAAAATGAATAGTGACAGAGCAGTATTAATCTAGGAGACTGACCATAGCTGTCAGCCTCCTTTTTATTTGGCTTTGTTAAAGGACAATGTTGATTTTTGGTCTTTGTTGATTGTAGTGGAAGGCACGAAGACTCCTCGAAAATTCTATCGAATTTTCTCGTGCGTGGGCGGATTCGAGGAAGTAATTCAATGTCCTGCGGTCGCCCTAAGGTGCGCGAAGTGCCTGGAACGGAGATTAACAACTAAATGTAACAGTACTTTTAATTGATAAACACATAAACTTGTTCTAAATTATCTCATTTTAACTACACTAATAATAAGGGGTTTGTACATATTTTTCGAGGAGGGGGGAGGCAAATGGCAAGAAAGATTGGTCTGTATGGAGTTTTAGCATACTTCCTTTTTGGATTATTTTTTTATTGGTATCTGTTTTATTTTGCCGACTCAAGTTTGCCATTTGAATATCAAGGCTCTCAAGCGGACCCAGCCACGTTTTTAAATGAACGGGAACTTTTCCTGAGTGAAGAGTACTCACGAATCCGCTATTTATTGTACTTTTTATCCACACCATTCGAATGGCTTTTTTATTTGTTTATTTTATTGCTTGGCCTGTCAAAAGCATTTAAAGACTGGTCCGAAGTGACAACTAAAAGAAAATGGCTGCAAACCGCTGTTTATTTATTCTGGCTTTCAATCTTTTCATATGTTGCTATGCTTCCATTGAGCTATATTAGCTATCATTTATCAAAAAGTTACCATATATCCACGCAAAGCTTCGCGTCTTGGATGAAAGAGGAGCTAATAGACTTTTGGCTGAATTATGGAATTACCTTTATCCTTGTTATGGTTCTATACTGGCTTATGAAGAAAAGTACAAAACGCTGGTGGCTGTATGGATGGCTGCTTTCAGTTCCCTTTACCTTGTTTTTAACATTTCTACAGCCTGTTGTCATTGACCCTTTATATAATGATTTTTACCCCTTAAAAAACAAGGAGTTAGAGACAGAGATTCTTGAATTGGCAAAAAAGGCAGATATCCCTGCGGATCATGTATTTGAAGTGAATATGTCAGAGAAAACGAACGCTTTAAATGCTTATGTTACAGGGATTGGATCGAATGCACGAATTGTTCTGTGGGATACGACGTTGGATAAATTGTCTAATGAGCAAATTCTATTTATTATGGCACATGAAATGGCCCATTATGTTGAGAAGCATATTTATGTCAACATAGCAACAAGTTTAGTATTCTCATTAGCTGGGATGTATTTGACGTATAAATTAATGAACTGGACAGTAGTCCGATATGGAAATGCTTTTAAAATATCGGCAGTCTCTGATTTACGATCCCTGCCTCTTTTCTTGTTGATTATATCTATGCTGCTGTTTATCTCAAGTCCGTTGTCAAACATGATCTCTAGGTATCAGGAAACAAGAGCGGACCGATATGCGATTGAAATGACGAAGGATACGGAAGCTGGGATCACTTCTTTTCAAGAATTATCTCGAGCTGGATTAAGCCAAGTAAATCCACCATTTTTGGTGAAGTTTTTTATCTATGGACACCCAACAATGCTTGAGCGAATTTCTACTCTAGAGGAGTATGAGCATAAGCAGAGGGGGACAAAAGAAATCGAAGGAAATTAATAAAGTCCTTGGAAAAGGAAAAACATCCTCCTATAAGGATAAGGGAGGATGTTTTCTTTGGAAAAAGGGAACGGTTCAGTTGTTAACTAGACAGGCAATAGGAGAGTTATGGAGGGGTTAAAACGTTTAGTAAGACTCCAAATAATCCTACGTACCAAAGCGTTTGCTAAGATCTCTGAATTGCTCAGAAAGCTGATAAAAGTTTTCTGTGTTTCGCTCATCAATTGCTTTGTCAATTCGCGCCAATAAACTTTCTTTCTCCGCTTTTAATAGGATTTCAGTTAGGAACATTTCAATGTACAGATCTAACATGTAGTTTTCTTTTAGTTTCTTTTTGTTCATGGCACTGGATTTCATCAATTCTGTGTAAGAATTATCTTTCATGAAAATCACCTCGGGTGCTTTTTTATATTATATGGAATAATGCTTCATTAATCAACTGAATTTTGAAAATTTTTAGAAAATATTTAGTCATATCGACAAATATGTATATATTAAGAAAAAAGAATGATTATATAGTAAATAATGGAATATAAATGGTATGATGGTAATTGACTTTGATATAAAAGGAGATGAGATTTGACATGGTAAAAACCGTTATCACCGAGGAATATCAGATTAGTCGTTCAACACTTGCAATACTTCCAATTGAGTATGGAAGTAAGTTGTATTCACAGATTTATGATCTTGAAAACGATCAATTTTCTCCATTAAAGCCGCTTGACCTGATTAAGAAGGGCTGCCGTTCATTTTGTTCAAGCTATGAAGGTCGTAAAGAAGGAAGTAGACAACTAATTGGCTTCACACACAAAATCCCCGTTACAATTGATTCCACAAATATGATGTACTTTTTTCCAACAGCTTCTCCTTTAAGTAAGCGCTGTGCCTGGGTTTCTCACGCTCATGTACTACATTATGAAAAAGTTGATTCAATAAATACACTTGTATATTTTAGAAATAAAAAAACAGCCATAATCCCTGTCTCATCCTATACATTTGAAAATCAAATGCTGAGAACGGCCTTATTACGTACTAATCTGATGCAAACGAAAAAAAATGGCGGCCATGATCGAAACACGATCTCCAGATCTCGCTATATATTCAGGGCATCTGAAAATAGTCTTGATTACAGATCAAACAAAGAAGAGTAAAAGGTAGAATGAAACAGAAGTATGTGAAATATATAACATACTTCTGTTTTTCTATTTTTAGCTGTTTTATTGGATTGTTTTTTCTGTTTTTGGAGAAATATATCTTTTAAATAGATAGAAGCTTAGCATTTCTTGAACCTTGTTTCGAATACGGGGATTAAAATAATTATGCTGTTCTTCAAAGCCTTGATACATGAATAGAAAACCAGTAAAAGCATTATCGTGGCTGACCTGCATGACTTTTAGTTTTTGTTGTAGCATATATTGCTTAATTTCTTTCAATTCATATTGAATGACCTTCATGGTTTCTTCGATTAACTCTGTGTAAGGCTGTTTTAATTTAAAGGGACTTGTGTTTACTATTGCAAGGTCGCGATTAAGAATGGTTAGTACCATAGGTAAATAAATTGCCTGCTCCATAATATTTCGGTCGTACTCCGGGATTCTGGTCATAGCCCCAAAACCTCCTTTAAATAAATAGGAACATTTGTTCCTATTTAATCATAAAGGAAATGATTACTTATTTCAAGTTATTTTGCACTAATGCAATGCACCTGCAAAGAAGAAATAAATCTAGTAATGTATAGGTCTCCAAGTTATTTTTAATGTAAAATGAAAATAGTAGATTATTAACTTATATAAGCATAAACTGGAAGATGATTACAGTTATATACTGTTATCATTTTAGGAAGGGTTAATGGATATGAGATATGAAAAAAAACAGCATGAAAAGAAGCTTCAGAAGAAACGAAAAAGAAAGAGATTGCTTAAAACAACTGTTTTAGTCTTATTTTTGCTAATGGCTGTTACCTTTGGATTTGCCTATTTTCAATATAAACAAGGCATAAACAAAGCGGGGGAAGAGTCAACGATTGATCAGGAAGTATACGAATTTAATGGTGTAAAGGACCAATATGGCGGTACAAACATTCTTTTGATAGGAAGTGATTCAAGAGGTGAAGAAAGTGCCCGCTCAGATACAATCATGATTGCACAGTACCATCCGAAAAAGCACAGCTATAAATTGATTTCCATTATGCGGGATACCTATGTAGATATTCCAAACCATGGGAAAAACAAAATTAATGCTGCCTTTGCCCTCGGAGGACCGGAATTATTGAGACAGACCATAAAAGAGAACTTTGATGTTGATATAAAATATTATGCCATTGTTGATTTTGATGGATTTATTCACTTAATTGATGAAGCTTTTCCAACGGGGGTCGAAATCGAGGTGGAAAAAGCCATGTCAGCTTATGTAGATGTACCATTAGAGCCAGGTCTGCAGCGTCTTGATGGGGCGCATCTCCTTTCATATGTTCGGTTTAGACATGATGCGATGGGGGATTTCGACCGTGTTAAACGACAGCAAAAGGCATTGAAAGAGGTATCTTCCCAATTTGCTTCTTTCCAAACCCTATCAAAGCTGCCAAAATTAGTTGGTGTTATGAAACCTTATGTGAATACAAATATGGATACTTCAGATATTATATTTATAGGAAAAGATTATATCTCAAAGGATAATCGTGATATTGATACATTTCGGATTCCAGTTGATGGAACCTTTAATCCAGAAAGAATCAGTGGGATAGGGGAAGTGCTCCGGCTGGACATTGAAGATAATGCAGACGCAATCGGAGATTTTTTAGCAAAATAGGAGTTATTCTTTTCCATTTTTTTAGACCAGGTGTAAAATGAGATAAAGGGCTATTTCATTCGTTTTTAAGTTAGTAATATAACCCATAGAATATTATCTGTTATTATGAGAACAAATGAAATTCGAGAAAATAGGTGGGTACATCAAATTGAAGAATCTGTGTTGTTCTGAACCGGGAGTTACTATTAATGGATTTTAATGTATTAAAAGAATGGTTTACATTTGAAAATATTATGGCATTGATTCATGAATATCGATCATTTGGTCCGCTGCCAGGTATATTACTTCCAATGCTTGAAGCCTTCTTGCCTTTCTTACCGTTATTTCTGTTTGTCATGGCCAATGCAAATGCATTCGGGCTATGGTTTGGATTTTTATTTTCATGGGTTGGAGCCTGTACAGGTGCATTTCTTGTCTTTTTACTGGTTAGAAAGTTTGGTCAAAAAAGAATCCTGCAGTTTTTAAAACGTCATCCACAGGTTCAAAGGCTGATGCTGTGGGTAGAACGTCATGGATTTGGCCCGTTATTCATCCTTCTTTGTTTTCCATTTACTCCTTCGGCGATTGTTAATATTGTTGCAGGGCTTTCCAAAATCAGTACATATCAGTATATGTTAGCGGTTATGTCTGGGAAACTCGTGATGATTTTTATCATAAGCTTCGTTGGGCATGATATAAAATCGCTTATGACACAGCCAATTAGGACTGCTATAGTGGGCCTTGTTATTTTTATTCTTTGGTATGTTGGGAAGATAATCGAAGTAAAAATAAATAAGAGTATGGATAAAGAGCATAGCAGACAAAATGGATAAACGTCTCGAGTGTATTTTAACTTTATTCAGCAAAAATCTCCCACTTCTAAAAGTGGGGGTAAATGAAAAAAATATTCTAATTTAGAGGGGGTAAACCCTGGCTGAATAAAGTTAAGCCTCCGGCGAGCCTTGCGATTTTTTACGGAAATTTATCGAGCAAGCTCGATAAAAATCCGGGCGCAAATTCGGCGGGCGAATTTGATAGTGGAGGAATCAGTCATATGAGGGAGGAAATCAAAAAGGAAAGCATTGAATGGATTAAAGCACTCGCGATTGGCATTGTGATTTTTGCATTTATACGAATGTTCTTTTTCTCGAATTATGTGGTTGAAGGCGAATCAATGATGCCAACACTCCAGGATGGGAATAAGCTTGTTGTTAATAAGATCGGTTATCAGTTTGGTGAGTTGCACAGGTTTGATGTAATTGTTTTTCATGCGAATGAGAGTGAGGATTATGTAAAACGAGTAATTGGGTTGCCTGGTGACGAAGTAGAGTATCGTGATGATCAACTATTCATTAACGGAAAAAAATATGAAGAACCCTATTTAGAAAAATATCGTAAACAAACATTTGGCGGAAGACTGACCGGTAATTTTTCTCTTTTTGAGTTGACGGGCCAAAAGAACGTCCCAAAGGATATGATATTTGTGTTAGGGGATAATCGTCTTGGGAGCCGGGACAGCCGTGAATTTGGTTTTGTTTCCGTTGAGCAAGTTGTAGGAAAGGTAAACCTTAGATACTGGCCAATGGATGAGGTAGCTGTCTCATTTTAATTATTGATAGGAAAAGATTCGTGATAAAACAGCGAGTCTTTTTTTATTGCCTTAATATGATAAGATATTTAATAGACTGTACCTAGAGAGGGTGAGAAAGGATGTCAGTACGTTTACTAATTGGTCGATCGGGCAGTGGGAAAACCACAGCGTGTCTCGATGAAATACGAGCGAAATTAGCAGCTGATCCTGAGGGGGATCCGCTTATTTATTTAGTGCCGGACCAAATGACTTTTTTATCTGAATACCAATTAATTAATACACCTGGGCTTGGTGGAATGATACGTGCACAGGTTTTCTCTTTTACGCGTCTCGCATGGAGAATTCTTCAAGAGACAGGTGGCATCAGCCGCTATCACTTAAGCACTACAGGCATTAATATGCTGATTCAAAAAATAATTGAAGAGAAAAAGGAAGAGCTGCATCTATTCGGACGTGCTGCTGATAAAACAGGCTTTATCAGTCAAATGGAGCAAATGCTTGTAGAATTTAAGCGTTACTGTGTGCAGCCGGAGGAATTGGCAGAGAAGAGCCAGCAGTCTGAGCATACATTAAAGGATAAGCTCCATGACCTGCAGCTTATTTATGAAGGCTTTGAGGCAGGCTTATCAAATAAATACGTTGATACAGAAGATTATTTTCGGCTGCTGTCTGAAAAGATCGGTCAATCCGACTATTTAAAGACTGCCGAAATCTATATAGATGGTTTTTATAGCTTTACACCGCAGGAATATATGATTATTGAGCAGTTAATGAAGCATTGTAAGCAAGTCACGATTACGTTAACACTCGATCGCTCTTTCCATAGTCAGGCACCAGATGAATTACATTTGTTCCGTCTTTCAGGGGAGAACTGCCGGACATTATATGAGATTGCTTCTGTAAACGGAGTATCTGTTGAAGAAGTCATGTTAAATGAGCCGAAAAGATGGAAGGATGCAGCTTTGCAGCATCTTGAAACCCATTTCGATTCTAGACCTGCTTTCGCATATCCTCATTCGCCATCTATTCATATTGCTCAAGCGGTTAATCGGCGAACTGAGATTGAAGGGATAGCCCGAAATATTAAGCGCCTTATATCGGAAAAGAATTACCGCTATCGTGATATCGCTCTTTTCATGAGAAATGGACAAGATTACCATGAAATGATTGAAACGATTTTCCGTGATTATGAGATTCCTTATTTTATTGATCAGAAAAGGACCATGCTGCATCATCCATTAGTGGAGCTGATACGGTCGGTTCTTGAGATTATTGATGGAAATTGGCGCTATGAACCTGTTTTTCGTGCCATTAAAACCGAACTGTTGTTTCCACACGGACAAAACAGCAATAAGCTTCGTGAGCAAATGGATAACCTTGAAAACTATGTATTAGCATACGGAATCAAAGGAGATAAATGGACGAGGCGGGAGCGCTGGATTTATCGTCGAATTCGGGGATTAGAGTATGAAAATATTGCACAAACCGATAGGGAGAAGCGAAAGGAGCAGGAATTAAACGAGCTTCGACTTATGGTCACAGCACCTGTTTTACGATTGTCACGAAGGTTGAAAAGAGGGGAAACAGGGAGGAATCTCGCAGAAGCTCTTTATTTATTCCTTGAAGAATTAGATATTCCCGCAAAATTGGAGAATTGGAAATTTGCTGAAGAAGAAAAAGGAAACCTTGTTAAGGCACGCGAGCATGATCAGGCCTGGAATGCAATTATGGATATACTGGATCAATTTGTCGAGATACTTGGTGATGAAGAATTATCTCTAAAGTCCTTTTCAAAAATCCTGGATGCAGGGCTTGAAGCATTGCGATTCTCTCTTGTTCCGCCGGCAATCGATCAAGTACTGGCAGGAGATTTGGAAAAATCACGACTGTCAGATGTAAAGGTAGCCTTTATTATTGGATTAAATGAAGGGGTCCTGCCGGCGAAATTTACCGAGGATGGAATACTTGCTGACGAAGATCGGGAGAAATTGCTTACAAATGGGTTGAAAATAGCTCCTTCAAGCAAGACAAGATTATTAGATGAGGAGTTTCTCGCCTATAAGGCTTTCGTGACTCCATCTGAAAGCTTGTTTATTAGTTATCCGTTAGCAAATGAAGAAGGCAAAGCATTAATCCCATCTCTTTATATAAAAAGAATTCAGGATTTATTCCCAGAGCATAAAGAGCTACTCTATATGGCAGATCCATCTGAACTGGCTGATGAAGAACAGCTTAATTACATTTCACACAGGAATAGAAGCTTGTCTTATTTGACAGCACAGCTTCAGCTTAAAAAACGGAATTATCCTTTAGCTGATTTTTGGTGGGATGTTTATAACTGGTATGTAACAGGCCGTGATAAAGAAAGTGCCGTCCTTGTTCTTTCCAGTTTAGACTATAAAAACCCTGTCAAACCGCTTTCCGAGCAGGTTGCAGAGGAGTTATACGGAGATGTGATTCAAGCAAGTGTATCCAGGATGGAGCTGTTCCAAAGCTGTCCATTTTCGCATTTTGTACAGCATGGTTTGCGCCTACGAGACAGGCAGGTTTTCCGTCTGGAAGCACCAGATATTGGCGATTTGTTCCATTCAGCTTTAAAATATATTGCTGAAACCGTTATGACAAATAATCTAACGTGGGCAGATTTAACTAAGGAACAATCGGAAAAATTAGCAAAAGCAGCGGTGGAAGCGTTGGCGCCAAGGCTCCAAAATGAAATTCTATTGAGCTCAAACCGTCACGCCTATATCAAAAGGAAGCTTGAGCAAATCATTACAAGAGCTTCGGTAATTTTAAGTGAACATGCAAAGGTGAGCGGTTTTGCACCTGTCGGCTTAGAGCTTGGCTTTGGTCCCAAAAGTGAGCTTCCGCCGCTTTCCTTTGAACTGCGTAACGGGACAAAGATGCAGCTAGTGGGCAGGATAGACCGTGTTGATAAGGCAGTGGACGAAAACGGTGTATATTTACGGATCCTGGATTATAAATCAAGCTCAAAGGAGTTAAATTTAGGAGAAGTATACTACGGTATGGCACTTCAGATGCTGACCTATCTAGATATTATTATGAGCCATTCAAAATCCTTAGTTGGATCAGAGGCCGTTCCCGCTGGGGTTCTTTATTTTCATGTTCATAATCCGATGATTAATGCTAAGCAAATTTTAACGCTTGAAGATATTGAAGAACAAATCTTTAAAAAGTTTAAAATGAACGGACTCGTACTTGGTGATGAAAGGGCGATCAGGTTAATGGATTTAAGCCTTGATTCAGGTTCATCCGATGTTGTCCCTGCTGAAATAAAAAAGGATGGCACATTAGCGAAGCGTTCAAAGACTGCGAGCAGACAAGAATTTGATGATATGCGCAAATATGTCCGTAATATGTATGTGAAAACAGGCAATAGCATTACGGAAGGGAATGTTCATATCTCTCCATATAAAATGAAGGATAAAACACCATGTACTTTTTGCTCGTATAAATCAGTATGTCAATTTGATGAATCGATGGAAGATAATCACTACCGCATGCTTGTACCTCGTTCAAAAGAAGAGGCTCTTGAGCTAATGCGAAAGGAGGTAGCAGAGAATGGGAATAGACAAGATACCACCGAAGCCTGAAAGTGCAACATGGACCGATGACCAGTGGAAGGCCATTATGGCGAGTGGACAGGACATTTTGGTTGCCGCTGCTGCCGGATCCGGTAAAACAGCTGTATTAGTTGAAAGGATGATCAAGAAAGTACTGTCAAAAGAAGCGCCGATTAACGTTGATGAGCTTCTTGTCGTTACGTTTACTAATGCTTCAGCAGCTGAAATGCGTCACCGGATTAGTGAAGCATTAGAAAAAGCAATCAATGAGGATCCAGCATCCAATCATTTACGAAAACAGTTAAGCTTGTTAAACCGGGCGTCCATATCAACCATTCATTCCTTTTGTCTTGAGGTCATTCGAAAATATTACTACATGATTGATGTTGATCCAGGATTTAGGATTGCCGATGAAACCGAAGGGCAGTTATTACGTGATGAAGTTCTCGATGAGTTATTTGAAGAGGAATATGGCAAAGCGGAAAATGAAGATTTTTTCCGGCTTGTCGACAGCTTTACAAATGATCGCAGTGATACAGCGTTAATGGATATTATCCGGGACCTCTATGACTTTGCCCGTGCAAACCCTGATCCTGACAAGTATTTGCACAAGATCGTCCAAATGTATGAGGTTGATACCGATGGATCAATAGATGAACTGCCATTTATGGAATCCTGTATGTTTGATATAAAGCTGCAGCTTGAAGGGGTTAAAGGCATGCTTGAAAAAGGGCTTGCATTAACAAAGGTGCCAGGTGGACCTGGGCCTAGAGCAGAGAACTTTTTAGATGATTTGACTATTGTTGATACGATGCTGACTGCCTGTCAGGAGTCTTGGAGCATGCTACACCAGGTAATGCAAAGCTGGTCTTTCTCTCGTGCGAAAGTCTGCCGCGGAGATGAATTTAATAAAGAGCTGATTGACCGTGCGCAAAAACTCCGCGAAGCTGCTAAGAAAAAGCTGCAAGATTTGCAGAAGGAGTTTTTCTCGCGAAAACCGGAAAGCTTCCTGCAGGATATGAAGGATATGAAGCCTATAATCGAAACGTTGACAAGACTAGTAAAAGGCTTCTCTGAGCGTTTCAGTGCAGTAAAGAGGGAGAAAGGGCTAGTGGATTTTGCAGATTTAGAGCATTACTGCCTTGATATACTGCTTGATTCAGCAGCGAAAAAGGAAGGAATTTTAATTCCTTCTGAAGCAGCCAGCCACTATCGTGACCACTTTAAAGAAGTACTAGTGGATGAGTATCAGGATGTGAACCTAGTACAGGAATCCATTATCCAGCTTGTCACAGAGGAAAATGAGAAAACAGGAAATCTCTTTATGGTAGGCGACGTGAAACAATCTATTTACCGTTTTCGACTAGCAGAACCAAATCTTTTTCTAGGCAAATATAATCGTTTCACTGATGATGGAAATGACACTGGATTAAAAATTGATTTGGCAAAGAATTTCCGGAGCCGTCATGAAGTATTGGCTGGAACCAATTATTTATTTAAACAAATAATGGGTGTTAACGTTGGTGAAATCGAATATAACAAAGCGGCTGAGCTTGTAAAGGGTGCTTCGTACCCTGAGGATGTTTCATATCCAGTTGAATTACTGCTTATTGACCTTGAAAAAGAGGGAAATGATTCTGAAGATGACAGTAGTGAAGAGAATGAAGCGGTGCTTGATGAGATAGAACTGGCACAATCACAGCTTGAAGCGAGGGTCATGGCAAAGAAAATAAAAACGATGATTGCTGAAAAAACCCCAGTTTTTAACCCGAAAACAAATAGCAGTCGAAATGTCATGTATAAGGATATCGTGATTTTGCTCCGCTCAATGACGTGGGCCCCACAGATTATGGAGGAATGTAAACAGCAGGGGATTCCTGTCTATGCGAATCTTTCAACAGGCTATTTTCAAGCAACGGAAATTACGATTATGATGTCATTACTAAAGGTGATTGATAACCCGTATCAGGATATCCCGTTAGCTGCGGTCCTTCGATCACCGATTGTAGGTCTTCATGAAGAGGAATTAGCCAAGATCCGCATTCATGAAAAAAATGGGACCTTTTATGATGCTTTATCCTCCTTTTGCCGAAGTAAACAAACCGGTGATAATGAGAGGCTTTATGACAAAGTTAAACCATTTCTCCTGCTGCTAGATGGCTGGAGGTCAATGGCACGCCAGGGTTCTCTGTCCTCACTAATTTGGCAGCTGTACCGTGACACACATTTTTATGATTTTGCCGGTGGTCTGCCCGGCGGCAAACAAAGACAAGCAAATTTACGTGCATTGTATGATCGTGCCCGTCAATATGAAGCCACTTCCTTTAGAGGCTTATTCCGTTTCCTACGTTTTATTGAAAGGATGCAGGAACGGGGGGATGATCTTGGTGCAGCACGGGCCCTTGGTGAACAAGAGGATGTTGTGCGTATCATGACCATTCACAGCAGTAAGGGTCTTGAGTTCCCAGTTGTATTCGTAGCCGGACTAGGAAGGCAGTTTAACATGATGGATCTAAAAAAATCCTATTTACTTGATAAAGAATTTGGTTTTGCTTCCAGGTATGTAAATGTAGATAAACGGATTACTTATCCATCACTGCCGCAGTTAGCCTTCAAACGTAAGAAAAAGCTGGAAACGCTGGCGGAGGAAATGCGTGTTCTATATGTGGCATTAACTAGGGCGAAAGAAAGACTATTTTTAATCTCGTCAGTGAAAAGTTTGCAAAAGAAGCTTTCTAAATGGGAGCAGTCACTTGAACACCCTGATTGGCTGTTAAAGGATTATGAGCGAGCTTCTGCAGTCAGCTATCTTGACTGGGTCGGTCCTTCACTCATTAGACATCGTGACTGTCAGCTGCAGATGGAAGAAGGAGCCAAACTATCTGGACTGGTCCCTGAGGAACTGATTGAACACCCATCCTGTTGGAGGATTGCTGTTATCAATGCAGATGAAGCCGCAGTAGTAGATGAGGATGAACCTGCTGATGATTCTATCTGGCTTGAGAAAATTTTGCAAGGCGAAGTGATAAGTAGGGAATCACCTTTTAAAGAGGAGATTGAAGCAAGGCTATCATGGCAATATCCATATAGAAGTGCGTCATCCCATCGTTCAAAGCAATCGGTCTCAGAAATAAAAAGACAGAAGGATTCAGCAGATGAGTCAAGCGGTACAGAGCTATTACGCAAATTTAAAAAGCCATTAATGAACAGACCTCGCTTTATGCAGGAAAAAGCACTATCACCGGCCGAAATCGGAACGGCCATGCATATGGTGATGCAGCATATTGATTTTACCAAGCCTGTTGAACAGGAAACGATTATAAAGCTTATCGAGGATATGGTCAGAAAGGAACTTTTAACAGCAGAACAAAAGTCTGTGATCGATCCTGATTTAATCTGTTCGTTTTTTGAGTCTCCGTTAGGAAAACGCATGACCACTGCACCAACTCTCAAGCGCGAGGTTCCCTTCAGTTTGTCTCTTCCGGCTGTGGAAGCATATGAGGATTGGACTGAAGAGGACGAACCAGTGCTTGTACAAGGAATCATTGACTGTTTGTTTGAGGATGAGGATGGACTCGTTCTGGTGGATTATAAAACAGATAGTATAACAGAAAGGTATAAAGGCGGTTTTGAAGAAGCAAGACCTATTCTTGAAAAACGATATCGTGTCCAAATGGATCTATACACAAAAGCCGTGGAGCAAATTTATAAGCGTCCGATTAAGGAACGATATTTATTCTTCTTTGATGGAGCCCATATCTTAAAATTAGAACGATAAAAAAAACCGGCAGGGCGATTTAATGCCTGCCGGTTTTTCATAAGCTTAATTATTTCCTACATTTGGCTGATCAATTAGATCTGTATCAAAATGGTTTGTTGCACTAATGCCATTATTGGCCATAATAAATCCACCTGTGTTTCCTCCGCCGGAACCGGAAGTCGATTTAGAGTTGTTTTTGGGTGCTATATTTAATGCATCTCCAAATTGAACATTTCCTCCGCCAACATTTAATATTTGAACCGGACCAACAATTGCTGGCATCCTTTCCACCTCCTATGCTTATTCAACATTGTTTTCACTGTTCCCGTTCGTGTGTTCCAATTGTCTGATATGCAGGGTTCTTGATTCCCCTTGAAATTGGCAGGAACTTCCGATGTGCAAAACAGCTGCGGAGGTTACCCCGCTTATATCAATGGAGCCAACTTGAATGAGAGGATGTAACGAAGTTGAACCAATAGTTATCGGCTCAACTATTGGTTCGATTGGAAGTTGAAAAGAAAAAATGGGAAATGAATTAAAATTACCTTCATTTGAATAAAATAATTCTTTTTGTCTTTGAACGGCAATGGCACGTGTAAAAGCAGTAATAGATGTTGAATCACCTATTTGAATCACTGAGGACAGTGCGGATGAGTCCACTTTAAGTGAATCTACTTTTGATGTTCGGTACATAGGTAATTATCCTCCTGGAGTTAAAGGTACGAACGGTCCGATAATCAATGATTCGGCAGGAGTATCAAACAGTGAAGTAAGCTGAATGGAGTTTGCATCACCAACCATTAATAGGGACGAACTCGATACGCCTATGATTCGAATACTGCCAACACAGAGCTCACGGTTGACTACTTCAAAATTCATTCTGATTTGGTCCTTTCATATTTTCTGGTAAATGTTGAAGGAATGTTAAAACACCATGATGAATTTCCTTCTTCATTTGTTCGAAAATCCATTCTTTATGCTGATCTTGTGTGCTTCCATTTTGAATAGGCTGGTTTAAATAATATTCAATTCTTGATGGAAGCTGCTTTTTAATATCTTGAAGAATAAAGTCACGATACGTGTCATCTACTCGAAATTGTAGCTGCTCTCCTGTATTTTTCATAATCATCTGAAGGTTTTCATCTAAATATCGGTGAACTGAGTTTTCAATTTCAGTAAACATAGACATTCTTTCTTTGGGATTAGGTACCCCATTTTGACTTGGTACAGAAAAATCCTCAATACCCTGTAAATCAGATGGATTTAACCCAATATTTAATGTACCTTCTAGTGTTTCTACTTTTAATTGGTCAAATTTATATTCCATTTTTTCAACGCGAATAGGAGGACGGTCATTTAATTCTGTGACTTTTTTCTCTAACATCTCTATCTTTTTTTGTAATTTTCGTATTGTTTTGTCCTGTGCATATACATATGCTTGAATAGATTGAATGGCCTGATACAAATTTTGACTCATTTTTCCCACCTCACAATACTACTAAATCTACAAATTAAGAAAGCAGAGGAAATTTTTGACCATTACTAACGATTAAGCGGTTGGCGATGTCAGCGGTACTGCAGGTGTTTCTAAAAGTTCTCCTGGTCTAGGAGCCTGAGGCGCTGGTCCTGTAAATCCTCCCGTATTATAAAGATTTGAGACTGGCTTAATAATTCCTGCACTGCCAATTTGAAGTACAGAGGAGTTTGTAATCCCTTCAATTTTCAAAAAGTGAATGCATATCGACTGTTGAACATAGAAATTCATGGAATTCACCACTTTATTCACTATAATAAGCTGTGATCTGTTTGAGCAAAAAGATTTTATTTTCTTTGTCTATACATTGAAGAAGTTACCTTGATCCGTAACGTCTGAATCAATAGTATTTGTTGCACTTTGATGGTTTTGAACATAGAGACCATCACCTGTATTAAAGGAACCTGCACCAGCAAATGTCTTTGCATTGGAAAGGGTTGATATTCTATAGACATCACCAATATGGAAAACGGCTCCTGATCCAACAGCTATGACTTGAACAACGCCTACGATGGCTGGCATTCTGTAACACCCTCTATATATATAATTGGACTGGAATAAAGAAATGTGTACTCTTTGCCCAGCTTTTTTTACATTGTATGTGATTGGTGATGAAAGGTGCGTTTATCGCCCATGTTTTTTCCTTACAATGAAAGGTGAAGTGTAAAGCAATTGTCTATAAATATCATATTAATAGGTTTTTCCATTTCTATATGGTATGATAGGTTCGAATTTTGATGGAGGAGGATTATTAGTATGACACATGCACATATTACAACATGGTTAATAGCATTAATTTTATTTTTTGTAGCAATAGGTCTACATAAAGCAGGGAAACAGCGCGGTTTTAAGATTGTACAAATGATTTTACGATTGTTCTATTTATTGATTATTGTTACAGGAGTGATGATGCTCTTCAGTATGTCTGCAATTAGTACGATGCATTGGATTAAGGCCATACTTGGAATTGTTGTGATTGGCTTGTTTGAAATGCTACTCGGGTCTACTACGAAAGGAAAATCGACTGGAACGGCTTGGGTAATATTCGTGATTGCATTTATAGTCGTGGTTTATTTAGGATTATCGCTGCCATTAGGATTTTATATTTTCTAAGACTAACTTAAAAAAACTGCCGGTTAGGGCAGTTTTTTTGTTGATTTTGGTTTATTCAACCGATTTTTTCAATAACCATTCGTTTGCCTGTGCTTAATGTAAATTCGAAGCGGTCACTCGTTTTTTCAAAGTAGGTAAAATGATGATGAACACTACAAATTGAATCCCCATTATCAAAAACGATAAAATTCACGCCGCTTTTTTGTTTACTTTCATTAAGAAAGGTCAATTGGTTATAGCAATAAATACAATCATAAATGGAGAAATCCATCGTATTTAAGCTCGTAATAAATTGATAAAAAGCATCATCATTGACTTCCTCTAGAAGGCGCTCTAAGGAAAATACCAAATTTTTTCGTATTCGAATGATATCCTGATCCTTTAAATGGATTGTTTCTTTGCCTCTTTGAACTTTGCCTTCTTTACATAGAATCCCCTTACGCCACCGGTTTAAACGGAATACCTCCATTTCTTCGTGAAGCCAGACATCTAGTAGGGTCGCTTCTTCTGTTTCTTCATCAAAAAAGACCCATTGGTCGTTTATACATTCAATTGTTCCTTCTGTGAAGGCTCGCTGTTGGTATTCGATCAGTTTTGTACGCTGTTGTTTATTCATGGTTTATAAGACCTCCGTATAAAAACCTCCGTATATAATCCCATTTATCATGGGAGAATTTCATTTTCTTTCTCTATTAGTAGACATATTTACCTTGTTTTAAACCCAAATTTTGTTTTTCGGGACAAATAACCAAATGAATGCTTATGCATAGAGTAGATAAAGGGAACATGGCTTTAGCTTCATTCAGAAGAAGTTTTCCGATTCATTGGGGGTTTAAACCTCCGGCGGATGTCGCGGATTTTTTAAGGGTAATTTATCGAGCAAGCTCGGTAAAAATCCAGACACAAATTCGACAGCGAATTTGATCGTTTCCGTAAAGAAAGGGTGAGCATAATGTGCGGGATAACAGGATGGGTTGACTATAAGAGAAATTTGCATAATAGTACTGCATCCATTAGTAAGATGACGGAAACTTTGGCGAAAAGGGGACCGGATGATACTAATTTATGGATTGATCAACATGTTGGATTCGGACATAAGCGATTAGTCGTTGTAGATCCAGAGCGCGGTAAACAGCCGATGGTGAAAGTAAAAGATAATTATCAATACACGATTTGTTATAATGGCGAGCTGTACAACACAGAGGATATCCGAAAAGAACTGCTACTAAAAGGATATTCTTTCAATGGTCATTCTGATACAGAAGTTCTGTTAGCTGCCTATATAGAATGGAAAGAAAAATGCGTAGAGTATTTAAATGGGATATTTGCCTTTGCAATTTGGGATAAAGAGCGGGATTTATTATTTATTGGTCGTGATAGGCTGGGCGTAAAACCACTGTTTTATTATGAAACTGCAACAGGGTTTATTTTTGGATCAGAGTTAAAAGCTGTATTGGCACATGAGGATGTACAGCCAGCGCTCGACTCGGAGGGTTTAGCAGAAGTATTTGGATTGGGGCCTTCCCGTTCACCTGGAGCAGGTGTTTTTAAAGGTATAAAGGAGTTAAGACCGGCCCATGCTTTAACATTTTCACGAAATGGATTAAAGACCTGGCGTTATTGGAATGTGAAAAGTGAAGAGCATAAGGATTCATTTGCTGAAACGGTTGAAAAAATCCGTTATTTATTCACAGATGCCGTTACAAGGCAATTAGTATCAGATGTACCTTTATGTACATTTCTTTCCGGTGGTCTTGATTCAAGTGCTATTACAGCTATTGCTGCAAAAGCATATCAGAAGGAAGGTAAGGGGCAGCTTCATACGTATTCCATTGATTACGAAGGCAATGATCAATTCTTCAAAGCAAATGAGTTCCAGCCTAATTCAGATGGTGCATTTATAAAAAAAATAACGGATACCTTTAACACGGTACACCACAGCTGTGTGATATCCCAGGAAAAACTAGCTGAGTATTTACATGAAGCGGTACATGTGCGTGATTTACCAGGCATGGCCGATATTGATTCATCATTGCTTTGGTTCTGCCGTGAAATCAAAAAGGATTTTGTCGTTAGTCTCTCGGGGGAGTGTGCAGATGAGATTTTTGGAGGATATCCATGGTTCCATCGGTTAGATGACTTAAGTCGGTCAGGTTTTCCTTGGATGCGGTCAATCAACGAAAGGCATGGATTATTAAAGACGGATTGGCAAAGGAAGTTAAAGCTTCAGGAATATTCACTTGAAAAATATAAGGAAATGGCTGCTGAAACACCGCTGCTTGATGGAGAAAGTATGGAGGAAGCTAGAAGAAGGGAATTGTTCTACATCAATATGCTTTCTTTTATGACAACATTACTTGATCGAAAAGATAGGATGAGTATGGGAGCAAGTCTTGAGGTCCGCGTCCCATTTGCTGACCATCGTTTAGTAGAATATATGTGGAATGTACCGTGGGACATGAAAATGACTGGGAATCGGGAAAAGGGAATTTTACGTAAAGCATTAGAAGGCCTGCTTCCGGATGAAGTATTATACCGAAAGAAAAGTCCTTATCCAAAGACACATCATCCTGCATACCGGAAAATCGTAAAAGGCATGCTGGAAGGTATTTTGCAAAACAAGAATACCGTATTATACGAGTTCTTTGATGAGACGAAACTGAAGGAGATTGTTGAGTCAGAAGGGGCATCCTTTAAAGAGCCGTGGTTTGGCCAACTGATGACAGGTCCTCAGCTGTTAGCACATCTTGTTCAAATACATCATTGGTTTAATGATTATAATATCAAGATTATTGACTAAGTAAATTTTTTTACGAAGTGTCTGGTATACAAAATACAATGTTTACCAGACACGCTAATATTTCATTCATGATACACTATCCTGAAATTGTAGGATTGCTGCATCAAAAGGTTTGATAACCGCAATTAATTCCTCTGACTCCATCATATATTCTTGATTTTTTAACAAATCGGTTATTTTTTGTCCTTTTAACGAAAAAGGCAGTGTGAACTTTAATTCCTCTGATGATGGATTAAGTATAACTAAGCACTTACGGCGATTGCTCGTTTTTACATAAGCTATTCCATTTTCAACTGAGAGAAAGCGGAATGTACCGTTATTCGCTAACAAAGGCTCCGTTTTTCTAAGCTGAATCAGCTGTATTATATGGGTATATAAATCACGGTTTTGCTGCTTTTCATCCCATATCATACAGCGGCGGCAACCGGGATCCATTCCTCCTGTTAAGCCAACTTCATCTCCGTAGTAAATACAGGGCGTACCAATAAATGTAAGGAGGAATGTATAAATTAGCTTTGCCTTTTCAATGTTTCCGTCACATTCGGTTAGTATTCTTGGTGTATCGTGACTTCCGACAAGGTTGAATAGGGCTTCGTTCACTGTGTCAGGATACTGCATTATAACTGTTGTCATTTGTTCTCTAAATTCATTAGCAGAAAGCATTCCCTTTGCAAAAAAGTGAACGGTTTTTGTTAAAAATGGATAATTCATAATTGAATCAAATTGATCACCTCTAAGCCAAGCAATACTGTCATGCCAAATTTCACCAAGAATATAGAGATCTGGTTTGATGGATTTAACTGCCTGTCGAAATTCACGCCAAAATGCATGATCGATTTCATTGGCTACATCAAGCCGCCAGCCGTCAATATCAAACTCTTTAACCCAGTAGCGCCCTACATCAAGCAGGTAGTTTTTTGTCTCTTCATTTTGGGTATTTAGCTTCGGCATTGTTTCAACAAAGGAAAAAGTGGCATAGTTCGGTCTCGCACCGCCTTTTAAAGGAAACTGGCTTGTATGGAACCAATTTTTATAAGGAGACTTTTCCCCGTTCTGCCATACATCCTGAAAAGGTGGAAAATAAAAACCGCTGTGATTGAATACAGCATCAAGCATAACACGAATTCCTTTCTCATGGCATGTATCAACGAGTAGTTTAAAGGTTTGTTTATCACCGAATTGCGGATCAATTTCGAAATAGTCAATCGTGTCATACTTATGATTGGAGTGCGCTTTAAAGATAGGAGTTAAATAAATTCCGTTTATTCCTAAATCCTTTAGGTAATCGAGCTTTTGAATAATACCTAAAAAGTCACCGCCAAAAAAATTTGCAGCAGATGGTTCCTCACTCCCCCATGGTTTTGTTTCTGTTGGATTCAGACTATTGTCTCCATTTGCAAAGCGTTCGGGGAATATCTGGTACCAAATCGTGTTACGAACCCAATCAGGTGAACGGAACACCTCATTCGTATGTAAATAAGGGAAACAGAAATATTGGTTAGGATCCTGTGGTGGCTCAGTGAAATAGCCTTTTTCAGTATAGATAATGCTTTCAGTGTCTCCATGTACAAGGAATCCATAACGTAATCGCTGGTAGGGAGGTGAAACCTCAGCCTGCCAGTAATCAAATAAGGCATCTGTTCCGATACGAGCTAATGGGGTGGTCCTTGTAACCCATCTATTATCTTTCCATTCATACTGATCTCCATATATCAGCTCAATGGCAGCTACATTCCCTTTCTTCGTTTGAATTCTTAAATGCAGCAGGTCTTTATGGAAAGGATAGGCAAATTGATCGGTTGGACGGTGAAAAATAGAAGCTCGTTCAATCATCGAAATACCCTCCCTTCATCATGATATTTTTAATAGGTTTCCCGTTATGAACTAAAATTTACGCTATCATTCGGTTTATTATGATATAGATTAGGGTGAATAGTTGAAATTTTTCAAAATAATATTGTTTTTCGTTGACGGTCGTACAGCCTAAAGGATAATCTTAATAGAGCAAGGAAAAAGCTTTTTTATGATAGTTAAGGGGGAGAATGTAAGATGAAAAAATGGGTTTCGATGCTCATGATCATCTCATTATTTTTTTTATACGTCCTGCCGGCAGATGCTGTTGAAAAAGATAATCGTAAATGGCAGGATGAAAGCGTTTATTTAATCATGATTGACCGCTTTAATAATGGAGATCAGAGCAATGATGAGGATGTTGAGATAAATAATCCAAACAGTTACCATGGCGGTGATTTTCAAGGTGTGATTGACCAATTAGATTACATAAAGGATATGGGATTTACTGCTGTATCGCTTACACCTGTCTTTGATAATACAGCCGGAGGATATCATGGATATTGGGTCAACGACTTTCACAAAACAGACGAGCATTTTGGTTCGATTGATCTATTCAAGAAACTGGTAAAGGAAGCGCATAAGCGGGATATGAAAGTCATTCTTGAATTTGAAGTGAACCATGTAGGTCCTAATCATGCTTGGTTAAAGGACGGAGAGAAAAAGGATTGGTTCAAATCAGACCAAGATCAACAAAAAGAACTGCCGTTATTAAATCAGGATAATGAAGAGGTCAAAAACTATATAATTGATGCCGCAAAATGGTGGATTGAAGAAACGAATGTTGATGGTTATCAGCTGCAGTTAACAGAAGATTCATCTGCTGATTTTTTGAATAGGTTTATAAAAGAAGTGAAAGCAGTGAAAGAGGACTTCTATTTGCTTGGAGAAGCGAAAGATGCAGATGAAGAGCAGCTGGTATCATTTATGGAGAACGGCGGGGATGGAATTACAGACTATCAATTGGCCTCTGAATTAAGAGAGGTATTTTCTCAGCCGAATCAGTCGTTCTCACCTCTTTTTGCCAGGTATGCACAAAATGAAACAATGTATCCAGAAGCAGATTTAATTGGAACATTTATGGATAATCAATTTACTGAACGCTTTACAAGCAATACTGTCGAGAAAAATGAACATCCGGGTCCACGCTGGAAGCAGGCATTAACGTTCCTCTATACAACACCAGGTATTCCATTCGTCTATTATGGAAGTGAAATTGCATTGAATGGCGGGGATGAGCCCGATAACCGTAAGCAAATGAATTTCCGTACCGATCTAGAAATTGTCGATTATATTAAACAGATAGGAAATCTGCGCTCAGATCTGCCTTCATTAACTAGAGGAACATTGGATGTATTATACGAGAAGGATGGGATGACTGTATACAAACGTGATTATAATGAAGAGACGACTGTCATCGCTGTTAACAATACAACAAAAACACAAACCGTTACTCTTACCGCTGAGGAGCTTGCAGCTGACAAGGAATTAAGGGGTATGTTAAACAATGATTTAGTCAAAAGTGATGACAATCAATATCGTATCACGATTGACCGTGACGAGTCTGAAATATATCTCTTACGAGATAAATCAGGTATCAATTATTCCTATTTTGTTGCACTTGGGGCCGTGTTGGTGGCATTTTTCATTTTCCTTGGCCTTGTCATAAAAAGATCCCGTAAACAGTCAATATAAAAAAAGCGAAGTCAATGACTTCGCTTTTTTTAGTGTTTGTCTCTTATCCGTTAACGATCGTGCCACCGTTGATATGAATAATCTGCCCGCTGACATAGGAGGAATCATGACTGGCAAGATAAACATAGCCAGGGGCGAGTTCAAAAGGCTGACCGGCTCGGCCTAGCGGCGTATCGCTTCCAAACACTTCTACTTGATCCTCTGGGAAGGTGGAGGGGATTAACGGTGTCCAGATAGGACCTGGAGCGATTCCATTTACACGTATTCCCTGAGGTGCAAGTGATTGTGCTAAAGATCTTGTAAAGCTTACGACTGCTCCTTTTGCTGCAGAATAATCAAGCAGCTGTTTATTCCCTTTATAGGCTGTAATAGACGCAGTATTGATAATAGAGCTTCCTTTTTTTAGATGGGGCAAAGCAGCTTTTGTCAGGAAAAAGAATGAGTAAATATTGGTTTTAAATGTCCTTTCTAATTGCTGCGCACTGATATCCTGCAGACCTTTCTGTGGATGTTGTTCTGCAGCATTATTGACAAGAATATCAATTTTTCCAAATTGATTAATGGTTTTCTTTATCACTTCCTGGCAGAAGGATTCTTCACCCACATCCCCGGCTAGCAAGAGGCATGTTTTATTTTCAGCTTCAATAAGCGTTTTTGTTTCTTCTGCATCTTGAGTCTCGTCTAAATAAACGATGACAACATCAGCACCTTCTTTAGCAAAGTAAATCGCAACAGATTTTCCAATTCCGCTGTCGCCACCAGTAATAATTGCAACTTTATTGGATAATTTGCCTGATCCTTTATATTCAGGATCAATTGAAATGGGCTTTGGGTTCATTTCAGCTTCTATTCCTGGCTGCCTATTTTGATGCTGTGGAGGAAATACTTTCTTTTTTTGATTCATAAATTTGACCTCCTAGATCGTGATATCTATTCATTTACTATTAAGTTAGTATGATAGAAAACAGTGGAGAATATTTATTGAACCATATAAAAAAAGAGGACGGTAGGACCATCCTCTTTGACTTATCGATAATTGACAAATTGTACATCAATAGTTAAATCTGCCTCTTTGACCGCTTGAATAATTTTTTGCAGGTCATCACGGCTTTTTGCCGTCACACGGATTTGGTCATCCTGAATCTGGCTTTTGACCTTAAGCCCGCTGTTTTTAATGATGGTATTAATTTTCTTTGCATTTTCTTTATCAATACCCTGAACTAGCTTTGCACGTTGTCTAACTGTACCCCCGCTTGCTTTTTCAATTTTGCCGTAATCAAGATTTTTAACGGGAACACCACGTTTGAATAATTTACTGAAAAGAACATCCTTAACCTGGTCTAATTTGTATTCATCATCTGAAATAAGTACCAGCTCTTCTTTATCTAGAGAAATATCACTTTTGCTTCCTTTAAAGTCGTAACGTGTTTGGATTTCTTTCATCGCTATTTGAATAGCGTTTTGTACCTCTGCGAAATCTACATCCGACACAATATCAAATGAACTATCTTTAGCCATAAGTACCTCCCATAAAAACAGTATTTCGTACCAACAGAATATCTTATTAAATATATCTGTTACGGAAAGAAGTTTCCCTTTACATTTTAATTATAGTAAAATATATCAGTTGATACAACTTTAGGAAAATAGCTCGTGAAATCAATTTTTTTATATAGGAGGAAAAATCTCTTGTCAATAAATGAAAGCATTGGTCAGGTTATACAATTAGAGGTAGCAAGAAAAACAGAGTTCGGTTACTTTTTGACAGATGGAACAGAGGATGTTCTTTTACATAAAAACGAAACCCAGCAGGAATTGGAACTGGAAGCAACCATTGAGGTCTTTTTATATACAGACTCCCAAGGGAGGATTGCAGCAACAACGTCCATACCGAAAATTACGGTTGGAACATATGATTGGGCAGAAGTGAGTGATGTAAAATCAGGGCTTGGTGTTTTCTTAAATATCGGGATACAGAAGGATATGCTCCTCGGGGAAGAGGATTTGCCTGTTCATAGAAGTGTCTGGCCGCAGACTGGTGATTTACTTTATATTACTTTAAGGGTGAATCGAAACAACCGCATTTATGTGAAGCTGGCTACGGATCCAATCATCGAGGAAAACTCGATTAAAGCCACAAGGGAAGATTACAATAAAAGTATTCATGGTTATATATACAGGACGGCTAAGGTAGGAAGCTGGATTTTTACAGCAGAAGGCTATAAAGGCTTTATTCATGAATCACAACGTAAAGTAGAGCCGCGTCTCGGTGAAAAAGTTGAAGGAAGAGTCATTGATGTCAAGGAAGACGGTACGATTAATGTATCACTATTGCCCAGAAAGGAAGAAGCACTTGATGTAGATTCCGAAAAAATCCTTTCTGTTTTAGCCGAACGAAATGGTGCAATGCCTTATTGGGATAAAAGTATGCCGGAAGAAATCCAAAACAAATTCCAATTAAGTAAAGCGGCATTTAAACGAGCATTGGGACGATTAATGAAGGAAGGAAAAATTTATCAAGAGGAAGGCTGGACATATATAAAGAGAGATGAGTAGGGCGGAATATAACCGCCCTTTATTTGATGCTGTCTAGCTCCAGGCGCCATCGGCTCTTTGGTCTACAGCCAATCCGACAAGAAGGTTAATAAACAACCTTCATGCCGGCTCGTCTTATGCTTGTCGCCGATGAAAGGGCGCCTTCCGCGTTTCTATAAATGATCCGTTTTCTTTGAGTATTGATTTTTACCTGCTTTACGGTTTTTCTCACGCATCATATTTTTTTCATGGCGAAGGGCATTGTTGTCCTTTGCTTTTTTGTCATTATCAGAAGTATGCGGCATTATAAAAAACTCCTTTCCATCATTAGCTTCAACATTAGTCTTGGCTATGACGAAAAGGAGTATGTGAGAGATTTATTTCCAAACCTTTTATTCTTCAGGCAGTTTGTTTAAGAAAAAAATGGCAATCGTACCAAATCCGGTATGAGAACCAATAACTGCACCGATATCTGTGATAATGACCTCTTTTGCATGTAGCTCTTCTTCAATTAATTTTTTCATTTCCAATGCTGTATCCATAGCATCCGCTTGACTGATTCCGATTGTCTGCTGTTCAAAGCTTGCTCCACGCTCAGCCATTACTTCAATAATGCGGCGTAAAAGTTTCTTTTGCCCGCGAATTTTTTCTATTGGAACAAGCTTTCCGTCTTCAACATTTAATAGCGGTTTAATATTTAACAGGCCGCCTAAAAAGGCTGATGCTTTTGAAACACGGCCGCCTTTTGCTAAATAATCTAGATCATTGACTGTAAATAAATGCTCCATATGTGTGGCTAGGAACTCAGCTCTTTGAACAATTTCGTCATAAGAAGCATTGTCGTTAGCTAAACTTGCTGCCTCCATTACAACCAATCCTTGACCAAGGGAAGCACATTTTGTATCAATAATCTTTAACTTAAAGTCAGGATATGTTTCTTTGACTTGATCTCGAATCATAACCGCTGTTTGGTATGTACCTGATAACTGTGAGGAAAAAGCAATATAAATACCCTCCTCGTTATTTTTAGCCATTTCTGTAAATGTTTCTTCAAATAGAAGCGGAGAAACCTGAGATGTTTTTGGAACTTGACCATTCCGAATGGCATTATAAATGGTTTGAGGTTCAATGGTTAGTAAGTCTTCATACTCTTGGTCATGCAAATGAACCTTTAACGGAAATAATGTAACATGGTTGTCTTTATAAAAATGTAGGGGTAAGTCACTCGCGCTGTCAGCTAAAATTTTAACCGGCATTGGAATCACCTGCTTTCCATTAAATTACTAATATGCCTTATTAAACATTTATTCTGTAAACAGTATTTCGTTACTAAGTGTACCATTTAATGAATTTCTATAAAAGTACAATTAAATGAGAGAAAAAACAAAATAAGCGTGAAAAGATAAATTTGGGCATAATAGCCATAATACGTTTCTTACACGTATCCGAGTAAATGTTACAGGAGGTTGGCTTTATGAATAAAGTCATTTTACTTTTTTTCTTATTGTTTTTTCATGCAGGAGATGCAGCTGTTGAAATAGGGGGGCCGTTTCGCCATTCTGCTTCCGCTGAGGGTAATAGTGAAAATCATAAATTTAAGGATATTGTCATCACTGAGAAAGATGGACAGTATACGATAACGGGCAGCTGTATGGTGAACAAAGGAGTCTTTTATTATAGTGTGGAGGACGGTCACCGTATCTTGATACCGGAGACAAAAGTAAGAGTTAATAATCTGTACTGGACATCCTTTAAACTAGCAATTAGTGTTCCAAACAAACCTGTACCAGAGAATGGCGCCTTAATCTTGAATTTATATGAGAAAAATAGATCAAAAGAGATCTGTGATCAAGTCCCTGTTGTTCTCGAAAAAAATAAAGATTAAACAAAGCTGACAATTTTGTCAGCTTTGTTTAATCGAAGCGTACATATTAATGTAGCGCATCTAACTCTTTTTGTAGTTCTTGGAGCTGCTCTTTTTCAGCCATGCTTGTATTGGCATAAGCAGAAGATAGAGCATTTTTAGCCTTTTCGATTGCCACTGTCTGTTCTTCCGGGCTGGAATTTTTCGCTAAATTAACAAATTTACGCGCATCTTGGAACAGTCTGTTAGCCATCGTCTAAAGTCCTCCTCCAAGTGAAGATTCTTTCACATTAGCCATTTTGTACGCCTCAGCCTCAGCATACGTCATGTGATAAGGGATACGTTCAGCGTGTTTAGATACAGAGTCTACACCGTGCTGTACAAAACGTTTAGATTTGTTACGTTTACCCATGCGAATCCCCTCCAAAAAAGAGTTTGAAGCTCATAAAAGCCTCATTCATAGTATGTTCAATTCCTGAGAGGATTATTAATGTAACATCGGAAAGTAATCGCTTTTAAATCACTTTTAGATTCAATAAATCATTTAAGTAGTGGCCAACCCCATCCTCTTCGTTTGTTAAAGTAACTTCATTTGCCACCGTTTTGAGTTCAGCAATCGCATTTCCCATTGCTACCCCATAGCCTGCATAATCAAGCATCTCTAAATCGTTGTCCTCATCACCGAAAGCAATAATTCGTTCCGGCGGGATATGATAATATTCCGAAGCTCGTTTCAAGCCTATCGCTTTATGCAGGCCGTTTTTAATAATTTCTATGACTGGAAACGGTGCACCCCAGCTGCGATGCTCGATTACCTCTGCGTGCACTTCATTTAACCGCTGGCGGATCAGCTTAACCTGATCTTCCGTTGAATGAATTAACATGCTTGTCGGTGATGTAGTTAGAAATTTGCGTAAATCACCTGTAGTAATAGTGGGATTACCAAAACTGAATAATTCAAGTAGCTTCTCATCATGATAATGAAAGTAGATATCATCAATGACTTCAGCAATAATATTGTAAAAATCATAGGAAATGCATGTCTCCACAATATCCTTTGCAACAGACATATCAAGCGGGGTATGGTAAATACCCCAATTAGAATCCTTCGGATGGTGAATAAAGGCACCATTGAAATTAACAATCGGGGAATCTAATTCAAGCTCTTGATAGTACATTTCGGATGAACGAAACGGTCTTCCCGTTGCAATCATAACAACATGTCCCTCTTCACGTGCCTTCTTTATTACCTGCTTTGTTTTATGAGAAATGGTTTTATCATCTTTTAATAAAGTCCCGTCTAAATCAAGCGCTATTAGATGTTTGTCAGCCATTCTATTTCCCCTTCCTTATGTTCAAAATAGTATGTAATCACCCTTTTAGATAGTGTAATCCTTTTTGAAAAAAAAAGTCCACATGTTAGACTTGAATCATATAAGCTTTCTATTATCATATTAGCTTTTAGTTTGTTACTATATCTTTAAGCTTTGTGTTTGTGCTTTTCTTTCTCGATTGGAGGATTTTATTGTGATTTTAATTGAAAATAAGGCTGTACGTGGTATTCCTGTATTACATTTGGCAAAAAAAAGTCTGTTTGACGACAGGCTGCCTTTCGTGATGTTTATGCATGGATTTACGAGTGCAAAAGAGAATAATTTACATTACGCCTATTTATTAGCTGAAAAGGGTTTTCGTGTTGTGATGCCGGAAGCGATGTATCATGGAGAACGTCAAGGAAATATTAGTAAGGAAAAGCTTACAATCCATTTTTGGGATATCGTTCTTCAATCAATAGATGAATTAGATCTATTACGTCAATACTATCTAGAAAACAATTTAATTGATATGGATAGGATTGGTCTTGTGGGTACCTCAATGGGGGGGATTGTCACCCTAGGTTCGTTAACAAGATATAAATGGATTAAGGCAGCTGTCAGCTTAATGGGCATGCCTTATTATGAAAAATATGCACTTTTACAAATAAGTGAAATAAAAAAACGTGGTATAAAGCTTCCGTTAAAGGAGGAAGAAATACAAGCGCTGCTTGAGAAATTAAAAGAGCTTGATTTAAGCAGACAGCCAGAAAAGCTCAATCAACGTCCGCTATTATTTTGGCATGGAAAACAGGATCCAATTGTGCCATTTACTTATACTTATGACTTTTACGAAAAAATTAAACCTCTTTATGAAGAAAAACCCAAAAAATTACATTTTATTATTGATGAGAAGTCAGGACATAAGGTAAGTAGAGAAGGAGTACTAAAAACGGTAGAATGGTTTGAAACATATCTTTCGTAATCTTTAGTGATACCAAAGGCGGAAAGTTTAAGCTTTTTCTCCTTTTCTGTTACGATAAGAAAGATAGAATAAACAAACTGGGAGTGACATATATGGAACAAGAATTAAAAGATAGTATTATGGGGGCTTTAGAGCTGGTAGAAGATCCTGAAATCGGGATGGATATCGTTAACTTAGGGTTGGTATATGATTTAAAAATGGATAACGATGGAATTCTTACAGTTGATATGACCTTAACATCAATGGGCTGTCCGCTTGCAGGAGTCATTGTCGATCAAGTACAAGCAGCACTAAAGGATATTCCGGAAGTCAACGCTACAAATGTTAATATTGTCTGGAATCCGCCTTGGAACAAAGATATGATGTCTCGATATGCAAAAATTGCCTTAGGAATTAGATGAGGCTAATTGGATTAAAAAATGAAGGACTAATGATCTCGTAACCGACCGAAATGGCCGGTTATTTTTTATTGTTTAAAATCAGAAAACACCATAGAAATGTGAGTAACCTCACTATCTTGATCTTCGAAGTGCTTTATAATTTTTACATAAGTCTATATGACATTACGTTACCTTAGAATGAAGAGGGGTTTTTTTATGTTTAATAGGGATTTTAATAAAGATCCATTTATCGTTATTTGGGAATTAACAAGAGCCTGCCAGCTCCATTGCTTGCATTGTCGTGCAGAGGCTCAGTTGAAAAGAGATCCTAGAGAATTGTCCTTTGAAGAGGGGAAAAATCTCATTGACCAAATATATGAAATGAATAATCCAATGCTCGTGTTCACAGGTGGTGATCCTCTTATGCGTGAGGATGTTTTTGAGATTGCTTCATATGCTGTTCAAAAGGGTGTACGTGTTTCTATGACACCAAGCGCAACTCCAAATGTAACGAAGGAGGCAATCCAAAAAGCAAAAGAGGTAGGATTATCCAGATGGGCATTTAGCTTGGACGGTCATAATGCAGAGATTCATGATCATTTCCGCGGGACAGCAGGTTCATTTGATCTAACTATGGAAAGGATTCAATACCTGCATGAGTTGGAAATCCCGATTCAAATCAATACAACCATTTCCCGTTATAATTTGGATTACTTAGAAGAAATGGCCGACTTGGTAGAAAAGCTTGGGTGTGTTCTATGGAGTGTATTTTTCCTTGTCCCCACTGGTAGAGGATTAGAAAAGGATATGATTACGCCAGTAGAACATGAAAAAGTGTTTACTTGGCTCTATCAATTAAGTAAGAGAGTATCATTTGATATTAAGACAACGGCGGGTCAGCATTATCGCAGGGTAGTTATTCAACAGAAAAGAAGAGAAATGAAAGAGCAGCAGTCACAAATTCAATATTTGGATGCATTAACAGAGAAGGGGCTGACAGGCTCTATCGACGGGTTAGGAAGAGCCCCAAAGGGAGTAAATGACGGCAATGGATTTATTTTTATTTCTCATATAGGTGATGTATACCCAAGTGGTTTATTGCCAATAAAGGTAGGGAATGTACGTGAGCAGTCACTCGGTGATATCTATCGAAACTCTCCCGTTCTTCAGGACCTCAGAAATCCGGATAAATATAAAGGAAAATGCGGTCAATGTGAATTTAGAAATGTTTGCGGAGGTTCCAGATCCCGTGCCTATGCCATGACAGGTGATTATTTGGAAAGTGAACCATACTGTGTATATATACCCCAAGCACTTCGAAAGCAGGAGAGTCGTTTAATATAACTTTTTCTGTTAAAATTGACAAGATTATGTACCGTAAGAATATAACTTAACAATAAGGGATTTTTATGTTCAAATTAGAATAGTATGTTCAAAATACTTAATTAATATAAACTTTGTTCAAAATATGAGATAATGAAATCCTGAACAATGGTTTGCACTATAAGAATATGGTTAAGGACTCTTAAAAGGAGTTGACAATAAATGACGAAACAAATGGTAAAGGATACATTTAATCGGCCATTAAGAGATCTTCGAATATCTGTAATTGACCGGTGTAATTTCCGCTGCCAATACTGTATGCCCGCTGAACTCTTTGGTCCTGACTTTGCTTTTTTGCCAAAAAGCGAGCTGCTCACATATGAAGAAATTGAAAGACTTGCGCGCATTTTTGTAAATCTTGGCGTCGAAAAAATCCGTTTAACAGGCGGGGAGCCTTTATTGCGAAAAGAACTTCCACTTCTTGTAAGGAAATTATCTTCTATAAAAGAATTAAAGGATATCGCATTAACAACAAATGGAGTTCTATTGCCTAAATATGCTCAAGAGTTGAGGGATGCAGGCTTACAACGAGTGAACATCAGCTTAGACTCGTTAAATGATGAGCTTTTTGGACAAATTAATGGCCGTAATGTAGGTACTCAGCCTGTTCTTGATGGCATAAATGCCGCAAAAAAAGCAGGTCTTGGAATCAAAATAAATATGGTCGTTAAAAAAGGCTTAAACGATACGGAAATTATTCCAATGGCTCAATTCTGTAAGGATAATGGATATCAATTGCGGTATATTGAGTATATGGATGTTGGCAGCACCAATGGTTGGAAAATGGATGAAGTTGTTACAAAGAAAGAGATTTTTCATCTATTACAGGAACATTTTCAATTAGAGCCAGTTGATCCTGATTATTATGGAGAAGTGGCAAAACGGTACAGATATGTTGATAATCATGTTGAAGTTGGTTTTATTACATCTGTTTCAGAATCATTCTGCTCCAGCTGTACACGTTCCAGACTTTCTGCTAACGGACAGATCTTCACCTGCCTTTTTAATGGAAATGGTCATGATATCCGTGATTTTATGAGAACCGGTGTTAGTGATGAGGAAATTGCAAATAGAGTAATTAAGATATGGAATGGCCGCAATGACCGTTACTCTGATGAAAGAACCGCTGAAACGGCTGCTAATCGTAAAAAAATCGAAATGTCCTATATCGGTGGATAAAAAACTCTTGAGCACAGGAGTTTTTTATTCACCTTTTGAACGAGTTCAGAAGAATGAGCAGGTGCAAACAAAAAAACCAGCAATGCGATTTTGCTGGTTTTTTTTGTTCCATTAAATATATCGTGGAAATAGAATATTATTTTCTAAGTGTACATGCATAAATGTATGTGATTCTAACATTTCAAGACGGCTATAAACTAATCGGTATGTTCCGCATGCATCAACTGGCGGTGTAAAGTCTGCCGTAATGCTGCGAAGCTCTCTTAAAATAGTACCAGCATGGTCATGCTCGCTTTCGAGCTTGCGGATTTCGTCAATCGCTTCTTCTCTATTTTCAACTTCATTCTTATCTAAGGCCAATAGAAGCGGGAAGCTTGATGCTTCTTCCTTTGCTGTATGTTCAAGCAATTCCTTTTTTAACTCATAAAATAGCTCGTATACTTTCAAAAGCTCAGGGTGGTTATCACCATGAACCTTTGCAACCTTTGTTACATAAGGGCTAAGTGCTGCAAGTTCTTCTCTTAGAGGATTGTGATAGTGCTCGATTACATGTTTAATAATTTCTTCAGAGGAGCTGTTAGTCCAGACCTCCATATTATCACTTTGCTCTGATTTACTATAAACAATCGCAAGTTCTTCCATTAATTCATCAAGATTCACGTTTAGTTCAGCGGCTGCTGTGCTTATAGGTGTATTTCCTCCACAGCAAAAGTCAATGCGGTACTTTTTAAACACATCACTTGTTTTTGGAACCTCGTTCACGATGTCTCTTACTAAGCTTGTATTTGAAAATGGAATAGTAGTCATATAAAATTCCTCCTAAAATTCTTTTGGTAATTGATGATATAGTAAGCATATATGAAATCATTATGTAATAAGGTGACATGTATCACAGTTAAGAAAGTTTTGATCAAAACAGTCTTTTTTTATAGACGTGACGAAGTTCATTACATTTCTGATAGGATTAGGGTATATTGGAGTAATTATCGCGGAGGATAAAAAAGATTCTCCATTGGTTATAATTTTTGCCAGCGAAATTGATTTAACATAATATGATTAGGAATACTTGTTAAAAACGGGAGTGGTAAGATGTTAGAAAAACGTATACCGATTGGAGTCGGTGAAGCAGTAAATAGAATAATGGAATATAAGCAGGCAGGTACGGTTGAGCGTGTATCGATAAATGAAAGCTACGGTCGCTATTTATCTGAGGAGCTAGTAGCAACAAATAATGTACCTCCATTTGACAAAGCACCCTATGATGGTTTTGCAATCAGATCAATTGATACGCAAGCAGCATCCTTATCAAATCCGGTTGAATTTGAGGTAATTGACCATATTGGGGCAGGCGTTGTCAGCAATAAAACACTGGGACCTTTTCAGGTAATAAGGATCATGACAGGGGCTCAAATGCCTGAAGGAAGTGATGCGGTTGTTATGCTTGAATTGGCGAAAACAAGTGAGCGTAACGGAAAACAATATATGTCGATCAAACGGTCCTATAAAAGTGGTGATAATGTTTCCTTTTGCGGGGAAGATGCAAAAGAAGGCGACGTGCTTGTTACAAAAGGCACGTTCATTAATCCTGGTATACAGGCTATGCTGGCAACGTTTGGTTATGCGCAGGTACCTGTAGCCAAAAAACCGGTTGTCGGACTTTTTGCTACAGGCACAGAGCTGCTTGAGGTCGGAGAGCCGCTTGCACCGGGAAAAATCCGTAACAGTAATTCACATATGATTATGGCACAAATTGAACGTGCCGGTGCTGAAGTCCAATTTATGGGAAATCTACCTGATGATTTGGAAACCTGTTATGAAGCTATTTCGAATTGTATTCCTCACGTCGATATGCTCATTACAACAGGCGGTGTATCCGTTGGTGATTTTGACCTTTTGCCGGATATTTATCAAAAGCTGGGTGCTGAGGTCTTATTTAATAAAGTCGCTATGCGGCCGGGAAGCGTCACAACGGTAGCACAGGTAAATGGAAAGCTCTTATTCGGTTTATCTGGAAATCCTTCTGCCTGCTATGTTGGTTTTGAATTATTTACAAGGCCTATCATTCGAACGCTGCTATTTTCAGATAAACCACATCTGCGAAAAGAAAAGGCGATTTTGCAGGCTGATTTTCCAAAAGCGAATCCTTTTGCCCGTTTCGTCAGAAGCTATTTATTTGTACAGGATGGACACCTAGCGGTTGAACCAAGCGGGATGGATAAATCAAATATTGTTATGAGTTTGGCTAATGCAAATTCGTTTATTATTTTACCTGGAGGAACTAGAGGATTTCAGTCAGGAGAAGAAGTAGATGTCCTACTACTAGAAGATACTATTGGGAGCGAGTGGCCTTGGTAAGACCATTTGTCTTTCAAATAGTAGGATACCATAACAGCGGAAAAACAACCTTTTTACAAAGTCTCTTATTAGAACTGAAGCGAAAGGGATTCCGTACTGTTACGATAAAGCATCATGGTCATGGTGGGAAGCCGGATATTGTTGAGGATTCGGACTCAGCTCGCCATGTATCTGCAGGTGCTCAGGCTTCCCTGGTTGAAGGTGGTGGAAGAATAATTCTGCAGAGTGAACAAGTTGAATGGTCTTTAGGGGAAAAGCTAGAATTCATGTCAGGTTTTCAACCTGATTTTATGATAATCGAGGGGCATAAGTATGAAGGTTATCCAAAGGTTGTGTTTATTCGTAATCAAGAGGATATGAAATTGCTTAGGCAATTAACCAATATTCAATTAGTGCTTTACGAGGAGAATGCACCAGAAGGCTTCCATTACAAATCATTTCATCGAAATGAACAAATAGCAGTGGAGTGGCTGGTTGATTACTTAACAGCACAGCTGAATACATAATGAAGCGTGAAGAATGTTTATCGTTAAATTTTTATTATAAATGTGTCGAAAAAAGTAAAATTAGCGACTTATGTCACAGCGCCAACTGTCCATTTATCTTATCATGATAGTAAGGGGTTATGTTCATGATATAGAGGGGACAGGGGTGTAATAGATGGAAATGTTTAAAATGATCGTATGGGTTATTTATCCATATACCGTGTTAATAACTGTCATGATGGGGCGTTTATGGAAATGTGATTACTCGGTACTATATAATGGAAATAAAATAGTTGAAGGAATTGGCATGGTTCTGTTCATTGCTGTAAGAGCATTATTGTGGTTAAGTTTAGTATCTGGAGCTGCTACTTTAATAATAAGTGGGGTGGGAAATGATTTACTTGACATGATCTACTGGGGGATCAGCTTTATATCATTTCATCCAAATACTGATTTGATTGAGAATATGTCATTACTAACGAGAATGCATTTGATGCTTTTATTTACTTTCTTTTTAGTATGGTCCTTTACAATGTTTTTTAGAAAATCTGATAAGAGTAAAAAGTCCTTGATCTTTAAAGAAAATAAAAGCCAAAAACTAATTTAGCAGTTTTTGGCTTTTTTCATTCTAATGAATATTACAAATATCGACTGGGCAATTTTCACAATGAATTTCTGTTTTTAGATAGTCTATATCATGTAACGTGATAATTCCTTTATCAACAGATATGATTTGATTTTTTCTTAACTCACTAAGCATACGGTTCACAACTTCTCGGGAAGTACCGCAAAAATTCGCAAGCTCTTGGTTCGTGATCGGTAAATCAATGACAATACCTGAATTTGATATTTTGCCATAACTGTTAGATAGCCGAATTAATGTTGAATATAAGGCACCTTTCTTTCCATTCAATATTAAATCACGGAACTTTGTAATGGTTTTTCGATTTTGATGGCTCATCCATCTCATAAATTCAATGGCCAGCCCATTATCCAGCTCCAGTCTTTTTTCCAGTTCATCTTTATAGATGACTGCGACCTCACCGCTTTCAACTACCTTTGCATTGAGCATGTATTTCGACGATGAATAAAACATCGTTAATTCCCCGATAATTTCTCCAACAGAACACATCCGTAAGGTAAGCTCCTGACCTTCTTGAGTCATTTTACTGATTTGAACTTTACCGCTCTGGATAATAAATAGTTCTGCAGCGTCTTGTCCTTCCTGATATAAAAAGGTACCCTTGCTAATTTTACGTATATGATGAACAGATTGTAATAATTGTGTAAGTTCCTCAGACAAATGTAATCGTGCTAATGGCTGCATAGTAGTACCACCTTTATTTCTCATATTATATAGATTGCATCAGAAGTTAGTTCTTTATTAGCACCTAAATGATAACAATTTTCAATTGAAAATAACGTTAGTTATTCTTTATTCTAATCATGTTACATAGCTTATAAAAAAATGCCTATTAATAAATTATACTATCATTATAGTAGAAAGTCATCCGGTGCAAAATAGTATTTTAGAAAAAAGTGTTTGCAATTTTTAGAGTATGTTTTATAATGATAGAAACATATCTTATAAATATTAAATTTAATGATTAAATATTCATTGTCATTCTATTCGGAGGTGGAAGGAAATGAAAGTTGCAGTTATTGGAACAACAGGATATGGAGGCATTGAGCTGTTGCGAATATTGCATTCACATCCCGTTTTTCAGATACAATCCATCCACTCGACAAAAGGCGAAGTCCCAATTTGGAAGGAATATCCACATCTTTTCAATATTAATGATAAAGTTCTTGAAATAATTAATCCGGAAGAAATAGCAGAGAAATCTGATCTAGTATTTTTAGCTACGCCATCTGGTGTGTCAGGACAGCTTGCCGCTCAATTTGCCGAGTACAATATCAAATTAATTGATTTATCTGGAGATTTACGATTGAAAAATACGGATGAATACACCCATTGGTATAAACATGAAGCAGCACCACAGCATATAATTGATAAGGCTGTTTACGGGCTGACAGAATGGAGCCGGGAGAAGGTAGCTGATGCGGAATGGATTTCAAATCCAGGCTGTTATTCAACAGCTTCACTACTCGGCTTAGGACCGATTGTAAAAGAAAAGCTGGTCGACCCAGCATCAATCATCATTGATGCTAAATCAGGAACGTCAGGCGCGGGTAGAAAACCGAGTAGAACCACTATGCATGCTGAGATGAGCGAAAATTTTAAAATTTATAAAGTGAATGAACATCAGCATATTCCTGAAATTGAGCAGCAGCTTTTAGCATGGAATAATCAAATTAAACCAATTACATTTTCTACACATTTATTGCCAATTTCACGTGGAATCATGGCAACGATTTATGTACAGGTACAAAAAGACATAACATTGTCTGAAATATATAAAATCTATGAAGAGCATTATCAGGACGATCCATTTGTTCGTGTACTTCCTGAAGGACATTATCCGTCTGTTAAAGAGGTGTGCGGCTCTAATTTCTGTGATATTGGCTTGCATCTTGATGAAAGAACAGGCAGATTAACAATCGTATCTGTCATTGATAATTTAATGAAGGGAGCTGCCGGTCAGGCGGTTCAAAATGCAAATATCATGACTGGACTTGATGAAACAACAGGTCTTACGTTTATTCCAATGTATCCATAATCATCTTGAGGATGGGATTTAAGGAGGAGTCATTTGTGCAGGCGGTATCTAATATTCATATTAAGGAAGTTCAAGGCGGTAACTTTTTAACACCAAAAGGATATACGGCAGCTGGAGTTGAAGCGGGGTTAAAAAACGATAAAAAGGATGTCGGAATCATCATAAGTGAAGTTCCAGCCAGCTGTGCTGCTGTATTTACAACGAATCAGTTTCAGGCTGCACCAATTCAAGTCAGTAAGGATAGTATCGCTAAAGAAGGTCGTCTTCAGGCTGTGATTGTGAATAGCGGTTGTGCTAATGCATGTACAGGTGAGCAAGGACTTCAGGATGCATACGAGACGAGAAGACTTGTCGCTCAAAAGTTTAATATAGAAGAGCATCACATAGCAGTAGCTTCAACAGGTGTCATTGGTGTGAATTTGGCAATGGAAAAGATTACGCATGGAATTGAACAATTAAAGCCAGGAAATGAGCAGGACCATGCTGTAGCTTTCCAAACGGCGATTTTAACGACAGATACAATGATGAAAACGTCATGCTATACGGCTGAAATAAATGGTAAAACCGTAACAATGGGCGGAACAGCCAAAGGGTCTGGAATGATTCACCCTAATATGGCAACAATGCTTGCATTCGTTACAACAGATGCCAATATTAGTCAGGAAGGGCTTCAGGCTGCATTAAGTGAAATTACTGAAACGTCTTTTAATCAAATTACAGTTGATGGAGACACTTCAACGAACGATACAGTTTTTGTATTGGCTAATGGAATGGTTGATTCTCAAACCTTAACACCTGACCATTCAGATTGGCCTGTATTTGTAGAGCTATTAGCATTGACTTGTGAAAGTCTTGCAAAACAAATTGCAAGAGACGGTGAAGGAGCCACTAAGCTTATTGAAGTTGAAGTGAAGGGAGCTCAAAACCAGCTTGATGCACGAATGATTGCAAAGCAAATAGTTGGTTCGAATCTTGTTAAAACAGCTGTTTACGGTGCAGATGCCAACTGGGGAAGGATTATTAGTGCCATTGGACAGACAAAAACAGCAGTTAACACAGAAAATGTTGATATTGCAATTGGGCCAATTGAGATGCTAAAAGGCAGTGTACCATTGGTTTTCTCAGAAGAAGAAGCACTTGAATATCTACAAAAAGACTTTATTAAAATAAATGTTGATTTGCACAATGGAGAATCAACCGGCAAGGCATGGGGTTGCGATTTATCCTATGACTATATCAAAATTAATGCCAGTTATCGATCATAGGAGAGATGGAGAATGAAGAAGATTGTCATAAAATGTGGAGGAAGTATTCTTGATGAATTGACTCCAGCGTTTTTTGCATCGTTGAAAGAGCTCCAAGACCATGGGTACCAATTAGTTTTTGTTCATGGTGGAGGCCCGGATATAAATAAAATGCTTGCCATGTATCAAGTAGAGCCGGAATTTCATAATGGTCTACGAAAAACAACAGCAGAAACCCTTGAGGTTGTAGAATTAGTTCTTTCCGGTCAAACAAATCGAAAGCTTGTTCAAAAATTAACTGAAAATGGATTCCAAGCCATCGGGTTAAACGGCAGTGATGGCGGATGTCTACAGGCGGATTTCATTGATAAGTTAGCATTGGGGTTTGTCGGTGAAATTACAAAAGTGAATGATCAGCTTATTTCAATCCTGATTCAAGAAGGAATCATTCCGGTTATTACGCCAATCGGTGTTCATACAGCAACAGGGCAAAAGCTAAATATTAATGCAGATTATGCAGCTGCTGCCGTGGCGAGTGCAATCGGCGCAGAGCAATGTATTTTTGTGACAGATGTAGAAGGAATCATGGTTGAAAAGAAGGTAATCCATTCCGTAGAAAAAGAACAGGTTGAAAAGTATATTGAGGATGGAACCATCTATGGCGGCATGATACCGAAAGTAACATCAGCCTTATCTGCTCTTGATAAAGGACTTTCAAGTGTCATGATTGTGTCAGGTAAAGCAGCCTTTTTTAACGGCAAGGAATGGAACGGTACAAAAATTATCGGAAAAGAGTGGAGCTACAATGAGTAATCTGTTTCCAACATACAGCAGATGGGAAATTGAGCCTGATTGGGCAGAAGGCAGTATCATGTATGGGAAAGACGGAAAAAACTATTTAGATTATACATCAGGTATTGGTGTATGTAACCTCGGTCACCGCCCAAAAGTTGTCGAGGAGGCAATCCAGCAGCAGTTGAATAAGTTTTGGCATGTTTCAAATCTATTTCCGGTTGAAATCCAGGAGACAGCAGCAGCGAAGTTAGCTCATGCAGCAGAAATGGATCTCGTCTTTTTTTCAAACAGCGGTGCTGAAGCAAATGAAGCAGCGATTAAACTGGCAAGAAAAGCTACAGGCCGTACAAAAATTATTACATTTAATCAATCATTTCATGGCCGGACATATGCTACTATGTCTGCAACAGGCCAGGACAAAATAAAGCAAGGTTTTGGCCCCATGCTCGAAACTTTTATCTATGTTCCGTTTAATGATCTTCTAGCGTTGAAGGAAGTTATGAGTAACGATGTGGCGGCGGTTATGCTTGAAGTCATTCAAGGTGAAGGTGGCATACATCCTGCTTCTGAGGAATTTCTAAAGGGCGTTGAGGCTCTATGTAAAGAGCATGGATCACTCTTGGTTATCGATGAAATTCAAACAGGTATTGGCAGAACGGGTAAACCGTTTGCTTTTCAACATTTTGGTTTAAAGCCTGATATCGTTTCTGTTGCAAAAGGACTTGGCAGCGGCTTGCCAATCGGAGGCATTATTGCGAAAGGTAAATTCAAAGATGTGTTTGGCCCAGGAAGTCATGGAACGACATTTGGCGGCAATCCGCTTTCCGTTTCATCTGCTATTGCAACGATGGATACGATATTCCAGGAAAGCTTCCTAGCTGAAGTGAACGATAAAGCTGACTTTTTTAGAGCTAATCTGGAGGAAAAACTATTACCACTGTCCAATGTAATGGAAATTAGAGGTATCGGTATGATGATTGGAATTGAAGTAAACCAAAATGTTCCAGAGCTGCTTAAGAGCCTGCGTTCTAATGGATTAATCGCATTATCTGCAGGGGAAAATGTGATAAGACTATTACCTCCATTAACAACAACGAAGGCCGAATTAGAAGAGGCAATCAATATACTATCAAAGGTTTTAAAAGCATAATCTAGGTGCAGCCGTCTAGGCTGTATAATTTTTCAGTTGACTGTATAATTATTAGTACGTTACAATAAATATACAAAAAATTCATGGGGTGTGCGAGATGAAAGGATATTTACAGTTAAACAGCGGGGATTGCTTTCAAGGTCAATGGTTAACGAGTGCACCCGTTGATGGGATAAAGGGAGAAATTGTATTTTTTACCGGTATGACTGGTTATCAGGAAGTATTGACAGATCCATCCTATAAAGATCAAATTATCGTTTTTACGTATCCATTGATTGGAAACTATGGAATAAATGAAGTTAATTTTGAAAGTAAAAAGCCTCATGTTGCAGGCGTTATTGTATATGAAGCAAAGCAGACGGCTTTTCACTATGAATCACAATATTCACTGACTGAGTATTTGGAAAAATGGGGCATTCCAATGCTGGGATCCATTGATACAAGAGCAGTAGTTAAAAAGATTCGCAGTAAAGGTACAATGCCTGCCGTACTGACTTCAGAAAAAACTGAACAAAGCATTACGTTATTGGAAGATCAAAAGGTTAGTAAAGTAACAGTTTTTAAGCCTGAAAGCTATGGGAACGGTAGCCAGCATATTGTTCTAATGGATTTTGGTACGAAAAAATCAATCGTAAAATCATTAGTAAAACGCGGTTGTACAGTGACTGTCGTTCCTTATAATACACCGTTTGAGGAAGTTAAAAAGATAAAGCCGGATGGCATCCTGCTTTCGAACGGACCTGGGGATCCAAAGGATCTTGAAACGGTTTTGCCAACAGTGAAAAAGCTGATTACACATTATCCTACATTGGGAATTTGCTTAGGGCATCAGTTAGCTGCCTTAGCCCTTGGTGCCAATACAAAGAAATTGGCTTTTGGACATCGTGGGGCCAATCATCCTGTTGTTGATTCGGTTACAGGAAAAGTATTTATGTCATCACAAAATCATAGTTATGTGGTCGATACACAATCGATTAAAGATACAGGTCTTACTTTACGCTTTACGAATCTTCACGATCAATCTGTTGAAGGCTTTGATCATGAGAAGTTTCCTTTACAAACTGTGCAATTTCATCCAGAAGCAAATCCTGGACCTGCAGAGAGTGAGTACATTTTTGATGAATTTATTGAAACAGTAAAAGCGAACAATGGGAGAGTATTTGCATATGCCTAAAGACACAACGATCCATTCCATACTAGTAATCGGCTCAGGACCAATCGTTATTGGTCAGGCGGCTGAATTTGATTATGCAGGGACACAAGCCTGTATGGCATTAAAGGAAGACGGCTATGAGGTTATTTTAGTTAATGATAATCCAGCTACCATCATGACAGATCACAGTTTTGCAGACCGCATTTATTTTGAACCACTTTCAGTCGATGTAGTGGAAAAAATTATTGCGAAAGAGAAGCCAGATGGCCTTCTTGCAACACTCGGCGGTCAAACAGGATTAAATTTAGCTTTCCAGTTACACGAAAATGGAGTATTAGAAAAATACGGAGTGAAGCTGCTCGGTAGTTCAATTGAATCCATAAAAAAAGGAGAAGACCGTGAGGCATTTAGAAAGCTGATGCATGAATTAAATGAGCCTGTACCAGAAAGTACAATTGTACATGAACTGCAGGAAGCTGTTGCCTTTGCGGAAGAAATTGGATTTCCGATCATCGTTCGCCCTGCCTATACATTAGGTGGAACTGGGGGTGGAATAGCTGATTCAATGGATGAACTGACAAAGTTGGTGTCCGGAGGATTGAAGGAAAGTGCTATCCACCAATGTTTAATTGAAAAGAGTATTGCGGGGTTCAAAGAAATTGAATATGAAGTTATGCGGGATGCAAACAATACCTGCATTACGATTTGTAATATGGAAAATATTGATCCTGTAGGTATTCATACAGGTGATTCGATTGTCGTTGCCCCGTCACAAACCCTTACTGACGAGGAATATCAAATGCTTCGTTCAGCATCCATTAAGATCATTTCCGCTTTAGAGATCATCGGCGGCTGTAATATTCAATTTGCACTCGATCCAAAAAGTAAGAATTATTATTTAATTGAAGTTAATCCACGGGTAAGCCGTTCCTCCGCCCTGGCATCTAAGGCAACGGGCTATCCTATTGCACGGATGGCGGCAAAGCTATCAACCGGGTATTTATTGAATGAAATTATCAATCCTGTAACAGGTGATACATTTGCAAGCTTTGAACCAGCCCTTGATTATGTAGTGGCAAAGATTCCAAAATGGCCTTTTGATAAGTTTCCTTCCTTGGAGAGGAAATTAGGAACGCAAATGAAAGCAACCGGGGAAGTAATGGGAATTGATCGTAATTTAGAACGTGCCTTATTAAAGGCGATTCATTCCTTAGAAATCAATGTGAACGATTTAAAGCTTCCAGCATTGGAGCAATTTAAAATAAATGAATTGCAAATTGCCTTACTAGAGCAAACAGATCAACGCTTTTTCATTTTACTTGAGCTGTTGAGAAGAGGCGTTTCGATTACTGAACTGCATGATAAGACTGGCATTGACTTGTTCTTCCTAAAAGGCTTTGAAAAGATGATTCAAATGGAGCAGGAAATTTCAGGCTCATCACTTGAATCTGTAACAGCAGAAGCTCTCCAATTGTGGAAGGAAAGAGGCTTCAGTGATAATTTTATTGCAAGTGCTTGGGGTGCGTCAGAGAAAGAAGTTCGGGAAAAACGAAAGCAGCTTGGCATTCTTCCTGTCTACAAAATGGTTGATACGTGTGCAGCTGAGTTTGAAGCAAAATCAAATTATTTTTATTCCAGTTATTTTGGTGAAAATGAACAAACACCAAGCAGCAAGCGTAAGGTAGCGATTATCGGAAGCGGTCCAATTCGAATTGGGCAGGGAATTGAATTTGATTATTGCTCTGTCCATGGTGTACTAGCATTGAAACAGGAAAATGTAGAAACCATTTTAATTAACAATAATCCGGAAACAGTAAGTACGGACTTCGCGACAGCTGACCGCCTTTATTTCGAACCATTAATTTTAGAGACGGTATTAAATGTCATTGAAACTGAAGGCATTTCCGAAGTGATTGTTCAGCTGGGAGGTCAGACAGCTCTAAACCTTGCTAAGCAATTAGAGGACAATGGGGTAACCATCCTTGGTACAAATTCAAATACGATTGATGTACTTGAAGATCGTGATTTGTTCTATCAATTATTGGATGAATTAGAAATACCGCATATTCAAGGTGATATTGCCTATGACCACGACCAGATTACAAGCATTGTCGATAATATTGGGTATCCTGTGCTGATTAGACCATCCTATGTCATTGGCGGTAAAGGAATGGAGCGTATCAATAATGAGCAGGATTTGGCTGCTTATCTAGAGAATGGAGATATACCATATCCGGTTCTTGTGGATCAATTCATGCAGGCCTATGAAGCAGAGCTTGATCTTGTAGCGGATGGAGTAAATATTTGTGTTCCAGCCATGATGGAGCATATTGAAAAAACAGGTGTTCATTCCGGAGATAGTCTTTCTGTTTTACCGGCACAAACATTAACAAAAACGGCTAAAACAAAAATGAGAGACTATGCTGAAAAGATTGTTCAAAAGCTTGGCTACAAGGGTCTGATGAATATTCAATATATCGTTGAAGGTGATCAGGTATATTTACTTGAAGTAAATCCGCGTGCAAGTCGTACGGTTCCAATTGTTAGTAAAGTGACAGGTGTTCCACTGGTTCAATTGGCAACAAAGGTATTACTTGGGACATACACTCTGTCGGATAAAGATACAAAGGAATTCGCAGATGTACCGTATGTTTGCGTGAAGTACCCAGTTTATTCCTATTATGCATTAAATGGTCTGGATTCAAAAGTAAGTCCGGAAATGCGTTCAACAGGTGAAGGAATATCCATTGCTGAAAGTCTACCAGAGGCCTTACGCAAGGCATTTCATGTTTCATTACAGAAAAAGACAGGAAATGTCATTGTTGTCAGCACATTAGAAAAATTAGAAAATATTACTAGTCTTGCAGAGCAATCAGGTGCTACAATTGTCCTAGAAAAAGATGCGGAAACCGTTTTAAAGGATGCAAATACAATTGCATACTATAATCCAGGTGGTCTAGATGAAGATAAACTGCTCCGTTCCATTGCAACAAGAAACCGAGTAATTACGTTTACTGAAAAAGAAAGTCTTCAGGCTTTTCTTTTAGGCTTAACAATAAAAGACTTTACCGTTCATTCAATTGAGGAATGGCACAATTTGATAAAAGAGGACGTGAGTGCAGTATGAAATCAGATCTATCAGTTTTAGAAAAGGACTTAAATTTAAAAGGAAAAGACTTTTTAGCATTGGCTGATTTTTCACCTAGCGAAATCTTAGGTCTATTAGAAAAAGCGAAAAAAATAAAAGAGCTGCAATTAGCTGGAGAAAGTTATACTCCATTAAAGGGCAAAACGCTTGGCATGATTTTTGAGAAATCATCAACAAGAACCCGTGTTTCTTTTGAGGCTGGAATGTATCAGCTAGGCGGTAATGCTTTATTTCTAAGCAGCAACGATTTACAAATTGGAAGAGGCGAGCCTATTTCTGATACTGCACAGGTGCTATCTCAATATTTAGATGGTATTATGATTCGTACGTTTGAGCATGAAAAAGTAGAAGAATTGGCTAAATACGCTTCTATTCCGGTCATTAATGGTTTAACTGATTTATTCCATCCATGTCAGGTATTAGCTGACTTATTAACCATTTTTGAAATTAAAGGCGAGCTAAAAGGTTTGAAGATGGCCTATATTGGTGATGGAAATAATATGGCACACTCCTTAATGATTGGTGCTGCTAAAGTGGGTATGGACTTCTCGATAGCATGCCCTGAAGGCTATAAACCTGAAGAAAAAGTGGTTAACATGGCACTTGAATTTGCCAAAGAATCAGGAGCAAACATAGTCGTTACGGAAGATCCAATTGAAGCAGTTAAAGATGCTGATGTTATTTATACTGACGTCTGGACTAGTATGGGTCAAGAAGCGGAAAATGAAATTCGCTTAAAAGCATTTGCTCCAGTCTATCAGGTAAACGAAGAGCTTGTTATGCATGCGAAGGATGATTACGTCTTCCTTCATTGTCTTCCTGCACATCGCGGTGAAGAAGTAACTGCCGGTGTAATTGATGGCAGTCAATCCGCTGTTTTCCAAGAAGCGGGCAACAGACTCCATGCTCAAAAAGCCCTGCTTGTAGAATTACTTAAGTAAGCTTTAAGATGCCCTTATCTTTCCATCATGAATCCTTTCTAAAATAGCCATAATAAAAAGGATTCAAGGATAAGGAGGGATTACAATGGGTCAAAATCGTCAGTTCCGTGCTGGACAAAAGGCTCCGAATAACGGTATCTATATAGAAATTGGTGAAACAGGAAGCACAGTGGTTAATCCAAAAAGCTTAAAACTGAAGGCTGGAGATGCCTTTCCTGAAAATTCAAATCATAATCGTGTTTGGACGTATGCACGAAAACCATAATCAAAAAGACCATCCAATAAGGATGGTCTTTTTACTTTTAGTGAAATTGGCTTACTTTTATTTTATAAAAAAGAGGGGTATAATAAAATAAAGGTCAAAAAAGGTCAAAAGGAGGCAAAGAAAAATGGACATCAACCAAATGACTGAAAAAGTGCAAAAAGCGATTATGGACGCCCAATCAATCGCAGTCAGAGAAGAACATCAGGAAGTAGATGAGGTTCATTTATTCCTTGCATTGCTCGAAGATGGTAGTAGTCTAATCCATTCTATTCTTGAAAAAGCCAATGTTAAGGTTGTGGAGGTAAAGAACGAATTACAGCAACAATTATTAAAAAGACCGAGTGTTTCCGGAAGCGGTGTGGAGCAAGGAAAGCTATATATTACAAATCAATTGCAGCGAGTGCTGGCTGAAGCCGAAAAATATATGAAGCAATTTCAAGATGATTATCTTTCTGTTGAACATATTATCGTGGCAGCAGTTTCTCTTCCATCTGAAATGGGGAAATATATGAAAAATAAAGGGGTTGATTTGAAATCGCTCCTGCAGATTATTAAAGACATTAGGGGGAATCAGAGGGTGACATCGCAAAATCCGGAAGGAACTTACGAGGCTCTAAAAAAGTATGGCAGAGATTTAGTTGAGGAAGTGAAAAAGGGGAAAGTAGACCCTGTAATTGGCAGGGATAGTGAAATTCGCCATGTCATTCGTATTTTATCTAGGAAAACAAAGAACAATCCTGTATTAATCGGGGAACCAGGTGTTGGGAAAACGGCAATTGTTGAAGGATTGGCTCAAAGGATTGTTCGTAAAGATGTACCGGAAGGATTAAAGGATAAGACGATATTCTCGCTTGATATGAGTGCTTTAATTGCCGGGGCTAAATTTCGCGGGGAGTTTGAGGAACGGTTAAAGGCTGTACTAAATGAAGTGAAAAAAAGTGACGGTCAAATACTGCTCTTTATTGATGAAATTCATACAATTGTTGGTGCTGGTAAAACCGAAGGTGCCATGGATGCCGGTAATATGTTAAAGCCGATGTTAGCAAGAGGAGAGCTCCATTGTATAGGGGCAACCACACTTGATGAATACCGAAAATATATCGAAAAAGACCCTGCTTTGGAACGGCGCTTCCAACAGGTGCTTGTGGAAGAACCAGATATTGAGGATACGATTTCAATATTGCGGGGATTAAAGGAGAGATTTGAAGTACATCATGGAGTGAATATACATGACCGTGCCTTGGTTGCGGCAGCAACCCTTTCAGACCGCTATATCTCTGATCGATTTTTACCGGATAAAGCAATCGATTTGATTGATGAAGCTTGTGCCATGATTCGGACTGAAATTGACTCAATGCCCTCTGAATTAGATGAAGTAACAAGAAAAGTCATGCAGCTAGAAATAGAAGAAGCAGCCTTAGCGAAAGAAAGTGATGAGGCTAGTAAAGAGAGACTCTTAACGCTGCAAAAAGAGCTGGCTGATTATCGTGAACAGGCTGATGCCATGAGAGCCAAGTGGCAGCTTGAAAAGGAAGGAATTCAAAAGGTACAGGAAAAACGAGAGTTATTAGAGAAATTAAGGCGTGAATTGGAAAAAGCAGAGAATGAATATGATTTAAATAAAGCGGCTGAGCTAAGACATGGCAAAATCCCTGCTCTTGAAAAAGAATTGAAGCAAATAGAAGCCGAAGTGAGCAACAAGCAGGGAGAAAGATTATTAAGAGAAGAAGTTACAGAAGACGAGATTGCCGGAATTGTGGCACGGTGGACAGGAATACCGATAACAAAGCTGGTTGAAGGCGAACGTGAAAAGCTTCTAAGGCTTCAAAGTATACTTCATGAAAGAGTCATTGGACAAAATGAGGCAGTGGAGCTTGTATCCGATGCGGTTTTGAGGGCAAGGGCTGGTATTAAGGACCCGAAACGTCCAATTGGTTCGTTTATTTTCCTTGGCCCAACAGGAGTAGGGAAGACAGAGCTTGCAAAGGCATTAGCTCAAAGTCTATTTGATAGCGAAGAGCAGATTATTCGTCTCGATATGTCTGAATATATGGAAAAGCATTCAGTTTCAAGACTTATTGGTGCACCGCCGGGATATGTAGGCTATGAGGAAGGCGGCCAGCTGACAGAGGCTGTGAGAAGGAGACCTTATTCCGTCATTTTGTTAGATGAAATTGAAAAAGCTCATCCGGAGGTTTTCAATATTCTACTACAAATGCTTGATGATGGAAGGATTACAGATTCGCAAGGAAGAACCGTTGATTGTAAAAATACAGTAATTATCATGACATCAAATATCGGTTCCCATTTTCTGCTTGATCAGCATGAAGGGGAAGAAGAAATCCGGGAAGAAACACGAGAACTTGTGCTGGGACAGCTGCGGAACCATTTCCGTCCTGAATTCTTAAATCGGGTTGATGAGATTATTTTATTTAAACCACTTACACTGCAAAATATTAAAGAAATTGTTGGTAAGCTTATTAATGAACTGCAATTACGACTTTCAGAGCAGCAAATAAGATTACGAATAAAAGATGATGCAAAAGAATATATTGCAGAAAACGGTTTTGATCCGGTATATGGAGCGCGGCCATTAAAACGGTTTATCCAAAGAAATCTTGAGACAAAGCTTGCAAGAGCAATTATTTCCGGAGATATACGCGAAAATAAATTGGTTACCATCATTGTGGAAAATAACGATATTGGATTTGACATACAGTAATACAAACAAGATCATAAGACAACTAGAAAAAAGGCTGACTCTGTAATGGAGTCAGCCTCTGATTTCCTTGATTCTTTTTTGAAAGTGATTAATGAGCTCCGTCATGGCCAGATGGAGTATCTGGAAGGATAGCAGGGATAATGGATAGTAAAATGGTAGTAACTACTCCTAGAATAACACCTGTTTCAACTTTAAACTCGGCACCCAACATAGAACCTACTACGTATGTAATCATTTCCATAAGAAGAACAGTCCAAAATAAAGTCCAAAAATAACGCACAGTATTCACCTCTAACCCTTTAATATCTTTATCTATCTTAGCATATTGATGTCAAATAATAAAGAAAACTTTAATTCCATTAAGAGTAGTTTGCTTCATATCGCATCAAATAGTACAAACTAGGCGGAAATCCCATTCATTTTTTATTTACCTTCATACAATAATAATACGAGCATAAAAAGGTTTTGGATAGGTATTGTCGAAAGTGTAGCGAGCAGTTGTTTACGTAAACTACCGTGAAGGGGAGAAAAAATAATGGAGATCCGGAACTTTCAATTGGATACCGAATGGAATATCATCCACTATCCTGAAAGACCTCAAGGTTTCGGTATCCTTATCATTGGGGATGAAAGACACTTTGTAGATGAACATACAAGCTATTGGTTACAAAACGAAGGGAAGTGTACGCTGTTAAAGTCACTCCAGGATGCGGGCTATACGATCTTTTACAGCAATCTATTCGGACGGAATTGGGGAAGTGTGAAAGCGGTAAAATTAGCAAAACGGCTCTATGACCATATGATACGTTCGGAAATACTAAACACCAAAATTCACATTATTGCTGAAGGAATGGGGGCTTTGGCTGCCTTAAAATTACTAAATGAGGCGAAGGACTGCATTCGCTCCGTTGTACTAATTAATCCTATTTTGTCCTTACAGCAGCACCTTGAGCTGGAAAAGGATCGTAAGTTTTTTTATAAAAAATTAGTTCGAGAGCTTTCAGTTGCCTACGAATCTGAGGTTGAAAGAATCATCGAAGAGCTTGCGCAAATTGACGCCCCGCCACCCTCAACCATCACAAATATTCCTATGAAAGTCATTCATATATTAACAGACAGCCGCGCCTATAAACAGTCCTATTTACTCAATCAATTATCGGTTAAATGGGAAGAAGAAAAGGTTCCAATCTCTGTTTGCTATATGGTTCCGGAAAAAAGACTGCAAATGGATAACCAAATCATTCATTTCTTAAAAAGTCATGAAAAAATATTATAAATATTGTTTTGCTTTTTCCTTGCATAGGTTCTGAAATGAAATACCTTACTGACACCTTCAAGTTAAACTTTCATCGTTTAGATATTATTGACGCTCCCTGTGCATATGATGTTGTAAGATTTTATGTACAGGGAGGCTTACTAATATGGACAAGGCTGTCATTTTAGGAACCTATGAGTTTATTGGGTTCCATTTATGTCTTTCATTACTTGAAAAAGGAGTAGAAGTAACAGGTGTCCATTTATCTTCCTCAAGTGATGACGATTATTTGGAGGAGAAGCGGTTTAGTGTTGGAAGGAATAGTAATTTTATTGAAAAGGATGAAGCAGCCTTTGAACTGGAACGCACAGTATCGGACAACACCGTCCTTTTCATTGATTATTACAGCTATTATAGAAAGCATAAAGAGAATGAACTGCAATCAATTTTAAAACAAACTCTTGTGGATAATAATGTTCATTGTATAATATTCCTGCCAGTACAATATTGCAATAAGCAGGTAGCGGGAGAATTCCCATTACAGCTAGTCAAAAATCAGAAGCATTATCAGATTTATTACCTGCCGACCATTTATGGTCCTTGGCAGCCGCTTCATTTTGCATTTCAACAGGCCATTCATGACCCGGACAAACCGGTTATGATTGATGAACGTGAATGGATTAATGATGCTCTATTCATCTTTGATGTTGTGTATCATATTATGAATCATTTGGAGGAAAAGGAGAATAAAGAAATTCTCTTGAAAAGTGCAATAAATGATCATTGGAAAAAGGCAGCTTCCTTACTATTAAAACAAACATCAATTGAGAATACCAATGAGGAAGTAAAGGTCAGTCAGGATATGATTGTAGTGGATGTAGAAGGTACTCTCATCCCTGAAGGAATCGACATGCAAAGTAGACATTTGGCAAAGTTAAAACAAATAAAATAGAAAAATAGTAAAAAAGAACTACCAACTATAGAGCATTAACGGTAAAATGTAAGATGGATTATTGTTTAAATGGGAGTTGTATTGTATTGAAACGGTTCGTTGTCCTTGTTCTGTGCCTATTAGCTGTACTTACTTCTTGTGGACAAGCAGGAAATCAAGGTGAACTAAAAAAAGTGGGTCTGTTAATAACAGACAGTGTGAATGATCAAGCGTGGGGTACCAAGGGGTACAAAGGATTGTTAAAAATTCAATCCCGTTTTAATGTTGATGTGTACTATAAAGAGGGAATGAATTCTAAGTCCGTGGTTGAAAGAGCAGTAAAGGAATACTCGCAAAAAGGTGTAAATTTAATTTATGGACACGGTCATGAATATGACGAATATTTCTCTGAACTATCGCCAAAGTATCCGGATATTCACTTTATCACATTTAACGGTGATGCAAAAAATAAAAATGTAACAAGCTTGATCCTCGATTCCTATGCGAGTGGGTTTTTCGCCGGAATGGTTGCCGGCCATATGACTAAATCAAATAGGATTGGTATTATTCCTGCATACGAATGGCAGCCGGAAGTAAAGGGTTTCTACGAAGGGGTTAAATATCAAAACAAAAATGCTCAACTGAATATCCAGTATGTTAATGATTTTGATGATAAAGAAAAGGCTTTACAGATTGCTAATGATATGATTGCCAATCAATATGACATTCTCTATCCTGCAGGTGACAGCTTTAGTGTACCTGTAATTGAAAGGGTAAAGGAAATGGGACTATATGCAATCGGATATGTATCAGATCAATCAGATTTAGGCAATAAAACAGTATTAACAAGTACCATCCAAGAGGTGGATAAATTATATGAGAATACAGCAGAAAAATTTAATCTGGGGCAACTAGAATCTGGAAATATTACCTATGATTTTCAAAGTGATATCATTTCCATTGGTACCTTTAGTCCGATAATAGAACAAGATTTTATCGATGAAATAAATCAATCGATTCAAAAGTACAAAGAAACCGGGGAACTTCCCAATGAATAAAAGAGACCGGAAAGAAATAGGCTGACCCTTGTACATGGGAGTCAGCTTATTTCTTTTATTTATTTAATCCATTTGTTGATTAACGGTCCCAGCTTATTCAGTATTGGCTTGAAATGTGAAGCGTTGCTCACCAATGTATCTATATTTTTCATCAACTCATCTACATTCACATTCGATAATAATTCATTTAACTGGTTGTTTTCGTTTGAAACGGGCCGATTTCGGTCTTCATGATCATTTTGTTGGGGCTGACTGCTTCTCCCGCTGCCAAACATAAGTCTTGTAAAAGGATCTTGTTCCTCCGTATTAGAATCTTTTTGTTCTTCATTCTCCATACCAAACCCTCCATTTTCTTTTTAGATAAAATCCTGTGGCTGCTTTGCTTATGCTATAGTATAAAATATGAAAAAAAAGGCAGAATGGAATGGACTTTTTATGATTCCCTTTGAATGAAGTGTCAATTAATTATCATATATACTGTTGCGAAATATCCTTATTATAGGTTAAAATTAGTACCAAGTCATAATATTTGATAATAGGATTATTAAAGTATCGTTAACGAAACTAGAACATACGTGTTTAAGGAGTGGACATAATGAATGCAGGGATAATTGGGATTGGTAAATCATTACCAGAAAAGGTAATAACAAATCAAGACTTAGAAAAAATTGTCGATACAAATGATGAGTGGATTAGAACCAGAACTGGAATTGAGGAACGCAAAATTGCTGGTGATGATACAGATACTTCAGATTTAGCTTATCAAGCTGCTGTAGAGGCTTTGGCGGATGCCAATATTTCCGCTGAAGAAATCGGATTAATATTAGTAGCCACTGTTACACCGGATCATCCATTCCCAACAGTATCTTGTATTCTTCAGGAGCGTCTTGGGGCAAAAAATGCTGCAGCAATGGATTTAAGCGCTGCATGTGCAGGGTTTATGTATGGAATGATAACGGCTAAGCAATTTATTGAAAGTGATGCATACAAGTATGTACTAGTTGTAGGTGCAGAAAAGCTTTCTAAAATAACAGACTGGAAGGATCGTAATACAGCTGTGCTATTCGGAGACGGAGCAGGCGCTGTTGTCATGGGCCGTGTTTCTGAGGGCAGAGGTATTTTGTCCTTTGAGCTTGGTGCTGATGGTACTGGTGCAAAGCATTTGTACCAGGACGAGTACATTATCATGAATGGCCGTGAAGTATTCAAGTTTGCTGTTCGTCAAATGGCTGATAGCTCGGTTAATGTGATTGAAAAAGCAGGTCTTAATAAAGAGGATGTTGATTTTCTCATTCCACATCAGGCAAATATCCGCATTATGGAAGCATCAAGGCAGCGTCTAGGACTTCCGGATGAAAAAATGTCAAAAACAATCAAAAAGTATGGCAATACATCATCATCATCCATACCAATTGCCATGGCTGAAGAAGTTCAAGCAGGTAAAATTAAAGATGATGATATCATTGTGATGGTTGGCTTCGGTGGAGGTTTAACCTGGGGTGCGATTGCTTTACGTTGGGGCAAATAATTAATTACCATCGAAAACAGAATTGAAAATAAAAGTAAAAGCAAAAGGAGTTGCATTCATAATGGAAAAACGCAGAGTCGTTGTTACAGGAATTGGTGCTGTGACGCCGCTTGGAAATGATGTAGAAACTACTTGGAATAATATAGTCGCAGGGGTTAGTGGAATTGGTCCATTAACAAGGGTAAATGCAGACGACTTTCCAGCAAAAGTAGCAGCAGAGGTAAAAAATTTCGAACCGGGTGATTTTATTGATAAAAAAGATGCCCGCAAAATGGACCGGTTTACTCAATTTGCTGTTGCAGCTTCACTCATGGCAGTAAAGGATGCGGGTCTTGACATTAATGAAGAAAACTCTGATCGTATTGGTGTGTGGATTGGTTCTGGAATCGGTGGAATGGAAACATTTGAGAACCAATACCAGAACTTTCTCAATAAAGGGTATCGACGAGTTAGCCCTTTCTTTGTACCTATGTTAATTCCTGATATGGCTGCAGGTCAGGTTTCTATTACACTGGGGGCGAGAGGCTTCAACTCTTGTACAGTAACAGCATGTGCAACAGGTACAAATTCAATTGGTGATGCATTTAAAGTTATTCAACGCGGAGATGCCATTGCAATGGTTACCGGCGGTGCCGAAGCGCCGATTACCAATATGTCTGTAGCAGGTTTCTGCGCAAATACAGCACTTAGTACAAATCCGGACCCTAAGACAGCATGCCGCCCATTTGATCAAAACAGGGATGGCTTTATCCTTGGAGAAGGAGCAGGTATTATGGTCTTGGAAGATTTAGAGCATGCTTTAGCTCGTGGCGCTCATATTTATGCAGAGATTGTTGGTTATGGTGCGACCGCTGATGCCTACCATATCACAGCTCCCGCTCCTGCTGGAGAGGGTGGTGCCCGTGCTATGAAAATGGCAATCAATGATGGCGGTTTAAAGCCTGAGGATATTGATTATATCAATGCACATGGAACGAGCACAGCCTACAATGATAAATTTGAAACGGCAGCGATTAAAGAGGTTTTTGCTGATCACGCAAAAAAACTTGCAGTAAGCTCAACTAAATCGATGACAGGCCATTTATTAGGGGCTGCAGGTGGAATCGAAGCGATCATCTCTGTTCTTTCCATCAAAGAAGGAATTATTCCACCTACAATTAATTATCAAACACCAGATCCTGAGTGTGACTTAGACTACGTTCCAAATGAAGCTAGAAAGCAGGAAGTGAATGCTGTTTTAAGTAATTCATTAGGCTTTGGCGGACATAATGCTACACTTGTTTTTAAGAAATATGAATAAATAAAAGGGTAAATTCTACTGTAAAAAGGCCGCATCTAGTGAGAGGATGCGGCCTTTTTAAGACCACTTTCTTCATCACTAACAAATCAATTTCTTCTTTCATATAGTGAGATAGGGAGGATGGTTTGTATGGGGATAGAAAGAACAGATAAATGGCTGGATGAGTATTTTAATGATCCGTTAAGAATATGCAGGCAGATGCGATCATCCTTTAAAGATAAAGGTGAATCTGAGCTGTATCGCTACTTATTGACCTTTGGAATGTATAGACCTAGTAGAATGACAAATGAAATCTTTCATGAACTGAAAAAGTCAGATAGTTGGACGAAGGTTGAAAAGCTATACGCTGAATATCAGAAAAAATGGAATGGCCCCGATATTCCCGTCTATATTTTTCCGTTTGGAAAAAAACGGGCTTCTAAAAGTGAAATGAAAGGTGGAGTATCCTTTAAAGATGCAATGATTCTGTTTCTCTCGCATTATAATAATGAAGAAAAAGAGCTTGAGGCATTATTTGTACATGAATATCATCACGTTTGCCGATTAAATGAATCGCATAAACCGTTGAAAGACTATACATTAATTGACTCCCTTGTTATGGAAGGGTTTGCTGAGCATGCCGTAACAACCTATTGTGGTGATTCCTATAATGCTAATTGGGTTTCCAGATATAGTGATGAAGAGCTTCGCCATTACTGGGAACGAGATGTTAAAAAACATCTGCAAGCAAAACGAACAGACCCCATTCATGATGCTATTCTGTTTGGAAAGTTCCGATATCCAGATTTACTTGGGTATTCCTTAGGGTATTGGCTTATTAAAAAAGCAAGCCAGAAAAAGCATTTTTCAATTCAAGATACGTTTTCTGTTAAGTCAGAAAAATTGATGGATTATATGATTCCATAATGAACAAAATATGGCTGTAATATGTAGTTTAAGGAATAATTTAACTTCTATCTGCCTATACTGAATGACAAACAGTTAGTTGAAGTGAGGGGTTAATAAATGATGTATCTTCATGATGTTTGGGTTAACTGGTTTGAAGGGGAAGAAAATGGCTATAATGTTTGTCATTTTCATGAATGGCGCAAAGATGATAGCGTCGAATTGCTTGATCAAGTCCCTTTATTGAAAATAGACCCTATTCTTTATAACTACATTGAAAATGACATGGCGGAATTACCACAGCAATTATTAGACGAAATTTATCAAAAAGCTTTTTTACGAAAAAACCATGAGCGCTGTCAGCTTGATTATTGTTTTGTTGTCTCTGATGGAGTCGGCATTATAGCTGTCGATACAATCGGCTACAGCATCCCTATTCGCAAAAGCAGACTGATTCCTAGGCAGGAGCAGCTTGCCTTTGAAATGTTGGAAACGAGTGAAGTATTGCATTATGATTTTACTCCCGCTCCAACTCAAATGAAGGAATTCCACATCCTTTCTCCACAGCCAGAATTAATGAAGGGTCTCACCAGGAAAGAAAGACAGCTAAAACAGCTCTTATTTATGGCTTTAGATCAGCTGTATACTTCAAAAAATGTGGCAGAAGTTCGCTATTGGTATACAGAATGGAGACCTGACTTATATCAAGCCATTCAAGATCTTGAGTTCGATGAGGCCTGGGAGCAATTATATGAACAAGCAAAATTTGGCTGGACAACGAAGCACGAAAACTTTTGTGAGAATATCATAAAGGGACAACCATTTTTTGAGAAATTATGGGATATGGAGCAAGGTCATAAAGTAAATTAAAGAAAGGAGCTGACTTATTTCAGCTCCTTTTTTTATTTGCCGGTTGTGATGGCTTATCTTCTGCGTTTCCGTCCCAACCCCATGGCATTTTCCATCTTCTTCAGCATTTTACTTGCCACTTGATTTGCCTTTTCAGCACCTTTATCAAGGATATCGTCCAGTTCGGTTGATTCCATCAAATCGTTATATTTTTGCTGAATCGGGCTGAGAGCATCCATTACAACCTGTGCAAGCTCACCTTTGAAATCTCCGTACCCTTTTCCCTCGTACTGAGACTCTATCGCTGTAATTGTTTTTCCGGATAAAATGGAATAAATAGAAAGAAGATTTGATACACCTGGTTTATTCTCGACATCAAATCGAACAATACCATCTGAATCAGTAACTGCGCTTTTGATTTTCTTTTCGATTTGCTTTGGTTCATCCAGCAATGAAATAAATGCTTTTTGATTTGGATCAGATTTGCTCATTTTCTTTGTTGGATCCTGAAGAGACATAATACGAGCTCCAACCTTTGGAATTCTAACTTCAGGTATAGTGAATATATCATTGTATTTTCTATTAAAGCGTTCAGCTAGATCACGTGTTAATTCTAGATGCTGCTTTTGATCTTCCCCTACAGGAACTAAATCTGCGCTATATAATAATATATCAGCAACCATAAGCGGGGGATAGGTTAAAAGGGCAGCGGAAACGGCATCTTTTCCAGCTGACTTATCCTTAAATTGTGTCATTCGTTCAAGTTCACCTATATACGAGATACATTGCATCATCCAAGCTGCCTGTGCATGTGCGGGAACTTCAGATTGAATAAATAATGTTGCCTTTTCGGGATCAAGACCGACAGCAAGGTATAGTGCAGCAAGAGAACGAATATTTTTACGTAATACAATCGGATCCTGTGGTACTGTGATAGCATGCTGGTCAACAATGCAAAAATAACAGTTGTACTCATCCTGCAGCTCTACAAATTGTTTTAATGCCCCGATATAATTTCCAAGGGTAATGGTGCCGCTTGGTTGAATACCGGAAAAAATGGTTTTCATTATTGTATCCTCCTTCAATCGTTGATCATTGTAAGTTTATATTCAACTGATAGTATGGCGCTTTAATTTACTATTAGAGTGTCATGTTTGTGAGACTGCTTTCCATTATGGCTTAAAAAAGACCATTCATCCCTATGATTAATAGGGACGAATGGTCCGCGCTGCCACCCTAATTACTCAAGTTTTGAGTCACTTTATTTCTCCTTATTGGGGAGAAGTCCCGATAACATGCGATGAACGTCGAAGTGTAAGTCCTATCATTGTAAAGCGTTTCCATAGCATAGGCCAATATAAACTAATAAATATGTATACTTACTTAATAAAATAGCGTAATTAGGGGGAAAAATCAAGTTTGGATATGACGCATAATGGTTAAAAAAACGACCTCATCTTGAGGTCGTTTTATTTTTTACTTCCGCCTACACTTTTCCATCCGGTTTGGATTCGGGCAGATTGACTTACAAATTCAGATTTTTTATTTCGTCCAAAAAGTTTATTTCCAATTCCATCTGTGATGATACCATTAATAGCGGTTATTCCGATAATTAATAATGCAATTAAGAGAAAATCTACAATATAAGCAACCATCATTAACCTCCAAAACATGGATTTTCAAACAAGAAGTCTCTTTCTTTCATTGTATTATAAAACCTTTGCTTTTTGAATGGAAATCTTTTAAATAGTAAATGTTTTCTGTTTTAACTCGATAATTGAGAAAATAACTGTATATTTCTCTATTGAGGAGAAGTGTTAAAGGGTATGGGCTGCTTTGATTTTATTTGGATTATAGTAAAAAAATCTAAAATTTTTTTGTAAAAAAATGAAACCTTTACCTATCTGAATCGTTAAATATTAGTAGCTTCAATAATGCTGGTAAAATAATAAATAATTCTTTCAATTTAGTTTCTTTTTTCAAAAAAAGGATACCAAAAGACTATGTTATGGTGTATAATAAACAATATAAATTACTTATTTAAACTTATTTTAATTTAAGAATACAAAGACAATGACAAAATATTTACACGATATATATAGTATGTCTAATGATAAGGGAGTGGATTGGAAATGGTTACGTTATATACTTCACCAAGTTGTACATCATGTAGAAAAGCGAAAGCATGGTTAGAAGAACACGAAATTCCTTATAAAGAAAGAAATATTTTTTCAGAGCCACTAACTATCAATGAGATTAAAGAAATTCTTCGTATGACAGAGGACGGGACAGACGAAATTATTTCTACTCGTTCGAAGTCTTTTCAAAAGTTAGATGTGAATCTTGAAACAATGCCATTACATGACCTATTTCAATTAATAAAAGATAATCCTGGTTTATTACGCAGACCAATTATTATTGATGAAAAAAGGCTGCAAGTAGGATATAACGAAGATGAAATTAGAAGATTTCTTCCTCGTAAGGTTCGTACTTACCAGCTGCTTGAAGCGCAACGACTTGTGAATTAGAAAAGCTGGCTCTCATTTTGTGAGCCAGCTTTTTTCACTCAATGATTTTCAGTCATCAGTATTATATCCTGGATATAAGGGGTATGATGAAGTTAAAGGAGACGGATTAGTGTGCAGGTTAAAGTATTTGCAAATCTTCGGCAGATATGTGGAGGAGTTACAGTAGAAGTATTCCCTGATGGAGATAAAGTAATCGATGTATTAGAGAAAATGGTAAACATGTTTCCTCCTTTAGAAGAAGAAATATTTACTGAGGATAGACAATTAAAACCGTTTGTGCATGTATATATAAATGGTAGAAATATCATTCATGCTGAAAATTTACAAACAAAAATGACAGAGAATGATCAGTTTGCGCTCTTTCCTCCTGTGGCAGGTGGTTAATCTTGCAAGCAAAAGAGCTGGAGTTTCGCGGGATTCCGATGCACCATCTTGGCATGTACTTAGAGGAATTAGGTGGTAAAAAGAAAAGCGATACTTTTCCGATATCTTATTGTGGTGAAGATTGGCGTGCTGAGATTTTAGGTGAAGAAGTAATAGCCTTTACAACGGTATTTAAGGTAAATGCGGTGTACATCCGTTTTATGGCTGAGAATAGTGATGCGTTAGAAGAACTGCTTAATCAGTATCGAAAAAAAACCTTTAGAGCCGGCGGCTAAGGATAAAAGCTTATAAGGAATAGGAAAAAGGCTACTGCATAATATGCAATAGCCTTTTTCATTTTTATTATGCTTGAGATGATTGGCTCGGTTCAATTCCTAACTCGCGAAGCTTTTCTTCTGGAACGACACCATTTACCCAGCCGCGTGCATCGTAATATTCTTGCAGCATAATATCCATACGACTAACGAGACCGACGCTGTTGCCTGTTGCAGGCTCTTCTGTAAAACGCTTTGGTAAGAAGTCATAATCAGGCTTGTTAAATCCAGCAAGGTTATTATAGTAACGCTCAAGATTGTAAATGCGTTCTCCAGCCTTCATCACATCATCTGCAGTCATTGAAATTCCAGTCATTCCACTATATTGTTCAGCATAATGCTCTGCATTTTCAGAGAAAGAAGAGAATTTACAAATATCCATTGAGTCACCAAAAGCATGCAAATCTTGGAATACTTTTAGTAATTCACCTTTACCCTCTGGTTGTAGGCGGTCTGTTGGTTCTGGAATTCCAGCAATTTCACTAGCAATGGTATAACCGCGTAAGTGACATGCTCCACGGTTACTTGTTGCGTAACCAAGACCAATTCCTTGAATACCTCGCGGATCGTAAGCAGGAATGGATTGTCCCTTAACAGACATTGAAATTTCAGGAGCACCCCACTCAGCAGCTGCACGTGCAGGTCCTTCGGCAAGAACATCACCTATTCCTTTACGGAAGACAATATCATTTGTTAGACGAATCATGCCGTCAGCATCGCCCCATTCAAGCTTCTCATCAATGAGACTCTTTTCAGAGGCTTCCATTGTAACAGAGAAGGCATGTCCAAGTTCAATGGTATCTAATCCATATTCGTTACAAAGATCAATCATGTAAGAGATAGCTTTAGCATCGCTAACTAAACAGTTTGAACCAAGGGCAAAGGCTGATTCAAATTCAACGCTTTCTACTCTTGTTTTGTATGGCCCATCTTTTACTTCTACTTCAATTTTACAAGCGACCGGACAGGCATGACATGCATTATTAGAAACAAGAAGATGTTCGTTTACATACTCACCGCTGATCTTTTCCGCATGCTCCCATTGTGTAATCTGTGAATTCTTTGTAGGTAGAGCACCTACCTCATTGATTAGGTTCATTAAAACGTTTGTACCGTAAACAGATAGACCACCTTTATTAGGTGCTGTTAAGCCGCCATCAAGGATTGCTTTCACTGCCTTTTTATTAGCGTTCTTATATTCATCTGCATTTTTAGGCTGTGGCATATTTCCTTTTTGTTCTGCCTTAATTACAATCGCTTTAAGATTTTTGAAGCCTGCAACGGCTCCTGTACCACCGCGTCCTGCTGATCGATCATGCTCGTTCATAAAGCCGGAATAACGTACAAGATTTTCTCCTGCTTGACCAATTGTCATAACGGATAAATCTTTTTCACCATACTTTTCTTTCATGGCTTTAATGGTTGCACGTGTACTTAATCCCCAAACATCTGATGCGTCACGAAGCTCTGCTTCTCCATTTTCAATATAAAGATAAACAGGTTGGCTGCTTTTGCCTTTGAAGATAATATTATCTACTCCAGCCCATTTCAAACGTGCAGCTGTCCAACCACCCATATGTGAATCTGTTACAGTTCCAGTTAAAGGTGATTTTGTCACGACACAAAGACGTCCGCTCATAGATGTACGTGAACCTGTTACGGGACCTGTCATAATACATAAAATATTATCCTCGGATAATGGTTCGACCTGTGGTCCATTATCTAGAACATATTTTACACCAAGACCGCGTCCACCAATGTATTTTTTCGCATCCTCTTCATTAATAGGTCTGTATTTTACTGAACCTGCTGATAAATCTACTAAAACTTCTTTGTTTGTAAAGCCGCCAAGATTCATCGTTTCGTCACCTCTCCCATTAATATCTAAATTGTTTTGTTACTTTATCTTTTATTATATAAAAGTTATTCTAACTAGACTACTATTTTTATATTTTTTTGCTAAAATTATAACTTCATGCAGCAGAAGTCATACAATTAAAATAAGTTGGGGATGATTGACAAAAGCCTCTCCGGTTCAGTAGGGTTCAAGACCTTGCTGAATGAAGTTAAGCCTCCGGCGGATGTCACGGATTTTTTAAAGGTAATTTATCGAGCGAGCTCGATAAAAATCCGGACGCAAATTCGACGAGCGAATTTGATATATACCTATAATCAGATAAAATAAAATTAAGTAAAGAAAGAAGGGATATTCATGGAGGAAAGCTTGCAGCGATATTCCAGACAAATTTTATTCCAGCCAATTGGTTTAGAGGGACAGAAGAAATTATCAAATAGTAAAGTCGTAATTGTGGGAATGGGTGCATTGGGTACGGTGATTGCAAGCCATCTCGTTCGATCAGGCGTTGGGTATGTAAGAATGATTGACCGAGATCTTGTAGAATTGTCGAATTTACAACGGCAAACGCTCTATGACGAAGAAGATGCGGTTAAGGGTCTGCCAAAAGTAGTCGCAGCAGAAAAGAAATTAAAAAACATTAATCTCTCCGTTACAATTGAGGCCATTATTTCGGATGTGAATTTAGATAACGCTGAAGACTTATTAACAGGATTTGATGTCATTCTTGATGGAACCGATAATTTTCAAAGCCGCTATTTAATAAATGATGTTGCAGTTAAACATAATATCCCCTGGGTCCACGGGGCGGCAGTCAGTTCAAGAGGAATGTTTTCTGTAATTATTCCAGGGAAGACGCCCTGCTACCGCTGTCTATTTCCAACTGTACCGACAGGTTTAGGTGAAACCTGTGATACAGTCGGGGTTTTATCTCCTTTAACCGATATTATTGGATCATTCCAAGCAATGGAGGCCATCAAGCTGTTAGTGGGGGCAGAACCTACGAAGAATTTAGAGCAACTAGATATTTGGTATAATTCAAGTATGCAAATGGATGTAACACACGGAAGAAGCCTGGAATGTCCGACATGTGGAAAAGGGCATTTTGATTTCCTTGATCGCGCTTCAAACAAGCAGGTTAGTTATACGACATTATGTGGACGTGATACGGTTCAAATTAATCCTAAAAATAAACAGGAAATAAATATGAAGGAACAGGCCGAACGCTTAAAGAAAATCGGTAAAGTAACCGGAAACCCTTATCTGCTTCGTTTTTCACCTGGTAACAATATCACACTGGTGCTTTTTAAGGATGGAAGGGTATTGGTTCACGGGACAGATGATACTGTGAAGGCAAAATCAATTTATGCGAAGTATATAGGTTTATAAATAGCAGGTCGTGTACATACGGTTACGTGCTATAATACTTTTCAAAATCCATTCGTAATGATACAATGATGGGTAAGATATGTAGGCACATATTGGTTTTATAAAACTTGTTGCATTTTAATTCCCTTTATTGATTTTTTATCATAAAATATGAGTACAAGGTATAGAATAACATTCATCATGAAGATACTCATATCTACAAAGGGAATGATTGTTTTTCTAACTGTATGGGGGTATTTTGTCCCTTCAACCAATGCAGGAAGGGAGAGTTGCTATATGGACATTGAGCGTATTAATGATCACACGGTGAAGTTCTACATCTCTTATATTGACATTGAGGAGAGAGGTTTCGATCGCGAAGAAATCTGGTATAATCGAGATCGAAGTGAAGAACTATTCTGGGAAATGATGGATGAGGTTCACCATGAAGAAGAATTTGTGGTTGAAGGTCCACTGTGGATTCAGGTTCAAGCCCTTGATAAAGGGTTAGAAATTTTAGTGACTAAAGCTCAAATCTCTAAAGATGGTAATAAATTTGAACTCCCAATATCTGATGAAAAGTTCAAAGATTTGCCGATTGATGCAAGAATTGAAGATTTGCTTGATAATCACTTTAATCCAAATCAGGATGAAAGTCAGACGGAGTTTGATGACCGTATGGATTTTCTAATTAGGTTCCAGGATTTTGAAGATCTTATTGCTCTTTCTAAACGAACTGGACTGGATGATTTAACAACAAAACTTTTCTTTTTTGAAGGAAATTATTATTTATATACTGAATTCCAAGAGGATGAATTTGAAGAGGATCAAATTGATGATATATTAAGTATTCTTCTTGAATATGGTCTGGAGTCCAATATGACTATTCACAGAATGGAAGAATACGGTAAAGTAATCATGGAATCTAATGTATTTATGCAAATTAGAAAGTACTTTATGTGATATACCGATTTCCTAAACGGAATCGGTTTTTTTTATAGGATAAGAAAAGAAAGTTAACTTTTAAACTTTGATAGTGGTCTTGTGCAAGCAGCCGGCGTTAAGGCTGATTAGAAGTTTGCGCTTTTCTTAGTGTGGAGGTTGGAATGAAAAATACGGTAAATATTCTTCTTTTCATCGGTATTATTGCTGCTATCCTCTATTTTCTTAATACATATGTAGATATTTTAAGCGGCTTATTTGGTTATATCAGTATATTGCTAACGATATTGGGTACAGTAATTGGTTTTGTTATTTTCCTGGAAAATCGCCATCCGACACAAACCTTAACATGGCTGGTTGTTCTGGGTGGCTTTCCGCTTTTTGGCTTTATTTTTTATTTATTATTCGGCCGAAATTATCGTAAGGAAAAGATGTTTCGGGAGAAATATTTCCTTGACCGCCAGGCATTTATACAGCATGAAGGACAGGACCCAGTCAGTGAAGGGAAAATAAATCAGGCCGGTGCACACCAAAAAAGGCTTTTTTCCTTGGCGCAAAGGCTAGGCAACAGTCCGATTTCATTTGGTACGGATACAAAGGTTTTAACAAATGGTGAAGAAACCTTCAGCCATATTATTGAAGAGCTTTCGAAAGCGGTACACCATATTCATCTTGAATACTATATTGTCAGGGATGATCAAATAGGGGAAAGGATTAAGTCTGTATTGATTCAAAAAGCCCACGAAGGTGTTAAAATTCGTTTTTTATATGATGCTGTAGGGTCATGGAAGCTTTCTAAAAAGTATATTCAGGATTTAAAAAGCGAAGGGATTGAAATGGTGCTATTTGGCCCAGTAAAGCTTCCCTTCCTAAATAGTAAATTTAACTTTCGCAATCACCGAAAGATAATTGTCATTGATGGCAGCATTGGATTTGTCGGAGGATTAAATATCGGTGATGAATATTTGGGGAGAAATGAGCATTTTGGCTTCTGGCGCGATACCCACCTCATGTTAAAAGGGGAAGCAGTAAGATCACTGCAGCTGATTTTCCTTCAGGATTGGTATTATATGACGAACAAAAGTTTTTTAACCTCAGAATATCTATCACCGATGCTTGAAGAGAATAAGCATGGCGGGGTTCAACTAATTGCCGGGGGACCAGATAATGAATGGAGTGCGATAAAAAATATCTTTTTCTCTATGATAACTTCAGCAAAGGAATCTGTTTGGATAGCGTCACCATATTTTATTCCCGATGAGGATATTTTTTCTGCAATAAAAATAGCTGCATTGAGTGGGGTTGATGTCAGGATTCTAGTGCCAAATAAACCGGATAAACGGATTGTCTTTCATGCATCACGATCCTATTTTCCAGATTTGCTTAATGCAGGAGTGAAAATATATGAATATGAAAAAGGATTTATGCATAGCAAATTTATTATTGTTGATCACGAACTTGCATCAATTGGGACATCTAATATGGATATGAGGAGTTTTCATTTGAATTTTGAAGTGAACGCTTTTTTATATCGAACCAAAAGCACAGAAAAGCTAGTAAGAGAATATCTAAATGATATAGAGAACGCAAGAGAAATTCATACAGAAACATTTAAGAAAAGACATTTTGGATATCGTTTACTTGAATCGACATCCCGACTGTTATCACCATTATTATAGGTACAAAAATCCATCCATTTAGGATGGATTTTTTATTTTTCGTTAAGGAAGGAATCTGACGGATTTTAGCGAATGTTAAAGGAGGAAAGGAGGAGATGGTAATGTTAACTGCCATCCGAAAAGACGGGACAATTGTCCATTTACTCCCAAGACGTTCAAAGGAACTGCTAAAAAAGGAGAGGGAGAAGGAGGAATTTTTTTGTCCTGAATGTAGAGAAAAAGTCATCATGAAGGTAGGAACGAAAAAAATGGAGCACTTTGCTCATCAACAGGGCTCATTTTGTGTTGAAAGTTACGAAAAGGAAACAGAATATCATCTGAATGGAAAGCTTCAATTATATCAATGGCTCGAAAAACAGCAACTTGCTCCATACCTTGAACCTTTTTATTCATCTATTCGGCAAAGACCAGATATTGGAGTTTCTTGCTTTGATCGGAATTTTGCCATTGAATTTCAATGTGCTAATATCCCCCCTGAACTGATGGTCAAAAGAACCAATGCGTATCGAACACAAAATATCACTCCGATTTGGATTCTGGGTGGTAAAAATATTAAACGGAAAGGAAGCGGCAAAGTCTCTCTTTCGAATTTTGATTATTTATTTCTTACAAGAAGTCCTTCTGGTCTATGGTATCTTCCAGCATACTGTCCCGAATCAAATATCTTTATCCTCTTAACCAATATTTCACCTGTTTCTTCGAAAAATGTCCTATCCGAAATATCCATTTTTCCACATCAATCCTTTTTAATCCAATATCTTATTGCACCTGTCAAAAGGAATAATACCTGTACCTGCCATGATTGGAAGCGTGAGATCCGCTCGCATAAATCTAGCTTGCTTCTGCAGGGATATTATACAAATGATGTAATCAAAGAGCTGTATCTTCAGGGAATGAATATTTCTCTACTCCCTGCAATGATTGGTTTACCTGTGGCAAATGCTCCGATCATTGAAACCGCTCCACTTGTTTGGCAGTCCTATTTGTTTTTAGATCATATTTATCGAAAAAAAGAGGGCGTTATCACACTTGAAGAAATATATCGCAGTTTTATGAAGCGTGTCCGTAAGAATCAAATCAAATTACGTTTACTGCCATTGGTTCGCGACTGCCACCCAAGGAAAGCGTTGTTAGAATATTTCCATCTACTAGTTAGGCTACAGGTATTAGAGGCTGTAAACGACACAACATTTAAAATCATAAATGAGGTGAAGACTCCTGAACATGTTCTAATGCAACAGGAGCAGGAAGAGCTTTTTTATCGGAAATTCGCACATTTATTTTTTAAATAGAAGTCCGTGTTAAAAACAGTATTTATTTTTGTTAGCAAGTTGATTGGAGTGGAAGGCACGAAGACTCCTGCGGTCGCCCGCGGAAAGCGAAGTTTCTTGAATGGAAATCAACAATACAGTATTACAAACTAAATATTGATTAAAAATGGCTAACTTTTTTAAATGGGAGGAAATTGCGGTAAACTAATAGAAGTTAGTAATAAACTTTTTTGCAGTTTGGCTATGTTAAAGACTATTGTTGATTATTGTTAGCAAGTTGATTGAAGTGAAAGGCACGAAGACTCCTGCAGGAGAAGCGAGACAGTCGAGACCCCACAGACACGAAGTGTCGAGGAGGCTCGGCGGTCGCCTGCGGAAAGCGAAGTGCCTGGAACGGAAATCAACAACAAAGTTTAACTGGGCCTATAGTTTTGAAAACAAATGAATGGAGGATTATGATGGCAAATGAAGCAGCGGTAAATAAGCTTCCTTCAAGAAGTGAAATTGCAGTAGAAGATACGTGGAGACTAGAGGATATTTTTGCAAGTGATGAAGTCTGGGAACAGGAATTTCAAGAGGTAAAATCGCTTATTCCTGGGGCGAAAGAATTTCAAGGTAAATTAGGAGAAAGTTCAGATACTCTTTATCGTGCTCTGCAATATCAGGATCAGTTATTAGAGCGCCTTGGAAAGCTGTATGCATATTCACATATGCGATTTGATCAGGATACGACAAATTCCTTCTATCAGGGTCTTGATGATCGGATGAAAAATCTGTATTCACAGGCAGCAAGCAGTCTTGCTTTTATTGTTCCTGAGTTACTTTCCATTGAGGAAGAAAAGGTGAATAGCTTCTTAGCTGAAAAAGAGGAATTAAAACTATATGAACACTCCTTAGAGGAAATTAACAGACAAAGACCACATGTGCTAACTGCTGAACAGGAAGCATTATTGGCAGAAGCTTCTGAGGTACTGGGTGCTTCAGGTAATACATTTAGTACATTGAATAACGCAGATCTTGAGTTTCCGTGTATTAAGGACGAAAATGGTGAGGAAGTAGAGGTAACGCACGGCCGATTCAGCCGCTTTTTAGAGAGCGCTGATCAAAGAGTGCGTCATGACGCCTTTAAAGCTGTGTATGATACGTATGGAAAATTTCGCAATACCTTTGCAAGCACGTTAAGTGGAAATGTAAAAAAGGATAATTTCTATGCCAGAGTGCGAAATTATTCATCTGCACGTCATGCGGCGCTTTCTGAAAACAATATTCCTGAAAGTGTTTATGATAATCTCGTTAGTACAATTAGTGAGCAGCTGCCCTTATTACACCGCTATGTGAAACTGCGTAAGAAGGTACTTGGACTTAATGAGCTACATATGTATGATTTATATACACCACTTGTGAAAGATGTCAAAATGGAGATTAGCTATGAGGAAGCAAAGGATATTATCTTAAAGGGATTAGCGCCTCTTGGCGAAGAGTATATTGGCGTCTTAAAGGAAGGCTTTGAAAACCGCTGGGTCGATGTTCATGAGAATAAAGGAAAACGGAGCGGAGCGTATTCTTCAGGAGCCTATGGCACAAATCCATATGTACTAATGAACTGGCAGAATAATGTGAATAACTTATTTACGCTTGCACATGAATTCGGTCATTCTGTACACAGCTATTATACAAGAAAAACACAAGCCTATCCTTATGGGAATTATTCAATCTTTGTAGCCGAAGTGGCTTCAACCTGCAATGAAGCTCTGCTAAATGATTATTTATTAAAAACAATTGACGATGAGCAAAAACGTATTTATTTATTAAATCATTATTTGGAGGGCTTTAGAGGAACTGTCTTTAGACAAACGATGTTTGCAGAGTTCGAGCACTTAATCCATCAAAAAGCACAAAATAATGAGGCGTTAACCGCAGAAAGCTTAACACAGGATTATTATGAATTAAATAAAAAGTATTACGGTGTTGAAGGTATGGTAATCGATGACGAAATCGGTTTAGAATGGTCCCGGATTCCACACTTCTACTATAATTATTACGTATATCAATATTCAACTGGTTTTAGTGCTGCAACTGCTTTGAGTAAAGGAATCCTCACAGAAGGAGAGCCAGCTGTAAAACGATATATTGACTTCTTAAAAGCTGGAAGTTCTGATTATCCAATCGAAGTATTGAAAAAAGCCGGTGTTGATATGACAAGTAAAAAACCGGTTGAAGATGCATGTAAAGTATTTGATGAGAAACTTTCTGAGTTAGAACAGCTGCTTAATTAAAAGAAGGAGTTGACCGGTTTGCGGTCAACTCCTTTTATAAAAATCGTTAAAATCCTTTAAATCTCTTTCGATTATTCAGGTAATTAAGTAATAGAAAAAGAGAAAAGAACAATAGTGGAGCAGTAAGGTAAATCGGTAATAACTCCATTAATCCTAGAACCTGCAGGCAAAAGGAAAAGACGATAAACAGGACAAGGAAGAGCATATATAATTTTTTCATGCCTTATCCTCCTTACATAAAATGTATAAAGTTATAAATATCACTGTTATATCTATAATATATTCACGAAGCCTAATAGTAGGACGTGTTTTTGACAATTATGTGAAACTAGGCACAATTACCTTGTCAACCCTTTTGGCAAATGATATATTATTGGTGTGAAGTTGATCACAAGCAAACATATACCCCTTTGTTTGACCGTGAAAAATTTCTCCCATCCCCTTTGTTCGTATTTAATTGAAAAAGACCTTGCGAGAGCAAGGTCTTTTTCGTTATGCAAATAAAATATAAAGGTATACCATTATGATTCTGGTATATACCTCCAAAAAGTTCCATGTTTTGCTGGTATTTTTTCAACAAGCTGTTTTAACTGCAGCTTCTTCAGTTCCCGCTCCACTTCCTGAACTGACTTATTATAAACGACTGATATTTCCTTTGAAGCAACTAAATGAAAATGCTTTAGAAATACCTCTAATGGCGGCGGGTTGGACTTAACTGGCTGCTCCTGTAACATTTCCTCAATGATTTGGACATATACTTCATAAGGATAATTTCCTGTAATTTTGATGCCCTCTTCTTCAATATTTTCATTAAAAAATACAAGCGTTGGAATTTCCGAAACATCCATTTCAGAGGTAATCTTCAGATCACATTGAAATGCCTTTGCAGCACTATTCGAATGGATATCGGAAATAAACTCAGCAACATCTAATCCTGCACTTTCTGCACAAGACTGTAAGACTTCAATTGTGGATATATTTTGCTTCTCAAGAAATAACATTTCCTGTAGCTTTCGAAGAAAACGAATCCCGGCTTTTCTTCCTTGAAGCTCGGCAGCCTTAATGGCAATGGATGCAAGATACGGCGCTGATATTGGATTCTCCAGCCAAAGACTTCCATCACATGACATCCCAAATCTGCTTCCTGTTTTATCCCAAAGCTCTGCAATGGTTTCATACTTTTGTTTCCTACCCAAATTAAGCATGGCCAAACGTCCACTAACAACGTGTTTTATCTTAAAGTATTGACCGTATTCAATTTGCAGCTTTTTCATGATTGGTTCCAGAGCCCAGCATTCCGGGCAAATTGGGTCAATGAACATATATATTTCTATCGGCTTGTTTTCATTGCAGTGAAAGGGATAGGAAGCAGTATTAAATTCTAATGCTTCATCGTTTGTCACGTTCTCTCACCTTTCAAATCTTGGTTTTCATCAGTATTGATCATATGCTCGGCTGTTTGAACTAGTCTCGCGAAGAAAAATTCACGAAAAGATCCTGTCAGGCCTACCTCATCCATAGCGTGATTCATACAGGAAAGCCATGCTTTTGCTCTGGTTTCAGTTATTTCAAATGGGAGATGCCGTGCTCGAAGCATAGGATGTCCGTGCTCTGAAGTATATAATGGTGGACCGCCCAAGAATTGCGTCATAAATTGTTTTTGTTTTCGAGCAGTCTCTGTTAAATCGTCTGGAAAAATGGGTGCGAGATCAGGATGGTTTGCAACACGACGATAAAAAGCATCAATTAACCGGTACAGTTTTTCTTCCCCAATCATGTCGAATGGTGTTGGTGCATTTTCGACCATATTTAAATCCCCTTTGCCATGTAGTTTTAGCATCCCTTGATAATAAACGATATATTGGGCTGATATATAACACTAAATAAATACTCTTCTATTTTAACAAGCTACCTTTTATATCTCAATTAAATAGCCTTAAAGTAGTTAAATAATGGGGATGTAGGGTTAATGAATAAAGAAAAAGAGCTTTTATTCAGCAAATTTTAAAGAATAAGAAATTTGTCGTTTAAATGACTTTCATGTAAAAAACCCGTTTTTAACGGGTTCCTACTGATTTAGATTATGTCAAATAATGATTTTTTACTTTTAGTACGTAATTTTGTGTTTCTTTAAAAGGGGGAATTCCCTGATATTTGTCTACGTTTCCAGGACCGGCATTATACGCTGCAAGTGCTAGCTCAGTATTACCATCATATTTTGTTAACATTTGGCTTAAATACTTACTGCCGCCCATAATATTTTGATATGGATCAAAAACATTTTCAATCCCAAGAGATTTGGCCGTTTGCGGCATCAATTGCATGAGTCCGCCTGCGCCGGCTGAGCTTATGGCATTCGGATTAAAGTTGGATTCTTGTTGGATCACAGCCTGAATTAGTTTGGCTGGAATTTGGTATCGCTCAGCAGCCTCATTAATGATATTCTCAAATTTCTCACCGGAGCCTGAAAGCTTTGTCAACTGTTTTGGCATGATAGAAACCGCATTTACTGACGTTTTCAAGGTATTCTCTAACACTGTCGAATTAGGTGTTTCTTCTGTTAATATGAAACTGTTCAATAAATCATTGAAAAAGTTAGTTTGAGTTGGTTCCGTTTTATTCTTAAAATTCAAATTTTGCAAGGCCTGCAATTCCAGCATGGCTTTTAACTGATTAACATTCATTGCTTTTCCACCCCATGATTTAAACAGCAATTGATCTATTTGTCCATAGTCTACTATGGGTGTATTCGTTTTAATTCGTCATAAAAACGCTTCACTTTGTTATCTGTTTTACGAATCGGAATCTTCATTTCACCCAATAATTGGTGAAAAATAGCCATTCCAGATTCCCGATTACTCACCTCATATTCTAACTCATAATCTTTGTTATTTAAATAGGAACTGGAATCCAAAACAAGCAACCCGCCATGATAAGGAATTTCTGCTCTCTCGGTCATAAGAGTGCCAAAATAGCAAAGGTCATTCATGTTAATTCCTAATTCGGAAATCTGTCTTTTAATGATGCCATCCTTTATATGGCCTCTATTTAGTAACGTTTGTGCATATTCCTGTGTAAGTATCTCATTCGTTTCAAGCAAACCATCAGGATGTGGTTCTTTAAGTGTCATTTCATATTTGTCATTTTTCTCTCTAATTCTGAGCGCACAGCCCTTTTGCTTTAAAGAGAAGTCCTTTGTATCAAAATAATGATTTTCTTGTCTAAAAAAATCTAATGGTGTTAAATGAAATTTAGTAAGTAATCGATCGAATTCCTCTTTTTCTAACATATTTTTAAATTCTATTTCAATATTCTGAGACATCTCTTATTTTCCCTTCTCCACTAATTCATACATGTTATGTAACAGTTGGAACCTAAAAGGTGCTTCCGCTTTTTTTCATTATCTCTCTTTCAAGTAGTGAAGGCAATTTTTAGGGTATAATAGATGTTCATATGATAAAATAAGAAATATCACAGGAAGGAAATTATCGTCATGATGAAACGTATAACAGTAGCAAATGCAATAATTAATTCTAATAACGAGCTTCAGCTCGAACTAAACAGCCAAGATGATCTAAGCGGTTTAAAGCCAAGCGGGCAAATGCTAGTTGATTCAGAGGGCTTATCATTTATCTATTTGTTAGAAAATGATGATGCTTATACATATATTTCAGTGCCTGATACTATTTGGAATACTCTAAAGGCTGTTATTTCTGACTCTCTTCCTGTTGTGGTTACAAACGGAAGAGAACAGCTTCTACTAGAACAGTTTCAGGAGGAGCTGGAGTATTTAATTGAAAATATTAAAGGAAATAGTAATTATGGTGAAAAAATGATGAACAAAGTTGAGGCGGTTTTTGTAAATTAAAAAGGTAAATATTTTTAAAAAGGTTAGTGGTCTAGCGCAAGTGCTTGCGCTTTTTCTTAATAGGGTGGTGTTTTTTTGGAAGATTGGGAAAGCTTTTTATCTCCATATAAACAAGCGGTTGAGGAGCTAAAGGTAAAATTAAAGGGAATGCGCGGGCAGTTTCAATTGCAATCCAGTCATTCACCGATTGAATTTGTAACTGGCAGAGTAAAGCCGATTGCCAGTATTTTAGATAAAGCTCACAACAAAGGGATTCCGCTTGATAAGCTTGAATTAGAGATGCAGGATATCGCGGGACTAAGAATGATGTGTCAGTTTGTTGACGATATTAGTAGAGTAGTTGAACTGATTCGCAAACGGAATGACTTTGAAATTGTTGAGGAAAGAAACTATATTTCAAATAAAAAGAAGAGCGGCTATCGTTCTTATCATATGGTTATTAGATATCCGGTTCAAACGATTAACGGAGAAAAGAAAATACTGGTTGAAATTCAAATACGTACATTAGCAATGAATTTTTGGGCAACGATTGAACATTCATTGAACTATAAATACAAAGGTCAGTTCCCTAAGGACATTCAAATGAGACTGCAGAGAGCAGCAGAAGCTGCTTTCCGGCTGGATGAGGAAATGTCCTTAATAAGAGGTGAGATACAAGAAGCCCAAGCATTTTTTAGTAGTAAGAAGGAGTCCCAGCAAAAAGGGGGAAGCAAGTAAAAGTTGATGAAAAGGGAGCTTAAACCTATGAAATTCGCGATCACTTCAAAAGGCGATGCAAACTCCAACACGCTCATGCATAAAATTAAAATGTATTTACTAGATTTTAACTTACAGTATGATGAGGATCAGCCGGATATTGTTATTTCTGTTGGCGGTGATGGCACGCTGCTTTATGCTTTTCACCGTTATTGCAGCCGACTAGATAAAACAGCCTTTGTCGGTGTTCATACTGGACATTTAGGTTTCTATGCTGACTGGCTTCCGGAGGAAATTGAAAAGCTCGTTATTGCGATAGCGAAGACACCATTTCAGGTTGTTGAATACCCATTGCTAGAAATCATCATCAGGTACCAAAACGGTGAGCGGGAATCATCCTACCTTGCATTAAATGAGTCAACTGTCAAATCCGTTGAAGGATCACTTGTCATGGATGTAGAGATACGAGGTCAGCATTTTGAACGTTTTCGTGGGGATGGTTTATGCATCTCCACACCTTCGGGAAGTACGGCCTATAATAAAGCGTTGGGTGGAGCGATTATCCATCCAGCTATTCCTGCGATACAATTGACTGAGATTGCGTCAATCAATAATCGTGTGTTTCGAACAGTAGGTTCTCCACTGATTCTGCCAGGACATCATACTTGCATGCTAAAACCGGTTAATCAAAGCGATTTTCATGTTACCATTGATCATCTCACGCTTTTGCATAAAGATGTGAAGTCCCTACAATTTAGGGTCGCTGACAGAAAAATTCGTTTTGCACGTTTTCGTCCATTTCCGTTTTGGAAAAGAGTACATGATTCATTTATCTCAAACAGCTAACCCGATGTGAAATGGAATAGGAGCGGTTCATTTATGTCACGTTTTGTACTGCAATGGGTAATAGATAACCAAGATGCAGGTAAGATGATAAAAGAATTCCTAAAAGAAAAGAGTATCTCTAAAACAGCGTTAACAGATATTAAGTTTAAAGGCGGCAGGATTGCTGTAAATGGCCAGGATGTTAATGTTCGCTATTACCTGAGGTCTGACGATCAATTAACTGTATATTTTCCAGCGGAGGAGCCTAGTCTGGGACTTGCTGGGGAAAATATCCCATTAGATATACTTTTTGAAGATGACTTTATCTTAATTGTCAATAAACCTTTTGACATGAATACGATCCCTTCTAGAGAGCATCCAAAAGGAAGTTTGGCTAACGCATTGATTGGCTATTTTCGTCAGATTGAATTGCAGGCAACCACACATATTGTCACGAGACTGGACCGGAATACATCTGGACTTGTTTTAATAGCTAAGCATCGTCATATCCATCATTTACTGAGTAACGAGCAAAAAGCAGGCAAAATAAAAAGAACTTATGAGGCTTTTGCAGAGGGTGTATTGAAAGCAGCAACAGGGAAAATTGAGGAGCCGATTGGCCGAAAAGAAGACAGTATTATTGAACGGGAAGTAAGAAGTGATGGGCAATATGCCTTGACTCATTACCAGGTTATTCAGTCGTTTCCCCAATTTACATGGCTGCGGCTAGGGCTGGAGACGGGCAGAACGCATCAAATTCGAGTCCATCTCTCCTATATTGGACATCCATTAGTTGGTGACGACCTTTATGGGGGATCAACCAATCTGCTCCAAAGGCAGGCTCTTCATTGCCGTAAGATTGTATTTAATCATCCGATTTCAGGGAGACCGTATGAATTTACAGCGGATCTGCCTTCGGATATGCAAAGCCTTTTAATAACAGCAGGAAATCGTTAAAGGAGATAAACACCTAAAAGCCGGCATATCGCCGGCTTTTAGGTGTTTATCTCACGAAACTTTTCAGGTACAAATGGCATGGAAGAAGGTACAGACATTATTTCAAATTCCGGATATCTTAATGCAGAAAGTTTACCGCCGAAAACTGCTCCTGTATCAATATTGTATGTATTGCCAACTTTTCGTACTTCTGTTACAGGTGTATGGCCATACACAATAAAGGCATTGCCATGATACTCCAACGCCCAGTCCTTTCTTACTGGCGATCCGTCCGCATGTTTTTCACCGGTTATATCACCATATAGTACAAATGTTTTAACTCTCGAATTTTGCTTTCCAATTAATTCCTCGCTGATTCCCGCATGTGCGATGATAAGTTTCCCATTATCAAGGACGTTATATAAGGGAGCATTTTCATATAATTGCATAAATGCTCTTCGAACCTTTTGCTGTTCTTTTCTTTCAAGGATTTCATATTCAGCTACAGTTGTTTCTAATCCATGTGTGATTTGCACCTTATTGCCCAGAAAATAACGATAAAGCTTATTACAATGATTACCTGGTACATAATAGGCCAAATCCTTTTGTATAAGGGAGAACACTGTGTTAATGACACGGATAGACTCTGGTCCACGATCGGTTAAATCGCCGACAAAAGCAAGCTTTCGGTTCTGAGGATGTATTGGAATCCCATTTGTCCAGGTATACCCCAGCTTGACAGTTACATCATGGAGTTCCTTGAAACAGCCGTGAATGTCTCCAATAATATCTACTTTCAAGTTAAATCCCTCCTTTGCACTACAGTAGATTCAGCTAAAAATCGAATGATTTTACAGGACAAACAAGTATGCTAGTATCTTCGCAGTTTTCCTATTCTTTCTTAATATGTTCAATTCTGTGTTAAATAGTATCGTATTTGTCAATTACTTGATATAGAGTATTCCTTATTTCTAGCAATATTAACTCTTTTATGTTAAAAAGTTAAAATAGATAAGATTGACTGTAGAATTCAGTGAATTCTGGATTACTTTCATTTGCTAAAAATTTGGTAAGGGGGCTTTGTATGGAACATGGATTATCTGTTACTTCTTTATTAATTGTCATTTTAGTTGCTTTTTTAACACCTTTATTATTACACCGATTAAGACTGACGGTGATTCCAGTTGTGGTGGCAGAAATTTTGATGGGGTTACTAATTGGAAAAAGTGGATTTAATCTTGTGGAATCGGATATGTGGATTGAAACATTGTCTACGCTTGGATTTATTTTCCTTATGTTTTTAAGTGGACTTGAAATTGATTTTAAAGCTTTTTCAGCGGGAAATAAACGATCAAAGCTACCGAATGGCAAGTTTGAGCCAAATACATTTCTTGCTTCCACTATTATATTTAGCGGTATTTTTATCATTTCATTGCTATTATCGTATTTGTTTGTGTTAACTGGTTTTATCGATAATGCACTACTCATGACTTTAATTATTTCTACTATTTCCTTAGGTGTGGTAGTTCCGACGTTAAAGGAAGCACATCTAATGAAAACCGCTATCGGACAGATCATATTATTGGTTGCTGTTATTGCTGATCTTGTTACGATGATTCTTTTAGCTGTATTTGTTTCGTTAAAGGAAGGTGGCGGGAACACCTGGCTGCTCCTTGTTTTATTTGGTGCTGGAGTAATTCTTTACTTTGTCGTAAAACTGTTTAAGAACCGAACCTTTTTAGAAACAATGGCAACTGGGACAGTGCAAATTGGAACAAGAGGAGTATTTACTTTAATCATTGTGCTTGTTGCTATTTCTGAGACGGTAGGGGCCGAAAATATACTAGGAGCTTTCCTCGCTGGTGTCCTTGTTTCACTCATGTCACCAAATCCTGAATTAGTTCATAAGCTTGACTCCTTTGGTTATGGGTTTTTAATTCCCATCTTTTTTGTGATGGTTGGTGTTGATTTGGATATATGGTCATTATTTGGTGATCCGAAGCTCCTGCTGCTTATTCCATTATTGTTGATTGCCTTATTCATTTCAAAAATCATCCCGGTATATTTACTGAAAATTTGGTATGACGTCAAAACGGTTGTGGCTTCTGGTTTTTTATTGACGTCCACTTTATCGCTTGTCATAGCTGCAGCAACAATCGGTGAGAGAATAGGTGTCATTACAAAGGAAATGGGAGGAATGTTTATATTAGTAGCTGTTATTACGTCTATTTTTACTCCTATTGCCTTTAAAAAGTTATTTCCATTTGAAGCGGAGCATATTAAAAAAACGAGAGTGGCTATTATTGGTGCAAACCAGTTCACTCTTCCAGTATATTCAGAGTTGAAAACAGGAGCATTTGAACCAACTCTTTACCATAAAACACAGGGCAAATCTGATAATGCTATTAGTCCTTCGTTGTTTGACATTACTGAGATAGAAGACTTTTCAGTTGACGCATTAAACGAAACTGATGTTTATGAAGTAGATATAGCAGTTATTACAACTGGTGATGAAAGGATCAATGCTGAGCTGGGTTCAATGCTAAAGGAAAAAGGTGTAGAACGAGTCATATGCCGTATCGAAAGCCAAGACCTTGAGGCGGATTTAAAGGAAAAGGGAGTGGAAGTGTTTTCGGTACTGCTTTCAACGAAAACATTATTACGTGCACTCATTGAATCACCACATGTGATGAATATTTTAACAAACCAAGAATCAGCATTATACGAAATTAATTTAACAAATAATCGGTTTGAAGGTATGACATTACGTGAATTTCCTTTTACCGGTGACGTTATTTTTGTCCGTATCTTTCGTGGCAAAGACTCCATTGTACCACATGGAGAAACAGAGCTGCATATAGGAGATCGTTTAATTGTAACAGGTATGAAGGAGTATGTAGAGGAATTGAAACAAGAGCTTCAGTTCGGACTTTACTATTAATTAAAAAGAAGTTCATGATGTTTTATGAGCTTCCTTCTTCCCTTTTTAACTAAACTGTAGTAAAGTTAGTACTAGGTACTAATAACTTGTTATAATAATGGAGGTTAAAGAAATGACGATAAGTTTAGCTGGTAAAACATTTGTTGTCATGGGTGTTGCAAATAAACGTAGCATTGCCTGGGGAATTGCCCGTTCATTGAATAATGCAGGCGCTCGGTTAATTTTTACATATGCTGGAGAACGTCTTGAGAAAAGTGTAAGGGAGTTAGCAGAGTCCTTAGAAAGCCCCGATACCCTTGTCCTTCCTTGTGATGTGACAAAGGATGAGGATATTGCACAATGCTTCCAGGATATTAAAGAAAAAGTTGGTACGATTCATGGATTGGCACATTGTATTGCGTTCGCTCATAAAGAAGAGCTTGATGGCGAGTACATGAATACAACACGTGACGGCTTTCTTTTAGCGCATAATATCAGCTCTTACTCTTTAACAGCAGTTGCAAAAGAAGCGCGTTCATTAATGATAGAAGGAGGCAGTATTGTGACACTCACTTACCTTGGCGGTGAGAAAGTAGTGCAAAATTATAATGTAATGGGAGTTGCAAAAGCTTCTCTTGATGCAAGTGTAAGATACTTGGCAGCAGACCTTGGAAAAGATAATATTCGTGTTAATTCAATTTCTGCAGGACCAATTCGAACATTATCTGCAAAAGGAATCAGCGATTTCAATTCCATCTTGAATGTTATTGAAGAGCGTGCACCATTACGCAGAACTACAACTCCTGAAGAGGTTGGCGATACGGCCGTATTCCTATTCAGTGATATGGCTAGAGGTATTACAGGAGAAAACCTTCACGTGGATTCCGGATACCACATTTTAGGATAAGATGAAATAATTAAAAGACAAGACCTGCTATCCCTTTAAAAAGGATGACAGGTCTTTTTTTGCTGTCTTCATAAGTTTTTTATATATTTATGCGGAATAAAGAAACCAAATTTTCTTTATTGCATAAAATTATACATAGATTCCTTAGAGGAGGAGAGTAGTATGCCTGAAAATCAATCGCGGGATCCGCTCCTTTATATTCAACAACCCGATTTTGCATACCCAAAGGTGGATATGCAGCAAACATATATCGTAAAAATGTCTAAACAGAAGCGGGATAAAGCTACAATAGCGCAGCTTCCCGAATTAGAAAGCGAGCTTGAGTCCATTCCGAATCCAACAGCAGAGCTGCAAGAGAATGAAGCTGAAAAAGCGGTTGAAGGAAAAAAGCAAGTAAAGGCAATAGAACAGCAAGTAAATCAGGATAGTAATACGGAAAAGAAACAGCAAAAGCAGGTGCCCGATCGAAAAGCTGTTCAGGAGGTCATCAACCAATATCATAATCAAAGCCAGGAAAAAGAGGAGCCTTCAGAATCGAAGGGTAAACAACATTCCTATTCCTTTAAACGAGTGAAAAGCTTTAAAGAAATGAATACGATAGAAAAGCTCAATTATTTGGAGCATTTTCCGAAGCTTCTGCCACCGGTACCGTGTATTTTTGCGACAGGTAGCACCTCTGTGAGAGGTTTTTTATTAAGTAAAACAGAGGACTCAATTGAAATTAAATTGTTTAATGACAAAATCATGGATATTCCACTTGACCAAATTACAGACGTGAAAATGCTTGGTTTACAATAATTAACTGGCATTGTATGTAGAGAAGCCAGCGTGGTTGCTGGCCTCTTTTATTTTATCGGACTGAATCGTGGTTTATTGTTTATTCACAAATGCCAAGATCTACGTCAGCGATACATTGAACTGCACAGAAGCAATTTAAGTCAACAGTAATACAGTCATTCGTGCTTTCAAATCCGCATAAATCACAGAATGAACCTAAATCGATGCAGCAGTTTTTCACCATATCAAGAGTAGTCATTTGGCCGTTTTCCCTTTTGATTGGTTTGATCACTCTTAGTGTAGCACAGCAGTTATCAAACACTTCCTCTACTCTAAAGAAGATTGATACGCACGCACAATCTTTTGCTTTGAAGAATGCATGGAATGGTGAACCGTCAGCTGTTTTTAATACAAACACTCTTGTGTCCGCATTTGATCTTCTAGCTGGTGAAACAAGTGCTCCAAGTGGTTCTTGAAAACAATTTGTCGGACATTCACAAACATCTTCCGCATTATCTTGAATATCTTTAATTGCGCGGACTACATCACATACACAGCCTCTAGAACTAGTATCAGTTGTACCTAATACATCGTCGTTTCTTCCGCAACCCATAATGTTTTCCTCCTTATTTATTTCTTATGTGTTTCTACACTAATAACATATTGTTGGATGGTAATTTGGGATACGGACAAACGCCTTGTTTTTCGAAATTGGGCTGGTAAAAGCAGTAGTAAAGACAGCTGCTGCCTTACAATCTGTACTTGATTAGACCAACTACAGTAATCCTTGGGGGAATGATACATGGATATCACATTTCTAGAATTGCTTATTTTGGGGTTATCTTCTTTTCGACTTACTAGATTGTTCGTATTTGATAAAATAACTGTTTTTATTCGGAATTATTTTATAGATGAAATAGAAGAATTAGATGAAAACGGACAAAAGGAAATTTATTTAGTTCCAAAACAAGGTGTAGTGAAAGGATTTATAGGAGAATTATTAAGCTGCTATTGGTGCACGGGTGTATGGTCTTCCATCTTTTTATGTACGATCTATTTATTATTTCCTTCCGTTGCTGTCCCAGTATTATTGGTACTTGCAGTAAGCGGGCTCGCGGCTATAATCGAAACAGCTATTCAATTATGGCTCTAAGTCGTAATGGTAGGCACCTGATTTACACAAGCTATTCTTTCCAGCATAAACTACTATATAGAGTGGAAAATATGTGAAGGGAGGATAGCTTTATGAGTCAATCCTGGAAGAAAAACGCATCGTCCCAAAATGCGAAAAGCGGAAGCACACAATCTGCTACAAAGAAGAAAGGCTGCGGATGTGGTAAGAAAAAATCTAGCTAAAACAAAATATACATGAAATCTTAAAAAAGTTCATTAAGGTAGTGAAAAAAGTAGTATCTGGGTTCAGATGCTATTTTTTTCTGAGAAGAATAATCGAAGGTGCATTTCACTCCTTTGATTGGAAATTATTTTTGTAGTGCAAACCATCATAAATTTGATTATTAGGAAGAAAATATATACATCAAGTAAGTAACTTTACATAGGAAGGGTCGCAAATGAAAATTAAACAGTTGATACTACACGTTTTCATTATTCAATGTCTGGCCTTAATCGTGACAGGTTGTAATATCCCGCAAAATCAGACGAGCAAGGATTATATGGTATTGCTAAAAGCTACAAATCCTACTCCGAGAACGGTGGCTTCAGATTCGAAAGGAGAAGAACTGATTACAGATATTGAAAAAAATATTGAAGCACATAAGGATCTTTATGATGTCGCTGTGATCAAAGGAAAGAAGCACATTCTTGTGGTGTACAAGGTTAAGCATTTGCAGCGATTTCATATGAAAAAGATTGAAAAGGAAGTCAATGAAAAGTTGGAGAAAGAATATCCTGATGAGAATTTTATTGTTTCGAGCGATTATAAAATATTCCTAGAGGCTGTCAGACTAGAGGAAAAGATGAAGGATACTAATTTCTCAGAGGAAAAAGCCGATCAGGAGTTTGAAAGAATTATTAAGCTTAAAAAAGAATTGACATAAGAAAGGAGATGGAGTGAATGGGGAATAAAAAGCAGAAAAAGACGCCGGAGCAGCAGCAGTATGAGCAGCTGCAGCAAAAACATGAAACAAAACGACCCATTTTTAAAAACTGCTTGAAAGCATTTTTTGTTGGGGGATTTATTTGTACCATTGGGCAAGCAATCAGTTACTTTTATATTTATTTCTTTAATTTCACCGAGCAGACAGCAGGTAACCCAACTGTCGCAACGATGATTTTTCTAGCCATGCTGATGACGGGTTTTGGCTTTTACGACCGAATTGGGCAATTTGCCGGGGCAGGTAGTGCAGTACCAATAACGGGGTTTGGTAATGCGGTCATATCAGCTGCAATTGAACACCGGACAGAAGGTTTTGTTCTTGGTGTTGGTGGGAATATGTTCAAGCTTGCAGGTTCCGTCATTCTGTTTGGTGTTTTTGCTGCATTCGTTGTCGCGCTAATTAAAACATTACTAATTATGTGGGGTGTAATCTAATGCTCGTTGGGAAACAATCTTGGATCTTTCAGCAGCATCCTGTCATAGCTGCAACTGGAGTATCAGGCGGTCCGTTTGAAGCCAATGGTCACTTAGCTGAAGATTTTGATATCCTGCATGATGATTTATGGATGGGGCAGGACTCTTACGAAAAAGCACAGCGGGTACTGATTGAAGAAGCTATTCAAACCGTGATGCAAAAAGGAAACATACAAAAAGAGGATGTTCAATTTTTAATTGCCGGGGATTTAATTAATCAAATCACTCCAACTAGTTTTGCTGCAAGAACTGCTCAGATTCCTTACTTTGGTCTTTTTGGTGCTTGTTCAACGTCCATGGAGGGACTGGCATTGGCATCATTTATGGTAAATTACAAAGGTGCGAAGAATGTATTAACAGGTGCATCAAGCCATAACGCTGCAACAGAAAAGCAATTCCGTTACCCCACAGAATATGGCGGTCAAAAACCGCCGACAGCACAATGGACGGCAACAGGTGCTGGAGTTGCGCTAGTAACAGATAAAAAGAATGGGGAGAATCTGCCCTACACAACATCAGCGACCATCGGAAAGGTTATTGATATGGGGCTGACGGATCCGTTTAATATGGGTGGAGCCATGGCACCGGCAGCTGCCGATACCATTACTGCTCATTTAAAGGATTTGCAGCTTGAGCCATCACATTATGATTTAATTGTAACAGGTGATTTAGCTAGAGTTGGCCGGGAAACCGTACTGGATTTATTAGAGACCAATGGCTTAAAAATGGACCCTAACCGCTTCCTTGACTGCGGACTGATGCTTTATAAAGAGGATCAGCCAGTGCAGGCAGGTGGTAGTGGTGCAGGATGTTCGGCAATCGTTTTATATGGACATTTATTGAATCAAATGAAAAAGGGTATTTATAAACGAATTCTGCTCGTAGCGACAGGTGCATTGCTATCTCCGTTGAGCTTTCAGCAGGGTGAATCAATTCCATGTATAGCACATGCAGTGTCGATTGAAATATGAAACGAGTAATAGAAGGGAGAATGCAAAATGCTGCCAATGTTTTTTTGGGCATTTGTGGTTGGCGGACTTATTTGTGTAGTCGGTCAATTATTATTTGATGTAGCAAAATTAACCCCTGGCCACACCTTAAGCCTATTAGTTGTTATTGGAGCAATTCTAGATGGCTTAGGTTTATATGAACCACTTGTAGATTTTGCCGGTGCGGGGGCAACCGTACCCATCCTAAGCTTTGGAAACTCCCTTGTTCATGGTGCATTGCAGGAGGCCGAGCAGCATGGATTGGTAGGTGTGCTAACCGGTATGTTTGAGGTGACAAGCGCAGGTATTTCAGCGGCCATCGTATTTGGATTTTTGGGGGCATTAATGTTTAAACCAAAAGGGTAAATAGCTTGGGCTGGTCCTTTTTTCAAAGTTATGGAAAAAATGGATTCAGCTTCAAGCTTTTATTTTTTTAGCTTGCCCTCACCTTTTCCAATCCCGTACATATTTTATAGTGACTCCATTTTTAAGTGAGGTGAATGGATATGTACGGATGCGGATTCGGCGGTGGCTACGGCTACGGTGGTGGCTATGGTTATGGCGGCAGCACATTTGTTTTAATCGTTGTGTTGTTTATTCTTTTAATTATTGTTGGTGCAAGCTTCTACAACTAATGAACTTATGTAGAAGTGAAAGCCGCTCATGGATTTGAGCGGCTTTTTTTGTGGTTTTTCGGTAAGGTGACACGATTTTTTCCTGCTCCTCATACTATATAAAAGGCTTGAAAGGGAGGCATCATTTAAAATGGATAATCAATTCTTTAAGAATATCGAGAGAAAAACAGGCGTCAATATGAAGGATATTTTAGATTTAGCGAACTCACTACAAAACGCAAATTTTAAAGATGAAAAAACCGTTCGTAATGTGGTAAGACGCGTAGCGCAAATTGCCAATAAACCAGTTTCTCAGGACACAGAAGATAAAATTGTTGAGTCTATCGTTAAGGACGGCAAACAGCTTGATATCAATACAATTTCTAAAATGATTAATAGAAAATAAGAAATGAAAAAAGCTGTCCGTAGCGGGCAGCTTTTAATAACGAATGGAAGTCAAGAAACGAGAGGGGTTTGCTTTCTTCCCACGCCTGTTTTGTGGGACAGAAAGGAATAATTCCTCTTTTGCTCTTGTTACAGCGACATATAACAGCCGTCTTTCCTCCTCAAGGGGCTCGCTGTCACCGGTACGGAGAGATTCAAGCGCATAATCGTGCGGGATGCTGCCATCAACAGTCCCAATGACATAAACAATCCTATATTCCAGTCCTTTTGCACGATGGATTGTACTTAAGGTAATAGCATTATTACGTTGTTTACTTTGCTGTTTCATTTCTTTATTCATAGCAGCCATATGGTCAGCGTGATCAAGAAAATCACGAATCGAAGTAAAGTTTTTCGCAGCTACTTTGAGATCGCGAATATCGTCTGACCCTTTATCCCACTGATTTCCTTCATTTCCCCGTTTTTTAAGAAACTCTTGAAAGCCCAGTTCCCTCTCAATGGTTTCAATCGCATCAAGTGGTGTCTTTGGAATAAGCGAGCGAATAACGGGGGCTACTTTTTTAAGCTTTTTTTCTTGAAAAGAGAAGTTTGTCTTCACATTTCCAATACATTCGAGCAGGGTACAGTCATTCAAAATACTTTCAGCTTTTATATCTGTCATTACACTTTGCTTAAGAAAAAGGGATGGCAAAATGTTAGCCAATGCATGCTGATTATCTTCATTCAATGATAATTTTAAAAAGGACAGCATGCTTTTAATCACAAAGCGCTCATAAAATGAATCGATGTCCTGATCGATTCTAAATGGCAGACTGGAGGTTGTCAGTCTTTCAAATACAGCCCTCGAGGCAGTATTTGTACGAAAGAGAATGGCGAAGTCACCAGGTTCTGCACCAGCTGCAATTTTTTCACCTATATCTGTAACAATCATGGTTGCTTCCTCTTCTTCATCATCAGGGAAGAAGATAACGGGTGCATGATCATTTGTAAATTGTGCATGCATTTGCTTTGGCCGGCGATGTTTATTTGCGACAATAATTTTATTAGCAGCCTCAACAATGGAATGTGAGGAGCGGTAATTTTCATTTAACAGAACCACATCGGCCTGCGGAAAGTCTCTCTCGAAGTACCGGATATATTGTGGGTCGCTTCCGCGAAAAGCATAAATGGATTGATCATCGTCTCCAACAACACATACATTTTTCTTTTTAGTGGACAACATTTTTATTAGCTCATACTGAACCTTATTTACATCCTGAAACTCATCGATTAAAAAATAATCAAATCGATCCTGATAGCGTTCAAGTAAATCTGGTTCCTCTTGAAATAACTGGTAACATCCTGTCAGCATATCATCAAAATCGAACAGCTCTTTTTGCTTTTTAAATTGTTCATATCGCTCATATAAAAACAATGCTTTTTCATCCCAGCTTGTTTCGGCCTTAACCTGCTGCGGGTTCCTCAATGAATTCTTCCAATAGCCAATTTGCTGAAGTGCTGCGTCATAGGCAAACTCTTTCTCATCAAGATCTAATTCTCTGCCCGCATCCTTTATTATTTGCCTGCGCTGCCATTCGATATTTAAAAGCCTATGGCTATTCCACTTTTCAGGATAATGATGTGAAAGTATTCGATAGAAAATACTATGAAATGTACCTGTGACAAGCCGATTAATCTGGTTTTTAACAATATGAGGATAGTTTAATAGTCTTGTTTTCATTTCTGCAGCCGCCTTAGCTGTAAACGTAACAAGCATAATTCTATTCGCTTCTACTTTTTGTTCTGTTAGCAAATAAGCTGTCCTTGCAGTCAACACTCGTGTCTTTCCGCTGCCTGCGCCGGCAAGTACAAGTAGCGCCCCGTTTGAATGGATAACCGCTTCTGCCTGGTTAGCATCTAAATAAATATTAGCCTCCTGAAGTGCCTGTATATATGGAGAATGTATGGTAGATATCGCTTTTTCATTTATACTAAATGGGGGAAGCTGAGCGACAGCCTTAGCAGATTTAAAGCTGATTCGGTTGTTTTTTGACAATGTTATGACTCGAGAAGAGGGGATACGAAAGCCGTTTATTTCCTTTTCGATATCAGCTTCAGACTGCACTTCTGTTTCAGCATCTTTACAGGCTGGATTCTTCGTATGGATATGCTGAAAATAAGGTTCCTCATTAATCCCTAAAAATAGTCGAACTTTTTCTGAGCATATAGGACATTCTAACTGTCCCTTTTTTCCTTCACTATATATACGCTGATAGGATGATCGATCTGTATCATAAAGATTGATGGTTTGATTCCCTTTTTTAGCTGTTTTCATATTTATTACTCATCCTTTATAAATCTATAAATAAGACAAATTTAATCATATCAAAAATTGAACTTGGACAAAAGGCAGATTTTGAAAAAGGATTTGTTTGGTATGTTCAATCACTACTAAAAAACCCTGCATAAGCAGGGTTTAAATTTCTTTCATCATTGTTTTATGGGGGATTCCAGCATCGAGAAATTCTTCCGAGGTAACCTCATATCCTAATCGGCTATAAAAAGGAATTGCATGTGTTTGGGCATTGAGTTTTAAGCGTGTGAAGCCTTCTTTTTTTGCGTAGGCTTCTATTTTTTCCATGATCGCTTTACCAGCACCAGTGCCACGGTAATCCTTTAACACACATATTCGTTCAACCTTGCCATATCCGTCCACTGTTCTGAATCGCCCTGCTCCGGCAGGTTCTTCATTAATATAAAGAATGAAGTGCGTGGATTCTGATTCGAGCTTATCTATCTCCTCTTCTGGAGGCACCTGTTGTTCCTCAACAAAGACTTTTTTTCGAATAGCGAAAGCATCATTCTGCTGCTGCTGATTGCTGATTATTTGTACATCTAGTAAGTTACTCTTCATTGTTTTATTCCTTTCTAAGATGAAATGTTTCATATACAGTCCAAGATCCATTTTCCAGCTGGTACAAAAGATGAAAACGATCTACTTTATCTTGAAAATTTACTTTTAGCATTTGTAATGAGCCAAATACATCAGAATGTTCATCATTCGTGAGCTTTTGGCCGATCGTAATATGTGGAACATACACATATTCGGATACATGACCTGGAAACTTTGTATCAATTTCATTGTGAAGGTTTTCTAAGCTATCCCTTGGATCAATTTTTAGATAAATGACATTATTCACCGGTTTAAAAGAACTAAACTTTGTAATGGTAATGTCAAAGGGTTCAATTTTTTGTGCAACGACATGAAGCTTTTGCACGATGTCATTGATTTCATGCTCTTCTGCTTCAAAGCCTGATTTTAATGTGATATGTGGAGGTATGTGTGTGTAATGCGGGTCATATCGTTTTCTATAAGAATTAACAAAATCTTGTAAAGGTTTTGCAGGGAAAATCACAATACCATATTTCATCTATTTACCTCCGTTTATGAAAGATTGATAAGCGTTTTATTAATAGATTTTAACATAAAGAAGATGAAAAGGGTGGCGAAGAGATTCAAAATGTCGGGGAAATATCTATTGAAATTGACATAATAATTAACAAATGTCATAGAATTGTAATTAGAAAATTAGGAATATTATGTGTTTTACCTAACTTTCTAAAAAAATAAAGGGGGAAATCTTTTGAAGAAAAAAACTTCCTATCTGATGACTGTACTAGTTGTAGCTCTTTCATTGATTTTGGCAGCCTGCAGCGGTTCAAGTGAAGAAACAAGCGGGGATTCGACTGATAAGGATGGAGGTTCTAAAAAACCAAAATTTATCAGTATCCTAACCGGTGGGACAGGTGGTACATATTATCCACTTGGCGGTGCTTTTGCTAATATCATCTCAGAAGAAACTGGGATTGAAACAAATGCGGAGACGTCCGGTGCATCAGCTGAAAATATGACAACTTTAAAAGATGGAAATGCAGAGATTGCATTCTCCCAAACTGATATTGCTGCATACGCTGCTGAAGGGAAATTGATGTTTGAGGGTGCAAAGATTGATAATGTACAAGCAATTGGTACCCTTTACCCTGAGACAATCCAAATTGTTACAACTGAAAAATCTGGTATTAAATCTGTTGAGGATTTAAAAGGGAAAAAGGTGTCTGTGGGTGCACCAGGATCTGGTACAAACCCAAATGCCGAGCAAATTCTAGAAATGTACGGCATGACATTTGATGATATTGAGAAGAAAGATCTTTCATTTGATGAATCCACAGCAGGAATACAGGACGGTACTATTGATGCTGCCTTTGTTACTGCAGGTACCCCAACAGGTGCAGTTGAAGGCTTGTCGGCTACTGAAGATATAGTAATTGTGCCGATTGAACAAGACAAAATTGACGCGCTTATTAAAAAATACCCTTACTATGTACAAGATGAAGTGGCAAAGGGGACCTATGGTCTAGAAGCAGCTGTTTCAACTGTGGCTGTACAAGCGATGCTTGTTGTAAGAGATGACCTATCTGAGGATGTAGTCTACGACATTACAAAAGCCATTTTTGAAAACCTTGATCAAGTTACACATGCTAAAGCAAAACTAATTAAAGCTGAGAATGCTTTAAAAGGTGTTGGTATTGATGTACACCCAGGAGCAAAGAAATACTTTGATGAAATTGGTGTAAAAGCTGAATAGGTGTTAGGAGTTACAATAATCACCAGCAATTGAAGATAAATAGTAAGTACTTCTACAATTGGACGGCCGGCTTGCAATCATTTGGTTAAAGGCCGGCTGTTTGTCTTTCAAAAAGGGGAAGGGGAGATCGATGATGAAGAGAAAGTTTGTCAATCTGCTCTTTTTAATACCCTTTATCCTATTTATATTTCTTCTTCTATTCATTCCTATTTCAGATGCTCTTGTTTTTCAATATCAAAACAGCGGAAATACACTTGCCTATATCCCTATTTCAGAGGGTGAAACCTTTCAAATGAAGTATACCCACTCGATTCATTTATCTGATGTTGTGGAAAGCTATGAAATTACAAATGATAGGCAAATAAAGCAATATGAATTAATGTACGAGGATTTTGCCATTGGGATGCCCGAGAATGCATCAGAGGGAGAGATATTTGAACAGAAGGATGGAAAGTACTATTTGAAAAATATGGACAGAAGATTCCCATCCTTTGATCTTCGTGTTGGAAAAGTACGGGCTAATCATACAGTAATCTTTGAAGGAAAGGAATATCCACTGTCCCGTGTCATAGAGCCGGGAACATGGGTACGGATAAAAATAGAAAGAATAAATTTATGGCAAAGATGGAAAGGAGTGAACATGCTTGAGTAAACATTATGAGACACTTTCTGAGGAGGAGCAGCAGCAGCTCCTTGAAAAATACGACCCTGAAGCAGGCACTAGGAAACTAAGGGGAATGGTCGGCTGGATTGTCTTCTTTGGACTCTTGGCCTTTTCACTTTTTCAAGTCTATACATCGGTATTTGGTGTTTTAACGGCACAGCTTCAGCGAACCATTCACCTTGGCTTTGCGTTGGCATTAATTTTTTTACTTTTTCCTGTGAGAAAAAAGAATGCAGGCAGACGGAATAGGGTTGCCTGGTATGATACGATTCTTGCCCTCTTGTCGGTTATAGTGGGAGCTTACTGGCCGTTAATGATTGATGATCTGGTAAACCGAGTGGGCCGCTTAACACAGGTCGATTTTATTGTTGGTTTGCTAGCGATTCTATTGGTTCTTGAAGCAACAAGACGGACTGTTGGTTTGCCGATAACGATTATAGCCATAATTTTTCTTGGTTATGCGATCTATGGACCCTATATGCCAGGACCGCTTGCGCATCGTGGTTTAGAGCTGGATAGACTTGTACAGACGATGTTTTATACAACCGAAGGTATTTTAGGTACACCGTTAGCGGTCTCGTCCACCTTTATTTTCTTATTCTTGTTATTCGGTTCCTTTTTAATTAAAACGGGTGTCGGAGAATATTTTAATGATCTCTCGATAGCCATTGCCGGACGTAGTATTGGCGGTCCTGCAAAGGTTGCGGTTTTCTCGAGTGCTTTACAAGGGACAATCAGCGGAAGTTCGGTTGCCAATGTCGTGACAAGCGGTGCGTTTACCATCCCCATGATGAAGAACCTTGGTTACCGTAAGGAGTTTGCCGGTGCCGTTGAAGCAGCCTCCTCAACCGGTGGTCAGCTGATGCCGCCGGTAATGGGAGCAGCGGCCTTTTTAATGGCTGAGTTTATTGGCATTCCTTATGCGGAAATTGCCTTGGCAGCTGCGATCCCAGCCATTCTTTATTTTGCCGGCATATGGATTGTTACTCATTTTGAAGCAAAACGAACGGGTTTACGCGGATTAACAAAGGAAGAGATGCCAGACAAGAAAGAGGTTTTACGGAAATCCTACTTGCTAATCCCCATTATCGCAATTATTGTTCTCCTTATGACAGGTATGTCGGTTATGCTTGCAGCACTTTATTCCATTGTCATTTCCATTGTGGTAAGTGCGTTTAATAAGGAAACGAGAATCGGAATTAGAGGGATTATTGATGCGTTAGTCGATGGTGCGAGAACAGCGCTCGGTGTAGCAGCTGCCACAGCTGCTGCCGGGATCATTGTCGGCGTTGTGACAAAGACAGGACTTGGTTTGAAGCTGGCAAATGGTCTACTGGACATTGCAGGTGGAGCTTTGCTGCCTACATTGATATTGACAATGGTTGCCTCACTAATATTGGGAATGGGTGCACCGACAACTGCAAATTATGTCATTACTTCAACGATTGCAGCACCAGCCATTATTATGCTGGGTGTACCGGATTTATCAGCACATCTCTTTGTATTCTACTTTGGCATCATTGCTGATATAACACCGCCTGTAGCATTAGCTGCTTTTGCAGCGGCCGCAATTTCAGGCGGGGAACCCATTAAGACTGGCATAGAATCAACAAAACTGGCTATAGCAGCATTTATTATTCCGTATATGTTTGTTTTTTCTCCGGAACTCCTCATGATTGACACAACCTGGTACCAAGTTTTATGGATTACCATTTCAGCCTTTGCCGGCATGATAGCAATTGGGGCAGGTGTTGTGGGGCATTGGTATCGAAAGATTTATTGGTATGAGCGCATTCCTGCAATTGTGGCAGGCTTGTTGCTAATTCACCCAGGTGGAGTAACGGATATCATCGGTTTTGCCATATTTGCTGCGTTGATAGTTATACAGTTTATATTCAAGGGCCATAGTACACCTAAGGCTCAGGTTTCAGGATGATAAAAAAGCACCGGAGAATTGAACTCTCTGGTGCTTTTTACTTGAATGTGTTGGATTTCCTCGGTTAACTGCTTCGTTGAATTTCTTGTCTCACAGGCATTAACGATAGGATATTTTTTAATTTGAAAATCCGGTTTTGATTTCGAAGAAAACAATAGGCTCTAATATATTCTCCATCTACTTGGTGTACAACAATTTTTCTTTGCGTAAATTGTTGTTTATCAGATAGGTAGATCATTTCGATAGGAATTTGCTCGGTTAACGATTTGTTAATCAGCAGCTTCATGGATCACACACACCTTGATTTTTTTACTATCATATCCAAACATGCGTTCCTTTATTCGTTAAAGCAGACAGATAATCACACAAAATTTCCCTTCATCATAAAATAATAAAAACCGAAGAAAAGGACAGTGCTTTTCCACAAAAATAATGGACAGCATTCACTGGATATCCCTCCTATTATTCGGTTTACGTTCTTCTTACCAGACCATTAAGGATGCTTCTATTGTTGTGATGACATTATTTCTTTCTTGCATGGTTCCTTGAGAAATAACTATTCCTTTATTGGTGGTGAAAAAATGGCAACTTACATTATTAAAGCAAAGAAAATATTAACTGTTTCGAAAAAGGGAACAATCAATCATGGAGCAATGGTTGTTCAAAATGGAAGGATTATTAACATATCAACGTGGGAAAAAATTAATCAAAAATATCAGCAGGTACCGGTGATCGATTGCGGTGAAAATATTATTTGTCCTTCCCTCGTTGACTGCCATACCCATCTACTCGAATTTGCCCCTCCATCACAATTTCCAATTACAAAAAAAACCCATCTACTTGCGGGTAAAGCAATTTTACTAGATGCCCTTTATTCTGGAATTACGGCATTGGGTGAGCAGGTATGCGGGAATCCAATATGTGATCTACGTGTTTCAGATCTTAAGCAGGCTGTTCAGGACGTACCAATGGATATAACCTTTGCAGCTAACTGTTTATCAATAGGTTTTCAGAGAATTATTCATTTTTCGGCCGTGACAGGTTCAGCTCCGATTCCTCGTGAGAATCTGGTAAACAAAGAGATCATTAAGGCTTTGGCAGTCGAAAACGAATATGCAGGAGAGAACTTTTTTATAAATGCTACACCGGCTAATTTTCTAAAAAGTGAAGTGCCTAACGCAGGGGAATTGATTTATTCTCAGCAGGAGTTAGCAGATGTTGTGGCAATATTTCATGCTTATGACAAACAAATTGGCGCATATGCAACAGGTGAACAGGGAATTCAAATGGCCCTGGAAGCTGGATTTGATGTGATCCATCATGCCCACGGGATAACAGACAATCAAATAGAAAAAGCCGCAGGACTGAACACTCAGGTGGTTACGACCCCATTAGGCAGCACCTACCTTGAACCTAATTCACTTGAAGAAATCTTGAAATTGGTAAATGCACAAATTCCAGTTTCTATCTCAACAGATGCGTATCTTCCACCTTATGAAAAAAATGCAGTTGCATTGTCAAATGATAGGAAAACCTTAATGGGTCCGGAAGCTTTAATGGCCATTGCTAATCCGTATATGACAGCGATGTTGGAAAATGGCTATGGCGAAAATGACGCACTAGCATTAATCACGAGGAATCCGGCAAAGGTTTTGGGGAAGGAAGATCAATTTGGAAGCCTAGAAGTCGGAAAGGATGCGAATTTTCTAGTAGCAGAAGGGATACCTGGCATTGATATCATTAATCCAAGTAAAATCAAATCGGTTTACTTCCAAGGGGGAAAGGTAGTTTCAAGACTATGATAATAAAAAGGCTGTAGTAGTAGAATCCGCTGCAGCTGGTTTGTTTTTTGGAATCGGACGATCATCCGGTATAGGATGTTTTTTTGTTATAGATACATACTAAAAATAGAACACTTGGAGGTGGGATAAATGGGAGACGAAGAGCTTTTTGACCAGGAAGCGAATGAGGCAAATATTAAATTGAATCAAGAATTGGATGATAATAGCAAAAGGCCGCATCGCTCAGGTAATGCTGAAGTAAGTTCAACAACAGAGGCGAATCTGAAAATTCAAGACGCCTTTTATAATGAAGAAAATTCAGATGGAATTATTCCAACATATTTAAATAACAATACACCAGCGATTAAAATAACAGGAAAAGACAAATAAATGCATGAAAAACCGGTCCGACTGGACCGGTTTTTACTTAGATAATACCATCTGTTTTGTCACTTTTATCTTTATTGCGTTTGTTTCCTTTACTGTTGTCCCCACTAAAAGGCACTTCGCCATGTAGCTTAGGTGAGTTTTGATTTTGGCTGCCTTTGTTATGTTTTTTTGTCATAGTAGTACCTCCGCTTAAGGTTTATTATGGTTTCCTTTACTGGCCGTCAGCACCATTAGACGTTACTCTGCGAGTATGGGTATCTTCAAAGTTATTGTCTCGAAGAGCTTTGACTTTGTCATTGAGTAATTTCTTTTGATCCACTTCAGAAGATGGTGTGAGTTTTTTCTTTGTCATGCGAAACCCTCCTTCAATTTTAACTGTTAGAGCACCCTTAGTATGCTTCAATATTTGCTTTTCATAAGGTAAAAAGTTAAAAGTGAATGAGTGTAACAAAGAAGGGCTATTTTTGAAAACGATGTTTTTCAACGATTTCTAATTGTGTAATTTTCCCTTCATGAATGACAATATTGAGTGAACCAAATTTTATTTTTTCTAATAGGTCGATAATATTCTTTATTTTTTCTTGATCAACTACAGCCATTTTTCATCCCTCCCATTTTTCTCTATTTAAAAAAGAAGACACCTATCCCTATTTTTATGGTTAGGTGCCTTTGGTGGTCCAATCGGCAATTATTAGTGTAAGAACATCATAAAACATATAATTCCAATCAGTCAAGTGAGATTTTAGAGAAATTTTCAGAAATTTTAAAATGGGTATTTGGATGTCATTAAAGCGTACTAACTAAGTAGGAGTTATCAAAAAAGTGAATAGTAAACTACAAAAAAAATGAACTCATAAAACACAGTTGACATATAGGATTAATAAAATTAAAATAGGTTTTAAATATTCAAAATAAATACAAAACAGCCGATCAGGCAAACTGAAGGCACACAACATTCTCAAGGTGAATTAGGTTTCACTTTTCGAAACAGTTGTGTGTCTTTTTGTATTTATCATTCTTATTACTAGGAGGAGTTTTCATGTATCAGGTAAAGAAAAAAGGAATGTTAAAGGTGGCAACAGCATTAATGGCTTCATTTGTTTTACTTTCAGGATGCTCATTGAACACCACGAGCAGTGAAGAAAGTAAGGGAAAGGGAGAAGAACAAAAGAAAGCGGTTGAACTATTGAATGTATCGTATGATCCGACACGTGAACTCTACGAAGCCTTTAATAAAGAATTTGCCTCGTATTGGAAAGAAGAGACGGGTCAAGAAGTAACGATAAACCAATCACACGGCGGGTCGGGAAGCCAAGCGCGTGCGGTTATCGACGGTTTAGAGGCGGATGTCGTTACACTAGCACTTGCGTATGATATTGATGCTATTGCAGAACAGAAATTACTATCTGAGGATTGGATAAAGGACTTTGAAAGCAATTCATCCCCTTATACATCTACAATGGTATTTCTTGTTCGTAAAGGAAATCCAAAAGGAATTAAAGACTGGGATGATTTAGTGAAAGATAATGTATCTGTCATTACACCAAATCCAAAAACATCTGGCGGAGCTCGATGGAACTACCTAGCTGCTTATGGATACGCGTTAAAACAAAACAACAATAATGAGGAGAAAGCAAAAGAGTTTGTCAAAAAACTATATCAAAATGTTGAGGTATTAGATTCAGGTGCTCGTGGGTCTACAACAACATTTGTTGAAAAAGGGATTGGAGATGTATTAATCGCCTGGGAAAATGAAGCGTTGCTTTCGTTGAAGGAATTAGGCGAAGGTGAATTTGAAATTGTAGCTCCATCCATTAGTATCCTTGCTGAACCACCTGTAGCCATTGTTGATGAAGTGGTGGACAAAAAAGGAACAAGAGAAGTTGCAGAAGGCTATTTAGAATTCTTATACAGTGAGAAAGGTCAAGAAATTGCAGCACAAAATTATTATCGTCCACGTGATGAAAAGGTTGCAGAGAAATATGCTAACCAATTTCCTGATGTAGAGTTATTTACTATTGATGAAGTTTTTGGAGGCTGGAAAAAGGCTCAGGAAACACATTTTGCTGATGGCGGGGTTTTTGATTCAATTTATACTCAGTAATACAAATAAGAATAAAAAGTTGATAAGAAGTTAACAAGGCACCCAGCGTCCTAGAATGAGGTGATTCTATCATGAGGCAAAGGGTGCCTATAGCTTTTCTTTAAGGAGAAGGATGAAAATGAAAAGCAAAAAAAAGCGAGTATTACCGGGCTTTGGACTGTCGCTGGGATTTACGACACTGTATCTTAGTTTATTGGTATTGATTCCATTATCGATGGTATTTATTCAAACCTCTCAGCTTGGATGGGGAGAATTTATTGAAGTTGTAACGAGTGAACGTGTAATCCATTCTTACAAAATTAGTTTTGGAACTGCGTTTGCTGCTGCTGCTATCAATGCAGTTTTTGGTTTGTTAGTTGCTTGGGTATTAGTTCGATATTCATTTCCTGGCAAAAAAATATTAGATGCTTTAATTGACTTACCATTTGCACTTCCAACAGCTGTAGCCGGTATTACGCTTACTACTTTATATTCCACAAATGGTTGGATTGGTCAATTGTTAGAACCATTAAACATTAAAGTAGCGTTTACACCGCTTGGCATTACGGTCGCCCTTACGTTTATTGGTTTGCCGTTTATTGTTCGTATGGTACAACCTGTTCTAGTGGATATTGAAAAAGAAGTAGAGGAAGCTGCCGAGAGTTTGGGTGCATCACGTATGCAAATTTTTCGAAAGATCATTTTTCCGGAGCTATTGCCAGGGCTTTTATCAGGCTTTTCATTGGCTTTTGCAAGAGGTCTAGGGGAATATGGATCGGTAGTTTTTATTGCTGGCAATATGCCGATGAAGACGGAAATTGCACCACTTATGATTATGACAAAGCTAGAACAATTTGATTATGCAGGGGCAACGGCCATTGCGGTTGTCATGCTAATTATTTCTTTTCTTTGTTTAATTATCATGAACATAATCCAAATATGGAGCCGAAAGTCTCAGCTTCAAAGTGAGTAGGTGAATAAAAAATGGAGCCACAGATATCAGAAACAATCAAACAAATTACAACTAGGAAACGAAAAAGTTCAAAAGAATCTAAATGGGTAAAAGTGGTACTTATTTTCATTGCCATTCTGTATTTATCCTTACTACTATTTATTCCTCTCGCTGCAATCTTTGTCAAAGCGTTTGAAAAGGGCTTTGATGTCTATTTGGCAGCTATTACAGAAAGTGATGCATTATCAGCCATTCGTTTAACTCTGTTAGTAGCTGTCATTGTTGTTCCGTTAAATACATTATTTGGCGTCGCGGCAGCATGGGCTGTAACGAAATTCCGCTTTAGAGGAAAACAAATTCTATTATCCTTGCTTGAATTGCCATTTGCTGTTTCACCTGTTATTGCTGGTTTAGTGTTTGTATTGCTCTTCAGTCCCCGTGGTGTGTTAGGACCATGGCTTGTTGATTATGGAATTAAAATCATTTTTTCAGTTCCGGGAATTATTATAGCGACTATATTTGTGACCGTTCCCTTTGTTGCGCGTGAATTGATTCCGGTTATGCAGGCGCAGGGAACATCCGAGGAAGAAGCAGCTGTTTCTCTCGGGGCAAATGGATGGCAAATGTTTTGGCGGGTGACGCTGCCAAATATAAAATGGGGATTGCTGTATGGCATGATCTTATGTAATGCCAGAGCCATTGGAGAGTTTGGTGCTGTTTCTGTTGTGTCAGGTAGAATCCGCGGTTTGACGAATACAATGCCGCTTCATGTAGAAATTTTATATAATGAGTATCAATTTTCTGCTTCCTTTGCCGTTGCATCACTAATGTCAATTATGGCTATGATTACACTCATTATTAAAAGCATGATTGAATGGAAAACAAATAAACAAGAGGGAAAAGGGGTGTAGATCAATATGTCTATTCAAATTGAGAATGTATCAAAGAAGTTTGGAACGTTTCAAGCCTTAAACAATATTAATCTTGAAATTCCAGATGGTCAGCTTGTTGCTCTTTTAGGTCCCTCTGGTTCTGGGAAAACTACATTGCTTCGTGTTATTGCTGGCTTAGAGACAGCCGACGAGGGGGCCATTTTATTTGATGGGGATGATTTAACGGATGCACATGTAAGCAATAGAGAAGTTGGGTTTGTTTTTCAGCATTATGCATTGTTTAAGCATATGACTGTATTTGAGAATATGGCTTTCGGATTGAAGGTAAGAAAGAAAAGAAACCGTCCTTCTCCATCTGCTATTAAGGAAAAAGTGTATGAATTATTACAGCTTGTAAAATTAGAAGGGTATGCAGGAAGGTTTCCTTCCCAATTATCCGGAGGACAACGTCAACGGGTAGCACTTGCTAGAGCCTTGGCTGTAGAACCGAAAATACTTCTATTGGATGAGCCCTTCGGTGCACTAGATGCAAAGGTAAGAAAGGAACTGCGCCGCTGGCTACGTAAATTACATGATGAGGTTCATATTACAAGTGTGTTTGTAACACATGATCAAGAGGAGGCACTAGATGTTGCCGATCAAATTGTTGTGATGAATGAAGGGAAAATTGAGCAGCAGGGCACACCGGATGAGGTCTATGATCACCCGGCAAGTCCGTTTGTTTATGACTTCCTTGGAAATGTTAACCTATTCCGAGGCAGGCTGAATCATGGAAAGCTAAGTGTTGGCAGTGCAAAGCTGGAAGCGATTGGGCATCAGGATGCAGCGGATTTAGATGCAGTCGGGTATGTGCGCCCACATCAGCTTGCGATTGAACGAGTCAAACAAAGTGAAGATGCCATTCCAGCAATTGTTACATTTTCGCATTCGGTTGGTCCTGTTGTTTATATTGAGATGAGGCTGCAGGATTCTAATGAATTTGTAGAAGCGGAAATCAGTAAGGAAGAATTTAATAGACTGGCCTTGACAAAGGGTGAGCTGGTTTATGTTCGTCCTAAGGAAGTTAAAGTGTTTATCCCAGAGGATTTTGTCATTTAAGCCATTGTTGAAAAATAAACAAAAATCTTTAATGCAAGTACTAGGAAGTATTATAAAAAAGGATGACCTTCATTAATATTGAAGGTCATCCTTTTCATTTAGGCTTTAAAGCTATCCTGCCATTTAAGCAATCGATTTTCTAAAAAGCGGACAATGGAATCTGAGATTTTACCGGCAAGCGCAAATATGATAATGCCTACAAAAACAATGTCAGTCTGCATAAAGGAACGGGCATCTTGAATCATAAAACCGACTCCTCTATCTGCCCCTAACAATTCGGCGACGACTAAGCACATCCAGGCAGCACTTAAGGCAAGACGTATACCCAGCAAAATATTTGGCAAAGCACCCGGAATCATAAGCTTTGTGATTTTTTCCAAACGACTGTATTCTAAAATCTGGGCAACATCATACAGCTTTTGATCTACATTTCGAATACCCAAAAAGGTTTGTAGGTATAAAGGGAAAAAGGCACCTAATGCAATTAGTAATACCTTTGATAATTCTCCAAATCCAAACCACATAATGAAAAGCGGTGTAATAGCTAGTAACGGGATGGTACGTAGCATTTGGATGGTCGGGTTTAAATACTCCTCAGACCTTTTATTCATTCCAACAATAATGCCGACTAGCAGACCGAAAAAACTACCAAGAGAAAAGCCAAGAATCGCACGTGTTAAACTAATTTGTAGGTGGGATGCCAGTTCACCTGATTGAATAAGTTCAATAAAGCTTGTCAGGATTAATAACGGTGATGAAAAGAGCTGTGCTGGCAGGACACCAACAGTACCTAGTAATTGCCATAAAAATAAAATGAAAATTGGCAGGAATAACCCACGGAAAAATATTTTACTTTTTTTAGAGTTTGTTTTCTTTTTCTTTATAGAAATCGCATTACTTTGAACAATCGTTTGTGTAGACATAATATGTCATCCTTTCCGTTTAAATTAAATGGTCCAGTCCTCTTTGTCTTCAGGTTTATGATCGAGATGATTTAGTATCACTGTTCTAAATTCCTGGAACGATTTACTTGTTCGCCTCCTTGGATAGGGTAAATCAATGGACACTGTTGCCTTTATGCGTCCAGGTTTGGAATCCATTACAACAATCTTAGATGATAAAAAGACAGCTTCATCAATATCGTGTGTAACTAGAACCATAGTGGTTTGGTTTTTCTGCCAAATTTCCAGCAATGCTTCCTGTAAGTGGCTGCGGGTGAATGCATCTAAAGCACCGAAGGGTTCATCAAGCAGCAGGATTTCAGGATTACGAAGTAAAGCTCTCGCTATTGATACACGCTGTGACATGCCTCCTGATAATTGCCTTGGAAAAGCTTTCTCAAATCCATTCAATTTCACTAGTGAGATTAAATCATCGACTCTTTTTCGTATGGCAGGGTCTTTTAATGAGAGATTTCCAGCGATATTTTTTTCAGCTGTAAGCCAAGGGAATAAGCGGTGCTCTTGAAAAATAAAGCCGCGATCCTTTGAAGGACCATTCACATCCTGGCTGCCTATGACAATAGTTCCTTCATAATGTAAATCCAGTCCGGCAATTAATTTTAATAATGTACTTTTTCCGCAGCCGCTTGGACCGATAACGGATAAAAATTCCCCCTGCTTTACGGAGAGATTAATGTTATCTAAAACATGTACTCGCTCACTTTCGTTGTTAAATACTTTACTTACATCATTGATTTGTAATGCTGCGACCGTCATATAAATCATCCTTTCTGAATTAAAAAAGAGATCCAGCTCAAAAGACAGATTGTCTTTTAGCTGAATCTCCAGTCGTCTAGTCGATTCGTTTTAAATTTTTAATTTTCTATAAATTAACATGAATTCGTTTGAGAAGCAATACTTAATTCCAATTAATTTTATATGATTAATTTAAAAAATAAGTTGACAGAGTATTTTGGCTTCTGTTAAGATTCATTCATAGCACGAATCCCTTACAAATATTGTTAAAACTAATAGGTGTAAAATAGAATCAACTGGTCAACCAGAGATTCAATAAAGAGATGAGCCCTCATCTTTTTGTTGGATCTCTTTTTCTTTTACCTATTAATCTTATTAAACAGGTTTGTAAAATAGGATTTGTGATGCCGAGGAAACACATACAAAAAAATTAGGAGGAATTTAACAATGACAACTCAAACAAATCAATTAAAAGTGGTGCCTGCAGCCGGGAGAATAGGAGCAGAGATCCAAGGTGTTCTATTAACGAAGGATTTAGACTTGAAGGTATTTCAGGAAATCAAACAGCTGCTAAACGAATACAAAGTATTATTTTTCAGAGGACAACAACATATAGACGATAAAAGCCAAGAGGAATTTGCTGCATTGTTAGGGAAACCATATGCCCATCCAACTGTACCTGCTAAAGAGAATTCAAGTGCAATTCTTGAGTTAGATTCCTTACATGGTGCAAAAGCAAACACTTGGCATACTGATGTAACGTTTGTCCCTGAAGTACCAAAGTATTCAATCTTAAGAGGAGTTACCATCCCTGCCACTGGCGGAGATACAGTCTGGGCAAATACTAATACCGCCTATCAAGATTTACCAGAATCTTTACAGAAGTTAGCTGATCAATTATGGGCCATTCATACAAATGAATATGACTATGCCAATCTAACGAATGTAAATAAAATCGTAACAGATGAGGCAAGAAAAAAATATCGAAATGTATTTGAGTCAACTGTGTATAAAACAAAACACCCTGTTGTTCATGTACATGCAGAAACGGGTAAAAAACATCTGTTATTAGGTGGATTTGCCGGAGCGTTAGAGGGATACTCACGAAGTGAATCAGAAGCATTAATTAACATTTTGCAATCATATGTGACGCGTTTAGAGAACACAGTTCGATGGAAATGGAATGAAGGAGACCTTGTTATTTGGGATAACTTAGCCACACAGCATTATGCTGTAGCTGATTACGAAGAACGCCGTATTGTCCGCAGGGTTACAGTAGGCAAAGAGGTACCTGTTAATGTTAAGAACAAAGCTAGTTTACTGTTATCAAAGAAATAAATCTTTTTATCTGAATACCAATAATAAATGGATTAGGGAGAATATATATGAAGAAAAAGAGCAGATTTCTACTGGGGTTATTGATTACGATGATTATATCTGTCTTATTAGCAGGATGCAGCTCGGATACGAAAACAGCCTCTGGAAAAACGCAAAAGGACAATAAAACAATCACCGTTAATGTCGCGATAAACGGTAAAATCGGTCCGCTATTAATAGCCAAAGAAAAGGGTTGGCTAGAGGAGGAATTTAAGACAGTGAATGCAGAGGTGGCATGGAGTGAGTTCCCCAGCGGTCCGCCTCTTCTTGAATCGTTAGCTTCAAATCGTGTTGACATATCAGCCTTAGGTGATGGTGCTTTAATAGCCGGCTTAGATAAAAAACTGCCATTTGAAGTGATTGCGCAATCTGGAACAGGGGAGTCTCTCTCGAGAATCCTTGTTCAAGCGGATGGTGACATTCAAAAGGTAGAAGATTTAAAAGGTAAGACCGTGGGGGTAGCTTCTGGAACAACTGCCCATGTGTATCTAATTAAAGCGTTAAAGGCACATGGTTTATCTACAGATGATGTGAAGCTTATTAATTTACAGCCGGATGATGCACAAGCAGCTTTTGAAACAAAGCAATTAGATGCCTGGGTTGTATGGAACCCTTATCGAATTTTGAATATTAAAAAGGGAATTGCTAAAGAACTGGAAGTAAATGCTACGATACTTGCGCCAAGTGCTCTTATTACACGAACTGAATTTGGAAAAGAACATCCGGAGATCGTCGAAGCTTATTTAAGAGTGTCTCTTAAAGCAGCCCAGTGGCAAAATGAAAACCCGGACGAAGCAGCAAAAATATTCTCTGAACATACAAAATTACCGGTGGATGTTGTGAAAACAATTATTACAAGCGAGAAACCTGACTTGTTCTTTACTGAGGAGGGAATCCAAGCACAACAAGAATCAATTGAAACATTAGCAAAGGTTGGGTATATCAAAAGTGAATTCACCTTTGAAGACCACATTAACGACAGTTATATAGATAATGCTTTTAAAAAATAGGCTATGTTAACTAAACCATTTTAGGAGGATTTTTATAATGACAACACAAACTGAGCAATTAAGCGTCGTACCTATAGCAGGAAGAATTGGAGCAGAAATTCGAGGAATAAAATTAAGTGCTAAAATAGATCCGTCAGTTTTAATAGAAATCAAAAATGCATTACATGAGTATAAAGAATTGTTTTTCAAAGATCAAAATCATTTAGATGATGCAGAGCAAGAATCATTCGCAAAATTACTAGGCGAACCATATGCCCATCCAACCATTCCTGTAAAGGAGCAAACAAATTATATTTTTGAATTGGATTCTCAAAGGCTAGGTGGTGGAAAGGGTTCAAGTGCTGTTACAAATCCATGGCACACAGATGTTACGTTTGTTCCCGAAGTACCTAAATATTCCGTATTAAGAGGTGTGAAAATCCCATCAGTCGGCGGTGATACAGTTTGGGCTAATACAAATTCCGCATATGAAGAACTGCCAATAGAGCTGAAAGCATTAGCAGATGAGCTATGGAGTGTTCATAGCAATGAAAATGATTATGTTCAGACTTTAAGTGATGATGAAGTAAAAGAGAAGAATCTAGAATTTAGTAAGAAATTTTCGAATACTACCTTTAAAACAAAACATCCGGTTGTTCATGTTCATAACAAAACGGGTAAAAAGCATTTATTACTAGGTGGATTTGTTAAACAATTACAGGGATATTCAAAAAGTGAATCAGAGAAACTTTATAGTATTCTTCAATCATATATTACTCGTTTAGAAAATACGGTTCGTTGGAAATGGACTGAAGGTGACGTTATCATCTGGGATAATTTAGCTACACAGCATTATCCGGTTGGTGATTATGTTGAGCACCGCATTGTACGCCGTGTGACAGTTGGAAAACAGGTGCCAATTAACCAAAGGAATGAGGCAAGTGAACTTCTTTCAAAGAAATAAGCCTATTATCCTTTTTTTTATTAATTCCGACTAATCATATATAAAAACTTCTATATTGGTTTTTAAAATTATATTGAGGAAGTATAAAGAGCCGGTGCACACTCCAGCTCTTTTTTACTTTCATTTACTTCCAAACGTCATTCGCAATGTTAATGACATGCTTGACTTTATCCCACTGCTGTTCTTCAGTTAATTTGTTTCCCTCTTCTGTTGAAGCAAAACCACATTGCGGGCTAAGGCAAAGCTGATCAAGGCTTACATACTGACTAGCTTCTTTCATTCTAGCTTTTATGTTTTCTGGATTTTCAAGCTCACCAAATTTAGAGGTAATCAAACCTAAGACTATCTTTAAATCTGAACGGTTCACATGTCTAAGTGGTTCGAAGCCACCTGAGCGCTCATCATCAAATTCTAGGAATAACCCATCAACATTCAAGCTGCCAAAAATAATATCTGATACATTTTCATAGCCGCCGCTCGATGTAAAGGTAGATTGGAAGTTCCCACGGCAAATATGCATAGTAATCTTCATATCTTCCGGTTTATTAGCAATTGATTCATTAATCACTCTTGCATAAAGCTCTGCAAGTTCCCTAGGTTCATCACCTTGCTCTTTAATTTTTTCAAGACCTGATTCAGAAAAGAATGATGCCCATGAAGTATCGTCTAATTGTAAATAACGACAGCCTGCATCGTAAAAAGCTTGAACTGCTTTTTGATAAGCAGAGATTAAATCATTAGCTAAGTCGGTTTTATTTGTGTATATATCCGTTTCAATTTTTCCTCTATAGAGAAGCATATTTGGACTTGGAATCGTAAACTTCGCTGTATGATTACCAGCAATACTATGAAGGAATTTGTAGTCTTCAATAAATGGATGACTGTCAAAGTCAATTTTTCCGGTAACCTTGACGCCGTGTGCTCTTGTCGTAACACCATTAAATTGTAAACCTGATTCGGATTCATAGAATTCAGCACCAACAAGGCCGCCTAAGAAATCAAAATGCCACCAGGCACGTCTGAACTCACCATCTGTAACAGCCTGTAAACCGATAGCTTTTTGTTTTTCTACTAACCTAATAATTTCAGTATCTTCAATTGCCCGTAATTGCTCAGCAGTGATTTCACCATTTTCTTTTTGTAAACGAGCTTGTTTGATTCGATCGGGTCTTAAAAAGCTGCCGACGATATCTGCTCGAAAGGGTGCTTTTGTTGTGATTGTCATGATTCCATCTCCTTACTTTATATGTGAATCATTATATAGATATTTTTAATAGTTCGACAAGTTTTTATATCAAATTTATAGTGAAAATAGTGAAAAATAGGTCTTTTTATATAAATAATAGAACTAAATAGTATAGAAGAATTTTTTATGCATAGAGAATGTGAATCATTCACGGCATAGGAAATCAACGTTATTGGTATATTGAACTACATAATAAAATGTTAATAAGTACAAGAAAAAGTATAAAAACACACGTTATCGAAAAGAGTAAAAGTATCGAAAATGTGTGTTTTTTGTTGATATATAGCCGTTTTAAAGTTTTGGCACAAGGGGGTATGACAAAGTTACGTCTACTATTCATTGTTTGGAAGCGCTTCATAATCTATTATCATATTTGTAAGGTTTAGAAAGGGAGTGGATATAATGTCCCAAGATAATAAAAGTGTAAAGGTGCGCGTTCAGATGTTCGGTAACTTTTTAAGTTCAATGGTCATGCCGAATATCGGCGCTTTCATTGCATGGGGTCTTATTACAGCTTTGTTTATTCCAACTGGCTGGATTCCTAATGAAAATTTAGCAGCCTTAGTTGATCCAATGGTTAAATACTTACTTCCATTATTAATTGGTTATACAGGAGGTAAACTAATATATGATGCTCGCGGTGGTGTAGTCGGAGCGATTGCCACAATGGGTGTAATCGTTGGTGCCGATATGCCGATGTTCCTAGGAGCCATGCTTATGGGTCCAATAGGAGGCTGGGTAATTAAGAAGTTTGATACACTAATTGAAGGAAAAGTGAAGACTGGCTTTGAAATGCTGATTAACAACTTCTCTTCCGGAATTCTCGGCGGTATTCTTGCTATTATTTCTTATCTAGCAATTGGACCAGGGGTTACAGCATTAACGACTGCATTAGTTACAGGTGTCGAATGGATGCTTGATGCTGGAGTTCTTCCATTAACAAGTATTCTAATTGAACCAGCAAAGGTCTTATTCTTAAATAATGCGATTAACCATGGTGTGTTATCACCAATCGGAATTGAACAGGTAAAGCAAACAGGTCAATCGATTCTATTCTTACTTGAAGCAAACCCAGGACCAGGAATTGGTATTCTATTAGCTTATTGCTTCTTTGGTAAAGGGACAGCAAAACAAACTGCACCAGGTGCAGCAATTATTCATTTCTTTGGTGGGATTCATGAAATTTACTTCCCATATGTATTAATGCATCCAATGTTATTCTTTGCAGCCATTCTAGGTGGAGTAAGTGGTGTATTTACTTTATCGATGCTTGGCGGTGGATTACTAGCTCCAGCATCTCCAGGTAGCTTCCTTGCAATCTTAGCTGTTACACCACAAGGTGCAGGTTCTTATTTTGCTAATATCGCCGGTGTATTGGTTGCTGCGGTCGTTTCCTTCCTTGTTTCAGTATTGGTTCTAAAGACTAGCAAATCAAAAGAAGGCAATTTAGAAGAAGCATCTCAAAAAATGCAAGAAATGAAAGGGAAAAAGAGCAGTGTAGCGAGCGCACTAACTGCAACTGCGCCAGCAGCAAATACTGAGTTTAATCCTGAAAATGTTGGGCATGTGATTTTTGCCTGTGATGCTGGAATGGGATCAAGTGCCATGGGAGCATCACTGTTACGGAAAAAGGTTAAAGAAGCTGGATTAGATATTAAAGTAACAAATACAGCCATCAGCAATCTTCCAAATGATGCACAGGTTGTTATCACACAAGAAGAATTGACGCCGCGTGCGGTGCAAAAGGTTCCAAATGCCTATCATATTTCAGTGGATAACTTTCTATCAAGTCCTAAATATGATCAATTAGTAAGTCAATTAAAAAACGGGAATAATGGTACAGATAAACAGACTGAGGAACCAGTGGAAAAGGCCCCTGAATCTGACAGTGGTGTTTTAACAAAGGATAATATCTTTTTAAATAAAAAATTCGAGTCAAAAGAAGAAGCCATTCGTTTCGCAGGGCAAGTACTGGTTGACGGTGGTTACGTAAATTCTTCCTATATTGATGCGATGATTGCAAGAGATCAGTTAACCTCAACTTTTATGGGGAATGATGTAGCAATCCCTCATGGTACAGAAGAGGCTAAAGCCGATGTCATAAAATCTGGTGTAGCCATTATCCAAGTACCAGATGGAGTTGACTTTGATGGAAACAAGGTTCGTTTGATTTTTGGAATTGCCGGCAAGGCAGGCGGACATCTCGAAATACTTTCCGCAATAGCTGTTACATGTTCTGAAATGGAGAATGTAGAAAAAATGGCAACAGCGAAAACTGTCGATGAAATTCTGGAAATTATCGGATCGTCATTCGAAAAATAAGCAGGAAAGAAAGATGCGTTAAGCATCTTTCTTATTCCTATGTAAAGAAGTTTTTCTCCTACATACGATACTCGAAAAGAGCTGATGTCCATGCTGATAACAGCAAGAGAAAAGGCTATTCTAGAATTATTAATAAAAAAAAGCGGAAAGCACACGGCATTGTCCTTTGCTGATTTTCTTCATGTGAGTGTTAGAACGGTTCACCGTGATTTGAAAAATATTGAAAAAATATTAGAATCCTTTGATTTACAGATGGAGAAATCAAGCGATAATGGATTATCTATAACCGGAGCCAATCAGAATATTTACCGGTTGATCCAGGAGCTTACCAAAGTTAAACCGCAGGACCTTTCATTAGAAGAGAGAAGACTTCTTTGCTTTATTAAAATGATTGAGGCAAATGATCCGGTAAAATTAGCTCTTTTAGCAAAAAAACTAGGAGTTTCAGTTACAACGTTAGGAACAGATTTAGATGAGTTAGCAGAATGGCTGCAGGACTACGGGATTGAGCTCGATAGAAAAAGAGGCGTTGGTGTTGAGATCAAAGGTGAGGAAGGAAAGATTCGCAAGGCATTGGTCAATTTTTATCTCATCTACTTTAATAATGAACTTATTGAAAACTTAATCCTTCTAGCAAATGACCAAATAGAAAAGGACCGTGTCTTATTTTATTTAAATACCTCGTATTTAAAGGTAATAGATGAAGTGGTTTATAAAAAAATAAAAAACTTACATACCAAACTAGCTGATAGTGATTATATCACGTTTCTAATTAATATTTGTATCTCTTTACAAAGAATAGAAAAAGGCTGCACGCTATCAGAGACTAGGCTAGATTTAGATTCAATCAAGCCTACAGAAGAATTCAAATTTGTAAAGGAAATCAGTGATGAATTTTACCAGCAGTTCTCCATTTCTATGAGTGATATCGAGTTAGCCTTTCTAGTCATGGTATTAAGAGGCTCCAAAGTTCATGAAGCTGTCTATACGAATTATGACAGTGTTCTAATTGGCCGGTCGATTAAAAAAATCATTCACCATGTTTCAGAGCAAATGAATAGTGATTTAACATCAGATTTTTCTCTCTTTCAAGGGTTATTGGCTCATATGGAACCCTCTATTTTCCGGCTAAGAAAAGGTTTGAGCTCGTTTAATCCATTAACGGAAGAAATTAAAAAGAAGTATCCTTTGCTGTTTTTGGCTGTTAGTAACAGTGTTGTAAAGGAGTTTAAAGACATTGAATTTACGGATGATGAAATTGCTTATATTGTTTTACATTTTGGTTCAGCACTAGAGTTACGAAAAGAGGAAGTTCAGGTACGTGCCCTAATTGTTTGTCCAACCGGAATAGGAACCTCGAAAATGCTTGCTAGTCGAATTAAAAAAGAGGTCCCAGAAATTACTGTCATTGATGTTGCTTCCATTAAGGATTTACAGACAAAGGATATAAGCCAATACGGGATCATTATATCTACTGTTATTTTACCTATGCAGGAAAAAATGAATTATGTTTTTGTCAATCCTTTATTGTATGAAAAAGATATTGAAGCGATCTATGACTATATCGGAACCAACATTCAAAAGATAACGATGCAAACAAGCAATGACTTTGATGTGCAGTTAACTAAATTGAACAAACCGATTGTTAAGTCGTTAACTGAATTTATGCAGGAAGTTGATGTGGTTCAAAATAGTATAAGGACCATCTTACAGAATTTGTCTGTATATCGAGCGAAAAATAGTCGAAACTATTCTGTTTTTATTAGGGAAATGGTTGAGCGCTGTTCAGATCGGGGGTTAGTTTCGAATGCAGCCGGTGTGTATGATCAGTTGATGGCAAGAGAGACAAAGGGGGGATTAGGTATTCCTGATACAAATCTGGCGCTGTTTCACTGCCGTCATGAAGGAGTATCAGAAATGCTCTTCCATATTGCTCATTTAGAGTCACCCTATCGCTTGCTCGGCATGGATGGGAAGAGAATGGATGTCCATAATATCCTGCTGCTGCTTGCTCCAGAAAAATTAAATCAGCTTCAACTGGAAATAATAAGCATTGTAAGCTCCATTATTGTCGAAGATAAAAAGGCAATCATGATATTTTCATCAGCTAATGAAACGATCATTCGTTCAAAGCTGGAAGAGACTTTTTATGATTATTTGAAAAATAAATTTGTAAAGGAATGACATTATATATGAAAAAGGTAGTACATTTTGGTGCAGGAAATATCGGCAGAGGTTTTATAGGCGCACTATTTTCTCAATCTGGATATCATGTTACATTTGTAGACATTGCGGATGAAATAATCTCAAGACTTAATGAAGAAAAAGGATATAACGTTAGGACTGCAGAGGACCAACCAACGATAACTGAGATTCATAATGTTTCAGGTCTAAATAATATGAAGCAGGAAGAGGATGTTATTAAAGCGATTGAAGAGGCAACATATATTACGACTGCTATTGGTCCGAATATTCTCCCGCATATTGCTCCGTTAATTGCTAAGGGTCTGCAGTCAAGAATCCATGCAACAAATGAAAAGGTATATGTGATTGCCTGTGAAAATCAAATTAGCGCAACGGATATATTAAAAGGTCATATTTTTAAAAAACTGGATGATGCTGCTGCAAGTAAAATGGAAGGTGTAGTTTATTTCTTTAATTCAGCTGTTGACCGAATTGTACCAATTCAAGACAATAAAAATTCGTTGGATGTCTTAGTAGAGCCTTATTATGAATGGGTTGTGGAAACAACAGATGATATTCCTGCAGTAGAAGGGATGACAAAGGTTGCGGATCTGGCCCCGTTTATTGAACGTAAGCTATTTACGGTTAATACAGGCCATGCTGTAACAGCCTATTTTGGCTATTTAGACGGTAAAGAAACAATCGACCAAACATTAAATGATTCAGCTATTTATGAAAAGGTAAAAGCTACAATTGAGGAAACAGGCGCTTACTTAACAAAAACCTATGATTTAGCTGAAGCTGATCATCAAAAATATATTAAGAAAATCTTAGGACGCTTTCAAAATCAGCATCTTCATGATGATGTAACACGAGTAGGCCGGTCTCCAATCCGTAAATTAGGTGCTGAGGATCGCTTAGTTAAACCATTGGTTGAGGCAAAGAAATTAGGTCTGTCTTATCAGAATCTCGCCAGTGCCATTGCAGCATGCTTATTATTTGATGTTCAAGAGGATCCAGAATCCGTTGAACTGCAAAAAATGATTCAAGAGCATGGTGTTCCATATGTATTAAAAGAAGTAAGTCATTTAGATGAGACTGATGAGGCTGTAAAAACCATTGTTGAAAAGTATGAGGGTTATAAGGCCGAATATCGGAAATAATAGAACAAAGAGCAGATAAAAAGTCCTTCATCGAAATGATGAAGGACTTATTGCTAGGCATCAAAAGACTGTGAATTTATCTGTGATGCACTGGTTTTTTTCTCAGCTGAAAAAATAGAGGTGGCAATGATTAAGCCGCCAGCGAGAATACAGCTAAAAACAATAAAAGGCAGTGTCAGAATTCCTGTTTTTAATATTAAGGTTGCCAAAATCGGCCCGATACTTGCCCCAATGAATAGGATGAAAGTATAGACGGATATGGCGATTCCTTTTTCATCTCCGCCAAGCTGTCCAACTAATGCAAGCATGGAAGGGACAACAACGGCAATCCCTGCTACAAAAAGAATACTCATAATAATAATCAGCCATAACTGCTGTATAAGCCCCATGATTAATAATCCAATAATAGAACAACCCAACCCGCTAACTAATACTTTCTTTATGCCAAACCTTTGAACAAACCTCCCGGTGAAAGGGGATAAAATCATGCCCAAAATCCCTGCTGCACGAACAGCAAAAATCTCTTGTTCATTAAATTCAAACGTGGTGTGTAAGTAATTTCCTAATGCGGTGTACATGCCGACGAAGGATAGTAAAATCATGATCGCAATGCTGTTACAGAGGATCAATCTTTTTTGTGAAAAAGGGATTTTGAACTTTTTAATAATTGAAAGCAGGTCATTATTCCCTTGTTGGAATTCATCTTCCGGTAAAACAATGACCAATACAATGGTCGTAATAAAATAGACTGCACTTAAAATCAAAAATACGGCATGCCAATTGTAGATTGATTCAATCAATGAGCTTATAAGCTGACCTATAATTCCGGCAATTAAAAATCCTGAACTGATAATGCCAATGGTAGTAACTCTCCTTGCTTGGGGATACATTAGACCTATATAGATTAAAGCAACTGGTGAGAATGTTGCAGCCGCCGCACCCTGAAGGGCTCTTAGGATAAGCAGACTACTGTAGCTATTAGATAAACCGACCAAAAAGGTGATGAACGAAAAACATACCAAACCAATCATCATCACACTTTTGCGGCCGTATCGGTCTGAGACGGCACCGACAAATAAGGAGCCAGCCGCGAAAAAAACTGAAAATATACTTCCAGCCCATGCAGCCTGACTTGCTGAAAGGCCGTAGGCTTCTGCAAAAACCGGCAATAAAGGAATGGTTACATATAATGAGCATAATACGACTAAACCGGTCCAGAAGAGGATCAAAGTAATTCGATGCATATTTTGAAACTCAAAATCCTTCGAATTCTCCATTGCTATATTCCTTTCATAAAGTCATTTTTACTTACTATTATGAATGAATTCATATAATTTGTAAAATTCTAAATTTTTATAACCTAAAATTAGCATTATATTTTAATAATGCCAATAAACCTTCGATAGATAAAATGATTAAATATAACATATTTTATTTAACTATTCAGTTAAATTTAAATTTTCACGATAATAACTTTCGGAAATTTGTTTTTGTAGTAAAATTTAACTGAGAGGGTTTATATAGTTATATATTCTAATAAGATTGTGAACATGAGAGAGTTATGAAAATAAAATGATCTTACTTAGGAGAGTGGGTTGGCTATGAAGTTCTATCCGCAATATCTGCTGATTTTTGTTGTTAATTTGGGGATGATTGGTTTATATAGTGGAAATATTTCGCTCTTACTTTCCAGTTTCGTAATTTTTATTATTATGATTCTTTTAGTAGTGTATCGACGAGAGAAACAGAAAGCTAAAATGGCGAAACCTGTGGGATAAGAATTGCATAAATGATATTTTAAGATATTAGTTTTTTCGTGACCCCCAAAAAGCTACTCATCATTTTCGAATATTCTAGTGAAGAAAGCATAACTAGAAAAATTCTATTTGAGGTGGAAATGATGAAAAGTTCAACAAAGAAAATGGCTAAAAGCGGACTAGCTATGGTACTGGCTGGGTCATTTGTTTTCTCAGCATCTGCTGTACATGCTGAAGAACCAGCCCCTAAAACGATTGATTTGCAGGCAGTGATGGATGGAAACGAACCAGATCAAGCAATTGTAGAGACAGAGCCAACAGCTGAGACTGATCAGACAACTGTAAACACCAATCTAACAACCGAAACGGATCAGACGACTGTAGATACAGATCAAACAGCCGAACCAGAGTCCGGAACAGAGGAAGTACAGCAGAATGATTCAGACAAGGCTCCATCACTTGTACTAGGAGATTTCTTCTATTTTGTTAAAGTAGCATTAGAAAAAATCAAACTTGCTTTTACCTTAGATGATGCAAAGGAAGCAAAATTATTAGCTGAATTTGCTACAGAGCGTTTGGCTGAAGCTGAAGAGCTTTTCGCAAAGGGTGAAGAGGAAAGGGCATTGGAAACAATCAATAAAGCGCTGGAAAGTATTCAAGGTTCAGAGGCAATTATTGAAGAAACAACTCCAGAGCAAGATGAGGCAACGGTAGAGGAATCTGAAGGACAGGTATCAGAAGAGGATGTTGCCACAGTCGATAACGACGAAAGTGCTGCAGAAGAGCCATCAGGAGATAATAAAACAATCGAAGAAACAGAGAAATTAATGTCCCAGAATATTATTGCGCTTAAAGCAGCTATGGAAAAAGTGAAAAATCCGGTTGCAAAAGCGGCTTTACAAAAAAATATTGATAAAAGCTATGCTAAGTTAGCAAAGAAGCTTGAGAAATTTGAAGATAAAAAGAAAAATAAGAAAAAAGAACAAAATGAGAACGTAACGATTGAGCAAACAGTAGCTGCAGATGAAGAAACGTCCTTGGAAAACAACCAAACAGAAGGAAACGATTCTTCAGCACCGACTAACGCAGGAGTTGAAGCTGGAACATCTGTAGTTGAAGAAAACACAGCAAGTACTCCAGCAGCTTCTGAAGTTACAGCAGATCCTTCACAAACGACTGCAGTTCAGCCGGCTCCAGTTCAGCCAGCTCCAGATGCTGCAGTGGGAGTAAAAGAGCAAAAGGCAGTTGAAAGAGCAGAGGCAAAACAGGAGAAGCAGGAAGCAAAAGCAGTAGCAAAGGAAGAGAAATTTGAAGCTAAAGAAACAAAACAGGCTGCTAAGGAAGAAGCAAAAGGTAATAAACAAAATGGTCAAGGAAATGGTCACAAGGAAGACAAATAATAAAGGATATACAACAGAAAAAAGGCTCCTACGAAAGGGGCCTTTTCTTAAAATGAAAAAAACTCACTGATAGAGGTCTTCTTTGTATGCTATAATGGTTTTCTGATTTGAGGTGAGGCTATGCTGGGTTTATTGTTGATGTCACGAAAAAGAAAACTAACACTGGAAGAAAAAATTCATCTTATTCAACAGGGTGATTTAACCATACAGAATGAACTGATTGAGGCTTATAAACCATTTATTGCAAAAACAGTTTCTTCAGTTTGTAAAAGATACATTCATGAATCAGACGATGAATTTAGTATTGGTCTTATTGCATTTCATGAAGCGATTGAAAAGTATTCAGCTGATAAGGGTAGCTCATTAATTAGCTTTGCAGAAGTAATTATGAAACGTAGAGTGATAGACTACATCCGATCACAAGCTAAATATAACGAGCTTAGTTTAGACTTGGGAGGTTATCATGAGGATGATTCAGAAACCTCCTCCATTGATGCCGAGCTGTCGATTAAAGAATATAACAGTAAAATGGATGAGCAATTAAGGAAAGAGGAAATTCTTCTATTTACGGGTATGCTGCAGCAATATAAACTTTCATTTCAGGATTTATTAGAACAGTCTCCAAAACATGCTGATGCAAGGAAAAGTGCGATACTGGTCGCAAAAATAGTTGCTGAAAATGAAGAGCTTTCTAATAGTCTGCTAACAAAAAAGCAGCTTCCGATCAAACAGCTTGAAAGCATGGTATCCGTAAGCAGAAAAACAATAGAGAGAAACCGTAAATATATTATTGCTATTTCACTCATTTTGATTTGTGACTTTGTCTATTTAAAGGATTATATTAAAGGGGTTGTGGAAACGTGAAAAAAGGACTCGTCATGGAAATAAATGAACGTTTTGTAACCATTCTAACCCCAGAAGGTGAATTTTTGCGTGCCCGTAAGCTTGGTGGTGATTATCAAATAGGTCAGGAAATTGACTATATTTCGGATGTACAGGTGAAACGGAATACGTTTTTTTCTTATATTCATACTTTTAAAGGGAAGGCACTGGCTGCCTCATTCGTATGCCTCCTATTATTGGTTTCCGTCATTCCGTTTTATCAAAATAATCAGGTATATGCTTATATGTCTATTGATATCAATCCTAGCATTGAATTAGGCTTGAATAAGCATTATCAGGTGGTTGAATTAATTCCATATAATGATGATGGAAAAAAGATCGTTAACCAGCTTAGAGGGTGGAAAAAGAAGGAGATTGATGAAGTAACAGATAATATTTTGAATGAAATAAAAAGTCAGGGATTTTTGAAAAAAAACCATGAGATTGTTGTCGGAACCGTTTATAAAGCGGAAACGATTGAGGTAGATGACCCACAATGGATAGAAAAATGGACAAATGTAAAAAAAGTCATTCAAAGGGAACATCTTGAGCTTACAGTTGTGGAAGGAACGACGAAAGAGCGAGAGTATGCACAGGAAAAGGGAATGACAGTTGGGGAATATAAAGACGAATTAATGAAAGTGAATAAGAAACAGACAAAGACAAAGCAAGATCAGACAGCACAGCCGATAAAAGAGGAAGTGCCAAAAGTAGAACAACCTCCAGTAGTTGAATCTTCAAAAGAAGAAGAGCAGCAAGTAGAGGGTGTTTCTCCAAATCTAGCGGAGCATCCAGCTGCTTCACAAAAGAATGGAGAAGTGCAACCCGCTAAGGAAAGTAGTTCTAAATTGCCTCCAGGACAAGCTAAAAAGGAAAACAATCTTGACCAGCCTGCAGTGAATGAGAAAGAAAAAGGTCAAGGCAATGCTCAGCCTCCTGGGATAGGAAAGAAAACAGAACAAACAGAAATCAATGCTGATAATAATCAGCAGAAGAATAATGGAAATAAAGGCAACAATGGAAATAACGGTAATAACGGCAATAATAACAATGGTCAAAACAGCAATCAGGATAAGCAAAAGGATTCCTCTAAAAGCTAATAAAAACCGCTAATTTGAATGAATTAGCGGTTTTTTTGATAAACAAAGTAATAAATGAAAAGTGCTTCAAAGTGGTATAGTAGTTTTTAATTTATGAAATTATTAATTTGACACTTCTTCATAATATGATATATTAGTATAGTAACTTACTTTAACGCACAAAAGCTAAAAAGCCTAAAAGCTAAGAAGCGTTTAATCAAAAAAGATATTTTTACTATACAGAGTATAACGAAAAACGACTATATAAAAAGTAGGGTGTGAACAGTATGAGTGAAAATCAGCAACATCTACAAAGGGGCTTGCTGCCGAGGCATGTTCAGTTTATTGCTTTAGCAGGGATGATTGGTACAGGAATTTTTAAAGGAAGCTCCGATACGTTAAATATGGCCGGTCCAAGTGTAGTCGTAGCCTATCTAATCGGAGGACTATTGCTGTTCATCGTGATGGCAGCTTTAGGGGAGATGGCAACGGTTTACCCTAACTTTAATGTACAGAACCTAATTCATAAGGCCTTTGGATTTCAACCGTCCTTTATTGTTGGATGGTTATATTGGATTAACTGGTTAATTGTAACGATTGTTGAATTATTAGCGGCAGGAAGCTTTTTGCAGTTTTGGTTCCCGTCGATTCCGCTATGGCTCTTAAGCGTACTTTGTGCAGCCGTTATTGTTGGGATTAATTTATTCCAAGTAAAACATTATGGAGAAATGGAATTTTGGTTTGCTAGTATTAAAATCATTACGTTAATTGCTTTTATTATCTTAGGGGCATTGATATTATTAAACGTTTTTCCAAACACAACTACTGCATCCGTTTCAAATTACACTGCACACGGCGGTTTCTTCCCAAATGGAATGAGCGGGATGCTTAGTGCATTTCTAGTCGTCATGTTTTCATATGGCGGTGCAGAATTAATTGGTGTTGCAGTAACTGAAACAAAGGATAGCGAGAAGGTCATTCCGAAAATTATTAAAGGAACTGTTATAAGGGTTATTCTATTCTACGTATTGCCTATTCTGATTATCTGTGGGATTATCCCTTGGAACGAAGTGAGTAGTTCAGAAAGTCCGTTTGTTCAAGTGTTCAGTTTATCAGGTATTCCTGGTGCAGCGCATGTAATGAATTTCGTTTTGTTAACAGCTGTTTTATCAGCTGCAAACTCAGGTATCTATGCTACTTCTAGAACGTTATTTACAATGGCACAAAGTGGAGAAGCACCAAAGGCATTTTCATTTATTTCAAAAAAGGGAATTCCGTTAAATGGAATTATTTTAACGACCTCTTTCATATTAGTTGGAGTATTTTTAGCTTATTTAACTCCAGATCAGGTTATTAGTTACCTAATGACTATACCAGGCTTTACCGTCATTTCCATCTGGATCAGTATTTGTTTAGCCCAATTAAAGCTTCGTAAACAATATGCTGAACTTCCGGCATTTCAAGTAAAATGGTTCCCGTATACAACCATATTTGCCGCTACCGCTTTAACAGGCATTTTTATCGCCTTTATCTTTAATCCACAAAATATTGTTGGTTCAATCGTATGCATTTCCGTCTTAACCGTATTAATCATTCTTTCCTTTGTAGTACAAAAAGAAAAGAAAGCAAAACATGCTACTTCTGTAGCCTAATTAATAGGGTGTCAGGCACCACAAAAAGACAAAAGCTAGCTTTTGTCTTTTTGTGGTGCCTGACACTTCCAATATTTTGGTTGTATATTTTTATCATTTCACAAGTTACAATTCAATTTGTAAGGTGCTTCACATACTTCCTAGAAAACCCTAAGGAGATGATTGATTGAAAAAACAACTATTCACGGTAGCTGCTTCGATTGGGATCTTATTATCTGCTTATTCAGGACAAGCATCTGCACATGAATTAAATTATAAAGTCCAAGCTGGTGATACACTTTATAAAATTGCTTTAACTAATAAAATTTCAGTTCAAGAGTTAATGAATTGGAATAACCTCACATCGAATACAATCTATGTTGGTCAAAATCTTACATTGATTGCTCCACATACACATTCTACTCAAGGTACGTATACAGTTAAACCTGGTGATACTTTATATTCCATTGCCAAAGCAAACAGTCTTACATCTACACAATTGAAGTCTCTTAACAACTTAACGAGTGATACCATTTATGTTGGACAAGTACTTAAAATAACGTCTGAAGGGACAACTGCCCCGTCCCCTGCTCCTGCACCAATAGTCGAAAATACATTTAATGTTGATGGATTAATCACCGAAGCAAAGAAATATATTGGTGTTCCATATTTATGGGGTGGAACGACACCTGCTGGTTTTGACTGCTCTGGTTACTTGAACTTCGTGTTCAATAAGCAAGGAGTCTCTCTCCCTCGAACAGTTGAGGCAATTTGGACTGCTGCCACGCCTGTTTCATCACCAAAAAAGGGAGACATTGTATTCTTTACGACCTACAAGGCTGAGCCATCACATGCCGGCATTTATATTGGTGACAACAAATTTATACATGCAGGATCATCTATGGGTGTAACCATTACAGATTTGAATAATTCCTATTGGAAGGAACGTTATTTAGGGGCTAAAAGAGTAAAGTTATAACTATGTTCATTCGTCTGCAATTTACTATCTTCTCCTTTAAATTTAATAAGATAAATATAATAAGACAAAAGCTTGGGAGAAATCCCAAGCTTTTTCGTATGCTAGTTCACTTCATAAAAATGACCTCTTTTGTAAGGATTTGATAGGCTTTTTCGACTTCTTCATCACTCGGTGGGTTAATATGCTTGAGCGGGTACTCTAGGCCGAGTGCCTCCCATTTATACACACCAAGTTTATGATAGGGTAATATTTCAACCTTTTTAACGTTTTTTAATGTTCCGATAAACTCACCAAGCTCGTGAAGGTCCTTATCATCATCTGTAACAGTTGGAACTAAAACATGGCGGATCCAAACGGGAACCTGATGGTCAGAGAGAAAACGAGCAAATTGAATAATGTGGTCATTTGCCATTCCGGTTAACTTTATATGCTTTTGTCTATTTATATGCTTTAAATCCAATAAAACTAAATCGGTATACTTTATCACTTCCTGTAATTGATCCTGAAATGTCTGGGATGTGGAGTAACAGCCTCCTGACGAATCAATGGCAGTGTGGATATCTTTTTGCTTGCATGCCTTAAACAATTCAATTAGAAAAGGAAGCTGCAACAAAGGTTCACCTCCGCTGACCGTTATCCCACCGCCGGAAGCTTCAATAAACGGGAGATAGGAGGTGATATCCTGCATAATATTTTCCACAGACATTTCTTTTCCAGTTCCGATCTCCCAAGTATCTGCATTATGGCAGAATTGGCAGCGCAGAAGACAGCCTTGGGTAAAAATTACATATCTGATACCAGGACCGTCAACGGTACCGAATGTCTCAATTGAATGAATATTACCGTTCATTTGCTTGCCTACCTCCCATTAAATGATTAATGTGTTGGAGAAACCTCATAATTTTCGGTCGGCTGTGGACCAATATCAGACAAACTCTCATGGAAGGTACGATTAATCACATCTAATTGCTGCTCTTTTGTTAATTTAATAAAGTTAACTGCATAGCCAGAAACACGGATTGTCAGCTGTGGATAGTTTTCAGGATGCTCCATAGCATCTAGCAGCGTTTCTCGGTTAAATACATTTATATTTAAATGATGTCCTTTCTTCATGACATATCCATCAAGAATGGAAACAAGATTACGATTGCGTGACTCTTCATCCTTGCCCAATGCTTTTGGAACAATGGAGAAGGTATTGGAGATACCATCCAATGAGTCTTCATAGGATATTTTTGCTACCGAGGATAAGGAAGCAAGGGCTCCTTTCGTATCGCGTCCGTGCATTGGATTTGCACCAGGAGCAAATGGCTCACCGGCCCTGCGGCCATCAGGTGTATTTCCTGTTTTCTTACCATACACAACATTCGAAGTAATGGTTAGGATTGATTGTGTATGGATTGAATTTCGGTATGTTGGATGCTTGCGAAGCATATTCATGAATTTGTGCACTAGCATTACAGCGATACTGTCCACTCGGTCATCATTATTGCCATATTTAGGGAAGTCACCCTCTGTTTCAAAATCAATAGCCACGCCGTTTTCATCACGAAACACCTTTACCTTCGCAAACTTGACGGCACTTAGAGAATCAACCGCTACACTTAAACCGGCAATTCCTGCTGCCATTGTTCGGACAATTTCCGTATCATGCAGTGCCATTTCACTACGCTCATAGCTGTATTTATCATGCATATAGTGAATCACATTAAGTGTATTAATATAAAGACCTGCCAGCCATTCCATCATTTGCTCCAATCGTTCCAATACGGTATCATACTCTAAATATTCATCCGTAATCGGTGCAAATTTAGGAGCAGCTTGGATTTTTAATTTTTCATCAACGCCCCCGTTAATAGCATATAACAAGGTTTTGGCAAGGTTTGCCCGTGCTCCAAAGAATTGCATTTGCTTTCCGATTCGCATAGCTGAGACACAGCAGGCAATTCCGTAATCGTCTCCATAATATGGAAGCATGATATCGTCATTTTCATACTGAATCGCACTGGATTGAATCGACATTTTCGCACAAAATAGTTTAAAGCCCTCTGGCAGTTTTTTTGACCAAAGTACTGTTAAATTAGGCTCTGGTGCAGGACCAAGATTTTCTAATGTATATAGGAAGCGAAAGGAGCTTTTCGTTACAAGTGAACGTCCATCCAAAGACATTCCTCCAATTGATTCTGTTACCCATGTCGGATCACCGCTAAATAGGTCATTATAATCAGGTGTACGGGCAAATTTCACTAATCGGAGCTTCATAACAAAATGGTCAACTAATTCCTGTGCGTCTTTTTCTGTTAGGGTTCCGTTTTTCAGATCTCTTTCAATATAAATATCAAGGAATGTAGATGTCCGACCTAAGCTCATAGCAGCGCCGTTTTGTTCTTTAATCGCAGCCAGATAGGCGATATATAACCATTGGAACGCTTCTGTCGCATTAGAAGCTGGCTTTGAAATATCAAAACCATATATTTCACCGAGCTGTTTTATTTCCTGTAAGGCTCGGATTTGCTCAGATAGCTCTTCTCGCAGCCGTATCGTATACTCGCTCATGACATTACTTGTATTGGAAAAATCCCTTTTCTTTTCTGCAATAAGAAAATCAATGCCATAAAGTGCAACCCTTCGATAGTCACCGATGATTCGTCCGCGTCCGTATGCATCAGGCAAGCCGGTAATAATCCCTGTTTTTCGAGCGAGCTTCATTTCATCAGTGTAAGCATCAAATACACCTTGATTATGGGTTTTTCGATAGTCAGTAAAAATTTTCTCTAACTCTTTATTAGGCGTATAGCCGTAGGTTTCACATGCCTGCAAGGCCATCCGAATCCCGCCGTATGGCTGGAATGAACGTTTAAAAGGCTTATCTGTTTGGACACCGACAACTTTTTCTAACTCCTTATTTAAATAGCCCGGACCATGAGAGGTAATAGAGGAAACCACATCTGTGTCCATATCAAGAACACCGCCATTTTCACGTTCTTGTTTAGACAGATCCATTACTTGATTCCAAAGTGTTTTAGTTGCATCTGTTGGACCTTCTAAGAAGGAATCATCGCCTAGATACTCTGTAAAGTTAGCGATAATAAAATCACGGACATTCACTTCTCTCTGCCAGACACCATTTCTAAAATCATTCCATTGTTCCATCTATAAACACCTCATATTAATTGTATTCTTACTATGAAACGTTTTAAATAATATCTAATCATATTTACTATTATTACCTTTAGTGAAAATCCTAAGAAGGAAATAATTAATAGTAAAAGCATTGTTTACCTGACTGCTTGAAAAAATAAAAAAGCTGCAAACTCTGTGATGAAGAGCAGCAGCTAAATGTATGTTTAGACAATATGGATGTATAGTCATTCTATCTTTTCATCAAAACTCAAGAATTCGCCGTACCGTTGTGACATACGTTTGACTAACGGTCAGCTCAGGACTGTTAGGGATTTTTAGTTTCATAATTAAATTAGAGGAAACATCACGAAACAGCTGTTGTATAAATGAGATATTTACGATGTAGGATCGATGAATACGAAGGAATGAGCTTGGTAGCCTTTGTTCGAGAACTCTCAATGTTTGAATGGTACTGTACTGTCCGTCCTTCGTATAAAACCAAGTTTTCTTTTGATTACTTTCAATATAAGCGATTTGATCAATAGGAATGGGATTCCATATTTCACCCTGTTTTCCAGTGATAAAAGAATAGGATGGCTGTTTATTGTTTAATGCATACAAGGGTGGAAGTATGACTGTCAATGCACCTATAAATCCATTTTCTTCTTCTATAGGATAGCCAATTCCGTAATAGGGGATGCCAAATACGGATTCGTTTACCAGTGATTCGATTCGACTTTTTTGTTTAAAAACGCGTTCAGAAATGCTGCCTGATGGAATTGGTTGTCCAGGACGAATTCGGATGTCATGAATGCCGGACTGATAATCTAGATACTGATTCTTATCTGCAAAGGCAATAGAGGCTTCTGGTGGAACCCAATCTTTAATGAATTTATAAATATTTATATCACTCATTTTGCAGAATTTTCTCCCTTTTTGTAATATTAATTAAATTATAACGTAATCCCACTTTCATATCCATATAATTCCTTTCATCAAGAAATAAAACGTTTTATCCAAATTTTCAGACAAATTAAAATACGTGTTATATAATCAAAAACAAGTAAGGCATGTATTGTATATCAGGTTTTTTCTTAATGAATTGAGTAACAGCAAGTTAAGAAAAATGAAAATGAAAGTAGGGGTTATATGGTAAAAGCAAAGGGTTTAGAGGGAGTCGTGGCAACCACATCTTCTGTGAGCTCCATTATTGATGATGTCCTAACCTATAGAGGCTACAATGTTGATGATCTTACAGATTATGCAGAATTTGAAGAAGTAATCTATCTTCTTTGGTTTAATAAACTTCCTACCTCTCAGCAGCTGGCTGAATTTAAACGTGAATTAATTGAAAACGCTTACCTACCAAATGAAGTGCTAGATATAATTGAAAAACTTTCTCGAGAAAACACCCATCCAATGTCAATCTTAATGAACTGCGTTTCGGCACTTGCCGTATACGATAAAGAAGCAAATCAAATGACAGAAGAGGCTAATTATCGTAAGGCGCTGCGCCTACAAGGGAAATTAGCTTCGATTGTGGCGGCTTTTTCTCGAATCAGTGAAGGCAAGCAGCCGCTTATGCCAAAAGAAAATTTAAGTTTTGCAGCCAACTTTTTATATATGATGAATGGTGAAATTCCTGATGAAATCTCTGAGAAGGCCTTTAACAAAGCGCTTATTCTTCACGCTGATCATGAATTAAACGCATCTACCTTTACCGCCCGTGTTTGTGTTGCCACTTTATCAGATATGTACTCAGGTGTTACAGCTGCACTTGGTGCGTTAAAAGGACCTCTTCATGGCGGGGCAAATGAGCGTGTGATGAAAATGCTGGCTGAAATTAGTGACATTACACAGGTTGACACATACTTACATACCGCCTTTGAAAATAAAGAAAAAATAATGGGCTTTGGTCATCGTGTCTATAAAACCGGAGACCCGCGTGCCAAACATTTAAGGGAAATGTCAAAACAATTAACTAAGGTTACAGGTGAAGAAAAGTGGTATTATATGTCACTTGCTATCGAGAAGATTGTCACAAAGGAAAAAGGGCTGCTTCCAAATGTCGACTTCTATTCAGCATCTGTATATCACAGCTTAGGAATTCAGCATGATTTATTTACACCAATTTTTGCGATCAGCCGTGTTTCCGGCTGGATTGCCCATATTCTTGAACAGTACGAGAACAACCGTTTAATTCGTCCTCGTGCAGAATATGTAGGGCTTAAAAATCAAACCTATATACCTGTTCAAGAACGTGATGAATCAATGGATGTTATTGCCTAAGATCATTTTGTTAGCAAGTTAAATTTATTGTAAGGGGTAGAAAACGATGAGTGAAAAAAAGATTTCGATTGCAGATCCAGGTCCATTAGGACTAGCGGCTTTTGCCTTAACAACCTTTGTTTTAAGCTGTAAAAATGCAGGTTTTCTTCCAGCCTCTGTTGGAGATGTATTTTTAACATTAGGATTATTCTATGGAGGTTTGGCGCAGCTGTTGGCAGGAATGTGGGAATTTAAAAAGGATAATACATTTGGTGCGACTGCATTTACTTCCTACGGTGCTTTCTGGATTTCCTTATCTTCTATGATTTATTTTGAATTAACAGGTGTATTACACTTCGGTGAAGACATGAATATTGCTTTAGGGATATTTTTAGTTGCTTGGACAATCTTCACTTTCTATATGTGGATTGGAACTTTCCGAATTAATCCAGCATTAAATCTTGTTTTTACATTATTATTTATTACCTTTATCTTATTAGATTTAACAGAGTTTAGAATCATTTCCGGTCCAATGGCAGGATACTTTGGATTAGCAACAGCATTTGCTGCCTGGTATGCTTCCGCTGCAGGCATTTTAAATCCGTTATTTGAAAAAGACATTCTTCCAATTGGAACATTCAAAAAGAAACAAATCGAACGTTTTGGAAAAAGTGCTTAATAAGCAAGGGGGCGGTTCTTCTGCTTCCAAAATCTTAGTAATTTACATGATTAAATCATATTAAATTGATACTGCCATGCTCACTCTACCAAATTGAAAATGGTTCTATCAGTTAACAGGTAAAATAAATGGCCTTTGATATATGCGTACAATAAGTGATTCTTTTGAATTGCCATGTACGTATATACCAAAGGCCATTTAACCACTATCATAAATTAAATAATAAAAGGAGAGATTATCTGTGAATTTATTATTGATGGGACTTCCAGGAGCAGGTAAAGGAACACAAGCTGAACAATTAATTAAAAAGTATGATATTCCTCATATATCTACAGGAGATATGTTTCGTGCAGCCATAAAGGATGGCACACAACTTGGCAAGAGGGCAAAGGAATATATGGACGCTGGTGAACTCGTGCCGGATGAAGTGACAATTGGTGTTGTTCGCGAACGTTTAAGCAAGGATGATTGCTCAAAAGGCTTTCTACTAGATGGTTTCCCGAGAACAACTGCTCAAGCTGAGGCGCTTGAACAAATATTGGCAGATCTGGGAAGAAGCATTAACCATGTATTATATATCAATGTTGACCAAAGTGAGCTAATGGCTAGATTAACCGGCCGTCGTATTTGTCGTGACTGCGGTTCAACCTACCATATGATCTATAACCCAACGAAGGTTGATGGGGAATGTGATAAATGCAACGGGGAGCTTTACCAGCGTGCTGATGATAATGAAGAGACAGTCGGCACACGATTAAAAGTCAATATTGACCAGCAGCAGCCGCTTCTTGATTTCTATCAAGAAAAAGGGACGTTGCGTAATGTGGAGGGCAATCAAAAGATTGACGTAGTGTTTAAAGAAATAGAAGATATCCTTATTGTACCTACATTAATATAATAATTCAGATAGAATTCAGAAGGTATTCAATCTTTTGAATTCTATCTTTTTTTTGCTTGAAATTGGAATGAGCAAAGTGGATGGTGAAAATAATCAAAAAGTGGATGGTTAACTATATATGCATATACTTTATACTAGATTAGTACACCTTAATCTTCCCTAAACAATGTATATATAGAGGTGAAAAATGAAGGTTCTATATGCTCTGTTAATAATTGTTTTAATAATAGCTATTGTTTCGACACTGATAATCGCAGGAAAAGGTGACGATAATTATAGCAGCTCGACAAAAAGAAATTTCTCAAATTTAACTATTATTTATGTAATCATTATTCTCTTCGGGTTAATTTCTCTTGGAGTATACATCAGGTTTTTCTCATAAAACAACAAATAGGATGATTTAATAACCTAATATTGTCATAATGAAAATAGGTCATGCTTTATGTGATAAAAAGACATGGCATATATTATCATAAGGACTGTAAATATGAATTGGAAACCAGATCGAAGGGCAAAAAAGGCAATCTATAAACAACTTGCAGAATATATTGAAAATGGGATAACTGATGGCACATTTCCACCTGATAAACCATTACCGTCTGAAAGATACCTAGCAAAGGAACTGGAAATAAACCGAAGCACAGTGGTTGCAGCATATAACGAGTTAGTATCGAATGGACTTATTCAAAGAAACAGAGGAAGCGGAACAACCATTAATAAGGATATATGGGGAATAACAAAAAAACGTATTCCGAGTTGGAATCGATATATTGAGGCTGGTTCTTTTTTGCCTAATTTACCTGTTACACAAAGGATACGAAAAGAAGCAGTTGAACAGAAATTGATTAATCTAGCAAGCGGGGAATTGTCAGAGGATCTATTTCCTATGAAATATTTAAGAGAAATTACTTCGACTAGATCCTTTATCGGGAGCTTAGGCTATGACCATCCACAGGGTAATGAAATATTAAGAAATACCATTACCAAGCATGTTAGGCAATTTAGGAAAATTGATTCATCACCTTCCTCCATACTTATTACTTCAGGTGCACAACAAGCGTTACATTTAGTCGTTCAATGCTTGTTAAAGCCGGGAGATGCTGTTGCAATAGAAGACCCGTCCTATAATTATAATCTACCCATATTTAAATCTGCCGGACTTAAACCATATTTGTTATCAGTAGGTAAGAGTGGAATAAATTCAAATGAAATACTTTCATTGTATAAAAAACATCGAATTAGAATGATATTTTTAAATTCGGCTTATCAAAATCCTACAGGTTCTGTACTTAATGAACATCAGCGGAAGGAAATTTTGGAAATATCATCTGAGTATGGGATACCTGTCGTAGAGGATGATCCATATAGTTTAACCTCCTATACAGGGGAACCCGTTCCCACACTTAAGTCGATGGATGCCCATGGAAATGTATTATATATCAGCTCATTGTCTAAGATTGTTGCGTCTGGATTAAGAATTGGCTGGATTATTGGACCGAGGCCTGTAATAGAACGTTTATCCGATGCGAAACAACAAATTGACTTCGGGCACGCGAGCTTTACGCAATGGATTGCCAATGATTTTTTAGAATCGGAAAATTTTCATTCCCATATGAAAAGATTAATAAAAGAGTTGGAAAAACGAAGGGATCAGATTGTCACTAGTCTTAGGTTTTATTTGAACAATCAAGTTGAGTTTGATATTCCTCAGGGAGGAATCCATATATGGTGTAAGCTTAATAAAAATGTTGATGAAACAAAACTGTTGGAAGAATCTATAAAAAGAGGCGTTATTTATGTTCCCGGTTCAACGCTAGGATCAAAGAAGGGGTTTGTTCGGTTTACTTTTGCAAGAGAAGATGAAATAACCATAAATGAAGGAATAAAAAGGTTCTCTGAAGCATTTTATTCCTTATAAATTTTGAAGGATAAAGGTTTCAGTAATATAATATTTTGGAGGTACCAACTAATGCCAAATTGGTTACATAATACTCTTTACATCCTTTTACAAATAGTTAGTATGGGATGTATTTCAAGTGGACTTGAATGGAAAACGAATAAAAAAGCTAACTAATTGAATTTGATATGCCTCTTCATTAAAATGGATGATAATAATATTTTGATAGAGCAATAAAAGCTGAGAAAAGCCGGTATTTCCTGTTCAAAGGAAATATCGGCTTTTTCTATTCATTTTAAATAAACCATTTCCCTTTCACCAAGGATACGAGAGAGAATTTTGCTGGAATAAAAGTACGTCTAACAAAAAATTTTTTTGTTCTCGTATCTAGCATGAAACAAGGGATTGTGAAAACAAAGAATAAAAAGTGTTTACACGCAATTCAAAAAATTGTTGAAAGATAGATATAACCTTGTTACAATAAAAATCACAAATGAAAGGTTATTTTTTTTGCGCTAATAGGGACAATATTTGTCCTTATGGGACAAATATTGTCCCTCGTTTACATTCTTTTTGTGACTAAGTCAGTATCCATTTAGAGGAGGAATTTCGATGACAAAAAACGTATTAACGGTATCACCTTATAAGTACTATGTGAACGGAGAGTGGAAGGAGAGTCAATCAGGGCAAACGATTGACATTTTATCACCTTACCTTCATGAAGTCATTGGAAAAGTACAAGCCATTACGAAAAAAGAAGTAGATGAGGCCATTCGTTTCGCACATGAATCACAACAGAAATGGGCTGAAGCTTCCCTGCAGCAACGTGCGGCGTATTTATATAAATGGGCAGATGAATTAGTCAACATGCAAGAAGAAATGGCCGAAATTATTATGAAAGAAGTGGGGAAAGGCCGAAAAGATGCACAAAAAGAAGTGGTGCGTACTGCCGATTTCATTCGTTATACAATTGAAGAAGCGTTACATATGCATGGGGAAAGCATGAGGGGTGACAGCTTTCCTGGTGGAGTGGCATCCAAATTGGCGATCACTCAACGTGTCCCACTAGGTGTTGTATTAGCAGTTGCACCGTTTAACTATCCAGTCAACTTGGCAGCTGCAAAAGTGGCACCAGCATTAATGGCGGGAAATGCGGTTATTTTTAAACCTGCAACACAAGGCTCCATAAGCGGAGTGAAAATGATTGAGGCCCTTGATAAAGCTGGATTGCCGAAAGGTCTTGTCAATTTGGTGACAGGACGTGGTTCTGTGATTGGTGATTATCTAGTTGAACATGAAGGGATTAACATGATTTCGTTTACGGGCGGTACAAATACTGGTGTTCGCTTGGCTGAAAGAGCCAAGATGATCCCGCTTGTTCTTGAGCTTGGCGGTAAAGATCCTGGCATTGTGTGCGATGATGCAGATTTACATGAAACTGCGTCACAAATTATCAGCGGAGCATTCTCATACTCTGGTCAACGCTGTACAGCGATTAAGCGGGTATTAGTTCATGAAAATGTAGCGGATGAGCTTGTTTCGCTGCTGAAAGCAGAAGTAGAGCGTTTATCTGTTGGTTCTCCAGAACAAGAAAGTACGATTGTTCCATTGATTGATGATGCATCAGCCGACTTTGTACAAGGGTTAGTTGACGATGCCGTTCAAAAAGGCGCAACTGTTGTAACAGGTAATAAACGTGATCGAAACTTAATTTATCCAACCCTTCTTGATCATGTGACAGGAAATATGAATGTAGCGTGGGAAGAGCCATTTGGACCTGTCTTGCCAATTATTCGTGTTAGAACGGACGATGAAGCAGTGCAAATAGCAAACAAATCAGAATTCGGTCTACAGGCAAGCGTCTTTACTAAAGATATCAATCGTGCATTTGCGATTGCGAATAAAATCGACACAGGTTCTGTGCAAATCAACGGACGTACAGAGCGCGGTCCCGATCACTTCCCGTTTATTGGTGTGAAGAAGTCAGGAATGGGAGCGCAGGGAATCCGTAAAAGCCTTGAATCAATGACAAGGGAAAAGGTAACAGTTTTAAACCTAGCCTAGTTTAATGAAAAAGCAATGGTGCTGTCCCAGCTTTGACTAGTTGGGACAGCAATTAAAAATAGAGAGCGAAAGGACTTGAATAAAAGTGACAGAAAAAACCTTTACAATTACAGCAGAATCAGGGCTTCATGCACGTCCGGCCACTGTATTAGTAGGTTTGGCAAGCCAGTTTGATTCTACTATTCATCTTGAATATAAAGAGAGAACCGTTGATTTAAAATCGATTATGGGCGTCATGTCTTTAGGGATTGGCCAAGGTGCTGAAATTAAAGTCAGCGCAGAGGGTGAAGATGAGCAGGATGCACTGACGGCATTACAAGATATATTACATAAAGAGGGGTTGGGACAATAATGACTTTTCTAAAAGGAATTGCTGCGTCAAGTGGAATTGCAATGGCTAAAGCCTATCGATTAGTTGAACCAGTTCTTTCGTTTGAAAAGAAAGCAATTGAGGACGCTGCTCAGGAGTTGGAACGATTTCATGCTGCAGTAACAACATCTAAAACAGAGCTCGAGACGATTCGCGAAAAGGCGAAGGTGGAGCTTGGTGAAGAAGAGGCAGCCATATTTGATGCACACTTGCTAGTACTAAGTGATCCAGAACTCATTACTCCAATTGAGGATAAAGTAAAAACAGAAAAGGTAAACGCAGAACATGCCCTGAAGGAAGTTGCAGACATGTTTGTTATGCTGTTTGAACAGATGGACAATGATTATATGAAAGAGCGTGCTGCGGATATACGCGATGTGACGAAACGTGTCCTTTCACATTTACTTGGTGTGCAAATAGTAAATCCAAGCATGATATCGGAGGAAGCTATTATTGTGGCGGAGGATTTAACCCCTTCTGATACAGCACAATTAAACCGTCAATTTGTTAAAGGTTTTACAACCAATATCGGCGGCCGTACCTCTCATTCCGCCATTATGGCTCGTTCAATGGAAATTCCCGCTGTTGTTGGAACGAAAACGGCAACAGTGGATATTCAACATGGTGATTTTATCATCGTTGATGGCTTAAAGGGCGAAGTTCATATAAATCCTACATTAGAACTCATTGCTCAATATGAACAGGAACAAATTCGTTATGAAGAACAAAAGGCAGAATGGGCAAAGCTTTTACATGAAAAAACGGTTTCGGCTGATGGTCACCACGTAGAATTAGCTGCTAACATTGGAACACCTAATGATTTAGAAGGGGTTATCGGCAATGGTGGTGAGGGCATTGGTTTATACCGAACAGAATTTTTGTATATGGGCCGTAACGAACTCCCAACAGAAGATGAGCAGTTTGAATCCTATAAAGCCGTTCTTGAAGGGATGAATGGAAAGCCTGTTGTCGTAAGAACATTGGATATTGGCGGAGATAAAGAGCTGCCATATTTAGATTTACCAAAAGAAATGAATCCTTTCCTTGGATTCCGTGCGATTCGTCTCTGCCTTGAAGAGCAGGAACTATTCCGTACACAATTGCGTGCATTATTACGGGCTAGTACGTATGGGAATTTAAAAATAATGTTTCCAATGATTGCTAATTTAGATGAATTCCGTGCAGCAAAGGCTATTTTAATAGAAGAAAAGCAAAAGCTAGTGAGTGAAGGAATCCTTGTTTCAGAGAATATTGAACTTGGGATTATGGTCGAAATTCCTTCAACAGCCGTCATGGCGGATCAATTTGCAAAAGAAGTGGATTTCTTTAGTATTGGAACAAATGACTTAATTCAATATACGATGGCTGCAGATCGTATGAATGAACGGGTATCTTATCTTTATCAGCCATACAGCCCAGCCATTTTACGGTTGGTGAAAATGGTGATCGATGCTGCACATAAGGAAGGGAAATGGGCCGGTATGTGCGGGGAAATGGCAGGAGACGAAACGGCGATCCCATTATTGCTAGGCTTAGGTCTTGATGAGTTTTCGATGAGTGCGACATCGATCCTTAAAGCGCGTTCGCAAATTCTCCGCTTTTCTAAAAAGGAAATGGAAGAATTAGCTGAAAAAGCCTTGCAAATGAGTACAACAGCTGAAGTTGTTGAGTTAGTAAAAGTAAGAACAGAAGAAGTTGTGAGCATTTAAGATAATACGTGTTTTTGGAGTGAAATGATGAAACGTATAGGTGTTTTAACAAGCGGAGGAGACGCACCTGGAATGAATGCTGCAGTTAGAGCAGTTGTTCGGAAAGCCATTTACCATGGTGTAGAAGTATATGGCATTTATGGCGGCTATTCAGGTTTAATGAATGGGAATATTGAAAAACTTGAGCTTGGATCTGTCGGCGATATCATTCATCGCGGCGGTACAATGCTTCGCTCAGCGAGATGTGAAGAGTTTAAAACAACAGACGGGCAATTAAAAGGTATAGAGCAGTTAAAGTCAGCTGGCATTGAAGGGTTAGTGGTGATTGGTGGAGATGGATCGTACCGAGGGGCAAAGGCACTAACGGAGCTTGGCTTCCCTTGTGTTGGTGTACCTGGAACGATTGACAACGATATTCCCGGAACACAATATACCATTGGCTTCGACACCGCTTTAAATACAGTTATTGAAGCGGTTGATAGAATTAGAGATACAGCGCAATCCCATGAGCGCGCCTTTGTGATTGAAGTGATGGGACGTAATGCGGGTGATATTGCACTATGGTCCGGGCTTGCAGGCGGAGCTGAAACAATCCTCATTCCTGAAGATAACTATGACATGGAAAATATTTGTCGAAGGTTATTACAAGCACAAGAGCGTGGCAAGAAGCATAGTATTATCATCGTTGCTGAAGGTGTTGCAAGCGGTGTTGAATTTGGAAAGAAAATAAAAGAGATGATCGATTTTGATACTCGTGTTTCGATATTAGGACATATTCAGCGCGGCGGTTCCCCTACCGTCTTTGATCGTGTACTGGCAAGTCGTCTTGGTGCACGTGCAGTAGAGCTTTTGATCAAAGGCCGGGGTGGAAGAGCTGTTGGAATGAAAAACAATCAAGTGATAGATAATGATATTGCAGCTATTTTAGGAGAAACTCATACAGTAGATATGAATCTATTAACATTGTCAAAAGAGCTTTCTATCTAAATAGTTATGGAAGACAGATTCCGATATTTGTCTTCCATATAGAAAATCAAAAGTTAAATACATATTTTTAGGAGGAAGTATTATGGGATTAGTTTCAATGAAAGAAATGTTAAACACTGCATTAAAGGAAGGGTATGCGGTTGGTCAATTTAACATCAATAATCTTGAATGGACACAAGCTATTTTATCCGCTGCAGAGGAAGAAAAATCACCAGTCATTCTTGGCGTTTCTGAAGGAGCAGCTCGTTATATGGGCGGGTTTTCTGTTGTTACCGCAATGGTAAAAGCACTTCTGAATGAAATGAAAATCACAGTTCCAGTGGCAATCCATTTGGATCACGGTTCAAGCTTTGAAAAATGTAAGGCTGCCATTGATGCTGGCTTTACTTCTGTTATGATTGATGCTTCTCATCATCCATTTGAAGAAAATATAAAAATTACAAAACAAGTAGTTGAGTATGCACATGAACGTGGTATTTCCGTTGAGGCAGAATTAGGAACCGTTGGCGGACAGGAAGACGATGTCATTGCAGAGGGTGTTATTTATGCAGATCCAAAGGAATGTGAGCAATTAGTGAAGCTAACTGGAATTGATTGTCTAGCTCCAGCATTAGGTTCTGTTCACGGTCCTTATAAAGGGGAGCCAAACTTAGGTTTTCAGGAGATGGAAGAGATTTGTCAAACAATCGGACTGCCTTTAGTTTTACATGGTGGTACGGGAATACCGACAGATCAAATCAAAAAATCCATTTCATTAGGGACAGCAAAAATTAATGTAAATACAGAAAATCAAATAGAATTTACTAAAACAGTGCGTGAGGTATTAAATGGAGATTCAGACGTTTACGATCCACGTAAAGTAATCGGACCAGGTCGTGAAGCGATTAAAGCAACGGTGATTGGCAAAATCCGTGAATTTGGTTCTGCTGGAAGAGCAGTTTAATTAAAGAGCAGCCTTGATGGCTGCTCGAGTTAATCTTCCACATATTGTCTTATAATAAAAAAAGCACTTTCCATTGAAAGTGCTTTTTTTTATGATCCGAGAGGGATTCGAACCCCCGACCCCATCCCTGTCAAGGATGTATTCTCCCACTGAACTATCGGATCGTAATAGAATGTTTTGTTATAGTATTAAATGTCTTTTTAGCTTTGACATTTAATACTATATGATAAATATACCATTTTGTCAATAAGAATTCGGTTAAGTTTAATTATTTTCTATAAATGTTAAAGGCGGTGATAAGTCCAGACAATCTGGAGCTGGCTGCCTTTTTTCACGCTAACATAAGGTTATGCAATTTTGCATAACCTAGTTAATCTTTCATAGATTGTGAAATGAAAAACACCATGCATATCTTACATTCCTATATACACTGATTTTAAAATGATGGCACGTAATTTGCATTATAGCTAATTAAAGAATTTTAATAAAAATAATATTATCGAGGTGTTTATAGTGTCTATTAAATCAGTTAATGTAAAGCAAAATGAGGCAGTTAAAGAGAAGGATAATTCACTGCTGGAATTTCAAGAGACGCTGCAAGAGGCGGTTAATATATTGAACTATCCTCCACAGGTATTTGAATTAATCAAAAAACCGGTAAGATTTTTAGAGGTTAGTATACCGGTTCGGATGGACAATGGAGAAGTACAAATTTTTCAAGGCTACCGTGCGCAGCACAACGATGCAAAGGGACCAACAAAAGGAGGCATTCGCTTCCATCCAGATGTAACACCTGAAGAAGTAAAGGCGCTTGCAGGATGGATGAGCTTGAAATGCGGTGTTACGGATCTCCCTTATGGCGGGGCTAAAGGTGGAATTATCTGTGACCCTCGTCGGATGAGCTTGGGTGAATTGGAGAGACTAAGTAGAGGCTATGTGCGTGCAGTTAGTCAGCTTGTAGGACCGACAAAAGATATTCCAGCTCCGGATATGTACACGAATGCGCAAATTATGGCTTGGATGCTTGACGAATATGACCATATCCGCGAATTTGATTCTCCAGGGTTTATTACAGGGAAACCAATTGCATTAGGGGGTTCGAAAGGAAGAGAAACCGCTACATCTAAAGGTGTTCTTTATACACTTCAAATGGTATGTGAACTAAGAAAAATGTCGTTAAAAGATACAAAGGTCATTATTCAAGGGTTTGGAAATGTAGGAAGCTACCTCGCGCAATATTTATATGAACTAGGTGCAAAGGTTGTCGGTATCGGTGATGCATTGGGAGGGCTATATGATGAAAATGGACTTGATATTCCATACCTACTAGATAACCGAGACTCGTTTGGAATTGTATCAAACCATTTTTCAAATTCTATTACGAACCAGGAGCTACTAGAGAAATCTTGTGATGTGCTGATTCCTGCAGCCATATCAGGTGTGATTCATAAGCGGAACGCTGAAAAAATTAATTGTCAAATCGTTATCGAAGCAGCAAATGGACCGACAACAAAAGAAGCTATTCAAATTCTTGATGAGCGCGGCATCCTTCTTGTACCTGATATACTTGCAAACTCTGGCGGTGTCGTTGTTTCCTATTTTGAATGGTGTCAAAACAACCAAGGGTACTATTGGACGGAAGAAACCGTGGATGAACGCTTGCAGGAAAAAATGAAAGAAAGCTTTGCCAATGTATATGCAACCGCCAAAAAATATAATGTTAATTTAAAAATTGCTGCTTATATTGTAGGTATCCAACAAATTGCTGAAGCTTCAAGATTAAGAGGCTGGCTAAATTATTAATCCATCATACATTCTATAAAAGTAGAAAAAGTGATCTCTTTTTCTACTTTTTATATTTTTAAAATTCTAAATAAAGTGATAATATCTAACTTAAGAGATTAAGGGAGATGAAGTCATGTTTTCCAATAGTATAAATGTCCCGGTAGATGTCGAAGAGAACGGCGGACAAACAGTGAAAAGATCTAATGAAAGTGAAATTGAATATATAAAGGAATTAAATACTGATTTAAATGCCATTCTATCCAGTATTTATGATGAAATTCTTGTTGTAAATGCAAAAGGGGAATTACTTCGCTACAGCGATAAAATTATCGAGGATTTTTGGCAGGTTGATTTAAAGGAGTTAATTGGAAAAAATATTATGGAGCTTGTAGACAAGGGCTATTTTACACCATCTGTTTCAAGATTAGTTATGGAAAAACAAAAGAAGGTGTCCGTTGTACAAGAGACAAGTACCGGTAGGAAAATCCTCGCTGTCGGTAATCCGATTTTTAATGAGAACAACAAGTTAGAACGAATTGTAATCGCATCAAGGGATATTACAGAAACCTCCCGATTGAAGAATGAGCTGCAGGAAATAAGAGAAAAAACAGAGATTTATAAAAAGGAATTACAGCAGTTTAAAATGAAGGATCAATTATCAAAAAAATTGATTTACAGCAGTCCTAAAATGGAAAAGATTATGAATCAGGTAAAGAAAATAGCTGATTTTTCTTCGACTGTTCTTTTAAACGGGGAATCGGGCGTAGGGAAAGAAGTAATTGCTGAGGCGATTCATCAATTTGGACGAAGAGCTGATAAACCTTTTCTTAAACTAAACTGTGGAGCCATTCCGGAAAATTTACTAGAGAGTGAGCTTTTTGGCTATGTAAAGGGTTCCTTTACTGGTGCAGATAAAAATGGGAAAGAAGGTTATTTTAAGCAGGCCAACGGGGGAATATTATTTCTAGATGAAATCGGAGAAATGCCTATGCACCTCCAGGTAAAACTGCTCAGAGTTCTTCAAGAGCAGGAAGTCATTCCGATTGGGAGTACAACTCCCGTTAAAATAGATGTCCAAATCATCGCAGCAACAAATAAAAAATTAGAAAAGCTGGTTGAGGAAGGAGCCTTCCGGGAGGATTTATTTTATCGCTTGAATGTCATCCCGATAAAAATCCCTCCACTACGTGAGAGGACAGAGGATATCTCATTACTTGCATTTCATTTTCTGCAGCGCCTGAATGAAAAATATGACCGTCATTATCATCTGACCCCGGATGCTATTAATATGCTTGAATGCTATTTCTGGCCGGGTAATGTGAGGGAGCTGCAAAATATCATTGAAAGATTAGTTGTGTCTGCTGACCAGCCAGCGATAGATGCTGAGTTTGTAAGTCAATTTCTATCATTTGGATATGAAAGTAAAAAGCTGAGACCTGTGATAACGAGAGTGATGCCATTACAGGAGGCTATGGAATCCGTGGAGGAGCAGCTGATTATCATGGCTATGAATCAATATAAAACAACTACAAAAGCAGGAAAAGCACTAGGAATAAGTCAATCCTCTGTTAGCAGGAAGTATCAAAAAATAGTAAGTGAAAAATCAATTGGCATCTAAACTAAAAGTATTGATAATAAGGCTGTTTTGGAAATCTTTTCTGAAGCAGTCTTTTTGTGTTTCAAAGATAAATAGATGTATGCATTGGTGAATAGAATTGATTAAAAGAAAAACGAAAATGAAATGCGTCATTCATTGGCACGATATTTGCAAATAATGTACTAAACGTAATGATTTTGTGTAAAAGGGGAGATAAAAATGGAAAGTATTAAAAAATATGAGGTTTATCCGATGTATATTGATGGGCAATGGGTTGGCAATGAAAATGAATTTTTTACAGAGGTGATCAATCCTGCAACGAAGGAGGTCATCGGAGCCGTACCTACAGGTGGTGCATTGGAAGCAAAGCAGGCAGTAGATGCAGCCCATGCAGCATATAAAATATGGTCTAAAAAAACGGCCGAAGAACGCTATCGTCTGCTTATGAGATGGTATCAATTAATAGAAGAAAACAAAAATGAGATTGCCAGAATTATGACAATGGAACAGGGAAAGCCACTACACGAAGCAGTAGGAGAAGTGCAGTATGCTAACAGCTTTATTTCTTGGTATGCCGAGGAAGGAAAACGAGTATACGGTGAAACCATTCCAGCATCCCACCCGCATAAAAGGATACTTGTCCGTAAAGAGCCTGTTGGGGTTATTGCGGCCATTACTCCTTGGAATTTCCCGGCTGCCATGATTACTAGAAAAGTTGCTCCGGCTCTTGCTGCTGGCTGCACCTGTGTCGTCAAGCCGGCTAACCAAACGCCTCTGACAGCTTTAAAAATAGCGGAGCTTGCCCATGAAGCGGGGATTCCGAGTGGGGTATTAAACGTCATAACAGGAAGATCTGCAGAAATTGGTGATGCCTGGCTGAAGGATACTCGTGTAACGAAAATAACGTTTACCGGTTCCACAGAGGTTGGGAAGACACTTATGCGTGGCGCTGCTGAAAATGTGAAAAAAGTCAGCTTAGAGCTTGGCGGCAATGCTCCTTTTATCGTCATGGACGATGCGAATTTAGAAAAGGCTGCAGAAGGGCTGATTCAATCCAAGTTTCGCAATGCCGGTCAGACCTGTATCTGTACAAATCGGATTTATGTTCAAGAAGGTGTGTCGGATGAGTTCCTTCGAATTTTCCAAGCAAAATTAGAAGGGTTGAAGGTTGGCAATGGGTTAGAGGCAGACACGGATATTGGCCCGTTGATTGATCGTGCGGCATATGACAAAGTAGCAGGACTTGTGAATGATGTTGTTGAAAAAGGCGGAAAGATCGCCTATGCAGGTGGGAAGCCTGCTGATGTGGATGGCTATTATCATGCACCAATGATCTTAACGGATATTAATGAAGAGATGGAATGTATGAAGGATGAAATTTTTGGACCGTTGGCGCCAATCGCAACCTTTAAAACGGAAGAGGAAGTGCTTGAACGGGCAAATAATTCCCGCTATGGATTAGCAGCCTATATTTTCACTGAAAATCTCAGCCGTGCATTCCGAATGAGTGAAGGAATTGAGTACGGAATTGTTGGATTAAATGATGGTCTGCCGTCAACGGCACAAGCACCGTTTGGAGGATATAAGGAAAGTGGGCTTGGCAGAGAGGGCGGACATTTCGGAATCGAAGAGTTCTTAGAAATCAAATATATTTCTATTTCCTTAAGTGAAGGTTAACAAATGCAGAAAGCAGGTCTAGTGATAGTTATCTATCATTAGACTTGTTTTTTTTGAATAAAACATCATTACGATATTCCGTTATGCAAAAATGAATAAATTATGCAATTTCAATTAAATGAGGAAAATTAATGGTGAATTCTGTGTGAAGGTTAAAAATTGTCTTCATAATTTCTTTTTATGCAAAAATGAATAACCTATGCATTTTTGAAACAGCCGACAAAAAATGATTGAAAAATAGATTTAATAGTAATTTTGGCATAATACTTGCTTGAAAAATAATGTAAACAAAAATAAGCCCTTGAGGCAATTCTATATTTTTATGTTCTTAATAAAATAGTAAACTATTCAGAAAAAGGAGGATTTAATACATGTATGATTTTGCAATTGTTGGTGGAGGAATAGTAGGTTTATCTACTGGAATGGCAATATATAATCGTTTTCCAAATGCAAGGGTTGTCGTAATAGAAAAGGAATCTAAAGTAGCGGAGCATCAAACCGGACATAACAGCGGGGTAATTCATTCCGGCATCTATTATAAGCCAGGCAGCTTCAAAGCAAGATTTGCCCGTCAAGGCAGCCAATCCATGACAGAATTCTGCCAAATTCATGGAATTGACCATGATATTTGCGGGAAAGTAATTGTTGCAACAAAAGAAGAGGAGATGCCGCTGCTTCAAAACCTGTACACCCGCGGACTTGAAAATGGGCTCGCAATTACAAAAATTGGACAGAACGAGTTAAAGGAAATTGAGCCACATGTAAAAGGTCTTGGCGCTATCCGTGTACCGCAGGCAGGGATTGTGAATTATCGTCAGGTAAGTGAGACGTTTGCTGAAATCATTAAAGAACATGGCGGTGAAATAAAGTTAAATACAAAGGTAGAGAAAATCCACGAAGAATCAGACGGTGTCACGATTGAGACCAATCGCGGTACCTTGAAAACCAATATGGTGATTAATTGTGCCGGCTTGCATAGTGACCGTGTTGCCGCTGCGGCAGGGTATAAGACCGATATGAAAATTTTGCCATTTCGCGGTGAGTACTTTAAATTAAAACCGGAAAAACGTTATCTGGTCAAAAATTTAATCTATCCTGTTCCAAATCCGAAGTTTCCATTCTTAGGAGTCCATTTTACCCGAATGATCAGCGGAGAGGTGGATGCTGGTCCAAATGCAGTGCTTAGCTTTAAGCGTGAGGGCTATAAAAAAACGGACTTTAATGCAAAGGATTTGGCTGAAGCATTGAGCTACAGTGGTCTATGGAAAATGGCAGGGAAATTTGCGAAGGAAGGATTTGATGAATATGTTCGATCCTTCAGCAAAAAACAGTTTACGAAGAGTCTGCAGCAATTAATTCCTGAAATTCAAGAGGATGATTTAATACCTGCACCTGCAGGAGTCCGTGCCCAAGCATTAAAGGATGATGGAAATATGGTGGATGATTTCCATATCATCATGGGAAGACGCTCCGTTCATGTGTGTAATGCACCATCGCCGGCAGCTACGGCATCTATCGAAATCGGTAAGGAAGTAGTTAGAAGGATTCCAGTACAATCACATTTATTAGAAGCAGCCATCATTTAACTTTATTCAGCATTCATCCTTGATTTCTATAAATGTGGATAAATGCAAAAAGCTCTTGATTCAGTGGGGGTTCAAACCCTGCTGAATAAAGTTATGCCTTCGGCGGATGCCTCGGATTTTTAAATGTAATTTATCGAGCGAGCTCGATAAAAATCCGGGCGCAAATTCGACGAGCGAATTTGATTGAAAGGATGATCAATTATGTTTAATGGTAAAACCATCTTCATTGCTGGCCATGCTCGTTTACCCCAGGGAATGGCAGCAAAAAGTGTTTTTGAGACCTTAACGATAACGGCTGAAATAGATAGGAAATATGGAGTTGTACTGGATGCCTCATGTACGCTTGCAACCGAGCATGGCCGTGAATTTATCGGCCGGCTGTTAAAGGGAATTAGCTTGAATGATGGGGTAGATGAAGCGATTGAAGCGATTCAAACCTATTACCGCGGGAAAGCGACCAATGCCCTTGTTGCAGCATTAAAGGATCTTGATGTTCATTTCCAGCAGTTAAAGTCTGTTAATACAGCAAAATAAACAATAAAATTATTTTATTAACTAAATATTATAAATATATTGACAATTAGTAAAAGTATTATTATTATAAGATTAATTAAATGTTGCAGCATGTTAGCCTTTTGAAAAATGCCCTTTCAAAATCGTGAACAGCTAGACATGAAAGACGGGAAACGTAAATAACAAAAACGAACTGTATGTTCACTGTGACTCTATTGCCATAGAGCGGTGAAGTGAATATAAGCCAGTTGTCCAAGTTGGTTCCTATTTATCATAATAGGAGGCTTGTTCGACTGGCTTTTACTATTTCCTGTAATTATTTCACCTATATCACAAATAACAGGAGGAACAAAAGATGAATATGATTACTGAAACAAAAAAGGCGAAATTTGAAGTGAAAACAGAAAACTATGAGGTAAAGATTCATCCGCAGTCAAACCGTTTATACCACATCACAATCACAAGAGAAGCAATTAAAGGATTTCTTGAAAAAGCAAGAAATGAAAACTTTTCTGTCCAGCATTTAGAGTATACTCCATATGCGCGTCACCTTGTTGCTGCCTTTTTATTGGAGCAGGTAGGGGAAGAGTTTGGTAATCTGCTTCGTGAAATTATACATGATCGGGAGTCAGGCGGCTTTACTCTTGGCTTAGAAGGTGTGACAGAGGATACGGATGAATATGTTATCTTTGCCACAGCTATTTCTCATTTAGTAGGTATTCCAAATTTTGATGCGATGACTGGAAAATATTATGCTAGATTTTCCGTGAAAGATACCGATAACAGTGACTCTTACCTCCGTCAGGCCTATCGCTTATTCACACTTCATACAGATGGTACATTTGTTGATGAACCGACAGATTGGCTGTTAATGATGAAAATGGTAGAACAAAATGCACGCGGCGGGGAATCTCGTTTACTGCATCTTGATGATTGGAAGGAACTTGATAAATTTATGAAGCATCCGCTAGGGAATCACCGCTTTACGTATAAAGCACCTAGCAGTAAAAATGTGGACCAGGAAATCGAACGTTTAACGTTCTTTGATTATAATAATAAGCCGGGAATGTGCTTTATAGATCAATTTGTCTACCCTGAATCTATTGAACAGGCAAAATATCTGCGTGATCTTTCTAGTTCAATGGAGAATGATGAAAGCCTTATTGAATTAAAGCTCCCAATTGGAAATCTAGTCGTACTTAATAATATCTTTTGGCTCCATGGACGTGCAGCGTTTGAAAAGGATCCAAATTTATATCGTGAATTAATGCGTCAACGCGGCAGATTTAATAAAAATGCGATTTAACTTAATTGATAGCTTTTAAATAATATCCAACCCCACCCCAAATTTGGATATATTTATTATAAAAGAAGGACCCATTTTCGGACTTAACGTCTGGGAAATGGGTCTTTTTTTATTTTTTGGCTGTTGTAAAAACGCAATGCTGATTTTGAGTAAGCAGGTTGATTGCAGTGGAGGGCACGAAGACTCCTGCGGGAGAAGCGAGACAGTCGAGACCCCGCAGACACGAAGTGTCGAGGAGGCTCGGCGGTCGCCCTAAGGTGCGCGAAGTGCCCGGAACGGAAATCAACAATCACGTTTAACAAAGCCTTTTTTTAAAAATTTATTATAAATGGCATGAAGATTGCTTAATAAAACAGTAGAAACATAAATTTATTGCACATAACGAATCTGCATGACAAATTTTTTCTAAAAATTGGGCCTGTGAATTTATGTTGGCACAAGAATTGCTTAATGAAAAGTAAGAAAACAACTTGAACAAGGAAGGATGATTATAATGAGCTTTGCAGAAATGAAAACAAGTATCCCAGGTGAAAAATCTAAGACATTAGTCGAGAGACGCCAAAATATAGTTCCTAAAGGAGTAAGTAACGGGATTCCTGCTTTTGCCCAATCAGCAGAAGGCGCGTTAATTACAGATGTTGATGGAAATACCTTTATTGACTTTGTCGGTGCTATCGGTGTTATGAACGTTGGGCATAACCATCCAAAAGTGAAACAAGCACTTCATGAGCAGGTTGATCAATTCATTCATACCGGCTTCAATGTTATGATGTATGAATCCTATATTGAGCTAGCAGAAAAGTTAGCTGAATTGTCTCCTGGTAACCATGAGAAGAAGGTTCTTTTACAAAACAGCGGTGCTGAAGCAGTTGAAAATGCAGTTAAAATTGCCCGTAAATATACAAAAAGACAAGGTATCATTTCTTTCTCAAGAGGATACCATGGCCGTACATTGATGACGATGACGATGACAAGTAAGGTAAAGCCTTATAAATTTGAATTTGGTCCGTTTGCGCCTGAAGTGTATAGAGCGCCATTCCCATATCCATATAGAAGACCAGCTGGCATGACTGTTGAACAGCATGAAGAGCAAGTGCTTGCTGATTTTAAAAACTTCTTTATCACAGATGTAGCACCAGAAACGATTGCAGCGGTGGTCATGGAGCCAGTACAAGGTGAAGGCGGCTTTATTGTTCCTGGAAAACGCTTTGTCCAAGGTGTTGCTGAATTTTGTAAAGAGCACGGCATCCTATTTATTGCAGATGAAATTCAAACAGGATTTGCTAGAACAGGTAAGTATTTTGCGATCGAACATTTTGATGTGGTTCCTGATTTACTTACTGTATCAAAATCAATGGGAGCTGGAGTACCAATCAGCGGGGTAATCGGACGTAAAGAAATCATGGACAAATCAGTGCCGGGTGAACTTGGTGGAACATACAGCGGAAGTCCATTAGGCTGTAAAGCTGCGCTAGCTGTATTGGATATCATCGAAGAAGAAAACCTTAACCAACGCGGTCAGGAAATCGGTGAAAAAGTCATGAGTCACTTTGAAAAGCTTGCCGCTAAATTTGATATCATTGGCGATTATAGAGGATTAGGCGCTATGTGCGCAATGGAGATCGTAAAAGATAAAGAAACAAAAGAACCAGCGAAAGAGTTAACAAACTTAATCATAAAAGAAGCAAACAATAGAGGATTATTACTATTCAGTGCAGGTGTATACGGAAATGTTCTTCGTCTGTTAATGCCATTAGTAATTACAGATGAGCAGCTAGAAGAAGGCTTAAGCATCCTTGAACAAGCCGTTGAGGCAGCAGTAGCAGCAACAAGCGTAACAGCATAAAAACATAAGGTGTCAGGCACCTCAAAAGGACAAAATGTTCATTTTGTCCTTTGACGGTGCCTGACACCTTTATATTTTTTGAGCTTTCTTACGACGGAGGGCTGGCTGATCCCGAGTAATTCGGCCATTTCATAGGTTGTTTTGCATTGCTGTGAGGCTTTTAGAATCATATATTCCTCGACTTTTTCAATGGCGGAATTTAAGTCTAACTGATTCAGTTCTTCTAAATAGTACGACTCAATTTCTAATAGAGTATCCTTAGCATCAGAGGTGTATTGGCTGCTGATGGTAGCGGGTAGATCATTTGGGTAAATAGTATCTCCTTCTGTAGTTAGGATTAAACGCTCTATAAGATTTTCTAATTCCCGGACATTTCCCGGCCACTTATAGCCAATCAATGATTCATAGGTTGCTGCATGAAGCTTCTTGGATGTTTTGTATTTTGTATTAATTACATCAACATAATGGTTGATTAAGAACGGGATCTCATCTTTACGTTCCCGTAACGGTGGAATTTGCAGCGGGATCACATTTAACCTGTAATATAAATCAAGTCGAAAATTACCGCTAGCGACCATTGCTTCTAGATTTTGATTAGTAGCAGTTACCAGTCGGAAATCAACATGCTGTTCTTTCTTCCCTCCTATTCTCATAAATCTTTTTTCCTGCAGTACCTTTAATAATTTTACTTGCATGGAAAGTGGCAATTCTCCGATTTCATCTAAAAATAACGTCCCATTATGGGCTTGTTCAATGAGTCCCTGTTTTCCTTTTTTCGTTGCACCTGTAAAAGAACCGGCTTCATAGCCAAACATTTCTGATTCAAATAAACTCTCAGGAATCGTACTGCAGTTAACTTCAATAAATGGTTCTTTGCTTCGTTGGCTTTGATTATGTAGCTCGTGAGCAAACATACTTTTTCCAACGCCTGATTCTCCTAAAAATAAGACAGTTGCATCCGAATCAGCAACACGATGGATGGTATTAACAATTTGCTGCATTTCCTTGCTGCGAAAAAATATCCCTTCTTTTCTTCGAAGCTCCTCAACTTCTGTTTGATAGCCTTGCAGCTTTCGTTGTAATTGTTCATATTGTTCTTGTAGATTTCGAATCTCAGTTTGATCCTGTGCATAGCTGATTACCCGGATGATCTTACCGTCCTCATTAAAAATAGGAAAACCCTGAGTCATAATTACTTTTCCGGTTTGGGTATTCTGCATGATTTGAATAGGTTTTTTTTCTCTTAACACCATTGCTGTAATGGATGGAGTAAGAATTTTCTCTTGTTCAAGCTGGAAAACAGATTTTCCTTTATATTCAGCGGCATGAACACCGTAAACAGTCCAGTGCCCCTCGTTTGTCTGCAGAATCATTCCATCTGCATCAGCAATGGTGATATTATTATTCGATGTTTCTATAATAGAATGTAAGATTCTCTCTGCTAAAGAAGCATTCATAGAATTCTCCTTTCACTTAGTCCTTGATTCAAATATAAATCAAAATTATTGAATAATCAAGAATTGAATCAAAATTCCAAAAACTTAATTCAAAAATGAATTATATTTCAAAATAAGACTTTTATTTCCTTTTTTAAACAAAAAATGAGTTGGCATGTTTATTGCTATGTAAATAATAAATATAAATTTTTTATGGTTGAAAAATCAACCAAAGAGGTAAGGAGGAAAATTGTGGATAACTATTTAAATTTCATTGGAGGAGAATGGATAGACTCCAAGGATGGTATAACAAATACACAGGTTAATCCTGCAAATCCATCTCAAATTGTTGGGTATACAGCAGCTGCTACAGTCGAGGAAGTGGATACAGCAGTTCAGCAGGCAAAATTAGCTTTTCAACAATGGAAACAGCTTTCACCTGTAGGAAGAGGAGAAATCCTACGAAAAGCGGCTGATTTATTGGAAGCGCAATCACAAGACATTGCTGAAACAGCAACGAAGGAAATGGGTAAAAGATTCATAGAAATGAAAGGCGAGGTTCTACGTGGAGCAGCAATTCTGCGTTACTATGCACAAGAAGGTATGAGAAAGCTGGGTGAAGTGCTGCCTTCTGCTAATAATCAAAATACCCTTTATACTCTAAGAGTTCCACTAGGAGTGATAAGCGTTATTACACCATGGAATTTCCCAGTCGCGATTCCGATTTGGAAAATCGCACCTGCACTGGTTTATGGCAATACAGTTGTTTGGAAGCCTTCTATGGAAGCAGGGATTACTGCGGTTAAAATAGCAAAGGTATTTGAACAGGCGGGACTTCCTGCTGGTGTATTAAATCTTGTCAATGGAAGCGGCGAAATAGTTGGAAACGCACTTGTTGAACACCCATTAACATCAGCAATTACGTTTACTGGCTCAAATCGCGTTGGTAGAGAGTTGGCTTCTAAAGCTGTGGCACAAAATAAAAAGTATCAGCTTGAGCTGGGTGGAAAAAATCCAGTTGTTGTTCTTGAGGATGCAGACCTGGACTTAGCTGCTAAATTAACAGTTGAAGGTGCTATGAAGCAAACGGGGCAACGGTGTACCGCTACAAGCCGAGTCTATGTTGAAGCGTCCATTTATGATATGTTTATTGAAAAACTCTTAGAAAATGTCACACAAATTAAGGTTGGAGATGGCTTAGACGGTTCCGTTACGATGGGTCCTGTCGCATCAAAGAAACAATTTGAAACCGTTACTTCTTATATACAGAAGGGAATAGAAGAAGGAGCAGAGCTTCTATACGGAGGCAATGCTTTATATGATCCAGTCTATAACGGTGGATATTTCGTTGAACCAACAATATTTGCTAGTGTAACAAATGAGATGACAATTGCAAGAGAAGAAATTTTTGGTCCTGTATTAGCAGTTATCAAGGTAGCAGACTATGCTGATGCACTGACGCAGGCAAATGATACGATTTATGGATTAAGTGCATCATTGTTTACAACCAACTTAAATAAAGCATTTGATTTTATAAAAAATAGTGAAGTGGGAATGGTTCAAATTAATGGAGAGACGGGTGGAGCAGAACCACAGGCACCATTTGGGGGGATGAAGGAATCCAGCTCAGGAACGCGCGAGCAAGGTCAGGCAGCAATGGAATTCTTTACCGCTTATAAAACAGTATCTTTAACAACTTCTTTGTAATTAATCAATCGATTCATTTTCTATGTATGCTTGCAGTTTTAAAAGACAAAATATTTTTAAAATTATGCAAAGAAAAAATGGACAAGGAAGGTGATAAGTTTGGCGGCAGGACATAATGAACTTAAACAAAATCTTAAAACAAGACATGTTACCATGATTTCAATTGGCGGTGTAATTGGTGCTGGATTATTTGTAGGAAGTGGTGCGATCATTGATTCGACAGGACCAGGGGCGATTTTTTCCTATATTATTGCCGGATTAATGATTGTGCTGATTATGAGAATGCTGGGAGAAATGGCTGTTGTCAATCCAGACAGCGGATCCTTCTCAACCTATGCTCATAATGCAATGGGTCCATGGGCTGGATTTACAATTGGCTGGCTCTACTGGTTTAACTGGGTTATTATTGTTGCGATCGAAGCCACATTATTAGGCGGAATGGTACATGATTGGTTTCCTTCCATACCGGTTTGGGCAGCAAGTGTGGTATTCCCACTATTAATGCTGGTTACCAATATTTTTTCGGTGAAAGCATATGGTGAATTTGAGTATTGGTTAGCTTTAATTAAGGTTACAGCCATTGTAATCTTTCTATGCTTAGGTGCTGCGATTTTGTTCGGTTTAGTGCCGGGGATAAAAGCACAAAGCTTTTCTGATATAACAGCAAATGGTGGATTTTTCCCTAAAGGGATTCTTCCAGTTTTCTTAAGTGTCATTTTTATTACGTTCTCCTTATCAGGGAGTGAGGTTGCTGCAATAGCGGCTGGTGAATCGGAAAATCCTCATAAAAATATCATGAAAGCAATTAATGCAGTTGTATGGCGCTTACTTTTATTCTTTGTTGGCTCAGTAGCGGTATTAATTATGGTGATTCCACAGGATGCAAAAGATATGCTTCTGACACCATATGCAAGTGTATTTGAACTCGCTGGTTTTTCTGCTGCGGGACAAGTAATGAATTTCGTTATCTTTATCTCTTTGCTTTCTGTATTAAATTCAGGGCTGTATACAAGCTCTCGGATGGTTTATTCTTTGGCAACAAAAGGGGATGCACCAAAGATTTTAGCGCGTGTTAATAAAAGAGGTGTTCCAATTTGGGCATTAGTAATCAGTTTGATTTTTGCTTATGTGTTTACCATGTTTAAATTCATTGCTCCAAATACCATCTTTGTATTTTTGGCTAACAGTTCAGGCGGAGTGACTATGGTTATGTACATCTTTATTGCTTTTTCTCATATTATTTTGAGAAGAAGAATGGAAAAGAAAGACCCTGGACAACTAAAGGTAAAGATGTGGTTATTCCCATACTTAACATATGCAACAATCATCGGGCTATTTGCTATATTTGTTGCACAGGCTTTTATCGAATCGATGAGACTGCAATTCCTGCTTAGCTCTCTATTAACCGTTTTAGTCATTGGTACTTACTTCCTTTTCTACCGTAAAAAAGAACAGCCTGCTTTAGCGGTTGAAGAGCTGCAGTTAAATGAAACAGTGATAAATAAATAGCAGTTCGCTCCAAGTCATTTAATCTATCACATATAAATCCATAAAAAAGCAGAAGAACCTGTTAAAATGTAACAGGTTTTTCTGTATTTTGATTAAATGACTTACATTTCGACTAAATTATTGTAAGAAAATATTACATAATCCTATTCATATAATGAAAAATAGGGTATTATACTATATATAAGATTACGATAATTCAAAATTATTAGAATAATAGGTGAGTGATATGCAATTAGGAATGAATTTAAATCAGTATCAAAGCCTAAAGTTGACGTTAACACCCGAGCTTCGGCAATCGATCAACATTCTGCAATATTCTTCCCATGAATTGATCGATTATCTAAAACAGCAGGCTGTTGAGAATCCTCTTTTAGAAATTAAAGAAAACACGAGCATGGAATTTGTCACGCGTAATTATAATAATACGAACACATCGTACGGCACTTTTAATGGTGATAATGATTACGATCCTATTATCCATTACTCTGATACGGTTTTTACCCTTGAAAGGCATTTACTAGAGCAAATCATGACTATTTCGACCATCACAAAGGGCCAAAGATGTATCCTGAAATTTCTAATTGGTCATTTAAATCATCATGGGTATTTAGAAATAGAGCCAGCGATTGCGGCTCATATTTTGAATGTTTCAATGGAGGAAATGGATGCGGCGGTTTCCACTTTACAATCGCTTGACCCGGTCGGAGTAGGTGCCCGAAACTTAAAAGAATGCCTCTTAATCCAAACGGCAGCACTGCTGGATTGTCACTCATTAGCCTATCGTATCATCGAGCATCATATGGAGGATCTGGCTGCAAAACGCTATCATAAAATGGCCAAGCTATTTAATGTTACTGTACAGGAAATTCAGGAAGCAGCGGATTTTATTAAATCCTTAAATCCCCGTCCTTGTAGTGAGTATCATCATGAAATGACACAATATATCATTCCCGATGTAACGGTAGAAAAAGTTAATGATGAATATGTAATTATTGTTAATGACAGTATGATTCCTCAAATTACAATTAATCCTTTATATAAAGATATGAAAAATGAGGAGGAATATATTAAAAAGAAACAGCATGAAGTAGCTATACTAATGAATGGTATTTCGCAAAGAAAATATACACTCTATAAAGTAACAGAGGCTATCCTAGAGAGGCAAAGTGACTTTTTTAAATATGGAATGAATAAATTAAAACCAATGACCTTAAAGGATCTATCTGAGCAGCTTGGCTTTCATGAGTCTACAATCAGCAGGGCAACAAGCAATAAATATATTCAAACACCGCATGGACTTTTCAAAGTAAAGGATTTATTTTCAACAGGTCTTTCAAAACGTAATAATATGGATAGTGAATCATCTGTGGTTATTAAGGAACAAATCAAGGAATTGATTGAAAAAGAAAATAAAGAAAAGCCGATTTCAGATCAAATGATTGTTGAATTACTCATGAAAAATGGGATACAAATATCTCGTCGTACCGTGGCGAAATATCGTGAGGAAATGGGGATACCTGGATCTTCAAAAAGAAAGCGCTATTAAAAGGCAGGATTACGGTCTGAATCTACTTTGTAATGAAATAAATATAGTCAAAAAAATGAAAGGGAGAATTAACTTCCTTTCATTTTCGCGTTAAACGTCTTCTTTAGATTAGGATAAGCGATCCCAACTAGAATAATAGAAACACCAATCCATTGAGAAGGCGTGACATTTTCTTGAAGAATAAGAGTGGACATGGTTACAGCAGTAGGTAATTCAGATGCACTTAAGATGTTTCCAAGTCCGCTGCCGACTTTTGGCATTCCGATATTAAACAAAAGCGGTGGGAGAAAGGATCCGAAAAATGCAAAAAACAAAGCATAGGGAAGCAAGCCATCAAGAAGTGAACCATTCGTGAGAAAACTTGGTGGTAAAATACAAAATACTAGAATCGTTGCTCCAGTAGTCATAATCGCACTTTTTCGAATCGGATGGATAGCGACTGTAGAGCGTCCACTAATATAGATGAAGGATGCAAAGGACAATGCTGATAGTAATCCCCAGCAGCAACCAATTAATGAAAAAGAGAGACTGGCAGACAAAATTCCCGATGCCAGTATAGAACCGGTAAGAATAACAGCAGTAGCAATTAGGTTTTTTCGACTTGGTGCTTTTTTATCTAAGAAAAATTGCAAGATCATTCCAATCCAAGTGAATTGCAGTAACAGGATAATAGCTAAAGATGCATCGACATATTTAAGTGATTGATTGTAAAAAATACCGGTTAACCCCATAGGCGTTCCACTTATTAGTAAAATCAACAATTGTCTAACGTTTAAGCTACCCTTTGGAATAAAAATGGATAGAATCCAAAGCATGATGCTGCCAAAAAAATACTGTGTCCCTGTTACATCATTTACAGTAAATCCTTCAGAGTAGGCAAGCTTTACAAATGTTGATACAACTCCATATGAGCAGCCTCCAAGAAAAACTAGGAAAGCATATTTCCAAATACTCATCATTTCCTCCTTACTCACAACACAATAAAACCACCCGCCTTGATTAAAGGTGAGTGGTATTTTCATCGTTTATTTTTATTATAAAGAAGGCAAATAAGAATTGTAAACCAATATTATCAAGGTCGTTGTTATATTATTCGGTAAACAGGCCGTAATGGATAATGGAATCCTTTGGCAATAAGGTTTTTGCAGGCGGCTCTTTTTCAGGGTATCCTAAGCCTAAAATGGCTACAACACGTCTGTCACGAGGAATATGGAGGTGTTCACGTACATAATTCTCTCTTCGCTCTGACTCCTCCTTATCCTCGGAATGATAAATTGCACCAAATGCAGCACCTATTCCTAATTCAACCGCTGACAACCAAATAAATCCACTCGCAATCGAGGAATCCTGGAGCCAATACTTGCTGATATCCGGCCGTCCGGTAATAACTATGGCTGCTGCTGCTTGTGATAACCATGGTACAAAAGGTGTAGCTTGTGATAAGTGTTGTAACGAGTTAGGCTCTGTTACTAAAATGAGTTCTCTTGATGGAAGATTATTGCCTGCAGGGGCTAGATAACCTGCCGTTACTATTTGCTCCAATGTCTCTGCCGCTATCTGCTTTTGTAGAAACTGAGTAATTTCTCTTCTTTTTTGAATTGCATCAAAAACATTCATGTAATAAATCACTCCCCATTTGTTTAACTATTTACCATAATAAACGTTCTTATTACTAAAATACTACTAATCTTATTGGAATACAACAAATGAACTGAAATATCCATTACTAATCAAGCCCAAAAATTCTGTAAAATTATTAAAAAGAAGCTCGAAATTCAGTAAATATATGAAGGGAATATCACAATGTCAGTAGAATTAAGTAATATTCTGATTTTTAATTAATCTAGAGTAAAAACATAATGAAAAGGGGACTTACATTGAGATTTATCAATTATAAAAATGGCGATTCCATACGCTTAGGCATCAAAACAGATCAAGGAATTATAGATGTAGAACAGGCTGCTAAGACTTATGCCCTTGATATGCCAACGAAAATAGAGGATGTAATTGCTGGTGGAGACACAGCTATCATGCAATTAAGTTCATTATTAGAGAAGGAAACAGCTTATCTTTTAGAGGAGGACCTTGTTTACGCACCATGTGTAACGAATCCGGAAAAGATTATTTGTGTAGGTTTAAATTATGTGGATCATGCCAACGAATCAAACATGGATATTCCAACGTCTCCAGTTCTATTCAGCAAGTTTAACAACTCATTGGCTGCTCATAATCAAACAATTGAGTTGCCGAAAGGTGCTGAAAAATTTGATTATGAAGTGGAGCTAGTGATTGTCATTGGCAAAGAAGCAGCGAATGTATCGAAGGAGGAAGCGCTTTCCTATGTATTTGGCTATACGGTTGGAAATGACCTTTCAGCTCGAGATTTGCAATTCAGAAGCGGGCAATGGCTGCTTGGAAAATCCCTTGATAACTTTGGACCAGTCGGCCCTTATTTGGTGACAGCGGATGAATTAGACCCGTCTAACCTGGATATTGAATGTAGAGTTAATGGTGATGTGAAACAAAAGGCAAATACTCGTGATATGATATTTGATTGTGCAACACTTATTAGCTATATATCCGAATATATGACGTTGAAACCTGGAGATATCATTTTTTCAGGAACACCTGAAGGAGTCGTTCTAGGCTATCCAGAAGAGCAGCAAGAATGGTTAAAACCAGGTGACGAGGTTCAAGTTTCAGTTGAACAAATTGGCACATTAGTGAATGTACTAAAATAAATAAACAAAGGAAAAAGGCAGACATAGGAAATGTCTGCTTTTTTGCTTTCAACATAAAATAACCTTTATTTGGTAAGAATAAACCTGCAACTTTTATAGGGAAGGGGGATAAAATGGAATTTTTTCATAGTCAGGAATCTCTTACTACCATACAATGGGTGTTAAGAGCAGTAGTAACTTTCTTCTTTATGTTGATTTCTGCGAGGATAATGGGCCAACGATCTATCTCACAACTAAGGCTAATTGATTTTGTCATTGCCTTAACTATCGGAAACATCATGGCCCATCCATTATCCGACGAACATTTAGGATTAAAGGGTTCAATGATAACGATGACTGTGTTAATCATTTTATATTTATGTACGATTTTTCTTATTTTAAAATTTCAAGGCTTTAGAACTCTTTTACACGGTCAAGCCTTTCCATTAATAAAAGATAGTCAAATTATATATAAAAATTTATCGAAAGCAAGAATTTCACTCGATGTACTTTTATCAGAAATTAGAAAACAAAAAGTATCAGATGTCAAGGATGTTTCTCTCGCATTATGGGAACCAGATGGAACAATCTCTATCTTCTTGAAGACTCAACAACAAACCGTAACAAAAGCAGACATGAATATTCCGGCAAAACCGTTTTCTTTTCCTAGAACTGTAATTAAAGAGGGTAAGTTGATTTTTCACGAATTGAATCAGCTTGGTAAGGATGAAGAGTGGATAAAACGTAAGCTGAAATCAAACTACAATGCTGAATTGCATCAAATTCTGTTAGCGACGATGGATCAAAAAGAAACCTTGACGATTTTTTTTTATCGTTAAAAAAAGAGAACCTACCTAAAATTATCTTTTAGCAGGTTCTTTCATTTGGAGTGTATTATGCATATAAAAGTCTCGTTTTTTGTGCGTCCATCACAAGCTGTGAGTAGAGCTTTTCAAATTTTACAGCTGGAACAGGTTTGCTGAAATAGAAGCCTTGGATATCGTCACAGAGGGATTTTTTTAAATAGATTACCTGCTCTTCAGTCTCTGCACCCTCAGCTATAACAGTTAAATTTAAGTTATGAGCCATATTAATGATGGTAGAGACAATTGCTTCATTATGATGATCATTGGTCATATCATTAATAAAGGCTTTATCGATTTTTACAGTGTCAATAGGCAGCTGATGTAAATAACTTAGTGAACTATAGCCGGTTCCGAAATCATCCACAACGATGCGAACCCCTATATCCTTTAATGCCTGTAGGATAACAATCGATCGTGAGATATCCATTGACATACCTTCTGTAATCTCAAGCTCTAACAGTTCCGGTTGAATGCCTGTTTCTTTAATAATCCTTTCAATATTACTGACAAGAGTTGACTGCAAAAATTGATGAGGAGATAAATTTACCGAAACTGGTATAGGAGGCAGTCCTATTTTTTGCCATTTAACACATTGCAGACAGGCTTGACGTAGAACAAATTCACCGATTGGAATAATGAGCCCAGTTTCCTCCGCTTGAGGAATAAAGCTTTCAGGCGGGATCACTCCTTTTTCCGGGTGCAGCCAGCGGACTAGAGCCTCGACACCGGAAACAGTGCCATCCTGAATGTTAATTTTCGGTTGATAATAGACGGCTAATTCATTTTTATTAATGGCTTTACGAATATTATTCTCTAGTAGAATTTGATTGACAGTATATTTATCCTCTTGTTTTGTATAAAAAGCGTAATTATTTTTTCCCTGTTGTTTCACCTTGTACATGGCACGGTCTGCTAGCTTTATCAAAGTATCAGCATCTGTCCCATCCTTGGGATAAAAGGAAATTCCAATACTAGTTGATATAGGGATTTTATAGCCCTTTATGATTACTGGATTTTCTAAAGCCTTCATTATTTTTGTTGCGATGGCGACGGCTTGTGTAGTCTCTGCCAGACAAGGTAATAAAACAGTAAATTCATCACCGCCTATTCTGGAAGCTGTATCTCCTTCATCTAAACAAGATACAATTTGTTTGGATATATACTTTAATAAAAGGTCGCCTGTTGCATGACCAAACGTATCATTAACAGCTTTGAACCGATCCAAATCTAAAAACAAAACTGCTACAAATGTATTATTTAATTTTGCTTGTTCTAATGCATCCTGTAAACACATCTTAAATAATCGGAAATTTGGTAAACCTGTCAAATAATCATGGTAGGCAGATTTATGTAACGATTCATAAGCTGCAACCCTATCAAAGGCAAGAGCGATATGATTCGTAAAAGCTGTCAGCTGTTCAATCAATTCTTCTAAAAAGAAGTTTTCTTCTTTACAGCTAATATTCAAAGTGCCAATTGCTTTATTTTTGGCAATAATAGGTAAAATTAATAGTGACTTCATTCCTTCTTTTATTAGCATCTGTTCAAAATAGGAACCACTATGTGTTGCAAGGTGGTTACGTATGATGATTTTCTTAAGATCTATCGCATCAATAAAGGAGGTATCCTCCAGGTGAAGTTCAAAGGATGATGTAGTGTGATCCTGTTCGAGCTGAAATACTTCCAGTTTCCTTTGTTGATTGATAAATGATAATGACACATGGTTTACTCCCAAATAACTCTGGATGTTTTCCAAAGTGGATTTAATTACTTCCGAACTTTGAACATCATCCTCTAACACTGAATTTGAAATATTTCTAAATACCTCTAGCATTGCAATTTTTTCAGACAAATCTTTCGTTGCTTTATCAATTTCATTTACTAGTATTTCTTCATGACTATGAATGGTTCTAGCCATTTTATTGAATTCAACGGCTAATTGTTGAATCTCAATTACACCTATGTCTTCAAATACATCCACATTTCGGTGCCCTTTTGACAGCTGCTTTGTTGCAGAAATCAATCGTTTAATAGGAGCAGTCAATCTTGTGCTTATAATATAAGAAAAGATTAAAGAAAGAAGCGAATAGATAATTGCTGTAATAATCGTATCAGAAAGCACCATTTTTTTTTGTTGTGCAAGAGTTGTAGTCTTTAAACCTATTTCGACTTCACCTACATTCACTTGGAAATATTCAATGGGAATTCTTTCGATTATTAGGTCCTCCACTGTTGTTTCACCCTTTTGATTAACAGTGGTTCCTTCCTTATCTCTAATAATGACATAGGCTATATTCGGTTCTGATTGTAAAGAGTAAGTAAGAGGGCTGAGGTTCGAGTAATCCTCTTCAAGCATCGATAATCCAATTGCTGAGTTAAGTGTTTTGGCAGCAGTCATTCCTTCGTTTTTTAAGCTTTCCTCAAGATGCGTTGTTTCTCTCCAAGCATAAAGACCACTAATGGTAAGTACACTTATTAGTACGAGACTATTCATGGCCAGCCAAAATTGGAAAACTAACCCCCTATTCCATTTCATACGTACCTACCTCCTCCAGGAGGTCGAGCCATTGCCTGTAATGGTTTGCCTGTACACTACGGCCATATCGTTGTGTAATCTCATTCCATTCAGCAGCCGTTTGCTGTAAAGCTTCCTCGGCAGAACTATTATGAATTAATGCCTTTTGGATATTTTCATCGAGTGCCTGCATATATTCCCAGCCACCTGGTATCATTAAGTCTGCATTTGGGTTTGTTAGACTAGATTTCACAGTGTTTAAAAATTCTTCATTTATTTCTTTTGTTGGAAATGCTCCTTTCTCAACAGCATTAAAATGACTGTAACGAAATGGATCATTAATCGTTCCTTTTGAAGTAAGTGCTTTTTTACTAACTTCCTTTGATGTGATATAAGAGATGATTTCCCAAGCCTTATCAGGGTGGGATGATTGGTTGGAAATACCTAACACACGTCCAATCCAGACGCCGCCGCGAGGAGATTCTGGATTATCTGCCGGTACCTGAGTCCAACCAACTTTATTTTCAACTTGAGAATCCCAATTTTTATGATCATAAGAAAAACGAGAAGTGTCACTCCATTGAACAACCATGGCAAGGTTTCCATGGAGAAAAGCGTTATTTAAATCAATCCAATCATACATGGAATTAGGGGGAGTGGCTCCACTGTCGTTCAGGTCGATTAAATCCTGTAGTGCTTTAACCCCTAGTTCATTTTGAATGAGAGGATTCATTTCCTCGTCAAAATACTTTCCGCCCATAGAGTTATAACGTTCAGCAAACCAAATATACCTTTTAGCGTCTCCGCCAAAGATGGCGGTGCCGTATAAATCGATTTTTCCATCATTATCCTGATCTTTTGTAAGGAATTTTGAAATTCGATCGTATTCATCCCATGTTTTAGGCGGCTCTAAATTGTTACCATATTCAGCTTTGTATTCATCATTATACATTTCAAAGACATCTTTTCGATAAAACAAAAGATGTGTATCTCCATCATAAACCATTCCGTAGTCGTGACCGTCGAATTTCATATAAAGGTTACGATAAACAGGTAATATATCATCGATATCTTTGGAACTATTAATATATGTATCAAGTGGCAGCAGCATATCTCGTTCAACATATTCTGGTATTTTGGCAGGGAATAGCATATAAATATCATAGGTTTTTTTGCTGGCAAATAAAAAATCCTCAAGGTTATCATTCATCCTATCGGGATAATGATACTCTAGACGAACGCCAAACTTTTCCTCAATGTTTTTTTCTTCCATTTTAAACAACGCAAGTGATTGCTCTGAGTCGGCGATGATTGTTATTGCAGGTAATTCATTTTTTGTCTCACTTTCTACTTTTTCAGTGGATTCTGATGAATTACAGCCATTTAATATGAGTATAAAAACAAGAAACAGAATTAATCTTGTTGTTCTCATCGTAATAACCTCCGTCCTATTTGGGTATATTGTACCAATTCTTTTGTATGAAGTGATGGAATTAAATATATTGTTAGAAATATGACACAAATATCCAATTTAATAGGATTAATTACATATATAATTAAAGATTTACCTACCAAAAAGCCGCTTCCTTTAAGGGGAAACGGCTTGAAAAGAAGATTTGTACTATCATATGTATTCCATTGAACTATTTAGATATTGATTCCTATTCTTTGTTATGGTTGATTATACTCTGTTTAATTCCAGACTCTTTCAATGCTTCAGACAGTGTCTTTGCAAATTCTAAAGCTTCCCTCCCGTCCCCGTGAATACAAACGGTATCTGCCTGGATGAATACATCGGTACCCTGGAGGGAACGAACCCTTCCTTCCTTAACAAGTGTAATGACTTGTTTCACAGATACAGTGGAATCTGTTATGAGTGCATTAGGATTGGTTCTGGGGGTCAAAGAGCCGTCCTCTTGGTATGTCCGGTCCGCAAATACTTCGTTAGCAGTACGGAGACCAATTTTTCTCCCTGCATCGATTAATTTGCTTCCAGCCAAACCGTAGAGAATCAATTCTGGATCAATTTTATAGATTGCTTCTGCAATGGCTTCTGCTAGTGCTGGATCCTTAGCAGCCATATTGTACAAGGCACCATGTGGTTTAACATGCTGCAGTTTTGCACCTTCCGCTTTCGCAAATCCATAGAGTGAACCAATTTGATAAATCATTATGTCATAGGCTTCCAGTGGTGATATCTTCATTTCTCTTCGGCCGAATCCAACAAGATCCTGAAAGCCGGGGTGTACTCCAATTCCGACACCTTTACTAAGTGCCAGCTGGACCGTCCTTCGCATGGTTGCTGGATCACCTGCATGGAAGCCACAAGCAATGTTAGCTGATGTAATGTAATCAAGAATTTCTTCATCAGACCCAATTTCATAGATGCCAAAACTTTCTCCCATATCACAATTTAAGTCAACCGTGTACATGCTGCCTGCCTCCTGCCAAATAATAAATCCCGTGTTTTAGCTGTTTTATTTTTTTTTCTCTTTCTATCAAAAGAAGCTGTGCCTCTTCAAGAGAAATATTCGTGAAGAATATCGTATCCAACGGTCTAGCCTGGGCTAGGAAGGACAAATCGACAGAAGCAATTTCTCCTATCTTTGGATATCCGCCGGTCGTTTGCCGATCAGCCATAAGGATAATCGGGTTCCCATCTGCAGGTACTTGAATCGTACCAAATGTCACAGCTTCAGATAATATTTCCAACGGTTTCTCTAAATGAAGCTGTGGTCCCAATAGCCGGTAACCCATCCGGTCAGACTGCTGTGTTAATTGGAAGGGCTTCGTCCACAACCATTCTTGACTTTCTTTAGTAAAAAGATGGGTATGCCGTCCATTTAGAACACGGATAACAGGCTTCTTCACCAATTGAGGGATAAGGTCTGAAGAAACAGACCAATTCATCTCAACAAATGGACAATCACGCTCCCTATTATGCAAGTCCTTTATCATTTTAGAGGATTGGGCTGTTTTTTCTGCAAACGATAATTGATCTCCTGCTTTTAAGGCACGTCCATGAAAGCCTCCTACATTTGCTCGTATATATGTGGAGGTACTGTTCATAATGGTTGGGATGGAGAATCCTCCTGCCACTGCCAAATAAGCTCGGCATCCGCTATGAGCTCGGCCAAATTTAAGTTGTGCTCCTTTTCTTACAAGAACGGGACGCCACATGCGGACAGGCTGGTCTTGTATGGTAGGCGACAAATCACCTCCAGTGATAGCAATCAACGTATCCTGATGAAACTGAATGCTTGATCCAATTAAAGTCATCTCGATTGTTGGTTTATTTTCGTCATTTCCAACTAAGAGATTTGCCAGTCGATGGGAAAGAGAATCCATCGCCCCGCTAGTAATGACACCGTATTTTTGATAGCCAAACCGTCCAAGATCCTGAATCGTAGAAAGAAGGCCAGGTTTAGTGATTGTTATCATGCTTTTCTCTTGCCTCTCTTTCTTTGAACTCCATGGTGGAAATGCTGATAAATTTAATTCTATCACCGGCTTTTAGTAGTGTAGGAGGGTCTTGCTCAGGACGAAATAAGAAAATGGGTGTACGTCCAATAATTTGCCATCCTCCAGGTGTTTCAAGTGGGTATATGCCGGTTTGGTTACCAGCGATTCCGACAGAGCGTTCAGGTATTTGTAATCTTGGTGTTTTTCTTCTGGGTGCAGCAATTCTTTCAGACATTCCGCCCAAGTATGGAAATCCAGGCGCAAATCCAATCATATAGACCATATAATCACCAGAGGTATGGATTCTGATAACATCTTCAGGTGAAATATGATTTAATTTCGCTACATAATCTAGGTCTGGTCCATATTCTCCACCATAGCAAACAGGGATTTCTATGATTCTTGATTCAAATCTTTGATCTAGTACAATACTGGATAGTAGATTGTTTAGCTGTTCACAGGCATAATGATAGGGGAGGACTCTACCTTTCGTGAGCTGTTCAATTTTCATGGCATGATAATAAATGGTGACAGTTGTATACGAAGGAATGAATTCGATGATCCATTCAACAGGATAATCTTGAAGGTGCGAAGAAATAAACTGAACTTTATGCTGTGTAATATAAGAGATATCTTTTCCGAGTTCAATAACAATACCTTGATCCCCTAGTGGAAATAATTTGTAATCCATAGTACCTCCAGTATAGTAAGTAAAGATAGTTAGTTTGATTCTTAAAATTCAGAGATTCAAATGGGAATATAAACAAAATGAGTGTGAATAGTTATATTATACTGAAAATTATTTTGTATTAAAAGGTAACAATAAAGTTGAATCATTAAATAAAATATATATATTACTAGTGGAAAAAATGCTAGAATTTTAAAATAAATTATTCGAAATATTCATTCTATAGTTCATCCTTTTGAACTCAAGAGAATAGAAGGTTAAAATAAGAATATTAACAATGGGGAGAAAGATAAATGAAAAAACGAGTTGTAATTACAGGTATTGGAGCTGTTACTCCAGTAGGAAAGAATGCTGAAGCATCATGGGAAAATATTAAAAAGGGCAGGTCAGGTATTGCCCCTGCGGTCCGAATTGATGTAGAAAAAATAGATGTAAAACTGGCTGGAGAAGTTACAGATTTTGTGCCTGAAGATTTTATGGATCGAAAAGAAGTAAGAAGAATGGGGCGCTTTAGTCAATTTGCTGTAGCGGCAAGTAAAATGGCTGCTGCGGATGCAGGTCTTCAAATTGGTGAAAATGCGGACCCGGAACGGGTGGGTGTCTGGATTGGGTCAGGTATTGGCGGTCTAGGTGAATTTGAGGAACAATACCGCAAGTTTTTAGATAAAGGACAAAGAAGGGTAAATCCGTTTACGATTCCAATGTTCATACCAGATATGGCAGCAGGGAGAGTATCGATTGAATTAGGAGCGAAAGGTATTAATAATTGCTCTGTCACAGCCTGTGCCTCAGGGTCAAATTCGATTGGTGACGCATTTCGAGAAATACAAAAAGGAAGTGTGGATATTGTAATTGCCGGTGGCACGGAGGCTTCTATTACGGAAATGACGTTAGCCGGTTTTTCGAATATGACTGCTCTTTCAACGAATCCTGATCCGGATACAGCATGCCGTCCATTTGATAAAAATCGAGATGGCTTTGTGATTGCTGAGGGTGCGGGCATTGTTATCTTAGAGGAATTAGAGCATGCATTAGCACGCGGAGCAAAAATTTACGGCGAGCTAATCGGCTATGGTGCCACAGGGGATGCTTATCATATCACATCGCCAGCACCGGACGGAGAAGGTGCTGCACGGGCAATGAAATTAGCATTAAGTGATGCAGAAATTCTACCAGAGCAAGTTGATTACATAAATGCTCATGGAACGTCGACTCCGTTGAATGACTTGTATGAAACAAAAGCCATCAAATCCGTTTTTAAAGAGCATGCCTACCAGCTGTCAGTCAGCTCTACAAAATCGATGACAGGACATATGCTTGGGGCAGCAGGTGCTGTCGAAGCGATTTTTTCACTGTTAACAATAAGAGACGGAGTTTTGCCTCCTACTATTCATTATGAAACAAAGGATGAAGAGCTTGATTTAGATTATGTCCCGAATCAAGCAAAGGAGAAGAATGTTCAAATAGTATTGTCCAACTCTTTAGGATTCGGTGGTCATAATGCTTCGCTGGTATTTAGGAGATATACAGAATAGGTTGCCTTCATTAAAAAAGCGTCTCATGCATCTTACTGTTTCATAAATATTGACACGTGAAAATGAATATGTTATTTAATTTATATCGCAATTAGCACTCTATTTGTTAGAGTGCTAATTGATATGTTCATTCTAATTATAAAAAGCCTGCTGCGTAACTAGTGGTTACGTAGTATTAGCAATGAAAGGAGAGGTTTTATTATGGAGAAGAAACAATTCCAAGCGGAATCAAAAAGGCTGCTAGACTTGATGATTAATTCCATTTATACTCACCGGGAGGTTTTTTTAAGAGAGTTAATTTCAAATGCGAGTGATGCAATTGACAAGATCTACTACAAGGCATTGACAGATGACTCTTTACGTTTTGATCAGGATAACTACTACATAAAAGTAGAAGCAGATAAAGAAAACAAAACCCTGAAGATTATTGATACAGGTATCGGTATGACGAAGGAAGAGCTTGAAAATAACCTTGGCGTTATAGCAAAAAGCGGCTCTTTAGCGTTTAAAAGCGAAAATGAGTTGAAAGATGGGTATGACATTATCGGTCAATTTGGTGTTGGGTTCTATGCAGCATTTATGGTTGCCGACGTTGTAACAGTTATTAGTAAGGCGTTAGAAAGTGCAGAGGCATACAAGTGGGAATCTGAGGGAGCTGACGGCTATACAATCGTGCCGTGGGAAAAGGATTCGGTTGGTACGGAAATCACTTTGAAAATAAAAGAGAATACTGAGGAAGACCAATTTGAGGAATTCTTAGAAGAATATCGTTTAAAAGAGATTATTAAGAAATACTCTGATTTTATTCGCTATCCGATCAAAATGGATGTAACGGTTCGAAAGCCAAAGGAAGATAACGAAAATGAATATGTAGATTATAAAGAAGAGCAAATTATTAATAGTATGGTTCCAATTTGGAAAAAAAGTAAAAATGATTTAACCGATGAGGATTATGAAAAATTTTATCATGAAAAACGGTACGGCTTTGACAAACCGTTGAAGACAATCCATACAAGTGTTGATGGTGCGGTACGATATAACGCGATTCTTTTCATCCCTGAAAATATTCCATTTGATTACTATTCGAAGGAATATGAAAAAGGGCTTGAGCTTTATTCCAATGGCGTACTGATTATGAATAAATGTGCTGATTTGCTTCCAGACTATTTTAGCTTTGTCAAAGGGATGGTCGATTCGGAAGATTTGTCATTAAATATTTCAAGGGAAATGCTGCAGCATGACCGTCAGTTAAAAAGAATTGAGAAAAATATCAACAAGAAGATTAAAGGCGAGCTCTTAAGTTTATTGAAAAATAATCGAGAGAAATACGAGAAGTTCTTCCATTCCTTCGGCAGACAACTGAAATACGGAGTATACAGTGATTTTGGAACTCATAAAGAAGTATTGCAGGATTTATTGATGTTCTACTCTTCAAAAGAGAAAAAGCTGGTAACTCTAGATGAATATGTATCGAGAATGCCTGAAGATCAAAAATATATTTATTATGCATCAGGTGAATCAAATGAACGGATTGAAAAGCTGCCACAAACCGAAATGGTTGCAGATAAAGGCTTTGAAATTCTGTATTTTACAGATGAAATTGATGAGTTTGCTATCAGAATGCTGATGACCTTTAAGGAGAAAGAATTCAAATCTGTTTCAAGCGGTGATTTGGGATTTGAAGAGGATCAAGCAAATTCAGATGAGGCAACGAACGAGAATAAGGATTTATTTGAAAAAATGAAGGACATCTTAGCAGGCAAAGTGAAAGATGTTCGGATTTCTAAGAGATTAAAGTCACATCCAGTCTGCCTAGCTACTGAGGGTGAAATTTCAATTGAAATGGAAAAGGTTCTAAATGCAATGCCTGACAGCCAAGGGATTAAAGCGGATAAAGTGTTAGAAATTAATGCGAATCACGAAGTATTCGATTCCTTAAAAGCAGCATTTGAAAAGGATCAAGAGAAGCTGGCTTTATATACAAGCCTCCTCTACAATCAGGCCTTATTAATTGAAGGCTTACCAATCCAGGATCCAGTTGAGTTTACTAACGATATTTGTAAAGTGATGGTATAAGGATAAAAGAGAAGCGGCCCCGCGCATTTACTAATGTTCGGGGCTGCTTTTATGTATAAATGATAACTGGAAAATTTTAAAAATATTTTACAAACTATTAATAATATTTGGTGGATACATAGTAAACTAAAAATAGGATTTCAAAGGTTGTATTAGTAGGACAAGGTAGTACATGTTTCATAAAGTGAGCCTGGGAGGAATCGGTTATGGGTAAAATGACAGCACCTGAACGTGGTTGGGCTTTTTATGATTGGGCAAACTCGGCATACACGCTCGTTGTCGTCACAGCCATATTTCCACTTTATTTCAAAGCGTCGGCAACACAAGCGGGAATCGAGGCTGCGACATCAACAGCTTATTGGGGGTATGCGAATTCGTTTGCCACATTAGTAATCTCTATTTTAGCGCCAATTTTAGGTACCATTGCAGATTTCAAAGGCTACAAAAAACGCTTCTTTATTATCTTTTCAGCCTTAGGGATACTATTTACACTGCTTCTAGCTATTGTTCCAAGTGATCAGTGGATGCTGTTATTGGCTTGTTTTGTCGTCACATCGTTAGGATTCTCTGGTGCAAATGTCTTCTATGATGCTTTTCTTGTAGATGTGACAACAGAGGAAAGAATGGACCGTATTTCTGCAAATGGCTTTGCGCTTGGATATGTCGGCAGTACCATCCCTTTTATTGTTTCCATCGGAATTATACTCTTATCCCAACAAGGAATGATTCCGTTATCAGTTACCGTAGCCAGTCAAATTGCGATTGTCATAACTGCTTTATGGTGGGGGATTTTTACCATCCCGATGTTAAAAAATGTGGAGCAAAAATATTATTCGGAACGTGTGCCAAATCCAGTTTTAACAAGCTTTAAAAAGCTGTTTTCAACACTGAAAAATATTAAATTATACCGCCCATTATTCTTATTTTTACTCTCTTATTTCTTTTATATTGATGGTGTTCATACGGTCATAAATATGTCTACAGCATTTGGGTCAGACCTTGGTATTACGTCCACAACATTATTAATTATTTTGTTTGTCACCCAAATTGTCGCGGCGCCTTTTACCGTCTTGTTCGGAAAGCTAGGAGGGAAATTCAGTGAAAAGACAATGATTATGGTGGGAATCATTGTGTATATTTTTATCTGCTTTTATGCCTATTTTTTAGACTCAGCACTTGATTTCTGGATGCTAGCCATGCTTGTTGCCACATCACAGGGTGGAATTCAGGCTATGAGCCGTTCTTATTTTGCTAAGCTTGTCCCAAAGGAATCATCAAATGAATTCTTTGGTTTTTACAGTATCTTTGGCAAGTTTGCTGCCATTATAGGACCTGTGTTAGTCGGTTTGGCTGCTCAATTAACGGGAAGTACAAACAGTGGTGTCTTTAGTCTTGTTATTTTATTCATCATTGGTGGTATTCTGTTACTTCGAGTACCAAGGTCAGAAGTGATTGTTACCATCCAATCCGTGAATCGTGATCTAGATTAAGACTATTTCTTAATCAATAAAAGAAGCCTGTCCCAGGGTGCTTGTGAAAGCAGCACAGGGGCAGGCTTTTCGTCGCTTTTAGCTTGGAAATAAATCAGAAGATAAGTATCTTTCTCCTGTATCAGGAGCTAAGCAGAGGACCCTTGCTGAAGGGGGCAGTTTCTTCGCTACTTGGACAGCGAAATGAGCAGAAGCTGCTCCTGATGCTCCTACAAAGATGCCTTCTTCAGCCGCAAGACGGCGTGCCATTACTTGGGCATCCTCGTCTTCAATCAAAAGGACTTCGTCGTAAATGTCACGATTTAATATGGAAGGGATAAACCCTGGGCCGGTACCAGGAATTTTATGGGGGCCAGGCTTTCCTCCTGAAAGTACCGGTGAACCTGATGGTTCCACTACATATATTTTTAGGTCAGGGATACGTTTTTTTAACTCTTCTCCGGTACCTGTTACAGTACCGCCAGTTCCAGCTGTTAGAACTAGAGCATCCAATTTTCCGTCGAAGGCCTCCAAAATTTCTACAGCAGTTGTTTCACGATGTGCATCAGCATTGGCCTCGTTCTCAAATTGCATTGGTATAAAGCTGTCAGGAATATCCTCTGCTAATCGGTTTGCTTCTTCAATGGCACCCTGCATCCGTAAATTTGCCGGTGTTAAAATGACTTCCGCACCATACGCTTTCATGATTTTTACACGTTCAGGGGTAGCGTTGTCAGGCATGGTAATAATACAGCGGTATCCTTTCACTGCACTTACCATAGTAATTCCGATTCCAGTATTACCAGATGTCGGTTCAATAATTGTACTTTTGCCCGGAATTAGCTTTCCTTCGGCTTCAGCCTTTTCAATCATATTCAAGGCTGCGCGATCCTTGACACTGCCTCCGGGATTAAATGATTCCAACTTCATATATACATTAGCGCCGTTTGAATCAGGTACTTTATTTAATTGAACAATAGGTGTGTTTCCTATTAGATCAATGATGGATTTGTAAATCTTCATTAAGCCTCTTCCTTTCCTGTAATAAAGAATAGCATTAATTCATATTAGTCTACTAAGTTTAAAGTCATTTTATAATACGGACATAAAGAAAACAACCTCACGCCATTTTTATTATTAAAAAATAATAATTTAGACTTTTATAAATAAGTTTCATTCCACTGTCTTTGTGATAAAAAACTATTGACTTTCGCCACCACCATTATATAATTAACATAATTAATCCGATTAAAATAATGAGATTTATATAGAAGATATAAAAAAAGGGTGGGTGAGAAAAATGTTTCTTCATATACACAACGTTCAAAAGAGCTTTACGAACCGCGGAAAAACCGAACAGGTGTTAAAGGATATTAATTTGCATATTCAAGAAGGAGAGTTTGTTTCTCTCTTAGGCCCATCAGGATGCGGGAAATCAACCTTACTTTCCATTGTGGCCGGCCTGACGAATCCAAGTGATGGAAGCGTCCTTTTAGATGACCAAAGAATAACAAAGCCTGGTAAAGATAGAGGCATGGTTTTTCAGCAGGCAGCACTTTTCCCTTGGCTATCAGTTGAAGAGAATGTGATGTTCCCATTGAAAAAGGAAATGAAAAAGAAAGAGGCACGTGAAATTGCCCAAAAATATTTAAAGCTTGTTCAATTAAGCCCGTACGCTAAGCACAATCCGCATGAATTATCTGGTGGAATGCAGCAAAGGGTTGCCATCGCAAGAGCATTGGCTATGAATCCTCGAGTTCTTTTAATGGATGAACCATTTGGTGCTTTAGATGAGCAAACAAGAATGAGATTACATGATGAACTTGAGAGTATTTGGTTAGAAACGAAAAAGACGATTTTGTTTGTCACGCACAGTATTCAAGAAGCTGTGAAACTATCAGATCGGATTATTGTCATGGGAACACACCCAGGTACGGTCTTAAAGGATATCAAAGTTGATATTGAAAGGCCTCGTGAAAAGCATCTCCAGGAAATGGCTCAGTATGAACAAACGATTATGGAGCTGCTGAAAACAGAAATAGATAAAGTAGCGGAAGAGGAAATGAAATATGCGTCTAGCTATTAAACGAATTGTATTTTTTGCCGCATTATTTGGTATTTGGGAACTCATAGTCAAAGTATTTGATGTTCCTAAAGTAATGATGCCAGCACCGACAGATGTAGTACTGAGCCTACAGGAAAGTTTGGCAGATGGATCATTAATCCAGGATTTAGGGGCTAGCTTTACCCGACTCTTAATCGGGCTGTTTATTGCCCTTGTCATCGGGGTGTTGCTTGGAATTCTTTTGGCCAAGTCAAAAACGGCAGATGAAACACTTGGTGCATTAATATTATCACTTCAAAGTATTCCAAGTATTGTCTGGCTGCCGCTAGCAATTATGTGGTTTGGTTTGAATGAAAAATCGGTCATTTTTATTGTAGTATTAGGTGCTGCTATCGTTATGACAATTAATATGAGAACGGGTATCAAAAATGTTGCGCCGCTCTATATTAAAGCAGCTCAAACAATGGGTTCTGGCGGAATTGACTTATTTATTCGCGTCGTTATTCCGGCATCCGTACCATACGCAGTAACAGGTCTTCGTCTTGCCTGGGCATTTGCATGGCGTGCCTTAATGGCTGGGGAACTGTTAAGCACAGGTCCGGGACTTGGTTACACGCTGAAATATGCTTCAGACTTTGGGCGTATGGATATGGTGATGGCCATCATGGTCGTCATTGGCGTCATTGGTGTAACAGTAGATATACTTATTTTTCAACGGATTGAAAAACGCGTCATGATTAAATGGGGTCTTGAACAGGCTGCATAGAATAAGAGAGGGAATGAAATGATTATGAAGAAATGGATCTTAGCATTATTTTTAGTAATAGCTGCTGGAGCTCTAGCTGCATGCGGCGGCTCTAATGAAAGCTCAAAAGGTGAAACTGGAAAAGAGAAAGTAGTCATTGGCTATTTTCCAAATATTGATCATGTTCCTGCAATGGTAGCACGAGAAAAAAGCTTCTATGAGAAGGCGCTTGGTGAAAATGTAGAAATTGAATATAAAACATTTCCAGATGGCGGTACATTCATGACTGCATTAAAATCAGGTGATATCGATGCAGGTTTAGTTGGACCGGCTCCGGTTATGAACAACTTTTCTAATGGAGCGGATGTAAAGGTTCTTGCTGGTGCATCATCAGGCGGAACAGTTGTCGTAGCAAGTGCGAAGAGCGGTATTAATAGTTTAGAAGATATTGAAGGCAAAACATTTATTACACCTGGAATTGGATGTACACATGATGTTCAGTTTGAAACATTTTTAATGGATTTAGGAATGGATAAATTAGCGTCAGCACGTATCGGCGGATCTTTAAAGCATGTAACAGGAAACCCTGCACAATATCAAGGAATGTTTGAATCAGGACAGGTTGATTTAGCTGCTGTTCCTGAGCCTTGGGCATCAACGTTAATTGAAGCAGGTGCGAAGGAAATCGTCAGCACAGATGAAATTGCTTATGGTAAGACATTGCCAAATACTGTACTAGTAGCTAATGGCAAGCTTGTTAAGGAAAACAAAGAAATTGCTGAAGCTCTTGTAAAAGCACAGCAGGAAGCGGTAGACTTTATCAACAATAATAAAGAAGAGGCCCAAACAATTGCTATTAAGGCAATTAAAGATTTAACAAAACAGGAGCTTAATCCGGCACTTGTTGCAAAATCTATGGACCGTATCAATTACACGACTGAAATCGATGAGGAAGTTTTAAAGCAGTTCGCGCAATCTTCTTTTGAATTAGAATTTTTAAAAGAAGAACCTGAGTTAGCTGGATTAGTGGATACTTCATTTTTAAATTAGTTTACAGTAAAACACCACTCTATTAGAAAATAGGGTGGTGTTTTACTTTTTTTATTAAATTATTAGTAAGTGTTGGATATATGTTTGATAATTTTATAAAATATAAGAGAATAACACAAAAAAATGTATAACTTAGACGAAAGGATGTCTATTTGAAAAAGAATTTTCTTATATGAAGGGAGAAACAGTAATGAAAATTCATCCTGTATATGTGAATGGAGAATGGATTGAAGCGGAAGATTCATCTGTCTTAACGGTAGTTAATCCAGCAAATGGAGAGGTGATTGGAGCAGTACCGAATTGTGGTGCTAATGAAGCAAAGAGGGCGGTATCTGCAGCATATGAGGCCTTATCCTCTTGGTCTAAAAAAACAGCTGCTGAACGTGGAGAACTCCTGCAGCAATGGTACAGATTAATTGATCAAGAAAAAGAAGCAATAGGGGAAATCATGACACGTGAGCAAGGTAAGCCGCTCCAGGAAGCAATTGGTGAAGTATCCTATGCAAACAGCTTTATCTCATGGTATGCAGAGGAAGGAAAAAGAATCTATGGAGAAACAATCCCAGCTTCTCATGAAAACAAACGTCTCCTTGTGCTGAAACAGCCTGTAGGTGTGGTGGCAGCGATAACACCTTGGAACTTTCCGGCTGCCATGATAACAAGAAAAGTGGCCCCGGCATTGGCTGCAGGCTGTACTGCGGTAGTGAAACCTGCCGAATTGACACCGCTTACTGCACTTAAATTAGCACAATTAGCTGAACAAGCTGGCATTCCTAAAGGCGTGTTTAACGTTATTACAGGTGATGCTAAGGCAATCGGTGAAGCATGGCTGCAAGACGACCGAGTGAGAAAAATAACGTTTACCGGATCAACTGAAGTAGGTAAAACATTAATGCGCGGGGCTGCCGATACGGTAAAAAAAGTATCATTGGAATTAGGCGGACATGCCCCGTTAATTGTATTTGAAGATGCAAACATAGATAAAGCTGTTACGGAAGCCATTGCCTCTAAATATAGAAATGCAGGGCAAACCTGTGTGTGTGCAAACAGGATTTTTGTTCATGAATCGATTGCAGAGGTGTTCTCAGAGAAGTATGTAGAGGCAGTAAATGCGCTGAAGGTTGGAAATGGCCTCGAAGGCGGGACGCAAATTGGTCCGCTTATAGATGAACGGGCCATTAAAAAAATGGAAAGCCATATTGCAGATGGAATTCAAAAAGGCGGTAGAATTGTATCAGGTGGAAAGAAGCTTTCGTTAAACGGGGGATTTTTCTTTGAACCGACTGTTTTAGTAAATGCCTTTGATAACATGCTTTGTATGACTGAGGAAACATTTGGTCCACTCGCACCCATTGCGACTTTTACAAGTACGGAAGAAGTCATCCAAAGGGCAAATAATACACCTTACGGATTAGCTGCATATGTATTTACTGAAAGTCTTACGAAGGCCATTCAAGTCTCCGAAAAACTAGAATATGGGATTGTCGGGTTAAATGATGGTGTGCCATCTGTGGCACAAGCCCCATTTGGCGGTTATAAACAAAGCGGGCTTGGGCGTGAGGGGGGTCATCACGGAATCGAAGAGTTTCTTGAAACGAAGTACATTTCAATCTCATTAAATTAATAGTAAAACGGTCATCCTGGTGATTCACGATGACCGTTTTTTTTAAAATTATGACGGATTTATAGAAAAAGAGAAGAAATATCACAATGATTTTATATATTTAGAATTAATAATCATCAATTAATGATAGAGTAAGATGTACGTTTGGACCAGAAAACTATATTTATCAAGGTTTCTCAATTGAAAATTAAATAGATTTGACAAAAAAATGAATGTGAATTGATGAACAATATTTGAAATCTCTGGAAGGTAAATTGTAAATGTTTCCATCTGAGAGTATGATAGCTTCGTAAGGTACTTTACAGAATATTACATAATACAATTTTGGGAGGATTTAGAATGTCAACTAAAAGAAAACTCTCCATAATTACTGCTTTAACATTAAGTGCAAGCTTATTAGCTGCATGTGGTACAGACGAAACGAAAGCTCCCGTAGAGAAACAAGCAACAGCATCTGAAACCAAGGAAGCAGCTGCAAAAGTACCTACTGTTGTTTATCAGGGATTAGGTACAGCACAAAACTTCCGTGAAGGTCCTGGTAAGGATGCACAGGATGTACCAGTATACAGTTTCAACTATATCACTGCAGATGCCCTTTTTGATGCAGACGGAAGAATCCTTAACCTTTATGTAGATGCATTAGAAGTAAGTACACCGAACTATGATGGTGAAACCATGCCGCACTTCTCCGGCTGGCCGTCTAAGGAAGGGTATAATATAACCGATCATGCTACAGGCCAGGTTTCAGGCGTTTCTGAAAATACAGTAGAATCGGCAAAAGCGGAAATTGACGGATGGCAGACAAAACGTGACCGCGGTGATTCATATGGCATGAACATGATGATGGATTGGCATAAGCAAATGGATTTCTATCAAGACTTCTTTAAAGGCAAAACCATTGCTGAAATCGAGGAATGGAATGCAAAATACACTTCTGATGTAAATGGAAGACCACTTACTGAAAAGTCAGACAAGCCTGAGGACATTGAAAAGTATGGCAAGCTAACAGATGCAGAAAAGGCGGAATTGGCTGATGTAACAACTGGAGCAACGTTCAGTTTATCTGATGCCCATGGAAATATTATTGCTGCCATTAAGGATGCCTACGAAAAACGTGTAGAAGTAGATCTTACTGGTAAAAAACAAGAAGAAAAAAAGGCTGATAAAGGTTCAAAGAAAGTAGTTGCAGCAGACCTTAAAGACGGCACCTATAAAGTAGAATATGAAAGCTTTGATGCCCATGGATATAAACCAACAATGGAAGTAAAAGTTGAAGGCGGCAAAATTACTGCTATCACTTATGATGAAATAAAAGAGGACGGCTCTAAGAAATCTGAAGACAAAGAATATGGATCCCATATGGAAATTGCCCCAGCAGATGCTTACGCAAAGTTAACAGAGAGTGCTATTGCTAAGCAAGGAACTGCTGATGCTGTTTCTGGTGCTTCAGCTTCAACTGCATCTTATAACGCATTATTAACTTACTTCTTAGAAGAAATGGGTCCAAATGGCACAACTTCTGGTAAAATTAAATAAATTATACATTAGGTAATCGCTTAAGCGGTTACCTAATTTTTTTATAACCATTCTATTCCTTTAATGATTATTTCTCGCTATACGACTATACTTAAATAAGAAAATCAACAAAGCGGGAGAAAATTAATGAATGAACAATTCTATGACAAGCTGCTAAATATTCGTACTTGTGAAGAACAGAAGCGGTTTTATAAGTCTTTTCATTACCATCCATATGAGCCAACGCCCTATAGTGCACTGGAAACGTTATTTAACCAATATGAAGTAACAAGCAGCGATCAAATTGTTGATTTTGGCTGTGGAAAAGGGCGGTTAAATTTTTTTATTGAACATTTATTTCAAGCAACCGTAATAGGCATTGAAATGAACAATATTTTTTACGAGGAAGCACTAGTAAACCTTGAAGGCTATGTGAGAAAGAAAAAAAACAGTAGAGAGAGGATTCATTTTTATAATTGCTTAGCTGAGGAATATAAGATTGGTTCAAAAGATAATCGATTTTATTTTTTTAATCCCTTTTCAATCCAAATATTTCGCAAGGTGATTAATAATATTTTATGTTCGGTTGAACATGCACAGCGTAAAGTCAATCTGATTCTTTACTACCCATCTGAGGATTATATTTACTTTTTAGAAAAGGATACTTCGTTTGAGTTGAAGCAGGAGGTCAGACTTGGAGTTAAATATGAGCAAAATCCTTCTGAACGATTTTTAATTTATGAATTAAAATAACAAGCAAAAAGGATGTCCAAGGACACCCTTTTTTGCTTGTTATTAACCTATTACAGCGATAATTCCTTCTTCATCGTCCAATACAAGCTCAATTCCCGAATATGGGTCTCTGTTTAAAAATTCATCAAGCCACATTCTTAATGCCTCTATAATGTTGATTGTAACAAGAACCTGTTTTCTTTCATTTGCATATGCCTCTGCCGAAAAACCATAATCATCGTCATACATCAATTCGATTTCAACCTCTTCAGGCTTTATCTGTTTTTTACGAGCAATATAGACACATAAGGCATTCACAATATCTTGTTCAGATATGATTAGCCTCTCCATGGATTAGGATCCTCTTTTTTCTTGTTATTCTTGAAAAAGGTGAAAATTTTTCGTATGACAGCAATGATGACAACGATTGCTAAAATATTAATAAATAGACCAAGAATAGAGCCTAACATTCCCATGTTGGCGAATAGCCCACCGAATAATAACCCTGCAAGACCGCCAAGCATAAGGCCTTTCATTAAACCGCCGCTCTTTTTAGCTGGAGTTGCAGCGGATTTATTGGTTGTAGTATTATCACTCTTTTTCTTTTGGAAAAGGGAATTATTGTTTGTTGTACTATTGTTGTTGCTGTTAAAGCTTTTCTTTCCTGATTTGTACCCTTTCGCCTCTGCTGTGATGGTATGATCATGGAAAACTGCGTTCCCAATTGGCGAAAAAAGAAGAGCCGCCGTAAGTACTGCTGATAACAATTTCTTCATTTACTATAGTCCCTCCATATGTTTGTTAAAAATTATAAAAGCTAAGTAAAACGATGATACAGAGATCACGTTTACATCACCCTTATATGGTATAGTATTTACGTGTGAAAACCAAAAAAGATTCACTTTAATAGTAAAAATTATAGTTGTTAATATTTACCTGAATAAATAGAGAAACTCATTAACTAGTTCGTATAGTAGAATAAATGTATAATGATAGATATTAATTATTAAAAAGTGGTGAAGATTCATGACATCTTATATAAATCAGTCTGACGGCATTTTTCCATCCGTTTGTTCGTTGGATTGTCCTGATCAATGCGGATTACTTATTCATAAAAAGGACGGTAAAATTGTGAAGGTTGAGGGTGATCCCAATCACCCCGTAACGAAAGGGAATATTTGTAATAAGGTAAGAAATATGACAGCTCGTGTCCATGATAAAAATCGTTTAGCTTATCCAATGAAGCGGGTAGGAGAAAAGGGAGACGGAGTTTTTGAACGGATTAGCTGGGAGGAGGCTATTCAAACGATTACTTCTCAGTGGAAAAAGCTGATAAATTCTGATGGACCTGAAAGCATTCTCCCATATAGCTTCTATGGGAATATGGGTAATCTGACTGCAGAAGGAATGGATCGTCGTTTCTTCAATCGTTTGGGTGCAACACGCCTTGACAGAACCATCTGTTCCGTTGCAGGCGGTGTTGGATATCAATATACAATGGGCGGCAGCTTTGGTATTGATCCGGAGGACACGATTCATTCTAAGTTAATTATCTTCTGGGGAGTCAATGCAGTTAGTACAAATATGCATCAAATTTCATTGGCCCAGCAGGCTCGCAAGAAAAACGGTGCAAAAATTGTAGTTATTGATGTTCATAAAAATCAGACAGCTAAGTTTGCCGATTGGTTCATACCCATTATGCCGGGAACAGACAGTGCTCTTGCTTTAGGCATGATGCATATCTTATTTAAAGAAAATATGGTTGACAATGCATTCTTACAGCAATATACAGTAGGGTATGATGAACTCCGTGAGCATGTGATCCAATATGATCCTGAAACAGTCTCAAACATTACTGGAGTACCTGTTGAGGACATTTATACATTAGCTCGTATGTATGGAAAGACCTCACCTTCATATATTCGGATTGGAAATGGTCCGCAGCACCATGATAATGGCGGAATGTGTATCCGTACGATTTCATGTCTTCCTGCCCTGACAGGACAATGGGTGGTTAAAGGCGGCGGGGCAATTAAAGGGAATTCCGGATATTTAGAGTACAATGCCCATTACCTGCAGCGTCCCGAGCTATTACAAAATAAAAAGACAAGACGGGTAAATATGAATCAAATTGGTGAAGCGCTGTTCACATTAGATCCGCCAATTAAATCACTTTATATCTACAGCAGTAACCCTGCTGTTGTGGCACCTGACGGTAATAAAGTCAGAAAGGGTCTGCTTCGTGAGGATTTATTCGTGGTGGTACATGATCTATTTATGACGGAAACTGCTAAGTACGCGGATATCATCCTTCCTGCAACTTCGTCCTATGAAAATACTGATTTCTATGCATCCTATTGGCATCATTATATGCAGATTCAACAGCCGGTCATCGAGCCCCACGGAGAGTCGAAGTCAAATGTAGAGGTTTTTAAGCTCCTTGCAAAAGGTATGGGCTTTGAAGAACCTGCTTTTCAGGAGACAGAAGCAGAGATGATTGCAAAGTCACTAGATTATCCAAGAAATCCTTATTTAGAAGGAATAACCTATGAAAAATTAGTAGAAAAGCAATATGTGAAAGCAAATATGAAACCATTGTTTCCAGGCAGACTTAAAACGCCGAGTGGGAAAATTGAACTTTATTCTAAGAGAATGGAGAAGGACGGATATCCTCCGCTTCCTACCTATATACCGCTTAAGGACGATGGAGATTTACCGTTCTCATTTATTCCAGCACCGAACCATAACTTTTTAAATTCAACTTTTTCGAATAATGACAAACATCGTTCGCTTGAAAAAGAACCTCTTCTTCATATGAATGCAGTGGATGCCAGGGAACGAAGTATCCAAAATGGAGATGTGGTGAAGGTTTGGAATCAGCGTGGTGAGTGTGAGCTGAAGGTTAGTGTTGGAGAAAGTGTGCTTCCAGGTGTGGTAGCAACTCAAGGACTATGGCAGAATCTTGATGGGACAAAACAATTGGTGAATTCATTAACACCAGACCGCGTGTCAGATATGGGCGGCGGTGCTACCTTCTTTTCAGGCCGTGTAAATGTAGCAAAAAGATAGTAGGAAAAACGAACAGTGCATATGGTGCTGTTCGTTTTTTTGATATAATCGAAAAATACTTCTAATGATGAAGCAAAGATAATGGAGGATTACTGATGATTAAATTCGGAATAATTGGAACAAATTGGATAACTGATTCTTTTATTGAAGGAGCATTACATGCAGAAGATTTTGCTTTAACTGCTGTTTATTCCCGTACAGAGGAGAAGGCGGCGGCGTTTGCACAAAAATATGGAGTAGAAACAACGTTTACAGATTTAGAGGAAATGGCTAAAAGTGATGTGATTGATGCCGTGTATATTGCCAGTCCGAACTCCTTACATGCTGAGCAGGCCATGCTGCTGATGAAGCATAAGAAACATGTTTTATGCGAAAAACCACTTGCGTCGGATTCAGCGGAAGTAAAGGCAATGATCGAAACAGCAAAAGAAAATAATGTACTTCTGATGGAGGCTTTGAAAACCACCTTATTGCCAAACTTTAAGGTTATACAAGAGAACATACATAAAATTGGAGTTGTTCGACGCTTTGTGGCCAATTACTGCCAATATAGTTCTCGCTATGATGCCTATAAAGCAGGTACGGTACTTAATGCCTTTAATCCTACTTTTTCAAATGGATCGATTATGGATATTGGGATTTATTGTATCTATCCATTAGTGGTATTGTTTGGAAAACCAACAGCGATAAAAGCTAATGGCTATATTCTCGAGTCTGGTGTGGATGGAGAAGGCAGTATCGTTCTATCGTATCCAGAAATGGAAGCAGTCGTAATGTTTTCAAAAATAACGGATTCCTCTATGCCATCTGAAATTCAAGGAGAAGATGGAACTATTCTCATAGATAAAATAAATCCAATTGAAAAAGTTGAAATACATTATCGCAAAGGTGTGGTAGAGGATGTTTCATTACAACAAAAACATTCCATGTACTACGAGGTTGAAGAATTTATTAATCTGATCCAAGCAGGTAAATACGAATCTACAATCAACTCCTATGCAAATTCCATAGCTACAGCTGAAATCATAGAAGAAGCCAGAAAACAAATGGGCGTCGTATTCGGGTAGCAGGAAGCGGGGGGACGGTTCTTTTGCTTCCTTTCCCCAAAATTTTGTTCCTCGAATGCATTACATTGTAGTGAGAATGAGAAAAAGGTAATCAAGATGCTGTCTTGGAGCCCGAAAGGAAGCCGAGCCGGAGAAAAAGGTAATCAAGAAGCCGTCTTGGAGCCCGAAAGGAAGCTGAGCCGGAGAAAAAGGTAACCAAGAAGCCGTCTTGGAGCCCGAAAAGCAGCTGAGTCGAAGAAAAAGGGAACCAAGAAGCCGTCTTGGAGCCCGAAAAGAAACTGAGAATGAGAAAAAGGTAACCAAGAAGCTGTCTTGGAGCCCGAAAGGAAGCCGAGCCGGAGAAAAAGGTAACCAAGAAGCTGTCTTGGAGCCTGAAAAGAAGCTGAGCTGGAGAAAAAGGTAACCAAGAAGCCGTCTTGGAGCCCGAAAAGCAGCTGAGTCGAAGAAAAAGGGAACCAAGAAGCCGTCTTGGAGCCCGAAAAGCAGCTGATCCGGAGAAAAAGGGAACTAAGAAGCTGTCTTGGAGCCCGAAAGGAAACCGAGCCGAAGAAAAAGGTCACTAACAATTCTCGTTAGTGACCATTACATCATCCAGATTAGGAAATGGGTGGGGTTGTCAAATTAAGTGTGTAAGTTGCGATCACACACTCAGATGTATTTGAGAACTCTTTCCTTTAACCGGTCATCAATTAATAGCTGGTTCATGGCTAGTGACCAGTTTTGGATATGCCCGCCTTCCCATTTTTTCTCTAATTCTTTTACACGAAGATAAAGAACTTTAAAGAGAGCATTTTCATTGGGGAATGCTCCTTTTTTCGTAACTTTTCTAAAACTGGAATGGATGCTTTCCACTGCGTTAGTCGTGTACATTATTTTTCGAACAGCACTTCCATAGTCATATAATTGCTCAACGTGCTCAAAGTTACGTACCCAGACATCTATTGCACCAGGATAAGTAGACCACTGTTGTTTAAAAGCTTCTAGAGCACTTTGACAGGCCTTTAAACTTTGGGCTCCATATACCTTCCTTAAAGACGCAGTAAAGGCTTTATAGTCCTTGCTTGGAACGTACTTAATAGAATTCCGGATTAAATGCACAATGCATCGTTGGACAATTACATTAGGGAAAATAGAACGAGCTCCTTCTTCTAAACCAGATACCCCATCCATGGAAATAAAGAAAATATCCTCGACACCTCTTGCCTTAATTTCATCAAATATTTGCATCCATTTATGCTTGCTTTCTGTTTCATTAAGCCATAAACCAAGAATGTCCTTATTACCTTCCATTGTATAACCTAAAATGGTGTAGACCGCATACTTCTTGGTTTCATATTGATTTCGAACAGTTGTGTACATACAGTCTACAAAAACAAATGGATAACAGTTATTTAATGGGCGACTTTGCCACTCTTCAAGTTCAGGCAGCACTGTATCTGTGATATCAGAAACCATTTCATGGGATACAGAAAAGCCATAAATGTCCTCAATTGTAGATGAAATATCTCGTTGTGACATTCCTCTTGCATACATTGCAATCACTTTATCCTCAATCTCCGAAACATCTTTCTTACGTTTTGGAATAATTTTGGGTTCAAAAGATCCATCTCGATCACGAGGTACTTCAATTTCCACCTCTCCAGCACTGGTTTTCAGTAATTTTCTCCCATAACCATTGCGTCTATTTGTCGTTTCTTTTTCGCCCTTATCATTTGAGTCGTAGCCTAGGTGATGATTCATTTCACCTTTTAACATTGCCTCAAACATTGGACCAAAAATATCTTTAAGTGCATTCTGCATGTCTTGTACGGATTCTGGTTGATATTGTTCAATAATTCTATTAGCTAATTCCACTGTATTTGGATCACGCTTAGATTTTACCATTATAAACAACTCTCCCAATTCAATTCATATATTTATAGTTTACCAATAAAAAAACTAAACTGCGAAGTAAGAGCCGTACGCTCTCTTACTTACACAGTTTAGTTTACACTCCCAAATGGGTTATCAATTTCGTATCAAGCCAAAATAACGCCCGAAATACTATCTCCCATCCACAACTTCTTTTAGAATTTCATAGGAACGTTTTTGTTTCTCCTCATCATAAATATATGAAATCGCCATAAGTTCATCGACAGCAAACTGTTCTTGAAAGTCTATTAATTGCTCACGAATACTCTCTTTACTACCCATCAAAACAGCACTTGTCATTGATTTTACCATTTCTTTCTCCATTGGATTCCAATAGTCATCCATATTTTCAATCGGAGGGCTCAAAGGCATGGTAGAGCTTCGTACAACATTCAAGAAAAACAGGTCTAATGATGACGCTAATAATTTTGCTTCTTCATCCGTTTCAGCGGCAACCACATTTAAACATACCATCATATACGGTTTATCGAGATATTCTGAAGGCTGGAATTTTTCCCGATAAATAGAAATGGCGGCACCCATCTGCTGTGGAGCAAAATGAGAAGCAAACACATAGGGTAACCCCAATTTGGCAGCCAAATAGGCAGAATCGGTAGAAGAGCCTAAGATGTATATCGGAACGCGAGTGCCAACACCAGGATGTGCTTTTACATAGCTTTGCACTTCTTCAGGTCCGAAATAGGTTAGCAGTGATTGAACGTCATCAGGGAAGGTATAAACAGATTCATGTCCTCTAGACCTTCTTAATGCATTGGATGTCAGTTGATCCGTACCGGGAGCCCGGCCAAGTCCTAGTTCGACTCGATTAGGATAAATCGTTGCCATCGTACCAAATTGCTCTGCTACAACTAGTGGAGCATGATTTGGCAGCATGATTCCTCCAGACCCAACGGGAATGTTTTCTGTTTGTTCTAATGTATGTTTTATTAAAAGGGCGGTTGCAGAACTAACGAGTGTTGGAGCGTTATGATGCTCCGCAATCCAATATCTGCGATACCCCATTTTTTCAGTGGCACGGGCAAGTTCAACCATTGAATCAATGGCTTGTTTTGCATTTTGACCTTTGCGAATAGGAACAAGGTTCAAGACGGAAACCGGAATATTTACATTAGTCACGGGAATACTTCCTTTCATGGTGTTATCGTATGTAATAGTAACAATAAGTAAAGGGATAAAAAACTTTTATGCTTGTAGATCATTTTATTATTATATGATTATTGGGCCAAACTAATGAAAATGTAAGGCACAAATGCCATTTATCTGAGTTAATTAACTATTATTTGAAACATAATCTATGTTGCATAACCAAAAATATTATGCTACTATATGTGTAACCGGTTACACAAAAGAGGTGAATCGATGGTAACAATCCGCGATGTCGCACAAAAAGCTGGAGTTTCAGTGGCGACCGTTTCAAGAGTTTTGAATAATAAAGGCTATACACATGAAGATACCCGAAAGCTAGTAAATGATGCCATAAAAGAATTAGATTACAAACCAAATGAAGTGGCAAGATCCCTTTTTAAAAAAAAGTCACGATTAATAGGATTATTACTGCCTGATATCCGTAATCCCTTCTTTCCCGAATTAGCTCGCGGAGTTGAGGATGAAATGCAGGCACAAGGTATCCATTTAATTATTGGAAATGCTGATGAAAAACCTGAAAAAGAAATAGAATACATTCAAACATTTAAACAAAATAATGTCATAGGAATTATTTCTGCAACGAATCAAGCTGAGACTAAGCTTTATGAGAACTTATCTATTCCCGTAGTTTTTCTTGATCGAACAACTAACAGTCATCCTTCCGTGTTTTCGGATGGATTAGAGGGAGGAAAAAAAGCAGCACATGAAATGATCAGAAGGGGAAGCAAACGCATAGTTTTACTAAGAGGACCTATTGAGTTAAGGACCGCACAGGATCGATTCAAAGGTGCAGTAGACGAGCTTTGTGATGCTAATGTGGACTTTCATGTAATTCCGTCATCATTTAGTTTTCAGGATGCCGAGAAAATGGCTAAAACATTATTTGAGAAATTTCCTGAAACAGATGGAATCATTGCCAGCAACGACCTCAGTGCAGCAGCCATATTACATGAGGCGCTGCGAATAGGGAAATCAATACCTGCTGACTTACAAATTATTGGGTACGACGATATCCCGCTAAGTAAGCTGCTTTTTCCGTCGCTATCTACCATTAGACAGCCTGCCTATGATATGGGAAGAGAAGCTGCGAAGCTACTAATGAAAACAATTAACAATGAACCATTAGTGCAAAAGAATATTCAAATGCCTGTTACATTTGTTGAAAGGCAAACGACAAGAAAGGTTGAGAAAAATGGCTAATATAACGATTATTGGAAGTTCTTCTATGGATTTAGTTGTAACCGCTTCAAAAAGACCAAATAAAGGGGAAACAATTTTAGGAGAGAGTTTTAAGACTGTTCCCGGCGGCAAAGGTGCAAACCAGGCTGTTGCTGCCGCCAGGCTTGGGGCTAATGTCCATATGGTTGGATGCGTAGGTGGAGATGGATTTGGTGAAGAGATCATAAAGAATTTTAATGCAAACCGTGTTTTTACAGATTATGTGGAACCGGTTACACACACAGAAACGGGTACTGCACATATTACCCTTGCAGAAGGGGATAACAGCATTATCGTGGTGAAGGGTGCAAATAATTATGTCACTCCCGATTATGTAAAAAAAGCGCTGGAAGTAATTTGTAAATCAGATATTGTCTTGATCCAGCAAGAAATTCCAGAAGAAACAGTAGAATATGTAGCAGAAATTTGCTTTGCAAACGATGTGCCGTTATTGCTAAATCCAGCACCAGCCAGACCAATTAGTAAGACGGTAATTGAAAGGGCTGCTTTTATAACACCAAATGAATGGGAGGCTTCCGTTCTTTTTAATAACAAAGATATTCATGAGGCTTTAAAGGAGTATCCGAATAAATTGTTGGTCACTGAAGGTAAAAACGGAGTCCGTTATTATGATGGTGAGATTGAGGTGCTTGTCCCTTCTTATGCTGTTGAGGCGGTTGATACAACAGGTGCAGGAGATACCTTTAATGCGGCATTTGCTGTTGCAATTGCTGAAGGAAAAAGTATGAAAGACAGTATCCGCTTTGCGAATCGCGCAGCATCATTGTCTGTTACAAAATTTGGTGCACAGGGCGGCATGCCAACAAGAGAAGAAGTAGAAGGGTGTTTATAAAATGAAACGTTATGGGATTTTGAACAGTCATATTTCAAAAGTATTAGCTGATTTGGGTCATACAGACTTTATTGTGATTGCAGATGCTGGTCTGCCTATTCCAGAAGGTGTGAATAAAATTGATTTAGCCGTCAAAACAGGCATGCCCTCATTCAAGGATGTAGTAAATGCTGTTGAAGAGGATATGGTAATTGAAAAAGTAATGATTGCCTCTGAGATAGAAGAAGGAAATCCTGAGCATGCGAAATATTTAAGAGAAAAATTTGCAGATAAAACAATCGAGCAAGTTTCCCATGAGGAGTTTAAGCAATTAACAAAACAAGCAAAAGCAGTCATTCGTACAGGTGAAATTACACCATACGCAAACTGTATTTTACAATCAGGAGTATTCTTCTAATAGATGAGGTGATAAACATGCGAATTACGATGGAAAACATCTATAAAGCATTTGGAACCAATCAAGTATTAACAGGTGTGGATTTTGATTTAATGGATGGAGAAGTACACGCACTTATGGGGGAAAACGGTGCAGGAAAATCAACGATGATGAACGTACTTACGGGACTGCATTCTCGTGATAAAGGAACGATCACAATTGACGGGAAGGAAACCTATTTTAAGAATCCCAAGGAAGCGGAGCAATACGGAATAACCTTTATACACCAGGAATTGAATATTTGGCCTGATATGACGGTTCTTGAGAATTTATTTATTGGTAAAGAACTGAAAAACTCATTCGGGCTGTTAAAAACAAATGAAATGAAAGCGCTGGCAAAAAAACAATTTGATCGATTAGCGGTATCGATTCCGTTAGATAAAGAAGCGGGAAGCTGCTCTGTAGGGGAACAGCAGATGATTGAGATTGCAAAGGCCTTAATGACTGAAGCAAAAGTAATAATCATGGATGAACCGACAGCTGCATTAACCGAAAGAGAAATCAGTAAGCTGTTTGATGTCATCTCCTCATTAAAAAAGGCAGGCGTATCCATTGTCTATATTTCTCATCGAATGGAAGAGATTTTTGCAATCTGTGACCGAATAACCGTTATGCGTGATGGAAAAACCGTTGACACTAAGAAGATTCCGGAAACGAATTTTGATGAGGTCGTTAGGAAAATGGTGGGTCGGGAATTAACTGATCGATATCCTCAACGAAATCCAAACCTAGGTGAAACCGTTCTTCAAGTAAAGGGTTTAACTAAAAACGGACAATTTAAGGGTGTGAGTTTTTCAGTTCGAGAGGGCGAAATAGTCGGGGTTTCAGGATTGATGGGAGCCGGTAGAACTGAAATCATGAGAGCAATATTTGGTCTTGATGCGATGGATGAGGGTGAAATTTGGTTAAACGGTGAGAAGGTATCGATTAAATCACCGGAGCAGGCTGTTAAGTCAGGAATCGGATTCATAACGGAGGATCGAAAAGATGAGGGGTTAATACTCGATTTCTCTATAAGAGACAATATGGTATTGCCAACCCTTTCTAGTTTCGCCCCAAAAGGAATTATTAATGAAAAAAGTGAAGCTGACTTTGTCAATTTGCTGATCAAACGCCTGACTGTAAAAACAGAGTCTCCAGATATTGCAGTTGGTAAGCTTTCGGGAGGAAATCAGCAAAAAGTAGTTATTGCCAAGTGGGTTGGAATCGGGCCGAAATTACTTATTTTAGATGAACCAACCAGAGGTGTAGATGTTGGAGCGAAGAGAGAAATTTATCAGCTGATGAATGAATTAACCGATCGGGGTGTAGCCATTATTATGGTATCCTCAGAACTACCTGAGATCCTTGGAATGAGTGATCGAATCCTCGTGGTTCATGAAGGAAAAATAAGTGGTGAGTTAATGAAAAAAGATGCGACCCAAGAAAAAATTATGACATTGGCAACAGGAGGTCTGTAAGATGAATTCCATTAATGTTAGTAAAAAACCTGGTAAATCAAATATGATGAGTGCAATTACCCAAAAGTTAGGACCATTGCTAGGCTTGATCATATTAATTGTAATTGTTTCTATATTAAATCCTAGCTTTCTAGAACCTTTAAATATATTAAATTTATTGCGACAGGTTGCGATTAATGCGCTTATTGCTTTTGGTATGACATTTGTTATTTTAACAGGTGGAATTGATTTGTCTGTTGGAGCAATTCTTGCTTTATCTAGTGCTTTAACAGCAGGAATGATTGTATCTGGTTTAGACCCAATGTTTGCTATCATCATAGGTTGTATTCTTGGTGGATTGATGGGTATGGTAAACGGCCTGTTCATTACAAAGGGGAAAATGGCTCCATTTATTGCTACACTTGCAACAATGACAATTTTTAGAGGTCTGACACTTGTTTATACTGGCGGGAACCCGATTACTGGTCTTGGTGATAATTATCTGTTTCAATTATTTGGCCGTGGATACTTTTTAGGAATACCTGTACCAGCTATTACAATGATCATCACATTCGTTGTATTATTCATTATTCTTCATAAGACTCCATTTGGACGAAAAACATATGCGATTGGTGGTAACGAAAAAGCAGCACTTATCTCAGGAATTAAGGTACCAAATGTAAAAATTATGATTTATAGTCTTTCAGGTATGCTTGCCGCTTTAGCGGGAGCGATTTTAACCTCTCGATTAAATTCAGCGCAACCTACTGCGGGTACTTCCTATGAGCTTGATGCGATTGCAGCAGTAGTATTAGGCGGTACAAGCTTATCAGGCGGTAAAGGTAGAATCTTTGGAACGCTGATTGGTGCTTTAATTATCGGAACCCTAAACAATGGTTTGAATCTACTTGGAGTATCATCATTCTATCAAATGGTCGTTAAGGGTATCGTTATATTAATTGCTGTATTACTTGATCGTAAGAAGTAGCATAAGGAGAGATTATGATGAAAAAATTATTAGCTTTATGTCTATCACTAACGCTTTTGCTTCTAAGTGCTTGTTCAATGGAACCTCCTGGGTGGGCAAAACCGGATAAAAAAGAAAGTATTAAGGATATAAAAATAGGCTTATCTGTTTCTACATTAAATAATCCATTTTTTGTTTCCTTAAGAGATGGTGTGGTTAAAGAGGTAGAGGCTCTGGGGATGGAAGTTATTATCGTAGATGCTCAAAATGATTCAGCAAAACAAGTCAATGATGTGGAGGATTTAATTCAACAGGGTGTTGATGCTCTGCTCATTAATCCAACCGACTCCGCTGCGATTTCAACAGCCGTTCAATCTGCTAATAATATTGGCATACCAGTTGTAACGCTAGACCGTTCCGCGGATAAAGGGAAGGTGGAAGCATTAGTAGCTTCAGATAATATTAAAGGTGGAGAAATGGCAGCTAATTATATTGTTGAAAAGCTTGGTGAAAATACACAAGTTGCAGAATTAGAGGGAGTTCCAGGAGCTTCGGCCACAAGAGAAAGAGGTCAAGGATTCCATAACGTAGCAGATCAAAAATTAAATGTAACAGCAAAACAAGCTGCTGATTTCGATCGTACGAAAGGCTTAACCGTTATGGAGAATCTTTTACAGGCAAATCCCGATATCAAAGCTGTATTTGCTCATAATGATGAAATGGCATTGGGGGCCATTGAGGCAATTAATAGTTCTGGCAAAGACATTATGGTCATTGGATTTGACGGGAATGACGACGCGCTAAATGCTATTAAATCAGGTAACATGGAAGCGACGGTAGCCCAACAACCAGAGTTAATCGGCAAGCTTGCTGTAGATGCTGCAAGAGATGTATTACAAGGTAAAGAGGTAGAGAAAAATATAGCAGCTCCTTTAAAACTTGTAACAAAAGAAAAGTAAGAAAGCATAATGCTTAGGTCTGACCACTGTTGAAATCTTATCAGGGTCAGACCTTTTTGTATCTCAAGCACTCTCCACCCTTTTGCATTATTTTTCTGATATACTAAAGTTCGGTAAGAATATCTAATATAAAACCTATGTATATAGTTATATCTTGCAAATATAAATGGATAGGTGGAAGAAATAAAATGGAACAAAAGCCTTATAGAGTATTGTTGTATTATATGTATGTACCAATAGAAAACCCCGAGGAGTTTACACAGGAGCATAAAAACCTTTGCCAAGAGCTTGGATTAAAAGGGAGAATTATCATTGCTTTAGAAGGGATTAATGGAACAGTTTCCGGAACAGTTGAGCAAACGGACCGCTACATGGAGACAATGAGGCAGGACCCTCGTTTTGCCGAAATGATTTTTAAAATTGATCAAGCAGACGAACATGCTTTTCCTAAAATGAAGGTTCGTCTTCGGGAGGAACTGGTTACCCTTCGTTTAGAGGATGATGTAAATCCAAATGAACTGACAGGTAAACATTTGAGCCCTAAGGAATTTTTCGAAAGTATAAATGATGAAGACACCGTGATCCTTGATGCAAGGAATGATTATGAATATGATTTGGGGCATTTTAGAGGCGCTATCAGACCTGACGTTCAAAATTTCCGTGATCTGCCCGAATGGGTTCGTGAAAATAAAGAGTTGTTAGAGGATAAAAAAATAGTTACGTATTGTACAGGGGGAATTCGCTGTGAAAAATTCTCCGGCTGGCTATTGAAAGAAGGCTTCAAGGAGGTTTCCCAACTGGGCGGTGGAATTGTCACATACGGTAAGGATCCTGAGGTTCAAGGCGAGCTGTGGGACGGACAGCTTTATGTGTTTGATGATAGAATTGGAGTACCAGTTAATCAAAAAGAACATGTTGTCGTCGGACGTGATTACTTTACAGGGGAACCTTGTGAGCGGTATGTAAACTGTGCAAATCCAGAATGTAACAAAAAAATCCTCTGCTCTGAGGAAAATGAGCATAAATATATGCGCAGCTGCTCTTCAGAATGCCGCACGCATCCACGCAATCGATATATTGCAGAACATGGCTTGACAGAGCAAGAGGTAGAGGAAAGACTGCTAGTCATGGCAGAATAGTAGTTGAGAAGGAAGGAGGGTACTGTCTCATAAAGGCACTACACTCCTTTTTCTATAAATTCCCTGGTGAGCCGTTCACGATCTCGTTTTTCTTAGGCTTAGTCCTAATCTTACTTAGCATTTATATGATCAATCGAAAAGGAACGCAAAAAATAGACAGAACCATTGCAGAGGAACTAGAACATGTGGAAAATTATTAGTAGGGCTTCCATGTTAAACATCTAATGATGGTATCGTCAAAGCGTGTGGATTTTCAATACACAAGTAAGGGAGGAAGTAAGATGAAGCAAACTGTAGAGCAACAAGCAGAATTACAAAAGAAGCTTGTCTCATATCGTAGAGATTTGCATGAGCATCCGGAGTTATCAATGAAGGAATACGAAACAACAAAACAAATTCGCAGGTGGCTTGAGGAAGCAGGTATTACTGTTTTGGAATATGATCTACCGGTTGGAGTAGTGGCTGAGATTAAAGGCAGCCGGCCCGGACCTACGATTGCTTTAAGAGCCGATATTGATGCCCTGCCAATAAAAGAAGAAACAGCATTACCGTTTTCTTCAAGAAATGAGGGCGTTATGCATGCGTGCGGTCATGACTTCCATACCGCTGGCATAATGGGTGCAGCCATTCTTCTGCAGGAACGTCGTAATGAGTTAAAAGGGAATGTTCGGATCCTTTTTCAGCCTGCTGAGGAGACTTCACAAGGTGCCGTACTAGTAGAAAAAGCAGGTGTATTGGACGGAGTAGAAGCTATTTTTGGTATGCATAATAAGCCTGATTTACCAGTAGGGACAATTGGAGTACGTGAGGGAGCTTTAATGGCAAGTGTGGATCGATTTGAAATTGAGATTTGCGGGGTTGGCGGTCATGCTGGTATTCCGAACAATGCAATTGACCCGATTGTTGTTACAGGTCAGATGATTTCAGCACTGCAAGGAATCGTCAGCCGCAACCTTAGTTCATTTCATAATGCAGTCATCAGTATAACACAGGTACACTCAGGAAATACGTGGAATGTCATTCCTGAAAAAGCTGAGATGGAAGGGACTGTTCGAACGTTTCAAAATGAAGCACGTGAAATCATTCCAGATTTAATGAAGAGAACTGTAGAAGGAATTGCAAGTGCATATGGAGCAAAGGTTGATTTTCGCTGGTACCCATACATACCTGTTGTAGACAACTCTCCTCTTTTTACAAAAGTCGCTGCAGAAACTGCTCGTGACCTTGGCTATGAGGTCGTGACGGCAGCTCAAAGTCAGGCTGGGGAAGATTTTGCTTATTATCAAACCATGCTCCCAGGCTTTTTTGTCTGGATGGGTGTTGATGGTCCAAAAGAATGGCATCACCCTTCATTTACATTAAAGGAAGAGGCCCTTTTGGTTGCAGCCCAATACTTTGCAAAACTTTCTATTAATGTACTTAATCAATGGAAATAATGTTCAACACTAGCGAACAGCAGATTGTTCGCTAGTTTTTTATCATATAAGAGATCTTTTCCTACAATTGATCAAGTAGATTATCATTTTCAGGCTCGTTGGTAAAGGTAAGGACCTCTTCAACAGGCTGATAGGATTCACCATAAAATTGCTGATCCTTATAGGTATGTATTAGATCATAGGTTTTTTTCATTGCCTCATAAATCATTTCCTCCGATTCGTTATTTGGTGCCCAATAAAGGATTTCCATTGTATTCATTTCCTTGGTAGCCAAAGATCTCCGTGTATAGCCAATGGATTGAGCATGCTCGAAGCCTTCACGTTTATAAAAATGCAGCCTTTTTTCAGTGTCGCTATCTTCATAATTAATCGGTTCAACCTCAAGGATGATTGGTTTTCCCTTTTGCTTTAGCTTTTCTAACAGTTGATGACCAAGTCTTTGTCCACGGGCTTTACTTGAAACAAGCAGATAATCAATAAAAATAAAGTTGTCCAGCTCAGCATACATCAAAATATGGTTTGGCCCTTCATCCTTATGATAGATTTCCGATCGTTCCTTCAGCAAGGTTTCCATATGTTCCTTTGATTTCATTTCCACAACAGGGAAATATTGATTTAGTTTTTCATACCAATGCATAACATTCGTCTCCTTGAGTATTTTTCTATGTACATAGATCTCACGATAAAAGTTGTAATGATGGAAGTATTTGTTTTTTATTCTGTTTTTATGCGGTAGGTACTTTAAACATTCAGTATAAGTATAGATTCGTATTTTTACAAAAAACACCAAATCTCACTGATATTTCTACCAAATTTCGTACTTTTCACACAATTCCCTGGTAGCATTATTAATGTGAAAATAATTAGGGGGCAGGGGAAATGAAAAAAGTATTAATCATGTTTTTATCATTACTACTCATCTTTGTCTTTGCAGGCTGTAATACAAATAATCAACAATCAAAAACGGAAGAAAAGGGGAAGGATACTGCAGCTACGGAAAAAACAGCAACGGAGACAGCGACTACAGCAGAAACTAAGCATGAACACGCCAATAATCCTGAGGAACCAACAACAGAGGATCTTTGCTATTTCTGTAACATGAAAATCTACACAAAAGATGAAGAAATGGGCGTGTTTACGGCGCAAGCAATAAAAAGGGACGGTACACATGTGTATTTTGATGATTCCGGCTGCTTATTAAACGCACAGAGAAAATTTAATGAAGAGTATGTAAAGGAATGGGTCCGTGATTTTAACACAACTGAGTGGATTGAAGCGGACAGCGCAGTAGTGGTAAAGGCTGAAGTTCAAACACCAATGAAGTATGGGTATGCTTTCTTTAAAGATGAGAAAAGCGCAAAGCCCTATCTTGATGATCCTGCATTAAATGCAGAAGTGTCAAGCTGGGATCCAATCGATCAAGAAGCTGAAATACGCTACCAGAAAAAAATGCAAAAAGAAGCAGAGTTGAAATCAAGTGGAACAATGGAAAATCAAGATAATATGAACATGTAATGAGTAAAAAAGGCTGACCTACCGTCAGCCTTAATTGCTATTGAATATATTTCATCGATGGACCTTCATCAGATAAACCATGTACATCCACTATTTGTGGATGATCCATTTCATCGAGAGGGAAAACGGTGGCTGTTTGGTTATTGGAATGTATTTCTTTAATATATACCGGTATTCCTCTAAAGCTCACATTAACCATTTCAATTGAATTGATAATTTCCATTGCCCGTTGAATATTCATATCATTCTCTCCTTAAAAGTATTCAACGTATTTTTTGCATGCTTTAATTGAAATATACTTGTACCCTCCTTATATTGAAGTGGCTTTTCCTTGGTCAGGCCATCTTTCATTTAATGCGGCTATAAACGCCTTCACATTCGTTCGTTCCTCCATGATGGGGGAGGAGACATATGATAAGGTTCGGGAAAATGAATGATTTTGTATTGGTATAATGGAAAGAATTCGATGCTGTACATCTCTTTCAATAACACTTCGGGATAAAAGGGAAAGCCCCATTCCGTGTATCAGCATTTCTTTAATCCCCTGACTGCTGCTGATTGAAAGAAGTGACTTCACCTTCAATCCATTAGAACGAATGACATGGTTAAAATATTCACGTGTACCTGATCCCACTTCTCTAACAACCCATTCTTGATTTTGTAGATCAGCCATTGTTACATCCTTTTTACGGGTAAGTTCATGATGATTGGAAGAGACAATCGTTAACTCATCTTTCATAAACGGATGGACGGAAAGCTCCTTTTCATTTGTATGACCTTCAATTAGACCGATATCTACTTGGAACAAACGGACATATTGAACAATTTCCTCCGTATTTCCAATTGTAACCTGGAGATCAAGCTCTGGATATTTCCTCTGCAAATCGTACAATAAAGACGGCAGAATGTACTCGCCGATTGTAAAACTGGCACCTATCTTTAATTCTCCCTTAATCGAGTTTTGATGTTCGAGAATATCCTGTTTTGTCTGTTCATAAATGGTAATCATTCGCTTTGCACGATCATATAGAAGTTCGCCTGTTGGGGTGATTTTTAGAATTTTAGGGGAACGAATAAATAATTTTGTTCGAAACTCCTTTTCTAAATTTTTAATATGTAAACTAACACTAGGCTGTGACATTCGAAGAGTCTCGGCTGTTTTTGTAAAATTTTTCACTTCAACAAGCGTAACAAACGTTTTTAATTCATCATAATTCAAAAGGATTCCACCTTTTTATTATTAGTAATACTAATAGTTATAATAATTAATATTTATTTTACTAATTCTCAATCTTTTGGTAAAGTTTCATATAGAAACTCATTTATAAATTATTTATTTTTATAGGTTTAGGAAAATTTATAACTCCTTTTTATTTCATTAAAAACCTACTTGATTTATAGGAATAATAGATATAAGATGGATGTAAGAAAAAAATATTAATTTTTAGAATTAGTCGTTATATTGACATAAGTCGTTATAATAAAAAAGATGTACGATTAGTTTAATTATTATGTGAGGTGGATAACGTTGCAACTTCAGGTATTGAACAGTCCGTTTAATCAGGAGCAGGCAGAGCTCCTTAACCGTTTGCTGCCAAGCTTGACGGAATCTCAAAAGGTATGGCTGAGCGGTTTTCTAGCTGCAACCCAGGCACAAGCGCAATCAGGGTCACAGGCTGCTGCTGCATTAGAAACATTGGAAGCTCCAGTTTCACAGTTTAATGCAGTGAATGGTGGGAGAACAGTTACGAAAGAAGTAACGATTCTTTTCGGCTCTCAATCAGGTAATGCAAAGGGATTAGCTGATAAAGCAAGAAAGACGCTTGAGGGGCAGGATTTTAAAGTAACTCTTTCGTCGATGAGTGATTTCAAACCAAATAATTTGAAAAAGGTTGACAACCTGCTGATTATTGTGAGTACACATGGAGAAGGAGATCCGCCAGATAATGCGATATCTTTCCATGAGTTCCTGAATGGAAAGCGTGCTCCAAAGCTTGAAGGTCTAAACTATTCTGTATTGGCACTTGGAGATAGCTCGTATGAGTTTTTCTGTCAAACAGGTAAGGAATTTGATCAGCGTTTGGAAGAGCTTGGAGGGGTAAGACTTTATCCGCGTTTTGACTGCGACGTTGACTATGATGAGCCTGCAGCAGAGTGGCTCGATGGTGTTCTTAATAGCTTAAATGAAGCACAAGGGGGAAATGCTGCACCTGCATTCTCTGCTCAAGTAAATCAAGCTGTTAAATCAGAGTATTCTAGAACAAATCCGTTTAGAGCAGAAGTACTTGAAAACCTTAACTTGAACGGACGCGGCTCTAATAAAGAAACACGTCATCTTGAGTTATCCTTAGAAGGATCAGGGCTGACATTTGAACCAGGTGATACATTAGGTATTTATCCTGAAAATGATCAAGAGCTTGTTAACTTACTTATAGAAGAACTAAAGTTGAATCCGGAAGAAAACGTAACGGTTAATAAGCAAGGGGAAATTCGTTCTCTTAAGGAAGCATTAACTTCTTATTTTGAATTAACTGTTTTAACAAAGCCTCTTCTTGAAAAAGCATTAGAGATAACAAACAATGAGAAATTACGCGAGCTTCTTTCATCAGGTGACGTAAAAGAATATCTAAACGGCCGTGATCTGCTTGATTTAGTACGTGATTTTGGTCCATGGAATGTATCTGCGCAAGAGTTTGTATCTATTTTACGAAAATTACCTGCACGTTTATATTCTATCGCAAGTAGCTATGCTGCAAACCCAGAAGAAGTTCACTTAACCATCGGTGCTGTCCGTTACGAAGCGCATGGCCGTGAGCGTAAAGGTGTTTGTTCCATCCTATGTGCAGAGCGTCTGGAGCCTGGCGATACGCTTCCGATTTATATTCAAAAGAATGATAACTTTAAGCTTCCTCAAAACCCGGAAACACCTATTATTATGGTCGGACCTGGTACAGGTGTAGCTCCTTTCCGCTCATTTATGCAGGAGCGTGAAGAAATCGGTGCAGAAGGAAAGTCATGGATGTTCTTTGGAGATCAGCATTTTGTAACAGATTTCCTTTATCAGACAGAATGGCAAAAATGGCTTAAAGATGGTGTGCTGACTAAAATGGATGTTGCGTTTTCACGTGACACGGAAGAAAAGGTTTATGTACAACACCGCATGCTTGAAAACAGTAAAGAATTATTCCAGTGGCTTGAAGAAGGAGCTGCATTCTATATTTGCGGCGACGAGAAAAACATGGCACATGATGTTCATCAGACGCTAATCGAGATTATTGAAAAAGAAGGCGCTATGAGCCGTGAAAAAGCAGAAGAGTATCTTGCCAACATGCAGCAGCAAAAACGCTACCAGCGAGACGTATATTGATTTTGGATTGAAAGGAGTGTTTTCAACATGGTGAAAACAATTTTAACAGCGCCAGAAGGACCACCAAGTGATGTTGAGGAGATAAAGATTAAAAGTGATTATTTACGCGGTACACTGAAGGAAGTAATGCTCGAACGCCTGAGCGCCGGAATTCCTGACGATGATAACCGTTTGATGAAGCACCACGGCAGCTATTTGCAGGATGACCGTGATCTTCGTAATGAGCGTCAAAAACAAAAGCTTGAGCCAGCCTATCAGTTCATGCTTCGTGTCCGCTTGCCAGGAGGCGTTGCAACACCGGACCAATGGCTTGTTATGGACGATCTTGCAGATAAATATGGAAACGGTACATTAAAGCTGACGACAAGAATGACTTTCCAATTACACGGAATTTTAAAGTGGAATATGAAGAGTACGATTCAGGGAATTAATGCAGCGCTTATGGATACCATTGCAGCATGTGGTGACGTTAACCGTAACGTAATGTGTGCAGCAAATCCATATCAATCTGAGCATCATGCAGAAGTATATGAGTGGTCAAAGCAATTAAGCGATTATTTACTACCTCGGACTAGAGCATATTATGAAGTATGGCTTGATGAAGAGAAAGTAGCTGGGACACCAGATGCAGAGGTTGAACCAATGTACGGACCAACGTATCTGCCGCGTAAATTTAAGATTGGTATCGCAGTTCCGCCAACAAATGATATTGATGTCTTTTCTCAGGATTTAGGTTTAATTGCGATTATTGAAGATGATAAGCTCGTTGGCTTTAACGTAGCAATCGGCGGCGGTATGGGAATGTCACACGGCGATAAAGCAACATACCCTCAGCTTGCTAAAGTGATTGGTTTCTGTACACCTGACAAGATTCAAGATTTAGCGGAAAAAGTGATTACGATTCAACGTGATTATGGAAACCGTTCAGTTCGTAAAAATGCTCGTTTTAAATATACTGTTGACCGTCTAGGACTTGAAAATGTGAAGGCTGAATTAGAAGAACGCCTTGGCTGGAGCTTAGAGGAAGCAAGACCATTCCAATTTGATCATAATGGCGACCGTTACGGCTGGGTTAAAGGTGTAGCTGGTAAATGGAATCTAACCCTATTTATCCAAGGTGGACGTGTGGCAGATTATGATGATTATAAATTAAAAACTGGTTTACGTGAAATTGCGAAGGTTCATACAGGTGATTTCCATCTAACTGCAAATCAAAACGTGATTATTGCGAATGTATCAAGCCAGAAGAAGAAGAAGATTACCGAACTTGTAGAAAAATACGGTTTAACCGATGGTAAGCATTATTCAGCATTACGCCGTAGCTCTATTGCTTGTGTAGCCCTTCCAACATGCGGCTTGGCAATGGCTGAAGCAGAACGCTATTTACCAAGTTTACTTGATAAAATCGAGGAAATAATTGACGAAAGCGGACTTCAAGACAAGGAAATTAATATTCGTATGACTGGATGTCCAAATGGATGTGCCCGTCCTGCTCTTGGTGAAATTGCCTTTATTGGTAAAGCAGTAGGTAAATATAATATGTACCTTGGTGCAGCACATGATGGCAGCCGCTTAAGCAAAATGTATCGTGAAAACATTGGTGAAGAGGAGATCTTACGTGAACTTCGTGAAATTCTTCCTCGTTATGCTAAAGAGCGTTTGGAAGGCGAGCACTTTGGTGACTATGTCATCCGTGCGGGTATTATTAAAGCAACAACTGATGGCACTAATTTCCATGATTAATATTTTTATATAGTGAAAGAGACAGGTGATCCCTGTCTCTTTTTTTTATATATTTTTTGCGAAAAAATAATACTTTAGGAAAAGCTGTGTAAATCACACATTGTCTGATGAATACATAATTTGAACTAATAATTAAGCTGTCTGCGTTTAGTCTAAAGTATAGAGCAAATGCCTATTTTTATTAATCTAATAAAACAAAGTTGACAACTAGGAATAATTTAGATTAAAATGTAGAATATATAAGATATCAGAAAATACCCAATATTTATACCGATCGGTCAACCGAAGGTCCTCGATGAAAAAGGGTATCAGGAGAGAAGTGGGAGGATAACCATGAAAAAGTTAATTGTTTTTGCCTTTATTGGCTTTTTAGCTCAGTTGATCGACGGTGCACTAGGCATGGCCTATGGTGTAACATCGTCCAGTTTATTGTTAGCATTTAGTATTGCACCGGCAGTTGCTTCAGCTTCGGTCCATCTATCAGAAGTAGTGACAACAGCTGCGTCAGGTGTTTCACATATCAAATTTGGGAATGTTGATAAATCAGTTGTTTACAAATTGATTATCCCTGGATCCATCGGTGCCTTTTTAGGAGCTACTTTTTTAAGTAATATTCCAGGGGAATTGGCAAAGCCATATGTATCAATTTTTTTATTGGTATTAGGGCTGTATGTTTTGTTTCGCTTTCTATTTAACTATCGTCCGTCATCAGGTAATGGTCAATCAACTCTAACGAAAAAGCAAGCTATTCCGCTAGGCTTTATTGCAGGCTTCATGGACGCAACAGGCGGAGGCGGATGGGGTCCAATTGCGACACCTGTTCTTTTAAGTAAAAATGACATGAGTGCAAGAAGGGTAGTCGGAACAGTAGACACCAGTGAATTTGCAATTGCTGTATCAGCTTCATTAGGGTTCTTTATCTCACTGGGCTGGGCACAAGTCAATTGGCTTTGGGTGACAGCTTTAATAATCGGGGGTGTGATTGCAGCTCCAATTGCAGCTTGGCTTGTACAAAAGGTTCATCCGCAATTAATGGGTGTTCTAGTTGGTGGATTTATTATTTTTGTTAACTCTAGAACTCTATTTACAACCTGGATCGATAATACGTCCATTTATCCATATTTATATACACTTATTTTCTTCGGCTGGGCCATAGCAATCCTATTTACAGTTAATAAGCTTTCGAAAAAGAAATCTTCCATTTTTGTAAAACAAAAAAGGACTGGAAATATAGCGGATTAAAAATAAAATAAATCACCAAAATGCACGATCCTTTATATTCTTTGGTATAAAGGATCGTGCATTTGTTATTACTTTAGGATTCCTGTTTCCTTAGCCAGCTTTTTAAAAATATCTGTTTCATTTTGTACTTCTTTAGTAAAATCTTTAGAATTTAAATAGCCAGGTTCTAGCTTTACTTTTTCTAGTTGCTTGATAAACTCCTCATCTTTTTGCAGTTTTTCAATTGCGTTATCCCATTTTTTTATTATTTTATCAGGAGTTCCTGGTGCAAAGGACAGCCCGGTCCACCATCTAACTGTTAATTCTTTAAAGCCCTGCTCTTCTGTTGTTGGAACTTCAGGATAAAGAGGACTTCTTTCCGGTGATTGAACAGCAAGTAATTTGATCTTTCCTGAATCAACAAGCGGAGCAAACTCTCCAACTGTATGAATTCCTAATACAACATGGCCGCCGGCAACCTTTGCGGCAGAGTCTGATGCACCTTCAGAGGATACCATTTTAGTAGAATTATAGTCTACACCAATTGACTCAAGCCATTGTGCTGCTGCAAAAGCTGAAATCCCGGCAGGACCGACACTTGCCCAAGTTATTTGTTCAGGATTTGCCTTCACCCAATCTGAGAATTCTTCAAAGCTATTCCACGGGGCATCTGCCTTTACAGCATAAGCCATTGACCCAGTTGCAATACGAGAAACGAATAGGTTATCGTCTATTGTTAATGTAGGATTGGATGTTCCTGCTTCATGAAGGGATGTAGATGAGTTATTATTTACAAGGACTGTATAACCATCTGGTTTAGCTTCCTTCAAAGCATACTGAGCACCAATAATCCCGCCGCCCCCGGTTTTGTTCGTAACAATAATAGGCTGCCCCCACTCTTTGCTTAAATAATCTGCCACAGTTCTGGCAGCTAAATCTACACCGCCACCGGCTGAAAAAGGAACAACTAGTTCAATTTGTCTTACAGGATAATCAAGTCCCTTTTTTTCCTCTTTCTTCGGTGTAGCCCCTGAAGAACACCCAGAAATAATTAGACCTGCCATTAGTAAACAAGTGAACAATAGCGATAATTTTCGTTTCAAATAGAATTCCTCCTAGTAAGTTTATTAAAATTCCATTTGTTCCCCGGTTTCCTGAAGGATCCGTTTCTTAGTTCTTTTCATAAGAACAATAGAAATGATTAATGCAATGACAGCAAACACTAATATTGTCAGTGAGATTGGCCGCTCCACAAAGATGAATAAACTACCTGATGACATTTCTAAAGACTCAATAAAATATCTCTCGATTTTTGGTCCTAACACAAGGCATAAAATAAACGGAATGATTGGCCAGCGATATTTTTGAAATACATATCCTAGCCCGCCAAATATAATGGCTACTATAACATCAAACATACTATTTCGAACAGAATACGCACCAAGAACACTTATTAGGAGAATAAAAGGTGCTAAAATTCCAAAAGGTATTTCGGTGAGTTTTGCCCACAATCCAACTAAAGGAAGATTCAATAGCAGCAGGATCGTATTTCCGATAAACATACTGGCAATAATCGTCCAAACGATTTGATTATTTTGCTCAAATAAAACAGGACCTGGTGTTAATCCATATATCATGAGTGCTGCTAGTAGCACTGCGAGCGGTGGTGATGCAGGTATACCCAATGATAACAATGGGATAAAGCCGCCTGAACTTGTTGCATTGTTCGCTGACTCTGGCCCCGCAACGCCCTCAATAGCACCATCCCCAAATGTTTCAGGATATTTTGAAACCTTTTTTTCTAAATCATAAGCAAGGAAGGACGTAATTGTTGCTGAAACACCTGGAAGGATGCCTAGAAAAAAGCCTAGTACACTTCCTCTGAAAATGGAGGGTATACTCTGTTTTAAGTCTTGTTTGCTTGGATATACACTCTTAATTTTTACATGCTTTTTTAGACTGTGATTTTCTTCAAGTCCCTTTAAAACTTCAGCGATAGCAAAAAGACCAATGATGATACTGATCATTTCAAATCCACCAGTCAGAAAGGTAAGTCCAAAATCAAATCTAGGTGTACCTGTTGTTATCCCGATACCGACTAATGAGAAAAGAAAGCCAAACAAGCCCATAATGACCGATTTACGAAAGGAAAATCCTGTCAGATTAAATAGAATCAATAACGCAATCAAAAGTAAGGTGAAATATTCAGGAGGTCCAAACTTTAGCGCCTGATCAGCTAAAAAAGGAGCAAATAAGACTAATCCAATTAACCCGATGATTCCCGCTGCAAAAGAACCAATAGCTGCTATACCTAAAGCGGTCCCGGCTTTTCCTTTTTTTGCAAGAGGGTAGCCGTCTAGTGTTGTAGGGACAGAAGAAGATTCTCCGGGGATATTCATTAAAATCGCAGTCGTAGAGCCACCATACATAGAACCATAATAAATACCAGCCATCATCATTAATCCCTGCGCAGGGTCAAGAATCGTTGTGACTGGTAATAGTATGGCTATAGCAGATGTAGGACCAAGTCCTGGGAGAACTCCGACTAAAGTGCCAAGCAGCGATCCAACTAACACAATCAGAAGATTAGAAGGAGTTAAGACTTCACTAAATCCATTTAACAGGAACATGATTGAATCCATTGATAGCTCTCCTCCTTAAAACGTAAAATAACCAATTGGAAACGGTATTTTTAATATGACGATAAACAAGTAATATAAAAAAGCAGTTATTGCCGCCCCCAGCAAAATTGAGAAAAGCCATCGATAGTTTCCAATCATTTTTAATAACGTAATGGAGACAATCAACGTACTCATGACATAGCCAACGACCATGATGAATAAACAGTAAATAAACAAGATGAGAATGGATAGTATTATTCGTAACCTAGTTCTTCCGGAGGGGAGGGTTGGTTGGACTTCTTCTATTTTTCTATCGAAAAATACGGATAAGCCAAATAGGATAAGGAGAATACCGAGAAAACCTGGAAAGGCATGGTCACCGGTTAAAAGGTTTTTATTTAGCGGATAAAGCTGTATTCCTTCATTTAATGATATACATCCAAATAATATCGCTAGTAAACCTCCGACTTTTTTCTCAGAGATGAACTTAGATGTCATGAATGGCCTCCTTTCCATTAAAATAGTTAAAGCACAATGTTGATTTTAGCTACATGTTGATTGTAGCGAAGTGCCTGGAACGGAAATCAACTACCAAATTTAACTTAGTCTTATATTAAAGTTTTTAACAGTTTGACTTACTAAATATGTATGTTTCTTTTTTTCTCCAAAGTCCAAAAAAAGCAAATTAGCGGACAAAAATCATTGCATGTTTGGATCGTGTATTAATAAAAAAAGCACTCCTAGGAGTGCAAAAGGTACTAATGTAGTTATGATCAGTGATGGTGGACAGACCCGCCACTCATATCACCACTCATGATTAATAAAATCAATCCAACTGTTAGTAGTAAAACGGCCCAAATTAATTCAAAATTGATGATGTATTTTCTGAATTTAGCCATGCCAGCATAGTAGCCTAATAAGGCAAGAAGGCTCATAGAGGTTAGCATTCCGAGCTCATGAACCACCCAAATAGGGATAAGATCTGTCAGTCTCTCGGCAGAAAGGATAAAAGGTGCAAACAATAGCCCGGAACCATGAGTGGAGGAGGCAAGAAATGACCACAAAATCAATTGGCCATAACCAACCTTTAATCCGCCTGACCATTTGAAATGTCGATAATAGCGAAATAAGCGATAAAGTCCATACAAGATAATAAAGGTTGAGATAAAAAGATGAACAGTATGCAGTGGAAAATGAAATCTTGCTGCGGTTTGAAGTATAATAACAACCCCATCACCAAGCATCTGTCCCAACGCAATAGGGAAAATAGCAAAAAACAACACACGCACATTATTTCGTTGTACAGCTAAAAATACGGCAAATAACCAACCCATTGCCGGGTTAAGACCGTGAAAAGCCCCTAAAAGAGTAGCCGCAATTAATTGACTGTCATGTGAAAGAAGGATGTCAGCCATGCTAGCATCTCCTTATCAAGGATAACAAAAAGTGTCAGTAGAGCAATCTCCTCCATCCAGTCGAATTTGATGTGCTCTTACCTTGCCGAATTCAACAAAAAAGTCTTTATCAATCTCCATACCACCATTAGGATTGATATTTACTTTTACCATTGCGCCTTTGATTCCAGACGGATAGAATTGATCATCCCATGCTTTATATAATGAGTTGGAAAAATAGGCTCTTTTTCCATCCCTGCTCAATTCCACCATCTGTACCCCGCCTGTCATATTTTTTCCGGAAGGATGTGGAACGGGATTAGCAATACCGCCGATTTTCACTTTATCAATCAACTTTGCATTGAATGGGTCACTAACATCATATTGAATCAACTCTCCTGTTCCCCAGCAGGATACATAGAGAAAACGGTCATCAAGAGACAGGACCATGTCAGTTACAAGCGGAGGAACTGCTCCGATATCTTTAAGAGCTGGTGGAAGAAGAGCAGGATCTGTAGGGACAGCTGGAATCTCAATAATTTTCTTTGCATTCCATTTGCCGTTATCCTGATACCAAACCCAGATAGAGCTTGCTAAATTCGTTACGTCAATAACAACGCTTGAAAAGCCATAGGTTTTCCGGGGATTATGAGCAGGACGAAGCTCCAGCACCATTTGATGTTGATCACCTAAATCCACTTCCTGAACAAAGCTTCTAGACTTACTATCAAAGAAAAAGATACTATGACCATATTTCCTCTGAAGCAGGGCATCTAAATTAAGGCCATGTTCAAATAAATCAGGTGTGGCCCATCCACTCGTGATCGTCACATCATGCGCAATATGCCACCAAAAATCATAGGCAAATACCTGTGGTCCTCGGTCCATTTCCCAGGCACCTAACACATTGAAATTAAAATGATCAAGCAGCAGTATTCCACCTGGACCGCCGTTCCCATCCGCTTCTCCTAATGCACTGATAAATATTCCTTCAGGACCGCAATGGACGGTATGGAGCCGACTGTATCCGGTGCGTTTTTTAATTTCTTCTGGTTCAATTGTTCGGACAATTTTCGGTCTTTTTGGATCTGGTTTCGTATCAATAATATAAATTCGGGAGGAACGTATTCCGGGAACAATTAAATATCTACGTTCTAATTGAGGATGAAAAGCAGTAGGACATAGGGCTGAACTGCAGGCATTCCAACCAAAATGATGGAGTTCATCCTCAGCACCATGCGGCATATCAAGCTTATAAATAAGCTTTCCATAAGTCTCGGACACAGGGTCCAAATCAATAACGCCAATTCCATCAGGATTTAATAAGGCAACGTAAGCAAGTTTTTCAATGGGGGCCTCCATTGCAGATCGAGGGGAAGGATAGAAGGTTGGATCTGTCCCAAACCATTTACTCACAATGATCATCCTCTCAAAAATAATGGTTTTGATACTATTATTATTCATATTAAACCAATAGGGGAATTAGTCTTAGATAAGATAAAAAGTTATTTTCAGCAGATTGCAATTAGTTACCCTGAATGGACTTAGAAACTTACATGAAGAGGTAAATGATGCAGAAAAGCAAAAACTCCAGTATTGATGTGACTGGAGTTTTTTCTATTCATTATAGGGCTTCTTTAATAACCTTTTTGTAATACAAAACGGAAAGGATTCCGAAGATAGAGTATAAGGCAGTATAAAGAACCATAACGATAATCATCGGAGTCCAAACCTCTGTTCCAAATAAGAACCAGCCTGATTGGACGGCAAAGTATCCGTGCAGTAAGCCAATCAATAATGGAATACCGAAATTAAAGATTTGCTTCGCCTGGATTCCCTTCACCAAGTCTCCCTCGGTGAACCCAAGTTTTCTTAAAATCGTGTAGTTTGACTTTTCATCCTCGCTCTCATCCATTTGTTTAAAATAAAGGATGCAGCCTGATGTGATTAGAAAGGTCAAACCTAAAAAGCCGACGATGAACATTGTAAGCCCATAGAGATGCTTCTGCTCATCACTTCTTTCGATACGGGATAAATTCATTGTGTCTTCATGAAAGGAACTCCTAAATAGCCTTGCTGCTTCGTCTATTTTATCATCCTCAATAAGATCAATCCCGATATGCAAAGAGTATTCTCCTTGGATCGTCGGATCGATGTCCTTTTTTAAGGATTGGAAAACGGTATCGTCCACTATTGCATTCGGGATACCGCCGGCTGTGAAATAGTAGGATAGATATTTGTCCTTTTGTATTCCTTGAAATGCAAGTGGAACTGTATGCTGTTTTCCGATTAGTTCAAGGTTTCCTGAATCCTTGAAAGTTAAAAACCTATTTAGCATATCGTTATAACCGGTAAATAGTACTTCTCCCTTTGATATGTCCATATCAATGGATTTCTCACTGATGACAGGAACAGGCATACGGGTCAGATCATTGGTTAAGATACTTTCATCAAGGTTACTGACGATTATATTTTCTAAATTTGCTTCAGCCTGAAGAACTTCAATGTCCCGCTCGATAAAATCAATCTTATTCTCCGTTAATTTCGCTTTAAACAGTTCAGAGTCTACCGTATTGATAAAGGCAAAGTCGCCTCCCACTACATATTCAGCGTTTACTTCAGCAGAATAGTACGATATATAGCTTAGTGAAAGTAACCCAATTGCTAATGCTGAAACAGTCGTTATTATCGTTAACAGTAACGCATTTGATTTCATTCGAAACATAATGGATGAAAGGGAAAGAACCTCATTAATGTTTAAGTAGCCATCTTTCTTTTTACGTATAAGGTAAAAGATAAAACGCACGGATCCCTTGTAGAAAAGATAGGTTCCAATAATGACTGCTGCAAGAATAAATACCATCGCCATAAACAGCTCATTTAAGCTGACGAAATCTCCGCCAAATAACTTTGAGGATATATAATAGCCCAAAATAATAAGGAGAATCCCGGCAATTCCGTATATCATTTCGAAAATAGATACTTTCTTTACCTTCTCTTCTGTGGAGGATTTGACCCGAAAAAGGGATAGAATGCTTTGTTTTTTTATAAAAAACCAATTCATTAAGATAATGAACAGATAAATCACACTAAAGACAATCAGTGTCTGAATGAAGGCCTCCAATGAAAAACTTAATGCAGCAATGCCATCTACCTTTGTGACTTTAAAAAGAATCATCATAATCAGCTTTGAAACCGAGAATCCAATAAAGATACCGACGATCATGGAGCTAAAATAAAGAATCAGGTTTTCGATGGTCAGGATTTGCAGGATTTTTCCTTTTGTCATTCCGACTAGCTGAAACAGTCCGATTTCTTTACTGCGTCGCTTGATGAAAATATTGTTAGCGTACAATAGAAATATTGAAATAATGGCGACAAGCAGGATGGAAGCTGTGCGTATGGCAGCAGCACCTTTAATTGTACCTTTTGTTTCATCCATTGCCGGGTCATACTGAAGCGTAACAAAGGCAAAATAGAGGGCGACTGTAAAGATAAGCGCAAAAACATACAGATAGTAATTTTTTAGATTTTTTTTCAGGCTGCTTAGGATAAGCTGATTAATGTTCATGGGGCACGCCTCCTAATACAGCCTGTGTTTTCATGATATCTTGAAAGAAGATTTGCCTCGATTGTTCTCCTTTATTTAACTGCGTGTAGATTTTGCCATCCTTAATAAAAATAACGCGGCTGCAATAGCTGGCTGCAACAGGGTCGTGTGTAACCATTAAGATAGTTGCTTTCCTTTTTTGATTTAAATCGCTCAGCTTGTTTAACAAATCGGAAGCGGACTTCGAGTCAAGTGCGCCGGTCGGTTCGTCGGCAAAGATAATACTAGGCTCATGTATAAAGGCCCTGGCTGCTGAGGTACGCTGCTTTTGACCTCCTGAAATTTCATTCGGATATTTGTCCTTTATGTCATATATGCCAAGATCTGTTGCCACTGCTTTAAATGTTTCTTCCGCTGCTTTTTTCGGGGTTTTCGTAATCGACAAGGGCAGAAGAATATTTTCTTTGACGGTAAGCGTATCTAACAGGTTGTAGTCTTGAAAAATAAAACCGAGATAATGCTTACGAAACTCGGCTAATTGTTTTTCTTTCATCGCGGTCATTTCTTTTCCGTCGATATAAATTGTCCCATCGCTGACCTTATCAATGGAAGAAAGGACATTAAGCAAGGTCGTTTTCCCCGAGCCGGATGCACCCATAATACTGACAAATTCTCCTTGTTCAACACGAAGGTCAATCCCCACTAAGACCTCTTGTTTATTAAACTTATTGCCGTAGCTTTTATAAATTTTATTTGCTTCTAAAATGTTCATTCCCATCCACACTCCTATACTTCGATACTATCATTATAAAAATTGCAGCAATCTTTTTCCTTTCATTTAACGAACAAACGATAAAAGCATGTGACATTTTTGTCACATGCCTATTATTTGTACAAACTCATTCTTTTTCGGAAAGGTTAAGGTAAAGGTTGTTCCTACATTAGGTGTGGAGACAGCTTCTATATGTATAGACAAATTCAGAGCTGCTTTTTTTACTAGATAAAGACCCATGCCGGTTGCTCCATTGTCTTGATGTTCCGTTGTGGATGTAAAGCCTTTGTCAAATATGCGCGGAAGATCCTTTGCATCGATTCCACGGCCAAAATCCTGGACCTCTAGCTTTAATTGGCCATTTTGTAGATAGCTTTTTACGTTAATATCGGACGCTTCACTGTATTTTACAGCATTTGTTAACAGCTGGCGAATGATAAAAGAGAGCCATTTTGCATCCGTTAAGACTTCTGATATTTCTAACTCAACATCAAAGCCAATTCCTTTTTGAATACACCAAGATCGTAATGTTTTAATCTCCGTGAAAATTAATGCTTGAAGATCTGTCATTTCGATATAGAGATCGTTCTCCATGAAAGGAATACGCTTTTGATGGAGCTGCTGGTCAAGGAGTAAATGTATTCGCAGCCATTCATAGGTTAATTGGGATTTTACACCTTCATCAGGAATCCGATCAATCATTAAATTCATGGCTGTCAGCGGGGTTTTCACCTCATGTATCCATGCTAATAGTTCATCCTTCTCCTGCTCCATTGTCACTCTGTTTTTTGCCATATCCTTTTTCAGCATGTCAATCTGCTCAGTCAGCTTTTGTTCCACAATAGCTTCAAAGGGGGTTTCTGCGGAAGATAAACCGTTTAAATCTAAATAATTATCCCATTCCTTAACGCTTTTATAAAATTTAGTTTCCTTTTGATAACGGATAAAGAGAAAGATGATAAAAATAATCAGCGATAAAAAGACAATATAAAGAATCGGTTTCACTGGGATGGTTGAATCCAGATAACTAACGAATAGTATGAAAGCCTGCAGAGAAATAAATAGTAAAATCCAGCTCAGTCTTTCCAGGATATAGTTAGGAATCATATGTATCAGAGTCCTTTGCGATGTATCCTTGTCCGACCTTTGTTTCGATAAATTGTCCTAACTGAATGCTGTCCAATTTTTTTCTTAAGCGATTGATATTGACGGTTAAGGTATTATCACTGACAAAACGCTCATCATCCCATAAGCTCTTAATTAATTCTTCCCGGCTGACAATTTTATTTTTTTGTTCAACGAGCAACTTCAAGATGTAAATTTCATTTTTGGTTAATTCAACTGCACCGTTCTCATTTGCAACGGTATTTTTTTCATAATCAACAGTTGCCCCACACCATGTTTTAAGCGCAATGGGTTCGGTATTGTAATTATAGACACGGCGGAGGATGGCCTGTATCTTGGCGATCAGTACATCAAAATGAAATGGCTTTTGAATAAAGTCGTCTGCCCCGAGCTGCATGGACATTACCATATCGGTCGGATGATCACGAGAGGATAAAAATAGAATCGGCACGTTTGAATGAGCACGAATCATTCGGCACCAATGAAACCCATCAAATTTGGGTAATTGAATATCAATAATGACTAAATCGGGTTTAATCATTGTAAATTCCTGCATGACTTGACTGAAGTCAGAAATCCCATATACATCATAGGACCATCCAGTTAAACGATCCTTTATTTCTTGAAATAGTGTTGTATCATCCTCAATCAATAATAGCTTAAACACATTTTTCACCACACCATACACATAGTTGTCAGGATCTAAAAACTGGCCATGAAAATCCTGATTTACTTCGATTGTAAAGCAAAAACAAAATGTGCGCTATTACGAAGATATAGAGCCTTTCATAAAGATTGAATAAAGTGGGACACTAAAAAATGACGACGGGAGAATGGAAAGGAGAAAAAATGGAGCAAAAACAATCTTATATAAAGGATAACAAAGAGGAAAAGGATCTTTATGGGTTGGAAAAAGAAATGAGTCTTCAATTCGTTCAATTTGCAACAACAGATAATCCTTACTTTAATGAGAATGATAAAGATGATAACGAAAAGGAGTGAACAAAATGTTCACTCCTGCTTTATTTTTTCTGCAAGATTCAGCGCCGTATTAGAGACGGTTAAATCTCCCTGCAGCTGTTCACTTAAATTATGTGGATGATAATAGCCCTTCGCAATCATATAGTCGGAGATTTTTCCATGTGTTTCAATAGCAGCACGTAATTGCTCTCTTAACGCGTCACGAAGCTCTGGCGTAGCAGCTTCAGTGATAGCGACGGAATAATTTCTTACTCCTGATTTTGCTGACATCAAGAAATCAGTTGCAATAACCTGATCCGTCAATCCGCCCATTCCCATTATATTTTGTATAAGCTGGTTCATTATTGTGCCTCCCGGTTGGTTAAAAACTGTTGCAGCTGCTGGATATGCTGTGTTCCTGTTGTAACATCACTTTCAAGAATCGCTTTAAGTTTTTCATCCTGTGCAAGCTTACTCATTGTAACTGCTTTGGTTAGACATAGATTTTTAAAAGTCAGTATTTCGTGGACATCCAATGTTTCATGTAAACCTAGATATTTTGTCATTTTCTCACTCCATTTTAATATTTCGCATTCTTATATTTTCTATGTCGCCGCTACATTATTCATTTGTTCCTCCGATAGCAGAGTCGATTTCTCTAAACTAATAATAAGGAAGGAAGTTTAGGGGAAAATACATTTATCTAATCCAAAATGGGAGGTGTTGTTTATGGATAAGGATACGCTTGCACTGCATGAAACGCTTGAGGCACATGAAATACTTAATTTCAAGACGGTTTGTCTGCTTAAATCAAAATTAATGCAGGGGATGTGCTTTAACAATGAATTGAAAGCGTTAATGGAAAAGGATGTACAGCAATCAGTAAAAGATATCAATGAGCTGGTTAGTTACTATAAGCAAAATGAAATTCTACATTAATGTGGAGGTGGAAGAATGCAAGATTATTTAGATCCGAGAAATGCAGAAGGAATGCCGAATTTAGCTGATTCTGCATTTGCGATGGACTTTCTTTTATCAGTCAAAAATGGTATCCGCAACTATGGGTTTGCCCTCACTGAAACTGCTAGCCCTGAGCTCAGAAATCTTCTGTCCAAACAAATGGAAGCGGCAATTGATTTACATGGTGAAATTTCTCAGCTTATGATCAAAAATGGCTGGCTGAATCCTCATAACTTTGATGAGCAATTTAAGGTTGACCTTAAGTCTGCTGAAACAGCAGTACAAATAGCACAATTGAACTTATTTCCAATTGATACGGATCGCCAGGGAATGTTCGCGACACCAAATAAATAAGGGAGGGATCTAGTTCCATGAAGGCTGTTACATACCAGGGAATTAAAAATGTTGAAGTAAGAGAAGTGAAAGATCCTACCATAGAAAATCGGGACGATATTATCGTCAAGATTACAACATCTGCCATATGCGGGTCCGACCTGCATTTGATACATGGAATGATCCCTAGTACTCCCACGGACTTTGTCATTGGTCATGAACCGATGGGTATTGTAGAGGAAGTGGGACCAGAAGTAACAAAAGTCAAAAAAGGAGATCGGGTTATCATTCCATTTCAACCTGCTTGCGGGCACTGCTGGTACTGTAGTCATGACCTGACAAGTCAGTGTGATAATGCCAATCCCCATGGTGAAATGGGAGGATTCTTTGGCTATTCTGAACTAACAGGGGGACTAGCTGGAGGACAAGCTGAATATTTACGAGTACCCTTTGGGAATTTTACTCCCTTTAAAATACCGGATGATTGTAAAGTTGAAGATGAGAAATTAGTGCTTCTTGCGGACGTTGCGGGAACCTCCTATTGGAGTGTTGACAATGCCGGGGTTAAAGAGGGTGATACGGTGGTTATTTTAGGATGCGGACCTATTGGTCTAATGGCACAAAAGTTTGCTTGGTTAAAGGGAGCGAAAAGAGTCATTGCAGTGGATTATATTGATTATCGCCTTCAACATGCGAAACGAACAAATAATGTAGAAATCATAAATTTTGAACAGCATGATAATACAGGAGAGTATATAAAAGAAATCACTAAAGGCGGAGCAGATGTTGTGATTGATGCAGTGGGTATGGATGGAAAGTTCACACCGCTTGAGTTTTTAGCATCCGGATTAAAACTGCATGGAGGTTCAATGGGTGCCCTGGTCATGGCCAGCCAGGCAGTACGAAAAGGCGGAACGATTCAAGTTACCGGTGTATACGGCGGCCGGTATAACGCCTTTCCTTTAGGAGATATTTTTCAGAGAAATATTACTGTAAAAACAGGCCAAGCGCCGGTTATCCCGTATATGCCGTATTTATATCAATTGGCTAATGAGGAAAAGGTCAATATGGGAGACATTATTACGCATGTAATTCCCTTAGATCAAGCGAAGCATGGTTATGAGGTGTTTGATACGAAAACAGAGGACTGTATTAAAGTTGTCTTAAAACCTTAAAGCGCTTCATATGAAACAGGGGACAAAATTGGGACTTGATCTAGTTAAAGATTATGTCCCAATTTCTTTTGAGAATTCTAAATAATGAAAAGTCTATTGACATTTATATCGAATTAATTTATTATCATTATTGAGAATGGTAATAAAAATTAGTTTGACAGAATATCAAACAATCTTAGATATTTTCAATATATACGAATAGAAATAAGTATATATTTTTTTAAGGCTTATTGTTATCATTATCGATAATGATAACAATAAGCCTTAAAACTGAATCATATAGGGGAGGAATGAATATGATTAGCAATCTTACTATCGCATCAATGGTTGGATTTGTACTTTATTCAATTTTATTATTTGTAGGATTTATACTGTTTAATAAAAGGAAAACGGGTATCTCTATAAAGCCGATGATTATTGGCAGTATTGGCTTTATCGTGTTTACACAGATATTAGAAAAAGTATTGCATCTAGTGGTCGTTACTCAATTTCCAAATTATGCAGATCATCCAGTATTTTTTGGTATATATGGAGGAATGGCTGCAGGAATATTTGAAGAGGTTGGAAGGTTTGTCCTGTTTACATGGCTTCTTAAGAAGTACTTAGATTATAAAGGCGGGTTATCCTTTGGTATTGGATGGGGAGGAATTGAAGCGGTACTTTTAGCTCTAATGATGACAGTACCCAATATCATTTTCGCTTTCATGATTAATTCAGGTACGTTTGAAACCGTTATGGCAGCTCAGCTTCCAAGTGACCAAATTTCCATGATCAAAGAAACAATAGTAAGTCAACATGCAGGTTTTTATTTATTGGGTGCATCTGAAAGATTTTTTGCCGTATTATTACAGATTGCTTTAAGTTTAACGGTATTACTGGCAGTCGTTAAAAAGAAACTATCCTATTTAATATACGCAATTCTAATCCATGCAGTTATTGATTTTCCATTTGTGTTTGTCCAAACAGGCCATTTCACAAGTTTATGGGTGCTTGAAATTTATTTCGCTGTTATTGGGATTTTATCGCTGTTCTATATAAAAAGGATTAAAAAAGGCTTACAATAGCTAACTGCATTTTCCCTATGTATATTTTTATGAATAAGACGAACCATAATAGATGTTATGGAGGTGAATGATTTGTCAAAAGAACCGTCAAATATGAAATCTCAAACTAATCAACAAGGTGCGGGTTCCCAATACCACAAGGAACATGCAGAAAATGTGCAAGGCTATGGATCAAATGCTGTTGGTTCAAATGATGAAAGTATTACTAATATGACAAACAAGAGCAATCAATAACATGAATAGACGCCCATTTGCGGCGTTTTTTCTTATGCTAAGAGAAAAAATTGTTTAACTACAGACGAATTATCGATATAATTGTTTTTTATTACAATAATATTAGTTAGAAGAACATAATGAATCTCGTATTATACAAGGAAAAGGGCTGATACTATGAGTAGCGCAAAGGGAAAAGGCGGAACCGGTAGAGGAACAGGGAAAAAGGGCTGGACTCGTTGGCAGGCTGGTGCTAATAAAGCAAAGAGTGCAAAACCATATAAAAGCAAAGGCACTAAAAGTCGAGAGAAATAGTCACTGGTAGGAAGTGATGAATTTGATTAATGCACTTATTTTATTTATTCTTGCAGGTCTTGCTGAAATCGGCGGGGGTTATTTAATTTGGTTATGTATTAGAGAGGGCAGACCCATTTATTGGGGTATCGTTGGGGGTTTAGTGCTGGCACTATACGGTGTGATAGCTGCCTTTCAATCTTTTCCATCCTTTGGCAGAGTATATGCTGCATATGGAGGAATATTTATTATTATTTCAGTGCTTTGGGGCTGGGGGATTGATAAGAAAACACCTGATTTATATGATTGGTTAGGTGCAGGTATATGTATTATAGGAGCGTCGGTTATATTATTTGCCCCAAGGCATTAATGAAGAAAGCCTGTAGAATGTCTACAGGCTTTCTTCATTAATTAGGCTGATTATTCTCTGTAAAAAACTCATCAATGGCACGGGTCCAGTTGATTCGTGCCATTTTAGAGGCTGTTTCGGGGTCCTTCTTTTCAAAGGCTTCGATTATTGCTTCGTGCTCTTCAATTGATTGTGTAGTTAGTATCACAGATTGATGATGAAAAAGTCTCATGACATGTGCTTGAAGAGTAGACACTGCATTCGAGATATAAGAGTTTTGAGCAGTTTCAATAATCAAATTATGATATTGGTCATCAAATTTGAGTGCTGAATAAAAATCGTTACGGTGAATGGCCTGAGCAAAGCTTGAATTCAATTCACGCAGTGTTTTAATTGTCTGTTCATTAATAATTGGAGTTGCAATTTCTGCTGCTAGAGCCTGAAGCGCACCTAATGGAGGTAATATCTTTGCAATATCCTCTTTCTTAACAGAGGTTACTTGTGTACCAACGCCAGGAAACATTTCCACGAACCCTTGGACATTTAATAATTGGAGAGCTTCTCTAATAGGTGTCCTGCTTACCCCTAATGCTTGTGCAAGATCAGCATCATGTAGCTTCTCTTGTGGCTTTAATGTCCCGTCAATAATCCATTCTTGAATCTGCGAAAATGCACGCTCTTTCGCAGATACACGTGTTGGGGTAGAGAAATTAGTTGGTATTGGCATGATATAACCCACCTTTTGTTCATATAAATATGTTTTTTTAAAAATACTCTTTTCATAGTCTTTAATACTATTATTATATATATTAAAATATATAAATGCAATATATCGCATTAATCGACATTATTTTAGAGTAATATATTGCATAAGTATTTTGCATGTGGTATCTTAAGTGTACCGATATATTACATACTTCTAAAAAGGAGGCAGCAAGGAATAGCTTATTCTAAACTAAGCTATCAGAAAATTTAAATTAAAGTAAGTTTTTATATTAGTATCATTGTTTTAACTTTTGCTAAATCAGTAGGAAATATATAAAAATAGTATCCTGCTACTATTACATGCATTTTAGCATCGGGATAGCACTTCTAGGAGGGGAAAAAATGAAACAAAAAATGTCATTTTCTTATTTAATTGCAGTTGGCTTTATGCTTTTCGCTTTATTCTTTGGAGCAGGAAACTTAATTTTCCCTGCGATGCTGGGTCAATCAGCAGGAACAAATTTATGGTCAGCTAACTTTGGTTTTATTGTTACTGGTGTTGGCTTGCCATTACTTGGTGTAATTGCGTTAGGTTATTCAGGTAAAAGTGATTTACAATCATTAGCTAGTCGTGTAAGTCCATTTTTCGGCATTGCTTTTACTGTCGTGCTTTATTTATCAATTGGACCATTATTTGCGATTCCAAGAACTGGAACTGTATCATTTGAAATGGGAGTTAAGCCGTTTATCGCAGAGGAATATACTACAATTGGACTATTAATCTTTTCAATCATCTTTTTCGGGATTACACTTTATTTTTCATTAAAATCTCAAAAAATTGTTGATATCGTCGGCAAAGTGTTAACACCGCTATTATTAATATTTATTGCTATTCTTATTATTACAGCTTTTATCAAGCCAATGGGCGTTTTCCAAGCACCTACTGAAAATTATGTAACAGATGCATTTTATAAAGGCTTCCAAGAAGGTTACTTAACAATGGATGCACTTGCAGCATTTGTTTTTGGTATTATTGTTATTAATGCCGTTAAGGAACGAGGAGCAACAACTAGAAAAGAAATTATGAGTGCCGTTGCAAAGACAGGTCTTATTGCAGCAGGATTGCTTGCTATTATTTACACTTCACTTACGTTTATCGGTGCTTCTAGTGTAGAAAAACTTGGGTCATTAGAAAATGGCGGCGCTGTTCTAGCAGGTGCAGCTAACCATTACTTTGGATCATACGGCGGGATTTTACTAAGCTTAATTGTATTTGGTGCATGTTTAACAACAAGTATCGGTTTAATCACATCTTGTGCAACATATTTTAATAAGTTGTTTCCAAACATTTCTTACGCAAAATTTGCCGTTATCTTCTCAGTTTTTAGTACAGTATTTGCTAACTTTGGCTTAAGTCAATTAATTGCCATCTCCGTGCCTGTATTAGTAGCGATTTATCCTTTAGCTGTTTGTTTAATGGCTCTTACATTCTTACACAACTTCTTTAAAGGAAGAAAAGAAGTATATCAATGGAGTATGGGATTAACCTTTATCGTAGCATTATTTGATGGGTTAAATGCAGCTGGTATCAGCTTTGCTCCAATTAATGATTTATTTGCCAATGTATTACCATTGTACAGTCAAGGTTTAGGCTGGATTGTTCCAGCAATCGTGGGTGCTTTAATTGGATATGTGACTAGTTTAGTAGTTAAAGAAAATTTAAAGTCTACTCCGGTAGAAAACTAATTAGACAAAGATAACAGAAAAGGTCCACCAGATAAAATCTGGTGGACCTTTTCATGCATTGAAAGAATTAGATTAAGCTTGCTTCTGCTTCTTTAGATAAGGATAAGAGCTGTTGCTTAATTTCCTCAGCATTTATTTGACGTTGGGCAACTCCTGTTTCCATTGCAGCATTTGCAACTGCTTCAGCTACATGTGCAGCTACTCTTGGATCGAATGGATCAGGAATTACATAATCAGCATGTAATTCTGCATCTGTGATTAATCCCGCAATGGCATTAACCGCAGCTACTTTCATTTCCTCGTTGATTTCCTTAGCGTGTACTTCTAATGCACCGCGGAAAATACCTGGGAAAGCTAGAACATTATTAACTTGGTTTGAGAAATCTGAACGGCCAGTTCCAACAACAAAGGCACCCGCTTCCTTTGCATCTTCCGGCATGATTTCCGGAATTGGATTTGCCATTGCAAAAATGATTGATTTCTCATTCATCGTTTGTACCATTTCTTTTGTCACAACACCTGGAGCTGACACGCCTACAAATACATCTGCCCCAACAAGAGCATCTGCAAGTGTACCTTGTTTTTGCTCTTTATTTGTGATACTAGCTAGTTCTTCTTTGAAAGGATTCATTCCGACTGGACGGCCTTCATAGATAATTCCTTTTGTATCACATAAAATAACATCTTTTACACCCATGTTCAGTAACAGTTTAACAATTGCAACACCAGCAGAACCAGCACCGTTTGCTACTACACGAATGTCCTCTAGCTTCTTGTCAACAAGTTTTAAAGCGTTTAGTAATCCCGCAGCAGTGACAATCGCTGTACCATGTTGATCATCATGGAAAACCGGAATATTGCATGCTTTTTTAAGTCTTTCCTCAATTTCAAAGCATTGAGGCGCTGCAATATCTTCTAAGTTTACGCCGCCAAATGTCGGTTCCATTAATTTTACAGTTTCAACAATCTTGTCAGGATCCGTTGTATCAAGGCAAATTGGAAATGCATCAACATCTGCAAAGGATTTGAATAATAATGCTTTTCCTTCCATTACAGGCATGGCAGCCTTTGGACCTATATTTCCAAGACCTAGTACAGCTGTTCCGTTCGTCACAACAGCAACTAGATTTCCTTTCATTGTGTATTCATATGCTTTGCTGTCGTCTTCAAATATGTCCAAGCATGGTTCAGCTACACCTGGGGAATAAGCAAGGCTTAAATCATGCGCATTACGTACTGTAACCTTTGAGTGAACACCTAGCTTTCCTTTATTTTCTTTGTGTAACTTTAATGCTTTTTCACGTAACGTTGACATTTGAGTGGTCTCTCCTTTGGGATAATTAATAGAATAATAATGTTAGTAAAAAGTTAATATAATCTGTGACTCTTTGAGAAGATCTTAAACTGCAACTAGTTTAACTGAGCGGTTGTAGAAGGAAATCACCTCAGTAAGAATGGTGTAGCCTTTAATACTTTTCAATGCTTCTTTTGCTTCTGCTTCTGTTTTGAACTCATAAATCTTTGTTTCTTCATTTTGAAAGGCGGTGATTACCCACATCATAACTTCTTCCATTTTAAGATCAATTCTCCCTTTTACTTTTTTTGCTTTTACCTGTTAACACTCGCTATTATAACAGCCTGACATGAATTTTAAATACTTTCTACAAAAGAAGTCAAAAGATTACAAAAAAAATCTATTTTTATCGCCTTTTTCTATAAAAAATATCTTGTTTTTTGATTAATTTTCAAAAAAATTCTCTTTGATAAATACAAATTGGACATGGTTATTTAAAATAACCCTTGAAAAAAGCTTTTTATTGTCGAAAAAGGGCAATACTAAATTAGACATATTGAAACGAAGATGATGTAAAATGGACTTGACTATAATCTTTCGAATTCTAATAAAAAATGTTAGAAGTAAAGTTAGTCCAACTTAGCAATTCAAAATGGAAAAAAAGGAGTCGTTAATATGGCAGATGAAAAAGAAGTAACTAAGGATCAGAGTGAGGAGGCTGTCCTTAACAAAGCAATAGAAGGAGATACAATTGAAATTAAAAAAGGTCCTATGAAAGGGAAAAAGGGGACAGTCATCGTATCCAGGGAAAACTCCGTTATTGTAGAAATTGGAACAAATTCAAAAACAGATGAACCTATTAAAACAGTAGTGAATCATAAGAATTACAAAAAGGCAAAATAGAATTGTCATACATATGAATGAAAAAGCGCTTCTATCTTAGTAGAAACGCTTTTTTATTTGTAAATAGCTCTTATTACTGTCAAATGACATACAAAAATACAGATAAGAAATGTGCGCAGCTTCCAAATAAGATAAACATATGGAAGATTTCATGGAAACCTACATGTTTCAATTGGAGGATTTTCGGTTTGACCGCATAAATAATCCCGCCAATAGTATATAGTATCCCGCCCATAACTAGTAGATAAAGTCCTACTGGATTCATACTTTGAGATAATGGCGAAATAACGACTATGACCATCCAGCCCATGGCAATATAGAGCACAGTGGACAACCATCTTGGACAATGAAACCAAACCATTTTAAATATGACTCCACATATCGCAACAACGCTAATAATGGAAAATAGCACCCAGCCAAGCAATCCTTTTAGGCTGATTAAACAAAAGGGAGCATAGGTTCCAGCGATTAAAATGAAAATCATGGAGTGATCTAATTTTCTTAAAAAGGCTATAACCTTGTCTTTGGCCATAACCATGTGGTAGGTGGCAGATGCTGAATAAAGAAGAATCATACTGATTCCGAATACAATTACTGCTGTAATTGTAATTGGCGATCCATTTGTTTGTGATGCTTTGATGACCATTGCAAGTAGTGCGATAAAAGCAAGAAAGGCCCCAGCTAAATGAGTCAGTCCATTTATCGGTTCGCGAATATAATTTCTCATTTGAATCCTCCTATAACAACAAGTGGTTTTTATAACTACTTATAATAATATACATATTACATCAGGTAGTCAATGTTTACTTCGATTTGAATTTAAAGTAAGATAGGATTAAATCTTACAGAAAAGAAAAGGAAATTGAGGTTTGTATGGAACATATTAATCATTTGATAGAGCAGCTTGGATTGGAAAATAACATTACATTAGAGGATATGCCCAATATTGACTTGTACATGGATCAGGTTATTCAATTATTTGAAAGTACGTTTAACAGTAGCAAAAGAGATGCTGATGATAAAGTTTTAACAAAAACCATGATTAACAATTACGCAAAAGGCAAGTTGCTTATTCCAATTAAAAATAAGAAATACTCTAAAGAGCATCTTATCCTAATCAGTCTGATCTATCAGTTAAAAGGAGCCCTTTCAATTAACGATATTAAAGCGACATTGGATGGAATCAATCAAAAGGTTGAGGCAAAAGATCTGGATTTAGAGTATTTTTATCGCAGCTATCTTGAATTATTTCAAAACAATGCTTCCCGTTTCAAAGAAGATATTAAACTTAGAGCTGTTGAAGCTGCTGAAGAGGTGAAGAAACTCGATGATCATAATGCTGATTATTTGGAGAAGGTGTTATTAGTCTCTTCTTTGGTAAATATCAGTAATTTATATAGAAGAGCTGCAGAAAGGTTAGTAGATGAGATTGTACTTGCTAAAAAAGAAGAGTAACCATATCAATTGATATGGTTACTCTTCTTTTTTATTTGTTTTTCTTATTTTCTCTAGCTGCTTTCTTTCTGGCCTTTTTACTTAATCCAGCTTCTGCGCCGAATTCCGTATCACTGCTTCCGGTATGTGGCTGATTTCGGTTATTATTTTTGTTTGTCATATGATATGCTCCTCCTTCTTATGTATACAAATTCTGATTGATAAGACTTAACTAACCATATACATTTTAGCTGCTTTTTATTGTTTTCACTGGTGCAGGCTAAGTAAGCAATCAATCGAAAAGTTAGAAGTGAAAACCTATTAAAAAGTAGCTGAACTTATTATGAGTGTTATCCATCATGATTATTCTTGATTTTTTATATATTTTATTTTTTAAATATAGTAATTGTTATGTATGAAAATATTTAATAGGTATAAAAAAGAGAGAGGCCACTGCCCTCTCTCTTTAATTACCTTTATTAGAACGTAGTGCGTATTGGTGCTCCTCATTTAAGGAGTCGGAAATAGCAGCAGTTAAACTATAGTCACCGTTTGTATCATGACCAGCCTCCCATAGCATCATGCCACCAAAGCCATTATCCAGAGCGAGTTTCGTTTTCTTTTGTACAGTAGCAATTCCATTGTAATGGTAAGTGGTTCCATTCATCACAACGGTATCCTGACCTGCATTTTCTGGGTTCTGGTTGATTATGGCTGCATAGGATATTTGTTTAACGTTTGGATCCTCCGGCTGTGCATAAAAGGGCACGCCTAATACAAGTTTTTCTTTTGCAATCTGATGACTGTCAAAAAGACCTGTCCAATAGCTAACTATATTTTCTATATAATGATAGGGTGCTAAGTTAGCTGCATTGTAACCGCCGTCCCACTGACCATCATAAGCCATGATATTGACATGGTCCACATAATTAAACATGTCTGGTTCATAGATAACATTGTGAATTTCGGTTCCAGCAACGCTATGAACTTTTGCATTGACTGCAATAGATAATTCTTTACCCCTAAGATGAAGCTGTTCACTTAATTCTTGAGTGAAAACAGTTAAATTTTGCGCGTCCTCTGTTGAACGAGGGTGTTCAAAATCAATATCGATGCCATCCAGTTTTTCGCGCTCTGCCATACCTGTAAGCTCTGTTACCAGTTTAGTCCGGGAATCTGGATTTGAAATAGCTTCCTTAAAATAGGCATAGGATTCACCGCCCTGGATGTGATACCATCCGCCAACAGCAAGAATTACCTTTGTATCCTGTTCATGCGCTTTTGATACAATGGTCCGCAAATTATTTAAAGCAGTGTCGCCGTTAAATAATAGACTTCCGTCCTTTGTAGGATGAGCAAATGAAAAAATGATATGTGTTAAGTCTGCATAATTTACGATGTTTGGATCACGGAAATCCTGCACATAGCCCATTAACACCTTTGACTGTGCCGGCTCGTTTTTTTGTTCCTGCTTTGGTTCTGAGTTTGACCTCGGTTTATCCTTTTTAACTGTTTGCTGTTCGCTTTTTATCGTATCAGCCTGTTGTTGGCCTTTATTGTTCGAATACAAGACTCCTGCAAAAAAACCTCCGCTAAAGACAATGATGGTAAGCAGAGTAAATAGGAGATTACGAATCTTCAAAGAAACATCCCTCCCAATAAATGATTCATACATATGATTATATCAAAATAGTAAGTGGATAATGGCTGGTAATGTTAGGAAGGCTTTAGTAAAGGTGGAAGGATGGGAGATGAATGTATGTAAAAGGACATCTACATCGAAAAAGTGGATGTCCTTTCAGAAATAGTGGATTAACGAAAACGGTAGCCCGCACCCCATAGGGTGTCAATGTATTCCGGATTGGATGGGTCGTGCTCTATTTTTTCTCTTATTTTTCGAATATGGACTGTTACAGTTGAAATGTCACCAGTACTATTGAGACCCCAAATTCGTTCAAATAATTGTTCTTTGCTGAAGACCTGGTTGGGGTTCATGGCTAAAAACGTAAGTACATCAAATTCTTTTGTTGTAAACGTGACCTCTTGATTATTCACAAATACCCGCCTTGATGTACGGTCAATAAAAAGACCGCGGATATAAAGTTCTTGGGATTCATGTTGTTTTGACGATAACCTTTCATAGCGGGACAAATGAGCCTTTACTCTAGCTACCATTTCATTTGGGCTGAAGGGTTTAACCAAATAATCATCAGCTCCTAATCCCAAACCTCTAATCTTATCAATTTCCTCCTTTTTTGCAGTTACCATAATAATGGGGATTTCTTTGCTGCTTCTCACTCTTTTACAAATTTCAAATCCGTCCATATGGGGGAGCATTACATCAAGTAGGATTAAATCAAAATCTTCATTAAGTGCCTTACGTAGGCCTGCATCTCCTGTTAACTCAATATCTGTTTGAAAACCGTTAATTTCCAAATAATCGCGCTCTAATTCAGCAATGCTTTTCTCATCTTCAATTATCAATATTTTTTTCATGATGTAACCTCCTTCGAACAGAAACAGTGTGGCAGGGTAATGCTGATTCTTGTTCCAACTAATAGCACACTTTCTGCTTGAATCAAGCCTTTATGCTCTTCAACAATCATTCTAGCAATGGAAAGACCCAGTCCGCTTCCTCCGGTTAATTTGTTCCTTGATTTTTCGGCACGATAAAATTGATCAAAAATAAACGGAATTGATTCTTCCGGTATTCCTGATCCATTGTCTTCAATGGTAAGGGTAATTTTATTCTTTGTAGAGATGAGAGACAAATTGAGCTTTTTTTCATCCTTATTCATATACTTTAAGCTATTATTAATGATATTCGCTAAAACACGTTTAAATTTTTCCCGATCCATAAGGACAGGGTAATGAATTACAGGATTGTATTGAAAATCAATCCTTACGTTTTGTTTCTGCAAATCGAAGCTTAATTCCTCAAGGTAATCGATTAAATAGTCTTTTATATCAACCATTTCTAAATGAAAAGGTAATTTTCCTAAATCCAGCTTTGAAAATAAAAAGAGCTCATCAATTAAGTGGTCCATATCAACGGCCTTTGTATAAATTGTCTGCATATAATGTGATCTTTTTTCTGGTGTATCTGCAACCCCGTCGCGAAGTCCTTCGATATACCCTTTAATAGAGGTAATCGGTGTTTTTAAATCATGTGAAATACTTGCAATTAATTCTTTTCGGTTTTCTTCATATTGCTTTTGAAGCTGATGTGATTGTGATAATTGACTTCTCATTTCTTCAAATGCTAGTGTAAGCTGTCCGATCTCGTCATTTCGTTGGACAGAGATGGAATGTTCGAGATCTCCATTTTTAATATAATTAGCTGCTGTCTTCAAATGGTTAATCGGTTTAATAATACTTTTGGAAACAAAATAAGTTAGCAGACCATTTGTGCCAACTAAGATTAGTAGCAGCAAACTAAATAGAATTGGGAAGAAGGTTTTCACAAATTGATTCCAAGGGCTTGCATCCTTCATTAAAAAAAGAGAAATTTTTTCACCGTTTTGAAGAAAAAAATCATGCTGTTTAATTGAAAAGGTCTGATTTCCGACATGTTCAAGATTTCGGAAGCTTATTTCAGTTCCAAATTTAGGAAGATTGGTAGCTTGAATCGTTAGCAGGTCATTTGTTGCATAAAAAATCTCACTTTCTTTACGAATAATAAGCCCAGTTTCAATTTTATTAAATCTTTCTGTCAATGATTCTAAATAATCTTCGTTCATCAACACATCCGGATTCTTAGCTGATAGTTCTTTTAACTCCAAAAATAAACGAGTATCCTCTTGAACGGTTTTGTGATATTGGTGACTTTCGGGTAAAAATTGAGCTATTTCACGAAAATCTCCGAGAAAAACAATCACCAATAGGATGGAGCCAAAGAAAAATAGGATGATCGGAATCAAAATCATCGCAAGATTCGAAAGGATAAGCCGGAATTTGATGGACATAAGATTAAACACCCTTTAATTATGCTTCTTTTTTACTAAACATATAATAGCCTAGTGTAAAAAACAATGTGAAAGCGGAACACAAATATGTGACAGATTGAAATATTGAACGAATCGACATATTTCCAAGCCACTGCATATACCAATCAAGATAGGAGACTGGCAGTACATATAACAGATTAGGCGTGATATATGGGATAAATATCATAAAGAGATATAGGACAATCATGCTCGATATGGCAAGAATGCTTGAACGGATAATAAGTGCAATCATGACAGCCATAACAGTAATAACCATTAAGGGAACCCATGATAGGAGAAATACACCCAGACTGGCAAATATCTTGGTAATCTCGAGGCTTTTATCAATCAGGCCACTGCTTATGATAACAGATACCCATACGGATAAAAGTTGAATAAGAGTAAGGAATCCGATTGCCATTGTTTTGGATAGAAACAGCTCTATTCTGCTGATGGGACGAACCGGTAATAATGTACCCCGTTCCTCCTCACCGGTAAACAAATCAGTAGCTTCAATAAAGATAAATAAGGGAAGAAAGACAGTAATAAACAGATCTAATAAGGTGAAATTAATATTTTCGGCCGGAAGGTCCATCCAATTCGTAATAAAAAGTCTACTCACAATGAGCTTGAATAAGGATGGAAATACGATAGCCATGGTTAGAAACAACTTCGTTACTTTCTTGGCAAGCAATTTTTCAAGTTCATTTTTCCAATTAGCCAAGGTTGTATTCATATTAAGACCTCCCCATTTTTTCGACGTATGCTTCTTCTAGGGATTGAGTATTTGCATCATAGAAAGATGCTTCCCCGTTAATAAGAAAACAAAAGCGATGACATATTTTTTCTAGCTCAGATATATGGTGACTAGAAATCACAAAGGTTACACCTTCATTTTGCGAGACCTCTTGAATCGTTTTTCTTAACAGAAGCAGTCCATCGATATCAAGCCCGTTTGTCGGCTCATCTAAAATAATTAATCTCGGCTTTGAAATAAGAGTAGTGGCAATCCCAAATCGCTGCTTCATGCCCATTGAAAACGAGTGAATTTTCTCATTTTTAAATGCGATTAAACCAGTTTGCTGCAACACTTTATCGATGTCTGCCTTTTTTATTCCATTATATAAGCGGGAAATCATCTTAAGATTTTGATCTGGGGTCATGTTTTCATATGCTGCCGTAGGGCCTATTAGGGCACTAACAGGAGTTATGGCTTGTTTAAAGTTCTTTTGAAGGTCGTTGCCAAATAGGGTAACACGTCCGCTATCGGGATTCCTAAGTCCTGTCATGCATTTTAATAAGGTCGTCTTTCCAGCTCCATTTGGACCAAGGATACCTATGATTTCACCTTGATTAATAGAGAAACTGATATTGCGAATACCTCTGCCATTTTTAAATTGCTTCGACAAATTTGCTATAACCACTGCTTGTTCCAATCGTGTCACCTCAAAAAAGTTACTTTTTACTGTTAATCAATGAGGGAAGGGATCCCTCATTGACCGTCGGCAGTTATTTTATTTACGAATAGTACTATGATCAAACTCGATTACTTTATCAGCCGGAATGTCAACTGGTGCTACAGTTGTTTGATTATAATCTGAAACGTTCATTGTTATATTTAAAGCAAGCTCATGCGCTTTACCCTGTTTATCTTTGCCGGTTACGACAGCTCTCATCGTTTGCTTCTCTATATAATTTTTGTCGGTTACTTCAGCCGTTAATTTGATTTGCTTAAATGTAATGTCATGATCTAACTCAGGAATAGTTGGTTGAATATGAAAATTTGAATCCTTCGTTTCATTATTATCTTGAATCATGACGGCGTGTTTAATCATTAATGTGCTGAAGGCATTAGCTGTAAGGGGAATTTCTTTTCCAGTCAAATCAAGTTCAACTAAATGATTACCGTCTTTCTGTTCTGTCACCGTAATTTGCTGCTGCAGATTCTTTGTCATCACATCTATGAGGTTTTCGACATCATCTTGAAGCTCAGCAGTGTTTTTGTGATGAGGATTGTTTGTTGTATCCATCTTATAAACTTTATCTACGCCTTCCTTCATCACATACCAATTTCCATCCTGCTTGTACATGTTCATATGGCTTTTCTCTGTTTCATTTGCCATATGTGATGAGATGGTACTAACACCATGAACGGTATCTGATTTAAAAGTAGTGTCTGCTGAAAAGATAGATTCCTTGTTATCCTCTACATTCATGTTCATGCTCAACGTTGCACTATTTGCATGGTGTGTTTGCTTTAGTGCTGATTTGTAAAGATCATAACCAGATGTATTTGCCGAGATGGAATAGACACTACCTAACAAAAAAGTGCCGCTTATTCCGATAACAGCGAAAATCTTTTTATTCATCGTAATTTCCTCCAATTATATTTTTCATACATTCCAAGTGTAGTAGACAGTTCTAAAGGGGAGCTAAACAAAATATTAAATTTTTCTTAAATAGTAAGGTGGTTCTTTCCTTTATATTCGGCTATTATGTTAAGGGACAAAGGTAAAACTAGTAATTAGGAAGCAGCAGAACCGTCCCGTTGCTTCTTTTGAAATACAATTGGAGGGTGTTTGATGGATTATAAGGTGCTTTTTTTAGATATTGATGGAACGATTTTAAAGCCTGATCATACTTATTCGGAATCGACGAAGGAGGCTATTTCTCAATTATTGGAGCAAGGAATTGAAGTTTTTATTGCTACAGGGAGGCCGCTTCATGAAATTATGGAGCTTGCAAAGGAGTTACATATCCAGTCGTTTATTGGACAAAATGGTGCGTTAGCTGTCTATCAAGGTAAGACCGTTGTTGATGAACCCCTGAGTAGAGAGCATGTAGAAAGATTCTTAGAAATCGCTAAAGAAAATAAACATGAACTAATCCTTTTTACAAATGAAAAGAATTATCTTACCTCACTGGATCATCCAAAGGTGAAGGGCTTTCTAGAAGCATTTCAAATGAAAGAAAATCATCTATTTACTGAAGAGGTAATTGAACATATATTAGGACTCACAGTGCTGAATATAGAAGATTCTTCGCAGACATCACTCTATGAATTTGATGAGACCATCCGATTGTCACAGGTAAATGTAGAGGGTAATAAGCATGCCTATGATATGATTCGAACGAATGTAAATAAAGGGGAAGCGGTGAAAAGGCTGCTGCAGCATTTACAAATACCGAAGGAACAAGCGATTGCTTTCGGAGACGGCATGAATGACAAAGAAATGCTCCAGGCTGTTGGCGAAAGCTTTGCGATGGAGAATGCGAATCCAGAATTGTTTCAATATGCCAAGCATAAAACAACCTCCGTAATGGATTCCGGTATTTATCATGGATTGCAGAAGTTAGGATTGGTCAAGTAGTAATCGGAAAAGAAGCCAGATGGAGTGTGGATAGATGAAGATATCGAATGTACTAGTGGTCAGCCCAATGCATAAGGATATTCAATGGTTACTGTCGGAGAAAAAGATACAGAAGAATTTTCGGTACCTACCTGAAGATCAGGTTGCAGAGCATGATTTAGAATGGGCGGATGCCTTTGTTGCGTTTAATATTAAGACACAGTTTGATTATCGGCATGTAAAATGGGTACATTCTCTTGGAGCTGGTGTCGATAGCTTTTTATTTAAGAAAGAATGGCCTGAGCATGTATTATTAACGAGAACCATATGCTCCTTTGGACAAAGAATTGCTGAATTTTGCTTGAGCTACATATTAAAAGATATACAGTTTCATGATCTGTTTCATCAACATAAGCTTGAAAAACATTGGGAGCCCATGACGCCGGGTTTATTGTGCGAGCAAAAGGTGATGATTTTTGGTACTGGTGAAATCGGTCAAACTGTAGCAAGGATTCTTACTTTTTTGGGTGCTGACGTTTATGGCGTGTCATTAAGCGGTAAAGAAAAAGAGTTTTTCACAGAAGTTAAGTCAATGGAAAGCTATGAAGCACGATTGTATGAGATGGATTATATTATTAACACTCTGCCGTTGACAGAAAACACAACAGGTCTTTTTGATTCTGCATTTTTTAATGGTGTTTCCAATGTGGGCTTTCTAAATGTTGGGAGAGGAGCATCGATGGATGAAGAGGCCTTACTGCAGGCTTTACATAATAAGCAAGTACGATTTGCTGTTCTTGATGTGTTTCATAACGAACCACTGCCAGAGGAGAACCAATTATGGCAGCATCCAAAAGTATGGATAACCCCGCATATATCAGCCGTAACAACTCCTAGTGAAGGAGTCGATTGCTTTGTTGATACACTTATGAAGCTTGAAGAGAATCAGCCTCTTGCAAATAAAGTAGACATTCTTAAAGGATATTAAATAATTGTTAGAAAAGAAAAGGAGCTGTCCTAATGGAGAGCTCCCAAATCATATATAAATGAATTAGTTGATTTCTTTAAATTATTGGTTAATCTTCCATTGTAGATAAATCACCTGTTGGAAGACCAAGCTCCCATGCTTTTAGGACGCGGCGCATGATTTTTCCTGAACGGGTCTTCGGCATGGTTTCCCGAACCTCGAATAAACGAGGGGCTGCGTGAGCGGCAAGCTTTGTTTTGACAAAATTACGGATTTCCAGCAGCAATTCCTCGCTCTCTGTATAGCCGGAACGCAATGTGATGAAGGCTTTAATCACTTCGCCGCGAACAGGATCTGGAACACCGATAACACCGGCCTCTGCAACTGCAGGGTGTTCAACCAGCTTGCTTTCAACCTCGAATGGACCTACGCGCTCTCCTGATGTGTTAATAACATCATCGACGCGGCCTTCAAACCAAAAATAGCCATCAGGATCCTTGTATGCTGAGTCGCCTGTTACAAACCATCCATTAAGGAAATATTGTTCGTAACGCTCTGGGTTATTCCAAATGGTGCGAACCATTGCAGGCCACTGTGGTTTAATGGCCAAATTACCCATATGGTTAGGCGGCAGCTCATTTCCCTGATCATCAATAATACTTACTTCAATTCCCGGTAATGGTTTACCCATTGAACCTGGACGGATTGGATTACTGCGGAAATTTGCACAAATAGCAGAACCCGTTTCTGTCATCCACCAGTTATCATGAATACGAAGGTTAAGTGTTTCTAGTCCCCAACGAATAACCTCAGGGTTTAATGGTTCTCCTGCTGATAACATATGGCGAAGGTTAGATAGATCATATTTCTTCGGAAGCTCATCCGTATTCCCCATAAGTAAACGTAAGGCTGTTGGAGCGCTGAACCATACCGTTACTTTATACTTTTCTAATGTTTCAAACCATTCATTGGCATCAAAGCGTCCGCCTCGGAGTACATTTGTCACGCCGTTCAGCCATGGAGACCACATTCCCGCTGATGTTCCTGTTACCCAGCCTGGATCTGCTGTACACCAATAGATATCATCTTCTCTTAAATCATATACCCATTTTCCTGAAAGGTACTGATGAATCATGGCATCATGGACTTGAAGCACACCCTTTGGTTTGCCTGTAGAGCCGGAAGTATAGATTAATAGCATTCCATCCTCACGATCCACCCATTCGATTGTATACTCATTTGAGCCTTGCATTAAGTCTGTAAATAAAATTTGATGCTCTTCAGCTGCTTCGTCGGCGCCAACTAGAATCACATATTGTAAATCTGGTAGTTCATTTACAGGGATTCGTTCTAGAAGCTCAGGTGTTGTGACAACTGCTTTAGCACCACTGTCTAATAATCGATCTTTAACAGCTTCCTCCATGAACGCCTCGAACATCGGTCCAGCAATAGCACCAATGCGGATGATGCCAAGCATAGCAATATATAGCTCAGGGCTTCGAGGCATAAAGATAAAAACTCTATCACCTTTTTCAATGCCCTTTGCACGTAAACCATTAGCAAATTGACAAGATAGCGCTTTCAAGTCAGAAAATGTATACTCTTCTTCGCGGTGTGAGTCACAATAGATAAAAGCTTTTTTATCTCCTTTGCCTTCATCCACATGACGGTCGATTGCTTCGTATACCATATTGACTTTGCAGGTTTTTGACCATGTAAAATTCTGTTCAACATTCTTCCAATCCATTTCCTGAACTGCATTCTCATAGTTTTGGAGATTTGCAGTAGTATCAATCATTTCAATTTGTTCTTTTAACGTATTTTCCATCAAAAACCCTCCTTATTATCTCGAAATAATGTTATGTAACAGTTGAAATATTATAGTTTGTATTATAACACCATTCGCCAATATTTGCCAATATTTTTCGAAAATTTCCAATTAACTAAAATATAAAACATTTTTTGACAACTATCCTAGAAGATTTTCCAACTGAAACAGAAAAATTTTTGTTCTATTATTCACTCTGTTACAATTTAATGGCTAGGAACAATACTTTATGAAGAAATAATGAAAGGGTGAAGGATGATGAAATATAATTTTGATGAAATAGTCAATCGCAGAGGTACCTACTCTGTTAAGTGGGATGGCGGAGACTTAATTAAAACGATGGGTTTGACGGATCGTTATGACGAAGAAACGTTGCCGTTATTTACTGCAGATATGGATTTACCCGTACCAGAACCGTTATTAGAAGCCTTACATAAGACTGTTGACCATCGAATCTTTGGTTATACGATTTTTCCTCCTGAGTATTATGAGGCCATTCAGCATTGGTTTAAAAAGAGACATGACTGGGAGATTGAAAAAGAAGACATTGTCTATTGTCCAGGTACGGTATATGCAACCAATATTGCTGTTAAAGCCTTAACAAATCCTGGTGACGGAATTATTGTTCAAAGACCTGTGTATCCTCCTTTTACAAGAGCAATCGTTGAAAATGACCGGACACTTTTAAATAATAAGTTAATTTGTGATGAAGATGGCTATTACACGATTGATTTCGAAGATTTTGAGGCAAAGGCAAAAGATGAAAAAACAAAGATGTTTATCTTATGTAATCCGCATAACCCGACAGGAAGAATTTTCAATAATGAAGAATTAAAAAAATTATCTGATATCTGTTCAAAATATAATGTAATCATTGTGGCAGATGAAATTCACGGTGACATTATCAGACGTAATCAAACGTTTACTCCGATCGTCAAGATTGCAGATAAGCCTGACAATATTATTACATTTACGGCCATTAACAAAACGTTTAATTTGGCAGGACTTCATTGTACGAATGTAATTATTTCTAATCCGGATTTAAGAAAGAAATTTAGCGATGCGATTGGTATGAAATCAGCATCACCATTTACGGTTTCGGCACTTATTTCTGTTTATAGGGATGGAGAAGAGTGGTTAGAACAACTAAAGGATTATCTTGACGGTACAATTGCCTGGGTCGAACAGTTCCTAAAGGAAAGGATGCCAAAGGTAAAGGTAAGGATTCCTGAAGGGACCTATGTCATGTGGATGGACTTCAGTGGTTACGGAATATCTCCAAAGGAGGTTCACGAACGTATATATGACAGAGCAAATGTACTGCTAGAGGACGGTGTGATGTTTGGGGAAGAGGGATTAGAATATCAAAGAATTTGTATCCCATCTCCAAGACCAATGATTAAAGAAGCATTTGAACGAATGGCGAAAGAGTTTGAGGATTTACATTAAGATTCTAATAAAAAAACAGATTCCGATTAAGGAGTCTGTTATTTATTTCATTGATAGGCAGAAATAAGGTGCTCTGGGATCACTATTTTAATTATGGAATAAGTAAGGGTATTCATTTTTAAATTTTTTGAATATAATATCTTTTCAAAATGAATATTATCATGTATATTATTTTATAAGAATAATATTTCATATTCATTAGATCTATTTGTTTTACTTAGAAGATAGTAGGAAAAGAAAAATTTTTAAGTTATATTTTCTTAATATTAAAATAAGTGGAAACATTACATAAAAATAAGGAGTGAACGTTCATGCATGATTTTCATACTCATTTTATTCCATCAGAGGTTTTAGGCTGGATTAAAGATAATAAAAAGAGCGTCAATGCCCAGTGGGTAAAGAAAGAAGCTAATAAAGAGGATTTCCTTACAATTAATCAAAAATGGGGCTTTGAATTAAAACAGTCCTTTATTGATAAGGATGTCTTTAGGGCTGACCAAGAAAAGGCAGGAGTCACGCACTCATTGGTTTCTCCAATTCCTCAGTTGTTTTTGTATGATTTCCCACTAGAAATAAGCACGGAAATGTCTAGGGTGTATAACCAAGCACTAGCTACTATGGTAAAGGAATCAAATGGAAGGGTGTCAGCACTTGGAACCATTCCATTAACAAGCCCTTTGAAAGCAGCTGAAATATTAAGAGAAGCAATGAACCTTGGTCTGAAGGGGGCAATAATTGGACCTGGATTGGGCCAGCAGATGCTTTCTGATTCCTTTTTCCAGCCGTTTTTTGAAGAAGCGGACAAGCTAAAGGCCATTCTATTCATTCATCCTTTATTAAGTGATGATCCTCGCTTAAAGAGAAGAATGATGCCGAATCTAATCGGTGTTCCGTGGGAGACAACTGTTTGTGCGACAGACCTGCTGTTAAGCGGTATCGTTGACAAATACCCGAATGTTAAAATTCTGTTTGCTCATGGTGGCGGACTGCTGCCGTACCAAATCGGGCGCTTAGATAAAGGCTATGAAAAATGGGATCTTGTATCTTCCAACCTGCAAGCGCCTCCAAGTGAATATTTAAAACGTTTTTGGTATGATACGGTTCTTTGGAATGAAAACAGTCTTGATTTACTTGTGAGCCTGGTTGGGGAAGACCGAGTTGTGGCTGGATCAGATTATCCATTTGATCTGTGTGTATGGCCGCCAAAACAAATTAGTGATAAAGGGGCACAGTCCTTGCTTGAGTTTGCAGTGAAATAATGAACATTGGAATCCCTAAAGAAATGTCCATGGTTTGATTTCTTTAGGGATTTTTTCTGGAATATATCCCAAGTGGCTCTTCTTTATGAATGATATAAAGGAGAGCTTTTTATTTTTGTTCTACACAAATAAAGAATGATAGAATAGAATTATCAAGGAACGATAATTGAGTTAAGGAAGAGTGTGAGATGAAGAAAACAATCTATGATGTAGTACTAATAGTAGTTGGTTCCTTTATTTTTTCAATTGGAATTAATTATTTTACAATCCCCAATATGCTGTCAGAAGGGGGCGTAATCGGTCTTACTTTGATTGCGCACTATGTGTTCGGCTGGTCAACGGGGATCCTAAACTTTCTATTAAATACGATTCTTTTTTTGCTCGGATATAAATTTTTCGATAGGAGAACGATTTTTTATACGTTGTTTTCAATTGCGGCCTCTTCATTCTTTTTGCATTTCACAAAAGAAGCAGGAAATGTATTGACAATGGACACGTTGCTAGCCTCTATTTTTGCCGGATTATTGGTCGGTATGGGAATAGGGATTATTTTTCGTGCCGGAGGAACTTCCGGAGGAACGACTGTGCTAGCAAGAATTGCTAATCAGGTTTTAGGTTGGAGCATTGGAAAAGGTATATTGGTGATGGATGTCGTTGTGGTAGCCGGTTCGATTTTTATCATCGGAATTGAGAAAGCCATGTATACGCTTGTTGTTGTTTGGGTTGGTGCAAAAGCGATCGATTTTATCGTGGATGGGTTAGATGAGCGGGTTGCTGTTATCATTATTTCAAATCAACCCAAAAAAATCCTTCACAGCATCACAAACAGCATGTCTAGAGGACTGACTGTTCTTGATGGAAAAGGGGGGTATACTGGGAAGGATAAGGAAGTTCTTTATATCGTTATCAATAAACAGGAGCTTGTTCAACTGCAAAAAACGATTAAAGAAATTGATGAGGATGCCTATGTGACGGTTCATCATGTACACGAAGTAATGGGCAGAGGCTATAAGGCGGGCAAGTCCAAAGTGGTAAAGGATGCGTAAAATAAAGGACTATAGAACCATTAGTTAAGTAGGATAATAATACCATTGAATTCGATATGGAGATGATTTAATATAAAACCACAAGCTGCATTGCTCGTAACCATAATAAAGTTTTAACCTTTAAGCTGTAATAGGGAGTTTAACATTGAAACAGGAATGCCAAGCCTCTGTCTATACGACAAGGAGGATATGCAGGAGTGTTTCTGCAAACACCCACTTTGAGGAGTGGTGGTTTAAAACTTTCTTATACCTGTTTACGACAAAGGCGGCTACTAAAGCAATTCCTAAACCAGTTTCCACTTGGGGACTGGTTTTTTAATTGGAAAAATGCTGCTGCTAGCTAAGCCGGCAATATTGTAAGCTACATTCCTCAATATTGCCGGCTGATTTGCGTTTGAAAAACATAGTAATACTGCTTAAAGAATGTAATGGCTGATTGTGCGTTTTTAATATTATTTTTCCTGCATAAATCTGCGAGAGTCATTAATTTATTTGTTGCTATCGTTTGTTTACTTGTAGCCAGTACAAAATATATTAATGTATTGACAACAGGCTGCGGCAGCTTCATTTCATTCAGTGTACGGATGATCTTTGACTCTGGGTTAAGGGAGGGGACATATTCCTTCACTTCCATCAATACATCTTCAGTCGAATTCGATTCTAAAAACTCAGCTAACATTCTTTCTTTTTCCTCTAAGATGGATTCATCAAACATTCCGGTTCTCCTTTCTATAAATTCATTGCCGTATTTTATTAAAAATGGGTTGATTGTTTAATTGATAAATTGGTCAAAGACAAGATTTATCAGCCATAGGGAACTAATAGCAACCATTGCATATATACTTACATAGAATAAAGTTTCCATAGTAGATCCTCTTTCTTCTTTAGTGAATGGATATCAATATCTGCTACCAAGGCTTTCTTATATTATTCATTCATTTGTATTCTATCATTCTCTATTTTTCTCAACACTCATACATTATAAATGAATCCTTCTTCGGTTTTTGTCGAATGATTGGAATAAAAAAATATTTAATGTAAATGTAAAAATTTGCAACAAATCTCATGAGGAAAAAACTTTTCAAGAAATTACGGGGGTTTTCGGTAGGGATATTACATATTTCTTAACAACACGACAATATAATTTGTCAAAATAATAAAAATTGGTGGATTTGTGTATGTAAGTGCTGTAGATTAGGACTTTTGGCTTGCAGGTATCAAAATAATTCTTCGCGAATCTATACATACTGAATTTAGGCAGGGTAAAGGTACAATGGGATTCGTTCTTTAAATCTGCTATATGAATACAGTGAATAATCAAACCTTCGAACAATATGAAATTAGTATCCTATGATAAAGCTTTTGGTTGGAAATGAATGGGACAGAACTTAGGAGGGATGTTAATGTTGTTGGAATTTGATGCGAATTTGGATCAGAACGCAAGAATTAAAGTAATCGGTGTTGGCGGTGGAGGCGGCAATGCCGTAAATCGAATGATAGAGGATGGAATAGAGGGCGTTGAGTTTATTGCTGTTAATACTGATGCACAGGCACTTAAACTTTCTCGAGCAGGAATTACGATGCAAATCGGTACGGCTTTAACAAGAGGGCTTGGTGCAGGAGCCAATCCGGAAATAGGAAAACAGGCAGTAGAAGAAAGCAGGCTACAGATTGAAGAGGCGCTGGAAGGTGCAGACATGGTCTTCGTTACAGCTGGAATGGGCGGCGGGACAGGAACTGGAGCGGCGCCGGCCATTGCAGCAATTGCCAGGGAGCAGGGAGCGCTGACCATTGGTATTATTACAAGACCGTTTACATTCGAAGGCCGTAGACGTTCAACGAATGCTGCGAAGGGTATCGAAGCGATGAGACAAGCAGTTGACACGTTGATCATTATTCCAAACGACCGCTTATTAGGTGTGGTTGATAAAAAAACACCGATGCTTGCTGCCTTCCGTGAAGCGGATAATGTTCTGCGACAGGGTGTTCAAGGAATATCGGATTTAATTGCAGTTCCAGGGCTAATTAACCTCGATTTTGCAGACGTGAAAACCATTATGTCCAATAAAGGTACAGCTTTAATGGGAATCGGTATTGCGGAAGGTGAAGGAAGGGCTGTCGAAGCCGTAAAGCAAGCCATTTCAAGTCCATTACTAGAGCAGTCCATTGAAGGGGCGCAAGGGGTGCTGTTAAATATTACGGGAGGTAATGATTTAAGTCTTTATGAGGTACAAGAGGCAGCAGATATTGTTGCGTCTTCTTCTGATGAAGAATTAAATATGATATTTGGTTCTATTATAAATGAAAATCTAAAAAACAAGATTATTGTAACGGTCGTTGCGACCGGTTTTGAGGATCAGGATGCACCTTCCTTGAATAGGCCTTCCCGCCCTTCCTTGAGCAGAAGACAAAATCCAAGGACTGAGGAGCCGCGTTATTCAGTGAATGAACCGCAAAAACGTGAAGAGGTTTTGCAGCCCATTCTTGGGTATCCACAATTTAAAGAAGACTCATTAGATACACCGACTTTTTTACGGAATCGAAACAGACGGTATTAAAAAGACCTTAAAAGGATGCCATATGAATAGGGCATCCTTTTAAGGCTGTTTAAAGTTAAAGCCAATGCTTCGGGTATTGTCTAGTCTTGAACAAATTATTGTATAAAATAGAAATGGCAATAACCAGAATCGAGCAGAAAATGATGATAAACAGATAATCCCAGCCAGGCTGCGTATTAATGGCTACAACTGCACTGGCTGCAGCAGGAGGGTGTACTAATTTCAAAATAAACATTAGAAAGACAGCTATGGCTAATGTTACGCCGATTATAACAGGACTTTTACCAAACAGGCTCCATATGGATAACGCTGCAAAGGTAGAAATGAAATGTCCCCCAATAACCGGAAGAGGCTGTGAAAATGGCCCTTCATGGATAGCGAAAACAAGTAAACAAGTAGCACCAATGGGGCCGAGAACCATTGGATATCCCAGAGAAACAGCAATAAGTGATATGATACTCATCGCAATTAATCCACCTGTTGCAGAAATAACATTTTCTACTAATTTGATGCTGCTGCCTCTCCCTTTCTCTCCTTTCATTTTTGTTACATACATACTCAACATTACATTGATCGGTAAACTATTACTAGATTTTACCATGTCTCTTTCTAAACTCATTCTTTCTTTCTCCTCGAACTGTTCTTTTTAACGTATTTTCATAAAATTCATTCTAATAGAAAATAGAAATAATTTAAATGCTTTTTAATAGAAAATTACTATAAAATATTTTTTTCTACATGAAGATTTTTTTTGAATGTTCAAAAGGATATTTCTTTAAAAAAGTATTACGCTAGATTATTATAATTAATAATACATACAAAAAAGGGGATTTATATGGAATCAGTCATTCAAGAGCAACTAAATGTATTTAGGGAAAAGCGCAAAAATAGGGGAAGATTATTGATCAACTGCCCTGACCAGCCAGGGATTGTTGCCACTGTATCAAAGTTTTTATTCGATAACGGAGCAAATATTATTGAATCAAGTCAATACACAACAAATCCTGAAGGAGGAAACTTCTTCATGCGTGTTGAATTTGAATGTCCTGAAATATTATTGAAAAAGGATCAGTTGAATAATCAATTTCAGACAATAGCAGATAAATTTTCAATGGATTGGAAATTAACCTTTGTCCATGATTTGAAAAAGACAGCTATCTTTGTTTCAAAGGAACTACATTGTCTGCGTGAATTGCTATGGGAATGGCAGAATGGAGATTTACTAACGGATATTGCACTGGTTGTCAGCAATCATGAGGATTCAAGAGCGATTGTAGAAGCATTAGATATACCTTTCTACTATATACCAGCAAGCAAAGAAAATCGCGCCGAAGTAGAAGAAAAGCAGCTTAAGCTGTTAAAGGAATACGATATTGATTTAATTATCTTGGCGAGATATATGCAAATTCTCACACCTTCTTTTGTTGAAGCAAATCCATTCAAGATCATTAACATTCATCATTCGTTCTTACCTGCATTTATTGGTGCAAGACCGTATGACCGAGCATACCAGCGTGGAGTGAAAATCATTGGAGCCACATCGCATTATGTTACAAATGACCTTGATGAAGGACCAATCATTGAACAGGATGTACTGCGTGTAGACCACCGAGACCAAATAGAAGATTTGAAAAAGAGCGGACGCTCCATTGAACGAAGCGTCCTTGCAAGAGCCGTAAAATGGCATCTAGAAGACCGCGTCATCGTGCACGAAAACAAAACAATCGTATTCTAAAGGAAACCTAGGAAGCAAGGGGACGGTTCTCTTGCTTCCTTAAATGCAAGAGAAACAAATCGTGCATTGGAAGGAGGATTATATGGCTACTGTTAAACTAGTCAAAATTGATGGGGAAAGTATTCATATGTTTAATAGTGCCATCTATATTTTTGAATCAAGTTCTGGCTATACTTTAGAGTTAGAAATGATTGTTAGTGAAGTAGTGGTAAGGAAGTATAAGAATGAAATGAACTTGATTATTGAAATAGAATTAGAAGATGGCAGAATCATCAGCTCGATTATGCATGTAAAAGCACTGTCAGGCAGGCTGCCGCAGCTTAGCTTATACTGTGAAATAAATGACCCAGAGGAATATGATGGTTTTGATAGAATCCATGAAAATGATTCCGAATTTCCAAATATCGAAGAGGGCATTACAATAGAAGAAATCCGTAAAGTTGAAATGCCGAATGAAAGAATTAATCTAAAGCTGAAATTGCCAATTGATCAAGTGGAATGGCTGCAGAAGCAAAAGCCGGCGGAATTACAAGAATTTTTTAAGGAAGTTATTTATGAATATTGGCGAAAACAGGCATCTGAATAATTCGGTGTCTGTTTTAATGTAACCAAAATGAGCTTGGGAGAAGTCCCAAGCTCATGGTTATTGACTATTTTCAGTCTATTTGGAGTGTTTAACTAAATATCAAATTATTTGTTATATGCCATGGCTTATTTGTGTAAAAAAGGATCCTTTTAGGAATAGGGCACGAGCGAACGTTCTACCTTTATCCTGGAAGATTAATTTGTTCATATGGACTTGTTTTAATAAAATAGGATTGCGGCTTTTCTGCTTCCATTTTGTCCAGCTCACGGAAAAGGTTTTTATATTCTGTCAGAGAAATTTTTTCTTCAATATAACATTTTTGAAGATAATCTAATAGGTCATTGGCATGTGACGGGCTGTAGCTTTTTTCTTGAGTAAATTGATATATTAAGTTTTCTATTGTCATAGTTTTCACTCCTTAAATAGATTATTTAGCAAATGAATACGCTCTCAAAAGTAAGTATAACATGTGATATATAGAGTTTAAATTTTTATAAAATTCAAACTAACGACAGCTTTTTACAATATTTAAACATTTATATATATTGTTAAGTATTTATCAATCTCAAAAATGGTTGATTTAAAAGGTTTTATAAATAAAAAGGAATAGTATGCATGGGATTATATGGAATTAACATTTCTGGAAGTTCAGGCGATTATTGTCGAATTTGTCGGAAACTTTTTGGATAAAAGTTGAATAAAATGGTCTGAAATAGAAATTTTTTCTACCTAAACAGAATATTTTCTCCTTTTTTGTAGGTGTAGAACAATAAATTTGGAGGAGAGATAGAAAATAAAAAAGACCATCACGGCAGAGAGAGCGGAAAGAAATAAATGAGAAAACTAACCTATTCAAGCCCTATAATTGAATAGGTTAGTTTTCTGTTTATTGAGAGGCCCTTGGAGCGCTGTCAAATTGAATTTGCTTATGTGTGCCATCACAGAACGGTTTTTTATTGGATTGTCCGCAGCGGCAAAGTGAAAAAGTGGATCCAACCTTAAATGCAGCTCCTGTACTGTCAATTAATTCAACATCACCAGTTACTCTTATAGAACCATTATCGTTAATTTTAATAGTAACTTTTTCGTCATTACTCATTTTCCTATCACCCTTTCTATATAAATGGAGCTAGAATTAACTAACTATCCTTGTAGTAGAAACTTCACGTTACTAATCTATATCAATTATGAACATAAATTATTCATGTTATAATTATGAAATGTATAATTCGTCCTATATTTCTTATACTGTATAATAATTATCTTTTTGTACCAATGTATGTTATGATTAATCTTTATGATAGAAAGAGGACGTGAAAAACTGTGATAAAAATTGAAATTCCACAGCCTGATATTACGATTACTGAACGAAAACAAATTCTTAAAGAAAATGAGCCAGTCATTAAACCTATTTATGGTTTTATTGATTTCCATCTTATTCCACGGGATAAGGGAGGTATTTTCTTATTTTATAATATTAATGATGAGCTTCTTTTCGTTGGAAAAGCAAGAAAACTAAGACAGCGGATTAAAAAGCATTTCGAAGACAATGTCTCTCCGATTAAGCTTCATAGAGATGAGGTATATCGAATTGAGATTTGCGAAGTAGAGGATCCAATGGAGCGAGAGATTTATGAAACCTATATCATCAATAAATTGCATGCAAAATACAATATAGATAAGGTTTTTTATAAATAAATCCAAATTTTCCCATCGTTTATTTGCTTTCGCTTAAACGTACTGCTATGATGGGATAGAATTATTTTTGTTCATTGTAATGGAATGGATGAGTGTCAAAATGCTTTTCGTCTAAAACTTGAGCAAGGATAGTCATAATATGTGTATGAAACGCAATAGGAGGCAACAAAAATGGAACACGGTAAAGTTAAATGGTTTAATGCAGAAAAAGGTTTTGGATTTATCGAGCGTGAGGGTGCAGATGATGTATTCGTACACTTCTCAGCTATCCAAGGCGAAGGGTTCAAATCTTTAGACGAAGGTCAAAGTGTAACGTTCGACGTAGAACAAGGTCAGCGTGGACCGCAAGCTGCTAACGTACAAAAAGCATAATAATCGTATGATACATAACAGGCTCAGTATTGGGTCTGTTTTTAATTTACATTGAAACGTTAAAAGGCACAATCCTTATTTTGGATTGTGCCTTTTAATTATTAAGGCTTTGTTAAACGTAGTTGTTGATTTCCGTTCCAGCGTATAATGGCAAATAAGTCAAACACCATTTTTTAGGTAAAAGAGACCGACCTTAAGCATAGCCCTTCCATATCCTTTTTTTTGGAAGGGTTCAACTACCACAGAATTTATTATAGAGCTTCTCTAGAACGTGAAAGGACCTTGCTTTTCCATCCTACAGAGGTTACAGCCTAGTTATATAAACTCGGAATCTTTCATGTATTATTCGTACTTATAGGACAAGATCCATAACGCTGGCACACGAGGTCTTATAAGCCTCAGGCACGGTTCTCCAATGTAATCTAACGTCCTAGAGAGGCTCCATTTTAGCTTAAATATCAGTTTCAAAAACCCTACATGCATGGATTTAAACAGGTTTGAATTTGATCTTTTAACTGGATGTTACATAACAAATCGTTCAAAAAACATCTTTGCATTTGGTTTATGCAATTTCTTGGTTATTTCATCGATTAATACATAATTTTCTTTATTCGTACGGTATAAAGTTCTATGTTTAATCATGGAGAACGCAAGTCGAATCATTCGATTTCCTAAGGCGATATAGGCCTGACCTGAATATTTCCCACGTTCAATTAACTCCACATATCTTTTGTGCATTTCCGGATTATTAACAGCCAATGACTTACCAATTTGATACACGATATTCCTGAAGGGTTTTCTTCCTTGTCTTGAAATTTGATAGTGGGAGGGTTTACGGTCTCCAGACTGCTTCACAATGGGATTTGTCCCAGC
>NZ_JBHZRC010000003.1:346488-387571 GCF_043641075.1 Niallia oryzisoli | reverse complement strand
TGTGGTAGGTACTTCTATTTTACAATGAAAACGGTGGTCTTTCTTTGTTTTATACTTCTATTTACTATACTAGGCACCATCCAGAGAATTGGTAATTAATTTAACTTTTTCATTGAATGTCCTGAAAAATTCTGTTTCCACAAAAAAGGGAAATGCTCCTATTCATAGGCGCATTTCCCTTTTTTTAATAGGTCGCAGATTCCATTAATTTATTGAGAAAATAAGCAGATATAACGAGAATTTATTATGATAAGACAGTGTCGTGCTATATACTGTAATTGTAGGAGAATTCACACACTCAATATGATTCAATATTAGGAAAATGGAATCCTTCTAAAGACATAATAAAAAGGAGAATAAAATGGGAAGAAAGAGAAGAGTTTGGATACCTCATGTATATCATCACATATACTCACGCGGGAATAACCGGCAAAATATTTTTCATGATGAGATTGATATGACGGAGGTTTTTCGTCTATTAGATATGATCCACATTGAATATCCAATTTCAATAAGCGTATTCTGCATATTGACAAATCATTATCATTTTTTACTAAAATCCGAGAGCGCGTCGATATCAAAAGTCATGTGCATATTTAACAAACGTTATACGGATTATTATAATCGTAAATATCATCATATAGGCCACGTATTTCAACAACGATTTAATAGTTCTCCGGTACTTACCCCTCAAAACCTTCTAAAAGTCAGCAGATATATTCATCGTAACCCTATTAGTACATATATGCCGATGGCCATGAAGATGGAAGACTATCCATATTGCAGCTATCAATACTATAAAACTAGTACACCTCCCCCTTATTCCTTTATTAACATACACGATCTCCCATCAAGCCTTTATCCGCAAATTAATAAAACCGCATCACAATACTGTCAATATGTTGAATCAGAGATCTGAATTTCCATTTCCCTGGATGGTGCCTGGCACCCTGAGTGGCACCCTGAGTGACAAAAGTCGTATGATATATAGGCCCTTTAACCTATAATATTTAATTGTTATAAATTAGAAAATATATAGATTAAACACTATAAATGGGTAAAACAGAACGTATGTAAAACCATTTGAAAACGATACCAACGTGGTATGAGAAGGTAGGGTTCAATGCAGTAGTATTCATAAATTTTTTTGAAAAGGAGAGGGCGTTAATAATAGAATGCGTTCATGGATGAAGCGGTTAACAAATGCTATATAGACATAAAGCCAAAACTAATTGTGAAAGTCTAAACTTACTAATAAAAGAGGTTGACCTTGTGAAAAGACAGTTTAATAGAATTAGAGATACTAGACTCAGTCATATTCGAACAAAATTAATTTTAGCTTTTGCCCTCATTTTAATTATTCCCATTGTCATTGTAGGTACCTTATCATATTTAACCGCAAAAGATACGGTTGAACAGGAAGTCCTGGCGGGTATTAACCAAAATTTAAACTTATTAGATTCCTCGATAAACAATGAAATTGAATCAAAAATTCAAAACGTCGATTATTATGCTCAAAATATTCCCTCCGATTTAAATGACGAGAACAATGTGAGAGAACTACGGAAACAATTTGACCTATATTTTCAAAATCACCCTGAAGTTGCAACCATTTATGTAGCAAATGATGAGGGGGTATTTATTCAAGAACCAAATGTTGAAGTGAGTGCTGATTTTGATGCAAGGGAACGTCCTTGGTATAAAGAGGCCAAAGAGAAGAACGGAGAAGCCGTTATTTCGGACCCATATGTTTCAGTCAGCACAGATAGCATGGTTGTGGCCATCTCTCAAACAACCAAAGACGGAAAAGGAGTCATGGCTGTCGATATCGATTTAGCGTACTTACAAAAGCTAACAAACCAAGTCAAGGTAGGCGACGGCGGGTACGCATTACTATTAGATGAAAATCAGAATTACATATCTCACCCAGAAAATGCTGCAGGAAGTGAAGCAAGCGGTAACTTTTACAGTAAAATGTACGAAAAGGATAAAGGGGAAATAAAATACGAATACAACGGTGAACGGAAAATCATGAGCTTTATGACCAATAAATTAACAGGCTGGAAATTAGGTGGCAACCTTGTTACAGCAGAGATTAGTTCACGTGCTGCCTCTATCCTTCAAAAAACCTTAATCGTCATGCTGCTCTCTGTCGTAATTGGTTCTTTAGCTGTTTTCTTTATTATAAAATCGATTATTAAACCGCTTAATGAGATTAAGGAAAAGGCTATTCAAATTAGTCAGGGAGATCTTACAGAACCAATTGAAATCAAGTCGCACGATGAGATTGGGCAGTTAGGATTGGCATTTAATGAAATGCAGGACAGCCTTCGAAGTCTTGTTCAAGGAATGGAAAAAAGCGCCAAACACGTTGCGGATGCATCAGAGGAATTGTCAACGAATGCTATGCAGACAAGTTCTGCCACCGAACAGGTGACTCTGGCTATTCAAGAAGTAGCAAGCAGCGCTGAAAAACAAACACGAAAGATGGAAGAAAACGCTCTATCCCTTGATAAGGTTACAGAAGGTGTAGTCCGAATTGCAGATAATTCTACTAAAGTAACAGCGCTTTCCCATCATACTATGCAATATGCAGAGGATGGGGGTAAAGCGGTACAAGATACCGTTTCTCAAATGCAATCGATTTATGAATCTGTCACAGAGTCAAATAAAGTCATCAAGCTATTAAATGAACGATCGAAGGAAGTTAATTCGATTTTGGCCGTGATTACTGGCATAGCAGATCAAACGAATCTTCTTGCCTTAAATGCAGCCATTGAGGCAGCACGTGCAGGCGACCATGGCAAAGGATTTTCCGTTGTAGCTGAGGAAGTACGGAAACTTGCAGAGCAATCTCAGCAATCAGCGAAGGAAATCTATACTATTATCGAAAGAATGCAAAGCGATACGGACAGCTCCGTCACGATAATGGCTCGTGTCATGGAAGATGTTCAGCATGGAGTAACCATCTCAAATGATGCAATCGATAAATTTAATAAAATCGTTTCTTCCACTAAAGAAATGACTCCGCAAATGGAGGGGGTATCCACGGCAGCCCAACAAGTGACAGCTGCTATCCAAGAGGTTACGGCTATCACAAATGAACTAACAGCTATTGCTCAAGAAAACGCAGCAACGTCAGAAGAGGTAGCAGCCTCAACTGAAGAACAATTGGCTGCGATGGAGGAGATTTCCACTTCTTCAAGGTCACTTTCGACTATGGCCGAAGAATTAAATGGACTCGTTTCTAAATTTACCTATTAAGGAATTAGATAAATAAAGAAGTTTTTGAAAAAAACATAGGGTTAGCCTCCTGAAATGACCTTTCTTACAGGGCTTTCCCTAATGTTAGCTGCTGAGTGACTGAACACTTGAAATTCCTTTTTTAGAAAGAATAAACCTAAAATCTTCCGATAATAGCAAACCTATTGAAAGGTAGGGACGCAAAGCTATGGGCCTAAGGTATTCTCACTACGGTCGCCAAGCTGCCGAAAAAGAAAAAGTTGGTCATAGGAGAAAACCACCTTTTTTGGTGGTTTATTTTTATTGGGAAATATTCTGTTAGTTTATTCTCATTCATGCTTGAACAACTTAGTCTTCAAAGTGATTAGCATTCTATAAAATTATTAAAGGGAGAAGAGATCATGTATAACGAACCTACATTATCTGAAAGGTTCACGAAAGAGGTTGATCTAAAGGGTCTAATCGATCAATTAACGATAGGAATATGTGTGTTTGATGTGAACGGTCACTCCTTATATGCGAACGCACATTTTCAAACGATGTTTGGTTATACAATGGAAGAACTTCAATTCAAGCATTTGTACGAACTATTTGTTCGAGAGGATGCCGAGCTCATTTTAAAAGAAGGAATGTTAAAACATACTAAACAATCATTCGACCATCAGCATCAAATGAGAGGATTGAGAAAAGACAATAGCGTTGTGGACATACAAATTCTATCGCTTACCAAACAAAGTGATTCAAAGGTAATCCTTGAATTAATAGATACGACTAGGCACAAGCCATATGAAAGTCAATTTTCACAGAAAGAGATAGAAAGTCTATTTCAGGCATTGGATGATTCAACGACTGTTTCTATAACTGATAGTAAAGGCATTATTCTTTATGTAAACGATAAGTTTTGTGAGATTTCAAAGTTTGAAAAGAGAGACTTAATTGGGCAAAACCACCGGATTATCAAATCAAGCTATCATTCTGAAGAGTTGTTTCAGGAGATGTGGTCAACGATTTCCACAGGGAAGATGTGGAAAGGGGAAGTCTGTAACAAGTGCAAGGATGGAACTTTATGGTGGGGAGATGCCATCATTGTTCCTATTTTAGATAAAAACAGAAAATCCTATCAATATATTTCGATACGGTCAGATATTACGAAAAGAAAGAAAACGGAAAGTGAAATATACAAGTTAGCTTTCTATGATCAGCTTACCGATTTACCTAATCGGAAGCTATTTGAAAATCAATTAGACCAGGAAATTAAGCTTGCAAGAGAATGGAAAACAAAGTTTACTCTAATGATTATTGAATTACATGGTCTTAAGCATGTAAATGATTCTATTGGAACAGCATTAGGTGATAAATTACTTCAAGAGGTTTCCCGTTGTTTAAATGGGTTGGTACAGAAAAAGGGAAGGCTCTTTCGAATCGATGGGGATGAATTTGCTGTGATATTCCCCAATCTCTTTGAAGAACAATATATTAAAGCAATTGCCAATGAAATCATTAACCTATTCAAGCAATCATTTTGCATTGATGAATATGAGCTATTTCTTACAGCAAGTGCGGGCTTAAGTATTTTTCCTGATAGTGGGGAAAGCACGCATCCTCTCATGAAAAAAACATACTTTGCCTTGCAGCAATCAAAAGGCAAGGGAGAAAGCAATTATCAATTATTCCTGACAAAGAAAAGCGAAAGAATTTATAAACAATTTATTTTGAAAAATGGCTTACAAGAGGCTCTCGAACGAAAGGAATTCTTTTTAGTATACCAGCCTAAAATCGAAACAAAAACAAACAAAATCATTGGAGCAGAAGCATTAATGAGATGGAACCATCCAGAATTAGGCGTGGTTTCCCCGTATGAATTTATTCCATTAGCGGAAGAAGATGGGTTCATTACCTCTTTAGGTGAAATGGGGCTGCTGGAGGCGTGCCGCCAAAACAAACAATGGCAGGACCAAGGATTTCCCCCTATAAGAATTTCAGTTAATTTTTCAGTGATCCAGTTCATGCAAATGGATATGATTCATAAGGTAGAGCAGATTTTAAAAAACACAGGTCTTGAGCCAAAATGGTTGGAAATTGAATTAACAGAATCTGCATTAATTAAAGATGAAATCATGGTGTCATCAAGAATGGAACAGCTGAAAGAGCTAGGCGTAAGCACAGCAATTGATGACTTCGGGACAGGGTATGCATCATTAAGCTATTTAAAAAACTTAAAAGCCAATACAATAAAGATTGATAAATCCTTCATAAAAGGTCTCCCACATGAATCCGAAAGCGCATTAATAGTATCCATGATCATTCAACTAGCAAAGAAATTAAACATTAATACCGTAGCAGAAGGTGTAGAAACTCTTGAACAATTAAACCTACTAAACCATGTAAACTGCGATGAAATCCAAGGCTACCTTTATAGTAAACCAGTAGACATAAAAACGTTTGAATCATTATTAAAGCAAGAGGTATGCTTGCCAAAATGAAGCAGAGGGACGGTCCTTCTGCTTCCGAGAGACGGGTTCATTAAGCAAGAAAGATGTCAGGCACCATCCAGAGAATTAGTAATTAAGGGAACCAGAGGGACGGGTTCATTGGCTCTTCATCTATTTACAACTTTTAAAATCAAAGACTCTGTGGATCATTTTATCTACAGAGTCTGATTTTAAATGATGAAAAATATAAGAAACTTAGCATTATGATTGTAAAGGGATATATCACACAGCCGGGTACCGCGCTCCATCCTGATGAAGGCTTCTCTTCCGCTTCCGAAAAATAAGCCACGTGACTAAGCTTAACCCAACCAGCAGCCCCTCCATCGAGAAAATATACCAAGGATAGGGACCCAGAACATCAAACAGACTTGGTCCTTCAGGCTTGTGACGTAAAAACCAGTAGTTTCCGTGTGTCCACTTATTTACAAGTAAAATCACAGGTAACAGCAAATTGATAAAGACGATGAGTTTAATAACGGAACGGAAGGTTGGGCGGTATTCTTTTACCCACGTAAAATATAAGGTTACCCAGACGACCATGATGTGCGCATAGAAGAAATGAAAAAAGCGAAAGTGTGGAAAATCATAGGATAAGGCCGGTGTGAAGATAGCCTGTGAAGCACCTAATAATGCGGTGAAAAATAAAATCTCGAATACTATTTTTTTCTTAGTTAATAGTAAGATTACACACAAAATGAGGCTGATATTGCATAGTTCGAGCGGAAGGGAACGACTCAGTTTCCAGACACCATTTACATACATCCATACATGATAGGTAATCTCGAATAAAACCAATGAAATGGCCACTCCAACTTCAATCTTCCTCCAGACCTCCGTCTTCCATTTTTTTCTCTTTAGGAAAATAACAAGGGTAATTACAAGAAAGATAGCTAATACAATATAATGGCTCCGGGAAAACATCTCAAACTTGAATGATTGATTGCTGCTGCCAAACCAACTCATAGACCCCCACCCCTAGTATCAACTTAACATCTAAAAAAGAACAGAAAACTAGTCATAACATAAAAGCCAAGAAAGCAAAAGAACCAAAACACATCAATAGGTCTCGTGTCTTTTATCTATAATATGAAGAAGAATCATTTAACATGAATGGAAGCGGGGGGACGGTTCTTCTGCTTCCAAATTCTAAAAGGATAAAAAGGAAAGCCCTGAAGTGTGATTACAACTCCAGGGCTTTTCCTATATCTGGACTAACGATTCTCTGAATTTCAACGTTTACGCTTTTTTGAGTTTAGGAGCTTCATTTGCTCTTTCCTTATAACCCATAAACTGTTCTACCAGTTGGTCCAACCGGTCAATTTGGTAAGCATAATTATAGATGGAAGAGCCGATGATGGTGAGCTGGATTTTTTGATGCTCCTGATAAGCAGCAATTACCTTTTCCAAAAATGCTGTCGTTTCCTTCAGTCGGTCCTCATCCTGCCTTGGGTCGTCCATCTTAATAATCCCGTCGTATTTTAATAAAAAGAGCTCATGATATTTGATTAACAGCTCAAGTTGCTGGTCAAATAATTGGTTATCTTCGACCGTCGGCTGACTTTTAAAATAAAAAGAATCAATATCTTCTAGCACAATAAATCCCTGTTGCAGCGACTTAAACATTTGCCTGAACACGACGATTTCACGCAGGTCCAGCTGATTGAGCTTGGCCATTTTTTCGCGTTCTTCATCAAATAAGCGATACTGCTCTTCTAGCTTTAAAATATCCTTTTCTAGCTGCCTCATCTGCTCATGGAACGATTTCTCTGTCATTTCGTCTGAGATAGCCGTTCTCATTAGAATCGACAACTTTTGAAAAACACTGTTTACCTTTTCGATATATATTTTCTTAAAATTAGGCGGTGAAATGAAGATATTCACTACCAAGGCTGATGCCATTCCAATAAAGGTCAGCGCAAAACGCTGTAAGGCAAACATCAAGTCCTCATTACCAGGAGCGCTCATCACGGCAAGGACAGTCACTAATGTAAGAGAAATGGTTTCCGCCATCTTTAATTTGACGGACAGGCCAATCACTATAACCATGACGAGTCCGATGGAAAATGGATCGTTACCGAGAAAATATAACCCAATCAGGGCAAACAGAGCACCCAGAATATTCGTTTGTACCTGATCCCTAACTTGCTTCCATGTTCGGTAAATGGAGGGCTGGAGTGTAAAAATAGCCGCCATGCCGGCAAATACAGCAGATTCCAGTTTTAATAATGAACAAATATATAAAGCCAGTGTAACAGCGATTCCTGTTTTAATAACGCGCGGTCCTATCTTCACTGTATGATAGTTCTCCTTTTCGTCCTGATTTTAACAATTACATTATATCAGGTTATAGGACCAGCCATCTTAATTATTTGATAAAACCGTTTAGGTATTGGTATAGCTCCTCAAGCTCCTGCTCTTTTCCGACGATACAGTTCGGATATTGCTTCACTTCGCCAGTGCTTGTTAGTTTGAAGTCATTCGGTACGGGGAGGCCGGATGCACAAATGACGAGATAATCTGCAAAGAAAATTAAACCCGTTAATGCCGATGTTTTGATGGACATTTGTCCCATTGTTCGTCCGGCAAATAATCCTTTAACAGCACTTTTTCCACCTGTTCGTTCAATGACGATCTTAGTTTCATCAATCATTACTTTTGTTCCGGATTTTAGCTCGAATGTTTTCATGTCAAATCTCCTCCTATTTTTAACTATAGGGGAAATGGCTGTTGCTATCAAATGATGGGGAGGAGATGGATGCTGTGGACTAACGAAAATCGTTTGAAGTGACAAATATGTATTTTTTAGTTTAAAAGTGCAGTTAGAACCGGATTCTCATATGACAGCTTCGAGTGGAACATATAAAACAAATGCACAAATTTCTTGACGCTACCTTTATATAGACTAGCTCTGTCAGAACCAGGGCATCTTCAGACAGAATATAGTTAATAAAGCCAAGCTCTGTCAGAACCATGAGTACCTTCTGATAGATTTTTACTTATAGAGCTCATTTCTGTCAGAAGCAGCCCACTTTCTGACAAGTCCCATTGTCCCAATGAAAATAAGGCACCCAAATCCCTTCACATTTTCATATCAAAGTGATATCATATTAGTATCAAGGAAATATCACGAGGAGTGATTAGAATGAAAGAAAAAGAGATGTTTAAATGGAATGGGTTTGTGGGATTGTTAATCGTTCTGGTGTTGATTGTCGGTCTCGTGCTCTCGGCTAGATCCTTTGTATTATCTGTTAGTCCGGTTGCATTTGTATTAGGAGTCGTTCTCTTATTAGCGTTACTTGTTACTCTAACTGGTTTTACCATTATCCAGCCGAATCAGTCGAAGGTGTTTACGTTATTTGGTAATTACTTAGGCGTTATTAAAAAAGAAGGTTTTTGGTTCACGGTTCCTTTTACCTCAAGAAATAATGTTTCGTTACGTGTTATCAACTTCAACAGTGATCGTTTGAAGGTAAATGACCTCGAAGGTAACCCAATTGAAATTGCAGCGGTCGTTGTTTATAAGGTGTTCGATTCAGCAAAAGCGGTGTTTGATGTAGAGGATTACAAGGAGTTTGTTCATACCCAAAGTGAAACAGGCTTGCGTCATATTGCCAGCCAATACCCATATGATAATTTCAACAATGACTATGAGATCTCACTAAGACAGCATTCAGACGAAGTCGGAGATGAACTGACGAAAGATTTACAAAGTAGGTTTCAGGTTGCGGGCGTTGAAATCATCGAAGCAAGAATTATGCATTTAGCCTATTCAAGTGAGATTGCTCATTCGATGCTGCAAAGACAACAGGCCAAAGCGGTTCTTGCTGCAAGAAAGGTAATTGTCGATGGGGCGGTATCCATGGTAAAATCAGCTATCGAGCAGCTGAGCAATGAACAGATTGTGGAGCTGGATGAAGAGAAAAAGGCACAAATGGTGAATAATTTGATGGTGGCGTTAGTATCAGAAAAAGGAAATCAGCCGATTATTAATACAGGAACCATCTACTAAGGTTGTGATTTAAGTGGCTGAGAAAAAACGGTTTTTGCTTCGCATCGACCAAAAAACATACGACGAACTAGAGAAATGGGCAAGTGATGAACTGCGAAGCGTCAACTCCCAAATCGAAATACTCCTAAAAAAGGCATTAAAAGAAGCAGGAAGAACAAAAGAATGAAGCGGAGGGACGGTTCTCCTGCTTCCTTTCCTAGGCGGACAGAGGATACTCCTCTGTCCTAAGTTTTTTCCCTAGTATTCAGAGGTAAAAAAATAAGATATAATGGTACAGAAAAGGAGGTGAAAAAATGGACACGAATCGATTAGATAAAATTGAGGAAATGCTTTCTACCTTAATCACTATGGTTGGTAACTTAAATGATAAACAGAATAATATGGAAGTCAGACTAGATAATATTGAATCAAGACTAGATAATATTGAATCAAGGCTAGATAACATAGAAGCCAGATTAGACAAAATGGAAGCCAGATTAGACAAAGTCGAGGAATCTCAAAACTCAATGCGTGAAGAAATTATGGCAAAACTTAAGGAAATACAAGCCGACCAAGACCATGTGTGGGAAAAAGCTGTAAGAAATGAAAGAGACATCGTAAAACTAAAGTCACACCTTCAATTATAAGACCTCTATGATCCTCACGTTGAAATACTTCAAATTCCTAAATTGCTTAATAAAGCCGACTGGTTTTTATATGGCCAATCGGCTTAGCTATGTTTAAAAGAGAGTATTCCAAAATACTTATGAATCTTTATTCGCTGTTTTCCTAGCTTGTCTTGCGTGTAATGAATTAATAATAGCTTTTGTAACGCTAATTTATTCAGGAAAGGAATCCAAAATATGCGTACAATTCTATACTGGTTCGTACAACTAACCTGGGGCCTACCTTTAAATGTTATAGGAGCTGCAATTGCGCTTGTTCTACTAATCAGTGGCTGCAGGCCGCAAAGATTTGGATATGCCATCTATTGTGAGACCGGAAAGAACTGGGGCGGAGTAAACTTCGATGGGTTTTTCTTTGTTCAGAAAAATGCCAGCACCCAATTAAAAGCCCATGAATATGGGCATAGCTTTCAAAACCTCATGTTAGGACCACTTATGCCATTTATCGTCACAATTCCATCCGCAATCAGATACCATTATCGAAACCACCTAAGAGCAAAAGGACATTCCTTACCTCCTTATGAACGTTTCTGGTGTGAGAGCTGGGCAACGAGGCTTGGAAATAAATATGACAAGGTTAAATAGTAGTGACGTGGTAAAGAGATATATTCCTCTGTTCAGCGCTTTTTTTTGAACTGTAGAAACATGGATATATCGTGTCCGCCTCATAATACCCCAATAATTGACAAAGCAGTGAACATAACCTGTTTCTCATAGACTTTTTTCATTCACTTAGGGACAAGGAATCTATCAGAATCCTAAAATTTTACATATAATTACAATATAGAAAAAAATTGGAGGTTCCTATGTCGAATAACTACAAAAAGCTAGGCGTAATTTCCTTGTCAACTTTCCTGTCCTTCGGTATTCTTTCTCCATCTGTAGGTGCTGCACCACTTGTGAATGAACAGCAGGAGCAAATTCAAATCCGCATTGCAGAGGTAGATTCAGAGGTAACTAAATCTGATTTAGTTCAGAGAGTTAAGACCTTATTCCCAGGTAAGTTTGATTTTTTAAAGGAAAAGGATTTTGAGATGTCAAGTGGACATTATTTCCCGGAAAATGACACAATTCGCTATGATTTGAGTTTTTTTAAGGAAGTAAAAGGGAAGCAATTCTATGGCAGCTTTGGGTTTGTTGGGGAGGATTTGCAGATTGAATACTTCTATTATCAGCCGGGCGACGCATCAGATGCCCTTTTCCCGACCAAGGTGACAAAGGATCAGGCTCAAGAAACGGCAACAGCCTTTTTGAAAAACTTCTCAAAAAATGGTGAATATCAATTGGATACGGTCAATGATTATTTTCCGACTGCTCAAACGTTAGTTGAACCGATTCGTTATACATTTTCATTTGTCCGTACAGAAGAAAAAATACCTGTTTCAGATCAGACGATTCAAATCACTGTACTCGGCAATGGCGAGGTAGTGGAGTTTTTCCGTAATTACATAAAGGATGACAAGCAGACCTTTGACGACGTAGCGAAGGTTTTGCCAAAAGAAGAAATATTAACGAAAATAAAAGCTAATTCTGCGGTTGATTTACGATACAAGGTTGATTTTAATTTACAAACAGGTGAGCCTTATGTAACGCTTGTCTACCAGCAAGACGGAAGTGTTCAGGGAATTCACGCTCTCACTGGTCAGTGGCAGACAACAGACGGTTTTTCTGCGGAATTACCGGGAGACAACGGAATCCAATTGATTACACAGGATAAGCTGACGCCGCGTGACCCGGAATTTTCATTGGAAAAAGCAAAGACATTTGCCGAACAGCTGCTTGCAATAGATTCAGAAAAAGTAAAGTTGATTATTGAATCAGTTCAAGAAATGGAAAATTATTTTGGACAAGAGGTCATTAGCATTCAATATATGTATGAAACAGAAGATGGCGGAGGCTACGGGTCTGAGCTGATACTGGATAAACAAACAGGGGAAGTCATCCAATACTATGATGTAAAACGTGATCTCCTAAGCGAATTGGGCGAAAAGAATGAAAGCGGGACCTCCATTTCAAAAGCTGAAGCCCAGGACAAAGCAGTCCAATTTTTGAAGGAATATGTGCCTTCTTATCTTCATGATTATTCCATGCCGTTAGATAAAAGCTTTATGGATGAAGAAGGAGTCTATTATTTCATGTTCCCTCGGGTAGTGGATGGAATCAGTGTGGATGGGGACCAGATTTCTGTAGCCATTTCTAAGGATGGTTCTCTAGTAAATTTAAGTGCTGACAAGCTTTCGATTGAAAACTGGCCTTCGAAGGAAGGTATAAAGTCAGTAGATGAGGCTTCAGCCAAGTTCAACGAAGGATTAAGTCTTGACCTTCGCTATATAAATGAAGAAAATAGCACGGATAACCACTACAATCTTGTCTATGTTCCTATCTATAATAATAGAATTTATAGTTATATAGATGCTCATACAGGTGAGTGGAATAGCACTAATACGGAAGATATCAGTAAGCAGGTTTCCCACCCTTGGGCTGAAAAGGAACTGAATTATTTGATTCAGACAGGAATTCTCACAGTTGATGATCCAGCAGCATTTAATGGGGATGCGCCGATTACGAAGGGTGAAACAATGGAAATCATGATGAAGTCACTGACACCTATCTACAGCATCTACGATGAGGAGAATGAAAGTGCGGCGCAATCCTTTGATAATATTGGACCGGAACACCCTCTCTATGCATACATTGAACGTGCTATTGCAATGGGAATCCTTGATCCTGGAACGGAAACCTTCGATCCTGACGCTGTAATCACAAGAGAGGAACTTGCAGTTTGGTATATTCGTGCACTAGGGATGGAGAAGGCAGCGAAAAATAGTAGCATCTACAAACTAGACTTTGCTGATGCAGACAAAGTAAAAGAAAAAAATAAAGGCTATGTTGCTCTTGCGCAGTCATACGGTATCCTGAAAGGAAGCGGTAGCAGCTTCAACCCGGATCAAGAAGTAACCAATGCCCAACTGGCAGTCTCCATATTTAGACTTGCAAAGGAAGTATATGAGAAAAATCCAAATATGTATTAGAAAAAGGGTAGCTTTTGAGACAAAATCTTTTCTATTTTACTCTACTAAACTACTATAGTATTAATAAGGGAGTGTACTTTGGAATAAATTTCAAAGGCGCTCCCTTTTTTGGGGGATGTGAATATTTTCCGAATTTTGGATGGTGCCTGGCACCCGATTTGGGTGCCAATTTATAGATTGCTTGTATCCTATAAAGCACATTATGTAAATTTATGTAAAATAAATAAGCCGTTGGAATTAGCTATACCCCGTTGCCATTTTAAGGTATTATGTATTATAGAAAACTAGAATAAACTTAAGAGGGAGAGCATTATTTTGATTCAGCAATCTAAAACCATCAGTAAATTACTCGCAGCAGCCGTTACAGCTACGACCTTGATTGTAACTCCATTAATACCTTTAGGAAATGTAGAGGCTTCAGGTAAAAAATTCAAGGACGTTGTGGAACAGGAGTTTTATTATGAAGCAGTCAACGTGTTAACAGGAAATCAGGTACTAAATGGATACTCTGACGGGACGTTTAAACCGGGTAATAAAATTACTCGTGCAGAAGTTGCAAAAATAATTGCAGAAGCCATTGGGATAGATACGACAAATGTAATAAACCCCAATTTCACAGATGTTAGTAAAGGAGCATGGTATTACCCTTCAGTAGCCGCGCTTTCAAACGCAAAAATTATCGGTGGGTACGGCGATCAGAGCTTCAAGCCTGATGCTGAGATTACACGCGCAGAAATGGCCAAAATTCTTGTGGAAGCTTACGATTCTCTTGATAAATTACCAAGCAGCAAAGGTAAATTTACAGATGTAGAAGAGAACTCATGGTATGCAGGCTATATTGCTGGCTTGATACATAAGGAAATTACAAACGGTAGAACACCTACTACCTTTGATCCAAATGGTTTGTTAACAAGAGGAGAAGCAGCAACATTTGTTTATAGAACGGAAAACCTATCTTCTACTATAAAGGCAGTGACCGATACTACTATTACGATTAACGGAATAGAATACGAGATTGATAGTAAGCTAAAAGGTATTTTAAACAAGAATAATAGTGAGATTTTAGAGAATGCGAAGATTAAATTTGAAAAAGCTGATAGAACGATTACAAAAATAACATCTTTAGACATTACTTCAAGCGGTGCGGCTAGCAAATCTGGTGAAGCAGAGTTTAGCGGTAATGTAGTCCTTGATGGTGGAAATAGTACAATTAATGGTGATCTGAAAATAAGCTCCAACTATGTTACTGTAAATAACCTAATTGTAACAGGTGATTTTGAAATAGGAACGGAGCTCCAGAATGACTTTTATTCAAACAACCTTGAAGTGCAGGGCAAAACAATCGTTAACGGCGGGGACACAAATACCGTTGTATTTAAAAGTGGAAAATTAAACAATGTTGAAATAAATAAACTGAATGTTCATGTAGAATCTAAAGGAAATACATCGATTAAAGAGCTAAACGTAACTAACAATGCTAATATTTCAGCTGATGCTACGTCTACAATTAATAAATTATCAGTAAAAGAAAATGTAACGGCTCTTGAGCTTAATGCAGAAGTAGAAAGCCTTTATTTAGAGAACAATAAGGCTTTGTTGCTTAAGGGACAAGCTGAAATCTCTAATTTGTATCCAAACGGTGATTCCATCACGTTAGATATTACGGGATCTATTGAGAATTTATTTGTTCCACAGGGTAAAACAGTAGAGAGTGTTATCAGTAACATTAACCAAGTGGAAGACAAAATAACAAATATAAATGGTGGAGTGGCTGAAGTTCCTGTAACACCACCGGCTGGCGGAGGTGGCGGTGGCGGAGCAGCTGTACCTCCAAGCAGTTCTTTAACGCTTCAGATTACTGGTGCAACTTTAACAATGCAAAATGCATCCGGAGCTCCTATTCCAGGTGCTTCAATTGTAAATAATAGTCTTGATGCGAGTAGGTTCTTAGATACAGATAGGTTTATTGACGTAACACTTGAAGCAACCAGCGATGTTAAATCAATTCAGTTATTAGGGTATGATGGTGTCAAAACTATTAACTTTACTACAGTCAATGGCAAATCAATCGCTGTTATTCGCCCTTCGGATTTGGGCGTAGATAAACAAGGTGATGGAGTTTTAATGTCAACTTTAAGGTCCTATTTTGACAATTCACTACCTGTAACTGGTGCCTTGAAAAATAACAATGGAACTACAGCAAATATATCATTAACTGTGAAGTTAAAATAATTGTCACTGTTTATAATTGTGCTTTAATAAGGCCATGTAATAAGAAACTGATATAGCGGAAAAATTAAGCTAATTCAAAATATAGAAACTATATGCACTAAACGGTTTTTTGATATAATCTATTAAGATATTAATGTTATTTTTAACAAATATTAGGATATTAAAACGTTTTTAAAGCATAATTGATTTGCAATGAAATAAATGAGGAGGATTAATTAATGAATCATCAACAAGGATCGTACAAAAAGTTTTTAGCTACAACGGTAGTAGCATCTGCAGCAGTTGTTGCAGGTAATTCAGTTATTCCTGCAAATGTAGAAGCTGCAGGTGTAAGTTTTTCGGATGTAGCAGATGGCTGGTTCTTTACCGAACCGGTTAAAGCATTAGCGGCACAAAATGTACTTAACGGCTATGCGGATGGAACGTTTTTGCCATTTAAAAATGTAACACGTGCAGAAGCTGCTAAAATGATTACAGCAGCGATTGGCTTAGATACAAAAAATGTTATAAATCCTAATTTTACAGATGTTGCCGAGGGTTCATGGTATTACCCCTATGTAGCAGCTCTTGCGGGGGCTAATATTGTGGGTGGATATGGTGACCGAAGCTTTAAGCCAGACTCTACCATTACACGTGCTGAAATGGCTAAAATCATTGTGGAAGCATATGATTTAGTAGATAAAAATCAAAATGTTAAAAACACCTTTACAGATGTTGATAAGAACGCATGGTACGCGAATTATGTAGAAGTATTAGTTGAAAATGAAGTTGCTAATGGAAGAACGCCTACCACTTTTGTTCCAGAAGGATTGTTAACTCGTGGAGAAGCAGCAACACTAGTCTACAGATCTGAAAACCTATCACAAGTAATCAAAAATGTGACAGATACAGCTGTAACAATAAATGGAGTAGAATATTCATTTTCAAATGAATTAAAGGGTATTTTTAACGAAGATAATAAAGAGATTTTGGAGAATGCCATTATTACTTTTGAAGCTAATAATAAAACAATCAACAAAATCACTTATTTGGAAATTATATCTAGCGGTGAAGCTAGCAAAACAGGTGAGGAAGAATTTAGCGGGAACTTAGTTTTGGATGGCGGAAATGCTGTTATTGATGGCAATTTTAAAATTAGCGCTGACTATATCTCAATCAATAATCTTGAAATTTCAGGTGACCTTGAAATTGGTACAGAACTACAGCACGATTTTTATTCAGATAATATAGAAGTAAACGGTAAAACGATTGTTAATGGCGGTGACACAAATACAGTTGTATTTAAGAATGGCAAATTAAAGCAGGTAGAAGTAAATAAACCAGATGTACGTGTTGAACCACAGGGTAACACTTCTATTAGTGAGATGGTTGTTACAAGCAACGCAACAATTTCTGCTGATTCTTCTGTTACGATTCAGAAACTAACAGTTTCAGAGAACGTTAGCAGCTTAGAGCTTAATGCCAAGGTTGAATCACTAGTCTTGGAGAGTAATAAAACATTAAATCTTACAGGTGCTGCAACCATTACGAATCTTGTTGTAACTGGTGATGCTCCAGTAAAGTTAAATATTACTGGTTCCATTACGAATCTAGTTATTCCAGAAGGGGCAAAAGTTGAAGATATCATTAGTAATTATGATCAAGTAAAGGATAAGATTGAAAATGTTACAGATAAACCATCAACAGAGCCTGAAACACCAGGTGGCGGAACAACAACGCCTCCGGGTGGCGGAACAACACCCCCAGGTGGAAATGACAACGAGAATGAAGATAATGTAAAACCTACGATATCAAGTATTACTTCTGCAGAATATAATGATAGTAATAAAACTTTCACTTTCAATTGGCCAATCTCTAGCAATACACAAGTAGCTGTTTCTGAAGATAGCAACCTAACCCTTAAAGTAGGGAACATTGGAAGTTTAGGTACATTCACACTGGAAGAAGAGGTACCAAATACTATTCTTAACCTTAATTTTTCACAATTAAGTGTCGATGATATTGATTTCTCAAAAATTAACTTTACAGACTTTTATAATTCAATCTCATTAATGGATCATTTTGTTCTTTTTGACGCTGTGAATTTACCAGTAATTTCGGAAGAACTGTCTAAATATAGTTCTTTGAAACCAACTTTATATAGTGCAATTAATTTTGAATCTATTTTAAATGTATATAAATCCCAAATTGGTTCGGAAGAGAAACAACAAGTGCTAAATGCGATCGATTTTGGAAATATTCTCAAGGTGTTAATAAATGACGTAAACACAAACGAGACAGATCTTCAGGGAATCCTTACTCCACAGGTTGGGTGGGTTCTTTTGAATAATGGGATAATTACTTCCGAAACACTGAATGATTTTGTTACTGGTGGTATCAAGAGTCTTGATGATCAGACTATTTCGGACATTTCTAACGCAATTAAAAATAAAAGCGTTGAATCTTCAACATTTGTTGAAGAACTTTATACAGCAATTGATTTTAGTGACGTTTTTGAAGTGATTGATAAAACTAGTACAACCTCTAAAAGTGAAGTTATTGATTCTATACAATTTAATGAACTTTTTGAAGCCGCTAGGGATATTAACCCAGATACTCGAATTCAGATTATAAATGCGATTAATTTTAGGACTATTTTTACTGAATTGAATAAGGTTGATGCAGAATCTAGGAAGGTTATCATAGATGCTATCAAATTCCAAGTTATTTTTGATGAAATTCAAGGAAATGATTCCTTCTTAAATGCACTTGCTAAATTAGATGGTCTTGAAGATAATAAATTGTCAATCACTGCATCTTTAAAAGATAAAGCTGTACCAGCAAATGAGACGGTCTATACATTTGATATAGTATTAAAATAAGAGATTGTTTGACATATTGTTGGAATATGTAATGACACGTTCCAATGTCTCTTTACAATAGAATAAGTAGGAAAAGCCCTGCGGTACTATAGGGCTTTTCTTATATTATTTTAAATAATGAACCAGTAATATGATTCAAATGTTATTTCTCAATTTGAATTAAATCCGTGACTGTCCCACCTTCCTTCAGCTCTTTTACAGCTGATTTAACTAACTCCAACTGCTCTATTATTTGCACTTCAGCACTTTGAAAATACATAAAAGCTCTATATTTTTCTAGAAGTTGAAGCTTGGAAATTTCCTTGAAAAAATCGAGGTAATCGATGGATTCAATAAAATAAATTAGGGATCTATTGTGGATAATTGCAGAATCATTGAATTTATTATGAAGGATTTTCTGTCTTTGCTCTAAAGGAGAGACGTATGGATCAAATAATTCTACCTGACTCGGACGTTGATTAATTAGTTGGGAGGAATCAAAAATAAGCAAACCATTATCATAAACCCGTCCAAGCACTTCCATTTCCTCTGATTCCCCAAGAAGCGTCTGAATCGTTGGAGCAATTTGGAAAAATAACCTCAGCTTACCATCTGCTTCATGACAAATGCGATTGATTTGCTTTATCGTCACTTCCTGTGGATTGTAAAATGTTAACATCGCGCTCCTCCAGTTCTTCAAAGCCTTTCCTTCTACTAATAATTCTTCATCATAGAAGGCTTTCCTACTAAAAACGTAATTCAAATAAATGCTTTTTTCATCATATACCATCATGTTTCTCACATTCTAGTAACTATAAACAACCCATATTTACCGTTTTGAATGGTGCTGAGCTACTGGAAGAATGTACCACACCTAATTCGGCAACTACGATAGAAATTAGAAAACGCTTTCCTAAAGCCTTTTTCAATCATCAAATTAACCGAATTTATAATTTTGTAAATATTCATAGAGAGTTGTAACGAAATAGTAAAATAAAAATCTCTTTGAATCTGATAGAATAAAGTTATTGAAACAGTTGAAACATAATTTGATAATTTGAGAGAAAATTTTACAAGAAATCTAAAGAGGTGACAGCATGGGGCAGCGTCTTACACGCATCTTGATTATTGTTCTATTAATAGGAATTCTTCCCTTTCAGTCGGTATCAGCCGCAAGTAATAAGCAAGCAGAAGTAATTAACATCGCTAAATCATACATAGGAGTACCTTATAAATATGGCGGTACTACGCCAAGCGGCTTTGATTGCTCAGGGTTCATTCGTTTTGTTTTTGAAAAGGTCGGAATTGGTTTACCAAGAATATCTGCTGATCAATATAACGCAGGAACAAAGGTTTCCAAAGCAGACCTACAACCTGGTGATTTAGTATTTTTTGAGAAGACTTATAATAAAGCGGGCATCACTCATTCAGGAGTGTATATTGGAAACAACGAATTTATCAGTGCGACAAGCAGCAAGGGTATCAAAATTGATTCATTAAGCAGCTCGTACTGGGGACCAAAATATTACGGTGCAACACGTGTGATCCAGTATCAACCCGGCGAATATTACGATGTAGCTGCAAGTAATCCTGCATCAACTGCGATTTCAACATTAAGTTCAAAGGGAATTATTAATGGTTTTGGAGATGGAACCTTCCGACCGGAAACGAATATTACTCGTGCACAGGCTGCAACAATTGTGACAAGAGTTTTTAATAAAGAGCCTGCGAGCCTAAATTCCTTCGTGGATGTTCCAACAACTAGCTATTACGCTAAATATATTGCAGCAGCCAAGGAATTAAACATCCTAAAAGGGTTTCCTGATGGTACCTTCCGTCCGGATGCTTATATGACAAGAGCGGAAATGGCTGTGATTGTTGAACGTGCATTTAGCCTTCAAACAAGTAATTTCACAGCGGCAGGAAGATCCTTTGTTGATGTTAGCCCTGACTTTTGGGCACATGACGCAATTGTAACGATGAGCAATATTGACACAACCACAATGTTCACAGGAGAGAGCTACAATGCAAACGCATTAGCAACACGCGCCGCTTTCTCAGCAGCCATCTATAACGCTATGAATGTTACACAATAATGTGCAGTTAAAATCCTTCTATTAAAAACACTGGAGTAGATCTCCAGTGTTTTTATGTATAGAGTTAGTTACGAGCATTGATAAATAATAACATGTATGATAAAAATTAGGGGCAAGACTGTCACCTTGTCTCAGGGAGAGAAAAATGAAAAAAAGAATCAATAATTTAAGTCTGTACTTAGTTTTCTTAATATTTTTAACCTTATTACTTTTGGCAAAGCCGTTTATTGGGATTGCAGATAATGGTGATTATTCGAGGGTTATACAGCCATTTGGCTTTATAATGGATAACGTTCCGCGGTTTTATTACGCATTAGAGGATTTTCATTTGTCCACCGTAAATAATCAACAAGCTTTTTTAACGTCCATAAAAAACATCATTGCGCTTAAGCTTGAAAACCAATCGGATTATTCAACGACACAAAGTTTTTTTATTAAAATTGCTATGCTGGGGAATTACTTTGCCAAATTAGTTTTTCATAAAGATACCGCTGTCTTTGATATTCGAATCCTCGGATTAACCTATATAATCTTTTATTCCTTAGGTCTTTTTCTTTTTAATCTAAAATCTAATTTTCAAAAACCACAGCTTAAGATTGTTCAACTATTGCTCACTATAGTTATGTTTTGCGATATCGGCTATCTTGTTTATTTTAACTCCTTTTATGGTGAGGCAGCTATTTTAGTTTCCTTTTTCTTAATTGTTGGCTTTGTTTCATGGATGATCCATGATGGGGAGGAAAAGAAGCTCCCATTATTATTATTTTTCATTTCATGTATTATTTTTACGGGTGCAAAGGTGGCAAATACACCTGTTGGGGTACTGCTTGCTTTATTTAGTCTTTTGTTTCTTTTTATTCGTAAAGAGAAGCTATCAAGACTCATAATTATAGGTGGAGCGGCAACCATCCTTCTTTTCTCTGTCATATCGTACATACAAGCTCCAACATGGATGAAAAAATTAAATAACTATAACACGATCTTTTATGGAGTTCTAAAGGATTCACCATCTCCTGAACAAGATTTGAAGGATATGGGGATTAATGAAAAATATAGCATACTGGACGATACAAATGGATCTACTGGATTTGTGGATGTTTACAGCGATGAATTAACAAAAGAGGTATATGAAAAGGCATCCTATGTTGATGTGCTTAAGTTCTATGTCACACATCCCAATCGATTCATTGAAAAGCTAGAGGTGTCTGCAGACAATAGCGTCTTTTTAAAACCTTCCTATCTAAGTAATTACGAGAAGAAGGACTCCGAGGAAAGCTTATTATTTACGGAAAGGTTTTCTCTATGGGAGAACCTACGAAAGAAAACCGTTGGATTTGCCTTTTATATTATTATGATATATTCCTTTGTTTATTTAACGGTTCTAAGTTATAAATTATTCCTATTTATTAGAAGTAAAAATAAAGATTATCAACTCCTTATTAAACTAGCAGCCAATCTACTGTTGTTATGTACAGCCGCTGGACAATTTATTATTCCAATCGTAGGTAATGGGGAAGCGGATTTGCAGAAACACATGTTTCTTTTTACTATTTGTTTTGATCTTATGATTTTAATAGGACTGCTATGGTTGTTAGATCGAATAGTTTTAAAAAAGCTTCGTAATAAATACGTTTACGGATGTGTCGCAGGTTTACTAATCCTTACACTATTGCTGAATCTATCATTCACAAAATCTGATAATACCCTATCAATTGGTGACACGATCACAATGGGTCAGTTCAAAAATAAACCATTAGAATGGACCGTCATAGATATTAATGATGAAAAAGGGGTCCTTTTGTGGTTAAAGGATACGATTCATGTGGAAGCTTTTGATAAATCCGATGAATCACTTGCGCAAAATGAAAGCAACTATGGATCAAACTATTGGGAGAACTCGGACTTGAGAAGATGGTTAAACAAGGATTTCCTAAGCAGTTTTTCCGAGAATGAAAAAGAAATGATTAATGAAACAAAGCTAAAAAATATACTGCCATATCATCTTTTGGAACAAAAAATGGGCGGAGACAGACCATTTAATTGGACAAGCATCGTACCTTATGTTGACCAAAATTATAATCGAGCGTATTTTAATTATTCCTACGACAAGGTTTTTTTACTTGATGTAGAGCAATTAAAAAAGTATGTATACAATCATAAAATATCAACAGTTAAAACAAACCGTACATCTGGTGACAAAGAGGAGTATTGGTTAAGAACGCCTTATTATTACAGCATAAGCATGACTAGAACGGTAGGTAAAGATGGCTTTGTCTACCATAAGCATTCAAATACAGCAGATATAGATATAGCTCCAGCTATTTACCTAAACAAAAATAGTCCATTACTCAAATAACCTCCTGATCAGGTTAAAATATTCCTACATATTAAGAGTCATGTTTTTGTCATAATTCAGTCGCAAAAATCCATTTAACTCTATCGACAAACAGGATGGATTTTTGTATCTTTAGAAAGGTACATGACTAAGGAGGAATTAGGCATCATCATGAATAATCAAAATCATACCTCAGTAAAAATCACGGTGGCAGATCCATCCGCACTTGGGCTTTTTGGCTTAGCGATGGTAACGCTTGTTGCATCATCACAAAAATTAGGCTTAACGGAAGGTACATCATTAATCCTCCCATGGGCATTCTTTTTGGGAGGCCTTGCACAATTAATTGCAGGCTGGTTAGATTCGAAGCATAACAATGTATTTGGAACAACGGCATTTAGTGCATTCGGATTGTTTTGGTTTGGTGTCGGAGCAACCTGGTTAATTCAAATGGGTGCTTTTGGCGAAACCCTATTGGCAAATGCAGACTCTAAGCAGCTTGGTGTTGCATTCATCGGCTACTTAATCTTCAGCGTCTTTATGACGATTGGCGCCATGGAGACACACAAAGTATTGTTCTTTATTTTCGTTTTAATTGACTGCTTATTTATAGGATTGTCCTTAAGCTCATTCCAGATAGCCTACGAATTTTCTCATATGTTCGCCGCTTTTTCTGAATTGCTTATTGCGCTGTTGTCATTCTACGGCTCGGCAGCAGCTGTTTTGAATACTCACTTTGGCCAAGTTGTTTTACCTGTTGGAAAACCATTTGGTATTTTTAAGAAACAGACTAGAGCTGGAAGAAAAGCTGCATAGTCAAATGAGACTTTCAAAACTATAGTGAGATTATATCTCTGTATAACAAAAGGAACTCTGCGGATAAAATCTGCAGAGTTCTTTCTATGTTTTCAGTAAAGCTTCATCAAATATAATCCACAAAAAAAAGGAAGCAAAAGAACCGTCCCCTTGCTTCCTAACTAAATTCATAAATGGTTGTTTTATTTTTGCCAGCTCGTTTGGATTGGTAGAGTGCGCTGTCTGCTCTTTTGATAATGTCCTCTGGGAATTTGTCATCCTTTTGGCTGGTGGAAATTCCAAGAGAGATCGTGATTGGATAACCGGCAGGGCTTGGTGTGTAGGACAGCTTGAGACGCAGGCGCTCTGCCAGTGCATAGGCATCCTCCACTTCTTTATTCCTCAAAAGAATCGCAAATTCCTCCCCGCCGTATCGATAGCATAGGTCTTCTTTTCTAGAGACGTCATCCATGATGGAGGCGATAAATCGTAAGACATCATCACCTACTAAATGACCATGCTTGTCATTAACCTTTTTAAAATTATCAATGTCAATCATAATCATTGAAAAAGGTGTTTTCCTTAAAATTAAATCATTTATTTCTAAATCAAAGGATCTGCGGTTGGCTAAGCCTGTAAGGCCGTCCTGTTGGATTTGTGTATTTAAAAGCTGAAAATGCTTTTGAATATGCTTGTAAAGCTGCTTTACTTCGTATATTTGTGACTTGATCTCCAAATGCTGAATTTCACCAGTTTTATTCGTTTGGGTGGCTTCCTCGGAATATCTCGCTAATCGGTTTATCGGTTTCGAGAGGTGATTCGTAAATAACCAAGCAAGCAAATAGATTAACAATAGAAGAGGAAGAGAACGAATAATGATCTGTTCCGTTAAGTCTTGAAGTGGTTTTTCAATAACAGATGTAGGTGTTTGTGCAATGATTCCCCAACCTGTCTGATCTACATAGGCATATCCGGAAAAATATTCATGGCCTCTGCTATTAATAATTTCGCCGGAGCCGCTTTTACCCTCGATGACCTTTTTTACAAGTGGATGGTCTGCCACTGATTCATTAATGCGGCTGGAATCAGGGTGATAAATAATCTTCCCTGATCGGTCAACAACAAAAACAGATGATTCATCATGGAACACATGTTGATTCAAGATACGCTTTAACGAGCTGTCACTTTCCAAATAAATGGTTCCGTCAACGACACCTTTATATGTACCGGACGTGTCGAAAATAGGATAGGAGATAAGGACAACTAAGTTACCGGTCTGCGCCAAATAGGGATCTGACACAAAGGGCTTCTGATCCTTTAACGCCTGTTTCATCAGATCTGATGTAATTTGGACTCCAGGCTTGACGCCGCCTTTATTATTCGGTACGGCCGGCGGCGTCATTAATTGAACAACTCCGGTCTCATCTGTGGTAAAAATAGAGTTAAAATACCCGGCACTAGCTTCCTTCCAACTATCCAAATCCTCCTGACTCATTTCCTTCCTACCAAGGATTTTGGCTAAGGTTCCCAGATTTTGCTGCATATTAAAAAATAAGTCACTCGTACTTAATGATACTTTTTTTGCATAACGATAGTTATTTTCGAGATAATTTTCTGTTAAGGTGTCTTTTAATGCTTGAACGGATAAATACCAGTTCACAATGGTTGTGCTGCAAACGATAAACACCGCCAACAGACTAATGGCAAATTTGAGCTTAATCCCCTTTTTGATAGACATATATGTGTTCCCCTTTCGCAGCATCAAAACACCTATATAGTATAATTTTACCAAATAACACTATGGATTGATAGTATAAAATACTTATTTTCACTCTAATCATTTACTGGATTAATTGATTTTAGTCTGATTTTTATATTCCTACTATAGTATCTCGTGCTAAAATTTGTCATTAATCCACTAATTATAATGGTAAGTAACCATTCGGAATATGATATTTATTACACATGATTTGAAGTGGATTTTATTTTTAATACTGGGGAATTACGTGATATATAAAGATTTATCACTATAGAAGAAAAAGCTGTATATCCTGGTAGTTATATGTAATTAGTCATAAGGTCTTTTTTCCTAGTATATTTTTGATATACTTCAGAGGTGAGGTTGTTAAGCAGCCCACTAAATTAAGAACTTAGTTAAAACATTTTTTTTAATATCTTAATCACAGTATTTTTATAAGAATAGTTAATTTAAAAAATAAACAATTAATGGGGGAATTTCATCAATGACAAAATCAACAAAAAACAACATCCGTAAATTTTTAGCAGGTGCAGCAGCTGCTGCAGTAGTAGTTTCAGTAGTACCTACAGCAAGTTTTGCAGCTGAATTTACGGATGTTCAAGGACATTGGGCGAAAAATGCAATTGAATATTTAGTAGGAAAAAATGTTCTTGATGGTTATGAGAATGGAACATTCTTGCCAAACAATGATATTACTCGTGCAGAAGCAGCTAAAATCCTTGCTCTAACATTAGGTCTTGAAATTGATGAAAGTAAAAAAGCTAATTTTGATGATATTCCTCAATCACACTGGGCATCAAGCTATGTTGCTGCGATTGTAAATAATACTGAAGGTGTCATCGGTGGATTCGGTGATGGAACTTTCAAGCCTGACCAAAAGATTTCTCGTCAAGACTTTGCAAAAATGATTGTTAAAGCATATCCACAATTAAAGCTTAACGAAGCTACAAAGGTTGAGTTCCCGGATAAAGCAAACTATGCAGAGGCTCAAGCAGCAATCGATATTCTTGCAAGTTTAGGTATTGTCGGCGGGGAAAACGGAATGTTCCTTCCAACTGATACGGTAACACGTGCAGAAGCAGCTACATTTGTACACCGTACAGAAAAGGAAGATGTTCGTATCGATGTGAAAATTCCTGAAGCATTAGCTTCTGGTGTTGCCGGATTTATTGTTACAAATGATACTCGTATTGAAGGTGCAACGGTAACAATTGATGGGAAAACGACAACAACAAATGAAGCAGGCTATTTTACTATAACAAATATTGCTCCTGGGACGTATGATGCAACAATCACAGCTAATGGCTTTGAAACAGTTGTTGAGAAAGTTAACGTATCAGCAGATAAAGTAACTTCATTTACAAAAGATATTGGAGCAAAAATTAATACTTCAGCAATTAAGGTTTCTGGTGTAATTGTTGATCATGCAACAGGAGCGCCACTTGATGCAAAAGTTAAGCTTGAATCGTATGATGAAGAATCAGATGCTTGGGTAACTGTTGCAGATGTTACTGCAGAAGATGGAGCTTATGAAATCAATCAAACTGATGCAAAGAATGCACTTGAATTAGGTGCTGAATATCGCCAAACGGTTACACTTGATGACTATAAAGAGTTTGTTCAAACCATTACGTTAGATAAAGAAGAAGTTGTGAACAATCTTAATGGTATCCAACTAGATGCGATTGCTGCAATGGATCTAACAGGAGCCGTTCTTAATGCAGACAATACAAAAGTAACTACAGGTACAGTTCTGCTTAAAAATGCTGATGGAGAGCTAGCAGCTGAGCCGGCAGAAATTAAAGATGGAGCATACAAGTTTGATAACCTTAAATTACTAGGTGGAACGTATACAATTGTTGTAGATGACAACACTGAAACTTCTGCCATTTATAATACTACGATTGAAGTTGCTGAAGGAACGGATCTAACTCATGATGTTCAGCTTGAAGAAGGTCACACAATTAATGCTGCCTTTGGTGCAGAAGCGTTAAATGATGTATTTAATATAGAGGATTCAACTTATACTTTAGAACTTTTAAATGGAAACACAGTTGTTGATACGGTTGTGTTGCCAGCTGATAGTGCAGCTACAACTATTGAAACGTTAACATTTACATTCTCACGTGTTGCCCCTGGAAATTACACTTTACGATTGTCTGGAGACCATGTCGTTACAGCAAACTATGACGTGACAGTTGATGGTGACGAGGACATCGAGAAGAGAGTTGTACCAGCAGGTGTTGTAACAGGTACTGTGACTGGATTAGAAGGAGCAGCGGTTAATCTTCTTAATGCAGATGGTTCTATTAAAGCTACAACGAAGTCAAATGCTTCAGGAGAGTATGAGTTTACAGGTGTTGAAGCAGGCGATTATAAAGTAGAAGTATCTATGAGTGGGTATGATACTGAAATAACTGCACCACAAACAGTAACGAAGAATACTGTAAAAACAATAGCTCCTATCACTTTAGATGCTGTTGCTATAACAGGGGATGTGGCTGGATTTGTCCGCCTAAACGGCTCTCTATCACCTATAGCAAATGCAACAGTTACCTATTATGATGCGGATGGCGATCAAAAATATAGTGATACTACAGGTTCAAACGGTTCATATGAATTAACATCTGTAGAAGCTGGATCTTATAAAGTAGTCGTACGTGGTCCTGGCATGGATACATTCACGACTAATCAAGTAGTGAACGCAGGTGATGATCTGTCAGCTGTCAATTATTCTCCAGCTGTTGGTGGGGATGCATCACTAACAGTAAACTTTGTTGATAATGAAGGAAATGCTGTAGAAATTACAGATACTATTTTAGCTGAACTTCTTGACGATTCTATCGATGCAGTAGACCTTGCTGATGGAGCGGTACCAGGAAAACTGACTGGTGAGGTTGCTGAAAATGGTTCATCTATTACATTCGAAGATCTTTCTGCGGGTTCATATGATTTAGAAATTGATTTACCAGAGGAATTTGTTGATATTGATACAACTGCAACTCTTGGATCAGGTGAAGAGAAAGAGCTTAAGATTGAAGTAAACGAAGTAGCAGATACACACAAGGTTAATTTCCGTGTAGTTGACGAAACAAATACGAACGAAGAAGATGCATATGTAGTTGTCTTCAATGAAGATGGCTCAATTGAAACAGTGTTAACAACAACTGAAGCTGGAACAGCAGAATTAGCATTAATGGATGGAACATACACTTTAGCCGTCATTAGAGATGGCTACACAGTTGCAGAACGTGAAGTAACTGTAGAAGGTAAAGATGTTACAGTACCAGTGATTCAATTAACTAATATTCAATAATATTTGTCATAGGACAAAAAAGGAGCCCCGTAGATAAAATCTACGGGGCTCCTTTTTTATTTAGAAGTTATTATCTAATTTAACTTGTTAAGTAATAAAAGGGGAGGAATATCTCAATGGCTTACCAACCACAGTTTCCATTATTGATCTTCCCCTTTTATTGTAAGCCTAAATAGCCTCACGTAATAAATACATGGAACAATGTTGGCCTGTTTGAATTATAACAGTTCAAAATAAAGAACACAATATTCTTTATAAAAAATATTTAATTATTATGTATATTTGAAAAAATTAAAACATATCATAGAAATCGTGTCGAAAAAATTCTTAGTAGCTGTTTAACAAAGAATTGCATTCTAGATGGACGCTGCTATATTTGGTCTCTTTTTTTATTTTTACAAGATATTTTTCATACTAGAGTCCTTATTTAATAGTTAAGAATGCAGGACATTAGTTCGTTTTAAAAAACTCAGTCGAGAAAAAAACATACGCTGTTCGACAAAAAAAACAATTATTCATCGATTGCTATGGGACTAAATACTAACCTTTGTCGATAATTAACCGTTGAAATATCAAATATTCTAACTTATAATGAGTACAGAGTTACAGGGACACTTGTATCTAAGGTGTTCTTAAAAGAGTACGTTCTCTATATAGAATGCTAGTTTTTTATATACATAAATTCTAGTTTTATTAATGAGAATACACTTAATGATTATTCTGGAGATCCAGAGAGTTAGTGATTAGAAATATTTATTCATACTATTTTATATGAATAAACACATGTAAAGGATTTGTAAAATTTCGTATAGATGTAATTTTCACTTATTTGAAGATTGACAATATTCTGATTACAATCTATACTAAAACTCGTTTGAGGGGCTATTTTAAGAGTTACATAATTACCAAATTAATAGATTCTTGGAATAGCTTTGATAATATAAGAAATTATTTCTTTTATACAAAAGGGGAGGAAATATCTCAATGGCAAAATCTTACCGTAAATTTATCGCTGGAACTGCAGCAGCTGCAGTTGTTGCTTCCGCAGCTCCTGGACTAACTGTAGGAGCAGCAGGTTTCAATGATCAAATTCCTACTTGGGCAAAAGAGGCAGTAGATTATTTAGTAGGCAAAGGTGCAATTGGCGGATATCCTGATGGATCATATCAGCCTTATGCAGAAATTAAACGTGGTGAAGCTGCAAAAATGCTTGCAGTAGCACTAGGTCTTGATATTGATGACAATGCAAAAGCTAGCTTTGGAGATACTAAAGATCACTGGGCTTCAAAATATGTTGCAGCACTTCAAGCGCAAAAGCCAGGTGTTATCAACGGTTATGGTGATGGATCATTTAAGCCAGAAAACACGATTACTCGTGAAGAATTAGCAAAAATGACAGTTGAAGCATACGGTTTAGAACTAGATAAAGAAGTTGAAATAGATTTCAGAGACAATACTGGCTGGGGAAAAGAGTATGTTAACGTTCTTGCTAGCCTTGGAATTGTAGCAGGTGTATCACAAGGAGAATTTGATCCAGGTGCTAATGTAACACGTGGTCAATTCCCAGTATTTGTTCACCGTGCGGAAGTACCAGGAGTTCGTATTAAGGTAGGTAAGCCAGCTCCTGTTGCTAAACCAACTCTTACTATTGAAGGCGATAGCCAAGGTAATGAACTTGCGAATGGTAAAGCAAAAACTTACACTGTAACATATAAAAGCTCTGATGGTTTACCACTTCAAGGCGTTGTTCTAAATGTTACTTTTGAAGAAAACTTAGAAACAACTAAAGATAAACAAAGAAACGTTACTGTTACAAACAGTGATAATAAATCAGTAATTCCTTACCAATCTACTGATGGTGAAGAAGCAGCTGCTGAAATCAGAACAGATAAAGATGGTAAAGCGACATTTACTGTAACTGGTACAAATGATACGGTTACTCCTATTGTATTCCTAGATGGAAGCTACCAAGAAGATGATACAGATGGTGGAGAACCACAGGTTCCAAATACTCAAAATGATCGTTTTGAGAAAAATACTGAATTGTATGTTAAAGCACCAGCACTTACATTCGGTTTAACAAAATATAAGATTGAAATCGAAGGTAAAAGAACTAAATATGCATCAATCGCTATTGACAATAATAACGATGAGAGCATTACAGGTGACGAGCATAACGGCCGTGAGTATGTAATTAAAGTAAATAAACCAGATGGAACACCATTTGCGGGCGGATATGTAAACGTAGCAATTGAAGAAAATGTTGATGATGTATTAAATAACAATCCGAAAGCTGCATATTTTGTACAATTTGGAGCAAAACAAGGTGTTGTTAAACTAGATTCAAAAGGTGAAGCTAAAGTTACTTTAGCTAGTACTGCAGTAAACGATAATGCTACTCCAATCGCTTGGATTGATCAGAACTCTGCTAATAATGCACAAAGCGGACAACTTGAAGCTGGAGAGCCGGTATCATCTAGTGATGATTTTACAAACTTCCAGCCATCACGTGTAGATAATGGTCAACTAGGTGCAAAACTTGGTGTGATTGATTTAACTGATACTGCTAGAAAAGCAATCTTTGGTGATGCATCTTGGAATGTTGAGGATGTAAAAGGATTCCAATTAACATTCCTTAACCAAAGTGGTAAGCCATTCCTACCTCCAACAACTGCAGATGGTAGAGATGATGATTTAACTGCGCGTGTGAATTATACAATTACAAATACAGGTGCTAATACAATCCGTGTACATCCTGCTCCATGGTTAGTTGATTCCGAATTGGAGAATGCAGTTGGTGCAGATGATACTCAGTGGGGATCAGACTTAGCGGGCAGCAACTTTGTTGATATTTACCCAGGTGGTACAGTAACCATCTCTGGTGATATTGAGGATGATTCTTGGAGCAACCCAGCCATCGATGCTGATGTAGCAGTTGTAGCGTATTCTCTAAATGGTGCTTCTTCAGCTGATGTAACAGCTACAGGTGTAGTGGATTACGAAGCACATGAAGATGATGATCGTTATGAAGAAAGCGATTCTGTAGCTGTTGGACCAGTTTCAACTTCTACTACATTCAGAAACAGTGTTAACGCTCCAAGAGTAATTAAAGTATTAGAGAAAGACTTAGACAATGATGGAAGCATTGATACAATTGAACTTACATTTGATGAAGAAGTTCAAGATTTTGAAGCACCAGACTTCCGTCTATTCACTGGTACTACTAGATTAGATCAAGAGGTAAACAGTGTAGCTTACGGCAAGAAAGCTTCTAATATTAATGAAGATGACAAGAAAAAGCTTGTTCTTTCAGTTGAAGAATTTGACGGCTTAGGCTTAGATTCTGGATTAATTGAAAACTTAACAGAAGCAGTTATTGCATCTTTAATTCTTGAAGATGGTGCATCTGCCCAAGAAATTGCGAATGAATTAATTGCTAACTTAAGCAAAGAAGAACAGGCTGCTATTATTGCAAAGTATTTAACTAAAGAAGAGATTGCAACAGCATTTGTAACTGAAATTGATGAACTTGCAGAATTAAATGAAGACGAACTAACTGCATGGTTAGTTGAACACTTAACTGCAGAAGCATTAGCTGGAGCATTAGTGTACTGCTCTGAAGCAGAGCTTGCACAATTATTAGTTGATAATCTAACTCATGCTGAACTAGTTGAAATCGGTTCTGAAGCAATTTCTGAATATATTGATCTTCAAGGATATGTTCCAACAACACTTCACTACGATCCAAGCTTCAGCGGTTCAAAAGCAATCACTGATGAATTTGGTAACCGTGTAAATGCGTTTGTTGTGAAATATTTTGATGTTGATGGTGACGGAGAGAAAGACGCTGACGAATATGTTGTAAACAAGCGCTAATAATGATAAAACACTGCAGAGCAATCTGCAGTGTTTTTTACTCTTCTCATGAGAGAAAACTCTAGGATGAAGGTTATGAAATGTGATGACATGAGGCAGTTAACTTAAACAAAGAGTTTATGGGAAAGTTTCCATTAATTGACCACCCAAAATTATTTTTAGGTCTATTATAATAGTAATAAAGGGGTGGTCAATTCCATGTTTAAGAGAAAGTTAAAGTTTTTCTTTATCGGTTTAATCAGTACTACGTTCATACTGCCTCAATCCATTGCAGCTAGTGAACTTAATATTGTAATAGATAAGGATAAAATAAAGAGTGAACTAAAACAAGTAAGTAAAAAAGAGAACGGTCCTTCTATAGTGGATAATGCTGTTAAAAAAGAATTATTCACAAACTTTTCTAAGCTTCAAGCAGAAAATAAAAACAACCGCACTTCTTTACAAAAGAAACCTGCTATAACAGATAAGGACCTGGAGAAATCAAGAAGAAGCTATAAAAAAGACATGAAAGTGAAACTCCAAAGTGTCGAGAGAATAGACTTAACGACTGTAAATGATCGCGGTATTATTTTAAAAATAAAAGAAACATCATCCTTTGATGCTGCTGAGCTTGGCGTACAGATTAGTAATTCTACTAAACTTCCAAATGGGCAGAAGCTAATACTTGTAAGAGTTCCAGATTCAGTAGATTATGATACTAAACTACTGGAACTCCAAAAGAATAGCAATTTTATCTCAGCTGACCCAGATTATATTCAACAAACATCGTATATCCCTCAAGATCCGGATTACTCCCAGCAATACTATTTAAGTAAAATCGGAATGGAAGAAGCGTGGGACATTCAGAAAGGTTCTTCAGATGTAACCATTGCTATCCTAGATTCAGGTGTAAACGCCAGCCATCCTGATTTAGCGGGAAGAGTGCTGCCTGGATATAATTTTGTGAATAATACTGAAAACAGCACGGATGATAATGGTCACGGGACTTTTATTGCCGGTATTATTGCTGCTAATTCAGATCAAGTAGGAATTGCGGGAATTGATCAACAGGCAAAAATTTTACCAGTGAAAGTAACAGATTCGGCCGGAAGTTCTTCAACTTTTGATATTGTAAATGGAATCTATTATGCAATTGAACAAAACGCTGATGTTATTAATATGAGCTATGGAGGATATTCTTCAAGTTCAATTGAGGAGGATGCTATTTGGGCTGCCTATGATGCAGGAATCGTACTGGTTGCATCTGCTGGTAATGACAGCTCCAGTGAATGGATCTACCCTGCCTCATATGCACCTGTAATCAGTGCTGCTGCAACGAATGAATACGATCAAAATGCGTATTTTTCCAATTATGGTGACACCGTCGATATAACAGCTCCAGGAGAAGATATATACAGCACTGCCATTTCTAGCGGTTACACATATAAAAGTGGAACTTCATTCTCAGCTCCTATGATTAGTGCAATTGCTGGACTGCTAAAAGCACAGCACCCTGAATGGGGACCTACTGAAATTGAGTGGGCATTAGAACATGGGGCACAGGTTAAGACCGGCAAAGCTTGGAGTCAATACAACGGCTATGGAATCGCGAATGCCACGCTGGCTCTACAGTCAGCACTGCCGTCATTACAAGGGGATGCTTCAGATAGTAGAAACGGTGCTCAAACAATTCAAATCAACACTTCTGTAAATCAAAATATGGATTTACCTTTTGACTCGGACTGGTTTACTTTTGATGTGAAGGAGAACTCAAGTCTAACAGTTGAACTATCAAATCTTGCGGGACATATCGACCTTATTGGTAATTTATATAAATTAGAAGGGAATGGATTGACTGAAGCCGGTGTAGTAGATAGTGATCTAATGGGAGGAACCGATAGCTTAACAGTTAACGTAGAACCTGGGACTTATTATCTCGATGTATTTGACTATTATGGACGCTGGTCGGAACAACCCTATAATGTATCCATCCAAATGGAAACGGGAGGAGAGGTTAATGATAACTCACTCGTGGCTGAAGTGGAACCGAATGACTCTATGTACTCAGCGAATTGGCTCCCATTTGGTGCCACAGGTGGAGGGTATTTCCAAACCTATGATGATCTAGACTTTTATGAGGTAAATCTACCTAAAAGTGGAGATTTGATTATCACAACCACTACTAGTAACTCCGCTTATTACAATGATCCAGCAGCTATGTTAGTGAATTCACAGGGAAGAGTCCTGGATAATTCGGATTTATATGCAGATGAAATGGAAGACTTAAAGTTTTTATCGTTTATTTATGAAAATATCGCACCGGGAACATATTATGTTGTCCTAACGAACCTAAAGGACTATTCTGATAATTATAACCCTTATCTGTTCAGTCTTGATTATATCGAAGGTTCAACGGCTGCATTTCCTGATATCCAAGGTCATTGGGCAGAAAAGGAAATCAATTATCTTTACGATGAAAACCTAATCGGCGGATATCCTGATGGAACATTCGGCCCGAATGGTTCAATCCGTCGTTCAGAGGCAGCAGCAATTATTGCTAGACAACTTGATTTACCCCTTATGACAAGCTCGTTTACAGATGTCCCCGAAAATCACTGGGCGTCTAACTATATCGGTGCTGCAGCAAATGCGCAGATTATTAATGGAATGACTGCCAATAGCTTTAATCCAGATGGAAATTTAACTAGAGAACAAATGGCAGCTATTCTTGTACGTGCACATGAATTAAAAGGCAGCGGGCAAATCACTTTTACAGATGTTAATAAGGATCAATGGTCATACTCTTACATTGAAACGCTTGTGGCCAATAACGTCACAAATGGTTATGAGAATGGAACCCTGTTCAAACCAACAAACAACATAACCCGTGCTGAGTTTGCGACAATGCTTTATCGAGTAATAGCAGAAAAAGGATAACGGGTTACTAAGAACGCTCTGTAGAGAAGAATCTCTATAGGGCTTTTCTTATTGAATCGAGCCGAGAGACCCGTCCCCGCGGTCTGAACCGAACTCGCGGTCCCAATGTAAATAACGTAAAGTTATTATTAAGGTTATTTGAATATAGGAAAATTGGCCTGATGATTTGCTAGTATTAGGGAGGATAGGTTAATACATACATATTCAAGGGGGAAGGAAAATTGGTTTTTCAAAAGTCTGTACGTAAATTTATTGCATCTGCTGCGACTGCGGCGATAATCGCTTCATCAATCGTACCTGCAGCTTCAGCATCATCGAATAAATTTTCGGATGTACCTGAGTTTTATCAGGATGCAGTGGATTATCTAGTGTCAAATGAGATTGTAAATGGTATCGGTGATGGTAAGTTTGGAAATGACTATCACATCAAACGCGCAGACGCAGCTCTCATGCTGACAAGAGCATTAGGATATGAGAATTATAGAGCGCCAGACTCAGGCTTTGAGGATGTTCCGGAATATGCTCAAAACGCAGTAAATGTATTAAAGGATTTGGGAATCGTCTCTGGTAAGAGCGCAACGTCATTTGGAGCGCATGACCCGTTAACTCGCTCTGAAATGGCAAAGATGATTGCTTTAACCTTTGATATTCCAGTTGCAGGGGAAGCGCATCCGTTTCAAGATGTAAATCCAATTTATACAGATTATGTACAAGCATTATATAATGCCGGGATTACAAACGGTACAGGTGAAACGACATATGGGGCGAATGACTTAACGACACGCGGTCAATTTGCCATCTTTTTATCTAAGGCAAATCAATATGAACGAAATGTACCGGATGTACTAGTATCTGATTTATCAGGTACGATTAATGAGGACCAATCGGTGACTATTACGGGGCAAGCTTCTGAGATTGAAAAAATAATAGTAGTCATACCAACTAATGAAAGTGAGATTAGCATAGAGGCGGAAGTAGTGAACGGGTATTTTTCAGTGACAACTGACATGCCAGCAGCTAATATCCATACCATAATAGTTAAGGATGAAGAAGGAAATGTACTTTATGAGGGAATCCGTGAAGAAGCACAAGTAAAATCAGCGGCATATGGACAGATCTATTTTAAAGAAGGCTATGTTAAAGAACAGTTTTGATATTTGTTGGCAGGTTGATTGCAGTGGAAGGCACGGAGACTCCTGCGGGAGAAGCGAGACAGTCGAGACCCCGGAGACACGAAGTGTCGAGGAGGCTCGGCGGTCGCCCGCGGAAAGCGTAGTGCCTGGAACGGAATTCAATAACTATGTTTAACACAGCCTAAAAGAATAATAGAATCTATTAATAGTAGTATATTCAAATATCAAAAAGTAGAGCTAGCATTCCTTTATATGCAAGCTCTTTTTTTTATTAATAATAGTAAATCGTCCACACAAAAACCATGATTTTTGTATATAAAATAGTAAGGAGTTGATAGTAATGTTCAAATTATTCCTAGACCCTGGACATGGAGGATCGGATCCTGGAGCTGTTGGAAATGGATTAGAGGAAAAGGATGTTACGTTAGCCATCTCTTTAAACATTAGAGACATTTTGGAGAAAGAGTATCGTGATGTTGTTGTGATGATGAGTCGAACAGGTGATACATTTCCAACTCTACAGGAACGAACAAACGCTGCAAATCGATGGAGAGCAGATTATTATCTCTCGATTCACATTAATTCCGGAGGAGGAACCGGATTTGAAAGCTATGTCGATGCGGGCGTTGATTCGCAAACCGTTTCCTTTCAGAATAGTATCCATTCAGAGATTGCAAAGGTAATTGGAATAAGGGATAGAGGGAAAAAGCAAGCGCGTTTTCATGTCATACATGCATCGTCAATGCCTGCGCTGCTCACAGAAAACGGCTTTATCGACAACCCCTCTGATGCAGCAAAAATGAAGGATTTAAATTGGATTCAAAATGTTGCCAGGGCTCATGTGGTTGGTTTAGCAAAGGCATTTAATTTAACGAAAAAACCAGTACAGGAGGAAAGACAAGTGGCTGAACGTGATATTCATGTTGTAAGTGATTGGGCAAAGCAGGATTGGGATGAGGCTGTAGCAAACGGTTATTTTGATGGAACAAGACCAGGGGCACCATTAACGCGGGAAGAAGCAGCGATTGTTATTAACCGATTAAGACATAATTTACTTGCTTTAATTAATAAGCCAAGCAATCCTTAAGCCATAAAGGAAATTAGGAGAATCGTAATTATGTATAAAAATAGCCAATCATTTTTAGAAATGGTTGGCTATTTTTATTTAGCAGTGCTTGACTCCTTTAATTTTTATCTACTCAATGAAACTCTTATTGATTACGCGTGAAAGCATAACAGAGAATTCAGCACGGGTAATAGACTGATCTGGTTTGAAGCTTCCATCAGCATATCCATTTATTATTTTTTTATCAGACAGAATGCTGATATAGTCTGAAGCCCAATGAGTAGTATTTACATCAGTAAAGCTATGTGCTGCTGAACCTTGCAGGTGAAAAGCGGTAACAAGGATTTTTGCCATTTGTGCTCTTGTAAGCGATTGATTCGGATAAAAATATTGATTGTCACCGGCAAATATTCCTTGCTCAGTCAATTTTGCAACAATGCTATAGCCGTCAGAAGTATCTATTACATCTATATAACCTGGATTAGCTGCCGGCTGCTCGTTATAGACAATAGCTCGGTCTAGCATAATAGCGCTATGCAATCGTTTGATAGGCTCGTCAGCACCGAACTTGCCGTTTTCAAATCCGTTAATAATCCCTTTTTCCACTAGAAAATTAACTTCGTCCTTAGCCCAATCCTGAATTTCATCTGTAAATTGAATCTTGTTTTTGACATTAATTGTTTTCCAAAATTCATTTGCCAATACAAGATAACCTGCCTCACTTGGATGGATATCTTTCGGATTCGGTAAATAATCACCTGGGTTCTGTGCCACTGCACTTGCCATTGCATCTGCAGTAGGTACAAATTTGACAGAGAAAGCCTGGCCTGCTCCTGAGATAGTTGAATTCAAGATCGTTAATAAAGGTAAAAGCTGGCTTTGCGTTTGCTGAGGTAAATACGGGAGTGGGTTATAGTAGCCCATAATGTAAATATCAGCGCTAGGATTAAGGGACTTGATTTCAGTAAGAATGGTTACAAGGTTTTCCTTTACTCCGTTTAATGCAGCAACTAATGCCTGTTGATCAAAAACTGCTTCCCCGGTTGTTTCATTAAATTGAATTTGCTGCAGTACATCATTTGCACCAGCATCAAGCGTAATCATCTCAGCATTCTGAATGGCATCTTTGATTGCCAATGTTTGTCCGGCACTGTCTTCTTTTTCAACATTTGTCTGAATATCATGTAGAATATCTGAAGTTGTATATCCTGAAACAGCAAAACGTTTTTCAAAGCTTGCCAGCTTATTCATTTTATTTAATTGGCCTGCAATAAAATCCGTATACCCCTTATCATGCTGTCCGAACGGTGTCCGTCCTGCAGCAAGTGAATCTCCTAATGCCAGGTAGTCTAATTTTTGACTATCTGTATTTTCCGCTAAAGCCATGGCAGGCGACAGCAGCAACGAAATGGCCATGACTAAAGTAATGGCCAATTTGGTCATCTTCCTCTTCATCCAATTTCCCCCTAAACATTTAAACTACAGACATATAATTCTGCTTAAATATGGATTATCCTTTTTGATATAAAAATTTATATAGTGAAGGATCTACAAGATTAAAAATAGATAGTGTAGTTTTTGAGGTGTATTATCCATTATTTTATCCAATTCTATGTTATCCTTTAATAAGATTCTACTATTATATATACTATTCTTTCTAGTAAAATAAAGGAGTGCTGATAGTAAGTGAATAGATATTATAAAGTTTTTGCTAGTTTAGTAGCCGTTGGTTCATTATCGCTAAGTGCAGCAGCGGTTACTGGGAATGTCCAAGCTGCGGGCAATACGGATACAGGCTACCAGAGTAATGCAGAACAAAGAGTGAACCCAGACTTTCAAACAATGAATCGCTTATTAACGGAAGCGGCTCTAAAATATCAGGTTCCACCGGAAATTGTAAAGGCGATTGCCGAAAATGAAAGCGGAGATTGGAAGCAATTTGATGAAAATGGAGAAGCGATTGTAACGTCTGATAATGGAATAGGAATTATGCAGATCACGAATCAGGCAGGGTATGATGAGGAAAGGTTAAAAAATGATATTCAATATAATATTGAAGCTGGTGTGCAAATACTGAATAAGATGTTTGATCGAACGGACCTTCCTGCAATTAATCGAAAAGAGCGGGATGTTTTGGAGCATTGGTATTTTGCGATTATGGCCTATAACGGGATAAAACCAGTGAACAGTCCAATCGTTCAAGAGACTGGTCTGCCAAATCCAAATGCCTATCAGGAAAAAATTTATAAAGTGATTGAAAAGTATGGGCTAGTTAATACAACTCAATTACCTTTTAAATCTAGTGATTTCCAATATGATTCACAAAGCACTAAAAATATCGAATTTGTAACAAAGAACTATTCGTTTAATCTACCTTTTACAAAATCCAAGCATTCCTTTAATGCGGGTCAAAAGGTTGAGATAATTACTTCAAATGTGAAATTAAGATCAAGGGCAACAACTGATGGTGACTATGTTACGTTAAAAGAGGGAGAAGCTTTAATGGTTACTGGTCCGTTTGTATACGATGAAGTAACTACGAGAAAGAATCATTTTGTTTGGTATCCGGTAAAGCGAAGTGACGGTTCAACAGGATATGTCGCGTCAAGCTATTTGCGCTTGAAGTTTCATGATGTTCCTGCTGGTCATTATGCTGAAGAGGCGATTGATTATTTAGTAGATAGAGGAATTTTGTATGGCGTTGGTAATGACAACTTTGGTATGGGACAGCCATTAAAACGCTGGCAGGCCGTTCTATTACTAACCCGTGCAAACAATGTTTCACTAGATAGTCGGGAGAATCCAAACTTCACGGATGTTCCGACGGATTATCCATATTATAAGGAAATTGCCGCTGCAGTCGATGAAGGATTATTTGGAGGGGTTTCCCAAACCCAATTCGATCCTGAAGGGACACTAACCAGAGCGCAAATGGCCGTTGTTCTTCAGCGATTATATGAATTTCCGGAAGCTTCCGGTCAGCATCCATTTAAGGATATAAAGGCCGATTGGTATGCAGATGCGGTCGCTAGATTATACTCTGCCGGAATCACAGGCGGTGTCACACTAGATGAGTATGGCCCAGACCAAACCGTTACAAGAGAGCAGTTTGCTGTTTTCATGCAAAGATCGATGGATGAAAGCTTTCGGATTAAGTAAATTGATTAATGTGTATTAACTAGAGGAGCCCGTACAAAATTGCGGGTTCCTTTTTGGTTAGGTGATTTTATAGTTTACAAATGAGGCTGATTCTGAGGTTGATAGTGCCCGTGAGCGAA
>NZ_JBHZRC010000003.1:325615-346388 GCF_043641075.1 Niallia oryzisoli | reverse complement strand
GAAAAAGCAGCCAGTCGGTCACTAAGAAAGGTTGATAGTGCCCGTGAGCGAAGAAAAAGCAGCCAGTCGGTCACTAAGAAAGGTTGATAGTGCCCGTGAGCGAAGAAAAAGCAGCCAGTCGGTCACTAAAAGAGGTTGATAGTTCCCATGGGTGAAGAAAAAGGAGTCAGCCGGTCACTAAGAGAGTCTGATAGTGCCCGTGAGCGAAGAAAAAGGAGTCAGTCGGTCACTAAAAGAGTCTGATCGTGCCCGTTAGAGGAGAAAATCCAGTCAACCGGTCACTTAGAAGAACTGATATTGCTCATGAACAGAAAAAGGTAATCTGATCGAGACATAATTAACATGCTGTTGCTTAAAGCTGTCCAAATACCAGCCAGTACTCGTTCGTAGAAACAACATTCTATATATGCTATATTCGATATATTAACCTTTTTTCGGGGGTGAGTTAGGCGTGGCCGTAGTGACACTCATCGTATTACTGGGGATTTTATTAGTTGCAGGATATTCAAAACAAAAGAATCCAACGACCATATTTGATAGAAAAACATATGAAAGCAAAACAACCGTGGCGCCGGGAGTTACGCATACAATGGAAAAGTATCAATCAGGCTTTCTGCATGAGGCTATACATATACTTGAAATCCAGCTAGACATTCCAAATACAAAACTTGAGCTGGCCATTCCGAATCCACTTCATTCATTAAAAACAACAACAAGCTTTGCCAAGGAAAATAGTACATTTGGACACAGAGTGATTGGTGCAGTAAATGCCGCCTACTACTTTGAAAATGGCTATCCTGCTAATTTAATAGCAAAGGATAATCAAATTCTTCATTACGGAATAATAGGTGAAAGAGTTGAAAGTCCCACCCAACGTCCAGTTGCGTTCGGCCTTTCGAAAGACGGTAAGGCACTGATAGACTACTTTTATACAGAATTATCTTTCGCGATAAATGGCAGCCACTACCCTATTGACCGCATTAATAGTGATGGCACTGAGAATAAGACAGTATTATACACTCCCACTCTCGAAACCACAGGAGCTTATGGGCAATACCTGGAGATTATTGTGAAAAATAGCTCTCAAAATACGGACAGATTACATTTTGGGGATTCCTTTACAGGAAGGATATCCGAAATTAAGGAACACAGTCAAACCGGCAGCACAATCATCCCAGATGATGGCTTTGTTCTTTCCATCCATAAAAAAGAGCTTGCGGCTCAATTAGGCACATTACCAGCCGACACAGCTATCGAGATTCATGTATCCATAGATGAAAAATGGCAGGATACTCAGTATATGCTGGCAGCAGGTCCTCTTTTGGTAAAGGAAGGGAAAGAGGAAATTTCAATGCCTATGAATACCTCATTTGTTAAAACACGTCAGCCGCGTACAGCTGCAGCGATTGATTCAACAGGAAAGCGCGTCATGCTCGTAACGGTAGACGGAAGACAACGGGGCTACAGTAACGGCGTCAGCCTCCATGAGCTTGCTGCTTATCTGATTTCAAAGGGTGCTGTCGCAGCTATTAATCTCGACGGCGGTGGCTCTACGACGTTCACTGTACAAAATCCTAGTACTGAACAGCTTGAATTGGTGAACAGACCTTCCGAAGGACGTGAAAGAAAGGTATCCGCGATTTTACAAGCAGTAACAACTTCTAATAAAAAAACGAAATGAAAAGTTAAAGGCAGCAGGGGAATAACACATGACAAAAATCAAAAGACAGCTTGGATTTACCATAATATATGCTTTTGTAATTCTTTTTACAGCATGGTCAACCCATCAATTAGATCAATCAACATTAGTGACTCAACAGAAGGTAGGAGACCCTTCAATCGTTAAGGGGAAGGATCAGTTCGTTCCTAATTTGTTCCTTGAAGGCGGGGAAAATATCGTACATTACGACTCAAAAAAGGTAAACCCAACAGTCAATGAGGATGTTGAATTTATATCAAGTATTAAACAACAACAGGAAGAACCCTCTCAAAATACTGTATCCCGTACAAATGAATTGGCAGAGAATAGCCTGCATGAAAAAACAACTGAAATGGAAGCAAAGGAACAAAATGATAACACCTTGTCTGAGATAAATAAAGAAACCGCTTTAGATGACCCCAAAACAGAGGACACTCAAGAAAAGGATCCAATACCAGAAGAGACAGAAGGTAAGGAAGTAACCCTGGAAGAAAAAATAAATTCCATAGTTGGCGAAATGACCCTTAAGGAAAAGATCGGTCAGATGATGGTAGTAGGCTTTTCAAGTAAGCAGCCTGATGATCATATAAAAAAAATGATAGAGGAATACCATATTGGCGGCGTTATTTATTATGATCGAAACATGGAAACTCCCGAGCAGGTGGCTTTATTATCTAACAGTCTTCAAGGACTGGCGCAGGCTTCATCAGAATGGCAGATTCCTCTTATGCTTAGCGTTGATCAGGAGGGCGGAAGGATTGTGCGGATGAAGGGTCATGTGACACCTATTCCTTCACAGCAGGAGCTTGGGACAAGAGGGGATATTCAGGAAATCTATGCAACCGCAAAGCGAACGGGAACGGAATTAGCGCTAATGGGAATTAATGTGAATTATGCACCGAATCTGGATTTATCCAAGACAGATACACGCTCGTTCGGTGAGAACCCGGAGAATGCCTATTTATTCGGCAGCCAGGTGGTTAACGGGATGACAGATTCGGGTATAACCTCCACGTTAAAGCATTTTCCCGGAAATGGGAGAAGCGCAGTTGATCCCCATCAGGATACCTCATCTGTAGAGGCAGATAAGCTGGACCTAGAAAATAGTGACATCTATCCCTTTAAAAAAATGATAGAGAATGTCAATCATAATCGTTTTTTTGTGATGGTGACACATATTAAATACCCGGCTTATGATAAGGATAAACCGGCCAGCATCTCATCAATCATTATCCAGGACCTTTTAAGGAAGCAGCTCGGTTATACGGGAATTGTAGTGACGGATGACCTCGAAATGGGGGCAGTTAACAAGTATTATTCCTATCAGGATTTGGGATATGAAGCAGTAAAAGCAGGGGCTGACCTCCTATTGGTCTGTCATACACTTGAAAACCAAGTCCAGGTGTATAATGGGATATTGAATGCAATTGAATCAGGTAAACTATCTCAATCTGTCATCGATGATGCAGTTAAAAGAATCCTGCGGCATAAATTTTCATCCATACAGAATATTTACGTCGACCCGAGTGCTGCAAAACAAATGGTTGGAAAATAATTAATAGTTTCTTAAATAGATAGTGTTTTTAAAAAAAAGTGTTGATTTTTGTTAGCAGGTTGATTGGAGTGGAAGGCACGCAGACTCCTGCGGGAGAAGCGAGACAGGCGAGACCCCGGAGACAAGTGTCGAGGAGGCTCGGCGGTCGCCCGCGGAAAGCGTAGTGCCTGGAACGGAAATCAACAACATAGTTTTACATGGCCAAATAAATAAACCTTCATTATTTATAAAAGACTGTACATCAGTCTTTTTTTTTGACCAAATTTACTCGAAGTTACTAAACAAACTGAATTTTATAGTAATATAATAGTGGGTAATTGGTTTTAGGAGGATTTTTGTGAAAAAAAGAGCAATGTTTATGTATATGGTATTATTCGTTTTATGGTTTGCGCTATATGCAGCCATTGAAACACTAAAAACAAAAGGTGAACTAACACAGGCTGGTCAAACAAGCTTACTTGACCAGGAAGGAAATCCTATCCTTCCTGCTGCTACTAACTGGATCCATCATTATGGGATTCCTGAACTATTTTTAGATTATATCGATAAAGAGGGGATAACCAATTCTCTTCCTAACCTTCTCTATTCAAATCAGCCTATTAAAAGATTTGTAACGCAGCAGCTGATGGAGCATTCCTTTTCAAAGCAGCTCCAGCAAGAAATAGTGGTTAATAAAATGTATTTTAATAACGGAATAGTTGGAATGGGAAATGCTTCTTCTTATTATTTCAACAAAAAATTAAGTGAAACCACGGAGCTTGAACAAACGCTTTTATTAATGCTGTCACAAAAAAGAGAATACAAGAATATCAAAACCGAGATGCATTCCTTTTTGCTAGGATTAGAGAATGCAGGCTACATAACAAAAGAAGAACAACAAAAAATGCAATCAAAAATACCCAGCTTAATAGACAGGATAAATAACCCCAATACCATCGCGCAATCCTACACGCAGCAGGTAATTAAAGAATTGAAGGGAATATTTGATTTATCGGAGGGTGAGCTATTTCGAAAGGGTTATGTTGTCAGGACTACATTGGACAGCGATATTCAAGAGCGGATGTATCAAACCTTTCAGGATGTGAAAAATTTCCCCTATAAAGAAAGAGCATTTATCGAAGCAGGAGGAGCCGTTATCGAGGAGGATTCAGGGAGAATTGCTGCTCTCATGGGAGGGCGTTATTATCACACATCCACATTCAATCGGGCTACAGATACAACGCGGCAGCCAGCCTCCACCTTTAAACCGTTAATTGAATATGCTCCTGCCATCGACATGGGATGGAAACCTACGGATTATTTAAAGGACGTACCCATGAAAGTTGGGGATTACGAGCCTAAAAATTATGATGGGGAATATAGAAAGCAGGTAACATTAGAAGAGGCCCTTGTCCATTCGTATAATATACCCGCCGTGTGGCTTTTGAATGAAATTGGTCTTAATAAAGGCTTACAGTATATGGATAAATTTGACTTATTCTCATTGGACCGTGAGGATGGATTCGGCTTGGCACTTGGATTTACCAGTATTGGTACATCGCCGCTTTCTATGGCACAGGCCTACACGATTTTTCCGAATGAAGGAAAAATGACAGAGGCACATGCCGTAGAAAGGATTGAAAGCCAGGATGGTAAAAGAATCTATAAAACACACAGATTTCAAAAGCGAATCATTAAAGAGAAAACAGCAGAAACAATGCTGCCAATGTTACAAGAGGTTGTGAAGAGCGGCACAGGTGACGAAGCGCAGATGAAGGGACAGAAAATAGCGGGGAAAACCGGCACGACCTCCTATGATGGGTGGTTTGTTGGCTTTAACGACAAATATGTTGGATCGTTCTGGATTGGGCCGGATGAGGTTACCCCAAGAAACCGAATGGTCTATAGCGGTGCAGAATACCCAGCGGAATTATTCAAGAAAGTTTTTTCAGAGATTGACTAAGTAGATCTACTATCAGGAGGATACATCCATGCAATGGTTCATTTTTATATTTTTAGCCATTATTTTTATCGTAACTCCCTATCAAAGAGGGCTTTATTTCACGGCTGAATCCTACGGGACCTATTTTATCATCATTTCCTTAATGCTTCTGCTGATTGTCAGGCATTTATTGATAAAAAAAGAGACCTATTCATTAAAGACAGTCCTACTTGTTTTGCTATTGCCGATAAGCTATCTCCTATCACTGCCGGTAGCTGAGAGCCCAATGGGAGCAATGGATTCTGTGATAAAATGGCTAGCCTATTCGTCATTTTTTCTTCTATTATATTGGGTTTCCTTTAAACCTGCAGTCAGGAAATGGCTATCACCCATTTTTATTTTAACGGGGACGCTGATTTCCCTTTTTATGCTAATGGTTTATTGGGGCACTTATGATTATCATGATGCAGTGTTGAATAGTCGGTTTGCAGGCGTATTTCAATATCCTAATACGTTTGCCATGGTAATGGCGGTTTATTATTTATTCTGCTTGCTTTTGATGACGAAAAAAGGCAGCTCTATTTTATCGTATCTAGTATACGCCATTCCACTAATCCCTTTTTTCATTTGCTTTATACAAGCGTCTTCAAGAGGGATGATTCTCATTCTGCCACTCCTTTGGTTTATAGGATTGGTGATGCTATCAGTCAAGCGGCAGATTGAGTATATAACCTACACAATCATTACAGTAGGCTGTTCTTTATTGCTAAACTACCTTCTATTCTCAAAGAATGTAGGAGTGGCAGCAAGCATCGCTGTAATTCTTCTGTCGGCTGCACTTAATATTGGAATGAAGTATCTCTTCTATCGTAAAAATTTACAAATCAATTTTTTTACAAGGAAGGGAATGCAGTTTGTGTTGCCAGCTACAGCTATAATTTTTTCTGTTGCTGCCATGCTTGATTTGAGATATAAAGGTTTACTATATCGCGTGCTCCCAGATCATCTGCAGGATAGAATCTCGGAAATCAGCCTGCAGGCAGGGACAGCTCAAGAGCGTTTCATCTTTTTCCGAGATGCTTTAAGGATGAGTAAGGACTCACCCTTCATTGGCTTTGGCGGGGAAGGCTGGGCAACGGTTTACAGCATGTATCAGCAGACTCCCTATCTATCCAACAAGGTTCATAATGGGTATCTTGAATGGTTGTTGGATACAGGCTGGGTAGGATTTATTATCTTTTTTATCGTATTTGGCTATTTATTACACAAGGTATTCCAAGGCTATAAACAAGCACAGGACAAGTCTATGTCAACGGCTGTTGTGATTGCGCTATTGACGATTGCAGTACACAGCTTTATTGATTTTAATTTTTCCTTTGGTACAGTTTGGCTCATGGTAATGTGGCTGCTTGTCATGGGGATTCCAGAGCAAGATGGGTCACATGAAAAATCCTTCTTCCGTATGAGTGAAGTCAATCAGAAGAGAATGGTTACCATTACATTAAGTATATTCGCCATTCTGGTTGTCGTAGGAATCATTTCCTCATTTAGATATATGCAGGCAGTACAATATGCTGATGAAGCGAGGCAAACGACCGATTCTATAGAGAAGATTTCAGTGTTTGAAAAAGCAATCGACTATCACCCTAAGAATGTGACCTATCAAATGAATTTAAGTGATTTTTATCTGCATAGGATGAGGGAAAATCCAGAGTTGGATTATAGGAAGGAATTAGAGGATATGGCTGCTGATATGGTGCAGCTGGAACCACATCATTCCATTGTTCTGCAAAAGGCTGCCGGTATCCAAGCGCAGTTAGGAAACAAGAAGGAAGCCCTAGCATTACTCGATAAAGCCTTAGAGGTTGACCACTATAATACACAGTTATATGAACAAAGTATGAAATTAAAGCTGGAAATGGCAAGAATGGTGCCTGATCAAAAGCAGCAATGGGCAAAGGCGGCTTTAGTGGATTATCAGCAATTTAGTCAGTGGGAAGCTGCTTTTCAACAACAGGATTTGTCAAAGGAATATAACAGCAGGGATTTTGGGATAACGAGTCCTATAGCGTACTATACAGGTCTTTCCTATTATCTGTTAGGGCAGCCTGAGAAAGTAGTAGAATTATACAGTCGATATAATCATTTGAAGGATGATAGTAAGATAAAGGCCTTAATGATTCTTGCACTGAAAAGTATTGACGATGATCAGCATCATCTTTATTCTCTTGAAGGAAATGATAGAGCCCTAAAGGAAACGGTAGAGCAATTAAGAGGTTTATAATATGAATAAAGGGAAAATTATAGACAATTCCTATCATAATCTGTATATTTAATAGTGTAAAATAATAGTAAATTATACCTAAAGGAGGTGGGCGATCCCGGTTTAACATAGCAAGAAACTGGCGATCGAATTATGTTGAAGAAAAAATTATCATTTATTAGTGGCTTAGCAGCTTTTACGCTTCTATTCACTCCAATTGCTTCTAATGCATTAGCAGCGGAGAATACAGAAGATAAAGCGGAAGTTGTGATCTTAGAGGAATCAGGACAACCAGAACAAAAAGTAACACAGACTGTATATGATGGCGTTACTTACGATGCATATGGCGTAGCAGATGATGCCTATGGTGTTACTGACGATACATATAGTGTAGCAGACGATGCGTATGGTGTTACTGACGATACATACGGTGTAGTAGACGATGCATACGGAGTGACTGATGATACATATGGTGTGACAGATGATGCCTATGGCGTTACTGACGATACGTATGGTGTAAAAACATTTAATGATATTCAAGGACACTGGGCACAAGGTGATATTGAAGTTTTAGCTACGAATGATATCATCAAAGGAAAAACAGCAGATTCCTTTGCTCCTGATGCTGATATTACTAGAGCTGAATTTATCACGTTAGTGGTACGTATGTTAAAAAGCTACAATGTTCCAGAAGGTAGCGTTCAACTAAGCTTTAATGATGTGGATGCAAATGCATGGTATGCACAGGATGTTCAGTACGCTGCTTCTTTAGGGTTAACAAATGGTGATGGGAATGGCCGTTTTAATCCAAATACTGAAATTACGCGTGAACAAATTGCTACGTTTATTGGACGAGCTTTAACCATTGTTTCAGGACAACAAATTCCAGTTTCTTCTGATCAAGTATTAGTGAACTACACAGACCGCAATGCAATAAGCAGCTATGCGAAGGATAGTGTAGCGCTTTTAGTCCAATTTGGAATCATTAATGGTAAGACTGCTGATACGATTGCACCACTGGCAAATGCTACACGTGCTGAGACAGCAGCAATCATAAATAGAGGACTATCTTTAATTAATTTGTACTATAATTAATAAATAGTTTATATAGAAACAACGGGATAGCATCCATTGCATATGGCAATGGAATGTTATCCTTTTTTATGTAAAAAAAATCTCTACCATTAAATAACATGAAAAATTCATAGTTATGTATGTGGTAATCTGATAGATTAGAAATATAAGAGATAAAGGAGGAAATAAATGAAGAAGGCAGTATCGATTTGTTTGGCTGTTTGTCTTTTGTTGTTTTCCGTTCCAAAGGCGGATGCTGCAGCAGATGATATTTCAGGCCATTTTTTTGAAAAAGAAATGCGTTTTCTAATTTCGGAAGGAATTCTGCAAGGGTATGGACCTGGCATTTATAAACCCGATGGCTCCATTACACGTGCTGAATTTGCGGCTATGGTAATCAGGGCACTAGAACTGGATTCAGTTGAATCGGCCGGCGTTTCAATTGCCGAAGACTCAGAGCTATCATACAGCGATGTAAATCCGACTGACTGGTATTATAGTGTCATTCAGTCTGCTGCAAAACAGGGTATTGTAAAAGGTTATCCAGATGGTACGTTCCTGCCAAATATCCAGATTTCACGTCAAGAAATGGCTATCATGATTTTCCGTGCAATTGACTCAAAGGGAATTATTTCAAATCCTTCTGAGCTTACTTTTACAGATAAAGCACAAATTGGTCCATCGTTCCTTGATGCGGTTCAACGGTTAGTTAATTTGGGTATTATGGGAGGAAATCCTGATAATTCATTTGCTCCGTTAGCGCAGGCTACTCGCGGACAAACGGCAGCGGTAATCAGCCGAATGCTGATTAAAATAAACCCTACTCTTGAAAAAAGCTTTAGTGTAGTAGAATTTAATTCAGATGGCTCTAAACGGCTGATTTCTTCTTATGCTGATTTTAATACAGCAAAAAATAATGTAAATGGCAGCCAAGCAATTATGAAGGGTAATAGTATTGTATATATTAAGAATGGTATTGCAGTATCAAATAGTGTGACCAATATTTTTGATGGCGCTAATTTAGCTAATCCAAGTAGAACGTATGTCAGCTCGGGTACAGAGCTTCAGTATTTGGATGCCTCAGAAAATTGGGTAAAGATTTCTATCGGTGGCAAGGAAGGCTATGTGGACCCGAAGAATGTCAACCTGACTCCTGCATCACTGATTGCCGATCGCTCTTCTTATAAACGTGTCGACAGTGAGTTATACCATACAATATATAACCCACTGACGAAAGTGAGTAATGCTGTTTTATTAGGTGAGGCGCCATCCTTTATGGTGGAAGGGCAAAAGTACTATAGCTGGGATGGAATGAACTTTACTGATGCAAATGGTACTATTGCCGGTCAGTGGACTATTTTTCATCGCAGTTTAGATTTAAGAACGCCTTCGAGCTATACAGGCGAAGAGTTAGATCGATATCTGAATGATAATTATCCTGAACAATATAAAAAGGCATTAGCTCAATTTTTAATGAAAGAAAAAGGTTATTCAAAGGAAGACGCAGAGGCGATTGCCAGCAAAAGTCCTTTAGCAGGCCTAGGAAATCGTTTTAAAGAAATGGAAGCAAAATATGGCGTGAATGCTCTGTACTTAATGGCACATGCCATCCATGAAAGTGCATGGGGTACAAGCAGTATTGCACAAAATAAAAACAATCTCTATGGGATTAAAGCAACAGATTCAGATCCTGAGGGCAATGCCAGTGTGTACGAATCGTTTGATGCATGTGTTGAAAGAGCGGCTGAATTCGTATCAACTGGATATCTTACACCATCAAGCTGGAAATTTAATGGAGCATTTCTAGGTAATAAAGGTGCAGGAATGAATGTAAAATATGCCTCTGATCCATATTGGGGAGAAAAAATTGCCGGCCACATGTACCGCGCACAAACCTACTTAGACGGACTTAAATAATCATATGTACTGTAAAGGGATAACTTTAAATAGTTATCCCTTTTTAGTTCGTATTTAATATTTTGTTAAGAACAATGTTGAACCTAGCTGGTTGATTGCAGTGGAGGGCACGAAGACTCCAGCAGGAGAAGCGAAACAGTTGAGACCCCACAGACACGCAGTGTCGAGGAGGCTCGGCGGTCGCCTGCGGAAAGCGAAGTGCCTGGAGCGAAAATCAACAACAAAGTTAACAGAGCTGAAATAAAACAAATCTACAAAATCTATCTATATTTGACATTGTAAATGTGAAAAAAGTGTAAAATAAAAGATAAGGAAATTCAGAAAATGGATAAAATAAATATAAAATACTTTACATATATAATTTTGTCCATTGACTTCCATTTTCTCGGTGAATATGATTCAATAGTGAATATGCTCTCATTTTCAGCTCCTTATAAGAGTAGTAAGTGGAAGTACTTAACAGTTACATCTATATTACAATGAAAACGATAGCCTTTTTATGGTTTTGAACAGTTTACAATACTAGACCCCAATAAGGGAAGTTATGTCGATTTATGCTATATTATTAGAGGAGGTCTATTATAATTTTGAGGTTAAGAAAATGAGCGATCAGTATGTAGATATTTTAGGGGTTTCTTTTTATAACACAAATCGTTTTCAATTTGTTCAACAATTAGATAAACATATAATAAATAATGATAAGGTTTTTGTCGTTACAGCGAATCCGGAAATCGTGATGCATGCCAATGAAGAGCCAAAATATATGGAAATTATTAAGAAGGCTACCTACATAATTCCAGATGGAATCGGTATTATTAAAGCTTCTCGTTATTTACATCGTCCAATTGAGGAAAGAGTTCCGGGCTTTGATACGATGATTGACTTATTAAACTTAGCGAATGCTAAGAGCTATAGTATTTATCTATTAGGAGCAAAACCGGGCACAGTAGATAAAGCCGTGCTGGAAATAGAGCGGGAATATCCGCAGATTGACATAAAAGGCTTCCATCATGGCTATTTTGATTGGAATTCGACTGAAATCCGACAGGAAATCATGGAAAAAAAGCCAGATTTAGTGTTCGTTGCTCTTGGTGTACCCAGACAGGAAAAGTGGATTGAAAATAATCTGCCATATTTCGAGAAGGGGATTTTCATGGGAATTGGCGGAAGCTTTGATGTTATTGCAGGTGAGGCAAAGCGCGCTCCGCTTACATGGAGAAAAATGAACCTAGAATGGTTATACCGATTCATCAAACAACCAAGCAGAGGTTCACGGATGCTTGCTATTCCTAAATTTGTTATTGAAATCTTCAAGCAGAAGGTAAATGAGCGAAAATGAATAATGAATTAATCAAAGGAACATTAATTTTATCCTTCGCTACTGTCGTGATTAGAATATTAGGCAGTATCTTTCGGATTCCGCTTCAGAATATAGCCGGTGATGAAGTCGTCGGGATATTCAGCTTAGTCTATCCGGTATATATGGTTATTCTAACTTTATCTGTTGCGGGAATTCCAGTGGCGATTTCTAAGATGATATCGGAAGCAAATACATTAGGAAAAAAAGGTGAGATTTATAAGATTTATAAATCAGCCTTGTTTCTTTCCCTTATTTTTGGATTTACGAGCTTCCTGTTGATTATGGTTTTTTCCGATCATATTGTTCGATTAATGGGCGGCGAAAGTGTTCGTTTATCCCTTATCATTGTATCCATAACATTATTAATTGCCCCCTATATGGCTGTATACAGGGGGTATTTTCAAGGGTTCGAAAATATGAACCCTACTGCTGTTTCCCAAATGCTTGAACAGTTTGTCCGTGTTCTATTCATATTAATTATTGCCAATGTAATGGTAAAAAGAGGCTATGAGCCTGATATGATTTCCGGCGGCATTATGATTAGTTCTTTTGTGGGTGCAGGTTTATCCTTGCTTTATTTACGGTATTTATTTTTTGTTTCCCCGTTAAAGCCGAAAAAGGAAGTTGAATTTCGCTTTGCGGATTTTTTACAAATGAGTAAAAGAATACTCTATATTTCTTTGCCTATCTGTATTGGCGCTATTACCATGGCCCTGATTAATTTTGTCGATTCATTTACCATTCCAGTCAGTTTAATTCATAGCGGCTTTTCCGAAAAGGATATCCCTTATTTATATGGTATATATGGTAGAGGAATAGCCCTGGTCCAAATTGCCAATTTCTTTTCTTCTTCTATTGTACTGCCGTTAATACCTCTTATATCAAAGTCTATTGCACAGCAGGATTGGAATAAGGTTTCCACGCTGACTGAAAAGACGCATTACTATGTCCATCTTATTTCATGGCCGACAGGATTTGGAATGTTTGCCTTAACGCTTCCGATAAATTTAGCTTTTTTCAAGGATCTCCAAGGCAGTGATATGTTGGCTGTCTTTCATTTAAGTGCGGTATTTATGTCACTGACGTTACTCGGTACCGGAATTCTCCAAGGCATGAATAAAGAAAAATTAGCGGCGCAAATCATTGTGTCCTCTGTACTTTTAAAAATTGCGACAAACTTTTTATTTATAAAATGGCTAGGCTTATTAGGCGCAGCCTATTCGACGTTATTTGTTTACTTTGTAATTTTTGTTGTAAATTCGTATTTTATCTGGAAGGTAAAAAGCTTTGTGTTTTGGCGCAAGCAAAACAACTCCATTGTCTTTGCTTCTCTTGTCATGGCCGGAGTTGTTGGTATTCCGACGCTGCTGCTAAATATTTCAGACTGGAGTAGAATGGGGACGCTGTTGTATTTACTTGGATCGTTAGCTGCGGCTGTCATTGTTTATGCCATTGTTCTGCTTTTGACAAAGGGAATCAGCAAGGAAGATTTGAAGGAAATGCCAATTGTAAATAAACTGATTGGAAAAATGGATTTGAGGGGAAAATCATGAAGGTTGTGATATCAGGGTATTATGGCTTTGATAATATTGGGGATGATGCCATATTACTTTCCATCATCCAAAGTTTAAAAGAGTATGATAGCAGATTAATGATAACGGTGCTCTCTAACAATCCTGAACAGACGAAAGAAATATACCAGGTCCATGCTGTAAATCGCTGGAGCATGAAAGAGGTTTTTCAAGAAATAAAGACAGCGGATGGTCTCATTAGCGGTGGTGGCAGCCTGATGCAGGATGTGACAGGTAAGAAATCGATAATCTATTATACAGGGGTTATTAGGATAGCGAAATTCCTAAAGGTACCTGTCTTTATTTATGCTCAAGGAATGGGACCCTTTAACAGTAGTTTTAGTAAATGGCTCGTTAAGAATACGCTGAAAAAAACAGCGATTACGGTCCGGGATCATGAATCAAAGGAATTATTAAAATCCATTGGGGTGGAGAATGAGATTGAGATCGTACCCGATCCTGTTCTGGCCCTTAAGATTATTCCCCATGATAGCCCTTGGTGGAAGGAACAGGCATTCTCTGGACCTGTATTAACCGTGTCTGTACGGCATTGGCCATCAGCTGTGTCATATAAAGAAAAGATTGCGGCAGCATTAGATAGGATTGCTGCAAAGGGTATTAGGATTGTTTTTGTCCCGATGCACGGGAAATATGATGCAGAAGCTTCGGCAGAATTGGCCAAGCTTATGAAAGAGAAGAGCGTTACCGCACCATATGATGCTTCAATTGAAGAGAAAATATGTATCATAATGCATTCTAATTTATTATTCGGTATGCGGCTGCATGCCCTCATCTTTGCTGCCATATCGAATACTCCTTTTGTTGCTTTGTCCTATGATCCTAAAGTGGATTCCTTTGCCGGGATTATGGAGCAGAAAGTTGCCGGTCATGTTTCGGAAAATAACTGGACGGCAGAATCACTCTACGAGCAGCTATCCATGCAATTGAGTAGCTTAACTATAGAAAAACAAAAATTATACCGCATTATGGGCCCTTTGCAAAAACAGGCACATGAAACAGCCGCAAAGGCACTAAAATATATGGGATCAGACTCTGGTTATTTTGTGGAAACACAAAATTAGGGTCTGGTCCCTTTTGTGAAATATCCCCCAATAATAGACATTTTGTGATAAAATATGATAGGAATCAAATCAGTACAGATAGGAGGTTTATTTTTTTGAAAAAATGGAGCACCTTTATATTCACTTTTTTTGCTGCTCTACTCTTTCTCTTTCCAGGCTTTAATCATAAAGTCTCAGCCACAACATTAAATGATATCCCCGCAGGTTCATCATCTGAAATCTCTTATTTACTAGATAAGGGAGTTATTAAGGGTTATCCTGGAAATCTGTTTCTTCCAAATCAATATGTTACTAGAGATGAAGCAGCAACGATGATTGGGAGAGCTCTTGGATTAGACGGTACACAGAGAGCAACTATTTTTCCGGATGTGGGGAAAGACTCGTATGCATCAGGTTATATTCAATCTGCTGTAGAAAAGAACATCATTGGCGGCTACTCAGATGGAAGATTTGGGCCGAAAGACAAGATTACTAGAGGCCACATGGCATTTCTTTTACAAAGAGCGTTTAATCTGACTGAGGGAAGTAATATTACATTTATTGATGTGCCTAAGTCCAGTGCAGAGTATAATGCGATTGACCAAATAACAACTGCAGGTCTTAGCAATGGATATGCAGACGGATCCTTTAAGCCTGCATTACCGGTTACAAGAGAGCAGTTTTCTTTGTTTGTTGCCAGGGGATTAAATAAGGACTTTCGTGTTTCATTTCTAGGTCAGCCTATTAAGGAAGCGAGCGTCAACGTGGAAAGCTGGGATGTTTTGAACGTCCGTTCAGGTCCTAGTTCTGATTATGCAAAGGTAGGCAGCTTAAAGGCTGGAACGAAAGTTAGTGTTTATCGCTATGAAGGAGATTGGGCCTATATCTCATCAGGTTCAATCATTGGCTATGTTAACAGCTATTATTTGTCTACACCTACGAAAGGTCATGTAATTGCGATTGATCCAGGACATGGAGGAAGTGACCCAGGCGCGATTGGAATTGGCGGAATGCTTGAAAAGGAACTTAATCTATCTGTTGGATTAAAGGTTGAGAGTCTCTTGAAAAATATGGGCATCGAGGTTGTCATGACACGCAGAACTGATACATATCCAACATTAACAGAGCGAGTGAATATTGCTGTTAATGGGAAAGCAGATGCTTTTTTAAGTATTCATGGAAATAAGTTTAATGCCGAAAGTGCAAATGGAACTGAAACCTATTACAGTACTGCATCTGTAAGGTCTGAAGATAGTAAACAGCTAGCAACGTTTGTCCAAAATCGATTATACCCTGCTTTAGGGACAACTAATCGCGGAGTTAAAACGGCGAATTATACAGTTATCTATAGTACTCCGCTTCCTTCTGCATTAGTTGAGTTAGGTTTTATCTCTAATACGAGTGATGCCAGTAAGCTAGCTTCTGATACTTATAGAAATAAAGCGGCAGAAGCCATTGCTTTAGGAATTCAGGATTATTATAATTGGAAAAAATAATAAACGGGAAATCTCCCGTTTTTTTTTATGTGGATGTGATAGTATGAGAAAGAAAATGATAGAATGGTAATATCATGTCTTAATTGAAAGGGAGATTATTGTGAGCACCCAAAAAGTTTATTCTATATTTCTTTTTCTCTTCTTGTTACTAATTCCTTTCAATGTCTACGGGGAACAACCAACAGAACGTGTGATTATTATGTTTCAACATGAGATAGATTATGAGCTTCTGAATGAACAGGACGTAATCATTCATCATACCTTCGATGACCTGCATGCTGTTTCTGCTACTATTTCAGTGGCCGGAAAGGATGCTTTACTGGATTCTCCCTCAGTTAAATTCATTGAAGATGACCCTGAAGTGAAGACTACCTCACAGGAGGGAAGCTGGGGTTATAAATCATTGAATATTGAAAAAACAAAGCAATCAGGCTTGACGGGTAAAAACATTAAAATTGGCATCCTTGATACAGGAATTCGAATGGATCACCCGGATCTTCAAATCGAAAATGGTGTATCATTTGTTCAAGGAGCATCAACCTATAATGATGACAATGGTCACGGTACACATGTAGCTGGCATCATTGCTTCCAAGGACAATGATATTGGAGTAGTGGGTGTTGCGCCGGATGCGCAAATTTATGCTGTGAAGGTATTAAACCAGTATGGAGAAGGAAATCAATCAGACGTGGTTGCCGGAATCAATTGGGCCATTGAGAACAAGCTGGATATTATTAATTTAAGTATTACTTCCTCAAGCGGTTCCTATCTGCTGCAAGAAGCGTTACAAAGGGCATATGATCAAGGAATCATGATTGTGGCAGCCTCCGGGAATATTGACAGACCCATCTATGGTGAAATGAATGTCCTGTATCCCGCCCGCTATCCGTCTGTAATTGCTGTCGGTTCTGTTAATTATGATGAAATGGGAAGACTAATCAGATCGGATTTTTCCTACTATGGGAAGGATTTAGATTTTGTTGCTCCAGGCCAGGATATTTATAGTACTTTTGTAAACGTCGGAGGGAATGATTATGGCTTTTCATCTGGTACCTCAATGGCTGCTCCATTTGTAACAGGGATGGCTGCATTATATAAAGAAGCGTATCCAACAGTTCATTCTTCAGTTATTCTAGAACAGATGGAAGCATCAGCCTTAGATTTAGGAAGTCCTGGAAGGGATGCTGAGTATGGCTACGGCCTCATTCAGAGTCCTCCTGGTACGATTTTTACAGATGTTGCTGATACTAGCTGGTATGCTAAAGAAGTCAAGGAACTGTATAATAAACAGATTGTTAACGGTTATGATAAGGGGAAATTTAACCCTGATGCTCCTATTACTCGGGCAGAGGCTGTAACGATGCTTGGAAGAGCAAAGGCACTTTCTAATGAAGGGACGGAAACTCCTTTTTATGATGTACCAGCAGGGCATTTTGCAGCGGGCTACATCAATAGTGCAGTTCATGAAGGGATCATATTTGGCTATCCAGACAATTCCTTCCAGCCAAATACAAATATTCTTAGAGCTGACGTTGCTGTCATTTTACAGCGGGCTTTCGATATCCCGGCAGTAAATGAAAGCTTATTTCCAGATGTTCTACCTGAATATTACTATTTCGATGCAGTAAATAGCTTAGCAGCTAAAAAAATTGCAAATGGGTACCCTGATGGAAGCTTTAAACCCGGTCTTCCTATTACCAGAGCAGAATTTAGTATTCTTCTATATAACACGTTGAAATTATATGAATAAAAAAGAGACCATGTTCAGCCAATGGGTGAACATGGTCTCTTTTCTTATCCATTAATATCATTATTTGCTCTGCTTGCATGTATCGTAGATGTATCAAGACCTAAATGCTTGCGAAGCTTGTCTGATAGCTCCTGTCTTGTTTCATCCTCTACGATATAGAAATAGGTTCCATCTATTGTATCGTCAGATCCATCAATTTGTAGTTTTTCAATATTTTTTGCAGCGTTTTTGTATGATTTTTGCATACCGATTACTTCTTGCAACGTTAAGCTTGTTTTTACATTGTCAGAAAGTGCTTCTAATACCTCATCATAATTCGTTAAAGTTGAAATTGAAGCACCTTTACTAATAACCTTTGAAATGACTTCACGTTGTCTTTCCTGACGTCCGAAGTCTCCATTTGGATCTTGTTTTCTCATCCGGGCATATTGAAGAGCTTCTTCCCCATCTAGGTGCTGCTCCCCTTCTTTTAAGGTAACGCCGTCCAATTCAAATTCATATTGATTGTTTACGTCTATTCCGCCTACAGCATCCACAATATCCTTGAAGCCTTCCATATTCACTTGAACGTAATAATCAAGAGGGATATTTAAAAAGTTCTCGATTGAATCAATCGTCATTTCAATTCCGCCGTATGCATAGGCATGGTTCATTTTGTTAATCTGGTTATTATCTGAATCGCTCTTATCTATTAACTCAGCACGTGTATCACGAGGAATACTTAATATTTTTGTCGAGTTTAATTCTGGATTAACTGTCAATACTAGCATAGAGTCCGTTCTTCCGGCGTCATCTTCTCTCTCGTCAACACCGACTAATAAAATAGAAACCGGATCCTTTTCCTCAAATTCAACAACTTCTTCACGTTTATCCGATTTTTCACGGTCAAGTGACGTTGTCATCTTATCTACGGCGCTAGCTACATCTCCATAAATGTTATAAACGAATAATCCACCGAGGACGAATAGAGCAAAAAAGGTAAACAGAACAACTCGTTTCCAATTCAGCTTTTTCGACTTTTTCTTCTTTTTTCTACTTGATCTTGTATCCATCAAAGTATTCTCCTCTATATAATTTGTCTCTTTATGTCATAGTCATAATGAAATTATAAGCTTCTATATAATAGCTGGCAACTAGTAATTAACAACCGATTATATATATTTTTCCAGACATATGCTATAATTTTGTGTTGAACGTTTTAAAATTATTGTATTACTATATTGATAATAAAAAAGGAATCACATGAAACTGGGTAAAATATTATTTGACAGCACTTTCTATTGTAGCACACTAAAAAAAATTGGGATGCATAATGGGGAAATTATCACAAAATGTTCGATTGATAATAGACTCTGCATTATCCATTAACTTCATTCAGCAGTCATCCTCCTATACTAAAGTTAAGGAATGAATGCAAAAAGCTCTTTGATTCAATGGGGTTCAAACCTCTGCTGACTGAAGTTAAGCCTCCCGGCGGATGTCGGATTTTTAAGGGTAAGGGTAATTTATCGAGCAAGCTCGATAAAAATCCGGACGCAAATTCGACGGGCGAATTTGATTAAGATTCACTTAATTACAAGCAAAAGGCGGAAATGTGGACAAGTTTGGAGTGGAAAGGATTTACATGAATAATTTTGAGAAACTATTAGTGACCGTTTTTTTCATTGAGGTTTTTGTCGGTGGTGGAGGAAGACTGTTTGTTGATTTTGGTTTTCTGTCGCTTCGCCAGGTTTTGTTTATCGGATTGATACTAACGTTTATCTTTCGAATTATAAAGGAGAAGGCCTATACCAATCTTGAGGTAAATACTTTTTTTCGTATGAATCCTGTTACAATAGGGGTTTATTTACTAATTGCGTGGTTTTTCGTCAGTGCCATTGTTGGTTATTCTAATGGCCACAGTCCTTCTGACATCGTGACAGACTTTTTTCGGGTATCTTTTTTTGCTGCTTATTTTCCATTGGCTTACTATATTTCAGAGGACCGATTCACGAAGCAAAGGATTATTACGATCTTAAAATATTGTGTCTTCGGCGTAGCTGTCTATACAATTTTAATTGCTTTACTTGGAAAAACGGTATTCTCGGCTAACTTTGAACCATATAAGCAATTTTTAAAATCAATTATGACGGATAATATTGTATTAAGACCAAGTCACAGCATTTTTTACAAAAGTCATTTTTTTGTTTTCGTCGGTTTTATTCTTTCATTAAATGCATTTTTATCGAAAAGATTTACAAAAATCGATATCGTCAATATATTCCTTTGTGCACTTTCTCTGTTTTGGTCAGAAACTAGAGGGTTTTTACTTGCCATCATGGCAGCCCTTCTGATGCTTATTGTTATTGATGTAAAAATTGCTTCCGATTCAAGCAAGGGTATTGTAAATAAAGTAAAATCATTGGGGCGTAACTCAGCATTAATAAAAAAGTCCATTATATTATTGCTGATTTCCTTCTCGATGGTCTTCTTGTATAAATATATGACACTGGAACGGTATGAGGAAACGATAACAGAAAGTGAATCATTGGAAAATGTAAATGATACATCTATTAATATCCGCCTCGAATATTATGAGGATTCAAAACGAATTTTATCAGAAAGCCCTGCTAACTTTCTTTTGGGTACAGGCTATGGTACTGCCATTGCAGGGAAAACTTGGGGAATTGAGATGAGTTTTCTTGATATATTAGTTGAACAGGGGACACTTGGATTATTATTATGGTTCTTTTTATTTTTCCTTGTTTATTATCATTACTATTCTGCCAATAAGCAGGGAGCTGTACTCACAGATGTGGACCGATCGTTTGCGGCGATATTTTTTGGTGTATTATTACTAACCAATACGAATCCATTTATTAATAACTCGATCGGGATTACGTACTTATTAATTATCTTGATTCTTTCACGACAAATGAAGGAAAGGGCTTCAAACATTTGATGGTGTCTGGCAGCCATGCTAACGGGTTCTCTTAAAGTGTGAAAAAAAACAAATCACATCAGCAAAAAGGAATCATTAAATAACAAATTAAATCCTTCGGACAGAAGAAAGCCAAATGTAGCGGGTTGTGTCCGAAGTTCGGGTATCTTTGGACAGAAGGAAGCA
>NZ_JBHZRC010000003.1:120617-325515 GCF_043641075.1 Niallia oryzisoli | reverse complement strand
AAAAATTATCGGATGTGTCCGAAGTTCGGGTATCTTTGGACAGAAGGAAGCAAAAAATTATCGGATGTGTCCGAAGTTCGGGTATCTTTGGACAGAAGGAAGCAAAAAATTATCGGATGTGTCCGAAGTCAGTGCATCTTCGGACAGAAGAAAGCAAAAAGCCTCGATTGTGTCCGAAGTCAGTTCATCTTTGGATAGAAGAAAGCAAAAAAACGTCGGTAATGTCCGAAGTCTGATATAAGAAAAAGCATGGGAATTCTTACCCATGCTTTTTCTTGCGTTATTCCATATATTTTTACTTTTTGCACCTCAAAAGAGAACCCTTTTCAGTCATGCTATGCATCTTTTTTAGTCCAATTAAGTACACCAGTATTTTTTATTAACCATTTCGTCATAATTTCTTCATATATTTATAGTATGGTGAAATTGGAAATAGCAGAGAGGGATTATAAAGAAAATGACAGTTTTTGGGGATATAAGCTCATATCTGTCGAGGCACATTACGTTTCTGTTAAAAATATCAATTGAACTTCGAAATTATCATAAAACAGGGTAAAATAGAGTTAATAATTTATGGAATTTTCAAAAAAATAAAAGGGAAGGTGAAGATAAATGAAGACATTGGCTATTCCTGACAAAATTGATTTTTTTATTTCGTTAATTAAAAAGGACATGGACCACTACATGAAGCAGCAAGAACAGATAAAGGAATGGATTCAATCATCTAGACCTTTATTGAATGATACAGAGACAGCCCTGCTGGAAGAATTATTTGAAGAGTATCAAACCAAATCATGTATACAAAATGAAACAATGAAGGAGTTCCAAAAGACCTTGTTTTATAATAAATTCTAAAAGGCAGGCCCTTTAAAAGGGTCTTTTTTCATGTTTTCTTTTCATATTGCAAAAAGAAATAATATAATATTGTCATTTTTGTGAAGCGGTTACATTAGCTTAACAAATTAGTAGTATTCATATAAATGTCGATATATCAACGTTTTCAGGCACTATTAAGTCGAAAACAGTCGTTTTTGAAATATTTTTGTAACATAAGTTAAACTAAACTGTAACCTCACTCCAACATTTATTATGAGATACTAGTTTCCAGTGATAGAAAATATTAGTAAATGTTCGGAGGCAAAACATGAAGAAGTTATTAATCAGCGGTTTACTCTCATGTTCATTACTCTTCAGTGCAAACATCGGTGGAAATCATACAGCAGAAGCAGCAACAGCAGGTGAAACTGTTACAGATATTGCAGATAACTATATAGGTGTACCTTATCGTTGGGGCGGTACAACGCCAAGCGGATTTGATTGTTCAGGATTTGTTGGATATACATTTAAACAAGCAGGCTATACATTACCAAGAACCACTTCTGAAATGTATAATGTTGGAGATTCAGTTTCTAAAAGTGAATTAAAGGATGGAGATTTAGTATTCTTCCAAACATATAAAGCGGGTCCTTCGCACGCTGGAATTTATATTGGTGACAATCAGTTTGTTCACGCTTCCAGCTCAAAGGGTGTAAAAATCGATTCATTATCAAGCTCATATTGGAGCAATACATACTATGGTGCAAAACGAGTACTTAATACAGAGCCAGGCTGGTCAGCATCCAATGGAAATTGGTACTTCTATGATCAAGACGGAAACAAAGTCACTGGCTGGGTTCAGGATCAAGGTGCTTGGTATTATCTTGACCAGAATGGGATCATGCAGACAGGCTGGCTGAATTGGAATAATACTACCTATTATCTTCATTCCGGTGGTTCCATGGCTATTGGATGGACCGTTATAGACGGTCAATGGTACTATTTCCATGAGGGTGGCGCAATGGCTAAAGATACGGTTGTTGAAGGCTACACAATCGCAAGCAATGGTGTCATGCAATAAAAGATAGATGAAGAGCCGGTTTTCAATCGCCGGCTCTTTTTTGGTTGTTTAATAGATGTTGTAAAATATAAAACACTTTTCATAATTATTTTTGTAAAAGAACAATGTTTAGATTGGTTAACAAGTTGATTGGAGCGGAAGGTGCGAGACTCCTGCGGGAGAAGCGAGACAGTCGAGACCCCACAGACACAAAGTGTCGAGGAGGCTCGGCGGTCGCCCTAAGGTGCGCGAAGCACCTGGAGCGGAAATCAGCAGGTAATCTGTTTTAGCTTATTTACTAGTTACCTATTAAAGAAGTTTTTCTTTTTCCGATATTAATAGGAGTTTATGAACATGAAAGGGGAGAAATAGGTGAAGAAAAAAGTCATTTACATGCTAGTGCTGCTTAGTTTTCTATTCCTTTCTCAGCCAGTATTTGCGCAAGCGACAACAGGCTGGAAGCTTGAAAACAATCAATGGTACTATCAGAATGCCGATGGTGTTGTAACAAACAGCTGGTTTCATGATGGACAAAACTGGTATTACTTTGGCAGTGATGGCGTCATGAAAACAGGATGGCTGTTGGATAAGGGGAAATGGTATTATCTCGATCCAAACGGTGCAATGCAAACCGGCTGGCTCTATGTAGGTGGTGCCTGGTATTATTTGAATCCTGCTGGCGACATGCACATTGGCTGGCTTGAGCTTAATCAGCAAAAATACTATTTAAATGCCAGCGGTGCAATGGCTACAGGGCAGGTTACAATCGACGGCACAACATATTCTTTTTCGAGTAATGGGGAATATCTGGAAACAGCAGAAGCTGCTTCGGGCTGGAGATTAATTGATGGAAAACGTCAGTATGTTAATCAGGACGGCACCTTTCCATCGGGCTGGCTTTTAGATAATGGCCAATTTTATTATTTAGATCAATCTGGTGTCGTGAAAACGGGCTGGCTATTGGATGAAAATGAATGGTATTACTTACGCCAAGATGGCTCGATGGCTAGAGGTTGGATAGAGGTTGGAAACAGATGGTACCTAATGGATGGATCTGGTGCCATGCAGACGGGCTGGGCTCTTGTAGGTGATAAATGGTATTATTTACATGAGGATGGTGCGATGCATACCGGCTGGCTTGAAACAGACGGGAAATGGTTTTATTTGAACCAAGATGGAAAAATGGTGACAGGTACTCAAAAAATTAATGGTGTTGTGTATGTGTTCAGTATTAACGGTGTGTTAAATAAAGGCTCTGTTACGTCAAGCACTACATATAATCTTTCATTGCAGGAAATGATTGACAAGCAAATGTCCGTGCTGCCGAGAACGGATAAATACCGTAACGATAAAGCATATGTTCATTCAGCATACATACAGCTTGATCCGTTAAATCCATTAGATGGAACGGTCAAGCTAACTGGTACTGTGACAACATCACCGTTAAATGTTCGCGAAGGCAACAGTGACGGTTATCGTATTGTTGGAACACTGAATGCAGGGGATAAGGTTGATATTCTGTCCACTGCAGGTGACTGGTATGAAATCAGCTTTACCGCATGGCGCTATGCGAAGGCTGAGGATGTTGCTTATTATGTGAATCCTGCTAATTTTTCCAAGGATTCAGCAGAATATTATCAATTTCTATTACTCTCAAAAAATACCGGAGCCTCAGCAGATGAATTGAATAGAAAGATTCTGGCTGGCAAAGGTATTCTTGAGGGCAAGGGGCAGGCGTTTGTCGATGCGAGTGTAAAGGAAGGTATTAATGAGCTTTACCTCATTTCACATGCCTTACTGGAAACAGGCAATGGTACATCACAGCTGGCAAAGGGTATTCTTGTTGAGTCAGTGGACGGTGTTCCAGTTGAGCCGAAGGTTGTCTATAATATGTTTGGCATCCAGGCTAGAGATATTGATCCGATTAGACTTGGTGCGGAGTATGCTTACCAAAACGGCTGGTTTACGCCGGAGGCTGCCATTATTGGCGGTGCAAAGTATATTGGTGAAAGGTACATTCACAATCCGACCTATCAACAGGACACACTTTATGAGATGAGATGGAATCCGAACAAGCCTGGTACTCATCAATATGCCACAGATATCGGCTGGGCAGCCAAGCAGGTCAATAATCTGAAAAAGCTATATGATTCATTAAGCTGGTATACTTTGAATTTTGATGTACCGGTTTATAAATAAGGTGGAGAGGCTGATCGTATTGGTCAGTCTCTTTTTTTTATTGGGAAAATGGAAACGTGCGGATAAGAGGCTGAAAATCGCAGATATATTGTTATAGACCGCGGGTATCTACTTTTACTATAGCGATAAAGTAACCTGTATCAGGTGTAAATCGACGTTATTCCCGAAAAACATTCCTTTGATACGAAGAAAAATACCTTAGGAAAAGCTTCATTCATCACAAAAAACATCCATATAATAATTGTTCACAGTAAATACAAACAAATAAATATATAATTAAATTCAGTTATATTAATAGATAATGATCAAATATCTTAAACATCAATTCAATATAGTAATCCATCTATAATCCTTTGGAATCAACCCTTTTTAGCACATTTGTTTGACAATCCTCAACCTTTTTCATCCTTAAACAGTAAGAAATAATCCCACTCTTTGACCCTCTAAATATAGTAAGAAAGTAAATAATTATTTACAGTTAGGTAAAGAGAATGTAAAATTATAATGCATTCAAAAAATGAATCTATTTGGAGGCTAGTATGGAACACTTACTACGCATCATGGAAGTAATAAATAAAAATAATCATGTCAGCCAAAAGAAAATTGCTGATTTAACAGAACTGTCTATTGGAAAAGTAAACTATTTAATGAATGATCTTATCTTACGTGGCTTCGTTTTCAGTGAGAAAACAGGCAGAAATATAAGCTATTACATAACAGAGGATGGCATTGAATTTTTAAAAAATGGTTATGAGTCTTTTAAAGAAAAGAAGATTAATATTCATCAAGAGGCCTTAAAGGAAATCAATACGGTGGTCATTCTGGCGGCTGGCAAGCGAAAAGACTTTCATCATCCAGCTGGATTGCTGCAGGTAGAGGATCAGCCTTTATTAAGAAGGAATCTGGAGCTGCTGCAGAAAAACGGAATGACGAAATTTATAATTGTAACAGGCTTTCAAAAGGAAGCACTTGAGCAGGAGCTTGCTGATTTTCCCGATATTGAATTCGTTGAAAATCCAAAATTCAAGTGGACAGGCTCTATGGCATCTCTCGCATGTGTAGCGGAAAAGATTACGGATGATTTCCTGTTGTTTGAAGAGGATATATTAATAGAAGAAAGTGCGGTACACCAGCTGATCACGCATCCGCAGCGCGACTGTATGCTGATTGCGAGTGAAACCGGCTCAGGTGATGAGGCCTTCGTTGAAATTAAGGATGGCTATCTGCATAAAATCTCGAAGGATATTCACCAATTTAATCGTGTAGACGGGGAAATGGTCGGGATTACTAAGCTTTCCTTTGAGGTTTTTTCTGAAATGGTGAAAGAGTTCAAGGAGCATAATCAAAATCCATATATGAACTATGAATATATGCTTTTAGATGTTGCTAGACATTATCATATCGGCTACTTGAAAATTCACAACCTTGTTTGGGCTGAAATGGATACAATGAAGCAGCATGAGCAGGTAATGAAGAATGTATATCCTATTTTAAAAAGAAAAGAAGCAGAATACCGCGAAAATCAAATCAAGCAGAATTTGGTTGAGGCGATGGGCGTGGCATTAGAGGATGTTCAAAAAATTGAACCGTTTGGCGGCATGACGAATAAAAATTTCAAGGTTACGGTTAAGGACGAGGAATATGTTCTCCGGTTGCCTGGCAACGGTACGGAAAAAATGATTGACCGTTATGAGGAAAAAGTGAATTCAACACTGGCAAGCAGCTTAGGTATTGATACAGAATTGATCTATTTTAATGAAGAAACTGGGGTGAAAATTGCGAAGCTGATTCCAAATGCTGAAACATTGAACCCAACCACTGCAAAACGCGAGGACAATATGCGTTTAACAACATCCGTATTGAAGAAGCTTCATCAATCAGGTGCTGTGATGGAAAATCAATTCGATGTATTTGCGAAGATGGATGAATACGAGCAGCTTTTACAGGAAGTTAACGGAAAAATGTACGAGCCGTATGAAGAGGTCAAAAGTCAGGTTATGGCGCTAAGGCATGAATATGAAAGAATGGATATCGAGCTTGTTCCATGCCACAACGACCTAGTGGCGGAGAACTTTGTGAAAAGCGGCGAAGACAAGATTTATTTGATTGACTGGGAATACGGCGGCATGAATGACCCAATCTTTGATTTAGCTGCACATGCTCAGGAATGTGATTTTACCGAAGAGGATGAGGAATTATTTCTACGGCTTTATCTAGAGTCCGATGAGATTCCGGTCGACATTCAAAAACGAATGCTGATGAACAAGATTTTTCAGGATTTCTTATGGAGCATCTGGACTTGCATAAAAGAAGCGAAGGGTGATGATTTCGGGACATACGGAATCGATCGCTTTAACCGCGCTAGAATGAATTTAATGAATCCATTAATAAAGGAGCATGTGCAGTATGTTTAAAAACAAGGGTGTGTATTTTGGACTTCTGTCCGGTTTGACTTGGGCAGTAGATACAATTCTAATTGGTATTGTTTTATCATCGACTTTATTTTTATCAAGTGAACAAGTAATCTTTCTAGCTCCATTAGTCAGTACGTTTTTACATGATTTATTATCCTCGTTATGGATGATGGTATTCTTGGGGATCCGAGGCGAATTAAAGACTACTTTTTCAAAAATCAAAACAAGAAGCGGAAGATGGGTTATATTTGGAGCACTGCTTGGTGGGCCCATTGGAATGACCTGCTACGTATTAGCTGTTAAGTATATCGGGGCTTCTTATACAGCATCTTTTTCAGCTATTTACCCAGCTGTAGGAGCGTTTATGGCCTTCTTAATTTTGAAGGATAAATTAACATTAAAGAACTGGATCGGATTATTTATCAGTATTTTATTTATTTTCTTATTAGGCTATTCAAGCGGCGAAATGGCGTCAGACAACTATGTGATTGGCTTCCTCTTTGTTCTCGGTGCGATTTTTGGCTGGGGCATGGAATGTGTGATCCTTGCATATGGAATGAAGGATGACGAGATTACACCTGAACAGGCCTTACAGGTGAGACAATTGGTTTCAGTTGTGACGTATGGTGTGCTTATCCTGCCTTTCATGAAGGCTTACCCATTAGTAGGTACAGCCTTAATGAGTAAAGAAATTCTGTTTATTGCGGTTATTGCTCTATTTGGAACGGCTTCCTACTTATTCTATTACAGTGCAATTCACAAAATTGGACCGACACGTGCGATGGCTTTAAATATTTCGTATTCTGCATGGGCGATCATTCTTAGTGCCGTGTTCCTTGGAGCACCACTCACATTGAAAATGTTCTTATTCAGTATTATGATATTAGTGGGTTCTGTTCTGACAGTAGCTGGACCTAATGAATTTAGTCTTAAGAAACTATTATCACGCAGTGTAGGAGAACCAATTAAATGAGTAGAGCCATCTTATTAGCAGCAGGAATGGGTACAAGATTAAGACCGTTAACCCTTACAACACCTAAATCGCTTGTTCCGGTAAACGGTAAGCCAATGCTTGAGATCCAAATCGAGTATTTGCAGGAAATTGGTGTGGAAGAGATTATCGTCGTCACAGGCTATTTACATGAAAAATTTGACTATCTAAAAGAAAAGTACGGCGTGACGCTAGTTCATAACGATAAATATGATGTCTATAACAATATCTATACGATGTATTTGGTGAAGGATTATTTGCCAGGGGCGTATGTGATTGATGCCGATAATTATTTAACGCGAAATTTCTTGTTAAAGGACCCTCAGAAATCGATGTACTTTAGTGCCATTAAGAAGGACTTTAAGGATGAATGGGTCATTCGATATGATGAGAATTTAAAAATCTATGAACTTGAAGTTTGCAGCGACGTGGAAGATTATATCCTATGCGGGATTTCCTTTTGGTCAAAGGAAGACGGGGAATACATTGTTGGAAAGCTGGAAGAAGCCATTGCAGGTGAAAACTTTATAGACCTGTATTGGGATAATATTGTCAAAGACAATATTGGAAGCTTAAATGTTTATCTGCAAAAAATCAATTCTGATGACAGCTATGAAATCGATTCAATTGAGGATTATAATCGTGTACAGGAATTAGTGAAGCAATCGTAAATTTGGAATGAGTAACAAAACACCCGAAGTATCAGACTTCGGGTGTTTTGCTGTTTCCCGGGAAATTTCCACAATATATTCACCATTAGTTTAAAATTTATACAGTAATTTTGACGAAATTCGTATATTTTTGCAACAATTCCCATCAAATCCCTTCACAACCACAAACCAACCGTATATCATTAATACGTACTAGGACAGTACTCGCACCAACAGGGACATCACCTTTACCATAGTAACGCATTAACCCACCGGGGGGTAGTCCCCAGCGGAGTAATGCGTTATTGTGGTGTGGGACTGTCCCCTGGCGCGTAGATTGCTAAATGCTAGTCGAATAGATATATAGAAGGGATCGGAATGTTGAAGAAGAGAGTCGTTATTTTGATGTTGTTTGTATTTTTATTTGTTGGCTTTGGGGTACCTTCTCAGATGGCTGCGGCGAGTGATTCGGGCTGGAAGCTGGAAAATGGGGAATGGTATTACTATGATCATAACGCGAAAGTAACCGGCTGGGTGCTTGAGGGAAATGATTGGTATTATATGGACTCCTCCGGTAAGATGGTGACTGGTTGGTATCTGGTTGATGGCAAATGGTATTATTCCGATTGGAACGGCAGGATGCTGACAGGCTGGATTCAGGACAAGGGAACTTGGTATTATTTGAACTTTAACGGTGCCATGCAGACGGGCTGGCTGTTGGTTGGCGATAATTGGTATTACTTAGATGCTTCGGGCAGAATGCTTACAGGGTGGTACCTACTTAACAGCAAATGGTACTATTCAGACTCAAACGGGGTGATGCAAACGCGCTGGATAAAGGATAATGGCAAGGAATATTACCTGGATAAAAACGGTGCCTGGAATCCGAATCCTGTCTACCTTGAAGGAAGAATCATCGTGATTGATCCTGGTCATGGTGGACATGACAGCGGTGCAACGGCTGCAGGTGTCTATGAAAAAACAATTAATCTTAATGTCGGTTTAAAATTAAGAGATTACTTGACTAAGCACAATGCAACCGTATATATGACAAGAAGCACCGATGAGTTTATCTCATTAACTGATCGGGTAGCATTTTCAAATAGGATTGAACCAGATGCATACATAAGTATTCATGTAAACTCTGCGGGCAGCGCGGCCATCGGAATCGAAACATACCATAACTCCGAAAAAGGTGTATTACCTGAGGAAAGTAAGGACCTGGCAGAAGCTGTACAAAGTGAGCTTTTAAAAGCGACCGGTGCATCCGATAGAAGAGTAAAGGATTCAAACTTTGCTGTCACAAGAGGGAATTATACACCTGCCATTCTCGTTGAGATGGGCTTTATCACAAATGATGCCGAACGTGCCAACCTGACTAACAGCCTCTATCAGGATAAAATCGCAAAAGGAATCTATAACGGGTTAAGTGTGTTTTTTGACAGTTAATATGATTGATAGAGAAACCAGCGTTGAACTGGTTTCTTTTTTATTTATAACAGGACTATTTTCATTGCTATTTTATACCTCTCCTATAGATGAAGGGGAGTTTTTATGGCTAAATTCCTATGTTTCAGTAAAAATAGGTCCAAATTAATTGAACTTTTATACTATACTGGTAAAATATTAAAGTAGATAATAAAAGAATGGGGGTAAAACTATGAAAAAATTCACATTGGTCCTATTGTTTGCAGCGCTAATGCTGCTTCCAACGGTCGCCTTTGCCGAAGAAAATCAAGCAACTGAGGTATCGGATGATGCAGCCGCAGTGGAAGTGCAGCAAAACAATGTTTCAGCAGCTGCTTTAACAGGCTGGGTACAAAGCGGGGATAATTGGTACTATTATAATGAGTATGGTTATAAGGAATATGGTACCTGGATTCAAAGCGGTAGTAATTGGTTTTATGTAGATGAATATGATGGGGCTATGGTTGTGAATCAGGCCTATGAGATTGACGGTAAAGGCTTCTTCTTTAATCATTTAGGTGTCATGCAGTCAAATGGCTGGTATACAGATGGTTATAATTGGTATTATGCTACAGCGAATGGAATCCTCTGGGAAGGCTGGCTCGCGTATAATGGAAGTTGGTATTACTTTGATGAGGATTATTACTACATGCTAACGTCAGAACGACGAGATATTAATGGAGTAAAATTTTTCTTTGATCAAAACGGAGCGATGACTTCAAATGGCTGGGTAACAGATGGATACGGCACATGGTATTATGCGCAGGGAAATGGAACGCTATACACTGGCTGGCTTGCGAGCGGTGGGAAGTGGTATCATTTCGATGAAGACTACGCCTATATGGATACGGGTGTAAACTATGTAAACGGCACTCAATATGTGTTTAATTCGAATGGTGCCATGGCTACAAATGGCTGGGTTAATTCCTATGGAACATGGTATTACGCCAATAGTAATGGAACAGCGCACAACGGCTGGTTAGCCAGCGGCGGTAAATGGTATTACTTTAATCCAGAAATGTTAACGGGTAGATGGACCATAAATCAAAGTGATTATTACTTTGATACAGATACTGGCGCAATGAAGACAAATGCCTGGATTCAAAACGGATCGTATTGGCATTATGCAGATAGCAATGGAACACTACATAAAGGCTGGCTCACAAGCGGAGGCCAATCGTATTATTTCAATAACAGCGGTGTAATGTTAACCGGTATTCATCGAATCGGCTTCGATTATTATTATTTTGACTACGCAACCGGTAAATTAATAGAATCAAGATATGGTTATTACTACTAAAATTTTTGGCTAAATTAAAATGCAATGTTTACTTTAGATCACATGTTGATTTTCGTGGAAGGCACGAAGACTCCTCGAAAATTCTATCGAATTTTCTCGTGCGTGGGCGGATTCGAGGATGTAGTTCAATGTCCTGCAGGAGAAGCGAGGCAGTCGAGACCCCACAGACACGAAGTGTCGAGGAGGCTCGGCGGTCGCCTGCGGAAAGCGAAGTGCCTGGAACGAAAATCAACAATTGTGTAAGAGCCGGAATATATTAACCCCCATTGCTTCCAATAGTGGAACAACGGGGGTTTTATTGTATATTTGCATTATAATGGAATAGAATTTATATTGTATTCCATTATAATGAATGTATACTTGGCTTAAAAAGTACATTAAGAGTGTACAAAATATAATTAATTGATGCTATAATTGATTGCTGAAGCAACAATAACAATTTATCCATTTATATAAATTTTCCTACTCTAACATTTTAGATACAAGGAATGTAAATAGACCATGAGAGCATCTTCAATTATAGGAAAGAAGGAAATTACAATGAACAAAAATGTACTGATTACAGGTGGAGCGGGTTTCATTGGGAGCAGCTTAGCATTGAAACTTCTCGAAAAAGGATACAATGTAACAGTTCTAGATAACTTATCTCCTCAGATTCATGGAGAAGATGGAACAAAATCGGAATTGTTCTTAAAAATTAGAGATAAAGTGAACTTTATTCAAGGTGACGTCGTCAATATGGATGACTGGAGAACAGCTTTAAAGGAACAAGATGTTGTCGTTCATTTAGCGGCTGAAACGGGAACGGGTCAATCAATGTATGAAATTAATAAATATATTGATGTCAATGTTAAAGGAACATCCAATCTATTACATATCTTAACTAATGAAGAACATCAAATAAAAAAAATCGTAGTTGCTGCTTCTAGGGCAATCTATGGTGAGGGCATGTACCATTGCTCAGAACACGGTACGGTCTATCCGGTTGAACGAATCGATGCAGATATGAGTAAAGGTGATTTTGAAGTAAAATGTCCGATTTGTAACCGTAACGTAGAGCTATTAGCAACAACAGAAGAAACAAAAATTCATCCTACATCCATTTATGGAATTACAAAGCAAATGCAGGAAGAAATGTGTATGGTCGTTGGAAAGTCACTTAATATTCCTGTCGTAGGCTATCGTTATCAAAACGTTTATGGACCGGGTCAATCATTGAAGAATCCTTATACTGGAATTCTTTCTATCTTCTCAACCATCATCAAAAATCATAACAATATTAATATTTTCGAGGACGGTCTGGAATCAAGAGATTTTGTGTTTATTGATGATGTGGTTGATGCGACAATCCTGGGAATCGAAAAGGATGAAGCAAACTTCGAAAGCTTTAATGTTGGGACAGGTGTTCCGACAACAGTTATTGAGGTAGCGAATCTGTTAAAAGAAAAATATCAAGCAGCAGAAACTGAAATTGCAATTAGCGGAAATTATCGATTAGGTGATATTAGACATAATTATGCTGATTTAACCAAAATACATGATAAGCTTGGCTTTACACCAAAAGTCAGCTTTGAAGAAGGCATCAGTAAATTTGTTGATTGGGTAAATCAACAAGAGGTTGTTGAGGATAATTATCAAAAATCTATCGATGAAATGAAGAAAAAAGGATTATACAAATAATGGAATCTAGATTAAAAAATAAAAAGATTTTATTCTTATGTCCTTTATTTTTTAATTATCACAAAAAATTAATAAAGGCCATGGAATCGATGGGTGCGGAAGTGAAGTTCTTTGATGAGCGCCCATCAAATACTGTTCTCTCAAAAGCGTTGCTAAGGATTAATCCAAATTTCGTTAAGGTTCAAATAAAAAAATATTATGAAGAAATGACAATGAAGATACAAGATGAAAAGTTTGACTATATTTTTATCTGCCAGGCGGAAGCGACGCCAAAGTCATTTCTTCGCAATGTCAAAAATATGAACCCGCAGGCTAAAATGGTTCTTATGCTTTGGGATTCTGTTGCAAATAAGGTAAATACATTAGAAAAGCTAGAGTTTTTTGATGTGGTTTATTCCTTTGATAAAAAGGATTGTGATAAGCTAGGTCTTACGTTTAGACCTTTGTTCTTTGATGAAGAGTATGAACAGATTGCTGAAGAGAATTCATTATTAGTATACGACTTATTTTTTGTCGGAACCGTCCATAGCGACCGATATCAAATCCTAAAAAAAGTGAAGGAACAGTTTGAAAAAAATCATTCAAAGGTATTTTATTTTTTATACATTCCTACTAAATTGATGTATTATCAGAGAAAATGGCTGACAGATGAATTGAAAGACAGTCATATCTCTGAATTCTCCTTTGTTGGTATGCCAAGCGACCAATTGACGGCTAAATTAAAGCAGTCAAAGACAGTGGTTGATATTCAACATCCAAAGCAATCAGGCTTGACGATGCGGACAATCGAAATGCTTGGTGCCAACAAAAAAATGATTACGACCAATGCAGATATTGAAAACTATGATTTCTATCATCCGAATAATATATGTATTATCGATAGAAATAACGTGGTTGTACCGGCTGAATTTATTCAGTCACCGTATGTGCCTGTTAACGAGGAAGTAAAAGAAAGATATTCGATTACGTATTTTGTTCTGGACATATTAGGGCTGACAGATGAAAAAGAGCATCACTTTTATGTTGAGGAGTAGTGGAGGAAAACAATGAAGGTCTCTGTAGCAATGGCCACTTATAATGGAGAGAACTATATAAAACAGCAGATTGACAGCATTCTCTCTCAATTAGGCAGTGAAGATGAGCTGATTATATCTGATGATCATTCGTCTGACCGCACGGCTTCAATTATTGAAGGATATATGAAGGAGGATCCCCGCGTTAAGTTGTTTATGAATGATGAAAAAGGGGTGACTTCAAATTTTGAGAATGCCATCAAGCGGACTCAGAATGATATTATCTTTCTAAGTGACCAGGACGATGTATGGAAGCCGGAGAAAGTGCAGACGGTTCTATCGTATTACGAAAAAAATCCACAGGTGTTAATGATCATGTCAGATATTACGGTTGTAGATAATGAGTTAAATCCGACCATCGAATCATTTTATGCCTATCGAGGAAGCCGAGCAGGTGTGATTAAAAATATTGTAAAGAATAGCTATATCGGCTGTGCGATGTCTTTCCGAAAAGAATTAAAGCAACAAATCCTGCCGATACCGAGAAATGTCCCGATGCATGATATGTGGATTGGTTTGGTTGCTGATATGAAGAAAGCAGCACTGTTAATTCCTGAAAAATTAATATACTACCGAAGACATAACAGTACGGTTACGACCGTGGAAAATAACTCCACATTAAAGGAAAAAGTAATTTGGAGGTTTCAAATTTCTACCCTGCTGATAAAATCATATTTAAAAAACCGATAGATTGTCACATAAAAAAGGCTGTCCTAAACGTCATATGAATGACCTTTTGGGCAGCCTTTATTTCATACAGGGAAAATCTTAACTTTTTCAGTTGCTTGTAGAACTATTTTACAAAACTTCTTTCAGACACGGCATTACCAAATTCATCCAACCAATAAAAAGAAAAGATACAAAATTTAATAGGATAATGCTATAATTGGTTTTTGTAAAAAAGGTAAATGATATTGTCGAATTTAGCGCATTTCTTCGCATGGAAAGGTGGATGCTGATTGTTTTTCAAAGGGAACAGCATAGAGCAATTTATTGATTCTCGAAAAAATAACCTTGATATTATTCGATTTTTCGCAGCAACCTTCGTTGTCTTTTCACATGCTTACCCATTAACAACAGGAAATAACAGCACAGAAGCATTTGCTGTGTTTTCAAATGGCCAAATGACCTTTGGTGAGCTTGCGGTTAGTATCTTTTTTGTGATTAGTGGATTCCTTATTACGCAGAGCTATGACAGATCCAAGGATGTCATTTATTACTTCAAAGCCAGGGTATTAAGGATTTTTCCAGGTCTTATTTTTTGCGTGCTGTTATCGGTTCTCATCCTTGGCCCGATTTTTACCGAGTTAAGTGTATTGGAATACTTTAAAGATTATGATACGTACGAGTATTTAAGAACCATCACCTTGTACTGGATTCAGTACGACCTGCCTGGTGTGTTCCATTCTAATATATGGCCTGATGCTATTAACGGATCGCTATGGACTTTATGGTATGAATTTTTCTTTTACATTGTAGTGGCTGTACTGGGTATAATGAGACTTCTTGATAGGAGAATTGTTTTAATCAGCTTTCTCCTTGCGACGGCACTTCATTACATAGGTATTGGCGGATTCTATACTGATCTATATCGTTATTTCGGTGCGGGAATGGTTTTCTACCTATACCGTAAACAACTGAAGATCAATGGATGGATGGCGGTACTTTCCTTTATTATTTTGGCTGTAACAGTGAAGTATGGTTACTTTATCTATGCATTTTCCATTTTTGGCACCTACTTTATTTTCTATCTTGCCTTTGAAACAAGGTTAAGGCTGCATAACTTCGGTAAATTTGGTGATTTTTCATATGGAATTTATATTTACGGATTTCCGATGCAGCAAATTATGGCCCATACATTTGGCCAGTTAACACCATGGCAGAACTTCCTGCTGGCCTATCCGTTGGCATTGATATTTGCCATTGCATCCTGGTATCTAGTAGAGAAACGAGCGTTAAAATACAAAAAAGTGTCACTGCTTAAATTTAAACAAGATTATAAACCCCAAAATACGAATTGAGAGTAAGAAGTTGAATGAAAGCTTAAAGGGGAAGTGGAATGGGTGAGGTTTGTTTATGAATAAGTTTGAAAAAATATTGCTGACTGTTTTTTTTATTGAAATGTTTATCGGCGGGGGAGGAAGGCTGATTGATTTCGGCTTTCTCTCCATCCGTCAGGTTCTGTTTATCCTGCTAATTCTGACATTTATGTTGAGGATCGTCAGGCAACGAGCGTATTTAGATAGGAATATTAATACCTTTATAAAGTTTAATCCTTTAACCATTTTAATTTATTTACTAATCGCAAGCTTTGTATTTAGTGTAGCGACTGGATTCATCAATGATCATCCATTGTCAATCATTGTGATGGACTTTTTCCGCGTTTCCTTTATTGCGGCGTATTTTCCATTAGCCTACTATATTGCTGACGATCGTTTTTCAAAGGATCGTGTCATCACGATTCTAAAGTATAGTGCACTAATCGTATCATTGTTTACGATTACGATATCGATTCTGGGGAAAACCATTTATTCAACCAACTTCGGGGAGTACTATTATTTTATCAACGGCTTTATGAATGATGATTTATACTTCAGACCGAGCAGAAGTGTGTTTTACAAGAGTCACCTGTTTGTGTTAATTGCTCTACTGATTTCATTGAATGCTGTACTTGATAAAAAGTACACAAAGCTTGATGTCATCAATCTGATTATTTGCTCCATCTCATTAATATGGTCTGAGACAAGAGGCTTCCTGCTTGCCTTCATGGTGAGTGTCCTTACAATTCTTCTATTAGACAGCCGAATTCTTTCACAGCCAGCTAAAAAGCTATCTGAAAAGATTCGTTTGCTTTTCCGTTCAAAGCAGTTTATGAAGAAAATGATTATTGGTTTAATGCTGATTGTCGCCGTTCCTTTCATGTTTAACTATATGACGCTTGAGCGTTTTGAAAATCAAACACAAACACATGAAACGGAGAAGCCTTCTAAATCTACGGATAAGAAGTCCGGTAAAAAAGAGGCTAAGCCTGAGGTAAATGATATTAGTGCCAATACACGTGTGGCGGATATTTACGAGGGCGCCAGGATATTGAGTGATCCTGTTTATTTAATTCTCGGAACAGGCTATGGAATGGAAATCGGGGAACGGGTAACAGGAATTGAGATAAGCTTCCTTGATATATTGATTGAACAGGGTTCGATAGGGTTTCTAATCTGGTTGAGTCTCTTCCTGCTCGTTTTCTATAATTATCATGTGGTATACAAACAGAAGAGAGAAATTACGACTCTTGAGGTATCATTACTTGCAGCGTTTATGGGAATGTTGTTATTAACGAATATTAATCCATTTATCAACAATCCGCTTGGCATTACTTTCTTCCTCTTTATTCTTATTGTGGCGCAGAATAGAAAGGAAAAGGAAATGGGAGGCGTCAAATGAAACTGACCATCGTTGTCGTCTTCTATCAGCAAAGGATTGAGCAGGCCAAGACGTTTGTCTCATTAACCAATGCACTGGTTCCCAGGGATCAGGATGATATAGAAATCATCCTTTATGATAATAGTAAGAATAAGCAGGACTTTAACGCTGCAGGCTATCCAGGATTGGGGATCACGTATACACATGATCCTCGTAATCTTGGGATTGCGGCTGCGTATAACTATGCCTGGAAAAAAGCACAGGTCAACGGCAGTGAATGGCTTCTATTATTTGACCATGATACACAAGTAACAAAAGAGTATATCGAGAAAATGATCAAGGATCATGCGGTTGATGAACAGGTTGCCGCGGTTGTACCGAAAATTAACAGTAACAATACAATGATTTCGCCGGTTTTTAGTCATTCTTTACGTCCTCTTACACTGGAAAGACCCGCTATCGGACTTCAAACTGAACCGGTCATGGCGATTAACTCAGGAACACTTGTGAGAGTCAGCTTTATCAATGAATTAGGCGGCTTTAATGAGGCATTTGCCTTGGATTACTTGGATCATTGGCTGTTTTATGAAATTTATGCAAAGGGTAAAAAGGTGTTTTTAGTAGATGTAACACTTGAGCATGAGCTTTCTGTTATGGACTACAGCACTGTTTCGCTTAACCGCTATAAAAGTATCCTCGATGCTGAAATGAAATTCTATTCAGCCTATAAAAAGGACCTATTAGGAGCGTACCGCAAGCAGCTGTTTAAACGATTCGTAAAACAGGTACTTGTAGTGAAAAATAAAAAAATTGCCCTTGAGACAATAAAACAGCTTTTCTAAACGAAAAGAAGGTATACAATAAGAACTGGGAAAGATGAATGGGTAAATCAGGAATACCGGATGAATGAGCGGCATAACTGTTTACCAACTGTACATAAAAACGGATTCTATGAAGAATGAAAAAGGAGATGGCTTTAAGTGAAAGGAATTATTTTAGCGGGTGGAAGCGGGACGCGATTATACCCCTTAACAAAAGTAGTATCCAAGCAATTGCTGCCAGTCTATGACAAACCAATGATCTATTATCCGCTGTCAGTGTTAATGCTTGCAGGGATCAAGGATATTCTAATCATTTCTACTCCACAGGATACACCACGATTTGAGCAAAGCCTTGGTGATGGTTCTGATTTAGGCATTCGCCTTACATATAAAGTACAGCCGCATCCAGGCGGACTGGCACAAGCGTTTTTGATTGGTGAAGAATTTATTGGGGATGACAGTGTAGCACTTGTACTAGGCGATAACATTTTCTACGGTCATGGTCTAACCAATTTACTCGATAAAGCAGTGGCACGTGAAAACGGCGCAACGGTGTTTGGATACTATGTAAATGATCCAGAACGTTTCGGAGTCGTCGAATTTGATCAAGATGGCAAAGCTATTTCGATTGAAGAGAAGCCGGAAGCACCTAAATCAAATTATGCAGTTACTGGTCTGTATTTTTATGATAACAGGGTTGTAGAAATTGCAAAGAATATTAAACCATCCGCACGCGGAGAGCTGGAAATTACCGATATTAACAAGGAATACCTTGAAAAAGGTGAGTTAAATGTTGAGCTATTAGGCCGCGGCTATGCATGGCTTGATACGGGTACACATGAATCCTTGTTAGAGGCTTCACAGTTTATCGAGACGATTGAAAAACGACAGTCTTTAAAAATTGCCTGCCTTGAGGAGATTGCATATAAAAGGGGTTACATTACAAAAGATAAGTTAATTGAACTTGCCGAACCATTAATGAAAAATCAATATGGCCAATATTTAATGAAGATTGCTAATATGGCGCCAAACCAAATTCAATAAGTGAGGTCTATGAATGATGAATATGATACCAACTAAAATTCCTGATGTGGTTATTCTAGAGCCAAAGGTATTTGGAGATCACCGTGGTTATTTTATGGAAAGCTATAATAAACAAGTGTTTGATCAGCTTGGATTAGATTATGAATTCATTCAGGATAATCAATCCTTATCAAGCCCAGTTGGAACATTACGCGGTTTACATTTCCAACTGAATCCAAAGGCACAAACAAAAATTGTCCGCTGTATTACAGGGGCTATTTATGATGTTGCTGTAGATATCCGAAAAGGATCACCAACATATGGTGAATGGGTCGGCGTGATCCTATCTGAGCATAATAAACGCCAGCTTGTGGTACCAAAAGGCTTTGCACATGGATTCTGCACACTTGTGCCGGATACAACGGTTGCCTATAAGGTGGATGAGTATTATTCACCAGAGCATGATGGCGGCATTCTTTGGAATGATCCAGCACTTGGAATTGATTGGCCGACAGCTAATCCAATTTTATCTGATAAGGATACGAAGCACCCGACTTTGGCAGAAGCAACACATCTAAATTTCGTTTACGAGAAATAGGAGGCAATACATATATGAAATTACTAGTGACAGGCGGCGCTGGCTTTATTGGCAGTAACTTTGTCCGCTATATGGTAAATAAATATCCGGAGTACAATATTTATAATCTAGACTTATTAACGTATGCTGGAAACCTTGAAAACCTTAAGGATATTGAAAACAAGCCAAACTACAAATTTGTCAAAGGCGATATTGCTGACCGCACATTTGTTCAAGAGCTTTTTGAAAAAGAACAATTCGATTACGTGCTGAACTTTGCAGCAGAGTCCCACGTGGACCGCAGCATCACAAATCCGGAGATTTTTGTGCAGACAAATATTCAAGGCACACTTGCGCTCTTAGATGCAGCTAGAGCAATTGGTGTAAAGAAATATCTTCAGGTTTCAACTGATGAAGTATACGGAACATTAGGTGAGACTGGTTATTTTACAGAAGAAACACCATTGGCGCCTAACAGCCCGTACAGTGCAAGTAAAACAGGGGCAGACCTGTTAGTTCGTGCCTATAACGAAACTTATGGAATGCCGGTAAATATTACACGCTGCTCTAATAACTATGGTCCGTATCATTTCCCTGAGAAGCTGATTCCATTAATGATTATCAATGCGCTGCATGATAAAGAGCTACCGATCTATGGTGACGGCTTGAACGTACGTGACTGGCTTCATGTTGAAGACCACTGCCAGGCAATTGATTTGGTGCTTCATAAAGGCCGTAACGGTGAAGTGTACAATGTCGGTGGAAACAACGAACGTACAAACATTGAGATTGTTAAAACAATCCTTGCACAGCTTGGCAAGCCGGAATCGTTAATGAAATTTGTTAAAGACCGTCCAGGACATGACCGTCGCTATGCAATCGATGCGACAAAGCTTCGCACAGAGCTTGGCTGGGAGCCGAAATATACGTTTGAAACAGGTATCAAGCAAACAATCGATTGGTATTTAAACAACCAAGAGTGGTGGCAGAACATTATTTCCGGTGAATACCAGGAATACTTCAAGTCCCAATACGGCGACCGGTTAGAGGTAGAATAATGAAGGTTTTAGTTACAGGTATCAATGGTCAGCTGGGATATGATGTGGTCAAAGAGCTGGAGAAAAAGGGTCATACTGCACATGGAACAAAGCGCGAGGATTTTGATTTAACGAATGAAGCCGACGTTCATCGCTTTGTTGAAGAAATGAAGCCTGATGCGATCATTCATTGTGCTGCTTATACAAATGTTGATCAAGCGGAAACAGACCGTGAGACGGCCTATAACGTTAATGGTTTAGGCACAAAATACCTGGCGCAGGCCGCACATGAAATCAAGGCGAAAATGGTGTATGTGAGCACAGATTATGTCTTTGACGGAAACGGCACGGAACCGTATGAGGTGGATGAGCCGACAAAGCCACTTGGTGTGTACGGGGAAACCAAATTGGCCGGTGAGAAGTTTTTACAGGAAAGCCTTGAACAGCATTTCATCGTCCGTACCGCATGGGTATACGGCATTAACGGCAATAACTTTGTCAAAACGATGCTCCGCCTTGGAAAAGAGCGCGGGGAAGTGGGCGTTGTAGCCGATCAGGTTGGGTCGCCAACGTATACAGTGGATTTAGCGAAATTCCTTGTTGAATTGATTGAAACAGACAAGTATGGAGTATATCATGCTTCAAACAGCGGAGTTTGCTCATGGTACGAATTTGCGGTAGAAATTTATAAGCAGGCTGGTTTAAGTGTAAAGACAAACCCGCTTACGACAGAGCAGTTTCCACGCCCGGCTGCAAGACCGAAATATTCTGTCCTTAGCAAGCGAAAATTAAATGAACAAGGTTTTACCCCTTTACGTGACTGGAAGGAAGCACTTTCAGATTATTTAAAGGAGTTAAATGAACAGGAATAAGGCTGACTTTTTAGTTGGCCTTTTTTAGAATAAACTTTCCAAAAGGCTGCAGCTGGATGTTGAGATGTCAGCTCAGACCTCCTTACCAGGCAGCCGTGCATCATTCTTAGATCTAACAACATGTAATGAGGAGGATTTTTTCGTTGAGTACTGTGTATGAAAAGGTGAAATCATATTTTAGAGGCAGAAAGGTCTATCAGGCACTAAAGTCTAATCCTGTGCTGCTAAAAATTAATCAGCATTATCGTAATAATGCAGTGAATGCCAAGCGTGATTCTGTCCAAGCTTATGGCTATGAGAGTCTTTTGCTTATGAAGGAGGCCTTTACGAGCCTTGAACTGGATTTTTGGCTTGATTATGGCACCCTGCTTGGAGCCATTCGTGAAAAGGATTTTATCGGCCACGATTATGATATTGATGTCGGTACATACTATACTAATGCCGAGGATGCGAAGCGTTTGGCCGAGTGTCTGAAGGAAAAAGGCTTTGAAAAAGCGCGGGAATTTTTAATTGATGGAAATATTGTAGAAGAGACGTATATTTATAAAGGGGTAAACGTGGATGTGTACTATTATCACAAGGGTGAAAACCATGTATTCTGTTACGCTTGTGAAGAGGGTGAGCATACCGTTTATCAGGAAACACCTGAATATACTTTTGTCACAAAGCTAACGGTGAAAAAGGTGAAATCTACCTTCACTGGGCTTACGTCGATTGATTTTAAAGGGAATTCATTCCCGATTCCTGAGAGCTATGACGAATATTTGAAGGATAACTACGGAGAAACCTACATGGTCCCAAATCCAAACTGGGATTGGACAAAGGAAGTTGAAACGGAGATACTGCCATTTAATGAAAATACGAAGGCGTACTTGTTTCATCTGAAATGATTAGAAGGATGAGCTAATGAAGAAATCTCTATTTAAAAACATGCTCTATAAAATCACGTTAAATGCCTTTAACCTTATCCTGCCTATTTTGGTAGGCCCGTATGTAAACCGTGTACTTGGTGCCGAGTCCATCGGGAAGGTGCAATTTGTTGAGTCTATTTATGCGTATTTTTTAATCTTTGCGACCTTTGGTGTGTATCAATACGGTCTGCGTGAAATCAGCCGGATAAAGGATGATAAACAGAAGGTCAGCCAGCTTTTTACGAGTTTATTTACGATTGGCCTTGTCACGAGTCTTGCCGCTTTGCTCTGTTATGCGGGCGTCAGTTATTTTGGCTATGGTGACGAGAGTATATTTCCGATTTTAATGATTTTCGGGTTTAATTTCATCGCCAACATCTTTATGGTTGAATGGGTTAACGAGGCGATGGAAAACTATGATTTCATTACAATTAAAACAGTCATTGTCCGCATTGTTTATGTTATCCTCATTTTTGCAATGGTGAATAGCAGTGACAATTACATTGAATATGCGATGCTTTTGGTGTTGGCTACCGTCTTAAATAATATCGTAAGCTTTATTTATATTAAGCGAAAAATAAAATTTGATTTCAGCAACATTACAATCGTAGAGCATTTAAAGCCATTATTTGTGGTCGTTGTGTTTGCCAATGGGAATGTCCTGTTCACGCTCTTAGACCGTCTGATGCTTGGGCAATTTAATAATCCAAGAGATGTTTCCTTCTATGTCATTCCACAGCAAATCATGGGTATTATTAATACATTAATGTTAAGTATCATTCAAGTATCATTGCCTAGGCTTTCTTATGTTCTAGGGTCGAATGATGAAAAGAGCTATCATATTCTCCTTAATAACATATCAAAGGTTTATTTTTCTTTGTTATTCCCGGCATCGGCAGGTATTTTTGTCCTATCGGATGTGGCCGTTTTGATTTACGGAGGTCAGGACTTTATCGGTGCATCAACGGCTTTAAGCCTTTTTGCCTTTTATATGATCGTGCTTGGCATTGACTTTATCCTTGCTAATCAGGTCATATATGTTAAAAAGAAAGAAAATGTTTTGATTAAGCTTGTGTTTATATCCGGTTTTATCAACGTTCTATTTAAAGTAGCGTTGCTTTTCATGGACAAGCTGACGCCGGCAACAGCTGTTTTTACAACCGCAATCGCGACCTTAATTTTGATTCTGCTTGAATATGGGTATATTAAACGTTATATCAAAATAGACTTTAAGTTGTTTGAATGGGCGAAAATGAAGTATTTAGTTTATTCACTGTTATTTATTCCAATCGCTTATTTTATTCGGCAATATGTATCAAATCCGATTCCGCTCTTTATCACAATTGGGATTACCTGCTCCGTTATTTATGGGATCATCCTGCTCGTAACAAAGGATATCGTTGTGCAAATTGCTCTTGAAAAAGTAAAGGGACGTTTTGGTAAGAAGCAATAGGAAGTAATTTCTATTGCTTTTTTTACTAAACATGTTAGTATCAAGTAAGTCTGCATTGAAACTTTTCTTCACAACCTTCGTCAAATATAGTGAGTCTTAAAAAAGTGACACTTCGTATAAAGCTAGCCTATTATTACAGGGCCTGTAACGAATTTGTGACGAAAATTAGATTCTCAAGGTTATAGATATATGATATAATCCATTTGGTATATTACTAGTTTAGATGATTTTTCCAAAAAAAATATAAAATCGGACAATTGGTTTGTGTTAACTGTATTTGCCTGTATTCATATGTGACGTACTGGGCAATATACAATTGAGGGAGGATACTCATGATTTACTTGACGATGTTGCTATGTATTATCTTATCGATACTAATAACGCCCTTAGTGATAAAATTAGCTTTTAAAATTGGTGCAACGGATAAACCGAATCAACGAAAAGTCCACCAGAAGATTATGCCTCGCCTTGGAGGTTTAGCGATATACATTAGTTTTGTATTCGGAGTATGGTTCTATCAGCCACAATCGCCATATCTCATGTCCATTATCGTCGGTGCTACGATTATTATCATCACCGGCATCTTTGATGACATGTTTGAAATATCAGCTAAACTAAAGTTATTGGGTCAGCTTGCCGCAGCCGGTGTTGTTGTAGCATGGGGCGGAGTACAGGTTGAATTCATTAACCTTCCGTTTAGTGACGGGATCCTTGAATTTGGATTTTTAAGTGTACCGATTACGATTCTGTGGATTGTTGGAATTACCAATGCAATCAACTTAATCGACGGACTTGATGGTCTTGCAGCAGGTGTTTCATCCATTGCTTTAATTACGATTTCCGGAATGGCGATTCTGTTTGGAAACCCATTTGTCGTCGTAATGGCATCCATTGTGTTAGCAAGTACGCTCGGTTTCCTTGTTTTCAACTTTCACCCGGCCAAAATATTCATGGGTGATACCGGAGCATTGTTCCTGGGCTTTATGATTTCGGTACTATCACTCTTAGGATTTAAAACGTCGGCGTTTATTTCCTTCATTATACCGATCATTATTCTAGGTGTTCCAATTTCTGATACATTCTTTGCTATCTTACGCCGAATCGTAAACAAAAAGCCTTTAATGGCACCAGATAAATCCCATTTACACCATTGCTTATTGGGTCTGGGCTTTACACACAGACAGACGGTCTTATTAATTTATGCAATGGCAGCCTTTTTCGGATTAGTAGCCGTGATCCTATCACAGGCTAAGCTGCTAGGTTCTTTCGCACTAATCATCGTACTGTTAGTCATCATCGAAATGATAGCCGAAAAAATCGGGCTGGTCGGCAAAAACTACCGTCCACTACTAAAATTCATAAATGGTCTACGCTATCCAACAGTAAAAGACCGATAATAGAGCAGAAAAAAGGTGAGAAGCTAGATATAGCTTCTCACCTTTTTTCGTGGTGGTGTCAGGCACTACAAAAAGACAAAAGGGCGAAGTGTCTTTTTGCGGTGCCTGACACCAGGTTAGTACTTACACATCCTTCTCCATGTAAAGCACTTCTCCTGAACGAATTTCTCCTTGGCCGTTCGTTAGCTCTACCATCCAATCGGTAAAGTGTTGGACGTCGGCTTCTTCGACGTAGGTTTCGATTTCGACCGAATCCAGGTAGTGAATCTCTTTGATCTCGTAGATGGAGGAGCGGAGTTCGTTTTCTATTTTGCCAAGCCAGGTATAGTCTATTTTCGTGGCCATCACTCTCATGAGCCTGCGTTCCACCACACCTGTTGCTTCAATGCCTTCTGATGTGGCCTTTCCATAAGCACGAATCAGTCCGCCTGCTCCAAGCTTGATTCCGCCAAAATAACGGGTAATAACCACAACCGTGTCCTTTAAATGCTTCTTTTTTAATACCTCTAGGATAGGGACACCAGCCGTGCCACTGGGTTCTCCGTCGTCATTGGCCTTTTGAATTTGATCATGCTCACCGATTAAATAGGCCGAGCAGTTATGCGTCGCATTCCAATGCTCTTTTTTGATTTTCTGTATAAAGTCCTGGGCATCTTCCTCTGTTTCTGTTCTCATAACATGAGCAATGAAGCGGGATTTTTGGATGACGATTTCATGTTCGCCATGACCTTTTACCGTATAGTACTGGGGTAGCATCGTACCGCACCTTTCATTGATAGATTTTTTTAATGAATAAAGAATTTTTCATGTAATATTTGTAAAGTTCTAGTCGTAAATACGTGCTGTTGAATCTAACACTAAAGTCTTACGACTGCATAAACCCTGTAGGATAAAAGGTTTTTTTGTCTATTTCTATTATAAAACGACAGAGTTCTTAACATCAATTTACAAAGGGATTGTAAAGAAACTTTAACATGGGTGTCTTAATTGCATGGTATAATGGTTATAATCAATGAGGACTAAAGATCATTATGAAATACGCAAAAAAATTTTTAAAATATTAGCAGTATTTTATAACGAACAAATGGAATATGGTGTAAAATAGGATGTATGGCATCCTTGGTAGGATAATTGATGATAATAGCCTACAAAACAACTTTGTAGCGAACAAAATTATCCCAAACTATCCTTTTCACACTAGATAATTAATTTGTGTGAAAGGTTCTAGTGTCCTCTGGGGGAATACAATGAATATAAAAAAATTTGATACAAAAGCACTTGATCTGATTTTAGAAAAAATGATGGATACTGTCGGAAACAGTAAAAAGGAAATCTTCGAAATTGGACAAACATGCCAAAATGATTTCCAAACACTGACAGAAGAACTGCAGGAAGTAAAAACGGCAGTCCGCAGCATGATTGAAGAAGGCGATAAGCTGGAGGCAATGGCAAGGCTATCAAGAAAGCGGCTTTCAGAGGTCAGCAAGCATTTCAACCAATATTCTGAGGCTGAAGTCCGGGGAGTTTATGAAAAAGCCCACCAGATTCAAACAGACCTTACGATGAACAGGCAGATGGAAAAACAGCTTCGCGCCCGACGCGACGACCTTGAACGCAGACTTACCGGGTTATCAGAAACGATTCAGCGTGCCGACCATCTTGTATCGCAAATATCTGTCGTCCTAAACTATTTATCAAGTGACTTAAGACAAATTGGCGAAGTATTAGAGGATGCCAAACAAAAGCAAGATTTTGGCTTGAAAATTATTGAAGCGCAGGAAGAAGAACGCAAACGGTTATCCAGGGAAATTCACGATGGACCTGCACAAATGATGGCAAATGTTATGATGCGTTCGGATTTAATTGAAAAAATATACCGGGAACGGGGAGTGGAAGAGGCCATTTTTGAGATCAAGAACTTAAAAAGGATGGTTCGTGATGCTCTGTATGAGGTGCGTCATATTATTTATGACTTACGCCCAATGGCACTTGATGACTTAGGTTTAGTTCCTACTTTGAAAAAATATCTACAAACGATTGAAGAGTATTTCAATAGTGCGCAAATTCGTTTTATTTGTATGGGTGAAGCTAAACGACTGCCGGCCAAATTTGAAGTTGCACTTTTCCGTTTGGTACAGGAGTCTGTTCAAAACGCGATGAAGCATGCGGCAGCCAGTGAAGTGGTCGTAAAACTGGAGTTCCAACGAGATCATCTGACCGTTATTGTTCGAGATAATGGAAAAGGCTTCGATGTAAGTAAGAAAAAGCCTAATTCCTTTGGATTGATCGGTATGAAAGAAAGAGTTGAGCTCTTAGAAGGGGAGCTTTCGCTTGATTCAAAAGAAGGCAGTGGAACCATGGTCATCATCCAAGTCCCGATTGTAGTGGAAAGCGCACTGAAGGAATACACACTTTAAAAAGCATATAAAAGGATGGACATTTTGCCTGGAAAATTGGCAAGTGAAAGAATATACTAGAGCTCGGAATAGAAGAGTATTGGCGATGTTTTAGGGAGGCGGAGTATTTTGACAACCAAAATTGTGATTATCGACGATCATCAGTTATTTAGAGAAGGTGTAAAAAGAATCCTGGAATTTGAAAAAACGTTTCAGGTGGTAGCAGAAGGTAACGACGGCTGTGAAGCCCTTCAGCTAGTAGAGGAGCATCATCCAAATGTTGTATTGATGGATATCAATATGCCAGAGACGAACGGGATTGAGGCAACACGTCTACTTGTTGAAAAATATCCAGATTCAAAGGTTATCATACTATCCATTCATGATGATGAGAACTATGTCACACATGCGTTAAAAACAGGCGCATGCGGCTACTTATTAAAGGAAATGGACGCAGATGCCTTAATTGAAGCAGTAAAGGTGGTAGCTTCAGGTGGTTCGTATTTACATCCAAAGGTTACCCACAATTTAGTAAACGAATTCAGACGTCTTGCGGCAGAAGAGGAAGGCGGAAATCATTATGTACTGCAAATGGAAGTCCGTAGACCACTTCATCTGCTAACACGCCGTGAATGTGAGGTTCTTCAATTATTAGCAGACGGAAAAAGCAACCGCGGTATCGGCGATGCTTTATATATCAGTGAAAAAACGGTTAAAAACCATGTAAGTAACATCCTGCAAAAAATGAACGTAAACGACCGTACACAAGCGGTTGTTGAAGCGATTAAAAAGGGCTGGGTGGAAGTAAGATAATAGGACGTACTCTCTTTGAGAGTACGTTTTTTTTGTCTGAATAATGTGGATAAGTGACTGGGATTTTGTGGATAATTTGTTAAAACAGTGGATATGTTAGCGGGAACTTTGGTAATAATAGAAAACACCTCCCAACGAACCTCCAATCCTCCATGGAGCCCAATCCAACTCAAATTCCGAACATATAGTGAATAATTCCTAGATTCCTTTACATGTCCAACTCAAATTGGTACATCTAATATAGAAACATATTTCATCAGAGGTGATTAGGATGAATTCACTATCTATCCTTAACAATGAAGAGCTGTTAAAAACTTATTTCCTAGCGTTGAACATGAAGCTGGATGCTGAGTTTATTGAACTATTACGAACAGAGTTGGATGTTAGGACATTAGAAAATATGCAGCCTCATAAACATGAAAACCATACACATTTAGTAGGTGTTCAATAGAAGATACTGTCGTGATAGAATACCCATTCTGCAAAACCTGAATCTTTACTCAACTATAATTAATGCAATTCAACCTGTTTTCATATAAAATGGTATTTAGACAAATAGTAAAGGGTAAGGGAGCGCCCTGTCATAGAGATTGCTTTTCTATGAATAGTGTAAAATTAGCATGTCTTCATATAAACAAACATAATCCTATAGTCAACATGCTCCGCTCCAAACAAGCCCGTATACATACCAAATGAAAATTACATAATCAAGGAAGGTATCCCATTATGAAAACAGCTGTTGTATCAGATAGTACGGCCTATCTTCCGAAAGAATTGGTCGAGGAATTAAACATACATATCATCCCATTAAATATTATCTTTGGGGACGAATCCTATCAGGAAGAATTGGAACTGAGTGCGGAACAGTTTTACGATGAAGTGAAGAGCCGTGAGCTGCCGAAGACCTCCATGCCGGCGATTGGAAAATTCGTTGAACTATTCGAATCCCTTTCCAAAGAATATGATGCTGTCATCAGTGTTCACCTTTCAAGTGGAATCAGCGGTACATACCAGGGTTCCATTACAGCCGGGGAAATGGTGGAAGGCATTGACGTGTATTCCTTTGATTCGGAAATTGCCTGCATGCCACAGGGCTTTTATGCGATTGAGGCGGCAAAAATGGCTGCGGAAGGTATATCTCCTCAAATTATCATGACTCGGCTCGACGAAATGAAGAAAACGATGGATGCGTATTTTATGGTAGATGACCTCTCCCATTTACAGCGCGGCGGACGTCTTTCAAGCGCACAAGCCCTCATCGGCGGATTACTCCAGGTTAAGCCGCTGCTTCATTTTGAAAACAAAGTCATTGTCCCCTTTGAAAAAATCCGTACTCGAAAAAAAGCGATCAAACGAATTGTGGAGCTCTTGCAGGAGGATGTCAGCAACGGCGAAGCATACCAAGCAGCGGTTATCCATGGTAACTGTGAAGAAGAAGCATTGGCCTGGAAAGCTGAGCTTGAGGAACAATTTCCAAACGTCGAATTCCAGCTCAGCTATTTCGGTGCTGTGATCGGAACACATCTTGGCGAAGGCGCGTTAGGTCTTGGCTGGGTCAAAAAATAACCATAACGCCATTCCGGATTGGAGTGGCGTTAGAATGATAACCTCTCTTCTAAAAAGAGCTCCCAAACTATCTTCGGAAGCAGGTTCCGAAAGCTTCGCAACCTGTAGAATCAACGTTTCAGAACTACCCTCCGAAAGCTTCGCAACCACTAAATACCCACATAAATAAGAGGTGACCCCATGAAATTCTCTACTCAAAATGGATGCTTAATCCCTGAAAAACTACTGCCACCTGGTCAAGAATACTCTTCTGATCCACTCCCCATTTCACGAATCGAACATCTCCCTGAGGCACCTTCCATAAACCCTAACTATCCCTATAATAAAGACCTGCAAAAGCTTCTTTCTGGAAAACAGCTTCTCCTTGATGATGTCCCCTATTCATTACAGGACATCCAAGCACACTATGAAAATGGGTATCTTATTTACCGAAAAAGCATCGAACTTGAAAAAAATGTCCCTACCTGCGTACGGTGCGGGAACCAGAAAAAACATCTTTTCGCATCCTTTCACTGTGCGAGATGTCAGGAAACCTGTGTCTATTGCCGAAAATGCATCATGATGGGAAGAACCAGCAGCTGCAGCCCGCTTATAAGTTGGACAGGCCCTTCCATACCAATTGAGATAAACAAGGAGCCTCTTGATTGGAAAGGAACCTTATCTGTAGGTCAAGGTGTCGCATCAGAAGCAGTAGTTGATGCGGTACACCAAACAGATTCTCTGCTTGTTTGGGCAGTATGTGGAGCAGGGAAAACAGAGGTGCTGTTCAAGGGCATAAACGCTGCGCTGCTGGAAGGAAAGCGGGTCTGCCTTGCGACGCCGAGAACAGATGTTGTGCTAGAGCTATCACCGCGCTTAAAAAAGGTGTTTCCAACCATTCCTGTTGCGACACTACACGGCGGCAGTGAAGACCGCCATCTGTTTGCGCCCCTTACGATTGCAACAACCCACCAGCTCCTCCGTTTTTACCAAGCCTTTGATGTTGTGTTTTTAGATGAGGTCGATGCCTTCCCCTATTCCGTTGAAGAAACCCTGCAATACTGCGTTGAAAAGGCCCGCAAACCACTTTCCTCTATTATTTATCTAACCGCTACTCCTAATGAAAAATGGCGCAAGGAGTGTAAGTCTGGCAAAAGACGCTTTATCACCATTCCAGCCCGCTTTCACCGCCATTCCCTAACAGTGCCGCGATTTGTTTGGTGCGGGAATTGGCAGAAGAGGCTGAAGAAAGGGAAGCTGCCGCCAAATGTCGAGCGGTGGATAAAAGAAAGAATCGAAGCCGAACAACGGGCGCTCCTCTTTTTCCCACGTATTGAGTTAATGGACCAGGTCCTTCCTATATTGAAAAAAATCAACCCAAAGATTGAAGCCGTACATGCCGAGGATCCGAAACGAAAAGAAAAGGTGCAGGCAATGCGTGACAAGGAGGTTCCGATGCTATTGACGACAACCATTCTAGAGCGCGGGGTCACCTTTCCGAAGCTGGACGTCGCTGTAATCGGGTCAGAGGACCGAATTTTTACCGAAAGCGCCCTCGTCCAGATCGCTGGCCGTGTCGGACGGAGCTCAGATTTTCCAAGCGGAACGATTACCTTTTTTCATTATGGAAAAACGGATGCCATGGTCAAGGCCCGCAGACAAATCCTTGCAATGAACAAGGAAGCAAGGGTGAGGAAGTTGATTGATGATTAAAGAGGAATTTAACCCAAATTCGATTAATCCATCAAAAATCAATTGAAAGGACTGAACCACATGCGTGACTACTGCCTCATCTGCTTTACCGAAATCATCCCAAAAATGGGATGGAATGACCTCATTTCTGAAGCGAAGGAACAAACCATTTGTTCGGCTTGCAAGTCAGGTTTGGAAGAAATCAAAGGGGTAACCTGTTCAGTTTGCGATCGGCCGCTAGAGCAGCTGGAGGCACGCTTTATCCAGGATGACCGTTGCTACGACTGTGTCCGGTGGGAGGAGGACCCCATATGGCAGGGGTGTTTAACAAAGAATCAATCATTCTATCTTTATAATGATTTTCTGCAGGAAGTGATCGCGCGTTATAAGTTCCGCGGTGATTATATATTGGCGAAGCTCTTTGCCGAACAGCTCCTTCAGAAACTATCTACAGAAAAGTATGATCTCCTCGTTCCAATTCCCTTAAGTCCTGAACGGCTTCAGGAGCGGGGTTTTAATCAGGCCGAGGCGATTATAAAGGAAGCTGGCCTGAAGCCGGCCAATATCCTAACCCGTATCCACGGTGAAAAACAGTCTAAGAAATCACGCAAAGATCGGATCCATGCCGGGCAGGTTTTTCAACTGACAGAGCAGCCAGCATCAACTCCTCCATCCACTGAACCAGCACAGCCTCCAACTATACAAGGGAAAAAGATCATTCTCATCGACGACATCTATACCACAGGCTCAACCCTGAGACACGCTGCAAAAGTACTAACGAGCAAGGGCGCAGCAACCGTCACTTCCATTACGATTGCAAGGGGTTAACCTGAAATCTATAAAACTATGCCAAATATCCTCCGTCTTTTGTATGAAAAATACCCACATAATTCGTAAAATTCCTTTATAATAAAATTAAATAAGTAAAATATACATAGTCAAATGTTCTTGTAAAGGAGAAAATGCTCATGATGCCTGACGTAATCAATTGCCCGAACTGCGGAAAATTAATGGTTAAAAGCAAGTTTCGTGATGTGTGTGAAGGATGCTATAAGGAAGAGGAAAAGCAGTATGAGACGGTCTACAAATATATGCGAAAGCGTGAAAATAGAGCGGCAACGATTCCACAAATTATTGAAGCAACCGGGGTGGATGAGGCATTGCTTCTCAAGTTCATTAAAAATGGCCGGTTTCAGCAAACGCATTTTCCTAATCTCGGCTATCCATGCGATAAATGCGGGAAAATTATCAATACCGGAAAGCTATGTGAACACTGCGCCGGTGAATTAAGAACAGAGCTTGCCATCCACCAAAAAGAAGAAATCCGCAAACAAGAATTGCGCAACCGGGAGAAACAACGTACGTATTTAGCAAATAAAGACAGAGAGTAAAACGGTGTCAGGCACCACAAAAAGACAAATTTGAAATTTTGTCCATTTGTGGTGCCTGACACCGTTATTTTATAAAATTAAAAATCTTACCTTTTTTCAGTCTAAATGAAAAATTCAATCATAAAAGTGATAAACATCATAGGTCTTTAGCCCTACATGTATTATCCTTTAATTATCACTCATTTATTATACTACAGAATTATAGGTTTATAGATATTTTTGAAAGACAATTGAAAATTATCCACTAAATCCAGAAGAGATTACAATAAACCCTAGATAAAGGAGGTAAATTCACTTGTCAGCATCATCCCTTAATCTGAAGGAATTAATTCAAGAAGATGACCTATATAGCTTAATTGATGAATTGAAAATTGGCATATTCTTGTTCGATTCCTCAGGTAATGCTCTTTGGGCAAATATCTATTTTCAATCAATCATTGGATATTCACTGGATGAATTAAAATCCAAAACATTGTACGATTTATTTACAACACAGGATGCCCGTATCCTTCAGGAAGGAATCAAACAAGGCTCCTATTTTATCAGAGGAAAAAGAAGCTCTCGTCACATGATTTACTTAAAGGTTCTTTCCTGTACCAAACAGGATGGGGTAGGAACGTTGGTAAAGGTATTAGATATCACTGATCAAAAGCAATCTGACTATCAATTATCAAAAACCTATAAAGAGCTGGAAGATTTCAAGTATGCATTAGATCAATCAGCGACAGTTTCCATTACAGATGCTAACGGAGACATTCTTTATGTAAATGATAAATTTTGTGAAATTTCCCAATATAGCCGTAAAGAATTGATTGGACAAAATCATCGCATGGTAAAGTCAGGACACCATTCACAAGAAGTGTATGAAGAATTATGGGCTACGATTTCGAATGGAATGGTATGGAAAGGTGAAATTTGTAATAAAACAAAGGACGGCACGTTATGGTGGGGAGATGCCACGATTGTTCCATTTATAGATGAGAGCGGGAAGCCCTACCAATATATCGGAATTCGTTCAGTCATAACAGACAAAAAATTAATGGAAGAAAAGGTTAAGAAAATAGATGAAAAGATTAAATTAAGTGAAAGCAGGTACCGTTCCCTAGTGGAACATTCCTATGACATTATTGGTTTGCTTAATGAAGAAGGGATCGTTGACTATATTAGTCCAAACGTGATCAACATATTCAACAGGCCGATTGATGACTACATTGGAAAATCGGCATTTGATTTTATTTACAGTAACGATGTGCCTTTAGTAAAGAAATTTTTTGAGGATGTAAAAAATAACATCCAAACATCCAATACAATCGAAGTTCGATTCATGGATAAGAATACAACGATCCATTTTTGTGAAGTTGTGATTATCAATCTACTTCATGATCCTGCTGTAAATGCCATTAAGGTAAATATAAGAGACATTACTGAAAAGAAAATGGCAAAGAAAAAGATTTTTGAGATGTTAAATTATGACTTTCTTACAAAATTACCGAATCATCATCTGTTTAAGTCACTGTTGAAAAAAGAAATTGACCAATCAAAGGAAAAAGACCGTAAGTTTTCTCTAATGGTTATTGATATACACGGACTTAAATTTGTAAATGATACGCTTGGAACACATATGGGTGATCAGCTTTTACAGGAAGCAGCGAATCGCTTAAGTGAATTTACCGGTGAATTGGGGATTGTTTCGCGTTATGGCGGGGTTGAATTTAATATCCTATTCCCTAATATAGCGAACCATGTCATTAGTAAAATTTCTAAAGACCTGATCAATCAATTTGAACAGCCTTTTTTCATACATGAGTATGAATTATTTCTAACGATCAATATTGGTGTGAGTATTTATCCAGAAAGCGGTGATACAGTAACCAATTTGATGAAAACTGCCTACTCTGCCCTGCACCAGGCAAATGAAAGCGGACCGAATTATTACGAGATATATTCGCGAAATATGGATATTCATTCCTACAAGCGATTTACGCTTACGAATGATTTACGAAAAGCCATCAAGAACAATGAATTCTTCGTTGATTACCAGCCGAGAATCAACGTCGGTACTAACCAAATCATTGCAGCCGAAGCGTTAATTCGCTGGGATCATCCGAAATGGGGCATTGTTTCGCCAAAGGAGTTTATTTCTTTAGCTGAAAAAAGCGGGTTAATTGGCACTTTAGGTGAAATGGTACTGTTTAGAGCCTGTCAGAAAATGAAGGAATGGCAGGAAATGGGGCTGCCTCCGATTAAGGTTTCTGTCAATTTCTCCGTGCTTCAGTTTTTACAGACGGATGTCATTCAAATGATCGAGAGTGTACTAGAAAGTACTCGATTAGATACAAAGTGGCTTGAAATTGAGATTACTGAATCAGTTCTGATGGAAAATGAATCACTGATTATGGAAAAATTATCCAGATTGAAAGAAATGGGAATTGGGATTGCCATTGACGATTTTGGAACAGGCTATTCATCACTCGGTTATTTAAAAAAACTGCATGCAGATATTATTAAGATTGATCGATCGTTTATTAAAGGGATACCTGATGATTCTGACAGCATCGATATTGTTTCAGCGGTAATCCAGCTTGCCAAAAAGTTAAAGATTAGAGTCGTAGCTGAAGGTGTGGAGACAGAGGAACAGCTCCAATTTCTTAAAAAATTGCATTGTGAGGAAATACAAGGCTATTTATACAGTAAACCATTGGTCGTTCAGGAGTTTGAATCATTGCTAAAAATGGGTATTTGTTTCCCTGAAGAAACGAAAAAGGTAACAGAGTATGATTATGAAAACCGAAGAGAATATTTTAGAATCCTTATGAAATATCCTCTAAGTGGAGAAATGACCATCTCAGTATTTGATAGTAAAAAGGTAAATATGGGTTCCACGAAAATACTCATTTTAGATATCGGTCCTGGTGGATTAAAAATTGAAACAACCGTAAAGCTGCCTGTCAGATCAGATATGATATTAAAATTCTCGACGCAAATCTTAGGAGGAAAGCTTGACCTCTATGGTAAAGTAGTTTGGAGAAAAGAAATAGATGACCATAACCAGACATATGGAATTAGTTTCATCATTAAAGATGAAGCAAGGAGACATTTAACCACCCTGCTCAACCATTTTCAAATAAAGCTTCAGGAAAAGGATGTTCTACCTGACTGCAGCTTTTTCACGGAAAAGAAGAACTATTTTTTTGAACATACAAAAGCCTCTGGAAATCATTAAAAAAATGAGTGCGGGATCTCACAACAGCTTAGGCTGTTGTTTTTCTTTTTGTTTGGCTGTGTAAAATTTAGTTATTGATTGCCGTTCCAGGCACTTCGCTAATAGGGTTCCTTTATATAATTTAGTAGAATCAGTTCATTGGCTACTGAACAAGAAAGTAGCTGGTATTGCTCGTATAACTCGAAATAAACTATCCATTGTTTTGTTTGTTCAGGGTAAAAAAATTCTGACAGAAGAAGATGGAGCTGATTATATTAAGGACAATCCAGAATGGTGGGAGAATTTCTAGAATAATTCAGGTGGGGCACACTCTACACCCTTTTCATTTCCGAAAAACAGGTAGATAATAAGATTATCTTTAATGGAAAAAAGGTGAACTAATTTGTCTGAGGAAAGTGAATATAACGGGTACGATACAACCATAGTTTATGATTACAAACAATATCCGGATAAACAAGCCGGACGTTGTGATAATTGCGGTCATTCCAATTTTAAAAGCACAGCGAAGAACTATAAATTCCTACGCGAATGCCGGAACTGCGGTATGAAAAAGTCTATATAAAAATATAAAAAGTCGACTTCCAGCTTATCAAGGAAATCGACTTTTTTCATTTGTTCTAATGAAGCAGGGGGACGGTTCTATTGCTTCCACTATAATTAATAAAGTTCCTTTATGTAATTTAGTAGAAATATCTCATTGGCTACTAAACAAGGAAATTCAAGATTGGTTCGTAGTTAAGGAGGGTGCTAGGCGACTGAAAAAAGAAATTGATCAACGGTACGGTAGCGTCTGAGGTTGCTAGGCGACTGAAAAAGGAAATTGATCAACGGTACGGTAGCGTATAAGGGTTCTAGGCGACTGAAAAAGGAAAATCGTGATTGGTACGGTAGCGTATAAGGGTTCTAGGCGACTGAAAATGGAAATTAATCAACGGTACGGTAGCGTCTGAGGTTGCTAGGCGACCGAAAAAGGAAATTGATCATAGGTACGGTAGCGTAAAAGGGTGCTAGGCGACCGAAAAAGGAAATTGATCAACGGTACGGTAGCGTAAAAGGGTGCTAGGCGACTGAAAAAGTAAACAGATCAAAGGTTCGGTGGCGTATGAGGATGCTAGGCGACTGAAAAAGGAAATCCTCAATCGTTTGGGTAACTAATAAAGGTACTATACTACCGAAAATAGTTTCCCCAGCTAGTCGCGGTAGCTAATCATGAAATCCTATCCCCTATTCCATCCATTATTTGGTCAATAAGCACTATTTAATCCTTCTGCTATTTTACCGATATAACAATCAGAGAAAGTGATTTGTACGGGAGTGGAAATATATGCAGGTCAACAATCAAACAATTCGCCAGCAAGCAAAAGTATCCGAAGCCCCTTTAGAGCTGAAACAAGGGGAAGTTGTTAAAGCCACTATCAAAGAAACCCTATCAGATACCGATGCCATTTTACAAATAAGAGGAAAAGAGGTCCGCGCAAGGTTCACAGAAGGAGTACCTGCGTCCGGAACCCCTGTCACCATTCAAGTGAACGGCCAGGCTGACGGCATGCTCCAAGCAAAAACAATTGCCACGGAAAATATCAAAACACCATCTACTGAGGAAAAAATACTCGCAAGCGCCGGATTAACGGGCAAAGAATCGCCCGGCGTCAAGCAAGCGGTAAGAATACTTTTGGACAAAGGACTTCCTGTATCCAAGGAAACCGTTCAAGAGTTGGACAGCTTTATCGAGAAAGCTCAAGGGACTCTTGAAGATAAAATAGATACGGTACGAGCGTTGGCGAATAAACGATTGGAAGCAACCGGCACGCAGCTTCGTGCTGTTCAAGAAGCATTGCACGGCAGACCGCTGAATGAAGTGCTGTCGGATATTGCGAGGGAAATTGATCCGGAGTTTAAGCTGGAGAAAAAGGTTTCTTTAGGAGAGAAACAACAAACTGCCCAAACTAAGAGTGCCCAAACTGCTCCTCAAAAGCCGAGCACACCATTTTTACAGGATGCTTCTATAAAAGAAGATAAGGCGGCAGTTTCTCAACCTACTATTCAAGCAGATAGCAAAGCTACAAAAGTTACCGTTCAAAATGATTCAGCGATTAAAGAGGTTACGGAAAAAAGTACAGCTGCAAATAGCGATGAAGTGAAAAGTGTAGATGATAAACAAAGTACGGCAGTCAAACATGCTTCAGAATTGAGCAAGACTATCCGAAAAAACCTTGAACTAGTTCAGACAGAGCCAGATTTAAAACAAGCGGTTGCGAGAATCCGAGAAGAAATTGTTAATAACCCGAAGCTTGATAGGGAACTGGCACAAAAAATAGACAAGGCAGCACAGGAAGCAGTTAATCTGCAAGCCATCGGCAAGGAACGTCTTGTGGAAGCTTTGAAAACAGCTGAAGTTCAGCTCACAAAGAATCAGCACACCGCAACACAAAGGAATGTAGCTGCACAAGTACCAGTTGAAACAACTAGCCAAGATAGCAAACTATCCACTCTTGTTAAACATATTAATCAAGAAGTTTCAAAGAGTCCGAACGTTAGGCAATCGATTGAAAAAGTTAAGGAACAAATTGTAAACAATGAACGGTTTCCAGCTGAACTAAAGGATAAAGTAAGCCGCGCTTTGACTAATGCAGCTTCACTAGAGAAGCAAGGCCGAATGACAACAGGTAAAGAGCTGTTAAACAAAGTATTAACGGAGGTAGAAGTCTCTGTCGTTCAGGTGGAGAGAAAAGCTGAGCTACAAACGAAAGTTGCAGCCCAATCTCAACAGGACCAAAGCAATGAAGATCAGCGTCCAAGTGTTACGGTAAAAGAGGTAAAAGCAGAGGTTCAAAAAGCATTGAATCTGCAGCAAGCAGTTGAAACGGTTCGTGATGAGGTAATCTCAAATCCCAAAATAAATCGAGAAGTAGCACAAAAAGTAGATCAAGCAGTAAAAGAAGCAGTGCAGCTCCAGCAAATCGGTCGTGAATCGACTGGTCGTGAACGTCTGCAGCAAGCATTAGATAAAGCAGAGGTAGAACTACAAAAAATCGAAGCAAGTCAACCGAAGCAACCTACACAAACAGCCGATAAAACAGAATCACGTCTAAGTGAAATGGTAAAAGAACTCAAAACAGAAATACAAAAAGAACCAAACCTGCAACGGTCAGTAGAAAAAGTCCAAGAACAGGTTATTGCAAATCCAAAGGTGGACCGTGAAATAGCTCAAAAGATAGAACAAGCAGTCAAAGTTTCCATACAGCTAGCACAAATTGGCCGTGAAGCAATCGGAAAGGGACATTTGCAAACAGCTTTAGCCCAAGCAGAAAAAGAATTGCAGCAATTGGAAGCAAGTCAACCGGACCAAACAAATCAAGATTCTCAACTAAAACCAAAGACAACACTATCCAATAAACAGGATCAAACAACAGAAGCTACACAGATAAAAGAAACAATTAAAAATATCAGGGAACAAATTCAAGCGGAGCCCAATATAAGAAATGCAGTTCAGAAAGTACAGGAATTACAATCAAATAACAAAAATATCAATCCTGAAATATCACGAAACATCGAACGCCTTGCAGGTCAAGCTGAACAATTAAATCAAGCCGGACGAGACAGATTGATTAAAATGTTGCAGCAGGTAGAAACAGCATTACAGCAAAACGCTGAATCAAAGGGGCAACTCACTAGTTCCAACACAGCCCAAGCGCAACAACAGGACATAAACCTTACACAACAAGCCAAAGAAGCTAATAATCAAGCAACAGCCTTAAAAACTGAAGCTCAAATCATGTCATCTCAATCGATCAAGCAAGCCTTAACTAAGCTGCAAAAGGAACCAAATTTGGAAGTGGCCCTTGATCAGGTAAGAAAAGAAATCTCAAGTAATCCTTCTATCGATTTAAAGACCATCGATAAAGTGGAAAAGGCAATCGAACACTCGCAGCAGCTGAACGATAAAGGCCGTGAGATTGCAGCAAGGCAAACTATCACAAAAGAGCTGACAGAAATTGAAAAAGAATTAGTCAAAACGGAACCTAAGACTACTCAAGAAACTAAACCAAAAGAAACGATTCCATACGATATAAATGAACAATTACAGTCCTTGAACATCCAAGGAAAAGATATATTAATCACAAAAGTAACGCAAAAGCTGGCACAGGCTACCCATGATTTCCGCGAACTGAAACGTGAAATATCAAGAAACCTAGAAAATGTTGAAAGAGTCATCAATTCCTTTAAGAAAAATGCCTATCCACAGGCAAAACAAATGCTAGAAACAACTATCAGCAAGCTTGATAATGCTATTTTAAAAAGTGAAATGATGCTGTTTACCGATATGAGAACAGAAAAGCAGCTATTGCAGGCAAGTACCCAACTGGCAGAAGCTAAAAAGTTACTTGCAAAAGGAGATCACGCTCAAGCAGGGGAAATCGTGCACAACGTAAAGACGCTGATAGATAAAATCATCTTCAAACCATCTGAGCAAAAAATTGTTCACTTTGTTGATAAGGAAGTTCTTGGACTAGAAAAACAATCACCTTCACAGCAGCTGTTATCAAAGTTCAGCGAATCAACCTACAGCGCAAACCAGAACCACGAGAGGTCAGCTCGTCAAATGTACGATATGGTTCGATCACTAGGATTAAACCATGAAAGTGATGTGGCAAATTCGCTCGTATTCCAGCGGAATGACCAATCAGGGCAAGAACAGCAGCATCAGAATTTAAAAGAAGTCTTAATGAAGCTTGCACAGGGGGATGGTGGGCAGGATACAAACCCCAAAATAACCCAGCAAGCAGAGCAGGCTTTAACCAATCTAACTGGCCAGCAGCTGTTAAGCAAATCAGATGGTAACGGAACCTTGCAAAGTATGTTTTTTAATCTGCCGCTTATGCTAGGCGGGAAGCCGGAAAACTTACAGGTCTTTATCAATTCGAAAAATGAAGGTGAGCAGGTTGAATGGGAAAACTGCAACCTCTACTTTTTACTAGAAACAAAGAAAATTGGGGATGTTGGCATCCTATTAAATTCAACTGACAGAAATTTATCCATTACGGTCAAAAATGATATGCCGGGCTTTAAAGAAAAGATGGAGCCAGTAGCGGAGTTGACAAAAATAAAGCTTCAGGAAGTGGGCTATAACGTCTCTAGTATTAATTTTACAAGAATGAACCCTGTAACAAGTCAAGCTACTTCTCATAAAGAGCTAGGTAGCGAAATAGAACAAGCAAAAGCCACAAGGCAAATCTTTAATGAGAAGGGAATGGACTTCACGATATGAGAGTGGCAACTTACTATAATCAAAAGAAACGCAAGGATATCAACGGACCGCAGGCTGCTGTTATTAAATATGATGAAGAAAACGGAAAATCTCCCATTGTAGTTGCATCAGGGAAAGGTCAGGTAGCCCAACAAATAATCGAATTAGCCCAGAAGAATAATATTCATATGCAGGAGGACTCTTCGCTGGTTGCCAATCTCTTGGACATGGACCTTGGGGATAATATTCCCCCTCAATTGTACTCCGTGATGGCCGAAATTCTTCTTCTAATTGAAGAAATGGAAAAAAACTATTAAAAAGTAATATTAACACTTTCTCATATCTGCCGATAAATAAATTAGAAACAACTTGGAGGTGCACTTTTGTGTCCGACTACTTAACAAAAGAAATGATTTATCAAAAATCACCACAGGAATTAACTTCATTATTATATGAATCTTGCTTAATAAGCTTAGAAGAAGCAATTGAAAATATAGAAAGTAAAGACTTTGTCATTGCCAATCAAAAGTTACAGAAGGCAAATGACATTCTAGAGCGTCTAGGAGTAGGCATTAACTACGAAGCAGGCATCATCGCAGATCAGCTAGACATGATGTACAACTATATGGCCTCAAAGCTGATTGAAGCCAATTTGAAAAAAGATACTTCTACCATCAAAGAAGTAATCAAAATCCTTGAAGACATTTCACAAGCGTGGAATCAATCATTAAAGAAACCAGTAAAACCAATTAATCCAAACAGAATGAGAGCAATGGCATACGAGAAAAGCGTTTTAGTAGAAAACTAAAAGGAGACACCTAACATGAAAATCAATCATAATATTCAAGCGTTGAATGCATACCGCAACTTATATCAAAACCAAATGAATACATCTAAAAACCTAGAAAAATTATCCTCTGGTCTTCGCATCAACCGTGCAGCAGATGATGCAGCTGGACTAGCCATCTCAGAAAAAATGCGTTCACAAATCACAGGGCTTAAGCAGGCAGAACGCAATTCGCTCGATGGAATATCGCTAATGCAGACCGCCGAAGGAGCGATGACTGAAGTTCACTCTATGCTTCAGCGGATGCGTGAATTGGCTGTACAGGCAGCAAATGATACAAATACCACTTCTGACCGTCAAGCAATCCAGCTTGAAGTTGATCAACTAAATCTTGAAATTGATAGTATTGCTTCCAAAACAGAATTCAATACTCGTAGATTACTAGATGGTTCAAGTGCAGCTGATACTCAATATATTGTTGGGGAAATGGAAAATACGAATATTAAAGACGTACCAAAAGTAGGTGACCCATCACTTAAAACTGGTCGTTATGAAGTAGGCGTTGAAAGTAACCCACAATTAACGTATAAACTAAATCAGCCAGGAGCTGGAGTAAGTTCAGCGGCAGTTATTGCTATTGAAGAAAGTATAATAACAAGTACGGCTGGAAGTGCTTTAACTATTGCTCCTAAAGTGGTTGATTCAGCTGTAATAAATGGACAATACTCTTTAGATATTACTGTTACAGGCGCAATAGCAACTCTTACTGTGACTCCACCAGTAGGTGTCACATTACCTAATCCAAATCCAGATACATTAGCTTACCCTTTTACAGATGGTCAGAAGGTGACCATTGGAGGTCTTGAATTTAATTTAGACGATACTATTGGTGCTAGTACAACATCATTTGATGTTAAATCGAGTGACCTTGAACTTGGAGAATACTCAATAGTTGTATCCGACTATGAAGCGGATGGTTCAGGAAATAAAAGTGCCAACATCGAAGTGTTTGATCCAAATGGTTTTTCAATCGGTCAATTAGCTTCCCTTATTGGTCAAGGGTCTGATAACTTTGTATACATTGGTACTGAAAGTAATAAACAGGTTAAAATTAATACGAGCTTAATCACACAAGCGGGAACAGCAAAAGTCCAAATTGAAAATAAGTTGATGATCTCTGTCTCTAAAGTCGAAACAAATCCAGATGGTAGCTCTACAAATGTAAAAACACCGATTACATTCCAAAAAGAATTAACAACAAGTAATGGTATTTTACAACATGGCGGACTTGAATTAACATTTGGAGCAAATGCCCGAAAAGGTGGCTCAGAATTCGATTTAACAAACAAGGCTTTAAGCTTCCAAATTGGCGCAAACACAAACCAAAGTGTATTCATTGATGTTCCTGAGCTGAGCACAGTTAAATTAGGAATTGACGGAGTTAGTGTCATGAGTCAAGAAGGAGCTAACGATGCGATTTTCAAAATCGAACAAGCAATCACGAAAATCTCTGCAACTCGTTCAAAGCTAGGTGCTACACAAAACCGTCTAGAACATACTATTAACAACCTACAAACAACAAGTGAAAACCTTACTTCTGCAGAATCACGTATTAGAGACACAGATATGGCTCTTGAAATGACAGAGTTCACTAAGAACAACATCCTAAATCAGTCTGCTCAAGCGATGCTTTCACAAGCAAACCAATTACCACAGGGAATTCTACAGTTATTACAACGTTAATTAATACAGAATGGAGAGGGCCATATAGCTCCTCTCTTTTCTTTTGAAAATATGCTAAAATAACAATACCTATTATCGAATCTCAAAGGCGGGAAGAACATGGATGTTCAGAAGGTCGGGAAAGCAGGTCTTGATCGAATCAAAACAAAGCAGGACATTCCCACTGAAAGCATTTCGTTTCAAGAAGTCATGGCCAAGGGCCGTACAAATGTAGTCTATGAAAAACTGACAAAGATGGTAAGCGAAATTGAAGATCAGGGAAAGGTCTTAGCTGAAAAGCGGACAGTTGACCATCTTCGTAAATATAAAAAGCTAGTGAAAGAATTTATGGACGAAGCAGTTCAAAATGGACTAAAGCTCGAGGAGCAGCGGGGCTTTAATCGTCGCGGTCGTACGAAAATCTATAAGATTGTCAAAGAAGTAGACAGCAAGCTGATTGATCTAACAAACACAGTACTAGATAAAGAACGTTCAAGCTTAGACATCCTAAACAAAGTCGGAGAAATCAAGGGCATGCTCATCAATATGTATACCTAAAGTACTACTTATAGGACAGTGGTACTTTTTTTCCGTTTCTTCTAAAAAACTGCTATAGAATGCCGATATAAAACACAAGAATAAGAAATTAACCATTATATTATGAAGTAAATATAAATAATTGGGAATGAATAAAGAGAGGTGAATAGCATGAAAATCAACAATTTTAGACCAATGAACGTGAATCCGTATAACAAACAGCTTGATAAGGTCGGGAAATATCAAACACAAGCGGCAAATCAAAAGGATAAACTTGAAATCTCCAAAGAAGCCATGGAAATGCAGATAACCAACCAATATGATGTGGAAAGACAGCAAAAGGTTGATGAGTTAAAAAATAAAATTGAGTCCGGTGAATATACAGTTAATCCGCGTGAAGTAGCTAACAAGATGTATTCCTACTGGGATGGCCTGAAAAAATAACCGAGGTTGGTGAACGTCCTTGTCAGTAAACAATATTATTACATCACTAGAGAAGCTGTTATCGCTGCACGGAGAACTCTATGAAAAGGCAAAGTCCAAGACCGATATCATAAAAGCCGGAGATGCCGACGCATTAAGAGCAATGACAAATGAGGAACGGAAATATATCAAAACGATAAACGAAATACAGAAGGAATTAATAAGTTACTCCAAACTGTTACTTTTAAAAAATGCTGTTTCAAAAGAAACACCGGCATTAAGAGATTGTCTGCCATTTCTCAACGAACAGGAAAAAGGGACTGTAACAAATCTGCAAATAAAACTAGTAGAGCAGGTCTCGGCTATCAAAAATCAAAATGACTTAAACCAACAGCTACTAGAGCAGTCACTGGCATTTGTGAACATGTCTCTAGACCTGTTAAGACCTGATATGGATCACTATAATTATGAGCGGCCTAATCGTCAGCAGTCATATGAACAGCTTGGCCGTTCTCTTTTTGATTCCAATGCATAACGGAGGTAAAGAATAATGACTTCAACGTTTCACGGTTTAGAAACAGCCAGAAGGGCAATGGCTGCACAGCAGGCAGCCCTGTTGACAACCGGTCATAATATTGCGAATGCTAATACGCCGGGTTATACAAGACAACGGGTTAACCTTCAGACATCTGAATCCTACCCTTCAGCCAGTCTGAACCGTCCGCAAATACCGGGCCAAATTGGGACAGGTGTTCAAGTGGGAGATGTTCAGAGAATAAGAGATTCCTTTGTTGATATGCAGCTTCGTGGAGAAACTAGTAAGCTCGGTTACTGGGAAGCTAAAGCAGAACAACTATCGCAAATGGAATCCGTCATGAACGAACCTTCCGAAACAGGACTTGCCAGTACGATTGATCAATTCTGGAATTCCTTGCAGGACTTGGCAGCTCAGCCACAAAATAATGGAGCAAGACGAGTCGTACGTCAGCGTGGAATTGCTGTAGCCGATTCATTCAATTATTTATCCACTTCGCTCCAGGCTGTTCAAAAAAACTATAGAAATGAAATCAATATCAGTGAACAAGATGTAAATTCAATTCTTCGTCAAATCAACCAGGTCAATAAGCAGATTGGCGATGTTGAACCGCATGGGATGCTGCCAAATGACCTATATGATGAACGGGATCGGTTGATTGATGAATTATCAACCATGGTTAACATTAAAGTGGAGTCAAAATCCAGCGGGGGACATGCTTCGCCAAACGCAGAAGGTCTACTTAACGTTTATTTGGCTAATCCTCAGGGGGAAGTATTAATGGATGGAAGTAATCCCCCGAAACCAATTAAATTAATAGATTCGGATACTGATAGAGCCATAGGCTTTCATATTCAGTATGAAAACCGAGAAGTATTAGATAGTCCGGTCACGACGATTAAGTTTTTTGAGTTGGATTCCGAATCAGGATTTAAGGGACTTACGCAATCAGAAGCGGATACGAGTAATACTCCGGAATATCAAATAGCAGATGTAACACAATTCAATACAAACGGGAAACTGCGCGGCTATATGGAAGGCTATGGATATAAAAACAGTGCAGGCGACGTCGAGGGTCTTTTCAATAAAATGCTAAGTGATTTAGATACGATGGCCTACACCTTCGCAACAAAATTCAACGAAGTCCATCAATCCGGATGGAGTCCAATTGATATTATTGCTGGAACGGATACGGCACAGGATTTCTTCTCCATACCAGTAGGTGGAGTAAAGGGAGCGGCGGCTAATATAAAAATAGCAGATAAGATTCTCGAAGATGTTGATAATATTGCTGCAGCGCAAAAGACGGTTGATAATGTGGCTTATGTCGGGAACGGGACCAATGCGCTTGCCTTGGCAGATGTGAAGGATGCAGTCCTTGATTATGGCGGCAACAAAACGAATGTTCAGGCCTTTTATCAAGGGATGATTGGAACTTTGGGAGACAATGCCTCACAGGCAAATCGCATGACTCAGGTAGCTGGGGTACTAAAAGATTCTCTTGATCAGCAGCGTATGTCAGTCAGCTCAGTCTCACTTGATGAAGAAATGACCGATATGATTAAATACCAGCATGCGTACAACGCGGCTGCCCGTAACATTACATTAATGGATGAAATGCTTGATAAAATTATCAATGGAATGGGTGTCGGAGGAAGATAAGGTAGGTGATCGGTAATGCGTGTTACACAAGGAATGTTAATTAATAATAACATTAAATATTTAAGTCAAAATTATAATAGACTAACGAAGTTAAATGAGCAGATGATGTCAGGAAAGAAGATTACTAAGCCATCGGATGACCCTGTTGTAGCGATGAATGGAATGCACTACCGCAGCCAGGTTATAGAGGTGGACCAGTTCAAACGCAACTTAAATGAAGGCTTCAACTGGCTTGAGAATGCTGATTCTTCTCTACAAGAAGCAGGCCAGGCCCTGCAAAGGATCCGCGAACTGACTGTACAAGCTTCCAATGACAGTTATGATGCCGATGCAAGAAAGAATATTGCCGACGAAATCAGCAGTCTGCAGGAACATCTCGCTGCCCTTGCCGACTCAAAAGTTGGAGACACGTATATTTTCAGCGGTACGGATACGAATAAGAAACCAACTGACATAACTAAGGTTGGAATTGAATTTAGCAGCTTTCTTGGTCAGGCTGACAAAAGCGACTATGTCATCAGTTATCAAGGACAAACGTTTAAGAATGATTCGACTGATGTATCCGGCAATACCTTTGTTTCATCTACGGGTGAAAAAATGATTGTTGATCCAGCAACAAGTGAAATTACTTATAATTATAAGGAAGAACTTGAATACCGTGATGGAGAAATGGTGGATGTTAATAAAAAGCTGTCAGAACAGGATCTCGTTATTTCCCATGTGAGTGCCGTTTCAACAAATAATGAAAATGTTGAAATTGAAATCATGAAGGGCGTCAAGATGGCAATCAATATCCGTCCTCAGGAAGCATTCCCTGTTGATCTATTTAGCGGCATAGAGTCAATTAAGAACATGCTAACCAATCCTTCGACGACTGGTGTAGATATTAATAAGTCACTCCAATCAATTGATGAAATGCTCAACAACATGGTTTCCACTAGATCCGAATTAGGAGCAAGAACAAATCGGGCAGAGCTGGTCCAAAGCCGTCTCATGGAACAGGAAGTCATCGCCAAAGAAACGGTTTCTGAAAACGAAGACATTGATTTGGAAAAAGTCTATATTGACTTAACCATCGCACAAAGTCTGCATCAAGCTTCATTAGCGGTTGGAGCAAAGCTAATCCAGCCGACATTAATGGACTATCTAAGATAAATACAATCCCTATGGAGAATGCTCTATAGGGATTTTTTAGAAGCAAAACCGCCAATACTATAAAAATCAAACAGAAGGACATGATCAAATGAACATTCAAACAAAATATCATGGTGAAATTACCGTACATAAGGATGATATACTCTATTTTGAAAAAGGACTTCCAGGATTCCCTAATGAAACGCAATTTGTACTGATACCTTTGACTGACGATGGACTCTTTCAAGTACTGCAATCCACGGTAAATGAGGAGATCGGATTTATTACGACAGACCCATTCTTTTTTAAACCAGACTATGATTTTGAAATAGACGATGCGACTGTCGAAGGTCTGGGAATTGAACATGAAAAGGATGTTACAGTGGCCGTCATCCTTACACCACAGGAACCATTCAATCAATCAACAGCAAACCTACAGGCCCCTCTTGTCATCAACAAGACAAACAACAAAGCGAGACAAGTGATCTTAAACAACACTAACTATTTAACCAAACATCCTCTCTTTGCAGAGGAATCAGTTTCTGCAAAGGGGTGATTGAAGCATGCTAGTATTAAGTAGGAAAAAAGGGCAGACGATTCGGATTGGTGATGATATTGAAATTACAATCGTCGCTACGGCAAATGATCAGGTGAAGATTGGGATTCAAGCACCGAAAAATGTGGAGATTCTACGACAGGAGCTATTTGAAGAAATTCAAGCCGAAAACAAAGCTGCAACAATATCGGTTGATAATCTATTAAGTAATATAAAAAATCTACCGAATTTGAAAAAATAATTATACTAAAACATTAAACAGTTTCCCAATTCCACCGATATTAGAATTGTAAGAGAGACTAAAGGCGGCCGACTTTGTTCTCTCTCAAATACTTAATGGTTCACAGGGAAGTGGGCCTTTTATTCAAGGAGGAAAATGGTAATGAGAATTAATCATAATATTGCAGCTCTTAACACATATCGTCAGTTGAGTGGTTCTAATGCAGCCCAAGGCAAATCAATGGAGAAATTATCTTCAGGACTTCGTATTAACCGTGCTGGAGATGACGCAGCAGGTCTAGCAATTTCTGAAAAAATGCGTGGACAGATTCGTGGTCTAGACCAAGCTTCAGCCAACGCTCAAGATGGTATCTCTTTAATTCAAACGGCTGAAGGTGCATTGAGCGAAACTCATTCTATCCTTCAACGTATGCGTGAACTTTCAGTACAGTCTGGAAATGATACAAATACAGATGCAGATCGTAAAGAGATACAAAAAGAGGTAAATCAGTTAACTGATGAAATCGATCGTATTGCAACAACTACTGAATTTAATACAAAGAAATTGTTAGATGGAACAAAGAAAGGTGTATCAACGGCTACTACTGGGACAGCAACATTTGAACAGTCCAATACAGCTGCTAACTTTACTTTAACCACTGTAACAGTAGGATTGCAGACAACAAGTGATACAATTAGAGTCAGAAAAACTGACACTGGAACTTTTTCGGTTTCTAATGCGCTTAATAACATAACAGTGACTGCTGGTACAGGTACAGCTGCTGGTACTTTAAAAATCGGAACTGCTACACTAGGAACTTTTACAGATGCTAACTTTAATGTGGGAGACACATTAACTATTTCTATTACTGGTGGTGAAGCGGCCAATACTTCAGATACTGCTTTAAAACTACAAATTGGTGCAAATACTGCTCAAGAAATGAGTGTTGATATCAAGGATATGGGTGCAGAAGCATTGGGTGTTAAAAAATCTGATGGAACCAAATTAGATGTTTCTACCCAATTTGGTGCTGCTGCTTCTATTTCCCGTTTAGACGAAGCAATCTCCAAAGTCTCAGCAGAAAGATCAAAACTAGGTTCTTTCCAAAATAGGTTAGAACACACAATTAATAATCTTGGAACATCTTCAGAAAATTTAACTGCTGCGGAATCTCGTATCCGTGACGTAGATTATGCTTTGGCTGCTTAGGCAGTGACAAGCACAGTCGTCCTAGCTGGTAACGGCTAGAGATCATTATCGGGTGAATTGCTGGAAATCCCTTAGAGCTTTTCTTGCCACAACGTAGTTGAAAACGACAGGCGTGACGGTTTGAAAAAAGAAAAGATTGGGCAATCAGCAGCCAAGCTCCTGTCTCGAAAGAGTGGAGAAGGTTCAACGACTAGGATAGACTATCTAAGGCGAAAGCTATGATGATGAAATCCGTAGGTGAAACAATGGTCATCAGCATTGTGAATCCGAAGTGCCCGACCCCTACTAGAATACTGGAGGGTGAAGATATAGTCTGGTCATTTATGAAAGTAAATGTTCGCACGATGGCGAAAGAAATGATGAACCAAACAAAGAATTCTATTCTTTCTCAAGCAGCACAAGCAATGTTGGCTCAATCGAATCAGTTACCTCAAGGAGTATTACAACTCTTGAGATAATGGATTGTGAAGGGCGTCTAGCTTGGTAACGAGCTAGAGTATAACTGGGTGAATTGCTGGAACTTCCTAAAGCCTCATCAACCACAACGTAACTGGAAACGGTAAGCGTGAGGGTTTGAAAATGATGGAGATGAAATAATGGATAATCAGCAGCCAAGTTCCTGTGAGGAAACTCTGGAGAAGGTTCAACGACTAGAGAACACGGTCTAAGGTAAAAACTATGACTATGAATCTCGTAGGGCAGCAAAGCTGTTCGAAGTGCCCAGCTCCATAGAAAAACATGGATGAAGATATAGTCTATTCTGTAATCGAAAGATACAGTCGCAAAGCAAGCGAATCAACAACCACAAGGTGTACTTCAATTATTACGTTAATCTTTAAAAAAAGGGTTCCAGCAATGGAACTCTTTTTTTAAAATGTTTATAGCGCTAGGATCTGTGTATGATAAATAACTGAGTGCGTAATTAGATTTTAAACTGGAGTGGGTTTAGAATGAGTTTTTTTGAAGGAAATATCAAACATCTATCAACTAATGATTCGCATCATATCGGAGAGTTGGACATAGATATTCATGAAGGAAATGTAAATAACTATAATGCTGTTCATAAGATGGATAGCATGTTTAAAGGTACTAAGCAAAAAAGGGAATTGATTTTCATATTCGGTGTGTTATCGATTGAGGAAGTAAAAGAATTAATTGAAAGTTCAAATCCAAATTCTATATTTATTATATTAGAGACGAATCAGGAAATGTTTTATCATGCCTTACACAATAAAGATTTATCTATATTAGAAAATAGAAATATCGCTTTATTTGTAGATAAGACGGATTATGTAGCCAAATATATTGAAGAACTGTTAATGACTAAAGCAGTCTTTCTAATAAAAAATGTACGCTTTTATTTAACATATTACTATCGTGAATTACAGTTAGTGCATACAAAGGAACTTTTAAAAATTGTTTCTTCTACAATAAAATACACCTTGTTTTCATTAGGGAATTCAATTGAAGATTCCCTAGAAGGCTTAGAGAATAATATGTTAAATTTAAAGTATTTAAGAAAATCTAGAGATTTTAGCAAATTAAAAAATGTTTTTAAGGGCTATCCTTGCATCGTTGTATCAGCTGGACCATCATTAGATAAAAATATTGGTTATTTAAAACAGGCGCAGGGAAAAGCTGTTATTCTTGCTGTGGATACAATAATTGATAAGCTCTTAAACCATGGTATAGTTCCAGACTTTTGTTTCTCCATTGAAAGGATCAAGCTAGTTTATGAGTATTTCTATCAGGACAAGATTATTCCTGATTCAGTTACATTGATTGCTCCGCCAGTTATAAGACCTGAAATTTTTGAAGAGTTCAAGGGAAATATTTCAATCCCAATGAGGGATAATGTAATAGAATACAGTTGGCTAAACGATATACTTGAATTAGATGAAGAGGCTTTTGTTTCAATGGGTGCTTCCGTTGCCCATTTGACATTTGGTTTTGCAACTCATATCGGTTCTTCTCCTATCATATTGGTAGGACAGGATTTAGCTTATAACCAAGAAACAGGCTCAACTCATTCCACTGGAACAATTTATAAGAATGATGAGAGTAAAATAGCAGAAGACTATGTGGAAACAGAAGGTTATTACGGAAAATCAGTTAAAACGCAACGATTATGGATAGATTTCAAGCAGTGGTTTGAACTTGAAATAATGAGTAAAGGATTAGAAGTTATTAATGCTACGGAAGGCGGAGTAAAAATTGAGTTCACAAAACAAATGCGGTTGAAAGATGTAATAGATAAATACTGTACCCTTGAGTTAAATGTTCAAAAAATCATTAACAATATTAATAACTATCAGCTTGATGAAGCGAGAGTTCTTAATAATTTTTATAATAAACTTGAAGAACTTAAGGAGTTACAAGCAGTGGTTAGAGAGGTTGAAAATCAGCTAAATCATATTAAGATAGACAATCACATGAGCAAGAAGGAATTATTAAAAGTGCTTGAAAAAATGGGAGTAGTTAACCAGTTGATTGATAAAGTTTATAATAAGAAAATTTTGTTACATAACCTTCAGTCGTTTATCATTAATATCTTTCAGCGATTTTACAGCATTCCGGAAAAACTTTCTTTTGATACTGTGCATACTAATCTAGAAATTCAGAGAGAATTTGTATTGACACTAAATGTAGTGATAAAAAGGATTATAAAAATAATGGAAGAAAAATATTCCTTAATGAGGGAGATCAGATGAGCATTAAAGACAAAGTAATACTTGTGACAGGTGGAACAGGTTCGTTTGGAAAGAAGTTTATCTCTAAAGTATTAAAACTAGGAGTAAAGAAAGTTATAGTATTTAGTAGAGATGAATTAAAACAATATGAAATGGCTCAAGAGTATACGGATTCCCGTATTCGTTTTTTTCTTGGAGATGTAAGGGATAAAGAACGTTTATACAGAGCTTTTGATGGGGTAGATATTATTGTTCATGCGGCTGCTTTGAAGCATGTTAGTGCATGTGAATATAATCCATTTGAAGCAGTTAAAACGAATATATACGGTGCTCAAAATATAATTGAAGCGGCTATTGACCGAGGGGTTCAGCATGTAATTGCATTGAGTACAGATAAGGCAGCAGCTCCAGTTAATTTATATGGAGCGACAAAGCTTGCATCAGATAAATTATTTGTTGCAGCAAATTCTTATGTCGGTGATAAGGATATAAAGTTTGCTGTTGTTCGTTATGGAAATGTCGTGGGAAGCCGTGGAAGTGTTGTCCCATTTTTTAAAAAGATGGCTTCTACTGGAAAGTTACCAGTTACCGATGAACGGATGACCCGATTCTGGATTACTTTGGATCAAGGTGTTCAATTTGTCATAGACAGTTTAGATAGAATGCATGGTGGAGAAATTTTTGTACCGAAAATTCCAAGTATGAAAGTAACAGATCTTGCGGCAGCAATTGCTCCTGATATCAAAATTGAAATCGTTGGAATAAGACCTGGAGAAAAATTGCATGAAGCAATGATTACAGAAGATGATGCAAGGCATACTCTAGAATTTGATAATTACTATGTAATTACTCCTGAATTTCCTTGGTGGTCAAAGGAATATACTAAAAATGCAAAGACATTAAACGAAGGATTTAAATATACTAGTGACACGAACACAGAGTGGTTGACGGTAGAAGAGTTGCAATCGTTAGTAGAGGAAATGTGAATGCATTTCTTCTTCTTTTTTAGGAGTGGTTATTATGAGAGATACATATTTACCGTATGGAAGGCAATGGATTGATGAGGATGATATTCAAGCCGTTGTTGACGTATTAAAAGGAGCTTTTTTAACTACTGGTCCATATATTTCCCAATTTGAGCAAGCCGTTGCTGATTATGTAGGAGCAAAATATGCGGTTGCTTTTTCAAATGGAACGGCTGCTTTGCATGGAGCTTGTTTTGCAGCTGGCATTAGGGAGGGAGATGAAGTTATTACAACACCAATGACATTTGCAGCTAGTGCGAACTGTGTGTTATATCAGAATGGAAAAGTTGTTTTTGCAGATATTGACTCTAAAACTTACAATATTGATCCTAATGAAATTGAAAAAAAGATAACAGGTAAAACAAAAGCCATTATTCCAGTTGATTTCACGGGTCAACCAGTTGAATTAGAAAAAATATTAGAAATTGCTAAGAGACATAATTTAGTGGTCATTGAAGATGCAGCTCATGCATTAGGGGCAACATATAAGGGAAAAAGAGTTGGATCAATCAGTGATTTGACGATGTTCAGTTTTCACCCTGTAAAACATATTACCTCAGGTGAAGGAGGGATGATTACAACGAATAATAAAGAGTACTATGAAAAGCTCCTTCAATTCCGTTCTCATGGGATTACACGAGATGCAGATAAACTAAAAGAGGATTATGGGCCTTGGTATTATGAAATGCAATTTCTTGGTTATAATTATCGAATGACAGACATTCAAGCCGCTTTAGGAAATAGTCAGCTAAAAAAAATAGACTATTTTATTGAACTGCGAAAAAAATATGTCGATAAATATAATAGAGCGTTTCAAGATATGCCAGAGATTACGATACCATTTCAGCCTGAAGATGGTGAGTCTAGTTGGCATTTATATATTATTCAATTGAATTTAGAAAAATTGATGGTAGGAAGAAAAGAAATTTTTGAAGCTTTGCAGAAACAAAATATTGGAGTAAATGTGCATTATATTCCGGTCCATTTGCATCCATACTATCAAGAGCTTGGTTATAAAATAGGATCTCTACCAAATGCGGAAAAGTTATATGAAAGAATTATCTCACTCCCCTTGTTTCCGGCAATGACAGAACAGGATGTAGAGGATGTTATTATAACAGTTCAACAAACTGTGAAAACACATTTAAATTGAGATAAAAGAGGGTGTATCATTGAAAGTAGCAGCAATTATTCAGGCGCGTATGGGATCAACAAGACTTCCTGGGAAAATAATGAAGGCAGTTAACGGAAGAACACTTCTTGAATATCAATTAGAGCGGGTAAAATATGCAAAAACTATTGATCAAGTAATTGTTGCAACTACGATAAAAGAAACCGAACAGCCGATTCTTGAATTGTGTGAGAGACTAGGTATTGATTATTATCGTGGTTCTGAAGAGGATGTCTTATCTCGTTATTATGAAGCAGCAAAAAATTATCATGTTGATGCTGTTGTACGTTTGACATCTGATTGTCCAATTATTGATCCAGAGGTAATTGATAAGGTAGTCAACTGTTATTTAAACAATCAATCTTCAGTTGATTATGTGTCTAACACATTGGAGAGAACATATCCACGAGGGCTTGATACGGAAGTATTTTCATTTGAAGCATTGAGTAAAGCGTATGATGAAGCTGTTTTGTCTAGAGATAGGGAACATGTGACTGCTTATTTTTATACAAATTCAAATCTTTTTAAGCTACTAAATGTAAGAAATGACCAAAATTTTGAAAGATATCGATGGACAGTTGATACTGAGGAAGATTTTAAATTAATTCAACTTATCTTAAATGAACTATATAAATCAAATCAAGTATTTTCTTTAGAAGATGTTATTAGATTGTTAAACATTTATCCCGAATGGAACGAGATAAATGCTCATATTGAACAAAAGAAGCTATAGGTTGGGGTCAAAGTGAATGTTGTAATTAGAACAGATGCTTCTCTAGAAATTGGAACTGGTCATGTAATGCGCTGTACCACTTTAGCTAAGCAGCTTGAACGTGAAGGTGCGAATATAACGTTTATTTGTCGTAATTTTCCCGGGAACAGTAATTTATTTCTACAAAATCAGGGATTTAATGTCTATACTCTTATCTTACCTAACATTCAGAATCATTGGAAATGGATACGAGAAAATTGGAAACAAGATGCAGAAGAAACAAAGTCAGCAATAACAAGCTTAAATAGGAAGGTAGACTTGCTCATTATTGATCATTATGGCCTTGATATAAAATGGGAGAGTGTGATGCGTGCAGAAGTTGACCACATTATGGTTATTGATGATCTTTCTGATCGTACCCATGATTGTGATCTACTGCTTGATCAAAATTATTATCTTAATATGGAAAACAGATACAACGGACTACTACCAGAGTCTTGTATTCAGTTATTAGGTCCAAACTATGTCTTGTTACGAGATGAATTTTTGTTAATTGACCCTAGTAAAATAAAACGTGATGGAAATGTGAAAAATGTTCTTGTCTTTTTTGGAGGGACCGATCCTACAGGAGAAACAATAAAAACTATTCAAGCAATTCAAGAACTAAATTGCTCTAAAATTGAGTTCAATATTGTAGTAGGAGCAGCCAATCCACAAAGAGAAAAAATTGAGTATATATGTAATGAATCTTCAAATATAATATTTCATTGCCAAGTAAGCAATATGGCTGAACTTATGATGAATGCAGATTTTTCTATTGGAGCAGGGGGCTCAACGACATGGGAAAGATGCTTTTTGCAACTACCCTCAATTACAATCATTGTAGCGGAGAATCAACGTGATATTGCGCATGCTGTTGCAAGAAAAGGAGCAGCTATTTGCCTTGGAGAAAGTAGCCATATTACCAATCATCATATTCAGGAAGAGTTTTTAAAGATTCTTCATTCTTCAGAAAAAAATGTTGAAATGTCAACAAAGTGTTCTCTTATAATGAATCCCCAAATAGTAAAAAGAAATGAAACAGTGGAAAGGATAAAAGGTTTTCTTTATAAGAATTAATAGGACGTGGCAAATTATGAAAGTATTATTATTAGGACCATATAGAGAAGATTTTATTAAATTTCTTAATAGTTTTAATGATATAGTGGTTCATCAAGAGGATAAGATGGAGGAAACAAAGCTAATAAGGGAGAATGTAGATTATATTATTAGTTATGGTTATCGATATATAATCCCTAAGAGTGTGGTGGATTATTACAATAATAGAATTATTAATCTCCATATTTCCTATCTCCCATGGAACAGAGGAGCAGATCCAAACTTATGGAGCTTTTTGGAGAATACACCAAAAGGAGTAACTATTCATTATGTTAATGTTGGAATTGATACAGGTGATATTATTGCTCAAAAAGTAATTGACTTTACTGTCGAGGAAACTTTAGCTACTTCTTATCAAAAATTAAAAAATGAAATTGAATTACTTTTCAAAAAGGTATGGCCTAACATACGCTTAGGGGAAAATTCAAGAACTATTCAAAGTGGAAAAGGAAGTTATCATAATTTAAAAGATAAGGAAAAATACATGCATTTATTATATGCTGGATGGGATACACCAGTTAACCAGTTAATAAGAGCTATGAACAAAGTGAGGGAAAGAAAATGAATGATATTATAATAGATAATATTAAAATTGGTCCATCACATCGACCTTTTATTATAGCAGAAATGTCGGGAAATCATAATCAATCTTTGGAACGGGCACTAGAAATAGTGGAAGCTGCTGCTAAATCGGGTGCACACGCTTTAAAAATTCAAACATATACAGCTGATACAATGACCTTAAATATGGAAAAACCTGACTTCGTAATAACTGATGAGGAAAGCTTGTGGAAAGGGAATTCACTATACAAATTATATCAACAAGCATACACTCCATGGGAATGGCATAAGCCAATATTTGATCGAGCGCGTGAGCTTGAAATGATTCCTTTTAGTACACCTTTTGATGAAACTGCTGTTGATTTTTTAGAAAAATTGGATGTACCCCTCTATAAAATCGCTTCATTCGAGAATACTGATATTCCGTTAATAAAAAAAGTAGCTTCTACAGGAAAGCCGATGATTATTTCTACTGGAATGGCAACAGTTGCGGAGCTGGATGAACTTGTTCAAACAGCAAGGGAAGCAGGGTGTGAAAATTTAATTTTATTAAAATGTACAAGTACTTATCCAACAACCCCAGAGAACACTAATATTTCTACAATTCCGCATATGAGAGAACTATTTGACGTACAAGTAGGTTTATCCGACCATACAATGGGTATAGGTGTAGCGATAGCAAGTGTTGCGTTAGGTGCAACGGTGATTGAGAAGCATTTTACATTATCTCGTGCTGATGGTGGTGTGGACTCGGCTTTTTCAATGGAACCAGACGAAATGAAAGCACTTGTACTAGAAGCAGAACGCGCATGGCAAGCAATTGGAAAAGTGACATATGGACCAACAGAGAACGAAAAGGCTTCTTTAAAATTTAGAAGATCCATCTATGTGGCAAAAGATATTAAAGTTGGAGACAGATTTACAAGAGATAATATAAAAATTATTCGACCAGGTTACGGACTAGAGCCAAAATACTATGAACGAATATTAAATACCACTGCAAATAAAGATTTAATTACAGGTACGCCGCTTACATTTGAAGAACTATTCTAGTTAGAGTATTAATCTGTTATTTTAATAAAAATAACAAGGATTTTTCCTTTAATATACGGAATAATATTGTTTTGGAAAATTTAGAGACAGACCCTTATGTTTGATGAACTTTTACTAAATGTGGACATTAGAATTCAACCACAACCTAACTGGAAACGGTCAGTGTGAAGGTGTGAAGGGGAAAGGAAACGGCGGGATGGTTCTCGCGTTTCATTGAGAGGAAATGTTATATAGAGAGAAATTTATTTATGACTTCTATGAAACGTCAGAACCGTCCCCGCGTTCCTCATTTTATGTAGTAATAGGACCAGGATTTGATTCTAATAGAAGATATAGGATTAAAGGCCATCACTTAAACACAAATATTATATTATTGCATAATCCTAATTTAACTGAATATCTAATGCAGATGGATGTGATTGTCACATTAGGTGGTCTCACATCCCTATGAAGCAATGTTTATAGGTAAGCCGGTGTTGGAAATAGAATGGGATTATATGTCTTATTATGTTAAAGAATTAGATAGAAAAGGCCTTCTTAAATCGTTGGGTACAGGCGAAAAGGTTTTTGCAAATTTACTTTCCTTTTTAAAAGATGATATAGCTTCCCTTAATGAAATTGCTACAAACGGTTGGCGTGAAGTAGATGGAAAGGGAGCGGAAAGAATTTCAAATATAATCCTTTCCAATTTATAAAAAATAATAGAGAACTTAATTCTTTCTAAGTAGCACAAGCTATGTTAGCCAAAACTCATAAAATGTCTCAAGTCGTGTTATACATCCTGAGAAAATTGGTTGAAGGGTGTCTAGTTTGCTAATGAGTTAGAGTATATATAACTGGATGAATTGCTGGAACTTCCTAAAGCTTCCTCAACCACAACGTAACTGGAAACGGTCAGCGTGAAGGTGTGAAAATGATGAAGATGAAACAATGGATAATCAGCAGCCAAGCTCCTGTGAGGAAACTCTGGAGAAGGTCCAATGACTAGAGAACACGGTCTAAGGCGCAAGCTATGGCTATGAATCTCGTAGGGCAGCAAAAGCTGTTCGAAGTGCCCAGCTCTATGAAGAATGTGGATGAAGATATAGTCTATTCTGTGACCGAAAGGCATAGTGGCAAAGCAAGCCAACCAACAACCACAAGGAGTTCTTCAACTTCTTCGTTAATTTTATATTATATGAAAGGGATTCTAGCATTGTTAGAGTCCCTTTTTTGATGGTGGAATCTTGGAATCATCCAATATTTATCTACCATCTTCCTAATTTATTGTTATTAATATCACTCCATTTATAAGCTACAGACCAATAACTTCTCTGTAAAGTATCAGCAATCTTTTGCATGGCCATACCATTTTCTTTTAATTCGATTAATAGCTCAATTTCTTCATTAGTGTAGGGTTTTGAACGTTCGGAACTGCTAGCTAACACTTGGTAATCTGGCAATTTGGTGTTCCATTTTATTTTTTCTTCATCAAGGCGGAATGTCCAAGATGTTTTGTAGTACATAGAATCACATGAATTAGTGATAGGATTAATTAAATCAAGGAATCTATATGTTTCTTTAACAGAAGTAGTTTTTAAAATAAATCCCTGTCCGTCTTTTCTAGCACTCGTATGAAATAAAATTCCAAACATATCTGTAATATGTTTTTTTAGAAATGATAGTTCTTCAATTGAATAGCATTGCAGATATAAATAAATATGTGGTGTAAGGTAGATTCGTTTCTTAAGATGATTGATACGGTGAGAGATACATAATGATCCATCATCCATATAGAGGATTGCTAGGAAGTGAGGCAGGCTGCAGGATTTTAAAAGATCAGAAGGCATCTGTTTGGTACCTTGTTCATTATAAAAATAAGGATATAATTTTGTGAATAAGGGTAACGAAGCAGAACGAACAGTATGGCTTTTGGGAGTTAAATAAAGCAGTTCATCCAGGAAAGAAATTTTCCACTTTCGATACTCTTTTTGCTCAATGCTGAAATGTTCGCGGTAACTATGATTTTTTCTTCGACTATTCTTATAAATTTTGGTAATCTCTCCATCACCAAGTATACTTCCGATTAGTACATTAAATTGAACTGGCGTAAGTGACTCCAAATTAATCCCCCCACTCTCAATATAAGAATGTATGTTCCATTATAATTATAACGTAAATTGTAAAAATATGTTATCTTACAGGTGCTACCTAAGAAATATTGTTCCACATGAATATTCCAAACAATTTAAAGCTGATCTAATTATTGAAGGATTTTCTGATTTACTTTTGTTGGTTCATTCTCAATTAAAGAGAAGAATTTATATTAAAAATAAAAGATATTTGCCGATATAAATACTAACCTTTAATGGACGGAAAAAATAAAATCCTATCGATAAAAATGCTTTATTAAAGAAACAAGGTGACACAATGATTATTAGCGGCAGCGGACTAAACATGATTTTAAATAATAAAATGAAACGAACTCAGACAAGCCTAGAGAAAACAATCGAAAAGCTTGCAACAGGACAGAGAATTCGTTCAGCTGCAAATGATGCTTCAGGATTAGCCATTAGTCAAAAAATGCTTGCATTATCAAGGGGCAGTAATCAGGCCATCCGTAATGTACAGGACGCGACTTCATTGGTTCAGGTCGCGGACGGTGCGATGCAGGAAATGACGGATATCCTACATAGAATTCGGGAGTTAACTGTTCAATCGATGAATGGGACGTATTCCGAGTTAAGTGATCAATCGGGTTCATTGACATCTGCTGATACTCTTATCATTCAAAATGAGATAGATGATCTAAAGAAGAATCTGAATGATGTTGTTAAAAGTACAGAATTTAACGGGATGAAAATTTTATCCAATACAGTGCCTGGTGAGTATGTGTATGAAAATCGTACAGCGCAAAAGGATATTCAACTAAAAGAGGTAGCACAGCCTCGAACTTTGCAAACAGAAAGAAATGATGTCAGTTACAATGTCATTAGCCCAGTGAGTCAAACGGTGAAGAGTTATGAATATACTTCTTCCATCGTAAGTAACTCCTTTCTTCCAAAAAGGTATACAGGTACTACGGTCAGTGATTATCAACCTCAGTGGACAACTGACGGTACATCCATTGTTTTTATGTCCAGCCGTGATGGTGGAAAATATGTAGTTCCGATTGATGGAAGTGCTGCACCTGTTAAAAACGAAGATGCCATTGGTGTTACCCAAAAAGTAAGTAAGGATAATCAAATGAGGCTTTCTGATTCTGGTTCCACTCTCTATTTGCAAAAGTATTCCTCCGCATCAGGAATCTGGATTGAAGTTGACAATTTTCAGTATAATGCCAATGATGGTAGCAACGGTTATAGCTTTTCACCCATTGTTGATGAGGATGGAGGAACATCTTTTGTCTATTCCGATAATAAAGGAAATCTCCAAAAGGTTGATGTGAATCTCGTGAGTCAAACGGTGGTTGGTGGTCCGGAAAGTATCATTCCTACCTCAGATACACTCAATTTGCCGCCAATAAACAACACTATAACATTGCCAATGCCACCCAATTTGTACAGAATGAATACGCCTAATGCCTCACTCATTATTCAGAAGGAGAATGATAATGGGGCAAGGGAATTGACTTATTGGGATGGCACTGGCATAACTCCGGATGACGGCTATTATACGGTTTCAGGTAATACGATTTCTTTTTACGGAGAAGCGATTATTGGGAATGAGCCTGAGGATTATGCACAGGATTATTATTCTTTTTCTTATGTATCAAATGACCAAGGAAATGGCATCTTTACGACTCCAATCTCATCCGATGCGGAAATATACAATATGCATGATGGGAATGGTCCACATTCATTAAAAATTCGTGTCGGCGATACAATTGTAGGAAATGATCAGCTGCTCTCTGAAAGGCCTGCTGATATCGAAGGAACAAATGGTGTTTTTGTGGATGATGATAAGGGAATTATAGAATTTTATGGGACTCTTCGACCTAAACATGATGAATCGGTCCAAATTAGTTTTTTTAATGATTGGGACGAACAAAATGGAATATTACATATTCCCTTGAGCAGTCATATCGATACATATAACCTGAAAGATCCTGATTTGGACACCTATCGTTCTTTACGTGTTTTTGTCGGAGAAAAAGAAATCGCCTATGATGAAACGAGGTCTAATGGATATACGTTTGAAAGCGGGTACATAAATCTTTATGGCGATGCAAGGCCCGATGTACTGACAAACCAAAAAGTGCGGTTCGAATATTATTATGATGACACATCAACTTCCGGAAATGTTTTTGGAATCAAGTTAAATCAATATCCGGAGGTTTACAATTTGGGAAGTGCAGACGGCTCCATCCGAGTTCTAAGGAATGGAACGGAGGAAATTGCCTATTCCGATGTAGATGGTTTTCAATATAATTCAACAACAAATACAATCGAATTGTATGGAACAAGTCGTCCAGACGTAAATGATACGTATTCAATTCAGATGGTCGTTCCAACAGGTGATACCAATCATTTTGACGGAGTTGTTGAAATTCCCTTAACGTACCCTGCTGAGACCTATGGGGAAACGGGCCCGTCCACCTTCATGGTTAAGGTTGATGGAGCAGAAGTTAGTTATGATCCGACAAAAACAAATGGGTATATTTATAATCAGGCCACGAATCGGATTGAATTATATGGTAATGCTCGCCCTAAAGCTGGGACTTCCTCAACATTTGATGTTAAGGTGGACTATGTCTATGAAAATCCAAAGGTTGTGGCCGGGAATGATACATATGATTTTAACCTTTCAACGACAACATTGGACTATGGTGTAATGGATCAATCTGTACCACGTGCCATCAGGGTATATAAAAATGGGGAAGAGGTTCCTTATAATGAAACAGATGGTTTTACCATTAATCGGGATACAAACCAGCTGTCACTACATGGGTCCTTCCGACCGACGAAAAATGATAATGCAGGGGATTTTTACGTCTATTCTATTTCTGCGAATGATTTGAAATTGAGTGTAGACCAAGGTTCTTCAATATATAAGGTGATAATGAACGGACTGGAGATACAGGAAGCCGATGATACAAATGGGGGCTATGTATTCCGTAATGGTCAGGTTGAAATTGTCGGTGATGCTCGTCCTGATGTAACAAAGGATATGTCAAGTATCAATTTATCGGTACAATATTTGGAGTCTATTGAAATAGCATTAAACGACAGTGGGTTTTATAATGATTCAAAGAATTATTGCGATCACGAAACGGACGATAGCTTGATAAAAGCAGAAATTGACCCAACAAGTTTATCTGTTACGTTGAATGGTTCTAAGTTAACAACAGATCAATACCTATTACAAGATAACAAAATCGTACTAAAGCATGATAAAATAACAGCGCAACTTGGAAAAAACACTTTATCAGTAGATTATCGTGCCAGACAAAACACGGGCTATCAAGCAAATGATTTCACCTTTCAAGTCGGTGCAAATGCGGGACAAACACTAAACCTAGAAATATCATCTTTTGACAATATGCTAAGAGATACGGATATCATTTGTGTTCGCACATATGAGGATGCAGCGAAAGGTCTGGAAGTGATTGATCATGCTTTTAATTTTGTCTTAGGTGAACTAGGAAAAATGGGTGCAATGGAAAACACATTAGACCATATTGCATCAAACTTATCCGTAATGGAAGAAAACACAATCGCCTCCTTGAGCCGAATCGCAGATACCGATATGGCCAAAGAATCAATGAATCTAATGAAAGACCAACTGCTAGCCCAAACTCAGCAAGCACTAACATCCCAACTAAAACAATCCCACGAACGAATCATAGAATTACTGAAGTAGAAGCAGAGGGACGGTTCTCTTGCTTCTTTTTTTACTGTAGGAAAATACTTACATCTTAGTACTTAAAAATTAATCCATAATTTCAATATATGGCTAGCTTGTTTCCAGGCATCCATCGAATAATCTTGTTTCACAATTTTAAGTTCAAAGAATATATTTTATAAACCTCAGGAAATTTCTGGGGTTACTTTTTTAGTTGTCTCGAACAATTGCGGGGTAGGCTAGAGCCATATATTATATTTTCCAATTATTATTGGACGCGAGGACAATCAGAGCTAATGATATCTACACAATCTTGTAAATAACTATTTTTTCTAATAAGCTAAAATAAAACGCTAATAATCATGGAAAAACAAATTAAAGACTTACGCTGGTATTGTTATACCTAACATCATGGAAAGAAACTGACCTTCCCGCAGAAATGAGACGAAGCTGGAAGGGATATCCGTTTGAGGTTCTGGATGAATTAACGGATGCGGATTTAATTCGAGGGAGTAACAGATCTAAGTCGGTTTATTTAACAGAGTCCGGGATTAAAGAGGCTGAAGCGTTGCTAAGAAAAAATAAGAGCAATGAGTAAAAATGTAAGTTCACATATCTGGAATAGGCGGGGCTGGAAATGAACCTTAATAATTTTAAAAAAATTATAGATAGAACGATAGTAGACAGAGGATACAACTATTACATCGAAGGAAATGTCTTAGAAGCCTATGAACAATCCGAAAACGAATATATTTTTCATATTGAGGGCAGCGATGACTACGAAGTACTAGTTGAGCTAGGGGATAACGGAGAGATTCTATATTCCGAATGTGATTGTCCCTATGATTTTGGACCTGTATGTAAGCACGAGGTTGCGGCCTATTATCAATTAGTTCAAATGATTAACAATAAAGCTACAACGAACCATTTAACGAACAAGCCCCGCAAGCGAGCAACAATTCAAGAGGTTTTAAGTAATCTTTCAAAAGAAGAATTGATCGATATTATTATAGATTTCGCAAATGATGATGCTACATTAGAAAAGAGTCTCATCGTTAGATACTCAACTGGTAATCAGCAACAGGAGCTTGGGGGCTGTCAGGAGCTCATTCAGTCAATCGTACGGAAGTATGCAGGCAGGGAAGGGTTTATTAACTATCGAAATGCGGGTGCTTTTGTAAGCGAAATGGAGGGTGTATTAGATAAGGCAAGAAGTACAGAAGATTCGCTAGTGGCACTGGATATCGTTATGTTATTGCTTGAGGAAGCAATCGGTGCGTTCCAATACGCAGATGATTCCAACGGGGACATCGGTTTTCTTGTGAAGGAAACACTAGAAATGATAGAGGAAATTGCCACAAGTCAAAATGGTATGGACCAAAGAGCAGAGATATTTGAGAAACTAGTAGCCCAGACGGATCATGATATGTTTGAGGGGTGGGAAGATTTCAAGATTGATTTATTAACCATTCTTTTGGAATTTGCTGATGATGAAATCCATAGGGAGCAGCTGAGATTGAAACTGGAATCCATGCTTGATCACAAATCAAGCGAGAGGTACACACAATATAGCAATGAAAGTATACTCCAGCTATTGTTTCAGCTCACTGAGCAATATGGTACCCATGAAGAAGCAGAGAGATTTATTCACGAGCATCTTCAATTTTCGTCCTTCCGAGAGCAATTACTAGATCAATACCTTCAGGAGAAGAAGTACCACAAAGTAATTGAAGTGGCGAAAGAAGGAGAGATGCAGGATCAACAATACCCAGGATTAGTATCACAGTGGAAAAAATTTAGGTACACAGCTTATAAATTTCTTTCCTTAAAAGAAGAACAGCAAATCTTAGCAAAGGAACTTTTGTTCAATGGAGACTTTGAATATTATAGGGATTTAAAAGAATTAGCAGCAGAAAATCAAGATTCCTTCTATAGAAATTTAAAAAGTGAACTGAAAACAGCGAAAGGATGGTACACGAATCAGGTATACCTTAAGCTGATTGAGGAAGAAAATGATCTTGAAGAACTATTGGAGTTTGTTCGAAATAATCCCAGCTACATAGAAAATTATGCCGAGAAGTTATTCCATACATTTAAAGAAGAAGTGATAGAAGTCTATAAGAATTATCTCTATTCTGCTGCGAGTGCTTCATCCAATCGGAGAGAATATCAAGGAGTATGTCGCAAAATAACGAAGTATAGAAAGTTCGCGGGAAAGCCAAAACAAATCGAATTGATAGACGAACTAATAGATCTATATAAGAAAAGGCCGGCTTTTGTAGATGAATTGGGACAAGTAAAATAGTAGGTTTAATGTTCAATTTTTAAGATCATTAGAGGCTCTGTAGGGAAATTTCTCCGCAGGGCCTTTTCTATTCGTTTTTAATCACTCATAAAGTGTCCATGATTTGAAAATGTAGCTAACACTGATATAAAGTATCTATTGTATGAGCCGTTTTGCCAAAATGATGCTATTAGATTAGTAAATATACTATTCCCATCTTTAAATAACCAGGTTCACTATTTTACAAAAGCGCATTTCTGAAAAAAAGAAATGCGCTTTTTTTGTGTTTAGAAGGATATGTGCATAAGCAATGCCACAGACATATTGGGCTTGATTTTTTTATGGGAGCAAATTATACGAAAATATTAAATTTTATAAATTATTTTGAAAAAATAGTTGTAATTCGAAAGGTAATGAAATATATTTGAACAAAGTAGGTATAAAGTACCGCAACGAATAGAAAACGACGGGAAAAAGGATAGTCTTGCTCTTTAGTAGAGAAACCATCCTAACTATTCTTTTGTTTTCACAAAGGATTAAATAAATTGATAAAAATCTTATGAATGAAAGGAATCTATATTATGAAGAAGCGTCCACTATCTGTCTCGTCCATTAAGTCAAAGTTAATTTTAATCTCTATTTTTCTATTAACCGTTCCTTTACTTGCAGCCAGCATCATAAGCTACCAGATCAGTACAAATAGTTTAGATCAACTAGGAAAGACAAATTTAAAAAATAGTGTAGAAATGACTATTGAAATGATTGATTCTTTAAATAAAGAGGTTGAAAAAGGAAATATAACCTTAGAGCAAGCACAGGAAAAGGTGAAAATCTCTATTTTAGGGGAGAAAAAGGCGGATGGCACCCGCGAGGTCAACAATCATATTGAACTCGGTGAAAATGGCTATCTGTTTGTTTTAGATAAAAAAGGCGTACAAATCGCTCATCCAAGCTTAGAAGGGAAAAACTTTTGGAACGAGAAGGATTCTAACGGCTCACTATATGCTCAGGAAATGATTAAAGTTGGGAATGATGGCGGTGGATTTGTTTACTATGATAGACCACTGCCAACTGATGAAAATAGAATTGAATCAAAGATTTCCTATTCAAAGACAGACCCTCACTGGGGATGGGTTGTGAATGCGAGTACGTATTTGATTGATTTTAACCATCCTGCTAAAGTGGTTCTCAATGCGCTTTTACTAACAGCCGGTATTGCATTGGTTATTGGGATTGCAGTGATTTGGATGTTTGCTAATAACATGGCAAAGCCTGTTAAAGCGGTAACGGAACGGATGAATCAACTAGCGAATGCCGATCTTGGCGGTGAGCCGCTGCACATCAAAACAAAGGATGAGATCGGGGTATTGGCTGGTTCTATGAATATATTACAGTCAAAGTTAAGAGACATGATTGAACAGATTGCCAATGCTTCCCAATTATTAGCGAGTCAAAGTGAAGAATTAACGCAATCAGCCAGTGAAGTAGCGACAGGTTCAGAACAGGTTGCATCAATTATGCAGGAATTAGCTTCAGGCTCCGAAGTACAGGCGAACCATTCGAGTAGTGCGTCAAGCTCTGTGTCAGCCTTTTCTGTAAAAGTACAGGAAGCCAATCAATATGGGGAGCAAATTCAACACTCGTCAAACAAGGTGCTAGAAATGACCGAGACGGGCAGCCGGTTAATGAATGACTCAACGAAACAAATGGCCAAAATCGATCATATTGTGAATGATTCTGTTCAAAAGGTAAATGATTTAAGCCATCAATCACAGGAAATTTCGAAATTAGTTACTGTGATTAAAGATGTGGCCGAACAAACAAATTTACTGGCATTAAATGCAGCCATTGAAGCGGCAAGGGCAGGGGAGCAAGGAAAAGGATTTTCTGTTGTTGCAGAAGAGGTACGGAAATTAGCAGAACAAACGGCCCATTCTGTTAAGGATATTACGGGAATTGTTCGTGAAATCCAGGATGGCTTCCATGTAATAACAAAGGCACTAGAGGCTGGCTATTCTGAAGTAGAGCTGGGAACATCGCAAATTGCAAAGACATCTGAAACGTTTCATACGATCAGCACATCGGTAATCGAAATGGTCAACAGTATTGGCTACATTTCTACGAATCTATATGACATGGCATCAAACAGCCAAAGTATAAATAATTCTATTGAGGAAATTGCCGCAACAGCTGAGGAATTTGCGGCAGGGGTTGAAGAAACCTCAGCATCAAGCCAACAAACAAGCAGCTCAATTGAAGAAGTGGCCCGAAGCGCTAACAGCCTTGCAAGCTTGGCGGAGGAACTAAAAGAATTAATTAACCGATTTAAGCTCTAATCTGAGACAGACCACGGGGAAGGTATTCGCGTTTCTTATAATTCCTCTATCAACAAGAATAGATAGAAAAAACATTATTTAGGGCCCTGTGAAGATAAATTCTAAGCAGGGCCTTTTTTTGTATACAATCAAAAAATGATACTGCTAACATCTACAACATATACCAAGTGGAGAGCCGGGAACCGCACATCTATTTTAGTAACATCAGATAAATAATTTTATTCGTACATCATTTTAAATCTAAAGGTTAATCATGACTTCACCCACCTTTAAAAATCCATCATTTGTAAATAAATGAGTGTCAAAATTTCTCGATTACTTTTGAAAATTATCGTATGATAGAGTTGTAGTAATATAGTCATAGTGGAAATGTTAGAATCAACATGTTGGTAATCGAGATTAGAATACAGAATAATAAAGGCAAATTCATCGAAAGGTGAAGACGCAAAGCTATAGGGGCTAAGGTCTAAGGTCTAAGGATTATGCTAGCCAGTTACCGATAATACGATTAAAGACTAATCGGTATCGTTTAGTCTTTTTTTGATTTTTACACTTAGATAGACGATGTTTTCGAGCATGGGGGATTATTATGGATAAAATGAAAAAAGAAACAATGGAGCTAAAAATGAATCAACAACATTATTATTCACTTTATCAACATAATCCTGATTTGGTACTCACAGCTGACTTAGATGGGAAAATATTGAGTGTAAATAAGGTTGTAGAGGCTTATGGGTATACGAAGGAAGAAGTTCTTCAAAAGTCCTTTGTAACTTATCTAGATCCGGAGGAATGCGAAAAAACGATCAAACACTTTGAAATAGCAAAAGGTGGAGAGCCAACAACTTATGATTCAGCATTCACTGGTAAAAATGGTGATCGTTTTACAATAAATGTAAAAAACATTCCTATTATCGTTAATAATCAAATTGTCGGGGTATATGGAATTATAAAAGATATTACTGAGCTTAAGAGGGCGCAGATGAGATTGACGGAAACAGAAGATAAGTATAGGAGTCTGACAGAAAACTCAGTGGTTGGAACCTATATCACCCAAGATGGGAAGTTCGTTTATGTCAATCAAAGGTTTTCGGGAATTTTTGGATATAGTCAGGAAGAGCTTATTGGCTCGAACGTCATGGATTATGTTTATCCAGAAGACCATTCAGTGATTATTGAGAATGCTATGAAGCGAGTGCAGGATCCCTCGGCAACAACACATTATCAATACAGGATCATCAATAAAGAAAAAAATATTCTCCATATCGAAAACTTTGGAGCAGCTATGATGTTTCAAGGTAAGCTTGCAGCAATCGGAACAATTGTTGATATTACAGCTCGGAAAAAAGCGGAGGAAATGATTGAATACTTGGCATACCATGATTCATTAACGGGGTTAGATAATCGGCATCATTTTTCCAACCGATTGAAAACGGCTATTTCTGATAAAAATACGCAGCAATTGGCTGTTTATTTCATTGATTTAGATAGGTTTAAATACATTAATGATTCGATGGGGCATGGAATTGGTGATCGCTTATTAAAAGCAGTATCAGAAAGATTAAATCAATCTTTCTCTGAACATATTCATTTGGCCAGAAATGGAGGCGATGAATTTATTGCCTTCCTATCAAATAGGGATCGTAATGAAGTAACGGATATTGCGTCCCAAATTCTTGATTGCTTTGCAACTCCTTTTTATATCGAACAATATGAACTTTATATTACAGCAAGTATTGGTATCAGCTTGTATCCTGAGAATGGAAAAGATATTGATACATTAATCAAACATGCAGATATAGCCCTATATGAAGCAAAACAAAAGGGAAAAAATACTTTTCAGTATTATCGTTCTAGCCAATTGGAACTTATTTATCAAAAAATAGAATTGGAGCCAGACCTTCGAAAAGCAATGGAGCAAGGGGAATATCAGCTCTATTATCAACCCAAGCTGAATCTAACTACGGGGAAAATCAATGGGGTAGAAGCATTAATTCGCTGGCAGCATCCAGGAAAGGGATTTATAACGCCAGCTGAGTTTATTCCGCTTGCCGAGGAAACGGGGGTAATCCTTTCTATTGGAGAATGGGCAATACGTACTGCTTGCAGACAAAATAAGGACTGGCAGGAAGCTGGTTTGCCTCCAATGGTTGTTTCTGTCAATCTTTCTGTACGTCAGCTATACCAGCCAAATTTTATAAAGGTTGTAAAGCAAACTTTAGACGATACCGGCCTTGATCCTAAGTATCTTGACCTTGAAATTACGGAAAGTATGTTGATGGATACAAACCGTGGTCTGGAAATTTTAAAGCAATTAAAAGAGCTAGGTGTTCAAATAAGTTTGGATGATTTTGGAACAGGATATAGTTCCCTTTATTATTTAAAGGAATTCCCAATTGATACACTAAAAATTGATCAGTCATTTATTCGTCATTGTCATACAGATAAAAATGATTCAGCGATTGTGAAAACCATTATCGCAATGGCACATCAGTTAGATATCGAGGTTATTGCAGAGGGCGTTGAGTTAAAAGAACAATTGGTATTTCTTCAACGAAATCTCTGTAATGGAGCTCAAGGTTATTTATTTTGCAAACCATTACCTCCGAATGAATTGGTTCAGGGGTTTAATGAAATAGAACAAATTGTCCAGCGGGAAGGAATTCCACAAGAGATAAGCAGACAAAAATGGTTAGAAAAAGAGCTAGAACAGGCTCGACAGGAATTAAGGGATACTGTTCGACAGCAACAAGGGATGATCATTAAATTTATTGAACGGAATGGTGAATTCATTCATACGTTAGGCGATGGGGAATTATTGTATCGATTGGGACTTTCTCCAGAAATGATTTTTGGAAAATGTCTACATGATTTTTTACCAAAAGAAGAAGCAGATAAGAAACTCCAGTATTACAGAAGGGCATGGGGAGGAGAAGAAAAAGTTACCTACGAGGGGAAGAGCAATGGTGTCTGGTATTTGGCTTCCTTGCGCCCAGTCCGAAGAGGTAGACAGGTTGTTGAGGTCATTGGTTCTTGTGTAGATATTACGGAACGGAAAGAAAGTGAAGAGCGGTTTCAAAAAGTAGTTGAATTTTCTCCAAAAGGGATTGCCATTCACCGGAAGGGTCGCATTCTTTATGCGAACCCATTCGCTTTGAAAATTGCAAAGGAAAAGGATGTAGTTGGTAAGTCTATTAACGATTATCTTCACCCTGTTTCTTATGAGATGGCCAAATGGAGAGTATCTCAAGCTGAAGAGGGGAAAGAACTGCCGAAAACTGAAATGAAACTCATTCGACGGGATGGAGAAGTCATTGATGTGGAAGTGGTGAGTGCCTCGATTAATTATGATGGAAGTCCTGCTATTTTGACGATTTACAGTGATGTAACCGAAAGAAAAAAGGCAAAGGAAGCACTTCTTCGTAGCGAAGAAAAATATCGTCTCATTGCAGAAAATACGCAGGATTTAATTATGGTGGTTGATATAAAAGGGGTTGTACAGTATGTCTCTCCATCCCATGAAACAGTATTAGGATATCCTTCTAATTGGTATAAAGAAAAGTCGAACCTTGAAATGATACACCATGAAGACCTTCCTTATACACAGAGCCAATTTAGGAGTATGGTTTTATCGAAAACGCCTTGCTCTACCGAATTCCGCTATAAACATGCAAATGGTGAATGGGTATGCTTAGAGGCTGTCGGTTCACCTATATTGGATGAACAGGGGGAAGTGGAACAAATAATCGTAGTGGCTCGGGATATTTCGGAACGAAAGAAAGCGGAGGAAAGGATACTGAAATCAGAAAAACTTTCTGTTGTAGGGGAGTTAGCCGCTGGGGTGGCTCACGAAATCCGAAATCCCCTCACCTCCATAAAGGGATTTATTCAGTTATTACAAAGTGAGGTTGTCAATCAAAGCTATACGAATGTCATTTTGTCTGAAATTGACCGATTAGAGGAAATTGTAAAGGGATTTTTATCTCTTGCCAAGCCACAGCCCCCTCATAGAGAGGAAGTCGATCCTTCGATTCTTTTACAGGATGTCATCCACTTATTTGAATCACAAGCTATTTTAAAAAATGTAGAAATTGTGCAAAAGCCTTCTGAAGATTTACCAATGATGTATTGTGACAGTAATCAAATCAAACAAGTATTCATCAATATCCTCCAAAATGCAGTTGAATCCATGCCAAATGGAGGATCGATTACCATTCAGGGTTCTAAGCAAAATCATGAATCCCTTAGGTTCAGATTTATTGACCAGGGAAATGGCATCCCTGAGGAACGGATTAAAAAAATTGGAGAACCCTTTTTCAGTACAAAAGAAAAAGGAACTGGATTAGGCCTAATGATTAGTCATAAAATCATTCAAGAACATGGTGGAATCATAAATATAGAAAGCGTTGTTGATCATGGAACTACTGTAGAGGTCACTCTACCAATTAAAAAATCCATCATAATAAGTAAATAGATTTCTTTATTTTGCTTACTTCAGTCCGAAGTTATCCAGACTTCAGACACAACCGAGGATAATTTGCGTACTTCAGTCCGAAGATGCCTAGACTTCGGACACAACCGAGGATAATTTGCTTACTTCTGTCCGAAGATGCCCAGACTTCAGACACAACCGAGGATAATTTGCGTACTTCAGTCCGAAGTTATCCAGACTTCAGACACAACCGATAATATTTTGCTTACTTCAGTCCGAAGATGCCTAGACTTCAGACACATCCGAGGATAATTTGCTTACTTCTGTCCGAAGATGCCTAGACTTCAGACACATCCGATAATATTTTACTTACTTCAGTCCGAAGATGCCTAGACTTCAGACACATCCGATAATATTTTGCTTACTTCAGTCCGAAGATTGAACTGCACACCAATTGTTAGACATAAAAATTAACAATTGGAGGTGCAGTTATTTATGAAGGTCTAAGTGCAGAACATTTCTCTACCATTAACTATCAATCTCTTTAACAAAACATTCCATTTTCATTTTTTTCCTTCTATGCTACATTATTGAAAAATGTTTTTCTAAAGAGGGATTCAACCATGAATTCAGAATTAACAGCTTATATCACCTTTGTTTGCACATCAGGTGTGCTTAATTTGTATTTGAGTTTGTACGTCTTTTTCACGCGTCATCATTATACGAAAATAGCCTATTTTTTCATTTGTTATACGATGTTTATCACGATCTATTGTTTTGCTTCTGCGTTCGGCTTGATGTCTACAACACTTGCGGAAATTAAGTTTTGGACCATTATTCAATACATAGGTATGCCCGTTTCTTCGCCTTTAGGGCTATTATTTATCATGCAGTATTTGGGTATGAAGGTCACTAGGAAAACGTGGTTAGCGCTTCTTACGATCCCCTGTATTAGCTTGATTATGGTGGCAACAAATGATTGGCATCATTTTCATTATCGGGTATTTGAGATTGACCCGATTTTGGGTACTCCTTACATACATATGGAGATTGGTATATGGTACATGATTCATGGAGTCTTCACCTTTGCCTGCATGTTTGTAGCCTTTTTCCTCGTACTCTATCATTGGAAAGAAACAGCGAAGATGTATCGCCCGCAATTAATCACGTTATTGTTCGGCCAGCTGGTGCCGATGCTGACAGCCTTTATTTATTTAATTGGATTAACGCCGCCGGGATTTGATCCAGTACCAATGGTGTTATGGATTTCTTCTCTCTTATATTTATGGTCGATCAGCTCATCACGTATGTTTACGATCATGCCGATTGCAAAAGATGCGATTTTTAATAGTATTAATGATGGTGTGATGGTGCTGGATGCATCCTCTCGATTAATAGAGTTTAACCAAGCCAGTATTCAGATGTTCCCGCAATTGAATAAATCCATGGTTGGCATGGACTTCTCAAAGGCTTGGCTAGACCTATCAGGTGACCCATTTCCTTTTACATTAGAGGATGAAGCGTACAGTCAGGAATTAAAGCTTGCGACGGAAGATCAATCCGAGCGAACTTACCAGATTCGAGTCACACAGCTGCAACAAGAGAATAATCGTAATGGTCGATTAATCATTTTTACAGATATCACGGAGCTAAAAAGGCTCCAGGAAAAATTGGAGCGCCATGCCTATTATGATGAGCTTACACAAATCTATAATCGTCGTGCCTTTTTTCAACAAAGTACTCAAGAATTTGCGGAGGCAAAGAACCTTTCATCCGCGTATACCGTCATTTTAATGGATGTGGATTATTTTAAAAAAGTGAACGATACCTATGGCCATTCTCTAGGGGATCAATTACTGGTGCATGTCGTAAATGTTTGCAAAACGCAATTAAAGGAAGGAGAACTCTTTGCGCGATATGGCGGGGAGGAGTTTGTACTTGCACTGCAGGGATATACAGCATCAGAGGGTGAAGCGTTAGCTAATCGGATTCGGAGCTGTCTGGAAACACAGCCACTCCTGACAACCGAGGGAAATATTTCTGTGACTCTAAGCCTTGGCGTGGCTGAAGCTTCGAAAGGGACAGAGGAGACACTGAATGAGCTTTTGAATAAAGCGGATAAAGCTTTATATTCTGCAAAAGAAGCGGGGCGTAATCGGGTGCAGGTCTATACAGGGACATTGGAATGTTCGCTGTAACGCTCCGAAGAGTGCTGTCAACCTTTAATTGGAAAAAGAAAAACTATGTATAATTAATGATGTAAGTTTAAGTTTTTTATGTGATAATTATCTTTTAAAATGTAAACTTACAATGCATACGTAGTGAAAGTGGGGATAATATGGCAACAGGAATACATACAGTAGAGATACCAGTAGATGTACAAGCAGTTTGGGATTATGTCAGTGATCTTGAGAAATGGGCAACGACAGTACCGGCCTATAAAGAGCATGAAATCATAAATGACAAGCAATCGATCTGGACATTTGAAGGTAATGTAAAAGGGATTAAGAAAACAATTCAAGCACAGGTAGATATTACCGAATGGAATGAACCTTCCAACATTAAGTTTGAACTAAAAGGGTTATCAGATAATTTCACCGGAAGCGGTCACTTTACTGCAGAGGATGTTAATGGGAAAACAGCCATGACTTGTACGGTGGATGTCCATGCAGGAGGAATATCGGGTGCTGTGTTAACACCAATTATTAAATGGGCGCTTCCAAAAGTAGCCTCTCGTTTAACAGAATCTATTGCACGTAAAATTGTGGTATTCTCATAGTTTTTAAGGATTGAAAGCAGAGGGATTTTGGGGATGCTTCTCCGAAGTAATGTATTGGTCATTACAAATACTTCCTCTGCTAGTTATAGATGTTGATTTCATTTTTTTTAAAAATAAACGGAGAAATTCCGTTAAAATAGGGAAATATCTATATTTCCCTAATAATAAAAGGAGTTTTTCCGTTTATATTGTCCAAATCATGGATTTTGGCTTATTTAGGGGCAGCTAATGGGAATTTCTCCGCTTATATCTGCTTCTCAAGCCTATATTACATACATTAGCCGGAAATTCTCCGTTTATGTAATGTATTCTTAAACCTGCACCAATATTTAAAGAACAAAAAAAAAGCATGGCGAATTCCTTTACGAATTACCATGCTTCTTCACTTTTTACCTTTCAAACTGAATGCCACTGAGACGCCCAAAAAATCTTGTTACACAACTAATCTAAAGTCAACTCCCAAATAACCCCTCCAAACCGAAACTCCTGATTCTGCATAAGAACCCACCTCTGTGTTACCCAGATAATCATTTGCTAGACACAATATTTGTAAAAATTTTATAGTTTTATAGTACTAAATGACCCTATAATGATATTATTATGGAATAGCATTTATTCCTTTAGGCGGTGTGATATGGGGTTATTTGGTCTAGGTAAGTCTATAAGGGAAGAAAAAAAGTGGATACAATTATCTAAAGAAATGGATGTCCTAATCACTATCCATGATCCTTTAATTATAAAAAAACTGGAAATGATAGACCTGACAGTGGAAGATTTGAAGCTTATTAAAGCATTGCAGCCATTAATAGAAGAACAAATTGAAACCTATGTATAAATGGAGATCGTGCCTATGTTAAATTTTGAAGATCAGGATTTTAAGGAGTTAATCCACTCACTCAAGAGTATTCCCCAAAAGATAAGTGGGAGCTTGGATGGTCATGGAATGGAAATAATCGATGAAGTTGAGCGGGCTCTCAACGAATTTTCAACTTTAAAATACGCAATTGATCGATCCATCATTGTTGCTATGACAAATGTAAGCGGCCAAATTTTGTATGTGAATGATAAATTTTGTGAGCTTTCTAAGTATAGCCGTAAGGAATTAATTGGAAAGACGCATCGGATTATCAATTCTGGATATCATGATAAATCGTTTATCAAAAATATGTGGGATACGATTAAAAGTGGTGAAATCTGGGAGGGTAGTGTACGGAACAAGGCAAAGGATGGTACATATTATTGGGTAAAAACCACGATTGTTCCATTTTGTCATGAAAATAATGAACCCTATATGTATATTGCCTTAAGGACTGATATCACGGTTAGTAAGGAAAATGAAGAAAAATTAGTGAATGCGCTTAAAAATGACTTTAATTTAGTTGTCAGTTCGATGCATAATTTTGTTTTTAAAGTGACAAAAGATAATACGGGTCGTTTTGTCTATCAATTTGGTGAAGGAAAATTAGCTCCCCAACTTGGTTTGGAGACAAAAACGATTTTTCAAAAGTCGCCAAATGAAATATTTCCTCCTGAAATTGCGAGTTTGCTAGAAACAAATTACAAAAAAGCCTTTTTAGGTCAATCCGTAACATCTAATTATTCTTTTCGTGACCGACGAATATTAACAACGTTATCACCTGTTTATGAAAATGGGGAAATTACCAATCTCATAGGATACAGTAACGATATTTCAGAATTGCATCGAGCACAAGAAGAAGTAGAGTTTTTAGCTTATCATGATACATTAACAGGTTTACCTAATCGAAGAAAATTAATAGAAGATATCCAGTACTTAATAGATAGAAAACAGAAATTTGCCTTCCTTCTATTAGATTTGGATCAATTTAAAATTATTAATGATACCTTTGGCCATGTATTTGGTGACAAATTATTAAAGATCATCACGAAGAGGCTGCAGCAGGTGATCGGCCCAAATGATTCTGTTTACAGATTTGCCGGTGATGAATTTATTATTCTTTTTCCTGAATTACGGGATGAGGGATCATATATAATGGCCGCCGAAAAGATCTTATCTATTTTTCATGAAAAGATTCTGCTTAGTCCAACAGTGGAAATTTATACAACAGGAAGTATCGGAATTAGTGTGTTTCCTACTCATGGACGCGATATCGACCAGTTGATGAAAAATGCTGATTTTGCCATGTATTCAGCAAAGAAGCAAAGGCGAAACTCGTATAAAATATATGATCAAGACATGAATCAAGCAAAACAGAAATATCTTCAGATTGAAGCATACCTGCAAACAGCAGTTGAAAATGATGAATTTGAACTTTATTTTCAGCCAAAATTAGATTTAAAAGCAAATAAAATCAATAGTATGGAAGCCTTGCTACGCTGGCATCACCCAATTTTAGGGAATGTACCTCCCAATACGTTTATTCCAATAGCAGAAGAAACAGGTGTGATTTGGCAAATTGATAAATGGGTATTGAAACATGCATGTATCCAAAATCAAATGTGGGCTGAATCGAAAACGCTTGAGCCGATGAGAGTAAGTGTAAATATATCGCCGATTCAATTTAGTCATCCTGATTTTACAAAGATGGTTAAAAAGGTGTTAGAGGAAACAGGGATGAAGCCAGAGCTATTAGAACTGGAAATTACTGAAACCACTGTGATAGAAAATACAGAAGAATGTATAAAGAATGTGATGAAGCTAAGAGACATTGGGGTTGTTGTCTCCATTGATGATTTTGGGACGGGATACTCTTCCTTAAATTATTTAAAAAGCTTTCCGTTTGATTATTTAAAGCTGGACCAATCCTATGTAAGGGAAATGTTTAGCAGAAAAGAAGATATGGCTATTGTGAAAGCGATTATTACGTTAGCTAAGGAATTAAACCTGAAGGTGATAGCAGAGGGTGTAGAAGACAAAGAGATTCTTGAATGCTTAAAACAACTTGGCTGTGACCAAATCCAAGGGTACTATTTAAGTCGTCCTTTAAGCAGACATGACTTTGAGAAAATGATTGAAAATGGTGTGTTCTATCACCACTAAACTCTTGCTAAAAAAATCAATCTGTTAAAAGGAGTTATCATGATGCCGCAAAAAAGAGTGTTACATCTACTAAATGGTCAAGCACTGTATAATTTTTATAAAACAACACACTTCCTTGACGGCGAATGTATGATTCCTTTTAACGAAGCCATGTGCTATGGAGAAACCTGTAGCAATATATTTTCACATAACTTTATTCAAATTCGAGCAAACGTTCATCACGTTACAACTGAACAGTATAGTGAGATCACGCTCAAACCATTACAGCGCCTTTTTAGAAAAAATTTCAGTCATCTAACATTATGGTTTGATGAGGATATGTTTTGTCAAATCAACATTCTCACCATTCTTGCCTGGTTGGACCAGAATGATTATAAGGGGGCTATCGATCTTCATATAATCGGAGAAAAGTTTGAACGTAAGGAAAGCTTTTCATTAAAGGTCGAAGGATATGCTGAAATGTACAATCAGGTTCTGGTTAATAAAACTCTTCCTAAACATATTTTTCCTAACCCTTTAAAAAGGGGAATTGAATTATATTTGAATTATCTTGATAAAGATAGTGATCTTATGCGTTTTATTACAAAATACCAAGATGTATCAGAAGAAGAGTTAGTAACAAAATTAATTGTGGAATTTCAACATTATGGGCTTGGTGATGTGCAATATCTCGAGATGATTAGGTCGTCTCGTGAAGGATGACATTTTTTCACAGGGTATTTTTTAATTACTATTCTAAATGCTAATTCGAACGAAGAACCTATAAAAAACTGCCACTATACATGTAACGCGTTGGACCATACCATAAATAGAAGCAGTTTTTCATATGAATTGTGGAGAATTTGAACTGTAAGCGGAAAGGGGCCGCAGCGCCCTTTTTGGATGAAAAACTATAATGTTTTTCTAAATCGTTCTGGTATTCTCTGTTAAAACCAATTTGTGCTGCGCTTGGTCCTCCATGCAACATGAACAATACAGCATTGTTTCGATTTTCTCCTCTAATAAGCAGCCATTGATCCACATTTCCGATGGATACTTTTCTTAACTCGGCCACGAAGTTTATACCATCTATTTTTGGCGTGTATCTTCTAAACAACTAATCCCCCTCATTTCAAATGGATTATTTATTACTACCTTTATTTTGCTATATGTTTTCATTTTCCTTCTTCAACGACCTAAACCATTGTGGTTGCTTTTAGTTATTTCTTATGTCTTACATTTAACTGGGTAAACACTTTAAAATACCTTCGAGTGGGCTGATGTGTTCGCATGTGCAGAAAGCATATTTCTATTATTTATAAGGATGTTTTAAAATTTTTGATGGTTTGGGGAATGATAATAATAGGACTATTATCATGGTGTAATATATTTGGAAGGTGTTGGAAATAACTTTAAAGGAGGAATAAGAAATGAAAGAAGTAGGCAACAATCACAACACAGCTAATCGTGTAGAAATGAAGTCTTACTTTGATGGTGGACTACTTCAGTTTATTGGTTGGTCCATTCTGGGATTTGTTGTTACAGTGTTCACGTTAGGTATCTGCTATCCATGGTCAATTACAATGATTATAGGTTGGAAAACAAGGCTTACAGTAATAAATGGAAGGCGACTGAAATTTACTGGATCGGCAATAGGTCTGTTTGGGAATTGGATTAAGTGGTGGCTGCATACTATTATTACTTTAGGAATTTATGGTTTCTGGGTTTTTATTAAGATGGAGAAATGGAAGATTAAACATACAATTTTTGAAGATTAAATATAACATACTAAATACATTTAATGGTTCATAGTACACGTTCGCTGTGACGCCACGAAACATCTTGTTTTACAAATGGCGACATAGGGGTTACATATAAGTAAATATAAATAATTAAATATAAAAAACTTATTCGCTTGCTTTTTAGCGTTAAACAAAACAATAAGTAATGGAACACGATCTTAACAGTACGTCATGTTAGTAGGCTCCATTACTTTTCGAGTTTTAATAAAGATTGTTTATGAAAAAAAAGACCATACATGTATGGTCTTTAAATGCGTTTGGTTCCAACATATCTTGGATGCCAATAAGGGTTGTTTGTACTTGTAATCATGACTCCTTTTGATGAAGATGCCATAATCATTTGACCGTTTCCGATATACATCGCAACATGAGTTGGGCTACTTGCCTTGGTTGGAGCATAAAACATTAAATCACCGGGTTGTATATAATTATAAATACGATAACCGTTTCCATAGAACATTTGGGCGGCAGTTCGGTTTAGTGTAATTCCAGCTTTTGCATAGGAATACTTAATAAGACCTGAACAATCAAAACCACTTGGTGATATCCCACCCCATTGATAAGGTACCCCAAGATTAGCCTTTGCAACTGAAACTGCTTTTGTATTATAATATGCTGCCTCAGCTACATCACCCTTGTTAGCAAACACGGAACTACAAGAAACTAAGATGATAAGTGCTATTATGAATTTCTTTAGCATAACTGTTACCTCCTAGTATGATCTGGTAGTTTCACTATACTAGAAGGGTATAACAATGGAATCACAGCAAAATTACGATTCTATTACAAAGTTATTCTAAAATAGTTTTATTACATTAAATAATAACCCTTATTTAGATACTTCTTCCGTGAACCGTATTATTAATAGATGAGGTTTTAATATTGGTGTTTAAACCTCGGACAAAGGAAAGCAAAAAAAGCAAGACCGAGTCCGAAGTCGGATTAACTTCGGACAAGGGAAGGCCGAAAAAGCAAGGCCGAGTCCGAAGCCGAATCAACTTCGGAAAAGAGAAAGCGGAAAAGGCAAGGTTGAGTCAGAAGCCGAATCAACTTCGGACAAGGGAAGGCGGAAAAAGCAAGACCGAGTCCGAAGCCGAATCAACTTCGGATAAGGGAAAGCAAAAAAAGCAAGACCGAGTCCGAAGTCGGATTAACTTCGGACAAGGGAAAGCGGAAAAAGCAAGATTGAGTCCGAAGTCGGATTAGCTTCGGACAAGGGAAAGCAGAAAAGGCAAGATTGGGTCCGAAGCCGAATCAACTTCGGACAAGGCAAGGCCGAAAAAGCAAGACCGAGTCCGAAGCCGAATCAACTTCGGACAAGGGAAGGCCGAAAAAGCAAGGCCGAGTCCGAAGTCGGATCAACTTCGGACAAGGGAAGGCGGAAAAAGCAAGACCGAGTCCGAAGTCGAATCAACTTCGGACAAGGGAAAGCGGAAAAGGCAAGGTTGAGTCCGAATCCGAACCAGCTTCGGACAAGGGAAAGCGGAAAAGGCAAGGTTGAGTCCGAAGCCGAATTAACTTCGGAAAAGGGAAAGCGGAAAAAGCAAGACCGAGTCCAAAGCCGAACCAGCTTCGGACAAGGGATGGCCGGAAAAGCAAGACCGAGTCCGAAGTCGGATTAGCTTCGAAAAAGGGATGGCCGGAAAAGCAAGATGGAGTCCAAGCCGAACCGACTTCGGACATGGAAGAGCCGAAAGATCAATGATATGTCCGAAGAAATTCCCATCTTTCGTCTAAACAAAAATTATAAATTATATATAATAGGAACCACTAGTTTTTCCAATTGCTGTTAAGTTTTTCTTTAAAATCCTACAAAATGTCTTTGTTGTTAAATCCACGTTACACCACTCTCGAATGTTTGTAGTCGTAATTTTTCTTTCAGGAAATAGCAACTGAAATTCCTTCACATTCCGTAAAATGGCAGCTTCGATTGTTTCATGGCCGTCGCACTTTTCACAAACAAAAGTATGGTTTTGTAAAGATATCGAAAAGGAACGACAAAATTTACAATATATGTTCTTTTTCAGCAGCTCATATTGATAGTTTGGTACCTGTGAAAATGGATTTTTAGTTTGATGTAATGAAATTAATTGTTTCGCCAATCTTAGGTGTCCTTCATTCAATTTAGATGATGTACTATTAATACCTTTTAGAAACCGGTCAACCTGAGTGGGAAGAATAAAGGGTTTGTCTATTTGCACGTTGTATAAAGTAAATTCGGGGTTAATAAAGATAACGGAGGACTCAACGAGGTAATTTAACTTGAGGTCGCGGAGCAGTTGACGGAATTGTGATGTACATTTGTTTAATTGTCCGATGGGATCTTTATATTCACGACCGGTTTTAACAGCATAAAATCTATCTTTTTCCAGGCAAAAATCTCCTTCAAAATTTTTTACATCTAACAAACGAATAACTCCCTGTGAAATAAGGATTGAATCAATTTGAAAATAGGAATTGTTTATTTTAAGCAGCAAATCATTGATAATATATATATCTTCTTGAAGACTTTCCGCTTTCCAATCAAAGCTCACCTCACCCTCATAACCTTTTTCTAGGTGGAAATAATGAAGCTTTTCCTCTTGAGTTAACTCCATCCGTGTGTTTAAAAATCGCATTTTCAATAATTCATCTGATTCTGTTCTGTCTTTTAGTATCATAAGCCACTTCCTTTCAATAGTCCTAAATCCATTATATAAAATAACTGAACAGATGAGTTTGAATATTACGTTAACTATTAACAAGTATATTGAGATGAATTTAAATAAAAAAACTGCCGGTTAAACAGGTGCGGCAATCCGTTTAAATATAAATAGAGGCAGTTTTTTGCGTTAAGTATCATTAGAAAACAGGGAGCCTGTTACATCTCGTATTTACTCTGTAAGTAACAGGCACACTTTCTATCAATATGTTTCTTCTGGCTTGAAATCCCCAATACCCTTCAATTCATAATCAAAAAATTCAAGGATGAGTTCATTTTCGGTTTCAATACAATAATATGGATCAATGTCCGCCTTTCCGCCTTGTAAACTATTTGCCAGGATAGGAGAGACAAGCGGTAAATCGGTAAAGCTTAAATGCTTTGCCCCTTTGAAATGAACTGTATAGGCGTCTTTGAACTGGTCATTAGTTAGTTTGTTTGCTGCATAAGTGGAATTGCTATCGAGCTGTTCCCAAACATCATCAGAATAAATGTTAAAAAGCGGAATCGTGAAGGCTTCGCTGCGTGCCACATAATCATCACTTTCTTTGTTATAATCCAACTCACTAAAGAACGGGGCATCGATATTAACGATTGCAGTGATATCATCACGTTCTCTACCAAGCCAAACACTTGCTGCGCCTCCCATGGAGTGCCCGAACACGCCAATTTTCTCTGTATCAATATGCTGATAAACGGAGTTTTTATCATTTTTGGCTTTCTCAAGTATCGTATCAATGACAAAGTTCATATCGTCTGTTCGCAGCTTCATCCACTTTTGAATGAGTTCATACGATTCTTCCTTTGTGTAAATGCCTTCTTTATTGGAGTCGCTGACTTCACGGTTATAATCTGAACTAATGAAAGCCATCGTTCCGTCCTCTGATCGGGTATATAAGGAATGGTACGGATGATCAATGGAAACGACCACATATCCGTGGCTAGCAAGCTCCATATAGGTAGATGTATTACTGGCTTTAATACCGTTCGCTCCGTGTGAAAAGACCAAAAGTGGGTAGGTTCCATCTGCCTTTTCAGGATACCAAAACTCCACATTAACCAATCTGTTGTCACCCTTATCAGAAAATTCCTCTATACGATTTTTATCAGTATAGGTATATGAAGCAGTTGCGACTTCATACTTACCTGTCACTTTAGGTGATGGATGCTGAGGAAAAACAATGGCAGGTGATAGTGCGAATACCAATGCGAATGTCAACAAAATGGTTTTCCATACGATAGTAGAAGTTTTGTATTTTCGTAAGGTTGTTTTGTTACGAATAAGAGAAACCGTCCCCTTTAAGGCTAAGATGAAAAGCAGGATGCCTAGTATAAACCAGCGGAAGCTCCACATAATGACCGATGAAAGTGTGAGAATGATAAATGCAATAAAAACAGCAATCCGAATCCAATTTTTTAACTGTTTATGATTTTGCTTCGTTTTTATACAGTAGATTGCAAAAGCAATCTCGAAAATTAATGCAATCAATAATAGTAAAGTCCCCATATCCATACCCCTTTTCTTTTCGAGTCATTTAGTATGAATACAGCATATTAAAATGCTAAAAAGAAGTATATAGAAAAACAGTAAGTTGCATCCAGAGGCAAGTAAGATGCAAAAAAAGAGAGGCAAGCTATCAAGCTTACCTCAAATTTCGTTTCAACTATGCTGCTGTATTATTGATTATTCTTCAAAGCGTTTAATTTCTCATTGATTTTTTGAGCTTCTTTTTTATCGTTCCGCCATGACAACAAACGAATCAAAACATAAATGACAGCAATTTGCACGGCCAAAATGATTCCATCTAACACAGTAGTCACAATTTCAAACACACTCCCAAGTGCAATTAGAAGAAACTCTAACGTGAAAAAGTGAATGACGATTCGTATACGCATGTTCTTCTCGCTGATATCATTAGGCGTATATAAAATAAATCCCATTAACGTACTTAATAAGGAAAATGCCATAATGATATAAATCGACCTCAAATCAAAGGCCATCTGTGGATAATACATTTGTCGCAAAATCGTTATCATAATGATGATAGATGCGAAGATGATCAAGAAATCCTTTATCATCTTTTGGGTAAATTGGGTCGTAGTCAACTGGATCCCTCCTTTTACAGTCCAAGCATAGTTTTAAGGACAGGCACATACTGCCTTGATATAACCGAACGTTCCCCGTTATCAAGCACCGCTTCAAATCGTCCGCTTATGGTCGGATAAACAGATGAGATTTTAGCTATGTTTACTATCGTTGATTTCGATGCACGAAAACAGTTCATCCCTTTGCATAGCTCCTCTAACTCATAGAGCTTTTGTTTTACCTCAAACACGCTGTCCTTGCAGTAAAGAAAAACCTTTCCATCCACTGCTTCGAAATAATAGATATCACTAATCTTGATACGATGAGCTTTATCACTCTGATAGCCTAGTAAAAGGAGGTCTTCGGTTTGTAGCTTGTTTACAATTTCGTCTATTTCGTCATCTACCTCATGACACCGAATAATAATTTCCTCTGCCAGTTCTTTATTTATCTCTTCTATTGAAATTTTCAAAATGATCACCCACGAAAATTCACACTTTTTCAGGTCGAATTAGGATTCTGTTTTAAGGAAACCTTATTCAATCCTCAGATATATTTTAACAGATTTATATTTGACTATTACGAAATTTTGAACACATTCAAACCAAAAGCACACCTCATTTACAAATAATCCAAATAAAAGACACTAATAATTAAAATATTTGTACAAATGCGAAAGGAAAAATATAGTAAAATTATTTTGTGAGTAATTTCACACAGTATTCGACTTCATATTATTTTGAAGAAACTAGGTGATGAATAAAAAGTAATAGGCAAGCAGTCAGGTTTTGGCTTACAAAACATTGTAAAAGGGAGACTAGGTTATGAGTAAAAAACAGCTTAGATTATTAATTAGTTTCATGCTTGTTTTATTCGTCTTAGTTGCAACAGCTTGTGGAAATAAAGAGGAAACATCTAATTCCTCTGGTTCTAAATCAGAAAGTATTTTTAAAGCAGGTACATACACATCTGCACAAAAGGGAAATCATGGCGATGTTCCTGTAACGGTCACATTTAGTGATAAGGAAATAACGAAAATTGAAGTGGGGGATAATGAAGAGACTCCTGGGATATCAGGTCCTGCTTTTGAGAAATTGATTGACGAAATAATTAAGGGTCAAACATTGGCCGTTGATGTGGTTTCTGGAGCAACAAATTCAAGTAATGCCCTAATTGCTGCTGTAGAGGATTGCGTAAAACAGGCAGGCGGGGATGTAACAGCTTTAAAAGAAAAGGCTGCAAAGAAAACAGCGGGAAAGCTAATTAAGAAGACTGCAGATGTTGTGGTTGTCGGCGGAGGCGGTGCAGGACTTGCAGCTGCCAACTCAGCGGCTGAGAACGGTGCTAGCGTTATATTAATTGAAAAAAGTGTTGCACTAGGCGGAAACACAATGAGAGCAGGAGGACAATATAACTCCTATGATCCGGAGCTTCAAAGTAAAGCGGCGATGAATGAATCACTTCTTACCGAATTAAAAGGATATTTAGATGATACTCCAAGTGATTATGGGGAGTTTGCACCTACTTTTGAGAAATTGCAAGCACAAATAAAAGAATACTTAAATTCAGGGGATACAAAGGTATTATTTGACTCTCCTGAACTACATGCCATTCATACATATATTGGTGGAAAACGGACAGATTTAAATGGAAATGAAATCTCAGGTAATTATGATCTAGTTACAACACTAACAAATAACACTCTTCCTACCTTAAAATGGGCTGAGAGCCATGGTGTTAAATTTACAGACCAAATTGGTACGGTTCTTGGAGCACTTTGGCCACGGTCACACAGTTTAGCGGATGGAACTGGCATTGGTATCATCAAGCCAATGGAAGAAAAGGCAAAGGAATCAGGCGTTGAAATCATGCTTGAAACAAAAGGTAAAGAACTGATTATTGAAAATGGAAAGGTTGTCGGATTAAAGGCTGAAAAAACGGATGGAACTCCAGTAACACTAATGGCGAATAAAGGAGTCGTTATGGCAACCGGAGGATTTGGCGCAAATCCTGAAATGAGAAAAGAATACAATACGTATTGGCCGGACCTACCAACTACAATGAAAACAACCAATACGCCTGATGCCACGGGTGACGGAATCGTGATGGGTGAAAAAGCAGGGGCACAATTAACTGGAATGGGCTTTATCCAGCTAATGCCGAGCTCACATCCGGAAACAGGCTCATTATCAGGTGGTGTTTGGGCAAGTGCTGAAACGCAGGTTTTCGTAAACAAAGACGGAAAACGCTTTGTGAATGAATATTCGGAGCGTGATGTTTTGGCCAAAGCAGCATTGGAACAAGAGGATCAGCTTTTCTATATTATTTGTGATAAGAATACATCAGGATTAAGTCCTGAAGGTAAAAATGTATGGGGCGACGATATTGAAACATTAGTGGCAAACAAAAGCGTCTATCGTGCGGATACATTAGAGGACTTGGCAGTACAGTTAGGAATGGAAAAAGATGCATTAGTCAATGAAATAACTAAATACAATTCTTATATCGAAAATGGAAATGATCCTGATTTCGGCAAATCAAACTTTGGACCAAAGCTTGAAACAGGTCCATTTTACGCAACACCGAGATCTCCATCTGTTCACCATACAATGGGTGGTCTAGCTATTGACACATCTGCTCGAGTATTAGATGGAAATAATCAGCCAATCCCTGGGTTCTATGCAGCAGGAGAGGTAACCGGCGGAATTCATGCAGGTAATAGACTTGGTGGAAATGCCATTGCTGATATTTTAACTTTTGGTAAAATTGCTGGTGAAAGTGCTGCAAGCTCAAAATAAACGTATGCTAGGTTAATGGACGCGGCCAGTTACTGAAAGATGCTTGATTTGTAAAAAAATGAATGAGAATAGGTGGTCAACATGTGCTTCTGCACTATGACCACCTATTTTTTTCAGCTTGATAAACAGAAAACTGCCTTCTAATGGTTAGTCTTGCTGTATCAGTAAACTCAGAGTCTCACAATTCCACACATAAGACTTGAAGAAGGCTCAGACCCATGCACGTGTTTTGATTCAGTCCATAAAGACATAGCTGCAATTAAAGTTATTTTTGCTTTATGTAAATTGCAAAAACCATTTGAAATGCTAGAAATCTATATTAAAATAATTCTATCAATATCTGAGAGAAGGATTTTTCATGTGGATTATAGCAGCAGTAGTAACGATGCTTTGTTTTGGAATTAATAATACGATTTTCAAGGTTACTTCAGGAAAAGGACTATCAAAGGTGCATATGCAGTTTTTCTTTTACCTTGTTGCGTTTTTATTAATGCTAGGCTATGGAATCGTTGTAGGATTTGCAGCATTTAATGGAATAACAATTGTCCTTGGGGCCATTATCGGAATCTTAAATGCAAACGGGAATATTCAAATGTCAAAGGCATTTGAAAAGGGACCTGCGAGTTTAACTTCTCCGCTGATAAGCATGAATACGGTTATTCCCATACTAAGTGCAGCACTTATTTTTCATGAGCATATTACACTGATTCAATGGGTTGGCATAATAATTATGCTTGCTTCAGCAGCTGTTATTCAATATGTACCAGGAAGTGGGATTCGAGTCGACTATAAGCCGTGGATGTACCGCGTTTTATTATCAATTGGATCATTTGGTGTTCTAGGTGTGCTGATGAAGACGTCTTCCCATTTAAATATTGATTCCATCAATACACTTGTTTCTATGTATGGCGGCGGTGCAGCCTATTTAATCTTAAACAGTTTTATTATGAAGGAAAAATGGCAGCCTACCGAGCTGAAGTTTGGGACCATTATTGGATTCATTAGTGTTATCGGCTACAGCAGCTACTTTTTTGCTTTGGAAACAGGCGTAGCAAGTATTGTCTTTCCAATTGTTAGCTTAAGCTGTTTAGTTGTCGTTCTCAGCAGCTGTTGGGTTTATAAAGAAAGGCTGAAAAGGTATCAAGTTATCGGGGTTATATCTGCACTCGTTGGAATTGTGCTAACGAAGATTTAGCAAAGACGTTTATGAAGGCTCTGTGGAGGGAACACTTTTCTGCAGGGCTTTTTATGTCTGCCTATGAACCGTACATCAGTTGAAAGAAGAAGTTTTATTTTATTATAACTTTTGTAAGAGTAAGGTACGTTCTGAAAAGAGGAAGTTAATAATCTAGTGGTCTGTCAGAAAAGGGGTTTCCTTCGGACAAGAGGGAGGCCAAAAAAGCAGATGAGTCCGAAGCAGGGTCTCCTTCGGACAAGGAGAATTCCAAAAAAGCAAGATGAGTCCGAAGCAAGGGTTCCTTCGGACAAGGAGAATTCCAAAAAGGCAAGATGAGTCCGAAGCAGAGTCTCCTTCAGACAAGGAGAAGTCCAAAAAAGCAAGATGAGTCCGAAGCAGGGTTTCCTTCAGACAAGGGGGATGCCAAAAGAGCAAGGTGTGTCCGAAGCAGGGGTTCCTTCGGACAAGGAGAAGTCCAAAAAAGCAAGATGAGTCCGAAGCAGAGTCTCCTTCGGACAAGGAGAAGTCCAAAAAAGCAAGATGAGTCCGAAGCAGGGGTTTCTTCGGACAAGGAGAAGTCCAAAAAAGCAAGATGAGTCCGAAGCAGGGTTTCCTTCAGACAAGGAGAAGTCCAAAAAAGCAAGATGAGTCCGAAGCAGAGTCTCCTTCAGACAAGGGGGATGCCAAAAAAGCAAGATGAGTCCGAAGCAGAGTCTCCTTCAGACAAGAGGGAGGCCAAAAAAGCAAGATGAGTCCGAAGCAGTGCCTCCTTCAGACATGGGGAAGTCCACAAACTATCGCTTCCCAACAAAAAGCGTACCAACACTCCCACCTTTGATAATCTCATAGAGTACAGACGGATTTTTGCCGTTTGTAATAATGGTGTCAATTCCCTGCGAGGTTGCCAGATTTGCTGCTTGTAGCTTCGTTTTCATACCTCCAGTGCCGCGCCGAGAACCAGCTCCTCCGGCAAATGATTGTACATCTTCGTCTATTACGTTGATACGCTCTATTCGTTTTGCATTAGGATAAAGGCGGGGATCGCTGTCATAAAAGCCGTCAATGTCGGATAGAATAACGAGTTTTTGCGCCCTGCATAATACGGCTACAACCGCAGAGAGCATATCGTTATCGCCGAAAAGTCTATCCTCTGAATCGATTTCGGTATAGCTAACCGAGTCGTTTTCATTCACAACTGGGATAATGCCCATTTCGAGCAAGGCGTCAAAGGTGTTTGTCAAATTCTCCTTCTTTTCCTCCATTTCCATATCCTCGGCGTTCAACAAAATCTGTGCAATCGTCTTGTCGTAGTCATTAAAGAATTTGTCATATAAGTGCATAATGCTGCATTGTCCTACCGCAGCGGCAGCCTGCTTCAAACGCATACTCGTTGGGCGTGTTTTCATTTTTAGCTTATTTGTGCCAAGGGCAATTGCGCCAGATGAAACTAAAATGACTTCATAGCCCATGTTCTGAATATCGGACAGTACACAGGCAATGCGGTCAAAGGAACGGAGATTGCTTTTCTCTAGATCATTTGTCAAGGTAGAGGTTCCTACCTTAACAACCATTCTATTTTGATACAGGCTCAATTCATTCACCTTTCTTTCGCTATACATGAATAGTCTTTGGAGGGTGGTCTGTAAATGTTAGAAAATCATGGATGATTTGTGATGTTTTAATTTTCATATACCCGGTAGTCGTGCCGTCGCTGCACCCATACCATTCTTCCTCAAGAACGTCCTTATCGAAAACCATCTGTACCATATTGTCCTTGTCCAACAAGGTGCTAAAAACAGTCGCTGCACCTATCTTTGTTCCTAGCATCTTTTCCATCAATTCCTTAGTGGCAAAGGAAACGCGGGAAACACCCATCGCATGACTGAATTCCTTGGCACTGAAAGGCTTGTCTGCTGTGGTAACAAAGAGATAAAACTCTGTCTGCTTTCTGTTGCATAGAAAAAGCGTCTTGACCATTTTCATATCCAGCACCTGATTAATCTGAACGCAATCTTCCATTGTAATGGCCTCGTCGGTTTCGACGCGCTCAAACTGGATATTCAGGTCTTGCAATACTTTATATGTTTTTTCTTGGAGCTCCGTCTTACACTCGGACGGCGCGGTTGAAAAAATATCACTTACATAGAACATAATCCATTTCCTTTCACTTGATATATCTGTATAAAAAAGTGTATCATGCTCTCGTAGATTACAAAAACGAATGTTTATCATAGTTAACATGAGGAATCCAGATGTAAAGTAGGTGTGATTCGTATGGACATGAATATCCAAAAATTTATGGCTTTTGTCAAAACGGTTGAATATGGAAGCTTTACAAAGGCAGCGGAAGTATTAAACTATTCCCAATCCGGCATCAGCCGAATGATTAACGATTTGGAAAAGGAATGGAGTGTGTCGCTTCTTGAACGTGGACGCGCAGGTGTGCGACTAACCTCCGACGGACTAAAGCTATTGCCGTTTGCTAAAAATGTATGTAACGAATATCAAAAACTGCAGGCGCAGGTGGACGAACTGAACGGCTTGCAATCGGGCTTAATTCGGATTGGCACATTTTCTAGCGTAGCAACCCATTGGATTCCAAATATCATCAAAGAGTTTCAAAAGGACTATCCCAATATCGATTACGAGCTTTTACTAGGTGACTATACGGAAATTGAAAGCTGGATTCTAGAGGGGCGAGTGGATTGCGGCTTCCTCAGGCTTCCAACACATCCGGAGCTTGAAACGATCTTTTTGGAGCAGGATAAGCTGCTTGTTGTTTTACCGGAGGATCATCCGTTGGCCGACTGTGACTCTTTTCCTGTAAAGGCGCTAAGTGATTATCCCTTCATGCTTTTAGAAAAAGGCGCTAAAGCAGAAATTTCCGAAATACTTGAGAAATGTAACGTTGAACCCAATGTACATTTTACGACATGGGATGATTATGCCGTCATGTCAATGGTCGAAAGTGGATTGGGGATCAGTATTTTACCTGAGTTAATTTTGCGCCGTATTCCCTATCAGCTTGTCATAAAAGAACTGGACATACCAGCGTACCGTAAAATTGGCCTTGCAATGAGAGATAAAAAATCTGCATCACTGGCGGTTAAGCGATTTTTAGACTATCTGCCATGTAGGAATACTCTTCAGAAAAAATAAGTGTAACGAAATTTACTCCGTTGATTTACCCCAATTGGAAAAACGTAGAAATTTATTCGAAGATAGTAGTATGATAAAGTACATAATGAAATGTCTTCCTACAAAAAAGAAAAAGGATGATTACGGTGGATAAAGACAAGGAACGGCTTAGTATAGCTGCAGCACGGCTATATTACCAATCTGATTATAGTCAGCAGGATATTTGTAATAGCTTAGGTGTTTCAAGGCCGACCGTTTCAAGGCTGTTACAATATGCGAAGGAACAGGGCTATGTAAGAATTGAAATTATTGACCCATTGGAGAATATGAATGATATTTCGCAGCAATTAAAGGACCGTTATGGATTAGAACACGTTTTGGTAGCCTATACGCCCCTTAATGAGTATGAAGAAATTATTAAGCATATTACTCGTGCGGCAGCTGATTATTTAGATGAAATCGTAACGGACGGGGATATCATAGGAGTTTCATGGGGGAAAACGATGCACATGTTAGCCTCACAGCTAACGGCAAAGAGAGTTCAGGGTGTAGAGGTTGTGCAATTAAAGGGCGGGGTCAGCCACTCACAGACGCAAACCTATGCGGCGGAAACCATTAATTTATTTGCCAAATCCTATTACACGGTTGCCCGCTATTTGCCCCTGCCCGTTATTTTTGACAAAAAGGAAGTCAAACTGATGGTTGAAGAAGATCGTCATATCCAGCGAATCATTGAACTGGGTAGACAAGCAAATATTGCGATCTTTACGGTGGGTACGGTTCAAAAGGATGCACTATTATTTAATTTAGGTTATTTTAACGAAAAGGAAAAGGCAGAACTGCAGCAGTGTGCTGTAGGTGATATTTGTTCGCGATTCTATAATGCTGAGGGCAGGATATGCAAAGAAGAGCTAAATAATCGAACCGTGGGGATCGAACTAGAGGAATTACAGAAAAAAGAGAAGAGCATCCTTGTGGCTGGCGGAGAGCATAAAATTCAGTCAATTCATGCAGCCTTGATTGGAAAGTATGCGAATATTTTAATTATTGACCAGTATACTGCAAGAGCGCTGTTAGAAATGAAATAGAAGGACACGAAAACCTGTTAGATTAACAATCTAGCAGGTTTTTTTTAGCTGCAGAGCCAATAAAAATTTGATTGAACAAAATTTCATATGTATATTTACATTTGTTCAACTCGGTGGTATTCTTGATTTATGAAATCGCTTTACTGAAAATCAAATAGAAAAGGAAGATACTAGATGATAGCAAATATGATTGATCACACTTTGTTAAAACCTGATGCAACTGAAAATGAGATTATGAAATTAATAGAAGAAGCTAAGCAATACAACTTTGCTTCTGTATGTATTAACCCATACTGGGTATCGCTAGCAGCAAAGAATCTGCAAGGAAGTGATGTTAAGGTTTGTACCGTGATTGGCTTTCCACTTGGCAGCACGACTACTTCTGTGAAGGCATTTGAAGCAGAAGAGGCTATTAAAAATGGAGCGCATGAAATTGACATGGTCATCAATATTGGCCTTCTAAAAGCAGGTGAAGATGCAAAGGTAGAGGCGGATATCAAAGCAGTTGCTGATGTGGCACACGGTAAAGCACTACTTAAGGTGATCATTGAAACATGTTTATTAAATGATGATGAAAAGCAGCGTGCCTGCCAATTAGCTGTAATTGCGGGTGCGGATTTTGTTAAAACTTCAACTGGGTTTTCAACAGGTGGAGCAACTGTTGAGGATGTTGCTTTAATGAGAAAAGTAGTTGGTGACAAGTATGGTGTAAAAGCATCTGGCGGTGTGCGAAATAAAGCCGATTTAGATAAGATGGCAGCAGCTGGTGCTAACCGTATAGGAGCAAGCTCAGGTGTCAAAATTATGCAGGGACTAACTGTAGAGGCTGGATATTAATTCTTAAATACTATCATCCAGCGATGAATACTGGAGCAATACATATTTCTGAGAATGTTGTTCCCGTTTTTTGTTTTAGATTCCTATAAAGGGGATTCGTTATGGAGTGCACTCTTATTGACTTCGTCGAAATCTCCTTATAGGAAATCCTTTGTGAAAAATTGATTTACCAAATGTTAAATGAAGATGAATACGGGGGTATTATCATGAAAAAGGAAAATATTATTCAATTACCAAACGGCTATCTAAATCGAACTCCTATTTTTCAATACATCATGCTATCATTACTTTTTCCTTTATGGGCAGTTGCCGCTAGTTTAAATGATATTTTAATTACTCAATTCAAAAGTATTTTTGAGTTAAGTGATCTTGCGAGCGCTTTCGTACAAAGTGCCTTTTATGGAGGCTATTTCTTAGTAGCGATTCCTGCATCAATGGTTATTAAAAAGACAAATTATAAGATTGGGATTATCACAGGATTAGCCTTTTATATCATTGGTTGTTCATTATTTTTCCCAGCGTCACATATGGCCACATATAATATGTTTTTATTTGCGCTTTTTGCCATTGCTATTGGTTTAGGCTTCTTAGAAACCTCTGCCAACACATATAGCTCAATGATTGGTCCGAAACAATACTCAACACTTCGCTTAAATATCAGTCAAACGTTCTATCCAATCGGTTCGATTGCAGGGATTTTATTAGGTAAATACCTTGTATTCCAAGAAGGGGAGAGCCTTCAAGCTCAAATGGCTACTATGACTTCAGAAGAAGCGAAAGTCTTTGGCGCTCAAATGCTGCAGCACACATTGGAGCCATATCGATACATCATCTTTGTTCTGATTGCCATGTTAGTATTATTCCTTGTTATTAAATTTCCAAAATGTAAGCCCTTAGAATCCGCTGATTCCTTGAAAGTGAAGAATCCAAGCATTCTAGAAACCTTGAAATATCTATCTAAAATTCCAAGCTTCCGCAAAGGTATTTTGGCTCAATTTTTGTATGTAGGAATTCAAACCGCTGTTTGGTCATATACGATTCGATTAGCATTAGAGCTTAATCCACATATCAATGAACGATTTGCTTCAAACTTTATGGTATTTAGCTTTATTGCCTTCTTTGTAGGGAAATTTGTAGCTAATTTATTAATCTCTCGTTTTTCACCAACGAAGGTTTTGACAGCGTATTCAGTCATTGGAACCCTATTATTGGTTTATGTTGCATTAGTTCCAAACATGTCAGCCGTATATGGAGCTATTCTTGTAAGCTTGTTCTTTGGTCCGTGCTGGGCTTCCATTTATGCAAGAACACTGGAAGTAGTAGACGATAAACGACATACAGAAACAGCAGGAGCCATTCTTGTTATGTCCATTGTTGGTGGTGCGGTAGTGCCTGTTATCCAAGGCTTGGTTTCTGATATAACAGGATCACTATCCTTATCCTTCCTAGTTTCTATGGTTTGCTTCCTTTATATTAGCTTCTACTTTTATAAGGAAATGAAAAGAGAAGTGAGCATAGAAAAGAAAGAAAAAGTAGTAAATGCAAAGGCAATGTAATAGGCAGTAAAAGAATAGCAGAGCAGGGCCACTTGTGGTCCTGCAACAATTCCTATAGGTCAACAGTGAAAGGAAGATGCAGTATGGCGGGTATCATTGAATTGCAGCGTGGTTTTTTCAAAGAAAATAGTTCTGTTATTTTCAGAAATAATGAATTTAAGGTATCTTTATTTCAATATCCATCAGGTGTAGAAGCGGTAGAGGTAATAAATTCACGTGGAAAAATGGTGGTTCTTCCATTTATGGGCCAAATCATTTGGGATTTAGAATTTGATGATGTCAATCTTAAAATGAAGAATATGTTCTCACAGCCAAAGAAAGTGAATGAAATTGTTGATACGTACGGGTGTTTTTCCTTCCATTCTGGTTTACTAAGCAATGGCTGCCCAGGTCCTGAAGATACTCATCCATTACATGGAGAAATGGCCTGTGCGAACATGGATCAAGCCTGGTTGGAGGTAACGGATCTTTCTGTAACGGTTGGCGGGTCTTACGAGTATACAAAGGGATTCGGCAGTCATTATTTGGCAAAACCTACCGTTACAATGCTTGCAGGAGAAAGCTTGATTGAAATTGGCATGAAGGTGAAAAATCTCTCAGGTGCTGAAATGCCTTTACAGTATATGTGCCATACAAACTATACCTATTCTCACGACGCATTGCTGAAGCAGAATATTCCGGACAGCGCTTTTTCTCTTCGAAAGTCGATTCCAGATCACGTGAAACCAACGGAAAAGTGGCTTGCCTTTAATGAGGAACTGTTAAATAACCCTAACGGAACGCTAAAGACGCTTGACCGTCCGGATATGTATGATCCAGAAATCGTCTTCTTTGCTGATCATTTGGATCAGTATACAAAGGAAGCAGAATTTGAAATGGTTTCGCCAGAAGGCGTAACACTGTTTACGAAATTCTCTACAGATGAATTTAATTTTGCTACGCGCTGGTTATTATACAATGAGGATCAGCAGGTTGCAGCATTTGTATTACCTGGTACCTGTCGTCCAGAGGGATTTTTAGCAGCAAAAGAATCAGGCAGTTTAATTACCCTGTCATCTGGTGAAGAGAGATCATTCAAAGTCGTAACGGGTAAGAAATAAGGAGGAAGTCAACATGGACATTGCAGTTATTGGTTCCAATATGGTGGATCTGATTACATATATTGATAAAATGCCGAAAGAGGGAGAAACCCTGGAAGCTCCAAGCTTTGAGCTAGGCTGTGGAGGGAAGGGCGCGAACCAAGCGGTAGCATCAGCCAAGCTTGGATCAAAGGTCATGATGCTGACCAAAGTAGGCGATGACATTTTTGGCGGCAATACGATTCAAAATCTAGAAAAGTTTGGAATTGATACAACATTTGCTTGTAAGGTTCCTGGAACGCCAAGTGGTGTAGCACCTATTTTTGTTGATCCGCAGTCAAAAAATCGTATCCTAATTGTAAAGGGTGCCAATCAGCATCTCCTGCCAGCAGAAATTGATAAGGCAGCAGAACAATTGAAAAAATGCTCTGTGATTGTGCTACAATTGGAAATTCCTTTGGAAACGATCTATCATGCGATTGATTTTGGTGTGGAACATCATATCCCAGTTATATTGAATCCTGCTCCGGCATCAAAGGAATTGGATTTTGACTATGTGTGTAAATGCGATTTCTTTATGCCGAATGAGACTGAATTAGAAATTTTAACTGGCATGCCTGTAGAAACGGAAGAGCAGGTTCGTGCAGCTGCTTCTTATCTTATTGAAAAAGGTGTCAAAAATGTTATTGTGACAATGGGCAGCCGTGGTGTACTATGGGCTACTAAGAAGCAAATTCAACGCGTTGATGCCTATCGCGTTGATGCCATTGATACAACAGGAGCCGGTGATGCATTTATTGGTTGTTTTACCCACTACTACGTAGAAACCAAAGACGTACTTCAAGCGATCCAAATGGCTACTGGCTTTGCCGCATTGAGTGTAACAAAAAGAGGAACACAAATCTCCTATCCAAGTAAAGATGAATTGAACTTATTTATAGAAGAAAATGGTTTAAGACAAGTTAAATAGAAAAAGATAGTTTGTAAGAATGCTAGAGAACCAGTGATGGTCTCTAGCTTTTTTTCGTATGGGGTGTTATGCCTCTTGGTTACTATACATACTTTTTGATGCTTCGCTGATCTCTACGGTATCAGTGTTCTGTATTTTTTTGATACTAAAATCTCCCTAAAAACGTACGCGAAGTTATGAAATACCACTTTGAAAAAACTATGTAAAGTGTCAACTTCCTTTATTTTAAGTGTAAACCCTTAACTTTTCCTTAAAGTCTGCAGGGGAGAGTGCCTGTTTTGTCTGTATGGTTTATGTTTCTTTTTTAGCGGATATTTATTAGACAGAATGTTTCAGATTTTGTCAAGTTCCGATATTATTGAACACCTTCTGTGTGGTATTATGTAAGAGTGATTTTTATCAGGAGGAAAACTGTTAATGATTGATATCCAGATTCTTAATCCCTTTAGAAAAAAATGCAATCTGAAGACTGAAAAATTCGAAGATTATAATATACATTGTGAACATATAACTTCCTTTTTAAAAGAAAAAGGAGGGAATCACGCATCCCATTTAATCTTTTTGCAGGATAAAGAAATATTTTGGACTAGTAGAAGTAATGTATTAATTGCTTATAAAAGAATTGGCAATAAATTAGTCGTGCTTGGAGATCCGATTGGAGAAGAAGCAGAGATCAAGGATGCCATAAAGGAATTTTGTGAATATGGAAAAATGAGAGGATTGAAGCCTGTATTCTATCAAATAAGTCCGCAGTATATGCAATATTATCATGATTCAGGTTATCGTTTTCTGAAGCTAGGTGAGGAAGGACTCGTTAATTTGAAGCAATTTTCTCTAGAAGGAAAACAGGGTGCAAAGTTACGAACACGAATGAATAAGTTTGCACGAAATTCATATAGATTTAAAGTTGTCTATCCTCCTTTTGCAGATGACCTTCTTACGGAGTTAAAACATGTATCGGATTCATGGTTAAGCGGGCAGAAAGAAAAAGGCTTTTCCGTTGTCTCTTTTAGCGAGGAATATGTTTCCCGCTTTCCTATAGCGGTTTTATACGATCCTAATGATGACATTATTGCATTCTCAACATTAGCAACGGATTATAAATCCACGATTACGATTGATTTGATGAGAAAGCTTTCGGACAGTCCACATGGAACCATGGATGTCTTATTTATTCATATTTTTAAATGGGCAAAGGATAACGGATACAAACAGTGCAGCTTGGGTATGTCACCACTTTCAAATGTAGGACATTGCAAGCATTCTTTCACTAGTGAAAAAATTGCACATCTTGCGTATCTCTATGGTAATTCCTTGTACAATTTTAAAGGCTTAAAAGAATTTAAAAATAAATTTGCGACCGACTGGGAGCCTAAATATTTAGCGTATAAAAAAGCCTCATTGCCTATTACTTGTGTACAGCTGCTATTACTGATTAATCGAAAACATGCTTTCATTAAAAGGGATCATGAGGAAACATACGAATATCTTTCAAAAAAGCGTGATAACACAATCGCATTTTGATTGTTAATCTAGGAATCTTTCTTATTAATTGAAAGGACATCGTTATGGACATAAATAAAGAACTATCCTTTAAATTTATTAAATACTGCTTTGTCGGCTGTTTAAGCACGCTCACTTATTTTTTATCCGTATTTGTTTTAGTAGAGTTTATAAAATATGATCCTTTGTATGCATCGGCCTTATCCTTTATTTTTATGACGTTGATTTCATATTTGTTAAATAGAAGGTTTACCTTTGGGAGTACGTTTTCCACGAAAACCTTGCTTCGTTTTCTTGCTGTTTCTTTAATCGGTTTTATACTAAACTTTATCATTATGTTTTTTATTATAAAGGGTCTCTCTCTTCATTATTTTTTCGGAGAGCTCGTAACAACACTGGTCATACCAGTGATTAATTTTCTATTAAATAATTATTGGACATTTAATATAGAATCTGAGGGTGGAACCTTGTCAACAGAGGACACCTCGTCTCAGAGTGGAATATAGTGAACGGCACCACCAATTGGTAGGCATAACTAACAATTTGGTGGTGCCGTTTTTATTATAAATAACTAGACTAGTTACGATTCACCTTAAGCCTTTTTGCCCTGCTGAGTAGCACGAGTTTGTGATATAATATTCGTAATCTTTCATATATTTTGGAGGGCATTTGATGAAACCGACACTTACAAATAATGAAGTTGGATCCATGGAATATAACCTTTCTATTAATAAAATTTGGAAGCAATATCAAGAAATGGGACAATATACGGGTGATGAGATCCGTATGGACATTTTCCATTCATGGGAAGATTCGAAGAAGCTAGGCATCAGTCCTTTTCAAAAAAAAATTAATGAAATTATTACGCATACCGATTTAGATGATCGGCTCGAGAAAAATAAAGAGCTGATTACCGTTGCCTCGCCAAAAATTAAAAATTTATCTGACCTATTAAATGAATCAAAAACGATGTTTTCTATTGCCGATAATCACGGTACCGTTCTGTATTCTGAAGGTGAAAAGAATATCCTGAAGAAAGCGGAGAGAATCAATATTTTCACTGGAGGTACCTGGACTGAGAAATCTGCGGGAACAAACGCAGTGGGGCTTGCACTGAAAACCAAACAGAACTCGCAAGTTTTGTTTTCGGAGCATTATTGTGAAAAAAATCATGAATGGTTTTGTGCTGCTTTCCCTATTTTGTATCCGTTTACAAACGAGCTGTTAGGCGTGATTAATATTGCAGGATGTAATAATCAGTTAAATAAGCAGCACCTTACGTATATCTTTTCCGAAGCAAATCAAATCTCCAAATCGATCAATCAATATTTTTTCAAATATGCTTTAAGAAATCATTTATTTTTAAATACGGCACTGGAAGGCGTGGAAGATGCAGTATTTATCGTGGATGGTGGAAAAAGTATTGTCGAAAAAAATGCAGCCGCTCAATCACATTCCCTTCTAAGTGAAGTTCAGACCTTAACTAGCATACCAAAGTTAAATCATTTCGTAGAGTTTGTTTTACAAAATGGACAACAGGTTATAAGAGAAGAGGTAACTATTAATCATAAAAACAAGCAAAAATTTGTCTGCTCTATTTATCCTGTTACCTTCCAGGATGAGATTCTAGGTGCTGTTATCTTTTTTAGAAAAAACGCAGGGCTTTCGATCGCAAAGTCGCAAAAACCTAACTTCATTCAATCAAGAAATTCTCAATCCACACGATATAGCTTTGATGATATGATCGGTTCATCAAAGGAGTTTATAGATTCTGTAAAAAAGGCCCAGAAAGCTGCGATGATTGATACCACTGTTTTTCTATCAGGTGAAACAGGGACAGGAAAAGAGCTTTTTGCCCAATCCATCCATCAGGGTAGTAACCGGAGTGATAAACCCTTTGTAGCCATTAACTGTGGAGCTGTTCCACATAGTTTGTTAGAAAGTGAATTATTTGGATACGAGTCAGGTGCATTTACGGGAGCGAAATCGAAAGGAAGTCCCGGTAAGTTTGAATTGGCTCAGGGAGGGACAATTTTTCTTGATGAGATTGGAGATATGCCATTAGATTTGCAGGTTCACCTGCTTCGGATATTGGAAGAAAGGGTAGTCACTAGATTAGGAGGGGGTAAACCGATTCCTCTTGATGTACGTGTCATTGCGGCTACTCATAAAAATTTAAAGGAAGCTGTACAAAAAGGTGAATTTCGTGAGGATCTATTGTATCGTCTGAACGTGATCCAGCTGCGAATTCCTGCGTTACGTGAAAGGAGCGAGGATATCCCTGCATTGGTCCATCACTTTATAAGCATGATGGGTGAAGAATTTGGAAAGCATGATATTGCCGTACAAGAGGATACCTTGCAGTACCTGACACACTATCACTGGCCAGGGAATATTAGGGAATTAAAAAATGTCATTCAACAGTCACTTTTTAATATGGAAGGAAACAGCCTATCCCCATTCGACCTTCCTCCAGAATTGCTTAATGACCCGGTAGAGGAAGATGAAAAGGGAAGAATTATTGAAGCGATGATTAAGGAGGGTGGAAATGTCACAAACGCCGCAAAAATCCTTGATATTTCTCGCGCGACCATGTATCGAAAAATCAAACAGTATCAGCTGACTGCTGAAGATTGGAAAGTAAGAATGAAATGAAATAATACCTCCATTTTAACCCTCTCTTAGTTGAGAAGGATAAAATGGAGTTTTTTTTCTTGAGACTGTGAGACACATGAGACAGATGAGACACAATCCGTCTCATTGAGACAAAATGAAAAAATACAATGGCAAGGAAAAACATTGTTTTGACAGCGTTTTCAACCTTTTATAAAAATTGGCACGATACTTGCATTATATAAAAGTGTAGAGAAAACATTCACTTCAAGACGAAAGCAAGGTGATGAACAGAAATGAAAGAATTTGATCTCATTGTCATTGGGGCAGGACCTGGGGGATATGTATCCGCCATTAGGGCTGCTCAATTAGGCAAAAAGGTAGCGATCGTCGAAAGAAAGAAATTAGGTGGAACCTGTCTAAATGTCGGTTGCATACCTTCAAAAGCATTATTAAAACATAGTGAAATGGTTGAAGAGATTCAAAAGGCAAATAGCTGGGGCATTAAAACAGGTGAATTATCGATTGATTTTCCAAAATTAATGAAGCGTAAGGATCAAGTCGTACAGACGCTAACCGGTGGAGTGGACCATCTGTTAAAGAAAAACAAGATTACGTTTTTTCAAGGAGATGCAACTGTAACGGAAGACAGAGTGGTTTCCGTCGGTGACGACAAATTGAAGGGTCGAGATATTTTATTAGCAACAGGTAGTAGACCGTTTATCCCGCCTATCAAAGGATTGGATAGAGTAAACTACTTAACTACCGATTCATTCTTTGACTTGAAGGAATTGCCGAAATCGATGGTCATCATCGGCGGTGGGGTGATATCCGTAGAGTTAGCTTTTGCGATGGCTCCACTTGGGACAAAGGTGACCATTATCGAAGTAGCTCCAGATATTCTTTTAACCGAAGACCTTGACGCACGTAAAATCATAAAAAAACATTTACAAAGGAAAAAAGTACAAACCATTATAAAAGCTGAAATCCGAGAAGTAAAACAAGGAAAAATCATTTTAGCGGATCAAGAAATTCCATATGACACTCTGTTAGTCGCAACGGGTAGAAAGCCGAATATCGAAGTGGCAAAAGAGTTGAACCTAAAAATGGATGCTTCGAATAAATTTGTTGCTGTTAATGATTTTTATGAAACTAGCAAAAAACATGTTTATGCAGTAGGTGATTTGATCGGAGGCTATCAATTGGCCCATGCAGCAAGTGCTGAAGGTCTTATTGCGGTTCAAGCCATGAATGGTGAGAAGCCTCAACCTCTAGATCAGACAGAAATTCCAAGATGTGTATATACACATCCAGAAATCGCTTCATTTGGTCTAAATGAAGAACAGGCCAAGAATGCCGGTTATGATGTGAAAATCACCACATCTAACCTTGCAGGAAATGCAAAAGCCATTGCGATGGGAGAAACAGAAGGTTTTATCAAAATCATCTCCGACCATCGATATGATGAAATACTAGGCGCTGTAATTGTCGGTGCCAATGCAACCGAGCTCATCGGAGAAATTTTATCCATGAAGCATTCAGAAGGAACGATGAATGAACTAGCAAGCATGGTTCATGCCCATCCGGCTATTTCTGAAGCAATTGGTGAAAATGCAAACGCTTTATTCAAGCAAGCTATTCATATGTAATCAACCTATAAGGAGGAATTATAAATGGAAAAGGAAACGGTACTTTGGATATATCAAAAGATGAATGAAATCAGATTTTTTGAAGAAGATGTACACCGTACTTTCGGAAAGGGATTAATTCCAGGATTTGTTCATTTGTATGCAGGGGAAGAAGCTGTTGCAACAGGAGTCATGGCCCTATTAGATGAAGAGGATTATATTACAAGTACTCACCGTGGACATGGACATGCGATTGCAAAAGGCTGCGATATCAATGGCATGATGGCTGAAATTATGGGGAAAAAGGATGGCCTAGGCGGAGGTAAAGGCGGATCCATGCACGTTGCCGACGTTGGCAAAGGTATGCTAGGCGCCAATGGGATTGTTGGCGGCGGATTCGGCTTAGCGGCTGGCGCGGCACTTAGCATTAAGACATTAGGCCGTGACAATGTGGCTGTTTGCTTCTTTGGTGATGGAGCATCAAATGAAGGATTATTCCATGAAGGCCTAAATCTAGCTTCCATTTTGAACTTACCGGTTATCTTTGTTTGTGAAAATAATCAATTTGGTGAAGGTACACCGTTTAGATATGCAAGTGCTTCTGAAACGGTTGCGGAAAGAGCACCAGCTTATAATATGCCTGGCGTACGTGTGGATGGCATGGATGTTGAGGCTGTATACAATGCGACAAAAGAAGCAATTGAACGAGCGAAGTCAGGGAACGGCCCTACCTTGATTGAATGTGATACGTATCGAAAATTCGGCCACTTTGAAGGGGACGAACAAAAATATAAAACGGATAACGATCCAAATAAAGACCGTGATCCGATTATCGAACTTAGAGAAAAAGCCCTTCAAAATGGCTGGATGACAGCAGAAGAAGCCGATCGTATTGAAGCGGAAGCGAAGGAAACCATCAAAAAAGCTGTTGAATTTGCAGAAGCAAGTCCACTGCCGGATTTAGAAACTTTATATACGGATATCTTTGCATAAGAATAGGAGGAATGAAAAATGACAAAAAGAGAAGTAACTTTTATGACTGCTATTACTGAGGCGATGTCACAGGCAATGAGAAAAGATGAAACCGTTATTTTAATTGGTACGGATGTAGCGGGCGGTGCTGAAGTCGATCATTTAGTGAAAGACGATGGCCGTTATGATGATGCATTTGGCGGTGTTTTCGGATTATCCAAGGGGATGGTAACAGAGTTTGGTCGAGGACGTGTCATTGACACACCAATCGCAGAGCATGCCTATTTTGGTGCGGCTGTAGGTGCGGCAGCAACAGGTTTACGTCCGATTGCTGAATTAATGTTTAATGATTTTGTTGGATTCGCTCTGGACCCAATCTTAAATCAAGCAGCCAAAATGCGCTATATGTTCGGCGGAAAAGCAAAAATCCCTCTAACTGTTCGGACCGTCCATGGAGCAGGTGTAGGAGCGGCTGCGCAGCACTCCCAAACTCTGTATGGAATGTTTGGTGCCATTCCAGGTGTTAAAGTGGTTGTACCTTCCAATCCATATGATGCAAAAGGCTTGATGTTAGCGGCGATTGAAGAAGATAACACAGTTGTTTTTTCAGAAGACAAGACCCTTTACGGCATGAAAGGGGAGGTACCTGAAGAATACTATACAATTGAAATCGGAAAAGCCAATGTAACGAGAGAAGGAACAGACCTTACCATTGTGGCAATCGGTAAAATGGTGCACGTAGCCCATACGGTAGCAGAAACATTGGATAAGGATGGAGTTTCAGTGGAAGTTATTGACTTAAGAACGGTAGCACCATGGGATGAAGAAACCGTTCTGAACTCTGTGAAGAAAACAGGTCGATTAATTGTTATGGATGAATCGAATCCACATAATAACACAGCTACAGATATTGCATCAGTCGTGGCGGATAAAGCGTTTGATTATTTAGATGGTCCGATTAAAACGGTATGTGCACCAAATACACCAGTCCCATTTGCTTATAATTTAGAACAAGCCTATATTCCAGATGCGAAAAAAGTGTTGGCTGTTGCAGAAGAATTAATCGCTGACTTGAAAAAACAACAAGTAATGAACTAGGAGGTGAAGAGGAATGAGTGAAGCAATAGTAATGCCGAAGTTAGGAATGACAATGACAGAAGGTACGATTGTGGAATGGTATAAAGAAGTAGGAGATCTCGTTAACGAAGGAGAACCTGTTTTAATGATCAGTTCGGAAAAATTAAACCAAGACGTTGAAGCTCCTATTTCAGGTATTTTACTAGCGAAAAATGCGAATGTAGATGATCAATTAGAAGTAGGTGCGGCAATTGCGATAATTGGAGAAGAAGGCGAAGTGCCTGTAACGAATGAAGGAAAGGCCGAGCAGCCTGCAGCAGATCCAGAAAAAGTGGAAGCAGTTCAAAGTGCTAATTTGGTCAAAACAGAACAAATGGAATCAAAAGGAAGCCGGATTTTTATTACTCCATTAGCAAGAAAAATGGTGAAAGAACAAAATCTGGATAAGGATTTAATTAAGGGAACCGGCGGAAACGGCAGAATTACAAAACGGGATATCCAACGGGTTTTAGCGAGTGGATACGATTATCAAGCAGCTTCACAAGTGGCGGCAGCCCTGGCTGTACCTACTTCTTTTGCCAATGTTGAATCCATTGGTGAAGGCCTAAATCCAATGAGAAAAGCCATTGCTCGCAATATGCGTAGAAGCTTGGGACAAACCGCTCAATTAACATTACATCGAAAGGCAAATGCTGATAGCTTACTAGACTTCCAAAAGGTGCTTCGAAACAAAATTGAGTCAGCTGATATAGATGTCAAGCTTACCTTGACGGTATTGATTGCTCGAGCAACGGTTTTAGCATTACAAGACTTAAAGAAAATGAACTCTCACTATCAGGATGGTCAGTTAACAGAGTTTGATGAGGTACATCTAGGGATTGCAACCTCTTTGGACGATGGCCTACTAGTTCCTGTTGTGAAGGATGCACATCAAAAAACAATCGGTGCTTTGGCAAAGGAAATAAAAGAAATCTCGACGAAAGCAAGAAACGGTCAGGCAAGCGGCGATTTACTAACAGGCTCCACCTTCACCATTACAAACCTTGGAGCCAGCGGAATTGAATACTTTACACCTATCTTAAATACACCAGAAACAGGTATTTTAGGAGTAGGGGCATTCCAGGATGAATTAATATTAGATGAAGAAGGCCAAGTGAAATCCGTTAAGAAAATTCCGTTCAGCCTCACCTTCGACCATCAAATAGCAGACGGTGCATTAGCAGCAGAATTCTTAAGTATCTTAATTAACTATATTGAAAACCCATATTTATTAGTTCTTTAATAAACAAGAAAAGAGATGGACAGTAGAGATGCTAAACAAATCTATTGTTCATCTCTTTTTGTTTTGGAAGCGGGGGGACGGTTCTTCTGCTTCCAAATTGGGTTGAGAGGAATAAGGGGACCGGATTTTTGTAGATCTATTTCATTAAATAAAAAGCTGCTCTGCTCTTCATTAACATCTTTTTAAAAGAATAGTAATGTTCTGTATAACTTATAAGTTGTACAATAGAAAGATATGAATAATACAGCTAGGAGAGACAAATGGATAAGAAAGAACAATCATTAGTGAAATATTATTATAGTAAGCTGATGGATCATACCTTTGATGAGAAGGATATCTATCCTTTTTTACAATTTATCACCAGTCGATGCAAAGAGATACGCAGTATTCATGAGCTTACAGATTTAGTTGTGCAGCGGGAACAGTATACAGGATTTATCAAGGATTATATTTTTGAAATGAGAAAAAAGTTTGAAAGCCTTGGGAAAACGAAATCGGCTCTTAGGATTGAAGATGTATTTTCCTTCAAGGAAATTAAAAGTGGAGTGAACAAAGCTATAGAGGAATGGCGGTTAGATGGTCTAACGAACGAACAAATAAATGATTTGGTCACTTGCCTTATTTCCATCCTCCAGCAGATTTCTATCATGGAGAATGACAGAGTAATTGGAAAGCTCTTTTTTGCTATCTCCCAAAAACAAATCATCTTGATGGTAGAAATAGAGGTTCAGCAAAATATGTTTAAGAAAACGAATGCGGTGTTCCCTGTCCTGACTGCCAATAATCATTATCTGGATATGAAAAAGCAGGATCGATTCGATACACCTTATCTGTTTGCTGATGAGGTGATTGAAATCATTAACCATGAAGGAAAACTGGAGATTGTTATACCGGAATAAATTATCTTTCATTTACTTTCACTTATTCCCCATAACATAAGAGATTGACAATATATTGGTACGTATGGTTGTGATATGGTGAACCGTACCATAAATAAATGAGGTTCTTCTTAGTTAATATTCTTGAACGAAATAACTTGAACAAATAAGATAGTAGAGTATTTTTCTCTACTATCTTTACTAATCAACAGCACCTGTTCGTTTTATTTCAACCTTAATAGTTGATTTTAACTTTAAATTTGAATACTTTTCCCTCAAATCTTTATCACTTAAATTGGAATATTTTCTGATGCTTTTTATTTTTCTCCCAATGCCAATTGGATCAGTTTTTAATTTTCTTAACTCCTCAAGAAAATCCCCCAATTCTTTGTTTAGTTCTTCCCCAAGCAGTTGCTCTAATTTTTTTATAGATTTCCTATTGTTAAGAGGAATTGCAGGCTGTACTTCTATAGTTGAAACCGTTATCGTTGCGTTTAGATAAAAGTCATCTTCGTTAAATAATTTAACCTTTCCGTGGTGCTTTATTGGGTGAATAGTAATGTTAAAATTATCTCCTTTTGGCTTTTCGACTAATGGTATTCCCTTTTGTTCTAAAACCTCTATAGGAATGTTTAATGTTATATCTCCCAAAGAAGCCTTGCGATTGGAGAATAATTTTATGAACAAGGTTTTTGTCAAAGAAATAGAACCGACCATTTTATCATCCTTTAATAATGCCACCTTTTCAATATAGGGTGCTGCACCTTTCTTATTCGATATAATCGGTAAGGTGGGATCGATGCCAATTTCATATAGAGTGGAGAAAAAATCATGCAGGTTGGAGTTTATTAACATTTCCTTCCTTGCTTGCTTATCCAATAATTGATAAATATAGGACCCCATCTCAGGGTATTCTTCATAGTTATTATTGTTAATGACTTCTTCACTATTGTTTGTAATCGCCAAAAATATTAATGATCCAATGCTGCTGTCTCGCTGCATTGAATCTAAAAAAGATGAAATTCCTATCTTTTCACTTATATCTTTATCAAATAGTATTGTCCTCAATTGTCCAGATGTAATGTCGTGGCTTGTTTGTTGTTCTAACCTTTGTCTTATTTGTTTGCTTGTAGAACCGACGGCAGAAATGGTTTCACTTGTTTTCTCTTCTTTACGGTCGAATTGCAACAAGCTAATAGAGCCTTTATATGTATCTTTATCAAGTAAATCATAACCAATAATAGTTGAAATCCCTTGCCTTTCTAATATTTTTTCAGGGGGCACACATGCAGTGCAGATAAGACAACAAAATAGAATAAGCCATTTTTTCATCGTTTCAACTCCGTTAAGATTGTGAAAAAATTTTAGATTTAATGATTGAAATGAAATATAACAAGAATGGATAGATAAACCATAGGTAAAAGCCAACATGACCAACTTGATCAAAAAAAAGGTTATTGTCGACTCTTTTGGTGACAAAAAAACTCGTGATAAAAATGATTATGGAGATTAACCATATACCATGTTTTTGTTTTAAATGAAATATTTGTTTTAATCCTTTTGAAGAAATGAACAGGTATAAACATAAATTTGGAAAAATAACCAATATCCAAAATGGAACGGCAATAAATTCAAACCGTTCAAGAAATGGAAAATGGACCGTGCTTATCATACTGACCACAGGCCAAATATATTTTTCCAATTCCTTTTGACTAAAAAATAAGATCGAAATAACCGTTGTGATAAATACAAGAAGTGTAGTAAACCAGATTGCTAATTGACTGAAAAAAAGCAGCTTTTTTTTCTCCTTTATAAATGGAAAAATAAAAAATAAAGTTTCAAAACCTAACATTGTAAAATTGGTTTTAAATACTCCTTTCATTATTTGTTCAGGGGTTGCAGACATGACGGGTAAAATTCTCGTGAAGTTTATCGATTCAAGTGGTTGATAAAAAACAAATACCATCCATATAGTCATTAAGAAGGATAAGAAACATGTTCCTGCAATTACTCTGAATCCACCAGAGACGGCATAAATGGTTACTAATAATAGCGCTAAAACACCTACCCATTCATCAAGTCCTTCATATCCCCATGTCAGGGACAATTCAACATAAGCGATGATGATAGAGTAAAGTGCTGCAATAAAGTAAATAACCATAAAGGTATTGATGATACTGCCTATAAAGCGACCAAATAAATTCTCGTGTATTTCATAAAGATTACAGTTTTCATATTTAGCAAGGATGCGCATTATTATCAAAATGATAACACTTATGAATAGTCCAGAGAGTAGAACGCTGATCCAGGCATCTTGCTTAGCTTCAAGAAAAACAAATCTAGGAACGCCAAGTATGCCCATTCCGATTTGTGAAGTGTGAATGATAAAGAAAGCAAGATAGGCGTTTACAAAACTAATATTTGATTTCATTATCCACCTCAAATTTCATCTAAATCGTTATCTGTTTTTTTAGATTTCCTTCCTATCCGGAATAAGTTTAATGGACGATTAACAACAGGACGTTTCCTATAAAAATGGTGTGGGAGACGTATAAAGGAGTATTTTAAATCCTTTATCCTAAGCGGGTATAGTGGTGCAAGATAAGGTCTATTTAAGGATGTCAACTTTAACAAGTGGACAATCAGTACACAGACACCGATGATAATCCCATTAAAACCCCAAACACCTGCTAGAATAATGAAAGGAAATCTGGCAATTCTTATAGCAGTACCCATTTCATAAATTGGAGCTGAAAAGGCCCCTAAGGCACTAAATGCCACGATTATAATTAAAATGTTGCTAGTTAAGCCAGCCTCAACAGTTGCTTGACCAATCACAATCCCTCCAACAATCCCCATTGTTTGACCTACTTTTGATGGTAGACGTGCCCCTGCCTCTCTAAGTAATTCAATTAAGAATTCCATTAATATTGCTTCTAGTAACGGGGGAAAAGGAACTTGTGAACGTGATTGCCCAATGACAATTAACAATTTAGATGGTATAAGTTCATAGTGATAGGTGAGGACTGCCACATAGAAGGCTGTAAAGAGCAATGATCCAGCCATAGCTAAAAACCGTATAAATCTAATGAAAGTACTCAAAGACCAGCGTAAATAAATATCTTCTGTTGATTCAAAAAACGAAAAAAAATTAGCAGGCCCAATAATAGCTACTGGGCTTCGATCTAAAAGGATACCAACCCGTCCATTTAAAATAGAATAGAGAAATCGATCGGGCAGTTCTGTCATGATAAACTGAGGAAAAAAAGAATAATGATTATCTTCAAGACACTGTGCCAAAACTGAACTGTCACTTATATCATCCATTGTAATAGTTTCAAGCTTCTTCTTAAGTGTTTTTAGTATGTCTTCATCCGTTAAATCTTTAATGTAAATAATTCTTAATTTCTTCTTAACACGTTCTCCTATTTCTAATTCATCTGTACACAAATTAGAATTATTTAGATTTTGTCTGATAATTTTTATATTAGAAGACAATGATTCTGTAAACGAAATTTTAGGGCCGTATACCAAAGATTCAGTTTCTGCTTTCTCGATGGATCTTTCAATTGGATTAGCACAATTTACTAAAAGGGCTTTATTTTCTTTTAATAAGTAAATATAAACGAATCCATTTAAAAGTGAAGAAATAATTTCTTGTTCCTTAAAGTCAATCTTTACCTCGTCAATAGGGATATTCTTCATTAAATAAGAATAGGTTATATCTTTTTCTGGAAGCTGTTGAATGAATTTAATTACATATTCATTAACTGTTTCAGTCTTAATTAAATTTTTCATAAAGATAACTTCCAGACAATCTCCAGCGACCTCAATTGTTCTGCAAAGTAAATCTGGTGATTGGTTGAGGATATTTTTAATTTTTTTATGATTTGGGCAATTATTGTTATTTGGTGTGTTTGCCATTTGAAAAATCCTTAATAATTTTTTCTTATTTTTTGAAAAAGAAAACCATTTTATCCACGGCTTTATAAAAAAGTAAGTCCACAAAGTAGTTTATGGACTTTATTTGAACTGAATTGTAAGAGATAATAGATGTAATTAACTGTGTGGAAACAGGATAAGTTGTTTGAGTAATTAAAGAGGGCGATAAATCCTCATTTAGATACAACACGGTGAACCGTACCATAAATAAGTAATAAACAAGCCGAGCTATCAAGTGTATTAAACTTGGTAGCTCGGCTTGTTTACCTATCGTTACATTATAAATCATCTAACTAAACCTTTCTATCAACAGCTTGGGGAGGCTGTTCAAACCACTTTTCTTTTATTGCTAAAAGTAGACCAGAACCATAAAATTTCTTCATATCATCAGATATTTTACCTAATTTAGAAACTACATCTGTTCTTAAACTAGAGGTCATAGCCTGATTTACCATAGTAAAACAGAATATTCCTAGACAAGTATTCACAAAAAACAACATTAATTTATCGGAAAAAGGAGATGCCTCTACATTGGAAATTAGGTAGTCTCCTGAGGCTGAAATCGGGATGTTTTCTTTATCGAGAACTTCTTTTAGTGAATTTAATACTTTTTCAATCCCATCTCTACCTTTACCAAAATGCTGTTTTAAATCCTTTGTTTTAGCTAATTTACTAAAGGTAACAAAAATCATTTTTGAGAATTGTGCCCTATGAATAATCCTTGATAAATTAGCGATTTCAGCTGCATTTAAAGGTCTTGAACCACCAAAAAAACCATTAAGATACATGAAGCTATCAGCCAATTCAACCTCACTATCTATTGCTACTTGTGGAGGTTTTAAATATACCCCTAGGGATAGCATTAATTCTACAATTTCATCCTGGATTTTCACAGTGAAGGCAATGTTTCTTTGGAAATGTTCACGAATATCGTTTCTAGTGCATTCTGATAATGCAATAGGATATGTACTTATCGAGAGGTGGGTTAGATCGAAACAAAAATTTAAGATAAAGGTATCAGAAAATATTTTGATTCCGTCAATCCTTACGTCTTTCTCAGTAAAACCTTGAGGAGCGTTTAGATTCTCTTTGTCAAATATCTCTTTGAGTTCATTTATATTTTCTTGAGATTGAGTTAATATTTTTTCTATTATTTGTTTTATTTTGCTATCATCTGTACTAGCCAGAAAATATTCCAAAAGTCTTTGTTGCATACTATTCATTAAAAAGGAAGACCAGAGGTTAGATACTTCATTTGCGGTTAATTCTGGAAAGGGCATATGTTTATTTGCATTACTCATCTTATTCACTCCTTATTAAATAGAATTTCCCACCCTTCGACATAATATAAGTTAATTGGTAAAAGAGAAATAGTAGCAGGACATCGTTCCGGACTTACGTGTTGGACGCACAGGTTAAGCGCCCGATTTGATATATAGACGGAAAGATTCCGCTTAATTAGTAAATATCATTGGAAAGAGCTTATATAGACGGAGAGATTCCTCCTATTGACTTGAAAAACGTAAAAAAAGGTGGATTTTGAAGGGATAACCGGAAAACCTCCCCTTATATCCCCCGAAAACAGCTCCACCCTGAATCTAACCGAAAAATCTCCGCTTATCTTACGTTTGCTGGTTACTCAATTAAGGACAAGCCTTCTTATTTAATATTGCCATTTTTATCTCAAATCCAGAAGCATCTCAAATTGATGTATTACGTGTTTATTTTTTAAAAAGATTCCCAAATGAGTAAACAACCTCCATTAGACTTAAAATAGAATAAATGAAAGGAGACCACCCTTTATGCACTTAATTAACAAAATAGGCAAGAGTTTTTGGTACAGCACTCCGGTTTCGGTTACTGACCGGCCCATTCTTGGGATGGTGGTGGGCAATAACAAGACATTAATGATTGATGCAGGCAACTCTGAAGACCATGCAAATTATTTTCTGAAGGAGCTCCTGGAAAGGGAGGTTCCCAGGCCAGATCTAGTGGTCCTTACACATTGGCATTGGGATCATATCTTTGGTCTTTCCGCATTACCGAATACCGTTTCGATTGCTTCCAAACAAACAAAAAAAGAAATGGAGAGGCTGATCCCGTTTTCATGGTCTGACGAGGCAATAGATGCGCGAGTGAAAAAAGGATTAGAAATTGAATTTTGTGCGAATGCCATTAAAGCGGAATTCACCGATCACCGAGATATCACGATTGTTTTGCCGGATTTAACCTTTGAAAAACGAGTGGAAATAGACCTTGGCGGGGTAACCTGTCTTGTACAGCACGTTGGAGGGGATCACGCTGCTGATTCAGTTATCGTGTATATCGTAGAAGAAAAGATTCTCTTTCTTGGTGATTGCATTTATCCTGATATTTTTTCTGAAAAAGAAAACTATACAATCAAGGAAACACTGAGGCTATTGGATGAATTAGAATCATTTGATGCAGATACATATATACCATCGCATCAAAGCCCGATTTCAAAAGAGGAATTTAAGCTACAAGCAGTCAAGCTTAGAACAATTGCGAAATATACAGAAGTCTGCGGTGGAGATAAACAGGAAATAATGAAGGAATACGAAAAGCTCGTAAAAAGGGAGCTTACAGAGGACGAAAAAATAACAATTGCCGACTTTGTAAATGGTTATTAAATCGACCCCAAAAACTTTCACTTAGAAACAGTCTAATTAGTTTAGTTAGGCTGTTTTTTTGTTGGTTTTTTAATAAATTGATGCCCATATGCTGAACATTTTCCCTATTATTACTATCGATATATTAAAAATATTGTTCTTTTATGAACGAATATGATATATAATGATTTTGTTAATGTTCGTGAAAAAATAAATAAAACCTAAAATTCAACAAAAAACGCGTTATTTTTTATTTTAAAATCGAATAAATAGTTATCTTTAAAAAGTAATATTCGTATTGTGATTTTAGGTTGAATAAAAACAAAGGGGTTGTAATATGGGAAATCTTGATAATAAGTGGATGCGTGCTGTACTTCCAGCGTTGTTGATTCACTGTAGTATTGGTACAGTTTACTGTTGGTCATTGTTTAAGGCAGATATTGCTACTTATATTGGGAGCTCTGTTAGTGAAGTGGAATGGGCCTTTAGCTTAGCCATTTTTGTCCTTGGAATGTCTGCGGCATTTGGTGGAAAGCTTGTTGAAAAGGACATTCATAAGTCGTCACTCATTGCGGCATTATTTTTTGTCGTTGGGATGGCGGGCACGGGTTTCTTTATTTATCAAAAGTCATTGATTGGAATCTATGTTTCTTATGGAATTGTGATGGGGATTGGACTTGGTATCGGCTATCTAACACCCGTCAAAACTTTAATGCTTTGGTTTGAGAAGCAAAAAGGGTTAGCGACAGGTCTTGCTGTTGCAGGCTTTGGTTTAGCGAAGGTCATTGCAAGTCCATTAATGGAAAAACTACTCGGAGAACGAAATAATGAGGGAATTTTAGTAAATGCCGAGAATATCTATACCATGTTTTATATTTTAGCAGGTATCTATTTAGTGATGATGGTGATTGGACATTTGCTTCTAAAGAAACCAGCTGGTCATGAAGAAGAAAGTGTACAAGCCCAAAGCTTTAGCTATCGAAAGGTGTTAACAAATAGAACATTTATCGGTATTTGGCTTATGTTCTATATTAATATTTCATGTGGACTAGCCTTAATTTCACAAGAAAAAGGTATCTTGGCATTCATTGGATTTGGAGCGATCGGTTTAGTTAGCTCGTTAACAGCTGTATTCAATGCAGGGGGACGAATCGCTTTCTCCTCATGGGCTGACCGATTAAAGGATCGGAATTCAATTTATAAATTAATATTCATTTTATCTATTTCAGCTATAGTATTAACCGTTGTGTTTGATGGAATCAATAATTCTATCGCGATCCTTATTATCGCCTTACTTTGTATCGTAAATGCAGGTTATGGCGGCGGATTTTCATCATTACCGCCACTGTTATCAGACCGCTTTGGTTTAGACAGTGTTTCGACTGTACACGGACTAGCATTATCAGCCTGGGCCGTGGCAGGACTGACAGGTAATCAGCTGAGTGCATTTATTCTTGAAACAACACAATCCTATAACATGGTGTTATATGTCATTATGGCCTTATTTGCGGTTGCAACGTTAATTAGTATATTCGTTGTTAAACCTGATAAAGTATACCTAGAAAGTGCAGAATCCAATAAGGATGAACAAATAGCAGTAGGATAAATGAGCCAAACCCGTCCCCGTGGTTTGAGTCACGGAGACGGGTCCCACGGTTCTCCATCAAAAAAGGGCAAAGGATATTATCCTTTGCCCTTGCTTATTTTCTATTACGAATTTGCTTCTACTAATTTTTTCTCTTTAAATTCCTCTTTTACCGCCTCTAATACATCACTATTCGTCGCAAGCTGTAGGGCAGTTAAAGCCAATGCCTTAGCTCCTTTGATAAGGGCTTCATCGCCTCTTTCAGATGCAGCTGCTTCTCGGAACGGGACCGTATGAGGTACAAGCTCATCTGCTCCAATTTTTAAGTAAGGATGGATGGTTGGAACGACGTGGCTGATGTTACCTGCGTCTGTTGAGCCAATGCCTTTGTCGCCATCAATAATCACTTCGCCAAGCTCTTCAATCACTTCTTTAAAAATAGCATCATAGCGGCTGTTTAACACGAGATTATCTACTTCATTTTGGAAAGCAATAATATTAAGCTTAGCACCTGTAGCGAGTGCTGCGCCTTCCGCAATAGCTTTTACACGACGAGTGACTTCGTTTAAGTGGGTTCTAGTAGCGGCACGAATATAAAATCTTGCTTTTGCATACTCAGGAATAATATTGGGTGCATCACCGCCATGTGTAATAATTCCGTGGATTCGCACATCATCTGTCATTTGCTGTCTTAGTGCATTGATTCCGTTAAATAGCTGGATCACAGCATCAAGTGCATTAATGCCTTCATGTGGAGAGGCCGCCGCGTGTGCAGGCTTACCGATATACTCAAAATCAAGCGGGTCAACCGCTAATGAAGATGAGGTTAACCGAGTTTCTCCAAGTGGGTGAATCATCATCGCTGCATCAATGCCTTCGACAAGACCATGCTTGACGAAGCTTCCTTTTGCACTTCCATTTGGGCCGCCTTCCTCAGCAGGTGTACCGAAGACAACCGCTTCACCGCCTGTTTCCTCTATTACCTGGCTAAAAGCAATCGCTGCCGCAACGCTTGTAGTTCCAATAATATTATGCCCGCAAGCATGTCCAAGTCCAGGAAGTGCGTCATATTCTGCTAAAAAGGCAATGGATGGACCTGGTTTAGCCGACTTTTTCCTTGCGACAAAAGCTGTTTCATGACCGGCAACCCCTTTTTCTACAGTAAATCCTGCATCTTCAAGAATCTTGGTTAATAGGGAAGAAGCAAAGAACTCCTCATTTCCGATTTCAGGGTTTGCATGAATTTCGTGACTTGTTGAAAGATAAAGGACTTTTTGGCTTTCTACATGCTCAATAATTTTTTCTTTTAAAGCTGCTGCTGATAGAGTAGTCAATTGTTTCTCCTCGTTTCTTATGTAATTTTAGGACAAGGCGCAGTAATGAAGATTACTGCGCCTTGTGAGTAGGGTCGTTAGCTATTACCAGCCGATTTTTTCTAAAGGAACGAATGTTGGAATTTGATTTCCTTTATATTCTTTTTCAATAAATTTCTTTGTATCTTCTGATTGATAAAGCTCAGCGACTTTCTTTAATGTTTCATTATCTTTGTCTTCTGCTCTTACTGCAATGATATTGATATATGGTGTTGCTGTTTCGTTTTCATGCATCATTGAATCCTCTGTTGGGCTGAAGCCGGCATCAACGGCTACTCCATTGTTGATAACAGATGCCGCAACATCAGGAAGAACACGTGGTGTTTGAGCCGCAACGACCGGTTCAATTTTAAGATTCTTTGGATTCTCTTTGATTACTTCTAATGAGCCAAGGCCGTTAAAATCTTCTGGAAGTTTAATAAGTCCTGCTTCTTGAAGTAAAAGAAGGGCTCTTCCCATATTTGATTCATCGTTCGGTACTGCAATGGTGCTTCCATCAGGAATTTCTGAAACATCCTTATATTTTTCAGAGTAGATCGCCATTGGGGCAATGATGGTTGTTGCAATTGGTACAAGGTCAAGCTTTTGATCCTTAATAAATTCGTCAAAATAAGCGACTGTTTGGAACGAGTTTGCATCTAATTCACCTTCAGCAAGTGCTGTGTTTGGTAAAACATAATCACTGAATGTGACAACTTCAATTTCAATGCCTTCTTTTTTCGCTTTTTCAGCAACATGATCCCAAACGCGGGTATCTGTTCCGCTTACGCCGATTTTGATATGCTTTGTTTCGCCTTCAGCGTCTTTTGCATCTCCAGATTTCCCTGAACAAGCAACACTGAAAAGTGCGAGTGTGATAAGAATAAGAGATAATAATAATTTCTTCATGTTAGTTTCCTCCTAGTTTATCTTCTTCTAATTTTTTTTGATAAAAGGTTACCAAGTGATTGGAGACCTTGAACAATAATGATAAGAATAGCAACGGTAATGATCATGGTGATTGTATCAAAACGCTGGTAGCCGTAAGTAATAGCTAAATCACCAATCCCTCCGCCGCCAACTGCTCCAGCCATGGCAGATGCGCCGACAAGTCCAATCGTCGCAATTGTGAAGGCAAGAACAAGTGAGCTTAACGCTTCTGGAACAAGAAATTTGAAAATCGTTTGAAACGGTGTGGCACCCATCGCTTCTGCAGCTTCAAGGACACCTTTATCGACCTCAAGCAGTGAATTTTCTACTAATCTTGCAATATAAGGCCCTGCATAAAAGACGAGCGGGACAACCGCTGCCGCAGTACCGATAGAGGTTCCGACAATCAATCTTGTCAGTGGAATAATGGCCACCATTAGAATGATAAATGGAACAGAACGGAAAATATTAATAATCGCGTTTAACACATTGAACACTGGCAGGTTCTCAAGTAAATGTCCTTTACGTGTCACTACAAGTAAAACACCTAGAGGCAGCCCGAGAAGTGCCGAGAACAATAGAGAGAAGGCAACCATTTGAATCGTTTCAATTAACGCTTCAATGATTTGGGAGTTATTAACTAGCATGTGAGATCACTTCCTTTACGCTGATTTCTTTCTCTTTGATGTATGCTAGCGCCCGTTGTATTTCGTTTTGTTTTCCTTGAAACTCAACAACTAAATTCCCAAATGGTACTCCCTGTAGCTCTGTGATATTTCCAAACAGTACATTGAAATGAATATCAAACTTTTTTGCAAGTTCTGAGAGCAATGGCTGTCCAGTAGAATTGCCTTTAAAATTAATTTTGTATACCTTTTGCAGACCGTCGTGTTCCTCAAGTGCCTTTTTTATCGAATCTGGAAGCTCATCATGCATAACGGTGCTGACAAAGTTCTTCGCTGTTTCTGTTTCTGGTGAAGAAAAGACATCGAATACAGTGCCTTCTTCAATGATTTTTCCAGCCTCCATGACCGCGACACGATCACAAATTTGTCTAATCACAGACATTTCATGTGTAATCATGAGGATCGTTATATTATAGTCCTGGTTGATTTTTTTCAAAAGCTGCAGGATGGAATTCGTTGTTTGCGGGTCCAATGCGGATGTTGCTTCATCACAAAGAAGGATGGATGGCTGTGTCGCTAATGCCCTTGCAATCCCAATTCGCTGTTTTTGTCCGCCAGAAAGCTGATCAGGGTAAAAATCTGCTTTGTCTGCTAACCCGACAAATTCCAAAAGCTCCGATACCCTTTGTCGGATTTTATCCTTTGGAACCTTTGCTAACGTGAGCGGCATGGCAACATTGGCAAAAACAGTTTTTGAGTTTAATAGATTAAAATGCTGGAAGATCATTCCGATGTTTTTCTTCACGTCACGGATTTCTTTCGTGGATAAAGAGGTCAAATCATGGCCATCTACAATAACTTTTCCGGAGGTAGGACGTTCAAGAAAGTTAACGCAGCGGATTAGTGAACTTTTGCCCGCGCCGCTAAATCCAATGACTCCATAGATTTCCCCTTTATTAATTTTTAAATTTATTCCATCTAATGCTTTAACAGGGTTGTCCCCGCTATGATAGATCTTCGAAAGGTCCTGGAATTCAATCATGCTGTTTTTCCCCTTTGCTGTCTTGGTATGGTTCAAAATAAAAAATCCTCTTCTCATAAAATAAGAAGAGGGTTGAATGAATAACGAAACAAAGCTCTTCTTATCTTCCAAGCGATTCGCTTGCTGGATTTGGCACAGTCCCAAAAATGGATCCGCTGCCGAGGTTTCATTGGGCCAGTTCCCTCTACCTCTCGAGATAAGAAAAATATTAAATTGATATAGTAATAAAATAAGAAAATACAAGATTAATCAGTACAATCAAATAAAAACAAATAATGATAATAGGCAAATTTATCTGACTTTTCTCAGCGTGATAAATCTTAGGTATTCATAATTATTATTCTTTAAAAAATATATTAGAATATTTTATACTATACAGATAGTGAAAATAAATGTCAATATTATTTATTTAGTAGGTCCACGGGACCCGCCCCCGTGGCTCTAACTGTAATACATTTCATCCTTCTGATAAATTCCAATTAAAGCCGGGGAAGAATATAAGTTCTTTTTTAACTCTCGAAAACTCACAAACTCATTTCCTCTTACAATCGAAAAATCAAGTAAATATTCATGGCAGTTTCGCGGGATGACGTTCAAGCTATGCTTTACAAAACAAGCTGCCTGATCGGGGTTCTTTGCGTAGACGAAGACAAACTCATTGCTGGAGATTCTTAAAGAGTACACTTTTTCAACCGAGATACAAAGATAATTCTGATCTGTCCATTCTCCTACCAGCTCGGTGTCCACCTGAATGTGGTGAAGCACGGTATGATCATCGTTTGGTGAAACGAGTCCCTCCCGCAGCAGGTAATAGAGGGAATGGGCCGTAAACGAATAGTTATTTTGAACAGCCATTTCAAACAATTCTTTGATTGTCGACATCATTGATCTCTCCTATATTCTCAATGAATGTGCCGTATATGTGGTGTGATTCTTATCAACTTAGGAAATAGAATCTGATGGATGGGCAGGATCGGTAATGTTTTCTGCACTGGTTAATATCGTCTTTTTAGGATGATGATGATTGGTCTTATTATACATATGCTTCAACACATGCCATAAATTAATAGACGACGGTGAAAGCGGAGTTAATACCAGACAGATATAAAAAGAAGACATTATTTTTACATAATTCATGTAGGGATTCATAAAGAAGCAGCTGGAGGAGAATAAATAAGAGATAGGGATTTTTTTAAAAAGTAAAAGAGGAAACCCATAGTTGAGTTTCCTCTATTTTTTATGAAGTAATAGATTGATTTAGCAAAAAGGTAATACGTATAGTTCAAGAACACAAATAATGAAAAAATATCCACATCAGATAACAGGTGCTGCAGCTTGTTTTTTAAGGAATTCAATGGCAGCATCAACGTCTTCCGTAAAATAAAGAGTTTCATTAAAATTAAAAATGGCTTTCGTTTCGGCCTCCTGATAGTCAGTAAAAGAAAGCATGCCAAATCGTTTCTTCCATTTGTGTTTCTTTTCCAGCAGTTTCATTTCTCTTTCAATATTCTCCTGAATAATCTCATTTATGATTAAACAAGGAGAAGAAAAATCTGGCTGGTAAAAACGTCTGTAAAGAATTTGCAATAGTGCTGGGTCGCACTCATCCTTAACAAAGCCTGATACAATCCCGACATTATCAACAGAATTCAATATCTTATCCGCAATTCTGTCGTGTTCGTCAGCATCAATCCTACCCCTAGACAAAATGCCAACGCAGTACCAAGCTCTCTCCATTTCCTCATTATTCTCTTTCTTTTTAAAAAACAAGACTGCCATCCCCTTTATCAAGATATACGCTAGTCTGAATAATCATTTAATTTAAATATATCACTTAACCCATATAAATTACACGAGTAATTTCAAATAGAGACACGGGGACGGGTTCCTTGGATTCTCGAGAACAAGCATTTGATAATGGTAGAAAACTTAGAGGATAGTATGGGAGCTATTCTCTTTTAATTGGGTTAAATGATTTGGAGTAGGTAAACTGGAGCTTTAGGCCCAAGTACCCTGTCTTGAATGTGTCTTTTATCATTTACATTGAGTAATGGAGCGATTAAAATTAATAGTTAGCAGAATTTATTATAGTGAAATAGTAGCAAATAGGATAAAAACCTAGTATCTAAGGGTTTGTTTTTAGGACCTATCAGCTAGCGTTTTTTCAATATATATTGATATTCCTAGTTTACGACAAAATGAGAGGGGGAGGGATGACGTTCCAGCAATGCCGCATGTTTCGTTTTAATAAAGAACCTTTTGCAAAGTTTTACAATCGTTAATCTTTTTAATAGATGGCTATGATACATATCCTAATAGGAGAACCCTGATTTTTTCAAAAGTAAAGATAATATTATTTCAAGAAAAGGTGTATTCAATGAAACTTAATTCCTTCATGAAAAAATTTAATCCAACAATTAAAATGAAGCTTTTCACGATTTCGATTCTGCTGCTTACGATTCCGATGATTATCCTCGGCGTGGTTAGCTATCAAAAAAGTGCTTCTAGTCTTGATGAGCTTGGTGAGACAAATCTAAAAAATAGTGTAGAGATGACGTTAGCATTTATCGATGCTGTTAATAAAGATGTGGAGGCCGGTGCCCTCTCTTTAAATGATGCTCAGGAACAGGTAAAAGAGTACATGTTGGGGAAACGAGCGGAAGATGGTACAAGGCCAATTAATGAAAATATTGATTTGGGGAAAAATGGATATTTATTTGTCCTGGATGAACAAGGGAATGAAATCGCACACCCGTATCGAGAAGGAGAAAATATCTGGGATAAAGAAGACCCTAATGGAGTGAAGTTTGCGCAAGAAATTATAAAAACGGGAAAGAATGGGGGAGGGTTTGTATACTATGAATTTCCTCTGCCAAATGATCAGGAACAGATTGCAAAAAAAGTAACCTATGTCAAGATTGATCCACATTGGGGCTGGGTTATTAATGCAAGTACTTTTATGATGGATTTCAATCAGCCAGCTAATGATATCATTCAGTTAAACTTGATTGTCATGGGAATTACTTTGGTTATTGGAATCGTGATTATTTGGCTGTTTGCTAACCATATTTCCTGGCCAATCAGTCAAGTAACCGAACGTATGAATCTGCTTTCAAAGGGTGATCTGTCGCAGGAAGCTGTCCAGATTAAAACAAATGATGAAACAAAACGGCTCGCAGATGCGATGAATGACATGCAGGCTAGGTTAAAGGAAATGATGATCAAGATTGCAAATGCATCTGATATGATGACGAGTCAAAGTGAAGAATTAACGCAATCATCTAATGAAGTGACAACGGGTTCTGAACAGGTGGCTGTGACGATGCAGGAATTAGCTGCGGGTTCGGAGATGCAGGCAAGCCGATCAGGTGAATTGTCAATGGTCATGGGGGAATTTACCGAAAAGGTTCAAGAAACAAATCAAAATGTCGGATTAATCCAGCTTGCATCAAATGAAGTATTGGGAATGACGAATGAAGGAAAGCAATTGATGGATTCCTCTACCAAGCAAATGACTAAGATTGATTCAATTGTCAAAGAGGCGGTCGAAAAGGTAAAAGAGTTAAATTCTCAATCAAAGGAAATTTCCAAATTGGTTGATGTGATTCATGCTGTGGCAGACCAAACGAACCTGCTTGCCTTGAATGCAGCGATTGAAGCGGCTAGAGCAGGCGAGCATGGAAAAGGATTCTCTGTTGTTGCAACGGAGGTTAGAAAGCTCGCTGAACAAGTATCTATTTCTGTTACGGATATTACAGGGATTGTCAATCATATTCAAGGTGAACTCCATCTTGTAACCGAATCCTTAAACGAAGGATACAAAGAGGTTGAGAAGGGTTCAAAGGAAATAAAAACGACGGATGATACCTTTAATGTGATCAGTACCTTTGTAACGGAAATGGCAAGCAGTATTAATACAATAACGGGAAATCTATCTGCCATTACTTCCAAATCTCAAGAGATGAATCAATCGATTCAAGAAATTGCCGCAACGGCTGAGGAATCGGCTGCCGGCATTGAACAAACCTCTGCCTCTTCTCAACAAACAAGCAGCTCGATGGAAGAAGTGGCCAAACGATCAAATGATCTCGCCCGTGTCGCAGAAGAGCTAAACGAATTAGTACGCCAATTTAAAATATAAAAGTGAGCCACGGGGACGGCTACCTTGGTCCGACCTATATTCACATTCATAATCACAATAAAAAAGGAAAGCTCTGCTAGGATTTTATTCAATCACAGAGCTTTCCTTTTTATTCAGCAGAACCCGTCCCCGTGGTTCTTTTTCATTTCCACTATAAAAGCAGATCCTTCTCCCTCTTCGCTGGTTACAGTTATTTGCCCTCCGTGTAATCTAATGATGGTGGCAGCAATGGATAGTCCGAGTCCTGTGCCTTCAATCGTTCTGGTACGTGCTGGATCTGCCCGGTAAAAGCGGTCAAAAATCCTTTCTATTTCTGTATGCTTCAGCCCTATACCTGTATCTTCAAACGTGATGAGGACGGATTCTTTCCTTTCTTGTATCGAGATTTCGATGCTTCCATTTGGTTTATTATATTTAATGGCATTCGATAAAAGGTTATCCCAGACAGTATTTAATAGGGAAGGGTCGCCCATTATTTCTGTATCAGGTAAGGTGTAGCTAAGCATGAGACCTTTTTCGCTAATTACCCACTGATAGTTTCGAATCAATTCCTTTAGTTGCTGACCTATGTTGAAGGGTCTTTTTTTCAACATATCCTCATTTCGATCTAAAGAGGCTAGAAGTAATAATTGTTTTGTTAATGTAGAAAGTCTTCTAATTTCGCTATTAATGATTGAAATGTATTGTGCTCTTTCTTCTGGACCTATCGATTCATTTTCCAATAGGTTCGTATATCCCTTAATATTAGATAAAGGGGACTGAATATCATGGGAAATATTCGAGATGAATTCCTTGCGCATCTCTTCCGTTTGTCCCAGCTTTTGAGCCATTTTCGAAAAACTTCGTGCTAGATTTCCAAGCTCATCCTGGCGGGGAATATTCAGTTTTACATGATAATTGCCGTTTGCAAGAGACTGGGTTGCATTGGTTAAGTGTGTGATCGGTTTTACTAAATATTTTGTACTGAAAAGAACCATCACAATGCTCAATGTAATCGATAAGATCAGAATCCATCCGAATAAAAAATGCATTTCGTTAAAAAGTAGTTTAATATCCGGTCGAATGAAAAGAGCATAGGTTTTCCCATTATGCTTTAATGGAACTCCAATCGTATTCTGCAGTTCGTTAGCAAAAAATCCTGTCACAAATGTTCTCTTCGGAAACTGTAGGATTCCATGATGTACAGTTCCGTTTAATACCTTCTCTTTTGTGTAAGCAGAAAGATTGCTGTCTCTGAAGGGTGCACCATAAAACGCTTCATTCCCTGATTGGTCAATTGAATATATTTGATAGCCCATTGCAGCTGTGTTTTCTAAATAATCCTTTAACATAATACTTGGATGTTCCTTAGCAAATGCAGCAATAGACAAGGCAATCTCTGTGTTTTTTTGATCGTTAAGAGGCTTTATTTTTTGCTGATAATAAGCATTAGATACTAGAAAGGCAAGAATACTGCTTATGATCATGATGCCAATCGTAATGACGACAAATTTTACATAAAGGGATTTCATCAGTGTTTGGCCTCCAATGAATAGCCAACTCCGCGCACAGTTTTAATTTGGAAATCATCTGTTACTTTTGAAAAACGCTCACGTATTCTTTTGATATGAACATCTACTGTTCTCTCATCCCCTTCATAATCTAAACCCCAAATCTGTTCAATTAAGTGATCTCTAGTAAAGACCTGCATCGGATTCGAGAATAAATAGGATAAAAGTTCAAATTCCTTTAACGGTAAAAGAAAGGTTCGATCCCCCATCTTCACTTCATAGCTTTTTTTATTAATTGTTGTACTACCAATCCGGACAAGGGATCCATCAGATTCATGATCATAGCGCCGCAACAACGCCTTAATTCGAAAGCTTAACTCCTTAGGTTCAAAGGGCTTGACTAAATAATCATCTGTTCCGGCTTGAAATCCTTGCTCCTTATCCTCGATTTGGTTTTTGGCAGTTAATAGAATGACGGGAATATCATACTGCTTTCTTATCTCCTTCGTTAAAGAATAGCCATCCATAAAAGGCATCATCACATCCACTACAGCTAAATCACACACCTCAGTACTAAGAGTCTGCAACGCTTCAATTCCGTTTTTTGCTTGAAATACATGATAGCCTTCTTCGGTTAAATGGATGGAAACTAGTTTTAAAATATGAATATCATCATCAACAACTAGAATGTTCGACATACGTTTAATCTCCTGTGAAAGAATTGACTTTTAGCTTATCATAACCTGTCCATCGCTCATTTTAATAATATGATCAGCATATGACAGCATATCTTCGTCATGGGTAACCATGAGTGTAGTAAGATTTAGAGACTTCGTTAAATCCCGGATTAATGTCATTACATCCTTCGACCGTTTAGAATCCAAGCTTGCCGTTGGTTCATCTGCAAAAAGAACTTTAGGTTTATGGATAATGGCACGGGCGATGGCGACTCGCTGTTTTTCTCCCCCGGATAAAGAAGCTGGATAGGCATGTTTCCGGTGCTCCATTCCAACTAATGATAGTATTTTGTCAATTTCCTTTTTTTGCTCCTGCTTCTTCATTTTTGATTCAGATACATCCAGCATCAGCGTTAGTTGCTCTTCTACGGTGAGAAAAGGAACGAGATGGGCAAATTGAAAGACAAAGCCAAATTTATATGCCCGTATCCTTCGAATTTGCTCAGAGCTCATAGACGTCATATTTTTTCCCTCAAAGATCACTTGACCGTCTGAAGCGGGTTGGAGCCCGGCAGCGATTGTAAGAAGTGTGCTTTTACCAGAGCCTGAAGCACCTACTAGTGCGGTTATCTCCCCTTCATTAAGAGATAGGTTCACTCCTTTTAATATCTCCTCCTTCACTTCACCATTTGTAAATGACTTTCTAATTTCATCTATTGTAAAAATGGTCATGTTACATCTCTCCTTGTTGTATCGCTTGTAAGGGTTCGACTTTTTTGATCTGTAAGCCTGAGAGAGTAGCTCCCAAAAATCCAATTACCAGAAATACGATTGACAATTGAACAGTTGTTTCAAAGGTCAAATGGAATGGCATTCCTTTAGGTGCTATCATGTGAAAGGATTGACTGAGCACAATCGAGATACCCAGCGAAATCACTGTAATGAGTAACATCTGTGTCCACATCATTTTGAACAATGTACTTGTTTTGACGCCGATTGCTTTAAGAATACCGTAAAGACCCAATTTTTGAACGTTCATCATGTAAAAAAAGATGGCAAACAGCATCCCACTTATGACCACTAAAAACCAAACAATCATCGAAAGTGACATTTGTTCTGCTTTGTAACTCGCAATGGTATTGAGAAACTCGTTTTTCGAGAAAAATTGTAAACCAGCGTAAGACTGATCTGAATCCTCTCCAGGCACAAAAATTAATTGCATTTTATCTGTCCGGTACATTTCCTTGTAATCCTCTATGCCAATATAGGCTACAGGGGCATGGCTGAATTTATTCTGGTCAACAAAACCTTTTACAGTGAATGTGCCGCTGAATTGATTATTTAATAAAGTATCTCCTACTTTTATACCGTTTTCCTTTAGTGAACGATCGAGAATAATTTCTCCTTTATTGACCTTTGGAAACAATGGGGAAGGAGTCGATGTCACAAATGCAACGCTGAGCTGATTGTTTTCACGATTAGTTAAAAGTCCCATTTGGATCGATAATGCTGTAGCATCCTGTTGATTTTTTAATATTTGATCCTGTGTATGGTTATCTATGCTTGATAGATTATAGGTTTCATTAGCTTCTTTTGTCATATAAAACTGTCCGTCTGGTAAATCCTTAATTAATGCTGCATTGTCCTGTGATAATCCATTCGCCAAACCAGATATCATAAATGTTAATAAACTAACGAGAAATACAATGGAGCCTAAAATCAAAAACCTGCCCTTATTCTTCTTTATTTCTTTCCAAGCAATATTCATCATCATACCTCCAAACTCATTTTGACATCCTTAGTGTATAATCGGTATATGTACAGAAGATGAACAGGAAATTACAAATAGCGGGATGCGGTCCCGTGAGCGTAAATCTAAGAAGGTAGGAATCGGTAATGTTTAGAATCGGTATTGTTGGCCCGAGTTTGTCAGTAAATCGAATTCTTGAGATGGCAAAAGAAATGGAACAAGAGATGGAGTTTATCCCCTTGGCCTATAATGAAACAAGTGAAATAAAGGAAATTATCTTGAGTTATGATCAGCGAGTGGATTTTTGGCTTTTTTCGGGAAATATCCCCTATACGATTGCAAAAAAACTGCTCCCGTCAGATGAAAATCTAGTGTATATCTTTTCTACGGAATCGAGCATTTATAAAGGACTCATGGAGCTCTCTTATTCCCAAGGGAAATTATTAAATCAGGCTAGTATTGATATGTTTCAGTCCAATCATAATGCAGAAGGAGAAGGCGTGGAGCACTTGAAAATGACCATAAAGGACCTTTATGTGAAGACCTTCGATGCAGAGATTGACCCTAATGAATTGTTTCGTTTCCATTATGATTTATGGAAGCAACAAAAGACAGAAGGTGCTTTAACCTGTTACCCAACTGTCAATCAGGCCCTTCAAGAAGCGGGTGTTCCAGCCTATTGGATGTCACCCACTCGGATTGAAATCTTTCAAACGATTCGAATCTTTTTTGAAAAAATCAAGACATCATACTATAAAGAGACTCAAATCGGTGTTGTCATGATTGAAGTGATAGATTTTGACCATATTCAAGAGAAGCTGAAAAAACCTTATCAAATTCATTATTTAGAGCTTCGACTCAAAGAACTGCTCATTCAGCTATGCGAAAATTTAGGTGGGTCGCTTTTTGAACAAGGAAACGGAAGATATACGATTTTCAGCTCTAGAGGGGTCATTGAAAGAGAAATTCAGAGCATCCAGGAGAAAATTGAAAGCTTGTCAATCGAATCAAACACTGCTGTTGCAGCAGGGATTGGGTATGGGCAAACACTTTATTTTTCAGAAATGAATGCTCATCGTGCACTTCGTCAATCGAAGGAAAAGGAAGCAAAGAAGATTACGATTATTCAGGATGATGGGACGATGATTGAGTCAGTCGGACAGGAAGAGGAACTCACTTATGTCTATCGAACGGATGATAAAGAATTTTTGGAGAAACTAAATAAAGGAAATATAAGTGTTAAAACGTATAAGAAAATTGAGGCATTAATTCGAAGAATGGGTTGGAATGGATTCACAACGAAGGATTTAGCCATCAACCTACAGATGAGTGAACGGTATGCCCAAAAGATTGTAGCAGATTTGTGTAAAGTGAATTTGGCAGACTATATCGGTGAGGAGTCACCACATACTCGAGGAAGGCCAATAAAAGTATATAAGTTGAAATAAGCATTTGATTATACAATGCTTATTTTTTTTGCCTATTAAGCTATATATAACCGATTGGACAATGTTGCCTATTTTTTCCAATATTCTCAATCATTCAAAAAACTATTGATATGATTGAGAATATTACGTAATATTTAATTAACGAATAATTCGTTAATAGTTCGTTAAGTTATATAAATTCTATGTAAATGCATGAAAGATAGAGAGCTAGCTTTAACAGCAGGGGCTTATAGGATTCCGAAAGTTCATATTAAGCTTTAACCTCATGATTATTTTTCTGAAAGAAAACATTACTTTTTAGGGGAAAATAGCTGGGGAATTCTGTTGAAGTTTATGAAAGAAACTAGCTTTTATCTTATAGTCGTATGCAACACTAAAAGATGAAATAAGGGAGATGGTAGAATTGGTGTCATCACGCAGAAGAAATTGGTTTTTAGCTTTACTTTTTTTAGGCTGGGCATTAGGGAATTTGGATCGATATATTATGAATTATGCTGTCTTGCACATTACGGAAGACTTGAATCTGAACGCTTCATCGACAGGACTCCTACTCAGTAGTTTTTTCGCGGGATATGCAATTATGCAGCTGCCTGGGGGTTGGCTTGCTGATCGGTTTGGAGCTAGGAAGGTTCTGATCACGTCCGTCGTTATGTGGTCCATTTTTACTGGTCTAACTGGTGCGGCATGGTCAATGGTTTCCATGATTGTGATACGTTTCTTGTTTGGGATTGGAGAGGGAGGATTTCAACCTGCCAGCTCAAAAATCATCTCACAAGCGTTTCCAAAAGAGAAACGGGCTGGGGCCATGTCTATCATGCTATCATCTGGCGGAATTGTTGCACTTATTATCCCAGTACTTTCTGTTACATTACTCTCCACAATTGGCTGGCGTACCACGTTTGTCATCATCGGTTTCATAGGTGCGATTATTGCCGCTTTATATTGGTATGTGATCAAGCTTCCAAACAGTCCTGATACGGAAAATAAACAGGTTTCTAATGGGGTTAAAAAGGGATCGTTTAAAATGCTGTTTCAGACACCCATGATGCTCAATTTATTTATTGCTTATTTTTCCTTATACGCGGTTAACTGGGGTCTTGCCACATGGCTTCCTACCTATTTGGTGGATGTACGCGGTCTCGATTTAGTTTCATTAGGTTGGCTGCAAACGATTCCAGGGGTAGCACAGCTTGTAGGTATTTATTTAAGTGGGTATTTGATTGACAAATTAGCAAAAGGACGCGAAAAAATTGTAGGGGCTTTTGCGTGTGTATTGATTTCCATTCTTCTTTACCTTATGTTTACTGCCTCAACTGTAACTTCTTTTATCATTTATCAAACGGTCATTATGCTAATTATTTCGTTCATCATTATTTTACTACCAGCATTAGTATTGAAAAATTTACCATCCGCTGTCGCAGGTTCTGGTATGGGTCTGGTTAACACAGGCGGGCAGCTTGCTGGTTTTATCACGCCTCTTGCCATTGGATTTATCGTTGAAGCATTTAACGGCTCGTTTAATGCCGCATTTTGGATGCTAATAATATTTGCCTTTATATGTGCGGTTGCTCTTTTAACGATAAACTTTGAAAAAGGTGAATTACTTACTAAAAAGAGTGAAGAAGCCAGTGCTTCGTGAGCTAATGATTAGAGTGATGCTATGTACAGCTTTAAAAGTAAGGAGGGGGTTTCGGTTTGAACATACAAACTTTTATTTCAGACTATATAGAGAAACGCAGAGAAACATTTATCCAACTAAGCGATAAAATATGGGAAACACCAGAAATTCACTTTGAGGAGTATCAGTCCTCAGAATATTTGTATCGTGCATTGGAGGGGGAAGGATTTCAGGTAGAAAGAAATATTGCCGGACTTCAAACTGGCTTTATGGCCAGCTTTGGCAGCGGAAAACCGGTAGTGGCAATTTTAGGTGAATTCGACGCTTTACCTGGTTTAAGTCAGAAAAAAGGACTTACTGAAAATGATCCTATTTCAACTGGCGGTCATGGCCATGGATGCGGACATAATCTATTGGGAACAGGAGCTTTTGCCGCAGCAGTAGCGGTAAAAGAATATATGGAACAAACTGGATTGAAAGGAACGGTTCGTTATTATGGATGTCCGGCTGAGGAAAACGGTTCGGGAAAAGCGTATATGGCTCGAGCTGGCTTGTTTGATGATGTAGATTTCTCCCTTTCCTGGCACCCGGAAACGAAGCCGGTTATTATGAACTACAGTACGTTGGCTAACTACGCCGTACGATTTATTTTTAACGGAAAAAGTGCACATGCCGCCGCTGCACCTCACTTAGGCCGCAGTGCACTTGATGCGGTCGAGCTGATGAATATTGGAGTCAACTACCTAAGGGAACACATGATTCCAGAGGCAAGGGTCCATTATGCCATTACGGATACAGGCGGAAATTCCCCGAATGTTGTACAAGCACACGCAGTGGTCGCCTATTTAATTCGTGCGCCGAAAAAGAAGCAAGTCATCGAGCTGTATAACAGAGTGCATGACATTGCAAAAGGTGCGGCCATGATGACAGGAACAAAGGTGGAGGTAAGTTTCGAGGGAGCTGCTTCGGATTTGATTCCCAATACCACACTTGCAGAGACCATGCACAAAAACTTAACAGTCATTGGAGTACCTACCTATGACGAGTTCGATCAAAAGTACGCGAAGGAAATAAGAGAGTCGCTATCTCCCGAAGATCGTGAAGCTGCCCTATTAGGATTTGATAAAAATACGGCGGAAACATTAAGAGAAAAGCACATAGCTGATGTCATTCCGCCGTTTAGTAAAAAAGAAATCATGCTGTCAGGCTCCACAGATGTGGGAGATGTGAGCTGGATCGTTCCAACCATGCAATGTATGACAGCCTGCTGGGCGCTCGGAACACCTTTTCACACTTGGCAGGTCGTTTCGCAGGGTGCAATGCCCATTGGCCACAAAGGCATGCTGCAGGCTGGAAAAGTCATCGCATGCACAGCCATAGAGGTCATGGAGAACCCGGAGATTCTCGATCAAGCTAAGAAAGAGCACCAAAAACGACTTGAAGGCGAAGCATACTTTTCACTCATACCTGAAGGTCAAGAGCCTCCTCGGAAAGGCTAAACAGGGAGAGCCAAGGAACCTGCCCCCATGGCCCTGGACCTGAAGATATAGATAAAAACACCTCCAATTTGGAGGTGTTTTTATCTATATCTGCTCTAAAGGAGTTATAATGATTAAAACAAAGTTGGAGGAATTTTATGAATAATAGTAATCTAGAAAATTTAAGAACTAGTATTGACCAAATTGATAGTGAATTAATCAATCTACTGTCTAAACGGTTTGAATTAACGGAAAAAGTAGGTATTTATAAGGCTGCTAATAACCTTATGGCTCAAGACTCCGTGCGAGAGTCTGAAAAGTTTGATAAACTAATCAAACTTTCTGAAGAGCATAATCTGAATCCAGAATATGCTTTAATCATTTTCAGATGCATAATGGATGCTGCCATATCAAGGCACCAAGAAATACAAGGCAGCCTCAAAGAGACAGACACCTCGTCCCAAAGTTCTTGATCGATTTTGCAGCAAAAAATAGAGTCATGCATTATGCAAGGCTCTGTTTTTTGTGTTTATTCCATTTTAATGAAAGGGATATGATTATGATTAACAGCACTCCGATCTTCTGCAGGGACACCGTACCCGCATTCTTCTTTTTTCACTCCTTTTAATCCTTCATACTATTTCTTTAAAGTAGCTTTCTTAGCTTGAAAATCTACGTTAAAGAAATAGTACGCTAGAACCTATTTTCCAAAAAATAGAGAAAAGCCAATGACAATCACAGATAGTATAAAAAACACAACATTTACAGCCGAATTATAATCCTTAGGCTCTTTTTGTTGTTTTTTTATATTTATCACCTCCTTTTAGTATTTGTAATAGTTTATGTGAAAATGTAATTTTGAATTGGATGAATCTATCAATATTTAAATTATTAAATAATTATTTTTCTATTTCAGCTTAACCAAATGAATATTTCTACTAAGAAAGAAAAGTAGACTCTAGTTTGATTTTGTGAAAAAGGGTACAAAACCAGAGCATGTCCAATACATGGTACATATAGTAATAGTACAACATCACTAGAGGGACAAATGGCAGGGAGGGACATCAGCACAGCTGGACGGATGGAGGTAAAGCCATATTAGGAACAACCTGAATTACTTAATGATGGAAAGGGGATAAAATGCAGCATTTAACCGTTTGGCTAACCATATTCACTTTTTTGGCTACTTTGGTTTTTATTCTTTGGAGACCTAAAGGCATGAATGAAGCGATACCAGCCTCAATAGGTGCAATCATTGTTGTGCTTATTGGAAGTGTTTCATTATCAGACCTAGGGATCATTTCAAACACCATAAGTGGTGCAGCCATTACGATTATGGCCACCATTGTCATGGCGATCGTGTTAGAAAGCTTTGGTTTCTTTAACTGGATGGCAGAGAAGCTCGCTGAAAGAGCAAAGGGGTCAGGGGTTCGTTTATTCTGGTACGTCAATCTTTTGTGCTTTCTCATGACACTTTTCTTCAACAACGATGGAAGTATTTTAATCACAACTCCTATTCTAGTCATGTTATTAAACAATATGGGCTTACCTAACCATCAAAAAATCCCGTATTTATTGTCGGGTGCTTTAATTGCAACGGCTTCAAGTGCGCCAATCGGCGTAAGTAACATGGTCAATTTAATCGCGCTAAAAATTGTCCATATGGATTTATGGCTGCAAACGGCCATGATGTTTGTGCCTGCAACAACTGGATTGCTGCTGCTGACTTGGCTCTTGTACCTTCGCTTTAGAAAAATTTTACCCAAAACAGTTCCTACAAATGTTTCAGGTTTGTCACGTTCAACAGACCACCCGCTTAAAATAAACAAAGGAATTCAGCATGCTTCGGAAAAAGCTCGATCTCGATTTATGCGAAACGTCCTTCTATTTGTATTTGCAGTCCGCTGCAGCTTATTTGTCGCCTCGTTTGTCAACATTCCCGTTTCCCTTATGGCGGTTATCGGCTCGCTTGTTCTTTTAGGCTGGAGATGGGCCTATTTAAAACAATCTCCTGCAGATATGCTGAAAAAAACACCGTGGTATATTATCATTTTCGCCTTTTCTATGTATACCATCATTTACGGTCTCCATAACATTGGTTTAACAGACTGGTTGATTACGTTCATGAAGCCAATGGTTTCAGGCAGCCTGCTCCACGCAAGTGTCATGATGGGTACCCTTCTAACTGTCCTCTCCAATATCTTTAATAATCACCCGGCCCTCATGGTTGGTACACTCACCTTAATGAATATGGATTTGAGTCTACTTGAATTGAAAATAGCTTATCTTGCGAACGTAATTGGCAGCGACATGGGCTCATTATTACTTCCAATGGGAACGCTTGCTACACTAATGTGGATGCACATCATCAGAAAAGGGAAAGTCATGCTTAGCTGGCTGGACTATATAAAAGTCACAATAGTTGTAATACCGCCAGCAACATTATTCACCTTAGTTATTCTTTATTATTGGGTTTATTGGCTTTTTGGCAGCACTCTTCAAGGGTAGGATTTTGAAAGAAGGAGAATGAAAATGCTTGTAGATTTTGTAGATTTAATAGGAAAAAATATTGAGGTGGAAATGTCCAGAGATATTTTTCTTCGAGGAACTCTATTAGATAGTGGATTGGATATTATCGTCATGTATGATGAAAAAGACCAACATTTTCTTTATATACCTTTAGTACACATTCAAAAATTGAAAGAAACTAGTAAAGACAATGAAGGCTTTACTTATCATCCACCATCAGAAAGACCAATCGAAACGGAACTTATATCCTTTCGAAAGGTATTGATGATTGCAAAGGGTTTGTTTGTCCAGGTGTACGTAACAGGAAATAAATCCATTCATGGCTATTTAACCAGCATTATGAACGACTATTTTGTCTTTCACTCCCCTGTGTACAAAACCATGTTTATTGCAATGAAACACGTCAAATGGCTTATTCCATATCCCCCAAATGCCACACCGTATTCTTTAAACAATGAAAATCTACCCCTTAAGCCCATTTCTATTCCATTGGCAAGGTCCTTTGATGAGCAGTTGAAGAAATTTGAAAATCAACTAGTGATTATCGATGGGGGAGAAAATCCTGATCAAATCGGCTTACTCCAAAAGGTTCGAAATAACAAAGTGGCTCTGATAACAGCTGAAAGGGAAATGGTGTATCTAAATATAGAGCATATTAAAACGATACAATTACCGTAGTACCATGATGATACTCTTAAATAAAGTAATACCCATGTTTAGGCTAAGCTTTAACAAAAAAATTGGCAGGGATGTGACGTCTCGCTTGTGTAGACCAAATAAGCATAAAAGAATAATCCACCTTGCGTGTGCATACGAAGATGGATTTCTCAATTACCATTAGTCTTGTTTTTTGACCGTACGAGCTTAAGCCGCGGTCTTTTTTGTTTTGTGTACGACCTAGTTTCAATATATGTTTTTATGTTAAATGTTGTTCCATGTCCTTACAAATATTCTCAATAGAGCATGGGGTGAGCGTCACACCACACTTTGTGTTTTTTATCTAAATTGGTATTTAGGGATTTCTCATCCCTGCTCTCCTCTATCTCGAAACTAGAATAATCCTCTCCTAACAGGGAGAATATACATATATAACTCCGTTAAGAGGTGAGCATCGATGGATGAGGAAATAAAGCCGAATCAGAGGTCGATAAAAAGACTGATGATCATTGCCATCATCGCAATTCTGTTCGTACCGCTCCTGTATTCAGGTATTTATCTAAGCTCGTTTTGGGATCCTTATGGACATTTTGACCGGGTGCCTGTTGCATTTGTGAACAAGGATAAGGCGGTGGTGAAGAATGGGAATGAATTTCATCTTGGTAAGGATATCCAAGAAAACCTGAAGGATAACAAAAGCATTGGCTGGCATTTTGTCAGCTACGAAGAAGCGCAAAAGGGAATAGAAGGCACTAAATACTATGCACTAATTGTGATTCCTGAGAATTTTTCAAAAAAAATTGCAGAGTCAAACTATGGAAAGTTTGAAAAACCGACGATTATTTATGAAGCAAACAAAGGGAAAAACTATGTATTTGCCCAAGTGTCGGAACGGGCTGCTGAGAATATTAAGGCAGAGGTGTCCTCCAATATTCAAAAGGAAACAACTAAGGCTTTAGCCAACAATCTTTATACAATACGAGATTCTCTTGGAGAAGCGAGTACTGGTGCCGGTAAGCTTCAGGAGGGGACAAGCGCACTAGCCAATGGTTCCAAGCAGTTGTCATCGGGATTAGATACTGCAGCTTCCGGTTCAGACCAGCTGAAGGAAGGACTGGAGAATGCTGCTGGGGGACAGGCACAGTTGTCAACGGGAGTGGGTTCCTTACTAGGTGGACTGAATCAATTCAAAAGCGGATTAACCCAAAGCACCGGTGATATTACTGCATTATCCACGGGTGCCACATCGGTATCGGATGGACTTGCTCAAATGACTTCTAAACTTGAGGAAGCGAAGTTTTCAGAAGTCTTAGGGGCTGCGGCTGACAGCATTGGCGGCATCACAGGTGCAATCAGTCAGGCCTCGACTCTTTTAGCGACGTCTAATGATCCAGCAAGCATTGCGCAGGCACGTGGAATATTAGAGCAGCTTGCCACGAATCTTACGAATCAAAATCTGGAAGGGAATCTAAGGAACGCAGCCACGAGCACCGGCGATTTAGTGGTCAATTTACAAAAACTAAACGAAGGTGCCAAACAGGTAGCAGATGGAACGAGTACTCTAACGGATACGCTAACGCAAACGCAGGAGCAGGCATCGGCGGGAGTGGATAAACTGATTAGCGGTGCCGAAGAACTGCAAACAGGCAGCAATGAATTACTTGAAGGGCTGCAGACAGCTGTAGTAAAAACAGGGGAATTGTCCTCAGGATTACATACATTACATGACGGGGCCATCGACCTTGATGATGGAATGGCAGCTGCGGATCAAGGAGCACTTGACTTAAAAGAGGGCTTGGAGGACGGCTACAACGAGATGAATAACAGCCTAACTTTTACAGTTGAAGGAATTTCAAACTTTATCAAAAACCCGCTAGTGATTGAAGATCAGACCATCAATCAAGTGAATACATACGGAGAAGGGCTGGCACCTTATTTCATCTCATTGTCTTTATGGCTTGGGGCCATGTTAATGAATCTTGTTCTTTCATTAGTCAAGCTGTCTAAGGCGGTTAAATCAAAATTTTGGGGTAGTTATATCGGTACTTTTATAATGGGGGCCATCTTGGTTATGCTGCAGGCTGTGATTTTAACAGCAGTCCTTGTGAATGGATTAGAAATGGAAGCCGTTAACACGCCATTATTTTACTTGGGCAATATGTTTATCTCACTCGTATTTTTCAGCATCATGTATGGAATGTCATTTGCAGCTGGGTTAATTGCAACACCAATTGTGTTTGTCTTGTTTATCTTGCAGCTTGCATCGTCAGGTGGAACCTTTCCAATTGAAACATCACCGGAATTTTTCAGAGCGATTTCACCATACTTCCCAATGACCTACACTGTCGAGGCTTTAAGAATGATCACAAGCGGAATCAACACATCGAGAATGATGACTATCTTGATGGTTTTGCTGGGATTTCTACTGTTTTTTACCATCGGCGGGTATGCAGTAAAATGGCTCCTGAATCGAAAATCATCCGGCAGGCTGGCGGCGGAGTAGGGGAACTTTGCACACGACAGATTCCTGCTACAAAATAGATAGTGGGTAGACATGTTAAAAAACAGCAGGCTCCTTACTAGTGACACCCCTACACACCTTATTATAAATACTTAATGGAAATCAGGTAGATTAACGGTTCTGACAAACACGTTCCTATAAAGGAGGAATCTGTCAGAACCGGTTTTAATATGGTTCGTAAGAAGTCTATAGTGGACACAAAGCAGAGCTTTTAGACCAAGGAACCGTCGCCCTGGTCCTTCTTCACAAATCCTTCACAAACCATTGGCAAATTCATGAAAATATGAGCCAATTTTCCTATACAATTATAGTAATATATAGAAAATTGTATCATTAGGGGGATTGGGTTATGACAGCCCAGAACAATAAGAATATGTTGTATTTGTCTTTTGCTGCAGTGTTAATAAACGTCATTGTTCACGTGTTACACAGAGGTACAGGGACCTTTGATCATGTACTTTCAATGAGGAATCATGTTCAGTATTCAAATTCTTTCATACTAACCATTATTCTGCTAATCCCAATCCTGTTGTACGGTGTTGTATTGCTGTTGCACAAGGGAAAACAGGAGCATCCTCTTTTGCCGTTATTTATTCAATTAACGCTTACCTTTAGCAGTATTTCCATTATCGCCGGGGGTAACGGATTTGTTGAATATCATTTTTCGATTTTTTGGGTTATTGCCATGATTGCTTTCATGGATGATATTAACCAAATCCTCATTAGTACCATTATTTTTGCCATTCACCATTTTGCCGGATTTTTCATATTTCCTGTATTGCTTAGCGGCACGCATGACTATCCGTTTTCCTTATTGCTGATCCATGCAGTGTTTCTTGTTTTTACAGCAGGTGCCACGATTTTCTATATCCTTTCAAAACGAAAGTATACAGCCGAATTAAATCTTGAAAACAAACAAAAAGAAGCTTTGCTGACACAGGTTATTTTTAACCTAGAAAAAGCCTCGGATAGTGTGATTCAAACGGTTACGACCTTAAAGGAAAATGCAGAGAAGTCTACTCAATCAAGCCATCTTATTCTTATGTCTGTACAGGAGGCAGCTTCTACAATTGAGGTTCAAACATCTGAAATTGAACATGGAAAAGGGCAGCTGGATGAAATAATGTCAGGGGTTCAACAGGTTGCTGAAAGCTTTTCACATGTTGCAGGGGCCTCAAACGCCACGGCCAACCAAGCGGTAGAAGGCTTTGATCAATTGAATAAAGCACAGGATCAAATTGAGGAAATTTCGAAAAACGTGTTTGATGTAGCGACTGTCATTAATCAGCTGGAAAAAAGATCCACGGAAATTAATGAAATATTGGCTGTTATTACCGGCATTTCAGAGCAAACCAATCTGTTGGCTTTAAATGCTGCGATTGAAGCGGCAAGGGCAGGTGAATCCGGAAAAGGCTTCGCTGTTGTGGCTGAAGAAGTGAGAAAGCTTGCCGGTGAGTCAAGCAGCTCGGCAAAGAAGATTTCTGTGCTGATACAGGAAATCCAGCATGATACAGCTGCAGCCGTAAACACTATTGATAAGGCTTCTAAGAATGTGAAAAAAGGTCTGCCTTTATTCGAAAAATGCGGTGATGCTTTTGAACATATCGTAGAAGCAACAAAAGCTGCCGAAGTACAAATCGTCGACGTCTCAGCTGTAACCGAACAGCTGGCATCGGGCTCTGATCATGTTGTTAAAACAATGGAACAAATCAAGCAGGCATCCCTGCATTCAGTAAATGTTGGAAACAGCATCGTAAAAACAGCTGAACAACAATTTTCTCAAGCCGAATCACTTAAAACGATGACCGTAAGCCTTGAAACACTAGCACAGGACCTAAAATCATTGGTGAAACAAGTGCATGGAGAAGGATCTGCCTCAATTTAGTTCTGAAGGATAACATACCATCTGGTTCACTTTCAATGTGTGGACCCGATGGTTTTTTATTTCTATTAACCTTTGTTATAACGGTAGGGTCAATCACTGTGTTTGAAAAATAAGCGGAAAAATTCCGCCTAGACTGGGAAATATAGATATTCCCCTAAAAATAAAGGATGTTTTTCCGTCTATATGATCCAAATCTTTGGATTTTATCTTATTTAGAGCAGCTAATCGGATTTTCTCCGTTTATATCTTATTTTTAAGCCTCTTCTTTAGAGATTATCCGGAAATTCTCCGCTTATGAATTGTCATACCTACACGAAAATCAATAATGAATAATATAGGAGCTAAATAGTCATATAGAAAAGGGTCGATACTTCAAAAATCCAAAAGATTACAATGTTCCCAGTATAGTAACCTAATTATACAAGGTGTATATTGAATATAAAGAAAGAATACGAATATCATTTCGAGATTGGAGATAGTAACATTGGAAAGTGAAAATCTCAAATTAGTCAAACAACTGCGTCATGAATTACATCAGCATCCAGAACTCTCTAACGAGGAGGCATGGACAAAGCAGTATTTAATCGACTTCCTAAAAAAACACACAAAGCTGGAAATCATTGAACATGATAAATGGTTTTATGCAGCATACCGCGCAGGTGAAGGCAAACAGAATATCGCGTTCCGTGCTGACTTCGATGCGCTTCCGATGGATGAAGGCATTGAGCTTCCATACGGTTCACAGTTCCCTGGGAAAGCACATAAATGTGGACATGACGGACATTCTGCTTCCCTTGCCGGCTTTGCGCTTGAGGTTGATCAAAAGGGTACTGATAAAAACATCTTCTTCCTTTTCCAGCACGCCGAGGAAACAGGAGATGGTGCTGTAGAATGTGTCAGCTTTATCGAGGAAAATAAGATTGAAGAAATTTTCGCTTACCATAACATGAGTGGTATGGCTTTCAAATCTGTCAACGTTATCGATGGCACCTGTCAATTTGCATCAAAGGGTATGACGATTCACTTTGAGGGATCTCCGGCACATGCCAGCCAGCCTGAAACGGGTGTTAACCCTTCTTACGCGATTGCCAAATTGATTCATGCGATTCCTGAATTCACCTCTTCGGACAATAACAAAGGACTTGTCCTATGTACGGTTGTTCAAATTGATGTCGGTGAAAGAGCCTTTGGGATGTCTGCAAGCAAGGGCGACCTGTTGTTGACGATTCGTGCCTATTATGAAGAGGAATTAGACAAGCTTCAGAGAAACCTTGAGGATTTAGCTAATGCTCAAGCAGAAGAGTATGGTATGAAGGTAAGCTTTACGTATAACGATGAATTTCCGGAAACCTACAACTATAAAGAGAGCAATGACAGGGTTCGTGCCGTTTGCAAGGAGAAGGGAATGGAGCTTGTGGAAATGAAGGAGGCATGGCGCGCTTCCGAAGACTTCGGTCATTATACAAAGGTAACAAAAGGCGCTATGATCTACATTGGAAACGGATTTGAGCATCCACCCATTCATACCTATGAATATGATTTTAAGGATGACATTATTGAAACGGCTGTCGAGCTTTTTAAAGGCCTTGCTAGTGTGTATTGAATGTAAAGCTGCCTTGTTTAGGTGTGGGGCATTTATAAAGCTGATTATATTACATGTGTCTATATAGCAGGGACCTTAGGGACAAGATATCGAAATAAAAAAGATGACCTCGTATATACTAGGTCATCTTTTTATTTGTGACGTTGATAAGATGTGCAAATAGACACTTTAACTCACTAACGCACTATCGTTTTAATGAATATTTTTGCGTCATAATGATTTAATTACTATAATGACAGTGGTAATTAAATAATTCAAAATGTTCGTAATAATCTGAATTGGTAATCAATTTAATTTAACAGTGCAACAGTTGATTCGTATCAAAAAAAAACAATCACGCAGTAATCCTGAAATGTTTTCAACATCTAAAGGAGGATGTCCATGTATTACTCATTTTCGAAAATGAAAGCGGATTCGGCTATCAACATGCAAAACCAACTATATAAAATGGTTCAGCCTAGAAATAAAGGCTCCCCCTTGTCATGAAGATTGGACAATTTCACTTTAAAACTAGTAAGCTTTTTCCAAAATATAAAGACATAAAAAACCACCTAGAAAAAGTAGGTGGCAACAAAAATAAACAATTACCTATATATAAAATATCAATAAATAATAGAAGTTTCAATAAATAGATTGAAATGTTTGAATTGGATCAGGATGAACGACTGGTGCTTTCCTTTTTAATGAGACCCGTCTTCATAAAAGAAGATAAAGGAGAAGATACATGAAAAAACCTTCATTTTTAGCCTCGATAGGAATTGTACTAATTGTTATTACATTTTTAGGTACGAGTATCCTGTATTATGATGTCGCACCACAGATCCCGATTGTCATTGCAACGATTTTTGTTGCTTGTTATGGACTTGCAATAGGGTATAAATGGAAAGAACTGGAGAGTGCCATGGCGAAAGGGATTGCACAAGGGATTCCTTCGATCTTAATTCTATGTTTAATTGGAATTTTAATCGGAGTATGGGTTCTGAATGGAACAGTTCCTACCATTACGTATTATGGTTTGCATACTTTATCAGCTGAGTTCTTCTTAATGTCAGCCGTAATCATTTGCGCGATTGTCTCGGTTGTCTGCGGAAGTTCATGGAGTGCTATTGGTACGATTGGGGTTTCTTTAATGGGGGTTGCTTTCGGTTTAGGCATTTCTCCAGCCATGACAGCCGGGGCCATTGTCTGCGGAGCGATTTTCGGCGATAAAATCTCCCCGTTATCAGATACGACGAATCTGGCATCGGCAACGGCCAAGGTCAATATCTTTGATCATATAAAACATATGCTATGGACAACCATTCCGAGTTTTCTCCTTACATTGGCGGCTTTTACAGTTATTGGTCTATTGATGGACAAGGGGAGGGCAGACAGCAGCCAAATTAATACTCTCATCCGGGTGCTCAATGATGAGTTTATGATTACACCGGTAACACTTCTTTCACCGTTGTTAATCATCATACTGGCATTCAAACGTGTAAGCCCTATTCCGGCAATGGTGATTGGTTTAATAACAGCTATCTTAACAACCTTCTATACGGTTCCGAATGTTGGGATTGGAACGATTATGTCAACAGCGCATAACGGCTATACGGCAAACACTGGTGTGGAAGCCATTGACAGCCTGCTTTCGCTTGGCGGATTGAGCAGTACGTTATTTGGGGTTTCACTTATATTAATCGCGCTCGCCTTTGGAGGAATGATTCAACACATAGGAATCGCCCGCTCCATCATTGAAGGGATTCAAAATATCTTGAAGAGCAGGGGGAATGTTATTGCATCAACGGTTGTCTCTTGTCTTGGCATTAACTTGACAGTCGGTGAGCAATATTTGTCCATTCTATTACCGGGGCAGTTATTTGAAACGGCCTATCAAAAGGTGAAGCTTCATCCGAAAAATCTATCGAGAACATTAGAGGATGCAGGAACCATTATTCATCCTATAGTGCCATGGGGGGTAACAGGGGCCTTTATCATGTCCACTTTAAATATCGGCATGGAGTATGCTCCATTTGTTTTTATTAGTATGATCAATCCGATTATCGCAATTATTTATGGTTACACCGGAATTGGTTTAACACCTTTACAGGAAGAGGAAAAAGAAACGAAGGAAGAATCCATTGAAGTAACAAGACAAGCACTTGAAGGTTAATCACTAACTTACAAACATTCTAGGAGGAATTCAAAATGGCATTAACATATTCAAATGAACAAAAATCTGGGCAATTAATCCAATCATTCGACCTTTTCACGAAAATTCAAGAGCATGAACAAGTATTATTCTGTAATGATCCGGCGACAGGACTAAAAGCGATTATTGCCATTCATGATACAACCCTTGGACCAGCATTAGGTGGAACAAGAATGAGACCATACGATACGTTTGAAGAAGCATTGGAGGATGCTTTGCGCTTATCAAAAGGCATGACCTACAAAAATGCTGCTGCAGGGAATGATTTTGGCGGAGGAAAAGGTGTCATTATCGGTGATCCTCTGAAGGACAAAACACCTGAATTATTCCGAGCTTATGGACAATTTATCGATTCTCTTAAAGGACGCTTTTATACTGGTACGGATATGGGGACCGTTCTTGACGATTTCGTTCATGCCCATAAAGAAACAAATTGCATCGCTGGATTACCTGAAGAGTATGGTGGTGGCGGTGAAACATCAATTCCGACAGCACTAGGTGTATTATACAGCATTCAAGCGGTGGCGAAGACCCTTTGGGGACATGAGGAATTAACTGGAAGGATATTTGCGATTCAGGGATTAGGAAAAGTAGGCTATAAAGTAGCTGAACATTTACTGGAAAATGGAGCAGACTTATATGTAACAGATATTTCCGAAGACGCGATCCATTCCTTAGTCGAAAAGGGTAAGCAAATGGGTGGAAAGGTAACGGCTGTTAAAGGAAATGAAATATATGGTGTTGACGGAGACATCTTCGTTCCATGTGCCATTGGAGGTATTATTAATGACCAAACGATTGACCAATTAAAGGTCAAGGGAATTGTAGGGGCTGCTAATAACCAACTTCTTCATGAAAGTCATGCGAAAGTGTTAAAAGAAAAAGGCATTCTCTACGCACCTGATTATATTGTCAATAGTGGCGGTGTGATCCAAGTGGCGGATGAATTATACGGACCAAATAAGGAGCGAGTATTAAGTAAAACAAAAAATATCTATCGTTCAATTCTTGAGGTTCTTGAGCAATCAGAGAAAGAAAATATGACAACTGTTGAAGCAGCAAATAGGATGTGTGAAAAGAGCTTGAATAGTAGAAAAGTAAGAAATAGCTTCTTCTCCTCAACCGATCGTCCAAAGTGGGATATCCGTCGATAGGAAATGTAATAGATAAATAGAAATATAGAGGGGCTGCCCGATTAGTCAATGGGTGCCCCTTCCCCTGTGTAATAGGAGAAAAGAATGATATTCTATAGAAAAAATTGATATATTGCAAAATATTTTTTATACTAGTAATGTTTATTAATGAGAATTATTCTCACAATTTATTTATCTATAAAAAATAATAGGGTCTTAATCATAAAAGTCAGCGGGGGCTAGAAATGGATATCAAAGAATTTTCACCAGAAATAGTTAAGCAATTATTTCGAGCGATTCTTTCTTTAGAAAATAAACAAGAATGTATGGAGTTTTTGGATGATCTGTGTACGATGAATGAATTGAAATCCTTTAGTCAAAGGCTTGAGGTAGCAAGGCTGGTAAGGGATGGAGATACCTATATGGACATTCAAATCGAGACCGGAGCCTCATCGACTTCAATCAAAAGAATCAAAAGATTAATTGAATCAGAGGGAAGCGGTTACGAACTCGTTCTAAATCGTATAGAATAACTTTAAGGATCTGGCTATTACTTAAGCAGAAGAGTACGGCATGAAGGTAAGCTTTACGTAAAGATCTGCTGAAAAGCCTTTTAAATGACTTGCCGAAATATAAAAGCTGCTTCTCTTCGTTGAGGCAGCTTTTTATTTATATTTCAAATTTATTAATAATAGAGTACCTGCAACAAGATTAAACCAAGAGCTCTCTGAAATTAGATCTTAGCTTATTATATTTTCCCCTCAAAATTGGTAACTTGTTTAATTGTTTCTTCTAATTTCACGTCAACAATATTGGCATCCTTAATATGCTGTAATATCAACTCATTTGCCGTTTCAAAAATAGACTTCGTTTTTGAGATTTCGTGCATGACTTCCTGTGAATATTCCTTTTGTTCCTCAATTGTATGTATGACCGTTGTTACTTCATTTTCAACATGATGGATAACCGAGGAAATAAAATCAATTTTATTTGAGGTGTCCTTGCTTAAATCCATTCCTTCTCTAACTAATTCGGTACTTAAATTAGTGGATTGCAGGGTATCAAAAATATCTTGCTGAATGGTTTGCGTTAAAAGACTAATATCACTCGTACTCATGGCCGTGCTTTCTGCAAGTTTTCGAACTTCCTCAGCAACAACAGCAAAGCCTTTTCCTTGGTCTCCTGCCCTCGCGGCTTCTATAGAAGCATTTAGGGCTAATAAATTTGTTTGGTCGGCAATCTCCTTAATCGTCTTAACGATTAGTTCAATTTCCTTTGAACGATCATTTAATTGGCTCATTTTGTTATAAGTTTCATCCAGTTTCTTACCTAGTTGGATAATCAACTGCTCAACCTTATTAACAGAATCTCTTCCTTCGTCAGATTTAATCACCATATCCTTCGCTGATAAAATTAAACTTTCTCCCTTTTGTTGAAGTTCTTTAGAGTTTCCAAAGGAGGAGTGGCTTAAATCATCTACTTTCTCGAAATGACCTTTTATTTCCTTTACTAAATCGGCCATGGTGTAATGCTGGCTATTAACAATTTCATGCTGTTCGATGGTTTGAGTTAATTCTTGATTAAAACGATCCAGGAAGGATTGAAAAAAGGATTCTTTATCTTTAAACTCCGAAAACAATTGGTCAATCTTTTCCTGTAACTCTATTTTTTCTTTTTCTATTTCGTAAAGGCGGGATTTCCTAGAGAACATACATTTACACCGTTCCTTCTATTAAGTTCCTAAAGTGTAACTAATTGGCAGTAAAATCGTTAGACTTAGCTATTATTCAAGTTTTATATTATTACTATTTCTATTTAGAATATGTGACTTATGTCACGATTTTGAGATATCTTACGAGGATTTCAAATGAATCCAGTGGAGTGTATAGGAAGACCAACTCGACTACCAACGGTATATTTAATAAAAAAAGCGATGACTTCCTCGGATAAAATCAAAGGAATCATCGCTTGTTTTCTATAGCTATATAATAGGAAGATTTTATTCCTGTTTAAGGTATCATCCAAGACAAGACGGTGCTTTGCAAGTAGGTCAAAATTCCAACCAAAATGACAAGGAAGAAGCTATGCTTTAATGTGAAACGAAGTAACTCAGATTCTTTACCTGCTAGTCCAACAGCTGCACACGCAACGGCAATGGATTGTGGGGAGATCATTTTCCCGGTAACACCACCTGAGGAGTTAGCAGCGACAGCAAGCAGCGGATCCATTCCAACTTGCATGGCCGATATCTTTTGTAGGTTTCCAAACAGCAGGTTGGCAGATGTATCCGATCCTGTAATAAAGACACCGAGCCAGCCAAGGAATGGAGAGAAGAATGGGAATAGTGAACCCGTTTTTGCAATGATCATTCCAAGAGCGTGTGTCATACCTGAGGCGTTAGCTACATAGGCGAATGCCACAACTGAACCAATGGTTAAAATGGGCAGCTTTAATTCATTTAACGTTTCACTAAATGTTGATGACCAATCCTTCCAAGATAAACCAGTAATATATTTGGTGATAATACAAGCAATTAAAATAGCAGTCCCAGCTGTCCCCAATAGCTCAAGCTTGTAAACGGCGGCAATCGCTTCACCTGCATCATTCATAATTTTATTATGCAGGAATGGCACTTCCGGTGAATAGGTAAGCACATGCCCAATAGAATTAACACCTTTTAGAATGGCATTGCTTCCTTCATAATGTCCTGTTAACGCTGATTTGATGACTGGGATACCCCAGAAAGAAATAAAGGCTGTTAATACTAAGAATGGAGACCATGCTCTGAATACTTGACCACCTGAATAGTGAACGTTTTCATTTTTGGGCTTTTTTGCAGCAGAAGCGGCAGCGATTTCAGCTTCACCTTTAAATCGGAATATCGTTTTCGGTTTCCAGAATTTTAAGAAAATAGCAAGGGCAAATAAAGAGACTAAGGCAGATAGAATATCCGGTAATTCAGGCCCTAGGAAGTTAGAGCTTAAAAACTGTGCAATTGCAAAGGATAGTCCTGATACAAGGATTGCAGGCATAACTTCCAATGCGCGCTTGAAACCTGCCATAATAATAACTAAATACAGCGGAATAAAAACAGAAATAAATGGAAGCTGACGTCCAACCATTTTAGATATTTCCATTGCATCAATACCTACAGGACCTGCCATCGCTGTAATCGGAATCCCAATCGCTCCGAAGGCAACAGGTGCTGTATTGGCTAATAAACAAATACCTGCAGCGTATAATGGATTAAAGCCTAGACCCACAAGTAATGCGGCTGAAATCGCAACAGGTGCCCCAAATCCAGCTGCTCCTTCCAGGAAAGCCCCAAATGAGAAGGCGATGAGTAAAGCCTGTAAGCGGCGGTCTTCTGTTATGGTTTGGATCGAGTTACGTATGATATCGAACTGTCCGCTTTTTACCGATAGCTTATAAAGAAAAACGGATGTTACGATGATCCAGCCAATCGGTACAATACCATAAACGGCCCCTTGGGACGCAGACATAAAGGTCATTGTAGCAGGCATTTTAAAAGCGATGATGGCAAGGAGAACAGCCAGAGCCAGTGTCGTTAATCCTGCTATATGTCCCTTCAACCGTTTAATTGCAAGTGCCCAGAAAAAATATAAGATTGGGATAAATGCTACTAAGGCTGTTAGAGCTAAATTATCTCCAACTATAGTAAAATTTTGAGTAAATGTCATACTTATACCCTCCAATTAATTAATCAATCTATTAATATTCCCTATGTATTCCTCTAATGCAAATAGGAATGAATCCCCCCTTTTAAATAGATATCGTTTTCATTTTTCGATTTTTCAAAGATGTAATAGTAAGGTCATCTGATGACTGGATGACTTTGATAGACTGAATTATAATTGTGAATTTTGAAAAAAACAATAGGTTTGTGAAAAATTTATGAATTTTATTTAAGATAGAGTGATTTATATTTATTTGTGTAATGGACTAAAAAAACATTATAATTTTACTATATGAACTGTAATTGAGGATTGTGAGGCGGAAAAAGTGAAATATAAACAAATTAAGCCCAAAAGGATATACGAAGAAGTGGCAGAAGCCCTTCATGAAGCAATTCGCAATGGTCAACTTAAACCAGGAGATAAATTAAATTCGGTAGAGCAATTAGCAGAAAATTTTTCAGTCGGACGATCGGCGATTCGGGAGGCCTTGTCAGCCTTAAAAGCAATGGGTTTAATTGAAATGAAGCAGGGTGAAGGTACATATGTGAAGCAATTTGATGCGGAAAATATTACGTTTCCGCTCTCAACCGCCATGCTGATGAATAAGGAAGACGTGAAAAATCTTCTTGAGGTAAGAAAAATTATTGAAGTGGGAGCAGCTGCTGTAGCTGCAAGTAAACGTAATGAGGAAAGTTTAGAAAAGATGAAAGCGGCATTAGACGAGATGAAGGTATCCTGTGGAAATAAGGAATTAGGGGAGAAATCTGATATGGATTTTCATTTGGCCTTAGCAGCTTCTACTCAAAATCCACTCGTATCCCATTTATTGCTTCATGTTTCTGACCTTATGCAGGAAACGATGAAAGAAACACGGCGATTATTGCTGTTTTCGAAATGGACAACAACCGAGAAGCTCTATGAGGAGCATGTTGAAATTTATCATGCCGTACTGGAACAGAATGGTGAAAAGGCCAGAAAAGCAATGCTTACCCATTTGAACAATGTAGAAAAAATATTACAGGAGTTTTTTGAAGAAAGTGATGTTTCACAGGATTAAGGGACTAGGGGCTTTTTTAAAAAAAAGCTCCTCAATTAGGAAAAATGATGAAAACACTTTCTTTATTTAAAATATTTATAGCATTATAATAGTGTTTAACTGTATTTTTTATAACCTAGTCATCAGATGACCTGTTGACCAGCCGGAAAATTGGTAGTAAAGTAAGTTTATTAATTTTTTTTCAATTTAGATAAATATAATAATTACATGATTTATTTTTACTGGGAGAGGGATGGACGAAATGAAAGTAACTCTATTTGCGACATGTCTAGTGGATATGTTTAAAAGTGATGTAGGGAAGGCAACAGTTGAATTGCTAGAACGGCTTGGCTGTGAAATTGATTTTCCTGAATCGCAAGTATGCTGTGGGCAGCCAACCTACAATAGCGGGTATGTAGAGGAAGCGAAGCCAGCTATGAAACAAATGATAGATACATTCCAACATGCTGAATATGTAGTCAGTCCGTCTGGCTCCTGCGCATACATGTTCCATGAATATCAGCATATCTTTAAAGACGATCCTGTTTATGGACCAAAGGCGCAGGAGCTCGCGGCGAAAACCTATGAATTAACTGAATTTATCGTTGATGTGCTAAAAATTGAAGATGTTGGGGCGACATTTCCCGGCAAGGTTACCTATCATACCTCTTGCCATATGACAAGGCTGCTTGGGGTAAGGGAAGCGCCTATCACATTATTAAAAAATGTAAAGGGATTGGAATATATAGAGCTCCCAGGAAAAGAAAATTGCTGTGGTTTTGGCGGAACGTTCTCCGTTAAAATGGGGCAAATTTCTGAGCAAATGGTTAACGAGAAAGTACAGCATGTGGAAGAAACGGGTGCGGACTATTTAATTGGTGCAGATGCGTCATGCTTGATGAACATTGGGGGGCGAATCACAAGACAAGGAAAGCCAATCAAAGTTATGCATATAGCAGAAGTGTTAAATAGCCGCGCATAGGTTAAGAGGGGGGAAAACATATGTCAATGAAAACGAGCTCAGAGAAATTTAAGGTTCGTGTTAAAAATCAAATCCAAGACTCCTTTATGAGAGGGGCCGTTGCCAGTGCCCAAGAGACCATCCAAGGCAGAAAACAAACGGTGACCGATGAGTTGGGAAATTGGGAAGAATGGCGTAATCATGGGGAAGAAATTCGAAAGCATGTACTCGAAAATCTTGATTACTACTTATATGAGTTAAGTGAAAATGTGGCAAAAAGAGGCGGTCATGTCTTTTTTGCTAAAACAGCTGAAGAAGCTGGCCAATACATTACGGACATTGCCAAAAAGAATCAAGCCAAAAAAGTTGTCAAAGCAAAATCAATGGTGACAGAGGAAATCAGTCTAAATGAAAAGCTGGAAGCAATCGGCTGTGAAGTGATTGAAACGGATTTAGGAGAGTATATTTTACAATTAGACGACCATGATCCACCTTCACATATCGTTGTTCCTGCATTACATAAAAATAAAGAGCAAATAAGGGATGTATTTGCGGAAAAACTAGACTACAAAAATACTGAAAAGCCTGAAGAGCTGGCCTTGTTTGCCCGTCAAACCTTACGTCAAGACTATTTGACTGCGGATCTTGGGATAACAGGCTGTAACTTTGCCGTGGCTGAAACAGGATCGATTACGCTTGTAACAAATGAAGGAAATGCTGACCTTGTTGCAGCCCTGCCTAAAACACAGGTCGTTGTCATGGGGATGGAGCGTATCGTCCCAACCTTCGAAGAAATGGAAGTATTGGTCGGCATGCTTACACGAAGTGCTGTCGGTCAAAAATTAACAAGCTATATTACGACATTAACCGGTCCACGTGATGAAGGCGATGTGGATGGTCCTGAAGAGTTTCATCTAGTTATCGTTGACAATGGCCGTTCAAACATCCTAGGAACTGAATTTCAATCCGCTCTACAATGCATTCGTTGTGCGGCATGTATAAATGTGTGCCCGGTCTATAGACATGTTGGCGGTCATTCCTATGGTTCCATTTATCCTGGACCAATTGGAGTTGTCTTAACACCACTTCTCGGAGGGTATGATGATTATAAAGAATTACCGTATGCCTCCACCTTATGTTCAGCCTGTACGGACGCATGTCCGGTAAAGATACCGCTACATGAACTGATTTTGAAGCATAGACAAGTGATTGTTGAAAAGGAAGGGAAGGCACCTTTTTCTGAAAAAATACTAATGAAGACAATCGGTATGGGAACGTCTTCCCCAACTCTATATAAAATGGCTTCAAAAATGGCACCGGCGCTTACTAAGCCGCTGTCTACCGATGACCACATTACGAAAGGTGTCGGACTTTTAAAGGAATGGACAGATATTCGCGATCTTCCAGCGCCAAATAAAGAACGCTTCCGGGATTGGTTTAAAAACCGGCCAAAAGGAGGAAAAGAATAATGCAGGGAACTATTAAAAATCGAGAGGCTTTTCTAGGTGATATTGCAAACCAGCTTGGCCGTGAAAGAGTAACGCATGTGAAAAGACCTAAATGGACTTACAATCCGCAAGAAGAGGTATTAAAGGGAGCTACTAAAGATGAATTGTTAGAAGTGTTAAAGCTTCAATGTACAAAGGTTCATACGAAACTAGTTCTTACGACAAAAGAAGAATTACCGGAAATACTAGCAAACTCGGTTGAAGCAGTTGGCGGAGGGCCTATTGTGACATGGAAGGATAAGCGATTTGAGGAATTTGGACTTGGAAAGCTATTAAAAGAAGATCTCCCGAAAGCAGATGTTGAAGTATTCGAATGGAATTCTGCGTTAGGGAAAGACAACATTGTGAAAGCGGAGAAAGCGAATGTTGGAATAACGATTAGTGAAATCACATTGGCTGAATCAGGCACGGTTGTTCTATACAGCAGCAAGGATAGAGGAAGAACCATCAGCTTCCTGCCAACAAACTCGATTGTGATTGTTCCAAAAAGCACGATTGTTCCGCGTATGACTCAAGCCGCCAAAATATTACGTGAAAAGATCAAGAACGGTGAACAGGTTCCATCCTGTATTAACTATATTACCGGTCCAAGTAATTCAGCAGATATTGAGCTCAACCTTGTTGTCGGTGTCCATGGACCAGTTAAAATGAATTATATTGTAGTAGAAGATTTGTAGACTAGAAGGGATTAAATTAAGGACATTACCTATTCATTAGATAAAATAGGTAATGTCCTTTTATTTGTCTATCATTAATAGGCTTCTAATTTCACATTAGAATCAACAATCAGCTGAGCTTCTGTCACGGCTTGAATATCCTCGATTGTATAACCTTTGGCTACTTCTACTAATCTCAAGCCATCCTCTGTCACATCCATCACAGCCCGGTCTGTGATAATACGGTTGACAACCCCTTTACCGGTAAGAGGGAGGGTGCAAGCTTTTAAGATCTTCGTCTGTCCTTTTTTATTGGTATGCTCCATAATGACAATGGTCTTTTTAGCACCATGGACAAGATCCATTGCGCCGCCCATTCCTTTTACCATTTTACCTGGAATCATCCAATTGGCCAGATCACCTGTCTCGGAAACTTCCATACCTCCAAGAATAGCAACATCAATATGTCCGCCCCGGATCATCGCAAAGGAATCAGCACTCGAAAAATAGGAAGCTCCATTTATTACCGTAATCGTTTCTTTTCCGGCATTAATTAAATCTGGATCAACCTCAGTTTCTTCCGGATAAGCACCTATCCCCAGCAAACCGTTCTCGGATTGGAGGACAACTTGTTTATCCTCGCTAATATAATTGGCAATCAGTGTTGGCATGCCAATCCCTAAATTAACATAATTACCTGATTCAATTTCTTTTTCTGCTCTTTTGGCAATCTTTTCTCTCACGTTCTGCTCTGTTACCAATTGTGCCCCCATTTTCTCACACCACCTTTTGTACAGTACGTTTTTCAATTCGTTTCTCTTTATGTCCAACAATTAATCGTTGGACATAAATACCTGGAGTATGAACCTGGGCAGGGTCGATTGCGCCAATTTCTTCTACCTCTGCAATCGTAATTTTCCCAGCTGTAGCGACATTAGGGTTGAAATTTTGTGCCGTTTTATTATAGACGAGATTTCCCATTGCATCTGCTTTTAACGCACTGACTAAACTAAAATCAGCGGTTAAAGCTGTTTCCAGGATATATTCTTTCCCGCCGAATATACGGACTTCTTTTCCCTCTGCGATAGGGGTGCCAACACCTGCTGGGGTATAGAAGGCAGGGATGCCGGCGCCGCCTGCCCGAATTTTTTCCGCTAATGTACCTTGGGGGATTAGCTCAACTTCAATTTCGCCTGAAAGGTATTGTCTTTCAAATTCTTTATTTTCGCCGACATAAGAGCTTATCATTTTCTTGATTTGTTTATTTTTTAAAAGAATACCTAAACCCCAATCATCTACACCGCAGTTATTCGAGATGACGGTTAAGTCTTTTACGCCGGTCTTACTAAGAGCCACAATTAGATTTTCAGGAATACCACATAATCCAAAACCGCCAACCATGATGGTTGCTCCATCATAGATATCTTTTACTGCATCAATAAAAGAGTTATATGTTTGCTTCATCTATTCCAGCCTCGCTTTTATAGGATAAAAGGAAATCTAACTTCATTTTGTTAAGGGATATTAAGAAGGCATCCAACTGCTCATATACCGACTATCTTCTATTATATGGGCTTCTTTTACAACACGAAGAGGACGGAAGGTATCGATCATCACAGCAAGCTCACGTGTTTCCTTCTTACCAATGCTTTCTTCAATTTTGCCTGGATGAGGACCATGTGGCAAACCGCTTGGATGAAGGGTAATGGAACCTTCCTCAATTCCGCGGCGGCTCATAAAGTCTCCATCCGCATAATAAAGGACTTCATCGCTTTCTACGTTGCTGTGTACATATGGTGCAGGAATGGCCTCTGGATGATAATCATACAGCCTTGGTACAAAGGAACAAATCACATAGTTGTAGCCCTCAAACGTTTGATGTACTGGAGGCGGCTGATGAACACGTCCAGTGATCGGCTCGAAATCGTGAATACTAAAGGCATATGGATAAAGACATCCGTCCCAGCCAACTGCATCAAGTGGATGGAAATCATACGTATAAGAAGTAATCATTCCTTGTGCCCGTACTCGTACCTCATATTCACCTTTTTCATCCTTTGTCTCCAATTTTTCCGGAGTTCGGATGTCACGCTCGCAAAATGGTGAGTTCTCAAGATACTGACCAAATTCATTTCTGTAGCGTTTAGGAGGAACAATCGCTGAATTTGATTCAACGACTAAGATACGAGCTTCATCCGATTCCAATACAACACGATAGGTTGTTCCAATCGGAATCACGAGATAATCTCCTGGTCTGAAGCTTAACTCACCGAAAATGCTTTCAATTTTTCCATTCCCTTCATGAATAAACAGCATTTCATCGCCTTCACCGTTACGGTAATAATACTCCATTTGCTTATTCGGACGGGCCACTCCAATCGCCACATCATCATTGGCTAGATAAATACGGCGTGCTTCAAGAAAATCCCCGCCAGCTTGGATATCCTTTGTTAGGAAATGCCGGTGCTGCAGTGCTCCTTTTTCTTCATATTCATAGACAACATCACAAATTTTTTCTGCCCTTTTCACTTGGGTAGGCTGATTCACATGATAGATCAATGATTGAATACCGGAAAAACCCTTTGTTCCCATTAACTGTTCATAATAAAGACCGCCATCCTCTTTTCGAAACTGTGTATGACGTTTATGTGGAATGCGGCCCATTTTGATATAGTGCGGCATTTTGTACACCTCTCTCTTTAAAATTATTTGGTTATTTTTTCAACACCTAAAATGTCTGCCTCTGAAAGGGCGGGTAAAACGGTTCCTTTGACTTCACCAAAACCGATCCGGTATCCGTCACCTTGACAATATCCTCTAATAATCAGTTCATCACCATCTTCAATCCAAGTACGCTGTTCGCCATTTTTCAGTACAAGTGGCTCCGTACCCCGCCAAGTTAGCTCCAGCATGCTTCCTCTTTCACTTCGCTCGGAACCGCTGATTGTACCGGACGCATGCATATCACCAGGGCGTATATTGCAGCCGGTAATGGTATGATGGGCCACCTGCTGTGCGACGGACCAATACATATAGTTAAAATTGGTTTTGGTAATTTGCGTTTCTTCTTGATCGTTTTCTGGTTTCAAATAGACTTCCAGATTAATATTAAAAGCGCCATTTTCCGTTTGTTGTAAGTATGGCAGCGGCTCTGGATCTTGAGCAGGGCCAGTCTGACGGAACGGCTCTAATGCCTCTAATGAAACGACCCAAGGTGAAATAGAGGTAGCGAAGTTTTTCGCTAGGAAAGGACCAAGTGGCTGATATTCCCATGACTGAATATCACGGGCACTCCAATCATTAACAAGCACCATGCCGAATACTTGATCTTCTGCTTTATCAACCGGAATCGGTTGTCCAAGCTGATTTCCCGGACCGATAAACCATCCCATTTCTAATTCAAAATCAAGCTGAGCCGTTGGTCCAAAAACAGGGGCATCCACATTGACTGGTTTGGTCTGCCCTAACGGACGACGAACGTTTGTACCGCTTAGAACAATCGAGCTTGCGCGGCCATGGTACCCAATCGGAACATGCTTCCAGTTCGGCATAAGGGCATTATCCTTGCCGCGGAACATCGTCCCAACATTTGTTGCGTGTTCTTTCGATGCATAAAAATCGGTATAATCACCGATTTGAACCGGTAACATCATTTGAACTTCACTTTGTGGATAAAACGCTTTCAATCGAAGTTCCTCGTTATCTCTTAAATCGGCTGTCTCTTGATCCAGCAGGTCTTGAAGTCTTTCCCTGACCCTTTTCCAAACTGGGCGGCCAAGCTCCATAAAGGGATTCAGTGATGATGCGTTGAAAATATTTTTTCCTTCCGCGCCCGTCCCATTTAACAAACCGGCCTTGTCCAAAACGGACAGGTCAAGGACATAATCCCCGATCGCTATAGCGACACGTGGAGACCTGCCGCTAGGCTGAACGATTCCGTATGGTAAGTTTTGTATTGGAAAGTCCGAATCTTGTTTTGTATCAATAAATGAATATCTCATTCTGTTACCTCCTCATGAAAGATAGATAGATTGCCAAGTTCCTCTCTAGGTTCATCAAAGCTGCAGCTCCCGTAGGAGTGAGCAAAAAGACTGCGTGCTTTATTGATATCTTCTGAAGAAACGGTCATATTTCCCCAGCTTAGACCTGCCGGTGTAAAAGAAAAATGTGACGGGTCTTCATCAAGTAGAATATTTTCAATTATTTTTACATCAATACAATGGTTATAAGCGAACAGAGCAGCCGTAAACACATTCACAAATCCATGCATCTTTGTTTCGACTTCCTTTCGATACTGACGGATCGGATGATGGAGGCCTGCTGTGAATTTGATAAATAAACTTCGCTTTTGACATTCATGGATCAAGAAGGCTGCTTTCTCTGCTGATGGGAACATTTCTGCTCTTATGCCGCCCATTCGCATTTTGACTCCGAACTGTTTTGACGACTTTTTGTTTACTAATTCGATCGTATCTAATAAGGATTGAACTTGTTCATTCGTGCCGGTTACCTCACAATAAACAGGGCAATCCTTTGTATCCTTTGCCAACTTTTCTAAGAAAGAAGGTTTGATATTCTGAGAAAGCTTGATTTCAATTGAATCGACTGAACCCTCATCCTGGAACGTATGTAAAAATTGTTCGATTGCTTTGAGTTCTGTTTGCAGCTCGCTGGAATCTGTTAAAATAACTGATAACCGAAATGGGTATTGCTGATTAAATTTATCTTTATATTCCTCAAGTTCATTCAATCTGGCAGCCGGAATCACAAATGGTCCCAGCATCCAGGAATCAGAGCCTGTTATATAGGAGGAATAGTTATGAATCGCTTCAGAAAGTGGTAGAGCTGCAGGAGGGAAAAGTCCCGCATAATCAATTAACTCAGTCATAAAGTGACTAACAGCATTTTCTCTCCACTTTGCCTTTACCGTTGTTAACATGAAGATCAACGCTCCTTTTAAGTAGAGAGTGTCTTGTTGGACACTCTCTTTTTTTGAAACTTAAATATTTCCGCGGCGTTCTTGTTCGCGTTCAATGGATTCAAATAGAGCCTTAAAGTTTCCATCACCAAATCCAAGAGCACCTTTACGTTGAATAATTTCGATAAACAGGGTTGGGCGATCCACAAGCGGCTTTGTGAAGATTTGTAGTAGGTATCCTTCATCATCACGATCGACCAATATATTTAGATCTTGAATTTTCTTTACATCTTCATCGATTTCACCAACACGGCTGGCAAGTTCTTCATAATACGTATCAGGTGTTGTTAAAAATTCAACGCCATTTTCTTTTAATTTAGCAACCGTACTGATAATGTCATTCGTTAACAGGGCAATATGCTGAACACCTGCGCCTTTATAGAAATCAAGATACTCTTCAATTTGAGATTTACGTTTACCTTCAGCCGGTTCGTTAATCGGGAATTTGATGCGGCCCGTTCCGTTCATCATAACCTTTGACATCAGTGCAGAATACTCTGTTGAAATATCATCATCATCAAAGTGCTTCAACACACTGAATCCGAAGACTTTCTCGTAATAATTCGTCCATTCTTCCATGTCTTCTACGTTTCCGACGACATGGTCAATACCGACTAAGCCGGTTGAAGCTGATTGATACAGGTCTTCATACGCTTCAAATCCTGGTAAAAACGGTCCTTTATAATCGATTGGTTCAATGATGGTATGAATCGTGTCGCCATATGTTCCAATAACGGCTTTTTTCACTTTTCCGTTTTTGTCCTCTTCAATCCAAGGTTCCTTGATGGCAATTCCACCACGCTCAATTGCTTCGTAGTACGTGTTATCCAGGTCTTTCACATTCAGTGCAATGTCTTTAGCGCCCTCGCCATGCTTTTTCACAAATTCAGCAATCTCAGTATCATCTGTAAGGGAACCTGTCAGAACGAAGCGGATAGCTCCTTGTTCAAGTACATAAGAAACTCTGTCACGGGATCCTGTTTCAAGACCTTTATAAGCAGTTAATTTGAAACCGAATGCTTTTGCATAATAGAAAGCGACTTGTTTGGCGTTGCCAGTATAGAGCTCAATATGGTGAATATTTTTCACCGGGAAAATTTCTTGTTTTTTTGTTTGGGTAACAGATGCAATTTTTTCAGTCATTGCTAACACTCCTTTTTGAATATATAAAATTTTCTAAATCGTTCGATGTGACAAATCATAATACAAAAATTTTTATCAAACAAACCCATCTTTTACCGCGTTTTTGATTTATAGCTGTTATCCTTCAACTGATTAAAGTGTTAATACAGTTAGGTATGTTATTGCGATAGTTCTGAAAAAACAGTTAACATACATTCATAAAAAGAGGAGGGATCAATATGGGAGTAGAGGTTAAATTCTGTCCATGTAACTTTGAAGATGAGATGGAAATGGTAAAAGAGAAGTTGCAAGAATGTGAAGATGTAAGTATATGGGAAGAGCGCTGCCTGCTTTATTGTGGTCAATGCTTGGTTGAACCATTTGCAGTTGTGAATGGTGAAAATATAACAGCGGATAGTCCAGATGAGTTACTTGTTGAAATTCAAAATTGTTTGAATGAGTTAAAGAAGAGCGTTGTATGATGAATCAAGAAAATGTGAATTTTTCTTAGGATAAGTCTCTGAATGAGTGATTTGTTCCTGAAGTGGGAGTAAAATTCTTGGAACGGTCACGTATGTGGTTTCATTTCAAAATCATTTGTAGATATTTTTAATAAAGTCCTTCAGAATGGTAAAATGTCATTCGAAGGGCTTTTTTTATTCTTTACATGAAAACTTTTGTTGCAGGAGGCCTAATATGACGGCTATAATCGGGAAAAAGTTTGAGGATGGGGTTTTAATCTTAGCTGATAAAAGAATTACGATTAGAGGAACACAAGAATTTACTGATGATGTAAAGAAAATAATGATTTTAAGTCCCAAACTAATTTTTGCTTATGCGGGTGTCAAAAACATTGTTGATATGTGTGTAGGAAATCTGCAAAGATATGCCCAAGACCCTGCCAACTCACTAGAGGGGATTATCAAGCACACACAAAAGCTATTTTGTTCGGCCTTAGATCACTTTAAAAAACACCATCCACGGCAAAGATATGATACCGTGTATATTTTAGCTGGTTATACTGATGATGATGAAACGTTTATCTTTTATTTTTCATCTGACGATTTATTTCAACATAGAAAACCATTAGAATTCTTTTATAAAGCCTATCCATCTAGTGAAATGCTGAAGCTTCGTACATGTTTGATTAACGAAGTCGATCAATCACAGAAAGATATCTCCTACTACATTCAAAAGTTTTCCGCTGCTATCAGAAGTATTAACCATCCAATGGTCGGAAAAAGCACGTATTCCATCTATTTATCAAAAAATGAGTATTGTGAAATGGAAATTGACGAAAATGGATCCTGTACAAAAGTAAAAAAGTTATAAAGAGCAGGCCGACAACTAGTCGGTTTTTTTTAGCTATAAAAATACATCCTGAAACACACAAAATTAAAAATTTTTTATGAAAACACTTGAAAATCCAAAATTTATGTTTTAATATTTAGAAAATTAACAATACAGAAATAGTGTTAATTTGACATGATGAGTCATTCTATTGGCATGGGTTATTTTTCAAACAAATTCTCTGTATACAATGACTGAAAATTCAGAAAATTAATGCGAGGTGATTTAATTTGAGTCTGAAAATTGACCAATCCAAAACCCTTCAAAATCAGGTTTACGAATATTTACACAGTAAGATTGTAAATGGTGAGATTCAGCCTGGAGAACGGATTGTTGAAGAAAGTATCGCAAAGGAAACAGGAATTAGCAGAAGTCCAATCCGTGAAGCCATTCGCAGGTTGGATAGTGTTGGATTAGTATCAGTGAGTCCTAGAGGAGGCGTCAGGGTATATAGGCCAACTTTCTCAGACTTTAAATATCTTTACGAATGCCGGTTAAGCCTGGAATCTACTGCCGCTCATTATGCAGCGATTCGTATCAATCCTATTCAAAAGGAACAATTGTCTAACTTGATGAATGAAATGCAGCAAGCTGTGAGCAAGCAGGAAGTTGATCATTTAAGATCCTTAAGTACTCATTTTCACAATCTGATTGTTCAATTAAGTGGAAACCCTTACTTGGACAAAATGATGAAACATTTAATTTCTCACCTAACCTTTTATCGAAATGCCGTATTAAATATTCCAAAACGACTTGAAGAAGGGTCAGATGAGCATCAAGCCATCGGTGAAGCCATTATCGCACAGGATCCAAAGGCTGCAGAGGAGCTGATGAAGCTGCACATTGAGCGTGACTATCAATTCTACATCTCTAAGTATTCTAATCTGAACCCAGAGACTTCATTAGATTTAACTTCATTCAGCTGATGTCCTTCACTTCTATTAAGAAGAGATGAATACAAACAAGCTATCCAGTTCACGAGAGTTCAAACTCAGGCTGAATGAAGGTAAGCCTCTGGCGAGCCTTGCGATTTTTTACGGTAATTTATCGAGCGAGCTCGATAAAAATCCGGGCGCAAATTCGGCGAGCGAATTTGATTATAGATAAAAAACTAAAATGGAGTGTGAATAAATATGTTATTTCCAGAACAACTAACAATCCGTGATGTTACATTGAGAGATGGTTTGCAAAACGAATCCGTGTTTGTTGAAACGGATCAAAAAATTGAAAAAGTAAAGGACATCATTGCAGCAGGATTCAAACGGATTGAAGTCACATCCTTTGTCCATCCCAAATGGGTCCCTACGATGCAGGATGCAGACGAATTAGGGCAGCGATTACCGATCATTCCAGGTGTAGAATATGAAGCACTTGTTCCAAATAAGCGGGGATTAGACCGATTTTTACAATCCAATTTCCATAGCGCAGTAGTTTTCCTTTCTGCCAGTACGGCACATAATCAAGCGAACCTTAATAAGCGTACAGAAGAATCAATTGAAGAGGTAAAAGAATTAATTGCTATCACAAATCAACAAGGCAAGAAAACAATCGGTGGGATCGCAACGGCTTTTGTATGTCCATTTTCTGGGGTTGTTCCATACGAAGAGGTGGAAAAGGTTGCTGAGGCTCTTGTTAACAGCGGTGTGAATGAATTAGGGCTGGGAGATACGATTGGGAAAGCGACTCCTAGACAAATCTATGAATACAGCAGTCGAATTCTAGAAAAGTTTCCTGATGTTCCTTTAAGCCTACATCTGCATGATACATATGGCTATGGCCTAGCAAACGTAATGGCTGGGATACAAGCAGGGGTTCGTTTATTTGATGTTGCACAGGCTGGATTAGGCGGCTGTCCATATGCGCCTGGCTCACCAGGCAATATTCAAGCAAGTAAGGTTGTTCAATTATTAGAAAAACAAAATATTGGCACGGGTCTAAATATCGACCAGATTCTGAAACTAGATAGTGAATTTCCAAGATTACTAAGTTCTTCAAAAGTATTAGCAAAAACAAACTAACGTTTCGGAAATGCATTTTTGAGGGAGGAAGAAAAAATGCTTCATAAATTTAAAGGGCACTACCCAAATGTACATGCAAGTACATATATTGCTCCAGGGGCCCAGTTGATTGGAAACATTGAGCTAAAAGAAAATACGACTGTTTGGTTCAATGCGGTTTTAAGAGGAGATAACGATAAGATTTCGATTGGGAAAGGCTCCAATATTCAGGATGGAGCAATTGTCCATGTTGATCCAGGCTTTCCGGTTACTGTAGGGGAAAATGTTACAGTTGGTCATAACGTAGTCCTACATGGTTGTACGGTAGAAGATGGAGCATTAATCGGGATGGGAGCAACGATATTGAATGGCGCAGTCATTGGGGAAGGCTCCTTAATTGCTGCCGGAGCACTCGTTCCAGAAGGGAAGGTCATTGAGCCAGGTGTGTTAGCAGCAGGAGTTCCAGCTAAAGTCATTCGAAAGCTTACGCCGGAAAATATCGAGCGTGCAAAAGAAGGGGCACTTGCCTATGTTCAAAAGGGTGCTGAGTTTAAGGAAGAGAATATTTTAGAAAAAGCCGAAATGAATTAGGGTTAGATATATTTTTGTCCTCGTTGTTCTGAATATTTCAATATTTTTAGGCTGTAGTATTCCATTACCGTAAAAAGAAAGGAAGATTTATATATGAAAAAGCCTTTAGAAGGAATTAAAGTATTAGAATTAGGGAATTTCGTTGCTGCACCATTTGCCGGAAAAATTATGGGGGAGTTTGGTGCTGAGATTATTAAAATTGAAGACCCGGAAAAAGGCGATTCTATCAGAAACTGGAGGGTTATGCATAACGGTACATCCCTATGGTGGTACGTTCACGCAAGGAATAAAAAATCTGTTGCACTTGATTTAAGGAAGAGTGAAGATCAAGAAATTATTCGCGAACTAGCGAAAGAAGCGGATGTTGTGATTGAAAACTTCCGCCCAGGTACATTAGAAAAATGGGGAATTGGATATGAAGATTTAAAGAAAATTAATCCTAGCATCATCATGACACGGATTTCAGGCTATGGACAAACAGGTCCTTACGCGAAAAAACCTGGCTTTGGAAGTATCGCAGAATCAATGGGGGGAATCCGATATTTAACTGGTTTTCCTGATCGTCCTCCGGTTCGCGTTGGTTTGGCAATTGGCGATTCTATCGCAGGCCTATATGCTGTAAATGGGACTCTTATGGCATTAAGAGCAAGAGATATTGATCCGCAAAGGAGAGGTCAATATGTAGACATAGCGCTAACTGAAGCAGTCTTTTCCCTATTAGAAGGCGTCCTTCCAGAGTATGACGTAAAGGGAATTATCAGGGAAAGAACAGGTGCCACATTAGAAGGAATCGCCCCTTCCAATACGTATCTTTGTAAGGATGGTAAATATATTGTAATCGCTGCCAACAGTGATAGTATTTTTAGACGATTCATGAATGCCATTGGTCGTCCAGATTTAGCTGAGGACCCTGTCTACGCAAATAATCAAGGCAGAGCACAAAATGCGGAATATCTTGACCAACTGATTGAAGAGTGGACAAAGACGTGTACACAAAAAGAGGCTCAGAAAGTTCTTGATGATGCTGCTGTACCAGCAGGACCTATTTATAGCATTGAAGATATCGCAAATGATGAACATTTCCAAGCACGGGGCATGTTTGAAACTGTTACGCTCCCAGATGGTGAACGTGTCAAGGTCCCAGGAATTGTACCAAAGCTTTCTGAAACACCAGGAAGTATTGAATGGATTGGACCTAAGCTCGGCGAACATACTGAAGAAGTGATTGGAAATAGGTTAAGCAAGCAAAAATAGTGTTATTTTCTTGGCCGTTGCTTAATCTTTTTAAATAAGTAATAGAGGCTAAGAATTGATAAATAATGAAAGAATGGAGGTGATGTTTATTAACAAACAGCATTGATTAGACAACATAGACTGCTTGATTATTTAGTTTTAACTATCAGTAAAACTACTAAATGATAATAATTAATTTTGGGAGGTAACAAGTTTATGTTGTCTATTTTAGGATTTGCCATGATTATAACCTTTTTGGTTCTAATTATGACAAAACGTCTTTCCCCATTTGTGGGGTTAACAGTGATTCCGATTATCTTTGGCATCATCGGGGGCTTCGGCAAGGATCTTGGCCCATTAATGATGGAGGGCATTCAAAATGTAGCCCCAACTGCGTTTCTATTGTTATTTGCTATATTGTATTTTGGAATTATGTTAGATGCAGGTCTATTTGATCCATTAACAGCAAAGATCATAGGCTGGACAAAAGGAGATCCATTAAAGGTTATTGTAGCAACAGCCGTATTGGCAGGAATTATTGGGTTTGATGGTGATGGATCAACAACGATGATGATTGTCGTTACCGCTTTTCTTCCATTATATAAGAGGTTAGGGATTAGTCCAATTATCATGGCCAGCGTCATCATCATGCAAATTGGGATTACAACCCTTGTCCCTTGGGGAGGACCGGTTGGTCGAGCAGCAAGTGTATTGCATCTTGAACCGACAGCACTATATCTCAATATGCTGCCAGGTATGATTATCAGTCTTCTATTTGTTGTCGGTGCAGCCTATATGATTGGGTTAAAGGAAAGAGCCCGACTTCGAAAGGAAAATACGCAGCAAATTTCTATGGATGTCATTCAAGATGCATCTATTGAAAGCGCTGTAATTGAGAATATTAGTTTAGAAGATACTCAAATTAAACGTCCTAAATTGATCTGGTTCAATGGTCTTTTATCAGCTGTAATCATGGTAGCGATTATACTAGAATGGCTGCCGCCTGCTACTCTCTTTATTATTGGTACAGCTCTTGCATTGGTCATTAATTATCCGGTTTTAGATCATCAGCGTGAACGAATTGCAGCACATGCTCCCAATGCATTGGCAGTGGTATGTATGGTTTTAGCTGCCGGAGTATTTTCAGGTATTTTTAAAGGGACTCCTATTTCGGAGTCTATGGCACTATCTCTAGTTGATATTATTCCTACTGATCTTGGGCCATACATGGCTCTAATTACAGCCATTGTCAGTGCACCTGCTCTATTCTTTATTGGGCCTGACGGCTTTTACTTTGGCGTTCTTCCAGTACTGGCTGAAACAGCCGCTAATTATGGAATTGATACTATATCCATTGGCACGGCTTCCTTATTTGGTACTCCATTTGGTATTATGGGACCGCTTGTTGCATCTGTCTATCTATTAATCAACATCTCTGGTATCAGTTTAGGTGATCTTCATAAAACCGCTGGAAAATGGTCATTAGGGATACTATTAATTTACATCATTTGTGGTATCTTTATGGGGACTATTTCACTATGAAATATTTATAGTATTCAGATAACTTAACACAGGGAAAGGCGCCGTGACCCAAAATTTGAGTCAAAATGGGATAAGGTGCTGTCCCCGTGTCCTGTTCTTAATTAGAACACAATCGATTTAAGATTTTAATTACACGGAGCTGGGGGGAATAGGTATGTCAAATAATATGGATTCAGGGAAATTAATTGTGGGTGAAATTAATGAAAACTGGACAGGGGATGCTCGTTTTTATGAATATACAACTGCAGCAGATCCGATAGGAAGCGGGATTATCAGTTCAATACCGGCGAAAGAATTTGCTCCTGAATTATATAACTCAGGGGAAACTCGCATTATAACACTAGACCTTTCTAAAGATTTGAAAACTGATTATCCGGCAACAAGTCCATCGCTGCTTGCTAACTTTATCCGGATTACGGCAGGAGATTCCATTCAAACACAACCAAACGCAACGAGCGAGTTGTATTATATTATCTCTGGTGCTGGCAGTACAGAAGTAAACGGCGAAACAATCAATTGGAAGAAAGGTGACTTTTTAACTCTTCCATCCGGATCCATCAGCCGTCATACTGCCATAGAAAATACAACCATCTACTATATTTTAGACACACCGCTTCTTGATTACCTTGGTGTACAGGCAACTGAAGTACGCTTCAAGCCTACTCTTTATAAGGCTGAAGCAGCAAAGGCAAAATTGGATGAGGTAGCCAGTGCACCTGATGCCCATTTGAAGAATCGTATCTCAATTCTATTAAACAATCAAAAGTTTGATCAAACACTTACGATTACACATGTTCTATGGGCAATGTTTGGGGTCGTTCCTGTAGGATCCAACCAAGCACCACACAGCCATAAATCAGTTGCTCTTGATTTTGTAGCGTATGCGGCACCTGGTACATACACATTGGTTGGAGATAAAATCGATCCGGTTACCCAGCAAATTATTGATCCTATTCGCATTGATTGGGTTACAGGAAAAGCTTTCGTAACACCTCCTGGTTTGTGGCACTCTCATCATAATGAATCTGGAGAAGAAGCATATATTATCCCTATTCAAGATGCTGGTCTGCAAACCTATCTTCGTACATTGGATATTCAATTTGCCCAGTACTCTTACAATGAAAGGTGAAGGCTCTGAAAGACGGTCATACCTTTTAGGTTAATAGAGGAAAATGGACCGTTATGGAAACCAAGGATTTCTATGATGGTCCATTTTACATTTTTCATCTGATTATAATATTTTTGATATAAGGAATGGTAATGGGAAGTAACCCTAAAGAACAAGCTGCCAATTTTTTTAACCAATAACAATACACTAGTAGAAGCAAAAAAGAGTCTGATTTAATATTAAATCACTCGCCGGCTTCCGCTGAAATGAAAAAATTGGTTCATTATAGTGCATATAAAAACATATTTTATATTATAATTTTCTGATATATTATAATTACATTAATATTAATAAAATAACTTCTGGGGTAGTACTATGGATCTTTATACAAAAAACTTAATAATCAGTTTTTTATCAGTTTTGTTTCCTCTATTTGTATGGCAATTGTTCTATCTTTTACATTATAATTATCAATTTAAATGGGTAAAAAAGTGGATGTTTGCTATTTTTCCTATATTATCCATTATTTTATGTATGGCCTTTCCGATTGCTTTAATGCAGCCGCTTCTTTTAGATTTTCGCAGGATTCCTTTGATTCTGGGAACTTTATATGGAGGATATAAGGTAGGTTTTGTTTTATTAGCTGTGATGTTCACTAATCGGTATTTAATGGGTGGAGATGTATTTTATACTTCTTCTATTATTCTAATACTAACTACAATTGTTGCAAGTTTACTATCAAAATATTATTTAAAGAAATCATTAAAACAGAAAGTATTACTAAATAGTGTATTAATCCTTCCATCGTTAATTTTTTCAGCACTTTTTATTAACATGTCTGGTACAAATATAATGGAAATCGGTATTGAACACTGGTTTATTAATGTTATTGGGATGGTTATTGCTACTCTTTTAACAGAGGTCATTCTGATAAATTTTGATTTGCTGCACAGATCTTTAAAAGAAAAGAAGCTTGATGTTGCTAGTCATCTTGCTGCAAGCTTTTCGCATGAAATAGGAAATCCACTTACCTCTACTAAAGGATTTATTCAGCTCTTGTCAGATGAAAGGATTTCTATCGAGACTAGAAATCATTACTTGAAAATAGCAGCACAAGAGCTAGATCAAGCAATCAACATTATTGATGATTATTTGACCTTTGCAAACCCAGCCCCCAAGAATAGGGATAAGATTTCGATTGTTGAATCCATTCAACATGTGATAAAAGTACTTACCCCTGCAGTAGAGGGAAATAATGTTAAAATTAATACATCTTTCGTAGACTATAACGATTGTTTTGTCCTTGGAGAGCGTAAAAAATTCGAGCAATGTCTAATCTATCTACTAACAAATAGGATTGAATCTATGCCAAGTGGTGGAGAAATAAATATTAAGCTAGATTGCGATAGTAACTCCAATATAAATATCACCATTCAAGATGAGGGCATCGGTATGACTCAACGGCAAATCGATCAATTAGGTGAACCTTTTTTTACTACAAAGGAAAATGGGACTGGTTTGGGAATGATGGTTACATTTAGTATTATAAAAGGAATTGGCGGGAGAATTGATGTGGAAAGTGTAACGGGTAAAGGGAATTCTTTCTATATAAATCTTCCTAAACATGGCCAAAGAGCTTTATCTGTAGGGTAAATAGATTTTGTACACATGGTATATACTCTTTATTTTTGAATAGTACTAGAAAAAGTATATTAATATTTTGTTTATATCTGGAGGAAAACGATGCAAGGAGAAAAATTATCAGAGGATAAAATAAAACAGTTATTTAATGCTATCCTTTCCTTGCAAACGAAAGAAGAGTGTATAGCTTTTTTTGATGATCTGTGCACCATCAAGGAACTTAATTCTTTTGTTCAAAGATTCGTAGTTGCTAGAATGCTAAGGGAAGGGGCAACATACATGGATATTCAGATTGAAACGGATGCCAATTCAACGACTATAGCAAGAGTAAAGAACCAATTGGACAATGGTCATGATGGCTTTTCGATAGTACTGGACCGTTTAGCAACCTATCAAAAGTAAGAATGATTGAAGTAAACAACAAACATGGAAGAATCCACTTTGATAGAGGTTAATAGTTCTCCCATCTTTTTTGGGGGAACTATTTCTTTTTTTTAAAAGGAAAATAGCTGTGAATAAGAGAATATATAAATATAATTATTTTTCCACTATTAAAAAAGTAATAAAGATAATGTGTATTCAAAAATGGCAGGAGGAGCAAAATGGAAGAATTCAACCTAGAAGATTTACGAAATAATATTGATAAAGTTGATCGTGAATTAATAAAATTACTAGCGGCACGTTTTGAGTTAACTGAACAAGTCGGGATTTACAAAGCAAAAAATAATCTTAATCCCCAAGATAAAAGTCGTGAAACTGAACAATTTAATAAACTCATTAAACTGTCCCAAGAAAGCGGGCTCAATCCCGATTATGCACTAAAAATTTTCAGATGCATTATGGATATCGCCATATCTCGTCATCAAGAAATCGGGAAATAAAACGGATATAGATTGAATAAAGACAGCAGACAGGGGGCAGATTCTTAATTTAATCTCACGCAGATCTGCCCTCCCCTTTTGACTTTTAGTCCTCTTCCTTATAAAATCTTTTACCGGTTTCTGGATGATAATAGACAACGAGTCTTTTCTTTGTAGTAGGATCAATGGAGACCTCGCTGGTCCGAATAAAACCTTCAGGTACGTCTTTCCCGTGTTTCGTCTTAAAGCGTCGGTCCCAAAAAAACCAAGAGCCGAAAATGAGAACAGCTAGAATGAGAACTTGCAAGCCGAAGTAGCCTAGGATCCATTCCACTTTTTTACTCCTGCTCTGCGATTACAGCTGTTCCATATGCCACGATTTCACTCATGTTCTGCCCGATTTCACCCGAATCAAACCGCATCATGATAATAGCGTTTGCCCCCATAGCTTTAGCATTTTGCACCATCCGGTCCATGGCCTGCTTTCTTGCATCCTCAAGCATTTCTGTATACTGATTAATTTCTCCACCCACGAGTCCTTTGAAGGAAGCCATAATATCCTTACCAATCCCCCGAGCTCTTACCGTTAAACCAAAAACAGGTCCCTTCACTTCCACTACTTTATAGTTTGGTATTCGTTCTGTCGTTACGATCAACATCGTGATCTCACTCCATTCCTGATTTTTTCGGTATTCACAAGCTGTCCAAAACATTAAATAAAATATATGTATAACCTATTCTAATCATACCATATAGCTGGAAATTAAGAGTTCTTGATCGCTGAAGAATAGGGGGTATTTTACAAAAAATGCGAGGCTAGGCTAAAGGACAAAATTGAAATTCCTGACGAAGGAATGTCTTATAGAGTCTTTCTAAAGGATAAAAATGAAGTTAAGGCAAGATGCACTGTCCCATAGAGCCCCTCTAAAGGACAACAAGGAAGCAGAAGCTAGAGAAAAAGTCTCATAGAGCTCCACTAAAGGACAACAAGGAAGCCGCAGCTAAAGAAAAAGTTCATAGAGCCCTTCTAAAGAACAAACTTGAATACCCCAAATGTATAGCTGTCCTATAGCTCAGCTAGAATAAACTTAGTTTTATAGTAAAAGTCTTCCCAATCTAAAAAAGAGATCCCAAAATGAGATCTCCTTTCATCTTGCCTGTAACCGTCAACATTTATCGAGAATAAAATTGCCAATTCCCTCGTCCTGCTTCCTTGGCTTTATACAAAGCATGATCCGCTTTTTTCAAAAGAGTATGGCCCTCTACGCCGTCATGAGGAAAGAAGCTAATTCCAATGCTGGTTGTTGTCTTTACGATTTCCATATCAAGATTGAATGGCTCCTCCATTGCCATAATAATGCTGTCAGCAATACGGGTGATTTCCTCCAATACTGCAAATTGTTTGATGCAAATAGCAAATTCATCTCCGCCTAATCGTGCCAGAAACGAATGCTCTCCTAATACATGGTTCAGTCGATTGGCCACCTCAATTAGCAGCTTGTCACCATATTCATGGCCAAGCGTATCATTTATCAGCTTAAACCGGTCTAAATCCAAGTAAAAGACAGCGAACTTTTCCATGCTTTTCAACGAGTTATTTAGTGTTTCTGCCAATTCTTTTTCAAAATAACGCCGATTCGGGAGTTTAGTTAAATGATCATGATTTGCATTAAACGAAAGGGTTTCTTTATGCTCTTTATCCTCTGTGATATCTGCCATAATGCCATCTAGTCGAATGACTGTTCCGTCCGGATTCTTGTACGGCAGGATTTGGTGGTGAAGCCATTTTTCATTTCCCTTCGCATCAATGATGCGGTGCTCAAACGTCATTTCTTCTCCATGCATCGAGCGCTTAAAGTATGAAAGGACGAAAAATAAATCCTCCGGATGAATATACATAAACCAGGTTGGATTTCTTTCCAAAAACTTCCTTTGATCCACGCCATAAATTTCTTCTACTCCCTTTGAACAAAGGGTATAACGTTTTTGCCTAACATCATAGGACCAAATACCAACCCGAAGACGATCCGTGACGGACTTCATCTGTTCTTCATTTTCGATTATTTTCAGTTCCATATGCTTTTGCTCGGTAATATCTTGAACAGTCCCAATAAGCCGAACTGTTTTTCCTGTTTCATCTTTAACAGCTTCGCCGCGTTGAAAAGCAATACGTACGTCAGCATGGTCTCTAATAATTCGGTGTTCAAGCTCGTAGCCATGACCATCATGAATCGCCTTTTGAATCGTTTCTTCGTATAATTCCCGGTCATTTGGATGAATAAGTTCGACAATCGTTTTCCAAGTCGGGACAAACTCGTAATCATCGACACCAAATATCTCATACGTTTGGTTTGACCAAAATGACTTATCTAGCGCAACATCATAATCAAAGCTGCCAATATTTGTGATTTTTTGAATGTAAAGTAGATTATCATAAAGGGTTGAGATTCGATCCTTATAATCCCTGATGGTTCGTAAGTCTTTACAAACACAATAAATGAAATCGTTTCCATTTGGAATCAACGTTAAATGGATTACAACTTCATGTCCCTTTTCGTGTAAAAATACAGCGTCAAATGATATAGGTTCCCCAGTTTGTGTCAACTTAATATTGGATTTCGTTATTTCATACGAATCGTTTGACATCCAATCGGATAGTAGCGGCTTTCTGCCATCAATGGTGTACCCCAACAGTGCCCTTGCTTGATGGTTCATAGATAAAACTTGGTAAGCAGCATTTAAGACAAATACAGCATCTGGAAGATGGATAAATAATGGGTTATTACCAATCTCTAGCTGCTTAGATGTATTGTATTTAGATTTAATTAGATTTGATAATCTATTAAAAAAACCCATCCTTGTTCCTCCAACTATACTATACATCCTTTATAACATGATAATGTTACTTTGGCTACTTGTTTGAAAAGTCAAATTGATGGTAATTCACTTTTCTACAAAAGGATAAATCATTTTCCTTATCTGGGTATACTACCATTTTTATAAACGAAAAATATCTTTATGTTATATTTATATAAGGTTTATTTTAGAGAGGGGATTGTCTTGTGGTTTTACCTGATTCAGCTGTAAAAGCAAAATCGCTATACATAAATTTATTTATTGTCGGTATTGTGCTAGTATCCTTCAATTTACGTCCAGCCATTACGTCAGTCGGGCCTTTGGTCGGCATGATACAGGAAGACTTGGGTCTTGCGCATTGGAGTGCAGGGCTGCTAACCAGCCTTCCGCTTATCTGTTTTGCCTTTATGTCGCCGCTCGTCCCGAAGATTGCTAACCGTCTTCACAATGAGCTGACGCTGCAAATAGGGCTTATCGCTATCCTAATTGGAGTGATTGTTCGCACGATATCAACCGTGTTTTTTCTATTTGCCGGAACATTTTTGATTGGCATCGGGATTGCGATATGCAATGTACTATTGCCGGTTGTGATAAAGGATAAATTTCCTTCGAAGTTCGGATTAATGACAAGCGTCTATTCAACATCAATGGGTCTTGTTGCGTCATTGGCATCAGGTTTCAGTGTTCCGCTTGCCGTCGGATTTGAGTTAGGATGGCAGCGCGCATTACTGGTATGGGGTGTTCCTGCTGTAATCGCCATTATTCTTTGGGTGTATCTCATTAAAAACAGCAAAGGAAATAAGGGGGATATGAAAAGGTCCACTAATGGAGGCAATAGAATCTGGAGGTCGCCTTTAGCGTGGTACGTAGCTTTGTTCATGGGCTTTCAGTCGTTTTTATTTTACGTTACGATCGCGTGGCTGCCTGAAATCCTTCAAGATTTAGGTGTCAGTACTGCAACAGCAGGCTGGCTGCTATCCTTTACACAATTTATGGGACTGCCAGCAAGCTTCTTTGTTCCCATGATTGCAGGAAAACTTCGCAGTCAGGCCTGGCTGGCCGGTATACTCGGTGCCTGTTCAATTCTTGGCTATGCCGGAATTATGTATACGTCATCGTTTGTTATGATGATTTTTAGCATTGTTCTGTTAGGCTTAGGATTGGGAGGAACCTTTCCATTAGGGCTTGCTTATATAGGAATCAGAAGCAGGGATGCCAGACAGGCTGCGGAATTATCCGGGATGGCCCAGTCAGTAGGATACATTCTTGCAGCAGTTGGTCCAATCGCCATTGGATCGCTTTACGATGTAGCACACACCTGGACAGTTCCATTAATCACCCTAATAGCAGTCGGCGTACTCGTATGCCTCTTTGGCGCCAGCGCCGGCCGCGATCAATACGTATAAAGAAGGAAGCAGAAGAGGAAGCGGAGGGACGGTTCTCCTGCTTCCTTTTTTTATGCTTTGGAAGCACAAGAACCGTCCCTCTGCTTCCCGGAGTAGGGGAATCTGCTTCTTATTTGTAGACGTTTATTGAACAATGTGGTTTTTGGAAGGGATGTGTGGATGTTTGTCGAATGGTGTTAGGATAGTGAGTGATTATTTTTATTTATCAGTTTATTGGCGGGATTAGTTCAAGCTGTGACTTTGTAATACATCAGAACGAATTGTGAGGGATGTTTTATGAATCATGAGGAATATGAAAATGTTCTTTCCATTCACCGTGTACCTATTTCAAAGCTCCGAACAGAGTTTGATCCGGATAGCTTTTCCTTTGAAACAACGAATGACTTGGAAGAACTGCCGAATGAAATGATTGGTCAGCAGCGAGCAGAGCAGGCGATGGAGTTTGGCTTGTCGGTCGAACAGACTGGCTATAACTTGTTTGTTGTTGGACCCGCTGGAACCGGGAGGATGACCTATACCCAGGACAGCGTCGCGAAAATGGCAGCCAAGCACGTGACACCAAATGATTGGTGTTATGTTTACAACTTTGAAAATCCTGACAGGCCGCTTGTGATTTCTTTTCCAACCGGTAAAGGCCAGCAATTTCAACGAGAAATAGAAATATTATTAATTGATATTCAGCGTGAGATCCGCTCTGCATTTTCAAGTGAAATGTTTGAGAAAAAGAAACGATCCATTTTAGAGGATTTTCGAACAAGGATAGATGAGCTTTGGGAAACAGCGGATGCCTTTGCACTCGAGCATTCTGTCAAAATTGAACGGAGCCATACCGGAATTAATACAATACCGCTGCTGTTTGGCCGGCCGATTCAGATTCAGGAATTTGATAAAATGCCGGATGAGACGAAGGAAATGATTAAGGAAAATGAAAAAATAGTGGAGGAAAAAATTCAAGAATCGGTATATCAAATCCGAAAAATGGATGAACAGCTTAGAAAAACTGTGCAGCAATTTATGCGGCAGACGACGGCAAATGCTGTGGAAGGTCTGTTCCTTCCTATCCGTGAAACCTATAAGGAGCATCCAAAGGTATTGTCCTATTTAGATGCGTATTTGCGTGATATAGTGGAGCACTATTCCTTTTTTACAGAAAAAGAAGAGGAAAATCAATTCATGAGCGCTCTTACCGGTTCGAAGGAGCAGCAGCTTCATCGCTATACCGTTAATCTTTTTGTAAACAATCGGCAATGCAAAGGGGCCCCCGTTATTTACGAGACAAACCCAGCCTACCATAATCTGTTTGGAAAAGTGGAATACAGAGGCGCCCTTGGCAGCTGGATAACAGACTTCACATTTATCAAACCTGGCGTCCTGCATTTGGCAAACGGTGGCTATTTAATTCTTCAAGCAACAGAGCTTCTACAGCAGCCGAATGCCTGGGTTCAGTTAAAAAGGTCGCTTCAAACCGGGTATATCCAAATTGAAAATCCGTATGAAGACAGAAGTGTTTTTCCAACAAGCGGCATCAAGCCAGAGCCGATTCCCTTAACTATTAAAGTGATTATCATTGGTTCCTACTATTTATATGACCTGCTCTCCACCTATGACGAAGATTTTCATAAGCTTTTTAAGGTAAAAGTGGAATTTGATACTGTAATGAAAAAGGATTATGAAAACAGCGTAAAGATGGCCCGGTTTATTAAAAATTATGGGTCTAGGAACGGGCTGCTGCCATTTCACCGCAGAGCCGTTGCGAAAATTATTGATTACAGCTCCCGATTAGTTTCAGAACAATCCAAGCTCACAACTCGTTTTCAAGAAATAACAAAGGTGCTGGTCGAATCAAGCTATTGGGCAAAAAAAGACCAGCATGATTTTGTGGATGAACAACATATCCACAAGGCTCTTACTGAAAAAATAAATCGGTCCAATCATGTGTCAGAGCAGTTTCGTGAAATGATCCATAACGGAACCATAATGGTTGATACGGATGGATTTCGTGTTGGGCAAATCAATGGTCTAGCGGTTATGGGGACGAGGGATTCCATCTTCGGGATTCCAACAAAGATTACAGCGCAAACCTATGTCGGCAAAAGCGGCATTATGAATATTGAGAGAGAGGCAGCGCTAAGCGGACAGATTCACAATAAAGGGATGATGATCCTGACTGGTTTTCTTTCCGGCGAATTTGCGAAAAACCGCCCGATTCCGTTATCGGCAAGTATTACCTTTGAACAAACCTACTCACAGATTGACGGTGACAGTGCCTCAAGCACTGAACTGTATGTGCTGCTTTCATCACTTTCGGAAGTTCCGATTAACCAGGGAATAGCGGTTACAGGCTCTGTCAACCAATGGGGAGAAATCCAGCCAATTGGCGGTGTGAATGAAAAAATTGAAGGCTTTTATCATATTTGCAAGGAAAAGGGTCTAACCGGTAAGCAGGGTGTATTGATTCCAGTTCAAAATGTGAAAAATCTGATGCTTGAGGATGAAGTCCTCGAAGCAGTTAAAAAGGGGAAATTTCATATCTGGTCTGTCGGTCATATAGCTGAAGGAATTGAAATTTTAACCGGTATAAGTGCCGGAAATGTCCGTGATGCAAACGGGCAATTCCCGGCAGATACTATTTTTGCTAAGGTAGAGGACCGGTTTAACAAAATGTATGATGCAGCAGAGGCAAAAAAATTAGAGTAAAAGGATGGTAGCTTAATGGATATTGCAGCAATGTCTATGGCATTAAGCCAAGGGCAGCTTGGTCAGCAGGTTTCACTTTCTTTGATGAAACAGGTGATGGATCAGGCAGAGGGGAATGCTGATTTTATTAATAAGATGATGAATCCCAGTGCAGTGAAGGCCCTTGAGCTAAAGGCACAGCCGCATCTTGGCGCGAATATTGATATAAGAGGATAGATTTGTTTAGGAAAACCTGAGTTGATGGTGACTCGGGTTTTTATTTTTCTAGGCTGATAAGATGTTTGAAAAAGGACTTCATGTTTGAAGTCCTATTTATTGTAATAGAAATTCCAAGTATCTTAAAAGATTAATTATCAAGTTGTACGCCTGGACAACGTTTCTTTATTTCAGAAATGAAACGTTCAATGTCTTTAGGTGAAATTTTTACACTACCCAAAGATGACGACTTGTAAAATATTTCAATTCCATCCTTTGAAGATAACAGGCGATACCCCGTAAATATTTCTTTTGTAGTCGAAATTCTTGTTATTTCTTCATAGGGAATTCGACTTCTAAAGAGTCCACCTTTAACAAATAAATGGTCTTGATAGAAAACATATTTAATAGAAAATGCAGTCCACAAAATAAACACCATTGATAAAACACATAGGGAAAGTACAACAATTGTGTCAATAATTGTTCGTTCGTTATCTAAACTTAGAGGAATTATAAATACAGCAAGTATGATAAATAACGCGATTGAAATGGTCACAATAAAAAAATTATCTATTTTTGAACGAAATAGCATATTAACCCACCTCTTAAACTTTATAAGAAATATCAAATAATAGATTTTCATACTTGATTATTTTTTGCAATATATAAGGGAACCTTCTAATAGCTATACGTTCCTAATGAATCATAGGTTTCATTATTTGGAAATAGACAACTCTCTACAATCCACAGAAAAGCATTCAGTATCTATTTGTTTTAATGCGGACTATATCTCTCTTTAGTTTCACTGTAAACCATCCGAACAAACCTTCTTGCTACTAATATAGAACGAAAACAATAAAAAAAGATTCCGGCTTCTCTCTATTAAAAACTTCGATGGCATTGCCGATATAAATGGTAGCAAGTGAATAGTATAGGAGTGGAGTTCTATGAATATTGAACGGATGCCGAATCTAACTAGTTCAAATGCAGCAAGAGTAACACCGATAGAAAGAACACAGCCTACCCAACCGGTTGAAGAGCTTTTGAAAAAGCCTGAGCAAAAACAGGAACAGGAGCGGTCACTGGTTGAGATAGATAAAGAAAAGATGGAAGAGGTTGTAAAAGGATTAAATGAATTTATTCAACCTGTCAGCACCTCAATCCGGTTTGTTCTTCATGAAAAATTAAATGATTACTATGTAACGATTGTTGATGATAAAACAAAAGAAGTGATCCGGGAAATTCCATCTAAAAAAGTGTTGGATACCTATGCCAATATGATGGAGTTCGTCGGTTTACTTGTAGATAAGAAGATTTAACTTCCGGCGGATGTCTCGGATTTTTAAAGGTAATTTATCGAGCAAGCTCGATAAAAATCCGGACGCAAATTCGGCGGGCGAATTTGATGTGAGGTGAATGAAAAATGGCAAACATGCGAATCAGTGGTTTGGCCAGCGGTATGGATATTGATTCCATTGTTTCCGACATGATGAAAGTCAAACGAATGCCGCTCGACAAGCTCAAGCAGCAGAAACAGACAATGGAATGGCAGCGCGATGATTACCGTGAAATGAACACACTGCTACTCAACTTCCGTTCGGAATTAACGCAAATGAAGCTGTCGAGTAAATATAGAACTCGTACCACTACGACTACGGATGATTCGAAGGTCACGGCTACTGCGACGAGTGCAGCGGCGCTTTCTTCGTATTCGATTTCTAGTGTTAAACAATTAGCTAGTGCAGAAACAAGAACTAACACAGGAAGCATTTCAAATGGATCTTTTGATGCTGATAAAAGCATGTATTTACAAAAAGACTCTTTAGGTCTCGGATCCTATGCATGGAATACAGGCGCCATTTCTAGTAAGTCGATAGATGTTAAAACAGCTAGTAATACTATTAAATTTGAGGAAATGGCAAATTTAGCTCCAAATGTAAAAACTTCAACTATTGGTACTTGGAGTGTAAAAGTAAATGGAATCGGATATAAAGTTGTTGCTAGTGATATAGAAAATCTTTCATTAAAGGAAAATGAAGTTCAAATAAAGACAGACGGTAACATGATTTTTGGGAAGTCACTTGCCAAGGATAGTGTGGTAAAGATTGATTATGTTGCAAACAACAGAACAGATAATGTAAATATCGCAGCTGATGCAACCACAATTAAGTTAAGTAAAGGTGCTATCAAAAATGTATACAAAGATATTGTATTAAACATATCGGCTGATGGTCAATTAAGTTCTAAAGTTTCGTTAACTATTAATGCAGAAGCTGATAATAATGGTTTGTATGAGATTAAGAATGGTGATGATGTAGTCGGTAGGTTAAATAAAGATACAGGTGAGATTACTTTAACAAGTGAAATGCATAATCTTAAAACTGATTCAAAGGCTACTATGTCACTTGAAGTAAATTATGATCACAGATATAAGACCTTTTCATTTGATACAAGTACTTCAAAAGGTGAAAGACACGATTCATTCCTCATTTCTGCTAGTGATTCTTTAAACTCTGTCATTAATCAAGTGAACTCATCTAGTGTAGGTGTAAACTTGTTCTTTGATTCAGTAACAGGAAGAATGACGATGACTAGAAATGAGACTGGTGACTTTAAGCCTGATGGAGATGAGATTAGTTTTTCAGGTAGTTTTATAAATGATGTCATGAAATTTAGAGATTCCAAAGCAAATGTCGAAGGCCAAAATGCGATCTTCACGATAAATGGTTTAGAAACGAATAGATCATCCAACTCATTTTCGATTAACGGAGTTACATTTACCCTAAAACAAACCTTCAACGAAATAGGAACAGACCAAACAGCAACACCCGTAACCATAGCAATTAACAACGACAACAACACAATTTTCGAAAACATTAAAGGCTTCATCGATAAATACAACGAACTAATTGGGAAAATTCAAGAGAAAACCCAGCAGGAGCGTTACAAAGGCTATACGCCGCTTACTGATGAGCAGCGGGAGCAGCTGTCGGACAAGCAACAGGAGCAGTGGGAAGAGAAGGCGAAGAGCGGCCTATTACGACGGGATCAGACCCTAACGAGCCTGCTTTCTTCCATGCGGATGGATTTTTACGGAAAAGTAGAATCGGAGAAAATCAATCCAGTCTATAGCCAGCTTGCCAGCATCGGTATCAAGACGACTGCCAACTATTTAGAAGGCGGAAAGCTTGAAATAAATGAAGCACAGCTGAAAAAGGCTATCGAAGAAGATCCTGAATCCATTGAAGCTTTATTCAATGCATCAGGGACGACAAATGGTCAAAAAGGGATTGCTCAGCGGCTTTACGATACAGTCGGCAGGACCATGGATGTTTTATATGAGAAAGCAGGGAAAAGCTATTCAACAAATAACCAATTTACAATCGGAAAACAGCTGAACAATATTAATGATCAAATTGATAGTCTAGAGGACCGATTGACAGCTATAGAAGATCGCTACTACAGACAATTTACCGCAATGGAAAAAGCGATTCAAAATGCCAATCAGCAATCAGCTTATATTACGCAAAACTTTTTTAGTTAATGAACCAATAGAAAGGAAGTACACAAAATGGCAGTTCAAGATCCATATCAATCCTATAAGCAAAATTCCGTTACAACCGCTTCTCCGGGTGAGTTAACGTTGATGCTCTATAACGGCTGTATTAAATTTATCCGCTTCGCAAAAAAGGCAATGGCTGAAAATAAAATTGAAGAAAAAAACACGAACCTTATTAAGGCTCAAAAAATTATTCAAGAACTGATGGTGACATTAAATATGGACATTCCTGTTTCCAAAAACATGATGTCCTTATACGATTATCTACATCGTCGTCTAATTGAAGCGAACACGAAAAATGATCCAGCGATCTTAGATGAAGTGGAAGGCTTTGTTTCGGAGTTTCGTGATACGTGGAAAGAAGTGATTCAACTAAACCGTCAGAAGCAGTTTTCACAAGGTGGGCAAATCTAGTGAGCGAAGTAAAAGATTATTACCAGGTCACGGTTGAATTAATAAAACTGCTCGAAAATGAGCAGTCTAATGACCGTGATGTGAAAATAGCACAGATGGAAGAGCTATTAGAAAAGCGTGAGGGCTTCATAGATAAAATGAAGCCCCCTTTTTCACAGGAGGACCAGCAGACAGGCAGGAAGCTGGTTGAGCTGGAAAAAAAATTAGCAAAGCTTCTCGCAATTGAAAAAGAGGCTATTAAAAGGGATATACAAACCTTGCATAAAAAAAAGCAATCGCAAACCAAATACCATAATCCGTATGAATCCCTTTCAGCAACTGACGGTGTATTTTATGACAAAAGAAAATAATCAACATGGTGCCTGACACCGAAAATGGACATTTGTGTCGCTTTGTCTTTCTGAAATGTACTCTATATTGGATTCCTACTGGTTTCCTGCTTTTCTACAAGATTGTCACTAATTCGACATATTTTTAAAAATTTAGATGATTTAGCAGGAGAATGGAAGGGCGACATAGAAATATAATCCTATAGAAATTTAAAGATATACACATCGGCAGTTTCTAAGGTTATAATACTGATTAAAGTAAGAATTAAACGCTTACTTTAATAAAATCTTAGGCACCGCCGTTAGTGAATAAGAAAAGGAGGAGTTCACTTATGAACTACAACATTCGTGGTGAAAACATTGAGGTAACTCCAGCAATTAGAGAGTATATTGAAAAGAAAATTAGCCGTCTTGAAAAATATTTTACTGAGACCCCGAAAGCAAATGTGAATGTAAATCTTAAAGTTTACAGCGATAAAAAAGCAAAGGTTGAAGTAACAATTCCAATGCCAAACCTAGTGTTACGTGCAGAGGAAGTAAATGATGACATGTATGCCGGAATTGACCTTATTACTGACAAGCTTGAGCGTCAAATCCGTAAACATAAAACAAAAGTAAACCGTAAATTCCGTGAAAAAGGCGGAATTAATACATTATTTAATGTCCACAGCGAGCCTGGCGAAACAGTTGTTGAGGATGAGAATGATTTAGAAGTGGTTCGTCAAAAAAGCTTTGATTTAAAACCAATGGATAATGAAGAAGCGATTCTTCAAATGAACATGCTAGGCCACAGCTTCTATGTCTTTACAAATGCAGAAACAAATCGTACAAACGTTGTTTATAAGCGTAAAGATGGCCGTTATGGATTAATCGAAGCACACTAAAATTGAATTTAAATCATAAACGATATGAACATAACAACGCAGCTCTTTCTAAAAAGGGCTGCGTTTTACTATCTTTGTAGGAAAGATGGTATAAATGTGAAATGAAAAGATCATGATGGATACACAATACCCTTATAAATCCTGAAACCACCCGTTCGCTCTCCAAGATGTTATTTTCACCGTAAAAGCAAGTATGACCTTTATCCTGATGATCCATTTAACATAAGTTGTCACTAACCCATGGAAGTGGTAAGATAATGAAGGAAATTAGCGGTTTTTATTGGGAGGATTCGGTGTTCTAAAAGGCGAATCTTTTTTCATTCAGAATAAATAAAAAAAGTTAAGTGACATGCCCGTAAATGAAGCAGGAGAACCCATTCTCACTGCAAAGGCATGAAAGGAAGCAAGAGAACCGACCCTATGCTTCCAAACTGGAAGCAAAAGAACCGACCCCGTGCTTCCTCATGAACAAATAAAGGAGCGTTTGTATGGCTGGGATTTTAAGTAAAGTGTTTGATCCGAATAAGCGGGAGATAAAACGCCTAACAAAGATGACTGAGAAGGTTGAAGCACTTGCTTCTGATATGGAAAAGCTTTCAGATGATGAGCTCCGTGGCAAGACAGAAGAGTTTAAGACTCGCTATCAAGGCGGAGAATCCATTGATGATCTATTGTATGAAGCGTTCGCAGTTGTTCGCGAAGGAGCTAAACGTGTTCTCGGCATGTATCCATATCCTGTTCAAATCATGGGGGGGATTTCCCTGCATGAAGGAAATATCTCTGAAATGAAAACAGGGGAAGGGAAAACGTTAACTTCGACGATGCCTGTTTATTTAAATGCATTAACTGGAAAAGGCGTTCACGTTGTAACGGTCAACGAATATTTGGCCAGCCGTGATGCCAGTGAAATGGGCCAGCTCTTTACGTTCCTTGGACTAACTGTAGGATTAAACCTAAATAGTCTTTCAAAAGAAGACAAGCAAGCAGCATATGCCTGTGATGTAACATATAGCACGAATAATGAACTTGGTTTTGACTATTTACGTGATAACATGGTTCTATACAAAGAGCAAAAAGTACAGCGTCCGCTGCATTTTGCCGTGATTGACGAGGTTGACTCTATCTTAATTGATGAGGCCCGTACACCATTGATAATTTCTGGATCTGCGCAAAAGTCTACGCAGCTTTATATTCAGGCGAATGCGTTTGTTCGTACATTAACGAAAGAAGAAGACTATACGTACGATGAAAAAACAAAAGGGGTTCAATTAACAGAGAGCGGGATGACGAAGGCAGAGCGCTCCTTTGGAATTGAAAACCTGTTTGATATTCGACATGTAACGCTGAACCACCATATTACACAGGCTTTAAAGGCCCACTCAAGCATGCATCGTGATGTGGACTACGTCGTACAGGATGGAGAAATTATCATCGTTGACCAATTTACTGGCCGTTTAATGAAGGGACGCCGTTATAGCGATGGACTTCACCAGGCGATCGAAGCCAAGGAAGCATTGGAAATTCAAAATGAGAGCATGACACTTGCGACCATTACCTTCCAGAACTATTTCCGGATGTATGAAAAATTGTCTGGTATGACCGGTACAGCGAAAACAGAGGAAGAGGAATTCCGTAACATTTATAATATGAATGTTATTGTGATTCCAACGAACCTGCCGATTGCCCGTGATGACAGAGCGGATTTAATTTATGCCAGCATGGACGGAAAATTCAAAGCGGTTGTGGAAGATATCGCAGAGCGGCATCAAAAAGGGCAGCCGGTACTAGTCGGTACGGTTGCAATTGAAACGTCAGAGCTTATTTCACGCTATTTAATGAAAAAAGGAATCAAGCATGATATCCTCAATGCGAAAAACCATGAACGCGAGGCTGAAATCATCCTGAATGCTGGACAGCCAGGTGCTGTAACGATTGCCACCAACATGGCCGGCCGTGGTACGGATATTAAGCTTGGTGAAGGTGTGAAAGAGGTTGGCGGTCTTGCTGTTATTGGTACAGAGCGTCATGAAAGCCGTCGTATCGATAACCAGCTTCGTGGACGTTCAGGTCGTCAAGGGGATCCGGGTGTGACACAGTTCTATCTTTCCATGGAAGATGAATTGATGCGTCGCTTTGGTTCCGACAATATGAAGGCGATGATGGAAAAGCTCGGCATGGATGACACACAGCCGATTCAAAGTAAAATGGTTTCAAAAGCGGTTGAATCTGCACAAAGGCGTGTGGAAGGGAACAACTTTGATGCCCGGAAGCAGCTTTTACAATATGATGATGTCCTTCGACAGCAGCGTGAAATTATTTACGCCCAGCGTAATGAAGTGTTAGAATCAGAAAATCTGCGCAGTATTGTGGAGAATATGATCCAAGCTTCCTTATCACGAAATGTGGCAGTTCATATTCCGGACAGTGAAACGCCGGATCCAAAAGATTACCAAAGTCTTTTAGACTATATTAACGGCAGCCTTCTTCGTGAAGGAGATATCACACTTGATGATCTTCATGGCAAGGACAGCCAGGAAATCATAGATATGGTATTAGCCAAAGTGAAAGAGCATTATGATGCAAAAGAAGAACAGCTTGGCGAAGCGCAAATGCGTGAGTTTGAAAAGGTCATCGTGCTGCGCGCAGTTGATTCAAAATGGATGGACCATATCGATACAATGGATCAGCTTCGTCAGGGAATCCATTTACGTGCCTACGGCCAAGTAAATCCACTCCGTGAATACCAGCAGGAAGGCTTTGCGATGTTCGAAGCGATGGTCGAATCGATTGAAGAAGAAGTAGCGAAATATGTCATGAAGGCAGAAATCCGCAATAACCTTGAACGTGAAGAAGTCGCAAAAGGGCAGGCCGTCAATCCGAAGGAAGATGGAGAAGTTAAGAAAAAGCCGACTGTGAAACGAAATGTGATTAGACGAAATGATCCATGTCCATGCGGCAGCGGTAAAAAATATAAAAATTGTCATGGATTATTGGAGTAGTCCTTCAGTCCATAGCAACCCTGCATAACAAGGTCTATCATGAATAGACTTTGTTATGTCTGTTTTTAATGTAAAAGAGGCTCTATTAATTAGTTGAGGTGGAATAGAAATGGAATTAGCGGAAATTCGTAATGAATTAGAAAAAACAGCTAAAAAATTAGCGGACTTTAGGGGGTCTCTTTGACCTAGAAAACAAAGAAGCACGAATGGCTGAACTGGATGATATCATGCTTCAGCCGGGATTTTGGGACGATCAACAAAAGGCTCAAGGGATTATTAATGAATCCAATGCTTTGAAGGATCAGGTCAATGAGTTTTACACTCTTTTTGAAACATTTGAAAACCTTGAGCTGACGTATGAGCTTGTAAAAGAAGAACCAGATGAAGAGCTTCAAAGTGAGCTTGAAGAGGAAATGACTGCTTTATCTGAACGTTTAAATCAGTTCGAGCTGCAGCTTCTTTTAAGTGAGCCATATGATAAAAATAATGCGATTTTGGAGCTTCACCCTGGTGCGGGCGGAACGGAATCACAGGATTGGGGATCCCTGCTACTCCGAATGTATACACGCTGGGCAGAGAAAAAAGGCTTCAAGGTGGAAACGCTCGATTATTTACCTGGTGATGAAGCTGGTATTAAAAGTGTTACACTTGCCATTAAAGGTCATAATGCCTATGGCTATTTAAAAGCTGAAAAGGGTGTACACCGTCTTGTACGTATTTCTCCATTTGATGCATCAGGCCGCCGTCATACTTCATTTGTATCCTGTGAAGTGATGCCTGAATTTAATGATGATATTGAGATCGAAGTACGATCCGAGGATCTTAAGGTTGATACGTATCGTGCCAGCGGTGCCGGTGGACAGCATATCAATAAAACAGAATCGGCGATCCGAATCACACATCTTCCAACTAATATTGTTGTGACCTGTCAATCAGAGCGTTCGCAAATTAAAAACCGTGAATCAGCCATGAAAATGCTGAAATCAAAGCTGTACCAATTGGAGATTGAGAAGAAGGAAGAGCAGCTTGCAGAAATCCGCGGTGAGCAAAAGGATATCGGCTGGGGAAGCCAAATTCGTTCCTATGTATTCCATCCATATTCCATGGTTAAGGATCATCGTACCAATACAGAGGTTGGGAATGTACATGCCGTCATGGATGGCGACCTCGACGAATTTATCGACGCGTACCTCCGTTCCAAAATTTCCTAATAATGAATTGGTTTGTAATATTTGGTTATTTTTTTATAATAAAGACTTTATTAATGAACGTTATTGTATGTTGTGCGCTCGTTGATTGTAGTGGAAGGCACGAAGACTCCTGCGGGAGAAGCGAGACAGGCAAGACCCCACAGACACGTAGTGTCGAGGAGGCTCGCCGGTCGCCCGCGGGAAGCGAATTTTCTTGAACGGAAATCAACAACATAGTTTGCAAATCCCAAAAAGACCTCTGTCCAAGCGCTGGACGGAGGTCTTTTTTTGTTATCAAGTAAAAATATATAGAATTTATAATATAAGAAAAATAATATTAATAGAAACTACGCATATATGTTTATAATCATATATAACTTAAATACAATTCACAAAATTGAAACAAATAACTCTAACCCTTTATATGATTGAATTATTTACAAAAACATAACTTAATAGAATAGTTGAAATACTTTTAAGAAAAAATGATTATGGTATAATATATCTGAATTATGTAGTTATTTCAAAGGGGGATATAGAATGAAAGTGAAGGGGAGACTCGCTGCATTATTGATGGGTACTGCACTTATACTTGCAGCCTGTGGCGGTGGCGAGGAGAAGGATTCAACTAGCACATCCGGTGATAACGCTACAACTGATACAGCTGCAGCAAATGGAGAGAAAATTTTCACTCAAAAATGCTCCAGCTGCCATGGACAGAACTTAGAAGGTGGAGTTGGTCCAGACCTTACAACGGTTGGTTCAAGACTTTCCCAAGCAGATATAGAAACATTAATTAATGATGGTAGAGGTGCTATGCCTCCAGGCTTAATTGAAGGAGCAGATGTAACGGCTGTTGCTGAATGGCTTGCTGCAAAAAAATAATAGGTAATAGACTGGTTTAAAATAAAGGGGTATGACTCCGCGGGATTATGATGTTACGCACTATATGGTTAGTCAGCCCCTTATTTGTTTCTAGTTTTCTTTAACACCTATCTTAACTCCTATCTGATCTACTTATTTTACAATTTATTTCAGTATTATACTCCTATTTTCCTATAAACTTCACAAATTACCAATTTGTTTTACAAAATGGTAACCACCGTAACAAAACCCTTATTTCAACTAAGTTTTACAAGCATCAAGCTCCTTTAAATCGACATTTTTTTCGCATGAAAAGAAACTGTAATATTTTTAACACTATTATTGCTGGATTATGATGTTATAATGGTGTGTGTGAGAAAAACATATACGTTTTTGTAGAATTTTGTCGACAGTATTTAACTTCATTTCAGCAGAATTCCCCCACTTCTAAAGTAGGAGATAAGTGTAAAAATAGCTCTCCGATTCAGTTGAGTTCAAAATGAAGTTAAGCCTCCGGCGGATGCCTCGGATTTTTAAAAGGTATTTTATCGAGGCAAGCTTGATAAAAATCCGGGCGCAAATTCGGCGAGCGAATTTGATTGTTTTTTTCAACACAAAAAACATTGGGTGATAACATGATAGAAATGGAAGATGTATTTAAAAAGTATCCTAATGGTGTTGTTGCAGCCAATGGGATTAGTGTTTCCATTAAGCAAGGTGAATTTGTCTATGTCGTAGGACCTAGTGGCGCAGGAAAATCTACGTTTATTAAAATGATGTATCGAGAAGAAGTTCCGACTAGAGGAACGATTATGATAAACGGTGTCAACCTGGAGAAATTGAAGCCTAATAAGGTTCCAATGCTGCGCCGTCAAATTGGAGTGGTCTTTCAGGATTTCAAATTGCTTCAAACCTTGACTGTTTATGAAAATGTAGCATTTGCAATGGAGGTTATTGAGGAACATCCGGACCAAATTAAAAAAAGAGTCATGGAAGTCCTCAATCTTGTAGGCTTAAAGCATAAGGCTCGCATGCTTCCTTCAGAGCTTTCAGGCGGGGAACAGCAGCGTGTTTCAATTGCCCGTTCAATTGTGAATAATCCAAAGGTAGTTATCGCGGATGAACCGACTGGGAATCTAGATCCGGATACATCCTGGGAGATTATGAAAATATTTGAAGAAATCAACAGGAACGGGACAACCGTCGTCATGGCAACACATAACCGTGATATTGTGAATTCAATTAAGCACCGCGTTATTGCTATCGAAAGCGGTATGATCAGCCGTGACGAACAGAGAGGTGATTACGGGTATGAAAGCTAATACACTTCGTCGCCATGTGAGGGAAAGCTTTAAGAGCTTAGGAAGAAATGGCTGGATGATGTTTGCATCTGTCAGTGCAGTAACCATTACTCTTCTATTGGTTGGGGTCTTTTTCGTTATTATGATGAATCTTAATAATGTGGCTAAAAGCATCGAAGACGACGTTGAAATTCGCGTTCACATTGATGTAGCCGCAACAGATGAGGAGCAGCAGGTATTAAAGAGTGAAATTGAAAAGCTGCCGGAAGTGGCAAGTGTTACTTTCTCACCAAAGGAAGAAGAGCTTGATAATTTGATTACCAGCTTAGGTGAAGAGGGAGAAGCCTTTACATTATTTGAACAGGATAACCCGCTTAACGACGTATTTGTCGTAAAAACGAAAAACCCAACAGATACCATGAAGGCGGCTAAGAAGATTGAAAAAATGCATTTTGCCTCAAAGGTAAAATATGGTCAGGGCAGTGTTGAAAAGATTTTTGAAGTAACAAGCATCAGCCGAAACATCGGTCTTATTTTAGTTATTGGACTGTTGTTTACAGCGATGTTCTTAATCTCCAATACGATTAAAATTACGATATTTGCTAGAAGAAAAGAAATTGAGATTATGAAGCTTGTAGGTGCTACAAATGGATTTATTCGTTGGCCGTTTTTCCTTGAAGGGTTATGGCTCGGCTTATTAGGATCCATCATACCTATCCTTGTCGTAGGTGTGGGCTATTACTATGCTCATGGGTATTTATCACAGAAGCTAGCAGGTAATTTCATTCAATTACTGGAATTTAGTCCTTTTATCTACCAAATCTCTGGACTGCTGATTCTATTAGGTGCACTAATTGGAGTCTGGGGAAGCTTAATGTCAGTAAGAAAGTTCTTAAAAGTATAAGAATGATTACAAGGGACAAGAATTCCTTGTTCCTTGCTACATATAAAATCCATCTATTACATGATGGATTTTAATATTGATAGAAGGTTATGTAAAAAACAAAGTTGATTTTATTAGCAGGTTGATTGGAGTGGAAGGCACGAAGACTCCTGCGGTCGCCCGCGGAAAGCGAAGTTTCTTGAACGGAAATCAACAACCAAGTTCAACAAAGATTACTAGATAAATAGAGAAAACGATTCACCTGTTTGTAGAGAGGAGAAATCGAAATTGAAGAAAACCATCATGACACTTTCAATAGTCGCGTCAGTTGGGCTGAGTACGGCTTTAGTAGGCATCCCAGCCAGCACGGCTATGGCAGCATCCCTAAGTGAGCTAGAAAAGAAAAGTGAAGAGATTCAAACGAAGCAGGAAGGCATTCAAACTGAAATTAATCAGAAAGAAGCACAGCTGAATGAGATCAGTGCTGAAAAGGCACAGGTTAATGCGGATATTGATCGGATCGATATAGCAATTGGTGATACAACAGCGAAAATCACCGAAAAAAATCAACAAATCGATGAAAAAAATGCAGAGATTACCCAGCTTAATAAGGAAATTGATGTGTTAAAGGAACGTATTGCAACACGTAATGAATTATTGAAGGACCGTGCTAGATCCTATCAGGAAAGCGGTGGAATGGTCAGCTATATTGAGGTGCTAGTAGGAGCAGAAAGTTTTTCTGACTTTATCGACCGTGTCGGAGCAGTTGCCGTTATTTTAGAAGCGGACCAGGACATCCTTGCGCAGCATAAGGCCGATAAAGATGCATTGGAGCAAAAGCAAGCACAGCTTGAAAAGGATTTAAGCGATTTGGAAGCGATGCGTGCAGAGCTTGATGCTTTGAAGGCAGATTTAGATGTGCAAAAAGCACAGAAAAATGAATTGATGACTTCTCTCTTACAGGAAGAAGCACAGGTGAACGAGCTAAAAATGAGCTTGGAAGAACAAAACGAGAACCTCACGGCACAAGATGCAGCGGTTCAAAAAGCAATTGAAATGGAGCAGCAAAGACAGGCTGAGCTGAAAAGACAACAAGCTGCGGCAGCAGCTGCAGCGGCAAGTGCAGGCGCATCAAGCGGTGGTTCAAGCACTGTGTCCACGGTTCCGGTCTCAGATGGAACGTTCACAAGACCGGCAGCAGGTACAATTACTTCTGGATTCGGCTTTCGCAGCTTTAACGGCGGAGGCTTCCACTACGGAGTAGACATAGCGAAGGGCGGTACAGTGCCAATTGTCGCTGCTGCAGACGGAGTTGTATCTAGATCGTATACTTCCTCTTCATACGGTGAAACGGTTATGATTACGCATATTATTAATGGACAAACCTATACAACGGTCTATGCCCATATGAGCAGCCGTTCAGTCGGAAACCTGGTCACTGTCACTAAAGGACAAGTTATCGGTTATATGGGTAATACAGGCGATTCTTACGGCCAGCATTTACATTTCGAACTGCATAGAGGAGCATGGAATGCGGCGAAATCCAATGCGATTAACCCAGTTGGTATTGTACCATTGTAAGAGAAAGATAGATTTGTATAGTTTGTGATAAAACGGAAGACTGCTGGAATGCGGATCTTCCGTTTTTTGTTGTGTTTGGATGGAATAAACTGTAAAAATGCGAATCTGCTTCTGAAAAGCGCGGATATCCCCCTCTAAATCTTAAATCTGTTATTACGTGTTAAGATGTGTTTTTAATACGTTAAAGCTTGCCTGCGTTTTGGTAGATCTTTGAAAGTTTTGAATAATCGCTTAAAATGAGGGTAGCTTCTTTTGGCCATATCCGACCGTTATTTGGAGCCATGTATTTAATGACATATATAACAGGATTTATTTAAAGATATTCTTAAACATTCAGCAAAGTCGTCTGCGGGGATACTTTTCATCTATATAATTGTAGGTTGATTACGTGGACTAAGTCTTTATTAACTAAGCGGACCTAATGAACCTGAGAAACCGTAATTGTAATTGTTGTATCTAAGTAAGAAGAAAGTGCACAAAAACAAACTAGGCTGCTACAGTCGTGAAGGAAATAGGGGCTTCAAGTGCAACTCGTTAGTCTATAAGGGAAAGGTGTTAAATGGAACTAAATAGATACAAGGAGACACAAGAGATCTGTAACTTATGGAATATAAATTATATCATCTTATTGTGTATAAATATTCTCAGCCAAATGGCTTTTAATCTTGTCACCCCACTTTTGTCGGAATATGTTCTCCATTTAGGTGCATCCTTAGGGATGGCAGGAGTTATTGTTGGGGTGTTTGCAATTACGGCGCTTTTCATTGGGCCGTTTGGTGGAATACTCACAGACCGGGTCAATAAAAAATATGTTATGATCATCGCTACTTTCATCAATGGCATTGCGACAATCGGTTACAGCCTAGCACCCAATATAGGGCTTATCATTTTTTTTCGTATGCTACATGGAGCCAGTTTCAGTATTACCAGCGCGTCCAATCTTGCTTGGATAGCCGATTTTGTTCCAAAAAAGAGGATGGGAGAAGGTATTGGATATTTTGGCATTAGTCAAATTATTGGGATTGCTCTTGGTCCTGGAATAGGGATAGAAGCTGCAGGTCATTTTGGAATTCCCAAAACCTTCATGATAGCAGCAGCATTGCTGATTATTGCATCCATATGTATGATTTTTGTTTCGAACAAAAATTATAAATTGATAGGAAATATCGCAGTTAAAAGAAACAGAATCAGTCTAAAGGATATCATTGCATTTGAAATACTGGCGCTTTCTTTAATAGGGGGCTTGTTTTCCTTAGGAAATGGGCTTGTCACCTCATTTTTAGTTTTACTGGGGGTAGAACGTAATATAAGTGGAGTAGGACTCTTTTTCACCGTATATGCATTGTTTCTTATTTTTATAAGACCAATATCAGGAAAGTTATATGATCAAAAGGGGCTCTCATATATTTTGTATCCTGCATTAATATTTGGCTGCCTAGAATTATTGTTATTAGGCTATGCAAATTCACTTTGGATGATCATTTTAGCCGCTATTTTTAAAGCGTTTGGGCAGGGAATCGCTCAACCTGCACTGCAGGCAGAGTCTCTTCGGAAATTAGGCAGACAAAGAACAGGGGTGGCTTCAAGTACCTTCTATATTGGCGCGAATATCGGGCAAGGATTTGGTCCTTTGCTTGGCGGAGGTCTTGCTTCACTAGTTGGTTATAAAGGAATGTTTAGCTTTAGTGCTATTCTCATGATATGTGGTATTTTGGGTTATGCTTTATACAATAAAAGCAATAGATTTGAATAGTTTCGGATAAAAAAGGAGGAGTGCAAGAATGCGGCTCTTCCGTTTTTTTGTTGTAATTTGACTTGCACCTCATAAGAGCCGCCCTCTAAACTCCAAAAAGGTAATTTTCCACTTCAATACACAGATTTTTTCATAACCTGTCCGTTTCCACATATATTGAACTAAGAAAGCTTGGACAACTGGTCCAACTATGATTCTGACTAGTTCCGTTTTTATTAAAATGTTTCATGAAAGGCAGAAAGGAAGATGGGGATGAAGCGGAAATGGATAGCGCTCCTTATGGCAGGCTCCCTGCTGACAGGAGCGGGTGGTACATACGCTGCCATGATGTTTAAATTGGATATCACACCGTCGCAGCCGGAAGAAACAAAAACAGAATCGAAAACAAAGGAAAAATCCATGCAAGACTTCGGCATTCAGGAAGGGAATATGGATAAAATCGTACAGGCCTATCAGTTAATTAAAGGAAATTATGTGGAGGAAGTGAAAGAGGAAAAGCTGGTAGAGGGTGCAATTCAAGGGATGCTTACAAAATTGGACGACCCTTATTCCGTTTATATGGACAAGGAGAAGGCGAAGCAGTTCAGCCAGGCTTTGGATTCATCCTTTGAAGGCATTGGGGCCGAGGTTAGCATGGTAGATGGAAAAATTGTTATTGTCGCACCGTTTAAGGATTCACCAGCGGAAAAGGCAGGAATCAAGCCGAATGACCAAATCCTGAAAGTGGACGGCCAAAGCGTAGATGGACTTGATTTATACGAAGCCACGTTAAAAATTCGCGGTGAAAAAGGGACAACCGTAAAGCTTGAAATTATGCGACAGGGATTAAATGATCCGATAATCATATCGGTTAAACGGGATGAAATACCGCAAATTACTGTCCATTCAAAGATTAAGGAGCAGGACAATAAATCCGTTGGCTATCTCGAAGTGACATCCTTTTCAGAGGACACTGCAACTGAGTTTAAAAAGCAGTTGAATCAGCTCGAGGAAAAGAATATTGATGGGCTGGTTATTGATGTGCGTGGAAATCCTGGAGGCTTCTTGGAAAGTGTACAAGAAATTTTAAAGGAATTTGTCACAAAGGATAAACCATATATGCAGATTGAAAAGCGCAACGGTGAACGAGAGAAATATTACACGACGCTAGGGAAAGAGAAGCCATACCCTGTTGCTGTTTTAATTGATAAAGGCAGTGCCTCCGCCTCAGAGATTCTTGCCGGTGCACTACAGGAGGCAGAAGGATTTACCCTTATTGGCGAAAAGACCTTTGGTAAAGGTACGGTTCAGCAGGCAGTGCCAATGGGGGACGGCAGCAATATCAAGCTAACCCTGTTTAAATGGCTGACACCTGATGGTAATTGGATTCACAAAAAGGGCATTAAGCCTGATTTAGCGGTGACACAGACCGAGCTTTATCATACACATCCAATCCAGCTCAAGGAACCTTTAAAGAAGGATATGAACAATGAACAGGTGAAAAACGCACAGCAAATCTTAATAAGCCTTGGGTATGAAACATCAAGAAAGGATGGCTATTTTAACGAGGCTACCGAAACAGCAGTAAAAGCCTTTCAGCAGGAAAATAATTTAAAGAGTACCGGTGTCATTGATGGAAAAACCGCTGCTGCTCTTGAACAGAATGTGGTCAAGGAATTGAAAAAGGAAAGCAACGACCTGCAATTGCAGGCCGCGTTAAAATTTATTGCACAGGCTGTAAAACAATAACAGAGCTGTTTAAATAGTAAGCTTTCCAAAAAACATAAGGAAAAAACTTAGAGGCTGAACCTTTCAAACGGAATTTTGTTACATTTCGTTTGAGAAGGTTCAGCCCTTTTTTTCGTAAACTGTCGAGCAATTTTCAGAATACCAGCAACGAATCCAAGCCGTGAAGAGTACAATATATATAAGGAAACCTTCCGAAAACATCTTCATGAGGGTGATGGGGAATATGGCTTCAACTAATAAAAAACACATGATTCACCTTTACGAAAAGCTAGCGTGCTGGCTGTTTGGTGCATTGATTACAATCGAAACGATTTTGATGTTCATAAACGGAAATGAAGCGAAGGGATTCATGGGCATGAAGACGATAGTAGTGTTTGCAGTCATGTATGTTTATCAAACCCGTTCATCCCGTCCGTTACCTGCTCCCTTTACAATCATCATCTATACCTTTACTTTTATAGCTGTTGGGCTCGGCACGCTAGGGGGCTTCTATCAAATTCCACATTTTGATGATGCACTTCATCTTTTATCAGGAGTATGGATTGGCTACGGGAGCTTAATCATGCTGAACATACTGGTGGGAGAGGAATTGGCTTCCCGTCTTCCAAGAGCGTTCATCCTCCTTTATATGATTAGCTTTTCACTTGCCGCTGCAGGACTTTGGGAACTGCTTGAATTTACAGGAGACAAATGGTTTCATTATAACGCTCAGGGCAGAGACCATGATGATACGATGTTTGACATGATTGACGGACTTATTGGTGGATTCGTTGCAGCCTTACTTTTTTTACGAAAAACCAAAGCTGAATGACATTTTAAATTAAGGATGTATAAGTATACAGGTTGATTGCAGTGGAAGGCACGAAGACTCCTGCGGGAGAAGCGAGACAGTCGAGACCCCGCAGACACGAAGTGTCGAGGAGGCTCGGCGGTCGCCCGCGGAAAGCGAAGTGCCTGAAACGGAAATCAACACAAAGTTTCAGCATAAATCTAAAATGTGTCCTTACGCCTAATTTACTGTCCTCATTTAATTTGATAGAATAGTTAAATAGAGATTAACGTTATAGATTTCTAAATGAATGATCAATAGAGGTTGGTGGCAGTATTGGCACTAGATTGGGGTTTTGAGTTTTTAAAAGGTTTAGAGAGATTATTTCTAAATCCACTGTTTTATTATTTGTTTATTGTTGCCGCTATCATGGGAATTTCAAGAGTGAAGCGAGAAAGGAAGCAATTTCATGCGCGGGTGAAAAATGCCTATTATGAACTACGGCAGCTTCTTCCACTGGGCTTAGGTATTGGATTGATTCTGTCTGTCGTGACAATTGGAGCGGGACTGGTAATTCCAATTGAAACGGTTATTTTGGCAGCGCTGTTTACTTTATTTTGGAGCTTAACCACAAATTTTCGCTTTTTATCTCCGGTTTACACTGTTGGTTTGGCCTTTTTCGCTACGCTGTTTATTCTAAGTAAAAAATGGTCTCTTCCCCTTATTGAAAGTCATACGCCTGAATGGAACCAATCCATTCTTCCTCCAATTGCCGCTCTGTTGGGTATATTAATCATTGCTGAGGGTATTTTGATTTTTCGAAATGGCAGGAAGGGCACGTCTCCTAAGCTCGTTAAAGGGAAGCGGGGAATGCGTGTCGGCGTACATGAAGTAAAGCGTCTTTGGATGCTGCCTTTATTTCTGATTATTCCAGGTGAAGCATTGCAGGCACCATTTGAATGGTGGCCAGTATTTTCAATTGGCGGTCAAACGTATTCGATTGTTCTTGTTCCTTTTGCAATCGGCTACTATCAGCAGATACAAGGGAGGCTCCCGGTATTAGCTGTTAAGCAGGCAGGGAAAAACGTAATAAAATTTGGAGCGGTGCTCACATGCTTGTCTATAGCAGGGTACTGGTATCCTCCTGCATCCATTGTCATTGCTGCAGTCGCCATTATCGGGCGTGAGCTATTATCGATGCGCCAGCGTATGAATGAGGACAATCTTCCATTTTATTTTTCGCAGCGAAATCAAGGAGTAATGATTCTTGGTGTCATTCCTGATTCACCTGCTGAAAAAATGGGTCTCGACGTAGGAGAGGTTGTTTCAAAGGTGAATGGCGTCATGATTACAGATGAAGAAAGCTTTTATGAAGCGATGCAAAAAAATCGTGCACATTGTAAGCTTGAAGTCTTTGATGTCAATGACCAGGTTCGCTTTGTCCAAAGAGCCTTATACGAAGGAGATCACTACCAGCTAGGGATTCTCTTTGTTCAGGACGAGAAATTGTGGGACGACGAAGCAATGGTGTTTGTCCCATCACATCATAATAAATCTTTTTAATACTAGAAAATCCTCTAAGGTATCCGAAGCCTTAGAGGATTTTTTTTTTGTTCCTGTAGGATGTAAGCGCTGTAATGCTAAAAAAGGCATGTGGTTTCATACAAAATGTGACAAATGGCATCGTATATATGTAATATATATCAAAATTAGATTGATTTTATGCAAAAACAATATTGGTAAGATTAATCTCGTTGTAATATGATTAATCTAACGAAAATGATAGCGAATTGAGAACAGTTTGAATGATCTGTTTTGCTATTAAAACTATTATGCAAAGGGTGAATGGAAAAATGAATCAGATGAGACCTCCAGTAAAACAAGGACTTTACAATCCAGCCTATGAACGCGACGCCTGCGGGATTGGCTTTATTGCAAATGTAAAAGGTAAAAGAGAACATACAATTGTGAAACAAGGTTTGACAATGCTCTCTCGGATGGAACATCGAGGCGGTCAAGGCAGCGATCCTGCTACGGGTGACGGAGCAGGGATCATGACACAAATTCCACATCATTTCTTCACCAAAGAGATTTCAACATTGAGCGGATATGAAGAAGGAAATTACGGGGTTGGAATGGTTTTTCTTCCTGAAAATAGTAGCCAACGCAAACAATGTGAAGAGGCATTTCAGGATATGATTACCCAGGAAGGTCTTGATTTTCTAGGATGGAGAACCGTGCCGACAAATGATTCTTCTATTGGCGTAAATGCCAAAGCGAGCCAGCCGTCCATACGCCAAGTATTTATTGGAAAATCTAGTGAAATGAATGAGTTAGAATTTGATAGAAAGCTATATGTGATTAGAAAACGAGTAGAAAAGGAAGTTCGTGAAAAACAGCTTGCTCAGGATTCAACCTTTTATGTAGCAAGTCTTTCTTCAAGAACCATTGTTTATAAGGGTATGTTAACACCTGAACAAATTGATCAATTCTATCTCGATTTACAGGACGAAGCATACAATTCTGCGTTTTCATTAGTCCATTCACGTTATAGTACGAATACATTTCCTAGCTGGGAAAGAGCACATCCAAATCGCTACTTAATCCATAATGGTGAAATTAATACCTTAAAAGGTAATGTAAATTGGATGAAAGCCCGCGAACAGATGATTGATTATTCTGTGTACGGCGATTTTAGCAGTGATGTGATGCCGATTATTGATGAGAATGGAAGTGACTCATCATCCTTTGATAATTGCCTAGAGTTTCTACATTTATCTGGACGTTCCTTAGTACATGCTGCGATGATGATGGTTCCAGAGCCTTGGGAAAAAGATGAAACAATGGATGATAGCTTAAAAGCTTTTTATGAATACCACAGCCATATAATGGAGCCTTGGGATGGACCGGCAGCCTTTTCTTTTACAGATGGGAAGCAGATTGGTGCCATGCTGGACCGAAATGGACTGCGTCCTGCACGTTATTATGTGACGGTAGATGACCAAATCATCTTTGCTTCAGAAGCCGGGGTGCTGGATGTGGAGGAAAGTCGAATCCTTGAAAAAGGAAGACTAAGTCCTGGTAACTTGCTGCTGGTTGATTTCGCAGAAGGACGTATTGTTAAAAATGATGAAGTGAAGAAGAAGGTTGCTAATGAGCAGCCATATAGAAAATGGTTAAATAATCAAAGCGTTCATATCAATGAATTACCAGCTGCAGATGACAGTAAAAAGACTAATCATGAAACTATTAAGCAATTACATCAAGCATTCGGCTTTACACAGGAAGAATTAAATGACCAATTTCTCCCAATGGTAAAAGAGGGCAAAGATCCGATTGGTTCTATGGGAAATGATACACCGCTTGCCGTACTCTCAAATTATTCTCAGTTATTATACAATTATTTCCAACAGGTATTTGCACAGGTTACAAATCCGCCGATTGATGCAATTCGTGAACAATTTGTTACATCAACATCAACATTATTAGGTGCAGAGGGCAATCTGTTAGATCCTGCTGAGGCAAGCTGCCAGCGAATTCGTCTTGATTCACCAATTCTTACAAATAAAGATCTAATTAAGCTTAAGTCACTGAATAGTGTCCCATTCCAATCAAGAACATTCCCGATGGTTTTTGAAGCGAATAAAGGAGAGAATGGTCTTGAACCTGCTTTAACTCGTTTGTTCCAGACCGTAGATGATGCAGTAAGTGAGGGTGTTTCACTGATTATTTTATCAGACCAGGACTTGAATAAAGATGTGGCAGCAATTCCAGCATTGCTTGCAGTGAGTGGACTTCACCAGCATCTAGTAGGTCAAGGTACACGGACAAAAGTAAGTATTATTGTAGAATCTGGAGAGCCAAGGGACATTCATCATTTATGTATGTTAATTGGTTATGGCGCAGATGCCATCAATCCATACCTTGTTTACGCAACAATCGAAGATTTCTTCCATAATGGAAAATTAGCGGATCTAGATCTTTCAAAAGCAATTAAAAATTATACTAAAGCTGTAACAAAAGGAATTGTAAAGGTTCTTTCAAAAATGGGTATTTCTACCGTGCAAAGCTATCGTGGAGCACAAATTTTTGAAGCAGTGGGAATTCACCCTACTGTTATAGATAAATATTTCACAGGTACATCTGTACAATTAGGCGGAATAAAGCTTGAAACGATCGCAAAGGAAACCCTTATTCGTCATGAAATGGCCTTTGAAACGGAAAACCAAGAACAGCCTCTGTTTGTAGGTGGCGATTTCAAGTGGCGTAAAGGCGGAGAAGAGCACGCTTTTAGTCCTGATATTATTCGCATGCTAAAGCAGGCATGCCGTACGAACGATTATGAGCAATATAAAACCTATACAGAGAAAGCAAATCAATCAAAGCTGATTTTTGTACGTGATTTATTTACCTTTAAGAAAACAAATCCAATTCCAATTGAAGAAGTGGAGTCCATTGAGTCTATTGTACGACGCTTTAAAACCGGGGCTATGTCATATGGTTCACTAAGTCAAGAAGCGCATGAGACATTAGCGATTGCGATGAACCGTCTCGGTGGAAAAAGTAATAGCGGTGAAGGCGGCGAGCATCCTGATCGTTATCTGCCGGATGAAAATGGAGATCTGCGTCGCAGTGCAATCAAGCAGGTAGCATCCGCTCGTTTTGGTGTCAACAGTCATTATTTAATGAATGCAGAAGAAATTCAAATCAAAATGGCGCAGGGAGCAAAGCCTGGAGAAGGTGGCCACTTGCCAGGCAATAAGGTATATCCATGGATTGCTGAAGTGCGTGGTGCAACACCAGGTATTGGGTTAATTTCACCTCCGCCGCATCATGATATTTATTCGATTGAGGATCTTGCACAGCTTATTCATGATTTAAAAAATGCAAATCCGCATGCTAGGATCAGCGTCAAGCTCGTGTCTAAGGCAGGAGTTGGCACCATTGCAGCCGGAGTGGCAAAAGGGCTTGCGGATGTCATTTTAATAAGTGGAGCTGACGGAGGAACGGGCGCTGCACCAAGAACAAGCATCAAGCGCGCGGGTATGCCTTGGGAGCTTGGGCTTGCGGAAACGCATCAAACATTACTATTAAATGGCTTGCGTGATCGTGTTGTATTAGAGGCAGATGGGAAATTAATGACTGGCCGTGATGTGGTCATGGCAGCGTTACTTGGAGCAGAGGAATTTGGTTTTGCGACAGCACCATTAGTTGTCTTAGGCTGTGTCCTTGTCCGTCAATGTCAAAACGATACTTGCCCGGTAGGGATTGCAACACAAAATCCAGAATTACGTAAGAAATTTCTTGGTAAGCCGGAGCATGTTGAAAACTTTATGCGTTTTATCGCACAGGATGTTCGAGAGATTATGGCGAGCTTAGGACTTCGTACAATAAATGAACTAGTGGGCCGCACTGATTTATTAAGCCAAAGTGAACAGGCAAAATCTCATTGGAAAGCAAAGGATTTGGATGTATCATCTATTTTTTACCAGCCTGAAGGATCGGTGACTAATGGAATTGGAGCAAAACAGAAGCAAAATCATGGCCTAGAGAAATCCTTAGACTATCGGGAGCTTTTATCCGTTAGCCAGCCTGCACTGGAAGAAAAGCAGAAAGTAGAAGCAAGCTTCCCAATTCAAAATATTAATCGAACAGTGGGTACGCTGCTTGGTAGTGAGATAACAAAACGATATGGTGCAATTGGACTTCCAGAGGATACGATTAAGTTGAACTTTACAGGATCAGCTGGACAAAGCTTTGGTGCTTTTATTCCAAAGGGATTAACACTTTCACTTGAAGATGAGGCAAATGATTATGTTGGGAAAGGACTTTCCGGAGGAAAAATCATTGTAAAACCATCTGAAAAATCTACTATTATGGCTGAGGAAAATACCATTATTGGTAATGTTGCTTTTTATGGTGGAACAGCAGGAGAAGCTTATATCCGTGGTCTTGCCGGTGATCGTTTCGGTGTTAGAAACAGCGGGGTTCATGCTGTTGTGGAAGGAGTCGGTAACCATGGCTGCGAATATATGACTGGCGGTCGTGTAGTCATTCTCGGCTCAGTAGGTAATAACTTCGCTGCAGGTATGACGGGTGGAGTCGCATATGTTTACCAAGATCAGTTGGGTGAATTCCAAAAGCAGTGCAATCACGAATTAGTCGATTTAGAAGTTTTGGACGAGCAAGACTATACGGAGGTATTAAATCTTGTCCAAAACCATTACAACTATACAGGTAGTTTAAAGGCCTTCGAGATTCTTAACAATTGGGATCAAACACTTTCAAAATGGGTGAAAGTTATTCCGAAAGAATATAAGGGAATGGTTCAATCCAATCCTAGTGAAGTTTTAGTGAAATAAGTTTCACTTTTCGATAAGGAAGAACGAGAAGAACTAAATACCTTAGTCCCTTGTTAGTGACGACTGAGAGTTTAGTTGAGTGTCATTGCTTTAATAGCATACGAGGCTGATAAATTTGAAGTCGTCCTATTGATGGAGGAGAGGATAGGAATGCAATTTACAAAAATGCAGGGCTTAGGGAGCTCCTATATATTATTTAATCTTTTAGAAGACTCAATGGAAAATGTTGACTTCTCCAAACTATCGAAGCTGGTTACAGATGTGAATATTGGAATTGGTTCGGATGGTATGCTCCTGATTGGTCCTTCCAATCGAGCAGATTTTAGAATGAGAGTGTTTGATCAAGAAGGGACAGAGGCAGACCATTGTTTAATTGGTCTACAATGTGTTGCTGCCTATCTATATGATACCATGTACGCCGAAACAACAAGCTTTACGATCGAGACATTAGGTGGAGATATCAGTATTAAAGTAGAGCTTGGGGAAAAACGAAAAGTAAAGACCGTCATGGTATGGGATCAGCGTAATCAGGTCTGGACAAATGGTGAAGTCAATTATGTTTGTTATGGTGAATTAGAAACAATGAATTTACCAAGAACGTAAATAGTTCAATATTGTTTTAGATGAAAAAAGGAGAGATGAAATGATGGCTAAGTATACAAAAGAAGATATTAAACGTATGTGTGTGGAGCAAAATGTAAAATATATCCGTCTTCAATTTACTGATATTTTAGGGATAATCAAAAACGTGGAAATACCGATCAGCCAGCTTGAAAAAGCCATTGATAATAAAATGATGTTTGACGGTTCTTCCATCGAGGGATTTGTGCGTATTGAAGAATCAGACATGTACTTATATCCAGATCTTGATACCTTCGTTGTCTTCCCGTGGACAGCAGAAAAAGGAAAAGTGGCTCGTTTTATTTGTGATATCTATAACCCAGATGGTACTCCATTTGCAGGGGACCCACGCAACAATCTAAAGCGAGTATTAAAAGAAATGGAGGAGCTGGGCTTCACTTCCTTTAACCTTGGACCTGAGCCGGAATTCTTCTTATTTAAGCTTGATGCAAAAGGGGAGCCTACATTAGAGTTAAATGACAACGGAGGCTACTTTGACTTAGCTCCAACAGATCTTGGGGAAAACTGCCGTCGTGATATCGTTCTTGAGCTTGAGGAAATGGGCTTTGAAATTGAAGCATCACACCATGAGGTTGCGCCTGGACAACACGAAATTGACTTTAAATATGCAGATGCAATCACAGCATGTGACAATATCCAAACCTTTAAGCTAGTTGTTAAAACAATTGCCCGTAAGCATGGTCTGCACGCTACCTTCATGCCGAAGCCGTTATTCGGTGTAAACGGTTCTGGTATGCACTGTAATTTATCACTATTTAAAAATGGTGAAAATGCATTCTATGATGCAACTGCAGATTTACAATTAAGTGAAACAGCTCGTCAATTTATTGCTGGTATTGTAAAGCATGCTGAATCCTTTACTGCGATCACAAATCCAACAGTAAACTCCTATAAGCGTCTCGTTCCTGGATACGAAGCCCCTTGTTATGTTGCATGGTCAACAAGCAATCGCTCGCCGTTAATTCGAATTCCAGCTTCCCGCGGATTAAGTACACGTGTAGAAGTACGAAGTGTCGACCCAGCTGCAAACCCATATTTAGCATTAGCTGTGCTGTTAAAAGCAGGTCTTGATGGAGTGAAAAACAGTATTAATCCTCCAGCACCAGTTGACCGTAATATCTACGCCATGAATAAAGCAGAGCGTCTAGCTGAAGGAGTGACAGATCTTCCAGCAACATTAGCTCAGGCAATCGAAGTATTAAAATCAAATGAAGTGATTATATCTGCTCTTGGTGAGCATATCTTCGAGCACTTTATCGAAGCGAAGGAAATCGAATGGGATATGTTCCGTACGCAGGTTCATCCTTGGGAACGCCAGAACTACATGAGTGTATATTAATTAGTTGAAAGCCTTGATACGTTAGTATCGGGGCTTTTTTTCGAGTTTCAGGCAGGAGATTCATACCCATCCCTCTCTACTTTCCCGAAATATGCAAATATTCAAGATTGCTACTCAGTGTTTTGTCGGCCCGATAATGAGGGAGCTCATGACGCCGACAGTGATAATTGCAATACAGGAAAAAAGGAAGGTTCTCAGCCCTAACACACTAAAGCCTGCTGTTACAATCAAGCCGTCAATCATGAAAATAACGATTCCAATATTCAAGGAGGAGGAGTTGGCAACCAATTTGGCCAGCAAATCCGTTCCGCCAGTGCTTGTCTGATAACGTAGCATGAGACCAGTGCCTAGTCCGATAAATGCTCCGCCTAACAAGGCACTTGCAAGAATCGGCAGATGGAGCTGATGTTTAATTGGTGCGAGCCAATCAATGAAAAAAGCGGCAATAAAGAGACCGTACAGACTATGATAGAAATACGATCTCTCACGAAGCCATGTATATAGAAATAAAGGTACACTCAGGAGGATCATCGTAAGTCCAACCTGTGCTTCAAAATAGTAATGCAAGATAAGAGCAATCCCAATAATGCCGCCATCAATCAAATGATATGGCACCAGAAAACCATTAATTCCTATTCCCATCAAAAGGCTGCCAATAAAAACAACAGGTATTTTCTGAATAATAACAGTCACCTTCATTTACGTTGGATATGCTAAATATATGTCCAAGCATTTTATCTTAGAAGATTTTTCATGTAGATGGTTGTGAAAAAATGGTGGAGATAGTTAAGTAGAGGTAAACAAAAGGAGCTAATCGTGTATGATCAGTAGTTTACTTCCTGTGGTAAAGATGCCAACTCATACAGAATAGTGTTATTTAAAACTAAAACAACAAAGAAGGACATTTCAACAATATATTAAGTTTGAAATGTCCTTCATGGGGTAGATGAAGGACATTGTTGTGAAGTAAAAGAAATGACATGTCCTTCATGGGGTGGATGAAGGACATTGTTGTGAAGCAAAAGAAATGACATGTCCTTCATAGGGTGGATGAAGGACATTGTTGTGAAGCAAAGAAATGATATGTCCTTCATGGGGTAGATGAAGGACATTGTTGTGAAGCAAAAGAAATGACATGTCCTTCATAGGGTGGATGAAGGACATTGTTGTGAAGCAA
>NZ_JBHZRC010000003.1:0-120517 GCF_043641075.1 Niallia oryzisoli | reverse complement strand
AAGAAATGACATGTCCTTCATGGGGTAGATGAAGGACATTGTTGTGAAGCAAAAGAATGAAGTGTCCTTCAAAGGGTGGATGAAGGACATTGTTGTGAAGCAAAAGAAATGACATGTCCTTCATGGGGTGGATGAAGGACATTGTTGTGAAGCAAAAGAAATGACATGTCCTTCAAAGGGTGGATGTAGGACATTGTTGTGAAGCAAAAGAAATGACATGTCCTTCATGGGGTAGATGAAGGACATTTCTGTGAAATTAATTCATTTGTGGTTAATGCTATTTTCCTTGTTGATTTAATTACTCTTATTTAACGTGAACTACTTTTCGATTTAATTAGCTTCTGTAGAAACTGCTTTTTTTACTTCAACCCATTTGCGGCTCGATATGGATCGTAGAATCATTAATTTGATGGTTTTCAAGCAGCCGATCCTCCACCTCTTCGGCAATCTGGTGTCCTTCAATCACCGTTAAGGTTGGCTCAACGAATATAGTCGCATCGACGATGGCTCGGTTTCCATGCAATCTTGCCTTAATGTCCTTTACCAGCTTCACACCTGGTGTGTTCCGAATTGTTTCCTCGATTTCGTTCAGTTTTGATACCTCGAAGGCATCCGTAAGATCAAGTGCAGCATCCTTAAAAATCTCCCATGCTGTATAGCAGATGATAAATCCGACAATGCCAGCGGTCAGCGGGTCAAGCCAGCCAATACCAAAATACGATCCGGTTATACCAATGGCAGCGCCGACGCTAACTAATGCATCCGAGCGGTTATCCTGCGCAGCCGAATAGAGGGATTTACTGTTAAGACTTTTTGATAATTTCAAATTGTAACGATAGATACCATACATAAATAAGGCTGAGACCAAGGCGACCAAAGCAGTTATGATATCAGGGGTCGTATCATCCGGGTTAAAAAAGGCCTCTACAGAGCCTTTGATCACTTGAATCCCAACTGATATCATAATAAACGCAGCCACTAAAGAGGCGATGGTTTCTGCTCTTGAATGTCCGTAGCGATGGTTTTCATCCGGTGGTTTTTGCGAGATTCTTAAACCGATAAAAACAGCAAGTGAAGCCATAATGTCGGTTAAGTTATTCAAACCATCAGCTTTTAATGCTTCAGAATTTCCTAGATAGCCCATTAGTAGTTTAAAAGCAGATAAAATCACGTAGGCTAAAATACTAATTAGGGCTCCTGTTTCTGCCTTTTTTAAATTGGAGTTCCCCATAATAACCTCCTAGAAATAACATACAGATTTTCCACCTATATAGTATTGATTGGGGCAGTTGATTATATACTTGGCTGATTCGAATGGGTAACAATAAGGTTGAAGTTAAAGGCGTTATATTATGTTTTGGGGATACTTGGGGCTAAAAGTAGTATTTTCCTTATAATGAACAAAGCACTGACAGCTAAGCAAGACTTTGTTTTATAGAAGCTTTCTAAAGGACAAAACAAGCACACAAAACACCAGAACTGTCTCAAGGAGGCCTTCAACAAACGTACAATGAACAATCTAATGCATTGCGAATAATACGATATTCCAAAAAGTATATATTTTTGTTGAACTTTTATCCAATGTCTATCATAATATATATGAACACATACTCATATATACGAATAAGTGATTATATAAAGAAAGCAGGGGTTGCAATGGGCCACCATCACGGTCATTCGCATGGACACTCACACGGTCATCACCATGGACACCATCATCATGGACATTCTGCAAATAAGAAAGCATTATTTCTTTCGTTTCTCCTCATCACTACCTTTATGGTAGTCGAAGTAATTGGGGGATTAGTAACAAACAGTCTGGCTTTGCTTGCGGATGCCGGTCATATGCTCAGTGATGCGGCAGCATTGGGATTAAGCTTTTTTGCTCTTAAACTAGGGGAAAAAGCTGCATCACAATCAAAGACCTTCGGCTATAAAAGGTTTGAAATTATTGCTGCTGCCTTAAATGGCTTGACGTTAATAATTATTTCAATCTATATATTTTACGAAGCCTTTCAACGCTTTGCCAATCCGCCTGAAGTGCAAAGCATGGGGATGCTGGCGATTTCAGTCATTGGTCTCCTCGTTAACATCCTTGCCGCTTGGATATTAATGCGCGGTGACAAGGATGAAAATCTAAATGTAAGAAGTGCTTTTCTTCATGTAATGGGAGATATGCTTGGTTCAGTAGGAGCTATTGTTGCGGCATTGCTGATGATTTTCTTTGGCTGGGGAATGGCCGATCCGATTGCAAGCCTGATTGTAGCAGTTCTGATTATTATCAGCGGCTGGAGAGTCACGAAGGATTCCTTCCATATCCTAATGGAAGGAGCACCTGCTCAAATCAAACTGGAAGATGTAAAGGCAGCATTAAGTAACATTGCGGAAGTGAAAGAGGTGCATGATCTCCATGTTTGGTCAATCACTTCGGGAATGCCGATGCTAAGCTGTCATATAGCCATTTTAGAAAATGGCATCCATGATCAAATACTAGAGCAGGCCCAGGTAATTCTCCATGATGAATTCGGCATTGAACATAGCACCATTCAAGTGGAACGAGATGAATTAGGCTGTCCAAACCCTCACCAAGGCTGTAATTAGTGGTGGGCATGCTCAATAGTTTGCTTTAATATATCCATGACATGCTCGTCATCATGTGTATAGAATAAGGTAGTCCCTTCGCGGCGAAAGGTGACAAGTCGTAAATTTTTCAAAAAACGAAGCTGATGTGAAACGGTTGATTGAAGCAGGGACAATTTCTCAGCGATTTCGTTGACGGAATGCTCCCCGGTAAACAATAAATGCAGAATCCGAATTCGAGTTGGGTCTGATAAGGCTTTAAAGGTTTGCGAAACAATAAAGAGCGTCTCTTCATCTAGTTCTTTAAACTCTTCGATTGGATTTTCATTTTCCAATGCACTCACCTCCTGAACCTATTATAACGATTTTAAAAATAAAAATCATGGGCATCCTTCTAGGGCTCATGATTTTTAATTATTTCTAGGATAAAAAAGCCATATTAAAAAGGAAATGAAGGTGTTTCTTTTCATCTTTATGGCTAAGTAGTAAAATAAGAATTAGAATGGTGAAACAGTCCAAGCTGGATGTTTCGTTTCAGTACGTCATTCCACAGTTTATTCGGAGTGACTGCTGCATATTCAAGGAGGTGAACCTTCACGAAAAGTGAAGGGGGAATTGGACAGTCTAAACTTACTCATTCTTCTCATTTTAATTGCCTTAACGGCTTTTTTTGTTGCTGCAGAGTTTTCAATCATAAGAGTGAGAGGGACAAGAATTAATCAATTGGTTGAAGAAGGAAATAAAAATGCAACCGCCGCGCAAAAGGTAACGAGAAATTTAGATGAATATTTATCAACCTGTCAGTTAGGAATTACCGTTACAGCTTTAGGGATTGGTTGGCTGGGGGAACCAACAGTTGCCAGTGTGATTGACCCCATTTTTGAAAGCCTGCCGATTCCAACATCGGTATCAGGCTCCATCTCCTTTATTATTGCTTTCTCTGTCATTACATTTTTAAATGTGGTCGTTGGGGAATTGGCACCGAAGTCATTTGCCATCCAAAAAAGCGAAACGATTACACTGGCGATTGCCAAGCCGTTAGTTTGGTTCAACCATTTAACTTATCCGATTGTTTGGTTTATGAATCACTCCGCACGTTTTATTACTGGATTATTTGGCTTTAAAAATGTAACGGAAAATGAACTGTCACGCTCTGAGGATGAACTGCGCATTATCCTTTCTGAAAGCTATGAAAGCGGAGAAATCAATCAATCAGAATATAAATATGTGACGAATGTATTCGATTTTGATGAGCGAATTGCAAAGGAAATCATGGTGCCGAGAATGGAAATGGCCACTATTTCCACAAATGCCACAAAGGAAGAAGTCATTAGTATTATCGAAACAGAAAAATACACACGCTATCCCGTTACTGACGGTGGTGATAAGGATCGGATTATCGGTATCATGCATATTAAAGATCCTTTAACGGCCTGGGTGGACAACCCTGACGCGAAGGTAAAGGATTTTGTGAAACCTGTCGTCTCTGTAATTGAAACCATTCCGATTCATGACCTTTTACGTTTATTGCAAAAGGAACGCGGATATATGGCAATACTCCATGATGAATATGGTGGGACAGCAGGTCTAGTTACGATGGAAGACATGATTGAAGAAATTGTTGGTGAAATTCGTGATGAATTTGATGCGGATGAAGTGCCTGAAATCAGAAAAAAGGGTGAAGGGCATTATATCTTTGACGCAAAGCTTCTTATATCAGAAGTAAATGAACTGCTTAGAACTCATTTTGATGAAGAAGTTGTTGACACAATTGGCGGCTGGTTTTTAAATCAAAAGTATGATGTGCAATTAGGCGATGTCATCGAAGCAGAGGGCTTTAAATTTACAATAAAAGAGATTGATCAACAGCATATATTATTTATTGAAGTTGAAAGGCTGGCAGAGATTGATCAGCCGGTTGAGCCACTGGAAGAAGTGAAATAGTCCACATAAGAAAGGGAGCTGCATTTCCGAAGAACGGATGCTTCTTTTCCGGGACTTAATAATCTCCATTAGGAGCAGGTGATGTGATTGTTTTTAAAATTCTTATCAGCCCTTTTTTTACCAGGTCTCTTGGTTGTGTGGTTTACAAGGGTAACCTATAACCGAGTACTAGCCCTTGTTTTGACGGTGGCATTAATTGCAGCCTCTGTGTATAAGGGATATACCCATACCATGTGGCTGATTGTCGTAGATGCCTTTTCCTTAACAGTTGGCTTTTGGTACGGAGATCGAATCAAACAAAAAATTAAGCATACATCATAAGATGAAACCTGTCACCGTAATAAAAGGAGGCAGGTTTTTTCGTTATTGAGTATGTAAAGCTTCTTGAACGGAAATCAACGAATATCATTACGTTTATTAAATAATAGAATATTTGTTCGCTGTAAAAGTGGTTTGTTTTTATGGCATTGTGGTAGAATGGGAATAGATGAAAAAATTGGATACGGATGAAGATAGATATGGATGGAAGAATGGGAGGAAAGCATGTGAAGGATCAATTTCAATTAGTCTCAAAGTATACGCCGCAGGGGGATCAGCCTGAGGCGATTAGAAAGCTTGTAGAAGGGATTAATACCGGGAAACGGCATCAAACACTGCTCGGTGCAACTGGAACAGGTAAAACATTTACCGTTTCAAATGTCATACAAGAAGTAAACAAACCAACGTTGATTATTGCCCATAATAAAACCCTCGCAGGACAGCTGTACAGTGAATTTAAAGAGTTTTTTCCAAACAATGCGGTCGAGTATTTTGTCAGCTACTACGATTATTTCCAACCGGAGGCCTATGTCCCATCAACAGATACATTTATCGAAAAGGATGCCAGTATTAATGATGAGATTGATAAGCTGCGCCACTCGGCGACATCCTCATTATTTGAACGGAAGGATGTTATCATCATTGCAAGTGTTTCCTGTATCTATGGTTTAGGTTCGCCGGAGGAATATCGTGACCTCGTATGTTCCTTACGCGTGGGCATGGAAATAGAACGGAATCAGCTCCTTCACAAGCTTGTGGATATCCAATATGACCGTAATGATCTCAATTTCATTCGCGGGACGTTCCGTGTGCGCGGCGATGTGGTTGAAATCTTTCCCGCTTCAAGGGACGAACATTGCTTAAGAATTGAATTTTTCGGTGATGAAATAGATCGGATCCGTGAAGTAGATGCCTTAACAGGAGAAATCATCGGCGAGAGAGAGCATGTAGCCATTTTTCCGGCATCCCACTTCGTTACCCGTGAAGAGAAAATGCAGGTGGCGATTCAAAATATTGAAAAGGAGCTTGAGGAAAGACTTGCAGAGCTTCGTGAAGACGGCAAATTATTAGAGGCGCAGCGTCTCGAACAGCGGACGCGCTATGATTTGGAAATGATGAGAGAAATGGGCTTTTGTTCAGGGATTGAAAACTATTCCCGTCATTTGACACTAAGGCCGCCGGGTTCAACACCATATACACTCCTGGATTATTTCCCAGAGGACTTCCTCATTGTGATTGATGAGTCCCATGTGACGCTCCCGCAAATTCGAGGGATGTATAATGGTGACAGAGCGAGAAAGCAGGTTCTGGTGGATCATGGCTTCCGTCTCCCGTCTGCACTGGATAACCGTCCGCTTATTTTTTCTGAGTTTGAAAAGCATATCAAGAATATTGTTTTTGTTTCTGCAACACCGGGCCCGTATGAGCAGGAGCATACACCGGAAATGATTCAACAGATTATCCGTCCGACAGGATTATTGGATCCGAACATTTCGGTTCGTCCGATTGAAGGGCAGATTGATGATCTGATTGCGGAAATCAATGAGCGGGTCGAGAAAAATGAGCGTGTCTTGGTAACGACGTTGACGAAAAAAATGTCTGAGGATTTAACCGATTATTTAAAGGAAATCGGCATTAAAGTAAATTATTTGCATTCTGAAATCAAAACGCTGGAGCGGATTGAAATTATTCGCGAGCTCCGATTAGGAAAATATGATGTCCTTGTTGGGATCAACCTTTTGCGGGAGGGACTTGATATTCCAGAAGTATCGCTTGTTGCGATTCTGGATGCCGACAAGGAAGGCTTTCTGCGTTCGGAACGGTCGCTGATTCAAACAATCGGCCGTGCTGCACGTAACGCAAATGGTCAGGTTATTATGTATGCAGATAAAATGACCAATTCAATGGAAATAGCCATTAATGAGACAAAGCGGCGCCGTGCGATTCAAGAGGAATACAATCAGAAGCACGGCATTACACCGATGACCATTCAAAAGGAAATTCGCGATGTAATTCGTGCAACACATGCGGCTGAAGAGCAGGAGGAATACAGCGCGGTTTCAGGACTCGTCAATTTGTCCAAAAAGGAACGAGAAAAAGTTATTGCCGATATGGAAATAGAAATGAAGGAAGCAGCGAGAGCACTGAACTTCGAGCGTGCTGCAGAGCTTCGTGATTTAATATTAGAATTGAAAGCGGAAGGATGACGTATAGATGGCGATGGAGAAACTGATTGTAAAGGGTGCCAGAGCCCATAATTTGAAAAATATAGATGTCACGATTCCGAGAGACAAGCTTGTTGTGTTAACAGGACTTTCCGGTTCAGGAAAGTCCTCGCTAGCCTTTGATACCATTTATGCAGAGGGACAGCGGAGATATGTAGAATCATTGTCAGCATATGCACGTCAATTTCTCGGGCAGATGGAAAAGCCTGATGTGGATTCCATTGAAGGATTATCGCCGGCGATATCGATTGACCAAAAGACGACAAGCAATAATCCGCGTTCAACGGTTGGAACTGTGACGGAAATTTATGATTATATGCGTTTGCTTTTTGCAAGGGTCGGCCATCCAACCTGTCCGACACATGGAATTGAAATATCATCGCAAACGATTGAACAGATGGTTGACCGTATCATCGAATATCCAGAAAGAACAAAGATTCAAATTTTGGCTCCAATCGTTTCCGGTAAAAAGGGTGCTCATGTAAAAATCCTTGAGGATATCAAGAAGCAGGGCTTTGTACGGGTGCGAATTGATGAGGAAATGTATGATTTAGGGGAAGAAATCGAACTCGAAAAAAACAAAAAGCATTCCATCGATGTTGTCATTGACCGGATTGTTGTCAAAGAAGGAATAGAAGCAAGACTTGCCGATTCACTTGAATCTGCTTTAAAGCTTGGCGAAGGACGAGTGAAAATTGATGTAATGGGTGAAGAAGAGCTTTTATTCAGTGAGCATCATGCCTGCCCAATTTGTGGTTTTTCGATTGCGGCACTTGAGCCAAGGATGTTCTCTTTTAACAACCCTTTTGGCGCATGTCCAGATTGTGACGGTCTTGGAGTCAAGAAAAAGGTTGATGTGAGTCTTGTAATTCCGAATAAGGATTTAACCTTACATCAGCATGCCATTGCCCCATGGGAGCCTGCAAGCTCACAATATTATCCGCAGCTTTTGAAATGCATCTGCGACCATTATGGGATTGATATGGATGTACCGGTAAAGGATATTCCAGAGCATCAGATGGATAAAATTCTCCATGGTTCTGATGGTGAATTGATTCATTTCCACTATGAAAATGATTGGGGACAGGTCAGGGATAATGATATTGAATTTGAAGGAGTTCTAAAGAATATCGAACGCCGTTACTTAGATACAAGCTCTGATTATATTCGCGAGCAGATGGATAAATACATGGCAGAGCACAATTGTTCAGCATGTAAAGGATATCGTCTGAGAAAAGAAACATTGGCTGTCCTGATTGACGGCAAGCATATTGGAGAAGTGACAGCACTTTCCGTCATTGAAAGTTTAAAGTTTTTTGACGGACTCTCACTGTCGGAAAAGGAAATGCAAATTGCACATTTAATTTTCCGTGAAATTAAAGAACGTCTAGGCTTTCTTGCCAATGTTGGGCTTGATTATTTAACGCTGAGCCGTACAGCGGGAACTCTGTCAGGGGGAGAGGCCCAGCGGATTCGTCTTGCCACACAAATTGGTTCACGCTTGACGGGTGTTCTATATATTCTTGATGAGCCGTCAATCGGGCTGCATCAGCGTGACAATGATCGTCTAATCGAAACCTTAAGAAATATGAGGGATATCGGTAATACACTGCTTGTTGTGGAACATGACGAGGACACAATGATGGCTGCTGATTATTTAATTGATGTCGGGCCAGGTGCAGGAATTCACGGCGGTGAGATTGTTTCGATTGGTACGCCGAAGGAAGTAATGGAAGACCCGAACTCGTTAACAGGCCAATACTTGTCAGGTAAAAAGTTTATTCCGCTCCCGATTGAAAGACGGAAGCCTGATGGGCGTTTTATTGAAATAAAAGGTGCCAAGGAAAATAATTTAAAAAATATTAATGTAAAGTTTCCACTTGGTCTATTTATCGCTGTGACCGGTGTTTCAGGTTCAGGAAAAAGTACATTGGTGAATGAAATTTTACATAAAGCCCTGGCTCTAAAGCTAAACCGAGCAAAGAGCAAGCCTGGAGAGCACCGCTCCATTACTGGACTTGAGAATTTAGATAAAGTGATTGATATCGATCAAACGCCAATTGGAAGAACACCGCGCTCAAACCCAGCAACGTACACGGGTGTGTTTGATGATATCCGTGATGTTTATGCATCTACGAATGAAGCCAAGGTTCGCGGGTATAAAAAAGGCCGCTTTAGCTTTAATGTAAAGGGCGGCAGATGTGAAGCGTGCCGCGGCGATGGGATTATTCGAATTGAAATGCACTTTTTACCAGATGTCTATGTTCCTTGCGAGGTATGTCATGGAAAACGTTATAACCGTGAAACACTTGAAGTGAAATATAAAGGGAAAAGTATCTCTGAGATTCTAGAAATGACAGTGGATAATGCTGTTGTCTTTTTCGAAAACCTTCCGAAAATTAAGCGGAAACTGCAGACTCTGATAGATGTAGGCCTTGGCTATGTCACACTCGGTCAGCCGGCTACCACGCTTTCCGGCGGTGAGGCACAGCGGGTGAAGCTGGCTTCTGAGCTGCATAGAAGGTCTACAGGACGTTCCTTCTATATATTAGATGAACCGACAACAGGTCTTCATGTTGATGATATTGCACGACTCTTAGTGGTTCTGGAACGCCTTGTAGAAAATGGGGATACAGTCCTTGTCATTGAGCATAATCTAGATGTGATTAAGCGGGCTGATTATCTGATTGACCTTGGTCCGGAAGGCGGAGATAAAGGCGGAACCATTATTGCAACAGGAGCACCCGAGGAAATAGCTGAAGTCCCTGAATCCTATACAGGTAAATATCTAAAACCGATCTTGGAACGCGACCGCAAACGGATGCACGAGCAAATTGAGGTAACACAATAAGCGGACGTACTCCGCCTCAAGACGTATTCTCAGATTTATTGAAACAAAATGTTGTTCATTTCGTATGTATTAGATGAAGATGTTTCTCTAGGGAGGAATCATAATGAAGGAACAACGTAAACGAATTTTACAGATGGTTGAAGAAGGAAAGCTGACTGTTGATGAGGCGATTATGCTATTAGAAAAGCTTGATCAATCAACAAAGGCAATGGAAGAAAAACAGGAGCAGCTTGTGACAGAGCTCTCAACAGTTGTTCATTCAGACGAACACACGAAGCAGGATAAGCATTCACATTCGCAATCTCAGCACAGCTACCAATCCACAAAAGAGAAATTTTTTGAATTTGTGGATTCAGCTGTGAAAAAGATAAAGGATCTTGATTTAGATTGGAATTTTGGGAAACGGATAGACATTTCTCATATTTTTCAGCAAACAGATGTTACATTTAAAGAAATGGTTATTGATGTGGCTAATGGTGATGTCCGTCTGATACCTTGGGATCAAGGAGACATCCGAATTGAATGCAAAGCCCAGGTATACCGTGGAGATACTCCGGATGAAGCCAAAGCGAATTTCTTGAAGGAAGTTTCGTTTTCGGTTAAAGACGAACGGCTCTATTTTTCAACAAGACAAAAGTGGATAAAGCTTGAAACGGTTATTTACGTTCCTGAGGCGGAATATGAATATAGTGATATTCGTGTTTTCAATGGTAATGTGGAAGGGAAAAATATTAACGTAAAGAAAATAAAGGTTAAAACGGCCAATGGAAAAATCATTATGGATGCAATTAGCAGCCAGGATGTGGAAGCAGAGACGGCTAACGGTCTGATTCAATGCATTGGCTGTGAAGTAAAGTCCATTGATGCTGAAACATTAAATGGAGCCATTATGTTGAATGGTGATTTTCGCAAGATGGAACTTCAGACGTTTAACGGAAATATTCAGTGTAAAACCATTAGCCCTGAATGTGAAATGATCGAAGCAAAGACGACAACCGGCAATATTGAATTATCCATTCCGGAGCAGACTGCAGTAAACGGTATGCTGAAATCCAATCTGGGGAATTTCAATGTTGAACTGGAGGGTATCCAAATTATTGACGAAAAAAATGAGTTTATCCAAAAGACGCTGAATTTTAGAACGGTTAAAGAATCGATCGATATGGTTCAACTATTCGCAGATACCAAAACGGGATCAATTGTAATCCGAAAAGCATAGGTTTTAGGTAAGGATGTTGGTATAGCAGTTGGAAACGATGCTGGGATTTCCAGCTTTGACTATGAGGTGTTCGTATTTGAGATGGTTAGCAGGAATTTTGATTAATGCCATTTTATTTATCGCTCTTGCTGGTTTTTTTGATGAATCTTTTTATATTCAAGGGATTCTTGCGGCAATTGGTGCGAGTTTCGTGTTATCAGTGTTAAATATGATAGTAAAGCCGATTCTCGTCATATTGACACTGCCCATAACGGTTTTTACATTAGGGTTATTTTTATTCGTAATAAACGCGCTTACGCTATTGTTGACAGATTCTATCATGGGTGAGTCCTTTGAAATTGAAAGCTTCGGGACGGCCTTTCTAATCGCAGTCATCATGTCTATCGGCAATATCATTATTCAAAATTATTTAAATCGAAAAGATAAAAAGGAACAGTAACATGAAAAAAGGCTGACAAGTGATGGCTAGGCTGCTTGTCAGCCTTTTTGGCCTTTTTTAAAAAATGAAAATAATACCTTTAAAAGTAAATCTCGTTTGGTTCTTAGCAAAAAAGTGATAAAATAGTGTGAAACTTATTATTGTATACAGCCCTTATTTTGTTTATTTGTAAAAGGAGGCACAAAGTTGGTTAAAGTACGAACGAAAGACATAATTGAGAAGTTTGGCCTAGAACTGCTAAGTGGTGAAGAAGGGATTAACCGCCCAATCACAACCAGTGATATATCAAGACCTGGAATTGAGCTAGCAGGATATTTTGATTTTTATCCCGCTAGTCGAGTTCAATTACTAGGTATGACAGAGATGACCTTTGCCGGTAAGCTGAACGAAGGCGAACGAGACTACCGTTTAGAAAGGCTTTGTACAGATGTGACTCCGGGGATTATTATTACAAGGGATTTAGAAGCACCTGAAGCACTGCTCGAAGCGTCAGAGCGACAGTCAGTGCCGGTTATGCGCTCAAAGCAAAATACAACTAGATTTTCAGGGTTGTTAACAAACTTTCTTGAAAGTCAGCTGGCACCAACGACGGCCGTACATGGCGTTCTCGTTGATATCTATGGTGTCGGCGTTATGATTACAGGGCAAAGCGGTGTCGGGAAAAGTGAAACGGCGCTAGAGCTTGTGAAGCGCGGTCACCGTCTTGTTGCCGATGATTGTGTTGAGATCCGCCAGGAGGATGAAAATACATTAGTTGGTACTTCACCCGAATTAATTGAACATTTGCTGGAAATTCGCGGTCTGGGAATCATTGATGTCATGACCTTGTTTGGTGCAGGCTCTGTTTTGAAGCATAAAAAAATCTCCCTTGTTATCAGTTTGGAGAATTGGGACCAGAAAAAGCAATATGATCGTCTGGGCATAGATGAAGATAAAGTAAGAATAATTGATACAGATGTTACGAAAATTACAATCCCGGTCCGGCCTGGACGAAACTTAGCGGTTATTATTGAAGTAGCAGCGATGAACTTCCGTTTGAAACGAATGGGCATGAATGCTGCAGAGCAATTTACAAACCGTCTAAGTGAAGTCATTGACGAGAATGGAAAAGATTAATTTAGGTTATTAATTTTTCATTTTTCATTCATTGAAATATGAAAACTAGGAACACATAAAAGCAGTATGAAAAGTTTAAAGGAGTTGTAGGAATGGAGGAAAGTATTCAACCGCTTGACCCCATTGCGATTTCGCTAGGCCCCATCCAGGTTCATTGGTATGGAGTCATCATCGGAGCGGCGATTGCACTTGGATTATATATAGCGATAAAGGAATCTGCTAGACGAGGGCTTGACAAGGATCTGTTCACAGATCTGATGCTGTGGGCTATTCCCATTGCGATTCTTTCGGCACGTACCTACTATGTATTATTTGAATGGGACTACTATTCTCGTTATCCAGGTGAGATTATTGCAATTTGGAACGGCGGGCTGGCCATTCACGGTGCGTTAATTGGTTCAGTTATTACTGCACTTGTTTTTGCTAGAAAGAGGAAGGTTTCCTTTTGGAAGCTGGCCGATATTGCCGCACCAAGTATTATTTTAGGTCAGGCCATTGGCAGATGGGGAAATTTTATGAACCAGGAAGCACATGGTGGGGAAGTGAGCCGTGCCTTTCTGGAAAACTTACATTTACCAGAATTTATTATTAATCAAATGTATATTAATGGTGCCTATTATCATCCAACCTTTTTGTATGAATCCTTGTGGAATTTATTAGGGTTTATTTTACTAATGCTATTAAGAAGAGTGAACCTGCGCAGAGGTGAGCTGTTCCTTACCTATGTTATCTGGTATTCAGTTGGACGTTATTTTGTTGAGGGATTGCGGACTGACAGTTTAATGCTGACAGAGACTCTCCGTATGGCCCAAACCATTTCGGTTGCGCTTGTTGTGCTTGCAGTCATTTTGCTTGTCTATAGAAGAGTGAAGGGCTACGCAGATGTACGCTATTTAGATAATCAGAGCTAAATAAAGGGGAGTTGTCGCTCCGGACAACAAGGAGAAGGAAGATGAAAAATGATAGGAACGATTAAAAGAGGGTTTATGGTCGGTCTTCGGGTTACGTGGACGTTTGGGAAGATTATTTTTCCGATTACGCTGCTTATCTCGATTTTGCAGCATACCCCGGTCTTACCTTGGGTTATAGACAAAATTGCTCCTTTCATGAGTCTATTTGGTCTCTCAGGGGATGCAGCGATTCCGCTAGTGCTTGGGAATGCTCTTAATATATATGCTGCCATCGGGGCGATATTATCATTAGATTTTACGGTAAAAGAAGTCTTTATAATCGCGGTCATGCTGTCTTTTTCCCATAGTATGATTCTCGAGTCAGGGGTAGCCATAAAGACGGGCGTAAAGCTGTGGATTGTCCTACTTGTCAGAATCAGCTTGGCAATCATTGCGGCGATTGTGATTAATTTGCTTTGGCAGGGCGGCTCGGAGCAGGCTCAATATGGCTTCGTTTCAGCTGCACAAAGTAATGAAGCTGTGTCAGGCTGGCTTCAAATTGGGTTGGCCGGTCTAAAGTCGGCCATTATGGGTGTTGTTCAGCTTGCCATCATTGTTATACCGCTTATGATTGGTATTCAAATTTTGAAGGATTTGAAATGGGTTGATGTTTTTTCAAGATGGATGGCACCGGTTACTCGTTCTTTAGGAATGAATCCAAATACGTCAACCACATTGGCTGCGGGGTTAATACTGGGTCTTGCCTATGGGGCAGGAGTGATGATTCAGGCTGTGAAAGAGGACGGTGTCAGCAAAAAGGATTTAACTATTGCGTTTATTTTCCTTTCCGCCTGTCATGCTGTGATTGAGGATACGTTGATTTTCGCTCCGCTTGGCATTCCGGTCCTGCCGCTTCTTTTCATCCGCTTACTGGTAGCAATTGTGTTAACGGCAACGGTTGCGCTTATTTGGAATAAATCTATTACGGCAAAGACAAGGAGTAAAAAGATTACCTATGAACAATAAGATTACAACATTATTATTCGATTTAGATGGAACATTAGTAGATACAAATGAATTAATTTATGTTTCTTTTCAGTATACGTTAGACAAATATTATCCTGGTCAGTATACAAGGGAGGATATCCTTCCGTTTTTTGGACCTTCTTTGACAAGTACTTTTTACGGAATTGATCCGGAAAAAGCAGAAGAGATGATTGATGTTTATCAAACACATAATAAGGAGCATCATGATCAGCTTGTAACAATATTTCCTGGCGTTATGGAAACAATCAAAAAGTTGAAAGAGGATGGCTACAAGCTTGGGGTTGTCACAACGAAACGAACAGAAGTAGCGAAGATGGGCTTGGATTTAACGAAGCTGACGCCATTTTTTGATGCTTTCATTGCGTTTGAGGATGTTGAAAAAACAAAGCCAGATCCAGAGTCCCTATTTAAAGCTCTTGAAATCCTGGATTCCGTACCTGAAGAAGCCATCATGGTCGGCGATAATTTTCATGATATCCTTGCCGGGAAGTATGCTGGCATGAGAACAGCAGGTGTATCCTGGACAATCAAAGGCGTTGATTATTTGAAATCCTATGAGCCTGATTATATCCTTGAATCAATGAGTGACCTGCTGGATATTGTTGAGGGCCGTAAATGAGAAACACGGAACGGTATCCTGTTGAAGGACCGAATTCACTCTGGCATGTGTATAAAACCGTTCCGTTTTGGAAAGTTATTAAAAACTTCGTTGTGATCCAGTTAGCACGCTACAGTCCTTTTCTCGGCTTGAAAAATTGGCTGTATAAAAATTTTTTAGGGATGAAGGTGGGCGAGCAAACATCCTTTGCTTTGATGGTCATGCTTGATATTATGTTTCCTGAGAAAATCAGTGTGGGGCAAAATACCGTAATTGGCTACAATACAACCATTCTGGCCCATGAATATTTAATAAAGGAATATCGCCTGGGAGAAGTGAGAATTGGCAGCGAAGTGATGATTGGGGCCAACTCAACCATTTTACCTGGTGTAACCATTGGGGATGGTGCCATCGTATCAGCAGGCACCCTCGTCCATAAAGATGTACCTGCAGGAGCCTTTGTCGGAGGAAATCCAATGAGAATAATACGAGACGATGCTCAGGACGTTCTAAAACAGTAGAGCATCACGTTGGTGTTTATAGAAGAGTGAACGCCAATCCTATTGGATAAAAGGTGACAGACGCCCTTGGGTACTGTCATCTTTTTGTGTTTATTGGTGTCAGGCACCATAAAAAGACAGAATGCTAGGAATTGTCCGTGAGTGGTGGATGGTGACGAGTATACAGAGTCTTATTCTGTCAAAGGGAAAAGAGTTAATAGAAACTCTGTCAGAAGAAGGGTCTTGTTTTGACAAAAAGAAGAGCGATCAAAGAAAGTCTGTCGCAAGAAGGGCTTCGTTCTGACAAAGAGAAGAGCAACCAAAGGGACTCTGTCGCAAGAAGGGCTCCGTTCTGACAAAAAGAAGAGCGATCAAAGAAAGTCTGTCAGAAGAAGAGCCTCGTTCTGATAAAGAGAAGAGGAACCAAAGGAACTCTGTCGCAAGAAGGGCTCCGGTCTGACAAAGAAAAGAGGAACCAAAGAAACTCTGTCCGAACAAAGAGCTCCTGCACTATACATACGTCGTACGTGAAATAAATTTTCCGAATAATAATACTTCACACAGGGAATAGCATTAATTTCCTTGACAAATATCGACTAAGAGAGATACAATAGCTTCAACTTACTACCACATTAGCGAACTAAAGCAAAAAACAAAAAGCCAAAATCAGATTCGCAATGTGATGAACAGAGGTGTTCTTAGCAAATGAGCCGTTTATTTATGTTTGAAAAACCACTAGGCATGCGAGATACGTTACCAGGATTATATGAGACAAAACATAAAATCCGTCATGCTATCGGAGACGAAATGAAAAAATGGGGCTATCAATTTATTGAAACGCCTACGCTTGAATATTACGAAACGGTTGGTGTGGCATCTGCCATTCTTGACCAGCAGCTGTTTAAATTATTAGATCAGCAGGGACATACGCTCGTCCTAAGACCTGATATGACATCGCCAATCGCAAGGGTTGCTGCTTCCAAAATGTTAAAGGAAATTACGCCATTACGACTTGCATACTCTGCAAATGTGTATCGTGCCCAGCAGCGTGAAGGCGGCCGTCCGGCAGAGTTTGAACAAATCGGTGTTGAGTGTATTGGTGACCACACAATCAGCGCGGATGGTGAGGGAATTGCAGTACTAGTATCTTCATTAGAAGCGTCTGGTTTGGAGAATTTTCAATTATCTGTTGGTCATATTGGTTTCGTAAAGGAATTTTTCAAAGATATTCTTGGAACAGAAGACCGCGTACAAGCATTAACAACCTTTTTATATGAAAAGAATTACGTTGGCTACAGAGAACATGTAAAGCAATTGCCGTTATCATCGATTGATAAGCAGCGCCTGCTAGATTTCCTTAACCTAAGAGGCGGAGAAGAGGTAATTGAAGCGGCAAACTCACTGCTTGAAAACGGTAAAGGAAGAAATGCGTTAGATAACATGAAGCAGCTTTGGGAAACACTGGCTGACTATGGTCAAGTTGGCGCAAGAGTGAAGTTTGATTTAACCCTTGTTAGTCATATGAGCTACTATACAGGAATTTTATTTGAAGTATATGCAGATCAGGTTGGGTTCCCGATTGCAAGCGGCGGCCGCTATGATCATTTGCTGAGCAAATTCGGCAAGGATACGGGCGCAACAGGCTTTGCCATCCGCTTAGATCGTTTGGTTGAAGCACTTGGAAAAATCGAAGCGCGCGAGCCGGTGCAATGTATCTTATTTAGTGCAGAGCGGAGAAAGGAAGCCTACGCATTAGCTTCTGAAAAACGAAAAAGCGGACTGAAGGTTGTTCTTCAGGATATTAATGGTGTTGAAAACCTTGATGCCAGCACGGAATTATATGAAGAAGTTACCATGTTAGTCGGTAAAGCAGGGAAGGAGACAGCACAATGAAAGAGCCGTTAACAATAGCCATGCCAAAAGGGCGAATTTTCGAAGAAGCGGCGGCCTTGCTTCGTGAAGCAGGCTTCAAGCTGCCACCTGAATTTGATGATTCACGGAAATTAATTATAGATGTTGAAGAGGAGAACTTCCGTTTTATTCTTGCCAAACCGATGGATGTGCCAACCTATGTAGAGCATGGTGTTGCAGACCTCGGGATCGCCGGAAAAGACGTTATGCTTGAGGAAGATCGAGATGTGTATGAGGTTCTTGATTTGAAAATCAGCCAATGCTACCTAGCGGTTGCTGGACTGCCAAATACAAAAATGAATGATGTAGCACCAAAAATTGCCACGAAATATCCGAATGTTGCTTCAAAATATTTTCGTGAGCAGGGCGAGCAGGTTGAAATCATTAAGCTGAACGGTTCTATAGAGTTAGCGCCAATGATTGGACTTGCCGACCGCATCGTTGATATTGTTTCAACAGGCAGAACATTAGTGGAAAATGGCCTTGTTGAATATGAGCAGATTGTTGATATTACATCGCGTTTAATCGTGAATCCTGTCAGCTACCGTATGAAGGATAAACGAATCAGTGAATTAGTGGAACGAATTGCAGACGTGTTGAACCAGAAAACAACGGTTTAAAAATAGTTATCAAAGTTAGGGATGAGAACGGTGAAAATCATTACTGTAAATAAAGGAATTTCAATTAAAAGATCGGTTGACAGCGGGACAGAGGAGCAGCGAAAAATTGTTAAAGACATCATTGAGAATGTCAAAAATAATGGTGACGAAGCTCTAAAAGCATATACGGAAAAATTTGATCGTGTCATGCTATCTGAGCTTGCTGTCACGGAAGCTGAAATAGAGGAAGCTTACAGCCAGGTTTCAGAGGATATTATTGAGATTATTAAAGAGGCAGCGCAGAATATCCGTTCTTTCCATGAAAAACAGTTAAGAAATTCCTGGATTACAACGGAGAAAAACGGAACCGTATTAGGGCAGAAAATAACGCCGCTTGATTCAGTTGGTGTGTATGTGCCAGGTGGAACGGCTGCCTATCCATCCTCCGTATTAATGAATGTTGTACCGGCGCAAGTGGCTGGAGTTGAACGGATCGTCATGGTATCACCTCCGGGAGAGTCAGGGGCTCTACCAGCAGGTGTCTTGGTTGCAGCAAAAGAAGCAGGCGTAAAGGAAATCTACAAAGTTGGTGGAGCACAGGCTATCGCTGCACTTGCATATGGAACAGATTCCATTCAACCGGTTGATAAGATTACCGGACCAGGCAATATCTTTGTCGCATTAGCTAAACGGGAAGTATTCGGTGATGTCGATATTGATATGATTGCCGGTCCAAGTGAAATTGCTGTCCTTGCAGATGACACAGCAAGAGCAAATGAAATTGCTGCTGACCTGCTTTCACAGGCCGAGCATGATGCACGGGCATGCAGCGTCCTAGTGACACCTTCACGTACATTGGCAGAAGCGGTCTCAATGGAAGTGGAAAAGCAGCTCGAAACACTGCCGCGAAAAAGCATCGCTGCACAATCCATTGCCGATTATGGTGTTATCTATGTGACAGAAACAGAAGAAGAGGCAATCGAAACCATTAATGAGTTAGCACCGGAGCATTTGGAAATTATGATGGAAAATGCAATGGAGAAGGTTGGGAAGATCCGCCATGCAGGAGCGATTTTTGTAGGCAGATACAGTTCAGAGCCTGTCGGTGATTACTTTGCTGGTCCTAACCACGTTTTACCAACAAACGGAACTGCTCGTTTCTCAAGTCCGTTAAATGTTGATGATTTCCAAAAGAAATCCAGCATTATCATGTACAGTGAACAAGCATTCAATGAAAACAGCAAAAAGATTGCCGCATTCGCCCGCCTTGAAGGTCTCGAAGCCCACGCAAGAGCCATAGAAGCACGAAACAAGTAGGAAGCAGAGGGTCGGTTCTTCTGCTTCCTTTTGGACACCAATCAACATCAAAAATTCAAAATCGCTCACTACATAAGAACGAGCAAGGATAGGGAGATAGGATCATGACAAGAAGCGCATCGATACAACGAAAAACAAATGAAACAAACATTGAGCTTGAGTTAAACATTGATGGCTCAGGTCAATCTCAATTAGATACAGGGGTACCATTTTTAACACATATGCTTGACCTATTTGCCAAACACGGCCAATTTGATTTATCCGTAAACGCAAAAGGTGATACAGAAATCGATGACCACCACACAACAGAAGATATCGCGATATGCCTTGGTCAGGTTTTGAAAGAAGCACTTGGCGAGAAAAAAGGGATCAAACGTTACGGAAATGCATTTGTACCAATGGATGAAACACTTGCACAGGTCGTAATTGATTTAAGCAACCGTCCGCATTTAGAAATCAGAGGTGCTGAATTTCCAAGTCAAAAGGTTGGAACATTTGATACCGAGCTTGTCCACGAATTCCTATGGAAGTTCTGCTTGGAAGCCCGCATGAACCTTCATGTTATCGTTCATTACGGTCAAAATACACACCACATTATTGAGGCTATTTTTAAAGCAATGGCTAGAGCACTTGATGAAGCAACAACGATCGATCCAAGAGTAAAAGGTGTTCCGTCATCGAAGGGGATGTTATAAATGATAGGGATTGTCGATTATGGAATGGGAAATTTATTCAGTGTCAGTCAGGCGCTGAAGCGATTGGAAGTACCGTTTTTTCTATCAGAAGACCCTTCTGAGCTGTCCAAGGCAGACGGCTTAATCCTTCCTGGTGTTGGTGCTTTCAAGGATGCAATGGCTCGGCTAAATGAGACAGGCTTAGCAAGCTTCCTGCATGAATACGTAGAAACAGGAAAGCCGCTGCTAGGAATTTGCCTTGGCATGCAGCTTCTTTTTGAGGAAAGTGAAGAAGGTGGACTGACAAAAGGCCTTGCACTTCTGCCAGGTCGTGTTGTTCGATTTCCTGGACAAGCTGAGAATGGCGAAACCTACAAAGTGCCGCATATGGGCTGGAACCGGTTAAAGTGGGAAAATACATCGCCAATCACGGCCAATTTGGAAGAGGATTATGCTTATTTTGTCCACTCCTATTATGTCAACACAAGTCAAAAAGACATTCTAATTGGAACAGCTTCTTACAATGAAGAAGTTCCGGCGGTTGTCGGAAAAAATAATGTATACGGCATGCAGTTCCATCCGGAAAAAAGCAGCAAGCTTGGGGTCGAGCTGTTAACAAACTTTACTAAACTAGTATAAAACAGAGTATGCTTCCATTGGAAAGGGGAACGGGTTCATGGCTTTTACGATATATCCTGCTATTGATATGAGAGGCGGGAAGTGTGTTCGATTAATTCAGGGTGATTATAATCAGGAGACGGTGTATGGTGATTCTCCTTTTGATATGGCCAAGTCGTTTAAGGATGCAGGGGCAAATTGGATTCACATGGTTGACCTTGACGGTGCGAAGGATGGCAGACGAGTAAATGATACATTTGTTATTCAAGCGGCGAAGGAGCTCAACGTTAATGTTCAAATTGGCGGCGGCATTCGTACAGAGCAGGACATTGCTCATTATTTAGATAACGGCGTGACAAGAGTCATCATTGGCAGCATTGCGATTTCAAATCCGGAGTTTGCGATCGAAATGGTAAAAAAATACGGCAAACAGATCGCCATTGGAATTGATGCGAAAAACGGTTATGTGGCGACGCATGGCTGGTTGAATACGTCTGAAGTGAAGGCGGTTGAAGTCGGCAAACGCTTTGCTGATGCCGGAGCAGACACATTTATTTTTACAGATATTGCAACAGATGGTATGCTGTCAGGTCCGAATGTCGAAGCGGTAAAGCAAATGGCTGCTGAAACAGGCAAACAGGTTATTGCTTCAGGAGGCGTTAGCTCACTTGCTGATTTAACCCGTTTAAAGAAATTTGCAGATGCTGGTGTTAGTGGTGCGATTGTCGGAAAAGCAATTTATGAAGGAAGATTCACAGTTTCTGACGCATTGAAAGAGGTTGGTGTATAATGATTACGAAGAGAATTATCCCATGCCTTGATGTAAAAGATGGACGAGTTGTGAAAGGCATTCAATTTGTGCAGCTGCGCGATGCAGGGGATCCGGTCGAGCTTGCTCGTTTTTATGATGAGCAGGGTGCCGATGAACTAGTGTTTCTTGATATCTCTGCTTCCCATGAAGGCCGTAAAACGATGGTTGATGTTGTTAAAGCAGTTGCATCAGAGCTGGCGATTCCGTTTACAGTCGGCGGCGGTATCAACTCACTTGAGGATATGAAACGCATTCTAAGAGCAGGCGCGGACAAGGTTTCTCTAAATACAGCTGCTGTTAATCGACCAGAGCTGATCACAGAGGGTGCGGACTTTTTCGGCACTCAATGTATTGTCGTGGCCATTGATGCGAAATATGACGAAGAGCTTGGCTCATGGCGCGTTTATACGCATGGTGGCAGAACGCCGGTTGATAAGGAAGTCATATCATGGGCAAAGGAAGTAGTTGAACGCGGTGCAGGCGAGATACTCCTGACCAGTATGGATTCTGACGGTGAGAAAAAAGGCTTTGATTTGGCACTAACAAAGGCCGTCAGTGAAGCAGTGACCGTTCCGGTAATTGCTTCAGGCGGTGCAGGAAATGCCGAGCATTTTGAAGAGGCGTTTAAAGAAGGAAAAGCAGATGCAGCTCTTGCGGCTTCTATTTTCCACTATAAAGAAACGTCAGTACATGAGGTAAAAGCGTATTTACGGGAAAAAGGTGTGAATGTCCGATGAACCTGGAGAATATTAAATTTGATTCACAAGGCTTACTTCCCGCCATTGTGCAGGATGCCAACACAAAGGAAGTCTTAACACTAGCCTATATGAATCGTACTTCACTGGAGAAATCCATTGAAACAAGAGAAACCTGGTTTTACAGCCGCTCACGCCAGGAGCTATGGCATAAAGGTGCGACAAGCGGTAACACGCAGAGGATTGTTGATATGAAGCTGGATTGTGACCGTGATGCCCTTGTGGTGCTTGTACACCCAGCTGGTCCGGCATGCCATACAGGTGCCATCAGCTGTTTTTCAGAGCGGATTTTAGAGGAGGAATAAAAAGTGACAAACGAAGCAAAGCTTGAAGATTACCAAATTCTGATTGATTTAGAAAAGATTATCGATCAACGTGAAAAAGAACGTCCAGAAGGTGCCTATACAACTTATCTTTTTGAAAAAGGCGTCGATAAAATTTTGAAAAAAGTCGGTGAAGAAGCATCTGAGGTTATCATTGCAGCGAAAAACCGCGATCAAGAGGAATTAAAATGGGAAGCTTCCGATTTGCTATACCACTTGCTTGTATTATTGCGTGAACAGGAGCTTCCGTTCAAAGAAGTGCTGAATGTTTTACATGAAAGACATTTGAAAAAAGAAAATAAATAATTTATCACGAGGGTGTCTGATTCCTATCAGGCATCTTTTTCGTTCCCAGGAGATGAGCGTGGTTTCTTTATTAGTCACGTCCATAAATGAGTGGAAGGAAGCATGAGAACTAGCCCCATACTTCACGGCATTTTATATTTCTTGCGAATAATGGCAACCAGCAACAAAAATAGTGGGATGATGGTTTGAACCAGCGGACCATAAAAAGGAAGTACGTTCACAATATAAGAAGTATATTGTGCCGAACTAGGTATTGACCAGAAAGCCAGCTCTATAAACATAATCGCAAATGGCCATATAACGACCCGGTAGTCTGAAAGCTTTAACCACTGTGCAGTGCCTAAAGCTGCAGCATAATAAAAGACAGAAATTTTTATAAAGGCTCCCACAATCCAAATGGCCATGGCAATAGATTCCATGTTCTCAAAAAAATCTGCAAGACTGATATATCGAGCAACAATCATTAAAGGAAATCTCTTAGACGAAGTTGTGGGACCTAGTATAAATAGAACAACCAAATTAACCGCAACTAACGTCACCATAACGGCTAAAACAGATAACATCCCATATTTTCTGGCCTTTTTCACATCTGATAAGAAGGGCAGAAGGAAAATAATTAGAAAAAATTCCGAATACCAACCTGCTGGTATGATTGAGCCCTTAATTGGAGGCATAATTCCTTCACTTAATATTGGAAATATATTTTTCACATCATAATCAGGGACTAATAAGAATGTAAAAATAAGGATTGGTAAAACAAACAAAGGTAAAAATAATTGAGCAAGTCTCCCTAAAACTTCAATTCCTCCTTGCACGGCAAATCCACAAAGCAGCACCATCGTTGTCATAATGACACTTATCGGAGTTTTGATTAAAAAAGAACTAACAATAAGTTCACTGTAACCTCTTATGATATGTCCTGTAGCCAAAAGGTAAAAGCTAAGGATAATGAAACTGATTATCTTTCCTGCAAACCGGCCCAAAATTTGTTCACTGAATTGAATGACCGTTTGTTTCGGGTAAAGTTTATGTAATTCATAGGCTATATAGATGGTTACAAAGCCGATAATGGACGCGAAAATGGGGTATATCCACAAATCATTCTTTGCATATTTAGCAACAATACTTGGCACCGAAATAATACTAGTAGCAATAATGGCAGGATATAACATGATCGCCATCTGCAGGGATGAAATTTTTCCTTTCTCCATCATTTTTTCCTTTCTATGTGCGAAATAGAAGAAACAAAATCATAATTATTTATATTTCCATGAGTGATGCAAACGGTTTAAAAAGTACATGCAACCACGTCAATGGTCCTGCAATATGTGGGAGATCAAATATGGAAAGTCCCCAACCGATAAAAAGCAGAATGAAGAAGACAAATTTTTCTTTTTTAGAGTATTTTTTTATTCTTGGCCATTGGATGAAAATGAGAATTGTAATAACAAGGGTCGTTCCGAAAAATGCTTCCCATCTCACTTTTCCTTCACCTCTTCTTCTGGTAATGCTCCAGGCTTGTTTATATAACCCTCCCTGCGAATATGAGCAATAACGTTAATGGTTACGTCCACTTCTGGAAACCGCTCATCCCAGTGGTTTTCAACTGCTTTCCATTCTTTTGGATATTTCCGATAGAATTCCTTAGAAAAACCAACAATATCCGTATGCATCTCATGCTGTATTTTCTTAAGGGTATCTTTGATACGGTTTTCAATGCTTTTCTGATAGGCTCGTTCTACCTTTTCCAACAACTTTGGATCTTCAAAATTAATATTCGTTTCATTTTGTACAATCGTTCCTTCTGTATCAACATCCACAGTCATTTTCCATTTATTATCTTGGATTTGAGGGAATAAATGCACACGTGCTGACACCGGATTTAAAGACACAAATCCTTTCCCATCTTCAATCTCTGTACTGATTGTATATCCTTTAATTTCATCTCTTAACCATAAAACGCCTCTTGTTTCCGCTTCCGTAATCGTCCCGACCATTTGATCCTTATTAAAAACGGCGGCACCATCAATATGAACATATTTAATTGGTTTTCCTTCACTTTGCTGCTCTTTATCAATTTTAATGTATGGAAGTGCAGCAGCTTGAGCTATACCTGTCAACATTTCATCCACATCCTGCAGCGTGATCTGCATCCCGATACGAAAATTTATTATTTCCCGTAAAACTTCTGCCGAATACCTTTCAAGATTAGGCACATTTTCAAGAATCGTCTTTGCCTTCCCTTTACTGACAAAGACATATGCTCTTCCTCTCGGCTCTGAATGACGGAGCAGAAAGTCCATCTGCTCTTGAATTCCCTGTTTTGCTAATTCTTCTCCAAATATAAAAACTTTGCATTGTCCCCAAAAAATCTCACGAGGAAGTTTTCCTTGAAACTTTGATAGGGCATCAGCAATGTTTTTTCCAGTTTGGGATGCTGTTATTGTCATTTTTCCTCCCCCGCTTCCACCAGCTTGTCCGCCCCCACTGGCTAGTGTTTTCGGAATAAATAATTGGAGGGAGAGATTGATTTGATTATCACCGCTTTTATCGATGGCAGCCCCTGTGACAATCGCCAAATCATTGACTTCCATACGATCCCAGCATCCACTTAAGACAAGGATAGACATACAAGTAGAAAGAACAAGAAGGATCCTTTGCATGAAGTAAAGTTCATTTCCTTTTCCCAACATGTTTGATCATCTTCCTCTCCTTTTCACTTTGTTTCTCCACCCTTTTTCGGACTCGGTCTCTGTCCTTGGGTCTGACGGTATTCATTAGATTCCCCAGTAAGGTGTGGACGCGTATCCATCATCCACAAAGGAGATCGCCACAGAACGTCTTTCAACTCATTCCTTTTTAGCGGTGCCAGCGGCGATAAATATGGCTCACCGAAGGAGCGTAAAGTGCACATATGTATTGCAATAGCAATAATTCCTATCATGACGCCGAGCAATCCTAACGTAGCGGCAAGCAGCATAATCGGAAAACGCAGCATTCTAATCGCAATTCCGGCAATATATCGAGGAATCATGAATGATGAGATGCCTGTTATTGCTACAATAATGACCATGGGTGCTGAAACCAGCCCTGCTTGAACGGCAGCTTGGCCAATTACGAGCGCACCAACAATGCTGACAGCTGAACCAATTTGTTTTGGTAATCGAACTCCTGCCTCCCGCAGTGCCTCAAACGCGATTTCCATAAGCATTGCTTCAACAATGGCAGGGAAAGGAACCGCTTCCCGAGAGGCTGCCATACTTAGCAGTAGTTGAGCTGGTACCATTTCTTGATGAAACGTTAGCACTGCCACATATAAGGAAGGCAATAAAAGAGAAATTCCCAAAAATAAGTAACGAAGCCAGCGAATGATTGAACCTATCATAAATCGTTGATAATAATCCTCATGTGACTGCAGCAATGAAAAAAAAGTAATCGGAGCAATTAAACAAAAGGGAGTTCCTTCTATTAGGATTACTGCCCGCCCCTCTAAAAGATTAGAGCAGGCAATATCAGGACGTTCTGTCGTCATGATTTGCGGAAAAGGTGAATAGGGGTTATCCTCAATCATTTCTTCGATATACCCGCTTTCTAATATTCCATCGATTTTAATCCGTTTCAGACGATTCGTAATCTCCTCAATCAACGTGTTATCTGCAATTCCCTCTATATAGGCAAGTACAACATTTGTTTTCGAATAATCGCCAATAGTCATGGAATGCATTTTAAGGGCAGGACTTTTGATAATACGCCTCAATAAAGAAGTTCCTATCCCAATCGATTCCGTAAAACCTTCTCGTGAACCTCTAATTCCTCCCTCTGCAACGGGTTCTTCAAGTGATCGCTGCTCTCGTTTAGCTAAACCTAAGGAATAAGCGTTAACTTCTTCTTCACACAGAAGAAGGGGGTTTCCATTTGAAATCGACTCAATACAATCTGCTACTATATTTATTTTTATTACCTTCGAGACAGGCATTTTATATTCAAGATAATCATTCAAGGACTCTGAATTAGTGGGATCCCCCATGAAGGGAATAAGCACAAAGTTTTCAATCCCCTCAACATCTGAAAGGCCTTCAATATAAATCAACATCGCTTTCCTTTGTCCAAAAGCGAAAAACGAACGAAATACGACATCTGAACAATTTTGATAGATTGAACGAAAGGTTTCAATATCTTGATCAAAGTTGCCAGAAAGAGCCTCCTTTGTCCTTTTATTTTCTAGATTGATTGATGTTGTAGGCTTCTTATCCTTCTCTTTCTTCAGTAATTTATTGATATTACGTATCAAGCAGAATCCCCCTCATATTGCAGATCCCGAGTTCCTTTTTTTAGGATTCTTAATTTTTGTTATTTTATACAGTAAATTCCAACTGGAGTATCTATATGTCAATCTACAGTGGCTACTAGCTTTAAGTGGTTTTCTATGATAGTTTGATCCTTTTGACTTAATCAGACTTTCCTGATATTCCAAAACAATGTATCCAATCCTTTTGAGAAATGATATATTGGCGGCCATTCCGTTGTAGTAATGTTAAATGGGGTAAAAAGAGTATTTCTGCTTATTTCTGCTTCTGCTTTTTGCAATGGCCAGGGGTGATGATGAATTTCTCCGCAATACAGATTGCTTCCATGATTTGTACTAAAGAGGCAATATCGTTCAGTCAGCCAATGATCCAGCGTTCCTTCTTTTGGAACATATATTTCTGACGAAGGTGTGTATTTTACTCCAAATGATATAGGAGGATGAACACCTCCTTTACGAACACTTTGACAAGTAAAGGATTGCCTCTCTTTTTGAAATGAAATGAAAGCTTTCTTGTATGGCAAATGATACCACCTTTTTGCAATTGTATAGGATGCCCAGTCTCCTACATCAAGAGACAGAAAAAAAACTCCGGGTTTACCCTGATAATGAACGTACGTCCTGAGGTTAACTTCCGAAAATGCAGGGGTTAAGGATAGAGCTGACAATCCTCTAGGGTGTATTCCCTCTAGCATGAATACAATCACTCCCAGCCAAGCAAAACCATGATAGGTGTCAAGCTCTAAGTTAGAAGGAATATGGTGCTGTAACATTTCTGAAGGAAGAGGCCAATGACAAAATAATAGGTTCCTCCAGCGTTGACGCATAATCCAATTCTTTGAAGGCAATGGCCAAGGGCGGTGGCCAACATTGCTCATGATATTCATTAACTAATCCTTCTTTCATAAATGTACTTTTGTTAAAAAAGAAAAAACATGGTTCCTTTTTTATTCATCTAAATCTCTCCTTAAATAACATAATTCCCCTTTTTTATAGAAATAATTAAGAGTATGAAAGGCTAATGACTATTGAAAATGGAGAAGAGGAAATGTCGAATGTGTTATACTATGTAGCTTTTGCTATGATTTCCATACTTTTTGTCCTATTAGTATTTGTTATGGTAGCTTGGCGTTGGTGGATGAAAAAAATGGTGAAGGGTATCGGCAAAATCATATTAACTGATAGCTATCAAGAAAATATTATGGAGCTCATGCCAGGACTACGGCATATGGGCATTCAAAATATGCTTGAAAACAGCTTACGTGCCGAAACAGGCGACGTACTCCATCGCCCGCTCGGTTCTTCAAAAAAATGGCCCCATTTAGATCCGATTACCTTTATTCCGGCACAGACGACGCCTTTCCCAATTGATGGGGACGAAGAAGTAGACGTGAAGGTCACTATTGGGCCAAAAGCAAAAAAACCAATGGAAATTCAAATTCCACTTATGATTAGCGGGATGGCTTATGGGATTGCACTCAGTGAACAAGTGAGGTTATCTTTGGCGGAAGCAGCAAAAAATGTCGGAACTGCTATTAATTCTGGTGAAGGGGGAGTAATGCCTGAAGAATTAGATGCGTCGGGAAAATATATTTTACAGTTTTCCAAAACAGAATGGTCAAAGGAAGAAGAGAAAATTAAGCGCGCTGACATGATCGAAATCAAGCTTGGGCAAGGTGCCTTATTTGGAGTTGGTGGCAGGATTTCACCCAAAAATTTAACTGGTCGTGCTCGTGAAGTGATGGGACTTAAGGAAGATGAAGAAGCCGTGATTTTTGACAATTTCTTTGAAAATCAAACATTACAGGATGTGAAGGATCTTGTTGAAGAGCTTCGAAACCTGACAGGTGGTGTTCCGATTGGGGTAAAAATAGGGACAGGTGGAAAACTTGAAGAAGATCTTGATCATCTAATTAATTTAGGTGTTGATTATATTGCTATCGACGGTGGCCAGGCAGCAACTCTCGGAGCTGCACCTATTTTATCAGACGATATGGGAATACCGACTTTACATGCAGTTGTCCGAGCTGTTAAGCATTTTGAAAAAAGAGAAGTGAAAGGAAAAATTAGTTTAATTGTTTCAGGTGGACTTTTTGTACCTGGGCATTTTTTAAAAGTACTTGCCCTGGGCGCTGATGCGGTCTATCTAGGTTCTGCCATATTATTTGCTGTTTCGCACACTCAATCATTGAATGCTATGCCATTTGAACCACCCACGCAAGCAGTTTGGAATCAGGGGAAATACAAGGATCAATTTAACATTGAAGATGGCGTAAAATCAGCTGAGAAATTTTTAACAGCGAGTGTAGAGGAAATGAAAATGGCGTTAAGAGCAATGGGAAAACGTTCGTTAAAGGAATTGTCAACAAAAGATTTAGTATCCTACGATGAACTGACCGCTAATATGATAGGAATTCCTTATACATTTGAAGCTTGGGAAGACAAACCAAAAGAGAACTAAATGACAAATTGTTATCCTGTAAACTGAAGTAAAAAATGAAAACTATGTAGTATGGAGAACTAAATATGCAGAACATTTTATCCTATTTGATATTGGCAATGGTATCTATATTATTTGTCTTTTCTATGTTCATGATTATAGGGTGGCGTTGGTTTATTAAACAAATCGTGAAGAAAATGGGGAAAATTATTTTAACGGACAGTTATCAAGAAAATATTATGGAGCTTATTCCGGGCCTACGGCATATGGGCATTCAAAATATGCTTGAAAATAGCTTGCGTGCTGAAATAGGAACTGTCCTGCATCGTCCTCTAACAGGCTCTTCCAAAAAGTGGCCGCATTTGGACCCGATTACCTTCATTCCTGCTCAAGTTTCACCTTTTCCAGTAAATGGCGATGAGAAAGTAGATATGATGGTCACAATCGGACCAAAAGCAAAAAAACCGATGAATATCGATATTCCCCTAATCATCAGCGGGATGGGCTACGGAGTAGGAATTAGTGAACAAGCAAGGCTTTCTTTAACAACGGCTGCAAAAAATGCCGGCACCGCGATTAATTCAGGAGAAGGCGGAGTTTTGCCTGAAGAATTAGACGGAGCTGGAAAATATATTCTTCAGTTTTCCAAAGCCTCATGGGCAAAGAAAGAGGATATTATTCAGCGTGCTGACATGATTGAAATCAAGCTGGGGCAAGGGGCATTAGTTGGCATGGGCAAAACGATTTCCCCTGAGGATTTAACCGGTCGTGCACGCGAAGTGATGGGGCTTGAGGAAAATGAAAAGGCTGTCCTTGGTGAACTCTTTTTTGAAAACCAAACATTACAAGATATGAAGGAACTTGTGGAGGAACTCCGGAGTATATCAGGCGGTGTTCCGATTGGTGTGAAAATTGGTATGGGAGGAAAAATTGAAGAGGATATTGATCATATAATTGAAATGGGCGTTGATTTTATTGCTATTGACGGTGGACAAGCAGCCATGAAGGAGGCACCTCCCATATTATGCGATGATTTTGGAATCCCAACATTGCACGGGCTTGTTCGAGCAGTGAATTATTTAGAAAAAATAAATATGAAAGAGCAAATTAGTTTAATTGTATCAGGCGGTCTTTTAGTACCGGGACACTTTTTAAAAGTGCTTGCATTAGGGGCTGATGCCGTTTATGTAGGCTCCGCGATGTTATTTACTCTTTCGCATACTCAATCCTTAAATGCACTTCCATTCGAACCGCCCACACAAGCAGTTTGGTATAACGGGAAATTCAAGGATCAGTTTAAAGTGGAAGATGGAGTGAAATCAGCTGAGAAGTTTCTAACGGCAAGTATAGAAGAAATGAAAATGGCGTTAAGAGCAATGGGCAAGCATTCGTTAAAAGAGTTGACAATAAACGATTTAGTATCCTACGATGAGTTAACTGCTAAAAGGATTGGTATTCCCTATACATGTAACACTGATAAATAATGTATGAGCCGAGATCATAAATGCTATCCATTCATTAACAGCCAGTCAGGAAACAATCAAAAAGCTACCATACTGAATGTCCGTTAGCTTTTTTTTGCATTTGGCTGGAATTTATAAAATGATAAGATATGGGTAATTAATTGTATTAGTTGTAGATCAAGCTTCAGCGCTTTTATTCTTTTCCAAATGATGCACTTTCTGCTTCGTGAAGGGTGTGTTATAATTGTTTGGTTGAGCAGAAATGCAGCCGCCGCGGACGTTGTGTGCGGCTAAAATTTGTTAATTTGTAACATTTGGAGGATTACATGAGTAAAAACTCTCAAGCTAAAAAATCAAAAGGACAGTTATTGTCATTTATCCCTACGGGTGAATATTATTTTTCTAAGGGCTTGAAGGCTTTTCACCGTCGTGATTTTCATAAAGCAATTAAGTATTTAAAACGGGCTATGCAGCTTGAGCCAGGAGAGCCAATGATTGTTTGCCAATTGGCGATTATTCACACCGAGCTGGGTGAGTATATGGAATCGAACGAGCTTCTTCATTTCATTCTTGAAGAGCTTGATGAAGAGATGATGGAGTGTCATTATTTCCTTGCCAACAATTATGCACACCTAGGCTATTTTAAAGATGCGTATGCACATGTTACGTTGTATTTACAGGAAGAGGAAGATGGTGAGTTTGTTGAAGATGCAGAGGATCTTCTCGACATTCTAACTCTGGAAGCCGACGACCTTGATGAAGAACTATATGAGCAGGATGATTTAATCAAAAAGCAGGACCAAGCAAGAGAATTGCTTGAATCAGGACACTTTCCGAAGGCTGTTAAGCTGTTAAAGGATGTGATCGAGGAGTTTCCTGAATATTGGTCAGCTTACAATAATTTAGCTCTTGCTTATTTTTATTTGGGAGAGCTGGAAAAAGCGTCGAAAACACTGGATCTGGTAATGGAAAAGAATCCGGGGAATTTACACGCTATGTGTAACAAGCTAGTCTTTGCTTACTTCCAAAAGAATAAGGAAGAAACGGCAGTAATTTCTGATGTGTTAAAAAAAGTAAAGCCGATGTTATCAGAGCATCAGTTTAAATTAGGCGCTACCTTTGCCTTAATTGGGGAATATGAGCCGGCATTCCAGTGGTTTAAGAAGCTCTATAAACAAGGATATGAAGGTGACGGTTCCTATTATTACTGGTTTTCCTATGCTGCCTTCTTTACAGGAAAAGAACAGCTGGCACGCTCTCTATGGGAAAAAGTGCTTGAACGGAATCCAGGCAAGGCAGGTCTGGAGCCTTGGAATGAAGAGCATCCGGCTGCGGAGGGCTTCGAGGATCATGACGCATCCATCGTTAAGAAATTAAAAAGTGATTATATAGAGGAAAGGATGTTTGCTCTTTTCCTTATCTCTCTTTCTGATAAAAAGGAAACCTGGCTATCTTCAAATGAAGTAGTGAAGAATCAAAAATTTTCCTCACTTGAAAATCAATATGTAAACATGGTGAAAGTGGGCAAAATAGATAGCAGCCAGCTTGTTGTGGCACATGAAACAGCAAAGGCTTTATACGAACGCCATCATCCAATCGGCACGGTTGAAGCAGGTCTTTATTTAATGTGGTTTTCTGTCTTTGTTGAAATGTCTGAAGCGAAGGTTGCATTGAAAAATAAGGATGCATTGGCTGCCGCAACAGAATATGTTTGGAAAAAACTAAGAAATGAAAAGCTATCACAGAAATTAGTGGCGAAACAATATGGCCTATCACCTTCCACTTTGCAAAAATATATCAAATTAGTTAATGGGTTTCTTCGCTGAGCATATGGTTGGACATCTAAACCGTTGTCTTATAGGATAGGTGCAGGGGTATTTGACCATATTATGAGGATAAGGGTGTCATGGCACACCCTAGGGTTACCGAAAGAGGAGTGAATTCAGTCGTGACGGAAGAAAAAATTTATGATGTAATTATTGCCGGGGCTGGTCCGGGCGGAATGACAGCTGCAGTGTATACCTCACGTGCTAATTTGTCTACATTGATGCTTGAACGTGGTGTACCAGGCGGCCAAATGGCAAACACAGAAGAAGTGGAAAACTATCCGGGCTTTGAAACCATTCTTGGTCCTGATTTATCTACGAAGATGTTTGAACATGCAAAAAAGTTCGGTGCAGAATATGCATATGGTGATATTAAAGAAATTATTGATGGTAAAGAATATAAAACGGTTGTAGCCGGTTCAAAGCAATATAAAGCTCGTGCTGTCATTATTTCAACAGGCGCTGAATATAAGAAAATTGGCGTTCCTGGTGAAAATGAGCTAGGCGGACGCGGGGTTTCCTACTGTGCCGTATGTGACGGTGCATTCTTTAAAAACAGAGAGCTATTTGTTATCGGCGGTGGAGACTCTGCGGTTGAGGAAGGTGTATACCTAACTAGATTCGCGAGCAAAGTGACGATTGTTCACCGCCGTGATGAGCTACGCGCACAAGCGATTCTTCAGCAGCGTGCCTTTGATAACGAAAAGATTGATTTTGAATGGAGTCATACATTAAAATCAATCAATGAAAAAGATGGCAAAGTAGGAAGCGTTACATTGGTTTCAACTAAGGACGGAGCAGAGAAAACACTTCCTGCTGATGGTGTCTTCATTTATATCGGCATGGTGCCTCTGACCAAACCGTTTGAAAACCTTGGCATTACAAATGAAAACGGCTATATTGTTACAAATGAAAAGATGGAAACAAAAGTACCTGGTATCTTCGCTGCTGGAGATGTTCGTGAAAAAACACTTCGCCAAATTGTTACTGCAACAGGTGACGGCAGTATCGCAGCACAGTCTGCTCAGCATTATATTGAAGAGCTGATTGAAGAATTGAAGGTAAAAGCAAACTAATCCATGATGATTATGTAATGATTGGAAAAGGTAAGTGCTAGTACATCAGACCTTTCCTTTTTATTCAACAATGAAAATTCACTTGGATTTAATTGTTTTGTAACAAGAACGAAATATAAGTAGGGTATCATAAAAATAGTAATTGACCCCCTTTAAGATAGTTATTCCTTTACAGGCACATGCTGAGGCATGTGCTATTTTTTTGTTTCTTGATACCATTCTTTATGAAGAACAATAAAGCTATTTCGCGTATTTTTACCTGCCTTTGAACTCAAGATTTGCAGTGCTGTTCCATAAGATCGGTGTTATGGAATGGAGACTATATCCATTGTGACGGCCACATAAAAATAGTATAATAAATGGAAATAGTTATGTTTACATACAAGTAACTATACTTTTAGTAAGACGGTACATAATGAATAATGATTGAACATCACTTTATAGAATAGATTTGTAATAAATAATGTTGTTTTGTGATTGAGAGGTGAGCCCTAATGCAGCGGGTGACAAATTGTGTATTGTTAAAGGACGATAAGGTATTACTGCTACAAAAGCCACGACGGAATTGGTGGGTGGCACCTGGTGGAAAAATGGAGCCGGGAGAATCTGTCAGGGATTCATGTATTCGTGAATTTAGAGAAGAAACGGGGATTTATTTGCGAAATCCAAATATAAAAGGTATCTTTACCTTTATCATGAAGGAGGGAGAAAAAATCGTAAACGAGTGGATGATGTTTACGTTTTTTTCTAAGGATGCCGATGGTTTGAATTTGGATGAATCGGATGAAGGGATTATTCAATGGCAGCCTATCAATGAAATAAAAAACCTGCCCATGGCAGAAGGTGACTACCATATTCTAGAATACATGGTTCACGGCAACAGCATGATTTACGGAACATTTACCTATACACCAGATTTTGAATTACTAAGCTATCGATTGGATCCAAGCTAAAGATTCAATTGCTTTTTTAACAAGGAGGAGGAAATAACATGAGTACCGGATCGCTTAATGATTCTCAAGTAGTGATAATAACAGGTATGTCAGGGGCAGGAAAAACAGTTGCGATCCAAAGCTTTGAGGATTTAGGTTTTTTCTGTGTTGATAATTTACCTCCTACTCTGCTTCCGAAATTTCTCGAACTGATGAAAGAATCAGGGAATAAAATGAATAAAGTCGCTCTTGGGATGGATTTACGGGCGAGAGAGTTCTTTGACGATCTTTTTAAGGCATTAGATGATTTGGTTGAAGGTACTTGGGCAACACCTCAAATCCTGTTCCTTGAGGCTGATGATGAGACACTTGTCAGAAGATATAAGGAAACACGCAGAAAGCATCCACTTGCAGGAACAGGTCTTCCGCTTGAAGGAATCCAGAATGAAAGAGCACTCCTTGCTGACTTAAAAGGCAGAGCCCAATTGATTTACAATACATCACTGATGAAGCCGCGGGAGCTTCGGGAAAAAATCCTGACCGAGTTCTCATCTAATAAAAAGGCAACTTTTACAGTTAATGTCATGTCATTCGGCTTTAAGCATGGAATCCCAATTGATGCAGACCTAGTGTTTGATGTCCGATTTTTGCCAAATCCGCATTATATTGATCGGATGCGGCCGTTGACTGGCTTAGATGGTGAGGTTTCCAGCTATGTATTAAAATGGAATGAAACACATAAATTCCTTGAAAAGGTGACAGATCTGCTTGCCTTTATGCTTCCGCATTATAAGCGTGAGGGAAAAGCCCAGCTGGTCATTGCGATCGGTTGTACTGGTGGACAGCACCGCTCTGTTGCACTAGCCGAATATATCGGTCATCACTTTGAAAAGGATTATCATACTCGTATCTCACATCGTGACATTCAGAAAAGAAAGGAACCACTAACATGACGCAAAATGGGCAGCCAAGAGTCGTTATCATCGGTGGCGGAACAGGGCTTCCAGTATTACTCAGGGGGTTGAAGAAATACCCTGTTGATATTACGGCGATTGTTACTGTTGCCGATGATGGCGGAAGCTCAGGGAGACTCAGGGATGAGTTAAATATTCCGCCTCCTGGCGATGTACGGAATGTATTGGCCGCTCTTTCAGATGTTGAGCCATTAATTGAGGAAATGTTCCAGCATCGATTTAAGTCTGCAAATGAATTATCAGGTCATTCTCTCGGGAATTTAATTCTTGCGGCCATGACTTCGATTACAGGTAATTTCATGTATGCGATACAGGAAATGAGCAGAGTATTGAATGTACATGGGAAGGTGCTTCCAGCTGCTAATCAAAGTGTTGTTTTACATGCGGAGCTTGAGGACGGTCACATGATTTCGGGAGAATCAAAAATTCCATATTCAGGTAAAAGGATTAAACGTGTATTTTTAACACCGGAAAATATAAAACCGCTTCCAGAGGCCATTCATGCCATCCAAGCAGCGGACTTAATTATTATCGGTCCAGGCAGCCTTTATACAAGTATTTTGCCGAATCTCCTCGTCCCAAAAATTGGTGATGAGGTCCGCGCTGCCAAGGCCAAAAAGGTCTATATCTGTAACTTAATGACACAGGCCGGGGAAACACATGATTTCACAGCAAGTGACCATGTGAAGGCTGTATACGATCATTTAAAGGAACCGTTTATTGATACAATTCTTGTGAATAGTGAGGATATTCCAGAAGAGATTCAAAAACGCTACATCGAAGAGGACGCAAAGCCTGTACATTTCGATGTGAGTAACCTATATGATTTAGGACTTGAGGTCATTTACGGTGAAATTGTCAGTCTGGAGAATGGTGTGATACGCCATGATACAAATGAAGTGGCAAAAATTTTATATTCTTTACTAATAGATGAAACCAATAGGAGAGATAACTCGTAATAAATAGATAAGAGTTGTCACAGGGGAGGTGCAGCAATGTCTTTCGCTTCAGAGACAAAAAAAGAACTGACAAATTTAGAGGTAAAAGACTGTTGTGGAAGGGCCGAACTGTCCGCACTTATACAAATGAACGGCTCCCTCTCTTTTACAAATAGGAAGCTGGCGGTTGATATTCAAACAGAAAACGCGGCAATCGCCAGAAGAATTTATACGTTGATTAAAAAATACTATACTGTCAGTGTTGAGCTATTAGTTCGAAAAAAGATGCGTTTAAAGAAGAATAATGTATACATTGTTAGAATGGTAGAAAATGCTCGCAATATTTTAGAGGATTTAAAAATTATTGGAGAAAGCTTTGAGTTCCAAACACGTATTGCGCCGGAATTAATCAAGAAAAAATGCTGTAAGCGTTCCTATTTACGTGGTGCATTTTTGGCCGGCGGCTCTGTTAATAACCCTGAGACTTCCTCTTACCATCTTGAAATCGCGTCACTGTATAAAGAGCATAACGATTCACTATGTGAACTCATGAACTCATTTGACTTAAACAGTAAGACGCTTGAACGTAAGAAAGGATTTATCACCTATTTAAAGGAAGCTGAAAAAATAACAGATTTTCTGATTATTATCGGTGCAAACAATGCGTTATTGCGATTCGAGGATGTTCGAATTGTCCGGGATATGAGAAATTCTGTTAATCGATTGGTAAATTGTGAAACAGCTAATTTAAATAAAACAATTGGGGCAGCTATTCGTCAGGTAGAGAATATTAAGTATATTCAAGGAACCGTCGGATTGGATGTCTTACCGGAAAAACTAAGGGAAATCGCTGAGCTTCGCGTGAACTATCAGGACGTCACATTAAAAGAATTAGGTGAAATGGTCTCAGGCGGTACAATCAGTAAATCAGGCATCAATCACCGCCTTCGTAAAATCGATGAAATAGCTGAAAAATTACGAAGAGGTCAAACAGTTTTATAATATTTTTAACAAATTATTTGTATAATGAAAGAATGTTTCGGTTTCATGCAACAGGATGAAGCGAATAAGCAGCCGGAAATGGAATTAGCACCGTATATTATGAATGGTAGTTACAATTAGGGTACATTCCCGTTAAGATAAAGAGATTAGTATAGGAGGATTAAGTGAGATGGTAGAAAAACAGGTTGAAGTGAAATTGAAAACAGGTTTGCAAGCTCGTCCTGCTGCTTTGTTCGTTCAAGAAGCCAATCGATTTTCATCAAATGTCTTTTTAGAAAAAGACGGAAAAAAGGTTAATGCAAAAAGTATTATGGGGTTGATGAGTCTTGCCATTAGCTCGGGTAGTACGGTGCTTTTAAGTGCTGACGGAAATGATGAAACTGAAGCCATTGAAGAGCTGTCTAAGTATATTGAGCAGGAAGGCTAATACAGAATTCAGTTGAATAAAAAAAGAAAAACTCGCATGATGCGAGTTTTTCTTTTTTATTAAACGAAAGCGATTTTGCTTTAATTATTTATCATTTTTCTTTTCAACAGCACTGCTGCGAGTAATGATATGGTCGATTAGACCATATTCTTTCGCTCTTTCGGCAGTCATGAAGTTGTCACGATCAGTATCTCGTGAAATCACTTCAAGTGGCTGGCCAGTACGCTCAGCAAGAATGCCATTTAATTTTTCACGCAAGAATAGAATGCGTTTTGCTGCAATTTCAATTTCAGTAGCTTGACCTTGTGCACCGCCAAGTGGCTGGTGAATCATCACTTCTGCGTTTGGAAGAGCATAACGCTTTCCAGGTGCTCCGGCAGTAAGTAAGAAGGCGCCCATTGATGCAGCCATACCGATACAAATCGTTTGTACGTCTGGTTTAATAAACTGCATTGTATCATAGATCGCCATTCCAGCTGTAATACTTCCACCTGGGCTGTTAATATAAATAGATATGTCTTTCTCAGGATTTTCTGCTTCTAGGAATAGTAATTGAGCAACAATGGAGTTAGCTACATTATCGTCAATCGCGCTTCCTAACATAATAATACGGTCTTTTAATAGTCGGGAATAGATATCGTAAGCTCTTTCCCCGCGGTTTGTTTGTTCAATAACTGTTGGGATTAAATTCATTTTTTATCCTCCTTCTCGTTACCATAGGTTACGCAGCGATAGAAAGGGTACCAACATCCTAAAGCTGTTTGTAATTTAATCATACACTGATGGTCAAACAAGGTCAAATAATAGACCTGAATATGAATCAAGTAATTATTCGACAATATTTTTGCATACCTATTGGCTCGAATATTCCTTTTCCATCATAGCCAAAATTAAAGTATTATAAACGAAAAACTCCTATCCAATAGGGATAGGAGTTATCATTTATTTTGTTACGCCCTCGGCAGGAATCGAACCCACATCTTAAGAACCGGAATCTCACGTGCTATCCGTTGCACCACGAGGGCAAAATTGAGACGTTGTTAACAACGCTTTTTAATTATAGACCATGACCCCTCTCTTTGCAAGTTTCTTTTTTTAATCATTTCATTGTTAAATTCTAGCATAAAACTATACTTATAGTAGTATTTTTAATTAATAATATTCATTCACGAATAAAGATTCTTATTGTACAATAAAAAAAGAGGTGATGTTCATGAGTATGAAAGCAGGGTTATGGCAGCAGCAATCGATGAAATTAGCTATGACACAGGAATTAACCCAGGCAATTGCATTATTACAGTACTCCAGCCAAGAATTGATTGAGTTTCTCGAGGATAAGGCAATTGAAAACCCGCTACTGCAGATCGAAGCTGGAAGCCTACAAACCATGGACCCCCAATATCATTCAGTAAAAAAAGTAAAAAAGACCTCACGTGATGAAAAACACAATTGGCTTGAGCAAATGGCGAAAAAAGAAACAACCTTATCAGAGTATTTATTTGCACAGCTTGATGTACATTTCTACGACGAGAATCTTAAAAGAGCAATTCCTTTTTTAATTAACAGCATTGATGAAAACGGTTACTTACATATAAGCCTTGATGAAGTAGCCTCAATTTTGTCCATAACACTAGAACAGGTGGAAGCAGCATTGCACGTTATTCAGTCGCTGGAGCCGACAGGTGTCGGTGCTAGAAATTTGCAAGAATGTTTACTTTTACAAATTGAAAGTAATGGTGATCGCAATAAGCTGGCCTATACGATTCTCTCTGATTATTTTCTGCTTTTTGCCGAAAGGAAGTGGAGACAGATAACAAAGCTTCTTCAGGTTGAGATGAAGCAAATTCAACAGGTCTTTGATTATGTGCAAACCTTGAATCCGCGTCCTGGTTCAGATTTTTATACCGAGCATGCCACCTATATTATTCCAGATCTTATGATTAAATGGGATGGCGAGTCTTTTTCCGTTCATATGTTTGATGAAGCACTGCCAAAGATCAAGTTTAATGATAAATATTTTCACAGGTTTTTCTCAAGCGGTGATACAAAAGTAAAACGTTTTTTACAGGAAAAGCAGCAGGATTACCACTGGATTTTGAAAAGCATTGAACAGCGAAAAGAAACATTATTAAAAGTGGCCTTAAAAATAATTGAAAAGCAGCCGGATTATTTTAGATATGGAAAGGATCACTTAAAGCCGATGACGATGAAGGAGATTTCAGAGGAGCTGGATATCCATGAATCAACTGTAAGCCGTGCTGTTAGAGAAAAGTACGCGCAAACTGCCTTTGGAACCATTGAGTTAAAATCTCTATTTTCCAGTACAATAAAAACAACATCTAATCAGGATGCCTCCTCTGTACAGGTGAAAAACGAAATAGCTCAGTTTATTGAGCAGGAGGATAAGCAAAAGCCACTTTCTGATCAGGATTTGGCTGTAATGCTAGAGGAACAGAAAGGAATCGTTGTATCGAGAAGAACGATAGCAAAATATCGTGACCAGTTAGGTATTCCTTCTTCTTCGAAAAGAAAGCGATTCTGAATATAGAAAAGGATGAAATGGAATGACAACAGTAACATTATTTACACGAAACGGCTGCCATTTATGTGAAATGGCAAAGGAAATAATCGTTGAGTTAAAAGAAGAATTTGGTTTTGATTATGAGGAATGTGATATTGAAGAGCGGGATGAGTGGACAGAGGCCTATGGCTTAATGATTCCGGTCGTTCTAATTGATGGAAAAGAAGTTCAGTATGGACAAATAGATAAAATTGCTTTATATAAAGCGTTTTCATTAAAATAATAGAAAAATATTTGTTGAATTAGTAAAACATACCTGTTAGAATAACTTCTGCAGGGTAATTTTTTTTGTGGGAAGTGGGACATAATATGTCTAACGTGGACCATTAGTGACCAACCATGAAGGAGATACATATTATGAAATCAGTAATAGATTTACAAAAAAGATTATTACCCGATTTGCTTTCTGTTATCCAAAAGCGATTCCAAATTCTTCGCTTTATCGGGGCGATGGAGCCAGTCGGCAGAAGAAGTCTTGCAGCATCACTCGGGTTGACAGAAAGAGTGTTGAGAAGCGAGGTTGACTTCTTGAAGCAGCAAAAACTGCTATTTAGCACAACAGCCGGTATGAGCTTAACCGAGGATGGTAAAGAACTGGTAGAAAAGCTACAAAGCTTTATCCGTGAGATTGCGGGAATTGATGAAATGGAATCAAGTCTTAAGAAGATGCTTGGTATCAATAAGGTCATGATTATATCCGGTGATAGTGAAGAATCTCCTTGGGTAAAGGACGAACTTGGTAAAGCATGTGTAACAAGCATAAATAATAATTTGTCAGGGGAAAATATCATCGCGGTCACAGGCGGCTCTACAATGGCTGCTGTCGCTGATATGATGACTCCACAATCAAAGGATCATGAATTATTATTTGTACCTGCTCGCGGCGGAATTGGTGAGGATGTTAAAAATCAAGCCAATACCATTTGTTCCAAAATGGCAGAAAATACACGCTCTAAGCATCGTGTTCTTTATGTACCAGATCAGGTGAGTGACGAAATGTATCAATCCATGATCAAGGACCCGGAGATTAATGAAGTTTTACAGCTGATAAAATCAGCTAACATGGTTTTGCATGGAATTGGGGATGCTATAACTATGGCCAAGCGCCGGAAGACGAGTGCTGAGGATATTCAGAAATTAGAGAAGTCTGAAGCAGTCGGTGAAGCTTTTGGTTATTATTTCAATGAGTCTGGAGAGGTTGTTCATAAGGTACAAACAATCGGAATGCAACTGGAGGATTTAACGAAAGTCAGCCATGTCATTGCGATAGCGGGGGGAGCTTCCAAAGCGAAAGCCATTCGCGCCTATATGAAGCAGGCTCCGGAAACAACAGTCTTAATAACTGATGAAGCTGCAGCAACAGAGTTGTTACAGGGGTTATCCCTTTAATAAATAGTATTTTAAATAATAATCCTTATATAATAGAAGGAGGAAATAAAAATGACAGTAAAAGTTGGTATTAATGGTTTTGGAAGAATCGGACGTAATGTATTCCGTGCAGCATTAAATAATCCTAATGTAGAAGTGGTGGCAGTTAACGACTTAACAGATGCTAATATGCTTGCTCACCTTTTAAAATATGACACAGTTCATGGAAAATTAAATGTAGAAGTGTCTGTAAATGGCAATAATCTAGTAGTAAATGGTACAGAAATCATTGTAAAAGCAGAGCGCGACCCTGCAAATCTTGGCTGGGGAGATCTTGGTATTGATGTAGTAGTTGAGTCTACAGGCCGTTTCACTAAGCGTGAAGATGCTGCGAAACACCTTGAAGCAGGTGCGAAAAAGGTTATCATCTCAGCTCCAGCATCAAATGAAGATATTACAATCGTAATGGGTGTTAACGAAGATCAATACGATCCAGCTAACCACCACGTATTATCTAACGCATCTTGTACAACAAACTGCTTAGCTCCTTTTGCTAAAGTTTTACATAGCAATTTCGGAATTAAGCGCGGAATGATGACAACTATTCACTCATACACTAACGACCAACAAATCCTAGATTTACCACATAAGGACTACCGTCGTGCACGTGCAGCAGCTGAAAACATGATTCCTACAACAACTGGTGCTGCAAAAGCAGTTTCTCTAGTATTACCAGAACTTAAAGGAAAATTAAACGGTATGGCAGTACGTGTACCAACTCCAAACGTTTCATTAGTTGACCTTGTTGCAGAGCTTGAAAAAGAAGTAACTGCTGAAGAAGTAAATGCAGCATTAAAAGCAGCAGCTGAGGGTGAATTAAAAGGAATTCTTCAATACAGTGAAGAGCCGCTAGTATCAACAGATTACAACGGTGACCCACATTCTTCTTCTGTTGATGCATTATCAACAATGGTAATGGAAGGAAATATGGTAAAAGTTATCTCTTGGTATGATAACGAAACTGGTTACTCTACTCGTGTAGTTGACTTAGTAAATTACATTGCTCAAAAAGGACTTTAATAGTCTATCATTAGGCGCCCTCGGCCCGAGGCCATAAACGGGCGCCTTTTTAATTTAAATGTTCGCTGAAGAAAATTATGGAAATATTTTCAGCGAACCTCTATAATGGTTAAGGGTATTAACAGGGGAGGGGGAACATTCCCCACTCCTTTTTTTGTGTCTAGTTCCAGCGCCTACCCCCTCGAGGTCACAAGCCAATCCTCTCAGAAAGGTAAAGAACACCTTTCCGAGAGGCTCGTCTTGTGCAAGTCGGGGGTGGGCAAGGCGCTTACACATTTCGTATTGCGGATTGGGATGTATGATTACATGTTTCTGTTAGGGTAAGGATATCCTAACCATTCACACCCACTGCAAATTGAGTCGCTTTTCTATACTTAGATCTAAAAGGAGGATCTTTTCGTTGAATAAAAAGAGCGTAAAAGATGTTGATTTAAAAGGGAAAAGAGTATTTTGCCGCGTTGATTTTAACGTACCTATGCAGGATGGCCAAATTACAGATGAAACTCGTATTCGTGCGGCACTTCCAACTATCCAGTATTTACAAGAGCAAGGTGCAAAAGTCATTCTTGCCAGCCATTTAGGACGTCCTAAAGGACAAGTGGTGGAGGAAATGCGTCTTACCCCAGTTGCTAAAAGACTTTCTGAGTTACTTAGCAAGGATGTTAAAAAAGCGGACGAGGCTTACGGCGATTCTGTCAAGTCACTTATCGCTGATATGAATGAAGGCGATGTTCTCCTTCTTGAAAACGTTCGTTTCTATCCTGGTGAAGAAAAAAATGATGCGGAATTGGCAAAGGCTTTTGCAGAATTAGCAGATATATATGTAAATGATGCATTCGGTGCTGCACACCGTGCACACGCTTCAACAGAAGGGATTGCTCATCATATTCCAGCTGTTTCCGGCTTCTTAATGGACAAAGAGTTGGAGGTAATTGGAAAAGCTCTTTCTAATCCCGAACGTCCATTCACAGCCATCATTGGCGGAGCAAAGGTAAAAGATAAAATTGGGGTTATCGATAACCTTTTAGAAAAAGTGGATAATCTTATTATTGGCGGCGGTCTTGCTTATACATTTGTTAAAGCACAAGGACATGAAGTTGGTAAATCTCTTTTAGAGGCAGATAAAATTGACTTGGCTAAATCCTTTATGGAAAAGGCAAAAGAGAAGGGTGTTAACTTCTATATGCCGGTTGATGCTGTTATTGCTGACAAGTTTGGTGCAGATGCCAATACACAAATTGTAGCAATTGAAGAGATTCCAGCTGACTGGGAAGCGCTAGATATCGGTCCTAAAACGGCTGAACTGTATCGTGATGTTATCAAAAAGTCGAAACTTGTCATATGGAATGGTCCAATGGGCGTATTTGAAATTGATAAATTCGCAAACGGCACAAAAGCAGTTGCTGAGGCTTTAGCAGAATCCAAGGATACTTACTCTATTATTGGCGGCGGGGATTCAGCTGCAGCAGTAGAAAAGTTTAACCTTGCTGATCAAATGAGTCATATTTCAACTGGTGGCGGTGCTTCATTAGAATTCATGGAAGGCAAAGAACTTCCAGGCGTTACAGCACTTAACGATAAATAATAAAGCTATAGCTTCATTCAGCAGAAGTCTTCAACTTTTTAAAGTGGAAAATGAATATAAAAAGCTTTTTCATTCAGCAGGGGTCAACTCTAGCTGAATGAAGTTAAGCCTCCGGCGGATGTCTCGGATTTTTCAAGGGTAGTTTATCGAGCGAGCTCGATAAAAATCCGGACGCAAATTCGACGGGCGAATTTGATAGTTTTGAAAGGATGTTTACAGATGCGAAAACCAATTATTGCGGGAAACTGGAAAATGCATAAAACACTTCCTGAAGCAAAAAGCTTTATGGAAGAAATAAAAAATGCTATTCCATCAAATGATAAAGTGGAGTCAGTGGTATGTGCTCCGGCTTTATTTTTGAATAGTTTAGTGGAATTAGCGAAGAATACTGATGTAAAAATTGGTGCTCAAAATATGCACTTTGAAGAAAAAGGGGCTTTTACTGGTGAAATCAGTCCTGCAGCCTTAGCAGACCTTGGCGTACAGTATGTGATTATTGGTCACTCAGAACGCCGTGAAATGTTTAATGAAACAGATGAATCTGTTAATCAAAAGGTATTGGCTGCCTTTAAACATAATTTAATTCCAATCGTTTGCTGTGGTGAAACATTAGAGCAGAGAGAAAGCGGAATAACAAATGAGTTTGTAGCTTCACAAGTTCAAAAGGCATTAGCTGGTCTTTCTGAAGAGCAAGCAAAAGAAGTTGTCATTGCTTATGAACCAATCTGGGCAATCGGCACTGGTAAGTCTTCAACTGCAAAGGATGCGAACGAAGTATGTGCGCATATTCGTACTGTTGTATCAGAGCAATTCTCAGCAGATGTTGCGGAAGCAGTTCGTATTCAATACGGCGGTAGTGTAAAGCCGGAAAATATTAAGGAATATATGACAGAAACAGACATCGACGGAGCCTTAGTTGGAGGCGCAAGTTTAGAAGCGGCATCTTTCCTGCAATTGTTAGAGGGTGGAAAGAATGAGTAAAGCACCTGTTGCGTTAATTATTTTAGACGGTTTTGGCTGCAGGGATGAGAAAAAAGGAAATGCGGTAGCGCAGGCCAAGAAACCAAATTTTGACCGCTATTGGAAGCAGTTCCCGCACAATCATTTAGGTGCAAGCGGTGAATCAGTAGGTCTTCCTGATGGTCAAATGGGAAATTCAGAAGTAGGCCACATGAACATTGGTGCAGGCCGGGTCGTTTATCAAAACCTTACACGAGTGAACGTTGCGATTCGTGAAGGTGAATTTGAAAAGAATGAAACCTTCCTTGATGCTGTAAACCATGTGAAAGAGCATGACACTGCACTCCATTTATTTGGCTTGCTATCTGACGGCGGCGTACATAGTCATATTACCCATATGTATGCTTTATTACGTCTTGCAGCAGACCATGGTCTGAAAAAAGTCTATGTCCACGGGTTTTTAGACGGTCGTGATGTAGGTCCGCAAACAGCAGAAATCTACATTAAAGAAACGCTTGGAAAAATGCAGGAATACGGTGTCGGAGAATTTGCTACAATTTCTGGACGCTATTATTCAATGGACCGCGACAAACGCTGGGAACGTGTAGAAAAATGCTACCGTGCCATGGTAGATGGTGAAGGTCCTACCTATACTGATCCATTACAGGTTGTAAAAGACAGCTATGAAAACGGCATTTACGATGAGTTCGTGCTTCCATCCGTGATCACAAAGGAAAATGGTGAGCCGGTTGCAACAATCAAAAAGAATGATGCGGTTATTTTCTATAATTTCCGTCCAGACCGTGCAATCCAAATTTCAAACACATTCACGAATGAAGATTTCCGTCCATTTAATCGAGGCGCAAATCATCCAAGTCCGTTACACTTTGTTTGCTTAACCCATTTCAGTGAATCAGTTGACGGATACGTTGCCTTCAAACCAACTAACCTTGATAACACACTTGGGGAAGTTTTGTCGCAAAATAACTTAAGACAGTTACGTATTGCTGAAACAGAAAAATATCCACATGTTACGTTCTTCCTAAGCGGTGGACGTGAAGATAAATTCCCTGGTGAGGAGCGAATTTTAATTAATTCACCAAAGGTTGCTACATATGATTTGCAGCCGGAAATGAGTGCCTATGAAGTAACGGATGCATTATTAAAAGAAATTGCAGCAGATAATTTTGATGCGATCATTTTAAACTTTGCTAACCCTGATATGGTAGGACATTCAGGTATGCTTGAGCCTACTATTAAAGCCATTGAAACAGTGGATGAGTGTTTAGGAAAAGTGGTAGATGCCATTCTTGCAAAAGGCGGTACGGCCATTATCACAGCTGACCACGGAAATGCGGATGAAGTCATCACCCTTGAAGGCAATCCAATGACAGCTCATACAACAAATCCTGTTCCGGTTATTGTGACTAAAGAAGGCGTAACAGTCCGTGACGGCGGTATCTTGGCAGATCTTGCCCCAACAATCCTAGATTTGTTAGGTGTAGACAAACCAGCTGAAATGACTGGAACTTCAATTATTAAAGCGTAAAATTCTGGTGTCAGGCACCTTAAAAAGACAAAACATAGTACTTTGTCCATTTAGGGTGTCAGGCACCCAATAATTTAAATATACTATACATTTTAAAGGAGAGATTTTCTATGCCATATATCCAACATGTTTATGCTCGTGAAGTACTTGATTCCCGTGGTAATCCAACAGTTGAGGTTGAAGTATTAACAGAATCAGGATTTTTTGGACGTGCTTTAGTGCCATCTGGTGCATCAACTGGTGAATATGAAGCAGTTGAACTACGCGATGGAGACAAATCTCGTTACCTTGGTAAAGGTGTTCTTAAAGCTGTTGAAAATGTAAATGATGTAATCGCTGAAGAAATTATCGGTATGGACGTGACAGACCAAATCGGTATCGACAGTGCGATGATTGCCTTAGATGGAACTGAAAATAAAGGTAAATTAGGTGCAAACGCAATCCTTGGTGTATCTATGGCTGTTGCTCATGCAGCTGCTGAATCAGTTGGCCTTCCATTATACCGTTATTTTGGCGGAGTAAACGCGAAGCAGCTTCCAACTCCAATGATGAACATCATTAACGGTGGATCACATGCTGATAACAACGTAGACTTCCAAGAGTTTATGATTCTTCCTGTTGGAGCTCCTTCTTTTAAAGAAGCAATCCGTATGGGTGCTGAAGTATTCCATTCATTAAAGAAAGTTCTTTCAGGTAAAGGCTTAAATACAGCTGTTGGTGACGAAGGTGGATTTGCACCAAACCTTGGTTCTAACCGTGAAGCATTAGAAGTAATCATCGAAGCAATCAAAGCTGCTGGCTATGAGCCAGGTAAAGATATTGCGTTAGGTATGGACGTTGCTTCTTCCGAGTTCTTTAACAAAGAAACTGGCAAATACGATCTTGCTGGTGAAGGCCGTACAGGCGTATCTTCAGAAGAAATGGTTTCATTCTACGAAGAGCTTTGCAACGAATTCCCAATCATCTCAATTGAAGATGGTTTAGATGAAAACGACTGGGAAGGCCACAAGCTTTTAACAGATCGTCTTGGTAAAAAAGTTCAGCTTGTTGGGGATGACCTTTTCGTAACAAATACAAAGAAGCTAGCTGAAGGTATCGAAAAGGGTGTTGGTAACTCAATCCTTATCAAAGTTAACCAAATCGGTACATTAACTGAAACATTTGATGCAATCGAAATGGCGAAGCGCGCTGGTTACACAGCAGTTGTTTCTCACCGCTCTGGTGAAACAGAAGATGCGACAATCGCAGACATCGCTGTTGCAACAAATGCAGGTCAAATCAAAACTGGTTCTATGTCTCGTACAGACCGTATTGCGAAATACAACCAATTACTTCGAATTGAAGACGAGCTTGGCGAGCAAGCGGTATATGCTGGCATAAAGTCTTTCTATAACCTAAAGAAGTAATATAACCTTTTAAATGTAAGCCTCTACTAAACGTAGGATAGTATCCTCGTTTGTAGAGGCTTTTTTCTATGGGTTAAAAGTGGAATAGTAGAATGAATTTCTTATTATCTTGACAGAAAAAATGTGCGTTCGACATATACTGTTTGTCCAATCTATTAGATCCCTATCAACATAAAGTAATATTGCGAAAGATATTTATGGATGAAAGGGGAGATTTCTTAATGAGCTATATGGGATTTCGTGAAGGTGAAGTCATGGGTGTACAAGATACTAATAATCGCCGCAGATGCAGAGGCTGTGCTTGTGACCAACTAGCTGAATTGCAAACAGGAACATTAGTTGATGTATTTTTACCAGGATCAACAACACCACTTGACGGTTTAATGTTTGTGAACTTTGATGATGATACTTGCTGTGCTTTCTTTACACAAACTACTGCTGCTGGACCAAGAACAATCGTAATTGATTGTGAAGATATTGTAGCGCTTCGATTCTTACCTTAATAAAGAAATTTATCTGGCAGGACTAAAGAAATTTAGTCCTGCCATTATGTGAAGGGACTAAATGAAGTCTTCTTTACAATTTCGTGAAATTATTTGGTTTTAGCCTGGATAGTATGATAAAATAGAAACATTGTAAAAGGGCGTTTTCAGGAGGTTTCTATATGCTTCATACTATCTTAATTACTTTACTTGTAATTGTTTCTATTGGACTTATTGCTGTAGTCCTTCTTCAATCAGGAAAAAGCGCAGGATTATCAGGAGCTATTTCTGGTGGGGCTGAGCAATTATTTGGTAAACAAAAGGCTCGCGGTCTAGACCTAGTCCTTCAGCGATTAACGATTGTATTAGCTGTTTTATTCTTTGGATTAGCAATAGCCGTTGCTTATTTTGGACTATAATACAGCAAAAGCCTGGCCATTTGGTCAGGCTTTTTACTGTTTTTGTCTAGCTCCAGCGGATAGCCCCTCTTGGGTCTAGCCACCCCTGAATTGAAGGCAGAATACGCCTTCTATTCAGGTGCGTCTTATTGCAGCCTTTAGGCTGATCAGGCGCTTCCGCATTTCGATACAAAACATATTAATGGCATGTTCCGAAATCATTTGTTAAAACTATTATTGCCTAGATTACGAATAGAGGGGTTATATTTATGAAAATCGTTACACCAAAACCATTTACATTTGGAAAGGGGAAGAGGGCGGTTCTATTATTACATGGATTTACAGGAAATACCGCCGATGTCCGTATGCTCGGCCGTTTCCTCGAGAAAAAGGGCTATACCTGTCACGCACCGTTATATAAGGGCCATGGGGTTCCGCCGGAAGAGCTCCTTACTACCGGACCGGAGGATTGGTGGCAGGACGTGATGAATGGGTATGAATTTTTAAAAAAACAGGGTCATAACGAAATTGCGGTGGCAGGACTGTCACTTGGCGGGGTATTTTCATTGAAATTGGGATACACTGTACCTATAAAAGGAATCGTACCAATGTGTGCTCCCGCCTATATAAAAAGCGAAGAGGTTATGTATGAAGGAATCCTTGACTATGCCCGCGAATATAAAAGACTAGAAGGGAAAACTGAGGAACAAATTGGGCAGGAAATGACGGAGTTTCAAAAGACACCAATGAAAACACTAAAGGCACTGCAAGGTCTTATTGCTGATGTCCGTAATCATATTGATATGATTTATGCACCCTTATTTGTCGTTCAGGCACGACATGACCATATGATCAATACAGACAGTGCAAATATTATTTATAATCAAGCGGAATCAGTAAAAAAAGATCTGAAGTGGTATGAGGAATCCGGTCATGCCATCACATTGGATAAAGAAAAAGATCAGCTTCATGAAGACATTTATCAGTTTTTAGAAAAGCTCGATTGGGAAGAATAAGCTAGCAGTTGCTTATTGTTTATAAAACAACAATCTCTAAAGGAGGGATATAGATAGATGGACGATGTAATTAAACAGCATGTAGACCGATTATTGCATTATATGAAGGATGAGGCCTATAAGCCTTTGACAGTTCAGGAATTAGAGCAAGCATTGGGTGTGGAGGATTCCTCAACATTTAAAGACTTCGTGAAAGCCCTTGTGTATATGGAGGAAAAGGGGCTTGTCGTTCGGACTAGAAGTAACCGTTACGGTCTGCCGGAAAAGATGAACCTGATTCGCGGAAAGCTTACCGGGCATGCCAAGGGGTTTGCCTTTGTCATTCCAGAGGAACCTGGTATGGATGATATTTTTATTCCGCCAAATGAAACAAATAATGCTCTGCACGGCGACACCGTTCTTGCTCGTGTATCATCAGAAACATCTGGTCAGCGCAGGGAGGGAACGGTCGTCAGAATCCTGGAAAGAGGGATTCAGACAGTTGTTGGAACGTATACGGAAAGTAAAAACTTTGGCTTTGTCATTCCTGATGAAAAAAAATTTGCTGGAGATATTTTTATTCCAAAACAAGCAGCAAACGGCGCTGTAGAAGGTCATAAAGTGGTTGTCAAATTAACACTCTATCCGGAAGGGAGGATGAGTGCAGAAGGGGAAGTTATTCAAATTCTCGGTCATAAAAATGATCCGGGTGTTGATATCCTTTCTGTCATTCATAAGCATGGATTACCTGGTGAGTTTCCGGAGGATGTACTGCAGCAGGCAATTGATACTCCTGATTCGATAGATGAAAAGGAAATTAGTAACCGCCGCGATTTGCGGGGAGAAACGATCGTCACGATTGACGGTGCAGATGCAAAGGATTTGGATGATGCCGTAACCGTAACAAAGCTTGATAACGGAAACTACAAGCTTGGTGTACATATTGCCGATGTCAGCTATTACGTAACAGAGGAATCACCGATTGACCGTGAAGCAGCAGACAGGGGTACGAGTGTCTATTTAGTAGACCGCGTGATTCCGATGATTCCGCACCGCCTATCAAACGGAATCTGCTCGTTAAATCCTAAGGTTGACAGATTAACGCTATCCTGTGAAATGGAAATTGATGAAGACGGTACGGTTGTGAACCATGAGATTTTCCAAAGTGTCATCAAAACAACCGAAAGAATGACATACTCTGATGTTAATAAAATTTTAGTGGATGAGGATGAAGAATTAATCAACCGCTATGACCCGCTTGTTCCGATGTTCCGTCTCATGCATGAATTAGCGAAGATTTTGAATGGAAAAAGACAACATCGCGGTGCGATTGATTTTGACTTTAAAGAAGCGAAAGTGCTGGTGGATGAAGACGGTAAACCATCAGATGTCGTGATTCGTGAGCGTTCTGTCGGTGAACGTCTGATTGAGGAATTTATGCTTGCTGCCAATGAAACCATCGCCGAGCATTTTCACTGGATGGAAGTTCCATTTATTTACCGAATTCACGAGGATCCGAAGGAAGATAAGCTGCGCCGTTTCTTTGAGTTTATTACAAACTTTGGCTACATTGTAAAAGGAACAGCTAATTCTGTCCACCCAAGGGCATTACAGGAAATTATTGAGGAAGTGCAGGGCAAGCCGGAGGAAATGGTCATTTCAACGGTGATGCTTCGCTCAATGCAGCAGGCCAAGTATGATCCGGAAAGCCTGGGTCACTTTGGGTTATCAACGGAATTCTACACGCATTTCACATCACCAATTCGTCGCTATCCTGATTTAATTGTACACCGCTTAATCCGAACGTATTTAATTGAAGGAAAACTGGATCAGACGACACGGGAAAAGTGGGATTCCCGCCTGCCTGATATCGCTGAGCACTCCTCTAAAATGGAACGCCGTGCGGTTGATGCAGAACGTGAAACAGATGAGTTGAAGAAAGCTGAGTTTATGGAAGATAAAATTGGTGTTGAATATGATGGTATTATCAGCTCCGTCACCAATTTCGGCATGTTTGTTGAACTGCCTAATACAATTGAAGGTCTTATCCACGTCAGCTATATGACAGACGATTATTATCGTTTTGATGAACGTCACTTTGCGATGATAGGTGAGCGCACAGGGAATGTGTACCGAATCGGTGACGAGATCACGGTTCGCGTCATCAATGTGAACAAGGAGGAACGTTCAATTGATTTTGAAATCGTCGGCATGAAGGGCACGCGCAGACGTGACCCAAGTGAAGGCGGACGAGTCTTCAAAACTGGCAGCTCTGAACGAAAGCCGCGGAAAGGAAAGCAAGGCGGTGAAGGCGGCGGCCGAAGCAGAAGCAGTAATGGCCGTGGCAAGGAAGCGAATGCGAGCAAGCCGCCATCAAAGAAGAAGAATAGAAATAAAAAGTTCTTTGAAAATGCACCGGCCGCAAAGCGTAAGAAAAAACGATAATAGTGTGCAGCGCATCCGGCGGGTTCTAAGCTTCGAAAGCAGGTTACGAATGCTTCGGAACCAAGCCGGATGTCCGCATTGCTTCGAAATACGTTTCCGATTTGTTCGGAGCGTTATTTTTTGCTAAAATAGAGCAAAGAAAGTGGGGAAAGCTCTATGCCAAAAGGTGAAGGTAAGGTTATTGCGCAAAATAAAAAAGCACATCATGACTATTTTATTGAAGAAACATATGAAGCAGGACTTGTACTGCAAGGCACTGAAATAAAAGCACTGCGGGCAGGACGTGCCAATTTGAAGGATTCCTATGCAAAAATCCTAAATGGAGAGGTTTTCTTAATCGGCATGCATATCAGTCCATATGAACAGGGAAACCGCTATAATCATGATCCGGAAAGAACAAGAAAGCTTCTGCTCCACCGTAAGCAAATTAATAAGCTGATTGGTGAAACAAAGGAAGTCGGTTATTCGTTAGTTCCATTAAAGATTTATTTAAAAAATGGCTATGCCAAAATTCTAATTGGTCTAGCGAGAGGGAAAAAGAAATACGATAAACGCGAAGACCTAAAGAAAAAAGAAGCAAAACGTGATATTGAACGGGCATTCCGTGAAAGACAGAAGATGTAAGTGAATTTTACCTTTATGGTGAAAAGGTAGCTGGCAGGGACTCCAGTAACTTACAATTGAAATCATCGTGATTTGTGTTATAATAAGTTATGTCAGCAGGAGCTGGCAAACATAATCTTTGCTCGACCTTTGAGCATTCCTAACGTCAGCGCTTTTCGCGCAAATCGATAAGATAATTCAGTTTATCATCGATTTTCTCATCATGGGGACGCTACGGATTCGACAGGGGTAGTTCGAGCTTAGGTTGCGAGTCGAGGGGATCGGCCTCGTTAAAACGTCAAAGCCTATAACTGGCAAACAAAATCAACTTTTAGCTGCCTAATTAAGTCAGCTGTTCGCCCTTCCATTGCCTGCGTGGTAAGGTAGCGGACCCAAACTTTGCAGGATACGCCGGATTTCACCGTCTGAGGATGAAGGAAGAGAACAATCAGACTAGCCAGCCCGGACGCCCGTCGATAGGCATATGGTGCGGCGAAGCTCAAATATATCGACTACACTCGTAGAAGCTTAAGTGACGATATCTTTGGACGTGGGTTCGACTCCCACCGTCTCCACCATACATAACGATGTTGGTGGTTTATACTTATAATTAAACGGACTTACCTTATTGGTAAGTCCGTTTTTGCATGTGCATATGTTTTATAATTATTTTGTCATAAAATCCGCTCCATCTTATTGGATAACTCCCGTCTGCGTAATCGTTACTTTTGACTTTACCTTTACTGTAAGAGTTGGATATTCTTCCTTTCTCCATCTATCAACATTAAAATTGCGGGTTTGCGTTTTAACAAAGTGACCTAGTCCAAGGGGGTCAAGTTCTTTATCTCTAAATCCCTCAATCATTTTTTCACATTCCTTGTTAATTTCTGTTTCAAACGCTTTTTCTAATTCTTTAATTTTATCCGGAGTCAATCGATTACCGGTAAATTCATTTATGAGTCCCCTTACCTTTAAATGAATGGTTACTTCCTTAGGATTTCGTTTTGTCAGCTTATAATTATGTCTTGATTTAATGCTGCGGATGGCCGCATTGCCATCTTCAATATGGACCCGGTGCATGCCCTCGCTAAATTTATCGACAAGGAGCTTAAAGAAAAACATCTTTCCCGGCGGGATGACATCAATGACTTTCCCATGGCTGAATAGGCCGATTCCGCTAACTTCTAATTTATTTTTAGAGAGCTGTTTCAGCTGCGGTAGATAAGGCGTTTTTCCTTCCTGGTAAAAATCATGCAGAAATAGATGTAGATTGGTTTGCGGAAGCTCCTCCTGCTTGATGTTATGCTCAATTAAATTCGCAATAAACGTTCCATTTCCCTGTATTCCGTAATTCCCTTCCAATAACGGCTTTGCATCACCTTCTGTAACAGCTAAATAAAGGCCTGAACCCACACCTGGATCCCGCTGAAAGGCATCCACCAAATCAAGGATTCCTTCCTTTTTTGCGATATCCTTTCCAAATAGGACAACTTCAATACTCCCTGTAACAATTGGATCAGGGGTTTGCTGCTGAATGTCCTGCAGAATACTTTTTTTGATAATCGCTTCCGCCGAGTAGGCTTCATTCTTGGGAGGGGCGTCTCGCAAATAAAGGGGATATGTAACAGTTCCAAGAATCTTTCCTTTTTCAGATAGATCAAAGCCAATTCCTTCAATTAAACTAATATCATCCAATACCTCCTTTTGAACACAGCCTCCAAGCATGGAGAGAAGAACAAAATAAGCGATAAATTTACGTATTTGGTGCACTCTTTTTATCACGACTTTTCACCTTCCCTGCAATTAACGTTGCAAAAAATAATAACGGGATGTAAATGAAATTGAAGTAAAAGCCGATTCTTGCCGTAATATCCGTCAAAGTATTGATCATCTCCCGGGTGAGTAACATGCTTGTAGCGATGATACATAGTATTGATAAGGCAGGTACTGAAACCTTTTGACGAATGGTAAAAATCTGTTTCATTACCCAGCTCGCACACCATAAGGCCAGGCAGACATTTGGAAGAATAATTAAACACCAGTTGGCAATCCCAATATATTCAAATCGTTCAACAAAAGGCATTTTAATGATTTTCCACATGGTTAATAAAGGCCAAGTATTTTTTTGCAGCTGGTTTTCGGAAAAATAAGCAAACGTTATGATTGCGATATACAAACAAAGGCATGCTGTGTATCCATTTCCTAAAATGGCCCATTTACGTGACTTTTCGGGACTTTTAATGAAAGGGTAAAAGAATAAAATCGATTCAAAGCCAAGAACAGCCAATGAAATATCACGGCTTCCCTTTAGGATATCCGTAATCGAATGATCAAAAATCGGGAGTAGATTGGTGAAATCTGCAAAAGGAAGCGTAAGGATAAACAACGGGACGATATAAAAAGGTAAAATGACCGAAAAAAACGCTATCCCTGTTATCGTTCGAATCCCGCCATTCACGATATAATTAACTAAGATAAAAAAGACAAGTGCAAACCAGAAGACACTTAGTTCAGGAAACATCCAAACATGAACAATTTCAATAAATCCTCTTAGGACCGTAACCGCCTGCAGGCAGAAGTAAAGAATAAAAAGCGTACAAATGATTTTACTAAGCCTTTTGCCAACAATGAAGGTATGGATGGCAATGATATCGCCATCCGCTATTTTTGTCATTTTATATATCATCCAGAGAAGAACGTTAATGACAAAAGCAATGATGAGAATTGACATCCAGCCATCATAGCCTGCATCCTTTGCAACGATTCTTGTAAAAACAAGGAGCCCCACACCGGTCTGCATTGCATGAACGAGAAAAAAGACGAGAAAAGGTGCAATTTTTTTGTTTTCCGCGATTGTTACTTTCATAGAATTACCTCTAATCTTCGATATCTTTCTTTTTCTTTGCAGCAGCTTTTTCAGGAAAACGGTTTGGCTGTTGCGTACGCAAGAAGAATGGCCGTTTTCTTTGTTTTGTGAAAGGCAGCCGAATTAAAGAATCTTTAAAGTCCTGCCTTCTTAATGGATAAATGGGTTCTAAAAACGGTCTTCCCAGTGACGTCAAACGAATGAGATGGGTAAGTAAAAAACAAAAACATATCAAAATTCCTAACAGCCCCCAAAGCTCAGCAAAGAGTAAAAATGGGAAACGAAGTAAACGAATGGTATTACCCATTTTATAGACAGGTGTTGTAAAGGAAGCTAGTGCAGCGAGGGCAACAAAAATTAACAAAACATTACTCGTTAGCCCAGCATCAACACTTGCTGTCCCGATGACAATACCGCCAACGATACCGATTGTCTGTCCGACTTTTGTCGGAAGTCTAGCTCCTGCTTCCCGTAATAGTTCAATGGTTAATTCAAGAAATATAGCCTCAAGGATTGGAGGAAAAGGAATCGCTCTTCTTGAAGCAACCAATGCACTTAATAAATCCTGCGGGATTAATTCATAATGATAGGAAAGTGTTGCTACATATACAGGCGTTACTAAAATAGAAAAGGCAACGGCAAATAAGCGAATTAAGCGAAAAAAGGATGCAAGAATCCAGTTTAAATAATAATCCTCAAATGAACTAAAAAATTCTACCAATGTGGTAGGAGCAATTAAAGCATGCGGCGAGCCGTTTACCATTACGGCTACTTTTCCTTCAGCTAAAATAGCTGCAACACGGTCAGGTCTTTCTGTGTCAAGGAGCTGTGGGAAGGGTGAATTATGATTATCGGAAATCATTTGGACGATATAGGAGCTATCGGTGATTTCATCAAATTCAATCTCCTTGATTCGTTGTTTAACCGTATGGACATTCTCTATATTGGTAATGCCGTCTAAATATAAAATAGCCACTCTTGTTTTAGAAAGTGAGCCGACTGTCTGCTCTTCGATGATTAATTCTTTTACAGGAATCCTTTTCCGTATCAAGCTTAGATTCTGATCAAGCGATTCGACAAAGGACTCCTTTGGACCAATTACACTGAATTCTACTTCAGGCGGAGTGATGCTTCGCGTAGTATCCTTTGGCACTGAAAAAAAGCAAAAATGATTCACTTCCCCTTGAATGGTAAGTAAAACATTTCCGGTAAAAAGTTTATCTTCAATTGTTGAAAGGTCTGTTGAAAGCTGGACATCTGGAAGAGGGATGATATGCTCTGCATCCTCCAGCTTATGGAATTCCTTCTCTAACAAATAAGGGAGAGCACTCTCGCGAATCGCCTTTTCATCCACAAGCGTAGACAGAAACGTTAAGCAAAAAGAAAGTCTTGTTTTTTCATTGATAAATTCAACTCTCTTAAAATCATTCGATTTTGATAAAATCTGCTTTACACTTTCCTTCTCTTTGTTCTTATTTTTAAAAAGATTAAACAAGATGGCAGTCTCCTTAGCAGTTGAGTCTATTCCATATTGTTACCTCATTTGGAAAGTTTATGAGTTATTTGATGGAGCAGAGTTCTAAATAAAGCAAAAAAAGCCGGGTGACGGGAAAATCCCATCATCCGGCTTTCTTCATTTATTTAATCAATAAGTCAAGCTTCCAGCAATAACTAGCCCGACAATAATGCCTGCAGCGAATAAGCTGAAGCCGACGGCCATATTGCCTTCCTCCACTTTTTTCGCTAGGTTTGTTGATTTTGGTGTTAGAATATATTCAATAATCAAGTAAACAATAACCTGGGTGATTATTCCGATTAAGCCCCAAATAAAGGCATCAAGAAGGTTGACGCTTCCTCCCCAAACCGTGTACAGCGTAATCGCTAAACCAATCACTTTTCCCCAGAGCTTTAGCGCAACGGCTGTGTTTCCATCCTTAATTAATTGCCATTCAGAAAATTTTGTTGTGAAGGCAAAGGCAACTAAACCGATGATAATTAACCCAAGACCTGTTCCAACATGGGCTAGAAAATTTAAAAAGCTATCTGATGAAATAAATTCCATTACTGTTTTTCCTCCTCGTTTTCGATGCCTACTGGTAAGAAATAGGCTTCATTATCTGTAATTTGTCTTCCAGCACGGATACCGATCGCACTTGCATGACCGTTTATATAGAAGCATCCATACATAAAATGGACGTTTTTCTTTCCTTGTGTGGTTTGAACAACAGTTTCAGGAAGTTTGATGAATTGCTGATAAACGGGCAAAGAATCCTGGTATGTTTTATGAGAATCTTCCTCCACTTTTTCTCCGTCACCTGTATAAATTTCAACGGTATCTCCTTCACGTCCAAAGGAGGGCTTTTTCACAAAGGTGTTTCCTTGTCCAAGAAAATAGTCTTCATCCAAATAGGTTGGTAAAAAGTAAGTATGAATCCATTCATGCTCTTCCTCTGTAAAATAAGAATGTCTTTCCTCGTATAAACCCCATATCAATGCCATTACTGCTTTTGACTGCAGTAAAAAGGCTGAGGGTGGATTAATAATTGCTAATTCCTTGTCTTCCACAAGCTTCATTAATAATTGTCCGACTTTTTCCTTTGTTTCAGGATCTTCATCATCAACGAGATGCTCAATCGGATAGGTTTGCCGGTATAGAACATCAATCTTTTCTCCCTGGTTATCATAAAGACCTCTATCAATGATGAGATTTCCATTTTCAATCACCTTGTCAGGTACCAGTCGAAGCTGACTAAGACCAATATATTGACTATGTAAACCATATAATTTCTGTAAATATTGAGCAGTTAAGCGGTCTTCTTCATGGTCATCGTGTGAAGAAAAAACGATGTTAGGGCGTTTTCTTTTTCCAAGTGAAAGAAAAGCCATTTTAACAGCCAGTTGAACGGCCTCACGAAGCCTTTCCTCACAGGCCTCATTCGGGTTTTCTAATCCAAAGGCTTTACAAACCCTACCGTTAACGAAAAAAGTTTCTTTAATGAAGGTAGGTGTATCAGAGTTGACCTCAAGGAGTTTTACTTTCTCATCTGTGACCACCAAATCAAGGCGTGCGATAACACTTTCAAAGGGCAGCGTCTGCTGTTTGATGAAGGATAGTGCCGGCTTTGGAAATCCAAGCTGAAGCAATGTTTCTTCATCTAATTGCCGTAATAGCGGTGCCGTTTTAAACAGTATATGTCCGATTCGTTCTGCTGCCTGTCGAATACGCTTGATCTTAGCGGGTGATTCTTTTTTTACATCCCATAAAGCATATTCTGTGTCAAATAGGTCATGCCAGAATCCATCGATTCCTTCAAAAAAACGCTGCCTTTCCTGACGAAACGTATTCATGTTTATCCCCCGAATCCGCCTTTTGATCCGCTGCCAATTCCTGATTTATAGGAGCTTTTGTATGATTTATAGCTCGGACTGCTTGTTAGTGACTTTTTACTAGAGTAAAAGGAGCCGCCGTGATAATATCTACCGCCGTAGTATGAGCTATCATCATCACAGTAATAGGTTCCTGTTTTACTATCCCAGTCCCAATCACCACAATCGTATCCAGTCGGCTCAGGCGGACGGTCCTCTCCGCAGGCCGCTAGTGAAGAAACGAGTGCAGCAGCCACAACACCTTTCATCATTTTCTTTGTCTTTTTCAATCTTAATCCCCTCTCTTATTCTGTTATGGAATAACCAGTTGGCGTGACATACAAAACAAATGCTTTACGGTCTTCATCAATCTCGGCAGAATCCCGTTCCCATTCCTTACCGTAGTGGTAGGTGTAGACACTTCCAATCGTACTTAACACATCTAAATGATTGGTTACATATTCTGATGAGATGAGTGGATGATTTTTGATCGTATTCAGTTCCCGCACCTCAAGAAGAATTCCATCCTCAGACAGCAATTCCCCCTCAATTGGATCTTCTTCATAGAGCTCTACATAAATAATAAAAAGATTAGCCTCAATAGCAGAGGAAAGCTGTCTGTATGTCACACCGCTTTTGACGAAAAACTCACATTCTCTTCTTGCCAAAATTTGTTCAAGCTCAATCTCTGGATAATGATAAATAGGAACAAAATGGTCATTCCCTTTGTGGAGCCGGTACTCCAGTACAGCATTTCGAAATTTCATAATCCACACCCTTTTGTTTGATTTCCTATACTAGGTACGCTTCATTATAAAAAAAGTTTCGTTGGATTTGTCGAAAAAATCGTAATTCGTTATTTTTGTTACTAATCTACTAGGAAGATAGATTTAGAGTTTTAAAGGTACTAACTATAGCAAACAAACAAAAAAACCCGATCTCAGGGAAATCGGGAATTTAGATTATTTTTATTTTTATTCAAGAAACTCTTGTAATTTCTCTGTTAACATTAAAAATTGTTCTTTGTTTCTGTCACGTAACGATAAGTCGATTTCCTTTAGTATTTGCTCTTTTTGGAAATCGCGCAGCGCTTTGTCTAACACCATTTCAGCAAATAGTGAATCATCAATTACCTCAGTTTGTTGGGGTGCGTTTAGAGAGTACTTATTCATTTGGAAATCAACTCCTTAACCTTTTTTCAATTATAACAGTTAATTTCAGATAATTCAAACATTTTTATAATTTATTTTTAATTTCTAAAACTAATTAACCCATTTGAGTAGGTACGTGTTGATTATTTTAGTAAATAGGTTTGTTCATCATTCAAAATGGTGCGAAGTTACGTATACATGCAGTATATCTAACCATTTTAATTGGAGGATGAACAAGGAGGATAAAAATGAGCAAAGGGAAGAGTAATCAACATAAAGATGCTGAACAGAGTTCCAAAACACGTTTTTATCAGGCATTTTTTGATTCTGTAAAAGGAAAAGAGGTAAAAGTCTATCGTGCGGGACCTGAGGCCAAGCATGGAGTAGTTCTAGATGTCCAATCAGATTATGTGGCGCTAGCTGTGAAAAATTCGGTAATCTATTACCAGGCAGAGCATATTAAGAGTGTTAGTTCCCCGACAAAACCAAAGCCGCACCATCCTGAACAGGAGCATAAGGAAAAAGAAAAAGAAAAAGAGAAGGAAAAAGTAAACTTTTTATCAGCGAAAAATTTTCGTAAGCTGTTAAAGAAGATGGAACAGCAAGTCGTTCAACTAAACCAGGGTGGTCCTGATTCAATTCATGGAAAGTTGTTAGCAGTTAAACATGATTTCTTAATTATGCATACAGAGGATGACGGCCATGTTTATGTGAGTATCCATCATGTGAAGAGCGTAAGCTTATCATCTAAACCGTTTAAAGAGAAAGAAAAGAAAAAAGACAAGATGATTGAAGCGCATGATTTATTAGGTGTCTTTAAACACTTGGAAAATAAGTGGGTGGCCATTAATCGCAGCGGTCCTGAAGCTGTTGAGGGAGTCCTTTCCGTAGATGATGGTTACTATAAGCTTACACATAATGAAGAAGTTATTCTTGTGGATCCATTCCATGTTCGCAGTATTAGTTCAGGTCCAAAGAAGAAGAAGGACAAGGATAAGGATAAGGATAAGGGCAAGGACAAACATGACCGGAAGGATGGAAAAAAAGACGGTCATGATGGTAAGGGCAAAGGTAAAGAATGCGATTGCAAGGATTGTAAAAAGTGCTGCAAATGTAGCGGGATGGACAGATTCAGAGATTGTAAGGGCAATAATAATAAGGACAATGATAAAGACAACGATAAAGATAATTCAAAATCCAATAAACGATGTAAGGATTGGTTTGACAAGAATTCTAATAAAAAAGATAGAGGTTCTATGAAGTCATGCAATGATGATAATCGTAAGAATGATAATGACAAAGACAATAAAGACAATAATAACGATGATGATAAAGATAATAATAAAGATGACAACAGCAAAGACAACAATAATAGCAATAAAGATAAATAGAATAATGAAATGCATCAAGAAAAAATTCCTTTTCAAAAGAAAAGGAATTTTTTACGTCAGATGAATGGTCAGGTTAGTAAGCTGCACTTATTAATGGATAACCCACTCTATCCAAAAATAGAGGATAATTAGAGTAAAAGCAACAGTAATGGGAATGACCCGAACCGTTACCTTCAAGTAATCTTTCCAGGATACTTTTACATGGTGCTGTCTTAAAATATGCATCCAGATTAAGGTGGCTAATGTTCCGGTTGGCAGTAGAAGGGCCCCTATGTCACTTCCAATAATATTGGCTAGATAAATTGTTTTTAGTGTGACTGGATCAAGTCCCATTTGTGTTAAGGAAAGAGTACCAATCATTAAAGCAGGATGGTTATTGAAAATGTTAGATAAAATAGTTAGGGTAGTCCCCATAATCATACTTGCATGAAAAAGACTAGTGGCTACCATCGGTTCTAGATATTCGATTAAATAGCGAGTTAATCCAATATTTTGTAAGCCGTATACGATTATATACATCGTGAACGCAAATATGAAGATATGCCACGGTGTCTTTTTCAATAAATCAACAGGGCTAACTTTCAAATAGAACCAGCGCCATAACAATAAGAGAAGGGAACTCAGTGCTGCGACGAGCGATACTGAGATGTCTAAATAGGCTGCGACAAATAAGGAGATACGGACAAGAAGTACATAGACAATCACAGCGAACATTAATTTTGTATGTCTCTTTGAAGTAACTGAACCAAAAGGCGGCTTGCTATGGTGTTTTGGCTGTAAAGGATGCTTAGACAGTTGCGGGTGTAAGGGCTTCCAATGCTTAGGTTGTCCAGCCATTGCTTGGGCAGCAGGTTTGTCAGTGGGAGCGTTGGTTTGAGTGATGGAAGTGGGTAATGTTTTACGAAAAATAAGATATAGAAGGATAGAAAGAAGCAGTAATCCCAAGGTTCCTGGAACAAATATCATGAGTGTATAGTGGATTAAATCCATCTCTATAATCTGCAATGAGATTAAGTTAACAATATTGCTTACCCCAATGGGGGCACTTGAAGCGGTCGCAATTAAGGCTCCGCTGAGTAAATATGGCAGCTTCTGATTATCCTTCAGTCCAAGCTTCCTTAGTAACAACAGTAAAATGGGAGTTGTAATTAGAATACTGCCGTCATTATTTAAGAAAAGTGTCATTAAAAAACAGAGAAGATTCGTTAACCAGAAAAGTCTGTGACCTGATCCCTTTGTGGCCTCTAATAATTTTTGTGCTACCCATTGGAAAAATCCGATACTCTCCATTGCGATAGCCATAATCATCGTTGCAAGAATTGTAATGGCTGCTCCGGTGACTTTTTCACCAATTACTTCAATATCCGGTAACGAAACCGCGCCGCACAAAATGATGAGTAACGCACCAAGTGTTGAAGGAATGGCTTCGTTTATTCCTTTCGGTCTCCAGAAAATGAGAAGCATTGTTAATAAAAATGAGAAAATAGTAAACCAAAAGGTGAATGGTGTCAATGAAACACCTCCTTTCAAGGGGCCCTAATACCGTCAGTATTACTCCTTAATAATCTAAAACGTGTCTGCTATAGTATACGTAGCGGCTTATTAGTTGTCCTCAACGTTTTCACCAACCAAAAGCATCTATTATTCTTTTAATATAAAATAAATCTTTAATAGACTGCCTGTACTGAAAACGTTTTCTGCATTGATGAATTTTTTTATTAAAAGGATTGACATAGGACAAATAAATGTTAGAATTTTATGTATAAATATTAATTGATAATCAATCTCATTCAAAGAGGTTTGATTTTTATTTTTAAATTAAATTGATAATGAATCTCATTGTTTCATATCTATTAGTGAAAACATTAATTTTTTTTGTTTAATAGTGATAATGCTTCTCACTGATGGAAATTTTTTCACCTCAAAAGATAATGGATTTCATTTGGGGTGAAAAAACACTTGGAATTGATAATGAATCTCATTATTATATCTTAGTGCTACATATTCACGTCACAAAAAGAGAGTTAGGAATTAGATGAAGAAAAGATACCTTGTTATATTGCTCATTCTATTATCATGTATATCGCTGTTCATTGGTGTATCCGGTATTTCACCGCTAGACATCTTTAAAATGAATGAAGAAGAAGCCACCATTTTCTTCTCTGCACGGGTACCGCGTCTTGTCAGTATTATTATCGCGGGAGTGGCGATGAGTATCAGCGGACTAATCATGCAGCAGCTCAGTCATAATAAATTCGTTTCACCGACAACTGCTGGAACAGAGGATTCTGCCAGATTTGGAATTCTTATCGCAATGATGTTTATACCAGCCGCAAGTCCAATGGTGAAAATGGGTTTAGCGTTTGTTTTCGCCTTACTTGGGACATTCATTTTTATGAAAATACTAGATAAAGTGAAATTAAAGGATGCTGTTTTTATTCCTTTAGTAGGTTTAATGTTTGGTAATATCATCACATCTATGACTACCTTTTTTGCTTATAAAAATGATTTAATCCAAAACATGACAGCCTGGCTGCAAGGGAATTTTTCCATGACAGTCAAAGGACAATATGAGCTCATTTATATCAGTATCCCGCTTGTCTTAGTTTCCTATCTTTTTGCGAATAAGTTTACTGTTGCCGGAATGGGCGAGGAATTTGCCGTCAACCTCGGTCTTAAGTATAAACAGGTTGTTAATCTCGGTTTAAGTCTTGTAGCGATGATGTCAGCAGTGGTCATATTGACGGCTGGTTTGATTCCGTTCCTAGGGTTGATTATTCCAAATATTGTATCGATTTATAATGGGGATCATTTACAAAAGAATCTTTCCCATACTGCATTACTTGGTGCTGTGTTTATTTTAGTTTGTGACATATTTGGCCGCTTGGTGATTTATCCGTATGAGATTCCAATTGGCTTAACGGTTGGTGTGATTGGAAGCGGTATATTTATCTACTTACTTTTGAGGAGAAAGGCATATGCGTAATTGGACAAAAATTGGAATACTATTCATTGCAGCAGCCATTCTCATTGCGGTCTTTTTGTTTACTGATGTAAGAGGATCCTGGGATTATGTGCTATCGAAAAGAACTGAAAAAATAGCAGCTATGGTACTGACCGGTGCGGCCATTGCCTTTTCCACAATCGTATTCCAAACGATTACCAATAATAAAATTCTCACACCAAGTATCATTGGGCTTGATTCACTGTATATGCTGATCCAAACCGTTTTAGTTTTCGCGTTTGGATCAATGAATTCGCTTATGAATAAAAACGTGAACTTTTTTATCTCAATTGCCCTTATGGGGGTATTTGTTGGAATCTTATACAAAATCATTTTTAAAAGAGAAGGCAATAATCTTTATTTTCTCTTATTGATTGGAATAATCTTTGGTACATTTTTTCAAAGTATTTCGTCCTTTATGCAGGTATTGATTGATCCGAATGAGTTTATGAGAGTTCAAGATAAAATGTTTGCCAGCTTTAATAATATCAATGGTGATCTGTTGCTTATCTCCTTTATCCTAATCATCCTTGTTACACTGTATTTCCTTCAGTTTACAAAGTATTTGGATGTCCTATCTTTAGGAAAAGAGCAAGCGATTAATTTAGGGGTTGATTATGATCGGATTGTGAAACGATTGCTTATTGTTGTCGCCATTCTGATCTCCATATCAACAGCACTAGTTGGCCCGATTACATTTCTTGGATTATTAGTTGTAAATGTGACGTATCAATTATTCAACACATATAAGCATACAATTCTACTATTTGGTTCGATTTTAGTTAGTATTATTTCTCTTGTCGGCGGCCAGCTTATCGTTGAGCGGGTATTCACCTTCTCAACAACCTTAAGTGTTATCGTTAATTTTATTGGCGGAGTATACTTTATTTTTCTGTTATTAAAACAAAGAAAAGCCTAGTGAGGAGGAGAAGAGAATGTTAAGTGTAAGAAATTTGACAAAACGGTTTGGAACAAAAAAAGTGGTGGACGGGGTTACAATGAAAATCCAGAAGAAGAAAATTACCTCGTTCATTGGTCCCAATGGTGCCGGGAAAAGTACCGTATTATCTATGATCAGCCGTTTGATTCTAGCTGATGAAGGGATTATCCATATTGATGATAAAGAGCTGTCATCCTGTAAGAGCAATGATTTAGCGAAAAAAATATCAATCTTGAAGCAGTCCAACCATATTAATGTCCGCTTAACAGTCAGAGAGCTTGTATCCTTTGGGCGTTTTCCTTACTCACAGGGCCGCTTAACAAAAGAAGATTGGGAGTATGTTGATGAAGCCATCCATTATATGGAGCTTGAAGAAATGCAGGAGAAATATCTTGATGAGCTGAGTGGCGGGCAAAGACAACGTGCCTATATCGCGATGGTTATCGCGCAAAACACGGAATATATTTTACTAGATGAACCATTGAACAATCTGGATATGAAGCATTCTGTTCAGATTATGAAGGTATTACGCAGACTTGTTGATGAACTTGGAAAAACCGTTGTCATCGTCATCCATGATATTAACTTTGCGTCCTGCTACTCTGATTACATTGTCGCATTAAAGGATGGAAAAGTGGTCAAGGAAGGACCAACAGATGAAATTATTAAACCATCTGTATTAAAGGATATTTATGATATGGATATTAATATCGAATATATCGATAACAATAAGATCTGTGTCTTTTATGCATAGGTGAATGGCATTCAGCCTCCGGCGGATGCCTCAAATGTAATTTTTGTTTGTATTCGATTGAGAAATATTCTCAAATACCATGATTTCAGAGCGCGCAACCTTTCTGAAAGGCTGTAATCATGAGAGAAGGCTCTATCAATCATAAATATAATGATACTAAAAATATAAAACTACTATGAGGTGTAAAACATGAAGCAAAAGTTAATGGTTTTTATTTTAACACTATTTGTCCTGCTATTAGCAGCATGCAGTTCAGAATCATCAACAGAAGAAAGCAAGAGTACTGACTCAAGCGAGCCGAAAGAGACTGCAGAAGCAAAAGAAATTACTGTGAAGCATCTTTTAGGTGAAACAGATGTAAAGGTAAATCCAGAAAATGTCGTTGTATTTGATTTTGGTGTATTAGAAACATTAGATACATTAGGAGTTAAAGCAGTTACAGCGTTGCCAAAGGAAGGTACTGTACCAAGCCAGCTTGAAAAATACAAGTCTGATAAATATGAAAGTGTCGGATCTTTAAAAGAACCTGACTTTGAAAAAATCAATGAGCTTCAGCCTGAATTAATTATTATCTCAGCTAGACAACAAGATTTATATGAAGAATTCGCAGAAATTGCTCCAACGATTTATTTAGGTGTTGATACAACAAAGTACATGGAATCATTTAAAGAAAATACAGATATTCTTGGTCAAATTTTTGGTAAAGAAGCAGAAGTAAAGGAAGAATTAGCAAAAATTGATGAAAACATTAAAGCATTGAAGGAAAAAGCATCAGGATTAGATGAAAAGGCATTAGTAACATTAATAGATGAAGGAAATATCAGTGCATATGGACCGGCATCACGCTTTGGAATCATCCACGATGTATTTGGTGTAAAACCAGTTGATGAAAATATTGAAGTTTCTACACATGGTCAAAGTATTTCATTTGAATACCTAGTTGAAAAGGATCCTGATATCCTGTTTGTGGTAGATCGTGGAGCAGTTGTTACAACTGGCCAGGCTGCAAGTCCAGCAAAAGAAGTTCTAAACAATGACCTTGTTAAGGGTACAAAGGCATTTAAAGAAGACCGCATCGTTTATCTTGATCCAAATGTATGGTACTTATCAGGCGGTGGGATTATTTCTGTAAACGAAATGGTTAAAGCAATCGACGAGAGTCTATAAAAATAAAAGAGTACAAATATATGTACTCTACCTAAAATAATTGTCTAATGTAAGACTGAGTGCTCCCAGCACTCGGTCTTTTTATTATATCGCTGGAAAAGAAGTGTTAGCAAGCAAAAAAGACTGACGTAATGTCAGTCTTTTTGTGAAATAACTTTATGCTTTGAAATAGAAACGGGTGTTTCCATCATTTTATTGAAGTTTACCCGCTTATTTACCGCGTACATAATCGGTGCCCCAACAATCATCACAGCCAGCTCTCCAGCGGCCGTAGTCAGCCATGTAAAAAGGAATGGCATGCCGAACGCAAGGTTTAGTTCAAAGGCAATGATAAACATCGTGAAGGTGAATACAATCGTGTTAAAAGCCATACGTGCCCAAATGCCTTTAATAAAACGCATCGAGAAGAGGGTGACTAAAAGGGCAACAATCGATTGTCCGACACCAAAAACAAGATCATAGGCGACCATTGGCGAAAAGAATAGGTTAGTTAAGAAAACACCAAGGACAATTCCATAGATAAATTTCTTGTTAAACACGATGAGATGATTAAACATCTCGGATACACGAAATTGAACATTCGTGAAGCCAAAAGGCTGGATGACAAAGCTGACAGCGATGTATAGTGCAGCAACAAGGCCATTTACTGCAAGGGATTTGATATTCATAAGTATCTCTCCTTAGTTTTTTATCGTGGGAGGGTCTCGAACCACGTGAATAAGGTAACTCAAACTATAATATTATACTATAAAAATGAAAAATTAAAACACTTTTTTTGAAGAGGTAAAAAGAATATTCTTGACATTCTCTCAAAGACTCTTTATTATTACCTTATCAGAATAAGAGTTTTCCCTAAAGGGGAGTAGCTTTTACAGCAAAGTCGTCATTACGGAGTTTAAGCTCCCGGCTTTGTTGGCAACTTTTAAAGTTGTTAGCAAGACCTTTACCAATAGGCAGGGTCTATTTATATTTATGAAATCAGACCTTTACTATTGGTAAGGGTCTTTTATTTTGTCTTCGATAGGAGGAGAGTTAATGGGCAATGAAATGACAGGGAACAGAAGGATTGTACAGAAGGAAGTTATGGAAAAACTCTCTGGTAATCGAGCAATCTGGACCGAAACTTGAGCATGGAAATCCATTAATTGCTGCTATTCAGTCGAAGTATATATACCATTTTCAGGGAGGTAAAAGATGGAATTTTCATTATTATTTGAGTATGGATGGGTCTTGTTAGTATTAATTGTGTTGGAAGGACTATTGGCCACGGATAACGCGTTAGTGCTTGCGATTATGGTTAAGCATTTACCAGAGGAACAGCGGAGAAAAGCTTTATTTTACGGATTAGCCGGTGCGTTTATCTTCCGTTTTGGTTCCTTGTTCGTCATCTCATTTCTGGTTGATATTTGGCAGGTTCAAGCGCTTGGAGCTGCGTATCTTATCTTCATGAGCTTGAATCATCTGTATAAACATTTTCTTAAGAAGAAACATGGGGAAGAAGGACATCATGAAAAGCCTGCTAAGCAAAGCGGTTTTTGGATGACGGTATTAAAGGTTGAAGTAGCAGATATTGCGTTTGCTATTGATTCGATCTTAGCCGCGGTTGCATTAGCGGTCACGCTGCCTATTATTCCTAATTTGGGAGAAATCGGCGGAATGCATGCAGGTCATTTCATCGTCATTTTTGCAGGTGGTTTCATTGGGCTTGTCATCATGCGATTTGCAGCAAATATGTTTGTTAAATTATTAGCTAAAAAACCTGGTTTGGAAGTTGCAGCCTTTGTAATCGTTGGATGGGTTGGAGTAAAGCTTTTAGTTCAAACCTTAGCACATCCAGCTATCGCCATTGTTTCAGAAGGATTTTCCCATTCAACAGCCTGGAAAGCGACTTTCTACATTGTATTAATTGGAATCGCTGCTGCCGGCTGGTTCTTATCAAAGAGTCATGAAACGGAAACAGAATCCGAAAAGGCTTCAGATAATGTGAATAAGGTGAATGCGTAAATTATATTATTCTAATGCTGATAGGGAAGGTGTACCACTACTTGTGGATTTGGGTCAAAAAAAGACCTCCTATGATCGTTATAGGAGGTTAGAAAAGGGGGGTTTTACACTTATTTCTAGTGTGACCCTCCTGAGAGATTTTATTCAAGCTTATGCATAATTTTTTAGGCTACGCCCTTTTTTCTTACTACTGGTAAAAAGCCTGTACAAATATTGAACAAGCTTCATATGTAATAGTAAAGGACAACTTAAGTTTGTCCTTACCGTTAAACCCAAACCTCCTATATTTTCTTTAGCCGTATGACATCCATACGGCTTTTTTTTATAATGTCAAATAGCTCTTCCAGTCGTTGATAAAGGAGCGGGTGGATTCATTCGGATTTTCAATAACATACTCGGTGGATCCGTGCTGCTGCATTTCCCCGTTCATTAGAATAAATAATTCATCTGTTAATGATTTTACCTCGAGTAAATCATGACTGACAAACAAGGCAGTGGTGCCTGCTTCGGATAAAATGTTTTTGAAGTCATAAATGAGCTTCATTTTAGTTGGGAAATCAAGTGCTGAAAAGGGCTCATCCAAACAAAGAAGCTCTGGTTCAAGAATCATCGCTCGAGCTAAATTGACCCGCTGTGCTTCGCCGCCAGAAAGCTTATACGCATGCTTATCAGCCAAATGGGTGATATTAAATTTTTCAAGCCATTCATATACCTTTTCCTTAATGATTTTTCGCGGCTGCCTTCTAATTTTTAACCCAACAGCAATATTTTGAAATACCGTTGTATCAAGAAGCAGTGATTGCTGAAGGGCAATCGCTATTTTTCTCCGCTTTTCAAGAGTGATGGTATGAGCAGAAACCTGTTCACCATGAAAATAAATCACTCCATTTGTGGGGGAATCTAACAAAGAGAGTACCTTTAAAAGTGTACTTTTCCCTGCGCCGTTTGGCCCCATGATTCCATAGATATGTCCTTTTTTTATCACAAGCTCTGGAATGGTAAGAATGTTTCGCCCAGCTACTTGAAATTCAAGCTCTTCTACTCGGATCATTTCCGTCATTCCACCGGCCTCCTTTGCTGCAATGAGGTGAGGATGAACGTAATCAAAAAGGCCAGCGTCATTAATATAAATGATAGGGCAATGGCAATATCAAAGTTCCCTTTTGAAACCTCCATCATTATCGAAGTCGTTAAAATACGTGTTTCACCTAATATATTGCCTCCTACCATCATGGCAGCTCCAACCTCTGCAATCACTCGCCCGAAGCCGGCCATAATGGCTGCTAATAAAGCGATCCGCATTTCTTTTAATAAAATAAACAAGGTTTGTATTTTTGTGGCTCCAAGTGCTTTAATCTGCAGGAGCATTTTTTCGTTGATCTGCTGAAAGGAGGAGCTTGTTAACCCTATTACAATTGGAAGGGAAACAAGGGTTTGTGCCATGATAATGGCTGTTGGAGTATATAATAGGGCGTAGTCTCCAAAAAGACCTGAACGCCAAAGCAGCATGGTAATCGTCAGACCGGCAATGACGGGAGGCAGTCCCATTCCTATGTTGATAAAGATAAGAATAAGCTTTCTACCTTTAAACCGCGAAAGCCCTAAAAAGATACCAATGGGTATGCCAATAATGGTGCTGATTAGGATGGCTGTAAAAGACACGCGGAGGGTGAGAAAGGTAACCTCAAAAATCCCTTTGTCTCCAGAAGTAATTAATTCAATTGCTTTTAATAAACCGTCTATGATGAGATCCATTCAACCAACCAACTTCCTGCTCTTTCCTAAATAGAAGGTTGGCGGTAAGCATCAATCACTTACCGCCAACCTAATTATATCTCTTTTATTTAGCATCCGGGAAGAATAAGGCTTGACCATATTTGTCCTTGCCGAATTCACTGATCTTTTCCTGAGTTTCTTTATTGATCATAAAATCAACGAATTTCTCTGCACCGTCGCTGTTTACTTTATCATGCTTTTCAGGGTTTACCTGCATGACATGGTAAATATTCTTTAAGTCTTCGTCACCTTCAACAGCGATTTGAAGATTTGTTAAATTCTTCTCCTGTGCTAACCATGTTCCTCTGTCTGTTAACGTATAGCCATTCTTTTCATTTGCAATTTGTAACGTGGCACCCATTCCTTGTCCTGATTGAAGATATGATGCATTATCAGCAGGTGTTAATCCGGCCTTTTCCCAAACCTGAAGTTCTTTTTTATGTGTACCAGAGTCGTCACCTCTTGAAACAAATACTGCACCTTCAGACATAATTTTTGCAAAGGCTTCGGAAATAGGTAAGCCTTTAACGCCAGCCGGATCATCCTTAGGTCCAACAATAATAAAATCATTATGCATGACAAGCTGACGGTTAATGGCATCACCGCTTGCAACAATCTCTTCCTCTGAAGCAGGAGCATGTACAAGCAATACATCTGCTTCCCCTTTTGTACCCATTTCTAACGCTTGGCCTGTACCAACAGCAATTGTTTTTACATTAATGTCTGGATTTTGCTCTTCAAACATGGGGATAATTAGTTCATCCAATAAACCAGTGTCCTGTGTACTGGTTGTTGTGGCTAAAATAAGATCCTTTGTTTCAGTTTTTTCTTTTGTATCTGCGGCCTGCTCTGTCTTGATATCAGCATTGTTGTCTTTTTGTTCAGCTGCTTCATCATTAGTTCCGCAAGCTCCTAATACAAGCACTAGCAAAGCCAAAAGACTTGCTGCTAAAAATCGATTAAATTTTTTCATGATACTACTTCTCCTCTTTTATTTATGTTCATATATGATCGTTCCAAACTCGGATACATCATAGCCCGTTTTATTCTGCATACTATCTTTATAGGCTGTGTCGGTAAGCAGATCGATTAACCTCTTTAATGACGAATGATTCTGCTCTGTCCATCGGAAAACAAGATCGAATTGTTCCTTCATGACGGGGATAAAATCTACTTGCAGATTTTCTGTTGCTGATTGTATGCCAAATGCAACATCTGCTTTTCCTCCGTTAACCAGTGATGCCGTTGCAGAATGGGTCCACTCCTCATTCAAATAGCCATTTATCTCCTGAGGATCTATCCCTTCCTCGGCTAAATAATAATCAATTACGTAGCGGGTCCCAGACCCTTTTTGCCGATTGACAAAGATAACATCCTCTCTAGTTAAATCGTGAAAGCATTTTATGTTTTTCGGATTTCCATTTGCGACAATAAAGCCCTGCTCTCTAGAGGCAAACCGCATGACCGTGAGCGGTTCGTGGACAAATAGCTGTTTAATAAAAGGAATGTTATACTCCTTTGAAGAAGGATCTAATAGGTGAATCGCAGCTGCATCACAGCTATTTCGATATAGCATCATTAGTCCTTCAAGACTTCCAACGTATGTAGGCTGGATTGATAAACCTTGTGTATGGCGTGCTGCATACTTAACCAAATGCTCAATGAGAAAATCATGGCTTCCGGCAAGACGAATGGAATGATCAGCGGAAGGTTTCAAGGCTGGCGCTGTTTCCATCAGCTGTTTATATCGATTTACTTCATTTTGCTCAATTCGCATTTTATTGCCGACCTTAAAGGCGCGAAGATCCCCGCGTTTGATCAATTCATAAACAGTATGCTTTGATATTTTAAACAGCTTGGCTACTTCATCAGGAGTATATATTTCATTCATAGGTATCTCCTTTCCTATATAAAAAAAGCTGAATATTGTGTCTTAGAATGCATGCAAAAAAAGTTTATCATATTGTTTTGTCTAAAAACAATCGGTTTTGTTAAGTTTCGTTAAGTTTTGTTAGGTTAATGAACAATCATTCATAATATGTTCATTAAATATTCATAAAGGATAGGTAAAATGATGGGGTGTAATATTATCCATCATCAATGATTTTGTTGAGATTTGTCGAAAATAAAAATATAATGAAGAATTGTAAGGAGAAAATGGATCGACTACGTTTTCCAACAGAGGCTCATAGAAGGTGAATAGGTATGACAGATAAACAATCTACATCAAGACTGGACTTCAGTCTTGTCCTTATATTATTACTCTTATTTCTCGCCAGCTGTATTTCGATATACAGTGCACAAAAAACAGGGCAATATGGTGAAAACTTCTTATTAAAGCAAATCGTCTGGTATATCGTTGGCTCAGGCATTATTGCAGCCGTCATTACACTAGATTCTGATCAGCTGAAGAAGCTTTCTTGGTACGCATATGGCTTTGGGATTTTTTTATTAGCCTTTCTAATTGTGGCCCCGGACAGTATTGCGCCTGTCATCAATGGGGCAAAAAGCTGGTATAAGGTACCTGGAATGGGTTCCTTGCAGCCATCGGAATTTTTTAAAGTGTTTCTCATTTTGGCGCTTGCCAGAGTAAATGTAGAACACCATCAAAAATATATAATAAAAACGTTTCAGACCGATTTATGGCTATTACTAAAGCTAGGAATTGTGACAATGGTTCCGCTATTATTAGTGATGCAGCAGCCTGATTTAGGAACATCGCTCGTATTGACGGCGATTTTTCTTGGGATGCTGTTTATTTCAGGGATTTCATGGAAAATACTTGTAACGATTTTCGGCAGTGCAGCAGCATTGATTTCGGTTATTTTCTATTTTGTCCTTTGGCAGCCTGAAATTCTCGAAAAATATCTTGGGGTGAAGGAATATCAATTTGGACGGATTTATTCATGGATTGATCCGTATAATTACCAAAGTTCAACAGGATTCCAGCTGACTCGTTCATTGCTGGCAATTGGTTCTGGTGAAACGTCAGGCAAAGGCTTCGGCACAAGAGAGGTCTATCTGCCAGAAAGCCATACCGATTTTATTTTTAGTGTTGTCGGGGAAGAGTTTGGCTTTATTGGCGCAAGTATTCTTGTCAGCCTATTCTTTTTGCTGATCTATCATATTACAAAGGTTGGTATGGAAACGAAGAATCACTTTTATTCCTATATTTGTGTAGGTGTCATCAGTATGATTACATTCCATGTATTTCAAAATATTGGCATGACAATTGGGCTGCTGCCGATAACGGGGATTCCTCTATCGTTTATCAGCTACGGTGGAAGCTCATTAATGGGAAATATGCTCGCACTCGGGCTTATTTTCTCCATACGCTACCATTATAAAAAATATATGTTTTCGACTAGTGATTAAAGAAAGCCGCTTTGCCCTCTGCAAAGCGGCTTTTTTCTATCATATTTCCATTATTGCAGCTGTCCGCCGTTATATGGGAATTGAGTGGTGGTATAATTATAGAACTGCTGGTACTTTTGCTGCAGCCTCTGCTGATCCTCCTGCTCAAGCTTGTACCAGCCCTTTTTGAACATGAGATTATAGAGCTGGCGCTGTTCATTTTGTGCTTCTGTACAAACAGCTAGAAGGTCTTGATAAAGCGCTTCATGACTTGCTTCATTTAATGCGATGCTATATGAATTGGTTATATACTTTTCAGTTGCAAGTACATCATTCAAAAAGTCCCGGTCATTCATTTGCGGTGTTTTTTGCAGTTGTGTTGTTTTGGGATTACTTATTGTTTGATTTTGATTTTGATTCTGATTCTGATTCTGATTCTGATTCAATTCGTTCACCTCCGAAAAATTAAACTACATCATCCCGTTAGTTGATTGTTGTTGCTGTTGTTGTTGATTTTGTACGTTTAGATGAGAAAGGATTTTCTCGTAGTGACGCTGGTGCATTTGGCCGCAGCGTTCCAGTTCAGAGACAATTTCTGGGTCATGACATTGCTGTGCAAAGAAATGAGCCTTTTTCATCGCCAATAGATTCCATGAAAGCATATCCGTTAAATATAATGTGTCCTTAGTGGAAATAACTGCCGGCGGCTCCTGGTACAAAATACCTTGGTTTTGATTTTGAGTATTCATAGTAAACTGCTGTTGCATGTCCCAATCCTCCTTTTTGATTCACTCATACTACCTCTTATATTGATTATTTTGGCTGTTTACTTTATCGCGGTCCGTGTTCTCTGCATTCGGTCCAGCATTTCCTTTAACACTAGCCGCACTGACAGCAGCTCTAGACGGGTTCTTCACTCTTTTTACCATGACATTCACCTCCATGCTTTAGCTTAACCTGTTCTGTTAAATTCCTTGCTGGTGATTTTTTCTTCATTTTCCGGAATGATTGTCTGAAATAAAAATATATTTTATAAGTAAAACAATACTTTCACCAAGGTCACGCTACCCTCATAAATAGCTAAACCCATTCTAAAAAGGAGGGATTTCTCATGATTCAATCGATTCGTAAAGCAGCAGTCCTTGGGTCAGGAGTGATGGGCTCGGCAATTGCAGCCCACCTGGCTAATATCGGGATTCCGACACTGCTGCTCGACGTCGTTCCAGCCCAATTAACAGATAGTGAAAAAGCAAGAGGCTTAACACTTGAAGATAAACCTGTTCGCAACCGAATCAGCGAAAATGCGCTGCAAAAGCTCTTAAAACAAAAGCCTGCACCCTTAACATCGGTCAAAAATCTTGCTCTACTTGAAGCTGGAAATTTAGAGGATGATTTGCCGCGATTGCAGAAGGTGGATTGGATTATTGAAGTGGTAGTTGAAAATCTTGAAATTAAAAAGCAACTCTTTGCAATGGTTGATCAATATCGCAGACCTGGAAGCATCGTAAGCTCCAATACATCTGGAATTTCAGTTCATGCCATCGCTGAAAACCGCTCAGATGATTTCAAAAGGCATTTTCTCGGAACCCACTTTTTTAATCCACCCCGCTATTTAAAGCTGCTTGAAGTGATTCCAACAAAGGATACTGATGCGCATGTCATTCGCTTCATGAAACAGTTCGGTGAGGAGCAGCTTGGTAAAGGTGTAGTCATGGCAAAGGATACTCCAAACTTTATTGCTAACCGCATCGGAACGTACGGACTGCTTGTGACGGTAAAGGAAATGGCTGAAGGTGGTTATAGTATCGGAGAAGTAGATTCTGTTACGGGTCCGCTGATTGGCCGCCCAAAAAGCGCTACCTTCCGAACGCTTGACGTGGTTGGTCTAGATACCTTCGCCCATGTAGCGGATAACGTGTATCAGCAAACCGCGGGAAAGGAACGAGAGGTATTTGAAATCCCTAATTTTATGAAAAAAATGCTACAAAACGGTTGGTTAGGAAGCAAATCAGGGCAGGGCTTTTTCTTGAAAAAAGGCAAGGAAATCCTTGAGTTGGATCCTTCCACATTAGAATATATCCCGCGGAAAAAATTAACGACAGCCGCAATTGAACAAAGCAAGCAAGAAAAGGACATCTCAAAAAAGATGAAAACGCTTTTGTACAGCGAGGATCGTGCTGGAAAGCTGTTATGGAATATTCTGGCCCCTGTCCTGATTTATTCCGCTGACCTGCTCGGAGAAATTGCCGATGATATTGTTTCCATTGATCAGGCCATGAAATGGGGATTTGGTTGGAAGCAGGGTCCGTTTGAGCTATGGGATTGCATCGGTCTAGAGCAATCCGTTAAAAAGCTTAAAGCAACAAATGCTCCTGTTCCAAAATTAATTGAGGAAATGCTGCACAATGGCTGTTCGTCCTTTTATAAAAAAGAGAACGGTGACAGCTATTTTTATCATAACGGTGAATATCGTCTTATCGAGGAAAATCCAAAAATCCTTAATCTGACAAAAATCAAGCAGCGAAATGGGGTCATTAAAAAGAACAGCGGTGCAAGCTTAATCGATATAGGTGACGGGGTAGCGCTCTTGGAATTCCATTCACAGAATAATGCAATTGGTCCTGATATTTTACAAATGATTCAATTTGCAATCGATGAAGTGGAGAAAAATTATAAAGGACTTGTCATAGGGAATCAGGGCAGGAACTTTTGTGTCGGCGCCAATCTAGCGATGATTTTAATGGAAGCGCAGGATGATTCATTATTTGAACTAGAGTGGATTGTATCATCCTTTCAACAGACGATGATGAAAATCAAATATAGTACAAAGCCTGTAGTAGCAGCACCGTTTGCCATGACGCTTGGCGGAGGAGCGGAGGTTTGTTTACCGGCAGCTCGTATCCAGGCATCAATGGAAACCTATATCGGCCTGGTTGAAACGGGTGTTGGACTCATTCCAGGCGGAGGAGGAAATAAAGAACTTTATCTAAAGCATCTAAACTCGATTCCAGAAGGGGTTGAGGTCGATCTACAAAAGATAGCCAATCAGGTTTTCGAAACGATAGCACTCGCAAAGGTCTCAACTTCAGGAGTAGAGGCGCGGGATAATCGTTTTTTACATGTGAACGATGGAATCAGCGCCAACGGGGACTTCCTCCTATATGATGCCAAGCAAACAGTTCTTTCTCTTGATGAAAAAGGCTATAAGCCGCCACTTAAGCAGAAAATTCCGGTTGTCGGTGAAACCGGGTATGCGGCCCTGTTACTTGGAGCACAGGCGATGAGAACATCCGGGTATATTTCGGATCATGATATGAAAATCGCTCGAAAGCTCGCCTATGTTATTGCAGGGGGTAGAGTACCATACGGAACAAAGGTGGAGGAGGAATATCTGCTCCAGCTGGAAAAAGAAGCCTTTCTAAGTCTTGTTGCGGAGAAAAAGTCTCAGGAACGTATGCAGCATATGCTTTTAAAGGGAAAGCCGCTTCGAAATTAAGGTGTGGAAAATAGGCCATTTTTATTAAGGAGAGGGGCGACAGGAATGAATGAAGCAGTCATTGTAGCCGGAGCTCGAACCCCGGTTGGTAAAGCAAAGAAAGGGTCGCTTGCAGGGGTTCGACCGGATGATTTAGGTGCACTCGCTGTGAAGGAAACATTAAAGCGTGCAGGGGGTTATGAAGGAACTATTGATGATTTGATTATAGGCTGCGCCATGCCAGAGGCCGAGCAGGGAATGAATATGGCCCGGAATATTGGAGCGCTGGCAGGTCTTTCGCATACGGTACCGGCGATTACAATCAATCGTTATTGCTCATCAGGCTTACAGTCCATTGCCTATGGTGCGGAAAGAATCATGCTGGGTCATGCTGATACGATTATTGCCGGTGGAGCTGAATCGATGAGCATGGTTCCGATGATGGGCCATGTGGTTCGACCGAATATTAGACTTGCAGAAGAAGCCCCCCAATATTATATGAGTATGGGCCACACCGCAGAGGAAGTAGCAAAGAAGTTCGGAATCTCGAGAGAAGACCAGGATCGCTTTGCCGTTCACAGCCATCAAAAGGCGGCAAGGGCTATTTCAGCAGGTAAATTTGTTGATGAAATTGTACCTGTGGAGGTTTCCTTCCGTTCAATCGGGCAGGACCATAAGCTGAAGGAAACGACTCGCTTGTTTCGTGAAGATGAAGGTGTTCGTCCTGATACTAATATGGCCGCGTTGTCGAAGCTGCGGCCTTCGTTTTCGGTTAACGGAACGGTGACAGCGGGGAATTCCTCACAAATGAGTGACGGTGCAGCTGCTGTGATGGTTATGAACCATGACAAAGCCAAGGCATTAGGCTTAAAGCCAATGGCTAAGCTGAAATCCTTTGCTGTTGGAGGCGTTCCTCCCGAAATCATGGGCATCGGTCCTGTTGCTGCTGTTCCGAAAGCCTTGAAGCTGGCGGGGTTAGAGCTCTCCGATATTGGCTTAATTGAATTAAATGAAGCGTTCGCTTCTCAGTCACTTCAGGTTATCCGTGAGCTAGGTATAGATGAAGAAAAAGTAAATGTGAACGGCGGTGCCATTGCGTTAGGTCATCCGCTTGGCTGTACGGGCACAAAATTAACATTAACCTTATTACATGAAATGATGCGTAGGCAGGTGCAGTTTGGAATCGTCACGATGTGTATCGGCGGCGGTATGGGTGCTGCAGGAGTATTCGAGCTGGTTTAAGGAGAGGAGATATAGTATGCCTAACAAAACAAATTCAGTTCCGAAGGGTGGAAGCTTTTTAATTGATGAGGTTGCCCCCAAACACGTTTTTACCCCTGAAGATTATAGTGATGAGCATAAATTAATCGCGAAAACGACAGAGGAATTTGTTATAAATCAGGTTCTTCCTGAGGTAGAGTATATTGAAAATCATGAATTTGATCGGTCTGTCAGGCTATTAGAGCAGGCAGGTGAACTTGGCTTATTGGCTGCGGATGTGCCGGAAGAATATGGGGGCTTGGGGCTAGATAAGGTAAGCTCAGCGCTGATTGCCGAAAAAATGTCACGGGCCGGTGCTTTTTCCATTACACATGGGGCCCATGTCGGGATTGGCACCTTGCCGATTGTGTTGTTTGGAAATGAAAAGCAAAAACAAACCTACTTACCATTTTTGGCAACAGGAGAGAAAATAGCTGCTTACGCTCTGACAGAGCCAGGCTCCGGTTCTGATGCATTAGGTGCTAAAACAACTGCCAAGCTTAATCCTGAAGGGACACATTATATTCTAAACGGTGAGAAGCAGTGGATTACCAATTCAGGCTTTGCTGATCTGTTTATTGTCTACGCAAAAATTGACGGGCAGCATTTTTCTGCTTTTATAGTTGAGAGGGATTATCCGGGTGTTTCCACAGGCTCTGAGGAAAAAAAGATGGGGATTAAGGGCTCCTCCACACGCACGTTAATTTTTCAGGATGCACTTGTACCAAAAGAAAACCTTCTTGGGGAATATGGGAAAGGTCATGTCATAGCCTTTAACATTCTCAATATTGGCCGCTATAAGCTGGGAGTTGGAGCAGTTGGTGCCGCAAAAAGAGCATTTGAATTGACTGTTCAGTATACGAACCAGCGCCAGCAGTTTAAACAATTGATTTCTGGTTTTCATTTAACCAAAGAGAAATTGGCCAATATGGCTGCAAGATTGTATGCTGCTGAAAGCTCTGTTTACCGCACCGTAGGATTGTTTGAGGATAGGATGAGTAAACTCTCAACGGAGCAGGTTAATGATGGCAAAGAAGTAGCAAAATCCATTGCTGAATATGCCATTGAGTGCTCGATAAATAAAGTGTTTGCCTCAGAGATGCTTGATTATATAGCGGACGAAGGACTGCAGCTTCACGGTGGTTACGGGTATATGCAGGAATATGAGATTGAGCGGATTTATCGTGATTCGAGAATTAACCGGATTTTTGAGGGAACAAATGAAATTAACCGCCTTTTGATACCTGGTACCTTTTTGCGCAAGGCTGTAAAAGGTGAGCTCCCGCTTCTACAAAAAGCACAAAGCCTACAGGGAGAATTAATGCTGTTTATGCCTACAGAGCCAGAAGATGAACCGCTGGCAAAGGAAAAATATCTAGTTGCTAACGCGAAAAAGATAGGGCTGTTAGCGTTAGGCCTAGCTGTACAAAAATTTGGGGAAGCATTAGAAAAAGAGCAGGAGATATTAGTGAATATCGCGGATATGATGATTCATACGTATGCAATGGAATCAGCGGTATTACGGACGGAAAAGGCGTTGCATAAGGCCGGGGCAGAGAAAAGTAAGCAAAAGCTTCTTTATACAGAAATTTTCTGCCAGGAAGCGTTTCAGAAAATAGAGCAGGATGCAAAGGAAACCTTGATTGCAGTTGAACAAGGCGACAGTCTTCGCTTGATGCTTTCTGCCCTGCGCAAGTTTACACGTCATACCCCGGTTAATAGTATTGCAAAGAAACGAGAAGCTGCAGCGAAAATAATTGAAGCAGAGCGATATACGTTATAATAAAAATACCATCAGCAGGAACTTTTTCTGCTGATGGTAAAACGTATTATTTTGCTGATTTCTTGAATATTTTTTAATTCCTTGGAGGATATTGTAAAGAAAAGTAGAATAAAAATATAAGGTCTATTGTGACCTTTTATACAAAACGGATGAAAATGTATGCTAAGATTTGGACAAGCTAGATATGAGGTGATGAATTGGCACTTTCGTTTTATTGGTACCCTAAATGCGGTACATGCAGAAAAGCTAAAAAGTGGTTTGATGACCACGATATTAAGTATGAAGAAATACATATTGTTGATAATCCGCCGTCACGTGCAGAGCTCGTGGATATGATTAAAAACAGCGGACTGGATATTAAAAAGTTCTTTAATACGAGTGGTCAGAAATACCGCGATTTAGGTATGAAGGATCGTATAAAAGAAGCATCTGAAGATGAATTGCTTGATTTACTAGCATCGGACGGAATGTTAATCAAACGCCCGATCGCAACAGATTCCCATAAGGTAACTGTTGGCTTCAAGGAAGAACAATTTGCTGAAACATGGGGTTAAGACAAGACTCTCAACCTAACAGCAGGTCTTGAATGGGTCTTAAAACATAAATTGGAGGGATAGGAATGAACGCACCAAAAGAATTACGTTACTCCGAGGAACATGAATGGGTAAAGGTTGAAAATGATAAGGTTCGTGTCGGTATCACAGAGTTTGCACAGCATGAACTAGGTGATATTGTTTTTGTTGAGCTTCCTGAAGTGGGGGATGAATTATCTGTAAATGAACCGTTTGGCAGTGTAGAGTCTGTTAAAACAGTTTCGGAATTATATGCACCTATCAGCGGGAAAGTCGTTGAAGTAAATGAAGCGTTGGCGGATGATCCACAATTTGTCAATGAGTCCCCTTATGAGAAGGCTTGGATGGTTGTCATTGAACCGTCTGATATGTCAGAGGTTGACAAGTTGATGACTGCAGAGCAGTATGAAGAAATGACAAAAGAAGACTAAAATTCAGCTGATTGCGCCTACTGGGCGCTTTCTGCATTTAAAGGGGGAAATGGGAATTTTAGGTCATGATAAGGTGATTATTGTTGAGGGGACTTCAGATAAAAGAAAAGTGAAGTCAATTGTCAAAGAACCGATTGAAATCATATGTACAAATGGAACCATTAGTGCGTCGCTCTTAGATGAGTGGATTGATACCTTATATGATAAGGATGTATATGTATTAGTTGACGCCGATGCTGCAGGCGAGAAGCTTCGTAAGCAGCTAATGAGAGAATTTCCACGTGCAGAGCATCTCTTTATTGATAAAATGTATCGAGAAGTAGCAAGTGCGCCGGAATTTCATCTAGCCGCAGTATTAATAGGAGCCAATATAGAGGTTCACACCCAATACTTAGACAGAGGTTAACCTAATGAATGAATGGAGCAGAGAGGATCTCGAAGATTTTATAAAACAACAAGGCTCAGGTCTAGTCTACCTGTATACACCCTTTTGCGGGACCTGTCAGGTAGCGGGGAAAATGCTGTCCGTTACGGAAAAAGTACTGCCTGATATAACGGTAGGCAAAATTAATTTAAATTACATGCCGGAGCTGGCACGAAAATGGGAGGTTGAAAGTGTCCCATGCCTCGTCTTCCTTGATAAAGGCGACATGGCTGATAAACTGTATGCCTTTCAATCAGTCCCGTATTTAGTCCAGAAAATTAAATCATTCTTTTAGAGTCAGTTTTTCTATGTAAAGGGAGGGAAGAAGTGCTTCACTGGGCTACTTTCCTCCTTTTATATACACGCTTAGTTTATGAATAAATATTGATTATACCCTGCTGTTGATTGTAGTGGAAGGCACGAAGACTCCTCGAAAATTCTATCGAATTTTCTCGTGCGTGGGCGGATTCAGGGGAGCAATTCAGTGTCCTGCGGGAGAAGGGAGACAGTCGAGACCCCGGAGACACGCAGTGTTGAGGAGGCTCGGCGGTCGCCCGCGGAAAGCGAAGTTTCTTGAACGGAAATCAACATCATTGTAATAACAGAGAAGAATTATGCTGTGATGGCAGGAATCCACCCTAGTATCAGTGAATATATACATAAAGTTAAGTGAAGCTGGGTGGTGGTTAGAATGGTAGATCAGATAAAAAGCTGGCTTAATGAAGTGAACCGAAAACAAGGAGTCAGTCTGCTTCTAAAGGATGTCTTTTTTTCTTTTGCGGTGAAAACGGAACAGGATGTTATCCTTGTAAACATTAAGAATGGCTCTATTGCCCTTGATGAAGAAAGTAATTATCGAACAAAGGTAAAAAGAATAGAATTGAAAAGTGAAATTTTGCATTCTCTTCTATCCGGTGAACGAAAACTAAGGGAAGCTGTGAAGCATAAAGCGGTTATATCTACATTTACTTTTCGAGAGCTGCTGCTTGTAGAATCTCTACTATTTCTAGCTAAATCTGACAAAACAAATATGTTTACTAAAATTTCGTGAAACTAATTGACGAATAATTGGTAATCATGGTAATATTTGAGTATCAACTAAATAGTTTCTTATCAAGAGAGGCGGAGGGACTGGCCCGATGAAGCCCAGCAACCGGGGAAACACGGTGCTAAATCCAGCAGAGTGTAAACTCTGACAGATAAGAAGATGACTAAAACCCTTCTTCCTGTGAAAAGAAGGTTTTTTTGTTTCTTCTAAAGGTATTTACGGCTTTTATCACGTTTGTATGTAAAACAAAAGGAGAGATAATGATGTCAGAAAAAAATTATCGTCTAGAAACATTAGGAGTACATGGCGGACTGCAGCCAGACCCAGTAACAGGAGCAAGAGCAGTACCAATTTATCAAAATAATGCGTATCAATTTAAAAGCACTGAGCATGCAGCAAATCTATTTGGTTTAGCTGAACCGGGCTATATTTACACTCGTATTCACAATCCAACAGTAACTGTTTTCGAGGAAAGAGTTGCCTTACTAGAAGGCGGAATCGGGTCTCTTGCGACAGCCAGCGGAATGGCAGCTATAACCCTTGCTATTTTAAATATAGCTGAAGCCGGTGATGAAATCGTTGCGGCTTCAAACCTGTACGGCGGTACATATAACTTATTTGCTGTCACACTTCCAAAATACGGAATCAACGTTACTTTTGTCGATCCAGAAGATCCGGAGAACTTCCGCTCTGCGATTACTGAAAAAACAAAGGCTGTTTTTGCTGAAACTATCGGGAATCCAAGTCTAAAGGTTCTTGATATTGAAAAAGTGGCTGAAATTGCTCATGAAGCAGGAGTTCCGCTTATTATCGATAATACATTTGCTACTCCATACCTCTGCCGTCCAATTGAATTTGGCGCAGATATTGTAGTCCATTCAGCAACAAAATGGTTATTGGGTAATGGAACGACTACCGGCGGTATCATCGTTGACGCAGGTAAATTTGATTGGAATTCACCGAAGTTTCCTGGTTTAACAGAGCCTGACGAAAGCTATCATGGGCTTGTATACAGTGAAGCAATCGGTGCTGCAGCATATATCACGAAAGCGCGTGTCCAGCTTCTACGCGATATGGGACCTGCTTTAAGTCCGCAAAATGCTTTCCAATTTGTGTTAGGTCTAGAAACACTTCATGTAAGAATGAAGGAACATGTTGCGAATGCTGTTAAAGTAGTAGAATACTTAGAAAAACATCCTTCTGTTAGCTGGGTTCTTTATCCTGGCAGTGAAAACAGCAAGGATAAAGCGCTGGTAGAAAAATATTTACCTAAAGGCGCTGGATCTATGATTGTATTTGGTATTACTGGCGGCAGGGAAGCTGGAGCAAAGCTAATCAATAATATTGAACTATGGGCACATGTTGCCAATGTTGGAGATGCGAAAAGTTTAATTATCCATCCGGCAAGCACAACACATCAGCAATTGGATGCTGAAGGCTTAATCGCTGCAGGAGTAACAGAGGATTTAATTCGTCTTTCTGTTGGAATTGAAAATGTTGAGGATTTAATCGAGGATTTAGAGCAGGCTATTTTTAAGGCAACAGGTGAGTCTTCTTTATAATTGGATTTAACTATGTTTACATAGTATCTTTTTGTCATCGGAATGACTGTGCTTGTTAAAATATTAAAATATTATTATCTCAAAATATAATTATTGTAATTGACACTCTTTTCTATCCATGATACGATATCATTCGTAACTATTAAATTCCTTAAAGTAAAAGTACTTGACACGATAAATTAAATATACATGTTTGCTCTTATCAAGAGAGGTGGAGGGATGTGCCCGATGAAACCCGGCAACCGTCAATATCAAATTGACACGGTGCCAATTCACACAAAGCGTTATGCTTTGATAGATGAGAGAAAGGTACACATTTTTATGCCTTTCTGCTCATATGCAGAAAGGCATTTATTTGTATAAACGTTAAACATTAACGTATTTTCAGTGGGATTTTATTGGATATCATATGGATAGTAAAGGGGTGAAATCACATGATTTCAATCAAAAGTGTAAAAAAGGTTTTCTCCACGAAACAGGGAAAAGTGACTGCCGTAACGGATGTAAACCTTGACGTAAAAGACGGCGAAATATTTGGTGTTATCGGATACAGTGGTGCGGGAAAAAGTACATTGATCAGAATGTTAAATGGTCTTGAGCTTCCTTCTGAAGGTTCCGTCACGGTAGCAGGTAAACAAGTCTCCCATATAAAAGGATCTAAATTAAGGGAAGCCCGTCAGGAAATCAGCATGATTTTTCAACATTTTAACTTGCTTTGGTCAAGAACAGTAAGAGAAAATATTTCCTTTCCGCTTGAAATCGCCGGTGTTCCGAAACAAAAGCGAATGAAACGAGTAGACGAGCTGATTCAGCTTGTTGGACTACAGGGAAGGGAAGATGCATACCCAGCACAGCTGAGCGGCGGTCAAAAGCAGCGGGTTGGAATTGCAAGAGCTCTAGCTAACAATCCAAAGGTACTATTATGTGATGAAGCAACCTCGGCACTTGATCCGCAAACGACGGATCAGATCTTAGAGCTGTTAGTTGATATTAATAAAAGACTGGGTTTAACGATTGTTCTTATCACGCATGAAATGCATGTAATTCGTAAGATTTGTCACCGTGTTGCTGTGATGGAAGCAGGGAAAATCGTTGAAATGGGTACGGTATTAGAGGTATTTAAAAACCCGCAGCAGCCGATTACAAAGCGATTTGTTCAACAGGTGACAGAGCCTGAAGAAACAAAGGAAACAATCGAACATCTGCTTAAAGAGTATCATTCAGGAAGAGTCGTCCAGCTCACCTTTATTGGCGATGGTGCTGAGAAGCCGCTGATTACGAATTTAATCCGTCATTTTGATATAACGATTAATATTCTGCAGGGGAAGGTATCGCAAACCCAAAATGGGGCCTATGGTACTTTATTTATTCACTTAGATGGGGAAGAAAACGAAATTCAAAAAGCAATTGACTACATTGATACACAACAGGTTGGCTTGGAGGTGATTTCGAATGCTTAATCAATGGTTCCCAAATGTTGATTGGGAAAAAATGTGGGAAGCAACGAATGAAACCTTATATATGACGGGGATTTCAACACTTGCAACATTTATTCTTGGTATTATTCTAGGTTTACTATTATTTTTAACTGCTAAAGGAAATCTGTGGCAAAACTATACAATTAATAAAGTAATCAGTGCTATTGTCAATATATTCCGTTCTATTCCGTTTATTATCCTGATTGTTCTTCTAATTCCATTTACGAAACTCATTTTTGGGACAATGATTGGCGAAAATGCAGCATTACCGGCATTAATAATCGGCTCAGCGCCATTTTATGCCCGTATGGTTGAAATTGGACTTCGGGAAATTGATAAAGGTGTGATTGAAGCTGCGAGATCAATGGGAGCTAAAACCAGCACCATCATTTGGAAGGTCTTGATTCCAGAATCTCTTCCCGCACTTGTCTCAGGAATTACAGTAACTGCTATTTCATTGGTAAGTTTTACCGCAATGGCAGGGGTAATCGGGGCAGGCGGTCTTGGTAACCTTGCCTATCTTGAAGGATTCCAGCGCAGCCGTTTTGATGTGACATTAATGGCCACTATAATGGTTTTAGTCATCGTATTTATCATCCAATTTATTGGAGATATTATAACTAATAAAATAGATAAAAGGTAAAGGGGTTGTCAAAATGAAAAAATGGTTAACGGCAATAGTTACATTGGTTTTTGTTCTTGTCCTTGCTGCATGCGGTGGCGGAACAGAGGAAAGTAAAAATGATTCAGCAGCAGATTCAAAAGATGATATGAAAAAAATAGTTATTGGTGCTTCAAACGTACCACATGCTGAGATTTTAGAGCAGGCAAAACCGATTTTAGAGGAAAAAGGAATTGAGCTTCAAATTGAAACATTCCAGGATTATGTTCTTCCAAACCAAGCGTTAGATTCAGGAGATCTGGATGCAAACTATTTCCAGCATATTCCTTATTTTGAACAGCAAATCAAAGAAAATGGTTATAAATTTGCAAATGCTGGCGGCATCCATATCGAACCAATCGGTATTTATTCAAAGAAATACAAGTCACTAAAGGATTTACCGGAAAATGCAAAGGTGATTATCAGTAACTCTGTGGCCGACCATGGCCGTGTTCTATCATTGCTTGAAAAAGAAGGCTTAATTAAATTAAAAGAGGGCATTGATAAAACGGCTGCAACGTTAGATGATATCGTAGAAAACCCAAGAAACTTAGAGTTTGATACAGAATATGCAGCAGAACTACTGCCACAAATTTTTAATAACAACGAAGGTGACATTGTTCTAATTAACTCAAACTTTGCGATTGATGCAGGTTTAAATCCGCTTAAAGATTCAATTGCTATCGAAGACAGTAAATCACCATATGTGAACATTATTGCTGTGCGCAAAGGTGACGAAAATAAAGAAGAAATTAAGACATTAGTTGAAGTATTACGTTCTAAGGAAATTCAAGATTTTATTTTAAAACAATATGATGGTGCTGTTGTACCAGTATCTGAATAAGATAGGTAACGTAAAGCCATAGCCCCCTATAAAGGGGCTATGGCTTTTTGTTTTATCACAATAATATTTTAATTTTTCCTGCTGTTGAAAGGTAGTTTAAATTGGAGAAAATAGTAGAGAAATTAAGAATATTGTCGAATGGATGGAATCAAACAGGAAAAAACGCTGAAAATGGGTAAATTTCGAGTTTGAGGAGTTTTAAAGAGGGATGGTAGCATATAAAAATAAAACATCATAGGCTACGTCAGACTCATATATTGGGAAAGGATTGAGGAACATTAGCAGCTTACATATGAACTATACACATGAAATGGAAAAGGCGATGCATCATGCACATGGAATTGGCTATGTTGTCTATTGCCAAAAGCGTGAGGAAAGAATGAAAGTCGAAAACCGACGCGAACAAGAATATAGTCAAAGCAGAAAAATAGCTGAAAATTTTGCTAAAAAGCAACACCATAACTAAACCAGATATATTTCTGTATTAAATATCCATACATAAACCAGTGCCACCCAAAAGCGCTGGTTTTTTTGGTGTCAGGCACCACAAAAAGACAAACTATATGGAAGTGTCCATTTGCGGTGCCTGACACCAAATAAAACGGACTGAATGCAGCATACTAACATGAGAAGAAAATTGAAGTTTTCATTTTGCAATGGTGGTGTGTGTAGTGAGTTCGTGATTTTTAGAAGTTTTGTTATAAAAGAATTGTTGGGTGTGCCAATATAGCCGAAATTTTTAAAAAAATATTTCATGAAAATGCTAATTGAAAATAGCTTAAATCCATTCTCAATAGCGTTAAAACGGACTTTCTAAATAGTTTTGTTTGAAAAGCTTGTTAATACTACATAAATGTTGCTAACAAGTATGATTTAGTATAAGATTGTAATGAGAATAGATTGAGAATTGAGAAAGCCGGTTTCTAACCGACAAGATAAATTATTTTTCTGGAGGGTAATAAAATTATGGCAGGATCTGTACTAACCATTAAAGACTTACATGTCTCTATTGAAGGTAAAGAAATTTTGAAAGGTGTGAACCTTGAAATAAAAGGTGGAGAATTCCATGCGATCATGGGTCCGAATGGAACGGGTAAATCCACTTTATCTTCAGCCATTATGGGACATCCAAAATATGAAGTGACACAAGGAAGCATTACGCTTGATGGAGAAAACGTTCTGGAAATGGCGGTTGATGAACGTGCCCGTGCAGGTCTTTTTCTTGCCATGCAATATCCAAGTGAGATTAGCGGTGTAACAAACGCTGAGTTTCTTCGTTCAGCAATCAACAGCCGTCGCGGCGAAGGTAATGAAATCTCATTAATGAAATTTATCCGTTCAATGGACAGCAAAATGGAGTTCCTTGATATGGATCCAGATATGGCACAGCGTTATTTAAACGAAGGTTTTTCTGGCGGTGAAAAGAAGCGTAATGAAATTCTTCAATTAATGATGCTTCAGCCGAAAATTGCCATCCTTGATGAAATCGATTCAGGTCTTGATATCGACGCATTAAAAGTGGTTTCAAAGGGTATCAACGAAATGCGCGGCGAAGATTTCGGCTGCTTAGTAATTACTCACTATCAACGTCTTTTAAACTATATTACTCCTGACTTTGTTCATGTAATGATGCAAGGTCGTGTTGTTAAGTCAGGCGGTCCTGAGCTTGCACAACGTTTAGAAGCAGAAGGTTATGACTGGATTAAACAAGAGCTCGGAATTGAAGACGAAACAGTCGGTCAAGAAGCGTAAGTTAGGAGGATTTTATCATGACAACAGAAATGAAAAAGACTTTTGAAAAAGAGTACATCAACTCTTTTTCAAAGGAAATGGGTGAGCCTGTCTGGTTGACTGAGCTCCGCGTGAATGCCCTTGAACAGGCTGAGAATCTTCCAATGCCAAATCCGGACAAAACAAAAATTGACAAATGGAACTTTACTCAGTTTGACAAACATATAATAAAAAGTGAGGATTTCACTTCCTTTGACGAGCTGCCGGACAGCGTGAAGTCATTAATTAATGTCAATGAAAGTAATCAATCATTATATATTCAACGGAATAACCGTCCGACACTTATTTCGCTTTCTACGGAATTACAAGAGAGTGGTGTTGTGTTTACAGACATTTTTACAGCAGCACGTGAGCATGGCGATCTGCTTCAAAAGTATTTCATGAAGGATGCCGTAAAGGTTGATGAACATAAACTAACTGCACTGCATGCAGCACTTTTAAACGGAGGAGCTTTCTTATATGTTCCTAAAAATGTGGAACTAAAGGAGCCGGTTCAGGCTGTCTTTTTACATGATGATGCTGAGGCAAATGTATTTAACCATGTGTTAATCGTTGCTGAGGATAACAGCTCTGTTACGTATGTTGAAAATTACATTTCAACGGTTGAAGCGAAAGATAATGTTTTTAACATCATAACGGAAGTCATTGCGAACCAGAATGCAAATGTTCAGTATGGTTCAGTTGATACACTTGCAAAAGGAATCACTGCCTATGTAAACCGCCGCGGCATTGCTGCAAAGGATGCACGAATTGGCTGGTCCCTTGGTTTAATGAATGATGGAAATACCATTTCTGAAACGACAACAAATCTAATTGGTGACGGTTCAAGTGGTGATACAAAATCAGTTGTTGTTGGACGAGGCGAACAAATTCAAAACTTTACAACGAAGATTGTTCATTTTGGCCGTAACACTGAAGCGAACATTCTGAAACGAGGCGTATTGAAGGAAAGTGCCACAACGATCTTTAATGGTATCGGTAAAATAGAACATGGTGCATCCAAATCAAACGCTGAGCAGGAATCTCGTATCCTTATGCTAAGCGAAAAAGCACGCGGTGATGCAAATCCAATCCTGCTTATTGATGAGGACGATGTAATGGCCGGACATGCTGCATCTGTCGGACGTGTAGATCCAACACAGCTTTATTATTTAATGAGCCGAGGAATTACACAGAAGGAAGCAGAGCGTCTTGTTATTCACGGATTCCTAGCACCTGTTGTAAATCAATTGCCGATTGAAGGGGTTAAAAAACAACTCGTCGAAGTCATCGAAAGGAAAGTTCAGTAATGAATATCAAAGAAATCAAACAATTATTTCCTATATTAAATCAAGAAGTGAACGGACATCCATTAGTCTATCTTGACAGTGCTGCAACTTCCCAAAAACCGATTCAGGTAATTGACGCGATTTCAAACTATTACCGTCTAGATAATTCCAACGTACACCGCGGTGTTCATACGCTTGGAACAAGAGCAACTGACGCTTATGAAGGTGCTCGTGAAAAGATACGAAAATTTATCAATGCCAAATCGATTGAAGAAATTGTTTTTACAAGAGGAACAACAACCGCTTTAAATTTGGTTGCTTCCAGCTATGGGAATGCGAATCTTCATGAAGGCGATGAAATTGTCATTACGTATATGGAGCATCACAGCAATTTAATTCCATGGCAGCAGGTGGCGAAAAATACCGGAGCGACATTAAAGTATTTTCCTCTACAGGAAGATGGTACATTATCATTAGATGATGTAAGAGCGACGATTACACCAAATACTAAGCTTGTTGCTGTTACAATGGTTTCTAACGTTCTTGGCGTTATGAATCCGATAAAGGAAATTGCAAAAATTGCCCATGAAAATGGTGCTGTAATGGTTGTTGACGCGGCGCAGGGAGCACCGCATTTGAAAATTGATGTACAGGATTTAGATTGTGATTTCCTTGGTTTTTCTGGACATAAAATGTGTGGACCAACTGGTATTGGCGCACTTTACGGTAAAAAGCATTTATTAGAAAAGATGGAGCCGATTGAATTTGGCGGAGAAATGATTGATTTTGTTGGACTTTACGAATCTTCATGGAAGGAGCTTCCATGGAAGTTTGAAGGTGGTACACCAATCATTGCAGGAGCAATTGGATTAGGTGCAGCCATCGATTTTCTACAGGAGATTGGGTTGGACAATATCCTCGAGCATGAACATAAGCTAGCAGCTTACACGCTTGAGAGAATGTCTGCAATTGAAGGAATTTCAATCTACGGCCCGAAAGAAGCAGAGAAACGTGCCGGGGTTGTTACTTTTAATATTTCTGATGTTCATCCACATGATGTTGCAACTGTCCTTGATGCAGAGGGGATTGCTGTAAGAGCAGGACATCACTGTGCACAGCCGTTAATGAAATGGCTTGATGTATCAGCTACTGCACGTGCTAGCTTCTATCTGTACAATTCTGAAGAGGATATCGATAGACTTGTGGAAGGACTCGTGAAAACAAAGGAGTATTTTAGCGATGTCTTCTAATAATTTAGATACACTCTATAGACAAGTAATAATGGATCATTATAAAAACCCTCGTAACAGAGGTGTTATAGAAGATGACAGTTTAACGATAAATATGAATAACCCGACATGTGGTGACCGGATTCAGCTTACACTTAAAATAGAAAATGACATCGTAACTGACGCAAAATTTGAAGGGGAAGGCTGTTCAATTTCCATGTCATCCGCATCGATGATGACAGATGCAATTAAGGGCAGACCCCGTGAAGAAGCATTGAAGCTTGCACATACGTTTTCAGATATGGTTCAAGGCAAAGACCTTGATTTTGATGAAGATGATGATTTGGGCGATATCGAAGCACTACAAGGGGTATGTAAGTTTCCGGCACGTATCAAATGTGCGACACTTGCGTGGAAAGCCATGGAGAAGGCTCTTCATGAAGAAGATAAATAAGTTTCTGTCCATAGAAGGATAGATTTGGATTTGGTTTAAATAGTAAGTGGAAGCAGTCAGTCTGCTTCCCTTATAAAGGAGGACTAAGGCGATGGCAAAAAAAGCACCTGAAATTGGTGATTACAAATATGGCTTTCATGATAAAGACGTCTCCATTTTCCGATCAAAGCGCGGTTTAACAAAGGAAATTGTTGAAGAAATTTCAAAGATGAAAAATGAACCACAATGGATGCTTGATTTCCGTTTGAAGTCGTTGGATCTTTTCTACAGCAAGCCTATGCCGCAATGGGGTGGAGATTTAAATTCATTAAACTTTGATGAAATTACGTATTACGTAAAACCATCAGAGAAATCAGAGAAATCCTGGGATGAAGTTCCAGATGAAATCAAACAGACCTTCGATAAGCTAGGGATTCCTGAAGCTGAGCAGAAGTATTTAGCAGGGGTTTCTGCTCAATACGAATCAGAGGTTGTTTATCATAATATGAAGGAAGATCTTGAAGCACTTGGAATCGTATTTAAGGATACAGATTCAGCTTTGCGTGAAAATGAAGATATTTTCCGTGAGCACTGGGCAAAGGTAATTCCGCCGACAGATAATAAGTTTGCAGCGCTAAACTCTGCTGTATGGTCTGGTGGATCTTTCATCTATGTACCAAAGGGTGTAAAGGTTGATACACCACTGCAGGCGTATTTCCGTATTAACTCAGAAAACATGGGTCAATTCGAGCGTACACTGATTATTGTTGATGAAGGTGCATCCGTGCACTACGTAGAAGGCTGTACAGCACCTGTGTACACAACCAATTCACTTCATAGTGCAGTTGTTGAAATCATTATTAAGAAGGATGCCTATTGTCGTTATACAACCATTCAAAACTGGGCAAACAACGTGTTTAACCTTGTAACAAAGCGTGCGGTTTGTGAAGCAAACGCGACAATGGAATGGATTGACGGAAACATCGGCTCTAAATTAACAATGAAATATCCTGCTGTTATCTTGAAAGGTGAAGGTGCGCGTGGTCTTACTCTATCTATCGCAATCGCCGGTAAAGGACAGCATCAGGATGCCGGTGCGAAAATGATTCATTTAGCGCCAAATACATCTTCAACGATAGTGTCTAAATCCATTTCAAAGCATGGTGGTAAAGTAACTTACCGCGGTCAGGTTCATTTTGGCCGTAAAGCGGACGGTGCTCGTGCGAATATTGAATGTGATACATTAATTATGGATAATCAATCAACATCAGATACGATTCCATACAATGAAATCTTAAATGATAATATTTCACTTGAGCATGAAGCGAAAGTATCAAAGGTTTCAGAAGAACAATTATTCTATTTAATGAGCCGCGGTGTTTCAGAGCAGGAAGCAACTGAAATGATCGTTATGGGCTTCATTGAACCATTTACAAAAGAATTACCAATGGAATATGCCGTTGAAATGAACCGCTTAATCAAGTTCGAAATGGAAGGTTCTATCGGTTAATCGTATGCAGACCGCTTGCCACTATGGTAGGCGGTTTTTCACTTCATTTACATTTACTTCATAATTAGCTATTCTTAACTCATTAAGTATCAGGCAGTGAACCTACTCGAGTCTGAGTGTTCATGCCAAATAGAAGGTGAATGTATGGAGTATATTATCCTTTTGATACTCGGATACTTGGCAGGTACAATTGGAAGCCTTGTTGGTCTGGGTGGGGGAATTGTTATTGTCCCTGCATTATTGTTTTTAGGCACGTCAACCTCACTGATTGGGGAAGTGTCACCGCAGGTTGCTGCAGGTACCTCATTATTGGTTATTATTTTTACTGGCTTATCCTCGACGATTGCATATTATAAGCAAAAAAGGGTCGATTATAAAAGCGGACTAATATTTTTTATCGGCAGCGGTCCAGCGGGGATTTTGGGAGCCTGGGTAAATAAGCAGCTAGATGTAGATGCCTTTTCGATTTGGTTTGGTTTTTTTATGATTTTTATTTCATTTGTCCTCATGTACAAGGACAAATTAAAGCCATTAAAAAGAAAGTCGGTAAAGGGTATTTGGAGGACTTATATGGATGAAGAAGGGAATGAGCACTCCTATGGCTTTCGTCCGAGCATTGGAATTGCGATTTCTGTTCTTGTAGGCTTTCTAGGGGGACTGCTCGGGATCGGCGGCGGTTCATTAATGGTTCCGGCCATGATTCTTTTATTCTTCTTTCCGCCACATATAGCTGTGGCTACCTCCATGCTCTTATTGTTTCTAACATCTATTACAAGCTCTTTGGCCCACATTGTAATGGGTAATATCAATTGGTTATTTGCGCTTGCCCTTATCCCAGGTGCCTGGTTTGGCGGGAAGACTGGTGCGTTATTAAATCAAAAACTGCCAGGAAAAACAATCGTAACATTATTAAGGATTGTATTAATCATTGTTGGAATCCGTTTAATTTACAGTGGTATTTAATCAAATTTCTCGCCGAATTTGCGCCCGGATTTTTATCGAGCTTGCTCGATAAAATACCTTAAAAAAATCCGAGGCATCCGCCGGAGGCTTAACTTCAGGATGAAGTTAAGGAGATTTTGGGTCTTTTGTGCTAAGATGAAGAAAAGGAAATTAATTTGTCTGATTACTTTATAGGGAAGGGAAGGTGATTGAATTTGGAAGTTATCCATATATATCATATAAATGATTTACATAGCCATTTTGAGCATTGGCCGCGAATGCAGCATTTTTTAGCAGAACGAAGAAAATGGCATATAGAAGCGGGCGAAGAATTCCTTTTATTTGATATTGGTGATCATGCAGACCGCTCTCATCCCTTAACGGAAGCTACACATGGAAAAGGGAATGTACAGCTTTTAAATGAAGCAGGCTTTCAGGCGGTAACAATAGGAAATAATGAGGGAATTACCTTCCCATATGATGATCTGGATCATTTATATGATCAAAGGCAGTTCGATGTATTAGTGGCTAATTTAGCATATAAAGACGGTCAGCGTCCAGGTTGGTTAAAGGAGCATGCCATTTATGAAACAAAAAAGGGTATGAAAATCGGACTCACTGGATTGACAGCAAATTATGCACATCTTTACGATCTTTTAGGCTGGCAGACACATGATCCGTTCGAAGCTCTTAAACAGCAAATCAGCCTTTTAAAAGGGAAGACAGATATGATCATTCTGCTTTCCCATTTAGGCATTCACGATGATGAGCGAATCGGCGAGGAATTCCCTGAGATTAATGTCGTGATTGGCGGACATACGCATCATATTCTTCATGAAGGAAAACTTGCCGGTAACACGCTGCTCGCCTGTGCAGGCAAGTATGGGATGTATGTCGGTCATATTCGGCTAATGGTTGATACAGCAACAGGCCGTATTGTTGAACAAAAGGCATGGCTATATGACACCAATGACCTGTCTCCGGTTGAGGATGAGGAGGAAAAGGTAAATCAGTTATACAAATGGGGGAAGGATATTCTTTCTGCTGACGCAGTTGCCACTGATTGTGCTGAAATTTCTAAGAAGGACCTAGCGCTCGTTCTTTGTAAAGCTATTCAGGATTGGTGCCATGCAGATTGTGCTTTTATTAATGAAGGATTAATCCTTGAAGGCCTATCCGGAGGGAAGGTTACCAGATATGATTTGCTGAAGCTGTGTCCTCATCCGATTAATCCAGCAGTTGTAGAGCTGACAGGGGCTGAGTTAAAGGAAGTACTTGTTCAGACGATGGATGAAAAGTGGAAGGATCTGCAAATATTCGGTTTAGGCTTTCGCGGGAAAATTATGGGGAAAATAGTCTACAGTGGAATTGATGTAAAAAAGGAACATGATTACCACCATTTTTTCATTCATGGACAATTAATCGATAGTGATAGGACCTATAAGCTTGCGATCCCCGATATGTTTACCTTCGGACGTTTCTTCCCATCTATTTTCCGGGCGAAGAATAAGCACTACTTCTTACCCGAATTCCTGCGTCACGTTTTAGAGTGGAGAATTGGCGAGATGGAAAAACAAATAGTAAATTAATACACGCTTTCCTCCTTTCCGACATAATGTGTAGTAGGAAAAGGAAAGGAGCATGTATAGATGATTGATGTTTCACCAATTGAAATTAGTGGACATACCTTTTTAAGTATCTCTGTTTCTTTACCCAAAACCAACTTACTTGTTGTGACAAGTGATAAAGGATATATTATGTGCGGGGCTCTTGATGTCGCACTGCTTAATGAAAAGCTGAAGGACAGAAAGGTCATTGCCGGTAGGGCCGTTGGTGTTAAAACCATTGAACAGCTTTTAGAAGCGCCGTTAGAATCGGTCACCTATGAAGCTGAAGCATTGGGGATTCATAAAGGGATGGTTGGAAAAGAAGCCATGCTGAAAATGCTTTGAAAAGGGGGGGAGTCATCGCGACTGCCCTTTTTTATTTTTAATAAATAGGGACTATTGTAGCTTGTGATAATAGAAATCTGCGGGTTATGGTTGTTGTATATGAAAAAATATCTAGACTGCCAGTAGGACAAAATGAACCTGTAGGAGCTTATGTATGAGATTAGTAAAGACTTCATCTGTAGAGGCAAATACAAAGCTTGGGAAAGCCATCTATAATGAAAATGGCAGAATTTTAATCAATAAAGGTGTAGCTCTTGAAGGACGCATGTTAAAGCGGCTAATCGACCTAGGAATTACCTATATCTATATAGAGGATAAGCAAACGGATGATATTTTTCTAAAGGAACCCATTTCAGACCCTTTGAAACGGGAAGCAATGACAACGATTGCAGCCACTTTTAAAAAAATACATTCAGAGCCGCTAGAATCTAAATCCTTCATCATGGAAAAATCCGTTAAAGAATATCAGGCAATCATTAAACATATTATGAGTGAGTTAAACAACAATCCAGAGTTGATGTCAATTCTTTCAGATGTTTGTGTACACGACACCTATATCTTTACCCATTCATTAAATGTGACGCTTTATTCTTTGGCTGTTGGGATGGAGCTCAAATTGCCAACCTCTAAGTTAGAAACAATCGGTCTTGGGGCTCTTATGCATGATATTGGGAAGGTATCTGTCCCTAAGGAAATTCTTATGAAGCCTGGGAGGCTGACGGATGATGAATATGAAATTATAAAAAAACATTCGTCAGAGGGCTTTGAATTATTACGCAATACCCATACAGTTCCACTGCTCGTGTCCCATTGCGCCTTTCAACACCACGAGCGCCTGGATGGCTCTGGATACCCGAGAGGACTTCGGGGAGATGAAATTCATGAATATGCAAAAATTGTAGCGGTTGCCGATGTATTTGATGCGGTGACATCCCATCGGGTATACAGGGACGCTATGCTTCCCCACGAGGGACTGGAAATGCTTTATGCTGGGTCAGATCGTCACTTTCAAGCTAAAATTGTGAAAGCTTTTCAGCATTCAGTTGCCATATATCCTGTGGGAATAACTGTTTCCTTAAATGATGGAAGAAAAGGTGTTGTCGTCAAACAGAATAAATCGCTGAATGATCGTCCAGTTGTAAGGATTTTGGAAGAGGAGGGCTACCCTGTAGCGCCATATGAAATCAATTTAGCGGAAAAGCTTTCAGTTGTGGTAACGGATTGCGATACTACATATAAAAGAAGGTAAATAAATTTATCTCTTTTACGATAAAATGAGCGTTAGTCCCTCTTCTGCTGCATACATATAGCTTGTAGAGGGGGGAATTGTCTTGGCGAAGCTTTTTCGCAGACGGATACAAAAACGAGGACCGCTACCGTTACGATACGTATTATTATTGACGTTTGTGTTTTTTACATGTTCAACCCTAGTCTGTTTATGGATAATTGAAAAGGAATTAGAGCCGACATTAATGAGCTATGCTAAATCGGAATCAAGAAATATTGCTACATTAGTAATCAATAACGCAGTAGATGAGCAGTTTGAAGAAGCTGAGTCCGAGGATCTCTTTCGGACAATTCCCAATACAGATGGTTCCAATAATATACAATTAGATACAGAAAAAATTATTCGAAAACAGACAGAAATCGTCAGTCTTATTCATGAAAATATTAAGCAAGCAGAGGAAGGTCATACAGATGCGCTTCGTTCCTTGACGGATGTAAAAATTGATAAAACCAAACCAAAGGAAGCAAAAGGGATTAATTTTTCTATTCCATTAGGCCGTGCAACAGATAATGCCTTGCTAGGTAATTTAGGTCCGGATATTCCAGTTGAATTTTATGCCATTGGAGATGTAACGTCAGATGTGAAAACGAAAATTGATGAGTTTGGCATCAATGGCGGCATCATTGAAATTTATATTGAAGTTCAAGTAAATATTGAAATCATCGTTCCTTTTTCCTCGGATGTGACTGTTGTAAAACGTAATATTCCGATTGGGATGGGCGTATTTAGAGGAGAAGTTCCACAATTCTTTAATGGCAATGGAAACAGTAACCCCGCCATCCAATTGCCTAAAGAATAATAGGTGTCAGGCACCGCATATGGACAAATGACTGTATTTTGTCTTTTTGCGGTGCCTGACACCTTATTTTTTCGGTTTTTGTCTTTCCTGTCGTTCCCAAAGCCTTAGATGTGGGTAGGGGTCAAAAGACCATTCAGTTCTACCATTGTCCTTGTACATGCCATAATGCAAATGAGGAGGGAATTTCCCTGCAGTACCTGGAGGGCCGTAACCGGAGCTGCCGACACTTCCAATTATTTGGCCTGGTTCAACTACCTGCCCTGTATGTAAATCCTTGGCAAAGCCATTTAGATGGGCAAAGTAGTGATAATTATTATTAATATCGCGAATGCCGACCCGCCAGCCGCCGTATTTATTCCAGCCCTTCATTTCGATGATGCCATATGATGTAGCGCGTACCGGAACACCGTAGCTGGCAAAGATATCCGTTCCTTCATGGATTCTTCGACCTCCCCAGCCGCGTGCATCTCCCCATGTATTTTTGTAGCTGTGGTTACTGCGAATCGGAACAGGAAACGCATGGCTTTCTAAATTCAGGTGACCAAAATGCTTGTAGATTTTGGCTTTACCGACGATAATACCGACTGTTTTATCACGCTTGTAATAATCCCATAAAGCCAGCTTAATGTTATCGTGATCAGTACCATAATTCAATATATAACGGGCAAACGTATAAAGGACATCTGCATCACTTTTTTGGGATGCTTTATCATCTCCGTCTCCATCTGCACCCATTCCATTGAAAAATTCAATTGAAAGTGGATTTTCATCATTTTGATTCGGATTCAAGACGCCAACCCATTTTTCAGATGAAAAATAAATGCCTGTTATACCTTCAGCCTTCGGCAAATCCTTTCGAGACTGGCGAACATTTCTTTCATATTGATCAACAGCAGCTAAATAATACCAGGGGATATTTGTAACGGATTCTATTTTCTGATATAGTTCCATTCTCTTAGCAAAAAGATCGCTTTGTTCATCAGCCTTTGCCATCATTGGCCCATTCACAAATAGCAGTATGAAACAAATCGAACATAATACAGCCTGCCGCATACAAATCCTCCCTTCCATCGTTAATAGATAAAGTATCAATTTTTATCATTCGTCTTCAGCACCTCATTTTTTAAGGCTGTTTAAACGTGAAGCCTGCACTCTTATCTTCTTCCTGATTAGTTTATGAGTACAAAAGGATTTCATAAATATAAAATTTTGGAAATATCGAACGAGAATAGATTTCTTGTTGTTCAATCAATTCATATGGTAAAGTGGGAATGATAGATTTTATATATATACTGTAATATTGCAATAGAATGGAGCGATCGTATGTCCAACCAAAAAGAGGTACAGCGTAAACCGGAATGGTTGAAAATAAAGTTAAATACGAATGAAAATTACACAGGCCTAAAGAAAATGATGCGGGAAAGCAATCTTCATACAGTATGTGAGGAAGCACGTTGTCCCAATATCCATGAATGCTGGGCGGTCAGAAGAACCGCTACCTTTATGATTCTTGGTGATACATGTACAAGGGCTTGCCGGTTTTGTGCTGTAAAGACAGGACTTCCGACAGAATTGGATCTGAAAGAGCCAGAAAGAGTAGCAGATTCGGTACAAACCATGAATTTAAAGCATGTTGTTGTAACAGCTGTTGCCCGTGACGATTTAAAGGATGGCGGTGCCGCTGTGTTTGCGGAAACGGTCCGTGCAATAAGAAGGAAAAATCCATTTACATCGATAGAGGTTTTGCCATCTGATATGGGCGGTGTGTTTGAAAATCTCAAAACCTTAATGGATGCCAAGCCAGACATTCTAAATCATAATATCGAAACAGTCGAAAGGCTGTCACCAAGGGTTCGGGCAAGGGCAAAGTATGAACGTTCCTTAGAATTTTTACGCCGGGCAAAGGAGCTGCAGCCGGATATCCCAACGAAATCAAGTTTGATGGTTGGTCTTGGTGAAACAAAAGAAGAAATACTTGCTACTATGGATGACTTGCGTGCAAATCATGTAGATATTATGACAATCGGACAGTATCTGCAGCCGTCTACAAAGCATTTACCTGTTGAAAAATATTATCATCCAGATGAATTTAAAGAGTTAAAAGAAATCGCGATGGAGAAAGGCTTCAGTCACTGTGAATCCGGTCCTCTTGTCCGTTCCTCTTACCATGCAGATGAGCAGGTAAATGAAGCAGCTAAACAAAAGCATTCATTAGAGGACCAAGAGTTAAAAAAGGCATAATAGGGAAAAGAGCTCAGCTTAAATCGAGCTGAGCTCTTTTTTCATCTCATCGCTCTTTTTCCATTTGGTTCGAACGGTTTCGAATATTCATGACATCACCATTGGCATCTTCTTCATCACTCACAGGCTGACCCTGAGGAGCTTTTAACATTTCTTTTATTAGCTTATCGATACCTTCATCTGTATTTTTGCTGTTAGAATCAAGATAGGAATAGCTTTCCATTGTTCTCCGCAGATTAAAATCATCACTGACATAAACATGATACCAGCGTGGGATAACAGACATACCAGTTTTCTTTACTTGATCCGCTGTCAGATTTCGATCCTTCGTGTCCGTATCATAAATGATAAGGACCTCTTCATCTGTAACAAGTGTCGCTACATCTTGAACATTTGGCAGGTCAGTGCAATACTTGGAAATGATATCTGCTACCTTTTCACGGTCAATCGCTGAATAATGATCATTGGACATATTCTCTCCCATTACAGGACTTTTTTGATGACGAACATAGCCAATGTTGGTACTCTTATTTCCGTTATTATGCTCCTTGTATAATTCACGACGATCATCATTCACATTAATCGTATTACCGCTGTCTTTATACGTTTCATTTTTGGCCAAATCCTCTTGGCAGGCTGTCATAACGGTAAGGCCGCAAAGACTGATAATCAGCCATGACTTTTTCATTTTACTATCCACCTCCATATGTATAGAGTGACCGTTGAAAAAATTTTTCCACATAGTAATTGTTGGCGATTACGTTACCAACTTGCACTTTTCCTCATTTTATGGCTAAATCTTCTTATAGCAATCGTTTCCAAGCAATGGCATAATTTTAACTAATCCGGCCAATTTAGGGGTTATTGGAATGCGAAAGAGAACGTATAGATAAAATACTGTGTCAACAGAGTAGACACAGGAAGTTGATATGGCTTCGTTCAGAAAGTGACACACTTGAGAGGTGAAAAGGATGGTTTGCATTGAAAATACATGTTATGAAATCGTTGAGGAGAGAGGATCGGGCTTTAACGAGGAAGCATTCCGTAATCGATTTAGCGATATCTTAACGAAATATGATTATATAGTCGGTGATTGGGGATATGGTCAGCTTCGCTTAAAAGGCTTTTTTGATGACCAAAATCACAAAGCATCATTTGACACAAAAATCAGTACAGTCTCAGAATACCTATATGAATTTTGCAACTTTGGCTGTGCATACTTCATTGTAAAAAAGATAAAAAAATAGGTGTCAGGCACCGCAAAAAGACAAAATGTGTGATTTGTCCATATGCGGTGCCTGACACCTTTTTATTCATCGTGCGGTGGGTGTGCACCGTCCATCTGCCGAGGCAGGTCTTCATGAAGTGATTTAAATTCCCAGTTAAAAGCACTATAGCTGCGTTGTCCTTCTTCCCAAGGGGTGCTTTTATTTTCAACAGGTGTATTCTTTCCAACCGGTGAACCGACAGGCCCTTCGGGAAATTCCTCAGGAATAATATTATTCTTCATTTTTTCAACATTGGAAAAGTTTGTGTACCTTTCCATCTCTTTGTCGTCCATTGTTATCACCTCAACATCAGTATTCTCCGTTCGTAGGAAAATATGAGGTGATTTCTGTTAGCTTAAACAATCTCGGCTAGAAATGAAGTTAGCTCTGCTGCTGCCTCTTCATCTAAACGGAACACATGCTCCAAGTAGCCTTCTTCTTCTAAATCATCCTGACCAATAATGGCAAAGTTTCCGCCTTGAATATCAAGCACTAATAATTTACCGTAGTAGCGGTCTGAATACGTAATCGCTAAATCAAAGCGTGTATTCTCCCCCATAAAGCTGACAAACCTTGTTTTGGTATTTTCTGTATCATCATATAAAAAAAAGCGCTCTGCCATCATTTACTCCCCTTTTGTTCACTGTAGTTACAAATATTTCACAAAAAAATATTGTTATCCCTATATTAGCAGAAACAATAGTTATACACTATTAGTTGAGACCAACATAAAAATATTTCATAAATAGATTTTGTGAAAATTATGGTACAATACACATAAGTATATTATTATGCTGGAACTGGTATTGAAACTGTCTAACCCAGTACATGATGGATGGTAACCTTTAAATCCTTGTGAGTTATCGAACGAATAAAACCGTTTACATTTCAAAATGACATATTGGTTTTTCTATGCTTCTGAGAGGAAGGAATATCGATGAGAGTTAGGACAAGCAGGAACTGGATGGATTGGTGGAAACTCTTACTTCCGTTACGACAAATTAGATTTTTTCCACCCCGATTTATTATCAGGGACCCAATCGTAGAAGGGGTCTCACATGCGTTTAAAAGAGGAAACGAAGTTGCTATTATCGTATATAACATTCGAAATATGTTAGACCTGAATCAATCATTTAGCAGCAGAGAAATCGAGAAAGCAACTCCAATCATTAAAAAGACGTTTCGTGAAATAATTGAACGGGAACAGGAACTTAGAAAAGACAATATGATTCTTATTGATTATCATTATGGAGACGGTTTTTCCATTTATGTTCCAGTTGAAGATGCTGACGAACAGAGAGTATTTGATGTTGATGCATTAATGAGTAAATTTTCGATTGAACTGAACCATGCGCTTTCGTCAGATGAAGTAACCAGCCAAATTATTTTCGATAAAGGCTATATGTTTATCGAAAAGAGGTACCCTGTTATACAGGATGCGATTTATTCGGCACGTAAACAAGCCTTAGCGATGGCTGAAAAACGGGTGAAAAGTGAGTATATTGAAATGCGCTATGAAATGAACAGGATTATTACAAAGAAAAATATCCGGATGTTTGCTCAGCCCATCATGGATATGATGACAAAGGAGATCCATGCATGGGAGATGCTTGCAAGGGGGCCTGAAGGCACAAATTTAGAAATGCCGCTGCGTTTATTCTCCGTTGCAAGGCAGACAGGGAACCTTTATGATTTAGAGATGATTGTACTGGAGAAAACCTTTGAAAAGATAGAGGAAACAGGTTGTCACCAAGAGATTTTTGTTAATTTTACACCATTGACGCTAGGAAATAAACGCTTTGTTGCGGATTTACAAGCTCATTTAGAAAAATTCAGTACGATTAATCCCCATCAGATTATTATGGAGATGACTGAGCAGGATACAGTGGAAGAAAAAAGTGTATTAATTGAAAATATAAGGAAATTACGATCATTAGGTTTCCGTTTTGCCTTAGATGATACAGGTGCTGGCTATTCAAATTTATACTCGATTGGTGAGATATTACCGGAAATAATAAAAATCGATCGTGCATTAATCCAGAATATCCATGAAAGCTCGGTAAATGAATCGATGTTAAGAGGAATTCTGCTTGTGGCAAAAGAAGTAGGTTCAAGAGTAGTCGCCGAAGGAATTGAAAAAATGGAAGAGGTAAGTGTCTTATCTAGACATGAAGTTGATTTCGCTCAAGGTTATTATTTTGCACGGCCATCTGATTTTACCCATCAAATGGTTGCATCGCACTATTAAATAGGAAGTTTGTACCATTATAAACGAAATGAAAAAAGCTCACCGGATAAAGCTGGGGGAAGGGTGTTAAATATGTATTTTGTTGATCGAGATAAAATTGAGGAAACATTAAACTACCTTGAAGGCCAAATTGGCTTATTAGAAGAGAAGAATGAGTGGGAAACAACGATTGAAAAAGCTGCATTGGAAAGAATCCTCCATATGATCCTAGAGTCGATTCTTGATGTGGGAAATGGACTTATCGACGGTTTTATCATGCGTGACCCAGGCAGCTATGATGATATTATTGATATTTTAGAGGATGAAAAGGTTATTTCAAAGGAAATGAGTGTTAGCTATAAAAAAGTAATAAGGTTTAGAAAAAATCTTCAGCAGCAATATACAAATATCAATCATCAAAAATTACTAGAAGGCTTCCGCGAGGAATTAGTCCTGTTAAAACAATTTACGTCCAAGGTTCGAGACTATTTAGAAAATGAACTTGGTCCGGTTACGGCCTTTAAACCAACTGGTAAATAAGATATAGAACGCTTACATGCTGTACTGACGAGGATGGTGAAAAAATGTTAATCAATACGCGGAATACGAAGGAACAAATATTAGCTCTCTTGAAGCAATATGGCACCTTAACGATTATGGAGCTGTCAACTGAATTAGGGATAACAGAAATGGCTGTAAGAAGACATGTCCAAACCCTGGAGCGGGATAAACTCATTCGTTCCAATGTTAAAAAGCAAACAATGGGCAGACCTTCTAAGGTGTATGAGCTTGCGGAGCAGGGTGAAAACTTTTTTCCAAAAAAGTACAAGGAGCTCAGTCTTGATCTCTTACATGGATTAAAAGAGGCCGGCCATGAAGACTTGATTAAAGACATATTGCGGAAGAAAAGGGAACAATTCCTTGAACAATATAAGCTCGAGCATAAGAACGAAGCAATGGGCGAAAAGCTTGAAAATCTAAAGCGGATTCAAGAGCGAGAAGGTTATATGCCGCAAATTGAGGAACAAGATGGGAACCTGCATTTTAAAGAGCTTAACTGTCCATATGTTGAAATTGCCAAGGAGTTTCCTGGAATTTGCGAGGCAGAGCGGGAGTTTATCAAAAAGTTTCTTGACGCAGATATCACCACGCTTACATCGATGACGGAAGGCCATACATGCTGTCATTATTCAATTCAAGAGAAATAATCACATCAACATGATTATGCAAAAATGAGGGTGAATGGATGAAACAATATAAAGGATATTTAATTGATTTAGATGGTACGATGTATAGAGGGACAGAAGTAATCCAGGAAGCGGCTGATTTTGTCAATCACCTGAATGAGCGTGGGCTGCCTTACTTGTTCGTTACGAATAATTCCTCTAGAACACCTGCACAGGTAGCGGAAAAGCTCCGTGATTTCGGTGTGAAAGCTACGGAAGAGCAGGTTTTTACAACCAGTCTTGCTACAGCTAATTATATATATGAACAAAAGAAGGATGCTTCAGTGTATGTAATTGGTGAAGAGGGGCTTATGACAGCGATTAAAGAAAAAGGGTTTACCTTTACTAATGATCAGGCTGATTATGTAGTGATGGGTATTGATCGTGATATTAGCTATGAGAAGTTGGCAGTTGCCTGTTTAGCTGTCCGTAATGGTGCTGTCTTCATCTCGACCAATGCTGATATTGCACTCCCAACAGAAAGAGGTCTGCTGCCTGGAAATGGTTCCATAACATCTGTTGTTTCTGTTTCTACCCAAACGCAGCCTATTTTCATTGGGAAGCCAGAGTCGATTATTATGGAGCAGGCGTTAAAAGTAATTGGTACCAATAAAGAAGAAACCTTAATGGTTGGGGATTATTATGATACCGACATTATGGCTGGGATGAATGCTGGTATCGATACACTGCTTGTCCATACAGGTGTGACAACAAAAGAGCTGCTTAAAGGATACGAGAAGCAGCCGACCTATGTATTAGACAGTCTTGATCAATGGGAATTCATATAAAAGCACGCCAAAGAGCTGCTGACAAAATGGAATAAGGCATTACTCCTTATTCATTTTGTCAACAGCTCTAAGAGGCGTGCTTATTTTGCTTAGGCCAAAACAGTCGGCCGTCGACCTTTCAGTTGCAATGCTTATTCTACATTCTCGGCACGATGTGCAAGGCGGCTTGAAGCGGCTGCTGCAATGGCGCCTACAATATCGTCAAGAAAGGTATGGCAGAAACCTGATGACTTATCATTTAGATCCTTAAGAATGCCAGGCTTTTGTTTATCAATATAGCCATAGTTTGTGAATCCGATGGATCCATATACATTGACAATGGACAAGGCCAGGATTTCATCCACACCATATAGTCCTTCATCAGATCCAATGATGGATTGCAGCGGCTCCTCCAGCAAACCCTTCTCCGCTAGGATATCAAGCTGAATACCTGTTAAGATGGCATTTTGAACCTCTCTTTTTGAAATGACTCGCTCGACGTTATGCAGACAATCTTCTTTTTTCAAATCCGTATGATAATCCTTTTGCAGATAATAAACAAGTTCAGCAATATCTTCTGTTTTGACGCCTCTATTACTAAGCCATTTTCTTGCTGTTGCTTCCGTTAGATCCATTGCTTTTCCTTCTTCGCTCATACGTTTCACCTTTTTCCTAAGATTTTCATAACTGTTTACTGACCTATTAAATTCTTTTCCACATCCTCATCATTTCCGTCGAATTTGCCCTTATTCAAGAAATACACAAGTTTCCTGTTACTTCATCATAAATATAGAACATTAGCTCAAAAGCAGAAAAACGATAAAAATAAATAGTATTAGGATTATTCTATCAATTTTTATGGTATCTGCCAAAGATGAACACAAATTATTTTTTTATGATTATGTTTTGGCAAAAATTCTTCATCACGAATGAGGTGGATAAAGTATGTTACAAAAGCTTCTTAAAAAGTATTATGGAATAGAAGCAATTGAAGTGATGCCGATAGGTCACTATCACTCCTGTAAAAAAGACAATCAGCGGTATATTTTGATTCCAGTAACTCATGTTAATGAAGAGGAATTAGCAGAGCTCGAGCAAATAGCGAACCATTTACAAAAGAATGGAGACCGTACAGTCAATACGTTTCTTTATACAAAAGAAAATAGCAGAATATTGACATTAGAATCGGAAAAATACTGTGTTCTCACTTCTCAGCAGCAAATTCACTCACCAAGATCAGGCCGATTAGGAAGAAAACTTGCTAAATTCCACTACCGAGGAAGATCGATTTCTTTTTCGGTTCAAAAGACAAGCAGAATCGGACAATGGAAGAACCTATGGGAAAAGAGAATTGACCAAATGGAAAAGGTCTGGAGCTCTATGCTTTATCAACATCCAGAAAATGAGTTTGACCGCATGTTTAGAGAGTCTTTTCCATATTATATGGCAATTGGTGAAAATGCGATTCAGTATTTAGTGGATACCGAATTGGATGATGACCCAAAAGTAATAGATAATGGAACGGTATGTCACCATCGTTTTACAATCCAAACCTGGGGTGAAGAATTTTCCTTCCGAAATCCTTTTGACTGGGTATTTGATCATAGCAGTCGTGATTTAGCCGAGTGGACGAGAGAACGCTACTTCCATAATTATCGAACGTATCAGCATGATATCCAAAGTTTCTTTAGGGATTATCAATCCATCGAGCCGTTAAGCTCCTTTGCTTGGAGATTATTATATGCAAGACTTTTATTTCCGCTTCATTATTTAGAGTGCATTGAGGATTATTATTCTACAACATCAGAACAGCAGCAGCGGCAATTGACAGAGCGGTTGGAAAATTACTTACAGCACTCAAGAGATCATGAAAAGTTTTTAAAAGACTTTTACCATTTAACAGAAGCGCCCATTAGAGGCTATCAATTACCTGTAATTGATTGGCTGTAAAGGACAGAGACGATTCATTATCAATGGGGTCGTCTCATTTTGCTTGCATTTTGTTCATTTTATTATGAAAATAGTCTGTTTTCGCAGTATAATAAAAATAATATAAAAATAAGGAGGCTACACAGAATCCACCATACATAGTTTATGGAGATCAAACCCAAACGATGGAAGGCAGTATAAAAATTTTTTAAATGATTGATGATTAACCGAATATAAGGAAAGGAAACGTTTTCACTGCTGCAAAGTAGAAAATTATTCCTTGTAAAACCAGTATATTCACACTATAATGTCTACTATACGAATACAAATGTACATTTATAGAGAACACAAAAGGGGAGGGCTAGCAGTGAATGTGATTTCAATAGGTTTATTAGGACTAGGCACAGTTGGTTCAGGAGTCGTGAAAATTATCGAAGATCATCAAGATAAGCTTATGCACCAAGTCGGCTGTCCAATTAAAGTAAAAAAAATACTAGTGAAGAGCTTGGATAAAGATCGTCCAATTGAGATTGAGCCATCTGTCTTAACAACAGATGTAAATGATATATTGCTAGATCCGGAGATTGACGTTGTGATTGAGGTAATGGGCGGCGTTGATAAGACAAAAGGATATCTCCTCCAGGCGTTAAACAATAAAAAGCATGTCGTAACAGCAAATAAAGATTTAATGGCCCTGCATGGAGCAGAGCTATTGCAAACAGCATCTGAAAATGAGTGCGACTTATTCTTTGAAGCAAGTGTTGCCGGGGGCATCCCGATTTTAAGAAGTATTGTGGATGGTCTGTCTTCAGATAAAATCACAAAAATTATGGGAATCGTTAATGGAACAACGAACTTTATTTTAACTAAAATGAGTAAAAACGGTGCTGCCTATGAGGAAGTACTGAAAGAGGCACAAGAGCTAGGCTTCGCTGAAGCAGATCCAACATCAGACGTAGAAGGGCTCGATGCAGCGCGTAAAATGGCGATTTTAGCTACATTGGGATTTTCCATGGAGATCGATTTGGATGACGTGTCTGTTCAAGGAATCACGTCTATTACAGAAGAAGACATCCAATATGGAAAACAGCTTGGGTATACAATGAAATTAATTGGAATGGCCAAGCAGGATGGCGATAAGGTAGAAGTCAGTGTACAGCCAACGCTTTTATCTGATTCACATCCGCTTGCAGCTGTTCAGAATGAATATAATGCCGTATATGTCTGCGGTGAAGCGGTTGGCGAAACAATGTTTTATGGTCCTGGAGCGGGCAGTTTGCCAACGGCCACCTCAATTGTATCAGACTTAGTTGTCGTGATGAAAAATATGCGGGATGGTGTGAACGGCAAAAGTATTGTATCACCACAATATCCGAAGAAATTAAAAGCAGATAATGAAATCTTCTCAAAATATTTCTTACGCTTACATGTTTCAGATGAAACAGGTGTTTTTGCTGAAATTACTTCTATCTTTGCGGAGCATAATATCAGCTTTGAAAAAATTCTTCAGCTGCCAGTAGTGAAAAGAGAGGTAGCCGAAATCGTCCTGGTTACACACCATGCATCGAAGCAGGATTTTGAAGATATATTAGTAAGATTAAGGGACTTAAGATCAGTAAAAGATATAAAGAGTACCTACCGGGTTGAAAGAAGTTCTAATTAATGAGCTGGAAGGGTCTGCTAAGAAAACTATAAGGGCTTAAAGGATCCAAATTCAGCAAACATAATCTACAATCACACCTGTTAAGCTGCTAAATGATGAAAAATTTGTAGCTGAGCATATTAAAGGAGTTGTCAAGGTATGAGCGAAAGTGACATGCTCATCATAAAGGTTCCCGCCAGTACTGCCAATCTTGGCCCTGGCTTTGATTCGATAGGGATGGCGTTAAATCTTTATTTAACCCTTGAAGTGGAAAAGGCAGATAAATGGGAGGTAATTCCGCTTAGTGAGGAAATGGCTGCCTTCCCTAAAGATGAAAACAATTATATTATTCAAATAGCATTAAAAACAGCTGCGCGGTATAATAAAAAATTACCGCCAGCGAAAATTGGAGTAAAGAGTGAAATCCCGCTCGCTAGAGGCCTTGGTTCAAGTGCTTCTGCGATTGTAGCTGGTATTGAACTTGCTGACGTCCTCGGCCGTCTAAACCTGACACGTCAGGAAAAATTCGCTTGGGCATCGGAAATCGAAGGGCATCCCGATAATGCAGGTGCTTCTGTATTTGGAGGATTGCTTATTGCTTGTCAGACAGGCGATTCGGTTGATGCAGTCGTATCACACGACATTGATTTTGAAATTGTAGCGGTTATTCCACGCACAGAGCTTCTAACCAAAGAGGCAAGAGGTGTTCTGCCTCAGGAAGTATCCTTCTCGGAGGCTGTAACGGCCGGCGCTGTTTCAAATGTTCTTGTTGCTGCTTTATTTAGCGGCAACTATGACTTAGTAGGAAAAATGATGAAGAATGATCGTTATCATCAGCCGTATCGACGCGGGCTTGTGCCGCATATGGCAGTCATTGAAGAGCATGCACCTCAATTTGGCGCATTCGGTGTAGCCTTAAGTGGCGCAGGACCAACTATCCTATGCTTAACGAAGCCTGGTGCTGCAGAGACTGTGATTAATGGTTTGCAGAAGGTGTTGCCTGACATGGATTATCTAAGCTTAGAGGTTGATCAATCCGGAAGTAAAGTGTATTCGATGACAGGTATATAAAAAAAAGAAGCGACTATTTTAGTCGCTTTCTTTTTTATACAATATTAAAATACTTGTTCTACTTCTACGATTCCTGGTACTTCTTCAAGCAGTGCGCGTTCAATTCCAGCTTTTAGTGTTATAGTAGAGCTTGGGCAGCTTCCACAAGCACCTAGTAGGCGTAATTTTACAATTCCATCCTCAACATCTACAAGTTCACAATCTCCTCCGTCACGAAGAAGAAAAGGGCGCAATTTATCTAATACTTCTTGTACTTGTTCTGTCATCGTTTGTTCTGACATAACCTTCATCTCCTTTCCTACTCATAATTATTATTATAATCAGAAGCAGGAAAAAAAGCTATCAATCAGAATCGAAATCCAACAACTGCTAGCTGTTATTTTCCATATAGGTTAACAATTTAGTATGATAATATAAAAAACAAAAGGAAGGTGTAATATGGAGAAAAAAGTAGTTGAGATAGCAGTATATGGAGCAGAGCAAATTTGTGCCAGCTGTGTGAATTTACCATCCTCAAAGGACACCTATGAGTGGCTTGAAGCAGCAGTCAAAAGAAAATTTCCTAATCAGCCCTTTACATTCACCTATACGGATCTTTTCAAACCGACTGATGTAGAAGAGAAGCAGCAAATGATTAAGAGAATCCTGGAAGAGGATCTATTCTATCCAGTGGTCGTTATCGAAGGGAATATTATTGGTGAAGGGAATATTCGCTTAAAAACTGTTTTTGCGGAGTTAAAACGCTACGGATATATGGAAGCAGAAGGAATGTAACAGAAAAAATCCGCAAACAATGAAGACATTTGCGGATTTTTTGCTTCTTACTTAACCATTATGATATTTGTACATCCAAAGGATACCTGATTTAATTAAGCGAGCGACTCTTCCAGTTACTGGTTTTTCAGCAACTAGACCGAAGCCATGTTTTTTACCAAGTGACCCAAGAATCCCTTTGAGTTTAATTGTTGGCAATGATTCAGGCAATGGTTCACCCTTCCAGCGCAATTGAAGAACCTGTACAATTTGCTCGGCCTGACCCTCGGCTAATTGTGCACTTGGGGCATGCGGCAGACTAGCACAGTCTCCTACGACATATACATGCTCGTTGTTAGGAATATTATGATGTACGGTTAAGACGATTCTGCTTTGCTTATCCTTTTCTACATTCATTTCTCTAACAATTTGGTTTGGCTGAATTCCTGCTGTCCACACGATCACATCACATTCAATTGGTTCATCATGGTTATAGAGGATTTTTTCTTCCACTCTCGTAATATTAGAATTGTTGATAATTTCAACTCCGTGATTATCAAACCAATTCTGAACATACGTACTTAATCTTTCAGGGAATGCAGATAAGATATAGTTGCCTCTGTCAAATAGTTTTATTTTTAAATCCTTACGACTTTCATTCAGTTCAGAGGCGAGCTCTACACCGCTTAATCCGGCACCGACAATCGAAACGACAGATCCAGGAGGAAGATTATTCAGAGCCTGATAGGTTTCGCGGGCCTTTTCGATGTTTTGGATGCTATATGTGTATTCGGCAGCACCTGGCACATTATGATATTTATCCTCACAGCCTAAACCGATTATCAGATCATCATACGTTACCGGTTCTTCATTGGACAACATCACTTTCTTTTCTTCCAAGTCAATCTTTTCAATTTCAGCATAAATCACCTTTAATTTCGAGTGTTCCGGAAGGTCAACACGTACGTGCTGATCGGAAATAGTACCTGCAGCAAGAGCATAGTACTCTGTTTTAAGACAGTGATAGGGTAATCGATCAATTAAAGTAATGGATACATCTTCTGGTAATTGATTAGGCAGTAAACGTGCAAGAACTCTCATTCCGCCATAGCCTGCACCAAGTATAACAAGGTTCTTCATTTCAATTTCCCCTTTTTGCTTCATTCATCTAGTGATGTCATATTATTTTATTTAATAGATGAAGGAAGTCTCATTCTTTGACCTTACATAGAAAAATATTAAAGATTTGTAGAATGCCCTTTCATTTATAGGCATACTGATAAAAGCATTTTTGACTGCACAAAAAGGCTTTTGAAATAATTTTTTATTATTTTATTTAAATAGTGTGGATACCCAAAGTATATCTAAATTGTGACAAAATAACAACAGTTATGGGTCGAAATATTGACAATTTACTGATGTTAAATATGAAAATCACATAATATATAGGACAAGCGAATTATTTGCGATGAAGATATAAAAAAAGTATTATGATTGTTATAGTAAGAGGTGAAAATATATGATTAAATCGATTGTCGAGTTTTGTGTAAGTAATTTAGCATCTGGTTCACAAAAGGCACTTGAGCAGCTTGAAAAAGATTATGACTTAGATGTTCTTGAGTATGGATGCTTAGGCTATTGTGGCAAATGCGCGCATTCATTATTTGCTCTTGTTAATGGTGAGGTTGTTACAGGGGAAACACCTGAACAGCTTGTTGAACATATTTATCAGTATTTAGATGAGAATCCTCTTTTTTAAAATAAATTGGCGGGAGATTGCGTGAAACTACTTCAAAAACGTAAGGGTGCATACTATATGCACCCTTATTTATTGATATCCTGTCTAATTGTTTGCCATCTTTCTTTGGCCATCTCAACCATTTTCGTTTCGGTTGTTCTACGTTGTCCTTCGATTACCTTAGAGAAGTATTTACCGGCATCCTTTTTGCTTCCCGTTCGATAGGATAACTCGGCAAGAAGGTACAGGACGCGGATTTCAGACACCTGTGTGCCTTGATAATCCTGTGTACTATAGGCTTCCTCATATTCATGGATGGCAAGCCTCATAAAACGCTGTTCTTGCTCCATATCCTTAAGTGAACGGAAAAGCCAGGCAATTCTTAAATACATTCCGGCAAGGATTATATGCTTTTCCTTTTTCAACAAGGCACAATAGACAGCAAGTTTATAGGTATTAATTGCATCTGCTATTGTCCGTTTGTCGGAAAAGCTATGCGGTGTCCACCCGGAACAAACCTTTTCTTGAATTTCTTCCTTTGTTCCTGGCGGAAAGTATGGGGAAAAATCGTCTGAAAAAGAAAATCCACATTCAGGGCAAACCAGGATATGATATAACAACGGGTTATTTTCAGGGGGGGAATACGCAGGGCAAAGATCAGTATCTGTATGGACTAATTTGATAAAACGCGAGCGTATTTTTTTTGATGTAAAATGATTCCCGCATATCGGACAATCACATTTTTTATCGAATAAAGTATCAAGCTCTGTCATATGAAATCACCTCTTTTTGATAAAAACCACTTCTTCAGTACTATTATTATAACGTAGATAGACCAGAAGGACTAATGATTATATAGGCTTCTTAAGTTGAGGAGAGTGTGGGAAGCGTATATAATATAGAGAAAGTGTTAAAGGAGGAAAGTAGATGAGTCAATTAGTTACAATTACAGAAGCAGCTGCTCTTCAGATAAAAGAAATGATGAAACAAAACGAGGAAGAAGGATCACTATTACGTGTTGCCGTTAAAGGTGGAGGTTGCAGCGGCTTAACATACGGAATGGGATTTGTTCAAGAGGCTGAAGAAGATGATCTCCAGTTTGAGCAGCATGGAATCCAAGTAGTGGTTAAGAATGAGGATTCTGCCATTTTAAATGGAACAGTCATAGATTACAAGCAATCCATGATGGGCGGCGGATTTACGATTGATAATCCAAATGCGATTGCGACATGTGGGTGCGGGTCTTCCTTCCGCACAGCAACACAGGAGGGAACACCGGAAAACTGTTAATAGTTTAATAAAAAGCGGATAGCCATGTGCTGTCCGCTTTTATTATTAAAATACACGTGCCTTTTGTTTTGATGCGACATGTTTGCCGTGTACGAAATAATAGAGAATAATAGATAATACGACAAAGACGGACAGGGTCAGATACATGCCGCGGAAGCCAACTAGCGGAATAAGCATGCCGGTAAGGATGGGGCCGATGCCCATTCCGCCATCTAAGCATATGAAGAAGGTGGATGTGGCTAATCCGATTCGGTGCTTTGGTGAAACCTTTACAGCGATTGCTTGAGCGGAGGAAATAAACGTACCGAAGCCAAGGGCAGTGAAGGCACCTGCTAGTAAGACAGTAAAGCTATGATGTGCCAGATGTAATAATAGCAGGCTTAATGAAAAAAGCAGTAAGGCAGGATAGATGACCATATTATCCCCTTTCACATCCAGCAGCCTGCCAGTCATTGGTCTTGAAAGCAATAGAAATACAGCATAAACAATAAAAAAGAGACCTGCTGCTTCCGTTAAGTTGAATTCTGTCGCATACGAATGTAAAAAGGTTACGATACCTGAATAAGCAATTCCCATTAAAAACATAATGATTGAAATAGGAATTGCTTTTTTTTCGAGGGAATTTTGAAGGGAAAAGCCTTTTTTTAGAGCCTGGAGCTGTTGTTCTGTCAAGGTGGCTTCAGGTACCTTCATGAATAGTGTAAAGATAATGCTAATGACAGAGAAAATGGTGCAAAGCACAAAAATCATTGAAAAAACCGTGTGCTCGGTGATGTAAAGACCGATAAAAGGTCCAATGGCTGTAGCTGTAGTTGCACTGGAGGCATAGTAACTCGTTCCTTCTCCGCGGCGTTCAAGCGGAACCATATCCATTACGGCGGTGGACATGGCATTAGCGGCTATTCCGAAGGAAACCCCATGTATAAATCGAACGACTAATAGAACGTCCAGCTGATGAACTGGAAAATAGAGTAATATAGTTAATAAAAATAATAAAAGGCCCCAGTAGATCATTTTTTTTCTTCCGATTACTTCGATGTACTTACCGGCAAACAACCGTGAAAAAAGAGCCCCAATAATAAAAATACTGGAAGCAAGACCTGCCATACTTTGTGAAGCATGAAATTGTTCAACAGCATAAAGGGTTAAAGTGGTCATTAATACATAGAAGGTAAGTGCGACAAAGAAATTCGCAATGAAAATAATAATAAAATCTTTTGTCCATAATGTTTGATTCAATTTAATTGCCCCCTATACTATATATAGTGATCATTCATATAAGAAAGAAGTGTCTGCTGCATAAAAAAAGCTGGCTTAAGCAGCCAGCTTTTTTGCATGTTGGGGCAGAATTATTTAAATAAATCAGAACTATGCGGGACATGTCTTTTGGCTGATGGATCAATGAATTTTTTTGCCTGGGAAACGGCTATAGGTGCTTCACCAAATCCGTTTGCAATTAGCTTCACCTTTCCATCATACGTACAAATATCGCCGCAGGCGTAAATTCCAGGAATACTGGTTTCCATTTTAGAGTTTACAACAATGGAGTTCCTTTCGATGTTTAAGCCCCATTCCTTAATGGGACCAAGTGATGAAACGAACCCGTAATTAACAATCACTGCATCTACATCAATGGCAGCTTTTTCTTCTGTCTTTACATGTTGAATCAAAACTTTCGAAATCTTATTATCCTCACTTATTATTTCTAATGGAACATAGGGTGTTTTAATACTTACCTTTGAATTTTCGAGGTTTTCGACACTGTGTTCATGGGCGCGAAATTTGTCACGCCGGTGAACAATAGTTACTTTTTCTGCAATGGGTTCAAGCATTAATGCCCAATCGACAGCTGAATCTCCTCCACCAAAAACGACGACCTTTTGACCGGCAAATTGATTTAAATCATTGATGAAGTAGTGGAGGTTTTTTCCTTCAAATTCAGAGGCGTTTTTTAATTCAAGCTTGCGCGGTTGAAATGCTCCGTTTCCAGCTGTGATGATGACTGCTTTGGCGTAGTGGATTTCTTTATTCGTGGTTAATTTGAAGATGCCGTCTTTCCCTTTTTCGATTTTCTCCACCGATTGCTCAAGTGTAATGGTTTGTTCAAACTTAGACATTTGATTTCGTAAGTTATCAATTAATTCCTGAGCCCGTACTTTTGGAAAGCCTGCAATATCATAGATGAACTTTTCCGGGTATAATGCAGATAATTGGCCGCCTAACTGCGGTAATGCTTCAATTAATTTAACTGAAGCTTGTCTCATGCCTCCATAGAAAGCGGTAAATAGTCCGACCGGTCCGCCGCCAATTACAGTGATATCATATATGTTCTGATCTTCCCGCACTCCATCAACCCCCTAATGATGTTAGTTCGTACTTAATTTCATAACAGCTTAACATGTGATAATACATCTATTTTACTGCTAATTCTAACTATTTAGAATAGTTATTCGAGTTTATTGATATATCAGCTTTTATCTATTGAAAATCGGATAAAAATAGAATATTATTATGTGAAGAGAGAAACCTGTTAATCTTTTGTGAACATCATTTGTTTTTTTTGTCTGTATTAGTGAAAAACATCACAATGTAGTCTCCTTTTTATTGCAACAAGGAGGGTTTTTTCGACAGATTGGTAAACTAATCTAAAGGGGATGATCCTATTGATTAAACCAAAGATCGTTATTCTAGGGGCCGGTTACGCAGGATTAATGACGCTTACAAGGCTGCAAAAAACGATTAATGTAAATGAAGCAGAAATAGTGTTGGTGAACAAACATGATTATCATTATGAAACAACCTGGCTTCATCATGCGGCTGCTGGTACGCTTCATCATGACCGCGTCCGTTTTAATATAAATAATTTGATTGACCGAAGTAAGGTAACGTTTATCGAGGGAACTGTCGTTGAAATAAATACAGAAAAAAATATAGTCCAATTGGAAAATGAAGAACTTTCCTACGATTATCTGGTTGTAGCATTGGGCGGAGAATCAGAAACATTTGGGATAAATGGATTAAAAGAACATTCCTTCGCAATTATTAGTGTGAATGCAGCACGAAAGATTCGTAATCATATCGAATACCAATTTGCTACGTATCATACAAAAGGCGAAAAAACGGACGATAAATTAACCATTGTTGTTGGTGGTGCCGGTTTTACGGGAATGGAGTTCCTTGGTGAACTTACCGACCGAATTCCAAAGCTATGCAAGGACTATGATATTGAAGAAAATCAGGTGAAATTAATTTGTGTTGAGGCAACAGACTCACCTTTGGCTGGCTTTGATTCTGATCTTGTAAAATATGCAATGGCCTATTTAGAGAGCAGAGGTGTCCAATTCAAACTTAATACGAGGATTAAGGAATGTAAACCGGGTGTCGTGATTGTCCAATCAGGTGAAGAAGAAGAGGAAATTAAAGCAAGAACTATCATTTGGTCAGCAGGTGTACGCGGAAGCTCTGTCATTGATCGCTCTGGATTTGAAGCGGATAGAGGGCGTGTAATGGTACAACCTGATTTACGAGCACCTGGCACTGATAATGTTTTTATTATTGGCGATTGTTCGATAGTTTTAAATAAAAAAGATAACAGTCAATACCCACCAACTGCGCAAATAGCCATGCAGCAGGGGATTACCTGTGCAGCAAATCTAACTAAGCTTATTCGTAAAAAAACGGATTTGGAAGCATTTGTTCCAAATATTAGAGGCAGTGTGTGTTCATTGGGGGAAAATGATGCAATTGGAATTGTATATGGAAAGAAAATAGTTGGCCCTAGGGCTCTTTTTATGAAAAAAGTGATTGATAATCGGGCTTTATACATGATGGGCGGGGCTTCACTTGTATTTAAAAAAGGAAAATTAAATTTATTTAGTTGACGTAATGGAGGCTGGGACAAAACCCCCTTCTGAAATGAAAAAGCCTGTGAAATTTTACGAAGAGTAAAATTTCACAGGCTTTGA
>NZ_JBHZRC010000037.1:0-1027 GCF_043641075.1 Niallia oryzisoli | reverse complement strand
GCCATTAGCTCAGTCGGTAGAGCATCTGACTTTTAATCAGAGGGTCGAAGGTTCGAGTCCTTCATGGCTCACCATTTAAATATTTGCGGGTGTGGCGGAATTGGCAGACGCACTAGACTTAGGATCTAGCGCCGCAAGGCGTGGGGGTTCGACTCCCTTCACCCGCACCATTTAAAAGTAGCGCGGAAGTAGTTCAGTGGTAGAACATCACCTTGCCAAGGTGAGGGTCGCGGGTTCGAACCCCGTCTTCCGCTCCAGATATTTGCTGCCGGGGTGGCGGAACTGGCAGACGCACAGGACTTAAAATCCTGCGGTAGGTGACTACCGTACCGGTTCGATTCCGGTCCTCGGCACCAATTAAACTAATAATGCGCCCGTAGCTCAATTGGATAGAGCGTCTGACTACGGATCAGAAGGTTATGGGTTCGACTCCTTTCGGGCGCGCCATTTATACGGGAAGTAGCTCAGCTTGGTAGAGCACTTGGTTTGGGACCAAGGGGTCGCAGGTTCGAATCCTGTCTTCCCGACCATGGAACACTTTATATAGATTATGGGGCCTTAGCTCAGCTGGGAGAGCGCCTGCTTTGCACGCAGGAGGTCAGCGGTTCGATCCCGCTAGGCTCCACCATAATTATATTGTCATGCACTCGCTTACTAATTAGGCGGCGTAGCTCAGCTGGCTAGAGCGTACGGTTCATACCCGTAAGGTCGGGGGTTCGATCCCCTCTGCCGCCACTAAAGATTTAAGGATCTTTAGCTCAGTTGGTTAGAGCAGACGGCTCATAACCGTCCGGTCGTAGGTTCGAGTCCTACAAGATCCACTGGTATTTATATGGAGTAATACCCAAGTCTGGCTGAAGGGATCGGTCTTGAAAACCGACAGGCGGGTCAAACCGCGCGGGGGTTCGAATCCCTCTTACTCCTCCATTTATCTTAATAAACGATGTTTCTATTATCGCGGGGTGGAGCAGTCCGGTAGCTCGTCGGGCTCATAACCCGAAGGTCGCAGGTTCAAATCCTGTCCCCG
>NZ_JBHZRC010000036.1:0-1230 GCF_043641075.1 Niallia oryzisoli | reverse complement strand
TTTCTTCCTTGTCTTGAAATTTGATAGTGGGAGGGTTTACGGTCTCCAGACTGCTTCACAATGGGATTTGTCCCAGCCATTTTAATTAATTGTCCTGCATGTTTGAATTTAGAAATATCACCCATCTCAGCGAATAATTCAGCTCCTGTCACGACTCCAATTCCACATACACTTAGGATAATCGCACCGTCTGTATGAACAAATAAATCTTCAATTTTACGTTCTAATTGTTTAATTTGATTGTTATAACATTCGTGAAGATCTAGGTGCTGGTTTAGGAGGTATTGATCGATTTCAACGCATTCTTTTGGTTGTGATATGGAGGTTTGTGCATAATCAACTAAGATCTGAATGGATGAATCTCGAAGCTTTAGATTCTCTTTAATCGATAATTCCCTCAAACCTTCTTGACCTAGAGACAGAATATCGCTTGGGTGCAAACAATGACGCATGATATAAACAGAGGCCTTTCCAAATGTATCCGAAAGAGGTCGAACTTTTTCCCTTTTCCCATCCTTCCAAGTGGTTTTCCCCTCAAACTCCCTAAAAATGCGGTCCACATACGCGTGTATTTGATTTTGTAAAGCTGTTCTTTGTTGGACTAATTCTCTACGTGCACGTGTTAATCTTTGAAGTCTATGAGGGTCTCCAGTAGGAAGTTCATTAAATGTCCCCCGGCCATGAATCATAGCTACAAGAATAGCCGAGAGGTCTAAATTGTCTGTTTTGGACGAATTTAAAAGGGCTTTTCTTTCTTCGTTAGTAATCGATGAATTAATAATTCGGACAAAATATCCCTCAGAACGCGAATGGAGAGTCAGGTCTTCATAGTAATGACCAGTTGTTTCAATCCCTATTACGACTACCTTTAAACCATACTGAGTTTTTGCTTTTTGAACGTTCTTTTTTAACTTCTCAAAACCTGTTAAAGATGCATCAAACGCAAAGGGGTTGCCTAAGATATCCCCATAATAATTACTAAATTGTGCTTTATGAGTATATTTAGCTGCATCTATCGCTACAAAGAGCAAATGATCTGAACCCATTTCTCTAATAAATTTTGCCCACTGACTTCCATTCTCCCCTTGAATATGGTTGAATAAATTTAGAACCATCGTTTTCACTCCTTACTAGGATCGTAATATGGAAGTTCTGTGGTAGGTACTTCTATTTTACAATGAAAACGGTGGTCTTTCTTTGTTTTATACTTCTATTTACTATACTAGGCAC
>NZ_JBHZRC010000034.1:0-1564 GCF_043641075.1 Niallia oryzisoli | reverse complement strand
TCAGATTGTCGACAAAAGGGGTTCGGAATGGTCTCATTCCGAACCCCTTTTCTTGAATTTCTTGGATTTTTACTGATTTTGGGGTATTTTAACCCTTCCTGGCCCCATCTTCTACGCCATTTCTGGACCTTTCCATGTCCAGTTGGCCATCTTCTTCAAATTCATGGCAGCGAAGGTAAGCATCGCCTGCATCGACAATTTTTTAAGTCCCCTTAACGTTGTCCAACGCATACCATGCTTTTCTTTTGCATCAGCGAATACTCGTTCAATTGTTTCTTTTCGCTTTGCATATATGGGTTTTACATCTTTGTGATGACGAAGATGATCGGCTTCCTCCACGTACTCTTGCCAAATATGGCGCGTCACCACTTTTTGATGATCCTTACTTTGTGTACACTGGTTCAAACATGGACAGGTGGCACAAATATGCTTAGGAGATTTATACTCACGATATCCTTCTTTGTTTGTAGTTGAATAAGTCAATATCTCACCCGCTGGACAAATGTAACAATCAAAGTGTTCATCATACACATAATCGTGTTTTCGAAAGAATCCATCTTTCGTACGTGGTCTAGTATATGGTAGAGCAGGTGTCATTTCGTTATCTATTAGATATTTAGTAATGGCAGGTGTTTTATAGGCTGCATCTGCCGCAACAGCTTCAGGCTTCCCAACTTTCTCGATGACATGTTCAACTAATGGCTCAAGGATTACGCTATCATGTGTGTTACCTGGCGTCACAATGGTTCCTAAAACAAATCCTTTACGATCAGAAGCCGCATGAAAGGAATAGGCAAACTGTTTAGTGCGTTCGTCTTTGACATAGTATCCACTCTCAGGATCAGTAGTACTTTCTTTTATTTCCTTGGATTCCTCTTTCTCAAACTTGTCTGGCGGGAAAGGCTTCTTTCCATGTTCTTCACGGTCTTGATTAATTTCTTCCTGAAGTTGTTTTTGATAAGCACGGGTTTCTTTTCGAACCACTTTCTTCTCAAAGTTATGTTTATTCGCACTCGCTTTCACATGTGTTGAGTCAATAAAAATATGTTCAGCACTAATTAACTTCTTTTCAGCTGCCGTTTTCAAGATACGATAGAAAATCTGTTCGAATAGATCCGTATCTTTAAAGCGTCGTTCATAGTTCTTACCAAATGTAGAGAAATGAGGCACTTTATCATAAAATCCATAACCTAAGAACCAACGATAGGCCATGTTTGTTTTTAATTCCTCAATCGTTTGACGCATGGAGCGAATGCCGAATGTATATTGAATAAATGTAAGTTTAATTAAAATAACAGGGTCAATACTAGGGCGACCAACTTCAGAATATGTATCTTTCACTAGTTCGTATATAAAAGAAAAATCAATAGCTGCCTCCATTTTTCGGACTAAATGGTTTTCAGGAACCAATTGGTCTAAAGCAATCATTTCTAGCTGATCACGCTGGTTGGAATCATATTTCGAAAGCATCTTCATCACCTCAAGCATTGTTCTATTAATAGTTTAAAACAAAAAAGACTGTAGGCAAACTCGATTTTAATCGAGGAGTTTGTCTACAGTCTGA
>NZ_JBHZRC010000033.1:0-1732 GCF_043641075.1 Niallia oryzisoli | reverse complement strand
CCTGACAGGGAACCTCAACTTACATTCCAACAAGAGGAGATGAAGTAAATGGGGTATTACTTTAATAATATACAAGGGAAGAAAGGTAGTCAATTCAGTTCACAATTAAGAGGAGTCAATTTGGAGAAGGTATTAATTGTTGCGATAGACGCTGCTAAATACTTTCAAAAGGCGTTGATATGTAATTACTTTGGGGATGTTCTAGAGAAGCCTTTTTTCTTTGGACTAGACCAACTTGGGATTGATTTAATCTGTTCTAAGATAGAAAGATCGCAAAAGGAGATTGAGGCAGAAAGAATCTTTGTTGGTATTGAAGCTACTGGACATTATTATGAGGATATTGTTCGTGAGTTAGGAAAAAGAGGTTATAAAGTAACCATCATTAATGCGGCAACGACTTATGAGGAAAGATCCAGTGCACTAAACTGGAGTAAAACGGATGATTTAGATCTTTATGCCATTGCCCATGCACTTATCCAAAACAAAGGTATGGAAAATAAGTTGCCTGAAGGTCATTATCGTAAACTTATGACATTGACCCGTGCACGAAGAAGTGAGGTACGAAAACGCGCTTTATTAAGAGTACACATCAGAACACTCATGGATCATATTTGGAGGGACTTTCAAGGATACATAGAAGTGGAGAACAATAAGCCGAAGAAAAAGCTGATATTTAGTGATTTCTGGGGACAATCATCCTTATTTTTCCTTGAGTTTTATCCTCATCCTTCGGATGTACTGGAACTAGGAATTGAAAAGCTAACCTCAATAATAAAGGAGAAGAAACTAAGAATACGTACATCTACTATTCAAACTCTTTATCAAGTGGCGCAAACATCAATTGTAAAAGAGAAAGAGGAAGTATCAGTGGAGCTCTTATTATTAAGTATGGCGATTCAGGATTTAAAAAGGTTGTCTGAGAATATAAAAACGCTAGAAAAGGAAATAGAAACAGCGCTTCTTCAAACAGATGGCCGACTACTTCTAACTGTGCCTGGAATTGGTGTTATTACAGCGGCCGAATTCTATAGTGAGCTAGGAGATATATCAAATTATGAAAATGCTGGACAGTTAATCAAGAAAGCCGGTACAAATCCAATTATTATCCAATCTGGAGGAACTAGTGGATTCTATGGCAAGATATCTAAGCAAGGAAATAAGAACTTACGTTTTATAGTGTACACAGTTGGCAAATGTCTAGCCCAGCATAATAAAGACTTGCGTCCATATTACTTAAAGTTAAAAGAACGTGGGAAGCACGCTAGAAAGGCCTATATCGCTCTTGGGAACAAGTTTATCCGAATTGCCTTTTCAATGTTAACACATAAAAAACCTTTTGATTCAAAGCAGAATGGCTACAGTATATTTGAAGAAATCAAGAAAAAGCTAAATTTCACTAAAATAAATACTTACTTAAATATCGCTTTAGCTGCGTAATGTAAATTAAAAAATGAATCTCTCTTCTGGGACCAAGGGAAAATCGAAGTGGTGCCGGAGGCATTGAGACCTCGAGTGACAGCATGATTTACCTTGTCCTGTAAATGCGAATTGTACGTTAATTTTTCCGGTTTGAACTAACCAGGTTGCATCAATGCAGAATTGAAGCAAGGTAGTATTCTCTATTCAGGTCCAAGAAGAGATGATTCATTTATAATGTTTTCTGTCAGTTGCTTATGGTAATTTTTGTAAAAAAACTACGTAAGTTGTGTTACCTATGCACAAAAATCTAAAA
>NZ_JBHZRC010000032.1:0-1817 GCF_043641075.1 Niallia oryzisoli | reverse complement strand
CGCAGTAGCTCAGTGGTAGAGCTATCGGCTGTTAACCGATCGGTCGTAGGTTCGAGTCCTACCTGCGGAGCCATTTTTATAAATTATGCCAAGTTCAAGGCATTTTTTTATATGGGGAAGTACTCAAGTGGCTGAAGAGGCGCCCCTGGAAAGGGCGTAGATCGGGCAACCGGTGCGAGGGTTCAAATCCCTCCTTCTCCGTTATCAAAAATAATAAATAGATGGACATACCAAAAACCCCAATTATAAAAAATAGGGGTTTTTGGTATGTCCATCTATTTATTATTTTCATCAATTAAAATTATTACAGCTCTGAAAAATAAAATGATTTATCCGTGTGTGCGCTGATTAGATAATTATAGTTTATAAAGAACTTAACTAAACATATAATATACATTATATGTAGTATAATGTATATTATATGTGTTTTACTCATCATATAATATATAAAACTAATATCTTTTTTGGTAATTGTAATCCTTTAGACTCAGCATATAAGTGAAGGATGTGAAAAAATGATACCGGATTATATTTTTTATCTCCAGGAAAAAGGAAAGTCGGAAAATACCATTATTTCTTATAGAAATGATTTAAATGTTTTTTTTAACACAATGAATATTCAACCTGATGAGTATGTCACTGCAGCAGATATTCGTAAATGGATCGATCAATTGTTAAATCCTACAAATATAAAGCCTTTGGCCGTCACCACTATAAATCGACGTCTCAATTCTTTAAGAAGTTACTATTCCTGGGCGATAAAAGAGAAGATACTACAGCATAATCCAATGGCAGATATTGAAGATTTAAAATCAGCCGATGAAGTATCAGAAAGAATCATGTGGTTGACGGAAGATGAATTCGAAGATCTACTTCGTATTATAAGAAGTAAACCGGTTCAAAGTAGGGGAGTGAATCAGGAAGAGAAGTATCGTCGCGATCGGGCCATTGTCTATTTGCTTACATATACTGGGCTGCGTGTCGATGAACTGTCCAATTTAAAATTAACGGACATCGACTTAGATTTGAAACGTATTCGGGTTGTAGGTAAAGGGAGGAAAGTTAGGACCATTCCAATTTCTAATACACTACTTGCTGAAATTAACGATTGGCTGGCATTCCGAACAAAAATGGTTAAAAATAAACCACATGTAGACCACTCTCCATATGTGTTCTACAGTCAGCGATCACCAAAGTTTACTGTGCGGGGAATCCAAACTATGATTGAAAGTTACAGCTTTCCAAACAAGAAATTAACTCCACATATGTTCCGCCATACGTTTTGTAAATGGATGTTAAAAGCTACAAATAATGATATTGAAAAGGTTAGAAGATTAGCTGGGCATAGTAATATTGCGACTACCAGCAGGTATTTAAAGGATTCTTATAGTGATTTAGTTAATGCAGTGGAGGCACTGCCGAAATTTTAAGTACGGTAAAATAATTAGGCCCTTCTAAATATACAACGGGAGGATTTTTTATAGTTATCAGTATTAAATATAACTATTAGCCGTCAAATTAATAAACTGACTGCTGCTTATGTTGGATTTAACATGTACTTAAAATTGGAAATTTAGACTATCAACGGAACCATTATTAAGCAAAAAAGCTCAAAAATTAGAGAAGCAATTGAGCTGCTTTGATTTACTTCCTTGAATTTGACTTCAAATACAAATAAAAACACATCAACACTTCATTAGATGTGTTGATGTGTTTTTATTGTTTCTCATCGATTTCTAATTACGCGCCTTAGAGGATTCGAACCTCTGACACACGGCTTAGAAGGCCGTTGCTCTATCCAGCTGAGCTAAAGGCGC
>NZ_JBHZRC010000031.1:0-1826 GCF_043641075.1 Niallia oryzisoli | reverse complement strand
GAGGCTGGGACAAAACCCCCTTCTGAAATGAAAAAGCCTGTGAAATTTTACGAAGAGTAAAATTTCACAGGCTTTGATTATTTTTACAATAAAATAAGGACATCCTCTGTTAAAATTAAGTTACCACACAAAATCCATACAGAAAGAAGTGTCCTTATGTTTAAAGATTATAACATGAATCAATTAGTTTTGCCTGTAGATTTAGAAGTAAAGTTACAAAAGAATGATATTGCTTTTCATGTTCATCATTTAGTTGAAAGTATCCCTCATGAAGCGTTCGAGCCATTTCTTCGAAATGAAGGTTGCCCTGCCTATCATCCTCGCATGATGCTTAAAATTATCTTATGTGCCTACACGCAATCTGTATTTTCAGGACGCAAAATTGAAGCCCTTTTAAAAGACAGTATCCGATTGATGTGGATAGCTCAAGGGTATGAACCTAGCTATCGCACGATTAATCGATTCCGTGTACAACCGGAAGTGAAGGATTTAATCCGCCAATGTTTCGTTCAATTCCGTTGCCAATTGGTCGAAGAAAAACTTATCGATCAAGAAGCTATTTTTATTGATGGTACAAAGATTGAAGCGAATGCGAATAAATTTACGTTTGTCTGGAAGAAATCAATTGAGAAGTACCACCAAGCATTAATTGAAAAGTCGAATGCACTTTACAATGAACTACTTGAAAAGGAAATCATCCCTGAAATTGAACGAGAAAGTGAAGAGCAGTTAACCCTTCAGGAACTCACTCAAATGGTCCAAAAAGTAGACGATATTGTTATCGAGTATGACAAAAAAATTGATGCATCATCAGACGTATCGGAGCGAAAAGCGTTAAGGGGTGAACGAAAATATCCGAAGCAAGTACGAAAACAATTGTTTGATTACATCTTACGAACAGAGAAATACCTACGAGATTTCGAAATCTTCGGCACACGAAATAGTTATTCAAAAACTGATAACGATGCGACGTTTATGCGGATGAAAGATGATTATATGAAAAACGGTCAATTGAAAGCTGGTTATAATGTACAAGTCGCAACAGAAGGCCAATATGCACTTGCCTATAGTTTATTTTCAAATCCGACAGACACACGTACGTTAATCCCGTTCCTGGATGAGATCGAACAACGTTATTTTGAGTTACCGGAGCACATTGTCGCAGATGCAGGTTATGGCAGTGAACAAAATTATGATGATATCCTTTCGTATCGTAAACGAGAAGCGCTAATTACGTATAACATGTACTTGAAAGAGCAAAAGAAAAAATATAAACAAAATGAATTCAATCCAGACAACTGGCAGTATGATGAAGAAAGCGATGCGTACACTTGTCCAAATCAGCAACGACTTGTATTTACATATCATTCTGTACGTACGGATAAAACCGGCTTCACACGAGAGTTTAAAATCTATGAATGTGAGGACTGTTCGGGATGCCCATTCCGTTCATCATGTACGAAAGCAAAAGAAGGCAATAATCGAAAATTGATGATAAATGAGAAGTGGGAACTACAAAAAGAATATGTGAGAGCGAAGCTTTCAGAAGAAAAAACGAGTTCAATCTATCGGAAACGTAAAATCGATGTAGAACCAGTTTTTGGATTCTTGAAGGCTAATTTGCGTTTCACTCGATTTTCTGTACGTGGAAAATCAAAGGTTGAAAACGAAATGGGTCTAGCGTTAATGGCCGTGAACTTACGAAAATTCACGGCCAACAGCTAAGAATAAACTAGAATTATCATTAAAAATAGAGAAAGGTGAAATTGAGCGTAATCAATTTCACCTTTCTCGTTATTTGAAGCTAGTTATGTCCCAGCCTCTTT
>NZ_JBHZRC010000030.1:0-2931 GCF_043641075.1 Niallia oryzisoli | reverse complement strand
GGTTAAGTCCTCGACCGATTAGTATTTGTCAGCTCCACGTGTCACCACGCTTCCACCCCAAACCTATCAACCTGATCATCTTTCAGGGGTCTTACTAGCTTAACGCTATGGGAAATCTCATCTCGAGGGGGGCTTCATGCTTAGATGCTTTCAGCACTTATCCCTTCCGCACATAGCTACCCAGCGATGCTCTTGGCAGAACAACTGGTACACCAGCGGTGCGTCCATCCCGGTCCTCTCGTACTAAGGACAGCTCCTCTCAAATTTCCTACGCCCACGACGGATAGGGACCGAACTGTCTCACGACGTTCTGAACCCAGCTCGCGTACCGCTTTAATGGGCGAACAGCCCAACCCTTGGGACCGACTACAGCCCCAGGATGCGATGAGCCGACATCGAGGTGCCAAACCTCCCCGTCGATGTGGACTCTTGGGGGAGATAAGCCTGTTATCCCCGGGGTAGCTTTTATCCGTTGAGCGATGGCCCTTCCATGCGGAACCACCGGATCACTAAGCCCGACTTTCGTCCCTGCTCGACTTGTAGGTCTCGCAGTCAAGCTCCCTTGTGCCTTTACACTCTACGAATGATTTCCAACCATTCTGAGGGAACCTTTGGGCGCCTCCGTTACTTTTTAGGAGGCGACCGCCCCAGTCAAACTGCCCACCTGACACTGTCTCCCACCTCGATAAGAGGTGCGGGTTAGAATGTCAATACAGCCAGGGTAGTATCCCACCGACGCCTCCACCGAAGCTGGCGCTCCGGCTTCTCAGGCTCCTACCTATCCTGTACAAGCTGTACCAAAATTCAATATCAGGCTACAGTAAAGCTCCACGGGGTCTTTCCGTCCTGTCGCGGGTAACCTGCATCTTCACAGGTACTATAATTTCACCGAGTCTCTCGTTGAGACAGTGCCCAGATCGTTACGCCTTTCGTGCGGGTCGGAACTTACCCGACAAGGAATTTCGCTACCTTAGGACCGTTATAGTTACGGCCGCCGTTTACTGGGGCTTCAATTCAAAGCTTCGCTTGCGCTAACCTCTCCTCTTAACCTTCCAGCACCGGGCAGGCGTCAGCCCCTATACTTCGCCTTGCGGCTTCGCAGAGACCTGTGTTTTTGCTAAACAGTCGCCTGGGCCTATTCACTGCGGCTTTTCAAGGCTTTAACACCCTAAAAAGCACCCCTTCTCCCGAAGTTACGGGGTCATTTTGCCGAGTTCCTTAACGAGAGTTCTCTCGCACACCTTAGGATTCTCTCCTCGCCTACCTGTGTCGGTTTGCGGTACGGGCACCTAATCCTCACTAGAGGCTTTTCTTGGCAGTGTGGAATCAGGAACTTCGGTACTATATTTCCCTCGCCATCACAGCTCAGCCTTAACGGTAACGGGATTTTCCTCGCTACCAGCCTAACTGCTTGGACGCGCTAATCCAACAGCGCGCTTACCCTATCCTCCTGCGTCCCCCCATCGTTCAAACGGATTTTGGTGGTACAGGAATATCAACCTGTTGTCCATCGCCTACGCTTTTCAGCCTCGGCTTAGGTCCCGACTAACCCTGAGCGGACGAGCCTTCCTCAGGAAACCTTAGGCATTCGGTGGATGGGATTCTCACCCATCTTTCGCTACTCATACCGGCATTCTCACTTCTAAGCGCTCCACCAGTCCTTACGGTCTAGCTTCAACGCCCTTAGAACGCTCTCCTACCACGGACATCGTAGATGTCCATCCACAGCTTCGGTGATACGTTTAGCCCCGGTACATTTTCGGCGCGGAGTCACTCGACCAGTGAGCTATTACGCACTCTTTAAATGGTGGCTGCTTCTAAGCCAACATCCTGGTTGTCTAAGCAACTCCACATCCTTTTCCACTTAACGTATACTTTGGGACCTTAGCTGGTGGTCTGGGCTGTTTCCCTTTTGACTACGGATCTTATCACTCGCAGTCTGACTCCCATGGATAAATCTTTGGCATTCGGAGTTTGTCTGAATTCGGTAACCCGATGGGGGCCCCTAGTCCAAACAGTGCTCTACCTCCAAGATTCTTACAACATGAGGCTAGCCCTAAAGCTATTTCGGAGAGAACCAGCTATCTCCAAGTTCGATTGGAATTTCTCCGCTACCCACACCTCATCCCCGCACTTTTCAACGTGCGTGGGTTCGGGCCTCCATCCAGTGTTACCTGGACTTCACCCTGGACATGGGTAGATCACCTGGTTTCGGGTCTACAACCACATACTAAACGCCCTATTCAGACTCGCTTTCGCTGCGGCTCCGTCTATTCAACTTAACCTCGCATGTAATCGTAACTCGCCGGTTCATTCTACAAAAGGCACGCCATTACCCGTTAAAGGGCTTTGACTACTTGTAGGCACACGGTTTCAGGAACTATTTCACTCCCCTTCCGGGGTGCTTTTCACCTTTCCCTCACGGTACTGGTTCACTATCGGTCACTAGGGAGTATTTAGCCTTGGGAGATGGTCCTCCCTGCTTCCGACGGGATTTCACGTGTCCCGCCGTACTCAGGATCCACTCAGGAGGGAACGAAGTTTCGACTACAGGGTTTTTACCTTCTTCGACCGGCCTTTCCAGACCTGTTCATCTACCCCGTTCCTTTGTAACTCCATGTAGAGTGTCCTACAACCCCAAGAGGCAAGCCTCTTGGTTTGGGCTGTTCCCGTTTCGCTCGCCGCTACTCAGGGAATCGCGTTTGCTTTCTCTTCCTCCGGGTACTTAGATGTTTCAGTTCCCCGGGTCTGCCTTCAATACCCTATGTATTCAGGTAAAGATAACATCCCATTACGGATGCTGGGTTCCCCCATTCGGAAATCTCCGGATCAAAGCTTACTTACAGCTCCCCGAAGCATATCGGTGTTAGTCCCGTCCTTCATCGGCTCCTAGTGCCAAGGCATTCACCGTGCGCCCTTTCTAACTTAACC
>NZ_JBHZRC010000002.1:498696-565074 GCF_043641075.1 Niallia oryzisoli | reverse complement strand
TTGTTCTATTAATAGTTTAAAACAAAAAAGACTGTAGGCAAACTCGATTTTAATCGAGGAGTTTGTCTACAGTCTGAACAGACTCTAAAATGAGTCTGTTTTTTTCTTTAATTTAAATGTAACCTCCTAAGAAGGGGATCATGTAAATGGAAACTTACCGATTAACCTGGTAAAGGATGTTTTAAAAGTAGGATGGTAGAAGTAAAGCTTTAATCTTTTCCTAATCAGTTCCATCCCATTGTCTTAACCACATGTTAATTGGCCATTCCCAGCTCTGTTGCTACCTTCTTTTTATAGACGATTTTAGAAATTCCAACACTTAGTTCGTATAGCAGCAGGAGTGGAACAATGACCAAGAAATCGGATACGATATCTGGAGGTGTAATGGCAATCGAAACGACCATGAGAATAAAATAGGAAACTTTCCTTGCTTTTGCCAGCCTCACAGGATTAAGAATTCCGAGCCTTGTTAGCAATAATACGATTAAGGGCATTTCGAACAAAAAGCCGAAGGGTAAACTAATGTGAATCATGAATTTGAAATATCGATCAGCTGTATACATCGTTTCAAATTGACCCGCTGATAGATTGACTAAAAATCCCAATACAAGTGGAAACAAGACAAAATAACCGAAGCCTATGCCGACAATAAATAATAGGAAGAAACCAGGGATCATACGTAATATGATTTTTGACTCTTCTTTCGTCAGTCCGGGAACAATGAACCTCCATGATTGATAGACAAATACAGGGATGGTGGCGGCTATGGCAACGACAGCAGCGAGCATCATATAAAGCCACAAAATATCACTTGGCCCCAAAACGGTTAATTTCCCATCGAAGTCTCGAATAATCCATTGATAAATATCCTGGATAAAGACAAATGCCACCACAAAAAAGATCAGGTATGCGATCAAAACCACAATAATTCGTTTCCGGAGTTCCTCTAAATGTTCAATGAGATTCAGTTCTTTCTGATTCATCCTCATGCCTCCTTAGAAAAAAGGTAGACGGTTTGCCCGTCTACCTCCTGATTAGGATACAACTGATTTTTCTTCCTTCTTTTCAATGGCTATTAATTCTGGCTTCACTTTTTCCTGCTTATGTTCACTTTCATCATCTGAAACCAGCCCCTTCGTTGCATTTTTGAATTCAGCTAACGTATTCCCAAAGGCTCGTCCAATAGCAGGCAATTTAGATGGTCCAAAAATAACAAGGGCGATAATGAGAATGATAATTAAACCGGGTACCCCAATATTTTGTAGCATTAGGATTCACTTCCTTTCTCGTTTCGGTTATTACTTATTCTTATTTTTATAAGCAACCTCAGCTTCAATTTCAATCAGATAATCAGGGCTTACCAGACTTTCCACACCCACTGTAGATCGAGCGGTTTTCACTGGATTTTCTTCAGTATTAAAGAACTGGGCATATGCATCAAACCAGCCTTGATAATCTGGCTTATTTCCTTTGTTTGGATCCGGGGCAACGTAAACACGAAGATAGGTTACATCTTCAAGGGAAAGACCTTTTTGTGCCAAGTCTTCTTCGAATTTCTTTAAAATCCCAATGGCTTGTGTTTTGGTATCCCCATATTTTTCATAGGTTGTGATTCCCTTATTATTTAAAAGGGGAGGGACGGTTCCGCTAAACGATAGTCGGTTGTAATTTTGAGGAACCGCTACCGAACTAGAAATGGATGAAGTCGGTGTGCCAAAAAAGGTGACTTCACTGATTTTAAGCAGGTTAATTCCATTTCCAGCAGAAACCATGGTGGCACCTGCTAGCACACTTATCCCCATAATCGTTGCAGCAATCTTTGTTTTCATATTTTTTTTCATAAAATCATCTCCTTATCCAATTTATTTCGGTTTAGCCCACAGTGGCAGGGGACTTGCCTTCTTTTAACACTTCTTCATGAATTCGGGTCACTGCAATTCGAGCTGATTCAAACGCACCGGCCATCCATCCTGTTAAATAGCTGAGATGTTCTCCAGCTAGGTGGATACGGCCTTGAGGCTCATTTAAAATAGGATAATAGTTTTTAAGATCGGATGAGGAGTATTCAGCCCATCCACCTTGATTATATGGAATTTTATGCCATGCGACAGAAAAGGAGTTTTCAAATTCCTTCTTATATTGTGGGTGTATTTTAGCACCTTGATCTAAAGCACGAGTCTCTCTTTCAGAAAGGGATAGATTACCGTATTTCACAGCATTTTCACCAAAGTTATAATAGCCAATTAACACACCTTTTTGTTTTGTTAAATAGCCGGTAGATGGATACCAAATTTGTGCGATGTCCATATTTGTCGTGGTAATTCCTCCAAGTATACGTTCTTCATTTTCCCAGAATCGATTTTTAAATTGGAAGGCATTTTTCCCCGTTTCTGCATAATGGATACTCTTAATCGCATGTTTCATAGGTTCTGTAAAATCAGCCGGTATATTTTTCAGTACAGGGAGCGGGATGGTACAAATGCAATAATCACCTGTAATTTCCTTTGTTTTTCCATTTGCTTTTGTTTGATAAACAATCCGAACGCCATTCGACGATTGTCTGATTTCTTGAACTTCCACACCAAAAGTGATGACTCCAGGCAGCTGTTTTTCAAGTGCCTTTGGTATTTGATCCATTCCTCCAACCGGCTGGAACATCATCGGCTGCTGTTGGATGCTGTAATCCCCGCTAATGTTATTCATCATTCCTGATTGAAGAAGCTCGCTAAAGTTATAAGGGGTATCGACTTCTCCTGGCTGAAGCCCTCCACCAGGAAATACCTTATAACCCCTGCGATTTGACCCGTTATATGTAAAATCATCTGATAGTCCGCCTTCTCTTTTCAAATAATCTCTTAATCTCTCAATATCTTCTTTTGAAAGCGGGGCATCAAGCGCAGCTTTATCTGCCACTTTTGCTAATAACTCAGATACATACCCGCGAGTATCCGCTTTGATGGTTCCTTTTCGGATTTTGGTATTGGAAAGGGGACCTGCATTTTCTTGATAATAGTAGGTGAATTCATTTGAGTTCGCGAATACTTCCAGTTCAACCCCTAGCTCCCGGCAATAATCAATCGTGATGTGATGCTGGGGAATACGGGCAGGACCGGCATTCATATACTGTCCTTTATCAAATTTAGCAGTTTGCTTCACACCGTCTATTTCTGTTTCCGTTGTACCCCCTCGAACGGTCCAGTTTCGGCCGCCGGTACGATCTCTTGCTTCAAGTATGGTGCAATCATAACCAGCTTTTCTTAATTCATAGGCTGCCGTCATTCCAGCGATACCTGCACCTAAAATGATAATTTTTTTGCCATTTTTATTGGCCATCTTTAAATCACTTTTCTTCGGTGCATTGAATTCTTGGGCACTTGCTAAAGAGTGACCTAATAAACCAAAGGAATCCAATGCTCCCCAAACGGCCATCGTACCACCGACTTTTCCAGCATAGTTAAGAAAATCTCTTCTAGTAATCACTTTACTTTGATTATTTTCCATTAGACATCACCCCTGGTTCAAAATTAAATCTAGTATCACAACAAGTTTTCTTCGATTCATGCTGTGTTAAATAGATTCACAAGGTGATTATAGTTTGGAAATCTCCCATTCGTCTCAAATTATGTAAGGAAATATAACATTTGAGGTAAAATTTGAAAAATTGAAAGAATAGGTTATTTTTTCATAGTTTTAGATACAACAGAAAGGATGATAGGAAACTAAAAGACTATAACAAGAAGTTGTATTCTAACCGATTTGGCAGGTCTTTATAAGGGGATTGTGAAAAAAACGTTACTCATTTATGGGGAAAAGGGCTGTAAAAGGCAGTATGTCAAATGGAGTAGTAGTGATGGCAGGATACTTTATATAAGAAGCTGAATCTAGAGCTTATACCATATGGATTTAAGTGATTTCTACCGTAGATACTTGATCATTTTCAATCGCTATTTTACCGGTAAAATTCAGGATAAAGGAACTGAATGGGGGGCTTGCCTGTTATTTTGACAGCTTTTGATAGGTTGTCCAAGTCAAAAGAAGTTTGTAAAACTCTCTTACAAAGACTAAAAAAGGGTAGAATAATACCAAGAGCATTTTAGGGATTATCAATACAGGAATTGGATTATAAACCCTGACAATATCGTTATTCATCTAAAGGGTTAGTGAAATTTAATATTATTAAAAAAGAGATGCCCCTAATCAAGAAACATCTCTTAGTACCTATTCTTTAAATTTTAACAATCTTATTGCGTTTAAGATTACAATTAGGGCAGCACCTGTATCACTTAATACAGCCATCCAAAGTGTAAGCAAACCTGGGAAGATTATAGCTAATGCTTTTTTATTTACGAACCATGAATGATGAACGAAACAATTTACTTAAGCATAAAGAACGCTAATCGATATGATTAACGTTCTATACATTGATGGAAGGGATCACGCAGGTTGAGGATTTCTGGTGATCCAGTAATAGATTTTAAAAAAAGGATCTCTTATTATGAATGCCCAACGCTGTTAAAGTAAGACAGAACGATAGGATAACAAAGGTCAGGCGCAGTGTTTTAATATAGAGTTGGAGTTGGAGGGGAACAATGGTAGGAAACAATATCTCTTAAAGCAACCGAATAATGATTCCATCTAACGCCGAAAAACCTATATCCATAAACTCTTGACTCCCCTACAGTCGTCAAATAAAACCAGAAATTATCTCCGTTTCTAAGCCACAAATACGTGAACGATACAGACAATGTTGAATACCCCAGGGATTCTGGGTATAGGGAGACATTTGTTGCATAGATTCCATCATTCAAGGTTCACTCCTTTTTGAAATTAGCCTTTTTTTTCCAGTTTATGCTGTTGGTCAAAGGTTGGGATGGGTCCTAGATAGTTTAAGAAAAAGAATAGCAGCAACGGCTGTATCGGCAAGCTGCAATCCCTTCTTACGTGACGGGGGTGTAAGTTGAGGATGCATTGAATTGGTGAGCCTGTTTTCTTATTCAAGTAACGGGCGATTTCCGTTATTACCAAGGTGTTTTTTCTATTTTTGGGCTTTTTTGACGAAAGATTTAATTGACAATTGATGCTATTTAGTAATACTATATACTAGTAATAAGTAATACTGAATATATGTAACACAAAATACCTGTGTTACTGAGTACTGAAATAATGATAAGGAAAATATAAATGGAGGTAATCTATTGGAAAATATCACTGAAATGCTGAAAGGAGTGCTTGAGGGTTGTGTGCTTGAAATCATCAGCCGTGGCGAAACGTACGGCTATGAAATTACGCAACAGCTGCGTGAACTTGGCTTCATTGATGTGGTTGAAGGCACAGTTTACACCATTACAATGCGGCTTGAGAAAAACAATCTGGTGGAAATCGAGAAGAAGCCGTCCACGATGGGGCCGCCGAGGAAATTTTACACACTCAACACAGCAGGTCAAGAACAGCTTGAAATGTTTTGGCAAAAATGGGATTTCGTCTCAAGTAAAATTAACGAGCTTAAAACGAAAAGAATAGGAAAAGGGGAGATACGATGAGTATTTTTGAAAAACTGATTGGCAGTCTAGAAGATAAGCGGGAATGGAAGGCGATGGAAGCTCGTGCGAAGGCACTTCCAAGTGAGTATAGCAATGCTTACAATGCTATCAAAAAATATTTGTGGACTTCTGGTGGTCCCTCCGATTGGAAGGAGAGTGTTCGTATCTTTGGCGGCATTCTTGACCTTTTCGAGGAAGGTGCAGCGGATGGCAAGAAAGTCACTGACCTTACGGGCAAGGACGTGGCTGCTTTCTGTGATGAGTTAGTGAAGGATTCGAAAACGTGGATGGATAAATACCGCGCTAAATTGAACGATACGATTGGTCGTGAATAAAAACGAAGGACTAGTGGCTATTCGTCTAGCCTCGACACTATCGACACAGGCCGTTACTTGTGAGGATTCTCTTCATTTGCGGATGAACTAATGGCAAGCGCGATAACCTATGTCGAACTGTATTGAGAAGATCCTATTGAAAATAAGTTAATTCCTCTACTGAATAGCTGGTAACAAATGTCACCTTAAACTATTCAGTTATATTTTTAGTTCAGTAGTAAGTAATACTGAATATCGGTCAGACTTATTAGGGGAGTTTAGACAGTCTAGCGCATTTTATAAGGAGGAAAAAGGGATGAGCAATGTAGCGATTTCTGTAAAAGGGTTAAAAAAGTCCTTTAAAGAGAAAGTCTTAAAGGGGGTGGATTTTGAAGTAAGGCGCGGAGAAATTTTCGCACTGCTGGGTTCAAATGGAGCAGGCAAGACGACGATCGTTAACATCCTCTCTACACTGATGAAGTTCGATGAAGGCGAAGTAACTATTTGCGGCTTCGACGTCCTGCTCCAACCTGATCATGTTCGTCAAAGCATCAGTCTGACTGGGCAATTCGCCGCATTAGACGGCATGCTAACAGGAAGAGAGAACCTGATGATGATTGCTAAGCTGCGAGGAGTTTCCAATCCCTCTCAAGTTGCAGACGATCTGCTTGCAAGATTCCGCCTGAAGGATGCAGCCAACCGCAGGGCGGACCAATATTCCGGGGGAATGAAGCGCAGGCTTGACATTGCGATGAGCCTGATTGGGGCACCAGCTGTTATTTTTCTAGACGAACCGACCACCGGACTTGATCCCGAAGCGCGAATTGAAGTCTGGAAAACCGTTAAGGAGCTTGCTGGTGAGGGTACGACCATCTTGCTGACGACCCAGTACCTGGAGGAAGCAGAACAACTTGCGGATACTATCGCCATCCTGCATGGCGGAAGGATTATTACGACTGGTACCCTAACCGAACTTAAAAAGATGTTTCCGCCAGCGAAGGTGGAGTACATCGAGAAGCAGCCGACATTGGAGGAAATTTTCCTCGCAATTATCGGCAAAAAGGAGGAGAAATAAATGAAAGGTCAAACAGGAGTATTATTGGGCCGTTTAATACGCAGCATCATGCGCAGTCCGGATACGATTATCACGGTGGCCATTACGCCGATTATGATGATGCTGCTCTTTGTCTACGTATTTGGTGGTGCAATAGAGACAGGCACAGACAACTACGTCAATTATTTATTGCCGGGAATCCTGCTGATGGCTATCGCATCCGGTGTTGCATACACTTCCTTGCGGCTGTTTACAGATGTAAAGAGCGGACTGATGGCGCGTTTCATGACCATGCCCATCAAGCGTTCATCGATATTGTGGGCTCATGTGTTGACCTCGCTTGTTTCCAATGCGCTTACTATTGTGGTGGTTATCCTGGTCGCGTTTCTAATGGGCTTTCATCCCAGTGCTGATTTTTTGGATTGGCTCGCGGTAGCTGGGATACTCGGACTGTTTATGCTAGCCCTTACATGGTTGGCGGTTATTCCAGGATTGAGAGCGGGGTCTATGGAGGGGGCGACGGCTTACTCGTACCCATTGATTTTTCTGCCGTTTATCAGTTCGGCCTTTGTTCCAACTGAAACCATGCCAAAGCTTGTCCGTGCGTTTGCTGAGAACCAGCCTGTGACTTCAATCGTTAATGCAATTCGTGCTTTCCTATATGAAGGGTCTGTTGGCAACGATATTTGGGTCGCTCTTTCCTGGTGCGTCAGCATTATGTTCATCGCTTATTTCATCGCCTGTAAAGAATTTAAACGCAAGTTTGGGTAAAGTAGCTTTTATAGTATTAGTCAAGTCAATCGCCCTACTGTTCCGATAAATGAATATGCTCCACATATGTAGGAGTCCTTTATCACACAGACTCTCCAATGTGTCTGTTAGTTACTGTATCCTACATTTCATTAAATTAATTTATTTAATGTTGTAATTAACTTATTTAATTAATATATAAAATTTAATAAATAATATTAAATATTTATTTTAAAATTTAAATTTGTGGTGTATGATGTGATTAAAAGAAAGAAAGGAGAACAGTATGGCGTATCCTTTACTTACTAATTGTCCTGTTTGCAGGAAGTCGCTTACCATTACGAGGCTGCAGTGTAACCATTGCCAAACAACGGTAGAAAATGAATTTGAAGTTTCAGGACTGGCAGCTCTCGGAAAGGAACAGCTGCATTTTATTGAGATTTTCCTTAAATGCCGCGGCAATATCAAAGAGGTCGAGAAGGAGCTTGGCATTTCCTATCCAACTGTTAGAGGGAAATTAGATGAAATTATCACGGCTCTGGGATACACCTCTCAAAAGAAACCGGAAGTGGATAAGAAAAAAATTGTATCGTTATTGGAAAAAGGTGAAATTACGGCAGAGAAAGCCATTCAGCTAATAAAAGAGGGGGAAGAGTCATGAAGGATGAAATTTCGCGAGTCTTAACACTGGTAGAGGAAGGAAAGATTGATAAGGAAAAAGCAGTAGAACTCATTAATCTTCTACAAGGTAAAGATCTGCCAGAGCCTGTGGAGCTTGAAGGGGAAAATAAAGATGTCCCATATGGAAATAAAATGTTAAAGATTCGTGTCACCTCCCAAGAAGGCGATAATGTTAATGTGAATTTACCGATTAATCTAGTAAAGGTCGTTTTAAAGGTAGGGACAAATATTGCGGAGAAAATACCTGAGGCCGAAAAATATGTAAAAGATATTAACATAGATCTGCTGATTGAAGCCATTGAAAATGAATTGGACGGACAGCTTGTTGACATCACCTCTGCCAACGGTGATAAAGTATTCGTGGTTATTGAGTAAATCATGTTAAAGGTGAAGCTGAAGATAAAAGGTAAGCGATTTTCCATTCCCGTTCCCTACGCGGTTTTACATTTAGGTAGTTACATCCTGACATCAAAAAGGATCACTACCTTACTAAATAAAGCAATCGAAAAGGATGGCAGCAAATTCATCTTTCCAGAAATTGAAAGAAAAGAGTTGAAGCCATTGCTCCAGGGGCTTTCGATGTACCGTGGATTAATCCTTGTCCAAACTAAATTAAAGGATGGAACTGAGGTAGAAGTGAGGCTTTAAAGGCGGAAAAGGTGCCAGGCACCATCCATTTTCTGGATGGTGCCTGGCACCTTTTTTGATTGGGAAAAGTGCACGAAAGGGCTCTAAATCATATATATATTGAGTGTTTAGAATTCAAAGATTTTAGATATGAAAACAAGTCTAGAGAGGAGTATACGTGTGTCAAAACAATATACTTTTGATTTTATCGTGATTGGGGCTGGAACTGCTGGAGGGGTGATAGCGAAAGAATTATCGGATGACAAAAGGACCTCTGTACTGGTCCTTGAACCAGGAACAAATATGGTTGAAGAGTTAAGCAGCCCTTCTGGTGCAGTGTCCGGTATTTTAGCCACTGATAACAGGCATTCATTTAATATTATGACAAATGCAGAACCGAATATTGGAAATCAGCAGCTTCGAGTATCAAGCGGCAGAGCGATTGGGGGAAGCTCTGAGCATAATGCGATGTATGTTGTACGGGGAAGCAGTGTGCTTTATGATGAGTGGGCAAGTCTCGTTGGGCCCCAATGGAGCTACGACAATGTGAGCTCATTATTCATTAAGAATGAAACGTATACAGGAAAGACACAAGAAGCGGAAGAGCGAGGACGAAAAGGTCCCATTTTTGTAAGACAACAAACGATTCCTAAGGATGGGCTTACCGTAACATTAGCTAGAGCAACATCAGATGTCTTACAGATTCCTATTGTTGAAGACTATAATACAGGGATAAGAGATTGCACATTTTACAAATCGCAGTTTTTAAATAAAGAAGTAAATGGACAGTTGGTTCGTTCATCTACGGCAACAGGGTATCTAAATGAAAAGATTGTTACACAAGGGAATGAATTCAGCCCTTATGAAGTTGGAGTCGACAAAAGAAAGTTAATCATTTTGGCAAAAACAACAGTAAATAAAATTCTATTTGAAGAGGATGGATGCTGTCAGGTTGCAGTGGGCGTTACATTTGTAAGAAACGGCAAATCAAAGGTGGCCTATGCCAAAAAAGGCATCATTATTTGTGCAGGTAATTTTCCTCCGTTATTTTACAACGTTCTGGAATTGGAAATCCGGATGATCTTGATAGAGCAGGCATTGAAACATTAATTGACAGTCCAAATGTAGGGCATAACTTTCAATCTCATTTTACAGTTGGGTTGGGAGTAGAAGTAGAAACACAACGAATTTTAGACCTCATGTCTGCTGACCCAAGTAATCCATTTCCACTGGGCGCTTTTAAAGGTGAAGGTAGAAAGGGAGGACGCCGTTTGCAATTATATGGCTCTCCGACACCTTCGTTTGTTCCAACCTCAGAGGTATTGGAAAATCATTGGGGATTTGATGGTGCAAAGAAGAGCAATATCATGAGCATTGGTATTTTTGATCTTAACCCTTCAAGCAGAGGGTCGATCACTGCTGCTCATAGCGATCCTGAGGCCTATCCTACCATTGACCTTAATCCGTTAGGGGACCCTGATGACATGGATTTCATGGTGGAACAGTATTTGGAAACGTATCGTATTATGAAAAGAGCCCGTGAACTGGATCCTGAGGGCATCTACAAGGTCGTCTACCCGCCTGAAAATGTTTTTAAAATAAAGAATAAAGAAGAACAGCGAACACAATTAGAAGGTTATGTCAGAGCTTCTTATCGTAATCTCGCTCACTTTGGAGGACAATGCAGGATGGCCGGAAGTATTCGAGATGGCGTTACAGATGGATTTCTGAATGCCTTTGGTACCAGAAATCTAAAAGTAGCTGATCTTTCCATTTCTCCTATTTTGCCAGATGGCAATACTTCTATGCCATCCCAAATGATTGGGCTAAATGCAGTTCAATTTATTCGTGATGAAATCTAATATAAAGGCATAAAGGTGCCAGGCACCATCCATTTTTCTGGATGGTGCCTGGCACCTTTAATGCACCTTTAATTGGTGGGTTCTTTAATGGCTTGGATCCCTGCAAGGAACGTATTGATAATAAAATGCAGTGTCACATCGAGGTCAAGCGGCAGACCGAATCCTCCTTTTTGTTCAATCGATGCGAAACCGTGAAGAATGCTTCGAAATCCTCGAACCGCATGAAGGACCTCATCATCCTCTAGTCCATATGCATTTATCACACGAACAACAAGATCAATTAATTTTGATGACATCTGTTGATATTCTTTATCTCCTGGATCTGGAGCACGAAGAGTTGCCTCATATAATCCGGGATGATTGCGTGCAAATGTAACGTACGCCTCTCCAATTGCATATACAGCTTCGTCTTTGGCTCTGCCAAAAGCAGCATGGGTGATGACATCGGTAAGTTCTTTCAGTCCGTAAATGGCCAATTTATTACGCAAATCATCTAAACCTTTCACATGGTTGTAAATCGAAGGGGAGCGAATCCCTAATTTATTTGCAAGCATTGCCAATGTCACATGATCCAGTCCATGCGAATCAGCAAGTTCAGCTGAATTTTGTAAAAGCATATTTATATCCAAACCTACTCTTGGTGACATACTATTAGCTCCTTTTGCTTTTATTCAGTAGTTGTTCTGCTTCGGAAATCGCTTTTTCCATCATCTCTACCGGATCTTTCAACATTCTTCCATGTCCAGCGGCTAGTAACGTAGGATTGTGTGTAAGCAATCTATGAGCGCTTTTTAGAGCGGCTTCTTTATTCCAAGTGGCCATAGCAGGGAATGGGAAAAGGGGCTGTAACTTACCAGAAACCGCGATACCACCTCTCGTCTGAAGAGCGTCTCCGGCGATTAGTGACCCGTTTCGTGTGTCAAGAAATGCCATTGAACCCGGAGTATGACCAGGTGTTGCAATAGCCAATAATGATCCAATCCGATCGTTGTCCTGAAGTAATATATCTGGTTTCGTTTTTATGTTTTTTGGAATACCTCCTCGAATGGGGGAATTGGGCTCATTATCGTTAAGTGAGAGGTCTCCAGCCATTATCTTTGCATCTCGTTTGGAGATGTAGACAGGAACTTTAGGCAATACCTCTTTAAGTGCATCAAGCGCTCCAACATGATCAGCATGCGCATGGGTGAGTACAATCTGTGTAATCGGCTTTCCAATCCTCTTAGCTGCATCTACTATCCCTTTTACACTGTAGGGTAATGCAGCATCAATCAGCGTCAATCCATCATCTTCCTCTACGAAATAACAATTAACAGGAAATAGCCTGGGCATAAATGATAGTTGAACAATTGTATTTTCACGAATGATTCTCATATAAAATCCCCCTTTCGGAGCTTTGAATTTACATAAAACTAATAATGTTAGTTTTATTTTAACTAATGTTATTAGTTTTTACAATGCAATATTATGAAAATTTAAATATTTATCAAGAGCTACTTCAGTTTTCACTTTATTAACATATCCTTTCTTAGGAGACTTCCCATTTATGGACCATGGGGACAGGTTCGTTGGCGCAGGAATACAGCTAATTTACTCAACAATCAGGTTGGTGTAGTTGAAGAGTGGCATTTAAATGGTCTTCAACAATAGGGCCTCATTGTGGTGCAGTGCCTAACTATCAAAGTATATTAAGTATTGTTTAGGGAATGATACCAACATCCTTGAATAGTTGTTTAAAGAAGGCTGTTGGTAGTATGGGCATAGGTATATGTACTTTGCTCGGATTAATCCTATACACATTTACTATAAACATAAAATCAATTTAAGATTGCTGAATAGCATTTTCTTCTTTATAAAAGGAGATCATTCGGCCTTGAATTTCCCCTATGTGTTTGGCTATATATAAAAACTCTGAGTCCCTCGATTTGTGAAAAATTCCCTTAGGAGCTGTGATAGTTTGGAACATCAGGCGGCTACAAAAAATGTTCGTCGATACAATCATTATACCTCCGTCTTAAACGTAAACTGTATCCATTTACGAAACCCGTGGGTAACGGTCTGGTGGTCTGCTGCTTTTCCTGGGTTTGGACATTTACATTTAGGACTTTATTTAAAGGGGTTTATTCTCTTTTTCTGGGAAATCATTATAAATACACAATCAAAAATTAATCTGGCAATCGTGTACTCTTTCACAGGGAAGATGGAACAGGCGAAGGAAGTCCTTGATACTAGATTGTTGATTATTTATCTTCCCGTTTATATTTTTTGTATTTGGGATAGTTATCGATTAACAGTCGATTTAAATAATCACTATCATTTAGCAAAAAGAGAACGTGCTGCCATCGTTCCATTCAGAATGAATGCATGGGGAATTAATCTGATCAATAAAAGGAAGCCAGCAGTAGCTTTAGTATGGTCCTTACTATATCCAGGCCTAGGCAGCTTATATATTCATCGACTTCCATCTGGTTTTTTTGCCATTACATGGACTGCAACGATTATTTACTTTTCTCATTTTCTAGATGCTGTCAACTATACGCTTATGGGCAAATTCCAGCAGGCAACTCAGATTCTTGACCCGCAATGGAGCTTATTTTTACCTTCTATCTATTGTTTTGCTGTATATGAATCCTATATTCTTGCTGTGGAATATAACAAGGTTTACAAGCTGGAACAAAAACAGTATTTAGAAAAAAAATATCAACAGACAAAAAGGATACTTTTACATTCAAAGGATTGTGAAAAATGAAGGAAATGCAAGTGATTTCATCTTTTGAATATTCCACATCATTGGAAATGGCCATTACTCAATTAGAGGAAATAGGGATTTTAACAGAAGACATTGTGATTGTTCCCCTTGAAAATACCACTGGGGAGAAGAAATTATTTGATACGATCCATCGATCAGATGGACTAAGCTTATTCGATTTAGCAGCCGTATTGGCAACGGTATTCTCTGTCTTAGGCACTTCTTATGGGTTTATGTGGAAATGGGGACCAATTATTTGGGGACTCATTGGGTTAGCGTTTGGTGCTATTTTAGGATTTATCATTGACTACTTATTGACAAAGAAACGTATCGCTAAAAAGAAGGCGCTTAATACTGAGGTGATCTTAATTATCAAATGCAAAGAGTCTGAATTCCAATGGGTCAGGAACATCTTGTCTGAAAACTTAGCTTTTGGTATTGGGAAATTGATGGACGTTTGAAGTTACTTTCCTTGATGGTTAAAAAATAAACGGAAGAATTTCGCTTAAATTAGGAAATACCCATATTTCCTTAAAAATAAAAGGAGTTTTTCCGTTTATATGATTAAATACTTCTAATTTTTGTCTTATTTCAATAGGTTATCGGAATATCTCCGCTTATTACTGCTTTTTACGCATCCTTTTTTACAATAGACGGAAATTCTCCGCCTCTGAACTCACAGAAACCATAATGGCCTAATACTTTGTTGTTTCTTTAAAGGGAAAAAGGGACCATTTGATCCCAGTCACCTTTATTTCCGCATTATTTTTTCATCCCCATCACACGTATTCGTTTATAATCAGCTGTCCAGCTATTGGTTTCCTGATTAAATAACGTGCCCTTCAATCGTTGCTCCACATCCGTGATTATTTGCTGTGTAACTGTCTCTGATATCCCTTCAAATAAACTGCTTCCAAACATTTCAATCCAATTTCTTAATCCGTTTTCTCCCTCTAAAATGGTCAGTCTTTCGAAAAGCTGGGCGAAGACAACCTCAAAGCCTGTCTCTTCCATTAAGCCTGTGTATTCTCCAATGCTTGGGTAATACCAAGGAAAGTGCTCCATATCATATTCAAATCCATTTCTTTTTATTCCAAGGATGATTTCATCTGTGATGGTTTTGACATTACCTTTCCCGCCAAACTCGGCGACAAATCTTCCGCCATGCTTTAATCCGTTAAAAATACCCATTAATGCTTGTTTTGGAGGCTTTACCCAGTGAAGTGTGGCGTTTGAAAAAACAGCATCAAATTCCTGTTTGTAATCAAGACGTAGGGCATCTTGAACGAAAAATTGGATATTAGGGTATTTGTTTCGAGCAGAAGTGATCATATTCTCTGATTGATCCACACCGGTTACACTGGCACCAAGGTCAGATATTTTTTCCGCCAAATCACCTGTTCCGCAGCCAAGGTCAAGAATGCTCTCATCTTTTTGCGGTGCAAGCAGCTCAATTAAATTCGATCCAAGTGCTGAGACAAATGCATGCTTGTTGTCATATAGGTTTGCATTCCAAGGATCAATTATTCGGTGGTTATCTGTCATTTTCGTTCCCTCCTCAATTATTTTTCATCCTGCTGTTACTTTTCATTATATTTGTTAACCCTTATAATGAGAAATAACAATAAATACAATAATTAATAACGAAATGTAATTAAGGGGGATTTCATGGATATAAGATGGCTCAAAACCTTTCTGATTGCCGCTGAGTATGAGAATTTCCGAATGGCCTCGGAAGAGCTTTTTTTAACGCAGCCTGCGATAACCAAGCATATCAAAAGACTTGAGGGGCATCTCGGAACAGAATTATTTCATCGGATCGGAAAAACAGTAGCTCTGACACCGGCAGGTTATAAATTCTTTCCCGTTGCTAAAGGCATACTAGATAACTATGAACAGGGGATGGGTGAGTTTGAAGCATGGAAGCAGGGATATAATCGAAAGCTGGTCATTGCTGCTGCACCACAAATTGCCTCCTCCTTTCTTCCTTCACTGCTTCGACGGTTTATTGATACATATCCTGATATAGAAGTGACCATAAACATTGTGAACTCCTATGAAATAGGGGAGGAAATCAGCTTATCAAAAGCGGATATTGGATTAACTAGAATTCTGCCTGTGCAAACAACGATCAAAAGTGAGATTGTGCATGAGGAACCTGTTGTATTCGTTGCCCCAAATGAAGGAACCGGGGAGCCTTCCGAAAAAGCCATGCTGCAAAAATACCGGCTGATTACCTATAACCATCCGGACTACTGGGACCGTCTTTTAATGGATGTGAAAAGGCAATATCCCAAAGTGAAAACGATGACCGTGAATCAAGTAGAAGTAACAAAGAAATTCATTGAGGAAGGGCTAGGGATTTCCTATTTACCCTTAACGATGGTAGAGGATGAGCTAAACAAAAAGAACATGATTCAAATTAAGCCAGATAAAATCCTGCCGCCACAATCCTTAACGTATTTGATCACAAAAGTAGAAACGTTTGAAGCACGTACGTTTATTCAATTTTTAAAAGAAGTGATCTAGGCAAACGTTAGGCTTGTGGAAAATAACACTCACTTCATCAGATAGCAGACAAAGAACCCACAATCAATCCCATATGTTCAATACATCAATATACTACGGTTATTTTTATAAAAAGAGAACATAATTAGAAAAGTAAAAATAACTTTTTAGGGGTGTTTTCATGTCCGACAATATGGACGTCAAAAAATTGTTTGAGGATCAAGTACATGAACGTCATCATTTTAAGGTAACTATTAAAGGTGAAGAATATTCTGGTATTTATCATAAGGGAGAGGTTCAATGGTTTAATCCTCAACCAAGAAATATTCACGAGGATGAACATATTGATGAAGTTGAATCATCCATCCATGAATCATTGAGCAATAACATAGAACAATAACTCATTATCATTATTCAAGAATCCGTAAAACAACAAAAAAATGAGAGACATGATCAATAGCCATGTCTCTCATTTTTTATAAAAATCATCCTATAAGTTAGGCATTATTTTTCTTGCGCTTAGAACCAACCAAGTGCATAGCACAAATGGCATGGTTAAGGCAGGAAGCCCATAGGGTAAAAGAAAGGTGCTAAGTCCTGCCGTGATTGGCACGGTTAAGCAGGCAGCAAGGATTCCTGATAAGAGAGCAAATCGATTAGGTTCCCCCTTAAAAACGGAGGATACGGCTATTATCGTTAAGATTGCATTATACCCATAAAGTCCCAAACCAATTAACGTATGCTCCCCTCCTAAAAAATAAGCAACGAATAGAGCGAGGACACTGCCAACGACTGAATACGTTCCTAGCTTAATCCCTGCAAAAAATACAGCAATAAAAATGAGGATTCCTGGAATCAGGTTATCTAGAAAAAATACCTGTCCGATTCCATCCAATATTCCATTTAATAGATTAATTTCTCCTCCTATATTTAGTTTCCAATGTGTTAAATCCTGTGGTACTAGGTCGGAACTCAACCGAATCCCGTTTAATTTGTAAGTAGAAAGAAGGATAAACCATGTCAAAATAATATAAGGAAAGGTAAGGGTGGGTATTTCTGTTCTTTTCATCATATGATTCATGGTCGCTGTAAAAACGGCGGCAATGGCTGCTCCGGCCAAAGCAATGATCCACCTATACGGACCACTCAAAAATAAAACCAGTGCCATCCCTGTTAACACAGAATTATATCCTAGTAAACCCTGATTGATGCTCTGTCCATCCGCCCCTCCCGCTTTCGCCACTAACGTACCAATGATGGCAGATAAAAGTGTAATGATGCCTAAATAGTAGGATTCAATCGTGATCGCTATCAGGATAAGAAGCCCGCTGATTGCATTTTCAATCAAGATGACTTGAGAGATCCCTTTAAGCGATGCGGTAAATAAATGGACAAACTCTCCATTCTTTACTGATGGTAATGAATTGACAAACTCTCCATCCTTTAATGTTTGTTGGTCTGTTCCCATAATGAGCTCCTTTAGCCAAAGTTTGTTTAATTATCAAACTATTACATAAAATACATTCCCCAAGTGGAACCTCATTTATGATAAAAAAATGCTTGGTTTTGCCGTATACCATTGATTAGAAAATTTGTATTTGGTCATGCTTTATATGGTGAGATTATTACATTAAAGTTATCCAAAATAGTAGGAGGATTACCTATGCAATTATTACCACGTGAGATAGATAAGCTCATGATTGTGGTTGCCGCAGACCTTGCAAAACGACGGAAAGAAAGAGGGTTAAAATTAAACTACCCAGAAGCGGTTGCTATTATAACCTATGAGGTTTTAGAAGGGGCACGGGATGGGAAAACAGTTGCCGAATTGATGGAATATGGAACGACTATTTTGTCGCGTGAAGATGTGATGGAAGGAATTCCAGAAATGCTTGATGATATTCAGGTAGAAGCAACCTTTCCTGATGGAACGAAGCTAGTCACTGTACATAGTCCAGTCAAATAACAATCGATAGGAGATAGGTAAATGGAACCGGGACAATTATTTTTGAAAGAGGAAGACATCATTTGTAATGAAGGAAGAACGGTTCATAAACTAACTGTAACCAATACAGGTGACCGTCCAGTTCAGGTAGGTTCACATTTTCATTTTTACGAAGTGAATGAAGCCCTTCAATTCAATCGAGAGGATGCATACGGAAAACGCCTAAACATTCCTGCTGGGGCTGCTGTTCGTTTCGAGCCTGGTGATGAGAAGGAAATTGAATTAGTTCCTTTTGCTGGTGAACGTCGTGTGTATGGATTTAATAATAAAGTGGACGGTTCATTAGAAAAGGGGGCTAACCGATGAGTTTCAAGATGTCGAGAAAACAGTACGCTCAAATGTATGGTCCAACGACAGGGGATTCGATTCGTCTAGCAGATACGGACATTATCATTCAAGTAGAGAAGGACTACACCTCATATGGTGATGAGGTGGTATTCGGCGGCGGAAAGGTAATCCGTGATGGCATGGGGCAGCACCCTTTAATTACGAGAGGCGAGGGAATGGCGGATGTCGTGATTACAAATGCGATCATCTTAGATTACACGGGTATTTATAAAGCGGACATTGGCATTCGTGACGGGAAAATTGCCGGAATTGGAAAGGCCGGCAACCCGCTAGTCATGGATAAGGTGGATATTATCATTGGCGCAGGCACAGAAATTATCGCAGGTGAAGGGATGATTGTGACTGCCGGAGGAATTGACACACATGTTCACTTTATTAATCCGGAACAGGTGAGAACCGCGCTAGCTTCAGGTCTTACTACCGTCATTGGAGGAGGAACAGGTCCTGCTGCTGGTTCAAAAGCAACAACCGTTACTCCAGGTGAATGGCATATGCATCGCATGCTTGAAGCGGCTGAAGGATTGCCGATTAACGTTGGGTTTACAGGAAAAGGACAAGCGGCTTCGAAGGAACCTCTTGAAGAACAGGTTCGTGCCGGTGCCATTGGATTGAAGGTTCATGAAGACTGGGGAGCCACGCCATCAGCTATCGACCATGCACTAAGTGTAGCGGAAGAGTACGATGTCCAGGTTGCCCTGCATGCAGATACCTTAAATGAAGCTGGTTTTGTAGAGAATACAATGGCAGCACTGAAGGATCGTGTCATTCACATGTACCATACGGAAGGTGCAGGCGGCGGTCATGCCCCCGATTTAATTAAATCTGCCGGATACATGAATGTCCTGCCATCCTCTACGAATCCGACATTACCTTATACGGTTAATACCATTGACGAGCATTTAGATATGCTAATGGTGTGTCATCACTTAAATCCATCGATTCCTGAAGACCTGGCTTTCGCCGATTCACGGATTAGACGTGAAACCATCGCGGCAGAGGATATTCTTCAAGATATGGGTGTTTTTAGCATGGTGAGCTCGGACGCACAAGCAATGGGCCGGATTGGGGAAGTCATTTTACGTGCATGGCAAACAGCTGACAAAATGAAAAAACAAAGAGGCATTTTGCAAGGTGACCGTGAACTTTCTGATAATAACCGGGCCAAGCGTTTTGTGGCTAAATATACGATTAATCCTGCGATCACACATGGAATTTCAGAATACGTTGGGTCGGTTGAAGTCGGGAAAATTGCCGATCTCGTCATTTGGAATCCAGCCTTTTTCGGTGTAAAGCCTGAAATGGTCATTAAAAGCGGCTTTGTAGTAGAAGGGTTAATGGGAGATGCGAATGCATCTATTCCAACACCACAGCCGGTTATTTCTCGTCCGATGTATGGTCAGTATGGAAAAGCTCTTTCTAGTACAAACATTACCTTCATTTCTCAAACTGCTTTTGACAACAACGTACATGAAAAGCTTGGCTTGCAAAAAATCATTCTTCCGGTTCGCGGCATTCGGAAATTAACGAAGAAGGATATGAAATTGAATTCCGAAACTCCTGAAATTACGGTTGACCCGCAAACCTATGAGGTAAAAGTAAACGGAGAATTAATTACATGTGACCCGGTTGACTGGGTACCAATGGGACAACGATATTTCCTATTTTGAGGTGAGGATAATGATAGTTGAACAAATCGTAACAAATATGGAAGAAATGGAAAAAGAAGAAATTATTAGACGCCATGTTGAAAAAGTGTATCTGGAAAGCGCTCATTTAGTGAAACGGATCCAACGGGTAACAACGGATCATGGGAAGGAAATTGGTATCCGTTTAAAGCAACCTCGGGATCTAATGGCTGGGGATGTTCTCTTTATGGATGAAAAAAATTTAATCGTGGTGGATGTTCTCTCAGATGACTTATTAGTGATCCAGCCGCGCAGCTTGAAGGAGATGGGAACGATTGCTCATCAATTAGGGAATCGTCACCTGCCAGCTCAATTCGAGGATAACGATATGCTTGTTCAGTATGATTATCTTGTAGAAGAATTACTTCAAGAACTGCAAATTCCTTTCAAACGGGAAGAAAGAAAGGTAAAACAGGCATTTCGCCATATTGGACATAGTCATGAATAAAAATATGCTATCGCTATTCCAGCTATGCGATTCAAACTTCCCTACAGGAGCCTTTAGTCATTCGTATGGTCTTGAGAGCTATATTCAAGAGGATAAAGTGCATGATCAAGCCACTTTTTCACAATGGCTCCATGCGTATGTAAAGGAGCAGCTCGTCTATTCAGATGGGCTTGCTTCCCGCTTAGTATATGAAGCACTGGAGGAAAAAAATCTAGCAAAAGTGTGGAAATTAGACCGCATGCTGACGGTTCAAAATTTACCGCGTGAAACGCGAGAGGGCACTCAAAGAATGGGTGAACGGATGCTAAACCTCGTGCAATCACTTTATGATTTTCCGATTCTTTCAGCATATCGGGAGCGAATCAAAAATAAACAATCCTTCGGTCACCCAGCGATTGTTTTTACAATGGTAGGCCATCATTTAGAGGTTCCCATGTCAACGACTATTTTGTATTATTTGTATTCTACCGTCTCTAGTCTTGTGCAAAATGCGGTTCGGGCGATTCCATTAGGGCAAACCGCGGGGCAGAAGACGATTCAGGAATTTCATGATGCTTTACTAGAAGCAACAGAAAAAATTCAAGGGCTAGAAGAAGAGGATTTTGGAATTGTTTCACCTGGCCTAGAATTATATCAAATGATACATGAACGTGTGAATATTCGTATTTTTATGTCATAAGAAAAGGAAGTGTTTGTGATGGATCCAATTAAGATTGGTGTTGGAGGACCTGTTGGGGCAGGGAAAACCATGTTAGTGGAAAAATTAACGCGTCATTTACAGGATGAAATCAGTATGGCCGTTGTGACAAATGACATTTATACAAAAGAAGATGCGAAATTCTTAATGAATAATGGGGTGCTTCCGGCAGATCGCATTATTGGTGTCGAAACAGGCGGATGCCCGCATACGGCTATCCGTGAAGATGCCTCGATGAATTTTGCCGCCATTGATGAATTAAAGGCAAAGCATCCAGATGTTGAGCTTATTTTTGTGGAAAGCGGCGGAGATAACCTGGCAGCTACGTTCAGCCCGGAGCTTGTTGACTTTTCCATCTATATTATCGACGTGGCCCAAGGGGAAAAAATCCCCCGTAAAGGCGGACAAGGAATGATCAAATCGGATCTATTTATCATTAATAAAACCGATTTAGCACCACACGTTGGGGCAAGTCTGGATGTAATGGAATCCGATACAAAGGTATTCCGAGGCGAAAAACCGTTTGTCTTTACCAATTTAAAGGATCATACAGGGCTTGATGAAGTGATTGACTGGATTAAGAAGGATGCACTCTTAAAAGGATTGGCGTAAGATGAAGGATTGGACAGGCGTTTTGCGTTTAGGTGCAGAAGAGAGAAATGGGAAGACCGTGGCAAAGAATGTGTATTTTCAAGGGGCATTTAAGGTGATGCGTCCCATCTATCATGATGAATCCGGTCAAGCCTGTTATTATCTTTTAAACCCTGGCGGAGGCTATTTAGACGGTGACCGCTATCAGATGAAGGTAGTATTAGAAAAACAAGCGAAGCTCACGTTGACGACTCAAGGGGCAACAAAAATCTATAAGACACCACAGAAGCATGCCTATCAAGAGGTAGAATTTCATTTGAAGGATGGCAGCTATTTAGAATATATTCCCGACCCACTAATTGGTTATCAAGATGCACGATACAAGCAAAAAACGGTAATACATATGGAAAAAGGCTGTACCCTGCTCTACTCAGATATTATTACCTCGGGATGGTCACCGAATGGTGAAAAATTCAGCTACGATGTGCTTCAGCTTTTAAATGAAATCTATATGGAAGATGAACTGGTGGTATATGATCATATCAAATTAAATCCAGCAAATCAGGGGATGAATAGCCTAGGGGTAATGGAAGGCTTTTCCCATTTGGGTTCGATGATTGTTATACATGAGAGTATCAATCATGAGTTTCTTGATCGTTTATACCAGACGACATCTACTTATTCAAAGCAATGTAAAATAGGGATATCCTTACTTCCAATCCCAGGGTTTACGGTACGTGTATTTGCCAATACGACACAAAACATTGAGAGAATATTTTCGGACTTCCATCATATGATTAGTCAAGAATGTTTTAATAAGAAACCGAGCTTTTTAAGAAAATATTAGTGGTAGGACCCAGCGATTAGGTTAATTGCTGGGTTTTAACAAGAAGTGGGGGGAGAAATCATGATGGAGGTTACCTTTTTCTCAATTTTAGCTCTGGGTTTTATATTAGGAATCAAGCATGCGATAGAACCAGATCACGTCATTGCCGTATCCACGATCGCTAGTAAAAGCAAAAAGCTATGGCATTCTTCGTTGGCAGGTGTATTCTGGGGAATCGGTCATACGCTAACCTTATTTATTGTCGGGATTATTGTCATTCTGATGAAAGGCGAAATTCCAGAGAAGCTGGCGATGTCGTTAGAATTTTTAGTAGGAATAATGCTTGTTTATCTTGGTGTGAAAACGATCATTTCCTTTAAAAATGTCCATGTCCATCAACATCAGCATGATGGGGAGCTCCATAAACATGTTCATTCCCATCAAAATAGCGGCGAGCATGATCATCAGCACGAGCATAAAAAGGCATCCTATGTAAAATCCATGTTGATTGGCTTAGTACATGGTCTTGCAGGAAGCGGTGCAATGGTTCTATTAACCATGAGTACCGTTAAAAACGTAGGGGAAGCTGCCATTTATATCTTTATTTTTGGAGCGGGAACCGTTATTGGGATGCTTTTCTTTACAACCATTATTGGCATTCCTTTTGTGTTAAGTAAAAAGCGTGGGAATATAAGCGGTACATTAGGAATAGCAACCGGAGTCATTAGTACCATTTTTGGTCTATATTATATGTATAATTTAGGTGTTAACGAAGGCTTGTTTGCTCTTTTTATATAAAAATAGAATACATATTGCATCTAAAAGCGTAGGAGCTGAGATTTCTATTCGTAGTGAAGCTCAGTATTTTGGTTAGCTGACGATGGCAGTATTGTTTGTAAGATTAGTATTTTTATAGTCTTTAGAGACAATGGCTAGTAGATACAGAGGCTAATTACCAGTGTTTGATGTGGTAATTAGCCTTTTATTTTTTAAAACAAAGAGTTTATTTCAAGCGCATAGCCAATGCCCTAAAAAATGGGAAGCTGCCGGTCATGATAAAATACATAATTTGTAAATGAGAAACGAAAACTATAGATAAAAATATATACAGGTGGATAAACATGAGGAAAAAACAATTGATGAGATGGAAGCATATCGCCTTAATGCTGCTGGTAGTAGGATTAAATGTTGGTGGTAAGACTTGGCGCGACATTCCTAAGCATTATAAAACGTTATGCTATGTCATGATCGTACATACGTTGTATTACAAATTGTGTAAAAGGCATCTGGTTTGGGATTTTACACCCTTGAATTTCAATTGGACAATCTTGCGTACAATTCACATTTTGATTGTGACTCCATTGCTTGTCCTTTTATTTCTTTCAAAACTTCCAAACACCTTGTACAAGAGGATGTGTTATCTAGTTAAATGGGTTATATACTCAAGTGGGGTTGAATACATTTCACACAAGCAAAAACTGATTCAATATAGGCACGGGTGGAATATTTTTTGGTCGGGCTTGCTTTATTTGATGATGTATGTGTATAGCTTCCTATTTACGAAAAGACCATGGCTTACGTGTATTCTTACCATTTGTTCGATTATATTCTTCATTTTTAAATTTAAGGTACCAATCAAAAGTAAACATCCATTTTCACGGAAGATAGACTCCATTGTTAATTGCTTTTATTTTTCAAAGCTAGAGGATATAGTATGATGCTGTTTACTAAAGACGGAGTAACCCTTGTGGTTGCTCTGTATTTTTTTACCAAACTCTATTAAGTAAAACGAGATTTTCGCCAGTTTCACTTGCAGATACAAGTAATAGTATTCTAAAAAATGGACCATTTATGCAAAAATTCTATGGAAACAAAGGGGAGGTTCTCTTTTTTCAAAGGTGGAAAGTGAGAGAGGTTAAATCGAATAACTCTCCTCTATTACATCAAACTAATAGTGAAAGGTACATTTCTTGAAGAACTAGAACGAGTATCGTGTTCTTGATTGAGTCTTAAAGGAGGCACTATGAAAGTATCCGATTGTATCATCAAATGTTTAGAAGCAGAAGGTGTGGAGTATGTATTTGGAATCGTTGGCACAGAGACGCTGGATCTCGCTGAATCGCTTTCCAAATCAAACCAAATTCAATATGTGAATGTAAGGCATGAACAAGGCGCTGCTTTTATGGCGGATGTATATGGAAGGTTAGCCAAAAAAGCGGGTGTTTGTTTATCCACGTTAGGTCCCGGGGCAACAAACCTGGTAACCGGTCTCGCCAGTGCGCAGCTCGATCATTCACCAGTGGTTGCTTTAATGGGGCAGGCTGACGTGGAGCGGAACCATGACGAATCACATCAATATCTAGATATCGTTACATTATGCGAACCCGTAACTAAGTGGAGTACTCAAATCAAAGAGTCACTGGCGGTTCCGACAGTTATTCGGAAAGCGTTCAGATTGGCGCAAATGGAGAAACCAGGCTCGGTTGCGGTCGTGCTGCCGGAGAACTTTTTAACGCAAGACATCGCGGGTCATCCATTGCCTGTATCCCCGTTGCCTGAAACAGTAGCTGCGGCGGAGACGATACAGGCTGCCTGTACCCTCATTCAAAACCGAAAGAAACCGTTTATCGTCATTGGGAACGGTGTGGTAAGACAGGATGCCGTTCCTGAGCTGCAGACCTTTATCAATACGTTAAAAGTACCTGTTACTCACAGCTTTATGGCAAAGGGGATTTTAGAAAAAGAGCATCCTTCCAATTATTTTACGTTTGGATTTAATGAAAATGATGAGGTACTGCCCGGTCTCGAAGAAGCTGATTTACTCATAACAATTGGTTACGATTTTGTGGAGAAGCTTCCAAAGCATTGGAACAAAAAGAAACTACCTGTGTTACATATTGATACATTGTCTGCAGAGGTTAATGAGTACTATCCAGTTGAAGTGGAATGCGTTGGCAGCATGAAGAAAATCCTTGAATCCTTAAATCAATCGGGGCTCCCTGCCAAATCGTGGGCTCCATTCGGGAACCTCAGGGAAAGAATCATGAAGGAATATCAGCTAATCTCTAGTCAGCCCGAAACGTCGCAAAATAAGCATTTTACAATCGAGGAGATTCTTCATTCTATTGAAAAAATAGCAGAGGACAACACGATTGTTGTATCAGATGTGGGTGCCCATAAGGTATCGATTGCTAGAACGTATCAGCCGCAAAGGCCAAACCGGCTTATCGTCTCAAACGGGCTGGCATCAATGGGAATCGCCATTCCTGGATCCATCGGTGCGAAACTCGCTTGCCCGCAGGATCCTGTTATTTGTATCACCGGCGATGGCGGGGCATTAATGAATATTGCTGAAATCGAGACGGCCAAACGGCTGGGCCTTACTTTTATTATTATTGTTCTAAATGATTCCAAGCTGAAGCTAGAGGTCCAGCAAATGAACAAGCTGTTCGGAGAAAGCTACGGCGTAACCTTCGAGAACCCTGATTTTGTTCAGCTAGCAGCGAGCTTCGGAATTAAGGGGATGAAGGCTAGAACGATGGATGAATTTGACACGATATTCAAAGGGGCACTTACGGCAATGGATGAAATTATCTTAATTGAAGCCATGATGTAAGGAGGGGAGAGGACCGCGGGGACGGGTTCATTGGTTTGGGAACCACGGGTACGGAACTCTTTGTTTACAATTTTATTTAGGTATTACGCATGAAAACCTGTTGATGTTTTCCAAAATAAACTGTGAAAAGGGGAATAGGCTACTGGAATTCATCGTAGTAGAAAAAGGGAATCAAGGACCTCATCTGGTGCCCGTGGAGCTGTACTTTTAAGGGAAAAGGGAAACAAGAGCTCCATCTGATGCCTGTAGAGCTGTACTTATATGAGAAAAGGGAAACAAGAGCTCCATCTGATGCCCGTGGAGTTGTACTCAAGCTGAAAAAGGGAAACAAGACACTCATCTGATGCCCGTGGAGCTGTACTTGTAAGGGAAAAGGGAAACAAGAGCTCCATCTGATGCCCGTGGAGTTGTACTCAAGCTGAAAAAGGGAAACAAGAGCTCCATCTGATGCCCGTGGAGCTGTACTTATAAGGAAAAAGGGAAACAAGAGCTCCATCTGATGCCCGTGGAGTTGTACTTATAAGGGAAAAGGGAAACAAGAGCTCCATCTGATGCCCGTGGAGCAGTATTCAAACGGAAAAAGGGAAACAAGACCTTCTCCTGATGCCCGTGGTGCAGTATTCAAACTGAAAAAGGGAAACAAGAGCTCCATCTGATGCCCGTGGAGCTGTACTTATACGGGAAAAGGGAAACAAGACCTTCACCTGATGCCCGTGGAGCTGTATTTTATAGGTGCTATAGTTTGAGCCACAGGATTTACTCTATGCGTAACTTGTCTCTTCTTTTAACTGTTTAGGGGTAGGATATAGATACCACAGTATAATAGAGGTAACATACAAAAAGCATGGAAAATCCATGTTTTTTTGTTTTATTCAAGGACTAGTAAATTCGAGGAACTTAAGTTATTCATTATGTAGGTAATGAGAATTTCTTTTTCGTTGGTAACCCCGCAGACCAAACAAGCCAACGTACCCGTCCCCGAGGCTCTTTCCTTTAAACCTTTTGCAAGGTGCGAATGGGTTTATGCACAAATTCTGCAAACTTTTTGGATATACTTCTACTGTTCAAAAAAAGGAGGAATGGGAGAATGAAACTAGCACACAGAAACGCTATACTTTTTACGCTGCTTGCTTCGGTTTTATTATTTTTAGGAGCATGTTCAAATGCGAATGAGGATGCACAGCAGATGAATGACGAAAAAAATGATCAAGAAGCTGTAACGAAAGAAACGAAAGATACTAGCAATGAAGACATGGATGAAATGGACCATGCTGGAATGGATCATTCTGGATCAAGTGAGGTTCCAGAAGGATTAAAGGCAGCTGAAAATCCTACATATCCGGTTGGAAGTAAAGCAATCATTCAATCTGATCATATGCAGGGAATGATGGGCGCTGAAGCCACCATTACAGGTGCCTATGATACAACTGTTTACACTGTTTCCTATACACCCACAACGGGCGGGGAGCGGGTTGAGAATCATAAATGGATTATCCATGAAGAATTAATCGATCCAGGCCAAGCGCCATTAAAGCCTGGTGCAGAAGCAAAAACAGCATCAGCTCATTTGGACGGTATGGCTGATACAACACTGACAATCGATTCGGCAGAACAAACAACCGTTTACATGGTTGATTACACCACACCTGATGGAAAAAAGGTCACGAATCATAAATGGGTAACAGAAAGTGAATTAGCACCAGCATAATAAGCGCAGAGGGACGGTTCTCTTGCTTCCGGAGAACCACAGGGACGGGTTCCGTGGCTCGGGGAAAGATGTGCCGCGGGACCCGTCCTCGTGATTGAAATACATATTTTGTAAAATATAACTCACACTACTAGTAAAAGTAATTTAGGTGGATTTGTTATGAGTAAAATACATGTGATGAAATGGAAGCATCTTTTTTTAATGGTATTGGTGTTAGTGTTAAATATCAAAGGGAAGACGTGGCGTGACATTCCGAAATATTACAAATCGTTGGGCTATGCATCCATAATAAATGCTATTTATTACAAATTATGTAAAAGACATCTTGTTTGGGAATTTACTCCCAATCATTTCAATTGGCGATTATTACGGATTATTCATATTTTCATTGTGACTCCGTTACTTGTCCTTTTATTTCTTTCAAAAAGTTCAAAGACAGGGTTCATGCAGCTGGGTTATCTAATTAAATGGGTTTTCTTCTCTAGTATCGTTGAATACATCGCACATAAGCAAAGAATGATTCAATATAAACACGGCTGGAACATTTTTTGGTCAGGCGTCCTTTACTTAATGATGTATTTATACAGCTTACTTTTTTCGAAAAGGCCAGTGGTAACGTGCTTTATTTCATTTTGTTCAATCGTATTTTTTATAAAAAAATTCAAGGTGCCAATCAAAAGCAAGCATCCATTTTCACGGAGATTCGATGCCATTGTAGATTGCTTTTACCATTCAAGGTTAGAGGATCTCTTGTAATCATCTACTTGACTAAAGACAGAGTAACGCTATGGCGGCTCTGTTTTTCGTTTTTTGTCCCTAAGAGCCTTGGTAATCAAAACCTTCAACCTGTGCATTAATCACCTTTTTGTAAAAATCTTTGCCTTTAAGCACCTCTAGAATCCTATGCCCGCATTCCAAAAAATTAACTATTTCAGTCTCTGACAAATGATCCATAGGAAAAGGAAAGTGTTCTAATTGCTGAGCGGATTGAAGTACATGAGTTATCAGTTTTTTCCCTTCTTCGGATATAGAGACCTTTTTACATTTACGCTGGATGGTATCAGGAGAAATTGAAATGAGACCATTATTTTCCAAAGGCTTGAGCAGTCTTGTGACAGTTGAAATATGCCAGCAGCCCAGCTGGCTAATTTGGGTTGGAGTAAGTGAAGGGTTCACGGAAAGTAAAAATAAAATATGCTGCTGAGCAGGGGAAATATTATGCTTTTTCCCTAACTCCGACCACTGTTCCGCCATACAAAAATACAACGCTCTTATGACTAGTACCATTTGTTGCTTGATTATCATTAGGCTATCCTCACTTGCAGCTACAATTGTAAATACAAGTAATAGTATTCTTAATAATAGAGGATTTATGCAAAATTTATTAGCAAACATAGGACAGCTATAGATTGTTAAAAAATATCAAATTCTAAAAGGTAGTTAGTATACGGCGGGTATCCGATTTCGTGCTTTGGACAAGCGTAGTGTATTTCTTTAGTCAGAATTAGTGGAAAGCCAAAACAGTCTGTCAGAATAGTCCCTGTCTTAAGACAGAAATAGTGTGAAAGCCAAGGGAGTCTGTCAGAAGAGTCCCTGTCTTTAGACAGAAATAGTGGAAAAACAAGGCAGTCTGTCAGAGGGGTTCCTGTCTTAAGACAGAAATAGTGGGAAAGCCAAGGGAGTCTGTCAGAAGAGTCCTTGTCTTTAGACAGAAATAATGTGAAAGCCAAGGAAGTCTGTCAGAAGAGTCTCTGTCTTAAGACAGAAATGGTATGAAAGCCAAGGAAGTCTGTCAGAAGGTGGCCTGTCTTGAGACAGAAATAGTGGGATAGCACAGGAAGTCTGTCCGAAGGGGATCTGTCTTGAGACAGAAATAGTAGGAAAGCCAAGGGAATCTGTCAGAAGAGTCCCTGTCTTAAGACAGAAATAGTGTGAAGTTCAAGGGAATCTGTCAGAAGAGTCCCTGTCTTAAGACAGAAATGGTGTGAAAGCCAAGGAAGTCTGTCAGAATAGTCCCTGTCTTAAGACAGAAATGGTGTGAAAGCCAAGGAAGTCTGTCAGAAGAGTCTCTGTCTTAAGACAGAAATGGTATGAAAGCCAAGGAAGTCTGTCAGAAGAGTCTCTGTCTTAAGACAGAAATGGTATGAAAGCCAAGGAAGTCTGTCAGAAGGTGGCCTGTCTTGAGACAGAAATAGTGGGATAGCACAGGAAGTCTGTCAGAAGAGTCCCTATCTTTAGACAGAAATAGTAGGAAAGCCAAGGAAGTCTGTCCGAAGCTGCTCTATCTTTAGAAAAGGCACCTTGTTCCAGCGTCATTAGCAATGCCGTTGTATCAAGGTGCCCTACACCGAAACCTTAAGCAGTTTCAATTGAGGCAATCAGGTCTTTTATTTTGTTCGCAGATTGTTGGAGCAGTTCTTTTTCCTCTTCTGATATGTCTAATTGTAGGACCTCTCGAACTCCGGAGCGGTCGACAATGGATGGGACTCCGAGATATACATCTGAAATACCATGATAATCTGTTAGAAGTGTTGAGATATTCAGCACAGCTCCTTCATCCTTTAGAATGGCCGTGCAGATCCGATCGATCGCTAAGGCAATGGCATAATAGGTAGATCCCTTTGTATTAATAATCTGGTAGGCAGCATCTCTTGTATTAGTAAAAATGTATTCTTTCGTACGTTCATCCATCTCTAATTCAGTGCCGGCAACATTTGCAAGGCTCCACAATGGAAGCTCCGAATCACCGTGTTCACCGATGATATGGGCATGTACGCTACGGGGATCGATATTCAGGTTTTGGCCAATCAGATAGCGGAAGCGAGCACTGTCCAACAAAGTACCAGACCCGATGATTCGCTCCACCGGCCAGCCGGATTTTTTCCAAGAGAAATAACTCATAATATCGACTGGGTTTGTGGCAATTAACAAAATACCATCCTGATTGTATTTTAATACCTCGCCGATGATGCTATCATAAATTCCAATATTGCGCTTTAGCAATTCTACCCGTGTTTCTCCAGGCTTTTGCGCAGATCCGGCTGTAATAATAATGATATCTGCACCCTCGCAATCCTTATATGATCCAGCCCATACCTGGGTCCGGCCAATAAATGGCATCCCATGGTTCATGTCCAGTGCATCTCCAATCGCTTTATCCACATTGGCATCAATGAGAACCAGTTCATCCATTCGATGTCTTAAAAGCAATGTATAGGCCGTAGTTGAACCAACAGCACCTGTACCAATCACAACAATTTTTCTTTTATTCATAAAAAACACTCCTTGTTAGTCAAATCTCTTTTTTAGTCTTCTAGGAACGGCTTGTTGACATAGTAGTACATGACAGCCATCAGGAAGCCTCCGCCAATTAAATTTCCAATGGTGACAGGGACCAAATTATGTATAACACCCTTCCATGAAATCGTATCAGGATGGTCTACAACCAGTGCAATCGCGAATGTACACATATTCGCAATGCTATGTTCGTAACCGGAGATGAAAAAGCAGAAGACAAATAACATCATCGCGAACATCTTCGCTCCATTTTCTTGAAAAAACATCGGAATAAAGAAAGCCAAACACACCAGCCAGTTACACAATATTCCCCGAAACAGAAGTTCCATTTGGGGAACCTGCATTTTCTTTTCTACCACACTGAGAAGGAAGCCATTCACGGAAACATCTGCGAACAGTCCTGTCATGAAAATAAATCCAGCAAAGACGGCTGCACCTATAAGATTTCCGAGATAGCTGGATATCCAGAGGATGATCACCTTGGACCATTTCATTTTCTTGTCTAGCGCTGCATAGGTATAGTAAAACGTATTTCCCGTGAACAAATCACCTCCGCCATAGGCAATAAGAATGATGGCTACACCGAAAGTGATAGCAGCCATGGGATAGGCGAGAGGGGAATGCTCCAAATAAAAATAATTTCCTGTTTTAAAAGCGACAATCACTCCAAAGCCAATAAACATACTGGCCAGCATGGCTCTTGCGAGATAACGAATAAAGCTGTTATCGAAAATCGCCAGCTTCTTAAGTGCCAGCTCCTCAATCTTAGATAATCCACTAGTTTCCATATGCTAACTCTCACCTTCTCCAAAAAACGATCCTTCGTATGTAGCTTTCCATCATTCTATCTCAATAACACTTTCCAGTTTATGGGGGTCGAGCCTTGGGGACGGGTTCCATGGTGCTGAGAAGGGGTGCTGCCCCCGCGGTGCGAGCCAAGGGACCCGTTCCCACGGCTCCCGGACCCAATCGAGCCACGGAACCCGTCCCCGCGGCTTACCTGTGGCTCATCCCGCGGCTCATTTTATTAAATGATAAGGTACGGTTGAAATGACCACATTTCTTCGCAGCATCAATAGGGTGCGAATCATGATACCTGATTGATTGTGAAGAATATTGTGCCAGCCCTTCTTCGGTATAAATTGTGGAATGACGACTGTGACCTGGTGATTCGCTTCACCGGCTTTATGTTCGACTGTGTCAATAAACTTAGTAAGTGGTTTAATGATGCTTCTGTAATGAGAGTGCAGGGTCACTAGTCTTACATCAGGCTGCCACTTTTTCCATTTTTCTTCTAATTTTTTCTCGTCCTCTCTTTCAAAAGCAACATAAACCGCGATAATTTGGTCTGGGGAAAGGCCTTTGGCATACTTTAACGTATTCTCCACAACCGTTGTTATACCAGCAACTGGAACGATAATCACGTTTCCCTCGATAGGCATAGATGCTTCGCAGGTTTGAATCCTGAGCTGGTTACCTACATCCTCATAATGCTTTCGAATTCGGTGGAAAACAAAAACGATAATCGGGACAAAAATTAAGATTGACCAAACCTGCGAAAATTTTGTAATAAAGAAAATGAGGGTCACCATTAAGCTAATGAAGGCGCCTATTGTATTAATAATGAATTTTGGAAGCCATCCTTCAGGTTTTTCACGATACCATTTGACCATCATCCCAGTTTGGGACAACGTAAAGGGTACAAACACTCCAACCGCATACAATGGAATTAGATGCTCTGTTTCTGCCAAAAAGGCAAGGATTAATAGGATTGAAGCAAATCCCAGGATGATGATGCCGTTTGAGTATCCTAATCGGTCCCCTCTACTAAGAAACATCCGAGGAATAAACTTGTCCTTTGCAAGATTCACAGCAAGTAATGGAAACGCAGAATAACCAGTGTTTGCAGCAAGAATTAAGATTAATGCAGTGGTTGCCTGAATAAAGAAATACATATAGGACCGTCCGAAGGTTGCCTCCGCAATTTGAGAGACAACGGTTACCTCAGCCCTTGGCGTAATGCCGTAATTGTAGGCTAAAATGACAATGCCAGAAAGCAGAATCGCTAGCAGGGCCCCCATCATCATTAATGTTTTCGCAGCATTGTTCGGCGCAGGGTCTTTAAAGTTGGGAATCGCATTTGATATCGCTTCAACCCCTGTTAAAGCCGAGCTTCCTGAAGCAAAGGCCCTTAGCAAAAGGAATAAGCTGATTCCCGCCACAGGTGTTCCTATTGGAGTGTGTAATTCAGGTGAAACTCCACCAGTCAGAATCCGATAGAGACCCACTCCAATCAAAATAAACAGGGCTAACACGAATAGGTATACGGGGTAAGCTAAAACAGATGCCGACTCCGTTACACCTCTTAAATTTAAAATCGTAAGGAAAATCACAAATACAATGGCAATTTGCACATTAAATCCATGCAATGCAGGGAAGGCGGATGTGATGGCATCCGTACCAGCGGAAACACTCACGGCAACCGTTAAAATATAGTCTACCAATAGAGAACCACCCGCAATTAAGCCCGGATTTATTCCTAGATTACTCTTCGAAACCACATAGGCTCCGCCTCCTTGAGGATAAGCAAAGATGATTTGTCTATAGGACAAAATCAGAGCGGATAAAAGAATTAAGACACCGATTGCGATTGGAATGGAATACCAAAAAGCTGCTGCACCTATCGTAACTAATACGATTAAAATTTGTTCAGGTCCATAGGCGACTGATGATAAGGCATCAGATGAAAGGATTGCTAAGGCCTTCGCTTTAGTAAGTTTCTGTTCGCCTGCTTCAGTCGTTTTCAAAGGTCTGCCAATTAAGAACCTTTTTAAAGATAAAATCATGGATTACTCACCGCCTAATCAAGTTCATTAGGATATATGATTCCCTAATAGACAGATATCTCTCAAAAAAAGAAAATGAAAACATCACTAAATAATGTGCCTAATCTCCTGGAATCTGCATAAAGTAAATAAATTTTAGCTATAAAGATTGAAATATTGGTAAAGGGAAATAGTAATAAAGCTTGATTCATTTTTTTAAAAATGGATATCAAAGGAGAGTTTCCATGGGCAAGAAAAAAAGACCCATTTTATCCGATGAATTTTTAGATGAATTAGCTAAAGAAATTAATCAATTGTACGGGGATCCCATTAACAAAGAAGATGCAGCGGCAACAAGTAAGGGGAAGAAAACCAGCGCGGTCTAATAAAATCGAAAAACCTAGGGCACAGGCGAACAGATAATTTCTGTGAAATCTGTGACCCTATTTTTGTTCTCAATATCCTGAAGAAGATAATCAAAATTACGGTGGAAGGTTTTGGCGTTGGATCATGGTTCTATACCCATTTTGGAGAAGGGCCACGGAACCCGTCCCCTTGGTTTAATCGAAAAACCACGGAACCCGTCCCCTTGGTTTAATCGAAAAACCACGGAACCCGTCCCCTTGGTTTGATGTATGTCACTCCAATGTAATTTCTACTTGTGTATGATGAAGAAAAGGGGTGATTCGGTTTATGGATAGGAATTGGTCGATTTCTTTTGAGCATGAAGAGTATGAGAAGAATGTAGTCCTGATTGTAAAGGATGCAATGGAAGCGGTAAGGAACACTGCAAAAGGATATTATGTGAACATCGTGACGCCTGAGGGTTTTGGGAATCCTGATAACTATTTAACAGATATCCTTCAAGACCATTTTAAGGATAGAATCAAAACCCGTTTCATTGATCAATGCGGATGCGGAGGCTATGTGTTAAGGGTATGGAAGGAAAATTAGATTCCAAGATTATGACGAGGAAACGAAGGTCATTGAATAGTCGGTGGCCTTTTTCCCGTGTATAAGAGGGTTTGCTAGCTGCAGCAGGGAAGCCTGTTAACATGGGATGTGGATGACCCATTCTTCTATTTATGTAAAAAAAACAGGCTATTGTGAACGAATAGTAGTACGATTATAATAAATGGAAAATGATAGTATTTCTAAATCTCCAAATACTTAAAGATTTGCGGACTGTAGAGGTAGTAAGGAGAAGATTTTATATGAAGGGAATCTCAGCTAACGACCTTTTTATGAATGTGTTTAATTTTTCTGCTATTGGAATGGCTATTGTATCGTTTGATGGAAAAATGATGAAGGTTAACTCTTCCTTATGCAAAGGTCTCGGCTATTCTAAAATAGAGCTTGAAAACATGACATTTCAGGAAATAACACATCATGATGATATAGAACTGGATCTTCGTAATCGCAAGAGGTTGTTACATGGCGAAATAGAGTATTATGAACTGATCAAACGTTATAGACAAAAAACCGGATCGATTGTATGGGGGCTATTGACTGTTTCACTCGTGAAGGATGATGACGATACTCCATTGTACTTTATTACACAGGTAAAGGATATTACAGAACAAAAGGAGCTTCATGAGAAGCTTAAGGCAAGTGAAGAGAAATATCGAAATTTGGTCCAATACTCTCCTGAACCAATGGCCATTCATTCCGATGGCAGGCTCGTTTATATTAATGAAGCAGGAGTAAAATTAATGGGAGCAAACAGCTATACAGAGCTGATTGGACAAGACATTTCAGACTTTATACATATGGATGATGTAGAGAAGGTATTTCAGCGAATTTCACAAACAATCACTGAAAATCAACATTTAGAGCCCTATGATATCAAAATACTCGATACAAAAGGGAATGAAATAGTAGTCAGGCTATCCTCCGTACCCATTGACCTTGATGGAAAAAAGGCGATTCAGGTCTTCCTTTCAGATATGACACAACGTAAAAAAATGGAAGAAGCGATAAGGAGAAATGAAGTCCAATATCAATCATTGATTAAGTATAACCCAGATGCAGTGTTTGGCGTTGACCTTGAAGGGAATTTTACCATTATCAATGAAAGCTGTACAAGAATCACTGGATATTCTGAGGAAGAATTTTTGAGAATGTCCTTTCATTCCATAGTTGTTGAAGAAGACTTGGAAAAAGCAATGGATTCATTTGAAAAAACACTGCTAGGAATCGATAAAGAACCATTAATTGTTTCGATTCAGAAGAAACATGGAGATACAGCCATTGTGAGCGTAACCTCCATTCCAATGATTGTGGATGGAGCGATGATAGGGGTTTATGTTATGGCAAAGGACGTAACAGAACAGAAGCGAATCGAAAAGGGATTAAGACAGAGTGAGGAGCGCTATCGTGCGTTGGTTGAACACTCTCCAAATGCCATTGTCGTTCATCAGGATGGCAAAATTGTGTATGCAAACCCTCGCTTTACAAGCATGATAAAGGCAGACTCAGCTGATGAAGTATTGAAGTTACATATTACTCAGTATATTCACCCAGACTTTCATGAAATCGTGAAGGAAAGAATTGAGCTGTTAGAAAAGAACCTACTGGTTGGAACGATAGAAGAAAAATATGTCACTCTAGATGGTTCCGTAATTGATGTCGAGGTGTCAGCCACTCCTATTGTGTACAGTGATAAGCCTGCATTTCAAGTGATTATCCAGGACATTTCAGAAAGAAAGGAAATGGAACGAGAGCTGAATAAATCACAGATCCAATATCGTTCCGTGGTAGAAAATGTCAAGGAGGTCATCTTTCAAACAGATTTACAGGGACAATGGACCTTCTTAAATCCAGCATGGGAGAGCATGACAGGATATACAATGGAGGAAAGCATTGGAACTCCTTATCATATGTATGTACATGAGAAGGACAGGGAACGGTATTTCGAGCAATTTCAGTCCATCATTGTTGGAAAAAAAGAACATGTTCGAGAAGAAGTACGATATGTGACAAAGGAGGATGGCCTTTGCTGGGTGGAGGTATTCACACGTGCGATGGTTACTGTTCAGGGTGAAATCATCGGGACATTGGGTACATTGAATGACATCACACAGCGAAAGGAATACGAAGAGAATTTGAAGGAAAGCGAGGAGCTATTCCGACTGCTTACCGAATATTCAAGTGATTTAATTACCATGCATGATGTGAATGGAGACTACATCTATGCTTCGCCTGCCTGCAAGGACATACTGCAGTATGATGTGGAAGAGTTAATAGGGAAATCGTCCTTTGACTTTGTACATCCAGAGGATCAGGAACTGGCAATGGCGCAGTTTCAACTGTTATTTGAGACAGGGGATATTGTCTTTTCCTACCGTATTCGCCGAAAGGATGGGGAATATGTGTGGCTAGAGTGTTCCTGTACATTATTAAATGAAATCCATTCGGGGGAACAAAAGCTTGTGGCAGTCTCACGTAATATAAATAAAAGAAAAATGGATGAACAAAAGCTGAAGGAAGCTAATGAAATTTTAAAGCGTCTGACCACGATAGATGGACTGACCGGTGTAGCGAATCGCCGGGCATTTGACGAGAGGCTGGAAATGGAATGGATTCGGGGCCGTCGTAATGCTTCCTGTCTATCATTGATCATGCTGGATATCGACTACTTCAAGGCCTATAACGATACATATGGGCATCAAGGCGGGGATCGCTGCCTCAAACAGATTGCAGCGGCTGTCAAAGAAACCTTGGGACGATCCACAGATATCCTATGCCGCTATGGCGGGGAAGAGTTTTGTGTCATTTTACCTGAGACAGACCAAGCTGGAGCCAACATAGTCGGGGAGAAAATTCGCCAAACTGTTGAAAAAATGTATATTCCCCATCCAGGTTCAGAAATTCTTTCATGGGTCACCGTCAGTGTAGGAACGGCAACCATGATACCGACATTGTTTTCATCCTCTATGGATCTTGTTTCAATGGCAGACAAGGCTTTATATAAGGCGAAAAAGGCAGGACGAAATAACGTTCAATCCTTTTAAATTGGGTCCTCATAATCATTTTCTTAAGGTGTCAGCACCGTCCATGATTTGGGTGGTGCTGACACCTATTTTTCAAAACCTTACTTGACAGGTAGGAATTATATGTTTTAAAATAAGGGTAACAAAATAAAAACATATAAAATCAATCGGATTACTTAAATAGACTGCTAGAATGTGAGAAAAAAAGAGTAAAGGGAGTGTATCAAATGAGAAATAGTGTAGAACAAAGACGGGAAAAATTAATTAATAAACTTTTTATCTTTCATGTGTTTAAAATTGACGGTCAACAGCTGTATGAATTACCACTTGGAATACTAGAAAGGGAATATCGAAAATTCAAGTCAGAAAACCACCCGCATGGTGAGTACAGCTCCTTGAAATGGACGTAAAAATTAGGTTTACCAAAAGAACTCAGACAAGGTCTGAGTTTTTTAAGTATGGTTAGGTCGCGGGATGAGCTGTACCAACAGGTTAAGTATCCGCGAAGAAAAAGAACACATACAACAATGTATCAGTCCCTTAGTGAACAGTACATGTCTAGTTGGCTTGTCGATTTTTCTTTTCTTCATGGAAAAGGGCCACGATAACATCAATGTTATTATCAATAAAGTTCAAACGTTCTCTTGAAACCTGCGACCACTCACTGGAAAGATGGCTTGCTGATAAAATATGTCTGATGCTAAAGGTATAGGTGTGATGCAATTCTGAAATCAGATAGCTGATGCCCGCATGAGGCTCCTTGTTCACCATGTTTTCTACATCCTTCTTTAACCAATCTGGTGCCACCTTAATCGATTTTTTTAATAAATGTTCATACTCTTCCTTCAACATGTTTTTTTCTCCTTTATTGGTTTTTTCAGCGTGCTTCATCATGCTGGATGTAGCTCCAAGCATGCCGATCCTGTTCATTATAGTCGTACTTTAGTTTATCCCAATTATCAATCGTACCATGTAATTTTTTCTCCTGCTGGATAGTTTAAGCGCTTTCAAAAAATCTATTGACGGAAAGAAGAAAGGGATGATATAGTATGTACACAGTTAATTTGTTAGTTCATTAAACAAATTAATTACTGAATGTAACCAAAACTTGAGTTGAATGACATTTTTTGAAAAGGCTTCCATTGACAATTTTAGTAGCTGGAGAATATGCTTCAGCGTGAAGCTCTTTCAAGCCTTATGGTATTCAATTAAAGCTCCTAACAAATAATAATTTAAAAAAGTGGGGGAGATACAAATGAGTCAAGCAGCACGAAAGTTAACTGATACTTCTGCTCCAAATAAAGGTGGGAAAGCGAGTCGTCCTTTTGGCATGAAGGATAAAATAGGCTATTTGTTTGGTGATTTTGGAAACGATTTCTTTTTTATCCTAGTTGCCTCATTTTTAATGGTTTATTATACAGACGTTTATGGACTGAACCCTGCATTTGTTGGAACTCTTTTCTTAGTTGCACGGATTTGGGATGCTGTAGCGGACATTGCATGGGGTCGCTTTATTGATACAAGAAAATCAGGAAAAAATGGTAAGTTTAGACCATGGATTTTTAGAATGTCATTTCCGCTTGTGATTACAGGCGCGCTAATGTTTTTGCATATTCCGGGAATGTCCCACGGATTTTACGAGGCATATGCCTTTGTTACCTATATTTTATGGGGAACCTTATATAGTACGGTCAATATTCCCTATGGTTCGATGGCTTCTGTTATTACCAGTGATCCTGTTGAACGTACGTCTTTATCAAGCTTCCGGACTCTTGGAGCTAACATGGCCGGATTAATCATTAACGTAGTGGGTCCGATGATTCTGTTTGTTAACAATAAAGCAGATGCTGACCGCTTCTTCTTCGGGGCCATCTTATTTGGTATTCTATCATTGGCTTGTTATATTGCCTGCTATAAAATGTCGGTTGAACGGATTGTGATGCCTGAATCAACGAAAGATAAATCTAATATTGGGCAGACAATGAAAGGCCTTTTGAAAAATAAACCACTAATCTGGATTCTAATTGCTTCCTTAACATTTATGGTTTGCTTTATGTTAATTGGCGCTGTAAACGTTTACTTATTTAAAGATTATTTTGGCAATGCAAAGGCATTAAGTATTGTCGGCCTTCTTCAATCTGTTGCCGTCTTTGTTGGATTACCGTTGATTAAACCACTAGTAGGAAAATTTGGGAAAAAAGAAGTGGCAGCTGGCGGTTTGTTATTAGCAGCCGTTGTATATGGAGTCTTATACTTCCTACCAAGCGCGTCTGAAACGCTATTTATCGGGATTTTGGCCATCGCGATGTTTGGTTATGGATTGTTTAACTTAGTTATTTGGGCCTTTGTAACAGATGTCATTGATTATCATGAATATCTAACGGGCTTACGTGAGGATGCAACCGTCTATTCAATCTATTCGATGGCCCGCAAAATCGGTCAAGCAATTGCCGGTGGGGTTGGTGGATTTGCTATTGCTGCTGTTGGCTATCAGTCAGGGGTTCAGCATCAAGCGCAAAGCACACTAGAGGGAATTCATACACTTGCGACGTTAGTGCCAGCGGTTGTGTTGCTAGTGATTTTCTTGATGTTGGTTTTCCTTTATCCATTAAATAAGAAACGTACACTTCAGCTTGCTACAGATTTAGCTGAGAAAAGAAGAGCGAAATAAGAGGGAGGAAGATAGTTCTTAGGGACTATCTTCCTTTTAATTTTTTTCGTGAAGGTATGAGAAGAAATTCTGTCTATAGGATAAAGCGGAAGCTTCAGAGGAGACATAGGCGGAAAAATTCCTTCTATGGGGATATAGCTGAAGCATCGGAGCCAGAGATAAGCGGAGACATTCCGTCTAAGTATAAAAGAGGAGCCTCAGAGCCAGATATACACGGAGAAATTCCGACTAAGTATAAAAAGGAAGCCTCAGAGCCAGAGATAAGCGGAGAAATTCCGACTAAGTATAAAAAGGAAGCCTCAGAGCCAGAGATAAGCGGAGAAATTCCGACTATCTGCTCGAAATGAGGCCAAATCTAAGGATATAAATCATATAACCGGAAAAGCTTCCTTTATTTTTAAGGAAATAGGTGTATTTCCCAATTTAGCCGGAATTCTTCCGTCTATGTTTCAGACACAGAAAATAAACATTCTTTTTTTTTAAAAAACCCCATAAAAAAGGGGTCTTTTCCTATTTTGCGTATGGCAAATTCAACATCGGGACATCAAGGAAATGTTTAATAGCCAAGGCACAGGCACCGAATACGCATGATTTTTTTCCAATAGATGAGATCGATAGTTCACGATAATGATTGATGGTGGAATGTAGGTTTCCTTTAATTTTATCAAGTGCATCTGGATACATTCTTAATAATTCACTATCCAGCACCACAACGTCAGGGTTGTACATATTAATCATATTATTTAAACCAATAGAGAGGTAGTAAAGCAATTCCTCCATCAGATTCGTAACTTCCTCGTCGCTCTCATCCAGCCAGCTTTGAATGTGCTCATAGCTGAGGTGTTTGATTTGTTTTTTCTCAGCTAGAAATTCGAAAATCATTGATTCTGAAGCGTATCTCTCCCAGCACCCCTTATTCCCGCATTTGCAGGGTCTTCCTCCGGGGACAATAATCATATGTCCGGCCTCACCTGCAAAGCCATCGTGACCGCGGAAGAAGTCATTATTCATCATCATTCCAAGGCCAATCCCGGAATAGAGCGTCGCACATAACAGGTTTTCTGTTTGATGGTGGAAAAATACACGCTCTGCAAAGGAGCTTAGGTTTGCATTGTTTTCTATGTATACGTCTACATCGAGTTCTTTTTCCAAATCATTCTTTAAATCGATTTCGTTCCAACCAAGCCGTGGTACAAAGTGTACAACCTCATCCTTGGCTACAAGTCCATGTATTGAAATGGCTGCACCGATCATGCCGTAACGGCTGTCCGTGTACTCTGCTTTGAACTGTTTGATGTGCTGCATTAAAATGTGGAGGATCTCGGAATAGTCAGTTGTATGAATCTCAATGCTTTCCGACACAACAGGCTGGCCTAAGAGGTCGGTTAATAGGAATGAAATTTTTCCGTAATCGAGATCAATTCCTAGAGCATAGCCAGCCTCACCGTTTAAGGAGAGCATAATGGGTTTCCTGCCGACCGGATTATGCTCGAGCATCGTTTCTACGATCAAACCCTCCTCTAATAAGTCAGCAACCTGTGCAGATATCGTTGCTCGCGTCAAGGCGGTGACCTTGGATAGGTCGGCTCTCGAAATCATTCCTGCTTTAATAATTTCTTTAATGATGAGAGACCGATTTATTTTTTTTATATAAGCCGCATCACCGGTAATCATGTATATCCTCTCCATTTCGTCCGTTCAACACTTCATTTCATTATAGCAAGTATGGGGAAAAGGATTAAAGGAATTTCCCATCTTACATCAATAATCTGATAATTGACGATGCATACTAAACATGTTATGTTAATGACGGAATTAATTTGTTTACTAAACAAATTAATAGTACTATTTTTTACCGAAAAATGAAAGGGTTTACAACTAAATTGGGAGTGAATGGGATGAAACCATTTTTAGATAAACACTTTTTGTTAAATTCTGATACAGCAGTCAGATTATATGAAAATGCCATACAGGGATTACCGATTTTTGACTTTCACTGTCATTTGAATCCACAGGAGGTTTGGGAGAATAAACCGTATAGCAGTATTACGGAAGTGTGGCTTGGCGGTGATCATTACAAATGGCGGAGCATGCGCATCCATGGCGTTAGTGAGCAATACATTACCGGCGATGCATCAGATTGGGAAAAATTTGCCGCTTGGGCTGAAACCGTTCCACATTTAATTGGAAACCCCTTGTACCACTGGGCACATATGGAATTAAAAATGTACTTTGGAATAGAGAAGAGGCTAAGCCCGGAAACGGCGCGTGAAATTTTCGATGAATGTAATGAAAAGCTGCAAAAGCCTGATTTTAGACCAAGGTCATTCATAGAAAAATCGAATGTAAAATTTATCGGTACAACGGATGATCCGGTATCAACATTGGAATACCACCAAAGATTGAAAAAGGATGAAACGTTTACGGCTATGATTGCACCGACCTTCCGTCCGGATGGAGCGCTTTTCATTGAGCGTCCAACCTTTAAAGAGTGGGTCGATCAATTATCGGAAGTGTCTGGGATAAGGGTGGAAAATGTAGACTCGTTTTTACAGGCATTAAGACAGCGAGTCGAATACTTCCATGAACATGGCGGTCGTGCCTCTGACCATGATATACAAAAAATGGAATATGTTCAGACGACAAAGGAAGAAATTGAGCCGATCTTCACCAAACGCTTAAATGGCAGTGAGCTTACTGAAAAAGAATTAATGCTTTTCAGGGCTTTCCTGTTAACGGAGCTCGGAAAGCTTTACGCTGAAAAGCAATGGGTGATGCAGCTACATATGGGTGCGATGCGAAACAACAATACCAAAATGAAAAATCAGATTGGACCGGATACAGGCTTTGATTCGATAGGCGAAACTAATTTTGCGGAAGGCATTTCCCGTTTTCTTGATGCCCTTGATCAGCAGGATGCATTGCCTCGGACGGTTCTGTTTAACTTAAATCAAAAGGATAATCAGGTGCTTGCCGGAATGATGGCCAACTTCTATGAGGAAGGGATTCCAGGTAAAATTCAATTCGGTTCAGGCTGGTGGTTCCTTGACCATATCGATGGCATGGAAAGACAAATGAAGGATTATGCAAACGTTGGTCTATTAAGCCATTTTATCGGTATGCTGACAGATTCCCGCAGCTTCCTATCCTATGCTCGCCATGATTATTTCCGTCGAATTCTTTGCAATATTTTAGGAGAATGGGTGGAAAGAGGATTGGTGCCGGATGATTTTGAGTTCCTTGAGCAAATGGTGAGAAATATTGGCTATTACAATGCGAAGAGGTATTTTTTGGAGCGGTAAAGGTTTTAAAAGGGGGGCTGAAACCAATTCACATATTAGTCTTTGTGAATTGGTTTTACTGGTTCTGAAGAAGTAAAAGGAATGAATTCTCCATACTCTTCAATTTTCTCAATGATTGTAAGTAAAAGGTTTTTCATGTTGTAATTCCCTCCAAGTCAGATAGTTTTATTCTAGGATATTGGCGGCCTTTTATCAAAGTGCTTAAAACGGGAGCAATGCTGATGAAAACGAAAACAATGTCCATGAAAACGTGCATCATAGTGACCTGTCTCCTTTTCCCTCGGTTTTCCTAGCCTTTCCTATCTGATTGCATGGTTTGAATAGGGTTAGGAGAGGATTTTCGGGCAGGTATGGAAAATACATGATACCTAAATTATGAGAAATACTATAGGAAGAAAAGTTGCACTTTAGTGGAGCAAGGACTGAACTAATTTCAAATTCGATGATAAAGGAAATGAAACTACATAACAGGGAGAGCTGACATATGTCGAACTTATTTGATCTTACTGGAAAAATAGCGGTTGCCATTGGTGGAAATGGGGTTCTAGGTTCAGCGATGGCAAAAGGATTGGCCTCACATGGAGCAAAAGTGGCGATTGTCGGCCGCAACCTTGAAACTGCGGAAAAAGTGGTGAAGGAAATCATAGAGAATGGCGGGGATGCGAAGGCTTTTGCGGCGGATGTCAGTTCAAAGGATTCGCTTATTCATGCTGCAAATGAAATCGAGCAATGGTCCGGAGGCTGGGATATTCTTTTAAATGCGCCCGGAACCAATAGCGCGACACCATTTCTCGAACTTGAAATGGATGAATATGACAGAATTATGGATATCAATTTAAAAGGGATTATCATGACCTGCCAGATTTTTATCAAGAGGATGATTGAGCAGGAGCGGAAAGGAAGTATTATCAATATTTCATCTGCCTCATCAACGACGCCTCTTTCAAAGGTGTTCACCTATTCCGTTTCAAAAGCTGGCCTGAATAATGCAACACAGTTTTTAGCACGTGAATTCGCTCCATATGGAATTCGTGTGAATGCGATTATTCCAGGGTTTTTCCCGGCGGAACAAAATCGAAAAATTCTAGACAGCGAGCGAATTGAACAGATTATGGGTCATACTCCTATGAAGCGTTTTGGAGAAGCGGAGGAATTGCAGGGAGCAGCCGTTTGGCTTGCCTCGGATAAGGCTTCAAGCTATGTAACAGGGACGTTGGTTCGTGTCGATGGCGGATTTGGAGCGATGACGATTTAAGTGATAGTGGGGCTGGTTCGGGAGTGTTGAGATGAAGATACGTTAGGATCGAGATTCTGTTTTGACAACAATAGTGGAAGTGACTTTACTGCAAGTCAGTCAGAAGAGAGCCAGTCTTAAGACAGCAGAAATGGATTTTCGAGGAAGTCTGTCGGAAGGGAGCCAGTCTTAAGACAGCTGAAGTGGATTTTGAAGGAAGTCTGTCGGAAGAGGGCCAGTCTTAAGACAAATGAAGCGGATTTTGAAGGAAGTTTGTCGGAAGTGTGCCTATCTTAAGACAGCAGAAGCGGATTTTGAAGGAAGTCTGTCGGAAGAGGGTCAGTCTTAAGACAAATGAAGCGGATTTTGAAGGAAGTCTGTCTAAAGAGAGCCAGTCTTAAGACAGCAGAAGCGGATTTTGAAGGAAGTCTGTCGGAAGAGAGCCAGTCTTAAGACAGCAGAAGCGGATTTTGAAGGAAGACTGTCGGAAGAAAGCCAGTCTTAAGACAGCAGAAGCGGATTTTGAAGGAAGTCTGTCGGAAGAGGGCCAGTCTTGAGACAAAAGAAGTGGATTTTCACGGGAATCTGTCTAAAGAGAGTCAGTCTTAAGACAGCAGAAGCGGATTTTGAAGGAAGTCTGTCGGAAGCGGGCCAGTCTTGAGACAAAAGAAGTGGATTTTCACGGGAATCTGTCGGAAGAGAGCCAGTCTTAAGACAGCAGAAGCAGATTTTCGAGGAAGTCTGTCGGAAGAGAGCCAGTCTTAAGACAACTGAAGCGGATTTCTAAGGAAGTCTGTCTAAAGAGAGCCAGTCTTAAGACAGCAGAAGTGGATTTTGAAGGAAGTCTGTCGGAATCGGGCCAGTCTTAAGACAAAAGAAGTGGATTTTCACGGGAATCTATCGGAAGAGGGCCAGTCTTGAGACAACCGAGGTGAATTTTCAAGGAAGTCTGTCAGAAGGGGACCCACCTTTAGATAACTATGATTTTCAAACTACTACTTTACTAGATTTCAACCACATAGGAACGCCTTCCTAAAGGTCTGGCATTGTCAGTGGATATCGACAGTTCCCTCGTCCCGTATGGCTAAAGTGAAACTGGGACGAGGAACCCGTCCCCTTGGTTCAATCAGTGAAAAAACTCCTGTACATTCTCCCCAATTTTCAAATACTTCATAAATATCTCCTGGTAAAGCTCATGATTCTCGATATTTGTTTTAACTACCCTTTCCGTTGGCAGGCTATCTTTTATTGCACTGAAGCTTGAAGCTTTTCCGATTGCGACCAGTGCCGTCCAGGCTGCGCCCCATGCTGCGTTTTGATGGGTTTCCGATACATAAATATCTTGACCGAATACATCTGCGAGTATTTGCAACCAAACCTCGGAGCGGGTCAACCCGCCATTAACCGTAATTTTATCAGGCTTTCCTGCTACTTTTTCCAAGGATATACCAATCTGATATAAATTAAAGGTGATTCCCTCTAAAATGGCCCGCACGATATGATCTCTTGAATGCTCAATGGTGAGACCATATAGATTGCCCCGTGAGCGCCGATTCCATAATGGCGCGCGCTCCCCGCTTAAATACGGATGAAAGATAATCCCATCTGCACCCACCTTAATGTTACCAGCGCCATCGAGAAACTCGTTAAAACTTCCTTCGAAATGAAATAGCTCCATGGCCCATTGCAGGGCGTTTCCACCATTATTCGTTGGACCGCCAATAATGGAATACTCGGTATTGAACGAATAGGTATAGGTTTCAGCACTTTCATTGATGGGGAAGCCCTTTGTAAACTGACGGAGTGCTCCACTTGTTCCGAGCGAAATATTCAATTCACCAGGCTGAATCGCACCACTGCCTAAGTTCGCTAAAGGAGCGTCACCCGAACCAATGACCATTGGTAAGCCGTCAGGGATGCCAATCTCATTGGCCAGCTGCGGATTCATTCCCGTTAAAATTTCAGTAGGCGGAATGACCTTGGAAAGCTGCTCCCTCCGAACCCCTGTCATATCGAGGGCTCGATCGGACCAATCCAAGGTCTTTAAATTTAATAACCCCGCCGATGCGGCCATTCCATGGTCAACCATTCGCACACCATACCATTTAAAGAGCAAATATTCCTTAAAGCTCATAAAATAAGCTGCCTGATGATAGGGTTCGTAATCATTTTCCTTCATCCAAAGCAGCTTCAGAAATGGCGACATGGGGTGAATCGGTGTCCCCGTTTCCATGAAGATTTCCTTTCCATTCTGTGTATGCATTAGTTTTTCCGCAAGATCGCTGCTTCTTCCGTCTGACCAAATCAGCATATTGGAAAGGGGTTCACCATTTTCCCCTACACAGATAAGTGAATGCTGGGCACAGGATATGCCGATGCCAAGAATTTGTCCTCTTTTATCCGCTGATTTTGAAAATATATCCTTCAAAACGGTCATACAGGCACGTTCAACCGCTGCTGGTTCCTGCTCAACCCAGCCAGGATGGGGGTATAAGGTGGTGTTCGGCTGTTCAGCTTCCAAAACCACTTTTCCTTCTGTTGTAAAAAGAACCGCTTTTGCACTAGTCGTCCCAATATCGAGACCAATCACATATTCATCACGCATCGCTTTCATCCTTTACTGTAAAGTCATATATAGTCTAACTAAATGGGACATGTATTATAACCAGATTAGCTGAAAGGAGATTAAGGTTGAAAATGTTTGCCATCATCCTCTAAATTGAAGCGCAAATCAATAGACAAAAACTATAGTTCACAAAAATGTCAGAGAAACGTTTCAAATATGTGAAAAGAGTAACAAACTTATTCTTATTTCGAGATATTGTAGTACAATCTATTTGTAAGGTAATTAACATTTAAGGAGTGGTAATAATGGTAAAATGGTTAAGAGAAAGTCAGGTATCCTCTATTATTCTGACCCTATTTAGATTGTACTTAGGATATACATTTTTGACACATGGCTTTGAAAAAATAAGCGGTGGATTCGATGCTTCTGGATTCCTGCAAGGGGTAGTGAAGAATCCCGGCGTTGAAAGCTGGTGGGCATCCTTTTTAGGAGGAGTGGCGATTCCAAATGTTGAGCTATTTAACGTGTTAGTTCCATGGGGTGAGTTTTTAGTGGGACTTGGATTGATTCTTGGCTGCTTAACAACTGCTGCTGCTTTCTTTGGAGTGGTGATGAACGTTTCCTTCCTATTCTCAGGTGTAGCGAATCCGAATGCGCTAATGGCCTTATTAGGCATCTTCCTTCTTGTAGCTGGTACGAATGCTGGAAAAATCGGCTTAGACCGCTGGGTAGTAGCGTATATCCAACAAGTAAAGAACAAGAAAGCAAACCGTGCCAATGTTAAAGTATCTGCGCAGCATTAAACTAAGAAGGCCTTTATTCCTTAACATCAAAAGGAATAAAGGCCTTTTCGGTTTTGTTGTTCTGTCAGCTCACTCAGTAGTTGTTAGGTGTGACTGGATTTCTGGATTAATTTCATGGTATGGATAGTTAATTTGCTCATCAAATTCTACCCAGTCAAGATTGGCCATCATGAGCAGGTAGCGTTTCCCGCTGGAAGGATCGCTGATGATGATGTGGTCACGGCCGGCAGTTTCGACGCGACCTCTGTAAACCATCGCATTCCATTTGCTGTTTCCTTGGTAGGTAAAGTAGAATGTACCAATCTTACCTTTGTTGAAACGAAGGATATTTTCGATAAATGATTCCTGCATGGTTGGTCCCGGAAATTGCTGTCCCGTGCCAAGTGGAACCACTGGAATGGAAAACGCAGGTCCGGAATGCATTTGTGACTGGGTGCCGCCAGATTCTTGTGCGACAGTCCGCTGCATAGAACCTTGATAATACCCAGGATAATAATTCAATGGAAAATAATTTGAGTTAGAATACCCGTAAGTCATGAGTTAATTAGCTCCTTATTCTTTTATCTATAAAACTCTGGGCAATAGCCCGGTACAGCGACATAGAAGCAATGATTCTTGTGCGCAAAATCGAACTTCGTCATCGGGGATCGTGGCATGGTGTCTGTACATGGAGCTCGAAACCGTTTCCCCGGACTAGGATTAAAAAACCACAAATTCAATCGTGCCCGAGGGTCCCTATGACCATGCAGCAAATTCCTAGCCCGCTGGAGGTCCGATTCCCTGGGACGCTGTGAATACAATGTTCCATTTAAGACGGGTTCAAAGTGAGGAACGCTGGTTCCGGGTATGGTTTGATAAATCGCATGTCTGATATTGCGCAGCCCTTTGAAGTCAGGAGCACAGTCAGCCTCGACTCGATTGGCCACAACCGATCCAACCATGTTCATTCCTTGAGCTCCTTCACCAATCGCCTCGGCCAGCATAAGCCTCGCTAACTCCTCTACGTCACGTGAAGTATGTTTTATTCGTCTACCCATATTCTTGCTCCCTTCGGCTTATACATGTCATTTTATTGTCTGAGGGGGGATTTGGAAACTTGCCTATCAGCCCAAACTTTGAAAATGGCAAAAAACAAATCTTAGTAAAAGGAAAGGAGTTTTTTTTCTACCTACGGAACGGTATGATGGATATACATACAACTGTTTGGAGGCTGTTATGAAAAAAGAAATCAATGTTGTAGGAGCAGTCATCATAGAAAATGGGAAAATTCTATGTGCACAAAGGGGTCCAGATCGCTCCCTTCCTAATAAATGGGAATTTCCTGGCGGGAAAATCGAGAAAGAGGAATCGCCACAGGAAGCATTACGTCGTGAAATATGGGAAGAATTGCATTGTAAAATAGAAATTGGCGATCAGATTGAGTACAATGTTCACGAATATGATTTTGGCATTGTCCATTTAACGACATTTATCTGTAAGCTGATAGAGGGTGAACCTGTATTAACTGAGCATGCAGCAATGAAATGGCTGGCACCAAGCGAGTTACAATTATTAGACTGGGCCCCAGCAGATGTGCCGACGATTGAAAAGCTATCAAGTATGACATTTGATCGTTAAGGGCTCTCGCTCGCTTTTTACCAAAGAAGCTGGGACAAAAAAAGGGATATTTTTCAAAAAAAGAGTAAAGGTTGTGATCAAAGGATGGATAAAATCGTTCTTGAGGAGGATATCGTCGTCTATTGTATAACGGCAACGTCTTTTCCGGAAGGTGTTCTGGCTGCACATCAGAAGCTTCATGCTGTGTTTCCTGTAGGAGAAAGAAGGTTTTTTGGGATATCACGCCCGGAAAATGGAGTGATTGTCTACAAAGCAGCAGCAGAAGTTCTAGAAAAGGACAAAGTGGAACAGTTCAATTATGAAACACTTATGATTAAAAAAGGAAATTACAGATGTATGACCATATTGAATTTTATGGAAGATGAACAGAGAATCGGTAAAGCCTTTGGTGAACTGATTTCATCTCCTGATATCGATAGGGATGGCTATTGTATTGAATATTATTATAATGATAAGGATGTAAAGTGTATGGTTCGATTACAGGATCATGATTTACAGGAACGATGATTTTAAAGCCGGCAGAAAAAATAGGGCAGGAATGAAAACAGACAATTGCGAGATGAAAGTATATTAGAATTAATAAGTAATTTAGGGGGGAGTAATATCTACCATATTAAATGTGAGAAAAGATCCTATACGAGAGAGTTTACATTCCATGATCATGAGTTTGGACAATTTCTTTTTCCATTGGATGGTTCATTGGAAATACAAACTAAGTGGCAAGAAATCAATCTTAACTCAGATTATTGTTTTTATATTCCTCCCAGGTTAGGACATAACTATCGTTCGATGGATAGGAATGAATTTTTAATTTTAGATATTCCAATGCAATTTTTACCAGAGGATACAAATGAAATGTATATCCGGTTGGATAAACAATGGACTTCTATTCGTTATCTATTATTGGAAGAGGAGCAAAGTCATGAGAACCTATCCTCTTTAGAAAATTTAACGAGATATGTGACAAACAAACTTCAAACCTCGAAGCCGCCGTCTATAGAATACATTCATAAACATTATAAAGAAACCATTCGATTAGAAACGTTAGCAAAAATAGAGAATTACCACCCCGTGTATTATTCATCATGGTTTAAGAAAAAAACGGGAAAAAGTCCAAAAGCATATCTATCTGAACTTCGTTTTAACGAGGCGAAACATCTATTACGTTCAACAGATTGGTCCATATCGGAGATTAGTGAAGAATTGCGTTTTGAGAATTCCTCCTCCTTTACTAGATGGTTTGTTAATTCTGCGGGAATCTCTCCACTTAAATATAGAATTCTTCATAATGGGTAAAAAGAATATTAAACTTGGTATAGAAAATGTTAATCAAATTTTCTATCATTAGTTTTATATTCTTTTTTTAATGGAGGTGAAAAAATGAAAAGAAAATTACCTCCTGTTTTCGTATTACTTGCTGCAATACTTTGGGGGACCACAGGAACAACGCAGGCACTAGCGCCAGAAGCGGCACACCCGATTGCGATTGGGGCCACCCGTTTAGCGGTGGGAGGCTTATTTTTATTATTGGTATTACTCGTAATAGGCAAATTCAACTTTCGAGGCTGGCCTATCAAGACTACGCTTTTGGCTTCCTTCTGTATGGCTCTATATCAACCATTATTTTTCTCAGCCGTGTCTGTTACAGGGGTAGCCATTGGGACAGTCGTGGCCATTGGGAGCGCGCCTATCTTCTCAGGCCTCATAGAATGGGTGTATGTAAAGAATCGTCCATCTAAAATTTGGTGGAATTCGACGTTCCTATCAATTATAGGCTGTCTATTCATCTTTGTTAATAAAGAATCCTTATTGGTAAACCCAATAGGAATCATAATGGCGCTTGGGGCTGGTTTGTCCTTTGCTAGCTATACATTTATCAGCAGGACCTTGGTTGAAAACCATTCGCCATTATCAGTCGTAGCAGTCGTATTCACCCTTAGTGCGATTTATTTATCGCCATTTTTGTTCATATATAATATGTCCTGGATCATGAGTTTTAGAGGTATGGGTGTAAGTCTACAACTTGGCATTATGGCAACGGGAATAGCCTATCTCCTTTTTTCCAAAGGACTTGTCCATGTGTCGTCCTCGACGGCAGTTACGCTTTCGTTAGCAGAACCACTAACCGCTGCGTTACTAGGTGTTTTTCTATTAAACGAAACCTTAACAATCACTTCGTGGTTTGGGATCCTCCTCTTAATCCTAGGAATTGGAATCTTATTATGGTTCCCCAAAAAACTAAAATCCAATGAGCCAGTTAAGAATGGGGCACGAATCTCATAAACTATCAAAAAAGCTTGGAACATTTTCCAAGCTTTTGTCTTTAATATGTTTTAAAGGAGAAGTTGTACCAGTTCATTAGTCGCTAAGGCGAGTTTGATAGATAAGCGGAGAAATTTCTCCTAATTAGCAAATAACTCTGAAAATAGCTTAAATAGACGGAAGGATTCCGACTATTGACTCGAAAAACGTAAAATGAGTCATTTTGCTTTGCTTAATCGGAAAACCTCCGCTTATTTACCGCGAACAGAGCTCTAATATACATACTAACCGAAAAATATCCGTTTATTTTACTTATCTCTGGTTACCTACCTAAGAAAAAAAACACAGCAAATTATCATGCCGCAGGAATATGCGGGTGCGTTGTTCATTTTAGTTGGTGTATTTTTGGCAAATTCCACATTTTTAAAAAAACAGAAAATATTATATCTTTCAAATCCATAAGCCTCTTGCAACTATTTTGGTATAGGTGCCTGTCCTTCCGGCCCTTTAACTAAAGTCCTTTTTACTTGGAATAAATGGTTACATACATTGTTTCATCCAAGAGAATACTCCTTTTGTAACAGTATTTAGGAAAAGAGGCTTAACAAGGGATATGGATATTGCGATAATGGGTGCCGGACTGTCTGGTCTGGCATGCGCGATTACACTTGAAAAAAACGGAATAACCCCGACGATATTTGAAAAACGAGGAAAAGTGGGTGATCGATTTGTTAACGGAGAGGTTCTGCTATCTATCTTTTCAAGACCGGTACACGATTGTATTGCATCATTGTCAGAAGACTTTGGGATTTACTTAAAACCCACTTCTAACATCCAAAAAATGGAGCTTTTTTCAAAAAATGAAAAAGTGATAATAGAGGGGCAGCTCGGATTTACGAATATCCGGGGCAGGGAACAGGATTCCTTCGAATCACAGCTTAAACGACAAGTACATTCACGGATTCATTTTCATTCCGAGCATACATATGAACAATTGCTAAGTAAATATTCTCATGTAGTTATGGCCACTGGTGATGGAAATTATGCAAAAGAAACGAGAAATTTCAGGGAGGATTTAACTGTCTCCATAAAAGGGTCAACGGTGGAAGGAACCTTTGATCGTTACACTGTAATCGCTTGGCTAAATTACGATATAGCTCCTTATGGATATTGTTTTCTTATTCCCTTTTCAGAAAAAGAAGCAACGATTTCTATAGCTATTCCGGATCTTCCTGAAATAGACCAATCTATTAACGATTTATGGGATATGTTTTATACAAAGGTCCGTGACCAATTGAAACAGGATTTACCGATAACCGATCAGTTTCAAGTTACAAGGTATCCGATTGGAATCTGTCGATCTGCCCGGATCGGAAACACCTTTTACGTGGGGAATTGTTTTGGAAGCATGATGCCTTTCATGGGCTTTGGTCAATACGCTGCCCTTTTAAGTGGGGTATATGCTGCCTATGATTTGTGCGGATTGGGAAAGTATGAGGAATTAATGGAACCACTACGCCAAAGTTATGAAAATTCACTCGTATTAAGAAGAGCTATGGAGCAATTATCGAATGACGGATTGGACCGAATCATACGATCCTTACAAGGTTATTGGGGTGAAAAGCTATTCCAAACGAAAACAATTAACCCATTAAAAGTGGCCGGTTTTTTACTTCGGCCTTATTTAAAAATGAAAAAAGGAGTAACCTCATAATGAATAACCGAGAGTTAATTTCCCTTAGCGCTTCTGAACTTGGTTTTCTATGGACCGGATATACTATTAATCAAATGTCTAAATGGTATTTAACAGCCTTTCGTGAACAAGCAAAAGACGAGGATATTAAAAATTTATATTCATTTGTGTTAAAAAAAAATATTGAAATTTTAACTAAACGAAAAAAATTTCTCGGTGACGCAGGTTATCCTATTCCAGGTAGCTTTTCCGAAAAGGATATAAAAGAAAACCAACCACCTTTGTTTTCCGATCGATTCTTATTGTTCTACATTCATCTTGGGGCCCGGCTTGGTCTAGAATTCCACTCAAGATCATTGGCTCTAGCTACTAGGGGAGATATTCGAGAATATCATGCAGATTGTTTACATTCTGCTGTTAGCATATATGAACATGTCGTGGATCTTCTTCTAAATAAAGGGGTATATTGGCGACCACCATCATTATCCGCACCCTCTACTTCAGAAGTAGTCCAAAAATCCAGTTATTTGAATGGGTGGTTTGGGGATACCCGTCCAGCAAATAGTATGGAAATAGCCAATCTTTATTTAATTATAGATACTCTTTTAATAATAGAAGCATTATCAATTGGCTTTGCTCAAACCTCAGATTCTGAGGAGGTTGTCGAGTTATTTCAAAAAGGGGCTGATATTGCGAAAAAACAATATAGTGCATTGGGAGAATTATTAAAGAAAGATGAACTGCCCATTCCACCCAGTTATTCAGCCGAAGTATCGGATAGCAAAGTAAGAATATTTTCCGACCGGATCATGGTTAATCATTTAGCTGGATTATTCGGTACACTCTTGTCACAATATGGTTTTTCTCTTGGTACGATCATGAACAATGAGTAGGTTGCATCCTTTTCTGCACAAATCACAAAAGCTGGTGCGTTCTCGGAAAAAATTACTCGATTTCTTATAGAGCGGGAATGGTTAGAAAAGATACCCGGTGCAGTACCAAGGAGTAGCAGATAGAACATTAGGGTGCCAGGCATCATCCGTTTTCTGCGGGGCAATGACTATCAGGCAGGATGTAAGAGACCCTTACGATTTTAAAGTGGATTGTGTCGGTCTTTTTTTATGTAGAAAAAGAGATCTCGTCGACAAATTCGAAGCGGCTTTCCAATCAAGAACTAAGTTGGAATTAAAGGACTTCCCATTGGTAATCCTAAACAAAAACGAGGGAAAGAGGATTCGTTATGACCACGGATAGGGATTTAAATCCAATGAATGTGATGAAGCCAATCAATCTAAGTGCGAAAGAGTTAGATGAAGGTCAACCCTTTACGGCCTCTGAAATTGGAAAGCTTTGGGCCACCTACTTAGGAAATAAGATGTCATCGCAAATTTTAACTTATTTTCTCCAGCATTGTGAGGATGAACATATTCGGACGCTATTGGAAAATGGTTTAGCCTTATCGAAGGATTTTATTAAAAGGATCCAAGGCTTTTTTGAGAAAGAGAAATTTCCTATACCCATTGGCTTTACGGAGGAGGATGTAAATCTTGGAGCCCCACGTTTATTCCAGGATGAATTTTATCCACATTATCTAAAATATGCGGCAAAGGCAGGGATGAGCCTTTATTCAGTAGCGATCCCCTTAACATTGAGGGAGGACATACGAGAGTTTTTTATCTATGTTAATGAGTCCACAACAGCCTTTATAGGACAAATTAATAATGTGTTAATCGAAAAAAAGTTTATTCCGAAACTACCAACTATTCCTTATCCTGAGGGAGTAGGGTTTGTCCATAAACAAAGCTACTTAAAGGGGTTTGTGGGAGATGTCCGACAATTAAATGCAATGGAAATTATTCATCTTTTTGATAACATTGAGAATAATGTAACGAGTAAGGCCCTATTATTGGGTTTTTGTCAGACGGTTCAAGATGAAAAGATTAAGGCGTTGTTTAAAAGAGGGTTAGACATGACGGATAAAGCGGTTAAGCAGTATAAGGAAAAGCTACACTTAGAACACCTGCAGTCCCCGTCCTATCTGGATCATTTAGTGACAACATCTAAATATCCTCCCTTTTCCGACAAAATCATGCTTTTTCACAAAGCAGACATGTTCTCCATAAAGATTAGGTCTTTTGGCAACTCACTGGCCGTAAGCCCAAGAAGGGATTTAGCCTTACTTTATGGAAGAACGCTGATAAACATTGGTTTATTTGTCGACGACAGTGCCAATATCTTAATTGAAAAAGGCTGGCTAGAAGCACCCCCACAAGCATTTGACCGTGACTAGACATGGTGTCAGGCACCACAAAAAGACAAAGTGGTGTTTTTTGTCCATGTGCGGAGAACATCAAACATTCAAGGTGCCAGGCACCATCCATTTTCTGGATGGTGCCTTATTTATGCCTTCCAAAAGAATATATCTATTTTATCGATAGATTTTCATTTATAAAACAGATAAAATAAATACTATTTTGATATATGGTCTAGTATAATGAGAGTGTTACAAATATTGGATGTTGCATGTTAGGATTGGTGAAGGGAATGATGCTGATGAATGAGGAGCTTGTTCCTCAGTTAACGTATGATGCGGGGCCTACCGGGTGTGGCGAATTGATTATGAATTTATTTTTGACAATGAGAAAGATGAGCAAGGGTGACATGATTGAAGTCATATCGTATGATCCGGGTGCACGCGAGGATATCCCTGCATGGTGCCGGCTGCAAAACCATATTTTATTGAAACGAGTGGATGACGGCAACACAAGTCATTACTATATTAGAAAAGTTTAAACCAACAAATTGAGGAGGCTATGTAACATGGCAGGTAAATTTTTAGTAAGTATTACAAATGCAAAAAACGATCAGGATAAAGCAACAGTTGGGTTTGTAGTGGCCAATGCGGCAGTCGCATCTGGACAAGAAACGGTTGTCTTTTTAAATGTTGAAGGCGCTTACTTAGGGTCTAAGGGGTATGCAGATGATATGCATGAGGAAGGCTTTGCCCCATTAAAACAGCTGATGGAGCTATTTGTTGAGGCCGGTGGTACGATTTGGGTATGCAGCCCATGCTATAAAAAACGCCAGTTAGATGAAGAAAATCTTGTAGACGGTGCTGTGATTGTTGGCGGAGCAAAGGTGGTTGAATTCCTAAGCCAGGGTGCTGCTTCTATTACATACTAAGTGAAGGTGATATGATGATAAATCCGAATGCGGTTTGTGACGGCGGGGATTTGGATTGCGGTTCAGGCTTACTTTTAATCATCAAAAAAGCGATGGATCCTTTAGAAGGCGGCCAAATCCTTGAAGTCCGAAGCCGTGAACGAACGGTTGCAGAGGACCTGCCGGCATGGTGCAGAATGGTGAATCATGAATTTCTTGGCTCAGAGCCAGGAGATCACACCACCTTGTATTTCATTCGCAAAGGCTCAAGCCAGGAAGAGCTTGCGAATGAATTGGAGGCAGCAAAAGGGTACAAATGGAATGTTCGGGTGCAGGGGGGCAACGGGTTAACAGCCAAAGTCCACTCCCGAAACCATACGTTCGCAGCCGGACAGCCCGCTGACTTTAGTCCGAAGGTTGAGGCACCAAGCGCGATTGACTACCTGCTTGGATCCCTTGCCTCATGCTTGACTGTTGGCTTTAAGGCGCAGGCATCAAGAAAAAATATTGAGCTTGATCATGTGGAAGTATCGTTAAAAGCAGGACTTGAGAATGTTCTGTTCCATCTTGAATTAGAGAATGAGGGCAGTCCAAGGATTGAAAGCATTAGCGGAGCCTTTTATGTCTCATCTCCTGAAGACGAGGAAGAACTACAGACGCTGTGGGAGCAAACGCTAAAACGTTCTCCAATCTATCAAACTCTAAAACAATCAATCGAAATAAAGATACAGTTTTCCATTGTCTATTGATAGGGAGGTTATTATAACTATGACATTACCCCAATTTCCAACAACCGTCATTGGCAGCTGGCCGCGGTCAAAAGAGGTTCAAAAAGCGATGCGTGAAAAGCGCGCCGGACGGATCAGTAAGGAAGAATTTAATAGCATTGCAGATCAAGCGGTGCTGCAGTGTTTGAAATGGCAGGAAGAGGCTGGTATGGATATCGTTTCTGACGGAGAACAGCGCCGTGATAATTATATTTCATTTGTAGCTGATCACCTGGAAAATGTTCGGATGCTAAGTGTGTCGGAGCTGCTAGAATATGTGGAGGATAAATCCAGCTTCGAGGAAATTCTCGGAACGCTTGATGTTCCTGCCTATTCCATGTCAAATCCAGCAGCCATCGGAAAAATCAGCCGTAGGGAACCACTGGCGCTGAATGATTTCTTATTTTTAAAAAAGCATACGAACAAACCGGTGAAGGTGACCTTACCGGGGCCCTATCTCTTAACAAGGTCCATGTGGGTGGAAGGACTTTCAATCAATGCGTACCCAACGAAGGAGGATTTATCAGCTGATATTATCCGTGTGCTACGGGAAGAATTGGAGGATTTGATTGCCGCTGGGGCAGAATTTGTTCAATTCGATGAGCCTGTCTTAACGGAAGTGGTGTTCACCCAAAAAAATGCAAACCGTACCTTTATGTGCGGTGCACTGACAGCCAAAGCGGATGCGCATGAGGAGCTTGCCTTTGCCCTTGAGTTAATCAATCAAGTGACAGAGGGAATGCGGGGCAGGGGAACGAGAATCGGGGTTCATATTTGCCGCGGTAACTGGAGCACGCAGGATGAGATTCTGCTTCGCGGACCTTATTTTCCATTAGTACCGTATTTAAAAGATGCAAATGTTGATCAGCTGGCATTAGAATTTGCCACACCACGCGCAGGTGAAATTGAGGCCATATCTGATATCGGCGGGAAGGAAATCGGCTTTGGTGCCGTCAATCCAAGAACAGAAACCCTTGAAAGTGTGGATGAAATTATCGCTAGAGTGGAAGAATTGAGAAAATTTGTCCCGGATGAAAAAATCTTTCTAAATCCCGATTGTGGCTTCGGAACATTTGCTCAACGCCCAATGAATAGTGATCAACTAGCCTTCGAAAAATTACAAACGCTCGCACAAGCAGCAAAACAGCTTAGAGCCAATTAGAGTGTCAGGCACCACAAAAAGACAAAAGCATGCTTTTGTCTTTTTGTGGTGCCTGACACCCATTCATCTAAACGGAACAAATGGCCCTGCATATGGAAAGGTTCCAGGTAACTGGTGGTGGTGGGTTTGGATATTGTACTGAGTTCCTCCAACATGATAATGGTGTGGGTGTGGGCCATGGTACATTTGACCCCATGCACCATACATTGGATGTGGAAATCCATGATACGTTGTGCCATACATTCCAGTGGTAATTGTATACATAGCAATCAAACTCCATTCTACTTTTTCTTCATGGTATTGGACAGTAATTTCTCCTATACTATGCAAATCAGAAGAAGGAGCCTGTGTGTATATCATCAATTTTCTAGAATTCCCTTACTGAAAATCCAAGAGCTTTATAACTAATTTTCTTCGTTCCAAGTGTCAAAATGGTCTAAACCAACCTGTTTGAGCCCATTTAGCTTCGTGATGAGTGCATCGATGTCATAGGTATGTATGGTATCCTTCCATTCATTATTTTCTTCGGTTTTGGATTGGATATGTATCTCCATGTAGCCGTCCCATCTTATATTGGCATCAAATATTCCCTCTTCGTCCTCAACTTCTATTCCAATAATATGATCTTCATCATTTACATGCTTTGACTTGATAATCCACTTCATAATCTTCCACCTTTACATCTCTTAATCTGGAGGTTTACTGTAGCAGAGGCTTTTTCTGTATCGTTTCCCTTTTTGACTGACTATATCCATTGTCATTTATTTTTCCCGATTAGAGGGGGACCAGGTACTATGGCAAACTCTTCTTTTAAAGAAGTGTGCAGCAGTCCAATACGCTATACAAAAAAACCTAGCTTTTTAGGCTAGGCTTTAGTGTGATCCAGAGACTTCGCAAACTCATAACAATTTTAAGAATCTATTCCGCCAGTCCTCGGCAAGGGCATCAACGGTCAATATTTTTTCAATCGATGCTTTCTCTTCTTTTTGATGAAAAAGAATGTGTGTAGCAAAGGAAACGGTTATTTCCTTTGCGTGCTTTTCCAAAAGCGTGATTTCCGAATCGACCCTAATTTCTCCCTCTTCCAATACTCGAAAAAAGTAGCCCGTTAGAGACGTTTCAAACACTTTCTGTAGCAGCTGTTTTTCCTCGTTATAATCAGAGATTGTTACACAAGGTACCCTTCCTTGTGTGATCTGAAGAATCGTATCTCCTATTTTATAAATGTCACCAATACAAACCTGTTCCTCCGTCATCCCTGTTGCCGTAATATTTTCACCAAAAGCCGGTAGAGTAAACTTCTTTTGAAAGACCTCTTCCCAATAGGAGTAATGCTCGTATGGATACAAGCAGACTACACGGTCTGGTCCCCCGTGAAATTGGTGATTGGCCACATCATCCCCAGCAATGATAGATTTTTCCACCTTAAAGGATGGTACAGCCGATTTTCCTATGGCAGAAAATTCCTTCTTGTTATTCCAATGGTATTCCTTTGGTTTTCCAATAGATAAATGGATAATTTTTCGATTCAATTTGAATGTACCTCACTTTGACAGTACTAGTGTTAGTTGAAAAGGATTTCTTTTTTCAAAAAAGTAAAACTTCATATAAAGCAATGTTCTTTATCGATACCGCTCTTCCTTAAATGGATTTGCCGTCATAGAATAGCCCAGCTCCTCCCAAAATCCCGCTTCATCGTCCTTCATGAATTGAATGCCAGTAGCCCATTTCGAACCCTTCCATAGATAAAAGGAGGCAGGGGGGATAAATCGTAATGGATAGCCATGCTTTGGTGTGATCTCCGACCATTGCTCCTGATTGACATCCTTATAGCGATACACGAACAACGCATCATCTCCCATTAAATCCTTCAATGGTAAATTTGCTGAGTAACCAAACGGGTCTCCATTATAGTAGCCGAATATCTTCACATATTGGACATCCGGCCGAAGCTTTACTAGGTTGACGAACTCCCGCAGCGTAATGCCTTCAAACGCCATTCCAAATTTGGACCATGTTGTCACACAGTGCATGTCAATCGTAGAAATTGTCTTGGGTAAATCCATCACTTCGGAGTAAGTGAAGGTTTTCTCTTCTTCTACTTCGCCAAACAGTTTAAATTTCCATGTTTCTTCGTTAAACTCATACACGTCCCCTTGATGTAAAACAGGCCATTTCTCTGTTTCGAATTGTCATGGAGGTAATTTTGTCATAATTTTTTCCTTTCTTTGTAAAAAATAGTTATGTATGCTGATCTTAGTCAAAATGATACCGATTGCGGGATTTTTTCGCAACTAATTGAAAAGCTATTAGTGTGGCAGAGGATAGGGGGAGGCTTCTGAATGTAAAACAATCCTTCCGATACATTAGTCTAAATCTGCATATGTGATCTAAAAAGGAGTGTGCGAAGGCACATTAATTTAAATCATTTATTTTTCCTGTTAGGATAAAAACATATTACATATGTGGGTCGAATAACTACGAAACCTACCAAACAATTAAACGAAAAAGAAAGAAGTGGATATTTCATGCCAATTACTAGACCGACAAAATCCATCAACGACATATCCTTTTCCGTCCTTGACCTTGCACCCGTCGTGCAAGGAGGCACGCCTAGCCAATCCTTCCAGCATTCGATAGAGTTAGCTCAGTTAACGGAAAAATTAGGCTATAAACGATACTGGTTAGCGGAGCACCATAATATGCCAGGCATTGCAAGCTCGGCGACATCCTTAGTAATCGGCCATGTAGCGGCACATACTTCAACGATCCGTGTAGGATCCGGTGGAATCATGCTTCCAAACCATTCACCATTGGTTATCGCGGAGCAATTCGGAACTCTCGAAGCGATGTTTCCAGGCCGAATTGATTTAGGCTTAGGGCGTGCACCGGGAACGGATCAACGAACAGCCCAAGCCCTTCGTGGAGCAAACTACGCCAATGGCGATGATTTCCCACAACAATTAGAACAGCTGCATGCCTATTTCCAAGGTTCGGGAGCGATACGAGCAATTCCTGGTGAAGGAGCAAAGATCCCGATTTGGCTGTTAGGTTCAAGTGGGTTCAGTGCCCGATTATCGGCACAGCTCGGGATGCCGTTTGCTTTCGCCAGTCATTTTTCACCTGAAAACACACTGCCAGCCCTGAAATTGTATTACGAGAACTTCCAACCATCTGAGGATTATAAGGAGCCTTATGCAATGGTGGCAGTCAACGTCATCGCGGCGGATACGGATGAGGAAGCTGAATTTCTTGCCACTTCCATCAAACAGACCTTTTTAAACATGATAAGAAACACACCATCACAATTACAACCGCCAGTAAAGAATTTGGATGAGATGATGAGCCCGTATGAAAAAGCGATTTTAGACAAACAATTAGGCTCAACAATCATCGGAAATCCGACAAACGTAAAGAATAAGCTGAAAGCCTTTTTAGATGAGACAAAAGCCGATGAGATAATGGTGAGCACAATGGTCTATGACCACCACGCCCGACTCTACTCCCACCGGCTCGTGGCAGAAATATTTGGGTAACGACCAGGGGGACGGGTTCACTGGATTTTTTTATGAATTCGCGTAACTTCTGTAGTTAAGAAAGAATCAAGCGAACTCTCTCCTAATTCGTTTGGGAGAGAGTTTTGTTTTTGTACTAGACCGGATAAATAGATATGGTGGAAATTTATATAAAATTTGATATTTTACAAATTAGCAATGGTATAATTCTACTAATAATGCATTTTTTAGGGGAGATAAAATGAAAGCAATTCAAGTTACAGAGTTTGGTGGACCTGAAAAATTAGTATATACAGAGGTTGAGGATGTTGTTGCAGGAAAGGGAGAGGTATGTGTTCGTTTATACGCAGCGGGTGTTAATCCGGCTGATGCCTATACATTAACAGGTACATATGCGACTATCCCTCAGTTACCTTATACTCCAGGGGTAGACGGTGCAGGGATAGTGGAAGCGATTGGAGAGGAAGTCTCAAATGTACGTGTTGGTGATCGAGTATTTATTGCGACCTTAAATGGGAGTTATAGTACGGGCACATTTGCTCAAAAAGTAGTATGTGATAAAACGAACGTTTATCCATTGCCAGACCATGTATCTTTTGAACAAGGTGCGGCATTAGGAATACCGGCATTGACTGCCTATCGTGCATTATTCCAACGTGCAAACTTGAAGCCCGGTCAAATCGTTCTTGTTCATGGCGCTAGTGGTGGGGTTGGATTACAGGCTGTACAAATGGCAAAAGCCCACGGTGCTAAAGTGATTGGAACAGCAAGTAAGCCAGAGGGTAAAAAAATGGTTGAGCAAGCGGGCGCAGATGTTGTCATTGATCATGTGAAAGAAGCCACGATTAAAGATGTGCTAGCCTTAACAGATGGCCATGGACCTGATGTAATTATTGAGTTTTTAGCAAATGTTAATTTAGAAACAGATTTAAAGCTGATTTCATCATTTGGTAAAATTGTAATTATTGGAAATCGCGGTTCAATAGAAATAAATCCACGACTTGCCATGCAAAAGGAATGTGATATTTTAGGAACAGCCCTTTGGAACGCACGGCAAGATGAATATGAAGAAAGCATTCACGGTGTCATTGATATGCTAACAAGCGGTGCGCTTCGTCCGATTATTGGTACAACTTTGTCATTACAGAAAGCGTCGCAGGGCTTTGAAGAGCTAGCAAAAGGTATTGGAAATGGTAAAATTGTTTTAAGTATTGACTAATTATTCTATATAATTTAAAGCGTTTATTCGATATCTTTTAGTATAAGGCAATCATTTTTAAGGAAGTTATCGTTAACAACGCCAAAACCATTGACGAAGAACCTATTATTGAGTTCTTCCTCAAAACATTTCACCCATTAGACACCCCTGCAACATTTCCTCAACATCTGAGATTTAGGGAAAATTTATATGATAAAAGATCATGGTGAAACTAAGTAGGAGAAATATAACACCTTTTTTGGTTATAATGTATGTAGCAGTGACGCATTGGCCATTGTGGGATATAGGTGATCCACCCGAAGTCTACCACAGGGATTTGGGTGGATTTTATTTTGGTATTTTTTGATTTGTGACAGTGTTAAGGTTTTATTCATTCAAAGGAGTTCCTTTATGTCTAGAAAAACTATTCTCCTTGTAGATATGAACTCTTTTTTTGCGAGTGTTCATCAAGCTGAGGATCCATCATTACTTGGGAAACCTATCATAGTTGGAGGGATTCCTAACAATAGAACAAAGGGAATGGTCATTGCAGCTAGTTATGAAGCTAAAGACAAGGGTGTTTATACGACCATGACGGTGTACGAGGCCCTGAAAAAGTGTCCAGAGGCTATCATTGTTGAGCGTAATCATCCTTTATATAGTAGTTATTCAAAAAAAATAATGGAATTTTTACGTTTAATTGGGCCAACGGAAACAGCTAGCATTGACGAAGCGTATGTAGATATAACCGAGAGAGTAGAAAAAGGCACATCACCAAGAGCAATAGCGATGTACATTCAAAGGACTCTATGGACTAAATTAAGACTCGGCTGTAGTATTGGCTGCAGTAATACCAAAACGGTAGCCAAAATGGCAGCCGATATTAAAAAGCCTTTTGGTTATGTCCATTTAGGACAATTGCAGTTTTGTTCCTATTTTCATCCACAGAAGTTAAGCAAATTACATGGTTGTGGCTTAAAAACGGAAGAGAAATTAAATAAATACAATCTATTTACTATAGGAGATCTTGCAAAGGCTGATCCTCTCCAATTAAAACTAATTCTTGGAAAAAGGGGAGAGTGGCTCCAAAAGGCAGCATTAGGGCAAGGATCGGATCAGGTTCATGCAGAACGAGAAAAGGGAGATAAGACCATTGGAAAAGAAAGAACATTTTCACAACCAACTTCGGATCCTGAATTTTTGATGAGCCTGGCAAAAAATATGATTGAGTCATTATGTGCTAGACTAAAACATAAAAGGTTAAGAGCAGGTACCATTGCAATCGTATATAAAACAAACAGAGGAGAAGGTAGTCATTCTAAAAGCATTACTGTTGAAGAGGCTACACACGATCCAGATTTACTATATACCATTGTAGAGAAGCTTTATGATGATCACCTAAGCGAGGATCCGTTAATTTTGTTTGGTGTTCGTTTAAGTAATTTTAAAGATACAAATTATATTCAATTGAGTTTATTTTAAAGTACTAAGGGGACAGGCCCACTGGGTTTTTTATGGATCATCGTAACATCAGATAAGCGGAGAAATTTCTCTAAATTAGGAAATAGCACTGAAAAATAGCTGAAATAGACGGAAGGATTCCGACTATTGACTCGAAAAAAGTAAAATGGGTCATTTTACTTTGCTTAATCGGAAAACCTCCGCTTACATACTCCAATCCGAGTTATACTATGCAGTATAATAGAAAAATCTCCGCCTATTTTCATTATCTTTGGTGAGCCCGTCCATCCGGCTCCCCAAAACAAACATAAGAGTAGAAAAAGCGAGAAATTGAGGATATGCTTATTAAGTTGAAAGCCTAAAAAAGGAGAAAGAAACATGAACACATCAGAAATAGAAAATTTGCAGAATGAGCTTTTTACTGAAAATATTAAGCGCATGCATCCTCAATCCAAGCAAACTCTATTAGCTGAAATTTCAGCCTTGGAGAAAGATAAAAAGGCAGATGAAAAAGCAAAGCAATATTTGAAATGGGTTGACAAACAAACAGAGTTCAACTTTTATTTAGCCTTGCTTCCAAAGGGGAATGGATTAATTTTATTAAAGCAAAATTTAAAGGCTGCCTTAGTGATAGGATTTAATCGACCTAATGAGAATTTAAAGCCATTGTTTGAGGGTCATGATCTTATTCTAGAAATCCTAAATCTTCATTCGATGCAAAAAGGCGAAGGGTTTAAGATTATGCAGAAGGTAATGGATGTATCAAAAAAAATCAATTCTCCTATCTGCTTATGGGCAGAAACGGAAGAGAACGTACAATACTTTGAGCGTTATGGATTTAA
>NZ_JBHZRC010000002.1:233125-498596 GCF_043641075.1 Niallia oryzisoli | reverse complement strand
AAATTATGGGGAATTAGGGGAAAACAATGAAATTCTGATGGTTTTCCAAAACAATTAAAGAGACTAATTGGTGCCAGCGTTATGGATTTAAAAATTATGGGGAATTAGGGGAAAACAATGAAATTCTGATGGTTTTCCAAAACAATTAAAGAGACTAATTGGTGCCAGGCACCTTCTACTTTTTGGAAGGTGCCTGGCACTTTTTTTCCGCAACGCTTTCCGTATATAATTTTTCCACAAAGAAAATAGTAATAAAAAAGGAAAAAAATCACAATGAGCAGACATCTAGATGAATTGATCAAGAAATTCAATGAAGAAAACTTGAATAAGAAGCTTGATCGCCGCAGCTTTCTTCAAGGGGTCAGTAAAATTGCAGGGGCTTCACTCGGTTTTGTGATCGCCCAGTCCTTAAGTGGATTTAAGGTCGAGGCCGCACCGACATTCCGCAACTATCCATTTACGCTTGGGGTAATCTCGGGGGACCCATTATCAGACAGTGTGGTATTGTGGACAAGGCTTGCTCCGGACCCATTAAATGGCGGAGGAATGCCTGCTCATGTTGTACCGGTAAATTGGGAACTGGCAAGTGATGAGAACTTCCATAACGTCATCCAGCGTGGCAGTGAACCTGCCTCACCTGACCTTGGACATTCCGTTCATGTAGAAGTACATGATTTGAAACCAAACACGATGTACTATTATCGTTTTACATGTGGCAATGAGGTAAGTCCTGTTGGAAAAACAAAAACGCTTCCAGCAATCGGTTCGAGAGTTGAAAGCTTGACATTTGCTTTTGCTTCCTGCCAGCAGTTTGAACACGGCTACTATACAGCCTATAAGCATATGGCAAATGAAGATCTTGATCTCGTTTTCCATCTTGGTGATTACATATATGAATACGGTCCAAACGAATATATTTCGCCTACTGGAAATGTCCGAACGCATAGTGGTCCAGAAATCAGGACACTTGAAGACTACAGGAACCGCTATGCTCAATATCGTTCCGATGCCGACCTGAGAATGGCACATGCAGCCTTCCCATGGGTGGTCACTTGGGATGATCATGAAGTGGAAAATAATTATGCAAATATCATCCCTGAAAAGGGACAGTCTGTTGAGGCGTTTATTAAGCGACGTGCCGCTGCTTACCAGGCTTACTATGAACACATGCCGCTTCGCAAATCTTCGCTTCCTTTTGAAGGTGGCATGCAATTGTACCGGCACTTTTCTTACGGTGATTTAGCTTCCTTTTTTGTACTAGATACCCGCCAGTACCGTGATGACCAAGCGAATGGCGATGGAATAAAGCCGCCTTCAGTGGAATCATTAAATCCAAATCGTACTCTTCTGGGGTCAGAACAGGAAAAGTGGCTGCTTGAGAATTTGGGAAGCTCTACATCTAAATGGAATGTGATCGCGCAGCAGGTTTTCTTCTCGCAGATGAACGTTGGGACAAGCGATGTGCCGAAATTCAACATGGATTCATGGGACGGTTATCCTGCAGCACGTCAGCGCATTACCGATTTTGCCGCAAAAAAGAATATCAACAATCTGGTCGTTTTGACTGGAGATGTTCATTCCAGCTGGGCTGCTAATCTACTAACAGACTATAATCATCCCAAATCTCAGATGATTGGAGCAGAGTTTGCTGGAACATCCATTACTTCAGGCGGGGACGGATCCGATTGGCGTGCCGATACGGAGAAAATACTAGCAGAAAACCCGCACATTACATTCTTTAACAATTATCGCGGCTATGTTCGCTGCCAAGTAACGCCGGACCAATGGCGTACAGACTATCTTGTTATTCCATACGTGACGAAGCCGGGAGCAGATATCTCAACAAGAGCCTCATTTATTCTTGAAAAAGATCAGTCCGGGCTGAAGAAAATAGACTTTAGAACGGTTCCAAATGGTGTCCAAATGTCAACGGAGGTGGAAGAGGACCGTCAACGTGCCCAAAACCGCGCACATGAAAAACAAATGGAGAAGAAACGGTGAAATCTTTAATTAAATTTGAAAGTTCAATATACATTGACATAAAAACGAGGTTATTTCCATGTTTCTCGTAAGGTATATTTTGGAGTACCACAGCAAAGATTAATTTTAAAAAGGAAGTATTTCATATTATGGATAGACTAACGCCGGCGGAAATTTCAAATCTTTGGAACTCCTATGTAGGCAATACAATGGGGATCTACGCTTCTCGGCACTTTATTGCGACTACACAAGATGAAGATATCCTTGAAATGCTCAAGCTTGCTGAAAAGTTTGCAGTAGAAGAATCAATACAGTCTAAGCATTTATTAGAAAAAGCAGGTCAACCCCTTCCACAACCGTTTGATGAAAATGATGTCAATATACAGGCTAAACCTCTTTTTATAGACAATTACATTGTGCTTTTAAAGTATAGTCTTGCACAGGCTGCCATGACCGTCTATGCTTTGTCATTGAATACATCGACTCTCGCTGATATTCGCTATTTTTATAAAGAATGCCTAGATAATACGGCCGTACTTCTTAATCATTGTGTTGATCTTATGATAAAAAAGGGATTAAATCACCCTGAGGTTCATATTCCAACACCCAAAACCATAGAAAAAGTAGAAAATCAAAAGTATCTCGCTGGATGGTTTACCAATAGGAGATCCATCAATGCGCAAGAAATAGGGCTGCTCGTCTATAACTATCATGCAACGGAAATCCATAAGGAATTTATTAAAGGTGCGGCAAAGATAACCAAATCCAATGAATTGAGAAGACATTTCCAACAAGGCGTGGAAATGTTCCAAAAACAACTGAATGCTCTTCAATCCGTTCTTTCTGAAAATGGATTACCTAATCTGCCTACTTGGGAAAGTGAAATCCTGGATATCGATATTTCCCCTTTTTCCGATCGCATAATGCATTATAAGCATTCGGCATTAACATCACAAGCCGCAGCTCGTTATGGTGCGGCACTTTCATGTGTGATGCGTAAAGATATAGGGGCACTTTATATGCGTTTAATGGGAGAAACGTTGCTATATGGAGAAGATGCAGCAAATCTTCTAATTAAAAACAAATTTCTTGACCAATTACCTATGGCTGAAGGTAATGAAAAGTAATTCATTTATGGAAAATTCAAGGGGCATTTTTGGAGCTTTATTGCATTTATCGACTGGCGTGATTGTCAAAGACTATTAGTCTAATTCCTCGATAAAAATGTAGAGGAATTAGACTTTTTTTATCACTATCCTTAGCATTGTGTATCCATTTTCTTGACATCTCCCCATAAATGGATTCGCCGTCATCGAATAGCCCAACTAATCCCAAAATCCCGCTTCATCTTCCTTCATTAATTGAATGCCAGTGATTACAAACTGTTAATAAAATCGAGGGTTTCCTCCAATTTAGCAAAGTGATTGCTTGAAGCAGCTATCTAGCTGCTTCCTCATTCCTCGAATCGATTCCGTACAGCTAGATTTGTAAGCTTTCATTGGCGGTTACATCTCGTTTTGTATTCCTTTTTTTTGCAAAATACGAGAATAGATAACAACCTGTTATGACAATGATACTACCAATTCCTTGTATCCAAGTCAGTTGTTCACCTAAAAACAGAAAGGCTAAAATGGCAGTAAATATCGGATTGACATTTAAAAAAACACCTGATGTTGTTGAGCCTAAATTCTGAACGCAAATATTCCAAAGCAGCGTACAGACCACTGTGGAGATAACTGCTGAATAAAGCAGTGAGCTTACGAAAGAAGGATTTATATTAATAACGGTGAAACTAGGGACGCTCAAAGGCAAGAGAACAATTAGTCCAAAAATAGCAGAGTAAAAAGTGGACATCAATGCTGACGTCTTGGTCATTGCCCATTTGCTGCAAATCGTATATATCCCCCATATACATACAGCAGCAATCATCCATAAATCACCTGTATTAAAATCCCATGATAGCAGGTAGTCTATTTTACCTTTTGATAGGACAAGAATGACACCAATAAAGGAAAAAATCATTGAAAAAATTTGCAGTCTATTGATTTTTTCTTTTAAAAATATAGCTGAACAAACAGCGATGGAAATCATATTTAATGTAGAGATTAATCCAACATTTGTGGCGGTTGTCTGCTCTAATGCTAAAAATTGCATGAGGTTAAAGAGAACAACACCCGTTAACCCCATTAATAACAAAGGAAGTATAGCCTTTCGTGGTGGTAGAATCTTTTTTTCCTTCCACCATACAAGAGGAAAAAGGCAAACAACTGCAATGATCCATCTTAGGGTAGTTAAGGTGATGGGAGAGGCATGTATAACAAGAAATTTACTAACAACAAAATTCCCTGCCCAAAATAAACAGGTTAATAGCAGTAAGACATAATACTTTATCAACATTTCCGTTTGCCCCTTTTTCAAATATCACTGTCAAAGTGCTATACCTGTTAGCCTTTTTTCAGTGGTGTATATCATTCATCTAGAATTATTTTAACATTTTTATCTCGATATAGTGTTAATTCTGTATCATTGAATAAATTCAAAATAATTATAAGAACGAAAAAAAAACGCAATGTTTGCACCTTCGTGACATTAGCCCATATATTAATACGAGGTGATTAAAGTGGATGAACACTTTCAACAAATTTTTGACATCAGTTTTTTGAAAATTGGTACAATAGCCAATGCTGGAGTTTTGCAAATTGGTTGTGGAGCTGGAAAGGCTCAACGAGCTCCATCTGTTGGATATACTACAATTGGTACTTCATTAGTCCATCTAACAGCTCCTCAACCATTTGCTATCCCTTTACAATCATCAGTACCTCGGAAAAACCGAGTGTAACAAGAACCAGGTGGACGGGTCCACTGGTTTTTATAAATGGACCCTCGTAACTTCTGCAGTTCAAGAAGGAATCAATGAGCTGCAGGCAACGGTCGATCTTCACTGCCCAGTGATCAGAACATTAATTAGGCGAATTTGTGCAGCAGACCAACGGAGTATCGTCTTATTACTCGGGCCGTGCCCGGCACCATATGTAAAAAACACCGGTGACCGTAAACAGGTGACCGGTGTTTCTATATTAGCTTTTCGGCATTTTGCTCTCATCCATGTACAGCAGGTTCCAGCGGTGACCGTCCAGGTCGGAAAAGCCTGCGCCGTACATCCAGCCATCACTTTCACTCGGCTTGCCAAAGATGCTACCTCCGGCAAGTTCCACCTTTTGAATAAAGGCATCGACTTCTTCTCTGCTTTTAGCGCCAATGGAAAAGATGACTTCTGCGCTATGGGAAGTATCTGCGGTTTTGGAACCTGTAAACCTCTCAAACGCCGCATCCGGAAACAGCAGAATCGTTGTTTGCCCTATGGCAAGCTTTGCTCTCTCGTTACCAAAGCTTTCCGCGTGGAATCCAATCTCATTAAAAAAGGCAGTTGACCTTTCAACATCTTTGACCGGCAGATTAATCCAAATATCCTGTGACATAGCAGTAGCCTCCTAGAATATATTTTCAACTACACCTACTATACTCTACTTCAGGCAGCATAAGCGAATCGACGGTTCCATTGGCTTTTTATATGGTGCAGCCTAATTTATGAAACAACTAAATCCTACTATTGACTCTAATTTTTCAAATCCTTAACTTGCCTCAGAATATTGTTTGATAGATTCTGTCTTCCTACCGTGTACAAAATAGTATAGAAGAATAGACAAAAATACAATCACAGCCATTGTCATATACATTCCACGATACCCAGCTAAAGGTACGATGATCCCTATTAAGATAGGTCCAATACCTGACCCGGCATCCATGGCAATATAATACGTTGATGTAGCAAGACCGACCCGGTGACGTGGAGAATTTTTCACAGCAATCGCTTGGCAACAAGAAAATAGTGTACCATAACCGAGCGCTACAAATGCACCCGCAGCTATCATATACCAACCTGCGTTTGCTTGGCTAAGGAAAATCAGTCCTAATGTAAATAACACCAATGCAGGATAGATTACGATATTATCTCCTTTACTATCTAAAATTCTACCAGTAATGGGTCTAGATAGTAACAAGAACACGGCATAGATGATGAAAAAGAAACTAGCAGCTGTCGTTAAGTTTATTTCAATCGCATATGGATTGATGAAACTGAGAATACCGGAGTAAGCAATTCCCATGATAAAAATAAGAGATGCCATAGGAATAGCCTTTTTCTCTAAGAAATCTTGTAGTTTAAAACCCTTCATTGAATCGAATTGTTCCTTCGTAATAGGCTCTACAGGTACTTTGGCAAATAACATCACAACAATACTCAGCACGGAAAATACCGTACATGCAACGAAAATCATATCAAAGTCTGCGTGTCCGGTAATGAAAATGCCTAAAAACGGTCCGATGGCCGTTGCTAGAGGTGTGCTTAATGAATAATAACTGGTTCCTTCGCCTAGACGTTCTTTTGGAATAATGCTCATAACAGCCGTTGCCATGGTAGAAGAAGCGACTCCAAAGGCTGCGCCGTGCATAAATCGGACAATTAATAATAGAGTTAAACGATCTGCTGCGAAATACATAATAGATGATAGTAAAAACAATAGTAAACTACCGTATAATAATTTTTTACGCCCTATGATTTCTATGTATTTCCCGATGACAATGCGTGCTACGAGCGCTCCAATGACAAAAATACTAGAAGCAAGACCTGCTTGTGTTTGGGAAGCGTTGAATTGTTCAATGGAATACATCGTTAAGGTTGTCATCAATAAGTAAAAGGTCAGAAAAACGAAAAAGGTCGTAACGGTAATCAGGATAAAATCCTTCGTCCAAAGCTTTGATTTATTCAAAATGTTCATCCCCAGATTTGTTGATATTTTGCATGATTTTTAAGAGTGTTTGGAAAGTGGTATCTAGTTCCTCGTTTGAAATTCCTTTAAAAGCCTTGCTTTCAAATTGTTCCTCCATTCGATTGACAAGAGGAATCACATCTTTTCTTGAATCGTCTAGTTTAATTCTTTTTTCGCGATGGTCTGTCGATGGCATTTGTTCAATATAGTCACTTTTTTCTAAGCGATTCACTATGCGTGTAACCGATGATTTTTCAACGTTCAAGTATCTTGCAATATCGACTAGCGAAGATGAACCGGGATTTTTAATTAAATATTGAATAATAACAAACTGTGCATGTGTCAAATTATATTCTGCCATTTCTTTATTTAACTGGCTTGTCATCGTTCTAGACAATTGGAAAATCTGATGAACTAATTCTTTTGGACTTCTCAAACTCTTACCTCCTTGAAAAATAGTTGCATAGGCAACTATATATGTCTTTTTCTATAATGTCAAACTATTTTTAAAATGACCTATCATACGAGAATAGTGAAGGAGGGAAACTGCATTTCGCTTCATGTTTAGAAGGGAGTATTTAGTAAAGTGGTATATGCGAGGGTCCAATGAATACCAACAAGATGCCAGTTACCATCTATGTTCTTAATGGCATTGACACCTTGTCTTTGGTATGACTCGGAATGGACTAAAAGAGATTGCCTCGGAATCTATCTTTCACTTAACCGTTCCGGAAGGCTTTGAATCGACTGCACAACGTTATCCAATTTGGCTTCAATTCGATAAAGCAAAAACAGGGTAACGGCAATCGGAAAGCCGACCTCACTTATGAGAGGAATGAATGGTTCCACGAAAGACACCTCGTTTCTTCATTAAATAGTGGAAAAGGCTGCCTCCAGAGGAAAGCAGCCTTTTGTTGTTCAGAGGTTACGAATGCTAACCTTACACAAGTTCGTAATCGGTTACGTTATGCTCTACAACACGTGCTTCCTTCACGCTTACAAAGCTTTGATTTTCACCACCGAAAATATTTGCCGCAATAACCAAATCCATTACCTGCTTCACAGCGACCTTATCCACCGGCTCCTTCGGATAATCAACCGTTAGCTTGACTGTTTTACCAACACTATTGATAAAGTGCAATTCGAGTGTTTTTGCCATATCCTTCATCCTCTCTTATTCTTGTCTCTCTTTCTTAGCCTAATATTTCATAAAGCTCGTTCTTTTCTACAGTTGCTAACGGATGGATTGATAGGGAAGCGAGCGCCTCTCCCACCTGGAAAAGCTGATCTGGAGTAGCCGTCTCAACTACACCACCATACGTCTTCGTCTTAAAAATCGGTTTCCCATCTGCGCTACTCCCTGTTTCATACGTCAATCTCAGCTTAAATGCCTTTGCAAATGTCTGTGCCATCTTCATCATCCTCTCCTTTCATGCTTGTTATATAGAAAAAGAGGCAAAAAGTGTCCCATGAATTTTAAAAATATTTTCGGAGTTAGAGTAGGGGGTGTGCTCTAGTGAATTTTCTTGCATAAGCAGTCAATAGGACTAGCAATTATACGAGGCAGGGTGCGAAATCGCAATAATATTCGTTCTGTATAACTGTTTTGAGCAAATGAGCATAATGGTTTTACTACGTATGAAAAATAAACGGTGAAATTCCGTCTAACTTGGGAAATCTAGCTATTTCCCTAAAAATAAAAGGAGTTTTTCCGTCTATATGATCTAAAACACTGGATTTTGTCTGATTTTGGGCAGTTAATCGGAATATCTCCGCTAATATCCGCTTCTTAAGCCTTCGCTTTTACAATAGCCGGAAATTCTCCGTCTATGAATTCTCATGGCCTATTCTATCCTCCGCCCTACTATCGTTGTAAATTAACTTTTTGAAAACACCGTCTTTTATGAAAATTGATTAAGAGATTCATGCGTTCAGCCGTGCCGAGGAACTCGTCCCCGTGGCTCTTCATGCGTTCAGCCAAGCCAAGGAACCCTTCCCCGTGGCTCTTCCCTAGCTCTTTCACAAAACTGTAACAATTTCCCCAAATTGATGGGACGTATTTGCCCCCTTTGTCTATATAACAATGGTGAAAGGGTGGTGCAGCAGCCATGAAAATTAAATCAGGCGCAATTGACCAATTTGAGCAGTATTCACAGTTTGAATCAGTAGAGGAGTTCCAAAAGTATGTTAATAAGATTCTCGTAGATTACAAGATGGAGCTTACTAATGGGGATAGGGTCGCGCTACAAATGCTTGTGCGTTGTTCTAGTGAAATCCCTGGCGTATCTAATCCAGCCATTGATTACGTGCTGGAGTTAATCGAAAGTCAATCGGAGCTTAAGCCCATCTCAAGGGCCACTTTTAAGCGGATGGTGAGGAAGGCAATAGCATTAGGAATTCTCACAGTTTATCAGACGGAAAAGGAAAATGGTTACCAGTTAAGCAATCTTTATATCTTTAACAAATAACAAACCAATCAGGGGGAAATCCACATGAGCAAGCTGTTAATTGATGAGAAACCGATTATGATTTTACCAGAGTTAGCACAAAAAATAGGGCTACATGAAGCTGTCCTTTTACAGCAAATCCATTATTGGCTCGAATCCAGTGAACATAAGAGAGAAGGGAAAAAGTGGATTTATAATACATACCCTGAATGGCAGAAGCAGCTGCCATTTTGGTCTGAAAGTACAATCAAGCGAGCCATTCTCTCGCTTGAGAAGCAGGGTTTAATTCTGACGGGAAACTTTAATCGAAAAAAAATGGATAAAACAAAATGGTATACGGTTGATTATAAAGTACTTGAAGGATTGGGGACTAATGAACAGACCCTGTTGACCTCTTCGACAGATCAACATGATATGAACAGTGGATCAGATTGGCCTATGGAAGGGGTCATCGTGACCCAAGCAATACCAGAGAGTACTTCAGAGAGTACTACAGAGAATATATATAAAATCCCTTTTTCCGAAATCGTCACATACTTGAATGACAAAACAAATTCATCCTACAGTCCAGGAACGAGCAAAACGAAAAAGCTAATCAAGGCACGCTGGAATGAAGGGTACCAGCTTGAGGACTTTAAAAAGGTCATTGATTTAAAAACAAAGGAATGGCTCAATAATCCCACTTGGAATAAATATCTACGTCCTGAGACACTGTTCGGATCGAAATTTGAATCGTACAGAAATCAAAAGACAGGTAAGAAAAACTACTGTGAGGGAGATTTTAACCTTGATGACGAAGCGTGATGTATTCGAGCTCCTCAAGCTCATTTCTGTATATTATGAATCCTACGAGATTAATCAGGAAAAGGTAGATCAATGGTTTAAGATGCTGAAAGATTACCAGTATGGGCTGCTTGAAAGGAATCTCCGCCGTCATGTTGCCTGTTCACCGTATGCACCTAAGGTTTCCGACCTCATTCGGCATCCGGAAAACGGCTCGCGTGCCATCCCGAATGTTGAAGAAACACGCAGTTTTTTAAAACAAAACCAAAAGCCGGCAAGTGAAGAGGTTGTCCAGCGGTCACTAGCTAAAATAAGAGAGATTCTATGCATCAAAGGGAGTAACATTCAATGAATAAAAATCCTTACTACAGTCTTGAAGTGGAAGAAGCATTCATCGGTTCCCTGCTATTGGACGGTGAGTTAATCAAGGACTGTTCCCTCCGTCCTGAGCATCTCTATGTACCTAGACTGAAGACCATATTTACCTACATGCTCAAGCTAACTGAAAAAGGAAAACCAATTGATATGGTGTCGGTGGCAGAAGAGGCTGGGAATGAACTATTCAATCTGGGAGGTGGCAGTTATCTAGCTGCCATTTCCGGGAGTGTACCGACGACAGCTAATTTTCACTATTACCAGGACACGGTGAAGGCCTATTTTCGAAAAAGAAGGACCGTTGAAATCGCCCACCGCATGAAGCAGGATGCGGAAGAAGGGGATATTGAAACAATTCTGCGTGACGGAATCACTGAATTACAGCAGGTGGAAGAACATTCTGTAGCCCCGGAACAGGGTGAAATCAAAAATAGTCTGATCGACCTCTATCATGAATGTGAAAAGGATATGGGTGATATCGGTGGAATTCCGTCGGGCTTTACCACACTGGACAACTTGACGGGAGGATTTCAAGAGTCCGATCTCATCGTGATCGGTGCCCGGCCAAGCGTGGGAAAAACAGCCTTTGCCTTAAACCTGGCATTAAAGGCAGGCCAAGAGGATATAGCGATTATTTTTTCGTTGGAAATGGCGACAAAGCAGCTGCTGAAAAGAGCAGTCGCCCAAATAGGCGAAGTCAGCTCGGTAAAATTACGTAATCCATACAGACTATTAGAGGAGCACGACTGGAACAAGCTTCATAAAGCAATGGGAGATTTATCGCAACTGAATCTGCATATTTTTGACCAAGGCGGGATGGATGTGTCCTATATCCGTTCCAATGTCAGAAAGCTGAGACGAAAATGTGGAGGGGAGAAACGGATCCTCGTCGTGATCGATTATCTGCAATTAATTATGGGAGACCAGCGGCTGAAAGGGAACCGCCAGGCAGAAATCAGCGAAATCAGCCGGGCCTTAAAGCAAATGGCAAAGGAACTAAATGTGGTGGTCATTGCCCTTTCACAGCTAAGCCGGGCAGTTGAAACCAGGCAGGATAAACGGCCCATGCTATCAGATCTTCGTGAAAGCGGTCAGATTGAACAGGACTCCGATGTAATCGCCTTTCTCTATCGTGATGATTATTATGATCAACGCTCAAAAGAAAAAGATCGAATGGAAATCATTGTGGCCAAGCAGCGAAACGGTCCCGTTGGAACGGTTTACTTGAAGTTTCAGAAGGAATTTGGACGTTTTCGGGAATTGGCTGGGTAGTGGGTGAGTGGACAGGTCTTTGACCCAATTGACTGTTAAACTAGCATCTGGGAAAAGATTTGAGCCTGTCCCTTGCTATTGGTATATATATAAGCCATAAAAAAGCATAATATTTTTATAAAGTCAAAACATGAATATACCCCACATAGGATAAACTATTTCTTATTCATAGACAATTCTAAACTAAGAAATATTAAAGGATGATTACGTTGGATGATACTCGTATAAGGCAATTTGATAAAATTGTCAAAACCATTGGAGATAATTATAGAGCGTTGAGTGAATATTGGAAGGAATGGGCACTCTATACCACATTTGAATTTTGGTTAATGGTTGCATTGTTTATCGGATCTTTAGTAGTTGTACTTATCAAAATTGATAAAACGAAGATCTTCTTAATTGGCTTTTACGGATATAGTATACATATGACGGTTGGGTATCTCGATATGCTAGGCAGGAATCTTGGCTTCTGGAATTTCCCTTTCCCCTTAATCCCGGCATTACCCGGCTTGGTATTGGATTCGAGTATCGTGCCTGTGACCTTTATGATGGTGTATCAGTGGACATTAAACCGCAATAAAAATTATTATCTTTATTCCTTTCTTACCGCTGTCTTCTTTGGGTTCATCTTTAAGCCTCTTATGGGGGCCCTAGGTGTTTTGAAATTATACGGTAAGGCAAACTATTTTTACGTGTTTATCGTCTATGTTGCTACATTTCTGATAGCACGATTACTTACAAATGTATTTATATGGCTGCAGAAAAAATATTCAAAGCAGCTTGATGACTGAACGGGAGTAGGATTTTTATTTGTTTTAAAGGATACAGGATGTGGACCTTTCCTAGTGTATATTTTACATTTGTACAACACTTTAAAAACTCAGATCTTAAGGCGTGTGTGGAATGAAAAAGAATATATGAGAAGAAAACAAATAAGAGAAGGGTTATCCTTCTCTTTAAATATGATCAATTATAATTTACGTACGTTAGTAGCTTGAGGGCCACGTTGACCTTGCTCAATGTCAAATTCAACTTCTTGACCTTCATCTAGATTTTTAAAGCCTTCACTTTGAATAGCGCTGAAATGTACGAATACATCATCCCCGCCTTCTTGCTCAATAAATCCAAACCCTTTTTCACCGTTAAACCATTTAACTTTACCAGTTGCCATTAAAAAAATCCTCCTAAAATTTTTTCGACCATTTTACAAGTGTCAAAATAAAGTGAAAACTGTAACCTCTAAGAAGATTTAATTTTGCTATCTCCGTTGAAGTTACAGCTCCTTTAAATCTTTATCGTAAAAGTAAAATGGTTTAAAAGCACTATAGCATTTCACCAATCCAAAAGCAAATCATGGCACGATATTGTTTGGGACGCGGGGACGGGTCCGCGCCTATTGTAAAAAATTTGCCCAACCCAATAAAAAAGCACCCGATTAATCGGATGCATACTTACATATTCCATGTAAATAAACGGAGTATTCCCTTTGTTCACATTCTCTTAATTTAATTTTTCCTTCTCTTTCTAATTCTTCAACCAATTCTTTAATCTTTTTTTCATCTTCTTTTGTAGCCTTAGGAATCTCGATTGAAAAAAAATTACCTCGACTGGCATTGTTTAGTTTTTTTAATAATTCAACTTTATTCATTTGGTCATCCCCTTTATCTATTCTTTAGACATAAAGGAGGTTTTTTCCTTTGAGTCAATTATTTTTCCTTAAAATTAAATGCGTATATCTACTATCAAAGCAATTTGCAGTAAAATCTTTCCTACTGTATAAGCAAAATACTATCATTATTATTTTTCATATGCAATTTCTTTTCTATTTGGAGCAAGTGGTGGCTGCTCTAACCATTTATTTTGCCCCATAATATTAAACCACTTTTAGTAAGCATAAGATTTAGGTAGAATGGTGCTTTCGTAAGTAGATATCAATCGCTGTTCCATTTACATACTCTCCCCACAAAGCTCCTATTTAGGTAGATGTGAGTATTAATTTATCCTTAGTGTAAGAAACAGTAGGATAATGTTTTTAAGATAAACGATCCCCTAATCAATATTTTTTATAAGTAAAATTATAATGCTCTCCTAAATAGGAAGGAGAGCTTGTATTATTTTAGTAATCTCATCTTGATTATTTAGTTAAATCGTTCCTATCCTGCATTTGAGGTGGTTCTTCAAGCCAACCATTTTTCGCCATAAGTTTTCCACCTTCCTGCCCATAAGTTAATATGTCTTTTGCTTCATTAATCATTTTTAATGGGAGGTCACTTCGTAAACTAAATGCTGTTCCTAATGCATTGCTTCCTAAACCAAAGCTGCAAAAGAGGCTGGTACAATACATCATCAGTTTATCTGAAAAAGGAGGTACTTTTGAGTCTGTTGCATTTGCCCCCCATGTTGAAGGTGGTTGAATATCACTTTGAAGAAATAATTGCGTATTATCAGTCACAATTTTTTTAGCTAATTCTTTTCCTTTTATGAAGTATTTTTTTACTTCGGGCTCATTTGCCACCTGTGCGAACCCCGTTATCAATTGCATGCCAATAATATTTGATTCAATTGCGTGATATAAATGTGCTACCTCAACTGTATTCAATGCCCGTTTTTCAGAAAATAAGTTAAAACCACTCATATAATTCGTTCCCTCTACAAACTCCACAGACTTTGGCATAGTTACAGCAGGAGGACGTGGTAAAACATCTTTCTCTTGCAAATAGTCCACACATTTATCGTAACCACTTTGGGTAAACTCAATTAATTCTTTATAAAGAAGAACGATATCTTTGCGATATGACATATTTAGATGAAGTGTATGTAAACCCATGCTTATTTCTTTAAGAAGACGAAGAAACATAATATCAAACATGTTGTCATATAGCTTGGGTACGCCAGTATGAACATCTTGCTCTGTGAATCCGACAGGAATAACAGCACCTTCATTTGTAAAGATAGCTTTTATCTCCTCAATATAGTTAATTATTTTCATATGAGTATTTTGCATAATTTCTTTAGCTTGATTGTCATCTGCTTGTTCTATAAAATACTCAAGCATTCTTTGTATCATTGTTTTTTCTTGAAAGGTCATCCACAATGTTCCTAATTCACTTGAACTTAAAGCGTGTTTTTGAGTCATCATATAATCCTCCATTTTCCATATTTACTACAAATAATAAGCACTTTCATTAAACTTTAAATCGCATTAACAGACACTTTATAAAATTCCCAACCAATAATCCAGGGACCAAAGACAAAATTGGAAGCCACACAGGTCCAATTAAAAATTTCCCTAATTTAAATGAAGGTGAGTAAATAAGCCCAATTGTTACAAAATAAGCTCCAAATACAAAAGGAAGATATGAATATGGGGGAGTTTCTCCTTTAGCTTCTTTATAAGCATCCCACATAGCATACATATATAGACAGGGGTAGAACATTAGCCATTGGTAATTTGTTGCTTCGATTGCTTCCCTAATGTTTCCTTGAAAGCTGTATAAAATCACCATGTTAAAATGACTGTTAACATTAACAAGGAACTCTAAAAAAATTAAAACTATTCCTTTCAAAATTTTTTTGTTTAATAACTGAGCAAAGCCTGGGAGAGCTATACTCCATAGAATAGCTTCTAACTTATCAGTCATAATCATATTGTCCTTATAATTTGTAATAGTTTAAGTATTTCCCACGGTAGATAAACTATGTAGTAGAACAAGTTATGTGTCTTTCCTTATTCAACTAACGGGTGCATTAGAGGCACACATATTTCTTCTACCTTTTGTATATCCATATCTCCCTATAAAGTTGTTTATAAGGCATTTTTATTCAAGAACATTTGAACCTGACTTTCACCTTTTACGACATCCAGACCAACAACTGGATTCATGAGTTATCTCCTCCTAGTGTAGTGGATTGACCGGTAACCTCTATCTAGCTTGTCATTCATATCTTCGCTTGTTATACGGGATCATCATGTCCCAACCAGCCTAATCATGTGTTAACAAGTAGAGGGCGAACAGTTTAGTTGTCGGGACCAAGTCCCACGGGCAGGTCCGTTCTACCCAGGCTACTACCAATCTATAAATTGAATAAAAAATAGTCAACCAGATTTCTCTGGCTGACCTTCTAATACGAAACGGGGCAGTCTAATTTAAATATATGCCTTCAAAAAGTTATAGAAAAAGCCGAATATCCTTTTTGAAATAGGATATTCGGCTTTTTCAATTTAATTGGTTTTTAAAAAATAACAATTGCTGAACCGGTTTAATGGAACCACACTTAAACAGAAAATCCTTTGCTCTCATAGGTGTATTATTACCAACCGATTCGTATTCCATCTCTGAAGAATCCTCCGTTTGGTCCTTCAGATCCAATCGTCGCTAACCAAAGGATAGACTCAGCAGCTTGCTTAGGGGATTTTGGAGCAGATGGTCAACCCATATCTGTACTGATCCATCCAGGACATACCGCGTTTATTTTGATATCGCCTTTGATTTCTGCAAAGCATGTACAGTAATTTTACTTAAACGATAAGGTGATCTCTTCAACAAGGGATGTCATTTATCTCATTGATGTACAGTGGCAGGTTAGTGGAAAAAAGGAAACCTTTTCCTTTCGATGTAGTATAAAGGGTAACAAAAAATAATTATGTTTAAGAAGTCGTAAAGATGGTTTACGGATTACTGGTTATTGGTATAGATCTTTTACTTGTATCATACTTTGTAAGATTGAAGGGAGTTGAACCCTCATGCAAAGGATAAAATTTATGATTAAAATGTTCCTGAATGAACCTTTGTGGTTCAAAATACTAATTCCTATAACTTTTCTTGCTTCAATTATTTTAAGCAGTTCTTTTTTTTCAAATCATCCTTATTTACGAAGTTGTTCCAAATTAGCTGCGGCTATCTTCTTTTGTGCTTACGCTATTAAATTTAGAAGGAATTTTAAAATGGCTTTACTCTTCTATGCTTGTTCTGTATTATGTATTTTCCTATCTATTTGGTCATTATTTTAGTCTTATAATAGATTGAAATGTTTGCTAAGTAATTAAGGGAGCTTCTAGTGGGAATGGGACTGCCTCAGCAAAAAAATTAGTAGAAGCTGGAGCAGTAGAAACAAAACTACTAAGATTAGTAGAAATGTTAAAGGTAACTAGGAGGAGTCGTGTGTGTCGATAGCACGGTTCTGTCAGGGGGATCTTTTTTAATTTTACGAATGTATGAATTTCCATAGAAACTTACATCGAAGAAGGCTGCGCTATTGTTAGACTAACGGTGCAAGCTTGAACAATAACGTCGATAATAAATTGACTATTAACAGGAAAAAAATACCCTTTGCTTATGCATAATTAGATGTAATTTAATGATAAAATCAAAATTTTAGTCGGGGTCTATTTTATATGCAGGAAATAACAGATATTCAACAAGTGTTCTCCCTAATTTCAGAAAAATCTCTAAACATTATCTCTTCTATTTCAGCCGATGGTGTATTCACTTATATCTCTCCTAATGTGAAGGCGTTACTTGGATATACTCCAGAAGAAATCATCGGGAAACCCGCGGCATCTTTTAACCACCATGACACCAATGGAAAGTTTCTTGAGCATCGAAATTCATTGTTTATCGATCAAGATACGGTTCGATTTACCGGTCGTGTTCGCCATAAAAGTGGGGAATATCGATGGTATGAGACTACAGCTCAATATATCCGCGACCAATATGGAAATATTATACAGACCATTGGTATTGGGCAAGACATTACAGAACGTAAAGAAGCTGAAGAAGCAATTGCCTATCTTGCCTTCCACGACAGCGAAACTGATTTGCCAAACAGGCGCTTGTTTAAGAAACGCCTCAGTCTACATTTAGAAGAATCTAAAAATGGACTTCACGGACTGATGTTACTTGATTTGGATGGTTTTAAACACGTCAACGATACTTTTGGACACGATGTTGGAGATCAACTTCTTATTGAAGCTGCAAAAAGGTTGAAATTCGCAGTTAGAGACAAGGGTTTTGTCGCTCGTTGGGGCGGTGATGAGTTCACGGTTCTTCAATCGAATATTGAAAGTCGGACTGATGTCACTTCATTAGTTGAGCAAATCAAAGATGTAATCTCCGAACCATTTATGATTGCGGGTAATACAATTTACATTACAGCAAGTATAGGGGTGGCTTTTTCCCTAGAAGATGGGGACACGGTCGAGGCGCTGATTAATCATGCGGACGCGGCGATGTATAATGTCAAAAATCAGGCGAAAGTTATGAATTCTTCTCAGATCTAACAATGACTCGTCAATACGTAAAGACCGAAATCGATAAACGAGACAAACGATAAAATCTATTGGTCTTATTAAACTTTAATATTCAACTAAAGGGAAGCGATTGTCCAATAGGGGCAGTCGCTTTTTGCTAACTTGTAGGTTAGTTTAAGAAGGAGAATAACTCTTATATGCTATTTAAAATCTCAGAAAACAACAGGCACTTACGCTATACAAAACAACCAAATAAGGTATTTTATAAGATCTTAAATACTTATAGGCTACTCCGCAATCGGGCGCAAGTCAGGAATAAGAACCTGTTTGTGCCTTTCTTCGTGGAGAGGCTAGATGGTTGCATAATTCACTTGGAATACACTGACATTTTTACAAGGATAATGATCAAGAAGAACGGGAATCTTTAACGGCACATCCCATTCTTTTATAAAAATCACACTATTGTATCAGTTTATGATATATCCGTAGACATATATATCACTTAATGATATACTCATTTTAAATTAATATATCGCAAAGTGATATATCATATCTTGATATAGGGGGTGATTGGTTGAAAACAGCGGAGCAATTAACAGATTCCACGTTTTATATTATGGCTGCTTTAACGAAACCAAGGCATGGGTACGCGATTATGAGCTTAATTGAAGAGACAACAAAAGGAACGATTACGATTGGTCCAGCTTCTATGTACACGATCATTAAAAAGCTGTTAAAACAAGAGTGGATTTATTTATATGACGGGACGGATTCGAGACGGAAAACCTATTTGCTTACTGAAGCAGGAAAAGCGGTATTGGAAGAAGACGTGAAGCTAAGAAAAATGATGATTCAATTGGCAGAAAATGGACTAAAGGAGGCTGGAGAATGGGGAAAACCAAGTATATGATGTCAGGCGGATTAGCTTTCTCTGAGGATAAGGATATGGAAAAGCTACGCGCATGTTCTTTAAAGGGCTGGCATATCTGTGACATAAAGTTCATGGGCTATGCGCTTGAACGAGGAGAAAGCACAGATTATATCTATAGTGTGGATTATCAAACAGTGAACGAAGAGGAAAGTGAGGAATATTTTGACCTTTTTTCTGCAGCAGGATGGACGCATATTACCTCAAAAGGAGACATTCACTTGTTCCGGGCAACACCTGGTACAAAGCCCATTCATAGTGATCGTGCAACGGTGGCGGTAAAGCATGATAATTTAGGCAAATCTTTGAAATGGCTGGCAATCTCAATGCTTTTCATGACAGTGCTTGTTTGGATGGGAGCATTAATAAGCACAGGCCCTTTACGGACGATGTTAGCCATAATTGCTACTATTCTATGTATAGTTTCTATTCCATTGGGCTGGACTGTTATGACAATCTATCATAATAAATGGAAGGCCAAAGGTAAAAAAGGCTTAGTACACCTAGTGAAAACTATACCGTTCCTTTTCATTATTTCGGTTGCAGTTATTATTTCTGTAGTAGTCGATAACTCAGGACGTGCATTTCGTATTTTTGCGTCTATGGCAATTGGAGCAATTGCGTTTCCAGCTGCTATTTGGATCATCATGTCCCTCTATCATAAAGTAAGAGGAAACAGAGTGTAGTATTAGTTTGCTGTCTCTATCCATTAAGGTACCGCAGAATTACCGGCTGTTGAGAAGATATTTGAAATGTCTTTTCTTAGTTTGAAACATAGGGACAAATAAAAAGGTGTCATAGCCATCCGTTTTATGGCAGGTGCCAACATTAAGGTGCCAGCACCATCTATTCGTCAAGGGTGTAAGCCAAGATATAAAATTAACAAACACATGAGTGAAGGCTCATGTGTTTGTTTGTATCCACAAATAGTTGCACATCTGATGAACTCTGCAAGATAAGTATATTTTTCGGTAAATTCATAGCTTTGGAAGTAGTATTTGTTTCAATTAACTCTTTTCGTTATTAATATTATTTTGAATTCAATGCTTTTTCATAAGATGGATTTATAATACCTATAAAGAATGGCAGCAGCAAATGCTATTTTGGTCGGAAAGTACGATTAAACGGACGATTAGAACGCTTGAGGAAAAAGGGTATGTGATTTCAGGAAACTTTAATCAGCATAAAATGGACAAAACCAAATGGTATACGATCAATTATCTTATGCTTGAATCATTAGGGATTGAAGAGTCGCTCAGTCCGGAATGCACCAGAGGTCAGGATGAGACAACTAGCGATGCAGACTGCCAAGAGGTAGAGGCCGCCGTGACCCAAGCAATACCAGAGAGTACTACAGAGAGTACTACAGAGAATAAATATAAAATCCCTTTTTCCGAAATCGTCACATACTTGAATGACAAAACCAATTCATCCTACAGTCCAGGAACGAGCAAAACGAAAAAGCTAATCAAGGCACGCTGGAATGAAGGGTACCAGCTTGAGGACTTTAAAAAGGTCATTGATTTAAAAACAGAGGAATGGCTCAATAATCCCGCCTGGAATAAATATCTGAGGCCTGAGACACTGTTCGGATCAAAATTTGAATCGTACAGAAATCAAAAGACAGGCAAGAAAAACTACTGTGAGGGAGATTTTAACCTTGATGACGAAGCGTGATGTATTCGAGCTGCTCAAGCTCATTTCCGTATATTATGAATCCTACGAGATTAATCAAGAAAAGGTAGATCAATGGTTTAAGATGCTGAAAGATTACCAGTATGTGCTGCTTGAACAGAACCTCCGCCGTCATGTTGCCTGTTCGCCATACGCACCTAAGGTTTCCGACCTAATACAGCATCCGGAGAACGGCTCGCGTGCAATCCCGAATGTGGAAGAAACACGTAGCTTTTTAAACCAAAACCAAAAGCCCGCAAGTGAAGAGGTTGTCCAGCAGTCATTAGCTAGAATAAGGGAGATTCTATGCATCAAAGGGAGTAAAGCCCAATGAATAAAAACCCTTACTACAGTCTTGAAGTGGAAGAAGCATTCATAGGTTCCCTGCTATTGGACGGTGAGTTAATTAAAGACTGTTCCCTCCGTCCTGAGCATCTTTATGTACCTAGACTGAAGACCCTATTTACCTACATGCTCAAGCTAACTGAAAAAGGCAAACCGATTGATATGGTGTCTGTGGCAGAAGAGGCTGGAAATGAACTATTCAATCTGGGAGGTGGCAGTTATCTAGCTGCCATTTCCGGCAGTGTACCGACGACAGCCAATTTTCACTATTACCAGGACACGGTGAAGGCCTATTTTCGAAAAAGAAGGACCGTCGAAATCGCCCACCGCATCAAGCAGGATGCGGAAGAAGGGGATATTGAAACGATTCTGCGCGACGGAATCACCGAATTACAGCAGGTGGAAGAACATTCTGTAGCCTATGAACAGGGTGAAATCAAAAACAATCTGATTGACCTCTATCATGAATGTGAAAAGGATATGGGTGAGATCGGTGGAATTCCGACGGGCTTTGCCACACTGGACAACCTGACAGGTGGATTTCAAGAGTCCGATTTTATTGTGATTGGTGCCAGGCCAAGCGTGGGAAAAACAGCCTTCGCCTTGAACCTGGCTTTAAAGGCAGCCCAAGAGGATATAGCGATTATTTTTTCGTTGGAAATGGCGACAAAGCAGCTATTGAAAAGGGCTGTCGCTCAAGTAGCGGAAGTCAGCTCGGTTAAATTACGTAATCCATACAAACTGTTAGAGGACCACGACTGGAACGAGCTTCATAGAGCAATGGGAGCCTTGTCGCAATTGAATCTGCATATTTTTGATCAAGGCGGGATGGATGTGACCTTTATCCGTTCAAATGTCAGAAAGCTGAGACGAAAATATGCTGAGAAGAAACGGATTCTCGTCGTGATTGATTATCTGCAATTGATTATGGGTGACCCGCGGCTGAAAGGGAACCGCCAGGCTGAAATCAGCGAAATTAGCCGGACCTTAAAGCAAATGGCAAAGGAACTAAACGTTGTGGTTATTGCCCTATCACAGCTAAGCCGGGCAGTTGAAAGCAGGCAGGATAAACGGCCCATGCTGTCAGATCTTCGAGAAAGCGGTCAGATTGAACAGGACTCTGATGTGATTGCCTTTCTTTACCGAGATGATTATTATAATCAACGCTCAAAAGAAAAGGATCGAATTGAAATCATCATCGCCAAGCAGCGAAATGGGCCGGTTGGAACGGTATACCTGAAATTTCACAAGGAGTTTGGGCGGTTTCAGGAATTGGCTGGGTGATCCGCGGGGACAGGTCCGCTGGCTTTTTCTGATAGAAGGTAAAGACTTGAGTGGATTCCACATTTGTACAACATCCACTTGAATACTAGAAAATGCCGAAGATGGAACGGTTAATCAGTAAGCAGCAGGATAAAGTAAATTGAACAGATGCTAAAAATAGATTCATAGAGTTACATAACATTTTAAGGAGGAAACATACATGAGTGTGATAAGAAGAGTATTTTTAAAATGTGTAGTAGCTGTGCTAAGAAAAGAGATTATAGGTCAGTTACCTGATAATAAAGATTGGTACTGTGCTTACTATGTGGGAAATGAAAATGGCAAGTATTTTCTCGAAGTGTTTAAAACGAATACAAGAAAACTCGATATACCGACAATTCATCATATTTATCCTTTTGACTTTTCAGATCTAATGGATGTTAACGGTAGAACTAGGGCCCAAATTGCAGATCTCTTCAAATAATCCTTTTAATTAACCAAGAAAATATGGGGGAGTGCTGTGGTTAAAGCAGAAGAGCAAAAAGAATCAGCCCCTCATATGGAAGAAAGAAGCGATCATGGTGAATAAAAATAGTAACGGAATGGTTCTGTTCATACCTGACGGTGATACCTTTATGATTAGGCTTATGATAGTAGGTTAGTGCAAAAAAAAAATAAAGGGCTTGATAATCAATGAAGTAAATGAAGCTATTTGTTAAAGAGAAACAAATAGCTTCATTAATTGTAAGTTTAGTTTAATAGTGCGTTTAGGGCTTTCCTTTTCCAGAAAAATTGATGATAAGTAGATTGAGCCAAGAAAATGACTATGAATGCAATTGGATATGCGAGCCATATTCCATTTATCCCAAGTGTTGTAAAATGTGACAAGGAATATGCTGCTGGAACTTCAATAAGTAAAATACTTGTCATTGTAAAAATTGTTGGCCATAATACAGTACCTGTTGCTCTCATTGTTGCTGAAATTGCCTGAGTGTGACCCAATATAACATAACTCCAAAATGAGACCATCATAAGGCTTTTAGCGATATGAATTGTTTCAGTGTTGTCTAAAAAGATACTTAAAATAGGGGTTGGTAGTAGGTAAAGAATGAGAATGAGAATACCGCCAAGTAGATAATTCAGTGTAATAGCTATTTTTGTTATATGTTTAATGTTCGAAATGTTCCCGGACCCCACGGCTTGTGCAACAAATACTGAAATGGCAATTGAAAGGCTCATTGCTGGTATTTGAACGTAGCTTGCAATTTGATTCACGATTCCGTATGCAGCCGTTGCATCGGATCCATAATCATTTACAAAAGTTATGACTGCGATTTCTGACAACGCTATTGAAACCATACTAATACTGGTAGGAATGGCTAATTTCAGTAAGGTTTTCAATACAGAGCCTTTCAAGTGAAGATGTTTCAAAATAATAGAGTCTAGTTTGAGCACATGATTGCTTCTGTGTAAGTACCCTAATAGAATGACAAATGTAATGAAATTGGACAATATAGCTGCATATGCAGCACCATTTAATCCGAATTCCGGTAGACCCAACCAACCGAAAATAAGAATGGGTAGCATGGCAATATTTAAAATAATACTAATTAGTAAAAAATAAAAAGGTGTTTTTGAATCGCCAACACCTCTCATAAAGGTTGTATAGCACATATATAAGAAGGTAATGGGTAATGTAACAAATAAAATACGTGCATACTCTGTGCTTTCAATTAGAATATTTTCAGGTGTCCCCATCCACTTTAGAATAACTTCTGTAAAAAGTCCTCCGATTAGGGCGACAGCAATGGAAATAATCATAGTAAATGCTAAAGTAACTCCTACAACTTCCTTCATTTTATTGATATTTCCACTACCGTATGTTTGCCCGACTAGAATGGAGCTTCCAGACCCAATTCCGATGACAAAGGATAGTAAGAAAAAGAATAGGGGGAAGAAAGCAGAAATAGCTGCTAAAGAATCTACTCCAAGTGTTTGCCCAACAATGATAATTCCAAATACTTGACCTAATGATTGCAATACATTTGCAAAAATGACAGGTATGAGGAAGGCAATCATAGGTTTTGCTAAGTTAATCGTTTCAGATAAAGGTTTATTCATTTTATATAGCTCCTAATAGGTATCATTCAAAAGAAGGCCTCACCTTTTTGAACTATTACCATCTTAGGGGTTTATATGGTTAGCAGCAACAAACGCTCCGTAGAGTGCACTTATCATATTAGTATGACTGTAATCATTCGACTGTTTACAGCTGCTAGTGGTTTATGAATTTTTCCTTATATAGTTAACTATATGGAAAAAAAATAAGGATTTTTCAAAAGTAAAGGCTGAATTCACTAACTCCTTCGTTTACTTTAAGTTCAGTATTTCACAATTAACAAATGGCCGCACATCTGATGAACCCTGCAAGATATGAATATTTTTCGGTAGGTCATTAACTTTGGAAGTATTTGTTTGAATAAACTCATTTTGTTATTAATATTATTTTGAATTTAATACTATTTTAGAAGATATATTCGATTGGAATTTCAGATAATTTAAAATTATAATTCAATAGGAATATTCCGAATATTCACATCGAAAAAAGGGGGATTTAATGTTTATAGGAAGGAAATGTAGGGTTACATAATAAAGGAGGACAATGGACATGCCATTAGTTACGGTTGCATTTGGTGTTATTTTATTAATTGTTTTAATTACAGGATTCAAATTAAACGCATTCATCTCATTGATTATTGTATCGTTTATTGTGGCATTAGCATTAGGGATGCCGGTTGGGGAGATCGTTACGTCAGTTGAAGCAGGATTAGGTGGTACGCTAGGGCATATTGCATTAATTCTAGGTTTCGGAGCGATCATTGGTCGCTTTATTGCAGATGCAGGTGGTGCCTATCAAATTTCAATGACGTTAATCGATAAGTTTGGAAAAAGGAATGTTCAATGGGCGATTGCTGCTTCTTCCTTTATCGTTGGTATTGCTTTATTTTGGGATGTTGCCTTTATCCTATTAGTTCCAATCATCTATATGATTTCGAAGGAACTAAAGATTTCTATTACACACTTTGGTCTTACGCTTGCGGGTGCTTTAGTTGTTGCACATAGCTTCTTGCCGCCGCATCCAGGAATCACTGCCGTTACGCAGGAGTATGGAGCTGACCTCGCCATGGTATTAGTATATGGAATCATTATTGCGATTCCAACGATTGTGGTTGCAGGTGTTTGGTTCCCAAAAATCAACAAAAAGTGGATCCCAAGTGCTTTTGAGAAAACAGGAAATTCAGAAGCAATAGGAGATCAAAAAGTATGGGAATTAGAAGAAACGCCTGGATTTGGCATCAGTGTCTTAACCGCAATATTCCCGATTCTATTGATGTTTGCTGCAGCTTTTTTAGATATTTCCCAAAAACAATGGGGATTTGATGACAATTTAGCAATCGTTATCATTCGTTTCGTCGGTAACGCACCAGTCGCTTTGTTAATCTCTCTTTTATTAGCAATGTATACAATGGGGATTTCGAGAAAAATTCCAATGAAAGACTTAACGGCCTCTGCTGGAGCATCCATCAATGCGATCGGTTTGCTCATCTTGATTACAGGTGGCGGCGGCGCATTCAAACAGGTTATTATTGATGGCGGAGTTGGGGAATATATTGCGGGTCTCTTTGATGGTGTTACGATTTCTCCTATCTTACTTTCATGGGCAGTTGCCGTGATTTTCCGTATTTGCTTAGGATCAGGTACGGTTGCCGCATTATCAACGGCTGGAATCGTTCTTCCCTTGTTAAGTTCCTATCCTGATGCAAACTTAGCCCTAGTTGCTCTTGCAACAGGAGCCGGCACAGCCTTTGCCTCACACGTAAATGATCCAGGCTTTTGGATGGTAAAAGAATTTTTTGGGTTATCATTGAAAGAAACCTTTGCCACTTATACGATCCTTTCATCAGTAGCCTCCATTGTTGGAATTACTCTTATTCTTTTGATGGATACCTCTGTTATTCTAGCCGGAGTAGCGATCGCAGCTATCCTAGTTGCTGCTGTTGTGTTCCATAAAATTGAAGGCGCGCGAAATAAGAAGCAGCTAATGAAAGATATTGGAGCTTAATCTTTCTTTATTCTTGTGAAAAAAAAGGCAAGCGATGTTAGAATCGTTTGCCTCTTTTTGATAGAACATATTCACTAATGAACCTCATCCAAACCCATTTTCCTTATTGCTTCCATATAAACATAAATATTCGATTCAATACCACACAAACTCCATAAATCCATGCTAGCTGAGGTTTCCCTGCTGCATATAGGGCAAGGGCAGGCATGCCAAATACGATTAATTCTAATAGTAAATGTAATGGCAAAGATAGTTTGATTTTCGCTTTAGGTGAACCAAACACACCCCATATCACTGCAAGCAAGATAGGTGCACCAATACCTAGAAAAAACTTAACTGCAGCTCCTTTTCCGGTAACAAACCCCCAATACGCAAGTGAGGCTAAGGCGCACAATTCTAATAGAAATCTTATTGCTAAATTAATGTGTTGTAGGATCACCGTAAACCAAACCTCCAGATATAGGTTTTCTATTATATTTTCATCTATAAGATTATGATAAGTACTGAATATGTGATTCTTACACTATATGATGCTCGTGAAGCTGTATATACTTGAAAAAGGGAACCAAGAGCCCAATCTGATGCCCAAGGAACTGTATTCAAACAGAAAAAGGGAACCAAGAGCCCAATCTGATGCCCGTGGAACTGTATTCAAACAGAAAAAGGGAACCAAGAGCCCGATCTGATGCCCGATGAGCTGAATTCAAACTAAAAAAGGTAACCAAGGTCCCAATCTGACCTTATAAATAAGTATTTGTTCAGCAGTCCCCAACCGGCCCGGCGCTATGCTTCATTTTTTACAGGGCTACAGATCAGTCATTATTCTGATGACTTGCCTTGCGTATCAGCTTTCCTCCTTTAAAATAACGACCATTTTTAACGACAATTTCACCGGCTTCTTGTGAGGTAGGAATATTCTCTACTTTCCATGTATGAAAGTAGGCTTTCACCCTCCCGCTATAAAACACCCAACTAAAGAATCTTCTTGAGAACTGATGAAATCCCCTTGTTCGAAACGTATTCATCAGCTTTGGATCCTTCCATACAGTCAGAGTTTGACCAACTCCACCTTGGAGCTGGCCGGTTAGCTCTGCATAGATAAGATTTTCATTTTTTGCTAAAGTTTTCATGATAAATTGATTGAGGATTCCATTGATCATTAACCGTGGAATAGTAAAGTTCTCTCCTCGTGTAACGGAAACAATCGCCTCTTTTGGAAGGTCACTATGTTTATCTCCAAGTGTAAAGGTCGCACCATATTTATTGTTCGGATCCTCCTGCTTTACCCATTTTCTCACATTCACTCTTTACCCCTCCTATTTGAACAATAAAATTTTACTATGAAAAGTACGAATTGAATATCTAATTTACTAAATTTTCAAAACTATTTGCAGAATAAACAGAGTTCGACTTTTATACAGAATAGGGGTACCAGTTATTATTCATTTAGGTAAAGATTTAAAGCGAAAAAGTTTCAGATGAATGAAAAAATTAATTTGGATTAAAATAACCAGGGAATTTTATTGTTTATGGAAAGGAGGATTTAGATGAGAATTACATGTAGGCCACTCATTTTAATGTCTGCACTCATTTTGATCACATCTTTTGGAATCGACACATCCAAAATGACAAAAGCACAAACAATTGAGAGGATTCCAAAGAAAATGGAACCGTGGACCATCATCGAATATGTGGAAGATAATAAGTACGAGGTGATAAAAAAAGGTACCGCATCTCTCAATGAAACTGCATTACCCGAGTCCGAAATGAAAGACCGTTACCTTCCTTTAGGGAAAAAAGGTGTAGTGGTCGAGTATGGTTTTAATGGAAGACCAAACATTGTTAAAGGTGTGGAACCAGGCGAAGAGCATCCAGGTAGACCTGAACTAGAATCACAAGCTATTGTACAGCCAGACTCACTTGATGGGCAAATTGTGAAAGGGATGTTCTCTTGTTATAGAGGCCCTAGAGATGAGCGGGGTTTTTCGCTTGGGGAATACGATGTTGCCGTCAATCGAGAAATAGACAATCCACCATATGGTACAACCATTTTTATCAAAAATATTGATAATAACAAAACGCTTGTCGTAAAAAAGAAAGACACAGGGCGGCTGCACCCGGGAGTTGTCCTCGACCTGCGGACACGTGCCTTTGCAAAGTTAGGTGGAGGTAATAATTGTGATGGTTGGATAAGAAATGCTGCATACATTCATTATTAAGAGAAAGGAAGTGATGATCGATTGAAGCTAAGGTTGTTATTTTCACTCATCATTAGCCTATTGATAATGCCTAATTTATCATATGCTTCAGAGGCGGGGCCAACAACGTTATTAATCACTTTTACAGATATTAAAGAGAGTCATGACTTTGTAAACTATTTTACGTATGACCCCATCAACAACAAAGAAGAATCTTTGGGATTCCGACGTCGTGTTGAAACCATGTACCCTACTGGGGTTCTCACGAAGGACCGTAAAAATCTTTATATCAATCGATTAGAGTCAACTGACGGAAAATCATATATAGGCTTGTATAGCTGGGCGCTGCCTCCATCATCTGGACAAGGGCCCAAGCAGCTAACGAATCGTAGCAAAATAACGAATGTTGATCACCTTCGATATAACAATAATAAATCGCTGGTATATATGCGTGTGGTCCAACCAAACCATCGAAACGCTCAGCTTGCTACATATGATGTTGCTAGCAAGAAAACAACCGTTTGGAATGCTCAAGACTCAACCATAGAGGTGCAGAATTTTGACTATACACCTGTGACGGATCAGGTAATTTCTCTTGAGTTCTCCCTTGTGGAAGAAGCTGCTAATATTGTAGAAGCCAATGAGGAAGAGAGTCCACTACGGCCTCCAACTTTTCATATTGTGCTCTATGACAGCTCTGGTCAGAAAATTCGTGAAGTGGCATCCATTAAAAAACATATTTTAGATATTTCGTTTTCACCTGATGCTAAAACGGCCTTGTTAACTGCTACGGATCAATATAATGCTGGTTCGAAATACTCGGTTTATTCACTTGATCTTACAAGCGGCGAAGTAACAACCGTTTTTAAAGAAACAGATCAATTTACAAAAATAAAACAGGCTCAATACTCTCCAGACGGGAAAAAAATCTACTTTCTTACTGTGAAGAGAGACACCCTACCCCTTAGTAACCAACCGGGTCGCCGTGTTCGACCACGAAGTATCGCAGCATACAATGTAGCGACACAAGAATTCTCGGATGTATGGAAGAAGGAAAAGGGGACCATTAATAATTTTCTCGTTATCGACTAAAAGTGTTTTACGCAGTCATCCTCACATGTGGGGATTACTGCTTTTTCATCCGTGTGTGTTGAAAATCTCTACTACTAAAATAATATTTCGATTTGCCTTTTGTAAGTAAAGCCTTTGTAGCATGATAATTGGATTCATTGATATTGCTGCAGCTTCATCAATTGCCTCGATTACGAACTACTGCCCATGGTTCTCTATATGTGGTATTTACTATTCCCAATCATTTACTATTTTTTTCGGAGTAGTGCGCCTTTACCATTTTACTAGCCATTCTTCTCCCAAAGTCTAGACAGTAACCTTTCTTATTAGAGATTTTCAAAGATTCCTTTTATATAAAAGGAACATTGTAGTATGATAGATTGACGAATAATAAAAAAGAATAAAACCCTTCCCTCTAAAAAGAGATCAGTCAACAAGAAGGAATGTGATAGGTTGAACACACATATTAGGAAAAAAAGGTATCTGTTAATCCTTTTAGTGATAGTCATTACCATTGCGGTAACTATTCCTGCTCTCTCACTATATCGCCACATAAAAGATGTAGTGAATAATGAAATTGGAAAAAATGCGGCGAATATTTCGATGACCATTGCCGAATTTATTGAGCACGATCTGGATTCATACAAAAAATTGTATAATGCCAAAGAATACAAAGAAGGATCCTACGATAAGGTTTACTATAATAAAATGCAAAAGCTTTTTGAAAGTGTAAAAAAGCAAACAGGTGCCAGGTATATCTATACAGAAAAACGAGTTTCTGATGATGAAATTGTTTACATAATTGATGCAGATGGGATCGTATTAGGTGTAAAAGAAGGAATGTCCGATCTAAAAATCAAAACATACAATAATGAAGTTCCTGTATACACAAAAGAAGTTATCCAAGATAAAATATGGGGTCCGATCATTTCTGGTTTTTCCCCGATCAAAGACGATGAAACAGGGAAAGTCTATGGATTTATCGGGGTTGATTTTTCCTTACAATATGTAGAACATATTCTCTTCAAAGTAAAACAGGTGATCACATTAGTAAGCTTCCTAATTATTTTACTTTCTTCCATCATTGCATACATCATTTTGCAAAAAGTGATTGAGAAAGAGTATGTGGAAAGCCAACAGAAATATAAGTCACTAGCAGAAAACACTCCCGACTATATCTATATTTTAGATAAGAAAGGTCATTTTACTGAATCAAATTCCCAATTTGAAACCATCACGAAGTATAGTCAGTCCGATTTTATGAATAAAAGCCCTTCGACTCTATTACTTGAGGAAAGTCGCAGCATCATGGAGGACGGTATTGAACAAACGCAAAAAGGGTTAACGACTAGGAAGGATATTCAAATACAAACAAAGGATGGAGCCATCCTCGATGTTCACGCAACCTTATTTCCGATGATCATCAACGGAAAGGTAAAGGGGACATTTATATCTGGTAGAGATGTGACCAAAATAAAAGAAACGGAAAAAATGCTGCATAATGCAGAAAAGTTATCAGTTATCGGCCAATTGGCTGCCAGTGTGGCACATGAAATTCGCAATCCATTAACGTCTATCCGAGGATTTATCCAATTATTACAATCCGACGATCAAACCGACTCCTTCTATTATCAAGTAATGTTAGAGGAAATCGATCGAATCAATCAAATTGTGGGCGAACTTCTTGTACTAGCCAAACCACAAAATGTACGGATGGTCAAAGGGAATATCGAAGAAGTCGTGCAGTCTGTTAAGACTCTATTAACACCTCAATCGAATATGAATGGGATAGATATCTTCATCAAAGCGTTGGACCCTATTCCGGAAATTGATTGTGACCCCAACAGTCTAAAACAGGTATTCATCAATATGATTAAAAATTCGATTGAAGCGGAAGCGAAAATGATCGAAATCATCCTAAGTAAAACCGAAGATAATTTCGTAAAAGTCATCATAAAAGATGACGGCTGTGGCATCGATGAAGAAAGAATTAAACATCTAGGAGAACCTTTTTATTCGGTGAAAGAAAAAGGAACAGGACTGGGACTAACGGTCAGTTATAAAATTTTAGCGGAACACCACGCAACGATTCGCTATTCTAGTCAGTTAGGTCAGGGAACAGAGGTAGAAATTTGTTTGCCGATTCAAGCGAATCAAAAAAACATAAATCAGTAAGTTAAGGGATTGAAGATAGATAGTAGTAAAAACTCGGTGCAAAATATGTAGTGGAAACCTATGGCCTTTTGTGTTTTAAAAATAATGATATTTTCGGATGTGTGCCTATCCCTCCGATCCTTTTGGAAAAATGGGATTGCATTCTTTTCGAAGAAGGAGTAGACTTTTTTATAATATTATAATAATAAGTATCGGGAGTCTGAGGAATCAGGCTGAGAGTACGGCTAATCTGCCGTAGACCGTTTGAACCTGTTGGGTAATGCCAGCGTAGGAAAAGTGACGAAAGTCTAATCCATGCACTTTGCTTACGCAGAGTGCATTTTTATTTATTTCAGAAATTTTACTATGTTCGGAAAGGATTTGAAGCAGATGAATCAGCAGCAGGACATTATTAGGAATCTTACTACTTTTATAGAAAATAACCCTTCCTCAGACGAGGATTTCAATGATCTGGCCTTACAGATTTTTTCTTATCAATATCAACATAACCTCCCCTATCAAGCCTTTTGCAGGCAAAAAGGGAAGACGCCAAGACTTGTAAAAACATGGAGAGACATTCCCTTTGTACCGATTAATGCGTTTAAAGAGGTGCCATTAAGCTGTACGGAACCAGAAGCCGCAGAAGCTGTCTTCATGACAAGCGGTACGACCAAAGGGATTAGAGGTAAACATTACCACCCAACGCTAGAAATATATGATTTATCCATGACTGTAAACTTCAAGCAAAGATTTATGAAAGACACAGAAAAGATTCGAATAGGTGTCCTTTTTCCAACCGAAAAAGAAATGCCGAATTCATCCTTGGCCCATTATTTAGCGCTTGCCGTCCAAGAATTTGGAACGGAAGACAGCCATTATTTATTAAATGACAGCGGCTTAGATATGGACCGATTGCTAGGTGAACTGACCTATGCGGAGGAAACAGGAGAACCCTATGCTTTAATCGGAGCGAGCTATAGCTATGTCCATCTGTTCGAAGAATTAGAGAAGGTGGGTAAGACGTTTTCGTTGCCGAAAGGAAGTAGAATACTAGATACCGGCGGCTATAAAAATCAATCAAAGGAATTAGAATTAAATGAATTCTATCAGCTGCTGTCGACCTATTTAGGGGTGGACAGGAGAGAGTGTATCAATATGTATGGAGTGACGGAATTAAGCACGCAATTCTATGACGATGGGAATGAGGTCGTTCCTTCTGTTAAGTCAGGACCCCATTGGATTAAAACAAGAGTCATCAATCCGTTAACAGGGGAAGAGGTTGAAAAGGGTGAGCGCGGCGTTCTTGTCCATTGTGATTTGGCCAATTTCAATTCTGTGACAACGATCCTTACAGAGGATCTTGGCGTACAAACAGATGATGGATTTCTTCTATTAGGAAGGGTGAAAGGGGCAGAAGCAAGAGGATGTTCCATTGCGGTTGAGGAGTTTATTCACTTTGCGAGTGGTACTGCAAAATGAGGGAAGTAGCCGGGTATATTCCAGACATCGGAGAAGAGTTCCAATGGAAGGTATTGCAGTATGGAGATTTAGAAGTGGAGATCCCGCTGCTTACGGAGGAGCAAATGAATCTGGTCATTGAAACGGTTAAAAAGGGAAGTGAGGAGATCTTAAAATCCCTTACCATTTCAGAGATTGTGCATATCATCGACAGAGTAACCGACTGTTTACTAGACCGAAATTCATCCTATCGCCAAAAAGCGGAAAAGCTGCTGCCAATCGTGACAGGCTATGATGAAGAAATGATTCGACTTGGACTTACCTCTTACTTAAAGTCCTTTCGCAAGCATGAGCTGCAGCGTTTTCTTGTAGAGGATCTGGGCAATCCTTTATTGCTTGATGACTTTCAGCCGCGAGTGAAGGGTGGGTTCTCAAAAGCAGTCGGACCTGACTTAATCACACATGTTTGGGCGGGAAATGTTCCAGCATTGCCACTATGGAGCTTTGTATCTGGTCTCTTGGTAAAAGCAGGAAATATTGGAAAAGTGTCGAGCGGTGAGCCCCTATTTGCAGGCTGGTTTGCTCAGCTTTTAGTAGAAGTGGAGCCGAGACTAGCCAATTGCTTCGCAGTCGTGTGGTGGAAAGGCGGCGATGAAGAGCGGGAGAAATCTTTATTTCGACAATCTGACCTTGTCATCGGGTATGGCGGGAATCATTCGCTTGAGTCGCTTCAAAGTCGGATTCCGATTACAACCCGTTTCTTACCTTTTGGACATAAAATCAGTTTTGGGCTTGTTTTACATTCAACTCTTGATTCGCAAAAAGCATGGCGAACGGCTCATCAGGCTGCACTTGATGTCGTCCGTTATGACCAGCAGGGCTGTTATTCCCCACATCTCTTCTATGTGCAAAATGGCGGAAATGTATCACCAAAAGAATTTGCACGGTATATGGCGAGGGAGTTAGAGAACTTTTCAAAAAGGTACCCAAGAAGAAGACTTTCAATGGAAGAATCCGCGTCAGTAACCTCCTGGCGGCAAAAAGAAGAAATGAGCCTTTTTTCAAATCAGAATAAAGAGGTACTGGGGAACTCGGCCAATCAATGGACGGTTGTTTATGAAGAGGATGGTGTGTTTGCTCCCAGCCCTTTAAATCGCGTCATTCGTGTCATTAGTTTTGAAAAAGTGGAAGATCTTCTTCCGTCTATGAAGCCATACCGGTCCTTTCTGCAAACAGCTGGAATAGCTGCCTGTCCAAAGGAACTTTTTCAATGTGCGGAGATTCTCGGTCGTATAGGGGTGACTCGTTTAACGGCTTTAGGAAGGATGACTGCCCCAGAACCAGGCTGGCATCATGATGGGCGGTTTAATATCACGGATTTGATTCATATGGTAGACATCGAATCCTCAGCGGAAGAAGCGAGTGAACGATTTGCTCCTTATGCAGATTAGGAGGTTTTTAGTATGAGCTTTTTAACAATAGAAGATGTGTCCTATAGCTATCAGGGAAAGAAACCTGTAATCAATGAAGTAAACTGGGAAATGGAAAAAGGGGAGTTTCATTGTTTGCTAGGAAAAAGCGGATGCGGCAAAACGACCCTATTAAAGCTCGCTGCGGGTTTGCTTCCGTCTGATAAAGGAAGGATTATTTTGCAGGGAAGTGAAGTGGTAAAACCTTCTCCAGAATGCGGATTTGTGTTTCAATCTCCGACCCTTTTAGAGTGGAAAAGTGTCATCGATAATGTGCTGCTTCCTGTTACGCTTAAACGAAAAAGAACAAAAGAAGATTGGAACCAGGCGATGGAGCTATTGGAGCTTGTTGGATTGTCGGCTTATCATGACCGATATCCATCAGAATTATCAGGTGGACAGCAAAGCCGCGTCGCGATCGCAAGGGCACTTGTTCAAAAACCGTCGCTGTTGTTTTTAGATGAACCCTTTGCGGCGCTAGATGCCATAACAAGAGAAGAGCTTCAAGATGACCTGTTACGAATGTGCCGTATCCAAAATACAACCGTTCTTTTTATTACCCATGATCTTTCTGAGGCTGTGTATTTAGCGGATGTAGTAGCTGTCATGGAAAAAGGAGAAATTGTCTATCAATCAAAAGTAGAGCTTGAAAGGCTAAGAACGATGAAAATGAGATATGATCCCTATTTTAATGAACTATGTTTCACATTACGTCAAGTGATGGGCGGGGAACGAGTATGAAAAAAATGCCCTTGTATTCATTATTATTGTTCGTTCTTTTGCTCGTCATATGGGAAATGGCAGCTGGGACGATGTCAGAGCTTGTGCTGCCGGCACCATCTGTGATAGGGTTCACCCTTTTAGATGGAATCAAGAGCGGATATTTCACCGAGCATATCATTCGAACCTTATCAGAGGTTTTGCTTGGGTTGCTTTTTGGCGGCCTCTCAGGGTTTATCGTTGGTATTCTCATGGGTGAGATTACTTTTTTACGAAAGCTTCTCTTTCCTTATATTATTGCTAGTCAAGCTGTTCCGAAGCTCGCCTTAGCTCCTCTTTTTATTCTATGGTTTGGGTTTGGCATGACGTCAAAGGTGGTCATCACCGCATTAGTTTGTTTTTTTCCGTTGCTGGAGAGCACCGTTACTGCTGTTCAATCAAGCGATAAACAAAAACTAGAATTGTTCCGAATGCTTAATGCGTCACGGCTGCAAACATTGGTCCATTTAAAAATCCCTGCAGGCATGGCTGGAATCTTAGCCGGATTGCGTGTTTCCGTTGTATTAGCAGTTGTGGGAGCCGTTGTCGGGGAGTTTATTGGGGGCAGCGAAGGATTAGGAGCGCTCATTATTGCTTCCCAAGGAATGATGGATACACCGCTCATGTTTGCAACATTAATTTTGTTAACGCTGATGGGAATGATTCTCTATCAGATGGTTGCTTTATTTGAGAAAAAGTGGTCAAGGCCATATAAAAAGGAGAAATAAAAAATGAAATGGAAAGCTTTATGGTTTGCAGTGCTTCTCTTATTTGTCACTGCTTGCGGGGCAAAAGAAGAGGAAAACACGGCACAGAAAAAAGAAGAAACGCAGCCGATGACAGTGGCAAACTGGAGTCAGCTGATTACCGAACAAACGAATTTGTTAGTCGATGAACAAAAAGGATTTTTTCAAGAGAAAGGACTTGATGTGAAGGTGGTTCCCGGCGCTGGCGGCGGAGATGCGATTAAAAATATTCTTTCCGGACAAGCCGACATTGCCTTTACGGATCCAGGCTCGCTATATTTTGCGTTAGACCAGGGTGAAAAGCTAAAGGTGATCTATACTATATACCCTCAGAATGTATTTAATGTGGTGTCGCTAAAAGAAAGCAACATGACGAAGCCGGAGGATTTAAAAGGGAAAACGATTGGCGTCTATAGCTTGACTAGTGGAACACGTCAAAATTTATTGGTCCTTTTGCACAAGGCAGGCCTCACTGAGAAGGATGTCAACATTGTTGAAGTAGGCATCTCGAATTTTGCCCCGTTAATGCAGGGACAGGTTGATGCAACGGCGGCCACCGATACAGGGTTATTTATGGCTAAACAAAAAGGGTTGGGCGACGTGAACGTAATGGATGTACAGGATTATTTGAACATCCCAAGTGATGTCTTCGTTGTCACAGAGAAAACCTATCAAGAAAAAAAGGATGAGCTTCAAAAATTTATAGAGGCTTACCGAAATAGTGCCAAGTGGATGCTGGAAAATCCTGAGGAAGCGGCAGTTCTTGCGAAGGAAGTTGCGATTGATGGCAAAGATGAAAAAGTAAACGAAGAAATCATCAAATTGCGAAATGCTTCAAGCGTTTCGGAGGATACAAATGAGGAGAACCTAGGAGCGCTGAATCCCGCCATTTTACAGGAGGGGGCAGACACGTATCAACAATTAGGATTAGTAAAGAACAAGCTTGATTTGGAAAAGGCTGTTACGGAGGAATTCGTGGAGGTCGGAAAGCCATGACGAAATTTCAAGGAAAAGTAGTCATCGTCACGGGTGCCAGCCGCGGAATTGGAGCCGCCATCTCCCGTGCTTTTGCCAAGGAAGGGGCTTTTGTCATCATTAATTATCTCCAGAATAAAGCGATGGCAGAGCAAGTGGCATCAGAGTGTATCGAGCTTGGCGGCGATGGCTGGGCCGTCCAGGGAGATGTCACCTCCGAATCGGCTGTCAATCAACTAATCGAGCAGGTATCATTGGAAACCGGAAGAATAGACGTGGTCGTCAACAATGCATTTAAACCGTTCAAATTTGATCCAGAGCAGAGAAAATTGGCATGGGAGCTAAAGTGGGAGGATTATCAAGCACAAATTGATGGGGCTGTTCGCTCGACCCATTATATGTGTCAGGCGGTTCTTCCCATTATGAAGAAACAATCCCAGGGAAGCATTGTCAATGTGATTAGTAACTTAGTAGAAAGACCCATCGTTCCGTATCATGAATATAATACGGCCAAAACGGCATTAATGGGCTACAGCCGAAATTTAGCGGCAGAACTCGGCTCCTTTGGAATCAGGGTGAATTGCGTGGCACCCGGCCTTGTCTATCCAACCGATGCCAGCAGAACGACAAAGGAAGAGCTGAAGGAAATGATCATTGCCCAAACACCATTAAGAAGAATTGCTACTCCAGAGGACATAGCAGGCCCTGTGCTGTTTTTAGCCTCTGATTGGAGTCAATTTATGACAGGACAGACCTTGTATGTCGATGGTGGATTTGTGATGTGAGAGCTAGGTGTTAGGAGCCATCCGTTTTTTGGATGGCTTTTGGCGTTAAGCCTTTATTTGTCTGTGCTATAGAGGAAAAAATTATTCACCATTTTGTAAAAAGGTAATCATAAATATCTGTCGAATAAAAGAATTTAACAAAATATAGAAAGGTGATGGTTCTCTTGAATGATACTCGTCCAGATTATGATCATTTGTGGAAGGATGTCATAACAGATTTATTTGAAGAATTTCTTCTGTTCTTTTCACCTGAATTATACGAACATGTAGATTTTACCGTTCCTCCTGAATTCCTCGAACAAGAACTCCATACAATTATTCCAGAATCCCAAGCTAATAAGCGATATTCTGATAAGCTTGTAAAACTAAAAATGAAAAATAGTGAAGAACAATGGGTATTGGTACATGTCGAAGTACAAGGAGACTATAAAAAAGATTTTCCAAAACGTATGTTTCAATATTTTTATAGAGTTATGGATCATTATGATCAACAAATTTTTGCCCTCGCCATATTCACATCAAACAGATCTTCAAGTAAGATGACTTCCTTTCATTATGATTTCTTCGGTACAATTATCGACTATCACTATCATACGTATCGAATCGCCTCACAATCTGAATTAGATCTTCTCAAATCAAATAATCCTTTTGCTATTGCCGTATTAGCAGGACTATATGTGAGCAAAAGTAAGAAAAATAATCACTTAAAAATTAAATTTAAACGAAAATTGATGAGATTGCTTTTACAGGATAAAATGAAAGAACAAGGGGCAAATCGAGAATATATTCAGAAGTTGTTCATATTCATTGACAATATATTGAGGTTGCCTAAGAGTGCAGAGGACAAATTATATAAAGAGTTAAAACCATTAGTTGAGAAGGAGGAAACGGGTATGGGGCTTTCGTTGGAAAATACACCTTTTGCAAAATTTTTACGAAAAGAAGCAAAGAAAGAAAATTCCATTGAAATAGCAACAAGACTTTTAAATGATGGTTTTTCTGATGAGATAGTTGCAAAATATACAGGATTATCGATAAATGAGGTAATAAAGGTTAGAGAAACGATAGAACAGTGAGGAACATTTTAAACAGATAAGACAGTTGTTTGTTTTATTTTCTAAAATTGTATGAATATTGACTAAAAATCTCCATAAAAGGAGGTTTTTTGCTGTGAAATTCCGCTTGCAACAAACTCGTGAAACAAGAAAACTCGGGTCGTGCCAGTCACTGCTCGTAAGGAATCAAATGATTAGAATATCCAACAAATAGGCAATGTGACTTCATTGCCTTTTTCAATTATAAAATGGTGTAGATGATGCTTGTGTTTCTAATAGATGGAACACTTTGCATAAGTTAATCTAAGTCAGTTTCGACATTAAAAACAATAATATCCATGAAACAAATTCGTGAAACAAGAAAACTCGGGTCGTGCCAGGCACTGCTCAATTTATGAGATTTAATTTCCTCATCAATTTTTTGAGGGAGTGAAAATATATAGAGAAATACTTTTTTTAATAGGTCGTCATATGTGTCCTTTTTGGTTTGTTTAATAAGTTTTTCATTTTTAGACCAACGATACCATTCAAGACGATACCCTATTTCAACATTCATTTTCCCAGTGGAGACATATTTAAAAGTGTTATATGTTGAATATTCTTTATCAGCAGTAGATAACATCACTTTGTTTGATGGAAGTCTAAAGTTTAGTATGAAAACATGGTTTTTGTATAATATCTGAGTTTCGTCATGTGTAATCTTTATTTTTGCATCTACCTTTTCAAGAGCCTTGAATAAGCTGTCAATAAACGGAAGGGTATCAGGAGTAATTACCCCAGATGATGAATTTATATGCAGTTTTGCTTCTCTTTCATAATACGGAATATTGTCTTTCTTCTTTTGACGGTATTTAACTATCTCTTTGTGAGGCTTTGAAGAAAGGATTTTATTGACTTTTAAAGAATTATAAATTTGAGTGAGTAGCGATTGTTCACTTTTATCGAAATATGAGAAATATGCATGTTGTCCTGGTGCTTCATTTTTCGAAGAACTAATCTCATTATTAGTTGTTGTTTCAATTTTCTTTTCATTTCTTGGCGTTATTTTTGGGGGCGGATCTATACTTTTTACTTTAACTTCTTCGATGAATATTTCTGGGTTGTTAGTCGAATTAGGGAGTAAAGGTTGAGTAGGTTTTTTCTTACCCATATATAAACTGCTCCAATATGATGCTGTAGGCAAAGGAATATCATTAGAATTACAAGCACTTTTAAGTTTATTATATGGAACATTTAATTCCTTGGCTGTTTTTGAAGTACCAATAGACCAAAGTTTTTCATAGAGATTTTTTCGGGATATAGACACCATAAATTTAACCTCCTTAAAAAGTGAAAATTAGATAATAACTGTTTATTCTATTATATAAAATCTTTAAGTCAATAAGTAGATTCATAGGAGGTTGAGGTTGGATTCTGATACGACAATCATTAATAATGTTGAACTGATGTTCCGAATGATACGTATGATTTTCGAGGAGAATGAGGCGATTATATGAAAAGGTATTGCCAATCCTTACTTTTATTTTCATGAGTATTTTACTAATAGGCTCTTTCCCTACTATCACAAGTGCCTGTTCATGTGCAGAATTACCAAGTGTTGAGGAAGAACTTGAACGTTCGCAAGCAGTATTTAGTGGGCAGGTTGTAAATGTAAGAGAAAAGCGAAGCATAAAAGGGTATATAACTAAATCAGTCCTTTTTGAAGTAACGAACACATGGAGAGGTGTGAAACAATCACAAATGATCATTTCCACTGGTCAAGGCGATGGAGACTGTGGGATCGATTTTAAAGAGGGACAAGAATATTTAGTTTATGCTAACGAATCAACGATGTACGGAGTAAAGTCACTTGTATCCACTATTTGTGATCGAACCAACGAATTGAGTGTTTTACGAGAGGATATTAAAATACTTGGTGAGGGACAGACACCGATTGAAGAAGTTGATTTAACGGGTAAGCATGTAGGAAATCAATTTTATATGTGGGGTGCGGTGGTTATAGTCATTGGTATCGTTTTTATTTTCATATTTAAGAGACGAAAAAAGATGGGGTGATTCACAAATGGTTGAAAAATTGTATCAATCGATTGAAAAACTATCTGGCAGTGAGGTTAGGAACCTATTATTAAATATGATGATAAAAATAAAAAATATGCAGGAATCAAAGGATTTACAAGAGGAAATGCTGGGAGAATTATATTCTTTATATGATGAAGCTCTTGGAGTCTCACAAAACAAAATGGAAAGAGAATTTAATACAGTACATATTGCATGTGGAGAGCATACTGCGGGTGGTTTACGTTACGGTTTAGGGCGTGGAAATAAGGTGATTGGCTTCCCTGATTTCTTTTCTATAGGGCCGATCTGGAAACTACATGACGATGTTGGTCGCAAACACCGCTATGAATGGTTAAAGGATCATATCAACATGGAAATGGATTATATGGAAGAAGAGTATGATAAAAGGATTACGAAAACGCTTGAAGAGATTGATGCAATTCCAGGGAATGTTCCATTTGTAATATGGACTGCTGAAAATGTGGAAGAACAAACGGGAATGCGATATTTTATGTATTTGTTAAAGGAAAAACCAAATGATGTTTTCCTAATAAATACATCGCTTGTTTATCAGGAATTATTTACAGTAAATGATGATCAATATTTTCATCATACAGGTACAATCTATCCTGAAAAACTAAAAGAGATGTACGAGAAAAATATAGCCAAACTCTTATCTGCAGAGGAAAGAAGTTACTTTCAAAAAGAGTGGATGGCACTGTCAGAATCAAAAGAGGTTTTACGGATTTGGCAAAACAGAGAAATTACATTTGTTAATGAAGATTATTTTGATTCATTGATTATTTCTACAATTCAAAAACTACATGCGGAACAAGGTCATAATGACTTTATCTTGGCCGCCAAAATTGTTGGTGAAGTTCTTGACCTATTGGAAGGTAGTGTTTTCGATGCGTTTTTAGAGTATAGAATCAGGGAATTGGTATATAACAGAGTGTTTGAAATAAGGGGAATTCCGAAAGACATGAGATCTTACAGCGTGAGATTTAGATAATTAAGGAGTAATGGGCTTTTTACCAATAATATGATAAAAGGCCCTTGTTTTAATGACATCCTTTAGATGGAAATATTCTGTCTCCTCTAACCTTGGCTATATTTACCACGTCCCAAGAAGTATCACTTCTTCTTAACTTAATCATGACGTTTGTTCCGTCTAATTCCTTATATAATAAGTAGCCAACATAGGAATTATCATATTTTGGAGGGATAGCTTTCTCACCGCTGACAATAAATAATCTTCTTTCCCCTTGATTATATCCATTAAATAAAGGTAATAACGATTTTAGATGTGAGGTTTCTCTACCTTCAATGATGATTACTTTATATAAATCATCGTACGTATAATGAGTAACACGACCTTTATCTCGATCTAAGATACTTAGCTCTGGAAAACTTGCTTTTATATCGTGCAATATTCTTTGGTTTAAGCTATTCCAACATTCATCCAGTTCAAGTTTCGATGAAGAATAGGTCGTATTGGTATTCGCAATAGTTAGCATGAACATTATTGACATAACCTGAAAAATTCTTTTATACATTGCTACCTCCTTTCTTTGTATTCTAATCCTAAAATCCTCCTTTTATTTATCATTATTGAAACTCCGAAGCCTTACTTTAAAGAATGTATATAAGTTGAAACTTTAAATGAATGAACACGTAATAAAGGTACAACGATGCTTACTCAACAGGTTTTTAAAGAAATAATGAAGATGTGACTAAAAATGAATGGAGGCTTTATCATAATGAGTCCTATCATTGTGTTACTAATTATTGTTCTGGCTGTTATTATGGATTACCTTTTATTTGATGTTAATAAAAATAGATGGGGATGGATGAAGAACTGGTCTAAATTTAAAAAGGTACTATTCTTTTCGAGTTTTATAGTTGCATCAGTTGTTATTTATTTGGGATTGAGTTTGTAGTTACTCTAAAAACGAAGGCGTTATCAAGGGATAATGCCTTTCTTTATTATTGTTTTAGCTATTTCTGGGGGGAGTCTTTGTACAGTTATGAATCGTTTGAAACATTAGGATCATTTACTTTATTAAGCATTTTGGTTACGTTTTTAATCGTATCAGTTCAGTGATTTTATTCTTTATCGTAATCCTGCCAAAAAATAAAAGTAAAATACTCAACGGTTTTACTGTAGTTAGTATATCAATTCTATCCATACTGATCTCGGCCCAAATCCTTTTTTACAATGGAATCATCGTTGACGAGATTAATTTAGGAGTAGATGCGGTTTCTACTTATCTATTTTTGGCTATCACAGTTATTAGCATACTGAATCCTATTATGAATTTTGGAAGGCATGGAAAGGAAAAAAGGTGCAATGTCAGTTATAGAGGGGATATTTATGGAATCAAAAGAGTTAAGCAATATGAGATTAAAGCAAGTAGCTGTTACAAACGGACTTATTTTAGCACTTATCATCATTCTTTTCACTGCTATCAATGTTTTTACTGTTAAATTTGCACATTTTTTCTTTGTTCTTGGGTTTTTAATTTTATTTCAAAGTATTTTTGGCTTTATAAAGGGCGACTCCACGAAATCATTTATTCCGATTTTTGAAAAGGTGACAATCTATGAAAAACAAAAAATGAAAAATGAATGGTATAAGGAACGAAAGGGAGGAAACGTTTGGAGGCTGATATTAAGTGGCTTTATGTTCTTTCAGTCATACATGTATCGTAATTTAACCGAACAAATATTTGAAATAGATCTTATATTTCTATTCATCATGGTCTTTTTTCTTTTGGTATTCGTTAATGTTAGTATGATTATGCGCTTTAGAAGGATTGATCGTTCTGCCTCTGAATTAGATTTGAAAGGTTATACAAAGGAATCAAATCTTATTGGCGGTGCTATCGGAATCTTGTTTGCTTTAGTGGTGTTTATAATCGCCATCATTTATATTATTTCATGAACTTAATTTATTGTAATCGTAGTAGGAATGAGAGTAATAGGATTGAGGAATTTTTAGAAATGTTGTCTTTAAATGAGCATGGAAAAAAGTAACCGTAAATAAATCGAGGTGAGAAACAAATGGATTCAAGAATACAAGAATTAATTGATATGACAAGAATTAAATTTGGGTTGCACAATTACTATTTGCAAAGACATAGTTTTAGACGAGACGTTAATTTTTTCAATGAAACGGTCTATAGATTTGGGATGGAGTGGTTTCCTAATCAAGTCACAGAACAAGAGGCTGATGACTCAAATCCAGAAGGAACAGCAAGCATTGAGATAAACGTACAAAGTCGAAAATTTGAAAGTGCTATTTTTGTCATGGGTAAGACATATGCAGAGGAGGGGATTATGTTCGCCAATCGTAATACGGAAGACATTATAAAATGGGTTGAAGATGAAACAGGATTAAAGTATGGGGAGCAATTTCAGATACATAAAGAAGAGGAAGGGGAAGTTCATTTTAAGGAATGCATCAATGGTGTTGCCGTTTCACCTTCTGGATCTATTGAAGTTAACTTTGATCAAGAAGGGAAACTAACCTTTTTTGCTGTACATGGTCAATTTCCTTCTAAAGAAATAGTGAAGGAAGAGACATATTTACTTTCCTTCGAAAAGTTAGAGCATTTGACAAAGGAGCAATTGAAGTTGCTTGAATACCCTTCATTTGAACAGAAAAAGTTATTTCCTGTTTATGCGGTGGAAGAGGTTTATGTAACAAATGACCAAATGACGAAGACATTTGAAATCTTTGTAGATGTAAGGTCGTATTTGCAAATAGACAAAGCGATTTATTGGGATAAACCTATTAATGGATTGTTTGATCGAAAAGAACTTAATTGGATTGAAGATGTATCCGCAGAACAAGCATTTTCGTGTGAGACATCTCCCGATTCATTTCCAATCTCTAAGATGGAGCAAGAGAAATGTGTGATAGCAGTCAGTGACTTTTTACGTCAGGAATATCTAAAAGATAATGGAAATTGGATTTTAAAAACCATTCATCGTGATAAAGGGTATATACATGCCGTTTTAAGAGGAAACAAACAAGACAATCGTGTATTTCAAAGAAAACTGATGATCATGATTGATGCGAAGAGTCTTCAAGTTGTTAATTATATGGATAACAAACCAATGTTAGAGGTTTTTGACCAATTTCAAGCACCTGAAAAAGTAACAGTTAATAAAGAAGAAGCGTTTGAAAAAATGAAAGAATTGTTTGAACTGAAACCTTATTATGTATATGACTTTGAACAAAAACAATATGTTCTATGCGGAAAATTAGATTGTGATTATGGGGTGAATGCATCAAGCGGTGATGTTATTGCATTAGATGATTTGTAGTTTGATTGGTTCAGAAGGAGCGTTGAGTTTGTATTTTTGGAGAATAACAAAATATGATCCATTAAATAGGAATGTTGATAGGAGTTATCTCGACCTTGAAGAATGGACTTGTTTTTCAGGGGATGGGACAAAGTTAAATTAGCGGGAATGATTGCAGTGAAAAGTACAGTTGCAATAACAGGAAGAACAGATAAAAAGGCAGTAAAGGGAGGAGGAATATGATGATAAGAAGTAAAGTGGCACTCATTAGTTCAGTTGTTATTTTAGGTATATGTATGTATTTATATTTTCCGTTTCCTAATAACATAATGTTAGAAGCACGTTCTACATTCATGTCGTTTCCAATCCGCAATCAAGATGGATTTATTCCCATTGGTATTGTTGGGTCTATTTTGTTTATTATCTCCATGATTTTACTTTTCAATAGTATAAAGAAATATCGCTTTCGGACAATTGTAATAGCTGTAATCGTATATGCAACCTTACCCAATCTTTTAATCACAATGTACCAAGAAACGTTGGCGAGTGGCATTAAAGCTATTTCATACGATGGTAGTGGTAAATGCAATTTTGAGAATGTAAGTGAAACCTTATTGAATGGGGAATGTAATTTTGTGTTACAAAATCGAAGCGGTAAAGACGTTTCATTTGAATTGGAATTTCTGGATTCCTTTTTAATGGAAGATGGGGTACGAATGGAGTCGTTAATGAATTTAGCTGGCCCATACAATATTACGATAGAGGCAAATCGTAAAAAGTCTATCCATTTGAAGGAATTACTTGATTTATCAGATGTTCCTAAACATATTGATGGAGGAACATCGAATGGTATTCATTTTAAGTTAATTGATGGGGTGAATACACGTACTTTATAGGTCAATATTTCTAACTGAGGAATTAGAAAGAACAAATATTTTATTCATGTAAGGAGATGATGTTTTGGTTAATCTTTTGGAAAATATTTTCCAAATATCAGCGATAATCCTACTCCTATGCTCATTCTACTATTATAGACACTTTAAAAAAATTAAGAGAGAAAGAAAACTAACTGCATTTGAGCTGTCAATTTATATTATCACTCGAATTGCACTATTTCTTTGTGCAAGTAGTTATCTACTGCTTTTTTTAGATAGAAGTTTTGGATAGAAATTACAGGAGCGTTTCTGTAAGGAACAGGAACGATTTTTCTAAGATAAATGTTAGTTGAATGTTAAGCTGATAGTGGATGGGAGACGTAAGTATTGAGCGTAAATAGCGATTCACTTGTACCTTTTATCATTATGTGGGGAATACCAACTTTTATGGTTGTTAGGGCTTATTTAAAGATGAATACGGGTGATAAAAAATCGGCAATCAATGATTTTAAGTCAGCTCGTTTTATTTTTACAATCGGTTTAACCGTAATAGGAGCTTTTCTGGCACATTTAGGTTTTTTATTCTCAGTAAGTATAATTGAGATTATTGGACTCGTTTTCTTTGCTTTGGGCGGAATCTTTTCGGCATTTGATACGTGGAAGAAAAGCAAAATTAAAAGTGTGTTTATTCTTGTTTTAATATCAGTTGCCATTTATTTATTAAGGTAAGTGTTAAAGGAATTTTTACAAACAAGCAATTTTCCTTGTAAAGAATACAAAAGGAGCATTTCAATGGAGATAAGATACAACTTAAAAGAAGAAGATTATTTAAACTTTAATATATTTCACGTAAAAAATTCAAAAACTGCCAAAAGAGCATTGAATATGCAAAGATTTTTAACGCCTATAATCTTTATTGTTTTATCCTTTGTACTTTCAAAAGTTGGGAACATGTCTTTCTTTGGGTTATTTATTGCTTTTTTAATAGTAAGTATCCTATGGATTATTTTCTATCCAAGATATTTTTATTCATACGTTATTCGAAATACTAAGAAAATGATAAAAGAGGGTAAGAACGATGGCTTATTAGGTAAACATCATATGATTTTGTCAGAAGAAGGGATAATCGATTCGACTTCTAATGGTGAAACGAAAGTAGTATGGTCTGGTATTCAAACTTTAAGTGAGGATAAACATAACATCTATCTTTATAACAGCTCAGTAAGTGCTTACATACTTCCGAAAAGAGAGTTAGATGACATTGAGGAAATAAAAACATTTTTTAAATCAAAGTTAAAATAAAGTATGAAAAACCTTTTTCTACTCAGATAAGACGATTTCGATTTCTGTTGAAGGTGCGTTGTTCCAGGATTGGAAGAACGCATTTTTTAATCCTCCAACTATCGCAAATTGTTCGTTCATTTATAGTTCACAGAAGAAACGAAATTGAAAGAATCTTGCATGTTAAAATTTAGTAAAGGGGTGATGGTTGCATGAAAAAGAAAAATAATCCATTTTATGAATCGATTGATGATCAGAATAATGAACCAATTGATGACCCATTCAATGATGTAATAGACCATTTTAACAAGATAGAAGGAAATGCTGGAAAACCTTCAAATGCAGATTTAGGAAAATTACCTAAACCATTCAAATACTTTGGATACTTTGTAATTGGTTTCTTTGTGGTAGCCATTCTTCTATCAGTCATTTTAAATATAATAAACTAAAAAAATATTGGAAACGCAAAAGGACAGCCAATGAAGAGCATAATGGGTGGTATTGCTCTTTTTATTTAGTGATAGGAAAAAACAAGCTGACTACAAATTAAAGAGTTGGTGTTTTAATGGTAATAAATTTTGATTTTCCATTTAATGCAGTTGCTATAATAACTGGATTATTAGCATGGAGTTCCATTATTTATTTAGCTTATCTTATCTATAAAAAGCAAACAGTAAGGCCGAAAGTATGGAAGACTCTGATTGTCATATTTGTTGGGCTTTTCTCCTTTTCTATTAATTGGAATTTGTTCGATACGATGTTAAAGTTTCCAATATTACCTCTGGGTGTATGGATTTTGTATTTTGTTCTTCAAGGAAAGGATGAACGGTGGCAGACTTATCGAGCCTTTGCCTGGTTAGGATTTTGGGTGAATTTTATTTTCTTAGCATCTACTTTAATTGCCATACCAGTTCATCATGTGATATACCCCAAAAATGAACCATTGACCTATATTTCAAATGTTGACAATGCTTCTATTCTAACTATTCATCCATCAGCAAAAAGTCGTTCAATAAATAAGGAAAGCCTTCAAAAGCAACTTGATACATTGAGACAAGAAGAAATTTATAGTGATCAGTGGTACGAAGATATGAATATGACTGAATCGAATAAAAGAAATGAACGGTTTCCATATCAACTTATTGGAACTTCGTCTAAATGGGGAAGTGGTCTTGATACAATTATTTATATTGAAGACGATGGTAAAGGGATCTTATTATCAACACCGCAAAAGCAACTTTATTTTCGCTCCGAAGAGTCGTTTGTAGAGGGGGTGGAATAAACGTGCCGAAGAAAAAATTGTGGAATTTAATAGGGTTAGGGATAGCTGTTTTATTTTCATCAGCAATTATATACTGGTTTATTTTTCAAAACCTGTTTCTATTCCAACAAATGAACAATTAGTTGAAGAGATGAATAGCATCTTTCCTGAAGCGGCCGCCAGTGTCATTCAAGACACAATTTCGGTTGACGAACACCATGTATTAGTACCCTTTATTTCCGATAAAGGCGATTACAGCCTAAGCTATTGGATATGGCAAAGACATAAATGGAGGATTGTATCTATTGATACGAAAGGAAGTCCGATGTTATGGAAGATTGATAGAAATGATCCTTCATCATTTTATTCTGTTTGGAATATTCACCCCGAAGACCAGTTAAGTTCGATTCAATTTTATCTAATTCGAGACAGAGGGTATCAAATCACAGAAGGAATAGAGAATTACTATCCAAAAGTACAAGTGGATACGAATGTCTCAGTTCAAGAAAAAAGTTATGGAGTGCTACGGCTCCCTAATGATTGGATAGCATTTATAGATGCATACATGAAAGTAGAAACAGCCAAACAGCCTGATTCTTTTTTTAATGGTTTTTTCCCTGAACAATACATGTCTTTTGGTTGGATTCCTTATCATCAGGCGAATAAAGAAACCTTTCCAGAACGTTCTGTCAATGGAAGTGGGTATTCAAATGGTAAGGTGGAATTAGAGCATGTGATGATATTGGATCAAGAGGACATAGAGCTTCCATAGCAATATTGATGGAAAGGAAATAAATGTGTTTCCTTTTCGGCTAAGGGAGAAACTTTCAGCTTTGTGAAACGTATGTATTATTGAAGAATAATACCCTTATATTAGGTGGAGATAAATTTGAATGAGGAAGTATTGAAGTTTGTAATTATTTTACTTGTATTTTCTGTACTTCTGAATATGTTTCAATACATTCAAATCAAAAGATACAAATTGAACGAACGATCTTATAAAGTATCTTGGCAGGAAGCGATGAATTTAAAAAATCCTATCAATCTAATCCTGTGGTGGATGTTATGTTCTTCTTTGGCAATTGGACTCATTTTTGGTTTTGTTTCTTTATTTATACTTTAGGCTCAGAAGAAATTAGTTTAACAAGAGTGAGGGAAACCTTAATAGATGGGGGTTTCCCTCAATTTTTAACATTAACATTTAATAGAGCCGTTTGTTTAAGGTGGGATAGTTATATGTTTTCAATTCTACTTTTTGTAGTTCTCATTGCGATAATCATTTTGATAGTCAAAAACAGACAGAACAAAAAGACAGTCTTAATATTATCAGCTATACTGATTTTGCTTCTTAGCGGTGGAATATTGTTTGTCAGGGATACTGTTCAAAACTTTGCCCCGTAATTTATTCAAATAATGGAAGCGACTATGGAGCAAGGGGAGGTTCGAATCGTTTGAGATGGTTTTTCTCTATTTCGTTTATTTTGCTTGGAGCTATTTTATGGTCATTAACCATTGACCAAATGGGAACTACAGGTCATATTATTATGAAAATTATAGGGGTGGGTTGTTTTATTCTTGCTGGTGTTTTTGTCAAAGAAAGAAAAAACAATCAATAAATCATTCTAAACAAAACGGGGTGATTTTCTTGAATAAGGAATAAGCACCTCTACCTACATTAAATGGAAGGTTTGTTGAATAATCGGGATTGAAACCTTTAAATCGAACTAACAACTGATTATGAAAGGGGGAAGTGAAATGAATAGTTTTTTCTTAATACTTATGGGCTTTTTTATCGTTAGTGCAAATATTATTGGGTTTATATTTTACAAAAAGGCTATGTTAATCAATAATGTTGATTTTTAAGACCTTTATGCGTAAAGGTCTTTTTTGTCATTACCACGCAGATAGCCTTGTTCTTGTATCGTTTTCATCAGTAATATATTCAACATCTTCAAATCCACTTTCTGTTGCATTCTTGTATAGTAATTCGATTGTTTCCTTATTTTTGCAATAGATGGTGACATAACAGCTATCGACCACTAATAAAACAAGCTCACATTGGCTCTTAATAAAATCTTCATAGGTCTCAATATCAGAAAATTCATCTTTTGGATATGCTTGTAAGTCAGCGAAAATAATATAATACTTATTGTTTTCTAATAGTTTTTTGAGTTCTGCACCTTCAATTGCTTTTTTATCTTCTGAGAAAAGCTCTTCATCTAATTCATCATCGCCTACTATATATGATTCACCGTTACCAATTCGCCAACTGAAAACAGTTGTGTCAATTGGCTTTAGCACTTCTCCAAGAAAGGTTCCATATTCATTTGGAATTTCAAAGCTAATTCCTCTCTTCATAAAAAACAACTCCCCCAGACTATTGTAAAACTAAGCAGTTTGTTTAAATTTCATCATTCTTAGACTTTTATACGTTTCAATGGTTGAAAATAATGAGCTTTCTACAATCATTTTACTCACTGTTTCGTTATCGCTACGATGTTTAACTACATCTAAGAAGTGAAACCAGCTCAAATAATTATCGAGGTATTTTGTAGCCACGCCATTAAATCTTTGTATCCAACCTTTTAATCGGCTGTGATAGTTATTGACATTTTGTATATGATAAAGACCTTTAACACGCTCTGTACCATCTGATTTAAAGCGATAATGTTCCAACCCTTTGCTTTTTGCATAGGTAGAAAATGCTCTCCAAGCATCGGTACAAAGTGTATTGTCCGAAGACAATTTTGAGCCGATTGCTTTATCCAATTGAGTTTTGATAATACGACCATTACCAAGAACCCCTGAAAAAGTTGCTTTTTGTCGGTCTCTTGCGATTAGGACACAAACCTGTTCGTGACTAATCCCACGAAATCTTGAGGAGCCACCACGCTTGCGAGACTTACGCCCTTCAATGTTTCTTTTACCTTTTTCAGAATACAAAAAATAGGTTTCATCCATCGCTACAATCCCTGAAAATTCATTAAAGTCCATTTGCTTTAATGCAGACAATACCTTATGTCTCCAATAAAAAAGTGTAACGAAATGAACATCACCAATAAGGTCTGCCGATTTGCGAAGAGAATAGCCTTCCAACATACATTTAATGAAATCTAACCATTTATCAGGCTTATGAGTTCGGTACAGAGGCGTTGCGGTTACATCTGTAAATGTTTTTCTGCAATCTTTACAACGGTATCGTTGGCGTTCAACCTCTTTAAGACCAATTTTCACTTTATATTTACCGAAACGAACCACTTGTTTAGAACTGCAATGTACGCAAATATATCCATCTTTATTTTTACGTTCAGTCACTTCTTGAAATACTGGTTCACTGGCTGAAAATGACGCAATAGAATTGATAAAGAATTCTTTTAAACGATGCTGTTCTGCGGAATTCAATTTTTTAATTTCTGCTATTAGCTCTCTTAACGTCATTCCAAACCCTCCAAACGAACATTCTTTTTCTATATTGTAGAACATTCGTTTGTTTTTATCAAATATCAACAGAGTTAATTAACATAGCCTACAAAAAAAAGAAGAATCTATTTTTTGTTGCTTTTACAATATTTCTATTAGCAGTTTTGTTTGGTTCACTCGGTGGTGCATTAGCAGTATTTATTATTAGTGATCCTTTTGCAATATTTTACGGTTTGCAAGTAGGATACTATTTACTAATAAATAGTGTTATCGTTTTTTTAATTGCCATTTTAGCGACTGTAATAAAAAGGTATAACAAAAGAACAACGTAATTCACGATTATTTTTATCTAAAAAGTGCAAGAGTAAAACAATCAGTTGCATTAATACATTCATAGGGTAGTGTAGAATTTTGCTTGAACTTGTTAAAGAAATGTACTCACCAAATAAGGTAAATAAGGCTGAAATAAATAAACGTTTGAGAGACGGGCTATTGGAAATTGACGTTTATTTTTGGGATAGTGAATGGGAAACTTGGCTACAAAAGTCGTCTGGTTTTTCACTTACTGACGACTTAAACAGTGCGATGGCACTTGCTAAGGAGAAACTGAAGGTATATTCAGGTGAGATAATTGAATAGAATTAGCGGTTATGGTTCAATTACTTACACTAACGGGGCCATCCTTGAATAAGCAGGGTGGGCTTTACCATAAGCAAAATTTAAAGTGGAGAAGAGTTGTATGAAAATTAAAAAGGGGATCATAATAGGCCTCATTTTCGGTTTAGGTTTATCAATTTTTACTTCCATTATCATCATGATGTTTGCACTGGGATTTGCAGAAGGAGGCATCACTTTTTTATTTAGAGGTAACGTGTTATATTCTACAACGATTATTTTTTTTATATTAACTTCCACACTGTTAGGATTCTATTTTACAAAACAGGAAAACACTACAAATAGAAAACACGAAATATTTGGTCTGTTAAGCAAACTTTCTGCATCATTATTTTGTATTGCTATAATCCTTATACTGGTTGAACAAGGGCTGACAAGTGGTGTTAAGTTTTTATATGGCGAAGGTTGGTTGTATTTTGCGACCATTGTCCCTTTTGCATTAACCTTCTCTGTATTAGGTTTTTACTTCACAAAACGAAAGAACGTATCGAATAAAAAATTATGGTTACTAAGTCTAATGTCTGCATTATTTATTACGTTATATAGTGGAACCATAGGTGCTTTATTTGGAGAGTTTGTCGTAAGGGGAGGAAGTCTGAGAACTTACACTGAAGGGGGATATACAGGTGTTAATGTTGAAGGTGTATTAGTTTGGGGAACCATTTATGCTTTTATTTTGCTTCCGATAACTGTACCTTTGGCACGCCTGATAATCCAAGTGTTCTTTGAATTACTAAAAAAATATAAAATAGTTTAATCTATTTAAATGGATTTAATGATTCGTGAAAACTTGCTTATAAACGAAGCGGATAAATTTAAGAAGGAATTTTATTAATTGTTATTGAACTATTGGTCATATGAACATATAGCTGGGGGTATTTAATAATGGGGATAGAATATGGAGATCCAAGAGATATTTTAAAAACGCTTCTTAATGATTATAAAATAACTCCTTACACTTTTGGTTTAATAAGCGGTCTTGATGAAAAAACAGTTTTGAATTTTTCAAATCGTAAATCCAATTTAAATCATTTATCTCACGAAAGGAAGGGCATATTTACTCAATAATTGCCTTATTATCAGATGGAATGACACATGTGTCAGCGGACGAAAGGGTCAAAGCAATCATTGAAATATTGAATGAAAACTATCAAATTTCAGCCAAGACACTGGCTATATATGCAACAATAGAGGAAACCGATGTAGATGAATTTCTGAGAGACTGCGATTCATTAACATTTGAAAAACGCTACCGATTAGCAGTTGTTGTCTTATTTCTCTTTAAATTGTTTTCTGGCAACAACCAGAATAATTGAAGCCCAGCTACAACGTTAATATAAGCCATTAAAGTTATTTACACAATATGGAGGAAGGGGGGGAGTTTGAACGAAAGAATTGCTGACTTTATAATCGCTTTTTTATGGGCTTTTTTCTTGTTTGATTTATGGTTCATATGGTCACTCTTTAAAAGCACAGAAGGTCAGTGGTGGTCTTTTTTAATCCTTAATATGGAAAACCCCAGTGGCCTGGCTTTAGAAATATCATTTTTTAAGATATTCATTGCTTTTTCCCTTTCTTTGCTAATAGCATCTTTTCTTGCGAGTTGGTGGAGAAGAAAGAGAAAGCATAATAGTTCTTAAACGGATGCTTTTCTGAAATAATCAAAACCTTTCTTAAATTTATATAAAACGAAAAAAAGACTGATATGAATTCAGTCTTGAAATTCTCTTATTCACTGTTTGTCAGTAAAGACAAATGTTTCTTTTAATGGTCTACCTTCACTTCCTTTTTGTGTCCAAATAACTTCTATCTCTAATTCAGTCGCTTTTTCAGCTAAAGGGAGATTGGCATGTTTATAAAACCCTCCACCATTTAACTGTTCTGCAAAAGAAATTGAGTGTGCATAACGATCCTGATTACAATCCTTTTCATTCGGACAGCCAAAAAGGGCATATTTTGTTTTAGAACCAGGTTCATTTCTATACATATAAACCTCCGTTGTTAAAACATCAGTACCAATTTTATCAATTTTTATAGAGTAAGTATGAAATTCCCCTTTTACAGGTTTCCCCAAATCCTCACCTTGTTCGGCTTCACCAACTTGAACTGACCATTGTTTTGATGTTTGCTTGATTGGTAATTTGTCGAAGGTTAAAGCAGTGGCTTCTAAAGTTGTTAATGACATACATAAAAGAGAAAGTAGACAAAATAAAGATAATTTTTTCATTGTTCGTTTACTCCTTATTTGAATTACCTATATTGTGCTTAATTTAGAATTAATTATGTAATTCTTGATCAATTTACAACAGTAAGGAGTTTACTGAACATTCGGAAGCAAACATTAAAGCTATGGGAATAGATGCGGTACGTCATTTTATTATTGTTCAAAGGAGAATTTATTTAAATAACAATTTAACTCTGACACCTCAATAAATGGATTATTCTTCTTGAAATTAGGAAAAATAGCTTTTGAGGTGAGCTTTTAATATGAAGATGGTATATATAGCGATTATTACCATTATAATGTTGTCTTTTGGTTCCATTCAGGGATACGCACAACCAAAAGAATGTCCTGTGTTAAGTGAATTAGAGCAAACTTCCATCGAAGATAAACAAGAGGTTATTGATGCATTAAATACTTTAATACCAAAAACTTATGGAACTGGAATAGATGACTTTTCTGACATATATACTGAATGGAATGTCGTAACTGCCAAACCTTTTCCTAAAACGGTTGGTAATAAAGAAGAGGAAGACTATTTTGGAATGGCAAAGAACTTCTGTGGTAAAGAAATTGCTGAGAAGTCATGGCTTGTACGTTTAGATTTCCCAAAAGCACCTGGAGCTAACTTAGCCCAAGGTCAAATATTTTTAGCAAAAAGTAAGGAAAAAGGATGGTTTGTTTGGTTTCAATATCATTAAATTGCTAAACATAGAGGAGCTTATTATATGACACCAAAAGTTTTATCCATCATTTTTGTATTATCTGTTTTAATGATAGCAGGACAGCAAGCACAAGCAGAAAGTAATCTCACGTCAGCTAAGGATTCTATAAAAGAAGAAATGGACTACTTATTCCCTGATAATAAAGAAAAGGTATTTACTGAAACGGTAGATCAATTTTATGAGGCATTAAGGAAAAGGAGTTATCCTGTTCATCAGGAGTTTTATAGAAAACATTATGAGTTTTATAAAAAACATAAGAATAAACTTGGAAACATGGATACCGCTCTTTTTAAAGACATGCCCGATGCATCAGTAAATTTTAGAAAAAAGATACTTTTTCATGAGGTAGAAAAATTTAATTATATAACTTGGGATGGAAACGGAATTCCTAATACCCACCCAAATATAAAAGTGAAGTATAATCAGGCAATTAGTCCAGATAGACAAGTATATTTTTTCTACTCTTTTAAAGATACAGATAGAGAATTTAGAGGAAGATGTGCGGTATATGATGTTGAAACAAAACAACTAATTGCTGGTGGAGAAACCTATATTAATAAGTTTCCACAAATAAGAAGTGAAAATTGAGCCAAATCCTGGTTCTATTTAATTTGCTTTAGATGAAACAGACATTACAACGATTATAATAATAGAAGAACAAAATACATTGGAAAATACGTCAGCTCAAAGAGGTATTTATTCCACAACAAGAAAAAGAACAGGCTTCTTTTTTTATTGGCTTTGTTAAATAATTTTGTTGATATTTGATAAAAACAAACGAATATTCTATAACGAATAAAAGAACATCTGTTTGGATGTCTTGAAATGACGTTAAGAGAATTGATAGCGGAGATAAAAAAATTAAATTCAGCAGAACAATATCGTTTAAAAGAATTCCTTATTAATTCAATTGCGTCATTTTCATTTAGTGAACCAGTATTTCAGGAAGTAACAGAACGTAAAAATAAAGATGGATACACTTGCGTACATTGTGGTTCTAAGCAAATTTGTACGTTTTGGTAAGTATAGTGTGAAACTCGGACTTAAAGAAATTGAACGTCAAAGATACCGTTGTAAGAATTGTCATAAAACTTTTACTAATGTTACCTCTACTCCCCTTCACCACACTCATAAACCTGAAAAATGGTTAGACTTTATTAAATGTATGTTGGAAGGATATTCCCTTCGTAAATCAGCAGACCTTATTGGTAATGTTCATTTCGTTACCCTATTTTACTGGAGACACAAAGTATTATCATCCCTTAAACAAATGGATTTCGAGAAATTTTCAGGAATAGTAGAAATGGACGAAACGTATTTTCTGTACTCCGAAAAAGGAAAAAGAAATATCGAAGGAAGAAAACCTCGCAAACGTGGAGGTTCTTCAAAGTTTCGTGGTATCAGTCACGAACAAGTTTGTGTTTTAATTGCAAGAGACCGCCAAAAATTTACCTATTCAGGTGTTCTTGGTAAAGGTCGAATTATGAAAACTCAATTAGACAAGGTTATTGGCTCTAAATTATCATCGGATAACACACTTTGCACAGATGCTTGGAGGGCTTTTTCCACTTATGCCAAAAGCAAGGGATTAGAACATTACCGTTTTAAGTCAGATGGGACAGAACGAGTAAAAGGACTGTATCATATCCAAAATGTCAATAACTATCACAGTCGATTAAAAAGATGGATGCAACGATTTAATGGCGTAGCAACAAAATATCTCCAAAATTACCTTGTGTGGTTTGCATTTCTCGATAGCGTACATTTTAAAACAGATGATGTGTTTATCAAACAGTTTCTTGTGGAAAGTTGTGTTCATCCAATGACAGAAACGAATAGAACACTCCGCAAAAAGAAATTTGTTGCATAAATGAAATTGTATAATCAAAAGGTATTTCAGAATTTTGGGGAGAATTTATGATATTAAATTTAAATATACAATTTTATTGGTCGAACTTTTACTAAATGGGGCAATTAAGAAAAGAGGTGTTAAATTGAAATACATTTACTATGTGTTATCACTAATTCCAGTAGCGTTTTTATTTCATTTCTATGAATATGGGCAACATCTAAAAAGGGAAGAGGCGAGATATTTATTTCCAACTTGGCTCATTTATATCCTAATTACAGGTTTGTTGTCTGTGTTTATCAAAAAGCGTTATATGCTATTATTCCAAATTATTTCTTGTGTAATTTCTGTTATATTAGCAAAATTATGGATAGCAGATGATGGTGCTTGGTTTAAACCATTTGGACGAGATGTAGCAGTAGTCTGGATTGCAGGGATAACTTGTATAGGGCAATTGATTATAAGGGCTTGCTTAAAGGTTTTTAAAAAGAATGGCAAATTATCTTTGAATCAAGATGGGAAGTAAAAATACTTTTTCAGGTAAAGCAAGTTGATAAATAGGCTCAGTTCTTTTCCAAAAGAACCGAACCTATTTTTTACGTGTGTTAATCAACATTATAGTTTAACATAGCCTTTTTATTAAATAAGGCTGTGTTATATTTTAGGTTAAATAAATGTCGGGACACACACTTATGGTATCCGCAACTGGTTTATTGAGAGATTAAGGATATGTTTTCAAATGCTTATACCTTAATAGTTCGCCATTTGAAGTAACCACAACTTCATCAATTCCATAGCCTATATGAGCATTGTAAAAAGGCTCTATTTGTAACGTTATCTCATATAATCCACCGATACCATACACTTGCTTTATTTTTAGGATTTCTGCCCCAGTCGTATCCCATCTAAGACCTTTTGGTGCATTTACATCATCCTTATAGATTTTTACAATTGCTTTATCTACTGGATCTCTTAGGCTGTTCATAAGTGCCAGTTTTAGTGTTTCACATAATTCTGTCTCGGCTTCATTAATTGTATTTGCATTCACATTTGTATTAGATATTACTAAAACAATCACAAGCATTACTACAATTTTTTTCATAAATATCACCTCGTTTTAGTTTCCAAAGAACTAAAATAATTTATTCAATACCTTGTTAGTTCAATGGCTACACATTGAGCCTTGACAAATGCAATCCATCGTAAGTTTTGTTCGTTTCAAATACAAAGGCATGAGCAAATAAGATTGATTTTCCTTAAACCTTATGCCTACTATGTGTCCCCCCATCTTAGTTCGTTCACACACAACTAAGTCCATCCGCCGAACAACTAAGTAGCTCCGTTGGAGCTAAAAAAGGCTGAAAAAACAATCGAATAACCATTTGAGAAAAGTGTCAGATTCCTATCACACAAGGGATTGGCATTTTTTTTATGAAAAAATAGGGAAGAACTTAGTTGTTTGCGATTTTTAAAGGTTGGAAGAAAGCAGGAGAAAAAGAGGGGGAAAAAGCGGGGGAAAAAGCGGGGGAAAAAGCGGGGTTTGACGGGCGTACTATGTTAGCATTTCAATTTCTGATAAAAGGAGTGGAAGAGGGTTTGAATGTAGGTGGGGAAAGGGCTGAGGGGATGTTGGAGGGGGGGAGAATGGGGGAAGAACTAAGTTATGATTACACAGTATGCGGATAAATATGATTTACAATTAGCGGATGCAATTTTTGAAAACTTAACGAAAAATGCTTCACCGAGTCCACCTAAATTAAGAGTAATCAATGGGGGGAAATCATAATCTATATTAATAAAATCACATTTTTACGAAATGTCTAAAACAAAAAATCAATTTCATACATACTCTTCAAATTGCCGAATTTGAAGAATTTAAGAGCGGATGAAAGGGTTTATATCCTCCGCTCTTTTTTCAGGATAAAATTAATGTGACGCTTAAACTCCAATGCAAAAGTTAAAATTGGATAAACTATTTAGATAGCTACATTAATATGCTCAACTCTCTTTGTTTTCACTTCATCAAATGTAACTTAATCCATATTAATAACAACCTCATCATAAAGTTTTTCAAGCTTTTGTAAAATCTCTTGCAGCTCTTTATTTTCATAAAAAGTATTAAAGGTCTGAATCATTCCCCTTTCATCTAAACATTGAATCGATAGGGTCTCAGAGTGAATACGGTTAAATTTGGCTTCTGGTGAAAGACCTTTTTTTGTGATTCGAATTCCTTTTGCTTTCATGTGTTCCATCAGCATGACACGCTTATCAGCTTCAATTGGACCAACCTCTAACGTAAAATAAATTGAATCAGATCTTATATCCATCCAGAACAGAAACGGACCATTGTCCCACCACCATTTTTCTCTCGTCTCACCCAATTTTTCTTTATAGGCATCAAAAAGTGGTATTTTAAAGGAAAGATGTCGTGATGACACACGATAATTGCCTTCAGGGATATTCCTAGTTTCCAACCAGCATCTGAAGGCACGCTGAACTTGAATTCTCGATTCATTTAAACTTTCTATAATCGCAGGGGGTTCTTCCATTCTCGGGCTTTCACTCTCTAATATCTCTGCCAACTGTTTCCGTAATAAAGTGAATTCTGGATTATTGTATAACTCAAGCATCGCCTGACTAATCTCCGACATATCATCCCATTTATTTACATCTATTTTTTGCGAGAAAAATCGTGTATAACGTGCTTTTTCTAACTTCGAACCCTCTTTAAACGACAAGCCAACCTTTTCTAATTGCTCAATTAGTGCAAGTCTTTCCTTATATTCAATCGGTCCTATTTCAGCAATCATACGTAATCGACTATCTTTTGTTTGTTCAAACCAAACGACTAACCCTTTGCCTAACCAATAATATGGATCTTTTACATGAACTCGACTAATCCCATTCCATTCAGGAGGCAATAGATAGGGAAGTGTCGGATGTGCTTTAAAAAGGACTTCTTCGTCAAACTGCTGTTTGATGAATTGCTCAAAGCTATACGACAGTATATTTTGACCATGCTTGTAAATATACTGAATGGTATTTTTATATTTCATCATGAATTCAAAGCGATATCCCGATTCAAAATATAACGGCTTATAAAGCGATTCTGCTTCTGTAAACAGCTCCTCAATTGTCTGTTTATGATTGCGGTAAATATCAATTGCCTGCAGAATTTGTTCCTGATTTGGATAGAACCGTTCCTCAAGTAACCGATCATAGTGTTCGATAAATTTGTACACATCATCACTTAGCTGGTCCTTATACAGCATAAGAACTGTGTTCAAGATTGATTCAATCCGCTCATATGTAAGAATAAAATACTGATGATTCGAAGGCTTTTCTCCATTAAGTGTTAAATAAATGGGAATAACCATGAAGTCCTTAAAGTTCTGCTTAATAAAATCCAAGTAGTCATCCAGTTGATTCGTTGATTCAGTAGTATAAAATTTATTCTCAATCAGAAAGACTGTTTTCAACGGTTGGTTTAAAATAAGCAAATCAATATACCGATTATTATTTGTTTTTACTTCCCTATAGACATGAGAATCCATTAGTGAGTGGTTTAGAATTTCTCCCACAACTTCATATTTCGAGTTAGGAGTGTTTTCCTCGATTAAGATAAGATGCTCAACCATTTTACGCAAAAAATAATCTCGCAAACCATGGTTTTCCTTCGGACTTAATAACCAAGCCAAAACATTGGAATGACGGATCTCATGATTTTCTAATTTAAGTATTTTTAATGTATTAAAGGAATTCACTTGTTGGTTAAGCTGCTGGAAGATTGTATCGTTTTCTAGGTCAAATAGGTCTCTTATTTCCACATTCGTTCACCTCGAGTGTAAGTTTTTTAATATAAAAATAATGCATATATCATTTAGGTTACTACAGCATAAATTTAAAGTGAACAGAAGGCTCTAAGTAAATTAGTTTGAAATTTGAAATGGTTGAATCTTATAGGAGTTAGGATTTTGACTAAGAATGAATTAGTTAAAACACTTTCAATCTTTTTTGTTAAAACCATTTGAAAATAATGATTATCCCTTAACATCAAAACGTTAGGATAAACCCTCAATTATACGCCATATAAATGTTAAAATAATGGAAGAGCGTTTAAAAGGGGGATCCATCATACATGGATTTATGGACAAATGTTTTACATAAAATAAGTACAAAATTATCTAAACCTAGCTTTGCAACATGGCTTAAAAACACTACTGCAGACATTCGTGACGACGTTATTACGGTAAAAGCACATAATGAATTTCAGGCCATGTGGATAGAGGAGCGATATTCAGTGCTTATTGCTGAAACTGTCAAAGAAATCACGGGTCGGACGATGGATATCAGAATCTATAGTACAGACGAAAAACCTGACTTTAAACGACAGTCTTCCCAAGATGATTCTTCTGGTGGAAAAGACTATGTAGAATTAAAAAGCATAATTGAATTGCAGCAAATGAAGCTACACGAATTAGAATCAAGAATTAGGTGCTTAGAGTCTCCTGAGAAAAAGCCATGCACGGAAGTGAAATTTGTCTTTTTTAATGATACGGGAAGGAAAGTCGGTATCCACCAAGCAACAGCCGAACATGGAACGAAATGTGATATGACAGCCATTAAACCATTGGAAGAACGTATTTTTGTATTGCCAGAAGGAACGTACCCTTGGGTAAAAATGTGGGACTATGGTGAGGAGAAAGGACTTAGTCTTTTGGTTTCTCCTAAACAAGATTAATGTTTAGATAAAATCGTATGGGTGGTTAAATTATGACAATTGCTGAAATTCATGGAAAGCTTTCTTCATATGAACACATGGAAGACTTACTAACCTCTGATGTATTTTCAACCTTTAAGTATCTTGATGTCAACAATGGTCTCGTTCCATTCTTGAAAAAGGCAACAAGCTTTATTGACCAAACACCACCTGATTTTCTCGAGGGCATTGTTGAGGCTGATTATGTATTTTGGCCAAGGACAACCTATCTAAACAGAGAACCTGATGTCCTCCTCATCATAACGAAAAAAAATCAATCCACAATAGCTATTTTAATAGAGGCAAAATATCATTCTGGAAAAAGCAATACCCATCGAGAAGAAGATGCCACGGATAAAGAAAAACATCCATTGGAGCATTTAGACGGAGACCAACTTGCTGAATTATTTAAGGAACTTCAGGACGGAAGTATTTATATCGGTGATCCCTCCATTAGGGAAAAATACATTCGATCGGCAGGTAACAGATATCTCTTTTTCGTAACAGCCCATTATGCTCCACCAAGGCACGATATCGAAGAAACCTTTAAAGTTTTACAGAAATATCAGTACGCTAAGCAAAATGCTCATCATTTCTTTTGGGTGAACTGGATAAGCATCATGGGAGTCATTGATGAGGTGAACTCAAGGGAAGCCTGGCAAAATGCTCCTACCATGCGTTATTTGTTATTAGATTTGCAAGCGTTGCTATATAGGAAAAGCATGATTCCATATAATGGATTTTCTAATCCGCGCAAAAAAATACCTGTAACAGGCTCTTATTTCTGGCAAGAAACGGAAGAGCAGCAGGAACAGCCGCTTTTTTTAGGAATTAAAGCTAGTAAACTAGTGAAAAGTGAAAACTATTTTTGGATGGGGGATTAAAGGATGGCAAAAGGTAAAGATATAAAAGAAATTTACGACATGATGAAAACAGTCTGCGAAGAAACCAGTAAATTAATCATTGTGATGAATGACATGATGGAGAATGAAGGATTTAAAGCAGTAAGTGGTGGAAGTGTGATGTGGGATCGGTCTACACATTTTCGCTCTCCGGAATTTTGGCTCCCATACTTCCTTCAACGGGTGTTTGTTAAAAGTGAAAACCTGTCTAAGGGAGTAGGGATTAACATCATGTTTGATAGCAGCATGTACGGGTTTGAGAACACCATTCCTTTTATAACATGTGGATTTTTAGAATCCCCAAATAATAAATTGGGTAAAAGTAATGATTTATTTAATGCCGGATGGACAGAGGAAGAGGCAGATGAGAAAACTATAGATGGTAAGCTTTGTAAAACAAACTTTAAAGACACAGGAGTCACTACAACCACCTACTTCCTGCCAATTGACATCTTAAACAATCAGGAAAAGGTAGACCAATACATCATCAAACCTCTTATTTGTCTCTACAATGGTCAGCTTGATGAGGCTAAAAATATGATATCTGATGTGGCAATTGGGATAGAGGAAATTGTAGGGTAGGGGGATTAGATTAATTTTAGAAATCCTTAGGCATTCATCCTGGATAACGGTATAATTTTGGCGGCTTTCACTAACTGAATGATAAACCAACTCAGCAAGAAAACCACAGAAAGTAAAAGATGGATTCATATGCAACGATACTATGAAAAGCATTTTAATGATGAGCAGGGAGTATCCAGATGTGAAGACGGCTTCCTATTTGGTCGATGCCGCTGCGATGTTGATGATAAAAGATCCAAAAAGATTTGAAATTGTTGTATAGTCTAACTTATTTGGTGATATATTAACCGATCTAGGGGCAGCGATAGCAGGCGGGATTGGTTTCCGCGTGAGCAAATAGTAACCCAGAGAAGCAGTACCCGTCCATGTTTGAACCCATTCATGGATCCGCACCAGATATTGCTGACAGGAAAAGGTGAAAGCCGAGATTTAAAAGTAGGAAACACATGAGTGAGGGCTCATGGGTTTTTTTGTATTACATAAGGTCATTATAGTAGATAGTTAGGCTGCTTAGTTGCGATTTAAATTGCGATAAGCTTGCTTCAAAAGGATTCTCTGTTGAGGAAGTTGCAGAATATATCAAGTCATCAATAACCAAATATAGATAAGATTCAATAAAGTATCGAAAAGTGGGGACTACTTTGTAATCTTTTTTCCATCGCTAATGATGAGATGACCATTTGTGATAATTGGATACATTGTATGGAAAATAACACTGCTGAAAGGTCCGCTGTTTCACTAGTAGTATCTTTTTCTGTTTTAGATTTACGAAGTTTCTTTTTATATAAAAGTACATTGTACTATTATAGTATAATATATTGTCGTATAATTATGATTTTGAAGAATAAAAACCCTTCCCCTAAAAAGAGATAAGTCAACAAAAAGGAATGTGGATATATTGAACACACATGTAAGGAAAAAAGGGTATATGTTAATCCTTTTAGTGATAGTCATTACCATTGCTGTAACCATCCCTGCTCTTTCACTTTATCGCCACATAAAAGATGTAGTTACTAATGAAATTGGAAAAAATGCAGCGAATACTTCGATGACCATTGCAGAATTTATTGAGCAGGATCTGGATGCATATAAAGAATTGTATGAGGCAAAGGAATACAAAGAAGGATCCTATGATAAGGATTACTATAATAAAATGCAAAATCTGTTTGAAAGGGTAAAAAAGCAAACAGGAGCAAGGTATATCTATACAGAAAAGCGAGTTTCTGATGATGAAATTGTTTACATCATTGACGCAGATGGGATCGTATTAGGTGTAAAAGAAGGAATGTCCAATCTAAAAATAAAAACATACAATAATGAAGTGCCTGTTTACACAAAAAAAGTCATCGAAGATAAAAAATGGGGTCCTATCATTTCTGGTTTTTCTCCGATAAAAGACAACGAAACAGGTAAAGTCTATGGATTTATAGGGGTTGATTTTTCCTTAGAATATGTAGAACATATTCTCTTAAAAGTAAAACAGGTGATCATATTGGTGGGTTTCCTGATTATTTTACTTTCTTCCATCATTGCTTACATCATTTTGCAAAAAGTAATTGAGAAAGAATATGTGGAAAGCCAACAGAAATATAAATCTCTAGCTGATAACACTCCTGACTATATCTATATTTTAGATAAGAAAGGCCATTATATGGAATCGAATTCCCAATTTGAGACCATCACTGGTTATAGTCAGTCTGATTTTATTGATGTAGAACCTTCTACTCTTTTACTTGAGGAAAGCTGCAGCATAATAGAAGACGGAATTGAACAAACTCGTAAAGGTTTAACGACCAGGAAAGAGATTCAAATAAAAACGAAGGATGGAACCATCCTCGATATTCACGCAACCTTATTTCCTATGATCATCAACGGAAAGGTGATGGGTACATTTATATATGGCAGGGATGTTACCAAAATAAAAGAAACGGAAAAGATGTTGCACAATGCAGAAAAATTATCGGTTATCGGCCAGTTGGCAGCCAGTGTGGCACATGAAATTCGAAATCCATTAACGTCTATCCGAGGATTTATCCAATTATTACAATCCGACGATAAAACCGATTCCTTCTATTATCAAGTGATGTTAGAGGAAATCGATCGAATCAATCAAATTGTCGGCGAACTTCTTGTACTAGCCAAACCGCAAAATGTACGAATGGTCAAAGGGAATTTGGAAGAAGTCATGCAGTCTGTTACGACTTTATTAACACCTCAATCGAACATGGATGGGATAGATATGATCATCAAAACGTTGGACCCTATTCCAGAAATAGATTGTGACCCTAACAGTTTAAAACAGGTATTCATCAATTTGATAAAAAATTCAATTGAAGCTGAAGCGAAAACGATCGAAATGATCCTAAGTAAAACAGAAGATGATTTCGTTAAAGTCATCATAAAAGATGACGGATGTGGCATCGATGAAGAAAGACTCAAACATCTGGGAGAACCTTTTTATTCGATGAAAGAAAAAGGAACAGGACTGGGCTTAACGGTCAGTAATAAAATTTTAGCGGAACACCACGCAACAATTCGCTATTCTAGTCAGTTAGGTGAGGGAACAGAGGTAGAAATTTGCTTGCCGATTCGTGCAAAATAAGGTGCTAGGCACCTTCCGTTCTTCTAGTGCTAACGGTAGTTTAGTTCAATTAGTTAAGCATAAAAAACCTAGCTTTTTGGGCTAGGTTTTAGCGTTTCGAGAACACAACAAAAGAAGGAATATCGATCTATATTTGGATGAATTGGAAAATTATCATTTTCTTGGAAGTTAAGGGAAATGCCCCATTGCTGAATAAAAAAAGATCCTGCTTATCAATGCAGGACCTTTGAACAAACCGGTATAAATTGCTATTACTTGCATTATTCAACGGGTATTTCTTTTGTGTATGCTGATATTTTTCTTTCTTTTTCTTTTTTTTGTTTTACATTTAATTCCTTAACTTCTTTACTGTAGTATCTCCCCTTCGTATAGATAGCTACTACAATGGTCAGGATTGAAGCTAATATGGCCGCAAAGAAAGTGGCTGTATTTTGTAGGAACGTCCCCATGTATCCTAATCCAGCAATTGTTCCAAGGACACTTGAGATAAGTAATGGTGCAACCCCAGCGGGATTCCATTTATACAATTTTTCTTGTCTTGCTTCATATTCCATCGGTACAATTTTCAACAACTTCTTCACGACTAAAGCATCTGTCACTAAAATAGCAGCCCATGCCATTAAGAGAACCCCTTGGAATGTCATCGCACTACCTAAATAATCTAAAATACCGCCAAGCATTAGTACGATTGATACGACGCCTGAGACAACCACCCAGAAGCGACGATCGGGTTTGAAATGAAATACATTCTCAAAAAAGTTGGACAATGATAGGGAAGCACTATAAATATTTGTAACGTTAATACGTAATTGTGTTAACATCGTAAATAAAACTCCGCCTAGTCCAAGAATTGTGACAATATATACCCCCGGATTCGATTCAGCAAACCGGACACCAAACCATATTCCAAGTAAGCCCATGACACCAAAACAGAAAATTTGCGGAATAAATCCGATCATAATGGATCCGATTTTAATATCTTTGGGTTTAAGGAAACGCGCATAATCTGACGCAATTAAAGCGGTTAATCCCATAATCCCGTGCTGCATTCCGATACATAAGAGTAAAGCTGTTCCACCTATTTGTACACCTTCTGGCATATAGCTCCAAAAGTGTCCATCAAATTGAGACGGCATATTGGCTGCGACCATTATGATGGCAATTAAAAAGATAAAGAAGATGGGTAATGACCATTTTTGTAATTTATCGAGTTGTTTAATCCCAAACCAATTTAGCGGGATGACGATAGATCCGAATACGATAATTAAAAGCCATAGTGGAATTGAGGGGAAGAATGCATGTACTGCGGAAACGAGAATCATGCCTTCAAAGGCGCAATACATGATGAAATTCGATGCGTATATTAATGAAGTTAACGAAGCACCAATATACCCAAACCCCTGTCTAGACATGAGGTTTACGTTCATTCCTGACTTCGCGGATAAATAGGCAATCACTGTACCTAAGACTCCAGCAATAATGATGGCATAAATCGCTGAAATAATCGCGTTCATAGCGCCATACTGAAGGGCCATTACACTGCCTGTTTGAAAATAAAAAATCGCCGTGGCAATACCAAACGTGATGTTGGTTACACTAAACCATCCCATGTTCCGTTTTTCTACAGGAACCCTATCAAATGAATAATCGTCTTCTTCTTCTTGGAGACCTTTAGTTTGATCTACATTCATGTAATCATCCTTTCATGTGCTCCTCACATCCTGCCCCCTTCCTGTGTTCATTTTCACATTCAATCTACACCCGTTCAAGATTGAATGCTTGTTTGGGAACAGTAGAATGTGTAGTTTTGAGCAAATTTTATTTTGTGAAAAAGAAAAAATATATAATCCTTCGCAGACCATATTTGTCTGCCTCTCTTATATTATATACATAGTTAGTTAACATAATCAAGGGTTAGAGAGTCAATAGGTTTTCATTAGCCTTTAAAAGGTTGGGTTTTTCCTTGATTTTACACAATAGCCCCATACACCTGACTGAATAAAAATTCAACGGGAAGATATCAATCTACTACTTGACCTTTACTAGCTTTTTCAAAGCGTATGTTTCAATATTTTTATCGGATCTTCGATTTATATGATAAACAAATCTATGCTCTTGCCATTTTTACCTCGGAAATATCTTCACTTAAAATGAATTCCTACCATTACGATTTCTTTGGTACAATTATCGATTACCACTACCATACGTACCGAAATGCCTCACAATCTGAATTTGATCTTCTCCAATCAAATAATCCCTTTGCTATTGCCGTACTTGCAGGACTATATGTGAGTAAAAGCAAGAAAAATAATCACTTAAAATATAAATATAAACGAAAATTGATGAGATTGCTTTTACAGGATACAATGAAGAAAAAAGAAGTAAATCGAGAATACATTCAGAAGCTGTTCATATTCATTGACTATATATTACGGCTACCTAAGAAAGCAGAAGATAAATTATATCAAGAGATTATACCATTGGTTGAAAAGGAGGAGACGGGAATGGGACTTTCACTGGAAAATACACCTTTTGCAAAGTTTTTACAAAAGCAAAAAGCTATAGAAATTGCAACAAGACTGCTTCAAAATGGATTTTCTGTTGAGGAAGTGGTGAAATATACCGGTCTAGAAAAAGAAGATGTATGTAAGATTCAAAAAGGTATTGAACAGTGAGACAACAGAATGACTTCAACCCTAGCTAAATGGTAAGGTTTCGCATGCTTGATATAAATGATTGTATAAAAAATATATTTTCAACCTCCATAATATGATTTGGAGGTTTTTTATTATCCTTTTTCTGCCGATCAACAAGGAAGTCCTGAATTTTTAGTAAAAAGTGGTATGGTAAAACTATAACAGACCAACATAGCTATTAATAAGTCTCCGTAAACTAAGGTATAAAGCAATCACCTTATCTCTAAAAGTGTGTGGCGTTAATAGATCAGGGTGCCAGGTACCATCCATTTTTTTCACTCAACAGCTTCAAATAAAAATAAACATATCTTATCTGAATGAAAGCTAAAAAGAAATTGGACCACACCGTGATTGATGTGGCCTTACTTTTTTTAGCTTCCGTTTAGGAGACTATTATTACCTAAGAATAAAACAAGCCATGATTTCCTTTAGATCTCGGTGCTGAATACGCCCTTAATTAATGCATTTGCAATGTAACCTAAAGCTTGCCTTTTCGAATGAATTTGTTCACTCATTACACATCGAACCCCTTATCATATTCTGGACATCCAATGACGTAATGAACAAAGTTGTCTCGCCCGTAGCGGAGAAATAATAACAGTCACCTGATGTTGTACAGGAGGAGACTTGGATGAGTATAGAAAATTTACAAAATATTATAAAATAAAATAATATTTAGAAATAATTATGTTAGTATGAAAGAGTGACAGATAGCTTGATTCAAAAGGGGAAATGATTATGTATGAGAATATGGATAGGGATAAATGGATGAAGGAATTCACTGAGCTTTATTTCGGTAATCAACAAAATGAAGCATTTAGTCTTAAGCACCGGAACTTTCCAAAACGGCTATATAAATATCAAAGAATAACGGACCATAGTTTAGATAGCTTAGCTAAAAATGAATGGTGGTTTGCAAAAGCTGATACTTTAAATAACCCATTTGATTGTAATTCTACATATTATGATATCAACGTATTGTCGGACTACCTTAAAGATAAAATACCTTCAGAAATAATTAAACATTTTGGGTCCATAGAAAATATAGTTAATGATCTAATCACACGGTTAAGATCTTCGGTTAGGTTCACTTGTTTTTCAGAGTCATTTTCGAATATGCCAATGTGGTCACATTATGGAGAGAATCATCAGGGATTCTGCGTTGAATATGATTTTTGTGAACTACCTATAGAAAACGACTTTTCAAAGCATTTATATCCAGTTGGTTATGAAAAAAATCGATATGATATTACTAATCTATTAAAAAGGACTCTTACTGAAGGTGGAGTAGATTCTAGAGTACATCTTATACTCTTTATTATGCTTATGAAACATAGTAGTTGGGCTTATGAAAGGGAATGGAGGATTTTATTTTTTAATCGCTCACAAAATAGTGATAAGGAAAAGTCTCCAATAGTACCTAAAGCAATCTATTTTGGTCTAAATTGTTCTGAAGACAATATGGCAAAAATAAAAGAAATAGTTCCAGAGCAAACCAAATGTTACAAGCTAGAAATGAAAAATAATGAGTATTTTCATGTAAATGCTTTAGAGAAATAATTTTATTATGACTAAAAGGTGCTATCAATAATAACACCTATTTACAATCCAATATCGACAGGTGCCAGGCACTTGTCGATTATGGTAGATTTGTGATGTGAGATCAAATGTTAGGAGCCATCCGTTTTTTGGATGGCTTTTGGTGCTAAGCTTTTATTTGCTGTCCTATAGAAATATTTAAATTGTTCACCATTTTGTAAACAGGTAATCATAAATATCTGTCGAATAAAGGAATCTAACAAAATATAGAAAGGTGATGGTTTGCTTGAATGATACTCGTCCGGATTATGATCTGAGTTATTTTTGTTGTTACTGGAATGGGTTTCTTTTCTTACTGTAAGGCTTCTTTTGGAATAGAAAACATTTATAGTTTTTAAAATATAATAATGTAATGAGGTATTATAGTATTAGTGAAATATATCTAAAAAAGGGGAATATTATGAATAAGAAACAAGAATTTGAGGACTCTGGAAAACATTTTTCTGATGAAAAGTTTTGGGGGAAATTGAAGAGGTTCGCAAAAAAAGCGGGTTCTTCTGTTGTATATGCAGTATTACTATTATACTTTACTCTTCAAAAGCCTGATGTACCTGTAAAAGTTAAAGCAACTATTATTGGCGCTTTAGGGTATTTTATTTTACCAGTAGATTTGATTCCGGACGTTATGGTAGGTGTAGGATATACGGATGATTTGGGTGCTTTAGGAGTGGCTTTATTTCAAGTGGCGATGTATATAGATGAGGATGTTAAGCATAAGGCAAAAGAGAAATTAAAAGACTGGTTCGGAGATAATGTTGATACATCTGAAATTGATGAAAAGATTGGTTAATAAGCCAAATAAAAACTAGGACTCCCTAGTTTTTTCTATTTAATACTATTAGTTATTCGTTTGTATTTTAAGGAGATTAGATTGGTTTTTAGGATTCTCCATAGGTCTAGATTAAGTAACAGATATGCTGAGCAAAAAAATGGCAAAAGGCCAAAATTTCAGAAGGAGATGGGATTGTTAGAACCTTTTTAGGAGGCCGCGAACGGGAAACAGTACATCCAGCGTACCAAGCCACATCTTATAAACGATACTTACTTAATTTTAATGAATCTTTATACAATGATTCAACGATACAGCTTCATTCTTGCGCGTATCTTAACTTGGGTCGTGCCAGGCACTATCTCTGATACTCGTCCAGATTATGATCATTTGTGGAAGGATGTCATAACAGATTTATTTGAAGAATTTCTTCTCTTTTTTTTCCCTGAATTATATGAACATGTAGATTTTACCGTTCCACCTGAATTCCTCGAACAAGAACTCCATTCAATTATTCCAGAATCCCAAAGTACTAAGCGATATTCTGATAAGCTTGTAAAACTAAAATTGAAAAATGGTGAAGAACAATGGGTATTGGTACATGTCGAAGTACAAGGAGACTATAAAAAAGATTTTCCAAAACGTATGTTTCAATATTTTTACCGGGTGATGGATCTATATGATCAATATATATATGCCCTCGTTATCTTCACTTCACACAATACTTCACCAAAAATGAATGCCTTTCATTACAATTTCTTCGGCACAACTATCGATTATTTCTATAATACCTACAGAATTGCCATACAATCTGAAACTGAGCTACTAAAGTCAAACAATCCCTTTGCATTAGCTGTGTTAGCAGGACTCTATGCTATTAAAAGCAAGAAAAATCCTCATTTGAAATATAAATTCAAACGGCAATTGATGAGATTGCTTTTACAGGATAAAATGAAGGAAAAAGAAGTAAAGCGGGAATACATTCAAAAATTGTTCATATTTATTGATCATCTATTGCGTTTACCGGAGAAATCAGACGATAAATTAAATCCAGAAATAAAGTCATTGGTTGAAAGGGAGGACTTTGGAATGGGACTTTCATTTGAGGATACATCGTTTGCAAAATTCATTCGTAAAGAAGCAATGGAGGAGGGTATTGAAAAAGGCGAAAAACAAAAGGCCACCGCTATCGCGGTAAAGCTGCTTAAAAAAGGTTTTACAGTTGAAGAAGTAGCAGAGGATACTGAATTATCAGTAGAAGAGGTTAATAAGGTTAAAGAAACGATGGAAAGATAAGATATTATCTACAACCAATAGTGCAAAAATAAAATGTGCATAATTAATTATTTTAAGCCTTATTTAAATAAGGTTTTTTATTTTTATAGAGAAATTTATAGTAACATAAATAGAGAAATGCAAAATATGACAAATCCAGAATATACATATATATTTTCGGTTTCATAAGAGTACACAAATGGTTCTGGAATGTAGTATCGATTTCTTTTTAGGTAGAGGAGGATTTGAGAATGTATTTACATAGTATGAAGTTGTGGAACTGGAGGAAATTTGCTGAAGATCAAAATGGAGAGTGTGGAATTGAAATAGAATTTAACAATGGGTTAAATGTAATAGTTGGTGAAAATGATTCTGGGAAAACTGCAATAATTGATGCAATTAAGACTGTACTTTCTACAAACAATCAGGATGTGAACTGGGTAACGGAACAAGATTTTTACGAAGGTAGTACCAATATGAAGATAGAGTGTATTTTTCGATGCTTAAGTCAGAGGGAAGAAGCCTTCTTTTATGAATGGTTAACAATAGCCTCAGAAAAAACTGAGCTTAGAGTAACTATGGAAGCTGAAATTTATGAAGATATAAATAAACAGAAGAAAATCAAAAAGACTGTAAAAGCTGGTGCAGAAAATCTGGAAAGTGGGATGGAAGATATTGTTAGACAATTATTATCTGTCACATATTTAAAACCTTTAAGAGATGCAGCAGCAGAATTAAGTCCAGGAAAGCGTTCAAGAATAGCCCAAGTTGTAAAAAACTTAAGTGATTTTGCTGAAGATAGTCCTGACCAAAAGAAAATCATTGATAGTTTTGCAAATGCTTTTGATGAATTAAAGACAGTACTCAATGAGCCTGTATTAAGCAAGATTGGTTCAACTGTCGAGCATTTTTTTGAGGATAATAATAAAAAAGAACCTGAAATAAGAAGTAAAGAAATGAGTTTTGTTGAAATTCTCAGAAAGCTCGAATTGAATTTAGGGGAAGTTGGGACAGGTTTAGGAAGCTCGAATTTATTGTTTATGGCAGTAGAGCTGTTATTACTGAGCGAAGCAGAAGTTGGACCCAAAGTAGCACTTATTGAAGAAGTGGAGGCACATATACATCCACAGGCTCAGTTGCGTGTTATTAAGCATTTTGAGAAGCATACCAAAGATACAGGAATGCAATACATATTTACATCACATAGTCCCGTCCTAGCTTCTTCAATTTCACTTGAAAGCATAATCTTTGTTTACAATAAACAAGCTTATCCAATGAAAAAGGGATATACAAAATTAGATAAAGCAGATTATGAATTTTTAGAACGTTTCTTGGATGCTACGAAGGCTAACATGTTTTTTGCTCAAGGGGTTATTTTCGTTGAAGGAGATGCTGAGAATTTACTACTGCCAGCAATCTCGGAAGTAATTGGAAGACCTTTGCATAGATATGGTGTTTCAATTATTAATGTTGGTAATCTCGCTTTTAAGAGATATACATCTATTTTTCTAAGATCTGATGAAAACAAACTATTGAATTTTCCAGTATCAATTATTACGGACCTAGATTTAAAGCCTATTGAATACTTTGATGAGCCTTGTTATTTCAAGATAAATGGGGATTTGAATAGGAAGATTGCTGGATTGTACGAATATAATGAAATAAATAATGAATTAGAAAAAATATATGTTAGAGGTAAAGATTTAATAAGTAAATCAAAAACATTATATTCTGACAAAATCAAAAAAGAATTATCGGGTGAGGAACTTAAAAATAAGTTAAAAGAGATAGGGACTCAGATTTCTGAGCTTTTGAAGAACTTAGAGCCACATTTTGATGAGTATAGAGAAAAAACTGAAGTAGAGGTAAAAGAAAGATATTTTAATAATGTTGAGAAAACAAGAGTTTTTATTTCAAAACCTTGGACGTTAGAACATTCTATTGCTTTGAGTAGCTTAAGTGACGACTTTGAAAATATTCTATTGGAATGTCATTATAATCAAGAAAATAATAGATTTAATCAAAAGGATGAATGGAATGAACTAGAACAAAATTCAAGGGCTACAGATGTCTATAGATTCTTATTAGAAAAAGAGGTTTCAAAGGCAGTTGTAGCACAACAATTTGCTAAATATTTGTTAGATAATAAAGCTAGATTAAAAGAAGTATTGCTTACAGATCCATCATTAAAACATCTTATTAACGCTATTTATCATGTAACTGGAGGAGATGGCGGTGCAAATTAAAGAAAGAGACTATGAATTAGTAGAGAAAATCTTACTTGGGGACGGCCATTTTAATAGTAAACAAAGAGAATTTATTGAATTAAATGAGTCTAAAACAATTGTTGCAGGACCAGGAGCAGGAAAGACTACTGCCTTAGCTGCTAAGATAGTATTGTTACTTAAAAACCTTAAAACAATAAATAGCAAGGATGGCGTATGTATTATTACACATACTAATGTTGCTGTTAATGAAATTAATAATGTTCTAATCAAAGCTGGAATAGGTACTATTGATCATCCTCATTTTATTGGAACAATCCATGAATTTTTTAATCGTTATTGTGTTATTCCCTTCTTCAAATATAAATATAAACATAACGGATTAATATTCGATAATGAACATTATAGTGACTTAGAATATTATAGAGCCTTTCTTGCACGTAAAAATGCCTGGATGAATAAGCCGCAATATAATGGAGTAAAAGATGCTATCTCAGAAAGAATTCACAAAAGTGCATTATTTTTAAATAGAAAAGAAGGTACTTTAGATCTATATAACTCTACCAATTGGGACAAATTCGAGAGGTATAAAGCACAAATGTTAGAAGTCAAATTATCAAGAAAGAAACAAGGATTTCTAACTCATGAAGATACTTTTTTATTTTCGAGTATTTTTTTACTTGAAAGCAGATTTAAAGGAATTTTGAGGAAACGTTTTAAGTATGTTTTTCTAGATGAATTTCAAGATACAACACCAGCCGGCGCTTTATTACTAGAAGACCTTTTTGGGTCAGATAGTAATATATTTCAGAAAATCGGAGACCCATATCAAACTATTACATATAATCAACCAATGCCAGAAATTGATGAACAACAGGTTTTCAGGTTGAATATAACTAATCGTTTTGGAAACGAAATTGCGGAACATCTAAATATACTGAGGCCAAATGCAAATATCCAAACATACCCAGAAAAAAGGTCATTTTCACCTGTAATTTTATTATATAAGAATGAAGAAGAAATCTATCTTGAATATCAAAAAATCATCAGAAAGTATGAAGATAAGGATCAATCTTTTAAGGAAAGTGCAAGAGAAGACAAGGTTCTTGTTTGGGCTAGAAATTGGTCCTCTATAGTAAAAAAAGGAGTACCATATAAGGAAAAGAAACAAAAAAAATTAAAATCAGTAAATGAGATTTTAAAATCTTTAATTATAGACTTTATTGTTATAAAAATAGTGGCTGACAGAGAAAATCTCTCTGAAGCTAAGTTGTGGATTACTAATCATCGCAAACTTGTACAACTTAACGCCATATTAATTAAAATAATAAAGAATGGATTGATTGATCCTATAAAAAACGAATTAAAAGGATTCATTAATGAGCTACTGGAAGAAAAAGGTGTTGCAAGTATTAATATAAGAAATAAGATATTTAACCAACTTGAGGCGATTATGTTAAATCCACAAGACTCAGATATAATCGAGGAGAATTCAGATGATATTTTCACTATTCACTCGGTAAAAGGTGAAACTTTGAGGTCAGTACTAGTAGTGGATTTTAATGACAAACCATTAACCGATATTTTATTACATATATATGGGGTTAGTGATAATGATAACTATTTATACACCAATCATAACTTATTATATGTAGCTATGAGCAGGGTTACTCATTTATTTATTTTTACGATGCATATTGACGATTGGACTGAAAAAGTACGTGAAAAATTACAAACCAGTTGGACAATAATAGAGACGAAATCAGAAATTCTAGTTTAATTTCTAGATTAAATACATAGGGCATAAAGGATTTTTTCCTTTATGCCCTTTTATTTTGGATACAGTTTTTTAGATAAGTTTCATGTTTTTTGGGGAATTCCTCCTTGCGAATATTTCTTTATTTAATAAGGTTTTTTTTGGTTTGGTAAGGTTATATAGCAATTTAATCAAGGACTGTCATTATTAAACCATGATATAAAAATTAACGAGCCGGTTATTCAAAAAAGACGTTAAAAAATCTAACTCGACAGGTGCCAGGCACTTGTCGATTAGAAAACTCGGGTCGTGCCAGGCACTATTTCAAGCTAAATAATTGATGGAAAACATATTTTATGTTTAAATTTGTAAGACATTGAATTTTCGTACAATATTAGAATTCCATAGTTTTCATTTATAGACGAGGAGGACGATTATGAACTATCGTACAGTAGGTAAGACAGGGGTTCAAGTTTCAAATTTATGCTTCGGAACGATGTCATTTGGTGGAAACGCTGATGAAGAAACATCAAAAGCTATGTTTAAGCGCTGTCGTGAAGCAGGCATTAACTTCTTCGATACGGCTAATGTGTATAGTGATGGACTGGCCGAAGAAATTTTAGGAGAATGTATTGCTGACTGCAGGGATGAAATCATACTCACTTCTAAAGTCTATTTCCCGAGGGGAAGAGATATAAATGCGAGAGGTCTGTCTCGCCGTCATATCATTCGTGAAGTTGAAAACAGCTTACGGCGCTTAAAAACAGATCGTATTGATTTTTACTTTGTACATATGTTTGATGAGAATACACCAATAGAAGAAACTTTGCGTGCCCTTGACCATCTTCAGGCTCAAGGGAAAATTCTATATCCTGCCGTTAGCAACTGGGCAGCCTGGCAAATAGCCAAAGCATTAGGGATTTCTGCAAAAGAGCAGCTTGCTCGTTTTGAATTAATCCAGCCAATGTATAACCTGGTTAAACGACAAGCTGAAGTCGAGATATTACCTCTTGCTGTATCCGAACAAATGGGAGTCATTCCGTATAGTCCTTTAGGCGCTGGGCTTCTTACCGGAAAATACGGGGTGAATAAACGACCTGAGCAAGGTAGAATTGTTGAAGAAAAAAGATATACAGATCGTTATGCAGATGAAATGCATTATGTTGTGGCCGACCGATTTACTGCATATGCTTCCGAACAGGGCATTCATCCAGCAACACTTGCCGTTTCATGGGTCATGTCAAATCCAGCAATAACAGCACCGATTATCGGGGCAAGAAATGTAGAGCAGCTTGAATATTCACTTGCTGCCGTTGATGTGAAGATGACACCAGAATGGCGCAATGAAATTTCCTCCCTCTCAATTGCTCCTGCACCGGCTACAGACCGTGCTGAAATGCTCTTTCAATAAAGTCGACAGGCACCATCCATTTTCTAGATGGTGCCTGGTTAATGTTAATCCTCTATCCAATTGTCAAAATGCTCAATACAAACTTGTCATAGACCGCTTTACTTAGTAATGAGTCCATTCATGTCATATGTATGGATTGTCTCCTCTAATTCAATATTCTTCGGATTTGGATTGTATATGAATCTCCATTAAGCCGTCCCGCCCTAAATTGGCATCAAAAATGATTTATCCTTTTACATCTATATGATTTATCGATAATACTAAATTAGACAAGATAAAATTCCCTTATTTTAAATAAAAACCAAAATAACCTATTATATTAGCATTGATCAAATTAGCATAAGGGTATCAGTCACCATCGTTTTAGGTCGAACAGACATAGTAATTTGGTTACCGATTCGTGCGGACAAAAAAAACATAAATAAAGTAAGGTAAGAGATTGATGATAGTAAGATAGTAGTAAAAACTCAGTGCAAAATAGGTGGAGGGAGCCTATGGTCCTTTTAGAAGATTACTTTGTGATTTTTTGTTAATTATCTATTATTTGGGATGTTCTTGAAAATAAAATTTCTTTGAATATGACCATATGTTCCTAAATAACTAACATCCAAAGCCTCTTTAGCCAATTCATTTACCTCATCTTACATACTTTTCAAATCACCTTTATTAAACCTCCTTAAATGGATTTGGAGGTTTTTTACTGTTTTTTTTCGTCAATTAACAAAGAAGACCTGGAATTTTCCTAAAAATGGTATGATAAAACCATAACAGACCAACATATTAAATAACTTTATATCTGAAAAACCACAGAAAACGAAAAGAGGAATCCAAATGGTTCAGCAAGGTATCTACGAGCAAATCATCAATCAAAAATTAAAAACTGAACTGGCTGCGTTAGACCCTAGCTTTGATATTGGGATCGAACCAATCGACGTAGAAGAAGCCCGGAAATTACTATCTTCCTATATATCATTGATTACACGAAAAGCATTAAAGTTTGTCCGAGAAAATCAGAACGATGACAAAGAAGCCCTTCAAAAGCAAATCAAAACCTGTAATCAAATCATATCAATGTTAAGTGAAGAGTTAGACGAAGAGGAATTTAATACACTCACTATTGCGGAAGAAGGTGAACTATTAACGCATCTTTATTCCAAAATCAACTCGGTTAAGAGCATTGCAAAAGCAGAAGTGATTCGACCCGTAACACCCATGTCCGAAAGCTCACTTTTTACAGGTTCACATTACGAGCCCAATATGATGGGAGAACTGAAAAAGGAGATCCTCTCCTCAGATTCTATCGACATACTGGTGTCCTTCATTAAATGGAGCGGACTGCGCTGTATTATCGAGGAGCTTGAAGCCTTCACAAATAGAGGCGGACAATTACGAGATCACCACCTCTTATATGGAAGCAACTGATTACAAGGCCATTCATGAATTAAGTAAGCTATCAAATACTAGCATCAAGATTTCCTATGACGTTGAAAGAACTCGTCTGCATGCAAAGGCGTATATTTTCAAAAGAGATACGGGCTTTAGTACGGCATACATAGGATCCAGCGCTTACATCTGGCTTAGAATGGAACATAAAAGTTACGGAAAAGGATTCATTTGATGTGATGAGGAAATGCGAAGCAACCTTTGATAGCTATTGGAATGATCGAGAATTCATGCAGTATGAGGGTGAGAAGGAGGAGGACCAACGTCGTCTAAAGCTCGCCTTATCGAAAAAAGAATCGAAAAGTGATCAAGACTATCATTTTATATTTGATATTCAGCCCTATTTCTATCAAAAAGAAATACTAGAAAAGCTGCAGGTAGAAAGAGAAGTATACGGACGAACGAAAAACCTATTAGTGACCGCCACAGGAGTAGGGAAAACGGTAATTTCGGCCTTTGATTATAAACGGTATCGTCTCCATAGCAAAAATTCAGCCAGGCTTTTGTTTGTCGCCCACAGAGAGGAATTTATTTATTAGCATTCAAAGCTTTAACAGCAAGAAGCTATATGAACACACTTCAGAGGATTTCTATGATTTTATCATTGTGGATGAATTTCATAAACTCGGGTCGTGCCAGGCACTATCTCTAACAAATCTATATTTTCAACAGATAGATGCCCTCACTTTCTTCACTTCACACACTACTTCACCAAACCCTTCATTACAATTTCTTCTGCTGAAACAAGTATGGTTGTTTTTTTGGAAAGCTATTGGGCTCAAAAACCATACCCTTCACGAAAAAAGTAATTATTAACCAAATCAGTGTTAAAATAAGGGAAGAGATTATAATAACTATTGTTAATCATTTAGCAGGAGATGTATCTATGGAAAAAATACGCCAAAAAATATTAGAATTCCGGGATCAAAGAGACTGGAAAAAGTACCACCATGAAAAAGATTTAGCTATTTCTATCTCGTTGGAAGCGAATGAGTTACTTGAAAACTTTCAATGGAGAAGTAGTGAGGATGCAGTTGCTGATTCAAAACAGAATATAAAGGAAGAGATGGCTGATATTTTAATATATCTGGTTCAAATGGCTGATAAAATGGATGTAGACCTTGAAGAGGAGGTCTATAGTAAACTTGAGAAAAATGCAAAAAAATACCCAGTGAAAGTTGGGGAACAACAATGATTATTTATAATGAGACTTCATCTAACTTTTTAAATCATGTTTATGAAAGTAATATTGCGTATGTGTTAAAAGAGAAAGTATATCAGAAAATGAATAAAACAATTTCAGCAAGTGAATTACGCTCTTGGGAAAATTCTCTCCCTCAGATGGCGAAGATTTTACGTGACGCTGATATAAAGAATGATCCACACGTTTTACTTGAGTATAAGCTGCCTTCTACTGAAAAAAGAATCGATTTTATTGTAACGGGTCAAGATGAGGATGGGAAAAATAATGCCGTCATTATTGAATTGAAGCAATGGCAAAAGGCCAAAACTTCAGAAGGAGATGGCATCGTTAGAACCTTTTTAGGAGGCCGCGAACGGGAAACAGTACATCCAGCGTACCAAGCCACGTCTTATAAACGATACTTACTTAATTTTAATGAATCTTTATACAATGATTCAACTATACAGCTTCATTCTTGCGCGTATCTTCATAACTACATAAAAGCTAAAAATGAAGAACCATTATTACATGAAAGTTATAGTGATTATCTAAAAGAGTCACCACTGTTTTTCCAATTTGACGATAGAGAATTAGCTAAAAGCATTAAAAAAATGGTTGCCAATGGAAATGGGAAAGATATCGCTGAGACAATTGAAAATGGGAAAATTCGACCATCAAAAAAATTGGTAGAAACGGTAAGTTCTCTTATTGAAGGAAACGAGGAATTTGTTCTACTAGATGAACAAAAGGTAGCTTACGAAAAAGTAGTTAGTATATTTAATAAATACAAAGCCCAAACAAATCAAAAGCATGTAGTTCTGATAAAAGGCGGTCCTGGTACAGGAAAATCAGTTATAGGATTAAATCTTATGAGCTACATGCTAAAGAGCAAGGCCTATGTTGAATATATTACGCCAAATCAGGCTTTTCGAGAGGTATTACGGAAGAAATTAATTGGGTCTTCTGGACATGTTGAAGTTAGAAATTTATTTAAGGGTTCAGCTTCATATGTTGACACACCTGAAGGTTATTTTGATGTTTTGATTTGTGATGAAGCCCATCGATTAAAAGAGCAAGGACATATGAAAAAGAAAATACCTGGGGAAAATCAGGCTACTCAAATTATCAGGTCATCACGAATAAGTGTGTTTTTTGTAGATGATTTTCAAAAAATTTCTAAAAAGGACATTGGAAGCGTTGATCTATTAAAAGAAGAAGCTAGTAAACAAGGAGCAGAGATTCATGAATTAGAATTAGACTCACAATTCCGGTGTTCCGGTTCTGGTAACTATATTGAATGGTTGGAGAGTATTTTTAACGAAAATAAAAACAATCTATTACTTGAAGGAGATTTCGATTTTAAGGTATTTTCAAGTCCGCATGAGTTAAAAGAGGAAATCGTTGATCGCCTCGATGGTAGATTATTAGCTGGCTATGCATGGGATTGGACAAAGGATGCTAAAGACGGAAAATTAGCAGATGATGTTGTCATAGAGGAGCATCAATTTGCCTTACCATGGAATGATCCTAATCGAATTGATTGGGCCATTCACCCGGAGTGTGCAAATCAAATAGGTTGTATTCATACAGTACAGGGATTAGAGATGGAATATGTTGGGGTCATTATCGGGAAAGACCTGGGATATAATGAAAAGACCAAATCACTAATTGTTCGAAGAGAAGAGTTTAAAGACAAAGGAGCTAGACCTGCTAAGCCAAAAAAAGGCCAAAAAGATCCGCTTGAAGAACTTGTTCGAAATACATATAAAACGTTAATGACTAGAGGAATGAAAGGCTGCTACGTTTATTGTCATGATAAAGAGTTGGAGAAATATCTAAGGGAGAGAAGCCAGCAGCTAAATTAATATGAAAAATGCGAGAATACTGAAAATAAAACATCTTATGTAAACTAACCATTAAATCGAGATAGAAAAGTAAAAAACACATGAGTTAAGGTTCATGTGTTTTTTTCTGATGAGGAAGTGGAAAAATACTCAGGTATATCGATGGATGAGGTAACGAGGGGTAGAGAAAGGTTAGAACAGTAAAAGGCTCGATACGAATAATATGTAAAGATTCGATTACAAAGAAGGAGAATCGGTTTCCTACACTATTAATTAGAGGGTTAGAATATAAACTCCTTTAACATTTATGATATTTGTTATCTTTTTTCCACCAATCCATAAAGAAGTCCGATGAAATTGTAAAAAATGATATGATTTAACTATTTCAGATTAACATAACAAACATACACGAATTTGTACCACGAATAGAGGAATTCAAATGGCTCAGCAAGGTATCTACTACAAGAAAGCCCTTCAAACGTAGGTCAAGACCTGTAATCAAATTATTTTGTAGCTGAGCCAAAAGCTAGACGAAGAGGAATTCGGATTCACTCACCTTAAAGCTCGCTTTATCGAAAAATGATCAGGAGTGTCATTTTATATTTGATATTCAACTCTATTTTTATCAAAAAGAAATACTAGAGAAGTTACAAGTGGAAAGAGAAGTATATGGATGAACTAAAAAATATTAGTGGCTGTACAAGTTTAGGAAAAATGGAAATATTGGTTATTACTGAAATATCTTCATAATGATAATATATTAAAAAGGCACCTAGACCACGATTAGAACATTTAAGTTGTTATGGGAGTATGGTCATTTGACAGTGAAAAAATTTTTGCGAGGATCTTAAGTTCCAAGAATATTAAACTGTAAATTAAATTAACCATAAAATTGGATATATTTATTGCTTTAACTGAATATAAATGGAGTAAAATATTAGGTTCTTCAACTGTCAAGAGCAAAAATGAAAGTGAGTTGAAAAAATTGAGAACAAATATAAAATTACAGGAAGCAAAAGAATTATTTTGGAAAATTAGTAGCATGCTAAATGAAATTAAATTATATGTTTCTGAAACAGAATTAGGTAAGAACAAAGCCCATGACAATGCAGTAACAATCTATGTACCTTGCGATACTTCAAGTGCATTTGGTTCTATACAATATTATGGGGGACAAAATCTCTTTAATAAAAGTTATGTTAAAAATGTTGAACTTCGGTTTTATTTTAAATTCTTAAAGGACAAACCAGAACTATATTCAAGCGTAAATCAAAAAAATATATTTCGTGTTGAGGATGGGAAAATATATTTAAAATACCAATTTACTAGTAAACATAGTGAACGTGAAATAATAGATTTCATTGATGAATTAACTAATAAAATACAACAAGCTTTATATGTTATGTATGGGTTGAAATATGCTAATTTAGAGAGTGTTAAACTTTCAGAGAGGATAAAATTACTACCTAAATTATGATATTCAATGTAACCTTCGATACAATTTTGAGGGTTATTTTTTTTAGCAAATTCCTAGAGCTCTTACCATATCTCCGTGTGCAACTATTTAATTTTTAATATTCTATCCTCTCGAGAAAATTATACTTAGACCCTATTTTATATTTTTTGCAGCATTTCCACTCTTAAGATATCTACCTTTTTTAAATTTTCCAACAAATTTCTTAGAGTTTACAATACTTTTTTATTAAGTTTTAACAATCCCAATAATAGGATGGATAAATGATATAATACATATATATATAAACTATAAAGGTCCTTATAATAATGGCGGTTGAGAGGAAAGAAGAAGGATATTATATATGGGGATGAAATATTTATGTCTTTAAATAAATGGAAATATAAAAACCCAAAAAATCATTTTGAATACTTGGAAAATTGGATGCAGTTTTCAATAGGATTAGCAAACTATGTAAAACAAGTAAACCTACCTATAAAATTATATATATCCGTACCATCTAATCTTCTGTTCTCCTATTTTTTTGTATTTGGAGCTATTGATTATGATTTCAGGAATGTATCTAAAGAAGCATTATTAGGGAAGTATCTTAGTTTAAAAAAAGGTCAAAGGATTCTTTACAAAAGTGGAAATCAATGGGTGGCCCATTCAGTTATAGAAGTAAGCAAAATTCCCAATGCTGAAATGAAAGCCATAGTGGTAAAAGATCGATTAAACGGTATTACCTATATACCACAAACAAGATGGTTTAATTATGTAAGAATCCATGACAATGAAGTAACCGAAGTTAGAAACATCAGAAGAGTAAGTAATGTAGAAAATATATCTGATAATATCAAATTTAAAAGTTTATATTCTGATTATAATCTTAATTTGTTAATGATGCAAAATATTCCAAGAACATATTTATACACTAATAAAAAAGAATGGACAGATAATATATCTATCATTGAACTAAAAATAAATGAGACACCAGTACAATTAGACGAACTCTTGTTTGATGGCACGGAGGGTAGCTTTAAAAATTTTTCATTTATACAACAAAATAACTTTCCACTTCTTCCTAATGAATCAACGATAATATTTGTAGGAAGTAGCAGGTCACTAAGGAAGATGGATCAATTTAAGCAACAAAAGTGTATTTTTATTATTGATCAACATGAGTCAAATGAAAAAATTGAAGAGCTTCAAATGAAAATTGAACAAGAGTTTTTAATGGAGAAAGGTCAATCTTTGAATAAAGATATTCTGGAGTTCATGGATAACAATCAAATTATGATCCCAAAAGGAGTCGAGATCTTTGCATGGTTATCGAAGAGCAAATTTGGATCTAGCAAATAAATTTTATTCCTCTCAAGTAAAGGTAGAATTTGTAAAGATTAAAGAGGATCGTATAGAGCAACTAATGTACGCATTGAAAGAATTGAAGGATGAAGTTAAGGCTTATTATGAACATGATCAACTTTTGTTAGATGAAACCGAGGTATTCATCAAAGTATGTCGCAAAGTAGTTGGTACTTTATGTAGCTATAGCACTTATTTTAAAGAGAATAATGATTTAATCGTGAAGTACTTTACTTTAACAAAGAAACGAATTTATAACGACTTATTTAAAAAAAATATACAACCTATTATTGATTTGATAATGGTATTACGGAAACAGCCAAATAATGCCTATATTGAAACATTATTGAAGTTAATTAAAGAGAAGCATCTTTCTGCGAAAAACACCTATATTTTAACTAAGTATAAATTGTCAAGTGAATATATTGAATTTAATGGCACTATGTATAAAGCAATGAAAGATAAAGAATTTGTTGATTTAGGAATTTTTTCAGACGTAGTTATATTTATAGGTACTCCCAGTTATTTTGACAGCAAATTTTCTACAATATTTTATGCCAATCAAACTATATTTTTAGGATATTCCTGTTTCGAAAATCGTCTAGTAAAAAAGAGACATTTTTTGGACGTAATTAATCATGATTATCTTATAAATTCGATCTATAAAAATGTTAACTATGATAAAGGGTTTTCGGGATTAGATTTTAAAGAAACCTTTTCGAAAGGAATAATTAAAAAATCAGAAAAAGATTTAATTAGCCAGTTTGAAAACAATCAAAATGTCTCTCTAGAAGAAAAGGTAGAGGTGAAATTAGCAACTATTTCTCACAATAATTTCATTTTCTTGCCTCTTAGACAAAAAGTAAATGTTATTGATAGAGATTCTCTAAAGGTTACCCAAGAGAAAGTAAAAGATTTAAGAATAGGGGACTTATTAATATTCCGAGAGCAAAATGCGTCAAATTTAGTTCGTGAAGAAGCAGACAATATAATGGGTATTAACTCAGATAAATATCGAGAGAGCCTAGAAAAATGGAAGACAAGGTTACGCATCAATGTGGAAAGAAAAGGGATTGAGAAGGTTGCTAAAATTTTAATGCAACGTTATGGAATTTCAGTTGCTAAAGAAAATAATATTAAAAATTGGATGGGTAATCACTCTATTAAGCCTTCTTGTTTAAATCAGCTATTAATGGCTTTTAAGTTTGATAGGGAGGAGATAACAGAAATAATAAATGCAGCTACTGAAATTCTTAGTGCACATATTTCAGCCGGTCATCATATCTCCCACTCCCTAATGGATGAGTTGGATAAGGATCTGGAAAATGTGATTAATGAGAATGGATTTTATAAATTTGAATCGAAAAAGTTTAAAGGAGCGTATTTTAATATTGTAGAAATAAAAAGGATTACGAATGAAACATATTTTATTCCAGAAAATGAAACATTGAAGATTATTAAAGGTGAGGTGTAGACCGTGGATAAAAAGTTACAAAGTTCTTTATATAATCGAGAAAAGATTATTGATGCAATTGAACAAGAAATTGTAGGTCCTAATGACATTCAAAATGCTACAAAACCTTTAAATGTTATTGGCAATACGACATTTAATAATTTTGATCAATTAAATACTAATTATTATTGGAATAAGGCAACTTTAAAGGAGGAAGTCATCCAAAGAGATACCCCTTCTCGAAGGTATGCTGCAGGTATGCTTTATCCTATTCGAATTGAAAACAACGAGATTGAGTCAGACGAGCTAGTAATTGATGTGATTAACGATGAGCAACAAGCAGAGTTTTATGATCAATTAGATAACTTAAATGCAAAAGAAATAGACGAGGAATCTGGGTTAGACGATGCTGTTCCCAAAATTCAACAAAAGGATTCAATGCCTTCAAGTATGGGAATGACATTTTGTTTATCTAGAAGTACAAATGCATTTACAGTTAAGTTTAAAGGTGGAATATATGAAAAGCATAAAATCTATGCAGACATAATTCACAAAGATGAAGACAATGGCAAACAAAAACATTACAAATTTGATGAATACTGGTGGTTACGTACATCTGTTTTCGCCGAAAAGGAGATTAAACTATCGGAATTTGAGCTTGGAAAAGGTATAAGTGTGAAGCAATTTCCATTCGATATTTATGACAACCAAAAAAATAGAATTAAGATAATAAGCTTGAAATTACACATTCAATATCGAGCAAAAAACGAATATACGTTATTAACAGTTACTGTATTAAATGTAACAGAGCCTCCCGCGAGACATAACATAAACGAGTTTACAGTGTTTCAATCCTCTTTAAATATTTCGGCTCCTACAGGAAGCTTTTTGAATTACCCAAAAGTTTTTCAGCGCAATTTAGATTTAACTGAAGATGAGTGGAATAACGAACTATTATTTAGAAACAAATCTAATTACGCTATTGGTCACGGATGTTCAACTACTTGGTATCAATATACTAAAAATATATCAGAGATTAATTCTACTTTTATCCCAAGGTATGAAACGGAGAGTATGACTCCAGATGTCAAGTTGAAAATTGAGGGCGAAGAAGTAAATTTGAGAATCGAAATGCAAGCCTTAATGAATGTGAGTAGCTATAATGAGTTATTTCAAATTTTACAGCCTTTAGTGACAGGCTATAAAGATTGGATTACTAAGCGCGAGGTGGAAGCCCAAAGCTTACAGAAAGAACTAAAAAAAGCTGCTGAAACAAATTTGAAATTTTGTAAGGAAAGCTTAACCAGGATAAAAAAGGGATTAGAATTATTGAAAAAGCCTAAAGTACTCCAAGCTTTCAAAATGGCTAACCAAGCGATTTTATTGCAACAAATTAATGGTAAAACACCGCGTAAAGCTTACTTTGAAAAACTAGATACGGGGTTAGAGCTAGTATTTGAAAAAACATTTGTTGAATCAACAAAAAGAATGAGCGATTTAGCTACATGTGATAACAGCTGGCGTGCTTTCCAGATTGCATTCTTTTTATTATCAATCCAATCTTTAGTAGAAAAGGATTCCTTAGACCGGGAAAAAGTTGATTTGATCTGGTTCCCTACTGGCGGCGGAAAAACCGAGGCTTATTTAGGTGTTGCAGCATTTCAAATGTTTTACAGACGCTTGTTAGATCCTACTGATGCCGGTGTAGATATTATAATGCGCTATACTTTACGTTTGTTAACAGCTGACCAGTTCCAACGTGCTTCAAGACTAATTTGCGCAATGGAATATGTGCGTCGAGAAAATGAAAAGGATCTCGGTCGCGTACCTTATTCGATTGGAATTTGGGTAGGGTCAAAAACTTCACCTAATACCAATAAGGAAGGGTTAAGGCAAGTAAATGCAATGAGTAAGTCAAAAGGTCCGGAGAATCTCGTAGTAACAAGATGCCCTTGGTGTGGATGTCAAATTGGAAAGGTTGCAGTGAAGGGAAAAGACGCTAAACGCAACGAGAGCAAGGTAATTGGTTTTAAAAATAAAAATAACTGCTTAATAGTGGCATGCCCAGATGAACAATGTAGTTTCCATGATGAAATTCCCGTCTATTTCGTAGATGAAACAATTTATGAAAAACAACCTACTTTTTTAATTGGTACTATAGATAAGTTTGTTCAATTAACATGGCAACCTACAGCTAGAAAGTTATTTGGCATAAATGAAATGGGGGAGCGGATTGTATCGCCACCACAAATTATTGTTCAGGACGAATTACATTTAATTTCAGGACCGTTGGGAACACTTGCTGGTTTATATGAAGTATTAATCGAGGAATTATGCATTGACGATCGTGGGGAGGTACCAATTAAGCCAAAAATTATTTCAGCAACAGCAACTATTAAAGAATTTGAGGAACAAGCTAAATGCCTATTTGGACGAACAAGTGCAAGGTTATTCCCGAGCCCAGGTATCGACATTGATGATTCCTTCTTCTCCAAAGTGGCTATTGATAATAGTGGGAAACCAATGCCAGGTAGAAAGTATATAGGTGTTTTTACATCAAGAGTACGTATATTGATGGCACAAGTAATGACGTATTCAGCTATTTTACAGAAAGTAGAGAGCTTGCCTGAAGATGGACGGGACCCATTTTGGACATTGCTTTCATTCTATAATAGCTTAAGAGATTTAGGGGCAGGATTAAATTTATTTAATAGCGATATTCCAACGTATATTGATGCATTAGTTAAGAGAGAAGGATTCAGTAATAGGAGATTTTTAGGAGCAGCATTAGAATTAACGTCCCGTAAACAAAGTAATGAAATCTCTAAAACTATAGATGACCTGAATGTTCCTTATACTACGAAAGATAGTAAAGGGCGAACAAAGGCTCTTACGTCATGTTTAGCATCAAATATTATTGAGGTAGGCGTCGATATTGACCGTTTATCAATAATGGGCATTGTCAGCCAGCCTAAAATGACAGCCCAATATATTCAAGTTAGCGGTCGGGTAGGGCGAAGACCTAACGAGAGACCAGGTTTAATTGTAACAGTATATTCTAATCAAAATTCGCGTGATAAATCACATTTTGAGCACTTTAATGAATATCATCAAAGACTATATGCACAGGTAGAAACAACAAGTTTAACTCCTTTCTCTACAGCCTCCTTGGAACGCGGGTTAACAAGCGTTCTAATTGGATTCTTGCGCCAACGGATGGATATTCAAATAGCAAACTACCCTACGAGTAAAGAATTAAAAAGGGTTATAAAAGACAAACGTTTCAAAGCTTTCCGCGATCGATTTAAAGAACGGGTAGAATTAATCGATCCTGATCAATTGGAGATATGGAAAGATATCTTTAAAGCCTTTATGGATGGAATATTACAAGGACGCTATGAAACGTGGCGGGTTTCTGATACTGAACGTGGTTTGATGTATCAAGCTGGAAATTTAAGTGACGGCGAAAAATATACTGGCAGTATTCCTGTTATGAATACTTTGAGAAGTGTAGATGTGGAAAGTAGAGGCTCTATTGTTTTAATAGATAAAGAGGAAGACGAATTTGTGTGGGAGGACGATGATTAAATGCGATATTTACCAATGAGACGCTCTAAACTGGTCGGAACAGAAGGACCAGGATCATTAGTAATTAGCCCTGAAGGTGAAACAGCTGTTGTAGGCGCTCTAGATCTCTGGTTTAGAGATTCTAAAGGAAATAAAGCAAAAAATATTGAAGAGTTTGCAGTAAATGAGCCGCGTTTAAAATCAATCTTAAAAGTAGATAAATTTTACACCCCGCCTGAATTTAGGAAGAATTCAAGAAATGCTATGGAAGTTATTCCAAACAGCGGGCTAGTCACGCCATTAATGAGGTTTCCTAGATGGCATTATTGTAGTTCATGTAAGTCATTAAGAGAATTAGAGCTTGATCAAACCTCAGTATACTTAGATTGTCCAAAATGTAAAACAAAGAGATACTATAAACAGGTTCCTTTTGTAGTAGTTTGTGAGCATGGTCATTTGTCTGATTTCCCTTGGCATAAGTGGGTTCATGGTGATGAAAATACTACTTGTGAAGGCAATTTAAGAATTCGTATGAGTGGGGGTACAACGCTTGATTCCTGGAGAATTGAATGTGAGGGATGCAATAACAGCCGTGGGTTACAAGGGGTTACATCTTCAAATGATGGTGAAAAGAAAACAAGCGTTTTAGGTGATACCTTAAATAAAATAGGATCCCAAAAATACACCTGTGAAGGCGAGCGGCCATGGTGTGGAGAAGAAAAAGAAGAATGTTCCGCAGCTCCAGTAGCGATTTTAAGAAACTCTATTAGTGTATATATGGCAAAAAAAATTAGCGCTCTAGCTATACCAGGAGATTATAGCGAGAACGTCGATCTGATTGTATCAAAAATTCAATCTCCAGCTAAGTATTTATTGCGAACAAATCTGGCTCTTTTAGAAGATATAGAGAAAAAAACTCAGTTTATAAGAACAAATCTTAGGTTTGAGTTGAAGGAAGGGATAACTGACGAGGATATTCAAGAAGCTTTGATGTATATAGAAGCTGGGGAAGAATTTGAATACACCGATGAGGAGTTAGAAAAACCGGGTCTGATAATTAAACAAAAAGAATTTGAAAAACTTACGTCTTCAGTAAATTCAAAAGAACTAAAAGTTGAACCTGAATGGATTAATGAAGACAGTGCAGAAATCGATAAGAATTATTACAAACCATATTTAGAACGTATATCTAGAGTGCTAAAATTAAAAGAAACAACTGCTTTATATGGCTTCGATCGAAAAGATTACAAAAACACTAATGATTATAGTAGTTACTACCCTTCTCTTTATAAGGATTATAATAGTACTAATGAAAAGTGGCTTCCTGTAAATGAAGTATATGGTGAGGGTATCTTTTTACAATTGAATTCGAAAAAAGTTGAAGAATGGGAATCATCTCAGGAAGTAAGTAATTATTTTGAACACTATCTTCGACGAGTAGGTCATATAGAACATCGAGATGATACGATCCTTAGACCAAGGAATATTATGTTGCACACTCTATCCCACTTTTTAATTGATGAACTTGCAAATGTCTGTGGTTATAATCGTGCAGCGATTAGGGAAAGGCTTTACTTAGATGAGGGACAGACAGGTGTTTTAATTTATATTTCTGCGGGTGATTCAGAGGGTACCCTAGGCGGGCTTGTACGATTGGGATTACAAGAGAAATTTTTCCATATATTAGACAAAGCTAAAAATAATACAGAATGGTGCAGTTCTGACCCAGTCTGTACAGAGCTTGGAAAAACACAAGGACAAGGTATAAATAATTTAAACGGTGCAGCTTGTTATAACTGTTCGCATATTCCAGAAACGTCTTGTGAATTTTGGAATTTATATTTAGATAGAAGCCTACTTATTGATGAAAAGATAGGGTATTTAAAATATAAAGGGCAAATAAAATAAAACAATTAGATAGAGGAATCTCCCTTTTTCTTATATTCCCTGCCTTAAAATAAAAACAAGTTAAGACCGATAGTCTTAACTTGTTTTTTCTTGTGCTACAAGCACTTCCTCTTTTTTTTGCACTTCCATATGAAGATACTCCGCAATTGGTTTTGCTATTGCCCTTGCAAGCTGAACAGGTACAGCATTTCCAATTTGTTTGTAAACTTTATCTAAGCGACCATTTTTAGAAATTAGTGAATTTTTCCCATCGCTAAACTCGTACCAATCAGGAAAAGTTTGAATACGTGCGATTTCTTTTACAGAAAGCCTTCTATTATTTTCCTCTCCATCTGGAAAAATCCATTGATCCTTTCCTATCTTTTTCATTGGAAGACCACCTGGGTGTATTGGAGCTTGTCTTCCGGAAGCTTGAATAGTAAAACTCTGTTCATCCCAACTTTTTTTTCGATTACGACTCATGAAAATGGAAGAATAAGACCCTTCAAAAACATCACCCGGATTTTTCTCTAAGTCTCCAATTGCATCTCTAAGCGTAACAAAAGGCATTAAATTTGGTCCAGTGCCATGTGTTGGAATAGGAGGATCATCATATCCAAAGTCTTCAATATCGTCACGAACACCGATTAAAAAAATTCTCTCTCGAATTTGTGGAGCACCATAATCCCTTGCGTTTACCAGGTGTGGATAAATACGATACCCTGTTGCTTCAAAATCCTGCTTAATTTGTTTGAAGACTTCACCCTTACCAAGTGTTAACATTCCTTTTACATTTTCCATGATAAAAAATTTTGGCTGTACTTGCATTAATGCACGAATGTAATGTAGATAAAGGAAATTACGTGGATCATCAATTAATCTCGGACCTGCAGCTGAGTATCCTGGACAAGGGGGACCTCCAACTAAAATGTCAATTTTATCTTCTGAGGGGAAATTATAAACTTTTCTGATATCACAATTATGGGTAAAAACAGTTTCTGGAAAATTTTTTTTGTAAGTCTCCAATGCTTCATTAAAAATATCATTGGCATATACATGATGAAAAATGCCTTCATCTCGAAAAGAATTAAAGGTTTCTTTATCTTGAAATAACTCATTAACTTTGTTCTGTCCAAAGATTACATCCAATCCTGCTAATTCTAATCCTAAATCAAGACCACCTGCTCCCGAAAAGAGACTTAATACATTACATTTCTTTTCTTCATAAGTGAGATTTTCTAATTTTAAATCGTCTTGTGATCCATTAATAAAATATTGTTTTTTTTCTTCATGGATTTTTTCTAAAAGTAAGCTTCTAATCTCACTTATTTCTGGATTAGGAGCAGGTCTATACTTTCCTCTACCCCGTTCTTGTAACTTCATTAATTTAAAACCTCCGATCCTTAAAAGGAATCTTCTTCCTTTTACAAAACTTTTGTTATAAAGATTCTTCGGTACTGATAAAATATAATTAGTATTGAATTTTATTTTTAAAGAATGAGTCAATGGATTTTAAGGTTATTGTTAAAAAGATTATAAGAAAAACCTTTTTATATCTAGTATTACGAACATACAGTCCTATATAATATATCATTTTATTCTGGTTTAGTCTAAATGTTAAAGCCAACTAATTATAAATATATTTATAATAAAGCACAAAATATTTATAATAACATGGTTAAAGACCACTGTCCAGTATCACATTTCCATAGGTTTTATAATTAATATAATAGCATTTCTTGTAGCAAAAGGCCAGTTATATTTCGGAACTTCCATATTTTAGTGAAAACAATTTACTTTGGCGTAAATACATAGAGGTGAAGTTAGGTATGAGGAAAAATCCAAGAATTATTGGTGACGAACATGTAAGAGACGTATTCCGAGCATTACTCCATTTAATAAATAAAAAATCAATTGATACTTTTCCAGAGACTGCAAAACAAACTGCGTTTTACATTCTAAAATTATATCCAAATATCAAATCAATTACTTCGAAATTTGATTCGGATGTACCCGACATGGAAACTGATCTTACATTGTACTTTAATAATGATAGGGTTAATATAAATCTTTTTCTTATAAAAAAGGGACGTAGAATTCAACCCAAGAATCCAGGCGCAAAAAGTTTCTTTTCAAAGTATTTTCTTTCAAACCAGTTACAGGAGACTTTTAATCAGATTTTTGAAAGGGAATATCTATTATTCCTACAAAAACTATTAGAATATAAAGTAGGTATCCATTATATATCAGATAAAAAAGAATTAAAAAAACAAATTTCTTTTTATTTCCCGAAATTCACCAAGGAAATTAACTTATTTAGAGATAATTTTTTATATTCATTGCGTGAAGGATGCTTTTCATTACTAAAGGATTTTTATAATAAAAAAAGTGAAGGTTTCTTCCATGCATATAATGTCTTATTTATGACAAAAGATATAACTGTAGTTACAAATTATGGGAAGTCATTAAGGGATGTTAGCGTTGATCAATTTAACCCAGGCGTCCCAAGTTTTGCTGATATTCAAATTTATAAAGTTGGAAAGAATACAGTTGGAATTAAATACGGCGAAGTGGCATTAACATTACGGTTTAAGTTTGAGAGTAGTCCGATTTCATCAATTAAACTTGCAACAAGTTATGATGATTTTAAGAATGAATTGGAAAATGAACAAATAAATAGTAATACAGCACAAAGAATGCTCGGTTTCCTATCTGATCATGAATATATTCATACATCAAACAGCAGTAATGCAATAGGGAAATGTCATGAGGCCATTACATACTATTATTTTCTAAAGGTATATCCCAATATTTTACAGGTGGAGCCTAATGAGTGTGTTGAGTTATTGAATAAATATTATTCATTTGTGAAAAAAGATGTTTTGGAAAAACTATATACATCCACTTCTAAACTGATTCCTGTTATTAGGAAGAAATTAAATGACAAGTATGGTAACTATAAATTAGAAAGCATTGAGTTAGTCCCCGATAGCTATATTAGCGATAGGCTTGATACGGGTGATCTCCAGTTAATAATAAAGGTAAATGGGGACTATGTAGTTGAAAATATTTCACTTAAAGCCCTAGCCAGAAAGAGCAGTAAGATAACAACGAAGAATCCAGGGATTGGAACAATACTTGGTCCGACATATTTTGATATAGGTAATATTGATGAGGTCGTTAGTGAAGTTAAAACTAGATTTGAAATAGGTGAAATAAATAGAAGAGAAAGTTTAGAAACCCTTGCAGAAGAATTAGGATCACGTTTAATAGAGGCTAATCAAAAGCAATTAAAACAAGGTATTGAAAACCTTCTTGGTAAGGCGATGATGGCAGTTACATTTTATGAAGAGGGTTTAAACTATTGTAAGGAACATTCTAAAATAAAGAGTAGTATTAAAGTACTTGTAAAAAATCCTTCAACTATTCAAAATACTCTAAAATGGAACAACGATTTAGACATGATAAGTCTGCGAGTTAAATTTAGTAAGGGACAGAGTCATGGATGGTCTTCTGTTAAATTGACTTCTGAGTACCAATTGAAATAGTAATTCCTTAAAAAGGGCTTTCCTTATACAATAAAGAAATTATTGCTAATGCTAATCTTATCCTGGCGTATCAAGGTTCACCAAATATTCGCACAAAATTTTACAACAGAGATAATCTGAGAAAAAATATTAAAAATAAAAGTAATCATTTATAAGGGGTTAATTATTATATTTTAGAAATACTTCGGTAATGAATGACTATACAACATATATTTATTCGAGTTAAAATACCCCCAAAATAATACAACAGATGGTATAAATCTAATCATAATATCTAAAAGAATTAAAGAGTTAGCTGATCTTTTCGAAACCTACATGCAATTTAAAAGGTACTTGATTCTTTAATTGAAGATGAATGCAAACTCGTTTTGATAAAGCCCAAAAAAGACATAGGCTTTTCAAATTAGCTTTATTTATTTTAGATTCAAGATGAATAACTTTCGGATAATTACAGAAGATTAATTGATCAACTAGTATTTGAAGTAAAAGAATTTATATTTCAGCTTCTTTTGCAATGGAATATGGAATAGAGGTCATTAATGATGCAAAAAAGAGTGCAGCAGAGCAGGCAGCAGATATCAAGGTTTGTATATGGGATTAGAAGGTGTGTTTATAATGAACAAACATTGCAATTAATTTATGAAACAATAAGAAGTTATAGTGATTAGTATGAACACTATCATTAGAACACGATAACTTGCTTAATACCTGGACTTAGCTGATAGCAAAATGATTAATGCTGCTTCTGAATATTTGCAAGCTGATGTAGTTAATTAAGATCAGCCTACATATAGAGATAGCAAACTACGCTTGTCCTTGAGGATTATTTTGGCTGTTTTTTAAGAGGAATTTTCAGCAGACTCTTTTCATGACTCCCATGGGGAGGTTTTACATCATCAGGGTGCCAGTTTATCTTTCTCACGAAGAAATAGATGGGAAAACGAAATAATATATTTATATAGGAAATGGAAATGTAGTTGAAATCCAAGGAAATAAGTTAATAACGGTAAGTGTGGAATTGGTACAAGAGGTACCAGCAAGTCATTATCCTAAAGTCACAGAAGAAATATAGTCATCTCATATGAGAAGACTATTGTCATCTCATATGAGAAGACTATTGTCGATTATGACATGCGTAACTGCGGGAATAAGAGCGCATTTCAAAGAATTTAAGTTTTTCTTTTTTAGCCATATCAATTTTACATGTTCGTTGGCTCTAGGAGAACCTTCTACAATGTTTTATTTAATAGATTTTAGTTTGAAGGTAGCCTATTTATGAGTATAAACATTAAACACTTGATTATCTGTTTCGATTTTACATCCTAAATCTTCAAAAAATTCTCTATCAAGTGCTGAATATTTTCATTTTTTTCTATTTTGCCACCTGGGAATTCCTTAAGAATAGACAGCTCAGGTGATCTAAGGGGCACATAAAATCTTATTTCGACATTTTCAATAATGACCGCTACGACTTTGACTAGTTTTTTCATATTATCTCCAAATTTTTTGATAAAATCTATTATATCAGATCATTTCTAATGAAAGTTATTGTGTTAACTTTACATCGATTTTCACTGAAAGATGTAAATTCCCTATTTGCTATTCTTACTCCTTGAGTTAACGGCAATACCAGAAGGGTGGAGAAAATATCTTATCATATCTTGATAAAAAAATTTCCCGCAGAAATGGCTATGAAGTAAGAGAGAATGAAAATGTATATGCCTAAGACTCAATCCGGTCGAATCAAATAATTAAAAGCCTATATAAGCATGAAACGGATATAGAAATGTGAAAGGCTTGGGCTTTTGGGTATCTATTGAACATGTAAAATACATGGCTGACTTTTTCAGTGATGCCGGTATTCCCACCGTTGCTTTATTTGGTAATTGGAATGCAAAGGTTAGATGTGAAGCACAAGATCAGCTCGTTAGGGGAGAACTTACCTTTATCTTTTTCGTTTCGTTGACTTTTAATGAAGGAATTAATATCCCTAAAATTAACAAGATTCTTTTTATACAGTCAACCGAAAGCTTAACTGTCATTCTACAGCAGCTAGGTCGTGGCTTGAAGTTTCTGAAGGAAAAGAACGCTTAACGGTATGTATAAGTGAATAGATAGAATTAAGCTATGTACATTGAATAAAAATAGTCTAACTCTGTATATTAGGTTAATAAACTAGAATAAGGGATACTCAGAAAAACTAAACGTAATTTATCTGTAACTATTCTATCATTGACTAATTTGAGCTTATTAAGTATAAGAACGCCATGTTCCTTGTCATTTTAATAGTCCCCAATGAAAAGGTTATAAGTAGCTTTTAGCTGTTTGGACAATTGAAATTACTTAATATATAAATTAGTGCGTGCAGGATCATCAATTAATTCGTTGTTATGTAGGTTTTGTATATCTTGCTGTATGTCCGTATAATGAAATATTGCATTTTTATAAATTGAGTAAGTCGTTATTTTCATTCTTATCTACCTCCAAGATATTGAGTGTTTAAGTATATTTTGTCAGAGTAATACATCACATGCATTCAGAATATTAATTTATTTAAAATCATGAGAATACTTGTTAATCAACAGAAAAATGTAAATTTAGGACTTATATGCAAAAAGTTAAAAGAGTAAAGGTTTAATTAAAAGAATATTCACACACCATTATAAAGGATACAACTGGATGATGGGAGACAAAGAACTCTTAATGAAGTCAGGAAGGGATGATGTTAATAGACTAATTGGCTGTGGTTTAGACAATAATGTAACCAAAGAGGGTATGTTGGAGAGCTTCAAGTGGTATTCCTTTTTGATGGTCATCCTTAAAATAATCGATTATCAAATTATAAAATAGGATTCCACACGTTTATTATATAATGAAATGTTTCCTCTAAACTCTCATATTGAATCCTACTATCATCCATATAGATAATATATTCGTGTATGTAATATTAAGCCATTTCTTTATAACTAACAGTATCCTCGCTTTGTTAATACAGTGGTTATACTGAGTTACCCAAAATCTTGGTGAGTTTAGTAGCTAGATAAAATATACTCCTGTACAAATAGTTCTCCTTCTCTCTTCATAATAAAATCATTACACCTATTGAACTTATAATAACCAGCTTTTAAACTGTGATGGCAAGTATCAATTCTCTACTCTACATTTTAGTAAGATGGTATGGATATAAATTAAAAACCGTGGATTTTTTCTCTGTAGGTATATCTAGGCCTCGAAATGTCTATCATATTATTGAGGCCTAATTAGACCTCGAAAAGTTTAAAATAAAATGAAAAGAGGTGAGGGGATTATTGTCATCTCTGTCGAAGTAATATTCACTGCAGGTCCCGAAGTAATGACCGTTTTATCTGATAACAAAAATTTGGACCCCAAACAGTTGCACGTTTTCAAAAGGAATTGATTAATTTTTATTCTTTAGATGACCAGTGACCGTCTTATTTACCCACATAATAAAAAAAGAGGTGGATTTTATGGGAATTCCTGAAATGGTTCAAGACCATATGAGCAGGATTTTAAATTTATACTTATCAGGTGAAAAGAATTACAAAACTATAGAAGAACTGGAAGGACTGGCGAAAGAAGTTGTATCAGAACAGCGTCCGTTGTTGAAACGGTTAGGGTTAAAAGAAGAACAGTTTAGTGAAGCTGAATTATATCTCCTTGATCTTACAATGGAACGAACAAAGGTATTTGTTCCTAATAGTGTTTTGTTATCTAGTAACGAAAACAGACCAAAAAAATGGGTGAGAAGATTTATTCAACAACAGTTAAAGCAGGGGAAGAAACCATTCGAGATAGTAATGGAGTATCTTGCTTTTCTTGAGGATACTAAGAGTTTTCCAAAGACCGTGACATCTCAATTAAAAGATAACACATTTAGAATTCTTGAACAGCTTTACCCACCCGAAACGCCGTCATTCTCTGTTAAGGGAATGGTTGTAAGTCCGGTACAGTCTGGAAAAACTACTCAAATGGCTGCTCTTGTTCAAGCGGCAATTGAAACAGGCTATAAGTTAGTGATAGTTCTTGGTGGAACCAATAGTAGTCTTCGGAACCAAACTCAGATTCGATTTGAGCAGGATGTTCATGGGCGTAGTTCAGAGAATAATGAGCTCATTGGAATAGGTGCATATGCCGGTAAGTTTCGAGATGATATTGAGTTTATAACTTTTACGGATCAGGAGAAGGCTCAAGGGGACTCCTTGCACAAAGCCTATGATCCAACCAAGAAAGCAAATGTAATAATTATTAAGAAAAATGCAAGTGTTTTAAGAAAGCTTCGGCGTTGGCTTCAAAAGCAATCATTTTGGAAAGAGGGTAATTGTGAAGTTCCTGTTCTTGTAATTGATGATGAAATTGACACATTTAGTGTTAATAACAAGGAGATTGGTAAGACACCAAGCGCTGTGAATTATGAGATTCGGACCGTGCTAAGCATGTTTAATCGTCATGCATACGTTGGTTTTACTGCAACGGCATATTCTATCATCTATGGAATACCACCGGAAGATGAAACTGACCTTTTTCCGAGAGACTTCATAATATACATCCATCCTCCTGGAAATTACTTGGGACCTTATCAATTCCTTAGAAGAGATTCTTGTTATCCTTTTGTTGAGAAAATTGATGAACGTGGTGACGGTTTGCTGGATGAGGATGAGAAATGGGATTATGAAGAAGGTATCCCACCCTCAATGAAAGAAGGAATTCGCTATTACCTCTTAACAGGGGGGATTTGTAGACTTCGAGGTTTGATTAACAAACATCATACCATGTTGATCCATGTTTCTTCAAAGGTTGATCCACAGGAAAAAATCAAACTAAGGGTACAGGAATATTTGGATGAAATTAAGACAATTATTAAAACTGAAGATTTTAATCATCTCTTTTGGGAGCAATTATATCAACTTTGGGCAAAAGACATCAAAGTCAATTCTTCTAAAGTTTATGAACTTGAGAAAAAACGACTTATGGAAGAAGGTTGGTCTAGTGGTCGCGCCTCTGCTCACCTGAAAGAAAAGTTCTGCATTGACTTTTCATGGAAAGATGTTCAGGAAGCAGTCATTAATTTCATTGAGGATATGCGCAATCCATTGAGAAACCTACCGGTAAATAGTCCTGAGAGAGAGCGATTTGCTAATTACATGAAAAGGCAGTTCGGACTTAATGACCTGGAACTTGAAAATTTACCAGAGGTTTTGGAAATTAATGCCCAAAGTCCTGATCGCCTAAATTATGAACTATACAAGGGAGTCGGTTTAAAAGCTATTGTTGTGGGAGGAAATATCCTGAGTAGAGGGTTCACAGTCGAGGGGCTATGTTGTTCGTACTACACCCGTCCTTCTTTTCAATATGACACTAACTTACAAGCAGGGAGATGGTTCGGATACCATGATCAACATAAAGATTTAATCAAGGTATACCTAATTGAAGATGCAATAGAATTATTTCATGCAGCAACTGAAACTTTATATGAGTTAGAGAAACAGTTTGAAAAAATGGCTAAATTTAAAAGAACACCAAGTCAATTTTTCTTCCGAGTTCAAAAGGTAAAAAAACATCGCTTAACTTCACCGCAACGAATGCGATATGCTCTGGAAAGTAATGAAACGTTCAATGGATACAGTAGTGATATAGCAGCCTTTGCTCCGAATGATGAAATACTTAAGAGCAATCATTTTGCCACAGAACGTTTATTAAGAAACATTATTTCAGATTGTGACGATTTTCAGACTATCACTTCCATTCACAATTTAAAAGAAATTAGTTTTCGTAATGTTTCTTATAAACATATTGTTGAGTTCTTAAATGATTATTATGTGTTTGAAGGCTCTAGGATTAAAGAGATAGATAAGTATTTTCTTACTCAGCATATTGAAAATAAAGGTGAGAAGGGCGAATTACTGGGTTTTGACGTTATTTTTGTTAATATTCAACGTGGTGCAAAAAGAACCCTGAGTCTTAATAATATTAATGGTCTTGATTTTGAAGTGGGCCTTGCAGAGCGATCAGAAAACCAATGGGTTCCTGCTAAAAATACTGTTAAGGTCTCCCTTGGTCGTGCTATTTCGAATCAACATCAATGGTTGGGTTTAACAGATGAGGAAATTGATCGAATTAAGGAAGAGAGTGGAATTGCTAAAGGTTCTCCAAAGGTTCCAAAAGAAGAATTGTTTCTAAAGCATAGAAGGGGCTGTGGGCGTCTATTTATATATGCTTTTAATCCAGAAACTATTAATGATGCTCTTGAGGGAAAGGAAGGATTTGAAGGATTTAATGAGGAGATTATCCCTATAGGATTGCATATTGCACTTCCTTCTGGAAATGAGGTTCGCCCAAATAATAAGTTCTGGTATCAAATCGGCGTCTTGAAGGCTTTGAAATCAACACTAGAAGGGGATGTACAAGAGTGAAAGAAGAGTTTCAAAAACTAAGTAGTGAGATTCCGGATGAGAAGGGCTTATTACAATGGAAATTTCCACACCCTAGTCAGCCAATTTTCTTGCTTTGGGAGCCATTTGAGAACAAAATTGGTATTTCTTTTCGTTTCTCAGATGGGGTAACGGCCCCTAAAAGGCTCCCACAATGCAATGGGTTTAATTCAAATTGGATTTATCATGATGTGTTAGATAAACCCTTCTCTAGTTTAACCCTATGGTCAACATTTAATATAACAAATGATTTTTTCTTTTCAATGGGAGAGGACCTGTCCCAGAGGATTGAGATGATAGAGGATGAGAGGGAGAGGTTGAATGCTCTCTTGTCTCGTCTGCACTGTTGGAAGAAGTTTTTTCAGAAATCTGGAGAACGTTCATTCTCAAAGGAGCAGGAAAAGGGGCTTTGGGGAGAACTCTTCACAATAATAACGCTCATGAAACGGATGAATCCTGTTGATGTATTGGAATTATGGAGAGGGTATCAAAGAAAGAATCATGATTTTATTCATAAAGATTGGGAAATAGAAACCAAGTGTATTGATTCTGCTAGAGGTGATATCACAGTACACGGATTATTACAGTTAGAGGTTCATGAAAATAAAGAACTTTACTTGCATGTAATTAAAGTGAGAGATGACAATAATGGTGGAATGACAGTTAATGATCTAGTGCAGGAAATTTCGAGGCAAATACAATATGATCCTTGTTTAATTGAAAAATTAGAAGAAGGGTTAGCTAGTTCTGGATATCCTCCTAATGGAATTAGAAGTTTGAATACTTGGTCTCTTGTAGAAGAAATTTGGTATGGAACGATAGGTGCATTTCCTAAATTAAATGGTCCGAAAGAGATACATCATGTGGAGTATCGACTTCCTCTCTCATTGTATGAGTCGTATAAAAAGGAATTCTTAAAATGTTCCTAGATTAGAATATGTTCATCTAAAAAGGCAATTTATTATAGATTGCCTTTTTATTTTTAATAATATCAATTTGAAGGACTCACTTCCTCGTTGTTAAATGTAATAATTAACGGTTTGATTTGTTATAATTGATTAATATTAAATGGAGATTAATTAGTTCGTATATATAGTAAACCTGAAAGGGTCAGTTATCACTTCTGATAACTCCAAGAGGTAAGATTTTTTTAATTATAAAATATTATTGATTTATTAATTTTTCTTGGTATCTGCATAATATATAAATTCTTATTTTAAAAGAGGTAATTTTTAATGAGTTTTTATTTAGATGAAGTACATAAAGGAATCCTAATGAAGTTTCAATCTCTTAAGGGAAAATTAATTGTTGGAAAAGAAGGAATAAAAGGACATGATTCACAGAACAGATTGCAACCCGACAAGTTTGTTCCGGAACCGCACATTTTACATGATTTAATAAGAGGATTTTATAAACCAGCAGTTAAACCGTATATTTTATCTTATCAAGCTACTGAGGCTGAAAAAAATTATGGAAAACAAATAATTTGGGAAAAACAAGGTTTTAACTTTAAGAGGATAGAAATGCATCCGCCAAGCAGTGAAAAAGATAGTAGGAAAAAGAGTGATATTGAAGCAGCTCGATATAATCTTCAAAATAAAATACCAATTGGAATACTGCATAAGGTTAAAAAGGGACAAAATAGAATCCTAGGGCTAGGTATGATTGTTTCCGAAAGAAATGATGGTGTTTTTATTATTGAACCATATAGTTTTCCAACAATCGAAATAGAATCAATTGAAGAGGTTGAACTAAAGGAAAACAACAAGGAGATAGAATATAAAATAACAAATGACTATATGGTTATTAAAGAAGCATATAGTTGGTCCAAATTAGATAAAGAGAATATGATTGCCCGTAAAAAAGTAGATTGGTCAATATTCCAAGATGGTTCGACCATTCCCATAGAGTTTCATAATGATTTCGAAAGTGCTAATAATAAGCACCTTGAAAGAGGTGAAAAACATCAATTAACCCTTTTAATTGATGACATAACTTATGATGGTACTCTTGTGAATGTTGATAGAACAAATGCAAAGTCCGATACATTACAATTGATATATGGTAAGGATGTAACAGAATTATTAAAATCAGTGTTTCATATAAGCTATGAATACATAAGAGAACAGCGAAAAGAAAACCCCAACAAAACGATTGTTGTACCAGATGAAAGAGCAGAGTATATTGAGTTCTATGAAACGGATCAGCCTTTTGTATATAGGTTGAATCTAGCTACAAATGGCGGAAGCGTGGACAGTATGAATAATTTTAAAGACATTACAGTAACAGAACTCATTGACCACATAGATAAATACATAAAATCAAAAGGTTTCTACTACCAAAAAGAAGAAGTCATTAATCTATTTCTGTCTATAAAAACAAAACCCTTTGCTATTCTCTCCGGAATTTCCGGAACTGGTAAAACTAAAATGGTACAGTGGTTTGCCGAGGGCATAGGAGCAACTGAAGAGAATGGACAATTCAATTTAATTCCGATACGTCCTGATTGGAATGATGGATCTGATTTATTAGGATACAAGGATATTAAGGGTGATTTTGTAGAAGGTCCTTTAACTCGTATTATCAAACAGGCAAATCAGTCATTAGATCTCCCGTTTTTTGTACTACTTGATGAAATGAATTTAGCACGAGTAGAATATTACTTTAGCGATATTTTAAGTGTGATGGAAAGTAAAAAGTGGGTTGAAGGTGAAATCATAACTTCTACTATCTTATCAAAGGATATCACAGGACTTGAACATAACCTAAAGATCCCTCCTAATCTATACATAATTGGAACTGTCAACATGGATGAAACGACACATCCATTTAGCAAAAAAGTATTGGATCGTGCAAATACGATTGAGTTTAATCGGGTTGAACTAAGTAATATAAGCTTTCTTAATGAAATTGAAGAGGTTGCTCCATTCCCTGTTTTTAACGAAAAGTTAGAATCAAACTATCTACATCTTAAGGATGTTTACTTAAAATACCCGGAACTAGTAATAAAGACAACAGAAGAACTTGAAAAAATAAATAAGTCTCTTGAAATCATGAATGCTCATGTAGGTTACCGAGTTAGGGATGAAATATGTTTTTACCTAGCCTATAACGAAGCAGATCAGCTAATGACATATGAAAAGGCACTCGACCATTGCATACTCCAGAAGATATTACCGCGAATTACAGGCAGTGATTCTCGCGTTGAAAGAATGTTAAAGGAGTTATATCTGCTATTTACGAATAAGGAGTATATGGAAGAGAGCAGCTATGAGGCTGAATTAGAAACAGCGAAATATCCAAATAGTGCTCGAAAGGTAATAGAAATGCTAAGGAGGTTAAGTGACGATGGCTTCACTTCCTTCTGGATTTCGTGAAGATGTTGAGCTGGTAAAGATTGAAACCGAGGAAATTTTTCTTTTCATAAAAGGTAAACCATTTCATGAGCGGTACGAAGGGTTAACTCAATATCGTTCCATGGACTTTCACGATACGATGAAAATCCTTGTTAATAGTAAAGATGTTCATATGTTTCAAGTATACGATATTAACAAACAGCATCTTGTGACTAATTTTGAAGAGCTGCGTCCTATCTTTTTCGAAAATGGCGTGTATCAGCTGATGGTCAAATCAAAAGGAGAGAAGGAAATAAGCTTTTATCATGAACATCCTCTTTTAAGAAAAGCAATCTCTGACATAGGGGATCCAACCCAAACTATATTAATGGGTAATCTTCAGTTTCAAAATGAAGTCGGGTTTACGACATTCGAAATACGATCAGGACAAGAAATCCTATTATCGGTGACCATTGAAATTTTCCCAACAAAGCTGGACTATAAAGAGGATTATCGAAAACTTCTCGATGAAGTGAATGATGAAATTTATAACTTAGCGTATCATTTTATTCGAAAAACATACTTAGGTGCTTCTATAAAGCTGGATGGAGCACCGTCTATGGCAGAATTTTATCGTCTTATCAGCAGGCACTTTCATCAATTCTTAGTAGCTGTTGACAGAATTGAAAAGCAGCCGCACCATCTTTTACATACTGAATATGTTCGGGCAAGAGGAGACCAGATTCGGAAGTTAGATTCCAGGAGCAGATCCTATTTGAGAAAAAGACCAACCTTGTTTGTTAAAGTGGAAAACGGTATTGCTGTAAACAACCGAAGCCTGATGCCGACGGAAGGGCTGCGTGTCAAAAAAGAAATAACACATGACACATTGGAAAATCGATTTATCAAATTCATCATTGTCCGTCTCATTGATAAGTTAAATGATTTATGTGATCGAATCTTCAACCAAAGAAAAGGGATGAACGAAGAACCTGACTCTGATTTAACCAATAAAATACAAAAAATGATAAAACAGCTGGATAGGAAACAGAAAAGTGTCTTTTGGAGACAGGTAGGCCGGCTTGACCGATCAGTTTATAGCTTAGTATTGCAAATGGCACCGGGCTATCGGGAGGCATATCAGATTTATTTAACGATTTCTAAGGGATTGACACTTCATGGAAAGTATTATCATATGTCTGTGAAAGATGTAGCCACACTATATGAATATTGGACATTCCTTAAAATGGGTCAAATTCTAAGCCGGAAATATACACTGCTTAGCCAGGATATCGTGAAGGTAAATCGAGATGGATTATTTGTGAATTTAGATTCGAACCGAAAAGCAGAAAGAGTTTTTCAGCATCCGATTACGAAAGAAAAAATTATCCTGACCTATCAAAAATATGAAGGGAAGTTGCCGACTTTGCCGCAGCAGCCGGATATGATGCTGAGCGTAAAGAAAAAGGGAAAGGATTATTCCTATCATTATATTTTTGATGCTAAATATCGAATTGATTATGCCCGTGGTTGGTATGCAGCTGAAGGATCTGATTCTTATATTACAGGTCCAATGGAAGAGGATATTAATACCATGCACCGATATCGTGATTCAATAGTTATGGCTAATAATGGACCCTATGAACGGACGGCTTTTGGAGCATACGTGTTATTCCCATTCGGTAATGAGGATATCTATCAGGAGCATCGTTTTTACAACAGTATTGATAAAGTAAATATTGGTGCCTTGCCATTTTTACCAAATGCTACAACGTTAGTTGAGCGGTTTGTTGAACGGTTAATTAATAGTAGTCCAGAGGAATTGCAAGAAGAGGGTATTCTCCCAAGAGGATCAAAGGAGCAGTGGTTCTCCGATTTGGATGAAAAAGTGCTTGTTGGATTGGTGTCAACAAAGGAAGACTATTATTCGTTCATTAAAAAGGGTTATTATCAAATTCCTGTTCATTTATTGAAGAAAGGATGGCAGGAGGCAAAGTACGTAGCATTATATGCGAAAAATGGTGTAGCTAATGTACATGGTGTGAGTGAGTATGGGGAGATAAGTAATATCTCTTTCATTAAAGCGGATGATGTAGAAAAAGTAAGCTTTCATGTAGATTATTGGCAGCAACTAAAGCAGGTTATTCGGCCGGTACATTATGGAATTGCGAACTATGTTATGACTTCTTTGAATTTATTAAAAGAAGCAAAAGAGATGCCGGAGCTTTTCCTAAAATCGAAAAATGAATTAGTTCTGTGGAGGATGTTAAGAAGAGTTTCAGATCAGATTAAGGTTATGTTAGATCAGAATAATCTGGATGAGGCGAATAAAATAAATACTTATTCTATAAAAGACATTAACATAGAATTAGAAAAGGAACGACAAGAAATTATGTTTAAGAAAGGAGAATGGGAGAGCACGTTAACTGTAGATACTTTAGAGAAACAACCATCTAAGGTTTTTAAGTTACTGCTAGACCTAATGAAAGATTAAAAGACCATTAAAGAAATATTAGTAAGAACACTAAAAGCAAGGAGTTAATCTCTGCTTTTAGTGTTCTTAGCCAATGCGGAAAATTAGATTTTGCCCCATGTTTATTTTACATGTAGAGTTAAAGCCATTCCTTTTTTTACGGTAGATGTGATGATTTGTGTGTCTAGTGGTTCAAGATGGGTCATACTTTCTAAGTTATCTAGAAAAAGTGGATACTTTGTCTGAAGAAGTTCTTGAAACATATGAATGATTTCTAGCATACATCTCAATTTCTCGCTTGTTGACAGCATCCGGAATGGACGGTATTTATAGCGTATTTGAAAATCAGGCCGTAATTCTCCGTCTTTTAACTGTTTAAATAAGATAATTTCAGTATGTAGTAAGGGAGCATTGATGTCGCTTTGGTAGCGAGTTGCTGTTTGACCCAGCTTACTTCTCTGTTCCTTTATTTGCAATTTCAAGAGTTGGATTTCTTCTTCCAATGAATGAAGCTTGTTATTAACAATACTACGTTCCTCTTCAAACTGAGCATACAATGGATTGGTCACTTGATTATGGTTCTCTATATTACTTTGGGTTGAATTAAATATCTCAGTTTGATCTTGCAGTGATTTTTTCTTAGTTTCGTTTTCTTGAATCTCGATTTCGATTTCCTTTAGCCTTTCTTCAAGCTGAATTAATGTCTTTTTTGAATTATCATTTATCAGTTCTATTTGATTTGAAAAAATACGTTGCTGACACGTAGGACATTTTTCACCAAATTGTAACGGTTTCTGCTGATTGATTTCGTGTATTTGCTGCAAGATATTTGCCTTTTCAGACTTCAAAATACCCTGTTCCACTTTTAATTTTTCCATTTTTTCCGTGTGGACAGGATTCTTTACTGGTGTTGTACTAATGAAATGTTCCATTTGACGTTGCAATAATTTTTCCTGACCTTGAAAATAAATCGTTTTCTGATGCAGAGATTTAACCTGCTGATTTAAGCCTAGGATAGATGATTCCAGCTCTGTAAAGACCTCAGTATTTTTTAAGATGTGTTCCATTAAGAAAGATCTAGCTTTTTTCTTTTCTTCCTCTGGAAAAAGATCTGGAAAGAAACAATACATAAAAGTATGCTCGCTGCCTATTATCTCAGATAAATTAGATTGTTTTGATTGTATGCCGTTTATTTCCAATTTAGTTCGAGTATGCACAATACTTCGTTTTATTACCCATGTCTTGTTATTTATTTCAAGAACTAAAGTAACAGACATTTTATTTTGACCAATTTTCACAAAGTCATGATTGTATATTTTTTGAAGATACTTATTAATCCCAAATAAAGCAAAAGCAATTGCATCCCCAATAGAAGACTTACCGGTATAATTGTCCCCGAAAAAGTGATTATAGCTGCCAAATTGAAAGTGGGCATAATCATGGTTTTTAAATTTTTCAAGTTCGATGGAGAGGATTCTCATATAATTTGCTCCCATAAAATGTATATATAGTTATAGAATAACATTATTCAACAATAAGGTCATTAAGCTTCTAAATTCAAGGAGTCTATTTTGTAAAAGTCACACTGAATAGAATCCTAGAATCATTATAACTATGATAAAATACCTATATTCTCTCATGATTGGTAAAAAATGTTGTATAATAGAGAAAAATAGATCAATTTGGAGAGAGTCATATGGCCATTACAATCCCGGAAAGCATTCGCTCATCGGCAACCACTGGCGAAAGATTGCTTTTTCGAACATTAAAAACATATTTGCCTGATGACTATATTGTCTACTATGAGGCTGAAATACAGGGGAGAAGGCCTGATTTTGTTATTATTGGTCCTGACCTTGGTCTACTGGTACTAGAGGTAAAAGATTATACCAAAAGCACCCTACTTCAAGTGAATCATGAGGAATGGCATATTGTTGCTTCCTCAGGGGAGCAGGCAATAGTAAAAAGTCCAATGAAGCAGGCTAGGGATAATATGTTTCATGTAGTGGACAAGCTTAAGAAAGATAAAAATCTTGTCCAGCTTGATGGGAAGTATAAATTTCAATTGAAGTTTCCGTTTGGACATGGGGTTGTCTTTACAAGATTATATTCCAAGGACCTTGTAAGAGAAGGACTCTACTCGGTGATCGAACCTAGTTTATGTCTGACACGGGATGAAATCGATCCGGACAAAGAAGAATTTTCTGAGGAAATCTTAATGGAAAAAATCTTAAATATGTTTGTTGTTCCGTTTCGTCTACGGGAGCAGTTATCCTATGAAGATATCAATTCGATTCGTTATCACTTATTTCCTGAAGTTCGGATTAGTGCAGAGTTCAAACCACCAGTACCATATCAAGACCAGCTATTATTGTCGCTTCATGATATTAAAACAATGGATTTACATCAGGAAAATCTTGCGAAACAAATTGGTGATAAAAATAGATTGATACGTGGAGTAGCTGGAAGCGGGAAAACGTTAATTCTAGCCAGTCGTGCAAAACTGTTGTCGAAAGAACATCCCGATTGGAAGATATTAATTCTTTGTTATAACATTTCGTTGGCAAGTGGAATTCAGCAAATGGTTACACATATGCTAAATGAACCAGAAGATTTATTCGATTTTGATTTTACAAGCGAATCGGTTGAAGTACCAAGAGATCATAAAAACGTGATCGTTCGAAACTTTCATGCGTGGTTAAAAAACGATTTGAAAATTAGAGAACAGCAGATATCTGATATGATTGTAAAGCTAGAAAATAATGAGGCCATTCTTCCAAAATATGATGCCATTCTAATTGATGAGGGACAAGATTTCGAACCTGATTGGCTAAGGCTGGTTAGTTTGTTAATGAATGAAGAAACCCAATCATTATTATTAGTGGAAGATCGAGCACAAACCATCTATAAAAGAAAGCGTTCATATGTACAGGATACAGGGTTGAATTTCAGAGGCAGATCGAAGGTTTTATCGATCAATTATCGAAATACCGCCCAAATCGTTAAATTTGCCTGGGATTTTTATCGAAAGCATTCCATGTTCAAAGATAAAGTAGTGAATCGGGAAGTAGAAGGGGAAATCATTGCTCCCCAGAGTACAAAAAGAAAGGGTCCGGAACCCGGCATTGTTCGATCTAAATCCTTTTTTGATGAGATGAAAATAGTTGCCAAACAGATTCAGAGATTACATGACGAAAAAAAGATACCCTTTCAAGAAATGTTAATCCTCTACCGAGTGAAGCGGACATTGAAGTATCCAATTATTGATATTATTAAAAGGTCATTAAAGGATGCTAGCATCGATTACTATTGGATAACAGAGAATGAACAAGCCAAACGGTCCTATGAAAAAGAAGATGGGAAAGTAAAAATTAGTACCATTGATAGCAGTAAGGGATTAGACTATCAAGCTGTCTTCATAGTAAATGTTGATTCTATGCCATTCCCATTGGAGGATGACGAGGAAAGGGAAGTTTCCCTTCTTTATATTGGAATGACTAGAGCAAAGGAATACTTATGTTTATCTTATTCTGATGAATCTAGGTTTTCAAAGTATTTGGATGGGATTTTGGAACAAAGGCGATTACATAAAGAAAATGTATCGAAAGTAAAGTAATCACTTGGTCTATTTGGGGTCAAGTGATTTTTAATTTGAGACATAGTAGACATACTAAGATCATCAACCAAAGCGATCAGTGCCTGGCACTACTGTTCCACTGGCTGCTTGAGTTAAAGATTGAACTAATATGAGGATTGAGGAGGTATAATAGCATGATTGATTTGGAAAAGTTGGATGCTGTCCTCGTTGATTACAAAAGAGATTTCGTATTCCAGCAATGGGATAACGAGCGTTATAAATGGGAAGCAGTAAAGCACTTCCAAGATCATTGGGACATCAATGCTCCTGACTTTGCAGAAATGTTCACTAAAGCAACTGATAAAACCAATAACCTACTTGCTTCCATGAATAACTTCCCAAGAGGTATGATTCGGGACTTTGCGTCGGTAGACCCTGAAGCAACCAGAGCAATGTTTATCAATCTTTATGATGAAACGAAGGATTTGGGAGAACGTGTTGAAAGATTTCAGTCTAATGCTGAAGAGTTGCGGGTTAAATATGGTGATGGCACTTGGAAGCAGCACTATCAAAATCCAAATTCGATTAGCACCTATCTATGGCTTCGCTATCCGGATAAATATTATATTTACAAATACTCGGTTTGTCGTGCCGTAGCAAAAGAACTAAATAGTGAGTTTGTACCGAAGAAAGGCGCATCTTCTGCTAATCTGATAGGTGGGTTTAATCTATATAATGATATATGCAAACAGCTAGCTGCGGATGAAGAGCTGGTTCAGTTGCTCAATTCTATGCTGACAGATAGCTGTTATCCCGATGAAAAGTTGAAAACATTAACAATTGATGTGTGTTTCTATATCAGCCGGATGTACTCTAAAAAGCCTGTAGATGACACCACCGAGTGGTTCCCGACGGATTATAGCCCGAATATCTCGACAGAAACTTGGTTCTCCCTACTTGCAGATGAATCAGTGTTCACGTCAAACAGTCTTAAAATCATGAAGCGTATGAAAGACTATGGTGGAATGGCTACCTGTACGCAGCTTTCTATCAAATATGGTGAGACTAAGAACTTTTATAATAGCGGTTCTTCGTCCCTTGCAAAACGAATTGCCGATAAGACGGGATGCCCAGTTTTGACAAATAATAATGATAATTCAAAGTGGTGGCCTATTCTGTATGTTGGCAGGTATGCTGATCATAGCACAGAAGGTAGCTATATTTGGAAATTGCGCGATGAATTGAGTCAAGCACTTGAGCAATTTGACTTATCAGAAATTCCACTTTATGCCGATGAAACAACTGATGGTCCCGATATACATCGTTATTGGTGGCTAAATGCCAATCCGAAAATTTGGAGTTTTTCAGATATTGGTATTGGTGAAACACAAAGTTATACTATGTATAACGAAAATGGTAACAAACGCCGCATTTTTCAAAACTTCTTGGATGCAAAAACTGGTGATTCTATTATAGGGTATGAAACTAACCCGGTAAAACAGGTTGTGGCGATTGCGAAAGTAACGAAGGAAAATGATGGTGAGAACCTCTATTTTGAAAAAGTGGAGAGCCTTGCTACTCCTATTGATTATGCAACATTAAAGAGTTGCCCTGAGCTCGAGCGCATGGAATACTTCACCAATCCGCAAGGTAGTCTTTTTAAACTGACCAAGGGTGAATATGATTTTATCATGGACTTAATTCGCGAGGAGAATCCGGTAGTACAGACAGACAATGTCGTAGCCTACTCCAAAGAAAAATTCTTGGATGAAGTCTATATGACCGGCGAACGCTTTGATTCGCTTGTCTCTTTATTGAAGAATAAGCAGAACCTGATTTTGCAGGGCGCTCCTGGTGTTGGTAAGACCTTTGCGGCAAGGCGCCTGGCATACGCAGTGATGAAGGAGAAAGACGATAGTCGCATCGAATTTATTCAGTTTCACCAGAACTATTCCTATGAGGACTTCATTATGGGCTATAAGCCGCGAGGCGAAGGGTTTGTATTGCAAAATGGAATTTTCTATCGCTTTTGTCAGAAGGCAGCGAATCTGCCGAACAAACCATTTTTCTTTATTATAGATGAAATCAATCGCGGAAACATGAGTAAGATTTTTGGTGAGCTGCTCATGCTGATTGAAAAAGACTACCGTGGGACAAAGGCAACGCTTGCTTATAACGGGATGCCATTTTCGGTTCCAAAAAACGTATACATAATTGGCATGATGAACACCGCTGACCGCAGCCTTGCTATGATTGATTATGCCTTACGTCGTCGTTTCAGTTTCTTCGAAATGGAACCGGGATTTAATTCTGACGTCTTCAAAGCCTATCAAGCAGCATTTGACAATGATACGTTCAATACTCTAATAGAGCGTATCAAAGATCTGAATAAAGAAATTGCTTCAGACAATGCGCTTGGAAAAGGCTTCTGCATTGGTCATAGCTATTTTGGTGGCCAAAAAGAATGCACCGATGAATGGATGATGGAAGTTGTTGAGTATGATATTCTTCCAATGCTTAGTGAATATTGGTTTGATGAGCCAACCAAGCTGCAACGCTGGGAAAATATTCTGCATGGTGTTTTCAATGACTAACCAAAAGGGAATCCTCATCAAGAACATTTATTATATGCTGACATATGCTTTTCAGGTGTTGAAACAATCAAACTATGAAGAAGTAGCTTCAGAAGAATTTGAGAATATACAAGACCTGTTTGCAGCCATCCTCGCCAAAGGAATCGCCCTGCAGCTAAAGCGTGGCCTTTACCAGGAATATATTTCTACATACGAAAACCTTTCAGTGATGCGAGGAAAGCTGGATATTCACGGAACCATCCATAATAAGCTGCAGCGAAAACAAAAGCTCTCCTGTGAATATGATGAGCTGTCAGAAAACAATTTGTTCAATCAAATTCTGAAGACGACTGCCATCATCCTTTTACGGCAATCTACCGTGAGCATCGAACGGAGGACAGCCCTGAAAAAAGTGATGCTATTCTTTGATGGTGTGGACATGATCGAACCAGCCTACATCAAATGGAATATGCTTCGGTATCAGCGAAACAACCAAAATTATAAAATGTTGCTCAATATCTGTTATTTTATCCTTGATGGTCTTTTACTCTCTACAAAGAAAGGTGAGTATAAGATGGCCAACTTCTTGGATGAACAGCAGATGTCCCGTCTATATGAGAAGTTTGTATTGGAGTATTATCGTTATCATCATCCCAACATGCGAGCAGCAGCTTCACAGGTGGCCTGGAACCTTGATGATGGCGTCATTGATTTTCTACCGATTATGCAGACAGACATCACACTCCGCTATGGAGATAAAATCCTAATCATTGATACCAAGTATTATGCAAAGACCATGCAGGTTCACGGCAGGTATGATAGCCGTACACTTCATTCCAATAATCTGTATCAAATTTTTACATACGTTAAAAATCAAGATGTAAATCATACCGGCAATGTGGCAGGGATGTTGCTCTATGCCAAAACAGAAGAAACCATTACGCCAGACTGCGATTTCATGATGAGTGGTAATAAAATAAGTGTAAAAACACTTGATTTGAACCTTACTTTCAATCACATCTCCGCACAACTGGATAGAATAGCAGTATCGACTTTCGGAGAAGTTGCAAAAAAGAAGGCGTAGTGAATGGTGAAACAGAAAATCAGAATCGGAAAAAACAACATCTCTACTGCCCAGAGCCTTGTTCATGAGATGCATAAAGATTTAACTTGTGGGAGCGAATTAGCCACTTATTTGAAGTTCAAAGAATCGTCATGAGAATCTGTTCAACTTCTTTAACGATATTGTTACAATAATATGGAAAGTCGACAGAAACATCCATGATTGGGTGTTTCTGTCGACTAATACTCTTCTTAAACTGTTTCTCCTTCTATACTATAACAATTAAATTATGAATACCTTCTCCATGCAGCCAAAGGATCGTTACTCATAGATCTTACAATCCAATGTTGTTCATCCCATAAATAATCTATATAGAGACCAATAACCTTTAATAGAGTAGCACCATGGTATAATTGGATTAAAAGTAATTCTGTACCTTGATATCTATTAAAATCATTAAAATTTTCTTCAAGCCGTACTGTACGGTTACCTTTAATAATTTGAATGATTACTTTGGGTTCCCAAGTCAATTTTAATCTTGGTTTATAATTTCTCAACACTTTTTAGCGTATGCTTAAATGTATCGCCTACTTTAAAAGTGAATTCAAAAAAGTCCCAATATCCCTGAATTTCCTTCTTCATTTTCCCTTACTCCTTTTTTGCATTAATTTTTACTAAATTCAAAAAATACTAAGTATGGTTTGAATTTCTTTGTCTTTCTTGCCCTCTTCTTGCAGTTCCATGATTATTTCTTCTCTTACTTTGTCTGCTTTTTCTTGCTGTGTTGCTATTTCCACTTTCGTACTTAATCCCATGTTTCACCTCCCACAATGTACTCCATATTTCTATATACATAGGCTTATCAGAAAGTGTTATAGCATTATAATCAAACAAAGTTGATATCTTTTTAGAAGATATGGAGAATAGGTTATAGTGAACGATCAGGAAATTGGAGGTATCTCATTGGATATAATGGCCAGGCACTGTTCCCAAAAGTTAGGTTAGATCGGAATAATCTGGATGAAGCGACTAAAATAAATACTTATTCTGTAAAAACATTAATATTGAATTAGATACGGAACGACAGGAAATCATGTTTAAAAAAGGTGAATGGGTGAAGACAGTAACTGTAGAGACATTAGAGAAACAACCATCTAAGGTGTTTAAGTTATTAATGCAGCTGCTGGGTAATTAAGTACATAAAATATTATGTAAAAACAGGAATAAGCCAATTCCTATTTTTATTTTTGAACTTAAATCTTGTTGACACCCTAAATATGAATATTGTTCTGAAAATAACATTATTATCACTCTTTTAACAAGAGAATAGTTATAAGTAATTATTGTTATGGGTATTTTTTACCATTCATTGTGTAGATATTGGTATAATTTAATAGAATGCTATCGCAGAAAAATAGTCATTATAAATGAATATTAAAAAGAGGAGTAGATTTAGTGAGCATAATTGATAAAGCTTTTTATCATGTGTTTAATGGCAAAAGAACAATTACAAGCCCAATATTTATGAAAGAATTTGAAAAGGAAAATAAGCAGTTACATGATTTAAAAGAACTTTTACATACAGTGGAATCGAATAAAAGAAAATTAATTGAAAGAGACATTGCATTTTTAAAATATGGTCTTGAGGGAGAACAAAATCTTTATTATGAGCTAAAGAACTCATTTATCCCCATGCTCTGTCTGCATGACATAAGACTTGAATATAGAGATCACGTGGCACAATATGATTTTATCTTGATTACCAATAAGTTTATTTATGTGTTGGAAACAAAAAAGCTCAGCGGGGATATTAAGATTAATGCAGATGGAGATTTTATTAGAATTCTGAAGAATAGTTATGGGAAAGTAATTAAAAAAGAAGGAATGTACAGCCCTGTATCGCAAAATGAACGACATGTTAATATTTTAAAAGAAATTCTGATAAATGAGGGAGTAATAAAAACACTGCCAATTAAATCAGCTGTTATTATAGCTAATCCTAAAACAATTGTAATGAAACAAAATGCCCCTAGAGACATTCAAAACAATATTTATAAATATGATCAAATAACCAACTTATTAAAGAAAGAGTTAAGTGATCCTAATAATGAAAAAGATATGTTTGAAAAATATATGTACCAGATAGCTGATTTCCTTGTCAATAATCATAGGCCAATTACATTTGACTACAGTGCAAAGTATTCCTTATCAGATGAAGATCTTCATAGTAAACATACTATGCCCAAACAGGTACAAACTGATTTGAATTTATATAATGATTTAAAGAATTATAGATTACAAAAATCTAGAGAAGAAGATATTAAAGCCTATATGGTATTTACTAATGAGATGTTGGATGCATTGATAGAAAATAGACCAAAATCTAGGGATGAGCTACTTAAAATAAAAGGGCTTGGTAATAAAAAAATTGAAAAATATGGTGAGGATATCCTTAGCATTATAAACTGTTTACAGTAGGTAGTTTTATCGTTACAATTTCTTTCTTACCAATGTAGTGTAGAAATATTTACTACAATCAAAAAATATTGACCAAATAAATCATAAAAACTACTTTTATCCTAAATTATTGTAAATCCCCATTATGTTTCTATTTCTGTTAATGTAAATATTATAACAATTTAACTGGAAGATCCTTACATAGGAGGAGAATTACTGTGACATCAGCCAATGGTTCCATTTCATTGCCTAGAAATCTTAGAGGGAGAAGCTTACATCAAAATGTCATTCCAACGGTTTGCAATCTAAAAAATATGCTCGATAAATTAGATTTCGTCCAAGGGGATGCTTCCCAACTCAAACAATGGGAAAAGAGAAGTTATCAGGCTTATAGAATAGATAAAATTAAAGCTTTAGTTTTGAATGCATCAAAAGAAAGCAGAGTTAAAGCTATAAAAGATCACATTTTAAATGAAGATCCGAATGACATGGGAGCAGGCTGTATTGATATGTATTTGGTTGCCTTCGTTGCAGAGCAATCGGAACCTGGCAAGCAGTCCTTTATTGAGTATGTCCTTAAAAACGGTATAACCGAAAAGGAAAATTCTGCTCAAGCAATTTGGCAGGTTGGGAAAGGTGATGGTGTTTACCTAGGAATATTAAATGATGATGGGACAATAAGGGATTGGGATTTCTTTGTTAAATGGGTTAATGGGAAAAACGCCTGTACAGAAGGGAAAGATCAAAAAAGCATTCAGATACATAACAAGCTTGTTAGAGATCGAATTCCAGAAATAATAGAAAAAAGCGGAAAAATGTATCGTAGTAGAGTTTTAGATGATGAGGAATTCATCACTGAATTAAGAAAAAAAGCATTTGAGGAGCTGCAGGAGTATATGACTACCAGCAGTAACGATGAAGCGGCTGAAGAATTGGCTGACATTCTTGAAGTCATACATGCGCTGGCTGATTACCACGGATTAACAATAGGTGCAGTTGAACAAGTCCGAAAACGGAAATATGAAATTAGAGGCGGTTTTAAAGAAAGAGTTTTTTTGATGGAGATTGAGGAATAAGATAATAATTTGTACTTTTTATTAATCCTTTTAGTCAAGAAAGCCATTATATTGGAGTTGCAGCAAATGGATAAGATAACATTCAAATCAAGTTTTTTCAGATTCCTAGAGGAAGAGGTCGCAAATTTATCATCAGATAAGAAGATCAAATATATGAAAAAGTGGATAAAAGAATATGAACAAAAACAATCAAAAGTAAATCAGTCCTATAATCCGGTAAAGACTATCAATACGGATATCTCTAAGAAAGTTGGTATTCTTGTCAGGACGTCTTTAAAGGAAATTATTAGCGCTGGCATGCTTTCTTCCGAGAAAATTAAATTATTACAGGATGAAAAATATTGTAAGTACACTTTTGATATTAACTATCCATTCTTGAAAAAAGTTGTTTGGAATTCGCCACTAATCAACCAAAGAGACATTAATGGATATCCTAGATACTGGAAGGATCCTATTTCAATACATAATGAAAGCTATTTAATATGTAACGATTGGTATGAGAGGAATAAACAGAAGTATATCAATTGGGTGAGTGATTTAACAAGGTAATTCAGCATTTAAAAATGATACCTAACTTAGATGAATTAAATAGTTACAGTAAGCATATTCAGTCGCCTCTGAAGACAAATGGGTTTGCTATTTATAATTCAATTGAATAGAGGAAAAAAAGAGATTGCAAAAAACTTCTATATCTTAATAAAGGGGTATGACCGAAAAAAAACAATGATTACAAGTAAACTTTATCATTCATTTAAGGATATAAAGCCTTTTATTACTAGAATCAAATAGAAAGAATGTGGATTTGCGATCGAATATCGGGCATTTCCAAATCTTCGCGAGGCAAAGTTACTTCTGAATCTTATAATAAATAACGAGTATGCTGAAGACTCCAAACAAGAGATACAAAAAGGGGAATCATTAAAAAGGAGGGAGTTTGTAAAAGCTAATGTTTCTCCAATAAGTATGGAAAAGGAAAGCAAGGTCTATCTTCAGATTAATAGTTTCCTCCAGACGCCGCTTATTAAAGAAATCAGTGAAGAATTCATTCATATCTATGTAGATGGAAGCTTTGATGCTCAATGAAAAATAGGTCGCGGAGGAATTGTCTTTGTGAAAAACAACACGATATTAATCCGGGATTTCATTCGGTGTACATTAGACAACTCAGGTGCTTTCAAGTGTTGGTATGGAATGACTAACGGTTAAAAGGGCAGTTGAGTTGGCAATTGCTAACAGCCTTACGAAAATTAATTATGACTTTAATGGAATTGTGGACTGCTTACATAATGATTACTTGGCAAAGGATTTAGAAACCAAAAATTATAAAGATATGATAGAAAAATATTCTAATTGGATTGACATACACTTTCATTAAGAAAAATATCATAGGGCAAATAATTATCATTATTTAGCAGACCAACTTGAACTTGCTAAAGTTGCAATATGTATACTTTAAAGGAAATGCCAAATAGTTCAACGGAGTTTTCCTTCTTTAGAGCAAGGTGCACGATTGATGCGGCAGGTATCTAAGTACATGGTGACTGGTGGAATATGTATTCTCAGGTATTACAGCATGGTGAAATTGTAGGGAAAGTGAGAAAGGAGTGGTTCACTTGGGGCTGTAGCTACAAGGTTCAAATCATAGATGAAGATAGAAATCATTATTATGGCACTCGTGGTTGCCATTGATTGTGTGAAGTCTAATCAAGCAGCTGCAGAGCATATTCAATTTAAAGTAGAAGTGTAAAATTAAAAGGGCGACAGTTTTTAAAATTTTTCCAAATAATAATTTTATTATAATATGGCGGTTGGGTAAGGAAAATACTAAATTAATTAAAAAGGATTATAAAATTTAAATCTGTTATAAAAGTAAATAAAAATAATGGGGAGGGTAAATTATGCCAGAATTTAGAGTTAATAAGAAGCAATCATCGAAGAAAAGAATTGTTATTACCATTGTTTTTGCCTTACTTTGTGCCTCTGTTGGATCAGCAGGAACATATATGCTTTTGAAAGGTGGAGAAGAAAAAGTAGCAACAGCAAAAACAGCAATAGAAGGTGAGGTTATCATAGAAAATATCGCATACGATAAGGTGCGTGAAATCAGCAAACACTTCGGATATGAGGATGTCCAAGACTTCGATTACACTGAAGATGACACTTATGAATTTTTAAAAAATCAAGATGATGATATATGGCTTGAAACAACAGGTAAAAAATTTGGAAAGTATCTTTTCGGAAAAGAATACAACATTCATTTGTATGGTTACTTTATGCTTGGTTATGATTTAAAAAATATCAAAAAAGAAGATTTTTATTTTGATAAAAAATCCAAGATTTTACATATTAAAGCACCAGAATTAGAATTAGCTTATATTCCTATGTTTGACAAGAGTTATTTTGATAGTTTTGTAGGATTATTTAGAAAGGAATACACTGAGAATTACCGAAAGTTGATTTATGAAGATACAATAAATCAAGGCATCCAAGCTATCCTTGATGATAAGAGTAAAGTTCTTGAAGGTTATAATTTAACAAATGATTCTCTTAAAGAAACATTATTCGATAAACCAGAGTTAAAAAAATATGTCAAAGATATTGTTTATGAAAAGTCCAATCAAGAATCAACTATAAGAGTAGAAAAATCTAGAGAAGCGGTTCTTGGTGAAAAAAAGGAAACTGAAAAATAAAATTCATTCCATTTATTGCTACACTTGTTTCATTATTTTTAATGATGGCGTAATTATAGAAACATTGATAAGTATTTTTAAGTTAACAGATACGATCCTTTAATAAGGCATCTCCTCTATGGGGTTGTGAAGTATTACACTTAAAGTAACGGGTAGCTTTAGTGGAAGATTACGAGCCTAATTCCTCACAAAAATTACTGGGGGATTGTTATTGCTAATCAAAAATAACCGAAAGTTGACGGTATTGTCTGTTCAAAATTGACGAGTATAATGTCCATGTAAGATTGGGGATTTTTGGGTATTTATTATTCTAGAGGAAAGGAAAAGACGCCTCCCAATTTGTATATCTGCACCAACAGATATACGGGAAGCGTCCCGATTAAAAATGATATGAGTATTATATCAGATTATAGACTAATTGAAAACAATGGAGTTTTAGGTTAGAGGTGCAGGGAGGATTCCATCCCCTTGTTGTGGGAAAGGCATAAATTAAATATCAGTTAAATTAATTCTTGAATAATAGAATAAAAATCCACCTTCCTTTTAATGCTGATTAGGAATTCAAATCGTGCATAGTTGCCTGAATAACGCCCTCTATTTTCTTTTACGGAAACGTCCATTTCTAACAAGTTTTCTTCTGCAAGGTTTAAATCACTTACTTTTAGTAAATAATTCGATGTTCCTACATCAGGAATATTATCATGTTCAACTGCACCTGCATTGAATGTAATCTCCTCATCGATGAAGGATTCAAGAACCAGCGTATTACCAACTTGAAGTTTATGCTCATTAACTTTTAATCCAGTCTCCCAAGAATCTCCAACTGATTGATTAGAAAGAAGTGAAACATCCTTTAGAGTGATTTCTAGGTTAATCGGTGTATCTATCTTATTTAGTGCATGTTCTTTTGCATCATGGAAAAGTCTCACACCTGTTAGAATAAGAACCACAAGGATAGTCATATCGATAACAAGCCATATTTTCCTTTTCACATTCATAGCCCCTAACAAAAATTACTTAGATATAGTTCTTGGATTATCATATATAATTTAATTACAATCATTATTGTAGGTGGTGCTCATATGTCTAATGAGAAGATTTTTATCGATTACTACATGATTTTAGGCGTTCCCTATAATGCAAATCATGACCAAATCAAAAAGGCTTATCGGCAATTGGCAAAAGTACGACACCCTGATGTGGGCGGAAACGAAAAGGATTTTATGCAAATTAGAGAAGCTTATGATATTTTGATTAATGATTCATTAAGGAAAAACTATAACAACCTATATCGTGTTCATTTCATGCAGATATTCTCAAATGAAAAGCAACATGAAAGTCCTTTATATCGTGAAGATGTACATGAAAAAGAGTTTTCAAGTACGAAAACGGATCACCAAAAAAGTGCAAATAGAAAAAATCAAATATGGAGGCCAATATATAGAGTGGCAGGAATCATTTTAATTATACTCTTTATTTATGGCCAGATTTACAATAAACAGACAACGAGCAAATTGGATACTGACAAAGAATCTACCGAGCAAACGGCAGAAGTTGAATCAAAAACACAGCAGACTGAATACAAAGATACTAATACACAAGAAATAATGGAGGAAAATCCAATTGCTGATCAGAGCGATATCCCTTCAGATGATAACCAAAACCAAACAGACGATCAAACTATCAAATACACTTCTGAAGCAGATTCTAACAATAATGTTAATCCCATTTCTTATACCGGCTATTTTACTCTAGGCTCAACGAAAGATGAAGTGAAAGAAGTAATGGGCGCCCCAACATCAGCAAATGAAAATCGCTGGGGTTATGACTTTTCCAGCGTTCAATTTGAAAATAACATTGTAGTTGGCTGGTCGGATATAAGTAATAACCTGAAGGTAATGGTAGGTGAAAGAATAGAAAGTTCAACTTTTACATTAGGTTCTTCTAAAGATGATCTGATAAAAGCCATGGGAACTCCAACAGGAATAAGCTTTGATCGTTGGAATTATGATTTTTCAAGTGTTACATTCAAAGGAGATAAAATAGTAGGATGGTCAGATATTAGCGATAATTTACGAGTTTTTATGTCAGATCCTGAACCAAATTCTTTTTTTACAATTGGTTCAAGTAAACAGGATGTATTAAATGCCATGGGAACCCCCGATGGGATTAGTTATGAAAGATGGTCATATGACTTTTCGTCTGTTCAATTTAATCCGAATGGTTTCGTGGAAGGTTATTCTGATATAAGTAATAATTTAAAAGTTGAATAAAATAATAACATTAATTGTGTTTTGTTGTAGTAATCACTCAATTAATGCCAGAAAGATTAATGGGTTTGGGTATTGCAAAAAACACATAGAAAGGATGAAAAAGTACCAACCCTTGATACATTTATCAATATGGCATTTGCTTTCAAAATGAATCCTTCTGAACTGTTCCAGGAAATAGAAAAAACATTTACTAGATTAAAAAATATAGGAGATTGATGAACCAAAGGTGATCCAACGGATACTTCATTTCTCATAAGATTGTTTTCGTCAGGTCACCTATTCTTTCTACCTACGAATTCAAGCCTAACTATTTAAGGAGTTGATCAACAACATAAAATATTAACTTGCCTAATGGCTGATGAGAGAAATGCTATTGATCAATTATTATTTGAAGGCAAAAAAATGCTAGATGAACAATTTGAGCCGAATGGCTATAATATCGGGATTAACTGTGGTGAAGCTGCAGGGCAGACAATTTTTCATGTGCATGTTCATTTGATTCCTAGGTTTAAAGGAGATATGGAAGATCCTCGTGGCGGTGTTAGAGGGGTTATTCCTGGGAAGCGTGTGTATTAACAACATCTGTGGTGAAAGAAAGACCCTCATCCAAAATATAGATATTGTATTTGGGAGGATGATATGTGACTTCATTTCTGTGCAGCGTCTTCTTAGTGGTTGAATCGTTCTTTAAGTTCCTAAATCTTCTTTTGCTATTCTTTGATGATATACAATAAACAAATAGACGACTTCCAGTATGTCGCCAAAAAGGATTCAATGGTGAACAGTTGCTGTTACTGTTCACCTTATTAGATAGCTTTGTAAATTATATATTTTAAGAGAAAATGTTGAGGTTACTTATATGATTTTTACAATTTATCGTAAAATTAATCTAAATAAACATTATATGTAACCGTAGAACCGCCCCAGGTATCCGAATTTACAACAAAAATATAATGGACTCTTTATAATACGGTATAGATTTAGCGACTTTTTATTATAAAAAAGGGACTACTGATTACTGTCCAGTTATCCCATGTTATTAACGTTATTTATTAAACTTTTTACCTTCGTCTGAACATCATCCAAAATCCTTATGTTCACTTGTCCAAACCTTTTTCTGACAATATCTTTTGAAAGTGTATATATTTTATCAGCTCTAATTGCTGAAGTAACTTTAAGTTTACCCTCGTCTAAGTCTTTTGGCTCAATCACTACTGAATAGTCAAGGTCTTTTAATTGTGAAGTTATGGCAACAACAACGATATCTTCAGTCATGTTGTTGTAATAATCATTTGAGATAATAAGAACAGGACGTTGCTTATTATTGGTTAGATTACTAAATGGAACTGGAATTAATACAATTTCTCCTTGTTTATACATCGTTCCAAACCTCATCATCAATATCATTATCCCAAAAATCTAGACTGCTTTCACTAGCCTTTATTAAATCTTCAGATAAGTTTTTTTCTCTTTTAGCTTTTAAATACTCTGCAAAGTCCAAAATTTTATCTACTTCTTGTTGAGGTATTTCATCAATAATTTTAAGTAATCGCTCTTTGGATGTATTCATGTGTGATTCACCTCTTCCATGAGTAGTTAATAATTACATTATAACACCTTAAGTATGCATAAACTATATTTCCATGGATAGTAAAATAGTAAAGAAAAACTTGTTAGTTGTAGTAAAATGGGTATTCCCATTTGTTTTATTGGTAAATAATATTTCATTAACTAATACAATTCAGTGGCAGTAATCTAAAAGGGAAAAAAAGATTTCATGCCATTTCTATTTCACATGTAAAGTCAACGGCATTCCTTTTTTTACGGTTGAGGTGATAATTTGTGTATCAAGTGGTTCAAGATGGGTCATGCTTTCTAAGTTATCCTAGCGAACATATTACCAAACAGGTAACAATTGAATGTTCTGAAACAGTACAGTCCTTTTTACATTTACTGGTCAGTAGAATGCTTGATTATAAATTATTATTTGAATTTTTCGGTGTAGAAAAAGAATATGTGTTGCAAGATAAAGAACAATAGGAAAAAGTTTTTTACTCTATTTTTCCCAAGAAGGATGAGTTGGAAAACGCGGGGACAGATGTTGCGTTTCATTTTTTATTTTCAAATCTCCACACTGACCACCCGAACATTGTCAAAATCGGCAGAATTTTAATAAGTGCCTATAGCCATGCAACAGTGCCGTCTCTGCCATCAATTAGAGCCATTTCGGACAGATTTAAGAGCCACCTCTGCCATAACGAAAGCCATCCTTGGGAAGACTAGAGATCTTGGATAGGTGACAGCGTACTAGGTCAAGTAAGAATCTTTGATTTTTGTGTGAAACGCTAGAACCCTCCCCATGTTTTTTATGCTGTTGATATCTCTAAAAAGGATTTGATGATAATGACTCTGACCCATAATGAACAAGGTAATAAGTTTGACCATACTTTTTCTGTCCTTTCAGATGCCCTTTCGCATCCTCCAAGTGTCGAAGATGACATTTCGAATAAGACGGCACAGTTTCTGAACAATATTGAATTGAGTGATGAGCAGGAAAAGGTTGCGAAAATGAACTCAACACATTTGCTGGTGAAAGGGATTGCGGGAACCGGCAAAAGTATTACGCTGTTAATCAGGATGATGCAAAAGATGTCAGAGGATTTTGGGAAGCGCTTCTTATATGTTTCCTTTAATCAGGAGCTGGTAAAGGATGCTGAAAATCGTTTTAAGAAATCGGACTACTATGAACAACTGCAGGAGCAAAAGCACACGGTTCATTTTTATACATTCCATGAGTTAGCGTATCATCTACTAAAAGAAATTGGAATCAAGGTTAGATTTTTCCAGACTAGTCACTTTAACTTAAATCGAGATGAAGATAACATTAAAGCGACATTGATGCGGTTATTTGATTTACTTGAAACAGAGGAATTTAAAGAACTGCCTTCTATTCACACAATTAAAAAGAGACGAAATACTACTTTCCTATATGAAGAATTTTCGTGGATGAAGGGAAATGGCTTTATTACATTAGAAGACTATTTGAATTGTGAGCGGGTAGGAAGAGGAAATCTGCCAAGTATTTCAGTGAAGCAGAGAAGGACGATTTTCAGGCTATTTGAATATTACCAGGAGGATCAAAGGAAAAGTTTTTTTTATCGTATGGATCGTGAAGACTACGCATTGCTTGTGATGGAGCATCTGCATCTCATCCTAAATAAGAGTAAATATGATCATATCTTTATTGATGAAGTGCAGGATTTACAGCCTATGCAGCTTCGCGTACTTGTTAATATTAATAAAGAAACCTTGACGTTAAGCGGTGATGAACGGCAGCGTATATACAAAAGCAGTCCGTTCTCCTATCGTGCATTGGGAATCAATCTTCATAGCGGGAATATCGTGGTGCTAAAGCGGAACTGGAGATCAACTTATCAAATCATGAAGCTTGCAAATTCACTTCAATTCTCTAAGTCACAAGAGGATTCACGGTATGATGATGAGAAATATTTTCCTCGTCAAGGGGATAAACCAATCATTCAAGCCTTTAGTGGACATCAAAAAATGTTAACGGCGATTGGAAACCAGATTTCGACAATCTATGAAGAAAATCCTGAAGCCACATTTGCAGTTATCCATCGTCAAAATGAACCAGTAAAAGAAAGAGATTTGAAAAACTTTCTTGGACGTTTTTTTTCCTTCAATACATACATAAAAAAGGCGGAAGGTACTGAGGAAGAAAGAAAAAATGGCCCTGAAATATATTTTCTAGAAGCCAAATCGACGAAGGGCCTTGAGTTTGATTATGTATTCATCATCGATTTCAGCAGGTTCTATTATCCTCATAAAGATGAGATTGAGAACCTAAAGAAGAAGAAGCTGGCTACGTCAAAGGACTTTGAAGATGATAAAAAGGAAATTGAGGAAAAAGAAAAACGTATTCTCTACGTATCCCTCACAAGAGCCAAACATGCCGTGTTCCTCTACTATGCTGCTTCTGAAACGCCTGAGGAGGTAATCTCCCCATTCGTGAAGGATTTTGATACACATGACTATGAAGCAAAAGGGTTTAGTAAGGAGATGGTTTAAATGTAAACAAAAAAGGGAGTAGCTACCTTAGAATAGGTTAATTACTCCCTTTTCCTCTGAAAATTATGCGGTAAAACAGAAGGAAATCCCTCTACCGCCACTCCAAAGGCAAAATACCTACTAAATAAGGCTTGGACGACATCAGTTTACCATCTCTGTCAATAACATTACCATATCCATTAAAGGCAATATGGAGTAAATTTTGAGAAGTTGAATTTCCATGTGTACAATAATAACAATCAATTCATTTGGAGGTAATTAGATGAATAGTAAATTTGATCCAAATAACGCCGTTATTAAACTTTGTATGAGTGGGATGGGATTAGAGGATAGTGGAAATATTGAAGAGGCAGTCAAGGAGTTTCAAAAAGCATGGCATGAAGCAACAGACGACTATGAAAGATTTATTGCAGCTTATCATTTAGCTCGTCAACAAAAGAGTATTCAAGACAAATTAAAATGGATGGAAACCTCTCTACAGTGTGCACGAAATATAAATGATGATAATGTGAAGAGTGCATATTCCACGTTATATGTAAACATTGCCAACTGTTATGAGGAGTTGGGTGACCCTGAGAATGCCAAAAGAAATTATGATTTGTCAAATTCATCTAAGGGTGCACCTTCTGATGTTGGACCATTTTACCATGGGACAAAGGCAGATTTGAAGGTGGGTGATTTACTAACAGCAGGTGGAAATTCAAATTACCAGCCTGGGCTTACAATGAACCACATTTATTTCACTGCTAATGTCAATGGAGCAGGTCTTGCCGCAGCTTTAGCAAAAGGAGAAGGAAGAGATCGAGTGTATATAATAGAACCAACAGGTGAATTTGAAAACGACCCAAATGTTACTGACAAAAAATTTCCTGGTAACTTAACACGCTCATATCGTTCAAAAGATCCTTTAAAAATTATTGGTGAAGTAACAGAATGGGCGAAACTGACAAATATGGAGCGACGAGAATGGCGCGAAAATGTAGCTAAAAACAAGGGTGAAATTATTAACTGAGTTTGCAAGGGTATCCTTCACCTGCACCCCATGTGCTGCCACATACACTCGGCTCACGTAGAAGCGGTCGCAAGTATTATTATAAAACAAGGCACCTGACCCATGTGGGAGTGGCCTTGTTTATGTTCCCTGTAACAGATTTACTAAGCGATTTACTGGAGCAAGCTTTGGAACATTGGGAACAATATAGAAAATAAAAAAAGAAGATGAACACTACATTTTGTAGAGATTCATCTTCTTTTCGTTTTGATGGGGGATTTGTCTATTGTCCCTTGAGCTGTTTATTATGTTTATAACCTATTAAATCTTTCATATCCATCTTCGCATTTTTCTTTTATCGTCAGCTAGTTGAGTTTCAGGTGTTTTCCGAACCATGGGTTCACTTCATTCCCACGCTTTATTAACATGAAAGGCTCTATGGAGAGGAATTCACAAATGACTTCTATGAAACATCAGGAACCGTCCCCACGTTTTTCTACTGTATTAAAGTTAATATTGTTATATACTATTATTAATAGATTAACAATATTAATTTATGTTTTATTCAAAGATCTCTAGAATGATCAGTAAAAAAGTACTATAAGGAGTCTTGTAATGAAAAAGAGAATAAACTATTTAATCTTCCTTTTAACTGCCATCTTTGTAGTTGGTTGTAATAACGTAGAAGATGCTGCATCCGTTACAGATCAAGAAACTGGTTCACAAGATGTAGCCACAGTTGAAACAAATATAAATAATAACGAAAAAGAAGAGACGACCACTACGGTGGTAAATGAACCAGTAGTGGAAGAAACGCCAACCGAACAAAGTAATGACCTGTTCTCGGGATACAAACGTATTGAAGTTGATGGTGGTGATATGTCTGGCTATCGTGAACGGAACGTCGTTGTTGACATTGGTTATGGGGACCGAGAGTATTGGGCCTTTACGAATGAATATGGGCAACTAGTTCGTGTTATTGCTGCCGAAATCGTTCTACAAGATGACCGTACCGAACCTGTAACATCGTCTGGTAGATACTACTCTGATGAAGCAAAAGTTCCTGGTGTCGAAAGAACAGATTTAGATCAAGGACATATCATTGCTGATTCTCTCGGAGGGGTATCGAATGCGTATAATATTACTCCACAAGATAGTACGCTAAACCGTCATGGTGATCAAGCTTATATGGAAGATGCCATTCGTAAAGCAGGTGGAGCTACTAATTTCGAAGCAATTATTACCTATCCTAATACGGAAACGCAGATTCCTTCGCATTATAAGTACACGTACACGTTAAAAGGAAATATGATTGTAGATGAGTTTGATAACGGCAACCCTGATGAAATAAATAAATCTCTAGGCTTAACTGAAAGCAATTCAACTAACGTAAATCAGACAACCAGCTCTAATAAGTCCAACGATACGAATAGAACTGAAGATATTTCTAGTGTTGATACAGATGGAAATGGTCAAGTAACGATCAAAGAGGCAAAAGCAGCTGGTTATAGCATGCCAATAACAAGTGATCATTGGCTATATCCATATATGGATGATCGAGATAATGATGGACTGGTAGGTGAGTAAGCCCCTAGAATTTTGAGGTAAAAAAATGAAATTAAAGAAATTCAGCAAAATTTTTATTTAGCCAATAAATAATAATCTTCATTGAAAAAGCTTCTCAATTCGAGAAGCCCTTTTTATTATATAGGAATTGTTAGACATATAGAACAGCCTTGTTTTAGAGGGAGACTGCATTGCTTATTTTTGTTTAAACACTAGTAACAACTGGACCATCATACCCTGGTAGAATACCAAGTCGTGATGGCTGCATAGTCTATTAAGGCTGCCTATTTTACAGGGTTGTCTTTTTACCTAGTTTCGAGAACCTACATATTGATTTTTAGCTGCACCGAGACCAACTATAAAGAGCAGAACCGATGCACCAACCAATATCAAAAGTGGAATCGTCCAGCTATTGGTTATATCATGTAGATAGCCGAAGAACATTGGACCAATAGCAGCAAGTAAATATCCGACTGATTGAGCCATGCCGGACAATTCTGCTGCTTGCCCGGCATTCTTTGTGCGTAAGCTGAAAAACATCATCGCTAGACCAAAGGAAAATCCTCCCCCTATTCCTAGCATAACGATCCATAAAACAATAAAATTCAAACTTCCATAAATTAACCCAACGTTTCCAATTAAAAGAGAAATAGATGTAATGGCCACTAATAGACGTTGATTGGACATGCGTCCCGCGATGATCGGAACGATAAAAGTAAATGGAAGTACGACTATCTGCATAATAGAGAGTAACCAGCCTGATTGATCCGAACTTACTCCTTGTTGCTTTAAGATTTCAGGTAGCCATGCGACAAGCACATAAAACACTGTAGATTGCAGCCCCATAAACAAAGTTACTTGCCAAGCAAGTTTTGAACGCCATAAATTCACATTATTGTAAGCTGTTTGAAGATTAGCGGTAGATGTTTTCATATCACGACGTTTCACTTTAGGTAACCAGAATAAAATGGATACGAAACTCAGAATCCCCCAAATTCCTAATGCACCCTGCCATCCATAATCTAATCCAATGGCAATGGGAACACTGATACCAGCAGCTATTGCACCAAAAAGGTTCATAGAAATGGCATAAACACCTGTCATCATGCCAATTCGTTCGGGAAATTCTCGTTTAATAAGGCTTGGCAACAATACATTACAAACAGCAATGGCCAATCCAAGGACAGCCGTACCAATATATAAATTGGCAATTCCTGACAGGGAGCGTATAATAATTCCAATGGTTAGAAAGATGATAGCAATCAGAAGTATGAATTCAACTCCAAACTTTCGTCCTAATTTAGGAGCAAAAGGAGAAAAAAATGCAAAAGCGAGTAAGGGTAGTGTAGTGATCATACCAGCTAATGTATTCGATATCTGCAAATTATCCCGAATGAGATCTACTAGAGGTCCTACAGAGATTAAAGGAGCACGTAAATTAACGGCAATAAAAATAATGCCTAGAGTAATTATCCAAGAAGCTGATTGCTTGTGAATCTTTGAATTGGATTCTATTTCCTGTTTTTTATCCAATTGGTTTAATGAATTCATAATGCTACCTCTCTTTGTTATCCATAGTAAAATACAAGGTTTAATGTAATGGATGGTTTTATTGAATAAAAGATCAAGGAGAATATATATTAATCTTCTATAATATGGATTCTCTAGCTTGAGTCCTTCCTTCTAAAAAAGGCTTTTTATTTCACGGAAGGAAGTCAGAAACATGTTGATATTGTCCGCATGCATAATCAGAATATAAAAAATCTTTAAGAGATTGATCTACTAGTTAGACCATTTCAAGCAGTTTCTTCTTTTGAGTCCTTCGCTTTTTCCACCTTTGATCTCGATGTAAAATGGTCCTTTTCAACAAGGAACGAGACATTTATAAATATATCTATCTATTTTTATGAGGATTTAGAATAGAAAACATACTACTATCGTACTTAAAGAACCAATTATTGCACTTCCACATATCGATAGAACCAATTTATACTTTTATTATGATAATTTTAAAAAATGCTTTTGTACCCATCCAATAAATTATTCTGAACTAATCCAATTATTAAACAATCTAAATTTAGCCTTGGCTTATAATATTGTCTTGTTATTGAGAAAAAATAATACTGTGCACAATCCGTGGACTTTTGGTATAAACCAAGGTAAGCAAAGGAGGGGGGGCAAAGAAAAAGGGCCTGTCCAGAAGATTACTCAATCTGACTTTCTGGATAGCCCCTTAGCTATAAAAGAAATGGTAAAAGGATGTAAAAAGAGGCAAAGTAAAGGTAATAAAGTATGATATGTTAAAGTGAAAGTAGGAGATGGTGATATGTTAGAAGATGAATTATTCTCAAATAAGGCAGTTAATGTTTATGAAATATATTCAAAAATACTCGATTTATTGAAGGAAATTGGACCTTTTGAAATTGAGTTTAAAAAGACTTCTATACATCTTTTGAATAAATCTGCCTTCGGAGGAGTTCATCCAAAAAAGAAATGGTTAGATTTTAATTTAGTAACAAACCATCAAATTGAACACGAGAAGATTACTAAAATTGAACAAGTTTCAAAAAACAGATTTCACAATAACTTTAGATTTCATAGTGAAGAAGAACTAAATCAAGAGTTTTTAGTTCTTTTAAAAGAATCATATCAATTAATGAGTTAGTTAGAGAAAGGATATTTATTATCGCTGAACAGCATTTTCTTGGGAATGATATCTGGTATAATATTTGGTTTTTTCTGACAGACTTATTAATTTCGAAAACAATCCATTCAATCATTTTTTCATATAGAAAAACTTATTAAGAAACATGCACTAGAAAAAATATAAATCATATATAGGTGATATCCCGTTTGAATGCTTGAGGAGGATATTATGAAACATATGTTACCTAGTGAAAAATATTTCGGCAATTTTGAACTAGTTTATGCATTTTATGGGGCTATGCCTACAGGTGTTACTGTTTCAGAAACCGGTCGTATTTTCATTTGCTTTCCGAAATGGGGAGACGATGTTACATTTACGGTGGGGGAAATTATTGAGGGTAAATTGCAGCCTTATCCTAATTTACAAACCAATTTGGTTAATCCCGAGAATATCACAATGACTTTCATCAGTGTCCAAAGTGTAGTTGCTGATGGAAGGGGAACGCTTTGGATATTAGATACAGCGGCACCCAATTTTTCTGAACCTATTAAAGGGGGGGCAAAATTAGTCGCTGTTGATTTAGAAACCAATACAATAAGAAAAGTATATACCTTTACAGAAGATGTTGTCCTGCCTACAACTTATCTGAATGATGTCCGTTTTGATTTTCGTGTTGGAAAAGCAGGTTATGCCTATATAACGGATTCTTCTTCAAGAGGACCAGGAGCTATTATCGTCGTAGATTTATCAAATGGAAACGCGTTTAGACGGTTAAATGGGGAAAATTCAACTTCACCCGATCCCTATTTTTTACCGAAAGTAGAAGGTCAAATTTTAATGAATCGAAACAAAGACGGTTCAACTTCTCCATTTAGATTGGCGTCTGATAGTCTTGCGATTTCTCCCGATGGAAAGATATTATTTTTTGCTCCACTAACCTGTCGTCATTTGTTCTCGATCTCAACAGAAGCCCTGAGAGACAGAACGATACGGGACATGGATTTACCTTATCATGTGAAGTATTGGGGAGAAAAAGGTGCGTCTGATGGAATGATCACCGATGCAAAAGGAACTGTTTATGCTGGAGATTATGAAAACAACAGTATCCGTAAGATATTGCCAAATGGCATAATGGAAACTATCGCACATGATCCGAGAATTTTGTGGCCGGATACTTTTTCAATTGGTCCGGATCAATATTTGTATGTCATTGTGAACCAATTACATCGACAGCCCAGATTTCATTATGGAAAAGACTTGCGACAGAGACCTTATAGTTTACTTCGTATCAAAATTGATGAATTTCCTGCCCCGACCTTTTCATAATAAAAATAGTCAATTAATTGTTTTCAATTATATAGTGTAAAACAAACTCGAGTAAGCAAGAAGTATTAACTTTATTTACTTCTGCCAAATAAACTCAAAATGGTTTAATGGGAACAGTTTATTTGGTGAGTGTTAAACTGTTCCTGGAAATTTTTTTATAATGTTGGTAAGTTCAATGCTGTATTGATATTATTTAAATCCAAACTGATCTGTTCGTTTGTATCCCAAGCATGGTACCATCCTTTTTCTACCATATATGCGGATATTTGTTCATGCATATCAAGAGCTTCCACTAAATGGCGAGTGAGCATTTCTTTAATTTCCGGTGTTCCTGCCTCCGTAGCTGCCATGGCATAATTTCTAACTCCACTTTTAGCTGAAATGAGTAGGTCCATTGCAACAACTTGATCTGATAGTCCATCCATGCCAGTTAAAGTTTCAATGATTGGATTCATGTTCATTCATCTCCTAATTTACTGCTTTGCGTTGGAAAGGATAGTAGCATATTCTTGTAATTGTCTCGTAGATACATCAATGTCCTGCTGCATAATATCTTTTAATAGCTGATCTGTAACTAACGCTTTCATCGTTTTGGATTTAGTTAAACAAGTAGTCTTAAATGCAGCCATCTCATGGACCTCAAGAACTTCATGTAAGGCGTAGTTCATTTTTTATACCTCCTTCCTTAAGGTTTCAACACGACTTTTATACATTCATCCATTTTTGTGTCAAAAATCTCATAGCCACGCTTTGCTTCACTAAGTGGAAGTACATGACTCACGACATCTCCTGGATCAATTTTTCCTGTCGAAACTAACTCAAACATATATGGCATATAGTGAATCACAGGTGCTTGCCCAGAGCGGATATTGATATTTCGCTGCATAATATCTCCAAGAGGGAAACCATTATATCTGCCGCCGTAAACGCCAGTAACTTGAATTGTCCCGCCTTTACGCACTGCTTGTGAAGCCATGATAAACGCACTTAATGCTCCGCCTTGAAGCTTCATTCCGCTCGCAAGGAACTCCATATCAGTCATTTTACCGTCCATACCAACTGCATCAATGACAACATCAGCGCCGCCTTTGGTGAGTTCCTTCAGGTAATTTCCTACATTCTCATGGTCCTCAAAGTTAACAATTTCTACTTTGTTGGTGCGCTTGGCGTGCTGCAGGCGATAATTAACATAATCAACAGCAATGACTCGCTTTGCCCCTTTTAGCCAACAGAATTTTTGGGCAAAAAGGCCAACCGGACCACAGCCAAGAACAATAACGGTATCTCCATCCTTTACGCCTGCATTGTCAACACTCCAAAAACCAGTAGTCATCGCATCGGCTATAACTGCTAACTTTTCATCTGGTTCTTCACAAGTCTCTGGAATTTTGAAATGAGTAAAGTTGGCAAATGGCACTCTTAAATATTCAGCTTGCCCACCTGGATAGCCACCCGTCGTACCAGAATATCCGAAATAGGCACCCATATCACCATTATCATTAGAATTATCACATTGGCTTTCCAAATGGTTTTTACAATAAGAGCATTCACCGCATGCTATATTAAAGGGAATAATGACTCGATCTCCCTTTTTTAGCTTAGTCACACCTGGACCAACTTCTTCGACGATTCCCATTGGTTCATGGCCAATAACATAGTTTTCTTGCAGGTTAGGAATCATGCCATGAATTAAATGTAAATCAGACCCACATATAGCTGTACTTGTTACTTTAATAATCATGTCATCTGGTTTTTCAATCTTTGGATCTGGAACTTCTTTGACTACAACATTTTTAATACCTTGATACGTTACCGCCTTCATGGGTTACAGCCTCCAGTGTTAGTGTTCATCCGGTGTCCGGTCAAACATACCTTTTCTATTGGTCTCAACAGGGAATAGATTCATTTTGCCAATCATCATAGTATTGTTGGCAGAGAGTTGATCTAATTGATATTGTTCACTTAATTCGTATGGATGGAACCATTTTTTACTAATCATTAATTCTGTAATTTCTTGGTGCATGGCAATCCCTTGCATTAACTGGTTTCGTAAGAGGGTTCTAACATCAGGTGATGCGGACTCCGTTAATGCAACCGCAATATTGCGTACACCTTCTTTGGCACGAAGAAGTAAATCCATCGCAAATGTGGTATCTGCTAACTCTGGTACGTGTAGCGAGTTTATAGGGTCTAAATAGTCATTGTTCAATGAATTTGCCTTCCTTTCAATTTATTATTGGTGTTGGCCGGTTTTGAGGAACTGGAGCTTCAAAAGGTGCGCGTTGATAAATTGCCTGTAATTCTCCAAGCGCTTGCATGGATTGTTCAACATCTTTTTGCATTAATGCTCTTAAATCATGATCAAATACCAGTCCTTGCATTAGTTTTGATTTCGCTAAGCAAAGGGTTTTAAAATTAATAACTTCATGTAGATCCAATGACTCATGATCGGCTAATTTTTGAATATCCATTTCTAATTACCCTCCTTTTTACTACAATGGTATTGTTCCAAGTATAGGAGGAAACATTCAAAAATTTTTTTAAAGGATAGGTAATGTATTTTGAATGTTTGAAATATTTGTGAGGTGGAGGAAATTCATTCAGCACAAAAACACTATTTCAGCAATATGTACTTGCTTGGATAATTGATAAGAACACGAGTTAAAACCCCTTGAGTCTCAAGGGGTTTTGTGTACTTCTTAAAATCGCAGTTATGGTGAAGTTTCACTAAGATAATTCTCGTCGATCAACGGAACTTGGAGGTTCCTCAAACCATCCATTTGCAATCAGGATATTTGCGCAGTCTTCCGCAAGCTTGACATCCCTTGCGATGGCAGACGAATATTTGAGCCCGAGGTCGCGCCTCATGGAGCCGGATAAGGCGGTTCCATAATAAGCCATGGCAGCTTGAATTAAAAATGCACAATGGAACATTATCAATTTATCCGAAAATGGCGCAATCTGAGAATCTGTAACATGGGTGTCCCATGTGATGGCAGAACTGATGAAGTCTTCATGAAGGATGGTAGTAAAAATTTCAATATGTTCAGCTGCCACTTGTACCACTTCCTCCATGAATCGGCGAATCTCTTTTAATTTGGCGGTTTGGCTGAAACCGAGAGCCAAGCCTTTAGTCAAGATGGTTTTCTGCAAGTTAAAATAAAGACTGGAGATTTCTATTGTATTCAATGGTCGTTGGTGCCCAAACCAGCCGGCTAAAAAGTTTTGTTTTTCCGCAAATTCGATTTTTTCCGGAAGCGCTATAGTGGGGGAACGTTCCATGAAACCTTTCGATTGCAGCAATTCCAACGTAGTTTCGTACAATTCATTAGATTCCTTGTATGTTTCGAAATAGAATTGACGAACGTCCCGCCTGCGGGAAGCGGTGATTCCAAGTGAATAAGCGGTCAATCCGTGTATCGACATTTGGTGCAGATAGAACAGCCAGAGTTCATCTGAAAACAATCGTGGTGCGTTTAAATGGACATCTTCCTCTGTAAATCCTTTGGGAATCGGAAAATGTTCCTGATTGAAAATGGCGGTGATTTTTTGAACAATGTTCTCTGCTATATTCAAAGCATTGCAAAAAGCAGCGTTAATTTCTGGATCTTGAATAGTTTGCAATGCATATTTGTTTACGCATAGAGCCATCGTGTTATTCATATAGGGAGTCCATAAATTCGATACATCGAGTGCAACTATTTTTTTCTCCATTGCAATCCTCCACAATTTTTTAAATCTAATTCATGCAAATAACCAACGCAGTTTTACAGAAATGTACTTTAAATGTTAGGCTTCTATTTTTTATTGGTTTTTATGTATTTTAGTCACAAAGTTTGCATCCAGCCAAAGTCAATCGGCATGGTGTTTCTCCGCTGGCACATCAATTTCATCCGGACGCAGCATCTTAGGTAATAGAACTAAATTAAGGAAATAAATTTGTAAGAAGGTAATTCAATTTTTTTCAAATGAAAAAAAGATAGTGAAGAAATGTACTTAAGCAATTTTACTTTGGTAAGCACTACAGAAACTATCAGGTTATAGTGCAAAATGCATCAATCATAAATAAGCAGATTATATATTAAAACAGATGTATTCAAGCACGAGAGTGGTTTTTTTCAAGCATTTCCCATTATGCACGGACAAGGATGAAGATTTTGTAGGCTTTTGTGAAAGCTATGATGATAAAGAAGCTATTAAGTTATCAAAAATATTATTAAGAGAAGATTGGACAGATACAAGGAATTAAAAATAAAACGCATTGGTTGTTGATGAACCAAGGCGTTTTATATAAGAAGCTGAACATTTGGGGAGTGAGCTTATTCATTCCCTTTATTTGTGTTGCAAAAGGTATACCATTGTTTCTATAGAGTGGTTTATCGCATCGCACTAAATTATTTTATTGACTCTGATACCATTTTGCTACTTTTTCTATTTAGGCCAACTAATAATAGAAATATATATTATCTGCTGTAAGAAAAAAAGTGAATAATTTTTCCGGCTTATAATGAATCCTTTTTTCCTGCTTCTATCCATCACTATTATTGTAAATTTTTCTCGGCACTACTTGCATTTCTATTTTCCAGTGAGGAGGTTGTCTTTCCTTTCCAACAAACGATTAATGGAATCTTGGATATGATTGGTGATTGCTTGTTCGGCTCTGTATACATCTCTTGTTTTAATTGCTTCAATAATTTCTAGATGTTCCGATGGTGCTAATGTTTTATCCAACTGACCTCTAACATGATAAAAACGGCCTATATGTAGGTGAATATGCATGCCTTCATAAGCTTCAATTAGAAAGGGGTTCCCTCCAGCTCTCATAATAGAAAGGTGAAATTGCTCATCCAAATATGTGAAATCCAGTATTTGTTTATTTATCGGTCCTGGGTCGATGGAATACATTTGCTGTGTAAGCCGAGATAGCTCTTCCGTCACACTCAAATGATTGTTTCGAATAATATCCCGAATGGAATGGATCTCCAGTAAAGTACGTGCTTCTAGCATTTTTGTCATACTATTTGTATCTAAAGTATCACTGACGCGATACCCTTTATTTGGTTCCAAAATTACTAATTTTTCAGAACTGAGTCGTGACAATGCTTCCCTTAGTGGAATAGCACTTACTTTAAATTCCTTCGTTAAATTACTTATATTGATTTTTTGTCCAGGAGATAAACTCCTATCGAAAATCTTTTCTTTTAATAAATTATAGAGAAGCTCTGTTGTCTCTCCTCTTTCCTTTTCCTTTATCATCAAAATTCCCCCAATTTTTTTAAATCCTGTGTGTAATGGTGTTGAAGTTAAACCAAATTGACATTTGAAACTCTGCGATACATATAAACCAAAACGATACCATCTTGCAATGATTTTCTGTATAGTTGGACGTTAAAGAAAATTAGGTGGAAATTTAATAAAATCCAATATTCTAACACTTTAAATATACCATCATTATCAATAATTGTATATTAAGTTAAATAATTGATTAAAAATAATATATAATAATTCCTTGTTTAATATATATAATTCTCTATTATTTATTTAAATCTTCATTAAAAACCTTTTATTATCAACGTTTATACAAAGTAACAGAATATTATAAATAAAAAATATTTACAAAATAATATATGATATGTTATATTCTTGGAAAGAAATAATATATTATTTTGAATAATTGCATCAAGTTATGTATGAAAATGAGACAGCCTTATTCACGTAAAGATTACGCTTCTTCTAAAAGGGTTTCCTTATTAAGTAAAGATTCACGAAAAATAATTAGAAAATATCGAAAATTGGGAATGTTAGAGAAAAAATAGGTCTCTAACTGTAAAATAAAGAAGGGAGTTACCATAAAGAAAAGGATATTTCAGAAATTGTTGACAAGACAAATCAGATTGACCGCTTAATTTGGAATAACCCAAGAGTGACAATCCAAAGTAGTTTGGAGGAATTGCTTACTGAAGCGCTGTGAAAATAATGAGTTACTATTTTCGTAAATTTTGACGTGGATATACTAGAAAGTGGTTTTAATAGTATTGCTGTGTTAAAGGTGGTTAGTGATGGAATGGCCTGACGAGGTCTAAATCTGGTAAAACACAGCCCAAATAATTAAATGAAAGGAAGTTTTTTTAAATGTCTATATTGCCTTTTACTTATTTTATGCCGACACGAGTGGAATGCGGTAATGGAATATCTACTAAAACAGGGGAACTTGTTAAAGATTTAGGAGTATCAAGTGTACTGATTGTAACAGATAAGGGAGTAAGAGGAGCTGGCATTCTAGAAGGAATCGTAGCATCGATTAATGCGGCTGACCTAAAATATGAGATTTACGATGAAGTAGAGCCTAACCCTTCAGTTGAAACGATTCAGCAGGGGATAGAATACCTAAAGCAACATAATTTTGAGTCAGTAATGGGCATAGGTGGAGGAAGCAGCATTGATACAGCCAAGGCTATTGCTGCGATGTCAACCAATCCCGGTCATATTCTTGAATATGAAGGTGTTGGTAAGCTTAAAAACTCTCCGCTTCCAATCATAGCAATCCCGACTACAGCCGGAACGGGGAGCGAGGCGACTAATTCGACTGTTGTAACTAATAAGGAAACATCCTTTAAATTAGGTGTTCTAAGCCCGCTTTTATTTCCAAACCTTGCTATACTGGATTCGAGTCTTACTCTACACTTGCCTCAAGGGATTACCGCAGCAACAGGTATGGATGCTTTAACCCATGCAATAGAATCCTATACATCAAAGGCAGCTAGCCCTATTAGCCAAGGATTCGCGATGCAGGCAATTAAAATGATTGGAAAGAATTTGACAAGGTCATATTTTGTGGGAACAGATGTAGAAAGTAGAGAAAACATGCTTGTAGCTTCTTTGTTAGCGGGGGTAGCATTTTCACAATCTCGTTTGGGAAATGTCCATGCTATTTCCCATACATTTGGTGGAGTATTTAACATTCCGCACGGAATTGCCAATGCAGCGCTTTTGCCTTTTGTAATGAAATTTAATCTACCGGCCTGCACAGAACAATACAGGGAAATAGCAATCGCTTTAGGAAATGATGTAAGTGGATTATCTACCATGCAGGCTGCCAACAAAGCGATTGATAGTGTTGTAGAGATGAATTGTGCAATGAATATCCCTCTGAATATAAAAGAATTGGGAGTTTCATTAGACGCTTTACCAAAACTGGTTGAAGACTCTATGAGGAGTGGAAATGTATTCGTAAACCCAAGATTGACAATGGCCTCTGATATTCAGACAATCATCGAGAAAGCCTATGCAGGAGATCTATCAAGTTAACGATACTATTTAATAGTAGACAGTAATAGTAAATATGGAAGCGAATTCATTTCCTCTGCCTAATAAAATTATATATTCGAGGTGCAAATATGAAAAAAACGAATGGAAGATGGTTAGTGGTTTTCCTCCTGTTTGTTGCTACGACAATTAATTATATGGATAGAGCCATTCTTGGTATCGCTGGTCCCTCGATGATGGAGGATCTTTCTATATCGGCGGTTGAATTCGGGATACTTGGTTCAGCGTTCTTTTGGTCTTATGCATTGATGCAAATACCTGTTGGTGTCATCGTTGATAAATTAGGAGCCCGTGTAACCTATGCGATTGCTGTCATTTGGTGGTCTATTTGTACAATAGCAACTGGTTTTGGTCGCTCAATTGGACCATTAATTGGTATTCGAGTACTAATGGGAATAGGAGAGGCACCGGCGTTTCCGACTAATACACGTGTTATCTCAGATTGGTTGCCATCCCACGAACGAGGAAAAGCAAATGGTATTTTTAATTCCGGAACCGCGATTGGGATTGGTATGACCACACCAATCATAGCTTGGATTATTCAAAATTGGGGTTGGCAAATGGCATTCGTGGGGATTGGCTCTTTAGGTTTTGTATGGCTTGTATTTTGGTTGTTTTATTTCAAGAACAATCCAAAGAATAGCACCATTGTGAATAAAGCTGAGCTGGACTATATCAAAGGAGAACATCACGAAAAGGTAGAAAAGGCTACACCAATAAACATCTCGCCATTTAAATTTTTAAAATTCAGAAGTGTTTATCCATTGTTATATGGGTTGTTTGCCCATAACTATCTCACTTACCTGATGATGACTTGGCTCCCTACTTATCTAGTAGTTGAAAGGGAAATGACATTATTAAAAGCTGGTTTTTTCACAATGCTTCCTTGGATCATGTCTTTTATCGGGAATATTGCGGGAGGTTTCTTATCAGATAAGTTAATTAAAAAGGGTTGGAATCCGATAAAATCCAGAAAAACTATCTTAGCTATTGGAATGCTATTCCCATTGGCTATTATTCCTACTATCTATACAGATACCGCGATGATGGCCCTTATATATATATCCATTGCAATCGGAGGCGAAGGATTGGCTGCCGGCATTTTATGGGCGACTGTTGCAGAAGTGGCACCAAAGGGTGCGGAAGGAAAACTTGCTGGACTGCAAAATTTTGTAGGGAACTTGTCCGGATGGATTGCTCCGGTCGCTACTGGGGTTTTAGTAGCTACATTTAATAGTTTCACAATAGCGCTGCTCATCCCAGTGGGTATTTGTCTACTTGCAGCAGTTGGGTATACCTTTTTCCTTAAAAATGAGAGGATTTCCATTAATCCAGACCTCGAAAAAGGAACGACAGCTGCAGGACTATAATCGTTTTCCATTGCTTTTCAAAATAAGATGAATGATATATTGGAAAAATGATATAAAAGGGGATAAAATCGTGAAAACAAATAATAGTGTAATAGATTTAATAGATTTATCAGAAATAAAAATGTATATAAATGGAAAATGGCAAGGTGCACAAAATGGAGAGATATTTTCTGTTATCAATCCTTCTACGGGAGAGGTTGTAGCGAATATTCCAAGGGGCGGGCAAATTGAGACGAAGCATGCCATCGAATCCGCTGAACAAGCGTTTAAAACATGGTCAAAATTAACAGCCAACGAACGTGCGAGCTATTTGCTCAAAGTCCATGATCTCATGTATGAATACAAAGACCAATTAGCTGAAATCATGAGTTTGGAAATGGGGAAACCATTCACTGAGGCACAGGGTGAGGTAGGATTTGCTGCCAGTTACTTACAGTGGTTCGCTGAAGAAGGTCGCCGAGTTTACGGAGAAACCATTCCGCCGTCTGCTGCAAACAAAAGATTGATGGTTATTAAGCAGCCAATTGGCGTGGTAGCCGCTATCACACCATGGAATTTTCCATTGGCGATGATGACAAGAAAGGTAGCACCAGCGATGGCGTCGGGATGTACCTCCATAGTAAAACCTGCTGGTCAATCACCTATTAGTGCCTTAGCATTTGGAAAGCTGCTGGAAATGGCTGGTGTTCCTAATGGAGTGGTTAATATTATTACAGGCTCCTCTGGACCAATCTCGGATGAAATCTTTGCAAATCCTACTGTTAAGAAAATATCTTTTACTGGATCAACTGAAGTTGGAAAAATGCTAGTGAAAAAATCAGCAGCCCAATTAAAGCGTTTATCATTGGAATTAGGAGGTCATGCACCTTTCATCGTTTTTGAGGATGCAGATATAGAGGCTGCTGCTTCAGGCGCACTGGCGAGTAAATTTAGAAACACTGGACAAACATGTGTTTGTGCAAACAGAATTTACGTGCAACGTTCCATCATTGAAAAGTTTTCAGCGCTTTTTGTGGAAAAAGCGAAGGCACTTAAAGTTGGCAATAGCATTGACCCTAGTGTCCAAGTCGGCCCGCTGGTTAGTTACGACGGGTTAGCGAAAGTGGAAGAGCATGTAAATGATGCCGTATCGAAAGGAGCCCGCATTTTATGTGGTGGAAAACGATTAGAAGGGGACCTATCCGATGGATTATTTTACGAGCCTACGATTCTAGGGGAAGTCAATTCGGACATGTTGATTACAACTGACGAAACGTTTGGTCCAGTTGCTCCTATCATTGCATTTGATACGGAAGAAGAAGTAATAGAATTGGCCAATAAGACAGAATATGGGTTAGCCGCCTATTTTTATACGCAAAACATTAGTAGATCTGTAAGGGTTTCGGAAGCATTACAATTTGGTATTATCGGTATGAATGATGCAGTTCCGACTGTTGCCCAAGCTCCATTTGGAGGCTTTAAGGAGAGCGGAATGGGCAAAGAAGGCGGTCATCAGGGAATTAGTGAATATCTAGAAGAGAAATACATTTCGATGGGGATTGAAGCTAAATAAAAAAAACGTATAGAGTAAGGACGCAGGTCTTTGCTCTATACCATTATCCATAGCTAAGGTGAAAGACATCACTAAAGGCTTTATTAGGGGAAACATCATGGATATTATAAAAATTTTATAAAAAGAGGGATAGTATGTATGATTTTTGTATTGTAGGTGGAGGAATCATTGGTTTATCAACAGGTATGACACTGACGAAAAGATATCCAAATGCAAAGATCGTCTTGATTGAGAAGGAAAAACAATTAGCCAATCATCAAACAGGCCATAACAGCGGTGTTATTCATTCTGGAATCTATTATAAGCCGGGCAGTTTTAAAGCGAAATTTGCTCATGCAGGTAACGCAGCAATGGTCAGATTTTGCCAAGAAAATGGGATTGATTATGATGTATGTGGTAAAGTGATTGTCGCAACTGAACAGAAAGAGATTCCATTCATGGATAACCTTTTCAAACGAGGTATTCAGAATGGGCTGGACGTTAAAAAGATTGGGCCAGAGGAACTGAAAGAGATAGAACCCCATGTAGCGGGAGTTGGCGCTATTCGGGTTCCGAGTTGCGGTATTGCCGATTACAAGGGAGTATCCTTGAAATTTGCGCAAATAATCCAGGAAGGCGGAGGTGATATCTACCTCGATACGAAAGTGGAAAATTTGATTGAAAAAGCGGATGGGGTTACGATTGAAACGAATAAGGGTACAATAAAATCTCGTTTTCTCATCAATTGTGCAGGTTTGCAAAGTGATAGAGTGGCAAAGTTGGCTGGATTGAAAACAGGTATGAAAATCGTTCCCTTTCGGGGTGAGTATTATGAGTTGACTCCGGAAAAAAGGCACCTTGTAAAGCACTTGATCTATCCAGTCCCAAATCCAGATTTTCCGTTTCTTGGGGTCCACTTTACCCGTATGATAAACGGCGAGGTTCATGCCGGGCCAAATGCAGTATTGGCTTTTAAACGTGAGGGATATAAAAAGACAGACATTAATGTCAAGGATTTGATAGAGGTCCTGACCTATCGGGGTTTCTGGAAGATGGCTATGCCGAACATGAAAGAAGGCATGAAGGAATATGTTCGTTCCTTCAGCAAGCAGGCCTTTTTGAACAGCCTTCAACGTCTAATTCCGGAATTGACAGAGAAAGATATCATTCCTACACATGCTGGGGTTCGGGCGCAGGCTTTAATGCAAGACGGAAGTATGGTAGATGATTTTGCAATCTTTAAAGGAAATAACTCACTTCATATTTGTAATGCTCCCTCCCCTGCTGCAACAGCATCTATTCAAATTGGAAATGCTGTAGTCGAACGTATCGCTGACAGTTCACAAATCTTAGACCAATTGGCCTGATGAAGAGTGAATCTTTGTTACAATATCCCATCAATGAAGAAACACAATCTTTGTTGTTGGTTGAAGAACGAGCCCAAACCATTTATAAGCGAAAGCGCTCCTATGTTCAGGACACGGGATTAACTTTCGTGGAAGGTCAAAGGTACTATCGATTAATTACCGAAATACTTCTAATGATTTGTCACAGTGACCGCCAGATTATTAAGCGGAAAATAGTATTTCGGGGATTTCTATTCGTAATTTTACTAGTACATTTATGAAGTTCGCTAATAAATAAGAAAGGAAGCAAGAGAAGCCCTCTGCTTCCTTTTATATTGCGATTTTACAGCTTATTTAATCAATGATGAAAGTGGGTAAAGAACGAAACCACTTCTGAAACAAGAAGTCCATGTAGTGATTCTAAGTTTTCTCTTTTTAGCCAAAGTAATTCCATTCTGATTAGTCATTTGTGCTTGGGAATCCCTACATACGTGGAGCAGATTTTTTTCAGGAATATGTTATATCTTAATTTGTATGAATGGGAAGTTGGGTCGATGTACCTGCCCCCTCGATCATCTTATTTTTAATGCATAAGGCTTGGAACCAATACCCATTTCAAACGTAAGTAATATAAAAGACTTAACGGTGGGAGGCATAGATATGAGGGAGCTTTATATAAAGCAGAAGGTATTCAGTCTCAGAGGGAAATTTACAGTAAAGGATCAGCAGGAGAAAGATATCTATTACGTGGAGGGAAGTTTTATGCAAGTTCCAAAGACTTTCTCCATTATGAATACAAAAAGAGAAGAAGTAGCACTCATTACGAAAAAGGTGTTCAGCTTTTTACCGAAATTTTTGGTTGAGGTGAATGGTCGGAAGGTATTAACAATTAAGAAGGAATTTTCCTTCTTAAAAGCACGATATACAATAGATGCGGCAGGCATTGAAGTACATGGTAATTGGTGGGATATGAATTTTGAAGTTTTACAGCATGGCAAAATCGTGGGTAAGGTGGGCAAGGAGTGGTTCACTTGGGGTGATAGCTACAAGGTTCAAATAATAGATGAAGAGATGGAAACCATTATTATTGCACTCGTGGTTGCCATTGATTGTGTGAAGGCTGATCAAGCAGCTGCTTCCACAGCATCGACGATTTAAGCAGAAGTGTAAAACTAAAGACTGATTGTGTTAAAGATCACGACCTAAATAGATGCGGTGAACCGTATTATAAATAAATGACTAGACCATTTTGGTACAGGGTTTTATATTCCATCTTCAGCAAATCGGCACTTTAATTGATTGCTGCTATGAAATGTACCATCCTTTACATAGTTTTTACCACGGAATGTCAAAAATGTACCATGAATGACAGGCAGTTTACTACTCAATCCCCTGGATAGACAAAATATAACAGCAAAGCTTTTGGATAAAATAAGTTTTAGTTGTTATACAAATCTGATTGATTTTCAATTAGATTTGTCTTCCGCAAACGGGCCATTTAACGGTATATGACTCTTAAGAAAGATGGTCATTTGCACCCCTCAATGTATGGTGGTGGTTTGAGTTGTTCGAGAAATTGTCCTAAATGTGGACTTAAGTGGGATACTGGTGATTATTTCGAATAATAATAGCAATTCTTCAAGAAGAGAGTTTGGGTTGTATTACCAAGCTCTCTTTGTTGGAAGATACCTTTTTCCTTTCCATTTTTTTCATGAATAAGAAAACATATGAACTACAGAGACTAACTCCTAAGTATAATGTTAATTTCAGGATGAAGGTGAAGGTAGGAAATGTACTTTCTTCATAAGCGGAGACCAAAGAATGAAAGAAAAGAGGAAATAAGCGGTAATCTAGATACCGATGTAAAAAAAGTAAAAGAGTTATTTTCTTACGGTCTAAATTCAGACTTAATAATGCGAGAGATTGTAGCAGATACTAATTATGTTTTGTTCTTTTTTTTGTCAATAGTGGACTCCATGAAGATAGAAAATAGTATTATTAAACCACTAATCATGTCTAATAGAAAAGGAGAGCTTCCCTCTACTATCACATCCCTAAGTGTGGAGGTCCTTAGTTGTTTTTCGGAAATTGAAAATAAATTAAATGAAGGAAATGTCATCTTGTTTGAAAAGGAAGGCAAGGCATACGCTATTAATGTATCCGATTTTAAGCATCGTGTCATAGAAAAACCACAAAACGAGAATGTCGTAAAGGGACCAAAAGAGGCTTTTACAGAATCATTATTGACCAATCTGTCATTGATAAGAAAGAAAATTCATGACAAAGACTTAATTGCTGAGAAAGTGGCTGTTGGTTCACGCTCTAAATTATACGTAACCCTTTTGTACATAAAAGACGTTGCTAGCGATCAAGTGCTGGAGAGCTTAAAAAAGAGAATTGAACGGATTGATACGGATAACGTACGAAATATAGAACTGCTTGAACAATATATAGAGGATAGGCCTTATTCGATACTGCCTACCATACTGTATACCGAAAGACCAGATCGTGTTGCCTCATATATTGAAGACGGTTATGTAGCTTTATTAATGGAAAACTCTTCAGCTTCTTTAATATTACCAGTAACCTTCTGGTCTTATTTTCATTCACCAGAAGATCGTTATTTACGTCTTGTATTTGGAAACTTTTCGAGATTAGTTCGATTTTTTGCTGTATTTATCACTCTATTTATATCATCCATTTATGTGGCTCTAACGAACTTTCATTTTGAAATGATACCTCAAGATTTGTTGCTGGCAATCTCCAGTGCTCGAGAAAGAGTTCCTTTCCCGGTTCCAATAGAGGTTCTCATAATGGAGTTTGCTTTTGAATTAATCAGAGAAGCGGGACTTCGTATTCCCAGCCCCCTAGGACCCACAATAGGGATTGTTGGAGCTTTGATTTTAGGCCAAGCAGCGGTCGAAGCCAATATTATTAGCCCCATTATCGTTATTGTGGCTGCTTTATCTGGACTTTCATCCTTTGCAGTTGGGGATGTTAGTTTTAACTATACGGTTCGAATTACACGGTTTCTTTTTATCTTTTCATCAATGCTTTTTGGGATTTTTAGTTTAATCGGTGCCTTTTTGTTATGGGTGATGTACATGACCTCGGTCAAGTCTTTCGGAGTTCCATACTTATCTCCGATGACTCCACATTATAAATCAGGAGGAGATTTTTTATTTCGAAAGGCCGTTTTTAAAGAAATCTGGAGACCAGGAAACATCAGGCCAAAAGATATCAAAAAGGAATAACGGAAAGGGAATTTATGTATGAAAGCAAAGGGAACTTTAAGAGCACGTGAATTTTCAGCCATCGTTCTTTTCTGTATTGGGATAAAGTTATCCGATACAAATCCAGTCATTTATGCTCAAACAGGAAAAAATGCTTTTTGGATCATGCCGATTATTTCTTTTCTGGTTATCTGTCCTTCTGCTTTAGTTCTTTTATTTTTATTAAATAAGCATCAAAATAAAAATTTAATTGAGTTGGTAAGACATATTATTGGAAATAAAGTGGGGAGTCTTTTCGCTTTTGTATTTTTCTTCATTACGTTTTCCGCTTTATCGATAGACAGTCGAAATTATGTTGAGACTTTAAATACGATGTATTATGAGGAATCTCCTCTACTATCTTTGTACTTCGTTTTTATGATTATTTGTGCTTTCGGAGCCAAAAAAGGTTTCGAAACGATAGGAAGTGTTTCATGGTCGGTTTTACCTTATATTGAAGCTTCTCTCTTATCTTTCGGACTCATATGTTTACAAGAAGTTGTTTGGCAAAGAATTTTTCCTATATTCGGTCCGGGATTGAAAGTATTGCTGATGGAAGGAGCCAAAAAAGGTGCTATTTTCTGGGACCTTTTTATTCTTACCATTGCTTATCCAGTTTTAAAAGATCAGAAGAGCTTTCACAACGGTTTTCTATTTGGGGGCGTTTTTTCACTGATTAAAATAACAGTAATTTTTTTTATTTACTGTACTTTTTTTGACTATAAATCAATTGAAAGAGTTGCTTTTCCGTTTCACGAAATAACTCAATATGTTAGTTTGGGTATGTTTTTTACTCATGTTGAAACCTATTTTATGACGTTCTGGGTACTTGCTGCATTATTGCGCTTCATGATTTATCTATATGTTGCATCGTGGCTGCTAGGAGAAACCTTTCGTTTAAAAGAATTTGAACCACTCATTTTGATATTGGGATTTCTCTCTATCACGGTAGGTATGATTCCTGAAGGTCCAATATTCGAGACGATGGCTATCAAAGGTGAGTTTTTAAACGTGTTAACACCTTTTTTTATTATTTTTCCGTTATTACTATGGGTAGTAGATAAAATAAAAGATAGGTTGATAAAAGATGAGATATTTTAGGGATTTGATTATTGTATGTTTATCTTTATTCCTTTTATCAGGCTGTTACGACAAAACGGAAATGGAACAACAGGGGTATGTTGCTGCTTTAGGATTAGATAAAACAGAAGGGGAAGAAGGCTTATTTGATATCACTTATCAAATATCAAACCCGGAAGTCGGTACTCAAGCAACGGGTGGCGGAACTCAAGAAAAACCAAAATATACCTATACCTTATCGGCTACTGATTTTTTGAGTGCTCAAAATACGGCAAATTCCTTTATAAGCAGGGAAATTACACTTGATTTTACAAAGATACTAGTGGTTTCTGAGGAACTGGCCCGGTCAGATGAATTCATGAATATTATGGAGACCGCATCAAGAACAAAAACATTAAAAAGTAACGTCAACATAATTGTTTCAAAAGAACGGGCTCAAGAATTTTTAGGGAACATAAAATCCGAGTTAGAGACAAGGCCGCATAAATATTTTCAATTTATCATTAATAGGGCTACAGAGATAGGAATTATTCCCAAAGCAGATATACATAATTTTTTTCAAATAACAGAAGGGGACGCTGATTTGTATCTAGCCATGTATGCAACATCACAAAGAGAAGGAAAATTAAGAAAAAATGAGGATGGATATATTGCAGGTGAAGTTCCACAAAAAGGGAAAAAAGAGATACAATTTATCGGGTCGGCCGTTTTCAAGGAAGGTAAATTAATTGATGTTATAACGGGAGATGAAACACGAATATGTAATGTTTTAGACAATACTAAACAGATGACAGATGTCTTAGCTGTATACCCAGACCCCATAAAAAATAAGTACAAAATAACGTTAAAATTTGTAAAGAATAAGAAAACCAAAGTCGATATCCATTATCAAAAGGAAAAGACTACAGAAATTAATGTCCTTGTCCCAGTTGAGATTGAAATACTGTCCGTTCCTAGTTTGGTTGATTATTCCTCAAATGATAAAAATAAAGAACTGTTAATAAAAAACTTAGAAAATGACTTGGAAACGAAATACAAAAAGTTTATAGCAAAAACACAGGAAGAATATAAAACGGACCCTTTTTATTGGTCTATTTATATTAGAAAATATTTTACAACCATTTCTGCTTATGAGGAAGCAAACTGGAGCCAAAAGATTTATCCTAACGCTAATATAGATGTTGACGTAAAATTGGAGAAAATCAGATTTGGTAAAAATCTTAAGGCAACAAATTTGTCGCAAGTGAGGGATTAATATGTTAATGCTGCTTTTTCATGTAGCTAGTGTGTTGATAGTCATCTATTCGTGGAAATATCTTCTTAGGATTTTTTTTAAGGAAAAAAACAAACCTGGTGGTATTGCAATATTATTGTTATTAATAGGTACTATCGCGTCTCCTTTCATTTTAAGTAGATTATAGTAAAATGTTCCAGGTATCGAATTCGGGATTATCCTAAGATGTTTTTCACTATGATATGTGGACGGAAATGATTCCAGAAGGTGGATATGGGATTCATGATTGTTGCATCGATGCCATAGTATTGTAAAAATCTAAATGTTATGATGCAACAATGAGGTGATACAAAAATGAACACACAACGTTGGATGAGTAGTCAGTTTTTTAGTTTTTTCATGACCTGGGGTATTTTTCTACCGTATTGGACCGGATGGATGATTCATACAAAAGGGATTACCGTTTCACAAGCTAGTTTGATTATGAGCCTTGGATTGGTTGCTAGAGGTCTCTCTACATTGATTGTATTTCCTTATTTCTCGGAAAAATTCAGTAGTAAAACATTACTACATGTAATGGCCATTGGTACCATCATCAGCCTTTTGACGTATATCCCGGCAATCTCTTTTATTGGCTTACTGTTGGCTACCTTGCTTTTACATTTCTTTTATCCAGCATTAATGCCAGCTTTAGATAGTGTAGCCGGTACACTTGTACAACATAAACAATTAGGGGATTACGGCAAGAGCCGTTCATTTGGTTCGATCGGATTTGTTGTGGCCGGAATAATCTTAACCTTGTTCACAGGAGCATGGGGTGATGAAGTCATCCTATGGGCCATGTTACTTGGGGCACTGATATTCCTATTTCTAGGGTTTATGAATTCACCGGTTATTTTATCGGAGAAACCGAAAATGGATCCTAATAAAAAACTCGGAATGATGAGCTTATTCCGTGTAAAACACTTTGGGTTAGTGCTTGTTATCGTGATTCTTTTACAAGCAGCACACGCCTCTTATTACAACTATGGCTATATCTTTTTACAAGAGATCCATGCACCTAAGTACTTGATTGGTCTAATTCTTAACATTGCCGTTTTAGCAGAGATCATTTTCTTTTCTATTGTCGACAAGCGTTTTCAGCAGTTTTCAGTAGGCTCCTTGTTGGCACTGGCGGCACTTGGTTCTACTGTACGATGGTTATTGGTATTTTCCTTTCCTACTGTGATTGTATTCAGTATGGCACAAACCTTGCATGCTTGCTCATTTGCCATGGGGCATTATGCCTTTATGAAATATTTGGTCAGAAATATTGCACCTGCACAGATTCCGAAAGCACAAGGCATGTATTCGGCGCTTGCACTTAGTTGGAGTACTGCCATATTCACCTTTTTTGGTGGCTATTTATACGAAATTGAGCCAAGCTATGCCTTTCTCGGAATGATTGTTTGCACCATACCGTCCATGTTGCTTGCGCTGTTCTATCGAAAAGTGGAGCTTAGACAGGAAGGGTTAATTTCTATTTAGACTTGTATCTAGGATTTCTACAACACAGGAAATCCTTACTTGTGAAATGTATTAAGCCTCATACAAAGACAGTAAATTAAAAAGAAGATGAACACTACATTTTGTAGCGATTCAACTTCTTTTTTGTTTGAAGGGGGATTTGTCTATTGTCCCTTGAACTGTTCATGATGTGTGTAACCAATTATATCTTAATATCAATCTTCGCATTTTTTATCGTCAGCTATTTGAGTTTCAAGTGTTTTCCGAGACATGGGTTCACTTCATTCTCGTGTTTCATTGACATGAAAGGCTCCATGGAGAGAAACCTATAAAAGACTTCTATGAAGCATCAAAACCGCCCCCGCGTTTCCGAAGAAAATAATCTGACTGCACAGTATAAATTTATCCCCCAAGATGAAAATTAGATTCATATACAGTTAAAAAGGGGGATACTGATGATTCTCGCAGATTTTTTTATTATTGCTGGAGGGTTTTTGCTCATATTGCTTTTTATCATCATCGTCATTTATCTAAGTTTTTTATTTGTTTTTGACAAAAATCAAAAGCGGCATTCTATCTTACGAAATTATCCTTTGCTTGGCAGGATGCGATATTTTCTAGAAAATATCGGACCTGAGTTCCGTCAATATTGGTTTAACGGTGATAACGAAGGGAAGCCCTTTTCAAGGGACGATTATGAGCATATTGTCAAATCGGCAAAATACAAACGGAATGTTGTCGGCTTTGGTTCGAAACGTGATTTTGAGGAGGAAGGATTCTTCATTCGAAATGATATGTTTCCGAAGTTAAACGAGGAGTTAAAGTTCGATCGTGCTGTAAAGGTTTTAACCAAAAGATATCTGTTGCTGAATGATCCGCTTTTTACTCAAAGAAAGGAAAAGTTAGAGGATGAAGAATCAGCTGCCTACCTATTACATGATGACGATGCTGTTGTGATTGGTCCTACTACCAAATATCCTTTTGTCCTTAAGGGATTAATCGGAATGTCAGGGATGAGTTACGGTGCACTTGGCCCTAATGCCATCACAGCCTTATCGGAAGGGCTTGGAATAGCGAAAGGTACTTGGATGAATACAGGAGAGGGAGGGTTATCTCCTTACCATTTAAAAGGTGAAGCAGACATCATTATGCAAATTGGACCAGCCATGTTCGGCGTGCGTGATAAAAATGGAAACATAGACTGGGATGAGTTAAAAAAGAAAAGCGAAATTCCTCAAGTAAAAGCCTTTGAAATCAAATTGGCCCAAGGCGCTAAAACACGCGGGGGGCATATTGATGCCGAGAAGGTTAATCCTGAAATTGCGGAGATTCGTAAAGTGGAACCATATAAATCGATTGACAGTCCTAACCGTTTTGTTCAGTTTGGTGATGTACCATCAATGGTTGAATTTATGGAAGAAATCCGTAATCATACGGGAATCCCAGTCGGAATGAAAATTGTTGTCGGAGGCACAGATAGTGTGGAAGATCTCGCCAAATACATGAAAGAGACAGGAAAAGGTCCTGACTTTATCACAGTGGATGGCGGTGAAGGAGGAACGGGTGCTTCCTATCAAGAACTGATAGATAGTGTTGGCCTGCCAATCAAATCAGCTCTTCCAATCGTTCATAACACCCTTCAGAAATACGGCGTTCGTGATCGCGTGAAAATTATTGCTTCTGGGAAGCTGTTTACTCCTGACAGGATTGCGGTCGCTTTGGCGATGGGGGCCGATCTTGTCAATATCGCACGTGCTTTTATGATTACAGTGGGATGCATTCAGACATTACAATGTCATTCCAATGGCTGTCCTGTGGGCGTGGCAACAACTGACCCTGAATTACAGGATGCACTCGTCATTGACGAAAAGAAACACCGTGTTGCCAACTATCTTATTACTCTTAGAAAGGGACTTTTTCGTGCAGCAGCAGCTGCTGGTTTGGATTCTCCAGTTCATTTTGAACCAAAACATATCATGTTTAAGGATGAAAAAGGCGTGGTCATTCCTTTAGAAAAAATCATGGAAAAACTATAGGTTTTTTATCTTTCACATTGGTGGGTAGTTATGGATAAAAAAGTACAGAATATGAAAATTAACAGAGTTACATTTTTGGTAACTGGTATTATCTTTATATTTTTTGGCTTTTTTATCTTTTTCCGACGGAAGACTCTCACCTCAAGGAACGAGAAGGAAGTAGCCCAGTGAAAAGGTGGAAGAAGAATGTCGGTTGGCGATAGCCAAAATGTTCCTCATATGATATAATTAGAACAAATGTTCGATGATGGAGGTATAGTACGATGCTAGTCAACAAGGCTTATAAGTTTCGTATCTATCCAAACAAGAAACAAATTGAACTGATTAATAAAACGATTGGCTGTTCAAGATTCGTGTTTAACTTCTTTTTAGAAAAACAGAAAGACAAAGAGGCCTACTGGTATATTGTCGAAGAGATGGTTCAAAACGGTCAGCTTCAAGCGAATACCTGGAAAGGTGGATATCTCAAGAAATACGAAACCGTTAAGTCTGTTAGAGAATTAAAAGAGCAGTATTCTTTTTTAAAAGAAGTGGATAGTATTGCCTTGCAAAAATCCGTTGAAAACTTAGCTGATTCTTATGATCGTTACTACAAAAAACAAAACAATTATCCACGTTTTAAGTCGAAAAAAAATCCTGTACAATCCTATACAACAAAACATACGAACGGAAATATTGCGGTAATAGACAATTATATTAAACTTCCTAAACTTGGCTTAGTTCGTTTTGCGAAAAGTCGTGTGGTAGAAGGCAGAATATTAAATGCTACGATAAGACGTAACCCATCAGGAAAATACTTCGTCTCTATAGGCGCAGAAGCAGAAGTATCAGAACTACCTAAAACACAATCTAGTATTGGTGTAGATGTAGGTTTAAAAGACTTTGCTACTCTTTCAGATGGAACTACCTACTCGAACCCTAAATTCTTCCGTACATTAGAAGAAAAATTAGCAAAAGCACAAAGAATCATGAGTAGAAGAAGCGCTGGAGGTACGAACTGGTATAAAGCAAAAATGAAAGTGGCCCGTCTCTATGAAAAAATGACGAACGTAAGAAATGATTACTTACACAAGATTTCTACCAAGATTGTCAAAAACCACGACATCATTGGGATGGAAGATTTGTCAGTATCGAATATGCTTAAAAATCATCATTTTGCGAAAGCCATCAGTGAAGTATCATGGTCAAAATTCAAAACCATGATGGAGTACAAAGCAAAATGGTATGGAAAACAAGTTGTGACAGTAGCGAAAAATTTCCCTTCCAGTCAACTTTGCTCATGTTGTGGTTATCAGAATAAAGTCGTTAAAAATCTCGGTTTACGTGAATGGGAATGCCCTAAATGTCATACTCAACATAATCGGGATATTAACGCAGCAATCAATCTTAAAAATGAAGCAATAAGACTTCTAACCGTAGGGACTGCGGGGATAGCCTAATCAATAACTGGTGGATACACCGGTGTTCTTAGGAATCTCCCGCCTCAAACAACTCGTAAGAGTGTTAGGCGGTGAGTAGTTCAAGCCAGTGTTTTTAATAGTAGGAGGCCTGTTAGTATTTCTAGCTTATTCTACTAATAAGAACTATAAGCAGCTGCTCTGTTCCTGTTGAGGTTTTTGATAAAGTAGAGGAGGTTGCTGCTTCTAAATACATATTTTTAACTTTTACGGTGGCTGGAGTTACTTTTAAAAATGGACGTAAAACTAGACAGGCAATCCTTAGAGCCTTAAAGTGGGGAGATGAGGTTATGGAGTCTGTAAACTTTGAGACTTATGAGTATGAGGGAAAGCCAGCTGTATACGTGAAACTAAATAATCAGGTAGTAGGTAATGTACCAGCTAATAAAGTAAGTGAGTTTTTAGAGCTTGAAAGCGCGCATCACAGAGAGAATATTACGGCTGATATATATGGCGGTAATAAATTAGATGATGGTAGTAGATCTAGTTACGGATGTAAAATAACAGTAAGGTATTTAAAAGAGGAGCTTTGATTAGCTCCTTTTTATTTTTGCTATAAAAGCCTTCGGTAAGAAAAAAAATCCAGATTTACTGGATTTTTTTATGAGTTATGAATAATTGGAAGCCATAAATGAAAAGGGTATAGCAAATGGCAGTGAAAAAGATGTGTTTTGGCTTAAAGGTAATCAAAACCATCCGAATGTAAAACGAAAATCAGGATGGTTCCAAAAAAAGTCCTAATGTAAAGCTCAAATCGTTAATGTGAAGTCCAGAACCTTCTAAAGTAAGATTAGACGATACGATTACGAAGGTCTGACACAGTGTTTAATATAGAGTTGGTGTTGGAGGAGAACAATGGAAGTTAACAATATCTCTTAAAGCAACTGAATATTGATTCCATCTTCCGCCGAAAAACCTATAGCCATATGCTCTGTGATGCCCAACAGTCGTCAAATAAAACCAGAAATTATCGCCGTTTCTAAGCCACAAATATGTGAAACGAAAGATACAATTTTCAAGACCCCAGGAACTCAGGGAAGAGAGTGGCATTTGTCGCATATTTACCATAACTCGAGTTCACTCCTTATTGAAATTAGACATATAACCAGTTTATGCTCACGTCAAAGCGTGGATTGGATGTATGCCTAGGAGCCCTAAGTTAGCTTAAAAAATTTCCCTATCCGCATTTGTCAGATAATAGTTTAGCATCAGGACGAATACCCAGGAATTTATCCCAAATATGCATATGCTTAATGTAAATTAAATAAGGAGGAGGAATGCTTATATGATGAATGCCTATTATGAGAGGGTTGGTTTAGGTGGACCAGGATCAGGTTTTGGTGTTGCACCAGGACTTGGATTTGGAGCACCAGGCTATCCGCACCCACACTACCCGGACTATCATCATCATCACTACCCATACTACCATCATCACTATCCGTACTATCATCACCATCACCATCCGTACCATCACTACCATTATTAAAACTTGCCGTTAAAATAAAAAGGAACAGAAATTTCTGTTAAACAGGCGTGTTTCTGCATTAGCAGACATGTCTGTTTCATGTTGGGTATGGAGAACGTTTTTGATTTATTGCGGAAGGATACTGCATATAATGACAATTTCTTCAGACGCTCTTACTTTTTTAAATTTAAAAATTGGATAATTTCTTCAACATGATGATCCTTTTGATAGTTTTTGTATAGTTTACTGGTTAATCGAATAGGATCACCAAAAAAGTATCTTTCATACTGGATTTGCCTTGTACCAAAGGAACTCATTGTCAGATCCCACGCCAAACGAAATAGTTTCACACGGTCCAAAGAGTTCATACTAAATGCTTGAAGATATTGGTCAAAATAAGTAGTTTAGTCATTCCATGAATAAATTCGGTTTTTACAATTTGTTTGATTTTCACTTGATGATAAGCGAATTGGTAAAAGGAGCTTTTAGCATATTTAACTATTTATTCACAAATAACCTATTCCAAATCCACCTCCAAATTGGTACAATATTCTTTGTGTTTTAAAATTTTTGTATTTTTTTGTAAAAGAGGTATATCCGTGAAAAAGCATCCTTCTTCCTTATTAGAACCTAATGAACTTTTAACATATATTGAATGCTTGAGAGAAGAGTTAATTCGTCTAGGTTTAACATATGGTTTTCATCATAAGCGAACCATTCATGCAAGTCAGGAACTTGACTATTACATTGTTGAATACCAAAAGCTAACTAGTAAGGTTAGTTAATTAGAATGACAAAGGATTTACATTTTGATAAATGCTTAACCAGTTCAGAATCCTCATATTTTTTTCTGCCATGTAGTCAACGAGATTTGGTTGGTAATCCATTGATCTTGTAACCCACCATTTTTCTACACTTGGATTTATCTATCCCCAGAATTTATAAACTCATCTTTACTAGAAAATCACGTAAAAGCGTACTATTGCGAGTCACTCAACGTTATAAAAGGTCCTTTTTAACATGTATAATATTAGCTTTTGCATTATAATAAATCTTACCTAATTCGGTCTACTACTATGGCGGGGGAGCCAGGCAACAGCCAAGTTGCAAAATTTGAAAATACAAACCCCTTAAATAGGAAGGTGTAAAATATAATAAAAAAGAAGCTGAACACTACATTTAGTAGAGATTCAACTTCTTTTTCGTGTTCATGATGTGTGTAACCTATTAGATCTTGATATCAATCTTTGCATGTTTCTTTAGCTCTTCAACCTGCTGAGCGAGTTTTTCTTGCTGTTTTTGCTGTTGCAGAGATTGTTCGATTTGCGGTTTTACTTCTTCAAGCTTTGGAACCTCTTGTCCAGTACTCTTTCCTTGTTCTACAAATTGATTATACGTTTTTTGAATTTCTTCATCAGTTAATTCAACAGCGGGCACTTCTTCCTTCACGTACTGTTTAAGTTTCATATCATCAGCTATTTGAGTTTCAAGTGTTTTCCTATCCATACCCAAATTTTTAAGAGCGGCTTCGAAGTCTTTTTCCGTTTGAAACTGTTTTTTTATTTCGTCCAGCTGCTTAGTAACATCTGCCTCTGAAACCTTATAGTTTTTTTTATCAGCCTCTTGAAGAAGAAGAGTATTTCCAACTATGCTGTCAATGGTTTGCTTTTTTACATTTTCTGCGTGATCTTTAGCTGTCGGATCTAGTCCCATTTGCTGCATTTGCCCTTGTGTCGAGGCTAAAGCGCTATTATAGTCGCTTCCTAGAATTTTTTTATCATTCACAATGGCTACCGTTTTCTTTTCATCTACCTGCTGTGCTTCTAATTTCTTCTGCATTTCTTCCATTTGCTTTTGCTGTTCGGTTTCCGCTGTTTTTGCTTTATCATCATTTTTAGCTTCTGTACTTTCTTCCTTTCCTCCGCAAGCTGCTAAAACAACGACCATTAGACCGGTTATTAAGGTAAACATCACTTTTTTCATCATCGATCTCCTCCTTATGGTAGAAGTAGATGTTCCTTTAAAAAATCATCTAGTGCGCATTATAAAGGAGATTCTACGATAGTGAAACCTTATGCGCTCTTATTTAATATTAATAATAGGATTGAAACATTTGAAAATGAAAATGAAATCCTGTAAAAAAAGCAAATTTGAACACGATAAAGCATATAAGGTTTCTTAAAGGATATGCCTTGCATTATGAAGTTCCGTTAAAAACCTATATTACCATCACAAAATTCTTTGTTAGATGATAAATCCGCTATATACCATGCCAATATTAATGACGATATGAAAAACAATACTAGGATAGATGCTGTTTGTTTTCAGTGTGATGATTGCGTAAATGACCCCTGCAATTGAAATAAACAGACTGAGAGCAAGAGAAAAACCAATGGAAAGATGGAGAAGCCCAAAACCAACACTAGTCACAAGAACCGCATACCCTGTAGAGGTGTGTTCCTTAAGAGTCGAAAGCAATATCCCTCTCCAAATAACCTCCTCAAAAACGGCATTCACAAGTGAAAAGATTAAACAAAACACTAATAGAGTTTGAATATACTCGATATCCTTTTGAACAATGAAAGACATGTATATCATGACATTTATCATGATTCCAATCATCCAAAACCAAAATGTATTCACTTTATGAAATGGTAAGACGATAGGATTTTTCCAGTCAGGTTTTTTGTTGTACCAAGAAACCTTTCTATGAAAGAAAAGATGATTCATAACGATTCCGATTATGATAAAAACTAGAAACAGGCGATTAAGAATGATTTTTATTTCCTTTGGAATATTCATCGTTCCAACGAAATCATTAGAAGCCATAAATATCACAAAACCGATTAGAAACGATAACAGAAGTGATATAACGAATCGTTTTTCTTTATTGGCAAGTAATAAAATCCCTAATCCCATAAACACAAAGAAGGAAAAAACCTCCAGTTGATAGGAAATAGTAGTAATCCCTAGAAAAAATAAAACCGCCATAATCAGTAACAACAAAAGAATTCCCCATTTCCTTGCCATTGTACAAATATCATTATTAATTTCTCTTAATAATGGGGGAATCCTTCTTCAACTTTAGAGAACAGTTCGCAATAAAAATAATATTACCTTTGAAGTAGGCAGATAATAAACCTAGAACAGTTAATTAGTAAAAGAACGGGAACTTTAAAAAAGTTTCATACAGAAAAAAATATTTCATTTTGTGAGGTGTCCAGATTGATATTGATTCTATTGATATTATTGATTTTAATATGTTTAATGGCTGCAATCATAACACCTGTAGCTTGGATCGGAATTATTATTTTGATTTTTGGAGTATATCAGCAGATAAAAAAATCAAAAGGGAAAGCAGCCTTCCCAAAACCATGGATTATTATCTTGGCCGGATTTCTGGTTAGTTGGATTTCGGCATTTGCCTTAGTAGAACCATCAGAAAAAGTCGTAACGAAAGTAGATAAAAAGCAAGAACAAAAAGTAGCTAAGGAAAAGGAAGCTAAGTTAAAACAAGAAGAAACTGAAAAACAAGAGGAAGCTGAAAAGCAAGCAGCAGAAGAAAAACAAAAACAGGAGGAAGCGGATCGCTTAGCAGAGGAACAACGTAAACAAGAAGAGGCGGATCGCTTAGCAGAAGAACAGCGCAGACAGGAAGAAGCGGATCGCTTAGCAGAAGAACAGCGCAAGCAAGAAGAGGCCGCTCGTGTAGCAGAAGAACAACGTAAACAAGAAGAGACGGCCCGTTTAGCAGAAGAGCAAGAACAACCGGCTAATGTATATTATAAAAATTGTGATGCAGCACGTGCTGCTGGCGCTGCACCCATTCGAATGGGGGAACCAGGTTACGGTAAACATCTCGACCGTGATGGAGATGGAATTGGTTGTGATAAATAGCCATTTTGAGTAAAAGCTACTCCAAATACTGAATTTTATACAGTTACGATTGAATATGTTAAAAAAGACAGTGTGATTAAAAACGCTGTCTTTGATGTGGAATTAGAGAATGAAAATGAGTAAAGTAACGGTTTATCCTGCACGATTTCGTGTATTTTGCTACAGGGTATTTGTTTTTAACTAGTTTTCTGGCTGAAGCATTTTAACCTTCAGATTTAACTAGCCACTGCTTATTGGCAGTATAAGCATAATCTCTCTCGTATACATTCTAAGACTTCCTCTGGCACTTCCCTAAACTTGATATCATCACCTAAGAAGAGAAGCCAATTTGTTATATCAGTCAATTCTTCGGGCATATTACTATTGACAAAAGTCTTGAGGATGCCTGTAGCTTGGTACGGATTGGTATAGGAAATTGTATATTTAAAAGGATGGTATTTTTTAAACTGGGCAATTGCCTTTGGACCAAATTCGATGACAAGATTGAATGCTTCTTCTTGCTTACTTAGTTTTTCTAAAACCTTTTTCCTATCTACTCTTTTTTTCGTGGGATATAGTTTTACATCTGTGAGGTTGTCGACAGGAATAAACCTCCTCTTTTCTTCTTTTAAGTCAAATCCTTCAATTTGCCATAGGCTTTTTTCACGATAAAGGTGCAAGAGATAAATTGGATAAGATTTTATCATCTCTCCTTCTTTGATGGTTATTAATAAATGGCTATCCAAAAGAATGAGTTGGATAAGCTTTTCTAACATAGGATGAGGGAGATCTGACAGATCAAGTAAATCAGGATTCTTTGGATTAGTACCCTCGAAAAGCAAGATTTGATTTAATAAAACTAGAGTCTCTTGGTGGTTTTCTGGGATGAGGCCTAGTAATTTCTCAGCTAAAGACTGTCGACTTTTTAAATAGGGAAGTTGTTGATTTCTTGAGGCCATAAAGGCAATAAAAAGTGCTTTCACTTCATTATCGGTAAAGTTAATTGAAGGCAGGACAGAGTTGTTCATGACAGAATAGCCCCCATCTCTTCCAACTTCAGCTTCAAGAGGCATCGCTTCAATTTCTCTGATATCCCTAATAGCAGTTGAACGAGAGATGTTAAATTCCCGCATGATTTCAGAAATTGTAAAGTAGGAGCGATTGTTGATATACCGCATGATGGTATTAATCCGTTCAACTTTTTTCATGGGAACCTCCTAAACAGTATCATTTTTTGACATGATTTAATGCTATTATAAATCCAGCAAGTAAAAAAACAAATCTTTTGTTTCATATAAAAGGAGGAATTTTAAAGTGGCAAATTATACGTTAGAAGAAAAGGACAGCTTTACTGTTTTAGGCATTGGAACAGAACTTACGAGTGATTACACAGACTTTGTTGGTATTAATAAGGAAAAGGCAGACTTTTGGCAAGCTGTTAATCAAGATGGAAGGCTTGATAAACTAAAAAAGGTTGCATCAAATGACTACATTTTTGTCGTAAACGAAGCAGTAAATAATAAGATGATGCATTACGTTGGTGTTATGACGGAGGAGTCCTTGCCAGAAGCATCTAGACTGATTCAATTTCCTAAAGGGGAATACATCGTTGTGAAAGGGGAAGCGAATACTGATGAAGAGTTGAGTAACAAACTGACGGGTATTGCTTTTGGTGAAGTCCTGATGGAAGTAACGGATGTATCCTATGTGGGTGCTCCAAATGCAGCGGTTGTGATGGGACAGCAAGACGGCTCCGTATATGGTGAAATGTGGATCCCTGTTGTTAGAAAATAAAGAAAGAATCCTCCTACTTACTAAATGGATTGTTTATAAATGACATCATCAAACAGATCACAAATGGCCACAGTTGCCAATAAGTGATCTGTTTTATTCTTTTGAAATTTTTCAATAAAGGGGAAAAAGGAATGAGTTTTTTTCAAGATACATTATCCATATTTAAAAAGAGAGAGTTATTATTTATAGAAAGCTACAAAGAGTCAGATGGTGTTTATTCCTTTCTTTTTAAAAAAGAGAACGATTTAACTTGGAAAGCAGGGCAATATGGTTTGTTTAGCATTACCCATAAGAAAATAAAAAATCCTACAAAACCATTTACTTTGTCCTCTGCACCTGCTGAGAATGTTGTTAGACTAACAATGCGTATTGGTGATAACCCAAGCGATTTTAAGAAAGCAATGTTGGAGTTAAAACAGGGTATGAAGGTTAAAATGAGTGGGCCAGTAGGTAGTTTTTATTTAAAAGATAACCATCCTTCACTTTTAATAACAGGCTGAATCGGAATAACACCTTTTCGTTCAATGGTAAAACAAGTAGAGGCAGAGTGGAATGGAGTAGAGAAACAAATAAAACTTCTTTATATAGATAGCAAAAAGTCATATCTATTTAAAAATGAATTTGATGAAGTTGCTAACAAAACTTCAATCAGTGTCACTTACCTCGATACAAGGGAAAACTTACATCAAGAGATAGATAAGTTTGCAAACTTGAATAATAATGATGGCAACTACTTTATTGCAGGATCGAAGTCAATGGTAGATTCTATTTCTACGTATCTACTAAATAATAATATTTCAAAACGAAATATTAAAAAAGATGCCTTCTATGGATATTAGTTAATCAGTGATGGAGATGGAATTGGTTGTGATATATAACCATTAATCAGTCATAAAAGGCAGTGTGATAACTACACTGCCTTTTTGATGCGAAAACTATCGCCCAATTTTAAAAAGGTATATTTGTATTTGACAAGCAAAAAATATAATAAACGGTAGTTAAAAATGGATTATGTATTTTTCTTTTCTGCTACCATTTTTCTTAGTTCTTCTTGGCCTTCTTGAAGTGCTTTTATCTCTTGTTCCAATTTTGCTAATTGATCGATCATTGGTTTCAATGCTTCTTGAAGCATATCATGTAATCGCATAGCTTTTTCATCTCTAGATGGTTCCATTATTGTTACCTCCCAAAATGTAAGATTGAACATCCTAATCATACTTTATTAATAATATAGAAACACTAGATACTATGGAAATGTTAAAAAGTGTTCACAAAGGAAATTGGAATAGGGAGACAAACAGCAGTTAGGTAATCATATCAATTATGACTTGGCCCTTTTTACAAAAAAACGGGCATTAGGTAACCCTAATGCACCAATAGAAAAGTTTATTCCATAGAGTTACTATTATCTCTCACATCACCATTGTTGGAAGCTGTATCGTTTTCTCCTTCATCACCATCTACCATCTGACTACCAATAACAGCGCCTGAAAGACCGCCAATAACCGTACCAAATAGTCCATATTGAGAACCAATCATAGCACCCGTGACGGCATCAGTTAAAGCTCCAGCTGTTTCACCATAATCATCGGTTTCTTGATTAACATTATCGGCTTGAATATTGCCACTTTCTTCTGCATTTCCATCAAAGTTATTGCGTTCGTTATCCTGATTCATTTAGTCACTTCCTTGTTATTAATAGGAATTTGGTAATTAGGAAAGTAAACCATCTCAAACATATACTGCCCAGTTGAAGTAGTTTTACTCAGAGGTTGATTCTAAAAGGGGTATGGATGCTTTTTCGAGTCATTCTCTATATTTTTCTGTCAGAAAATGATAAGAGAATTTTACCAACTAGTAATTACAGATGTTAAACTTAGAATAAGTAGTGATTAACGAATAAATAGAGGTGTATTTATGAAGTTTGATGAATTTACAATTGGACAGGTGTTCGCAACGAAATCATACAAATTAACAAAAGAGAATATTATGAGGTTTGCAGGTGAATTTGACCCTCAATATATGCATGTAGATGAGGAAAAAGCTAATCAGGGAAGATTTAATGGAATCATTGCTTCTGGAATACATACGTTAGCTATTTCATTTAAGCTGTGGGTTGAAGAAGGGAAATATGGCGAGGATATTATTGCTGGAACACGAATGAATAATCTTAAGTTCATGAAGCCAGTGTATCCTGAGGATGAATTACATATCATTGTTGAGGTTCTTGATAAGAAAGCAACAAAACATAATACGGGGATCCTTACTGTCTTGTTATCTACATTCAATGAGAAGGAAGAAAAAGTTTTTGAGGGTGAATTATCCGTGTTGATAAAGCGATAAAGGGTTAGTTGGAAGCAATTTTATTTATGAGCAGGGTTTTATCTGAGTGGGATTGGGATTACTATGTTAATTCGTTTCCAATCTGCTGTGTTGTTTTACTGTAAGTAGGTAACCAGCGATAATTAAAATAAACGGAGATTTTCCGGTTAGACTGCAAAATAAGGCACTGTTTGGGGAATATAAACGGAGGATTTCCGATTAAGCAACGCAAAATGACCCATTTATACCTTTTTTATGTCAATAGTCGGAATCCTTCCGTCTATTTGAGCTATTTTCAGTGTAAATTCCTAAATAAGAGAAATTTCTCCGCTTATCTATCATACGAATTATTGCGTATTTTGCATTTTAGGGCAATCTAATTGAACAACACCTTAAAATAAACTGGATATTGCTGTGTGTATTGGCTACTATTCACGTTCTTATGGTGTGCCGTACTTCAAGATGGGAGTATGGGGTGAAGGAATTTGGATTTGTATTCTAGAATGTAAAATTGCTGACCATAATGTAAACAAATAATGAATGAGTGAATAGGAGAGAGGAAATCTATGTATGAACCGAAGACGAAAGAAACTGACAATAGTGTAATTGAGTTTATTGAATGTGTGGAAAATGAGAAGAAGAAGGCAGATGCCTATCAGTTATTAGAAATTTTTGAAGAGGTAACTGGTTACAAGGCAAAAATGTGGGGTCCTAGTATTATAGGCTTTGGTAGCTATCACTATAAGTATGCATCAGGACATGAAGGGGATGCGCCTTTAGCGGGTTTTTCACCAAGAAAGGCGAAAATTAGTCTTTATTTGGCCTATGAAAGTAAGGAAAGAGAAGAATTATTAGAAAGCTTTGGTAAACACACAAAGGGTAAGGCTTGTATTTATGTAAATAAATTAGCTGATATCGATATCAATGTGTTAAAGGATTTAATTAAACATTCAGTCGAAACCTATCAGAATCTCTATCCGAATGAATAAAGTACTTAGCATTGATCTAAATCCATGATTTACTGGCGTTTTATTTTCTGCCCAAGCTTAACTGGCCGGTGGTGATTTTTAAAAAATCTTGATTTAAAAGTAGGTAGGAATAATCAGGAAAAATAAACGACAAAATATTCCTCCATTATATAAAAATGGTCCTATTGTAACATTAGCATAGGGAATATGTCATAAACTTACCTCAGCTGTAATGTTGTTCATGAAAGCCTAAAGAAATGTAACCTTCTCGTTCTGTCACATGTGTACAAGCTCATGTTAGGGTTATAGCATACGAGTTTACTAGGAGGTTGTACACGCATGAAGAACACTTACATGAAAACATTCATTACAGCTTGTACAGCTGTATTTGCAATTATAGGGATAAATAATACGACGGTTGCGGCCGAAGAAAATATTGTCAATGCAGACACTCTTTTAGAATTAGGTCAACAGGATGGTGTGAAAACTGAAAATGATCCTTCTACTGATCTGATTGTTCTAGACGAAATTATGCAAAAACCAGAACCACAGCCAGCCGGCGTACCATTGTCAACACTTATGCAGAATAAAGCTGATCAGCCGATTGAGCCAATAGAAGAAGTAACAGAAGAGGAAACAGTGGAACCGGCCATTTCTCTTTCTAATGAAGAAAAGGACTATTTTGCTAGATTAGTAGAGGCAGAAGCAAAAGGTGAATCCTATGAAGGAAAAGTAGCCGTTGCGACGGTTGTCTTAAATCGAGTGGAGTCACCCGAGTTTCCAGATACAGTGACAAATGTCATTAATCAAGTAGTCGGAGATGCCTATGCCTTTTCTCCAGTCCAAAACGGTGCAATTAACAAACCTGCGTCAGAGGAGTCCGTTCGAGCAGTGGAAGAAGCATTAACAAGAAACGATCGTTTACAGGACTCTATTTACTTCTATAACCCAGAGATTGCAACAGATACTTGGATTCGCAGCCGTGAAGTCGTACAAACAATTGGAAACCATGTCTTTGCGAAATAAGGAATAAGGAATAAGGGAACCGTTCGAGGTCACTGAAAAATCCACTGTTTTCAATGGTCCCGAATCGTTTTCTCACAAAAACCCCCTATGGTCCCATTTTACCATTTAGGGGGTTTTTCATGTTTGGAAACTGTAAAAAGTCAGACTATGATAGTAAATGCTAGTCAATCAATAAAAATTCTAGAATAGAGAACTAGTCAGCAAAAAATCTTGAATTTCCTGCATGAAATATAGTAGGATACCCTGCCCTTTTTGTTTAATTATAAACATTCTGTGAATAGTAGGTAGTTATAAATCAATTTTTAAACAAAATGATATAATGTACTTGTACCTTCATAGCATTTAATCTTGATTCTCCTTTCTTTACTAAAAACCTCGAAAGGAATCCCCAATATGACAAAAGAATACCTCGACTTAAAAATGGATTTCATGTTTAAGTAGTTTTTTGGAGACCCTCGCAGAAAGTCAATTACAATCGCATTCTTAAACAACATACTCAAACGGAAAGATGAGATGATCATTGATGTGCATTACTAAAACACAGAACGAATAAAAGAAGAATATGACGGCACGAGTAAACTGGATGTACTTGTGTCTATATCAAATGGTGAAAGAATTAATGTGGAAATTCAAATACGAAAGCACCTGATTTTCCAGAACGAGTTCTTTACTATTGGTCTAAACTATACTCTTCTTCGATCGGGTCTGGTGATGAATATTCTAAATTAGTCCCAACAATCATGATTTCCATCTTAAATTACCCTCTATTCCCTCAAGAAACAGACAGCTTTCATAATGAATTCAAGCTAATGGAAGTTCAAGAACACTTTCACTGGTGCCAACATTTAGAATTTCATGTTCTTGATCTTTCACAATTTATGTTAAAATGGAAAAAATACAAACGAGAAATGAAACAAAATCGATCTTCGGAATACCCATGGCTAATGATGTTGACGGCAGCCAATCATGAAAATAAAACCGTTAATCAAGAAATGATTCCAGAATTGGAGGAATTTGCGATGAATGAACAAGAAATTCGCGAAGCCTTAATTGAATGGGAAACGTTAAGCAGTAATAAAGAAAATAAAATACTGTATGAGTCAAGATTAAAATTTTTACGGGATCAATTATCCTTAGTAAGAGGCGAACGAAAAGCCGCTCGAGAAGAAGGTTTAGCAGAAGGTTTAGCAGAAGGGCGAGCAAAAGGGCTAGCAGAAGGACGAGCAGAAGGACGAGCAGAAGGCATAGGGGAAGGCATAAATTTAGTTGCCAAAAATATGTTAAACAATGGTAAGTCCATTGATGAAATCATGGAATTGACTGGCTTGACTCAAAAAGAAATACTGTTGTTAAAAAATACAGATTAGGAGACAGTCAACTGTCCCGAAGAGAATGTATTAATGAAAAGCAAGAATAATGGGTGCTATGTTATTGATTAAAAAAGAAAAATCTTCCGCCTTGGAAGATTTTTTTTTGATTTCCCATACTGAAATACATGCCTCACTTACGTTGCCGAGGAATGTGGTGAATCAAGTGAAAAAAGATGGGTTACACTTTTTAAGGTTTCATATAGGAATTCATAACCGAATATACAGTAGTTCCGATTACATGTAAAACTTTTGTCTTTACTATGTTTTCTTGTTTAATTAAAGGAGCTGCTGGACAAGTTCATTAGACGCTAAATCGAGTTTGATAGATAAGCGGAGAAATTTCTCTTATTTAGGAATTCACACTGAAAATAGCTCAAATAGACGGAAGGATTCCGATTATTGACTCGAAAAACGTAAAAGTGGGTCATTTTGTTTAGCTTAATCGGAAAACCTCCGCTTATCTACCCCGAACCGAGCTCTAATATACAGTATAACCGAAAAATCTCCGTTTATTTCAACTTATCTCTGTTACTAACCTACTATCAACCCAATTAACACACTACAACTTTGTTTAAATAATGTAAGTTTGTGAAAAATACACGTAACCTATAGAGTAGGTTTATTGAATAGGTATGCTACTGTGGCAGCTCTTTTTTATTTTTGTAAAAAAATATTTCCGCATATACCCCCATAAAGTGAGGAGTGGTTACGAATCTATATAATGGGCTCAAGTTAATTAATATCCAACTGTAGATTGGTAGAGCTTGAGCAACTTTGTAATGTTTTAAATAAAGGAGTTAGTATGAAGGAATTTATCGTTTGTTATACGTTAGAGAATGATATTAAACGAGAAAGAATAATGAAAGAGGCAGATATTAGTAAGGAACAAGTAATACAAGAAATAGTAGAAAAGATTGAACAGCGCAAATACTTTCTTATGAAAGGTGACCATAGGGATGATTGGATCGATTGTTCGTCCATCCGTTATATAGGGGTTCATGAAAAAGCTGACCCAAAATGTAATCTCATGAAACGATAATATCAACTGAGGCTTTTTAACTTATAGTAACTAGAATTATCTTTAAATGGGAGAGAATATGAATGTCAGAAGAAGCATATCAAACTCGTGAGGAACGAAATAAAGCGAAAAAAACAAACCAAAAGAAACAAAGAAGTATTGGTATATTGAAAAAAGGATCGTTGTTTAAAAAAATGGTCATTGTCTGTTTAGTACTTGGTCTTGTTTCAGCAGGAGCAGGAGCCATTACGTTTGCTTCCATGATTAAGGGTACACCTACCTTAGAATCTTCGAAGCTAATAGATCCGCTTTCTACTAAATTTTATGATAAAGACGGAAACTTCCTTTATGAATACGGCAAGGAAAAACGGACAAAAGTGGCGTACGATCAAGTGCCAAAAGTGTTGGAACAGGCCTTTATTGCCACTGAGGATTCCCATTTTTACGAACATTTTGGGATCGACCTCAAAAGGACAGCCAAGGCGATTTTCGTGAACGTAACCGGAGATTTCGGATCTCAGGGTGGAAGTACGATTACACAGCAAGTCATTAAAAATTCTATTTTGTCTCCAGAGAAAACACTGAAACGTAAAGTGCAAGAATGGGACTTAGCGTATCAGTTGGAAAAAAAATATTCAAAGCACGACATTTTAATGATGTATTTAAATAAAATCTACCTTGGAAACGGCTCTTACGGAGTGGCTGCAGCAGCGAAGAATTACTACGGTATTGAGTCCGATGATTTGAAACAAATGACGCTTGCGCAGGCGGCGATGATAGCCGGACTAACACAGAGTCCGAACAATTATGATCCAACTATACCGGAAAACAAAGAAGCAGCCACGAAGCGCCGTCACATCGTATTAAGCTCGATGCTTCGAGATGGATATATCACGGAAGATCAAATGAAGGAAGCGGAAAAGGTTCCTGTAACAGAGGGACTTGTAGCAAAAAACACAGAGCAAAGTATGCCTTATGAAGCATTTTTGGATGCAGCTGTGAAAGAGGTAAAGGGAAAACTAAAGGATGTGGACATTAGCAAGGACGGATTGTCGATTTATACAACCCTGGATCCTCAAGCACAGGACTATGCGGACAAAATGATGAATACCAGTGAAATCATTGCCTATCCGGATGAGAATTTTCAGGGAGCCTTCGTTTTATTGGATACCAAAACGGGTGAAGTCAGGGCAATTGGGAGTGGGCGGAATGACTATAAAGCTCAATTTTTAGGTCACAACTTTGCCGTCGATATCAAACGTCAGCCAGGTTCAGCCTTTAAGCCAATTTTTGATTATGGACCAGCGATTGAAAACCTAAAATGGTCCACTGCTCATTTGATCAATGACCAGGAGACAACTTATTCAACGGGTCAGCCCATTTCCAACTGGGATCATCAATATCATGGAATGCTGACAATACGGACGGCATTGCAAAATTCATACAATATCCCAGCATTGCTCACATTGAGAGAAGTTGGGATGGATAAGGCTAAGACTTTTGCAGAACAACTTGGCATTACGTTTAAAAATAATGAAGTGCATGAATCCTACTCGATCGGTAGCAATGCCGTTAGTCCTTTAGACATGGCAGGGAGCTATAGTGCTTTCGGGAACAACGGTCTATACAATAAACCGCATTTCGTCCAAAAGGTTATTTTGTCGGATGGCGCAGTCGTTAATTTTGCGGATAAATCAAAACGTGTGATGCAGGATTACACTGCCTATATGGTAACGGATATGTTACGCACAGTCGTAGATGCTGGGACAGGAACAACTGCAAATGTTCCCGGACTGGATGTAGCCGGGAAAACAGGTACAACCAATTTTGATGAAAAGACTCGAGCAAAATATGGATACCCAGACACTGCTACAAATGATAGCTGGTTTGCAGGGTATACCCCTCAATACACTATGGCTGTCTGGACGGGTTACGCTCAAAACGGACAGGGTAACTATATGAGTGGAGATACGACGAAAATCTCACAGGTAATGTTTAAAGCAATGATGGAAGCACTCGGAACGGACACAGCAAATTTTCAACAACCGGATAGTGTTTATACAGTGAATAATGAACTTTATATCAAAGGAATAGATTCTGCAGAGGTTCCACCACCACCTAAGAACGACAATGTTATCGTTTCTCCTAATAATGGCGGAAATAGAGGAGAAGAGAAATTCAGAAAAGAAGAACATAAATTGAAAAAAAATGAAGAGAAGCACCGAAAAAAGGAAGAGAAGCAAAAGCATTAAGTAGGTGCCAGGTACCACCCGAATATTCTTGTTTCACAAGATGTTCCACAATTAAGGAAAGCGAACAGTGCCTGGCACTGTTCGCTTTGTTTTATTACAATATTTGGAGGGGAAATCTCAAACAAAATCGAATCGTACTATTCGAGATGGTTCAGTCTCGGAAACCGTTATGTTGAAGGAAAATAAAGTGGTCGATCAAAAATAAAGTATTAGACACACTCAAAAAGAGCAAAGTATCGATAAACGAAACAGTCGAAGGAAAGGAGAATGAAGAAGAATCATGATCAATGCAGCACACATTATTCTCTACAGTACAAACGCGGAGGCAGACCGGGTATTCATCCGCGATGTACTCGGGTTGGCTGGGGTTGACGCCGGCGAGGGTTGGCTAATCTTCAAACTGCCTCCTGCTGAAATCGCCGTGCATCCTACAGAAGGCCCTGATAAACACGAGTTTTACTTGATGTGCGACGATATCGAGAAGACAATCACAGAATTAACTGCTAAGGGAATCACGATCTCGAAGCCAATCAGCGAGCAGGGTTGGGGTCGTCTCATCTCCATCAAGCTTCCAAGTGGCGCTGATCTCTCAATTTACCAGCCACGCCATCCTATCGCCTACGATCTTGAGGGTTGAGTCACCGTACATTCAGCTCTTTCTTTCGCTAACTGGCAACATTAGCGGATAGAAAGAGCAATTGTTGAAACTCTTATTCATTTTTTCAATCTTCAGTAATCGGGCGTTTGTGGAAGATGATCAGCCTAATTCCTCGCTAAAAATACGAGGATTAGGCTATTTTTCTTTGAAAATCCTTACGCTTTTAATCTGCACTTTCCTGACGACACCCACGTGTAAAAGTATTGGATAAAGGGGTAAATCGATTGGCAATTTAATTGGATGCTTCCTAGGATTTTTCATTTCATCTCCAAGTTTCCCCCCGTTAAAAGTGGGATAAACCTTCCATTCAAATATTCAAATTTAAAAATACCAGTTCATTACTTTACAATTCTTGAATTTTTAATGATTGGGAATATTATATATAGTAATTAGTCAGAATTTTCTATTCACTTTTTAGCTTTAGCTTGTAAAATGTAAGATAGAGGAATTGACCCAAATAGGCGGTGAAAATTTGGAAAATACAGACCACATAAACTGGGAGTTTGAAACGATTGCAAAGCATACACTCGATATCCTTCTCATCGTTGACAAAAATCAAATCGTAAAATTTTGTACTCCATCCCTCGAATCCATATTAGGCTATCGTCCTGAGGAATTCGTTGGGAAAAATGCCTTTGACCCTGTCTATCCTGAAGATCGTGATAAACTGATGGCTTCACATAGGGAAGCCATGACAAAAGAATCTATGGTTGATGAATATCGCGTCTTTCATAAAAATGGAGAAATAAGATATTTTGAATCAAGGGTCATGCCGATGCCCAATCATCCGGACAATCTTGTGGTTGTTTCCATTAGAGATATTACATCTAGGAAAAGGATGGAGCTGGAACTCGAGAATCGAAAGAACCGTTATCAAGAGCTTCAAAATAAATTAAAGCACTATTCACAGAATTTATCCTCTGTTAGGAGGATAGAAGACCTTAAAGCGAGGCTTATGAAGGAGCTTACGACCGTTATTCCAGATTCTCATCCAAAAATCGTTGTCTATAATCGTGAAACGCTTAGGTTTGAAGGTGATTTTACTACAGGGCTGCTTTTATATATGCCACTATTAACCGTTGGTAAACTTCAGGTTGATGACAAGCAGATTCATGTTTTACTTGGTGACCATAAGGAACAGGCCTATATTCTTACGATTATGGCAGCTTCCATTAAAGAATCAATGGATCGTATCTGGTTTGAGACATTGGTTCATTACACCAGTATGGTATTTGAAAGCTTAACGATGATAGAAAGTCTTATGGTTCAATTGGATACTGCTCTTAAAAAAGTGGAAAGACCCCAATGGATCATTAAATTACTGTTTCATTTGTCAGAGAAACAGAGAATGGAATTATCCAGTGATTTACATGACACGGTTTTACAGGATCAAATGTCGTTATTGAAACGTTTGGAAACCATGGTAAAGGATAAACAAATTGATGATGAACTGGCTCTTCAACTGAAGGGGATTTTACAAGGACTAACGGACACGATTCATCAAATTCAAGTGACCTGTCATGAGCTTCGTCCACCACTATTAAAAGAATTAGGACTGATTCGTGCTTTAGAGCAGTTATTTCATGATACTCAAGCTTCCTCAACTTTTACCATCACATTTACCACAGAAAATATAGAGGGTCTTAATGAAGAAGTAACCATTGGTCTATATCGTATCGCTCAGGAGCTGCTAAACAACGCAACGAAACATTCCCAAGCTGCTCATCTACATTTTCATCTATACCGATCAGATGAAGCCCTGCATCTTACCTATACAGATGACGGCATTGGGTTAGATGCTGGAAATTTGAGACCTTCTTTTAATAGTATGGGTCTATCAGGTATGGGAGAGAGAATTCGAAGCTTAAACGGAACGATTGAGTATCATTCGCGGCCTGGAAATGGACTGCAGATTACCTTGCAAATACCCATTATTGGTTGAGGTACGGGCTTACAGATATAGAGTAAAAAAAAGCAGCCACCAAACATATTTTTTGAATAATACAAAAATAGAGCTTGTAATATGTCAAGAAGGATAGGTTTCCAAGCTCTTCATTTTATTATAAGTGGAAGGTAACAAAATCTTTGCGGTAGGAAGCAGCTGTTTTGCGGTTTTTACTGGTAAGTTTACGAGTATGATAAAACAAATTCAGTTTAGTTAGAAGAGGCTTTTAAAAAGATTATGTTTAGAGGATGAAAAGGAAAGAAGTTTTTCAAATAAGACAGAAATCCAAGCACGCAAGATTCTTGCGGTTCGCTTGATTTAGAATCAGGTAAACTAAGAATAGAATGAAAACACAGGTGGTGATTACTATGAATAACGACCAGCAATTATTTCAAACGATCCTGAATCATACAAGTGATATCATTATGATTGTGGATCGAAATCGTCACATTGTTTATATTACCCCAAATGCATACGAGTATACCGGTTATAGCCATGAGGAACTTATAAATCGAGATACCTTTTTTATGGTTCACCCTGATGATCGGGACTATATGATCCAAAGGCACAAAAATTTACTTGCTTCAAAACAAACGAATTCCTCGGAGTATCGACTTGTGAAAAAGAATGGAGAAGTGCGGTATTGTGAGTGTAAAACCACCCCGCTCCCTGATACAGAGAATTATCTTCAAGTCGTTTCGACTAGGGATATTACAGACCGAAAGCTAATGGAAATGGAGCTTGCATACCACAAAAATCGCCATGAAGAGCTACAAAATAGTCTTAAGAACTTTTCGCAGGACCTTATTTCAGTTATGAAACTAGCTGAATTAGAGGAGAGAATGGTGAAAGAGCTGGTAACTATTCTGCCAAGTTCGAATCCTATGATTATGAAATCATTTCCAGAAAATGCAGGTAGTGAGCCGAAAGAGGAAGGAACAATCGTAAACGGGAAATTGGTGAGGATATCCGACAGGGTTTACATTAAATTGGGAGAGCGACAGCGGCGTCCTTTCATCCTCTCACTAGCTGCAAGTTCTATTCAAGAACCGATGGAGTCCATTTGGCTGGAAACACTCGCACACCATTCCATGATGATTTTTGAGAATATAAATATGATAGAAAACTTAATGGAGCAGCTAGAAACAGCTTCACAGAGTAGGGAATCCCCTCAATGGGTGCTGCGATTGATGTTTAATCTGCAAGAGCAGCAGCGATTAACCTTATCAACGGATTTACATGATACCGTCTTGCAGGATCAAATTGAATTATATAGAAGAGTAGAATCCCTGCTAAACCAGAAGGAAATAGAAGGTGAAACGAAAGCGAAGCTAATCGATATTGAACAAGGATTATTGGATATCATTCATGCCATCCGTGCGACGTGTAATAACCTGCGGCCCCCACTTTTACGGGAATTAGGTCTGGAACAATCCTTGGAAAACTTGTTTGAGCACATTCAGCTTACGTCCACCTATAAAATACTTTTTACATCAGAGGCTATCTCGGAGCCTTGGTTAAGTGAGGAACAAACCATTGGAATTTACCGAATCGTTCAGGAATTGCTTCATTATGCAGAAGACTTCTCCAAAGCCAAGACGATTACATTTCATCTTTATCATGATAAAGAACGACTACGAATAGTCTATAATGATGATGGGATAGAGGAGAGTCCTGAAACGGGAAATATACGATTAACAACCGTAAGCCAAAGAGCGCAAAGTCTAGGTGGGGAGCTTCATATTCTCCCGAAGAAGGGCATAGGGGGAGAAGCTATTTTGGAATTCCCCATTAAGCTTGAAAGGAGCTTCGTGTGATGGTTAATATTCTGATTGTAGATGACCATTTATCTATTATCGAAGGGACCAAAATGCTTTTGGAACAAGAACCCGATTTTAAGATAACGGTTGAAAACAGCTCGTTGAATGCGATGAATCGAATCAAACTAAATCATTATGATGTCTTGCTGTTTGATTTGTACATGCCACACTTAAATGGCCTCGAATTAGCCAAACAAGCGTTGGCCTATAATCCGGATCTGACTGTGTTAATTTATACTGGATTTGATATCAAGCCTCATTTTAATCTGCTAGTGGATGCAGGTGTTGCTGGATTTCTATCAAAGACATCCTCGAGGGATGAGTTAGTTATGGGGATTCGATGTGCCTTAAGGCAGCAGGTCGTTCTTCCGCTTTCATTGGTTAGAGAACTAAGAAGGCCGGGCGTCATTTCTGACAATTCCAATTCAAATGAAAAAGTCGTCCTAACCACTAACGAAGAAAAAATCCTTTTAGAGCTTTCAAAGGGAAAAAGCACGAAGGAAATCGCCTCCTCAATGGCCATGAGTCAACGATCGTTAGAGTACAGTTTAACCACTCTTTATCAAAAGTTTGGTGTTCGAACGAGGGTTGATACGCTTGCTAAGGCAAAAAAGCTTGGATTGATTCCAGAGGAAGAACTGAAATAATGACTAATAGGATTAGAACCACCAGGGAGGTCCCCCTTGGTGGTTTTTTTGTTGTCATTCAATATTGTTTGAAGCACCGCAAAGATCTTTCGGTGGTTCTCGAAAAATAGTGGGGTGCTTTTCAATAAATCGTGCGGGGGTCCTTCATAAGTGTGCGGTTTGAGTAGGGGCGAACCTTAGTACAATGTGATTATAGAAAACAACGAAACAATTTGGCTAGGTATCTAAGAATCATGCCATCCTGATTGTTAATCAAAGATTTGTAGTATTGGTTCATATGAACAAACAAATTGATAAATGGGGGAATAAGAAATGAAAAAACTAATGATCAGTACCTTAACGGCAATTACATTACTTACGGGTGCCATTTCAGCAAGTGCCCAAGAGGGCAATGGAAAGGAGGTACCCATTGAAACTTCCATTAAGTCGGAACAGGCTCTAGTAAACTTACCGAAAACGACAGGAGAGTACAAAGTTGGATCTACCACCTATGATTGGGTAGACACTTCCAGAAAAGACTTGCTTGACCCGAAGAACAAGAGGGAACTTAAGGTTCAAGTATGGTATCCGTCCGATAAAGCTAGCAGTAAAGGAAAGAAAAAGGAGCCCTATCTTCCAATGACCGAGAAGGGGATCAATCAGATCATTTCCACTTTTAGCTTTGGTGAACTTTTTGCTGATGTGAATGATATCAATACACAAGTGTATAAGGATGGACGATTATCTACTAAGGAAAAAATCTATCCTGTTGTCTTGTTTTCACATGGTCTGGGTGTGAGCAATTGGAATTATCAATGGCTGACACGTGAACTGGCAAGTCAAGGATTCATTGTAGTCAGTATTGACCACTCTCACTTTAGCTTCGGCACTGAATTTCAAGATGGGCGGTTTATCCCAACTGCTTCTCAATTTTTACCTGGAAATAGCATCCCGCAGCTCGAAGAATACGATGATTACGTCAATAATATCTGGGTAAAGGATATACAATTTGTTATTAAGAAGCTGGGTACCTTGAATAAAAAGGATAAGATCTTTAAGAACAAACTAGACTTAAAAAACATTGCGGCAGTAGGGCATTCAATGGGTGGAGCTGCAGCAGCGCGTGCTTTGCAGGTTGAACCTAAAATTAAATCAGCCATTAATATTGATGGGTCGTTTATGGGTCTTACTGACACAGAAACAATGACAAAGCCGTTTGCCTTTATTAAAACGGAAATGTCAGAGATGTTCTTAACGGGAAAAGTGGAACAGCCACTGCCGCCAGGACTAGACCCACAGACGGAGCAAGAATTAAGAGAGATGTTCCATGTATATAATGACAGATACAAACAAGTAGTTACAGGTCCAGCCTATGATATTACCATATACGGCGGTGCTATACACAATAGCTTCACCGATATGCCTTTATTAAGACCTTATCTTTCCGGAACAATGTATGATAATGACAGTATATTTCCTGCGAATCCAGAGCCGATTTATGAAGTAACTAATAGAGTAATTGTAGATTTTCTTGAAAAGACACTTAATGGGAAGAAAAAAACGATTCTTGATCGTAAAAATTTCAATATACCTAATTTAAAGATTGAGCAATAGTGAATGATCCTAATTGACCAAATGGAATGCAAAATAATAAATACCAAATTGGTAATGTAAATAGCAAGCAAAAACGCTCAGTTTTAAATCTGAGCGTTTTTTTATAATTTATTATCCTAACTTAATTAATGCTCCGGTTCTAGGAATAGCTTATTTTAGTCATGATCATTTTCTTGGTCAATTTTTAAGATTTTACCGTTTTTTGCGAGTATCTCTACTTCAAATATCATGCCTTGTGGTGTCATAATAAATACCTCATAAACTAAAACACCATTTTCTAAATCCATATCCACATGCATAACTTTCCCTGGTACCCTTTGAAGAGCTATTTCTTGGGCTTGTTGCATTGTAATCCTTTGTCTATGCATAGGTACCTGGTTGCCATAAGAAAAATCTTGATACACTTAGAATTCCCCCCTCATAAGAAAATCAACTCATTTATCTATATACTTCTGACAAGTTCAAGGTTCCTGAACTATACTGCTTACGTTAGTTAAGAACATCATTTTGCAATCTAAAATTCATTTTAGCGTAAAACTCTAATTTTACTTCTAAAAACAAGTTTGCTTCGTATTAAGCTCAATCTCCTGTCTAAAATTGGTCATACATTTGGATGTACAATTTGCTCCTATTCGCAAACGTTTTTCGGGCACCCGCAAATTCCTGCGGTCATTTCCCAAATTACATGCGGTTTGTTTCATGAAATTGTGCGGGGTTCCTCCAAAAAGAGTGCGGTTTGATAAGGGGGGGTACTCAGTACAATGAGAATATAGAAAATCAATAACCTATGGAAAATGACTTATATCATTTGGAGGGAAGAACATATGATTTCAGTTTCGGATGTTTCAAAAGTATATGCGTTAGAGTCAGGAGATTTCTTTGCGTTAAAGAATACGACTATCCAGGTAAGTAAAGGTGAGTTTGTTGCCATTATGGGGCCGAGTGGATCTGGAAAGAGCACGCTATTACAACTGATAGGCGGACTGGATCTTCCGACGTCTGGAAATATCGAAGTGGATGGGATTGAATTAAACCATTTAAATGAAAAACAACGTACCTTATTCCGACGTACAAAGGTTGGCTTTATTTTTCAAAACTATCAGCTTTTACCGATGATGACGGTTGGAGAAAATATTGCCCTTGCACTTTCTGCTAATAACGCGAAAAAGGAGGAAATAAAATCAGTTGTACAAAAACTGTTATCAGATGTAAACCTACAAGAAAAAGAGTCAGCATTCCCTTCCCAGTTAAGCGGCGGCCAACAACAGCGGGTAGCGATTGCTCGGGCGTTAGCGATGAAGCCAAGTTTAATTTTAGCAGATGAACCTACCGGAAATCTCGATCAAAAAAATGGAGAAGATATCTTAAAGCTATTATCAGAGTTAAATAAAGAAGAAAAAATGACAGTGGTTATGGTGACACATGATCCACATGCCGCACAAGTGGCAGATAGAATCATCCTTGTAAGAGACGGTGTAGTTGTGACAGATGAAAATAAAGGAGGAAACCGACATGAAACAATGGCTAATCGCATGGCGTAATCTAATGCGGCGGAAGATGCGGACGTTTCTCACGATTATGTCGATCGTGATAGGGGTTGCCTCTACATTTGGAGTCATTGCGGCTGTGGATACAGCTGAAAAGGCCTTTCCCATTTACTTAAAGGAAGCCTTTGGAAAGGCAGATTTTAATATTGCAGGAACTGAAGCTTATTTTTCAGAGGATATTCACAAAAGGATGTCCTCGAGTCCGGATTATACAGCTATCTCGTTGTTAAAGGAAAGTACGAAGCTTATTACAGAAGAAAAAGGGATTTCTGAAATTCAAAAAAGAGTCATGATCACTGGCTATAGTCAGCTTAATACACCGGTTACTGGCTTTAAAGTCATGGAAGGTGATTTAAATGCAGGCGGAGCAGTCATTACGGATAGAACTGCAAAGGTATGGGGCTCCGAAGTTGGCGATACGATTTCTTTTGATACAGACAGTGGCGTAAAAAAGATTAAAGTAACGGCCATTGTTCAATACGCAAAAGACTTAATGGGGCCTTCCAGCTGGAATATGGCCAAATACCACCACTGGGCGGTAGCGGTTCCACTGCCAATTGTTCAAAATTGGTTTGATTTAAACGGGAAGATCCAAGCGATCCAGGTGAAAGCAGAAAATCCAAATCAATTGGATACGGTAGAGCAAGAATTGAATCATGTCGTTAAAAGTAATAGCGGGATTTATATGCAGCCTATCGTTGTTAATTTTGACACTGTATTTAAAGATCTGAATACATTCTTTTTAGCCCTCTATCTGGCTGGTTTCCTAGGAATCGCACTTAGTGCCTTTATCATTTTTAATTCACTATATGTAAGCATTAAAGAAAGAAAAAGTGAATTTGCTGTATTGAAGACAATTGGTTATACCCCTGGACAGCTGCAGTCCATGGTGCTAACGGAAATTTTCCTTCTTGCCATTATCGGAACGGTTTTTGGGCTCTTGGTTGGGTACGGTCTTGCGCTCGGATTAAAGACACTTATTTTCATGATTTATGGTGTCCAAAGCAACAGTGGTATGATGCTTACAACTGGTTTAATCGTATCCGTTATGGCTGGATTACTTATTCCGATTCTTGCCTCTTGGTATCCAATTTATCAGGTTGGCAAGGTAAGTGTAATTGAAACATTAAAAGAGAACAAAGCAAAAGCAAATGTTAAAAACAAGTGGTTTGGAATGATTGGCGTTCTCCTCATATTATCAAGCTTTTTTATTAAGCATCTGATTTTAGTACTCCCACTGATGATTGGAATTGTTTTGGTATTTCCTTATCTTTTTACACTGTTTAGTTTTCTGTTGAAAGGGATCTATCGTCTAGCCTTCCGATTTTTAGGAGACATGGCGATCCGAAATTTAAATCGCAATATTGGTCGTACTTCCATGACTTCAGTTATTCTTTCTCTTGGGATTGCGATGATTGTGTTAATGAGTTCTCTAAATTCAGCGATTTTACAGTCCTATGAAAGAGTGATTCACGATTCTTATGGCGGGAACCTAGATATCATGTTTCACCACATTGAAAAAGAGGACCTTGAAAAGATCAAACAGACAGAAGGGGTCGCAAATGCTGCTGCATATTCCATGCAAGGGATTGTATGGAATATGGAAGGCGAAAAGCGGATGCTCCCAATATTTGGAGTAGGGACGGAATGGATCGATCAATTCCCACTGTTTTCAGTTCCAATTGGCACACATAGTGAAATCATCAAGAATTTAAAAAGTAATGAAATCATCCTTGATCAGATTTCTTATGGAGTCTGGGGAGGAAACATTGGGGAAAGCATTTCTCTTGAAACGCTAGACGGGGAAAAATCCTTTAAAGTTGCTGGTGTGGTAGACACAATGAAAAACAGCGGTTATAGCGCCTTTATGCAAGAGGAGCATTTCAAAAAGAATTTTGGCGTGAAATATGAGAGAAATATTTTGGTAATTAAAGATGAGCAGACGAGTCCGCTTCAATTGAGAGAAAATATATACGATCAATTTGGTGAAAGGATTGAAGAAATGTGGGGACCTGAGGATTGGGTTTCGATGATCGGCGGTACCATCACAGAATCTTTTAGCATTATTAACGCGCTTGTTGTCCTTGGGATTATTGTCTCTGGTATTGGGATTACTAATACTTTGCTGATTAATATCATGGAGCGGGTCAGAGAAATAGCGATGATGCGTGCAGTAGGGGTTACCCGGAGGCAGATCATTGGAATGATTTTACTGGAAGGCTTTGGGATCGGTCTTGCAGCAACGGTCATTGGAATTTTATTTGGGATTCTTCTAATCTACATTACTTCAGGTTTTGTAGAAATCAATTCCTTAACCTTTGAATTTGGTGTTTCACCTCTCATTATCTTAATTATCTTCTTGTTTGGAATCTTGATTAGTTTATTTTCAAGTTTTGCTCCATCAAGAAGAGCAGCCAAAACTCCATTGAACGAGGCGTTACGTTATGAATAAACGAGTATTATTAACGGTCATTTTGTCGGGAATATTATCAATTCTGCTCACTGCCTGTGGGACGAACGCTTCTTGGGAAGAAGAGAAAGACATTCAAATGAGTGACCGGATAGTAACGGAAGATGTACAGGTTGAATGGGAGCTTGATGACAATCAAGCTTCCGACAAGGAAACGCTGATTCGTCTTCACATGACAAACAATGGGAAGCCGATTGAGGATTTTGACATAAGTCATGAAAAATTACTGCATTTAATTATTGTAAGCAAAGATTTATCGTATTTTAATCATGTTCATCCTGAATACAAAGGCAAGGGTGTTTTTGAAATTATAAATGAGTTCCCTGCTGGAGGAGAGTATCGACTGGCTGCAGACTTCAAACCAGCTGATGCTAGTTCTATGACGAAGACGCAGTGGGTAACAGTAATAGGGGAGACTGCAGAAACAGAAGCTGTTACAGTTGATGATATTCTCGAAAAGTCAGTTGATGGGAAGAACGTATCGTTATCGTTTGATTCTCCGCTTGAAGCAGGGAAAGAGACGACGCTAAAGTTTACCGTAAATGATGAAGGTACAAATCAGCCTATTACGGACCTTGAACCTTATTTAGGATCGATCGGGCATGTAGTGGTATTTTCTGAGGACGGTGAGCGCTATTTACATGTTCATGCGTTGGAAGATCAAGGCAGTGGCCCCGATGCTTTATTCGAGACTACTTTTCCAGAAAGTGGGATCTATAAAATATGGGGGCAATTCCAAAAGGACGGCGAGGTGTTTACTGTAGCTTTTGTGGTTCAGTTACCTCCCGAATAATTTATTTAGTTAGATAAACAAAAAAGACCTTCTAATGAAGGTCAAAGTACTGCAATTTAAAAAAGCCCAGCTTCTTTTGCAGCTTCAATACTATTTCTGGCAAATGTAAATGGATCCATTCCAACGTTTTCCCAATGCATATACATTAACCGTGGTTCTTCAAACAGCCAATGGTTATGAAATGCTGTTACGATAATTCCTCTTCTTCGTAATGCATCGAGCATTGGATTCACTTCTTTTTGAAGAAGTACTGTTTCGCCTAGGTTAAGGCCATTATTTTCAAACGATAACATAAATGGAAGTGCTAATGGGGAGCGGGTACGGCGTCCTAAAATCGATGCTTTGATATCTCTAAGTCGCATAACAACACAAACAGGAGTGGCGGTGACTACCTCACCGCCAATAATATCTGCAAGCTTTTGACAAGTTGACGCATTTACTCCACCAACATTACCAGGATCTCTCTTTGGATGACTCATTTGGGGCTCTGAATTTGATTCAGATTCATGATCAAATTCTTCATTCCTTTTATTGGTTTTTGAACGTCGATAGTAATTTTGATTTCCAAAATTGTCGAATTCATTTCTGTTCATATAAACATCTCCTTCTCCATTTTCATTAATTAGCTTATTCGGAGATGTTTGGACAAGTATAGACTGATAAATTAGGAACGTAACCTTTAATATTAAATTTTTATAAATTATACAAGTGTATTTGGCAATAAAAAAATGTTTATGGCGATATGCTTTTTGGATGTAAATAAGCAGAAAATATGTAGAAATGAATAATAACTTTTATTCTAGGCTTATTAAAGGATGACTATATAAAAAAGTAGAGCTAAAAGGATTATATTGAAGTTCATCTAAAGTAGGATGTACCAAGATCGCACATTCTAATAAAAAAAGTAGTTCAAAACCAATTAGTGAAATGACCCCTAAAAGTTAGTGGTTTATTTTTCTAATTCAGTGTGTAACGGATGGTGAACACAGGATGAAACTTCCTAATGAAGTAACAGGTTTTTATGATTCAAAGCTAAATAAGCCCCCACAAGTAGATGGGGAGCAATTTAAACAGTTATGCTTCGACTTTGCCTCTCGTAATCGTGGAAAAGTTATGGATTTCGTAACCCCGCAATACCCAACAAATTTTTATTATGCACAAGTTGAGATGTTAGGTAATCTGTTTTTTATTTTGCTAAATGAACATTATCCTTATCTTGCTTTTGCTTCGGTTGTTGAATTTGAAAACATTCATTTCATCGACCGACCTGTTCTTAATGAACCTTTTTCTTCTTTCTACCAAGTAATAGGTACAGGAGAGCTACATGTTCCTTTAAATCAGGGGCTTATAAAGAAAACTGAATTAAATCGTGCAGAATTAGAACAAATTGCTCATTGGAAGCCAGAAACGGTAGGGCAAATAATCTTTAATTATTGGGATTGAATATGTAGGAACTCCATTATAATTAGTAGTTCCGATATTTTGTGAGCAAATCGACATTACAATATTACAGAGCCAATAGTTAATGCTGGATTTGTTTATCATGTGTAAAAGGAGATGGGAGTAAATGGAATTTAAGCTTTCTGAATCAGGAGCTTTTCGGGGTAACTTTGAATTTGGTGAATTATCTGTTTCAGGAAATTCAGAAATCGGCTTTCGTCCCTTTCAGTTATTTGTTTCCTCTATTGTAGGCTGCAGTGGCAGCGTTTTTCGAACAGTCCTCGATAAGAAAAGGATTTCATATGATACGATTGAAATTGACGCTTCTGTAGAGCGTGATGAACAGAAAGCAAATAAAGTAACAAAAATTAGACTTCACTTCATAATAGAAGGAAAAAGTTTAAATCTAGATCAACTTCAAAAGTCACTAAAAGTCTCATCGAAAAATTGTGCAATGGTACAGTCTGTCAAAGATGCTATTACAATTGAAGAAACAATTGAAATCAGAGAAAGTACAGTAACTGTCGAATAATAGACAGTTTAATATGTGAATTTTATACAGTATGTCTTGATCAAGTGTTAAACATTCAAAGACATGAAACAAGCTGCAGATCAACTATTGCTATTGCAGAAAGAATTCATTTCTTTCAATATCGGGTGAAGGATGAATTCGCTTTTGATTAAACAGGATTTTCAATAGGATAAATCTTAGTTTTCGAATAATTTTGTAATTCTATAATTAATAAAAGATGACTATGAATAGTATATGAGCTAATTGGTCAACCAAAGGCTCTAAAATAGATGCGAAAATGGCATTTGTTTTAGAGCCTTTAGTATTGGTTGCAAAACGTGAAGGGTTCCATGTTCACTCTAAAATCACTTAATCATTCACAACAGGTTATATGATGTTGCCAATAATGTAAAAAGGTATGTTAGAAGACTATATAAATAATAAGGAGGAGTGATTCAGATGGGGAAATTCTTTCAGGAAGGTATCGAAAAAAAACGTAAAAACATAATAAATAAGTTGATTTTCTTTAATGTATATCATAAAGATGATAAGAAACTATATGAATTATCGCTTCCAGAACTAGTATATGAATATAGGAAGTTTCAATTAGAGAGCCATCCTCATGGAGAGTTCAGTTCCATTAAATGGACTTATCCTAATTCCAAGGATAAATGAAGCTTTTCAATATCAACCCATTCACTTTCACACTATACGATTCGAGTAGCATTAGTATTCAACATGTATAGAACCCCGGTCTAGCTATCACGCATAATCTTAAAAAATAACATTAAGGGAACGAATGTTATTTAAGTATAATTTTTATAAATAATTCCATAGAAAAAACCTCTCTGAATTCATTTGAATAAAGGAATTTCATGAGAGGTTTGTTTTATGTATTACTTTTCGAAAAATATTTCCGTGTATCTTCACGTATTTGTTTGGATAAGACACTACCAAGTTCGTCATTTAGCCATGCAAGTGATTTACTACGTAATTCATCACGCATCTTTTCTTCAGCAGAGAGCATAACTAAATTGATGGTGCAAAAGGATGGAGCCGAACAGCAATTCTCTCTATATAAATACCCATTGTCTTTAATGTTTTTACATTGAAAAATAGGCTTAGAACCTTCGACCGCTTCAACTACATCCCAAAAGGAAATATCTTCAGGAGATTTAGATAATCTATATCCTCCTTTGACCCCAGGAACAGAACTTACAATTCCAGCTTTAGATAATTTGCCGAAAACCTTTGACAGAAATGTCTCAGGAAGTCCTTGGAACTCTGCCAAATCCTTAATCCCAATACTTTCGTTGGAGGGAACATCAATTAAATAAACCAGACAATGTAAAGCATACTCAACTCCGACACTATACTGCAAATAAACTCACCTGCTTTTGTTTTGAGGGTTATCAATTTGTATCATAGGAGTATTTACAGTTTAAGTCAAATAAAAGACGTCTCATTTTAGGCAAATGATATTCATTTGACAAAACTAATTATAGTGCGTATTATAGACAATGTTAATTGTCGATTAACTTAGTCTTTAATTGTTGGGTTTCATTTTGAAAAGGAGAATAAAAAATGAACATAACACTTATCATTAACGCACACATAGACGTAGGTGATACTCTTCGGTAAGTTTGCAGGCTTTTACCCATTTATTCAAAAGTTATAAAGAATAAATTCTAGACAGCGAAATTATGGAACAGACTCTTAAATAAGAAAAGAGATTGAAGGAGGAAATAAGATGGAACAACGGGTTGATTATTACAATGTAGCACCAGAGGCACTTAAAATTATGATGGAAATGGAGAAGTATGCGAAAACTACAGGTATTGACCGTAAACTTCGTGAACTTATAAAAATTCGAGTTTCTCAAATAAATGGTTGTGCCTATTGCCTTAACATGCATTCGGCTGATGCTAGAAAAATGGGAGAAACGGAACAACGTTTATATTGTGTTAGTGCTTGGAGAGAGTGCACATTTTACACAGATGCAGAAAAAGTAGCATTGGAGTTGGCAGAATACGTAACATTAATCCCAACAAAACGTGTGCCAGATGATCTTTATCAACGAGTACGTAAACATTATGACGAGAGACAATATGTAGACCTTGTAATAATAATTAACCAAATCAACAATTGGAATAGAATTTCTATTGCAATGGGGAATACAGCAACTGAAAATTAATTATTCAAAACGGACATAGCGAACAGTGCCTGGCACTGTTCGCATTATGTCAGATCCAAGAGACGCACATGTTTTTTCACATTAAATAAAATCAACACTAACCACTAATGGGTGAAATTTCTGTTTTTATACAGAAGGACTTGAATATGGATTATAATTGATTCTATTTTTTTATTAATTCGTCCCTATCAGGAGCCATAGGAGGTTGTTCTAGCCATCCATTTTTGATCATGATATTAGCCCCATCCTCAGCATACAGAGCTATTTCAGCAGTAAGCCTTACATAATGCAGACCAATATCCCTTCTAGGACTCATTGCCATACTAGTACCATAAAATCCAATACTTAGGGCAACAAGGGCTGTAGTATAGAACATCATAAGTTTATCTGAAAAAGTAAAAGCGGTAGACTCAGTTACATCTGAATCCCATGACATAGGTACTGGAAGGTAATCCTCTCTAAGGATAGTTCCAAAAACATCACAATGCTTTCTTGCAATTTCTACACCTCTAAATAAAAACTTAGCTATTTCCTTTGACTGTGCAACTTGACTAAATCCTATTAAGGTTGCAACGCCAAAAGCATTTCTTTGAAAGTTAACATAGAGGTTTGATATTTCTGTACCTACTAATGGTCTCTTTTCTCCAAAAAAGCCTTTAAGGAAATTTTGTTTTTTAACGAAATCAATATCTTCTGGTATAGGCAAATAAGGAGATCTCATATAAAGACCTTTAGATAATAAAAGTTCTTTTATCTCCCTTAGAATATTCAATAATTGTGAAATACACTCATTAAAATAACTGTAAACATCTGCTCTAACTGATACTGACAGATTCAGACTGTATCCTTGCAGAGCAATTTGTGCTGCTTGATGGAGGTAATTCAAAAAATAGGTGTCTGAATACAACCTTGGAGCATTTTCATTTACATCCTCATTAAGTTTAAATCCATAAGGTATTGGATACTTTTCCTTGTTGAAAATCTCAGTTAGTGTTTTAAGATTTCCTTGAGCCATTTCAAAAGCATGTTTGACTAATGCTTTAATCTTTTCATCCTCAACTTTGGTTAAAAAATATTTAAAATGACAAGCAATGGCAGTATCATTCATATAGGATGTCCAAAGAGCTGTTATCTCTGCTGATGTAAGCTGTACATGATTTCCTACCTCCATAAATATACCTCCATCTAACCAACAATCCTTTTTATACAATATTCCCTAATTTTTGTAACAATATGTAAAATAAAAAAGCCTACTCTTTATACAGTGTTAAATATGCACTGAGTATTCAATCTTTTAACAATATGGATATCTCGATATGATATAAATTCCCTTTCATGATTAAATCTATAATATTTGAATTTAAATGGCTGCTATTAGATAATTCTAATTATGGTGTGTTTTTTTAAAACAACTTACTTGGAGGAGAAAAATGAAAATACGAGTGTCTGCTGTACAGTACCATTTACATACGATTACATCATTTGATGAATTTGCCCATCAATGTGAGCATTACATAAAAACCGCTGAGGAATTTGGTGCTGAATTTGTCCTTTTCCCAGAATTCTTTACAACCCAGCTGTTATCAATCGGGAACGATAGGGGAGAAAGCCTGACGATTAATGATTTGCCAAGCTTTACGGAACAATATCTTGAGCTGTTTACTCAATTTGCTAAGAAAACCAATATGCATATCATTGCAGGTACGCACGTCCTTGAGAAGGATGGCAAGCTATATAATACTGCCCATCTATTTTATCCGGATGGGAGAATAGGTGAGCAGGCGAAGCTTCATATTACACCGACAGAAGTGAATGAATGGCGCATGGCACCGGGTGATTCGTTTCAGATTTTTGAAACGGATAAAGGTAAAATCGCTCTGCTAACATGCTATGATATTGAATTCCCAGAAATCGTTCGCATAGCCAAGGCGAAGGGGGCGGACATCATTTTTTGCCCATCCTGTACCGATGACCGTCATGGCTTTCATCGGGTCCGTTATACCAGTCATGCCCGGGCCATCGAAAATCAAGTATATGTCGTTCTTACTGGAACAGTCGGTGCGCTGCCAACGGTTGATTTCATGCGTGCGAACTTTGGACAGGCTGTCGTTATCACGCCAAACGATATTCCATTCCCTCCGAAAGGCCTTTTGGTCGAGGGAGAGATTAATAATGATATGGTCGTAACGGCTGACCTTGATTTAAGTCTGTTATACGAAGTACGGGAGCGTGGAGCGGTAACCACCTGGCGTGACCGCCGAACCGATTTATATATTGATTGGGAAAAATAATGGGTAAGGGGATGTGGAAAATGTACCGAAGTGAATTTTACGTTTATGAGCAGGATCGGCCGCAGCGAATTTGTATCCGTAATTATACAAAAGACGATTTTGATCAACTCATTGCTATTCAATCCGAATGCTTTCCACCTCCTTTTCCGTCCGAATTATGGTGGAATAAAGAGCAATTAACAAATCATGTGACAAAATTCCCGGAAGGGGCCTTATGTGTAGAGGCCAATGGCGAGTTGGCAGGATCGGTGACAAGCCTTTGTGTAGATTTTGATCCAAATCATGTAGACCATACGTGGGAGGAAATCACGGATAATGGGTACATCCGCAACCATAATCCAAATGGCAACACCTTGTATATTGTTGATATCAGTGTCAGGCCGAAGTACCGAAAGCTGGGCCTTGGAAAGTTATTGATTCAAGCGATGTATCATATCGTGATTGAAAAAGGATATGACCGACTGCTTGGCGGCGGACGGATGCCGGGTTATTATAAAGTAGCCAATGAAATGCCGCCTGAGGAGTATTTGACGGAGGTTATACATGGAAAACGTAAGGATCCTGTGATTACGTTCCTGCTGCGATGCGGGCGCGTGCCAATAGGTGTGGCAAAAAATTATCTCGAGGATAAAGAATCCTGTAATTCCGCCGCACTCATGGAATGGAGAAATCCTTTTAAACAGTAGGCTGATTTTCGTGTAGGCTGAGAATGCGTAAGACGGAGAATTTCCGGCTAATGTGTAAAAAGAAGCTTAAGAATCAGATATAAGCGGAGAAATTCCGATTAACGGCTTTAAATAAGGCAAAATTCAACGATTTCAATCATATAAACGGAAAAACCTCCTTTATTTTGAAGGAAATAAGTGTATTTCCCAGTTCAAGCGGAATTCCTCCGTTTATTTTACAGAAAGTATAACAGAGGTAAAAATTAAAAAGGGAGAATGATCGACATATGGAATATAAACGAATCACAAGCATTGATGACCCAAATTTTAAAAAGCTTCACGACTTAATGGGACAAATTTTTCCTCCTGAAGAGGTGTTGGAATATGAGCTTTGGAAGGAGCCGCTGGAGGATCCGGGTATTCGCGTGTTTGTTGCGGTTCTCGATGATCAGGTGGTGGGTGCAACGGAATACCGTTACTACCCGGATTGGAATATTGCGATGACGGATTTTACGATTATCAGCAAACCTGGACTTAGCCTAGGCCGCTTTTTGGCGGAGAACCGGTTAAACGATTTACAGGAGCTGGCTCAAGCCAATGGGAAAGAATTAGCTGGAATGTTTGCAGAAATTTATGACCCATACCGAGTGGAGCACCACGAATTTGGCGGCGTTAAGGTCATGGATCCCTATGTTCGACGCGAAGTCCTGTCACACTTGGGCTATAAACGCCTAGATCTAGAGTATGTCCATCCTTCATGGGAGAATAATGGAGAGGCTGTAAAGGGCTTGGACTTATGTTTCATGCCATTAAATGATGAAACGGATCAACTTTTGGCACACCTGGTAAAGAGCTTTCTAACTACCTATTATACCGTCCTATCAAATAAACCTCAGGAATGGCTTGAAATGATTGAAACGATCGGAGCAAAGGAATCGATTCAGCTATTACCGCTTTAATGACAGGGAATTCCTACCGATTTATTAACTTGAAAGAATAGAAGAAAAAACAAGAAGCTGACCCCAAAAAGTGTTAGTAACGACCTTTTGAGTCAGCTTCTTTTTTACTGTTGCAAATAAAGGGATTTAAGATTTTGATAGGGAATACATATAATGGTAAAATTCTGTTTTTAATAATAAAAGAGGCATGGTGAAAAATGACGAGTTTTATTCATGTAGAAGGTTTGTCTAAATCCTTTGGTCAGCAAACCGTATTAGAAAATGTAAACTTTAAGGTGAAAAAAGGGGAAATCGTTGGGTTATTGGGTCCAAATGGCGCAGGGAAAACGACCTTTATCCGTATATTGAATGGAGTGATCAAGCCGGAAAAAGGGTCGATTACATTAAACGGAATGGATCCTGCTTCAGAGGGAGATAGGATCAGAAAAATATCTGGCATTGTGACGGAAAGTGCGGGACTCTATCATCAGATGAGCGGAAAAGAGAACCTCGAATTATTCGCTGAACTATATGGGGTAAAGGATAAGAATAGGGTGGCAGAGCTGCTGGATCTGTTTGATTTGAAAGAGCATCAGGATAAACCAGTGGGAAAGTATAGTACTGGTATGAAAAAGCGGTTGGCATTGGCGAAAGCGCTGCTGCATAAACCGGACATTCTATTTTTGGATGAACCGACGAATGGATTGGACCCTGATGGTATTGAGATGGTCTTAACTTATTTGAAAAAATATAATCAGGAAACAGGGACCACGATGATCATTTGTTCACACGTCCTGCATCAATTGGAGACCATCTGCGATTCGTTTGCTTTCATTGAAAATGGGACGATAGCGGAACAAGGAACGTTACTAGAATTAGAGAATAAATATGTTCAAAACGTCACCGTGAAAGTGAATACGACCTTTAAGCCACAGGATAAGCAATATTTAGGGTTTCCTTGCAGTGTGGTGGGAGAATCCATAGTGGTTTTTGAGCTGCCGTCTAAAAATGATATCCCTCAGCTGCTAAGTAGCTTACTTAAGAATGATCCTGTATATTCGCTGACGATCATGAACAATGATTTACAATCGATTTATTTCAAGGTAAGGGGGGTATAAATAATGGGGACAACTATTAGTAAAGCGTTGATTAAAAAAGATCTTAAAGATATTTTTAGAAGTAAAACATTAATGGTAACGATGATTATCATCCCAATTCTCTTTTCTATTATTTTTCCTTCAATTATATTGGGAGGGGCCCTACTTTTTGATGCTGAAAAAATTGCCGGAAATGATGGACAAAAACTAATTGATGCTTTTCTTAAAAGTACAACGGGTGATGAGTTCTCTTCTTATAATCTTGAGCAGCAAATGATTTATGTGTTCATTAATTTTATGCTTCCAAACTTATTTTTACTAGTTCCAATTATCACTGCCATGACAGTGGCCGCTAATAGCTTTGTGGGAGAGAAGGAAAACCGAACGCTGGAAAGCCTATTATTTTCACCGATTTCCATTAAAACGTTATTTCTGAGCAAGATCATAGCATCTTTCATACCGCCATTATTTGTTTCTATTATCAGTTTTGTCATTTGTGGAGTCATTATCAATTCTTTGGGATATCCTTTGTTTGGCGAGCTGATCTTCCCATCGGGTAACTGGCTAGCATTAATCATCTGTCTTTCCCCAATGGTTATCCTACTAACGGTATTGCTGAATATCCTAATATCAGCAAGAGTGAAGACGTATCAGGAAGCGCAGAATATTGGTGGCATTATCGTACTGCCTGTCATTGCCCTGATGATTGGCCAAGTGAGTGGACTGTTTTTACTAGGAGTTCAGCTAATCATCCTGATTTCAGTAGGGATATTAATTGTGAACCTAGTACTATGGAGCATCATATCAAAACATAATGACAGATATGTGCTATTTGAAAAACAAATCCATTAACGATGGACACAGGAAGCAGAGGGACGGTTCTCACGCTTCATTAACAGGAATTACGGAAGCATTAGAACCGTCCCCATGCTTACATTTTAGGAGCTTCCATCCCTATCATGGCCCACTCTTCTTTTGCTGGGCCATAAAGACCGGGTATGGTTAAGCCTGCTTGGCGCATAAGAATGGTCATTTGTCCTCGATGGTGAATTTGATGCTGAATCATAAATAATAAGAGTTCGGAATTTGACATTTTGTGTCCAAAAAAATCCTTTACTTCACTAAGACTTTTATCAGTCCATTGATTTTTTATTGCTTGAGACAATGCGTTCCTTGCTTTTTGATAGCTGTCAGAGATGAACTTTGCTGAGGTTGGGACAGGATAATCCTGTTTAGGAGCATCAAAGGAAAGGTCTGTGCTAGATGTTATCACGCCAATTGCAGTTGTTATATGCCAGGCGATTCTTCCCAATGTCCAATTTTGGGGTGTTACTTCTTGGGATAAGGATTCATCTGTCAGTTGATTAAGCATTTTCTGAGTTGCATCTGCTTCAAAATTCCATAATGTAAAGAAACCATCTAACGTTTGAAACATACTCATCCTCCTCATTTCAATACTTCACAAATATATTCTGCATTTTCCTAAAGTTACCTGCTAATTTAGCAAAAAAGTCAAAAGGGAAGCAGAGAACCTATCATTCGTTTCCATCTTTGATTTGTTCATAATGCCATCACAAAACGACAAGTCGATTCAACGAACTCCTTGAAATGTTGATCATTTTGAAAATGTTCTAAATCGAAGATCAGATTCAAAAGATTACAATTCACCTGTATTTTACCTAATTCCATCGTAGGTGCCACTGTATTGATATACCAGGTGATGACTTCTTTTTCATCAAAATCCTCCATTTGATTGAGCCATTTTCTTTTCACGATGGCTGCTTTAAGATCGGACATAACATGCTTCTGCATAAACCGAATGATGCTCCCCGTTAAAAAGAACAACTCTGCGGAGCAATCTGACATGCTTGAAATTTGTACATGGAGGGGCAAGTGCTGCAGCCATCTATCATAGTTGTGTTTGCTCATGATGACCATCCTGTATTTTTGAATATTCAGTAATTTGTGTATTCTAAAACAAATACAAAAAATATTATTAATAAATAACATTTTCTCCATCGTGTGTCCTTTGTATCCAGATTCCTTGTTCAAAGACTTTTATTTGTCCTGCACAACAAACGCCTCCCATTTGTTTTTTCGCGAAAGAAATCCTCAGTAGATGATGTCTTTCTTTGGACTATGATCGATTGACAAAATTATTTATTGTAAATGTGAGAGAATAACTTTTTCAAAACGTTGTATAAGGTGTAAAAGCTTTTAGAAAAAAATAAGGGGAGTCGTACATGAAATCTAATGAAAAAAATTACATACAGCGATTACAACGACAAAAGGAAGACGCATTAGAATTTATAGTTGATAACTATTTGCCATTAATAAAAGGGATCACTTATAAAGTTCTTTCTCCACTTGAGAATGATGGAGTCATAGAAGAATGTATAAACGATATTTTTCTTTCAATATGGAACCATTCAAAGAAGTTCCATGGAGATTCGGCAGATTTTAAAAAGTGGATCTGTGCAATTGCTAAGTTTAAAGCGATTGATTACTACAGAAAGGCTAGTAAGAAAGTGGAATTCACCTCAGATGATATGAAGTTGAATACTGAAAAATCAGCAGAAGATGAACTCATTATGATCGAAGACAAAGCGGAACTTATTAAGTTACTAAATCTATTACAGCCTGTGGATCGAGATATTTTTATCATGAAATTCTTTCTAGGTTTAAAAACCGAGGATATATCTAAAAAGCTAGGGTTAACCAATTCTGCGATAGATAATCGAATTTATAGAGGGAAAAAGAAACTACATAACCAAGCTACGAATCTTAATCTAGGAGGCAGTGTATTGTGAAGGATATTTATGAATTATTAAATGATATAGACATAGATGAAAATGAATTTGAGGAAATGGAAGTAAGTGAATTTGAAAAGACTAAAGTAAAAAAGGCTTTAAAAAAATCATTAAATCAGAAGAAAAAAATGAAGGGCTGGAAAAGATACGTTGCTGCATCAGCCATTATTATCGGCTTATCAGCCTCAGCTTTTGGATTATCGTTTCCTGCTTATGCTGGCAATATTCCTGTCATAGGAGATATTTTTAGATTTTTGGATAATGGAAGAACGGGCCTTTACGATGATTATAAGGAATATTCCACTGAGATAAACATGGCAGAGGAAAGTAAGGGGATTATCGTTACAATCAATGACGCTATTTATGATGGAAAAACAGTTTCTGTCACTTATTCAATCGAAAGTGAACAAGATTTAGGAAATGATCCGATCATTCTTGGATCCCTAGACATAAAGGGTTCAACAGGGCAAGCAGGAAGCTCTACCATTTCAAAGGTAGATGAAAATCATTATGTGGGCCTTATAACCGCTAGTAGCATGAATCTTACGAATGAAGAAAGAGTAAAAATAAAATGGATGATAGAAAGTATAACCATTCCGGAAAAACAGGAAGAAATTAAAGGAAAATGGAACTTTGCCCTTGCACTAGATGCAACGGAAAGCCATACGCAACCATTAAGTGATCATAGCGCAGAGCGGAATGGAGTACAAGTAAATGTTGGAGAAGTATCTATCACACCGATGTCTTTTATTATTTATTATGAACAAGTGGTTTCCGAAGAGATAAGAAACAAATGGCACGGAGTAGACGTCGAGATAGAAGTGAAAGATGACTTAGGAAATAGGTATTCAGGTGAAGGTAACGGAGGAACAGGTGATAGTGAGGGATATAATATTCGTTGGAGTAAAACATTCGGAAAATTAGACGAGAAGGCAAAGAAGCTCATCATAACCCCATCCATCACCTTAAGAGAGTATACTTCTGAAAATTTTGGTTCAGTTGAAATCACCGAGAATGGTGAACATAGGGAAATTCCTATTCCAACGAAGCCTGGTAAGGGTAGAGAAGAATTTGTATTAGAGGATATTGTTATTGAATTAGAGAAATAACGTAATCTATGAAATAACTGGCTTATTGACAAAAGCCAGTTATTTTAATGTTGCTCAACAATCGAGCGCTTTTCTTTTGTAAGAAGGCGTCTTTTTATAATGCTCCTAACAAAAGATTGTGAATATCCCTTAAACTGTATGGGCTTTACCTAGAAATCTAGCTGCCATTACGGTGGTCATTGTTATTGAACGAAAGGAGCAATTTTGTTCAATAACAAATTATGATAAATGGCTCTTGTTACAGTATGGAGCGTATTATAATGTTAAAACGACGTCAACGTGACAATTTTAATTTGCTTTGTTTATATAGTTTAATTCATTAGGAGGGTTACACAAATAGAAGACTTAAAATTAGAATGACATCATTGTGGGGAAATGCGGCGGATTAATGTTTTTTAGAAAGGGTAAAGAAAAATGCTTTATATATGGGATATTGAAAAGATAATTAAAAATATATTACAAGAGCTCAAACTAAATATTAATGTTGAATTCAACAATGAACTCACTGCTCCGATGAGTTATAATGTTTCGACAAATACGATAAAGTTTAACTATATACAAATTAATGGATATAACGCTAAAATTAACTTTAAAATTAAAGAAACAGATGAAAACTTTGTGAAGATTATTTTTTATCATCAGCTCGGTTATTATTTAGAATTTAGGAAAAATACTCGAGTTTTAAAGACTCTCTATTATGGTACAGAAGAAGAAAAGGGACAGCTTTTAGCAGAAGTCGAAGAGAATTCTTGGGAATGTGGAAGAACACTGGTGCCCGAATATCTATTAAAAGCATATGATCAAGTACGTGAATTGGATAAACTTTGGGACACATAGGTTTTCAAAATCATACAACTTTCGATTCGATTGAATATATAGAAGCTATAGGTGTCTTAAAGCAATGAAATAAATACGATTTGGCGATGAATTATTTTGCTAAGTTTTTACTATTTTTACTGATATATGCAAGATTAGCGGTCCACAAATATAATAAGGTTTACTTCTGTAAAATAAGGTATTATATTTGTTGAATAGATTTTCTTTAAAGACAAGAAAAGTAGGTGAACAAAGTGGGAAAATATCAATTGGATTACAAAGGTCAGGCAGCTGTGGCAAAATTTCATGAAAAACAAACGCCTGCCAAATTTGATAAAAAGCAGCAACTTGAAAAAATACGTGCAGAGTATTTGAAAAAGAAGCAAAAACAAACAGATAAATAAAAGGATTGAAAACATAGGAAGAATAAAATCTTCCTATGTTTTTTTAGTTGACTGGGACTTGCGCAGGTGGTGTTGTTAGAGATTTGTGCAGAAAGTTGAAAAGGATTTTGATAAAAATAGGGAGAATTGTTAGGATAATTTTTATTGAAAGGATATATCGTTGGCCATAATAGAGGCGGAGAGTGGATTAAATTAAGTGACCATTTTCCGTTAAAACGTAGAAACTAATTGGATGTGGAACAATTACCCAGGGCATGTGTATCACAATATAATTAAATTATCAGAATATTAATGTAATTAATAAATTTATTGGTTATAATACTATTTGGAGTACATACTCCCAATAAAATCAGAGGAGCTGAATAAATTGAAATGTATTCCTTATTTACAGTTGAACGGAAATGCAAGAGAAGCCATTGGATTTTACGAAAAGGTATTTCATGCAGAAAATTTAGGAGTTATTACATTTGGTGAAATGCCTACTACCCCAGATTTTCCTTTTCCTGAAGATGCGAAAGACCTTGTTTCACACGCTACAATAAAGGTTGGAGAGTCAGAAATTATGTTTTCAGATACATTCCCAGGTCAACCAGCTCAAGAAGGAAACCTAGTGACTATTTGTGTCACGTTCGACAATGCAGATAAAGCTCGTCAAATTTTTGAAGCTTTACAGGAGGGCGGACAAGTTGAAATGCCTTTAATGGAAACAAGTTTTAGTTCTGCTTACGGAGTTATCAAAGATAAATTCGGTGTCACCTTTCAAATCTACACGGAAGGATATCGAGGTTAGTACATATAATAAATAGTAGAATTACGGCTTTGTATGAATGACAAAGTCGTTTTTTAATGCCTCTTTTTGTATAAAAATAAGGAGCAAACGGGGCTTTCCTATAGCAAGGAAAAGTGCTCATTCTCCATTTTAGTTCCAATCAATAAATTAAAAACAAAATCAAATTGACAAAAAAAGCCTAATTGAGTATAGTCATAATCCTATTTAGACTAATTAATTCTTTGCAAACAAAGAAAGAAGGTTTTTCTATGAAATCAATAGTATTAATCGGACAATCAAATATGGCAGGCAGAGGATTTATTGAGGATGTACCGCCGATTTATAATGAGCATGTACATATGCTGCGGAACGGTAGATGGCAAATGATGGCAGAACCTCTTAATTTTGATCGTCATGTAGCTGGTGTTGGGCCAGCAGCTTCTTTTGCTCAGGCTTGGACTGAGGACCATCCAGGTGAGTCCATTGGGTTCATTCCATGTGCCGAAGGAGGAAGCTCGATTGATGAATGGGCAAGTGATGGACTATTGACAAGACATGCAATTTCTGAAGCAAGATTCGCTATGGAAACAAGTGAACTAGTGGGAATTCTGTGGCATCAAGGAGAAAGCGACAGCTATGGTGAACGGTACAAGACGTATGAAGATAAATTACGTTCATTGTTTAAACTCCTGAGAAAAGAATTAAATGCACCAGATATTCCGATTATGATTGGTGAGTTGGGACATTTCCTTGGCGAGGTCGGATTTGGCAAAAGCGCTGTAGAATATAAACAAATCAACCAACTACTATCTAACGTGGCTCATACCGAACATAATTGCTATTTTGTCACAGCAAAAGGCTTAACAGCCAATCCAGATGGTATACATATTGATGCTGTTTCCCAAAGAAAATTTGGCCTAAGATACTATGAAGCTTTTTCAAAAGGAAAGCATGTGTTAGATCCTTTGGACATCGAGCAGGAATGGATTGAAAAGGAAGCAAAACGTGAACTGACGAAAAATGAACGTATTTTTGTTCAAACCATGAAGTTTGCCCTAGGACAATCGAGTTTTGAGGAGTTTTATAGTAATGTCTCAAATATTAATGAAGGTAAGTAAGACAAAATGAATCTCATTTAATAAGGAGAAATCAATAACGGATTGTTTCAGGAGATAGTGGGAAAAAACAAAAATAAGGAATAGTCATTTGGAAACTATTTGGGGGAGGGAAGGGGCCGGTACGCCAGCCGCCTTGCACATACCCCCTATGAATGCTTCCGTTGTTCGTATGAGACTTGCCGGTTCAATTATTACCGTATAATAACTGAGTCTCCTGCTTTTTCCCATTCAATTGGCAGGCCTACATAATTTTCTGCGATCATCGTTAATCCTGCTTCATATGAAGTATAGTAATCAAGATCGGCCAATTGAATCCCGCGTTCAAAGGAGTCAAGGCTTGGATTTGCATGGAGAAGCTTTGTCATGAAAGAAGAGAAGCGTTCTGCTTTCCAAACACGACGAAGACATATTTCTGAGTAACGGTCTAATAGATCGTTGCTGCCCGTTTGATAGAATTCTGAAATTCCACGTGCCAATACCTTGACGTCCGTAGCAGCTAAATTCAATCCTTTTGCTCCTGTAGGAGGCACGGTATGAGCGGCATCTCCTGCTATAAATAAGCGGCCGTATTGCATCGTTTCACAAATGAAACTGCGCATTTGGATAATTCCTTTTGAATTAATGGGTCCATCCGGTATTTGCCAGCCATCATGGGTTTTTGTTCTTTCGTTTAATTCTGTCCAAATTCGATCATCAGACCAATTAGCAATATCATCGTTTGCATCCACTTGTAGATAGTGACGTTGTAAAATCGGGGTACGTGTACTTAATAAAGCAAATCCCCTCTCATGATTGGCGTAGACAAGCTCATCTGCTGCTGGAGCAGAATCAGATAGAATACCTAGCCAGCCATCCTTATACAAATGAATATGTTCCTTTCTTATCTTATCAGGAATCGCTTGACGGCTTGGTCCGTGAAATCCATCACATCCTGCGATAAAATCGCAAATCAATTCCTCATCCATCCCATTTTTACGATATTTTATTTTTGGTTGGTTGGTATCCATATCATGTAAAGTGACGTCCTCTACGTCAAAGATAATGTCTTTGCCATTTGCATAGCGAGCGTTGACTAGGTCGATAATGACTTCATGCTGTGGATATACGACCACTTGTTTTCCACCGGAATATTTTTTTAAATCAATTCGGCGTCTTTCTCCATTAAATTGAAAGTAGTTGCCATCGTGAAAATGACCCTCACGATCCATACGATCTCCAACACCGATTTCTCTTAAAATATCAATGGTCGTTTGTTCTAAAATACCGGCCTTTACCGTTCCTTCGATATTGTTTCTTGATTTACGTTCTACTATAACTGAATCAATTCCTTGTTGGTGTAATAATTGTGCAAGAATAAGTCCTGCTGGTCCAGCCCCAATAATCCCTACTTGTGTACGCATATTCCCATCCCCTTTGTAAGCGTTTTTAAGTTATTCATAGGACTAATGTTATTATGAAAATATTCTGAATAAAACTTCCAACTTCTTATATACGAAACAAATGATAACTTTTCGAAAAAAGCTGGGTTATAGATGATTCGAATCTATGGAATGTAAAATTTATAAAAAAATTCAAAAAGTTTCACATGAAAGAAGTTACTGGTTTTATTCAGAAAATTCCTAATATACTATTTTCACTATGAAAATGATAACAATGTAAACGTAAAGGAGAGATGTTGATGCGCACAATAGTTGCCCAAGATGTTGTTTCTGCAAGTAAATTTAATCGCTTTCATTTACTAGTTTTTCTGTGGTGCTTCTATGCAATCGGTTTTGATGGCTTTGATATTGCTATGTATGGTGTGGGGTTACCATGGATGATGGAGGAGTGGAATTTATCTGCTCTTCAGGCTGGAGCTGTCGGCAGTTATTCTTTGTTCGGGATGATGGTTGGTGCTCTTGTTTTAGCTCCAGTAGCAGATAAGTTTGGCCGAAAAAACGTCATTAGTATTTGTATGTTCTTATTCACTGTATTTACATTAGCTGCAGGTCTCTCTCCTAATATTACGGTGTTTACCATCATGCGCTTTATCGCTGCGATTGGGATGGGTGGGTTGATGCCGAACTGTATCTCACTCATGACAGAATATTCGCCGAAAAAACAACGTGCCCTCCTTGTGGGAGCCATCTATATTGGCTATGCTCTTGGCGGTATTTTAGCTTCGTTAATTGGCATGTATTTGGTACCACATACAGGTTGGCGTGTGTTGTACTATATTGGTGCGATTCCTATACTAACCATTCCATTGTTTATCAAACAGTTTCCTGAGTCACTTTCTTATTATCTAGCAAGAAAACAGGTTGGAAAAGTGGTAGAGATTCTTAATAAGGTTAATCCTAATGGGGATTTTTCGGAAAAGGATGATTATCAGCTACATACAGCTCAGAAAGAAGGGAAGGGCTTTCCAGTTAAAAAGCTGTTTACAAGCAAACGAGCCTTTACAACGATTGCCTTTTGGGTTGCCATCTTCTGTACCATGATGATGGCGTACGGCTTAAATACATGGCTGCCAAAAATTATGCAAAGTTCAGGCTTTAGTCTTACATCAAGCCTTTCATTTAATATTATGCTGTGTATTGGTCAGATCGCTGGTACCTTGATAGGCGGTTACTTGGCTGGGAAAATAGGATATCGAAAAGTACTTGTTACGTTATATCTAATGGGTGTTGTGACATTCATTGCATTAAGTATCACGACGAATGTTGCTCTTGTTTACTTTTTAATTTTTTTGGGCGGTGCCAGTACCGTTGGCGCCATGAATTTGGGAAACCCGTACATTACCGAATTCTATCCGCGTGAAATTCGAGCTACTGGAATGGGCTATGCCCAGGCAATCGGACGAATTGGCTCTATTCTTGCTCCGACCTTAATTGCGATGCTGCTTGTAACGGGAATCGAACCAAAGATGGCGTTTGCTACATTTGCTGTGCCAAGTATTTTAGCCGCTTTAGGGTATCTTTTAGTCCAAGAGAAGTTCGGGTCATTTGATAAAGTGGTCAAAGAAAATGGGACTTATGAAGAATTCATGGAAAGTGAGAATAAAAAAATCATTCAATCTTAGTCTATAGACATTCTATGAAAGAAAGGTTTAGTAGAAACAAGCTCTAAAACTTTCTTTTTGTGTAAAAAATTTGAGGAACTATAAGGTTCATTGGTATAGTGAAATATATATAAATAGTATAAATTTTATAAAAATATTTTTAGCATGTAAAATCGGTTGAGGTGATGGATTTGGTTTTAACAAAAAAGAAAACGGCTGTTTTACAATCCGTTCAAAAAGGACTCCAGATCTTAAAGCTTTTTACAATAGAAAAACCAGAATGGGGATTAACAGAAATAGCGAATGTTCTTCAGTTACATAAAAGTACCGCTAGTCGGCTATTGAGTGATCTGGAAGCGGAAGGTTTCCTACAAAAAGAGGGGAGAAAGTATACCCTTGGATTTTCATTACTTTCCATTAGTGGGGTGGTTACCTCCCATTTAGAAATACACCGAGAATCGAAGGATATAGTAAAAAAACTCGTTGCTGATATAGGGGAGACTGGGCATATTGCGATTTTAGAAGGCAAAGAGATTACCTACGTTCATAAAATGGTATGTGTCGATCCTGTACCTTTACTGTCTTCTATTGGTAAAAAGAACCCTGCTACTTGTACTAGTGCAGGAAAAATTTTATTGGCTTTTCAGAAAAAACAATCAGTCGTTGATCGCATTATCGACGAGGGACTTCCACGGATGGGTCCAAACAGTCCGACAGACCCAGAGGTATTGAAACAACAATTAAGCCAAATTAACAAACAAGGATATGCCGTATGTATTGATGAAATGCATGAGAATGTGGTGAGTATTGCCGCGCCGGTTAGGGACTATACCGATGAAGTGGTTGCTGCTGTCGCAGTTGTTGGGACAAAGGAGCGAATCGATGATCTTAAAATTAATCGGTTGATCGAAATGATCATAGAGGCGGCAAATGAAGTGTCGATTAGACTAGGATATATTCCAGGCCTTTTGGAAAGGAGTTGACTTGGAGTGAGATATCCTGCTGTTAATAGTTATCATCATTCATCATTAAGAAATGCTCTTCGTCTTCTTCATTTATTTTCCGTTGATGAACCTGAATTACAATTAGAGGATATTGCAGGTAAATTAGAAATTGGACAAAGTACCGCCTATCGGTTAGTACATACGTTGATAGAAGAAGGCTTCATTGTACGGGATCCATCTGCAAAATCTTACCGCCTCGCTGCATCCGTTTTGGCCTTGAGTCATACCATCATGACAAAAATGCAACTCTGTCATTTGTCCATCCAGATTTTAGAAAAACTAGCAGAGGTAACAGGTGAAACTGCTCATATCGGCGTTTTCAAAAATCACCAGGTTTTGTATTTACTAAAAATGGATAGCTCATATCCCGTTCATCTATTATCACATGCAGGAAGGAAAAATCCGGTTCATTGTACGAGTACGGGCCAAGTATTGTTAGCTTATCAATCCGAAGAAACCATTGAACAGGTAATTAATAAGGGGCTAACATGCTATACATCTACAACCATAACAGATCCTACTAAGCTAAAGAATCTGCTAAAAACCATTCGCGCGCAAGGATATGCCGTGAGTCAAGAAGAACTTCACGAAGGGGTTATCTCAATAGCAGCTCCTGTGAAAAATGCTAAAGGGAAGGTGATAGCAGCTGTGAGCATTGCTGGACCCACCCTTAGATTAAACAGGCAAACCATTCCAAAATTAATCAAACAGGTTCAAGAAGCATCTGATAGAGTGTCAAAGAAATTATTCAGTTGAAAAAGATAAATACCACAGTCATTGGACTGTGGTTATTTTTATGTATTCAATCACTTAACAGGAAGGCAGCCTCATTAATAGTAAATAATCTCCCACATTGATATAAAAAAGTACGCTGACACTATTGCATCAATCAACTTTTACTCTTTCATTAGGAATCTACCATATCAGGTACAATTGATTTGAAAGGGACCGGAGATGATAAGACGATGGATGTATTCACACTGCCAAAAGGGAGTAATGAATCTATCAATTTCGTTAATTGATTCATACTTGGGACGGCGGCCTTGAGTAAATAACCGACAGAACCAGTAAGACGGTGACATTCAATAAACGCAGGATCTTCGAGGATCCTCTTTTCAAACTCTGAATAAGATTTTATTGTAAGGTCACTTAATTGAATAAAAACTAGTATTTTTCGTCCTACAGTAGAAGGATTAACCCGTGCAGTAAAACCTTCAATAATGCCTTTTTCTTGTAACCGTTTTAATCGTTCGGATACACTTGGACGACTTAAAGATAACTGTTTTGATAGTTCACTTATTGACAGTCTAGCGTCATGTTGTAGTAGTTCTAATAAATGAATATCAATTTGATCCATTCATAATACCTCCAATTTCAAAATGCAAGAATATATTTATCAGAAAATTCAAATTGTATATATAACGGTGAATTTTCATTCAATATTATATATCTAACAAAACAATATTATAATATCATTTTATATATAAATAAAACGTTTTCATTTAAAAAGTTTTTATTTATAAAAATTATATTTTAGTTTGAGAGAAAAAGGAACCAAAACTCATGCTATTGAAAGGGGAGAAATTTGGTATGGTTTTACATGTAACTAACGAAATGAAAATGACATCCGTGAATAGTGAGATAGTTAATAAAGGTGAATTATCAAAAGTATATCAGGTCTTAACTCCAAATGGGGACATTCTCGAACCCATTGAGGCAAAAATACATGAATCAGTGATTCTTAAAATGTATGAAAATATGCTTTTAGTCAGAGCGTTTGATCGGAAATCGGTTAACTTGCAACGTCAGGGCAGAATGGGGACTTACTCTCCTTTTGAAGGTCAAGAGGCGTCCCAGGTTGGAAGCGCCTTAGCGTTATCTTCAAATGATTGGCTGTTTCCCACTTATCGTGATCATGCTGCAGCCATTGTGCATGGTCAGGACATGTATCGGGTCTTTCTCTATTGGAAAGGACATATAGAAGGTTCGATAAGTCCTGAAGGGAAAAAAATTATGCCGCCAAGTGTTCCAATTGCTACGCAAATGATTCATGCAGTTGGTACTTCCTGGGCAAGTAAAATAAAAAATGAACAGAATGTTAGTATTGCTTATTTTGGTGATGGGGCTAGTTCAGAAGGAGATTTTCATGAGGCGCTGAACTTTGCTGGCGTCTTTAAAACCCCAACCATTTTCTTCTGTCAAAACAATGGATATGCGATTAGTGTACCTTTTGAAAGTCAATCATCTTCTAAGACGATTTCCCAACGGGCCCTAGCGTATGATATCAAAGGCGTCCGCGTGGATGGTAATGATATATTCGCTGTTTGGTTAACCGTTAAGGATGCCATTGAAAGAGGGCTTAAGGGTGAAGGCCCAACGTTAATTGAAGCGGTTACATTCCGTTATGGGGCTCATACGACAGCAGATGATCCAAAAAAGTATCGTGACCAGGAAGATCTTTCAAATTTATGGCGGGAACATTATGATCCGTTAGATCGTCTGAAAAAGTTCATGAATCAAAATGGACTTTGGAATGATGAAAAAGAGGCAGAATTAGTAAAACGTATCAATGATCAGATTGACATCCATTTAAACAAAGCAGAAAGCTATCCAATGGCAGATCCGCTGGATATGTTTAACCATGTCTATGCCCAAACTCCATGGCAAATTTTAGAGCAGCAAGAAGAGCTAAAACAAAGCTTAAGGAAAGGGGAGAGAAAGTAATGAGTAGAAAATTGACAATGATTCAAGCCATTACAGAAGCTTTACATCAAAAGCTTGAGGAAGATGAACGGGTTCTTCTCTTAGGAGAGGATATAGGAATAAATGGCGGGGTTTTTCGGGCAACAGATGGACTAATTGAGAAATTTGGCAGGGACAGAGTGGTAGATACACCACTTGCTGAGGCAGGAATTATTGGTTCTGCCATAGGGATGGCACTCAATGGACTGCTTCCGATAGTTGAAATTCAATTTCTTGCATTTATTTACCCTGGATTCGAACAAATTGTCTCACATGCGGCCAGAATGAGATATCGTACACGTGGCCAATTCGAGGTTCCAATGGTTATCCGCACTCCATATGGGGCCGGCATTCGTGGTCCTGAACTTCACTCAGAAAGCGTGGAAACCTTTTTTGCCCATACACCTGGATTAAAAGTAGTTGCACCGAGTAATCCATATGATGCGAAAGGGCTGCTCATTTCAGCAATTGAAGACCGAGATCCTGTTATCTTCTTGGAACCAACCAAACTATACCGAGCCTTTAAGGAAGAAGTGCCTGAAGAAATGTATCGAATAGAGATTGGAAAAGCAAAAGTGGTGAAAGAGGGCAGTGATTTATCCATCTTTTCATGGGGATCGATGTTAAGAGAAGCTTTACATGCTGCAAATAAAATAGAACAGGAAAAAGGGTGGAAGTGTGAGGTCATTGATCTTCGTACACTGTACCCGCTTGATCGGGATACGATTGTTGAATCCATTAAAAAAACCGGTCGTGCATTAGTTGTTCATGAAGCCCATAAGACGGCGGGATTGGGTGCAGAGATTATTTCTATTATTAATGATGAAGCACTTATTTATTTAAAAGCACCTGTTAAGAGAGTAACAGGATTTGATATCCCGGTACCACAGTTTTCTGTAGAAGATTATTATCAACCAACGGTCGAACGTATCAAACAGGGAATAGTGGAAACCGCTTTATTTTAAGAAACAGAAGAGAAACAAGGAGGAATTCTGATGGTTGTTGAGTTTAAACTTCCCGACGTAGGGGAAGGGATGCATGAAGGGGAAATTATTCAGTGGTTGATTCAAGAAGGAGACTGGGTAGAGCAAGATCAACCAGTAGTGGAAGTGCAAACCGATAAGGTGAATGCCGAATTAACTGCTCCAACAACAGGGAAGGTGAATAAAATCCTTTTTTCCGAGGGAGAAACGGTCGAAGTAGGCAGAACCATATTCACTATACAAACGGAGAACGACGGGACCTCAATGGAAATGATTAATGAAAAAGAGGTAGAACCAATAACGGAAAATCTGGAAGGTAAAAACAATTCCGTAAAGATTGACGGTCATCGTATTCTTGCTACTCCATATGTTCGTCAAATGGCTAGAGAAATGAAAGTAGATATTGAAAAAGTGATGGGTACCGGGCCTGCTGGAAGAGTAACGGAAGAAGATTTAAAGGCTTTTGTTGAAAATAAGCCAATTCAGGAAGAGATTCTAGTCGAAAATCCTAAACCTAATGCACATGCCCAATCGCAAAAGAATAATCAGGCCAAAATGGAGGTAATCTCCAGCACCGAAAAGGAATTAGTTGAAAGAATACCATTAAAGGGTATGCGTAAGAGAATTGCTGAACATATGTCCAAGTCTGTTTCAACCATTCCTCATGTTACACATGTGGATGAGATAGAAATGGACGTATTAAAAGAATTAAGAGACCAATTTAAGGGGTACTCTGAAGAAAAGAATATTAAGCTAACCTTTTTGCCATTCTTTATCAAAGCCATTGTCATTGCATTAAAAGAGTTCAAAATGTTGAATTCCTCGATTGATGAAAAGACAAATGAAATCATTCTAAAAAACTATTATCATATCGGGATCGCTACGGATACAAATGAAGGCTTGATTGTACCTGTTATTAAAGATGCAGATCGGAAAAGCATATTCCAGCTTGCAGAAGAAATAAGGCAGTTAGCTTCTCAGGCTAGGGAAGGGACACTTGGTTTGGAACAAATTACGGGAGGAACGTTTACAATCAGCAATGTTGGTCCGGTCGGAGGACTGCATGCAACTCCTATTATTAATCACCCGGAAGCGGCCATTTTAGCACTGCATAAAATGGAACCACGTATGGTTGTGCGTGAAGGGGAAGGGGTTATTCGTTTGATGATGTATATGTCCTTATCCTTTGATCACCGTTTAATCGATGGTGTAACAGCTGTACGCTTTACAAATCGGATAAAGGAATTATTAGAAAATCCAAATCTATTATTATTGGAGATGAGATAAATGGTAGTAGGAGAAGTAGCAATTGAAACAGATGTTGTAATCATAGGAGGTGGACCAGGTGGATATGCCGCTGCGATAAGACTTGGTCAGTTAGGAAAATCGGTTACATTGATTGAAAAAGAACGCCTGGGCGGAGTTTGTCTGAATAGAGGTTGTATTCCTTCTAAAGCCCTAATTCATACTGCCGAACAATTTAGTGGGTTATCCCAATTGCATAAAATGGGAATTAAGGGCTCCATTGAAGATGCAGCGTTTGATTTAAGTAGATGGCAAGAGTGGAAAGGAACCATTGTTTCTCAATTAAATCAAGGAATTGATCACTTATGCGCTGAAAACGGAGTGACCGTTGTAAAAGGGGGAGCGAGTTTTTTATCTGAACATCGTATTGGCGTACAAACAGATCATGACTTTCAAATCTATAAATTTGAGAATGCGATTATCGCAACAGGCTCAAAACCGTTCATCCCTTCGTTTCTAGAAGTGGATGGCGAATTTATACTAGATTCGACTGCGATACTAGAATTACAGGAAGTTCCCTCAACATTATCCATTATTGGCGGCGGTTACATTGGGATCGAAATGGGAATAGCCTTTGCCAAATTAGGAACGAAAGTAACGATTATCGAAATGGCTGCTCGAATTCTTCCACAGATTTCAGAAAATCTTGTAAAAGAAGTGGTGAAAAAAGCTAAGAAACTAGGGGTGGCATTTAAAACGGCAACGAAGGTTGAAAAAGCAGTGGTTGAAAACGGTCAAGTACATCTTTTTGTCTCCTCTGAAAAATCAGGATCTGAAGTGCTTGTTAGTGACAAAACTTTAGTTACAATTGGAAGAGTTCCTAATACGACTAACATTGGTTTGGATCAGGCTGGTATTAGGGTAGAGAAACAAGGGTACATCACTGTAAATACAGAATGCCGTACCCATGTTGAACATATCTTTGCCATTGGGGATGTGACACCAGGTCCTTCTCTTGCACATCGGGCTTCTAAACAAGGGATCGTAGCTGCTGAAGTAATTGCCCATTTGCCAAGCGCAGTTGACACATCCTTTATACCATACGTCATCTTTTCAGATCCGCAAATTGCTGGAGTTGGTTTATCGCGTGAGGAAGCAGTAAAGCTGGGATATAAGGTGAAGGTCGGATCATTCCCATTTCGTGCGAATGGCCGAGCATTGGCTACGAATGAAAGCGAAGGCTTTGCGGAAGTTATTGTGGATGAGAAGAGCCATCTATTACTTGGAATGCATGTCGTTGGTGCTGATGCGTCTAATTTAATTGGAGAGGGAGTATTGGCTCTTGAATTGGCGGCCCGTGTTGAAGATTTAGCATTAACTATCCATCCGCACCCGACCTTAAGTGAGGGATGGTTAGAGGCAGCGGAGGCAGCATTAGGGCATGCCATTCATATAGTTAACAAACAAAAAAAGTATAGTTAAAGTATTTTTAACATGGCTTGATCATTTATCGCTCTATAGGCTACGGTTATTGAAAACGATAAGTTTGTTTGGAAATTCATGCAAATAAAAACTTATCTAAATAGATAAAAATAATTATCGGAATAGTTTGACTACAAGGAAACCCAAAAGAAGTTTTCCAATATAGTCATAATGATAATGAGGAGGTATAATGATGAAGGCAATCAAACAATCTGTACAGGCAAAGGAAACCGTGTTAGAAAAAATGCATGAACATGAGCAAATCGTTTTTTGCAATGATCCTGCGACAGGGCTGCAAGCGATTATTGCCATACATAATACAACACTAGGTCCGGCATTGGGCGGCTGTCGGATGCGCCCATATCGTACGATGGATGAGGCATTAGAAGATGTACTGCGTCTATCGAAAGGGATGACCTATAAATGTGCGGCTGCTGATGTGGACTTTGGAGGAGGAAAAGCAGTCATCATTGGTGACCCTGCAACAGACAAAACACCGGCTATGTTTAGAGCATTCGGTAAATTTGTTGATTCGTTAAACGGCCGTTTTTATACAGGTACAGATATGGGAACTTCAATCGATGACTTCATTCATGCTTCAAAGGAAACTCAATGCATCGTCGGAATTCCTGAAGCTTACGGGGGCGGTGGTGATTCTTCTATCCCCACAGCGCTTGGAGTTATATATGGTATAAAAGCAACGAGTAAAGTCGTGTTTGGCACTGACGATTTATCTGGAAAATCGTACGCCATTCAAGGTCTTGGAAAAGTAGGATTCAAAGTAGCCGAACAGCTGCTTGAATCAGGTGGAGACCTGTACGTAACGGATATTAATGAAAATGCCATTCAAGCGATTCAAGAACGTGCGAAACAATTGGGCGGCATCGTGCGTGTAGTAAGCAGTGATGAAGTGTATTCAGCGAATGCGGATGTATTTGTTCCATGTGCGTTCGGTGGAATTATCAACGATGATACGCTCGACCTGCTAAAGGTAAAGGCGATAGCAGGATCGGCTAATAATCAGCTTTTAGCTGAAAAACATGGAGAAGTGCTAAAGAACAAAGGCATTGTTTATGCACCCGATTATATCGTGAATGGCGGAGGTCTCATTCAAGTAGCAGATGAGCTATACGGCTATAACAAAGAACGTGTTTTAACGAAAACAAAATCGATTTACACATCATTATTAGAGGTTTACCGGCAGGCAGAATTGGATGACATCACAACTGCTCAAGCGGCGAACCGACTTTGCGACATGCGCATAGAAGCCGCAAAAAAACAAAATAGCTTTTTCACTCATAATCAGCGCCCTAAATGGGATGTTCGTAAATAGGAAAGGTGAAGGCGACTGCTCCGTAAAGCTCTATGGGACCTTTCCTTCCTGTCCATTCAATTCCTACAGCAATGGATTGAACATCCATGGATATGGACAGTTAACTAGCAGAAATTGACCCATTCATATAACCCATGCAACTTAGGCAAATATCGCTCATGCTGCATGGGTTGTTATAAACAGAATATGCGAGCGCTTACTAAAAAAGTCTTCCCGGTTGAACATTAGTACTGTTTAATTACTAAAAATAGGGTAACAAGGAAATCGAAAAAGCAAACTTTTTGATCGATAAAGTTTAGGGGGAATACGTAATGGGATCCAATCATGCATCACTTCAAAAGAACCTGTTGCCGCGGCATATAAGTATGATGGCAATGGGGGGAGCGATCGGTACTGGAATTTTTCAGGGGAGTGCTGAAACCGTATCGATAGCAGGACCGGGAGTTGTTTTAACCTATATGTTCGCAGGGGTATTACTTCTTGTTGTCATGGGAGCTTTAGCGGAAATGGCGATTGTGTATCCGAATACAAATATGAAAGGCTTTATTCAAAAAGGATTGGGCAGCCGTGCTTCCTTTGTTGTAGGCTGGATGTACTGCGTCATGTGGCTGGCTGTATGCATCATTGAGGTAGTCGTGGCAGGATTTTTCTTGCAATACTGGATTCCAAATGTTCCGCTCTGGATATTAAGCTTAGGTTGTGCAGCCTTAGTCATTGGAATCAATATGTTGAATGTAAAAAACTATGGGGAGTTTGAATATTGGTTTGCTGGAATTAAAATTGGTATGATCATGCTATTTATCGTCTTGGGAGCAGCTATTTTATTTGGAATAATTCCAAGCGGCGAATCGAACTATTTGCAAAACTTTACAGAGCATGGCGGTTTTTTTCCTAATGGGTGGATGTCCATTTTTCCGGCACTATTAATTGTTATGTTTTCATACGGAGGCTCTGAATTAATCGGAGTAACCGTAACAGAAGCACAAGATGTGGAACGTGTGTTACCTAAGGTGATTAAAAGCTTTATCGTAAGAGTGGTTCTGTTCTACACGCTGCCAATCCTCATTATCTGCGGTTTGATTCCCTGGAATGAGCTTAGCGATCAGTCAAGTCCTTTTGTCCAAGTATTATCCATGACCGGTCTGCCGGGAGCAGCTCACATTATGAATTTTATTTTAATTACAGCCGTTTTATCCGCAGCTAACTCTGGGTTATATGGTTGTACGCGGATGTTGCATTCTTTAGCAACAGGAGGAGAAGCTCCAAAATCCTTTAGCTATGTATCAAAAAACGGTGTACCACTATACAGCTTATTGTTTAGTGCCGTTATCCTATTCTGCGGAGCCTTGATCGCCTTAGTTGACCAGGATCGGGTATTTACTTTATTGATGGCGTTTCCTGGCTTTGTCGTATCATTAGTATGGATTAGTATTTGTCTAGCGCAGCTTAAGCTTCGCAAATCTTATCCGAAAGAGCCAAGCTTTAAATTATGGGGCTTTCCATATATAACGGCAATAACAGCCATTACGTTAAGCATTATTTGTGTCATGTTCGTATTTAATGAACAGAATCGTGTGAGTATCATTACTTGCCTTGTGATTGTAGCTATGTTAACTGTGATTTCCATTTTTAAATTTAGAAATGTAGAGGAACCGGAGCAAAAGGTTGAGGAAAAAATGACAATCTAACAGATATTAAAAGTGGTTTTTGATTGCTTCTAAAGGGACACATCGGTGTCCCTTTTGTTTTAGATGAATTTGGTATGATAGATTTGAATGATGACCATATTGAATTTTATGGAAGACTCTCAGAGCATTAACTGCTGAAAATGTTTCTGCGTTTGCAATTCTTTATAGGTATTGTACGAAATCCGTTGGTGCTGTCCATAATCAATTTTGATAAGGGTAATAGGCTACTGAAAGTGGATAAAAAGTAGCCTATCAAACGGCAAAAGGGAATCACAAGACCATAATCTGATGCCCGTGGAGCTGTACTTAAACGGCAAAAGGGAACCAAAGACCCAATCTGATGCCCGTGGAGCTGTACTCAAACGGCAAAAGGGAATCAAGAACTCAATCTGATGCCCGTGGAGCTGTACTCAAACGGCAAAAGGGAACCAAAGACCCAATCTGATGCCCGCGGAGCTGTACTTAAACGACAAAAGGGAACCAAGCATCCAATCTGAAAGTGATAGTTACTGAAGATGGATTAAAAATCTTGCTTAAGTAGCGATAAATGCCGTTATACTACCGAAATTATGAAGAAGATAAGATTCGCGTATTTTCTATATGCGGTTGAAAAATTGGTATGTAAATTAAAGCCGGATGTCGTTCCATTCTTTCATTGTGTAAGCCGCTCCAAACAGAAGATCCGCTTAAACGGTTCATTTCCGCGGCCGTTATCTTCTAAGAAATTAAGGGAAAGATAAAGAAAAAACATGGAAAATTGAGGTGACGAAATGAAAGCAATCTATCCAGGCAGCTTTGATCCTGTTACAAATGGACACATCGATATTATCGAACGGGCGAGTGAATTTTTTGATGAAATTGTCGTAGCCGTGATGATTAATTCAAATAAGCAATACTTATTTTCACTTGAAGAGCGGAGAAGGCTTGTTGAAGAGTCTTTTAAGAACAATCAAAAAATCAAAGTCGATACATTTGAAGGATTACTTGTAGATTATATGAGGGAGCACCATTATCGAGCCATTATCAAAGGTTTGAGAACACTAACAGATTATGGGTATGAAGCACAGATGGCCTTGACCAATAAAAATCTATATAAAGAGGCTGAAACCTTCTTTATTCACTCCGCAGAAAAATATTCCTTTCTAAGTTCAAGTATAGTTAGAGAAGTCTATTTTAATGGGGGCAGGTTATCCGGTTTTATTCCAAATCATGTAGAAAAAGCACTTTTAGAAAAGATTCCAGCTGCGAGAAATAAATAAGTTATAAATAAGGAAGCAAAAGCCAACATACTAACATGCCTAACAGCTTCAATAGTTAAAAGAGACTGCCTTATGGCAATCTCTTAGTTCACTGTATTATTATTTACAACATTTACGACAACCTGTTGATGGTGTGATGCATTGCGTAACGCGTTATATGTTTTAACCTGTGACGGAATAGTAAATAGGTCATAGAGTAAGCCGATACCGAAAAGTCCGAACGTAAATAAGTAGATGACACCTGTTCCAATCTTTCCAGTATAGAAACGGTGAAGACCTGCGATGCCAAATATAGCGACGAAGAATAAGATATAGGCTGTAGAAGTTTTCTTCATATTCATTTCCCCTTATAGTTTATGAATGTTTTATGACTTTTCACTTGGTTAGTATAGTACATTATACCTATAAAGTCTTTGGGAATTAATGTAAGTATAGTTTTACTTAGAGTCTTACGAAGAAAGATTTATCCAACCCTTATTCAATTCTGCATGTTCTTTTATCCAGTAATAAAATCTTATATTTTTATCTCTATAGAATGTCGTTCATCTAGATTCATTTGCTTATTGAATGATAAATGGCTTGGCAATGTAAGGGAAGTTAGACTAGCGATAATCGCAAGTGCTGCTGCAGTACTAAATGAATAGAAATGAGTGCCCAAAGCTTCATATAACCAGCCGCCAAGCAACGAACCCAAGGCTGCACCTATTTGATGAGCGAAGTATGCCCAACCATTCAGGATGCCAAGTAAACGTGTTCCAAAAAGATCACTTAAAATAGCAGTGGACATAGCAACAGAGCCTGCCCACACTAATCCGCCGCTAAATGCTACCATAAAGAGCTGCCAATTCGTAGCTGCTAAAACTAAACCTAAAAATCCAAGGCCACGAACCAGATACACTAAAAATAATAACTTTTTTCTAGGGAAACGATCTGCGATATGACCTAAGGCAAATGTGCTGAACATGGCAACAACCCCAATCAATCCAACACCAAAAGAAGCAACCATTGGCTCAAACTGATGATCTATCAACATAGGTACCCCATGAGAACCTAAAAGGTTCATCCCAAACCCGCAAGCGAATAATCCGAGAACGATTTTCCAATAAGCATTTGTCTTTATTGCATCTTTCACATGAATACCTGGTGGTTCTTGTTTTTCTGGATTGCCGACATTCCCTATCATGTCAGCCCCATCTGGAACATTCTCTTTCATAATAAAAATGGCAGAAGGAACCGAGATAAGGATGAATAGGACTGCAAATTGAAGAAGTGTGTCCTGCCACCCTACAAGTTGGATTAGCCATGTTTCTAGTGGGGTCATTACTGCAATACCTGCCATTCCACCTGTTGCGAGATAAAAAAGGGCTTTGCCTCTTTGCCTAACAAACCATTTACTGATAATAGGGGATAAAGCGACATTGCTTAAAAAGGAAAGCCCAAGCGATAGGAAAACACCAAAAGAAAGTAGAAAAGAAATAAGGCCTTTGGCGTTGACCGTCCACACGATCGATAAACAAATAATCGTTAATCCCGTTAATATCATAAAGCGCGTACTAAAAGTTTTCAGAAGAAGTCCCGCTATTGGCATCCCAATCCCATAAACAATCATCCCAATCGCAATAATGATCGATAGTTCTGTTCGAGACAGATTTAAATCATCCATAACGGGTTCAATAAAAGGGCCAATTCCCATCCGCATTCCATTCGAAAGCAAAACAATCATTGTAGCAGATAGAACAATATACCAACCATAATAAGGACGTTTGTTGTTATCCATGTACAATACTTCTTTCTTTTTCGTTACAGGAAGAGAGTAATGTTTGATTTCTAGCCAACCCAATAACCACCTTTATATAAATAAATGTTTTAACATTTCCCTTTACTTTAGAAGAAATTATAATACTGTATAATTAATAAGAAAAATATATATATATTATGATAGGTATAAGATTTGCTTATATCATAAGGTGGTTTAAAATAAATGGAACTTAGACAGTTAACTTACTTTATCGAAGTAGCAAGATTAAATAATTTTACAAGAGCAGCCGAAAAGCTAAGCATAGCTCAACCGGCCCTATCGCAACAGATAGGTAATTTGGAACAAGAACTTGGCGTTAAACTATTTAAACGAACCGGAAGAGGAGTAACCTTAACAGAGGCTGGGGAACAATTCTATATTGGTGCTGAAAAGACTTTAGCAGAAGCGCAAAAGGCAAAAGACTCAGTGAAAGTGGTCATAAACTACCCGCACGGCAACATTATGGTAGGAGCGCTAGAATCCCTTGTACAAACTAGGCTGCCAAAGTTGCTCGTAGAGTTTGGGAAAGAGTACCCTGGAATTAACGTGCTTATAAGGGAGAATACTACCGAACCGTTGCTGGATGCTCTCAAGAAGGGAGAATTAGACCTTGCCTTGGCCCACACATTAGATGTTAAATACTCACCGCATTTAATCAATTTAGTGACGCCAAAGAGGATAGGCTCCAAAACGCTCTATCGAGATGAATTGGTTTTGGCTGTTGCCAAAGGGCATTCACTGGAAAAGAAAAAGATCATTTCCATTAATGAGCTTAGGGAAGAATCATTTGTATCCTTTAAGGCGGGGTCCGGAATTCGTTCGCAATTAATTGCAGCGTGCCGTAGAGAAGGCTTTGAGCCGTTTATTGCATACGAGTGTGCCTCTCCACGTACGCTGGTGGCAGAGAAATTAGGAGTTTCAGTTTTACCGCGTTTAATGGCGGAGTCTCCGGGACCATCCATTTCTATTATCTCCTTGGATCCACCTCTTTCACGCTGGGTTTCTGTCTTTTACTGTGAGGGACGTTATCTATCACCCTGTGCTAAGATTTTTTTGAGTTTTGTAGAAAAATACCTTGCTTCTGAAATTGAAGGCTAGGAATATAGATTGAAGTAATGTTGAGGATAGTCACTTGTCATTTGTTTCAAGAAAAGACACATCCATAATGCGCATCTGCAGCTCTAGTTATATTTGGGATTTGGTCAGAGTATTTATATACCTTTTGTATTTTTCATAAATTGTCACTTGTAATTACTAGTTATATTTTATTTGTTAAGATATGAGGGATGTGGAGCTGTTGTAGTTCTTACTTTGTGGATAATTACAATGAATCCATGAAGTTATTTAAATCTGATTGGTCAGTAACGTGGTTCATATATTTCAGAAATTTATTCAACTTCATTTTACCGTTTATTTTTCAAACACAGTAAAATCAACATTCAGTTGGGAAAACAAAAGGAGGGTTCACCGTTTCATTTGCGGTAGCTGAAACGGTGAACCCTTCTCATCGAGGGAGAAAAAATTCAAAAAACCTAAAAATGTCCTATTGCTTTTATCTACCAATAAAATGCGGCTTTCTATTTTCAAGACGTGCGGCCATACCTTCTTTGCAGTCCCTTGTGGCAAAGGCACCGTCATAACAAGTGGCCTCAATCGTTAAAGCGGATTCAAGGTCAACATTGGAGCCCGTATTTACAGCTAATTTCATCATTCGTAAGGCGACAGGTGCTTTTTCTGCAAGTTTTTCTGCCCATACTTTTGCTGTTGATAAAAGTTCATGCTGTGGAACCACTTTATTGACGATTTGTAATTCGTAAGCACGCTTGGCGTCAATCATTTCACCAAAATACAATAACTCTTTTGCGATGCCTTGTCCGACTATTTTCTGGATTCGCTGTGTACCGCCGCCTCCAGGAATTACGCCTAAATTGATTTCAGTAAAGGCAAATTGTGCTCTCTCAGAGGAAATACGCATATCACAGCATAAAGCGAGCTCAAAGCCGCCACCGCGTGTCTCTCCATTTATCGCTGCAATTACCGGCTTTCTAATGTTTTCAATTTTAGAAAACGAAATTCGTGTAATTTGTGTTAAATCCATCATTCCAACGGTATCCAAGTCTGCCATTTCATTGATATCCGCACCAGCTACAAAGGCTTCTTCCCCATCACCTGTAATGACAATGGCTTTGACCTGATCATTGGCTTCTAATTCGTCCATTAAGCGGGTGAATTCGAGGTAGACCTCTGTATTTAATTTATTGCCAGGATCGTTGCTGATTGTCACAACGGCTACTTTATTTTCAATCGATACAAGTAAATTTTTTTGATTCATGATTAAATCCTCCTACTATTTGGTTGTGTTTCTTCGTAAAACTTGTTTTCTTGTTAGTTGATTTCTGAGAATACAGAAATTTTTTCTGAAAAAAAGTGATTCCAATAAAATTAAATTCTAGTCCTATGAACCCCTGACAATAGATTTCTACTATACATGTATAGTATGATATCAACTGACATCTTAAAAGGTACAGTTTCAAATAAATTCACATGTCAAAGGTGAGAAGGAATGAAAAAAACGATATTTGCATTCAAAGAGGATACTCCAAAATACAAGCAAATCTATGAGCAATTTAGAGGATTTATTGAGGAGGGGGTTATCCTTCCAAATGAACCATTACCTTCTATTCGTGAACTGGCAGATTCGTTACAGGTTAGTCGGAATACCACCTTAACAGCCTATGAACAGCTTGTTGCGGAAGGCTATATTCGTAGTGCAGGGCGTAGTGGCTACTTTGCCAACGAGTTAGAACCTGATTTCGCGCAGGCAGCCAGCAAAGGTTTCCAACAACAAAATCAACTAGAGAAAGTACAAATTCCGGTTCAGGTTGATTTTCGCGCAGGGGCAGTGGATCAATCGTATTTCCCGCTAAAAGCATGGAGAAAATACTCAAATCAAGTATTATCCCAAAAGGAAACCTATAAATACGGAGACCGCTTTGGTGAAGAGTGTTTACGTCAACAAATAGCTGCTTACTTACTTCAATCCCGCGGCGTGAAAACAGAGGAAGATGCTATTATTATCGGAAGTAATACGCAGCAATTGCTGATGAATCTTGGATTTATTTTAAGAGAAGAATTCCAAAGCATGATTGTAGAAGACCCTGGGTATGACGGTGTGAGAGAGGCCTTTCAGCTACATGATTTTGCATTCGAGACCTTGCCTATTACTGAAGAGGGTGCTGATTTCTCCATACTTGAGCAAATGAAATCAAGAATGATCTACATAACTCCGTCCCACCATTGTCCATATGGGATAAGCATGTCCGTTCAACAAAGGCAAAGGCTGATTCAATGGGCCATGAAAAGGGAGGGGTACTTAATCGAGGATGATTATGACAGTGAATTTCGCTATACGCAGCATCCGTTTCCTGCACTTGCTTCCATTGATTCAGAAAAAGTGATTTATCTAGGAAACTTCTCGAAATCCTTTCTTCCAGGACTTCGGTTAAGTTACATGGTATTACCACAACCTCTTTTACAACACTATAAGCACAGATTCCGTCATTTTGAAAGCACGGTTTCCTTAGTCAGTCAGTTGACGATGGCTCTATTTATGGAAGCAGGGGAGTGGAATCGTCATATTAAACGGATGCGTGTTGTTTATAAGAAAAAAGTACAATATCTCGTAACCGAATTGCAAAAGCAATTTCCGAACAGCATCTCCATAATAGGCGAGGAATCTGGTCTGTACTTACTAATCAAGGTACTAACAGAGCACTCAGAACAGTGGCTCATTGAACAGGCTCTCCTTAATGGTGTAAAAGTATATCCAACATCCATATACTATGTCCATCATCACCCTGATCAACCAATGATTCGACTTGGTTTTGCCAATCTTACCTTGGATGAAATCCAGCTTGGCGTACAGTTATTGAAACAGGCCTGGAGTGAAATTAACTAGAACATGGGGGAGTTTCGTGCGGTTGTGTAATGCTTTAGCACATAGGCTGGAGTATTACTACCAAAAAGAATTGGTAAACACCTAATGAAGCTTCCCCCATGTACTCTTATTCAAGATATCACCCATTTCTTGCGTGATTTTTATTAAAGTATCCCATTTCTTGAGAAATTGATTCTGCAATCGATTTTACATGTTTTGAAAGAAGTGGGATGGTTTTGGAATTGACCCTTTGGATTGGACCGACAATATTAACAGCTGCAATCACACGATTTGTGTAATCGCGAATTGGAGCTGCAACAGATGCTACACCTAAAGAATGTTCTTCCATATCCACAGCATATCCTTCCATTCGGATTTTCTTTAACTGAGCTTTCAAGGTTTCTGGATTTGTAATGGTGTAGGGTGTGTATTCCACTAGACCTTCAGTTATGACCGTATCGAAGACGTCATAATGATCATAAGCCATTAATATTTTTCCGGTACTTGTACAATGCAATGGATTATTTCGTCCAAGATGTGTTTTTGTTGGTACGGGATTTCCACAATCTACTTTACAAAGGTAAACAGTATGATTATTTTCTAAAAATGATAAATGAGAGGTTTCACCAGTTAAACTTACAAGCCGTTCCAAATGTGGCATGGCTTCTTTGTGTATTTCTAATGAAGAAATAAGAACCCCTCCAATGGATAATACAGAAGTACCTAGGCGGAATTTTTGCGTACCTTTGATTTTATACACAAATCCTTCTTTTGTTAAGGCAGATAATAATCGACTTGTCACACTGGTAGATAGTCCCAACGTTTCTGAAAGTTGCTTGACCGTCACCTCAGGATTCTCTTCAGAAAAAGATTTCAATATCCTTAATGCATTAGTAACTGAACTATAGTAGTTGGTTTTATTTTCTCCATCCATCCGACTAATCATTTTGTCACCCTTTCCATTCATTAAGCTCAATCATAATAAAAATTTATAGAATTATCAAATTTTATAGAATATTGCAAATCTTGCAATAACTAAGTTGAGAATGAATTGTTTTTCAAGTAAATTAATCTCAAGCAAAAGAACTAAGACCTTAAAGGGGATGGTAGGATAGCTGATCTCATAAAACAATTCCAATATAGTAGTAAAAAAGTTTGGTGACAATCATTTGAAATTATGAGGAGGAATTGGAATGGAAGTAAAAGTAATTACAACAGATAATGCAGCTAAACCAGGATTTTCGCAAGGAGTAAAATCTCCTTTATCACAAGCAGTACAGTACGGTGGCCTACTCTATCTATCTGGACAAGGGCCTTTAGATCCACAAACAAATGAATTTCCAACAGATGTAGAAGCTCAGACGCACGCCGTAATGAAAAATATTATTAACGTATTGGAGGCAGCTGGTAGTAGTTTAGATCATGTGATTAAAATGAATTGTTATTTAAGAAGAATCGAGGATTTCCCGAAATTTAATGCGATCTATAATTCCTACTTTCCAAACCAAAAGCCTGCGAGAACAACGGTTGAAGCCTCACCGCCACGTGCAGGTGTAGATGTAGAAATTGAAGCGGTTGCCTATGTACCTGATAATCAATAACAAGTAACTCTTGATAAAATCCAGTAGTTTCTAACTTATAGTGACTACTGGATTGAATAATCATCCAATTCTTTTAAACGTTTGTATTTTATAGGGGGGAAGTAAATGTCGTTAGACCCGCAAGTGGAAAAAGTGATAGGGAAAATGAATAGTGAACCAGCGATGGATACTACATCATTGGAAAAGGCACGAAAAGCATTTGCAAGTAATAGACCGCCAGAATCAGAGTTCATCCCTATCGGTAAAGTAGAAGACTTCACAATATCCTATATGGATGAAGTCGTCCTCACTAGGGTTTATACACCTGATGGAGAAGGGGAGTTTCCGGCGTTGATCTTCTTTCATGGCGGCGGATTCATTCTTGGAAATTTAGATATGAATGATGGCCTTTGCCGGTTGATCGCTAAGGAAGCACAGTGCGTCGTTGTTTCCGTTGATTATCGATTAGCGCCGGAACATAAATTTCCAGCAGCAGTTAACGATTCCTTTGCAGTAGTAAAATGGGTTCATCAAAATGGAGACAGACTAAGAATCGATACCACCCGTATTGCTGTGGGCGGACAAAGCGCTGGTGGGAATTTAGCAGTGGCAATGTCCTATTTGGCCAAAGAAAATAACATTCCCATTGTCAAACAAATTGTGGTCTATCCAATGTTAGATTATAACTTTCAAACACCCTCCCAGCAAAAATATGCTACTGGTTATAATTTAACATCTGCACAAGTTGAGTTTTACTGGGAAAACTATCTTAACTCGAAGGAAGATCGAAATAACCCGTTAGCCTGTCCATTACAAATTGAGGATGTAAGTGGTTTCCCTGAGGCGTTAGTTATCACGGCGGAATATGATCCTTTAACGAGCGATGGAGAAATCTATGCAGACCGATTAAAGAAAGCAGGTGTACAGGTTGAATACAAATGTTATGCAGGGATGATTCATCCTTTTCTCAGTATGTGGGATAAGTGGGATAAAGGAAGAGAAGCCGCACTGCAAATTTCTAGTTCGCTAAAAAGAACGTTTCATAAGCATAATGAAAACATCTTAAACAAATAGGGGGTTTTTGCTTGAAGAAGCTATTAAACTTAAAAATTCTGATTATCTTAATTACTTTTTCACTGTTTTTGACGGCATGTAGTTCAAGCGCTTCTAGCAATAAAGAGGAAACGATTAAAATCGGAGGGCTATTAGCCCTGACTGGTCCACTAGCACCCCTAAGTGAAAATATTAAAAAGGGTGTGGAATTATATTTTGAACAACATGATTATAAGATCAATGATAGCAAAGTAGAATTAAAATTTGAGGATTCTGAAGGAAAGCCACAGGTTGCCTTACGAAAATATAAAAATTTAGTCGATGGTTTTGGCGCTGATCTATTAATTGGACCTGTTTCTAGCTCTGTTTTATATTCTCTTACAAAAGAAGTAGAAAAAGATAAGATCATCATGGTGAATCCTAATGCTGGAGCGAATGATCTTTCATGGGAATTAAAGAGTGACTATATCTATCGTACAGCTATTTCGAACTGGCAGACAGGAACCTCCCCAGCGAAATACTTAGCAGAAAATGTTGGAAAGAAAGTGTTTATTCTTGGTTCTGATTACCCTGCAGGACATGAGGTAATGGAAGCATTTGAAGATACGTTTACTGCAGCGGGTGGAGAAGTGGTTGGAAGTGCATGGCCAAAGCAAGGGGAAAAGGATTTCTCTTCCTTTATGACAAAAATTAAAGATTCCGGTGCGGATTTTGTTTCCATCTTTATTGTTGGGTCTGATGGCACACGCTTCTTAAAGCAGTATGATCAGTATGGGTTAAAGGATGTAATGCCATTAGGTACACCGTATCTTACAAATGATATGGCCATTGTCGGATCGATATTAGATAGTGTTGATGGAGTTATTGCATCACAGCATTACTCGACTGAATTTGATAATGAGGTTAATAAAAAGTTTGTCAAAGACTATGAGGATAAATACGGTGAGAAACCAGACTATTCTGCTGTTTATGGATATGATGCGGCTAAAGCCATTTCTATTGCCATTGAAAAAGCAGGAAATAAGGAGACTGAAAATTTAGTTAAGGTGTTCAAAGGTCTTCAATTTGAAAGTCCACGAGGAAAATTGACTATTGATGCAAAGACACATGATCCAGTTCAAGATTTCTATATGGTGAAAAATGTATTCAAAGATGGAAAGCTAACCTTTGAGGTACTTGAAAATCTTGGACCAATTAATGTCCCTGAGAAAAATCCAACTAAGTGATTTTAATAAAAGAGGAAACGAGCAGGGGTAGGGGATTTTTCCATATTTCATTGTTTCATAGAGGGGGTAACAGTAAATCATGACGATATCAACTTTACTTGTCTATACGATAACAGGCCTAACCTATGGAATGTTATTCTTTCTGATTGCCGTTGGGTTATCAATTATTTTAGGTGTTATGGATATAGTCAACTTAGCACATGGATCCTTTTTCATGTTTGGTTCCTATTTAGCGTTTTCAATGATGAACCAAAACCTTGGTTTTTGGAGTGCTTTACTCCTTTCTGTTTTAATTGTGGCGGCATTCGGGTTTCTTGTAGAAAAGTTTTTGCTGAAAAAAATACATGGTAATCATTTAAATCAAGTGCTGTTAACATTTGGAATCACGTTTATGTTTGTTGACGTCATACGATTATTTTGGGGAACGCAAACCCATATGCTTAATTTCCCTAAAATCTTAGACTTTTCTATAAACATTGGTGGGTCTGAGTTTCCATCTTATCGACTATTTGTCGTGATTGTTGGGCTGATTATTGCTTTAATTCTTTGGTATTTTGAATCCCATACAAGAATTGGGGCGATCCTGCGAGCGGGAGTAGACGACAAAGAAATGGTTAGTGCGCTTGGTATTAATGTTGGCTTAGTATTTACCGGTGTATTTGCGTTTGGGGCAGGGCTGGCAGCCTTTGGAGGCGTCTTAGGTGGCCCGATACTTGGAATCTATCCTACTATAGGCTTTGAAATTCTAGTGACATCTTTAACTGTACTGGTGGTTGGCGGTCTTGGTTCATGGAAAGGAGCTTTTTTTGCGGCCATACTCATTGGCCAAATTGAGACTTGGGGTCAAGTGTTGTTTGAATCATTCAGTATGATCCTTATCTTCTTACTCATGTTAGGGGTATTAACATTCAAGCCTACAGGGTTGTTTAGCAGGAGGGGGTCATTGTGAAACGCTTTTTGATCGGGATGTCCATCTTTTCCTTTCTATTGCTGATTGTCCCTTTCGTATTTCCGAACTATGGGGTATATATCACGACTGAGATTTTTATCATGGCTATATTTGCACTTAGCTTAGGCTATATCATGGGGTATGCTGGCTTAGTTTCGTTGGGGCACGCAGCATTTTTTGGAATAGGAGCCTATACCATTGCCATCTTAGGTGAGCATATGTCTAACTCCTATTTACTCATTCTAATGGCCGTATTGATTTCGGGCATAATTGCCTTATTAACAGGTGCTATATTCATACGTACCTCTGCTTTTTACTTTTTAATGATTACATTAGCATTTGGTCAGTTATTATTTGCTATCCTGTGGCAATTCGAGTCTTTTACAGGCGGGGCAGATGGAATGTCCGTAATAGCCACACTTAACCTCGGTGCAGGAGCTATTGGTGAGACCAATGCCTATTATTATGTCATGGCTATCGCGTTTATACTGTCTGTCATTTTCTTATATTTCTTCATATCCTCACCGATTGGTTCGGCCATTCGTGGAGTAAAGGAAAATGAATCAAGAATGAAAGCTTTGGGTCATAATATCCGCTTTTATAAATTAATTGCCTATACTTTGTCAGGAATGATGGCCGGGTTTGCAGGCTCCCTCTATGCCTTTTTCAATAGCTATGTCAGTCCCGATCTTGTGAACTGGGTTTTCTCGGGGGAAGTGATGCTTATGGTCATTATTGGTGGAGTAGGAACATTGCTTGGTCCTGCACTTGGAGCTGCTATATACATTGTGATTCAGCATTACGTGAGTTCCTATACTGACTACTGGCAAATGATCATGGGCGCAATCTTTGTTATAGTTGTGCTTTTGGGACGTGGCGGCGTCATCCATCTTTTGATGGACCTTAGAAGAAAAATCATGGTTCCGATGCCTAAAAAACAATTGCCGAAAGTAGAGGAAGAAATCACATGAGTCTATTAAAAGTAGAAGCGTTAAATAAATCCTATGGTAGCCTTCATATTTTAAGAGATGTATCATTTGAAGTTCAACCCGGTGAGCGGCATGTATTTATTGGTCCAAATGGTGCTGGAAAAACGACTCTTTTTAATAGTATTACCGGGGCTCTGCCAATTAGCTCTGGTACCATTAAGATTGAAGAGGAAACTATTAGTGATTTACCTGAGCATAAACGGGTGTCACATGGAATGTCACGTACATTTCAGAAAAATAATTTATTTGAAGAAATGACGATTGAAGAGAACCTGCAAATGGCCCTTTTGTATGGAAAAAGCTATCGATTTCAATTCTTAAAGCCTCTATTTCGATACCGTGAGATTGATAGGGAGGTTAATAAATTATTAGAAGAATGGGATATTGAGGATCGACGGCATGTTTTGGTGAAAAATCTATCGTACGGTGAACAGAGATTATTGGAAATGCTGCTGGCCTTTGCTTCAAAACCTCGTCTCTTGTTACTGGATGAACCGACTTCGGGAATGTCGCCGGCTGAAACAAAGCAGACAATACAGGTGATTCAAGGTTTGCCAAAAACGATGACCCTGCTAATTGTTGAACATGATATGGAAGTTGTTTTTTCAATCGCAGACCGGATTACGGTTCTCCATCATGGTGAGGTGTATTTAAGTGGAAAGCCAGAGGAAATTCGAGGACACGAGAAAGTAAGAGAAATTTATTTTGGGGGAGGTGCGAAACGTGATTCTTGAACTCGATGAAGTGCATACGTACTATGGAACCAGCCATATTCTTCAGGGTGTATCGTTGTCTTTAGAAAAAGGAAAATGCTGTGTACTTCTTGGTAGAAATGGTGTGGGGAAAACCACAACTGTCAATACCGTTGCAGGGCTGTTATCACCCAAAGAAGGGGCCATATCCTTTGAACATCAAGCGATAAATGGCTTGCCTTCATGGAAAATAGCTAGGAAAGGGATCGGTTTTGTACCACAGGGAAGACGGATCTTCCCTTCTCTTTCTATTAAAGAAAACTTAACTATGCCTTCAAGAAAAGGGACTAGCGAACATAGAAAGGAATGGGATTTAGAATCAGTCTATAACCTTTTTCCGATTTTACAAGAGCGAGAAAATAATATGGGAAATGAATTATCCGGGGGTCAACAACAGATGCTTGCAATAGCAAGAGCCTTAATGACAAATCCGGAACTCATTATTATGGATGAACCGTCAGAAGGGTTAGCTCCTGTTATGGTAGAGTATATCGGCGATGTGATTGTAAAGCTGAAAGAATCAGGCTTAACGATTTTAATGGTAGAACAAAACATTTCCCTGGCATGCCGTGTAGCGGATGAAGTAATCATCATGAATAAAGGACAAATCGTATGGAGTGGAAGTCCTGATGATTTGATGCAAAATGAAGACATTCAGCATCAATATTTAGGGGTTTAAATTCTGAAGAGATAAAGTTTTATCATGAAAAAGGAGATGAGAGAAAGTATGTCAACTTTATGCATTTTAGCTACACATTCACCTAGAATCATTCACCAGGATCGTATTGAGGAACCTTTTCAAGGATTGTATGAGGGAATGAAGGCTTGTGGTGAAGAGGTTCAACGGTTTAAACCCGATGTTTTTGTCGTTCTTACTACACATTGGTTCACAACCTTTAATATCTATGCAAATGCAACCCCTATCCAAGCGGGAATTTATACAGCTCCTGAAGCTCCAGAAACAATTAATCGAATGGTTTACAAGCTAAAAGGGGATACAGAATTAGCGCATCAAATTGTAGAAAATGGTTTGCAAGACGGATTACCATGTAAGATAGCAAATGATGAAACAATGTTGGTTGACTATGGGACTCTAGTACCCGTTCAGTATTTTGATCAAGAAAGTAAAATCCCTGTCGTTTCGTTATCCGTAAGCTTGAATAGTAGTGTGGAAGAATATATCAAACTGGGGAACTCACTCGCTAAAACATTTGAAAAGAGTGGGAAGAAGGTCGCGTTTGTTGGAAGTGGTTCTCTAGCACACTATCATTCGAGAAAACCAGAGGATTGGCCAACTGAAGAAGAACAAAAGCTCGATAGAGAATTACTAGGTTATCTCGAAACTGGAAGGTTTAATCAACTAAGAGATCGATTAGATAAAATCGCAAAAGCTGTACGTATGGAAGGGTTTGGCTACCATGTAGCAGCATTATTAGGTGTACTAGAAGGGCTTAAGCATGAAGAGCATGAATCTCGTCTGCTTGTTTATGGTCCATCCTCGGGAACTGGAAATGCTTGTATGACGTTTACACCGACAAAGTAATGAGTAAGGTTCAACTGTATTAATTAATATCAGTTAAATCTAATGATGTGCATAATACACTGAATATTTAGAATTGAGTTAATGATATCTTGATAGTCATGGATAGAGAAAACACTATTAGGGAGGATAAGATGATGAAGACACAAGTTGGGATTATTGGTGGAGGACCAGCAGGTCTTATGCTCTCACATCTATTGCATTTACAAGGAATAGATTCCATTATTATTGAGAGACGCAGCCGGGAAAAGGTAGAAGGAACAATTCGTGCAGGCGTTATGGAGCAGGGTTCAATGGATCTGCTGAATGAAGCTGGTGTCGGAGAAAGAATGAATAAAGAAGGCCGAATTACGGATGGTATATTACTTCGTTTTAATAAACAGGATTATCGGGTCAATATGAACGAGCTAACGGGTGGAAAAAGGATTATTTTTTATCCACAGCAGGAAGTGACGAAGGATTTAATTGCTGCCCGGTTAGCGGATGATGGTAAAATTATCTATAATGTTGAAGATGTGAGTTTGCATGATGTAGAAACCTCGGAGCCTAAAATACGCTTTAGTTTGGATAACGAACTGCAGGAAATTTCTTGCGATTACATCGCAGGCTGTGATGGATTCCATGGTCCAAGTAGACCCACTATTCCAGATAAGTACAAAACGGAGTATTTAGAAAATCTTCCATTTGGCTGGCTCGGTATTCTAGCTGAGGCACCTCCATCAGTAGATGAATTATTGCATGTCCATCATGAACGTGGGTTTGTATTAATCAGTCCACGTACGCCTGAAATTCAAAGAATATATTTACAGGTCCCGCCAGATGATGATATTGCCAATTGGAGTGATGATCGAATATGGTCTGAGCTACGTCAAAGACTGGAGACAGAGCATGATTGGAAATTACTTGAAGGCCCAATCATACAGAAATCCATCATTCCAATGAGAAGCTTTGTATGTGACCCGATGCAGTATGGAAGGTTATTCCTTGCAGGTGATTCTGCACATATCGTACCACCGACTGGTGCAAAAGGATTAAATCTTGCATTCTCTGATGTACAGGTATTAGCGAAAGCATTTTCTAATTTTTATAATGAAGGAAACAAGGATCTTCTTGAAGAGTATTCCGAAACTTGTTTACGTCGTATCTGGAAGGCGCAGCGCTTCTCGATTTGGATCACATCAGCGCTCCATCGCTATCCACAGCATACACCATTTAACCATCGTATGCAGCTTGCAGAATTGGAATATTTAGTGACATCAGAGGCATCCATGACTAGTCTTGCAGAGAATTATGCCGGCCTGCCAATTGAATGGCCGGAAATGGAAAGTCATAAGGACGTCTTGAAAAATCTTGTTTCACACAAATAAAATATGCTAGATACACCTCCACGATATAGAAACTTGGTAGACTGTATAAAAAACGTGCCGGATTCATTCTAGACCTAGATGAATCTGGCACGATTTTGATATTCCTATTTCTATAAAGACCGAAAAACGGGCGAGTTAAATTCAAAACTTGCTGCCGTTTCCAATAGTAAGAAAGGTGCCGAAATAGATGCGAGAATGATAGTAGATAGGTTAAAATAAACATCTTTTTAAAGGTGTTTTTTTCATACTTATCGAAATTTTTATCAGAAGTTGTAATAAGCTAATCATGGAGGTAGATTTTATAAATGAATATTCAAGTTGCTAAAATGAGCCATAAGCAAGCGATTTCCGAGTGTGTGGATGCGGCTTATGCTATGTACATTGAGAGAATTGGAAAAAAACCTGCACCTATGGTAACTGATTATACGGAACCGATTTTGAAAGGTTTTGTACATGTAGCTGTGGAAAGGGAGGAGATAAAAGGCATTATTGTGCTAATACCGAAGAAAAATTACTTGTTAATAGAAAATGTGGCTGTCCATCCGGGTTTCCAAGGGCAAGGTATTGGAGGTGAATTAATTAAATTCGGTATTGAGTACGCTAGGAAAGCAAATTTAGAAGAGGTTTGCTTATATACGAATGAGTTAATGACTGAAAATCTTACGTATTACCCTAAGTTCGGGTTTGTTGAAGTAGATCGCCGGATAGAAGATGGCTTCAACCGTGTCTATATGTCAAAGTCTTTATAATTTATCAGCTATCTGTATGGTCAAACAAGAATCATGGCTGAATTCTTTTTTCTTAATAAAAGGCTTTCTAAAACTAACCTATATTTTTCCGCTAAGATATAAATTTAAAAAATTCAGAATATATTGAATTTATGGTAATGTATTCCTAAGTATAAAATTGGAGGGATATGAAATGAGTGAAATTGTTTGGGGAAGTCCTGCTAGTTTATTTTGTTTAGGGTTCTTTTTAGCAGGTTTGGGCGTATTTATTAAGCTTTCTAGATCGTCTAACAAATCATAAATCTACCGAAAATCCTAACGGTCGGTTATTGAATCAGAGGATCTTTTTTACGAAAAGAAAGCCTGGTAATTCGATCGGTCTAAGATATGGAGAATAGAGTGGAAATGGAGTGACCAAAAACTGGATAAGTAGAGTATGCCTAGCAATAGCATTACTCATAACGGTTTATAATTTCATAATAATCGACACGCCTGCTACGAAAGCAACAGGGGTCATTTTCATATTAATCATCATTGCAAACATACAACTAACGTTAAAGAGTCGTGATTAATCATTTTTACATACAAGACTGCAGAATCTATTGCAGTCTTTTTTCATGCTCAAATGGGTACTTACGTTCAAAAGGCATACAAATTAACTTTTTTTGTTAAAGAAGTCAATAGATATTTCGATTCCCTCCTTTAACTGGACCATCAACTATACTGATTTTTTAAAAAAGATGTATTTTAGATACATTAATTAGTCATTCTTTTATTTATTCAAAAATATAAATGTAAAAACCTAATTAACCGATCATCTCATGGTTAGTTAGGTTTTTGTAATTTGATTTTCCAACCTATTGAAGGAGGGAATGATTATGCTGGTTTTATCTGTTATTCTTTTTGCGATTGCCGCACTTGGTGGTTTGGTACTTGGGGTTTCAGGGCTTCGTCAGAGAGAATTGCCAATGTGGCTATCACTTATACATGGCCTCGTAGCAGCTGCTGGACTTGTAACTTTAATCCTTGTAGTCCTACAAGGAAATGCGGGAACACTTGCCATTATTTCTTTAGTACTTTTCCTAATCGCTGCGCTTGGGGGATTCGTGCTTTTCTCCTTCCATTTACGCAAAAAGCCTCATCCTAAAGGTCTAATTGTTATTCATGCTTTAGCTGCTGTAATTGGATTTGTCCTCTTGCTTATAGAAATCTTATAAGGGAGGACATTTTATGAAGCAACGGAGAAAATTGAGGGTTTTCGGACATCCATTACACCCGGTCGTTACGCATTTTCCAATGGCACTTTTACCGGTATCGTTTCTAGGTGATTTACTTGGAGTCTGGACAGATGCATCGTTCTGGTGGAGTTTTTCATTTTATAATCTTGCAATAGGGCTTGTTTTATCATTACCTGCGTTAATTACAGGTATGATTGATTTTTTAGCGATTTCAAAGGATGGGAATGCAGAAAACGTAGCGATGCACCATATGACCATAATGATTGTCGCAATCATGATGTTTATGGGCAGTTTTTTTATTCGTTTTGGTGTTGAAATACTCTCTGGGTGGCGATTAACGAGTGCCATTTCCCTCTCCTTGCTGGGTCTAATTTTTCTTTTCATCGGGGGATGGTTAGGCGGACAACTTGTTTACCGATACGCAATAGGTAGCGATCCAGTAATAGACAAATCAAAATCAGAGAAATCTTAATTCATTTAAAATAGAGGATTTTTGTACAATATCCATATACAGCTGCTTGGTTAATAAGTATATTTGTATGATCTTCAATAATATAGCGTGATTGTGGAATATCAAAGCCTAATTCCTCGCTAATAATAAAGAGAGATTAGGCTTTTTTATCTTGCAAGATCTTGTAAATTCGCATTTTCTAGATGTTACACCCTCAGAAAAGTCCTAAATTGCTTTGCTGTACACTAAAAAGGTAAACACTCACTATTCATGTCTTAACCATTTTTTTAGTAGAATCCCCACAACCAACCCTGGAATGACACATAACATAGGGAACCAGACTGTTCCTAGATATATCCCCAATAACTTTACCCTGGCTGCATACATAAGTCCAATAGTAACAGAACACGCAGAAATAACAAATGGTAAATAGGAATAAGGTTCTTTACCTCCACCTGCCTCCTTATAAGAATCCCACATGGCAAAGAAGTAAACACAAGGATAAAACATGAGCCATTGGTAATTGGTAAGTTCAATTGCTTCACGAATTCTCCCATTAAAGCTAAAGAAAATAATCTGATTAAAATGGGATTGTATATTAATGGTAATTTCCAATAGGATAAATAATATTCCTTTTAGATATTTTCCGTTAAGTAATTGACCGAAGCCTGGAAATGCAATACTCCATAACAAATTTTCTTTTGGATTCACATTTGTCTAACCCTTTTTATAGATTTTTTATATCAATTAAAGCTACAGGTAAAAAGCAAAATGATAATTTAATAGTTATTTTTTTTGCTGTTTGCTGCTTAATCTCAAGGTTCTTTATTTCATTAACTGATCTCTGTCAGCTGCATGTGGCGGTCTTTCCAGCCACGCATGTTTAATTTGGAGGTTTAAAACGTCCTCTGCATAGAGTCCAATCTCACCTTGTAATCGAACGTAATCAGCAGCAATGTCACGTCTTGGGCTAGCTGAAAGTGCAGTTCCGTAGTTTCCCATTCCAGCAGCAGTCATCATAGAAATCTGATATAACATTAATTTATCTGAAAATGGGGATTCCGTTATGTCCTGGACCTGGGCATCCCAGGTTACAGGTGCAGGGAGGTCATCTTCATGTAAGTATTTACTAAAAACTTCAATTTGTTTCTTTGAAATTTCTTTCCCTCTTAAAAAATAATCTCTGATAGCCTTTAGTTCTGCAACTTGACCAAACCCAGTGATAACTGCTGTACCCATATGGTTCGTTTGAATATTAGAGAAGAGGTGAGTGATCTCTGCGGCAGTTAGTGGTCTTTGATCACCCCACCAACCCGCTAAAAAATGCTGCTTTTCAACCATATCCACTCCTTCCAGATAAGGAATATAAGGAGACCTAACTTCAATGCCTTTCGAAAGAAGGACATTTGTAGTATCATTAAATAATTCCATTGTGGAAGAAATACAAGACATAAAGTGTTCTCGAATATCATTTCGAAAGGTATGTGGTAAAATGGCTCCGTATGTAACTAATGCACCCTTTGTCATTTGTTTAGTATAGATGAGAAAGAATTCATCGGAAAAAAGTCTCGGAGCATCTACGTTCACATCGTTTTCAGTAAATCCAAGAGGAATAGCATGACCTTCCTCTTTAAAAATTTTTGTAATAACTTCTACATGCTGTTGAGATAAATCTAAGGCATGCTCCAAAATCTTTTTAACTTCTGCGTCTTCGACTTTAGCTAAATAATACTTATAAACACATATGAACATAGAATCCGATATATAATTTGCCCATAGACCGCCTACTTCAGATGAAGTTAAACGAATATGATGAGTTTCCATACTCTTACCTCCTGTTTAATAGCTGTTAACTATGTTCCCCAAAGAAGAATGAAATAAATCCATTGTTTTAATAAAGGTAGGAATCATTTGCTTAAATGGATTTTTTTTTGAAAAACTACTTGTTCCAGGAAAAACACGAAAACCAACGCATTTTCACTTAAAAAATACTCCTTCTTATCTTCCTTTTTGATAGCATCTTCTTAGGTTTAGTTAAAAACATCTGATATCCATAAAGCATAATTGAATAAAAAATATAGGTAACAAAGATGTGAATCGGTCTAAAATGAACCAATTTAAATAACTTCAGCTTTTGAAAGATTGTACATAAAGGAAAAGCGAGTAAGAAGTTCATGATCATATTCAATAGTAAATAGGCTCCAAAACGACCATAGGTTAAATGAAAAATCCATAAAGTACCAGAAAAGAAAGGTCCTAAAATGAGACTTAAATCAGTATAAATCTTTTCCTTTATTCCGCCTTTCTCTACGATCCACAGCTTGAAGGGTAGAGAAAATAAGCTTGTTAAAAGGATTAAACCTACTGCCAAATTTGCAACTGGCAGGTATTTTCTAAAGGACCGTTTCGGCAAGAAAACAAGCGACAACCATGAAATAGTGAGCAGTCCAACTCGAATGAGATTAACCATAAAAAAACCTGCCTTTACTAAGTGTAGTGTTATTATTGTGTAGCAAAAAAATGAAAATAAAACCTAAAATTGGTTTTCAAGGCTAAAGTGCTATTCACACAGCCACTGCCTGCTAAAATAATGCAGACAGCTTATTAAAGAGCGTGCATAGTAAGGGAAGTGTATAGTAAGGAAGTGTATAAATAGACTCCACATTTGGAAATATATGATAAATCGTTCCATAAGGTGGATGAAATGAACAACTATACAAATGATAATACTGCCAGAAGGTATAAAGCTCATGTTAGTATTTTAGGAACAACTCAATTGCATTTAAGAAATCCGTATATTATTGCATGGTGGTCCGCAGCATTCCCCGGATTCGGTCATCTGCTTTTATCTAAATATTTTAGAGGATATGTATTATTTATTTGGGAAGTTGTGGTCAATATAAAGGCTCATGTTAATTCTTCCATGATTTATTCCTTTCAAGGGAATATTGATATGGCAAAAGAGGTACTAGACACAAGATGGCTTCTCATGTATATCCCTGTTTACCTTTTTGGTATTTGGGATAGTTATCGGACAACTGTAGATATGAATAGGGTCTATCTTTTAGCCGAGCGAGAGGAACACCGTTTTAATTCATTTGCCTTAGGAGCATTTGAGATTAACTACCTAGATAAGCGAAATCCCATACTTTCCGTTATGTGGACATTGTTTATCCCTGGACTAGGGCAGCTTTATATTCATAGGATTTTAACTGCTTTTTTTGTCATCATATGGTTAGTGATTTTTTATTATCAATCTCATGTCCAAGAAGCTGTTGTCCTTTTATTTTTAGGTAAAGTAAAGGAAGCAACTTCGGTAATTAAGGCAGAATGGCTTCTTTTTATTCCATCACACTATGGGTTTGCAGCTTATGATTCATATATTAATACGGTTGAGAATAACAAGCTTTTCGAAAAAGAGTTACGGAATCATTTAGTTGAGAATTATCAATCGGAGGGCTTCAAAATACTAAAAGGACAAAAAGTGAAGTGAAGACATGCAGCTATTTTCAACATTTGAAACCACTGGATTTTTAGAAATGGCCATTTCAACGCTAGAAAAGAAAGGGATTAAAAAAGAAAGCATATTTGCTGTCCCCCTAGATAACCGACAAGAAGAACGGAAAATTTTCGATAACCTTCATCGCTCAGACGGTACCAGCCTGATTGATATTGGAATGGCACTTGCCACTGCTTTTGCAGTTATTGGGGCAAGTATTGGTTTTAAATTAGCTTGGGGACCCATTTATTGGGGACTGATTGGTGCGTTTGGTGGATTTGTTCTTGGATTTGCTATTCGGCTTTTTATGGAATTGGTTATAAAGAAAAAGAAAAGAGTTTTAAAAGGACAACACGCTGAAGTCATCTTAATTGTTGATTGCGAAGAATCAAAGGCTGAATTAGTGGAAGATATCCTTTGGAGCCATTTTGCATTAGGAATAGCAAAGGTAAAATGAAATAAACAAGACAAGGAAAAATTAATTGATTTAAGCTATCAAAATCCTTCTGACAGAGTTGCAAAAGATTCCATTACGGAAGTCAAAAGATAGGCAACCTTTTGAAAGGGTACAAAGGTAATTCCATTCAAGTTGTCAAAAGGGCGGACAAATATTCCTAAAATACTACTAGGTTTGTCATATTCATACAATACCCACAGTATATTACCACTTGAGATTCATTTTAATACTTTTTTAGCAATCTCAGACGGATCTGCCGTTTCAAATAATGGTAGATGAAACGGCAGTCAGCAAGATTTGAGACATTCCCTATCCGAACTCACTCAAATTATTCGCTAATGTTGCTAATAACCATGCTATCCCCCGTTTTGACAACTGTTGCAGATATGGTATGCGCATCCCAGGTAGTGGGCCCTTCATTCTCAGCGGGAATCCATTCTGAAACAATGAAGTTGCTGCCGTTTTGCTCTACCTTCGTTTCGCTTGAATAGCTGAAATTTGGAACATATCCTACTAAATAATCGGTTGGTTTAATTTCCCACATCCCGTTTTGCTGCCAGAACATCTTATCGAAGAAATAGCTGCTGCATTCCCAAGTGAGGTAGGGTGATAATTCTTCCTGTACGGCTGCTTTACTAGGATAGGAGCCATTCATATTCAATTGTTTAGTTCGCGCCTCTCTTAAAAAGCTGAATATCTGTTCGGTTGATGTCTTTGCTGCTTCCTTGGCAAGCTCCTCCTGGTGTTTTTTTTCTGCTTCTGCTTTTTCTTTTGCCGCTGCTTCCGCCAAGTAAGCATTCTTCTGCTCCAATGCTGCTGCCATCCTTTCGTTCGCTTCCTTTACCAGCTGGTCAAACTTAGGATGTGGTGACCCGTTTTCGGTGATCGCTTTACATAGGTTATAGGCCTCATCAAATTGCTGCTGCTCTAATAAAAGTTGTGATTTTGTCAAATCATCTGTATACCTTTTGAATTGTTCATCAAGGCCAGCAGCTTCTTCCTGTAATTTCAGTGCTTTCGGCTTTAATAAATCAATCACTTTATCTGTTTTCTTTGTCTTTGTAATTTTTTCACTTGTTAAAATTGCAGCGGAAAACTCTCCTTTTTCAAATAAATCAAGACTGTCTGTCATATACTTGGCAAACGTAATAAATTGCTGCACGTCATCCGTATTTTTCTCTTCTGCTGCTTTTTGGAATGAAAGTAGGGCATCCTCGTACTTCTCATCTTTTACTGATTCTGTTCCTGATTGAATGTGAGCTTCATATTCCTTTGAACTGCAAGCTGAGAGCGTCATTAATAATAGGAACGATATAATAGCAAAAAGTATCTTTTTCATCAGCACATCTCCTTTCAAAATACAATAATTCCTATTATATCCTATATGGAGAATACAATTTGTGGCAGTTTTTTCAAAGAAATCATTCGTGTAAATCAACGATTCTCACACAAGGGAACATTCCGAGGAATAATTCTAAATAACTAGAAATTTTTAAATTTACCAAAGTAACACGTATAATAGAAATAGCTATAAATTGATATCAATCTATTAAGGCTGTAAAAGGTATTTTGGTGGCGTTTGCATTTGCAATTAAATAGGAGGAGGAATTCTATTGATCATCCATACAACAGGAAAAAGCTACAATCATGAGTTAGATCTTCTTAACCGGAAAATCGTAACTCCAGAATCAGCATTCGGCCTTCTGAGGAAAACATTGATTTCAAATATTGGACAAGAACGATTAAAAGGATTCCTCATTCGTTTTGGCTGGGAAATGGGAGTGTATGATGCGGACCAAGCCCTCAAGGAAAAGCTCACAATAGAGGAATTATTTAAACAAGGACCGATCTATCATTGTATGAATGGACAGATTTCCGGAGCAGAGTACGAGGGTCGTGTTGAAATAGATGAACATCAACAGGTTGTTTCCTTAATGGGATCCGGTACTTGGGAGAATTCATATGAGGCATTGGATCATCTGAAGAGATTTGGAAAATCTGAGCATCCTGTTTGCCATACCCTAATTGGCTATGCAAGTGGTTTCATGTCAACCATTAGTGGACAGCGGGTTTTGGCAAAGGAAACAGCCTGTATTGGCAAGGGAGATTCAACATGCTGCTGGGTCTTAAAGACGCAAAATGAATGGGATGAGGAACTAAAGGATGAACTCCCGTACTACAATGAAGAACCCATTGTCAAAGAGCTTCAGTATACGTATGAACAATTGCTTGAACAAAAGAATACGGTGACGAGATTGATGGAGTTTCAAAAGGTTTTAACGGAAGAGATTGCGAATGGCAGTAATTTACAAACGATTATCGATATAGTATATAACTTAATTCAAATTCCGATTCTCGTTCAAGATATAGATCTTCGAAGCATCGCGTATGCAGGATTATCACAGGATGAATTTAATAAGGTGCAGGATGAAATGGGCCTTTACATGAAAGAAAATAGCTCAATATTCCCTCAAACTCGAAAAGAGAAGCACCAACTGCCTTTTCGAAAAAAAATGATCCAAATGGATCATCATGGGCATTTAATTGTTCCATTTCTTATAGAAAAAGAGGTTTTTGGCTATTGTACGTTTCTTTATAACGATATAAATACTGCGAATACGGAAGAGGATTATATGTTATTGGCTCGAATTGCAAATGCTGCGTCTCTTATCCTATTAAATGAGAAAACCAGATTTGAATCCTATACTAGAATGAAAGGGATATTCCTTGAGCAGTTATTAAATGGTGCGATCTCCTCTAAAAAGGAAATTTTGGTCAAAGGAAGATACATAGGAGTAAATTTGGAGTTGCCATACTACTTAGCTATTTTGGAATATAAAAATCCATCTCTTGCTCTAGAGGAGGAATTTCATTTTCAGGAAAAAATCTTTGAAACCATTTCTCAATATAGTAAGAGGGAGGAAGTAAATAGTTTAATTGGGCTCTATGAAGGAAATTTTATTCTTTTTATCACAAGAGAGGAAAAGGAAAAGAGAAGCATGGAGTCCGACATGCAGGGACTCTACCAAGAACTAAATAAGAAATACCCGAATTTTAAGTTTAAACTAGGCGTCAGTAATGAAGGAAACAGGATAGAACATTTGAAGCAGCAATATGAAGAGGCCTCTGTGACCTTACGGCTGAATACAGCAAGACAAGTGGTGTTATATAAATCTCTCGGGATTGTCGGACTATTGATTAACTCCAATAATAGGAGCGGCATAAAAATGTTAGCCAATCAAGAGCTGGGACCCTTACTAAATAAAGAAGATCCTAAAATGGGAGAGTTAATGAAAACTCTGTACATTTTCTTGCTAAATGGCGGAAAGCTTGAACAAACGCTCCTTGATCTATCTATTTCTATGAGCGGTCTTCTGTATAGAGTTAAAAAAATTGAAAATCTAATAGATAAGGATTTACGTAATCCTACTGATGCCTATCAATTATTACTATTAATAGAATCTTTAATTGCATTAGGCGAAATTAGTCTTTAGTTAAGTTATTACGATTCACTCTTGTAGTTTTTAATTTATACACTACAAAAAATTTACTAAAACGAATCATATTTTAACAGTTTTTTATTATATACTAAATATTCCGAATTTTATATCATTTAAATAGAACCTGAGGATATGAAAGCTCAACTCAATTGGTTGTAAGTGAATTCATCTTAAAGGTTCATGATTTATACATGGGAAAGGAGTTTTATTCAATGAGTTCATATCAGACTAAAAAAATCAATACTGGAAAATACCATACATTTTTCTGTGAAGGTGGAGAATCAAACTCCGAAACAATCATTTTTCTTCATGGTTCAGGACCGGGAGCAAATTCTGAGACAAATTGGCGAAATATTCTTCCAGCATTAACTGATCGCTATCATGTTATCGCACCAGACTATTACGGATTTGGAAACTCTGATCACCCTGAAACACCGCCAAGTAGTTTTTGGGAGTGGACAAGTTGCCGAGTGGAGCAGGTTCTAGAGTTAATGGATTATTTAAATATCGAAAAAGCAAAGCTTGTAGGAAATTCAATGGGCGGTGTCATTTCCATGAACCTGGTAATGACGGCACCAGAACGATTTGAAAAAGTACTTTTAATGGGCAGTGGTGGGGGAGAAGCGGCTCCAACTCCTGAGATTGCAAGAATGGTAGGATTTTATAAAAACCCAACCTATTCTGCACTCAAGAATTTAACCACTTGGTTTGTTCATGACCAAAAGAGTTTAGGTGAGGAACTGGAAGCGGTTATTAACGAGCGCTATGAAAACGTGATGCGTCCTGAAATTAGAAAGTCTTATACAAGTAATGCATTCCCAACTATGCCAGGGGAGAGTATTATTCCTCCAAATGCTTTAAGACAAATGGAACAGCCATTTCTATTACTTCATGGCGTAGAAGACCGATTTGTTGCAAAAGAGAGCAGTTTATCATTGCTGCAGTATCTGCCAAACGCTCAGTTGCATCTAATTAAAGGCTGCGGCCATTGGATGCAAATTGAAAAACGTGAAATATTCTTAAACCTATTAACTCAGTTTTTTGAAGGGAAATTGGATTGATATAGATCAAATTCGTGTATGTCAGGTTAAAAGAAAGCCTGGCATATACTTAAGGTAAAAATTCTGAATATTACAAAAATATAATTTGAGGAGGCTTTTAAATGTCAAACGAACTATTAAAGTCAGAAATGACAGTTGAACAGTTACTAGTGGGGGCAGAAAAAATCGGTAAGCTTGCTGAGCAGGAAGCTGTAGAAGCAGATCAAAATCGGACTATATCTGAAAGCGTTGTCAATTCGATTAAAGAAACGCAAATCTCTCGCATGTTACTTCCAAAGAAATATGGCGGCCCTCAAATTGATTTAAGAACATTTGCTCAAATTATTCGAAAGGTTTCCTATCATAATATTTCAGCAGGATGGTTGACATATCTTTACCCGCTTCATAATTCACTTCCATCGTATCTACCGGAAAAAGGGATGGACGAAATTGCAACATCTGGAGGATTAATCGTTGATGTCTTTGCTCCTGTAGGAAAAGCAGTGAAGGATGGTGATGGATATCGCATATCAGGAAAATGGCATTTTGCCAGTGGTGTTTTGCATAGTGAATGGATTGGTCTTGGGGTCATCATGGAATTACCGGATAGCACAGGACCAGAGTTTTGTATGCCTCTATTGAAAACATCTGAAGTGGAGATTTTAAACAATTGGGATACCTTTGGTTTAAGAGGTTCTGGAAGTAACTCGGTCATTGCCGATCATGTGTATGTACCGATTGAGCGGATCTTGCGTTTAGATCGAGTAGCGGTTGAAATGAAACGTCCGCCTTTTGATTACTATGATAAAGAATATCCATTTTATCATAAACCATTTTTCTCTGCCTTCTATATTGGATTCCAAAACATAGCACTTGGCGGAGCGGAGCGTCTGTTAAAAGAATTTAAAGAACGGACGGAAAAAAGGATTCGTCTTGACGGAACACCTGAAAAAGAATCCCCGCGCAGTCAAAGGGTGCTTTCAGAGCTAACGATGAAGTATAAACAAGCAGAGTTATTGGTCAACCATTATATTGAATTGCTAGAGAACTTTGATGAAAATAATCCGACACCAGCAGAAGAGTTCTTTGCTATCAGGGCAACAGCAATCAAGCATTGTACAGAAATCGCAAATCGAATCCTTTTAACATTAGGAGGAGCAGCCCTTTCTAAAGGGGACATTGTAGAAATGATGACAAGAGATATCTTATCTGTTGCCACACACATTACTGCGTTATATGAAGACTCCGTTGCAGATTATGGTAAAAATCTCTTTGGTTATGAGACAACTCGAAATGGTTAATGAATTAATGTTGTATGCAGCTAAAATTTTTAGCCTTATACAATAATTAATCGATAAAGTATCAAAGGGTGAAAAGGAAATGGCTTTTACAAAAGTATGTACGTTACAGGATATACCAGAAAACAAAGGTTTAAAGGTGAAGAATGGAGAGACTATTGCAGCCATCTTTAAAAGGGATGGAAATGTATTTGTAACACAGGACCTTTGCTCTCATGGGCTCTGGTCATTATCGGAAATTGGGTACTTGGAAGGTAACCAGGTTGTATGCTCCTTGCATATGGGGAAATTTTGTTTGCATACAGGCAAGGTCAAATCATTACCACCTAACCAGCCGCTGAAAAAATATCCGGCTCGCGTTAAAGGGGAAGACGTTTATGTTGCTTTTGATGAAGGATACATGGCGGAATAGGATATGCATAAAAAATAGGATAGATAGAATGTGAATATAGGACAAAAGAAAGGATGATCAAAATGACTATTAAACAATTAGGTTATTTAGGTTTTTCAGTAAAAGACGTACCTGCTTGGAGTCAATTATTGACAAGTGGGCTGGGGTTGCAAGAAGTGGAAAGCAATAATGAAACGGCCCTATTTCGCTTAGATTCTAGAGCATGGAGAATTGCCGTTGATTATGGCGAAGAAGATGATGTCTCTTATATTGGGTTTGAAGTAGCCAATGCTCAAAGCTTAGAACAGCTGACGGAGAAGCTGATCCATAAAGGAATTGAAGTTAGGACAGGTGATAGTGGATTAGCAAAACAACGCGGCGTACTTGATATCATTTCATTAACAGATCCACATGGTCAGCCGCTGGAAATCTACTACGGTGCGACCGAAGCCTTCAATAAACCGTTTGTGTCACCGGCAGGAGTGTCGGGTTTCCTTACTAGTGAACAAGGGCTGGGACATATTGTGCGCAATGTTCCAGATATACAGGAGGCAATGTCATTCTATACGGAAATGTTAGGCTTTAAGTTATCCGACGTTATTGAGATGATTGTTGGCCCGATGGTTATTCCTATCTACTTCTTACATTGTAACGGACGTCATCATACGCTTGCACTTGCCAGTATGCCGATGCCAAAGCGGATTCAGCATTTCATGTTTGAAGTGAAATCACTGGATGATGTGGGGCATGCTTACGATCGTCTTGACAAAGAGGATGCTATTACTCTATCACTTGGAAAACATAGCAATGATCATATGATTTCCTTCTATGCGATGACACCATCTGGAATCGAGGTCGAGTATGGTTGGGATGGCAGACCGGTTGATGATGCTTGGAGTGTAGTAAGACATGACACTATCAGTGCATGGGGGCATAAGCCACTCAAGCTAACCCTAAAAGTATAATTTCAAGATACGAGGCCGCGCCATTGTTTAAAAACAGGGCATGATTCGATAGACAATTGAATCATGCCCTGCCTGTTTAGTTAGGATGAAACATCGATGACTAATGAAAGAAATTTATTAATTAGATACTAATAATAATTATTGGGTAAACGATTTTAGAAAAAGACTTTATTTCAAGGTCTCTAATCCTGTTCCGTATAAATCATTAACCAGCTTGTTGAGAAATTAGGTGTTCCGCCCCAGCGAGTGGTTTCAGCACCCCAGTGTGTGTTGGGATGGGTGGTGCTTAAGTGTTTGTTCACAATTTCAAAGATTTTCTGATCCCCGCCAGCTGCGAGAAAGCGCTCAGTATCTTTCGTTGTTGCTGGGTCAAAGTTAAAGTTCACATTCTCACACGTCGCACAAGAAAAGCCGTGCGAATAGGATAACGATCGAACAGAACCTGCGTTGTTTGCTTGTAACAGATTGTTAACCTGGCGTGCAATTCGATCAAGTCTCGCATCCGCTGGGTAGACAGCATAACCAGCATTCGCTTTGGTTTTTTTTGCAACCTTGATACATACTGTTCCCCAGTGGAGTGTTGCTTGCGGATGCTCATATTGAACATTCTCCACGGTATAGTCAATCTGTTTGACGTTGTATTTCTCTAAAATGCTATTCACGATGGACATGGACCATTCATGAACAGCTAAGTTGAATAGGATGTTGTCTATTTTAATCCAGCCGTTTTCATATCGTGCGTTGAGTGTCCCGTATTTATTTAACTCAGATTGATTTAAGTCAGAAATAATGGCATTAATTATTTTTTGTGGAACATTACTTTTTATTGGATACTCCGTGTCATTCCCAGGTGACGAGGTTATGGCTAATTTGTCTCCCCGATAGATTAGGTCCGGATTCACGATATAATTTTTCTCAGCTATCGTATACACCGTGCTATTATAGGCATTAGCAATTTTCCACAGGGTATCGCCCTTTTTTACAGGATGAATCCTTATCCCTGAACCGACAGGAACCTTAATCTTGCTTCCTATTTGTAAATTAAGTGGATCCAGCTGTGGATTTATTGAAGAGATATTCTGAACAGAACTATTAAATCTTTTACTTAAAAAGTAGAAGGTATCATCTTTTCTGATCGTATAGTTGATGGTAGTACTGTTTTCCTTTGCAGTCGCCTTTAACAGGGATTCACTTGGAGCAAATACTATCCCAAATACCATAGTCAAACTTACAATCAGCTTTCTTTTGTGTTTCACCATTTTCGCTTCCTCCAACTTGTTATAGATTCATAACAAGTATTGTTTACAGATAAAGCCAAAATATTTGGTGAAATCATAACTTGTAGTCACTAGTCCTTTCTTGTTCCAAAAACCATTAATACTTTAGGTAATTTTTGGGTAAGGTATTTTTAGGTTATATCTTTTGGAGGTTACTTATGGAGGAAAAAGGACAGCAAATCAGGCTAACTGCAGGTGAAATGGCGCAGCTTTGGATTCAATATCTAAATGATAGCTCCAGCATATGTGTTCTTTCGTTTTTTTTAGAAAAAGCTGAGGATGAAGAAATTAAGCCAATTATTCAATTTGCTTTAGAGTTATCCAAATCACATATTGAAAAAATTACAGCTATTTTAAAAGAGGAAAAAAATGTAGTTCCATATGGTTTTAGTATAAAAGAAGATGTAGACTTATCTGCTCCTCGACTTTATTCTGACAGTTTTGTCCTTAATTTCATCAACCAAATGGCCAAGATTGGCCTCACATCATATGCTGGCAGCGTATCAGCATCTGTAAGAGAGGACATAAGGAACTATTATATGGATTGCCTAGACGAAACCATGCAATTATATAAAAAATCAACGGATTTATTATTGTCTAAAGGATTATTTATCAGGTCTCCCAGCTTACCTAATATAGAGAAGGTTGAGTTTGTGAAAAAGCAATGGTTTATGTTAGATGTGTTTGGAGAGAAAAGACCATTAACAGCCGCTGAAGTAGACAATTTATTTGCCAATCTCCAAAGAAACGCATTGGGAGTCGCGGCACTCACTGGATTTAGTCAGGTTGCACAAGATAAGGATGTAAAACAATTCTTTATAAAAGGATTAGAAATTGGCAATAAACACATTAAATTATTTAGAAGTAAGTTAGAGGAAAGTAAACTCCCTGCACCTATGGGATGGGATTCAGAAATAACAAATAGTACAGCCTATACATTTTCTGATAAACTTATGATATTCTATACATCTGGTTTGATTACCTTGAGTGTAGGGTATTACGGTACAGCTGTTAGCCAAAGTCCTAGAGGTGATATTAGTGCCATGTATAACAGGCTATCATTAGAAGTTCAGTTGTATGCTGAAGATGGGGCTAATATTATGATTAAAAATGGATGGTTGGAACAGCCCCCAATGGCATCGGATAGAGATGAATTAATAAGGAAAAAGAATCAATTATAAATTATAATTAAAGTCCTTCTGTAAAATGAAAGGACTTTTTGCATTTTCATTTGAATTTATGAATCGATCTTAAAATATCTAATTTGAAGGATTTCTCTCGCATTCATTCATGGTTTCTTCTTTATTAATTTAATTGAAAACCCTCTTCTGGTCATAACCATCCAAATAATCATCGGTGCTAGGAAATTGAAGGCTAGAACAATTACAACCGTTGACCAAACAAACCACTTCGCATTTAATACATATACATAAATCCAAGAATGATAAAGATCCATAAAATAGATTTCCCCCTACTTGAAGCTTCTGATTTCATAATTACCAATTATGGTCAATACAAACCCTTAATATAAGAAATTAAAAAACCATAATCCCTACTGAATAAACCATTTATACTTTGTTAATAAAAGGAAGGAGAAACTTTTTTCAGCAAAGGGGCCTGCACATGTCATCCTTGCAAGAAAAACTAAAACAACCATTTACTCGTGATATTGTAACGAATATGAAGACGATAGAAAGCGTATTTGCAAATGATATAGATGTGTTAAAACGCGACTTTTTTTTTCATGAAAATAAAAGCATACCAGGTGTATGCTTTTATACCGATGGGCTTGCTAACACCCAGCAGGTTGAAGAAATCATCAAATCATTGTCGTTATACAAAGGGGATGAAATTTTAAACTCGGAAGGCGGGATGGCTGAAACTATTAAAAAGAACCTCCTTATTAATGCATCGGTTATGATTATCGATAACTTTGAAAAAGGAATTAATGGCATTTTGATGGGGGATACAGTTGTATTGTTAAGTGGTAGTAGGCAGGCATTTCTTATTACCACCAGAGGCTGGGATACAAGGTCAGTTACTGAACCGCAAACGGAACAAGTCGTCCGAGGCCCTCGAGATGGTTTTACAGAAAGTATTCGAACGAATACTGCGCTTGTCCGAAGAAGAATCCGAGATCCACAACTTCGCATTGAAGGTATGCAGATTGGAAAGAAAAGCAAAACGGATATTAATATCGTTTATTTGGAAGGTACAGTGAAAGAAGGGCTGGTTAAAGAAGTCAAAAAACGTCTTGAACAAATTAAAATAGATGCTGTTCTTGAAAGTGGGTACATAGAAGAATTAATCCGGGACAGCCCTTGGTCTCCGTTTACAACGATCCAAAATACAGAGAGGCCTGATAAGGTAGCTGCGGGTATCCTAGAAGGACGAATTGCCATATTTGTTGATAATACACCATTCGTATTGATCGTACCAACTTACTTTTGGGAATTTATTCAAGCGAGTGATGATTATTATTCCGGATTCATGGCTGGATCCTTCTTCCGTATTGTTCGGTATCTTGCCTTTATCATTAGCCTTACTTTGCCTTCTATTTATATTATGCTCGTTAGTTTTCATCAAGAGATGATTCCTACCGAATTGGCTCTTACAATAGCTTCTGGAAGGGAAGTTGTCCCATTCCCGGTTCTTGTGGAAGCTTTAATTATGGAAATAGCCTTTGAACTAATGAGGGAAGCAGGGCTTCGGATGCCTAAACCGGTTGGTCAAGCGGTTAGCATTGTTGGATCCCTTGTAATTGGGCAGGCTGCCGTTCAGGCTGGAGTCGTGTCACCATTTATGGTTATCATCATAGCGCTTACCGGAATTGCCTCCTTTGCTATACCCAATTATTCAGCATCCATTTCCATTAGATTAATTCGCTTTCCGTTATTAATTGCTTCTGGAACATTAGGTTTAATGGGTTTCTCAGCAGTATTTGCCCTTATTGCCATTCACGCTCTTTCGATTCGCTCGTTTGGTGAACCTTATCTTGCACCAGCTGCACCTTTTCAACCGTCAGATCAAAAGGACATTATTCTAAGGTTCCCTTGGTGGAAAATGGATAAGCAGCCGTATCTAGCTGAAGGAACAGAAGATCGCGCAATAAACAATTTAGAGCCAAAACCCCCTGAGAAAAGTCCTGACTCGAAACAAGCAAAAAAGGGTAAACAATGATGAGGCGGGAGAATGAATGATGATTTTTCGATGGAAGGCCGTTCTTATGTTTGCGTTTATGGTGATTCTTACGTCAGGTTGTGCTGGTAAAACAGAGATTAATGATTTAGGGCTGGTTATGGCTGTTGGCCTTGACAAAGGAAAAGAGGAAGGGACGATACAGGTTACTGCACAAGTTGCTCGTCCTGCTGATGCACGGGGGCAGACAGGAGCACCATCTGGTCAAACAGGTGAACCAATATGGTCATCAACCGCAACAGGTGATTCTATTTTCACAGCCATTCGCCATCTTGGTAAGCACTCCTCCCGCCGGATTTATTGGGCCCACAATTTCGTTATTGTCATAAATGAGGATTTAGCAAAAGAAGGAATTGCGGATATTCTCGATTTTTTCACCAGAAACCATCAGCTTAGAATGCGAACATTGGTAGTTGTTACACCTGATCCTGCCAGTAAGCTGGTGTCTACGATTACCGGCCTGGAGGTTGTTCCTGGGCAAGCGATCAAGGATCTTTTCCAATATAGTTCCATTACTATGGCAGCTCCCAAAACAGAAATGATTGACCTGCAATCTGCCTACTTAAGTGACAGTACTCATCCAGTCTTAGCTAGGTTATCGTTAGAGGAGCATGGCATTTCAAATAAGAAACCAACTGCAAAGGCAAATATTAAACAAATTGAATTGGTTGGAACAGGTGTCTTTAAGAATGACAAGCTCATAGGAACGATTGGCCCAGAAGATACAAAGGGACTGCTATTTTTCCTTGAAAACGTTAAATCTGGTGCAGTTGCGGCACAGTGTCCGTCCAATCCTGATAAGTTTATGACTGTGGAGTTAAGATATCAAAAATTTGATGCCACACCAACCTATAAAGACAACCAGGTTGGCTTTGATGTTAAACTTAAATCTTCTGTCCAAGTAGTAGAGGCAGGCTGTCCTTTTTCTCTTAAGGATCGACAACAAGTGAAAGAACTGGAGACACAGATTGAAGAAAACTTAAAGGGAAAAATCGAGAAGATCGTTCATTTAGCTCAAAAGGAATATAAAGTGGATTTTCTTGAGTTGGGCAAAGTCTTTAATAATCGTTTTCCAGCCGAGTGGAAAAAAATAGTACCAAATTGGGAAGATGAATTCACTAAAGCAAAGATTAGTGTAGAGGCTGATGTTCAAATTAAAAGTTCAGTTTTATTATATCAACCTACTCAATCTGGCAAGAAAAACGAGGGGTATTGATGAAAGTTCAAATTTCAACCGGGATGCTAATAGCGATTATTATCAATACGGTATATGCAAAAGCAATTGGACTAACACAGGGAGTAATGGCAAGGGAAGTCGGAAGTGATGTGTGGATATCGACAATCATCGCTATACTGGAAGGTGTGATGATGATGTTGCTTACCGTCATGGTGATGCGCCGTTATCCAACGGGCGATATAATGGATCAGAGCTTGAGGTTAGTAGGTAAATGGTTCAGTAAATTTATTAGTCTCACTGTATTTTTCTTTTTTCTATGTGCCTACGGGGCAATCATGACAACCTACGTCTATCACCTAATGGATTATTTTTTGCCTGAGGCTCCTGTTTTCCTCTTTATTATCATTGCCTTTATTGTTGGTTGCTACGCGGCTTACAATGGGGTTGAAGTGATTGGAAGAATGACCCTATTCGGTGTGTTTTCTGTATTAGCATTGAACATCCTGCTTATGTTTGGATCCCTATTCCAGTTTGATGTCCGTGAATTGCTCCCTACCTTCCAATCCGGTGTCATCCATACAGCTTGGGCTAGTAGACATCACGCGGCAGATTGGGCAATGGCGACCATGACAGTTGCGGTTATTTTACCTTATGTAAAAAACCTGAAAAATTGGGGTAAATCTAGTACAGTAGGTGTCTTGTTTGGTGGGGTTGTCATTGTGATGTGGCCAATTTTAGAGGTTGGTGTGCTAAGTGCGGAAGTTACCGCACACTATATTGTTTCTTGTATGCAAATGGCCAGAAGCGCTGAAATTGGACACTTTATTCATCGGTACGAAATGATTATGATTGCCTTTTTTGCCATATCGATTCTAACTCAAATAATGATGTGCTTTTTGTGTGCCTCGACGGCTGCCTCAAAGGTGTTCGGGCTGAAAGACTACCGGCCCATGATTATTCCGGTTGCCCTCATTTTAAGTTGTTTTGGAAGTTGGATCGTGTTTGATCACTACAGAGCAATGGAATTTTTAGAAACAATCTGGGTGGAAGTAGCTATATCGATAGCAATGGGGGTTCCGATTACACTAATCATTTTAGGATCTTTCTTTAAAAAGGGCAACCGTTAGGAAACAGAGGGACGGTTTTACATTTCTTGAAAAAATCCTTAAAATGAAATGGCAGAACCGTCTCCATGGATACATTGAAGAAATGCAAATTCAAAAAGAGTTAGAAGGGTAATTATTGTATTATAGAAATCAATTCCCCAAAGTTCTTTCCTAGTATGCCTTCCTTTTGATGTTCAGGAATTTGAAGTGAATCAATCCATCTCCTCTTTTCTCCATAATCATATTGATTATATTGTTTCATCCCATAGGGGCCATCACAGCCATAAAGAACTTTTCGATAGCCTAACGCTTCCACGGCCTTCTGTACTATTGATGGAGTAAGATAATCGCTTGAGGTGTCAACATATACATTTGGTTGATTTATTGCATATTTCCATAGTTTTCTCCAAAAAGGGAGTCCCGCATGTGCATAAATGACCTTCAGTTTAGGGTAGTGCTCCGGCAAATATTTAAAGGAATTTTTTTCAGATGATAGATGAATCATCATGGGAATCCCTTTTGCTTCACACATCGCTGCAACAGGATCAAGTGTCCTAATCGAATATTGATGCATAAATGGATGTGCCTTAACACCAATAAATCCCTTTTGGTTAAGATAGTATTCGAGTTCTTCCACGGTTTCAGGAATTGTAGGATTCACGGCTGCCCATCCTAAAAAACGTTCTGGATATCGGCGGATAGCCGCAGCTACCAGATCATTGTCTGGTTTTGCAAAGATTTTATAAGACTGGCCATAAAGGTTAAAAAAGCCATCACGAACTAATCCATTATAAATAGGAAAACCTAAAGGAGGGACGTGCAGGATTAGGGAGCGGAATAGATTTTGTACATAATATTGAAAGGTGCTGTCTACTTCAAACATCGTCTCGTTCATTGGCGCAATCAAGGCCGTTTTTGTTACATAATTTTGGTCCATGCCTTCTATCATTTTTTCGAGCGTCAACATCGTTTCATCTATATGAAAATGGCAATCAACAATCATATTCATCCTCTCCTCTGAAAGTTTCTATCAACCCCCGGATAACCTACTCGGTGTTTCACATATCAAGCACTATAAAACTATATTGATCATAATACCATCATACGAAGTTTTAAAGAATTACCAATTTATTTTCGGGTGGGAGGAACCTAAATGATCCTCTTTTCCCTCAAATGGAAGCTTCCATTTCATTGTATTTTACTTGCTCGAACTCCTCCTAATGTCCAAGAATTTAATTCTAAAAAATTAGCTTATCTATATAAATAGTAATGAGGTCTGCTTATCCTTTTTTCGTTCCGTAAGCTCTGTAAGCGATTTCTAACAACCGGGGGGAGGAAAAACATAATGCTAAGCATGATTGGTTTAATTGGTGGTCTCATAATCCTTATTGTTTTAACGATGAGAGGGATGAATCTTCTCATTGCGGGTCCACTGAGTGCTTTATTTGTTGCTGTATTAAGCGGGATGCCATTATTTCCGCAATTAGCAGCAGAAGGGGAAGCAAACTTTGTTGGTAATTATATGACTGGATTTACCGGGTTTGTGACCTCATGGTATCTTATGTTCCTACTGGGAGCTATTTTTGGAAAGGTGATGGAGGACAGTGGGGCAGCGAGCAGTGTGTCGCAGTGGATTGTGAGCAAGCTTGGCATGAAGCATGCGGTGTTAGCCATTGTTATTGCTTGTGCCGTTTTAACGTATGGCGGCGTCAGCCTGTTTGTTGTGGCGTTCTGTGTCTATCCAATGGCCTTAAGCTTATTTCAACAAGCAGACCTGCCACGGCGATTTATTCCGGCAGCACTGGCGTTTGGCTCCGTGACCTTTACGATGACATCTGCCGGTTCACCAGAAATTCAAAACTGGATTCCAATTGAATATTTAGGTACCACTCCATATGCAGGGTGGGAGGTTAGTTTAATTGTTGCTGTATTTATGATGATCTTTGGCTATTGGTGGTTAAAACGAATGATTACAAAGGCAGTTGCCAAGGGAGAGCGGTTCGTTACCAGAGAAAATGATCCTATGCTTGAAAATAGAAAGCTGCCAAATCCATTGGTCAGCCTCATTCCACTGCTTGTCGTTTTAGTGATTTCGTTTATTTTCCATGATTCTTTACAGCAATCAGCCTTAATTATCGCTCTGTTAGGCGGTGTCATTGCAACCTATGTCCTAAACCGCAATTATTTTCAATCCTTCTGGGAAGCGCTTTCTGAAGGGACGATGGGAGCGCTGGTGGCAATCGGTAATACGGCTGCAGTCGTTGGGTTTGGCGGTGTCGCAAAAGCAGTACCTGCATTTGAAACGGCGGTCAATGCCATGACAAGTATTCCGGGAAGTCCCTTAATCGGGGGAGCTATTGCTGTCAGCGTGATTGCAGGAATGACCGGATCTTCATCGGGAGGTCAGGCTATTGCCTTGCCGCTGCTTGCACCGCACTATATGGATATGGGTGTCAATCCAGAAGCCTTGCACCGTGTTGTTTCGATATCTTCAGGTGCATTGGATTCCCTGCCGCATAACGGATACGTAGTGACAACCGTTAGAGCGATTTGCGGGGAATCCCACCAAGATGCCTATAATCCAGTTGGAGCCTTAACCGTTATTGTGCCGGCCCTCGGAACCATATTAGCGATAATTTTATTTTCTTTAGGCTTAGGGATTTAATGAGTTGGTGGCATTTGTACAAAGCTTCAGTTGAAGAAAAGATAGATTCAATGAAAGGTTTCGATTAATTAAAAATGAAACGCCGGTGCTTCCGGCGTTTTACTAGTTTTTTAGAGGAAATCATTTAACTCTCTGAACTTTCATCCTTTTCGTCTAACTCTTCCTCAACAAAATCCTCGAATTCATGGTCGTTAACCACATAAGGGTGGGGATCATTTTGAATAAACCTTACTGCATTCAATCCTATCATTTGTGCTGCTAAGGAAGTATTACCATCTGGTAAAATAGGTGCAATAGAAAGGTCAGCTACCTTCAAGTTTTTGGTTCCAAAGACATCGAGAGAAGAATTTACAACCCCATTCCCGATGTCCGTTCCCATTTTACATTGTCCTCCGAAATGGGTAAAAATAGAATAGGAAGCTCTAACAAAAGCTGCTAACATCGCACGTTTTTTATTCTCATCGTCCATTTTAAATATACTTTCATCAGGATAGACTACTTGATAGATACCTTCTTTATCAAGCTTACGAGCCCTGACAATCATTTTGTACGCCTCAATATATCGATCAATCATGAAATTTAGGTCATCTAGATTTGACAGCGGGTTTAAGTCAAGTGATGGATACGCCTCTGGATCACTATGTGCAACCATTACGGTGCCGCGGCTTCCTGGATTTACATCTACAATTCCAATACTCATGACATTACTTTTATTTTCTTCATTAAATCTCCAACCATTTATAGCCACTACCTGACTAGGTATAAAGAGTGTATCTGGCGCACCTAATAATTGAAGGCGCCTTCCTCCTGTAGGGTTGTCCACCTTTTTAAAAGCTTTAAGTGTAAGTGGTTGATTAGGGTCTGCATCCAAAACCTGAGTAAGTCTGCTTGTTTCCACTCTGACCCCCATACCGACATAAAAATGCGTTTGGAAGTTGTAGCCTACTTGAGGGCTTTCTACTAAGGTAGTTATCCCAGCATTCACTAAATCGTCAGTCTTTCCAATCCCTGATCGTTGAAGTATGACGGAAGAAAACTGGCCGGCAGAGACAATAATACCCTTCCGTGCGAACATGGTTTGTGAAACTCCGTCTTTTATAAATTCAACACCAACAGCGATTTGAACCCCTTTTTTCTGTTGAAATAAGATTTTGTTCACTGTCGTTTTAGCTAAAATGATTAATTTTCTCTTGCCAACTCCAAATTCGTCAGCTTGAAATTCATTTCCTTGCGTTACTACATCGTCGTTTAAATATCCAGTTGCTGTTGAAGAACGTACTAGATTATTATTTTCCATTTTTTGAGTAAATTGACCTTCTAGAGATGTGACATCTCTTATCCCTGAATTATAATCTTCCTTAATTGGGATGTTAAAAACCTGCGAGGTGGCTTGTGTTAAGGTTTGGATTAATCCTTTATTTGGAATGTTTTGTTGTCTTACATAAATAGGCCCTTCATCCCCACGTTCTTCAGGGCTTTGTGTCATTCCTGTATAGTTTTCATTTTTAATAAATAATGAGCGAACATTTTTGTAGCTCCATGCAGGATTTCCAACTAGAGTTGCCCATGTATCATATAGATCCCTGCTTCCCCTTACAGCGTACATAGCATTATGTTCAGAACTCCCGCCAATGGCTCGTCCGCTTGATGTGATGAGTTGACGTGCGATATTTTGTTGAATTCTCGTTGCGATATTGAAAGAAAATTTGTTATCTGTGGAATTTCCAAGTGCAACTAAAACATTAGGGTTACTAAACTGTTCCGTCATGTTTGTTCCTGCTTCAAGCACAAGTACACTCGTACGATGGTCATCCGATAATTTTTTAGCAACAATGCCCCCTGCTGTTCCTGCCCCGATTACAATATAATCGAAAACATTCTTATCCTTTTTTTTACTCAAAAAATCATCTCCTTTTTTCTATTAAGTTATGATGACTTAGAGTAAAGGAAATGATATTGTTACCTATTTATAAGAAATTGTGCTATTTACTTTGTTAAATCTGCCATATTCCCTTCCTATTGAGAGCCTTAACCATTTAGTTAACTCCCGAAAAATCTATCATTGATTATATAATAATAAGTTATAATTGGTTATAAATGATAGGATTTAGGTATTTGAAGAAGCTATTGAATCACAGGACAAAACACTTATTAAAAGGATGGCGTTATGGCTGAAATACAACTACAACATCTATATAAAACCTACCATAAGGATATAACGGCAGTAAAAGATTTCACTCTTGATATTCAGGATAAAGAATTTATTGTGTTGGTAGGGCCTTCAGGCTGTGGGAAATCAACTATATTGCGTCTAGTAGCGGGTCTTGAAGAGCTCTCACAAGGAAATATTCTGATGGATGGCAAGCTTATGAATCATGTTCCTCCAAAAGACCGTGATATTGCTTTTGTTTTCCAAAACTATGCTCTTTACCCACATATGAATGTATATCAAAATATGGCATTCGGCTTGAGAAATCGTCACGTTCCGAAGGCTGAAATAGATCGCCGTGTGAAAGAGACTGCCCATCTATTAAATCTCGAAGGATGTTTAGCACGTAAACCAAGGGCTCTTTCTGGCGGGCAGCGTCAGCGTGTAGCATTAGGGCGTGCGATTGTTCGAGATGCTAAACTATTCTTAATGGATGAGCCGCTGTCCAACTTAGATGCAAAGCTTCGGGCTCAAATGCGTACGGAAATTACGAAGCTGCATCAGCGTTTACAACCGACAGTCCTTTATGTGACCCATGACCAAACAGAAGCAATGACAATGGCAACACGCCTTGTGGTGATGAATAACGGGGTGGTACAACAAGTGGGTGCGCCTAAGGAAGTATACGAAAAACCTGAAAATATTTTTGTTGGGAGCTTTATTGGCTCGCCAGCGATGAACTTTTTTAATGCTAAGCTTCTAGATGGCAAAATTCAAATAGGACAGGCCTTCATTCAAATTCCTGAAAGAAAAATGATGCAGTTACGTAATCAGGGATATATGAACAAAGACATCATAATGGGTATACGCCCAGAGGACCTTCATGACGCAGATGTCTTTGTAGAAGCCTCAACAGCTTCTATTATTGAAGTGGAAATAGACGTTATTGAATTACTAGGTGCAGAAAATATTCTACACTCACAAATTGCAGGTCAGCCATTGATTGTCCGTCTCGACACACGCTCACAGGTTAAACAAGGACAGGTCTTCAAACTAGCGGTGGATATGAATAAAGTGCATTTTTTTGATAGCAAAACAAACTTTCGCATTCATCTAGAAGGATAGAAAGAAGAAAAACATTCATTTTGATAAGTAGTTATAATAAGATATAAATAGTTATAATTAATGAGATTTTCAAGCTTGAGGTGGATACATGCAGAAAGTGATTAAGTCCGTCAGTATTCTGTTAGTTTTACTAATGATGACAGTGGCGTGTTCTAATAACCCGTCAGACAAGCAGCAGACTAATAGAGTATCTGATAGTAAGGCAAAGGTTGAATTAACCATTTCAGCAGCTGCTAGTTTGAAGGATGCAATGGATGTGATTCAACAAAGCTATCAAGAAGAACATCCCGAAGTAACGCTGAAATTCAACTTTGGCGCTTCTGGTTCATTACAGCAGCAAATTTCGCAAGGAGCGCCAGTGGATCTATTTTTCTCAGCAGCAGAAGATAAGTTCGATTTCCTGGTAGAGGAAGGAAGCATTGCAAAAGAGGACGGATCGGATCTTCTTGGAAATGAACTCGTACTAGTTGTCCCTAAAGGGGATCAAACGATTAAAGGATTCGAAGCTCTAAAAAAAGCAGAGGTAGGTAACATTTCAATTGGAACTCCTGAAACGGTGCCTGCAGGGACATATGCAAAAGAGTCCCTTGAAAAAATGGATATCTGGCAAGCTGTAGAATCAAAAACAGTTTTTGCAAAGGATGTCCGTCAAGTTTTGTCATATGTAGAAACAGGCAATGTTGATGCGGGAATTGTGTACAAAACAGACGCATTGGTTTCTGATAAAGTAAAAATTGCTGCAACCGCTGACCCAGCCACACACACACCTATTATTTATTCTGTTGGGATTATCAAGGATTCTAACCAATACGAAGCAGCCAAAGAATTTTACGAGTATTTACAAGGTGACGAAGCAGTAAAGGTATTTGAGGAATATGGATTTACTGCTAAATCGTGATTTTATGCAGGAATTCTTAAGTCCCATTTGGCTATCGTTAAAAATAGCTTCTATAGCTGGTGTGGTTGTTATTATGCTAGGAACGCTGTCAGGACGATTATTAGCTAGAAAGTCCTTTAAAGGGAAGGCGATGGTGGAGACGATTTTCATGCTTCCGATGGTTCTTCCTCCAACAGTTGTTGGGTTTTTTCTGATTGTCATCTTTGGACGAAATAGCCTAGCTGGAAAGGCGATTGAATGGCTTTTTAAGCAGCCTATCATTTTTACTTGGTGGGCGGCCGTTATTGCTTCAATTGTTGTAGCCTTTCCACTTATGTATCAGTCCGCAAAATCAGGATTTCAAGGAGTGGACCCTGATATTGAAGATGCAGCGAGGATAGATGGAGCGAATGAATGGAGAATTTTCTTATTTATTTCGATTCCGTTAGCTTCAAGGGCCCTTATTTCTGGAAGTATCCTAAGCTTTGCACGGGCATTGGGTGAATTTGGTGCTACCTTAATGTTCGCCGGTAACATTCCGGGAGAAACCCAAACCATTCCTACAGCGATTTATATAGCAATTGATTCTGGTAATATGCAAATGGCATGGCTGTGGGTGATTTCCATTGTCCTACTTTCCTTCATCATGCTATTGGTTGTCCGAGTCAAACAAGAATAATGTAATAAAGGCAGACAAATTTTTGTCTGCCTTTAAGCCATTGATGAATATCATTAAAAAATGATCTCAGTCCATATCTGTTTTCAGTAAACGAGTGCATTTTATATACTCTCATCACTATGGGCAACCATCATGTAAGGTTATCTATTTATTACCTGGAGCTGGTTGGTCAACACCTTTTACGTGATGCTTATGTCCATGGTTTTCTGACGTATAAAAGTCATAGTAGTGCACATGCATTCCATTTCCAACTACAATGGCAGGGCCTGAATAGGCTTTATAATAATGGAAATGTCCATCTTCATACATAACATAACCTTCCGTATAATGAATATGACTTCCATCATGAGTTTGAATGGGTGGAGAGGTCACATCTAAACATTGATGAACATGACCATCTGCTACACCCGTATAATCTACAGAACCATGATTATGATCTGGTACGAATCCCTGTACAAATGAATCTTTGCTTACTCGTTTCATCATATCACCCCAATTGAAAAATTTGATACATAGGTAAATAGGACAACCTTGTAAAAGATATGTTGAAAAATAGTAAATCATTCTCTGAAAAGAATGTGAGTGTCATTTGTTCAGATAAAATAATTAGAGATTGTAGTGAAAATGGAATATCTTATATCACTATCATAATTTAGGAAAATCAAGGGAAAATAGTGAGGTATTAATCAAGACGTATTAACTAAAGGGGTGAATTGTGGCAAGTTTAAAAAACAAGATAGTACTTATCTTTTCTTTATATGTAGTGATATAGGGGAGATGCTAATTTGGAAATCTTTTATCATGCAATTATTATTTTCATGGCAGGATATTTGTTTTTAAGAGTGACTGGGAAAAAAGCCGTTTCTCAAATGGATACTTTTGATTTATTGTATATCTTTGTCCTTACAAATATTATTAGTTCACCCCTTGAAGTTGAAAGTGTAGGAAAGGCCTTAAACTATGCTGTCCTCATCGTTATTTTTTATAAAGCTTTCATTCGTTTATCCTTACATAATAAATTAAGATGGATCCTGTATGAACGCCCAACCGTGTTGATTCGAAATGGTGATATCGATAGAGAAGGCTTGAAAAAGGTACGTATGCCAATGCATGAATTATTGTCACATCTAAGGGTAAAAGGGTATACATATACCCAGCATATAGCGATGGCAACGATGGAGGAAACAGGAGGTATTAGTGTGATTCCGAAGTCGGAATACAGACCAGTTCAAGTGAACGATTTACATTTGAAGGTGAAAAAAGCATATCTTCCTATTCCGCTAATCATGGATGGTCAAATTATTGATCATAATTTAAAATACCTACAGCTGGAACAAAAATGGTTACTAAGCGAGGTAGAAAAAGCAGGTAAACATGTAGGGGATATTATGTTAGCTACTTTTTTAGAAAATGGAACTATATCTATAGATGATAACGAAATTACAAATCATGAAAATGATCCCTATTACTATACGCCCGGAAAAGAAAATAAATGAAATGTTGAAAGAAATGAGTCGTAATCAATAGAAATAGTAAAACCAATCCTATGCTTTTACATATCTCCGCAATCCTTATGCTATAATTTGAATGGGAAAATAAAGATAGAGGTGACCATTCTTGGCAATACATGTAGTACTATATCAACCAGAAATTCCGGCTAATACAATCAATATTGCACTTACTTGTGCTGCAACGGATACAGCCCTGCATTTAATCCGTCCGCTTGGCTTTTCAACAGATAAAGAAATGATTGAACGAGCAGGTATTGATTACTGGGATTCTGTAAACCTAACGTATTATGACTCGTTGGAGGAGTTTTTTTCTAAGAATCAAGGTGAATTTTACTATATAGAGACATTCGGTGAAAAAACACATTCAGGCTTTGATTTCAGTGATGAGTCAAAAGAGCATTATTTTATGTTTGGAAGAGAATCAACGGGTATCCCAAAGGATTTACTAGAAAATAATAAAGATCACTTTTTTCGAATACCCATGAATGAGCATGTTCGTTCGCTGAACCTTTCGAACACTGCAGCTATATTAGTGTACGAGGCTTTACGCCAGCAGGGTTATCCCCATTTAAAATAAAAATCTTCCTTCATGGAAGGTTTTTTGTTTTGATTGTTCATAGAGAAATTTTGTGCACTTTGGAGTGTGGATGAAAATGTAGGTGAAACTGATATAATAATTCTGTTTCGTAGTTTTTTTAGAAGTATTGCTGTCTTGCGGCTGCATGCATGATAAAGAAATTCACTTCAAGCTTGGTTAGAGAGGAAGACAAATGAATACATCATTAGAAATGCTTATCCATTTATTTGAACGGGCTGCTTTACTATTAATCAGCCTTTTCTTTATGATTCGAATCCCGCGATTTAAGGAATCCCTTCAAAAAGAAAAGCATTCACCCGTTGAGCGTCTCATTATTATACTCGTGTTTTGCCTGTTTGCTATTTTTGGCACCTATTCTGGTATTAATGTCGAAGGCTCCCTTGTCAATGTTCGAATCATTGCCATTGTCTCTGGAGGAATTCTCTTTGGACCGTGGGTCGGAGTAATTACCGGGATTGTTTCCGGCGTGCACCGATATTTAATTGATATTGGCGGGATTACCTCCGTTCCATGCCTGATTACCAGTATCATCGCCGGTATTACCTCAGGTTATATTAATAGAAGAGTGAAAAGATCCTTGCGCTGGATCTACGGAATCATCGCGGGAATGCTCGTGGAAGTATTGACCATGCTGCTGATTTTGGCGATGGCCGATCCCTTTGAGCTCGGCTTAGATATTGTTTCCAAGATTGCTCTTCCAATGATTATTGGGGAAGTGAATATTGGTCTGATTGTGCTTTTAGTCATGAGCGTGGAAGGAGAAAAGGAAAGGATTGCGGCCAGACATGCGAAGCTGGCGCTGGATATTGCGAATAAAACGCTACCGTACTTTCGTTCTATTAATGCCGAATCGCTGAGAACCATCTGTTCTATTATTAAAGAGGATATAAAGGCAGATGCAGTAGCCATAACAGATACTCATAATGTCCTCGCTTATGTAGGCTTTGGCGAGGAAAGATATAAAATTGGACAAGAAATTATTAGTGATTTTACCAAAGAGGCCATTCGCAGCGGGGAATTTGTCATCCGGAACCATGTGGAGGATGAAAAGACACCACAAATTCATTCCCTTCTCATTGTGCCCTTTGAGGAGCACCAAGTGATTTCAGGAACATTAAAAATCTATTATCGTAAGGCCAATAAAATGACCTTCTCCCTTCAGACAATGGCCATTGGGCTTTCGCAAATTATTTCGACATTAATGGAGGTTTCGCGGATTGAACAGATTCGGGAGGAGGCCAATAAAGCGGAGCTGAAGGCCCTTCAAACAAAGATTAATCCGCATTTTCTATTCAATGCCTTAAATGCGATTGCTTCCACGACAAGAAGGAACCCGGAAAAAGCACGGGAATTGATTATCAACCTTTCCGGTTATCTGAGGTATAACCTGGAGGTAACCGACGAATTAATCGATATTCATAAGGAACTAGCACAGGTCCGTGATTATGTAGCAATAGAGAAGGTACGCTTTGGCGACCGATTAATGGTGGAATATGATATTGATGATGTCCACCTTCAACTGCCAAGCTTACTGATTCAGCCATTAGTGGAGAATGCAATTAAACATGGTATCTTACAAACAAAGGGTCCGGGTGTCGTAACGATTACAGTCAAGGAACTTGAAGATAAAATAAGGATTAGCGTCAAGGACACGGGTCCCGGTATAAAGGAAGAAGTCATTCAGCAAATGCAGCAGGATAATGTTCCAGCTAATAAAATTGGCTTATACAATGTCTACCAGCGTGTCAAACTAATCTATGGAAAAGGGCTTGTAATCCGTCGTCTAAACCCTGGAACTGAAGTCTATTTTGATATTACATCTAGTAAATAATAGTGTTGAGGCTTCAACTGTTTGTGTTAGATTGTTCAGCCTTTAAGATGCTGGTGGGGCGCTGGACCATACACCCCGCAGGCGTTTTTCAACTGGTAACTTTTACAGCCATGATAGGAAAAAGGTGAAATGATGAGAGCGATTATTGTAGAAGATGAAATTCCAGCTCGTGAGGAACTGGAATACTTAATTGAAACATACAGCAAAATTGAGATTACTAATTCCTTTGATGATGGATTAGATGTGCTGAAATTTTTACAGGAACAGCAAACCGATGTGATTTTTCTGGATATCAATATACCATCGCTTGATGGGATTCTATTAGCCAGCACCATCAGTAAATTTAATAAAAAGCCCTATATTGTCTTTACGACTGCCTATAAAGAGCATGCTGCCAAGGCCTTTGAGCTTGAGGCTTTTGACTATATATTAAAGCCATATGATGAGAAGCGGATTGCCGGGATGCTAAGCAGGCTGGAGGCAGACTTTAATCGAAGCCGGGAAGAAGCAGTATTGCCTACGAATCAGACTCTTACACCTAACGTTCATTCGAAGGCTGAAGGGGAAGCAGGACAGCCGAAATCCACTAATCGGATTAATTTAAAGAAAAATGATAAGATCATTGTGACGGATGTTAATGACGTCTATTATGCCGTGGCCAACGAAAAAGTGACATTGGTGTATACCCACAAGGAGGAATACACGATGCCGATGAGTATATCGGAATTTCATGCGCAGCTTCCGGAGGATTTATTTTTCCGCTGCCATCGTTCCTATACGGTTAATTTGACAAAAATTAGGGAAATTGTTCCGTGGTTTAATCAAACCTATATGCTGAGGTTAAATGGGTTAACCGTCGAGGTTCCTGTTAGCAGAAGCAAGGTGAAAGCGTTCAAGCAGATAATGCATCTTTAACTGTCATTCATTCCGAATATTCGTCATCTCATTCTGGAAACGATTTCTTTCCTTTTTTCAGTGGTATGATCGTCATGTAAACAAAAGAAAACGTATACGTGACCTTCCAATACAGAAGAAAAGAGGAGAAATGATCATGAAATCAACAAATGAACGCCGTTGGCTGATCGTTATGGGTACAATTATTGTTCAAATCGGTTTGGGTTCCATCTATACCTGGAGCCTTTTCAACCAGCCTTTAGTGGATCTTTTTCACTGGAAATTAAATTCAGTTGCTTTTACATTCTCAATCACAAGTTTAGCACTGGCATTATCTACGTTAGTGGCAGGAAAGCTTCAGGATAAACTAGGACTTCGCCGTTTAATCGGGATTGCCGGAATCATTTTAGGAGCAGGACTGATTTTTAGCTCACAAATTAATTCTATGTGGATGCTATATGCTTTAGCAGGGGTTGTCGTTGGGGCAGCAGATGGTACTGCCTACATAACCTCCTTATCCAATCTGATTAAGTGGTTTCCAGAGAAGAAAGGGCTTATCTCAGGAATTTCCGTTGGTGCGTATGGTACAGGTAGTTTGCTATTTAAATATATTAACGGATCATTAATCCAAACAGTTGGGGTAACACATGCGTTTCTATACTGGGGAATGATTGTGCTGCTATTGGTAGTTGGTGGCTCATTCCTAGTACGTGAAGCAAAAATGGATCAACAACAGACTGTTCTAAAGGGCAGCAGTCAAAAGGATTATACTGTAAAAGAAATGCTCAAAACGAAAGAAGCCTATCTACTATTTGTCATCTTCTTTACAGCTTGTATGAGCGGGTTATTCTTAATAGGAATCGTGAAGGATATTGGCGTGAAAATGGTCGGACTTGATGTGGCAACAGCTAGTAACGCAGTAGCACTCGTTGCTATCTTTAATACAAGCGGCCGGATCATTCTCGGAGCATTGTCTGATAAAATGGGTCGTTTACGAGTTGTATCTGGTGCACTTCTAGTAACAGCCGCAGCCGTAACTGTACTAAGCTTTGTGGAATTAACTTATGGTTTATTCTTTGCCTGTGTGGCTGCGATTGCCTTTTGCTTTGGTGGAAATATTACGATATTCCCTGCTATTGTAGCTGATTTCTTTGGATTGAAAAATCAAAGCAAAAACTATGGAATCATCTATCAGGGCTTTGGAATTGGAGCAATTTCTGCTTCCTTTATTGCCTCCGCATTAGGCGGCTTCATTCCTACCTTTAAATTAATTGCTATTTTAAGTATCGTATCCGTATTAATCGGAATGATGATTAAGTCACCAAATCAAGGTTTACCTAAAGAGAAGGATAAAAAACAGCGTGGGAAAATTGGCATGCTGACTTCTGATACAAAAGCAAGTTAATCACGATAAAAAAAGAACGGCAGTGGATTCCGGTTAATGGAAAGCTGCCGTTTTTTTTGCTAGTTCAATGAACGCTCTGCTAGATATAAATTTTCAAAATTTATATGGTTTCCAGCCATTAACCTTGGTACGACCACTTCTTTTGCGTGCATATATCCTATGTACTTTATGTTATCGCTTTCTTTTCGTTTTTTATCCAATTCTTTTATTTCAGAACGAATCTTTTCATACAGTAACTTACTATCAGAATTAGACTTAAATTTGTTGAACCATAGAGAACACAAAACGGTGTTCGAAAGGGTATACCCTCTTTCATCATTATTAATTCTATCCAGGGATACGGCGAAGTCACCGCCATCAAGATGAAATGGAAGGTTCGTATAGAAGCAGCGTCCGTCTTGTTGGTCGTATAGCCATTCCACAAAGTCTAAATCAATTTCAAAAGGAAGCTTTTGTTTACTATAAAACAATTCGCCTGTATTTATTTTAGAAACGCGATACTTTGCGTTGGTGTAGCTGTTATATAGTTTTTGATGTAATTTACAATATTTTTGATATCCGACGTCTTTTCTAAAATGGAAAAATGAAAGCGGGTTGAAATACCCACATCTAGGACAGTATTTATATTGTTCCTCTGTTTTTTCGTCATAATATACATATTCGAGCCGATTTCTTCTTTTGTATTGGTATTTTACGATTTTTAGTTCGTGCAAACCTACAAGCTTCCGAAATCGATTCTTTTCTTCCCAAGTGGTTCCTTTACTCACTTTGACAGCTCCTTTAGTTAGAGAATACTTGATTAAGGTGGTTAGGGGAAATAGGATGCATTTCTTTATCATCATATGTTTTTCATCCTATACTATTCTGTTTTTTGCTAAGCTATTTTCGTTTATTAAGAGAAACACTCCATGATATTGATTATTAGAAACAAGGGGATGGTTCTAGTTTGCTGGAATAGTATTAAAAGTCTGCCAGAAGTGAGCCATTCTAACGACAACGGTAAGGGATAATGAAGGAAATCTGTCAGAAGTGAGCCATTCTT
>NZ_JBHZRC010000002.1:128-233025 GCF_043641075.1 Niallia oryzisoli | reverse complement strand
GCGACAAAGAGAATGGATCATGAAGGAAGTCTGTCAGAAGTGAGCCATTCTTGCGACAAAGAGAATGGATCATGAAGGAAGTCTGTCAGAAGTGAGCCATTCTTGCGACAAAGAGAATGGATCATGAAGAAAATCTGTCAGAAGTGAGCCACTCTTGCGACAACGAGAATGGATGATGAAGGAAGTCTGTCAGAAGTGAGCCATTCTTGCGACAAAGAGAATGGATCATGAAGGAAATCTGTCAAAAGGCAACCATTCTCTTACAGCGAATACTTAAATGATTGCTAGAATCAATTGATATTTCAGAATAAGAAATTTAGTCACACCTTCCTATGCAATTTTCTTTACGGTCAGATAATTTAGGATTAAACTATATGGAGATAATTGTCACTTTCGTAAGAAATATTTACTAAATTTGTAACAAATCGAACATATTGAGGGGGAGCTTTATTTGTTAGTTGTGTTAGCCGTTCTTGTATTTGCTATAACCTGTGGGGTCTTAAGTGTAAATATTCCAGCGGGGATTGCTATGATTCTGCTAATTTTATCAGCAGTAGGAACAGTAGCCATTAGAGAATATAATAAGAAAATGGAAAAGCAGAGAAGAAGAGCACTGTTCAGAATCGTAAAATAGAAGGGGCGATGGGGGATATCCTTTATCGAAGATCCTTTATAGCAACAAAAAAGAGAACCAAAATTGTTTGGTTCTCTTTTGACTTATCGTTATTTTCATTATTTATTTCCGAAGTCTCCAGAAAATTGTTTCACAACCGCTTGTACTTCTTCTAATTTTTCTGGTTTTAATAGATTCATCATCTTTGGGATGAACGCTTGAATATCTTCTTGTGAAAAAGAGCCTTCAGCCTGTTTTCTGAAGTTTTCAGTTAGGATTTCTTTTGCTTCTTCCTCTTTGCCCTCTTGGACCCTTTGTAAAATATAATTTAAAAACTTTTCTTGTCCTTGCTTGTCCATTTCGTTTTCCTCCAAAAGAAAATAAATTGATTACACCTTTTGATTAACATGTTTTATTATATCTTATACCTTCAATAGGTCGCACGTTTTTTAGCTTGCCCGAAATGGAGGGATTGTATAATCAGCCCGTGGTAACATCATTCAATTATTAGCCTTTTGTTTCCTCTTTTCCCATAGAGTCAAATAATTGAGTAGAGGATAGGGCATGGCATCGATACATTTCATCATTCCTTCGAATGTGACATGCGATCACTTCATACATATCCTCTAGAGGGACTTTAGCTTTTGGCAATCATTTGACTTCATAATCTTAATAAATCCCAAACATTTACCAATACACCCACCTGCTCCAAAGAAGGCTTAAGGAGAAACATGTATAATTACAGGAGGGCTGCTTATGAAATTTACGATAGAGTACATTCCACTAAGCAAAATCAAACCTGATTTATCGCTGAAAATAACGAAGCATATGAAGAAGCTTCAGAGGTTAATGTGGGACTGCATGATGTATGTAATGGTTGTAAAAAAAAATCGAAAGGATGGCAGCTACATCATTGTTAGCGGGCAGGAACGATACGAAAATCTAAAAAAACACACCAAAAGTTTGTATGCGCCATGCATCGTTGATAAAAGTGATTCTAACGGAATGCTCTCGTTGTTTTATCGTTTACAGAAGAAACAACCCCTAGATGACTTTCCTTTCATGCCAACCAGCTGGTCAATTGTTCGTTCCTTTTTGAAAAAAGAGCCTCGATTTCAAAATCTATCCCGCTCGGAACAATTAAGAGTGCTCCGTATTGCGGCATGTTACAAGAAAACCGTGATTTATACGATGAAAAAGACCGTGGATGATATTCTAAGAAGTAACGAATAATTCGACCCCTTCAACAAAATCAAAAGCTATCATATGAATATATTATTCTTACACATAGTCCCAAGAAATGATAAAAACTCCTTTTCTATGGGTACCTATGAATAAAAAGTGACGTGTATATGGTGCACGTCATTTTTTATTTCATTAGCTTTTTTGTGTAATGAGAGTTCAATTGCCGAAGACAATTTGCAAAAAATATTGAATGATAGGAAGAATTATATTAAAATAAAAAATCATTTAAATATGGAGATGAAACGATGGAAATTCGTGAAATAGAAGAAAAGGATAATAGAACAATGGAGCAAATCATTAAACGCTCATTGGAATCATTCAATCTGGACATTCCAGGAACAGCCTACTTTGATCCTCAGCTAGGGCATTTATCACAATTTTACAAGGAACAACCCCATGCGAAGTATTGGGTTGCCGTGAATGAACAGGATGAAGTGGTTGGCGGAGTGGGTATTGCCCCCTTTGGAGAGATGGAGGGGATTTGCGAGCTACAAAAGCTATACATTACACCCGAAGCACAAGGCAAGGGTTTGTCGAAGGAGCTGATGAAGGCAGCACTCGATTTCGCAAAGGGACACTATACACATTGTTACTTAGAAACATTGAAGAAACTCGAAACAGCAAACCATCTTTATAGTAAATTAGGCTTCCAACAGCTTGATAGACCACTAGATGGCTCCGAGCATGGTGCGATGGATGCATGGTATATAAAAGAATTATCATAAAGGAATAGTTTGGTCCTTACTAATAGACTGTATTTGGGGGAGTTAGCAGCGGAATAAGATTACCTTCAGACAAGGGACAAGCCTAACTCAAGAGATCAGTCCGAGCAAGAGCTACCTTCAGACAAGGAACAAGCGCAACCCGTCGAATCAGTCCGAACAAGTCCTACCTTCAGACAAGGGACAGGCGTAACCCGAGGAATCAGTCCGAACAAGTCCTACCTTCAGACAAGGGACAGGCGTAACCCAAGGAATCAGTCCGAACAAGGGCTACCTTCAGACAAAGGACAAGCGCAACCCGAGGAATCAGTCCGAACAAGTCCTACCTTCAGACAAGGTACAGGCGTAACCCGAGGAATCAGTCCGAACAAGAGCTACCTTCAGACAAGGAACAAGCGCAACCCGTCGAATCAGTCCGAACAAGTCCCACCTTCGGACAAGGGAAGTTCGCAACCCGAGGAATCAGTCCGAACAAGAGTTACCTTCAGACAATGGACAGGCGGACCCCAAGGAATCAGTCCGAACAAGGGCTACCTTCAGACAAAGGACAAGCGCAACCCGAGGAATCAGTCCGAACAAAAGCTACCTTTAGACAAGGGACAAGCGTAACCCAAGAGATCAGTCCGAACAGGTTTCAACTGCTAGATCCTCACAATTAGATCAGAGAAAGTAAAGGTGGACCGTATGGAAATCGGGAATTTTCTAAAAGAGATACCCGTTTTGGAAACAGAGCGACTTTTATTACGAAGGATAGCATTAGAGGATCTTGATGACTTATTTGAGATCTTCTCTAACCCTGAAATAACGCATCATATGACCTGGGACGTTACGAAGACGAAAGAGGAAACCCTCAATCATTTTGTAAAAGTGGTCATGGACCGACATGAAAAGGGTCAATCTGTCGATTGGGCAATCGTTCACAAAGAAAGCAACAAGGTTATCGGGAATTGTGCATTTATAGCCTGGTCTGAAAAACATAGCAGGGCAGAGGTTGGTTATGTTTTAAATAAACAGTATTGGGGACGGGGGTATGCAGCTGAAGCCCTTCAGGGGTTAATCAGATTCGGCTTTGAAGTGATTGGCTTAAATCGAATCGAAGGTGGATGTGACAGGGATAATATAGGTTCAGAGAATGTGATGCGAAAGGTTGGAATGAAGCTCGAAGGTATTTTAAGAAAGAACGAGTTTATTAAAGGAGAATTTCGTGACACAAAGGTTTTTTCTATTTTAAAAAAAGAATACGAAAAGAACTAACACTTTATTTGAAGTCGTTTCTTAGAGAAACGACTATTTTTATAGCATCAGTATATGGATAATACATAATCAATGGTTGGTTTTATATTACTATAGCAGTTAGTACAGATGGAGTAATATTTAATATTTTAAAAATTCTAAATATTGACTTAACAATTGAGCTATGCTAACATGCAAATAGTCAGCATACTGATTATTTGCAGTGAAGTAAAAATTAGTAAGATTCGATCGATAACGAACCAATTTATCAGATAGGAGTCATTTTCATGTTTGAACTAAATGATAGCTTATCGTTTCTACTTTCCAAGTGCAATCAGAAAGCTTTTGCACTTGCACAGGAGAGACTGTCTGAATTTACTCTTACTCCGGAACAAGCAGTGGCCCTTACTTATTTATTTAAGAAGGATGGAATTAACCAGCTGCAATTAGGCGAAATGATTCAAAAGGATCGGACGACCATAAGTGGAATCGTCAATAAACTTGAAAATCTCGGTTATGTTAGAAAAGGAATTAATCCGTCTGACAAACGATCTAGCTTGATCTATGTAACAGAAAAAGCATTTGCTATTAAAGATGCCATGCTGGAGCAAGCCGTAGAAGTCAATGGATTTTTATCTAAAGATTTAACTGATCAGGAGAAAGAATTTTTAGTTGCTACACTTAAAAAATTAAGAAATAGTAATTAAAAATTTTTCACTATATAAATGGATAAGATTTTTATCCCAATTAGTCAGTATACTGACTAATTATTATGCAAGCGATATCATTTATTAAAAGGGGGTGCCTTTTAAAAGGTTTACTAGAATGGTGAGGAAACTAAAAGGAGGAATGAGAAACATGGCAAGTGTATTTGATAGCCCAAATAAATTACTATTTGGAATGGGTTCTTCTAAAACGATTGGAGAAAAGCTAAAGGAATTGGGAGTAACGAAGGTTCTTTTCATCTATGATCAAGGAATAAAGTCTGCAGGGATTGTCGATATCATTACAGAGTATGTTACCTCAAGTGGAATTGAAATTGTGACCTACGATAAGGTAGAGCCGAACCCACCCGATTATTCCGTAAACGAGGCTGCAGAGCTGGGGTTACGAGAAAACGTGAACGGCATCCTGGCAGTAGGCGGGGGGAGCTCGTTGGATACAGGAAAAGGCGTAAGAATCCTATTATCTTATAAGGGTCCGATCAGTAATTATTATGCAAAACTAGATTCTGCTCCCCTTGATGAGAAAATCATGAAGCCACTTATTGTGCTGCCAACGACAGCAGGTACAGGCAGTGAAGCGACACCTGGAGGGGTTATTACGGACAGTCTTACCCATATCAAGAGACCCATTATTTGTGGAGTAAGCTTGGGGATTATTGATCCTGCCCTTCATGTAAATCTACCATCTGCTATTACCGCAGCAACAGGGTTTGATACGCTATGCCATGCCGTTGAGGCGGTAACGTCTAAACATAGTAACAGAATTAGTGATGTGCTGGGATTAGAGGCCATCACACTTGTTGGAAAACATCTACGTACTGCAGTAAAAGATGGATCAAATCTGGAAGCCCGCGAAGGTATGGCATTGGCTGCCACACTAGCAGGCATGTCACTTAGAGGACCATTTGGCGGGATCCCGCATGACTTAGGCTCACCTCTTAGCAGTGTTTATTCCATCCCGCATGGTAACGCAGTGGCCTTTCTTTTAGCAGAAGCACTTTCCTATATCGCACCTGTTGCACCAGATAAAGTTCGATTAGTAGCAGAAGCCTTGGGAGCAGATATTCCTGCTGAAGCATCTTCAGAACAAATAGGTGACATTGCAAGAGCTACCGTGAACTCTTTGTATAGTGATGCGAATATGCCGACAATGAAATCATTTATACCAAACAAGGAAGAAATGTTGGCGAACATAGATAAATTCTATAAACCTTCCGTATTTTCACCAAGACCTTTGGATTTGGAAGCTGCCACTATGATTCTGTCTAACTCCTATGATAAAAGCTATGCAAAGCAACCTGAAAGAATTTGATGGTGCTTGTTTTACAATTTGAATTCTGAATATTTAGAAAATATAAAAGAGGAGCGATGAAAAGGTTGAGTATAAATCAAGTGAATGTTCATCAAATCGATTTATGGATTAATCATGAGGATGTGAAGACAGACCGGTATATAGAGATTGTGGATCCTGGAAGGTTAACGGATAGGGTTGGAACCGTAGCACAAGGAAGAGCCCATCACGTTGACCTAGCGGTTAAAGCAGCACATCAAGCCTTTCTTTCTTGGCGGAATACGCCCCTCGAACAAAGGATCCAGCTGCTTTTAGACGCAGCAGATATTCTTGAAAAAAATAGTAATCACTATGCAACATTACTAACAAAAGAAACAGGTATGCTTTTTTCTTCCTGTCTCGTGGATATAAAGGGATCTATCATGTCCATTCGGGAAACGGTAAAGCTTGCGCAGGAATTTTTCGAGCCTACATATGCTGAGGATGAACACACACGAATCAGTATAGAAAAGGTGCCACTTGGAGTAGTTGTTGCGATTACACCTTGGAATGTACCGATGGCGATTGCCATGGGGAAAGTCGTGCCGATTTTAGTAACGGGAAATACCGTTGTACTAAAACCATCACCGAACGCATCTCTTGCTGTTTCACTTGCATTTAGAGAAATGTCAAAGCTACTCCCACCAGGTGTCCTAAACATTGTTCATGGAGATGTTGAAGTCGGAGAAGCCTTAACATCCCATCCACTTGTACGAAAAATTACGTTGACCGGTGGAGAAAAAACGGCGATTAACATTATGAAATCTGCTGCAGACTCGTTAAAACGAGTGCACTTTGAATTAGGCGGTAATGATCCTGCGATCATTCTAGAAGATGCCAAGCTTGAAGAGGTTATGCTGCAGCTTTCAAACTTAACCTTTAGACGTTCTGGACAAGTATGTGTAGCGACAAAGAGAATCTATATTCCTGAAAGATTATACGAGGATGCATGTCGTATTTTCATGAGCTATGTCGATCAATATAAAATTGGTCATGGTTTACATCCGGATGCGACATTCGGGCCTGTTAATAATAAACACCAATACGAATATGTTACCTCTCTTATTCAAAGGGCAAAGCAATATGCTCAAGTAACTGAATTGGGTACGAAGCTTGAACAGGATAATTGGAAGAATGGGTATTACATCCATCCAACGGTTGTCACTCATGTGAAGAATCATCAAGAAATTGTCCAATGTGAACAGTTTGGTCCTGTTATTCCACTGGTGTCGTATCAAAGCGAAGAAGAAGTTATCCGAATGGTTAACGATACAGAATATGGTTTAGGTTCTTCTGTTTGGACATCGGATTACGAGAAAGGCCTTGCTGTTGCCAGAAAAATAGAAGCCGGCTGTACAGGTATCAATGGAAGTATCGATTCGCCACTTGGCATGCATCTAGTTCCTTTTGGTGGGGTAAAAAGAAGCGGTATGGGCTGGGAACGAGGTATTCATGGCTTAAATGAATTTGTTAATTACCATAGCATTACGTACCACAAAAGTGCACTGTAATAAAATGAAAACCATGGACGAGACAATAAGGAAAAACAGGGGGAATCAATGATGCGTGCTCTTTTATTAGAAGAAACAGGGAAACCAATGGTGGTAAAGGAGGTTTCCGATCCAGCCCTAACACCAGATGGAGTCATCATCAAGGTGATGGCAAATGGAATTTGTCGCAGTGATTGGCATATATGGGCAGGAGATGCAAATGTGGTGAAGGAATTCCCTCATGTCTTGGGCCATGAATTTACAGGCATCGTAGAGGAAGTCGGAAATCATGTTAGGAAGTTTAAAAAGGGTGATAAAGTCATTGTTCCTGTCGCTCAAAGTGATAATACCTGCCCGCATTGTCTAGGAGGCCATCAGAATCTATGTGATAACCGGGTGATACCAGGAATCAACTATTGGGGAGGATATAGTCAGTATGTCCATGTTCCAAATGCGGATGGAAATCTCGTTACCTTACCCGAAACCATGAATTTTGTATCTGCTGCCTCATTAGGCTGTCGGTTTGTAACCGCCTATCATGGGATTGTTGATCAAGTAAAGGTTCAAGCGGGTGAATGGGTCGTGATACATGGCTGTGGCGGGGTAGGCTTATCAGCTATACAACTAGCAAGCTCTCTTGGTGCGAAAGTAATTGCCGTGGATATTGGCGAGGATAAATTAGAGATAGCCAAGCAATTAGGCGCACATATCACGGTAAATGGGGCACAAAATAATCCTGTAGAAGCAGTTCGTGAGATTACTAGAGGTGGAGCGGATGTTTCTGTTGATGCATTAGGAATCTCAGATACCTGTCAAAATGCCATTTTAGGTCTAGGAAAGCGCGGCCGTCATCTGCAAATCGGGTTGACGACCAAAAAGGAAAAGGGCTTTATTTCCCTTCCGATCGATATGATGGTTGCGAAAGAGATTCAATTGGTTGGAAGCTCAGGCATGCCGACCTCACGATATCCAGCGATGTTTAACCTAATAGACAGCTTGAATATTGATCCTAGTAAATTAGTAACGGAGCGGGTGTCCTTAGATGAGGCCTATCAGGTAATCGCCGGAATGAGCGAGTATACGAATCTAGGAATTTCAGTGGTTGATCGTTTTTGATCGTGCTTCTAGTAATGGCTGGAACAGGGTGATTATTAGTTTCATAAAAATTGAACCATCTCTGAATTCTCAACGATTGAATTGCTTTGATCTTTTAATAGGATGATCAATTAGAAATCAAATAAATAGGTGAAATTTATTTTAAACATGTGTCTCGAAGAGCTTCTATCTAAATCATGTGAAAACACTTTGATAGGATGCTTCGTTACTAGTGAGGAGAGGAAAAGGGATGGAGAAACTAAACTCAAAAATAACCAAAAAAGCTTGGGCGATGATTTTACTGTTATTTCTTATGATTGGGATTAGTAATGTAGAAAAAGCGATGATTGGATTTGCGTCCGTACCGATCATGGATGAATTAGGGCTTTCACCAACTGAATGGGGATTGATTGGTAGTGCCTTCTATTGGTTATTTGCAGTTTCAGCTATTCTTGGTGGGTCTATAGCAGACAAGTTTGGAACAAAGCATGTGATTACGATAATGGTTATATTATGGGCAGTCGTACAATTTTCAACCTTATTTATTTATAGCCTGCCGATTCTATTATTAACACGAGTTATACTTGGTGTTGCAGAAGGTCCATCTTATGCATTAGCGATGACAGCTGCCTCTAAATGGCTTCCTAGAGAAAAAACAGGAACAGGCCTTTCCCTTGTCTCAATTGGTGCACCTGTATTATTATCCATTTCCGCACCGGTTTGTATCTATCTCATTACTAACTTCGGTTGGCGTTCCGCATTTTTAGCAGCAGGAATTTCTACGTTAATTTGGCTAGTGTTTTGGGCGATTTTTGGAAAAGAAAAACCGGTTTCGCTTGAAGACAAACAGGGTAATCAAGTCATTTCGAATACTGCTAAAGAAAGTTTTCTACCTACCTTTCTATCAAAAAACTTCTTAATTGTCATATTAACCGGTTTTACTGCCTATTGGTCCATGTCCGTTTTCATGTCCTGGGTACCAAATTATTTTGCAACCGTCTTAAAATTAGGGAATGCTGGCTTGTCATTAGCCGTAACGGCACCAGCTTTATTAACCATTGCATCACAATTGTTTTTTTCAATGTTTTCCGATCGATTATATCGTAAAACGGGGAGTATGATTAAATCAAGGGTCTTTGTGATGGGACCAGTTATAGTAACAGGGGGACTTTTTTATCTATTAGGCAGTTTAACGAGTTCATCAACGTTAGCTGTTACCTTTTTATCTCTAGGTTTAACTTTGGGAGCAGTCATCCTTGTATTAGGACCAACCATCCTTGTTGAAATTGTTCAGCCACAGCATTTAGGAAAGGCGCAAGGAATCTTTGTAGCAGTTGGTTCAATCGGAGGAATGGTTGGACCCTATGTAACAGGAATTTTCATCGAACGAGCTTCTACGATGGCAGCTGGCTTTCACTACGCATTCTATGTTATGGCACTGATTTTAGGAGTTTGTGGTGTCCTCGTATGGATGGGTATTCGTTCTAAAAAAGAGAAGGTAGAATTGGAAGCGATAACAAACCTGAATGGGTAAAAAGAGTAGCAAGGGACAAATCTTTGGATGTCCCTTGTTTTCTTGAGTATGACGAATGGAGGATTATATACATATAACATAAATAAGACTTACTAAAAACGATGGAAGTTCATTGAGAAAATATAAGAATATTTGTTATATAACAGTTAGGCGATAAACATGTATTTGTTTTATATGTTATATAACAATTAGTATAAAGTACCAACTATTGGGAATAATGTTTTGTAAAAAAGGAATTTGATATGAGAAATATTTCTTCATTATTTTCTATGCTCATGCCAGGGTTTGGACAAATCTATAATGGACAATTCTTAAAAGGGATTATCTTTGTTGTCATCGAGCACTGGGACAATACAGTTGGAAACATAAACAAAGCGATTCAACTTGATTTCAATGGTTTTCATAGTCAAGCATTAGAAGTAGTGGTCTATGACGGTATGTTGTTCTATCCGGGCTTCTATGTATATGCCGTATGGGACGCTTGGTTTTTTGCGAAAAAGGGTGCAGACAAAACGAAAACGGCTATTCCTTTTATAACCGCAGGCTATCTAGGAGAGATGGGTGCTATTTATTCCTCGAAGTTACCTATCCCTACTTTAACAGTAGGACTTTTGATGATCATACCTATGCTCTTTGGCATGTTTATTTATAGAAATCAATAAATCTATAAATATCAATACATAATAAAAAGACTTGCTTATACAGCAGGTCTTTTTGCTTCTTTAAATAAGAATTTAAGTCGGAGCACAGTATATTCCTCATAAGTTTGGCTCCAGCCGTCGTATTAATCGAGTTGATGTTTAAGGTTGGATTTCATTCGTAATAGGCTGCTGCCATACCCTATGAATCCCCCAACAATAGCGGGAATAACCCAGCCCAGTCCGATCTCGTACATAGGAAGAATAGCCGTAAAGAAATGATTAATCGATTCAAGGTGGATACCCGCTTCATTTAATCCATCAAAAAAACTAATAATAAAGGTTAAAAGTAAGCTCCCTTGATATACAGCCGCTTTTCCTTTAAATAAAGAATGAAGAAATGTTAAGAAAATCAATACAATAGCTAATGGATAAATAGCTGTTAATACAGGTACAGAAATCGCAATTAACTGTGTAAGTCCAATATTTGCAACGATGGCACTAAAAATAGATAAACAAATAGCTATTGTTTTGTAAGAAACCTTTGGAAATAGCTTATGGAAGAATGCAGAGCATGCTGTAACAAGCCCGATGCTCGTTGTTAAACATGCAACCGTAATCAGTAATCCTAATAGGATTCCACCATAGGTTCCAAAATAATATTCCGAGACTTTTGCCAAAATAGTAGCTCCATTATCTAAAAGTCCAAGTTTTTCGACACTTGAAGCACCCATGTAAGCAAGAGCTGAATAAATGACTGCAAGGGTAAAGGCAGCAATTCCAGCCGCTTTTCCACACACAACCAAAATTTGTTTTTTTGTTGTTGCACCTTTTTCTTTAATGGCATTAATGATAATGATGCCAAACACAAAGGATGCAAGAGTATCCATTGTTAAATACCCTTCTCTAAACCCATTAAAAAATGGTTGAGCAGTGTAGCCCTTTACAGGTGCTTGAAAATCTCCAATTGGATGAATAATAGCAACTACTACTAGGATTCCAATAAACGTTAGCTTGATTGGAGTTAATACTTTCCCTACGATTTCGACAATTTTCGCGGGATTGAGTGAAAAAAGGCACGTAATGCTAAAAAAGATAATGGTGAAAATAAGCAAAGGAACAGGTCCTGAATTTTCGGATAAAAAAGGTTTGATCCCTATCTCAAAGGAAACATTTCCTGTTCTAGGCATGGCGAATAACGGACCAATGGCTAAATAAAGAACAGTTGTGAATACAATACCAAAGACAGGGTGGACACGACTTGCTAACGACTGTAAATCATCTTTCCCTGAAAAACCAAATGCTAACACGCCAAGCAACGGTAATCCAACTCCAGTTACTAGAAACCCTGCATTAGCAGTCCAGATATTCATACCGGCTGATTGACCAAGCATTGGTGGAAAGATTAGATTTCCTGCACCAAAGAATAGAGCAAATAGCATTAAACCTATAACGACTATAAATGAAAATGGTACTTTATTAGACAAACTAAAACCTCCATGAAATAATTAACGCTTATTATTTTAGAAGAATATTTATTTTTCAAAAAATTAATAAGTGATTAATATATAATATGCTTTCATATTATAAATATTTAAAATAATTATTTCAATATAAGTTTTACGTTTTATTATAAATTTTGTGTGACGGTAACAGATTTTAAGACGTTCAATTTTTTTGTTATCATCAATTCTTATTCCAATGCTCGATAGTGCCCATAAGCCATGTTCAGCCCTAGTCACGGGAACTATCAATGCTCGATAGTGCCTACAAGCCATGTTAAGTGCTAGTCACGGGAACTATCAATGCTCGATAGTGCCCACAAGCCATGTTCAGCCCTAGTCACGGGCATTATCAATGCTCGATAGTGCCTACAAGCCATGTTCAGCCCTAGTCACGGGCATTATCAATGCTCGATAGTGCCCACAAGCCATGTTCAGCCTTAGTCACGGGCACTATCAATCCATGATAGTGCCTACAAGCCATGTTAAGTGCTAGTCACGGGAACTATCAATGCTCGATAGTGCCTACAAGCCATGTTCAGCCCTAGTCACGGGCACTATCAATCCATGATAGTGCCCACAAGCCATGTTCAACCCAAGTCACGAGAACTATCAATCCACGAACTCGTGTAAAATGCCTATTTCTTCTTTTAATGAACCAGCAAACAACATTTTTAATTTCATTTTAGTTATTATCAGACCCTCTTACATAGTAAACCCTATCGGCTCGGTACCACAGCCTTCATCGGATAAAATTCAGTTTTCATAATATCAGCTAGTACGGCTGGGTCATCTGCTATAAGCTTTGGGACCTCCGCTTCATGTTCAACTTCAATGACGGCAAGTCCGTGAGGAGCTGAAGGCTCTGATACAGGACCGAAGACTAGAGCAATCCCTTGATTTTGCTTTTCCGTCCAATAGGCAATATGTTTTAACATAATCTCTCGTTCTTCGTCTGTCATATCCTGATGAAAAGTTATCCTTGGCGGCGTAGACTTAAGCATAAAGTGCAATTTAGGTGTAGCTTTACTTGCGTTAGTATCCCTCATTCCTTATTTACCTCCATCAATTTAAAGTCCTTTGCTTATTATTCCAATAGATGATGGTTTTATCTCGTAGAGAGTAGACCGTACTCTTCTAGTTGATAAAATACGTTAATTCTTAAGTTTGAATATGGTTGATAAAAAATGATACGAAAAGCTGCATGCTTTGTTCTAAAAAAAGGACAGGATAGTGGAAGAAGGTATCTTTTATCTTTCTGGAGAATTGATAAAGGTATGTGAAAGGATAAGTTTTTTGTTAAAAAGGTATCAAAGGCAGCACGTATAAAGAAAGGATGATGTTCAATGAATAATGCTCTAAAAGAGAAGGCTGTGTCGTTTTTACAGCTGGTTGCATCGGGGGACGTACGCGAAGCATACAAAAGGTACAGTAGTCCGGATTTCCGCCATCATAACCCCTTTTTTCAAGGAGATGCTGACTCACTGATGCTCGCTATGGAAGAGAATGCTGTGACGAATCCTGATAAAGTATTTGAGGTTAAACAGGTCATCGATGAAGGTGACATGGTTGCGGTCCACTCCCATGTTAAGCAAAACAAAGCCGACCCTGGGGGAGCTGTGGTTCATATCTTTCGGTTCCATAATGACCTCATTGTTGAATTCTGGGATGTAGGTCAGGCGATACCGGAGAATTCTCCCAATGAGAATGGTATGTTCTAGTTATGTATTTTGTTGTTAAGTAAACACGGGGAATTGGTGCGATACTTAAACAAGGTATCGCCTTTTCTGATTGTACGAATATTGATTAGCTAAAAAAGTTAACTAATGCCGATTGTCTTTCCTTCGATTCATAAAGGAATAATCGTTTTTAAATTAATTAGCAACAGGAATTTTGCTGCGCCAGGAAGGGTTTTTTCACCAAACGAAGAATTTAGTACATACTACAAAATTGCATATGGCGGTGCCTAAAGTCTATTTGAAAAAAAGCAACTGTTAAAACAGCTTGTTTAGTTTCGGTAGAGTTGTAAGAGGGATGAATCTAATGGAAAATCAGCCAGAGTACCACAAAAGGAAGGTTGTCAAATCCTAAATGGGAGGTTATTTTTCATGCTGCGATTTATTTTTCAGTTCTGTACTGCCTTTGTTGTTTTTTTATTTTCCTTTCTTGCTGCCTGGTATGAAGGCAGTGCGATTTTGGATCGACCATCAGAATGGGGGACTTCAACACCGATTTCTCAGCTGATGGGTGGCTATGTTAAGGAATCAAGTGATATTTTACAATGGGACTTTTTTGTTTACGCTGCCAAATACCGGCCTACCTTTCCCATGATTATGACAGTAAGCGGTTTATATTTACTACTATTAGTAGGAAACGCTCTTTTTAAGCGGGTGAGAAAATGGTATGCTTATTATTTATTCCTGATTAGCGTAGCGTTATTTTCCCTAAGCTATTTCAGTTATGAAGCTTCAACAGACGGCGGTCAAAAAATGTTCGTCCTGTTTGCAGCTTGCGGCACCATTATTCTCTTGACTGGGCTCATCACCTTTTTGACGGCGACCATAAGAATTAAGCGGATGAAAACAGAATAATTACTGCAGGCTTTTCACAAATAGTGAAAAGCCTTTTAGAAATCTTTTCATTGGTATATACCCGTCATCTAAAACGAGAGATGGCCTCTAGAGAATTGGATTCAACATGCAAGTATGGCATAATTAATTCCACCTTATTGTTGGAAAAATAAATTTCGACCGATAGCGATACAAGAGGAGGAGTGGTTTGATGAAATCAACAGATAGATTCACAGATAAAGCCGAAGTATATGCAAAATATCGTCCAAGCTACCCTCTTGAGTATATTGAATATCTAATTTCCGAGGCTGGCTTACACGAGGAATGTCTGATTGCGGATATTGGATCAGGGACGGGAATTTTAAGCAGGCAGCTTTTGGAAAGGGGATATACTGTAATCGGAGTGGAACCAAATGATCAGATGAGAACAGTAGCGGAACAAACAGTAAAGTTTGATACCCGATTTATTTCAGTAAAAGCCACGGCTGAACAGACAACTCTAGATAATCATTGTCTCGATTTAATAACAGTCGCACAGGCATTTCACTGGTTCGACATCGAGCAGTTCAGATTGGAATGTCAACGGATTTTGAAGCCGAATGCGAAAGTAGCCCTTGTGTGGAATAGCCGTGATATGTCAACCGATATCAACAAGGAAAGTGCTGAGGTTTGTCAAACATACTGTCCAAATTATAAAGGCTTTAGCGGAGGGATAGAAGAAAACCCAATTCTATTTCAGCAATTTTTTAAAGATGGAACATATGAATGTAAACAATTTCGCAATGACTTACACATTACATTAACCGGATTTTTGGGCAGGTATGTATCAGCTTCCTTTTCCCCGAAAGAGACTGACAAGGAGTACAAACCCTTCATTACTGCATTAACGAAGGTATTTGAAACATATAGCAGGAATGGGAACATCAACATTCCCACTATCACAAGAAGCTATTTGGGGAAAGTGTAATAAGTTCATGATATTGGAGGAACCGGAATGGCAATAAAGCTCATAGCTGTAGACATGGATGGAACATTTCTTAATAACCAAATGAAATATGATAATGAAAGATTTTATAAACAATATCTAAAAATGAAAGAGCTGGGAATCCACTTTGTTGTTGCAAGTGGAAATCAATATTATCAATTGAAATCATTCTTTGGTGATATACAGGATGAAATCAGCTATGTTTCTGAAAATGGTGCTTTTATTGTGGATCAAGGAGAAGAAGTATTTTCAGTTGATATACCCAAAAAGCTTGTAAGTCTTATTCTTGAAGAGCTGGCAGCACATACTAAACTTTCGGTTGTGTTATGCGGAAAAGAAAGTGCATATGTGCTAGAGAGTGTATCGGATCCATTTTTTGAAATAGTGAATAAGTATTATCACCGGTTAAAGAGGGTAACAAGTTTCGAAGTGGTTACTGATCAGATCTTAAAATTTGCATTAGGTTGTCCGAAAGACGAAACTGTTCAATTAAGGGAGTTGCTGCATAGTAGAATTGGGAATTTAGTAACACCTGTTTCTAGTGGGCATGGAAGTATCGATTTAATTGTTGCCGAGAATCATAAGGCTTCTGGTATACAATTATTACAAGAAAAATGGAAGATTAAAGATGATGAAACCATGGCATTTGGTGATGGTGGCAATGATCTCGAGATGCTAAGGCATGTAAAGTATAGCTTTGCGATGGAAAATGGCAGCAAAGAAGTTAAAAACACAGCGAAATATATGGCACCTTCGAATAATGAAAGTGGTGTTTTAGAAATAATCGATCAATATTTTGAAGGACAAGGACCATTCAAAGGCTTAAGATAGTGTGTTAAGTCTAATTTTGTATACATAATCATTAAAATGATGAAAAAAATCATTATAGCTGTTAAAGGATAAGCTTCATATTTTTTTGATTCTTTGTACTACTATATAGTGTGCGATTGTTCAGTAGAGCAGTCGCTTTTTGTGCTTGGGGGCATGATAGTTGAATAAAGATAAATAGGATATGATGAAACACGAAAGTAACGGACAGATTGCTTGAATAATAGACTTGCCATTAATATATAAGAGAAGTATTATATAATCAAATGATTATATAAAGAAAGGATGACTTATTTGGAGAGTTTTGAACGAATGGCAAAGCAGTTAAAGGCTGTGAGTGATCCTAATCGATTAAAGCTGTTAGCCTGTCTTAAAAAAGGGGAAGTCTGTGCCTGTGATTTCGTAGATGTTTTAAATGTATCTCAACCTGCTGTCAGTCAACAATTAAAAAAGTTAAAAGAAGCTGGAATCATTGCAGAAAGGTCAGCAGGAACATGGAAGCATTATCGATTAAATGCCCCTTTACCACCGCATATTCAAGCCATTATAGACGAGTTAGAAGAAATTTCAATTATTAAATGCAATTGTTGTTAATGTCATCAAGAAGGAGTGATTCAGATGTCGAATCAAAGTTTAACAAAAAAGCTTTCATTTTTAGATCGATACTTAACAATATGGATATTTGCAGCCATGTTTCTAGGTATTTTTATCGGGGTAATATTTCCGAATTTTAAAAAGGTACTAGATACGTTCTCAGCAGGTACCACAAATATTCCAATAGCTATTGGTCTAATTATTATGATGTATCCACCACTTGCCAAAGTAAAATATGAGGAAATGTGGCGAGTTTTTAAAGATTGGAAGGTGCTTTTGCTATCTTTATTTCAAAATTGGCTGCTTGGTCCTGTTTTAATGTTCTTTTTAGCCATTATTTTTTTACATGATAAACCTGAATATATGGCTGGTTTAATCATGATTGGACTGGCCCGTTGTATTGCCATGGTTATTGTCTGGAATGATTTAGCACAAGGGGACCGTGAATATGTAGCAGGATTAGTAGCGTTTAACTCTGTCTTTCAGATCTTATTCTATTCCATTTTTGCTTATTTCTTCTTAAATGTCCTTCCCGGTGTATTCGGATTAGACAATTTATCTGTCTTTATCTCGATGTGGGAAATTGCAAAGAGTGTACTGATTTATTTAGGAATACCTTTTGTGGCTGGTATGTTGACACGCTTTATCGGGTTAAAAGTGAAGGGGAAGGAATGGTATGAGGGTAAATTTTTACCTAAAATCTCTCCGCTTACACTAATCGCTTTATTATTTACGATTGTGATGATGTTCTCATTAAAAGGAGATCAGATGATTGCCTTACCATTAGACGTGGTTCGCATTGCGATTCCATTGCTAATCTACTTCTTAATTATGTTTACAGTATCCTTTTTTGCCTCTCGCAAAGCAGGAGCGACCTATCCGGTAACTGCAGCCCTTTCCTTTACAGCTGCAAGTAATAACTTTGAATTAGCGATTGCTGTTGCAGTTGCAGTATTTGGTATTAACAGCGGAGAAGCCTTTGCTGCCGTTATTGGTCCGTTAGTAGAAGTTCCTGTCCTAATTGCTCTTGTTCATGTAGCTTTACGATGGGAAAGGAAGTATTTTCGAGCTACCATACAATAATTAAATCAGGAGGAAATATACCAATGTCGAACAAAAAATCAATCTATTTTTTATGTACAGGAAACTCTTGCAGGAGCCAGATGGCAGAAGGTTGGGCTAAGAAATATTTAAATAATGAGTGGGAAGTTCGTAGTGCTGGTATTGAAGCACATGGGCTAAATCCTAATGCTGTAAAAGCAATGAAAGAAGTGGGCATAGATATTTCTACTCAAACGTCCGATGTTATCGATCCTAAAATTCTAAACCATGCTGATTTAGTTGTTACGTTATGCGGACACGCAGCAGACCACTGCCCAGTAACTCCTCCACAGGTAAAACGAGTTCACTGGGGTTTTGATGACCCTGCAAAAGCTGAAGGATCAGACGAAGAAAAATGGGCATTCTTCCAACGTGTCCGTGATGAAATAGGAGAACGTATTCAAAAATTTGCGCAGGAGGGAAACTGAGTGATTAGCCTAAAATCACATCATTTCACTTTCAAGATATCGATACAAAGTCGATTTACTAATTCCTGTTTGTTCTTTGATTTCAGCTAGACTATACTTTTTACTTTGATACATTGTAATGGCGCGTTTTACATTTTCATCAGGTTTTCTTGGTCTTCCCGTTGAGATGCCCTTTTGTTTGGCTTCATACATGCCCTGTTTTGTTTTTTCACTGATCACATCACCTTGAAAGACGAGCAGGTGCTTGATTATGTCATGGAAGCGATATCCCTCCGGAAGGCTTGTATCAATGCCTTCCGTAATGGATTGTAGATAGGCACCCTTTTGATCAATAGTTTCTAATAATTCGACTAAGTGTTGCGTTGAATCAGCAAAAGCAAACAGCTTTGTAATAATGATTTTATCGCCAGGCTTGAGATGATGGAGCATATCCTTGAGATGTGTTCTTTTTTTGGCTGAGCCATGTTCTTCCCTGATGATCTTTTCACAATTCATCCGATTCAACAGCAGCAGCTGATCACTGCATTCGGGATCTTCATGATAGGGTCTCATATATCCAACTAACATAATAGCTCCTTTAACGATTCAGACATTTCTTCCATCATACCATAATTTGTATTGGTAAAAAAAGATTCAAAATGGTTCCTTTTTGGGAACGCAAATGATAGACTAGTACTATTGTAATCGAACCTGACTTTAAAAGAGTTAAAGTCTAATAAACAAAGAAGATGAGGTGGATGCAGAAGTGAGTAACAAATTAAAAATAGAATGGTTCTCCAATGTGAGGGCAGATATTCTTGCCGGAATTGTTGTCGCATTGGCTTTAATACCAGAGGCCATTGGATTCTCAATTATTGCGGGTGTTGATCCAATGGTTGGTTTATATGCATCGTTTTGTATGGCTGTGGTGATTGCATTTGTCGGAGGACGCCCTGGAATGATTTCCGCGGCAACAGGCGCGATGGCTCTTGTACTCGCTGGATTAGTAAAAGACTATGGAATTCAGTATATGCTGGCAGCTACTATTTTAACAGGAATCATACAGATCGTGCTAGGAGTATTACGGATCGGACAATTGGTAAAATTTATTCCTCGTTCGGTTATGATAGGGTTTGTCAATTCGCTAGCCATCTTAATCTTTTCAGCCCAGCTACCATCGTTTTCAGGTGAATCATGGCCCATGTATGCCATGGTAGCCGGTGGATTAGCCATCATTTATCTTTTTCCTAAAGTAACAAAGGCGATTCCATCACCACTTGTTGCGATTATTGTGATTAGTTTGATTGCCATTTATACGGGTAGTGGTGTCAAAACCATTGGGGATATGGGCAGCATTACAAACACATTGCCACATTTTTTCCTTCCGGATATTGCATTGAACCTAGAAACTTTACGTATTATTTTTCCGTATGCTCTGTCATTGGCTTTGGTTGGTTTAATCGAGTCGCTATTAACAGCGCAAATTGTTGATGAGATGACCGATACAACAAGTAACAAAAATGCAGAATGCAGGGGACAGGGAATAGCTAACATTGTAAATGGCTTTTTCGGAGGTATGGCAGGCTGTGCGATGATTGGACAATCTGTTATTAATACGAAATCGGGTGGACGCGGCCGTCTTTCCACGTTTGTTGCTGGTGTGTTTTTAATGTTCCTGATCATCGTGTTAAATAAAATCGTGATTCAAATTCCTTTAGCAGCGCTTGTAGCCGTTATGATTATGGTATCGATCAGTACATTTGATTGGGGTTCCTTAACACGACTGCACAAGCTACCAAAAACAGATGCAGTTGTGATGGTGGCGACGGTTGTTGTAGTCGTATTGACTGATAACCTGGCCATTGGTGTGATACTCGGTATTGTGTTAAGTGCGCTCTTTTTCGCATCGAAAATTTCAAAAGTGAACGTGACCGAAACAGCAAACACTAAACTGCAAAAAGTGGAATACAAGGTAGAGGGTCAGTTGTTTTTTGCTTCTGTAACCGATTTTGTTTCTTCCTTCAACTTCAAACAAGAGAATATCACAACAGTGGATATCGATTTGTCTCGTGCACATATCTGGGATGAATCAGGTGTAAATGCTATTGATAAGGTGGTTCTGAAATTCCATGAGAATGGAATGAAAGCTCAAATCATTGGCTTAAACGAGTCAAGTGCCACGTTACTTGAACGTGTTGCTGTGTTTCATAAATCAGGTGGTTTAGATCAAAAGGCCGGTCATTAACGAAAATTTGTTTTTTCCTGAAACAGAGTTCTCTTTTGCGGTACAAAAGGTAAAAAAAATAAATGAAATAACGAAAGAAAAAGCATGGGTATTCGCAAGAATTCGCCATGCTTTTTCTTATAATTTTACTTTGGTCACCCGATACTATTTCGCTTTCTCTTGTCCGAAGATGCCCAGAGTTTGGACACAACGGAGGATATATCGCTTACTCCAGTCCGAAGATGCCCAGAGTTCGGACACAACGGAGGATATATCGCTTACTCCAGTCCGAAGATGCCCAGAGTTCGGACACAACGGAGGATATATCGCTTACTCCAGTCCGCAGATGCCCAGAGTTCGGACACAACGGAGGATATATCGCTTACTCCAGTCCGAAGATGCCCAGAGTTCGGACGCATCCGAAGATATTTCGCTTACTTCTGTCCGAAGATTCCCAGAGTTCGGACACAACGGAGGATATATCGCTTACTCCAGTCCGAAGATTCCCAGAGTTCGGACACAACGGAGGATATATCGCATACTCCAGTCCGAAGATGCTCAGACTTCGGACGCGTCCGAGGATATTACGCATACTCCAGTGCGAAGATGCCCAGAGTTCGGACACATCCGAAGATATTTCGCTTACTTCTGTCCGAAGATTCAATTCGTTATTTTAACGATTCCCTCATTTTTATCCATAGAGAAGGGGACTTTTTTATATCATTGATTGCCATACCATTATGACAATACCGATTAATACGATAGAATAGTTGAAAAATGCATGATTTTCTTGTTCATTCAGCTGCTCTCCTGTTAACTTTTCAAAGGTTTGCATACGTAATTTTGTTTGGTGGGGATACACAATCATACCTCCTTAGTTTACGAACAAAATATTGAAAGCGTTTTCTATATTATACACGAGGAGTTATTTCAATGGAACAGGGTTAACAAATTGGTCATTTAAATGAATGGTTCAAGTAACAAGATTTACTTACAACCTAAGAAAATTTACAAAAAGATAATTACTCTTTATAGTTTAAAATGACTCAAAAAATAAAGAAACAATAGTGGCAATCAGGATTAGCCAACTAATATCTTACATTAAGGAGACAGAAGGAAAATGGAATTCTGGGAATCAAGCTTCATAGATAAACAAACGATGTGGGGGTTCGAGCCTACAGACTCTGCCATCTTAACCAAGGATTTTTTCCTTAAAAAAAATGTTAGGGACATATTAATTCCAGGGATTGGATATGGCAGAAATGCAAAGGTTTTTATAGAGAATGGTATCGATGTGACAGGTATTGAGATTTCAAAAACAGCAATTGATTTGGCGAGTCAAAATGGACTAAATATCCCTATTTTTCATGGTTCTGTAACGGACATGCCCTTTGATGATAAACGCTATGATGGTATATTTTCGCATGCACTTATTCACCTATTGAATCATCAAGAAAGAGAAACGTTTATTAGGGATTGCTATCATCAGCTAAAGCCAAATGGATATATGATTTTTACAACCGTGTCCAAAAAGGCCCCCATGTTTGGTAAAGAAAAACAATTGGATCAAGACTATTTCGAGTCAATGGACGGGGTAAAAATCTATTTTTATGATTCGGACTCCATCAAACAAGAATTTGGTAAATATGGGCTGATAGAGTGTTCAGAAATTGACGAGCCCAATAAGGATAAGAAGGATAAACCTTCAATTAATTTTCTCATGGTAACATGTAAGAAAGAAGGATAGGGATCACCATATAAGAAGTGAGGCTGCGTTCCTTAGAAGAGAGCCGAAATATACAATTTATGCCTTCTTGTATATTTCAGCTCTTTTTTTATGTAATAAATGTTGTTCTCTAGATCGTCTTTAGTAATTTTGCAGGATTTCCCGCCACGATTGAATTAGAGGGCACATCCTTCGTAACAACAGAACCTGCCGCAATTATTGAGTGATCGCCAATCCTTATTCCAGGTAAAATAACACAGCTGCCGCCAATCCAGACATCATTCCCAATCTGTATTGAAATGGCATAACCACTCTTATTCCGATCTTTCGGCTCGATTGAATGCCCAGCTGTATATAGTCCAACATTTGGGCCTATCATACAGTTGTCACCAATTCTTACTTCTGCCATATCTAAAATCGTACAGTTATAACCAGCATAGAAATTGTCCCCAACGTGAATGTTGTATCCTAAATCACAATGGAAATTATGTTCAATACTCGGATTTACTCCTACACTTCCAAACAATTCCCTTATAAGTTCCTATTTTCTATTAGAATCTTCTATTGGACAATTGTTAAATTCATGAACAAGTCTATGGGCATTGATGTTTTTCATTCTTAGTTCATCCGTACCACGTTCATAAAGAATCTTCCTTTTATCCTCCATACGTACGCATCCTTTCTAGTAGTAATACATAAAACAATTTGGCCGATCTCTTTTAAATGTAGGTATATCAAAATGCTATGTCAAGGAAGGGTTATGAGTTAAGTCAGCGGATCCATCTTCCCTTTTGCCATCCTAGAATTACAACATGTGAAAAAGAAAGGAATCATTCTTATAAAGTAATGTTACCGACTCACTTCATACGTTATAATGGACTGGAAATGAATAAAACTTAGCAAAACTAAACGAAACTTAATGAAAGTTAACAAAAATCACTGTGGTAGATAAAACCATAGATTACAATATTGTTAAATTGATAACGAAGAATATGAATATGAATGAGGCGAAAATTACATGATGTATAAAATAGAAGCTTTACAGCAGGAGGATCAAATTATCCTGTCATTCTTATCCATTGCGTTGGGTGGGAATGTCTATTTACATTCCTATCTAGAGGAATGCTATAAAACAAATGAGTGGGAATTCTATGAAGCCTATCAAAGTAGTGGAATGAAAGGAAATCCGCTTTTTTCAAGGTACACAGCAAAAAGCGAAGAAAAAATCAGACAGGCAGCAGGAATCGTGGAGTGGTGCTATCAAAATCAACACTATCTTTTACTTGATCAAATCTTAAAAAAGGGCTACAAATTTGCCTATCAATATGCACAGCAGCAAACACAAATCGATTTTGAACATTTCATGCGATGCTTTGCCAAAAGGCAAAAGGGAAAGCATATCAAGGAAATCGAATTGATAAACCAAAATATCGTCCTCTGGTACCTTTCTGCCCGAGAGAACAAACCCATTAATCGAACAAATGTGGCTTGGCAGTCCTTTCAAAACGTACTTTTTACAACAGTAAACGAAACAAGGCTGGAAAAAGTCATGTTTTCAAAAGAGACGATTGAGAAGCATCGGGTGGAAATTGATGATCTTTATGAGGAATACCATATTCCAAAGAACTTTCGCTTTGATTCGTTAGGCTTTTTTATTGAGTTTCTCATCGGCCATCGGTATAAAAAAATCTACGAGACAAATCCCAATTGGGATACGAAAAAGCTAGAAAAGAAAGTGTTTCAAGTCACGCCTACTAAATATATCGGAGCATTGGGCGGGTGGCTGAAAACCCTTGGCATTCATGAGCTAGAGGCAACTGAGCATATGCGGTTCACCAAAAAAGATCTTGATATGATGTTTTTGGAGCTGGTGTATGCAAAAAAATACAAATACATCTGTCATGATGATCAGGATTTGTTTTTTATCTCATGCCTCTATATGAAATGCCTAAGCCAGCATTTTCAAAAAGCAAAAAGGCTATACCTGGACCAATCGAAACAGGATTATTATGTTGAAATGAAAGCCAAAGAAGCGAGAATTAACGAGCAGGAGGCATATCTTTTACGCAAGAAGACGGAGTGGAAGCGGACAAACAGAAGGCAACAAGTCGAAATCGATGGGTTACAGTCCGAACTACGTGAGGCCTATTCTAAAATTCGTAAGCTAGAGCAGCAAATAGAGACGATGGAGGAGCACACAAGAGAGGTACATGCCCTTCGAGACTATGTCCATTCAAAATACCAAGAGGAAGCCCAAATGAAAGATGCTCTCTCTTTCGAAGCCATGATTGATTATATCCAAACAAAGAGAATCGTATTATTCGGCGGTCCACTGAATTGGAGACAAAAATTAAAAGAGCACCTGCCAAACGTAGAATTTATTGATGTGAGTGAGATCAATCGAGATATTTCAAAAATTCAGCGGGTGGATGCCGTTTTTATCAATATCAGTGTCTTTGCCCATTCGTTTTATAAAAAAATAATGAAGGAACTAAGTAACAGTGAAACGTCGCTTTTCTATTTGAACGGACAATGCAATATAGAGAAAACCGTTTTTGAAATGTATCAATCGCTGACTAATGGCTAGGCTATGCAATAAGTAAATATTCTTTGTCTAGAGGTAGAAACTTGTTTATACGTTTCTATCTCTTTCTTGTGTTAGGCTTCAGGTTTAACAGGGATGTTTTAAAACAGGACAAGAACATCGTCGAAATAATTAGAAAATTTACTCTTTTTATATTTACAAACATCATAATAGGGTTTATACTCTAGTTAATAAATCGCGATCATTAAATTATCACGGTAATAAAAATATCTCTATAAACAAATAGAGAAGATATTTTAGTGATCTTAATTAATAAAGGTTTATTAGAGGAGGAATAAGTAACATGGTTCATGCAATTAATGAAAGCAGTGTAACAGAATCAACAAAGACAAAACAGTTGGTGATCGATTCTGATGTTCATTCTTATTTAAATTCACTTGACGACCTTGTACCCTACTGTGATGAGTCGCTTCAAAAGCGATTAAATATCGGTAAATTTAAAAGACAAGCCTTTAACGGGAAGTTAATCTCTGCTGCAGAGTTTCGCTTTCCAGAATGCAGATATATCAACCCGGTTTCAGTTGTCCGTCAGGATGCATTCTCACCAGAAGGAGCGATTCCAGGCTCTGATCCTGCATTTGTAGCAAAGGATTTGTTTGATCGTTCAAACACGCAATTTGGAATTTTGAATTCATGTAATGCAACAATGGGTGGATTTCACAATATAGATATCGCGAATGGCTTTAATTCAGCCTTTAACGATTGGCAATATGAGAATTGGATTGAAAAGGACAGCCGCTATAAAATGTCTATGCTTGTCTCCCCACTAGATCCTGTGGCAGCGGTTAAAGAAATTGAAAGAATTGGAAAGAAACCAGGCGTGGTAGCCGTTAATTTACAAACGACGACAATCCCATTTGGCAATAGAAGTTTGTATCCGATTTATGAAGCAGCACAACACTATGGACTGCAAATGTTGATCCATCCAGATTCGGAGGCATCAGGGGAGAACGCACCAGCTCAGGCCGTAGGTCCAGCATCAACGTATATGGAATGGCATACTTGTTTAGGATTAAATGCACAAAGAAATATTGTTAGCTTAGTTTCGGAAGGGGTTTTTGAAAAGTTCCCTAACCTGAAATTTGTATTTGTCGAATATGGCGTCGCCGGAATTGTGCCGCTGTTATGGAGAATCGATAAAAACTGGAAGACACTCCGTGAAGAAGTACCATGGATAAAGGAATTACCGAGCGAATATATTAAACGGAATGTCCGCTTAGGAACGCAGCCAATTGAAGAACCGTATGGTCCAAAGGATTTAGTAGCACTGATTCAAATGGGAGGAATCGAAGATATGCTTCTTTATTGCAGTGACTATCCACACTGGGATGGGGATCAAGCGGATCGGGTATTCAATAATTTCCCTAAGGAATTACGAAATAAAATTTTCTATGAAAACCCTTTAAATACGTATAATTTCAATCGCTAAAAGAAAGGAGTATGACGCATGAGCGAATTAACAAGTGTGACTGTTTGTCCAGCAGAGGAGCTACAAGAGGGTCAACGAAAATTAGTCAAAGTGGATGGATCAGAAATTGCCATTTTTAATACTGATGGTCAAGTTTACGCCGTTCGAAATAAATGTCCACATCAGGGAGTATCAATGGTATATGGTACGATAGGTGGAACGATGTTACCAAGTGATCCACACACGTATCAATATGGTAGAGATAAAGAGATTTTACGTTGTCCTTTACACGGATGGGGATTTGATATTAAAACAGGGGAATCCGTATTCAATGATAAAAATTGCAAATTAAAGACGTATGATGTACGACAAGAAGGAAATTCCATTGTGTTAAATCTTACGAAAGAGCCAAAGCTTGTAACAGTAGTGGAAACAAATACTGCTCATGTATCCTAACATTGGAAAAAGGATTTTTTTAATGCCTTAAGGAAATCGCGATTTCTTATTTATCGCGATTTCATCTAGGTATGTCTAGTCTTCAAAATAATGAATCTATAAGAAAGAAGGGCAGAAATATGCTATGGAGCGATATGAAAAAAAGGTTACACAAAGGCCCCTTGTTTGGCTGTTTCGTCACCTTTCCATCACCTGGTTTAACAGAATTTACAGCACAAATGGGTTTTGACTTTACATGCATTGATAATGAGCATGGAAGTATGGATTATATGGTCCTAGAAAATATGATCCGTGGATCTCAATGTGCTGGAATCCCATCCATCATCCGAACGCCTGTTAATCGGCCTGAATATATTCAAAAGGCATTAGACAGTGGGGCAAATGGCATTCAAATCCCGATGGTAAACACGTTAGATGAAGTAAAGGACGCGGTAAATGCAGCACTCTATCCTCCATTGGGTAAAAGAGGATTCGATTTTTTACCAAGAGCCTGTAACTATAGCTTATATCCTAATAAGATGGAATATTTAGAAAAAGCAAATGAAGAATTAATGGTTATTCTGCAAATTGAAACGGTAGAAGCGGTTAACAATTTGGACCAATTTTTAACAATCGAAGGCGTCGATGTATTTTTTATCGGACCTTTTGATTTAGCTGTATCCATGGGATATGCAGAAAATCCAAGACATCCTGAAGTACTGCAAATGATAGAGCAAAGTATCAGGATGATTAAGGATAGCGGGAAAATAGCTGGTGTGTATGTTAGTAATGTAGAACAAACAAAGCAGGCTGTTCAATGGGGTGCGAACTACATAGTAACGGACTTAACACTTGCTATGACACAATGGGCTGAACAGTATTTACAAAGTGTAAAGGAAATAGAGATTTTAAAATAGATGGATAGTACGTTCGATCATTATTGATAGTCAAATAGAAGTCATGAATTCACATATATTCTTTCAAATACAAGGAGGGCTCCCAGATGAGCAAAGTAGTATCTAATCAAATTAAAGTTCTTGCAAAACATTTATTCGAAGCTGAGAAAAATCAAACACCAATGGACGCATTAACGGTATTAAAGCCAGATATGACGTTAGAGGATGCGTATGAAGTTCAACTGGAAGTGGTGAAGGAAAAATTAGCTCAAGGCCTTAAAATTGTTGGTAAAAAAATTGGTTTAACTTCCCGTGATATGCAAGTTATGTATGGAATTGAAACACCGGATTGTGGACATTTATTTGAGAATATGATTGTTGAAAATGGTGGAGAAATATCCTTTACTGACGAAGTCATTCAGCCAAAGATTGAAGCTGAAATTGCATTTGTGTTAAAAAAGGATCTACATGGTCCAAATGTTACGGTTGAAGATGTACTTGAAGCAACAGACTATGTTCTTCCTTCCATTGAAATTGTAGACAGCAGAATCAAAGATTGGAATATAAAATTGCAGGATACCGTAGCGGATAATGCCTCTTCTGGTCTTTATATTCTAGGTGATAAACCTGTTTCCTTGGATGAAGTGAATCTTCCTGAGATTGAGATGAAAGTCTATCAAAATGGACAATTAGTAAGAGAAGGTTTTGGGAAAAATGCAATGGACCATCCAGCAGCTTGTGTCGCATGGCTAGCTAATCAATTAAACGAGTTTGGCGTCGTATTAAAAGCTGGAGAAGTGATTCTTTCGGGTGCACTTGCTAGTACGATTGATGTTGTACCTGGTGACGAATATATAGCTGTATTTGAACAATTAGGGGAAGTAAAAGTGACATTCACAAAGTAAAAGGAGCCTACTAATAGGAATCTAACAGCAGGTTTACTGGCTTTGTATGAGGAGAGTTTTCCTTGGTATTTCTATCAATCTTAGGTCCTATGTTTATGATGGCGGTTATTTCTGTCATTGGCTATTGGATAGCAAAAGTAAATGAAATAACAAATGAATCAAAGCAGCTCCTAATTAGTATAATGCTGAATGTCGCAGTGCCTTGCATTATTTTAGATAGTGCTTTTAAAACGAAGATAGGGAAAGAGGTAATTTCTGAGCTGCTTATTATTTTTATTCTTTCCATCATCATTAGTTTAATAGGATTACTAATAGGATGGGGTATTGCAAGAATTAATAACCAGTCATCCAGTAATGCAAGGAAAATTGCCATTATTGCTGGATTGGGAAATACAGGATTTATTGGGATTCCTTTATGTGCGGCCATACTCGGTCCAAAAGGGGCTCTATTTGCAGCTGCTTTTGATACAGGTCTCGGTCTCATTTTATATACAGTAGCGATTGCGTTATTACAGGAAAAGGATCAGTTTTCCCTTGCATCTTTAAAACAATTATTCAATCCACCACTTATTTCAATTGTTTTGGCCTTATTTATAATCATAACTGGAATGAAACCACCAGAGATGATTCAACAACTAAATGGGACATTAGCCAATTTAGCGACCCCTCTTGCCATGCTGTACATTGGAATACTGATTAGGACGATGCTTAAGCAAAAGGGGTCTGTGACAATTAGTAAATTGACTGTACCGATTTTATTGAAGTTAATTATTCTTCCCATTTTCACCATCATACTGTTGCTGTTTACTAACTTCTCCATGATGATCAAGCAAGTCATGATCATACAAGTAGCAATGCCTACGATGACCATTGCTCCGGTATTTTTAGCACAGTATGCACAGGATGAAGAACTAGGGGTAAAAGCAACGGTTTACTCAACCATTTGCTCCCTATTAACCATTCCGTTGATTGTTTACTTAGGAGCTAAACTTTTTTAGAAGTTTGGTTGTGCAAAAGCACAGTGTTTATTTTTAGATAGCAGGTTGATTGTAGTGGAAGGCACGAAGACTCCTGCGGCAGAAGCGAGACAGTCGAGACCCCTCAGACACGAAGTGTTGAGGAGGCTCGGCGGTCGCCCGCGGAAAGCGAAGTGACTGGAACGGAAATCAACAAACATATTTAAGAGACCCAAAGAACAGAAAGGATTTGATTACATGACAGTGAAAGCAGAAAGTAAAACATATGAGAATTATATAAATGGTGAGTGGCAAGCAGCTTCTTCACATGAAACTCAGGCTAGCATCAATCCAGCAAATAAAAATGAGATCGTTGGGTATCTTTCCCTATCTACTAAAGAAGATTTAGATCAGGCCGTGTCCGCAGCTAAAAAGGCACAAATTTCTTGGAGAAAATTATCTGCTCCTGCTAGAGGAGAGTTTCTATATAAAGTGGCAAATGTATTAGAAGCACGATTAGATGAAGTCGCAGAAACCATGACAAAGGAAATGGGAAAAACATTCCAAGAAGCGAAAGGTGAAACATCTCGCGGTATATCCATTCTTCGCTATTATGCAGGAGAAGGTATGCGCCAAGTCGGTGATGTCATCCCTTCTACAGATAGCGAAGCATTAATGTTCACAAGCAGAGCACCTCTAGGTGTTGTGGGAGTCATCACACCATGGAATTTCCCAGTGGCGATTCCTATTTGGAAAATGGCACCGGCTCTTATCTATGGCAATACAGTCGTATTTAAGCCGGCAAGCGAAACAGCCGTTACAGCTGCTAAAGTAATCGAATGCTTCCATGAAGCAGGACTGCCAGCTGGTGTGATCAATATGGTTACAGGTTCAGGATCTGAAATTGGACAAGGCATCATTGATCATCCTTATATTAATGGAATTACATTTACCGGTTCAGATGGTGTCGGAAAGCGTGTGGGCCAAGGGGCGTTTGCACGTGGTGCGAAATATCAGCTAGAAATGGGCGGGAAGAATCCAGTGATTGTGGCTGAGGATGCGGATCTCGATCAGGCTGTCGAAGCAACCATAAGTGGTGGTCTTCGCTCAACGGGTCAGAAATGTACAGCTACTAGTCGTGTAATCATTCAACGTGCAGTCTACGATGAATTTAAGGAAAAGCTGCTCACTAAAGTACGAGAAATAAAGGTTGGACAAGGTCTGGATGGGGAAACCTGGATGGGGCCATGTGCAAGTGAAAGTCAGCTTAATACGGTACTAAGCTACATCGAAAAAGGAAAAGCAGAAGGTGCAGTCCTTTTACATGGTGGAAGAAAATGTGAGGGCCCGGGGCTTGAGGATGGTTTCTTTGTAGAACCTACAGTTTTTGAAAATGTGGAATCTAGTATGACAATCGCGCAAGAGGAAATTTTCGGTCCTGTATTAGCGTTAATGAAGGTTGATACAATGGAAGAAGCGATAGAAGTAGCGAACGATGTAGAATTTGGACTAAGTGCATCTATTTTTACAACAAATATCCAAAAGATGCTTTCCTTTATTAACGAAATCGACGCAGGCCTTGTACGAATTAATGCTGAAAGTGCAGGCGTAGAACTGCAAGCTCCATTTGGTGGGATGAAAAAATCTAGTTCTCTATCACGTGAACAGGGTCAAGCAGCCATCGAATTTTTTACCAATATTAAAACGGTCTTTGTAAAAGGTTAAGTAGGCTATTGAAAATTTTGGAGCAGGAGTTGCAAGCAAACGATACGAGTTCTTGCAACTCTACTCTAGTACTAGCTGTACATATTGAACAAGAATTGGAGAATCTCTTGATAGGATTGTTTAGGGTCTATAAGAAAGTGTGGCTTTTTAATTCAATATTTCAAGAAATGTAAACGTTTTATCTATATTTAAGAAATCATTTGAAGTTCTTATTTATCCTAAAACAGTTGTTCCAACCAAGTTCAATCTAGTACAAAATCGTAATTGTATACAATGAAGCTAGCCTTTGTATTTAATTTAGATAATAAATAAGTTATAATAATATTTAAAAAATACTGAATATTACTATTCTTTCGAAATCTAGTAAAGTCATAGGAGGTAATGTATGAGTAAGATCCTCACAATGGAAGAAGTGCCTTTAAGTCGGTTTCATTATAAAATGTTTGCCTATGCAAGTGGGAGTACATTTCTTGATGGATATATTATCGGAATTATTGCAGTAGCACTTTCCGTCATGCAGACGCAGCTTGATATGTCTGTAACTATGATAGGTCTTGTCGGAGCAGCAACTCTTGCGGGTATGTTATTTGGTGGAGTAATCGGAGGCTATCTTACAGATATACTTGGCCGAAAGAAGATGTTTCTCATCGATATGGTTGTCATGGCTGTTGTATCCATCCTTCAGTTCTATGTCAACGATCCCGTGACTTTGATTATTCTACGATTTATATTAGGAATTGCAGTAGGAGCGGATTATCCTATTGCAGGAGCCTTGATGACGGAATTTTCACCAACAAAAAGTCGTGGTTCCTTACTTGGGGGTCTTAATGGACTCTGGTATGTCGGTTACGCTAGCTCCTTTTTAGTCGGATATCTTTTGTTGTCACTTGGTGATGACAGCTGGAGATGGATGCTTGCAAGCAGTGCGGTTCCTGTCATCCTCATGCTGATTTCCCGTTTGAATATGCCTGAATCCCCTCGTTGGCTTGCCAGCAAAGGGAGGGAAAAAGAAGCAAACGCAATTGTTAAGAAAATATTCGGTGAAAATGTCATCATGTCCGTTGAGCCGGAGACAAAGGAGAAAACCTCCTATTTCGATATGTTTAAAAATGGCTATGGAAAATTAATTCTTTTCGTGACGCTTTTCTATTCGCTTCAAGTGCTGCCTCTCTATGGAATAAATACCTATATTCCTGAGATTCTTGGAGAATTTGGTTTTGCTAATGGAACGAGGGAGTACCTTGGTTCAGCGGTTATTAATCTTATCTATCTTGTTGGCCTGTTTCCAGCCCTTTATTTAGTGGACAAGTTCGGAAGAAAACCAACTCTTTATTGGGCATTCTTAGTATGTTCGATCTCTTTATTCGTATTGGGAGCAACCTCTAGTATGAACATGCCATTTGTGTTTATCCTAGCTCTCTTTGTTATTTATGGTACGTTTAATACGGGAATGGGAGCACATTGCTGGATCTATCCGAATGAATTGTTTCCAACCCATATTCGCGGTACGGCAATGGGCTTTACGACAGGTGTAGCACGTATTGCCTCAACCTTTGGTACCTTTTTCTCTCCAGCCATTATGGCGAAATACGGTTTAGGAACGACGTTGTATATTTGTGGCGCGGTGCTTTTCATTGGATTTTTAGTCTCGTTATTCATGGCTCCAGAAACAAAAAATATGAGTTTAGCGGAGGCTAGCTCTATGAACAAATCAAATAAAAATGAAAATCCTAGCTTTGCAACGAATAAGACAGCTAATTAGAAATGGTTCAATAAATCAAGAGAACTCTGTGGAGAAAATGTCCGCAGAGTTCTCTTTTTATCTAATCGTAATTATATTTAATTTTCTAAATATTAATTATTCCAACTTGTAATATTATGTATACTAAGTTAATATAACATTATAAAAATGAGAGAGATCATGATTATTTTAAAATCATGATTAACAATTGAATACGATACTAATAAGGCTGTGTAGAGATTCCTGCAGCTTATGTATAGAGAGAACGAAACAAGGGGGTTATATGAATGGCTAGAAGTGAGATTCAAACGGAACGAATGATCAATTATTTTATTGATGCAACAACTGAATTAATTAAAGAAGAGGGAATTAAAAATATAAGTATCAGGAAAATTGCTAAAAAAGCAGGATTTACCAGTTCTACGATTTATAATTACTTCTCAGAGGTTTCCCATCTTGTATTTTTTGCCTCCATGTCATTTGTAGAAAAATATTTAGAAGATATAGCCAATTATGTTGCCAGATCAGATGAACCTTTAGAGAAATATTTATTGGGTTGGGAATGTTTCTGTGACCATTCTTTCAAGGAGCCTGAAATATATAATGCGATATTTATTGCGGATCTAGGTGAACACCCTGAAGACCTGATTAACTATTACTCTTCTACTTATCAGAGCAAGACCATTCAATTACCAGAAGAATTGGAAGGAATCCTTCTTGAACAGAATCTAAGTAAACGGAGTAGAACGGTTTTAGAGAAATATGCGGAGAAGGGGCTATTTAGAAAAGATGATATTGAAAAGCTAAGTGAGATGACTATCCTAATTTGGCAGGGAATGATGACTTCTTTACTTAATAATCGGGTAACCTATAGTCCTGAAGAGGCTTCGAAAATCACAATGGAATACATTCGAGACATTACATATGGTGTAGCGAACAGGTAAAGAAAAGAATAAAAAAGGGATGTCATAAGTCGAAAAGTCGACTTACATGACATTCCTTTTTTTCGGTAGATACTATCTCACACTAGCTTTATCAAAGGAGAATGCTTAAATGTCTATATTTTTAGAAAATTTAGAAAAGTTGTTGTTTTGTTGAATTTAATGTGATATTATTTGGTTATGAAAAATCGCGATTTATTAAATATCATGATATTTAATATGTTTTTTTTGTTGTTTAATAGTTTGAATTATTTTGTACAATTAACACTATTTCCGTATTACTAAATTAAAAAAATAAGGTGGTAGAGTATGGATCATACATCAAAAATTAAGGTTACGAACGTTACTAAAATTTTTGGTCAGCATCCCAGTCAAGCTATTAAACTCCTAAGAGAAGGAAAATCAAAGCAAGAAATCCTCGAAATGGCAGGTATGACAGTGGGGGTAAATCAAGTGAATTTTGACATTCGATCGGGAGAGACCTTTGTCATCATGGGACTTTCTGGCAGTGGGAAATCGACACTCGTTAGGATGTTTAATCGATTAATTGATCCCACTGAAGGTGAAATATACATCGATGGGGAAGAAATTGTGGGGATGAATAAGGAGCAGCTGCGAGACATTCGCAGAAAAAAAGTGGGGATGGTATTCCAGAAATTTGGTCTATTCCCTCACAAGAATATCTTAAAAAATGTGGAATTTGGCTTGGAAGTACAGGGCGTTCCTGCAAAGGAGAGAACGGAAAAGGCATTAAATGCCTTAGAATTAGTTGAACTAGCGAGTTATAAAGATCGCTATCCTGATCAATTAAGCGGAGGGATGCAGCAGCGTGTTGGACTTGCTAGGGCCTTGGCTAATGATCCAGACATCCTATTAATGGATGAAGCCTTTAGTGCACTGGACCCTTTAATTAGGAAGGATATGCAGAACGAACTCATACGTCTTCAGGCAACGATGCATAAAACCATCATTTTCATTACCCATGATTTAGATGAAGCATTACGAATTGGCGATCGAATTGCGATCATGAAGGATGGTTCCATGATCCAAATCGGTACAGCTGAAGAGATTCTTTTACAACCAGCAAATGATTATGTAAGAAAATTTGTCGAGGATGTAGATTTGTTCAAAGTCCTTAAAGCGTCAAATATTCAGGAACGCATTCATATGTTTGATATCAATCTCGGTGCCGAAAAGGCCTTACAGGAGATGCAAGCGCTTCAACAATCACATATTTTTGCTATGAATAGTAAGAAAGAATTTATTGGAGTGATCACATTAGCTGAATTAACCACAGCAATGAAGGAGGGTAAGCCTTTAGAAACGATTTTAAACCGCAATCTGCCAAGTGTAAAACCAGAGACCTTATTAGTCGATTTACCAGACCTTGTACTGAATTCTAAGTATCCTATCACCGTTATCGATAACAAAAATAACTGTACTGGCATCATTACAAAGGAAAGATTATTGTCAGCTATGTCGAACAATAAAGACAAGCTCAATCATGTCATAACGATTTCTAAAAAAGTAGAAAAAGCAAGAAGTCTAATAGAACCGAAGATCACTTCGATTGCTAAGGGGGCATTTTAATGGAGGGCTTTAAGCTGCCTTTGGATGTATGGGTTGAAAGCTTTATCTCTTTTCTTACTGACAACTTTGGCGGACTGTTTGGTGTGATTTCAAATCTATTAGATTCTGTCGTAGGAGCCTTAGGTGATGCCATCTTATTCATTAACCCTTTTGTGTTTATCACTATCATAGCGGCATTAGCTTGGAAGGTTAGTCGTTGGCCTTTAGCTGTTTTTACATTGATTGGGATGTTAATGATTGTTAATTTAGGGTATTGGGAACAAGCGGCTCAAACGATGTCCCTCGTTCTCACCTCTGTTTTGATTTCCGTGATAGTCGGGGTTCCATTAGGTATTGCCAGTGTAATGAATAGAAGCATTAATAACATATTATCTCCAATTTTGGATTTTATGCAAACAATGCCATCCTTCATTTATCTGATTCCTGCTATCTTCTTTTTTGGTTTAGGCATGGTTCCGGGTGTATTTGCTTCAGTTATTTTTGCAATGCCCCCTACAATCAGAATGACGATTTTAGGTATACGCCAAATTTCGAATGAGTTAATCGAAGCAGCAGATGCATTTGGAACGACTCCTTTTCAAAAGCTGCTAAAAGTACAGCTTCCTTTAGCAACACCAACGATTATGGCAGGGATTAATCAGAGCATTATGCTTTCCCTTTCTATGGTGGTGATTGCCGCTATGATTGGAGCACCTGGGTTAGGAACCGAAGTATATCGTGCGGTTACACAGCTTAACATTGGAATGGGCTTTGAAGCTGGACTATCGATTGTTATTTTAGCCATCATACTGGATAGAATGTCTCAGAATATCGGTAAAAAACAGAGGAGGTTCCAATAATGAAAATGAAAAAATTAATACCCAGTTTTGCAATGACTTTCATGCTTTCAGTTGCTTTGATAGGGTGCAGCTCGAATGAAAAGGTAGATTCTGAAGCAAGCGGCACACAGCCTGTTGGTGAACTCTTCGACTATGAAATTATCGGAATAGAAGCAGGATCCGGAATTCACGGTTTGACGGAAAAGTCTATAGATGAATATGAATTAGATGGTTGGAAATTAGTAGAAGGATCTAGTTCAGCCATGTTAGCTACTTTAGATAAAGCATATAAAAAGAAGGAACCAATCGTTGTGACAGCATGGGAGCCACATTGGATGTTTTCTAAATATGATCTAAAGCTACTAAAGGATGACAAAGTCATATTTGGGGAACCAGAAAAAATTTATACACTTGTTCGAAATGGATTTAAAGAAGATCAGCCAAATGCGTACAAATTTTTTAAGCAATTTGCATGGAAATCAGAGGATTTGGCCTTAGTCATGCAAATGATTGAAGATGGATTAGAGCCTGAGGCTGCAGCAGGGAAGTGGATAAAAGAGCATCCTGATACTGTGAATAAATGGATTGAAGGAGTAGAGAAGGTAAATGGTGAAAAGATTACACTTGTCTATAACAGTTGGACTGATATAATCGCAAGTACAAATGTCGTGGCAAAGGCGTTGAAGGATAAAGGGTATGATGTTAACTTAATGCAGGTAGACGCGGCACCCATTTTTGCTGGTTTAGCAAGCGGCAGTGCGGATGCATTCGTTGGAGCATGGCTGCCAACAGCTCATAGCTCTTATTATGAAAAATACAAGGACCAAATTGAAACAGTAGGTGTCAACCTAGAAGGCACCGTGATGGGTCTGGCAGTTCCAACCTATATGGAAGATATCAATTCATTGGAAGATTTGGGTAAAAAAATGGAAGAATTAGAAAAGAAGTAAGGTACTGATTTGTAGGTAATAAAGTCGGTTTATTTTTTACTTAAAATAAGATCGCGATCATTATAGGATTGCGATCTTATTAAAGTCGTCTATTCCAATGTCGAAAAAATATAATTGTAAAGAGGGATAAACATGCATACTATTCATTTACTGAAATCAGAGGATTATATATTCACGATAGAGGAAGATCAGGCTTTACTAGAGGATGTGTTTCCCGGATTTAGTGACAGGGATCGGATCGGTATTGTAGTCAATAGCCCATGTGGAGCGATTGGCGTAAGTTCATTGCTTATGGCTTCAATCACACGCTACTATGATGTTCATCGTATGAAATTAGGTAACGATTATGGCAAGCTAAGAATCTATCCGGAATATTTTATCTTTCACATCGGGAAGAAGCATGGTGATTTTCGGAACTTAGAAATTTGGCCTCCACATAAGGAAATCATTGTTGAAAACGATCCGGAGCAGATTTTAGAGCAGATTAATGATCGCGGCATTACTCGCTTACTCGTTGAAGATATTCCTCCAGCTTCGTCAGTATTTCTAAGGGAGACAATTAGTAGTGCAGAGCAGCGTATTGTCAGCTGTATTGCCTACTCTTCAACAGGCAGAGTTCAAAAGGCTGATCTTACAGGAAAGAGTAATGAAAGGACTGAAGAATTTGTCTTAGCAGCATTAGACGATTCGAAAAGGCTAGAGTACCTTTCAGAAGATGAATATCAGGAATTACTAAAAGGAAGAATAGACCTGAAATCGAACGGCAGTGTGATAGAAACCTACCGGCGGATTGATTTGTCGACAGCTATTCGTATGCTTACAAAAAACGTTAAAGTAAGTGATACAACAAACAAATTTCTTATGGAAAGTAACCCGAATGCACGGCAGGAAATCATGTAGCTGTTCGGTGAGTGGTGTTGAAAAAGAAATTCAAAAAGCGATTGTAAATACAAAAGGAATGTAAGTGGAACTTGGATGTAGAGTAGAGTCAACATTTAAATCATATGATAATAGAATGCAAGCTTGTATCTAATCCCTGTATCCTCTGTTATCTTATGGAGGGGTCAAATTGAGGTCAAAAGTTCTTGTTGGTAGTATCTGCTTATTAGCAGCTGCGGGCATATGGGGAGGGATGTTCGTAGTTAGTAAATATACGCTGGAGTATGTGTCTCCTTATGTTCTTCTCTGGCTTCGGTATCTCTTGGCGTTTCTTTTATTAGCGGTTTGCTGGTATTTTCAAAAGAAGCAGCGAATCGAGCGAAGCGATTTTCCACTTATCGCATGGCTAGGACTGATTGGGTATTGTGTTTCGAATGCATGTGGGTTTATTGGTACCCATTTATCGACAGCGCATATGGGGGCTTTAGTTACATCCTCTTCTCCTCTCTTTGCTCTGATTTTAGCTTACTTCCTGCTCAAGGAAAAGCTAACATGGAGGAATGTCATCTCCGTCGCAGTGGCAACCTCTGGTTTATTTCTTGTGATTGGATTAGAAGAAGGAGGTGGAATGGGACATTTACTTGGAAATTTGATTTTAATCCTGGGTGCGGTAACGTGGGCTTTATATAGTGTAATGGTTAAAAGAATTGCAAATAAGTATTCTTCTCTTACCATAACCACCTATTCGACCGGAGTAGCGCTTCTTTTTATGACACCTGTTATGCTTTTTGATGTAAAAGCAGAGGATATGATTCATCTTAAGGAATTTCCCATTTTAATGGCAGTCCTTTTTCTAGGCATTATTGCTACAGCAGCCGCCTTTTTCTTGTGGAATAAAGGAATGGAATTAATGGAAGCAGGAATTGGCTCGATATATTACTTTTTTTCTCCTGTTATAGGTGGAGTATGTGGTTGGCTCTTTTTAGGAGAAGTTATTTCCAGAAGTTTCCTTTTAGGCGGAATACTTATTTTTATAGGAATATTGATGGTTTTTTTGAAAAAACCACAAATGTTAGTTAAAAATAAAATAGCAATAGAATCGGAAACTAGTCCATTAAGTGAAAAATAAAGAAAAAATATGTACTCCTGCTTGTATCATTCATTTAAATGGAGGGAAAGAAAAAAGGATCAATCGGGATAGTAAATGTAGAAGATAATAAGTAATTCTAATTTTTTGATATTTACAAAGATTTATAAACAGATTATAATGAAGTTAAGAAATCGCGATCACCAAAAAATCGTGATTACAAAATTGTTTTAAAACCAGATTGGAAAAAGGGGAGGAGTTATTTAAATGGTTAATGGACTTACTGAAATTAAGGAAGAAGGAAAAGATTTAAAAACAAAACAGCTGGTGATTGATTCTGATGTTCATTCGTACTTAAATTCACTTGACGACCTTGTACCCTATTGTGATGAGTCACTTCAAAAACGTTTAAATATTGGTAAATTTAAAAGACAAGCCTTTAACGGGAAGTTAATCTCTGCGGCAGAATTTCGCTTTCCAGAATGTCGATATATCAACCCGGTTTCAGTCGTACGTCAGGATGCGTTCTCACCTGAAGGGGCAATCCCAGGTTCTGATCCTGCATTTGTAGCAAAGGATTTGTTTGATCGTTCAAACACGCAATTTGGAATTTTGAATTCATGTAATGCAACAATGGGTGGATTTCACAATATAGATATCGCGAATGGCTTTAATTCAGCCTTTAACGATTGGCAATATGAGAATTGGATTGAAAAGGACAGCCGCTATAAAATGTCTATGCTTGTCTCCCCACTAGATCCTGTGGCAGCGGTTAAAGAAATTGAAAGAATTGGAAAGAAACCAGGCGTGGTAGCCGTTAATTTACAAACGACGACAATCCCATTTGGCAATAGAAGTTTGTATCCGATTTATGAAGCAGCACAACACTATGGACTGCAAATGTTGATCCATCCAGATTCGGAGGCCTCAGGGGAAAATGCTCCAGCACAAGCCGTAGGTCCCGCATCAACGTATATGGAATGGCATACTTGTTTAGGGTTAAATGCCCATAGAAATATAGTAAGTTTAGTTTCTGAAGGGGTTTTTGAAAAGTTCCCTGACCTGAAATTTGTATTTGTCGAATATGGCGTCGCTGGAATTGTGCCGCTGTTATGGAGAATCGATAAAAACTGGAAAACACTCCGTGAAGAAGTGCCATGGGTAAAAGAATTACCTAGCGAATATATTAAACGAAATGTCCGCTTAGGAACGCAGCCAATTGAAGAACCGTATGGTCCAAAGGATTTAGTAGCACTGATTCAAATGGGAGGAATCGAAGATATGCTTCTTTATTGCAGTGACTATCCACACTGGGATGGGGATCAAGCAGATCGTGTATTCAATCATTTTCCAAAAGAATTACGAAATAAAATTTTCTATGAAAACGCTTTAAATACCTATAACTTTAATTGATAATAGAAAGGAGAATGAAACATGAGTGAATTAATCAGTGTTACCGTTTGTCCAGCAGAGGAGTTACAAGATGGTCAACGAAAATTAGTTAAAGTGGATGCAACAGAAATTGCTATTTTTAATCTAAAGGGTCAGTTGTATGCGGTGCGAAATAAATGTCCGCATCAGGGTGTACCAATGGTCTATGGTACAGTAAGCGGAACCATGTTACCAAGTGACCCACATACGTATCAGTACGGAAGACATGAAGAGATTTTACGTTGTCCACTACATGGATGGGGATTTGATATTAAAACAGGAGAATCCATTTTTAATGATGCACATTGTAGATTAAAGACTTATGATGTACGTCAGGAAGGAGATTCAATCGTTTTGTATCTTGCTATCGAACCGAAAAGGGTTTCGCTAGTTGAAACTCACGCTAGTATTGTTTCATAAGAATAAAGGCATTTTTTTATTCCTGTAGGAAATCGCGATCATATTTATATCATGATTTGTTCGCTTGAAGGGAATAGGTTAAACATCTGCTAGGATGGCCGCCTAAAATGAAAGCTGAGCTAGGTTCTCTTGGATGGTCATCCTGCTAATAAATTTTTTAGGAGAACATGATGAATATAATACCAAAAACAATACGTGGAGATTTGTACACAATCCCGAAAAAAATGTCTGGAGTATTTTTAACAGGTAATGGTGGATTTGAAAAATTAGAGTATCGCTCTGATATAGACGTTCCAACACCAAGAGAAGGGGAAGTATTGGTGAAAATTGGTGCAGCAGCTGTAAACAATACTGATGTGAACACACGTATAGGTTGGTATTCAAAAAGTGTAAAATCAGAAACCAATACAGGCGGGGCATCAGGATTTAATGAAGACGTTAAAGACGATGGTTCATGGCTTGGGCAAGCGATGGAATTTCCTAGAATTCAAGGAGCTGATGGTTGTGGTACGATTGTCGCTGTTGGAGAGGGTGTAAGTCAAGACAGACTAGGTGAAAGAGTCTTAATACGTAATGTACAAGAAAGCGAATTAAGTCAGAATGGGTTAGAATGTACTACTTTCGGGTCAGAACGTGATGGTACATTTGCTGAATATACAACCGTACGTTCAGAAGAAGCCTTTGTCATCCATTCACATTTATCTGATAAAGAGCTGGCAACGTTTCCTTGCGCATATGGAACGGCTGAGAACCTTATTTGTAGAGTAGGGGTTGAAAAGGATGATGTTGTTCTAGTCACTGGAGCATCTGGTGGAGTGGGTTCTGCACTTGTACAATTAGTAAAAGTAAGAGGTGCCAAGGTTATCGCTGTTTGTGAACAGAGTAAAGCAGAAAGAGTTAAAAGCTACGGTGCAGATGAAATTGTCTTCAGAGGAGATAGCTATGTTGAAAAGATTGGGAAAATGAAAGTGGATGTTGTTTTAGATGTGGTTGCTGGAAATCAATGGCCAGAGCTTTTGGAAGTCTTGAAAAAAGGTGGAAAATACGGAGTGGTTGGAGCTATTGGTGGACCTCTTGTAGAACTGGATGTCCGTGATCTTTATTTGAAAGATTTGAGTCTCTTTGGAAGCACCTATCAAACAAGAGAAGCCTTCCTGAATCTGATTAGCTTTATCGAAGAAGGAAAAATTAAACCAATAATAGCAAAAGAATTTCCACTAAAGGATATTGTAGAGGCTCAAAAGGCCTTCCTTTCTAAAACACTGGTTGGTAAAATTGTACTTGATGTTACAGGTGAATAGGTGGTATTTTTTTATCCTATAAAGATCGCGAAAATAAACATTTCGGGATCTTTTTAGGATTGATAAAATAGAACTATTGTATAAAAAACAAAGCGGACCATTTTTGGTCCGTTTTGTTTTTATGCTTATCAATTTCTGACACCAAGCTGGAGTACGTTTCTTAGATAAGCAATACTCTTCTTGCAGGCTTGAAGTTCTCTTTCTCTTGCTTCCTCCAGCGGTTCATCCGGACGGAGGAAGGGGATTTCATTCTCAAAAATAACGCGATCCAAAGTGGACTGCTCTCTTAGTACCTTTAGGACCTTCGACAGGTCGATATCGCCCGAACCGTGTGGAACGCCGATCCAGTGTGCGCCAAGGGGATCGATGACCAGCTTATTGTCGGCGAAATGACAGGAGAACGCACTGGGCGCGAGCTTCTTCACCGCTTCCTCCGGGCCCTCTGTGATAGAGATGGAGTTGACTGTGTCAAGGCAGGTGCCAACCAACGGATGATCAATCTGATCGACAAGCCAAAGCACCTCATCTGCATAGGTGTCGCAGTGATTTTCAATGGCAACCTTTAGTCCAAGCTCTTCGACCAGAGGCAGCGCTTCTTTGAATTCATCATAGCGGATGGCAAGCTGCCGCATGACATCCGGATGAAAGCAGGTGCCATAGTGTGGACGAGGGCGCTTTACATCAAGACTGAACTTTGCCAAATCTGCGCCGATTGCCTTAGCGATTTGCAGTGCTTCCCGTACAGTGCAGTTTACCCGCGAATCACTTGGCGCATCGAATGAAGCATTGAACTCCAGAAACAAATCGCGTTCTTCGGCTGCGGCTTTGATCTCGGCAAGATACGCGGGGTCGAGATTCTGCAAATCTACCTTTGTAATTTGCAGACCGTCCAGCCCCCATTCAACGGCAAAATTCATCAGCTGCAATAGATTCATTGTCTGAGGGAGGGCATAGTCCTCTCCAAACCCCCAGCTTTCGCCCAAACCGAAAAAGTGCAGGGTGTAGGTGTGCATACCGAGCTTGATTGGTCTGTCATGGCTATTTAACATGTCAATCTCCTCCCTTAATAATAGTTTCTCTTTTCTGTTTGTATCGTTTACTAGCAGTTTAGGCCTTGTACAGTAAAAATCATGATATAAAAGTGATCGCGATCATATATCTAATAGTATCATAACGTTAATATCCAGACAACATGGTTATTAGAATTTTCAAAAAATATACACAAACATAGTTCTAGGGTAGAGCGGTGAGGTATATTACATTGATGAGGCAGTACGTGAAATAATAATCAGTCCAAAGGCGCCTTGCATACATTAAATACAAAATAAAAAGTGTAAGGTGTGGGGCAAATGATCAAGGCTAACATTGGAAGTAAAACGTTTCGCTACGCTGAAACCCTTGAAGAATATTTTCAACCATTCCGTTCACATGTGATTGGATTAAACCAAGAATTTGATTCCCCCTTTGGGAAAAAGAAAATCATTTATGCCGACTGGACAGCAAGCGGGCGATTATATCAGCCAATTGAAGAAAAAATAACCGTTGATTTCGGACCTTTTATGGCGAATACCCATACAGAGTCGAATATAACCAGCTCCATGATGACTGGGTTGTACAATCAGTCAAGGAAAATTATTAAGGAGCATGTCAATGCTGATCAGCATGATGTTGTCATCCTTGATGGCTTTGGGATGACCTCGGTTGTCAATAAGCTGCAACGGATCTTAGGTCTGAGAGTACCGGAGATGTGGAGAAACCATCTGCAGCTTCCAGAAAGGGAGAGGCCAGTCATTTTCATGACATCGATGGAACACCATTCGAATCAAACCTCTTGGCTTGAAACTCTTGGAGAAGTCAAGCTGATTAAACAGGATAAGGAGGGAAAGGTGGACATTCATCATTTAGAGCAGCTGCTTACTGTTTACGAGGACCGTCGTCTGAAGATTGGTTCCTTTACAGCCTGTTCGAATGTAACAGGCATTCAAACTCCTTATCACAAGCTCGCCAAACTGATGCATCAACACGGAGGCCTGTGTTTTGTTGATTTTGCGGCATCAGCACCATATGTCGAGATCAATATGCATCCGGAAGATCCGCTTGAGAAATTGGATGCCATCTTCTTCTCCCCGCACAAGTTCTTAGGTGGACCCGGCACAAGCGGCGTATTGGTCTTTGATTCAAGAATGTACGCCAATAAAGTCCCAGATCATCCGGGAGGTGGAACGGTGTTATGGACCAATCCTTGGGGAGAACACAAATATCTTGATAGCATAGAAATGCGGGAGGATGGTGGTACTCCCGGAATTCTCCAATCCATTCGGACAGCGCTTTGTTTGAATCTGAAAAGTAAAATGGGCATAAACAATATGTTAAAAAGAGAAAAAGAGCAGCTACGTCTTTTATTTTCCCAATTGGAAAAGCTTCCCGAGGTCCACATTCTAGCTGGAAATATTAAGGATAGAATAGGGATTGTTTCTTTTAATATTGAAAACCTTCATTATAATTTAATCGTGCGTCTTCTCAACGACAGATATGGAATTCAAGTAAGAGGCGGATGCTCATGTGCAGGAACGTATGGCCATTATCTCTTACACATTGATCAAGCTGCATCCAAACAAATTGTGGAAAAAATCTCTCATGGAGATTTGTCCGCTAAACCAGGGTGGGTCCGATTTTCACTACACCCCATTATGACAGATGAAGAAATCCTAATTTTTACTCAGGCGATAAAGGATATAATAGCGAACAAGGATGAATGGAAAAAGGACTACGTTTATGATCCAGCTAGTAATGATTATTTTTATGTCCACCATAATCGGGAAGATATGTCGTCATTTTTTCGAATTAAATAGGCTTACAAGAAACCATGCTTTACTTCAATGAGGAGTAGAGCTTTTTTAGTGTTCAAGTTGGTAATTTGCCTTACGTAATCTATCAAACGAAATAACATCATATAGAGGAGGTAGATTGACCTAATTATAGATGCTTTTTATGAAAATCGCTTACATAGTTAATTTGCTTCTATAAATCTATGGTTTAATATATTAAAATAAATGGTACTAATGAATATTTCTAAAAATACTATTTTTTTGTTGCTAAAAATAAGAGATATCTTTTAGCAGTAGGGAGTCATTCATAAGCATTCTTATAATCAAACCCAGATCCATTCATTGAAGTCAAATTTTATTGGGGGAACATACATGAAGAAAGTATTGCAAATTGCCAGTGCATTCATTGGTATCATTATTGGAGCAGGATTTGCCTCAGGGCAAGAAATTTTACAATACTTTACTAGTTTCGGATTAATCGGAACCATAGCAGTTGTTATTGCTACAGCGTTATTTGCTTATATTGGAATGATCCTAACGCGATTGGGGAGCCGCATGCAGGCAAATAACCACAGTGATGTGATTTATAAAATTAGTGGAAGATTTATTGGTATAGTTATCGACTATATTCTTGTGGCCGTATTAATCGGAGTGGGAGTGGTTATGATCGCTGGAGGTGGATCTACCCTTCAGCAGCAATTTGGATTACCGTTTTGGGTAGGGGCCTTATTGATGGTCATTCTAATAAGTGTGGCTGCAGTCAATAATGTTAGTCGGGTCGTGAATATCATCGGGAGCATTACACCATTTCTAATCGTTTCGGTTATTCTTGTAGCCATTTATACGGTAGCTACGATGGATGGTTCACTTTCCCAACTGAGTACGATTGCTGCCCAACAACCAAAGGCCTTACCAAATTGGGCATTATCAGCGATTAACTATGTATCGTTTAATATCGCGGTTGGCGCATCCATGGCGATTGTCATGGGCGGAGATGAAAAAAATGAAAAGATAGCCGCATGGGGAGGATTAGCTGGAGGCTTAGGGATTGGTGTTCTTATATTATTGAGTCACTATGCGATTCTTGCAAACATCGAAGCTGTTGCAGGCTACGATATGCCAATGCTAAAAATCGTAGATGATCTATCACCAGTCTTAGGCTTTATTTATTCCTTGATCCTATATGGAATGGTTTTCAATACAGGACTTAGTATGTTTTACTCATTTGGTGCCCGTTTCGCTCACACGGGAACAAAAAAGTTTAAAGTCATTACCATCGGTTCCATCGTAGCAGGTTTCGGACTTAGCTTTGTTGGTTTTACAAGTCTTGTATCCATCTTCTATCCATTATTTGGCTACCTTGGTCTAGTTCTTTCCACAGTGCTGATCATCGCATCTTTCCGAATGAAAAAATATAAAGCCATTGCTGAGGAGAAAGTTGCTTAACAATATGAAACAAAGAGAAGTGAGGCTAAACCCACTTCTCTTTTTATTGCAATGTGGAATTGAAAAAATATACCTTGGAATACTTAATGCTTAGGCTAAAGTTGGTTTTCTTAATGAGTAGTTTAACTTAGCGCTTACCTTTTCAATTAAGAATAAAACTTTAATCAACAAAGAGAGCAAGGTTGATAATAGGCCTTTAAGTGAAGTATTCATCATATATCCCTCCACATTTAATGTAGTGCTATCAAATAACACTAACCTTATTGTTAGGCTAAAAAAACAAATTGATTCAATCACCTTTGATGATTTGAGCTCTATCCTCCATTTGTGGCGGTTCCTCAAACCAGCCATGCTTAATCTTAATTTCAGCTCCTTCTTGTCCATAGAAATATACATCCTTGGCAAGTAAGGTTGTTTTCATAGATATATCATTTCGTAAACTGAAAAATGTACCAAAACTATTTCCGACAAGTCCAAAACCATTAAGAAGGTAGACGCAATGCATCATAAGCTTATCGGAAAATGGAGCGACTGTTGAATTCGTTACCGTGCTTCCAGATGTAGCAGAAAATTGTACATTACTCTCTAAAAGAATATCCTCAAATGCTTTAATTTGTTTCTTACAAAGCTCCATGCCCTTTACAAAATATTTTTTTACATCCTTGTTCTCCGCACATTGTGCAAATCCAGTAATCAGCTGCAACCCAATATTATTTGTCTCGATTCCATGGTGAAGAAATCCAAGCTCAATGTCATTTAAAGCCCTTTTTTCATTAAAAGGGTTAAACCCGTTCAAATAGCTTTTGCTTTTAATGAATTCATTTGTTTTTGGCATGGTCACTTTTGGTGGAAGGGTTAGAATTCCTTTTTCCAGCAGATAAAGGGTAGATAGCTTATAAATTTTTTGAGTAACAGAAGTGAGTCCCTCATAAATCTGCATAATTTTATCGTTATAGGCCATATTCATATTAATGGTGTACATCCCCATACTCACTTCTTTTAATACCCGGACAAACATAATATCAAATCCATTATCGTATAGCTTAGGAGCTTCTAAGTTTACGTCTTCTTTTGTAAATCCAACAGGCTTCACCATTTTTTGGTCTATAAATATCTCTTCCATTTGTAAAACAAAAAAATTCAGCTCCTGCCACAACCCACCCGTAATATTCCTAGCTTGTTGGTCATCTGACTTTTCGATAAAGTATTCCAACATTCTCATATTAAGGGTTTTTTCTGTGTACGTGAGCCAAAGCGTCCCCACCTCTGGAGCACTGATTGGATTGGTTTGAACCAAAACGAATAACCTCCAAGACTTTTTACTTGTAGTGTGTCACAAGGAAGGGAAATTACTCCATTTTAAACCTAGCTCCATATACATAAAAAGTCTGAGTGCGTTCCTTTATTTTAAGAAGGTTTTTTCGTAGCAGGAAGAATTACATTATATAAAATGGTCTCGGTCACTGTTTAAGAAAGTAAGGAAGTGGTAAACTTATGAGCTATTGACTAGCCTATAATTGTATCACTCCGGAAGAAAGCCCTATTTTCTTTAAGGCTTCCTTTACAGGTAAATCGCCAGGAGGATCATCCGTATAGTAACGGTCCAACCGATCAATAAAATAATATTCTTCCACGATGATTGAATACCCACTGGCTTTTAACTTCTCCAGCTCGGTTGAAACGAGCCATTGCTTCTGGTTTCTATCAAGCTGATTCCAGAATTCTGCATAGGTTTCCTCCTGTACCTCTGGTTTGCTACAGCCAACCGATATGAAAATTAAGAATACAGTTAATACTGATAAAAACAGTTTTCTACTCATATTTCTCCTCTTTTAATCCATTGATTTCTATATCTTTTCAAAACAATACTTGGTTGTTTTGTTCCCAATTGTTGTATCTTAATAATGTAGACAACAAGAAAAAACGTTTAAGTATAAACCTTTGATGTTTCCCCTGTATTCTACTATAGTAAAGATGGGTTGGAAAGTAAGGATTAATATGGTTTACTAAGGCTTTCTTATCAAATATGGCTATTATCGCTTTTCAAGTAATCCTGATAGTTGAAATAGATTTATATAGAATAGCTACCGAATATTATGCAAAACGGAGGAGATGCAAATGCCGCACTTAGTAATACGAGGAGTAACAGTGGAAGAAATGAAAAGAATCAGCCTGCAATTGGCAAGGGAGCTTGCAGATATTTGTGGATGCGGGACAGATAATTTTACGTTCGAAGTGCCACAGTCCACTTTTGTATTTAATGGAGAAGAAATCCCATCCTTCCCGCTGATTGAAGTCAAATGGTTTGAACGGGGACAGGAAACTCGTGATCGGTTCGCCCAATCCATTACAAAGCATATTATGTCAACTGGTGCGGATGAAGTAGAGGTTGTGTTTATTCCTTTTTTAGAGCCTGCTTATTATATTAATGGGGAAAGAGTCGGTGACTAAAGGAAACAGGACGTTTTTTTGAAAGTGAATTGGAGTATTAAGGTTTGAATTATAAGGATGAATCGATAAACGAAAAGCCCTATAGTTTTACGGCCATTTGTAATGACCTCTTCTTTTTGCAGAAGAGGTCTCATTTATGATAAGCGAACTTGTTTAAGGTTAAGTTCAGGTTTGTCCTACGCTGTTATCACTTCCTCGGATAAAAATCCCGAGGAAAAAGAGGTAGTAGATGCCCTAACACAATTGGGGACAAGAATTTATTTAACGAGAAATGGGGATATTTTTATTTCTAGTTATGGAGATTCCCTTCATGTAAGTCAGTAAGTAAGAGTGTGATTTGATTTGGTACTATCGAGGAAGGATAGTGCCCGAGCGAAGAGTAGAAAGAGTCTCAAGGGAACTATCGGGGAGTGATAGTGCCCGAGCGAAGGTTAGAAAGAGTCTGAAGGGAACTATCGGGAAGTGATAGTGCCCGAGCGAAGAGTAGAAAGAGTCTCAAGGGAACTATCGGGGAGTGATAGTGCTCGAGCGAAGGTTAGAAAGAGTCCCAAGGGAACTGTCGAGGAGTGATAGTGCCCGAGCGAAGGTTAGAAAGAGTCCCAAGGGAACTATCGAGGAGTGATAGTTCCCGAGCCAAAGTTGAAAAAGGTCTCAAGGGAATTATCTAGAGTTTCCTCATTTTTTTAGTTCAATTCGGAAGATGCCGAGCATTCTTCTTTAGTTTTCATTAATTAGCGCGATTCATTTTTGGGTCGCGCCCTTTTTTATTCATTTGAAGAAATAGTTTTGACTTATACAGTCTAACTGTATATACTAAAATTATATAGTTCAACTGTATAGTTAGTCTTTATAAGAGACCGGAGGATAGTATGAATCGTGATAAAAATTTACCATTAACAGAAACCACCTACTATATTCTTTTATCTTTATTAGAGCCTGCCCACGGGTATTTAATTATGCAAAAGGTGGAGGAATTAAGTAACCAACAAGTAAGGATAGCGGCCGGTACCCTTTATGGAGCCATTGAGAATTTATTAAAGCAGCAATTGATTCAATCAGTCAAAAGTGAGGATAAACGGAGAAAAACCTATGTCATTACAGAAAAAGGGATAGAGGTTTTGCACCTAGACTTTTCGCGAATGCAGCACATGATTAGTGTGACAAAAAGCCTATTAAACTTGTAAGGTGAGGGATGTAAATGAGAAAATTCAAATTCTTTATCGACTTTGATAAAGAGGAAAAATGGTTAAATGAAATGGCAAAACAAGGCTATCAGTTAGTGTACAAATCGTTTGGATATAAATTCCGTCGAGCTGAACCGGAAAATGCTACAATCAAAGTGGATTATCGCATATTTAAGAATCAATCAGATTTCATTGATTATTGTACATTATTTGAAGACAGCGGCTGGGAGCATGTTGCAGGTAAAAAAAGCTCAGGAACGCAATATTTTAAAAAAATGGATGGGCAGAGTGAAGAGGACATCTTCTCAGACAAACTATCAAAAGCAGGGAAATACAAACGATTATCTGCCATGTCTATTCAAATGGCCACAAGCTTTTTACCACTTTTAGTTGTCCTTATCACCACTGATCTTATTGATATGGAAGCTATCGTGAATCCTAAACAGTTATATTTAACACCGGGATTATGGGAGCTGTCGGGAGCCACGTTTTGGCGAGCTTTTCTATTTGAAACTCCTTTTGCACTTATGAGAGGCATTTCATGGGCTGTTATTCCAGTTATGATGATTTTACATCTTTTCTTTAGCTACAAAGCTAATAGGCTGTTTGAGAAAAATATAAATAGTTGATGTGTATTAAACAAAGGTTCTGTCTGGTTATTGATCTCAATCCCGACACAGTTTAAGTGGAAGCTAAGCATCTGTCAAAAGCGATGCCATCTTGAGACAAAGGCAAAGGGAAAAACAAAGGAACTGTCAGAAGCGATGCCATCTTGAGACAAAGGCAAAAGTGAAAACAAAGGATTTGTCAAAAGCGGGGCCATCTTGAGACAAAGGCAAAGGAGAATACGAAGGATCTGTCAGAAGCGAGGCCTTCTCGAGACAAATGCAAAGGAAAATACGAAGGATCTGTCAGAAGCGATGCCTTCTCGAGACAAAGGCAAAGGAAAATACGAAGGATCTGTCAGAAGAGAGGCCTTCTCGAGACAGAGGCAAAGGTGAACACAAAGGATCTGTCAGAAGCAAGGCCATCTTGAGACAAAGACAAAGGTGAACACAAAGGATCTGTCAGAAGCAAGGCCAACTTGAGACAAAGGCAAGGTGAAAACAAAAGAATCTGTCAGAAGCGATGCCTTCTCGAGACAAAGGCAAAGGTGAACACGAAGGATCTGTCAAAAGCGGGTCCTTGTCCAGACAAAGTCAAATAAATGGACTTTTCCTATTTATAATGGGTATCACTAGTATTTCCACTCAAAGTATAGTACTTCTTTAAAACTCTACTGAATGTCCTTTTATGTAGATCCGCATTACACCACTCCAAAATAATCTGTGTGGTCAACTTCCTGTCAGGAAACAGCAGCTGAAATTCCCTTACACTCCGTAAAATTGCTTGCTCGTTCTTTTCAAACTCCCCGCACTGCTTGCATTCAAAGCCATAATTTTTAGTAGAAATCAGAAAGGATTTACAAGTTTTGCAGTAAATGCCCTTTTGAAGCTGGTCGTAATGATAATGAGGAATTTTCGTATGTGGATTTTTTGTTTGATGTAGCGAAAGTAGCTTTTGGGCAAGTTTCTTGTGTCCTTCATTTAACTTAGTCGGAGTTTTATTCAAATCATTCAAGTACCGATTTAATTGTGTTGGTAGGATAAAGGGTTGGTCCATTGGAGCCTGATATAAGGTGAATTCGGGATTGATGAAGATAACAGCAGAACTAACAAGATAATTTTCCTTGAGGTTTTGAAGCAGTTGGCGGAGTAGGGTCGTGCTCCTTTTTCATTGGTCCATAGGATTCTTGTATTCTCGATTGGTGCCGGCATTATAAAGTTTGTCCGAGTTTAAGTAAAAGTCGCCATGAAAATTTTTTATATCCAAGAGATGAATCCCACTTTGTGAAATCATTAGAGTATCAATCTGAAAAAAAGAGTTGTTTATTTCAAGTAACAGGTCATTGATGATAAACCGTTCCTCTTGAAGACATTCTGCCAGTTGATCAAACTTAACTTCCCCTGCATAGCCTTTTTCAAGGTTTGAATAATGAAACTTTTCCTTGTCCGTTAACTCCATGCGTGTGTTTAATGATCTTATTATCATTAACTCATCTGACTCCATTCTACGTTTTAGTAACATATGCCACTTCCTTTCTTATTCTATAAGCCTATTTTATTAAAAATTATCAGGATTCTACTAAAGGAATATGGACAATTTGTTAATTTTTGGAAACTAAACCTTTTAAACTAGATATCACAAACAAGTGGTCTTTTTTCTTTTTTAAGGAATGTTTAAGGTTTGTCCTTAATAATGTGATTCATACCTTGAACACGGGGGTAGCTTTTCCAAAAGAAATATTGCTGAACCGAGGTACTCGTTCCCGTGGTCCGAAATAGGAGGTTAAGGATGAAGCTTAAAGTTCCAGCTGCTATATTGGCCGTAGGGATTATGATAACCGGTGCCTATATGGATTTGTCAAAGATAGATTTATTTAATGAGAATCAGTTTAAAGAACAATTACTCTCCTATACAACGCTTGAACACTTTGAAGTGTCTGATGAAAATGAGATCCAAACAGATATTCAGGATCAAGATGATCAAATCATCATCAATGATGTTCCTCATATCCAGCAGATGCCTGAGTTAGCTCGGGGGTGTGAAGTTACCAGTCTGGCGATGCTCCTGCAGTATGCGGGAGTTTCGGTTGACAAAATGACGCTTGCAGAGGAAATTACGACCGTTCCATTCCTTGATCAGTATGGCCTTTATGGAAATCCAAATGAGGGATTCGTGGGGGATATTTACACGTTTGAAAACTCTGGTTATGGGGTTTATCATAGCCCAATAGCTGAGTTAGCGGAAAGTTATTTGCCAGATAGAATCGTAGATTTGACAGGTCAAAGTATAGACTCTGTTTATCAAATGATAAGAAACGGATCTCCAGTATGGGTCATTGTCAATTCAAGGTTTAATTCTCTTCCGGAGGATGAATTTCAAGAATGGGAGACAGAATCAGGCGACGTTCAAATTACGTATCGAGAGCATAGTGTCGTAGTTGTTGGGTATGACGAAGATACAGTTTACATTAATGATCCCTTAGCGGAGGAACCGTACACAGCAATCTCAAGGGAAAACTTCGAGGCAGCATGGGTTCAAATGGGACAGCAGGCTGTAAGTTATCAATAATTATGTTTAATGGATTAGCTGTTTCATAGGTTAATGTAATAAGAGGAATTAGCCCCTTTTAGAGCTAATTTTTAAAAATAATAGTTCAAATATATGACTTTATATTATAACGAGGTTGTCCTTTGAGGACAGCTTCTTTTTTATATTATTTTTTTAAAAAATTGAAATACTTTAATTGACTATTTGTATACAAATGTATACAGTGTTAATTATAATCTATCACCTTATAGTAACTAAAGGTATAAATGGACAAACAATAATATAAGATGTATCAGTAAAGGGTACCGATTGCAGCGATTCTGACGGTATCCCTTTATAAAGAACGGGAAAAGAAGGGGAAGTGTATGAGTGTTACATTAGCCTTATTTGCAGCTTTATTTGCTTCACTGACTAGTATTCTGGCAAAAATCGGGATGGAAAATGTGAATTCCAACTTGGCAACAGCCATTCGAACGGTCATTGTATTAGTTATGTCTTTTATTGTTGTACTTGTTACAGGGCAGCTAGATACAATTCCAACTATCTCTACAAAAGCACTGACCTATATTGCCCTCTCTGGTGTTGCAACGGGTTTATCCTGGCTGTTTTTCTTTCGGGCGCTTGCCATGGGGGATGTTTCAAAGGTTGTTCCGATAGATAAATCCAGCATTGTCTTAACGATCATATTATCTATAGTCGTCTTAGGTGAGAAGGCTGTTCCGCAGATATTAGCAGGAGGGGCTCTAATCGCGATTGGTACCTTTGTATTAATCGGGAAAAATGAAGAAAAGAAACGATTTACCGGCTCTCAAATTTATATTGTGTATGCCATAATAGGGGCCGTCTTTGCAGCACTTACATCCATTTTGGCAAAAATCGGGATGGAGGGTGTTGATTCGAATGTTGCGACTTTCCTAAGAACCATCGTAATTTTAGTGTTTGCATGGTCCATTGTATTTTTCCAAGGTACATATAAAAACATGAAATCGATATCAAAGAAAGGCTATCTCTTTTTAATATTATCAGGGATGGCCACCGGACTTTCCTGGCTGTGCTATTTCGCAGCCATCGCCATCGGTAAAGTGTCAGTTGTCGCACCTATTGACAAGTTCAGTGTCGTCATCACCATGATTTTAGGTTTTGTGATATTAAAAGAAAAAACTACGAAACATACCATTTTAGGTGGCTTGATCATCACCATTGGAACATTTTTGCTGGTTTCCTGACAAGAAGCAAGAGTTCTGCTGCTTCATTCTTACTAAAATGAAGCGGCAGAACCCTTGCTTCAAAAAATAATTCCTCGTTTCACCAACTCTGCAACGGCTTGGGTGCGATTTTGTACGCCTAATTTTTTGATAACCGATTTGACGTATTGTTTGATGGTTGTTTCGCTGATTCCCATCGTGTCCACCAGCTGCTTGATAACCCCTCCCTTTGCAAGCTCTTCCATCACTTCCAACTCTCTTTTGCTTAGGCCATGCTTGGTGTCTTTTTTGTTCATTGGCTTAAAAAGCTTGCCTGATAATGTTCCAAAACGAGTGAGGTCGGATAGCAGCTCCTGATCAAAGACAGTTTCCTCATCAAATTCATTACTGCATATGTAGCCGATGACGGAAGAGCCTGTGCAGATTGGTACGACTAGCACGGAGTATAAGGATTCCGAGTTTAGAATATATTTACTGCCTAATTTGGTAAAATAATCCTTTGAAGGGATATATTTTGCTCCGAATTCCTGGATAGCATCATAGATTCCAGGCAGTGAGCGGACATCATCACGAATAGATAAAATATAATTGATTCCCGTTGAATCAATGGAGATGATTCCTTCGGCAAGATGACCTAAAGGAGAATATCTAAATAAGAGAGCGTTTCTGATTGGAAAAAGTTCTACATAGGTTTGTAGAAGCTGTACAATTCTTTCTTCGCTTGAGGATATCTCAGCAAGCTTTTCGAGCTTTTGCTGCATTGTAAAATGGATGGGCTTCAATGGCAACGCTTTCAACTCCTTATTCAACTAAATTGTATAAGTGAATGGTCATTCCTTGCTTAATCTGGAAAATTGATTGATAGATCTGTACCTTTAAATAGTAGGTGTTAAATCCTTTTTCAAATAACCGTCAATGAAGTAATCTATGCTAAATGAAATATAAGACAGTTTTGCAGAATGTATCATTCATATTCCGAAACAGGGACAGGGTTTAGAAGGGGTACTGTGGCACCACGCTTTCCTACCTTTTTGGTTAATCGGAGCCTGCAAATCAGTCTATTATGGGGAATAGTTTTATTTTACAAGAGGATTTATAATTTGTATATATTTGAATAGTTAAAATATTCAAAAAATTATTAAGGGTAGAAAGGGTGAAATATCACAGGTCTTAATGACTGAAAATGGTTAGTAGTTTGGTAGATTTATAAATGGTCCAATCAATCCTTCGAATGGAAGGGGACCGATGGAATCGAAAGCATTTGTGATTAAAACGGCAGAGAATAAGGAAAGCAGCTTGGAACCTAGCAAAGAAAAATATTGGGGAGGAAATTTACCATGACTTCTATTAAAAAGCAGCTTCCATTAGAACAAATTACTGATTATGATGCCGTTGTAATCGGAGCGGGATTTTCCGGATTGTATATGCTGCATCGTTTACGTGAGGACGGGTTCACTGCCCGTGTTTTTGAAAAGGGTGACGGTGTAGGCGGTGCATGGTATTGGAGCCGATATCCGGGCGCACGCTGTGACTCCGAAAGTATCTATTATAACTATACTTTTTCAGAAGAGCTTTATAAAGAATGGACATGGACTTCCAGATATCCCGAGCAGCCGGAAATTCTGCGCTACCTGAACTTTGTAGCCGATAAGCTGGACCTGAGAAAAGACATCCAATTTAGCACCGAAATTACAGGCGCCCACTATAGTGAGGAACATAATAAATGGCGCATTTATTTTACAGATGGCAGCAGTGTGACAGCTAAGTATCTTATCACAGGAATGGGCTGTATCTCTGTTAATGCCACGAATATTCCGAATTTTAAAGGAATAGAAAACTTCGAAGGCAACTGGTATCATACCGGATTTTGGCCACATGAAGGTGTTGATTTAAAGGGCAAGCGTGTCGGTGTTATCGGAAATGGCTCCAGCGGGGTTCAAACCATCCCGGTCGTTGCCGAACAGGCAGAACATCTATATGTCTTTCAACGGACACCGCAATATACGACACCAGCCCAAAATCACCCGTATGATCATGAATATATCAAACAAGCGAAAGAAAATTTTCATGAAATGAGGCGGATGGTACACGAATCTATGGCTGGCGTTCCGCTGCAATTTGGTGAACGCTCTGCGCTTGAGGATACCCCTGAAGAGCGCCGGGAAGTGTACGAGAAAGCTTGGCAGAAAGGCGGAGTAATCTCCTATGTTTATCGAGATTTGATGTCTGATGAGGAAGCGAACGAAACCGTTAATGAATTTATTCGCTCCAAAATCCGTGAAACCGTCAAAAAACCTGAGGTTGCAGAGAAGCTGATGCCAACGTATTTTTATGCCACGAAACGCGCGGTTATAGACACGAATTATTATGAGACCTTTAACCGTGACAATGTAACTCTTGTTGATGTGAAAAATACTCCGATCGAAGAGATTACAGCGAAGGGAGTTCGTACAGCTGACGGAGAAGAGTATGAACTTGATATCCTGATTTTTGCCACAGGCTACGACGGAATGACAGGTCCATTGTTTAAACTGGATCTCCGAGGAAAAGACGGCGTGCTTTTAAAGGATAAATGGGACAATGGATCACAAGTAAGGTCATATTATGGACTTGCGACTGCAGGCTTTCCAAATATGTTTATGATTACCGGCCCGCAAAGCCCTTCGGTTGCAGGTAATATGCCTATAGCTATTGAGCAGCATGTGGAATGGATATCTGATTGTCTAAATTATTTGCGTGAGCATGACATCAAAACGATTGAAGCAAATGTGACTGCTGAAGAGAATTGGAGCGAGCATTGTAAAGATGTTGTTGAAAAAACGCTTTATGCGAAGTCGGATTCTTGGTATACGGGTGCGAATATCGAAGGCAAGCCGCGCAGCTTCAATATTTATCTAGGTGGTTACGGCCCGTATAATCAAATGATTACCGAAATGGCCTTAAAGGGTTATGAAGGATTCAAGTTACAACCCTATTCTAAAAACACTGTACAAAATGAACAATCAATGTAATAAAATTTATTTTAAAGGGAGTGTTGTAAATGGATTTTATGAATAGAGTAAACCCTGAATTAAGAGAATTGCTGACGATTTTTCCGCCGCTAAATCTTCCTGCAGGCTTGGAAGCAGCAAGGCAGGCACCCGTTATTCCTGTACCGGAGTCTAATTATGTACGTAATTCTACTCGTTACATTGCTGGCGGAGATGGCCAGGAAATGTTAGTTAAACTGTATGAACCGGCAAGGCAAGATGGTTCAAATCTTCCTGCTGTGCTTTGGATTCATGGCGGTGGTTATGTTATCGGACATCCGGATGGAGACGATGGAATTTGCCAGACATTTGTGGAGGAAGCAAATTGTGTCGTTGTTTCTGTTGATTACCGGCTGGCACCTGAACATCGATATCCGGCAGCCATTGAAGACTGTTACTCGGCTTTAGTCTGGATGACGAATGCCGCGGAAGAATTGAATATTGATTTGTCGCGCGTGGCGATTGCCGGTATGAGTGCGGGGGGAGGATTAACCGCTGCCTTGGCGCTGATGGCTCGTGATCGCGGGGGTCCTGCTATCGCATTCCAGATGCCGCTGTATCCAATGGTGGATGACCGAAATGAAACACCTTCAAGCTATGAGATTACTGATGAACGGGCTATCTGGAACCGGGGAAATAATTTGGCTGCATGGCATATGTATTTGGGCGAGCATGGGAACGGTGAGGTTTCTCCTTATGCAGCGCCGGCACGTGCGAAGAATCTAGCAAACCTTCCGCCAACGTATACTTGCGTAGGGCAGCTGGATCCTTTCCGTGATGAAACCATCCAATATGTCGCACGCTTGGCACAGGCGGGAGTACCGGTAGAATTTCATATCTATCCAGGAGGCTACCATGCGTTCGAATTCCTTAATCCAACTTCCGAAATCGGACAGCGTGCCACAAATCAATATGTACAAGCACTGAGTCGAGCATTAAATCCGCAGTCGGTAAACGCAAGATAAAAAATAGAGTGCTAGGAGCTTCCCTAAAAAATGGAAGGTTCCTGGCGCTTTTTTTCTATGTATCACTGAAAAGGACAAAGCCTAAAATGAAAAAATGTCAGATCAATAGAGAATCGTCCAGTTTTGACAAGGAATAAAGCTAGAGATTAAGACTCTGTCAAAAAAGGTTCAAGTTCTGACAAGTACAGTGCTAGAAATCAAAGGTCTGTCAAAAGAAGGTTTATGTTCTGACAAGGATAGCGCTAGAGATTAAAGGTCTGTCAGAAGAAGGCTCAAGTTCTGACAAGGATAGAGCTAGAAATCAAGACTCTGTCAGAACTAGGATTCCTTGAGCAAGAATCTAACAAGAAACCCGTCCCCGTGGTTCCACCGTGGTTCCACCACTATGGTTCCAATCTACTGCTCATGATACTGCTGTGATTGAACCAATACAGCCTGTTTTCTCGGCAAATTCAATAGGGTGATAGCTCCTAAAACTAGCAGTATCCCGATTATGGCAAACAGCGTAGGTACCTCTTGATAGATAAATAAACCAAATAATGTGGCGGCTACCGGTTCACAGGAGGATAATATAGAGGCACGGCCGGTATCGACATATTTCATTCCCCAGGTAAATAAAAGGTAGGGGGCCACACTAGCAATGACCGCATGCAATAGTAAAAAAGAGCCGAAGTAGACAGGTGATTCTTTTAAAGCTAGAGTGATAGACCCAAAATCAGTAAAAATAGCACCGCCTAAGCTGGCAAATAGAAAGCTATACACATTAATTGTTAGTGAGTCATACCCTTTATTCATTGCAAATCGGGTAAAAATACTATATAAAGCATATCCAAAACTGGCAGCCATTCCTAATAAAATTCCAGCGAGGGAGAAAGCAATGGCATTTTCAAAAAGCCCGCTGACTAGTACACAGCCGATGACAGCTAATGTGACAGCCATTAATTTAATCGATGTCATTTTTTCGCGAAAGAGAATTGCGGACATCAGCAGAACAAAGATGGGAGCGGTGCATAGCAAAGTAGCCGCTAGAGAAAGTGTGACCAGACTAACCGTCTGATTGTATAGATAATTAAAAAGCAGCATACTGACAATCCCTGTTCCAATGAAATACCAGCAATCTTTTAGTTTTATTTTTAAAGCATCTCTCCTAAAAATCAATACCCCGATCAATGCGATGATAAAGGCACCAAGCATGCGAGTTTCGACAATGGCGATACTGCTTAGGCCATGCGATTCAAGATATCTCACAAAAAGTCCGACAGAACCCCACATACATCCCGCGATGACGATAGCCAATGGTGCTATTTTATTAAACATCTCTTCGTTCCTCTCCTTTTGAATATAATCTTTGTCTCACAAAAACTACTTTTTATGAAATATTATTAGTGAATTTATTTAACGGAAAATTCGATTTTTTTATGAGAATTCCTGTTTATTTATTTTTATATCGAAAAAGGTTGAGTGGTACAAAGTGAGATAAAATCCGAGAAAAATGATTATTCTCAGCTGTGCAACAGGCAGCGTATTTCCGCAAATACAGGGAAGACTGATCCCGTTAACCCTTATGAAATCACGGGTTAACGGGATGAACGGTGCCATGTTTATGTGGTTACCACAGGTCAAGTCTTGAAGATATAGAAGAAAATTCTTAATCGTTCTTTAAGAAAATTCGTTATAGTAGTTATCGTTATTTTCAATTACTTTTGAATTAGAGGAGCCTTGGATATCCACAAAAAACAATGTTCCTAACTACTAACACCTTTAGGAGGGGAAATATGGCAAGAGTGATGCGTCTTGGACGAGTTGAGCTTAAGGTATTGGATTTAGAAAAATCAGTAGACTACTATACAAAGATTATTGGTTTGGAAGAAACAGGACGATTCGGAGATAGTGTGTACTTAAAGGCGTGGGATGAATATGATCATCATAGTTTAATTCTAACCAAATCTAACAGTGCGGGAATTGCCCATTTTGCTTTTAAAGTAGAGACGCTAGATGACTTAGCCTATTATGAAAAGAAAATTGAACAATTCGGTTGTACGACCTCTCGTATTTCCAATGGAACAAGACTGGCTGAAGGTGAAGCAGTCCACTTTATTTTGCCAACAGGCCACCATGGTGAACTATATCATGAAATGGAGTTTCTCGGAACGGCTGTGGGAACATTAAATCCACATCCATGGCCGTTAGGGAAACAGGGGATTGCCCCGCATCGACTGGATCATTGCTTATTAACTGGCGATGATTTGAAATCGGTCACAAGATTCTTTATTGAAGCGTTAAATTTCAGACAAAGTGAAAGAATTACTTCAGTTGATGGGGAAGAGTTATTAGGAACGTTCTTATTTACAAGCAATAAAGCCCATGATTTAGCATTTGTAAAAGGACCGGATGCAAAGCTTCATCATGCTGCCTTCTTTGTTGATTCACTTCACGAGGTGTTTAAAGCAGCGGATATTTTATCTATGTATGAGGTTCCATTTGATGTAACCCCTACACGTCATGGAATTACAAGAGGGGAAACCATTTATTTCTTTGATCCTTCCGGTAATCGTAATGAAGCCTTTGCCAATGGATATATAACATACGCGGATTTTCCAACCATTACTTGGACGGAAGATAAAATCGGCCAAGGTATTTTCTATCACCGCAGGGAATTATCAGAGTCCTTTATGAAGGCCTTGACTTAATGAATGGAGGAATCTTATGTATAAGGTGAAATTACATGCACGCGGACAGCTTTTTGACTATTCCTGTTTATCCACAGTCACTCCACTAAAGGCAGCACGGGATCAGTTTATCCCCATACCGACTGGCTGTAGAAGAGGGGGCTGCGGGATGTGCAAGGTAAAGGTACTTCAGGGAGAATTCACCCAGGATTTCATTCGTTCTCACGAGGCGTTATCGGATGCTGAACTAGAAAACGGTTATGCGTTAGCCTGCTGCATGGTGCCAAAAAGCGATCTTAACATTATGACAGTAGAGGATTATTCGAAACAAGAAGAAAAAGTAGAAATATAGAATAGAAATGCTAGAAATAAAAGGTCTAACTAGAAAATAGTTAGGCCTTTTGTTTCTTTGAGTTACTTACTTAGTATAAAAGGCGGCTGTAGCCATTCTTGCTGGAAGGTTTTTTTGAGGTGGTTTTTGATTAGTTCATTGTTTTTCTGATTTTCCCTTCGATAAATAATGGAAAAGCGTGTGTCGAATTGAAAATCCTGAACGTTTACCATCGATAGCTGACCGCTTTCGATTTCTTTTTTTACATCTGGATAACTTAATATGGCTAACAAGCCTTTTCCGTTCATGACCGCATTTTTAATGGTTTCAATATCACCGATTTCTACAATATTTTTGAGGAAGGATAAACCACTTTGTGCAAATTTTCCTCTTTTCTTTGCATGCGGAGTCATCAGAAAAGGTTGATTTTCCAAATCCTTCTTTTGAATCCCTGTATTGCCTGCGAACGGGTGCCCCTCTGAACATACAATCACCAATGGGACGGAGAAAATAATATCATGATCAAGTTGATTGGTTTGATAGACTTGTGTAATCATGCGGGTCGATACTAAACCAAATTGTAAGGATTCATTTTCAACGAGTTTACAGGTATCAAATGAAGGAGAGGGATTTAAGTTTAATTGCAGAGAAGTAAATGGATATGATTTTCGCCTCAGTGATTCGTTCAGTAAATTAAATAAAACATGTGTAACCCCAATCGATACGGCTTGAGCTGGTTCCTTTAATTGGGAAAGCTTCTCCTTTACTTTCTTATCCATTTGTTCAATCTCTAGGGCATATTTATATATTTCTAAACCAGAAGGTGTTAGTTTAATATTTCTTCCGGAACGTTCGGTCAATTTAGCCCCAAAATGACGTTCAATCTCTCGAATATGCCCACTGATCGCTGCAGGACTTGTCAGCATCTCCTTTGCTGTCTTTGAGATACTTTCCATTTGCACGACCTTACAGAAAACAGATAAGTTGTAAAAATTCATTCCATCACCTCAAAGATATTTTTGTAGAAAGAAAATATAGAATATTTAGATAATTATCAAAAGAAATATTCGACATAAAAGCGTTTTCTCCTCTAAAATATTTTATCGAATCATAAGATTTTCTTGTGAATGCTAAAAATTAGTAGTGAATTCTGAACTTTTGCAGTTGTTTATGTCGGGATAGAGTCATAAAAGGTTCACAAATATTCCAAATAAATTCATAACTTTTCTATAAATGCCATAAACCTTTAAGATTTTCCTTAAAGATATATTAAGAAAAATCGGTATAGTAGACGAAAGCGTTTTGAATTATGATTTGTATAGAAGTTAATCACCTGTGTATTCTGAATATTAAAAAAATAATTTGGTAATGGGAATAAAATGATGTCAATCGTATGCAGGTGATTGTCGCAAAAGTGAGCTTCTTCAAAAAAATAAAAAGTAAGGGAGAGATTTACACATGGCAGAAATCCAAATGACAGATCAAAAAACGAAATATGGAAAGTATCTTGCCGAAATCGGCTGGGGGCCGGAATCAAGAAATCTAACAAGGGAAGAAGTGGTAGAAAAGCGAATTACCCCTCCGATTATTGGAGATGGTTTTAACTTACCTACAGCTACGCATCATATTGAATCATGGATTATTCCTGAGCCAAAGGCCTTTAGTGCCATGAGTCCTAAGGGAGGAATCCATAAGCACTTAGATTGCAGACCGCCAGGAATGTTTGCTGACGATGATGAAACATCCATGCTGGATAATTCACCGCATTATCATACGTATGACGAAGTGTATCTTTTTACTGGTACAAATCCATATGACAACCTAGATTTAGGCGGTGAAGTGGAGCTTTGGCTGGGGCTGGGTGATCAGGCTGAAAAGTTTACGTTTACCAAACCAACAATGGTGCATATACCGGCAGGCCTTGTTCATGGACCGTTAGTTTTTCGTAAGGTAAATGATTCAGCGCGTCCGATTAGCTGGGTAGTATTCTATGATTCTCCAGTGCTTAGCAATGTCCACGTTCGCATGCTGCCGCCAGGGTTTAAACAGCTGGGTGAAGAAGAGTGAAGGACTAGTCAATACTCATCGCCAAAATATCTGTAGGAGAATCAAGAGATGATCCATTCTCCTACGGTCTGAATATGAAAGGAAAGGTGGTAAAAATGAAAAACTATAAAACGGAACTCGATAATCCAAATCTAGAGAATCCTGCATTGGAATTTGAAGAGCTGCGGGGGAAATGTCCCGTTTCTCATACAGATGGATTTGGCGGAGGCTGGAATATTATCGGACATGAGGATATTGTCAAAACTGCCCTTGATCCAGGAACGTTTTCGAACGCAGGGGCGATCAGATATCCACATTTGCCAAGGTTCCCTTTTGAAGCAGATCCGCCCCTTCATACACCCTACCGAAAAGTCATGCAGGAGTTTTTTACAGACAAAAAAATGAAAACCTTTGCAGATAAGCTGAGACCGATTGCGATTGAGCTATTAGAACCTGTCATAAACAGAGGATATGGAGACATCGCAAAAGAAGTCAACTATCCACTGCCAGTCCGCGGCATCATGGCCTTTCTTAATCTGCCTGATCAGGATTGGCCGCGTATCATGCATTGGGCTGAGGAGCTTTACTATCGTGCAGCAGAAGGAGACCTTGCAGCAAGAAAGGCTGCGGCAGATGAACTAGAAGTTTACTGTAGAGAGGCAGTCGCATACAGAAAAGAAAATATGCTTGATCCAAAAGATGATTTGCTCAGTAAAATGCTACATAACAGCTCAGAAAGTGAAGGAGCCACGGTTACTGAGAATTTAGTTGTGGGCACATTGCATTTATTGTTAACAGCAGGACATGAATCGACCACAAGCTCTTTAGGGATTATTATCAATTATCTAGCGACCCATCCAGAAGACCGGAAGCGATTGCAGGATAATCCAGATTTAATCCCAAATGCGATTGAAGAAATCCTGAGATATGAGTCACCTGTACAATTTCACCCGCGAACCGTGACAAAGGATACAGTGATACAAGATCAGGAAATTAAAGCAGGCGAAAAGGTATTTTTACAATGGGGAGCAGGAAATCGCGACGAAGAGGTATTCCCGAATGCGGATCAATGTATCCTCGATCGAAATACGAAAAAAAGCCTTGTCTTTGGCTCAGGGATCCATAAATGTATTGGAGCACCAATTGCGAGAACACAGCTGCGGGTTGTCATTGAGGAGCTGTTAAATAGAACGGATTCATTCCGATTAAATGGGGAGATTCACCGAATCGGCTTTACTCGTTATGGAGTTAGTTCCCTGCCGATCCTAATCGAAAAATAGAAGGGCTGGAAGAGAGGTAAGAGTTTACGAGAATTTCATACTATTAGGGGGTTAATAAAAGATGAAAAAGCGTTTCTTTGTCATTTTAGTATTCTTAATGATGTTCTCATTACTGGCAGCCTGTTCTTCCTCATCCACATCCTCAAGCGGAGAGGGTGGAAGCAGTAAAAGCTATAATTGGACCATTACTTCAAGCTTTCCAGCTGGCCATAATATGAATGGAGTGCTCCATCAATTAAAAGATGAGCTGGATCAGCGTACAGACGGTGCGATTAAGATGACCATCCATGAAGATACACTTGGAAAGCCGACGGAAGCATGGGATATGGTGAAGGATAATACGGTCCAAATGACGTACACGGCAGAAGGTTATAACACTTCCCGTATGCCTGTGACAAATATGATAGCGCTTCCCTTTGAGGTAACAGACCCAGGGACAACATTAGAGGTACTTAAAAAGTGGGAAAAAGAAGGTCATCTGGCGGAATTGACAGATAATTTTAAAGTACTTGGCTATGTGCCCATTTCTGCTAGTCATCTTTTCCTTCGTGATAAAAAGGTTGAAAAAATGGAAGATCTAAAAGGGTTGAAGATAAGAGCTGTATCTTCAACGCAGGCAGAAACTCTTTCAGCGTTAGGGGCATCTGGAGTAACAATTTCTGGTTCAGAAGTGTACATGAGTCTTGATCGTGGTGTAATTGATGGAACACTGACAGGTATCGATAATATCCATGACCGAAAATTATATGAAACAGCTGATTATGCGCTCAAACTACCATTATATGAAGCTACTTTTACCTTACTGATGAATAAAGAAACATGGGATTCTTTATCCCCTGAATTACAGGAAACGGTACAAAAATCTGTAGATAAAGTAACGGCAGCGGAGCTGAAGCGCGTAGAGGAAATGGATAAAGAATTGTGGGACAAGCTTGAGAAAGAAGGCTTAATGGAAGTCTATACCCTATCAGAGGAAGAACAAAAAAGATGGCATGAGGCAACAAAAAATGTAGCGGAAAAGCATGCAGAAGAGCTTGAAAAACAAGGCTATCCAGGTAAAGCGGCATTAAAGTCTATGCGGGAAGCCACTGGACAATAAATGTGTAAAAGGACTAAAAAATGATGTTGGAGGTAAATGGATGAAATCAACGATTATTCCGGATAAAAATCGTCCTGTTGAGCCGGCAGATTTATCCTCTAGTCCAAGCAAACCGAATATGATTAACCGGTTAACTCGATATTGGAGTTATTTAGGGATGGTAGTACTCATGGGAATGGTTATCCTCGTTACCATCGATGTTGGCGGTCGTTATTTTTTCAATATGCCGATTGATGGCTCAACAGATATCATCGAGATCATGATGATCATCATGGTATTTAGCAGTTTTGCCTATGGGGCTACGGAAAACAAACATGTACGGATTGATTTCCTATACAATCGATTCTCAACAGTCCTAAAGGGATATGTGGACATTTTCACCTCCATTCTCAGTATCTTTATTGTGTTTTTGATTTCATGGCAATTGGGAGAGAGAGCAGTCAATATCATAAATAATCCACCAGGACCAACAACAAGCTATTATGGATGGGAGCTTATGCCCTTTATTGCCTTTGCTGCTTTTGGCAGTGCTTTATTAGCAATACAGCTTTGTACATGGTTATATGCTTCAATTAAATTGGCATTTGGAAAAGGTACCAACTTTCAAGGTAGCCTAAATGAAAGTGAAGCAGTTCCATCGCCTCAAGAATGAACAATTAAATAACCTTTCAAACACAGATACATGTGAACATGTCATGCTGTGATAAAAATTTATGGTGGTGAGAATGATGGATCCAGCAATCATTGGGATCATTGGATTCTTTGTCATGTTTGCTCTATTGTTTCTAGGAATGCCGTTAGGCCTTGGGATGGCATTTGTAGGATTTGGCGGTTTTGCGATGATATCCGGCATAGATGGAGCGTTAAATCAGTTGGGGAGGGTACCTTATTCAACGGTTGCTAGTTACACCTTTAGTGTTCTTCCGCTGTTCGTATTAATGGGAGAATGGCTTTCCCATTCCGGCATGATGACAAAATCATTTGGTGCCGTTCAGAAAACAATTGGCCGCTTACCGGGAGGACTTGCGATGGGCACGGTGGCAACCTGTACACTTTTTGCCGCTTGTACCGGCTCTAGCCTAGCCACTTCTTTGACGATGACAAGAGTTTCCCTGCCATCGATGCGGCAATACAAATACGATGACAAATTATCATTAGGGGCCATTGCTGCTGGAGGAACATTAGGCATACTACTCCCTCCAAGTACCCCAATGATTGTGTATTCAATTATGACAGGTGCTTCGATTGGTTCCCTGTTTATTGGTGGAATCATTCCAGGGTTACTGCTATCAGCGATGTTTATGTTAGGGATCTATGTTCAGTGTAAAGTAAAGCCGGAACTTGGACCAGCTTCTGAGAAATCAACCTTAAGTGAAATTCTAGCTTCATCCAAATCTCTATGGATGCCTTTTCTCTTAGTCTTTCTTGTACTAGGAGGAATTTGGGGCGGTATCTTTTCTTCATCTGAAGCGGGAGGAATTGGTGCATTCTTTGCCCTGGTTACGCTTGTGATGTTAAAAGGATTTGATATGCCTGCCATTCTTGCAGGACTCAAAGACACTGTCCTTACAACAGCTATGATTTTACTCATTGTTATGGGTGCGATGATTTTTGGTGAGTTTATGACCATTAGCGGTGTGACGACTATGTTAGCAGAATTTTTTACAAGTCTTCCTTTAGGCAGTACAGGGATCTTAATTATGATTCTACTAATGTATATCCTTTTAGGCTGTGTCTTGGATTCCTTAGCGATGATTCTATTAACGCTGCCACTAATATTTCCAGTCATTGAATCCATAGGTGTTGACCCGATTCTTTTCGGAATTTTACTCGTTATTACAATTGAGATGAGCTATATCACACCACCGCTCGGGATGGTTGTGTTCGCCTTAGCAGGAGCCGTTCAGGATGTACCGATGTCAAAAATCTTCCGTGGTTCGATGCCGTTCTTTGTCATCATGGTGATTTTCCTTGGAATATTGGTGGCATTCCCAGAAATTGTCCTATGGCTGCCAGAATCGATGAAAAGTTAGCGTAAGTGAAGAGGATGAATTTAACTTTATATTTCAGAAAATTCAGTAAAAATAATAAGGTAACCGAAGGGAGAAATATATCATGAAACAAAAAGAACAATTTGATGTCGTCGTAATCGGTGCAGGGATTGCTGCATCTGCTTCAGCTATCACAGCAGCTGAAAAAGGGGCAAGAGTTCTCATGCTAGAAAAAGCTCCGAAACATGAAGCCGGCGGTAACGGACGTTATACAGGCGGCGGCTTCCGAATTGTCCACAAAGGAAATGCGGAGCTATATGACTATATGACGGGGATTCCAGAAAGTCAACGTCAATTAATTGACGTGAATGAATACACAGAGGATGAATTCTATTCCGATATCATGCGTGTAACAAACGGTAGGGCTGATATTGCCTTAACCGAAATGGTTGTCAAGGAATCCAATAATGCCTTTAAATGGGTAGATTCCTTAAATATTGGATGGGACGTTAACTATGAAATGGCAACAAGAGTAGGCGAACGAATGGTATTTACGCAAGGTGCGATTCCTTTAAATGTAAAAGGCGGCGGAGAAGGCTTTGTTGATTCAATGATTGAAATAGCTATCAAAAAAGGAGTAAAGGTCCGCTTTGATACAAGTGCCACAAAGCTTTTAATCGATGAGGATGGAGCGGTTTGCGGCGTAAGAACTAAGAGCAAGGGTGAAGGTCAAGATATTTACGCCAACTCGGTGATTATTGCAGCAGGCGGCTTCTCTGCTAATGCCGAAATGCGTGCCAAATATTTAGGCAAAGGCTGGGATTTGGTAAAGGTAAGAGGCTCTAAGCACAATACGGGTGAAGTAATCAAAATGGCATTAGAAGTAGGGGCTCAAGCTGCAGGTGAATGGAGCGGATCCCATTGTACGCAAATTGATCTTAGTGCTGCGGATGTAGGCGGCGGTTTAAGTACTGACCGTAAGTCTTATACGTATGGTATTTTAGTCAACACAAATGGAGAGCGCTTCTTTGATGAAGGCGAGGATTTCCACGGCTATACGTATGCTAAATTAGGCAGAATCACTCGTGACCAGCCGAATGGAGTGGCCTTCCAAATCTTTGATTCAAAGGTATTTGACCACTTAATGAGTGATTATTCCCACCAAACACCAGTAGAGGCCAATACGATTGAAGAACTTGCGGAAATGCTGGATATTTCTGTAGAGGCCTTGAAAAAGACGGTGGAGGAATATAATGCGGCCGTTCAGGAAGGTCCATTTAATCAAGCTGAACGTGATGGAAAGCAAACAAAAGGTCTTGCGATTAATAAATCCAACTGGGCGCAAAAAATTGATAAAGCTCCATTTAGAGCCTATCCGGTTACTTCCGGAATCACTTTTACCTTCGGTGGAGTAAAGGTCAACAAAAACGGGCAGGTGCTGGATGTAACAGATAAGCCGATCAAAGGATTGTATGCAAATGGTGAATTGGTTGGAGGCTTCTATATTGGAAACTATCCAGGCGGCTCTGGAATTGTACGTAATTTAGTGTTAGGACGTAAGGCTGGGAAGCATGCTGCTCTTGCTGATGGAATGGTGAAAACAAATTAATTGACTGATAAAGGAGTGATAGAATGCGTGTTGTAGTGTGCAGCAAAGCGGTTCCAACATGGGTTGACAATCTGGAATATGATGAACAAAACAAGAAAATCAACTATGACAGCAGTGCGTTAGTAATGAATGAATCCGATGAAGCCGCTTTAGAAGAGGCCTTATTTCTAAAAAAAGAATACGGTGCAGAGGTTATTGTCTTAACCGTTGGTGGTTTAACGTCCCAGGAAATGTTATATCAATCAATGGCAAAGGGGGCTGACCGAGTCATTCGGGTCAGCTCTGACCAAGCCGATGATGCTGCAGAGATTTTAGCAAAAGCTATTGAACAGCTGGAGTGTGATCTTGTCTTAACCGGTGTCGAATCCAGTGATGCGATGACGGCTAAGACAGCCATGCTGCTGGCTGAAGAGTTACAGCTGCCCCATGCTTTTGTTGTTACAAACATTGAATATGATGAGGATCAGTCAATGATAAAGGCAACATCTGAGCTTGGGCAAGGTCAATATGAAGTGCTTGGTTTACCATTTCCTTCATTAATATCCGTTCAATCGACAACAAGACCAATTAGTCAAGCATCCGTCATGAAAGTTCTGCAGGCGCGAAAAAAGAAAGTGGAATCTATGACACTTGATAGTCTGGGATTGACGGAACACAAGAATTCTAATGCGTTTCGCATTGTAGATCTATTTGACCCTCCAGTCAATGATGCTTGTGAAATCATTGAGGGAAACCTTGAAGAAATTTCAACTGTCTTAATGAGGAGGATTGCTGATGCAGCTAGATAAGGATTATAAGAATATCTTCATATTAGCAGAAGCAAAAAATGGTGAACTGGATACATTAGCCCTGCAAATGGCAAGCCGCGCAAGACAGCTTGCCGACGAGTGGGGCTGTGAGCTAAATGCACTGATCCTAGGGCATGACCTTGAAGCTCCTGTCCAGCAATTATCAGATAAAGGCTTTAATCAAATCTATGTCTTGGATCATGAAGAGTTTGAGCCCTATCACCCTGAAGTCTATGTGAATACCGTTACGAAATTCATGAATGAACAAAAACCTTCCTTATTACTTGTCGGCTATACGTATTTAGGAATGGAGTTAGGACCGATTTTATCCAAACGATTAGGGACAAGCTTACTCAGCAATTGTGTTGATATCACTCATGAAAATGACAGTCTGTTTGTAACAAGACCAATGTTTAACGGTGATGTATTTGCCAAAATTGAGGTAAATGAATTACCGCTGATTGCAAGTATACAGAAAAATTACTTACCGCCAATCGAAGGAAGTTTTCTGCCGGCTAAAGTCATCGCTGTCCAGCCAACCCAACAGGCTGATGATGTCCGAGCCAAAATTTTATCCATACTTAGTCCTACTATTGAAGGAATTGATATCACAAAAGCAGATATCCTAGTGTCTGTCGGTAGAGGAATTGGAACGAAAGAAAATATTGAGTTAGCAAGGCAATTGGCTGAAAAGCTGAATGGAACAGTGAGCGGCTCCCGGCCGATTACAGATATGGGATGGCTGCCGCATGAATGCCATGTGGGGATTTCAGGCCGGATTGTCCGTCCAAAAATCTATATTGCGTTAGGGATCTCAGGAGCATCCCAGCATGTGGCAGGGATGGTCGATTCACAATATATCATTGCGATTAATAACGATCCGAATGCTCCTATTTTCAGGGTAGCAGATTGCGGAATCGTGGGGGACATTATGGATGTTGTTCCAGCCCTTTTAGAAAGTGTCCCACAAGCCTAATAAATACAAAGTGGAAAAGTGGAGGAGAGACTATGTCAAAGAAACCGATTACGGTCCTTGGTGTTGGAGATGTCATTATTGACCGAGAAGAACCAGAAACGATATTTCAGCATGTAGCTGAAGTGATGCGCTCAGGGGATATTACCTTTGCTAATTGTGATCAAACCTATTCTGATATTGGTTATGCAATTCGCGGCAGCGCTACTTATTCTGCCAGCAGAAACATTCCAGCCTTGCTTTATGGAGGTTTTGATGTCCTCTCATTAGCAAATAATCACACGGTAGACTGGGGCAGAGAAAATTTAATTGACACGATGGAGAAATTAGATGAGGTCAATCTTCCATATTGCGGTGTGGGTAGAAATATTGAGGAAGCAAGAAAACCAGTGATTATAGATCGAGAAGGGACAAAGGTTGGCTTTTTAGCCTACTCCTGCGTACATCCGAAAGGCTTTGAAGCCGATGCGAAAAAATCAGGTCTCGCCCCTGTACGTATTTGGACCATTTATGATCAGATTGACTATCAACCTGGAACACCACCAAGGATTGTGTCAATGGCCTATAAAGAAGATTTAGAGGCAATGGTCAAAGATATTAAAAAGCTAAAGCAGGAAGTAGATGTCGTCGTCGTGTCCTATCACTGGGGCCAGCATATGATTCCGCGCGTCATACCAATGTATTGCCATGAAGTCGGTCATGCGGCAATTGATGCTGGAGCAGATTTAATTCTTGGAACACATACCCATATTGCTAAAGGAATTGAAATGTATAAAGGGAAAGCCATTTTCTACTCTACAGGGAATTTTGCAGCAGAAATCGGACCTGGTACGGCCGATGGACCAGGAGGACCGCCGACAGGATTATTAGAGAGATATAATGTGACCGCTGATCCAGAGATGCCAAAGGGCTATGTTTCCCGTGAGGCAAGAAACACGATGATTGCCAAGGCCTATATTGAGGATGGAGAAATTAAAAAGGTTACGTATATTCCATGTTATATCAACAATAATTGTGAACCGGAAATTGTAGTAAATGACGATTCATTAGGTCAGGGTGTGTTTAATTATATTGAAGATATTTCCAATAGTGAAAACCTAAATGTCAAGTTCAGCTGGGACGGGGATGAAGTTTTAATCGAATCTAAAGAATAGATTTTTAGACTTCCAGTGTCCAACAATCATTCTACTATATAAGTAATACTAACTCATTCGCTAAGATGTCAGGTTTTCAAAGCAGCACGTATCTTTTGCTGCTGCCTGGCATCTTACCGCAAATGTGTTTCGATACATATATTCAATGGAGGTGTCCTATGAAGGATTTTAAAATAGCTGTGACAGGTGATTCTATTATCAACCGCCGGATTTCCGTTCAACAAGATCCAGGATTTCTATCATTAGTCAATGTACTTAGAAATGCTGATGTATCCTATACCCATTTTGAGTCTAATATTCATGATTATGATGGACCTGAAGTCTACCCTGCAGCTGAGGCCGGTTGGACGTGGATGCGCTCACCACGTTTTGTGGCTGATGAATTGAAATGGGCAGGATTTGATATGGTTTCCCATGCATCAAACCATTGCTTAGATTATTCCTACGGAGGTCTATTCTCTACATGGAAAGCTCTTGATGAAGCAGGTCTTGTACACGCGGGAACAGGCAGAAATCTGGGAGAAGCTCGGGAACCGAAATATCTTGAGACAGCCAAGGGAAGAGTTGCACTCATTTCAATGAGTTCTACGTTCACCGGCTGGGCAAGAGCAGGGGAAACAAGGCAGGATGTGAAGGGCAGACCGGGTCTGAATCCACTTCGTCATTACTTTAGTGCAGACCGTACCATCATTGAAACGGTGAAGGATCTTGCTTATAAGATGGGCTGGGGAATCTCCAACAACGGGAAGGAATGGTATTTTAATCCGCCTGGATTGATGATGGCGATTCAGCGCTTTGTCGAAAGGGATGAACCGGGGATTACAACTGTAGTGGACGAGGACGATGCAGCAGGGAATCTAAAAGCAATCAAAGAGGCTGCAAGACAAGCAGATCATGTGATTGTCGCCCTGCATAGTCACGAAATGCATCCGGAAAAAGGTTTAAATGTACCGGCAGAGTTTGTCCAATCCTTTGCCAAGTCTTGTATTGATGCAGGTGCAAGTGTCTTTGTCGGACAGGGCAGCCATGCGCCGTTAAGAGGAATTGAAATTTATAACGGCAAACCAATCTTTTACGATCCAGGTGATTTCTTTGCCATGAGCAGCACCGTCACAAGGCTTCCGGCTGATTTCTTTGCCAGACCTGGCTATGAACCAGAGTTAAAGAATGGCCAAGCGACAACGGCAGACGGTTTCGATGCCCGTGATGCCTTACCAAAACCATTAAATCCGCCTGGTGGACATTTTGCTGTGAAAGTATTCGGCTCTATCATTCCTGTGTGTACGTTTAATGAGACAGGAGAATTTACCGAACTAGTCCTTTATCCAGTAACGATGGATCATAAACCACGCACGACCGGCGGCATTCCAAGGCTTGCTGAAGGTGAGTTAGGAGAACAGATTATTGACTATTTAGGAGAGTTATCCGCACCATTTGGGACGCACGTAGAATACAGCGATGGTAAAGGGCTGATTCGCTTAAAACATCCTGTTAAATAATGATCGTCGATCCAAAATCTCACTGATTCTTGGATCGGCTGACTAACTAGATTAGTAGATTTTAAATGTTTAGGGTTTTTCTTATGAGCGATATTTTGGTCAATGTTCTTTTTCTGCTCGTTATGCTCTTTTTGACACAGCTTTTTCTGGACGTTTACAAAAAAGATTGGGCAACGAAAGATATCAAAGTATTTGTGTTCTTATCAGGACTGGTTTCTTTTATCTTTTTTGTCTTTTTTCCATTCTCCAGTAATGAAGGCATGAATTATGATATCCGTGTTGTACCGTTAATTGTCGCCAGTTTATATGGGGGACCCTTAGCCAGTTTTTGCTTATACATTTGTGGTTTTGTTGTCCGGCTAGGTTTAGGAATTAATGAAACTTCTTGGATTACAGCCTCTATCTATGCGTTAATCCCGGTATTAACCATCTTTTTTCATCATCTTTTTTTAAAAGCAAATAGGAATCATAAACTATGGATTTCGATAGGCATTTTGTTTATTCACATGTGTTTCAGTGTAATCATAAATAATTTCATTTTTCACTTAGCTGCTCCCTTCAGCATTATTCTAATAGGTGCCTTAATTAAATTAGTGTGTATCGTTCTTACCGTTTGGACATACGAAAAAATCATTTTAAATCATCAATTGAAAAATGAATTGCTTGAAATGGAAAAGATGGAAATGGTCAGTCACTTAAGCGCATCTGTCGCACATGAAATTAGAAATGGTTTAACAGGTGCCAAAGGCTTTATCCAGCTATTAAAAGAGAACGAAAAGGATCCTCAAAAACAAAAATATATTGGGATTGCTTTAAGTGAACTGGAAAGATCCGATATGATTATTCGCGATTTTCTTACTTTTGCCAAACCAGCACCTGAAAAGGTGGAAACCATCAATGTAGAACAATTACTCAAGGAATTAATTGAGATTCTTAATCCTCTATCCCATATGAATTCCATTGTAGTGAAAAAGGATCTTCTTCCGATTTCCATTATTGGTGAAAAAAGAGTGGTGCAGCAGGCTCTCTTAAATATGTTGAAAAATGCGGTTGAAGCCATGCCAAATGGCGGAGAATTAACCATTTCGATGAAGCAGCATAAGAACCAATATGAAATTGTGATACAAGATACTGGTTTAGGGATGGACGAGGTGCAAATGAAGCGTTTAGGAAAACCCTATTTTACAACGAAAGGCCAGAAAGGAACTGGATTGGGGTTAATGGTGGCGTATCGTGTCATCCAGCAACTAAATGGACAAATCAAAGTGAACAGTGAAAAGGGGAAAGGAACAGCGTTTCATATCCTTCTGCCATTTACAGCAGAAAGTAATGAAACAATTGACGAAAAGATGCTGCCTAAAGAAATCCACATTCATACTTAATTTTAGTATTGATACTACATTTAAAAAGGAGGTATCCCACATTGATAAATGTATCCGTTGGAAAAATTAACAACGTGTTGGGTCATCAAGAAATTAAAAGTACAGAATATTTTGAAGTATTTGATCCAGGAAATAAAACAGATGTAGTGGCAAGTGTGGCAAGAGGGACAAAGGAGACAGCCAATCAAGCAGTAGAAACGGCTCACCAAGCTTATTTGAAATGGAAGTCTGTATCTGTAAAGGAACGAATTCAATTGGTCAAACAGGCCGCAGTGGTATTAGAAGAATCAACAGAATCCTTAAGACCCTTACTGATAAGAGAGAATGGCGGGACTGTTAAGGAATCCACTGCAGATTTTATTCGAGGGGCTAGTATGATTCACAATATGGCGGATCGCGCTGAAGCGTTTCTCGAACCATCACGTTTTGAAAATACAGTGAGCAGGATGAGCATTGAAAAGAATCCGATTGGGGTCGTTGGCTTAATCGTTCCATGGAACTCTCCAATTATATTGACCATGTCCAAATTAGCTCCTGCATTACTTGCCGGAAATACAGTCGTTGTAAAGCCTTCACGTGAGGCCCCTGTTGCCTTGACATTAGCTTTAAAAGCGATGGCAAAAGTCCTCCCGCATGGTGTCATCAATGTGGTGAATGGACGGTCTGATGTCACGATTACATTAACCGAACATCCTTTAGTAGGTAAAATTTCTTTTACAGGTGGAACGCAAACAGGCAGCGCAATCATGGCCAGTTCAGCATCGACGGTTAAAAGGGTTAGTTTAGAGCTAGGGGGAAATGATCCAGCCATCATTTTGGATGATGCAGATATAAATAAAATCATGCCTAGACTATGTAAAGGAATTTTCACCAGAGCAGGTCAAATCTGCTTTGCTGTCAAGCGGGTCTATGTTCCAAACCATATGTTAAATGCGGTGTATGAGGCAATGTCTGACATCGTGAATGACTATCAAGTCGGCCACGGATTGGACGGCCGAACGACATTTGGACCGTTAATTAATCAGAAGCAATATGATTATGTACAAGGCTTAGCGGAAAAAGCAAGACAATCTGGTGCGACGGTTAGACAGCTCGGGAAAAAAGTTGACCCAGAGCAATGGCAAAACGGCTATTATATGCTGCCATCTATTGTAAGGGATATTGATCCTCGTCACGAATTGGTCGTTAGCGAACAATTTGGACCGGTTATTCCATTAATCTCGTATAGCTCAATCGATGAAGCAATTGAAATGGCAAATGGAACCGAATTTGGGTTGTGTTCTTCCGTATGGTCAGAGAGTCAAGAGCGTGCATTAGCTGTAGCCCGGAGAATAGAAGCGGGCGGAACCTTCATCAACAGTCATAATGTGGATTCACTTTCACTTGATATGCCGTTTGGCGGTGTTAAACAAAGCGGATTAGGGAGAGAAAGAACAGAGATAGGTTTCTCTGAATACATCGAGTATCAAGCCATTCGTATGTTGAAAGAAAGCTAATTTCATAGAAGCATTGTTAAAGTGTCATTATGGACTTTGGACTTTTTCGCTGGTTGATTGTAGTGGAAGGCACGCAGACTCCTGCGGGAGATGCGAGACAGGCGAGACCCCGGAGACACGTAGTGTCGAGGAGGCTCGGCGGTCGCCCTAAGGTGCGCGAAGTGCCTGGAACGAAAATCAACAACATAGTTGAACGGAGCTTAATATAAAAAGGATGTGAATGTAAATTGAATAAAACTGTGAATAAAGACCATTTATCAAATATAAAAGACATGCTTCAAACGGGGAAGCTCCCGCAGTGGATCATGACAGATCCTGAAATCCATCAATTAGAAATTGAGAAAATATTTAGCAAGAAATGGTATTTTATCGCCCATGAATCTGAGATCCCGAATAAAGGAGATTATGTATCCAGATGGATTGTTCATGATCCCGTTCTGGTCATACGAAATGGCGAGGGTGAAATAAACGCATTTATCAATTCTTGTACACACCGTGGTGTCCACTTGTGTACTGCGGACTTAGGTAATAAGAAAACCTTTACCTGTCCATATCACGGCTGGACTTATAACATTGAAGGCGAATTGGTCGGTATTCTTGCTGGAAATAAATTATATGGTGAAGATATGGATAAAAAGGAGTGGGGGCTCAGGAAAGTACCAAAGGTTGAAAGCTATCATGGATTAATTTTTGCCTCCCTTAATCCGGACTCAGAGCCATTAGAAGAATTTTTAGGCGGGCTAAAATGGTATTTTGATATTATGCTTGGCCGCAGTAATAAAGGAATGGAAGTCATCGGAGCACCGCAGCGCTGGGTTGTGGATACCAATTGGAAGGTAAGCGCGGAAGTGTTTGTGGGTGATGCTTATCATACAGCAATGACACACCGCTCGACCGTTGAACTTGGAATCAGTCCGAAGGATCCGTTATTTGCCAGCAACGGCTATCAAATCCAGCTCGAAAACGGTCATGGATTAAACGTAATTCAGCCGCCAGCTTCTGTTTCCATTCCGCCATATCAGGGTCTACCTGAAGAGCTGTGGCCTATGTTTCAAGAAAATTTAACAGAAGAACAATTATCCGTCTTTAAAAATACAATGGTGTTCAATGGGAACTGCTTTCCAAATCTCTCTTTCCTAAGTCCAATGCATGGAAAAGGAGAACACGAGAACCTAACAAACTTCCTAACAATCAGGCAATGGCGTCCGCTTGGACCGGACAAGATTGAAGCTTGGTCATGGGTATTGGTAGACAAAGAAGCACCACAGGAATTTAAAGAAAATTCTTATAAAAGGTACGTGAATACCTTTGGTCCAGGAGGAACCTTGGAGCAGGATGATACTGAATTATGGACAAGGCTTGCAGACGCAAGCAAAGGTGTAACTGCCCGAGATAAGAGCTTACATTTTAATAATGTTGTGAATTATTTAATGGGGCTGGATTTCGTAGAACCAGTTGACGATTTTCCAGGACCGGGTATTGCTTACCCGACAACCTTCCTAGATGTAGTACACAGAGGCTTTTATGAATATTGGCAGGAATTATTGTCAAAGGAATCCTGATTAAGAGGAGGTACATTCATGGTTAATATACAGGAGCAGGATCAATATATCATTGATTTAGAATTACAGAATGAAATTACCTTGTTTTACTATCGTGAAGCAGAACTGCTGGATACAAGAGATTATCAATCGTGGTTTCAGCTGCTTTCCGAAGATATTATCTACCGCATGCCGGCGCGGGTGACACGTGAGAGCTCAAATGGATCGGATATTATTGATGAAATGAGCTATTTTGAAGATGATTATACCACAATGAAAACGCGGGTTGACCGCTTGTATACGAAATCAGCATGGTCCAATGATCCGCCTTCACGCACTCGCCATTTTATCAGTCATGTCCGAATCAAGAAGGGCAGGAATGAAAACGAATTAGAAGTGAAAAGCTATTTTCAATTTGTTCGAAATCGAGGCAATCAAACGATAAATGATCAACTAACAGGTGAACGTGTAGATATTTTACAAAGAGACGGCCATGATTGGAGAATCGCAAAAAGAACCATCTATCCTGATCATGCCGTGATCGGAACACAAAACTTGCATAACTTTTTCTAATTAAAGGAGTGGACGCGCATGGAGAATAATGAAAAATTAGCAGAATTTCGAAAAGTGATTACAGAGCAGCGGAAACCATTACCGAGGGTGCCGGAGGATGATTGGGAACATGTCGTCGTTCATGCAGATGCAATACCTTGGTACAGTCCGGGTAAGGAAACAAATCCTTCTCGCTTAGGACCTGTGCTTCAATTACCGGTAAAGAGCTTTGAAATTTTTTTACAGGAAATTGAAGCGGGTACCGCATCAGATATGCAGCGTCATCACCATGAATCCGTTCATTATGTGATGTCAGGGACGGGCTATAGTGAGATTGGTGATAAAACCTATCATTGGTCTACAGGTGACTTTGTTTATACACCGCCGATGGTCTGGCACAGGCATTACAACAGCAGTCAGGAGGAGCCGGTCCGAATGTTCCTTGTGGAAAATTCGAAGCTGCTGGAAACCTTCGGGCTGAATTTTCGCGAATCAGAAGGTTCGATTGATTATGCAGAACTTCAAGAACGATTAAAAAAGAAAAATACTGAACTTCAAATATAATCTGAGTGTTGCTCGAATCTGACAAATGAAAGGGGGAGAAAGAGCTTGTCTGCTTATGAGATTAATAAACTGTTTCACGCCATTTCAGTTAATGAGGAAGTGAAGCAAAGATATGTAGAGAATCGGGAAAAGGTCATGAATGAATATCACTTGAACGAGCAGGAACAAAGGATGGTTCAAGAAAATGATTTTGCCGCACTTACAGAATATGGAGTCAATGGTCTTATTTTAATGAGAATCAAAGACGTTCATCAAGTTCCAGTTCCGGAAATGTTAAAAAGCTTAAAGTCGCGAGAATCATAGATACAAAGTGTGAAAAAAACATCTGGAGGTAAAAGAATGAGTAAACTGGTAGCTGCCCTTGCGATGAGTCACAGCCCGTTAATTCCATCGATTCCAACGGCTCCGCCCATCGAAAAGCGAGAAAAAGTACAAGAAGCATATGATCAATGCAGAGTCATATTAGAAGAGAAAAAACCGCAGGCGATTATTATTATATCTGCTGAGCATATGAGCACCCTGTCGCCACAATTAATCCCTCCTTTTACTTTAGGTGTGGCCGAAAGCTATTCAGGCCCGCTTGATAAATGGATTGGCATTCCACAAAAGGAATATAAAGGATCACTCGAATTTTCCCATTTCCTTCTGTCTAGGCTTTATCAAAATCATTTTGATGTGGCCATGGCGGGTGAGTTGGCTCTTGATCATGGAATCATTCAACCATTGCACTTTGTGGAACCGCGAGAAGAGGAAGTTGTGGTCATCCCTGTCGTGTTGAATGGGATTACGCCGCCATTACCGTCCATGAAGCGATGTTATGAATTTGGAAAAGTACTGCGAGAAGCAATTGAAGAGCAGGAAATCTTTGAAAGGGTGGCCATTCTCGGGACAGGCGGCTTGTCACACTGGGTCGGTACGAAAGAAATGGGAACCGTTAATGAAGAATGGGACCGACGCGTCTTAGATTTGATTCAATCAGGCCGGGCAAAGGAATTTGCCTGTATGAACGATGAGGAAATCATCCCTGCCGGTAATGGCGCAGAAGAGGTTCGTGCTTGGTCTGTAGTGGTTGGTGCTTCTTTATCCAATCAAGGTCAGGTCATTGCATATGAAAACGTGAAGGAATGGGTAACAGGGCTGGGCTTTGTTGAAATGAAAGTGGAAGAGGGTGCCTTAGTTTGAGAGAGACAGTTCATGATGTAAAAGGAATTTATGCGATTATCCCTACTCCTGCCATACCTGGTGCAGATCAAATCACCACGGCAGATACGGTGGATTATGAAGAAACGGTAAGAGCTGTCAATTGTATGATTGAAGATGGCGTCGATGCGATTATGACAACAGGTACTTTCGGCGAGGCCGCAACACTGACATGGGAAGAGCATCTAAACTTTGTTGCAACAGTCGTGGAAGCAGCCAAAGGCCGAGTTCCTATCTATGCTGGTGCGACGACATTAAATACAAGGGACACCATTGTAAGGGCGAAGGCATTTCAGGAAAAGGGCGTTTCGGGCTTATTATTAGGCCGTCCGATGTGGTGTGAATGTGATGATGATACGATTGTCAGCTTTTACCGTGATGTGGCAGAAGCTGTTCCGGAGCTGGGCATTATCGTCTATGACAATCCGGTAGCTTTCAAAGGAAAGATTAGCTCAGCTGTTTATGCCCAGTTGGCTGAAATCCCTTCTATTATCGCAGCTAAATGTACCTCACTTGGCCAAGCGTTTTGGAATGATGTAGACGCTGTAAAAGGAAAAATCAGAATGCTGCCGATGGAGCGGGATTGGTATGAAGGCTGGAAAACGAAACCAGCTGAAATTTTAGCCTGCTGGAGCGGAGCCGCTTCCTGCGGACCACAGCCGGCTGTTCAATTAAAACGTAGTATTTTTACTGGCGATGAGGAAAAGGCACAGGAAATCACAGAAGGCATGCAGCATGCCTCACAGACCTTTTTTCCAGACGGAGAATTTAAATTGTTTGCCAAGTACAATATTCAGCTGGAAAAAATCCGCATTAATGAAGCTGGATATATCAATGCAGGTCCAAGCCGTCCTCCTTACACGAAAGTACCGGAAGAATATGCAGAAGGTGCGAGGGAAGCAGGCAGACGTCTGGCGGAATTACGGAAAAAATACAGTGGTCAATTGACACTGATGAACGAAAGTGAGTCGTGAACGGATCGCGGCACAATATTTCACAATAAATGATTATCAGCACTCTATTAAAATAGAAAAGGGGTTGTGAAGGATGGAATCTGCAACAAAGAATCAGAAATTAAACCTAAAGTGGCCGGAGGAAGGAATTACGAGAGTTCCCTATCAAGTTTTTTTAGATCAGAATGTATATGATGAAGAGCAGAAGCAAATATTCCGCGGTCCAACCTGGAATTATCTTTGCTTAGAAGCAGAGCTGCCAAATCGGAATGATTATAAGACGACCTTTATCGGGGATACACCAGTGGTTGTCACACGGTCAACAGATGGTACGTTCAATGCCTTTGTTAACCGCTGTGCCCATCGCGGCGCAACCGTATGTATGGATTCCTGCGGAAATACCCGGAATTTTACCTGTGTTTACCATGCATGGGTGTATGATGATAAAGGAAATTTGAAGGGTGTTCCATTTAAAAATGGAGTCAACGGAAACGGCGGGATGCCGGATGATTTTGATACAAAGAAGCTATCTTTGACAAAGGTCAGAGTAGAAAACTATCACGGAATGCTATTTGGAACCTTTGATGAAACGCTAGAGCCGATTGACCAATATATTGGCGAAAAAATGGGTCATTATTTGCAGCGTGTCTTTAATGGACGGCCTATTAAAATATTAGGTTATCAGCGTCAAAAAATGCAGAATAATTGGAAATTATATTTTGAAAATGTAAAGGATTCCTATCATGCCAGCCTGCTACATCTTTTCTTTACAACATTCGGCATTAACCGACTGTCACAAAAGGGTGGCATTGATTTAGATGAACGTGGCATGCATCATGTCAGCTATACGTTCGGCAATAAAAATGAGAATGAAAATGTATATAAAGATGAAAAGGTCCGCTCCTATTCCAAATATACGTTAGACGATCCATCCTTACTTGATGGGTGGAATGAATTTGAGGATGGCATTACACTGGCGATTCAATCAATTTTCCCTGGTGTCATTCTGCAGCAAATTCATAATACATTAGCTGTACGCCAATTGCTGCCAAAAGGCCCAGGGGAATGTGAGCTTGTCTGGACGTTTATCGGTTATGAAGACGACACCGATGAGCAGATTGAAATGCGCTTAAAGCAAAATAACCTAGTTGGTCCGGCAGGCTTTGTTTCGCTGGAGGATGGCGGCATTGGGGAAATGGTGCAAAAAGCGATTGTACGAGATGGAGAGAAAACGGCCTTCATTGAAATGGGAGGCAAAGATGTAAAAAGTGAAAACTACCGAATTACGGAAACATCTATTCGTGGCTTTTGGAAGCAATATCGAACGTTAATGGGAATTTAATAGATAGGAGGAATTGGGATGAGTAATCAGGAAACGCTAGGTTTGACAGAGGTTAAGGAAAAAATCCAACAATTAAATGATCAGTATATTCATTGTATTGATGATGATCGGCTAGAGGAATGGCCTGAATTTTTTACAGAAGATTGTACCTATAAAATCATCTCAAGAGAGAATTATGCCAGGAATCTACCGTCTGCACTCGTTTATTGTAAAAGTAAAGGCATGTTAAAGGACCGCATTTCCGCTCATAGAAATGCCAATATCTTTGAAGCCCATTTTTACCGTCATATCGTCAGCAACAGTCTGTTAGTCGATGAGACAAATGGTGTCTACCATGTTCAATCCAATTATGTCGTATTCCAAACTAAATTAGATGGGAATACAGAAGTCTACAATACTGGGAAATATATCGATCAAGTTGTATTCGAAAAGGGAAAGCCCAAGTTAAAAGAACGATTAGCAGTCTATGATACATTAAATATTCCTAGTTTACTTGTTACGCCTATTTGAGTAAAAAGGAAAGGGACAAATAATAGTATCGTGTACCAATAGGGTGATTTTTGACTCATCAAGCCGAATAGCGATTCGACTATTTTGACAAGCTGAAAGCTGTTTGAAATAAGTCTTCAAGGGATGAGTCAAAAATCTGCCTCACATAAAAGGATTGTTAAATTATCCCCAAAAGGTATGGCGTCTTACATACGCAGTGCCTCATTTCCAGCCAAAGTCCCGGCGTATGTTGTTTGCTTCTTCTTAAAGTAAAGGAATGATAAACAATGGTCAAATTAATTAATTTACTGGTATTTTTGGCTGTTGCCAGCTATGCCTTCTATTTGTTTTTCCAGCTTGTGTACAGCCGATATTTGTTTATTAAGATGGGAAAAAAGGCAGCATTTGAACCTGCTTTCAAGGAGAGAATCAACAGTGTATTAATAAACGGCTTCGGTCAGCGAAAATTGTTTAAAGACAAGAAAAGCGGCCTTTTCCATTTTATCTTATTCTATGGTTTTTTTATTATCCAAATCGGTCTCATTGAACTTATAATAAAAGGATTTATCACTGGTTATGAGTTTCCATTCGGTAGCGCACACAAATACTTCAGTCTCTTACAGGAATGGGCGACATTTCTTATGCTTATTGCCATCCTTTATGCTTCATACCGCCGTTATGGGGAAAAGCTAACGCGGCTTCAATGGAGGAGGGATGGAAAAGCAGCCTTTGTCTATATGGCTTTGACCGTGCTGACGCTTTCTATTCTACTGACACTAGGTTTTGAAACGGTGATGCTGAATGATGAACCGAATTTCAAATACGCTCCTTTCTCAGGTGTCATTGCAGCTGCTCTTTCTGGAATCGGTACGACTGCCAGCACTGTTCTCTTCTACTTGTTTTGGTGGGTTCATATGCTGACTGTAATGAGCTTTATGGTCTTTGTACCACAGTCCAAGCAGGCACATGAATTGTTTGCTCTTATTAATGTCTTCTTAAAGAAGACCGGTCCAGCAGGGCGCTTAAGAAAAATCGATTTTGAGGATGAGAATGTAGAGGAATTCGGGGTAGGGAAGATTGAGGATTTTAGACGCGACCAGCTGGTTGACTTATATGCTTGCGTTGAATGCGGACGTTGTACGAATATGTGTCCTGCCTCTGGAACAGGAAAGATACTTTCTCCGATGCATTTGATCATTAAGATGAGGGATCATTTGACAGAGAAGGGTGCGGCCGTCACCTCAAGGGCGCCGTGGATGCCATCATTTGCTTTCCCCGGAAACGGAGTGAATCAAGCCGCGGCAGGATCAGAGGCTCTAGCGGACCAGTTGATCGGTGACGTCATTACAGATCAGGAACTTTGGGCATGTACAACGTGTCGAAACTGTGAGGACCAATGTCCGGTAATGAATGAGCATGTGGACAAAATTATCGATATGCGCCGTTACTTAATTATGACAAAGGGAGAAATGCCAGCAGATGCTTCAAGATACTTGCAGAATATTGAACGGCAGAACAACCCATGGGGCCTTAATCGTAAAGACCGCATCAAATGGCGGGAAGGAATGGAAGACATTGTTAAGACGGTAAGAGAAACGGACGAATTCGAGGTTCTGTATTGGGTAGGATCGATGGGCTCATACGATGCAAGAAGCCAAAAAATCACGAAGTCATTTGCCCGCCTGTTGAATAAAGCAGGTGTAAAGTTTGCGATCCTTGGTAATGAAGAGAAAAATTCAGGCGATTCTGTACGCCGATTGGGGAATGAATATTTATTCCAAGAATTGTGCGTACAGAATATTGAAACGTTTCAATCACATGGTGTGAAGAAAATCGTAACGATGGACCCGCATGCGTTCAACACGTTCAAGAACGAATATCCGGAGTTCGGCCTTGAGGCAGAGATACTGCATCATACTGAATACCTCCTGCAACTGATTAAGGAAGGGCGCTTGAAACCGAGGAAGGAGGTTCTGGAGAAAGTGGCCTATCATGACTCCTGCTACATTGGGCGATACAACGGTATGTATGATGCTCCACGTCATATTCTCCGCATGATTCCCGGGATTGAGATTCTGGAAATGGAGCGTAACCGTGAGGATGCACTATGCTGCGGTGCCGGCGGTGGCCGGATGTGGATGGAGGAGCAGGAAGGCACACGGATCAATATTACCCGGACGGAAATGGCACTTGCCACAAATCCAACGATTATCGGCAGTAACTGTCCATACTGCTTAACGATGCTTACAGACGGCACGAAGGCCAAAGAGGTCGAATCACAGGTGCAGACATTGGACATTGTTGAGATTATCGAGCGATCACTATGAGATCTAATAATGAATTGAATGGACTGTTCGTGAGAGCTGGATTAACAGGCTAAATTATAGTATTTGATACTGAATAGTTTGTCTTAAACAAGGGTTGATTTTCGCTGCTTTAGAAGCAGAAGAATCAACCCTTATTTATATTGCGCAAAAAGGTATACCAAAACTAGATTTTATATCTTATACTTATAAATAATTATAATATTCAGATTAATTGATATAATCATTTTGGTAATACAATGTTCTGTACCAAAAAGGGAGGGATGCTCATGAGCATAGCCGTCATCGCCATTGTTACACTGCTCGTCATATATTTTATCGGGGCAAACCTTCCAATCAATATTGGAATTTTAGGGTTTGCCGCCGCTTTTATCGTCGGTAAACTTTTTTATGGGCTTAGTTTGGACGAGGTTTTTCGTGCATTACCTGTAGATCTGTTTATTCTCATAGTGGGAATTACCTTTATGTTTGCCCTTATTCAAAAAAGCGGAGCCTTTGATTTGATTGCTGCTGTTGGTTTGCGATTGGTAAAGGGGAAGATTGGGTTAATCCCTTGGGTCATGTTTGCATTGAGTTTGGTTTTGGCGGGTGTTGGCACCTTCGGCATTGCAGTTGTTACGATGTTAGCCCCCATTGCTTTACAAATTGCCGATAAATGTAAGATCAGCAAGCTCATGATTAGCATCATGATTATGATGGGGATGCAGGCGGGCTCGTTCTCCCCCTTAAATATTTTTGGTGTCATTGTCAATAGTGGGATGCAGACTAGAGGTCTTGAATACTCACCAGTATTACTCCTACTTAATTGTTCCATCTATTTCGGTATAATTGCATTTCTTTCCTTCTTTCTCCTTGGAGGAGTTCGCATATGTAGGAGGAATTCAACGGCAATGATATACGTTGCCGCATCGATGGAAAGGATAAATGAAAAGGATTGGTTAGAGAAAGGGAAAGCGGGATTAGATTTTTATAAAGGGTGTTGTCTTGTGGCGATCCCGGTACTAGGAATTTTAACCATTGGGTTCGGTATGAATATAGGGATTATAGCCATTTTTTTAGGATTGGTACTTTCCTTCATTTCACCTAGTAAACAATCTAATGTTCTGAAAGCGATGCCATGGGGAGTTATCCTTTTAGTAACAGGAATATTAACATATGTTCGAGTGATGGAAAGGATAGGGGTAATGGCTAACCTGACAGATTCTATTGCGGGAATGGGGAATCCTGTTCTAGCAGCACTTGCCGTTTCGTATGTCAGTGGATTTATTTCCGCTTTTTCCTCAACAACTGCTTACCTGGCTTCTGTTATTCCAATGGCAGAATCAATCCTTATGAATCCTCAATTATCATCGATCGATGTCATATCAGCAATTTCGGTCTCATCCAGTCTTGTTGACTTAAGTCCGCTTTCTTCCGCAGGTGCCATTTTGCTTGCTAATGTTCAAGGAATAAAAGAAAAAGTATTCTTTAGGCAGCTCTTAATGACCACCGGCATTTTTTTTGCTATTGGTCCAGGTTTAGCCTGGCTTTTATTTATTGTGATCGGGATGCCTTGGTAACTAATCTTTATTTGTTGAGGAATATAGTAGAATAGGCTAATGGTTTTAAATCATATATACATTGGTCAATCTGAATAGTAACGAAAAGGGACTAGAAGGATGTGACTAGTCCCAAATAATCCCTAAACATTACGTAGACGTTAAAATGTGTACCCTTTGCCCTCCCTATTATAGAATAAGGATAGTCTGAATTAATGCAATAGCAGCAGTCGTTATAATGGGTGCAATCTTTAGCAAGAGTAACCCATCAGTTGATGAAATAAGTGGATCAAGCGGGTCTTTTGCAGGTGAAGCAAGGAGATTGATAAATCGTATCCACCTGTTAGGCTTCATTGGAAAATCTGGTATCTCCACATGATATTCATCCATCCTCTTACTTAGATGCTGATCCTTATCAAAGGGATCCTGCGTCATATTCGTCTCCCTCCAATTCTACCTTTAATTTTTTCATCGCCATGTGCAATCTTGATTTAACCGTCCCTTTTGGAATCCCAAGGATATTGGCGATTTCCTCTTGAGGCATGTCGTGATAATAGAACAGGATGACAACAGCACGCTGTATTTCAGGGAGCTTTGCAACAGCCTCTCGAACGGTTATCCGGTCTGAATGATGGAAATCATCCTGCTTAACTTGTGCAAGAAAGGGCAAAAGGCTTCTCCATTTACTGCGCCGGTTCAGCTTTGTAACCATTAAGCGATAGGCAATTTGAAAGAGATAGGACTTCAGCTTTCCTTTGTTAGGATGATAATCGCTCTTATAACGCTGCAGCTTCACAAACGTATCCTGAACAATATCTATGCTGAACTGCTCATCCCGTGTGTAGCGAAAAATAAATGAATAAAGCGGCTCTTTTAATAGGGTATAGATTCCTTCCAAAGCCTGGTTATCACCATTTTGGTATGCGACCATTAACTCATCTTCACGTTCATTCAATCTCATCGCCCCAGCGTTCCTTTATCGCCTTTAACGTCATAGATACCCTAGAAATTAAGTAAAGCATCGATACAAGTGTCCAAACCTGTGCTTGATTTGTAAAAAATTGGACAAAAACATTTTCAACATTTTCCCCACTGGAGACTAAAAAATTTAGAGCCTGCACACAGATAATGGAATAGGCGGCAAGACCAATTGTAAGAGTATCAAAAACGTTCCATCTCAAAAATATTTTTGTTTTCTTATAATTGATTTTACCATTTTCCCGGACAATATGCTTACGATCCATTGGAATCGCAATCGCCAAAATAAAAATCATTAGCACACCTGCAACAATAAGTGAAACAATCCAACCAGTATCCAATCTAAACATCCCCCATCATTCTTCTTTGCTAACTATACAAACGAGGAAGCCATAAGGTTCATTAACTGTGAAAAATTTTTGTAAACCTCCAATAGTAAATAGCCGTTAGTAACGTTGTACACGAAAATGTCGGAATATTCCAGCGGATTATAAAACCATTCAGTTATGATAAAGAGGGGGACTCTTTTTCATGGTGAGAAAGTTTGAAAGCAATTAATTTATGGGAGGGCTGCAAAATGAAAAGAAAAATAATGATATTACTGCTGTTCGTATTGGCCTTTTCCTTATTAGTTAGCTGTGAGGAAGGCAAAAAGGTGAATGAAACAACTAGCACGGAAGAGAATGAAGCAGTTGAAGAAAAGAAAGATATTTACGACCTTGTAGAAATAAAAGAGGCTGTAAATCAAGAAGGTATTGCCCCAAATGGTGAAAAGGTAAGATATATATATGAGGTACCTATCATCCTTATCGATAAACCGGGAGCACAAAAAATAAATGAAACGTTTTTAAGCTTGGAAAAGGACATGGAAGAACGAATCGGAGATGGCCAAAATTTAACTATTTTTATAGAATCAAAGGCCTATTTAAATGATGGGATCATATCAGTCGTGATGGACATTAAAAAGCCAGGTCCGGGCGGCATACATGTTGTGAATTATGATATAGAAAAAGATCAAGAGGTTAGTACGAAGGAATTACTAGAGAAATATCATTTTGATCCCCAAAAACTGATAGAAGGAATTAATAGGCAAGTGAAAATAAATGAGAGCAAACCAGAGGAAGAAAGAAGCTTCATGAGTATAGACTTTTTTATCGATACAATTAATACAAATGGTGATGAATCTCCTCGTAATAATTTAATAGAGCTTAAAACACTTGAAGAAAAAGAAAGCTATGTCATCGAAAACATAGATAAATTAGATGCTTATATAAATCATGATGGAAAAATTGTGTTCATTCATATGGCAGAGCTAGAGGATAAAGAGCTTGTTGTTAAGTAAATGAATAATGACAAGAAACAGGGGGATGGAAGTAGGAACCTGCCTATAAATCATTCTAAGTTACTAGTTTCTTTTGGTTTAGTAAACGTGACTTCCTGCGTATAAACTTACCTTGCCTCATTAAAATTCCTCATAACATAATGAGGCAAGGAAGCCAGCAGTTAATATGGTAATCGATGAGAAAACAACACTTTGTAGTCCCAATGTTTGATAGCCCAGTAGTACGATTAATCCATCCATTAGGGCAATAAGAAATCCAATATTTAGCGGTGTTGCTTTCGCAATGAAATAGGCGATTAAATCTGTACCGCCAGTACTTGTCTTATATCGAAGCATCAAGCCAACACCAATCCCACAAATCGCACCGCCTAGAATGGCACTCAGCCAAATTGGAAGGGAAAATTGAAACGGAGCCAGTAAATCAATAAAAACTGCCGTTACAATCATCCCGTAAAAGCTGCCGTGAAACTGTTTACGATCCTTTATCCAAGCATAAATGATTAAAGGGATGCTTAATAAGGCAGACCATAGTCCAGCGTGAAAATCAAAATAATAGTGAAGAATAAGCGCTATTCCAATAATTCCTCCGTCCAGCAATTGATGTGGGACTAAAAATCCATTAATTCCAATGGCAAGCAGAATGCTCCCAATCACCAAAGCTGCTATTCTAGCAAAAATCCTTACCACCTCATTTTTAAATACAAAAGTCTTCGTCTTCATAATACCTATGGTGGTTGTCCGTTGGATATTCCTGTTTGCCTTCTTCTGTTGTTAGCACATGCGCCGGATGGCTCTCCTTCAAACCTTGTAGAAAGAGGCTGTCGAAACATGATGTACGGAAATTCTTGAGTAATGTAAGCGTTTGCGAATATAATGATTACAGGGAAATGGCGTGCGTGGCCATTTTGGTATCATAGCGAAGGCGGGGCTATTACCATAAAATAATAATATCGGGCTAAGACATAAATTGGTGTTTGCTGGGGGAAGGAGGAGAAGATGAAAAAAAGTAAACCATTATTAAAACACTTTATTAAGGATAATCAATTTGATTTAAATGAGTATCTTGCGTACCTAATCAAGCAAATGAACCTTCGTAATCAGACTCAATTTAAAGAGTGTAAAACAAAAAAGATAAATTGAAAGGAAATACGAAGAATGAAAATAAACTTATTGTAAGAGATCTTGTGATTCGATGGCGAATTCATGAGGTCTCTTTTTATTTGGGACATGGAATGTTTAACTTGATTCTGTTTTTAAACGAAGAAAATAAAGAACTAAAAAATACATCTCGATTAAGGTTAATTCTAATTTTTTATCAGAAATTACATGATTAAATATTGTTTGGATTGCTTTATGATGAAGGTGAAATGCATATCTGACCTCCGTATTCATTCTTTGTGGCTCCCCTTGAATAAGCTTGTTGTCATATATACGCTCCAGCAATCTGGTCAAATGACTGATAAAGGATTTCCACACTAATTCTTCTAGATTCAATTTTACATTAATGTACTCCTCTAAAGCAGGTACTAATCGCAATAAATCTCTTTTCAGTTCTCTTTCATAAACTCCAGTATTTGAAAAGGTAGAAATGCTTGATAAAAATGGGACAGTAGATTCGTCCATCGTCATCCCTCTTTTATAAAAGGCTATAAAAATATGTATTAGCCTTTTGCTAATCCTATTCATCAATTTTTTCTATCGAGGGATAAGGGTCTGAAGTTCATCCAAAGTCATACTTAGGTATCACCATGCGTTTTCTTAAGTTATTTGATATGTTTTTGCTTCAAAAGAGAACCCGAATTCATAGGCGGAGAATTTCCGTGTAATGAGTCGAGGGGAGGCTTAAGAGGCATATATAAGCGGAGAAATTCCGATTAGCTGCTCTAAATTAGACAAAATCTGAAGAATTGGATCATATAAACGGAAAAACCTCCTTTATTTATGGGGAAATATGGGTATTTCCTAATTTAAGCGGAATTCTTCCGTTTAATGTTATGCACACCATGAAAGAGAACCCGATACCATCGGTCGGGGAATCACTTAAGAGCACCTAAACTTTTCATCACTTGATCTACTAATGTATCAATAAACGTTGCATCAACAATCTTCTTTTGAATTAGCAGTCGGTAATACACAGGCCCGTAAAACATATCCGCTATGATATCCAAGTTCGTTGTGTATTGGATTTCACCTTTCGTAATAGCACGCTCAATGACTCGAATCGCATCCTCCCGACGGGATTTAAGAAAGTCGTTGTGAAAGGCAGCAGCGATTTCTGAGTCATCCCCGCTTCCCGCTACAAGCCCGACAACGGTTCTTCCAAGAGCGCTGTTCAACGTTGTGGCAAGGCTATTAAGCTGCTGGCGGAAATTTCCACGAAGTGTCACATCCTCCAGAAAGAATAGAGTCGATTCAGTCGATACAAGGAAAGCCTCAAAAACGACAAAGGATTTGTTTGACCACCAGCGATAGATCGTTGATTTTCCAACACCTGCGCGTGCGGCAATCGCTTCAATGGTCAATGCTTCATAGCCTGATTCCTCTAATAATTCAACGGTTGCATTGAGAATTGCGGTTTTAGATGCCTCACTACGTGGTCTTCCTGGTGATTGCAGTTTAGATTGTTTATGTTCAGTCATTTTCATTCCTCGCTTCTAAAAATATAGGTCCGATGCTCAACGAATTACTGTAATTGTAAACAATATTTCTCTATAAACACAGTGAAAATAAAAAAATATTTATATTGTAAAAATTTTCTTTTAATTTATAATATAAAACAGAACGTATCGTTTCGTAAATGAATTTTACATTAAAAGCGTTAGAGCTCTGATTATATAAGCTCGAATGACGGAATATTGGAAATCTTCAAAGCGAAACAAGGAAAATACACCAAATAGTTGAGGAGGAACTTAGCATGCGGGAGAACCAATTCCTGACAAATATGAAAGACTTACGTCATACCATTAATATGAATACGATTAGTTCTGCGCTAGTGGCTTCCATTTTTGGAAGTACAGGACCTGCCTTAATTGTGATTGGTGCTGCCACGAGCGGAGGGCTTACCTATGAACAGACCATTAGCTGGTTGTTCGCAGTTTACTTTTTCAGCGGGCTGCTTGGTATGTATCTCGCATTAAAGTACCGCCAGCCGATAACGGGGGCCTATACGATTGCTGGGACGGTTTTAGTGGCGGGATCCTTAACTCATTTTTCATTGAATGAGGCGATTGGAGCTTATATTATTGCCAATATTCTTGTCATTATCCTCGGTTTATCTGGACTGATTGACAAGCTGATGAAGTGGATGCCCCTGCCCATTGTTATGGGAATGATTGTCGGTGTGATGATCCGTTTTGCGATTGATATGATCACATCTATTACAATCTCACCTTTACTTGCAGGTTCAGCGATTTTTGCATTTTTACTTTCATCACGCTTTTTCAAAAAGGTGCCGCCTGTATTATCTGCCTTAGTGGTGGCTATTTCATTAGCCTTCTTTATGGATGCATTCCAATTTCCGGAGACTGGATTTTCGTTTATCCTTCCACAGATAATCCTGCCGAGCTTTAGTATAGATGCCATTGTATCAATTAGTATTCCACTTGCATTATTGATCATCTGCTCTGAAAACGCTCAGGCATCTGGTGTGCCGATGGCGCAAGGCTACAAACCGCCGAATAATGCCATGGCTATTTCCGGTTCGGCAATCGGCGTGATTGCCTCCTTCTTTGGTGCACATGCGATCAATATCGCAGGACCGGCAACCGCGATAAATGCTTCTAAAGAGGTTGGGGAGATGGAGGTTCGGTATGCGGCCGGGTTTTTAAATGGTGTGATCTATGCGCTATATGGGCTTCTAGCCTCACTTGTCGTTCCTTTTGTCACCGCCATGCCTGGCGTGATTGTAACGGTGATTGCAGGGCTGGCGATGCTGGGTGTTCTAATTAATTCACTTAAAACCGCTTTTTCTGACAGTAAATTTCAAATGGGTGCCTTCTTTGCATTGATCATTGGCATGTCAGGAGTAAATTTCTTTAACATTAGTGCACCACTATGGGCGATTATTGGAAGCCTCCTCGTTACATTTTTATTAGAAAAAGAACATTTGGGGTTGAAATTAAAGGTGAATAATTCATAGGAAGGGAAAAGAGCGAACATCAGGTTGTTCGCTCTTTTACTTGTGAAGGCTTACGATCCCAAGCAGTAAAAATTTGGGTGGTGCCTGCCGTTTTAAGATAAGTGTAGTATACTTTCTTTGGAACAAGGTTTTAAATATTCTGAAAGGGGGATCGTTCGATGCTGGATTGGCTTCAGTCACATATCAGTCTGAATACCTTAATTTGGCTTTTTCCAATTACATTTCTGTTGCATGATTTTGAAGAGATTATTTTTGTGGAGACTTGGTTCAAAAAAAACTATGTGAGGTTAGAACCAAAGGTGCCTGGAAGAATGAAAAAGGTGTTTCGTGATCTTTCCAAAACAAATGCCGCAAGATTTTCAATTCCAGTTCTTATGCAATTTATTGTATATATTATTGCTTCCTATCTTGCTGTTGAACAAAATTATTATGGGTTATTTTTAGGGGTAAATGCTTTATTTTTTCTTCACATCTTTTCCCATGTTGGTCAAACCTTGTTTTTTGGAACCTATGCACTTGGGGTGGGGAGTGCCATAGTGATTACTTTACCATATTCCATTTACTTATTTTACAGATTAATCAATGAAACAATCATTAGCTATTTAGATTTGATACAAAACCTGCCATATGGTCTAATTAGTGTCGGGATTGTGTGGTATGGTCATAAGCTGGCAGCCAAAATCCTGCCTGATTCATAAGGGAGGTTCTTATCTATTTTCTTTTTTGCTAATTTGTGTAAAATGGTTGTATGACAATAATGCTGCCCAGGGGGAATTTTTTACATGATAACCATTAAAGAAATAGCCGAAAGGGCAAATGTATCGAGGACAACGGTTTCCAGAGTTCTAAATAATTCTGGTTACGTTAGTGAGGAAGCAAAAAAAAGAGTACAAAAGGTAATTGAAGAGACGGGGTATATCCCTAGTGAAAATGCCAAAGCCTTACGTACCAAAAAGACAAAGGTTATTGGCGTTATTCTTCCTAAAATTAGTACCGAAACATCGAGCCGCCTTGTAACTGGGTTGGATGAAATTTTTGCAAAAGAAGGTTATCAAATTCTTCTTACTAATACAAATCTTGTTTCAGAAAAAGAGATAGAATATTTAAAGCTGTTGAAAAGCAGACATGTCGATGGCATTATTTTATCAGCGACCAATATCAATCGGCCATTGATCGAAGAAATTTTTAAGCTGAAAATCCCTTTTGTAACAGTTGGACAATATATTTCAGGATTGGCCAATGTACTCTTTGATGACTATCAAGCGTCCAAAGATATGGTAAATTTCTTAATTAAAAAGGGCCATAAAAACATTGCATTTATCGGGGTAAACGAAAAGGACCGCGCTGTTGGATATTTGAGGAAATTGGGTTACTTAGATGCAATGAAAGAAAATCATTTACCCTGTGATAAAAGCTGGATTCAGATAGGGAAATTTAACGTAGATTCTGGTTATCAACGAATGAAGGAAATTTTGGATAGTTCTAAACAAAAGCCCACTGCAGTACTTGCCGTAACAGACCGGCTGGCTATTGGAGCTCTACAATATATAAAAGAAATAGGTTTGTCCATACCTAATGATATCGCCGTTGTAGGGATGGGAGGGTCTGAGCTGTCTAGATTTATTTCTCCAGCTTTAACAACAATTGATTTTTCTATTGAAGATGCAGGGCGTGAAGCGGCCACTTTACTATTAGAGCAAATAAATGGTGGAAATTACCACGAAACAATTAGGACGATTAGGTATAGACTTCTAGAACGATCGAGTATATAATCAGTGTGTAATCGATTCCACAACATATGAATTCGATTACACTTTATTTTTCGCTATTATGGAATCGATTCCATAATAGAACAGTTTTTATAATACAATACTTACTAACATCTAATCTAACTAGTATGTAATCGATTCCTTATGTAGTATAAGAATAATTATGGTTATTCTTCCAAATGATAATCATAATTATATATTTTTCGGATATATGGAATCGATTCCAAAGACAACAAATAGGGGTGAAATACAATGTCAGAAAATCGTAAAATAGCGGAAAACGTTATTGAAGCAGTCGGGGGCAGAGAAAATATTCAATCGGTAGCCCATTGTGCAACAAGACTTCGAGTCATGGTCAATGATAAGGAGAAAATCAACCAGGAGCAAGTAGAGCAGATTAGCAAGGTAAAGGGAGCCTTCTTTAATTCTGGACAATACCAAATTATCTTTGGAACCGGTACTGTAAATAAAATTTATGAGGAGGTATCCAGTTTTGGTTTAGAAACAAAGTCTACATCTGATCTGAAAAAAGAGGCAGTAAAGAGCGGTTCAAAATTTCAGCGTGCGATTCGAACCTTTGGAGATGTATTTGTTCCGATTATCCCAGTCCTTGTAGCTACTGGACTATTTATGGGACTCCGCGGCTTAGTCATGCAGGAACAAATCCTAGCGCTTTTCGGTATGAGTCCTGAAGTTGTTTCACAAAACTTCCTGCTATTTACTCAAGTGTTGACGGATACAGCCTTTATTTTCTTGCCGGCTCTTGTTGCATGGTCAACTTTTAGAGTTTTTGGAGGAACACCGATTATTGGTTTAGTGCTGGGACTAATGCTTGTTTCTCCAGCTTTACCGAATGCATACGCTGTTGCAGGGGGGAGTGCTGAAGCTATTCGCTTCTTTGACTTTATTCCTGTTGTTGGTTATCAAGGATCTGTCATACCAGCCTTTATTGCCGGAATTATTGGAGCAAAGCTTGAAAGAGCGATTAGAAAACGTGTACCTGAAGCGCTGGATTTAATTGTTACGCCGTTTTTGACACTTCTTATCATGATCGTTTTATCATTATTAATCATTGGACCAATCTTCCATACAGTGGAACGAGGGATCCTATCCGTGGCAACAAACGTTCTTTCATGGCCGTTTGGAATCAGTGGATTATTAATCGGCGGATTGAATCAGCTGATTGTTATAACAGGTGTTCACCATGTTTTCAATATGTTAGAGATTCAATTGCTGGCTGAGTTTAAAAATAACCCTTATAACGCGATTGTGACATGTGCAGTTGCTGCCCAAGGGGGAGCAGCGCTAGCAGTTGGACTTAAGACAAAGTCCGCGAAATTAAAAGCACTAGCCCTGCCATCATCTTTCTCAGCCTTTTTAGGAATTACGGAACCGGCCATTTTCGGCGTTAACCTTCGTTACGGAAAGCCATTTATTATGGGGCTGATTGGCGGTGCAGTAGGAGGATTTGCAGCCTCCATTCTTGGGCTTAAGGCAACCGGTATGGCGGTTACAGTCATTCCTGGAGCTCTGCTTTATTTAAATGGACAAATCCTTCAATATATTTTAGTAAATGCCATTGCGATTGCTGTAGCCTTTATCCTGACTTGGATGTTCGGATACTCCGATAAGGAAAAGAAAGAAATTGAACAATAGCAGAGGGGAAAGGCGAGTTCAATCTTGCCTTTTCTTTTGAGACGCAGCAAGGGGGTTCAGCTATGAATGAAACAAAAGGTCTCCTTATTCAAAAGGCCTACAATAAAGTTGAAAAATACAAGGATAAAAGTAAGGCTGATCCTTACCGATTAACGTATCATCTCATGCCGCCTGTTGGATTGTTAAATGATCCAAATGGATTAATTCAATATAAAGGAGTTTACCATGTGTTTTATCAGTGGAACCCTTTTGAAACCTCGCATGGTGCGAAGTTTTGGGGTCACTATACGTCAAGAGACCTGGTTCATTGGCATGAGGAACCCATCGCATTGGCTCCAAGTGAATGGTATGACAGAAACGGCTGTTATTCTGGAAGTGCAGTCGAATCGGATGGAAAGCTTTATCTTTTTTATACAGGAAATGTAAAGCTAGAAGATGGTACACGAGAAACCTATCAATGCTTGGCAGTTTCTTCAGATGGAATCCATTTTAAAAAACACGGCCCCATTCTCAGGCTTCCGAAACATTATACAGCCCATTTTCGTGACCCGAAGGTTTGGAAGAAAGATGAGTGCTGGTATATGATTTTGGGTGCTCAGACCCTGGATGAAAAAGGATCTGCTGTTTTGTTCACTTCGAAAGACCTGTATCACTGGGAGGAGTTAGGGAGAATTGCCGGCTCAGGAATGAATGGCATTGGTGATTTTGGCTATATGTGGGAATGTCCAGACCTGATTCATTTAAATGGAAAAGATGTATTACTGGTTTCACCACAGGGACTTGAGCCTTCCGGATATTTGTACAATAATTTGTTTCAATCGGGGTATTTTATTGGAAAATTAGACTATGATAGCCTGAACTTTCAGCATGGATCCTTTACGGAGTTAGACCGTGGTTTTGACTTTTATGCCCCGCAAACCTTTACAGATGAGTTAGGGAGAACCATTCTTTATGGCTGGATGGGTATCACAGATGAGACGGAAATCTTTCAACCGACGATATCCAATCATTGGGTGCATGCCTTAACGATTCCAAGAGTATTACAGCTTAAAGAGGGCAAAGTTTATCAAGCTCCAGTGGAAGAATTAAAAACGCTTCGAAAAGATAAGGTGGAAGTGAAAATAGACAAGCTAAAAGGAACCCCTGTTCATTTAGAAGCGGGTCAGTCATCAGAATTACTATTGGAACTATTAAATATAGAAATAGGCCATTTTCAAATCACTTTCCGAAATGAAGCCTGCTTCATTTTAGATTCGGACAAAAATGAAGTTAGCTTGCAAAGGAAAAATCTAAAGACCGGTGATTTAGAAACAAGAACCTGCAAAATCTCCTCTTTATCTAAGCTTCAAATTTTTATGGATCATTCTTCCTTAGAGATTTTCATTAATGAGGGTGAAGAGGTTTTTACTACCCGTTATTTTCCAAATCCAAAGGATGATACGATTATCATTCATGGTGATGCGGAGTTTAAGCTGACAAAATGGGACCTTGGTTAAGTGCGAATGATGGGATTATTTTTAAATGAGGTGAAAAGGTTGAACGGTGTCATTTGTATAGGAGAAGCACTTATTGATTTTATCCCATTGGATTCAGATAATGAAACCTATCAAAAAGCACCCGGGGGTGCACCGGCTAATGTTTCGGTTGGAATTGCGAAGCTTGGAGGGAAAGCTACATTCCTTGGCAAGGTTGGCAAGGATGTGCTGGGGCACTTTCTTTTGAAGACATTAACGGATTACGGAGTGAATACGGAATTCATGACATTAACGGACGAAGCTAGGACTGGTGTTACGTTTGTTACATTAGACTCTTCCGGAGATCGTGACTTTAGCTTTTATATTAATCCGAGTGCGGACAGGTTCTTAAAAAAAGAAGAATTAGACCCTTCGCTATTTAAACAACATAAAATTTTACATTTCGGATCGATTTCCCTAATCAGTGAGCCTTCCAAATCTGCTACACTTCGGGCCATAGAGATGGCAAAGGAAATGGGTATGTTGGTATCGTATGATCCGAATCTTCGATTAGGTTTGTGGGACACTAGTGAAAAGGCAAAGGAGACTATCTTAGGTACACTAAATCATGCGGATATTTTAAAGATTTCTGAGGAAGAACTGATTTTCTTAACAGGATGCAGCGATTTAGAAGATGGTGTGGCACAATTACCTGATTTACCCCTTATTCTTGTGACCTTGGGTGAAAATGGATGTTTGTATCGTTTTAAGGGTCAGATGGGTAACGTTCCTGCATTAGCATGCAAAGTGATTGATACAACCGGAGCAGGTGATGCCTTTGTTTCCGGGATCCTATATTCCATAAATGAATCGGCAAAATCCCTAACAGATTTTACAGAACAGGAAATGGTCGAAGTTATCCGATTTGCAAGTGTTTCTGGAGGGCTGGCCACTACCAAAAAAGGCGCTATGACTGGTCTACCTACACTGCAAGAAATGAAAGATAGAAAATACGAGACGCTGCTGAAAAGGTGAAACAGTCAACCAATACATTTAAATACAGGCTTACGTAATCTTTGTATTACGGCCTTTTTTATTAAATGCTTGGAGGATAGTATATTTGCTATCCTCTTTAAGTTGAAGAGCCTAATGGCAGTTGGAGAAGCGATAGAGATGCTTTAACCGGTTTGAAAGGGTGAATAAAATTGACTCTATCTAATAAATTCATTTTACTAACAGGTATTCAAATCTATTCTGAGAAAAGGAAAATAGAGAACGGATATATAAAACTGAAGGATCAAAAAATAATTGAGTTTGGACCACTGGAGGAATTATCAGCAGAGGAGCCCTGTGGTGAGAAGATTACTTTTCCTTCAAAATATAAAGCAGTTCCCGGATTCATTGATGTCCACATTCACGGAATCAACGGAGCCGATGTGATGGACGCCACCCGTGAATCGTTGGACATTATGACAAAAGCTCTTCCCGGTGAAGGAACAACAAGCTTTTTAGCCACGACGATTACACAAAGCAGTTCGGAAATTGAAAAGGCTCTTTCAAATGCAAGCCATTATATGAACGGACAGCAGAAGGCTGGTAGAGCGGAAATCCTTGGCATTCATTTAGAAGGCCCATTTGTCAATCCAAGAAATGCGGGTGCACAACCAAAAGATCATATTGTAGATCCTGACATTGATCAATTTAAAAAATGGCAGTCGTTAGCAAAGAATGGAATTAAACTCGTAACCTTAGCTCCTGAACAAACAGGAGGGCTTGAGCTGGTGCGTTATTTAAAAGAAACAGGGGTTGTCGCTTCTATCGGGCACTCGGATGCGGTCTATGAAGAGGTCATGGAAGCTATTAAGGCGGGGGCCAATCATGTTACACATCTGTTTAATCAGATGAGAGGATTGCACCATCGAGAACCTGGTGTCGTCGGAGCAGCCTTCTTACATGATGAACTGAAGGCGGAAATCATTGTTGATGGAGTTCATGTACGCCCTGAAATGGTGAAGCTTGCCTTTAAGCAAAAAGGAAGCCACGGTCTCATTTTAATTACGGATTCTATGCGGGCAAAATGCTTAAAAAACGGGCACTACGATTTAGGCGGGCAGGACGTTACTGTACAAGATGGTAAAGCTGTTCTAAGTGATGGAACACTTGCAGGAAGTATTCTAAAACTAGGGACCGCCGCGAAAAATATATTGAACTATACAGGATGTTCACTTGAAGAAGTGATTAGAATGGCCTCTACGAATCCGGCAAAGCAATTAAACGTATTCGATCGGAAAGGAAGCATAGCAAAAGGGAAGGATGCAGATATCGTTATTCTTGATGAGAATATGGAAGTTGTCATGACGTTTTGCCGTGGGACGCTTGTTTATAAAAGGGAGGAAAATGGACATGAAATTGATTGAAGTAAAGGGATATCAGGAAATGAGTGCAAGGGCTGCAGATTATCTTGCTCATAAAGTGCGTATATCCAAAAAAATCACTCTCGGACTGGCTACAGGGGGTACGCCAGAAGGTACCTATCGCAATTTAATTGAAGATCACAGGCAAAATTATACATCATATCGTCATGTGACAACATTTAACCTTGATGAGTATGTTGGACTTGCAGGAGATCATTTGAACAGCTATCGCTATTTCATGAATAAAAAGCTGTTTGACCATATTGATATTCAGAAATCAAACACGTATGTTCCACGCGGTCATGTCCTCGATATAGAGCAGGAATGCCTTGATTATGAAAAACTGCTGATAGACCACGGCGGAATCGACCTGCAGCTGCTTGGAATTGGAAGTAATGGACATATCGGGTTTAATGAACCTGGTACACCCTTTGACTCGAAGACACATGTAGTTGAGTTGACACCATCTACAAGAAAAGCCAATGCTAGGTATTTTTCGAGTCTGGAACAAGTACCAACTAAGGCGATTTCAATGGGGATTGCTACCATCCTGAAGGCTAAGGAGATTCTGCTTCTTGTTTCAGGCGAAAATAAGAGCGAGGCTTTAGCTCAACTGCTTGAAGGTGAAATAACAGAGAAAAATCCTGCATCTGTATTAAAGATACATCCGTTTGTTACAGTCATAGCTGACCATGCAGCACTCTCAGCTAGTAAGGTTCGATGTTAAATGATTTCTTTGTTTTGATTGTAAAAGCAAAAGGGGACACTGTTCCAATATTTTGTCTATATCAGTGAACGGGGACAACCCTGTCCCCGTTAAGGAAAATTAAACTAAAGTTTAATATATACTTGACAGAATGTTTGAAAAAGAGTAATATTACTGCTAAGTAAAAACAATAGACGATTCCTATAAATATACGATTATTTTAGCATATAGTTAATCATTTGTAGTTGACTAGATGAAAAAATAAATCGATATTTAAATTAATGAAGGTATAACAGGTGTATTCACCTATTTGAATTACATATTTAGGTAGACTTATAAAAGCCTAGAGTGGGCTAGTTGATAGTAAACCGACAATTTTCCATGTTTAATGGTCAAATCTGACTATTAAATCATTGAAGTTGTCGGTTTTTTTGTTTTTGGCGCTGAACATTATTGTTGATTTCCGTTCAAGAAACGACGCTTTCCGCGGGCGACCGCAGGGGTCTTCGTGCCTTCCACTACAATCAACAAGTGGCCAAAATCAACATTATTCTTTTACTAAGATTTGTTTAAAAAAAGTGCGTGCTGGAAGGGAAGTTGCAAACATGAATCATTTCGCATACCGTTATTGCGGCTTTGAAAAAGTAGGGGTCAATTCTTTAAGAGGGGAGGGAGCACGATGTTAGTTTCTTGGCCAATCGTATTTTTTATTTTTATCGTAGTTTCATTGATTAGCTCTATATTTCTATTATCTTCGAAGGTGCCTTTGGACTATGTTCGGATACATATTGGAGTGATATCAGTGCCTCCAATCCTTGCCTTGTGTGCTCTTATTTTTCAAAAAGAACATTTGATATGGGGACCTTGGCAATTTAATACGTTATCCTGGCTCTTGGCCGTATTTGTTTTGACAATGGGGCTTATTGTGCAGCGATACTGTGTTCATTTCTTACTTGGTGACCGCTCTTATCGAAAATACTTTTCTCTTCTGACACTTACGACTACTGCCGGGTCTCTTGCCTGGCTTAGTGCTGATCTTCGTCTTCTATTAATCTGCTGGGGAACGACACTTCTTGGGCTGACATTAATTATTAGGCTAAAAAAAGAATGGATCGTTGCGAAACGTGCTGCTGTCACGATGGGCCGTCTATTTACATTCAGCTGGCTTGTCTTACTGGCAGTCGTTCTATGGCTATCTCAAGCAACCGGACATTGGCAGCTTTCACAGGTGATGACTGAAGAGAGTTTGGCTGGATTCGCATCCTGGGAAAAGACCATAATTAATCTGCTCTTAGTCTTATCTGTTTTGATTCCGGCTGGGCAATGGCCTTTCCAGCGCTGGCTATTAGATTCGGCTGTAGCTCCGACTCCTATTTCAGCCGTCATGCATGCGGGTATTGTGAATGCAGGCGGTATCCTGTTAACTCTTTTTGCACCGTTATTTAGCGCAAGCTTAGCCCAGATTCCTTTACTGATTCTATCGGGCATATCCGTCTTAATCGGTACGGGGATCATGTTAGTGCAGGTAGATTATAAACGACAGCTGGTCGGTTCAACGATCGCCCAGATGGGGTTCATGCTGATTCAATGTGCATTAGGTGCCTATGTAGCGGCAATTATTCATGCAATCTTACATGGTCTATTTAAATCGACGCTTTTCCTGCAAGCCGGCTCTGCGATTCAGCATGGCCATGCAAAAAAGAAGTCAAAAGAATCCACTTCTTTTATAGCGAAAGGCTCTGGATTAATTGTAGGAATCATTGCGGGGATTGGTTATTGGTCAACCTCTCCCGAAGAGGCCTATACATTGATTAGTAGTATCATCTTAGGTTGTTCCGTGACGCTCGCTTGGCTCCAGCTTATCGTATATGGCCAAGGACGTATTGGACGAATAGCAGGCTTTATCCTGTTTGTAGCAGGAGCCATTATATATAGTCTGGTTCATTCCGGCTTTCATCGTCTGTTACATGAGACGATTGTATCAGGAATACAGCCATCTGTACCGGCTATTCCTTTCCTTTTGATTATTCTATTGATAGGCAGTCTGATCGGTTTAGGGCTAGCTCAGAAGGGATCGTTTAAAGGTAGGACGATGCTTTATCTATGGCTTGTAAAGTTAGGTGAACCAAATGAGGATGTGGTTGAAAGCCATCCGAAGTTTCTAACGCAATACATGTCACAAGGAGGGAATAAATGATGAATTCAGTTCTAACATTAACCAATCCAATACATGTTGAAAAAAGATCACATGACATCGATCTGAATGTGAAAGAGCTCGTGGAAACAGCCAGCAGCGTTATCGTACCGTTAGGACCACTCAATGCGTTTGCAGCAAGACATCCATGGGCTAATATGGAGCATCAATCCTTTGAAAAAACAGCTCGATTTCTAAAGGATCGAGTGGATGTGGATATGTATCCAAATGATTCTTTGTTCAAAACAGCTTGGTCTCGTGGAGAGATTAAAGAGGAATTTCTAGAAATAGGACTTCAAAAATGGCTTGATGAGCAGAATCTTCCATTACCAAGGGATATTCAAGAGCAATACTGCAAAGCTATACTTGGATTAGTTAAATCATCCTCTGTCTCTGCTCCGTTATCGAAACCTGAATTAAACAATTGGGCAAAGAAATTAAGTCGTTTTAGACCGAAAATGATTGAAAAACATGAAGTCCAAACCTGCAGTCAGCTTCTCGAAAATCAAGGGAGAGTGGAGGCTGCGAAAGCACTCAATACTCATATGATCAAGTGGAGTAAATTATACTTAGATGAATCTCAGGCTGTTTGGTCCATGCCAAATCGAAAAAAAGGCTTCTATTATGCTTGGAAGGAGCTTGTACAACACGATCCAGCATTACAGCCTTCTGTGCGCAAAAAATTAGGAACCATTCCTAGTGAGCCTGAACGTGCTATCATGTATTTCTTATTAGCTTTAGAAATTCCATATTCACATATGCAAGAATATCTCGAAGCCCATTTACTTGCCTTACCTGGCTGGGCGGGAATGATGCTTTGGCGTTCGCAGCAATCAGATAAAGAAAACACATTATTTATGGAATATTTGGCAGTTCGGCTCTCCATGGAATGGGCAATCATTGAACCTTATTTGCCACTGCCACAGCAAAAAGTAGAGAATCAGGAGCTTATCGAGCAGCTTATTACAGATTGGGCATTGTTTGGGGAGATGCCTTTGCAGGGTTGGTCACAATTGACGCAAACCGACGTAAAGGCCCGTTTGACTCTTGCCTATCGTTTTGATAAGATTCTCCGCAATCGACTTTGGCTCGAAGCATGGGAAAAATCATACGAGGATCAGTTGAAAAATAAGATTACAGAAAATCTGGATCATGAAGCAGAACGTAACAATCAATCTGCATTAGCACAAGTTGTTTTTTGTATCGATGTGCGTTCAGAGACTTTTCGCCGAAAACTCGAAGCAACTGGTCCTTTTGAGACGTTTGGAACCGCTGGATTTTTCGGGTTACCAATTGAAACGTGCAAGCTTGGAAGTGAGCATCGTCACCCTTCGCTGCCCGTGATGTTTAAACCGCAAATGAAGGTGAAAGAATTTTCAAGGGAGCCCGGTGTGGAACAATTTCAGGAGCGATTGGGAGCGGTACATGCATCCAGCCACACGTTTAAGGGCATGAAGCATCATGTGCTTGCAAGCCTTGTACTGCCGGAAATAAGCGGCCCATGGCTGACCTTCCAAACGTTAGCTCGAAGCTTTGTTCCGAGAAAAGCAGGGGCCGCATTCCGTAAAGCAAATGAAAAATGGCTTAGTAAGCCAAATGTGGAATTATCACTCAACATCGATCATACTGCAGCAGAGTTAGCTACCGGCTTTACTGATAAGGAAAAAGTGACCTATGTACGTCAGGCATTGAAAATGATGGGACTGACAGAGAATTTCGCTCCGCTAGTGGTGATTTGTGGGCACGGAAGTCACAGCACGAATAATCCATATGCTTCTTCTCTTGACTGTGGTGCATGTGGGGGAACATCCAGTGAATTTAATGCGCGGGTCTTAGCTTCATTGTGTAATCTTCGTGAAGTAAGGCAGGCACTAAGCATGGAAGGGATTAACATTCCAGCTGACACGGTTTTTATCGCTGCCGAGCATGTCACATCCACTGATGAATTGCGCCCGATTTATGTCCCGGAGCTTTCAGAGAAAGCGAATCATGCATTTGATCAGCTCCAAGCTGTATTACCGAAAGTGAGAGAGGAAGCCAGCGCCGAGCGAATGATGGATCTTCCAAATATAGGATATAAAGGCAAGAATCCGACGCTTGAGGCTGAGCGGTTTGCTGAAGACTGGAGCGAGGTAAGGCCGGAGTGGGGACTTGCACGAAATGCTGCCTTTATCATTGGAAATCGTCAGCTCACCGAGCAGTGCAATTTAGAGGGAAGAGCTTTTCTCCATAACTATGACTGGCAGAAGGATAAGAATGGTACGATTCTTGGCAATATTATAAAAGGACCTGCAACGGTCACACAATGGATTAACCTGCAATACTATGCATCCACTGTTGCACCACATTACTATGGAAGCGGGAATAAAAGAACCCAAACCGTTACGTCCGGCATTGGTGTGATGCAGGGGAACTCCAGTGACCTATTACCTGGACTTCCTTGGCAAACTGTTATGAGTTCCGATCATGAGCTCTATCATGTCCCATTACGATTGTTAGTGTTGATCCAAGCACCTAAAGAGTATGTAGAAAAACTATTAAAGCAGGATCATGCCTTTCATCAAAAGGTCCAAAACGGCTGGATTCGTCTATCATCGATTGATGAGGCAGGTAACTGGGTAAGCTGGTCTTAAATGCTTACCCAGTTGGAAAATATGTTCGTACGCAATATGATATAAAAAGATATTATTTTTATTTTGAAAAAGGAAAGTGGAGGATTTATGGATAAAACAAAAGGAGCTCTTGAAGCAGACATAAGCAAAGCCCTAACTCATTGGGAAAAGCATTATCTCGGAAGAGGTTCGGTTTCTGTTAAATCGGATATTTTACGAGATATGATCATTGTCAGTCTACGCGGAATCTTAACACCTGCTGAATATTCCTTATGTAAAGACAAAGAGGGGCTGTTATCGGTTAAAGAGAGTCGAAACAGCTTAGTGGAATCTGGTGTAGATGAATTAAAGGAAATCATCCTTACAGCAACAGGTTTTGAGGTGTTGAGTTTTTATACCGATTTAAGTACTCAAACCGGAGAACGAATCATGGTCTTTAAACTTTCAGGTGATTTACAGCATCAATTAGGTTAAAGTCTGTTTCAATGTCTATACATATACAGGTATTTTGGTAAAAAATAATGATTCATGGGGGGAGATTTGATGTATTTAGAAGAGAATAAAAAGGTACTATTCGTAGTCGGAATGGAACAGAACGTAAATATTGAATATGTCAAAGAAAAATATCAACTTCTTCCCGAAGAGATCCACATGATAGAAAGTGATGAATTAGACCGAATAGAACCCTTCGGTGATTTAATGAGGGATATTCTACTCTATGTCTATCAAAAGGATATTGAAGAAATAGTGATCGTTGACCAGAGTGGGAAAAGAAATCATTCGGAAAGTATTCTAAGTATGATAGATAACCGTTTAGATATGCAAAATAGTAATAGTATATTGGACTATCTTTTCAGCCATGGCAATCCAGAATTTCAAGAAGGAACAATTAGAGAATGGATTGAGGGAAGTCATAGAATAATAGAAGATAGACAGGATAATGTGGAAAAAATCCGCCGTCATCCATTAATGCCAGATTCAATCATCGTCACAAATCTTCGGTTAGATCAAGAATGGGAAACAGCTTGAAATCGATGGAAATAGCTCAAGATGAGTAAAAAACAGATATGCCCTCAAGGCATGTCTGTTTTTTATTTGTAGTTTCTGATAGCCTTACATTTTGCTATGTTTGGATTCTTTGTGCTCCTTTACACTATTAATACACTAATAACATTATTTAAATATATTTGAATTCATGATAAGATGATGAGTAACATGTTTGAACGGGGAGGAATTACATTGGTAAATCGACTATGGACGAAAGATTATATATTCGTCTGTCTCACTACTTTTTTTATGTTTCTAAACTATTATTATTTGCTTGTGACCTTACCAATATATCTAATTCAGGATTTACAGGGTAATTCTGCACAAGCGGGTTTACTTGTCTTGGTGTTTTATATGGCGGCAATTTTCATTAGGCCAATTGCGGGAAAATGGATTGAATCCATTGGTTTAAAAAAGGTTTTTCTCGTTTCACTTTTAGCTTATTTGGCTGTTGCTTTTGTGTATTTTTTCACAAGTTCATTTGAAAGTTTAATGATTCTACGCGTGATTCACGGTATAGCATTTGGTATGATTACCACAACAACAGGAACGATTGTTGCGAATCTCATCCCTCAACATCGGAAAGGGGAAGGGATGGGTTATTATGGCTTAATGCTGAATATGTCCATGGCTTTAGGTCCGTTTTTGGGACTGCTTGCTATTAACAAATGGGGAACAACCACGATGTTTGCGATAAGTTTCGCTAGTGTCATTATCGGAGTGTTAACAGGGCTTCTTATTTCTATACCTAAAGAGGCGAAAAAGTCAGCAGCTGAAGAGGTAGTGAAGAAAGGATTTAACGTAAAAGAGCTAATTGAAGTCTCTGCCTTACGTGTTTCACTTGTTTGCTTCTTTTTTGCCATCGTGTATGCATCGATTGTTTCGTTTGTGTCCGTTTATGCGAAGGAGCTTCAATTGACGGAGGTTGCAAGCTATTTCTTCATTGTCTATGTCGTTGCACTGATCATTTCAAGGCCATTTACAGGTCGATGGTTTGATCAGTACGGAGCAAATGTTATCATGGTCCCATCTATCATAAGCTTTGCAATTGGTATGTTCCTATTAAGCCAAGCTACAGGTGCATTTATGTTCCTATTGTCTGCAGCATTTATCGGGCTTGGCTGGGGGACCATCTTTCCAACCATCCAAACCATTGCCATTGCCATTGCACGTCCGGAAAGAAGGGGTGCGGCCACTGCTACATTTTACTCCACTATGGACTTAGGAATCGGAATTGGTTCTGTAATCGTTGGGATTCTTGGAGCAAAAATAGGATACAACTCCTTATATTTTTATAGCTCTATTTTTGCTCTTGCAGGGTTGATTGTTTATTACTTCCTACATGGAAAAATAAGCAGCAGTTTACGAGAATTCTCTAAACAACAGGATTTGGAATTAAGAAAAGTAGATTAATTAAAAGTGCCAGGCACCATCCAAAAATTGGATGGTGCCTGGCACTTTATCTTACATTCCTTGTGTAAATTCAGGCTCTTTTAATTGTTCATTGAAGTCAATAACTAGATCTTTATCATCAAAATACCACGTATCATTATCCTCGATATAGAAGGTAATTCCATCCTTCTCCATTCGAACTTGGGACTGCTCAGGTGTATCTCGATCAATTCCCAAAGAAAACCCTTTGATAAACGAGTTGAAACCGCCATATCGGACATAAAATCTTACAAAATCGCCCTCAGTTAATGATAGGTCCTCTTTGTACCATTGTACTACTTTATCAGACATTGAAATTTGCATGGTTTCTCACCTCGTTAGTTAATAAGAATCTAAATTTGTGATGTACTTCACAATTTAGTTCTTGATAGTAGTATAGCACAGCTCATGTATAGAAAAAGTGTATAGTTTGTGAATCATTTATATATGAATTTATAGATTCAGATGTTCTATATATTTCTATATGCTCCAATAATTTTTGGCTTTGTTAAAGAACTTTATTTTAGGCACTTGTTGATTGAAGTGGAAGGTACGAAGACTCCTCGAAAATTCTATCGAATTTTCTCGTGCGTGGGCGGATTCGAGGAAGTAATTCAATGTCCTGCAGGAGAAGCGAGACAGTCGAGACCCCGCAGACACGTAGTGCCGAGGAGGCTCGGCGGTCGCCCGCGGAAAGCGAAGTGCCTGGAACGGAAATCAACAACTGTGTTTATTTGAATCTTAATTCTCTTAAATAACGGATAATACATAATCAAATACTAGTTGATAACCAAAAGGCAGAATGGAAGCAACGATAAAACCAACAGTAATGGATAGAGCTGAATAAATGATGGACTTCTGAAGGGATATTTCATTTCTCTTTTTAGCGATGATAAAGACTTTTATCATAGAATAGATCGTCATAAATATGATGAGGATGGAAAAGACACTGGCTGTTATAACTGCCATTTTAGACCTCCTTTAGTATGTAGTATCTAAATCTTACCATATACTTTAAAGTAGGAATGTATATTTCGAACAAAAAGCATTTTGTATAGGGAAAGGAAGCTGTAAATGAAACAACTTTGGTATGGTGGAACCATCTATACAATGGAAAAAGAAAACGAAACGGTTGAAGCAGTACTGATAGAGGATGACAAAATTACGGCTGTTGGTCACCTTGAGGAATTAAGTGAACAAGCTGATATAAAGATTGACCTTCAGGGTGCTGCCATGTATCCGGGTTTCGTTGATAGTCATCTGCATATGATTTTTCAAGGAGAGAAGTTAATACGGCTGGATTTAGCGAAGGCAGCTTCAGCCGAGGAAATGCTAGAAATGATTAAAGAAGCGGCAGCATCAACTCCCGAGGATAAATGGTTGTTTGGCGAAGGCTGGAATGAAAATAACTTTTCAAATGGCAGAATTCCAACCATAAAGGAGCTGGATGATATTCGCAAAGAACCCATCCTTCTAACAAGAGTTTGTCATCATGTGATTTTAGGAAATAGTGCAGCCCTTGAAGCAGGCGGGGTCAATCAAGATTCACCATCTCCTGGAGGTGGTGAAATCGGACGAGATAGCGAAGGGAAATTAAATGGTTTACTATTTGATAATGCCATGAATACCGTAACAAATGCGATTCCAAGAGTTGGGGAAGGGTATGTTCAAGGTTTAGTCAATGAACTCAATCTTTGCATTGACGATATGCTAGCAAAAGGGTTAACAGGTGGGCACACCGAGGATATGCATTATTTTGGTCATTACACCAATCCATTAACCGCCTTTTTGCGCACGGTTGGAGAAAAGCATCATTTTCGTGTGAATCTATTACGCCATAATGCCGTTTTCAAAGAGATGATGGAAGATCATGTGCCATTTGATGAACCGTTTGTGGAACCAGGTGCGATGAAAATTTTTACAGATGGAGCCTTAGGCGGTTCGACGGCTGCTCTATCGGAACCTTACTCAGATAACCCAAATAATAAAGGACTATTAATTCAAACAAATCAGGAGCTAGAAGAGCTAGTTAAGCTGGCTCGTCACTATCATGAGGCTGTTGCTGTTCATATCATTGGGGATGCTGGGGCTGAACAAATACTTACATTATTAGAAAAATATCCAGCTCCAAGTGGAAAAAGAGACCGTCTCATTCACGCCTGCGTACTGCGTGAAGATTTAGTCGAACGAATGGCCAAATTACCGGTTGTGGTCGATATCCAGCCTTTGTTTGTCCCATCTGATTTCCCATGGGTAGTGAAACGACTAGGTAATGACCGTCTTGACTATGCTTATGCATGGAAAACCCTATTAGACAAAGGGATTATGTGTGCTTTAGGAACAGATGCGCCAGTAGAAGAAATTAATCCAATATCAACCATTTATGCTGCAGTTGAGAGGAAAAAACCTGGCGAAGATCATAATGGCTATCTTCCTGAACAAAAATTATCCCGCTTTGAGGCAGTTCGCGCCTATACAGTAGGGAGTGCACAAGCCATTTGTAAAGAACATGAACGCGGGCTGATTAAACCAGGGTATGTTGCAGATTTCTCTATTTTTGACCGAGATTTATTTAAAGGGACATCAGAGGAAATGCTTGAAGCCAAGGCAGTTAAAACAGTTGTTGCAGGGAGAATTGTTTTTAATCGAAAGAAGTGAGGGTTGGAAACGCAGGGATAAATTCTATTTTGTATTAGAAAAACAGGAGAACCATACTGAACCGGTGAAATAGAGGTTATGGGGGGCCCATTCTGACCAAGACAAATCCGAAGCTGAAGAATCTGTCAGAATAAAGATTTCATACTGTCGTGTAGAAGGTTATAATCAAAGTATCTGTTAAATAATGGGTACTCATTCTGATTGATTCTGACAGCTAGGACAAGATAACTTCTGATGTAGTCAATAAAAGACTTGTTTCAGAAAGCTATCAAAAGAATCCCATTGTAGACTTTTTCAGCAGTCTCGATCCTTCTCCAAGTTTCTATTAAACAAAAGATAAGGGCGTGAATTCATAACGATTTCACTCCTTATTTTTTCTCGTTTCGACATTTAGAGAAAAGGTACGCTAAGCTAGCAAGTAATCTTGCGGTAAATGTCTGAATTTTACGATAATTTATATTAGACAAACTATAGAGATACATTTAGTATTTTTATGTAAGTTATAGATTTTGAGAATTATGAAAAAAGAGGGAGGTATCATAGTTGATACGAAAAACATCCTTATCGATTTTACTGGCAGCTAGTCTTTCCTTGGGGGGAACAGCTGTATGGGCAGCACCGCTACAAGGGGTAAATCTGCAATCAGATCAGGCGTTTGATAACAAGATTGTTAAACGAATTAAGGTAGAGAACATTTACAATCATATTGCAAAGCTTTCAAAGGAACCTCGTGTTGCTGGTACACCAGCCGAGGCCGCAGCTGTGGAATACATAAAGAAACAATTTGAAACTTTCGGATATGATACGGAAGTACAAGATTTCGATATTTATAGTTACACAGAGCCTAGTAAAATAGAGTTTAGTGTTGATGGAATGACCTTAGCTCCGGCACCAATGGGCTTTACTTATGGTGTAAATGGGGCGGTATCGGGTGAACTGGTCTATGTCGGTTTAGGATCACCGGATGAAATTAAGGAAGAAGCTGTAAAAGGGAAGATTGCTCTAATTCAACGTGGTGGATTTTCCTTTGCTGAAAAAATCACGAATGCAGCTGCAAAAGGAGCTGTTGGGGTTATTATTTTTAACAATGCAGATGGAGTAATTAACGGAACTCTCGGTGAACCTAATGAAAGTTATGTTCTAGCTCTTGCCATTACTAAAGTGCAGGGAGAAGCTTTAAAAAGTCGTCTGGAAAGTGGTCAAGCCGTAACTGCCGCCATTAATGTAGAAGGATCTAAAACAGAACATGCCGTTTCTCAAAATGTAGTAGCTACAAAAAAAGCGACACAAAAATCAACAAATCAATTAGTTCTAGTTGGTGCTCATCATGATTCCGTAGATGGTGCACCGGGAGCAAATGATGATGCTTCGGGTACAGCAACTGTACTTGAGCTTGCACGTGTATTTGCTAATACTCCAACCGATACGGATATTCGTTTTGTCACATTTGGGGCTGAGGAAAATGGGTTATTGGGTTCCTATGAATTTGTGGAAAGAATGACTCAAGAAGACTATGATCGTACAGTCGGTATGTTCCAAATGGATATGGTTGGAAGCAAAGATGCTGGACCATTAATTATGTATACTAATGATGGTGAGAAAAATACCGTGACAGAACTTGGAGCAGCAGCGGGTGCGCGTCTATCCCAAACGGGACAAGCAACTCCATATGGGATGGAAGGGCGAAGTGATCACGTTCCATTTGCGGAAGCAGGACTTCCGGCAGCCTTGTTTATCCATGCCCCGGTTGAACCACATTATCATTCTCCAGAGGATACTTTAGACAAAATTAGTTTAGATAAGCTAAGAGAAGTTTCTACTATCGTAGGTGCTGCAGTATATCAAGTGGCACGCCCTGACACACCTGCATTAGAAAATGCTAAAGTTGCTCCAAAAGCAGTTGATTACAATTTTGAGGAAAGAGAATTAGAGTGAAAAATAAAGGTGCCAGTCAACTTCCAGAATTTGGATGGCGATTGGCACTTTTTTTATTATATACCTTGTGAAAATACAGATTCATCTAACTGCTCATTAAAGCTAATAATTAAATCTGTTTCATTAAAATACCATGTATGATGATCTTCTATAAAGAATGTGATCCCATTTTTCTTTTGAAGATAATTTTACCTGTATGTAGTCCTCAATAGGAGGAACCAGTACCACCAAATCATGAGCTATTGCCTTAGTATAGGTATCAGAATTAACAAACGAAGAAATATTTGATAAAAACGGGATAGAGGTTTCGTTCATCGTTATCCTCCTTATATAGGAATCTATTAATGTATGTATCAGTTTAATCCCATCATATTCCTCAGTTTTTTCTTCACCAGTATCTCCGCTGCGTTAATCCGATAAAGCAGCGGAGCTGGCACCCTTTATTCAGCCATCATGTGGTCCTGCTGTGATATAATTTCACTATAAATAGGATTGTGTATATAGTTTTAGGACTAGATTTGAAGTAGGTGAAATGGATGATTATTAATATAAATGATAAAGCATACAATGATGAAATGGCTATAGATGAGCGGCCGATGGTAACATCCTCAAGTGCTTTAGGGATTATGCGGCACCAGCTTGCAAGAAATATTGGAATTGAACGGATCAAAGGATTCTTAGTCCGCTTTGGCTGGGAAATGGGTGTAAATGACGCAAAAGAAGCGTTAAAAAAGAATATCTCTGTTAAAACATTAATTGAGCAAGGTCCTATTGTACACATGAAGAGCGGACATATACGCGGATTTACACATAAATGTGCAGCCGAATTTAATGAAAATGACCAGGTGGTTTCCCTCCATGGAAGTGGGACTTGGATTGATTCGTACGAGGCTGTAGAGCATGTGAAAAGACTGGGGTTATCGGATACGCAAGTTTGCCATACCTTAATTGGCTATTCAAGCGGCTTTATGACAACCATATGTGGACAAACCGTTTTAGCAAAGGAAATTACTTGTGTTGGGAAAGGTGATTCTGTTTGTACTTGGATAACAAGAACAAAGAAAGAATGGGATAGCATGATGGAAGAGGAATTATCCTTTTATCAAGAAACCCCGATTATGGAAGAGTTAGATTATACCTATGAACAACTTCTTGAACAACAGAGCTTTTTGACACAATTAACAGAATTTCAAAAAAAGCTAAACGAAGAGATTGCCAATGGAACAGACATAGAAATGATTACGAACAAGGTATACGACAACACACATATTCCTATTCTCGTTGAAGATAAGGAACTTCGAACAATCACATACGCTGGTTTATCGGAGGATTTGTATCGTGAACTAGAATCGGATATGAAAGAACATATGCGGAAGAGTAAAAGTCAATTCCTATTACCAATCGGGAAGAAAACCATTAAGACAGACAGGCAAGAAAAATTGATTTCACCTATTTTTGTGGAAAAAAAGGTACTTGGATATTGTTCGTTCTTATACCATGATGGAAAAACTCATAATGAAGAAAAGGATTATTTAATATTGGATCGTTTTGCAAACGCTGTCTCACTGATTCTATTAAATGAAAAGACAAGATTTGAATCATTCGAACGGATGAAAGGAAATTTCTTAGAACAAATTCTTCAGTCGCATATTCAACCACATGAAATCATTCAAAGGGGGAAATATGCGAATCTCGATTTGGACAAGCCTTATTACTTGGTGGCAATGGAGTATCGGAAAACGGAACAATCTGCATTATCGATGGAAGAAGAGTTTTTTCTGCATGAGCAGATTTTGGAAGTGATCTTTGAGTACTTTAGTGATCATAGGTATCAAAATTTAATTGGTCAGCGAGAAGGTAAGCTAGTATTATTCATGATTAAACAGCAGAAGGATTTCTCTATTCATACTGCCATTGCTGAACTATACCAATTTTTGAAAAAGAAATTTCCGCACGGAGAATTTAAACTGGGAGTTAGTAATGAAGGGTATAATATCAAGGATGCTGCTGCTTATTATGAGGAAGCATCTATTGCATTAAAGTTAACATTGCAAAAAAATATTGTTTCTTTTGATTCTTTAGGGATAGTGGGGGTCTTAATAAATTCGAATAATCTCAAGGGGATTAAAATGGTCGCCAAAAAGGAGCTTGGAGCCCTCTATCAACTGGAGGATCCAAGGAATATTGAGCTTTTGAAAACCTTATATGTCTTTCTATCAAATGGCGGGAAGCTGGAGCAAACGATGAGTGACCTGGCCCTTTCCATGAGCGGTCTTCGACATCGAATTAAAAGAATTGAGGGATTACTAGAAAAAGACCTTCGTGACCCGGAAGAAATGCACCAGTTACTCTTAATTATAAAAGCGTTAATTGCTTTGGGAGAGCTCTCAATTGAATAAATAGGAAAAATAAAGCAAGTAGTGGAAGGCAACATTCTTTCCTCTACTTGCTTTTGTATTAAATAGGATTGGATGCAAAAGTTATCCACTCTGCTTCACTATTTTTTCCTCCATTAGGCTGTTAACAGAAGTCTTCCTTCCATGTGCGAAATAATAAAACCCCATACAAAGGAACATCCATAATGCTACAAATAGGTATAAATGCTGAAGACTCATGTATCCGATCAAGATTCCTATTAAGTAAGGCCCAATGCCATTTGCCAAATCAAGGTACATGAAAAAGGTCGAGGTGGCTAATGCCTTTCGATCTGATGGAGATTGCTGGATGGCAATCGCTTGGAAATTAGAAAGGACCGTTCCATACCCGATTCCAATTAAAGCCCCAGAAAACAAAAAGACGAACGTATTTTGTGCTTGACTTAAAAGGATGAACCCGAGCGCTAAACAAATGATTAACGGGTATGTCACTTTATTTTCTCCATATTTGTCAAACCATTTCCCCGTAAAGGGCCTTGATAGTAATAAAGCAGCTGCATACACCATGAAAAAATAACTGGATACTTCGACAAATTCTATTTCTCTAGCATAAAGCGATAAGTAGGATAGCAGACTAGCATAGCCAAGAGTCATAATTAAAAGAATAGTGGAAATAGGAAGAGCCCCTGGTTCAATAAAGTCTTTCCATTTCCATTTTGTTAGTTTTGTATCACGAATGTTGGTGTTTGCTTCAGGTACCTTCAAAAATAATGAAATGATTAAATCAATGACAGCAACTGTAGTTCCAATTAGAAGAATGATCTGAAAGCTTGCATATTCACTCACGTATAACCCGATAAAAGGACCGATCGCCATTGCCAAATTCATACTTGTTGTATAATATCCGGTTCCTTCCCCGCGTCGTTCATTTGGTATCAAATCTGCTGCTATCGCACCTGCAATCGTTGTAATGAAGCCATGTGAGGCCCCATGAATCACACGAATCAACATGAAAAAAGCAAAATGATGCGCTTGTAAATGAAGAAACATGGCAACGACGAAAATGATTAATGCCATAATCATTGCGCGCTTTCTACCGATTATATCCATATATTTTCCTGCAAAAATGCGTGACAGAAGTGAGGCAATAACGAAAATTCCAATCGATAACCCTGTCATACTGTTACTGGCATTAAATTCTTTCGTGACATACAGGGCGATGGTTACCATCAAAATATAGAACACAATATGGGTGAAAAAATTGTTTAAAGAAATAAGGATAAAATCCTTTGTCCAAAGTTTTGGTATTGTCACATTCATTTCCCTCCTTTATTTGAGATAGTATAACAAGATGGACATGCATATTCAGTAAAATGACGTCCAAATACTCAATATGAACAAAAAGTGTTCATTAGATTGATTAAACATGAATCATTTTTGTTCTAGTCTGAAAATTAAGAATTGAATAAAATAAAGCTATCAACAAAAACAATATAAACAAAGTGAAAATGTTGAAAGCGATAACAAGAAAACATAAACATAACTGAAAAAGGGGTTGTTCATATGGTAACGCAAATGGTTGAAACTCAAACTAAATCAGTAGAAGAAGTGTTATTAGAAGGTGCAAAAAGAATAGGTGAATTAGCGGAAAAGGAAGCTAGAGAAGCGGAAACAAATGCAACTATTTCTGAAAACGTCATCAATCTTATAAAGGAAACACAAATTTCAAGAATCATGTTACCGAAGAAATATGGCGGTCCACAAGTTGACTTACGAACATTTGCCAAAATTGTACGTACAGTATCCTATCATAATGTTTCAGCTGGTTGGTTGACATATCTTTATCCATTACACAATATCCTACCAGCCTATCTTCCTGAAAAAGGCCGCGATGAAATCGTCAACCAAGGCGGGCTAATCTGTGATGTGTTTGCTGCAGTAGGGAAGGCAGAGAAAGATGGAGATGGATATCGCATCAGCGGTAAATGGAATTTTGCCAGCGGCTGCTTATACAGTGATTGGATCGGTCTTGGTGTAGCAATACAATTCCCTGATAGTGACAAACCAGAGGTTTGCTTGCCAATGTTAAAGGCATCAGAAGTGAAAATTGTTAAAAACTGGGATACCTTTGGTTTAAGAGGAAGCGGTTCCAACCAAGTTGTTGCAGATCATGTGTATGTTCCAATGGAAAGAATTTTACGCTTAAATGCTGCGGATGCAACAGGTAGACCACCTGAAGAAGATTATGATAAGGAGTACCCATTATACCATGTTCCATTTTATCCAGCCTTTTATCTTGGATTTCCAAACATGGCATTAGGCGGGGCAGAAAGATTAATTGAAGAGTTTAAGAAAGCAACTGAAAACCGTGTTCGTTTAATGGATGGTGTAAGAGAAAGCGAATCTCCACGCAGTCAAAGGGTAATAGCGGAAATTATGACTCAGTTCCATTCTGCTGAAAGCTTAATGGACAAGTATTTAACACTGCTAGAAAACTATGATAAAGACGGACGTAAAACAAGCCGTGCCGAATTCTTTGCAATCCGAACTCAAATTACGAAAACATGTACAGATATCGCCGTGAGAATTCTCTTAACACTAGGCGGCGGTGCACTTTATAAAGGCGGCGTCATAGAGCTTATGATCCGAGATATTTTATCCGTTGCAACGCACAAGACTTCTTTATATGAAGATTCTGTTGCTGCATATGGCCAAGAATTATTTGGATTCGATTCAGGTGTAAGAGGTTAATAATGAAAATCATCATAAGTACCAAGTTGGTCTAACGTTCCGACTTGGTACATGAAAATACAACTTTGGAGGGTAATAGAAAATGGATGATCGTCAATTTCGAACAGCGATGGGAAAGTTTGCAACAGGTGTAACAGTAATTGCGACAGAGGTGGCAGGAGAAGGGATTCATGGAATGACAGCAAACGCTTTTATGTCCGTATCCCTTGATCCAAAATTGGTAGTCATTTCAATAGGTGAAAAGGCTAAGGTATTGAATAAAATTAAAGAAAGTAAAATATTTACAGTTAATATATTAAGCTCTGAGCAGCAAGAAGTGTCTATGATCTTTGCAGGACAACGGAAAGATAAAGAAGTAGAGTTTGAGCATCTTGATGGCAAGCCCGTCATTCCTGGAGCATTGACACAAATTGCTTGTGAAGTTTCTGCTTTACACGTCGAAGGTGACCATACATTATTTATCGGAAAAGTGACGGATATACATATTGAGGATGAGGCCGAACCACTTATTTTTTATAGTGGCAAGTACCGTTCATTAACAAGTGTTCAACCTGTCACAAACTAAGTGAAAGGAGAAGTGACTGCATGGAAACGATTTATTTAACCCGAGAAAATCTTGCGAGCAGGCAACGGTCAGTAGAACCAACTGTCATGGCATTAGGATTTTTTGATGGACTCCATCAAGGACATTGTAAAGTCATCCAAGCTGCCTTACAAAAGGCAAAGGAACAGAATGTGAAGCTCGCGGTCATGAGTTTTTTTCCACATCCGAAAACCGTAATATCTAATGGGAAAAAGAAAGTTTGCTATTTAATGCCTTTATCTGAAAAAGAAAAGAGGTTAGAGCAGCTTGGAGTGGATTTATTTTACATTGTTCGATTTGATAAGGAGTTTTCCTCTCTGTCACCAGAACAATTTGTCGCTCAGTATCTATTGAAACTCGGTGTTGTACATGCGGTCGCTGGCTTTGATTTTTCCTATGGCTCGCGCGGTCTTGGAAATCTGGACCGGTTAACGAATGATTCAGGTGGCCTTATTGAAGTGACAAAGGTAGAAAAAGTAGCGTGCAAAGGGGAAAAAATTAGCTCCACCTGTATAAGAGAAAGGCTAGTAAAAGGATTAGTAGAGGAAATTCCTTATTTTCTTGGGCGTCCATATGAAGTGAAGGGAACCCGGGATGGAATGACTATCCAGCTCGAAGCCTTTTATACACTGCCTGCACCAGGACGTTACAGGGTAACGGTGAAAAATGAGCGGCATTCTATTGAAACAGAATTGATTGTGACTGAGGAATCAATGCTTCAGACCTGTCAGGAGCTTCCTTATCATATGGCAGGAGAGCTATCGATCCTTTGGCACCATCAAATCAAGAATCATGAAATCTCAAATGAAAAAATGTTAGTAACCATCTAAAAGGAAATGGGAGTGAGAAAATGGCGAAATTAATTGCGGGTGTAGCGATGTCGCATAGTCCAATGATTATGACAAGCGAAGAGGCTGCAGGAGAAAAAGGACAACGCTTTCTACAAAAGGCTGCTGAAATGAAAAAGTGGTTAAAGGAAAGTGGTGCTGAAATCATCGTCCTCATTTCGGATGACCATTTTAACAGTTATTTTTATGACCATATGCCATCATTTACGATTGGGACGGATCGCTGTGAGGGTTGGGGAGATTGGCAGATTCCGGAGTATGATATTCCGATCGAAAAAGAGTTAGCGAAGCATATCCTAGACACAGGATTGGCTAGTAATGTTGATTTTGCATTTACAATGAGAATGAAAGTGGATCACGGTCATACACAAGCGATCTATTTCTTAAATGAAGAGTTAGATATTCCTGTTGTACCGATTGCCGTCAATACTGCCGCACCACCTCTTCCGACTATGGAACGCTGCTTTCAGGTAGGAGAAGTGGTGAGAAAAGCCATTGAATCCTGGGAAACTGATAAAAAGGTAGCGATTGTGGCATCTGGAGGCTTATCACACTGGGTTCCGATTCCAAAGATTGATAGTCAAAAGGAAGAGGATCAAGGCTTGGTTCAAATTTTAAAAAATGGACGTCAGGAAATCGAACAGCTTGATGAATACTTAGAAACAAGAAAAACAAGAGTAACGAGCCTAAAAACAGGGCCTGTGAACGAAGAATGGGATCGCTTATTTTTGAAATTGATTTCGGAAAAGGATTATCAGTCTCTGAGAAGCTGGACTTCCGATTATATCGAAGAAAATGGTGGCAATGGCGGACAGGAAATTCACAATTGGCTTGTTCTAATGGGGGCATTGCAAAACTTTGAAAACCAGGTGGCCTTTTATGAGCCTATCCCAGAATGGGTTACGGGTATGGCGATTGTGCAGTTTGCGAGTGTGATTGAGCAAAAGAATTCGACAACAGCTGAAACTAAGAGCGTTTAATATACTTTAATAACAGGGAGAGTTGAAAATGACAATTTGGACAGATTTAGCAGATATCGAATATAAATTATACTATTTGGATGCAAACGGAATTAAGACAAGAGTATTGGAAGCAGGTACAGGGGAACCCTTAATTTTGCTTCACGGTACAGGTGGACATATTGAAGCATATGCGAGAAACATGAAGGGATTAAGTGAGAAATTCCGTGTGATTTGTATTGATATGGTGGGTCACGGGTATAGTGATAAGCCAAATCGTGAATATGGAATTGATTTTTATAGTGAACATCTTCTAGGCGTCATTCAAGCACTTGGTCTATCAAAGGTTTATCTTTCAGGTGAATCATTAGGCGGCTGGGTAGCAGCGTGGTTTGCTGCTGAACATCCTGAGTATGTCAAAGCGATGGTTTTAAATACACCTGGAAACGTGAAAAACAAACTAGACGTGATGACAAGGTTGAAGGAATCAACTATAAAGGCAGTCGTTGATGCCAATTATGAAAATGTGAAAACAAGACTTGAATGGTTAATGTATGATAAGAGTCAAGTAACAGAAGAGCTAATCCAATGCCGTTATCATATATATACAAGACCTGAATACAAGGAAGCGGTATACAATATTGTTTGTCTGCAAGACATTGAAATTAGAGAAAAGTATTCTTGGGATTCTTCCTGGTGTGGGAAAATCAATGTTCCTACATTACTAGCTTGGACAGATCATGATCCAACCTCAACAGTTGAAGAAGGAAAACCGCTGCAGGATATGATTCCTGGAAGTGAATTCATTGTCATCAAGGATGCCGGACACTGGCCACAGTGGGAAAAACCAGAAGAGTTCAATGAAATTGTCATCAATTTCTTGTTAGAGAAAACCACAAAAGTGGCTGTTCAGTAATCAATTATACCAGTTTAGTAAAACACCTAGAATAAGAGAAGAACAATGATTTGTTTTTCTCTTACTTTTTCCGATTTTATTATCTGAATTTTCAGAACAAAATAGATTTTCTTAAAATAGGAGGTTTGTATATGGTGCAAAAAAGTGCGGAGAAATCCAAATTATCCAAGACAGCATGGGTTGTGATCACATTATTATTTTTATTAACAGTTATCAGTAATGCTGATAAAGCAATCATCGGATTTGCCTCTGTTCCCATCATGGATGAATTAGGACTGAACGCTGAGCAGTGGGGAATCGTCGGCAGTGTTTTCTTTCTTTTGTATTCGCTATCAGCTGTTCTTGGGGGGATACTTGCTGATAAAGTCGGAACAAGAGCTGTTATTGCAGGGATGGTCATTGTGTGGTCTGTTGTCCAATTTTCAACCATCTTTGTGTCAAGCTTTACCTTTTTATTGATTACGAGAATTATTTTGGGTGCTGGGGAAGGTCCATCCTATTCACTAGCCATGACGGCTGCATCCAAATGGCTGCCTAAGGAAAAACGGGGGATTGGAATTTCATTTGTTTCCATTGGGGGACCATTGGGAGTAGCAGTATCCGCTCCTATTTTAATGCATCTGATAACCAATTATGGCTGGCGCTCTGCCTTTATTGTAACTGGAATTATCGGAGCAATCTGGGTCGTTGTTTGGTTGTGGATTGTTAAAGAAAAAAAGGAATCAGAAGAGGAATCCATTGTTGCAAAATTGGATGTTGACCATTCGGCAGACATAGGGAATACGAAATTTTTATCCGTCCTTCTGTCAAAAAACTTCATCATCATTGCATTATGCGGATTTGCTACATACTGGTCTTTTACAATTGGATTAAACTGGCTGCCTAACTATTTGGAAAATGTTCGTAAGTTAAGTCCTGAAATATTATCAATCGTCGTTGCGCTTCCATGGATATTCATTACTTTATCTCAAATATCCTTCTCGATGATTTCGGATCGTCTTTTTCATAAAACGAAGAGTGTTGTAAAAGGCCGTGTATTTGTACTAGGTCCCGTCATGGCAACTGGAGCAGTTTGTTATTTTATCGGGTCCATGTCAAGTTCGAATCTTCTAGCCATTGCTTTATTATCACTTGGATTAACATTTGGCTGTATTACGTTGGTACTGGGTCCAGCCATTTTAATGGAGCTTGTTCCCAAACAACATCAAGGGAAAATTCAAGGCTGGTTCATGGCCATTACCTCACTAGGCGGGATTGTCGGACCTTATGTAACCGGTTATTTAATTGAAAACTCGTCAAGCCCAGCTGCAGGGTTTGAATTTGCCTTCATCGTTTGCGGTGTGGTCCTGCTTGTTTTTGGAGGTCTTGTCTGGGCATTTGTAAGACCGAAAAAGTCGGAAGTTCCTGTTACCAGCCAGGAATTGTCGGAAACTGTTTGATAGCTGTAGAATGAAGAACTAAAGAGGCAGGGACCATCCGGAATTGAATGGTCCCTGCCTCTTAACATTTACTTTGTCTTTTTAATAAATACCAGTTAATAAGTAGAATCCGATGACGAAGAATGCTGCAATCGTTTTAATAATGGTAATCGCAAAGATGTCTTTATAAGATTGTTTATGTGTTAATCCAGTGATGGCTAATAAGGTGATAACCGCACCGTTATGTGGGAGAGTATCCATACCACCTGATGCCATTGAAATGGCACGGTGCATAACTTCTAGTGGGATATTAAGTTCGTTTGCCCAAGCAATGTATTTTTCAGACATCATACCTAGAGAAATGGCAATTCCCGCTGAAGCAGATCCTGAAACAGCTGATAACACGTTTGTGGTTATCGCTCCATTGATTAATGGGTGATTGAATACACTGGCAATTCCGTCTCTGATTGAACCGAATCCTGGAAGGTTCGAGATAACCGCACCAAAACCATATTCTGTTGCTGAGTTCATAATGGCAAGCAGTGCACCTGCAACCCCAATTTTCGTTCCTTCTTTGAAGTCCATCACAACCGGTTTATGATTATAAAGAATGGTAGCAATAATCCCAACAATTAATGCGATTTCAACTGACCAAATCCCAATAACTTTAGTTGTCTCGATATTGGGGAAAGCGGCCATACCAATGGCTTCAAAATCGAATCCATTTGGATACCAGTTTGGAATAACTGTCGTAAATACTTTGTTTAATACAGCGACTAATACAACCGGAACAAAGGCTAGGATTTTACGACCAATACCTTCTTGGACAGTTAAGTCAACAACGCCTGAATCTTCTTCTTTGATTGTACCAAAACAATCGTATCCTTCGCCTGCTTTTTCCGCTTTTTTACGACGTGAGGTTAAATACAACATACCAACAATAAAGATAAAGATGGCACCTACTATCCCAAGAAGTGGTGCTGCATAAATGTCAGTTCCAAAGAACGTGGTAGGAATGACATTTTGTACTTGAGGTGAACCAGGAAGGGCATCCATCGTGAAAGTAAATGAACCCAATGCAATAGTACCAGGAATTAATCGTTTTGGAATGTTTGATTGTCTGAACAGGTTCGCAGCGAAAGGATAAATCGCAAACGCAACAACCACAAGACTAATCCCGCTATAGGTAAGGATAGCGGCTAACAATACGATGACAAGCATTGCTTGCTTTTTGCCTAATACTTGAATAAGAGTTGTGGCAATTGAACGAGCAAGGCCACTCATTTCGACTACTTTACCAAATAAAGCCCCTAGTAAAAAGATTGGAAAATATAATTGAATATATTCAACCATCTTTCCCATAAAGACATTGCTATACCAAGGTAATAGCCAGCTTGGTTCTGTTAAAAGAATAGCGAATAAAGCACAAAGTGGAGCAAAAATAATAACACTGAAACCTTTATAGGCAATAAACATCAGCATCGCTAATGCCAGCAGTATGATAACAATTTCCATTTTGTTTGTTCTCCTTTTAAAATAATTTATATATAAAGGGGGTGAAAGTGGTTAAAAGATAATAATAAGATCATTTATTCCAGTTCCCTTATATAACAGTAGTAAGTAGAAACGCATACATTTGTTTCTATTGGTATTTTAAAATAATAGATTTTATGAGATTTTTTTTAGTACAATAATAGAATTAAAATTCTTTCACAATAAATGATAGGTGTTATATTAACAAAGGAATAGTAAATACTAATTATTTTGTGTTCCTAATATCTCGAAATCATTATATCTAGATAATTGTTATAATACAATATAAATATAGTGAAAATGTTGTATATTATACAAGTAAAATATTACCAAGTAATCATTGACGCTGGGAAAAGAGAGTATATCATGTGTAAAACGAAATATATTCCCGTATAATAGTTGAGAATAATCGAATAGGGGGTATTGTCATGCACATCGAAATGTGGACAGATTTTGCTTGACCATTTTGCTATATTGGCAAAAAGCGTCTGGAGGACGCTATTAAACAAATTGACCATCCAATCGAAGTGACCTATCGCTGCTTTGAATTGGATCCGACGATGAAAAAAGATGTAAAAGAAAATATGTACGAAGCTTTGGCTAAGAAATATGGGATGACAATAGACCAAGCAAAAGCCAATACGCAAAACGTTGTACGGATGGCAAAGGAAGTTGGATTGGATTATCAAATGGATACGCTAATTCTGACAAACACCTTTGATGCACACCGTTTAACGATGTTTGCCAAAACAAAAGGTTTAATGAAAGAGATGACCGAGCGGATTTTGCAGGCCTATTTTACAGAGTCCAAGCATATTGGCGATCATGAGACACTAACGGAATTGGCAGTAGAAGTAGGGCTTGACCGGGATGAAGTGAAGAGCATGCTTGCAAGCGAAGCAATGGCTGGTGTCGTTCGGGAAGAAGAACAATTAGCACGGCAATACCGTGTAACTGGTGTCCCGTTCTTCCTTATTAATAAAAAATATGCCCTGACAGGTGCGCAGCCAACGGAAACGTTTGTACAGGCGTTGAAAAAAGTGATTGCAGAAGATGAAATCGTCGTATTGAACAATCAAGACGGACTGAACTGTGATGAAAATGGCTGTGAAATTCCTAAGAAGGATTAGGAGCAGTTCACCTTTTAAAATAAATCATATTTTTACAAAAGAACATGGGTTTTCCTGTATTTGACGTAGGAGAACCCATGTCTTTTTTAATCGGTCCAACATATTATCCTCTGAATACAAAAGCAAACCCTATATTATGGAAGAACTATTTGAGCAAAAGTGATGCAAACAATCGTTGCAATATCAACAAACATTGACATTAGTAGTGTTCGTTTTTATCTATTTATGAAAGAATAGAGTCGATAAAATACATTAAAAAAATTTTACATAAGTAAGATAAATTTTATAAAAAATTATTTTTTCAAAAAGATTGAAAACTTTATGTCAATATAATATATTAAGAATGTAAGCGGTATTAATCATATATTGATAGTGAAAACCTTATTAATTAATTGGTCTTATTAAAGACAAACGGAACTTTTTGAAAAAGTTAGGGGGATGAAAAATGGCACAAGTATTACGTCTAGGTAGAGTTGAATTAAGAGTATTAGACTTAGATAAATCAGTAGACTACTATACAAATGTTATTGGATTACAAGAAACTGGGCGCATTGGTGACAGCGTTTTCCTAAAAGCATGGGATGAATATGATCATCACAGCGTTATTTTGACTAAATCAAATACTGCTGGATTAGCACATATGGCTTTCAAAGTACGAACAATCGATGATTTAGCTTTTTTTGAAAAGAAAATTGAAGAATTTGGCTGTACAACAACAAGGGTTTCAAATCATACAAGATTGGCTGAAGGAGAAGCTGTTCGTTTTATCCTTCCAACTGGTCATGCTTGTGAACTCTACCATGAAATTGAATTTCTAGGAACAGCTGTTGGAACGAAGAATCCGCATCCATGGCCGCTGGGTACAAAAGGAATTGCTCCACATCGTCTTGATCACTTATTACTCACTGGCGATGATTTGAAAACGGTAACAAGATTCTTTGTTGAGGTGCTTGGCTTTGGCCAAAGTGAACGAGTGGTAACGGAAGGGGACGAGGATCTAGTCGGAAGCTTCCTATTCACAACGAATACAGCACATGATATTGCCTTTGTAAAAGGACCTGATGCAAAGCTTCACCATGCAGCATTTGGCGTTGATTCTTTACATGATGTATTCAAAGCGGCTGATTTATTATCTATGTATGAAGTGCCGTTTGATGTAACGCCAACACGTCATGGAATTTCTAGAGGACAAACAATTTATTTCTTTGACCCATCTGGTAACCGCAATGAAGCATTTGCAGGCGGATATATGGCATTCCACGATATGCCAACGATTACATGGGATGCATCAAAAATCGGAACAGGTATTTTCTATCACCGCAGAGAACTTTCTGAATCCTTCGCGAAAGCGCTAACTTGATTTTTACTATGAAAGATAACTGCTTTTAGAGAAAAAAGGGGAGAGGGAAGTACTTATGTATAATGTTACACTCAAAGCAAGAAATCAGGAATTTCAATATGATTGTGCACCAAATGTTACGCCGTTACGTGCAGCTCGTGATTTATTTATTCCGTTTCCAACAGGATGTCAACGAGGCGGCTGCGGAATGTGTAAAGTAAAAGTATTAAACGGAGAATATGATCAGGAGCTAATACGTTCACACGATGCATTATCCGATGAAGAATTGGAAAATGGCTTTGCATTAGCTTGCTGTATGACTCCTAAAAGCGATCTTGAAATCATTACGGCTGAAGATTATGAAAAGCTGCAAAGCAAAGGTCAGCTAGAAGAGACGAAATAATTAAGTTATTATCTACTAATCTATAGGAACAAATGATTCGATTGATATGTGGTTCTTTCAGACAGGAAAACCTAATTACCCATTGGCTTTATGTAAACAAAGCCATGTGTAATTAGGTTTTTTTCTTTGAAATGAGGGTGTCGCTCAATTTGGCATTTGGCTCATAGTAACAGACTGTAAATACGATTTAGTATAAAACATACTAAAAAAACTGAAAAATAGTCTGAAAATTAGTTTAACTTATTGTATATTCTGAAAATTTAAAATTATACAATAGGCACATAAGGAAACAAGATAAGGAGAGATGAACATGGCAATCATGCGTATTGGTAGAGCTGAATTAAGAGTGTTAGATCTTGAAGAATCAATTAAATATTATACAAATATAATTGGATTAGAAGTAGTAGGAAGAAGCGAAGGTAGAGCGTATCTAAAGGCATGGGATGAATATGATCATCATAGTCTAGTTCTGCAAGAAGCTGATTCACCGGGTCTTGACCATTTTGGTTTTAAAGTGCGAAGTGAAACAGATTTAGAGTATTACGAAAGAAAAATCGAGCAATTTGGCTGCACAACGAAACGTATTTCCAAGGGAACACGGCTAGCTGAAGGTGAAGCCATTCGCGTTACGCTGCCAACAGGGCACGAAATGGAACTTTATCATGATATTCAACAAATAGGAAAGAAAACAGGTACCTTAAATCCGCATCCATGGCCAGATGAAGCTAGAGGGATGGCTCCACATCGTTTGGATCATGTTCTATTAACGGGCGATGATGTGAAAACGGTTACGAGATTCTTCATAGAAGCGTTAGAGATATTCCAAAGTGAAAAAATCATGACATTAGACGGCGAAGACATGGTTGGAAGCTTTATGCATGCTCAAAACGGAAAGGCTCATGATATTGCCTTCATTAAAGGACCGGATGCTAAATTGCACCATGCTGCCTTCAAGGTTGAACATTGGTACGATGTGTTAAAGGCAGCTGACCTTTTGGCAAGATATGATGTACCGATTGAAGTCACTCCAACTCGTCATGCCATAACAAGAGCTGAAACAATTTATTTCTTTGATCCATCTGGGAACCGAAACGAAGCCTACTCTGGAGGATACATTACATATCCAGATTTCCCAACGATAACTTGGACAGAGGATAAAATTGCTCACGGAATCTTCTATCATAGAAAAGAAATGATTGATTCCTTTGTTAAAGCACTAACTTAATCTATCGTTAAAACTCTATAAATCTAGTAATAAAATGAAAACGTTTACTATAGCTTGCTTTTAGAAAAATATCTTTCATATAAATTGAATGCCATTATATACGAGGAGGAATTTTAAATGACAAATCAATTAATAAAAGAAAAGGTAGATATGAAGCACTGGTTAGAAGTAGCAGAAAGAATTGGCAGAGTTGCAGAGGCAGAAGCTTTAGAGGCTGATAAAAATGGTCATTTTTCTTCAAAGGTTGCAGAAGCGATTGTTGAAGGCGGAATTAATAAATTGATGCGTGCGGAACAATATGGCGGTAAATTTATTGGTGTGGAGCCATTCACAAAAATTGTTAGAAAGGTTGCGAGCCATAGTATGGCCGCAGCATGGTTAACAAACTTCTATGCGATACATGATATTTGGCCTGGTTATCTTCCACCAAAAGGCAGAGAAGAGGTTCTTGGAAAACATGAATTGATTGCCGATGTGTTTGCTCCGCTTGGAAAGATGGAAAAGGATGGAGAAGGATACCGCCTATACGGTCAATGGAACTTTGCCAGCGGTGTTCTCTGGAGTGAATGGATTGGTCTAGGTGCAATGGCTGATCTAGGAGAGGGTCTTGAGTATGTCATGCCTGTACTAAGAGTTTCAGACCCGAATCTTAAATTGATTGAAAACTGGGATACACTCGGATTACGTAGTACGGGAAGTAATGGGGTTCATGTGGATGGCGCGTATATCCCTGAACATCTTATCCTACGTGGTAAAGATATATTTGGTCTCGGAAAACCGGCGGGCGGAGAATATGATCCACAAGATCCTATTTACCGTATGCCATTTATGCAGATGTTCTTAGCTGCGTTTCCTGCTACATCATTAGGTGCCATGGATCGTATTATTGATATTTTCCAAGAACGTACGGAGAAACGGGTTCGCGTATTTAATGGAGGAAAGAACGAGAAAACCGGTTCTGGAAGCCAACGTGTGCTAGCTGAAATGAAAATTCAACGTCGCCAAGTAGAGGGCTTAATGTCTCGTTATCTTGAAGTACTGGAACAATTCCAAGAGGAAGGTAAAACAGTGGCAAGTGAAGAAGAGCGCATGGAATTGTTTGCGATACGTTCACAGGCATCTAAAATGGCTGCAGAAATGGCCTTGAAAGCCATTCTAACACTAGGCGGTACATCTATCTTTAAAGGCGATCCTGTCGAATTATTTGTAAGAGACGTCATCGCATTTGCTTCACATCCAACGCAGCTTTGGGAAGATGCAATGGGCTCATACGGAAGTGTGCAATTTGGCGGACCAGCACATCCAACTTGGTAATAAATAAAACGTAGATTAATAGATTCAAAGATTCCTGGACGTCCTGTCGTAAAGGTGTCAGGCACCGCTTTGTACTAACTAGTGGCTGACACCTTTTGGGACCTCTCTGAATCTACAGATAAAATAAAAGTACTAGTAAAAAGGGGCTGAGGGATTTGCAAACTGTCTATCTTACCTATGGTCCGGAAAGTTCTTTACCAAAGCCAGAGCCCTGTGTCATGGCAATGGGCTTTTTCGATGGAGTTCATGTAGCACACCAGCAAGTGATTCTGGAGGCTAAAAACATTGCTAGAAAAAGAAAGATTAAACTGGCAGTCATGACCTTTTTCCCCCATCCAAAAGAAGTTCTAAGCTGTGGAAAAGAAAAGATGAATTATTTAACTCCGATCGAGGTTAAACTGAATCGGTTTTCGAAGCTCGGGGTTGATATTGTCTATGTCATCAAATTTGATCAGTTCTTTGCTGAACTTTCCCCAAAGAAATTTATTGAAACCTATGTAATTGGTCTTGATGTGAAGCATGTTGTGGCGGGTTTTGATTTTACATACGGACAAAAGGGAAAAGGAAATATGAAAACAATGAGTACGGATGGTGATGGGAAATTTCTTGTAACCGTCATTTCAAAACTTGATTATCGAGGTAATAAAATCAGTTCAACTTCCATTAGGAACCTGTTGTCAAATGGTAAGGTGAGTGAAATTGCCTCGTATCTTGGAGATTATTATGAAACAAGGGGAGAGGTCGTTTCCTCCTTTCGCAGTAAAACGGGGAACCGATTTTATTTGGATGTATCGACCCATCCCTACTACACCCTGCCATACAATGGAATCTATGAAGTAGAGATGAAAACGGGAGAACAGATTTATCAAGGAAGTGCACTTGTATACTCCAATAAAATAAAGCTTTCCTTCGATGGTTCTTTTAAAAGTCAGAAAAACCATGCCATTACATTAAAATGGATTCGAAGCTTTGAGATAGAGAATGTTCAATTGGTGCAAATTTAAAGGAATAGTGATTCTAAAGGGGATCTAAGTCGAAAAATACAGAATATTTGAATTTATTGTTCGATTGACTTATGATAAGAATAGAATCCCTTTCAAAGCACGATACATAGATGGAGGGATGCTCATGTATACAATCAAAGTAACTGATAACGAGGCTGCTACTATTCAATGGAACAGCAGTGGACCTGAAAGTGTACTAGATGGAGCACAAAGAAACGGAGTGAAAATTCCTTATGCCTGCAAAGGAGGAGGCTGCGGCCTTTGCAAAATATGGGTTGAAGAGGGCGAATTTGAACGAGGCCGCAGCTCAGTAGCTGTTTTGCCCGCAGACGAAAGAGAGCTTAACTACTCACTCGCTTGTAAAACCTATCCAAAAGGCAATATGCGTATTCAATTAGATCTAGCTAGACAAAGTGAAAAGATTAGCAGCTAAAATTCACAAATATGCTCTAGCTCTAAACGCCAAAGGTTTTTTCAGCTTGAAAGGCAGATATATTTCGTTTACATGGTGGTGGGAATTTGAAAGCTGAAGAACTAAAGCTAGAACTATTTTATAAAAAATCTGATCCCTTTAATCAACATGATCCTAAGGCAAGAATGGTTTCCATTCCAGCAGCTTCAATTGGAATGCTCCGGCATGAACTCCTTGAAACCATTGGTCTGGAACGAACAAAAGGCTTTCTCCTAAGGTATGGATGGCATACAGGTGCGTATGATGCAGAAAAGGTAAAGGAGTTAAGCTGGCAGGATCAACGTGAGATGCTGTTAGCCGGTCCTAAAATGCATACATTACATGGGTATATCGAAGAAGCACCCAATCTTAGAGCAGAAGCAAATTTTCATGTAGGATCGATTTATCACGAAGCCTTGTGGAAAAATTCCTATGAAGCAGAGGAACATATTAATCGGTATGGTTATAGTGATGAGCCTGTTTGCCACTCATTAACAGGTTATGCAAGCGGTTACCTATCTAACATTCTTGAGAAGAAAGTCATTGCTAAGGAAGTAAAATGTAAGGCAATGGGTCATGATCATTGTCAGGTGCTTTGTCGTACCGTTGAGGAATGGGATGGAGCGGTTGAACAGGAACTAAAATATTATAAAGAGGAATCGATTATTGATGAACTGAATGAGACGTTTCGAAAGCTTAAAATAGAAAGAGATCATTTAAGCAAAGCGTATGATGTTCATCAAAAGCTGGTTGAAGAATTGTTAAAGGAAAATGACCTTTCCGGAGTGGCTAAGGTTCTATATCAGCATACCGATTTGCCTGTTCTTATTGAAAGTGAACATTTGGAAGTTTTAGCAACGGCGGGAATTTCGGAGGAAGAGAGTCACCTTTATTCCAAGCAATTAAGCTCACTCATGACGAACAAAAGGAAAAAGGATTTAAACAAAATAACAAGGGCAAAATTACTAAATGATTTTGACGACTACAGCAGACTGATTACGCCCATTTACCTGCAAAAAGAAGTGGTAGCATACTGCTCCTTTTTATATAAAGCATCACAGCCTCAGGAGGTAGACAAGCTAATTTTAGAACAAGGGGCCCTGGCTTGCTCTCTCTATCTATTTAATCAGAGTACAATGATTCAAACAGAGCTGCGGATGCAAGGTAATTTATTGGATACGATTCTTTCAAACCGAATGACATTTGAAGAAATATCAAAAAAGGCCTATTACGTTGGATTTGAATTAAATTCCCCATTTTTCATGATTGCGGTTAGTCCTAATCAGGAAAAGTTAACGATCCGAGACGAGTTAGAGTTGAATGACCGCTTAATCAATGACATTTCCCAATTCCTTAAGGATCGGAAAGTAAATGCGTTGCTAGGTCAGAAATCAGGCAAATTGATTATTTTTTTATCTGAAGATTTGAGTTTGAAAAGCCAAAACAGTAAGAAAAAGTTCTGTCAATCCATGCAGGATTATATCTCAAAAAAGTATTCCTCGTACGACCTTAAATTTGGTATCAGTTCGAGTTCCGCCAATGTAGTGGATGCATCCCATTTATTTGATGAGAGCACCTCAGCCTTACAAATTGCCAATCATTATCAAAAAGTGGTGTTCTTTGAATTTTTAGGGATTGAGGGAATGATCATTCAGTCGGAAAATGAGCGCCTGCAAACATTTATTAAAAGGAAATTAGGGGCACTACTTGAGGAAGATAAGAAAAAGGATATGGAATTGACTAAAACTCTTTTTCACTATTTAAATAATGGCTGTAATATTAATAGAACGTCAAGAGCAATGAATTTTTCGATTAGCGGTCTAAGATATCGTCTTCAAAAAATAAATGAATTACTAGACGCGGATATTAATGTTCCTGACGTGGGCTATCAAATCTATTTATCGCTTAAGCTCATGATTTATTGGGGTGAATTGGATATTGATGTGAGCAGTTCAATTGATTTAAGTGAGAAGGGTTCATAAGAAATAGAAGAAAATGTTAGAGAAATAGATGTAGTGGAACTTTTAGAAATGAGAGGAGAATTTAAAATGGTAGAACAAGGAAAATATATTGATGTGAAAGGAATTCGTACACATTATCACGAGGATGGACAGGGAGAAGCCCTTCTTTTAATCCATGGTTCTGGTCCAGGGGTTTCAGCATGGGCGAACTGGCGTTTAGCATTTCCAGCGCTTTCAGAGCATTTTCATTTATACGCACCAGATGTCGTTGGCTTTGGCTACACAGATCGACCAGAGGGACAGGAATATTCTATTGATGTCTGGGCCAATCATATGATAAATTTTATTGAAGCAATTGGTGAGCGTAAGGTTAATATTATTGGGAATTCCTTCGGGGGAGCGATTGCTCTTCATTTGGTCAATCGTCGCCCTGATCTCGTTAATAAAGTGGTCTTGATGGGTAGTGTCGGAAATAAATCAACACTTTCAGATGGTTTGGATGCAGTTTGGGGTTATACACCAAGCTTTGAAAATATGAAAAATTTGATCAAGATCTTTTCCTATGATCAAAGCAATGCGGCAAATGATAATTTAGTAGAAATGCGCTATCAAGCGAGTATCCAAGAAGGGTTCCAAGAGGCCTTTTCAAGTATGTTCCCTGCACCAAGACAAAGGCATTTAGATGCGATGGCATTGTCAGATGATGAACTTAAGAGCATTCAGAAGCCTGTGCTATTGATTCATGGTCGAGAGGACAAAGTAATTCCTCTTGAAGAAACAAGCTGGAAAATTTCTCAGCTGATTCCGAATTCCCAGCTTCATGTATTTCCACACTGTGGGCACTGGGTCCAAATTGAGAAAACACAAGAATTTATTGCCCAAGTGATTGGATTTTTGAAACAGCCAGAAACAGCAAATGTCTGAGCACAACACTAACGTTCTTTGTGAATTTTCTATAGAATATAGTTAGTCAAACTATTCGAAAGAGGAGAGATTAATTTGAGCAAGGTTCAAACAGTATTAGATTCGAAAATCATTGATTTGTTAAAAGAGGAAACGATCGTCCAATTAATAACAATTAATCGTGAAACCAAAAAACCGGAGCTGACGGTTGTATCCTGGGTACTAGCAACAGACGATGGAAAACAAATTAAAATTGCAGTTGGACATAAAGGCTCCAGCATCAACAACATTGAAGCAGATCCTTCTGTTACACTTGGATTGATTGGACCTGAAAGCTGCTATTCTGTGACAGGACAAGCATCCGTATCTGACATTTTTTCAGGAACCATGAAGTATCGCGTCATTACAGTTGACGTGGAAGAGGTAGAAGACGTTATGTTTTATGGTGGAAAATTAACGACACTCCCTAAATATGAAAAGACATATGATCCAGCATTAGCTAAGAAGTTAGATGATGAGGTTTATGAATTACTAAGTTCAAAGGAATAAGAGATTTTAAGCAGGCCCCATTTAAATGGGGCCTGTTTTTGTTTAGTAAGGGCATTAACAGGTTACTCTTGTCCATTTTTCCATCTAACTTTGTTTTGCATAGGTATGTAAACCATGCAGGTCAAAATGTTTTGAATACCTTATTTAAGAATTTAAAGATTCTGAAGTAAGGAGATGTATAAAATGGAACAAAGGGATTTTTGGCATTTTATGTACGGGGGATCAAATCGTCATCGTGAAAGCCATCATGAAAGATTAAACGATGAATTCGATGTCGAATCTGAGTCGGATGAAAGGCAGCATCACAAAAGGGAATCACATCGGGATGTTGAAGGACTGAATCGGTCAAACCAAAGGGAATCACATCGGGATATCGAAGGACTGAATCGGTCAAACCAAAGGGAATCACATCGGGATGTTGAAGGGCTGAATCGATCAAACCAAAGGGAATCACATCGGGATATCGAAGGACTGAATCGGTCAAACCAAAGGGAATCACATCGGGATGTCGAAGGACTGAATCGGTCAAACCAAAGGGAATCACATCGGGATGTTGAAGGACTGAATCGGTCAACATGTCGGAAGCTCGCAGACATTATTGGCGGAGACGTAATTACAAGTGACCCTGTCTGTGTTGTGCAGCGGCTTCGGGATATTGATGCAAAAATTTTAGGCCGTCGTACTCAGTCACCGCTAGCCCTGCCATTTGCACTTTCCTTTGAAAATCATAGTAGAAATACGCTTAATCTCGGAGAAACTGTCATTCTTCAAAAGGAAATTAATCCATTTCTAACTGAATTGCGTAAAAGAGGACTTATCGTGACTGCTGTTCATAACCACTGGCTGTTTGATGAGCCGCGCTTAATGTACATGCATTGGGAGAATACCGGAGACCCGTTTGATTTTGCCAGAAAGAGCTTTGAAGCTGCAAAAGAAGCTGGATTGTTTTAACGGGGATTAGAGGGCAGTAAATGAAAACGAAAACTGCCTACACAATTACAGATGAATGTGTGTAGGCAGTTTTTTTACAATCTGAAGATTTTTGCGAGCAATTATATAATTCTATTAATCATTGACTCTTAATCTTTAGCCAAAAACTTATTAATACTTTCCTTGTTCTGCGGAAAATCCACCTCTAATACTTCCCCAACACCATCATAACGATTATTTTCAAAGCTTCCATCTTCTGGAATCCGTAATGTTTCAATGTCCCCGCTTTTCTCCGTTAAGAGGTCTTTTCCAATTTGCAGAAGGGTAGTAGTCTCCAAATTAGTATCCACATATGTATGTAAAAGCTCTAACAGCTTAGGAAGATTCTTAATACTATTCAGGCTAACCGCTTCATCTTTTAGCTTGGTAATCACTTCCTGCTGTCTTTGTATTCGCCCAAAGTCACTTAAGCGATCCTGACGAAATCGAACATAGCCCAGCAGCTCATTCCCATGAAGCGTCTGCTCTCCTTCTTCTAACGTCATACCGATTCCATCAGACATTTCATATGGAATATCTACTTCAATCCCATTTGGAGCAAGGATATCAGCAGCTTTTTCAAAGCCTTTAAAATCCACAATGGCATAATAATGAAGATCGAGCCCAAAATTTTCTTTAATTGTTTCCCTTAGCAGATCCGGACCACCATGTGAAAAGGCCGCATTTAATTTTTCCTCCCCGTAATCAGGAATCGAGACATACATATCGCGCATGAGAGAAATAAGCTTTACCTGCTGGGTTTCCGGATCGTAATGGGCAACCATAATCGTATCTGTTCGGGCATCTTCTTCTCCACGTGAGTCACTGCCTAACAATAGAACATTAATCGGATCTAGTTTATCTTGATTCTTATTACCCTGGAACGATAGAGTCTGCTCAGTTTTTTTTAACGGCTGGTTTAGCGCTGTAAACGTTGCGCTTATGTAGTCGACAATATGGAAAAGGCCAACCAGAAAAATTCCAATGAAGAAGAAAGCACCGATGATTCTGCCCCATCTGATTCTTCTTTTCTTTTTTGCACGTGACAATTTTTCACCACCTTTTTTGTAAAAATGTAGTCTATTAAACGAGAAATTTATCTTTTTTGATAGGCTATCGGATTCATTATTATTCCATAAAAAGATTTCATTCTATTAAAATTTTTGTTACATTATGTTGAAATTATGATTACACTTTTTTTCTTTCGTCAAATAGAATCCAACATATAAGATATTTTACTAAATTCAAGGTGCAAATACAGATTTATTTAATAGACAAAACTAAATTAATTAGATAGTACTAAGGAAAAGGTCATGGAGAAAGGGATCTGATGCCCGTTTGGAGGGAATTGTCGGAAAAAGGTCACCAAGAAGGCAATCTGATGCCCGTTGGGTAGGGAGCATCAAGTAAAAGGACACCAAGAAGGAGGTCTGATGCCCGTCGGGTAGGGGTCGCAAAGCAAAAGGTCAACAAGAAGGCAATCTGATGCCCGTTTGGAGGGAATTGTCGGAAAAAGGTCAACAAGAAGGCAATCTGATGCCCGTTGGGTAGGGAGCTCCCAACGAAAGGTCACCAAGAATGCATCCTGATGCCCGTTAGATAGAGAGCACCAATCAAAAGGTCACCAAGAAGGCAATCTGATGCCCGTTGGGTAGGGGTCGCTAAGCAAAAGGTCACCAAGAAGGCAATCTGTTGCCCGCTGGATAGGGAGCACCCGGCAAAAGGTCACCAAGAAGGCAATCTGTTGCCCGCTGGATAGGGAGCACCCAGCGAAAGGTCACCAAGAAGGTAATCTGATGCCCAATGGGTAGAGGTCGCAAAGCAAGAGGTCAACAAGAAGGCAATCTGTTGCCTGCTGGGTAGAGGTCGCAAAGCATAAGGTCACCAAGAAGGCAATCTGATACCTGCTGGGTAGAGGTCGCAAAGCACAAGGTCACCAAGAAGGCAATCTGATGCCTGTTGGGTAGGGGTCGCAAAGCACAAGGTCACCAAGAAAATCTGGTGACCTTGTGGTAGAGATGATCCTACACATAAACATGTCAGGAAACAAGCTTTAGCCCAATTGCTGCACTTAGGATTATGCTAATACAAGTCAATCGTTTCCAATCCTTTGATTCTCCATAAAACAATATTCCTGCCAGTGCTCCACCGGACGAACCAATTCCTGTCCAAATAGCATAAGCCGTTCCCATCGGAAGAGTTTTCATCGCGTAGGCAAGAAATAAAAAACTGGCTCCAAAGCCGAGAACGAATAAGAATAAGGATTGCCAATCACGATTGTTATTCAATTTATTGATTGTAAATACACCGAATGCTTCACATAGGCCTGCTATGATTAATGAAATCCATGCCATTAAGAATCAGCTCCTTCCTGTTCTTCTTTCGTTAATAGCTTCAATCCAAGAACACCAGCAAGTAAAAGTAATATCAAAAGTATTTTCTCTAATTTAAGGGGTTCCCCAAAGAACATAATTTCAGATAAGACAGTCCCTGCTGTCCCCATTCCCACAAAAACGGCGTACACGGTACCAACGGGAAGCTTGCGTCCAGCGAGTACAATTAAATAAAAGCTAACAATAATGGAGAGGATCGTCCCTGTCCAGCCCCAAAATTCATTTGCATGTTTTAGACCTATCACCCAAAACACTTCAAAAAAAGCACCAATAAACACCTTCATCCAATGTGCATTCATCACTGTATACCTCCATCTAAATTTCTACGAAACGAAAAAAAGCCTGGGAGATTACTGTTAAACAGTATCTCCCAGGCTTTTGTCCTTCCGTGACACAGCATTGCTGTGAGTTTTCTCTCGGACCAGACCAGCCTAAAAGCTGCGGAACCCTAGAAAACATTTTCATATATAATTAATAAATATTATACATAGAGTAAAAACTTTATTCAATGGAGAAAAAAGGATAGTGAAAAGAGACAGTCTATAGAAATAATTATGAAAACGCACTTTAAAATTTTTGAAAAAATGGTTATATATTTGCTATATTTAAATAAAAAATTAACAGGTTTCTGTTACTTTAAATGTTTTTTAAATTATTCAGGTATTTCAGTATAATTCTTATTGACTCTAAACCGAATTTAGGTGACGATAGGAATATATTTTTTTATTCTTGGAGGATGCTATGAAATACACTAGTACTCGTGGAAATGTAAGCAAAATTGGTTTTATTGATACAGTCTTAATGGGGCTGGCAACTGACGGAGGTCTGTTAGTTCCGGAACAAATCCCGCAGATACCTGAGGAGAAGCTGCAGGCAATGTCTAAGCTTAGCTATCAGGAATTAGCTTTTGAAATTATCTCCTATTATGTTGATGGAGAAATCCCGGAAAATGAACTAAAGGAATTAATTCAACAAAGCTACGGTACTTTCCGTTCACCTGAGGTAACTCCGGTTGTTAAGCTGAAGGATGATATGTATGTACTTGAATTGTTCCATGGCCCTACCTTTGCCTTTAAAGATGTAGCGCTTCAGTTTTTAGGAAATTTGTATTCCTATATCGCAAAGAAAACAGGGGAAACCATCAATATTCTCGGAGCTACTTCTGGAGATACAGGTGCATCTGCGATTGAGGGTGTAAGAGGAAAAGAAGGAATCCGCATTTGCATTCTGCATCCGCATGGAAAAGTAAGTAAGGTACAAGAGTTGCAAATGACAACGGTTGATGACGAAAGTGTGTTAAATTTAGCGATTAAAGGAACCTTTGATGATGGCCAACGAATCATTAAGGAAATCTTCGCTGATTTGGATTTCAAGAACAAATACCATCTTCGTGCGATCAATTCCATTAACTTTGCCCGGATATTAGCGCAAACCGTGTATTATTTCTATGCTTATTTCCAAGTGGCAAAGGAAAAGGATATTCAAAGCCTCAACTTTAGTGTACCGACTGGAAACTTCGGTGACATTTTTGCCGGATATTTAGCGAAAAGAATGGGTCTGCCTGTTGGAAAGCTAATTGTTGCGACAAATGAAAATAATATTTTAGAGCGTTTCATTAAGGAAGGCGTCTATCAGCCAGGAGAGTTCCATAGCACCTACAGTCCATCAATGGATATTCAGGTGGCAAGCAACTTTGAACGCTACTTATACTACCTGTTGGATGAAAACCCAAGTGCAACAGCTGAATTAATGGAGCAATTCAAAGCAGAGGGAAAAATCTCTGTGAATGAGGAGCAGATGCGTCAGGTACAAGCTGATTTTTCAGCATATGGTGTACAGGGAGAAGAAAGTCTGAAAACGATTAGTAAATATTATGAAGAGACTCAATATTTATTAGATCCTCATACTTCTTGCGGCGTTGCAGCATACGAAAATTGTAATGATCAGGGTGAAGTGTGTGTAACCCTTTCGACAGCACATCCAGCAAAATTCAATGAAGCTATCGAACGTTGTGACATTGAACAAACGTATCCGGAAGAAATTAAAGCGTTGTTTGATAAACCGCAATATGTAGAAGTGATTGAGGCAAGCAATGAGGAAATCTGCGCTCAATTAGAAAAGCATTTTCGCTCTTCACTTGCTGATGTGAAGTAAGATTGCAGCAGTGCTGGAGTAGTAAAATCATTTAATCCAATAAATCAAAAAAACCAGCAGTAGGTCATGTACTACTGCTGGTTTTTTATACACTTTTCGTGACAAAAGGAGAGAATGGATATATAATAAATAAAACCAATAGGAAAGGTATGGTTTTATGTCTGAGATTCCTCGTTCGATTCCAAGACCGCTTGTTAAAACAAATCAATCGGTTATTGTCATAAGTGTTTTATTAACCTGGCTTACCCAAAGTGAATGGATATTGCTCATTCCTTTTATAGCTGGATTATCTGGTATCCTATTTGGATATAATCCGATTATGCAATTGGCGAAAAAATTTCTGAAGAAACCAATGAAAAGCTACATCCCGGAAGATTGGGAACAGCAGCAATTTAATCAAAAAATAGCAGTTTTATGTTTAGGAGCAGGCTTTGTAAGCTTCTTACTTGGCTGGAATACAGCAGGATACGTTTTTACGATAATGGTTGCAACAGCAGCATTCATCGCGATACTAGGATTTTGCATAGGCTGTTTTATATTGTACCAGTGGAAACAGTACCAATATAGACGAGCACAACACTAGCTTTAACACAGTACAGCGCCGGGGGACAGTCCCCCGGCGCTGTACTGTGTTAAATTAATGAAAAAGAAGGAAACCTTTTACGCCCTCAACCGTATGAAAGTAAAGGACCTTAAGGGAAGGGGTAACACTAAATGGATATTAGTTTTTTCTGGATAGGCATTGGATTAGCAGCTTTAGGCTATTTTATAGGGGATGGATTAAAGAATTTTAAGAATCCAAAAGGGAGCCCATCCTCATATCCGACATTAATCAAGGAAAGGGATTTGCACCTTTATTTAGGTTTAAGTAAAGAAGAAGTCAACGAGCTGTTAACTAAATATCCTGATGCACCAAAAATGGAGTTGAAGGGAACTACTTATTATCCGTATCATTATTTTTTAGACTGGCTATCCTCTAAAGAGCTTTATAAAAGATAATGCAGATTGAACCTGCTATGACGAATCTTTATCTACATATACTAATCTGATAAAAATGTATTAAAATTTGAAAAAATCCCAATGTACAAGACTTTACATGGTTGTACATTGGGATTTTTTCATCTACTTGATTCATTAAATCATCGTATCCATCTCAATTAAATCCCTTGGTGTGATAATGGCTAATGGTTTTTCTGTTTTATTACCCGAAGCGGTAATAATGACAGCTTCAAGCCTGCGATTACTCTGGTGATATTGCTCAAAAATTTCTTCTACTTCAAACATTTCAGCATCCTTTTCCATGAATTCAACCGGACGTGGTTTACTGATGCCATATAAACTTTTCACTTGAATATCCTCTAAATGGATGGTTTGATCTGATAGATTTAGGGCAAGCCACTGTATCATACACTCAGCTGTTAACAGCCATTTATATCCATCTTGGTCATAAATAGGGAAAATCGAATACGGCTTTGATTTCATCACTCGTAAAACGTCAACGAGTACAGTGTTTTCATGATAGTAAAATACTGGTTTAGAGCCGATTAAATGAGCATATCTTGGCTGATATACCAATGAAGCAATTTTTTCAATCTGCTCAACCACCGTTTCATGCGGCTCTGCTATATAGAATCCTTGATCAATTTTCTCGTGTACGATTGAATTGCGCAGACGAGCAAACATTTTTAAGTCATGATAATTTTTGCGAATCAGTGAGTGCTGTGGAAACCCACTTTTTAGCAAATCAGTGAAATTATTAGAATGAGCATCTCTTATATTTTTCTGAAGCCAGCTATGAATCTGGTTAAACGCGACTTCAAATCTCTCAGAAAGATTTCTTTCTACTACTGTTGACATTTCCTTATTTCCCCCAAAAATAAAAATCCTTCTATATCATTTAACAACATTTGCATACTAGAAAATTATTTTAATTCTTGTTGCAATAATATTCTAACAAATGAGGGAACTTCAATCAATGGTACCGCCAATCTAGCAGGATATATAGATTTTTTGCTAAGGTATCATATGGGGGATTTGCAAGAAAGAGATTAAGGGAATTTTTTCCAATGTGATGAAAAGCTACGGTTGTAATTATTTTTGTTAAGTTTGTCGTATAGGAGGTTTCTAAAGGACAAAACCCCACCATACAAACAGAAAAATGTCTTATAGCAGGTCTCTAAAGACCAAGCCACCAGGGTTAAAGTAGAAAAATGTCTCATAGCAGGTTCCTAAAGGCCAAGCCCCCACCGTTCAAACAGAAAAACGTCTATAGCAGTTCTCTCAGACCAAGCCACCAGGGTTAAAGTAGAAAAATGTCTCATAGCAGGTTCCTAAAGACCAGTCCCCCACCGTTCAAACAGAAAAATGTCTTATAGCAGTTCTCTAAAGACCAAGCCACCAGGGTTAAAGTAGAAAAATGTCTCATAGCAGCTTCCTAAAGGCCAAGCCACTACAATTCAAGCTGAAACATATCTAATAGAAGGCACTGAAGCACATTACTCCATTTTCAGAGCATTTCGATGGTCCATAATTCAATTTATGGATTAACATTCAAATAGTAAAACGGGGGAGGATTGTCTCAAACAGTCCGAGCACCCCATTCTATGAGAAACCACATCTTAAACTTAGTCCGAATTAATCATAATCCCGGCAACCTGCTGTAATCTGCTGTAAAAAAACACCCCTGCTGGATGCTGATCCAATCCCACTTCTGCAAAGGCTTCTCTCATGCAGCGGAGCCAGCATTGTGCACGCAATGGAGTAATCTCGAAGGGAAGGTGACGCTGTCTCATGGCAGGTGGTCCGAATTCTTCGCTGTAAAGTGCGGGACCTCCCGTAAATTGGGTTAGAAACATTCGTTGTTTTCGCATGATTTCCTTTATATCCCCTTCAAACAATGGACTTAAATCAGGATCACTGTATACCTTTGGATAAAAAGCACGAACTAATTCCTCTATCTTTTCTGCGCCGATTTGGTCAAATAATGTGGTTAAGCTTGATTCACTCACTTAATTTACCCCCTTATTCATTATCTTTATAGTATAAACCCATACATCACTCACGATTGTGATTTATCTCATACATGATAGGAGAAAGGATTGGAAGCAAAAGAACCGTCCCTCTGCTTTATTTTGAATTTTCAGTTCATAATACTAGTTTTCATTTCATGTATGATTATATAATAATAGATAGGTATATAATGAACTTGAGTGCATATAGAGAGGGTCCTTTACGGGGCTAAAAGAAAGAGGTGAAATAGGTTATTCCATATGAAAAACACCTTGAAATGATTGGATAAGGTTACTTTAATCCTCTGAGATTTGCATGAATGTTAGTTTTTGTCTAAAAATGCAGCATCATTTATATTTCATTTTCAGAAAATTCCTTGTACTATAAAATTGTACTTTAATTAGTTAATTAGATAAAGGCAAACCTTTCGAAAGATAGGGACGCAAAGCTACAGGTCTAAGGTTCTAAACTATGATGGCTGTGCTGCCTAAAATATATCCCAATATTTTAGGAGGATGTAATATTGGATACAGTATTGAAAGAAAATGAACTAGATAAAGAGTGGGTTGAATTAATTTTACAGGCAAGAAAACAAGGATTATCCATTGAGGATATAAGAGAATTTATCAATCAAACTAAAAGACCTCAATAATGGTCTTTTTTTTCCTTGGCAAAACCAATAACTATATTGTAAGCTGTTCCTCGAGCAGCTCTCCTCCAATTCCAATGTAACCAACCTCTTTCTCTTCAATTTGTACACGATACCGAACAATTCCTGCGTCGGCAATCTCCTAAAGAAACGCTAAAAAGGGAAGTGAAATGGTAGCAATTGCCTTTAATACTTTATCCCTATTAAATGTATTGGCAACCACTAACGTAACCTGGGAATCTGTCTTAAAGCTTGATTCCTTGGCTTTATAGGTTGCTTGGCCTGTAGCAACATCAATTTCGTATTCGTATATCCCTTTTTGAGACAATTCATTTAAGAATTCGGCAAACGTAATAACACCCTCACTTCTTCTTCGAATGATATCCTGAAATTCACTTTCAGTTAAATGATTTGTCATGTTAAAATCCTCCAATGAGAAATTCTTTTTCCAAACTTTATCATCATTCTTACCTGCTTGATACAGGTTATACGGTAATACAATAATGTTAATCAATTCCTATATCTACCTCGCTGTTGATAGAAACCCCTCCAATTGAACAAACTTATATTTATAAACCTTTAAATCATCAAGGAATTCAGACATAGATTAGGTGATCATAATGAGCTTGCAAAAGTGGCTAAGAATAGTCCTTCCTGAGATTCAATTGATTGATTTTATTCAAAAGGAAGGGTTCCGTGGAAAGAAACATCAAAAGGCTGTCACAAGTACAAAAACAGCACAATTTGGGGGAGGCAGTATTCCGGCTGCTTCAAAGCAGCCTGGGAGGAATCCCTCTGCACTTCCTCAATCAAGCGGGGCTGTTAAAGAAGTGGCACGTGATGCAAAACTTGGGGTAAAGAATCTGACCCTGCACAAAACAAATGAAGAATTGGACGAGCTCTTCCGAGAGATAAAAGAAACATTACATCAGCATGTATGGGAACAGGAAAGATTCATAGATGATTTACTGGTCAGCTTTAAGAAGGCCTTTTTAGCGAGAAATAAGGGAGCTGTTCAAAATTCGATCCTGCTCAGCGGTCCTGCGGGTACCGGGAAAAATCGGAGCTTGTCTATTCTTATCCATGAATTATACAAGAAGAAACTGACACCCTATAAAAGCTTTTCCACCCTTGATTTAAGTCAATATGGGGAAAAAGACGTTAACACGAATTTTATTGTCGATTGTTCGAGTTTATTTAGCTATGGAATAGGAACCGTTTGTTTTACCGGATTTGAGAAGGCTCATCAGGATGTTCTAGGTTATCTAACCAAATTATTTAGAGATGGTTATTTTCGGACGCCTGAAGGGATTGTCGTAAGTGCTACTGACTACTTTTTAATTCTATACTTGGATGCGGCGGTGAAGGAAAAAGAGCCGGGAGAGAAAATTCCGTTGTCGATTGCGGAGCGTGTTCCGCCTGGATTATTGCGGGAAATTCAATCCTTTGCCTATACAGAGCCTTTAGGGGTAGACGCACTCAGCACGATTTTGGAGAAACAATTACACAAAGCAGCAGAGTCCCTGTCTGCAAAGGCACAGCTGAACGTTCGGTTTGATCCGCTTGTTTTTACTGAATTGGCGAAACGAATCCTGCCGTCTAAAAAATATGGAGAAGCAGTAGAGGATCTGGTGGAGAACCATTTTACCTCTGTATTATTGGACGCAAGGGCTCGAGGGGTTCTCACATCCAGCAGCCATATCGTAATTAAAATGTTGAATGATCAGCTTGTAGCCGATACGGGAAAAGAACCTGTTTTGCTAAAGCAAATCTCCATCATAAAAGAAGAATCGCTGGAGGATGTTCTGAATGAATTGCAGCATTTGATTGGATTGTCTTCCGTGAAAACCTTCGTTAACGAACTGATGCAGACGGTTCAATTACAAAAGGAACGGGAAAAAAGAGGCGGTAAAATCACTCCGATGACCTTGCATATGGTGTTTACCGGAAATCCAGGAACAGGGAAAACGACTGTGGCAAGACTCATTTCCCGAATTTTAAAGGCGATGGGGATTCTTCCTCAGGGCCAGCTGGTGGAGACGGCACGACAGGACCTTGTTGGAGAGTATGTAGGCTCGACTGCACGTAAAACGGATCAGGCTATCCAAAGTTCAGTTGGCGGTGTTTTATTTGTGGATGAGGCCTATACGCTTGCAAGAGATAAGCATGACCCGTTTGGCCAGGAGGCCATTGATACATTAGTCAAAGGAATGGAGGATCACAGGGAGCATCTTGTCGTGATCCTGGCCGGCTATACAAATGAAATGGAAACCTTTATCAAGTCCAATCCCGGCTTGCGTTCCCGTTTTCCTTTTATTGTCGAGTTTCCGGACTATACTCCAAAGGATATGCTGGAAATTTTGCTCCTGCAGAGTAAACAACGGGAATATGTCATCGATTCCGAAGCGCATGAAGGGCTACTGGAGCTTTTTGAGAAAAAACAAATTCCAGGCAGAAACGACAGCGGCAATGGGCGACTTGTACGCAATCTCCTGGAAGAAGCCATTCGGAAGCAATCAGTACGGATCAGTGAAAGTTCAAAAAGGCAAGAAACAGACATCAACGTCCTAACCAGTAGTGATTTTGGAATAGGTGTGAAGGAAGAATTTCGTTTGGATGAAGCTTTTGCGGGAATCATTGGCTTAGAAAATGTGAAGAATTTCGTCCGAACACTGGAGAAACAAATCATTGCGAATAAACGGCGGAAGGAAGCGGGGATTGAGACAAGAAATGAACAGACTCTGAATATGATTTTCTCTGGAAATCCAGGGACAGGGAAAACGACCATTGCACGGCTTTTAGCTTTGATGCTTCAATCTATGGGCATTTTAAAGCGCGGTCATCTAGTTGAAGTCGATCGATCGCAGCTCGTCGCTGAGTATGCCGGGCAAACGGCGGTCAAAACAACGGAAGTCGTCGAGAGTGCATTAGGCGGAGTGTTATTCATTGATGAAGCTTACTCACTTGTGGAAGAAGGGACAGTTGGCGGGGGATTTGGTAAGGAAGCAATTGATACGCTGGTTCGGCTGATTGAAAACCACCGGGAGAATTTGGTGGTGATCCTTGCGGGCTATACGAATGAAATGGAACAGTTCCTTAAATCAAACCCTGGGCTTTCATCCCGATTTCCGTTAACCATTCCGTTTCCTGATTATACAGCAGAGCAGCTAGCCGAAATGACCGATGTAATAGCAAAATCAAAGGGATTTGTTGTAGCGAGTGAAGTAAAACATGCAATGATTCCCTTTTACGAGAAGAAACAGATCCCAGGCAAAAATGACAGCGGCAATGGCAGACTGGTGCGGAATACATTAGAAGCAGCGATTCGTAATCAGTCAATCCGAATTGCCGAGCAGCTTGATTTACCAGTAGAAGAGCTGACCAGATTAACGCTTGAGGATTTCAGAATTGCTGCAGTTGAAAAACAAGAAACAGCCTTAAAGGAATTAGAACAGATAATTGGAATGGAAGAAATCAAGAATTTTGTTCGTTCCCTATCCGCTCAAATCGAAATAGCCAATAAACGAAAGGAACTAGGGCTCCCAGCTGCAGGTGCTCAGTCCCTTCATATGGTGTTTAAAGGAAACCCAGGAACGGGTAAGACAATGATTGCCCGCATTTTAGCAAAAAGGCTGAAGGAATTAGGTGTGATTAAGCAGGATCATATAGTGGAAACGGATCGCTCTGGATTAGTGGCGGGCTATGTCGGTCAAACGGCACTGAAGACAAGAACAGTACTTGAAAAAGCGCTTGGAGGCGTCCTGTTTATTGATGAAGCCTACGCTTTAGCAGGAGGGACGAATGATTTTGGTCAAGAAGCCATTGATACCATTGTAAAATTTATGGATGATCACCGGGAAAATATCATTGTCATACTAGCAGGCTATGATAAGGATATGGAGCGATTCCTTGATACGAATGCCGGCTTGCGGTCACGCTTTCCAACTATGATTGAGTTTCCTGATTATTCGCCAAGTGAATTGCTTCAGATTAGCCGCTTGATATTAAAGGGAAAGGGATACGAAGTGACGCAAGAGACTGAGGAAGCTCTTTTAGCCAAGTTTCGTGAAAACAGTCAAATTGAAAATGCCGGTAATGGGAGAATGGCCCGTAATATTTGTGAACTTGCTATCCGTCTTCATGCATTACGGGTGAGTCAGATCAATAATCCGACAGTTGAGGAATTGGTCACCATACTGCCGCCGGATATAATGGAAGCGGGTGAGAAGATTGGGTAATATATTCGCGATCATTGGGGTTATTGCCTATTACTTGTTCTATCCAGTCTTATTAATCCTGATTATTTTTGGACCAATGATGGAATTTGACGTGCTGCGCGAAATTTACAAGCTGGAATCTCCTCGGGGTGGATTAACCTTGTGGGCGATGACTTTCTTAGGCTTTCTCTTATTCCTGTCCTATCGTTATCCTCGATTAGGTTGGTTATACAGACGTTATCCCGTCCTGATCCCATTGCTGCAAATGTTTTTTGTCACCTTGGTGGGAATTGAGGCAGCGATTTTCTTCGCCAACCTTTGGGCAGATAAACAGTTGATTGGAAAAGGAACCTCTATTGTTCTTTCGATTATCAGTATTCTCGTAGTGCGAGTTTATTTGTCGTACTGGTACAGTAAATACCCAATCAGTTATAAAGTACACAAGATGTAGGGTGAATGTTGATGAAAAAAACAAAACAGCATGAATCATTGAATTTAAAGAAACGACTGTATAACAAGCAGGAAGACTTTGACAACGATCCAGTGGGTGAGGAGGAGCATGAACTGGTACCGCATCAGTCAGGGATACGCCGGTCCATTTGGATCATGTCCTTGGTTTTAATTGGGATTAGTATCCTAGGTGGTTTTTTTACGACAAGCTTTACGGATGAAGGGACAGCAGAGGAAGTAGTTGCCAATCGTATCAGTTCTGCAACTGCAGCTGGTGAGGAGTTATTTTCAGTTGAATCAAATGCGAATATTGAAAGTCGAAATTTTGAGGTCACAGATGCAGGAAGAGATGGTGGAGAAGCAAGAATGCTGCTATGGGATTTCAACGCGATCGATTTCGATGAAGTAGCTGTCTTTGTTGACGGGGCTCCGATTAAGGAAAAGCTAATCCTATCGGATAATGCAATTAGTATTAGTATCCCTGTTCCCAGCCTAGTTACAATCAGCGGTGTCAAGGATAATGGTGGGGGAATTTCCTATGCTGTAAAATTTCCAAACAATCATAACACCTATTTTAATGTTGTAACGGTTGGGGGATCGAATACCTATACGGTCCTTCCTAAACCGTAATCAATTAATCGTCTTAAAAGAAGAGGGAGTATATTAAAGTATAGAAGGAAAGCAAGCTAGGTTAGGTGGCCAAGCTTGCACTTCCTTCTTATTATATTCAATTTCCTCCTTATAACTGATTAGAGGTTTGTTCTGTTAAATCAAACTTTTTCAGCTTCCGATATAAGGTGGACCTCGCGATTTTCAATTCCTTTGCTACAGCTGAAATATTCCAACGGTTATGAATTAAAAGCTTCTTAATTTCTTCCTTTTCAGTTTTTTCCATGATGGATAGGTTTGAGTGTTCAACCTCGTTACGCGAAGGGAGTGCCTTGTAGTTGGCTAGATAATCGGGTAAATGACAAGGATCAATTTCAACTGAATGACTAAAAATAACGGCATGCTCCAAAGCGTTTCTTAATTCTCTAATGTTTCCAGGCCATGTGTAGGTTAAAAAGAAATTTTTTGTACGCTCTGTTAAACGAAAGGGCAAGGTCTTATGATATTTTTTTGCAAATTGATTTAAATAATAAAGGCTGATTGGAAGTATGTCCTCCTTCCTTTCCCGTAACGAGGGTACCGTAAAGGAAATCACATTTAGCCTAAAGAACAAATCTCTTCTAAACAGCCCTTCCTCAATCATCTCTTCCAAATTTCTGTGTGTGGCGGCAATTACTTTGACGTCTAGTTTTATAGTCTTAGATGAACCGAGCCTTGTCAGCTCTTTTTCCTGTAGTACCCTCAGTAAATGTACCTGCAGCTCAAGCGGCATTTCACCGATTTCGTCTAAAAAGATGGTCCCGCCGTTCGCTTCTTCAAATTTCCCCTTTTTTCCTTCCTTTTTTCCTCCGGTAAAGGTGCCGCTTTCATATCCGAATAGCTCACTTCCGATAAGCTCCTTTTGCATTGCCCCACAATTAATCGCGATAAAAGGCTTATCACTTCTTGAGCTTACATCATGAATATATCTGGCAATTAATTCTTTCCCTGTACCGGTTTCACCTGTTAATAGGATAGGGGTATCGACCGATGCTATCTGCTGGCATTTAAGTAGGATATTTTTGATTTCCTCGGATTCACCGACCAACTGATGATCCTTTGATGTGGTTTGCATCCTCGATGCCAGATTGCTTTTCTTTTTAAAAATAGCCACGTAACCAATTTCTTCATGATTAATTATAATGGGGTCCAACTGGGTGAATTGAAATCCTTTTTCTATACTTTCGAATTGATCTTGATTTTGAAGAAGTTTTTTTATTTTTATATGGTTATCAAAGGTTGTTTCCTTTTTCAAGTGTAAAGCATGTAATAGCGCCGGGTCCCCATTAACAAGAACGGAATCTTTACTGAAAACAAGGACGGAATGATCCTTCCATTTCAAGGTACATTGATGATAATAGTCTTCCAGCTCCGAATATTTCGTACTGTATGTGGTACGTAGCTGTTGTTCGATCATCTGTGCGAGGGTGACGGCTAACCCCAGTGTGTGTGGTTGCGTACTTGGCCAAAATCCAGTGAAGTCAATGGCACCAATCGCATTTTTAGTGTAGGGATGAAAAATAGGAGCTGCGGAACAGGTCATGGGATGAAAGCCTTCACAGAAATGTTCAGCAGAAAACACTTGAATAGGCTTTTTAGACACAATGCTTGTACCAATTGCATTCGTACCTGCAGCATGTTCACTCCAGTCCATTCCCGGCAAAAAGTTGATTTTTTCGGTTTTCTTTATAATCTCCTTTTCCCCTTTTAAATAAATCATTTTTCCACTTTCATCATTCAGTGTAATTAAATAGCCAGTACCGATTAATTTATCATAAATGCTATCAATAATTGGTTTGGCAGCACCAAATAGATCGGATCCTAGAAGTAATTCTTCTAGCTCAAATGTGGTGAGGGCAGTTCTTGCTTGTTTTTGATTTGGATTTAGTCCAAATGATTGACAACGGCTCCATGAATTTAGTATCTCTTGACGAACGGCGTTCTGTAAATTTTCACTATCAGTAGGATTTGTTATGAAATTTTCCCATTTATGTTTGATTTCATTAACTTTAGTAGACAAATCCTGTGTAGAAAAAATAGAGAGATAAGGGTTTTGCAACTATATGAAACCTCCTTAGAGATGTATTCGGAACGTTTTTTCCTAAAACCGCTGAATCAAGGGATATAGACACAATACTAAGTTGCTTAATATTTCAAATATTCAGTATATTTAAAATATTAAACAATCCCATAAACAAAATCAATAGTTAATTTGTTTCATGAAAACAAACTGTAGCGCTACAACTGTTGCAAAACGCTACACTTGATTGTTTTGTCTCCTTTAGCTTTTCTGCTATTCACTTAGAAATCATACAGCAGCGCCTAATGAATAAAAAAATTAAAAAAATTCACTCTTTGGCATGCTACTTGCATGTATTAGAATGACAGCAAAAATATGATGAATAAATGATTTATATTGAACTGCTGTTTAATCCATTTACTTTCACTTGAAGGGAGAGCGTTTTATTTGGCCAAATCTCAAATTCTTGCTATTGATGCCGGCGGTACGATGACAGACACGTTCATTATTGATGAAAAAGGAGATTTTGTTGTCGGCAAGGCACAAACTACTCCGATGGATGAACACATTGGGCTATTAAACTCTGCTCGAGATGCTTTGAGCCAATGGGATGCAAAAATGGAGGAGGAGTTCCCGAACCTGCTTGCAGGGGTTTATTCCGGAACTGCGATGCTCAACCGTCTCGTTTCCAGGGTTGGACGACGAGTTGGACTAGTTGTAAATAAAGGGATGGAGGATAACCATCGAATGGGTCGTGGGCTGCAGTCATTTCTTGGCTACTCCTATTCTGACAAAATTCATATTAATACCCATCACTTTGATCCGCCGCTTGTACCAAGAAAGTGGACGGTTGGTGTAACAGAGCGAGTTGACCTTTTCGGAAATGTAGTAATTCCTCTTTATGAGCATGAAATTGAACCAGCTATCCAAAAGTTAATTGATGAGGATGTGGAAGCGATTGTTGTCAGCTTACTGCATTCCTATAAATATCCTGATCACGAAAGAAAAGTTCGTGATATTGCGGAAAAGATTATCGCAAAGGCAAATAAAGACATAAAGGTTTTTGCAACGGTGGATTATTATCCAGTCCGGAAAGAATCACATCGGACCAATACAACCATTGTTGAAGCCTATGCGGCGGAGCCTTCACGTCAAACATTAGCAAACATTGATAAAGCATTAAGGGAAGCAGGAACTGACTTTGATCTAAGGATTATGGCCAGTCACGGTGGTACGATCAGTATCAAAGCAAATGAATTGGCAAGAACCTGCGTTTCCGGACCAATCGGAGGCATGGTTGGTGCGAAATACTTAGCAGAACAGCTCGGGTTGAAAAATGTAGCATGCTCCGATATCGGCGGTACAAGCTTTGATATTGGACTAATTACCCAAGGGGAATTAGCAATTAATGCAAGTCCGGATATGGCTCGACTTGTACTGTCATTGCCGCTTGTATCCATGGATACAACCGGTGCGGGTACAGGAAGCTTCGTTCGAATTGATCCAAACTATGGAAATATTACGTTAGGACCTGATAGTGCAGGCTCACGCGTTGGTGTATGTAACCCTGAAGGCGGTCTCGATACAGTGACTGTTTCAGATTGTCACGTTGTGCTGGGTTTAATTAATCCTGATAATTTTATTGGCGGCGTCATTAAGCTTTCAAAGGCAAAAGCCTATGAAGCAGTCAAAACTCAAATTGCTGATCCACTTGGATTAACCGTTGAGGATGCGGCATATGGAGTTATTGCATTACTAGAATCACAGCTTCGAAACTACCTTGAGTCGATGATTTTAGGAAAAGGATATTCTCCTTCTCAATATGTTTGCTTCTCTTACGGCGGCGGTGGTCCGTTGCACACAGCAGGCTATACGAAGGGGCTCGGCTTTGAGGATGTTCTAATCCCTGCTTGGGCTGCCGGATTCTCAGCATTTGGCTGCGGCGCAGCAGATTTCGAATATCGTTATGACAAAACGTTGGATCTAAATGTTGATGATGGAGCAGAGGATTCCGATGCATTGATTGCGGGCAGAGAATTACAAGCTGCATGGGATGAATTAAAGACAAAAGTAACAGAGGAATTTAGGAAAAATGATTACCAGCCAGAGGATGTCGATTTCCGTCTGTTATTCCGGATGCAATATCAAGGACAATTGAATGATCTCGAAATCGAAGCCCCTATTTCTTCCTTTAAATCTGTCGAAGATTGGGAAAACCTTGTGAGGACCTTTGAAGAGACCTATGCACGTGTCTATGCAAAAGCAGCTCTTTCCCCAGAGCTTGGCTATTCCATCACAGGCGCGATTGTGCGTGGTGTGGTTGAAGTAGCAAAACCGCAAATTCCACAGGAGCCATTAGCCGGTGAAACACCGCCTCGTGATGCCTTCATGGGTTACCGTGAAATTTATTGGGATGGCGAGTTCCTGCAAGCGGAGATTTATGAAATGGAAAAATTACTGCCTGGTAACCGAATTTCAGCCTTTGCGATTCTTGAATCCACTGCGACTACATTAGTTGTTCCGCTTGGATTTGAAGCATATCTTGATGGCAATCGTATTTTCCATTTAAGAGAATTAAAGTAATCGATTCTAATCCATTTAATTCAATTTAAGGGGGTACTAAATTTGGCAAAAACTCTTGAGGATATTCAAGGCAAAAAAACGATCGGCTGGGACGGAAAAACGCTTAAGCAAATGCGGAAGGAAATGGATGAAATTAGTCGGGAAACCGGTCATTATGCTGGTTTAAAGACACTTCATTTTAAAGAAAAGGATCCGATTCGTTTTGAAAAAATTTATTCCAAGCTGCGCGGCGGGGTTGTTCATGCAAGGGAAACGGCAAAAAAGGTGGCTGCATCACCGATTGTTGAGCAGGAAGGCGAACTGTGCTTTAGCTTGTACACACCTGAAGCCGATTCGATTGTCACCTCTACCGGGATTATTATTCACGTAGGTACAATGGGTGCGGCAATTAAATTTATGATTGAAAATGATTATGAGGATAATCCGGGAATTGCCGATAAAGATATTTTCTGTAATAACGATAACCATGTAGGGAACGTTCATACCTGTGATGTTCATACCCTTGTTCCAATTTTCTGGGAAGGGGAGGTCGTTGGCTGGGCTGGCGGTGTAACGCACGTAATCGATACAGGTGCCTCTGCGCCAGGTAGTATGCCAATGGGTCCGGTTCAGCGCTATGATGACGGTTATCAAGTCACATGCCGAAAAATTGGTCAAAATGACACGTTATCAAAGGATTGGCTGCTTGAAAGTACCAGGTCCGTACGTGCCGTTAAATACTGGACTTTGGATGAAAAAACACGTATCGCCGGATGTCATATGATCCGTGACCTTGTACTAGAAGTTATTAAGGAAGAAGGCGTTGACGCGTATAAACAATTTATGCGTGAGATTATTGAAGATGGACGCCGTGGTTTCGTTAACCAAGTAAAAACAATGTTAATTCCAGGAAAATATCGTCAAGCATCCTTTGTTGATGTGCCGTTTAAGGATTTGGATCTTCCTTCATTCGCGAAGCTGAATACGATCATTCATACACCTTCTGAAATTACCGTTCATAAGGATGCGAAGTTTGAAATTGATTTTGAAGGAGCAAACCGCTGGGGCTGGCACCCGTTCAACGCAACGCCGGTTTCGATTACTAGTGGTATCTGGGTTATGCTTTCCCAAACACTTGTACCAAATGACCGGATTAATGATGGGGCCTATTATGCAAGTAAGTTTGGCATTCCGTATGGATCCTGGTTTAATCCTGATGATATTCGTTCTGCCCATTCCAATACATGGCATGCGCTCGTGGCAGCATGGTCACCTCTATGGCGCGGCTTGAGCCGTTCTTACTTTGGACGCGGCTATTTGGAGGAAGTAAACGCTGGAAATGCACATACCTCTAACTGGCTGATGGGCGGAGGATATGATCAGTATGGTCAATTATCCGCTATGAACAGCTTTGAAACCTCCTCATGTGGGGTAGGGGCAAGTGCTGTTCAGGATGGAATCAGCCACTCTGCTGCTCTCTGGAATCCAGAGGGGGATATGGGAGACATGGAAATTTGGGAGCTGCTTGAGCCGCTTATCTTCCTTGGAAGACAAATTCTACCTGGATCAGGCGGAGCTGGTAAATACCGTGGCGGAAATGGCTGGCAATCGCTTCGTTTAGGATGGGGTGCAGAGGAATGGACAATGTTCGTTGCCGGCTCTGGAGTCATGGCGACAGACTGCGGTCTCATGGGCGGCTATCCGGCATCTGCAGGCTATCGTTTCCAAGCAAATAAAACGAATATTAAAGAACGAATTGAGAAAGGTCTTCCAATCCCGTTAGGCGGCGATGTCGATCCGGACAATCCAATCTATGAGGAAAATATGGAGGCCGAGGTTATTCACCGTGACAGACAGGCGGTATCAACACAGGAGCAATTTGGTGATTACGATGTAATTATGAACTACCTTCGCGGGGGTCCTGGCTTTGGTGATCCGCTTGAAAGGGATCCAAAACAGGTTGAAACAGACTTGAATGAAAAATATATCCTACTTCGTTATGCAGAGCAAGTATACGGATGTGCTTTTACAGAGGAAAATGGTGTTTATACAGTTGACCTTAAAGCAACGCAAGAAAGACGCAAGGAACTTCGTATGGAGCGTTTGAACCGCAGCCAGCCAACTCAAGAGTGGATGGAAGGCGAGAGAACGAAGATTATGAACGAAGAGGCTGCCATTCAGGTGAAGCATATGTATGCACAAAGCTTTGCGTTAAGTGAAAAGTTTACAAATGAATTCAAGAGCTTCTGGAGTATCCCTGAAGAGTGGATGATCTATGAGGATGATTTAGGTGTACCAACGCTAGGATCACGTATCAATCGTTTTAAAAAGAAAAAATAATATAATGAGACAAAGAGGTGAAGAAAGTGGCAAAATACGATAAAAAAAGAATTGGTGAATTAATAGATGGAACGCTGGAATTTTATCAGCTGAAGGATATGATGACAAGCCATAAAGACCCGGAGCGCTTTGAAATTTATCGGGAGGTATTGCAGGATCGTGTGAGCTGGGATGATCCAATCCTGCTTCCGTATGGGCTGCATCTCTATATTGTGCAAAAAGCCAACGGTGATCGGGTAGTCAAATGCGATTGCGGTCACGAATTCTGTGATTATCGAGAAAACTGGAAGCTCCAAGCAAAGATCTTTGTCCGCGATACAGAGGAAAAAATGAATGAAATTTATCCTAAATTAATGTCACCGGATCCAGAGTGGCAGGTCATTCGCGAATATTATTGTCCAAGCTGCGCCACGCAGCTCGAGGTTGAAGCTGTACCACCTTGGTATCCAATTATTCTTGATTTTGAACCGGATATTGATACGTTCTATAAAGAGTGGATTAAAAAGCCGCTGCCGACCGTTAAATAGAGTTAACCGGTGATCCTCTAGGATGGGAGACCCTTAGGGGTTTCCCTTTATTTATTTTTATGAGAATGATAGACCAATAGAAATGAGGGTAGAGCTAATGATAGAAATATGTTCCTCTTCAATAGAAGCGGTAAAGGATATACAGGATGGCGCTACGATTATGGTTGGCGGGTTTGGTGTATGCGGGATCCCCGAGAACCTGATTCAAGCCCTTGCTGAAACAGGTGTCAAAAACTTAACCGTCATTTCGAATAACTGCGGAATCGATGATTGGGGGCTGGGAATTCTTTTAAAACGGAAGCAAATTAAAAAGATGATTAGCTCCTATGTTGGTGAAAATAAGGAGTTTGAAAGACAATATTTATCAGGTGAAATCGAGGTTGAGCTTCTGCCGCAAGGAACATTAGCAGAAAAAATCCGTGCTGGAGGGGCCGGGATTCCTGCTTTTTATACGCCTGCGGGGGTAGGGACAATCATTGCAGAGGGAAAAGAGGTTCGCACCTTTAATGGGAAAGACTATATTCTCGAGACAGCGTTGAAGGCTGATTTCAGCTTAGTATCGGCCTTTAGAGCAGATGAAATGGGAAATTTAATCTATAACAAAACAGCGCAAAACTTTAATCCTATCATGGCAGCAGCCGGTGCAATTACCATAGCAGAAGTAGAAGAGATAGGAGATATTCCTTCATCGCAGGTTGATACTCCCGGTATTTATGTACAGCGGCTTATTCTAGGAAAAAAAGAAAAACGTATTGAAAAACGAACAATACAAAAGGTGGGGTAATAATGGGTGCTCCAATGGAACAAACGATGGATACAAGAGAAAGAATTGCCAAAAGAGCGGAAAGAGAAATTGCTTCGGGGAATTATGTGAACCTTGGGATAGGTATGCCCACATTAATCGCTAATTATATTAATGAAACTAAAAAAGTCGTTCTTCAGTCTGAAAACGGGCTCCTTGGTATTGGTCCCTATCCGAAGGAATCAGAATTAGATCCTGACTTAATCAATGCAGGTAAAGAAACGATTACGGCGATTAATGGGGCATCCTTTTTTTCAAGTGCTGAGTCCTTTGCCATGATTCGCGGAGGACATATTGATGTGGCGATCTTAGGAGGCATGGAGGTTTCAGAGACAGGTGATCTTGCTAATTGGATGATTCCCGGAAAAATGATCAAGGGAATGGGTGGTGCGATGGACCTTGTTCATGGAGCCAAAAAGATTATTGTGATTATGGATCACACCAATAAAAACGGGCAGCCTAAACTACTAAAGCAATGTACCTTGCCCTTGACTGGTAAAGGGGTAGTCAATCGAATCATTACAGAGAGAGCAGTGATAGATGTAACAGAATTTGGTCTAAAGCTGGTTGAAGTCGCAAAAGGTTATACTGTTGAGGATATTCAGTCGGCTACAGAGCCTGATCTTCTCATCGATCCGCATCTAAAAATGGATGCTTTTTAATCAATTGGGAGAAGGAGAGGTTCTTTTTCCTAAGTAATTTAAAAGGAAAATGTCCAATTTGAAATCTAAATAAAAAGAGCTAGGTTCAAAACCCAGCTCTTTTCGTCTTGCAAAAAATTAAACAACACTATTTTTCATTGAATTACTATCACTGACATCTGGATCAACAACTGCAGGAGTGATGGCATTTGAAGGGGATAAGTCTCCGTTTTGCTCACCAAAACCTTGGTTTCGTTTATACGTTACTAACTGGTCAATGACCTGAAGTGAACCCGTATTTGAAATAGCTCCATTATCTAACGCATTAATTTTAATTCCAAGGATATTGACAATTGTTGGTGAGAAAAAAACCATAAACAGCACTCCAATCATAAAATGATAGTCAAGATATATGGCTAAACGATACTAGATTTAACAGACAAACTATCGAGTAAATCCATATCCCAAACCCATGAATGATTCTGAAGGATGAGACTGTAATCTCCATTATGTTCCCCAAATCCCTGATTTCGTTTGTAGGAAACAAAAATGTCTAGGTGCTGACTAGGGCCAAAATTGACAATCCCGCCATTGTCAATGGCATTGATTTTCACCCCTAAAATATTGAGATTGACTGGTGTAAATAATGTCATTTTTTCACTCCTTAGAGATCTGGAAGAGCAGACGCTGAATTAGCTGTCTCAAAGGTAGAATTGGAATCAAGCTGATCCCGGTCATCAACAAAACTTCTCGTTCCAAAAAAATTGCTCCCGTCTCCCATATTTTGGCCTAACCCCATGTTCTTTTTATCAGAATTATGCCATTCAGCCAAGAGGTTTTGCCCAACATTTATAGCAGATGCATTTTCAAATGAATTCACTTTAATAATATTTATATTAATGTTGATGTATGGCACTTGACCAGCCATTTGAAACCTCCTCACGATGAATCTGTTTATTTAATTTTTGTCTTCTCAGAATTGGAATCATGGATTTCATTATCAAGAATGGAGCTAGAAGTATCGATTCTTATGTTCCCATCTGCAAAATCCTGCCCAAAACCTTGGTTTTTTTTTGCGCTCACATTTCTATTTTTCTTACTGGTAGAACCAAAGGATACAGCGGATAAGTGGTCAATATTATTTGATTTTATATCCCCAATATTTACCTTTATTGGCATAAAAGACATACGCAGTTTTCCTTTCTTTTTTTACGGATTAATTAAAGATATGCTCATAAAGCTTTGATTATGTTAGGTAGCACCTTGCCGCATAAAAGCGGAGGTGTGGACAGTTAAACTAAATACTAAAAGCCACCTTTTTTAAGAATGAATTGTTAATAATTAAATATGATTAATTATAGATGCACATAGAATAGCCTATTTCTCTCAAAACGGGCACGGCAAGGAGGAGATCCATCGTGGATATGAATAAAATATTTCAATGGATGGATTTAGCAAAAAAGTATCAAACCAATGATTTTTGGAAAGAGGTCTTTGAGCAGTCCTCCTTTGAAGATTTGATGAAGAACCATGAAAATTCAGGAACGGGGTCCCCTTTTGAAATGAAGCAAAATAAATTATTTCCTGCAATAGATATCTATGTTACTGATCAAGAGGTTCTATTAATAGCAGAATTAGCAGGTTATCAAAAAAATAATATTCAATTATCTATTTCTGGGACAAAGCTTTTAATACGGGGAAACAGCAATCAAGTCTTCCCAGGTGAACCAATACAGCAGGAACGAAATATCGGACCGTTTGAACGAGTGATTCATCTCCCTGAACCAACGCTTCCGGACCAAATACGGGCAACCTTTAAAGATGGACTCCTTTTCGTCTCCTATAAAAGGCAATTTATGCAGGATGAACAAGTACCAATAGAATAATCAGCTAATAAAAAACTAATGTGAGGACTCATGTATGCCGTTTAAAGGGTTATTTAATCAAAATAGACAAATGGAACACTCGAATCATAAAAATGAAATTGAAAAGATCACGCTTAGAATCAATGCCCTTGAGGTTCATTTAAAAAGGTTATTAAACTTTGAAAACGAGTTCCAGAGATCCATGTCGCGTCCAGTTGCAAGCAGCTACAAAGAAAAGACTTTAGTCAATCGGAAGAATAATTTGAATCAACGTTCATCCCATGAGGATTCATCGAAAGACACATTTGAAGCGGGTAAGTTTGTTAACAAAAAAATAGAGGAACTATCCCGAAGAATAGACAAACTGGAACTTTATATAAACGAGAACATACCTTCAATTGAAGAACGGCAACTCCATTCTTTGAAAGTAGAAAAGCAAGTGAGGGAGTTAGTAGAGCGAATCCTTATCCAAAAATTTAATGAAGATCGGAAAAAAGAAGAAGAATGGCATGACAAAATTCGAAGGTTAGAAATCCAGGTATCTAAAATATTGGAAGGAGAAAATGACCAAACTCAAGTTCGACAAAAAGGGGAGAATTCTCAACTCAATCTAGACAGCGAGTCGTGTAAACAAGCACCATCTGAAGGTATCCTGCAAAACGAGAGCATAGAATCCTTTTATTTTGATACCCGCCAAAGGCTTCTTTTGCTAGAACAAAATATTAATCTGTTAAATGAAGGACAAGTTATGCTTCTTAGGCAAGTAAATGAACTGATTGGAAAATCCAACGATAACCAAATGGCAGACTCTGAAAAAGAAGAACAGGCTGACCCCCTTTTGAGAACCGTATATATAGACAAGCTATATCTTGATAAATATGAGCAAAATAATAACTTTGCCCAGCTTGGGATTAAAAGTCTGAGCGGAGCGTTGAATATTGGTGCAACATATGGAAGTGTGCCCATGCCGATTGCTGAACAAGTTAAAGAGGATATAGAAAAGATGAAGGCGGCAAAAGAAGAAATGGAGACGCAACAAAAGTCGGAATCATTAAGTGACCATATGGGTAAGGAATCCACATCAAATAGTGAATCACCTCCAAGTGCCCATTCAACAGATGAAACTCCATTCACAGAAATTCAAATTGAAGTCGATTCCTTAACGGAGGAAGAGTCGTCATAAGAAAACTCTGAACACAAAAAGGAAGTTGGTAAAGTGAAACCAGCTTCCTTTTTGTACCAGGGGGACGGGTTCCTCGGTCTCGATGTAAATATTTTTAACTATTCTTTTTCCCTACGATGAGACCAAATCATAACAGGAATAAGCAGTAAGGCAAGAAATCCTCCCGAAAGAGAAAGAATCGCATAACTCGAATATGCTGCAACCATCCCAGAAAGTGCTCCACCTGATGCCCCCGCTAAAGCAATTAAGATGTCTACGGTTCCCTGTGTCTTTGCGCGGTTTTGTAGAGTAGTAGAGTCCACAATTAAGGCAGTGCCGCTGATTAAGCCAAAATTCCAACCCAGTCCAAGCAAGGATAATGCAATAGTCAGAACAAACATGGAATCAGCAGGTGCTGCTGCAGCTATGACACCAGCTGAGAGCAAAGTGACACCGGAAGCTATGGCCATTTTCGTTCGACCAATTTTATCTACAAGGATACCAGTTAGGAGAGAGGGGAGGAACATGGCTCCGATATGGAAGCCTATAACTAACCCAACGGCGCTTAACGTATGTCCGTGACTCCTCATATGCACGGGTGTCATAGTCATAATAGCAACCATCACAATCTGGGTAATGAGCATAACGGCTGCACCGACAGCAATTCCCTGTTTGTTTTTTGCTAGAGCTAGAGAATCTGTGTTTGATAGATTGGTTTCAGCATTTTTCACATCATCTGCTAGGGCCTTCGCAACAACGAGTGGATCCGGACGAAGGAAGATCAAATGAACTAAACCGGCAAGGATGAACGCTGCAGCTGCAAGAATGAAGGGACCTGCCAAGGCAGGAATACCAATCGTTGTAGCAAAGTCGCCCATTACTTCAACTAAATTGGGACCGGCAACCGCACCAAATGTCGTAGATACCATGGCGATACTAATTGCTGTGGCTCTTTGTTTTGAATCAGCTAAATCAGTTCCTGCATACCTTGCCTGTAAATTGGTCGCTGTACCACTGCCGTAAATAAGTAGGGAGGCTAGAAGTAACAAAATATTATTCGTAATAGCAGAAATCACAACGCCGATTGCACCAATTCCTCCAGTCAGGAATCCAGCAGCAAGTCCCGGACGTCGCCCATAACGTTGCGAAACCCTTCCAATGAGAAACGCAGATCCGGCAGAGCCAAGGGTAAATAAGGCGGTGGGAACGCCTGTAAAGCTGTCTGTACCCAACATATTCTGAGCTAGTAGGGCTCCGACCGTAATACCTGCAGTTAAGCCGGCACCGCCAAAAATTTGTGAAATCACAACAATTATTAACGTACGCCGATATAATTGTTTTTGCTTTTCTTTTGAATCCATGTAACTCTGGACCCATGACGGCTGTCTTTCTAAAGTTTTTGTTTTGTATGATGCCACATTTAACCTCTTTCCAAAGAATTTGAAATTACCTTCGCCTAATCCATTATTATTTTATAATGGCGTAATAAATGAATGAAAGTCCTTTATTGATTGATAATTTCTCCAGTGATCTATTGATAATTTTACTACAAAATCTTGGACTTGTTCGAGATTATTTATAGCTACACAGACCATATATCAAATTTCATTGACTAAATAATCTAAAGAGTTGTAAGATAATTGTATACAATATTGTTGAACTTTTTTAATAATAATCAGGTGGAGTGTTGAAATATGAGTCAACAAACGGAAACAGCATATCAATATGTTAAAGAAAGAATTCTAGATGGAACGTATAAACCTTCGCAAAAATTAATAGAGGCACAGTTATCTCAAGATGTAGGAGTTAGTAGAAATACAATCAAAAAAGCTTTATTAATGCTTTCTCGTGAAAATTTAGTAGACCTTGAGAAAAATAAGGGTGCCACGATTAAGTCCTACACGATGGAGGAAGTTGTTAACTACATGCAAATTAGGGGAGTGTTAGAAGGATTAGTCGCAAAAATCGCAACAAAAAAAATAACAGATACTGATTTAAAAGCACTTGAACAAATTGTACAGCAGATGAAAAAGTATACAGAAGAAAACGATTTCGATCAATATACATTATTAAATAATGAATTTCATGAAATTATTTATAAAGCTTCAGAAAATAAGCAGGCTGTTGAAATGATCAATACTATAAAAAACCAATTAAAAAGAATTAATTTTAGAAGCCTTTTACTACCTGGAAGGAATCAGGAATCGCTACAGGAGCACATAGAGATTTATGAGGCATTAAAAAATCGAAATGAGAAAGCAGCTGCTGAAGCGGTTGAACACCATGTTGATCATGTACGGAAAGTGATTGTTCAGAATTATCAGTTCCTTCAGTAAAAATAGATAAAAAATCGATTTATATGGGTATTAAATAGCACATATCCTTGAAATTCCATATAATAGATGATAAAAGTCATGGGACATATTGTTCTCAGGGCTTTTTTTTGATTTCAAATTTCTCTATATGTCAAGGATTTGAGAAAATTGTATTCTAGGGGGAGAAATTAAAGGAAAATTATAAATATTATTAGTTTGATTATTGACATGTAAATATTCAGAATTTATACTCAAATTGTAAACAAAAATGTTAATCAATTTTGCTCTCAAAAGTTTCGTTAATCTTTGTGAATGTAATTAAAATAAAACACAACACTGTTTTTAAAACTGAAAGGGGAAAGAAAAAATGCAATCTAGTTATCAAAAACCAATACTACCTCAAATACTAACCTTGGAAATGATCAAGGCAGCTTGTAAAAAAGCAAAAGAGTTGAAAATTAAAGTGACTGTAGCCATATATGATGATGGTGGAAATTTGAAATCATTCTCAAGGATGGATGGTGCGAGCTTATTAAGTTTAGAAATCTCTCAAAATAAGGCTTACACATCAGCTTCAGGCAGAGCTACTGAAGAATGGTATCCAACAATTAAGGATAACCCAGCTCTACTTCATGGGATTGTCCATACTAATCGCCTAGCCATATTTGGCGGAGGATTACCTATTCATTTGAATGGTGTGTTGGTAGGAGGAATTGGTGTTTCCGGCGGTACAGCGGAGGAAGATATTGAATGTGCTAAAGCTGCGATTTCAGTAATAGAAAAAGTTATAGAGGAAGAGGGAATTGTTTTTTCGTAATATATGGAAAATGACTTTACCAAATAATTTTCATATTAGGAGATTAATATATTTGTAAAATGGAGGGATTCTAAGTGAGTATTACACGTCAACCAAACTCAAATGGTGTACTTTCAAAAGATAGATTAGAGGATATAAAAGAAAAGTTTGACCAAGGATTGTTTCCACAATGGATGGTTAGTGATCCAGAGATTTATGAATTAGAAAAGGATAAGGTATTTGGTTTTACATGGCAATATTTAGGGCATGAATCTGAACTAAAGGAGCCTGGGGATTACGTTACAAGATGGTTAATGGACGATCCAGTCTTGTTAGTTAAAAATAAAAAAGGTGAAATTAATGTATTCTTAAACTCATGTTCACACCGTGGAACTCATTTATGTACCGCAGATGTGGGAAATAGGAAGACCTTTACCTGCCCATTCCATGGCTGGAGCTTTAATACAGATGGAGAATTAATGGGAGTCATTGCTGGTAATAAGGTCTTTGGCGATAAAATGGTAAGACCAGAATGGAATTTACGAAAAATTCCACGAGTTGAGACTTATAAAGGACTCATTTTCGGAAATTTAGATAAAAATGCGATGCCGCTTGACGATTATCTAGGTGAACTTAAATGGTATTTTGATTTATTTTTGGCACGTAGTGATGGTGGGATGGAAGTAGTTGGCTCTCCACAGCGTTGGGTTGTCAATACGAATTGGAAGATAGCGGCAGAAAACTTTGGTGGAGATCCATACCATGTTGCAACTACACATAAATCAACCGTTGAGCTTGGGATTAGTCCACAGGATCCGCTTTATGCCAGCTATGGACATCAGGTTCAATTAAATCATGGACACGCAATTAATGTTAGTTCTTCAGATAATGGTTTAAATGTACCTCCATATCAAGGACTTCCAGAAGAAATGTGGCCAATGTTTGAGCGAAATCTAACGAAAGAACAGTTAGAAGTATACAAAAAAACAGTTGTAATCGTTGGAAACTGTTTTCCAAATCTTGCTTTCCACTGTCCAGTTCATGGAAATGAAGGGCATTTGCATAACTATTTAACGTTACGAATTTGGAGACCGATTGCACCGGATAAAACTGAAATTTGGGCATGGTTTTTAATTGATAAGGCTGCTACTGAGGAGTATAAACAAGCTTCGTATAAAGGCTATGTAGCTTCATTCGGCCCATCTGGAACGTTAGAGGCAGATGATACAGAAATTTGGACTCGTGTGACAAAAGCAAGTAAAGGGAAAATGGCACGAGATCGTGATCTAAACTTTAATAATGTTCTAAATTATATGATGGGCATGGATAAAATTGAGCCGAACAAAAATTGGCCTGGTCCTGGGATTGCTTATCCAACTTGTTTTACTGACTTTGCTTTAAGGGGAATGCATGATTATTGGCTTGACTTACTGTCTGCGAATCGGGATGAATAATTTGTAAGCGTTTGAATCATATCGTAGTTATTAGGAGAGGAGATTGTATATGGAAGTACAAGAGATCAAGTTAAACATGGATTTACTCTATGAAATTACTAATTTGCTTAATCATGAAGCAAGATTATTAGACGATCGAAAATATATGGATTGGTTGGAATTACTGACTAATGACATCGTTTATCGTATGCCAGTACGTGTGACAAGAGAATCAAAAGATCTGTCAGGTAAAGACGATGCTATGACTTATTTTGAAGAAAGTAAGAAATCTTTGACAACGCGTGTACTAAGATTTGGAACGACTTCAGCATGGGCGGAAGATCCGCCGTTACATACCCGTCATTTTGTTTCTAATATTATGATTGAACCAGGATTAATGAACAATGAAATTAATGTAAAAAGCTATTTTTTAACAAAACGAAGCAGAGGTACGGACCTTCAAGCAGAAGAAATTTTCGGTGAGCGTATTGATGTCCTTCGCAAAGTCAACGGAGAGTGGAAAATTGCCTCTCGATGCATTTATCCTGACCAATCTATCTTAACTGTTATGAATCTAACTACGTTTTTATAAACTCTTGTAAAAATTTTGATATGACTGCCTTTGAGAGGTGAAAGCATGATGTGATGGCTTCTCTAAGGTATGTTATTTTTTATACAATATTTAGAAAATTTTAAATATTATTTATTGACAGATTAATAATTAAAAAATATACTAAACTCATACACAAAAGTGTTGAACAATATTGAACCCATTTATGAGGACAATAAATCGGAAAATGAATAAAGAGTTAAGCTAATGAGGTGACGAAATGACTTATCGTAAAAGTATTGAAATTGAAGGAGTAGCCCATGGTAACACACCCATTCCATTGGGTTCTAAACTAGGTAATATGGTTTTTTCCTCAGCGATTGCTGGTAATAATCCTGCAACAGGGTTGATTCCAGAGGATCCCGCAGAACAAGTGAAGTATGTTTTTCAAAACGTTCGAAGTTTTATGGAGGTTGCGGGCGGGAGTCCTGAACATATCGGGAAAGTGACCGTATTAGTTCAGGATGAAAGCATCCGAGATAAAGTGAATGAAGAGTGGATCAAAATGTTTCCAGATCCCGAAAGCAGGCCTGCTCGACATTCCAAAGTGACCCAGTTAAGACAAGGAGCAGTTGTACAATTGGAGATTATCGCAGTTTTACCTGAATGATAGTTATTTCCAATGATGGACAACGGGCTTAGAAGATAACGAAATTAATTATTTTATAAAATATAAAGGAGAGGTTTAAATGGCAAAAATTGTACTAGGGATTGGTTCATCACATAGTCCTCAAGTTAGCAGTCCAGCGGAAGTTTGGTCCATGCATGCAGACAGGGATCGTTTGAATCCTGAGACAAATTTTGAAGTGCGTTCACAGGAGCTGGCTGCAACACTTGAAGGACATTTAGACCCAAAACTTTGGCAAGAAAAATACGAAATGTGTAATGTAGCCGTTAATCATCTTAACAAAGAAATCCTTGCTGCGGATCCAGACATTCTCGTTGTCATTGGAGATGATCAGGAAGAACTGTTTATGAACGAAGCGAAGCCAACTTTCGGGGTGTTCAATGGAACAGAATTAAAAGATTTTCCTGTGAGATTAGACGATCTTCATCCATCATTACGTCCTGTCATTTGGGCATGGCATACTACAGAAGAAACGGATATTTATCCAACAGAAAGTGGACTTGGGAATCACATCATTGAACAAATGATGCTAGATGGATTTGATGTTTCTCAGAGTACAACACAAGTTGAAGGGCGTTCAATCGGTCATGCTTATACATTTGTAAGGAGACGTCTTCTTTCTAATAAAACAATCCCAATGGTTCCAATCTTCGTAAACTGTTTCTTCCCGCCAAATAAGCCGACACCAGCTCGCTGCTACGAATTTGGTAAAGCGCTGGGAAAAGCGATTGAATCTTGGGGAGAAGATAAACGTGTTGTCATCATCGGTTCCGGTGGTCTAAGCCATTTTAAACTAGATGAAAAACTGGATGAAGTGGTAATCGATGGTTTAAAAAGAGGAGATGCGGAAGTCCTTAAGTCTATCCCAAGAGAAAAATTAGAGGGAGCCTCTGGAGAGATTTTGAATTGGATTGTTGCAGCGGGGGCTTTAGAAGATAAAAAAATCGATTACTTAGAATATGTGGCAGGCTATCGTTCACCAGCGGGTACGGGAGTAGGAATGACATTTGCAGTTTGGAAGTAATCGATCCCAATCTAGTTCTATATAAAACTCAATCTTTTATTACCAGAATAGATAAGAATACTAGAAAAGGATGATTAAGATGGAGATTAATGAAAACCAGATTCAATTAAGTCACGGTACAACTTATTACTTAGAAGCAGGTCAGGGCGAGCCGCTGATCCTGCTTCACGGGGTTGGATTCTATACAGGCGGCGATTATTGGTTAAAAAATATTGAAGAACTTAGCAAGTACTTTCATGTGTACGCTCCAGATTTTGTAGGATGGGGTAATGGAGACCGACTTCCAGTGGAGTATTCGTTTTCGTACCTAGCCGATTTTGTAAGAGAGTTTCAGGATGCAATTGGGGCTTCGTCAACACACGTAGTAGGTCATTCCATGGGCGGATGGGTGGCAGCCCTTTTTGGATATGAAAGTCCAGAACGTATCCGTACATTAACATTGGTAGGCAATGGTGGCATTTCAACTCGAACCTTATCAACCATGACTGCTTTTACTCCGCCTTCTTACGAAGATATTTTACAACATATTAAGCAAACGACTGAACCAGGAAGCATTAATATAGAAGAAAAGGCTCAAAGATGGTATGAGCGTACAAAGATAACAGATGCTGTTGAAGCCTATCAAAAAATCTTAAATCATATGAATCAGCCTTTACATAGGGCAAGATACAATCTTCAAAGAAGATTGCCACATATAAAAGTACCAACAATGGTCGTATGGGGATCAGAGGATAAAGTAAATGACTTAAGTATGGGTGAGAGAGTTCATTCACTTATTCCAAATTCTGAAATGGCTGTATTGCCTTATGGACATTTTCTTCCAAGTGAGGCACCGCAAGAATTCAATAATGTAGTCATACAGTTTATTCAAAAACACGCTGATTTACAAACCTTAAAAAGATAAAAACCAAATAAAAGTATACTTATCATTATAATCGGTATTTCAAATATATGATCTGAGTAGTAAAACGATGGTAAAGGGGAATTAAATCATGTCTAATACACAAAAAACAATTACAGTTATAAGTGCCCATTCAGCAGATTTTATTTGGCGTTGTGGGGGAGCAATCGCTCTATATCATGATCAAGGATATCAAGTCCGTGTCATCTGTTTATCTTTTGGTGAAAGAGGAGAGTCTGCCCGTTTATGGAAAGAAGGAAAAACATTAGATGAAATTAAGGCAAAACGCCGTGCTGAGTCAGAAGAAGCAGCTAGAATTTTAGGAGCAGAAATTCGCTTCTTAGATGCTGGGGATTATCCTTTACAAATAACAAAGGAATTACAGGATATTGTTGTTAATGAATTTAGAGAACATCAACCTGAAATCATCCTGACTCATTCACTTGAGGATCCATATAATTTTGACCATAAGCGAACAGCAGAATTTGCTCTTGAATGCCGCGTTCTTGCTCAAGCAGAAGGCTATCCTGCAGAACACGGTATACTAGGGGCACCTCAAGTATTCTCATTTGAGCCCCATCAACCGGAACAATGTGATTTCAAACCGAATGCCTTTTTAGATATTAGTTCTGTGTTTGATCGTAAGCGTAAAGCAATGGAATGTATGAATGCACAAGAACATCTATGGGAGTATTATTCAGAATTAGCGAAGCGCCGCGGTATGCAAGCTGGTCGTAACATCGGTAGTGCCATCAACGTTTCAGGCAGTAAGATCAAATATGCTGAGGCCTATCAACGTCTGTTTCCAACTGTAGGAGGTACACTAGTATGAGTCATGTCATTGTAAAAAATATCGATCGGCCAGATCAGAATGCAATTGAAAAGTTAAAGTCATTTGGAACTGCGACGGTTCATGAAGCAATGGGACGTACGGGTTTAATGAACCCGTACCTTCGCCCCATCTATGATACTGCTAAGGTATGTGGAACAGCCGTTACCGTTTCTGCTCATCCAGGAGATAACTTGATGATTCATGCAGCAATTGAAATGTGTCAACCAGGTGATGTACTAGTAGTGACAGTCACTTCTGATAATACGGATGGAATGTTCGGAGACCTCCTTGGTGTATCCGCACAATCAAGAGGTGTGGAAGGTTTAATCATTGATGCAGGGGTACGTGATACAACGGAATTAACGGAAATGAAATTTCCAGTCTGGGCAAAAGCGATCTCTGCAAAGGGAACAGTTAAAGCAACACCGGGCTCCGTAAATATTCCAGTTGTATGTGCAGGTGCAATCGTAAACCCAGGTGATGTTATTATTGGAGATCGTGATGGTGTCGTAATAGTACCTAAAGAGGATGTCGAAAAAGTAGCACTGGCTGCACATGCACGGGAAGATCGTGAAGCAAAAGTTAGACAACGTCTTGCAAAAGGGGAGCTTGGGTTAGATATTTATGGACTTCGTGAAAAATTAGAAAATTTAGGTGTAACTTACGTTGATAAAGGTACTGTGAAGGTGGAGTCTTAAATGGAACTGAAGCATAAGGTTAGCTGGGTAACAGGGGCAGCCGGCGGCATCGGGCAATCCATAAGTGAAAAGTTGGCCCAGCAAGGTAGTCATCTTGTTTTAAGTGATATAAACAAGGAAGCTTTAAACAAGGTATCAGAGAAACTAAAAACGTTCGATATTGACGTGTTAGCTCTTCCAATCGACATATCAGATCCACAGTCGGTGTCCGCAGCGAAAGAAGAAATAAAAGAGCGATTCAATAGAGTAGATATATTGATTAATAATGCTGGAATCTCACCAAAAGGTCCGAATGGTGCGATTCCATTTAAGGATATCACTTTTGAAGATTGGAATAGAGTGATTGCCATCAATTTAAATGGTGCGTTTCTTTGCAGCCAGGCTGCTTTAGAAATAATGGTCAATCAAGGTCAAGGTTCTATTGTTAATATTTGTTCACAAGCATCTAGAACCTTTAGCCCTGTAACATCCGCACATTATGCAGCGAGTAAAGCAGGACTTTTAGGATTAAGCCGGAAGCTTGCTGGTGAATATGGTCCTAATGGCATTCGAGTGAATGTGGTCGTACCTGGCAGGATTGATACACCCATGACTCAGAGTGTTGATGAAGAATTGAGCCGTCAAGCTGCACTAAGAACACCTCTTAGGAGAATCGGTCAGCCAGACGAAGTGGCTGATGCCGTTCTTTACCTTGTTTCAGATAAAGCCAGTTATGTAAATGGTGCTGTCTTAGATGTAAATGGCGGTAGCTTGATGATTTAGTTATGGAGTGAAATGAAAAATCAAGGTATAATCGATTTTTTAATCGGTAGAGCTAATATAATAGATTTTTATTAGATTACTTGACTAAAGAGACTGTTCATGCGTCTGACACTTACAATTGAATATAATAAAGTAATATAGTGGGCCAAACATTTTGAGACAGTCTCTTTTCATTGTTGCGATGCTTTTACTTAATTATTTTCTCATCGTCTTACCAACCATTCAAAAGGAATGCTTTTTGATTCAATATTTCTATCAGCCTATTCATTCAGACTCTTCTTTCGTAAATATTCGAATCGAATTTTGAATTAAGTATCATGGTTTGACACTCATAAACTTAAATAAAAGGGGAAATAGGTATGCGTACAATTGATGCACAAGACGTTGTATCTGCTAGTAAATTTAACCGCTTTCATTTTTTGGTTTTTGCTTGGTGTTTTTATTTAATAGGCTTTGATGGATATGATATTGCAATGTATGGTGTTGGATTGTCTTCGATGATGGAAGAATGGAACTTATCCCCGATTCAGGCAGGTGCCGTTGGAAGTTATTCTTTAATTGGTATGATGTTAGGGGCACTCGTACTTTCTCCATTGGCTGATAAATTTGGCCGTAAAAATGCAATTGTATTATGTATGTTTTTATTCAGTGCCTTTACGTTAGCGGCTGGATTCGCTCCAAATCTGATTTGGTTTACTGCTTTGCGCTTTATATCCGCTATTGGAATGGGAGGATTGATGCCAAACTGTATTTCTCTCATGACAGAGTATTCACCGAAGAAAAACCGTCCTATCCTTGTAGGATCAATTTATATTGGCTATGCTTTGGGTGGTATTTTAGCTTCATTAATTGGAATGTTTTTGATTCAACAAACTAGCTGGAGAGTATTGTACTATATCGGCGGAATTCCATTGCTGACGATTCCTCTATTTATTAAATACTTTCCTGAATCACTGTCCTATTATTTAGCAAGAAAACAAATTGGAAAAGTCGTAGAAATCCTTAATAAAGTAAAACCTGAAGGAAATTTTAAAGAAACATATGATTATAAATTAGCTGAGGCGGCAAAAGAAAGTAAAGGCTTTCCAGTTAAAAAGCTTTTTACTAACAACCGTGCGTTCAGCACAATCGCTTTCTGGGTGGCTGTATTTTTTACGATGATGATTGTATACGGTCTGAATACATGGCTGCCAAAATTAATGCAAGATGCAGGTTTTAGTATGAAATCAAGCTTGTCATTTAATATGGTTGTAAGCTTTGGTCAGATTGTCGGAACTTTGGTAGGTGGATATTTTGCTAACAAGATAGGACATAAGTGGGTTCTTGTATGGTCATTTGCATTGGGTATTGTATCATTTATTGGTATGAGTCTTACATCAAATATTGCTTTTGTGTACATACTGATTTTCCTTGCAGGTGTTGGTACATTTGGAGGCATGAACATAGCGAACCCATATATTGCCGAATACTACCCGCGTGAAATACGTGCAACCGGATCTGGATATTCTCTGGCTGTAGGACGGATTGGTTCCATCCTTGCCCCTACATTAATTGCTATGCTAATTACAACAGGAATAGATACAAAATTTGCCTTTGCTTTATTTGCCGTACCATGTATTGTTGTTTCTCTTGGTTACCTGCTCGTTCAAGAAAAGTATGCGTCTTTTGACAAAGTAGTGGAAGAAGATGATATAAAGGCAGAATCAGCTGTTAACCACTAAAAGTTACATCTCTATCATTTATAACAATCTATCAATTATAACAAAATGAGGCTGTCTCTTATGTGTCTGGTGCCAATGGAATTCTCTATGATTAGTGAGGTAATTTTTTCTAATTAAAAGGATCGAGGCTCTTGATAATACGTTTTCTTTAGAGACAGCCTTATTTTTATTACTTGCAGTTTTTTTTTAGCTTAATGTGTGGTAGGCCCTTTTGATTATCATGTACTTGGGCTAAGCAGGTTATTATTTTTATTTGATCATTGTGATCATTTTTTCTATTAAAAGGGATATTGTTAGCTTCAAAGAGAGGGGGAAGGAAGTTATTATGGCCGTGACACAAACGGGAATTGCCTATGATTTTATTAAACAAAGAATATTAAATGGTGTTTTTAAACCATCTCAAAAATTAACAGAAATTAAATTGGCCGAAGAAATCAATGTGAGCCGAAATACGATTAAAAAGGCTCTAATGTTGCTGGAAACAGAAAATCTAGTAACTGTTGAAATGAATAAAGGGGCCACTATCAAGTCATTCACATTGGAAGAAATGATGAATTATTTAGAAATGCGTGCTGTATTGGAAGGTCTCATTGGCAGAAAGGCAGCACTAAACATTACAGATAATGATTTAGTACGGCTTGAGGAACTATATTCTGAAATGAGTACGTTAATACAAGAGAACCGTTTTGATGAATATTCAAAGAAAAACCGTATGTTCCATCAAATCATTTATCAGGCCTCGAACAATCCGGAAGCTGTAAAAATGATTAATACTATTAAAACTCAACTAAATCGCTATTACTTAAGAACGATCCTTGTTCCCGGTAGAAAGGATCATTCGATAAAAGAACATGAAGCGATTTTAAAAGCTTTGCAGAGCAGGGATCCAGTCAAATGTGAGGAAGCCGTAAAATTACATGTAATGAATATTCGCGAATTAATAGAGTGTAACTATAATTATTTAGTTTAATTGACTAGGACTGGTTGAAGAAGAGTTAATAAAACTTATTGCAATATTCAAATAATTGTAAATATTCAATATTGACAAACAAATTATACAAAATTATACTAAATCTATGCACAACATTGTTCAACAAATAAGAGTTCATTTTAGTTTAAAAAAGGAGGTAGTTGTATTCGCCAGAAATGAAACCATCTTCTTAGATGTAAAATACTCCATTAATGATAAGGATTACTAGATAACTAGATTCAAAGAAAGAAGAATGAGGTGGATAAACATGGTAGGTAATAGAGCTGTAGTATATAAAGGTCAAGGACGTGTAGCGGTAGAGGACATCAGCTACCCTGATTTGATTCTAAGAGATGGCCCTGGTGTCAACCCTTTAAATGTTGGTCGTAAGTGTGAACATGGGGTTATTCTGAAAGTCGTGACAACGAATATATGTGGAAGTGACCAGCATATGGTTCGCGGTCGTACAACAGCACCGGAAGGGCTTGTACTAGGCCATGAAATCACGGGTGAAGTGATTGAAGTAGGCCGTGATGTAGAATTTATCAAAAAAGGGGATCTTGTATCGGTTCCGTTTAACATTGCCTGTGGGCGCTGCCGAAGCTGTAAAGAACAAAACACTCATATTTGTGAAAATGTCAATCCTGATCGTCCCGGATCTGCTTATGGTTATGTCGATATGGGCGGCTGGGTTGGAGGCCAATCCGAGTATGTAATGGTTCCTTATGCAGATTTCCAATTACTGAAATTTCCTGATAAGGACAAAGCGATGGAAAAAATTCTTGATCTGACCATGCTTTCCGATATTTTCCCGACAGGCTATCATGGGGCTGTTTCTGCAGGAGTAAAACCAGGCTCCACAGTCTATGTAGCTGGTGCCGGACCGGTTGGCTTAGCGGCAGCACATTCAGCCCAATTGTTAGGTGCATCTGTTGTTATCGTTGGTGATTTAAATTCAGAACGTTTAGCACAGGCAAGAAGCTTTGGCTGTGAGACTGTTAATCTTAGTGAGCATGATCGTTTAGGAGAGCAAATTGAACAAATTCTCGGTGTGCCTGAAGTCGATTCAGCTATTGACTGTGTAGGTTTTGAAGCACATGGCCACGGTAAGAACCATACGGAATCCCCAGCAACGGTACTCAATTCCATTATGGAAGTTACCCGTGCTGGAGGGCAGTTAGGAATTCCGGGATTGTACGTAACGGGAGATCCTGGTGCGATTGATGATGATGCTAAACATGGCACGTTAAAAGTTCGCTTTGGTTTAGGCTGGGCAAAAGCACATACATTTGTTACTGGTCAAACTCCGGTAATGAATTATCATCGGGATTTAATGATGTCCATCTTAAATGGACGGGCTCAAATTGCGAAAGCAGTCAATGCAACCCTCATTTCACTTGACCAAGCACCTGAAGCATATGCAGCTTTTGATAGCGGGGTAGCTAGAAAATTTGTTATTGACCCGCATGGTCTTGTGAGATAACTTTTTTAGGTTCCTGCGGGGAAAGCCTATTTCCCCGTTAAGGAAAAGCAGAGGAGGTTTGAAATTTGAGTACAGAAGCATTATTACATACGACCGAAACTATCTGCAGCTTTTGTGGTACCGGCTGTGGGTTGGTGGTTGAAGCAAAGGACAACCAAATTGTTAAGGTTCGCGGTCTCAAGAGCAATCCATCGAGCCATGGCGAAACATGTGTAAAAGGGGCATTGGGCTGGGGATATATCCATAGTTCTAAACGGCTGACAGAACCGCTAATCAAAAAGGATGGCCGTTTTGTACCAAGCTCATGGGATGAAGCCTTAAAGCTGATTGCAAGTAAATTTACTTTCTTTAAAGAAAAATATGGGGCGGATGCTTTTGGTTGCTTTAGCTCTTCTCGCTCCACAAATGAATTAAATTATTTAGCAGCGAAGTTTATGCGAACGGTGATTGGAACCAACAATATTGACAGCTGCAACCGAACCTGACATGCACCTAGTGTCACCGGTCTGGTGACTGTGTTTGGAACGGGAGCTGCTACCACTTCATATGAAGAACTTGAAAATACGGACGTGATTATTACCTGGGGAAGCAATACACAGGAGTGTCATCCAATTATTTTTAATCATATGAGACGTGGAGTCAAAAAAGGAGCCAAATTTATTGTAATTGATCCGCGAAAGATCGATCAAACCAAACTGGCGGATAAATGGCTGCCAGTAAGGGTTGGGACAGATATTGCTTTGGCCAACGCCATGGGTTATACGATTATCGAAGAAGGTCTCTATAACGAAGAGTTTATTAATAGAACTACCCTTGATTTTGAAAGCTATAAAAAACATGTTCAAGCCTATAGTCCGGAAGCGGTGGAAAACATTACAGGTGTATCGGCAGAAGATATCCGTTATGTGGCAAGACTTTATGCAAAGGCTGAAAAAGCGATCATCAACTGGACTTTAGGAATTACGGAACATCATAACGGAACAGAAAATGTGTTCTCTCTTATTAACTTGGCCTTGCTAACAGGTCATATTGGTAAATACGGTTCAGGGGTCAATCCTTTAAGAGGACAGAATAATGTCCAAGGCGGAGGAGATATGGGGGCCCTTCCAAACCGTTTAACAGGGGGCTGGGATTATGATGATCCAGAAGCCCGGGCCTTATTTAAAAAAGTATGGGGTACAGAAGTGCCTGAAAAAGTTGGAAAACACCAGACTGCTATGCTTGAAGCCATAGAAAAGAAGGAAATTAAAGCCCTCTATGTCATTGGAGAAAATCCCATACAATCCGACGCCGATGGAAACCATGTGGAACAATTATTTAAAGAACTTGATTTCATAGTGGTTCAAGAGATTTTAATGACCAAAACGGCACAAATGGCAGATGTAGTTCTACCTGCTGCAGGCTGGTCGGAAAATGATGGAACAACCACTAATTCTGAGCGAAGAATCCAGAGAGTCCGACCTGGAATAAAATCGCCAGGCTCTGCAAGACAAGATCATTTTATTGTGCAGGACATTGCCAATGCAATGGGTGCATCTTGGAACTATCTTTGTGCAGAAGATGTTTGGGAGGAAATTAGAGAAGTGGCACCAAACTTTGCCGGCATTACATACAAACGTCTTGACAACGAAGGCGGTATACAGTGGCCTTGTCCGGATGAATCACACCCGGGTACACGCTATCTTCATACAAGATTATGGGAATCTGAGGTGAAGGATAAAGCACCTTTTAAACCGACCCATTATCAACCGCCAGCTGAAGAGCCGGATAAACAATATCCATATCTTTTAACGACTGGACGAAGATTATCCTTTTACAATACAGGTGTGCAAACACAAGACTATCAAAAGATCAAACATAATGAAGAATACCTTGAAATCAGTGAACAGGATGCTGCTTCAATAGGGTTAAAAGATGGTGATATGGCAGAGGTCTCATCCAGACGGGGGACCGTTACAACTAAAGTCCGCATTAGTAATAAAGTATACCAGGGATTAGTCTTTATGAGCTTCCATTTTCCTGAACAAACGAACACGAATGTGTTAACCATTCAAGCAACCGATCCAATCGCAGGAACAGCGGAATTCAAAGCCTGTGCTGTAAAGATAAAGCCTGTACAATAAATGTCTTGAAATGGCTGATGAAACTGGAACATGAAGGAAGTGGAAAGCTTGAACATAAAACCTGTTGTAGAGCGAAAGATTTATTCCTATAAAAATGGTGGAGGAACTTGGACAGAAGATCAGGTTGCCACGGAATTTGCCTGTACGATCAAAGTGAATGGAGAAGAATATACCACTATTGTATGTACGCCTGAATATATCGAAGAATTAGTCATTGGTTTTCTCATTTCAGAAAAAATTGTAGTACGTATAAACGATATTCGCTCTATTAGAGTTGACAAAAAACAAGGTACAGCACATGTGGATGCTGTAAGAGTGAATGAATTTCATAAAAAGTTTTTCGCGAAAAGATATATCACTTCATGCTGCGGAAAAGGCCGGACGGGGTTTTACTTTTTAAATGATGCCAGAACGGCCAAAGTGTTTAACCAATATTCTTTATCTATTTCAATTGACGATTGTTTCCATATGATGAAGCAACTTCAGGAATCAGCGGTTATGTTCCACCAAACTGGCGGTGTGCATAATGCCGCTCTCTGTGATCAAGATGGTCTCGTTGTTTCCAGAATGGACATAGGGAGACACAATGCCATAGATAAAATTTATGGTTATTGTTTAAAAAACAATCTGTCTTTAGTTGATAAAGTGCTTGTTTTCAGCGGGCGGATTTCATCTGAAATATTAATTAAATGTGCTAAAGTCGGATGTGAAATTCTTATTTCAAAGTCCGCCCCAACTCAATTGGCCCTCGACCTTGCTGAAGACTTAGGCATAACGACAGTTGGATTTGTTAGAGGAGAATCACTTAATATTTATACTCATGCAGGTCGAATTAAAGGGATAGAAATGGATGAAATGCCTCAAGAAATAACTGAAAATTTAGAAGATTGTTATTTAGGAAGTTAAAAACGAAATCTAATGATTGAGGTGAATCAAATGAAAAGAAAATTATTAGTCATGTTAACCGTGTTCCTTATGCTTATTGTATCTGCTTGTGGAGGTGGAGGCAGCAGCAAGACTTCTTCAGATGGTGCAAAAACGATTAAATTTGCCTTTAGTGGTGCGGAATCACATATTCACTATAAATCAGCATTAATTTTTAAAGATGAAGTGGAAAAAAAATCGGATGGAAAAATTTCAGTTGAACTTTATCCGAACAATACATTGGGTACCGATGCTGAAACAATGAGTCAATTGAAATCCGGTTCTGTCGATATGGCTGCGATTATTTCAGGGGAATTAGCCAATCATTCTCCTAGTTTTAATGCTTGGTTTATGCCATTTTTATTTGATAATGCTGAAGAAGCTTATGAAATGGGAAAAACAGACGAAGCTAAGGCACTATTTGATACTTTATCAGAAGCTGGTGTTCATCCGCTTGGTTATTTCTTGATCGAAATGCGTGATGTTTTATCAAGCAAAGAATTGATTGAAAGTCTCGATGGTTTTAAAGGACTTAATATTCGTGTAACCCCGAGTCCCGCGATTGTTGATTTTTGGGAGACATTAGGGGCCAATCCTACTCCGGTTGATTTTGCAGAGCTTTACAGTGCTTTCCAGACAGGTGTTGTAAATACAATCGATTCCGGATCTACAGGGATGTCATCAGGTAAGTTTTATGAAATCGGAAAAAATTATACGACAACCAATCATATGGCTTTTAACTCAGCCATCCTGGCTAGCAATAAGTTTTGGGACAGCTTATCAGATGAAGAGAAATCCATTATTGAGGAATCAATGAATGTGGCAGTAGAACAAAACATTTCTATTTATAAAGAATTAGCAGATGAAGCGATGGCAGCAATGAAAGAAGAAGGCGTTAAATTTACAGAAATAAAGATGGATGAAGAGTTACAGAAAGTACAAGAAGAATTTATTGCAAAATATGCAGGTAAAGATGAAAAAATTAAGGCATTCGTTGAGAAGGCAAAAGAGATCAACTCCAATTAATGTTGGAAATTGATTAATAAGAAAGAGGTCCTGACATGATGAAATATCTTAATTGGATTGAGTACATCAGTCGTATATTTGAGAAGATGGTCATTTTTATTGTTCAGGTCAGTGTCGGGGTATTAATCCTCGACCTGAACATTGCTGTATTATTCCGGATTTTTAAAGTTCAGCTAGTGGGTACGTCAGAAATTGCTCTTTTTCTGCTTGCGTGGATTACGTTTCTTGGTGCCAGTCTAAGCATCAAACAGGGTTCCATGGTTGCTATTACAGTCATTTTGGAGCGGTTAAAAGGACATGTTAGTACTTCCGTTCAAATCATTATCCAACTGTTCGTCTTATTTTTCTCTTGTATTCTGTTTTATTATAGTTTTAATTGGATCACGGCACCGAATGTGCAAAGTACCTTATCGTCAGCACTGCAGATTCCGATGTGGATTCCATATTCCATTATTCCGTTATCGACGCTGCTTACGATCATATTCTGTATCAGTAATATTGTTCAATTATTAAAAACAGAATCAACAACCACAGTTTCTGATTATCAGCAAAGTATAGAAAAAGAATGGGGGGTGGAGTAAATTGCTTATCATGTTTTTGTCGTTTGTAATTCTTCTTTTCTTAGGGGTTCCGATCGCTTATGTGCTCGGTATCAGTTCCCTTCTTTATATTTTGTTCAGCGGCGATATGCTTTTACTAGAGTCAGCCTCCCATAGGGTCTATTCAGGCATTCAAAACTTTGGAATGCTGGCGATCCCGCTATTTATCTTTGTTGGAGAAGTAATGAATTCCGGCGGAATTACGAAAAGACTGATTGCTTTCTGTCAAGTAATACTAGGGCATTTCCGCGGCGGATTAGCCTATGTAAATGTTGTTGCAAACATGTTCTTGGCCTCTATTTTAGGATCTGCTAATGCTCAAACAGCCATGATGAGCAGGGTGATGGTTCCTGCTATGGAAAAAGAAGGGTACAAAAAGGAGTTCAGTTCGGCCTTAACGGTTTCATCGGCATTGTTGGGACCCATTATTCCTCCAAGCCTTGTTTTTATTATTTATGGAGTTACGGCTGAAGCATCAATTGCCAAAATGTTTTTGGGAGGAATTATTCCCGGGTTTCTAATTGGCGGAGGACTTATCCTTTTAATTGCTGTTATCTCGAAAAAAGAAAAATTCCCCAAAGCTGATAGAGCCAGCTTTAAAACAGTCATGAAAAGCTTTTTTAATGTCATTCCAGCATTAAGTATTCCTGCCATCATTCTGATCGGAATTCTGTCAGGCATATTTACGGCAACTGAATCAGCTGCTGTTGCTGCTTTAATTGCCCTGTTAATTGGCTGGCTGCTTTATAAAGAACTGAAGCTGAAGGAATTACCAAAAATATTAATGAATACAGCGTTGAATACAGCCATTGTTACGTTTATTGTGGCTATGGCAAGCTTGTTCAGTTGGATTTTAACTTTTGAAAGAATACCGAATCAGGTTGCGGACCTCTTAATTTCCATTTCTGACAGCCAATTTGTATTCTTACTATTAATCAATATTATCTTTTTAATTGTTGGTATGTTCTTGGACGGAATGGCGGCCATGATTATCCTAGTTCCGATATTATTACCGGTGGCAGTGCAATTTGGAATTGACCCGATTCAGTTTGGGATTATCCTTTGCGTGAATCTGACGATTGGTTTAATCACTCCTCCGGTTGGAACCGCTTTATTTATCGCGTCATCGATGAGTAATATCAAAATTGAGAGATTGTCTCGAACGCTCATTCCATTTATCGGGGTCGCCCTAGTCGCGCTAGCAATAATAACTTATGTGCCAGCTGTCACTCTATGGATTCCTAGTTTGTTTGGTTAATAAATAAATAGAATTACGGAGGGTGTGTTCTATGAAAAATAAAACACTGGTTGTTGTTCATTCCATCATAAACGGGGAAAAAGTAGAAACTGAAAAACGATCTTCTCGTGAGAATCCAGCAAACCCTGAGGAGATCGTTGGTTATGCGCCAATTAATACAAGGGAGGACGCAATAGCTGCTATTGATGCAGCTTCAAATGCGTTCAGATCATGGTCACTAACATCGATAGATGAACGGATTGAACGGATGCAGCGTGCCATTCAAAAGCTGAAGGATAGAGGACCGGAGCTTTCAGAACTTCTTTCTCGTGAACATGGGAAACCCCTCTATGATGCACAAGGAGAACTTTTTGTATCGATCATGTGGATGGAATTTGCATGTAATAGAGTAAAGGAAGTTGTAAAGGGAAAAGTACAGGAACATGAAAATGGCAAAACCATTATTACTTATGATCCAATGGGAGTAGTTTCAGCTATTTTTCCGTGGAATTATCCTATTTCACTTTCCACTATTAAAATAGCACCGGCATTATTAACAGGTAATACAGTGGTGCTCAAGCCAAGTCCGTATGCTCCGCTTGCTGTCAGTCAAGCAATCGAACTATTGGCTGAAGAGTTTCCGCCGGGTGTCATTAACATAGTGCATGGAGAATCAGATGTAGGTGTGGAGCTAACCTCAAACCCGAAGGTAGCCAAAATTGCCTTTACCGGTGGTACTGAAACTGCAAAGCATATTATGAAATCTGCTGCTGATACGATAAAGAATATGACACTTGAATTAGGTGGGAATGATGCTGCCATTTTCCTTCCTGAATTTGATGTGAACGACGAACAAGCGATGCGCCGATTAGTCATTGCCAATTTCCTCAATAATGGTCAAATTTGCATGATTGCAAAGCGGGTGTATGTGCATCGTTCCATTTATCAAGAATTTGTGGAGAAGTATATCGAAGCAGCTAATAAGTGGATCCGTATAGGAGACCCATTGAAGCAAGAAACAACGATGGGACCTGTGAACAATCCAGCCCAGCTCAAATTTGTTAAAGGTTTACTTGATGATGCCAAGAGCCATGGCGCTGACGTTATTCCGCTTGGAAAGATCCTAGATCAGGATGTCTTTGAGAAGGGTTATTTTATGCAGCCGGCATTGGTTTTAAATGCGGATTATCATGAACGGATAGTGGTGGAAGAACAATTTGGGCCTGCTGTACCAATTCTTCCATATGATGATGAAGAACAGGTAATCTCGTTGGTCAATAATAGTATATACGGTCTTACAAGCTCGGTCTGGGGAGAAGAAGAACATGCTATCAAAGTGGCGCACCGCATAGAGGCTGGAACAACCATGATCAATACAGCCGCCATTATGGGGCTAGATGTCAGGTTCCCATTCGGGGGAGTAAAACAATCAGGAATTGGACGTGAATACGGTGATGAAGGGTTATTATCTAATGTCCATTCACATGTTATTAACGTACCTATAGCATTAGATCTGCCTTATATCCCTGAGTAATGGCTTAATTAAATGTTTGATCTGACTTGACTGATGTGTAGTTATATATTATGAAGTCACACTCTGAGAACATTAATGGGGTGTTCGGAATGAGAGTATTCGGTTGAGTACTCTCTTTTCTCATACTCTCTTATTATGCCGATGTAACATTACTATTGACTAAGAGAGGGGTATTACATGCATGATTACCAACTCAAAAATGAATATTGAAGAAATAATCAAATTCTACCCTGAATCTGGAAGAATCCATTTAAACAACAAACGGATGATTTTAATGGAGGCAGATGCATATGGCGCTCTGCGACGAGACCTCATTGCTTCGTTAGGCATTGACAGGGCAAAAGGATTTTTATTACGGTACGGATGGAGCTATGGCATCAATGTCGCAAAGCATTTAAAAGAAATTCTTCCTTTTGACTCGGAAATCGAATGGCTTTCCGCAGGTGGTTTTGTACATGGGATGACTGGATATGTTTCCGTAGAGATCAAAGAACTTACATTTGATCCTGCTACAAAGAGCTATTATTCAGAGTGCTACTGGTATGATTCTGTTGAAGCAGAACAACATGTTAAACATTTTGGATACCATCATGAACCGGTCTGTTTTAACCTTGTTGGAACGGCAGGAGGTTATGTTAGTGCCCAGTTGGGACGAAAGATCATTTTTAAGGAAATTGAATGTGTAGGTAAAGGTGATTTACGCTGCCGTTTGATTGGAAAACCAATTGAAGATTGGGGAGCGGAGATTGTCACTGAATTGCATTATTATGAGGAGGAAAATCTAGCACAGGAGTTGGATCGTGCCTTCCTTCGAATTGAAAAACAAAAAGAGGCTTTTAAAAGGGCATTAAAAATTATTGAAAAACTATCGAAAGTATTGCTGGCAGGGGGTGGATTGCAATCCGTTGTGAAAGTTTTGGGAGATGAATTAAATCATTCTGTGATTATAGAAGATAAAAATTTTAATATACTAGAATCCAATGGAAGATATAAAAATCATAACTTTCAGGAATTTATCAAGTTTCCGAAACATGATCAAACCTTAAGAAAACAAATTAATCAGGTAATAAATGATAAAAGAACGGTACATATGACTATTCCTGATCAATTCGGCTGGCTGCACGAAAGGCTTATCTCACCCATCATCATAAAAAATGAAATTTTGGGTTACATATCTTTCCTTAAAGAAAATGGAAATTATGAGGAGCTGGAATACATCTCCTTAGAGAGAGCCTCAACGATCTGTGCCATTCATCTATTAAACGAACGAACAGCCATTGAAACGATCCAACAAATAAAGGGTGAATTTCTCAATGAACTGATAAGAGGTTCATCTAATGAAGAAGAGATCACGTATCGCATACAAATTTTAGGATACAACCTCAAGCAAGAACATTATGTGTTCTTATTTAATTTAGAGTATACGGATGAGTTCAAAGGAGATGAAGAATATCTTATTAAGTTAAAGAAAAAAATTTCTAAAATGATTGATACTCAAGTAAGAAAAAATATTGGACAACCTTGTCTTATGTCAACAAATTTAAATCAAATTGTCCTTCTAATCCCTCATGAAATAATCAAAAGATCCAAGCTTGAGGTAAAACAATTCGGCCGATCTATCCTTAACAGCATTAGGAATAGATATGGAGATTTAAACATCATGTTGGGAATTAGCTCCCTTTGCAAACAGATAAAAACGTTGAAAAAGGGATTCGAAGAAGCAGAAAAAGCCATTGAGATTTTAAAACTAAAGCGAAATCCTTTGCGGGTAATTTTTTTTGGTGAGCTTGGATCCATTGGAAAAATCTTCTGTTCTGAGAATTTAGCTGACCTTGAAAATCATGCCTGTGAGTTGTTAAATGAGATAAAGGCCTATGATGAGCAATATAACTCGGAATTATTAAAGACGCTTTATTATTTTATTGAGAATCAAGGAAATATGCAAAGAACTTCCCGCGAGTTAAATATATCAATGGGGGCCATCAGGTACCGAATGAAACGAATTCAAGAGCTAAGTCATTTGGATTTAACAAATAGCCAAGACTTTTTTGATGCTCATTTGGCCGTCCAAGTATACATTTTCTTAGGAATGATGAAATTTAACTAAATAACAAATACAATCCCTTGTGATTAAAAATGCCAGCAATCTGGCCTTTTTTTATTTTCAGAAAGCTTTGCGTCTTATTTAGCTAGACTCATATTTTTCTTAGAAGCAGTTATTGCTAAAAGAGGGCATGTATGTTGACACATTATGCACTATTATTTATTAGAAAATTCAAATAATATTGAAAATACAGAAAACAATTTAAAGCTAATTCATAAGCAAGAAGGAGGTCATCGATAAGAGATAAAAAAGGGTTTTTATAAAATGAAAGCGGAAACAAACAAGCAGGATGGAATAACAAGAAAAACAAACTTGTACACAAAGGATGAAAAGAAAATGAGTGATGAAAGGGTGAAAAGGCATGGAAAGAAGGAAGTTTTGGAATTACGAAAATAGGCTGCTTCTAATTCTATCATTGGGATGGGGATTTCTATTTTTTGATCGACTCGGACTAAATTATTTAATGCCGTTTATTCTTGAAGATGTTCAAATGACAAACACCCAAATCACCTTGATTGCTGCTGCTTTTTCCCTTACATGGGCGCTTGGTGGATATTTTGGAGGCTCTTTAGCAGATCGAATGGGAAAAAGAAAAACAGTATTAGTCTTCACGGTACTGCTATTTTCTCTTTGCTCATTTACAACAGGTATCGCAACATCTTTCATGTCTTTACTCATTATACGGATGGCCATGGGGCTATTTGAAGGGCCATTCTTTCCTTCGGGTACATCCATTTTAGCTGTGGAATCATCCGAATCTCGACGAGGGTTCAACTTGGGATTTCTGCAAAACTTTTCATCTAATTTCTTAGGCGGGATTTTGGGGCCGATCGTTCTTGTTGCTGTTGCCGCTTCAATAGGCTGGAGAACTACTTTCTTGTTAACAATAGTTCCTGGTATTATCGTAGCACTTTTAATATGGAAATATGTCAAGGAACCAAAACCGGCAAATGAAAGCGTGTCAACAGTTAGTCAAAACAAAGGGGAGAAGGTTCGTCTAACGGAGCTGCTAAAAAACAAAAATATCATGTTATGTACTCTAATTGGAATATTCTTAATCCCATGGTATACGCTGTTATTTGCTTTTGCTCCACTGTATTTGGTTCAAGTCAAAGGAGTATCTCCTAATATTATGAGTTATGTTATGGCGGCAGTTGGTCTAAGTGCAGCCGTATGGGGATTTGTTGTACCTGCCTTGTCTGACCGGTGGGGAAGAAAGCCGGCCATGATAATATTCTCGTTAATTTCGATGTTAGGACCATTATCCATCTTATATTTTAACGGACCATTTTGGCTGTTGATGTTACTTGTTATTATCGGGTGTGCCGGACCAGGACCAATGGCTCTCTATATGTCCATTATTCCGTCTGAAGCCCTGCCAGCTAAATATATTGGAGCTGCTGTGGGATTGACTATGGGTGTCGGTGAATTAATCGGAGGTGTTGGAATTGTTTCATTGAGTGGTGTCCTTGCCGACAGTTATGGGATTGCGACTCCACTATTGATGGCAGCTGCGTTTGCTCTTATAAGTGCTGTTATTGGACTGTTCTTAACAGAAACATCACCAATTAAGTTGAAAAAAAGAGAAGAGTTACAAACTCCTCCTGTTTCAGAGAATCCGACTCATATCTAAAATTCAATTAACCGTGGAAGAGGAGAGGATCTAGTTGAAAGCTGCAAGGTGGTACGGGTTAAAAGATATCCGGGTAGAGGAAGTAGAAGAACCTGTTGTAAGTGAAGGGATGGTTAAAATAGAGGTAGAGTGGGGCGGGATTTGTGGGAGTGATCTTCACGAATATGTATCGGGTCCAATGACAATCCCAGTAAAGGAACCGCATCCATTGACAGGACAGTTAGCGCCGGTCATTCTCGGTCATGAGTTTGTAGGCCGAGTGGTTGAAATAGGTGATAGGGTGTCAAATGTTCAAGTTGGTGACCGAGTAACGGTTGAACCCGTCTTAACTTGTGGCACGTGTATTTATTGCCAAGCTGGCCGCTATAATCTTTGTCCAAAGTTAGGATTTCATGGCCTTACTTCAAATGGGGGAGGATTTTCGGAATATACAACCGTACCGGCTCAATTGGTGCATAAACTGCCTGATAACATGTCGTTTGAGGAAGGCGCGGTCGCAGAACCAGCAGCAGTGGCTGTGTATGCTGTTCGCCAAAGTGGTCTAAAGGTGGGAGATACCTGTGCTGTTTTTGGTGCAGGTCCAATTGGATTGCTTCTCATTCAAGCGGCTAAAGCTGCAGGTGCCAGTAAAATTATTGCCGTGGAAGTATCCGAAAGCCGGTTAACAAAAGCGGAAGCACTCGGCGCCACTCATTTAATTAATCCCAAAACGGACAAAACCGTGGATATGATTCATCATATTACCGGTAATCGAGGTGTGGATGTAAGTTATGAAGCCGCTGGAGTAGAGGCCTCGTTCTTGGAATCTATTGAAAGCGTAAAGCCGGATGGCGAAACAGTAATTGTAAGTTTATGGGAAAACCCTGTAACATTTAATCCTAATTTGCTCGTTTTAAAGGAACGGAAGATTCGATCTTCCTGTGCATACCGGCACGTTTTTCCAGAGGTCATCTCTTTAATAGCAAATGGAAAAATAAATGCCAAGGGATTGATCTCTAAAAAAATTACATTAGATCAAATAGTAGAAGAAGGGTTTAACACCCTTTTAACAGACAAATCCCACTCGAAAATTCTAGTAACACCTAAAAGTAATAATATGAATTGAACTATTTTTTGAGAGGATTGAAAGGAATGAGATTACGAGAAAAAGTTGCATTGATTACGGGTGCCGCATCGGGTCTTGGGAGAGAAACAGCCATTTTATTTGCAAGAGAAGGTGCAAAAGTTGTTTTAACAGATATCAATGAAGAGATGGCAAAAGAAGTAGTGGAGATTATTCAGTCAAATGATGGCGAAGCGTTATTTTTAAAGCATAATGTGGCAGTGGAAAAAGAATGGTGGTCAGTCATCCAAACGACCCTCCAAAACTATAATAAGCTTGATATATTGGTAAATTGTGCAGGGATAGGAACGTTTGCATCAATAGAAGATACAACATTTGAATTGTGGCATAAAATTCTTAGCGTTAACCTTGATGGTCCTTTTTTAGGCACTAAATATGGAATTGAAGCAATGAAACGATCGGGGCAGGGATCCATTATCAATGTTTCATCCATCGTTTCAAAGGTTGGTGATCCAGGACTAGTCGCATATAGCGCAAGCAAGGGTGGAGTAGATCAATTATCAAAGTCCGCTGCTCTTTATTGCGCAAAAGCTGGCTTGAACATTAGGGTGAATACTATACATCCAGCATATATTCAAACTCCATTGATGGCAAATGTTGAGGATGTCGAATACGTCAAATCATTACTTCCGGTGGGACATTTCGGAGAACCAATAGACGTTGCAAATGGAATTCTTTATCTTGCTTCAGATGAATCCAAGTTCACAACAGGAAGTCAGCTCTTCGTTGATGGTGGATATTGCGCTCAATAGATTTAGGATTAAATGAAGCAATTAGTAGGGGAATTACCATTTCTTGTGTGTTAGTAAAATATTAATCATAAATATTAATGATATCTAAGGAGGAAAAAAATATGACAGAAACAACAAATAATTTAAAAAGAATGACAGCTCCAGGGAGCGCATATAAAATTGTCGATGTTCCAGAACTTTATGCAGATGAGATCCAGCGCTATGGTGTTGAAGGTAAATTCGTGTCGGACGAGGATAGCCCATGGGTGCCGTTCGGAGATAATGCTGCCATTAAACACCTTGCCTTCGATGTTCGCAACAACACCTTCAGTAATATTCTATGGATCAAATCACCTGGTGTAATTGGTACACACAAGCACAGGGGTACGGTGGTAATGCTTTGTCTGGAAGGAAGCGTCCGCTACCTCGAATACGACTGGGTGGCAGGACCTGGAGGCTTTATCTACGAAACACCTGGTCAGACACATACACTTGTAACAGACCACCCAGATGGTGTGAAGCTTTTTGGCTGGCTCAATGGAGCAATCGAGTTTTACGACGAGGATGCCAATTTCCTTGAAACCTGTGATGTCTGGTGGTACATCAATCACTATGAAAGCTACTGTCGTGAACACGGTATTCCAATTAATAAGGAGCTATATATTTAATAGGAATCATTAAGATGTCTATAATAAACACTGAACTAATAATGAAGAGGGAATATCATAACTATAAATAAGGGCACAAAACAGACAAAGAGAGGAAGCTGGCATAATACCAGCTTCCTCTCTTATTTATTAGTAAAAGTTATTTCAATTAGATTTTACCTACAAGATCAAGGCTTGGCTTAAGTGTTTCTCCGCCTTCTTGCCATTTAGCAGGGCAAACTTCGCCTGGATTGTTACGTACATATTGCGCAGCTTTGATTTTGTTTACAAGTGTGCTTGCGTCACGGCCGATTCCGCCAGCGTTGATTTCAAGAGCTTGGATAACACCATCTGGATCGATGATGAAAGTTCCACGGTCAGCAACACCATCTTCTTCGATAAGAACATCAAAGTTACGGCTGATTACGTGAGAAGGGTCACCAATCATAGTGTAAGTGATTTTCTTGATTGTTTCAGAAGAATCATGCCAAGCTTTGTGAACGAAGTGAGTATCTGTTGATACAGAGTATACTTCAGTTCCTAATTGCTTGAAAGTTTCATATTGGTTTTGTAAATCTTCAAGTTCAGTTGGGCAAACAAATGTAAAGTCTGCTGGGTAGAAGCAAACGATGCTCCATTGACCTTTGAAAGATTGTTCAGATACTTCAACGAATTCACCGTTTTTGAATGCTTGCGCTTTAAATGGTAGTACTTCTTTTCCAATTAGAGACATAGTAAAAATTCCTCCTAAAAATATATTATATGTAAATAAGTCATGATGACCTATAAACTATATTAATTATTAACTAATTATTATTATCTATAAATATAAAGAAATTGTCAAATAAAAAGGTAAGATTCAGTCTAATTATATCTAAATGTAACGAAATATACACAATTAACCCATGCTAAATGAAAAAAGAGGGGAGCTCCAGCGATTGCTAGGAGCTCTTTCTCTAGTTATTAATTTCTAATGAGATAATCAAACGCACCTAGTGCTGCTGTTGCACCCGATCCCATTGAGATAATGATTTGTTTGTACACGCTGTTTGTGCAATCCCCAGCAGCATAAACACCAGGAATATTTGTAGCACCATGGCCATCGACAATAATTTCGCCTCTGTTGGTACGTTCAACTGTCCCTTCTAACCAATCTGTATTAGGTACAAGACCGATTTGAACAAATACACCTTCTAATTCAATATGGTGTTCTTCGTTTGTAGCACGATCGATGTAGGAAATTCCGTTTACTGTTTCATTACCAGTAATTTCTTTTGTTTGTGCATTCGTAATAACTGTTACATTCGGTAGGCTGTGAAGGCGCTCCTGAAGTACAGAATCAGCCTTTAGCTCAGGTAAAAATTCAAGAACCGTAACATGTCTTACGATCCCCGCAAGATCAATTGCCGCTTCAATACCTGAGTTACCGCCGCCAATAACCGCAACGTGTTTTCCTTCAAACAACGGTCCGTCACAATGCGGGCAGTAAGCAACACCTTTGTTCTTAAATTCTGCCTCTCCAGGTACGCCGATATTTCTCCAGCGGGCACCTGTTGAAAGGATAACTGTTTTACTCTTTAATACAGCGCCGTTTTCAAGTTCAATTTCGACTAAATCCTTTTTCTCTAAACGTTTAGCGCGCTGTGTATTCATAATATCAACATTATATTCTTTCACATGCTCCTCAAGGCTGGCAGCAAGCTTAGGACCTTCTGTATATTTGACAGAAATGAAGTTTTCAATTCCTAATGTGTCCATGATTTGACCGCCAAAGCGTTCCGCCACAATACCTGTACGGATTCCTTTACGTGCTGCATAAATGGCTGCACTTGCACCAGCAGGGCCACCGCCGACAACAAGGACATCAAATGGGTCTTTATCAGATAGCTCGGAAGCATCTGGGCCAGTTCCCATTTTGGCAAGGATTTCTTCAATTGTCATTCGGCCTCCGCCAAATTCTTCACCATTTAGGTATACTGTCGGAACAGCAAGGATATTTTTGCTTTCTACTTCCTCTTTGAAAGCCGCACCATCAATCATAGTATGTGTAATATTTGGATTAAGAATACTTAAGATGTTCAACGCTTGAACAACATCAGGGCAGTTATGGCATGTTAAACTGATGTAGGATTCGAAATGGTATTCACCATCAATATTTTTAATTTGATCAATGATTTTTTGATCCACTTTTGGTGCTCTGCCGCTTACCTGTAATAGGGCTAATACTAATGAAGTAAACTCATGTCCAAGTGGAACGCCGGCAAAAGTAACGCCAGTATCTTCGCCAGGGCGATTGACGCTAAAGCTTGGTGTTTTTGGAAGAGTAGTTCGTTCAATCGTAATTTTATCTGACATGGAAGCTAATTCATTAACAAGCTCGAGTGTATTAGTAGAAACCTCATCGGCTCCAGCACTTACTTTCAGTACAATAGGACCTTCCAACATTTGAAGGTATTGATTTAATTGGGCTTTGATATCTGCATCAAGTAGCATTTAGAATTCCTCCTTAAAATAAAACCAAGGTTTGGCTTAAAGTAAACCTCACCTGGATAAGTTTTTTATAGCAATAATCCTTGTCAAGGTCATGTCATTAACTCAGATTATAATAATTATTAACTAGTTATTATTATTAAATATTACTCAAGTTTTGTCAATCCTTATTTAAAGTTATTTTAAAAAGGAATTTAATATAAAATAGTCGACAGACAGGGTTGTATAGATAAATGCATGATCTTGAGACCTTACTAACTTCTCAATTATGATTCAGGATTATTCATCTAAGCAAGCAATTTGCATAGGTAGACAATTAAATTCTGAAAAATATGTAAAAAAACGAGCTAAGGTCACGTAAACCTTAGCTCGTTTTACAACATTCCCTGAATCAATTTCCAGCACCGCGATATTTTTTAACTCCTGTATTCCATAACAGAACGGCCATAGCGAAGAATATGATTCCCATAACAGGGGTTAAAAAAGCATATCCATACCATTCATTCCTTCCGAGAAAATAAGAAGCCGGATAAACACCGACAAATGCGAAGGGGAGGATCCAGGTTAATACAAATTGAATAATTTTATTATAAATATTAACGGGGTAACGGCCGTAATTGCTGATATTATACATCGTAGGCATAATATCGGTTCGGCTGTCTGACCAAAATCCAATCGTTGCAATGGAAAGAAAGATACCTGCATATATAAACATTCCCCCGATCACCATGACAATAAAAATCAAAACATCATACCAGGTGAAAGTTATGCTTAGATTCATACCGGCATAGGCCATAACGGCAAGTCCGGTTATCACTCCGAATAAGGATTCGAGCTCCATTCGTTCCATAATAATCTGGAACAAACTGTGGACAGGGCGGGTTAAAACACGGTCCATTTCTCCTTTTACAATATAGCGTTCATTAAAATCCCAAATATTAAAGAAGGCTGAGAATAACGCATATGGTATAAGGAAAAAGCCATAAATGAAAATAATCTCGTCGCGATTCCAACCGCTTAACAGGGTAGTATGTCCAAACACGACTAAAATGAAAATTAAATTCACGGCTTGATTCAATAAATCAGAAAGAATTTCAACAGCCGTATCTACACGGTAGGTGAACCTTGTTTTTAAATATTGAGAGGCATATTGAAAAAACATGGAAACATAAAACATACCTTAGCCTCCTTGTACAATTAATTGTTTTTTCGCAAGAGACCATAACAGGCGGATCGGAACCAGCAGGATAACCACCCAGACGGCCTGAAGCAGAATAGCGTTTGTAATCTCAGAGCCGGCGAAGCCTTCTGTAAAGATCATACTAGGGACATAGCTGATGGCTTGAAACGGCAAATAGGTCATCAGGCTTTGGGCCCATCCCGGATAAAAGGAAATCGGGAGCAGCAGTCCTGAGAACAAATCGATGACAACCCGTTTGGCGCGAATTAAACCTGCGTTATTAAATAAAAAGAACGTCATAATACCCGTCAGCAGGTTGATTTGTGTATTCACAATAAAACTGAAGATGAGTGACAGAAAGAAAAAGAACCACGTAGAAGGGTTCGTAGAAAAGCTGATTGGAAAAATCAACGCAACAATAATCAGACCGGGGACAGAGAAAAACAAGATGCGGAAAATTCCTTCACCAAGAGCCTGCATCGTTTTCATCCCCAAGTAGTTATAGGGGCGTATCATTTCAATGGCCACTTTCCCATCCTTGATTTCAGCTGCAATCTCGCGGTCAATATTATTAAAATAAAAAGCTCTCGCCATCCAAGAAACTGCCACATAGGTGGTCATTTGTAGAATGGATAAGCCTTGAATCTCCTCTTTCCCGCCATAAATCGCAGACCACAAAAAATAATATGCGCCAATATTAATACTGTAAATGAGAATGCCGCTATAATAGTTTGTCCGGTAGGCGAGCATCATTAAAAAACGAACCCGAATCATTTCTATATACATACTCATGAGAGGGCCATTCCTTCTTCATAAATCTTGCGGACAATTTCTTCTGTTGAAATCTCGTTGATTCTCACATTTTTAATCGGGTTTTTGTGTACGACATCACTGATTAATTGAGAAACAACCCTTTCGTCACCATCTATATAAGCAAGCCATGTGGTGGCGTCCTTTTGCTCCCATTGGATCTTTTCCGTACCTGGCAGACTGCTTCTTCGCATTTCTGCTAAAAATTCAAATTCCACTTGTTTTCCTTCTACTGCATGGGCTTGAAGCTGATTAAGCTTTCCATCATAAATGATTTTCCCTTCATCTAATAGAACAACTCGTTCACAAAGGGCTTCGATATCTGTTAAGTCATGTGTCGTTAACAGAATCGTTGTTTTATATTGCTCGTTAATTTCCTTAAGAAACTCACGAATTTTTAATTTTACTAAAACATCCAGTCCAATTGTTGGCTCATCAAGAAACAGAAGGGGAGGATTGTGTATAAGAGCGGCAGCTAATTCACAGCGCATGCGCTGACCTAGTGACAGCTTACGTACAGGCTTATCTAATAATGGACCGATTTCTAATGTTTCAATGACGTGGCCCATATGCCGGTTATAATCTTCATCTGAAACACGGTATACCTTTTTCAATAAACGAAATGATTCTTGAACGGCAATATCCCACCAAAGCTGGGACCGCTGTCCGAATACCACTCCTATCGTTCTTACAAATTCCTCCCGCTGTTTGTGTGGATTCATCCCATTTACAATAATCGATCCTGATGTAGGTGTAAGAATACCCGTCAACATTTTAATGGTTGTTGATTTGCCGGCACCGTTTTCCCCGATGTAGCCGACCATTTCTCCCTGCTTAACCGTTAAAGAAATATTATCAACAGCAGCATGGATTTTATAGTTTCTCGTAAACAAGTCTCGAAAAGCCCCGGATAGACCTGAGCGGCTTGAATGCGATTTAAATTCCTTCCGTAAATTCTGAACTTCGATGACGTTCATTTAAATCCTCCTATGGTTTACTACAAAATGATATAACAAAGCTGTTTTTCACAAAATTTAATTTTAACGTGAGTATATTATTCTAGCAAGTAAGTTGCCCATTAATTAACTTGTATAGATTCATTTTATTTTGTTAAGTAATATTATTTTCTAAGTAAATGACTCCTATTGTCTGTTTTGGGAATCCTGGTAGTGCTGTAGGTGAAAATAGCAGCAGAAACCATATTTGCTTTTTCTATAACTATCTGTTATTCTAAGTAAGAATTATTTTTGTTCTTTTTCAGATTGAGAATAGGATTTTGTTTTTCGTCTAAAGTTTTGAGCAAGGATAGTAACAAAATGTGTGGATATCCACACTAGGAGGCAACAATAATGGAACAAGGTAAAGTAAAATGGTTTAATGCAGAAAAAGGTTTTGGATTCATCGAGCGTGAAGCAGGAGAAGACGTATTCGTACATTTCTCAGCTATCCAAAGCGAAGGTTTCAAATCTTTAGACGAAGGTCAAAGTGTAACGTTTGAAGTAGAACAAGGACAACGTGGCCCACAAGCTACTAACGTTCGTAAAGCGTAATACTAACATTCCGACAGACTCTGTTTTTAGAGTCTGTTTTTTTTATCCTATTTTTAGTCGTAATAAGTATGCTATAGACCTTAACAATATAGAATGCAAATAGATTGAATAGTATAATAACAGAAATAAGGGCGATATGATTTGCTTTTTCATTCTTTATCTGTTATTCTAAATAAGAATTATTTTTGTTCTACAACAGATTGGGAATTTTGTTTTTCGTCTAAAGTATTTGAGCAAGGATAGTAACAAAATGTGTGGATATCCACACTAGGAGGCAACAATAATGGAAACAGGTAAAGTAAAATGGTTTAATGCAGAAAAAGGTTTTGGATTCATCGAGCGTGAAGCAGGAGAAGACGTATTCGTACATTTCTCAGCTATCCAAGGCGAAGGTTTCAAATCTTTAGACGAAGGTCAAACTGTAACGTTTGATGTTGAACAAGGACAACGTGGCCCACAAGCTGCAAACGTTCAAAAAGCTTAATTTAGCTTAAAAACAGACTCTCTATTGAGAGTCTGTTTTTTTTTGAACCAAAATGGATCAGCATATTACGAAAACGAAAAATATTATTCATTTCCTTTTAAAATCGATGACAGGAATCCTTTCTCTTAAGTCGAATATGTTATCGTATAGCTGACATTAGCTGACAAGTTGTGAAAAGGAGTGAGAGATCGTTTGAAAACGCGCGTAACCGAGATTTTTGGAATAGAATATCCGATTGTACAAGGCGGACTTGCCTATCTGGCATATGCTGAACTAGCTGCTGCAGTCTCGAATGCAGGAGGACTAGGGCAAATTACTGCGGCAACGCTTCGCACACCTGAAAGCCTTCGCGAGGAAATTCGTAAACTACGAACTCTTACAGATAAACCGTTTGGGGTAAACTTTGCGATTGCAAGGCACGATGGGAACTATCAAGAGCTGCTTGAAGTGGCGATTGAGGAAAAGGTTCCTGCTATTTCGATAACAGGAGGGAACCCAAAGCCTGTTTTTGACAGGATTAAAGGAGAAACTATTCGCACCCTTGTACTTGTTTCAGGAGTAAGACAGGCTCAAAAAGCGGAAGAACTTGGTGCGGATGCGATTATGGCAGTGGGTCAAGAAGGTGGAGGACATTTAGGACGTGATGATATTGGCACAATGGTGCTAATCCCACGTGTAGTTGATTCTGTATCCATTCCTGTTTTGGCAAGTGGAGGCATTGGTGATGGACGTGGGCTATTGGCAGCTTTGGCCTTAGGAGCGGAAGGAATTGAAATGGGTACCCGCTTTATCGCTACCCAGGAATGCATTCATGCAAATGAAGCATATAAGCAGGCCATTATTCAGTCAAAAGAGACAGATACGATTATTATTAAGAAATCCTTAGGTTCACCTGGGCGAGTTCTGAAAACTGGATATGCACTGGATATTATTGAACGTGAGCAAAAAGGTGCCACCTATGAAGATTTGAAAGAGATGATAAGCGGTATGGCCAATTGCAGGTATATCTACGATGGAAATGAATCAGAGGGATTTGGATGGGCTGGTCAGGTGATCGGGTTGATTAACAGTATTCCTACAGTTCAAGAATTGTTCGATGAAATGATAAATCAGGCTGAAAAAGGAATTAGCCGAATGGGAAGGATATTCGAAGAGTAGAACAGTCCATGATTGAGTGGTTTACATAAGGAGATAGGCGATTGCTGTAGAACAGTAATCGCCTTTTTGTGATGAAATCCACCTGTCCGTAGTCAAAGGAAAAGAATTTTAGCTAACCGATTGCTTGTTTTTTAACAAAAAGGAAATCACGATGAATGACTAAATAGAGGTTTCATTTTGTTAATTTTTGGCTATCTTAAGAAGGAGTTGAAAAAGCAGGTTGAGGTGAAGTGGCGAATGGCAACAAAGAGGCACTCAGTTTTTAATACATTAATAATAGTTATTCCGTGGTTAACGTTGTTATTTATAGGAAAACGCAGTTTTAAAAGATATTCGCTAGCGGGTGTTTTTATTGTTATCTTTGAGATTATTAATCATTTATATGGTCACAAGAGGAAGTGGTGGAAGTTTTTTGAACCACGCAGATCCTTCATAAGAGATGAGCTCCCATATAGTATTGGTCCATATATGCCACTTTCGATGTGGCTGCTTAAATATTCATATGGAAACTTTAAAAAGTTTATTATGTTAAATGTGATTGCAGATGGACTCTTTGCTTTCTTTTTTATCAATATCCTAAAAAAATTAAAAATCTTAAAGCTAAATGGGTTAAGCCATATACAATTTTTCATTTACTTGCACTATAAGGCTTATTTATTATATGGCGTTCAGTATTTAGTAGATAAGATAAAAAGGTATACTCAATATGACGACCTTACTTATTGATAAATTGAGCAGCTGTAGGCTACAAAAAAAGTGATTCTTCAAATAGAAGAACCACTTTTTTCTTGTTCCAATTATGGCAGATAGGCAAGGAAAAATGAATTATGGCTTGTAGATAAAAAATGATTTTCGTTTTGGTGAATGCTTTGACCAATACTGATGAAAGGCATCTAGGACTTCTTTCGCAAATACATCACCTTCCCCCTTATTTCTAATTACGCCATAATTTAGTTTACCTTGTTTGACTGTGTCACTTATTTTTTCACTATTTTCTACATCCAGCTCCATAAAAAATTGAACCTCAATACCTTCATCATTTTCGATGGATGAAAGATAATTTCCAAATTCCTCAATAAGTATTTCAATCTTCCATCCCTTTTGCTCACATTCCTTTAAAAATTCTAGATATAAACTAACGAATGTTTTTAAATCCATTGAATCCCTCCAGATCCATTACTGTAAGGTGAAACATCAAAAAGCTAAAATCAACCATATTTTGCTAGAAGGGTCTTTCCTTGAAACGTCATTCGTATACTATATGCAATAAAGGGAATGAAAAGAAGACCTTCATTGTCAATTGGAGAAATACAAGAAGTGAAAGAGATTATATAGGGGATGTTGTTAATCTGCTCCTATCAACATAAAATTTAATAAGAATAATCGAAAGGGATGATGGCAGTGAATGTGAGGAGAGTAAATTGATCGTTAGAGAACAAAAGGATGCGTTTATTCTGATAGAACAAGATAACCATGCGATCGTATCGGGTAAAATAATGGAGCATTGGATATCTTCTTTTTTTCAAGGCGAGCATTGGAGGTCTGTACAATATGCCATAAAATATCATGATTATGGATGGAAACCATTTGATCAACAACCCTTTTGGAATGAATGCAGACAGGCTCCCTATACCTTTGCGAATTATCCGATTTCACCCAAGACAATCATCTATACTTTCGGTATCGATTTCGTGGAAAAAAACGACCCGTATGCAGCGCTTTTGTGCAGCAGGCATTATTCTCGATTTTTACTTAATGATACATCCAGCTACTCTGCTGCTTTTATCGAACAAGAAAGGAATCGACAGCAACGGATTGTTGAATCACTGGGAGTACTAGATTCTTCTTTATTTAACTATCATTATGAGCTGCTGCGGTTTGGAGATGACATCTCTCTCTATTTATGCTTAAATGAACCAGGTGTTTCAAAGGAAAAAGAACATTATTTTTTTCAAAATGGAATCAAACTCCCGGTGGAATTGGAAGATAAGAAAATAACGCAAATGACGCTGCACTGGCGTAATAAGCATACCGTTTCTGTTCGTCCATTTCCTTTTGATGGAACTGTCACGGTTAAAATCAAACAAAAGGTCATTCCCAAACCGGATTTAATCAAATACGGATTAATAAAGTGCTATACGGAACAGCCCTATGAAGAAATGGAAGTGTCAATCGTTCCAGAGGAATAAATAGCGAACCAAGGGGACAGGTCATCTGGCTCCTTTTTTTATGGTCAATTTTCATCGTAAGAAAATCTTAAGATTTACATAAGGAGTTTGTTAAGATTTGCTTGATATGATTCTCTTAGTTGATAATGTTGAGGTGATCGAAAATGTACGAATTCATTTATAGGAGTGAAATTTCATGAACATTTTGGTTTGTGATGATGATAAGGCAATTGTTGATGCGATTGGAATCTATTTAGAAAATGAAGGCTACCGTATATTCAAAGCATTTAACGGAGTTGAGGCTTTGCAGTTAATTGATGATCAGGAGATTCATCTGATTATCATGGATATCATGATGCCAAAAATGGATGGAATCACAGCTACCATAAAGATAAGAGCGGAAAATAAAATACCGTTAATTATGCTTTCTGCAAAATCGGAGGACTATGACAAAATATTAGGATTAAATATTGGTGCAGATGATTATATCACGAAGCCCTTTAATCCATTAGAGCTGATTGCAAGGGTAAAATCACATCTGAGAAGGTATACCACATTAGGCGGCTTAGAGAGTAAAAGCAATGTATATCAATCAGGTGGGCTCGTGATTGATGATGAAAGTAAAACGATCTCGGTCGATGGAGAGGAAGTCCATCTTACCCCGGTACAATATAAGATTTTGAAGCTTTTGACTGCAAATGCTGGAAGAGTGTTCTCTATAGAAGACATATACGAAAAGGTGTGGAATGAAACGGCCTTTAGTCCGGAAAATACGGTCGCTGTTCATATTAGAAAAATACGTGAAAAAATTGAAATTAATCCGAAAGAGCCAAGATATTTAAAGGTGGTGTGGGGAGTTGGGTACAAGGTTGAAAAATTATAGCCATTCGATTATAACGAAAATAATTGTTTTTATGATGGTCATTCTATGCTTTACAGGTGTGATAAAAGCATTTTTTGATGTAGAAGTAGTAAATGATGGTGATTTCGGTATTGTGTTTGAAGAAGACTACTATCAAAGTCGTTCGTACGCAAGGGAAAGTGAGCCTCTTATTAGCGACCTGAGAAGTCTAATCGGTGAATATAAAAATGAAGAACATATTTTAAATGGAGGCACCATTAGTGAAGAAAAACTTAGAACAGAAGAAGAAAATCTTTATTATGACTTCCAGGCTAATTCGATCAGCTATAATCCTGAGGTAAGTGATGCAAAAAACCGTGAAATGTTTAAGGAGTTATACGCGGAAAGGATCGCTAAGCTAAAGGAACAATTTATAACAGATGATTTAAAGGTATTTCATCAATTACGACAACGTATAGAAGAAATAAAGGATCCTATTTTCTATGTTAGTGATGGCGTAACTACCTATACAAACAGTACAAGGGTTGAAAAGGATCAATTTAAAAGCTATCCGTCTTACATGATCTTTGAGAATTATAAAAATGAGTTTTATCCAAAAGCAGTAGAGCAGAATGAATATCTGCAGAATAATCTAGGATACATGGATAGCCCTGGAAACCATGTGATGTATATCGCTTTTTCCCAGAAGTTTTTACAAGGAAAAATATCAGAATGGAAGGAAAATAAAGAAGCAGCTACTGCTAGCTTATATCAATTAGTAGGCTTTATCCTAGGGTTAATCCTAACCTTTTTCTACTTAGTCCATGTGAATGGAAGAAAATCCTTCCAGGATGAAGAAGTACACTTGAATGGATTAGATAAATTATATACTGATATAAATGGTATCCTCTGTTTAGGACTTATATGGCTGTGGGTTTTATTGTTGCAAACGGTTCCGTCTCAAACAATCGGAAAAATAATCTTTCCGGTGACCCTTCCAATTGCAGCAGCTGGCTTAGCGTTTGTTCTTTCGCTGATACGTCATTTGAAGTATAAAACATTTATCAAGCATTCCTTCATCTTTGTGATACTTTCTAAATTCGTTACCTTTATTAAAGATGTCTATGCTAGCGGAAGTATTGGAGTAAAAACAGTCTTACTTGTTGTTGGCTATCCGATACTGATTGCTTTAACCTTTTTCATGTTCCCGGTAACAATAGGGTTTGCAGCTTGGCTTGCCTTAAAGAAAATTAAATCATTTCAGGCGATCCAAGAAGGGGTAGAGAAAATAAAGGACGGAGATCTTCACCATAGTATAGAAGTCGGAGGAAAAGGCGAGTTTGGCAGACTGGCAGCGAATATAAACAGCATCACAGATGGATTGAACAAAGCGGTCGATAATGAATTGAAAAGTGAACGGTTAAAAACTGAGCTCATTACCAATGTTTCTCATGATATAAGAACGCCATTAACTTCCATCATTACCTATGTAGATTTATTAAAATATGAAAAAGACTCTTTCAAAATAGAAGAATATATTGAGGTGCTGGATCAAAAGTCCAAGAGACTGAAGGTCTTAACAGATGACCTTTTTGAAGCCGCAAAAGCCTCGAGCGGAAGTATCCCGGTTCAATTTGAGAAAATAGATATCCTATCCTTACTCAATCAGGGTCTGGGAGAGGTCAGTGATAAAATAGAAGCCTCAGAATTAGTAGTTAAAATTAATCATCCAAAGGAAAAAATCTATCTTTCAGCAGATGGCAGGTTACTATGGAGATCCATAGAAAATCTATTGTCCAATATTTTTAAATATGCATTGAAAGGCTCGAGAGTGTATATTGATATCGAAGATTTAGGGAACGAGATCCTTATAACCTTCAAAAATATCTCTGCCTATGAGTTAAATATTTCTGCAGATGAATTGATGGAGCGCTTCACAAGAGGTGACGAATCTAGATTAAGTGAAGGCAGTGGATTGGGACTATCCATTACGAAAAGTTTAATTGAAATACAAAAGGGGAAATTTCTGATTAGAGTGGACGGAGATTTATTTAAGGCTATGCTATATATCCCTAAATTTAAGGAAGAAGCTTAATAAAACAGAGGGAACAGGAGGTCTTAAAGACACCCTGTTCCTTTTTAATTGTGATTACGATTAGCTTATTACTTTGGAATTCATTTTCACTTCTCCGCCGATGTAGTATGCATTCTCTTCTAGTGAAGCATTTTCTTTTGCTGTTATCTCTGAAGGAACAAACTTGTATACCGCTGTATGGCTGCCTAATGATGATTGATATTTCGTCACATGATGCGGAGAGAGCGGAGTATTATAATAGCCTGGAACATATTTATCCAGCAAGCACTGCATGACTGCAGTTGCCTCAATTATATCCTCTACCATTTCTATTTTTCCAAATAACATCACACTTAAATAAGCGGTGTCCGTGTTTGCTGGTGTGGAATTGGCTAGAGTACCATAACTCTCGCTCACTACGAAGGTCGCATTGGCGTTTTCTCGAATCATGTCCACCTTTTTCCCTTCAGCGGCCCCATGAAAATATATATTTCTTTCATACCATACATAATTTAACGGTACAATATACGGCATATTACTGGTAGATAACCCTAAATATCCCGTCTGTGTACGTGAAAGAATCGAGTTTATTTTCAGTTCATCATGACATATCCTTGACGCCATTCTCATCAAAATCCTCCTCATGGTAGAAAAGCAGTAGTTGAATTCTAGATTCCTTCTGCTTCAATGATTGGTCCATAGTTTGCTTGCTTCCAATATATAAACGGTAAACACTGAATGGTATGAAGCGCTTTCACGTTACTTAAAGTCAATACATTCTTCTGTTTTTGCTTCATTTCGATATAACCTATATATGCAAGCATGTGATAGTTTATAAACACATCTTTCTATTTTATTATACTACCATTGAGCATATTTTATTAGAAATAATGATAATTTTGTGAATTATATAAATTTTTTTAATGGATTATAATTAAAGGATAAATATAGCTTTAAAAATTTGCAAAAAGAAAGCCTAGAGGGTATATTGTTATCCTTTGTGTTTTTTCTGAATACTTGGATTTTAAGTTTGACTTTGTGTATACAAAGGTATACAATTTGAAATAATCTTATGTATACCTTTGTATACTCGTTAGGAGACTAGAAATGAGAAACGAAGAATTTAAGGAGAATCCTAGAAGAAGGAATCTTGATGGTGATGGTCGAAAAGAGCATTCCCGTCACCATGGGGCTAAAACCTTCCGTCGCGGGAGGGCGATAGCTTTTTTAGAGAGAATGAATATGAAGCGTTCCACCATTTTGCAGCAGCTAGAGAAGCCAGAGTTTCAATCAATACAGCAAGTGCTTGTTGGGGAATTAAAAGCCATTGATATGGTCATAAACGAATTTAGTCAATTATTTGAAATCCAGGAAAGTGAAATAACGGATATAAGTGAGTAGAGTCTGTGCTTGTTCCAGTTGGTGACGGACTAACTCTATCTAGAGTGCTTGGTGCAGAATCGTAAAAGGGAGTTCCAACCGGAGCACCCTTTTTTTAGTATATAAAAGGAGTCTTGGAAAACGCCGCATGCAGGATGGAACAACAGCACAGGAGGGGAATTCTTACGAAATTGATAATCCCCAATCTAGTTTCAGTATCTCTGTTAAAAGGGACAGATTTCCCGTTCCAATTTTCTCTTCGATTTTTTTCTCCAAAGTAGCTTTTAATGCTTCGTTTTTTTCATAGCATTCTTCGCCTAATGAAGTTAAGCGTACCGATTTTTCCTTTTTATTATGTTCGATGTTATGAATCTCAACTAATCCTTTTGATTCAAGATTTTTGATAAACTTATGAGTTGCCTGTCGTGAAATATCTACATTTTTGGATACATAAGCGATAGTTGGCTGTTTTTTATAAATTCTAGCCATAATAAACCATTCAGAGTTTGATATATATATTTCACTGCTTTCATTCCATAATTTTTCGGTAATGCTGCGTAGAAGAAAATGGCGTTCACTTAGGATATCAACTAAGTCTAGATGCTGTAATTCAGTACTCAACAAATTCACACCTTTCTTTTTTTAGGAACTAAAAGACGTTAATTATCAACTAGATAAAGCATCATTTGAGTGGAATATTTCTCAGAATATCCTGTATTCCATCTAATCTGATCCTAGTATGGTATTCGATTATTACTATACATAAGACAATCAATAATGTCAATTTGGTTGACGATAAGCAAAAAAAGGCTTATACTTATTTTTGTAAACTAAGTTGATAATATACTAAATAGGAGATATGACATGTTTGATATTGGAGATGTGATTGTCTATTCAGAGCACGGGCTATGTCAGATAGATGAAATATGTGATAAGACAATCTCGGGGGTAACAAGGACCTATTATGTTTTACATCCATTAGCGCAGTCGACCTTAACAATAAGTACACCAGTTGATAATGATAAAGTCGTCATGCTTAAGCCGATGAATTGTGAAGAAGCAGAAGAAATTTTGGATTATTTTAATCAGCCAGGGATTGATTGGATTGAAGATGCTAAACACCGCAGCATGAAATACAACAATCTTGTGAAAACAGGAAATCGTATGGAAATTGCCAAAATAGCGAATACCCTGATGCGGAAAAACCTTGAACTGAAAATGAATAATAAGAGAATCTATGATCAGGATCGGAAGCTGCTACACACGATTCAATCAATATTGTATAAGGAAATAGCGTTGTCATTGGATCTGTCCTTTGAGGAAATTGAAAACAGGGTAAACCATATGATCACTCAGTCAATTTCCTAGAATCTCACATGATAGAAAACTAGAGAATCACGTTGAAAACGATTTCCTTCTATTATATAGACATATTATATTTCAGATTTAAAAGACGTATTTTAAACTAGAATACGTCTTTTTTGTTATGGTTCAGCTGAATTTGTAAAAGAAAATTTATTTTAAAATCAATTTATATACATGATTAAAAAGTTCTTGATTTTTTAAAAGAACTATTGATATAGTGGTAAACAGACCAGTTGGTATGTGGAGGTGTACCACTGACTTAAATTCAATTTACAAGTAAAAAGGAGATTTTCATGAGCGAACAAATTCAAGTAAAAAGTCCAAAAATAATGGCAGCAATTTTAATGCTGAGTGCCTTTATTGGCTTATTCGGTGAAACAGCTTTAAATATGGCATTAACAAATGTGATGGGTCAATTTTCAGTGACAGCGGCTACTGCGCAGTGGCTGACAACCGGATATTTATTAACCCTAGCTATTTTAGTACCCATTTCAGCTTTATTAATGAAATGGTTCAGTACTCGTCAATTAGTTATCGGGGGACTAGTGATTTCGTTGGCAGGAGCTATTCTTGCCGCATATTCTCCCAATTTCATCATTTTGGAAACTGGCCGTATTGTTCAAGCAATGGGAACCGGTATTATAATGCCAGTCATGGTAAGTGTTCTTTTAGTCATTTTCCCAATTCATAAACGCGGTGTTGTAATGGGGATTATGGGTCTTGTCATTACATTAGGGCCGGCTATGGGACCGACCATTTCAGGGGTGGTTATTAGTACATTAGGCTGGCACTATATTTTCTGGTTCAGCGCTGTTTTATATGTCCTCTTGACACTTGCTGCAGTTGTAAAGATAGAAAATGTAGGTGAAATTACGAAACCTAAAATCGATGTCTTATCAATTGTCTTATCAACAGTAGGTTTTGGTGGATTAATTTATGGGCTGGCTTCAATGGCAGGAGCTCCTTTTACTGCTCCTATCGTATGGGCACCTATACTTGTAGGAGTGATTGCCCTCGTATTATTTGGGATTCGTCAAAATATGATGGATAAGCCAATGGTTAATTTAAGGGTTTTCAAGTACCCAATGTTCACATTAGGAACAGCTATGATGTTTCTAAGTATTCTAGTCATTTTATCAACTTCCATTCTATTACCGATGTATATAAAGGGTTCTTTATTATTTAGTGCGGCAGCAGCGGGTTTATTATTGCTTCCTGGTAATGCTGTTAACGTAATCATGTCACCGATTGTCGGAACGCTGTTTGATAAAATCGGACCACGTATACTAGTGATTGTTGGATCCATAATCGTCTTAATTGGTAATGTAATCTTTGCTTTCACTATTTCAGCAGCAACACCTGCTTGGCAGATTGTCACAGCATTTATGATATTTTTCTTTGGAATAACGATGGTAACTATCCCATCTCAAACAAATGGACTTAATGCCTTACCGCGAGAGTTATATGGCGATGGATCTGCAGCAATGAATACCTTAAACCAAGTTGCTGGGGCAGCAGGTACTGCGATTGCGATTACGCTGCTTACAGTTGGTCAAACCAATTTCGCTGCTGGCACACCGGATGCTACACAAGGTGAAATTTTAGCGGCTGGCGTAAAATATACATTCTACTTTGTTGCAGGTATTTCGGCCATTTCATTCATCTGTTCGTTATTGATGACAAAGCCGAGCACAGAAAAGGAAAAATCGCATGCTGCTGTGAAAGCAACACAACCTGTACGCGAACAGTAGAAACGTTAGTTACAGATTTTATTGTTGAAAACTAGATGAAAATGAAGAAATCATTCGCAAAAGTATATTTCTGCGAATGATTTCTTTTTCTCATGTTGAAATAATCTTTGTTGAAATATTATTGATGATATCTCCTCGACTAATAACACCAATGACTCGTCCGGCCCCATTCACAACAGGAAGCTTTTTGTAGTGTTGCCGGGATAATAAACGAATAGTCTTGTCAAACTCTTCCTCAGGCGAAACGTAGAGGATATTCCGTTTGTTCATAATTTCTTTTACTGGTGTATCAAGCTTTTCTTTTATGACATCCTCTATTTCCCCATCTTCAATAATATAGACGAGACCAGCAATACCGAGAGGCTTTGGAGCAAGGTAACGCAATACGTCTCCATCTGAAATCATACCAAGTAATTGACCTTTATCATCAACAACCGGCACGCCTCCGATTCGATTTGAACTTAAGAGCTGTAATAATTCCCTGACAGTAGTGAAAGGTTTTACAGTGAAAACCTTTGTAATCATAAAGTCTCTAACCTTCATCGTAAATCCCTTTCTTTGTGTTGTAAACGCCTACAACGCTATCGTATCACAAATTATATCTCCTATCTAATGTGAAAGTTGTGGTTGAAAACAGAAAAGAATTTAACGATAGCTATAATTTTTTTGTTCAAATTTCAAGTATTACTATTTTCTTGTCTGAACAGTATAATCAAGGAATGGGAGTTGATACATATTATGAATAAGAAAGACATTGCAAATATCCGTAAGGAATTTAAACTAGATAACTACAAGTTGAATATTCGCGAAATCTTTAATGTCTATGTAAAAAGTGAATCAGGTGAGATTTACCACTATGTCAGCCAGCCGTTTCAAATGCTGGAGCAGGAAATCCAGGAATTGTTTCTAGACAACTTTAAAAAGGTTTTAACAGGACAGCTGGATTCCAAATTGTTTGAGGTGAAATTTAAGCGGGATGTAGAGGATAGCACACAGGCCATTCTTTATGAAGGATTACATGCGGAAACGACGGATGATTGGACACAATATATGCTTGAAATTGTCATGAAAATGTTCACGCATACCATCTACGATTTTGATACAGTTGTGACGTTTATCCGGGGGGAATATCGTAAGCCGACCCGCAAACGGGATATGGAATCGGAAGAAGGTGGGGATGATGAGGTTTATACAAGCCAATTCATCCTCTGCAGCTTGAACAAAATTGATCAGCCGAAAAGATCACTCTTGTTTGATTATATAGAGAAGGAATTCAAACCAAATCATGCCGTCGATCCAATCATTAATATTGCTTCACCATTATCAGGCTTTTTATTTCCAGCCTTTACGGACAATTCAGCAGATGTCAATCATTTGCTCTATTCTGCAGGAAAAGCCAATCAGCCGGATTTTGGCTTTATCGATGAGGTGCTGAATTGTGAGGAGTTCATAACGGCAGCTGAAGAGAAGGACTGCTTCGAGCTAATCTTAAAGAATGTCATAGGGGACGAGGTGGACACAAGGGTCATCTCCAATGTCTATGAGGAAATTGATAAAATGCTGCAGGAGAAGGAAGAAGATGAGAAAGAAGCACAGGCAGAACCTGAAGCCCCAATGCTGGATCACCGGGATATCGAACGCATCCTAACGGTCAGCGGCGTTGAGGACGTCAGTCCAGCAAAAGTCGAACATGCCTTTAAAGCGGTCGTAGATGATGAAACACATGAATTCAAAGCAAGCAGCCTAGTGCCGAAGACGATTAAAATTGAAACAAAGGTAGCAAATGTATCGATTAGCCCGAAGGATCTGAAGTATATTAAATATATTACGTTTGAAGGAAAACGGTGCCTCCTGCTGGAAGTTGATGAGGATGTTATTGTAGAAGGATTTAAGCTTGAATCGGAGACCCTTTAATTTTGGTATCCTTGATTGATTAAATATAGCTGGTTCTCATATACAGAGGCCAGCTTTTTTAATGTTGGCAATATTCAATGATAAAAAACAGCCTCTATTAAAGAGACTGTTGGAATCTAGTTGGACTAAAAATTTAGTCTCGGCAATAGTGCCATGCTCTCTTAAAAATGTATAGTCCGAAAACTAATGAGCAAAGAAAGCCGAGAAGCGCCAGTAGGACGTTAATAATTGTTACTAGTATTCCAGTTAGTTGAAGCAATCCTAAAAAGCCAGTAATAGTCCCAGATACGGCAAGGAATAACCAGATTACACCTGTTAAAAAGCCCAGGAAAATTCCAAAAGTACTGGAGGAAGATAGGCTCATATCATTCACCTCCTATAAGTGCTTGTTCATTACTAAACTATGCTGCTGACATAAAACTTGTTTATCAAAATTACAAAAATGGGCGTTAATAAGGGTTTTGACTGTTCAGGTGTCAAGCTCCTGCTAGTTTCTGGAGGATGTCAGGTGCTTGTTTTTTCTTGTAGGGTGATATAATAATCGTGTGAAAATTAAAAAAACAAGATAAGATTATTCAAATTTGAAAGTGAGGCTTTTACATGAAAGTCATAGATTTAACTCATACCATATCAGAGAATATGCCGGTATATCCGGGTACTGAAACACCAAAATTAGTGACGGCAAATACATATGAGGCAAATGGCTTCAAGGAAACGCTTCTTACATTATTCTCCCATACAGGTACCCACATGGATGCGCCATCACATATATTTAAGCATCGCACAACATTGGATGCTTTTCCGGTCGATCAATTCATCGGAAAAGGATTAGTCATTGATTGCAGTGATGTTGAAGAAGGTCAAAGAATAACGATGGAGCATATTCATGCTGTAAAAGAAAAAGCAAACCAGGCTGAATTTCTATTATTCTATACTGGGTGGGAGAAGCATTGGGGGACAAATACTTACTTTGGCGATTATCCAGCTATCAATGAAGAGGTTGCTGATTATCTAATCAATACCAAGAAAAAAGGGGTTGGGTTAGATGTAATTGGAATTGATCCTATTACAGATGAAAATCTGACCATTCACCATAAGCTCTTTGCTGAAACCGAAATCGTTGTTATCGAAAATCTGACAAGATTAGGTGAAATCGGTGGCGAACTTTTTACCTTCTTTGCTTTGCCAATGAAATATGAAAATGCTGATGGCGCTCCGATTCGAGCAGTCGCAGTATTAAATGAATAGTTACTCATACACTAATTAACTTAGCTTAGATTGCTAGGTTAATTAGTGCATCTTACATCATTTTTCTAAAAGATATTGACAGAACAAATTATTCGTAATACAATTATCTCGAATTAAAGATAATAAAATTTAAAATAACATTCCAGGAGGTGCAAATTTAATTGGAGAGAAAATGCAGCAATTTACCTTATTTATTATTAATGCAAACTTCCAAAGCCGTACAGGAAAGAATGAGACTGGAGCTGGCAAAAAATAACATTAGTATCACTGAATTCTCTGTATTAGAAGTGCTATATCATAAAGGAAGACAAACCATTAATGAAATTGGAAACAGAGTACTAATCACAAGCGGCTCTATGACGTATGTAATTGATAAATTAGAAAACAGAGGCTTATTAAAACGAATTGCCTGTCCGAACGATCGTCGAGCCATACACGTGACATTAACAAATGATGGGAATAACTTGCTAGAGAAAATTATGCCCGAACATCAGGAGCTAGTTGATTTTATCTTTGATTCCTTAGAGGATGGTGAGAAAGAAATCATTGTTACAATCTTACAAAAAATAAAAGAAAAAGTAGAAAATTAATTATTTTTTTACCTAAATATCTCGAATTCGAGATAAAATAACACACATTAGGAGGAAATATTTTATGATTAGCTTAGGATTATTACTTATCCGTCTGGTTATTGGATTACTATTTATTGGTCACGGAGCGCAAAAATTGTTTGGTTGGTTTGGAGGCTATGGATTAAAGGGAACTGGAGGCTGGTTCGAATCCATCGGCATGAAACCGGGAGTAAAGTTGGCTCTCTTAGCAGGATTAACTGAATTAATTGGCGGTATTTTGTTTGCAGCAGGATTATTAACTCCATTAGCGGGTATTATGATTGCGGGTACGATGATTATGGCCATTGCCAAGGTGCATGGGGCCAATGGATTATGGTCTACATCAAATGGCTATGAATATAATTTAACAGTACTTACTGTTACGATTGGTATCGCGTTAATCGGTCCTGGACAATATGCATTGGATACATTTTTATTATAAAATATCTTGAATTAAAGAATATTAGTTTAAAAGGAATAATAAGATAGATTATTCCTTCGCATAGTTGAAGATGAAAAATAGTTAACTGTTATTACTATAGAAAAAATGAATAGGTACCCCTTCGATCAGAAACAATAGGTGGTGGAAAGAGTGGGTTTTTTATCCAAGTTATTTGGAAAATCAACATTAAAGGAGGCAAAAAAAATGGCAAATGTAAAATTAGCAGTTATTTTTTACAGCATGGGTGGAACAAATTATCAGCTGGCAAAATGGGCAGAAGAGGGCGCAAAAGAAGCTGGGGCAGAGGTAAGAATATTAAAGGTAGAAGAATTAGCACCACAATCTATTATTGATAAGAATGAAGTGTGGAAAAACACAGTCCAAGCAACAAAGGATGTTCCAATCGCAACAGGTGCCGATATTGAATGGGCTGATGCGATCATCTTTAGTGTGCCAACACGATTTGGTAACATGCCATCACAAATGAAGCAATTCTTAGATATTCAAGGTGGACTTTGGGCGACAGGTAAAACAGTCAACAAAGTAGTCAGTGCCATGACTTCTGCACAGAACCCGCACGGAGGACAGGAGGCAACCATTTTATCCTTATATACTTCAATGATGCACTGGGGTGCGATTATTGTCCCTCCTGGTTATACAGACCCAGTACTCTTTGGAGCGGGAGGAAATCCATACGGAACAAGCGTATCAGTGGACCAAAATGGAAAAATGGTAGAGGACGTTCAAGCCGCGGTCAAGCACCAGGCAAAACGAACGGTTACTGTAGCTGAATGGGTAAAAAAAGGAAATCAATAATAAAAACATGCTGATCAGATTAGTTTGATCAGCATGTTTTTTCATTTTTTCCTTTTACAATTTTTCTCCATTGTAGCATTTTTAGAGGCAATGGCGCGGGAAATACATAGAATGAACCGATGAATTTGATATACTTACGATTATTTCTTAGAATGGTAAACTGAAAAATTGGATTATGGATTCTTCTAGTTACAAAATTAGGTTTTTAACGTACAATATGTTGGTAGTCACTTTTTTCAAAACAAGGAGTTGAGTTTTTATGAGTAGTCAATATGTAAACGAACCTGAACCAGATTCGAACAAAAAGGAAGTCATGAATGCACCATTCCTTAAAAGTTTGAATACTGGTAAAAATTCAACTTTGTATGGCAGAGATTTTTGACTTCCTCAAACTTAGAGGAGGTTTTATCCATGTTAAATATTTATTTATCCAATGAACAAGGAGTTATCCGCGAAATAGATAGTATCTCAAATGGGTGCTGGATACATGTTCTCGCACCAACAGAGCAGGAAATCCAATATCTTTCAAGTAAATTAGACATTCCCTGTGAATTTTTAAAAGACCCATTAGATGAAGAGGAACGGTCAAGAATTGAAAAGGACGGTGACAATATCCTCATCATCGTAAATGTTCCGTTGATGACATTGGACAAAAACGATATGCCAATATATGACACGATTCCGTTGGGAATGATTATCGCGAAAAATTGCTTTGTGACGGTTTGTTTGAAGGACAATCCAATTTTTCATTCTTTTTCAGAAGGAAAAGTAAAGAATTTCTTCACCTATAAAAGAACAAGATTTTCCTTTCAAATGCTCTATTCCATGGCAACTAGCTACCTCAGATATTTGAAACAAATCAGCAAAAAAACAGATACGATAGAAAAAGAACTACATGAATCGATGAAAAATAAAGAATTATTTTCCTTACTTAATCTACAAAAAAGCTTAGTTTATTTCACAACGTCACTTAAATCAAACAATATCGTGATGCAAAAAATGTTGAAAAGTAATTACTTAAAAATGTATGAAGATGATCAGGAATTACTAGAGGATGTCATCATTGAAAATCAGCAGGCAATTGAAATGGCTGATACCCATACATCCATTTTAAGCGGGACAATGGATGCATTCGCTTCGGTTATTTCTAATAACGTCAATATCGTTATGAAGTTTTTAACGTCAATAACAATCATCCTTTCATTACCAACGATGGTGGCAAGCTTTTATGGGATGAACGTTCCGATTCCATTCCAAGGCCATCACTACTCATTTGTCATTGCAATCATCATTTCATTCATATTATCCAGCATCACAGCAGTTATCTTTTGGAAAAAGCGATTTTTTTGAAGCACGGGGACGGTTCTTGGGATGCACCCTATAAGTTAGAGTCAAAATCTAATCTTTTGGGGTGTTCATTTTGGCCAAAAAATATAGTGATGATTTGAAATTAACGGTAGTTAGAGAGTACCAAGAGGGGAAACTAGGAATCAGGCCCCTTGCCAAGAAGCATGGGATCAGATCAAAGTCAGTAGTTGAAAGATGGATAAAGGTATATGAAAGATTTGGCGCCGAAGGATTAACAAGTAAAAAGAAAACCTATTCTGTTCAATTTAGGCTAGATGTATTAAGCTTTATGAAGAGAACAGGTTTTTCAGAAACGGAAACAGCCCTTCACTTTGGAATAACAGAACCTACTATTATAGGTAAGTGGAAGAAAGCCATTTTGGAGGGAAAAGATGAAGGCCTGAATATACATAAAGGAAGGCCTCCCATGTCTAAAAACAAGAAAAAAGATAAGGAAATGACTTACGAACAAAAGCTGGAAAGAGAAAACGAACTCCTTCGTTTGGAGGTAGAATATTTAAAAAAGTTGCGAGCTTTTCAGATGGATCCGAAAGGCTATCTCGAAAAGCACAAGCAGCAATTTCATTCGAACTCAAAGAAAAGTTCAGATTAAAAGACGTTTTACAAGTCGTTGGGATTCCGGAATCTACTTATCACTATCAAATAAAAGCGATGAATAAGGAAAACCCAAAGCAAAAACTAGAGGATGATATACAGTCTATATTTGATGAAAATGATGGTAATTATGGGTACCGTCGAATCACATTAGAGTTAAAGAACAAAGGATACAAAGTTAACCATAAAGCTGTGCAGCGTATTATGGGGAAACTCGGTCTAAAATGTAGTAAATTCAGTAGAAAGACACGTAAATATAATTCCTACAAGGGGAATGTAGGGAAAGTTGCGAAGAACCGTATTAATCGTCGTTTCAAAACCAGTGTATGCCATCAGAAATTAACAACTGATATTACAGAATTTAAGTGTTTAGATGGTAAAAAGCTGTATCTCAGTCCTATTCTGGACTTATTTAACGGCGAAATTCTTTCTTATGGAATAGGTCCTAGTCCAACCCTGGATCTTGCGATCAGACCCCTTAGAGAGGCAATAAGGATTGTAAAAGACTCAAAGTTTAGGACAACAATTCATTCTGACCAAGGATGGCAATATCAACATAAAAAGTGGGTCAAGACACTTAAGGAAAATAAGGTTTTTCAAAGCATGTCACGAAAAGGAAACTGTCTGGATAATTCCCCAATGGAGAACTTTTTTGGCATACTAAAACAAGAGATGTATTATGGAAAGGCATTGTGTACGGTTGAAGAGTTAAGTGAGAGAATTAAGAGATATATAGATTACTATAATAACAAACGTATTAAGCAAAAATTGGCGGGAATGAGTCCGGTTCAATTTCGAGTCCATTCCAGCCAATTAGTTGCATAATAAAAACTTTAACTTTTGGGGGTCAGCTCATCTTCTGCTTCCTTTTCATTTGAAAGGGGCAGGGAGCCGTCTTTTTTCAGCATGATACAGTTAAATAAATCTTCGCCATAAACTGACATAATAAGCCCCTCTAAATTTTTTAGAGGGGTATTATTTCTTCGGTAGCGAATACTTAATACGTAGAGGAAATGATAAAAAATTTCCTAATAAAGGCTTTTTAAGCATGAAAATTGTCTTATATTTCATTTTGTATTCCTTTTTTGTTTGAGCAATAGTAAACATGTATGTATAATAATAGTATTAACACACTAATTAAGTAATATGAATTATTTCGAATTGAACGAAAAAATATATCGAATTTTGTAATCCTATGTTATCCTATGTCTATATAATTTTTTGAGGTGAAGATCATGCAAAACACAGTAGTAAACGCTGAAAATACAAAAACGCAAATGGCTTATTCTAGAACTAATCCATTTCCTGCAAAGGTTCTTAAAAATATAAATTTAAATGGTGAGGGCTCTGCGAAAGAAATAAGACATATTGAGTTATCATTAGAAGGCTCAGGTTTAACTTATGCTCCTGGATATGCACTTGGTGTTGTTCCATCAAATGATCCAGAGTTGGTTTCGGCCATTATAGAGGAAATGAAATGGGATGCAGCAGCTGATGTTGTCGTTGGTAAGCAGGGAGAAACACTATCATTGAAGGAAGCGTTGACAACTTACTTTGAAATTACGTTGTTATCGAAAAAAATATTGCTACAAGCAGCGGCATTAACAGAAAATGAAGAATTGAAAACATTAATCTTGGCAGAAAATGCAGATCAACTAAAAGAGTATACAAACGGACGTGATTTACTTGATATGCTTCGTGACTTCGGGCCATGGAATGCAACTGCACAGGATGTTGTATCTCTATTAAGAAAAATGACACCACGTCTGTATTCAATCGCAAGCAGTATTGCAGCACATCCAGGTGAAGTTCACCTCACAATCGGTGCTGTACGCTACACGGCTCATGGCCGCGATCGCAAGGGTGTTTGCTCTGTACAAGTAGCTGAGCGTCTTCAAGAAGGAGATACAGTGCCAGTATTTGTACAGCCAAATAAGCATTTCCACCTTCCTGAAGATCAAGAAAAAGACATTATCATGGTTGGTCCTGGGACAGGCATTGCACCATTCCGTAGCTTTATCGAGGAGCGTGCAGTGAATCAAGCATCAGGAAAAACATGGTTATTCTTTGGAGACCAACATGAAGCTACTGATTTCATTTACAAAGAAGAATTAGAAGCCTATCAAAAAGATGGAGTATTGACAAAGTTAGATACTGCATGGTCTCGTGATACGGAGAAAAAGGTTTACGTGCAAAATAAAATGCTCGAAAACAGTAAAGAGTTGTTTGATTGGATCAACAATGGTGCATACTTCTATATTTGCGGCGATAAGCAGAGAATGGCGAAGGATGTTCACACAGCACTGATTGATGTAATTGAAAAAGAAGGTTCCATGTCCCGTGAAGAAGCTGAAGCCTATTTAACGGATATGCAGAAGCAAGGCCGTTATCAGCGTGATGTGTATTAATCAAAGTTCTCAAATGTAAGAAAGCGTGGCTCCTATACCCATAATTAAAGGTATAGGGGGCACGCTTTTTTAGCGTAAAAGAAAATCCTGTCAATATATTTTGAATCATTTTCATAAAATTTCCATATTTCGAATATATTTTAAGCAATAATGATAAAAAGGTGGTCTATCGATGGAAACAATGGAAAGGATGAAATTTATTTTTACAGGAATTGGTGTATTACTTGCTGCTGGATTAGCGGTAATGACGACAGGTGCTATTCTTTAAAATAAAAACGGGACTGGTTCTATTAAACGATAGAACGGTCCCATTTTTTTTAGAGGAATTTTATTTCCAAAATTTAAAACAATTTTAATATATTATACTATTATAATGGACGTTGAAGTTGTATAATTAATCATATAATTTAGTCTTATATACCTACTATAATCCCTAATTTATCCCTATATAAAATAAATTTATCATAATTTTAATAGTCTGAATTTTATAAAAGGAGAGAGTATTCATGGAAATTAATAGACCTGAAAGAAGGAGTATGGCCGATGCTATGTCATCGGAGGAGTTCCTAATCCAGGTAGCAACGGATATTGAGAAGCAGCTGCAGGAATGGAATCCTGATTACGAAGTGATAGTCATGAAGCTGGAAAACTATGAATTTGTCGTCAAAATTCATGAGGAGTATTATGAAATGAATTTTTCTGAAATTATGCTGGAAACCCTCCAAAAGAAAGATCCATTTGAACTTGACCGAACTATATGGCAAGAATTACAAAATAAAGGAATTTCCATCATTAAAGGAACGGGAAATTATATAGATTTTATTATGTGGTAAAAATGGTTTTAAAATTGGTGAAAGAGAAGCACAAGCATGTTCTGTGCCTCTCTTTTTATATTGCAACGATGTGCATCCTCTTTAGATATTGTCATTATAGTCATAGCGAAAGCCATCTTTTTGAGCAGGAACATTCTCGTCCATTTGATTGTCATTGTATTTATTTGATCCCTTTTCCTTACGATTTAGTTTAGTATTTTTTTGCTCTTTGTTTGATTTCAATTCGATTAGCCTCCTAACTTTGAAATTTTCACAACCTATTATCCCCCTAAATATATTTCTGTTATACAAGCTTTTACAACAAGCTGTATTTGTTATTTTTTATGAATGGTTGGTTGAATAACTATACTTCATTATCAAATACTAATAAAAAAATAGTAAGGAACGATAAAGTTGAAACCAATACAATCAAAACAAAAGATAGAAGAGGTTAATGAAATATATGATAAGGTTTCGACAGCAAATCAAGAATATTTTAAAATTTGGAAGGAAGATACTTTATTTCACTGGGATTTTTGGGTATCCCTTTTATTTACATTACTGCCAATCATATTCTGGATTAGGTTTCGAAAAAAAGAAAGTTCGAATCGCCTGTTATTCTCAGGGATGTTTGTTTTTATTATTTCTTCATGGCTTGATTTTTTAGGGGTGCAACTTGGTAAGTGGTATTATACTGGAAAAGTAATTCCTACTATCCCTTCCTATGTACCGTGGGATTGGTTTATACTTCCTGTTTTTGTCATGACATTAATTCAAATAAAACCTAGATTATCTCCGTTCCTAAAGAGTTTGATTTTTGCAGGTGTGAATACATGGATAGGGGAGCCTTTATTTTTATGGTTTGGTTTTTATGTCATGACAGATTGGCATATCTATTATTCTTTCCCCATCTATGTGATCATTTATTTAATTGCCCATAAACTAAGTAAAGTGACTAATTTTGAACCATTAACATAGAAGTTAAGATGAATGGATTATATATGAATTTCATTGGATAAGAAATCAGGGGTCAAATCAATTGCTCTTAACGGAGTAATTGATTTGACCTCTATTTATGGACAAATTGTGAAAATAAGAGTATATTAGTTACCTAGATAACTAAATTTGGCCGGAGGGTTTATTTTGGCACTTTCATTTTTTCACCAGCATTTACAGTTTTCCAGGTCTTTTATTAAAAAATTAAATGAACAGTTAGGGAGTGTTGGTTTATATCATTCCCAATGGATTATTGTGTACTATTTAAAGCAATTCGGTGCCTCTACATTGGTTGAGATCAGCCAATATGTAGATGTTGAAAAGCCGACTATTACACGTACGGTGAATCGATTGGAAGAGAGACAACTGATTGAGAAGGTTCCGAGTAAAGATAAACGGGAACGGAGGATTCAACTAACTGACAAGGGGGATCTTGCCTTTCAGGAGGCAATAAAGGTTGTTGAAGAATTCGAATATCGGTTACTCGATGAAATTGCCATAAAGGATTTAGAAACAACGTTACGTACGATTCAGGTTTTAAAGGAGAAATTAAGGTAAGAGGGAAGGAGAACAGATGAATCAAGAACATAAATTATGGACAAAAGACTTTATTATGGTTTCTGTTTCGAACTTTTTATTATTTATCTCATTTTACATATTAATGGTCACATTAGCCGTTTATTCAATTGATAAGTTTCATGCATCCCAAAGTAAAGCGGGGCTTGCTTCTAGTATCTTTGTCCTCGGGGCGGTTATCGTAAGACCAATAGCGGGGAAAATGATTGAACGGGTAGGCAAAAAGAGGCTGTTGCTTCTAGGGCTAAGTTTATTTCTTATTATCATGTTATTGTATTTTCCGGTTAATAGCTTACCGTTATTATTTCTCATTCGTTTTCTTCATGGGTTTGCTTTTGGAATTGCCACCACGGCAACCGGGACAATTGCGGCCGATATCATTCCAATGTCACGACGAGGAGAGGGAATGGGATATTTTGCAACGAGTATGAATTTGGCAATGGCAGTGGGTCCCTTTATCGGATTATTTATCAGTCAAAACTTCGATCACTTTGTTATCTTTCTCGTCACAACTGTATTTGCAGTTGTAGCAATCGTCACATCGCTCTTTTTAGCTATACCAAAGACGAGCATTGAAGCAAAAACATTTCAAACGAAGAGTGGGTTTCATCTTGGCGATTATTTTGAAAAAAGTACGATACCAATCGCTATTCTTGTGGCTGTTTTTGGATTTGTTTACTCCAGTATTTTATCCTTTTTAAGTTCGTACGCTGAAGAAATTAATTTAGTAAATGCAGCAAGCTTTTTCTTTGTGATGTACGCAGCGTTTCTCTTGGTGTCAAGACCATTTACAGGAAAATGGTTTGATATAAAAGGAGAAAATATGATTATTTATCCATCAATTTTTCTATTTGGTGCAGGGTTGATTATTTTAAGCCAGGCCCAACACGCAATTACCCTGCTAATTGCAGGTGCTGTGATTGGTATCGGATTTGGAACGTTTCAATCTAGTGCTCAGACCGTTGCAGTCAACCTAGCTCCGAAGACTCGAACGGGCTTAGCCACATCTACCTTCTTTGTATTTTATGATTTTGGAATTGGCGTCGGTCCTTTCATATTAGGATTTATTCTGCCATTAATAGGATTTCGCAGCTTGTATTTCTGTATGGCAGTCATCGTCTTTATTGGAATCCTACTGTATTATTTAGTACATGGTAAAAAAGCAGTAGATTTTCAAAAAGACAAAAAGCAAACAAAAGACATTCAAGTTGGATAATTATTTTGCAAAAATCAGAGGGACAGTTCTGTTGCTTCCAGAAAGCAATAGAACTGTCCCTCCGTTTACATATGGAACGAACGTCGCCCAAGACTCATAGGATAAATTATTCAAAGCGGGGGTGATGTTGTGTGAAGAAGTCGTTGAAAGTATTTATACTGGCTTATCTTTCCCTGTTGTTTTTCGGCAGTTTTATTGCTGGGGGTACATTATGGGTGGGAACTTTGGAAAAGTCACTGCCTTTTATTTCTCATATCAAGATTTTTTTGTATTATTTTTTTGCAGGGGCGATTGGAGGTTCCTTACGCCATCTTTATATGTTTTGCTCCCACTACATGAAAGGTGAATTAACAAACTATCGTGAGTGGATCATGTATATTTTTTATCCCATCTTTGCAACTGGTACCGCCGTCATATCCGTTTTTTTAATTGACAGCGGTTTATTACTTATCGAATTTATTGATTATGGAGATACTCCATATGCTCAAATAAGTATCGCTTTCTTCGTTGGGTTCGGTTTCAATCGATTTGTCAACAAGCTGAATGCTGTGTCAAAAAATATGTTTCAGACCAATAAAAACAATGATAACCAATAAGAAAAGAAGCCGGTTCATTGTCCTGTAATGACTGCTAATCTCACATTTTTTACGTAACGGTAGTATTTGAGAAAGCTCCCACACTTTTGCAGTTGATAATATTTGATAATAATGAAAATAATAGTAGAAAAAGGAAGGAAGGATTATCCATGAAAAATAACACTGACCAAACGAGTGAGGGCCTCAATCAAATAATGGAAATCATCAACGCAAAAGGGGACGAGGGAGAAATAAAACAAATTATTGATAAATCAAACCCAAATCCTAGTCAAAAGAACGATAATAATTAAGATTTGGGGACGGCTCTCTTGCTTCCATGAAGCAGGAGAACCGTCCCCATGATTCGCTTAACTGCTGTTATAAAAAACTAGTTAAGTGAGAATTGTTACAAAAGAGTTGACTTGAAACGGGTTTCATAAGTTACACTTGTAACAATCAGATGATTTTAAATCTTATTCGGAAGGTAGGACAAATAATGACTGAACAGAGTGTTATTTTTTTTGATATAGATGGAACCTTGCTTAATCATGATAAGAAATTACCTCAAACTGCAAAAGAAGCAGTATTTCAACTGAAGGATGCTGGACATGTGGTTGCTATTGCAACAGGACGAGCTCCTTTTATGTTTGAGGATTTGCGAAAGGAATTAGATATTGATACATATGTTAGTTATAACGGACAATTTGTCGTGTTAAATGGAGAGGTTTTAGATACGAATCCTCTGAAAATTCCATCACTGGTGGAATTATCTGAAACAGCTCTTGAAAACAATCATCCCGTTGTCTTTATGGACCATGAAGATATGAAAGCGAATGTTCCAGAGCATAGCTATATAAAGGAAAGTATTGCTACCTTAAAGATAGACCGTTTTCCTGAGCATGATCCGTATTATTATAAAGAACGTGAACTATATCAGACTCTTCTTTTTTGTACAGAAGGGGAAGAAAAACAATATGAACAGGAATTTCATGATTTTGACTTTGTTCGATGGCATCCTGTTTCAGTGGATGTTCTGCCAAAAGGTGGATCTAAAGCACAGGGTATTCAGAAAATCATAGCTCAGCTAGGTTTTCCAGCGGAGCGTCAATATGCTTTTGGTGATGGACTAAATGATATTGAAATGCTTACAGCCGTTAAAAACAGTATTGCCATGGGGAACGCAGAAGAGACAGTAAAAAAAGCAGCTAAATTTGTCACAAAATCCGTAGAAGAGGATGGAATTTACCACGGTCTTCAAATGGTGGGACTACTATAAAACTGGAGAAAGCATGGGGACGGTTCTTTTGCTTCCAACTGGAAGCAGAAGAACCGTCCCCATGCTTCATTATTTATTTACCTCCAGCCAAGTTTTGATGAGTCCGTTGACAATTGGTGTAATGACTTGATTGGCTGTCCAGTATTGACTGTGTGAGAGTGGGTTCCACCCGGTCAAGAGTCCGCCGACAGCTGCTTGACGATCTTTTACATATTGACTTCCATATAATGGCTCGAGGGGGTAGGCGATGATATCATCCTTGTCGTAAAAATTAATCCATTCTCCTGTATTTGGATAATACTCTTTGATCCTTTTTGCCGGGACTTCAATCGGCTTGTCAAATTCGTCATAGCTGATACTCCATAGGGCAATAGGGCTCCCCATTGTATAGAACAGGGTAAGGGTCTCTCCTTTCACGAGAGGGTTATCAAGTGGATCCGCTATCCTTTTTCCTTGCTGTAGATCATAAAAATGGTCGCTGGTGATCACCGTACCCAGACTATGAGCAATGACACATAAAGGTGCCTCCACGTCTCCCGTTTCACAAGCCAATTCATTTAACTTTTCATCTATTCTCATGTGGATTTTTTTATAGAAGTTTTTTTGAGAAGGGGATCTTTGATAGGCGATGGCATCTGCTAGTACATGGATCATGGCATTTCTCAAAAGCTTATAATCTAGTTTTTCTGATTGAAATTTTTCCCATAGTATATTCTCCGGTTCTGCAAAGGTATCGGCCCAGCAAATGGGCTTAATGACTAATTGTGATTCAGGCTCCTGGACATTAGGCTTCAATTTCTTTAATTGTTTGATAAACCGCTTCCTTAATTTCTTCTCCATCCTCAACGCAAAATCTTCCTTTTGGGTTCCAATTCCATGAATGATCGCCACAGCAATTTTTCTGGACAACATCATACCCCCTATGATGAGAGTCACCATCCAATAATGGTTAGTTTAAATATATGAATATTGGATGTTTTTTAACACAGAGGGTTAATTATACTGTTCATTAAGTATGTTTTATGGAGATGCTTCAGCATTTCGTTCTGCAATTACATCCTGAATGATCTCAATATGCAGACCTGCCCAGGCTTTTTCACGAAAATGCAGCACAACACTGATGATGAGAATACAAATATAAATAATACTAAAGGGAAGCCAAAGCAAACCGCCTTCTCGAAAAAGAAATTCCTGTAGCTTACTTGAAAAGAGAAAAATAAACCAAGGAATGGCAGTGACAAAAATGGGGATTATTCCAGAACCGTTTTTTTCCTTAATCATACGATAATAAACCAATTTTAATAAATCAGTACTAACTGTACGATAAAAGGATCGAATTTCCTGAACCTCAGATAATTCCTTCGTTTGGATGAATTCAATACTTTGTATTTTGTTTAGTTTACTATACAGCTTATGAGCATCTCCACGAAATACCAATATAATCACCTTCTTAAGAGAAAATTATCATAGAAATTATAAGCTTGAATGATCCCAATCACAGCTTGATTACTATTACAAAAAGGTATTGGATAGGATATTAATTCTAGGTTGTACAGCTTCACGATTATTAAACAGCATATTTCTATTTTGCTATCAAAGAAGCTTCATGTAAGATATCGTGGAAAAGGGGAGAAATTCAAAAGGAAGTATGAAATCTAAAAAACGCACTTGCTTTATTATTTAAGTGCGTTCTTTAGATTTCACTATTAATAGAGGATTCAGTTATTGATTCCTATAGGGTTGTCCGTGATTTGAGGTCATTCCGCCAGAAAGAATAAATTTCATTGCATCCTCAGGCTTTACGTCAATCACTTCAACCTGGTCTTTTGGGATTAAAAGGGTAACACCGGCTATTTGAAAGGTTTGTTGAACATATACAGCCACATGATCTTTTAATGGAGTATAAAAGTCTTCCAGATCTTCTGTCGTAATAAATCCAATGGTCTTCACTTCTGTTCCAGGAATTGTTACAATTGCCACCTTTGAAAACGATTTTTTCTCTCCAAGAAAGGAATAAAACGTATCCTTGATAACCGAATAGATGGTTTTTATTAAAGGAATCCTTTCTAGCAATCTGTCAATAACCCGGAATAGTGTACCTGTAAAAAACTTTGTAGACAGCCAGCCTAAAATGGTAATCAGGATAAAGGTGAAAAGTAATCCAATCCCAGGTATGTAATCCTCTTTTAAATAGGGTTTTAAATAATTTCCTAGCAGGCCATCTAAAAACATAAAAATCTTAAAGACGACAAAAACAACTAAAATAATTGGGACAATGGTTAAAAGTCCCTTAATAAAATTTTGAATAATTCTTTTCATTTTTAAACTCCTTACGAAATTCCTTAATTAACTCATTATCGCGTGAACTTGTTTCTGAATCAAGACTTTTGGTTACTGAGGATGGCCCTATAACTTCCTGCCATATTATTATAATATTTTTCTTGTATGGGTGTGATTGAAGAAATACAATAGGATGTATAGACATATGTTTTTTTAGGAGAGACATCATGGATTTTCGAAGAAAAAAATACAGAAGAGGGCTTTTTCAGTCCATCTTGATCATTATAGGTGTACTTATCATAAAAGAAGCAGAGATGCTTGTACTCCAAGATATATTGAATCGGTATTTTAATATAAATAGTTCTGGTCAAGAAATGCTGATTGACAGTATTGTATTACTGATGATATTAACTCCTTTCACGATTATTGTGAGTAGGCAGCAGAAAAAGCTAAAACAGGTTAATGATAAATATATTGTATTAGCAGAAAGCTCCTTAATTGGAACTTATACGTTAATAGATGGAAAAATCAAGTATGCTAATCAGCAATTTATTGAAATGACTGGGTATGCAAAAGAGGAACTAATTGGAATGTCTATTTTAGACTTAGTCCATCCTGATGATTTGCCTGTCGTAATGGAGTCGATCAGACGAAAACTGGATAGGGAAGATAAAACATCGAGAATTGAAGTGAGAGGCATTAAAAAGGATCAAAGTATGTATGATATAGAAATTTACGGAACAATCATCCTAAAAGATGGCCAAGCACAAATCATCGGCTCCATGTTGGATATTACAGAACGAAAAAGAAGTGAAATACTTCTGCGTGATTTAGCGTTTAAGGATATGCTAACAGGTCTTCCGAATCGGAGGCAGTTTGAGGAGAATTTTCATCGTACCCTATCCCCTCAATTTTCAGATACTCCCAGAACGTTAGCATCCATTATTTTTATGGATTTAGATGGATTCAAGGCAGTGAATGATTCCTTTGGCCATGAAATAGGGGATCTCCTGTTAAAGGAGGTCGCCAATCGTCTTTTACGTTGTATACGAAAAAACGATACGATTACTCGATTAGGAGGAGACGAGTTTATTGGCTTCTTTCCGAACATAGATAAGCACAGTGCAATTAAGCTAGTGGAAACGATCCTTAGCGAAATCAATCAGCCTTTTATCATAAATCAACAGGATATTCTTGTATCAACTAGTATTGGAATTGCCTTTTATAATAATGATGGGGATGCTATTGATAAATTAATTAAAAAAGCAGACATAGCTATGTACCAGGCAAAATTAAAAGGTAAAAACACTTTCTCTATTTACAAGGAAGAATTTTCTCTTAATCATTAATAAAATCATAGTATGCCTAAACCAAATCAAAGAAATGTGATTTGGTTTTTTGTGGTAAAGATAATTGGAAAATTCAAGAGACAGTCACATTATTTTCCATATTAGGGTGCTATAATGAATAGAGAACAATTTAAGCATAGCACTTCTTCAAATCATGAAAATGTCATTCGATGAAAGTTTCCCAAAGTTTGCCTTGTGAAGGAATCCACGATGTTTGAAGTAGAAGTGGGAGGCGATAGTATGCTAGGAAATATGGTGTTTCTTCTATTCATTTCAATTGAAATCGGGATGATTGTAGTAAGCATATTGAAAAAATCAAATGTAAAAAGGGGTAAATCTATTCTCAGTATTGTACTTTTTTCAATTTTTTTACTGCTGGTAATCAGTCCTATTATTGATTGGGGATTGAACTGGATGATGCTTGGCATCCTTTTGGGGGTACAGGCACTGCTTGGACTTGTGACACTTCTCCGACATATAGGGAATAAACCATTAAAGAAGTCGAAAATGATACTTGGCTTTTTGGGCCGTGTTATTCTTTATGCCTTAGCTATTTTTCCTCTCCTGCTTTTCCCTCCTTATGAGCCAATCAAGACAACAGGTGAAAATTCAGTGAGTACAAAAAGTTTTACTTGGACCGATCAATCAAGAAAAGAGCTTTTCACAGAGGAAGCTGATGATAATCGAAAAGTAACGGTTCAGTTTTGGTATCCTTCAAAGCAAGCAGATAAAAAGTTTCCTCTTGTGGTTTTTTCTCACGGTGCATTTGGGCTTCGCACCAGCAACTATTCTACTTATCAAGAATTGGCCAGCAATGGATATGTAGTTGCTAGTATTGATCATACCTTTCATGCTTTTTTGACAGAGCAGGTGGACGGAAAAAGGGTGATAACCAATATGGATTTTATGAATGATGCGATAAAAGCAACAAATGGGGAAATACAGGGTAAGGAATTGTTTGTCATGGAACAAGCATGGATGAAGCTTAGAACAGAGGATATGACCTTTGTTATTGATAAAATCAAAAAAATGACTGGTAGTGAAACTGAAAATATATTTCAGCTAATTGACCTTGAGCGTATTGGTGTTATGGGTCACTCACTGGGTGGAGCAACGGCTGCAAAAATTGGCAGAATAGATGAAACTGTGGATGCGGTGATTGTTCTTGATGGAACAATGCTAGGGGAAGTCATCGGTTTTATGAACGGAAAAGAGCTCTTGACAGATGAGCCATATCCAAAGCCTATTCTAAATTTCTATAATGAATCTCATTATGAAGATGAGACTAAGGGGAATCCAGATTATCCAAATAATGCTGTACACAAAAACAGTAATCATTCCTATCAGGTAATCATAAGGAATTCAGAGCATATGAATTTTACCGATTTACCAATCGTTTCACCTATTTTATCAAATTTGCTGGGAACAGGAGCAGTCGACGCACGCGAATGTATTGAAACGACAAATGAAGTCATCCTGCAATTTTTTGATCGATATTTAAAAGACAATCCTATTGAATTCGAGAAGGAAAGAGTACTGAAATTATAGTTCATCAGCAGAATGAGAAGGAAATTGAGTATTTATTATGTTACGATAATGAAAAAACAATAATAGGGAGCTAACTTATGTATAGTTTTAAAAATGATTACAGCGAAGGTGCACATCCAAGAATCTTAACTGCACTAATGGAATCAAACTTTGTGCAGGAAAATGGCTATGGTGAAGATCGCTACTCAGAGAAAGCAATCGAATTAATTAAGCAAAGATTAGACCAGGCAAACGTAGATATTCACTTTTTATCAGGCGGAACTCAAACAAATTTAATCGCAATTTCAGCTTTCTTAAGACCTCACGAAGCGGCAATCGCAGCGAGTACTGGTCATATTTTTACTCATGAAACAGGTGCAATTGAAGCAACAGGGCACAAAGTGATAGCTGTTGAAACCACTGATGGAAAGCTAACGACAAAGCATTTACGGGATGTACTTATTTTTCATACCGATGAGCATATGGTCAAGCCAAAGCTTGTGTACCTATCGAATTCAACTGAAATCGGTTCAATCTATAATAAGGAGGAGTTGGAGCAGTTAAGTCATTTCTGTAAGGAAAACAACCTCATCTTATATATGGATGGAGCAAGATTAGGATCTGCTTTATGTTCTGCAGAAAATGATCTCCAGCTAAGTGATCTTCCAAATCTAGTCGATGCCTTTTATATTGGCGGTACAAAGAATGGAGCCTTGCTTGGAGAGGCACTGGTTATTAGTCATCACCATCTTAAAGAGGAATTCCGCTTCCATTTGAAGCAAAAGGGAGCACTCCTTGCTAAAGGGAGACTATTGGGAATTCAGTTTGTAGAACTGTTCGGGGATAATTTGTTCTATGAATTGGCGATGCATGCCAATAGAATGGCAGATAGGCTGAGAAAGGAAATAACGAAAGCGGGGCATACTTTTCTTAGCCATTCACCATCAAATCAAATCTTCCCGATTTTACCGAATTCCTTAATCTCCGAGCTCCAAAAGAAGTACTCTTTTTTAATTTGGGAAAAAGTAGATCAGGATACTTCAGCGATTCGTTTGGTTACCTCATGGGCAACTAAAGAAGAGGCGGTTCAGGAATTTATTGAGGATATGAAGAAGACTGTTGAATGATAGGATCATTAAATAATCCAGCACGATAATTAATTTTTTGTTGTTAGTTTTATCACAGAAATTCTTTTATCACTTCTTTATAGTAATCTATGGAGGTGATAAAAGTGAAAGTTAATTATCAGTTAAAAGGGACCCATGATATTAAAGCCATTAAAGAAACCTTAAAGCCATTTGGAGGACGCTGCGCAAAAATTGTGGATGGAAACCTTGAATATCAGATTAAAGAAGAAAATCAAAATGCAGCCTTTGAGCAGTTAAAAGAAAATGGTTTTATCGACTAAGCTGGGAATAACGTTCCTGGCTTTTTATGTTTGAGTAAATGTAAGGGCTATCTAAAACAAAATCAATAATAGTACTTGATTACAACAGGTATGAATAGGGAAGCATGAATGGAGAAAACAGCTCTTTTTTTCTATTTTGACATCAAATTAGTATCTAGTCTTAGTAATAAGTGGTAAAATGAGTAAAAGTTGAAAACTCAGAATTAAAGGGGGTATACAATGATTTTATCAAAAGCTCGTATTACGGCAATAGGTGCATATGTCCCTGAAAAGAGACTTACGAATGATGATTTAGAAAAATTAGTTGAAACAAATGATGAATGGATTGTAAAACGTACAGGTATTAAAGCGCGAAGAATTGCAACAGAAGATGAGCATACAAGTGATATCGGTTATAAAGCAGCATTGAATTTGGTCGAAAGATACGATAAATCTCTTGAAGATATTGATATGATTATTGCCTGCACAATGACTCCTGATTTCAAAACCCCAAGCGTTGCTTCACTAGTTCAAGCAAAACTAGGAATCAAACAAACCGGCTCCATTGATGTTAATGCCGCTTGTTCAGGATTTGCATACGGGCTGCATGTTGCAAACGGTCTTATTACATCCGGTTTACATAAGAAAATTCTCGTTATTGGAGCAGAAACCCTTTCAAAAATTACGGATTATGAAGATCGGTCTACCTGTATTCTATTTGGTGATGGCGGTGGAGCAGTACTTGTAGAGTATGATGAGGAACAGCCTAGCTTCCTTTCCTACCATTTAGGAACAGAAGGAAAAAAAGGAAAAAATCTGTATTGCTCTGATTTATCAACTCGCATGTTTGAGGAAGACCTTATGAAGAGTAATAAATTTGTACAAAATGGACGTGAGGTTTACAAATGGGCTGTTACAACAGTACCCAGAGGAATGAAAGAGGTTCTGGAGAAAGCCTCAATGCCATTAAGTGATGTTAATTGGTTTATACCGCATAGTGCCAATTTAAGGATGATTGAATCCATCTGCCATAAAAGTGGGTTCCCGATTGAAAAAACATTATATAGCCTTGTTGAGTACGGAAATACATCTGCAGCAACGATTCCCTTATCACTTGATATGGGTGTTCGTGAAGGTAAGGTCAAGAATGGGGACATTCTATTGTTATACGGCTTCGGCGGTGGTTTAACACATGCAGGACAGTTAATTCGATGGAATGTAGGATAATTATTTTATATAGAAGACAGTCTCAATTTAGAGACTGTCTTTTATTTGTTTTTTATGTAATTGGTCGTTCTATCAAATTTCGGTAGGCTAGTATCTTACAATTTCTTATTATTATAGAAAACTGTAGTATAATGTTGAAATATAGTAAAAAATGGTGAATATAGAACTCCATTTCAACTTATTGCCCTTTTACACTTATATTTTCTGGTTAGAGAGGAATTATTGATCATGATTCAAAATGTTTTTTTTACCCTTTTTCACGTGCTTGTTCCGCTTGCGATACCAGTAATTGCCGGGGCATTACTTAGTAAGTTCAAGCAGCTTGATATTAAACCACTTTTAGTCTTAGTTCTATATTATTTTACTCCTGTTGTGATCTTTGATACGTTAATGAATGCGGAAGTGTCTCATCAGGACATTTACCTAACCTTTGCATTCTCGCTGTTAAATCTTTTATTACTATGGGGAACAGCTAATGGTTTAGGGAAGCTGCTTGCGCTATCACAAAATGATATTGCTGGTCTTACACTTATTTCGGCATTTACCAACTGTGTCAACTATGGAATACCTTTGATATTACTTGGCTTTGGCCAATTAGGGCTCGACAAGGCATCGGTTTTTATTGTCCTGCAAATGATTATTGTGAATACGGTAGGAATTTACTTCGCCGCCCGTTCGCACTTTTCAATAAAAAATGCCATTAAATCCGTATTTTCGTTACCCGCCATTTATGCAGCTATGCTGGCATTATTATTTCGTAGTTTTGAGCTTCCGTTACCCAGTGGTATTGCGAGCGGATTTTCGATGATTGCTGATGCCTATTCACCCATTGTTTTGGCTATTTTAGGTGCTCAGATGATGAATGTGAAAACGGAGCAGCTGGATAGAAAAACACATACAGCCTATTGGTTGGGTATGGGGATGAGATTACTTATTGCACCTGGAATCGCTTTGATTTGTCTATCTATACTTAAAATTCAAGGACTTTTATTTTCGGTCTTACTCATTTTGGCATGTATGCCGGTTGCCGTGAATGCAGGTATATTAGCCGCAAAGTTTGATGCTTCTCCTAAAATTGTAACGAAAAGTATTCTTTGGACAACGCTTATTTCTTTTATTGTACTGCCTTTTCTAATTGTCTTAGTTAAGTAAATCTTTAATAAATCGGGTTAACATAAGGGTTGATCTTTTAATCTTATTTTTTTTCATAAATCATTCGTTTGAAATATTGCTATATGAATAATAAACAGTGTACAATCGTGAAGTGTAAATAAATAAACAATACGTATTAATCTGATGCATTAGAGTTGGTAACTTCTATAAAGTATATTATGATAATAAATATGACAACTATTAGTCCATTGGATGATACAAAGAATGTAATGAAAGTTGCATTTATGAACGATTATCATAATAAAATTATTTATCCATTTTGAATAGTTGATTATAACCCTTTACGCTATTAGGCTAAATGTTATGAGGAGTTGATTGGAAAATTGTATCCAAAAATCGAATTTTCACAATTAGAACAAAAGATTAAGGATGAGGATGTCATATTGAAACAGCCGCTTGAACTTGAAGATCCAACTCTTTTGCTTGAAAGGGAAGTGCGGTTGACTCCTGAGTTTAATTTAAAACAACTACGGATTCTGGCCCATATGCTTTCAGTAGAAGAATGGGAAGGTGCATCCACATTTAAAATTAATTGGATTAATACAAATCCAAATCTACCATTGAAGCGATTTGTTCTATTCTATAATCAGAAAAAACAGATTCTAAAAAAGAAGTATGTGTACAGAGGTAAGCGGGATGCACTAATTGAGCAAAAGGAAAATATTTTTAAACAAAAACTAATTGGCTCAGCTGAGAGAAAAGATGCCAGTATCCTTGGAGAAGGATTTAAGTAATATCATACTAAGAAGCTAATCGCTTGAGCAGGCTTGCAGGCTAAACTGTAAGCCTTTTTGCTGCATAAAAAAACCGCCTCTAGTTCAGGCGGTATAGTCGTAAGAAGATAATTAATAGGAATGCTTTGGATTCAGTCCATACTGATTTTCTCCAGGCTGGCTTTCCAGGCAGGCAAATACGATCAATACAATGGTACCGATAAATGGAATGAAGGAAATCAAGAACCACCAGCCACTTTTTCCGATATCATGTAATCTTCGAACAAGAACGGCTAACGAAGGTAGGAAAACTGCCAAGCCATATATTCCTGTCAAAACACCAGGAATGCCAAGAACTAACTCCACAATGGAAAGAATACAGGCAGCAATAAAGTTCATTAGAATAAACATCCAATATTCCTGACGTGTTGCTCGGCCTTGAAAACCTACATAATTTTTTAACACCTTAATATACCATTGCATAGTTGAACCGCCTCCCTGAATTGTAACGATGATGTCTATAGAATATATGTCCGAGGCTCTTGCCTTAACACACTATTCTTGAATAAAAGGGAGTAGGGGGTTTTTTAGCGGGTTACTTATCATCTTCTAAATCATCATTTGCAGGCAGCTCTTCAGCTAATGTATTGAAGGATTCGTTTTCGGAAATATCAGTAGGAGTGTGTTCGTCAGTTATAATATGGCTCGGTAAGTCGTTATCAGTGCTGTCAAGGGTAGGATGAACGTCAGTCATCTCGAGGTTAGGTAAGTCTTCGATGTTATCAATATCTGTTAGATCCTCAGTAAAATCAACGGTAGTTGGGTTTTCAACAGAGATATCAATAGCAGTCAGGTTATTAGCTGTATCTTCGGTAGGTAAAACGTCCGTAGTAACGTCGCTGTCAGTAAATTCCTCAATTGTCTCATCGACAGGTAAATCATCTGCGGAATCGTCATTATCGGTAAGTTCTTCGGCGATTTCATCGGCAGCAGGTAAGTCGATCCCAGTGTTATCGCTATCAGCAAGCTCTAGCGCAGTCTCGTCAGCAGGTAAGTCGACCTCAGTGTTATTGCTATCAGCAAGCTCTAGCGCAGTCTCGTCAGCAGGTAAGTCGACCTCAGTGTTATTGCTATCAGCAAGCTCTAGCG
>NZ_JBHZRC010000029.1:0-5904 GCF_043641075.1 Niallia oryzisoli | reverse complement strand
TTTTCGTTGAAGTCAATAATATTTTTGTTTGTTTAAAACACTGTTATTTCAGCGACATTTAATAGTATACCGAATTCAAACATAGAAGTCAACTTCTTTTTGTAAGTTTCTACTTCTCCAATTTACTTCTCTATTAAACCATTAATAGATAGCAACGGAAATTCATATTATCAGCTTTATTAATAGAAATCAATTCTTTTTTTAAATAAAAAACTCCTTCAATCAAAAGGAGTAAAAAATACAGTGAATGGATCTCTTTAACCTATTTTATTCGCAAAAGCATTATTAATTGCAGCTTCTACTTTTCGTTTATTCATTTTTACCTTTACATATTTTTTTGTTACATTAATGTCTTTATGACCTGCTAGTCTAGATACAGTTTCGACATCAACTTTGTTATCAATCAATCTTTGGCAAAACGTATGTCGAAGTATTTGTGGAGTTGCATCATATTTTTTCAGCATGTATTGTACTGCTCTTTCTGAAAGACGTTCACCTGTACTAGAAACAAAGATTGCCTCATGTACATGTGAGTCTAGGTACATCTCTAAATATTCTCTGGCTTCATTTGAAAGAGGGATAATACGCTGTTCATCTATTTTTTGTACAATTAATTCACGCTTTTCTAAATCGATGTGTGAACGATCTAAATTACATAATTCTGATACGCGAATTCCTGTATGAAGAAGAACGTAAACAATTGTTACGTTTCGCAAATTGCCTTCTTCCTTAACCATTCTTAACAACTGACAATATTCTGTGACAGATAATGTCTCAATGTCATTATTTTTCTCTACAGGTTTTAACTCCAATCCAAAAGTTAGTTCCGGCTTTCCAAGATATTTAGCAAAGGTACGAATAACACCAGCTGTCTTATCAATTGTCGTTATACTTTTTTGTTGCGCCTCTAAATAATAAATGTAAGACTGTATATCCATTTTCGTTAAATGATGAATATCCACGTTTCTCTCTCGAAGCCACTCTTGGTACTTTTCTAATTCACGCTTGTACGTTTTAATCGTATTAAGAGATTTCTTTTGATCCTGTAACCAGTCGCAAAAGTTTTGTATCAGCGGAATAGCTTCAGAAGAAATTTTTTTCAATTTAGAAACCTCCCTGTAAAGGATATTACCTTTATAATAACACATGTATTTAAGGAAGTCATCTTCCGCGAATGTGTGTAATATTATAAATCCATGACAATTATTTATAATATTACACACAGGGAATTGCTTTCTATTATAAGATAATAAGATTATCGTATCTTTTCTAATGTGCACATTATATTCAAATCATTTGTTTAAATGTAGCAACTTTAAAATTATTCAACTTACATGTTTAATAGTTAGTTACATCAAACATTATTATTTTAGCATTAGAAATGTTAAGGTATCAGTCTATTATACATAGGATCATCTATTATTTATTATTGCTAGATTCACTTTAAATTAGTTATAATTACTATTAATTATATATTGGATAAAACAAAAAGCCACTCCATGTGTTAAGGTTCCCCAACCTTAACGGAATGACTTTACCCTGTTTCCCACCTCTCACAGCAGAAACAGGAAAACAAAACAAATATAGATAGCCTTATTATAAACGGTGTATCGATATAATTTCAACCGTTTTATTAATTGATTTATTTGAAAAAAGTAAAAGGGATGTTTTACCGTTTTCCTAATCGCTGTAACGCTGTGATTTGTAAAAAGGGTAAAGTATGCCTTTTTTGTTTTTCCTTGAAAAGGAGATATAAAAATGGATCGATTAAAAGATAGTTTACGTGTGTTTGTAGTGCCTACTGAAATATTAGATATGGAAGAATTAGATGTTTACGAAAAAATGACATATATGGTTTTACGTTCCTACGCTAACGGACACGATGATACCGCCTTTCCTTCGTATAGTACCATAGCAAAAAAAGGATCAATGGGTAGAAAAAAAGCTATTGAGTGTGTCAATAAGTTAGTGGAATTAAAATTAGTGGTTAAAGAGGTAAGAAAAAAGGTAAGTAAGAATAACGGTATTAGTCAAACATCTAACCTATACACTATTTATCGTCCAGCTGAGGTAAAAAATAAAGGTGATGTATTGAGACCTAATATCTCGCAGACATCACCCCTGGTATCTGACGAACACCACCCTAGTGTTCCACAGACACCACCCCTGGTATCTGACGAACACCACCCTAGTGTCCCACAGACACCCGAAAATAATTATTTAAAAGAATTAGATTTAAAAGAATCATTTAATAGTATGTGTAGTGAGGAATCAGAAATTTACTCTTTATTAGAATTGCGTAGTGATATAAACATACAAACACACAAACAAATAGTTACTCTTTTAAATAAAGTAAAAAGGAAGGATAGTTTTGATTACTCAATTTTTAAGAGTACTTTAAATAAAGTAGATTTTGATATTCAAGATATGAACTATTTCAAGCGTGCTTTGACAAATAACTTGAAAAGTGGTTATGTATTTCCTACCACAATAAAAAAAGGGTTTACTGGAAATGGGATGATTCCAGAATGGTATGAACAAAAAGAAAATAAGCAAAGAAAAGAATGGAAAGAAGCAAGACCAGCTATGAAAAAATTATTTGACAAGCGCGCAAAAATGGCAGTGAGTGAAACAATTAATGAAAAGGAAAAAAAGCGAATTGAAATTGAAAAGATGTTTGAAAAACTACATGAACCAAAAGATTAATATTTGAATGATCTATATAAAAAACACTCAAAAGGACTAAGTACTAGATAGATGGACTGCGAAGTCTGAGTTCATTAACTAGGTTTATCTATCTCTATACGAAAAGTAATTAGTCTGTGCGATTACCTAACAGAGTCATTCATTTTATAATAATTTTTTCCAAAGAAGGTATTCGGAATCTTTCCCAAGGGATTTAGAAAGATTCCGAATGCTAAGAGCACTGATTCATAAGCCTAATTTCATCCAGTTATCCTTTTTAATTCGCGATTATATCGCAATGTCTCCCATTTGACTTGATGTTTAAATAGTTATTCAATTATATCTAGAAGATAAATTTCTTGGATTTTAGATAAATAACTGAATGAGTTTTCATTTAGTTTGAATATCCTCTTTTCTTAAGAAGGATTAGACTTAATTAATATAGAATAAGAATTTATAATAGTAAGAAGAAAACAACGTTGGAAGAAAGGAAGGTGTTTAAGTTGGCTATCACTATAACAATGGGGATCCAAAAAGGTGGCTGTGGAAAATCAACAACAACAGGTATACTATCTTATTTATTGAACCAGGATGGATATCGCGTTTTAGCTATCGATATGGACTCGCAGGGGAATTTGACTGAGCTTTTATCTCAAAAACCTTCTAATGAATTTGTGGAGAAATCAGTATTAGAAGCACTGCAACAAAACAACGTTAAGGAATACATAGTTCCAATTAGTGAAAAACTTGATTTACTTCCAGCCAACAACTTTTTAGCTACGTTTGCTCGCTGGCTTTATACTAAAAAAACTTATAAGGGAGAAGTAGCACATTATAGTGGCAACCCTAGTCTGATACTAGATGATGTCTTGGATCAAATCCGGGATGAATATGATTTTATTGTTATTGATACTCCGCCAGCTTTAAGTGAACAAACAATGAGTTCATTATGTGCAAGCGAATATGTTGTAGTATTGTTTGAGAGTTCCAATTGGTGCTACTCTGCAATTCATAACTTTATGGATTCTGTCATCAGTGCAAATGAATTTGGCCGACGTGACACAAAAGTCATCGGAATACTGCGAACCTTAAATGATGTTAGACGTAATGATGCAAAGGCTTTTAATGAGATGGTTGAGGAAGACTATCCAAATGATGTTTTTAAAACAATTATTACCAGAAAAGCAGCTGTTGGAAGATTATCTTTATATGGGTTTGAAGATAACCGTGAATTAAAAGAAGCATTGAAACCTTACAGAAGTTTTTATAAGGAGTTGATGGAACGTGTCAACAGTAAATGATATTAAGAATATGAAACGCAAACAAAAGGTTGTTACACCGTCCCAGGTATTAGCTGAAATAGTTGAAGAAGAAAAGAACGTTGATTCGAAAGAAGAAATAAATGAAGTAAGGAAGGGCGAGAATAAAGTGGAGAGAAAGCGTGTATCCTTTGATTTACGGACAGATTTACATAAAAGGTTGAAAATGCAGGCACTAATTCAGGAAAAAAATATTTATATATTAGTTGAAGAAGCTTTAGAAAAGTATTTGAATGAGAAAAAATCATAAAAGGGAAAAAACGGAGTCAAAATTGTGGCTCCATTTTTTATTGTGATTAGAAAGTTTTTCCCGTCTGGATTGTTTGGAATTACACTCAAAGGTCTGTAATTCACTTTTGTATTTGACATATGATTTTCGTTAAAAAGGGAAGTAATAATCATTTCTATGGAAGCGTTGATTACTATATTCATATTTGATGACAAATTCGAAGACCAGTACAGAGACGGCTTTGATTTCTAGAAGAGATAAGTAATATAAATAACTCTCTTTATGTGACCATATAGGGATAAATATAGAAAATATATTTTTTAAAAATAAAGATCTTTATAAAGGGAAAATTGTTTTATATAGAGAATCTGTACTATATGTAATCGATAATTTGGGTACCACATGTATTGTGTAGTCTATATATGCTTTACAAGAAGGTGATCGAATTTGTATTGGAAAATAAGTGATTTTGTTGAACAGGTGAAGAAAACATCAAAAGAAGAAAAATTACATGTTAATACAGTCACTAGTTGGTTTAAGAAGTTAGAAGAGGAAGGCATTCATTTTGTTTCCAGAACAGAGGAGACAAACGAGAAAGTGTATGACGAATTAGATTTGCAATTGGCTGTTTTTATTAAGAAGAAAAGGAATCAAAAATGGTCGTTAAGTGCGATTTTTAATGCAATAAGAGATGAATTTGAGCTAAGACCATTTCCTGTTGAGGATATGGAGACTACAAATGTAGCACATATTAATAGTGTAGAGTTTCTAAATCTTACTCTCATAAAGGAATTGAAGGTTGCATTTGAAGAGGTTGCTGCATCTCAACTAGGTGAAATGAAAATCCAGTACGATGAAATTTTAAAAAATCTTTCGGATTCTAAATCTAAAGAGGAAGAGAGAGAAGCAAGATTTAAAGAAATGGTCGCAAGAAAACGAGTAGAGTATCAGTTGGAAAAAGAAGCCTTAATCAAATGGTCCACAAAACCTGAAGAAGAGAGGATTAAGAAGGTAGGTTGGTTTAAGATAGAAGAAAATCAAGAAGAACGTAACCGCTTTATTAAGGATTACGTGAATATGAACTTCGAAAATAGACTGAAAAATGAATTAGGGTTATAAGTAATTTGATGCCCCTATCTCTCATTTGTGTTGAAAAATCCAATTGAATTTAACAAGGAAGTGCAATTATTGGTGACTTCCTTGTTTGGATCCTCGAAGAGGAGTATAGCAATGCGAAAGAGATATACAAGTCAATGTTCATTCGAAAGTAATCTGTCGGAGTATGAAGTATAGAACTCCTTGAGTGTTGTATTTATATATAAGTGAAAGGAATTGTTTAAAGATGTGATTTTCTGAGTTGATTAATAAATCAAAGATGCTTCTTCGAAATAACTATTGATTTTGAATTGGTCAGATGGTAATATATATTTCCATCGCTTATGCATTAGATATTTTGATAGGGAATCACAAAACTATTGATTCTAATGAAAGAAGAAGTTGTGGTAGAAAAACAAAATAAGAAGTTGACTTCCATGATCTATAGTGATACATTATTAAAAGTCGCTGATGAGCACTTTAATTTAGAGTAATTCGGAGGCTTTCGGTTATAGTTAATTGAGAAAGCATTTAGAGAAAATTACCTTTTAAAAAAGAAGTTGACTTCACCGAATT
>NZ_JBHZRC010000028.1:0-12595 GCF_043641075.1 Niallia oryzisoli | reverse complement strand
ACGGAAGTTAAGCTTCTCAGCGCCGATGGTAGTTGGGGTCTTACCCCTGTGAGAGTAGGACGCCGCCAAGCAAAAAAGAGTATCCTATTTGGATACTCTTTTTTTATGTCTTTAACATAACCGATTAAATAAAAACTGATAAACAAGAAACGGTCCCTTTTTGGCTGTCAGCTTTAAAAACTGAACAATAAAAGGATAATCCTTATTTGGCATCGTTTTTAACAACTCGCTCCACCATTCAGTTTCATATCTAGAAATCATACTTAAATTATAAAGCAATAAATAATGTGTAATCATTTCGGGATAACATAAAAACTTACCTCTTAAAAGCGAAAAATAAAAGTTCTGTTCCTCTAAATTATACTTAACAGGCAGTAAACAAATATTCGAATCATGATAGTCAAATAGCAAACAATCTGATAAACTTGCCTTGAATAATAAACTATTGGAAGACTCTGTATGTAAAAAGTCAATAAAACGGTTCTCAGTCATATGGAAGGCATCAAGTATTTTCTTTGGAAATGAAAAGGTATGCTGTTGAATGGGCACTTTGATATATGTATGTTTTCCCTCCAGTTGAATGAACAGCTTATGCAGTTCAGGGATTTGTTGAAACAATTCACACATTGTTGCTTTGTCACCCTCAGAATGCTTTATATTAAACAAATTCTCTAACATACAGGATAGTAACCCATTCTTTTGAAATTTCACTTCATCTTGAAAAAACTCATATTGCTGCTTTTTTCTTTTTCTTGTTGATACACCATGGGCCAGCATCGAGGTATTCCCTGGATAATAAGGATCTGTTGTCAGTAAGCAGGCCTTAATCAGGTGGGTAAATCCGTAAAATAATAGTATCGGCTGAATTAAAAGGGGTGATTGAACAGCCTGCTGGTAATAAATTTGCGCGTGTTCCAAATAATAAATAAAAGGGTAGCTGTTCTCATAGCTTTTTTGTTCTGCCTGGTCTATTGATAATTTTTGATAGCAATTTTTTAAATATGATTGCGTGTCTGAGGCGGAGAAAAAGGGCAAAAAGGAGTGAAAATCCGTGTATGAGTGATTCAAAGTAATTACCTCCATATTTTCAGAAATATTCGAATTAAAATACTTTCATTGACATTATTTTAACCAATTGATAACCTACTAATAATATTTTTCAGTTCAGGAGGTCTTTTTCATGTGGGAAAGTAAGTTCGCCAAAGAAGGATTAACATTTGATGATGTATTGTTAGTCCCAGCAAAATCAGAAGTGCTCCCTAAAGATGTTAGTTTAAAGGTGAGCCTAACGGAAAAGGTCAAATTAAACATTCCGTTAATCAGTGCAGGAATGGATACAGTTACAGAAGCGGAAATGGCCATCGCCATGGCTCGTCAAGGCGGCATCGGAATCATTCACAAAAACATGACAGTAGAGCAACAGGCTGAACAGGTAGATAAAGTAAAACGTTCAGAAAGCGGAGTTATTACAGATCCTTTCTTCCTGACACCAGAAAAACAAATTTTCGATGCGGAACATTTAATGGGCAAATTTCGAATTTCAGGTGTCCCGATTGTAAATAATACAGAAGAAAGAAAACTTGTTGGAATTCTTACAAACCGTGACCTTCGCTTTATCCAGGATTATTCGATTAAAATTTCAGATGTTATGACAAAGGAAAATCTTGTAACTGCTCCAGTTGGTACGACTTTGGCGGAAGCGGAAAAAATTCTACAAAAATATAAAATTGAAAAGCTTCCACTTGTTGATTCTGAGGGTGTATTACAAGGCCTTATTACCATTAAAGATATTGAAAAGGTTATTGAGTTTCCAAACTCTGCAAAGGATGAACATGGACGCTTATTAGTCGGAGCAGCAGTTGGGGTTTCCAAGGATACAATGCTCCGTTTAGAGGCATTAGTTAAGGCAAATGTTGATATTGTGGTTATTGATACTGCACATGGACATTCTAAAGGGGTTATTGAGACGGTTAAAGAGATCCGAAGCACCTACCCTGCTCTTTCTATTATTGCAGGGAATGTTGCAACAGCAGAGGCAACAAGAGAGCTATTTGAGGCTGGAGCAGATGTTGTAAAAGTTGGAATTGGACCTGGCTCCATTTGTACAACAAGGGTCGTAGCCGGTGTTGGTGTACCGCAGATTACAGCGATTTATGATTGTGCTACAGAGGCAAGAAAGCATGGAAAAGCCATTATTGCAGATGGTGGTATTAAATACTCTGGAGATATTGTGAAGGCTCTTGCAGCCGGAGGACATGCTGTTATGTTAGGCAGCTTGCTTGCTGGTACTTCAGAAAGCCCAGGAGAAACAGAAATTTATCAAGGCCGCCGCTTCAAGGTATATCGTGGTATGGGCTCTGTATCAGCTATGGAAAAGGGTTCAAGTGACCGTTACTTCCAAGAGGAAAATAAAAAGTTCGTTCCAGAAGGAATTGAAGGACGTTTACCATACAAGGGACCGCTTAGTGATACAATCTATCAACTTGTCGGCGGGCTTCGTTCCGGTATGGGATATTGTGGTGCAGGAAGCTTGCAGTCCTTAAGAGAAAACAGCCAGTTTATCAAAATGAGTGGAGCTGGTCTAAGAGAAAGCCATCCGCATGATGTTCAAATTACAAAGGAAGCTCCAAACTACTCTATTCAATAACATACAATAAAGTAGGGATAACCTCCCTGCTTTTTGTTTTTTTATGGATATTTGCTTGACTCTTTTATAAAAAAGACTAGTAAAAGTCTTACTATACTGCTATCAGAAAAATAGGCATTTACTCAATCTATTTTTTCATAATAACTTATGTTAAAATACGAAAGTGTTATTAAAAGTTGGAGGGCTTTAAATTGAAAAAGAAAACTTTTCGGAAACAGGTTGCTGGACTGCTGGCAATTCTACTATTAGTAAGTCTCTTCACGGGGTTTAGTCCTGTAAGTGCAGAGGAGGATACTCTAGGTGTTAATGCAGATGCTGCTATACTAGTGGATGCTGAGACAGGAAGGGTATTGTATGCAAAGAATCCCGATGAGGTCCTTGGGATAGCAAGTATGACGAAAATGATGACGGAATACCTTCTTCTTGAGGCAGTTAAAGAAGGAAAGGTAAAGTGGGACCAGGAGTATTCTGTAAGTGATTATGTGTATAATGTTTCACAAGATAGAGATCTATCAAATGTTCCCTTACGAAAAGATGGAACGTATTCAATTAGAGAACTTTATGAGGCAATGACAATCTACTCAGCGAACGGTGCAGCAATTGCTATTGCCGAAACGATCGCCGGTTCTGAAGAGAGCTTTGTAAAGATGATGTCAGACAAGGCAAATGAGTTCGGTTTAGAAAACTTCAAATTCGTAAATGCAACTGGTTTAAATAACCGTGATTTGAAAGGAATGCATTCAGTCGGCGGAGCGGAAGAGGAAAATGTTATGTCGGCACGTGCTACTGCAACCTTGGCTTATCACTTAATAAATGATTTTCCTGAAGTATTAGAAACGACTAGTATTCCTTCTAAAATGTTTAGAGCAGGAACTGATGATGAAATTAAAATGGATAACTGGAACTGGATGCTGCCTGAGCTAGTTTTTAAATATGAGGGTGTAGATGGATTAAAAACCGGAACAACTGACTTTGCCGGCTACTGCTTTACTGGTACAGCTGAACGTGATGGTGACCGCTATATTACCGTTGTCATGAATGCAAAAGGCGAAGGCGGAGAAGGAACGTATAAATCAAGATTCGATGAAACAAAGAAAATGCTTGATTATGCATTTGGAAACTTTTCCAAGGAAGAGGTATTAAAGAAGCATTATCAAGTAAAGAATACAAAAACATTGCCTGTTAATAAAGGAAAAGAAAATCAGGTAAAAGTCTATACAAAAGAAGCAATTAAATTAGTTAATAAGAAGGGCGAGAAAGGTAACTATAAGCCAGTCCTTGTGTTAGATAAAAAGCTTTTAAATAAAGATGGAGAATTAACAGCTCCTATTAAAAAAGGCGATAAAGTAGGTTACATTAAGCTTGAAACAAAGGATGGCACTCCAATTCAATTTCTTGATGGGAAGAGTCCTCAAGTGGATGTAATTGCTGCAGAAAGTGTCGAAAAGGCAAACTGGTTTGTTCTCAGTATGCGTGCAATCGGCGGATTCTTTGGCGATGTATGGGGAAGTGTATCCTCAACTGTAAAAGGCTGGTTTTAATAAGTAGAGCTTAAGGGGTTCCTCACTTTAGGGGAATCCCTTTTCTATATCCTCCAGCAATGATCATCTTTGAACATGTTTAAGATTATAATAGAATTTTGCATAATCCTGTAGTAAAATGGAAATAGATAATTTTAGCAAGACAAATACATACCATATCGTTTAAAAGCAGTGAGAGGAAGTAGTAGCAAGAGGGTCATTCTCAAAGAGAGCCGGTGGTTGGTGGAAATCGGCAGATGATACTTGTGAATCCATCCTTGAGTAGAGTATGGAAAGCCATTATTGGTTAGTAATTACTCTCGGGTAAAACCGTTATCGTTTTAAGGTGGAAGGTGTATGCCTTCAACTAGGGTGGCAACGCGGGTAACTCTCGTCCCTTTTTAGGGACGGGGGTTTTTTGTATTTCAAAAAAGGCCTAAGTGCTTTCTTTTCATTGCTTTTACTTGAAGTGGAACTAGAGGAGGATTCATATGCTCGATATAAAATTATTACGTACAAATTTTGAAGAAGTAAAGGCAAAGCTGCAGCACCGCGGTGAGGACCTTTCCGAGCTTGGCCGCTTTGAAGATTTAGATGTTTCACGCCGTGAATTAATTGTCGAATCAGAGAAGCTTAAGAGCAAGCGAAATGAAGTTTCTCAACAGGTAGCGGAATTAAAGCGTGAAAAAAAGGATGCAGACCATCTTATCAAGGAAATGCGTGAAGTTGGCGATGAGATCAAGGTTCTTGATGAGAAGCTTAAAACAGTGGAAGAAACATTAGAAACAATCCTATTAGGCATTCCGAATATTCCTCATGAGAGTACACCAGTTGGTGAAACAGAGGATGATAATGTTGAAATTAGAAATTGGGGAGAAAAGCCGCAGTTTAGTTATGAAGCAAAGCCGCATTGGGATATTGCTGACTATCTTGCTATTCTTGACTTTGAACGTGCAGGCAAAGTAACTGGAAGCAGATTTGTATTCTACAAAGGATTAGGTGCAAGACTGGAAAGAGCACTGTTCAACTTTATGCTTGATCTTCATACAGAAGAGCATGGATACCTAGAAGTACTTCCTCCTTACATGGTTAATCGTGCAAGTATGACTGGTACAGGCCAGCTGCCAAAGTTCGAAGAAGATGCCTTCTTAATTGGAAGCGATGACTATTTCTTAATTCCTACTGCTGAAGTACCAGTTACTAATTTGCATCGTGATGAAATACTAAGTGGCGAAGAGCTGCCAATCAACTATGCAGCATTTAGTGCATGCTTTCGATCTGAAGCAGGCTCTGCAGGCCGCGACACAAGAGGCTTAATCAGACAACACCAGTTTAATAAAGTCGAGCTTGTTAAATTTGTTAAGCCAGAGGATTCCTATGAGCAGCTTGAAATTTTAACTGGACATGCTGAAAAGGTTCTTCAGCTTTTGAAATTGCCATATCGTGTAATGAGTATGTGTACAGGGGACCTTGGATTTACAGCTGCAAAAAAATACGATATTGAAGTTTGGATGCCAAGCTATGACACATATCGCGAAATCTCATCATGCAGTAATTTTGAGGCATTCCAGGCGCGTAGAGCGAATATCCGTTTCCGTCGCGATCCGAAAGGAAAGCCAGAGCATGTTCATACATTGAATGGATCTGGATTGGCGATTGGCAGAACAGTGGCTGCAATTTTGGAAAATTACCAGCAAGCGGATGGATCTGTTGTGATTCCGGAAGTCTTACGTCCATATATGGGAAATCGAGAGGTTATCACACCAAGATAAATCTCATACGGTTAATAAAAGTAAAAAAACCGGGCAATCTATTATTGCCCGGAAAATACTCACATTGCTCCATAATACGTATTGACAATTAATTAAATCCTATGATATATTTCATTTTGTCTAAAACGGAGGAATACCCAAGTCCGGCTGAAGGGATCGGTCTTGAAAACCGACAGGCGGGTTAAACCGCGCGGGGGTTCGAATCCCTCTTCCTCCGCCATAAAAATATAAAACAAACGCGCATAAAATTGGAGATAAAACCGTTATCCTTTTGGATAGCGGTTTTTTTGTTATTTCGTAAGCCAGGTGCAGTCTGCCTCAGAGCATGCTTTATCGACCGATTTTCCTTACATTGAAATTTTCTTGAATTAACAGCCAATTCTGCGGGAAGGCCAAGCCAAGCTTCCAGTAGCTCATGCCTCGCAGCCCTAACTCTTTAATTAAATCAAACTTTGCCTGGATAGAGCGGGCATCCTCAAACCAGACCTCATGCTGCTTTCCTGCATCATCTGTATATTTGAAAAATGGGGCCTGTGCCTTGGTGCTGTATTGAATCGGAACATTTCTTTCAGCAGCTAAGGAAATGGCTTGCTGCGGGCTTAATGCCTTGGCAACTGTTCCTTGGACAAATGGTAATGTCCAGTCGTAGCCATATAAGTTTTGCCCCATTAATATCTTTGATGCGGGCATTTCGGTGATAGCATACTCCAGTACGTCTCTCACAGGACCAATAGGAGATACCGCCATGGCTGGTCCGCCACTGTACCCCCATTCATATGTCATTATGACGACAAAGTCGACAATCTGTCCATGTGCTTTGTAGTCATGTGCTTCATACCATTTTCCCTGTTGTTCTGCACTTGTTTTTGGTGCCAATGCAGTGGACAGCAGCCAGCCTTGCTGATTAAACTCTACCTTTGCCTTTCGTAAAAACCGGTTGTAAGCCTCGCGGTCCTCTGGTCGTAAAAATTCAAAATCAAAATGAATATCCCTAAAGCCGTATTTATTAGCGGTAGCAACAATATTATTTAAAAACCGGTCTTGGATGGCCATGTCATTTAACAGAATCCGGCCTAATTCATTACTAAACTGGTCATTTTCTTGATTTGTAATAACCATCATTAACACATTATTGTTGGCTTTCGCAATAGCCGGGAAGTTGTTTAATAAAGGTTCCTTTAGCGACCCATCTCTAAGGGCTTGAAAGCTAAAAGGTGCCAGATAGGTTAAATAGGGAGCAGCCTCGCGTGCACTTGTTTCCAAGATAGGTGCAACAGATGTTCCTCTTGGCTCTACATAGGCGTTGAATTCTCCTCTGCTCTTGGGGCGCGGTGGAATATAAAGTCTGGAGCCTATAACAAGGGGCTGATTAACAGAAAGTCTATTGACTGTGGCAAGCTCCTGATAAGACATCCGAAAGCGGGCAGAGATGGACCACAGAGTGTCGCCTGGCTGAACCCAATAGAAACTTCCAACGATAGGGATAACTAACGTCTGACCTACAACAAGATTATTTGGGTTTGGTAATTGATTAGCCTCTACTATATCGTTAACTGTTGTTCCAAATGCTCTTGCAATGGAAGTGAGCGATTGATTTGGTCTTATTACATAAATTTGCATGCAGTTCCCTCCTAGGCCTTACTTTCTTTATCATATAAATGGATAATATAGAAACACTTCAGAATAAACGTCATTATCAATTTATGTTTGAAATGATGAATCATGATATAATTTTTTAATCATACTTGAGGCATAAGCCATTGTAGGAAGGATCATAGTCTAATGTTTGAAAATCAATCAGATGAATTTTACATGCTGGAGGCAATTAAAGAGGCGAAGAAGGCAGAAAAGCTGGAAGAGGTACCGATTGGTGCGGTTATTGTCCTCCATGGAGAAATCATCGCGAGGGCACATAACTTAAGGGAAACGAATCAAAGTGCAGTCTCGCATGCTGAATTACTGGCAATTGACAGGGCCTGTGCGGCTGTTGGGTCATGGAGGCTTGAGGAAGCGGAGCTCTTTGTTACCCTAGAGCCATGTGCAATGTGTGCGGGGGCCATCATTCTTTCGCGGATCAAGCGGGTTGTGTACGGTGCGGCGGACCCTAAAGGCGGATGTGCTGGTACATTTATGAACCTTTTACAGGATGAGCGCTTTAATCATCAAAGTGAGGTCGTGGCTGGGGTCCTTGAATCAACCTGCGGACAGCTCTTAACTGATTTCTTTCGTTCGGTAAGAGAAAGAAAAAAGGCAGAGAAACTGAAGCGAAAACAGGAATTATCGGCTGAAACAGAATTTGGAAGTGATTAAACATTGCTTTTTAAGTTGAATATTAGTATACTAATCATGCGTCGATAAGGACGCCTAACAATATGGTATCAATTTTGCCGTGCTAAGCGGGGAGGTAGCGGTGCCCTGTACTCGCAATCCGCTCTAGCGAGGCCGAACTCCTTTCCCGAGGCTGATCTCCTGTAGGGTCTGCCTTAAGTAAGTGGTGTTGACGTCCGGGTCCTGCGCAATGGGAACCCATGAACTATGTCAGGTCCGGAAGGAAGCAGCATTAAGTGGATCATCCCATGTGCCGCAGGGTTGCCTGGATCGAGCTAACTGCTTAAGTAACGCTTATGGGAATCAGTCGACGGAAGGTGCACGGCAGTTTAAATTATACTAATAAGACCCATCCTTAAATGGATGGGTTTTTTATTTATGTAACAAATAGTACAGCACTTAGTAAGGGAAAGTAAGCCTCCGGCGGATGTCACTGATTTTTAAGAGAAATTTATTGAACGAGATCGATAAAAACCCGGACGCAAATTCGATGGGTGAATTTGATGATTTTTTTGTATAATAGAAAATATATACGTTATAATGGTTTAGGACAAGAATCAGAAGGGGGCGTTTAAGTGAGTTATCAAGCATTATATCGTGTATGGCGTCCACAAAGCTTCATTGATGTGGTTGGACAGGAACACGTTACGAAAACATTGCAAAACGCCCTGCTTCAAGACAAGATTTCACATGCTTATTTATTCTCAGGACCTCGTGGAACGGGAAAAACGAGTGCAGCTAAAATATTAGCTAAGGCAGTTAACTGCGAAAAGGCGCCAATTGCAGAGCCTTGTAATGAGTGCCCTGCATGCCGTGGGATAACAGATGGTTCGATTCCTGATGTCATTGAAATTGATGCAGCCTCAAATAACGGGGTTGAAGAGATTCGTGATATTCGCGATAAAGTGAAATATGCACCTACATCTGTGAAGTATAAGGTCTACATTGTCGATGAGGTCCATATGCTTTCCATTGGAGCCTTTAATGCACTTTTAAAAACATTAGAAGAACCGCCAAAGCATGTTATTTTTATTTTAGCAACTACAGAGCCGCATAAAATTCCACTTACAATCATTTCAAGATGTCAGCGTTTTGACTTTAAACGAATTACAGCTCAATCGATTGTCAACAGAATGGCTCTCATAGCCCGTGAAACAAGGGTGGATTATGAAGAAAATGCGCTTCATGTTATTGCTAGAGCGGCAGAAGGCGGTATGCGTGATGCATTAAGTCTCCTGGACCAAGCCATTTCCTTTGGAAGTGAAAAGGTGACAGTAGATGATGCATTAACAGTGACGGGGGCAGTTTCCCAAGTTTTTTTACTAAACCTCGCTAAAGCAATTAAGGATCACGATGTGGTCAGTGGACTGGAATCATTAGAAGAACTGCTTTTTCAGGGAAAGGACCCGACAAGGTTTATCGAGGATTTCATTTTATTCTATCGTGATATGCTTTTGTATAAAGCAGCCCCTAATTTGGAGGAATCATTGGAGCGTGTGATGCTTGATGAAGAGTTTAAGACGCTTGCAGAGGATATAAATTCGGATGAAATTTATCAGCTCATTAATATGCTAAGCAAGACGCAGCAGGAAATGCGCTTTACGAACCATCCGAAGATTTTCCTTGAAGTAGCAGTTGTTAAGCTATGTCAGCTTGAAGCAGCTTTCACTGGGACAGCAAACTCACCGGATGTTGAGCAGTTGATACAAAGAATTAATCAGCTGGAGCATGAAATCAGTGAATTAAAGCATCATGGAATAAAGGTGACGGAAGAGGAGCCTCAAGCGGCTGTCCAAAAACGGCCGCAAAGAAGTGCCAGAAGAGGATTCCAGGCCCCGGCAGGGCGGATCAATGAAATCCTAAAGTCCGCTACAAAACAGGACCTTCAAGCTGTTAAGGGCCGTTGGGCAGAGCTGATTGAGGCACTGACTGCGAATCAAATGCGTTCACAGGCTGCACTTCTAAAGGAAGCAGAGCCTGCTGCAGCCTCGAGTCAGGCGTTGGTCATTAAATTTAAATATGAAATCCACTGTCAAATGGCAATGGATAATGATAAATTTGTAGAAGCGCTCTCTTCTATCTTACAAAAATTTACCGGTAAAAGAATGAGCGTAACAGGTGTGCCGGAAGAACAATGGGTAACTATCCGCGAATCATTTGTGAAACATCAACGCACTGATGATGAAGGCGGCGGTGAAGCAGCTGGGCTTGGGACACCTGAGGAAGAGCCGATTATTGCGGAAGCGAAAAAGCTGTTTGGTGCTGACCTGATTGAAGTAAAGGATTAATCAGGCTGCATTTATTGTATAACTATTGATAAAACTTAAAACTAATTGGAGGTAATGTAATATGATGCGTGGCGGCGGAATGGGTAACATGAATAAAATGATGAAACAAATGCAAAAAATGCAAAAGGAAATGGCAAAGGCTCAGGAAGAATTAGGAGAACAAAGAATTGAAGGTACAGCAGGCGGCGGTATGGTTACAGTTATCATGACTGGTCATAAGGAAGTTGTCGATGTCAACATTAAAGAAGAGGTTGTAGATCCAGAAGATGTGGAAATGCTTCAGGATTTAGTTCTTGCAGCTACAAATGACGCTTTGAAAAAGGTTGATGAGTTGACTAATCAAAAAATGGGGAAATTCACTCAAGGAATGAATCTTCCTGGAATGTTCTAGGAGGTAAGGCAGGATGCATTATCCGGAACCTATTTCCAAGTTAATTGACAGTTTTATGAAATTGCCAGGAATCGGCCCTAAAACGGCTGCTCGTCTGGCTTTTTTTGTCCTAAATATGAAGGAAGATACCGTATTGGATTTTGCTAAGGCTCTTGTCAATGCTAAGAGAAACTTAACGTATTGCTCGGTATGCGGGCATATTACTGATCAGGACCCCTGCTTTATCTGTGAGGATCAAAGAAGGGACCGCACGATTATTTGTGTAGTTCAGGACCCTAAGGATGTTATTGCAATGGAAAAAATGAAGGAATTTAATGGCCTTTACCATGTTTTACACGGATCCATTTCTCCAATGGACGGTATTGGACCTGAAGATATTAATATTCCAACATTATTAAAAAGACTCCAGGATGAAACAGTAAAGGAAGTTATCCTAGCAACGAACCCTAACATTGAAGGTGAAGCAACAGCAATGTATATTTCCCGTCTGTTAAAGCCGTCTGGTATTCGAACAACTAGAATTGCGCATGGCTTACCTGTAGGAGGAGACTTGGAGTATGCGGATGAAGTAACCTTATCAAAAGCCATGGAAGGCAGAAGAGAAGTGTAAGCCTTCTGCGGATATTTCGGATTTTTTAAAGGCAATTTATCGAGAGCGTTCGATGAAAATCCTGATGCAAGTTCGATGAGCAATTTTGATTTTTATTCAGCGGAAGTCCTCAATTTGATTCGACGGAGGAGTAAACAAATGTTTTTTCGGAGAAAAGGCTGGCTGCGTGCAGAATTTGATGAAAAGTTATTGGTGCAATTAAATCGGTTAAAGAGAGAGTGGGATCATCAAAGTACATTAACGAAAAAGAGCTTTGATCCTTTTGGTGAAATGGAATTGCAAACGAGATTAGCCAGGACAAAATATCTCTTATTATTACGTGAAGCTAAAAAAAGAAATATTTCTCTTCTCAAATAATAGTCGATTCATTTTCAAGTTAACATTTTCCTTAATGGTCTATTTTGTACAGGCTATTCATAAGAATAGTAATACAAAGATAGAAGGGGAGAATGATGTTGGAGCCAATTGTGATTATAGCCATTTTAGGAGTTCTTATTATCCTGCTTTTTTTCAATGGTTCACCGTTAAAGCCGATACGTTTAATCAGCCAAGGAGCAGCAAAATTGATAATCGGAGCCTTTTTCTTGTTTTTTCTGAATATGCTTGGAAATCAATTTGGAATCCATATTCCGATCAACTTGATTACATCAGCGGTATCAGGTTTCCTGGGTATACCTGGAATGTTTGCGCTTGTAGCAATTGATATGTGGATTATATAAACAGAAAGGCCTTCTCAATCGGATTGGCTTTTCTGTTTTTTCTTTTTCTTTGCAAAAAAAGTTGACCCAGTGTTGAATAATAAGTATAATGTTTAAGTCGCCAACAATTAGATTATTTGATAATTAAATTAGTTGTTGACATATATATCTGAAGGTGATATATTATAAAAGTCGCTTCTGAGCGGCCGTATTGTTCCTTGAAAACTGAACAACAAAACGTCAACGTTTTACTTTTAGTCTTTTAAAAAAAGACATTAAATTATGAGCAAGTCAAACAATCTTATTGGAGAGTTTGATCCTGGCTCAGGACGAACGCTGGC
>NZ_JBHZRC010000027.1:0-13378 GCF_043641075.1 Niallia oryzisoli | reverse complement strand
TTGTAAAAAAACTACGTAAGTTGTGTTACCTATGCACAAAAATCTAAAAATCTTACTTGACATAGTACGCTGACACCTTATTTAGTAATTATAATCTTTTTTCTAGCTCGGCTTTTTTCTCTTCGTAGCCTGGTTTTCCTAAAAGGGCGAACATATTAACTTTATAAGCTTCTACACCCGGCTGGTCGAACGGATTCACACCTAATAAATAACCGCTCATGGCACATGCTTTTTCAAAGAAATAGACAAGATATCCAAATGTATATTCATCAAGTTCTGGGATAGAAACAATTAGATTTGGCACACCGCCATCTGTATGCGCTAGTAATGTTCCTTCAAACGCCTTGTTGTTAACGAAATCAACTGTTTTACCAGCAAGATAATTCAGACCGTCTAAGTCATTGTCAGCCGCCTCAACTGTAAGCTCATGTCTTGGTTTTTCAACCTTGATGACGGTTTCGAAGATATCGCGGCGTCCTTCCTGTACATACTGACCTAATGAATGAAGATCTGTCGAGAAGTTTGCAGATGACGGGTAAATCCCTTTCTGATCCTTCCCTTCACTTTCACCGAACAGCTGCTTCCACCATTCATTAAAAAACATCAAGCCTGGCTCATAGTTGATTAGCATTTCGATTGTTTTCCCTTTGTTATATAGGATATTTCTAATTGCAGCATATTGATAGGCCGCATTTTCCTTCAGTTCAGAGCTTCCATATTCTTCTCTTGCTGCTGCAGCACCCTTCATCATCGCTTCAATATCCGCACCGCTTACAGCTATTGGTAAAAGTCCTACTGCTGTTAATACAGAGTATCGTCCGCCAACATCATCGGGAATAACAAATGTTTCGAAGCCCTCTTCATCAGCTACTGTTTTCAATGCTCCCTTTGCTTTATCTGTTGTTGCATAAATACGCTTTGCTGCTTCTTCATTTCCATACTTTTCTTCCAAAAGCTTGCGGAAAATTCGTAATGCAATTGCAGGCTCTGTTGTTGTACCTGATTTTGAAATCACGTTCAATGAGAAGTCTTTTCCTTCTAAAAGATCCATTACATCCTTCATATAGGAAGAACTAATATTGTTTCCAATAAAAATAACCTGAGGAGTTTTGCGCTTTTCCTTAGGCAAAGCATTGTAAAAGCTATGGTGTAATGCCTCAATAGCCGCACGCGCACCTAAATAAGAGCCGCCGATTCCAATTACTAATAAAACATCAGAATCATTTTTAATTTTTTCTGCCGCTTTTTGAATTCGGGCAAACTCATCTTTATCATAGTCAATAGGCAGGTCAATCCAACCTGTATAGTCACTTCCCGCCCCTGTCTTTTCATGTAATGAATGATGGGCAACCTTAACGGCGTCCTGTAGGTATGTAATTTCATGCTCACCAAAGAAAGTAAGAGCTTTTGAATAATCAAATTGAATATGTGTCATATTGGCCTCCCATTATTTTAATCATTTACACTTTACCGAAAGCTGACCATTTAATCAAGGAACTCCCCTATATGTAAGCGTGCCCAATTTTGACATTTTTTTTCACAGCTTTATTAACTGTATAAAATCAAGCTTTTCGATGCGCTAAAACCAATCCAGGTTTAGGAATTTTTGCTTTTATCTCATATTTTTTTGAACCACATGAATAATTCCATCAAACATAAACAACCTATATAGTGTAGCTCACATTAAAAACGGAGGCTGATTGTTTTGAGCGGTATACAACGTATTGCATTATTACTTACAATCATTGGAGCAATAAATTGGGGATTAATCGGATTCTTTGGTTTTAATCTAGTTGATTCCCTATTTGGAGATGGGTCAACGATTTCAAGAATTGTCTATAGTCTTGTTGGAATTGCCGGTCTAATTAATTTAGGCCTATTGTTTAAGCCTAGTGCTGAGGTTGAAAGATCACCAGAAGCACGGCCAACTAGGTAATACAAACGTTTCTCAAGAACAAAGGTAGTGCAGCAGCACTACCTTTGTTGCTTTATAACTCGATCTATTTTTTCCAATGCCCCATCAATCTGTTCCTTCGTAATCACAAGCGGTGGCGCAAAGCGAATAACCTTTTCATGAGTTTCTTTACATAATAGGCCCTCTTCCTTTAACGCTTCACAATATGGCCGTGCAGCTACTGTCAGCTCCAGCCCGATGAAAAGCCCCCGTCCCCGAATTTCTTTAATTTTTGGATCATGGATTTTTCTGAGCTCACTAAGAAAATAGTTCCCTAGCTGGAGTGAACGTTCGCTGAGTCTTTCTTCTAAAAGCACTTGGATCGCTGCCATCGAAACAGCACATGCGAGCGGATTCCCTCCAAAGGTTGAACCATGCGAACCTAGATTAAACACACCTAAAATATCCTTATTCGCTGCGACACAGGAGATGGGAAATACGCCGCCGCCCAATGCCTTCCCAAGTATATACAGGTCTGGCACAACATTCTCCCATTCGCAGGCAAACATTTTACCCGTCCTGCCTAAACCAGTTTGAATCTCATCTGCCAAAAATAATACATCGTTTTGCTTACACAGCTTATAGGCCTGCTGTAAGAATCCATCAGGAGGTAACACAATGCCAGCCTCTCCTTGAATCGGTTCAATCAGGAAGGCTGCTGTATGAGGAGTGATGGCTTTTTCTAATGCATGAAGGTCACCGTAGGGGATCAGCTTGATGCCAGGCAGCATCGGCCCAAAACCAGCCTTATACTCTACTTCAGAGGATAGAGAGACTGCAGTCATGGTCCTGCCATGAAAGTTACCCATGCAGGCGATGACTTCCGCTTGATTATCCGGAACCTTTTTCACTTGATAAGCCCATCTTCTTGCTGCTTTAAAGGCTGTTTCAACCGCCTCAGCACCGGTATTCATCGGTAATACCATTTCTTTATTCGTCAGACTGCATACCATCTCATACCATGGGCCAAGCTGATCATTATGAAAGGCACGCGACGTTAAGGTTACTCGATCGGCTTGCTCCTTAAGTGCATCAATTATTTTCGGATGGCGATGTCCTTGGTTTACAGCTGAATAGGCACTTAACATATCCATATATTTATTCCCTTCTGGGTCCTCTACCCACACGCCCTCAGCTTTTGCAACCACAACCGGCAGGGGATGATAATTATGCGCACCATAATGCTCTGTTTGCTTAATGATTTCGCTCGATTTCTTATCCAATCTTTTCCCTCCGTTCCCTTATATCCAGAATTAGCATGATTATAAAAAAAGAAGTATAGGACATTATATGATGTCCTATACTTCTTGATTAGTACGATTACTTATTAATAAGGTTTTCAGCCTTTGATTGTTCAATCCACTCTTGAAGTTTATCTTTAAGTGTATTGAAGCCTTGCTCAGTTTCTGTTGTGATTGGTGCAGCAGCCTGACGCTTACGAGGCTTTTTCGCTTTTACTTCTGCCTCTTGTGCTGGTGCCTCTTCTGTTGCACGGATGGATAGTCCAATTTTTCCCGCTTCTTCATCAACTGACAATACTTTTACGGTTACTTCATCACCGACTTTAAGGTGGTCATTGATATCCTTCACAAAACCGTGCGTAATTTCTGAGATGTGAACAAGTCCTTGATTTTTTTCATCTAATGCAACAAATGCTCCGTATGCTTGAATTCCGGTCACTTTACCCGTTAATACGCTTCCTACTTCAATCTTTTCTGACATGGAAACACTCCTATTTACAATATTTTAGTTCATATTTATACGCAATAAAAAATTATAGCATAACTTTTAGATATTATCAAAGTTAGTATTTGATTTAAACTATAGATTTTACTCATTTTATCAAAAAAATTAATACCAAAATGTATATTGAAAGAATAAAAAAGGAGGAACTGGAAAGACTTATGATGTAAGACTTTCTAGTATTTCCCCCTTTTTGAAGTGGACAACCTTTACGGCTGTCCTTTTTTTATTTTAGGCACTGTTAAACCGGATTATTGATTTCCGTTCAAGGCACTTCGCTTTCCGCAGGCGACCGCCGAGCCTCCTCGACACTTCGTGTCTGTGGGGTCTCGACTGTCTCGCTTCTCCTGCAGGACATTGAATTACTTCCTCGAATTCGCCCACGCACGAGAAAATTCGATAGAATTTTCGAGGAGTCTTCGTGCCTTCCACTACAATCAACATACTAAAAAATAAACATGGTTCTTTAACAATGTATTTTTCAAAAAATTTAATTAGTTTCCGGAAGATTGTCAATGAAATGCTTTATTCGTTTGACTGCTTCTTGAATTTGCTCTAAAGAAGTAGCGTAGGAGCATCGGATATGCCCGCTTCCGCTTTCCCCAAAGACATCCCCAGGAACAACCGCTACACTTTCCTTCAGCAATAGCTGCTCTGCAAATTCCTGTGAGCTTAATCCAGTTGATTCAATGGACGGAAATGCATAAAAGGCTCCGCCAGGCATATGACATGTCAAGCCAATCTCGTTGAAGGATTGCACAATGTAATTTCGACGGCGGCGGTAGCTTTTAACCATTTCATCCACGTCTGAACGTCCATTGCGCAAAGCCTCTAGTGCGGCATGCTGCGCCATTGTTGGTGCGCACATGATAGCATATTGATGAATTTTCAACATGGCACTGGACAGTTCTGCAGGCGCACACAAAAATCCAAGTCTCCAGCCCGTCATCGCAAAACCCTTTGAAAATCCAGAAATTAAAATGGTTCTTTCCCTCATTCCTGGTATGGATGGCAAGCTTGTATATTCTTCGTCATAGACAAGCTCTGCATAGATTTCATCTGCAATGACAAGCAAATCGTGCTTTTCAACAAGAGCAGCAAGCTCTTCTAATTCCTTCTTGTTCAGCATTGAACCTGTTGGATTATTAGGAGAACATAGCATGATTGCCTTTGTTTTATTGGTTATGACTTCTTCAATTTGGCTAGGCAAAATTTTAAAGTCATTCTCTTTTAGTGTTTGAACCTGTACCGCCACACCGCCGGCTAATTGTACCATCGGAGCATAGGAAACGAAGCAGGGTTCAATAACAATTACTTCATCACCCGGGTCTAAAATGGCTCTCATAGCAATATCTATAGCTTGGCTCGCACCGACGGTTACAATAATTTCTGAAGCAGGCGAATACTCAACATGAAACTGTTTGCGCATATAAAAAGAAATCTCTTCCCGCAAATCCGGCAGACCAGCATTAGCGGTGTAGGATGTATGTCCTTGTTCAAGCGATAGTATAGCCGCTTCCCTTACAGACCAGGAAGTAACAAAATCAGGTTCGCCTACGCCCAGCGAAATAACCCCTTCCATTCCGGCTGCAAGATCGAAGAATTTACGTATTCCTGATGGTTTAAGATCTCTAGCAATTTTGGATAGACGAGAATTTTTAGCTAATTCCATTATGGTGACACCACAATTCGTTTGTCTTTATTGTCAGGTTCGAAGATAATTCCATCATGTTTGTATTTCTTCAATATAAAATGAGTTGTTGTAGATAACACAGAATCAAGAGTAGACAATTTCTGCGATACAAAGCTTGCAACCTCGTTCATTGATTTCCCTTCAATGATGACGGATAAATCATATGCTCCTGACATTAAATAAACAGAAGTAACCTCTTTAAAGCGGTAGATTCTCTCAGCAATTTCATCAAAGCCGACACCTCTTTTTGGTGTCACCTTCACATCAATCATTGCCTTGACACCGGTATACTCCTCCACTTTTCCCCAATCAATCAGTGAGATATACTTTACAATCACTTTATGATCTTCAAGCTTTTTAATTGCCTGCGCTGTTTCCTCAACACTCAAGCAGACCATTTTAGCTATATCTTCTGTTGTTAAGCGAGCATCTTTTTCAAGAATTTCAACTATTTCCATTTCCTTTTGCGTTAACTTCATGGAAAGACCTCCATATATTTTAAATAGTTACATTATAGCAAAGTTCCAGCGAATTTTTACTGCAAAAAGAGATTATTTTTTCAAAATCAAAAAAATAATTTGGCGGAACGTTTTGGATTCGATTCCCTTTTAATTATTAACTTTAACTTATAGTTTGAGTCTATAATTAGGACAAAAAAAGAAGCAGCATTGAACTGCCTCTCTTAGTATTTTACTTTTTGTCTATCTCGCCGCAAGCAATACGCTCCCCTGAATTGCCTGCAGGCTGAGACATCCCGTCATCCTTTTCACTAGTAACGACAATAGAAAGACCCTCCATCGTTAACAAGGATGCCCTTCCTTCCTTAAATGTCACTTTTGGGGCCATCAGTTCAGCTTTTGCTGTACCATCATCCTGTGCGATGATATTGGGCAAATCTCCTGCGTGTGCACCCTTTGGATGCATTAAGCCATGCTCCTTGTTTTCCGGGTTAAAATGTTCACCCGCTGATTTGAAATCAGGACCTTTACATGAGCCTTTATCATGTATATGAATAGCATGTTCTCCTGGAGGCAGCCCTTTTAGGTCAACAGTTACCTTTACACCGCTCGATTGCTCCTCTAGCTTAACTGTTCCAAGTGAGTCACCGGATACATTATACATCTCCACATCCATCTTCGTAATTTCCTTCTCCATACAGCCTGCCAGAAGTATGAGTGGAAACACCAACCATATTTTCTTCATATCAATAAATCCTCCGTCAAGACATTTTGTGTCTAGTTTTGACGAAACAACTTTAAATTAAACGGTAAAAAAGAACAGCTAAAAGGTTAACTGTTCTTTTCCTGAGAATCTATTCGTAATCGTTCTTCTAATTCCTTTGCCTTCTTTTCTTGTCGTTTTGATATTTTGATAAAATATTTTACGGCAAAAAAAGCAAACAACGAAAAGATAGCAAGCTGAATGACAGCAGGGATGTACTCTGATTTGTCTTCAGGAAAATACAAAAATAGACCGAGAATATATGAAAAGGTCATAGGCAACAATCCTTTCTGATCAGACATGTTTCTTTAGCCTATTATAGCAGTTTTTTTAAAATCCTTCTAATTTTCCGAATAATTTCCACAATAAGCAGTTTGCTTATTATTTTGTTTTTCCTTTTCTGTACGTCATAATAAGAGCAGCATCTATAAAATGATAAGGAGGTTTTTCCAAGTTGGATTCATTAAAGGTTGGAGATACTGTTACCGCAATATATAAAACTGGTAAATACATAGGAGAAATTACCGCTATTCGGCCAGAACATTATTTAGTAAAGGTTCTTGCCGTGATTAAACATCCCATGCAGGGAGATTTGCATCATCCTAAGGATGCAGCTGTATCATTTTTCCATGAGAGACGCGCTCTAGCATTCAGAGAGCAGACAAATGTTCCAAAGAAGATGGTGAAGCCATTTGATGAAGAAGTACCCGATTATGTCGGTTCATTAAAAGCTGCTGTGGGTCTGTTGAAGGAAGAATTAACAAGGGATTCTTCAGAGTGGGCGCAGCAAAGCCTGAGGAATATCAATCAATTGGAAAAGGATTATTTTAAATAAAGGTCCGCGACTATGGGATGAAAAAAAGCCAAATCAACATGAGTGATTTGGCTTTTTATGCAAATTTATTAAACAGCTGTGAAAGGTCTATCCGATCTCCAATCGTCGTCTGCTCCGGGTTATGCAGATAGCGCTTATCTTTTTCTACTAGCTTAAAAATATGATAGGTTGTCAGAGCATCGTCCAGTGCACGGTGATGTTTACCAACCCCGTCTTTTCCGTATTCCTGAACGGCCTTCCATAGGCCTGTTTGATTTTGATCTCCAAAGAATCGTTTATATTCCATGGAGAGATCAATTTCCTTTGCCCTAAATGGAAAAGATAATGCCGACTGTTCACAATTATGCCTTAGTACTTTCATATCCATATTTCCCCAGGTCACAACCGTATTTCGATAGCCCTTAGACAAAGTTGAAAATTTATTGACAAGTTCCATAAAGGTGATTCCTTGATCAACCTGATCCTGTTGGATTTGTAGGAAAGACTTACAACGACTTGATAGGATTGGAAAACGAACCGGTGTAACGAAGGTGGAATACTTTTCTTGAATTTGATTATTAACGACCGCGACAACTCCGGCTTCTATGATTTCCGGATAAAAACCTCTCGTTCGTTTCCCTTTTTCCGGCATAGTAAATTCAAAATCAATAAACAGATATTGCTGATCTTCTGCCAACCCTCCACCACCTTTATTTCTCATAATAGAGTTACAAAATGTTAGATAAATGAATCTATTCTTTTATTATACCATAAATAAGCCTAGATTTTCATTTTTCTATTGACATAATCTGCTAAATTGTGGAAAGGGCCTTAACCAAAATAAAAGACTGACTTCTCAAGGATGTCAGTCAACAATGCTTGCTATTTTTTTATTTTAATTACAGCAAGGGTGCAGCGGGAGATACAGATTAATTGATCCTGTTCATCCTTTATTTTGACTTCCCAGATCATTGTTGTTCTGCCTCTATGAATGACCTCACCAACAGCTGTTACCATTCCGTCCCTTTTCGATTTTATATGATTAGCATTAATTTCAAGACCTACGACCGCCTCATTTTCTTTGTCCACTAATTCATAGCCGCCAATACTTGCTACTGTCTCTGCCAATGCAACACTTGCACCTCCATGTAGAAGGCCGAATGGCTGACGTGTTCGATCATCAACAGGCATGGTTGCGGTTATTCTGCCCTTTTCTATTGTTAGTAGTTCAATTCCAAGCGAATGAAGCAATGTTTTTTGAAGATCCATGGTTTCCCTCCCCTTTGTACCTAATATGAAAGCTCTATCACCTTTATATCATACTATGTATTCCAACAGAATTATAACGAAATGGCCTTATTCTAACATCTATTAAGAATGACAGATAATAAAAAGAGGCTGAAGGATGATATCAGCCTCTTACTGCTATTTAAAATGGTGTTCCATAATAAGGCGGATATGCTGGAAATGGCGGATAGGAATAAAATGGTTGTGGATAAAATGGATATGGTTGCGGACGCGGGTATGCTAATGCGCCGCCTAAAAAGCCACCTAACAATCCACCAACAAACGGAGCAGCTAACCATATCCTTTGATTTTGATGCGGGCCTCTGTATCCGTGCACTCGGTCTACCTCCTTTTTTGTCTAGCTTACTTATTTCATATGCAAGCAGTGACTGTTTGGAATAGGCAGGCGACTACCTTATCCCAAAAAGTTTATCCAACAGATACTGTCACAAAGAATCAAATTCGCTCCGTCGAATTTGCGCCCGGATTTTTATCGAGCTCGCTCGATAAATTTCCCTTGAAAAATCCGAGGCATCCGCCGAAGGCTTAACTTCATTCAGCAGGGGGAACCCAGTAAATCAGAGAGCCTTTTACTTTCATTTCCTACTTAAAGAAGTGGCGAACTTCTGCTGAATGAAGTTAATTTATCTTGACTTATTTCTATAGTAGACTGATATAGTTATAGTGATGATAAAGCACTTAATCCCGGGGGCCGTTACCAATGAAATCCATGCTGCAAAAAATATTTCAAAAGAAGAAAAAGGTAAACATCGAGTTTTGTCAACGGAATTTAGACCAATTTTTAGATGAAGAATCCACGCTATTATTTCAAGCATTTTTCAATGAGGACCAAGTAACGGTGAAAGAGTATACCTGCTTAAGTCAGTGTGAATTATGCAAGGAAAATCCATATGCAAAAGTAAATGGAGAAATCCTCACTGCACAGCATTCAAAAGAGCTTATCAGTAAACTAAAAGATTTGATCGAGTAAACAATGGTGTCAGGCACCGTAAAAAGACAAAATGCTCTCATTTGTCTTTTTGTGGTGCCTGACACCTTATTTTTACTTTTCAAATCGTTCAACAATTAACGCCAATGTGCGGGACATGACACCTGTTGCACCTGCCGGCCCGAGACAGCCTGCTTTATTAGTCGTTGCAGTTCCGGCAATATCCAGATGTACCCACGGTGTTTCCTCGGCAAATTCCCCAATGAAGGCGCCACCCATGATGGCATGCCCTTCACTTCCAGGTGAATTGTTTAAATCGGCCATTTTGCTGTTTCGAACTCGTTTTTTATGGCTCTCAAAAATTGGAAGACGCCAGATAGGTTCACCTGCTTCATTTGAAGCCTCCAGCACCTGTTCAAACCATGCTTCATTGTTCGTCATGGCACCAGTTGTATCTGTACCAAGCGCTGTTATGACACCTCCTGTTAATGTCGCCACATCCACAAGATAGCCCGCTCCGTGATGTTTGGCATATGTGACGGCATCCGCAAGCACCAGACGTCCTTCTGCATCTGTATTTAATACCTCGATCGTTTTTCCGCTCATGGAAGTAATTACATCATCAGGCTTCAAAGCATTTCCGCTAATCATATTATCAGTTGATGGAATGACAGCCACAACGTTTTGCTCAGGCTTTAGTTCACCGATGATTTCCATCGCGCCGAGAACAGCCGCTGCACCGCCCATATCCGTTTTCATACCGACAATTCCTGCTTTGGTCTTAATAGAGTATCCACCGGTATCAAAGGTAATTCCTTTTCCTACCAAGCCTATGACATCATTCCATTCGTCCTTCCCCTGGTATTTCAGGACAATCATTTTTGGAGGCTCAGTTGACCCTTGGTTAACAGCCAATAGTGCACCCATCCCAAGCTTTAACATATCTTCCTTTTCTAATATTTCAAGCTCAAAATCATATCGTTCGCTTAATTCTTGGGCATACTGGGCAAGATCTGTAGCAGTTAATAAGTTCCCGGGAATATTAACAAGCGTCCGAGCAGAGTTTGTTCCTTCTCCGTAAACATACCCAACCGTCAAGGCAGCTTTTACATCTTCCTGATCTGCACTTTCTGAATAAACCGTCATACTAGTAATAGCCTTTTCAGGTTCATTTGATTTTTGTTTATAGCCTTCAAACTGATAGGTGGACAAAGCAAATGCTTCACTCAATGCATGTGCAGAATCTAATGCATCCACGGCTTCAGAAATAAAGGAATCAAGATAGACAGCAGCTTCTTCACGTTTATCCCCTTGAATCGTTTTAAAAACAGAACCAAACGCTTCTCTTAACCGCTCAAAGGATAATTCCTTTTCTTTACCTAAACCGACAAAGTAAAGGCGTTTTGCTGCCAACCTGCCAAACGTATGTATTTTAGAAACCCTACTTTCCCTTGCACTAATATCGCCGCTCTTTACCAGCTCAGTCAATTCACCTGTAAAAGCTTCATCGACAACAGCTAGGCTTCCGCCAAACTTCAAGGGCTGATCAAATAAACCAATAATGAGACATTCATGCGCTTTTAAAAACGGCTTTTCTTTTTGAACAGTAAACATTATGAACCCCTCCTTATGTCAATACTTTCATTATATCCCATGACGGAATTTTTTTCTGATTTTACCATTTATTCCCTCACTATAAATGACTGCGCATATTTGTTAAAATGGAGAATACAATGAAGAACTGTTAAAATTACATAAACTTAAAGGAAGGTCAATATCCATGAGTTTGTTAGAAAATTTTCCACTTTGGGCGTCATTAGCAGCGATTTTTTTCGCCCAATTTATTAAAGTTCCTATCCAGTTTATCGCAACGAAAAAATTTGATTGGTCACTTCTGACAAGTACCGGAGGGATGCCCAGCTCCCATTCTGCTGCAGTCACTGCACTTTCAACTGGAGTAGCACTCGAATCCGGATTAGATTCGCCGCTGTTTGCTGTTTCAGCAGTATTCGCGATCGTTACCATGTTCGATGCCTCCGGGGTCCGCAGACAGGCGGGTAAACATGCGACTGTCCTTAATCAACTTGTTGCAGAATTTAATAAATTCGTTCAAGATGCAAAAACATGGCAGGAAAAGCCCGAACAGGAAAAAAGGAAAGAATTAAAGGAATTGCTGGGACATGAACCCATCGAAGTATTTTTTGGCGGACTAACAGGGATTCTCCTCACCTTAGCATTGCACTATTTACTTTTTATATAATGTGAAACTACTGGAAAATAATAAGGTGTCAGGCACCGCAAAAGGACAAATTACACGAATTTGTCCTTTTGCGGTGCCTGACACCTTTGATATTAATTTTGTTCTGATTTTATATATTGCTGGCGGAATACCTGCATGGTTTTGTCTTCATTTAGCAGCTGTAAATCCGTTTCTGTCAGTTTCCCATCGCCCATTTTAATTACATACACATCGATCTCTTTCTTTCCCCAATTATTATATACATCATCGACTGTTTCATAATATAGATCAACACGATTCCCTTTTATAGCACCGCCTTTATCGGCAACAACACCATAGCCATATCCAGGAATAAACAAAATAGTTCCAATTGGAAAAATGTCTAAATCAGCAGCTACTGTTGAAAACAAGTCTCTTTTTACCATGACACCTGAGAACGTTATCCCATATTCCGGATGATTTGAATCTTTTCCTGTAGATTCATATCCCGCCGTATAACCGGTTGCAACCACTTTCTTTATGGGATATTTTGACCAATCAAAAGCATCCTCCAGTGCCGGAGTTTTTGTAACTGCTGCATCAGTCGGGGCAGCTTCTTCCTTTGCAGCAGTATTTAATGCCTTTGGAATTGGTTGAAACCCTGCTCCAAGTGACGTAAGGGTATGAGATAAATAAAAACGTTCAGAATTCACGCTTATTTTTTCGCCTATACTAGAAACAAGCGATTTTACTTCCACTCCCGTGATGGAATGGAATGTTGTCGATAGAGCAGTAAAAAATAAAACCATCATCATTAATCTGGTGGTTACCACCTTTATACTTTTCATGTTAATTTCATTCCTCCCAAAACTATTCTTTTCCCATGAGGAATGAAATTATTCATAGATAGTAAAAAGTAAAAGCGGAAAAGGCTAGGCACTGAGGCAGAAAAAAACAAAAAACCCTCGCATCTGCGAGGGTTTTTCCGTTAGAACATTTGATATCCTTTTTTACGGAGAGCTTTAATGCTGAGTCCGGCAACAAGTGCGCCGCCCCAGCCACAAGCCAAAATCAATATATCAGCTATAGCTAAATTGGCGATATGTGAAAATAAATCGGAAAAAGATTCTTTGCTGCTTGTAAAATATTCAATAAATCGGACCTTGTCCACAATGAATATAGCAATAATTGGATAAATAATAGCCATAATCCAAGACATCCTTAATAGCATATTGAGGATAAAGCCGATGCCAAAAAATAACACAAAAAATAAAAGCATTGATATAATAAGAACAACAATATTCATCTGCATGTCTAGTTTCCCTCCCTGTACCATCCATTTTAAGTTTACTGAATCTATAAAGAAGCGTCAATTTTATAACTATTACTTTTTTCCCTCTTAATGAAAATATTTCAAAATAAAAAAAGAGGCTGGGACATAACTAGCTTCAAATAACGAGAAAGGTGAAATTGATTACGCTCAATTTCACCTTTCTCTA
>NZ_JBHZRC010000026.1:0-13956 GCF_043641075.1 Niallia oryzisoli | reverse complement strand
TGGAAGGGCTATGCTTAAGGTCGGTCTCTTTTACCTAAAAAATGGTGTTTGACTTATTTGCCATTATACGCTGGCACAATTCATTCTTCAATAAATTACCACGGAGTAATTTTTGTATTTCATGCCCTTTTTTCTATGAAACTTGTTATGATTAGCTAGTTTTCAAGTTTAATAAAAAGGGGAAATTGCACTGATAAAGAATACATTAAGGTTTGCTTTCTTTATTGTTTTGTGTTCCACTATACTGCTCGTTCATTCAGCGACGACTAAGGCTGCTTCTATTAATTATTTACCGTTTGAAAATGCGGAGTTAGGTCGAAATAGTAATGCGTATTTATCGATATATGGAACTCCTTCTATTGAATTAAAGGAAGCATTTGTGGATGAAATTGCTGGTTATGCGAAGGCGGCAAACGAGAAATGGGGAATTCCTACAAGCGCGATCATTGGAATGGCCATTATCGAAAGTGGCTATGGAACAACAAGAATAGCCATCCATGCAAATAATATTTTCGGAATTAAAGCATGGGGGTATAATCCACCTAATGCATGGCAATTAAAAGGACAACCAAATGAGGATTACGAGGCGGTTCCAGTTTTGGCTAACTATGGAACGGATCGCGTTATTTATGACGAAACTCAAAGAAGAGATAACTGGTACCGTAAGTTCTCCTCTCATCAAGAGGCCGTGAATTACTTGGCAGGCAGCTTGCTATTGAATTACCGTTATGGTTTTGCCCGTGATCAGTATAGGGATCGAATCAATAGCGGCTGGAGTAACGAAGATGCTTCAAAACAATTTTTATATGACATTGCAGAGGCAGGCTACAACCACTTAGGCGGCGACTATTATCGAAATAAAATAGCCAAGGTGATGGCAGAATGGAATTTGTATCAATACGATGAGAAAGGGTTTGTGGATACGGCCGGACATTGGGCTAAAGAGGAAATTTCTTTTTTAGCTTCAAAGGGTTGGGTAAGTGGCTACCAGGATGGAACATTTAGGCCAAATGTAGAATTAACAAGAGCGCAAGCGGCGAAGTTGATCAGCAACTTTTTAGAATTAACGCCAACAGGGGAAAGCGTTCAATTTAGTGATGTCTCTGACAGTTTTTGGGGGAAGGATTATATCACTTTAGTGGCGCAGCACGGTGTAATGAACGGCATAGGATCTGGTGAATTTTCTCCAGAAACTTATATGACAAGAGCACAAATTGCACAAATGTTTTTCAATGCTGGATTTTATCAGCAAGTTGCAACAACAAAAACTAGCCAATTCAATGATATTAGTACAAACTATTGGGCATTAACAGCAATAGAAACGATGAAACAAGAAGGAATCATGGCGGGATATCCAAATGGTCAATTTGGTCCAGCCGATCCTATAACCAGAGCACAAATGGCAGTGGTTATGTATCGAATCTATCAAAAATGATTTGTGCCAGGCACGCCCCGAATAATATTGTTTCATAGAATGTTTCACGTGATTATTATCATCAAAGTGAATTTTGAAGTAGACCTAATGTCGTTCTAGGTCTACTTTTCTTTTTGATTTTTGCGGATAAAATGGGAAGTTTTGTGCGAAGTTTTAAGCCATTATGTGCGCTGAGAATAGAACGATTTGCTTCATTAAACTGAATAAATTTCTCTTTCACTCCTCTTTTAGTTGCAAATATTCCTGTTAATATCTTAACTGGTTCATCTGTATCAACAAATTAATTAGTTACCTATTCTGCCCTTAGTCCTTTCATATGAGGGGATTCCCGATTTAACACGGACAAATCTACAAAACGAAAACAGTCGAATACAATTTATCATGGAACCTCACATATCTACGGAGTGTCACTTCAAAGCTCAGTAAATAGTAAGGAAGTTAAGGAGAGGGAAATCTATTGAATGGAGAAACATGCAGAATGATCCCCAATTATGTGTATCATGACCCGATAAATTCACGAAGTTCACTGACCCCGATTCATGGACCTATTGATCCGGAAGCGGTGATATGCGCTTCGGGGACACCGATTGAGTGTAAATTTTATCAGCTTAAGAGGAGGCGGGGGTTTGTAGGAGAGCCAATTATACCTGAGTCTTCTACTCCAGATCGAGTTGGTCGTTATAGGCATTATCGAGATAATAATAGGCATGTATGGTCTATTTATTGGCATCCTGATACAGGTGCCAATGAGGTTCATGGCGCTATTCGTGATAAGTGGGCAAGTCTTGGATGGGAACGTTTTGGCTACCCGACCTCTGATGAAATATATATAGATGTACGTGGACGGGTACAGCATTTCATAGCAGTACATTTACCTCGTAAACCTAGATCATCTATCTTATGGACACCCCAAACAGGTGCGCATGCGGTATATGGAGACATACTTTCTAAGTATGAAAGTACAGGTGCGTGGCACGATGGTCCTCTTGGTTATCCAATTAGGGATGAAGAAAATCGACCTGAAGGAGGGAGAATCCAACGGTTCGAACATGGTGCAATCATTTGGATTCCAGGGATAGGTGCATATGTTGAAGGTCTTGAACATCCAATTTTCCCACCCGGTCCTGCCACTCCACCTCCAAGTCCAGTTACTCCACCTCCGCCTAGTCAACCAAAGATTAATGTATCAAATCGGAGTGGCAAGTTGGTAGTCACGGGTTTATATTTTAATCCTGATGCTTCAATTAGTATCCGTGCCATAGTGGGAGCTCCTGGAAATGAATTTAGGTATAGTGCTTATTCTATTAGAGACGGCAGTTTTTCACATGAAATTGATGTATCGGGTTTACCACCGGGTATAATTGTTTGGGTATCAGCAACCGACGGAAGAAGAAGTTCTAGCGACCTAACTGGATTTCTCTGGAGTAATACTGTTCCGATAAGCCTTTAAATGATTTGTGCCAGGCACTCCCCGAATAATATTGTTTCACAAATCGTTCCACGTGATGATGTAACGAATGAAAGTAAAAAGAAAAGGATTGTTCCTCGTGGAATACAGGGAACAATCCTTTTCTTTTTGTCTAGTAATCAACTTTTAGCATGAGCTGCTGCTTCGAGGAGCAGGTTAACGATGTGGACAGCTCTTACTTTGTTTGATAATCTTTCGCGGTCAACTCCTAGCTTCATTTGCAGTAAGCAGCCGGGATTGGCTGCTACAATGGTGGTCGCTTGTGTCGCTTTTGTATGTTCCACTTTATTATCGAGAATTTCCATCGACATTTCTGTTTCAATCACATTATAGATGCCGGCAGAGCCACAGCATGTATTTGCTCCTTACATTTCGCGAAAATCGATGTTTCATTTCTCTATCACTGTGACACCCCGAATAATATTCATTTAAACCAAGAAGGAGCTAAAATGGTCAAGCAGCCCGAACATTACCCGTGGAGCAGCTATCATTTGTACAAAAATTCGTATGCCAACCAGCCGGAGGGGCAGGGTAGGAGCAGAAAGGATTGTCAGGAGGATGAATTAGTAGAATGGCACTCCGTGAAACATAATGTGAAACGAGATTATTCGGTGAGTGCCTGGCACTTTTTTAAAGATATCCCGAAAAGTCCCTAAAAATATTTTAGTAAGGTAGTAAAAGTAGATTCAAGAATAATATAGTAAAGAATATAAGTGGCAACTGTATAAATCACAATATACATTAACCCAATATAAGTTCGGTCAATTTTTGTTTTTATTCCATTTGAAGTCTGGAAAAGGACTACTAATGGTGCCACTATCGTAATCATGCTGATGGTGAAGGAAAATAAAATAATTGCGGATGTATAGGATCTCATACCTACAAGCAACCAGGTTAATAAAGACATGATAATCACAGGTAGTAAAACAGAACCGTACATGGACGCCACCCATTTTAATGAACGGGGACGCATGAATAGTTGAATTAGGCCGTATATGATCAGGATAATTACACCGGTTATGACAATGGTAATCCCCCAAGCTCTTGAAAACACTGGCATAAAATAACTGGTTTGTAATACATCACTTAAGTAATCTGAGTAAAAAACAATAAAATGTTTGATACCGGTATATATGACTAATCCAATAATTAAAGTAACGAACAGCCAAGTTACAATTCCATTAAGTAAAGAAAATGTGTTGTTTTGAAAGGACTTGGTAGGATTTTTTAAATGGGAGAAAAAGTAATTAAAATATTGTGCAGATGCTGCCTGTGCTTTATTAATGCTTCCGTCTATCTCTACATTTGGTTGTACTGAAACAGTAGTCTCTGTAACTGGAAAATCATTTTCAACATCATCAGTTAATTTGTTGGATAGTATGAATGAATTTCCACATTTAACGCAGAATTTCCCGGAATCCTGTGAATGTCCACAATTACTACAATGCAACTGAACTCCTCCTTACATCATACTTTTATTCGTATCATTAATGTGGATCTCTTTAATTTCATACTTTCCTGGTGACACTTCAATAAGGACATATTCTTTACTACGGTTATATTTTGTTATTTGTCCTAAATGATTTTCAAATGTAAATACTTCATTGACAAATAAATGGACACCGTCATCATCGACCTCGCCACTAGTTACCTCATTGGTAATAAACCGGTACCAATAATAGGAGTCTTTACTCTCATAAACAAAATCATAAAGCTCATTGTATGCAGTACCTGATCCATATAGATAGTATTCAATATGGCTAAAATCCTTATAATTAAGTGCGTTTTCATAAGCATCACGGAAGTCGCTGTATACATAGGAGGCTTTTTTGACTTTTTCCTGATTTTCCACAGACTTTTGGGTTTGAACCAATGCAGCCTCGGCCTCTTCCTGCTCCTTTTTTCTTTTTTCCTCTTCTGCTTTTACCAATTCCTGAAATACGAAGGTAACTGTTTCTCCGCGATTGGCTTGAATGACATCTGATTTCTCTATTTGGTCATCTGCCATTTTTCTGACGCCATAAACCTCAGTTATATCACTAAATACAGGCTTAAGGGTGCCAATTTCTTTTCCTGTTTTGCCGGTAGATTTTCCGTTAATAAAAACAGTACTGTCTGTTGGATCTTCAGCGAAAACGATTGAATAATTCACTGTTTTTAGTTCTATCGCATTGTTATCACCAAATTCATTGTCTTTCACTTTCATTTTCACTTCTGATTCAAAATATTCATTTTTCCCCTTCAAATGCATTTCATATTCCGCGGGTAGGATATTTTTAATAGTCAAGGGCTTTCCGTTCAAAGGATAAGTTTGGTTAGCGATCGTCAGTTCTGAGTTAGATAAATCAGTATCAATTCGTAATGTAGATGGTATTGGTTCGATGATTATTTTTGAATAGAAGAAGAGGAAGGATTCATTTTTAACTCTGAATAATTCATTGCCATCTTGATTAGTAACAACCTCAGTAAGTCCTGTTTTCTTTACCTGTTCGACTGCATTTTGCAAATCATTGTGGAGTCCTTGGGGATTATCTGCTTTTAGATAGGATGCAAAGGATGATTTATCATAAATGAGACCTTTGGAAATACTCAATTCTTCTAATAAATCTGCTCCATTTTCATCTACAATTGCATTAAATATTTTTTGCAAATGTCTGTCACTATCTATCAAATGACTAATCATTAAATGAGCTCCTATGATTAGTAATGCTATTGCACCAACAATACTGTAAATGACTTTCCGTTTAAAAGAAACAGGGACCTTGGTTCTTGTCTCAATATAAGTCACTTCAGTATTTGAAGGTATAGCGTTCTCCTCTGTAACTGGGGATCCACAAGCAGGACAGAATTCTATTGATTCCTCAAGCTTTTCACCACAATTTTTACAAAAGGCTATTTCCATTTCCCATTTCTCCTTTTGGATATAAGGGAAAGGCTCCCCCATTTTTTTTCCTCATGCAATCATATACGGAGTTGGGGGATATTATTACTAAAAATCGAGCAGTGCCTGTCACTCGCCGATTTTTCATCCTTTATATTTTTCTAGCATCAAAGGAATATTGGAACCCATTAAATAAAAAAAACCTTTAAAAAATATTAAAGAAAAAATTGAAATCCATTAAATCGAACTAATCGTCAATAGTTTATTTTTTTGCAACACTCGCAAATATAATTGATAAAATACCCCAAAAATATAACCTCTATCTGTACGTTTTTAACATCATTCATATCTTTTAAGGGATAAAATTCCATGATTCAGACAAATTAAAATAGGGTTGAATCATTATTGTTGATCTTAGTTGTTATGTAACAAATGGAAGGAGGAGGGTATTATATTTAATTTATTAAATAAATGGCTAAGTCATCCAGTATACTTTCGATACGGTTTTTTTGCCATTTTACTCTTTAGTGTCATTTTTTATAATCGCCTCCTTCTTCAGAATGACAGTTATTTTTATGTGTTTTATATTATCTCCGTTATATTTTTAGGTATCGGTTACTACAATAAACCATGGATTTTAATCGTATTTACTGAAATCGTGGTAGTTTGTAGGTGTTTATTTATACCGGATTCAGGTTCTTTATCCATTGTAAATACCATTTTTATTCATTCGTTAACCTATCTTTTAATCACATTTATTTCGGCTGGGTTAATGAAGTATGTTCAAATAGTCAAAGAGGGTCAGTTAGAATTAACAAAAGCGCTCGCTAATGCATTAGATTCCAGAGATCCTTATACAGCCCATCATTCTGAAAATGTTGCAAAATATTCTTTAGAAATAGCAAAAAAAATGAAGCTTACTAAAGATTCATGTTCAATCATCCACATTGGAGGATTACTACACGATATTGGAAAAATTGGTATCCCTGAGCATATCCTGAACAAGCCGGGGAAGTTAACCGATGAAGAATTTGATATTATAAAAACCCATCCTACTATTGGTTATGACATCATAAAACACGTTACAAATTTTAAGCAAAAGGGGATATTAGATATCGTTTTATATCATCATGAACGATACGATGGAAAGGGTTATCCAAAAGGATTAAAAGGCGAAGAAATTCCATTATTTGCTCGAATCGTTGCAGTAGCTGATACCTTTGACGCCATGTATTCGCAACGTGTGTATCGAGATCATCTTGATCAAGAATTTATATTAAACGAGATACATAAAAACAAAGGGACACAATTTGATCCACAGATAGTTGATATATTTCTTAGTTTGTTTGATGGAACTCGAGGGCCGTAGAAGAAAATATTCTCATGTGGGAATAAAACTATTCATAAGAAGATTTTGGGAAGGGGACTTAAACAAGTTCCTTTTTGTTTTGTCCAAACTTTTTGATCACCACATTTCAAGTCTTAAATTATCCCATCTTTTTTCCAACAAAACACATTCGCCAAAAGTAAAAAAGACAATCCCTTATGAAATGGGAACATTCCTGTTCATTATTCATCTGGATCGATTTCAACTTTATTATTTCCAATTTTTTGGGGTAGGAGTTCTTTTGTTATCAAGTTACAATTCATTTCAGTGCTACAAACTATTACAAACAACTTGATAACCAAAGGAGAGGGTTTCTTGAAAAAACAACTATTCGTGGTGGCTGCTTCTGTTGGAATTTTATTTACGTCTTATTCTGCCCAAGCATCTGCACATGAATTGAATTACAAAGTCCAATCGGGTGATACACTTTGGAAAATCGCTTCAACCAATAATATTTCAGTTCAAGAGCTATTGAATTGGAATAACCTCACTTCAAATACAATCCATGTTGGTCAAGAACTTTCATTGATTACTCCACATTCACACATTACCTATGACTCTTACAGAGTCAAGTCAGGTGATAGCCTTTCTCTCATTGCAAAGAATTACAGCATAACGATTTCTGAATTAAAATCTATTAATCACTTAACTTCTGACGTTATCAAAATTGGACAAGTATTGAATGTGCCGAATAGCGGTTCAACAGATTCAACAGGACCAATACCGGTAGCGCCTCAGGAAAATGGAACTTATATGGTTGTATCAGGTGATAGTCTGTCCTTAATCGCTAAAAAATATGGCACAACGGTGACATCCTTAAAATTTTTAAATGGTCTTACTTCAGATACGGTTAAAATCGGTCAGATGCTGAAGGTATCAGGTAGCCCTGTTGAGTCTCCTGTTGAGCAGTCCCCTGTTGTCGATCAGAATGTTAAAACCTATACAGTGAAGTCAGGTGATTCCTTATCTCTAATCGCCAAAACTTATGGATTAACAGTTACACAATTGAAGTCTTACAACAACTTGGCAAGTGACACCATTTATGTTGGACAAGTGTTGAAATTTACATCCGAAGATACATCGGTTCCCACTCCTGAAGCAGCAAAAACACTAAATGCAGATGCGTTAATCGCTGAAGCAAAGAAATACATGGGTGTTCCGTATGTATGGGGGGGAAACACACCTTCCGGCTTTGATTGCTCTGGTTTCTTAAACTACGTATACAATAAACAAGGTGTATCGATCTCTCGTACCGTTGAAACTATTTGGAACGTAGGGACGCCTGTTTCTACGCCACAAAAGGGTGACATTGTCTTTTTTACAACCTATAAAGAAGGACCATCTCATGCTGGGATCTATATCGGCGACAATAAATTTATTCATGCTGGAACTTCTACGGGGGTCACCATTACAGATATGAATAATTCTTATTGGAAAGCTCGTTATTTAGGGGCAAAGAAAGTGGATTAAATGGGGCAGTGCCTGTCACTCCCCGATTTTTCTTGTTTCACAAATAGTTTCACGGGTTAATCAGGAGAAGAAATAGGGAACCATTTATTTTTTATTTTTTCCAACAAAAAACATCTGTTTACTTAGAATAATTCCGTGAATTTATCACCGCAAACCTAATCATAAAATTACTCAACTTACTGGAGGAATCATATATATGGCAACTTTCCCATTCTTATTGAAAATTACTGGCGCAACAGTTTTAACTGGGGCAATTACTTTAGGTGCTTTAACTACTTGGAATGGAAAGGATACTGTTGATCATGCCATTTCAACAATCCAAGAGCAAGCTAGTGATTTGGGTTTATACGAAATGAATGAAACTCGATTAGTTAACAAAATAAATGAATTAAAAATTTTACGAGATAATTTAAAAGGTGAAGTTAGCGCGCTTACTGCTGCTGGTCTCGAAGACGATCAAACGATTGCTTCTTTACAAGGCAATATTGAAGATTTAAATGGGCAAATTGATACATTAGAAACAGAGGTAGCAACAGCAAATACTAACGGTGAAACACTCGCTAAAAGAATTGATGACCTAGAAGCGCAATTAACTGCAGCAAATGCTGATATTGAAAGACTTCAATCTGAATTAGAGGCTAACACAAGTACTGATGCTCCGTTAACAGAAGCTGAAATGACAACAATTTTAGAAACACAACCAGAAACAGTTCAATAATATATATTCATCGGGGCAGTGCCTGTCACTCCCCGATTTTTCTCGTTTCACAAATAGTTCCACGGGTAACTTTTCCTTTTCTGTAACAAAATCTTTAAGAAGCAGGAAGGAAAATAGAATAGATGATCGAAAATAGAATAATAAATCTCCGTGTTTTACACCTAATGCTGGGCCTCTAGATCTTCCTTCTTGCCGCATTTTTTTCCTTCAGTAGTAATGGAATATAATAATCCTTATCCATAAATTACTCAATAATAGAATAGGTGATTTATATGCTGTAATTGTTTTAAGTATCTGTTTAAAGGGACGGGGCTTCCGGTGCAGAGGGCATTTGTTGTTCGACATATTGAGTCCAGAAGGGCAAGTACAGTAGTTTTTTTCCCTAAACCTAGTCTTTTGGAAGCCATGCTATTAGGAATAATTAGTCAACCAAACAACAAGTGATTGCGAGGGAATAGTAAATGCCACGTAAGAAAAGAATTTGGGTATTCAATCATTACTATCATATCGTTAGCCGCGGAAATAGGAGGGACCCACTTTTTCTCTATACAGAGGATTTTGAAGCATTCCTCCACATTTTACACCAGCTACATGAAAAGATCCCCTTCGAATTAGCCTCCTATTGCTTCATGACCAACCACTACCATCTTCAATTGCGTTCAAAAGAAGTCCCGATTTCAAAAGTGATGGGCCTAATCAATAAACGTTATTCCAACTACTATAATACAAAGTACTGCTTAACCGGTCATGTTTTCGAAAAACGCTACTTTGATAAAGTTATCGTGGACAAGGAAGGAATGCTCGAGGTAAGCCGATATATTCACGAGAATCCAGTCAAGGCCAAAATGGTTATGCTGCCTGAACATTACCCGTGGAGCAGCTATCATTTGTACAAAAATCCGTATGCCACCCCGCCGGAGTTTGTGAATTTGAACAGTATTTTGGATTATTATGAAGGGTCAGAGGAGGAGAAGCGGAGGAAGTATTGTCAAGAGGATGAATCACGTCGTTAGTAGAAAGGGACTCCGTGAAACAAATTGTGAAACGAGATTTTTCGGGGGGTGCCTGGCACTCATTTGCTATTTTGACGAACACACGTTCTGTACTATAGAATATGCTTATGGTAATAATAGTTTTGATTACCACCACTTGGAAATTGAGTAAGCATTGTAAAAACATTAGAACTAAGGAGCTGTTAAATGATGTCAATTAATTTAAACCCGTATTTGATTTTTGATGGTAACACGAGGGAAGCAGTCCATTTTTACGAGAAAGCGCTTGGCGGGAAAGTAATGGGTATCATGACGTTCGGAGATATGCCGGCGGACCCGAATTATCCATTGCCGGAAAACATGAAGGATCGCGTGATGCATGCACACTTGAAAGTAGGAGAAGCAGATCTCATGTTTAGCGATACCTACGAAGGCATGCCTTATCAGCCAGGCAATTCAATCCAAATGGCCATCCATCCTAAAGAAGAGGCTAGAGCTAGAGAAATCTTTGCTGCTTTGGAAGATGGTGGACAAGTCATTATGCCCCTTCAGAAAACAGATTGGAGCCCCTTGTACGGGCAAGTAAAGGACAAGTTCGGCGTTACTTTCCAAGTGAACGTCCCAGGAGAGTAACCGCCATCATCGGGTGAGTGCCTGTCACTCCCCGAATAATCTTGTTTCACAAAATGTTCCATGAAATTATTATTGATAAGCATAAGTTGATAAATTGAAAGGAGAGCAGTTGAATGAATAAACTGCTCTCCTTTGTTGTATAAACCTACTTTCGACTATATTTTATTCATAGTACAGTTTTTCGAATAGATGACCTATTATTTTGTATTTTAGTATTCGGATTAGGGAAAAGAAGGAATGCTAGAGGTAAGTGGCTATGTTCATTTAAACCCAGTAGAGCCAAAACAATCAAGTTGCCCGAACATTATCAGTGGAGCAGCTATCATATGAACAAAAATCCGTATGCCACCCCGCCGGAGTTTGTGAATTTGAACAGTATTCTGGATTATTATGAAGGGGCAGAGGAGGAAGTATTGTTAGAAAGATGAATCACGTTAGTACATCAGCACTCCGTGAAACAAAAATGTGAAACGAGAAAATTCGGGGAGTGCCTGGCACTATTTTAAAGGAGAGAAAGCAGCAAATGATTACTAAACCTATGATTCGTACACTTATGATTGAAACACCAAATGTTCCAGGAAATCTAGGAAAAGTTGCAACAGCGATTGGTCTTGTAGGGGGCGACATCGGTGAAGTGAAAACCGTAAAAGTGGGTCCAACCTATACCATGCGTGATATTACGGTACAAGTAGACACAGAAGAACAGTTAAATGATGTGATTACAGCTGTTGAAGGGTTAGAAGCGGGCATTAAGCTTCATACGGTTTCAGACGAGGTTCTCTCGGCACATGAAGGTGGGAAGATTGCCATGAAGAGTAAGATGCCAATCAGGTCTCTAGCAGAACTGCGACGTGTGTATACACCAGGCGTTGCTGATGTATGTAGCCTTATTCAAAGAGAACCAGATAAAGCTGAAATCTATACAACGATTAGTAACACTGTAGCGATTGTAACCGATGGAACAGCCATTCTTGGACTTGGAAATATTGGTCCTGTTGCAGGGATGCCTGTTATGGAAGGGAAGGCTGCGCTTTTTGACCAGCTGGCAGGAATTAGTGCTGTGCCAATCTTACTTGATACAGCAGATCCAGAAGAAATTATTCGTACCGTGAAACATATCGCACCTGGATTTGGGGGAATTCTTCTTGAAGATATTGGTTCACCCCATTGCTTTGAAGTGGAGGACCGTTTAAAAGAAGAATTAAACATCCCTATTATGCATGATGATCAACATGGTACCGCAGTTGTTACACTTGCAGCAGTTCTTTCCGCTTGCAAGAGCGCAGGCATTGACTTGAAAGAAGCAAAAATAGGACAAATTGGCCTTGGCGCTGCTGGCATTGCGATTTGTCGTATGTTTATGGCCTATGGTGTTCAAGCTGTTTATGGAACGGACAAGTCAGAAATGGCCATGAATCGTTTAAAAGAATATGGTGGACAAATTTCATTAAACATTGAAGAGCTAATGGAGAAGGTTGATATTGTGATTGCCACAACAGGGGTTCCTGGTCTTATTAAAAAAGAGTTTGTCAAAGAAGGACAAGTCATTCTAGCTTTATCCAACCCTAGACCAGAAATTGAGCCTGAGGCGGCATTAGAAGCTGGTGCTGCCTATGCTGCAGATGGACGCTCTATTAACAACGTTCTTGGGTTCCCAGGGATTTTTAGAGGAGCTCTTAATGCTAAAAGTAAAGTAGTGAACCACGAGATGCTTGTCGCTGCAGCTGAAGCCATTGCTTCCTGTACAAAACATGGAGATCTCGTACCAGATCCACTAGAACCGGAGGTACATGAGAAAGTGGCGGAGGAAGTAGAACGTGTGGCACGTGCCTGTCACTCCCCGAATAATCTTGTTTCACAAAATGTTTAGTGGCGAGCCAGGGGGACGGGTCCCGCGGTTTAGATTATTTAAGCCATGGAACCCGTCCCTATGGCATACCTTTAATCAAAAATAATTATCCTAAACTAAGGGTGTCAAAATTTAAGAGCTGTAAATATGCATTTTTCTTCTGTTACTCTCATTATGTAAATTTTTTATATTTATTGTAATAATTGGAACTTTTAATAGGAATATATGCTAGGATTGTTTTAAAGAGTAGAAAAATCCTAGGGGGAGAGAAAAGATGCATAGTAAAACGGTGAAAGGTTTTGTCTTAGGGTTTTCAACTGCACTCATCATCGGTGGTGCAACACTTACTGTAAGTGCAGCGAATGGATCATTTAAGGATGTTGTAGCCGGGGCATGGTACGAAAATGCAGTTCATTGGGCGCAAGAAAAAGGGATTGTGAAGGGATATCCAGATGGTACATTCAAACCAAACGATACTATTACACGTGCTGAATTAACAAAGGTTGTGCAAAACTTAGCTAGTGAAGGGTATATAGATGCAGATATTCCTTTAGAGGCTGTAAATGGTTATGGGGAACCTACTATCACTCACGAAAAGTTTTTGGCCATCAAGGTGGGGGAAACGACACGGGAAGAACTGGAGAAATTGTTTGGACAGGAATTAAAATTGAAGCATCTTGATGCACCAGAAGGTGATTATTATGAACTATCAAATCCAGACGGTTCAATCAATTTGAGATTAGATCAAGATCAAGCAGTTATACAGAAAAGTTATTCGTTTGGGCACGAAATATATATAAATAGATATCCTCAAGTAACAGATGAGAACTTTAATAAATTAGAAGACAATATGAGTTTTGAGTTAGTTTCTGCTATCCTCGGAGGAGAAGGTGTACTTACATTTGAGTTTTTGAATGATCAAAAGGAAATTCAACAAAATTATGTATGGTACGGAACAGATGGTTCTTATATTTTTATGTCTTTCAAACAGGATGGAGATGGATTATCTATCATTCCTGGGACGATGAAAAGGAATGACTTTTAATGTGCCTGGTGTAATAGATAATATTGTCGAAAGGTTTTCCTTTCGGAAGAACAAAAATACCCCAGTTTACTTCATGTA
>NZ_JBHZRC010000025.1:0-23535 GCF_043641075.1 Niallia oryzisoli | reverse complement strand
CGGGCGACCGCCGAGCCTCCTCGACACTTCGTGTCTGCGGGGTCTCGACTGTCTCGCTTCTCCCGCAGGACATTGAATAGCTTCCCTGAATCCGCCCACGCACGAGAAAATTCGATAGAATTTTCGAGGAGTCTTTGTGCCTTCCACTACAATCAACCTACTAACAAAAATTAACACTGTACATTAACACAGCAAATTATAATAAATGTAAATTTTAATGAGTTAGTTCTTGTCGAAATGCACTATTCTATTGTTAAATTAATAGTAAGAATAGTTAAATGATTTAGAAACCCCTACATAGAGGAGCTGGAGGAAGAATGAGTACCCTAAGTTATGAGACAAGAAAAGCTAGTGGAGTGGAAAGGATTATTCCCTATAATCATAAATTAGCCCCATTCTTCATAAGGGATCGCTTGTTTTCTTTAATACCAGAAGGAACCGAACATATTTATGTGGTGGGAATTGGTTCTAATAAAATAAATGGGGACAGCCTCGGTCCATTTGTCGGTACGCTATTGGAGGGGTTATATACAAACCACATAACCGTTTCAGGAACATTAAAATATCCTTTAGATGCAGCAACTCTTAAGTCTGAGCTAGCGCAGATATCCTTACCTGACAAGAGCTTTGTAGTTGCTATTGATAGTGTATTGGGCACTGAACAAACGTTAAATTCAATTATGGTTCGTGATGAGGCTTTACGTCCTGGAGCAGGCTTGGGAAACAATCTGCCGTTGGTTGGTGACTGCAGTGTGATGGGGGTCGTGTTGAAAAATGTCCCAACAGAAACTCGCTCGCTTTTTCTGACCGACCTGCATCTTATCTATACAATGGCAACGACCATTGCAAAAGGCATCTCGCTGACAGTTCGTCAATATTTTAACTATCCGTCCAATCAGCCGCTTTTGCTCTTAAGCTAAAAGTGTAACTAGGGTATTCTTATGAAAAGATAAAAAAGGGCTTTGCCGAACTCGGATCGGAAAGCCCTTTTTATTTTATTATATTGTCCTAATTAAGAAAGTAAATACTGCTTTAAGGAATTTTCATTATGGACCGTGATATTGTGGTATCCAAGGGAAATCCAGCCTTGTCTTTCAAATTGTTTGAGAATCTTGGTTGTTGTGACTCTTGCGATGCCTATTAGCTCCGATACTTCCTGATGAGTATAATCGATTGAATACTGTGGGTCATATTCTGTTTGTTTAAAATAAGTGCCCAATTGGACTAATATATGAGCGACCTTTTTGTCGGATGATAAAAACGCCATGCTATAAACCTGGATGGAGAGCAGGCGGATGGTTTGCGCCATTAAGGAATACAGCTCGATCATTAAGCTTGGATTAAGGGTCATATATGAGAGCAGCCGGTCTATATTAACCGTTAACAATTCCACATCTGTCACAGTGCTGGCTGAAGTTAATCGGGGAGTATGGCTGAGATGTGAGGCATCACCAAAAATCATATTCGGTCCTAATAATTTCAAGGTGATTTCATTGCCTTCTGTTGAAGTAAGAAAAAGTCGGACACGACCTGATTTGATTAAATAAAACTCACTGGCTGCATCATCTTGAAAATAGATCATTTCCCCTTTTCGATACTTTTGTACTGTACCAACCTTTTCAATTGCGTTGTACAGATTGGAGCCTTTTTCTACCGTCATCGTTTGATGAATTTTTGTACTATCCAAGTTTAGCCTCTCCTATGTTCTTGATCATCATGCCTGTACTGCTTCAAATTAATTCGATGATGTTCGTCTACAATAATTCCTTCTTTTTTAAGAAGTGACATTTGTAGGTAGTGTGTTTCTTCATCTTTGATGGCAATTTCACCTTTTGCGTTCACCACTCTATGCCACGGCAGCATATGAGAATCGCTCATGGAATGGAGAATTCGTACAACCTGCCTGGCTCCTCTTGGACTTCCTGCTAGGGCTGCAATTTGACCATATGTCATTATTTTACCATACGGAATGGATCTGATGATTGCAATCGCCCTTTCGGTAAATGGGTGCATACTCAGCCTCTTTTCTACTAATTATACAATGTCTCCAGTAAAACTTTTAAGTAACCTTACTATACGAAAATCTATTCACTCATACAAGTGGATCGTTCACGAAAGCAAGTAATCATTCAGGTGTGCATATCATGGCAGGTATACTCATGGTTTTCTGGACTTTTTTTGGAATCGCTCTATTGAACTGGTATAATACTAAATAGGCTTAGTATATTGAATGGAGAATCAATTATTAAATAAATGTATTATGTTTGGTAGGCCGTGAACATATTTTATAGATGACAAGGGAGAAAAAACAATGCAAAAGCTATTATTTCACACAACGAATCCAGACGAACTGGGAGCGTATTTCTTTGGAGAACAGCTAGTAGATTTTCCGAAATATTTAACGTTTCTGATGAATTTTCTTGATAAGAATAACGAGCAAGTCCAATTTCTTCAGGCCTTTGTGCACGTTGAATCTAAGGAAGAAGAAACGGACGAGGTATTGACCGTTGAAACCGTATTTTATAATGGAGATAAAACAAAAATCATCCGTATCTGGGGTGCCAAGGATATCCAAAGCGATGTTGCATTATTGGTTACGAAGGAGTTTATTAATCCTGACACAAAACAAACAGAGGAAGAATATATCGTCATCGAACATGATGAAGAATTCTACCATGAAGAGAAGCCGGAAAAATAATCGCGGTCAGTGAGAAGGCTTTATTGTGTTTTAAGAATGTTTCAATAAAATACCAACCATCCAGCTCCTTTATGGTATGATAATAAAGGGCAAATTTTACGAAAGTAAAAGACGCAAAGCCACGGGCCTAAAGCATGGACATGCCACGGCAGCCGGGTTGCAATGAAGTTAATAATTGAGAACTCACTTTTCTAATTTGCCTAATACATACTAAGAAGGGTGAATATGTTTTTACCAACTATTTATAGTACAAAAGATCATTTAGTACATGTTGTCAAGGATGAACAAATCTGCATATGTAAATTCCCGTACCATTATTTTTATACGAAAAATAAACAGGATTTTAAAAAAATTAAATTCAAGCATGTGCAGGAGGTAACCTGTCCTCAATGTAAAACGGGAATTAAGTAAAAGATCAATACATAGCTAAATAATTAGTAAAGTAGGTAATGAAATGACTCAAATTATTGTTACTGCTGTATTGAAATCAAAAGAGGGTTATGAGGAACAGCTGTTAGCTGAACTAAAAAAGGTACAAAAGGGTTCAACGGAGGAAGCAGGTTGTATCCAATACACCATTCATCAATCTATTGAAGACCAGACGTTTGTTTTATATGAAATTTGGAAGGATTTACAGGCAGTTGAAATCCATAATGAAACAGTGCATTATCAAGAATATCGCAAGAATACAGCTGATTTAGTTGCAGCGAAAACAGTTTACAGGCTGAAGGAATTGTAAATTGTAAATGGTATTTTATTGAGAGGACGTTTCATCCAGGGATGATGAGTCCTCTTTTTTTTATTAATCGATTGGTTTGTGCTTTTCACGCTTTTTATCGTTTAACAGTGTAAATTCCAAAGGCTGCTCAGACCCATTCATTAGCTTGTAAACATAGGAAGAAGTCAGTTTATATCCATTTTCTAATTTACTTGCTATATAATTTGTTCGTTCGAAAATAATCGAGCGGATATGATTCAATTGCCGAGAGATTTTCTCTGTTAATGCTTCCTGCTTATCAAGCCGCTTCAAAACATCCCTTTGAAAATCCTCTTGCTTTACGGTTGTTTCTTTATGAAGTGTAAGCTGCTCATTTACCTTTAAGGATAGCTGTTGAATGGCAGCCTCATTTTTTTCTAGCCGGGCAGCCATTTCCTGATCCGATTCAAGCACACTATTCATTTGCTCTCGAATAGAATGATTCATTTGACTTCCACTGTCAATACTTTCCTGCAGATATCCATTTTTTTCATTCAATGCCTGCAGTGATTGAATCATTTCATGTTCAAAATCCTCATGATGGTAATAGCTTCTTTTAAGATCATGGATTTGTTTCTTTATATGATTACTCTGTGTCATCATCGTTCTTTGGAGTTTATTGTAGCGTGGTTTCATTTCTTCAATTGATTTTCTCAATTCCCTGTTCACTTTTTGCTGCTCCTGTAGCATAACGGAAATGGAATTACACCTGACCATTTCTTGATTCGGTTCCTTTGGTGAATCATTATTTTTATAGATAGAAGGATGATTATCATGGTGATTGATAAATAATCCCATCCTCCTTTCACCCCCTCAACCTGTGATTTCGATATCTTATGTGTAAAAAGTGGGATAAGTGTCAGGATGAAGTTGATAAAAGCTGCAAATTATTTTGTTAGCATATTGAAAATTAATAAAATATTCACATTTACCTAAAAAGTTGTGACTTTTATCATCAATCCAATTTATCAATTGATTTAAAATTGGTTTTATAACAAAGGACATAATTCATAACAAATTCATCAGATGGTGATTATATTTAACTATTAATACTGGTGGATAATAAATGAATGATTGTCATTTAGGAGGAAATTATCATATGAATTTATTATCCAAAACAAGAAAAATTAATTCTTTATTACAATCAACAGCTGGAAAGACTGTGAATTTTAATGAAATGTCAAGTACACTATGTGATGTTATGAATGCAAATATATATATTGTAGGACTCAAAGGAAATCTTCTAGGGTTTGCTGTTTATCAGGATATTGAAAATGAACGTCTAAAGCAAATCCTTCTATCTAATCAATTTCCTGTAACCTATACGGATACTATCTTGGAAATTCAAGAAACTTCATCAAATCTTGATATACAAAGTGAATACTCTGTTTTTCCAGAAGAAAACAAGTCGTTATTTAACAATGGTTTTACAACAATTGTTCCCATTATCGGTGGCGGAGAGCGATTAGGCTCATTAATTTTAGCAAGAACCGAAAATCCATTTGAAAATGATGATTTAATCCTGGCAGAATACGGTTCAACCGTTGTCGGAATGGAAATTCTTCGTGAAAAAACAGAAGAAATTGCAGTTGAAGCCCGGAGTAAGGCAATAGTTCAAATGGCCATCAATTCATTATCCTACAGTGAGCAGGAAGCGATTGAACATATCTTTGAGGAACTAAACGGTAAAGAGGGACTATTAGTGGCATCCAGGATTGCAGACCGAGTCAAAATTACTCGCTCCGTTATTGTCAACGCACTCCGTAAGCTAGAGAGTGCTGGTGTGATTGAATCTCGATCACTAGGAATGAAAGGGACACATATTCGCGTATTAAATGATAAATTTCTGCCTGCACTGGAAAAATTAAAGGCTAGCAGCAGCCGATTGGCTTAATTTAAAAAAGAGGATGATTCGTTTATCAATAGAAACGGAGATGTCAGAAACGGTCAATATTGTTAAATATTCACTCAATAATTTTTGCTTAAAAAATAATAATTAATAAAATATTCACATTTACACGAAAAACTGTGACTTTTATCATTAGTTGAATATATTAAATGAATTAAAATTGATTTATGTTTTCATATAGATTCAATTGAAGGGAAGTAATTATTTTTATTAATCTACTTTGCAATTAATAGATCGTAACTATTTCACATACTTTGGGATAAGATAAATACAAAATTTAACAGGAATATAATCGGGGGAAAATACAATGAACTTATTATCTAAAACAAGACAAATCAATGCTTTATTACAAACAACTGCAGGAAAATCTGTTAATTTCAAGGAAATGTCTGATACATTAAGTGAAATTATTCAAGCTAATACATTTATTATCAGTTTAAAAGGAAAATTGTTAGGGTTTTCAATTAATCAAGAAATTGAGAATGAGCGAATTAAACAAATGTTAGAAGATCGACGTTTTCCAGAGGAGTATACAAAGAATTTATTGAACATCAAAGAAACATCTTCAAACCTTGATGTGGATAATAGTCATTCAGTATTCCCGGTGGAAAATAAAGATTTATTCAAAAATGCAGTGACAACGATTGTCCCAATTATTGGCGGGGGAGAACGAATTGGAACGTTAATCATTGGCAGAATCGAAACTCCATTTGAAGATGATGATTTAATCCTAGCAGAGTATGGTGCAACCGTAGTAGGCATGGAAATTCTGCGCGGACAAGCCGAAGAGCTTGCAGTTGAAGCACGCAGGAAAGCAATTGTTCAAATGGCCATTAATTCACTTTCTTACAGCGAGCAGGAAGCAGTTGAACATATCTTTGATGAGCTTCAAGGAAAAGAAGGATTATTGGTTGCATCAAGAGTGGCGGACCGTGTGAAGATTACTCGCTCAGTGATTGTCAACGCACTTCGTAAATTAGAGAGTGCCGGTGTTATTGAATCACGTTCTTTAGGGATGAAAGGAACTCATATTAAAGTACTAAATGACGAATTCTTAGTTGCACTTGATAAGCTAAAAACAAACAAATTCCGTTTAGCATAATAGTAAAAAGGATCTTCCACTAAATCGGGAGATCCTTTTTTTAGAAGACTACGTGTAAATGTATGATAATAGGTGTTTCTAGCAGAAATCAGCGATAACAGTGCAGGGCACCATCCACTAATGGGATGGTGTCCTGCACTATTATTCTAATATGAAATTTTATCAAAGCGTAGAAGAAAAACCATTGCTATGTGACGAAGGTACCTTTGAAAAAATCCCAAATGATGGATGATGCATCTGGACCGAGCGGGTCAGTAAATTTACCAGATTTATTTCCCCCTGACCACACATGTTCCATATCGTGTATCAAGTACAATTCAATGGCAGGTAATTCGTTATTATCGGAATAGCTATGCTGAGAATATCGTCTGCCATTATTCATTGTTTCGATTTTTACAGAGGCAGGTGCGGTATTCACATGGCCTTTACTGCCATCAAAGAGAAAATGTGCCTGATTCCATTGAATGATAATCTGATTCGCATTTTTAGGATGGACGGTTAAATCATTTGTACCGTGAAAAACAATCAGTGGAATTCTTCTTTTTATGCAGGTTTCGCTATATGCCTTTTGCATTTCGAGAAAGGCATTCATGCCACATTTATAGGGGTCTCTTACCCCGTTTCTCATGACCATTTCAGCCGCTATATTCCAAGGATCCTTCCATAAATTTGTATTCGCCGCATCATATGGTAATCCGGAACATACAGCAATGCCGCTAAACAGATCAGGATAAGTTACACCTAAGATACTGGCCATTGCTCCGCCAGAGGAAAAGCCAGCTGCAAAAACCTTCGTCCAATCAATAGACAAGCTGTCTTTTTTTAGTTTCTTTTCTGCATCACGCATTAGGTTAACAATGCTTTTAGGCAGTCCTTCTCCACGATGTTGGTTTTCATCTAAGAACCAGTTCCAGCATCCGGCGGGATTCGATTTATGAGGGTCTAAAAATAGAGGATTATAGATTCGTTTCATCGTCGGGTAAAGGACGATGAAATGTTCTTTTTCAGCAAGTTGATTCATGTTGGTTTCTTCAGCAAATTGATCAGGATCCTGGTCACATCCATGAAGCATGACGACCATTGGCAGACTTTCGTTTGTGGGACCACTCGGAACATAAAGCTTATAAAAGAATCCTTCATGCAAAAAGTCTTTAAAGTTTCCCATCTTTGCTCTCCTTAAATATCTAACTTTTCTCCAAAAGCTTTGCATCAAGGGAGTAAATTTTTTTTTGTGAGGATAGAATCAATTGGTGTCCTTATAATCTATGAAGTAAAGCCCACAATTGCCACAGTTTTTTGAATTCGTTTGCATAGAATCTTTAGGGGAAGAACTATTATAGAGAAAAAGAAAAAGTCTTAATTAAAATAGCTGCATGATAAATATCTTGCAGCTATTTTAATTAAGACAGCTTGGCTGTTGCTTTAGAATGTTGTGAATGCAGTGAGCGGCCTTTTCCGTGTGGTATACACATGGGTGTTCCAAAAATAGGATCGCAGGAAATATTGCATTTCATTTGAAAGACATCGTGGACTAATTCGCTCGTAATAATGTCCTCCGGCTTTCCTTGAGCATAGATTTTTTTCTCTTTAATTGCCACTATATGATGGGCATATCTGCTGGCAAGGTTTAAGTCATGTAATACCATGACAATTGTATGTTTGTGTTTTTCATTTAAATCGAACAATAAATCTAAAATTTCAATTTGATGTGTCATATCTAAATAGGTAGTAGGTTCATCTAATAGGATAATATCCGTGTTTTGTGCTAACGTTAATGCAATCCATGCACGCTGCCGCTGGCCGCCGGATAATGAATCAACCGTTCGATCCTTTAAGCTTAGAATATTCGTTGCTTTCAGTGCTTCAATAACGGCGTCTTCATCTGCTTTAGACCAAGGTTTGATTAGTCCACGGTAGGGGTGTCTCCCTTGCTTTACCAGTTCATAAACGGTTAATCCTTCGGGTGTTGAAGGGCTTTGTGGTAATATAGCAAGCTTTTGCGCGACATCCTTCGTTTTCATCTTTGCAATGTCCTGTCCATTTAAAAGAATACTACCATTTTGTGGCTTAAGGAGACGAGCTAATGAGCGCAGTAGTGTAGATTTTCCGCAGCCGTTCCCGCCGATGAAAACAGTGATTTCACCTTTCGGAATCTCTATTTCTAGATTATCAATTATAATGGTTTCCCCATAACCAAGTGTTAAGCCCTTTGCTGATAAGGATTGCATTGGAATCTCTCCTCTACGTCGTGCATAAAAACAGCCTGTTCATATTTACTATTCCCAATATATTTACCATTATTGTATTTCCTTTTAATCTAATAGTCAATGATAATCATTTTCATTAAAAAAATAGACACATTCTTTCGTGCTTTAATGTGGTGGGGGACTGTCCCCCACCACATTAAAGCACGAAAAGCTACTTCCTATTTGGAAGCAGCTTTGTATAGTAATTATTTTACTAGAGTTTTCACTAGGTCATCAATTGTTTTTTTGGAGGCTAGCAGGCCTTTGTTTGTCCAGTTACTTGCATCGTTTAGGATGTGGACATTTCCATTTTGAGCGGCAGGGGTACTTTGCCATACAGCACTATTGTTTAGTGTTTCAATTCCCTGCTCGCCTTCTAAAGCTAATAGGAAAACATGATCTGCATCAAGCTCTGAAAGTTTTTCAACAGAAAGAGGATTCCATTGGGAGCTTTCAGCGTCTCCAAGTTCTTTTATAAGTGTTGGTTGATTGATACCTAGCTCGTTGTATACCACATCGGCACTGTGACGGTTGTTTTCAAATAAGAAGAATTGATTGCCGACTACCCAGATAGCAGCAACTGTTTCGTCTCCAATTGCTCCTTTTATTTGTTCCTTTGCCTTTGTAACCTTTGCTTCATAATCACTTAATGCCTTTTTAGCAGCATCTTCTTTACCAAGGATCTTTCCAAAGGTTTCAATTTGTTTCCGCCAATCTGCTTGCGTTTCTTCTGTCATCACGTATGTTGTGGCAATTTTATTATATTCTTCGTATGATCCTTCATAGCCGTCCATATTATTTTCTAAAATAAGAAGTTCAGGCTCGTGGTCAAGTACTTGCTCTAATGGGAGATTCCATTCAATGCTTGGTACATCTTTTAAATCTTTTTCTAAGTAAGTTTGAACTGTTTCACCAATCGCCCATTTCGCAACAGGAGTAACACCTAAGGCTAATAGCGCATCTTCATGGAAAGGAGCCATTATTCTTTCTACACCAGAAGGGATGGTCACATCACCCATTGCAGATTCGACTGTTACTTCTGAAGTATCTTTCGAGTTCTCTTTCTCTGATTCAGTTGTTTCGTCACTATTTTTTCCGCATGCAGAGATAATCATCAGTAATCCGAAAATTATACTGAAAAATAGTAAACGAAATTTTTTAATAGAGTTCATATGTATTTCTCCTTTATGTTATAATTTCTATGTTAATGATAATCATTTTCATTTACTAAGTCAATTCACAACTATACGATTAACAACAAAAGTAGAAACAGGAGAGAGCAATGCTATCATTTATTAATCATTCGAGCCCAATAAAAATTATCCTTAATATTGCTGCGATTATTTTATTGATTTTTTCTCTTGGTCTGTCTGTCTCATATGGAACAACAGATATTGAGCTTGCGACTGTCTGGCAGGCAGTCTTTCATTTCAATCCTGATCTTACCTCACATCAAGTGATTCAAGAGCTGCGCTTGCCCCGCGCTTTCTCTGCAGCATTAGTGGGAGCCTTTTTAGCTGTATCAGGTGCCATTATGCAAGGGATGACAAGAAATCCTTTGGCATCGCCTTCTGTAATGGGGGTGACAGATGGAGCTGCGTTTGCTCTAGTCCTCGTAATGGCGTTAGTACCCGGCATTTCAGGAACAGGAATAACGTTATCTTCCTTTATCGGGGCAGGTCTTGCCGTCGGACTTATCTTTATGATTGGATCATTTTCAAACGGCGGATTAACACCCGTGAAGCTAGCTTTAGCAGGTGTTGCAATTGGGACACTGTTACGATCCATCACGTCAGTCATCGCTTTTCATTTTAATTTGGAAAAAGAATTAGGATTTTGGATTGCAGGTGGACTGGACGGAGCCAATTGGAGTTCTGTGAAAGTTCTCTTATTTTCAGGAATCATTGGATTACTGGTGTCCTTCTTTATCTCAAAATCGATTACCGTTCTAAGCTTGGGTGAAGATATGGCCATCGGCTTAGGGCAGAATAATCTTATTATAAAAGGTCTAGGAATTTTCGCGATCCTCATTTTGACAGGTGCAGCGGTTTCTGTTGCTGGTGCGGTTGGATTTGTTGGGCTTATTGTTCCACATATCACTCGATTTATCATGGGGACCGACTATCGCTGGATTATTCCTTCATCGGCTATCATGGGGGCACTTTTACTTGTTCTGTCTGATATTATTTCGAGACTGGTTAATGCCCCGTTTGAGACACCAGTTGGCGCGATTACATCCCTTATCGGAGTTCCTTTCTTCCTTTACTTAGCACGAGGCAGCGGGGGTGGAAAATAATGAATACAGCTGTAGTGAAGAAAAAGAAAAAGTTCATCTCGATCCTTGTACTATTGATCATCATGATCCTGATCATGTTCTTTGTAAGTTTGAGTACAGGGGTCATTACGATTACACCGGGAGAGGTTATACGAACCATTTTTAATAATGGAACGCCTAAGCAGGAATTAATCCTATTTGAGTTCCGTTTACCGGGAATTGTGTTAGCTTTGTTAATTGGTGCAGGCCTAGCTGTATCTGGAGTTATCCTGCAGGCGATTACCCAGAATGAGCTTGCGGACCCTGGAATTTTGGGTATTAATACAGGTGCAGGCCTAGCTGTTGTCCTATTTATTTTCTTTTTTCAAGGGGAATTTGCAACGGCGAGTTCAATGTCTATTTTTCTGATGCCTTTTGCTGCCCTAGTGGGAGCCATTGGTGCTGCCGTGCTTATTTATGTTTTAGCTTGGAAAAATGGAGTAAACCCAATCAGGCTTGTACTAGTGGGGATTGGTGTAAATGCAGGCTTCGGTGCATTTTTGACTATTTTTCAACTAAAAATGGATCCCCAGGATTTCAGACAGGCGACGGTTTGGTTGACAGGGGATATATGGAATGCCAATTGGACCTTCGTAGGTGCTTTAGTACCTTGGATTTTGATTCTCATTCCAATTGCTTTATCGAAGGCGCATGTACTGAACGTATTACACCTTGGTGACGATCTGGCGAGCGGTCTTGGTACAAGTGTGGAAAGAGAAAGACAGGTTCTATTGTTGATTGCTGTGGCACTAGCCGGAGCTTCTGTCGCTGCAGGCGGCGGAATTGCTTTTTTAGGCTTAGTTGTCCCGCATATTGCGAGAAAATTAATGGGGCCGCTGCATCAATATATTATCCCACTATCAACACTAATCGGTGCCTTATTGTTAATGGTATCAGATACGATTGGAAAGAATGTATTGGCACCTAGTGAAATTCCAGTGGGCATTGTTGTAGCAATTTTAAGTGCTCCTTATTTTATCTATCTACTAATAAAGGCAAAGTGACAAACTATGCTGTTGAAAGGACATTCTATATATGGATATTCAAGGTGTTGTTAACAAGGTTCCAGATTATAAGGTCTTTCTGACCGTTGATGAAATGGATAGGAGTACAAAAGAGCTCGCAAAAGAATTTCCTGAAATTGTGACTGTTTTTGAAGCAGGGATTTCGAGAAATGGACACTCGATATTATGTATGAAAATTGGGGACGGGCCAAAGAATGCACTATGCTTTGCCTGCCCGCATCCCAATGAACCAATTGGAGCTATGACAATGGAGTACTTTTCTCGAGAGCTTGCAGAAAATGATCAACTGCGTGAAAAGTTAGGTTTCACATGGTACATCATTAAATGCATTGATCCGGACGGTGTTCGACTTAATGAAAAATGGTTTAAGGGACCATTCAATTTATTTAATTATACGAAAAACTACTTCAGGCCAATTGGCTATGAGCAGGTGGAATGGACATTTCCGATTGATTATAAGGAATTACACTTCCATGACCCACTTCCCGAAACCCAGGCCTTAATGAAGTTAATTGACGAAACGAAACCCGAATTTATGTATTCTCTACATAATGCCGGATTTGGAGGAGCCTATTGGTATCTTTCACATGACCTACCTGAATTATATGATGCGTTACGACATTCAGCTTTGAAACAGGATATTCCATTGAGTTTAGGAGAACCTGAGGAGCCGTTTATTACAAAGCTGTCGCCGGCTGTTTTTAAGAGTATGAGCATTAAAGATGCTTATGATTTTACGGAAAAATTTACCGGTGAGGCTCCTGACATTAAAAATGGTACGTCCAGTGCAGACTATGCGCTCTCAAAAGCAGATTGTGTCACTCTTCTTGCAGAGCTGCCATATTTCTATGATTCCAGAATACAGGATATGAGCGAAGGCGAACTTACTAGAAAAGAAGCCATACTAAAGAATGTTGAACTGGGAAAAGCGCATTTCAGTCTTTTACAAGACTTGCTAAATGACGTTCGTCCATATATATCAGAAGGTAACCCATTTGTGAAGCTTGTCGATGAAGTTATTACATATGTATTAGAGGGCAGCGAAGCGAAGATTAAATGGGCAAACAGCCAGCCGGAATTTGAAAAACGTGCCAAAGTATCGGAAATCTTTGATAACCTACAGACGGCAAAGTTTTATCATGGACTGTATCTAGGTCTATCGGTTCGTACGATTGAATTTGAAATCGAACGACTTCAGCAAGAGGAAGCTGATAATAAAGCAGCCTTGTCAAAGCTCAATAAAGCACTTGAGAAAGGAACAAACCAACTAAAAGACTACTGCCAGCAACTAGAAAAAGAACTAAACTACTCTGTCATCCCAATACAAAAACTAGTTCGAATCCAAATAGAAAGCGGTCTAATCGTAGCCCAACATATCAGGAAGCAGAGGGACGGTTCTCTTGCTTCCAAAAAGTGAATTTAGGAAGCAAAAGAACCGTCCCCATGCTTCCTTAGAAAAGGAGTGGAGTTATTTTGGAACGAGTGATTCCTTATGAGGACAAAATAGAGTCGGAGGAAGAATTACGATCGATTATTGGTTATCCGAGTGAGCTTGTGAAGCGAAAGGTGATTACTCATTTAGATGATCACTGTAAGGATTTTATCTCGCATTCACCGTTTTTGGTTATTTCTACTTCAGATGATGCGGGCTATTGTGATGTTTCTCCCCGCGGTGATATGCCGGGATTTGTAGTGGTATTGGATGAAAAGCATCTCGTAATCCCAGAGCGGCCGGGTAATAAAAGAAGCGATACGCTTAGAAATATTCTATCAAATTCTAAGGCTGGTTTATTATTTTTAATACCTGGCTTAGGGGAGACCTTGAGAGTAAATGGGAAAGCATCATTGGTAAAGGATGAACAGTTACTTGATAGAATGGCTGTTAAAGGCAAGAAGCCTTTGCTTGGCATTTGTATCGAGGTAGAAGAGTGTTTTATCCATTGCGCGAAGGCCATTATTCGCTCAGGGCTGTGGAAACCTGAATCATGGAGCGATAAGGCGTTACTACCCAATGCTTCGAAGATTCTAGCCGATCATGTAAAGCTCCCTGGTGCAACTGCAGAATCGATAGAGAGTAGTTTGGAAGAAGATTATAAGACTGAGCTTTATTAAAAAAGTAAAAACTTTGTCCTTTATTCATTGTTATACAAAGGGACAAAGTTTTTTTATTTGAAGCATAAGAAAATCGAAGGAACGAATACTATATCTGTTAAAAAACAGGTAAAGGAGAAAAAAGCTTGAAAAAATGGTTCGTTTCACTCATATTTGTTATGCTATTCTCAAGTTTACATCCTTCTGCTATGGTTAAGGTTAAGGTTAATGCGGAGGAAACGAAAGGTTCGAATGAAACTTGTGTTAACGATGCCGTATTAAGATTGTATTATGATATGCAGGAGCTTTGGATTGAGCATGCCTGGTGGACGAGGAGTTTTATTATCAGTAATATTGGAGAGTTAGAAGATAAACAGGACGTTTTAGACAGACTGTTACAAAACAAAACTGATATGGGGAATCTCATCAAGCCGTATTATGGGGCAAAAGCTGGAAATAAGCTGACAGAGTTATTAAAAGAACATATTTTGATAGCCGGGAAGATTATCGATGCGGCTAAAGTAAAGGATCAAAATAGTGTAGAGAAATATAATAAAGAATGGTTTCGGAACGCGGATACAATTGTTGAATTTTTAACAAAGGCAAACCCGAATTGGTCTAAAGAAGAATTGACAGATATGTTCTATACTCATTTAAGATATACAACAGATGAGGTAACGGCAAGGCTGAATAAGGATTGGAAAGGTGATATTCGTCTCGCGGATTTAAATGAAGAGCATTTAATTCATATGGCAAGAATATTAGCGGATGGAATCATCAAGCAATTTCCTGAAAAGTTTAAATAAGAAACAGGCGATGCCTCAAAAAGGTATCGCCTGTTTCTTATTCCTGCTATTTTCTTGTTCACGAATCAAAGCATTTACACAGCCAAATGTTAAAGAGTCATAGTCTACAAATCATATATCTTGCTTTCCCAATAGTATCCATTATATTCTGTTACATACAGACTAACTAGAGGATGGTAGGAAACATGAGTGAAAGTAATGCGCTAACAGTTAAAATAACTCGAACAAAGAGGCTGCAGATGGCGTTGGTACTTGGTTCCTTTGCCGCCATTGGACCGTTATCGCTTGATATGTATCTTCCTTCATTGCCTGCGCTTAGTGAAGATCTGCAAAGCAGTACTTCTGTAGCACAGTTAAGTATAACAGCCTGTTTACTCGGAATGGCGATTGGACAGCTGATATTGGGACCGCTTAGTGATCAAAAGGGAAGACGCAGACCATTAATACTCTCTTTGGTTATTTATTGTCTTTCATCCATTCTTTGTGCAAGTGCTCCTACTGTATGGGTGCTTATCCTTCTGCGATTCATACAAGGCTTGTCAGGGGCAGGAGGAATGGTGATTTCACGAGCAATTGTGCGGGATTTATATTCGGGAGTCGAGCTAACGAAGTTCTTTTCACTGTTAATGCTGATTAATGGAGCGGCACCGATTCTTGCACCGGTCATAGGCGGACAACTGCTGCAATTTACATCATGGCGGGGAATATTTATTGTATTAGGGATTCTAAGTTTATTCATGATTACAATGGCATTCTTTGCAGTAAAAGAAACACTAGCTCCTGAAAATCGCAGTAATGGCGGAATCAAGGCCACCTTACGTACGTTTAAACTGCTTTTGCATGATCGGGTTTTCATGGGTTATGTGTTTACGCAAGGGTTTGTAAGTGCTTCAATGTTTGCTTATATTTCCGGATCTCCCTTTGTGGTTCAGAAAATTTTTGGCGCATCAGCACAGACGTTCAGCTTTATCTTTGCCATAAATGGAATCGGAATTATTATTGCGAGTCAGGTAACCGGAAGGCTTGCAGGTAAAGTAAAGGAAACTAAGATGCTGATGGTGGGTTTGGGAATCGCTATATCAGGTGGTTTTCTGCTTAACTTGATGCTTACTTTAGGTGCTGGTTTATCAGGTATTTTACCAGCATTATTTTTAGTCGTATCAAGTGTTGGAGTGGTATCAACCACCTGTTTTGCGCTTGCTATGCAAAGCCAAGGGAAGACGGCGGGCAGTGCATCTGCTCTATTAGGATTGATGCCCTTTATTTTAGGCTCGATTATGGCGCCGCTTGTAGGTATTGGAAATGGTCAGTCAGCATGGCCGATGGGGATTATTATTATTACCTGTGAATTGATTGCTGTTATGTCCTATTTATTTGTTGCCAGAAGAGGCAGTCAATTGGCAGAGCGGACCGTAAAAAATCTGAGCTAATAATGAGATCGCAAAAATTGACAAGGTATTATTCTTTGAAGATGATTATGTAAGCAGGGGGACGGTTCTATTGCTTCTATGGAAGCAATAGAACCGTCCCCCTGCTTTTTTTCATATAACCATATAATTTGGGGATAATTTAATATAGCTCTATTTTGTTAGGAGAGGGCGTGTGTGAATGAGTGAGTTTTATAATCCTTTTCTTGTGTTGCTTTCTGTTTTTATCGGTGTCTTTTCAACGTATACCGCTTTTATTTTGGCAGAGAGGATGTCTGAAAAGAAGCGGTTGAATAAGGCCGGTTGGATATATATCATCTCCATTATTTTTGGGATGGGTTTTTTTTCAATGCATTTTATGGGCGTGATGGCTGAAAGAAACCATCCAGAGTATACATATGACCCTGTTTTACTTTGTTTATCGTTAATTTCGGTGGTGATGGCCTCCTTTTTTGCTTTTTCTATGTTATTTTTAACAGCTGTTTCGAAAACAAAAATCATTCTGAGCAGTTTTATTATGGGACTCGGTCTGAGCTCCTTTCACTATATTGCAACACTAGCGATGCGACAGGCTGTCATCATTCATATAACTTCCTTTTCCTTTTTACTATCCATCGTTATTTCGATCCTTTTTTCGTTTATCAGTCTTACTATTCTCTTACAAATTAAACAGGATAGAAAAATGTATCGCTTTAAGTATGTCATTTCGTCGATCCTATTAGGTTCAACTAAATTCATGATCCACGTTATCGGAACGAAATCCTCTTCGATACTACCTAATCACACTCCTGACTCAAATGGGATCGAACTTTTTGGGCTTGCGCTTTATACTTCCATCTTTACCCTTCTGCTTATGGTATTTGCCATCTGTTTGGCCTTTTTTGATTACCGTCAGCTAGCATCAGAAAGAAGGTTACTTCAGAAAATTAAAGAAAGTGAAGAACATTACAGAAGACTGGTGGAAAATTCTCCGGAAGCAATGATTGTTCATGATGGAGAAAAAATTATCTTTGTTAACGAAAGATGTCTTGAAGCAGTCAGAGCGACGGATAAGAATGTACTAATCGGAAAGCAGATAATGAATTTTGTCCTCCCTGAATATAGAGACACAGTCAAAAGCCGCTTGCAAATGTTTAGTGAGGGAGAGATTGTAAAATCAGCTGAAATTAAAATTATGACATTAGATGGAGCAACTATTGATGTTGAAATAAGTGGAATAGGTATACTTTATGATCATAGGCCCGCCATTCAAATTATTTTACGAGACATTACCGAACGAAAAAAAGTCAGAAGAGAATTAGAAATTAACAGGCAGCGGTTTCAATCTTTATTTGTGCATAACCCAGATGGTGTTTATTCTTTGGACCGAAGGGGGTTTTTTAGAGAAATCAATCCATTTGGTACAAGATTGCTTGGGTATTCAAAGGAAGAATTATTGAGCATGCCATTTAAACGGATTATTGATCCTAAGGATCTAAATAAAGCAACAGAAATGTTTAGTAAAACGTTGGAAGGTCAGCCACAAAACGATGAAATCCACGTTATTCATAAAAGCGGGGAAAGAATTCCTATTTATATAACTGAGATTCCTATCATTGTAGATAATGAAATTTTAGGTGTTTACGGAATTGCGAAAGATATTAGCAAGGATAAAGATGCGCAAAAAAGGATGAAGGAATTGGCCTATAATGACCAATTAACACAGCTTCCGAACAGAACCTGGTTTTACAAGGAATTGGAACATGTAATAAAGAAAGCGAAGGAAAAAAAATCTTTTGTTGCGCTGCTTCTAATTGACTTTGATAATTTCAAAAATATAAATGATACATTAGGACATCATACAGGTGACCTCTTTCTAAAGAAGGTTGCGGCACGGTTAAAGGATTCAATCAGAAAGGAAGATATGATTGCGAGAATGGGCGGGGATGAATTTATCCTTGTCCAAGAAAATGTAACGGAAGAAGAAGTCAAGAGAATGGCAGAATTTATATTAGACAAAATGAGCAAACCTATTCTCATTAATGGCCATGAAATTGTGACTACAATGAGTATTGGAATCAGCTTGTTGAATGCATGCACCAGCGATTTCGAAACACTCCTGACGCATGCTGATTTTGCCATGTACGCAGCGAAGGAAAAAGGGAAAAATAATTATCAATTCTTCACAGATGATTTAAATGAAAAGGTAATTCGGAAACACCAATTAGAAAAAGCATTGAGTGTAGCAATTGATAATCATGAGTTCAGGCTCTATTACCAGCCGCAAATTGATATACAAACAGGTCATTTGGTAGGACTAGAAGCGTTGCTTCGCTGGAATCCGTCATTTGGATTTGTTTCACCTGCTGAGTTTATTCCAGTTGCTGAAGAAACAGGCTTGATTGTTCCAATAGGCGAATGGGTCATTAGAGAAGCGTGCCGACAAGTAGTGAAATGGGAAAAACAAGGATATCCAAAGGTAAGAGTTTCTGTGAATGCATCAGCAAGGCAATTTAGAGACATTGATTTTGCAAAGAAGGTCTTAGAGATAGTGGATGAAGAGAAAATGAATCCTCATTATCTAGAGATTGAAATAACAGAAACGGTCATGTTAAATGTAAAAGATTCACAATCAATCATCAAGGAATTGAAAAAAAACGGTATTAAAATCGCCATTGATGACTTTGGAACAGGTTATTCTTCTCTGAATATCATTTCTACAATTGAGTTTGATACGTTAAAAATCGATAAATCCTTGATTGACGATATTCATAATAGCCGCAGAATGTTTATTTTAAATGCCGTATTATCTGCATCAAAGGGAGGGGAAATGCAAATTGTGATTGAAGGGATTGAAACCCAAGAACAGCTCGAATACCTCAAACAATTCCAGGTTATTGGGCAAGGTTATTACTTTGATCGTCCGTCTCCTCCTGGAGCACTTGAAAAGTATTGGAAGCATTAGGTAATGTTCGTATTGAAAAATGAATAGGCTAGATTCTTTATGTACTAACTCTGTGTTTTAAGGAAATGCTAAGAAAAAGGGTTTGAAAGGGGTATGACGATGATTGATTTACCTTCTAGAATAGAGGGCAAGGTATTTGATATGTATGAGCTTGAGCTTGCCTTGAAGCCATACGGATTTTCAGTCGGGGGAAACTGGGAATATGATCATGGATACTTTGACTGTAAGATAGGGGAAGAGGCAGGCTACCAGTTTTTAAGGGTGCCGTTTAAGGCAGTTAACGGTCAATTAGATGCAAGGGGCTGCAGAGTCAAGGTGGGAAGACCATTTTTATTGTCCCACAAATATCAAATTGGCTTGGATGACCACGCACATAACGGAAATACTTCCGCTGCCTTCAATCAATTTAGCGAGCCAGCTGATAAAGATGCAGAGCTTTCGGATCCACCGCTTTATTTAGGAATGACCATGATTCAAAAAATAGAAGCAGCGTTGTTGAATGAATAATTCTTGCTGAAAATCGATAGAAAAGGAGTGTCAGGATTTGAATAAGGACTTGAAACAGAAAGCATTAGAGATTATTTCTAATCATCGAACAGGTATTTTAGCTAATGTAGAAAATAAGAAACCTCATGTACGTTATATGACATTTTTCAATAAGGATTTAACACTTTTTACACCAACAAAATTGGACACAGAGAAAGTAGATGAAATAGAGAAGAATCCTTCTGCATCTGTTTTGTTAGGCTACGAGGAGAAAGGATTAAGTGATAGTTATATTGAGGTATCCGGAACGAGCCGAATTAATCAATCGCAAGAGTTGAAGCAGCAATTTTGGGATGATTCCTTTTCTAAGTGGTTCTCTGGTCCAGAAGATTCCAATTATGTGTTACTTGAAATTCAGCCTGAAACCATTCGAATTTTAAACAATGAAGGTGGAGAAGCGCAGGAGTTTCAAGTATAAATAATCAAGGATTCTGTTATATCCAATTTGGAAGAAACAGAATCCCGGTGTACATAATTCTCCAAAAGTAATACCATGGAAAACTCTGAAGTGAGACAATTATTAATTAACGAGGCCAGTGTGTTGGATGCTTAAGTTTAGGCGGTAATTTCGTACGAGAATTACCCTTTGCGGAATTGAGCTGATCCTGAGTAAGAAAAATGCTGTCGGTCAAATCGGCACCACTTAGATTCGCATCGCGGAAATCAGCACCAATTAGATCTGAATATCGTAAATCCGCTTCTCTTAAATCAGCGGCAATGAGGAGTGCACCTCTTAGGTTGGCCCCTTTTAGGTCTGCATTTTTTAGATTGGCACCGATTAAATCAGCACCTCTTCCATATGTGTTCCGACGTTTTTTTGTATGCTTATGCTTTTGTAACGCTTCGGCACGTACAAGTTCACTCGTGCGTAAAAGTAATGTGTTTACCTCTGCGCGATGCTCCGGTATGTCTAGTTCCATAAGTGCTGCAGGTTCAAGAAGGGTAAGACCTTCTGTCTTTTCAAGTGCTTGATGAAGATCATGATGAATGGATTTTGTTATGTCACTTGATAAAGCTTCAGAAAGATACCACAGCATTTCATGAAGCTGCTGCACGATGGGAAATACCTCAAACATATTCCTCGCTGTTTCCGGCTTTTCTCGCCAGTCCTCACCATGAAAGGTAACCTGTGATACTTTTTGACCTGCACCAAAGCATTCATAAACTGCACAGCCTCGAAAACCTTTCTCGCGGAGGTTTTGATGAATATGGCAGCGGAAATCTGCTTGTAAATTAGAGCAGGGTGTTCCACCATCTTTATTTACTGCGAAGTCTGCAGACGCAGCAAATGGCAGTGCAACGCAGCATAGACCAAAACAGTTTTCACAATCGGCATGTAATGTGTCGCGACTATTGTCGCATAGGGAATGGGATGAATTTGACAATACGTGCACTTCCTTTTTTTCTTAAACTCATTATTTTCATTTTTTCATACTATCACGGTCTTATTTTGATATCAATTAGTGGCTCAGCTATTCATGCTATAATATCCTTATTATACATAGAATAAGGAGGAAATTAATTGTGATTTCCAAGAAACTATGGAGCAAGACGAAGATATGGGCAGGTTTTATTACCATTCTATCTCTACTATTATTACTAGGGTCTATTATTCATAGATCGAATCTAGATAGTACACAATATACACAATCTTTATTGGCTCCAATTTTAATTATGACGATGCTGTTGTTAATACTATGTCACTTCATTAACTATGCTACGATATTTATATTCATTTTTTCTAAGGCTTGGAAGAAAATCCTCATTCTTTTATGCGTTGAAATGGTCACAGGGATCATCTTTTTTATTTCGATATTTGTCGATTCATCAACTTTTATCTTTATGACATAATACATAAAGCTTTGAGTGTATGTACAGCCTTTGATACAATATAACAATTAATACTATTTGGAGGTTATTTATAGTGAAAAAGATATTGTTTATAACATTGATCCTCTCCCTATTATTCGTTCAGAATGCATTCGCGCATACAGGGTTAGAAAGTTCCTTCCCGCAGGATGGAGCTGTATTAACAGAAGAAGTTAAAACGATTACACTAACATTTGAGTCAAAAATTGAGCAGGGCAGTACATTTGAGCTTAAAAATTCAGCAGGAGAATCAATTCCTGTTGAAAACATCCTATTATCTGAAAATCAGGTCACGGGAAATATCATGAATTCTTTAGAAAATGGAGAATACCAAGTAAATTGGAGCATAATCGGTGCTGACGGTCATCCGATTGATGGAGTTGTATCATTTACGGTAGAAGTACCAGTCTCTGAAACACAGGTTGAACAAGATAGCGAAGAAATAGAGCAGGAAGGAACAGCAGAAGACGTAAAGCTTCAAGAAAAGGTTGAAGATAATAGCCAAGAAACCGAGCAAACGAAAAGCTCCTCTACTATTATCCCCGTACTTATCGGTATTTTGGCAGTTATTATTGTCGTAAGCTTTGTCTGGATTACGAAAAGGAAGAAATAGATTATGCTACTTATTGGCACTCTTACTCAGGCATTGTTATATCTTTGTTTATCCATTTTAGTGGGTACCTTTATTTTTTCACTAATACCAAGTAAGAATAAACCAGAAATTCTTGTACCAAAATGGATGCTGTTGTTGGCAATAGGTGGAATCGGTATTTTTTCTTTTTATCCGGTATGGCAATTAATCTTATATTTGAAACAGAATATTGGGTTATCCTTTTCCTTGCTTCAATCTGTTTTGCTTACATTTGAGGTAGGAAAAGCTTGGCTAGTGACGTATTTGCTTGCTACCGTCCTTTTTTTATATGTGATTTGGGTCGATTATCGAAAAAAACCCTTATACGCATATATTGGATTAAGCTTGGCGATTTTCATCATTCTTGCTATGGGCTGGTCCAGTCATGCCAGTACCTATGACCCTGTTATTGGGTTTACAAGCCATTCGCTGCACTTAGCTGCTGTCAGTGTTTGGGTAGGGATTCTTTTTGTTGTCAGCTGGTTTTCAAGCAATCATGAGAACTGGATCCGTTTCTTAAAATGGTTTTCACCTGTAGCAATTATATGCTTTATGAGTACCATCATTACAGGACTAATGCTTATGTCCTTTGTGGTTGAATACAAGGATTATCTCGATTCCTGGATGCTTCCTTATGGTCAGTCCCTGTTAATTAAACATCTGTTAATCATTTCATTGCTCGTATTTGCAATGGTTAACAGTGTGTTGGTAAAAAAGAAATTACTGAAGAACGCCCATTTTAATCCAAGGCCATGGGCAAAATTAGAGAGCATTATTATTTTATTTATTTTTTCAGCAACAGCTGCCATGGGCCAACAGGCTCCACCGCATGAAACGGTTGTAACGGAGGAAGACGCGTCCACTTTGTTTAAAATGCTATATCAGGACTTTCAGCCAAGCATGACGGTACAGCTTGAACTGACCCCTGTTAGTATTTCGTTATTTGTAGTAGCTGTTCTTTTTATCGGCTTATTAATTATGTCATTTATTAAAAAAACACCTGCATTCTTTTCATTTCTAATAAGTGCTTTCTTGTTTGTTTGTTTATATCTTTCAGTTATCTATAGCATTCGATAATTCCATTATAAAAGACAAAGAGGCTGGGACAAAACCCCCTTCTGAAATGAAAAAGCCTGTGAAATTTTACGAAGAGTAAAATTTCACAGGCTT
>NZ_JBHZRC010000024.1:0-24469 GCF_043641075.1 Niallia oryzisoli | reverse complement strand
TGGTAGGTACTTCTATTTTACAATGAAAACGGTGGTCTTTCTTTGTTTTATACTTCTATTTACTATACTAGGCACCAATCCAATCCTACGCTTTTCTACGACGAAAATACCCAACAATTACTATAAGCAATGGCAGAAATCCTCCTGCAATGTTACTCAGCATTAACATCCCCTCGGTATCCCATTTCTGCTGTTGAACGACATTCGGAAACATCATGGAAGCAAATACAGTTAGAATCATCCCCATAGGTAATACAACGGGACGATAACTTTTTAGGTTCAACATTTGTCCAAGACCCAAACAACATGCATAAAAATAGAGAATTAACTTAAAATATACGGCTATAAACCACATGGTCGCAACGATGACTTCTATTCGTTTGACAAATTCACCTACATTAATTTTCTGAGCTAATAAATAACTGGGGAAACGAGTTCTTGCAGTGAGATCCGCCCCTAAAACCAGGATAGCTAATATGGTTGTAATAAAAGTGATCATTCCTCCTATGATAAGACCGATATAAAAGGCTCTTTGTGCTCCCTGGGGATTGCTTACACTTGCAGGAAAGATCATTAATAGATAAATAGCATTAAATGTAGAAACACTTACTAATATCAGAGTAGGAAAAAGCAAGGGCTTTACGCCATTTTCCAAGACGGGCTGGATATTTTGAAACTTGATTTCAGGAATCACAAACAGCAGCATCAAAAAAAGTAAAATAAAGATCACCCAAAATAGTTCGGCAGCACGTGAAAATGTTTCCAGACCGATGCGGACAGCCATTACTAAAAGAAGGGCTGTCATGATATGAAGGACCTCTACTGGTGTCTCTAGCATAAGATTGAGCCGAAAGAAAGTACCTGAATTGTATAGAAGTTCTGCAGAAGCAATAAATGCGACCAAAACATAAAAAAACGTAAAGAATTTTCCAAGCCACTTCCCAAATACCTTTTCATTGATTTGAGCCAGGTTCATATTGGGGAAAAACTGCGTCATTTTACTAAACATCCATATAACAGCGAGCCCTATACCTATACTAATAATCACAACTAACCAAGCATCCTGTTTTGCGTATCTTGCTAAAATCGATGGATACACAAGGATACTCGTCCCAATCGTAAAAAAGGTTACTAATACCCTAAATTGGTGAACTGAAATTTTTTCATTTTCAAGCATCGCTTTTTCCCTCACTGATTATGTTAAAAGTTCATAGATATAGTGACTTAAAGGCTGTAAAATCGTATTGATTCCTCTTAATGGGTTAGGAAGTGGCAGATTGAAGGTATATGCAATAGATAAACCAACGCCAATCAATAGAAGAATGGTAAATACCCATGGCTCTTTTTTTAACTTATTTCTTTTTAGATAAGGGACATCGATCGCAATTATAATCAAAGCTGCAGCGAGTACTACTATTAATTTCATATGTAAAACTCCTCTCAACCCTATTGCAATCATTCCGTTTTAATTATTTCCTTGGTCCGGTTTGGGTATCGTTGAATTCTGTCTTCTTATATTCCTTTGATTAATTAAACGCTGACGTGTGGTTTGAGCCCATCTTGGAAATTGGAACAATGCATCCTTTTGGTCTTCTTTTATATAAGGAGCAAATGGTGTCATATAAGGTATACCAAACGATTTCAAGCTGCATAAATGAAGAATAACGGCAGTAATCCCAAATGTTATTCCAAAAAAGCCGAATGAAGCAGCAAGCCCCATGAATGGAAAACGGAGCATTCGAATGGACGTGGATAAATTATAAGAACTAACAATAAAACTCGAAATGGCGGTAATGGAAACAACAATGACCATCGCAGCGGAAACAATTCCTGCTTCTACTGCCGCAGATCCTATCACGAGAGTTCCAACAATGGATACAGCTTGACCAATCGCCTTTGGCAATCTCAATCCTGATTCACGTAAGATTTCAAATGTAACCTCCATCATAAGAGCTTCTATAAATGCTGGAAACGGAACGCCTTCACGCTGCGCTGCAAGACTAATTAATAATGGGGTTGGCAGCATCTCTTGATGAAAGGTCGAAATGGCAATATAGACGGATGGTCCGATCATGGCGATTAATAAACCGATAAATCGTAAGATACGTAATAATGTTGAAATATCGGCTCGGCTATAATAATCATCTGGAGCATGAAGAAATTGGACAAATACAGCTGGAACGATCAATGCAAACGGGGTTCCATTTACAAGAATGGCGATCCTTCCTTCTAAAAGGTTTGCTGCGATAACATCCGGGCGTTCAGTGTGATAGATGGTTGGAAAAGGGGTATACGTAGTATCTTGGATGAGCTCTTCAATATATAAAGAATCCAGGATACTATCAATGTTAATCCTATCCAAACGGCTCCTTACCTCTTCTATTATTTCCTCACTTGCAATCCCTTTTATATACATTAATGACACGTTAGTCTTGGTTTGTTCTCCAATTTTTCTTGATTCTAGCCAAAGATTAGGATTATTTATTTTTCGGCGAATTAAGGCAGTATTTACACGTATATTCTCCGTTAGGGCTTCCCTTGGCCCCATGATCGAATTTTCAGTGGATGGCTCTGTTACACTTCGTTCTTTCCCTCCCTTCATGCTGATACCCAATCCGACGGAATGTCCATTGATCAGAAGAATGACATTTCCTGAAAAAAGTAATTCATAAAGCAACTGGTAATCAGTAACATCTTTTATATCTGCAACGGTCAGGGTTGTTTCTTTTATCGTTAAAACAAGATCCTCCATACCTGTCTTGCTAAAATCATCCTGCGGAAAATCCTTCATTAATGATTCCATGATGAATTCCTGATTAGAGATCGAGTCGACGAGCCCATCGGTAAAAACAATGCTTGCTTTTATTGATTTTTCTCTTCCAAAACGGAACTCACGGATAATGATGTCATCACTGGATCCAAGTGCTTTCTTTATTTTTTGAAGATTTTCTTCTAAATTAGTACTTAATTTACTAGAGTCATTTTGATTTTGCGAACTATTTTTAGGTTCAGGATGTTTATTTTTTATACCCCGATTTATAATTGATTTTTTGAAAAAAAACACAGATAATCCCCGCTTTTTTAAACCTTATTTTTCCAAGATTTATTCTTAATATACTCGTATAAAAGGATTATTCTTAAAAGGATTCAGCTTTTGACAAGAATATTTTGGAATCCATTCGCTTAGGCTATCCATGTAGGCACATTTTGAATAAGAGGAGTTCGCGAATGAAACGTAAAATCCTTATATTTTGCATTTATCTTTTACTATTATCAATTACTACAGGATGCTGGGCTCGAAAGGAGTTAAATGAACTAGCCATTGCTGTTGCAATGGGCATTGACAAAGTAGATGATCAATATCTGATAACAGTACAAATTGTCAATCCAGCAGAGATTGCTTCTAATAAAGGGGCGGGGAGAAGTACTCCTGTCATTATTTTTCAAGAAAAAGGGGATACCATATTTGAAACATTGAGGAAAATGACAACGAACTCTCCTAGAAAAGTATATCTAGCTCATATTAGAATGGTCATTTTCGGTGAAGAGATAGCAAGAGAAGGGATTAGGAAAACACTTGATTTCTTTTCGAGAGATCATGAATTTAGACCAGACTTTAATATTACAGTCGCAAAGGAGTCAAGAGCCGAGGATATTTTAAAAGTACTAACATCTTTAGAGGCTATTCCAGCTAACAAATTATATAATGCCCTTGAAACGTCAGAGAAAGTTTGGGCTCCATCCATGTCCGTTACTTTTGATGCACTGGATGCAAAGCTTTCAAGCGAAGGAGATAACCCGGTTTTAACAAGTGTCTATAGAACGAGTAATAAGCAGTCTGGCGGGACCAAACAAAATATAGAGAATATCAATCCTCCTGTTAGACTCAAATACAATGGATTGGCTGTTTTTAAGGATGAAAAATTAATAGGCTGGTTAGACGAAGGGGAAAGTAAAGGGGTGAACTATGCCCTTGGAGAAGTAAAAAATACCATTACCACATATACTTGTCCACAAGAAGGAAAACTCTCATTAGAGGTGTTACGAACAAAGACCGATTTACATACCAATATGACAAACAATGTACCGAAAGGAACAATCAAGCTAGATGTAGAGGCAAATGTAGCGGATGTAGAATGTACTGGTTTAGACTTAAATAGAGTAAGCACGATTTATGATCTCGAAAAAAGAGCGGAAAAAGATATTAAAGAAGTAATCATTTCTGCTATCGAAGCTGCCCAACAAAAATATCAAACAGATATTTTCGGCTTTGGTGATGCCTTACACCGTTCTGAACCAGAATCCTGGAAGGAATTAAAAATAGATTGGAATCAAAGGTTTGCAACTATGCCCGTCACAGTAGACGTCCAAGTGAAAATTCATCACACCGGCACAATTAGAAATCACAGCACTCAAGATGAGACAGGGGAATGAACCATGGGGACGGGTTCGAGACTGCTGAAAAAATATTAAAATGAATATCAAGTGGTAGTTTACATCGGGTATCCAATTGATAGGATATGCTTAGTAAAATATGGTTATATCTGTCAGAGGAAAGCCTCTCTTGTGACAACTTGACTGGTTTACAAAGCAACTCTGTCAGAAGAAAGCCTCTCTTGTGACAACTTGACTGGTTTACAAAGCAACTCTGTCAGAAGAAAGCCTCTTTTGTGACAACTTGACTGGTTTACAAAGCAACTCTGTCAGAGGAAAGCCTTTCTTGTGACAACTTGACTGGTTTACAAAGCAATTCTGTCAGAAGAAAGCCTCTCTTGTGACAACTTGACTGGTTTACAAAGCAACTCTGTCAGAAGAAAGCCTCTTTTATGACAACTTGACTGGATTACAAAGCAACTCTGTCAGAAGAAAGTCTCTCTTGTGACAACTTGACTGGATTACAAAGCAACTCTGTCAGAAAGTAGCTTTTGACAACTTGATTATTATCTTACCTTCTAAAAATTCGGACTTTTCCAGTGGTCTCGGACGGGTTCCGTAGTCCTTTCTGATACTATTGAATGAGTTCTGATTGTTGAAGAAAAATAAGGAAAGCTCTATGAGAGTTTTTAGAATCTCAGCTGAGCTTTCCTTATTCGTTTTTATTAATAAACTATCTCTATGTCTCGATATGTTCTCCAAACTATCAATCATTGAACGCACATCTGGTTAACAGCTCATTCAAATGTAATAACTAGATCATCGAACCCGTCCCCTTGGCTCCTCCGCCCTATGGAATGCTATAATATTTCCAGGAGGTGGATTTTTTGGATTATTTCTATTCTTCGCAACAAAGAGAGTCAAGGTTGAGTTCTTTAACGGAAGATCAGCGTCTTTATTTAATGGAAAAATTAAAAAGGGGAAAGAGAACCGTTTTCTCTAATGAGTTAGCAAAGGGGAAAGGTACCTATTTAGGTTCTGACCAGGATTTAGAACAGGAAATTCAACAGTGGGAATTCATTGATTTATTGGATGGCGGAGAAGGAAATCGTCCTTATCGCTGCGAATGCGGCATGTCCCTCCGTTATCAGTATATCGTTAAAAACACACGCACAGCGGAAATTAAGAAGTTCGGAAGGAATCATTTTGAATTTCACACAGGGATTCCCGCTTCTATTGTGAAAGATATCATCAAAGGTTTCGAGTTAATTGATTATGAATTAGATGAAATTCTATATAAATTGGAGAATGGCTGGGATCGATCAATTATAAGGAAACTCATAGACTACAAAATAAAGATTCCGGTAGAAATATATGAGCAGCTTCAGCTTAAATTGCCTTTACTTGATAAACAAATTAATAGATTAACCAAATTAGTAAGGGAAATAGAAGATGAACTACATAGACAAGAATACTTAAAACTTGAAAGGCTTAAAGAAGAACAAAAAAATAGAAATATTTCTAAACAGTCAACGAAGCCCGTCAGTACAATAAAAAGATCACAGCCCAAAAAGCTTGCTAAAAAACCTATGCTCTCTTCCTCTTTAGGACTAGATGCCCACCGCTTAATTATTCAATTATTAGAGAACAATGGGGCCATCAGTGTACTAGAAATTTGCGAGGAATTGGATTCACTCGAGCATAGCTTTAAAGGGTATTTCAGCACGGGAAAGCCTTTAGTCTTTCCACAGGTGGCAATGTTTTTGGATCAGCTAGTTCAGCAAGGAATATGCCGTTTAGAAGAAAGTAATCTAGATGATCGGTGGTATTCGGTTATATAAAAACAAATGACAAATATCGACAAACTTCGGGTCGTGCCTGTGACAAAAGGGGGAAATTACATGACCTGGATACTCCTGCTCGCAGCTATTATCTGGTTTATTTTATTTTTACGCAAAAAACTCTCATTTACATTTGGTTTGTCCCCACAATCAGTAGAGACAAAACCAATAAAAGGCTTAAAAAAGTTAAGTGATCATTTGGAGCAGTCTCTTAGTAAGGGTTATATGGAAAACGTAGAAAACAGGGTAATGAAGGATACGAAGCTAAAGGAAAACGAGTATCATTGGCGTCTACAAGATTTGAAACGCTATTTTATACTGACTTCTCTTTTAAAAGAGGTACCAATGTTTAGCGAAAAAGTCGACGATCTGTGGCATGAGATGCTCATGTTTACCCGTGAGTATGATGATTTTTCAAAAAAATATTTAGGTACTGCACTTCATCACCGTCCAAATGTAAAAGAGACTCCTGATCCTGATTTACGAGGATTTTTTGATTGGGTGTATAGTGAGCTTTTTTTCATAAGAAAGGAGAATATTTATCTGTATAAGGGGTTTTTCAAGTACCCTGTACCTCCAAGTGTCATAGAAGAGTTTATCAATCTACCTGAAAATGAACTGATAAATCTATACTTTAAAAGTGATATCCAATCTATGCCTACCTTGCTCGCGCTTATCTCCTCGATGAAACAAAGTGCAAATAGTATAAAGGACTATGAAAAACGCGTCATACAAGAAAAGCTGAGAAAAAGTAAAACGCAGCAAAATTACAACATGATGCTCGTGCCTTTCTTATCTGTTTCTTATTTTCATTATGATGAGTTTGCAAGCTATATGAGTTTCGGCAGCAGTAGTTCATCATCCAGCTGTTCAAGCTGTGGGTCAAGTAGCTCCTGTAGCAGTAGTTCTTGCTCATCATCCTGCAGCTCCTGCTCAAGCTGTGGTGGCGGTGGGGATTGAAGATAAATAGTCCACTCAGCACCTATCTAAAAAACCGCTCTCATCATATGAGAACGGTTTTTACTATGCTTGAATTATTTAGAAGCCTTCTTTTGTTTATCATCACCGCAGCAAGTACATTTTCCGTACAGTGTTGAAACCTTTTCATTCTCAAAATGATCAATTGTGCTATTGCAGATTTGGCAAATGATAGTTCCCATTAGAAAAACTCCTCTTTTTTTTGATTTTTAAATTAGATAATTCAGAATTGTTAAAATGTAAACGCTTCCTATTTATTAGTATTATAATAGTATGTTACATTTAATTTGTCAAACAAGTTTGTTTAACGCATTAAGGTTATAAGAACGGTTTTTTATAGTATTACTATATACTGGAATTATTTAGAAGTCTTCTTATGTTTATCATCACAGCATGTGCATTTTCCGTACAAAGTTGAAACTTTCTCATTTTCAAAATGATCAATTGTGTTATTGCAAGTTTGGCAAATGATAGTTCCCATTAGAAAAACTCCTCTTTTTTTTAATTTTTTAAGTTAGGCAATTCCATATTATTAAGATGTAAACGTTTTTTATTTATTTGTTACTATCATAATAGTATGTCACATTTAGTTTGTCAATCGTAAATTGTATAACACATTAAAAAGGAATAATGTTATTACATTTGTTTCGTCCATAAAAAATAGGCGCTGATTAGGCACCTATTTGAAAAAGCTTACTCTATTCCTCTTCTTCATCCATGATTTCTTCAAACGCTGCGGAGACTTTGTCGAATTCATTGTCACTGTCAATCGCCGTGAGGTCACCCTCCTGGTCTACTTTTAGAAAAAAGATATCGATGTCTTCATCCGTTTCCTGCTGGACATCCTCAACAAAAGCCACTGCCACATAGTCTGTCCCTTCAATATTCATTGAAGCCAGTACTTCCACTTCCATATCCTCATCATTTTCATCACTAATCGTAAAGATTTCTCCAACCTCAATCTTTTCCATGTCAAAACCCCTCTCCTTTTGATTAATATTAATATCATTTCATTTATGTCCCAATTGGTTCAGATTCATGCAGGAAAAGCGATTATTTATGTAATATGCCATGGGGGCGGGTACCACGGCTCAAATAAAATGAGCCGTGGTACCCGTCCCCGTGGTTTTTTAACTAACGGACCTTGCTTCTACTGTGGCCTCTTCCGTTTTCTTTCTAGAACCTAACAAGGCGTATTCAAGTCCACCGACGATAATGAGCGCTAGTCCTGTGATAAAGATATTGCGGTATCCAAATGAGTCGGCAATCATACCGAGTACAAATGCACCAACTGCCATACCTAAATCCATCGCATTAAAGAATAAAGAATAGGCCATCCCCGAACGATGCTTTTCTACAGAGTTAATAACCTGCGTTTGTAAAAGAGGAACGACAGAACCATATCCCATCCCAATAATGATCCCGGCTTGCATAATTATTATCCCTAGCTGCGAGGACTGAAGTAGAAACATTCCGATACCGAATAGAAGGATACAAGCATACACAATCCACTTTGCTCCATACATATCGGCCCATCTTCCTGTAAATGGGCGACAAATAATCATAAAGATTGCATACAAAATAAAGAAAGTGCTGGATGCTTGAACCTGGTCAATTTCGATTGCGTATAAGGATAAAAATGACGAAATACCGGAATAAGCGAATGCTAGTAGAAAAATAGTCAGAGCAAACGGAGCTGCCTTTTTATCCATAATATCGTTGAACGAAAACCTTTTGTTCTCTTTTAAATTACTTGAAGCGCGAGCTTTTTCAGGAATACTCACGATCATGGAAAGCAGTATACTGACAGCTGAAATAACCATACAAAGAATAAAGGCAGCTTGATACGCATCGATATTACCAAGGTTTAGTCCGATCACGGGACCGACTACCATCGCAGCTCCCATCCCCAATGAAAAATAGCTCAACCCTTCACCACGTCTAGAATCGGGAATAAGGTCCGTGCTTATCGTTCCTTGAATCGTTGTCATCATCCCGAAGGTGATTCCGTGTACAATCCGTAAAAGAAGTAAAGACCACAAACTTGAGGCAAATGGATAAAGAAGCGTTGCCACAAAAAAGGCAATGGAGGAATAGATAAGAATTTTTTTCTTAGACCCCTGACTGGCCCACTTCCCAGCAAACGGTCTGATCAATATCGCAGCAAGTAGGAATAAGGTGACTAATAAACCTGCATACTCAGCACCTGCCTGAAACTCATCTGCTATATATAAGGGTAGAGCTGTTAATAATACATAGAATGCTAGAAAGGTAGATAAACTCATGATCGTAATCATGATAAAATCTTTCGTCCATAGTTTAGGTTTTGCCATTATACATACTCCTTTTTATTTTTTTATCATTGAACGACCATTAGTATCCCATTCATAAGTTAACAAGTAAGAATAGGATGATTACTTCATTATAGCAGTTCGCGTTATGCATAAATAATTGTCTTTTTTATAGAAGGTATGCATAATTGTAATATCACATATCGTTTGGAGGGCTATAGGTGGATTGGGATCAACTTCACTATTTCAAAGTATTAGCGAAAACAAATAGTTTCACGCACGCATCAAACGAATTAAACCTTTCGCAGCCTGCGTTGAGCCGCTCGATTTCTAGACTTGAAGAGGAAGTCGGTGTCCCCTTATTTGAAAGGAAAAGTCGTGGAGTCCAGTTAAATCAATATGGACAAATCTTTTTAGAACATACAAATCGAGCTCTATCTGAACTAACAGAGGCAAAACAAAAAATCAACGACATGGTCGACCCTTTACACGGAACGATCCATATCGCATTCGTTCAAACACTTGGTTCGAGCTATGTACCCGATTTAATCAGCAAATTTCACGAAAAGTACCCCGGCATTCAATTTCAATTGTCTCAAAATATTACAAGTAAGATTTTGAATGAAATTCATTCAGCTGAAATTAACATTGGCTTTTGCTCGCCACAGGAACCCTATCCTCAGCTAAGTTCGATTCCCATTCGAACCGAGGAGCTGGTCTTAATTGTTCCAAAGAATCATAGATTAGCCGGAAAAGAGAGTGTGCAGTTACATGAAGTCGCTAAGGATCCCTTTATCTTCTTTAAGCCTGGTACAGCGCTGTATGACTTAATAGAGAATCTATGTCACCAAGCTGGATTTGATCCAAAGAAAACGTTTGAGGGGTTTGAGGAAAGAACAGTCGCAGACTTAGTTGGCGCAAATCTTGGTGTGGCTCTAATCCCACGATTTTCAGGTCTTGATACTGAAAAAGTGTCCGTCATACATGTGGAAAATCCAGAATGCTATCGAACCATTGAAATGGTTTGGAAAACAAATGGCTATATGTCACCTGCCGTATCCAATTTTATAAAATTTGTAGAGCAGCAAACAACGTAAAAAAGAGAGTCAAGGCCTTCCTCAGCCTTTGAGAGAGAGCCAAGGGGACGGGTACCGTGGCACAATGAGCCGCGGGAGCCGTCCCCTTGGCCTTTTCTCCACACAAGAAAGGCACCGTAACCCAGTTTTTCTAACCAACTGGGTTACGGTGCCTGTGTTTCACTTTATTTCACAGCTTCTTTTAATTCTTTCCCTGGTTTAAAGGCAGGAACCTTTGATGCAGCAATCTGGATTTCTTCGCCAGTTTGCGGATTACGTCCTGTTCTAGCTGCACGATCACGTACTTCGAACGTACCAAATCCAATTAATTGGATCTTTTCCTCTTGAGCAAGAGTGTTAGAAATCGTTTCAAATAACGCATCTACTGCTTTAGCCGCATCCTTCTGTGATAATTCAGCTTGTGCTGCCACCGCTTTTACTAATTCTGTTTTATTCATTTGTACATCTCTCCTTTTATCTTAAGAACTTTAGCATACCAGATAATAGTCTTGCAAACTAATTTAATTAACCAACACCAATGCCTTTACCCGACTGTCATGTTTTCTTCTGACTAAATCGATGAAATAGAAAAGAAAGATAAGCATTTAGTTTAAATTGATCATAATCAACAAAGTCTGAAAACGTTATTCCACTTTCTCTATACATGATCCCTCTCCCTTTTTCATTACTGTACCTTCATGATTTCCAAACTATGATTCTTTTATACGTAAAATAGACTGAATTTTAAAAAATATTTTAGGTTGAGGGGACCCCGTTTCCTGTTAGTGGTTAACTTTTTCGATTGCAAGCTCATCCTTTTTTATGTCAAAAACAAGGCATCTTAATTAATTTTTCACTATTGTCATAGAATTGTCAAAATATTTATACAATTATACAGTCAAAATGGTGTACAATATCATATGTAAGGGGTAAGCTTGTTTCGTACGAAATAGGCAACCTTCATGCAAATGTCGTTGTGTAAGAAAGGGGATGATGAAAGAAGCGTTTTAGGAAGGAATAGCAACGAATCATTGTTTTGGCGGTAAGGCATTGGGATCATATTTTTGAAACTAATAATAAAAGCGAGGGAACTTTTAAAATGTGGGTTATTACTGTGTATGGAAAAAACGATATTCAAATGTTTGAATTTGATAATCAAGAAGAGGCCAAAGAATCTTTTAAGAAAATAAAGGGAAGCAAAGTCCTTAGCGAGGTCATCTACTATAACGACTTTGATTCACAGCTCATCGAAGAAGCTTATGTAAGCTCAAAAGTTTCTTAAAAGAGACAAACCTTTACTTACCCATACCAACTAAAAAAAAGTTTCCAAATTCTAAATCGCCGAAACCATAGTGTGCGGGGGAACCATCTGGATTCCATCGAATCCATGGGGTGAATCCTTTATATAGGTAGGGCTACTCTGGCCCGAATCCGTCAGCTAACCTCGTAAGCGTTATAGAGAAAGAAGGTGGAGCTTATGTCACCTAAGAACATGTGTCTACAAGTCATGATAAATGAACTTGTAGACACTTTTTTTGTTTCAAGGGTCATAGCGTATAATAGTTGATGCGCGGCTTCGGACTCTCTCTTCCCTTTTCCCCTTTCTCTTGTCTGAAGTTGATTCGCCTTCGGACTCTCTCTTTCTTTTTCCGCTTTCTCTTGTCCGAACTTGATGCGACTTCGGACTCCCTCATTCTTTTTCCCCTTTCTCTTGTCCGAACTTGATTCGGCTTCGGACTCTCTCTTCCCTTTTCCCCTTTCTCTTGTCTGAACTTGATTCGGCTTCGGACTCTCTCTTCCCTTTTCCGCTTTCTCTTGTCCGAAGTTGATGCGGCTTCGGACTCCCTCTTTCTTTTTCCGCTTTCTCTTGTCCGAAGTTGATGCGGCTTCGGACTCTCTCTTCCCTTTTCCGCCTTCCCTTGTCCGAAGTTGTTTCGGCTTCGGACTCTCTCTTCCCTTTCCGCTTTCCCTTGTCTGAACTTGATTCGCCTTCGGACTCTCTCTTCCCTTTTCCCCTTTCTCTTGTCCGAACTTGATTCGCCTTCGGACTCTCTCTTCCCTTTTCCTCCTTCCCTCGGGTCGTCACAGCGATTGCAAGATGGTATCTAAATTCTGTTTTGTGAAGTTAATCATTTTCTCATAGTTACTTAAAATGGACTGCCCGTAGGTTGTGCCAGGAACCGCCCACTTTCCATTTAAGGCTGTCCATGTGGAAGCAGACCCTCTTTTTACGAGATGAAATCGGGGATCCACCTGGGGATATTTATCTAGTAATGGTTGTGTTGTAGCATACGCATAAAGGTGTTGAATGTGAGCAAGAACGCCTTCCTCAGGTGTTTTAAAACTTGCACCTGTATTACTAGGCCCTGTGGCTCCTATTCCGGCAAAATTGTTTTGTTCAGGTTTAACGATTCCAGTAAACCGGAAATAGTTTGTTTCGTGTAAGGCCTGGGAAAAGGCAACATCGCCTCTTATTCCATAATATTCTCCGAAGGTTAAATAGTAACTTCCTAATTCGGGTGCGTTTGGATTAACTGATTTTGCAAAACGATTCATTTGCTCTGGGGATAAATAAGTAGGCCCAAGTATAGCGTACCCAGTTGGGACTGGTTGTGGTGAAGGCGTGCTTGAAGCTGCTGGTTCTGCCATAATGAAGGCATCTGTAATTCCAACGTTATGAACTTCCTGGAGACGAGCTTCCGCATTTGAGCGGTTTGAAAAAACCCCTGCTTGAACTCGATACCAAGTCTCACCAGAAATAGTGGTTGTCACAACAAACGCTTCAATGTTCTTTGAGTGAAGGAACGTGACACGGTCGTCTGCGTTTGCTCTTAGTTTGAAAGAACCAGCGATTACCTTATAAATGGTTCCAGGAACAGGAACTTCAGATTTAGCTTTTAACCCAAATGCTTTTGCAATACCATTTGCATGTCCTTGTGCAACATTTTGGCGCCATGAATCTTGTTTCATTAACGCAGCATCGTGCGGATGATCAATAAAGCCATTCTCGGATAGCATGGCCGGCATGGCAGTTTCGCGGAGAACATGGTAATCGGCTTTTTTCTTTCCACGGTCAATTAGCTGATTTAATTTAATAACCTCAGCATAGATTAGATCCCGATATTTTGCGGTTACAGAATCGTTAGATAAACTGTTGTGGATATAATCCTCATAGCCTTGGGCAGTACCATTAAAGGCATTGATATGAATGGACATATAAAAATCGGCACCCCAAGAGTTAGCTTCATTTGTCCTCTCGGCTAACCCTTTTGTGATGTCAGCTGAACGGCTCATCAAGACTTCAATATTCTCATAATTAGTCACTAAAATCGTTCGTATTTTAAGAGCAATATCCAGCGTAATATCTTTTTCAGCTAGTCCACTCCCGGTTGCTCCAGGGTCAGCACCTCCATGACCTGGATCTAAATAGAGTTTCATGGAATCACTCTCCTTTGTATAGTTTATTCTTATTATATTATTGTGAGTAAATATTAGCTTATCTCCTTGTCCAATTTAGCTTTAAATTTTTCAGGTGGCTAGGCAGCAAAGGAAGCACCTCAGCAGCAAAGGGTCTTGCACTTTAGCTCAAACAAGCCAAGCACCGTTTAACTATATCAATGGTCTTGACTCAGTTTATCTATTATTTATTGTAGTTAAGGCGATCCTTGTCTCAGCTAGTTACCATAACTCATCCTATCCTCCATTTGTTAAAATTTGATGTGGAAGACTCTCTGGACTAGCATTAATGTCTGTTAAAATTACTGGTAGCTCTGGGTCTGTTAATTTTCCTAAATTTTCTATAAAATTAAATAAGTAAATATAGGAATAATCCACACTATGAAGGGTAGAGAATCGAATGGGTCGAATAGTATATTTGGACAATTTACGTGTGTTTCTAACGATGCTAGTGGTTGTGTTTCACACATCTATTGCGTACGGAGGAGCAGGTTCTTGGATATTAAAGGATATCGATGACAGTGAATTAAGTGTAACGGTGATTCTATTAAGTATCTTCACTGGAGTTTGCCAAGCGTTTTTTATGAGTTTATTTTTCTTTGTATCTACCTACTTTATGCCAGCTTCCTATGACAAAAAAGGACCATTAGCTTTTCTAAAAGGGAGAATGGTCCGCATCGGAATCCCGCTTTTATTCTACTATTTTATCATTGGACCAATCACTAGCTGGATTGCTCATTTCTACAGCAACATGACATTATCACAATTTTACATCCAAAAGGTTTTTTCGTTTGAACAGAATTTTTTTGGACCTGCTTGGTTTTTAGAAACGCTTCTTTATGTGAGTATATTTTATGCACTATTTCAATTTTTCACAAAGCCTACTAAGGAAAATGAAAAAACAAGGAATTTCCCTAAAGGTAAGACATTAGTTCTTATCGCTTTTATTTTTGGATTCATTGCATTTTCAGTTCGTTTGATTTACCCAACTGGAACAGGTATATGGGGACTTCAATTTGGTTATTTCCCATTGTATTTGCTCCTCATGTGGTCAGGAGTTGCTGCATATCGTCACAAATGGCTTGAAAATATGCCGGTAAAATTGATTAAAACATGGAAAATCATTGGCCTTGTTATGATTCCAGTTTTTCCGGTTGGTTTAATTGCCACTGGTGCTCTTAGTGGGAAACTTAACGTTTCAGGAGGAATGAATACTCAAGCTCTGTTTTATGCATTGTGGGAACCGTTCTTATGCTTTGGTATTTGCATCGGCCTGATTGTTTATTTTCAAAAACGTTGGAATGTCACGAATGATTTTATTAACAGGCTGCGCGAAAGTGCCTACACCGTATATTTGATTCATCCGCCAGTTATTGTTGGATGGACAATGGCATTCCGCACGTTGGAATTACCGTCTTTTGTAAAATTTCTTATAGTTGCCCCTTTGAGTGTGGCTACATGCTTTATCATTGCCTTTTTAATTTTAAGAGCTCCGCTTGTGAAAAGGATATTATAAGGGTTAGCCATGGGGGATGAACCATGGGGACGGGTCACATCGCTTAAATAAACTGAGCTGCGGGACCCGCCCCCCCTAGCTTTCCCCTGGCTCTACTCTTTAGATCTATCTAGTATTTGAATAGTTCCGATTAGATGATTATTAAAAATTTTCCTAGCGACCAGAAGTAAATCAATGATTAGCGGATCTCGTAATGAATAAATGACACGATTACCAATTTTTCTACCAACAACAATATTTTTGTTTCTTAATAAAATAAGTTGTTGAGAAACAGTAGAACCTTCATTACCAATTACCCTTTGAATTTCACTTACACCCATTTCTCCATTAGAAAGTACCTCTAAAATTTTAATACGAATGGGGTTAGAAAGGGCCTTAAAAAAATCTGCTTTAAATTTTTGCAATTCATAATCCATTTTATCACCTCCTTAATTGGTTTGAATTTCCATTTCTCCCTTGTTTGTTTTTATGAAGGCAAAATAAAAAGCCAAATAAGAAGCAAAGGCTTCTCATTTGGCTCATGTCTAACTCACTCGTTTAGTTCATTTCCACCATTTTATTAATTTGGCTTAAGAATAAAAACAATGGCACTTTTATTTTTAAAAAAATCCCAGTCAACAAAAATGTCAATTACGGTTGCTTTAAGAATGGATTCAAAGTGATTGTTATTATGTAAGTACGTTTTCTCCAAGGTTCTTTTTGCTATAAGTAATATCTCCTGATATCCCTCTCTAATTAACTCTTTTTCAATATTTACCAAAATATCGTTCCGAATCAAAAGAATCGTTCTAGGGTTTAATTGGCATGAATAGATTTCAGCCGGGGCCTTTTCCACCTGTTGGCTAATATTAGATATTTCTTCATGGACTTTTTCTTTTCCTTCATATTCTTCAGTTAACCAAAGGTTTTCTGTGTCTAAATTCGTACTTATTCCTACAAATATCCCTGATTTATTGTGTATTCCCCAGTCATAGTAGAATTCACGAATTTCAATTCCCGTCAAAATCTTAATATAAGCTTTTATTTCAGGGATAAGTGCCTTCATCAAGGAATCTCTTGTCTGTTGAAATATTTTTTCTTGATTTTGTTCAATAAGTACTCTTTCAGTAGGTGACATGAAATTTCGGAGATAGATTGTAATAACCGACTTATCGATTGTAACAAAAACGGATTCTGGCCCTTTCCCAAAGTTATCGCGTAGTAACTTCCCTATATAGCTAGCCAATTCAGTTTGTTGTGGATTACTTGGCATATATTTTCGACATCCTTGTTTGAGATAAAAGCGTCATATCTTTTACCCTAGTTTTAGTTTAGATATTACTAGCTTTATTTTCAACAAAATTGCCTTTTTTAAACATTCGGATCGAGGGACAATACATGATTGTGACCAAAGAACCAGGGGGACGGGTCCCATGGCCCAAATAAACTGAACCCGTCCCCCTGGCTTTGTGATCACGTGAAACAATTTGTGAAACAAAATTTTTCGGGGCGTGCCAGGCACCTATCAAGTGTTTCGTTGAACAAATTTCTCCCATTTCTTACTTTCTTCTATTGGTTCTGGGCTGATGCTTTGGTCGTTTGCTGTTAAGTCGATGCCGTAGTCTTTAGCAAAGACCATATGTGTTTCGACTAAAACACCTTCTTTGTTTTCGTCTAAATTAAAGACTCTGGCACCGCGAAGTCTGTTTCGTTCAGCACCTGAAATGCCGTAGGTTCCAAAGCCGGTATTACCAGCATAGCCAAGTAAGACTCCATAGTAATTACCATGGTAGGTATTCACATGGTCATGTCCGCAGAAGACGCCTTTCACATCGCCTCGGTCTAAAATAGCTGAGAACATGCCGCTATTAATTGGTCCCGGACATTCATCTTCATTTCTTTCTCCGACAATATGGTGCTTTGCAACAGCACGTTCATGGGCTGCAGCTGATCGATCGTCCACACTTGAGTACCACATAAAACGATGCTCCCACAGCGGGATATGAATAAACATAAGGGAAGGGATTTTTCGATTGTACTGCTGCTCAATTTGTTTGGACGTTTCATAATACCAATTCACTTGGTTGCCACGAAGCCAGTCCCATGTTGGATACCCTTTAAAGTCTTGGCCATCAATGGTTTTAGGCGCATATCTCCCACTATCGAGCAACCAAAGATTAAAAGCTGCATCCGTGCCTTTAGAGTTTTTAATAAATAGATTCGTATTCCCTGTTCCTGTGATGCCCTTTTCACTCGGTTGGTTTAGATTATGTTGATAATTCATATAAATTTGTAGCATAGCTGCCTCATCAAGGCCGCTTTTCGGAGTAGAATCTTCATCATGATTTCCGTAAGTAATCGCCCACTTAATCCCTCTTTTTTCCATAGGCTGCGCCACATTATTGATGGCTTGTCTTGTTTCCATCGGAGTATCAGCGCCGCCCGTGATTACATCGCCATTGATCACAACAAAGTCTGGCTTTTCCGAATCAAGTACTTTTTCCATTAATTCAATCGTTCTACGATCAATATTTTCATCATCCTGTGTGTCATTGAATTGGACAACTTTGAATTTCCCATCAGCGTTAAATTTCAGCTTTCCATCGAAATTAGCTTTAGCAGCAGCCTGTGCAGTAGGTAAATCACCGAATAAACCCGTTGGAATCCCTGCAGCTCCCATGGTTAAAGCTAGTGTACTCACTCCGCCAATTTTAATAAACTTTCTTCTATCAAAAGAATAATTTTGATCCTGATTAGTCATAGAAATCCTCCATTCACGTATTTTTAAACTTGTTTCTATCATAAGTCGACAATGATAAAAATTGATTACCGCAAAATGAAGTTTCGTAAAAGAATATTAATATTTCATTCATCAGGATCAAACATAAAACTTCTTGATTCTATAACCTTTTCACTAGTCAATTGAAGACTTTGAAGTAACTCCCTAGTCCGAACATCCTTGTCAAGTTCCCTTATCCTTATCAAAACCTTTCATATTATTATTTAGACCAGAAACTACCAATTATTTTTCTTTACATTTCCATTGAAATTGTTGTATTTATTTATGATTTATTTACTTAGAGGTCTTAAAATTAACATTTCGTAATCTATTTGATAGGTTAGTGAGTATCATAGTTTGGGGAGTGGAAGAGAAGAAGAAGAAGTTTCTTCTGTGAAATATCATGTGAAACAAGATGTTTCGGTAATAACAGTGACAGGACTTATTTATAATGAGAAGAAGACCTAAAGAACACAACTCCCCAGATCCTCCTTAACAACAATATGATTCGTGAAACATTTTGTGAAACAATTTTTTTAGGAAGAGGCAGGCGCCAATCCCTAAAGGATTTTTTATACTATACTTCTTTTGCAATTTCTTTTCTATTAGGAGCAAGTGGAGGCTGTTCTAACCATTTATTTTGCACCATTAGGTTATACCATTTTTTTGTAACCATTAAATTTTTTAGAATAGTTCCTTCATAAATTGCTATGAGGTCTGTTCGCATAGATGACGCTAATCCTGCCCCATGATAGTTTTGTGCCGCTTGGAACAAGAAACCAATGTGATACAACATTAACTTATCGGAAAAAGGAGAGTCCGTCGAAGTTGTCACTTCTGTTTCCCAGGATTTTGGAACTGGCAAATTATCATCTTGCATGATTTTTGAAAGTGCCTTTATTTGACCATCCGACGTTTTTTCAGAATCAGTTAAAAACTTTCTTACCTCTTTTGTTTGAGCGACTTGACTAAATGCGATAGAAAGGGTCTTTGTCATAATGCTCTTTTTAAGGTTGAAAGAAATACTAATGATTTCTGTCGCTGATAAGGTTCTACCCTTTCCAAAAAATCCATCTGTGAAATCTCGGCCGGAAATATATTCCGGGTTTTTAGCTGGATAAAATAAAGGGTCTCTTTGAAAACTTCCTTTTTCAAGCAATAACTCGATGGTTTGATGATACATCCTTTTCGCATCGTTATCGCACGAATCGTAAAAGTCCCTCAAGTCTTTTCTAACAGAAACGGCTAAAGCAGTGCTGTGTCCCAGCAACCCGTGTAATGTCATGATATGTAAATAATTTAGGCAAAATATATCCGTGAACAATCTCGGTTTATCTTTAAAGAGGTCAGAATCAGTAAATCCAATTGGAACTGGAAATCCTTCGTTTTCTATAAAAGTTACGATTTGTATTTTTTGTTTTTCGAACGTCTTAATGGCATCCTCAAAAATGGCTTTAATTGCTTCATCCTCAATAATAGAAAACATATATTTATTTACTATATCTGTTGCCGTACCGTTCACGTACTCTCCCCATAGTGTTCCTATTTCTGAAGATGTGAGTTTTAATTTATTCCCATCCACATGATCACCTCTAAGATATTATTTACCAATTCAGCAGATCATATGATTCTTCTTGGAATTTAGAAACCCTTCGATTAATTTTAAAAGCAGAAGTGGCGGATTTACGGCAACGCGGGGACGGTTCTGATGATTCCTAAAAGCTATGCATAGAATTCTCTACATAGAGCCTTTCCTATCAATGTAACGCGAGAACCGCCCCGTTGTTTCCATTCCCGACTTCCTGTGAAATGTGATTTTTCGGGTTGTCACAGTGCGATTGTAATCGCATAAATACCATAAATTTACGCAATCTATTTATGGAGGTGGAAAAATGGAAAACCAAAATAATCATCAAACGATTAATAACTATAAAATGGACGATGAGGATAAGGAAATCTTTGAACAAATCAGTAATATCATAGGAAGCGAAGGTCAAAATAACCATCAAAATCATCATCAATCAAACAAGAACGATAAAATGGACGATCAAGATAAGGAAATCTTTGAACAAGTCAGTAACATCATAGGAATCGATAACCAGAATAATCGTCATGCTAACAATAACAATAAAGTAGACAATCAAGAGGATGGAATCTTAGAACGACTCGGTGATAGCATTAGTAATGTGGTTAATAATGTAGTTGATGCAGTTACAGGTGAAAATCGAGATGATGATCAACAAAAAGGTAAGAATAGCAAGAACCGTCCTTAATAAACGCCGCAATTGGCGTTTTTCTTAAAAGCCCTAGGGACGGTCCCATGGCTTAAATATACTGTGCCACGGTACCCGTCCCCTTGGCTTTTCAAACAACCAACTTTCAGTCTTCCAAAACCCCATCAATTTTCGAAAGAATAATATCCCTAACATCAGAGTAATACGCCTTACCCTTCCTGTATATATAATTAGGGTGATAAGTACGAAAGGTATTTACAGGCAAGAGTTCATGACTGATTGCTGCCAGCTCTCTTTTCTTCCAATTGTGTATATCAGTAAAGGTTACATTCCCCCACTCAGCTTCAATATATTGATCATAATAAGGGCCTGTAAAAAAGATAATGAGGTCTGGTTTAAGAATCTCAATTTCTCCCTTAATCACAGGGAATTCTTTCTTCTGAAACTCTATTAAATCCGCACCGGGTTTCCCCTTACTATCTGCCTTACCAACCTTTATTAGGTTATTCCATACAAACTCCACACTTTTATCTGGGGCCACTTGTTTAATCGAATGAACATAATCTCGTACAGCATTCCAAAACTGGCCTCCATACCTGAAGCACTTTCCCTTACCAAAAAATTCTGAGTATGTATGTAATAATTCTTCAATACTTTTTCCTCCTAATTCCCCTTCCCATGTATTTGTTTCCTGCCCAAAAAACATAATCTTCAAGTCAGCATTTTGATACTTTTCTTCATCATTTAGATAGAGTAATAACGGATTACTCAAGCGATTTCTATTTGGTGCCGAAATCAATGCATCCCAATATTCTTGATATAGTAGTAACAAACGATTATTCACTTAGATACACTTCCACCCTAGATCTACTCCTTTTACTTATCTAGTTAAACTTTATTTATATATAGTATACCAAGGAGAGTGCCAAGCGGACGGGTTCCATGGCATAATACTGGGAGCAGCCATAATGATGGGTCGCACGGCATAAATAAACCGAGCCGCGGTACCGTCCCCCTGGCTTTCCCTACCCAAAGAGTAGTTCCCATGATATTGCTAACGGTATGAATCTCTCAATTGGTCTGCCCAAACCATCTACCTCACCAATAACAAGTAAACCTAACTAATCAAACGTTTGTTTAGTTACAATGTTCCAACCAACAGACGGACCGCAGTGCCTACCCCTCTGTCCCACCCAAATGTAGAATTCACTCAAGACATCGGAACAGTAAAAACTCTTACCATCATAAACCATGAATCTACTTTTTCCTGAACCATTTCAAAGGGATTCATCATAAACAGATATAATCTTGAGAAGCCAGAGTACCTCGCTCTCAGTCATCCAGGTTAAAATCTTCCTCACGATAGGTTATCTTTCTAGACTTTTGATTCAGGTACGATTCAAATTTCGGCCCAAACAGCGTTTCCGGTCGGAGATATTTATTCCAGACAGGATCATAGAGCCATTCCTGTGTTTTTATATCGATCACTCTCTTAAAATCATCAAACAGGAATCCTTCGTTCCAGCGCTCAGTAATCAGGTCCCTCGTTTTCTTCGTTCCTGGCTTGTAGGATGAATTTGTTTTGTTGTTCAAGTAGGCGATGATTTCGGAAAAAGGGATATTGTTTTTATTCTCTGTTGTAATCTCTGAAGTACTCTCTGGTATTGCTTGGGTCACGATGGTCTCTACTATAGGGCAAGCTGAATCACTAGTCGTCTCATCCTGACCTGTAGGAGATTCCTGACTGACCTGTTCTTCAGTCTCTATTAACTCTTCAAACATTTCATAATTGATCGTGTACCATTTAGTTTTATCCATTTTATGTCGATTAAAGTTCCCAGAAATGACATACCCTTTTTCTTCAAGCGATTTAATGGTCCGCTTGATTGTACTCTCTGACAAAAAGGGAAGCTGGAGCTGCCATTGCTTATATGTATTATAAATCCATTTTCTTCCTTCCGTTTCATGCTGGCTGGATACAAGCCAATAATGAATTTGCTGTAACAGGATGGCTTCATTCAGGCCTATTTTTAGTGCTAGTGACGGTAGAATCAAAAGCGGATTTTCATTGATTAACAGCTTGCTCATAGTGGACCCCTCCAAGATATTCTCTTTTTTATTTACTGAAGAGTTAAATGGTGAATCTGTTCAAATTGGTCTATTGCGGTGATTTAGCTTTATAGTTGCTGCACCTATCACCATTGTTATATAGAAAAAGGGGTCCAAAGCGTCCCATGATTTTTGGACAATTATTAAAATTTAATGAGCCATGAGTGAGCCACGGCTTTTTAATTGGCACCAATCCGTCACACAGTTAGCACTTTCGTTACAGTTACTCTATGCCTTCTGACATATAATAAAATTATCAGTGACTTGTTCCAATAAGTTCCATATACATAAATTCAATAATATAGATGTTGAAAACTCCTCTTCAATAAAAATAACCGAAGGCGGCGAGTTAGTTTTGGAAGATTACCTATCAGGAAATTACATTTCAAGAGAGGTCAGGCAAATCATCAACGAGGTTGGGGATGAACTTGAGTTTGAAATCATTCGCTACAAAAACCGCTACTCTGTAACCGTTACGATTTCCCAGGATTATCCGCCTTTCTTAGATTGCATCGGATTTGGTGAAGATTCGCGAAGGAAAAAGAACGCGGTAAGAAAGGCTCTTAAGGAGCTATATTTACAGGTGTATGGCAGTGAGCCCACTAAGAAAAGCTGAATGGAAGAAATGGATGACATAGTATTTGAAAAAGATAATCCAATATAATTTTAGATAATAAAAGGAAAGCAATTTTTCACAACTGCCCTCTTTCTCTTTATTTACTTATGCTGTAGATCATAATGAAAGAATGAACGAATAAAAAAAGAGCTACTTTACATAAGTCGTTCCGTTTTAAGGTACAGGTTGGTAAATATCATTAAGCGAAAAACAAAAAATAACACTACGATCGGTAAATAATGTACTAAAAGCTTGGTTAAATAACCAAACCTTTAGTATTGCCATTAACAGTAATTATTGAGCTTGTTTTGAATGAACTATTTTCTTTTTCCAAGGTTTTAAAAACGATATAATAAATATGAAAATGGTAACAAGAACTTGAAAATAGACCGCATATTGTCTTATCTCGTGATTTTGGATAAAGATTGGATTGCTTAATGCCAATTCTTTTTGAGTTTCTAATAATTCCATATTAGCTACCATTAACTTGTCCACAACGAAAATCCCAACGATTGTTTGAATAATATAAAGAACAAATTTAACACCAACCCATCTATGCTTGAAAAACCCCCAGTTGGTAAAAAATCCGTATGTGAAACCCACTAATAAAGTGCCAATCGCACCCCATCTGACAATATTATCGCTAATTATAATAATGTTTTTGTAGCCGAGATAGGCCTCATCATATTTTGTGAAATCAATATGAAGATTTAAAGCTATAGAGCTTACTATTCCTCCGAAAAATAATACTACAAGAAAAACGTGGATAATCTTTAGCCACTTCATACCTTTAGCTCCAATTTTTTTCATACGTTATACCCCCAAGTTGCTCTAGTGTTTCTTATCTTTATAAAATAGTTGTACATACACTCTTCTATTTAAATTTCATTTATAAAAGGGTGCCTTTCCGTTTCTAACAGTGTTTATTATAATTGTTCAAAAATAATATAATAATGAGCCACGGTCTTAATATTCTCTACTCCTGTGGTCCTATCTTTATCCACGGGACCCGTCCCCCTGACTTGAAAAAACGACACAGAAAAGACTCTGTGTCGTTTTTTTGCTGATTTACACACCCATACAAACGCGGCGTGCCATATCTGCTTCTAAACATTTTGTGAAACAAGAATATTCGGGGAGTGACAGCGTACTATGTCAAGTAAGATTTTTAGATTTTTGTGCATAGGTAACACAACTTACGTAGTTTTTTTACAAAAATT
>NZ_JBHZRC010000023.1:0-25980 GCF_043641075.1 Niallia oryzisoli | reverse complement strand
TCCGCAGTAGCTCAGTGGTAGAGCTATCGGCTGTTAACCGATCGGTCGTAGGTTCGAGTCCTACCTGCGGAGCCATTACGGGGAAGTACTCAAGTGGCTGAAGAGGCGCCCCTGCTAAGGGTGTAGGTCGGGTAACCGGCGCGAGGGTTCAAATCCCTCCTTCTCCGCCAGCTGGCCCCTTGGTCAAGCGGTTAAGACACCGCCCTTTCACGGCGGTAACACGGGTTCGAATCCCGTAGGGGTCATAATAAAAAAAGCTGATGATAGTTACTATCATCAGCTTTTTTTATTATTACGGGATCACTTCCTTCATTCGACAAACATTCTTCCTCTGATTTTCTCGCATCTGTAACCCTTCATTCAATCGCCTTTTTCTTTCCTTATATTTCAAACAGCGGCATGAACGATGTCAAATACAAGCTAATAACGTAATATTATAGCGAGTAATGAAAATATATTTATTATTTTGTCGAAAAAAATAAAAAATATTTTCAAGGATTTTCACTCTTTTAACAGAATATATAACCTAATATGGGTATATGCTGTAGATTACTCTAGTATAGGTGGGGAAAAATTTGGTTGTAACAACATTATTTCCATCAGATTATCAAGTACATCTTTTTCATGAAGGGACCTTGTATGAAAGCTATAAACTTCTTGGATCGCATATCATTGAGGTAAACAATGAAAAATGGACAAAATTTTCTGTATGGGCACCCAATGCATTAGCAGTGAGAGTGGTTGGAGATTTTAATAATTGGAATGGAAAAGGCTATTCGCTACATAAAATAAATAAACAGGGGATATGGACGATAAGTTTAAATGAAAATCTGGAAGGTAGCTTATATAAATATGAGATTATCACTGAATCAGAAGAGATCCTTTTAAAAGCCGATCCCTATGCTTTTTATTCTGAGTTAAGGCCAAATACAGCTTCGGTTGTCTATTCGCTTGACGGCTTCCAGTGGGAAGACAGCAGATGGATGAATTATAAGGGGAAACGGAATATATTGGCTGATCCCGTTTCCATTTATGAGGTACACCTTGGTTCTTGGAAGAAAAAAGAGGATGGCAGCTTATTATCCTATCGGGAGCTTGCCGTGGAGCTGATTCCATATGTGCTTGAATTAGGATTTACACACATTGAATTGCTGCCAATTATCGAACATCCACTTGATATTTCATGGGGCTACCAGGGAACAGGATATTTTTCACCAACAAGCCGGTATGGAACCCCCCATGAATTTATGTATTTTATCAATGAATGTCATAAAAATGGTTTAGGAGTCATTTTAGATTGGGTACCAGGACACTTTTGCAAGGATGCACATGGATTATATCAATTTGATGGCAGTTACCTCTATGATTATCATCATGAAAACGACCGAGAAAATCGTGTTTGGGGTACAGCAAATTTTAATTTAAGCAGACATGAAGTTCAAAGCTTTCTCATATCCAGCGCTCTTTTCTGGATTCGCTATTACCATATTGATGGGTTTCGCCTCGATGCTGTTTCGAACCTGATTTATTGGCCAAACAGGCAAGGGAAAGTGGAAAATAGCGATGGAGCAGCTTTTTTAAAAAAGCTAAATACAGTTGTCTTCCAATATGATCCGACTGTGCTCATGATAGCGGAGGATTCAACAGATTGGCCAAATGTAACGGCGCCTGTTCATTATAATGGATTAGGGTTTAATTATAAGTGGAATATGGGTTGGATGAATGATGTTCTTTCTTATATGGAAACTCCATCGGAATATAGATGGAAGGTACATGAGAAAATGACTTTCTCCTTGCTGTATGCCTTCAATGAAAATTTTGTTCTTCCTTTTTCTCATGATGAAGTGGTTCATGGGAAAAAATCCCTCCTTGATAAAATGCCAGGAGATTACTGGCAAAAATTCGCCCAATTACGACTTTTACTCGGGTATATGATTGGTCATCCAGGAAAAAAATTATTGTTTATGGGGTTTGAATTAGGACACTTTTCTGAATGGAAAGATAAAGAACAGTTAGATTGGCACCTGCTTGATTATGACATGCATAGGAAAATGTATGCATATGTTAAAGAATTACTCAGATTGTATAAACGGTCAAAGCCTTTGTACGAATTAGACCATCTTCATGATGGGTTTGAATGGATCGATGTGAATAATAGGGAGCAATCCATTTTTTCCTTTGTTAGAAAAAGTAGCAAAGAAAATGATTTGCTCGTATTTGTATGTAATTTCACTCCTGCCGTCTATCATGATTATCGAATTGGTGTCCCTCTTAAGGGCGCCTATCGAGAAATTTTAAACAGTGATCAAGACAGCTTTGGTGGTTCTGGCGTTATAAATAAAAAAGTTCTTCAAGCTAATGAAGAAGCTTTTCATGGAAAACCGTATTCAATTAAGCTGTCTATCCCGCCATTTGGGATTTCTGTATTGCGATTGGTAAAACAACGGAAGGAGCGTAAGGGTGATGATAAAGAAAAAGTGCATAGCTATGCTATTGGCAGGAGGAAAAGGAAGTAGATTAAACTCCTTAACGAAGGAGATTGCGAAACCGGCTGTCCCGTTTGGGGGTAAATATAGAATTATTGATTTCGCATTGAGTAATTGTACGAATTCAGGAATCGATACGGTCGGTGTTCTAACGCAATATCAGCCGCTCGTCCTTAATTCCTATATCGGAATTGGAAGTACCTGGGATTTAGATCGCAAGGATGGAGGTGTCACTGTTTTGCCTCCATATAGTGCATCATCAGAGGTAAAGTGGTATACCGGTACAGCAAGTGCGGTCTACCAAAACTTAAATTATATCGAACAGCATAACCCTGAGCATGTTCTTATTTTATCTGGTGATCACATTTATAAAATGAATTACGAGCAAATGCTTGATTATCATATTGATAAAAAGTCTGATGGGACCATTTCGGTCATTGAGGTTCCCTGGGATGAAGCTAATCGATTCGGTATTATGAATACGGATAAGGAGCTCGCTGTCACAGATTTTGCTGAAAAGCCCGAGGTGCCACAAAATAATTTGGCCTCAATGGGCATTTATATTTTTAAATGGGAAGTCTTAAAGGAATATTTATTCATGGATGCTAAAAATACAGAATCTTCACATGATTTTGGAAAAGACATCATACCTATGCTGCTCCACGACCAAAAGAAGCTGTTTGCTTATCCGTTTAAAGGATATTGGAAGGATGTTGGGACCGTTAAAAGCCTATGGGAAGCAAATATGGATCTATTAGATGATAATTGTGATTTAGATTTATTTGATTATGAATGGAGAATTTACTCGGTCAACCCGAATCAAAAGCCACAATATATTTCACCTGAAGCGGAGGTAAATGAATCTTTGCTGAATGAAGGATGTACGATCGAAGGGATCGTACATAAATCAGTTCTGTTTCAAGGTGTCACTGTAAAAAAAGGAGCGATGGTTAAGGAATCTGTTATTATGCCGGATGCTGTTATCGGAGAAAATGTTTTTATTGAGAGAGCAATTGTGCCTTCGCATATTCGCATTCCGGATAATACTGTTATTAAAGCGGACAAAAACAGTGAAGAAATTGTATTGGTAACAGAAGAGATTATTGCTAGTAAATAAATGGCATTTGAAACGGGGGAGATATCATCTATCTCACAAAGGAGAGGAAACTTCATGAATAAAAAGTTATTAGGTGTTATAGATGCAACAACCTATTATGATGATCTAAAGGATTTGACTACTCATCGCTCATTAGCGGCACTGCCTTTTGCAGGAAGATACCGTCTCATAGATTTTGTTTTATCTTCGATGGTTAATTCAACTATTCATAGTGTCGCGATATTTCCAAAGTATCAATATCGATCTTTAATGGATCATTTAGGGTCAGGGAAAAATTGGGGGTTGGACCGCAAAAGAGATGGCTTGTTCTTTTTTCCATCGCCTAACTTAGATACCCCAAGTGCGGGGATTGGATCCTTTTCACATTTTGCCGCCAATCTTGATTATCTATACAAAAGCACACAGGAATATGCCATTATTGCTAATTGTTATACTATTTTTAATATGGATTTTCAACCGGTACTTGATAGACATATTGAAATGGGCTGTGATATTACGGAAATTTGTCACAATGGGCAGTCGCTTGACATGTATCTTGTTAAAACGAGCCTTTTGATTGAATTAATCGAAACGAGACATCAAACAGGGTATACCTGCATGAAGGATGTTGTGAATGGTATCGTACCTTTTACGCTTTGTACGTATGAATATCTAGGATTAGCCTATAAAGTCGATTCCATCACAGCTTATTACCAAACATCGATGAATATTCTTCATCCAACTGTACTGGAAAATTTATTTATTTCTTCACAGCCTATTTTTACAAAGGTAAAGGATGAGCCGCCAACTCAATATCAAAAAGAAGCTGTGATTAAGAATGCAATGGTTGCAAATGGCTGTATAATCAATGGAGTTGTTGAAAACAGTATTATTTCCCGCGGAGTGAAAATTGGTAAAGGTACGATTATTCGAAACAGCATTATTATGCAAAAATGCCAAATAGGAGATAATTGTGTAATAGATTCTGCGATTCTTGATAAAGATGTTAGGGTGGAATCAGGAACCTTTATGAATGGAAGCAAGGAAAAACCGCTAGTTATTCGAAAAGGTACAGTACAGGGAGCGTTGATGAACTCGTGAAAGTATTATTTGCAGTAAGTGAATGTGTTCCATTTATTAAATCTGGGGGACTTGCTGATGTTGCAGGTTCCTTGCCAAAGGAACTTCGAAAAATGGGGACCGATGTCCGCATCATCATGCCGAAGTATGGAACCATTCCAGACCAGTATAAGCAGGAAATGAAGAAAAAGGCTGAGTTTAACGTCAGAGTGGGATGGCGGAATCAGTATTGCGGGATTGAAGAATATACGTATCAAAACATTATTTTTTATTTTATTGATAATGAGCAGTATTTTAAACGTGATCATCTTTATGGCTATCATGATGATGGTGAACGCTTTGCCTTTTTTAATCAAGCGGTTTTGGAATGTTTGCCGGAGCTTGCCTTTTATCCTGACATTATTCATTGTCATGATTGGCACACAGGAATGATCCCTTTTCTTTTAAAAAGAAGGTATCAGTTAAGAGAAGGATATGGACAGATAAAAACAGTATTTACGATTCATAATTTGCAATTTCAGGGAGTTATGCCAAAGGAAGCTTTAATGGACCTGTTTGACTTAGATGATCGATATTTCCATGTGGATGAACTGGAGTTTTACGGAAATATCAACTTTATGAAGGGCGCCCTTATTGCAGCTGACAAAATAACAACGGTTAGTCCGACCTATATGAATGAAATTCAAACGGATTATTATGGTGAAAAGCTAAATGGTTTATTGACAGCAAGAAGAGCTGATCTTAGCGGGATATTAAATGGAATTGATGATGAAATATACAATCCAGTGCAGGATGAAGATCTTGTCTATCCCTACCATTCATCTTTGGCTCAGTATAAAAAAGCAAATAAGGTACATATCCAGAAGCGGTTTGGATTGCCTGTGAAAGATATACCACTTATTACGATGATTACCCGCTTAACAAAACAAAAAGGATTAGAGCTGGTAAGAGCAGTATTTCATGAGATGATGCTTGAAAATATTCAAATGATTGTTCTTGGTACCGGAGACCCGGAATTTGAGGGCTTTTTTCGTGAAATGGAATATTGGTACGGAGAAAAATTCAAGGCCTATATTGGTTTTGATGAAGGTTTAGCGCACCAGCTTTATGCGGGTGCAGATTTATTTCTGATGCCGTCTAAGTTTGAGCCTTGCGGGCTAGGACAATTAATCGCCTTAAAATATGGAACACTCCCGATTGTAAGGGAAACAGGCGGATTAAATGATACAGTGCAGTCCTTTAATGAATATACCTGGGAGGGCAATGGCTTTACCTTTACAAATTTCAACGCCCATGACATGTTATATACGATTAGAAGAGCCATTCATTATTATGATGAAAAGTCTGCTTGGACTCATTTAACTGAAACGGCAATGGAAATGAATAATAGCTGGTCACAATCAGCCATGAAATATCTGCGTCTGTACGAGAATCTTGTCTCAAGGAGTGAAATGTATGTTCTCAAATAAAGAGGCGTTTAAAAAACATTTCCTGCAGAGACTGGAAATGATGTGTGGGAAAAGCTTTGCTGAGAGTACAAAGGACGATCAGTTTGATACATTAGGCCATATGATACGTGAATATGTTAGCAAGGACTGGATTCAGACAAATGAACGGTACCGGGCATCAGATGGGAAACAGGTGTATTATCTTTCCATTGAGTTCTTGCTTGGCAGACTGCTCCGCCATAATTTAACGAATCTGGGGATTGAGGAGCTGGTCGAGGAAGGACTAAATGATTTAGGGATTGACTTGAAACAAATTGAGGAAGTAGAGTCAGATGCAGGGTTAGGAAATGGGGGACTTGGGCGGTTAGCTGCTTGTTTCCTTGATTCCCTTGCCTCCTTAAATTTACCTGGACACGGCTGTGGGATTCGCTACAAGCATGGTCTCTTTGAGCAAAAAATTATCGAGGGGTATCAGGTTGAGCTTCCTGAGCTTTGGCTCCGACATGGACAAGTTTGGGAGGTTCGCAAAGCAGATTTAGCGATCGAAGTTCCGTTTTGGGGAAATGTGAAAGCTGTCGAAGAAAACGGCCGCCTTGTCTTTCAACATACTGATGCTGAAAGGATCTCAGCGATTCCCTATGATATTCCCGTTGCAGGCTATGATAATCAAACAGTCAATACGTTGAGACTTTGGAGCGCAGAGCCGTCTCCATTTCCATTTCATAAGGATATTTTAAAATATAAGCGGGAAACAGAAAGTGTGTCTGAATTCTTGTATCCTGATGATACACATGATGAAGGGAAAATCCTCCGCTTAAAGCAGCAATATTTTCTTGTTTGTGCCAGTATCAGCTCCATTGTCAGAGGCTATTTAAAAAAGCATGACAGTCTGCACGATTTCCACCACCATGTCTGTATTCATATCAATGATACCCATCCGGTTTTGGCGATTCCTGAGCTGATGCGAATTTTGATGGATACGGGTGGTTTAGGCTGGGATGAAGCTTGGGACATTACGATACAAACCATTTCTTACACAAACCATACAACGCTATCAGAGGCATTAGAGACGTGGCCGATTCGAATATTCCAGCCGCTGTTGCCGCGAATATATATGATTGTAAATGAGATAAACGAACGCTTCTGTCAGAAATTATGGCAGCTGTTCCCCGGTGATTGGAAACGGATCGAGCGAATGGCCATCATTGCCCATGATCAAGTGAAAATGGCTCATCTTGCCTTAGTCGGAAGCTATAGTGTGAATGGAGTAGCTGCACTTCATACTGAGATTTTAAAGAAACGGGAAATGAATGATTTTTATCAAATCTTCCCGGAGAAATTTAACAATAAGACAAATGGCATTACACATAGAAGATGGCTGTTAAAGTCAAATCCAATGCTTGCCGATTTAATCTCAGAGGCAATCGGATCTTCCTGGATTAGACAGCCTGAGCAGCTTGAGAGGCTTCTTGAATATCAACATGATTCTGTCTTTCTTACTCAATTAGATGATATAAAGAAGCGCAATAAACAAAAGCTTGCGAACCGGATTCAAGCCCAAACAGGAATTTCAATTGATCCATCGACGATTTTTGATGTACAGGTGAAAAGGCTGCATGCTTACAAACGTCAGTTATTAAATATTCTTCATATTATGCATATCTATAATCGGATAAAAGAAGACCCGCAATATTTATTTCATCCTCGTACCTTTATTTTTGGTGCAAAGGCCTCTCCAGGTTATTATTATGCAAAAAAAATTATCAAGTTAATCAATACAGTTGCGGAAAAAGTAAATAATGACCCCGTTGTTCACGATCGATTAAAGGTTATTTTCCTAGAAAATTATCGTGTTTCATTGGCGGAAGAGATTTTCCCCGCAGCGGATGTCAGCGAACAAATTTCAACGGCTAGTAAAGAAGCATCCGGAACAGGAAATATGAAGTTTATGATGAACGGTGCCTTGACAGTTGGAACCTTAGATGGTGCTAACGTTGAAATCAAAGACAGGGTTGGTGACGAGAATATTTTTATTTTCGGTCTGAAGGCTGACGAGGTATTAAACTATCATGGTTATCGCTCAGTGGAATTTTATCATTATGATAAAAGAATCCGAAAAGTGGTCGAGCAGCTGACGAACGGTTTTTTCGCCAATGTGGACGATGAATTTGAAGCAATCTATGATTCGTTGCTCATGCAAAATGACCAATACTTTGTACTAAGAGATTTTGATTCATATGTCAATATTCAACAGAAGGTCAGTCAAACCTATGTTCAACGGGACAAATGGTTAAACATGAGCTTAATCAATATTGCTAAATCCGGTTATTTCTCCAGTGACCGTACGATTAAGGAATATGTGAATGATATATGGAAAATTGATCATGCGGGCTATACAACGCTTCATAATTAAAAAGATTGATAGATTTGCAGCTTATATAAAAAAGCTTCTGCATATACGCAGAAGCTTGTCTTATGAGATTAGATTAAATTACCAAGGAAAATGCCAATGGATAATAATAGTCCGAAGAAAGTATTTGTTTGTGACGTAGCTTTCATAGCAGGCATCATATGAATGGGTGCCGTATTATGAATAAATCCTTTTATCGCTGTCACTGCTTTAGGAATACTAAGAACAACAAGCAAAATCCAAGGTGAGATAATGCCAAATCCGGTCAACATAAATACCCAAGCATACGAAATAATAAACATGGATGCTAAGAAGGTAATAGCGTTCTTTTTGCCCAGCAGGATAGCAAGCGTTTTACGTCCATTTTCTTTATCACCATCTAAATCACGAATATTGTTAGCTAAGTTAATAGCACCAACTAAAATCATGATTGGAGAGGCAGTCAAAATGCTTTCCGTCGAAACGGTGCCGGTTTGAATAAAGAAGGAAATTAATACAATGACCATGCCCATTAAAAAGCCTGAAGCAAGTTCGCCAAAAGGTGTATAGGCAATCGGTACGGGTCCCCCTGTATATAAATAACCGGCTAACATACATCCTAAGCCGATTAAAGCTAACCACCAGCTTGAGCTCATACAAATATAAATTCCTATTAATAGAGAGATACCGTATAAACTTAGAGCGAGTTTCATAATTGTTTTCGGTTTAATACCGTCTCTGACAATCCCTCCGCCAATGCCTACAGATTCCTCATTATCGAGTCCGCGCTTATAATCATAGTATTCATTGAATAGGTTTGTTGCAATTTGAATTAAAATGCTTGCTACCATCATGGCTGCGAAAAGTGGTATATTAATAGTAGAATCGTACATAGCTAGAACTGTTCCAAGCGTTACAGGAACAAATGCAGCTGTTAATGTATGCGGTCTTGTTAATCTCCACCATATCTTCCAACCTTTTTGCTGCGACAGCGGAGTGGTAACTGATTGTACCTGTGAATCCATCTGAAATTCCCCCTATTTCTTATGCTGTAGACATAGCGTAACGTTTCGTGAAAAATTATTTCTATGTATCAGAAAAATATCTTTTTTCTAAATAGTGATGAATTTGAACATTTGGTTACAATTTTAGTTTATGGAAAGAGCATGATTGTGTCAACCACTTTACTTTGCAGAAATGGATTTTTGTGGCAAAAATAATAGTGGTAATTATTTACAGATACTAAACCTACTATATTATAGTACTATCATATAGTTAAAGGTGATTTATCTATAAAACATATTCAGCTTACTCAGGAGCCGGATCATATCTTAAAGCTTGAGATAATAGTCATAGCTAAGTTAATATGTTATGATATTTGAGTGTATTTGTGTAATAATCTTGTGATTAAATTCAATAGATCCACTGTTATTGGAGGGGATTTTTTTGGTTACCATTCAACGGACGGAACTAAAAGAAGGGATCCAAACAGCAATAGAAAAGGCAAAAAAAACTTCTGCCTCCATATTAGTGAGCGAGGTACAAAAAATTGACTCATACGTACCTCTTTCATTTTTTGCAGCCGGAAAAGAAAGATATGGCGGTGAAAGATTTTTTTGGAAACACCCTTCAGAAGAAAGATATATGATTGGTTTAGGAATATGTAAGGAAATCGCATCGGATCAGGCAACTGACCGCTTTTTTCATGTGGAAAAAGAGTGGGAACGCTTTATCAATCAAGCCATTATTTTTGATGATGAGCATGTACAGGGAACGGGACCGGCTGTTTTTGGCGGTTTTTCTTTTGACCCGAATAAAGAAAAAACATTGCTTTGGTCAAATTATGCTCCATCCCTATTTCATATTCCTCGTTTTATGTTGAGCATAATGAATGGTCAATGCTATTTAACAACCAATGTAGTTTGTGAAAAGGAACAGAATCCTTCCTTTTATACAAAAGTTGAAAATGAACGACAGGAGCTTTTGGCTAAAGGTCGTAATCATGTAACGTTCGATAAGGTTACACTTGTAGACCGGATGGAAGTGAAGCCGGAAGCTTGGAAACAGTCTGTTACACAGGTTGTAGAAGGCTTGAAGACAGGACCGCTAAAAAAGGTTGTATTAGCAAGAGAGTTAAGGCTCATATTTAATAGGGAAATACAAATCGAATCAGTTCTAAGCCGTTTGCTTACTGAGCAGAAGGATAGCTATGTGTTTGCATTTGAGTCAAGCGGTGATTGTTTTATCGGTGCCTCTCCTGAAAGGTTAGTGAAGAAGGATCAAAACCAAGTGTTTACTACTTGCCTAGCCGGTTCGATCGCAAGGGGCAAAAACGAGGCTGAGGACGAGCAGCTTGGAAATTCACTGTTGACAGATGATAAGAATTTAATTGAGCATCAATATGTTGTCGATATGATTAAAGAAGCAATGGAGGATACTTGCACGAAAGTGACAATTCCATCAACGCCTCGATTGTTAAAATTAAAACATATTCAGCATTTATATACACCTGTCATTGGAAGTGCTGCTGAGCATACGTCGCTGCTTACTCTCGTTGAAAAGCTCCATCCAACACCGGCACTGGGGGGACTTCCAAAGGAGCCTGCTGTTGCAAAAATTAGAGAAGTAGAAGAGTTAGACCGTGGATTTTTTGCTGGACCAATCGGCTGGCTGGATTATAAAGGAAACGGTGAGTTTGCAGTTGCCATCCGCTCTGGTTTAGTTCAAGGAAAAGAAGCGTCCATTTTTGCCGGCTGTGGGTTGGTAGAGGATTCTATCGCTGAATCAGAATACGAAGAAACGAATATCAAATTTAAACCGATGCTATCAGCACTTGGAGGAATTAAATAATGAATCATCAGGAAGCATTAACAGGCTATATAGCTTCTTTTGTATCAGAGCTTGTACAGTCAGGTGTGACGGATGTTGTTGTCAGCCCGGGATCACGGTCAACTCCAATTGCCATGGTAATGGCCGAACACCCAGGTTTAAAGCTTCATATCCAGGTTGATGAAAGATCAGCGGGCTTTTTTGCGTTAGGAATTGCAAAAGCAGCAAAAAGGCCGACTGTTCTCTTATGTACGTCCGGAACAGCTGCTGCTAATTATTTCCCAGCAATTGTGGAGGCGAACATTTCACGCGTTCCATTAGTGGTATTAACAGCTGACCGGCCGCATGAACTGCGTGATGTGGGGGCCCCGCAATCAATTGATCAAATTCATTTATACGGTAATCACGTGAAGTGGTTTGTTGAGATGGCACCGCCGGAGACTACAGATGAAATGATCCGCTATGCACGTATGGTTTGTGCTCGAGCGGTGGCAGCTTCCATGCAGTCACCATCCGGGCCGGTACATTTAAACTTTCCAATGCGTGAACCGCTTATCCCGCTTCTTGAACAGGAACAGTTATTTAGTCAAAAAGAACGGATGAATGGGTACGTAAAAATTCAGCAGCCGACAGTATCACTGCAAAAGGAAGAATTTGATTATTATGCTGAAATAATTAAGACCTCTGAGCGAGGAATGATCGTTTGCGGCCAAATTGAAGAAGATGGCTTTATAGAAGCAGTCACAGCATTTGCGGAAAAATGTCAGCTTCCAATTTTAGCAGATCCTCTTTCTCAGTTACGAAGCGGAGGTCACAGCGGGTCTAGTATTATTGACACGTATGATGGAATTTTACGAAATGAGCAGGCAAAGAATCGCTTGAAGCCGGATTTAATTATTCGTTTTGGCTCAATGCCTGTTTCGAAAGCCTTGACTATCTTTTTAAAGGAGAATCATTCAGCACGGCAATTGGTGATTGATGGCGGGATTGGCTGGAGAGACCCGGGATTGGTATCAACGGAGATGATTTATTGTCAGGAAACACTTTTCTGCCATGAAATGAATGCGAGATTGAAAGCAAAACAGCCTACTGGTTACTCCCAGAAGTGGCAGCAATTAAACACATTGACTAAAGAATTAATCCAAACGATTGATGAGGCAGAAGAGTTAAATGAAGGAAAGCTTTTTTATCAGCTATCTGAATTACTTCCTGAAGAGGCTGCTATCTTTGTCGGAAACAGTATGCCTATACGTGATTTAGATTCCTTTTATCACTTTAATGAAAAAAGGATGAAAGTTGTGGCGAATCGAGGAGCAAACGGAATTGATGGCACTGTTTCCACTGCTTTAGGTGTAGGAACCATTTATCAGCCGATGTATTTAATCTTAGGTGATTTAACCTTTTTCCATGACCTCAATGGTCTTGTTGCTGCGAAGCTGCAACAGGTTAATATCACGATACTATTAATAAACAATAATGGTGGTGGGATATTCTCATTTTTACCACAGGCATCACATCCTAAGCATTTTGAATTACTTTTTGGCACCCCGCTTGATTTGGATTTTCGTAAGGCGGTTGAGATGTATGGGGGTCAGTTTACATCTATCTCTAATTGGGAGCAGTTTTCACAGGTCTTACTTCAGGATAGAAATAAAGAAGGCTTGCGTGTAATCGAAATAGTAACGAATCGTGAAGAGAATGCGGAGGAACACCGAAAATTGTGGAAATTTGTTTCCCGGGAAATAGATTCTTTACTTGAAAAGGAGAATGCTTGATGGTTATTGATGGCATTCTCTATCATGTTGATACGATAGGTGAAGGATTCCCATTGCTTTTATTACATGGTTTTACAGGAGATTCCACGACCTGGAAGCCTTTTTTTTCGCAATGGAGTCAGACACGTAAAATCATTCTAGTTGATATTATTGGACATGGTAAATCAGCATCGCCTACTGATGTGCAAAGATATGATATTGTATCCGTAGCAAACGATATGAAACAGATTCTTGAGCAATTAGAAATAGAAAAGGCAGATGTGCTAGGGTACTCTATGGGTGGAAGACTGGCATTAAGCTTCGCTTTACTGTTCCCAGAATATGTAAATAAACTTCTTTTAGAGAGTTCATCACCTGGATTGGAAACAGACGAAGAGCGGGAGAGCCGGAAGATTCAGGATGAAAAACTCGGAAATCTTATTGAAGCTAATGGTATCGAACGGTTTGTTGATTATTGGGAAAATATCCCGTTGTTTTCAACACAAAAGAATCTTCCCTTACATAAGCAATTAGAGATAAGACAGCAGCGTTTGCAAAACTCGGTTACCGGGCTGAAGAATAGTTTAGTGGGTATGGGCACAGGATCACAGCCTTCCTGGTGGGATAAGCTGCAGGAGCTGGAGGCAGAGACACTTCTCCTCACCGGTGAATTGGACCAAAAGTTTTGCTTAATTGCTGAAAAAATGGTAAAAAGGATGAAGCGTGCCGAGTGGAAAAACATTAAATCATGTGGACATGCTATTCATGTGGAACAACCTGAAAAATTTGGTACAATGGTAAGTGAGTTTTTGTCAAACCTTTGAAAAAAAGATAGAAATTGTAGAAGGAGGAATTCAGTATGACAGTAGAATGGGTTGCTGGACGTAAGTATGAAGAAATTTTATATGAAACGTATAACGGAATCGCCAAGATTACGATTAACCGCCCTCACGTTCATAATGCATTTACACCAAGAACCGTTATGGAATTAATTGATGCTTTCGCTTATGCACGTGATGATTCAAGTGTAGGCGTTATCATCTTAACAGGTGCGGGAGATAAGGCCTTTTGTTCAGGCGGAGACCAAAAAGTGCGCGGTCATGGCGGCTATGTAGGAGAGGATCAAATTCCTCGATTGAATGTACTTGACTTGCAGCGATTAATCCGTGTCATTCCGAAGCCGGTTATTGCCATGGTAAAGGGATATGCGATTGGCGGAGGCCATGTATTACATATTGTGTGTGACTTAACGATTGCAGCTGATAATGCCATCTTTGGCCAAACAGGTCCAAAGGTAGGTAGCTTTGATGCAGGATATGGCTCAGGTTATTTAGCAAGAATCGTCGGTCATAAAAAGGCTCGTGAAATTTGGTACCTGTGCCGTCAATATAATGCACAAGAAGCATTAGACATGGGACTTGTTAATACAGTTGTGCCACTTGACCAAGTCGAAGAGGAAACAATCAAATGGTGTGAAGAGATTCTTGAAAAGAGTCCAACTGCGATTCGTTTCTTAAAGGCGGCATTTAATGCAGATACAGACGGACTTGCAGGAATCCAGCAATTTGCTGGAGATGCAACACTTCTTTATTACACAACAGACGAAGCAAAAGAAGGCCGTGATGCGTTCAAAGAAAAACGCCAGCCAGACTTTGACAAATTCCCAAGATTTCCTTAATGAAATGCGGAGGCGGCTTGTCCAGACCCGACAAGCATAAGATGGGACGGGGAGAAGGTTGTCCTTTAGCCTTCTCATCGTCACAGCTTATGACCTCGAGGGTCTAGCCGCCGCAGCTAGACAAATCGAAATGCGGAGGCGGATTAATCAGCCGCTAGCTAGGTGAATCTAAAGTATTACTTTTCAATTTTGACAAAAAACACAGCAGCTTGGTGGTTAACTCCATCAGGCTGTTTTTCTTAAGAAGGTGAATGAATTGAAGCAAACAATACCGAATTGGCTTAAAAAGCGTGCATTTTTAACTCCTAATCGAGAAGCCATTATTTTTAAAGGGGAAACAATCACTTTTGCAAAGCTCTATCAGACTGCTTACGAAATGGCGGGAAAGCTGACGGCAAAAGGCATAAAGAACAAACAGTTTATCTCCGTTCTGTTACGAAATCACCTTGATTCTGCTGTGATTCTGCTTGCCCTTCAGCTGATTGGGGCGAGGGCTGTTATTCTAAATAACCGCTTGACCTCAGATGAGCTTATTTGGCAGATGAAAGACTCTAATTCTGTCTCTTTACTAAGTGAGGAAAAGTTTCAAGAGAAGCTGAGTCATGTAAGCAGCAGTCTGCCTGATTTATCTATTTTCACAAAGGAAGAACTGACTGAAGCACAAGCTAGTGTTCCACCGATTTTGGAAGAAATAGATTTAGACGATATTTGTACCATCATGTATACATCCGGAACAACCGGATATCCAAAAGGAGTTATTCAAACATACGGAAATCATTGGTGGAGTGCGACAGGCTCGGCATTAAATCTGGGACTGCATGAAAATGATTGCTGGTTGTGTACCGTTCCCCTTTTTCATATCAGCGGATATTCTATTCTAATGAAAAGTATCATATATGGCATGAAAATCGTTCTACATGAGAGGTTTGATGTTACCGAGACTCTCAGGGATATTCAAAAAGAACAGGTAACAATTATGTCCGTTGTCAGTACAACCCTGACAATGATTCTAGAGCAGCTGCAGAATGAAAGACTCCCGAATAGCTTTCGCTGTATGCTGTTGGGAGGCGGGCCCGCTTCACTGCCACTTTTAGAGAAATGTGTTGAAAAGGCCATCCCTGTCTTTCAAACCTATGGGATGACAGAAACATCCTCACAAATTGTCACGCTGTCTCCGGAAGATAGTCTAAGAAAGCTTGGATCAGCAGGCAAGCCGTTATTTCCGTCGCAGTTAAAAATTATTCAAGATGACCGTGAAGCTGCTGCAAATGAGACGGGCGAAATCGTTGTGAAGGGGCCGAATGTTACATCAGGTTATTTGAATCGAGATTCTATAGGTAGGGACTTCCAGGAAGGCTGGCTCCATACTGGGGATATTGGTTATTTGGATGATGACGGTTTTCTATTCGTACTTGACAGGCGCTCAGATTTAATTATTTCCGGAGGAGAAAATATCTATCCGGCAGAAATTGAAGGTGTGCTTACCTCCCACCCTGCTATTCAAGATGCTGGTGTCATTGGGAAGCAGGATGATAAATGGGGTCAAATCCCGGTTGCATTCCTGGTGAAAAAAGAGCAGGTAACGGAAAGTGAAATCACTGCATTTTGTGAACAAAAGCTTGCAAAGTATAAGCTTCCAAAGCAGATGTATTTTATCAATGAAATCCCACGTAATGCGTCCAAGAAAATACTTCGAAGAGAGCTGCGTAAGCTTCTTAATGAGTAATGCTAGTTTAATAACGGAGGTCCACCGGCAGGTAATTGGTTGGCCTCTTTTTTTACAAGCAATCAGAAGGAAGGATGAAATGGGAATTCAAATCAGATATGATAAATATAGACTGATTTTTCCGAAAAGGGGTTATATAAGTGACGAAAACTTCGATATTAATTGTGGAGGATGAAGAGAAAATATTACGATTGTTAGAGCTTGAGCTTGTTTATGAAGGATATGAAGCAGGAAAGGCAAATGATGGCCTGAAAGGGTTTGAATTATATCAAAGTCGAAAATGGGATTTAATTCTGCTGGATGTCATGCTGCCGGGAATCAGCGGGATTGAACTGCTGCGGCGGATTCGGGCGCAGGATGCGCATACTCCTGTCATCCTGCTTACAGCAAAAAGTTCAGTGGAAGATAAAGTGTCAGGTCTTGATCTAGGTGCTAACGATTATATTACCAAGCCCTTTCAAATAGAAGAATTATTGGCAAGGATACGAGCAGCATTAAGATTAAAGCCGGCCATTCAACAGCCTTTGGAGGTAAAGCCATCACTCCAGCTAGCGGATTTGACTGTAAACGAAAAAACAAGGATTGTCACAAGAGGAGAAAACCAAATTGAACTAACGCCCAGGGAGTTTGACCTTCTTATTTATTTATTGAAAAACAAGAATCAGGTTCTGAACAGAGAGCAAATCATTGAAAATGTTTGGGGCTATGATTATTACGGGGATACGAATGTAGTCGATGTCTATATCCGCTATATTCGCAAAAAGGTAGATCTTCCTGATTTTGCCCCATTGATTCATACCGTTCGCGGGGTCGGTTATGTATTGAGGGCAGGAAAATGAAGCTTCGTCAAAAAATCAATTTCTCTACGACGTTTCTTTTTCTCGGTTTATTTATCCTCATCAATTTTTCAATCTATTTTGTTTTCAGCTATTTAATTTTGGAAGGGGAAAAGGAACAAGCAGCCGCGGAAGCAGAAAAGATCGTCGACGGTATCAATGAGTCCCTGGGTGAAATAAAAACAGATGAACTGCTCCGTGCATATGTTCCAATTGATGGAATGATTCAGTTGGTTTCTCCAGAGAGAAAAAGCCTTTCCCTTGTTACATCACCCTCAGAAAAAGAGCTAAGCAGCCGAGATGTACAATATTTCCAAAGGGAAGTACGGGAGAAAATGACCTATAAGGAAAATACCTATCTATTTCAATCCATTCCGATTATCGGGACAGAGGGGCAAATTATTAATCTGCAAATAATGAAAAGTATTCAAAGTGCGGTTGAAGACCTAGCAATTTTAAGAGTCGTCCTTTTATCGGTCACTATTATCGCTATGATTCCTTTACTTATTTCTAGCAGGATGCTAAGTAATGTGATTACAAATCAGATTACGTCGTTAATTGATACCATGAAGGAGATTCGCAAAAAAGGACGTTTTAAACGGATTCAGCTTGAATCTCGTTCGAAGGATGAATTGTATGAGATGGGTGAAACGTTTAACCATATGATTGATTTATTAGAAGCTAATTTTGAGAAGCAGGATCAATTTATTGGTAATGCTTCGCATGAGCTTAGAACACCGTTAACCGTCATTGAGAGCTATGCCAGTTTAATGAAAAGAAGAGGGCTGCAGGAGCCTGAAATTTTTCATGAGGCGATTGACGCGATCCATTCAGAGGCTGTCCGCATGAAGGATATGGTCGAGCAATTATTACTGCTGGCTAAGCACAATGAAGAATGGACTGTCGAATATGAACCTATTGATCTTGCTGAACATGTAAAACAAACGATTAAGGCGTTTGAAAGTGCTTATCACAGGGAAGTTCACTTTCATCAGCAGGAGATTGAAGTGATTGCCCGAACCGATCAGCAAAAACTTAAACAGCTCACCTATATTATTTTAGATAATGCTAAAAAATACAGCGAGGATGCTATTACAGTCGAGATTGGATATAAAGGAGAAATTCCTTTTATTCAAATTGCTGATAGTGGAGTTGGGATTCCAAAAGAGGATTTGAACAAAGTCTTTGACCGTTTCTTTCGAGTCGATAAAGCAAGAAGCAGAAAAATGGGTGGAACGGGTCTCGGTCTTTCATTAGCGAAGGAAATTGCCGATGCAATGAATTGTAAGCTGACAATCGACAGTATAGAAGGAGTTGGAACAACGGTTAGAATTGAGCTGCCAGGAGGGAAGAAATCCTTGTAATTCTCATGAATTTCTCATTTTTGTCATGCATAATGAGAAAAAGTGATGGAGGTGTGGAAGTGAAAAGGAAGGTTTGGATTTGGATAGGATGTGGTATCGTTGTTTTTTCCATTTTATTTATTGGAATATCACAACTAACAATGCCAATTTTTTCAAAAGCAACTGTTTTAACTGAACAAGAAGCGAGGAAAGTAGCTGAGGAACGTTATTCAGGAAAGGTTAAAAAGATTTATCAGACAAAAGATACCTTTGTTATCGAATTAGATAGAGATACTGGAGTTTATGAGCTAATCATCAATGCAGAAACAGGGGAAGTCTCTTCCCTAAAGAGAACACAGAAGAAGGATGAAAATGTTAAAACGAATTTACCAGATGAGCATACTCCTGAACCAACCGCACCGAATGAGGAAACCGTTGATAGTGAGGAACCACCGAAAAATGTAACTGAACAGGAGGCAGCGGCAATTGCTCTCGAGCAAGTACAAGGTACGGTTGATGATGTCGAAATGGAAAAGGTAGACGGTATTACCTATTACTTTGTGGAAGTAGAAACAAATGATGGGCGCGAGGCGAAAGTGGAAATTAATGCTATTACTGGTGAAGTAAAGTCATTTACCTGGGATGATCAAGGCCAGGATGATGATTAATGGCTGAGCGGATCATTCGTTTGCTTATTTTCATTTAATTCTATACCATTTCTAATCATTTTCTAATCTTCCTTTCTCTATGTTCTCATTTTCCCTGGATATAGTGATAGTGTAAGGAAAAGCGAAAAGATCGAAGGAGGAAATGAAAATGAAAAGAAAAGTGTTAATCAGTACATTAGCATCTGCGTTAGTGCTGGGTGGAGCTTTTGCCGTAGGGGCAGCAAACAATGATTCGAAAACAGTACCAACACTCAATAATGGAAAGGCCCAGATTTCGATAGAAGAAGCCAAAAAAATCGGCCTTAAGGAAGTAGCAGGAAGAGTAGATAGCGTTGAGCTAGAGGGAACACCGAATAATGGATTGTATAAGGTAGAAATAGATAAGGATTTAATCGAGTATGATGTATATATTGATGCCCAGTCTGGCAAGGTTCATTCCGTCGTAAAAGATGATCAGTTTGATGATGATGATAGTTATGATGACAACGGTTCAGACGGTAAGGGATCTGATGATACTGCTGTTGCTGCTATTAATACTGGAAATACAGTGCAGACTAATGCTGGAACAATTTCTCAGGATGAGGCAATCAAAATTGCCGAGGGTGCAGTCAATGGGAAAATGTATGAGATTGACAGGGACGAAGATGATGGTTTCAATCTCTATGAAGTTGAGCTAACAACAGACCGTGGGAAAGCAGAAGTGGACATTGATGCAGCAACTGGCAAGGTTCTTAAAGTAGAATATGATAATTAGGCTTCCGGTTATTAAGTTAACAGATCGATTAAACAAGAAAGAACTCTAGTAAAAGACTAGAGCTCTTTCTCGTTTATATAGATATATGATTAATTTATGACCTTTTTCAATGCCTGCAGATTATCCTCCATTATCGAAAAATAGTCACGGTTATTTTTCATATCCTCTTCTGTTCTAACTGACAAATTATGAAGGGTAAGAGCCTTAGCACCAATTTCCTTTTGGACAATTTCAGTTAATTTTGAACTGACATTTTGTTCAAAGTAGATATAGCGGCTGTTTGTTTCTTTGGCTGTTTTTACAATGGATTCAAGATCCTTTTGAGATGGCTCACTTGATGTGGAAATGCCGGAAATGCTGATCTGCTCTAAACCGTAACGTTTCTCCCAATACCCGTAAGCTGCATGGGATACTATGAACTCTTTATGCTCTGCACCTTTGGCCATCTCAGAAAACTGACTGTCTAAATCATCAAGCTTTTGTACTAACCTATCATAGTTTTGTGTAAAAGTTTCTTCATGTTCCGGATCCTTTTTAATTAAGGCATTTTTAATTGATCCAGCCAATTCTTTTGCATAAATTGGGTCGAGCCAGACATGAGGATCAATATCACCATGTGAATGACCTTCATGCTTTTCTTCAGTAGATGTTGTATCTTCATCAAAATGGATTGCATCTCCAGCGGCAACCATTGTAACCTTCTCATTCTGTAATGTGTCCTTTGCCTTTTCAACAAAGCCTTCAAGACCCAAGCCGACGTATATAAATAGGTCTGAGTCTGCAAGCTTTATCATATCCTTTTGTGAAGGTTCAAATGTATGCTCGTCTGCTCCTGGCGGATAAATTGTTTCAACGTTTACAGCCTCTCCACCGATTTCTTCGGTAAAAAATTGCAACGGATATACAGTTGTATATACTGTTAGTTGGTTATCAGAGCTTGTATTTTTCTTTTCAGTATCTCCGCAGCCAGTCAAGGCGAAGCTGACAATCAAGAAGATGGTAAATAACCATAACCATTTTTTCATTTCGTTTCCCCTCTCATTACCCTTAAAACGTACTAATTACGATTTAGAATAAAAAATCCCCCAATTACGATTAATACGTAATCATTCCGATTTCAATCTTACAAAATATATCTATAAAATGCAAGGCAAAAACATTGTTTTATTTTGCCGGAATTTTGTATTCTAATAAAGAAGACTATTTGAAAGGTGTTTTTATGATGAGAATTCTTGAAGAGGTTCTTGCTTATAATGAAAAATTTGTAGCAGATAAGCAATATGAAGAGTTTGCTACAAGTAAGCTTCCTGATAAAAAAATGGTTATTTTAACTTGTATGGATACTCGTTTACTTGAATTGCTCCCACATGCATTAAATCTAAAAAATGGTGATGTAAAAATGATTAAAAATGCCGGAGCCGTTCTAAAGCATCCATTTGGAAGTGTCATGCGAAGTATATTAGTCGCAGTTTATCAGCTGCAGGCAGATGAGGTTCTTGTCATTGGACATCATGATTGCGGTATGGGCGGATTAAAAGCAGATGATATTATTCCAAATATGAAAAAGCGGGGAGTTTCCCAAAAAACGCTCGATACACTTGAATACTCAGGGATCGATGTACAAAAGTGGCTTCGGGGCTTTAATAAAGTAGAAGAAAGCGTTGCACACAGTGTGGACGTAATAAAAAATCACCCGCTTCTGCCTGGAAATACTCCTGTGCATGGTCTAGTTATCGATCCTGCAACAGGAAAATTGGATTTAGTTGTAAATGGGTACGAAAACTAAGAAAAAAAGATGCTGTATGAATGGTAACCCATGCTACAGCATCTTTTTTATTGCTTCTTTTATTGCTTCTTTGTTCCGCCCATCATGCCCGGCCATTCCTCGGGGACTTCATCAATTCCTCCAGGGTGCAGCGGGTGGCACTTTACTATCCGCCTTAATGCCAGATATCCACCTTTAAGAGCGCCGAAACGTTTAACGGATTCCAGACCATAATGAGAGCAGGTCGGGTAAAAACGGCAGGTAGGCGGCTTTAAAGGCGAGATGACTAATTGATAGAAACGAATGATTGAAATGAATACTACTTTCAGCATTTGATTTGAGCCTTCTTTTTTTAATGGTATATACACTATAGGATGGGTGATAACAGCCTTGAAATGGATTCTTTAAATCGGATTATCACACTTCTTTGATTGTATAACTGAAGCGTTAATTCCTTTGATACTTTTAAATCCTCATGAAAGCTCTCAGATAACCTAACCGCAACGTCTTCATTATAGATAAATGCATTTACCTCAAAATTGAGACGAAAGCTTCTGACATCAATATTGGCTGTTCCAACTGATGATAGCTTATGATCCACAATAATCGTCTTAGCGTGAATAAAGCCATTATCATAAATATACACCTTTGCTCCTGCTTTTAGGATTTTTCCTATATGGTAATAGGTAGCCCAATAAACAAATGGATGGTCTGGCTTGTTCGGAATCATGATTCTCACATCTTTACCGGTCAGTGCAGCAATTTTTAGGGCGTCAAGCAGACTTTCATCTGGAATAAAATAAGGTGTTTGTATCCAAATGGACTTCCTAGCAGAAAGAATCATTTTAATATAACCGTATTTAATCTGTTCCCATTCAGAATCGGGACCACTTGAAACAATTTGCATCGCAATATTTCCCTTTGGTTGAACGCGTGGAAATAGTGTTGGTAAATAAGAAATATCATGCCGGTGCGAGGCCTGATTCCAATCTAGAATAAACCTTGTTTGAATGGCATGGACGGAACTGCCTGTAATTCGAAGATGCGTATCCCGCCAATAACCGAATCGTTTATTTAAACCTAAATACTCATCCCCGACATTAAATCCGCCGATATAACCGACTTCTCCATCAATGATTACAAGCTTGCGATGGTTTCGATAATTCATGCGGAAATTAATAAGAGGGAACTTAGAAGGAAAAAATGCTTCGACTTCACCACCAGCTTCAATAAGCTCTTTAAAGGCTCTTCGCCGTAAAGATCGTGAGCCGAGATCATCATAAAGGACCCGAACCTTCACACCCTCTTTTACTTTTTCATGTAGTAGCTGTATCAATTTTGATCCTATTTCATCATTTTTGAAGATATAGTATTGTAAATGGATAAAATCGTGAGCATTTTTAATATCCTCGAACAACGCATCGAATTTATCTTTTCCATCAGTGAAAATTTTTACTGTATTATTTGTCGTTAAGATGGCATCATTATTAGCGAGTAACATATAAATGAGACCTTGGTTATTCTCCGTTATCTCGTTATGGCAGAGGAAATTTCCGTTACGGAAACTGGTAGACTGCTCAGCAATCATTTCCTCAATCCCGATTTTCTTTCTGTCTTCCCATTCGAATAATGAACTTCGAGTTAAATTTTGACCAAATAATAAATATAGTATAAAACCTAAAATGGGGATAAAGAAAAGTACCATCAGCCATGCCCATGTAGGACCGGCATCTTTATTTTCCATAAAGATGACAATTACCGCCAGAATCATATTTAAGAACAGTATCGAGCTGAAAATCAATGAATATAAATCCAAATCCAAATCCATAGGCCATATACCTTTCTGAACATCATTTATGCATCGGTTTTCTTGTCATGACTGGCATCATTTGAATCCCCTGCTGGTGGATCAATTGTATGTTTATATTGATATGCACTCTTGGTTACCTTAAGACTTACAATTAAAACCAGAAAAATAATGATAATAGAAATTATTAGTACAGTTACCATATTATATCATCTCCTTTATTCAATAGTATTTTACCATGAAAAAGGAAAGAATCCTTTGAATTTCCTTTCAAATCCATTTTATTGACGGATGAATCAGAATTTATTGGTTATGTTAAGAGAGGGAGGTAGATGAAATATGACACAGGAATTAATCCAAGCTGTAAATAAGCAGGTGGCCAATTGGACGGTTCTGTATGTAAAGCTGCATCATTATCATTGGTTTGTAAAGGGACAGCATTTCTTTACATTACATGAAAAGTTTGAGGAATTCTATAATGAAGCGAATGAACATATAGATGTACTAGCCGAAAGGATTCTCTCTATTGGCGGAACCCCTGTCTCGACTTTGAAAGCAATCATAGAGCTTGCATCTGTTCAAGAAGCAACCGGTGGCGAGAGCGAAGCGGAAATGGTGCAGACTACTTGCAGTGATTTTGAGAAAATGATCCAAGAGCTGCAGGATGCTATGAAATTAGCGGATCAAGCAGGTGATGAGGGAACAGGTGATGTTCTCCTTGGAATTCATGTAAGCTTACAAAAACATGTGTGGATGCTAAAGGCCTATTTAGGTTCGTAAGGGATATGTACCGACATAGAATGATTACTTGCCCTCGATGGTTAGGTACTCATTCTTTTTTTACGCAGCAAAAAGAACAAAAAAGAAGAGACTCCCTCATGATGAAGCAGCCTTTTGAATTGGAAATCAAATATGTATGTATTTTTTAATGCAGGTTCCGCTGGTTCAGTATAGGACTTTGCTGCTGTCCATAATCTTCTTTAGCAAACTTTCCCTTAAGACTTTCAATTAAATAAAGTCCCATTAATGTATAAAGCTCTTGTTCATCCATTTCTTGAATCAGGTGTAAAATATCTTCCCTTGACATTTCCTCAAGAAATGCAAACGCTAACATATCAATGTCTTCTTCATCTCCAGTTAACTTGTTTCGATACATTTCATAAAGCTCATCTACAAGTTTCATGTTATCACCTCCACCTTAAGTATATAATGACTCGGCAATTTTTACATTATATTTAATTCTACCCATTAATATGTGAAAAAATGCTTCCAGTGATAATAGGAAGTTTATCGTATAGTTTTGATTATAACATGGGGACGATAAGAGTAAAAAGGAATGAATTCATTATGGACGAAAAAAAAACCTACTATATCGAAATTGCTTCAGGTATGATTACTCAAAGTGCAGTTGATTCAACGTGGAATTTCAAAATTGAAGGTACTGATGAGGAAATTCGTCAATTAAGGGAATACTTTGATGGAACAGCATCATCGGAAATAGGCAATTTCATACGTGCGCATATTCCGTTTCGAGAATACCATAACGACCCTGAAAATGATATTTATGATGACAATCTTAAATCGATCTACCAATTAATTCATAAGCTAGGCGATAATGATGCAAAACAGCATATTGAAAGTATGGGGTTTATAGACCAAAAATAGTGCTGAACTAGTCATTTTCCATTTATAATGAGGACAGTGGAAAATAACTGAGGTGCATAATCATATGGAGACTTTTATCGATAATAATGGCGGGAGAGTTACAGTTTCCTTTCAAAAGGATTCTTTTTCGAAAAGAGCTGAGCATGTGTTGGTTATTTGCCGTTTCTATGATCAATGGCTTTTAACCAAGCATAAAGAAAGAGGCTGGGAATTTCCCGGCGGTAAAAAGGAAGAGAATGAAACACTCGAAGAAGCAGCGAGAAGAGAGGTTATGGAGGAAACTGGCGCCATCTTACAATCTCTTCACTATATAGGAGAATATGAAGTGAATTCCGAAGAGGATTCTTTTGTTAAAGCTATTTTTTACGCAGAAGCAGCGAGCCTGCAGCCCCAAGAAAACTATTATGAAACAAACGGTCCAGTTCTAATTGGCGGGGATTTATTAAGCCTACGCTTTCAGGACTCCTACAGCTTTATTATGAAGGACAAAGTAATCGAGCTCGCATTAGAAAAGGCCGCACTGTTAGAAAAAGTATAAAAATATGGTGTCAGGCACCACAAATGGACAGTTTCGATAGATTGTCTTTCTGTGGTGCCTGGTGTAATAGATAATATTGTCGAAAGGTTTTCCTTTCGGAAGAACAAAAATACCCCAG
>NZ_JBHZRC010000022.1:24802-49851 GCF_043641075.1 Niallia oryzisoli | reverse complement strand
TGAAGTAAACTGGGGTATTTTTGTTCTTCCGAAAGGAAAACCTTTCGACAATATTATCTATTACACCAGGCACCACAGAAAGACAAAATGCTATCATTTGTCCATTTGTGGTGCCTGACACCTTTCCTATTTAATGATGATAAGCTGATCATGTTTTTCGATTGTGAATGGATGAGGGGGATTCAGGATTGTTGCACCGCCTCTTTTTACACCTAAAAGCAATCGTCCCTCCTGTGTAAGCCGAACGCTTATATCCATAAACTCTTGTTCCAGCTGCTCGTGGCTGGCATCAATGAAGACAAGCTTCTTCTCTGTAAGCTGGTATAATAAATCTAAAAAAGAGGTAACGATATCTTGTGATGCAAGGCTTTGCAGCATAATGAAGCTTGAAAGCGTATTGGTTTGAATGATTTCGTCTGCTCCGGCACGATTCGCATTGGCAATTTGTTCAGTTGTCAGGATTTCAACAATCGTTTCAACATGCGGATTCAATCCCTTTACAGCTAATAAAGTAATAATTGTATTCATATCTGCCTGAAGCTCGGCCTTTGTAGGATCGGCTGTAATGATGACCTTTAAGGCTGACTGGATATTAGCTCTCATGAGCGCCTCATCATGGCTTGGGCTTCCTTGAACAAAATGCACATTATTGTAAGGCAATGGATTCTCCTTTAGCGTCTCATCAATCAAAGCAATGGATACAGACTTTTGGTCATTAATTAAAGAATAAATAACCTCTCTTGAACGTTCATTCCAACCGACAATGATAAAGTGCCCCTGGCCTTTATATTTCATTTTCCCCTCCAGATGATCGTTTTGTCTGGCAGCTGCCGTCGTTGCTAAGACGATAAAAAAAGAAGAAAGAAAGCCTGCGCTAGTAACGAGCAAAAGCATACCAGCTATTTTTCCGAGAACTGAATGGGGGACATAATCGCCATATCCAACTGTTGATGCTGTAATAATTGCCCACCAGATTCCGTCAAAAATGGTTGGAAAGCTCTCCGGCTCAATGACATGAACGATGATTCCGAAAAATGTGATCAGTGAAATGGCTATCAAAAAGGTTCGTAATAATAGCGGTAAGCGGATAAAGCTTAATAAAATTTGATGCGTCAAAGCTACTCACCCCAGTCGGATAGAATCATTTTTTCAGTATAGACGAAAAAATACGCTTTCATAATAACATGAGGTAATTTATACTACTTTGATAAAGCAGACACTATGATATTAGTCACAAGAAAATTCGATTTTCTTGCCAATTCCAAACATTGGTGGTCTAATCAAATTATGGGAAAATGCAGATAAAGAAAAAGAGGATGAAATTTATCTCTCATCCTCTTTCAAATCTACATCTTTCTGTACCCATTCTTGCGCCCATTGATTGATTTCTTTAAAAACATTTTGGAGAGCAAAGCCTTTATCGGTTAAGGAATATTCAACTCGTACGGGAACCTCTGGGAAGACCTCTCTTAATACAATACCTTCATACTCTAATTCTTTTAATCTTTCCGATAGGAGCCGGCCGCTGATGGGCATGGAGGAGTTAATGGTACAGAAACGCTGAGAACCCGACATTAGCTGATTAATTATTAAGGCATTCCAACGCTTGCTAAGTATTTCTACAGCCTTTTGAAATTTAGGACAAAGTGTATTTTCCTCCATTTACAACCTCCTCACACAATAAATATTATTACTATAATAATAGTGAATATATTACTTGACGTCAACTATTTACAAATTTATACTTACTTACATATAGTAAGTAATACGAAGACAGTGTATTCTTTCCGAAAGGATGATCATGATGATTTCAGAAAAAGTTAGAGATATACTTATAGATAGAATGAAAATTGTGAAGCAAGAAAATAAAGAAGATATTTGTTTAGTTGGTCCAGTTAAGCTTCCAGTCCAATTAGACGGTGAAACTGTAACCTTCCAATGGTATACATGGCTGAAGCTTGAAGGTCTGCCAACCGAGAAGGAGAAATTAATCGAATCGCTGCTAACAGCTGACCTTGCAAGCTCTCAACAGTCCTCTGTTTTAGTATATGGTGATTTCAAACAGGCAGAAGAAGCGTATATCCGAATGCATAGCATCTGTCATACCGGCGATATATTTGGGAGTCAGCGCTGTGACTGCGGCTATCAGCTGCATCAATCCATGAAAATGATTGTAGAGCAAGGAAGCGGAGCTCTATTCTACTTAGCTAATCATGAAGGCCGTGGGATTGGACTATTTACTAAATCATTGGCTTATATCCTTCAGCAGGAAGGGTATGATACAGTAGAGGCAAATAATGCTCTTGGTTTTCCGGATGATCTCCGTTCATATGAGGAAGCGATTCGAGTGATAAAGGAATTAAGAAAAAAACCGGTTACGCTGATTACGAATAACCCGAAAAAAATCGCTGCTTTAAAGTCATCAGGACTGACGATTCAAGATCACATTCCACTATGGGGCGGTGAGTCCGACTATAACAGCTTTTATTTGGCAACAAAAGTAGAGAAATCAGGGCATATTCTTGAGAGTGAAATAAGCCTAACCAAATAAGGAGAGTTTTTATCATGAAGAATGACCACTATTTTATGAAGCTTGCACTTGATTTAGCCTCTACTGCAAAAGGAAAAACAAATCCGAATCCTCTTGTTGGAGCAATCATTGTGAAGGATGGCATGATTGTAGGCTCCGGGCTGCACAGAAAAGCTGGAGAACCGCATGCTGAGGTACATGCTTTCCATATGGCGGGTGACCATGCAAAAGGAGCTACACTTTATGTCACACTTGAGCCATGCTCCCATTTTGGCAAAACACCTCCCTGTGCTAATTTAGTGAAGGAATCAGGTGTTTCTCGGGTAGTTATTGCCATGAAGGATCCGAACCCGCTTGTGGCGGGCCGGGGAATCAAAATTATAGAGGATGCAGGAATTGAAGTGGAGGTTGGGGTCCTCGAGCAAGAAGCCAGAAGATTGAATGAACGGTTTATTCATAACATGCTGACTCAGATGCCGTTTGTCATTTCAAAGGTAGCCATGACCCTTGATGGGAAAATTGCCGCCTATAATGGACACTCAAAATGGGTGTCAGGTGAAGCCTCAAGACAAAAGGTCCATTATTTACGAAATGAAGTAGATGCCATCCTTGTCGGAATTGGAACGGTCTTGGCAGATGATCCAATGCTAACGACTAGAATCCCGGAAGGTGGTAAAAACCCAATTCGGATTATTATTGACTCAGAGTTACGAACACCACTGGATGCTAAAATAACGGATTGCACAGAAGCTGAAACCTGGATCTTTACACAGGAAGGTGTCGATGAAGAAAAAGAAGCGGCCTTTCTGGCGAAGGGTGTTCAGGTATACTCAGCTCCAAAAGGAGAAGGTCTCGATTTAACCTTCATACTAAAACAATTATTTGAATTAGGTATTACGGATGTGCTTGTTGAAGGTGGAGGAGAAGTGAATAGTGCTTTCTTACGTGAAGGACTGATTAATAAGTTCCAAGTATATATCGCACCTAAGGTATTGGGCGGCCGCCATTCATTAACTCCTTTTACAGGCAAGGACGTTGAGACGATGGATGATGCGGTGGGGCTTGAATTTGATTCTGTTGAACATATTGGTGATGATTTGCTTATTACGGCTTACCCTAAACAACAGGTAGAATCATAAAACAAAATGATAACGGGTGATAACATGGAAGCATATGATTTTAAGACAGATGTTTGTATTGTAGGCGCCGGCCCTGCCGGTGCTTTACTTGCATATCTGCTTTCAAGTCATAATATTTCGGTAATTTTAGTAGAGCGGAATGAAAATATTAATAAAGAGTTTAGAGGAGAACACCTAAACGAGACCGGTGAAGCTATTTTACGAAGGTATGAATTGTTTGATGAGCTCGAGGAAATTGGTCTGCTACGAATGGATCGGGTTGAATACTGGAATCATGGGAAAGTGTTTAAAAGGATTATGCCCGATGAACATGTAAATCATTGCGGTATCCATGTCCCGCAGAAGCATCTGCTTGGCCTTTTATTGAAAAAAAGTGAACCGTTCAGCGATTTTAAATTATTATTAAATACAAAAGTAGTAGAATTACTGGAGGAAGAGGGCCAGTATCAGGGAGTTAAAGCCATTAAGGATGGACAGGAACTAACGATAAAAAGCTCTTTGATTATTGGGGCAGACGGACGTTTTTCAACAATTCGCAAATTGGCAGGGATCCCCTTTGAGAAAGTCAAGCACGGATATGATTTGCTTTGGGCACGCATTCCCGCTCCAACGGATTGGGAGCCAACGGTTCGCATGGCACTTGTAAATGATGATCAGCTTGCCTTGTTTACACAACAGGGCGGTTATATCCAAATTGGGTGGAACATACAAGAAGGGTCGTATCCAGCACTGAGGAAGCAGTCGATAACGCCATTTGTGAGTCAGCTAATTGATGCGTTCCCACAGCTGGAAGAAGCTGTACATGCTTCCATTCAATCATGGGATGACTTTGTTTTACTTCAGGTGCAAAGCTCAAAAAGTGAGACCTGGGTGAAAAATAATTTGGTGATTATCGGAGATGCTGCCCATACAATGAGTCCGACCGGTGCAATTGGTATTAATAGTGCCATGAAGGATGCTGATGTACTGTTTCAAATTATGATGGATGCCGGCTCGATCAATCAGGTTAGCAGCCTTGACTTGCAAGTATTTGAACAGATTCGTAGAAATGAAGTGGACACACAGCAAAAGGAACAATTAAAAAAAGAAGCATCATTTGGAAAACAATTTATCCCGGTTTAGGAATAGCCGGGATTTTATTATCGACTGTTCGTGCTCCAATCAGTGAAGGATCCTGTGCCAATACATCCTGGGCAATCAAATGATTCCGGATAGCTGTATTCATTGACAATTGGAATCATAAAGCCTTTTCCATTACAGTCAGGACAATGTCCTAAGCTTTGTGCCTCGGCAATTTTCTTCTCATACAAGCTTGCCTTCCAATCTGAGAGGTAACTAAAAAGCCCCATTTTTCATTCCCTCCTTCTTTTGTTGATTAGTTTATGCACGTATCCTTATAAAAGAAACTTTGTTTGTGGTAAACATTTGTATTATGCCAATGCAGCTAGGGATTTATACCCGCTCGATAGTCGGGAAACAAATATGAAAAAAATAGCCCATTTAAAGGGCTATTTTTTGTTGTGGTGGAAGATAACTGTTTTGGATAATTTTAGCCATTTCTGCAAAAAGTAAGACCAATTACATTCATGGGGTGTTAGCCATTGGACTATTTACAAGATCAAAGGGAGAAAGCATTACTCGTAATCGCTCTTATTATTCTTGCATTATATGTCTCTCCTTTGTTTATTTTAGGGGAAAATGCACATATCCGAGTTCATGATAACCTGGATTCGAACCTTGCCTGGTATAAAGTACTGAGGGAAAGCGGGCAAATATTTGGGGATATCAATGCTGTAATTCCGCAGGTCTTGAACGGTATCCCAAGAAATGCATTCGGAACGGAATACAGCGGAATTGTTTGGCTCTATTCCATATTTCCAACCATGACGGCCTATGCATTAAGTCAAACGATTACAAGACTTGCGGCATTTATCGGCATGTATTTGCTTTTGCGTGATCACTTTTTACCTGGGAAGGAATGGGGACTCATTACGGTCGGAACCTCGCTGGCATTTGCCTTAACACCGTTTTGGCCGTCAGGGATGCTGAGTACACTGGGAATGCCGTTAGCATTATGGGCGTTTTTGCATATTCGAAAAGGGAGAAAATCATGGAGAGAATACATAGTTTTAACCCTTCTTCCCTTTTACTCGAGCATTGTTCTAGGGTTTTTCTTTTTTTTATTTGCGATGGGCATTCTCTGGGTAATTGATGTAATAAGACGGAAAAAGCACAACCTGGCTTTCTTACTATCATTGATTTATATGGGAATTGTGTACTGTTTCGTCGAATATCGGCTTCTCTATTCATTCCTTTTTGCAACTGATCCAAACAGCAGGGATGAATATATACATACACGTTTGACTTTATGGAGGGCGGTTCGTTTAACCTTTAAAAATTATGTGTTCGGTCATACCCATGTGATGACGGTTCACGGCTTAATTATACTTCCGATTTTGCTGGGAGCCTTTTATCTGGTCTGGAAAAAAGGCCTGTGGAAACAGGAAAAGTATTTTGTGTTTTTATTTTTTCTTAATTTTGTTTTATCGCTATGGTATGCCTTTTGGTTTTATAGAGGCTGGCAGCCATTAACGGAAAAATTTCATTTTATGAATACCTTTAATTTTGCTCGTTTTCATTTTTTGAGGCCGCTTGTGATTTACCTGTCGTTTGCTTTGGCATTGAAAATTATCTGGCAGAATGCCAAAGAATTCCGGGCCATTGTTTATTTTAGTCTAGCTGCGCAGTTGATAATGTTGGGGCTATTCAATGAAGAGCTTAAATACAGCTCAAAGCCGTCGGTCAAGGAATTCTATTCCGAGGAATTATTTTCACAGATTAAGGATCATATCGGTTTGCCTGTTGATGAATATCGTGTGGCAAGTGTCGGACTGCATCCGGCGATAGCACAGTATAACGGGTTTTATACATTAGATACTTATAACAACTTCTATCCGTTGTCGTACAAGCATGAGTTTCGGAAAATCATCGAAAAGGAATTGGATAAAAATAAACAAATTCGTACCTACTTCGACGAGTGGGGTGGTCGCTGCTATTTATTTACGGATGAATTGGGAAAGCACTATATGTTTAAAAAAAATACGAAAAAGAAGCTCAAGCATGTGCAATTTAACTTTGAACCTTTTAAGAAAATGGGTGGAACCCATATATTCTCATCCGTTCCGATAAAAAATGCTGAAGAGAACAAGCTAAAGCTGGAAAAAGTGTTTTCTAGCAAAGAATCTGTATGGAAAATTTATTTATATCGTGTGGTTTGATTTGAAAAAGGATTATAAGCGCGAATTTCAGCCATATATCCGCGCTTTTTGGATACATATCCGTGGATTTTAGTACTTTATCCACGGTTTTACTACATTTATCTGTACTTTTACACTTTGTGGAAAAACTTCAACACAACATCATGGAGGGAACATACATGACTACACCAGTTGTCACACTTGTTGTGCCTTGCTATAACGAAGAAGCTGTATTGCCTTATACAATGGAGATATTACAGCAGTATCTTGAGGAATTAATAAACGAACAGTTTATTTCAAATAGGAGTAAAATCCTGTTTGTTGATGACGGCAGCAAGGACCAGACCTGGAATCTCATTTATAAAGCCGCTCTGAAAACAGAGATCATTAGAGGCTTAAAGCTGGCAGGTAATGCAGGTCATCAAAATGCTTTATTGGCAGGAATGTTTGCGGCAAAGTCTACAGCGGATTGTGTTATTTCTCTTGATGCCGATCTACAGGATGATATTTCGGTCATCCGCGAGTTTATTCTAAAATATAAAGAGGGCTATGAAATTGTCTACGGAGTGCGTAGGAAAAGAGATACCGATACCCTTTTTAAACGTAAAACAGCAGAGGGCTTTTACAAGCTGATGGGCAAAATGGGTGTTAACTTGGTCTATAATCATGCAGACTACCGGCTCATGAGCAAACGTTCTCTCGAAGAGCTGGAAAGGTTTGATGAAGTAAATCTATTTTTGCGCGGAATTGTTCCGTTAATTGGTTTTCAATCCACATCGGTTTATTATGATCGAAAGGAAAGGACTGCAGGCGAAACCAAGTATCCATTGAAAAAAATGCTTTCCTTCGCCTTTAATGGAATTACGTCCTTTTCCGTTACGCCAATTCGCTTCGTCTTATTAACAGGGTGTACCTTTTTCTTTGTCAGTCTCATTGTTCTAAGCTATTTCTTAGTTTTGAAGTTTTTTGGTAGAACCGAAATTGGCTGGACGTCATTAATTGCCTCAATCTGGCTGATTGGGGGCTTGCAGCTGATGGCGATCGGATTAATCGGTGAGTATATCGGCAAAGTGTATCAGGAATCAAAACGAAGACCAAAGTACATTGTGGATATTGATTTGTTTAATTTAGCTAATCCGAAGCAGCTGAAGAACCAGGATGACGCTGAAGACCTACTATACAATGGTTTGTCTGAATTGAATTAAAAAGAAAAGAACCTGTCCGTTGCAAAACGGGCAGGTTCTTAAGTTTTAACGGGTATGGTCCTTCTCTGTTGACAGGTCACATTCGTTTAATGGTATCATCTTTGTTTTTTTAACCCATTTGTGACCAAGCCAAATGGCAAGGAATAGTGGCAGACCAATATAGGATACAAGCACGCCATTCCAGTCAATTCCATTACCCATAAATGCTGCATAGTTTTGGCCAAGAATAACAATCCCGCATACGACAAAGGCGAAAATTGGTCCAAACGGATAAAATCCGGATTTATAAGGTAGTTTGTTTAAATCTTTTCCTTGTGCAACATACGCTTTACGGAAACGATAGTGACTGATGGCAATCCCAAGCCAAGCAATGAAACCAGACATTCCTGATGCATTTAACAGCCATACATACACAACACCTTCACCAAAAAACGAAGCCAAGAAGGCCACTGTCCCGACTAGTGAAGTGATAATTAAGGCATTTACAGGCACGCCATTTTTATTTAATTTAGCCAGGAACTTCGGTGCTTTTCCTTCCACGGCTAAATTCCAAAGCATACGTGTTGAAGCATACATACCTGAGTTTCCTGCTGACAGAACCGCTGTTAAAATAATAGCGTTCATAACAGATGCTGCAAAGGCAATTCCGGCTCTTTCAAATACAAGTGTAAATGGACTTGTTGTTACTTCGCCACTGGCAAGACTCTCATTCGTATAAGGAATTAATAATCCAATGACAAAGATGGCAAGAATGTAAAATAATAAAATACGCCAAAAGATTTGTTTAACAGCCCTCGGAATATTTTTTTCAGGGTCTTCACTTTCACCTGCGGCCACCCCAAGTAATTCTGTTCCCTGGAAGGAGAAGCCTGCTGCCATGAATACGCCTAGAATCGCTAAAAAGCCGCCATTAAAAGGGGCATCTCCAACTGTAAAGTTTGAAAAGCCAATCGTTTTTCCACCTAAGATGCCGACTATCATTAAGAAGCCTGTTACAATAAAGATAATAACCGTTACCACCTTAATAAGGGAAAACCAATATTCAGCTTCACCGAAGCCCTTAACAGATAAATAGTTAATCAAGAACATGATAACAAGACAGAGACTGCTCCAGATGATGGAAGGAACATCAGGCAGCCAGAATTTCATGATTAAGGAAACAGCCGCCAACTCCGCTGCTATCGTAATCGCCCAGTTATACCAATAGTTCCATCCAAGAGCGAAGCCTAATGATGGATCAACAAATTTTGCTGCATAGGTACTAAAGCTGCCGGCCACAGGCATATATGCTGCCATTTCTGCTAAACCAGTCATGAGAAAATAGACCATAACCCCAATAAGTGCATAGGCTAGAAGTGCTCCGCCCGGTCCTGCTGAATGAATGGCACCGCCGCTGGCTAGGAACAGCCCTGTCCCAATCGTTCCACCAAGTGAAATCATTGTTAAGTGACGCGCTTTAAGCTTCCTTTTTAATCCAGTTTCTTCTTTTTTTATCGAAAGTTCCTCTTTTTTTGCTGCAGATGATTGCATATTATCTACTCCTTTTTTTATTGGAAGGAGCGGGCAAAATAAAAAACCGTCAAAGAGGATTCGACGGTTTTAGTCCCGTATCATACCTTCCGAAAGATAGCTCAACACGAATAACAAACGTTACACGTGACAGTTCTGTTCCTTTTCGAAAACAGCCCCAGCCTGTATCTTCAGAGAAAAAATACAAACTTCGGCAGCGTTACCTTTCAGGAGGAGTCATTGATTGTCTCTGTATCTCGCCCTACCTACTAATTAATGCTGCAACCTCTACCCCACCGGTTATGATGAGGATATCTAATCAATATTTTATTGGATACTATAAAATTATACTTAACATAGAGAGAAAAGCCAATGGAAAATTATTCTCACATAACACTTTAATTAAAATCGTTAGTATGGTTCTGTAAGGATAATAATAGTTACTGAACGACAAATTCACCGTATTGCAACAATTTTCGACAAAATTTATTATATTTTAAAATATCTATTTACCATTTTGGTTATTGTATGCAATAATTAAAAATGTTGTTATTTAGATAATATATAGATTAATGTAAGTTGTCGGAAGATTGAAACAGATTGTTTCTGGGGAGCCGTTTAACTTATTAGGGAGGAAAAGGCAATGAATTCAAAAATATCTCGTAATGAAATAATAGCCATTGGGCTTATGCTGTTTGCCTTGTTCTTTGGAGCAGGAAATTTAATTTTCCCGCCTGCATTAGGACAAGCATCGGGGACAAATCTTTGGCCGTCAATTATTGGCTTTTTATTAACAGGGGTTGGCTTACCTTTATTAGGGGTGCTGGCTATCGGAGTGTCAGGTCATGATGACGTTCAGTCATTGGCGAATAAAATTAACCCGACCTTTTCACTTATTTTTACTGTTGCCTTGTATTTATCAATTGGACCATTTTTTGCGATTCCGCGTACAGGAACCGTATCATATGAAATTGGTATCGCACCATTTTTACCGGAAATGAATGGCGGATTTAATGTTGGTTTGCTCATTTATACAATCATTTATTTTGCCATAGTAGGATATTTATCATTAAATCCAAGTAAAATTGTTGACCGCGTTGGAAAGGTCATGACACCAATCCTATTAATATGTTTATTAATTGTCTTAATCGCTACAGTTATCAACCCGCTTGATAAACCGCTTGCTCCAATCGGAGACTACGTAGACAATGCGTTCTTTAAAGGGTTCCAAGAGGGATATTTAACAATGGATACTCTTGCTTCCTTTGTATTTGGGATTATTGTTATCAATGCCATTAAAGAAAATGGAATCACATCAAAGGGCGGTATTGCCAAGGCAACAATAAAAGCTGGATTGATTGCAGCGGGTGCTTTAGGTGTAATCTATCTTGGTCTGGCATACCTGGGAGCAACAACTAACTACGCAGCAGGTCAAGCGAATAATGGTGGAGCGCTGCTACCCTATGCAGCAAATGCTCATTTCTCCGTTTGGGGAAATATTATCCTAGGGTTCGCCATATTATTTGCCTGCTTAACAACTTCCATTGGACTAATCACATCTTGTGCAAGTTATTTTTCAAAAATGTTTCCACGTTATTCATATAAAACATTAGCGATTGTATTTACTGTTTTCAGTGCTGCGGTTGCAAACATCGGTTTAAGCTTATTAATCACAATTTCTGTTCCGGTGCTTGTTGCGATCTACCCGTTAGCGATTGTTTTAATCTTTTTAACGTTTTCTGACCCGCTTTTCAAGGGTCGAGTATCCGTTTACCGTTGGAGTATGCTGTTTACAGGTATTTTTAGTGTTATTGATGGGATTAAGGCAGCGGGTCTTCAGCTTGAAGGTTTATACAGCTTCTTAAGTCAGTATCTTCCTTTGTTTGATGCAGGGATGGGCTGGGTTGTACCAGCATTAGTAGGAGTTGTAATCGGATTTATTTTTCCATCAGGAAAAAAGCCTGCTGATACACAATCGAAAGAAAAAGTGAGCTAATAATGAAATAAAATGCAAAAAAGAGGCCGGCGATTATGCTGGCCTCTTTTAATGTGCTCTCATTTATTTCGGGCTATAAAAGTCCTAATCCTGATCTAAAAGGTAATTGGCCTAAAAATTGCATCATATACTACATCATATACTATAAAAATAATTTAATGGAGGGATTAAATGGTAACAGCTTATAAGCATGAACCATTAACCGACTTTACCCTACATGAACATAAACTGGCTTTTATGGAAGCTTTAAAACTGGTCAATTCACAATTAGGGAAAGAATATCCACTCATTATTAATGGAGAGCGGATTACAACTGAAGAAGTGATCGCGAGCTATAATCCGGCGAGAAAAACAGAATTAATCGGGACGGTCTTGGTGGCAAATAAAGAAGTAGCAGAGAAGGCTATGCAGTCAGCCCTTGAAGCTTTTTCTCGATGGAAAAAATGGACTCCTGAAGCAAGAGCGCATATCCTGTTGAAAGCAGCAGCTATCATCAGACGACGAAAGCATGAGTTTTCCGCCTATTTAGTTAAGGAAGCCGGCAAACCATGGAAGGAAGCAGATGCCGATACTGCAGAAGCCATTGATTTCTTGGAGTATTATGCAAGGCAAATGCTCGCCATGAAGGACGGTGCACCAGTAAACAGCAGGGACGGAGAGAATAATCAGTATACGTATATCCCTCTTGGTGTAGGCGTCATCATTTCTCCTTTTAATTTCCCACTCGCGATTATGGCTGGAACAACAGTGGCGGCTATTGTAACAGGAAATACTGTTCTTTTAAAACCCTCCAATAATACACCGGTAGTTGCGGCAAGATTTGTGGAAGTGATGGAGGAAGCAGGTCTGCCCAAGGGAGTGTTAAATTATATTCCAGGAAGTGGTGCAGAAATTGGTGATTTTTTAGTCGACCATCCCAAGACCCGATTTGTTTCCTTTACTGGTTCGCGTGAAGTAGGGTGCCGGATTTATGAGCGTGCGTCAAAGGTACATCCCGGCCAAGTTTGGCTAAAGCGGGTCATTGCCGAAATGGGCGGAAAGGATACGGTTGTTGTTGATGAAGATGCTGATATTGATTTAGCAGCAGCATCAATCGTTTATTCAGGATTTGGCTACTCAGGTCAAAAATGCTCTGCAGGTTCTAGAGCGGTCGTTCATGAAAAAATATATGATGAAGTTTTAGAAAAAGTACTTATCTTAACAAAGTCGTTAACAGTCGGTAACCCGGAAGAAGTAGAAACCTATATGGGCCCCGTGATTGATCAAGCAGCCTATAATAAAATAATGTCCTATATTAACATTGGTAAAAAAGAAGGCAGACTGGCTGCTGGTGGTGAAGGAGATCCATTAGAGGGCTTTTTTATCCAGCCAACGATTATTGCCGATGTGAATGAAAAAGCACGTATCATGCAGGAGGAAATATTTGGTCCTGTTATTGCCTTCTGTAAAGCAAGCAGCATCGACCATCTTTTAGAAATTGCTAACAACACGGAATATGGATTAACCGGGGCATTCCTATCGAAAAATCGTGAGCATATTGAACGGGCACGCAGGGAATTCCATGTAGGGAATTTATATATTAATCGAACCTGTACAGGAGCGATTGTGGGATATCAGCCTTTTGGTGGCTTTCAAATGTCCGGAACGGATTCAAAAGCCGGCGGTCCCGACTATCTCCTTCTCCATATGCAGGCTCAAACGATTTCGGAAGCATTATAGTTCTAATATTTCCCTTTTAATTACTGCTCCAGAAAACTAAATAAGGGATCTTTTTTAGCGACAGGTGCGTATAAAGATCCCTTTTGGTCTAGGATCATTTACCTTCTAGAAGGAGGGATCTTAACATGATGTCTGCGCTAACAAAGGGATTTTTTCTTTATTTATCAAAAAATAGAACATTAAATCGAGCAGCAAAAAAATGGGGGTTAAAGCTTGGGGCATCACAGGTTGTCGCGGGAAATTCAATGGAAAGTATGATTGTAAAGGTGCGGCAATTAAATGAGAGGGGTCTGCTTTGTACGCTTGATCATCTAGGTGAATTTGTTTCCAGTAAAGAAGAAGCCGTTGAAGCAGCAGATGCCGCTGTCAGGACATTGGATGCTATCATGAGCGAAGGTTTAAACAGTCATTTATCTGTAAAATTAACCCAGCTTGGAGTAGATATTGATATTGACTTTTGTTTAAACAATATGCGCAGAATTTTAGAAGCAGCTGAAAAATACGGTACCTTTGTTAGAATTGATATGGAGGATTATTCGCACTACAAGCTAACATTAGATATTTTACAGAGCTTAAGGGAGACCTATCAAAATGTTGGGACTGTTATCCAAGCCTATTTGTTTAGCGCGGAGGAGGATATAAAAAAACTCCAGGGTGTTCCGCTCCGATTAGTGAAAGGGGCCTATAAAGAGTCTCCTAAGGTTGCTTATCAGCAGAAAAAGGATATTGATGAGAATTTTATGAAACTGATTAAAATCCACTTATTAAGTGGAAGCTATACAGCCATTGCGACCCATGATCATCATATTATCGCAAAGGTAAAAAAATTTGTGGCGGAGCAGCAGATTCCGAGAAATCAGTTTGAATTTCAGATGCTCTATGGCTTCAGAACAGAAATGCAGCAAGGTCTTGCTGACGAAGGATATAAAATGAGGGTGTATGTCCCTTATGGCAGCGATTGGTTTGCCTACTATATGCGCAGGCTTGCAGAAAGACCTCAGAATGTATCATTTGCGTTAAAGGGTTTATTTTTTAAATAGAGAAAGGGCAAACCCTTAATGGTTTGCCTTTTTTTGTGTTTTATTTTGTTTTTACAATTACATACAACTACTATATAATTATAATATTTAAAACATTTATTGGCAGAAAAATAGCTTAAGAGGAGTTCCAGGATAATATGAGAAAACTGCGAGAGAAAAGCATTGTTTTTGTTGGGTTCATGGGGGTCGGAAAAACAACCATTGGTAAACTGGTTGCTAAGAAATTATATCGTGACTTTATTGATGTCGATGAAGAAATTGAAAAAGAGTTCGGAATGCCGCCAAGACAAATCTTTGAAACGTTTGGAGAAAAGACATTCCGTGACAGAGAGCAATCTCTGACAATCAGCCTGAGCAAACAGCCATTGAATGTAATTTCTTTGGGCGGGGGAGCGTTTCTGAATGAAGAAATTAGAAAAGCCTGCTTAGAAAATTGTCTTGTATTTTTTCTTGATTTATCATGGGATTCATGGAAGGAGCGTATCAGCCTCATAATCGACAGCCGGCCTGTGCTGCAAAATAAAAGCTTGGATGAGATTGAAGAATTATTTTACAGTCGTCAGAAAGCCTATTCCTTGCATAATTCAAAAGTGAAAACGGATAATTTAAATGTGGAAGAAGTAGCAGATTATATTACTGAATCATTAAAATTAGCTTGGGAATTGTACGAGTAAGCCAAATTGAAAACAAAAGACCCGTTACCTTATCGGTTAGCGGGTTTTACTTGTGCTGCTCCGTTACCCATTCAAGTACGGCTTCAATGTATCGATTGCGTTTTCAAGCCTTTTTGCATTTTTATTATACATGGCTTTGGCTTTGTCTGATTGCGTTTCAAGTGCAAACAGCTCCAAATCAGCCTGGCACTTTTTCAACATGGCCATCAATAGGGGACGGACCTGTGGTGTGGGAACGTTCAGTTTATCATCGTAGACATCGACTGTTAGACCACCATAGGAATCTACCTGTCCCAAAAAGACATTTTCCAATGTGATCCCAAGCTTATCTAGTTCGGTATGAAGCCAGTTTCGATCCTTTCCTGCTGCAGCCATTGCGTCATTTATAATGGTTCCATCCATGATAATGGTTTGCGGAGCTTTATCATTTGCCACCTTCATGTTCATATCTTTTGGTGTTAATGGTCTATTTTCTTTTTTTAAGAGAACACTAAGATCTCCCTTTGGCTCAAGAATGGCAAATTCTACATCGGCCATATTAAACACATCTTTTTGCCGTAGAAGGGAGTCGATTTCACTGATTGAATACTTCTCTTTTTTTAAATTATCCTCCATAATTTTCCCATCCTTAATGATGATGGTTCTTTTCCCTTCAACAAGGTCCCTGAATTTTTTACTTTTCAGAGATATGATATCTACAAGCAGGGTAATTAAAGCAAAAACAGTTATAGCTAGAACTCCATGACCGATACTACTATCTAACCCCATGATGACTTCTCCAGCAATACTTCCAATTGTAATACCTGATACATATTCAAAAAAGGAAATTTCTGATATTTGTTTTTTTCCTAGCACTCTTGTTAAGACAATGAGCACGATAAAGAAGATAATGGCGCGAGTAAAAATACTTGCATATTCGGGCACATCAACACCTCATTACGAATTTTTATATTGTGGCTCTTCCAACTCCATTTCGACTTGGCGATCGTGAAGATCCTTTTGAATTTCCTCCATGACCAGCATCATATCATGAAACGTTCTTTGGGCAGCTTCTTCTTGTGAAAGTAATGCAAGCTCGGATAGCTGGGCTTCAATGCTTTTCAGCGTAGCAATACTTTGCTTTACACTTGAGATAACCGTCATTATCATCATCCTTGAAATGTATTCTTTTCCATTAGCTATTCTCTGCAAAAAGCCGAATTTTATAAAGTGAAAGAACCGGTCCGCATGGAGCAAACCGGGTATTTTCTTTATTGATTGTATTGCGGCTCTTCCTGCTGAATTTGCTGAACCCGCGGTTCTATACTATCGATTATCGATTGTGTTTGCTTCGCAGCATTTGAATACAATTGTTTTGCCTCTTGATTATCAGTTCCTAATGCAAAGGTCTCCAAGCTTGCCTGTGCACTTTTTAAACCAGCAATCGTTTGTTTCACTTGGGTGATAACAGTCATTGATTTTCCTTCTTTCTTTGAAGATTTAAATACAGAAATAGTGTGGTAATATTTCACCATTATTATGTAAAAATTCAAACGGTAATTTCATGGAAGGAATGGTCCAATGTTGTCATTTTGGCATGAAATGACCATATTTGGTAACGATAATCATTAGTAATGAATGGTGTATTTAAAGGTGAAGGATCGCAGCGCAAAACGAATGAAAGGGGAGTTTTATGTGAATACGGTTAAAGCACTATCACTACATGAAATGATTAGCTTAATCACACAGGAATTTCAAACTTCCTTTGACTTTGTTGAAAAGACATTACAAATCGATGAAAAAACAGCCCAGCTTCTATACATTAAAACGGTTGTAAATGGAACCGACCTGCAGGAATGTGTCATTAAACCCTTTTTTGAACTTCCGACAGAGCATCATTATAAAGCTTACTTAACATCACTTCCGCAGCAGCAGGAATTAAAAGGAAAAGAACAAATCCTTGATGAAATGACAAGAGGAAGCATTGTCGTTATTGTACAAGGAAGTATCCTGCTGTTAGATATAAAAAAGGTAAATACCGATTCAGTTCAGCAGGTCAATCTAGAACCAACCTTACAGGGACCAGAGCTGGCATTAAGTGAAGATATTGCTACGAATATTAATCTTATCCGTCAGCGCTATCACAGTCCATCTCTTACAATAGAAATGCAGCAAATAGGGCAGAGGTCAAATCAATCACTTGCTATTGTATATGACAGCCAGAGTGTTAATCAGGCAGTTCTTGAAATAATAAAAAAGAAGATAGAATCTTTACATTCTCCTTTAATCCAAACAACTGCTGAGATGCAGCGGCTGCTAAACGATAAAAAACGATCATTATTACCTACTTCCATGCTGACTGAGCGAACGGATCGAATCATTTATAATATTTCAGGTGGGAAGGTTGTTTTATTGCTGGATGGGAATCCGGTATCACTTATCGCACCTGCAGTGTTTTTCGATTTTATGTCAGCTACAGAAGATAATTACCGTCCTTTTTGGGTAACGATGTTTAATAAAATTCTCCGCTACTTGGGATTAATTATTTGTTTAACCCTGCCGGCTCTTTATGTTGCTATTTCATCCTATAACCCTGAAGTGTTCCGTTTTGAACTAGCATTGTCGGTCTCTGGAAGCAGGATTGGTGTTCCGTATCCCTCATTTATTGAAGTTTTATTTATGTTAATTGTGATGGAGTTATTAATTGAAGCAAGTATTCGCTTGCCAAAAGTAATTGCAGGTACGGCAACAACTGTGGGCGGTTTAATTTTGGGAACCGCAGCAACTGAAGCAGCCTTAACCTCGACCATCATGATTATTATTGTATCAGCAATGGCGATCTCAACCTTTGTTATTCCTATTAATGAACTAGGCTTTGCCATTCGAATTATTAAGTATGGAGTGCTACTGTTTGCAACCATTGGAGGCTTACTTGGATTAGTTTTGTTTTTACTTGGATTCATCATGTATATGGCGAATATGGACAGCTTTGGGGAGCCATATTTTAAGTTATTTATCCAAAGGAAAACAGCGGAAGTAAAGGGGGATACGGCATGAGTCGCTACTTCTACTATATTACTTTTATCAATATGGTTACCAGTATGGCTGCCTCGATGCCAAAAATTTTGCTGTTACATAGAGAGGGTGGGGCTATCGTTTCCATACTGGTTTCGATTCCAATTGGTTTGGGTGTTTGCTATTTAATTGGTCGTTTTTATCAGTGTTTTCCTGGGAAAGGATTACCAGAGTTGATGGATGACTATATACCAAAATTTATTAAAATCCTTTTTTTATTAGTCATTGGTTTAGTGTGGTTTGCGGCAGGACTCCTTTCTGTTATCATGTATTCTTTTATTATCAAACGATTTTTATCTCCTAATGCTAATTTAATTTATATTGTGTCATTGATTTTGCTTTTTATTTACTATGGGGCATTAATGAAGTCAAAAAATGTTCTTTACGTACTGGAAATGATTTTTATCCTAACAGTTCCACTGGTCATTCTGCTAATTGTTAAAGCCTTTACTAATGATTATTTTGAAATGGACTTTGTGAAGGTAGCCATTATGCATGCACAGAATTTTCCAACCTTCAGTACAGTAAGTGCAGCATCGTTTATCTTTTGGGGACCAGCCAACCTGGTAATATTCAATCGAGTGATGACAAAGAAACAATCCATGACGTGGAAGTCACTGGCCATACTAGGCCTGTTTGGAACGGGAGTACTGCTAACAAGCTATTTTATGCCTATAGGGTTACTTGGTTTTGAAAATGTAGGGACGATTATATACCCTGGAATAACAGCATCAGATACCTTGCATTTTCAATATTGGATTATTGAACGTGTCGTATTTGTTGTATTAATGCTTTTATTAGCGATAACTTTTGCCAGTATATTAACCCATTGGCATGTTGCGATAGAAGTTTTAACTAATGTCATCTATTTTAAGAAATTTAAATGGAAGAAACATAATCTAACTCCGCATCTTTTCTTGATTATTTTTTGGATAACGAGCTTACAAGTTGTGACGTACTTAACTGAATATCAGCTAGTAAAATATACAGGCTATTTCTATAATTTGTTTCCCTTTCTTCTAACGGTTATGTTCCTATTATTTTGGGTTATTAGAAGGAGGGCTAAAGCATGATGATCCTATTTCAAAAAATGAAAGTCCTAGTCCTTGTTCTCATTCTTGTTGGAAATAGCCTCCTTCAAACTGGCTGTGGATTTAAAGACATCGATAAAAGAATTTTTGTATTAGCGATTGGTATTGATCAGGCTGAAAGTAAAGGGAATCGATACAAGGTAACATTGAAATTAGCTCTGCCATCAGGTTCAGTAAAACAAGCAACTGGCACCATGTATTCTTATTTAACAAAAGATAGTACAAAAATGGCAGATGCAATCAGACAATTGAAAACTCAGGTAGATAAGGAGTTTGATTTTGGTCATTTAAAAACAATCATTATTGGGAAAGAGCTTTTGAATGATGATATAAGTGAAATTACAGACATTTTTTTAAGAAGGAGAGACTTTCAACGAATTACATGGGTCGCTGTTGGGAGTCCAACAGCAGAAAAAGTAATCAAAACAGAGCCAAAGTCCGAAATGCCAGCCTCTGTTTCGTTATTTAATATTTTTGCAAATACAGGAGTTGAAAGCCCTTATATTGTGACCAGCTATCTTTTTGATCTTAGGAGAAAAATGAAGGAGCATGGTGTCGATCCCATCCTGCCTGTAATACAGGTGGATAAGAAAAGTACGAAGCTAATCGTCAATCATTCGGCAGTGTTGTCTAGTCAAAGGGAAACACTAGAATTAACCCCAAGACAAACGAAGATTTATAATATGTTAAAAAATAATCTTAATAAAATGGAATTGATGATTAAAAAAGAAGATCTTGAATACATTGTATCCATTGATTCGCTTAAAACAAATTATAAGATTTTAACATCTGCTAATTCAGCCCCTATTATAAAAATGAACGTTGACTTAGTAGGAATTTTAGAAGAAGCTGACCAATATATAAACGTTAAAGAACTTAATGAGTTAAGCAACTTCGCCAGTAAAGAAGTGGAAAAGTGGGTCGAAGCTCTCTTTATAACCTTTCAGAAAAAGAACGTTGATCCATTAGGGTTTGGACTACGGTATAAAGCGACAAGATTATATAAAGAGGGGCTTTTTTCCAAATGGGAGGAAGAGGTTTACCCTAATTTAAAATTAGATGTATCCGTTAATGTAGGAATTAAGAGTACAGGGGTAATTGAATAAAGTCACCTTAAAGAAAAAGGAACACAATGGGTTCACCAAGTATGACCTAATGCGTTCCTTTTATTATTTAACCAATCGATTGGTTCTTCGATTGCCCGGAAAATTGACTGTGATACAAATCAGCATAAAAACCATTCTGAGCCAATAATTCTTCATGATTTCCTTGCTCGATGACTTTCCCTTCATTCATAACGAGAATCACATCGGCATCCCTAATTGTAGACAAACGATGGGCAATCACAAAGCTTGTTCGCCCTTTCATGAGATGATTCATCGCCTTTTGAATATGAATCTCTGTCCTTGTGTCTACACTGCTTGTCGCTTCATCTAAAATTAAGATCGACGGATTAGCTAAAATCGCACGAGCAATCGTTAATAATTGTTTTTGACCTTGTGAGATATTGGTTGCTTCTTCGTTTAGAACTGTCGCATAGCCCTCTGGAAGGGTACGAATAAAATGGTCTGCATGTGCTGCCTTAGCAGCTTCTATCACTTCTTCCTCACTAGCATCTTCCCGGCCATAGCCAATATTATCGGCAATCGTACCATTAAATAACCATGTATCCTGAAGCACCATGCCAAATAGGCTGTGCAAATCACTCCGCTTGAGTTTAGTAATATCGACACCATCAATGCAAATGGTACCGTTATTGATTTCATAAAAACGCATGAGTAGGTTTACGAGCGTCGTTTTCCCTGCACCTGTAGGTCCGACAATGGCCACCGTTTGACCTGGCTGAACCTCTAAATTCATATCCTTAATTAACATTTGATCCTCTGTGTAGCCGAAGTCAACATGTTCAAACGATACCCTTCCTTTTGGGAAAGTGATGACTTTAGCATTCTCCTCTTCTGGAACCTGCTCCTCTTCATCTAAAAATTCAAATACTCGCTCAGCAGAAGCCACTGTTGATTGAATGATATTGGCAATATTGGCCGTTTGGGCAATGGGCTGTGAAAATTGGCGAGAGTATTGAATAAATGCCTGAATATCTCCAACAGAAATGGTTCCCTTCGTGACAAAAATACCGCCGACGATACTAATAAGAACATAGGCAAGGTTACCAACAAATGACATTAGCGGCATGATGATACCGGATAGGAACTGGGCCTTCCAGCCAAACTGGTATAATTCCTCATTCACCACTTTAAATTCTTCAATCGATTTCCTTTCGTGACCGAATGCTTTTACGACCTCATGGCCCGTATACATTTCTTCAACATGTCCGCTTAATTGTCCCAACGTTTTTTGCTGTCCGACAAAATAAGGCTGTGATTTCTTCGCCACAAGCACCGCAACTACCGCACTTAACGGCAAAGTACAGAGTAATATGATGGTCATTACTGGACTGATGGTAATCATCATGATAATGACACCAATAATGGTCACGACAGAGGTAATAATCTGTGTCAAGCTTTGCTGGAGTGTTGTGCTAATATTATCAACATCATTTACAATTCGGCTTAACGTCTCACCTGTAGTTGTGCCGTCAAAATATTTCAGCGGCAGCTTATTCATTTTCGCTTCTGCTTCTTCACGTAATGTATAGACAGTCTTTTGCGCCACGCTGGCCATGATGTATTGTTGGATCCACATGAACAAGGAACTGAATAAATAGAGTCCCGCCAGCAAGCCTAGAATCCGAAATAGATAGTCAAAATCAATTCCGGCACCAGGTATTCCTTTAAATTTTTCAATTAATCCTTCAAATATTTTTGTTGTTGCCATGCCTAGGATTTTTGGTCCTAAAATTGAAAAAACCGTACTTAGCATGGCTGCAATCAAAACCGTCAATAATTGAAATCGATAGGGAGCTAAATATCGAATGAGCCTTTTTAATGTACCTTTAAAATCCTTCGCCTTTTGAACCGGTGCCCCCATGCCGCCGCGTGGTCCAAATCCTGGGCCTTTATGTTTAACTGATTCACTTCGATTACTCATGCTAATTCCTCCTCTGTGGCTTGAGAAGAGACAATTTCCTGATAGACTCCACAGGTTTTCATAAGCTCTTTATGGGTCCCGATTCCCGCTACATTGCCTTCATCGAGTACGATAATTTGATCCGCATCCATAACGGTAGAAACGCGCTGCGCAACAACCAAAAGGGCTGCGTTTTCTGTTACTTGCTTGAGAGCTTTCCGCAGCATCGCATCTGTTTTATAATCCAATGCAGAAAAACTATCATCAAATAAATAAATTTCCGGCCTTCTTACAAGTGCTCTTGCAATGGACAGACGCTGCTTTTGTCCCCCGGACAGGTTTGTTCCACCTTGTGATATGGTTGAATCGAGCCCTTTATCCAGTTTGGATACAAAATCATAGGCCTGAGCTATTTTGAGCGCATGAATGAATTCCTCATCCGAGCTGTTTTCATTTCCAAATAATAGATTTTCTTTTATAGTGCCGGTAAAAAGAACTGCCTTTTGCGGTACAAGACCAATTTTCTCCCGCAGCTTCTCTAACGTCATATCCTTGATATCAATCCCATCGATAAGAATGGATCCACTATCAATTTCATAGAATCGAGGAATCAGTTTAAGCAGGGAAGACTTACCTGAACCAGTTCCACCGATAATCGCCGTTGTTTCACCTGGCTTCACTTGAAAGGAAAGGTTTCTTAGAGCAGGAACCTCTGCACCTGGATAGCTGAACGTTACATGGCGGAATTCTAAATATCCTTTTTTCTGAGCCACAATAGAATGAGACGTTTCCTGTATGACTGGCTGCGTCTGCAGCACTTCATTGATCCGCACAGCTGATGCAGAAGCACGCGGAATCATAACAAACATCATCGACAGCATAATCATGGAGAACATAATTTGCATCGCATATTGAATGAACGCCATCAAGCCGCCGACCTGCATATTTCCCTCATCAATCTGTAAAGCGCCGAACCATATAATTGAAATGACTGTGTAGTTCATAATCAGCATTAGCACCGGCATTAAGAGTGCCATGATTTTATTGACTTTAATCGAGGTCTCCGTGAGGTCGGCATTCGCATGCTGAAATCGATTTTTTTCATAGACGATACGGTTAAAGGAACGAATGACTCTTATTCCAGTTAGGTTTTCCCGTAAGACACGGTTTACCTGGTCAAGCCGCACTTGAACGAGTTTGAACAAGGGGATACCTTTCCAAACAACCAGTAATATGACGGCAAAAAGCACCGGTATGGCTACAAGAAATATCTTTGATAGCTCTGCGTCTTGCGAATAGGCCATAATCATCCCGCCTATTGCCATAATTGGAGCAGTTACCATCATCCGCAGCACCATATTTACAACCTGCTGCACCTGCGTAATATCATTCGTTGTTCTTGTAATGAGCGATGCTGTGCCAAACCGATCAAATTCCTGTAACGTGAAATTTTCAACATGAGAAAATACCTTGTGTCGTAAATCCTTCCCAAAGGACATGGATACTTTTGCGCTATAATAACTAGCCGCGATTGAACAGATGGTTCCAAGAGCAGCAACCAGCAGCATCAAGCCTCCAATTTTCCAAATGTAGGGTGTATCTTGGTTGACAACTCCTTTATCAATAATGTCAGCCATTAATGTTGGTAAATACAATTCTGATAATGACTGGAAAAGGATGAGAGTCAGTACGAGAACAATCAGTATTTGATACGGCCGTAAATAACGCATGAGCTTGAGCAATTTGAAATCAACTCCATTTACTTTACTTTCATAAATTAGACCTTACTAATAATACTATAAAAATTAGTATAGAAGTAAACTTTTGGAAGAGGAATTTCGTGTTTGGAAGGTGGATTTTATGCTGGGTTTTTATAAAACAAAAAAGGTGTCCAATGGATACTAAGGACACCGTCTTAATTAGGAATATTTTCATTAATGAGCATGGGAGCGTGGATGGTTTGGAAATAATGTATGTCCATTTCTTCGAACATGTAACATGTAGCCAAGAATCATTTCAAGAATTCCGATTCCGAGGAAGGTATAATGAAGCCAATTGTAACCGCTAAGCCAAAAGAATTGAGCTAACATCCAAAGAATCATGATGAATCCTAGTAGTATAGTGGCCATCCCTGCATAACGAAAGTTTTTTAAGGTTAAATAAGATGCAACCAAACTGCCGATGCCATTTACAATTAATAGGAAGATAGCTGGGATTAAAAAGTCTTCAAATGGAGAAGGCTCTAACAGCGAAAGCGGAACACCCATACTTTCACCACTAGGGTCTAAAAGTGCACCCAGTCCTCCTGCTGTTGCTCCAATTCCCACAAATAACAATAACGCCCCTGTAATAGTTGGTAAAAACTTCCTTTTGTTCATTTCCTCATCCTCTTTCAATAGAATTAGAAGAATCGTAGTAGAAACAAATGAAGTATTTCCTACTTTTATTATATAACATTATTTGGGTTTGGGGTATAGGGGATAGGGTCTCTTAGCAAAATTAAGCAGAAAAGGCGAGAATCGATTATTGTTGCCTTAGGGAGAGCTGATAGTGCCCGTGAAGGCAATACAAGAGAACTACCGGGAACTATGGAGAGCTGATAGTGCCCGTGAAGGCAATACAAGAGAGCTACCGGGAACTATGGAGAGCTGATAGTGCCCGTGAAGGCAATACAAAAGCGCTACCGGGAACTATGGAGAGCTGATAGTGCCCGTGAAGGCAATGCAAGAGAGCTACCGGGAACTATGGAGAGCTGATAGTGCCCGTGAAGGCAATGCAAGAGAGCTACCGGGAACTATGGAGAGCTGA
>NZ_JBHZRC010000022.1:0-24702 GCF_043641075.1 Niallia oryzisoli | reverse complement strand
TAGTGCCCGTGAAGGCAATGCAAGAGAGCTACCGGGAACTATGGAGAGTTAATAGTGCCTGTGAAGGCCATGCAAAAGCGCTACCGGGGATTACGGGTATTATTGTTCAGCCTGAGGAACAAAATAAGAACATCTAGCATGCTTAAAATACGTATAGTTTTGTCTTAATACCCGTCTAATAGTCTTCTTCGATCCAATCACCTTACACCACTCAAAAATATCATTCGTCGTAATCTTCCTCTCCGGAAAAAGCAACACAAACTCCTCAACGCTGCGTACGACCGCCGAATCAACCCCCTCCCTATATCCACAAACATGGCAAACCACTTTATTCTCACTAATCTCATTAATAAATGAACTACAAGACCCGCAAATAATACCTTTTTGCAGTTGGTCGTACTTATACTCTGGAATGTGTGAAATAGGGGGTTTAGAGATATGCAGAGAAACTAATTGTTCAGCTAGCTTTTGATGTGTTCGGTTAAGTTTAGAGGATTCGGATTTTGTTTTAAGCTTAGCGATAAAGCGATTTAGTTGGGTAGGGAAAATAGCTGGAAGATTACGTGGTGTTTGATATAGAGTAAACTCGGGATGAATAAAGATAAGATATGCTTCGATGGAGAAGGTTGAAGCATAGCCGAGGTCATGCATTAATCTTCGAAATAACGATTCACAGCGTTTTAACTGATCCAAAGGATTCTTTATTTCTGTACCGACCGCATTGTACCAAGCTTCTTTTTCAATATAATAGTCACCTTCAAAATTCTTTACATCAAATAGGTAAATGGTTTTTTGAGAAATAAGTAAGAAATCAATTTGAAAAAAGGTATTATTTTTTTCTAACAATATATCAGACAAAATTAAGTCGCTAATTTTACTCTCAACAAGTATTGCTTCATATTTCTTTTCTCCCTCGTACCCTTTCTCTAAACTTGTATAATTCTGTTTTTCGGAAAATGGTAATTTCATTCTTGTGTTTAAGCTCCGTAATATTATTAAAACAGTTGATTCCGTCAAAGGTTTTATCAGCATAAGTCACTTCCTTCCATTTTACCTATATCATATGAAAAAAGACCTATTTATACAAGTTTTATTATCGCCACAACATATTTCTTTTCCAAAAGTTATAATAGGAATGAGGTGAAGGAAATGGCGGGCAAAGCGTTGGATAATCAAGGAATTACTCGAAATAATGCAAATAATAAAACCATCTATTGGTCCTTACTTAATTATAAAGGTTGGAAAATGTATTTAGCTGCCACTGACAAAGGGCTTTGCTTTGTAGGATCTCAGAACAAGCCGTTTGACGAGGTCACAAACTGGGCTGAAAAAGCTTTTCCAGGAAGTGCCTTTGAAGAAAATCCAGGGAAGCTTCAGCCATATGCTGATCAAATAACAGAGTATTTGGATGGGGTGAGGATAAGCTTTTCGATTCCCTTTGATTACAATGGGACAGAGTTTCAACAGGCTGTCTGGAGGGCTCTTTGTGAAATACCATATGGAGAGACGAAATCCTATTCGGATATTGCCCACCATATTCAAAAGCCAGCAGCAGTCCGTGCGGTAGGGGCAGCAATTGGAAAAAATCCAGTATTAATCACAGTTCCATGTCATCGTGTGGTCGGCAAGGATGGATCATTAACCGGATTTCGAGGCGGTTTGGAGATGAAGAAACAGCTTCTTATTTTGGAGGGGAATGGCCAATAATAAAATAGAGCGAACAGTGCTGCACTGTTCGCTCTTCGAATTTATACGAAGTGACTTTTATCACAACCTCGCAATATCTGCAAAGCAACTGAATCGACTTCGTAATAATTACTAAGCGACCTTAATCGCTCTCCCAAACGGAACCTTTGGTAAAAATTCATCCGGTACCAGCCAGAACATTTCGAAGTCGACATTGTCCATATCTTCATAAATGTAGCCTGTCACATCGGTAATATAAAATAACGTATCAATATTTTCTTTTTCGGCCCATTCTAAGACTAACGTGTAGGAAGCTTTGCCATGTGTTTGATATTTGATTGTATCAGCTTTAACCGGTGCAATGCTTCTTATTTTATAATCAGCTTGAACAAGTAGTGTATCAGGCTTTAATGTTTCAAATAACTTTACAATATTATTGATTAAAAGTGTCTGAACTTCATTTGTTGAGGTATCAACAGCCAGTGCAATCTTCTTATCTTTTCGAGTTTGAATCATGGATAATAAGGTCTTTTGCCATTTCAAATCAATCATCCCCTTTAAAGACTTTTAGCAGCAGTTCTTATTTTGCATTTCGACAGAAAAAATATAATGGTGAAGCTAAAAAAGTTTTAGCGCTTTAGATAATTTCCTGTACATAAAAAAGCTGCACACTCCATTAAAGCGAGAATACAGATTTTTAATCATTTTTGAAAAAATAAGCTGCATATATGTATGTATTGTTAAATGGAATAAACCATCAGTGGTCAAAAGCACCACTGATGGAGTTTTCATTATGATAAGCGGTTGCTATAATCTTCAAAGCCAAATTGTCTAATTACTTTAATTCCTTCTTCATCGTTGTAGGATGCAATGGAAGGAAGGTTAACCCCGTTAAACATATGGTTTTTCACCATTGTGTAGTGGGCCATATCAGTGAAGACAACCTTGTCGCCAGGCTTTAATGGCTCTTTAAATGAGTAGTCTCCGATGATATCGCCGGCCAGGCAGGTCATACCGCCAAGTCTGTATGTGTACTCATTCTCATTCGGCATACCAGCATCAATAATAGTTGGACGGTACGGCATCTCAAGAACGTCAGGCATATGGCATGTTGCTGAAGTATCAAGAATGGCAATCGGCATTCCATTATCAATGATATCGAGTACTGTTGTCACAAGATAGCCAGTATTCAAGGCAATGGCTTCACCTGGTTCTAAATAGATATCAACAGAGTATTTCTCTTTCATAAATAAAATCGTTTCAACTAAGGTTTCAATATCATAATCCTTTCTTGTAATATGATGACCTCCGCCAAAGTTGAGCCACTTCATTCCTTTAATATACTCACCGAACTTTTCATCGATTACTTTAATCGTACGAGCAAGGGTATCGGAGTTTTGCTCACACATGGTGTGAAAATGTAATCCGTCAATTCCTTCAAGCTCATCCGGTTTAAAGTTGTCCAGCGTAACGCCAAGTCTTGAGAATTTGTAGCAAGGATCATAAAGCGGTGTCTCAATCTCGGAATACTCAGGGTTGATACGAATACCAGCCTCAATTTTTTTAGGATGGTTCTTCACTTTATCCTTGAATTTTTGCCATTGTGGAAATGAATTGAACACAATATGATCAACATAGCCTAAAAGCTCATCGATTTCTCCGTCTGAATACGCTGGTGCATAGGCATGGACTTCCTTACCCATTTTTTCATAACCCAGTCTTGCTTCAAATAGGGAGCTTGAAGTTACACCCTTTAAATATTTACCAACTAAAGGGAAGGTTGAATGCATTGAAAAACCTTTTAAAGCAAGAAGGATACTTGCTCCTGTTCGCTCCTGAACGGAATTCAAAATTTCTAGATTTTTCGTTAAAAGTCTTTCATCTACAACATAACAAGGTGAAGGTGCAGCAGCAAAATCAATTTTTTTCATTCTATATACCTCAATCTAACAGCGTTGGCGAGAAGCTTTCTTGCCATGGCAGCCCGTTTTTATTTAATTCTTCCATAAATGGATCTGGATCAAATTCCTCTACGTTATATACACCAGGCTTTTTCCAGATACCTTTCATCACAAGCATAGCTCCAATCATGGCTGGAACACCTGTTGTATAGGAGATGGCTTGTGAGCCGACTTCAGCATAGCATTCTTGATGGTCACAAACATTGTACACATAATAGGTTTGCGGTTTTCCATCCTTAATCCCTTGAATAATACAGCCAATATTCGTTTTTCCTTTTGTTCTTGGTCCTAATGATGCTGGATCAGGAAGGACGGCTTTTAGGAACTGAAGAGGAATAATCTCTTTTCCTTCAAATTCAATTGGCTCAATAGAAGTCATGCCGACATTTTCAAGGACTTTTAAGTGTGTTAAATATTTTTCGGAGAAGGTCATCCAAAATCTGATCTTCTTAACCCCTTTAATATTAACGGCTAGTGATTCTAATTCCTCATGATACATCAGGTAAATATCCTTCGGACCGATTTCAGGCAAATCATAGACTTTCTTAACAGCTAGTGGCGGAGTCTCAACCCATTCACCGTTTTCAAAATAACGACCGTTTGCCGTTACTTCGCGAATATTGATTTCAGGATTGAAATTGGTTGCAAAGTGGTATCCATGATCACCGGCATTCGCATCAACAATATCAATCGTATGAATTTCATCAAAGTAATGCTTTTGCGCATAGGCTGTGAAAACGCCTGTTACACCTGGGTCAAAACCGCTGCCAAGTAAGGCTGTTAAACCAGCTTTTTCAAATTTTTCTTTATATGCCCATTGCCACTTATACTCAAATTTTGCAGTATCAGGTGGCTCGTAATTTGCTGTATCAACATAATGCACACCTGTCGCAAGACATGCATCCATAATGGTTAAGTCTTGATAAGGGAGAGCAACATTGATCACTATATCTGGTTTGAAGCTATTTATTAGGTCAATAACTTCTTCAGTATGGTCAGCATCAACTTGTGCTGTAGTGATTTTTGTTTTGCTGCCCTCTAATTTATTTTTTAGAGCTTCACATTTTTCAAGCGTTCTGCTTGCAATGCAAATTTCCTCAAAGACATCTGGGTTCTGGCAACATTTGTGCACAACAACACTCGCAACGCCACCAGCGCCAATAATCAACGCTTTTCCCAATCTAAATACCCCCTTAACCTTAATCAAATTCGCCCGTCGAATTTGCGTCCGGATTTTTATCGAGCTTGCTCGATAGATTACCTTTAAAAATCCGAGACATCCGCCGGAGGCTTAATTTCATTTAGCAGAAGTCGGAAGAATTCCGCTAAATGAAATTAAAAAGTCAATCAGGCTGATTATACAGAAATTATAAAATGCAATCAATAAAATCCGACAAATATTGAGGATTTCTCTTTATTATGGAAAAAGATTGCCGGTACTTATTCTATATTTCAAAAAGAAAGTAAGTAATCGACGTAAAAAACCCCCGCTGTATTGGCAGCGGGAGACTGAACACGTAATTTTTTTATTGGAAATAGGTTATGCTAATAAGGGCTTAATATTTACCGCACAGGCTTTAAATTCAGCTGTACCGGAAATCGGGTCGTATTCATTCAGTGTTAGGACGTTTGTTGGAACATCACTAAAGTGGAAGCTCATAAATACAAGACCTGGAGCAACTTGATCAGTGACTTTTGCTTTTACTGTAAGTGAGCCTCGTCTTGATGAAACTTCAACAATTTGGCCTGTTTCAATTCCTAGCTTTCCGGCATCATCCGGATGTATATCAAGGCTTTCCTCTGTTTGCTTAATTTTCACACCGCTTGCATAGAATCGAGTCTGTGAATGTGTGTTATAGGATTCATATCGCCGTCCTGTCGTCAGCGTAAACGGATATTCTTCATCAGGCAGCTCAAGCGGCTCTGTATAGGTGACTGGGACAAATGGCGATGTTGCAGAGTTTGTTTCAGTCTGTTCATGGAATCGGGTATGAAGAATGAACGTCCCTGGATGTGACTCATCTGGACATGGGTAATGAAGACTATATTCCTGATCAAGTCTGGAATATGGCATCCCACCGTACATTTCCCATGCCAGTGTACGCAGCTCATCCCAAATTTCTTCACTGCTTTGGTAGCTCATTGGGTAACCGAGTTTTGTAGAGAGATCACACAGAATCTCCCAATCATCCTTCGTGTTAGGATTTGGTGTAACGGCTCGACGAACGCGCTGAATACGGCGATCTGTATTCGTATAGGTGCCTTCGACTTCACCCCAGGATCTTGCTGGAAGGACTACATCAGCAAGCCTAGCTGTTTCAGTTAAGAAAATATCTTGAACAATTAATAAATCAAGCTTCTCTAAAATTTTCTTTGTATGATTCATATGAACGTCGGCCATGAGCGGATTTTCGCCGATCACATAGAGAGCCTTAACTTCTCCGCGTTCCATCCGTTCAAACGTCCTTGTCTGCGTATCGCCTGCAATTGGATTGATTGCCACATTCCATGCCTTTTCAAAGCGCGCACGGTATTCATCATTTGTTAAGCTTACGGCACCAGGCAGCTGGTTAGGGAGGCAGCCCATATCGCCTGCACCCTGTACATTGTTTTGTCCGCGCAGCGGCATGATACCGCAGCCTTCTTTTCCAATATGTCCTGTTAACAAAGCAAGATTGGCTACATCAAATACATTATTGACACCGCAATGATGCTCCGTAATCCCTAGTGTATAAGCAATCATAGCTTTATCTGCTGTTGCATAGTCTCTGGCTGTCTCAATAATATCCTGAGGTGTTAAGCCGGTGATGGAAGCTGCATATTCTGGTGTATACATTTCAGTCATTTCTTTTAATCTATCAAAATCATTTGTATAGTTTTCAATAAAAGCAGGATCATATAGCTGCTCTTTAATGATGACATGGATCATGGAATTCATCAGCGCAATATCCGTGCCGACATGAAGCGGTAAATGGCGATGTGCGCTCTTGACCATATCAATTTTCCTTGGATCAATGACGATCATCTTCATTCCTGATTTAACTGCTTTTTTCATTCGATTCGCAATAATCGGGTGTGCCTCTGATGTATTAGAGCCCATTAATAATAGGACGTCAGTGCGATCAAAGTCTTCCAGTGTGTTTGTTGGGAATCCGCTTCCAAATATAGTTGCCAGACCGGCAACGCTTGGAGCATGTCAGGTTCGGTTACAGCCGTCGATATTATTGCTTCCGATAGCTGCTCTCATGAATTTTTGTGTTACATAGTTTACTTCATTCGTGCTTCTAGCTGTTGCAAATGCTGTAATGGCTTCTGGGCCAAATTCGAGCTTGATTGCTTTTAATTTTTCGGCAATGAAGTTATACGCTTCATCCCAAGTTGTTTCAACCAGTTCGCCGGCTCTGCGGATAAGTGGCGAAGTAAGACGGCTTTTGGCATGAACATATTCATAAGCGAAGGAGCCCTTTACACATGTCTGTCCTTTATTGACAGGAGCCTCTTTGTCTCCACGGATTTTGACAATCCGGTTCTCTTCCACTTCAACAACTAATCCGCAGCCAGTTCCGCAATAGCCGCAAACCGTTTTAAACTTTGCTGTTTCTCCCATCCATACTCCTCCAATATGGTTTAATGAAATACTGCAGTTCAGATTTCCTTGGGGTACTTCTTTAAAGTAAGCATATCATATATATTTACTTTATTCGTAAACATTTCTGAAAATTGCATATTGCATACGTAAAGCCCCACATTCATTATACAAAAGAATCATTTTATCAGCGGTGATGGTTGTCACAAAGGTGTGAACAAAACGCAATCCGGAAAAAATAAACAGCAAAAAACCCGACAAACGGTTGTTTTATCTTGCCGGGTCCTATGCTGCATTTATTAAAATGTCATGCAACTAATCAGTAATTTTTGTTTCAGGAGGAAGCTTGTTATCGGTACTAGGGATTTTATTAGGATGGGCTTCAAGTTCATCTGACGAAAAAACAAGAACAATCATCATTCCATGAATGGCCCGCGCCTTAATTAAAATGGGTTCATTATATTCATTTTTAAAAGTAAAGTCCGGACCGTACCAGCTAACAGTAGCATCACGTCCCGGCGGTACATATCGGACACGTTTACTGTGGGAATACCGTTCTAAAATTTTCATTCCGGACCGGTCAACTGCATTAAAGAGGGTGGAGGACACCTGACAAATACCTCCGCCAATCCCTTCTGACATCTCACCTCTAACAATAATCGGAGCTGACAAATATCCTTTTGCCTTCGTACGCTTGCCGACAATTTTATTAAAGGAAAAAGTTTCACCAGGAAACACGACGTAATTATCAATCGCTTCCGTTGCAAGATAGATATTATGAGACCTTTCTTTGTTTCCGCTGTTGAAATAAGTAACATAATGGCCGATTCGTTTGTTTTTAATAGTGGCAAGAATCTCGCTGTCCACACGAGGGTATATTCTTCGGATAGGAGCAGAAATTGAAGATGGACCATTATGATAGAAATAACCTAAAAGCTGCTCCATAAAAGCCTTTTTGTTTAATTCAATTCCAGCTTGCTCCGGGACAATCCGTCCCCCATCATCAATAAAGGCATTTACTGCCTCTTTACGGATTTGCTTATCAAGCTGGTCTGAAATCTGGTCCAGCTTTTGCATATCCGCCAGTTGAAAACCAGGGGTTGGTGAAGATAGGTCTGAACGGCTGATTGTCATGATGGGTTCGTTTTCATAGGAAATCGTCATTTCATCTGGTACAGGCTGCTGCTGAAAAGCAAAAATAAGTCCAATAATCATTAAGAAATTCAATCCATTCACCTCAAAGATAGTATTTGAGGAGGTGGAATTTTTTATGTGATGAAACTAAACATATACGCTAAAAAAGCAGTAAACATAATTAAGGTATTTATAGTTCTATTAGCATAGGTATAAATTCGTAATATCTATTAAATAATTTACCTTATATTTACAACTAGTTAATATTGTTCAAGTAAATTAAAAGTAAGAGTTTATTCTTATTTAGTCTTGATTAGTAGGTATAATGATTAAAGGTTATTAGAAATAAACCAATAATGAAAATGAAGGTGTCAAAATGTCTATTATGATTGGGGATATTGCTGAGGAAAGTATCATCGTAGATCCTTCAACGAAATGCGAGAATGTATATTCAATATTTGGAGAAAAATCAGCGTTAGAAGGTATTGTGGTAGTTTCGGAGGAACGACCAATTGGATTAGTTATGAAAACACAATTTTTTCAGAAGTTATCGACAAAGTATGGCTTTGACCTTTTTATGAATCGCAGTATTGATCTTGTTATGGAAGAGGAATTTTTAATTGTTGACTATTCGATGCCTATCACAGATGTTAGCTCATTGGCGATGAATCGCAAACAAGAAAACATATATGATTTTGTTATTGTCATAAAACAGGATCGAATGTATGGTGTCGTAAGTATTCGGGAATTAATCATTAAATTATCAGAACTGCAAATAAGAATTGCGCGTTACTCTAACCCACTAAGCGGTTTACCAGGAAATAATGTGATTGAAGAAACATTACAAAACGTCTTATTCTATAAACAATTTAGCGTTTTCTATATTGATATTGATTCATTTAAATTCTTTAACGATACTTTTGGCTTTAGAGTAGGCGATGAAATCATTAAAGAGACAGCAGATATCATTTCAGATACGATTCAAGCTGCAAGTAATGAACCTTCTTTTGTCGGGCATATTGGCGGCGATGATTTTATCGCTGTAGTTCCACATTATGATCATGAAGAAATATGCAAGGAAATCATTTCTCGTTTTGATCATTACATTTTGCGATTTTATACAGAAGAAGAAATTGAAAAAGGATATGTTCATGGTATGAATAGACAGGGAATATATGAAAATGTACCGCTAGTAAGTATTTCTATTGCTGTAGTTCAAAATAAAACGAATCCCATTATATCGATTGAACAATTAAGCCGAGAAGCGGCTAAGGTTAAACAAAGGTGTAAATATACTCCAAAAAGTACGTTTCTTACCTTAACCTAATACATAAATGGGAAAGTAGCGATATGAAACGGATAATACTAATAGTAAAAAACCTTGTATTTCTACAAGGTTTTTATACTATTTGTTTTTGGACAGCTGAATTTACAATGGGCATACAGCCATCATCTAAATAATCCATGGGCTTACCTAGTGCATATCCCTGACCTAAATGAATCCCCAAACATCTTAGGAATCTAAGCTCTGCAAGGGTTTCAATTCCTTCTGCAATGACAGTAGTATCTGTCTGCAAGGCGAATTCCACAAGAAGCTCTACTAAATGTTGTTTCTCAATGTGTCTATCAATATGCCGTATAAGCGATTTATCCAGCTTAATAAATTCCGGTTTAACACTTACAAGGGTTTGTAAACTATTGTAGCCAGTACCTGCATCATCAACAGCGATCCTAAAGCCCTGTTGACGATAATGTTCAATCATTCGCTCAAATTGGACCTTGTTTAGAACAGCTTCCTTTTCAGTCAGTTCTAATACAACCTGATAAGGCGAAAGCTTATGTTTTGCCAATAAATCAAGCGTTATCCCACTTTGATAGGAGGGGTCTGCTAAAACCTGAGACTGTATATTTAGGAAAACCAAATGGTCTTTATGCCTCTGTGATGTCCTTATTTGTTCTGCGAATCTTTCAAACGATAGGTTTCTTAAAAAACGTTCGGCCATAAAAACTTCACTGCTGCTGCTAACATAATCATAAAATTGCTCAGTAGTAGGAAAATATGTTGAGGTTTCAGGTCGATTAAGCACTTCAAAACCAATTGTGGACCCTTTTTCTAGTGATAATATAGGTTGAAAAAAAGTGTGGACTCTTTCCTTCTGCATTAGGACTTCAAGTTCTTTTTGCTTATTAAATTCCTCTTGGAGTGTACTCCATCTAGAATGTATAAATCCCAAAAAACGAATAAGAGAAAGCATTTTATTATTTTGCATTACGTCACCTGTGTTGGAATATGTCGAAATCTAATTTTTATTATAATGCTAAAAGTCCGTTTCTTCTGCTAAGTTTATGTAAAGCTTCTGTAAATTCAATTGGAGCAGGGGTAATGATTATAATTGAATAGACAAATAAGCCAAGAGAATGAATCTCTTGGCTATGTATGGATTTAAATTTGAGGGGACTTATAATCTACCCGTTAAAAATTGTGCTTCACCAAGTCCGAAGCTCCAATCAGCATTACTATTCTCTGTGATTGAAATCATGACGTCCGTTGGCTTTATCCCGCATTCCGCTTCTAACGCTTCAACTAAGCGCTGATAAAAAGATTGTTTTTGCTCCTCGGTTCTAGTTTTACTAGTTATGCTGATAATGACAAGGTCTTTGCTTCTTTCAAACCCTAACCCTGTATCTTCAATGATTAATTCATGTTCAGGGTGCTGATGGACAATCTGGTAGCGGTCTCTTACCGGTACCTGAAACGAGGTTACTACTACCTCATGTGTCACATCTAATAACCTTCTTAATGATTCTTTATCTCTTCCTTCAATTACATCAAATCGTAGCAATGGCATACGATGACCTCCTCATATAATAGTGACAAACTGTAAAGAATATCTCTGAATGATCTATTACTATATGAGAATAGAATAACATATAATTAAAACTTTATCAAAACTTTATCAAAATATAACCAAAATATTTTTCTGCGTAAAAAAGAGGTGAGTTCCCGAATGCACTCATCTCTAGTAAGAATATATCGTTAACAAATTTTCTGGATTAACTGCGGAGAATTATTTTTGGGGGAGTTAACTAAGCTTGAAACCTCGTAGGCCTCAATCAACCCCTCCGGGAGAGGTGTTAATAATCGATTTAACTCCTGAGGAGTACGAATGGTTGGATCTAGCCAGGTCTGTTCATCCTCCCTTTTAAGAATGACAGGCATCCGATCATGTATATCCTTGACAAGATCATTTGGGGTAGTTGTAATGACTGTACAAGAATAAATGGTCTTACCCTCTGGTGATTTCCAGCGTTCCCAGAGTCCTGCCATCGCAAATAGTGCATCAGATTTCAACTTAATTCTCATGGGTGTCTTGTTTTTCTGATCCTGTCTTTTCCATTCATAGAAGCTGTCAGCGATCACGAGGCAGCGTCTGTTTGTATAGGCCTCACGAAAACTGGGCTTTTCTGCTAACGTCTCAGCTCTTGCATTAATTAACTTGAAGCCAACCTTTTCATCCTTTGCCCATGAAGGAATTAATCCCCATTTTAAGTAGCCTAACCGGTTGCGGCGTCCGTCATTAATGACCGATAAAACAGAGTGAGAGGGAGCAATGTTGTAGCTTGCGCTATAGAGCTCTTCTTCAATAGCAGCCTCAATGGCAAAACGGTCAATGATCTTAGGGAAGCTTGCTGATAAAGTAAATCTACCGCACATCAAAATCACCTCGTACATAAGATACGAATATTGTAACAACCCTGATGAAGGAAAAGCAAAGTTGGAACAATAGAAAATGCAAAGTGTCTCACATAGTCTTCAGAAACTGTTCCAAAGAAAGACAGCTTATCAAGCACTTACGTTTCCCTGGAACAGCTCCTTCAGTAGAAAACTAGATTAAGACCAAGGCTTCCACCATTTTTTCTGCTGCTTCTTGGTAGCGGCCACTTCTCGATAGGTGGAAATCATCTCCTGAAAAATTTCTTCTCGTTTTTGGACTTCTTCCTGTGATTGCTTAAGCTCATTGATGGATTCTATTAAATAATCTTGCTGCACATCAAAAAACTGGGAGACGCTTCTCATTTCATCCTTTGCTTCATTAACGGTTTTCGATACTCGATCAAGCAGCTTCTGATTGTCTCTCTCTGCCATTTTTGCTGTAGCATTTATACGCTTCGAGATTCTTTCGTAAGTAGATTCCGAGCCTTTCAGAATGTCATAGGAAAGGGTTCCGAAGGTTTCGGAGGTCTTTTCCGAGGCTCTTACGATAGCATTGGAAATTTCCTGGACTTCTGCTTTTCTTTTATCATTTGATCTTTGGATTGATTTTGATATTTCCTTTACAGTCACGAGAGAGGAATTAGAAAGTTCATTTTTCATATCATCGATAATATCGTTTTTGCTTAATTTCATCTCATACTTGATTTCATGTTTAATTTCATTCAATAAATCATGCTTGAAGGTCTCCATTGCTTGTTGAAAGGCTTCCAGATTCGAAGGCTGAAGTTCATTTGATGGTACGGATTGAACGGGTTGCTCAGGTTGGGGATGGACGGTTACTTCGAATGATTCGGAAGCTGGTTCCGAATCCTGACTTAAGTGTTTTTCTAATAATGATCGGATCATTCCCTTTGGAACATTTTGGTCTCGCATTTCTTTCACTTTATTTAAGATTTTTATTTCATTTTCCGTATAATAGCGGGCACCCTGCTGTGTGCGTGGAATCTTTAGGAGCCCGTTTAAATCCTTTTCCCATTGTCTAATGGTTCCAGTCGGAATATTTAATATTTCAGAAACCTCTTTTATTGAATAAGCTCGTAATAATTGTCTGTTATTCATATTTCCATTCCTTTCTGGCATATTGATTTGGTTTTACATATATTCTTTCTATTGGTCATTGTTTTCCTGCCTTATGACAAAAGCTATCAAAAGAAGATGCTATTCAACAAAAGGAGTCCGGAAACACCGAGGAAAGACATTTATTTACAAGGAATGGAATACTCGGGGAAACACATAGAAGCTAGTGGGGGTAAGTACGATAAAGAAATAATATTGGAAAAACATTGAGTATTGCGACTGTTTCTTTTTTAACTGAATTTTTCAATAAACTGTAGAGTACATTCTTGACATTTGATAAAATTCTAATAAATAAAATATTTGAGTATAGCTGAGCCATTTTCTTTATTCCTTCGGGGGATTTTTTTTGTGACCAATCTCAATACACCTTTTTCTTTAGATTTTTTATAGATAAAATTCCTAATAATAAGGTGACGATGACATTTTATTATACTACTTTTGACAAATGATTGAGACTGAGGAGAGGTTTTATGAAAACAGATGTTCAAATTGCACAGGAAGCTTCAATAAGACCAATTAAGGAGATAGCAGAATACCTTGGAATAACCGAAGATGATTATGAGCTATATGGAAAATATAAAGCAAAAGTATCATTGGATGTACTGGAACGTCATGCAGACAAGCCGGATGGAAAGCTAATCCTCGTTACAGCCATTAATCCCACTCCTGCAGGAGAAGGAAAGACAACCGTTAATGTCGGACTTTCTATGGGTTTAAATAGGATAGGAAAAAAGACCATTACAGCTTTAAGGGAACCATCACTTGGACCGGTATTTGGTGTGAAAGGTGGTGCAGCAGGGGGCGGCTATGCCCAAGTGGTGCCAATGGAGGATATTAACCTTCATTTTACAGGGGATTTTCATGCCATAACCTCTGCCCATAATTTGCTTGCGGCCATGCTTGATAACCATATTCATCAAGGGAATGCTCTAAATATTAATCCGAAACGGGTTGTTTGGAAAAGAGTACTTGATATGAACGATCGTGCACTAAGAAATATCATCATTGGTCTTGGCGGAACCGGTGACGGCTTTGTTAGACAGAGTGGTTTTGATATTACGGTGGCTTCAGAAGTGATGGCTATTTTATGCTTAGCAAATAGCTTTAACGATTTAAAGGACAGGCTATCCCGAATGGTAGTGGCCTATACAAGAGAAGGAAAGGCTGTTACTGCAGGTGATTTAGAAGCTACCGGTGCGATGACACTATTATTGAAGGATGCGATTAAACCCAATTTAGTCCAGACGCTCGAAAACACACCAGCCTTTATACATGGCGGTCCGTTTGCCAACATTGCCCATGGCTGTAACTCTGTCATGGCAACAAGAATCGGTTTGAAATTAGCCGATTATGTGGTAACAGAAGCTGGCTTTGGTGCTGATTTGGGTGCAGAAAAATTCTTCAATATCAAAAGCAGATTTGCAGGCTTAAAGCCTGATGCGGTTGTTGTGGTTGCTACGATTCGAGCATTAAAAATGAATGGCGGTGTTTCAAAGGATGCACTGGGCAATGAAAATGTGCCTGCTCTTAGCCATGGCTTCGTAAATCTTGAAAGACATCTTGAAAATATCAGTAAATTTGGCGTACCTGCTGTTGTTGCCATTAATAAATTCCCAACTGATACAGATGCTGAAATAAAACTATTAGAAGAAAAATGTGCAGAAATGGGAGTAGACGTCATTTTAACGGACGTTTTTACAAAAGGCGGCGAAGGTGCAATCGAGCTTGCTGAAAAAGTGGTTGAGATTTGTGAAACAGAGCATTCCTACTTTGCACCATTATACGATGTATATGGTTCGATTGAAGAAAAAATAACAACAGTAGCTACTGAAATTTACCGGGCTGAACGGGTCGAGTTTACGGCAGATGCGAAAAGGCAGATCAAAGAGATTACCGGACTTGGACTTGATAAGATGCCGGTTTGTATTGCGAAAACCCAATACTCTTTCTCGGATAATCCAGCTTTATTAGGAGCACCAACCGGATTTAGCTTAACGGTTAGAGAAATTAAGGTAAATGCTGGTGCTGGTTTTATTGTTGCGATAACAGGCTCTCTCATGACCATGCCGGGTCTTCCAAAGGTTCCTGCTGCAAATGGGATGGACATCACTGGAGATGGAGAAATTATCGGTCTTTCATAAAAAAACAGGGGGTATATGTTAAATATGGGAATCAAATTAGCCGGAAAACCGGTTGTAGAATCATTAAGAGAAAATATTAAAGCAAGAGTATCTGTATTAGGTGAAAAGCAGATTACTCCTACACTATTATTAATTCGGGTTGGAGAACGTGAGGACGATATTTGGTATGAAAGAAGTATTTTAAAAAATTGCGATTTGCTCGGCATTCAGTGTCGGGTAAGAGAGTTGCCTGTTACTGTATCAATGGATGAACTAAAGCAGGTATTCCTTGAAGAAAATCATAATCCAAATGTTCACGGGATTATGATTTTCAGGCCGCTTCCAGAGCAGCTTGATCCGGAAGTAGTTCGAAATCTTATTGATCCTGCGAAAGATATCGACTGCATGTCGCCTGTTAACCTTGAAAAAGTATTCGAGGGGAATAGCAATGGTTTTGCGCCGTGTACGCCAAAAGCAGTGATTGAGCTGTTAAAGCATTATGAGGTTCCATTACAGGGAGCCAATGTTGCTGTTGCAGGCAGAAGTCTCGTTGTAGGAAAGCCGCTAGCGATGCTTCTATTAGATGAACATGCTACGGTAACGATTTGTCACTCCAGAACAAAGGACATGCCTTCTGTAACAGGAAAGGCAGATATTGTGGTAGCTGCTATCGGCAAGGCTAAATTTATGACAGAGGAATATTTCAGTGAAGGACAGATTGTTGTGGATGTTGGAATCAATGATGACGGCAATGGGAAAATTGTTGGCGATGTTGATTATGAACCAGTATTTGAAAAGGCTAAAGCTGTTACACCGGCTACGGGTGGTATTGGCCTAATTACTACAACTATTTTACTCAATCATGTTATTCAGGCTTGTGAAAATTTGACAAAGGGAAATTAAGAGCGGAGGGGTTATCTTGTTAGAAAAAAGCAGTAATGAGTTTATCCATGAGCTATCATCAAAGGCTCCTGTTCCAGGGGGCGGCGGTGCTTCAGCCTATGTCGGGGCACTTGGGATGGCGCTGGGCAGTATGGTCGGAAACTTAACAGTCGGAAAAAAGAAGTATAAGGATGTTGAAGCGGATATCATTGAACTTCTGCAAAAATCTGAAGCTGTTATCAATAATCTTAAAAGCTTAGTTAGTAAGGATGCAGAGGTCTTTTATCCTTTATCACAAGCATACGGAATGCCTTCAACGACTGAAGAGGAAAAAAAGAAAAAGGAAGAGGTTTTGCAGGCAGCACTTGTTGATGCAACAATGGTGCCACTTGAGATTGCAAGAAATTGCTTAGAAGCAATCCATTTACATGAAGAATATGGCAAAAAGGGAACTCGCATTGCCATTAGTGATGTGGGCGTAGGGGTCATTTTCTGTAAAGCAGCACTCCAAGGGGCAAAGCTGAATGTTTTAATCAATACAAAGATTATGAAAGATGCTGAGCTAAAACAGAAGGTTGAAGCTGAATTAGCTGAAATCGAAAGGGTAGGCTTAGCAAAAGCAGATCAAATCTTCGCAGATGTTGAAAGAATGCTAAAATCTTAAGTGAAAAAGAGTATCATGTATCCACAAGAAATGAATGTGGTGCCTGATGCTCTTTTTCGTTATTTAAAACGTGAATATAGTAATAATTCGATAATGTGAATAGACACACTTTTGTCATTGCCTTTAGAGTGCCGATTATGTTAATTTCACACTGTTGAGATAATCAACAGAGAGGTGGATAAACATGAGCTACTACAATCCCAACGAAATTGCAGATATTTCAATTAAAAAGGGAGTAGAAAAAGCAGGTGCATCCTATGCATCAATGGCGGTATTAGGTTTTTTAGGCGGAGCATTTATTTCATTAGGATATCTTGCATATATTCGCGTAACTGGAACAATGCCGCATGAATGGGGCAGTCTAGTGACGCTTGTAGGTGCAGCCGTTTTCCCGGTTGGACTAATATTGGTTTTAATAGGCGGGGGAGAATTACTTACAGGCAATATGATGGCAGTCGCTATGGCCTACTTTGCAAAGAAAATAAAATTCTCTCAATTACTGCGTAACTGGCTATTGATTGCTTTGTTTAATTTTCTCGGGGCATTATTTGTTGCTTACTTTTTTGGCCATTTTGTCGGGCTGACTGAAGGGGACTTTTTAGAGAAGACAGTTCATACAGCAGAGGTAAAAGTAAACGATCCATTTTGGGTAGCCTTCGTTTCTGGAATTGGGTGTAACTGGCTGGTAGGCATTGCTGTATGGTTATGTTATGGAGCGAAGGACATTGCCGGTAAGATTTTAGCCATCTGGTTCCCTGTTATGACCTTTGTTTTGATTGGTTTTCAGCACGTTGTTGCAAATATGTTTATTATTCCAGCTGCTATCTTTGCAGGTCATCTTTCATGGTCTGACTTCCTACCAAATATAGTTCCTGTATTTTTAGGGAATGCCGTTGGTGGAGCGGTATTTGTAAGTCTATTGTATTATCTAGCCTACAAAAAAGACGCTGTTAAAGTAGAAGTTCTTGCTGTAGAAAAGGATAGAAAGAAAGCAGTATGATAAGTGTAAGACTGTTGAAAGGATCTCCATTCTATATCAACAGTCTTTTTAATTTAGTTGAAATAAAAAAGACGATACGTAGATGTACGTATCGTCTCTTCATGATTGTGTTATCTTACAAGGTTAGGCTGCTTTACTTCTTCCCAATAATATTGGATTGCTTGCTTGCGTACCACTTCTGGGCAATCCACTTCATCTGCCCAATCATCATAATTATTCTTTCCATGAATATGTTGAATGTCAACTGAATAAAATTTATCTTTGTATTTAAAGATTACAACGATCATTTCATCAAAACCAGCATCATCGTTTCCGAGCTCCTGAATAAACTCTAGACCATATTCAGCATGATCTCTTCGTTCTGCGACAGATTCTAAAATAACATCTTTTGGGAATTTCATATTATTCTCTCCTTACTTTTTTATCCCGCTAATGCCGGGAACTGCTATCTGATATTCAGCATGGATGCCCTTGCTGATGAATGTTTTCTTTATAAGCGTATTTTAATACGTTACTAGACAAAAAGAAATAAAAAAAGACAGAAAAAAGTGACTAATTTGTGAAGCGAACGGCTATTTTATCGAATAATGCTCACATCATTAGTATAAGATAATTTTGCGCCTTTATGAAGCATTTACTTATTTCTTAAACTGTTTTTTCAGAGCGGCTTTCCTCATTCCTTTAACTAGGTATCCGCCTTTAAAGCTGGTTGGCTCATAGGCAACCACAAAGGCCTTTGGGGCATCTTCATTTAAGATAGTCATTAATTCCTTTTCTCTGTTTCTTTTTACAACGATATCAAGCCGATAACGTTTATTGCCTTCCCGGCCTTCTCCTTCAAATATCGTAACGCCAAAACCCTCACTTCTGAGCCTGTCTACTAAATCAGAATCATGATCAAGTAAGCTGACATTGACTGTACGATATCCAATAGCTAATCTTCTCTCTAATAATCCGCCTAGAATGATTCCACCGGAATATCCAACAGCATAGGCAATCATGTTCAAGTAATTAGATAGATCGGAGAAGATGATGCCCAAACTGATCACATAAATTAAAGCTTCTGCTCCTCCGAGAATAGAGGCTTTACTAATTTCACTTTTGACAAGAAATATCGTACGAAGGGTAGTAAGTGGTACTATCACAAATTGCATTAATACGATTAAAAGAGCATCTAACATGGTATGATCGCCTCGCAGAAAAAATTAGCAACTCAGTGCAGTTAAATAATAACATAATAACCGATAGTAAGTTATTTTATTATAGAAAAAGAAATTCTGTCATTTCAATCCTTTAAAATGAGGCCTATTAAACGATTGAAAGCTTAAGGAGAACAGTAAATGTCAAATAAAGCCGTACGATATTTAAGATACCGACAGATTGCGTGAAGAATTAGAAAATAGTACTATTTTTACATACGTAACATCGATTAGGATGAAGCCTAAGGAGAGAGTGGGAGAATATGAAAAAAACAATCTTAGTTAGGGATATTAACATTGGTGAAGGGGCATCAAAGATTTGTGTCCCAATGGTAGGTGAAACAATTTCACAGTTGGAGGAAGAGGCTGCTTTTCTTAGAACAATTGATTTGGACTTAGTAGAGTGGCGTGTAGATTTTTATCAGGATGTAGAAGCTATCGAGAAAGTGAAAGAGGCATTACATAGAATTCGTGCGATTCTTACGGACACACCGCTTATTTTTACCTTTAGAAGTGCGAAAGAAGGCGGAGAAAAAGAGGTTGCAGAAGACTATTATTTCAAGTTGAATAAAGAAGTTTCGAGAACTGGTCTAGTTGATATAGTGGATATTGAGCTTTTTAGTAACGAACAGCAAATAATCTCGTTAATTGAAGAGGCTCATCAAAATCAAGTATTTGTGATCATTTCAAACCATGATTTCGATAAGACACCGTCAAAAGAGGATATCATCTCCCGTTTGCGCAGAGCGCAGGAGTTAGGTGGAGATTTACCAAAGATTGCTGTAATGCCAAGAAATACAGAGGATGTACTAACGTTATTAGCTGCTACGAATGAGATGTACGAGCAGTATGCCGATAGACCGATTATTACGATGTCGATGGCAGGAAAAGGAGTCATCAGCCGTTTAGCGGGTGAAGTATTTGGATCTTCTTTAACTTTCGGCGCAGCAAGAAAGGCATCAGCGCCAGGGCAGGTTCCAGTTACTGAGTTAAGAAAAATATTAAAGCTGATAAATTCAGCTTTGTAATAAATAAAAGGAAAGTACTCAGATTTGGATACTTTCCTTTTTCATCTACCTATTAAAATGCGATAACTACTGTGGCCAGCAGGATAGCCATTAGAATTCCAAGACCAAGGGTAAAAACTACACCAATTTTTTCTGCCTTTGTCAGCTTCTGATTTTTTTCTTTCTTTGCTAGGATAAAGACAAACATGCCGACGCCGTAGAATACAAATGATACGGCAAGGAACATGATGCCTACTGCGAACAAGCAATAAATGGCATAGATTGTTGCGATAATAGAGATGAAATATTCTTTAGGGCCTAGTTGATCCTGTTTACACACAATTAAAGAATAAATGCCTGAGAGAACATAAGGTATGATGATGGTTGTTGCTGCTAACAAAATAACTGTGTTATAAACGCCCTGAAGTTTATCAGATAATAACACTAGTAAACATAATTGAGTAGCCACACTTGTAATAATAATAGAATTGGCTGGAACGCCTTTTTCGCTTTCCTTGGCCAATAACTTTGGCATAACGCCATCCTTCGCAGCAACAGTAAATACTTGAGCTAGAAGCAGAATCCAAGAAACTAGAGCACCAAGCACGGATGTGATAATACCAAGTTTAACAATCATTGCGCCTGCACTGCCGATAATGGTGTTACTTAACACATCTGCAAGTGGTGTTCTAGCGTCAACAAGCTCTGTAGCTGGTACAACACCCATGGAAAGAAGAGATACAAGTGCGTAAACCGATAATGTAATTAATAGAGAAATAACAGTAGCTTTTCCTACTAATTTTTGTGATTTAGCTTTTTCAGCAAGAATAGTAGAAGCTTCTACACCAACGAAGCACCAAAGAATAACACCCATGGCACCATTGATTTGTGCTCCAAGCGTTGTAACGCTTGCAGGACCTGTTGTACTTGCCAATGTAGACTGCCAATTTTCTACTGAGAATATACCAGGGCTGAAGGCTAATCCGCCAAATACGATAACAAGAACAAGTGGAATTAATTTACAAACTGTGAAAAATGCATTTACAATACCCACATCTTTTGTTCCTCTTAATTGTACATAGACAATGAATGATCCATAAAATCACAGACGCTAGCATTAATGTAACAATCGGTGCGATTTGCTTTTCAGCAGGCAAAAGACTGTTAAGCGTTTTCATCATTAGCGTAAAGAAAGAAACGTTACCCAAGAGGGCACTTAGACAGTATCCCCAAGCTGAATTAAAGCCCATAAAATCTCCGAAACTGCCAAAACCTGCTTTTGCATAAGAATATATACCACCCTGCAGATTAGGTCGTTGTTTCGCTAAAAGCTGGAATACTAAGGCAAGACAGATGATGCCGGCTCCTCCAATTACCCATGCAAGTAGGTTTGCAAATGGGTTTGCAACTGAGATTAAATCAGTTGGGCTGTTAAAAACCCCGCCGCCAATCATGGAACCGATACCTAATGCAATGAGTAGACCAAGCCCTAATTTTTTATCACCTTTTATTTCTTCGGTAGGACTCGGGCTTGTTGATAGCTTCTATGCCGTTGCGTTGCTCACTATAAATCATCTCCTGTATTAAGATAGGTAAAATAATGAGATTGTGAAGACCAGTATACGCAAAAAAATGATAACGCTTTCATTGATATTCAAAAATAAAAATGTGTTACAGGGTATTAAGTTGTGATAATGAGAAACAGAATAAATTATATCAAAATATCTTTAGAGATAAATCAAATTAATTAAACCTCCCTGATATTGTGTTTTTTAAAATTCTAGAAAAAGCTACTTTTAACAAAATTTCCTATATTAATAAAATACAAGAAAAAATAAAATATACAATATATAAAGTTTGGATAAATTATAAACTTATTTTTTAAAAATCAAGAGTTTTTTTCTATTATTTACTAAAATTTTCTTGACAGTTAGTTGACCATTTGCACAAAATAAAAAACCTTGAGAAGTCTCAAGGTTTTTGGTGGTGGTACTATAATGGAGAATAGGGGGCTCGAACCCCTGACCTCAACGCTGCCAGCGTTGCGCTCTCCCAGCTGAGCTAATCCCCCAAAGTTGGTTACAAATGAAATTATAGCGGGAATTGGCTGGGGATGCAAGGGGTATTGTGATTTTTTTAGCATTGAAAATGTTATGTGTGATCTACTACTGCGTGCCGCCGATTTCTGTTCTTTGTACTCCCTCTATACTGGAGACCTTATAGTACACATCGGTGATATTGCGGCGAAAATCCACAGTGACTAGCAGTCTGATAACATGCTCACCACCTTTTAAATCCTCAATGTGAATTTTCCTAATCGTAATTTTCTCTTCCCCAAAGGCTTCTATAATAGAATCAAATTTACTTTTATCATCGACTCTCAAATTAATATTGATTTCTTTTTGACGTAATTGTCTGGGCCCTACCACGCTGAAAAAGAAGGGAATAATTTCTACACTGATAATTAACAAGGCAACTCCGGCAAGTGCTTCTGCATAATAACCGGCTCCGACGGCAACTCCAACTCCGGCAGCTCCCCAAATAAGGGCAGCAGTTGTTAAACCTGAAATACTGTCATTCCCTCTTCTTAAAATAACTCCGGCACCGAGAAAACCTATCCCTGATACGATTTGTGCTGCTAGTCTTAGCGGATCCATCGTAATGTTAATTTGGTCGTTATGAGGAAACTTATAGGCTGATTCAATTGATACAATGGTTAATAGGCAGCTTACAATCGAAATAACCAGGCTTGTTTTTAATCCGACCGGTTTCCGCTTCAGCTCCCTTTCCAGACCTATGACCATGCCTAGAATGGCAGAAATACCTAATTTTATTAAAATATCTATTTCCATATGGACCATTTCTTATCGCTCTTTTCATCAAGTCTATTTTTTAATGCCCCTAACAGAATTTTACGTCTATTAAAAATATACCATAAAAAGATGTTAATATAATATTAGATTACCATTACTAGAATTATTGAACTAAAGGAGAAGACAATGGACTCACCTAAAATAAATCCCTATCTGGTCCTGCTGATTGGTGTTATTAGTATTTCAACTTCGGCTATTTTTGTGAAATTAGCTTCTGCACCATCGGGTATCATTGCATTTTATCGATTGTTTTTCACGGTTCTTTTCATGTTCCCGCTCTTTATATATAAATATGTGTCAGAGCTTAAACTTATATCCAAAAAGGATTGGCTGTTTTCGGTAATATCAGGTGTTTTCTTAGCTTTCCACTTTATATTATGGTTTGAATCCTTACGCTTCACTTCTGTTGCAAGCTCAACTGTCTTGGTAACATTACAGCCGCTGTTTGCATTTATTGGATCTTATCTATTCTTTAAAGAAGTTTTTTCAGGAAAGGCCCTTTTATCCAGTGTCCTGGCAATTGGCGGAAGTGTATTGATTAGCTGGGGGGATTTCTATGTAAGTGGAACTGCTTTATATGGAGACCTATTGGCGTTGATTGCCTGTGCTCTTGTTACGGTCTATTTTATGTTCGGACAGGCAGTTCGCAAAAGAATATCACTAATTACGTACACTTTTGTTGTTTATTCAATAAGCACAGTGACATTGTTTATTTATGTTTTGCTGAAGGGGGAGTCATTGTTTCCTTATTCATCAAGTGATTGGGTATATTTCATTCTTTTAGCCATCTTTCCAACTTTATTAGGTCATTCGCTTTTCAATTGGTCTCTGAAATGGTTGAACACTTCAACCATTTCAATGGCTATTTTATTAGAACCCGTTGGGGCTGGTATTATGGCTTATTTTCTATTCCAAGAAACCATCTCTTTGACCCAAGCAGCAGGAGGCCTAATTGTCATCAGCGGGATTATGTTCTTTCTATTAGATGAAAAGAGAATGAACATAAAAAAGAAACCAAGCTTTAAAAATGACTTAGTAAATAATGAGAGAAAATAACTTCTTAATAATAAAAGAGATACTGGTTATATTAAAATAGTCCCTATACCAAATAGGGGCTTTTAATTTTTAACTAAATGCGAATGTCATTGCAGAAAAGACAAATGCAGAAACTGTTGTGAGAATAAATGTTCCTCCATAAACCTTATCGTCACTATCAGCAATTTTGATCCCTTCAAAATAAGCATATAAAAATAAAAATACGGCCATGATGAATGATAAGTAGAGAGCGATAGTTTGAAGCATGAGTCATCACCTTTCAAATTAATAGGGTTACTAGAACTTATGTGTATACAAACAACAATATGACTATTGGTTTAAATGGAAAAAGGTCAAATAATTAAAGCAGTCTTGCAAACAAAGACTGTGCATGTTATATTATTTCCTGTCCTCTTAATTGGATGTTACCTATTGAGAAAGATTTTTTGAGAAACCCCTTGCAAAATTTATAAAAGACATTATAATAATAAATGTCTTTAAAGTTTGGTGACAATAGCGAGAAGGTCACACCCGTTCCCATCCCGAACACGGAAGTTAAGCTACTCAGCGCCGATGGTAGTTGGGGTCTTACCCCTGTGAGAGTAGGACGTCGCCAAGCATATGTATGGAGGATTAGCTCAGCTGGGAGAGCATCTGCCTTACAAGCAGAGGGTCGGCGGTTCGAGCCCGTCATCCTCCACCA
>NZ_JBHZRC010000021.1:0-51303 GCF_043641075.1 Niallia oryzisoli | reverse complement strand
GAACACGGAAGTTAAGCTTCTCAGCGCCGATGGTAGTTGGGGTCTTACCCCTGTGAGAGTAGGACGCCGCCAAGCAAAAAAAGAGTATCCGAATATGGGTACTCTTTTTTTATTATGAGAAAATCTCCGGTGTGGTAATTTTTTTAAGTTTACTTAAATAGTATTTATACTTTGGATCGCTCGTATCAGTGATAATAATATCCCTTTCACAGTCCATGCAAATAAATGAAGTGTACAAATGTATGCCCTTTCCTTTGTGTTCATCACAGATCACACATTGTTCTTCCAGTTGCTCTCGTGCTAATGAATCCATTACACTCACCTCCATACAAATATCCTGCCCAACTACTTTTATTTGTATACAAAATTATGAAAATTCTTTTGTGTAGTTTAACTGATTAATATTGTATGTAAAGTGCTGCAATTGTTTGTATGTCTCATTGTATCTTTTCTAATCAAACAAGTTAAAAAGTTCTATAGCTGAAAAAGTAGTTAAATGATGTTCTACTTTAGATGCATTGTACGGTTTGGTACAATAAATAAGAAATGCAGAATTAACGTAAATATATGCATAATTTACTAGGTGTTAAATATTTATAGTTGAGAGTATGGTGAAAATGAATCAATCAATCACTCCTTTATATAATCAGCTGGTTGTACATAGTGAAAAACATCCTAATTCCCTTCATGTTCCCGGACATAAATACGGGGTTATTTTTCCTGAGTTTGCAAAGTCATACTTTCGTGAGCTTTTAAGGTTAGATGCTACTGAACTAGCAGGTCTAGATGATCTCCATTCTGCTGAAGGAGTCATTCTGGAGGCGGAGACACTGCTTTCGCAATTGTATTGTGTTGAAAAGAGCTATTTTTTAGTAAATGGGTCAACCGTGGGAAATTTGGCCATGATTATGGCGGCATTAACAGAAAATGATACTGTCCTCGTCCAGCGGAACTGCCATAAATCTGTTATGAATGGGATTGAGTTAGCTGGTGCAAAGGCTGTATTTCTTGGTCCGGATTATCACCAAGAATGGGGGGTATCAGGAGGCGTATCCGTTGAGATTATAAAGAAGGCATTGGATGTTTATTGTGATGCCAAGGCGGTTATCCTAACCTATCCAAACTATTATGGGATGGTAAATAATCTGGAGGAAATTATTAAGCTGGCGCATAGCAGGAATATACCTGTACTGGTTGATGAGGCACATGGGGCTCATTTTATCAGCGGCGGCAGCTTTCCAAAGTCTGCGGTCCAGCTTGGGGCAGATATTGTTGTGCAATCTGCACATAAAACACTGCCTGCGATGACAATGGGGTCTTTTTTACACGTAAATAGCCACAGGATCGATATCTCTTTATTGGAAAGGTATCTTCACATTCTCCAGTCAAGCAGTCCATCCTATCCAATTATGGCTTCTCTTGATCTAGCTAGAAGCTATCTTGGGACCTATTCAAGCGAAGATCAGCATTTTCTCAACGATCAGGTGAAGCTGTTTAAGGAAAGACTAAACCAGCTAGACGGAATAAGGGTTATGGAATATGATGACAAGGGAGACCTATTAAAAGTCACACTGCAGTCTGCCTGTCAATATAGCGGATATGAATTACAAACCTTGTTCGAACAGGAAGGTGTGTATACAGAGCTTGCAGATCCATATAATGTATTGCTTGTTTTACCGCTGCTAAAGGAAAACAGTCATTTTCCGTTTCAACAGATTGTGGAAGATATACATCGTTCGTTAAAGAATGTACGATATATCAATAGAGTAGAAAAAACGGCGGATTATATGCCGATAATCTCTACATCTGTATTTAATTATAAAGAAATGATACAGCTTCAGAGCAAAAGGGTTCTCCTATCCGATGCAATAGGTGAAATTTGTGCGGAGAAGGTTATTCCTTATCCACCGGGAATTCCGTTATTACTTCCAGGCGAGATTATTACATTAGAGATTGTAGAACAAATTGAGGTATTAATAGATTTAGGTGCAAGATTTCAGGGTACAAAGCATGTATATGATCGTTACTTGACGATTTTTACAAAGAAGTAGTTAATAGTTGGAGGGTTATTGTGAAAAAAGGTGTATTTATTACAATAGAGGGTCCAGAGGGAGCCGGCAAAACAACAATAATAGAAATGCTAATGGAAAAGTTGAAAACGGAAGGATACCCTGTATTAAGTACAAGAGAGCCCGGTGGAATTGAAATTGCTGAGAAAATCAGAAATGTAATTTTGGATAAAGAAAATAAAGCGATGGATGCAAGGACCGAAGCGCTGCTGTATGCTGCGGCTCGTAGGCAGCATTTAGTGGAAAAGGTATTACCGGCTATTGAGAATGGGTATATTGTGATATGTGATCGATTTATTGATAGCTCCCTTGCCTATCAGGGTCACGCTAGAGGCTTAGGAATTGATGAGGTTTATGCCATTAACCAATTTGCAATAGAGAAATTAATGCCTGACGCAACCTTCTATTTTGATGTTGATCCGGAAATGGGTTTGGAGCGGATCAATCGTGATAAAGGAAGAGAGATTAACCGGCTTGACCTAGAGGGCTTTGAATTCCATCATAAGGTTCGTGAGGGATATCGTCTTCTATGTGCAAGGTATCCAAATCGTATCGTTGAGATTGATGCCTCTCAATCAGTAGAGACTGTGTTTGAGAACGTAGCAAGAGAAATAGAACGTATCATACAGTAGACTTTTGGAATTCTATCAATATTTATAGGTAAGTGAGTGATAGCTTTGGCAAAAACATGGCAAGAGCTTGAGGAGATTCAACCTGTCGTATTAAAAATGATCAAAAATAGTATGGAAAAAAGGCGACTTGCCCATGCTTATTTATTTGAAGGCATGAAGGGAACAGGAAAACGGGAAATGGGCCTTCTCCTGGCAAAAAGTTTATTTTGTCTTTCTCCATTGTCAGGGGTCATTCCTTGTGAGGAGTGTAATAACTGTAAAAGAATTAATCACGGCAATCATCCTGATATTCATTTAGTAGAACCTGATGGACTGTCCATTAAAAAGCATCAGATCCAGGAGCTGCAGGAGGAATTTTCAAAAACCGGCGTCGAATCAAGGCAAAAGCTGTATATGATTATACATGCGGACCGAATGACGGTAAATGCAGCGAATAGCTTATTGAAATTCCTAGAAGAGCCTTACCGAGAGACCTATGCCATTCTAATGACAGAGCAGGTCCAACGAATGCTGCCAACCATTTTGTCTCGTTGTCAAACTTTATCTTTTAGACCATTATCAAGCGAACATATGATTCATAAGCTTGTTGAGATGGGAGTTAAGGAGAATAAGGCACCTATACTTGCACAGCTTACCAATAATTTGGATGAAGCTTTAGACCTAAACAATGATGAATGGTTTGCACAAGCACAAAAGATAGTGGTAAAATTATATGAAGTGCTTAAGAAAAGTTCACTTGAAGCAATGGTGTATCTTCAAGAGGAATGGTTTTTGCATTTTAAAGATAAAGAACAAATTGATCGTGGATTAGATCTTTTACTTCTTATTTTTAAGGATTTATTATATATACAATTTGGGAAGCAAGGGCAGGCTGTTTTTGTGAGCGAGGCAAGTGTGTTGGAGCAGTATGCCTTACAAACTTCCAGCCGTCGACTAGCAGGCCAAATGTCAATAATATTGGAGGCGAAGAAAAAGCTGCAGGCTAATATGAATCCACAGTTGTTAATGGAAGAGCTTGTGCTTAGATTGCAGGAGGGATCTACAGGTGTATGATGTAGTTGGCGTACGCTTTAAAAAAGCGGGTAAAATATATTATTTTGATCCCGGCGATCTACCAATTCTTAAGAATAATTTCGTTATCGTTGAAACTGTAAGGGGCGTTGAGTACGGACAGGTAGTCATTGGCCCAAAGCAAGTGGATGAAAATGATGTTGTTCTGCCTTTAAAAAAGGTATTGCGAATTGCAGATCAAAAGGATCGCATGATTGTTGAGGAAAATCGTGCTGCTGCAAAAGAAGCTTATGAAATTTGCAGTGAAAAAGTGACTACCCATCAACTAGATATGAAGCTGGTTGATGTTGAATATACTTTTGATCGTAATAAAATTATTTTTTATTTTACGGCAGATGGAAGAGTAGACTTTCGTGAACTTGTCAAAGACTTGGCTGCTATCTTCAGAACGAGGATTGAACTTCGCCAAATTGGCGTCAGGGACGAAGCAAAGATGCTGGGTGGGATTGGACCATGCGGCAGAATGCTTTGCTGTTCTACCTTTTTAGGGGACTTTGAGCCTGTTTCTATTAAAATGGCAAAAGACCAAAATCTATCACTTAATCCAACGAAAATATCTGGATTATGTGGAAGATTAATGTGCTGTTTAAAATATGAGAATGATGAATACGAATCAGCAAAGGAATTACTGCCTGATCTTGGACAATGGATTGAAACTCCTGCAGGTTCAGGTAAAGTAGTAGGGCTTAATATCCTTGAACGTGTGCTTCAAGTAGAAATACCAAAGCTTGAGCGCGTTTTAGAGTATACATTGGATGAAATAATTAAAGAAGGTGCTGTACCGGTACAATCCACAGACTGATGAGGTGGAACCAGTGGATAAAAAAGAAATATTTGATTCAGTAAGTAATATGGAAAAGCAAATTGGTCATTTGTACCAACAGCTTGGTGAGTTAAAGCAGCACTTAGCGGAAATCCTCGAAGAAAATAACTCTTTGAAGCTGGAAAATGAACATATTAGACGCCGTCTAGAAGAACTTACAGAGACTACCAAGTTAAAAAAGAGCAGTAAGAAGGATGAGAAAAAAGAATCCACGGATCTTGGAGCTATGGATATTGGAGAAGGATATGATAACCTTGCCCGTCTTTATCAGGAGGGATTTCACATATGTAACCTTCAATTTGGGAGCCCTCGGACGGAGGGAGATTGTATCTTCTGTTTATCCTTTTTAAATAAAAAATAATGGACAGCCTTCCTAATTATTTGGGAAGGCTATTTTTTAAGAAAGGGGGAAACAACACTCATGGTTAAATTAACAGGTGATGAGAGGCTGGACTACTTGCTTGCTGAAAAGTTGAAAATCATTCAAAGCCCATCTGTATTTTCCTTTTCTCTAGATGCTGTATTGCTGGCTAGGTTCACATATGTCCCCATTCAGAGAGGAAATCTGCTGGATTTATGCAGCGGCAATGGAGTGATTCCTTTATTTCTAAGCTTAAGAACAAAAGGTACAATTACAGGGGTTGAAATTCAGGAGCGCCTCTATAATATGGCCGTCCGCAGTATTGAATATAATGGATTGAGTGACCGATTACATATGATTCATGGCGATATTAAGGAAATGCCAAAGGAGCTTGGATATGGGAAGTATGATGTTGTGACATGCAACCCGCCTTATTTCATTACTCCATCACAGGAGGAAATCAATCAAAATGAGCATTTAGCCATTGCCCGTCATGAGATCCTGTGCACGTTGGAGGATGCTGTTAATTCTGCAAGCCAGCTGGTAAGGCAGGGGGGAAAGGTTTCCTTTGTCCATCGGTCAGGCCGTCTCATTGATATCATTACACTTATGAGAAAATATAAATTGGAACCAAAGCGAGTTCAATTTGTCTATCCAAAGGCTGGTAAGGAGGCAAATACGCTATTAATCGAAGCCATTAAGAATGGAAAACCGGATTTGAAAATTTTACCTCCATTAATTGTTTATCAGGATGATAATGAATATACACCTGAGATGAGGACGATTCTATATGGAGAATGAGTAAACTAAACTATCTAATAAATGAGGGTACTTATGTGGCAGCAAAAAAGCTTTAATGAAGAAAATATGAAGGGGATCTTATATTTGGTTCCAACACCAATTGGGAATTTGGAGGATATGAGCTACCGTGCAATCAGGATTTTAAAGGAAGTTGATTATATTGCTGCGGAGGATACACGGAATTCGAAAAAGCTATGTCATTACTTTGAAATTGATACACCGCTGATGAGCTACCATGAGCATAATAAAGAAGCAGGTGGCCGTAAAATCATAAACCTCCTGAAGGAAGGGGCAAAGGTCGCTCTAATCAGTGATGCCGGTTTACCGACTATCTCAGACCCTGGTTACGAGTTAGTTGTTGAGGCAGTAGCTGAGGAGCTGACCGTAGTTCCACTTCCAGGAGCAAACGCTGCGTTGACAGCACTAATTGCTTCGGGCCTATCAACGAAATCATTTTACTATTTTGGGTTTCTTGACCGCCAGAAAAAAGAAAAACGTAAGCAGCTGGAGGAGCTGAAAAATATTCCGGCAACTATGATCCTATATGAAGCACCACATCGTTTAAAGGAAACGCTCAGTTTAATTCATGAAGTATTAGGGAATAGAAAGATTGCATTATGCCGTGAATTAACTAAAAGATATGAAGAATTTATTCGCGGAACCACATCGGAATTAATAGAATGGGCAGCAAAGGAAGAGATTCGTGGTGAATTTGTTCTAATCCTTGAAGCAGGAGAACCGGCTTCAATTCAGGAAAACGCGTCTTGGTGGGAAGAGCTGTCTGTTGAGGAGCATGTGAAGCACTATATGGCGGTAAAAGAATTAAGCTCAAAAGAAGCAATAAAGCAGACGGCAAAGGACCGGAATATGAATAAACGAGATGTATATCATATGTATCATATTGGAGAAGAATAAGATCAAGTAACATGTTTAACAATTCCTATATAATAAAAAGGGCTTCTCGAATTGAGAAGCTTTTTCAATGAAGAATATTATTTATTAGCTAAATCAAAGTTTTGCTGGATTTCTTTAATAAGTCTTTCAGCGCCTTCTCGACTTAGAATTAGCTTGCCGCCTGCTAATTGTAAATTGTCATCTGATACTTCACCAGTTACTTGGCAAGTCATATTTGGCTTATACTTTTTAAGGATGATACGATCATCATCAACATAAATTTCTAATGCATCCTTTTCTGCTATACCAAGCGTACGTCTTAATTCTATAGGAATGACAACACGTCCAAGTTCATCAACTTTACGAACAATACCAGTAGATTTCATTATTCCTCTCCACTCCAATCTAGTATATTATCTATCTATTTTTTGTTTTTTCGTCAAAATTCGACAATTCTCTTGCTTTTTCATCATAGCAACTATTCCAAAAAACGTCAATTACTTTATTTCCCTATAATATTGTAAAAATTTCCAATAGCGGCTTATAACTAGTTACGTTAGATTATAACAGTACTAATGTTATTTTACAAAAAATAACTCTCAAACGGCTAGGACCAATTTTTTCCTTATTATTAATTACTAGAAGTGAAGGTTAGTTTACTGGTATGGTGTCAATACTTTTAAAATAATATATATATTCATTCTGAAAGTATTTTGCTGGTGCCATTTTAAGAGATATAATGGAAGATGGTATATTTGACAGAGGTTGATTATAAAGGAGGCAAAAAGCATGGGAGAACAGAGAAAAACCTTTTATCTAACAACTCCTATCTATTATCCAAGTGGAAATCTACATATAGGGCATGCCTATACAACCGTTGCCGGTGATGCAATGGCAAGGTATAAGCGCATGCGGGGTTATGATGTTATGTACTTAACCGGAACCGATGAGCATGGTCAAAAGATACAGCAAAAGGCACAAGAAAAAGGTATTACTCCACAGCAGTATGTGGACGAAATTGTATCAGGAATAAAGGACCTTTGGCAAAAGCTTGATATCTCTTATGATGATTTTATTCGGACAACTGAGGAACGTCATAAAAAGGTAGTAGCTGATATCTTCGAAAGATTATTAGCACAAGGCGATATTTATTTAGGTGAATACGAAGGCTCCTATTGTACACCTTGTGAATCCTATTTTACTGAAAGACAATTAACGGAAGAGGGAAACTGTCCAGATTGCGGCAGACCTGTCCAAAAGGTAAAAGAGGAATCCTATTTCTTTAAAGTAAGTAAATATGCAGACCGTCTGCTAGCATACTATGAAGAAAATCCTGAATTTATTCAGCCGGAATCACGAAAAAATGAAATGATTAATAACTTTATTAAGCCTGGTTTGGAGGATTTAGCTGTTTCCCGGACAACATTTGATTGGGGAATCAAAATCCCAAGCAATCCGAAGCATGTGATATATGTATGGATCGATGCATTAACGAATTATATTACAGCACTTGGTTATGGTTCAGAAGACGAAACCAAGTATCGGAACTATTGGCCGGCAGATGTTCACTTAGTAGGGAAGGAAATCGTCCGTTTCCATACCATTTATTGGCCGATTATGTTAATGGCGCTGGATCTTCCATTACCGAAAAAGGTATTTGCACATGGATGGCTGTTAATGAAGGATGGCAAGATGTCAAAGTCAAAGGGAAATGTCGTTGACCCGGTTACGTTGATTGACCGTTATGGACTTGATGCCTTGCGCTATTATTTATTAAGAGAGGTTCCTTTTGGGGCAGATGGCGTGTTTACACCAGAAGGCTTTGTTGAGCGGTTAAATTTTGATCTTGCAAACGACTTAGGTAACCTTCTTAACCGTACAGTGGCTATGATTAATAAATACTTCGACGGTGTCGTCCCAGCATACAACGGATCAACAGGTGAATTTGAAGAGAAGTTACTTGAAGCAAATCACTCAACATTAGCAAAATATGAAGAGGCAATGGAGAAAATGGAGTTCTCCGTAGCTTTGACGGCGCTTTGGCAATTGGTCAGCCGGACAAATAAATATATTGATGAAACTCAGCCTTGGCAGCTGGCAAAGGATACAGAGAATCAGTCCAAGCTTGCAGATGTTATGGTCCATTTAGTTGAGTCACTAAGAAGAACAGCCATCATGCTTCAACCATTCTTAACACAGGCACCAAAACAAATTTTTGCCCAGCTAGGTGTGGAAAATGAAGCATTAACAACATGGAATAGTCTAGAACAATTTGGCCAAATTGGAGAAGGCATCAAGGTTCTGAAGGGTGAACCGATTTTCCCTCGTCTGGATCTTGAAGAAGAAGTTGCTTACATCAAAATGAAAATGCAGGGACCCTTACCTGCTGTTGAAGAAAAGAAGGAAGAAGTGGCAGAAGCAGTACCAGAAGTGGATGAAATCACAATTGATGACTTCATGAAGGTAGATTTACGTGTTGCAGAGGTTGTGGAGGCCGAGCCAGTTAAAAAAGCGGATAAATTGTTAAAGCTGCAATTAAACCTAGGCTATGAAACGCGTCAGGTAGTTTCAGGAATTGCTCAGTACTACAAACCGGAAGAGCTTGTTGGTCAAAGAGTAATATGTGTGACAAACCTAAAGCCGGTTAAGCTCAGAGGCGAATTATCGCAAGGAATGATTTTAGCAGGTAGTAAGGACGGGAAGTTAGCTTTAGCTACCGTTCCAGAAAGTCTGCCACTCGGTTCAAAAGTAAAATAAATCATCAGATGGCGGGGGTGGATATCCCCGCTGTCATTTTTTATAATTTACTTTGTTAGACTATGTTAATGATAATTCAAGGCATTTCTTTAACATGATCTACTAAAAGATTCTTATTTATTGGTAAAGAAACTGTATTTATTGTAAAGGTATGGTAATATTGTCGAATATCGTTTCACGTGGAACATCATGTGAAGCCTTTTTTATATTGAGTATTTCAATTAGTTTCTAAGTTTTAATAAGTTATATCTATATGTTTTCTGGGATTTTTCTATGAATATAGATTGTCTATACAAGTTTCTTCTATTATATAGATACAGGTTTGATACAAATGTAATGAAAAATTAATAATTTTTGTGGAAGGGGAGTTTGTAATGCTTTTTGATACACATGTCCATTTAAATGCTGAGCAATTTGAAGAAGATTTGGCTGAGGTAATTGACAGGGCTTTACAAGCAGGGGTAGAACGTATGCTTGTTGTTGGGTTTGATCGTCCAACAATCCAAAGGGCAATGGAACTTGTGGAAGCCTATGATTTTCTTTATGCGTGTGTCGGCTGGCATCCAGTTGATGCAATTGATATGACTGATGAGGATCTGCTATGGATTGAAGAATTATCAGCACACCCCAAGGTTGTGGCGCTTGGTGAGATGGGGTTGGATTATCATTGGGATAAATCTCCAAAGGATGTGCAACAGGATGTTTTTAGGAGACAAATTCAATTGGCCAAAAGGGTGAAGTTGCCAATTGTGATCCATAATCGTGAGGCAACCTCAGATATTATGACCATCCTGAAAGAGGAAGGTGCAGACGAAGTAGGAGGCATCATGCACTGCTTTAGTGGCAGTGCTGAAACAGCATTGGAATGCATTAAATTGAACTTTTTAATATCGCTAGGCGGCCCGGTTACATTTAAGAATGCAAAAAAACCAAAAGAGGTGGCAAAGGTAGTTCCACTCGAAAAGCTATTGATTGAAACGGACTGTCCATACTTGGCTCCGCATCCAAATAGAGGAAAAAGAAATGAACCTGCCTATGTAAGGCTAGTGGCAGAGCAAATAGCTGAATTGAAGGAAATTTCCGTGGAAGAGGTTGAAAGAATCACAACTGAAAATGCAAAAAAATTATTCGACATAAACTGATAAGATTTACTGTCGATTTTAGCAGATGGTTGTCCAAAATATTCCGATTTCTCTAAAGTTCTACACGTCTCCTTGTCTTTATATAATAACCTTGTCGATAACTCACACTTTACTTTTTTGATAAGTCTTCAGCATAATAGGAACTAACCTTGAGGAAAGTAGTGGGGTTGACAGCAGGTAAGATTGTTTATATAATCACTCGAAGAGAAAAGGAGGCGTTTTTCATCGGGATTCAGCACATGAAAAACCTGTTTTCCAAGCTTGTTAACACCAAAAAATTGTCTATAATTATTGCGAGTTTCATAGTTTTGCTGTTTTCAGCAGGTTTTATTACATATGAAACCACAAAGCATTCAGTGACCCTATCGCTTGATGGGAAGGAAAGGGTCATAAAAACACATGCAACAAACGTTCAAGAGCTACTTGAAGAAAAAAATATATCGTTACAGTCTAAGGACTATTTGTTTCCCTCGAAAAATTCTAGGGTAACAGACAATTTAAAAGTTGTTTGGAAATCGGCAAAACAGGTTAAGTTATCAACAGTAAATGAAGATAAGACGGTTTGGACGACAGCTGTTACAGTTGACGAATTTTTAAAGGAACAGAGCATCGAAGTAAATGAGTTTGATCAAGTAAAGCCCAAATCTAGTACAATTTTGCAAAAGGGCATGAATGTAGTAGTCAATAAAGCATTCCCACTCACCCTTAATGACGGTGGAGTAGTGAAGGACGTATGGTCCACTTCGACTACGGTCGCTGACTTTTTACATCAACAGGGAGTTACACTAACAGAGCTAGACCGGGTGGAACCAGGTTTAGACAGCGCTGTTTTAGAAAATGGCATGGTAAATGTCATTAGAGTAGAAAAAGTCACCGATGTAGTGGAAGAACCATTAAGCTTTGCTGTAGTCACTCAGAAAGATGAAAATTTAGACAAGGGGTCAGAAAAGATTTTGACACCTGGTCAAGAAGGACTTGTTTCAAGAGAATATGAGATTACAAAGGAAAATGGACAAGAGGTTTCTCGATCCGTATTGAAAGAGACAATCATAAAGGATAAGGTAGACCAAGTTGTCGCTGTAGGTTCAAAAGAGATTGTTCAAGTCGCTTCCCGTGGAGCGGAAAGCGGAAGAGAAATATATGTTACTGCCACTGCTTATACGGCAAGCTGCAGCGGTTGTTCCGGGACTACTGCAACTGGAGTGAATCTTCATGCCAATCCAGGTGCAAAGGTAATTGCTGTTGATCCCAGTGTGATTCCACTTGGTTCAAAGGTATATGTTGAAGGCTATGGTTATGCTATTGCAGCAGATACCGGTGGAGCTATTAAAGGAAATAAAATTGATGTGTTTATTGCCTCAAAGCAGGATGCTTATCAATGGGGAAGAAAAACAGTGAAAATAAAAATTCTAAACTAACCAAGATGCAGGGGATTTTTTCCTCTGCGTTTTTTCTTTTTCATTACTTGAGCTATAATAAGGATTGTATTTATATATATAGACGTAACAGATTACAAAAATGTTTCATTTTTTTTGCAATTTTATTTTATTTTTTTTTGACTTGTTAAACTTGGTTGTTGATTTCCGTTTCAGGCACTTCGCGCACCTTAGGGCGACCGTCGAGCCTCCTCGACACTCCGTGTCTGCGGGGTCTCGACTGTCTCGCTTCTCCCGCAGGAGTCTTCGTGCCTTCCACTACAATCAACAAGCGAACCAAAATTAACAATTTTCTTTAACATAGGGAGGCACAATGAAAATTAAAGAAATCATAGTTGTCGAGGGTAAGGATGATACGACAGCCATTCAACAGGCGGTTAACGCCGATACAATTGAAACAAATGGATCAGCTATTAATGATGAGACGATTGAAAAAATAAAGTTGGCCCAGCAAACGAGAGGCGTAATTGTGTTAACAGATCCTGACTTTCCCGGCCAGAAGATCCGCAATATCATTTCAGAAAGGGTTCCAGGCTGCAAGCATGCGTTTATTCCAAAGGAGATGGCCATCCATAAGCGTGGGAAAGGGGTCGGAGTTGAACATGCCTCAGCTGAAACAATTAGAAGGGCATTACAGGATGCCCAATTAATGCAGGCAGAGGCCGTGGAGGAAATCACAAATGAGGATCTAATCACAGCAGGCTTAATTGGAGGCAGTGGGGCAAAGGACAGAAGAGAAAAGCTGGGACGATTACTTAAAATCGGTTATACAAACGGAAAACAGCTTCATAAACGACTAATGGTATTCGAGATAAGCAAAGAGAAATTTATTGAAGCCGTAGAGGTTATCCGTAAGGAGGAACAAGATGCATAGAGATGTTGCAACACCTGGAAGAACAAAGGGAATTTTACAGAAATACGGATTCTCCTTTAAAAAGAGCTTAGGACAGAACTTTCTAATTGACACAAATATCTTAAGAAATATTGTAGACAACGCCGGTTTGACAGCTGAATCAGCAGCAATTGAAGTGGGACCAGGTATTGGTGCTTTAACAGAGCAGCTTGCCAAAAGGTGTAAAAAAGTAGTTGCCTTTGAAATTGATCAGCGGCTGCTTCCTATACTTGAAGAAACATTGGATCCCTATGACAATATAAAGATTATCCACCAGGACGTGCTTAAGGCAAATGTCCAAGAGGTCATGGAGCAGGAATTCTCCGGACTGGATGATGTAATGGTTGTGGCTAATCTGCCATATTATGTGACAACACCAATTATCATGAAATTATTAGAGGAGAGGCTGCCGATTCGTGGCATCGTTGTTATGCTGCAGAAGGAGGTAGCAGATCGGATTTCTGCAAAGCCAGGGACAAAGGACTATGGTTCATTATCAATCGCTATCCAGTACTATACAGAGGCTGAGACGGTTATGATTGTTCCGAAGACTGTTTTTATACCACAGCCTAATGTAGACTCGGCTGTCATTCGATTGACGAAACGGAAAGAACCACTTTTTCCTGTCATAAGTGAAGATTTCTTTTTCACCGTTACAAGAGGAAGCTTTGCTCAACGGAGAAAAACGATACTAAATAATTTAATGAGTCAGCTTCCAGAAGGAAAACTGAAAAAAGACAAGATCCTTTCTGCGTTGCAGGAGGCAGAAATCGAGCCTGGAAGAAGAGGTGAGTCATTGTCGATTGAAGAGTTTGCTCGCTTAAGTGATGCTTTATATCCATTTTTTAACTAAAACACTCTGATAAGGGTGTTTTTGTTTTAAGCACCATTTTAACGGGGGGCAGCTTTTATTAAATTCACAGATGACTGGACTGCTGCATATTTTATGTCAGAGGTATTTTAGAGGTATCGGTGCTTTAAGCATTATATCCGCATGCTGACAAAATGGAGTGGAGCCAATGAGTATTAAAAAAATGGACATTGTTGGCAGAAAGTCTTATCATTGTGATATTTTATTTCGAGTAATTGATATTAAAGGTGACAGTCATAATAAGATTGCTATTTTATATGGTCAGGATTATCGCCTAATTGCAGACGCTCCTTTTGAGGATTTAGTCATCGTGAATCAATCTGAACGGACAAAAAAGTCAATGCAGTTCCGTTCGCTGGAGGAGCAATCTCTGGAGCTATTTCGTCAGGATATAGATCTATTAAAAGAGAAGCATGAATATGAATCAACGGGTGGATATTCCAAGTTGTTAAATTACTTTCAGATCCCTGGGAAGGTGCTTCACTTGGATGGAGACCCTATCTATTTAAAAAAATGCTTAACCCTCTATGAAAAAATTGGTATTCCGGTAAATGGAGTTCATTGTAATGAAAAGGAGATGGCCGCCAAAGTCGGCCAATTAATCGACCATTACCGCCCAGATATTTTGGTTGTTACAGGACATGATGCATATTCAAAGGCAAAAGGTGATATGAGTGATATAAATTCTTATCGGCATTCGAAGGACTTTGTTCAAACGGTCCGAGAAGCACGAAAGAGAATTCCCTCTTTGGATCAACTAGTTATTTTTGCAGGTGCATGCCAGTCCCATTTTGAATCATTAATCCACGCAGGTGCAAACTTCGCCAGTTCTCCTTCCCGAGTGAACATTCATGCATTAGACCCAGTTTATATTGTGGCAAAAATTAGTTTTACACCATTTATGGAGAGAATCAATGTCTGGGATGTACTAAGAAATACATTAACGGGTGAAAAGGGGCTTGGCGGCATTGAAACAAGGGGGATTTTAAGGACCGGTATGCCGTTTAATGGGCATGTCGATCAAGAATAAGCCGTTCGTAATTAGAAACGGCTTATTTGTTTTTATAATAACTTGAAAGGTTTGAACCGAATGTGAACCTGTCGCATATACTACATGAGTTACTTAGGTAAGATATTCTCTGATTGTGGTGAAATCACGTTGGCAGGTCCATACATATTTTGATTTAAATAGGGAAAGATATTATTGTAGAAAAAAAAAGTAATTTGTCTATCAATAGTTATTGACATTTATTTTTAAACACTGTTATAATTTATATTTTTGGTTGACTTTTTTGCTCCATTGTTGTATAATTTTCCATAGTGAGGTGGACCGAAATGGCAAAAACTTTAACGGATATAAAAAAGGCTCTTGATTCAAATTTAGGAAAAAGACTTTTGCTCAAGGCAAACGGTGGAAGACGTAAGACAATTGAGCGTTCGGGAGTTTTAGCAGAAACTTATCCTTCTGTGTTTGTAATTGAACTAGATCAGGAAGAAAATGCTTTTGAACGTGTTTCATATAGCTATGCAGATGTTCTAACAGAAACAGTACAAATTACGTTCTACGAAGATACATCAGGACAGGTTGCTTTAAGTTAATAAACGTAAAGTGATGGAGACATCACATTTCGGTAAGCGTAAGATGAGCCGATGAGAAGGCTTTATTTTTTTTCTTCTCATCGGCTCATCTTATTTTTTATTGCAAAAATAGGCATTTATAATTGCTTCACTACGGTCTCATACTACATAATGCCGGGATGATGAAAGGAGCTGTTAAGGTTGGGCAGAAGAAGGGGAATCATGCCAGAGGGATTAAAAGAGGAGCTTGCGAAGGAACTTGGTTTCTACGATGTCGTTCAAAAGGAAGGCTGGGGCGGCATTAAAGCAAGGGATGCAGGCAATATGGTCAAACGTGCCATTGAAATAGCTCAACAGAATCTTTTAAACAATCGACGTTAGACTCTTTTCAATGCCGCAGGTTACAAAACTTTAGTAACGAACTTATTCAACTTCATTCAGCGATAGTCCTCCACTTCTACAAGTGTGGGATGAATGCAAATTGATCTTCGGTTCAATGAGGGTTTAAACCTCAGCTGAATGAAGTTAAGCCTCCGGCGGATGTCTCGGATTTTTTAAAGGTAATTTATCGAGCGAGCTCGATAAAAATCCGGACGCAAATTCGACGAGCGAATTTGATCTAAAATGGATTCATCACGGCCAGCCGGAGCAATGCTCCGGCTGTTTTTATACAAAGAAACGTCACTATTTAAAGAGAATTATATGGATATATTGTCTTCCAGTCACTATTTTGTGGTAAAATAGGACAAAAACTGGAGACGTCGAATTTTGTCTAGCGGAATTCGTCTTACCATTAGTTAAGAAGATAGACAATGCACGGTACTCTGTCTAGATAAAGCAGCTAATGGTAGCTTTCTACATAAAGGTTGGTGGAATTATTGAAGCTTTTAGTAAAAGCACCGGCAAAAATTAATTTGTCATTAGACGTTTTACATAAGCGTCCCGATGGTTATCATGAGGTAGAGATGATTATGACAACCATTGACTTGGCCGATCGTCTGGAATTGACTTTATTAGATCGTGATGAAATTAGAATTATTTCACACAATCGCTTTGTTCCGGATGATCAAAGAAATTTAGCCTATCAAGCAGCACTTTTGTTGAAGAATCGTTTTTCTGTTCACAAGGGAGTAGCGATTACGATTGAAAAAACAATCCCTGTTGCTGCCGGCTTAGCGGGTGGAAGCAGTGATGCAGCAGCTGCTTTAAGGGGCTTAAATAAGCTTTGGAACTTAGGCCTGACAATACATGAATTAGCTGAACTCGGGGCGGAGATAGGGTCAGATGTGTCCTTTTGCGTTTATGGCGGAACAGCATTAGCAAAGGGTCGTGGAGAGGTAATTACACCCCTGCCGGCGCCTCCTACCTGTTGGGTTGTTCTAGCGAAGCCCTTTATTGGCGTATCAACAGCAGATGTATATCGCCGTCTAGAACTGTCAACCATCACACATCCAAATACAAAGTCAATGATTCAGGCAATTGAAGCGAATGACTTCTCAAGTGTTTGTGCAAACCTTGGAAACGTGCTTGAAGATGTGACATTAAGGCTTCACCCGGAGGTTGCCCAAATCAAGGAACAGATGAAACGCTTCGGTGCTGATGCTGTTTTAATGAGCGGAAGTGGACCAACTGTATTTGGACTTGTTCATCATGATTCGAGGATGCAACGAGTATATAATGGACTAAGGGGTTTTTGTGATCAGGTTTTTGCTGTTCGAATGCTTGGAGAACAACATACCCTTGATTAAATCCGTATATTAATGTTATATTAACATTAAATCATTCGGATTTTAAGGGAGGTATTCTTGGGTGAAATTTCGTCGCAGTGAACGTCTGATTGATATGACGGAGTATTTATTAACTCATCCCCGGCAATTAGTTCCTCTAACGATCTTTGCAGAACGATACAGCTCGGCAAAATCCTCGATAAGTGAGGATTTAGCTATTATTAAAGAGGTGTTCGAGGAAAGAGGAATTGGCACTTTGCAAACGGTTGCAGGTGCAGCGGGAGGAGTAAAGTTTCAAGTTCAGGTGGACAAAGAGGAGGCCCTCTGCTTTATTAGAGAGCTTTGTGATCTCATGACAGACCCGGGAAGGATTTTACCAGGAGGCTATCTATTCATGAACGATATCCTAGGTAATCCGGCTATTGTACAAAAGGTAGGGAGAATGATTGCATCTGCCTATGTCAATACGGAAATTGATGTGGTCATGACTGTTGCTACAAAGGGAATACCGCTTGCCTATGCTGTGGCCAGTTATTTAAATGTTCCGGTAGTGATTGTCAGAAGAGATAGTTTAGTAACAGAGGGGCCGACTGTAAGCATTAACTATGTATCCGGGTCATCGAAAAGGATTCAGACTATGGTCTTGTCCAAGCGAAGTCTTGCAGAAGGATCAAATGTTTTGATTGTCGATGATTTTATGAAGGCTGGAGGCACGGTGAACGGAATGGTTTCAATGTTGGAGGAGTTCCGTGCTAATGTAGCTGGAATTGCTGTGCTTGTTGAAGCAGAGCAGGCAGACGCCGATGAACGTTTAGTAGATAATTATCTTTCTTTAATTAAGCTGTCAGAGGTTGACTTAAAACAAAGACAGATTAACGTAATAGAGGGAAATTATTTTCAAAATAATTAGCAGATGATTAGGAGGAATACAAATGAAAGTAGTAAGCACAACAGAAGCACCTGCAGCAATTGGACCCTATTCACAGGGGATCATCGTGAATAATGTTTTTTACAGCTCTGGGCAAATTCCATTAACGGCAGAAGGTGAAATGGTAAATGGGGATGTAAAAGAACAGACACATCAAGTATTCAAAAATCTTCAAGCAGTTCTAAAGGAAGCGGGAGCTTCACTGGAAACGGTTGTGAAGACAACTGTTTTTATTAAAGACATGAATGATTTTGGTTCAGTTAATGAAGTTTACGGTGAATATTTCCATACGCATAAGCCTGCTCGATCATGTGTAGAGGTGGCGCGTTTACCTAAAGATGCATTAGTAGAAATTGAAGTAATTGCGCTCGTCAAATAAGACGGGCGTTTTTTGCTTCAAATAGGCATACCATCACTGCGTAAAAGAATAGATTATGATAATTTTGAAATTTTTTCCTACTTTTTTGAAAAAAATATTTAACTTAGCAGGAATTAAGAAAATTCTGTTGAATTATTATCTTAGTTATTAAATCTTTGTGCAAAGGTGGTGAACAAAATGGAAGTAACTGACGTAAGATTACGCCGTGTTAATACGGATGGACGCATGAGAGCGATCGCATCTATTACGTTGGATAACGAGTTTGTTGTTCATGATATCCGCGTCATTGATGGAAACAATGGTTTATTTGTAGCAATGCCAAGTAAACGTACACCAGATGGTGAATTTCGCGATATCGCCCACCCAATCAACTCGGGAACACGCGGTAAGATTCAGGAAGCTGTTTTAGCTGAGTATCATCGCTTAGGCGAAGTAGAAGTAGAATTTGAAGAAGCTGGAGCTTCATAGAAATTAAAAGTATGTATACATCTAGAGCCTTCTTCATAAGAAAGGCTCTTTTTTTTTGATGATTGCCTCCACTATTATTACAAAACGTAAACCTCGTCAAAGCCTCAATGAAGCTATTCCCCCTTCAGCTCATGGCGACCAATCCTTCAGATATGATTACATAAAAAGGTTGGTTATTTATTTCTTACCTTGAAAAGAAGCGTTAATTAAGATATATTTTAAAATGGATAAAAAGGTAATTGGAGGCCTGTTCATGCTTACTCGTTATGCAATCATATTAGCCGCGGGTCAAGGGACGAGAATGAAATCGAAGCTATATAAAGTCCTGCATCCTGTTTGCGGCAAACCTATGGTTCAACATGTCGTTGATCAAATATCGAAGCTTCATATAGATAAAACGGTTACGATTATTGGCCATGGGGCAGAAATGGTAAAGGCTCAACTAGGTAATCAAAGTGAATATGTTCTGCAAGAAGAACAGCTTGGAACTGGTCATGCTGTTATGCAGGCCAACGAATTACTTAGCGGGAAACAAGGAACGACTCTTGTAGTATGCGGTGACACTCCTCTAATTAAAGCTGAAACGATGGAAGCACTTTTTAAGCATCATGAGGAAAAGGGAGCAAAAGTCACAGTCTTAACAGCTCAAGCAGATGATCCGACCGGCTATGGCCGAATCGTGAGGAATGAAGCAGGTTTGGTTGAGAAAATCGTTGAGCATAAAGACGCATCTGATGAGGAACGATTAATTGCAGAAATCAATACTGGAACGTATTGTTTTGATAATCAGGCTCTATTCAAAGCATTAAGTGAAGTCACGAACGATAACGTTCAAGGTGAATATTATTTACCGGATGTGATTGAAATCTTAAAAAACAAAGGTGAAGTGGTAACGGCCTTTAAAACGTCTGATTTTGCTGAAACGCTTGGGGTTAATGACCGGGTTGCCCTTTCAGAAGCAGAGCAAATCATGAAACAGCGTATTAATCGTCAGCATATGAGAAATGGAGTTACCATCATCGATCCGTCGAATACCTATATTGGAGCAGATGTTGTAATTGGAACGGACACAGTTATTTTGCCGGGAACGATGATTATTGGTAAAACGATTATTGGCTCTGATAGTCAAATTGGTCCAAATAGTGAAATAAAGGACTGCCAAATTGGTGATGCTACAGTCATTAGACAGTCTGTTGCCCATGACAGCCAAATTGGCTCCCATGTCAATATCGGTCCATTTGCCCATATTCGACCTGATTCAGCGATTTATGATGATGTGAAAATAGGCAATTTTGTCGAAATCAAAAAGGCTGTATTCGGAAAAGGCAGCAAAGCCTCACACTTAAGTTATATTGGTGATGCAGAGGTTGGCAGCGATGTAAATATTGGCTGCGGTTCTATAACAGTTAATTATGATGGTAAAAGTAAATATTTGACAAAAATAGAGGATGGAGTATTTATCGGCTGCAACTCTAATCTTGTCGCTCCAGTGACGGTTGGGAAAGGTGCTTATGTAGCAGCAGGTTCAACAATTACTAAAAATGTACCTGGTGATGCACTTGCGGTTGCCCGCTCGCGTCAAGTCAATAAAGAGAACTATGTGCAAAAGCTAAATGTAAATAAATAACCATTTGGAGGTTACCATGTCTAATCAGTATTTGGATCCTAATTTAAAAGTATTTTCTTTAAACTCAAACCGGGAGCTTGCCAGCCAAATCGCAGAGGTAATTGGCGTTGAGCTTGGAAAATGTTCTGTTGCCCGTTTCAGTGATGGAGAGATCCAGATTAACATTGAAGAGAGTATTCGTGGCTGTGATGTATTTGTTATTCAATCAACTAATACTCCAATTAACGAGCATTTAATGGAACTATTAATCATGATTGATGCTTTAAAACGGGCTTCAGCAAAAACCATTAATGTGGTGATGCCGTATTATGGATATGCCCGTCAAGACCGTAAGGCACGAGCTCGTGAGCCAATTACAGCAAAATTGGTTGCTAACCTGATTGAAACTGCTGGGGCAACACGTGTTATTACATTAGATTTGCATGCACCACAAATTCAAGGTTTCTTTGACATCCCAATTGACCACTTAATGGGTGTGCCAATTTTGGCTGAATATTTCAAAGAACGTGATTATGGCGGTGACATTGTCGTTGTCTCACCTGACCATGGTGGAGTAGTGCGTGCGAGAAAATTGGCAGACCGCTTAAAAGCACCGATTGCCATAATTGATAAGCGCCGTCCAAGACCAAATGTGGCTGAAGTCATGAATATTGTTGGTAACATAGAAGGGAAAGTTTGTATCCTGATTGACGATATTATCGATACTGCCGGAACGATTACATTAGCTGCCAATGCATTAGTAGAAAGCGGTGCTACTGAGGTATATGCTTGCTGTACGCACCCAGTTCTATCTGGACCTGCTATTGAAAGAATTGAGAATTCAAAGATTAAAGAGCTTGTGGTAACGAACTCTATATCTCTTCCAGAAGAAAAGAAAATAAGTAAAATTAAAAACCTTTCTGTTGCTTCATTATTAGCAGAAGCAATCATCCGTGTACATGAGGAACAATCCGTAAGTATCTTGTTTGACTAAAAATATGTATATAAGGCTTGCTATCCGGCAAGCCTTATATGTAATTTTAGCACAAATGGCAGGTTTTACTTGAATGTTTCGTTTTGAAAATTTAAACTATTTAGTAACTAAGTTTAAATGATCCTGCTTCTTTTTTGATTTGAATGTTTAGACCTCCATGTTTTAGGGAATTTTTATAATGGACGTTGAAATGCAGAAGGTGCCCGCTTATCGACTAAGGATAAGAGTGGATGGTGCCTGTCGCTGCTTGACACTAAAACATTGGAAGGGGCTAGTATTTATGAGTACTGTTCTACAAGCAAAGGAAAGAAATGTTTTTCGTCATTCTGCCTTAAATAAGATTCGGAAGGAAGGAAATATTCCTGGCGTTATTTATGGGTCAAAGACGGAAAATAAGTCCATTTATATAAGTGAAAAGGATCTCATTAAGACGATCAAGGATGTTGGGAGAAATGGCGTAATCTCCTTAGATGTAAATGGAAGCAAGCAAAATGTCATTTTAACGGATTATCAAGCAGACCCATTAAAAAACGTTTTGGTTCATGTTGATTTTCGTGCTGTTGATATGTCTACAGAGCTGAATGCAAATGTAAGAGTGACATTGCTTGGGGATGCGGCTGGCGTGAAAGAGGGCGGTGTTATGCAGCAATCGTTACATGAGGTTTCTGTTACCGCAACGCCAACAAATATTCCACAATCAATCGATGTAGATGTAACGAATTTACAAGTTGAAGAAAAAGTGACCATTTCGGATATAAAAGTGAACTATTCCTCCATTACCTTCAACCATGAAGATGATGAAGTGATAGCTTCCATTCTAGCTCCGCGTCAGGAAGAAGAGATTGATACAGGTGAAAAGCAGAGCGAAGCACCACATGATAATCTGGAACAAACAGATACAAATGGCGGTGAGGAATAAAAGGGTATCCTTGGGTAGTATCTTTGTTTATTGAAACATTCAGAGGTTGTTATAAGAAACGCTAACAGCCTCTGTTTATACTCCTAACGAAAACACCACGTCTTTATTACTGCTAATTCAATTCCTATGATCATCACTTTTTGAAAATATCCTATATAATATATTAGATAGCTGCTAAGAAGAGCAATTAACGTAAGGGTGGGAATCATGAAGCTGATAGTTGGTTTAGGCAATCCGGGGAAACAATATGAACATACAAGGCATAATATTGGCTTTGAAGTGATTGACGCCTTGGCAGAGAGATTGAATATTGCTCTTGACCAGGCTAAATTTAAAGGCGTTTACGGAAAGACCATAATAGACGGAGAAAAGGTTTTTTTACTAAAACCCTTAACCTACATGAATCTATCAGGTGAATCTATAAGTGCCATGATGGATTATTTCGAAATTGACACAGAGGATCTGCTTGTTATATACGATGATATGGATTTACCTGCTGGTAAAATACGCCTCCGTCAGAAGGGAAGCGCCGGTGGTCATAATGGAATCAAATCGACCATTGCCCATGTCGGAACACAGGAATTTAATCGAATCCGGGTAGGCATTAACCGACCGTCAAACGGAATGTCGATCACTGATTATGTACTTGGACGCTTCTCAAAGGAGGAACAGGATTTAATAAAAGGGGCGGTACAGCAAAGTGCGGACGCCTGTGAGGAATGGATTAAGAAGCCTTTTTTACAAGTGATGAATACGTATAATTAACCGAATGATTTCTACAATAATTGGCAATAATAACGATTAGGAAAATAAGCACAGGACCTGTTCATACGCTGGTTATTTCTTGAATAAATGACTTTCAGCATATGGGTTCTGTAATAGAACGTTATTAGGAGGTAAGGAATGGCTATTCATTACCATTGTCGGCATTGTGGGGTCAAACTAGGAACTCTTGAAGCATTTTCTGTTGATTCAGAGAGACTCGGTTTACATACATTATCTGATGAGGAAAGACAGGATATGATTACCTACAATTCTCAAGGTGATATCCAAATCAAATCCATTTGTGAAGACTGTCAGGAATCACTTGAAAAAAATCCACAATATTATCAAAATGACTTCTTAATTCATTAAAAGCTTTGGATTCAGCTCCAAAGCATTTTTCTATTTAAGTTAATCGTAGGACCTTGTTAATTAGTATGTTGATTATAGTTATAGTGGAAGGCACGAAGACTCCTCGAAAATTCTATCGAATTTTCTCGTGCGTGGGCTGATTCGAAGAAGTAATTCAATGTCCTGCGGGAGAAGTGAGACAGTCGAGACCCCGGAGACACGTAGTGTCGAGGAGGCTCGGCGGTCGCCCTAAGGTGCGCGAAGTGCCTGGAACGGAAATCAACAAACTGATTTATTAGGATCAATAATAAGAGACGTAAGAAAATAAACATAAACTAATAAAAAAGATCTAAGAATGTCGAATGTTAACACATTAGATATGAACATGATCATTATTGGAGGGAGGGGCTGCGATATGTTAGGACTAAAGAGCCTGTTTAATCAACAAGAGGATATAGGAAACGTCATAGAGGGCATCGATGCAGGGCTGCATGAGCAGCTTGTTGCAGGGCTGTCCGGTTCTGCAAGAACGTTGATGATCGCTTCTATCTATGAAAAAACGAAAAAGCCAATACTAATAGTAACGCATAACTTGCTACAAGCCCAAAAAATGTTCGATGACCTCGTTTCAGTAATCGGCGAGGATGATGTATTTCTTTATCCTGCAAATGAACTAATTGGAGCAGAAATCAGTGTTGCAAGCCCGGAGCTAAGGGCACAACGTATAGAGGTATTAAATCGTTTATGTGAAAAAAGAAATAGTATCGTCATTGTCCCTATTGCTGGTCTGCGTAAAATCGTACCACCACCTGAAGTATGGAAACGGTATCAGCTGAAGGTTAGGGTTGGGGATGATATAAGTATAGACGAAAAGCTGATTCAATTTGTTGAAATGGGATATGTACGTACTGATATGATTGCCGCTCCAGGTGAGTTTAGTGTTAGAGGCGGTATTATTGATATCTTCCCATTAACGGAAGCAAATCCCATTCGAATGGAGTTATTTGACACAGAGATTGATTCAATACGAACGTTCTCACTGGAGGATCAGCGCTCAATTGAGAAGCTGACAGAGGTTACAATTGGACCTGCAACTGAAATGCCGCTGGAGGATTCACAATACACGACTCTGGTTGAAAAGCTGGAGAAGGGGTTAAGTGAAAGCATTAAAAAGATTAAAGATGAAAAGGCCAAGACACAGCTTGTGCAGAATATTGGATATGAGCTGGAGAAGCTGAGAAATAAACAAAAACCGGAACAGCTTTTTAAGTATTCTTCCCTTGCCTATGACCATGCTGCTAGTTTAGTAGACTACTGTGAGAAGAATGCTATTTTCTTTATTGATGAAATTAGTCGAGTGCAGGAAATGAACGAGTCACTTGAAAAAGAAGAAGCAGAATGGTATACAGGTTTACTGGGTGAAGGAAATATCATTCATGGTATTAAAATGTCACATCAATTAACCGAATTAACTTCGCGTTCAAAGCAGTCGATTGTGTACCTATCAATCTTTTTACGACATGTACCGAATACAAACCCGCAAAACATTATTAATATGACCTGTAAGCAAATGCAGAATTTTCATGGTCAGATGAACGTGTTAAAAGCAGAAGTGGACAGATGGGTAAAAAATCATTATGCTGTTGCTTTCCTTGGCTCGGATGAAGAGCGGGTAAACAGGCTTGAACGAATCCTCTCAGACTATGACATAGAGGCGGTTGTATCGAATCCGGGTGACATGCTTCAAAATGGAAAGGTGCAAATCGTACGGGGTGACCTTCTTACTGGTTTTGAGCTGCCTTTGCACAAGGTGGCTGTTGTAACGGAGGAGGAACTGTTTACCAAACGTGCCAAGCGGTCACCTCGCCGTCAGAAGCTGTCAAATGCAGAAAGAATAAAAAGCTATTCTGAATTAAAAGTAGGGGACCATGTTGTCCATGTAAATCACGGAATAGGGAAATACCTGGGAATTGAGACATTGGTTATTAATGGTGTCCATAAAGATTACTTGCATATCCGCTATCAAGGAAGCGATAAGCTGTATGTACCTGTAGACCAGATCAATCTTGTGCAGAAATATGTCGGTTCCGAGGGGAAAGAACCGAAAATATATAAATTGGGCGGCAGTGATTGGAAAAAGGTTAAGAAAAAGGTCCAATCATCTGTTGAGGATATTGCTGAGGATTTAATCAAACTGTATGCAGAGCGGGAAGCGGCGGTAGGATATGCTTTCAGTCCTGACGGAGATATGCAGCGTGACTTTGAAACGTCCTTTCCATATCAGGAGACAGAGGACCAGCTCCGCTCGATTGTGGAAATTAAGAAGGATATGGAGAAAGAGCGGCCGATGGATCGTCTGCTATGCGGGGACGTTGGATATGGGAAAACGGAAGTGGCCATTCGTGCAGCCTTTAAAGCTGTTGCGGATGGAAAGCAGGTTGCCATTCTGGTACCAACCACGATATTAGCGCAGCAGCATTATCAAACAATGCTGGAGAGATTTCAGGACTATCCTGTAAAAATTGCTCTGTTAAGTCGTTTCCGGACGAGAAAGCAGCAAACAGAAACCATAAAAGGGCTTAAAAGTGGAACAGTCGATGTGGTTGTCGGCACACACCGCCTGTTGTCCAAAGAAGTCCAATACCATGATTTAGGCTTATTAATTATTGATGAAGAGCAGCGCTTTGGTGTCAGCCATAAAGAAAAAATAAAAAGACTTAAAACAAATGTGGATGTACTAACATTAACTGCAACGCCAATACCGCGGACACTACATATGTCAATGCTTGGTGTTAGAGATTTGTCAGTCATTGAAACACCACCGGAAAACCGTTTTCCGGTTCAAACCTATGTGATGGAATACAATGGCGCTTTAATCAGGGAAGCCATTGAACGTGAGCTTGCAAGAGATGGGCAGGTGTATTTTCTCTATAATAGAGTTGAAGATATTGAACGCAAAGCAGAGGAGATTTCCATGCTTGTGCCGGATGCGAAGGTTACCTATGCCCATGGGCAAATGAGCGAGAATGAATTGGAATCCGTCATGCTCAGCTTCTTAGAAGGTGAAAGTGATGTTCTTGTCAGCACAACGATTATTGAAACAGGTGTGGATATTCCAAATGTGAATACCTTGATTGTGAATGATGCTGACAAAATGGGACTTTCACAGCTTTACCAGTTAAGGGGACGAGTAGGCAGGTCGAACCGTGTTGCTTATGCATACTTTACCTATCGAAAGGATAAGGTTCTTACTGAAGTAGCGGAAAGACGATTGCAGGCAATCAAGGAATTTACTGAGCTTGGTTCAGGCTTTAAAATCGCTATGCGGGACTTGTCTATCCGCGGAGCGGGTAATCTGTTGGGTGCCCAGCAGCATGGCTTTATTGATTCAGTCGGTTTTGACCTCTACTCTCAAATGCTGAAGGAGGCAATTGAAGAAAGAAGAGGAAATCCTGATGAAGTGAAGCGTCAGACAGTCGAAATTGATTTGGATATTGACGCCTATATACCAGATTCCTATATAGCTGATGGACAGCAAAAAATTGAGATGTATAAACGCTTTCGCGGTATCAGTGATCTTGATGATGTGAAAGAGCTGCAAGAGGAAATGATTGATCGCTTTGGAGAATATCCGGTTGAGGTGTCATACTTATTTTTAATTGCTGAGATTAAAGTTTTTGCGTTATTAGTAGGTGTAGAATCAATCAAACAAGTCAAAGATGAAGTTACAATCCTTTTATCAGAGGAGAAGAGCGGTACCATGGATGGTCATAAAGTGTTCCAGCTAACGAACCAATACGGAAGAATGGTTGGTCTTGGTATGGAAGGCAGTAAATTCAAAATGGTCCTTTATGTAAAGAAAGCAGCATTGGAAATGTGGTTAAATGCCATCTATGAAATCCTGCAGGGAATGCATGAAATAAAAGAGGATAACGCACCATCTGTGTTGTAAAACAACTTAGCTGAAGCTTCAACTGATGTTTTTAACTTAGTATGGAATTAATTACCATGACAAGAAAAAGTCATTGTAAGTGTATAGAACTTTCCAGATGAAAGATACTAAGTTCAAATATGGCGAAGGTTACATATTGAGGAATATGAACCATTGCCACATGCAAAAAATCATCAGATGAAAGAGAGGCAACGTTGGATGAAAGCAACTGGTATTGTTCGTCGAATCGATGATTTAGGTCGTGTAGTTATCCCAAAGGAAATTCGCAGAACGTTACGTATTCGTGAAGGTGATCCATTGGAGATCTTTGTGGACCGTGATGGAGAAGTGATTTTAAAGAAGTATTCACCGATTAGTGAATTAGGTGACTTTGCAAAAGAATATGCTGAGGCTTTATTTGATAGTTTAGGAAACCCTGTACTTATATGTGATAGAGATAGTTATATTGCAACAGCTGGTGGTTCTAAGAAGGACTACCTAAATAAAAATATCAGCGGCCTCGTTGAGAAAACGATGGAAGAAAGAACTTCGGTATTAATGAACCAGTCTGGAGAAACAGCGCTGGTTGATGGTAACAGCGAGGAAATCTCCGCTTATACCATTGGACCAATTATCGCAAATGGTGATCCAATCGGTGCTGTAATTATCTATTCTAAGGAAGGTTCATTAGGAGAAGTAGAACAAAAAGCAGTTGAAACAGCAGCAGGTTTTCTGGCAAGACAAATGGAATCATAACATGAACATGAGAGTACTTTCAAAAAGAGGCAGCCGAAAAGCTGCTTCTTTTTTATGGCTTTTTGGACAAGCGATTCTAAAGGGAAAATATGCTATAATTACAGACGAATTTAACTTAATGAATGACGTTAGCCTAAGGTGGAAGTCTCAGTTTTTCTAAAGGGAATTTTTATTAAGTAGAATTGATTTAAATACAGACGGAAATTCGATGGCCAAATTTGATCGGAGGGAGATGGGCAATGCAGCCCAAGGATCAAGGAAAGTACTTATTTAGGGGAACACTAATCTTAACAATGGGTGCACTTTTTACAAAAATATTAAGTGCCTTTTATCGGGTCCCCTTTCAAAATATTGTCGGGGATGTTGGATTTTATATTTACCAGCAGGTATACCCCTTTTATGGAATTGCAGTTGTTTTGTCTACATATGGATTTCCAGTTGTCATTTCCAAATTGTATGCCGAAGAAGTCATGAAGGAGGAACAAAGTAATATAAGACAGTTGTTCCTCGTATCCTTGTTCTTTTTATTTGGATTTGGTATCCTCTGCTTTTTGTTTCTATATACAGGAGCAGATTGGTTAGCACGTTATATGAATGATTCACAGCTTGCTGGGTTATTGCGATTAAATGCCTTTATCTTTTTAATCATGCCGATTATTTCTCTCTTCAGGGGCTTTTTTCAAGGCTCCGGATATATGCTTCCTACCGCTGTTTCGCAGGTGAGTGAGCAGTTTATCAGGGTAGTTACCATACTGGTTTCAGCAGTCTACCTTGTACATTTTCAGTATTCTTTATATACCGTTGGCAGTGGAGCGGTTATTGGTTCCATTACAGGAGGAATAACAGCGGCACTTATCCTATTCATTTTTTGGCTCCGCATTCGCAAAAATCAACCTTTACACCCAAATGCAGATGTGTTTAGTCAAAGTGGAAGAATCATAAAAGCATTTACCTTAAATGCCTTACCTATTTGCATCAGCAGTATGCTTCTCATATTGCTTCAATTGGCAGATTCACTAAACCTGTTTTCCTTGCTTGTCGACGCGGGTACAGCTAGCCAGCAGGCAAAGGAGCTAAAAGGTGTGTATGACCGCGGTCAGCCGTTAATTCAGCTTGGGACGGTTGTTGCGACATCCATGTCATTATCACTGGTGCCGCTCATTACAAAGGAAAAAATGCAGAACAATGCCGGTGTCCTTAAAGAGAAGATTCAATTGGCGTTAAAATCAAGTATATTGGTCGGGGTTGGGGCAACAATGGGATTGTGGGGCATCATAAGGCCGACAAATATGATGCTGTTTGAGAATACAGCGGGCTCAGATGTATTAGCTGTTTTAGGTGCCTTAATTCTCCTTGGCTCTATAATCATGACGGTAACTGCCATTTTACAGGGGTTAGGCTTTATTATATTCCCCGCTGTTACGATTATTGGAGGATTTTTGATTAAGTATCTATTGAACCTTCTGCTCGTACCACAGCTTGGGACAATGGGGGCAGCCATTGCTTCGGTGGTCACTTTAACAATGATTTTGGTCGTATTTATGGTTAAGCTACATACAATTATGGGAGAATTCATTATTGATAAATACTTCTATATGGTGGTTCTTGCGGCGGGTATCTGTATGCTAATTGTATTGAACGTTTATTTATATTTGACTAATATTACGTATCAGCTGAGAATTTCAGATAGAATGATAGCCAGTATTCAAGCATTAAGTGCAGTTATCCTTGGAGGATTTACTTATTTGGTGATGATACTAAGGTCAAATGTATTTAAAGAAAGTGAGCTTTCCTTATTACCGTTTGGAAGTAAGCTGATCATGTTCTTACCTAAGAGAAAAAGGAGAGAATGAAGGTATGAAGAAAATGTATATAGTCGGCCTCGGTGCTGGTGATCTTAACCAAATTCCATTAGGTGTCTATAAATTGCTCAAAAGTGGGAAGCCTGTTTTTTTACGGACAAAGGAGCATCCGGTTGTGGCTGAATTAGAGAAGGAGGGATTCCACTATCAATCCTTTGACTCCATCTATGAGAAAAATGAGCAGTTTGAAGCTGTTTATGAGGAAATTTGTGATACCTTACTATCTATGGAGAATTTCGAAGAGGTGATTTATGGTGTTCCGGGACATCCTCTTGTAGCAGAAAGAACGGTTCAGCTTTTATTGAACAGAGGAAAGGAAGCCGGCATTGCACTTGAAGTAATAGGTGGACAAAGCTTCTTAGATGATATTTTTACAGCTCTGCATATTGACCCGATCGAAGGCTTTCAATTATTGGATGCAACGGATTTACGGCTTGAAGAAATTCAGCTGAGGCAGCATATGCTGATCGGTCAGGTCTATGATTCCTTTATGGCATCAAATGTGAAGCTTACCTTTATGGAAAGACTTCCGTATGATTATGATGTATACATAGTAACAGCGGCAGGAAGCAAGGAAGAAAGTATCCGAAAGGTTCAACTAGTCGAGCTTGACCGTGAAACGGAGTTAAGTAATTTAACCTCCGTCTATATTCCACCTGTTACAGAGGAAACGGTTCTTTATAAGGACTTTAACAAGCTGAGGGCCATTATTGCTGAACTGCGGGGGCCAAACGGATGTCCTTGGGATTTGAAGCAGACACATGAATCCTTGAAAAAGTATCTAATTGAAGAATCTTACGAAGTGATTGAGGCCATTCAGGAAAAGGATATCGATCATCTCATTGAAGAGCTAGGTGATGTGTTATTGCAGGTTCTTCTTCATGCCCAAATCGGTGAGGATGATGGTTATTTTTCGATTGATGATGTGATTGAAGGGCTCTCAGCCAAAATGGTACGCCGCCATCCGCATGTCTTTGGAGATAGGATAGCTGAAACAGCAGAGGATGTTGTGAAGAATTGGCAGGAAATAAAGCAGGAAGAAAAGGGTGAACAGATTACCTCTATCCTGGGTGAGGTAGGAACCTCACTGCCGACGATTCTACGTTCCTTTGAGCTTCAGAAAAAGGCCGCTAAGGTTGGCTTTGATTGGCCGGATGTTAGCGGGGCATGGGAAAAGCTGAAAGAGGAGATTGGGGAATTTGAACAGGAAATCAAGGATAGCAATACTGAACAAGCTGTAAAAGAATTTGGCGATATTCTGTTTGCCCTTGTAAATATTGCTCGTTTTTACGACATTAACCCTGATGAAGCCTTATTTATGACAAATCAGAAGTTTATTCGCCGTTTTCAATATATAGAGGAAAAAGTAGAGGCGAGCGGTAAACCATTTACAGATTATCGACTGGAGGAGCTTGATCGCTTTTGGGAAGAAGCGAAAAAGGCCGGATTATAAGAAGGAAGTGTTAATATGCGTTTAGATAAGTTTTTAAAGGTATCGAGATTGATAAAAAGAAGGACATTGGCAAAGGAGGTCTCTGATCAGGGTCGTATCATGATTAACGGCATTCAGGCAAAGGCCAGTACAAATGTTAAGGTCGGAGATGAGTTAACGGTACGATTTGGCCAAAGAGTTGTAACAGTCAAGATTGAAAAGCTTCAGGAGACAACAAAAAAAGAAGAAGCTGCAGGAATGTACACAACGATTAAGGATGAGAGAATTCCAGAGGAGTTTTAATAATTAAACCATTTGAAGCGGCTTGTCCATTCTGGGCAAGCCGCTTCCGCTTTTCAATGATCCAGCTCCGACGCCTAGCCGCTCGAGGTCTTAAGCCGTTCCGGTGATGAGGTTAAAGGGCAAACCTCCTCCCCGGACCGTCTTAAGCTTGTCGCGGCTGGGCAAGGCGTCTCCGCTTTTCAACGATCCAGCTCCAGCGGCTAGACCCTCGGGGTCATAAGCTGTGACGATGAGAAGGTTAAAGAACAACCTTCTCCCCGTCCCATCTTATGCCTGTCGGGTCTGGACAAGCCGCTTCCGCTTTTCATGTTCTAAATCCCCCATTCTTTCATAAACATGTACAAAAAGGTTGTACAAAAAGATTGTGGGGGATGGGAATGAGTCAATATTACGATAGTAATACGTCTAAAGGGACTGTCCAGGAACATGATGTAATCATGAGAGGAAGAAGATTGCTTGATATTACGGGTGTTAAACAGGTGGAAAGTTTTGATAACGAGGAGTTTCTATTAGAAACTGTCATGGGATTTTTGGCTATTAAAGGGGAAAACCTGCAAATGAAAAACCTTGATGTAGACAAAGGCATTGTATCGATAAAGGGAAAGGTATTTGATCTGGTTTACATTGACGAACCTCATGGAGATAAGGCTAAAGGATTCTTTAGCAAGTTATTTCGATGACACTGACTACACAATTCATGACTATGCTGGCCATGATCGGCATGGGGACTTTTTTTGGAGCTGCTCTTGATACATACAATCGGTTCCTGCAGAGAAGTAAAAGAAAGAGCTGGCTTATATTCATTAATGATATTTTATTTTGGACCTTTCAAGGTTTATTTATTTTTTATGTATTATTTCATGTAAACCAGGGAGAATTACGATTTTATATCTTTCTTGCATTATTATGTGGTTTTGCAGCTTACCAAAGTCTATGTAAACATATATACTTAAAGTGTTTGGAATGGTTCATTTCGTTCGTTATAGCAGTTTCTCGTTTTATCGTAAAGCTTTTCCGTATTTTTATTTACAAGCCCATTCTGGCTCTCATCAGTACGCTTATTACGACCATTATCATGATTGGCAAGGGTTTATTAATTTTACTAAAGACGATATGGAAGTGTCTGGTTTTTATAGTAAGAGTGCTATTTATGCCAATAAAATGGATATTGTTACTTTTTTGGAAACTATTCCCCAAACCTCTTAAAAAATCAGTCGAGAAGTTATATAATGAATTGGCAGGAAAATTGAGAACAATAAAGAATACTATAATAAATGTGATAGAAAATTGGAGAAATGGCAAAAAAGGCAATAAGTAAGGAGGGTTGCGGAAGTGGGTGCCATCAAGGAACGCAATATTGCTAAACTACAAACGAACTATGCATTACAACAAGAGGAGAGTCAAATCAGTACAGCAAGACGAAAAAGGGTTTTATACAGACGGTTATCTGTTTTCTTCGCACTTGCTATCACTACAGCTTATTTGATGATCTCGACACTCATTTCACAAAACTCAGTGCTGGCAGAAAAGGCGGAGGAGAAAAAGCAGCTGCAAAAAGAGCTTGCCTCCTATCAACATGATGAAGAGCTTCTAAAAGAAGAGATAATAAAATTAAAGGATGACGAATACATCGCTAAATTGGCTAGAAGCGAATACTTCCTTTCTGAGGACAATGAGATAATATTCACTCTCCCGGAAACGGAGAAGCAGGAAAAGGCAAAAACAACCAACTGAGGCTTTATTGCACTCTTTCTTTCTATTTTGTATAATATAATATAAGTATGATTTTGCATATTTTTAAGGAGGAAATTTCTTTTTATGTCAATCGAAGTAGGCAGCAAGTTACAGGGAAAGGTAACAGGAATTACTAATTTTGGAGCATTTGTGGAGCTGCCGGAAGGCTCAACCGGTCTTGTTCACATTAGTGAGGTCGCAGATAACTATGTTAAGGATATTAATGACCATCTTAAAGTCGGGGATGTAGTCGAGGTTAAGGTTATTAATGTGGAAAAGGACGGGAAGATCGGTCTTTCAATTAAAAAGGCTGTAGACAGACCTGAAAGAACAGAAAGACCTAGCAGACCGGATAGACCGATGAGAAATGACAGGGGAGACAGAGGGGACAGAAGCGATTCAAGAGGAGGTCACTCTGGACGTCCGCGTCATGGTCAAGGAAGATCCAATGATAATCACCGAGCTCCTAAAGAGAATTTTGAGTCTAAAATGGCAAGATTTTTAAAGGATAGTGAAGATCGGTTATCTTCTCTAAAGCGTCACACTGAATCCAAGCGTGGAGGAAGAGGCGCAAGAAGAGGGTAACTTGCTGCTGATTTACTATACAATAGCAGGGTATCGTTCGAATTCCCTATATACAGGCAAATCCACTTATTGGGTTTGCCTTTTTTATTATTATAGCCTCTTATCTATTTAGAACACACAAAAGTCCTGTCACACAAAAAGACAGGATTTTTTATCATGACGTAAATTTCCGTTATTCCATTGTGCCTATTGTACATGGTTCTCCTGTTATTTTTAGACTTTTAGCGGAAATGAGTCGAACGAAAAAAAGGGGCTTGTCCTCCATTTTGACAAACTTCTAAATCTCTCGTCTATATAATGAGTTTAAAATACTTAGGCAGGGAGTGAAGCTGCGTGGAAAAGGTGGAGCGGAATTTCATGGATCCAATCAGGGATGTTAACTTTGCGAAAGCTAAATTGAAGTTTGCAAATCCCTTTACTAACTTTCAAGCAAAGCTGGAGACCCTTTTTCTCAAAAAGGGCTATATCCTCTTATTGATAGGTTTTTTACTTGGACGTTCATTAATCTTAGCCCAATTAACTCCATTTAGTGTTCCTTTTTTTGCTGCTGTATATCTCGTTAGAAAGGATCGAGCACCATTAGCCTTGATCGGCCTTATTGGAGGAGCAGCTACTCTTTCTATAACTGACGCAGTCTCCACTTTTGCAATGACGGTGCTATTTTTAGTTTCCTATAAAGCTACGAAAAAATGGCTGAAAAATGAAGTGAAACTCATTCCTTTTTATGTATTTTTTGTTTTGCTTGCCGGCAGTCTTGCACAAGGCTACATTGTTTCAGGTAAGTTTACCTTGTATGAATTAATGATGGCAGGTGTGGAATCAAGTTTGGGCTTTATTTTAACACTTATCTTTTTACAAGGACTTCCGTTATTATCTATTTCGAAACGCAGACAATCATTAAAGACGGAGGAAATTGTCTGCTTAATTATACTTTTGGCATCTGTCATGACCGGGACCATCGGCTGGACCATCTATGACATTTCTATTGACCATGTATTGTCGAGGTACCTTGTGCTGTTATTTGCCTTTGTAGCTGGTGCAACGGTTGGATCAACTGTCGGAGTGGTGACAGGCCTAATATTTAGTCTTGCCAGTGTTGCCAGCTTCTCTCATATGAGTCTATTAGCATTTTCTGGCCTGCTCGGAGGTTTGTTAAAAGAAGGGAAAAAAATTGGTGTCTCGATCGGATTATTAATTGCAACTCTACTAATCGGTATGTATGGTGACGGCAATGCCGCCTTAGTAAATACACTTATCGAATCAACTGCAGCTGTACTATTATTAATCTTAACCCCTAAATCATTCACTGCTAAACTAGCAAAATATATCCCGGGTACACTAGAGCACTCACAGGAGCAGCAGCAATATATGAGAAAGATGAGGGATGTGACCTCGCAAAGAGTAGCTCAGTTTTCTCATGTATTTCAGGCACTTTCTAATAGCTTTAATCATCAGAGTGAACCGACAGAATGGGATGATACAGATCGGGAGCTTGATTATTTCTTAAGTAATGTTACAGAAAAAACATGCCAGCTTTGTCATCGGAAGGAACAATGCTGGACAAGAAACTTTAATGAAACATATGACTTTATGAAGGAAATTATGCTTGATATGGAGCAAAAAGGAGGAGAAGTGTCACAAAAATTATTCCGGGACTGGGGGATTCACTGTGTTAAGCCGAAAAAGGTTGTGGAAGCAATGCAGCAGGAATTAACCTATTATCAAGCTAATCAAAAGCTAAAGAGACAGGTCAAGGAATCTAGAAAACTGGTGGCCGATCAGTTATTAGGCGTGTCTGAAATTATGGGTAACTTTGCGAAGGAAATACAGCGGGAAAGGGAAAATCATCATAAGCAGGAGGAGCTTATTCTCGAGGCCATGCAGGACTTTGGTATTGAGATCGAACAAGTAGAAATTTACAGTCTTGAGCAAGGGAATGTAGATATTGATATGACGATACCGGATTACCAGGGGCATGGGGAGTGTGAAAAGCTTATTGCACCAATATTATCTGATATATTGGGTGAAACCATTATTGTAAACTCAGAGGAATATTCACCGTTTGGAAATGACTTCTGCCATGTAACATTCCGCTCAGCAAAGGCCTATTCGGTAGAGACTGGGGTTGCGCATGCTGCAAAGGATGGCGGCTTGATTTCAGGCGATAGCTATTCAACAACGGAGCTTGGCTGCGGAAAGTATGCGGTTGCAATCAGTGATGGAATGGGTAATGGAGAGCGCGCCCATATTGAAAGCCAGGAGACGCTTCAGCTTCTGCAAAAAATCCTGCAATCCGGAATAGAAGAAAGGGTTGCAATTAAATCAGTAAATTCAGTTCTGTCATTGCGGACGACAGATGAGATTTTTTCTACACTTGATTTAGCAATGGTAGATTTACAAAATGCATCGGCGAAATTCCTAAAAATCGGTTCCACACCTAGCTTTATTAAAAGAGGCAATAAGGTAATAAAAATACAGGCAAGTAACCTGCCAATGGGTATCATTGAGGACTTTGAGGTTGATGTTGTCAGTGAACAACTAAGGGCCGGTGATCTTCTCATAATGATGAGCGATGGCGTGTTTGAGGGTCCGAAGCACGTGGAAAACTACGATTTGTGGATGAAACGGAAAATAAAAGAATTAAAGACAGAAGAGCCGCAAGGGGTAGCGGATGTTATTATGGAAGAGGTCATCAGGTCAAGATCAGGCTTTATTGAGGATGATATGACCGTTGTTGTAGCGAAAATCAAACACAATACACCGAAATGGGCATCCATTCCTGTTCCTCAATTTAAACAAAAGGCTAATTAATGGACAAAATGTATTTTATCATCTGTATGGCGATAAATGGCCGGTAGTGATTCAAGCAAAAGCTTGAGTCGCTACCGGCCATTTTAGTCTACGGGCAATTCTGAACTCTATGTATAAATTCCCTTCTTATCGTCGAAAATGGTAACATTTCAGATTTGGAGGGGACTTGATGAAAACAGGTACGTTAAAGCAAATACTACTGATAACGGATGGTTGCTCAAATCAAGGAGATGATCCTATTGCAATGGCCGCACTTGCCAAGGAGCAGGGGATTACGGTAAATGTAATCGGAGTAATGGATCAGGATGTAATCGATGAACAGGGGCTAAAAGAAATTGAAGGCATTTCGTTAGCTGGAGGCGGGGTCAGTCAGGTTGTCTATGCCCATAAACTTTCTCAAACTGTACAAATGGTGACAAGAAAGGCGATGACACAAACTCTTCAAGGGGTCGTAAATAAGGAGCTCCAGCAAATACTGGGGCGCTCACATACATTAGAGGATCTCCCTCCGGAAAAAAGGGGAGAGGTGATGGAGGTAGTAGACGAGCTTGGAGAAACAGTTGAACTCGAAGTCCTCATCCTTGTAGATACTAGTGCAAGCATGAAACAGAAGCTGCCAACTGTTAAAGAAGCTCTTCTTGACCTTTCTTTAAGCTTAAATGCAAGGTCTGGAGAAAATCGGTTTTCAGTGTTCGTATTTCCCGGGAAAAAGAATGAAGTAGATAAACTTTTAGATTGGACGCCGCGGCTAGAGTCATTGACAGGTGTATTTTCAAAGTTAACAACAGGAGGAATTACGCCAACAGGACCAGCAATAAATGAAGCACTGCAATATTTCAAGAAAAAACGTTCTCTAAGGAGTCTGCTTTCTCGTGATGATGAATCATTCTATGAAGAATCAGTGTAACGTGAAACCTGGGACAATCATTCAAGGCAAATGGCATAAGGAACGTTATACCATATTGAAGGAATTGGGCTTTGGGGCCAACGGTATCGTGTACCTTGCTAGGCGGCATCATGAATACGTTGCGCTTAAAATGAGCGATAACGGGATGTCTATTACTTCAGAAGTAAACGTGCTTAAATCCTTTGCAAAGGTCCAGGGATCTGCCCTTGGACCTTCTTTGCTTGATGTAGATGACTGGGAGCATAACAATGGACAAATTTCATTTTATGTTATGGAGTATATACAAGGGCCGGGCTTTATGGACTTTATTGAACAGAAAGGACCGTCCTGGCTTCCTGTTTTACTATTGCAGCTTTTATCTGACCTAGAGAAGCTCCATTGTAATGGCTGGGTTTTTGGTGATCTTAAGCCTGAGAACTTAATAGTAACAGGGCCTTCACCAAGGATACGCTGTATAGATGTTGGCGGAACGACGATAAAAGGAAGAGCTATAAAGGAGTTCACGGAATTCTATGACAGGGGTTATTGGGGACTTGGCTCAAGGAAGGCTGATCCTGGCTACGATTTATTTGCAGTTGCCATGATTATAATTCATACGGCTTATCCAAAAAGATTTACGAAAACCACCGGCGGAATCTTGCAGCTTCGTAACCAAGTGAAACAAAGTAAGGCTTTACACAAGTTTGAAGGGGTTATTATCCAAGCACTTGAAGGCCGATATCAGTCTGCTGAGGAAATGCGCAATGATTTAATAAAGAGCACCAGTCGTCATAACGGAAACAGTCGAACAGCAACTCGACAATCGAATACTAAGAACTACGGGAATCGTCAAACAATGACTAGACAAACACAACAGGCGGGAAGAGTGAGTGCCAGTCGACAATTACAGCAAAAAAGGCAGAAAAAGGGCGGGTTTGTTGAAACCCTTATACTGACTATGGTCATTCTACTATTTTATGCGTTCTATATATTTGGTCAATTAATATAGCTAAAAGTATGAAAAAGTTGGTATGAATGGCATTTCCATTAGAAAAGGGAAAATTTATAAGGTTTGTCCTTTGGTTACCGCTTAGAAAAATGGTATGCTTGTTATTATAAGGATTGTAGAATTTCAGTACGATATTAGTGGTAGGGAAGAACACGAAATGATAGAAGAGAAAGTGGACCATTTTTTAAAACATCATCAGTTTACACTCGCTGGAAAAAGAATTCTTGTTGGCGTATCAGGAGGACCGGATTCCTTAGCTCTATTACATCTATTATGGGAAAAACAGAAGCAGCAGGATTTTTATCTAGTTGTGGCCCATGTGGACCACATGTTTAGGGGGATGGAATCCTATAATGAAGCAAAATTTGTTCAACAGTTCTGCGAAACCCGCCAAATACCCTTTTTAATGAAGAGGATTAATGTTCCGGAGTATATTGAAAAAACGGGAAAAAGTTCTCAAGTGTCCTCAAGAGAGTGCCGTTATGAGTTCTTTGCTGAAGTGATGAATGAGCATCAACTAACATATGCAGCATTGGCTCACCATGGTGATGATCAAATTGAAACCATCTTAATGCGATTAACGCGCGGAAGTTCCGGGTCATCCAGAGCAGGTATTCCCTTTATGAGACCCTTTAAGGAAGGCTATATTGTCAGGCCGTTCTTATGCTTAAGCCGAAAGGAAATTGAGCAATATTGCTTGGAGCATGAGTTAAATCCTCGTCGAGACCCCAGTAATGAAAAAGACGTCTATCTTCGAAATAGGTTTCGGAATCATGTTGTTCCATTTTTAAAAAGGGAAAACGAACAGGTTCATGAGCAATTCCAACGATTTAGTGAGGAACTCCGGCAGGATGAAGAGCTTCTGCAGGAATTTACGATTAAAAAAATGAATACCGTATGGAAAGTGAAACAAGATAATAAAATAACCATTGATTTAGATGCTTTCCAAGCAATGCCAATTTCTTTACAAAGGAGAGGCATTCAACTAATATTAAACTATCTATACAAAAAAAGGCCAGCATCCTTATCTGCTGTACATATTGATCAAATATTTTCACTTATTGAAGGAAACAATCCTTCTGGTAGTTTGGACTTTCCATCCAGTTTGAAGGTTAGACGTTCTTACCGGCTATGTCACTTTGATTTCAATACTGAAAGCAAGGAAGGCTTCTATATTAAAATAGGTCAGCCGGGAGTATATTCACTGCCAAATGGTGACACTGTTTCACTAGAATATACTAATCGAGTGGAAAGCTCAAAGGATGCTATTCTTTTACATGCAAATGCTGTACCGCTTCCAATTATTATTAGAACAAGATTACCAGGAGACAGAATGAGTCTGAAGGGTATGGAAGGGACAAGAAAGATTAAAAGTATTTTTATCGATCAGAAAATACCAACTGATGAAAGAGATAGTTGGCCGGTCATAACAGATGGACAAAACAAGATCCTCTGGCTGCCGGGATTGAAAAAATGCAAAGAGTCGATGGTGGATAATGAGGATATGAAATATATTCTTATTACATATAAAAGGCAAAATGAATAAGCTTTTATCAAAAGGGCTTGGATAAACAAATATTGAATGGAGAAAACTTTTGATAAAGGCTGACTAATGGAATGATAGAGATATTTTATTATGTAATGATCATCTAGGGGGCATACTAAACATGAGAAATGATATTGAAAGTGTATTAATATCCGAAGAAGAAATTCAAAATAAGGTAAAAGAATTAGGAGCGCAAATAACAGAGGATTATCAGGATAAATTCCCCCTCGCGATTGGTGTTCTTAAGGGAGCTATGCTGTTTATGGGCGACCTTTTAAAGCGAGTTGATACCCATCTTGAAATGGACTTCATGGATGTTTCAAGCTATGGAAGCTCTACGGTTTCCTCAGGAGAAGTAAAAATCATAAAGGACTTAGATGCATCGGTTGAAGGCCGTGATGTACTGATTATTGAGGATATTATTGATAGCGGACTAACATTAAGCTATTTAGCTGAATTATTCCATTACCGTAAGGCCAAGTCAGTAAAAATTGTTACATTGCTCGATAAACCAACTGGACGTAAAGCAGATATCAAGGCAGATTATGTAGGATTTATTGTTCCTGATGCATTTGTTGTCGGCTATGGTTTGGACTATGCAGAAAAATATCGAAACCTTCCGTATATAGGTGTGTTAAAGCCCCATGTATACAGTAATTAATGGGTAACAAATTTTATTTATATATATTTGATATATCAACAGTAGTAAGTGGAGTTAAAAGTGTAATTTCTTGTATTACCATGATTTTCTATGGTACTATACACTATAGTTTGTTGACCGTGGGAGGAGGCAAGGGATGAATCGGATTTTCCGTAATACCATCTTTTATTTATTAATTTTTCTAGTCATTATAGGTGTAGTAAGTTTCTTTAATAGTGGTAATCAACCTACAGATAATATAACGTATGATACGTTTATGGAGCATCTTGAGAATGGTGATGTAACATCGCTAACAACGCAGCCTGAGCGTGGGGTCCTTGAAGTACGTGGTCAGCTTAAGGGATACGAAGAAGGCAAGTACTTTATCACTTATGTATCGAATACAGACAGTGAGGTTGAACGAATCAATGCGATGGCTGCTGAGGCTGACCTCAAGCTTGAAAAAATGCCAGCCAAGGAAACAAGCGGATGGGTAACGTTCTTTACTTCGATTATTCCATTTGTTATCATCTTCATCTTATTTTTCTTCTTGCTGAATCAAGCCCAAGGCGGTGGAAGCCGGGTAATGAATTTTGGTAAGAGCAAAGCGAAGCTTTATAGTGAAGATAAGAAAAAGGTTCGCTTTAAAGATGTAGCAGGTGCAGATGAGGAAAAGCAAGAGCTTGTTGAAGTGGTCGAATTTTTAAAGGACCCAAGAAAGTTTGTTGAACTTGGTGCTAGAATTCCGAAAGGGGTACTACTTGTAGGACCTCCTGGTACAGGTAAAACATTGCTTGCTCGTGCAACAGCGGGAGAAGCGGGAGTTCCTTTCTTCTCCATTAGTGGTTCGGACTTTGTTGAAATGTTCGTAGGGGTAGGGGCTTCACGTGTTCGTGATTTGTTTGAAACTGCGAAGAAAAATGCTCCTTGTATTATTTTTATTGATGAAATTGATGCTGTAGGACGTCAGCGTGGTGCCGGACTTGGCGGAGGCCATGACGAACGTGAGCAGACATTAAACCAATTGCTTGTTGAAATGGACGGGTTTGGTGGTAATGAGGGAATCATTATTATTGCTGCAACAAACCGTGCTGATATTCTAGATCCGGCTTTATTACGTCCTGGACGCTTTGACCGTCAAATCACGGTTGACCGCCCAGATGTTAAAGGTCGTGAAGCGGTATTGAAGGTACATGCTCGTAATAAACCTTTAGCTGAAGATGTTAACCTAAAGGCAATTGCCCAGCGTACACCTGGCTTCTCAGGTGCAGACCTGGAAAACCTTTTAAATGAAGCAGCGTTAGTGGCAGCGCGCCGCGATAAAAAGAAAATTGATATGTTAGATATTGATGAAGCAACAGACCGGGTTATTGCAGGACCTGCGAAAAAGAGCCGGATTATTTCCGAAAAGGAACGAAACATTGTTGCTTTCCATGAAGCTGGGCATACAGTTATTGGATTAATCCTAGATGATGCAGACATCGTTCATAAAGTGACGATCGTTCCTCGTGGTCAAGCGGGAGGCTACGCTGTTATGCTTCCTAAGGAAGACCGTTACTTTATGACAAAACCTGAATTACTGGATAAGATTACGGGTCTTCTTGGCGGCCGCGTTTCAGAAGAAATCGTATTTGGTGAAGTAAGTACTGGTGCTCATAATGACTTCCAGCGTGCAACTGGAATTGCGCGCAGAATGGTAACAGAGTTTGGTATGAGTGATAAGCTGGGTCCTCTTCAATTTGGACAATCTCAAGGTGGTCAAGTATTCTTAGGACGTGACTTCCATAATGAACAAAACTATTCAGATGCCATTGCATATGAAATTGACCTTGAAATACAACGTATTATAAAAGAGTGCTATGAAAAGGCCAGAAAGATACTTACAGAAAACCGTGATAAACTGAACGTCATTGCTAATACTTTACTTGAAGTGGAGACATTGGATGCTGAACAAATCAAACATCTAGCTGATCATGGAACACTACCTGATAGAAAAGTGGTTGATGCTTCTACTGAAAATGTAAAAGTAACAATCAGCAAAAAAGATGATGAGACGAAAACAGAAGAAAAGAATCTGGATGCTGAAAAACCTGCTGAGCAGAGTGAAAATCCAGACGAACGTTCTTAAAGTTCAAAAAAAGGCGCTCCTAGATGGGCGCCTTTTTGTATAGCTTAAATAAACAATTGTGATATGATGTTTTCAGAATAAAAGAACATAAGGAAAATGTGGTGAATAATAATGATTTTTGTTTTTGACGTTGGAAATACAAATACTGTTTTAGGAGTATATAGTGGAGAAGAGTTAGTCCATCATTGGCGGGTGGAAACACATCGCAATCGAACAGAAGATGAATATGGAATGGTCATTAAGAATTTATTTGATCATGTAAACCTTAAGTTTGCCGACATTGATGGAATTATCATCTCTTCGGTGGTTCCTCCGATAATGTTCGCGTTGGAAAGAATGTGTCAAAAGTACTTTCATATTAAACCATTAGTAGTAGGTCCGGGTGTAAAAACAGGATTAAACATCAAATATGAAAATCCAAGAGAAGTCGGAGCAGACCGGATTGTCAATGCAGTTGGTGCTATACACGAATATGGAAGCCCTTTAATTATTGTTGATTTTGGGACAGCGACAACCTACTGCTATGTGAATGAGAACAAGGAATATTTAGGCGGTGCGATTGCACCGGGAATTGGAATTTCGACAGAAGCTTTATATACACGTGCAGCCAAGCTTCCAAGGATTGAGCTTGTGCGTCCAGAGGGAGTTATCGGTAAAAATACGGTATCTGCCATGCAGTCAGGAATTCTCTACGGTTATGTTGGCCAAGTGGAAGGGATTGTCAACAGAATGAAGGCTGAAAGCAAGCAGCCCCCAACAGTTATCGCAACTGGTGGATTAGCTGGTCTTATTTCTGAAGAATCAACAGTCATTGATATCGTTGATCCATTTTTAACCTTAAAGGGATTACGACTTATTTATAAGCGAAATATGGAGAATCTAAAGAATAGCTAACATAAATTAAAAGGAAAAAAGGAGTAAAGTGAATGAATGATTATTTAGTAAAGGCCCTGGCTTTCGATGGGCAGGTGCGTGCATATGCTGTTCGCAGTACAGAAACAGTAAGTGAGGCGCAGCGCCGCCATTATACTTGGCCAACGGCCTCTGCTGCATTAGGTAGAGCCATAACAGCAACCGCAATGATGGGAGCAATGTTATCGGATGAGCAAATGTTAACCGTAAAAATTGAGGGTGATGGTCCTATTGGCCATATTTTAGTGGATGGAAATGCAAAAGGAGAAGTACGGGGCTATGTAGCTAACCCGCAAGTCCACTTTGATTTAAACGAGCATGGGAAGTTAGATGTGAGAAGAGCTGTTGGAACAACCGGTTCCTTGACCGTAATAAAGGATATTGGCATGCGTGATTTTTTCACAGGGCAGGTACCAATTGTATCAGGTGAATTAGGAGAGGACTTTACTTATTACTTTTCCTCATCAGAGCAGGTTCCATCTGCGGTTGGAGTTGGAGTCCTCGTAAACCCTGACAATTCCATCTTAGCTGCCGGTGGTTTTATCATTCAATTAATGCCGGGTACAGCCGATCAAACCATAAGTCAAATCGAAAAGCGTTTGTCAGAGATTCCTCCTGTATCAAAGCAAATTGAAAAGGGATTGACACCTGAAGAATTGTTAACTGAAATTTTAGGTAATGAAAATATAAAGTTTCTTGAAAAAATGCCGGTTTCTTTCACATGTACATGCTCAAAGGAGCGATTTGGCGATGCGATCATTGGACTGGGTAAAGAAGAAATCCAGGATATGATTGAAACAGACGGGCATGCGGAAGCGCATTGTCATTTTTGTAATGAAAAGTACCTGTACACGGCTGAAGATCTTGAGGCATTAAAGCAAGAAGCGGTTTAAGCTTATCCTGTTGAAGGAGCTTTCTTTAAAAAGTTATATAATTCCGATAAAAGTAGTTGACATTTAGTGTAAATGGGGTTAAATTTAAATTAATTAATCCAATAAAACTACTCGGGATATGAAAGGGTGCTTAAGAATGGTACGTATTGCAAATTCTATAACAGAATTAATTGGTCAAACACCAGTTGTGAAATTAAACCACATTGTGGACGAAAATAGTGCAGATGTGTATTTGAAATTAGAGTATATGAACCCTGGAAGCAGTGTAAAGGATCGTATCGCATTAGCAATGATCGAAGCTGCTGAAGCTAGTGGTAAATTAAAGCAAGGCGATACAATCATTGAACCTACAAGCGGAAATACAGGAATTGGTTTAGCATGGGTTGCTGCAGCTAAAGGCTATAAAGCAATTCTAGTAATGCCTGAGACAATGAGCTTAGAGCGTCGTAATCTTCTTCGTGCATATGGAGCAGAGCTTGTGTTAACACCAGGACCTGAAGGTATGAAGGGTGCTATCGGAAAAGCAAATGAGCTTGCTGAAAAGCATGGTTACTTCTTACCACAGCAGTTTGAAAACGAGGCAAACCCAGAAATTCACAGAAATACAACTGGTAAAGAGCTAGTTGAGCAGTTCGGTGATCAATTAGACGCATTTGTTGCCGGAATAGGAACAGGTGGTACAATCACTGGTGCTGGTGAAGTGTTAAAAGAAAAATATAAAGATATCAAAATTTATGCAGTAGAACCAGTTGATTCACCAGTTCTATCTGGTGGAAAACCAGGTCCTCATAAAATTCAAGGTATTGGTGCAGGCTTTGTTCCTGAAGTATTAAATACTGGAATTTATGAAGAAATCATCAAAGTTTCTACAGAGGAAGCATTCTCAGCTGCACGCCGTGCTGGACAACAAGAGGGTATCTTAGGCGGAATTTCAGCTGGAGCTGCGATCCACGCTGCTTTAGAAATTGGGAAAAAGCTTGGTAAAGGTAAAAAAGTTGTAGCAATCATCCCTGATAATGGTGAACGTTATTTAAGTACTGCACTATATCAATTTGATGCTGAATAATTTAAAGATAAAGGGGCTGTCCTTTCGTGGGAAGCCCCTTTTTTTTATATAAAAGTTCTTATGAATAACGGCCTATGACATACTTTAGCTATAGTACGTTTCACATGCGATTCTCCATGGGCTTTTACACTAAATGTCATATAACGACAAAAATGAACGAATTATTAGGGAATCGTTCTTTAAAAAGGCTGATTTTTCTTTTTCTCACGGTTATAATATCATAAAAGGAGAGAAGATTTTTATTATAACAAATCTCACTATTAAGCAATATATTATGAATATTCATGTTATAGAGGTGTTTATATGTCTAATAAGACGATTCGATGTGGTTCATTTACGCTTGATTACGGAAAGAAATCACTGATAATGGGCGTATTGAATGTCACTCCGGATTCCTTTTCAGATGGAGGTAAATACAACGAAATTGATCGTGCAGTTGAGCGTGCCAATGAAATGGTTGAGAATGGAGCAGATATTATCGATATTGGAGGAGAGTCCACAAGACCTGGCTATACCCCTATTTCGGCTCAGGAAGAATTGGAGCGTGTCATTCCGGTCATTGAGGCCATTTCAAAAGCTGTCCCAGTGCCCTTATCCATCGATACCTTTAAAGCTGAAACAGCAAAGGAGTCTATCAAAGCAGGTGCCCATATCATCAATGATATCTGGGGAGCAAAAGCAGACCCTGATATGGCCGGTGTAGCAGCAGAACTCGCAGTTCCGATTATTCTTCAGCATAATCGTGATAATGTAAACTATCAATCCTTTTTCCGGGATTGCTTGAATGATATCTTTGAAAGCATCTCAATTGCGAAAAAAGCCGGGGTCAAGGATGAAAATATCATTTTAGATCCAGGAATTGGTTTTGCTAAGGATATGCAAAAAGACCTTGAGATGATGCGAAACTTGGATAAGCTTGTTGCATTGGGATATCCGGTGCTTTTAGGTCCATCCCGTAAGCGTATGATTGGGGGAGTTTTAAATCTTCCTGTAGATGAGCGTGTGGAGGGAACCGGTGCTGCTGTATGTTTTGGTATCCAAAAGGGCTGCCAGATTTTCCGTGTTCATGATGTAAAAGAAATCAGCAGAATGGCTAAAATGATGGATGCCATGATGGGGAAGGTAGATGTAGTTGGATACAATTTATCTTAATAAAATGGAATTCTATGGTTACCACGGAGTATTGCCAGAGGAGACAACGCTAGGCCAAAAATTTCTTGTAGACTTGAAGGTACAGACAGACCTGAAGCAGGCTGGTCAAACAGATAATCTTGAGGAATCAATTAGTTATGTTGACTTGTTTGAGGTATGTAAATCAATTGTTGAAGGAAAGCCTTTCAAGCTCATTGAAGCTGTAGCGGAAAAAATTGCACAAGAAACTTTGCTGCAATTTATGAAGGTATCTTCGGTCACGGTAAAAGTAATCAAGCCTAATCCTCCAATTCCAGGTCATTATGAATCCGTTGCAGTCGAAATTACAAGGAGTCGACCATAATATGAATCACACAGCCTTTCTTTCCCTGGGAACCAATATGGGAAATAGAATAAAAAACCTTGAAGAAGCACTGAAGAGGCTGCAAAATGACTACCCGATTGAAGTGGTAAATGTTTCTTCCATTTATGAAACAGATCCAGTTGGATATGAGGAGCAGGATTTATTTTTAAACATGGCAGTTCAAGTGAAGACTTCGCTGTCGCCTTATCAATTGTTGGAAGCTTGTTTGCAAACAGAAAAAGAGCTTGGGAGAAAAAGGGAAATTAGGTGGGGTCCTAGAACAATTGACCTTGACATTCTTTTGTATAATGACGAAAATATTACTTCTGAGATGCTTATTGTACCGCATCCACGTATGCATGAAAGGTCCTTTGTTATTATTCCATTACTTGAAATCTCCCCCAACATCATGCTTCCGACCTTGAAACAGCCTTTATGTAAAATAGCAGATCACTTATCTGACAAAGAAGGGGTACGAGTATGGAAAGAGAAAAATGGGGAAGACGTATTCGCGCTTTTCGAAAACTAAAGGGGTTTACGCAGGAGAGTTTTGCAAAGGAATTAGGTGTATCAGTTTCGGTCTTAGGGGAAATTGAGAGAGGAAACAGAATGCCCTCTCAAGAGATTATTGTTAGAATAGCCGATGCACTTAATATAAGCAGTAATGAATTAAGACCACTCGAGGAAAATCAATCAGTCTAGAAGTATTCAACAGGAGGTAATACATGTTAAAAATAGGCGACATTGTTATGAAGAACCCAGTTGTATTAGCTCCGATGGCTGGTGTTTGCAATTCCGCTTTTCGCTTAACAGTTAAAGAGTTTGGTGCAGGATTAGTTTGTGCTGAAATGGTTAGTGATAAAGGGATTCTTTATAAAAATGAAAGAACAATGAATATGTTATATATTGATGAAGGTGAAAAACCTCTTAGCCTGCAAATATTTGGTGGCGAAAAAGAGTCGCTTGTTGCAGCTGCAAAATTCGTTGATGAGAATACAAATGCCGATATTATTGATATTAATATGGGCTGTCCGGTTCCGAAAATTACAAAGGTTGATGCAGGAGCAAAGTGGCTCCTTGACCCAAATAAAATCTATGAAATGGTTGCAGCTGTAGTTGATGCCGTTGATAAGCCTGTAACAGTCAAAATGCGCATGGGCTGGGACGAAGATCATATTTATGCGGTACAAAATGCCCAGGCGATAGAACGTGCCGGAGGAAGTGCTGTATCCTTACATGGCCGTACTCGTGTGCAAATGTACGAGGGCACATCAAACTGGGATATTATCCGTGAAGTAAAACAATCAGTTACTATTCCGATTATCGGGAACGGCGATGTTCTAACTCCACAGGATGCTAAACGCATGCTTGATGAAACTGGCTGTGACGGCGTTATGATCGGTAGAGCTGCATTAGGAAATCCATGGATGATTTATCGTACGGTGAAATACCTGGAAACAGGGGAGTTAATGAGTGAACCATCTGCTCGTGAGAAGATTGATGTATGTATTCTCCACCTTGATCGATTAATAGATTTGAAAAATGAGCATATCGCGGTAAGGGAAATGCGTAAACATGCAGCATGGTATTTAAAGGGAATACAAGGAAGCGGACCTATTAGAAATGGGATAAACGAATGTAATACAAGAGAAGAAATGGTTACTTTGTTAAATAGCCTTGTTCTAGATGAAAGAATAGAAATGAAAAAACAAGTAGGGTAATAGTAAACATAGAAGTAAAAAATAGTAATACAGGAAAACTGCCGGGATTTAAAGCCGGTAGTTTTTTTGATTTTAGCTTATATGTTTCGCCATTTAATGCTTTTATTTAAGAAGTTTTCCATTAAAACTTTTATGATAGCGATAGTTTGTGTAAAATGGTATAGTATGCAAAAATGAGCTGATACAGATAAACACTCACATAAACAGATTCAATATAGGAGATGAACAAAATGAGTCATGAAGAATTAAATGACCAGTTGCAAGTTAGAAGGGAGAAGCTGGCTCAATTACGTGATAAAGGCTTAGATCCGTTCGGTAAACGATTTGAACGTACTCATCTTGCTTTAGAATTAATCGAGCAATATGAGGCGCTTGAAAAGGAAGTAATAGATGAAAAAGATGTTTCGGTTACCATTGCCGGCCGTATAATGACAAAGCGCGGAAAGGGTAAAGCTGGTTTTGCTCATATTCAAGATTTAAGTGGACAAATTCAAATCTATGTTCGACAGGATGCAGTTGGGGAAGAGCAATATGAGATTTTTAATATCGCTGATCTAGGAGATATTGTTGGAATCACCGGTAAGCTCTTCAAAACAAAAGTCGGGGAATTATCCATTAAAGCAAACAATTTTGAGCTGCTTACTAAATCTTTACGTCCTCTACCGGATAAATTCCATGGTTTAAAGGATGTTGAACAGCGCTACCGTCAGCGTTATCTAGATTTGATTATGAGTCAAGAGAGCAAGGAGACATTTGTATCAAGAAGCCGCATTATTCGTTCCATCCGCAACTACCTTGATCAAAATGGTTATTTAGAAGTGGAAACTCCAATGATGCATGCTATTGCAGGGGGTGCTGCAGCTCGTCCGTTTATCACACATCACAATGCATTAGATATGCAATTATTTATGCGGATAGCCATTGAACTTCATTTGAAGCGTCTCATTGTAGGGGGACTTGAAAAGGTATATGAAATTGGACGTGTATTCCGTAATGAGGGTGTTTCTACAAGACATAACCCTGAGTTTACGATGATTGAACTATATGAAGCATATGCTGATTATCGTGATATTATGGCTTTAACAGAGAACCTTGTTGCCCATGTAGCGCAAGAGGTATTAGGAACAACTAAGGTCCAATACGGTGATTATGAAGTAGACTTAACACCGCAGTGGAAGAGACTTCATATGGTTGATGCAATTAAGGAATATACAGGAGTAGATTTCTGGAATGTAACGACTGTTGAAGAGGCTAAGCAATTGGCGAAGGAAAATAATATTGAAATCAAAGATACGATGGAATATGGTCATATCATTAATGAATTCTTCGAGCAACGGGTCGAGGATAAATTAATTCAGCCTACGTTTATCTTTGGACATCCTGTTGAAATTTCACCTCTTGCTAAGAAAAATGATGAGGACCCACGTTTTACTGATCGGTTCGAGTTGTTTATCGTTGGCCGTGAGCATGCGAATGCCTTTACTGAGTTAAACGATCCGATAGATCAGCGTGAACGCTTTGAAGCACAATTAAAAGAACGTGAGCAAGGAAATGATGAGGCTCATATGATGGATGATGACTTTATTGAAGCATTAGAATATGGAATGCCGCCAACTGGAGGCCTAGGAATCGGTATTGACCGTCTAGTTATGCTTTTAACAAATTCCCCATCAATTCGTGATGTATTGTTATTCCCGTTAATGCGTCATAAGTAAAGAACAATAATAGGCCATTTTCTTTATAAAGTACCTACTAGCTGGGTATAGTAAAGAAAATGGTTTTTTTTGCAGTCGTTACTTTATCATTATTGAACGACAGTTATTACGCATCGGTTTAAAAAAGGTAAAAAAATACTTGCGTTTTATTTTCTATAGTGATATATTAATAAACGTCGCTGTTGAGGCAACACATTCTTATAAAAATAAATTTTAAAAGAGTATTGACTTTTAAAAAAGTTTTTGATAATATTACTAAGTCGTCAATAATCGACAAAATAATTGCTCTTTGAAAACTAAACAAACAAAAACGTCAACGTTTTAACTTTTAGTCTTTTATAAAAAGACATTAAATTATGAGCAAGTCAAACAATCTTATTGGAGAGTTTGATCCTGGCTCAGGACGAACGCTGGCGG
>NZ_JBHZRC010000020.1:0-55349 GCF_043641075.1 Niallia oryzisoli | reverse complement strand
CTGAAACGGGCATCAGGTCCCACTTCTGATTACCTTTTTACACTCTCGCCCTCTGAAACGGGCATCAGATCACACTCCTGATTCCCTTTTACCTCCCTTTCCCTCTTCAACAGTCATCAGATCGACCTCCTGATTCCCTTTTACCTCCCTCACCCTCCACAAAGGGCATCAGATCATACTCTTAATTACCATTTACACCGTTCTTCACCCTCAACGAGCATCAATAACCCCTCTACAAGTCTTCCTAACAAACAAAAAAAGCCTAGGGTCTCCCCTAAGCTTATGCTTGCAAATCGTCCTTTAATTGCTGCGCTGAACGTTCCCACATGCCTTCATCATGTTTCTGCAGGAACTCCCGCAATATCCCTTTTGACTTCTCATCCATATGGTCAACAATAATATGGCGCTTAATTGATTTATCCATGCGGTTCACATGCTCAGGTAATGACTTGTATCCTCTGCGGATTTCGCGGTCTACTGTCATCTCACATGCTGTCACCCCTGCATAATGCGGCCCGCGTTCATCACGGTCCACCGTTACCCAAACAAGCCAATAAGGCTTGCCATTTGGAACCTCATCTTTATTTGGCAGGAACTTAATCCCCTTTTCCACCACGCTTCTGGCATGCATGGCACCGATATCAATGACAGCGTCACCTTCTTCGACATCAATGATTACCGGTGACACATTATCAAGACTCAACGCGCCTTTGCCAAACCCTTTATGTCCATCCAGCGGTTCATTTTTAATAATATTAAACTCAAGCTTCTTTTTCTTTTTTTCTTCCATCTATAAAAATCCCCTTTCACTTTTAAACAGCGTTGTTGATTTCCGTTGCGGGCACTTCGCTTTCCGCGGGCGACCGCCGAGCCTCCTCGACACTTCGTGTCTGCGGGGTCTCGACTGTCTCGCTTCTCCCGCAGGACATTGAAATTACTTCTTCGAACCTACCCACGCAAGAGAAAATTCGATAGAATTTTCGAGGAGTCTTCGTGCCCTCCACTGCAATCAACCTGCTAAATCTAAATCAAAACTAAAGGTTTTCTCTGCTTTAAAAAAACCAACTATAAAAAAACTCATTCAATCCATTTACCAGCCATGGCAGGACGGTGCCGAAGATCGGCTGGATTGTGTAACGGTCAAGCGGTGTAATGACGAGGATAAGAAATATCAGCATCCCATACTGTTCAAACTGCGTCATTTTTGCCCGTAAGTCAGTTGGTGCAAGGTCCTCAAGGATCCGGTAGCCGTCAAGCGGCGGGAGCGGAAGCAGATTAAAAATAAATAGCACGGCATTCAGCTGAATAAATACATCAAGAAAATCCGGAACAAACGACGGCAGCGATGCGGCCAGCCCTGAGGCCACCAAGCTATACCAAATGATAAAAGCGATACAGACCATAATTAAATTACTCAGCGGTCCGGCAAAGGACACCGTGATGCCGGCAACGCGCGGCTTTTTAAAGAAAAAGCGATTGACCGGTACAGGACGCGCCCAGCCGAAACCAGCAATAAAAATGAGAATCGTACCGATTGGGTCTAGGTGTGAGGCCGGGTTTAAGGTCAATCTTCCCTGATTTTTCGCTGTATCATCGCCAAATCTCCAGGCCGTAAACGCATGCGCAAACTCATGGACGGAAAAAGCAATAATCAATGTTAACGCGACATAAGGAATTTTTTCTAACGGGTATGCCAAAAATTGCGAGAATGAGGAATCCAACGGCAAAAACTCCTTTTCAACTCTTTGAATAAAAGTATACATGATTACCGCGGTAAAGTGAAAAATGTTGCCATTCTGCCTGCAAACAAAAGGAAATTAAATAGGAAAACTTGTGGTACACTAGGTAACAGGTGAAATCCACCGCAGGGCAATACATACTACTCAATAATAGGAGGCTTGTGAACATGCCATATGTTACCGTAAAAATGCTTGAAGGCAGAACAGATGAACAAAAAAAGGCACTCGCTGAAAAGGTAACCGATGCCGTAAGTGAAACAACAGGAGCACCAAAGGAAGCAATCGTTGTCTTCATCGAGGAAATGACAAAAGACAACTATGCTGTAGCCGGGAAACGCTTAAGCGATCAATAATCGCACACCATTCCCCTTGCAAAAAAATATGGTTCTATCCACAGCGATAGAGCCATATTTTTTGATAGAATGAATGTAACAGCTACTCATGGCGCTAGGGGGAACCAAGATGGAAGTCGGGACAAAAATTGCTCAAGTTCAGAACCAAATCAACCAGCATATCGAAACAATTGAGAAATTGGTCAATACATACGAAATTGAGGTTAAACATAATCAATCCTACTCGGAAGATGATCGTATGGTTTTTAAATTATGGCTGCGTGATAATATTTTCCGCATCTGGCTGAACGTCCTTCAGCAGGCCCTCCAAAGCATAGACGACAGCAATAAAACTGACATTATACGTCTATTGACTGAATTTGAAAAACCGATTGCCGACTATATCAATAAGGAATTAGATCTATCATAGACTGCCGTACCCTCATTCCACATGCTCGTACAATGTCACACTCTCAATATAATTAATAAATCGTCTTAATTCCTTTGCCTGCTCCTTGTTGATATCACCCGCTTCGTACATGCGGTGAATTTCGGAACGTTCGATATCCATAACCTTGATACGAAGCTCTTCCTTTTGCTCTTCACTTTTCTCATTATAATGAACAGTCGGCCGCTTTAAACGCCTAATCAGCCGATTATAATCGGCAATCACAATGCTCAGCACCTCTGTCTGATCCATTTCTGACTGCCGCGAATATTCCTCCAGCTTCTTCACCGCATTTTGCAGCGTCTTTATTTGAATGTCCCTTCCAAGAACTCGCAATTCCGCTAATCTTGTTTCCTGACGATTCTGCCCGAGAAAACGAAGCCAAGCTCGTTTAGATCTCCCAATTATGAATAGGATTCCCGAGCGGACATTATTTGACAGGGCGTCTTCCCGGTAATCAAGGGATTTCTCAAAGGTGGCAAACAATTCTTCATCCATCCTGCCTTGACCCATCATCTCCTGGATATACTGCCTTTCTGCTCTTAAGGCTGTCAGGCGGACTTCGCGCACTTTTTTCTGAAACGCATCTGTGTTTGAAGTCTGCTCCTGCTTGTATTTGGCAAACATTCGTTTATACTCATCCATTAATTCATAGGCAACAGCCGCATTTTCCTCCGTCATTTCCACTTTGATTTTCTGTATCGCAGCAAGTAATATTCGACTCTTGGCCTCCGTCAAGTTAAGGACAGAAGGTTCCTCACCTGCCGTCTGCTCCTCTTTACTTAATAGCGGCAGGAAAACTGTCGCCACAATCAACGTAAACAGAATGACGCCCGCTGCTAAAAAAAGGATTAGTGAACGGTGAGGAAACGCTTCTCCATTCTGGATGACAAACGGTATTGAAAGGACCCCTGCCATCGTCACCGCACCACGAACACCTGTCAGACTAATGAACAAGGTATTTTTCACATTTGGTTTGACGTCCATTTTCTTTTTCAAAAACCGATATTCTTGATAGGAAAAAAGATACGACCAGGCAAAGCGGATGGCTAATATCATCAATCCAACTGCCACCACATACCCAATAGCAAGCCAATTACCGATATTCGGGTTTTCTACCGTTTCAATCATGGACGAAGGAATATTTAATCCCAGCAGCAAAAAGACAATCCCGTTTAAGATAAACAAGACAATCGACCAAATATTTTCCGTCAGCACCTTTTCCTGAGCATTCATCGTTTCCGTTTTTTCATGGATAAGCGAGTGAACAATCCCTGCCACCACAACAGCAATCACACCAGAGGCATGGAGCATTTCCTCCGTTATGATAAAAATAATAAATGGAGTCATGATCTGTAAAAGGGAATGAAAGGTAATATCATTAATCCCCTGCTTCCGTAAAATAAAGCGAATCCAAATAATCAGCAGCCCAAGTATAAGACCGAGTAAAGCACCGGCAATGAACATATAGGTAAAATCAAAAACTGCTTCTTTTATCGAAAAGAAGCCAGTAACAACCGCAACAACTGCATAATCAAACGCTACTAAACCGGAAGCATCATTGATAAGTGATTCCCCTCTGACCAGATTCAACACCTGCTCAGGAATGTGGATTCGTTTCGCAATTCCATTCACGGCTACAGGGTCCGTCGGTGAAAGAATCGCTGCCAAGGCGAACGATGCGGCGAGTGGGATTTCAGGAACCATCCAATGAATAAAATAACCACCGCCAACCGCTGTTAGCAAAACCAGCACAATGGCATTTCCAAAGATAGACGCCCTCATCCTCCATAATTCCTCACGCGGAAAATGCCGCCCGTCGTTGTACAAAAGCGGCGCCACAAACAACAGCAAAAACCATTCTGTTTCCAGCTCAAGGGAGATATCCCCGTTAACTAGAGCCAGAACGACCCCAAAGGCAATCTGTGTTAAGGCCGTTGGAATAAACGGAATATAATGGCTGATCACATTTGAAATTAATAAACACAATAATAGCAGTAAGATCGTAAGCAAAAAGTCCAAATGAATATCCTCCCTTTAAAACCTCCTTTTATTTTGCTCTTTTTCTTAATTCTTATTTGAAGAAGGTCTTCAATCACATAAAAAAAGTACAGCGCCCTCTAGCACTGTACTCTGATCTATTGAAGCTCCGCTTTCCCCTTCAGCATCGCAATATATTCATACGCACTATCTACTTCCTCGGTTGTATAGCGCTGTTTGCTTTTTAACGTAAAAATCTTTTCCTGCACTTCTTCCTTTGGCAGGTTATCAAAATATAATACTGTTGAGACAAGTTCAAGAAATCTAGCATTTTGGTTATTCATATCTGTTAAGCATTCCTGCAGATGAGGGATGTCGACATGGCTTTCAGACAGGAATTCCTTGCCGTTATCGGTTACGGTATAACGATATTGATAGTAACCGCCCTTTTTTTCCTTTACTTCTTCTAAAAATCTCATGTTACAAAGCTCTTCAACCTGTACCGTTAACTCCTCTGAGTAGGGTCCATAAAAATGAAATTGAAATTTTTCTCCGAATGGAAAGGATAATTTTTTTGAGATATAAATCATCTTTTGAAGCTTTTTCCTTCCGATAACTTCTCCAGAGGCTGCAATGGCCTGCATGACCTTAGCATGATCTTTTAACACAATTTTCAACTCCTACATCTATATCAATGGACTTTACTTTCGTCTATATCCAGCAGCTTGCGTATTTTCCTTTTAATCTCTTTTGCCGATGAATCATCACAAATGAAATCAATTGGATAATACAGCTTATGATCTGTTCTTCTTTTTCCCGAAATGGCATCAACAATTTCCGACTCTCGTGACAGCTCACGAATCTCGCCGCTTTTCATTAATAAATGAATCGGCAGACGCTCCTCTTCCTCACCAGGCCGGTAAAAATCATACGGTAAATCCGAGGACGAATCGACAACAAGATAATACTCAGGATCCATTCCTGCCTTGTCAAACAGGATAGACAGCTCGGCCAGCTTTTTGTATTCCTTGGCCGGATCAAACTCGGCATATTTAAATAGATTGCGATTCATAAAGCGGCGGCATAGATCACTCAGGATTAGATCATCTTCCTCCTGCCACATTTGAAAATAATAAAGAATCACTGACTCATCCAGCTTCAAATAATCCTCCAGAGTGACCTCTTCTTCAAACATAGAATAGAAATGAACAGGATGGGATTTAAAGGAATAATACTGTTCATGAAGCGCCTTGGCACGGTGCAAAATTTTGGTCAAAATAACCTCCGCACTGCGGGTGACCGGGTGAAAATACACCTGCCAATACATTTGGTAACGGCTCATGATATAATCTTCCACCGCATGCATCCCGCTTTTCTTGATGACAACCTGGTCCTCTCGAGGGCGCATCACCCGCAAGATCCGCTCCATGTCAAAATGGCCGTAGCTAACCCCTGTAAAATACGCATCGCGCTGCAGGTAATCCATACGGTCAGCATCGATTTGACTGGAAATCAAGCTGATGACTAGCTTATTTTGATAGGTTTTAGCAATGACCTCGGCTACATTTTTCGGAAAATCATCTCCTACTCTGCTTAGTACAGCATTTACCTCTGTATCTCCTAAAATAATGGCCTGTGTAAAATACTCATGATCCAGCTGGAACACTTTTTCAAAGGAGTGAGAAAATGGTCCATGTCCTAAATCATGAAGCAGCGCAGCACAGAGGGATAGCAGCCGTTCGTCATGACTCCAGCCTGGACGGCCTTCAAACACATCATCAGCAATACGCCGGACAATCTCATAGACTCCAAGTGAATGGTTAAACCGACTATGCTCTGCTCCATGGAAGGTCAGGAAGGTTGTCCCCAACTGTTTAATTCTACGCAGACGCTGAAATTCCTTCGTTCCAATTAGGTCCCATATCACCCGGTCACGCACATGCACATACCGGTGCACAGGATCCTTGAATACCTTTTCCTCCAACAGCTTTTCCTCTGAATAGGCCATTTTCTCCCCTCTTTTCTGTTCAATCTCATTATGGCAGCCTTCTTGTAGGCGGATTATTTTCTTATGAAAACTTTTATCGGCTTTCGGTACATTGTCCATCATACCCAAATAAATCTGCGATCTCGACAACACTTTATTTATTATACTCAATCTCCCTGCCACTTCTCTACAAAATTCAACAAAAACCAACCTTTTCTATAAACTGTTAACTTTGTTGTTGATTTCCGTTCAAGAAACTTCGCGCACCTTAGGGCGACCGCCGAGCCTCCTCGACACTTCGTGTCTCCGGGGTCTCGACTGTCTCGCTTCTCCCGCAGGACATTGAATTACTTCCTTGAATCCGCCCACGCACGAGAAAATTCGATAGAATTTTCGAGGAGTCTTCGTGCCTTCCACTGCAATCAACCTACTCACTAAAATTAAGTTTTTTTATAATACATTCTAATATAGTACTGTTGCTATTCTATTCTTCTCCAAAAAAATAAAGCACCTGCCCTAAGGCAAATGCTCTATTTTTTAAAAATCTATTAGATAATACGAACGTTAACCATTCCTGGGATTTTTCCGATATTTTCTTCTAAAGCAGGTGTTAAGTCGCCATTAAATTTATTATCGATATCGATAAGAGTATACGCGTATTCCCCACGGCTTCTGTTTACCATGTCCGCAATGTTTAAGTCATAGTTTGATAAAACAGCTGTAATGGAACCAACCATTCCTTTTACGTTTTGATGGAAAGCTGCCACACGGCGTTTTCCTTCATAAGGAAGTGAAGCATTCGGGAAATTCACTGAATTAACAACATTTCCTGTTTCTAAGAATTCCTTCACTTGGCGGGATGCCATAATCGCACAGTTCTCTTCAGACTCTGAAGTAGATGCACCAAGGTGTGGAATGCACACACAGTTTGTCATTTTTAATACTTTTTCATTCGGGAAGTCTGTAATATACTTGCCAACCTTACCACTGACAAGCGCTTCAGCCATATCGTCCTCGTTCACAAGCTCACCACGGGAGAAGTTCAAAATATGAACGCCATCCTTCATAAGTGCGAAAGAATCTTTGTTGAACATTCCACCTGTATCCTTAGTAAATGGAACGTGAACTGTAATGTAATCAGCCTTTGCATAAAGCTGCTCAAGAGTCATCGCACGTTGTACATTACGAGAAAGGTTCCAAGCGATATCAACTGAGATGAATGGATCAAATCCGATTACGTCCATATCTAAACGAAGCGCATCGTTTGCAACGCGGGCACCGATTGCTCCAAGTCCGATGATACCAAGCGTTTTACCTTTAATTTCTTTCCCAACAAACTGCTTCTTACCTGCTTCAACTAGCTTAGGAACCTCTTCACCCTTGCCCTCTAAGCCTTTTGTCCATTGAATTCCGGCAAACAGATTACGAGAAGATGCCATTAATGTTGTTAATACCAATTCTTTAACCGCATTCGCATTTGCACCTGGTGTATTGAAAACAACAATTCCTTTTTCGGTATACTCATTAACCGGAATATTATTAACACCTGCTCCAGCACGTGCCACAGCTTTTACATTGCTATCAAGCTCCATATTATGCATATTGAAGCTGCGAAGAACGATCGCATCAGGTGATTGGGCATCATTATCAATTTGGTAGTTATCATTGCTTTTAAATACATCTAATCCGACTTCTGCAATTGCATTTAACGTTTTAATTGTAAACATTTGTTTCTTTTCTCCCCTTTGGTCTTTTATGTTTTGTATAAAAAAATGACTAGTTAACTATGAATCTTACGTTTGAATTAGTACAAGATACTTATCAAATTCGCTCCAACTGAATGAAGTAAAAAAGAGATTGGACTCTTCTCCAATCTCCTGCAAAAACGTAAGAATAACAAATAACACTTGTTATTCTTCTGTCCTTTTGCCTGAGATTGTGAACCCTTCGGCGCCGCGCATTGCAATCTCTCCAGAAGCCGCTCCAGTCATAGCTTAATCCATAACCATCTTCGCTTGCGTATATTCTATTTCTAAGTGATGAATTTTGTTGAAAATACTTTACATTTTTTGTCGAACAGTTGTGTAATAATTTTAAATTTTACCAATATTATCTTACTTGTTCAAGCTCTACAACCTTTAAATTACTCGAAAAACGAATATTGTTTAGTCAAATTCACATTCATTCGTCTTTTATTAAAAATCAGAAAATTTATTAATATAATGTTTGAATTATAAATCATTTCAAAAAACATATCAAGTGTTTAAAATTAAGACTTTAACCTACTTTTTTTAACGGTACCGCTTACAATACGAGTGCACCAATCATTCACTAACACGAACATTTTTTAAATTTTTTTCACCTTCATTCGTAAAGAAGTAAACTTCCTTAGGAAGTCGAGGATTGTGTCTATCAGTTCCACCGGATTTAGATAGTTCCTTTTATAGAAAAAAACCCCCCCAGACTAAAGTCCGAGGAGATTCTCTATTTTTTCAGCTTCTTTTTAATTTTTTCTTCCAGCTCTTCTTCTGATAAAGCAGCAAGCGGCCGGTTATTAACAAAGGCAAAGGTTTTCTTTCGGCCCGGTCCACAATAGGATTGGCAGCCGATTTGAATTTCTGCTTCCGAATCAATTTTTTTCAGCATTGGTACTAACGTTTTTAAATTCACTGCCTGGCAGTCATCACAGACACGGAATTCATTCGACATAATGAATACATCCCCTTTTAACATTTCAATCATATCTATAAGAAATATGAAAACAATCTGTTTCTCACATTTTCATTCTTTTTGAAAACATTATACTCGTGCGATTTACACTATGTGGTATTTTAACGCTTCTTTTTCAGTATTGCAAGTTGACTCCACATCCCATGCTACCCGCTGACGTTCAAACTATTAATTTATAGATAAGGTAAATAGTGTCTTTGAAAAATAGAACTAAAGATACGTTCTGCCCCCACACTCAATATTAGATCAAACCACGTTCATTAGTATGTGTTTCACATCAAAAACCATTCCTTTTTACATAAGTCTACTATCCTTTTAATCACCTTGTATAAAGTTTGAAAACATTGGACATGATGAAAGTAACGCTTTATAAAAATACAAAAATATGATAGGGAGCTGAAGAAATGAAAGTTCGTCAAGATGCATGGACAGAAGAAAACGACCTGCTGCTTGCTGAGACTGTCTTAAGACATGTTAGAGAAGGAAGTACACAATTAAATGCGTTTGAAGAGGTAGGAGACAAGCTTAATAGAACATCTGCTGCCTGCGGTTTCCGCTGGAATGCCGTTGTGCGCCATAACTATGAAAAGGCGCTGCAGCTGGCGAAGAAACAGCGCAAGCAAAGACAACGTATTTTGGGGAGAGATCAAGGAGGCAAGAAAAAACTATTATACTCACCGCCACAGCCGAGTATGGAAGAAATTGAAACCTTGACTACACCAACCGATGTACAGCCATATAATGAAAATATGAATTTTGAAATGAGTGAAGAAATGACTGCTAACATGAATATGAACTCAACTGAACCTTCACCTGCACTAACGAACATGCCAACAAGCGGCATCAATCTCGATACTATTGTAGCTTACCTGGAAAATATGAAAAACTCAGGTTTTCAGGTTGAGATATTAAAAAGTGAGAATGAAAGATTAAAACGAGAAATCGCAGAGCTTAGAAGAACCAATAAAGAGCTTGAAGCCAAGATAGGCGAAATGGAGCAAAATACTGAAACCATTCAAGAGGATTACGAGACGTTGATGAAAATTATGAACAGAGCCCGCAAATTAGCTTTATTTGAAGAGGAAGAACGTCCAGCAACAACCTTTAAGATGGACCGAAACGGTAATCTTGAAAAAGTAGCTGAATAGTCTCGAATAATGGATAAAAGGCCGTGTACTAACGGCCTTTTTCTTATTTTGCAAATCTAAGCTCTGCCTTTTACGATGAAGTAGTTCACTAGATTGAAAACATCGTGCTGCAGAAGGTGAACTTCACTCTCCCATGACCTTTTGATTCCGCTCCACTACCCTTTCATAATAGCTTTCAAACAGTGGAACCTCATCTAGTGACAATGAACCTGTAAAAAGCTGCCCTGACTTGCCTTGCAGTACCTTTAAAAAGCGCAGCATTACATCCTGAACGGTTAAGTCCACCTGAAGCAGCTCTGACAAGGATGCCATCACCTCAGGGACAATCTTAGGATACACATGCCTTGTTTCTTCTCCTTTTTTACTAAGCTGATAAAATTGTTTAATCAGCTCGGCCCGTTCACTGCCGCTGCCATGAACGCAAAGATAGATTTGCACGGCCACGCCTTTCTTGATTCTCCGCTGCGAAATACCGGCAAATTTCTGTCCATTTATACTAAGATCATAGCTGCCTGGACAGTAAGAGCCGACAATTTCCCGCGCCTCAATCTCCTGATCGTGATCTGCAAACATGTCCTTCACAAGCTGCCACATCGCATCATAGCCGCGGTTGATATCAATCCCTTTTGCCTTTTCCGGAAAAACAAGCGTCAAATTTAATACTCCTTCATCCAGTACAACCGCCAGCCCGCCAGAATTGCGGACAATTACCTCATAGCCGTTTTCCTGCAAAAGATTCATGCCATCTTTTAAAAATGGAAGCTTCGTATCCTGTATTCCGAGTACAACTGTAGGCTGGTGGACCCATGATCTCGCCGTCGCCGGTGCTTCGCCTGAACCGACTGAAGCACATAGAGTATCATCCATCCCGAACGATTGCAGGGCACTAATATAAAGACCGGACACAGATTGATCAATCACTCTCCACCGCTCCTGAACTAATAAATCCTTTGTATCGTGCATGTTTTGTCTCCTTGTTGTAGCTTTCATTTCTTTATTATAGCATTCTTCTTTTTCATTATTAAAATTCAGTTTTGGTGACAGGTTGATTTCCGTTCCAGGCACTTCGCTTTCCGCGGGCGACCGCCGAGCCTCCTCGACACTACGTGTCTGCGGGGTCTCGACTGTCTCGCTTCTCCCGCAGGACATTGAATTACTTCCTTGAATCCGCCCACGCACGAGAAAATTCGATAGAATTTTCGAGGAGTCTTCGTGCCTTCCACTCCAATCAACAAGGGAACCATATTCGATATTGTTTATTAACACAGTCAAAAAAGGCAAAAAAAGTACACCACCCAACAGGTGATGTACTCCAAATCACTTATTTTTTCAAAGCCTGTGCTGCTGTAATAAGTGCTAACTTATAAACATCTTCTTCATTACATCCGCGGGAAAGATCATTTACCGGGCGGTTAAGTCCTTGCAGGATTGGGCCAACAGCCTCGAAATTACCTAAACGCTGCGCAATTTTGTAGCCGATGTTACCTGCTTCCAAGCTTGGGAATACAAATACATTTGCATCGCCTTGAAGCACGGAACCTGGTGCTTTGCTTTTCGCAACAGAAGGAACGAATGCTGCGTCAAATTGGAATTCTCCGTCAATGACTAACTCTGGAGCACGCTTCTTCGCTTCCTCCACTGCTGTCGAAACCTTTTCCGTTTCAGGAGATTTCGCTGAACCCTTTGTTGAGAAGCTTAGCATCGCTACACGCGGTTCGACATCAAACATTTCCGCAGTCTTCGCACTTTCGATCGCAATTTCCGCTAAATCATTGCTGTCAGGTGCAATGTTGATTGCACAATCTGCAAACACATATTTCTCATCTTCGCGAACCATGATGAAGACACCGGAAGTCTTGCTGACGCCTTGCTTTGTTTTGATAATTTGCAATGCTGGACGAACTGTATCAGCAGTTGAATGTGCTGCACCACTTACAAGTCCGTCAGCTTTATTTGTATGAACAAGCATCGTACCGAAGTAATTTTCATCTAAAAGGATTTTGCGTGCATCCTCTTCAGTTGCCTTCCCTTTACGGCGCTCCACAAATGAAGCAACTAGCTCGTCAAATGCTGCATAGCTTGCTGGGTCATAGATTTCTGCTGACTCCAAAGAAACATTTAGTTCCTTTGCCTTTGCTTCAATTTGCTCGATGTTCCCTACTAAAATAGGGGTTAATACGTTATCCTCTGCCAAACGTCCGGCAGCTGTTAATATTCTTTCATCTAATCCTTCCGGAAAGACAATTTTCAGGTTTTGACCTGTTAGTTTTTGTTTTAAGCCTGCGAATAAATCACTCATGTATTTACCCTCCTTTAATATTTCCCTATATTAGCATACTCTTCCAAAGTAAAAATTCAAGAACCTTGCAGCTTCCTAATAAATGTTCCATTTTTGGAATATTTCTAAATAGTTATTCATATTGGTAAAATTGTCCCTTTACTACTATCTACATATTTCAAAATAATATCCTGATAAATGATGATTCTGATTTTTTCGTGTTTCATCCATGAGGTTATGGAGAAACTATGATATAGTAGTTTATGAAAAATGTATTGTATAGACAAGGAGTGAAAATAGATGAGTCAAGCAGCAAAAACGCTCGATGGATGGTATTGTTTACATGATTTCCGTACAATGGATTGGACCACGTGGAAAATGGTGCCTAGCGAGGAACGCGAAGCAGCGATCCAAGAATTTCAAGGTCTTGTAGACAAATGGAACCGCACTGAAAAGGAAGCGCAAGGAAGCCATGTTATTTACAGCATTGTTGGCCAAAAGGCAGATTTCATGATGATGCTTCTTCGACCAACGATGGAAGAGCTGAATGAAATTGAAAACGAATTCAACAAGACAAAGCTGGCTGAATTTACAGTACCAGCCCATTCTTATGTATCTGTGGTTGAATTAAGTAACTATCTGTCTTCTGAAGAAGATCCATACCAAAATCCGCAAATCCGTGCGCGATTGTATCCGATCCTACCGAAATCCAAGTACGTTTGCTTCTATCCAATGGATAAGCGTCGTCAAGGTGAGGATAACTGGTACATGCTTCCGATGGAGGAACGTATGAGCCTGATGAGAAGCCACGGCATGATTGGCCGTCAATATGCAGGTCTTGTTAAACAAATCATTACAGGCTCTGTTGGTTTTGATGATTATGAGTGGGGCGTTACACTTTTCTCAGATGATGTTCTTCAATTTAAGAAGCTTGTCTATGAAATGCGCTTCGATGAAGTAAGTGCGCGTTACGGCGAGTTTGGTTCCTTCTTTGTCGGAAACCACCTTGCAGATGAAAAAATTCAACCCTTTTTACATGTATAACGACTAAATTTGCAAGCATGTGCTTACATAACTAGAGTCCTCGGCATCTTCCGAGGGCTCTTTTTGTGCTGTCTTGATTAAATTACCTATGGCGATAGGGTAGTCTTAATTTTTAGTCATATTTGGCCCACTTCCCCCATATCCATTAGTTAGTGAGCATGATACATTACATCACGATTTTAGCTTTAACACTTGCTAGTCAGTAACAGATTGTTTAGTCCTGAATGGGACCGGCAGTCTATAATCATTCACCTTATTAGACCTGCGCAAGTTTCACCGCTTGTGATTAAAGTATTAGGAGGGAATTGAATGAGCCAACAAAACTATAATCCTTATGGGTATTACAGATCGTACCCATCTTACGGAAATACACAGCCGCAATATGGAGGGGCTTCAATGGGTTCAATGCAGCCAGCCATGTATCCGCAGCAGGGTGCTATGCCTGGAACTATGTTCCCACCTCCAGGAGGTACAGGTATGTTTCCCCCTGCAGGCGCTGCACCAGGAACAGGAGCTCCTTCCATCCCAGGTATGCTGCCTGTTGAACAATCCTATATTGAAAATATCCTTCGCTTGAACAAAGGAAAGCTTGCCACTGTTTATGCAACCTTTGAGAACAATGCGCAATGGAACGCAAAAATCTTTAAAGGCATTATCGAAGCAGCCGGAAGAGACCATTTGATTTTAAGCGATCCAGAAACCGGACAACGTATCCTACTGCCGATGGTCTATTTTGATTATGCTACATTTGATGAAGAACTAGAGTACGAGTACCCATTTGCAGCAACAGCTGCACCGGATCTAGCTACTTTTTCACCAAGATAACCTAGCAAGGCTTTCCCGGCCACATTATATCCAAAGCTGACCACCTATTTATATAAAAAGGAGTCTGACGCTCTTGTCAGACTCCTTTCTTTCATCTAGAGCTTATAGAAATTTTACCGCAGCAACCACAATCAATGCCCATGCCACAATAAATGCCACACCGCCGAGCGGTGTAATCGCACCAAGCATGCTGATTTTTGTAATACTTAATACATATAGGCTTCCAGAAAAAAGCACGACACCAATAAACATCAACCAGCCGGACCATGACAGTAATGAGCTTGAATGAACCTTACCGAGCAAAATGCCCACAATCAACAATCCGACAGAGTGAAGCATTTGATAGGTTACAGCCTTCCCCCATGTATCCAGATATTTTGGCTCAAGCTTTCCTTCAAGAATATGTGCTCCAAATGCTCCTAAAGCAACAGACAACCCAGCCAGAACGGCACCTAGAATTACAAATAATTTCATCCTTCTCTCCCTTTCATCCTTTGCTTTTCTCTATAAAAATTAGGCTATGAAACGTAGCTGCCACTTTCCGTTACAGGTAAATGAATCTACAACCGAACGAAAATAAACAGTGTTCTTCACACAGCCAAAAATTAAAAATCAAAAATAGAATCTCCGTTTGCCCCGTCCTCTACCTCCAATTTCTTCTGCGGCGGCTGGAAGGTTACAGGCTGCGGCTGAAAACTTATCGGCTGCTGTTGGAAGGTAACAGCTGGCGGTGTTATAGATCGTTTGCTTGTCTCCACATCAGCATGTGATGGTTCCTCTAAAATAAGCTCACAAAGAGCTTTCATAGCATAAGCATGTTCACGTATTTTCGTATCAGAACCGGCATGCCTTGCTTCCTGTAGTTCTTTTCCGATCCTATCTAGAAGTTTATTAATTGAAATATTCATCCTGACCTCCAGATCATTCTGTATTTTCTCTATGTAAATCTAGTGTTTACCCATTATCTATTATGGCAGCTGCTGCAGCCATCGAATTCTTCTTTATTCTACATGAATTTACATCAAATTACAGCCTTTTAGCATTCATCATGTAAACCTCCTTCCACCTGCATCATCCGACATTAGATACTACAAAAACTAGACATGTTTCACGTGAAACATTTTCTTTCCAACAAAACCAGCACTTTCCATTGAAACCACGATAATCTTTTTATTTCTGCACCATTTCTCCAATTTTTTGCCGTACACTATATCTATCCTCTTTGAAATTAGGTGAATCCGCTTGAAGAAGCTTTCCGTAAAACTAGGAATTTTATTTTTCTTCATTATCTTTGGTTTAGTTACGTTCATGTTTTTCTTTTTACATAATGGAATCACTCAGTCACGGGTTGAGGAAGAGCTGAGCAGCCTGCAGAAACGCGGCAATTCCCATCGTGACATTCTCGAAAAACACTTTGACCTTGATACAATTGATCATGTTGTTTTAATGGAATCTGAAGCAGAAACCGATGTGGTCATTACCAATCAAGACGGGCAGGTATTAAACTCTTCAGCTCCTCCAGAGGTCTATGAGAAGTATTTGAAGGTATCTCTCACTTCTTTACCTAGTGAGGGTCGTGTCATTGAAGGAAATTGGGAAGATGAGCCTTATATTTCAACCGTCAGTCCCATTCAAAAGAATGATCAGCTTGTTGGACTTGTGTATATGTTTCAGGATACAACATCCGTTCATTCCATGATGAAACGATTGAATGAACATTTTGTTATCGCAGGCTGGATTTCCGTTATTTTTACGATTGTCATTATTATTTTTCTCTCAAAAGGAATTACCAAGCCACTCTTGAGAATGAAAGAAGCGACAAGCCAAATCAGCAAAGGAAATTACTCCGTTTCCCTCCCTAATACGTATGAGGATGAATTAGGTGATTTAGCGAAATCAATTGAAACCTTAGCCCGCGACCTACAATACTTAACCAAGCAGCGCAATGAATTTTTGGCAAGCATTTCCCATGAATTGCGGACACCTTTAACGTACATCAAAGGTTATGCTGATATACTACGGAAACAGAGCCTGCCAAAGGAGGAAATGGAAAAATATTTAACGATTATTGTAGAGGAAGCGAATCGGCTAACTCAATTGGTAAAGGAGCTTTTTGAATTGGCCAAGCTTGATCAGAATCAATTTGCGATTGTAAAGCAACCAATTGATTTACACCCATTTTTCGAAAAAATGGAGCGTCAGTTTCTGCCGATCTTTCAAGAAAACTCAATCGATTTTACCGTCAACTGTCCACCGAATTTATACGTCATGGCAGACCCGCTCCGGCTGGAACAGATTCTTTTCAATCTTTTAGACAATAGCAAAAAGTATTCCCCGAATGGCAGCAAGGTTGTTTTAAGGGCCTGGAACCATAAAAATAAAGTTCATATTCTCGTTCAGGATCACGGAAAGGGAATTCCTGAACAGGACCTCCCCTTTATTTTTAATCGATTCTATCGAGTGGATAAAGCCCGCAGCCGTTCTCTTGGCGGGTCAGGACTTGGACTGGCCATTGTGAGGGAGCTTGTTCATGCACATGGAGCAGATATTACCGTCAACAGTAAAGAGAATTCCGGCACATGCTTTGAAATCATTTTTTCAGGAGGACCATTATGAAAAACATCTTATTAGTAGATGATGAACCGTTAATGTTAGATTTATTATCCTTGTATTTAAGCCCCCGCGGCTATCATTGTATAAAAAAGGAATCAGCACTAGCAGCAATCGACTACCTAGAATCACAGTCGGTTGACCTTATTTTGCTCGATATTATGATGCCCGACATGGATGGCTTAGAGGCCTGCCGAGAAATCCGTAAATATTGGGATATCCCCATCATTATGCTGACGGCTATGAGCGAAAAATCGGATATCGTCAAGGGACTGAATACCGGAGCAGATGACTACATTTCAAAACCGTTTGATGAAGATGAATTGCTGGCAAGGATGGATGCCGTTTTACGGAGAAGAACAAAAAACAACGGCATTCTAGCTTTTCAGGGACTTGTGTTAAATCAAGACTCCTTCCAGCTCCATTACAATCAACAGGAAATCTCCCTAACCCCAAAGGAGTTTGGCATGATGAGCTTGTTTTTAACGAACCCGAATGTCGTTTTTACAAGGGAGCACTTGATTAACACCGTTTGGGGATATGGCGTTTCAACGGAGGACCGGACCATTGATTCCCATGTTAGAAATCTGCGCGAAAAGCTTCGCAGAGCCGGTTTCCCTGCTGATGATCATTTACTTACCGTCTGGGGAGTCGGGTATAAATGGAACGGGCAGGAATAATCACAGGTAGCGTAATCATCAATATCATTCATACTCTCTAACATTCATAAGATTGTAACAACTTCCCTACTTTTCTGCATACCTTCTGCAAATCATTACGGTACGATTAAGACAAGAAGGGAGCTGATACCATGAAGAAAAAAATAGTAATTGGATTGTTAACAGGCGCAATTCTTTTAGGCGGAGCCGGCACAATAGCGTTTGCGCAGGCCAATGACGGGAATGATACAGGAATTTTAGATTTTGGTGAGATGAAGCCTTATATGGAAAAAATGCATCCAGAGTTATCAGACCAAGAATTACAGGACATGTACAATTCCTGCCATGGTGATGGCGGCATGATGGAAAACGTGAACCCTAAAGACATGATGCAAAACGGTGTGCAGCCAGGAAACATGATGAATAATTTGTAGATAGACGTAAAGGGATTGGTTCGGATACCAATCCTTTTTTTACTTGAATAGTGACAAAAAAAGTGACCTCCAGCTTTCACTAGAGGTCACTTCATACGACCATTCTATTCCTCATGCTGCTCTGTATTAGTATGCCCCGAACTGTCTGTAGGAGACTCCGCTAATCCTGTATAAGCATAATATACACCGACAATGACCAGCAAATAAACAATGGCGGAAAGCGCCCATTTTTTCATTTGTCACATCTCCTTAAAGTTTTACTTTTTGCAGACGAAGTGCATTCAACACAACTGATACCGAGCTGAATGCCATTGCTGCACCTGCAAGCCATGGCGCCAGGAATCCAATTGCGGCAATAGGGATTCCGATTGTGTTATAAGCAAGAGCCCAAAAAAGGTTTTGCTTAATATTACGAATCGTTTTATGACTCATTAATATTGAGTCCGCGATACTGTTCAAATCGCCGCGGATTAACGTAATATCAGCGGCTTCCATAGCCACATCCGTTCCTGTACCAATTGCCATTCCAATATCAGCAACAGCCAGTGCCGGTGCATCATTGATTCCATCTCCAACCATGGCTACCTTCTTACCCTGTGCCTGAAGCTTCTTCACTTCTTCCGCCTTTCCTTCCGGCAGAACCTCCGCAATGACAGAATCAACGCCCGCCTCTTTTGCGATGGCAGTAGCTGTCTGCTGATTGTCACCTGTAATCATAATCACTTCAAGCCCCATGTCCTTCATGCGTTTAATCGCTTCTGTTGAGGTTTCCTTGATTGTATCCGCGACGGCAACAAGTCCGGCATAGACACCGTCCACTGCAGTCAGCATCGCTGTTTTTCCTTGCTTTTCAAGGTCTTCCATTACATCAAGCATACCGTCGATTTCGACATTAAATCGTTTCATCAGCCTGCGTGTTCCAACCAACACCTCCCGGCCATTTACAGCTGCTTTAATACCATAGCCAGGTATATTTTCAAACTGGGACACCTCACTAAGCTCAATTGACCTTTCCTTAATTCCAGCTACAATTGCCTGTGCAAGAGGGTGCTCCGATTGTTTCTCAGCAGATCCTACGAGTGATAAGAACTCTGCCTCTGCCAAGTCTGTTACTACATCTGTAAGAACCGGCTTTCCATTCGTGATTGTGCCTGTTTTATCTAAAATAACGGTATTAATCCTGTGCGTCATTTCAAGATGCTCTCCACCTTTAAACAGGATGCCGTATTCAGCAGCCCGGCCGGAGCCAGCCATAATGGATGTTGGTGTGGCCAGACCAAGCGCACATGGGCAGGCAATGACAAGCACTGCAATCAGTTTCTCTAATGCCTCTGCAAAGTTACCCGGATCCACCCAGATATACCAAATCAAGAACGTAATCATGGCAATCCCGACAACTATTGGGACGAAGACTCCTGAGATTGAATCGGCCAAGCGCTGAATCGGTGCTTTCGAGCCCTGTGCTTCTTCAACCACTTTAATGATTTGAGCAAGTGCCGTTTCCTTGCCGACCTTTGTTGCCTTCATTTTCAAAAATCCATTTTTATTAATCGTTGCGCCAATAACAGTATCCCCTACTGTCTTATCAACCGGAACACTTTCACCGGTAATCATGGATTCATCCAACGCAGAGGTTCCTTCTAAAATTTCACCATCAACAGGGATCTTCTCGCCCGGTTTGACTAATAAAATATCTTCATTGACCACATCTTCAAGTGGGATGGTCATTTCCTCGCCATCGCGGACCACCGTTGCTGTCTTCGCCTGCAAGCCCATGAGTTTTTTAATCGCCTCTGATGAGCGCCCCTTTGCTCTTGCTTCAAACAGTTTTCCGAGGATAATTAATGTGATTAATACAGCACTTGTTTCAAAATATAGTCCGACTGAATGGGTACCTTTACCAATAGTCTGAAGAGTTAAATATACACTGTAGAAATAAGCTGCTGAGGTTCCCAGAGCTACCAGCACATCCATATTCGCACTTTTATTTTTCAGCGCTTTATAGGCTCCTACATAAAATTGCTTCCCAATGATAAATTGGACAGGTGTTGCCAACAGCATTTGCACCCACGGATTCATAAAGGCCTCTGGTACATATAAGGAGGATGTAAAGCTGAAATGTCCAACCATTGCCCATAGAAGCGGTATGGAAAGGATTGCCGAGAAGATGAATTTCCCTTGCTGTTTGATAATTTCCTTTTGCCTGTGATCAACAGTCTCCTGCTTTGTTTCATCACTTTTAACAATGGCACCATAGCCAAGGTTTCCAACCTTTTGAATCATTTCCTTAACAGAGACAGCGGCAGGATTATATTCAACCGATGCTTTCTCCAAGGCCAAGTTAACATTTGCGTTTAACACGCCATCCAATTTACTAAGGCCTTTTTCAATTCGGGTTGCACAAGCAGCGCATGTCATACCTGTAATATCCAATTCCTGCTTTTCTGTCACAACATCATAGCCAAGGTCCCTCACCTTTTTCTGAATTTCCAAAGCACTCATTGCTGCCGCATCATATTTCACAGTAGCTGTTTCAAGAGCAAGATTCACATTCGCTTCCTGCACACCCTCCATTTTCTTCAAACCCTTTTCAATTCGGGTCGCACAGGCGGCACATGTCATACCGGTTATTTGGAACTGATTTTCAGCAGTATTTCCAGCTGCCTTTTCAGCCATTTTTTCACTCATTTATATTCACCTCATACCTATATAGGGTATATTTCATTGTAAAAGAGAGAGCGAGTGCTTTCAAAAACACATTCGCTCTTCATTTTTACCCATTGGCCTATTTTACATCATACCCTTGATCATCAATGGTTTCCTTGATTGTATCTAATGTTACTTCATCTGCATTATATTCAACGTCGACTGACTTATTTTCCAGGCTTACCTTCACACTTGCCACACCATTTAATTTACCAACGCTGCCTTCTACTGCTTTCACGCAGTGCCCACAAGACATACCTTCAACGTTTAGAGTTACTTTTTCCATCTAGAACAGCTCCCTTTACTTTTTCATTAATTTTTGAACCGTAACAAGCACTTCATCTACAACCTCTAAATCCCCACTTTGAATGCGATCGACCACACACTCCTTCATATGGGCTTCCAGAAGGATTTTTGCCACGCTGTTTAAAGCGGCCTGGGTAGCAGCAATTTGTGTAATGACATCGTCACAATAAGTATCTCTGTCAATTAACCGCTTTATGCCCCGAACCTGACCCTCAATCCGATTTAACCTGGATTCAAGGTTTTTCTTCATCTTATCAGAATGATGACTCTTCCGTTCACCTGAATGACAGCAGTCTTCTCCTTCTAGTAGGGGGTCTTTCTCCATTTCGGATGACATTGGCTATCCCTCCTTGATTTTATTATAGTATACGGGGGTACCCTATGTAAAGTTCCTTTTCTAAAGATTTTATGGAAAATTTTTTCTGAATCCCCACAGGATTGTTTATCCAAATTGGTAAACCTTAATATATGAAAAATACATCACCTTTATACTCAAGGAGGGTACCTTACCTATATTATACTCCCCCACCCTATCCTATTCCTTTTCTTCATTGTTCTATTAAGAGGATTTCTAAATATGATTTACAATGAAAAGAGGTGCTGTAATGGAAAATAAACCATTTCTTACAACTAGATCACTGCAACCGGAAAATCAAGAATCCCCCATTCACTTTCTTTCTTCCTGGCTGACACCGGACAAATACTTTTACCGTCGAAATCACTTTTCCTATCCTGTTTTAACTTCAAAGCATCTTTGGCTGCAAATTAATGGGAATATATCTCAGCCCCGTTTCTTTCATTTGTATGAAATGCTTAGCTTACCCGTAAAATCACTCATCCTTCCCCTCGAATGTGCAGGCAATAAAAGAGCTCACTTTCATCCAAAGGTCTATGGAGAACAGTGGGAGGATGGAGCCATCAGTCAAGGAAAATGGACGGGAGTGCCTTTGTTTTATTTACTCGAACAGACAGGATTCTCAAAAAATACAAAGGAGATTGTTTTTGAGGGTGCAGACTTTGGCCGAAAGCCTAATAAAGATAACATGATTCCCTACAGGAGAAGCCTTCCGTTAGAAAAAGCCTTACATCCAGATACCATCATTGCCTATCAGTACAATAATAAATCCCTCGATTATAAACATGGCTATCCATTTAGATTGATTGTTCCAAACTGGTACGGGATGGCCTCCGTTAAATGGTTGAATAAAATTGAAATCATCGATCATTCCTTTGAAGGGCCCTTTCAAACAGAAGATTATGTCTACTACCCTCATAAAAACGATGATCAAGAATCCTACCCCGTTACGACTCTACATGTAAATTCGATTATTCAACAGCCGCTTCCGTTTACCGTGTTGAATACGGGAATTCACGAGATTAAAGGAATTGCCTGGACAGGGAAAGGAGTTGTAACCGAGATTGAGGTCAGCTTAAACAATGGCGACACCTGGAAGCAGGCCGTTCTCGAGCGTTCGAATGACCCTTATGCATGGACAAAATGGTTCCTTTTGTGGCATGCAGAGAAAAAAGGAGAGTATTCTATTTATGTAAGGGCAAAGGATTCACATGGTAGGGTCCAGCCACTGCAGCCTTTTTGGAACCGGATGGGTTATGGATATAATGCTGTTTCAAAAGTGAATGTGAAAATAGAATAAACCATAAACCATTGTTCTTTAACACAGCTTTTAAAAAGACTCACCATTTTCGGTGAGTCTCAGATTATCCATTATCGACTTGTTCTTCCACTATATCTATGACTATGAGGCCTCATCCCACTAACGGTGGTAAAGCCGCTAAATTCATGATAATGACCGCCGCCGGGAAGTGGAATAGCTGGGCCGGTTACGCCTTGAATCTGATGGTGATGCTGATTATCTATTGAGGTAAAGGTAAAATATCGATGGGTGTGCTGGACTCCACTTGGAGCAGGTTCAGTCTTTCCAGCATATCTGTGACTATGACCATCATCAAACGACGTTATCCCTCTAAATTCGTGAACATGCGTTGGAAGCTGTCTCCCGTCCCATGTTGTAATATAAAGATGATGTGAATGCTTTGAGTCCGCATCATCAGCATGGTACATAAATCCAGTAACAGGAATCTCCATTAATCCATCTCCTTTTTGCCTTCTACTGACTGTTTGTTGTAAAACTGGCAAGGGATTCAAATATTCAGAACTATGCTATTTGCCAAATATAAAAAATATGCATCTTTTATAGAAAATGCATAAATTCTGCACATATTGCTAGTAAGATATACAAAACAAGTTGATTGACCTCTCCTTGTTTTGAAACACAAATGGGCGCCTGCAAGGCGTCTTTTTTTTGCATTTTTTTCAAAATCAGACGAATCTATTAAGACTTTGTCAAACCTCCTCTTTTCTTGCATCGAAATATGACATGTTTCACGTGAAACACACAATTTGGCACATTTTCCAACTTCCTTTTACATATCCATTATTTAAAACGAAACCCAACTTTCCCCATAATTTCAGTTCTTTTTCAGAAACACGGGTTACATTTGTTATCAATAAGGAGGGATAAGAAAATGAAGTCAAAAATGACAAAGTGGACATTACTCTTATGTATGCTTCTCTTCATTACTCAAACAGGAACAATCGCCAGTGCAGACGACGATTATGAGGATGATGAGGAATGGTATGAAAGGCATGAACATGAAGATGAGGAACGTGAATATGAGGAGGACGAATATTGGGAGGACGACGCTGAGGAGTCCTATAATGAGAACGCCCCTGCTTACGAAAACGGCACACAGTATGAAAGCACTGCTACGCAAGGCTCCTTTTGGAATCTATGGACAAGGGAACTAGGCAGCACTTCCTCAAACTCCAACCTTCCCTTCCAGGAAGCAAAGGAAGTGAGCATTGAATTAAATAATACAAGCGAATTATTTTACATGATACCGCAAAACGGACAGCTCCTTGTTCCAGGTGAAAAGGTAGCGGCATTTCTTGGGGCAACATCACACTACTATCAGCAAAGCAGAATTCTAGAAATTAAGAAGGAGCAAGAAGAGCTTATTGTCCGTGCGGGAACAAATGCAGCCTATGAAAATATGGTCAAAACACCAATGCCAATTCAAGCTTTCTATTATGAGAAATCTGTTTATGTGCCAATTTCAGTGATTGCCAATGTATTAGGGTACCGTGTTAGCTGGGATGCAGCAAAGTCTGCGATTATTCTACAGGAAATATGAGGTGAGAAGGATGAAAATGAACACAAAGGCAAAATGGATTGTTGGTATTTCGGGAGCAGCCTTTTCCGCTTTTATTCTTAGTGCACTTGATAATCCTGCGCCGAAGGAACAAGGGACCCTTTCGGCAGAAGTCACCGACAAGATGAGCGAGCGTGAAAAAGAACTCGTCCAGCTAGACTGGAGTGACTTTTCTCCACAAATTCAAAGCTCTGGAGGGAATACCGGAAATGACCGTACGACAAGAAGATCAGCACGGAACTAATATCGATTCACTGACCATTGAAGTAATGAACTGCTCGTTTTATGTGGCCGTATCAAACAGTGAGCAGCCTGATTGGAAGCAGACAGTTACATCATTGCTTCACTATTTTGATTCGGAGTTTTCCAGGTTCAAAGCATTTAATGAGCTTTGGCGGTTTAACGAAGCGGAGCAGAATTCTACAGTAACCGTCTCCCCTGTTCTTTATGATTTATTAAAAAAGGCTGAAAATTATCGCATCCTAACGGAAGGTCGCTTTTCACCCTATATGCTCACACCGCTAGAACAGCATGGCTATCATCAGTCATTTCCATTTACGGAAGCGGTGAGTGCAAAAGTACCTCCATCCATTTATAAGCTTGAGTCAGAGCCCTTGATTTTCCATGGTGATGGAAGAATTACCAAAAGAACGAAGCAAAAGGTAGATTTGGGCGGGATTGCAAAGGGCTATGCCGTTGAAGCTGTTTCAACGTGGCTGCAGCAGCAGGCACATGCCTGCTTTGGCATTGTCGATGGCGGCGGTGATATGGCCGTCTGGTCAAACGGGGAGAAAACGTGGAAAATTGGAATCATGGATCCCTTCGATGAGGACAGGGAAATAGGTACATTTTCCATTATGAACGGCGGCATCGCTACCTCGAATACGGTCTATCGGAGCTGGCTTCAGGACGGGATCCTCAAAAGTCATTTATTAGACGGCAGAACCGGCAAGCCTGTAAAGTCGCCGATTGTTCAAACCACCGTCATTACTAAACATTGCATTGATGCAGAAATCGGTGCCAAGGTTTGCTTTATGGAGGATCCCGCAGCAATCAAAACTGTTTTAAATAAAATCTCTGAAAACTATCAGTACGTCCTTGTTACGTTAGACGGACAAACAATCAATGGAAGGAGTAACTAAATTGAACCTTGAGTTTATTTCTAGTTGGAATTTCATCCGCCTCTCCGGTTTTCTTGCCTATTTCCTATTAACCATTTCATTAGCTGCAGGGTTAGCAGGCCGGATGGCAGGACTTCAGAAGAAAAAGCCCCTCATGATGACGCTGCATCAAACAAGCGGCTGGGCAGGATTTTTAACCATTATTTTTCATATTATCTTATTATGGAAGGATGAGTATGTTCCCTATACACTCCTAGAGCTGCTGGCCCCTTTTTCAGCACAGAACGCCCCGATCCTATCAGCATTCGGAACCATTTCCTTTTATTTATTTCTCATCACCATCGCCGCATCCGATTTTTTTATGCGGACATTAGGCCACAAGCTATGGAAGACCCTCCACTTCCTTGTTATTCCCGCATGGGCATTAATGGTCTTACATGGTCTTTTGATTGGGACAGATTCCACACAGCCATGGGCTGCCTTCCTATATGGCGGCGGAGTGATTCTACTCTTCACATTGCTTGCACTTCGGTATGCAGAGACGAAGCTGCAGCCTGCCGCAAAATCCTCAAGTTGATAGATATCGGACAATGCGAGCTTGGAATCCCAGGCTCTTGCCTATTTTCACCATCAAGTTCTCTTCAGCATTTAGAATACCTCTCTCGTAAAAAATATCCTTCTTCGTCCAATGTAAGTTGATTGAATATTACAACATTTCTGTGATATACATAGATAAGATTCTTACCGTAAGTGTTACTCTAGGAGGATAAATTCATGAACTCGTTCATTCTATTGTTCGCTGCTATCATTAGTGAGGTATTTGCCAGCTCTCTATTAAAGGCTGCGGACGGCTTTAAAAAGCTGTTGCCCTCAATCGGCGTTGTAATTGGATATGGCTTTGCCTTTTACTTTTTATCACTTTCGCTTAAAATCCTGCCGCTTGGTATGGCTTATGCCATTTGGTCTGGGTTGGGAACTGCTCTAACTGCATTAATAGGCGTCACAATTTATAAAGAAGGCTTTAACAGCAGGACATTTTGGGGCTTAGCACTTATTATTTTTGGGGTCATTCTCATAAACTTCGCGAACGGAGAATCCCATTCGATTTAAAGATTGGAGGAAGCAAAGTGAAGGGCTATCTATTGTTAGGAATTTCGATTATCAGTGAACTATTTGCTACCACTATGCTGAAGCTTTCAGAGGGATTTACCGTCTTATTCCCCTCACTTGCCGTGGTAATTGGCTACGGATTATCCTTTTATTGCTTATCATTATGTCTGAAAACCGTTCCCTTAAGCTTGGCCTATGCGATATGGTCTGGCGTTGGTACAGCGTTGACTGCATTACTTGGTGTAATGATTTGGGACGATCCTTTTAATTCTCTTACCTTTGCAGGCTTGGCACTTATTATCGGAGGCATTATTCTTTTACAATCATCAACGAAGCCGGAAAAGGTTAATAAACAATCAAATCGATAATAAAAAGAGTAAGAATCTGATAGGATCCTTACTCGTTTTTATTGGACTATTATAAATATGTTCTTGATTTCCGTTCAAGAAACTTCGCTTTCCGCAGGCGACCTCCGAGCCTCCTCGACACTTCGTGTCTGCGGGGTCTCGACTGTCTCGCTTCTCCCGCAGGACATTGAATTACTTCCTTGAATCCGCCCACGCACGAGAAAATTCGATAGAATTTTCGAGGAGTCTTCGTGCCTTCCACTTCAATCAACAAGTGCATCCAATCCAAAATTGTCTTTAACATAGTTATTCTTTAAAAGGTTATGATAAATTGAGTTCCTTTGCCTTGCTCACTTTTTACGTCCATCTTTCCCCCATGTGCATCAACGATTGTTTTAGCAATTGATAATCCAAGCCCGGAGCCGTCTCTTTTTCTAACAGAATCAGCTCGATAAAATCGATCAAAAATATGGGGAAGGTCCTCCGGAGAAATACCTGAGCCTGTATCCTCCACACTTAATCTAATTTTTTGATCCCTTTTCAATGTACAGGTAATGGTGCCTTCCTTTGTATAACGGACGGCATTTTCCAGCAGGATGTACAGCAGCTGCTGAATCCGCACCTTATCACCCTTCATCACAACCTGATCTTGAATATCCCAGACAATTGATAATGGTGCAGGAACCGTTCTAGCAAAACTAGTTAACCAGGAACGTAGTTGAGAGGACAAATCAAATTCTTCCCTATTCAATTCCATATTTCCCTGATCACTTCTTGCCAAAAATAGCAGGTCACTTAGCAGCTTATTCATCAACTCGGCTTCATTTTTTGCATCCTCCAGCACTTCCTTTCCAAACGTGCTTAGATTTTCCTCCCCCGAAAGGACATCAATTGAGCTGTAAAAGATGCTTAACGGCGTCCTTAATTCATGCGAGGCATCCGAAACAAACTTTCGCTGCGTTTGAAAGGACTTCTGAATCGGCTTCATCGCCTGTCCAGCAAAAAAGTGTCCAATCCAGGCAAACAAAAGGCTGAGAACTAATGTTAACGACAGAAGAATCCAGACAATCTTGTCAATGACATGCTTTTCATTGGTAATGTCCATACCAATAATCACAGCCCCAATGTTCTCCAAAGGATAGCTCTTCACTAATAAATGTGACTTCTCCCATTGAATCTCTTCTGTTTCATTTGGTTTATCCATATTTGAGAGAAAACGATAAAGTCCTTGGACTGTTTCTTCGCCTGTGATTAATTGCTGATCTCCATCTACCACATAATAGAAATACCTTCTATCTTCTCTATATTCTAACTGTTCATCCTCTCGCTCATAGTAATGCTCATAGAATTCATGCCTTTCATTTTCAAAAAATAAGTCTAATTCATTGATATCTTCCTTTTTGATGACCTCTGAGATAAATCCATATAATACAAGAATAAAAATCACCAATATTAGTAATAACGAGCCTGTAAACAGGATCATCAGTCTGGATTTAACGGTATTAAACATGACCGTCCCTCAATGTATAGCCGACACCTCGAACGTTTTTAATGATTGAGGGCTTCCCCGGCAGGTCAATCTTCTTCCGAACCAGCTTCACAAGTGCATCAAGGGCATTTTCCGTTACATCAACCTCAAAGCCCCAGATTCGATCAAGCAGCACTTCCCTTGTCATTGTTTGATGTTTATTCCGCAGCAGCAGCTCTACTAACGCATACTCTTTCCTAGATAGCTCGATGGCTTTTCCATTTCGCTCCACCACATGTGTATTCAAATGTAACTGCAGCCCATCACAAGAGAGAATCTCTTCGAACGGCTTCTCAATTCTTCTCGAGAGTGCTCGTAATCGTGCCGCCAATTCCTCAAATTTAAAGGGCTTAACGAGATAATCATCTGCACCGGAATCAAGACCTGTGACAACATCTTCAATGGAATCCTTTGCTGTCAAAAATAAAATACAGCCTTTATAGCCGTTCTTCCTTAATCGGCTGCACACCTCAACACCGCTAAGGCCCGGCATCATCCAATCGAGAATCACAACATCATAGTCTGATACTAAAGCGTAATCATATGCAGAGCTGCCATCCTTCACCCACTCTACCCGGTTAAATTCCTTCTTCAGCAAATGATAGATTAACTTTCCTAGGCTTTCATCATCTTCAGCAAATAAAATATCCATTACATGCACTTCCTTTATCAGCTGGCACTATTTTACACTTATGATAACAGAGAAATCTGAAAATCGGATGAAAATCTCAAAGAAGTGTGTGAACTATTAGGTGAGAATAAACTACATCCTTTAGAAAAAAAATAGAAGCATCAACAAACCGTAGGAGCTGTTTCATGATACAAGCCAGAACAGAGCAGGAATGGGTCGTAGAATATGTAAAAAGGAAAAAACATCCACTGCCTGTTGTATTAGGCACAAGAGGAACCTGGACAGGCAACGGAAAGCCAATGATTATCTTAATTGGTTTTACAATTGAGGATGTATTTGTTTTAGGTGATATCTATGGAGTGTCCCATCATCCTGTAAGAGAAATGAAAGAGAAGCAGGTAACGTATTATGCGATAAATATTATCGATAAGAAAAAGGTAAAGGAAATTATCAAGGAATGGAAGGAGCCCTAAGGCCTAAGAGGATAAAAAAGGCAGTACCCTTTTAATAAGAGTACTGCTTTACTACTGTCTATTAAACATACATTAATATTTTGCTGTTTTTTGCAACTCCAGACTCAATTGCTGCTTTTGATACTGCGAAGGCTACACCTTCAACAACACGTTTATCCAATGCACTTGGAATGACATAATCGCTTGTTAATTCATGATCCGGGATAATATGTGCAATCGCATATGCTGCTGCAATCTTCATTTCTTCGTTAATGTCAGTTGCCCGAACATCAAGGGCGCCACGGAAAATTCCCGGGAAGGCCAGCACATTATTCACTTGATTTGGAAAATCAGAGCGACCTGTCCCTACGACTGCCGCTCCGGCGGCTAAGGCTTCTTCTGGGAGAATTTCCGGTGTTGGGTTTGCCATCGCAAACACGATTGCATCATCATTCATTGTTCTAACCATATCTCCTGTCAACACGCCAGGACCTGAAACGCCGATAAAGACATCTGCATCTACAATCGCATCTTTAAGATCGCCTTTTGCCTTTCGATGATTCGTAACTTCTGCAATAAGTGACTGATTAGGGTTCATCCATTCCTCACCAGGACAAAGGATTCCTGCTCGATCCACAAGTGTAATATCTCTCATCCCTGCTGTCATTAATAGTTTGGCAATCGCAATGCCAGCGGATCCAGCGCCATTAATAACAGCCTTAACGTTTTCGATATTCTTTTTCACCAAACGTAACGCATTGATTACTGCTGCTAAAATAACAATCGCTGTTCCGTGCTGATCATCATGAAATACAGGAATGTTTAGTTCCTTTTTCAAACGTTCTTCAATTTCAAAGCATCTAGGTGCAGCAATATCTTCTAAATTAATCCCGCCAAAGGTCGGCTCTAATGCCTTAACAATATTGACAATCTCATCAACATTCTTTGTATTAAGACAAAGAGGAACAGCATCGATGCTTGCAAATTGATTAAATAGCAGAGACTTCCCTTCCATTACAGGCATAGCTGCTTCCGGCCCGATATCACCCAAACCTAATACGGCAGTACCATCTGTCACGACGGCCACCATATTGCCGCGTCCAGTATACTCATAAGAAGCTTCTTTATCTTCAGCAATCGCTAAACAAGGTGCAGCAACACCTGGTGTATAGGAAAGACTTAGATCTTCAGCAGAATTTATTTTTACTTTACTAACTACGCGAATTTTACCGGCCAACTCTTTGTGTAATTGCATGGCTCTTTCTTTTATTGAATGATCACTCATGGTTTTCCACTCCCCTATAACATTTAAGTTCATCTGAATATACGAGTCTATTTATAAACGCTTGTCTTTAGCGTTTTTGATTAGCTGAGCGCTTTCATTAATAACGTTGCTAGAATAACCGTTGAAGCACCGCCAAGTCTTGTTGCAACCTGCGCAAATGGCATTAAAGACATACGGTTTGAAGCGGAAAGAATCGCTACATCACCTGTACCTCCTAAACCACTGTGGCAGCCAGTTACAATCGCAGCGTCAACTGGGTACATTTTCATGAACTTGCCAACAACATAGCCTGTCCCTATCATGGCTAAAACAACAGACATGCAAACAATAATATAAGGAATCGTAACTAGTTTCACTACATCCTCTAATGGAATATATAAAAGGCCTAAACCAACCATTAATGGCCAAGTCAAACTTCCTGATACAAATTTATATAAGTGAAAAGCACCTTGTTCCATTGATGCAGGCATAACTGAAATCGCTTTAATAAGTGCGGCTAATATGATCATTAAGACTGGTCCTGGGATACCAAGGAACTCATGTGCCAAACCACCAAAGATAAATAAAGTAGTTGCTATTAATAATCCAGCTCCCATTAGTTGGAAATTGACAGGTTTATTAATCGTTGTATCTCCTGTCATTCCGTCTCCGCCTTTTGCTTTAACCAATACACCATTACCAGAAAGATGCGGTTTCTTTTCACCGACTCTCATTAAAATACCCGCACAAATAACGGCTACAATATTCCCGATAACAGCGGCCGGAATCATTTGAGCAACAAAGGTTTCCGCAGAGTCTCCTAAAATCGAAGAATAGGCCAATGATAAAGGTAAGATTCCTTCACCAATTCCTCCTCCAATAATTGGAACAATAATATAAAATACGGTATGTTCCCAGTCATAGCCGAATAATGCACCGACTCCTATTCCTACTACTACTGAAGCCATTGTACCTAAAACAAGTGGGACAAACATTTTTACTAAACCTTGGATCAATGCAGTTCTGTTCATTCCCAAGATGCTTCCACATACTAATACGGCAATATACAAATATAGAAAATTTGAGGTTTTCATTAAGGTATGTGCTGCATTCATAGCTGCTGGATTCATAAAATCTAAGAAAACTAGCGTTGATGGCACTAATAAGGATAAAATAGCCGGTCCACCAATATCTTTTAGAATGGGAATTTTCATTCCGAGGTCACCGAGTAGGATACCCATGATCATAATCACTGCAAAACCGCCAATCATATCATTTGGCAGTGATCCCCTGTATGATGCTCCAAGAATAATGGCTGCTAAAACTACATAAAGCGGTAATGGTATAATTCCTATCTTATAATGTGCTATTTTTGTTAAGAGACTCTGGCCCCCACCAGTCGACTCTACTTGTGGAATCGTTTCCAACTTTCTTGCTGGTTCCATCATTACAACCCCCTAATAGTTGATAAGCCAATCATATTTGATATCAGAGTTTTCTAATAGATTATGTAATTAATGTAAGCGTTTAAGAAACCATAAAAAAGTAAGCAGCCTTTTAGCTGCTTACAAATATTTTTTTATTAAGTGCTCCTCATATTTATTAATTTCATATTGGTATACAGGCCTGCCGACTGTTCCATGGATAATGCGTTCCTGCAATACGCCAATGTCCGTCATAAACTTTAAATATTTCCGGACAGAGACACGGGAGATTCCAACCATTTTAACAATGTCCTCTGTTGAAAAGTACTCCTCCTTAAGCGAGCTAATGGCTTCCCAAATTTGTTTTAACGTATTATTAGTCAAACCCTTTGGAAGATTCTCCAAAACTACTTTTTCTTTAATATGAAAAAATTGCTGATCCAGCTCTTTTTGGCTTATTACCTGCTGGTCCTGTATAAACCTTGCCTTTTCCTTATAAGCAGTCAGGGTTTTATTTAGGCGTTCAAATTCAAATGGCTTAATTAAATAATCAACAACTCCATATCTTATTGCCTTTTGTATCCTCTCAATATCTGACGCAGCAGAAATCATAATGACATCTATATCCATCTCATTTTCACGCAAATAAACTAACAGCTCTAATCCATTCTTACCGGGCATAAAAATATCCAGCAGAATCAAATCAACCGGCTGTTTTCTAATCACTTCGATTGCCCCATCAACTGTAGAGGAAACGGCAACTAACTGAAATCCCTTTATTTCTCCAATGTAGCGTTTATTAAATTCTGCAACCATTGGATCATCTTCTACAATCATTGTCCGAATCATTTTCCTCCTCCTTAACTGTAGTATGGAATATATACGATAAACTCTGTACCTTGACCAGGTTTAGAGGAAATAATAAATTCACCCTCTAATTTAGTTAACGATTGAGTGACTAAATGTAACCCAAGTCCTCTATTCTGCCCTTTTGTCGAGTATCCTTTTTCTAGGACTTTATTTTGCTCATCCTCTGTCATCCCGTTCCCTGTGTCCGAAACCACTATTGTTAAAATATCATCAGCGTATTCAAAAACTGCTTCAACTCTTTTTATCGGACAATCCATTACAGCGTCTATTGCATTATCAATTAAGTTTCCTACTATTGTAATCAACTCATGAACAACTTCATATTCCTGCGGTTTAGGAATAGGATGTTCGCTTGAAAAATGAAGCTCCACACCCGCCTCCCTTGCATAGCTTAACTTTCCAATTAAGAAGCCTGCCAGGACAGGATCCTTCATCATTCTGGACACAAAGTTGATTTCATTGCTGCGATGATCGACTGTTTCACTGATATACTCAGACAGCTCATCATAATTTTTCATATGGACCATTCCAAGAATCACATGGAGCTTATTCATGAACTCATGGGCCTGAGCTCGAAGTGCGTCTGCATAAAGCTGTACGCCCGTCAGCTGCTCCGCTAATTGACGCATTTCTGTCTTGTCACGGAAAGTTGAAATGGCACCAACCGTTTGTTTATTCAGGACAATCGGAACCCGATTGACTAATAAAATAACTCCATTGATTTCCTGCTCCTCATCGTGCTCCGCTTTACCTGACCTAATCACATTCGTCATGCGGGATGTAGACATATACATGTTAACATCCTTTCCAATCGGCTGTTCATCAAGCCCTGCCTTTTTAAATATGGCTAAGGCCGATTTATTAACGAGTGTAATTCGAGAATCTTGATCAGTCGCGATAATCCCTTCACGTACAGAGTTCAACATAGCACTTCGTTCTTCCACTAATCTGGCGATTTGAATGGGTTCCAATCCCAACAAAATTTTCTTTATGTATCTTGCTAAAACAACAGCCCCGATAATTCCAATTAATAACCCAAGACCAATCCCTATTAAGATTCCTTCACGGCTTTTATCCACAGACTTCTCTACATTCTCAAGAGTGATTCCAACAGCTACAGCACCTATCTGTTTCCCATCATCCATAACGGGTGTAAAGGATCTTAAAGAACGGCCTAATGTACCTTTAGAAATCGATACATGCTCTTTTCCTTGTAAAACAGGCCCCTCATCACCACCCCGAAAATGCTTTCCTACTAGACTTCTGTCGGGATGAGACTTCCGTATCCCGGCCATATCCATGACCACAACAAATTCTACATTTGTTGCTGATTTAATGCTATTTGCAAATGTCTGGATATCTGATTCATCACCTTGACCATTCAAACCTTCCACAACAAGCGGACTTAGCGCTACCATTCTGGCGACATTGGTAGCTTTCTCAGACTGATTGTCTTCAACTGTATCAGCCACTAATTGACTAATCAGTATTTCGGTTATCAGCAGTGATACAAAGATGACTGCACAAACCAAAAAGATGATCGTATTTTGTAGGCTTACTTTTCCTTTATGCATTACTTCCTCCTAAGCGCACCATGTTCAACAAAACCCTGCCTCCAATTGCTCTGACATGAATATTCAACCTATTTACTATAGTAGAATGCAGGTATTTTTTAAAGTATGAAAAAAAGGGATACACATAGGCGATCCCTTTAAAGCATCGTAGAATTATCAGCTAATCAAATAAGCAGCAGACCGTCCAAATCGATAATTTTTATTTTCCGCTGGCCGTTTTGTTTAATAATCCCCGCATCCTCAAGTTCTGCCAGCTTGCGACTGATCGTTTCGGGGGTCGTACCCAAATAGGAGGCGAGATCCTTTTTGCTCATCGGGAGTGTTACTTCCATTGTCGCTTCTTCAAGAAGCTCGGAGAGAAAGAGCGCAATCCGGGTTTCTACCTTTTCCGTTGCAAAGCGGGTTGTTTGCTTCTCTGACTGCTCTAAGCGGCTCGAAAACTCTGCGAGAATTCTTAATGAAATAGACGGATATTTTAAAAGAAACTCCTGTAAATCTGACCTTTTAATCATGCAAACCTGTGTATCAGCCATTGCCTCCGCATATGATTCATGAATGCCTTCATTAAACAAGGCCAGCTCGCCTGTAAAATCACCAGGATTAAGAATCCGCATAAGCTGTTCCTTTCCCGATTCGGACAGACGGTATATTTTAATTTTTCCCTTGCTCACGATATAAAGGGAGTCCGATTCTTCACCCGCCTTGTAAATGATTTCCCCTCTTTTGTATGAGGAGGAATGAGCAGTATACATAACCTCATCCATCTGCTCTGCTTCTAAATGATTGAAAATCGGTACCAACGAGATACACTGCTTGTGATGATCGTGGGTATGACATTGGGTATGATGGTGCTGTTCCATTCTATTCACTCCCATTCTTAGCCTGCTAAGCCTACGCAACTGCCTCCCGGAGTGCTGCTTCAGACGTCTCTTTCTTTTTATTAAAGCGAATTAATCTCATTGCATTTAAAATAACCAGAAGTACACTAGCTTCGTGTATAAACATTCCGGAAGCCAGATGAACCGAACCGACTAAAACACCGAGCAAAAGTATAAAAACAATGCCGACTGCAAAGTACGTATTCTGCTTCATATTTGCAATCGTTGCCTTCGAAAGGGAGTGCGCGTGCGACAGCTGCTCAAGCTTGTCCGCCATTAAAACGACATCAGCTGTTTCCATTGCGACATCTGTGCCGCCTTCCCCCATTGCCAGTCCAATATCCGCAGCTGCAATCGCCGGCGCGTCATTAATTCCGTCTCCAGCCATCGCGACAACATGGCCTGCTTCCTTTAATCTCTTTACATAGTCTACTTTATTTTCCGGTAATAATTCTGCATAGTATTCGTCCATTCCTAGTTTTCGTGCAACAAGTGCTGCTGTATGCTGATTGTCTCCTGTTAGCATGATCATTTTCTTAATGCCATTTTTTCTTAATTGAGCTAAAGCACTTATCGCATCTTCACGAATCGTATCAGCAATTGAAATAACCCCTGCCAGCTGCCCATCAATTGCTGTAAAAATAGCTGTGTTTCCCGCTTTTTCCTGACCCTCTGCATAATGCGCAGCCTCTTCTGAAATGACGATGTTCTCACTTTTCATTAGCCTGCGGTTCCCAATGACTAGAACACTGCCATCCACTAAGGCTGTAACGCCCTTTCCCTTAATGACTTTTCCGTCCACTGGCTTTTCTTTGATGCTTAATTTTCGGGCCATGGCTTCTTTTACAATTGTCTGACCTAAATGATGCTCGGAAATGGTTTCAGCCTGCGCTGTTAATTGCAGGAATTGATTTTCTTTGACGTTCTGATCGAACAGTTTGATTTCCGTAACCTCAGGCTTTCCCTTTGTCAATGTGCCTGTTTTATCTAAAACAAGGGTATCCACCTTCGAGAAGGCATCCATAACCTCCCCGCCTTTTACAAGCACGCCATTTTTTGCACCATTTCCAATTCCTGCTACAGTTGACACCGGTGCGCCAATCACCAATGCACCTGGACATGCCACTACGAGGAATGTGATGGCCGTATGAAGATCTCTCGTTAAAACATAGACGAGGATTGATAGTATGACGACGGATGGTGTATAAATCGTGGAAAATCGATCTAGAAATTTCTCCGTTTTCGACTTCGATTCCTGCGCTTCCTCCACCAATTCAATGATTTTAGCAAATGTCGTATCATCACCGACCTTCTCGGCTCTTATTTCCAGATAGCCGTTGTCGACAAGCGTCCCGCTAAATACCTTATCGTCTGTTTTCTTTGCCCGTGGCACCGATTCTCCTGTGATAGCTGCCTCATTTAGGGATGCATGTCCAGAAATGACCATCCCGTCCACCGGCACTTTTCCTCCAGAGCGGATGATGACCGTATCGCCCACCTCTACATCCTCGACAGGAATATTCGTTGGTTCTCCGTCTCGAAGTACAATAGCTTCCTGCGGAGCCATATCCACCAGTTCTTTAAGGGAAGAGCGCGTTCTTTCCAGCGTTCTTTTTTCCAGATAATCTCCAAACAAGAATAGGAACGTGACAACCGCTGACTCCGTATACTCCTGAATTACGAGTGCTCCGATCACTGCAATGGTCACCAATAGTTCAATACTGAACGCCTTCATTCTTAGGGCCTGGAACGCTTTGATAAAAATGGGTATGCTGGCAATGATGGTTGCTAGAATAAGAGCTATTGTTTTCATAGTTGCGCTGCCTAAAAGCCCTGCTATCAATCCCGTAATGATGAGAAGAAATGAAATAGCCGTTAAATGAGATTTGTGTTTGTTTATGGCAACTAGCATTTATGGTATCCTCCTTTATTCTGGGAAATCCGTTGTTTATACCTATATACTAGACTTCTTTTCTTGTAAAAGAATTGACGGACATCAAGATTGATACCTTTTTTTCAGTAAAAAAAAGACTTATATCCGAGGACATTGCCTTGGTTATAAGTCTCCTTTTTCCATTAGTAAGCTATAAAACCTTTGCCGATATTACCTCATAACCAAGCTTTTCAATCGTTTCCTCCAATTGAGTAGCCTCCACTTTCGTTCCATCAAATTCTGTCTTTACCTTGCTTGAGTTAAATAGTACTATAACAGATTCAACTCCTGCCGTTTTCGTAAGCGTTGATTCGATTTTTTTAATACAAGACGGACAGGTTAACGGTTCTAATTGAAATACGGCTTTTGTCATGTTAGGTTCCTCCTCTGATTGATTATAGGTTTATTTTAGAGGAGTTTTGAGTGAAAAAAATTGATAGGAATCAAGTTTGGGATTTTTTGTGCAAATGTAGGTTTCAAACTGATGCTCGGGCATTATCAACTCTCGGATAGTTCCCAAGCGGCTGTTTCTATCCTCGGTTCGGGCATTATCAATCCCTGATAGTTCCCATTTGTCAGGTTCTATCCCCGTACCCGGCACTATCAGTCCACCATAGTTCCCAATCAGCTGGTTCTATCCTCGGTTCGGGAACTATCAATCCCTGATAGTTCCCATTTGTCTGGTTCTAATCCCGTACCCGGCACTATCAATCCACCATAGTTCCCAAGCGGCTGGTTCTATCCTCGATTCGGGCACTATCAATCCCTGATAGTTCCCATTTGTCAGGTTCTATCCCCGTACCCGGCACTATCAGTCCACCATAGTTCCCAAGCGGCTGTTTCTATCCTCGATTCGGGCACTATCAATCCCTGATAGTTCCCATTTGTCAGGTTCTATCCCCGTACCCGGCACTATCAGTCCACCATAGTTCCCAATCAGCTGGTTCTATCCTCGGTTCGGGCGTTATCAACTTCCAATAATGCTGATCCACACTCCACTCAGCAATAAAACCCCCAAAAAAGAGGACAAACCCCAAACAGGCTCATCCTCAATTCCTACTACCCAAGTATCTTATTATACAAAGTCTTCGCAGCCGTCATATCCTTTGTCCCGTGCACCAACGCACGGCCATCTTTAAAAATAACAACCCGCTCATCCTTCATCTCAACAGACAAAAGATACGGATTTCCTTTTACAGTATAACCAAGTGCCCCAAGCTGCTTGGCCAGCTCATCCAGCTGGATTTTCAGCGGCTTTGGCGGGCGGACCTGCACCGTATCGCGGCCACACAAAACGGTTGATTTCGTCTGATTCTCCGCTTCTAAAAACGGATACGTCGGATCCTCACCGCAGGATAAACATGATTCATCCTTCGCCTTCCCCACCTTGATGCTCGAATACTGATTTCGCCACAAATCAAAGCTGACAAAGGCTGGACGAACGGCCTCCCAATCCTCAACCAAAATTTTCAACGCTTCAGCCACCTGATGGGATACCACCATCCCAACGGCAGGAGAGATTACCCCGACTGTATCACATGTCATCCCCTGAATCGGAAGCTTCTTCAGCAGGCAATTCAAACAGGGAGTTTTCCCAGGTATAATCGTAAAGCTCATGCCGTAGCTGCCTACACAAGCTCCATATATCCAAGGTATCTTACATTTTTGCGAAATATCATTAATCGCAAGCCTTGTCTCAAAATTATCGGTAGCATCGAGAATTAAATCCTTTCCAACAGCAAGCTCTGCCAGCTTCTCGGGATTTGCATCACCAATCACAGCATGAATCGTAACATCGGAATTAATCTCTTGCAAACGCTTCTTGGCAGCAGCAGCCTTTGGAAGCTTCAGTGCCACATCCTGCTCCGTATACAGCTGCTGGCGCTGCAGATTGCTTTCCTCAACATAATCCCGGTCCACAATCGTCAGCTCGCCAACACCGGCCCTCGTAAGCATCTCTGCACTTCCGGAGCCAAGTGCCCCGGCTCCAATAATCAGCACATGCTTCCCACGGATCTTCTCCTGACCGTCCTTCCCAATCGGGGAAAATAAAGTTTGACGGGAATAACGTTCACTCATCCCGATCACCCCCCGCTGACAGGAGGAATAAACGCAATCGTGTCGCCTTCCTTGATAACCTCATCATCGTCGGCAAACTCCTCATTCACCGCCGCCATCACAGCATCTAATTTCTGAATCCCATGGGCTTCAGCAAGCTGCTGCTTTAATTCAGCAATCGTTTTTCCTGCCGCTTCCACTTCCACACTTTCCTCGCCAACTGCATCACGCAAATGGGCAAAAAATAGCACTTTATTCATGTAAATCAGCCTCCTCAGGTTTTCCGGTTGGATAAGAGACTGTCTCCTTCTGGTTTCCAATCCATTCCTGACCGTCTTCCCAATGTTCCTTTTTCCAGATTGGGACAATTTCCTTGATTCTTTCAATTGCATAACGGTTCGCTTCATAGGCATCGGCACGATGTGGGGTGGAAACAGCAATTACAACCGCCACATCCGTGATGTCGAGCTTTCCAACCCTGTGCGAGATAGCGACCTCTGAGCCCGGCCACCTTTCTTCGATTTCCTGCCCAATCTGCTCAAGCTTTTTGACAGCCATTGATTCATAGGCCTCATATATAAGATAAAGCGTCTTCTTTCCGTGGGTTAACTCTCTTACTGTGCCGATGAAGGTAGTAATCGCGCCTGCTTCACGCTGTACTACCTTGTCAATCACAGACTGAATGTTAATCGGCTCTTTTGAAATTTCATAATTCATCTATTATACCTCCGCTCAAAGTGAAGCTTCTATAGTGGGGGTCTCACGACTCACAAAAGGGCGCAGCGTTACTAGTCCACCGGCCCATTGCAGCTTTAGCTGAAAAATACTGGCTCCGGATGATCCATCACCACATAGCCGCCAATCTCCAGAACGTCATGTTTAAACCTATCGCTTTGGATGACCTCAATCAGCCTTTTCCCCTGCTCGCTTTCGAAAAATTCCTTCGTCATCAATAATTCATAGCTTTCGTCTGAAACCGGTACAAAATCAAGCCCCATCGTTTTAGCAGCTGAATAGATGCCCAAGCCGACAGCATTCTCATCTACCTTTACCTCTGCTGCGACGCTTAAATGTGAGAACATTTCCCGCTGGTAACCGATGATAGTCTCAGAGGATAAGCCCCTCTGTTTTAACAGCATATCAAATAGGATTCTTGTTCCCGCTCCTTTTTGCCGGTTAACAAAATGGGCTTCCTTTTCCGCAATATCCTTCACGGTTTCAATCCCTAACGGATTTCCCTTCGGCACAAGCCAGCCCTGTTTTCTTTTTAAAAATGGATAAAGAACAACTTCCTGACCCGCTAAGAACCGCTTTATGTACGGAATATTATAGGTGTTTGTGTCCGGATCGAGAAGATGCGTGCCCGCAATATGGGCCTCGCCCTTCTTAATCGCCATCAGGCCGGCCATGCTGCCAACATGGGACGATATGATTTTCGAATGAAAGTCCAGCTCCTTGAGATGCGATGATAGCATATCAATTGTTAAATCGTGACTGCCGTTAAACACAATGGCCTGTTTGATTTCGGCACGCGGCTTTAACAATTCAATTTCGACCTGTTCACCCTGTTCAAACCCTAAGGAATGAGACGGAATCAACAGCATGCCGTCCGCCTTTACAAGCGACATCGTCACGCCGGCTGCACGCGGCAGCGGGTTGGCGATGTATTCTCCGTTCACATAGCCAATACTCATGCGGATAAAATCCTCCGCCCCCATCGTTCCAACAATCCGACGGCCCAGCTTCACGGTCAACGTTTCCCGCTTTGGCACCGGAATCTGGAGATAATCACAAATTAACGGCTGCACAAACCATTCAAGGTCTAAATAAGCTGATACCGGATACCCCGGCAGACCGATAACAATTTTATCCTTAATTCTACCTAAAATGACGGGCTTCCCTGGTCTTGTTGCCACCCCATGGGTAAAGACCTCGCCAAGCTCTTCAATAATATGGACCGTATAGTCCTCAGAGCCTGCAGAAGAACCCGCATTAATAATGACAATATCAGACTCTTCAACTGCATGAAGCAATGCCTGCTTAATCTCTTCGGGACGGTCCTTTACAATCTCAGAAAGCTTAGGCTCGCCGCCCCATTCACGGATATAATTGGCCATAACAGAGCCGTTGAACTCAACCAATTTCCCTGGCGGTGTTTCCCCATCCGGAAAGACAAGCTCATCACCTGTTGGAATGATGCTGACAACTGGCTTTTTCACAACCGGAACCTCAATCCGCTGTGAAGCTAAAAGCACCCCGATATCAACCGGACGGATTTTGTGCCCCTGAGGAAACAGCATTTCCTCTTGGATAATGTCCTCACCAATTGGACGGATATGCTGCCATGGAGAGGCCGGCTCGATAATTTCCACTGTTTCTTCATCGATTTCGTCCACATGTTCAATCATGATTACCGCGTTATAAGGGGAAGGAATCTCATTTCCCGTGTTCACATAAACAAAGCCCTCTCCCAGCTTTAGCTGAACCGGGTTCTGCTCATGTGCTGAAAAGGTCTCCTCTGCCTTTACCGCGATTCCATCCATGGCCGAAGCATGATAGTGCGGATTGGACATTTTTGCAAAGACCGGATAGGCCGTTACTCGTCCCAGCGCCTCCGTACTGAAGATGGTTTCCGTTCTCCGCTCAGTTGAAAATGCACGCAGCAGCTCATCTAAAGCCTCCTGCCGCGGTGTATCCTGCAAATAGATTTTTCGTTTATATTTCTTTGTCATCCTAATCACCTCACCCAAATAATCTGACTGAAACAAGGTCGCCTTTAAGCACACCTTCGCTTCGTGATGGAATTTCAATCAAGCCTTCACTTTTGACAAGTGTTGAGATCAAGCTAGATTTTCCGATGATAGGTTCAGCGTACCATTGATTATCTTTATAGATGAGACGCGCTCGAATATAATCACTGCGGCCCGGTGTGGACGGCAGATTCTTTGTAACGATGGCCCGTGCCAGATTTTTTTCTTCTCTTACCCAGCCCTGCAGCTTATGTAAAATGGCTTTGCCAAATAGATGAAAAATAACAATTGCGGACGCCGGATGTCCAGGCAGGCCGATGATTGGTTTATCGTTTGCTGACGCCAGAATGGTCGGTTTCCCCGGTTTAATCGATACCCCGTGGACAAATACACCGGGTGTTCCAAGGGAATCGATGACCTCTACGGAATAATCCTTCGTACCAACCGAGCTTCCGCCTGATAAAATCAAGCAGTCCACCCTCTCAAGCATTTCCTGTGCCTGTCTTTCCAGCTCTTCACGGCTGTCCTCGATAATTCCGCCATAAATAAACTCACAACCCCACTCAGAAACAAGGGAGCCAATCGTAATCCCATTCATATCACGAACCTGTCCAATTGCAAGCTCCTGCGTTTCAATCGGCACAATTTCGTCACCTGTGGAAAGATAACCGATTACAGGCTTCCGGTAGACGGTTACTTCTCTAATTCCCTGTGAAGCCAAGGCTCCTAATTCCTGCGAACGCAGCTTCATGCCTGCTGTTAAAAGCTGTTCACCTTCTTTTAAGTCCTCACCGATGGAAATCACATTTTCCCCTGGCGCGACCTGGCGATACAGATTCAACAGCCCGCTTAAATCCTCGCAATGCTCGATCATAATGACAGCATCACTTTCATCTGGAAGCATTCCACCTGTCGGAACATAGATGGCTTCACCGTCAGCTAGAGCCTTTTCCGGCTGTTCTCCCATCTTCACTTCACCAGCTACCGTTAAAAATCCAGGCATGCTTTCCGATGAACCAAATGTATCCTTTGCCTTCACAGCATAACCGTCCACAGACGAACGGCGAAATGCCGGTACATTTTCCTTGACCGTAATATCCTCGGCCAATATGTAATTTAGCGCTTCATGTAGCGGCTTTGTTTCTTTTTCTGTTAGAGGTTTGATCATTTCTTCAATGAGAGAAAAGGTCTCCTCAACTGTTTTCACCTGAAAAAACTTCATCTATCTCACTACCTATCCTTTTCGACATAGTAAACGCCTTCTCGTATTCATTACGGTCATTCATATTAAAAAAGTAAATCTCTTCATCAGGCAAACCGAGTGATTCTAGTAAATCATTCTTTACTATTTTAACATGAATACTATGTAAAAAGTGTCTAATACGCAGCTGGTTTTCATCGAGTGCTTTTGTCACGGCTCCCTTAACATCCTTCCGGTAAGCCGCAAAAAGAGGATGCAGCCGTCCGGATATTTCCGGTACAGCCGCTTGGTAGTCCTCTAAACAGGATAATAAATAGGTCCCTAGATCAACAGAGATAAACGGCATATCACAGGCCACAATCAAATTATGCTCTGTTTTCGAAGCAGACAATCCGGCCTCAATCCCGGCAAGGGGCCCCATGCCCTTCCATTTGTCCTCTGTCATGGGCAGGTGCAGAAATTTGTAATCGTCAGGTGTGTTTGTCACAATAAGCAGTTCATCTGCCGTCTTTTCTAGGCTTTCCGCAATCCCTTCAATCACGGTTTTCCCATTTAGTGTAAGCAGTGCCTTATTCGTACCCATTCTGCTTGATTTTCCCCCAGCAAGGATGATTGCCGTTGTCTTCACTTCACTTCACCTCTTAATGCTTTTCGTTTTCTGCTAATCCGTAGCCATTTTCCTGCGCAATATAGTCTAAATGAATCGTTTGTAAATCGAGAATTTCCGGTGCAGGCACCTCAAGCATTTTTCTAGTATCAATTACTTTAGTATACCCTTTACATGATTTACATGCATAAATTTCCGCACGCTCATCCTCTTCAAGCTTTAATACAACTACTTCACCCTGTGCATCAGATCCACAGTGTGCGCAGGCAATCTTCTTCTGCTCCCATTTTGTATGGCATCGCGGACAGAGCAGCGCCTTTTTTCCATCTTTATTGATAAGCGCCAAACGTACTGGCTCACCGCAGCATGGGCAGCCACCCGCATGACCCTGCTTCGGAAGCTCATCCTTTAGCTCAATGGCAGATTTCTGCAAATAAGGTCGTACGGCATGCTCGGCTGCATATAATGGCAGCCATTCAGGCACAAGGTGTTTCTCAGCCCAGTCAGCAAAATAATACGTATTGACGATTAGTGCTTCATGAAACCATTTTGTTAATGTTTCATCGTCTAACCCAGCCTCGATTTTAGCTAAATCCTCGCTTAATTCCGGTTTATTTTCCTTTAGGACTTGAAAAAGGTCCTGTAAAAAAGAATGATAATCCTTTTCATTAAACTGTAAATCAATCTGTGGAAGAAGCGGAAATTGCTTCACATCTAGTTTCTCTTTTTCCACAATCGTTTGCTGTGATAAAGCCCCCACCCATCGTGTATATAATACGCTAATTTCCTCTTGCAGCTTCATATATTCCGGACTGATAATTTCTGTTTTCATCTATTCTTCACCCCATGTTATTCTTTCGCAAAATAAAAGAGACTGACTCAGAATGCTGCCTGACTCCCACAAACAAACATATCTAGAATGGAACCAATTGTTGATGCCTAGATATTGTATTGTGGGGGTCTGACCTTTCTTCCTACGAGTCAGCCTCTCTTTCTTTATAAAATTACTTTATTCTCTTTTAAGTTAACTCTATACTCTTTAATTATGCACCTTTATGGTGATCATTTTTAGGATCCAAATCAAGCTTCTTTTCTTCTTCAACGATATCATTATACCAATTTGTGTGGTGATGCTTCGCATAGTCCTCAGAAACCCAGCCTGTTGTCATTCCTTCTAGTGATGCCTTTGATGATGGATTCGAACTGGATAAGTAAATATGTCCGACTACCACCATCAAGGATAAACCTAACGCAATATTATGCATTGGATAGGACCAATCAATCACCCATCCTGGGAAATAACCTGGGAACCACATGACAATACCTGATCCAACAAACATAAAGAATGTTGCAATTTGCATGAGAGAATTTAACTTTTCCCCGCCGCTGATGAAGTCCTGTGGCGGATTTTTTGTTTTAAAGCCGAACATATCAAATGGGAAGTTCATTAAATATTTAATGTCATGCTTGCCCCATTTAAAGGCATTTCTTAACCATAAAGACATGCTTTTTCTATCAAAAACAAGCATATAGATTGGCATGAGGATAAAGATAACGGCTGCAACTCTATGAATGATACGAGCCATTGCTGGGCCGCCGAATAATATATACAGCCAGTCAAAGAACTCCGTGTACATCGCTAGCCCTGATAAATAGAGAACAAAGTAGGCTCCTGCAAACCCCCAGTGAAAGATTTGAAAATGGATGGTAAAGCGTTTAACCTTGCCATCTTTTATTTTTCTTTTTTCCTTGTTCTTCATCAGATCTACAATTTGCATCAGATTATCCTTCATGGTGGTCTTCACCTTCCTTTCCTCTATTCTTCAGTTTTAATGCACCCTGTACTGCCATTGCACTAAGAACCCCAAATGTAGTTGCTCCAACCGCGAGCTTACCTAATGGCTGGGCCCAGTCCTTCCAGATGACCTGAGACAGCTTTACCTGTGGATCTTCAGGAAGTCCATACACAGACGGCTTTTCTGCTAAAAGATATACCGTTGTTGTTCCGTCAATTCCCTGCGGGTTATAAATATTTGCATTTGGATAACGTTCTTTTACCTTTGCTAAACGAGCTTTTGCATCGCGAAGAACCTCATCCTTCTTACCAAATACAAGGCAGTCTGTGTGACAGGCTGTAACACATGCCGGCTGCAGTCCGTTTTCAAGGCGGCTTGTACAAAGATCGCATTTCTGTGCTAAACGGTATTCCTTGCCCTTCTTATCTTTGTAAGTAGCAAGCTGAATCACATCAAAGTAACAGCCTTGTACGCAATAGCCGCAGCCAACACATTTATCATGATCAATCACAACAGAACCGAATTTTGTTGTGCTAATGGCATTTTCAGGACATGCCATCTCACAGCCCGCAGTATTACAGTGTAAGCAAGCAGAGTGGCGGAACAGCCAGTCAAAGCTGCCATCACTTCTTTCATGCTCATCATAGGTGATTACATTCCAAGTATTTGCAGTCAATCCTGCATGTGATTGAATACTTCCGTGAAACTCCTCTGGTTCAGCAGGAAGGTCATTCCAGTTTTTACAGGCTACCATACAGGCACGGCAACCGTCGCACTTCGTCACATCAACAAACTTTACATAATCTGACATTATTTAGCCCTCCTAACATCACATAGGAACGCCTTATATTCTGGAATAAATGAGTTTGCATCCCCAATATGTGGAGTTAAACGGTTTGCAATCGCACCCTTTGCAATTCCTTTAAAGCCGTACTGCCATATCATTCCGATTTGGTGAACCGTTTTGTCCTTCAACTTGAATGGTTTGAACCGCTTTGTCACCATTGCGTAAGCTTCGATTTCATCACGGACCGTCGAAATGATAATTTTATCTTTATTTTTAATACCCTTTTCCTTTGCTAGCTCTTCACTGATTTCAACAAACATATGCGGTGCAAGCTCAGCAAGAAACGGCATATTGCGTGTGATTGTTCCTGACTGCCAATGCTCGGAAACACGGTAGGTTGTAGCAATAATCGGGTATTTGGAAGCATCTCCTTTGATGCTCAGCTTCTCTTCACCAAACTGTACAGCAGGGTTTAATTGAACGCTTGAGAAAGCATTTGAAATCGGATTTTCATATGGTTCATAGTGTTCAGGGAATGGGCCTTCGTTCATCTTAGGTGAGTAAAGAGCTCCCTTTCCGCCTTCCATCATGATAAATGGATCAATAAAGGTTGGATCGTCCGGACCCTTTGTTGCAACAAAGTCAGGAACATCAAAGCCTGTCCATTTTCCTTGAACGGCATCCCATTGAATTCCGATTCGGTCCTGACTCCATGCTTTTCCATTCAAGTCGGCGCTTGCACGGTTATATAGAATACGACGGTTCATCGGCCAAGCATAAGCCCAATTTAAGAAATTGCTCATGCCTTCATTTGTATTGTCACGGCGTTTTGCCAAGTTTTCATTCCCTGGATAGAAGCCGCAGTATATCCAGTTACCACTGCATGTAGACCCATCATCTTTCAAATCACCAAAGCCCTTAATCTGCTGCTTTGTGACCATGTCATAACCATTAATTTCTTTATTAATCAAATCAAGATCCGGATGGTGCTTATCAGGTCCATAATTCCATGTGAGTGCCTTGATCGGCATATCTGCTGGTTTTGCACTGTCTTGATAAAGCTCTTTTAGACGAAGTGCAAGCAGATGTAAAATATGCAAATCTGTTTTGGATTGCCCTTTTGGTTTAATTGCTTCCCAGCGATATTGCATCCAGCGGCCTGAGTTTGAAATAGAACCTTCTTTTTCCATTGATCCACAGGCAGGCCAGTAGAATACTTCGGTTTGCACCTTTTTAGGGTCTGAGCCCGCTTCCTCCTGCCAAAATGCCGCCGTTTCAGTTTCCCAAAGGTCACACACAACAAGCCATTTCAAATTTGCTAATGACTTTCTTCCTTCACTTGCATGCGGACCGCCAACAACAGGGTTTGAACCAAATAAGATCATCCCTTCAAGCTCTTTACGGTACATCGCATCGAATAGGCGCAAATAGGAATAGTTCTTACTTGCAGCAATCTTTGGCATCCAGTGGTAGCCAAATTCATTTTCGGCCGTTGCACTTTCGCCATAAAGTGACTTCAGCATACTTGTATAAAACTTCGGCTTATTCACCCAATAACCTGACTTCGGAGTGATACGATCAAGGAAGCCTTGATACGTTGTATCTGATGATGTCGGTACTTCCATGTATCCAGGAACGTTATGGTACAGAAGACCAAAGTCCGTTGAACCTTGTACGTTTGATTCCCCGCGAAGTGCGTTAACACCGCCGCCGGAAATACCAATATTTCCAAGTAGAAGCTGTAAAACAGCAAAGATACGTACGTTTTGCGAACCAACCGTATGCTGCGTACCTCCCATTGCATAAAGCAAGGTGCCGGCTTTTCCTGCTTGGCCTGTACCTGCGAATGTTTTACAGATCTCTAAATACGTTTTCTTATCTGTTCCTGTTACACCAACAACTGTATCCACATCATAGCGTTCATAATGCTTTTTCATCAGCTGAAGTACGCAGCGTGGATCACTTAATGTTGGGTCAGTTAAAACATTTCCCTCTTCATCTGTTTGAAATGCCCATTGCTTCTTATCATAGCTTCTTGTTGATTCATTATATCCGCTGAACATACCATCCTCGAAGTTGTATGTGTCAGCTACAAGATAAGCAGCATTTGTATAAGAGGCAACATATTCTTTATGGTAAAGCTCATTATCTAAAATATATTTAATCATTCCGCCCACGAACGCAATATCTGTTCCGGAACGAAGCTGGCCATAGATATCTGCCATTTGTGAGGTTCTAGTATAACGCGGGTCAACTGAAATCAGCTTCGCGCCATGTTCCTTTGCTTTTGTAATCCATCTAAAACTGATTGGATGATTCTCAGCAGGGTTTGCTCCAATAACCAAAAGCACATCTGCATATTGAAGATCATTCCAATGGTTTGTCATTGCTCCACGACCGAACGAAGGTGCCAGACCGGCAACCGTTGAACTATGTCATATTCGGGCCTGGTGTTCTATATAGGATAGTCCTAAACCACCGCGCATTAGCTTTTGCACTAAATAACATTCCTCGTTATCCAGCGCTGCACCGCCTAAATAAGCGATTGAATCTGTTCGATTGACAATCACACCGTTTTCCTCATGAATAAAGGTATGGTCACGTGTTTCTTTAATTCTTTGTGCCACTTTATCAATTGCAAACTCCCAATCTACTTCTTCCCACTTATCGCTTCCCGGTGCACGGTACATTGGTGTTGTCCAACGTTTATCTGTTGTATATTTCTGACGGATATTTGTCCCTTTACTGCAAAGGGTACCTTCATTAATCGGATGATCCGGGTCCCCTTCTGTATAGACAACATCTGTTTCACTTGCATATACTAGGATCCCACATCCAACTGCACAAAACGGACAAATAGTCGGCGTTGGTGTTAATTGAGCAATTTTAAACTTGCCTGAAGCTGCTTTTGCTTTTTTATCATCAAAGCCTAGCTCAACAACTGCAAGTGTTGCTGCCATGGCACCAGATATTTTTAGAAACTGCCTTCTGGTTACTTCCATGCTTCTTTTCCCCCTAACTTAATGAACCTCATAGTAGTTTTCAATAACCCATTTATGGTAGAACCCTTAGATTAGGTTGAGTTCCCGTCTGATCTGTGACATCATCGATGACCCTGCCTTTTGATGTATAGACAATGGCCATTTTTCCCCGTAAATAGCCTACCAGCTCAATATTTAAGTACTTTGCCAGCTGGATGGCCTGTTTTGTCGCTGCTGTTCTTGAGCCGATCATAGAAAATCCAAATTTAGCTGCCTTTGAGAGCATTTCATAAGAAACTCTTCCTGTTGTCAGCAAAATTAAATTCTTTGGATTCAGACCCTGTCTTACCGCGTGGCCGATCACTTTATCTACCGCATTATGGCGGCCAATATCCTCCCGAATGACCATGTCCCCTGATTCATTTACAATACAAGCCCCATGCATGCCGCCTGTTTCCAAATAAAGCGGTGAGTTTTTTGCGAATTCAGCCCGCATTTTTAACAGGTAACTCAGCTTATATGTTTTTTTACTTTGAACCTTCGTGAAGTTTTTGACGTCTGTCATTGAAAAGAAGGTGACCCCTCTTCCACAGCCTGCCGTATAATGCTTTTTCTTTGTAAGCATTTTCTCAGCGTCCATTTCACTCTCTAATACAACACGAATGGCGCCAAAGTCAGAATCGACTTTAAGCGACTGAATATCATTCCTATGTTCAATCAGGCCTTCAGAAAACAAGTATCCATAAGCCCAGTCCTCTAAATCCTGATTGGTTAATTGAAATACTGCTACTTCATATCCATTCACTATAAGCGTAATGGGATACTCCTCCGGACAACTCTTTCTGTGCATATCCTTCACCTCTTTCATTTCTTAAAAATGAAATGGTCAGCCCTGTCAGCGTTTTTTTATAAGAAAATAACTGCCAATATGGGTTCCTTTTTTATGTTTGAGATTCCATACCTTCCTGTTTTATAACAGTGGATAAATGCTTTATTGGAATCCCATACCACTATCCTAATGCTAATTTCCTGCATGGACAGTAACATTTATCACCCCAAAAAAGGTGAATATGGCTTTCCTGTGAACAAAACCACCCTTTGACAAAATAAATCTCACTTTTACAGCAAGAAATAAAAGCATTCTACTCATTGTCCAAGGGCAGTTTATTGATATAATGGAATAGGAAAAAATGCTTTGCTGAAGGGAATCATAAAAAATTGTGGCAGTTTGTCGAAAATTGATAAGCTTAGCACTTGAGGAAAAGGTTCATAAGACATTGCCCACGAAACTTTACAGCATTGGAGGAATAATCCTGGCAATGAAAAAGGCAGTAGCAATTCGAAAGCCCTTTCAGCATGATTCAAAATAAAGGAGCTATCATGATGGCAGAAACATTCAAAGCATTAATCGTTGATAAAAAAGAAGCTGATTTCAGCGTATCAATTAAGGACGTTACATTGCAGGAATTACCTGAGGCTGACGTACTGATTAAGGTAGCCTATTCCGGCATTAACTACAAGGACGGGTTAGCATCAACACCGGATGGTAAAATTGTCCGTTCCTATCCATTTGTACCTGGGATTGATTTAGCTGGTACGGTTGTTACCTCTTCAGACCCCCGCTTTAAAGAGGGAGATGAAGTAATTGCGACAAGCTATGAAATCGGTGTGTCCCATTTCGGGGGATACAGTGAGTATGCTCGCATCCCTGGAGATTGGATTGTCCCGCTTCCTAAAGGACTGACATTGCGGGAAGCTATGGTGTATGGAACTGCTGGATTAACTGCAGCACTTTCTATCCAAAGACTTGAGGATAACGGGGTGACTCCTGAAAAAGGAAAAATCCTTGTGACAGGTGCAACCGGCGGTGTCGGCAGCTTAGCTGTTTCAATGCTTGCCAAATTAGGCTATTCTGTTGTCGCAAGCACCGGCAAAGAATCGGAGCATAAATTTCTACGTGCGTTAGGTGCTTCAGAAGTGATTTCTCGTGAAGATGTACATAACGGTAAAATCAAAGCGCTCGATAAACAGCTATGGGCAGGTGCCGTTGACCCTGTCGGCGGTGAAACATTGGCTGCTATTATCAGTAAAATTTCATATGGCGGTTCTGTTGCTGTGAGCGGTTTAACAGGCGGCGGCAATGTGCCAACATCTGTTTTTCCTTTTATCCTCCGCGGCGTGAATTTGCTTGGCATTGACTCTGTTTACTGCCCAATGGAGATCAGGGAAAAGGTCTGGAATCGTATGGCAGACGAATTAAAACCGGAAAACCTGTTACAAAATATTCAAAAGGAAATTACACTTGAGGAGCTTCCGAAGAATCTCCCTATTCTATTAAAGGCCCAGGCACGTGGAAGAATATTAGTGAAGATTTCATAGAGGGAAAGTCCTTCATCCTAGTGATGAAGGACTTATTGTTTAAATAGCGCCAGGGTTTTGTCCTTCAAACACCCTTTGAGGTACATTTTTTGTGGACTTTTCCTATCTTTTGTCCTTCAGACAGCTCATGAAGGACATTTTATGCGGATATATCCCGCCTCTTGTCCTTCAAACGTCCCATGAAGGACATTTTACGCCCGTTCTCCCAACATTTTGTCCTTCAGACGCCCTTTGAAGGACATTTTTCGTGGATCTTTCCCGCCTTTTGTACTTCACTGCAGTTATGAGGGACAACTAACATGTGTTTCCCTTAAATTCTGTCTTTCATCGCCTTTATGGAAGAACGAATCAATCCTCCATCTCATAAATTCAAGCTTAAAATTTCGCTTTTCTGCCACATTTTTAGTAAGATAAAACTATCGTTTTTTTCATGAACCATTCTGAAAGGGAAAGGAGGCTGAAAAAATGGAACCAGTTATCGTAGAAACAGTCCAAAAAGAAATAGATAAAAATGCTAATCAGGAAGTGTACCTTCATCTTGAAACGACTGCTGGTGCATATGCTTCTCATTTCGATGAGAAAGTCTTCTCCTCTGGAGCCTATATCCGTAATGCACTTGTTCAATATGAGAGAGGAAAGATTGCAGGAACCGGCCCTTCTTACCGAGTTGGCCTAAAAACGCAAATTGGCTGGATTTATGCAGAAGGTATTACACATTTTGAGGTAGACTCAGATGGGAGATTGCTATTAGCAGGCCATGACTATCAAGGAAAACTTGCTGTCTGCCTTGAAATTAGCTTAAAGCCCTTTGAATAAATGACCGCTCAAACTATAGGCGAAATCGCCACGAACTTATGTATATAACTTGAACGACGGAGTAAAAAAACAATAGTAAGGAGCTAGATTGAATGGATAAAATGGAAAAAGAACAGCATGTCTTAGTTGTTCTTCCCCACCCTGACGACGAAGCATTCGGTGCGTCCGGAACCATTGCCGCTCATATTGCAAATGGAACTCCTGTCACCTATGCTTGTTTAACACTCGGTGAGATGGGCCGTAACTTGGGTGACCCGCCATTTGCTACCCGTGAGTCATTGCCGTTAATCCGGAAAAAGGAACTGCAGAATGCGGCAAGGGTACTGGGGATTCAAGATTTAAGAATGCTGGGATACCGCGATAAAACGGTTGAATTTGAGGACGAGGAGAAGCTGATTCAAGATTTCACTTCCATTATTGAGGAAGTACATCCAACGTTAGTCATCAGCTTTTATCCTGGTTATGCTGTTCACCCTGATCATGATGCAACAGGGGCAGCTGTAGTAAAAACGTTGGAACGAATACCAGCGAGCAAAAGACCGAAGCTGCACTGCATTGCTTTTGCCCATGGCTGTGAAGAGGAAATTGGTCAAGCAGATATCGTATATGACGTAAGCAAGGTGGCACAAACGAAAATGGACGCTATCTTATCACATGCCTCACAGGCACAATTGATGGTAGCGAATATGAAGGAAAAGTATCAACAAGGTGACCTTGAAGTATTAACAAGAATAAATACAGAGCGATTCTGGACATATAAATTTTAATAAAAATGGGGCTGTCTCAATGACAACCCCACTTTTTTTATATTAGAACGCTTCGCTTAGGCTTTTCCAAAAAAATCTATCTTTCAAAACCAAGTCTTAAATGCTGCTTCAATTGATTAATTTCCGGCTTAATAGGTGCCAGTGTAATGGATGATAGAAAATTTACAGAGCTTTCTATCGCTAGTTTATCTTGCTGCTTACCAATCAATGTTTCGAGTCGATCCAGGATTTCAAAGCTCTTCATGATTTTGCTGTTACGGACAGGCATCGTTTCAAGCTTCACTCTGATTGTACTTAATAAATTGCCAACTGCTTCTGTTTCATGTTCTTTCTTTTTCACCATGGATCATTCTCCTTCCCAGATTAAGAAAATGCTTCTTGGTCATTCATTTTTTATTTAGAGAAACTACAAGTTGTAACTTGTGTGACTACCATTATACAAAGAGCCATCATAATAATCTATTCAAACGACTTCATAAGTTGCAAATTCTTTTACGGTAAATATTTACTTCCTTCCCTTATGCTTAATGGTGCCAATGAGTGGCTGTTGATAAACTCTCTAACCGATTCCGGGTGTGTTTTTGAATATTCACGAAGGGCCCAGCCGATGGCCTTTTGGATAAAAAATTCCTTACTTTCAGCATTGCTTTCAATATAACGGTATAGCAACACTTCGTTTGTATTGCCTTTGTACTTGAGCTGGAACAATAGAGCAGTTCGTCTTAGCCATAAATTCTCGCTGATTGCCCAGCTATCAATACTCTCCGTTATGACCTCAGGGTATTTTTCAGCAATGGTTCCGACCGGCTTCTGTGCAAGCATATCCACTGTATCCCACCACGATTTCGTTGTAATCAGTTTCTCAAAAAACGGAAGATCCTCTTTGACAAGCTTCTTTAACGACCTTCCTATATAATCAATGGCCGCATATTGATATTCCCTTTCAGGCTGCTGCCATAGCTCGAGTACAACATCATGTTGAAAATCTAACTTTAATATGCCACTTTGCTGATAAAAAAGCTTTGTCAGCTTGTTCCTTTCAGGTGTTTTAATCCCAAGAAAGGGAAACAAATTTTTCATATACTTTTTCATCGGCTCCGCATTTTGCTCATTTCGTTTGTTTTCAAAATGAAAGGTAAGTGTTGCTAGTACTTCATTCATTATGTATGCTCCTCTCTACGCAGTGCCCAATTTCTATTCTCATTATGTACAGAATATATTAATTTTAGTAAGTGAGTAATATGTATCCACTTTTACTTTACCCGAAAAACTCCTTTTCTGCATAAAAAAAAGAGCACCTAGTTAAGGTACTCTTCGTTTGCCTGGCGGCGTCCTACTCTCACAGGGGCGCTTGCCCCAACTACCATCGGCGCTGAGAAGCTTAACTTCCGTGTTCGGGATGGGAACGGGTGTGACCTTCTCGCCATTGTCACCAGACTTGTATAACATTCTTTCAAAACTAAATAGAAGTCAAATAAGAAGCAAAATATCATTTTTATTGATCAGCTGCAGCGCCTAAACGCCTTCGCAGACAATTGTGGTTAAGTCCTCGACCGATTAGTATTTGTCAGCTCCACGTGTCACCACGCTTCCACCCCAAACCTATCAACCTGAT
>NZ_JBHZRC010000001.1:1601061-1881531 GCF_043641075.1 Niallia oryzisoli | reverse complement strand
GGGCTATAGCCAAGCGGTAAGGCAACGGACTTTGACTCCGTCATTCGTTGGTTCGAATCCAGCTAGCCCAGCCATTTCGCGGAAGTAGTTCAGTGGTAGAACACCACCTTGCCAAGGTGGGGGTCGCGGGTTCGAATCCCGTCTTCCGCTCCATTTATTTTTGGCGGCATAGCCAAGTGGTAAGGCAGAGGTCTGCAAAACCTTTACCACCGGTTCGAATCCGGTTGCCGCCTCCATTTTTATCATCATAAATTAGGCCGGTGTGGCGGAATTGGCAGACGCGCACGACTCAAAATCGTGTTCCTTCTGGAGTGTCGGTTCGACCCCGACCACCGGTATCCTTAGATATTACATATATCAGAATATAAAACACTCTTAATGTTGACACAACAACAATAAGAGTGTTTTTTTATGGAATTAAAAAGTTCAATTTGTATTGATCTAACGGAGATGTTTTTAATCTATAGCAGTATGATTTTTTTAGGCATGACTGTATGGGACATCCTTGTTGCTTGATTATTTATTTTGGGTACCAAGGAATCATTGCACCTTTTGGCAACAAATAATAATGAAATAAGCCACTCTTCATCTATTCTATAATAAATGAAGAGTGGCCTCTAAAATTAGTTTCTAATCAAATATTCAAAGGCTCCCAAGGCGGCTGTTGCCCCTGATCCCATTGAAATAATGATTTGTTTAAATTTAGTATCTGTACAATCTCCTGCTGCATATACACCAGGAATATTCGTTGAACCAGATTTATCTACAATCACTTCACCCATACGATTAAGTTCAACGGTACCACGGAGCCATTCAGTATTTGGTATCGTACCAATTTGAACAAATACTCCTTGTAGCTCAATATGATGTTCTTCACCAGTCTTACGGTCGATGTAGGTAGCACCATTTACTTTGTCCTCACCGGTGATTTCTTTAATTTGGGCTTGCTCGATAATCGTCACATTAGGAAGACTACGCACGCGATCCTGCAGTACAGGGTCTGCTTTCACTTCAGATCTAGCCAGTAGAGTAACGTGCTTAACGATACCTGCTAAATCAATCGCTGCTTCAACCCCGGAATTTCCGCCCCCAATAACGACAACATGTTTCCCAGCAAACAATGGACCATCACAGTGTGCACAATAAGCAACCCCTTTATTTCTGTACTCTGCTTCTCCAGGTACATCGGCAGTACGCCAGCGGGCACCTGTAGAAAGGATAACTGTTTTGCTTTTAAGAACTGCGCCATTTTCTAACTCAACTTCAATAAAGTCTTTCTTTTCTAAACCTTTAGCACGCTGTAAATTCATAATATCCACATTATACTGTTTCACATGTTCTTCTAAAGTAGCTGCTAGTTTTGGGCCTTCTGTGTAGTTTACTGTTATTAGGTTTTCAATTCCTACTGTATCTAATACTTGTCCTCCAAAACGGTCTGCAACAATCCCAGTACGGATTCCTTTACGTGCTGAATAAATGGCAGCACTCGCGCCTGCAGGTCCGCCCCCGACAATGAGAACATCATAAGGTTCTTTATTCGCAAACTCCGAAGCATCTGGTCCGCTGCCAAGCTTTACAAGAATTTCTTCCAGTGACATACGGCCACTGTTAAAGAATTCCCCATTTAAATGTACAGTAGGTACAGCCATAATATCCTTTGCTTCGACTTCCTCTCTATATACAGCACCATCAATCATCGTATGAGTGATGCTTGGATTAAGGAGACTCATCACGTTAAGGGCTTGAACAACATCAGGACAATTATGGCAGCTTAAGCTGGCATAGGTTTCAAAATGATATTCACCCTTGATTGCTTTTATTTGATCAATGACCTTCTGATCCACTTTTGGGGCTCTGCCGCTCACTTGCAGCAGGGCTAATACTAATGAAGTAAACTCATGACCAAGCGGGATGCCGGCAAATGTGATTCCAGTGTCTTCACCAGGGCGATTCACACTAAAACTAGGTGTTCTTTCTAATTCTGCTTTCTCTACCTTTATATTTGTAGACATAGCCGCTAGTTCATCTGCTAACGCTGTCATATCCCGTGAAACATCATCCGCTCCTACACTTACTTTAATATGTACTTCACCTTCCATAAGCTGAAGATATTGAGATAATTGTGTTTTGATTTCTCCATCTAATATCATGAATATAGTCCTCCTTTATTTGTTAATAACCTTATTATACTATTTTAATGGCGTACAATATTTGAATGAGTGTGAACAAATTGAGTTTCTTTCTCAGTTGTTTCATTAATTAGTCAATAGACTAGAGGTTTTATTTATAATAATTATTAAATTAAATTTATTATAATTTAAAATTCGGTTTTGTAAAGCTACAACTCAATTTTCGTTAAAATTGATTATGTATGTTAAAAAATAAAATGTATACAAAAAATAAAAAATTGTATACAATTATTCTAGCGCAATCTTATCAATTAAAGGAGCTAATAAAAATGCTAGTGAATACTAAAGAAATTTTACATAATGCTCAAAAGAATAAATATGCAGTGGCAGCATTTAACGTTTATAACTTAGAAACAGTTCAAGCTGCAATTACGGCTGCAGAAAAGGAAGGTCAGCCTGTCATTATTGCTTTAGGTGAAAGATACTTTTCTACAGTAGCGTTGAAGGGTTTGCTGCATTAGTTAAAGCAATGGCCGATAAAGCACACATTCCAGTTGCCCTTCATTTGGACCATGCTTATGAAAAAGAATCCATTATTCGTGCGATTCGATGCGGTTTTACATCTGTTATGTATGATGGTTCAAAATTTGAACTTGAGGAAAATATAGCCTATACAAAAGAGATTGTAGAAATTGCACATATGGCGGGAGTCTCAGTCGAAGCTGAGATTGGATCTGTCGCTAGGGGGGCATTCTCGGATGAGGAAGAAGGGAATGGAACATTGACAGACCCGCAATCAGCTAAAGAATTTGTTGCTGCTACAGGCGTTGACTTTTTGGCAGCCGCTATTGGGACTGTTCACGGAATGTATCAAGGTGAAGCAAAGATTGACCTTGCGCTTTTAGATGAAATTCGTACAGCAGTTAATATCCCTCTAGTACTTCATGGAGGATCTGGAACGCCGGAAGACATTTTAAAGAAAGCTATACAGTTGGGAATATGCAAAGTAAATGTAAATACAGAGGTTTCGATGGCTGCTGTTTCTTTTTTAATGAAATCTATTGAGAAAAAGCAAATGGCACATCTTTCTACTATCATGTCAGAAATGCAGTTGGCAATGGAGCCAGTAATGACAAAATTCGTTCGTTTATTATCTGGAAAATAAAAAATGCACAGGCGACTTCTTATGAAATCTCCTGTGCATTTTTTTTATAAAAATTTAACGTAATTATTGGTTACTAATGACATGAAGGTAAAAGTTTAAATCAGTCTCCAAATGCTTTTTCATCAGTGATTCTGCTGTTTCACCATCCCTCGCAAGAATAGCATGATAAATTTCTTCATGCTCTTCGATCAAATGAGGGCGATTATAAATAACAACTGTTTTTCTAAATAGATAAATTATGGCCTGCATTCGATCAATAATATCGATCATAACGGGGTTATTGCTGGCACTTACAATGTCATTATGGAAACGCTCGTTAGCATTCATGATTTCTTCTTTTGTTCCAGTTTTTCCAATCTTAACATATTCATAGAGCTTCTCTATTTCTTTATCTTTTAAGAAGGTGGCAGCACATTTTGCCGAATACCCTTCAAGGAGAATCCGAACCTGGAACATATTGCGTAAATCCTTTTCAGTTGGCTTAACGACTTTTTTCTTTACGATTAATCCTTCATTTTCTAATTTCCGTATAGATTCCCGTATGGGGGTTCTGCTTACACCTAATTCAGCTGCAAGCTTTTCTTCTACAATTTTTGTACCGCCCGGAATTTCACCTGTTAATATTCGATCCCTAAGGACTTCATAGCATTGATGGTAAGCTGGACGGGAGCCATTACTTTCAAGCACAAAATTCACCTCAATATTCATCCTAATCTATATAGTACCAAATAAACAGAAAAAATACACCCGAGTACAAAATAATAAAAAATGTATACAAAAATACGAAAAAATGTATACAAAAAATAAAAATTAGTATACAATAATTTTTGTAAACAAGTTGTAAGCGATTGCTTACAGAAATTATAAAATATTGGATAGCTTTCTAAGGCGGTCCAACTCTTAAAACATTAATCTATTTAACTAGCTAGGGGGAAACAACATGGCAAGAAAAATAGGCTTTATCGGACTAGGAATTATGGGGAAACCTATGTCATTAAATCTTATTAAGGCTGGGCATATATTAACGGTTACTGACCTAAATCAGGAAGCAGTAAAGACATTGGTAGAAGCCGGTGCAACAGCTGCTCAAACGGCTAAGGAAGTAGCTGAAAATAGTGAAATAATCATTACAATGCTACCTGCATCAAAGCATGTACAAAGCGTTGTTTTAGATGAAAATGGTATTTTAGCAGGTGCAAAAGAGGGTTCTATCATTATTGATATGAGTTCAATCACACCAACCGTTTCAAAACAACTAGCTGAAGAAGCAGCGAAAAAGGGCGTTGGATTCTTAGATGCACCTGTAAGCGGAGGAGAGCCAGGAGCCATCAACGGAACATTGGCCATTATGGTTGGCGGTAAGGAAGAGTTTTTCGAAAGTGCGAAGCCTGTGCTATATGATATGGGGAAGGCCGTTACATTAGTTGGTGACAGCGGCTGCGGTGTTACAGCAAAATTAGCCAATCAAATTATTGTAAACCTTAACATTGCTGCAATGTCTGAAGCATTAGTATTAGCGGCAAAGGCAGGAATCAATATTGAAAAAATGTATGAAGCTATTAGAGGCGGACTTGCTGGAAGTGCTGTTCTTGATGCGAAGGTACCACTAATTTTGGAAAGAAACTTTGTTCCAGGCGGTACAATGGCAATCAATATGAAGGATATTACGAATGTTATGGATACCGCACATGATATTGATGTTCCGCTTCCATTATCAAGTCATCTTCTTGAAATTTTCCATGCACTAAAGGCTGATGGGAAAATTATGGATGATCATGGCGGCATTGTTCAATATTATGAAAAACTAGCGAATGTTGAAGTAAAGAAGGCCTAAGCGATGAATGAAAATAAAAGATTAATTGAAGAAGCATTTAGTCATATAAAGCCTGTGGAAATAAGTGAAGTAGATCAATTGATTGAAAAACAGCTTCAGGCTCTTAATAAAAAGATTATTGTACTTGATGATGACCCAACAGGAGTCCAAACTGTTCATGGTATTTCCGTATATACTGATTGGTCTGAGGACAGTCTTGAGAAAGGATTTGCTGAGGAAAACTCCATGTTTTTTATTTTGACAAACTCCCGCGGGTTTACTACTGATGAGACAGAAAAGGCACACCAGGAAATAGCAGCCAATATCGTGAGAGTAGCTAAGAAAAACAATCAGGATTTCACTATCATCAGCCGTGGGGATTCTACCTTAAGAGGACACTATCCACTTGAAACTAAGGTTTTGAAGGAAACAGTTGAAGCAAGCTCAAATAATAGGTTTGACGGTGAAGTCATTATTCCTTTCTTTAAAGAAGGGGGCCGCTTCACAATTGATAATGTACATTATGTACAAATGGATGAGTATTTAGTTCCTGCAGGTGAGACTGAATTTGCTAAGGACCGTACGTTTGGATATACAAGATCCCACTTGGGGGAATATGCAGAAGAAAAATCACAGGGTGAATATAAAGCAGCGGACATGACATACATCACACTTGAAAGTCTGCGTAACCTTGATATTGAAACAATTGAACAACAATTACTAGAAGTGGAAAACTTTAATAAAGTCATTGTGAACGCAGTGGACTATGTGGATGTGAAAATATTTGTCATTGCTTTAGTTAGGGCTATGAATAAAGGAAAGAACTTTATGTTCCGAAGCGCAGCAGCACTTACGAAAGTAATTGGCGGTGTTACGGACAAGGCATTATTAACAAGAGAAGAGCTTGTAAGTGAAGATTCCAATCATGGTGGTTTAGTCATTGTTGGGTCACACGTTAAAAAAACAACAGAACAATTAGAAGAACTGAAAAAATCCGATGCCCTTGAGTTTATTGAGTTTAATGTACATCTCGTATTAGACCCTCAAGCGTTCGAACATGAACTTGATAGAGTTGTTCAAGAAACGAATGGTTTGATTTGCGAAGGCAAGAACGTAGCAGTTTATACAAGACGTGAAAGACTTGACCTTGGCGAAAATAAGAAGGAAGAAGAATTAAAGTTATCCGTTCAAATTTCTGATGCTGTAACAAGCATCGTGCAGAGATTAGAGGTAAAACCAAACTTTATTATCGCCAAAGGTGGAATTACATCAAGCGATATCGGAACAAAGGGACTAGAAGTTCAAAGAGCAACAGTAGCAGGACAAGTCAGACCCGGAATTCCAGTTTGGACCACTGGAACTGAAAGCAAATTTCCTGGTATGGCCTATGTGATTTTTCCAGGGAATGTAGGAACAAAGACAGATTTAAGAGAAGTAGTTGAAATGTTAAGCAAGAAATAAACACGATTTCGTCATATCTGGGGAAAAACGGCTAACCCTTTGAGGGTGTCTTGAGCTCAAAGAAAATTTACAGCATGGACATTACCTAGCTTCAAGATGAAAATTTCTTTATTGGAGTCAGACACCAATAGGGGTTAGCCGTATCATCTATTCTATTTATATTAAAAGAGGAAGAGGATTACTATGCCAATTATCTCAGTCACAATAGGCGTTGCTATATTGTTAGTGTTAATGATGGGATTTAAATTAAACGCTTTCGTATCATTAATTCTCGTTGCTTTAGTGGTAGGAATTCTAGAAGGAATGACACCCATTGAGGCAATTGATTCAGTTGAAGCTGGTTTAGGCGGAACACTTGGCCATCTTACGATGATCATTATTTTTGGTGCTATACTAGGTAAGTTAATGACCGATTCTGGCGGTGCACAGCGTATCGCGACAACATTGATAAAAGCATTTGGAGAAAAAAGAATTCAACTGGCTGCAGTTATCACTGCTGCTGTTGTTGGAATTGCTTTATTCTTTGAAACTGGGGTTGTTGTTTTAATTCCATTAGTGTTTACAATTGCTACAGCAGCTGGAGTACCCGTACTATATATCGGGATGCCGGTAATTGCTGCTCTAATTACGATGCACGGATTTGTACCTCCGCACCCGGGTCCAACTGCAGTTGCAGATGTGTTTGGTGCAAATATTGGTTTAACAATGATCTTAGGAATCATCATTGCTATTCCTGCATTTATTCTTGCGGGTCCAGTATATACAAAGATTTTTAAGAAAGAAGCATTGGAAATTGAAATTCCAAAAGGCCTATTTAATCCTAAGGAGTTTAAAGAAGAAGAACTGCCAAAGTTCGGAATCAGTCTTTTAACTGCTCTTTTACCTGTCATTTTAATCGCCATACAGGCAATTGTAGAAATATTTGCTCCTGAATCAGCAATTGCGTCGGTGACTAATTTTATTGGTAATGCGAATGTGGCTCTTGTCATTTCAGTTTTAGTAGCTATTTTTACCTTTGGTTTAAATCTTGGTAAAAAAATGCCGGAAATTATGAATTCTCTTAGTGAGGCTGTAAGTGGAATTGCAATGATACTATTAATCATTGCGGCTGGTGGTGCGTTCAAACAAGTACTAATTGACAGCCATATTGATAAATATATTTCCGATATCATGGCAGGCTCGTCTCTTTCGCCGTTGTTACTTACCTGGTTGATTGCTGCAATTCTAAGGATCGCAGTCGGTTCTGCAACAGTAGCAGGGATGACAGCAGCAGGGATTGCTGCACCTCTTGTAGCAGCTACTGGTGCAAGTCCAGAGCTAATGGTTTTAGCGGCCGGTGCTGGAAGCGTTACCTTTTCACATGTTAATGATGCTGGTTTCTGGATTTATAAAGAATATTTTAATCTTACAATTGGAAAAACGATTAAAACATGGTCCATCATGGTAACGATTATTTCCCTAGTTGGACTTGCTGGTGTATTGATACTTGATATGTTTATTTAATACTTTATCAATAAAAAAAGCGAACCGTTCTTATTGAACGATTCGCTTTTATAACTATATGATTAGTTAAATTCTATTCTAACCCAATCACAATAGACGGCTTTCCAACAGGGTAATATTCAATCTTTGAACACGCTCTAATTTGATCCTCATTAAAGCAATTTCTGCCGTCAAAAATAATCGGCTGCTTCATTTGTTTTGTGACTTCTGACAAATCCAATTGCTTAAATTCACTCCACTCAGTCACAATAAAGACTGCATCTGCATTTTCGACTGCCTCACCCACTGAACGAGCATATTCAATCGTGTCTCCTAAAATTCTCCTCGCATTTTCCTTCGCTACCGGGTCATAAGCAACAACCTTTGCTTTCTCTTGACTCAATAGACGGGCGATTTTGATGGAAGGAGCTTCTCTCATATCATCTGTTTCAGGCTTAAATGAAAGGCCGAGCATAGCAATTTTTTTATCTTTTAGTTGATTTAGTCTGATGCGGGCTTTTGTGAATAGTAGCTTTTGCTGTGCATCATTGATGGCAATTGTTTCTTTTAATAGGGAAAAATTGACTCCATGTAAGCCTGCTGTATGAAGCAAGGCTTTCACATCCTTTGGAAAGCAGGAGCCGCCATATCCGATACCCGCTTGTAGAAAAGCTTCTCCGATACGTTTATCCTTCCCCATTCCATTAGCTACATCGATAATATTTGCACCTACGGCTTCACATAAATTCGCTACTTCGTTAATAAAGCTTATCTTAGTTGCTAAAAATGCATTAGAAGCATATTTTATCATTTCTGCGCTTCTAACATTGGTCATAAGGATAGGAACGTTTAATGGACGATACATTTCTTTTATTTTCAAGGCGGCTGCACTATCTTCAGCACCGATGATAATTCGATCAGCCTTCATGGTATCCTTTATAGCCGAACCCTGTCTTAAAAATTCAGGGTTAGAAACCATTTTAAAAGGGGTGTTTGTATGACTACTAATTATGCTTTTGACAAGATCATTTGTACCAACCGGAACGGTACTTTTGATCACGACTATGGCATCATGTTTGAGAAGGGGTGAAATGTCTTTTGCAGCTTGCACCAGAAAGGATAAGTCAGCAGAACCATCATCCCCCTGTGGTGTTCCTACGGCAATGATGATGATTTCTGCGTTTTTTATTCCTTCTTGATGGGAGGTCGTAAATTGCAGTGTTCCCGCGGCATTGTTTTTTGAAAGCAGACTCTCCAGTCCAGGTTCATATATAGGGGAAATTCCTTGACGGAGCTTGTTAATTTTTTGTTCATCAATATCGATGCACATAACATGATGGCCAATTTCCGATAAACAAACACCAGTTGACAGACCGACATAACCAGTACCCAAAACGGCTATTTTCATTTCAATCAGTCTCTTTCTTTAGCATATTCTCTTTTTCAGCAATCATTTTTAAATAGGAAAGAACTTCTTCCTTAATGTCATCACGCTGTAAAGCGAAATCCAATGTTGCTTTAATAAACCCGATTTTATCACCAACATCATAGCGTGAACCTTCGAAGTTATAGGCTAATACAGCCTGTTGTTTATTCAGTTCATTAATGGCATCTGTTAGCTGCAGCTCATTATTATATCCGATTGGCAGCTTTGACAAGATATCAAAGATTTCAGGTCTTAATACATATCTTCCCATAATCGCATAATTGGAGGGTGCAGCTTCTCTTTGAGGTTTTTCTACTAATGAATCAATGTAGAAGAGATTTGGATCAATATTTGTCCCCTTTGGCTTAATAATGCCATATTTATGAACTTGGTTTTCCGGTACTTCCTGGACAGCAATACATGAGCTGTTACAGTATTCAAATACATTAATCATTTGCTTTAAACACGGTGTTTCAGACTTGACTATATCATCGCCAAGCAATACGGCGAAGGGCTCATCACCAATAAAGCTTTTTGCGCATAAAATGGCATGGCCTAGGCCTTTTGCTTCTTTTTGGCGGACATAATAAATATTAGCCAGGTTTGAAATTTTTTGTACTTCTTCTAATCTAGCAAGCTGCTTTTTCTTTAATAAGGCATCTTCAAGCTCATAGGATTTATCAAAATGATCCTCGATGGATCTTTTTCCTCTGCCGATGATGATAACAATTTCTTCTATTCCTGAAGCCACCGCCTCTTCTACGATATATTGAATAGTAGGCTTATCAACAATCGGCAGCATTTCTTTAGGCTGAGCCTTTGTGGCCGGTAAAAAACGAGTTCCAAGACCAGCAGCTGGAATAATCGCTTTTTTAATTTTCATAAGCTGCCCCCATTTCTATATTCCTTATTCCTTTATATGCATTCAGACAAGTACCGGTCACGTTAGTAGCCTATCATGCTAAATTTTGAAAGATATCTAGATTTACGAGAGGACTTGTCCGAAAAATGGTAAACAAGATATAGTCCCGAGCTGTACTTTTTGTTGTAACAATTGAAGCGATTATGAAGTAGAGGGTTTTCTAATAGCAAAATAACCATCGAAAACCCTGAGTATACATCACTTTTTATGAAGGATTATTATTCTGCATTGGTCTATATATTTTATCAACAAATTTTTGAATGAGGTCTGGGAGGATTTTTTTTCGACGAACGAGCAATGAATTGACCATTGCTTTTTTTTCTTCTTTTGAAACCATCCATTCGTCAGGGATCATGGACACAATCTCTTCAATTAAAAAGGTTGGAATGGTTTGGATAATATTTATTTGTTCAAATAATTGTTTCTCATCTGGAATAAAAGAAGCCATGATTTGATGCGTAGCACTTTTAATTAAGCCAGTCGGCAGATTTTCAAGCTCATCCTGCTGCCAGTTATAGGTTCCGAATACTTCTGCGTGGTCAATAGCCCACAATCGGAACGCATTTTCCGATTCACCCTGTAATAGGATATTTTTTCGCGTTCTGTCGCTGTTATATAGCCAATAATCAAATACAATGATACTTGCCAGCTCATTTGAATTGGTTATCTCGGGTATTCTGAGAACTTGGTGTCCATCTAAACAATCAGGAATATAGGTTAGTGCAAATTGATGGGGGGTGTGGTTCATTGCTGCCAGTTCAGGTATTTGTGAAGAGAAGCTTTGCGGAATGTCTATTATTCGTGCAAATGGGATAGGCAAACCAAGGTAACGTGCCAGGCAATAAGAGATCCATTCATTAGGTAATGTTTTTTCGAACCCCTGTTGAAAATATTTAACGACATAATCCTTTCCATCACTAAATGAAATTAAATGGGCATTGGATTTACCCTCTAATTGTTTCTGATAGGCAATTGGTTCAATCATGGTTATCCACCTCGCCAATACTCTTATGATTGACCGGTACTAAACTTTTCAATAGATTGATATATTGATCAGCCACTACTTGGATATCAAACTTTTCCTGAGTGTGCTGTATGGCCGTATTGGACAATCTTTGATGTAGTTGGGGGCTATCTACAATAGTATAGATTTGTTTAATCGCATCCTGCACATTTTGTCCTCGAAAGAGAAGACCGGTTTCTCCATGAATAACCAGCTCTGTGACAGGCATCATATTAGAGGCAACAACCGGCACACCGCAAACCATTGATTCAATAAAGGTGTTTCCGAAGGATTCTGACCTCGTTGTTGCTAACGTGCATCCACCTGATGAGCGAATTTTTGCATAAACATGAGGCATCTGCTGATAAGGAATGACAGGGAACCACTTGATAATATCGGAAAGCTGCTCCTCCTCCCAGGTTTTTGCAAATTCCTCGCGTTGAATGCTTTGTGCTCCGCCTATTACCCAAAATTCAATATCACTACGTTCATTTTTTATCTGTTTGGCAATCTCGACTAGCATTGGCCAATTTTTCCGTTTATCTAATCTACCAATCCATCCAATTACTTTTTTGCCGTCAGTCAGCGTTGGCTTGCTTTTAACATCCACTTCTTCAGCAGGTAATGGTCGGAAGAAAGATGTATCCACACCATTGTAAATAACATTACGTGGGATGGAATCCGTTAATATGGAAACTAATCGTTTTTGATAATGTGATGGTACAATGATTGTTAATGGATTTATTCCTTCAAAGGATTTCAAGTGGGGTATTAGTTTGATTAGCTCGGGTGTACGGGCCTCGATTAAGACAGGACCTTGATAGTTTGCCTTTTGGATCCACTTATAAGCAGCAGCTGTATCTACAACAATAATTGCATCATAGGAACCTTGTTTAATAATTTTTACAATTTCCTTCTTGTCCTTTGTCAAATAGACTGGAGCAACATCCTCCATAATATGAAGTCCTCCATGGTCAGTTGTATATAAGAATTCAGTATCTATGCCATGTTTTTTGAAATAGATTGCGCGATTTCTCCATCCGGCATTCACTCCACCAACAGTGAGCAGCCGCCAGATAATTAGTACTTTCATAAAGGTCACTCCTCACTAAATTTTAGGGAACCTCCTCATTTTCTTTCAAGTAGCCATATCATTTTATTTCACCTGTAATGAAAGTGTTAATGAAATAACTAACGCCGATATTTTTTGCCTTTTCTTCCATAGTTTTTACCTTTACCTGTGTCTTCTTTTTCTTTGATGGGATACGTACGATATCTTTCATTTCTAAATCCATAGAATCGGTCATGTTCTGAAGATCTATCTTTATCCCGGTATCCAAATAATTCATCTTTATCAGAATATCGGCTTTTTTTATTGTTCTTACTCTTAACATCTTGTACGGTTTCTTCGGTGCTAGAATCTTTACTTTCTGTTTGTTTTTCTTTTACTTTTGAGGTTAAATTTTCCATATGCTGTTCAATAGCATCCATAACTTTATCCGGATCATAACCTTGTACCAGCATTGCTTTAACCCATTCTTCTTTAAATACTTTGTGTACTAAGCTTTCTAATTGACTGGCATATAGTTTTTCTTCATTTGTTGTCAATAGCTTTTTACTTTTCTCTTTTAGAGGCTCTTTATCTGTGGATTCAGTCATTATTTTTTGACAAATTTGCCGTGATTGTTCTTCCATTTCAATGTAATGCGTCCATTCTGAATATAGCTCTGGATGAAGTGCTTGTACATGAGATAAAAAGATCTCTTTATTTTCCTGTCCTAACGATGTTAGTAATTTCCGAGGATATGGATAAACACGATCACGCCAAACAGTCCTTGCTACATCGATTACCTTTAGATTTCCTTCAGGTAAAATGAAAATCTGTCTTTTATGATGGTCTATCCGTTCATAACCAATTTCTTTGAAGGTGATTAACATATCAATTAACTTCAAGGAAAGCTCTTCTGTTAATGGCTGTGATTGCAAGTATTCGCGTAGATCCACACCATAGATAATTTCCATTGCGATATATAAAGGACCCTTTCCATAAACCTTTGGAAATAGATTGGTATTTTGTCCTAAAGATAGAGCATAATATTCACGCTCACAATCTTCTTCATTTCCAAATACCTTTATACAAATATCATCTGAATATTTAAAAACGGCCCCCTGACGTCCTTTCCCCATCAATTCTAAAGGGGAATAATTAATGACTTCAACGTCTTCGTTTTCCAAATTCGTAACCTTTATTTTATCGACATACTTCTCAAATTCATTTTTATCCATTTACTTCCTCCCGCTTCCTGGATAGACTTGAAATACATCCTCTTATATATGTAGTCATTTACATGGAGAAGTGGAAGGGTATGTACCTAATAAATAAAAAATGTACCCTTTCTAATGTAAAGTATTCGTTAAAAAAAACGCTGTTTTCTGACGAGAATCGACAAAATTCATCATTATCTTATTATTTTTTTAATTTTCTTGTTGCATTATCATGAATTGTTTGTTAATATAATCTTTGTTGATGCCACGCGGGTGTAGTTTAGTGGTAAAACTACAGCCTTCCAAGCTGTTGTCGTGGGTTCGATTCCCATCACCCGCTCTCTATATTACATGATAACAACGCAGTATTTCGTTTCCAAAAGAGAACGAAGTATTGCGTTTTTAATATGCATAAAAATGCCGCATGCACTAAAAAGGGACTTCATCGTTGAAGTCCCTTAAGGCTTTTATTCCGATACTTTCCATTCTGCAGTGCCGCCATGTATCTGAGTAAACATATTGGCTAATGAAGCAGTCATTTTTTCAGCCTTTTCTGTTTCAAGTGATGGTTGAAGGTAAACTATTTGAATGGCATTTTTTGTCGCTTCCGTAACAGCTGTTTTCTCTGAATCAACGAATGGGCTGCCAAAGGCTGATTCGTTATCAGCAGATAGGATTAATCGATGCAAGGAATTCATCCTGCCGTTTAAGCCAAGATATTCTTCTTCCTCATGTCCTAGTCTAATGGAAATAGGTCCATTCAGTTTATTACTGTCATATGCTCCAATGGGAATCTGATATTGTAATGAGAAGAAATTATTTAAGTCGATTGCACTATTAATAGGCGTCAGATAGTTTTGTTTTTGCACACGCCTATATAAGGCTTCGGCAGAATGACGGTAACGATTAGGGTCCTTACCTGTTTTTTTAAAGATCTGTCTCCATTCCTGAATTCCTGGAAAATCTGTTACTTTCTTGTCTTCAAATTCAAAAAAAAGTGATTCTTGAAAGAGCTGCAGCCGCCCCTTTACCATTTGTGGTGATTCACTAACACAAATATCCTGATATTGGATAAATCCAATTTTGAAATGCGGGATAAGGTCTTTTAAATCTGTGGCAATTGCCATTTCCATAGTTTCCACCTCCAAATTCTTCGTAAAATAGTTTATCATAGAATAGCATTATTCTTATTAATTTTGAGCTATGTTAAAGAACATTATGATTTTTATCTATGTTAGCAGGTTGATTGAAGTTTCTTGAACGGAAATCAACAACTAAGATTAACAGAGCTTTATTGTAAAATATAATAAAATGGGAGGAGGGCTTAGATTGAATTACTCTCAATTAAAAGAAGAAATTATTGAATACAGTAAAACGATTGGGATTGATAAAATTGGATTTACAACCGCTTCTCCTTTTAATGAATTAAAAAACCGGCTCGTACGGCAGAGGGAATTAAACTTTCAATCAGGCTTTGAAGAAAAGGATATTGATAAGAGAACAAATCCAGGGCTTCTAATGTCTGGTGCGCACTCAATGATTTCAATAGCTGTGGCCTATCCTTCCAAAATGAGAAATCGAGTCGTGAGTAAAGAAGGAGAGAGGCGAGGGATTTTTTCACGTGCCTCCTGGGGCCTTGATTATCATATCGTATTAAGAGATCGGTTAAAGAAGCTTGAGGAATTTATTCTCAAAAATGTGCCGAAAGCACAGCTTAAATCAATGGTTGATACTGGCGAATTAGTGGACAGAGCTGTTGCGGAGCGTGCTGGCATCGGTTGGAGCGGTAAAAATTGTGCGATTATTACGCCTGAATTTGGCTCATATGTCTATTTGGGTGAGATGATAACAAATATTCCGTTTGAACCAGATACACCAATGGAAGATCAATGCGGTACCTGTAATAAATGCATCGAAGCGTGCCCGACTGGAGCACTCGTAACAGGGGGGCAAATTAATGCCCAACGATGTATTTCTTTTTTAACGCAGACAAAAGAAACGATACCAGAGGAGTTTCGCGAAAGAATAGGGAATCGTCTTTATGGCTGTGATTCATGCCAAACAGCCTGCCCCGTTAATAAAGGAAAGGATTTTCACCACCATGAGGAGGTAGAAGCAGAGCCGGATATTGCAAAGCCTCTCTTACAACCACTTCTAGGCTTGAGCAATCGTCAATTTAAAGAAGCCTTTGGGCATGTTTCTGGTGCGTGGCGGGGGAAAAATCCGATTCAACGGAATGCCATTATTGCACTTGCACATTTTAAGGATAAAACAGCTCTTGAAGATTTAATTGATATCCTGTTACATGATCAGCGACCTATGATGCGTGAAACTGCTGCCTGGGCAATTGGAAAGATTGACGGTAAAGGCTCAAGACCTGCCCTGGAAAAAGCCTTGGAGAAAGAGACTGACGAGGCTGTGAGACAGGGAATTTATAAGGCTCTAAGCTAGAAGGAGGGATAACCTCCTTTTTTTATTAGATATTTACTCGACTCTCATACATTATTCTTTATTCAAGATATCAAACTCCTTTCATATACATAAAGAGAAAGGGGTGAAGGGTATGCGGCAGCAGTTATATGAATTGCTTCAAGAGCGGGTTCAGCAATGCGTGACAAGTAAAAGGAATTTGAATGGAATATGTGAAAAAATTGAGCGGAAAAGAGTCTCATTAAACCGTCGAATGGCTGAAATGATGAAAGTGAATGCAAAAGGGATGATTAATGAGATCAGGACAGAAGATGAAGTAGAAAACGTTCAGTATCAAGTGCATTTTCGCTATCTAATTAAGCAAAAAAAGCGGCTCTATTTGGAAGAAGAGGTTGAAAAAAGACAAGCACAATTCTATAAAGGGGCACTTATTTATGATGAGGAGTTGAATCCATTTCAATCAAATGAAGTAAATATTGATGCTGTACCCGTTATCGAGATGGATGAACGTGAAGATAGAATAGTCTATCAATATGATCGTCTAAGGGCGGTTCAATATGCTGAAAGATGGTGGAATGAGTTTAATCCGGCCTATGAAAAATTTGATGTAGACTGCACGAATTATATTTCTCAATGCTTGCATGCAGGTGGTGCACCAATGAGGGGTTACCCAGGACGAGGCAATGGCTGGTGGATGCAGAATCAGAATTGGAGCTACAGCTGGACTGTTGCCAATTCATTAAGGTGGTATTTGCCTAATTCTAAAATCGGCTTAAGAGCCAGGGAAGTATCAAGTCCTGATGAACTATTATTAGGTGATGTCATCTGCTATGACTTTGAAGGGGATGGAAGGTTTAATCATACGACAATCGTAACTGGACGGGATGCTGAAGGGATGCCGCTTGTGAATGCTCATACCTTTAATAGTCGTATGCGTTATTGGGCATACGAAGATTCAACCGCGTATACGCCAAATATTAACTATAAGTTTTTAACTATTATTGATGATAAAGGGATTAAAGCTTGACCCGTCTTGTCTCCTTAATGGAGAGTGGTATAATATGAAATAGAGTTTATTTTAGAGGTGAAAATATTGGCATTGCATGTAGTTTTATTCCAACCAGAAATTCCTGCAAATACAGGGAATATAGCACGTACTTGTGCGGCTACAGATACGACTTTACATTTAATCCGTCCTCTTGGTTTTTCTACTGATGATAAGATGCTTAAACGTGCCGGATTGGATTATTGGGAGTTTGTTACAATTGTTTATTATGATTCGATAGAGGAGTTTTTTGTGCAGAATACAGGCGGTGAGTTCTTATTTTTAACGAAGTATGGCAAAAAGCCCCATTCCTCCTTTGATTATAGTGACAAGGAAAAGGATTATTATTTTATTTTTGGAAGAGAGACGAACGGTCTTCCAGATGATATTATTGAAAATAATCGTGAGCGTACATTAAGAGTTCCAATGACTGATAACGTGCGCTCCTTAAATCTTTCTAATACAGCAGCTATTCTTGTGTATGAAGCATTGCGACAGCAGGACTATATCCATTTGAAATAAGTAAAAGGAACCTAAGACGGGTTCCTTTTTCATTTTGACTGCTTTATTAGCATGGTTCGCTAACCAAGTTTGTTTTTAAAAAATTCTGTCGGTATTATTTTAATTTATTAGTTAATTTCGTTATCATAAGAGTATCAATACAATATAAAGGATGGTTATTATGAATCAAATTATTGAAACCCTGCTGGCTCACCGCTCGATACGTCGACTTCAGGACAAACCCCTAACTAAAGAGCAAATTGAATTGATTGTTGCAAGTGCGCAGGCAGCGTCAACATCAAGCTATATTCAGGCTTACTCTATTATTGGCATTACAGACCCGGATAAGAAGAGGAGATTGGCGGAGCTTGCCGGTAATCAGAGCTATGTAGAGAAGAATGGTCATTTCTTTGTTTTTTGCGGTGATCTCCATCGTCTTGAAATTGCCGGCAGCATGGAGAATAAAGAAGTTATGGATTCATTAGAGAGTACAGAAAAGTTTATGGTGATGTTAATTGATACAGCATTAGCTGCACAAAATGCAGCCATTGCTGCTGAGTCACTTGGCTTAGGTATCTGCTATATTGGAGGAGTTCGAAATCACCTTGATGAAGTATGCGAGCTTTTAAACACACCGAAAAGAGTGATACCGCTGTTTGGTATGGCAGTAGGATATCCAGAACAATTAACGGATAAAAAGCCAAGACTTCCATTAGCACATATTTACCATGAGAATGAATATGAGCAGGATGAAGAGGTCTACAAGCAGCAGCTCGGGGAATATAATAAGGAAATTTCTCGTTATTACAATGAACGTACGAAAGGAAAACGGGACGATACCTGGACTGGCCAGATGATAGGAATGCTTAGTGGTAAGTCAAGAATGTATATGCATGAATTTATAAAAAAACATGGATTAAATCTAAAATGAGAAAAGGCCGCAAATTGCGGCCTTTTCTTTTTTAGAAGTCTAGCTCAAGAAACGATCAGCTTTTGGTCCAGCCGATAAGGAGCCTTGGACATTTCATTATTACTTAGTAATTTTCGGTTTGTCGTTATAGCCTGCTGTAAAGATGGCAGCGAGGAAAGTTACCATTACGCCAAGAACAAGGATCATCCCCATTGGTATGTAGGCCTCCTTCTATAAGTTATGAAAATCATAATATAAATAGACAGTTTCATTATAGCTTATTCTAAAAAGTCTGTGAATGCAATGTTAGAAAATTTTTAACTAATGAAATAATTAGTATTTAAAGTGGCAGGTAAAATCGATCAGAATGATTTTGTAAAATTCTTTTAGAAGAATTTGATATAGTAATCATTATTTTTCATTTCTAGCATAAATAAAGAACTATACCTTTTCTTTCTAGGCCAAGTTGATTCTCCTTTTTAGGCATGTTGGCTCTAAACTAAGCATACATTGTATTAATCAGCTTGGAATAAAGTGAAACTTTCATCGCTGCAGGGTGCTTTCCTTTAGTGATGATAGTGTCAAATCATACGTGTTACATTTGGTGGTTGGTACTAGCTCGGACTATTACAGGCAGAAATTCTTTTGGCCAGTAAACTGGGATAATGCGACAGGGGAGGTCCATATGGATATATTAAAAAAGATTGAGCTATATCGTAAAGAAGAGGAAATGCTTAAATGGGAAGGTACATTCGGAGAATACTTAGAGATTATTAAAGAAAAGCCATGGGTGGCACAGTCTGCTCATTCAAGGGTCTACAATATGATTAAGGATTCTGGTGTAGAAGAAGTCAATGGTCATAAACGATATAAGTTTTTCTCAAACCAGCTGTTCGGTTTAGAAGAAGCATTAGAAAGATTAGTAGAAGAATATTTCCATCCTTCAGCTAAGCGGCTGGATGTTAGGAAACGGATTTTACTGTTAATGGGTCCTGTTAGCGGCGGTAAATCTACTTTAGTAACGATGCTAAAAAGAGGTTTAGAGGGATATTCATTATCTGACAGGGGAGCTGTCTATGGTATCAAGGGCTGCCCAATGCATGAAGATCCGCTTCATCTAATTCCGCATCATTTACGTAAGGATTTTTACGATGAATATGGAATTCGAATTGAAGGGAATCTTTCACCACTAAATTTAATGCGCTTGGAGCAGGAGTATGATGGACGAATCGAAGATGTAATGGTTGAAAGAGTATTTTTCTCAGAGGACCGTCGGGTTGGAATTGGTACATTTAGTCCATCTGATCCAAAATCGCAGGACATTGCAGATTTAACAGGAAGTATTGACTTTTCAACGATTGCGGAGTATGGTTCGGAGTCTGACCCACGGGCATATCGATTTGACGGTGAATTAAATAAAGCAAACCGTGGTATGATGGAGTTCCAGGAAATGCTAAAATGTGATGAAAAATTCCTCTGGCATTTATTATCACTAACGCAGGAGGGGAATTTCAAAGCAGGAAGGTTTGCACTCATAAGTGCTGATGAATTAATTGTGGCTCATACCAATGAAACGGAATATCGTTCCTTTATTTCAAATAAGAAAAATGAAGCACTACATTCTAGGATTATTGTGATGCCAATTCCGTACAATTTAAAAGTGACGGAAGAAGAGAAAATCTATGAAAAAATGATCCGCGAAAGCGATGTGTCTGATGTACACATTGCCCCACATACATTGAAGGTAGCGGCAATGTTTACGATTCTAACTAGATTAAAGGAACCTAAAAAAGGTGATATTGATTTAGTGAAGAAAATGCGCCTTTATGATGGAGAAAATGTCGAAGGCTATAATCGAGCGGATGTAGAGGAGCTGAAAAAGGAATATGTAGATGAAGGAATGAGCGGTATTGACCCTCGTTATGTCATCAACAGGATTTCCTCCACGATCATCCGTAAAGAAATGACAAGCATCAATGCATTGGATGTACTCCGTTCCTTGAAGGAAGGCTTGGATCAGCATCCATCCATTACAGCGGAATTACGTGAACGCTATTTAAATTATATCTCACTTGCACGAAAAGAATATGATGATATTGCGAAAAAAGAGGTACAAAAGGCATTTGTTTATTCCTATGAGGAATCTGCGAAAACATTGATGGATAACTATTTAGATAATGTCGAGGCCTACTGCAATAAAATCAAGCTTCGTGACCCGCTCACAGGTGAGGAAATTAATCCAGATGAAAAACTAATGCGTTCGATTGAGGAACAGATTGGAATTTCTGAAAATGCTAAAAAAGCTTTCCGTGAGGAGATATTAATTAGAATTTCAGCCTATGCACGTAAAGGGAAACGATTTGATTATAACTCACATGACCGCCTGCGTGAGGCTATTCAGAAAAAGCTATTTGCTGATTTAAAGGATGTAGTGAAAATTACGACATCTACGAAAACGCCGGATGAGCAGCAGCTGAAAAAGGTAAATGAAGTGGTTGCACGTCTAATTGATGAACATGGTTATAATTCTACTTCTGCTAATGAATTACTGCGCTATGTCGGCAGCTTATTAAATCGTTAATAGGACCATATATAATTGCTGAAAGGCTATCCGTTTCTATGACGGGTAGCCTTTTTATGTACATATGGGCCTCCGTAATAAAGTGGCTGCATCGAAATAGGTCAAAAGTTTTATTTTGACTGATAATTGTTATTTTTCTCACAGACCATAACATATCGGATGCGTTAAAATTGCCTTATTAATATAAAAGGGGAACTTGTTATGGGACTAACAATAGGCAAAAAACTATTAGCAGGATTTTTGTTTATTCTTTTATTATTAGTGATTGGCAGTTTCATTTCAATTAATAGAATAAGTTTTACAGAGCATACCTACAAACAGCTTATTGAAGAAAACGTAGAAAATGCAATGTTTGCGAAAGATTTACAGATCCTTTATTTTGATCAATCCAATGCAATAAAAAATTACTTATTAACAGGTGATAAAACATATGTAGCACAATATGATGAGTACCTGGCCCAGGCAAAAGAAACCCTCAAAAACATGCTAAAAGCATACAACAATGAGAAGGATATAGAGATTATTAAACAACTATCTGCTTTTCAGATAAGAAACGATGAGATTGTTCAAAAGGAAATAAAGCTGAAAAATGCAGGCGATGAAATCGGATATAAAAATTTAATGAACACATCAGGAAAAACAATTTCAAACGTCTTCCAGAAAAAAATTGCAGAACTCGATAAAGGACAGGAGAAAATTGTATTTAGCGGGATTAAAGAAGCATCAGATTTAGTTTCTAGTACAAAGCTTTTTGTCCTAGTAATAGGGATCGTAAGTGTATGTTTAGGTGTCGCTCTATCGATACTAATGAGCCGTTCAATATCAAAGCCGATAAAACAGGCTGCAGAGGTTCTTCATAAGGTTGCAGAAGGAGACTTACATATCAAAAAGCTGAAGAAAAAATCAAATGACGAGGTGGGAGATCTTTACGATTCCTACAATAAAATGGTACAGGATTTGCGAATGGTGGTAGGGCAAATTCAGGAATCATCGACAAGTGTTGCGTCAAGTAGTGAAGAATTGGCTGCTAGTGCAGCAGAGAGCACTTCTGCTGCCGAGCAGGTATCGAGAATGACGCAGGACAGCGCGGAAGGCATCGAACAGCAATTAATTCAATATAAAGCATTATCTAGTTTAATCAATGATATGAATAACGGCATTCAACAGGTAGCAGAAAATAGTGAGGAGATGCTGAATTTAACGAAAAAGACAAGCGATTTAACTGGTGAAGGAGAAAAGTATATTGACCATGTTGTAGGACAAATGAATCAAATCCAACAAACTGTATCAAAGGCGAGCAATTCCATCCATTCATTAAGAGAGCGCTCAAATGAAATAAGCCAAATTATTGAAATCATTACAGGTGTTGCTGAACAGACGAATTTACTTGCCTTAAATGCAGCTATTGAAGCTGCAAGAGCGGGTGAACATGGAAGAGGTTTCGCCGTTGTTGCCGAAGAGGTTAGAAAGCTGGCCGAGGAATCGAAACGTTCAGCAGGTCAAATAACAAAAATGATACACCATATCCAGCTTGAAACAATGGAATCTGTTCAAATGATGGAACAGGAAAATACGCAGGTTGATCAGGGTCTGAAAGAAACAGAAGAGGCCTATCATGCATTCAAATCTATTTCTCAGGCAATGGGAAAAGTGACAGAAAAGGTTGTTGAAGTTAGTTCGTCTGTAGAAACGATGATAAGGGCAAGCAGCCGGATTAAGGAATCAATAGAAAAAGCGACAGAGATTGCTGAGAAAAGTTCCCATAACAGTCAAGAGAGTGCTGCAGCGACGCAAGAACAGTTTGCCGCAATGGAGGAAGTGGCTGCATCGGCACAATTTCTATCTAAAATGGCGGAGGATCTTCTATTTATTATTTCTAAATTTAAGCTATAAAAGTAGAAGAAAGTCTGATGACAAAGGGAGTATCATTCCATGAGAAAAAGGAAATTCATGCTGGTATTAATTTTGGGCATAGCAATGGTTTTAGCTGCATGTGGTCAATCTTCTTCTAATAAAGGTAAAGATGCAGATGAGAAAGATACCTATTTGATTATTGCAGGGCATGCTGCTGCAAAGGAACATTTTGGACAAAAGTCATTTGAAAAGTTTAAAGAACTGGTTGAAAAAAATAGTAATGGGAGAATTAAGGTGGAAGTTCATCCGAATGGCGAGCTTGGCGGTGAAAGAGAAATGGTGGAGAAGCTTCTGCTCGGTGAAATAACGATGATGGCTCCTGCTTCTGCGCCTTTGGATGCAGTAACTAAAAGCATGGCGGTTTGGGATTTGCCTTATTTATTTAATGATTCAGAAACAGCTCATAGAGTATTAGATGGTGAAGTAGGTCAGGAAGTTCTTGATTCGATGGCGGATAAAGGATTAGTTGGACTGGCTTATTGGGAAAACGGTTTCCGGCACTTAACAAATAATATTAGACCTATTGCAAATGTTTCAGATCTAGCGGGTATTAATATGCGGACATTAGAAAATCCCATGCAAATTAAGGCATGGGATTTAGCAGGAGCGAATGCAACACCAATTGCCTTTACAGAATTATATAGTGCTCTGGAGAGTCATACTGTAGATGCACAGGAAACACCACTATCCCTTATGTATTCAATGAAATTTTATGAAGTACAAAAATATTTATCGTTAACAGGCCATACATATTCACCGTGGCCAGTGGTTATTAATAAAGAGTTTTTTGATAGTCTTCCTGAAGACCTGCAGCAGGTGGTTCGTGATGCAGCTTACGAAACTCGTGAGTATAATAGGCAGTTATCGAGGGAAGATGAAGAAACGGCGCTTCAGTTGTTAAAAGAACAAGGTATGGAAGTTATAGAGTATACGGATGAGCAAAAACAAGAATTTAAAAATGCTATGAGCAGTATATATTCTGATGTAAAAAGCGATGTTGGGGAAGAATTATTTAATAAATTAATGAATGAAACCTCAAAATAAGAAAGTATAATAATTGATAAAAACCCGGTGAAATTGTTCATCGGGTTTTTGCTTAGGATTTTAACAGAAGAGATAAGAATCACTGCGCTATAAAAAACTTGTCTTTTTCTTCAGGCAATTCATCCAATAATGAAATTACTTGTAAATTATTTTGTCTTTCCGCATATGATAGAGTAATCCACCGATTTATCTGAAATTTTCACTCGGGATATTGTATGTGTGAAAGGTAAATATGTGCAAATGAAAGCAACTATTTTTTAAGGAGGGGTTGAAATGAGCGATAAAGATAACCATCAATTTGTGATCTCCAAAGAAGATTGGTCCCTCCATCGCAAAGGCCACGATGACCAACAGCGGCATCAAGAAAAAGTTCAAGAAGCGATACGTAATAATCTCCCCGATTTAATTACAGAAGAGAGTATTATTATGTCAAACGGCCGAGAAGTTGTAAAAATACCGATTCGTTCTCTTGACGAATATAAGATCCGCTATAACTATGATAAGAATAAACATGTGGGTCAAGGCGACGGGGATAGCAAAGTAGGAGATGTAGTTGCACGTGATGGTTCAGATGGAAAGAAGGGACCTGGCAAAGGACAGGGCGCAGGAGACCAGCCTGGAGAAGATTATTTTGAGGCAGAGGTTTCCTTAATGGAATTAGAAGAGGCATTATTTAAACAATTAGAGCTTCCTAATTTAAAGAAGAAAGAGTTACAGGAGAATATTGTTGAAGATATTGAATTTAATGATATTCGAAAGACAGGATTAATGGGTAATATCGATAAGAAAAGAACGATGATGTCTGCCTTTAAACGAAATGCTATGAAAGGAACACCTAAATTTCATCCAATATATAAAGAGGATTTGAAGTTTAAAACCTGGAACGAAATTGTAAAACCAGATTCAAAAGCAGTGGTTCTAGCTATGATGGATACGAGCGGCAGTATGGGAATATGGGAGAAGTACATGGCCAGAAGCTTTTTCTTTTGGATGACCAGGTTTTTGCGTTCAAAATATGAAACTGTAGAAATTGAGTTTATTGCTCACCATACGGAGGCAAAGGTTGTTTCAGAAGAGGATTTCTTTTCAAGAGGAGAAAGCGGTGGAACCATTTGTTCATCTGCATATCGAAAAGCACTTGAGTTGATTGAGGAAAAATATCATCCAAACCGGTATAATATCTATCCATTTCATTTTTCTGATGGAGATAACTTGACCTCTGATAATGCTCGTTGTGTAAAGCTTGTAGAGGAATTAATTAAGGTATCGAGTATGTTCGGATATGGTGAAGTTAATCAGTATAATCGACATTCAACTCTTATGTCCGCCTACAAAAACATCAAAAATGAACACTTCAAATATTATATCCTCAAGCAAAAGGCAGATGTCTTTCATGCTATGAAGAGCTTCTTTAAAAACGAAGGAGAGACAAAGCAGTATGCATAGAAAAAATCGGCAGTGCTAAGAGCACCTGCCGATTTTAATTTTAGATAAACTTTACACACACTGGGTGTGGAACAGTAATATCGGATTGAAGCAATGTCAGTCTCCCAGTGTCAGTGTTTCTTTTAAATACAGCTAGATTACTCGACTCTTGATTTGAAGCAATCATAAATTCTTCCGTCGGGTCCAGTGAAAAGTCACGTGGCCAGTCTCCTGCTGTTGAGATGTGCTCCACAAAGGTCAGCTTATACGTCTCAGGGTCAATGCTGAACAAGGCAATACTGTTATGTCCGCGATTGCCTGCATATATGAATCGGCCGTCAGAAGAAAGCTGGATGGCACTGCCTTGATTATTCTCTGTAAAATCAGCAGGTATAGCAGATATGGTTTGTATTTCTTTAAATGCTCCATTATTTGCATCATATTGTAGGACAATAACCTCTGAACTGAATTCGGTCATTATATAGGCAAACCTTCCATTTGGATGAAAGGCAAGATGACGAGGACCGCTTCCTGCTGGAAAGGCGATATGATTAACTACTGTCAATTGTCCATTTTGTAACTGATAGGTAATCAGCTGATCAATTCCTAAATCGATCACTGATATAAATTTTTCATCCGGAGTGAATGCCGCATAATGTGTATGTGGTATTTGCTCGGTATTTCTTCCTTGATGCTGAATTTTAGAAGGAGCTGGATTAATTGTTCCATTTTCTTGATCGATTATGTATGCCTCTACCGTTCCCTTATGATAATTTCCTGATAAAAGATAGTGGTTATCTCGATTCACGCTAACATGACAAGGGGGAGACCCTTTTTCGGTTTGTTGATTTAGAAATTGTAATTCACCCGTAATATTGTTAAGAGAAAAGGATGCTACTCCTCCGTTTTCACCGTCCTTGGCAACAGAATATAAATACTGATGGTCAGAACTGATGGTTAGATAAGTAGGATTTTCTATTTTAGCTGCAACCTTGATATCCTCAACCTTTGTAGATTCTGTATTAAAGGTGAAAGTATAAATTCCTTCACTGCTGCCTTTTGTATATGTACCAATAAATCCGCGAAACTTTGTCATTTACATTTCCTCCTGTAACAAATATATCTACAGAGAATCTTATCATAATCGGAATTCAATATGCGAGTGGAGGCATATACAAAAAACGGAGTCAGCCAGTTAATCGGAATAAATAATGGAAAAGCTGTATAGTTTATAACAATAAATAGATTCGAAATAATGTGCAGAGGGGAGAGACATGGGGAAAAAAATATTATTTTATGTGATTGGCATCAGCATCGCTTGTTTGGGTGTTACGTTTATCCTGAAGTCTAATGCGGGAGCTGGTCCTCAGGATGTAGTGTTAATGGTTTTAGCAGAAAAGTCAGGTTTTACCTTTGGAACATGGGTTATTATTTCACAGGGATTGTTCTTATTATTTAATTCATTCCTCTTAAAGAAGAGGCCGGAGTTTGAGTCCGTTATTACAATGGTATTTTGGGGCCTAGTTGTTGATTTTTGGATGGAAATAATATTTTCTGACTTAGAATTATTCTTAAGTACCCCTATATTAAGGTGGTCGTGTTTTCTGTTAGGTGTATTATTAATAGGAATTGGAGTAGGGATTTATTTAACGCCTAATTTGCCAAGGATGCCATATGATGGCATGATGGTTGCTTTATGTGAAAGGTTTCAATTAAGCTTAATGGTATCAAGAACGATCCTTGAGATTACCTTTATTATCATTGGAATCATAGTCGGTGGTAAAATTGGAGCCGGTACGATTGTGTTGGTGGTTTGTATCGGAACGATCATTCAATTTTTTAATCAGTTATCGCATAAGCTTTACACAATCAGTTAAATGCTCTCCTATAGGAGAGCATTTATTAGTACCTGGACTTTTTCATTATTGAAGAGTTTGACCGGTGGTCGTTGTATAGCTGTTTAATACTAGCTGCATATCTTGTTCTGACAACTGTGCTACTTGGTAGTATTGATGCTTGTTCTGATACTGGAATATTTCATACGCCATCTCGATATAGTTTGGTACAGAATCGGCCATTACCCTTCGGACCACAGGGTTTGTAACTTCAAGTGCTGCTCGTGTAAGTCCATTTGCATCAGCCTTAATTAATCCCAGCATATAATTTGAAATACAGCGATCTCCAATTTCGGATGGATCCATTTTCGGCTTTCTTGGCTGACTTGGAGTTAAGCCGTAAGCCACGTCGTTTGATTGTGTCATTTTATAACTGGAAGTAGGCTGTGATGGGTTCATACCGGATTTGAAGCATTCCGTTAAGATATTGTAGGTAGTCAGCATAAATTGGTGCTGACGGTTAATGATATCCAATAATTCAGGATCCTTTACATGCTGCTTATAGAGTAAATATTGATCCAATGTCGAAATAGTACAGCTTAAAACTTCATGAACATCCATCATTTCATGTCCACCGTGTTTCGTATCTGATTGCCGCTGCATATTTTGCATCATTGCTTGGTTGTTAAGCACAGGCTGTTGATTCATTCCTTGTTGTTGATTATTCATCATTCCTAGCTGTTGATTATTCATCATCTTATGAATGACCTCCACTTCATAGTTGCAGGCTTATATGCCATACATGATTATTGTGTTAAAAATGTCTATAATCATGTAAGGGATAATCACCAATAGATAGTAATTTCATCCTTACATAAAAAACACTTTCTATTTTTGACATTATGTTATCAAATATGATAATATAATCAATATAAATAATAAAAAGGTGATTTAACATGAAAGAACGAAAAATTGATATATTACTGCATCCTGTCCGTTTAAGAATTATTCAAAAGTTTCTTGGTGGTGATGTAAGAACTGCCAAGGAGCTTGCACAGCTCTTGCCGGAAATCGCTCAAGCAACTCTTTACCGCCAGCTAGATACACTTGTAAAAGCAAATATATTAATTATTAGCGACGAAAAACCAATTAGAGGAACAATAGAAAAGGTTTATTCCTTAAATCCGCTTGAAGCAAGTATCACGACAAAGGATGTAAACAATGTGTCTAAAGAAGAGCACATCCAGTATTTTATGTTATTTACAACGCATTTATTAGCTCAATTTGAGAGTTATCTGGAGCAGGAAAAAATTGATTTAGAGCGTGATGGAGTAGCGTATAGGCAGACAGCCTTTTATTTAAGTGATGAGGAATTTCAGGACTTTTTTATTGAAATGGCAAAGATTTTTCAAAAGGCCTCTGCCAATAAGCCAAGTCCTGAAAGAAAGAAACGTTATATTTCAACAATCATTATTCCGGAAGCCGATTAGGAGGATGTAAACATGAGCCAAAATATAGATGTTACGATTGAAGGTCAATATACGCTAAAGGGCACGTTAACCATTCCAACCGACTTAAAAGAAAAAAATCCGGCTATTTTGATTATTCCTGGGACAGGGACGACGAACAGAGACGGTAATGACAAAGGAATAGTAATCAACATTTATAAGGATTTAGCAGAGTTCTTTACATCCAATGGTTTTATTACTCTTCGTTATGATAAAAGGGGTACACATGAAAGCGGCGGTGATTATTACACAGCAGGTGTAAAGGACCTCATTGATGACGCTGCAGCATGTGTTAGGTTTTTAAAAATGGATCATCGTGTAGATCCCAATTCAGTCATACTATTAGGACATAGTGAGGGTGCCTTGCTTGCACCCGCAGTCCATGATCAGGAGCCGGCTGCAGGATTAATGCTGTTGGCTGGAGCCGCAGATTCCTCAAAGGCTTTATTGCCAAAACAGTTTGAAATGGCGATGAAAGAGATTAAAGAAACAAGGGGCTTTAAAGGCTGGTTATTTAAACTTTTGAAAGTAGCTGCAAAAGCACAGAAACAGCAGGATGCAGTAATGGCTAAAATCCTGAATTCTACGGAAGATACGTTAAAAATTAAAGGTACGAAAATAAACGCGAAATGGATGCGGGAGCAATACGATTATGATGTCTGCGAGTACTTACAGAAAGTAACCTGTCCTACGCTCGCTATTACAGGGGATAAAGATATACAAGTACCACCAGACCATGCAGAAAAAATAGCAGGAATGGTAAAAGGAGAATCAGAGTGGCATATCATTCATGATATGAATCATATTCTACGTAAATATACGAAAGAGCATAAAATGCTTACTTTAATAAAGGAATATAAAACACTATTTGACCAGCCAATCGATACGGACCTTTTCGACATAATGGAGAAATGGCTAAAAGAATATTACCTTCACTAACAAAAATGGTGTCAGGCACCACATATGGACAAAACTACTTACTTTGTCTTTATGCGGTGCCTGACACCATTACTTATTAATGTGGCAGAAACGCGAGCTGATAGAAGAAAAGGATGGCGAATACAAATACGATTGGATGAACTTCGCGCCATTTTCCTTTTACTAGTTTAAGCAGCGGGTATGAGATAAATCCAAGTGCAATTCCAGTTGCGATGCTTGATGTTAATGGCATACTTAGGATGATTAGAAAGGCTGGAAAGGCCTCTTCAAAGTCATGCCAGTTGATATGAACCACATTCCCCATCATTAAACTGCCGACAATTATTAATGCAGGGGCTGTAATAGCAGATAATCCTGATACCGCACTGACAAGCGGTCCGAAGAACGCTGAAACAATAAATAAAATACCAACAGTTAGGGTTGTTAATCCTGTTCTCCCTCCGGCAGCAACACCTGTAGAGGATTCGATAAAAGCAGAGGTAGGACTAGTACCAAACATCGACCCGATCGTAGTAGCAATCGAATCTGACAGCAATGCTTCACGGGCACGGGGCATTTTTTTATCCTTCATCAGGCCTGCCTGCTGTGCAACAGCAACCATTGTACCTGTCGTATCAAAAATGGTTACTAATAAGAATGAAAATACAACTGCATAAAGGCTGTGCTGAATGACCTCACCGAAGGCAGTAATTGGGTTAGCGATGATAAGTCCTTCAGGAATACTAGGCAGTGCAACAAAACCCTCATTAAATGAAAGCTGACCGAAAAGGAAAGCGACTAGAGCGGTAACGACCATTCCGATAAATAATGCACCGTTCACTCCTAATGTCATGAGAATTAAGGTAACAGCTAGGCCGAATAATGCCAAAAGGGCTGACGGCGAGTGAAGATCACCTAATGCCACGAGATTGGACGGATGGCTTGTCACTAAGCCAGTTAAGCGGAGGCCGATAAAGGCAATAAATAAGCCTATCCCAGCACTAATTCCGTGCTTTAGATTTTCGGGTATCGCTTCAATTAATACCTCACGAAAACGGGTTAAAGATAAAATAACAAAAATAATACCTGCAATAAATACAGCTGCAAAGGCAGTTTGATAATCGATATTACCATGCGAACCAACAACAGAGTAGGCGAAATAGGCATTCATGCCCATTCCAGGAGCAACTGCGATTGGATAATTGGCGAACAATGCCATCCATAAAGTTCCGACAGCAGATGCAATAATTGTAGCCATAAAAACTTGATCAAAAGGAACACCTGCATCGGATAAGATAATTGGGTTTACAACGACAATATAAACCATCGTTAAAAAGGTGGTAATACCAGCCATAATTTCTGTTTTCACAGTTGTGTTATTTTCCTTAAGTTTAAACATAGTTGCCCTCCAAAAAGTACGAACAATTTACAATCACATCTTCTATAATATTCGTTTATATGATGTAATTCAAGTTTTTTCTTAGTATGAGTAAAAAACAAAAATAGATGCTTCTGAAATTAATAAAAGCAATACTAAAATAGGAAAGGGTAAGAATCCAAGAATAGATTCTTACCCTTTACGAACCAATTAATCTTAAAAGAATATATTTAATATATAGTAGAAAATACCTGCAACGGTAGCTGAAATCGGTAAAGTGATTACCCATGTGATAAGCATTCGTTGTGCAGTTCCCCATTTAACACCCTTTAATCGATGAGAAGCTCCAACGCCCATAATTGATGAGGAAATAACATGCGTTGTACTTACGGGTAAATGAATATAAGTAGCACCGAAAATAATCATGGCACCGGTTAAATCGGCAGCAACGCCGTTAACAGGGCGAATTTTCATGATATTACCGCCGACTGTTTTAATAATTTTCCAACCGCCGACAGAAGTACCAAGACCCATGGCTAGCGCACAGGATAGTTGAACCCAGAATGGAACATCGTCAGTAGAAAGCTGTCCGGCAGAAATTAAGGCCATAGTGATAATTCCCATTGCTTTCTGTGCATCATTTGTTCCATGTGAGTATGCTTGCAAAGCAGCCGTGAAAATTTGAATTACCCGGAAGCCTTTGTTTGTTTTTGCTAAATTATTTTCTTTAAATATCACTTTAAAAATACTATATACAATATAGCCTACGATAAAGGCTAGTATTGGTGAAATGATAAGTGCCTGGATAATTTTAATAAACCCGCTATAATTCAGTGCATTAAATCCAGCTGCAGCGATAGCAGCGCCTGCAATTGAACCGATAATGGCATGTGACGAGCTGCTAGGGATTCCGTAATACCAAGTAAGCAGATTCCAAAAGATAGCTGCAAGCAAAGCCGCTAAAATAACAATAGAGCCATTTTCCAATGTAAAGGGATCTACAATATCCTTTGTTATCGCTTTTGCTACACCCGTAAAGGTCATGGCCCCAACAAAGTTCATAACCGCTGCTAATAGAATCGCATGCCGAGGTCTAAGCGCTTTAGTTGAAACAGCAGTTGCAATTGCATTTGCCGTGTCATGAAATCCATTAATGAAATCAAATGCTAAGGCACAAATGACAATAAGGGCCGTTAAAATAATAAGTCCATCCATGTAGTTACTACTCCTTACGCATTCTTCATTATTATTGTTTCTAATGTATTGGCAACATTTTGACAGTAATCAGCTATATCTTCAAGATTTTCATAAATTTCCTTGTATTGAATGATTTTAATTGGATCCTTTTCAACAGAAAATAAATGTTTAATGGATTGTCGACGTATACCGTCACATTTTGATTCATAATCCTTAATTTTAATCGCATGGTCACGAATCTGTGGAAGCTTTTTCGTTGAAAGAAGATCGATTGAATCTTGAATTTCATGAGAACAATTTTTAATGGCATCGACAAATTTCAGCATGAAATCATCTGCTTCTGTGATTGAGTACATTTCAAATAGAGCAGAACAGTGTTCTAATCCGTCTAATACATCATCCATACTCATCGCTAGGGCAAGAATATCTTCCCTTTCGATTGGAGTGATAAAGGCATTATTCAATTCCTTAATCACATCATGGATGTATGTATCTCCTTTAGTTTCATATTCTTTCATTGTTTCGGAGAAGACTTTTAAATCACTGACATTCTTTAATTTATAATCATAAAAATAGTTTGCTGCTTCCTTCAAATTTGTGGAAATATTGTTCAGTAAAGTAGAGAATTTATCCTTCTTTTTAAATACCATTTTTGTTACCCCCAATTATTTATCCAATCTTGCCAAACAAGCCTAGATAATTTTATAAAAAAAATGTCGAATGTTAAAGTTATTTCGCGAAAAATTTACATAATCTTAATATTAATCCTCTTGCGGTCTTTATAAATAAATTTTCTATTTTTAATATTTGTCTGTCTAAAGGATTTATGTGTGTATTTTATTCACTGTCTTTTATTTTAGTGTTAAGATATGGTTAAATTAGGCAATGGAGGTGCAAATATGGTTATTAGCATAAATCATACGATTCGTTTACATAACGGAGTAGAGATGCCGCAGTTTGGCCTTGGTGTATACAAAGTAGAGGCTGGCGGTGTTGCGGTTGATACAGTAAAAACGGCATTAAGCTTGGGGTATCGTTCAATTGATACGGCTGCTTTCTATGATAATGAAGAGGGAGTCGGTCAAGCACTGAAGGAAAGCGGGATCCCAAGGGAGGAAATCTTTGTTACAACAAAGGTTTGGAATACAGACCAGGGCTATGAAGAAACACTTGCTGCTTTTGAAAAAAGCCGAAAAAGGCTTGGTTTGGATTATCTTGATATGTATTTAGTACATTGGCCTGTAAAGGGTAAATATATAGATACTTGGAAAGCGTTAGAGAAGCTTTACCAAGAGGGCACTATAAAGGCAATAGGTGTTAGTAACTTTCAGATACATCATCTGGAGGATTTATTCACCCATGCGAATGAAAAGCCCGTCTTGAATCAAATTGAACTACACCCTTTGCTGACACAGGAGAAGGTAAGGGCATTTTGTAAAGAAAATGATATTGCTGTTGAAGCATGGTCACCGATAGCAAGAGGAAAATTAGTTGATGATCCTACCCTACTGTCAATCGCAGAAAAGTATGAAAAGACAAGTACACAAGTAATCTTAAGATGGCATCTGCAAAATAATGTCATTGTGATTCCTAAATCAGTCACACCTTCTAGAATTAAAGAAAATGCTGATATCTTTCATTTTGAATTAACAGATGAGGATATGGAAAAAATCAATGGCTTAAATGAAAATAAGCGATTTGGACCAAATCCAGATGATTTTTAAAATAATAAACAAGGAAATCCTGCAAAGCTATTTGCAGGATTTTTTATATTGAATAGGGGTCAATTCCCGTGAAAATATTTTGTTTATCAAGGAAGGGGGCATGACAAATAATCTTTTCTTCTGTAAAAGGGTGGGTCAATTCCAGTTTTACTGCATGTAATGCTTGTCGTGAAAATGTTGGTTTGCCGCCATATAAAAGGTCACCTGCAAGTGGATGGCCTATATGACTGAAATGGACCCGAATTTGATGGGTGCGTCCAGTTTCAAGGAAGCATTTTACCAGGGTAAGATTTTGCTTGTGATCTGTTTTCAAAACCTCAAAATAGGTTACAGCCTTTTGGCCTGATGGAGAAACTCTTCTTCTCGTCGCATGATGACGGTCACGTCCGATTGGTTCGGTGATGGAACCCTTTTTGACTTTTAGAATTCCCTCAACAAGAGCAAGATAGGTTCGTTTGATTTCTCGCTTTTCAAGCATGTGATCAAGAATAGAACCAATGAAGGAATGCTTAGCAAATAGTACAGCTCCGGTTGTATCTCGATCAAGCCTGTGAACATGTTTAACCTGTCTATATTCACCTTGAGAAAGCAGATGATAGGCTGTTGCATTTGCCAATGTGTTCGTTTCCTCAGGAGAATTAGGATGTGTATCCATATTAGAGGGTTTATTGACAACCAGTAGATGATCATCTTCATATAGTATGGCTATATCATGATAGGACGGCTGTATACCAAAATCCTGCTCGGAAAAAAGCCGAATATCAAGCCGGTCGTTTTGATTTAGAGAAACTGTCCAATCTGCACCTTGTCCATTTATTCTTACGCCTTTTTCCATTCTTAAAGAATGAGTTAGTTTTTTAGGTGCATTCCAAATGGTTCGGAATAAATCCTGCACAGATGTGCCATCCCATTCTTCCGGGATAATAATTTCCAGCCATTCTCCTTTTCGGCTTGTTTTAATCATAAGAAAATCTCCTTTTACAGACAGTAATCTCTTAGCTTTCCTTGTTATCCATTTTCTTTTGCTTGTGGTGTGAATTACCACCATAATATCACACGATAATATGTTATTCTATGTATATCTAACAGTGATGATTATAGAGCAGTTAAAAGGTGGGGGTTTTTTGTGAAGGTGGTTTTTGCTTCGACTCCGGATCAGCAAGAAAAAATTACGGAGTTGATTAGGCAATTGTATTCAGATGTATTTCCGAATTATTTTTCTGATGAAGAGATTGCAAAGTTTGAAAGGCTTAACGTATTATATATTTCGTCAAGTCATTTTGAACAGCTGGATACGTTAAAGGATGCTTTTCAAGTCATTACAAGCTTACAAACAATCATTTCCATCCTTGAAAGTGACAGTTTGGATGAGCAGTATATTGAAACTTATTATAAAAATATTTCTATTCTTGAACAATATGGTTTGAATTTTCCTTTTGAATTTCAACAATTTGCAGACTTGAAACTATCAGGAAATAGCGAATTAAGTATATATTCTAGAGCTGCTAATGAATTGTTAGTTTAGCAAAAAAAAATAAAAGGCTGCTAGTGCAGACTTTTATTTTTTTTGACTATTTTCAGTAAACCATTGTCTGTATTCCTCTTCACTTGTTAATCCGGTAATCCTCGCTGTTTCTTTTCCATCTTTATATTGAACAATTGTTGGTGTTTCTTGAATTCCATAATCATCCCATCCTTGCTCAAATTCAAGCAGATTATATTGGACAAGATTTATTTCCATTTCTTCAGCTAATGGAGAAAGAATGGGGGTAGCTTGTTTACAGTATTCACATGTTGATTGAAAAAAGTAAACAGTCATATCTTCTTTGTCATTCAACTTTTGATCCAGTTCATCCGGTAAGATGATGTTTTGATAATTTTCATTATCTAATAATGCTGCAGTCTCTGGATGAAGCGTATCCTTCTTATATGGATTATCTTCCACTTTTTCGTTGTTTTGCATATTCGTTAGTACGGCAACTCCGATAAACAACACAATAATAATGGCTAAAAATATCAGTACTTTTTTCATCTTTAGTCCTCCTTTGAATGTTTCCAGATGAGAATACTGCAAATGAAGATAATAATAAAGGCGATTAGTGCTAAAAATGGGATAGAGATAAATCCAAACCAATTTATGTATTGACCTGTACAAGGAATTCTGCCACAGGCTGGTGCAAAATCGGCAAGAAAGCTTAGCTTTTGTAATGAATAGTGATAAATGGAGATGCTTCCACCGACCGCTGATAATATCATCGAATACAGGGACATTTTATAATCCTTTTTAACATAAGCAATTCCTAAAAGGATTGTAAAGGGATACATAACAATACGCTGATACCAGCACAGTGTACAGGGCTCGAATTGACGAATCTCCGAAAAGTACAAGCTGCCAAACATGGCTATAACTGAGGCTGCCCATGCTATGAAAAGGAGTGATTCCCGTTTATCTTTTTGACTTTTTTCCATTATGGCCTCCCTAAAACAATAATGATGGCTTGTACAAATTATTCCATCTATTATGAATTATATATGGGAACTAGAAATACTGTAAAATAAAAAGCAAAAATTGTTGTTTTTTTTCGGTTAGATGGTTTGGAACACTTCTTTATTAATTAGTATATTTCCTGTATATTTTATAGAGTACCTCATTACTAACATAATGTGATAAAGATGGATTGATTTAGGAGGGTTACATATGGATTGGAAGCAAAAGGCTGAAAGATGGTTGCAATTCGAGGGTTTAGATACTGTTGTTAAAGAACAATTAGATAAGATAAAAAAAGACGATAGAAGCCTTGAAGAGGCTTTTTATAAGGATTTAGAATTTGGAACAGGAGGTATGAGAGGTGAGATTGGAGCTGGAACGAATCGTATGAACCTCTACACGATTCGAAAGGCTTCTGCCGGACTCGCTGCATATATTGAAGCAAATGGGCTGGAGGCTAAAAAAAGAGGCGTTGTTATTGCTTATGATTCACGTCATTTTTCTCCTGAATTTGCCATGGAGGCGGCTAAAACCTTGTCTACAAGAGACATCCGGTCGTATGTGTTTGACGCTTTGCGTCCAACGCCGGAGTTATCATTTGCTGTCCGCCACCTGCATGCATTTTCTGGGATTGTGATAACGGCTAGTCATAATCCTCCTGAATATAATGGATATAAGGTCTACGGACCAGATGGCGGGCAGCTCCCTCCTGAAGGAGCAGATGTCATCATTGCAAAAATCAATGAAATTGAGAATGAATTATTAATTCAGGTAGAGGACCAACAGTCCTTAATGGATAAAGGTTTAATCACAATGATTGGTCAAGAAATCGATCAAGCATACAATGAGAAGCTCATGACCATTTCGGAGAACCCTAATATGGCGGACGAAGTTGATGTAAAAGTGGTATTTACACCGCTTCACGGTACGGGAAATATCCCAGTTAGAGACGGTTTAAAGGCCTTAAAATATCAACATGTGTCAGTCGTGAAAGAACAGGAATTACCTGACCCTGAATTTTCAACAGTAAAAAGTCCGAATCCGGAAGAGCATGCTGCCTTTACATTGGCGATAGAGGAAGGAAACAGAATTGGAGCAGATCTTTTGATTGCAACTGATCCAGATGCTGATCGGTTAGGCATTGCTGTTAAAAATGAGAAGGGTGAATATGTTGTCCTGACTGGAAACCAAACAGGTGCAATCCTCTTACATTATATTTTGTCTGAGAAGCAGGCAAAGGGAACAATGCCAAAGAACGGTGTGATGATTAAAACGATTGTCACAAGTGAATTAGGAAGAAAAATTGCTGAATCCTTTGGTGTAACAACGCTGGATGTCTTAACTGGATTTAAGTTTATCGGTGAAAAAATAAAAGAATATGAAACGACTGGTGAATATAAGTTTTTGTTCGGCTATGAGGAAAGCTACGGTTATTTAATCGGTGATTTTGTAAGGGATAAAGATGCTGTTCAAGCTGCCCTCTTGGCAACAGAGGTAAGTGCTTTCTATAAAAAGAAAGGCATGAGCTTACATGATGCACTTATTTCTATCTTTAATCAATACGGCTTTTTCCAAGAAGGACTTCGGTCCTTAACATTGAAAGGGAAGGACGGGGCTGAATTAATTCAAAAAACACTAGCCTCTTTCCGCGCTAACCCGATTCAAGAGCTAGATGGTCTAAAAGTTTCTGCCGTTGAAGATTATTTAACCGGTTCTAGGACTGAAGCGGATGGAACAGAAAAGGTTATTTCCTTGCCAAAATCAAATGTGATTAAATATTACTTTGAAGATGGAACCTGGATTTGCTTAAGACCATCTGGAACAGAGCCGAAAGTGAAATTTTACTTTAGTGTGTCTGGCTCTGATTTAAATGAGAGTAAACAAAAGCTTGCCGAAATGGAAAAACAATTTATGGAGCTTGTGGAACAAAAAATGGCTGACTTGTCTAAATAATCCTTTTAAAAACACGGATTCTTGAAGAATCCGTGTTTTTTTGTTTTTCTTACTGCTACGAACTCATTTCAGCATGTATAATGTTTCGTCTGCTATATCACGATCATGTAATTCAAGAGCATGATCAATATATCTTAGTAAAGAATATAAATGTTTTTCGATAATGGAATAATCCTTTTCAAAATTATAGGCATGAAGAAAATGTTCAATTTTCTTTGCCAAAAAATTATCAGACGTTCTTACCATAAGGATTAATAAGTTATCCCATTCCGAGCGGTGTGTGTAATATAATGCTCGGTCATAGTCCATAGTCATCAAATCCTCTCCTCCTCCTTTTGTTCTAAGGAGTTAGTATTAGTGTATGAAGGAAGGCGAAAATATTACAGTGTAAATGTTGGACGGATAAGAATAAACAAACTTTCCGATTGGCAAGGCACCCATGCTTTTCTTTAATTGCTTGACACAAACATTCATCTTTCAGCTTTTTACCTCATACATTGAGATATGGAAGCATGAAGGGAGAGAGTGGGATGAACGAAGCAGAAAGGAAAGAACTTGAATATGCAATAGGTGAGATAACTGAGATCGCAACGGGTTTTGGGCTTGATTTCTATCCGATGCGTTATGAAATATGTCCAGCAGATATTATTTATACTTTCGGGGCATACGGTATGCCTACGCGTTTTTCACACTGGAGCTTTGGAAAGCAATTTCATAAAATGAAGCTTCATTATGACCTTGGCTTATCTAAAATTTATGAGCTTGTGATAAATTCAGATCCCTGCTATGCCTTTTTACTTGATTCAAACTCGCTTATTCAAAATAAACTGATTGTTGCTCACGTATTAGCACACTGTGATTTCTTTAAGAATAATGTTCGCTTCCAAAATACAAAGAGGGAAATGGTCGAGAGTATGGCGGCAACGGCTGATCGAATAAGAAAATATGAAATTCTTCATGGAAAACAGGAGGTAGAGCTATTTCTAGACGCAGTGCTTGCTATTGAAGAACACATAGATCCATCATTAATTCGGCCAAAGCTTTCGTGGGATTTGGAGGATGTTGAGTTTGAAGAAGTTAAAAAACCTTCACAGTATGATGATTTATGGTCACTGGATGAAGCAAAGCCACAAACTTCGGATAAGAAGAAGCAAAGGCAATTCCCACCGCGGCCTGAAAAGGATTTATTATTGTTTATTGAATCGTACAGTCGTGAACTAACCGATTGGCAGCGGGATATCCTAACAATGATGCGGGAGGAAATGCTGTATTTTTGGCCGCAAATGGAAACAAAAATTATGAATGAGGGATGGGCTTCCTATTGGCATCAGCGAATTTTGCGGGAAATGGATTTAACAAGTGCTGAGGCGCTGGAGTTCGCCAAGCTAAATGCAGGCGTTGTACAGCCTTCCCGTACAAGCATTAATCCCTATTACTTAGGTTTGAAAATTTATGAGGATATTGAAGAGCGTTTTAACAACCCTACAGAAGAAATGAAAAAAAGAGGTGTTGTAGCTGGTTCAGGGCGAGAAAAAATGTTTGAGGTTCGTGAAATTGAATCAGACATTTCCTTTTTACGAAATTATTTAACAAAGGACTTAGTCATGCGTGAAGATATGTATCTTTTCCAAAAGCAAGGAAAGGAATATAAGATTGTCGGAAAGGAATGGGAACAAGTCCGTGACCAGCTTGTAAACATGCGAGTTAATGGCGGTTTTCCTTATCTCACGGTGAATGACGGCGATTATATGAAGAGTGGAGAGCTCTATTTAAAGCATTGGTACGAAGGAATTGAATTAGATCTACGTTACCTAGAAAAGGTTCTTCCATATGTTCATCAATTATGGGGAAGAGCAGTCCATTTGGAAACGGTAAGCGAGGAAAGGCATATCCTATTTACGTATGATGGGAAAAATATTCAACGAAAATTTATTTAAGATCTGGTATTAGCAACTTTTTAATATATAATAACTAATTGATGAACGCTGTTGATTTTATTAGCATTGCTTACTATCAAAGCTTAAAAAAGGCTGCTCTTTTATTCAGAGTCAGCCTTTTGATTCATTTCTAATTCGGTTATTTTTTTTACTTCAATAAATTGGATATGGTGACCGTCAATTTCAGTGACAGTGAATGTAAATCCCTCTGCAGATATTTGATTACCTAATTGGACGTCAAATTGCTGAGAAAGAAACCAGCCGCCTAATGTATCGATATCTTCTTCCAAAAGGGTTGTACCCAGTAAATCATTTACATCCTCCATCAATACTTTGCCGCTAATAATATAATGATGTTCTGCGATTTTTTGAATATCTGCCACTTCATCCGTATCAAATTCATCACGTATTTCTCCAACAATTTCCTCAATAATATCCTCAACTGTGACGAGACCTGCAGTTCCACCGTACTCATCATGTAAAATAGCCAAGTGTGAGCGTTCCTTCTGCATTTTTAGTAAAAGGTCATGTATCGGGACGGTTTCAATGACACGAATAACGGGTTTGATAAATGGAATGATCGGGCTGTTTGAATCAGTAAAGGAGTGATTAAAGGAGGCTGTTAACAGCTCTTTAATATTGACTATTCCTTCAATATTATCTTTATCACCGTTTATGACTGGGTATCGTGTATATTTTTCCTCCTTAATGATAGCGAGGACTTCATCTTTAGTTGCTTCCAATGGAATCCCGACTATTTCTGTACGAGGCACCATTATTTCTTTTGCAATACGATTGTCAAATTCAAAGATATTGTTTACATAAATTAGTTCAGATTTATTAATTTCCCCGCTTTTATAGCTCTCAGACAAAATAATTCGCAGTTCTTCTTCTGAGTGCGCTAACTCATTCTCAGAGACCGGCTTAAGTCCAAACAAACCAGTAAGCAGTCTGGCAGATCCATTCAGTACCCAAATAAAAGGGAACATAATCTTATAAAACCAAATGATTGGTTTTGCAAAGGCTAATGTGATTTCTTCTGCCTTTTGAATAGCAATGGTCTTCGGTGCTAATTCACCTACAACAACATGAATAAACGTAACGAAGCTGAAGGCAATGAGAAAAGACAATAGATGTGATAAGGATTCATTCAAATGCATTTGAATGAAGATAGGGTGTAGAATTTTCTCAACAGTCGGCTCACCAAGCCAGCCCAAACCAAGAGCTGTAATGGTAATCCCAAGCTGACAGGCGGATAAATAATCATCAAGATGCGTAATAACATGTTTTGCTGCTTTCGCACCAGCTTTATTTTCCTCAATTAATTGATTAATACGTGAGCTTCTTACTTTGACAATGGCAAATTCAGTTGCAACGAAAAAAGCAGTTAACGCGATTAAAACAGCGATTAAAAGTAGGTTAATCGTGATCAATAGCAGCCTTACCAGGGTAAGGCATACACCTCCTAATAATAAACAGATTATCTACTGTGAATATCTTCATCAAGTAATTTTCATATGAATACGTGTAATATTATGTCTTTATTTAATGATTTCAAGTAGAATATATAGTATAAAACTATACCCATTATTTATTTTCTTATTGATTCATTATAGCATACTGACATTTTCATGTTGAATAGTATGGGGCAGAGAAAAACGGAAGTGGTTTTCTTTAATTTGCCTATACGTATGAATGAAAATCAGCTAATATTAATATAACAAGATTGCTCTAACTTATGTTGAAGATCAGAACCTGTAAGGTATTAGAAAAAGGGGATGAATTATGAACGAACTTACGAAATTATTACAAAATAAAGGAATAAAAAGGATTTTCATTTTTGTTCTTATCGTTCTGATTTTATACAGCATGAAAAGCATGATAAATTTTATTCTGCTGACATTTATTTTCTCCTTTTTAATGGATCGTTTAGTAACTTTTGTTACCAAAATACTCCCCATCAATAGGAAGTTAACGGTATTAGTCTCCTATACGCTTATTGTTGGATTGCTATCATATGGAATTGTGAAATATTTACCAATTGTACTTTATGAAATTACAGAACTGATCAAACAGGTTACGGCCTTTTATAAACAACCGCAAGAGAATGCTATTATGAACTACCTAGTAAGTCTTTTAGAGAAAAACCAAATTTCTCAATATTTAGAGCAGGGACTGACCTTTGTCATTAGCTATTTCACTAATTTCAGTCAATTGGCCTTACAGGTATTTCTAGCGTTGCTGCTTAGTTTATTCTTTTTATTAGAAAAACCAAGGCTGATCACTTTTACACAGAAATTTCAGCATAGCAAGCTGGCTGCCTTTTATAAAGAGATTGCATATTTTGGCGGGAAATTTGCCCGTACGTTTGGGAAGGTTATTGAAGCACAGTTTATTATTGCGATTGTAAATTGCGTTCTATCTATAATTGCACTTTCAATCATGGACTTCCCACAATTGTTTGGATTAGCGATTATGATTTTCTTCCTTGGATTAATTCCCGTTGCAGGGGTAATTATCTCACTTATCCCGCTTAGCCTTATTGCTTATACAATCGGCGGATTTATCCAGGTTGTATATATTTTAATCACCGTTGCAATTATCCACGCAATTGAGGCGTATATTTTAAATCCAAAGCTTATGAGTTCAAAAACAGATCTTCCTATTTTTTATACATTTATTGTGTTAATCTTCTCTGAGCATTTCTTTGGAGTTTGGGGATTGATTATTGGTATTCCGATTTTTGTTTTCTTCCTTGATGTGTTTGAGGTTACAAATCGCGAAGAAAAGGATGTCATGAATCATACAGAAAAAAGCTGAGTGGATGATCTCAGCTTTTTTTAGTGGATTGCACGTTTTTTGAATCTTCCTCCGCGGACTTCTGAAATGTTTGCGACTGCGAGGAATGCAGAGGGATCAATTTCTTCTACTATGGACTTTAGCTTTGCTTCCTCTAATCTTGTGATAACACAGAAAATGACCTTTTTGTCGTCGCCTGTGTAGGCTCCTTCACCAGTTAGATACGTAACACCACGACCTAAACGGGCTAAAATAGCATCCCCTAGGTTTTTATGATCATCACTGATAATCCAAGCTGATTTTGATTCATCGAATCCTATGATCATAATATCGATAACTTTATAAGCGATGAAATAAGCAATTAGAGAGTACATGGCTCGATCCCAGCCAAATACGAAGCCTGCAATACCGAAAATGAAAATATTAAAGAACATGACGACTTCTCCAACGGAAAATGGCAGCTTTTTATTGACAAGGATGGCCATAATTTCAGTACCGTCCAAAGATCCTCCGAAGCGGATAACTGTTCCGACGCCCGCTCCTAATACAATTCCTCCAAAAACGGTTGCCAGCAAAGGGTCATTTGTGAAAACAGGTACTTCATGAAGTAATGAGGTTGTGAATGATAGAATGGTAATTCCTAAAAGAGTAGATAATGCGAAGGTTTTTCCAATTTGTTTATAGCCAATATAAAAAAATGGAATATTTAAGATGAAAATAAAGAGTCCCAATTTAAAGCCAGTTAAATGGGATAAAATAATCGAGATTCCAACAATTCCTCCGTCAAGGATTTTGTTGGGGACAAGAAATTCCTCAAGGCCTACGCCCATTAATACTGCCCCGATAATAATAAAAAAGGCTCTTTTGACAATTTGTACAGCGGTTAACTTCTTATGGTTTATTTCTGCAATTACATCTTGTGGCATTGACTCCATCCAATTTCCCCCTTCATTTATGTAAAAAGTCTCTATTGCAACTATTTTCATTTATTCATATTTTATCATAAATTCATACATAATAATAAAGAGAAGCCTTGAAAGGAGTTTATTACCAATGTATTTTGGTTGGTAAACATCTGTTAGATAATTGAAATTTATTATAATATCCTGAATACATTAAAGAATTGACTGGCTTAATATGTGTCTGCTAGAATGAACGAAATTATACCTATCAAACTTAAGTTTGAAGAGGCTAAACAAGCCGCTTCTGCTTACTATTCCTTGTATATATTCAGAAATAAGGTCTGAATGTTTCTACCAAGCTGCCGTAAATAGCTAGACTACAAGGAAATTTATTCTGATAATGCTATCTGATTAAATTTCCTTTCATCTGCAGCTGCGCATAATATGTGTGGCTTTTTTTATTGGCCTGCAAGTATTATTTATTTCATTTATTCATTCATCATTGGAGGAGACAGCATGAAAGAGTATTTTCAGTTTGTCAGTAGAAATACGAATTATCGTCAAGAGACGATAGCAGGACTTACAACATTTTTATCAATGGCATACATATTAGTTGTTAATCCGATCATTCTTAGTCAATCCGGGATGGATCAGGGTGCTGTATTTACGGCAACTGCATTATCCGCTATTATTGGCTCTTTATTAATTGGGATTATTGCAAATTATCCCATCGGCATTGCACCAAGTATGGGATTGAATTCATTTTTCACATTCTCAGTCTGTATTAGCATGAATATTCCCTGGCAAACAGCTTTAACTGGAGTTTTTGTGTCAGGGATATTATTTGTCATATTAAGTTTATTAAAGATACGGGAAAAAATTATTAATATTATTCCAAAGGATTTAAAACATGCCATTGCAGCGGGAATTGGCTTTTTTATTGCTTTTATTGGATTGAAAAATGGGGGATTAATTGTTGCTAATGAGGCAACCTTTGTTTCCATTGGCGATCTTAAATCAACGGCAACCTTGTTAACGATTTTTTGTTTTGTATTAACGGTTATTCTCCTTGTTCGCGGGGTTAAAGGAGCAATATTTTATGGAATGGTTATATCAACAATTGTTGGTATGGTGTTTGGCATTATTGATACACCTAAGCAAATCATTGGGGCTGTACCAAGCCTGACACCAACATTCGGAGAAGTTTTCCGTCATCTTGATCAAATTTTTACACCGGACATGCTTGCTGTTATTTTCACATTTTTATTTGTTGCCTTCTTTGATACAGCGGGTGCACTTATTGCTATTGCCAGCCAAGCAGGGTTAGTGAAAAATAATGAAATTCCGAATGCAGGAAAGGCTCTGTTGGCTGATGCTGCATCAACTGTTTTTGGGGCTGTACTAGGGACTTCAACAACTGCATCCATGATTGAATCCAGCTCTGGAATTGCTGCGGGGGGGAGAACAGGCTTTACATCTATTGTTATTTCGCTTTGTTTTGCCGTTGCGTTACTGTTTTCACCATTATTATCAGTCGTAACAGCAGGTGTAACAGCTCCTGCACTAATTATTGTTGGTGCTTTAATGTCAATGGAAGTTAAGCAAATAGAATGGAATAAGCTTGAAATTGCCATCCCGGTGTTTATTACTATTTTGATGATGCCACTTACCTATAGTGTGGCGACTGGAATTGCTTTAGGTTTTATTCTTTATCCGATTACAAATATTGCACTTGGAAAGGCCCGTGAGATACATCCAATCATGTACTGCCTATGTGCTGCATTCATATGCTACTTTATCTATTTAGTTTAATTTTGCAGTCTGTTAAATAAAAGAGTCTGTAAATCTGATTTGTTGATTTCCCTTCCAGGCACTTCAATCAAGCTAACAGTTACTATCACTGCCTATACACAGTCAAGTAAAAAAAGGGCGGAATTACAGTATCCATAGATACGTAATTCCACCCTTTTTTTGCTGTTACAAAGTTACTCTAAGTGTCCTCGATCCAATAAATAGAGCTGCCGGTAGCGGTCATTTGTTTTTATTAATTCTTCATGGGAACCATTCATTGTAATGGCTCCTTTATCAATAAAAAATACTTGATTCATTTTTTCAATTCCAATTAAATGGTGGGTAACCCAAATCACCGTTTTATCCTTAAGTGCAGTAAAAATAGTATCAAGTAATAGACTTTCCGTTTGTGGATCGAGTCCGACTGTTGGTTCATCTAATATGACGATAGGTGTATTTTTTAAAAGTATTCTAGCTAAAGCAATCCGTTGCCGCTCACCGCCGGAGAAACGTTGTCCGGTTTCTTCCATTTGTGTATCTAAACCATTTGAAAGGGAATGAATATACTCATCAAGTTGAACCTGCTTTATCACGTTTTCGATTTCTTCATCTGTCGCCATTTGGTTTCCCAGCCGAATATTATTCTTCACGCTGGTTGCAAATAAATAAGGCTTCTGATTTAAGACACTAATCATTTCAAAAATATTCTCACCGTAGTTTTCTGGATTGCTTTCATTGATTTTTATACTCCCTGCAGAAGGGGAAATGGCACCGAGTAATAATTGGATTAACGTTGACTTTCCTGCTCCGCTTTTTCCTAAGAGTGCTATTTTCTCTCCTTGTGGAATTGAAAAAGAAATCTTCTGGAGTGCATCCTTTTGTTCATTCTCATATCGATAATAAACATCCTTTAGTTCCACATACGCTGTATCAGAAATAGGAGCAGCGTCCAAAGCATGACTAGCAGCAGGAACATACTTATTAATTGACTCAAGCCTCTGCATCGATTCAAGATAAGTTGGGATCCGTTCAATAGCGTGTGAAATGGGAACTAATCCTTCCACGATTGGCAGTGTCACAAGTGTAAACGCCGCAATATAGGTAGGCGCGATTACTCCGGCCTGTGCTTGATTACCTGCCCAAACTCCAACAGAAATAAGAATAAGGGCTGTGATGAACTGCAATTGGAAGGTGCGTGTTTGATTCCAATGACGAAGCTTCCTATCTATCTTATTATTTGCCTGCAGTAAAGCAGAAAATTGAGAGAAAAACCGTTCCTTTTGTCCACTAATAATCCAATCTCCCAGTCCGAAAACAGCATCTGTTAATGATTGATAGAGTCGACTGCGAATTTTCTTTTGCTCAATTTGACGTTTTTTCAGTAAATAAAGTGAAAAGAGAGGGTACAGGATTACGATAATACTTAAACAAAAAGTAATCCACAAGGCGAAAATCCAATCAAATAATGCTAGTGAGATAATGGATGCAACAAATAAAAACAATCCAATAAAGGTTGGCAGGATTGTTCGAATATACACATCCTGCAGATGTTCTATATCATCTGCTAAAGTTCCTAGTAAATCACCTGTTTGAAATCGGGTTCGGATAAAAAGGGCCTGTGGTTCTAATATTCCATAAAGCTTAACACGCATTTGCGAAAGAATTTTTAATACGGCATCATGTCCGATTAGCCGTTGAATATAATGGGTAACAGCACGGGATATTCCAAACGTGCGGACCAATACTACAGGCACATAGACTAGTAAAATATTTTCTGGTCTTTGTGCGGCACGTGAAATCAAGTATCCGGAAGTAAAGGTGAGCATGGAGGCTCCGATTACGGTTAAGACACCAAAGAGAATAGCCAACAGGATAGATTGTTTAAATTGTTTTACATACGGAATGATATAGATTTGAAAAAGCCTCACTCAAGGTTACCTCCTCTCTGTGCTTGTATAAGGTGAAAATAAGCACCTTGATGTTTATATAATTCCTCGTGTGTACCCGCTTCAACGATTCTCCCGTCCTCTATGACAAAAATAACGTCCATTTCACGCATCCAATGTAGACGGTGGGTAGCAAAAAAGACAAGTTTGTTAGTTAGAAGTGGTACGATCATTTCTTTAATTTCATGCTCTGTTTCAATATCTAAATGAGCAGTCGGCTCATCAAAAAGCATGATTGGTCTCTCCTGTAGTAACGAGCGTGTCAAGGCAATCCTTTGTTCCTCACCTCCGCTCAAAATCCGTCCGCCTTGGCCAATTCTTTCATCTAATCCATTGGGGAGACGCTTAATTAATTCATTCAAACCTGTGAAAGTAATGGCTTCTTCAATTTTTTCCTTTGCTGTATTAGGTGCGTATAAGCTGATGTTTTCTGCAACCGTTCCAGAAAAGATATATGGATGTTGTGGAATATATATCAGCTGTTCCTGCCAGCCGTGTGTAGAGAAATCCTCTATTTTAGTATTCTGCACTGTAATGGAACCGCTTGTTGGTAAGGAGAACCCGGATAATAAATCAATGAACGTTGATTTACCGGCACCAGAAGCCCCAATAATTCCAACTTTTTGAAAGCCTTTTACTTGAAAGCTTATATCCTTCAGGATTTCTTTATCTTCCGTCTCTGACCTTTTATTCAAATGGCTGACTGTGAGTAAGCTTTCAGCATTCCACTTTGGAACAGATGTCGAAATCATCTGTTCCTTTGAATTCTTTACAGCTAAAAGGTTATGAATTTGTTTGCCTGCATCCTTTCCATCCATAGTGGCATGGTAGTCATTTCCTAGGTCACGTATTGGCTGAAAGTATTCAGGGGCCAGTATTAACAGGGTTAATGCAGTTTGCAGTCCCATGATTCCATCAATCAATCTCAGTCCAAGCTCTACAGCGACAACTGCAACGGACAGACTAGAGAAGAAATCTAAAGAAAAGGTAGACAAAAAGGCAATTCGTAATGATCGGTTTGTGGCAATTCGATATTTATTGCTGACACTTTCGATCGCTTGCTGATGAGATTTGCTTTTTCCCAAGAATTTTAAAGTTAAAAGTCCTCTTAAAGAATCCACAAAATGCCTAGACAGTAATTGATAGCTGCTCCATTGTGCTTGTGCATGTTTCTTTGCAACTAGTCCTAATAAAACCAAAAAGGCAATCATAATGGGCATGGTTAACGTAAGAACAATACCTGAAATTAAGTCTGAGCGAAAGACATAAATAAGGAGAACGACAGGTATACAAAACATGGCTATTGCACGAGGGATAAAAAGTTCTAAATATGTACGGAAATTTGGAATGCCTTCCAACGTTAACGTAATCATATTTCCTGATCCGTTTGTTCCGATCCCGCGCGGCCCTAATTCAAATAGCTTACGAATGAGAAGTGACTGAATGTCAGAGGAGGTTCTTTCGGCAAACCTAAAGGAAAGTCTTCCTTTGATCCATTGAATAAAGTGTCGTAAAACAAAGGTAATGGCAAAGCCAGCAAAAAAGGGAAGGACAGCTGTTGCTGCTGTCCCATTAAACATTTTTGTGATTGCAGTGGCTAAAAATACAGCTTGAAAAATAGTTGTAACCCCTTGGCAGATAGTTAGTAAAGTGATTATGAGCATATGGGCTTTACTGCCTTTATAGCTGAAAAGATTTTTATCCATTAATATTCTAGATGCTCCTTATCAGTTACTCGTTTGCGGAATACATAATAGCTCCAAACTGTGTACGCCAGAACAATTGGTACCATTGTAAACGCAATGATAGTCATTAGCTTAAGAGAATATTCACCGGATGCTGAATTATATACTGTTAAGTTATTTGCAATATCCGTAGAACTAATCATCACATTCGGGAATAATGCAATAAAGAAGGAAGCCATAACAAGAATTAATAGTAAGCCGGTTGTTACGAAGCTGAAGCCTTCTTTCTTGTTTTTTAATAATGGATAAAGGGCCAAATAAAGAACAATGGCAAGTGCATATAATGGAATAAGCACAGAGCCTCTGTCAGCAAATGCATTTGTATAGACCCCGGTAAGGGCGACGAATAATACAACGACTACTGCGCATGCTAGGAATAATTTTCTTGCTTGTTCACGTGCACGTTCCCGAATCGAATCGGTTGTTTTTAATGTGATGAACATTAAGCCGTGCATATAGGTTAATAATACAAATGCAACTCCGCCAACAACCGTATAGATATTAACAATGTCAAAGAATCCGGCTGTCATATTCATTTCCTTATCGATTGGCACACCTTTTATTAAGCTTGTAAACAAAACTCCTAACAAAAACGGTGGTAAAATACTGCCTAGGAATATCGACCAATCCCATGTTTTTTTCCATTTAACTGAGTTCATTTTTCCCCTGAATTCAAAAGCAACACCGCGTGCAATTAAAGCCAAAAGTAATACGACAAATGGCAGGTAGTAACCGCTGAATAAAGTGGCATACCAGTGCGGGAAAGCAGCAAACATCGCGCCGCCACCGGTAATCAACCAAACTTCATTGGCATCCCAAAAAGGCCCAATCGTATTAATCAGCACACGTTTTTCTACCTCGTTTTTGGCGAGAAATTTTGTACTCATTCCAACTCCAAAGTCAAATCCTTCTAAAAAGACAAATCCAACAAACAAAACTCCGATAAGTAAGAACCATATCTCACTTAGTTGCATGTGATATACCTCCTTCACTGAAAGGATCTGAGTCTCTAATATCATCCATTTGTTTTTCATGTGGTCCTTGTTTAATGATTCTTAAAAATAAAACGACCATTGCAACTGCTAACAATGTATACACCAATGTAAAGGACACTAGTGAAAATAATACTGAGCCGGCAGATACAGTTGGTGAAACAGCATCAGAAGTTCTCATTAAGCCATTTACAATCCATGGCTGACGTCCTATTTCTGACATAATCCACCCTGAAGTATTTGCAATAAACGGGAAGAAAAGCGTTGCAACCAATATCTTTAAAAACCAAGTTTTGTTTTCAAGTGTGCCGCGGCGTCTCATATACAAGCCCATTAAGCTTAAAAGAACAAGCACTCCGCCAAGACCTGCCATTATTCTGAAATTCCAGAAGGTTGTTTTGACAGGTGGTATATAATTTCCTGCTCCATATAATTTCTCATACTTAGCTTGAAGGGTATTCATACCTTCAACTTTTCCTTTAAAATCACCGTATGCCAGGAAGCTTAATGCATATGGGATTTCAAGACTCATTTTTGTTTCTTTATTCTCTGTATCAATATTAGCTACGACTGTCCATGCTGCTGGATCCCCGCTGTCCTCCCAAAGTCCTTCTGCTGCAGCCATTTTCATTGGCTGTGCACCCATTAAATATTGAGATTGTGAGTGACCGCTGAAAGCAATACCAAGGCTGGATACTAATCCAATGACAAGTCCAATTGTTACCGAACGTCTAAAGAAATCCAGGTCCTTTTTTTTCAAGAAGTAGTATGCGCTGATACCGACAACAAAGAAGGCACCGGTTGCTAAAGCACCAAAGATAACATGCGGAAAAGCAACTAAGACTTTTGGATTAGTAATCACTGCTAAGAAATCAGTTGTTTCAGCACGTCCATTTTTGATGGCATAGCCAACAGGATTTTGCATGAATGAGTTTGCAGTAAGTATCCAAAAAGCTGATATCATTGTTGAGATAGAAACAAGCCAGATAGATGCTAGGTGAACCTTTTTCGGTAATTTATCCCATCCGAAAATCCAAAGCCCAATAAATGTAGATTCAATGAAGAATGCGAGCAGTGCTTCAATGGCTAGTGGAGCACCAAACACGTCTCCCATGAACCGTGAATAGCTGGACCAGTTCATCCCAAATTGGAATTCTTGAATAATACCTGTTACAATTCCGATGGCAAAGTTGATGAGAAAGAATTTGCCCCAAAATTGCGTCATCTTTTTGTAGACGTCTTTTTTCTTTACTAAATACATTGTTTGCATGACGGCAATTACGAAAGCAAGACCTATAGATAATGGCACAAAAATAAAGTGAAAAACTGTTGTTGCAGCAAACTGTATACGAGCGAGTACAAGCGCCTCCATTACTTTTTTCCCTCCTACCAATATTTTCATTTTCTATCTTTACTATAGCAAAAAGGGAATGTGACTTTGTGAACATTTTGGGAATATATTTTTACAAATTTGGTAATTCGATACAATAGTGACCATAATAATTGACAAAACCTGAAACAAAGGGAAAGCGGTATAAAATGGACAAAAAAAACCTTCTCTTTTCAAAAAAAAGAGAAGGTTATATATATATCAATATAGTAATTATAGTTATTAATTATAAATGTTGAATGGTTTGTGAACAAAAATTATGAACTTTTAATAAATGTTTAGTATAATGCTTCCGATTTTGTCAATGGGACAGAAGAATGAAGTTCTCTATCTTCATATTTTAAGGTTTCATTATCCTCAAGCATTTGAATTTTTGTCACTTCTACATATTTGATATGGTGATCCTCCATATCAATGATTTTAAAGGCATATGAATCAAAGTTCATGATATCGCCCTGTTTGGCCTCGTAATTTTCAGTTAAAATCCAGCCGCCGATTGTATCAATATCTTCATCATCAATGTCAATTCCAAGAAGGTCATTTACTTCACTTACAAGTACTTTGGAATCAATGATAAAATGATCATCTTCAAGTTTTCTTATTTCTGGAATTTCATCTGTATCAAATTCATCGCGGATTTCACCAACAATTTCCTCAATGATATCTTCAACCGTTACCAAGCCTGATGTTCCGCCATATTCATCCATTAAGATGGCCATGTGGATTCGCTCTTTCTGCATTTTAACAAGTAAATCATGAATTGGAGCTGTTTCAATTACTTTGATAATCGGTCGAATATAAGCTTCAAGGGTTTTGGTATTTAAATCCTTGAATTCCAAAATATCAGTCATAAGCTCTTTTAGATTAATCATTCCAACAATATGATCTTTGTCGTTTTCCATAATCGGATAACGTGTGAACTTTTCTACATGAATGATAGAAAGAAATTCTTCTAATGTTTGATCCTTTGATAAAGAAACAATTTCGGTTCTAGGAACCATGATTTCTTTTGCAATCCGATCATCGAATTCAAATATTTTATTTACATACTTAAACTCAGATTGGTTGATTTCGCCATTTTTATAGCTTTCTGACAAAATTATTCGCAGTTCTTCTTCTGAATGTGCTAATTCATGTTCTGATACACGCTTTAGTCCGAAAATACCTGTGATCAAACGGGCAGACCCATTTAAGATCCAGATAAAAGGGAACATGATACGGTAGAACAGGATAAGTGGTTTTGCAGTCAGTAACGCAACCCATTCCGCTTTCTGAATGGCAACCGTTTTAGGTGCAAGTTCTCCAACCACTACGTGCAAAAAGGTCATAATCGCAAAGGCTAGGGCGATTGAAAGAATTGAAGTTAAAGATTCTGGAATATTAAAAAAGGCTAATACCGGATGAAGGATATGCTCAAATGTTGGTTCTCCCAGGGCACCAATACCAAGAGCAGTCATGGTTATCCCTAATTGGCAGGCAGATAAGTACTCATCCAAATTTGTAATGATCCTTTTCGCTGCAATAGCGTTCTTATTTCCCTCTTCAATTAACTGATCAATTCTGGAACTTCTCACTTTAACAATAGCAAATTCAGAAGTAACAAAAAATGCCGTCAAAGCAATCAAAATGGCTATAATAACCAAGTTTAATATGTCCAAATAGATTTCCTTATCCTGTAGTAAACAGGAAAGGAGTCACCTCCTGATAACTCAAAAATTGGTTTTAACTTGTTATTCTCATCAGGGATTCAATTAGAGCGGAACCTTCTTCATTCAACTTCTTTGAAATAGGATCTTGTTTGTACTTACTGATAATCGGTAAAAGTACGGAAAGGTCCTTTTTCAGTTGTTTGATTTGATTCGTAACGGTCTCCACTTGTATTTCTACATCCCTGTCTTGCAGCTCGGTGTGTTTATTTAGTTCTAATTTTCTCTTAATCTCATGAAGTGGCAGATGCATTTTCTTGTATTCTTCGATAATCTTAAGATCGTGTAATGCCTCTTCTGGATAAAATCTGTAATTACTGTTAGAACGTTGTGCATGCAACAAACCTAAGCTAGTATAATAGTCAATTGTTCTTTTAGAAACATTTGCTAAATTTGCTAATTCTCCAATCCGATAAACTGCCCCATCATACCACCCCAGTTCATTTTATTATTTTATTAATTATACGGTAACCCAAACTATACAGTCAAACGTTACGGTTTTTAAGGGTTTTATACAAATTATATGTTGTTGACAGCGGACTTATGAATTTTTTATTATAAAGGGCTTTGAAGTATATGTTGTCATACAGGATTTTTGGCTTATAAAAGGGAAACGTATATTTTAAACGCCTTTCAGCGTAACTATGATATAGATAAAAATACCATCTATTCTGACAAACATCTAAGGCATATTACCTATTAAAATAGTAGAAAATATGATTGTTTTTTATGTGAATATTCTGTAAAATTTACTTAAGCATGATGTGTAAGGAGGGGTGATGATTGGGAGTACCGAAAGCAGGGAAGTCAAACCATTTCGTCGAGGAAAAAACTGGACAAAATAGGGTGAATGAGAAATCACATTTCATTGTTAAACTTTCTTTAGACGGCATTATTACTTACATAACCAAAAATGTAAATATGATGCTGGGATACGAGCAGCGGGAGTTAATCGGAACCCACATTAGTGAAATCATGCATCAGGAAGATTATCAAAGGGTAACTAACGAATGGGCAAGCAGGAAGGAAGAAATAAGTAATTTGTCATATAGAATGAAAAAAAAGGATGGGAGGTATCTAACGGCAGAATCCACAACTTCACTCATCAGTCATTCTGAACTGGAAATCCCTGAGGGGATTATTTGCTTTATAAGGGATATTGCATTTGATAGAAGTGAAGCTGAAAATATCATGGTCGAAATTGAAAAACTAAAGGTTGCCGGACAATTGGCAGCTGGAATTGCACATGAGATTAAGAATCCGCTTACAAGTATTAAAGGGTTTATTCAACTGATGAAGGCAGAGGAAAATCCGAATAAAAAGTACTTAGATATAATGGAAGATGAAATTCACAGACTTGATATTATTTCGAATGAACTGTTGGTTCTTGCAAAACCACATAAACATAAATTGAGTGTTCAAGATTTAACAAGAATAGTTAAGGAAGTAATCCTTTTATTAGAAGCAGAGGCAGTAAAAAAGAATATTCAAATTAAAAGTGTCATTGAAGAGCAGAAGCTAATGATTTTATGTGATATTCATAAAGTGAAACAAGTTCTGATTAATATCTTGAAGAATGCCATTGAAGCAATGGAGCAGGGAGTTATAACGATTCATATGTCTAAAAATGAAAAGAATGCACTGGTTTCTGTGATTGATGAGGGATGCGGCATTCCTGAGGAGTACTTAGACCATTTAGGAAAGCCTTTTTTTTCCACAAAAGCAACCGGAAATGGATTGGGATTGATGATTTGCCAGAAAATAATTTCCGAGCACGGCGGAACCATTTCAGTCCAATCAACACAAATGCAAGGAACTACGTTCACCGTTACGATTCCGATGGTACAAGACTAAAAAAAGCTGCGAAGCAGCTTTTTTTTAGATTTGTGGCGAATATTCTTTACGTTGCAGCCATTCATTGTAGAGTATTCCATAAACAACCAAATCGTGGTAGTGGTCATTTAGAAATTCTCCATCCCGTATCAGCCCTTCTCGTTTGAAACCAAGTCTTTCCGGGATTGCACGGCTCTTCAGATTATATTCACCACAGCGTATTTCGATACGGTGAAGATGAAGATGGAAGAAAATATAATTGAGAACAGCCTGAACTGATTTTGTCATGATTCCTTTTCCTTCGAAGCCCTCTCCCAAGTAGTAGCCAATGCTTGTTTGTTTATTAAACCAATCGATGGAATGAAGACTGATGACTCCGGCCAGTTTGTTTTTGTAACGGATCCCTGCATGGAAGCCGTTATGATCAGCAAACTGTTTTAGCCATGAAGGAATAATGGTATGGTATTGCAGCGGTGAGTATATGTTGTCAACCCACGGCAGCCATTGTCTTAGATGCTTTCGATTATTGTCTACAAGCTGGAATAATTGTGAACTATCATGAAGTTGAAGTAATCTCAGTTCAATATCATCATTTACCTTTAAAGTGAACATATCCCCAAACTCCTTTTATTGCGGTTTCCCCTTAGTTAACTACTTTCTCTTTAACATATTGATATGGTTCAATGTGTATTAAGGATCTTCTCTCATGATGCTCATCTTTTAGCTGTTTTTCAATTGTTTCTAAAGTTTCATGACTTTAAATGACACACCTGCAGTATGGATACTGGTTATTATTCTATCTTACTAAAAGATTATCAAATAAAGAAGTAGTGGGACTACAGAAACATCTTGTATCCTTTCATGTCTATTGGATTAATAGAAAAAAGTTCCGTTATGAAAGATCAAAGTATAATATATGCAAAAAATCAATCGTTTTCTATTGTTCTATAAAATTTCATAATTTTGTCTTAGAAAGGATAATCATTCTCAATTAAATATGGTAAAATAAAACCAGAAAAATAATATAGGTGATAACGATGCTGGGAAAATTGAAAATTGGTGAAAAAGGTAAAATAGCAGATTTATCGAAGGCAGATCGGTTAGTTAGAAGAAGACTGCTGGATCTTGGTATCACGGAGGGAACAGAAGTAATGATTAAAGGTATTATGCCCTTTGGAGGACCATTTATGCTTGAATCCTATGGTCAATGTGTCGGTATTCGCAGAAGAGAAGCCTTACTGATAAAAGTGGAGAGAATATAATGGAAGTAGCTCTTTTAGGTAATCCAAATACTGGGAAAACATCGCTATTTAACCACCTTACAGGCTCCTATGAATATGTTGGAAATTGGAGCGGTGTAACAGTTGAAAAAAAGGTGGGTGTGTTAAAAAATAAAACAGACAAGTTAATTGATTTGCCAGGAATTTATACAATGGTGCCTCTCTCAAGGGATGAAGGAGTGGTAACGAATTTTTTCCTGCATGATCATACAGATCAGATTCTAAATATCCTTGATGCATCACAATTAAAAAGAAATCTTCATCTTACACTGCAAATTTTGGAGTATGGAAAGCCAATAACAATCGGTTTAAATATGATGGATGTTGCTAAGCAGCGGGGCATACATGTGGATGTGAATCGATTATCAGCTTTACTTGGAGTTCCGATTATACCGATTGTTGCACGTTCTGGTAAAGGTTGTAATGAACTGGCTAACTCTGTTATATCCCAAAACTCTTTCTATTCGGAAAGAACACCGGTTGAATATGGGAAGGAAATTGATAGGGCAGTCTTGAAAATTAAAAAAATGCTTAAGGGAAATAAAGCGCTTTCATCTAGATGGCTGGCGCTTCAGCTGCTTGAGGGAAATCAGTATGTGAAATCATATTTAGCAGAATTTATTCAACTGGAAGAAATAAACGAAATCGTTCGTGAAGTCGAGGAGGAACTTTATAAAAGCTATGGACAAAAATCGGTAGAGCAATACATTTATCTAAAACGCAGTGAGTATATCGAAGAAATTCTCGCTGAAGCTACTGTAAGCTCTAATGAGAATAAAGTTCATTTAACGGATAAGGTGGACCGGATTATTACCAATCGAATTTTGGGAATCCCTATCTTTCTGCTATTGATGTATCTCATGTTCATGCTGACATTTGATTGGCTTGGCTTCCCTTTGTCGGATTTGCTTGATCGATTTATCTCGGGTCCCATAACAGAAGGAATTGAATCATTGTTATCTCTTATGGGTGTTTCTGCATTCATTCATGATTTAATTATCGATGGAATTGTTGCTGGTGTTGGCGGGGTTCTAGTGTTTGTTCCACAAATTTTTATTTTGTTCTTTTTTATCTCCCTTTTAGAAGATTCCGGTTATATGGCTAGAGTTGCCCTTGTTATGGATCGTATTATGGAGTCGGTCGGATTAAATGGAAAGGCATTTATTCCGATGATCATTGGGTTTGGCTGTAATGTTCCAGGCGTTATGGCAGCAAGAACAATAGAAACTCCAAAGGAAAGACTATTAACAATTCTGTTAACGCCATTAATGTCCTGTTCAGCACGACTGCCGGTATATGCTTTGTTTGTAGGTGCCTTTTTTGTGAAAAATAAGGCAGCAGTGGTGCTGGGATTATATGTACTTGGTATTGTGTTAGCCTTAAGTTTAGCTATGCTATTCTCCAAAACAATTTTAAAAGGAGAAAATACTTTATTTGTTATTGAATTGCCACCATATCGCATGCCGCAGGGACAAACGCTATGGAGAAGTACATGGGAAAAGGGTAAAGGGTTTATTCGTAAAGCAGGTACATTTATTTTTGCAGGCTCCGTTCTAATTTGGCTTTTATCCTATTTGGGCCCAGGCGGATTTAATGTTGACATGGATCAAAGCTTTTTAGCTGTGATTGGCGGAATATTTGCCCCGCTTTTGGCTCCCGTTGGTTTCGGAACATGGCAGGCAGGGGCATCATTATTGACTGGTTTTCTAGCAAAGGAAGCAATTATCTCAACGATGAATATCATTTACTTTGTTCCAGATGAGGCTTCATTGCAAGGGCTGCTGGCAGTACAATTTACACCGCTTTCTGCCATTAGCTTTATGGTCTTTATTTTGCTTTATATTCCTTGCTTAGCAACGGCGTCCACCATCTATAAAGAAACTGAATCAAAGAAATGGACTGCTTTTTCGATAGGGTATGCACTTTTATTAGCTTATATAGTGACGCTCGTCATTTACCAAGGTGGGCACCTGCTTGGTTTAGTATAAGAAAAGAGGCGGAAAAATGATTGCAAACATAGTAATTGGTATAGCTATATTTGGATATGCGGGCTGGGCTTTCATACGACATTTGAAAAAATCTAAAGAGGGCGAATGTGGCACATGTAGTTCAAAAATGTCTTGCTCCAGCTGTTCAAGTGAAATCAAAGCTACATTTAAATAAGACCTGGGGTCCCCCGGGTTTTTTATTTTGCTCGCGGTGATGTTAGTCACGAAAAGTTCGAATTTTCGACAAATATAAATGAATTAATTTTATAAAAAATGGGATTATTTGTGTTATTTTGAGAGTGTTAATTATTAATTTTGTAATTGGGGGGAGAAAAATGGAACAGTTCTCAATCACTTTATCAATTGCAAGTGTTATGGTATTAGTTTATTTTATTGGCAATATGATTGCTAAAAAGGCTTAATTATCAAATTAAAGAACCCCCTTTTAGAAAGGGGGTCCTCATCCATTATTATTCAATTGTTCTTAAAAGAACTTTCCTCTTATCGAATACCGCCTAATTGTTGTTCAGCCATTTGAACAAGACGTTTTGTAATTTCTCCTCCAACAGAACCGTTAGCACGAGAAGTTGTGTCTGCTCCAAGGTTAACGCCAAACTCATTAGCGATCTCGTACTTCATTTGATCTAAAGCTTGTTGTACTCCAGGAACTAATAATTGGTTTGAAGAATTGTTGTTTGCCACGATGTGCACTCTCCTTCAGTAAGTTTTTTTTGGTGGACTATTTTGGATTTGCACCAAATTGATCATAGAATCAAGCTGCCAAGCATAGTCCATTATTTTATTTCATAAATGATAATTGATTGGTTAAGCTATTGAAGTAGCTTTTTTGTTGCGGTGTGTTGCTTTGTAATCATTATTATGGTTAAAAGTTAAAAAGCTATTCGTAATAAAACAGAGGTAATTATTCCCTTTTTTTATGTATATTTATTTAATGAATACCAAGGAAATACACACACAAATTAAGAGTAGAGGACAAAGCAAAAAATAGGAAGCAATCAACATCTTCGGAGGGTGAAGAACATGGGAATTTGCCCAGTGTGTAATGGATTTGAAGAACTGAATATAGAATGTCCAACATGTGGAGCTCACGCGACTGACAGGGGAAGAATGATGGATTTCTATGACGATTATAGCGCATATATGCCAATCGACCAAATGAAACTGGAAGATGGGTACAGGGATGATTTAGCAAAAGAACAATGTCCACATTACGTAAAGTGTGAGCATTGTGGATTTGAGACAGCTTATTTCATACAAGAATAGGAAAAAAAGTGCCTGACACAAGAGTGTGCCAGGCGCATTTTTTAATGAGGGGTAGACTTTGATTTGTATGGCGGGGTTTCTTGATTAAAGTCATGTGCTTCTTCAATATTAGTCTCCTTGCTAATCATATCCACTGATCCACCGGAAAGGCCTTCATTTATCATTCGGTCTATATCTATATATGCTCTATCCTTTCCCTCGAAATGGCTATCCTCTTTAAACCTATTTGTATTTTTCATTCGTTTTATATCCTCCTTGCGTAGCCTATCAATAGGTTCCCTGTATCTAATTAAAGTCATACAAGAAATCAAGCTGTTTTAATATTCCGCCAAAAGGAAAAAAACGGGTTTCAGGTTGGTGATTTACTGTATATTTTGGTATAGTTAAGTAATTGTTAAAATAAAGGAGTGGAAACATGGCTGTAAATTTACATGATAGCGCCTATGAATTAGAAAAAGCACTTAGAAATAGCGATGAATATAAAACATTAAAAGGTTTATATGATGAAGTGAATGCGGACCCAACATCAAACGAATTGTTTGGTAAGTTCCGTAATATGCAGATAGAGATGCAGCAAAAACAAATGATGGGTCAGGATATTTCACAGGAAGAGATTGCACAGGCTCAGATTGTTGTTTCAGATGTTCAGAAGAACGAGAAGATTTCAAAGCTTATGGACGCTGAGCAGCGCATGAGTCAAATTGTAACCGAACTAAATCAAATCATTATCAAACCATTAGAAGAACTTTATGGTTCTGTTAATCAATAAGCCTTAAGCAGAAAAAGAAGATCATGTTAAATATGATCTTCTTTTTTTGCTTAACCTTGCTTTCCTAGAGGTCTTTGCTGAATATGGTCTGGCTTAGTTCTATTCCTTTGCTTTTTTCATAATTTTAAGTAAAGGGATATTTCACCAAGAATAGGGGGCCATGAATATGATCTACCGAATGCTTGCACTTAATATTGATGGAACAGTGCTTCAGAGTAATGGAAAAATCCATAAATCAACAAAAGAAGCGATTGAGTATGTACAGCAAAAAGGTATCTATGTAACCCTTGTTACCTCACGAACCTTTGCCTCAGCCAAAAAAGTAGCAAAGGCATTAAAACTTGATAGTATATTAATTACCCATAGGGGGGCATACATTGCTAAGGAAATAGGGAAACCTATTCATGCCGCAAGGGTACAAGAAAATATTACCTATGATTTAGTTCGATTATTAGAAGGGTTTCCTTGTCAAATAAGACTTGTGCATGAAAATTATTCATTGGCAAATAAGTATAAGCTCAATCATAATCTACTTGCCAAAACAGTGTTTACTACAGGTGATCCTGTTTTTTATTCGCAGCAGTTCGTTGATTCGATTGGTGATACGATTATAGATGAACCGGCAAATCCATCAAGTATTGAAGTATACTTTGAATACAAGGATGACCTAACTGATGTTCAGAAGGCAATCGAAAAGATGTTTACTGAAGTAGATTGCATGGCTTTAAATGAACTAAGACTTGATATTGTCCCATCGGGGGTTTCAAAACTGAATGGACTATTATATTTAGCTGAACGTTTGGGAATTTCCAGAAACGAAATTGTTTGTATTGGTGATGAGTTTGATGATATCGATATGATTGAAGCGGTTGGTCTTGGCGTGGCAATGGGGAATGCCTCCGTAGAAGTAAAACGCGCAGCAGATTGGATTACCCGTTCACAAAACCAGCAAGGGGTTGCATATATGGTAAAAGAGCACTTCCGAAAACAGCAGCCAATTGAGTTCCTAAGGAAAATGAATATTATTAAATAAATGCAAAGTGGAAAAGCTTGGGAGATCCAAGCTTTTTTGATATTTTAACAAGTTTTTCCGTTCTTGACCTTGCAATACCAATTCTGTACACTTAAAGCAGTTTAACTTCATTCAGCAGTAGTTTTCAAGTCTTTAACGTTCGAATATAAAATGTAAAGGTGATTTTATTGTATATAGCCATTAAGGGTTTAGATGATGAGCGGTTTATTCGACCGCTGGAATTAATAGCGAATTTATTTTTTGAGGAAACAACTGTTTCTTTCGATAAAGAGGATAACAGCGATTTGATTATTCATTTCGCGCTTGAAATAAAAGATAACTCAGTATATGTAAAAGGAAAGCTGCTCGATAAAGCCGGCAATCAGGAAAGCGCGGAGTACGAAAAGGAGTTTTCCAATTATGAAACAAAAAAGGAACAGTTTAAGCAAATAAAAAATGCCGTTTCGCATACCTATTTAACCATGCTTCAAAATTGGACAGGTATCATTCAAAAATGGGGTATTTTGACAGGGGTTAGACCGACAAAGCTCCTACACCGCAAGCTACAAGAACAGATTCCAACTGAATTGGCTCATAAGCAGCTTCAGGAAGAATATTTAATAACGGAAGAAAAAATCCAGCTTATGCAGCAAATTGTTGAGAGGCAGTTGGCGGTTGTACCTGATTTATATGATTTACGAAATGAAGTAAGTATATATATTGGAATTCCCTTCTGTCCGACCAAATGCGCCTATTGTACATTTCCAGCTTATGCGATAAATGGGCGTCAGGGCTCTGTCGATTCTTTTCTGGGTGGACTTCATTATGAAATGAGAGAGGTTGGGCAATGGTTAAAGGACCACAATATTAATGTGACAACTGTTTATTTTGGCGGAGGTACACCAACAAGTATTACGGCAGAAGAAATGGATATGTTATATGAAGAAATGTATTCGTCCTTCCCAAATGTCAACCTGATAAGAGAAATCACGGTAGAAGCGGGGAGACCGGATACCATCACAAAAGAGAAGCTTGACGTTTTGAAAAAGTGGAAAATAGATCGAATTAGTATTAATCCTCAATCGTATATTCAGGAAACACTTAAAGCGATTGGCCGTCATCATACTGTTGAGGAGACGATTGAAAAATTCCATTTGGCCCGCTCAATGGAAATGAAAAATATTAATATGGATTTAATCATAGGTCTTCCAGGGGAAGGGATTGCTGAATTTACACATACCTTGAACGAAACAGAAAAGCTGCTGCCAGAATCATTAACAGTCCATACGCTGTCGTTTAAGCGAGCTTCAGAGATGACCAAAAACAAGGAAAGATATAAAGTAGCAGACCGCCAGGAAATTAGTCAAATGATGGAGCTCGCGGAAGATTGGACGAAAGCCCATCAGTACCATCCATACTACTTATATAGACAAAAAAATATTTTGGGTAACTTAGAAAATGTTGGGTATAGCACAAAAGGACAGGAAAGCATATATAACATCATGATTATGGAAGAGCAGCAATCCATCATTGGACTAGGCTGCGGGGCATCGAGTAAATTAGTTGACCCTAAAACTGGGAAAATAACCCGCTTTGCAAACCCAAAGGATCCAAAAACCTATAACGAAAATTATCAAACCTATACAACAGAAAAAATTAAGATGCTTTCAGAGCTTTTTCAAGTAAAAACAACCTTTGCTAATTAGGCAAAGGTTGTTTTTCTTATGGATCTGGCTCATTCATGTGTTAATGCTTTTCTTTTATGCGTGAAATAAAAGTAATTTACCGGTCGATGAAGTACAACGATGTGTTGTATCATTTAAATTTTTTTCTTTTAGCAGCTGTTCAGCGTGCAATTTTGCCTTTACATCGTCTGCTGCTTCAAATGTTTCATCAAGAAGTTTTTCACCTGAAGGGGAAAATGCAGTTAATTTATACATTTTCATAAAATACACCTCTTATCTAAATATTCAGTTAATAAAATTTTCTCATAGTGGTTAGAAAAAGGCAAATACGTGAATGTTTGTAAAATTTAGTAAAACGAAACTTTTATTCGATATAATCGTAATAAAGATAGAAAAAGGAGGGAGACTGGATGGTATTACAGCTACATAATGTTACGAAGAAATTTGGAAATTTTACCGCAGTTGATCAATTATCCTTAACGATTCCTGAAAAAGAAATGTATGGTTTTCTTGGCGCAAATGGTGCTGGAAAAACAACCACATTTCGGATGATTCTTGGTATTTTAAATGCCAGCAGCGGTTCGGTTACATGGGACGGAAAGACAATTGATTATTCTACAAGCCCTATAATCGGTTATTTGCCTGAGGAAAGAGGATTGTATCCAAAGCTGAAGGTACGAGATCAAATGGTCTATTTGGCAAGATTGCGCGGCATGGCCAAAAACGATGCCCTGAGGGAATTAGATTATTGGCTTTCCCGCTTTAAAGTACCTGAATATGCTGATAAGAAGGTTGAAGAGCTTTCAAAGGGGAATCAGCAAAAAATCCAGTTTATTGCTTCGGTCATTCATAAACCAAAATTATTAATATTGGATGAACCCTTCAGCGGGTTGGATCCTGTCAATGTTGAGCAGCTGAAGGAAGCAGTCCTTGAATTAAAAGAAAGTGGGACAACAATTGTTTTTTCAAGTCATCGAATGGAGCATGTAGAGGAAATGTGCGAGCATCTCTGCATTTTGCACAAAGGTAAAACGGTTGTTCAGGGTAGCTTACGTGATATTAAAAGAGCCTATGGGAAAAAGAACCTGGTAATCCATGCTGATTTTAATCTTGAAGAGTTAAATACGTTTCCGGGCGTGACGGATGCGAGGATGACACCTGAAGGAATTTCATTACAAATTACCGATGAGGAAGTAACAGCACCGCGTATACTGGAAAGCATTTATGATAAGGGCTTCATTTCTAAATTTGTTCTGGAGGAACCTTCGCTGAATGATATTTTTATTGAAAAGGTAGGTGCTTCCTATGAATAGATTTTGGATTATTCTATTCCATACCTATTTAAGCAAGCTGAAAACCAAATCATTTATTATAACCACCATCGTTACTGCACTCATCTTAGTTGGTTTAACGAATATGACAAATATCATCGATTATTTTAATAAGGGGAATGATGAGAACGAGAAAATTGCTGTTATTGATGAAACGGGAGAATTATTCCCATTAGTTACAGCACAGCTTAAAACGGTCAATGATGAACTGGAACTGGAGGCTTATACCAAATCAGAGGAAAAGGCTGAAGGGGAGGTAGAGGCGGAGAAGTACAGGGGACTATTAATCCTCAAGTTTAACAAAGACCAGCTTCCGGCAGCTGTCTATAAATCCTTGAGTATAGCAGATAATCAAATTCCAGGTGATTTAGAGTTTACGATTCAACAGATAAAGGCGCAGATTGCTGCCTCTCAATTACAATTAACGCCGGATCAGCTTGCTAAATTATCTGAGCCGATATCCTTTGAACGGGTTGCCTTAAAGGAGAATGCTAAAACACAAGAGGAATTAAGTCAGGCACGTGGTCTTGTCTATGTCATACTATTTGTTATCTATTTTGCTGTTATCATGTACGCCAATATGATTGCAATGGAAGTGGCGACAGAGAAGTCATCAAGGGTTATGGAAATATTAATCTCAAGCGTATCTCCGATTAAGCAAATGTTTGGAAAAATTCTCGGAATTGCATTGTTAAGTCTGACACAAATGGCTGTTCTCTTAGTGGTCGGTTACTATTTTATTAAGCGAAATCTTCAATCCTTACAGGGAGGCTTTTTCGAATTCCTTGGCTTTCAAAACATTCCTTTATCAACGATTATTTATGCGCTTGTGTTCTTTTTGCTCGGCTATTTTCTGTATGCCACACTTGCGGCATTCCTAGGTTCGCTTGTCAGCAGAATCGAAGACGTACAGCAGATGATTACGCCAATGACCTTTATTATTGCAGCAGGCTTTATGATTGCTATGTTCGGGTTAAATCAACCGGATACAACATTTATAACGATTACATCCTATATACCGTTTTTTACACCAATGCTGATGTTTATGCGTGTCGGAATGCTAACGATACCAGTCTGGGAGCCAATCCTGGGGATCGCTATCCTGCTTGTATCCATCACCCTCCTAGCTGTATTTGGGGCAAAAGTATATAAAGGCGGTGTACTCATGTACGGTAAATCAAATTCATTCAAGGATATCAAAAAGGCCATTCAATTAACTAAAAATGAATAAGTCGTAATTATAAAGACCAGTCTTTTTTGGAGCAAAAAGCTGGTCTTTTTTAGAATATTGTACAGAACGTGCATTCGCCTTTTGGAAATGGTAAAATAGTTAACAGAAAGAATAACGAAGTGGAGAATGGTCTTTATGAAGGAAATTACTTTTATCCATGCAGCAGATTTGCATTTAGACAGTCCTATGACAGGTCTATCACATCTGCCAAAGGATATTTTTGAACGGCTGAAGGATAGTACATTTGCTGCATTAAGAAAAATCACGGATGCTGCTATTCAACATCATGTTGATTTTGTCATACTTGCAGGAGATTTATTTGACGAGCAGGATAGAAGTGTACGTGCTCAAACGAGATTGCGTAAAGAAATGGTAAGGCTTGAGGCACATCAAATCCAAGTTTATGTCGTTCATGGAAATCATGATCATTTGAATGGGACATGGGTTCATTTAGATATGCCGGAGAATGTACATGTTTTTAGCGAACAGGTAGAAGTAAAAACTTTGATTAAGCAAAATGTAGTCACCCATTTGTATGGATTTAGTTATGACAAAAGGCATGTCGTTGAAAATAGATTAGCCGAATATAGCAAAAAGGACGGGGCCGACTTTCATATTGGAATTCTGCATGGGCACCATGAGGGGGCAAGTGATCACAGGAAGTATGCACCCTTTCGTTTAAAAGAGCTGATTGAGAAAAGGTTTGACTATTGGGCATTAGGTCATATTCATAAAAGAACCATAGTACATGAGAACCCCTATGTTGTTTACCCGGGAAATATTCAGGGTCGAAATAAGAAAGAAACAGGTAAAAAAGGCTGTTATCTAGTTAGATTGAACCAGGAAGAGACAAAGCTTGAATTCATTGATACAGCCGTGATTCAATGGGAGCAGCTTCTGCTTAATGGGCAGGATATCAATCATTTTCAAGAGCTCTACGTTTACTGTCAAAAGGCAATCGAGGAAAAGAGGCTGCACAGAAAAGGCGTATTTTTATCTATTACATTACAAAATATTAGGTTTGATGAAAAAGAATTAACCAGCGTGCTCAACGGAGATCTCCTGCAGGCACTTCAGGAGGAAGAAAAGGAAGAAGATTCTTTTGTATGGCCGACTAAAATAGAGGTTGAGCAGTCCTATACATGGGTAAGAAGCCAGCTAGAGCAGGAATCTGATTTTTACTTCGAGCTATTTCGAACAGCAGATGATGTTGAAGATATACAGGAGAGCATTTCACCATTATTTGAACATCCTACTGCTGCAAAATTCTTACCGCAACTTTCTGAAACAGAAAAACAAGAGCTAAAGCAGCAAGCACTTCATACACTATTAGGTCTATTACATAAGAATTAAGGAGGTGAAATGGTTTGAAAATAAAAGAGATATACATATATGGATATGGAAAATTTGAAAATCGAAAATTCTCCAATATTCAAGATCAACAGGTATTCTTCGGTGAAAATGAAGCAGGGAAATCTACCATTATGGCGTTTATTCATAGTATTTTATTTGGTTTCCCAACCAAACAGCAATCCGAGCTGCGCTATGAACCAAAAAAAGGAGCAAAATATGGTGGTCAGATGACTGTTCTATTTCCTGATAAAGGTACAGCGGTTATCGAGAGAGTCAAAGGCAAAGCGACTGGGGATGTCGTGGTGAGGCTGGAAAATGGAATAATCGGAGGGGAAGAGCTGTTAAAGGAGCTGCTTTCATCGATTGATAAACAGGTATTTCAAGCTATCTTTTCCTTTAACCTGCATGGCCTGCAAAATGTCCATCAAATGAAGGGTGAGGATCTTGGTCGCTTTTTATTTTCGACGGGAACGATTGGTACAGATCGTCTGCTGAAGGCAGAGAATGAGCTTACGAAGGAATTAGAAAACCGCTTTAAGCCAAATGGCAGGAATCCGAAACTGAATAGTAAGCTGAAGGATCTGCGCGGACTAAGAAATGAATTGCGAAGAGCGGAAGAAAATAATGACCAATACATAAGTCTGCTGAAAAAAAGGGAATTGCTTGAAACAAAAATAAAAGCACTTAGATCAGAGTCTATGATGGTATCTGTTGAGTTGACTCGTTTAGAGGAATGGAAAAAGGTATTTCCTCTTATTCAAAAAGAAAAGCAGCTGCTAGATGAGCTGTCACATTATGAAGAGCTTGTGTTTCCGGATAAGGGACTAGAGGAGTTTGAGAGACTAAAGCAATATCAGCTGGAGCTTGAGCGGAAACGAGACACATTAAAGCAGCGTATCGAGCACGTAAAGGATGAGCTTCATTCTTTAATGCCTAATTCCGAGCTTATTGATAAAGAAAATGAGTTAATGAAGGCCGTTGAAAGTATATCACTTTTAGAGAAGTGGAAGCAGGAAAATATTCAGTTACAGGTTAAAATGAAAAAGCTGGATGAGGATATCTTGCTTATAAAGAATAAAATGCATCTGCCACTTGAAGCTAAGGAGATTCTATCAATCAACACAAGTATATTTATGAAGGAAAAAGCAGCGGAATTACAGGCGAAGCAAAAACGATTAGCAGAAAAAAAGCTTGAGCTTGATGATGATTTTAAAGAGGAAAAAAGGCAATTGGAGGAGCTGGAAGCAAAGGAATACTCCCTTAAGGGCGAACTGTTGCCAGAAATGGAAAGAAAAAGCCTCCAGGAACAACTGTCCCGTTTTGATTCAAATCGAAATCTAGCGGATAAATATGAAGAAATAAAGAATCGATTGGCACTATTAAAAGCTTCCGAACAGAAATCATCCTCTAAAGTAAAAAGTGATAAGCTGCAATATATGATTTTTGCTGGATTATTTTTGATCCTTTGTGGGTGGGGGGTATATGCTGATTCACTCATGCTGATAATAGCAGGTGGTGTGGGAATGCTATTTGCCATTATTTCGTATCTAAGAATAAGAAGAGCCTCAGATTCTATGATACAAATTGAAATTCAGCAACTTCAGAAGAAAAAGCTTGATGTAGAGACAGCTATGAGGCAGCCAAAAGAACATATAGAGCTGATGGAACAAAAGCTTAATAGAGATACAAAGTTTAGAGAACAACTTATGCAAGTGAAAAGTATGCTAGATAGGCAGCAAGAAATGTATGATCAAGTGATTGATCGCTTTGAAGCATGGGAAAGGGACTCATTGCAGCTAGACAAGGAAATCGTAATGGCCGGCGAAGAGCTTCGGATTCCAAGGGAGATTGCTACTAAATATCTATATGATTCCTTTGAATTAATAGATGGGTTAAAGAAACATTATCAGGATCGTGAGTATTTAATCGCACAATATGATTCAAATCAATCAGCTATTCAGGAAATAGTGAAGCCGTTACGAAATCTAATCCAGCAATTTCTACTAGATGACAATCTTCCGCTTCAAGAAGCAGCACTATTGCTGAAGCGGTCATTACGAGAGGAGCTGAATAAGCAGGTAAAATATCAAGAAAAGAATGACTTGCTATCGGTTCTTCAGGATGAATATCAAGTCTATCAGCTTGAATGGAAAAGAATCTCTTCCGAAATTTCTAATCTTTTTTCCGCTGCTTCTGCAAGGGATGAACTGCATTTCAGGGAGCTTGCCAAAAAGGGGAATCAGAAATCAAAGCTCATGGAAAGCTTGAACCAGCTCCAGTTTCAGTTAAAGCTGTCCTCATTTAAAGAAGAGGAAGCGAAACAGCTTTCTCGGAGACCGGTGGAAATAGCTATTCAAGAGATCTTGGATAAAAGAGAAAAACAGGAAGCGGAATTAACCCTATTACAAGACGAATTAGCGGCAATAAAATATGATATTCAAACTCTGGAGGATGGAGGAAGCTATGCCGAACTCCTCCACCGCTTTAAACAATTAAATACTGAATTTGAAGAGGAAGCTAGAGAATGGGCTCGTTTTGCCGTGGCAAAAGAGCTGCTTCAGAAAACAGTTAATAAATACAAACAAGAACGATTACCTAAAATGCTCATCCTTGCAGAAGGTTATTTAGAATTTTTAACAGAAGGAAGATATTATCGGATAATCCCGAAACAGGAAGGGAGCGGCTTTTTAATAGAGAGCAGTGACCATCTCCTTTATGAGGCAAACGAGCTCAGTCAAGCAACGACAGAACAAATATATATATCATTGCGTCTTGCGCTTGCCCTTACCGTATACGAAAAATATAAATTTCCGATTATCATTGATGACAGCTTCGTAAATTTTGACAGTCACAGGACGAGCAGAGTCACAGAATTATTAAAGCAACTAACAGACTATCAAATTTTATTTTTTACTTGTCATGAGCATTTGCTTGACTATTACCCAGAGGCTGAAATAACACATCTAAATAAACAGAATTCGGTCTCTACAAAATAACTTAGACTGACTCGAAAGGTTATTGAATAACGCTCTTTTGGGTCAGTTTTTTTGCCTATTACATGCAGGATTAAATGTACTCAAGGATGTATGTAATACAATATCATTCATTTTTTAGCATTTTTTAAAATGAATATGTCCATTATATGAAAAGTATAAAGAAGAAAATAAGTTTAAAGATTTACTTTTCATTAATATAATTTCAATATAAAAAAGCTTTTAGTATTTTGCATTTTGCAATTTAAGGAGGTCAACATAATGAGAATGGTCGATCTGATAGAGAAAAAGCGTAATGGATTCCAATTAACAAAAGAAGAAATACAATTTATCATTAGTGGTTTTACTAGTGGAGACATACCTGATTATCAAATGTCCGCTTTTTCAATGGCTGTATTTTTCCAAGGTATGACAAAGGAAGAACGCGTTTATTTAACTGAGGCAATGGTTCAATCAGGGGATCAAATTGATTTATCTGAGATAAAGGGAATTAAGGTTGACAAGCACAGTACAGGTGGTGTTGGTGATACAACAACACTTGTATTAGCACCGCTAGTTGCCTCTGTGGGAGTACCGGTGGCCAAAATGTCCGGCAGGGGGCTTGGCCATACTGGCGGTACAATAGATAAATTGGAATCTGTCGAGGGGTTTCATGTTGAAATCTCGAATGAAGAGTTTATCCGATTAGTAAACCAAAATCACATTGCGGTTATTGGTCAAAGTGCAAACCTGACGCCTGCAGATAAAAAGCTTTATGCTTTAAGGGATGTAACCGCGACTGTAGATTCAATTCCGCTTATAGCAAGCTCAATTATGAGTAAAAAAATTGCCGCAGGCGCAGATGCGATTGTGCTTGATGTTAAAACAGGAAGCGGAGCATTTATGAAAAACCTCGATGATGCAAAAGAATTGGCTCAAACGATGGTGGATATTGGAAATGGTGTCGGCCGAAAAACAAAGGCAATCATCTCAGATATGAGCCAGCCGCTTGGATTTGCTGTCGGTAATGCATTGGAAGTGAAAGAAGCGATTGATACATTAAAAGGACAGGGTCCCGAAGATTTGCATGAACTATGTTTAACGCTTGGAAGCCATATGGTCGTATTAGCTGAGAAAGCAGCAAATAATGAGGAAGCACGAAAAATGTTAGAGGAAGTCATGCATAACGGGAAGGCATTGGAATCCTTTAAAGCATTCTTAGCTGCTCAAGGCGGGGATTCCTCTGTTGTTGATAATCCAGAGAAGCTTCCGACAGCTCCATTTACAATTGAGGTACCAGCAAAAGCTTCGGGTTATGTGGCAGAAATTACAGCTGAGGTTATTGGTGTTGCTGCAATGATGCTTGGTGCAGGACGCGCAACAAAGGATTCAGTTATTGATTTAGCCGTGGGTGTCATGCTTAACAAAAAGGTAGGAGATTACGTCCAGGCCGGCGAATCTCTAGTGACCATTCATAGCAGCCAGGAAAACGTTCCAGAAGTAATTGAAAAAATATACTCGGCTTATAGACTAGACGATACAGAGATTGCTAAACCTACACTTATCTATACAGAGATTCATTAAAGGAAAGGAAGAGAAAATATGACAACAAATTTAGCAGGAATGATTGATCATACATTATTAAAGGCAAATGCTGTAAAGGCAGAGGTAATGAAATTGCTCCAAGAAGCAAAAGAGCATAAATTTGCATCAGTATGTGTGAATCCAACATGGGTAAAAACAGCTTCAGAATTTTTACAGGATACACCGGAAGTGAAGGTATGTACGGTTATTGGCTTCCCTCTAGGTGCAACAACGTCTGAAGTAAAAGCATTTGAAACGAAAAATGCGATAGAACACGGTGCAGATGAAGTGGATATGGTAATTAATATTGGCGCTTTAAAGGACCAGCAATATGATCTAGTAGAGAAGGATATAAAAGCGGTGGTTGAAGCAGCTAAGGGCAAAGCATTAACAAAGGTTATTATCGAAACATGTCTACTATCAGATGAAGAAAAAGTGAAAGCATGTCAGTTAGCTGTATCTGCTGGTGCAGATTTTGTAAAAACATCAACTGGTTTTTCAACTGGCGGTGCGACTGTTGAAGACGTTGCGCTAATGCGCAAAACAGTTGGTTCAGAGGTTGGTGTAAAGGCTTCTGGCGGGGTGAGAAGCTTAAAGGATGCAGAAGCAGTAGTGAATGCAGGTGCTAATCGAATCGGTGCAAGCTCTGGAGTTCAAATTATCAATGGTCAGCAATCTACTTCATCATATTAAAGCTTAAATTAGCTGGCCTCCTAGGTCAGCTGATAGATGAATAAATAAATCAAGAATGGAGAATGAAACGTGGGTATTCAACTGTTGATTGATCAAGCGAAAGAAGCGAGAACTAAGGCCTATACTCCGTACTCAAAGTTTAAGGTGGGTGCAGCCTTGATGACAAAGAATAAACAAGTCTTTACCGGCTGCAATATTGAAAATGCTTCTTATGGACTTACCAACTGTGCGGAAAGAACGGCTATTTTTAAAGCAGTTTCAGAAGGTGAAACAGAAATTGAAGCACTGGTTGTTATCGGTGATACAGAAGGGCCTATTGCTCCATGTGGTGCCTGTCGTCAGGTGATATCTGAATTTTGTAATGACAGCACAAAAATTATTTTAACCAATTTAAAAGGCGACCAGGTTGAAACAACGATCACTCAATTATTGCCAGGATCGTTTTCATCTAAGGATTTATCGAATTAATTAAAATACAAATGATGAGCAAGTACAGCAGCAGTTATAGAAATTAGAATCAGCAACTTCTGGAGGAGCATCTAATGAAATACATCATTGCCATCATCGGACTTCTTGTTGTCTTTGGATTAGCCTATCTAGCAAGTACCAATAAGAAAAATATTAAATTGAAACCTATCATTCTGATGGTTGTTATTCAAGTCATTTTATCCATCCTCTTATTAAATACAACATTAGGCTTAGTATTGATAAAAGGAATAGCGAGCGTTTTTACTAAGATATTAGAATTTGCCGGCAGTGGAATTTCCTTTGTATTTGGAGGACTCGCTAATGAAGGGGAATCGCCATTCTTTATTAATGTATTGCTGCCAATTGTGTTTGTTTCAGTATTAATTGGTATCTTGCAGTATGTGAAAATCCTGCCGTTTTTTATGAGAGGGATTGGTCTACTGCTGAGTAAAGTGAATGGAATGGGAAAGCTGGAGTCTTACAACGCGGTTGCATCGGCCATGATTGGACAATCAGAGGTATTCATTACGGTTAAAAAACAGCTGGGCCATTTACCAGAAAATCGATTATATACACTGTGTGCTTCGGCAATGTCAACAGTATCGATGTCAATTGTAGGAGCCTATATGACAATGATTGAACCTAAATATGTAGTGACAGCACTTGTAATTAACTTATTTGGCGGGTTTATCATAGCTTCGATTATTAATCCATATACGGTTGATCCTAAGGAAGATATTCTAGATATCCAAGAGGGTGAAAAACAGAGCTTTTTTGAGATGCTGGGAGAGTATATCCTTGACGGCTTCAAGGTGGCAGTCATTGTAGGAGCTATGTTAATCGGATTTGTGGCGTTAATGGATGCGATTAATAATCTTTTCGACCTTGCAATTGGAATTTCATTTCAGCAAATTTTAGGATATATCTTTGCACCTATTGCCTTCATCATGGGAGTTCCAGCTTCAGAAATGGTTGCAGCGGGTGGAATTATGGCGACAAAGCTAGTGACAAATGAGTTTGTAGCGATGATTGATTTAGCAAAAATGACCGAATCCTTCAGCCCGCGTACATTGGGGATTATTTCTGTATTCCTGGTCTCATTTGCTAACTTTTCTTCCATTGGTATTATTGCAGGAGCTGTTAAAAGCTTGCATGAGAAAAAAGGAAACATTGTAGCAAAATTTGGTTTGAAGCTACTATACGGAGCTTCATTAGTAAGTGTCCTATCGGCAGTTGTCGTTAGCATGGTTCTGTAAGCCATTTTGGCTTTACTATTTACCAAAAGTAGAGGCTGCCTTATGGGGCAGCCTTCACTTCCATATTATTTACTTAATTTCCTCTGTATTTTCATATCTACTGTCGAGGTAGTCTACAATATGAATAATGTATCCTTCAATTGTTTGAGGGCTTCGAATACAGGAGCCCCATTCAGGAAGACCATGATGACATAAAATACAATGTGACATATGATGGATATCCTCTAATGTGATTGAAATACCTTCTGTTTCAATAATTTTAGACAGCATGAGGACGCCGTAAGGAATATGTCCAATCATAACGCCTAAGTCATCCATAATAATTCCTGTTTGCTTGCGATTTTCAATTGCAGCATGATCTGCGGTTGGAAATAAAAATTTAAATTCCTCATACTTCTTTCCTGCATGATCATATTCAAGCAATTTGCCGATGTCATGAAATAGAATACTTGTCATGATTAGGTCATAATTAGGTTTCTTTTCAATATGGTTCATCATGCCATAGAACATCGTATACAAATGATCAATCGTGTCTTTCCAGACCAGCTGCTGTGGATTAACGCTTGCCGATTGTATTTGGTTCCATAAGTCCCTTTTGTGAGCCTTCTCAACATGATTGATAAGTTTCATGACGGCCTGGTAGTGATTTTCTTCAAATTTTAAAATAAATCTAGCAAATCTCATTAAACCGACTGTATGCTTAAGTAAACCACCTAAATAATTATGATGATATCCCTTTGCGGCGGGGCGAAGGCAAAATTGATCCCAAAACCTGTGCATGGCTGCTAAGGAAATATCCTTAAAAGGTGATTCAAGCTCATTCAAATAGGAAAATAGTTCAACTGTCAAATCGTCGATACTTTGCTTTGTGTAAGCTAGTAATGTAAAGGGATTAATATCTTCTTTACATGGTTTAATCTTGTTAATGGTTAAGGATTTATGACCCTTATAATCCTCTATCTTTGCTTCCACATCAAATAGAGAAAATTCATCAAGCAGCGGTACGGTTGTCTCCACAGCACCTTGATTATCCCACATTTTTGCATTAATCGTACCTGCATTATTGCTAAATCTAACTTTTAAAAATTGTTTACCTGTTTTCGTTGTTTCAACACTATAATCATTAAGGAGCAATCGAACGCGCACTGTATTTCCGCTTACTTCATCCTGTAATTGAAACATTTCTTCTCCTGCAGGTAAGAGCGGTGGAGGAAATTCCTTTAGTATTTGCTCCCGTTCCATTTCAGAGGCCTCAAATCGAACCGGAATAAAATCATAAAAATATGTGGCTTCATTAGTCACGTATATCACCCCTACATTTATAAACCAGTAACTGATAAGTTATTTAATATAGTAATCTAGTTATCATTTTAACTCACTTCATGATGCTTTTGCGATTAAATTGATTTATTTCCTATAGTTTCTAATTGGTCATAACGATATGCTGCTGTACATATAATAGATTATCCAAATTAACGAAGGGTAAAGAGGTGAAAAATATCGATATTCCATTTTGGATTTACTTTGTTGTCGCAGGGATTATTCTAAGTGCCTATATGGTTATTCGGACTGGAAGAGAGGAAAGGCAGATGGAAGAGGAAATAATAGAGAGAGAAGGAGAAATCTATATGGAGCGATTAGAGAAGGAGAGGGAAGATAAAAAGAAAACACAAAATTCAGCTGGTTGAGAGTGGAATAGAAGAAAAGCCCAGTTTTCGTCATTAGAAAACTGGGCTTTTTCACACGAAAAAGGTTGTGTTATATCGTATTATTTTTCTTCTTTTTTTGCAGTATCATCTGCTAAAATTCCTTTTAGGTCTTTATCATTAATTTTAACGTCTGCAGCTTTCATTTCTTTATTGATGACACTCATGATATTTTCCTGTGTCATTTTCGTTGCCTTGTATTTTGTTTCCATTTCATCCTTCACTTTATCAAACGGCTCTGCTTCCTTTTTCTCTGTCACTTGAATGATATGATAACCAAACTGTGATTTAACAGGTTCGCTTATTTCATTGACATCTAAAGCATAGGCAGCCTCTTCAAATTCCGGTACCATTGCACCAGGTCCAAACCAGCCAAGGTCTCCACCTTGATCTTTAGAACCATCTGTAGAGTATTCTTTAGCCAAATCCTCAAATTTTCCGCCTGCATCAAGCTTTGACTTTACTTCTTTAGCTGTTTCTTCATCTGCTACAAGAATATGACGGGCCTTAATTTCTGGTTTGTAATTTTCTTCGTAGTATTTTTTAATATCCGCTTCTTTTACATCCTTCAATACCGCTTTTTCAATAAGAACCTCTAATTTTACATTTTCATCCTTTTTAAAAGCCGCTTCATCCGCAAATCCGTATTGCTGGTAGAATGTATCACCTAGCTGCTCCTTGTATTCTTTAACCTTTGCATCTAAGTCTTTATCTGTCACTTCATATTTGTCAGAAAGGACTTTTGTGTATAGAAGCTGCTGGAGCACCATTTCTCCTTGCTTGTCCTTCATTGCTTCATAAAACTCGTCCTTTGTTATATTGCCTGCCTTCGATTCAGCAACTGAATCAGATCCTCCGTTACATGCACTTAAAGTAAGTATTCCTGCTGCAAGCGTTGTGGCTATTATCCATTTTTTCACGTATAAACACTCCTAAAATTAGTATGATTCAATTGATTCAACAAACATTACTATAACATAAATTGGATGCAGAACAAATTATTACAGTCCTTTAACGATGGATATTTTTATAAAAATGGGTATTTGACCATCCCGACTTCGCCATTCGTACATATGATAAAACGAAAGCGAAAGGAGGTAAGATGATGGGACAGTATAGCAATGGATTCGCGTTAATTGTTGTTTTGTTCATTTTATTGATTATTGTAGGGGCTTCCTTTTATTAAGTCTAAATAAAATATTGGTGCAAATACAGCCTAGCGTTACTAACTGATTTTTTGATTTAAAGGAGGTGATACCATGGGTGGTTCTTACGGATATGGTGGAGGATTTGCGTTAATCGTTGTTCTATTCATCCTTTTAATCATCGTTGGTGCAGCTTGGCTATAAGCCATTCTTAGTCCGATGAGTATAGCAAAAGATTAACAGTCTCTAACTTATGTAAAAAAAAGCAGCGGTGAGAATCATCTCACCGCTTTTTGGTCATGAAAAATATGGTTGCTGAAATTCTAAACCGTAAACAGAAGTTCAACGTAGGAAGAAATTAATAAGATTGTCACAAGAATATTAATTGTATGGAAGACAGTTGCTTGTCTTTCCTCAGGAATCTCTTTTTGCAAACAAAGAGTATTTGTCATCCTATTAATATTAAATAATATAAAGCAAGCAAATAGGATAAAAATGTAGATCATTAATGTTTTCCTCCTTTTGAGAGGCAGATTATACTTAAAAGCTACCTAAATGGAATAGTATGATATTTACATTAGCAAAAAAATTCAAAAAAAGATAGGTTAATTTAATGTAAAAATTTATTTGCGTTGAAAATACCCTCATTAAGGAGGGATTAGTTATTTTTATAGATGGAGGGATTGACTAATATTTCGAAGCCATTCTCATTCTCTTCAATATATGCTTGATTAGGTGCCATTAAAACATTTTTGATATAAATAAAATCGGAAACACATAAGCCTATATGAAAAGCTAGTAAAATGGTAAAATAATGAACATAATTATTTATTACCCAGCAAGCTGCAAACAAGGATCCGTTAATGATAATAAAAGGAGCAATTAAAGTCATTATATATTGCCACTTTAAGATGGGTTCAATAATTCGAATTTGAATGATAGGAAAAATGAAATATTTAATTGATATAGTTGTTTTTATTTTATTTTTTAAATGTACAAGTGAGAAAAAGTGTATAATTTTATGGATTGGATACATAAGCAACAACCCAACAATCAATAATAAGAAATATTTATCACCTAATGAAGACGGTACGAATAAATAGGTTGCAGGTACATATAAAAAAATAAAAGTGAATAGCATGGTTAAGATGGATAGGATACATACACGTTGTGTGTTGTATTTCTTATTGAGATTTATCTCCTTCCAGCAATTCATTCTATCAGCCTCCAGCAGGAGCAAGTGGTTATGAACTTACTAAGTTAATGTACGATGAAAGCAAAAAAAAATCAATAGGAAAAACAATTGCTTCTTTTCACAGTATTATATCGACTTTCTGCCCAAAATAAGGAGTAGGTTGTCCGTTGAAAACATAGATAAACAAAGAGGGGAAAGAAAATGGATTTAGGAGCATTATTAGAGAGGATTAAACGACTTGAATTCCATCAGTCCTTACTGTTGGAAATGAATCAAACAACAAAGTTTGCATTTTATAAATTAATTATTGAAAAAGGAATAGGGGAAAGAGAAGTACAAAAATTATACAATCTTTGTGATGAGTTGAGCAAGGAATTGAAAGAACAGAAAGCGGAGGGTTTTTTGAATTTTCATCCGCTTTTCAATAAATTTTCTATGAAATTGCAAACCTGCGGGCTACATGCTGAGGATGTCATTGCTGCCTGTATAACCCAGGAATTATATCTCCCGCTGATGACAGAGCTAAAAAAGTATCTATAAAGTTTAGATTAGCTCTGTCTTTTGCGGGAGTTTCTGTTGAAGTTTTCCTTCTGATTCCATAAATTCTTTATCAATATTATTAAAAGACTTTTCGAAAATTTCCATGAAGTCATCGCCATAAATATTACGGACGATAGCCATTACCTCCAGCATTTCTGGGAACTTCCCATAAATATCCTTTAAAGGCAGTGAGGCAGAATATGCTGCATTTTGAGAAGGATCATATGCTTCCATAATTTCTAGAAAGATATTTTCCCCTTTTTCAGTAAGCTGAATGTAAGTATTTCGCTTGTCGTTTTCTTTTTTAGAAAATTGCAGAAAACCGCGTTCTTCTAATTTTTTCGAAAAATTAAACGCTGTTGAAACATGCATAACCCCAAATTTAGCAACATCCGAAATAGATGCTCCATTTAAATGGTAAGCAATCCATAAAATATGGTGCTCGTTAATATTTAGATCATATGGCTTGATCCATTGCTGCCAATCCTTTTCGATTGATTTCCACAGTGCCTTACTAAGTTGACCAATTCTTTGACTAAATAACAGAGCTTCCTTTATTGTATACTCTTTTTCTTCCATCCTCTTAATCACCCTTTTTTTTATCTGTATATTCATTATGCCAATAAAATAAAGATTAATAAAGATATAAATTTACCAAATTTTTAGAATATCCTTAAATTCTTGTGTAGAATAGCTGTTTGAAGGCCATTTTAAACATGTTGATTTTTATCACTATTTTTATAATATATTTGTTTTCGATTCAAAAATAAAAAAATCCTTCTTTTTAAAAAGGATTTTTTAAATTTTTTGAAAATTTATTCAAAATAGTCTTATTTTTTACTTAATTCTGATTCAAGTTCTTGAATATTCCTTTCAATTTCGGCAAGTTCCTTTTGCAATTCCCGTTGATGTGGCTTTATTTCTTCTTGCCAATTAGAAACAGTATGCTTAATATCTAATACAAAATCCTTTAGCGTTTCAGTTCCTTCTGAAGATGCTGCTTTTATCCCTCGATTTAATTCTTTAAGATTATCCTTCAGTTCACTAAGTTGTTTAAGGACCGCTTCCTTGGATTCTTTAAGGCTGTTTCGAGTTTCCTCTCCTGATTTTGGTGCTGTAAGCAGCGTGCTGATACCTGCAGAGACACCGCCTATCAAAAAGCCGATTAAGAAAGACTTTCCTTTCATCAAAACCACCTCATCTTATTTTATAAACATTACTTCTATATAAATGAAATAGAATCCTTTTCAAAATCATTATTTTTATTTAATTGTTAAGAAAAGAATAGCCTTTTTTAGTGATGGTACTGAACTATGCTGGTATAGCAGCTGTTTATTCGACCTGCTTCAAAGGGTTCGTTATATCTTCAAAGTAACTAGCATACAATTAGTTAACCCTTGTCTTTTAAAAGGAGTGCAGTCGCTATCGTATGATGAAACTATTTTTTTCCTTAAGCATTCTGTCCTTTTTAGCAAGTATTTATTTTGTAACATCGATTAAAAAACCAGGAGTTTACCCGCCAAAATATATATTGAAAAGACGTTCAGCAACAATGGCGGCAGGAGGCCTGCTCTTTTTTCTTATTGGATGTATCATCAGCCTTTTTCATTGATTACGAATGCAGAAAAAAACCCGTCGGATGGACGGGTTTAATCATGTCTTATTGACTGATTGTCTGCTGATTTGTAATCTTTGTTCTCTTAAGAATTGATGTGGCAACAGGGTACAGGACTATCATAACGATTGTATTAACGGCTGCAGCAGGTAATACCACCGTAGCAAAAAGGGCCGCAAATGGTCCTGGAAGACCGACAATTAGAAAGGCAGATCCTAAAAAGACAATGCCTGAAATAATTGTACCGACAGCTGTTAAGATTGCAGTCGAAATGATTGATCTGCTGAATTTGCTGAACGCAAGGAACAAAGCAAAAAATACGAATGATGTAACAAACTTGTCGATAATATTAGGAAACAAACCTCCCGGAAAAGTGGTAGTAATGCCGGAAATAATACCAGTGGCAAGACCAAGAAGCAAAACACTTTTCTTATCAGGGAATAAAACAATTCCTAAAAACATCATCACTAACATCATATCTGGTTTCATGCCAAGAAAAAATCCTGGAACAACAGCGTGCAGAACAGTTCCCATTCCTACCAATAGGGCAAGTGCCACAAGGTTTTTTGTATTCAATTCTAATCTCTCCTCTTCTAAACTAAGCTAATGTATTTCTTCTCCTGCAGTGCACTCATTGCCTGCAGCGAAAAGTTGCTATTATTATAGCATATTAAATCATTTATTGTTAGATTAATAATTTTTTCTAAAGTCACTCATAAATTGGGCAAGTCGTTCAACATTCTCAAATGGTACTGCATTGTAAATGGATGCACGGCATCCGCCGACAGAGCGGTGTCCGTTTAAGCCAACAAAGCCTGCTTCCTTCGCTTGTGCTAAAAAGCTTTTCGTTGCATCTTCTGAATTTAATGTAAACGTAACATTCATTGTTGATCTGCTGTCAAGCGCTGCATGACCATTATAAAAGCCGTTACTATTATCAATTTCATTATAGAGAAGGGAAGCTTTACGTTCATTTTTCTTCTCGATCGCTTCAAGTCCACCTTCTTCAGTAACCCATTTTAAGACAAGTGATAATAAATAAATACCAAAGGTTGGCGGTGTGTTGTATAAGGAATTATTTTTTGCATGGGTAGTATAGTTTAACATGGTTGGAAGGCTATCGCTTGAACGCTCTAATAGCTCTTTCTTCATGATGACTACCGTAACGCCTGATGGTCCTAGATTTTTCTGTGCACCGGCATAAATAAGGTCAAATTGTTCCATATTTAATGGCTTGCATAGGATATCACTGGACATATCAGCGATTAGCGGCGCTTTTAATCCTGTTGGGAACTGCTTCCATTGAGTACCATAAATGGTATTATTGCTTGTAATGTGTACATAAGCAGCATCGCTCGGGATGGAAGAAGCATCAAGAACAGGAATGTTTTTGTAATTATTGTCCTTGCTGGAGACAGCAATCTCTGTTTTACCAACCTTAACGGCTTCTTTTAATGCTTTTTCAGACCAAGAGCCAGTCAATGCATAATAAGCTGTCTTTCCTTCTGTAAGCAGATTCATTGGAATCATTGAAAATTGAAGGCTTGCACCGCCTTGTAAAAAAAGAATTTCATACTGATCAGGGATTGAAAGTAAAGAACGTAATAGGCTTTGGGCTTCATTATGAACAGCCTCATAATCCTTACTTCTATGACTAAGCTCCATAACAGACATGCCGGTATTTCTAAAGTTTAATAAGTCATTTTGAGCTTCCTTCAGCGCCCATTCTGGAAGGGCGGCTGGACCAGCATTAAAATTTAGTGCGCGGTTCATCAAGAAATTCCTCCTAAGTTTTCTATTACTGTATTATGTTCGTTCATTCACGAGAGCATACAGTAAGGGAAATATTTTTATTTAATATTATCAGAAATTGTCGAAATGTAAAACTGATTTTAAATATTTAGAATTAGGGCAAAAAAATTCTCCCAAAAGGAGAATTTTACAAATGACTGCTGATGTTTTCGGCCATTTGCTGTAAATCAAAGGAACTGTAATCACTTTGATTGTTTTTCCAAACGGCTCCAAATCCATCACCTTCACCGTAACGAGGAATTAGGTGCAGATGAAAATGAAACACAGATTGACCGGCTTTTTCACCGTTGTTATTTACTGCATTTAATCCAACTGGGTTATAGGCTGTTTTCAATGCATTTGCAATTTGTGGTGCAACCTCAAAAATATTCTTTGCGATCTCAGGTGTTAATTCAAAAAGATTTTCTTTATGTATTTTCGGAATAATTAATGTATGACCTTTTGTCACCTGGCTGATATCAAGAAAGGCAACGACATGTTCATTTTCAAAAACCTTTGCAGATGGAATTTCTCCATTGACAATTTTACAGAAAATACAATCACTCATTTTTTTCAACCCTTTCAAAAGTAGTGGATTTCCTAATATTGTAACATAGCTCAAAGCTTTACAAAAGAAAAGGGCAGGATTCGCAAGGAATCCCGCCCGATTGCAGGGGAATATTCATATACAACGTTCTATTACAGGTACTTTTCTGCCGTAAACACCTCATTTATAGGATAAATGTTTGTGTTTATTTAGAAACTGATCCTTTGTTCAAGCTAACCATCCCCTATTTTTTATAGTTTTTTCAAACATATAAAAAGTTGGTTGTCTGGTCTTTGATAAACACCTCATCTTCAAATGGTTTGAAATGATTGGTGCAAAAGATCATTTGGTTTTTATACAATTTTTTGTGCATTCAACCATTTTCTGCCGTAAACACCTCATTTATAAGTTAAATGTTTGTGTTTATTTAGAAAACAGATCCTTTGTTCAAGCTAACCATCCCCTATTTTTTATAGTTTTTTCAAACATATAAAAATTCGGTTGTCTGGTCTTTGATAAACACCTCATTTTCAATTTGAAATTATCGGTGCAAAAGATCATCTTGGTTTTCATACAACTTGTGCATTACAACCATCCCCTTATAGGAACGTTTCATTGCATATGGGTTTATTGAATGACATTGTCTTTAACAGACACCTCATTTCAATTGGTTGATGATAAACAATCACTAGTCATATACAACGTTCTATTACAGGTACTTTTCTGCCGTAAACACCTCATTTATAAGTTAAATGTTTGTGTTTATTTAGAAAACAGATCCTTTGTTCAAGCTAACCATCCCCTATTTTTTATAGTTTTAATAAACATATAAAAATTCGGTTGACTGGCCTTTGATAAACACCTCATTTTCAAATAGGTTTGAAATTATCGGTGCAAAAGATCATCTTGGTTTTCATACAACTTGTGCATTACAACCATCCCCTTATAGAAACGTTAGTGCATATGGGTTTTATTGAATGACATTGTCTTTGACAGACACCTCATTTCAATTGGTTGATGTTAAATCATCAATTGCTTTCCCCTACATAGATTAGAATGTCCGCAGTTGAAAAATATATACACAGTGATTCCGAAAAATTAAATAAACCTATCTGAACGCAGCATAAGTTAAAGGTAACTCACTTCTCTAAACTGGACAACATATAAACCGATTTCTTACAATATGTAGAGAAGGGAAGTATGAGGATCATTTCATGCTTCGATAATAGTATAGGAAGGACGTTTTACATGTCTTTGTTAGAAATTAATAATATTACAGGTGGCTACACAAGGAACCCTGTGTTGAAGGACGTTTCCTTTACCGTGAATAAAGGTGAACTTGTCGGCTTAATTGGATTAAATGGTGCCGGAAAAAGTACAACGATTAAACATATTATTGGATTGATGGAGCCGCATCGCGGAGAGATTACCATCAATGGAACAAAATTTGAAGATGATCGTGAAGGCTATAGAAGACAGTTTACGTTTGTTCCTGAGACACCTGTTCTGTACGAAGAGTTAACACTTGATGAACATTTGAGGTTAACTGCAATGGCTTACGGCCTTGAAGAATCAATCTATCGTGAACGGATTAAAGGCTTATTAGAGGAGTTTCGAATGGCCAAAAGGCTGAAATGGTTTCCTGCTCATTTCTCAAAGGGAATGAAGCAGAAAGTGATGATTATGTGTGCCTTTCTAGTCCAGCCGTCTCTCTATATTGTGGATGAACCATTTGTAGGGCTAGACCCGCTTGGTATACAGTCCTTATTAGATTTAATGAAGCAGATGAAAGAAAATGGTGCAGGAATTTTGATGTCTACCCATATTTTAGCTACTGCCGAACGCTACTGTGACCGCTTTGTTATATTACATGAAGGTAAAGTGCGTGCACATGGAACACTTGAACAATTACGCCAGGAGTTTGCTATGCCGGGGGCAACTCTTGATGACCTTTATATTCAGTTAACAAAGGAAGAAGAAAATGTTTGACGAAAAGTTATTGTGGAAGGAACGGTTCGGCCGTACAAGCAAGGAGTTTTCCCGATACCTGCGCTATATATTTAATGGGCATCTTGTAATTGTGTTTGTCTTTTTAATTGGAACGGCTGCTTACTATTACCAGGAGTGGTTAAAAACAATACCGGATGCATTTCCATCTGCCTTGATTATGGCGCTATGTCTTGCTTTTCTATTAACCTACAGCCCGATTTTTACCTTTATGTCAGACGCAGACCGTATCTTTTTGCTGCCGCTTGAAACCAAGCTGACTGGTTACTTTCGAAAATCATTGATCATCAGCTTTTTTGGGCAGATATATTTACTGATTATCGGCCTGGCGGTTTTTATGCCAATGTATGCAGCGGAAAATGAAGGAAAGTTTAATACCTTTATTCCTTTCTTGGCGTTCATTCTTATTATGAAGGGAATTAACTTAGTGGCAAGATGGTACGTTCAATATTATCGCGAAACGTCTGTGCATCGAGCTGATTCACTAATAAGGTTTTTTGTAAACCTGGTTTTCCTATACCTATTATTTTCCAATGCCGTTCTTTACCTAGTCCTGGTCTGTGTGCTCATATTAATTGGTTTAAGCGGTTATTATAAGATGCAGGCAAAAGGGAAAGGTCTAAAATGGGAATACTTGATTGAACAGGATGAGAGAAGGATGACATCCTTTTATCGACTGGCGAATTTATTCACTGACGTACCAAAGCTAAAAAATCGAATTAAAAGAAGAGAATGGCTTGATGGCCTTTTACTTCGAATTCCATTTCGCCAAGGTGCATCCTTTACCTTTTTATTCATGAGAACATTTTTGAGGTCTGGCGATTATTGGGGATTATTTGTCCGTTTGACGTTAATTGGTGTAGTCGGAATTTATTTCTTAACCTGGGGGATTGGTCAGATTGTTCTGGTCGTATTATTTATCTATTTAACAGGATTCCAGCTGCTCCCGTTATGGAAGCATCATCAAAATCATTCACTCCTGGAATTATATCCGATTAATGGAAAGGTAAAGGAGAAATCATTTTTAGATTTCCTCCGTAATGTTTTATGGACACAATCCGTTCTTTTATCGCTTGTCTTAGTAATCAAGGGTGATTTTATGTTTGCACTTGGTTCATTGGCAGCGGGGTTTGTTTTTAGTGTTTATTTTGTTTCCTACTACAGTAAAAGAAAAATACAAGGTTCATAATTGAATGGCCTGTACATCCTATGAAACCTATCTGTCTTTTCATACGTAGTTGTTATGTGAAGGAGTGGTAAGAATGAATAGGTATGAAAATCAGGCCTATCAGGAAATCCAGGCTTGGAAACATAAGCTGTTGAAACGTCCAAAAATGGTTCAGCGCTTGACCAAACAGGTTCAAATCAAAATTAATGAAAAAATTCCAGATAAAGCACATGAAGTCATAACAGATGCGATTAAAAACTTTGTGAAAATGACCTTAACCGGTTCACAGTTTATGACGAGAAAGAGTGAGGAGTCCCACCGGTCACTTGAGGAGCGGGATAGGCTATTGAATGAGAAACTTTCCACATATCGAAGGACAGCGGTTATTGAAGGAGCAGGAACTGGGGCAGGAGGCATATTATTGGGATTGGCTGACTTTCCGCTCCTGTTATCCATTAAAATGAAATTTTTATTTGAAGCTGCAACAATTTATGGCTTTGATACGAAGGAATATGAAGAACGAATTTTTATGCTGCAGGTCTTTCAGCTGGCTTTTTCCAGTGCTGAAAAAAGAGCCGAAACCATGAAAATTATTGAGAATTGGGAAGACAGAAAAGCTGAGCTTATTGAATTGAATTGGCAGGAGTTCCAGCAGGAATACCGTGACCACATCGATTTTGTCAAAATGCTCCAGCTCGTACCTGGGATTGGTGCCGTTGTTGGTGCCTTTGCCAATTATAATCTACTAGATCAGCTGGGAGAAACAGCACAAAATTGCTATCGTCTTCGTTTGTTAACACAGCCCCCTAAAGACCATTAGGGGGGTTTTTTGTAAGGGAGAAAACATTAAAACAATTTCCCCTATTAAAAACTAATATATAGTATAATTTTCCTGTTCATTGTATTGATAGGGAGTTGGAATATTGAAAACAAAAGCAGGATTAATAATCTTTGGGATAGCCATTTTGGCATCCATCTATTTTGTCATTGCGGTCAAAAGTAATGGACCATTATTTCTGGACAGTATAGTAAGTGAAGGGGTAACAGGTATTTTTAAAGGACAAACCTATCCTTTTTTCAAGGCTGTAACAGAGCTGGGAGATAAAATTGGAATCGGTATTATTGTCTTAACTATGGTTCTTTGGCTATGGATCAAAAAACGTGATTATTTCGGAATGGCAGTATTAGTATTTGCAGTTGCATTGGGCAACGAATTAAATAAATGGATAAAAGAGCTTGTGGGGAGAGAGAGACCAGTTACCGCTATAGATGCAGATTCATTGAGCTTCCCCAGCGGACATGCCATGGTAGGACTGATACTCTATATGCTTGCCGCCTATCTAGTAAATAGGAGTATAAGAACAGCCAGCCTTAAATGGGTAATAGGGTTGATTACGGTTATCCTTATCCTTTTAATCGGCCTAAGCAGGATTGTCCTTCAAGACCATTTTCCAACAGATGTACTAGGCGGATTTACGATTGGGATTACTTGGAGTATGCTATGGATTCTCCTATATGAATGGTTATATAAACGATTTCCTAAAAAAAGAAGCTAACAACAGGTTAGCTTCTTTTTTATCATTGTGCCTCAGGTAATGGGTGTAATCTCTAATAAATAGTTCAATCAAAACATCTCGATAAACCGCTGGGCACCTTTTGATAGGGGACGATTTTGGTCCCAAATGAGAGAGATTTTATTCCGAAGAGGACAATCCTCTATTTCAACAATTTTAATATCATCTGACGGGTGAATGGAAAAGGTTGATTTTGGCATAACAGCCGCACCCATCCCGGTTGCGACAAAGGAAAAAATAATGCCGGCATCATGTGATTCACAAATGATGTTCGGTTTGATGCCTTGTTTTATACAGGCATCTTGGAAGGCGGTGTATTTACCAAACTTGTTTTCTCGTACGAACATGATAAGCGGAATGTCTTCAAGATCCTTCATCTGGATGGAGGTTCTAGATGCATTCCACTCCCATTTACTTGGAATGAATAATACATAAGGCTCAACGAGTAAGGTTTTTGATTCATAACCTAAATGCAGATCTGAAACGAAGCGAACGACTGCTAATTCTACTAATCTATCCTCTAAAAACTTGACCACTTCATGAGGATGGCCGTCCTCTATACGAAATGTAACGAGTGGAAATTGTTTATGGAAAGCTTGAATTCTTTCCGGTAAATAGGCCACGGCACAGGTTTTGGCTGTACCGATTGAGAGCTGCCCCCGCAAACCATCTCCCGTTTCTTTCACTTCCATTACCGTGTCATCGATTTGAGTTAGAATACTAACTGCACGTTGGTAGAGTAACATTCCAGCCTCCGTTAATTCGACGCTCCTGCTGTTTCGAATAAACAAAGCGGTCCCGAGCTCTTCTTCGATTAGCTTTAACTGTTGGCTTAAGGGTGGCTGAGCCATATTTAACTTTTTTGCAGCTCGTGTAATTTGACCTTCATCTGATACGGTCACAAAGTAACGTAATTGACGTATATCCATCTGCTAATCACCTATCCATATTTTTATCATATCGCAAATCTATTAAATAGATATTTGAAGTATTAGTATACCAAATGATACTATTTAAATAAATAATATTCAGAATAATAAAAATTCAAACAACCGTTGCTGGAGGTAATCTAGCAAGAGACCGTGCGCATGGTTTCAAATGCAAGAAGTATGAAGATTGAAGGGAACAAAGCCCATACAATCCGACGTGTAAAGCAAATGATTGGTGGATGCTTCAGATATAAATGAATTAGGAAAGGAAGTGGATCGGTGCTTATATATTTGAATTTGGCAGCTGTTCTAGCTGTGACAGGATATGCATTTTATTTATTTTTTCAAATCGTATATAGTCGATATTTGTTTGTGAAGCTCGGCAAGAAGCCCGAATTTGAACTGAACCTTAAAGAGAGATTGAATAGTGTTTTAGTCAATGGGTTTGGTCAAAGAAAATTATTTAAAGATAAGAAAAGCGGTCTGATGCATTTCATCTTGTTCTATGGTTTTTTCATTATTCAAATAGGGCTTATCGAAATTATCATTAAGGGATTTATCATAGGATACGAATTCCCCCTTGGTACCATTCATAAATACTTCAGCCTGATGCAGGAATGGACAACCTTCCTCATGCTATGCGGTATATTGTATGCTCTTTATCGTCGTTACGGTGAAAAACTAAAGCGTTTGCAGTTAAGAAGAGATGTCAAAGCTGCTGTTGTCTACATTGCACTGACCACATTAACATTGTCCATCCTGTTTACGCTGGGGTTTGAAACCGTGATGCTTGGCCATGATCCAAATTTCGTCTATGCTCCATTCTCCGGGGTAATAGCGACGGTGTTCTCCGGCATTGGTAAAACGACAGCAACTGTATTTTTCTTCATTTTTTGGTGGCTGCACCTTCTGACCGTGTTATCCTTTATGGTTTTTGTCCCTCAGTCGAAGCAAGCACATGAGCTATTCGCGTTGTTTAACTTGTTTTTCAAGAAGGTTGGCCCTGTTGGGAAATTGAGAAAGGTAGATTTCGAGGATGAGGAGGCTGAAGAATTTGGTGTTGGAAAGATTGAGAATTTTACCCAACAGCAGCTAATTGATTTGTATGCCTGTGCAGAATGCGGAAGATGTACAAATATGTGTCCTGCCTCCGGAACAGGAAAGATGCTTTCACCAATGGAGCTTATATTAAAAATGCGAAATCACCTGACGGAAAAGGGAGCTTCAATCACATCACGTACGCCTTGGATGCCGGTCTTCGCGTTTAAGGATGCGCGAGCCAATCAATTGGCATTACAAGGTATGGGTGGAAATTCCGAGGTGGCTGCGGCTGTAGAGATGCCAAATCTAATCGGGGATGTCATTACAGAGGATGAACTATGGGCGTGTACCACATGCCGTAACTGTGAGGATCAATGTCCGGTGATGAATGAGCATGTCGACAAAATAATCGATATGCGCAGGTATTTGGTTATGACGCAGGGTGAGATGCCGGCTGAGGCTTCACGCTATTTCCATAATATTGAGAGACAGGGAAACCCTTGGGGCTCAAACCGTAATGAACGTATCAAATGGCGGGAAGGCATGGAGGATATTATCAAGACTGTTGAAGAAACCCCTGAATTCGATGTTTTATTCTGGGTTGGTTCAATGGGCTCCTTTGACATGCGCAGCCAGAAGATTGCCCGATCCTTTGCCCGTCTCATGGACAAGGCTGGGGTGAGGTTTGCGATTCTTGGCAATGAAGAGAAGAACTCGGGTGACACGGCGCGCAGGCTGGGGAATGAGTACTTATTCCAGGAACTATGTACAGAAAACATTGAGATTTTTAAGACGTATGGAGTGCGCAAAATTGTGACGATTGACCCGCATGCATTCAATACCTTTAAAAATGAATATCCTGAATTTGGGCTGGAAGCGGAGGTCGTTCACCATACCCAACTTTTAGCTAATTTATTAAAGGAAGGAAAGCTCAAGCCAACTAAGAGGGTTGAAGAGAAAGTTGCCTACCATGATTCATGCTACATTGGACGCTACAACGATATCTATGGTTCGCCAAGGGATATCCTCCGTGCGATTCCGGGAATGGAGCTGCTCGAGATGGAACGAAATCGGGCAAATGCTCTCTGCTGTGGTGCCGGTGGAGGCAGAATGTGGATGGAAGAGCGTGAAGGGACACGGGTCAATATTGCTCGTACTGAAATGGCGCTGCAAGTAAATCCAACTGTTATTGGAAGCAACTGTCCATATTGTTTGACAATGCTTTCCGATGGGACAAAGGCCAAGGAAGTCGAGGAACAGGTGCGGACGCTCGATATTGCTGAAATCATTGAAAAATCAATTGAATTTTAAAAGGTATGAAGGAGAGGAACTCATGAAAGATGTCTACAAGGTTGAAGGTTACAGAACGTCGGACACTTTAGTCGAAAGCTACACGACGTCTGACGCATTAATGGAGGCGCTGCAGGAAGTCGGCATTTCCTACTTGTTTTGCAATCTGGGCAGCGATCATCCCTCGATGATTGAGGCCATGGCAAAGGCTAAGGTGGAAGGGAAAGAGCTTCCTAAAGCTATCATTTGTCCGCATGAGAGTGTCGCTTTATCTGCAGCTCAAGGGTATGCAATGCTGTCCGGTCAGGCACAAGGCGTTATCATTCATACAGATGTAGGAACTCAAAATCTAGGAGGTGCAGTTCATAATGCATTCCGCGCTCGTGTTCCGGTGTTCATTTTCGCTGGAGAAACACCGTTCACAATGGATGGAGAACTTCCGGGCAGTCGTAATTCCTATGTGAATTACCTGCAAAATGTATACGATCAGCGTGGGATTCTAAGGTCCTATGTCAAATGGGAAGCAGATATTAGAACAGGGAAGAACGTGAAACAGCTTATTTACCGTGCGATGCAGATGGCTAAAAGCGACCCGGCCGGACCGGTTTATTTGACAGGTGCGAGAGAGGTTCTAGAGGAAAATGTGGAAAAGCTACCGGACTCTTGGGGGGAATGGGCGTCAATTGAATCGTCCTCCTTGCCTCCATGGGGGGTTGAAGAAATTGTAAGTGCTTTATTAGAAGCCCGAAATCCATTGTTGATCACTTCTTATTTAGGCAGAAAGACGAAAGCAGCTTCCAAATTGATTGAATTTTGTGAAAAATTAGCTATTCCTGTGGTAGAGCAAATTCCTACTTATGTAAATTTTCCGAGAGACCACTCTTTGCATCTAGGATATGACCCCAATCCATTTATTCCTGATGCGGACTGCATTATTGCGATTGATACAGATGTCCCTTGGGTCACTACACAAGTTCAGCCAAAGGAAGAATGTAAAGTCTACTTTATAGATTTAGATCCAATAAAGGAAGAAATCCCATTGTGGCATATCTCCGCGGTTAAGAATTATCGTGCTGATGCCTATGCCTCCTTAGTTCAATTAAATGATGCTCTAGCCAAGAGGGATATTAATGAGGAGCTAGTGCAAGAACGTTATCACTGTTTAGCCAAGCATCATGTGGAGCAGCGTGCAGCCTGGAAGCAGGAAGAAAAGGTGGAAGGGAACACGATCACGCCGGAATGGCTGACAGCTTGTTTGCGAAATGTTGTGGATGATGAAACGATCATATTAGATGAGACGATTACGAATACCATGACAGTTGCCAAACACTTACCGCGCTCCAAGGCAGGAACCATGTTTGGAAGTGGGGGTACATCCTTAGGTTGGAATGGAGGTGCAGCTATTGGTATCAAGCTTGCTGATCCAACAAAAACGGTTGTGACCTTAACCGGTGACGGTTCATACTTATTCAGCGTTCCGTCATCCGTTCACTGGATGTCGCGCAGATATCAAGCTCCATTCTTAACCGTCATCTACAACAATGAGGGCTGGAATGCAACGAAGATGAATCTATTAAAGCGCTATCCAAATGGTATCGCCAAACAAACGGACAGTTACTGGGTGAATTTTGATCAATCTGCCGATCTAGCAAAAATTGCTGAGGCGGCAGGTGGAGCATACGCCAGGACGGTAACAGATCCAAGAGAATTACCTGAAGTATTACAGCAGGCTATGGATGAAGTGAAAAGTGGAAAATCAGCTGTAGTGGATGTCCGCCTAGCTAACATATCGAATCAGATAGATTATTAATTTACTATTTTCGATGTGTTTGATTTCATTGGGAGGTGATGAACGGATAGATAATTGAATTATTTTAAGACTGTGAAGCTGTGAAATTAATAGGTAGGGGGAAAATTGGAAAATGAAAAAATTCGTTATGCTATTTTTGTCAGTTTTACTTATTGTATTGGCAGGTTGTTCTCAATCTTCACAATCAACAGGATCGAAGGAAACTGCAGCAGCAGGTAGCGAAAAACAGTCCAAAATTGAGTATCCGACAAAACCAATTGAAGTGATTGTACCGTTTGCTGCGGGTGGCTCCACAGACATTGGAGCCAGAATTCTAGAAAAATACCTTCCTAAATATTTGCCTGGTGCCCAGCTAGTGATTGTAAATAAACCAGGTGGAGCAGGATCGATTGCGATCACGGATTTGTTTAACTCCAAGCCTGATGGATATACCCTTGCGATGTCTACACACCGTGCGATTTCTATGCAGCCATTGTATGGGAATGTGAAATACTCCCATGACAGTTTTCAACCAATCGCAAAAGTATTCGGCAACCAGCAAATTATGATTGTGAAAGCAGATGCTCCATGGGAAACATTTGAAGAATGGCTTGATTATGTGAAGAAAAATCCTGGTAAGTTTTCATACGGAGTAGCTGGGGGACTTGGATCAGGTGCTCATATACCGGTGGCAGAATTGGAAAAGCAAGCAGGCTTTGAGGCAAAGGCAGTATCATTTGAAGGCACGCCTCCAGCCATCACAGCAGTTTTAGGCGGTCATGTTCAGGGAGCCATGGTACAACCGAGTGATGCAAAGTCGCTAATTGAATCTGGCGAGCTTCGTGGATTATTTAATGTTGCAAGCGTACCTGTCCCTTATTTTCCAGATATTCCTCTATTGAAGGATAATGGCTTTGATGTTGCAATTGACAGCAATACTTCTCTTTTCGCACCGAAGGGTGTGCCAGAAGAAATCGTTACGAAGCTAGAAGAAGCACTTAAGAAAACAATGGAAGACCCTGAAGTATTAGCAGAATTCGAGAAAGCCTCTCTACAGACAAATTATGGTGGTCCTGAGGCTGTACAAAAAGAGGTTAATGACGAGAATGTGAGATTTGGAAAAATGTTAAAAGAACTCGGTTTAATTAAATAAAACCGCATCATTGAAATATCATTGGGTATTCGGGTTAACTCCTGAATGCCCACCATTATCAATTGGTTTGTGGAAGGGGATGAATTTCTATCATGAGTAAATACAGGTCAGGAATTTGGGCTGGGGCAGTCATTTTCCTTCTAGCTCTTTTCTTGTTTGTACTGTCCTTAGGATATAGCTATTCCGGTGTTCTTGGACCTGGGCCGGGCTTTTTTCCTACTTGGTTGAGCGGTATCCTGATGGCCCTCTCGATTTGGTATATCTATGAAAGCGTGAAAGGGAAAAATGTAAGCGGTGAATCGTGGCCAACTGGACGTTCTTTAAAGCATATTTTGTTTATCATTATCAGTTTGGTCCTCTTTATCATTCTCTTTACTTTTTTCGGATTCCTCATAGCTGGATTTATCTTTCTAGCTATTTTGTTCTACAAAGAGTATAGATGGTACACCACCATATTAATGTCGGGCGGGATAACAGTATTCATTTACTGGCTGTTTAATTCGATATTAAAGGTGTACTTACCATTAAGTGGGATTCTATTTTAGGAGGACGGTTAAATGGATTCATTCTTTTTGCTTATGCAGGGATTTGAAACGGCACTGACTTGGTCGAATCTTCTCTACTGCCTTATTGGGGTAATGCTTGGGATGGTCATCGGCGTACTCCCTGGTCTTGGTCCCGTATCAGGAACTGCTTTGCTTATTCCCATTACTTTCGGGATGGAGCCGGTCTCTGCTATTATCATGCTTTCCGGAATTTTTTACGGATCGATGTATGGAGGAACCATTACATCTGTATTAGTGAACGTACCAGGTGAGGCAGCATCGGTTATTACATGTATTGACGGGTACGAAATGACGAAGAAGGGGCGTGCGGGAGCGGCCCTTGGGGTGTCTGCCATTGGTTCGTTTATCGGTGGGGTTGTTGCTGTAACGGCGCTAACATTTGTAGGTCCTGCTCTGTCTAAATTTGCGTTGAAATTTGGTCCTCCGGAATTCTTTGCGATTATGCTGCTTGGCATGCTGATGATCGTGGCATTAATGGGAAAATCGTTGGTCAGGGGATTAATTGCTGCTGTCCTAGGTTTATTGCTGGCTATGGTAGGACAAGACATGGTCACTGGAGAATTTCGTTTCACATTTGGCTCTATAGAGCTGATGGATGGAATCGATTTTGCGGTCATGGCCATGGGTCTGTTTGGAATTTCTGAAATCTTGCTTAATGCGGAAAATCCCGCAAAAGTGACCAAACCAGAAAAGGTCAAAGGTCTTCTTCCTAAACGGGAAGAATGGGGACCAACTCTTAAATCTGTCGGAAGGGGAACTGGTATTGGAATGCTTCTAGGAGTTATTCCTGGTGCAAACTCCATTATTGCGTCAACCTTTTCCTATATTTTAGAAAAAAAGGTTGCAAAGGATCCATCTCGCTTTGGAAAGGGAGCGATCGAGGGGGTAGCCGGACCTGAAACGGCGAATAACGCTCACAGCGGTGCAGCCTTAATTCCTTTATTTTCCTTAGGACTGCCAAGCTCTCCTACCATGGCGGTCATTTTAGGGGCGTTCATTATGCACGGATTAACGCCAGGGCCAGCCCTGTTTACGAAGAATCCGGACTTTGTATGGGGCCTAATTGCTAGTATGTTTATTGGAAACGTTTTATTACTAATTATGAACATGCCTTTAGTTGGTATGTGGGCTAAAATTGCGATGATCCCGTATAAATTATTGTTTCCAATTATCCTGATGGTCATTTTGGTTGGAACCTACAGTCTAAATGGCAGCCTTTGGGATGTCGGGCTGATGCTGATATTTGGGGTTATTGGCTATATTTTAAAGAAATTGGATATTCCGATGTCCGCGATGATTGTAACCTTTATATTGGGATCACAATTAGAAACCTCAATGCTGCAATCCCTCTCTATATCAACTGATGGTTTTCTTATCTTTTTTACGCAGCCAATTTCAGCTGTTATCATGAGCATTGCCCTCATTATATTTGCCATTAGCATCTATAGCGGAGTGAAAAATAAACGTGGGAATTTGGCAGACGATGTTGAAATGTAATATAGGAAAGAATGAATTGAATCGGAAACAACGAGGTGAATGTACTTGAAGGTGAACTTGTTTATTAACAATGAAGATGTGACAACAGAACATTATGATGAAGTGAGGGACCCAGGTAGATTAAGTGAAGTTGTTGGCTATATCGCTAAAGGTGACGCAACCCATATCGATCGTGCAGTACAGGCTGCACATCGAGCCTTCCACTCCTGGCGCCAAACTACACTTGATGAAAGAATGTCTATCCTATTGAAATCTGCTGAAGAGATTGAGAGAAATGCGTCTTCCATCGCCAGCGTAACCGCTAAAGAAAACGGCATCCTGCTTAGCAGAACTGTTGATGAAGTCAAGTTAGGGTTGATGGATATGAGAAATATGATAGAATTGGCGCCTTCTGCCTTTCAACAACGGATCATAGAGGATGAAAGCGGTTGGGTCAGCGTAGTGAAAAGACCGATGGGTGTGATTGCTTGTATCGTTCCTTGGAATGCACCTATAATACTAACCTTACAAAAAATAACGCCCATCCTTCTTGCGGGCAATACAATTGTATTAAAACCGTCCCCAACTGCTTCAATGGGTGTAGTTACGATATTAAGAACAATGGCGAAAGCCTTCCCTCCTGGAGTCATTAATGTTGTTCTTGGAGGCGGTGATGTAGGAAGTGCTTTAACCTCTCATCATCTTGTTCGTAAAATTTCCTTTACTGGCGGTGGGAATACGGCCGTGGCGATCATGAAATCTGCTGCCGACACACTCAAAGGGGTTCACTTTGAACTAGGGGGTAACGATCCAGCCATTGTACTAGCCGACGCCGATTTGAATGAAGTTGTTCCAAAAATTGTAGAAGGCGCATTCCGAAGAACAGGTCAATTCTGCTTTGCGATTAAGCGCGTTTACGTCCCTTATGATCTATATGATAAGTTTTATGAAAGGGCTTGTGAATTGACTGACTCCTATAAAATCGGTCATCAATTAAACGAAGAAGCGACAATGGGGCCAATTAATAACCAGCTTCAATATCAAAGGATTAGTGAGCTCATCAAAAGACTAGAGCAAAGCGGGGCCAATTTAGTCAAGTTAGGCAAGCAGTTAGAACCTGAAAATTGGGATAATGGATATTATCTTCAACCAGTGATCGTACGAGATGTTGATCCAAACGCGGAGATTGTAACCTGTGAGCAATTTGGTCCAGTGCTCCCATTGATTCCATATCATACGGAAGAAGAGGTTATTCATATGGCCAACTATTCAGAATTCGGTTTAGGTTCATCCATATGGTCTTCGGATTTTGATCGGGCATTGAGCGTTGCGAACCAAATTGAAGCAGGAATGACCTTCATTAATGGCCATGGACAAACACCATTAGGTTCAAAATACATTCCGTTCGGCGGGATCAAGCAAAGTGGAATTGGAAGAGAAAAGTCCATCGAGGTTTTTGATGAATTTATTGAGTATCATGGGATTAATTATCATAAAAAAAGATAATGATTGCTAGTTAATAAAAGCTCTCCAGATTTGGGGAGTCCTTTTTTATTTACTATTTTTTTTAGCTTGTACTTATATTCTGGCGGTGAATCTATTGAATTATTACATTATTATCCTAATGAATACGATCCTTATTACTACGATTACGGGGATTAAGCCTGTTGTTTCTCTATACGCCTATTCCTTAGGTCTTTCCCCTCAAGAAATCAGTATGATCATCGCTAGCTCTGCAATCTTTCCAGCCTTATTGGCCTTACTGATTGGCAAATGGGTAGATCAAATTGGAACACGTCTCATGGTGATCATAGGGAATATCATGTATTTGATTGCCTTATTGTTAAGTATCATGTTCCCATCCTTTTTCATTTTTTTAATCCAGTTGGCTATGGTTGGGGTTGCTTCTACCTGCCTAATGCTTGCCTTGCAAAAGAGAATTGGCAACTTAGGAGGCGACATCGATCGGGTGGTAGCCAACTACAGTCTGTTTGGCTCTCTTGGGGCAATGATTGGCCCCATTATGAGTTCCTTTCTGTATGATTACTACGGGTATCATATCTGTATCTTTTTTAATATGCTGCTCATTGCCATCGCTTTGTGCAGCGAGGTGGGAATGAGGAATTTAGATAAAGAGAACTTACAAAAAACAGTTGAAAGCCAACAAGCAAATTTACAGAGCAGCGAATCGATTTGGATCCTTATGCAAAACCGTGATATAAGGAATGCAATTATTATTGGAGGATTGATTTTTTCATATCGAGAGCTGTTTACTGTGTACTTTCCTTTGCTTGCCGGCAATATGGGCATCAGTCCTACTATGACAGGGGCTCTCCTCTCATTCAGCGGTCTGGCCATGCTCGTTATTCGATTTACCCAAGCGTCTCTCGTTCGCTCTTTTGGCCGGATGAGAATTCTTACATGGTCTCTTCTCGTTACTAGTATGATTTATCTTGTCACTCCTTTTTTCCCTTGGATTGTCGTTCTTTTTGTGTTGGTTGGTATTTTAGGAGCAGGTCTAGGTCTTGCACAGCCGCTTAGCACTGCGGCACTTCTGGAAGGAACCTTACCCGAACGTCATGGAGAAGTACTAGGCGTTCAGATGATGATTAATCGCGTCTCCCAATTTGCTATTCCGGTCATCTTTGGAGGACTGGGCGGATTGCTTGGCGTTTCCGCTATTTTTTGGGGCAGTGGGCTTGTTCTTACGGCCTTTGGGTATATAACGCGCCCCTTGCCTGTGCCTGTCGATAAGCCTAAGAATCAGAGACAGCATTTATAGTTTTTATGATCGATAAACTGCTGAAAAAACCATATATAAATCATATGGGAAGACTATTTTATAGATATTAGTAATATGTGTGATCGTGTGTTAAATTTTAAATATACAGATTATTCAAAAATGTTTTTTTCTAAGCGAATAATGATAATTTTACTTTCAGGAGGTTCACATGAATATTTTGGTGCTGCTTAAGCAAACATTTGACACAGAAGAGAAAATTGTACTCTCCAATGGAAAAGTAAGTGAAGACGGAGTGAAATACGTCATCAATCCTTATGATGAATACGCTGTCGAGGAGGCAGTGGCTATTAAGGAAAAACACGGTGGAGAAGTAACGGTTGTGACAATTGGCCCGTCACGCGCCGAGGCTGCATTACGTACAGCTTTGGCGATGGGAGCTGATAAAGCAATTATCGTGGATGATGAATCTGTTTTCGGTGATGAATATATGATTTCTAAAGTATTAGCGGCTGTGGCAAAAAGAGATACCTATGATTTGATATTAGGCGGATATATGGCGGTTGATGATGGAGCTGCACAGGTTGGCCCACGCTTAGCCGAAGAGCTGGGGATCGCACATATTTCTACCATTACAAATATGGAAGTGGATGGAGCCGTTGTAAAAGTGGATAAAGATGTGGAAGGCGATGTGGAAATCATTGAAGTAAGCATGCCTGTACTGGTCACTGCACAGCAGGGCTTAAATGAACCGCGTTACCCTTCACTTCCGGGAATTATGAAGGCAAAGAAAAAACCAATCGAACGGCTTACTGCAACTGACTTAGGTTTAAACATTGAAGAGATTTCTTCGAAGACAGAAGTACTTGAACAATATTTACCACAGCAAAAAACGGCAGGGAAAATTCTCCAAGGTGAACTTCCTGAACAGGTCTCTGTGCTCATAGAAGCGCTTCGCTTTGAAGCAAAAGTCGTGTAATCAAATCGGGATAATAAACAATTAAGGGGGAAAGGCATCAATGAGTAAAGATGTGTTAGTTGTTGCAGAAAAACGAAACGGTGGTTTGAGAAATGTATCATTTGAAGCACTTGCTGCTGCCAAAAAAATAGCGGACGGCGGGAAAGTGACGGCGGTATTATTTGGCCAGGGAGATCACAGTGATGCGGGGCAGCTGGCGCAATATGGAGCAGATCAAGTCTACCTGGTTACCAACGAGGAACTGAATACTTATTCAACGGATGCATTCTCGCAAGCGTTTACAGAGGTATTTCATAACGTAAATCCGGATGCCATACTGCTCGGTCACACAGCTTTGGGGCGTGATTTGGCACCAAGAGTAGCTGCTCGTCTTGGACTTGGCTTAGTATCCGATTGTACAGATGTTGAAGTGAATGGGGATGAAGTAGTTTTTGTTCGCCCAATTTATGCAGGTAAAGCGTTCCAAAAGAAAAAAATAACGGACGGAATCATTTTTGCTACGATTCGTTCGAATAATATTGCCAAAGGTGAACCGGATGCGGGGCGTACAGCAGACACGATTGAATATAAAGCGGACATAAAGGATATTCGCACTATTATTAAAGATGTTGTAAGAAAAACAGCAGGTACCATTGATTTAACAGAGGCTAAAATTATTGTTTCAGGTGGACGCGGAGTGAAAAGCGCAGAAGGCTTCAACCCGATTAAAGAGCTAGCGGATGTACTGGGGGCGGCTGTTGGTGCATCCCGTGCGGCTTGTGACGCAGGCTATTGTGATTACTCGATGCAGGTTGGTCAAACAGGGAAAGTCGTAACACCTGATTTATATATTGCATGCGGCATATCCGGTGCAGTTCAGCACTTGGCTGGGATGTCTAATTCCAAAATTATCGTAGCGATCAATAAGGATCCGGAAGCCCCTATTTTCAAAGTGGCTGATTATGGAATAGTCGGAGATTTATTCGAAGTAGTACCAATGTTAACCGAAGAGTTCAAAAAGGTTCCGGTATAAAGAGAAAGAGAGAGGAGAAAACAGATGGCTAATATTCTTTCGGGTCTTACAGTTGTAGATATTACGCAAAACGTGGCAGGTCCGTTTTGTTCACAAATGCTAGGTGATTTAGGAGCAACAGTTATCAAGATTGAACGTCCGGGACATGGAGATGATACGAGGCATTGGCATCCGCCGTTATGGGGAGGAGAATCCTCCACATTTCTAGCGTTAAATCGCAATAAGAAAAGCCTTTGCGTTGATCTTAATCATCCAGACGGACAGAAAATTGTTCATGAATTAGTCGAAAAGGCAGACATATTTATCCATAGCTTGAAGCCAGGGAGTGAAGACTCTCGCGGACTTGGCTATGAGACACTATCTGAAATCAATCCTTCCTTAATATACGCTGCAATTAGTGCGTTCGGTGATAAAGGGAAAATGAAAAACAAGCCAGGCTATGACCCGCTTATACAAGCGTACAGCGGCATTATGAGTTTGACAGGGAATGAAGGGGATGACCCAGCACGCGTTGGCGTATCGATTGTGGATATGGCAACAGGTATGTGGTCTTTGATTGGTATACTAAGCGCCCTTCACCAACGTAATGAAACTGGAAAAGGCTGCAAAGTAGCAAACAGTCTGTTAGAAACGGGAGTTGCATGGGTTACATTACAGCTTTCTACGTTCATGGCTTCTGGAAATCTACCGAAGAAGATGGGAACGGGAATGGCGACGACGGCACCTTATGAGGCTTTTAAAACGAAGGGTGATCAATGGGCAATCATTGCGGCTGGTAATAATCGACTGTTCAAAAATTTATGTGCAGCGCTTCAAATGCCTGAGCTAGTCGAGGACCCTAGATTTGAATCCAATTCAACAAGGGTCCAAAACCGTAAAGAGCTACATCGATTAATAGAAGAAGTCACCTTAGGCTATGAGGTAGATGAACTTGTCAACTTAATGGCGGAATACAATGTACCAAGCTCACCAATCAATACATTGGATCGGGTACTCCGCGATGAACAAATAAATGCTCTTTCACTGATTAAACCTGTTGAAGATTTTCGAGTTTCTGATTTCCGAATGGTTGATCTTCCATTCCGAATCAATGAAGAAAGAGGTAACCTTCAATCACTGCCGCCGCTGCTAGGGGAGCATACGGATGAAATTCTTAGCTCTTTAAATTACTCAAAAGAAGTTTTGGAGCAGCTCAAGAGCAAGAGCATTATTGGTTAGGAGGCAGACGATGAATTTACCCCAACGCGTTGAATTGTATGAGGTAGGGCCAAGAGAAGGCTTTCAATCGGAAGCAAACACGATTCCGACGGAGGACAAGATAGCATTGATTAACGCATTGAGCCATGCGGGACTTAGAAACATTGAGGCTACATCCTTTGTCAGTCCGAAATGGGTACCGCAGATGGCAGATGCAGAAATGGTGCTGACAAGGATTGATAGAGTGCCAGGGGTGGCCTATCGGGCGGCATATTTAAATTTGAAAGGACTTGAGCGTGCGCTAGCCAACAATGTTACATTAGACGGAAGTCTAGTTCTATCCGCTAGCGATGCCTTTTCGAAGCGGAATATGAATAAATCGACAAGTGACATGCTCGAAACACTGCCAGAATGGATTGAGGCCTATCAAAAGGCAAATATTCCTGTAAAACAGATGGGATTTATGGCCTCCTTTGGCTGTAACTTTGAAGGATATATTCATTTGGATCATTTGTTAGACATTATGGGCAAGGTTATTTCCTTAGCGGAAAGCTATGGAGAACGGATTCAGAAAGTTAAATTAGCTGATACGATGGGCTGGGCCAACCCGGAACAGATTAAGCGAACCGTTCGTGCGATACAAGATAAATGGCCGGAACTAAATATACATTTACATCTGCATGATACACGCGGGCTGGGACTTGCAAACGTTTACGCCGCGCTACAGGAAGGCCTGTGGGAATTCGATACGGCAGTTGCAGGACTTGGAGGATGTCCCTTTGCTGCAGTAAAGGGTGCACCAGGGAATATTTCTACAGAGGATGTTGCATTTTTATGCGAACAAATGGGCATTGATACAGGACTTAACTTAGAATCCTTGGTTGAATGCGCCAAAATGGCTGAAGAGATTGTAGGACGAGAGCTCCCTGGGCATCTGTCAAAAGGCGGTGTACTCTCAGGTATTAGACCGCATTCGTGGATGCAGGTACAAGGATCATAAACTACTAGAAAAATATAATCATAGAACATGGAGGAACGAAAGATGGATTTTGAATTTACTGACCTACAAAATGATATTCGCGCGGGAGTGAGAGAAGTTTGTTCTCGGTTTGATTTAGATTATTGGAGACAATCCCATGAGGAACATACCTATCCGACAGAATTTGTAAAAGCTATGAGTGACGCAGGCTGGTTAGGTGCATTAATTCCGGAAGAGTACGGTGGTTCTGGGTTAGGTTTTACTGAGGGGGCTATTATCTTAGAAGAAGTTAACCGTTCTGGTGGAAATTCCAACCAAGTTCATGCCCAAATGTATACAATGGGTGCTCTTCTAAGACACGGAAGTGAGGAACAAAAGCGTAAATATTTACCGCAAATTGCAGATGGTTCCTTAAGATTGCAAACGTTTGCTGTTACTGAGCCAGATGCTGGTACGGACACTACTAAAATTAAAACCTTTGCTGAGAAAAAGGGAGATCGTTATATTATTAACGGTCAAAAAATCTTCATCTCCCGTTTTAACAACACAGATTTGATGCTGCTTCTTGCTCGTACAACACCGCTCGACAAAGTAGAAAAGAGAACACATGGCATCAGCTTGTTCCTGATTGATACCCGTGAAGTTGGAAACGGGATTGAATCAACGAAAATTTCTACAATGCTAGGCGGGGATACGAATCAGTTGTTCTTCAACGACCTTGAAGTACCTGAGGAATGCTTAATTGGTGAAGAAGGAAGAGGACTTTATTGCGTAATGGACGGAATGGTTGCAGAAAGAATTCTTGTATCCGGTTCTGCGCTTGGTAACGGTAAGTGGTTTATTGATCAGGCAGTCAAGTATGCAAACGAGCGTGTTGTATTTAACCGCCCTATCGGTCAAAACCAAGGCATTCAGTTCCCAATTGCGCAAGCCTATATGGAGCTTCAAGCTGCGGAGGCGTTGATGTATAAAGCAGCAACAAGATTCGATAACAAATTACAGGCTGGTGCAGAAGCAAATATGGCGAAGTACTTGTGCTCTGAGGCTGCCTATCATGCAGCTGAAGCGTGTATGCAAACGCACGGCGGCTATGCTGCAGCAAATGAGTACCACATCAACCGTAAGTGGATGCAAGCTAGAATGATGAAGATTGCTCCAATTTCCTCAAACTTAATTTTAAGCTATGTAGGTCAGCACGTATTGAAAATGCCAAGATCATATTAAGAAGTTAGGAAGGGAGGGCGACTTTTGTGAGTATTGTGCTAGAATCCTACGAAATGTTGAAGGTTGAATATAAGGGTGAAAATAACGAAATTTTGGTTGTTACGTTAAATAGACCAGAAGTAATGAATGCGATGAATACTCAAATGCTCGAGGAAAGGCTAAGGCTTTTCCGTGAGCAAGCCTACAACGAAGATTTAAGATGTGTTGTTATTACAGGTGCAGGAGAGAGAGCGTTCAGTACTGGAGGAGATTTAAAGGAACGCAACGGAATGAGCGACGGCACTTGGAAACGTCAGCATCATATTATTGAGGACTTAGTTCTGTTAACACGGGATTTTCCGGTACCTGTTATCGCTGCAGTGGAAGGCTATGCCCTTGCCGGTGGATGTGAATTGGCACTGTCAACTGATTTTATCATCGCTTCGGAAACAGCTGTTTTCGGCTTGTCAGAAGCATTAAGAGGGATTCTTCCGGGTGGTGGAGGCCTGCAAAATTTAGCCAGGGCGATTGGTGTACGACGAGCAAAGGAGCTTATCTACACAGGCCGTAAAATTGATGCGGCATTAGCATATGAATGGGGCATGGTCAATCGAGTCGTCTCCAAAGGAAAGGCGCTGGAAACTGCACTGGAATTAGCGGAAAAAATAGCAGAAACCGCTCCAATGGCCGTTAGAGCAGCAAAGGTCTCAATCAATAAAGGTTCTGACACAGATTATCAAACTGCATATGCTCTGGATATTTCTGCATACAACCAGTTGGTAACATCACAAGACCGGTTAGAGGGAGTGGCAGCTTTTAATGAAAAGCGTAAACCAAGATGGAAAAATCAATAATTTGATGTCAAGGCTTACTACCTTTATTACGGAATCATCCTATGAAAAGCTTCCAGAGGAAATGGTGGAATTAGCCAAGAAGGCAATCATTGATACCCTTGGGGTGGCCATAGCCGGGTGGAATGAACCTGCCGTAGAAAAAGCTAAAAATGTATATGTCTCGCCGCAGGAAAGCGGGCTTGCTGGTGTCTCCTCGCTTTGGGGGGAGCAAGTAAAGGCTGATTGCGATAAAGCAGCCATCATTAATGGAACGGCTTCCCATGTGCTGGATTATGACGATGCTTCTGTTGGTGTCGTCATCCATCCTAGCGCTCCGATTCTGTCTGCGATAACACCTCTTGCCGAGAAGCTTAAAAGCTCGGGTAAGGAAGTCATTACGGCCTACAGCATTGGCACGGAAGTCATGATCCGGATTGGGCAAGTGATGGGGATCCGGCATTATAATCTCGGCTGGCATGCAACCGATACATTGGGCACAATTGGAGCGGCGGCAGCTTCCTCCTATTTGCTTCATCTTAATAAAGAGCAATGCTCTCATGCCATTGCCATCGCTGCATCAATGACAGGCGGGCTGCAGAAGAATTTCGGTTCCATGACAAAGTCGCTGCACGTAGGATTATCCGCCTCTCATGGCATTCAAGCGGCCATCTTAGCTGAACAGGGCTTTACTGGGAATCAAGATATTTTTGGAAAGCGCGGCTTTTTCATGGCATTTAGCGGCGGTGCCGACGAGGAGGAGCTACAAAATACGATGGACTCCATCGTATTCGGAGAGCCCTACGATATGCTAGAAGGACTATCCGTTAAAAAATTCCCTTGCTGCTTCGGTACGCATCGCTTTATCCAAGGAGCGCTTGATCTCAAGGATGAGTATCAGTTGAGCTTAGAGGATGTAGAAGAAATTGTGCTTCAGGCACAGCCGAGAAGTCTATTGCCATTAGTTCATTCCCGTCCTGTAACTGGACTACAAGGAAAGTTCAGTGCGGAATATACCGTACTGGCAGCAATAGCCGACGGATATGTGAGACTGAGCAGCTTTGAGGACAATCAAGTGCTCCGTGCAGATATTCAGAAGCTGATGCCTGCAGTCAAGGTGTTGGAATTGCAGGAATCTGATGAAGACAAGCGGCTTAATCGAAGATTAGCTGTAGAAATTAGAATAAAAACAACGAATGGGCAAGTGTATGAAAAAACGGTACAACACGCACCAGGCTCCAAAGAAAAGCCATTGAGTGAAGCAGAGCATCGAGAGAAGTGGGTCAGCTGCTTGAGCCACTATGCCCAGTCTTCACTTAAACATAGCAGTATAGAGCACATCGCTCATGAGCTGTATGACCAAGGTTTGAAAATAGACTCATACACAAACTTTAGTGATTGGATTAACAGGATACACAACCAATTGAATGATTATAAACCAAAACAGATGATTTGATTCAATAAGGGAATCAAGTGGAAGGAGTATCATAATGAAAATTGCATTGTTCAACGAAAATCTTGTTGGTGTTGTCGATGGCAGCAGTGTGATCGATATTACTGAATTAACTGCATGGAACAGTGAGGAACCGCAAGCATCCCTAATCAAGCTGATGGGAGAATTTGAAGCTTTGAAACCAAAGATTGAGGCGGGTCTAGCATCTTGTCCTGTATACCAAGTTTCTGATGTTGCGCTTCGTGCCCCTGTTCCAAATCCGAGTAAAATCGTAGCAGCTCCTATCAATTATATTCTGCATAAACAAGAGATGAATACCGCGTTAACGGTAGACGGTCTGGGCTTTTTCCTTAAGTCGCCTTCTTCGATTATTGGACCGGCCCAAACGGTACTATTGCCGTTCAGAGACCGAAGAGTGGATCATGAAGCGGAAATTGCTTTCGTAGTTGGTAAGGAAGCAAAGGATGTCAAAGCAGAGGATGCGTCCCAGTACATATTCGGATATCTTGCTTTAATGGACATTACGGTCCGTGGTAAGGAAGATCGTCCATGGCGCAAATCCTTCGATACCTTTACACCAATCGGTCCATGGATTGTGACAGGGGACGAAGTGGAGAACCCGAATCAATTACAAATGAATTTGTGGGTGAACGATGAAATTAGACAATCAGCCAACACGAGTGATCTTATTTATGATTGCTATAAGTTCTTTGAGGCGGCTTCCAGTGTCATGACCCTGCTTCCGGGAGATATTATTACAACAGGAACACCTGAAGGCGTAGCTCCTATTACACAAGGAGATACCGTACGCATCCACATCGAAAGAATCGGCGAATTTTCTGTACAGGTGGACTACAAGCCAGGAATCTAATAGAGATAAAGACAAAAAGAAATCGATTTTGAAATCAAAAGATAAGATTTTCTAAAACCCTAAATGAAGTGTAAAAAAGAAAATTTTTAGTAGCTTTATAGATTTATAGCAGAATGGAATGGTGACTATGAAAATTCAAAAGAAATATACAGAAATGGATAGATTGGAACATAAGATCAATCAATTGAGAGAAGAAATGATCCAATCAGCTGCAGCTACTGGTTTAAATAGTCACAGGACCATTTATTATAGTCAGAAATTAGACAAACTCATCATAATCTATCAAAAGCATTTTTATTACTATGACTCGAACGAAGAAGTGTTTCATGACGATAAAATTGTTTAAGTGATCTTTGTGATTAAACGTTATGACGAAAGTGGGGGAAGTAGATGTCGGAACATAAAGCAAATCAAAAATGGACACCGGAATTGCAGGATTTCCACCAGGAGCTGAAGGATAAGAATATGGGTCCATTATGGGCTTCGGTTTTCAGCTCTACACAGCCAAAGCCGCGAGCCGTTCCATATTTATGGAAAAAGGAGCTGATTCTCGATGCGCTTGACAAAGCCAAGGAACTACTTGCGGTAGGTACGGGTTCGATTGACCGACGTGCCGTGTATTTAGTTAATCCAGGGATGAAGCATTTGGAGCCACACGGATGGGGCGGGGCAACACAAACGTTGTATGCTGCTGTGCAAGCGCTTAATCCTGGAGAAATAGCTCCATCTCACAGGCATATGACATCAGCACTGAGGTTTATTATGGAAGGTCATGGCGCATCCGGCATTGTGAATGGTGTGAAATATCATTTCGAACCAGGAGACTATGTCATTACACCGGAGTGGACCTGGCACGATCATGTGAATGAAGGAAGCGAAACGGTGCTATGGATGGACTGCTTAGATATCCCTTTCACTTCAGCGCTTACAAGCTCCTTCTTCGAGTTGTATCCCGAGGAGCAGCAGCCAGTTGAATTTCCTGTAGATTACGGTACAAAGCGTTATGCAGGTGGTATGGTACGACCAATTTCAGATCGCAAGCCTTCAGCTGCACCGCTTGGACGATATACATGGGGGTTAACGAAACAAGCGCTGGATGGGCAGAGTGAATTGAATCCAGATTTATTCGATGGTTTCGCGGTGGAATATATCAATCCTTCCACAGGTAAAGATGCAAATGGAAGAGTCGGTGCCAGAATGCAGAAGCTGCCGATTCAATATAAGGGCAAAGCACACCGCCATGTGCATAGCTCAGTCTATCATGTGCACAAAGGCAGCGGGTATACGGTAATGAACGGTGTTCGTTTTGACTGGGAAGAGGGTGACTTCTTCGCATTGCCTGCCTGGACATGGCATGAGCACGTGAATACCTCTGAAACAGAAGAGGCATTTTTGTTCTCTACGAATGATCTTCCGATTTTGGAACCTTTTGGATTTGAGCGAGAAGAAGCGTATAAAGAAAATGGCGGGTATCAGGAAATCAAATCTATTTTTGAGAGCGATCGTTCAGATGCAATAGTAATAGATTAATAGAATCATAATAATTGATGGGGTGATTGTAATGGGAGAAGTGAAAGAGGTTATCGTTGTAGGCGGCGGCATAGGGGGGTTAGCTGCTGCTTTAGGAATTGCTAAATTAGGAAAAAAAGTAACGGTGCTTGAGCAGGCACCACAGTTTGGTGAGGTGGGAGCCGGATTGCAGGTAGCTCCAAATGGCTTGCGGGCGCTTGATGCTTTAGGAGTCTTGGATGAAGTCTATAAGAACGCGGTGTTTCCACGCCGACATGTGTTCATGGACGCACTGAGCGGTAATGAGCTATCTGCCGTGCAATTTGGAGATAAATTCCGTGAGAGCTTCGGGTATCCATACATCGTTATTCATCGTTCAGACCTGCATAGTGTTTTACTGAAGGCTTGTCAATCTTTAGATAATGTTTCTTTCTTAACTAATCATCGATTGGAGTCTATTAAGGAATTCGATGATTATGTTGAATTACGTTGTGAAAATGGAGAGGTACTGAAAGGAGAAACGGTAATCGGTGCGGATGGAATCCGTTCGATGACACGTAAATTAGTCAGCCAAGCAGATCCAGTTGTCTCTCAGTACGTGGCATATCGTTTTACTGTTCCAATGTCAGAAATGACGATTGATATTGATTGGGACGAGAAATTAACATGGATTGGTCCTGGCATTCACTTAGTCCAATATCCGGTGCGCCACAAGAGTGTCATTAACCAGGTAGCCGTATTCAAAAGCTACAAATTTAGTGAGAACTCTGATGATTGGGGAACAGCAGAGGAACTCCATCAAATGTTTTCTACTAGCTGTTCTACTATTCAGGAATCACTCAAGTTTGCAGACCGAGGATTAATTACAAAGCTGTTTGATATCGAACCGCTGGAAAAATGGTCAACTAATCGCGTGACGCTGTTGGGCGATAGTGCTCATGCAATGCTGCAATATCTGGCTCAAGGTGCTTGTCAGGCTCTTGAAGATGCCGTTTGCTTAACGGAAAAAATCCGAGAGAACGGATCAAATATAGCCAAAGCATTGGACGAATATCAACAGGAACGCATTCCAAGAACAGCACAGGTTCAACGTGGAGCAAGGACCTGGGGAGAAATCAAGCATGCTGAAGATTCGGTTACAAGACTTCTTCGCAATACAATCATGCTGAACCGTTCGGCAGATGATTACGAGTATTTGGAGTGGTTATATAAAGAGAGAAAGTTTTCCACTGTTTAAAACATTGGAGATTGCTTTTCACTCAGTACTTTAAAGGCTATATTCCTTCTTACATCCTAGGATATAGCCTTTACGTTTACTAATTAATAGAATGATTTGATTATATAAATTCAAGGGCGTGATCATACATGAAATCTATTAAAACGAGAGGTCCCTTAGAGGGTATCCGCATTCTTGATCTATCAACGGTTATTGCTGCCCCCTATGGTGCCGCACTTCTTGGAGATTTTGGGGCAGAAGTGATAAAAATTGAGATGCCAGAGGTCGGAGATCCATTGCGGAATCTAGGCCCCTATTATAATGGGGAAGGATTAAGATGGCCGGGCATGTCAAGGAACAAGAAATCCATTACGTTGGATTTGCGTCAGGAAGAGGGGAAGGAAATACTAAGGAAGCTGGTTAGCAAATCAGATATGGTGATTGAAAACTTCCGAACCGGTACATTGGAAAAATGGGGAATCGGCTATGAGGACCTAAAGGAGTACAATCCTGATTTAGTTATGATTAGGGTAACGGGCTATGGACAGACTGGACCTTATTCGCATAAAGCAGGTTTCGGTACACCGGCAACAGCTTTCAGCGGGTTTACGTATTTACACGGCTATCCTGATCGCCCGCCAATTAGTCCATCTTTTTCCTTAACCGATTATGTAACAGGAATTTACGTTGCTTTTGCAGCCGTTACAGCCCTGTACCATAGGGATTGTCATGATGAAGGATCAGGTCAATACGTAGATGTCAGCTTATATGAATCAATGTTCAGAATGATGGAATTTTTGATATCAGACTACGACCAGACTGGCAACATCAAGGATAGATCACCAGGATTGAGCGGTCACTCAGCACCGGCCGGGAATTTCCTAACAAAGGACGGACATTGGATTATTTTGGTTACAAGCTCTGACAAGACCTTTGAGCGTTTGGCAAAAGCGATGAACCGCGAGGATATGCTGACAGATGAACGATATCATACCAATTCAGTCCGTTTGACACGATTTGATGAAGTAAATGGGATTGTCTCTGATTGGGTGAAAACGAAAACGAAGGATGAACTCCAGCATCTCCTAGACGAATGTGGCGTTCCTATGAGCCCAATCTACAGCATCAAGGATATTTTTGAAGATCCGCAGTACAAGGCGAGAGAAAATATTGTGGAGGTTGACCATCCACGTCTGGGTAAGGTTAAAATCCCGGGTGTTGTTCCAAAATTCTCTGAAACACCGGGTTCTATCAGGCAAATTGCACCGGATCTAGGCGAGCATAATGATGAGATTCTTATAAAACTCTTAGAGCTGGACGAAGGAACCATTGCAAGTTTAAAAGAGAAAAAAGTGATATAGAGGAGTGTTCGAATTTGGCTAGTAATAAAGAAGTTATCATTACTGAGGTTTGTCCAAGGGACGGTTTTCAAAGCGTCAGCGAATGGATTCCAACGGAAGAAAAAGTCAGAATTATCAATCAATTAATTGATTGCGGTTATAAACAGATTGAGGTTACCTCCTTTGTGCATCCGAGAGCGATCCCGCAATTAAAGGATGCGGATGAGGTATTGAAAAAAATCAAACGCTCGAAGGATGTAAAGCTGAGAGCGCTGGTTCCAAATACACGTGGTTTGGAGAGAGCCATTGCAGCTGGCGTAGACAAGGTGAAGCTGATGTTGTCCGCTTCCGATTCACATAGTATAAGCAATGCAAACTGCAAGACGGAAGAAGCATTTGAGAGGTTTGTACCGTTAGTTGAACTTGCGGAAAAAAACGGTATGAAGGTGTCAGGTTCAATTTCTGTTGCGTTTGGCTGCCCTTTTGAAGGTGAAATTCCTGTTGAACGTCTTGCCATGATATGTGAAAAGTATCGTTCGTTAGGAATCAACGAAGTGTCACTTGCAGATACGACGGGGATGGCAAATCCGATCCGAATTAAAAACAATGTTCGTGAATTAAGACGGAGATTTCCAGACTTCACTTTTTCTCTTCATCTTCATAATACAAGAGGCATGGCATTTGCTAATGCCGTGGCAGGGTGGGAGGAAGGCATTGTTCATTTTGACAGCTCCTCCGGCGGATTGGGTGGCTGCCCGTATGCACCGGGTGCAAGCGGCAATATCGCTTCTGAGGATTTGATTCACGGATTTGAGGAAATGGGCATCCATACTGGTGTTGCCTTAGATAGAGTGTTAGAGACAGCTAAGGATATCCAGCAGAGTCTTCCACAATATGTAGACAGCTTTATACTAAAAGCAGGCAAATGCTCGGACTTATCTACACGTCCAAAGACACAGCAGAAGGTTAAGCTATAGTTAGGGAGAAATGGAGGATTACCAGTGTATCAGCAAACGTTAAGTACTGCCAAAGGACCTGTTACCGTCCACAGTCTGCAAATGTTGGAGGGGAATGGGAGGTTGATGGTGGATGACTTGCCATATACAAAGAGAATTTTACTTGAATCACTTATGCGAAATCAAAGCAGGCTCGGGCTAACAGAAGAGGATTTAACCAATTTGGCTTCAAGGATAATCTCTAATAAAAAGGTTGAAATTCCATTTTTGCCTACACGAGTCATTATGCAGGATGCATCGGGGGTTCCATCATTAGTAGACCTGGCGTCGCTTCGTCAGCGGTTGGTGGAGGAAGGAATTAATCCCTATCAAGTAAATCCTGTCATTCCCGTTGATTTAGTCATCGATCATTCGGTGCAAGTAGACGATTTTGGATCAGCATCATCTTTTTCAAAAAATCTTCACATGGAATATGAACGTAATCAAGAAAGGTATGAATTTTTAAAATGGGCGCAGCAATCATTTAAAGGTCTCCGCGTCGTTCCGCCGGCCAATGGTATCATCCATCAAGTCAATCTGGAATGCTTGACAAAGGTTATACAAGTAAAGCATCAAGATCAGTTGGAAGTGGCACATCCCGAAATAGTCATCGGTACAGACTCCCATACTACAATGGTGAATGCATTAGGCGTGCTGGGCTGGGGGGTTGGAGGTATTGAAGCGGAAGCGGCGATGCTCGGAATTCCTGTTAGTATCTCAGTGCCTGAAGTGGTGGGTGTTGAAATGACAGGGCAGCTGAGAGAGGGGGTAACGGCGACGGATGTCGCTTTAACGATAACTCAGCTTCTAAGAAAGCATAATGTCGTGGGCAAATACGTTGAATTCTTTGGTCCCGGTCTAAAGAAGCTTTCCCTCCCCGATCGGGCGACCATCTCCAATATGGCGCCGGAGTATGGGGCAACCTGCGGCTACTTTCCTGTTGATGAGGAGACGTTAAAATTTTTGCGGATGACGGGTAAACAGGATGAAGAAGTTGAGCTTGTGGAGCGATATTGTAAAGTGCAGGGCCTATTCCATGTACCAGATACAAACAGGAAGAATAAAGCCTATTCTGCAATAATTAAATTTGATTTAGAGACGGTGGAGGCAAGTGTTTCGGGTCCAAAGCGACCGCAGGATAGAATGCCGATATCCGAGGTAAGACATTCATTTCCAAAGCCCCTTACAGCTGGTAGATCTAAAAAAATAGAAACCAAGAGTACAGGACTTACGGATGGCTCCATTGTGATTGCAGCCATCACTAGCTGTACCAATACATCCAACCCTTTCAATATGATAGGTGCAGGACTGTTAGCAAAGAAGGCCGTGGAATATGGTTTATCCGTACCTAGAACGATTCAGACTTCTTTGGCACCTGGATCAAAGGCTGTTACAGCATATTTACAAAAAGCAGGATTACTTCCTTATTTGGAAAAGCTGGGCTTCTATCATGCCGGTTACGGATGTGCAGTATGCGTAGGTAACAGCGGCAAACTGGACGAAGAAGTCGAAAATAAGATTCGGGAGCATGATTTGACGGTTGCTGCCGTATTAAGCGGAAATCGAAATTTTGAAGGACGCATTCATGCCTTAGTCAAAGCCAACTATTTGGTGTCGCCTCCTTTAGTTATTGCCTACGCTATTGCGGGTACGATGGATATTGATTTAGAGAGAGAACCACTGGGCCTATCTAAATTAGGAGAAGAGATTTATTTGAATGATATTTGGCCGAGTTCAGAGGAAATCACCAGCTTAGTAGATTCCACGATTTCATCGGATGTATATCGACAAGCTTATGAAAATGTATTTGAAGGTGACGAGAGATGGAAAGATCTAGCATATGTTAATCATCCAATTTTCAAATGGAATGATCAGTCCACGTACTTTAAAGCGTCCCCTTTTTTCAAAGCGGAAGTTAATGCACATCAGCCAGTAGATATTCAGCAAGCTAGAGTTTTGTTAATGGTAGGTGATTCAATTACTACAGACCATATTTCTCCAGTCGGCCACATCCCGTATGAGAGTACCGCTGGACAATACCTTATTGAGCAGGATGTCGAACCCGTCAACTTCAATTCTTACGGTTCTCGCCGAGGAAATTATGAAGTACTTGTCAGGGGGACTTTTGCCCATCCAAGGCTAAAGAATAAGCTAGTAGATAGACCAGGTGGTTTTACCCTTCATATACCGAGTGGGGAAGAACTCGATCTATATTCTGCATCCATGAACTATCAACAGGAAAATACACCGCTGATCATCTTAGCAGGCAAAGACTACGGAATGGGGAGTGCAAGGGATTGGGCCGCTAAGGGCACCTACCTTCTCGGCGTCAAGGCGGTCATTGCTGAAAGCTTTGAACGAATTCACCGCAGTAACCTAGCCATGATGGGGATTGTGCCCCTTCAATTTTTGCCAGGGGAAAACGCGGAAACGTTAAATCTGACTGGTCTAGAGACTTATTCCATTCTCGGATTGAATGAGCCGCTCAGTCCGAACCAACCGGTGAGGGTGGAGGCCAAGAAACCAAATGGCTCAAAGAACTCATTCCATGCAATACTGCGATTGGATACTCGTATGGAGATTGAGCTTTATTTGAAAAGGGGTATTTTTCAGAGTATCTTAAACCAATGGGAAAAGAGTTTGACAAGTTGATAGATTTAAATCGCGTAACATGAAAAAAGGAGAACTTTTAACGGTTCTCCTTTAGTTATTGAAAAAGGTAATATTTTTTTATAAAAAGTACTTATCCAATGATTATATTAAAAACATCGCCACAATCGTTGTCACAACTAAACCGATGGTAACTGGCAGGAGGTTTCTGCGGGCAAGCTCAAATGGATCAACATTACAAATGGCCGCTGCGGGAATAAGTGCCCAAGGGACAAGTGTACCGCCGCCTACCCAAATGGCCGCAATTTGACCAAGTGCTGTTAACGTAGCTGCTCCCGAGCCAATAGCGGTCGCGAATAGACTGGCAATGGAGCCTGCTAATGAAATTCCGGAAAATCCGGATCCATCAAGGCCTGTAATCGCACCAACAGCCGTTAATGTAATAGCGGCAATCTCTTTGCTTATAGGGACAACAGAAGCAAGGGCAACACCAAGGTCATTAACAATCCCATGGGACGTTTCTGGTAGATAGTCACCAATAATGGTACTGAAACCAGAATCCCCTAAATAGAAGAACGCAGCAATCGGAATAACAGGACCGAAGACTTTAAATCCAAATTGAAACCCTTTGATTAAAAAATCGGTTGTTTGTTCAAGTCCTTTCGCTTTATAACTTGTGAGAGATATCATAATTAATATTAATACTGACGTTCCTCCGATTAAGGCTGTCGCATCACCGCCTGTTAAATCAAGAATGGACATGGCAGCAACATCAATGGCGAAAAAAATAGGGATTAGCAAAGCGAAGAAACGTTTTTGATTAGTGGAAAGGAGAGTTGGTTGGGAGGTTACTGGTTGATCATCTGTAACATTAGAAGTGGCGGTGAGCTTACCGAGTTTGATATCCCTCTTGAGAAAATAAAAGGCGCATAGCGTTGTAACTACTCCCATTACAATCACAAGGGGAATGCTGGCTGATATCACCTCTTGAACAGGGAGACCCGCAGCATCTCCTGTCAGCTTAGGTGCTGCCTGAATGACAAAATCACCTGAAAGGGCAATTCCGTGGCCAAATAAGTTCATGGCCATAGCTACACCCAATGCTGGAAGGCCTGCTCTTAGCGCTACCGGAAGAAGTACGGCACCGAGTAAGGCAACAGCTGGTGACGGCCAGAAAAACCAAGAGATAATCATCATGAGGATACCAATTGTCCAATAGGCTAGTGTAGGATTGCGAATCAGTTTTCTAAAAGGAGAAATCATGACATCGTTTATTCCTGTAGACGTTAAGGTATGACTCATGGCTACGATAATGGAAATCACAAGAATCGTTGATAGTAATTCTGTGATTGCGTAAATAAAGCTGTTAAAAATACTGCTGACGGAATGACTTATGCCGCCAGTGGCAGTAATCGCAATGAGGAAAATTCCAACGATACAAACAATCGTCGTGTCTTTTCTCATGATCATAAATCCGATAATAAGAGCAATAAAAACAACATATATCCAATGAAGAGCTGTTAACTCAACCATTCCAAGCATAATCACTCACCTCAATCCTTTTGATTTAGAATATGAGAAACAGGGTGAATGGGTGTGCTCAAAAACCAAAGCAAAATATGTCAAAGAGTTCCTAAGAGAAACATAAAAAACGCTCTATTAATTATTAAAATTATTAGAGCGTTTTTAGGCAAAATATTTACTAATAAATGAATAATTATCCATAACTTTACGGCTACTTTTTAGGGACACATTAACTTTTCATAATAATGTCTTGGTCTAATTCTAACGCTTGTTTTTTTGCTGTAAACATATAGTAATATTTTAAGGCTGGCATTACAAACAAAAAGATAAATAAGAGCCTGAATAGTTGGAAGACGGAAACTGTCGATATATCTGCATGAATCGCATCAGCCAGTAATACCATTTGATCCAGTCCACCTGGTGCTGTACTTAAAAAGCTTGTTGCGAACGAAAAGTCTAAAGTATAGGAAATGATAAAGCTAGTACCGTAGGTTATTGCGATTAAGCCAACGGAGCTTAAAATACCTGCTACTAAATAGCGGAAAGGCAGCTTGATCATATGCGGCTTTAACATGAGACCAATATGAGCACCAATTAATAGCTGTGCACCATTCATGACAAGAGGCGGGACAGGTGCTAAGTCAAATGGTGTGAATTGCAAACCAATGATCAGAAGAATGGGTGCTAAAAAATAGGCGATTGGCATTTTAAAGCATTTAGCTACATAAGCAAAGCCACAGGACAGTATAAATAATAGGACTAGACTATATGACATAGAGATATTTGCTGTTGACTTGCTTACTATATGGCCTGATACAATAAATGGAATGACCACAATGACTAGTAGCAGACGCACAATTTGGAAATAGGTAATCGCTGCTAGATCGACATCCTTTTCTTCCTCAGCAAATAGAAGAATTTGACCTAATCCACCTGGAATGGTTCCTAGAATCATCGACTTTAACGATAGTTTTGACCATTTACTTAATAGAAACGCCAATGTAATGGAACTAGCAATCAGGATAATGTTTAAAAGAATCATATAGAGTAATAGGATACCAGCGCTTCTAAAAAGAGATAAGTTGAATTGTTCACCAATGGCAATTCCTACAATGACAATTCCTATATTCTGCAGTCTTGGCGACCATGACAATGTTCCTTTATAGAAAAATTGAGCAGTAATAATGGAAAATATAGGACCCAGCATCCATGGAATGGGGATATGTATCAAGCTAAATACATAGCCGCCAATGACAGCAAGCAGTAATAACTTTACTATACCTTTCAAGATTATCACCCCTTCTGATCTATCTATAAATTTTCTTACTAAGAAGGGATTTTTAGCTTAATATAAATAACGAAACTATCAGCATTCCCTTTTGATACGTACAATCAAAAGGGATGCTGATAGTTTGAACGTTTTGTTAAGCTTTTACAGGTTGTTGGTTAACGTCATCGCGTCGACGATCACCCCAGAAAGTAGAGCCATATTTCAGGTATTCATCGTAGCTCCATTTAATAGGTTCCCAATCTGGCTCAAAGATGAGGTAGCTATTAGTGAAAATTTCAACGCGCAGGCCGCTGCCCGGATCTTTCACATAAATATACATCGCCTGAGAAATACCATGTTTACCAGGTCCAACAAAGCCAACTTCATTTTCACATAAAATGTCAGCTGCACGTAAAATGTCGGAAGAGTTATCCAGCCAGAAAGCGATATGATGCATTTGATTTGGTTCAACTGAAGGTTTCGACATCATCGCCATATCATGTACTAAATTGGTCACACTCATCCAGCCAACTACTTGTTTATCATCAGAATTTACTAAATATTCACGCAATTTAAAACCTAATGTTTCTTGTAAGTAGGTAACAATCAGGTGATTATCCATCGATGTTTGCAGATTGACATGGTCGATGCGGCGTGGCGAAACACCTTTTGCCCAAGATTTATAGACCTGGTTTTTTAGCACTGATTTGCGGCCTTCTTCTGCTTGTGGTTTTTCCATATCAAAATAAATCTCGAAACGGTGTCCACTTGGTAATTCAAAACGAATGGCTTCGCCTTGACCAGCTTCTTCACCAGGGGCAATCCAGCGTACCTCTGTTCCTGCATCCTCTAATAGACGGGCAAAATTTGCAACATCTTCCCGGCGTTTTGCTTTCCAGCCAATATGATCGATATAAGACGTTTCACCTGCTGTAATGGAAAGTGTATGGTGTTCAAAGTCACCCCAGGCACGTAAATAATGTGTACCATTGACCTCTCGTGTTTCCTCTAAACCGATGATTTCCTTAAAGAACCATAATGATTTTTCTAAGTTCTCTGTTACTAATGCAACATGTCCTAATTTTGCAATTTCTGGCGCGTATATAAATTTTTCCATCAACTTCACCTCAGGATTTTTATAGACCGTGAACTGGTAGATTAAAATCTAGCTGTTTATTAGCCTTGAATATTTGTTTGGATTCCAAATAAATGTCTTCCATAGCCGTGAATTCCATCTTCGTATAAGGAGGTTATATGTGTCCCAATCGCCATTAAATCGCGTGTAAACATCTCAACCGGGTGACCCTTTAATAGCGCATGTCCGCCAAGAGTTAACAAGCTTTTCACACCAATTTGTACGCACTTATCAATAATAGATGCCCGAATCGCTTTATATTTTGCCCCTTCATAAGGACCGCCTTTATCTTCTTCCATCATCTCAATGTAACGGTTTAAAAGTAATCTTGCCGCTTCCATTGCTAAGTTTAATTCCGCAAGTACACGTTGACTTGTAGGAGATTCTTTTTCTGCAACACCTGAGAAGCGAACACGGCCTGCTGTATGTTTTTCAAACTCAGCTAAGACACGTTCTGCTCCGCCAACAGCCATGGCCGCAAAACCAACATAGAAGCCAGGATAGAAAGGCGTGTTATAGTATAGATAATCTTGATCGAAGTCCTTTTCCGGTGGCTGACTGCATGCAATGATTTTACTGAAACGAAGAATCGCTTCAGGCTTCACAAAAACCTTGTCAACAATCAATGTATTACTGCCCGAACCGCGTAAACCGAGAGAATCCCAGTTTTTCACAACCTCTAAGTCTGATACCTTTAAGAGGATGCCCACACGTTCAGGTTTATCAGAGTCATCAAATTTCATAAAAGCCCCGACGCCAACCCAGTCAGAATAGTTGATTCCGCTTACAAAGTTGTATGTTCCGGAAACATAATAGCCGCCTTCAGTTTTTTCTACCTTTCCTACAGGTGCGAAAACATCTGCGACAAATCCGCCTTGGTTCACAACTTCATCGCGTAATGGCTTTGGTAAATAGGATACCCATGCATTGTGTATGGAGAAGAAGCAAGAGAGCCATCCAGCGGATAGATTATGATAGCTGACCGTTTTTATCATATCTACAAATGTTTGCCAGTCAAGCTGTGGGTAACCATACTCTTTCGGAAGAATTAAACGATTAATTTCCTCTTCGCGAATGATGTTGGCAACATTTTCTGAAATTGTGCCATCTTTATCTGCCTGTGCTGCTTCAAGCTCTGCCGCCTGACCAATTCTTTTTGCTTTTTCAATAATTTCATCATAAAGAATTTTATTTTCAACAAGAAGTTCCATATAATTATTCCTCCCAAATTAAATTTATTTTGCTGTTGCAGCTTCTTCAACTTTAAGTCCAAAAAAGTCAATGACGAGTTTATTAACCAGTTCAGGTTGATCTGTTTGACATTGATGTCCGCAGTTGTTAATGTACGTAAACTCGATGTTGGGCAGTAATTTTTCCAGTTTATAAGCTGTTTCAATAGGTGCAACACCATCATTTTTGCCCCAAATGAATCTTCCAGGAATTTTTAGCTTTGGTAGGGAATCTTTAATACAGTATCGGTCCCATAACTTTGGATCATTATTCATTTTTTCTAAATAATCATCGAATGCTTTATTTGCTTCTCGTACACCTGGTCGGTTTGCAGCTTGATGGCGTAATTGGATTAATTCTTCTGGAACTTCCGCGCCATTAGAGTTTCTAGTCATAAACCTACGAAGTGCTTCCTCCGTGTAATCGTAGCCGATAACCTCTAAAAATGATCGTAATTTTCTTTCCGGTACTTCCTGCATGGCTTGATAAATCGTGTTACTGCCAATATAAACAACCTTTTTTACTTTTTCTGGATGGTCAATTGCATATTTAGCTGCAATATAAGCACCTTGTGAATTACCAACTAAGTACACTTCATCTAAACATAATGCTTCAATAAAATCATGTACATGATCCACTAAGCTTTGGTGTCCGTTTACAGGCCATGCATGTGGTCTTGTGTCAGTATAGCCCATGGATATTTGGTCCGGTGCAAATGCACGATAGCCTGCTTCTGCCAAAGCCGGTAACATCAAACGCCAGCCTGCTGCGCCGCAAGCACCTGGGCCTGCTCCGTGTAAAAGAATGACGGCTGGTCCTTTTGTACCTGCCCATGAATAATGTGTACGAACTCCATTTGCTAGCACCCAGCTATTATGAAAACCTTCGAAAATTGACATGAGTTTTACCTCCGTTGTTTGTTGTTTGTATTTGAGTATGATTTGAGTATACATACTTGATTTTTGAAATATAATAGTAATTTTTATTGAAAACCCTTTAATATTCTTTAAAAATTATTGAAATTCATTATTTTCTGAATTATATTTAAAACAAAAAGGGGAAAATGTGCTTGTGAGTGATCTCTTAATTGATTCAATGGGAACGAAGAATATTTTAATGTCGGCCAATGCTTTTCTCACATTAAAAAATAATTTAAATAAAAATATCGGATCATATAAAACAAAGGGGTTTTTGTTTCGCTTTGGGAAGGAATTTGGCATGGAATCAGCTAAAAATCATCTCAAAAATGGTAAGAGGACGAAGAAAGTTGGTAAAATGCATTCAAGACTTGGACATGTAAAGGATGTTACATTCACGGGGGAAATTTTGAAGCACTCAGACGGTACAATTGAATGTATTAATGCAAGGGGGAAATGGGTAGAGTCGTTCGAAGCTGAGCTGCATGTAAAAAATTACGGCTATGCAACAGAATGTATTTGCCACACATTATGTGGATTTGCCAGTGGGGCATTATCTTATGAATATGGAGAATCGATTATTGCGATTGAAACAAAGTGTGTGGCTAAGGGAGACCCTTGCTGCGAATATGAAATTCGTCTTGAACAAGATTGGTTACCAGAGCAAGAGGAGTTAATCAACTTGTATCAAAATGATAATATTTTGTCGGAATTAGAAATGACCTATGACGCGCTGTTGCATCATAAGCAAATGCTTGAAAAAATATCAAAATTCCATAGCCAGCTCACAAAAAAGGTGACAGATAAACATTCAATGGATGAGATTATTCGAACGGCTTACCAATTGTTAAACATTCCAATTTTAATTGAAGATATCCATGGAAATCAATTAAGCCAAGTCGGTTTAACTGAGAAGCAATTACAAACCATTAAAAACAGCCAATCAAACCTAAAATATTTAGGAGATAAACAATCTGCATCCTACTATGCAGGACCTTCTTATGAAAAATTAGTCTCACCTGTACTAATTAATAATAAAAATTACGCAAGATGCACATTTTTTTATTTCCCTCCCCAAGAAATAGACGATAATGATTATTTATTTTTAGAAAGAATATCGACTGTTATTGCGTTATGCATTTTATATGAGGAGGCACAGTTTGAGGAACAGCGGCGTATGAAAAGCACCATATTAGAACGATTAATTCATCATCAAAACATTCAGGACATTGAATCTTATTTTAAATTTTTGCCATTTAAATTTCAGCCGCCATTCTCCACCGCTGTCATTCATATTGATAGAATAAAGCCGAATAATGAGATGATTGACCTACATGAACAATTAATTCAACTTTCAGCACTGATAAAAAAGTGGGAGCTGCCGAGTATTTTTGCTGTGGTTGGAGAAGAAATTACGCTATTAACCTCACAAAATATCGATAAACAAGCCTCCATCAAAAAACTTAATAAAATCTTTCAGCAAATGGAGAAGCAAAACAATAATTATAAATATACATTAGGTATCAGCAGTGCTTTTACAGATTTAAAACAATTTGATCGAACGTTGAAAGAAGCACGCATTGCACTCAGGTTTCCCAATAAACAACTGATTACCGATTATGAGGATTTAGGTATATTAGGGGATATCGCTACAAATATGAGTGTGGAGCAACTGCATGAAATGTCCAAGAAAACATTAAAGGATTTGTATCATTTCGATGACCCGCGTAAAAAGGAGCTGCTGCATACGCTTTATGTTTATTTATTAAACGGGCAGCGCTTAAAAGAAACGATGGAAGAACTGGCATTATCGATCGGCGGAATTCAATACCGAATTAAGCAGATTGAGGAACTGTTGCAGGTTACGGTTAAAAATGCTTCAACATCCGCTTATATTTTATTAGTCATCCAGGCACTAATTTTGTCAGGAGAATTACAATTTGATTAAGAAAAAACTCATCGAAAATGGGTAACCAGGATTGATGAGTTTTTTATTTAAGAGGTTTGTTTTTAGTATACCTACTATGAAAAGCATGTTTTTTGTATCAATTATTTCATTGATTCAACCAGCACAGGTGTAATAGATTTCTCATTTTTCGTAAATGCAGTTTTGCGTTTACGAGTTAATATTAGGATCATAGCACTGATGAAGTATAACGCTACAACGATTAATACGCCTGAGTTAAAACCAGAGCGAATATGGTCTCCTGCTAATGTAATTAAATAACCTGTTATGTATGGCCCAATAACCCCTGCCATACTCGTAAAGGATAATGAAATACCTGAAATACTGCCGATTAAGTTTTTCGGTACGATTAATGTTTTAATTGTTGTACCAAGCGGCAGCAGACATGTATTCATAATTAGGCCTATCCCGAGGGAAACAACTGATAAAATGGGGGTTTCAACGACTGTTGTTACACCGAATGCAACAGCACCTGTAATCAATACAGTAATTAACACTCTATCGTAGGACTTGATAAGACATTTATTTTTACGGAATAAAACGTCAGTGTATTTCCCCATAATGATGGCAAAAATGGTCCCAGCAATTCCCATGCCTGCAAACACGATACTCATGACTTGCGAGTTAAGGCCAACGATTTTTGTTAAATACGTTGGCGCCCAAGTTAGGACCCAAGTGTTAATCCACATTGATACAAATCCTACGGCCATTACGGAAAGTACATAGGGGTTCAACATAATATTAATAATATCTTTGAATGGGGCCTCTTTAGTAGAGGGGAGTGTTGCATTTGTATCTTCAATCGTTTTTTTTGGTTGGGTTTTGAGGAAACAAAATATAACAGCCCAAATTAGACTTATTATACCTAAAACAGCAAACGTATGCTGCCAGCCTACTGAGTTAATTAATAATACGAGAATCGGTGCAGCTAAATAAGTACCGAAGGTTGTCCCAGATGTCATAATTGCGTAGGCAGAACCACGTGTTTCATTTGAAAACCATTTCGCAATATGCGCGACACATAATCCATATGTACCACCTTCGAAGAAACCTAAAACAACACGTATGATGATTAATCCTATGAAGCTCTCAACAAAATAGGCACTTAATAAAGAAACTGTCCAGCCTGCTGCAATCATTATTAATAGATTTTTGGTATTATAGCGATACGTTAAAGTACCTAGTATAATGCTTCCTATCGCATAAGCGGCAAAGAAACTGCTGCCTACCAAACCAAATTGATCATAATTCAAATTCAGTTGACTCATCATCGGTCCTGCAGCTAAGCCAAGAACTGACTTATCTGCGTAATTCAAAACAGATAGTGCAAAAATCATTGCTAATACTAACCAACGCATTATAACACCCTCTTAATAGGTTTTCTAAATCCTTTTCATTCCCAATCCATTATGGTTTTTGTCAACTGCTACATATTTTTCGATATATTAAATAACTTTTCTGAAAATTATGATAGTAATATTCTATGCGATAACAACTAGTTTTACAATAAAAAAATTATCATTATTGTTATACTGCAATGCTTAATTAAATAGTGTTAAACTGTATCGTGTTAAGAATAAATAGCCGTTGATTTTATTGTTTTTATCTGGAATTTCAATAAAAATTACAATTATAATATTTCTTGGAATACTTTATGATAGTAACAACGGCTAAGAAGAAGATGGAGGAATGCACATGAAAGTGATTTATGTGAATGAAGCCAATTTATGCGATTTACAGGCAGAAGCACTTGATGTTGCTATGGCTCTGGGATACTTTGATGGCATCCATCTAGGACATCAAAAGGTTGTCGAGACCGCAAAACAGAAAGCTTTGAAACATCAGCTTTCATTGGCAGTCCTTTCCTTTTTTCCACACCCGAAAAGTGTCCTAATTCCAGGCTTTGAAGTCGCTTATCTAGAGCCGATTGAGCAAAAAATTGAAAAGCTTGAGCGATTAGGTGTCGATATATTTTATGTTGTTGAATTTACAAGGGAATTAGCGAAGATTGAGGCAGCAGATTTTATGCAGCGATATGTTGTTGGTTTGGGCGCAAAGGAAATTATTTGTGGTTTTGACTATACATATGGATCAAAAGCGAGCGGTAAGGCCGAAACGATTCAGCATCATGTTCCCTCGCATACTGGTATTACAGTAGTTGAGGAACTAAAGTGGCAAGGGCAGAAAATCAGCTCGACACTCATTCGAAAGTATTTGCATGAATGTCGATTACAAGAAATTCGAAATTTGCTAGGTGACTATTATAAAACAAAGTATTGCTGTAAAAATGGTATTTTACCTAACTACTCGCTCCCGGATATCGGTAAATACAAAATTATTATAGAAAGGGATGGTGCTATTTCAGAGGCCATCGCAATGGTGAAGTCAAAAAAGAAAGTTCTTTTGGAATATGACCAACCGACTTTTGATAGTGTTTTGACAATTAAATGGCTGGAGAAAATATAAAGTATATATTAATGAACATAGTAGGAAACATTTTTTATGAATGTTTTAAAACCTTGATGGACTATATGCCATTCAAGGTTTTTTGTTTTTTATTCTCTTTAATCGGCATGACCATAAATCTCATCAGCTTTAACAATCGTATATCTCTTAAGAAATGATGGACGAGGAAAGACCTTGGGCAATGCTTTTGCCTCTATTCCTGCATCGGTTTTTGTATAGGCTTCTTCAAACGATTTTGCAGGCTTCCAATTTTTATACGATAATTCATGTTTCCAGATAGTAATAATTAGATACGTATCAGAGGATAGAGGGCGCAGGACGCGGATTGCCATTAAATCATGCTCTTTTTCTAATAAACTCGCCTGGTTTTTGAAATGATATTCAAATAACGGCCGTCCTTCATCTGAAACAGGTATATGATGAAAAGCAGAGAAACCTGTTTCTGGAAATTTCCCATGACTAGCGATTACTTCATATTTGCGCGGCGTCTTAAAAAAAGAATCTCCCTCTGATTGATGAATCAGAATGAATTGATCCTCATTCTGCATTAAAACAAGCCCTTCATCCTGATGCTTCTCTATCAGCTTCATTAAAAAGGACTGAGTTCCGCCTGTTATATAAAACTTCAATATATTCACCTCTAGAGTTTACTTTTGTATTATTATATCTAAAAATGATTAGAAAGTTCTAATTCTGCTATCTTCATGAAAAACGTCAATTTTTTGACAATAAATAAGGTAAACTATACAACGATAGGTGAAAAAGGTATGATTGAAATTGTCATATAAATGTGCTTATGTTATTCGTAATAGTTTATTTTGTATATTACACTAATAAATAGGAATGACTGAAAGGGGATTTTATAATGGAGAAACAGATAAACGATACGTTTCTAAGAGCAGCACGGGGAGAAAAAACAGATTATGTACCCGTTTGGTATATGAGACAAGCTGGACGGTCTCAGCCTGAGTATAGAGAAATTAAACAAAAATATTCATTATTTGAAATTACGCATCAGCCAGAATTATGTGCCTATGTGACAAGGCTGCCTGTTGAACAGTATGGGGTTGATGCTGCAATCCTTTATAAAGATATTATGACACCGCTGCCAGCCATTGGGGTTGATGTCGAAATCAAATCAGGTATCGGTCCGGTCATTTCCAACCCAATCACATCTTTAGCAGATGTAGAAAAATTAGGTGAGATTCACCCTGAAACGGATGTTCCTTATGTTCTCGACACAATTAAAATGCTTACACGGGAACAATTATCGGTTCCGTTAATTGGATTTTCAGGTGCGCCTTTTACTCTTGCTAGTTATATGATTGAAGGCGGTCCTTCGAAAAATTATACAAAAACAAAAGCATTTATGTATGCGGAACCAAAAGCATGGTTTGCCCTTATGGATAAATTAGGAGAAGTGACGATTACATATGTGAAATCACAAATTAAAGCAGGAGTTAAGGCTGTGCAAATATTTGATTCATGGGTCGGGGCCTTAAATGTCGAGGATTATCGTTATTATATTAAACCGGTCATGAGTCGGATTTTCTCTGCTTTAAGTGAAGAAAATGTGCCTCTTATTATGTTTGGGGTGGGAGCAAGTCATTTAGCTCTTGAATGGAATGACCTTCCGCTTAACGTAGTCGGATTGGACTGGCGTCTACCAATTCGGGAAGCTAGACAATTAGGGGTAAACAAAACGATTCAAGGAAATTTAGATCCGGCGTTGTTAATGGCTCCATGGGAGGTTATTGAAGAAAAGGCAAAAGCTATTCTTGATCAAGGAATGGAGAAGCCAGGCTATATCTTTAACCTTGGACACGGTGTTTTCCCACAGGTAAACCCTGAAACCTTGAAAAAACTGACAGCATTTATTCATGAATACTCTGCACAAAAATTGTCTAAATAAACGGGCATTGAAGGGATGGATTACTAGATGAGAAGAAAAATGGGCCTGCTTGTTATGGCCTATGGAACACCGTATAAAGAATCCGACATAGAGCGTTATTATACACATATTAGAAGAGGACGAAAGCCATCTCCGGAAATGCTGGAGGACCTTACGCGCCGTTATGAAGCTATTGGAGGTCTCTCACCCTTAGCAAGGATAACGCAGGAACAGGGAAAAAAGCTTGAGGAACATTTAAATAACAGTCAAGATGAAATTGAGTTTACATTGTATTTGGGACTTAAGCATATTGAGCCTTTTATCGAGGATGCTGTTAGACAGATGCATGAGGATGGGATAGAGGAAGCTGTTACCCTTGTACTTGCACCGCATTTTTCAACCTTCAGCATTCAATCCTATAACGGGAGAGTCCTTCAGGAATCAGAAAAAATAGGCGGGCCTAAATTTGTTAGTATTGATAGCTGGTATGACGAACCGAAGTTTATTCAATACTGGGCAGATAAAGTGAAGGCAATCTTCCAGCAGATGCCAGATGAAGAAAGAAACCATTCTGTCTTAATTGTGTCCGCGCACAGCCTGCCGGAAAAAATTAAGCAGCTGGGTGATCCGTACCCTGAACAACTCAAAGAAAGTGCTGACTTAATTGCAAAGCATGCTTGCGTGACTGAGTATGAAATTGGGTGGCAAAGTGCGGGTAACACTCCAGACCCATGGCTGGGACCGGATGTCCAAGATTTAACAAGGGAATTATACGAAGAAAAGGGCTATAAAGCGTTTGTCTATGCTCCAGTAGGGTTTGTATCAGATCATTTAGAAGTCTTATATGACAATGACTATGAATGTAAAGTGGTTTGCGACAAGCTTGGTGCTGCTTATTATCGTCCGGAAATGCCGAATGTACAGCCGGAGTTTATTGAAGCACTTACAGCTGTTGTGCTGAAGCGAGTGGCAAGTACCAAATGATATTTTATTAAAAAGAAGGCGATGAAGGATGTCAGATTGTAAAAAACAGATTGTAATCATTGGTGGAGGAATTACAGGTTTAACTGCTGCTTATTATTTACAAAAAGAGGTGCGGGAAAACCATTTACCATATACTGTCAAACTGATTGAAGCGTCGCATCGCCTTGGCGGCCAAATGCAGACTTACCAGAAAGATGGATACTTGATTGAAAGAGGACCTGATTCTTTTTTAGAAACAAAGGAAAAAGCGATTCGACTTGCAGCTGAAGTAGGAATGGAGGATCGGTTGGTCCATAATATTCCGGGAACCACATTTATTTTAGTGAATGATCAGCTGCACACAATTCCTGGCGGTGCGGTTATGGGCATCCCAACTGAGGTGGGACCTTTTATGACAACCAGGTTATTTTCCATTCCTGGAAAGGCACGGGCCGCAGCCGATTTAATCCTGCCTCGTTCACATGCAGAGAATGACCAGTCGTTAGGAGGCTTCTTTCGCCGCAGGTTGGGAGATGAGGTTGTTGAGAATTTAATTGAGCCGCTCCTTTCCGGTATATATGCTGGAGATATCGATAAGATGAGTCTAATGTCGCTTTTTCCTCATTTTTATCACGTTGAGAAAAAGTATAGAAGCTTGATACTGGGAATGAAAAAAGGTTCTCCCCCAAGACCAAAGGAATCACCAAATAAGAAGGGAGCCTTTTTGGCGTTTGAGACAGGTGTACAGTCGTTTGCTGAAGCCATAGCAGCCAAGCTTGAACCGGATTCATATAAGCTGGGCTTCAGGGTGGAGAGGGTCAGAAAAAATCGCAGCAGCTACGAAATTGAACTAAATGGCGGGGAAGTGCTGGTAGCAGACAGTATTATTATGGCTGTCCCGCATCAAACGGTTTATCATATTTTTCCAGAATATGAGTTTTTTCAGGATTTTAAAGATGTTCCTTCTACATCTGTTGCGACAATTGCCCTGGGATTCCCAAAGGAAGCTGTCCAAAAGGATATTGACGGCACAGGATTTCTTATTTCACGAAATAGTGACAATACCATCACTTCTTGTACTTGGCTACACAAAAAATGGCCGCATACGACACCGGATGGAAAAGTGCTGCTCCGTTGTTTTGTGGGAAGGTCGGGTGGCGAAGCAATAGTGGACCTATCAGATGATCAAATTGTTGCGAATGTTATGTCGGATTTGTCTAAAACCATTTCACTATCGCAGGATCCTGAGCTTTCTGTGGTCTCCCGCTGGCCGCATGCTATGCCGCAGTACACTGTCGGTCATCAGGAAAGAATCGCCAAAGTGACAAAAGGATTGAAGGAAGAACTTCCCGGTATTTTTCTCGCTGGAAGCTCCTACAATGGGGTAGGACTTCCCGATTGTATAAAACAAGGGGAAGAAGCTGTTTCTAACGTATTGAAGTATATTCAAGAAATCAAGTCACGAGAAGAAGTACAAGTATCAATCTAAGCATGTGCATCGTTCCAAAATAAAGAGAAGCTGCTAACGCGCAGCTTCTCTTTATTTTGGATAAACAAAAAAGCCAAATTTCTTTGGCTTGTATTGTATAACAGTTACAGAACATAGTAGTCTATTAAACTATAGAGAGCAAAGTAGATGGTCTAGTTTATAAATCGTGAAGGCCCATGCAATGGTCACATTTGTTGCCGTAGCAATCTGCCTGCTCCTCCATTTCTTTACCGCATTCAACGCATTTTTTAGCTGGTAGATTTCTGAAAAATTCAATGATATTCTTTACCATGATGTCCCCTCCAATTCGTTTTTCTGAATCAATTTCGTGTCTTCATTGTAATATAACAGAGTGATATTTGTCAATCTCTGTTTTAAAACAACTTTATTAATATGAAAATATTAATAAATATCTAATAATTTAAATACATAATTCAAATAATAGAAAATAGTAATAACAGAGAGAGGATTGAGGTATTATGGAGATCATTGTAATAGGCCCATGGGGTGGATACCCGAAAGTAAATGAAGCAAGTGCAGGTTATCTGTTGGTGCATGAAGGTTTTCATGTCTTGATTGATTGTGGAAGCGGGGTACTATCAAAGCTGCAGAACATCGTTGAGCCGGAAGTTCTTAATGCTGCGGTGATTTCACACTATCATCCTGATCATAATGCAGATATCGGAGTGTTGCAGCATGCAAGGCTTATTAAGGGGTTTTTAGGTCAAACAATGGATTGCCTGCCAATTTATGCACATCCATTTAATCAGCATGAATTTTCAAAACTGACATATAAGAATATTACAAAGGGTGTTTCTTATCAGGATGATGATGTACTAGAGATTGGTCCATTTGTTGTGCGGTTTTTACGGACAAGCCATCCGGTTGAATGCTTTGCAATAAGATTCGAAGCAGGAGGGAAGGCTGTGGTCTATACAGCGGATACTGCTTTTAAAGAGGAATTGATCACATTTTCTAATCATGCAGATTTGTTGTTGTGCGAATGTAATTTCTATGGACATCAGGATGGATCGAAAGCGGGACATATGACAAGCCTTCAAGCGGGCAAATTGGCAAAAGAGGCAAATGTAAAACAGCTTGTACTAACGCATTTGCCGCATTACGGGCGACTTGAGCAGCTGCAGGAGGAAGCATCCACCATGTATCAGGGGCCAATTAAGCTTGCTCGTTTTGGGTTAAACATCAAATTATAATATAATAGAGCAAAATAATAAAAAAGGAGTTAGTGTTTTGAAAATAACTTATCATGGACATTCAGTCGTCAAAATTGAAACGAATGGCAAGACGATACTAATTGACCCTTTTATTACTGGAAATGGATTAACTGATTTAAAGGTTGAAAATGTAAAACCCGACGTTATTATCATTTCTCATGGTCATGGCGATCATGTAGGGGATACTGTTCAATTAGCCAAAGTAAACGACTCACTTGTCATTGCAAATGATGAACTATCTACCTATTTAAGCTGGCAGGGTCTTCGTGTACATGGAATGCATATTGGAGGTTCCTATCAGTTTGATTTTGGCAGGGTTAAGCTGACGCAGGCGTTCCATGGAACGGGTCTGCAAACGGGTGATAACAATATTGTCTATTGCGGTATGCCTGCAGGAATTTTATTTATGTCAGAAGGTAAAACTATTTATCATGCGGGGGACACCGCTCTATTTTCTGATATGAAACTAATTGGAGAACGTCATCCGATTGATGTTGCATTTCTACCAATTGGGGATAACTATACGATGGGGCCGGAAGATGCAGCTTACGCAGCAAAGCTTCTCGGAGCAAAAACGATTGTGCCAATGCATTATAATACATTCCCTGTTATTCGGCAGGATCCGCAGGAATTCATTAAACTGCTTGAAGATGGCAATGGTAAAATATTAAATCCTGGTGAAGGAATAGACTTATAAATAATTGTGCTTAAATCGTGTGAACACTAGCTTCGCGCGATTTTTTTGTATCTAATTTTTTTGTTTCTAATGACTACTTTTCTGTTTGTTCGCATAGATTAATAGTATTAGAAAAGGGGTGGATGATTTGAATAAAAATCGATATTTAATTTGTTTACTGGCGAGCGGGATGCTTCTATACTACGCAGTTCCCCGGTTATCCATTTCTGCAGGGGGTACAGAAGGGCTTTTTTCACTTTTCTGGCTTGCGTTAGCATTAATGGTCATCGCAGGAAATTTAACTGGTCTGTTATATACACCTAGTAAGAAAAAAAGGCAACAGCTATCCAAGTCTCAGAGAAAAAGAATCAAAGCACGATTTTACCAATAAAACAGAAAATATAAATAAATTGAAACAGAAATGCTCAATCGATTGAAACAGCTGGCTGAGACCCTTATAATAGAATATATACTAGGGTAACTGAAATTAAGTAGAGGGTGAGAGTCTTGGCTACGAAACACGAGCAAATACTTCAACACATTGATGAATTACCAATTGGTGAAAAAATATCGGTGAGGCAAATTGCCAAGGCATTAGAAGTAAGCGAAGGTACGGCGTACAGAGCCATAAAAGATGCGGAGAATAAAGGTTATGTAAGTACAATTGAAAGAGTCGGTACGATTCGTATCGAAAGAAAGAAAAAGGATAATATCGAAAAGCTTACTTTTGCTGAAGTGGTTAATATTGTGGATGGTCAGGTGTTAGGTGGAAGATCAGGACTTCACAAAACATTGAATAAGTTTGTAATCGGTGCCATGCAGCTTGATGCAATGATGCGTTATATTGATGCCGGAAGTCTTTTAATCGTCGGAAACCGGGTGGACGCTCATGAACTTGCCCTAAAGGCAGGTGCAGCGGTATTAATTACAGGCGGGTTTGATACGAATGAAAATGTTAAGAAGCTGGCTGATGAATTAAATATGCCTGTTATTTCAAGCAGCTACGATTCCTTTACGACAGCTACAATGATCAATCGTGCGATTGACGATCAATTAATCAAAAAGGAAATTATTCTGGTTGAGGATATTCTAACGCCTATCCAAAAAACTTACTATTTAAAAACAACCGATACGATACAAGATTGGTATGAATTGAATCAGAAAACCGGGCATAGCCGTTTTCCTGTTGCAGATTCAAATTTAAAGGTACAAGGTATGATTACATCAAAGGATGTCATTGGTCATGACAATGAGACAATCATTGAAAAAATCATGACTAAAAATCCGATGACTGTAGGCGAGAAGACAAGTGTCGCTTCCTCTGCTCATATGATGGTTTGGGAAAGTATTGAAGTTCTTCCAGTTGTCAATGATTCGAATAAACTTGAAGGAATTATCAGCCGTCAAGACGTTTTGAAAGCATTACAGATGATTCAGCGGCAGCCGCAGGTCGGAGAAACCATCGATGATATCATTACAAACCAAATTAGTATGATGAAGGGGAAAACAAAAGGTGATGATGTATATCGCTTTGAAGTATCCCCTCAAATGACGAATCATCATGGAACCATTTCATACGGTGTTTTTACTACAATTGTTTCCGAAGCAGCTAATCGAGTATTAAGAGGCTATAAAAAGGGGGATTTGGTTGTAGAAAATATGACCATCTATTTCCTCAAGCCGGTACAATTAGACAGTATGCTTGAAATTTATCCTAAAGTACTTGAAGTCGGCCGTAAATTCGGGAAAGTGGATATTGAAGTGTTTAATGAAGGGTCATTAGTCGGAAAAGCAATGCTCACATGTCAATTGATTGACAGACATTAAGAAAGATCGTAAGAAAAGCGGCGGGGCTATTAGCTCCGTCGCTTCATTATCAAACATTCTTCGTTTCCTGCAGCTCCTGGACTGCCAGTGGCAGGAAATATTTGTATGCTTTAATACCGCCCCAAATATTGATTGCACCCATAAAAACAAAAACAGCTGCTACAAGATACGTGACAACGGTTTGAAAGAGAAATAGCTGATTGATGCCAAACAAAGCAATGAAGGACCCTAATGAAATACTTCCTTTTGCTGAAATCCACTTCTTTTCAGCTGACATTCTTGTCCTAAAATATTTTGTTTTGTAGAAAATATAAAATGCTAGTGAAATAATAATAAGCATAACTAAAATAGGCATTTTCTTCTTTCCTCCATTTATAACTTGCTATATTTATAGTAATCTATTTTAACTGAAAAATGTAAAAAAAGTGAATAATATTTCTTTTTCTTCCTGATTAAGTATGCTATTAATAAAGAAAGTATCTACTTTAAGAGAAGGAGATAATAATGAAAGAGCAAATACTTCAGATTATAAAAAAATATGATACAATTATCATTCATCGTCATGTTCGTCCTGATCCAGATGCTTATGGTTCCCAAGGTGGTCTGGCTGAGGTGTTAAAGGTATCATTTCCTGAAAAGTCTATTTTTACGGTTGGAAAAGAGGAAGAAACGCTTCAATTTTTAAGACGCCTTGATGATATACCTGATGATACATATAATGGCGCCCTTGTTATTGTTTGTGATACAGCTAATGAAGCGCGAATAGACGACAGCAGGTATAGATTAGGGGATATGCTGATTAAAATCGACCATCATCCAAATGAGGACCCCTACGGTGACCTATTATGGGTTGATACAGATGCGAGCTCTACCAGTGAATTAATTTATGAACTTTATCTTTATGGAAAAGATAAAGGTTTACACATGTCAGATGCCGCGGCCAGATTAATCTATTCTGGGATAGTCGGTGACACAGGACGCTTCTTGTATCCAAGTACAACTGAAAAAACCTTTGCCTATGCTGGAGACTTGATTCATTATCAATTTTCTCGAACTGAACTGTATGAAGGCATGTACAATTTAAAGCAAAGCATTGTAAAGCTAAATGGCTATATCCTGCAAAATTTTACTACCGGTCATAATGGGGTTGCTTACGTCAAGCTGCCAAAAGACCTTTTGGAACAATTTCAAGCGACACCGTCTGAAGCATCACTGTTAGTAAGTACACTCGGAAATATACAAGGAATAATTGCTTGGGTTTTCTTTATTGAGGAAGAAGATCAAATTCGCGTAAGATTCCGTTCGAAGGGTCCGGTAATTAATGGAATCGCTCGTAACTATAAAGGCGGAGGACATCCAAAAGCTGCCGGTGCGTCTATATACTCATGGGAACAGGCAGAGCAGGTTATCCGTGAGGTTGAAGCAATATGTGAGGAGTATGCCCGGTCTTAAGCCGGGCATTTTCTAGTCAGCGATCATGATCTCCAATTCAATTGATAGAGTAGTGTAAATCATCATCTCGCTGACTTTTATGTTATAGCGCTTGTCATTCACTTTTATGGTTTTATTTTCAATGATTTTCTTTATTAGCTCACGGCTGTTGTAGACTGTGTCAATATCCTTTGCCATCATCATTCGGATATCTTCCCGTATCTTATCCTCCATTTCAATGACACTTAGCTGGTCTAGATGGTATTTATCTTTATTGGTGACCTTTATATAAATGGACTGAACGGTAAGCTTTGCTTTATTTTCTTTGTTTATCTTTTTAAACTCCTCCTGCCAAATGGTCTTCTCATTTTTTAAGTCAGCTATTTCATCTTTTTGTGTTTGTATTTCTTTACTGTATGTTTCCTGCCACTCTCCAAAAATAAATAAAAAGATAAACCAGCTGATTACCCCACCTATCACCATGCCGGCAAAGAATTGCTGCCAGGTGGGCTTTCGATAGTAAGGAGGAATTCTCATAGAGTCGTATGTTCCTGTGTTAACCATGTTATAAACAGAGAACCTGTTTGCGCTCCCCCTAAAGCAGAAAGAATTAGGAGAAATTGTTTAAATAAGTCCTTTGTTTCTCCCTCAAGAAAACCTCTTTCAAAGGTATACACAGCATCAAAGGTACCCCCAATGGCTGTGACAATCGCCCAGATTCGAATCATGCTTGAGATTCGATAGATTTCCGTTAATGGAGGCTTTCCAGTTAAAAAAGCAGCCATCCCGCCAATAAGGGATCCTCCGATTAACACCCCAAGTGCGATAAAGTAGCTTTGTAAAAATAGAGTAAAAAAGGGTTGATCCTGCATGTGATCCCATCCTTACTTAATTGTCTAGCTCCAGCGCCTAGCCCCTCGAGGTCATAAGCTTGGCTAGTTGTGGCGACTAGTGACTCGGGACATAAGCCAATCGCTTCTGAAGGCAAAGTACGCCTTCTGCCAGCGCTCGTCTTATGCCGGTCGTCACTGGGCGAGTCGCCTCCACATTTCGGTCAATCCGTCAAGAAGGTTAAAGAACAACCTTCATGCCGGCGTGTCTTATGCTATGCCTGAGGCTGAACAGGCGCTGCCGCTTTTCTAATTTTATTCATTTATATTAAACATATGGACAAGGATTGATAATTATGTTTCTTCCTCGCGTGAAAAAGGAGAACGTACTTTCTTTTTACAAGGAAAACTCTATGATAAAATGTAAGGATAATATGAACGCAGCTTACTCTAATTATCAAAATAGTAATTGGTTAAAAAATAAGATGTGTTAAAGTACAATCTTGATTTTGGGCACTTGCTGATTGCAGTGGAAGGCACGCAGACTCCTCGAAAATTCTATCGAATTTTCTCGTGCATGGGCGGATTCAAGGAAGTAATTTAATGTCCTGCGGGAGAAGCGAGACAGTCGAGACCCCGCAGACACGAGGTGTCGAGGAGGCTCGGCGGTCGCCCTAAGGTGCGCGAAGTGCCTGGAACGGAAGTCAACATCCAAGTTTATCAGAGACAAAAAATATAGAAAAATAGTCTTTTCTACATGAGACTTTAAAAGGAAGTGAATGTACGTGTCTTTTATTCACCTTCATGTGTATAGTGCCTTTAGTTTGTTAACGAGCACAGCATCAGTTGAACAGCTGGTGCTGGATGCAAAGAAAAAAGGATATAGTGCACTGGCGTTAACGGATCGTAACGTCATGTACGGTGCTGTTAGTTTTTATAAACAATGTATGAAACATTCAATTAAGCCAATAATTGGACTATGTGCCGATGTTCTTAGTGAAGAGCAGGAAGGAGCTGCTTTTCCGCTTGTTCTACTGGCTAAGAATCAAATTGGCTTTCAAAATCTGTTAAAAATAACGAGCAGTATTCAAACTAAATCGACGTCAGGGATTCCTGTAAAATGGTTGAAGCACTATTCTGAAGGTTTATTTGCCTTAACACCTGGAGCAGATGGGGAGGTCGAGAAGGCATTATTGCAAGAGGATAGCGCCAAAGCAGAAAGAATCCTGAGTTTATATAAAGGTTTATTTGGCAAATCGTTCTATATTAGTCTTCAAAATCATCAAATCCCTGGTGAAGCAAATGTTAATCAAAAACTCGTTGAGCTTGCAAACAAGCATCAAGTAATGCTTGCCGCAACCAATCAAGTATATTACTTGTATAAAGAAGATGCCTTTGCTCACGAGTGTTTGCTTGCGATTAAGAACGGGGATAAATTACAGGATGAAAATCGGGAGCGTCTAGGGAGCCAGCATTTTGATTTAAAGTCACCTGAAGAAATGACTGAGCTTTTCACAGATATCCCAGATGCATTAGAAAATACGCTGAAGATAGCGGAAGCATGTAATGTGATGATTGAGATGCATAAAACAAAGCTGCCTAAATTCCCGACTGAAGCCTCTCAGCCAGCAGAAGCCTTACTGGAGGAAATATGCTGGAAGGGTCTCCGTGAACGCTATGGCACCCCAGATGATAAAGTAATCAAACGCCTTCAATATGAATTAACCATTATTAAGAAGATGCAGTTCAGTGATTACTTTCTTATTGTTTGGGATTTTATGAGATTCGCCAGAGAAGCGGGGATCTTAACCGGTCCAGGCCGGGGATCCGCTGCAGGTTCACTGGTAGCGTACACTCTATATATTACGGATGTAGATCCGATAGAGCACCAGCTCTTATTTGAACGCTTTCTAAATCCGGAAAGAATCTCGATGCCGGATATCGATATTGATTTTCCAGATCACAGGCGTGATGAAGTCATTCAATATGTGGCAAAGAAATATGGTCAGCTCCATGTGGCACAAATTATTACATTTGGTACATTAGCAGCAAAAGCTGCACTTCGGGATGTCGGAAGGGTATTTGGGCTAAATACAAAGGAATTAGACAGACTGTCAAGAATGATACCGGGAAAAATAGGCATTACGCTTAAGGAAGCATACAACGAATCCCAGTTATTAAAAGACTTTGTAAATGAATCGGATCAGCAAAAGAGCCTTTTCGAAACAGCTCTAAAAATTGAGGGACTGCCAAGACATACATCCACGCATGCAGCGGGAGTTGTCATCAGTGAACAGCCGCTTGTAGATGTTATTCCTATTCAGCAGGGGCATGAGGAAATTTATTTAACGCAGTATTCAATGGAGCATCTAGAGGAGCTTGGGCTTTTGAAAATTGACTTCCTTGGGTTAAGAAATCTTTCCTTAATTGAGTCTATTTTGAAGTCTATCTATCGTAAGACAGGTATAAAATTAAATATTAAAAACATCCCGATGGATGATCCGAAAACCTATCAATTAATTAGCAAAGGCTTTACAACTGGTGTATTTCAATTGGAATCAGAAGGAATGCGAAATGTATTAACAAGACTGAAACCTAATCGATTCGAGGATATTGTGGCGGTAAATGCGCTTTATCGTCCTGGTCCAATGGAAAATATTCCACATTTCATTGATCGAAAACACGGGCTTGAAAAGGTAGTATATCCTCACCCAGATTTAGAGGCCATTCTCGAGAATACGTACGGTGTCATTGTCTACCAGGAACAAATCATGCAGATTGCTGCTAAGCTGGCAGGATTCTCACTTGGTGAAGCAGATCTTTTACGAAGAGCGGTAAGTAAAAAGCAAAAGGCTGTGCTTGATCGGGAAAGAGCACATTTTATTGAGGGAGCCGAGCGAAAGGGCTATCAACGAAAAACAGCAAATGAAATTTATGATTTAATCGTCAGGTTTGCTAACTATGGTTTTAATAGAAGTCATGCTGTTGCATACAGCTTTATTGCCTATCAGCTGGCATTCCTGAAGGCCCATTATCCGATTCATTTTATGGCTTCCATATTGACGTCAGTCACAGGCAATGAGGTGAAAATTTCCCAATATTTAAGAGAAATGAAGATAATGAATATTCCTCTTCTCCCACCTTCTGTAAATAGAAGCGGCTATTCTTTCAACGCTGAAAAAAATGGAATTCGTTATAGTCTTGGTGCTGTAAAAGGAGTTGGGATTGCAGCATTGACTGAAATCATGCGGGCCCGAAAAGAAAAGGGATTTGTAGACCTGTTTGACCTATGTATTAGGGCTTCATCAAAAGTTGTCAATCGTAAAACGTTAGAAGCGCTTGTGTATTCAGGGAGCCTGGATGAGTTTGGTGAGGATCGTGCGGTGCTACTAGCCAGCTTAGATGTTGCATTGGACCATGCGCAGCTAGTAAAGCCAAATGAGGGGCAGCAGGGTGATTTATTTTCCCATATTGAATTAACAATAAGACCTAAGTACATGGATGTCGAACCAATGCGTGAAGAGGATAAGCTGCGAATGGAAAAAGAGGTGCTTGGCTTCTATTTATCCAATCATCCTGTATCAGTATACGAGAAGTATGTTTCAGCACTAAAGGTGCATGCGTTATTTGATCCATTTCCTCCAAACTCGTATCGGAAAGCTATTGTCTATATTGGAGAAATTAAAAAAATTCGGACTAAAAAAGGCGAACAAATGGCCTTTTTAACGATAAGTGACTCTAGTGGAGAGATGGAGGCTGTTGTCTTTCCTAATGTGTTTAAGCGAATTTCTCCTATTTTGCAGCAAGGAAATATTCTTGTTATAGAAGGTAAAGAAGAAGAACGGCAAGGGAAAACACAGTTCATGATTAAGGCAGGACAAGAGATTGCTGCAGCAATTGAGCCTATTAAAAATCATCACTCAACGGTGTTTATAAAAATCACAAAAGAACTTGAAACAGTTGAGCAGCTGCAAATGTTAAAGGGAGTATTGAAAAGATATCCGGGAACTATCAGTGTGATTATCTATTATGAAAGCACACAAAAAACCATTCGATTGGAAGAGCCATTGTTTATTAATGCAACCTCAGCTTGTCTAGAAGAATTAAAAAAAATGGTTGGCAATGAAAACGTATTTTTGAAGTAACAAGTTTGATACTCCTTTACAAGTCATAAGGATATGTTATATTGTAAAAAAGAAACTGGTCTGACCAGTGAAAAGTAACTTACTTATTAATAGTGGATGTACGATTATGACCAGAAATAAAAAAGTGGCTTGTTTCATTGAGATCTGAATTGGACTGAGGAGTGGGAAAGGTGACGTTAAGAGAAGAAGCTTTGCATATGCATCGAGTAAACAAAGGTAAGCTGGAATCAAAATCGAAGGTAGAGGTTTTAAATGCAAAGGATCTAAGTTTAGCATACTCTCCTGGGGTAGCGGAACCATGTAAAGAAATCTATGATAAGCCAGAAACGGTTTATGAGTATACGATGAAAGGGAATATGGTTGCCGTTGTCACCGATGGGACAGCAGTACTGGGACTCGGGAATATTGGACCTTCAGCAGCGCTTCCTGTTATGGAGGGGAAGGCTGTTTTATTTAAAAGCTTCGCTGGTGTCGATGCTTTCCCAATTTGCTTAAATACGACAGATGTTGAAAAGATAATCGAAACAGTTAAACTATTAGAGCCAAATTTTGGTGGAGTTAATTTAGAAGATATTGCAGCTCCTAATTGTTTTGTGATTGAAGAGAGACTTAAAAAAGAAACAAATATTCCAGTTTTTCATGATGATCAGCATGGAACAGCCATTGTTACAGCGGCAGGATTGTTAAATGCCTTGAAGCTTGTCAATAAAAAGATAACAGAGATAAAGGTAATCGCAAATGGTGCAGGTGCGGCAGGAATTGCCATTATAAAGCTTCTGCATAGCTTTGGTGTTCGAGACATCATCATGTGTGACACAAAGGGAGCTATTTATGAAGGGCGACCGGTAGGAATGAATGCAGTAAAAACAGAAGTAGCTAAGTTTACCAACAGAGATAATCAGTCTGGAAGTCTGCAGGATGTTATTGCGGGTGCTGATGTGTTTATTGGTGTATCAGCACAGGATGCTCTTTCTGGGGAAATGGTGAAAACGATGAATCGTGATCCTATCATTTTTGCTATGGCTAATCCGAATCCAGAAATTCAGCCTGATGCAGCCAAAGCTGCAGGAGCTGCAGTAGTTGGAACGGGGAGATCTGATTTCCCTAACCAGGTGAACAATGTTCTTGCCTTTCCTGGCATTTTCCGAGGTGCACTCGACGTTCGAGCTACACATATCAATGAAAAGATGAAAGTAGCAGCTGTTCATGCTATAGCTGAACTCATAGATGAAGATGATCTGCATGCGGATTATGTGATACCGGCACCGTTTGATCCACGGGTTGCTCCAGCTGTTGCTGCAGCAGTCGCGAAAGCAGCAATGGAAACAGGTGTAGCCAGATTGCAAGTGGATCCAGAGGATATAAAAGAAAAAACCCGTAAGCTTGCCTTAATAGGAAAAAGTGAGTGATGTCAAAACGTGAAATCATCTGAAGCAGTTCCTAAGGTCTATTTAGAAATTGTAAAACAACTTAGAAGCATGATTACAGAAGATCAACTTAAGCCCGGTGACAAACTGCCATCTGAACGTGAACTGACTGAGCGTCTAAATGTTGGACGCTCTTCTGTTCGTGAAGCGTTAAGAGCGTTAGAACTCCTAGGGTTAATCGAAACAAGAAGAGGAGAGGGGACATTTATTCGTGACTTTAAAGGTCATCAATTGATTCCTCTCTTGAGTACCTTTATTTTGCAGGATGAAAATTCAAAACGTGATGTAAAGGAAACAAAGTATCTGATTGAAAAGAACTGTTTATCGCTTATTTTGAAGCGAGCTGATTTGGACTCATTTCTTTCTGACAATAAATGGACTGAGGATCCAATTAATGATGATGAATTCTTTTTGAAAATCATTCAATTAGCTGATAATCATTTACTCGTTAGAATTTGGGTGATATTGGCGGATTACTATAACTATTTGCAATTAAACACGCAAAAGCCAGTAAAAGAGCATTATGATAGGCTGGTATCGGCCTTGTCTGAAAAAAATGAAGCTAAAACAACGGAAGCCTATCAAATCTTAAGGGGTTTGTCGAATGAATGACGACAGATTATAACAAGGTTTGTTGAGAACTTCATATATAGTAGTGTAGTAAGGACGAGATTCCATCGAGATAAATAGCACAGATAAGCGGTTTGCCGCAATAGTATAGTTAATGTTGTAGTTGTATTAAATAAGGGAGGTCTCACCTTGCTTAAAGAGATTTTTACGAAAACAAAGAAGAAATATGCAACAATTCCTTCTGAGCATACAAAGCAAGATGTTCCAGAAGGGATTATGACAAAATGTCCTAACTGTAAAAAAATCATGTATACAAAAGAGTTAATAAAAAATTTAAAGGTATGTTTGCATTGCGAATACCATCATCCAATGAATGCACATGAAAGAATTACTGCCTTTTTAGACGAGGATTCTTTTGAAGAGCTAAATGGAGAGATGACTTCATTAAATCCGCTAGATTTTCCAGGTTATATGGAAAAGCTTGAGTCCGATCGTAAAAAAACGAATGTCAATGAAGCGGTGGTTACGGGAATCGGAACAGTCAACGATTTCAAAGTAGTTGTCGCTGTTATGGATTCTACTTTTAGAATGGGAAGTATGGGTTCTGTAGTCGGTGAAAAAATTACACTTGCTGTTGAAAAAGCGGATGAGCTATCACTGCCTTTTATTATTTTCACTGCGTCTGGCGGTGCCAGAATGCAGGAGGGTGTTCTTAGTTTAATGCAAATGGCCAAAACAAGTGTTGCCTTAAAGAGGTTTAGTGATCACGGTGGATTATTTATCTCAGTGATGACCCATCCAACAACAGGAGGAGTTTCGGCTAGTTTTGCTTCTCTTGGTGACTATAATCTTGCTGAACCAGGTGCTTTGATTGGCTTTGCTGGTAAACGGGTCATTGAACAAACCATTCGGGAAGAGCTGCCTGAGGATTTTCAAACAGCAGAATTTCAGCTTAAACATGGTCAGCTGGATGCTGTCATCCATCGTTTGCAATTAAAGGACAAGTTAACAAACATCCTTGATATTCATAGCCCAAAGGAGGTGCCTGAATGGTAGCAGAATTGGAGTTTGAAAAGCCTATCCTTGAGTTAAGGAATAAAATTACCGATTTAAAGGAATTCACTGAAAACACTGATGTGGATTTAACAGCGGAAATTGAAAAGCTGGAATCACGTCTTTTAAAACTTGAGAAGGATATTTACGAGAATATCAAACCGTGGGACCGGGTTCAAATAGCACGCTATGCTAGCAGACCGACTACGCTTGATTATATTCCATTATTGTTCACAGATTTTTTTGAATGCCATGGTGACCGAACATTTGGTGATGATGAGGCAATTGTCAGCGGGATTGCCAAATTCCATGGTCTTCCGATTACGGTTATTGGGCATCAGCGGGGAAAGGATACGAAGGAAAACATTCGCCGCAATTTTGGAATGCCGCATCCCGAAGGCTATCGTAAGGCACTTCGATTAATGAAACAGGCTGAAAAGTTTAATCGCCCAATCATTTGCTTTATTGATACAAAGGGTGCATATCCAGGAAAGTCTGCAGAGGAACGCGGACAAAGTGAAGCAATTGCCCGAAATCTATTGGAGATGGCTGGATTTACTGTACCCATTATTTGTATTGTCATTGGTGAAGGCGGAAGTGGCGGTGCACTTGCCTTAGGAGTTGGAAACCATTTACACATGCTTGAAAACTCAACATATTCGGTTATCTCTCCGGAAGGTGCTGCTTCGATTTTATGGAAGGATTCAGCTCTTGCTAAACAGGCTGCTGAATCAATGAAGATAACAGCGCCTGATTTGAAGGAACTAGACATCATTGATTGTGTTATTCCAGAGGTAAAAGGCGGTGCTCATAAGGATGTGAAGGAGCAGGCGTCCTATATTGAAAAGGTGCTCCTGGATTCCCTTAAGGAGCTTAAGAAAATGGATAAGCAGCAATTAGTTGAGCATCGTTATAATAAGTTTAAACGAATTGGTGAAATTTCGTTTTTAAAAGACTATATCGGGGTAAATTAAAAACGTACTGTATAAGTACGTTTTTTTATTATTTGGTTCTAACTCAGCATTATGCGATAACACATCCTCTCCTTAGGATATCAAACAGAAGATGTTGTTTAACCGCTTTCACTTTAATGACAATTCCGCCTATTTTGGTGAATGCATAGATTCTGTTGAGATATAGGATTCTTCATGCTATTTTAGTACTGTCCGATTTTTTTTTATTAAATAAATGGTATTCGTCGAAATTTTTTTAATTAAATGTTCTATCTATTTTGATAACTTCTTGATAAAGTATTGGTAGGAGGTAAAACACATGAAAAGAATTGGTGTATTGACAAGCGGTGGAGATGCTCCAGGTATGAACGCTGCTGTTAGAGCGGTGGTTCGTAAAGCAATTTACCATGAAGTAGAGGTATATGGAGTCATTGGTGGTTATGCAGGGTTAATCAATGGTAATATACAAAAGTTAGAATTGGGTTCAGTTGGTGATATTATTCACCGTGGAGGTACTGTTCTTTTATCAGCAAGATGTGATGAATTTAAGACAAGAGAGGGACAGCTAAAGGGTGTTGAGCAATTAAAGAAATTTGGAATTGAGGGCTTAGTAGTTATTGGCGGCGACGGCTCTTATAGAGGGGCACAGGCTTTGACTTCCCACGGTTTTCCATGTGTAGGTGTACCTGGAACAATTGATAATGATATTGCTGGCACACAGTATACGATTGGTTTTGATACTGCCTTAAACACTGTCATTGATGCAATAGACAAAATTAGGGATACAGCTACATCACATGAACGGACTTTCGTTATTGAGGTAATGGGCCGCAATGCAGGTGATATTGCTCTTTGGGCGGGTCTAGCAGGTGGAGCGGAAACCATTCTAATACCTGAGGATCATTATGATATGAACGAAGTTTGCGAACGGCTTAAAAAAAGCAAGGAACGTGGAAAGAAACATAGTATCATCGTTGTGGCTGAAGGTGTGATTAGTGGAGTCGAGTTTGGTAAAAAAATAAAAGAGATGACTGATTTTGATACTCGTGTCTCTGTGCTGGGTCATATGCAGCGCGGTGGATCTCCATCAGCATTTGACCGTGTGTTAGCGAGCCGTCTTGGTGCACGTGCAGTAGAATTAATACTGGAGGGTAAAGGTGGCAGAGCTGTAGGAATTCGAAATAATCGCGTAATCGACCATGATATTACTGAAATTCTGGAAGAAGCTCATTCACTGGATTTTAACCTATTGAAGTTGTCAAAGGAACTATCTATTTAAAAGCTTTATATACATATCAGGAGGTTTATTGCAAATGAAGAAAACAAAAATTGTTTGTACGATTGGACCTGCAAGTGAAAGTATTGAAATACTGACAAAGCTAATAAATGCCGGCATGAACGTTGCCCGTTTAAACTTCTCCCATGGAAATTATGAAGAGCATGGTGAAAGAATTAAAAACATTCGAGAGGCTGCAAAGAACACTGGCAAAAATATTGCTATTCTTCTTGATACAAAAGGACCGGAAATTCGAACACATAATATGGTCAATGGAGCAATTGAATTAAATGCTGGGACTACAGCGATTGTTTCAATGACAGAGGTTGAAGGAACTCCAGAGATGTTCTCTGTTACATACGAAGGGTTAATTGATGATGTAGAGGTTGGCTCTAAGATTTTACTTGATGACGGTTTAATTGGCCTTGAAGTAGAGAAAATTGATAAACCGAATGGCCATATCCATGTAAAAGTTTTAAACAGCGGAACATTAAAAAATAAAAAAGGTTGTAATGTTCCTGGTGTATCGGTTAAATTACCGGGTATTACACAAAAAGATGCAAATGATATCCTATTTGGTATCGAACAAAATGTGGATTTCATAGCAGCATCTTTTGTACGTAGATCCTCTGACGTTCTCGAGATAAAGAAACTTCTCGAAGAAAACAATGCAACACATATCCATATCATTCCTAAAATTGAAAATCAGGAAGGTGTGGATAATATTGATGAAATCTTAGAAATCTCCGATGGTTTAATGGTTGCCCGCGGCGATTTGGGGGTAGAGATTCCGGCAGAGGAAGTTCCGCTTGTACAAAAGAATCTAATTAAAAAATGTAATGCCTTAGGTAAACCGGTTATTACAGCTACACAAATGTTAGATTCAATGCAAAGAAATCCGCGTCCAACACGTGCAGAGGCAAGTGACGTGGCAAATGCAATTTTTGACGGTACGGATGCTATTATGCTTTCAGGTGAAACGGCAGCTGGCTTATACCCGCTTGAAGCAGTAGAAACAATGCATAAAATTGCTTCACGTGCAGAGGCTGCATTAGATCATAAAAAACTATTATCTAACCGTAGTAAAGATAATGAACATACGATTACAGATGCGATTGGACAATCTGTTGCCCATACAGCATTAAATTTAAATGTAAATGCCATTATTACTTCGACTGAAAGTGGACATACAGCGCGAATGATTTCTAAATACCGTCCGGAAGCGCCGATTGTTGCAGTAACGGCAAATGATCATGTCTTAAGAAGACTTTCTCTTGTATGGGGTGTATATGCACAGCTGGGTCAAAAATCAAATTCAACAGATGAAATGCTGGAAAATGCAGTGGATGAAAGCTTAAAAAGCGGATTTGTATCACATGGTGATTTAGTTGTTATTACAGCTGGTGTTCCTGTAAGCGAATCTGGAACAACAAATCTGATGAAAATACATGTTGTTGGTGATATTTTGGCAAAAGCACAAGGAATTGGCCGCAAATCAGCCTATGGAAAAGTAGTGATTGCCAAAAGTGCAGAGGAAGCGCTAAATAAAGTAAAAGAAGGTTCGATTCTAGTTACAATTGGTACTGATAAGGAAATGGTACCTGCGATTGAAAAATGCAGTGCCCTTATTACAGAAGAAGGCGGTCTTACAAGTCATGCAGCTGTTGTTGGCTTGAACGTGGGTATTCCTGTATTGGTAGGGGTTGAAAATGCAACAGGTATATTAAAAGAAGGTCAAGAAATAACGGTCGATGCTCAGCGCGGTGTCATCTATAATGGACATGCAAGTGTGCTATAATTAGAAGACAGGGAGGGGATTGTTCCCTCCCTTTTTATTTTTCAAATTTATAGCGGAGTGTGAAGGTATCTGATGAGAGTATTGATCCTGTTATTTATTTTGATTCCGGCTGCAGAAATAGCGGTACTTCTCTTATCTGGAAATACAATCGGGGTATGGCCGACCGTTGCGCTTTTAATAGCAACAGGGGTACTAGGTTCGTATTTGGCTAAAAAGCAAGGAATGGATACGCTTAGAAAAGTACAGGAGCAGCTTCAATATGGACGAATGCCTGGGGATGAAATACTCGATGGAATCTGTATCCTTCTAGGTGGTGTCATGCTGCTGTCACCCGGTTTTTTAAGTGATATTTTTGGTCTACTATTATTGCTTCCTCCTTCAAGAGCAGCGCTCAAGCCTATCATTCTCAAGATGCTTAAGAAGTGGATGAACAGAAGGACAATTACGATAATTAGATAACCAAAAGAAAAGAGGGTATATTACCCTCTTTTCTTTATTCGCTTATTTCTTTTCCTTTAATAAAGGTCCATAAATCCCTGAAAACATTTGCTTTGTGTAAGGTTGTGAGGATAACCAATGTAACGGGACCAACTATCAAACCTAAAAATCCAATCAGCTTAAATCCTACAAACAAGGCAATCAGTGTAGCCAGCGGATCCATGCCAATACTCGATGAGAGTACCTTTGGTTCCATAATTTGACGTTGGACAAGGACGACAATGTAGAGAACTCCAAGACCAATAGCTAGATTGATATCTCCCGTAATGACTTCATAAATGATCCATGGAACAAAGATCAATCCGGTGCCTAAATAGGGAAGGATATCGACTAGTCCGGTCACAAGTGCAATTGTAATAGCATAGTCAACTCGTAAAATTAACAAACCGATTAAAATAATAACGGTTGTAATGGAGATGAGGGTTAGCTGTGCTTTAATAAAACCAAAAAGGGCTTTTTGTAAATCCACTACCACCTTTTGACTGCTTGATTTAGCTCGTGTTGGCAGTATACGTCCGGCACGTGCTTTTAAACGATCGAAGTCCTTGCTGATAAAAAAAGTAGCCATTAGTGAAAAAATTAATACGGTTGCCGCATTAGGAAACCATGAAATAATTGTTGGAATGAAACCGAAAAAATGCTGAATGAAATTTCCAAGGTTTGTCCCTATCGTACTGCCTGCATTTTGAATATTTTTCATGATGGTGTCCTGCTGTCCAGATCCTAAGCTGTTAAAAAGACTTGTCAGTTGATCATAAATAGGTATGATCTGAGAAGCGATTAAATGTTCAATGTAGCTGATTAAGGTATCTAATTGATCTGGTACTACCTTAGCTAAGTAATCTGCTCCAGTTACCAGTTCCGCAATCAGAAGAGTAATGATTCCGGCAAAAAAGGCAAAAACGAGAATGAGAGCAATTAAAACGGCCAGTGCCCGGGGCATTCTTCCTTTTTTCTGCAGAAAGTTAACAAATGGATTCATTAGAAATGCAATAGCCAGTCCAAAAATGAAGGGATAGGTAATTTTAGACAGGTAATAGACGAGCAGCAGCGATCCAATAATGACCCCGACAACTAGCAAAAAACGAAAGGTTCGATTGACATACATTCGGTTCAAATGATTCACCTCTTTCATGAAATCAGGCTCGCAGCAAAACGGAAAAAATTTATTGCTCCGATAGAAAATCTGCCCCCAAAATGGGGATAGTAAGATTAATCTTAATACGAAAAGAATCTGTATAAAGATTCATATAACTTCGTTAAATGTTCTTAAAATTTGAACGCAGTCTAATGCATTAGACTTTTTTGAAAAGAAAAATTATGATAATATAATATAGAATCGTTGAAGGGAGAACCTCGATTGATTTCACAAGCTACCTTCTTTTTATTGCTATTATTAGTTATTGCTTTAATTGCCAAAAATACATCACTTATCATTGCAGTTTTTGTACTAATGATAATGAAACTAATTGGTTTTGATGGAAAAACATTTTCTTATTTGCAGTCAAAGGGAATTAATTGGGGTGTAACGGTAATAACGATTGCTGTGCTTGCTCCTATTGCAAGCGGTGATATTGGATTTAAGGATTTAACAGCAGCTTTTAAATCTCCATATGCTTGGATTGCATTGATTTCAGGAATTGCTGTTGCCTTATTGGCAAAAGGCGGAGTCACCTTATTGGCGAAGGATCCACATATCACTACAGCGCTTGTTTTAGGTACAATTCTTGCAGTCTCCCTGTTTAAGGGGGTTGCAGTAGGTCCTCTAATCGGCGCAGGGATTGCGTATTTAGCCATGAAAATACTCGAAATATTTTAATATGTTTTCCAGAAAAAATATTTTTTTTGAATTTAAAATTCTTTTCGTTCACAAAAGTCTGATAATTGTTTATAATAATAGTTGTATAAGTTGTGTCTTTTCTTTGTCATCTATATTGTAAGCATTTTCTTTTTGCAAAAATGAACACACGCTCAATTAGAAATTTTTAACTACTAATCACGTAGGTTATTATCGACTGCTCTCAGCAGCCGATTTCTTACTAAGGAGACGATTGTACGTCTCCTGAATAAAATTCAGAAAATTCTTTCTGATAATTCTTGTTTTTTTGAATAGAATGTTTTACAGAGATCTGGGTATGGGGAATTTTTGTTTTATGGGGAATTTATTTAAAAGGAGAGGATTTTATATGACAGTAACACGTGGTCTTGAAGGGGTAGTTGCAACATCCTCCTCAGTTAGTTCAATCATTGATGATACGCTTACGTATGCAGGATACAACATTGATGACTTAACAGAGAATGCTAGTTTTGAAGAAGTTGTTTATCTTCTTTGGCATAGACAGCTCCCTACTGCGTCACAATTAAAGGAATTAAAACAGCAATTGGCTGATAATGCTGATTTACCTCAAGCTATTCTTGATTACTTTAACATGTATCCAATTGAGAAAGTACATCCAATGGCTGCTCTTCGTACTGCAGTATCACAATTAGCCCTATTTGATGAAGAAGCAGATACAATGGACAGTGAAGCAAACTATAGAAAAGCTGTCCGACTACAGGCGAAATTACCAACGATTGTTGCGTCCTTTGCCCGTATTCGAAAAGGTCTAAGTCCTGTAGCACCAAGAAAAGATTTAAGCTTTGCAGCTAACTTCCTTTACATGTTGGATGGAAAAGAGCCAGATGTTATTGCAGAAGAAGCTATGAATAAAGCTCTAATATTACATGCTGACCATGAATTGAATGCGTCTACATTCACTGCTCGTGTATGTGTAGCGACATTATCAGATGTATACTCTGGCGTTACAGCTGCTATTGGTGCATTAAAAGGTCCTTTGCATGGCGGTGCAAATGAAGCAGTTATGAAAATGCTTACAGAGATTGGGACACCTGAAAATGTAGATTCGTATATTAGAGAGAAGTTAGTGAAAAAAGAAAAAATTATGGGCTTTGGACATCGTGTATATCGCCAAGGTGATCCTCGTGCAAAGCATTTGAAATTAATGTCAGAGAAATTAACTAAGCTGACTGGTCAGCCACAATGGTATGACATGTCAATAAAAATTGAAAATATTGTAACTGGCGAAAAGAAATTACCACCGAACGTGGATTTCTATTCTGCATCTATGTACCATAGTTTAGGCATTGACCACGATTTATTCACACCAATATTTGCAGTAAGCCGCGTATCCGGCTGGCTTGCACATATACTAGAACAATATGATAATAACCGCTTAATCCGTCCTCGTGCAGAATATACGGGACCAGGAATGCAGGTCTATGTACCAGTAGAAAAGCGTCAAGAATTATAAGAATCCCAGTAATTTATAGATTTTTCGATATTTTTCACCAAATTCTTTCAATAAGTTTTTACATTTATATAAAAAATTGGTTTAATAGTAATGTTAATAGTATTTGGTAGGGGATGGCTGGAGACTGAAGTGATGTATTTACTAAAAGTTCACGTCAGTCTCTTCCGGCCCATTTTAACCCGTGCCTAAAATTTGGAGGGAGATTTACATGCAAGGCGAGAAAATCACAGTAACAAATGGAGTACTAAATGTACCAAATAATCCAATTGTACCATACATCGAAGGTGATGGAATCGGTCCTGATATTTGGGCTGCTGCATCAAAAGTTCTAGATGCTGCTGTAGAAAAAGCTTATAATGGCGAACGTAAAATTGAATGGAAAGAAGTTCTTGCAGGGGAGAAAGCTTTTAATCAAACTGGCGAGTGGCTTCCACAAGAAACATTAGATGTAATCAGTGAGTACCTGCTTGCGATTAAAGGACCATTAACAACACCTGTAGGTGGAGGAATTCGTTCTCTAAACGTGGCACTGCGTCAACAGTTAGATCTATATGTTTGCTTGCGCCCAGTACGTTGGTTTGAAGGCGTTCCTTCTCCAGTAAAACGTCCTCAAGATATTGACATGGTTATTTTCCGTGAAAACACTGAAGATATCTATGTAGGAATTGAGTATGCTCAAGGCACTGATGATGCTAAGAAATTAATCAGCATTCTACAAAACGAATTTGGAGTAAACAAAATCCGTTTCCCTGAAACTTCAGGAATTGGTATTAAGCCTGTTTCTAAAGAGGGTACAACTCGTCACGTACGTGCTGCTATTGATTATGCAATTAAAGAAGGCAGAAAATCAGTAACACTTGTACATAAAGGTAATATCATGAAGTTTACTGAAGGTGCATTCAAAAACTGGGGCTATGAAGTAGCTGAAACAGAATATGCTGATAAGGTATTTACATGGAATCAGTACGACAAGATCAAAGAAGAGCAAGGTGTAGAGGCTGCAAACAAAGCACAAGCTGATGCAGAAGCAGCTGGCAAAATTATCGTTAAAGATGCAATTGCAGATATTTTCCTACAACAAATCTTAACACGTCCAAGTGAATTTGATGTTGTTGCAACATTAAACTTAAATGGAGACTATATTTCTGATGCACTTGCTGCACAAGTAGGTGGAATTGGTATTGCTCCTGGAGCAAACATTAACTATGTTACAGGACATGCTATTTTTGAAGCTACACACGGTACAGCTCCAAAATATGCTGGCCTAGATAAAGTTAACCCTTCATCAGTTCTTCTTTCTGGTTGTTTATTACTTGAACACATCGGCTGGAATGAAGCAGCAAACATGATTACTAAATCAATTGAAAAAACGATTGCATCTAAAGTTGTAACATACGACTTTGCCCGTCTAATGGAAGGTGCAACAGAAGTAAAATGTTCTGAATTTGGTGACGAACTAATTAAGAACATGGAAGCATAATAGCAAGTCTGTCATTAGAACCGAATCTGGTTAGAATAAAAGTATAAACGCCTTACTCTTGATGGGTAAGGCGTTTAAGCTAAAAACTGGTAATCAGTATGTGAATATGTTTATATAAAGATGCACGATTGCTGCTTTAATATTCTAAAAATTTAGAGTATTATAGAAGTAAGCAAGCTACATATTGAGGGGAGAGGTTTAACAAATGGCAATAACACGTAGAAAAGTATCTGTAATTGGTAGTGGCTTTACAGGAGCAACTACAGCATTATTCCTTGCACAAAAAGAATTAGGTGATGTAGTATTAGTAGATATCCCACAGATGGAAAATCCTACTAAGGGAAAAGCGTTAGATATGTTAGAAGCAAGTCCTGTACAAGGCTTTGATGCTAACATTATAGGCACATCAGACTATAAAGATACAGAAAATTCCGATATTGTAATTATTACAGCAGGAATCGCGCGTAAGCCTGGTATGAGCCGTGATGACTTAGTGCAGACAAACCAAAAAGTTATGAAGGCTGTTACGAAAGAAATTGTTAAATATTCTCCAAATTGTTATATTATTGTTTTAACAAACCCAGTTGATGCTATGACTTATACAGTTTTTAAAGAATCAGGATTTCCAAAGAACCGTGTAATCGGACAATCAGGTGTTCTTGATTCAGCACGTTTCCGTACGTTTGTTGCAGAAGAATTAAATCTGTCTATTAAAGATGTCACTGGTTTTGTATTAGGTGGACATGGTGATGATATGGTTCCGCTCGTGCGTTATTCTTATGCTGGCGGCATCCCGCTGGAAACTTTAATCCCTAAAGACCGTCTAGATGCTATTGTTGAGCGAACTCGTAAGGGTGGCGGTGAAATTGTGAACCTGCTTGGGAACGGAAGTGCCTACTATGCACCTGCTGCATCCCTAGTTGAAATGACAGAAGCAATTCTTAAAGACCAACGCCGTGTACTTCCAGCAATTGCTTATTTAGAAGGAGAGTACGGCTATAATGGAATTTATTTAGGCGTACCAACGGTTATTGGAGGAGATGGAATTGAGCAGGTCATTCAGCTTCAACTAACTGAAGAAGAAAAAGCTCAACTTGATCGTTCTGCTGAATCTGTAAAAAATGTAATGGCTGTTTTAGCTTAATGAAGAAATGGAAATTCGGGGAAGAGATTCCCCGAATTTTTTTGTGCGAAAAATTATATTCCTCCTAATATGACAGCCCATTCTCCGGGAGTGGTTGTTTGCAGGTGGAAGATTAGGTATTGTACATGTCTTTTTTTTATGTGTATAGTAGTAAATAGGATACGTTAGCTTTTATTTGGATGATAAGGGGTTTTCTAATAGTATTCTATAAACGGAGGATAATATGGAAAAAAAAGTGCTTGTCGTCGATGATGAAAAATCAATTCTTACACTAATTGAATATAATCTGCAGCAGGCAGGATTCGAAGTAATAACTGCAATGGACGGGGAAGAAGCGAAAAATATTGCCTTACAGGAGAATCCTGATTTAATTGTTCTTGATTTAATGCTCCCAAAAATGGATGGTTTGGAGGTCTGCAAGCAGCTTCGTCAGCAGAAAAACTTCACACCGATCCTAATGCTGACTGCAAAGGACGATGAATTTGATAAGGTCCTGGGTCTTGAACTAGGTGCAGATGACTATATGACAAAGCCATTCAGTCCCAGAGAGGTCGTTGCGCGCGTAAAAGCAATTTTACGGAGAACACAAATACAAGCAGAGGTATCTGAGCAGAATGCTAAAAACGATTTAGATCAAATTGTTATCAATCATTTAACGATTTATCCTGAACAATACGAAGCGTATTTTGAGGGGAATTTACTAGAATTAACTCCAAAAGAGTTTGAATTATTATTATATTTAGCGAAAAATAAAGGGCGGGTATTAACGCGTGATCAGCTTCTAAGTGCTGTTTGGAACTATGATTTTGCAGGTGATACACGGATTGTGGATGTGCATATCAGTCATTTACGGGAAAAAATTGAAAAGAATACGAAAAAACCTGTTTACATTAAGACTATCAGGGGCTTGGGCTACAAGCTTGAGGAGCCAAAAGAGGAATGACAAAGTTTCGTACGAAGCTTCTATTAACTCTTATTACACTTCTTATTATTGTATTAATTTGTCTAGGTCTTATCCTAGGACAGTTATTTAAATATAATTATATAAAAACATTTGATGAACGGTTAAAGAAGGAAAATGCTCTTGTGGCTTCTTTTATCGAAGATCATGGTAGCATTGATGAATTTAGTCGAGCAAGAGTTAGGACTATTAGTAACGAGTTAAATGCAAGAATAGCTGTCATAGATCAAAAAGGAAACATTATGTATGACAGTGGTGAACTGGATCAAACCGGTAATGTCAATTACAAGAATGTAATCCATGCAATTATTGAAAAGGATACGGATTATGTTAACGAATTAAATCAACAAACAATAGTAAATGATTTTCATATCAAGTATTATTGGAAACCAATCAGCATTGATGGTGATAAAAAAGGGTATGTACTTCTTAGCACAAAAATGACAGAGCTAAAAAAGGCCTATTCTCAAATTTGGTGGTTATTATTTATCTCCTTTAGTTTTGCTTTCATTGTTATTTTTATCCTTGGACGCATGATTATGAACCGCTACACAAAGCCGATTGAGAGAGCGACAAATGTTGCATTTGAATTGGCAAAGGGAAATTATCAAGCTAGAACCTACGAAGATCAAGTTGGAGAAATTGGGATGCTCAATTCTTCATTGAATATTTTAGCCCGCAATCTCCAGGATATGAGAAAGTCGCATGAAATGCAAAAGGATCGGCTAAGTACACTTATCGAAAGTATTGGAAGTGGCCTGCTCCTTATTGACAGCCGGGGTTATATCAGTTTAATTAATCGTGCGTATAAGGATATTTTTGCTGTTAAACCTTCTGAATATTTATATCAGCTCTATTATGAAGTGATCGAGCATCGAGAAATAAAAAAAATGATCGAAGATATTTTTATGACGGAACAAAAAGTGAAAAAGCAGGTGGTCATTCCACTCAAAATTGAAAGGCGTCATTTTGAAGTATATGGCGTACCAATTATCGGAACGAATGATGTTTGGAAAGGAATTCTGCTTGTTTTTCATGACATAACAGAAATAAAGAAATTAGAACAAATGCGTAAAGATTTTGTAGCCAATGTATCACACGAGTTAAAAACACCGGTTACTTCTATAAAAGGCTTTTCGGAAACACTTTTAGATGGAGCCATGGAAAATAAAGAGACGTTGGAAGCATTTTTAACTATCATTTTAAAAGAAAGTGACAGACTGCAATCTTTAATAAATGATCTTCTAGAATTATCTAAAATTGAGCATGAGGGCTTTAGTTTGTCACTACAGACCTTCAATTTAGTCGACTTGCTGCATGATGTGATGAGAATCATGGAAGGTAAGGCTAAGGAAAAGAATATTACGATTTTGTTTGATTCACACCCAAATGAATTATTTCTTGAAGGGGATATTTATCGATTAAAACAAGTGTTTATTAATATCATTTCTAATGCAGTTTTGTATACTCCTCAAGAAGGAAATGTAACGATTAGTATGGAAGAACAAAACAAAACTGTAACCGTGCATATTAAGGACACCGGGATGGGAATAGAGGAGAAAGAAATTCCTCGTATTTTTGAACGGTTCTATCGTGTTAATAAGGCAAGGGACCGAGATTCAGGGGGGACAGGATTAGGGTTAGCGATTGTTAAGCATTTACTAGAGGCTCATAAAGGGAAAATTACAGTAGAGAGTGAAATCGGTAAGCATACTACATTCAGTATTGAGCTGTATAAAGATTTTCCGCATAAATAAGGAATAAATGATAAATCTTTACATATCGTTAACATATCATTTATAGGGGCTTAACATTCGTTAGCTATTATTATTTATGAAATACCCCTTCATCCAAAGGAGCCAAAATAAAAGAGACGGAAGCAGCAGCTTTCGTCTCTTTTATTTTGTAAAAGGATAGCATGTCTGAAACCTTTCTTCAATATAATCGTAGATACAGTTATAGATACTTTCTGAGAAAGGGTGAGAACATGGTAAGTCTAAAAAGGATATATATGGCTGTGGGAGCTGTCTTGCTTATTGTCATTCTAGCGTTAGCAGCGTTTACAACATGGTATACCGTAGATGAATCAGAACAAGCTGTTATTCTAACATTTGGTGATGCCAAGGAAGGTATGAGTGAGCCCGGATTACATTTTAAATTACCGTGGCCGATACAAAAGGTAGAGAAACTATCAAAAGAAACGTTTAGCCTGCAATTCGGTTACCAAGAAGATTCGGGTAAAGTGAAGGAATTTCCAGCAGAGACAAAAATGATTACTGGTGATGAAAACATCGTTTTGGCAGATTTAGTTGTTCAATGGAAGATTACTGAGCCAACTAAATTTTTGTATAACTCAGTTGATCCAAAAGAGATTCTCTATGATACTACATCAGCATCCCTACGAAGTATCATTGGAAGTTCGAAGATTGATGACGCGTTAACCTCAGGAAAAGCTGAAATTGAAGCAGATGTAAGGGACTTATTATCTAACTTAATAAAAAAATATGATATTGGAATTTCTATATTAGCAGTGAAGCTGCAGGATGTAGAGCTTCCAAACGATGAAGTTCGCAAAGCATTTACGAATGTAACAGATGCACGGGAAACGATGAATACGAAAATCAACGAAGCAAAAAAATATGAGAATAAGAGATTGAATGAAGCTGAAGGTGAAAAAGAAGCGATTATATTAAATGCTGAGGGAGATAAAGCAGAGCGTATAGAAAAAGCGCGTGGGGACATAGCAGTTTTCGATAAGCTATATGAAGGGTATCGAACGAACCCTGATATTACACAAGAACGTCTGATTCTCGAAACATTGGAGCAGGTCCTTCCTGAAACGGAAGTATATATCATGAACGATGATGGCAACACATTAAAGTACTTCCCAATTCGTCCTCTCGAACCGAAAGCTGAAGAAGATACGAAGAAGGGAAGTGAAAGCAATGGCTGATGAAAAAATCATAAACATGAAAGAAAAGGGCGGTAATTTTCAGTGGAGAGGCTACACAAAAATAGGCATCTTTTTTGTTATCCTGATTGCGCTTTTAGTATTTATCCTCGCCAATGTTTTTGTTGTCAAAGAAGGTGAGTATAAGGTCGTCCGTCAATTTGGGGAAGTAGTAAGGATTATTGATAAGCCAGGATTAAACTATAAAATACCTTTTATCCAAAGTGTTACCTCTTTACCGAAGTATCAAATGATCTATGATGTAAAAGAAGCGGAAATCAATACGAAAGATAAGAAAAGAATGATTATTGACAATTATGCTGTTTGGAAGGTTGTTAATCCAAAGCTGATGATTTCGAATGCAAGAACGATCGAAAATGCAGAAAGCAGAATGGAAGAGTTTATTTATTCGGTTGTTCGTGCAGAGCTTGGACAGTTAAATTATGACGAAATCATTAATGATGAAAAATCATCGCGAGGCTCTTTAAACGACCGAATTACGGAGAAGGTTAACGAATTTTTGGCGAATGATAAATATGGAATTGTTGTTACAGATGTTCGAATGAAAAGAACGGACTTACCTGAGGAAAATGAACTTTCTGTATATACACGGATGATTTCAGAACGTGAATCGAAAGCGCAGGAATATTTGTCAATGGGGGATGCTGAAAAAAATAAGATAACAGCTCAAACAGACAAGACCGTACAGGAAATGCTGGCAACAGCAAAGGCTGATGCAGAAACCATTCGAGGGCAGGGTGAAGCGGAAGCGGCTTTAATTTATAATCAATCCTACTCGAAAGATCCTAATTTCTATTCTTTATTCCGTACATTAGAATCTTATAAAAAGACCATCAATGGTGAAACAGTACTTGTATTACCTTCTGATTCTCCATATGCCCGTTTATTAATGGGTGCTTCAGAATAAGTAAATAGTTCCATGCAAATAGCCGTTATTTTCCTTTCCTTATTCAATCATGATAAACTAAGGAAAGAAAATAATGGCTTTTTTTACTTTAAAAATAATAAACACTTGTGCTTTTAATTTCAGGCTGTGTTAAAGCACAAAGTTGATTGGAGTGGAAGGCACGCAGACTCCTCGAAAATTCTATCGAATTTTCTCGTGCGTGGGCGGATTCAAGGAAGTAATTCAATGTCCTGCGGGAGAAGCGAGACAGTCGAGACCCCACAGACACGAAGTGTCGAGGAGGCTCGGCGGTCGCCCTAAGGTGCGCGAAGTTTCTTGAACGGAAATCAACGAACATAATTTAACAAAGCCTAATGTAAAGGAGTTATTAAATGACAAAGAAACTTGTGTTAATTGATGGAAATAGTATTGCGTATCGCGCATTTTTTGCTTTACCACTATTACATAATGATAAGGGAATACATACAAATGCAATTTACGGATTTACGATGATGCTGATGAAAATTTTAGAGGAGGAAAAACCTACACATATATTGGTAGCGTTCGATGCGGGAAAAACAACGTTCCGCCATAAATCCTTTAGTGAATATAAAGGCGGCAGACAGAAGACACCGCCTGAATTATCGGAGCAGTTTTCGTTTATCCGCGAGCTCTTAGATGCATACCGGATTTCAAGATATGAGCTTGAAAACTATGAGGCAGACGATATAATCGGTACCCTTGTCTTACAGGCTGAGAAAGAGGGCTATCAGATAAAGGTAATTTCTGGTGACAAGGATTTAACGCAGTTAAGTTCGACTCAGACAACCGTCGGAATTACAAAAAAGGGTATTACAGAGATTGAAGAATACACTCCGGAACATATCATGGAAAAGTATGGTCTAACGCCTGAACAAATCATCGATATGAAGGGCTTGATGGGAGATACTTCAGACAATATCCCTGGTGTTCCTGGTGTAGGGGAAAAAACAGCGATCAAGCTTTTAAAGGAGTTTGAAACACTAGAGGCTTTATTAGCATCTATTGATAAAGTAACTGGCAGTAAATTAAAAGAAAAACTGGAAACCTATAAGGAGCAGGCTTTATTAAGTAAAGAGCTTGCCACCATTATGCGGGAAGCACCGGTTGAAGTTAAATTAGATGAAATTGAATATGAGGGATTTGAAAAGGAAAAACTGAGCAGCTTGTTTAAGGAGCTTGGTTTCCAGTCGTTATTGGACAAGTTTGGTGAGGAGCTATCTGATACGGAAACTTTAGTATTGGAGGATATTGAATTTGAAGTGGTTACGGAAGTAAGTGAAGATTTGTTTGCGAACCATAATACCCTTTATGTTGAAGTTCTTGAGGATAATTATCATTATGCCGATATTATTGGTATTTCGTTAGTAAATGAAAAAGGACACTTTTTTATTCCAACGAATATTGCACTGGAATCATCTGTTTTTAAAGCATGGGCAGAAGATGAAGAAAAGAAGAAATCGGTTTATGATGTGAAACGGTCTGAGGTATCGTTACGTCATCATGGAATCCATTTGAATGGGGTTAGCTTTGATTTATTAATTGCCGCCTACCTTGTTAATCCATCAGAGACAATCACAGATATTGCTTCGGTAGCAAGCCGGTATGGATTTTCTGCCATTCAATCGGATGATGTCTTTTATGGAAAAGGAGCAAAACGAAGAATTCCAGAGGAAAAGGAGCTTGCCGAACATCTTGTTCGTAAGGCATTGGTGCTTTATGATCTCGAAGATAAACTTGAGGATGAGTTAAAAGAAAACCAGCAGCTTGAACTATACCATGATCTTGAAATGCCGCTCGCTTTTATCCTTGCAGATATGGAATCGCAGGGTGTAAAGGTGGACCGTGACCGCTTGAGCGGTATGGGAGAAGAGTTGAAGTCAAGATTAAATGACCTTGAGGAGCTGATTTATACTTTAGCCGGAGAAGCATTTAATATAAATTCACCAAAGCAGCTTGGCGTTATATTATTTGAAAAGCTTGGACTGCCTGCTATTAAAAAAACGAAAACAGGCTATTCCACTTCTGCAGATGTGTTAGAAAGATTAGAGGATGACCATGAAATTATCAGGCAGATTCTTCTTTTCCGTCAGCTTGGAAAATTACAATCCACCTATATAGAGGGACTGCTAAAAGTCATCAATCCGAAAACAGACAAGGTTCATACTATTTATAACCAGACATTAACACAAACAGGACGCTTAAGCTCGACGGATCCAAATCTCCAGAATATCCCGATTCGCTTAGAGGAAGGCAGGAAAATTCGTCAAGCCTTTGTGCCTTCTGAAGAGGGCTGGGTCATTTTTGCGGCAGATTACTCACAAATTGAGTTACGGGTTCTTGCCCATATTGCCGGCGACGAAAAGCTGATTGCTGCCTTTAAAGAGGGTATGGATATCCATACGAAAACGGCAATGGAAGTATTTCATGTAAAGGCTGACGAGGTTACATCGAATATGCGCAGGCATGCAAAAGCAGTTAATTTTGGAATTGTCTATGGGATTAGTGATTACGGATTAAGTCAAAGTCTCAAGATTTCCCGTAAGGAAGCAGGGAATTTTATCAATCGTTATTTGGAAAGTTATCCTGGTGTAAAAGAATACATGGATGAAATTGTGAAGGATGCTAAGCAAAAGGGATATGTATCGACGCTGATGCAAAGGCGAAGATATCTACCGGAAATTACGAGTAGAAACTTTAATCTACGGAGCTTTGCAGAGCGAACAGCTATGAATACGCCAATTCAAGGAAGTGCGGCTGATATTATTAAAAAGGCCATGCTGGATATGGCAGAACGTTTACAGGATGAAAGCTTAAAAACTCGTTTATTACTTCAGGTACATGACGAATTAATCTTTGAAGCACCGCCAGAGGAAATTGAGAAATTGAAGAAGATTGTCCCTGAGGTTATGGAGAATGCAATTGAGTTGAAAGTACCGCTGAAAGTAGACTATGCATTCGGTCCAACCTGGTTTGACGCAAAGTAATTAGAAAAGCGGAGGCGCCTTGCCCAGCCGCGACAAGCTTAAGACGCTCCGGGGAGAAGGTTGTTCTTTAACCTTCTCATCGGAGTGGCTTAAGACCTCGAGCGGCTAGGCGCCGGAGCTAGATCAAGAAAAGCGGAGGCGCCTTGCCCAGCCGCGACAAGCTTAAGACGCTCCGGGGAGAAGGTTGTTCTTTAACCTTCTCATCGGAGTGGCTTAAGACCTCGAGCGGCTAGGCGCCGGAGCTAGATCAAGAAAAGCGGAGGCGCTTGAGCTAAATCAAGGTATTCGGAGACGTCTTGCCCAGTGCTAGTAAGGATAGAAGGGAGGGAGATAATATGCCGGAGCTTCCTGAGGTAGAGACAATCAGGAGAACATTGCTGCATCTGATTTTGGGAAAGAAAATACAATCAGTTTCTGTCTTTTGGCCAAAAATTATTAAATTGCCGCTTGAAGTTGAACAGTTTACAGATGCATTAATCGGGCAAACCATCGAGGATATCGGGCGACGAGGAAAATTTCTTGTTTTTTATACTGATGTATATGCGCTTGTATCCCATTTAAGAATGGAAGGCAGGTATACTGTGGAACAATCAGATGAACCTGTTGATAAGCATACCCATGTTATTTTTCATTTTACTGATAGAACTGAACTGCGATATCGTGATGTGAGGAAATTTGGTACGATGCATCTTTTTCGAAAAGGAGATGAATTTCATTCACTCCCATTAGCTCAGCTGGGGCCTGAACCGCTCGAGGATACATTTGATATTAACGAGTTTAAACGTAAATTGGCAAGCAAGAAACGAAACATCAAATCGGTGCTATTGGATCAAACGGTCTTAGTCGGGCTTGGAAATATTTATGTGGATGAAGCATTATTTAAAGCCCGCATACATCCGGAAAGAATGGCACAGTCGCTTTCAGATCCAGAAATCCATGTTCTTTTCGAAAGTATTGTTGAGACATTATCAGAAGCAGTGAAAAAAGGTGGAAGTACGGTTCGTACCTATGTGAATTCACAGGGAGAAATGGGTATGTTTCAGTTAGAGCATAATGTGTATGGCCGTAAAGGTGAAGATTGCAAGGTCTGCGGAACAGAACTAATTAAAACAGTGGTAGGAGGAAGAGGTACAGTCTTTTGTCCCAACTGTCAAAACCTAAAAGCGTAGACGCCTTGCCCAGCCGCGACCAGCTGAAGACGATTCAAGGGGAAGGTTGTTCTTTAACCTTCTCATCGGAGCGGCTTAAGACCTCGAGCGGCTAGGCGTCGGAGCTGGATAAAACCTAAAAGCGTAGACGCCTTGCCCAGCCGCGACCAGCTTAAGACGATTCGAGTGATATATATATATTTATCTATTAACATTGGAAATGCTCCTTTCATAAACTATGATAGTTGTTTATGCAGGAAGGAGCTAAATCCAATGGTACACACACTCTCACTTTTATTGTTAGCATTAGCTGTAAGCTTAGATGGCTTTAGTGTTGGTTTAACTTATGGTCTGAGGAAAATGCGAATTCCTTTTAAGTCGATTGCAATTATTGCCTGCTGCTCGGCAGTGACCTTGATGCTTGCCATGCTGATGGGGCATTTGCTTGAGAAATTGATGTCACCTGCATTCGCAGAAAAAATAGGTGGCATTATCTTAATTGTTCTAGGTTGTTGGGTTATTTATCAGTTTTTCCGGCCTGAGAAAGAAAAGGATACCCTGCCACATCAAAAAGTAATTATCAATTTTGAAATTAAGTCGCTTGGTATTGTAATCAATATATTAAAAAAGCCAATGGTAGCAGATTTTGATAAATCAGGGACGATTACAGGAGTTGAAGCCTTTATGCTCGGCCTTGCACTTTCACTGGATGCATTTGGAGCAGGGGTGGGGGCTGTTATGCTTGGGTTTTCACCAATCTATTTAGCCTGTGCGGTCGCATTTTTAAGTTCAGGTTTAGTGTTTTTAGGGATGAAACTAGGAACGAGCCTAACTAAAAATGCATGGGTGCAAAAGTTTTCTTTTATTCCCGGTATTGTCCTGATTATCATCGGACTATTAAAAATTAAGATTTAACAGGGGATGGATACTATATATGGCAATGATTATCGGACTTACCGGCAGTATTGCAAGCGGTAAAAGTACAGTTTCAGAGATGATAAGGAATTTAGGGATAACAGTCATTGATGCAGATATTGAGGCGAGGCTCGCTGTTGAAAAGGGCGAGGATGCTTATCATAAAATAGTTGATCATTTTGGGCAGGCCATCCTTCTCGAGGATGGCTCCATTAACCGTGCCAAATTAGGTGATATTATTTTTAATAATGAACAGGAACGTATGGTATTAAACGGGATTGTTCATCCAGCGGTTAGAAATAGAATGGCTGAAAAGCGAGAGAAGGCTGTCAACAGAGGAGAATCGTTAGTTGTTATGGATATTCCTCTGTTATTTGAGAGTAAATTAACGAAAATGGTTGATCGAATAGTATTGGTGTATGTAGACGAAGAAGTGCAATTATTTCGTTTGATGAAAAGGAATCAATATTCAAAGGAAGAGGCACTTGCACGGATTCAATCGCAAATGTCTTTACGTGAGAAGAAGGAACTAGCAGATGCAGTGATTGATAATAATGGGTCACTTGAACAAACAGAACGGCAATTATATAACATTCTAAAGGAATGGGGATTCAAAAAAGAGGGCTGACACCCTCTTTTTTTTATGGGGTTAGGACCCAGCTTTTCCACCTTAAGACAAAGCGTGCAAGGGAGATAAGTGAAAATTTAAAAATGTTAACAAAATTATCCTTAAACTTGTCACAAATGGAATGTAATGTGTTATACTATTTACATATGAACAGTCAAAAGTATAACATTATTGTGGAAGGGGCCGAATTATGAAGGCAAGAATAGCAATTAATGGTTTTGGAAGAATTGGACGAATGGTTTTTAGAAGAGCAATTATCGATAATAATCTTGATATAGTAGCGATTAACGCAAGTTATCCAGCGGAGACACTTGCTCATTTAATAAAGTATGACACAAATCATGGACCATTTGCTGGAGAGGTTAAAGCAGAGATGGACGCCATTGTTGTGAATGGAAAGCGCGTTCAATTATTAAGCAACCGTAACCCAGAAGAACTTCCGTGGAAAGATTTAAAGATTGATATTGTTATTGAAGCAACAGGAAAGTTTAATGCCCGTGATAAAGCGGCGCTTCATTTAAATGCGGGGGCAAAAAAGGTCATACTAACAGCACCTGGTAAAAATGAAGATGTTACAATTGTAATGGGAGTTAATGAAGATACATTAAATATTTCAGAACACGATGTTATTTCAAATGCATCATGTACAACGAATTGCTTAGCACCAGTTGCTAAAGTACTTGATGAGAAATTTGGCATCGAAAATGGATTAATGACAACCGTACATGCTTATACAAACGATCAAAAGAATATCGACAATCCTCACAAAGACTTGAGAAGAGCTCGAGCATGCGCTCAATCGATTATTCCAACATCAACTGGAGCGGCGAAGGCATTATCACTTGTGCTGCCACAATTAAAAGGCAAGCTTCATGGTTTGTCATTACGTGTTCCAACTCCAAACGTTTCATTAGTTGATTTAGTCGTTGATCTGAAGCAAAAGGTAACGATTGATGATATCAATAATGCCTTTAAAGAAGCCGCGGAAAATGAATTAAATGGAATTTTAGATATCACAGATGAGCCATTAGTTTCGGTTGATTTCAATACCAACCCACACTCAGCTATCATTGACGGTTTAACGACTATGGTAATGGGGTCGAATAAAGTAAAGGTACTCGCATGGTATGATAACGAATGGGGTTATTCTTGCCGTGTAGTAGATTTAACAAACTATGTAGCTAAAAAGCTATTAAATTCATCAATTGTTAACTGTTAAATAAATAAGTGTATCGTTTCAAAGGGATTGGCTCATCGGAGTTAATCCCTTCTGTTTGTCTATAAACAATCATATGATGTTTTTTATATTTGGTGCAGGGCTCTTTTTTATGTAAAGCTTCTCTTTTTATTTTTTTAGAGAATTTGCCATAATTAAAAAATAGAAAAAGGAGTCCAGCCTCTCTTTTTTATTCATCATTTTAAAATGACTTGTACAAGGTTCATCTTTTTAATAAGATAGTAGATAGGAAATTAAAGTCGGAGCTGATTGTATGAAATGCCCTTCATGCCAAAATAATAATTCTCGTGTTGTCGATTCGCGTCCTGTAGATGATGGACGTTCCATTCGACGACGAAGAGAGTGTGAAAGATGCGGTTATCGTTTTACGACATTTGAAAAAGTTGAAGAAAGTCCTCTTGTTGTTGTTAAGAAGGAAGGCACAAGAGAGGAGTTTAGTCGAGAAAAAATGCTGCGTGGATTAATAAAAGCATGTGAAAAAAGACCTGTTGCTTTAAAACAGCTGGAGGATCTTGCTTCAGAAGTGGAAAAGGAATTGCGTAACCAAGGGGTTTCTGAAATCAAAAGCGATGAAATTGGTGAAATGGTAATGGAAAGATTAGCCAAAATCGATGAGGTTTCATATGTCCGGTTTGCTTCCGTTTACCGCCAATTTAAAGATATCAATGTGTTCATTGATGAATTAAAGGAATTAATAAAAAAAGAGCAATCTTAACTATGTCTTAATTTAGGCAAGGCGCCTGCGCTTTTCTTTGAGCTGAAGAGTATTCTTTGGCTCTTTTTCAAATTAATCATGAAAGGTTGACAGTCATGACTCAACATTGGCAAGAACTTTTACCTATTGATCGATATGTCGTCACTGCCAATGGTCTATTGCATGATTATGATCGAAAGGTACTTACTTTTCTGTACCAGCCGTTAATCGGTGCAAACTGTGTAAGTTTGTTTATGACCCTATGGGCAGAGCTGGAGGAAAACCGTCTTTGGTCAGAATCTCATTCACATCACAGCTTAATGAATTTCATGGAAATGAACCTAAAGGCTATTTATGAAAATCGTCTAAAGCTGGAAGGCATTGGGCTGCTAAAAACATTTGTTAAAAAAGATGAAGACCGAAGATCATTCATTTATGAATTGCAGCCTCCGTTGACACCGGAGCAGTTTCTGTCAGATGGCATGCTCAATATTTATCTCTATCGAAAAATTGGTAAATCTCAATATTCAAGAGTGAAGCGGTTCTTCACTGAGAAAACAATCCAGGATTCAGATTTTACACAGGTAACTAAGGAATTTCAGGATGTTTTTTCTTCAGGTCATCCCATTGTTCCTTCCTATGATGAAGAAACACGGCAGGATACTACTATCTCTAATGATGATCGTTTTATTGGGCGACAGGAAGGAAACAGTATTAAAGCTGAACCAAGTGATTTCAATTTTGACTTACTTTTAGCCGGTCTACATGAAAATTTAGTCACAAAAAGCGCCTTTACACACCAAGTAAGGGAAGCTATTAAGAATCTGGCTTTTTTATATGATATTGATGCACTGCAAATGAAGAATATCGTCATAAGTGCAATCACGGAGAACAATGAAATTGATCTTGAGGAACTTAGAAAGTCAGCACGGGATTGGTATCAATTTGAACACCATGACAAATTGCCAGCTCTCATTGAAAAAACGCAGCCGGTGATTTATCAGACCTTAAAGCAGGAGCCTGAAACAAGGGAAGAAAAGTTAATTCATTATTTTGAAACGGCTTCGCCGCTCCAATTTTTACGAGATATCAGCGGCGGTGCTGAACCCTCAAAGGCTGACGTGAAAATTATTGAAGATGTTATGTTTCAGCAAAAGTTAAATCCTGGTGTTGTAAATGTATTGATTGATAATGTGATGCGTAAAACGGATATGAAGCTAACCAAAAATTATGTAGAGAAGATTGCCAGTCATTGGGCGAGAAAAAATATAAAAACAGTTAAAGATGCGATGGAGTTAGCGAAGCTGGAACATCGCCAATATGCTGAGTGGGCAGAGGCGAAGAAAACGGGCAAGCAGTCTGCTTCGAAAAAGAAAACAAATAGAACCGAAGTAATACCGGAATGGTTCGATGGTGATGAAAAAGCAGGTACTGCAACACCAAGTAAGAAAGCCGATGCTCAAGAGATAAAGAAATTAGAAATCGAAGCCATGCTGAAAAAACTTCGACCAGATTAACCGGCTGTTTAGCCGGTTTTTTGTCTAGTAAAAAAGCACCTGCACTTTTATAAATGCTTGCTTCTAATTTGGTCAAGTTCCCCATATACATATAAACAGAGATATGTAAAGGGGGGATACGGTTGATTGAAATCCATTTCCAGCATAAAGAGGATGCTAAGAGGTTGTATGGTTTTTTACAACAATTATTAGAGTACGAGTCATTTGCTAATTATACTCTTCATTATGAAGATTCACATATAGTTCAATGCAGGTATACGGAAGAAACCTGTTATGTAGAAGGTCAGAAAGCTTTTTTTCAATGGGTAAAAAAGTCCTTATGTCAATTTATGCTGACAGTTAAATTAAATGATTGGTTAAGACATATCTTAGCAACACATTATCATTATCGTGATGAAGAAGAGCAGCAGCAGATTATTGATATTGTACATTCCGTATTAGAAGGCAAACTGGAAGAACTAACGGTATTTCTCCCGGAAATGAAAATAAAGGATTATCTTTCAAACCTTATTAATGATTGGTTTGAAGAGCATAGCAGGTTATTTTCCTTTGACTCATTCACGACCTTTCGATTGCGGAATTTCTTCAATGAGTTAAGAAAATATGTTGAATTATCACTTGACGAATATAAGATGGAGCAGGAATATCAAATGTTTATTCAAACGCTTCGGGAATTTATAATGAATAGAGAGCCTAAATTGAAGCAGCTTCATTTGTTATTTTCTGATGTGATTACTTTTTTTAATGAACAGTTTGAAGAGATAAAACGCGGGGATTTAACCAAAATGGTTGACCGGCGGCTGCTAATCAATCATCCGGTTTATATTGATTCGATTACGATTGCGCCATTATTATCCATAGCACCGTCAAGGATTTATCTTTATACAGATGACCCTGATCAGCCGATTGTCAGAACCATCCGAAACATTTTTGAGGAACGGATTATTAGTAGGCCTCTTGCATCAATTGAAGAATATAGGAAACAGTATGGTGCTTCTTTCGACAAAAAAGTATAAAAGTCCTTGATTTTAGAAATATTAATTACTATAATACGTACATAGATAGTTAACAGTATGCAGCATTTGAGAGCAATACTGTAGTACTTTTCAATATTAAAATGTGATGATGAGGACAAGAGTATTCTTTTACGGTTTATAGAGAGGGAAGGCCAGGCTGAAACCTTCCTAACACGGAATGATTACTTACCACCTCTAAACTTCTACCGGGAAAAACGAAGCCAGGAAGAAATAACTGCAGCTGCCGTTTGAGTATCGGAAGACGGAAACAAACCGTTATCTTACTACGAAGTCATTTTTTACTATGGTATAAATGAGAAGTAGGGTGGAACCACGTGTATAACAGCTCGTCCCTTTTTTAGGGAGGAGCTTTTTTATTTTTACATAAGCACTTTACAAGGAGGAATAAATATGTCAGAGGTTGTGAAAATTTCGTTTCCAGATGGAGCTGTAAAGGAGTTTCCAAAAGGAACCACAACAGAAGATATCGCCGCTTCTATTAGTTCAGGATTAAAGAAAAAGGCGCTTGCTGGTAAGCTTGATGGTGTCATGTATGATTTAAAACGCCCAATTGAACAAGATGGTGCGATTGAGATTATTACACAGGATCAGCCTGAAGCGTTAGAGATTCTTCGTCACAGCAGTGCGCACTTAATGGCACAGGCGGTTAAACGACTTTATAAAGATGTTAAGCTTGGTGTTGGACCTGTTATTGAAAGCGGCTTTTATTATGATATTGATATGCCGGAATCTTTAACACCAGAGGATCTGCCGCTTATCGAAAAAGAGATGAAGAAGATTATCAACGAAAATCTTCCAATTATCCGTAAAGAAGTGAGCCGTGCAGAAGCGATTCAGATTTACAAGGAAATCGGTGATGAGTACAAAATTGAGCTTGTTGAGGCTATTCCAGAGGATGAAACGGTTACAATGTACGAACAGGGCGAATTCTTTGATCTATGCCGCGGAGTTCACGTTCCATCAACAGGAAAATTAAGAGAATTTAAACTTTTAAGCATTGCAGGTGCCTACTGGAGAGGTGACAGCGATAATAAAATGCTGCAGCGTATTTACGGTACTGCATTCTTCAAAAAAGAGGATTTGGACGAGCATCTTCGTCTCCTTGAGGAAGCGAAGGAACGTGACCACCGTAAAATTGGGAAGGAGCTAAACTTATTCGCTCATTCACAGCAGGTTGGACAAGGTCTGCCATTGTGGCTTCCAAAGGGTGCCACAATCCGTCGTATTATTGAAAGATATATTGTAGACAAAGAGGTCAGCCTAGGCTATGATCACGTCTATACTCCGATCATGGCGAATGTTGAGCTTTATAAAACTTCAGGTCACTGGGCTCACTATCAAGAAGACATGTTCCCTGTCATGGAAATGGACAATGAGCAGCTTGTTCTTCGTCCAATGAACTGTCCGCACCATATGATGGTTTATAAAAATTCTATGCACAGCTATCGTGAACTTCCAATCCGTATTGCTGAGCTTGGAACAATGCACCGCTATGAAATGTCCGGAGCACTTTCCGGCCTGCAGCGTGTTCGTGGTATGACGCTAAATGATGCCCATATCTTTGTCCGTCCGGATCAAATCAAGGAAGAATTCAAGCGCGTAGTGGAGTTAATTCTAGAAGTGTATAAAGACTTTAATTTCACAGACTATTCATTCCGTTTATCCTATCGTGATCCTGAAAATACTGAGAAATATTATGATGACGATGAGATGTGGGAAAGAGCGCAAAGCATGCTGAAGGAAGTTATTGATGAAATGGGCGTTGACTATTACGAAGCAGAAGGGGAAGCAGCTTTTTATGGACCTAAGCTGGACGTTCAGGTAAAAACTGCTTTAGGAAAAGAAGAGACCCTTTCTACAGTTCAACTTGACTTCTTGCTGCCTGAAAGATTTGATTTAACATACGTTGGCGAAGATGGCAAGCCGCACCGCCCTGTTGTTATCCACCGCGGTGTCGTATCAACAATGGAACGATTTGTTGCCTTCTTAATTGAAGAATACAAAGGGGCACTTCCAACATGGCTGGCGCCTGTTCAAGTACAAGTCATTCCAGTTTCGCCGGATGTACACTATGATTATGCGAAAAAGGTTCTTGATCAGCTAAAATCACAAGGATTCCGAGTTGAGCTTGATGCCCGTAATGAAAAAATCGGCTATAAGATTCGTGAAGCGCAAATGCAAAAAATTCCTTATATGTTAGTTGTTGGTGACAAGGAAGTAGCAGAGGAAGCTGTGAATGTTCGTAAATATGGTGAGCAGAACTCTGAAACTGTGCCATTTGCAGACTTTGTCAGCGGACTTGAGGCAGAAGTGAAAAAATAATAATTTATTATTTTAGCTATGTTAAAGGACAATGTTAATTTTCCCCTGCATGTTGATTGAAGTGGAAGGCACGAAGACTCCTGCGGGAGAAGCGAGACAGGCGAGACCCCGCAGACACGCAGTGTCGAGGAGGCTCGGCGGTCGCCCGCGGAAAGCGAAGTGCCTGGAACGGAAATCAACAAACAAGGTTAACAGAGGTATTATTTATTAATTGTTGACTATATCCGAATGAGATAGGGAATAAATGGATGGTAAAAAACTATTGCAAGAAGTTCATTTATTTGTTAAGATTCTAACTGTTGTTATTTAAGACTAACTATTCCTTTGACATAACAATTCATTTGTGATATAGTTAAAAAGTTGAAATTGAATACTTTTAGGGATAAGAAGAAGCACCCGCTTCTCACCTGATTGACGCACCAGGCAGTTAACAGGTTTTGCGAAGACTTTTATTAGTGATGAACGGTTTCGTAAAGTGTGGGTGTATTCACCCGCACTTTTTTGTTGATTTTATAAATACCTGTAATCACAGGATCAGGTGATTCTTGACCTAAACTTTGTATTCTCATAAAACCCCGGAGGTGTTTAACTATTAGCAAAGATATGTTATTAAATGAGGGAATTCGTGCTCGCGAAATTCGTCTAATTGATCAAAACGGTGAACAGTTAGGAATTAAATCAAAAACTGAAGCACTTGAAATTGCTGCTCGTGTCAATCTTGATCTTGTTCTTGTGGCTCCAAATGCCAAACCTCCAGTAGGCCGTATTATGGACTATGGAAAGTTTAAGTTTGAACAACAGAAGAAAGAAAAAGAAGCACGTAAAAATCAAAAGATTATCAATATCAAAGAGGTTCGTTTGAGCCCGACTATTGATGAGCATGATTTCAATACAAAGCTTCGTAATGCGATTAAATTCCTTGAAAAAGGCGATAAAGTGAAAGCATCTATCCGATTTAAAGGACGTGCAATCACACATAAAGAAATTGGACAACGTGTGTTAGTCCGTTTCTCTGACGCATGTAAGGAAATTGCGACTATCGAATCGCATCCAAAAATGGATGGAAGAAGCATGTTCATGGTCTTAGCACCTAAAAACGAAAAGTAAGAGGAGGAATACCAAATGCCAAAAATGAAAACTCACCGCGGCGCTGCAAAGCGTTTCAGAAAAACTGGATCTGGTAAATTGAAGCGTGACCACGCATATACAAGCCACTTATTCGCAAATAAATCTACGAAACAAAAGCGTAAGCTTCGTAAAGGCGCTTTAGTTTCTAAAGGTGATTTCAAACGTATTCGTCATTTATTAGACAACATCAAGTAATATTAAACTAAATGCTTCCGGCGGATGTCTCAGTTTTCGAATGTGTTCGATAAATTTGGGCGCAAATACGCCAAGGCGAATTAGATTATCATAGGAGGGAAACCATATGCCACGTGTAAAAGGCGGTACAGTTACTCGCAAACGTCGTAAAAAGGTTCTTAAATTAGCTAAAGGTTATTTCGGTTCAAAACATACATTATATAAAGTTGCAAATCAACAAGTAATGAAGTCATTACAATACGCTTACCGTGATCGTCGTCAGAAAAAGCGTGACTTCCGTAAGCTTTGGATTGCTCGTATCAATGCAGCTGCACGTATCAACGGTCTTTCATACAGCCGTTTAATGCACGGATTAAAGCTTGCTGGTATCGAAGTAAACCGCAAAATGCTTGCTGAATTAGCTGTAAGTGATGCAAATGCTTTCGCTGAATTAGCATCTGTTGCTAAAGCAAACTTAAGCAAATAATCCTTGTTAATAAAAGCCATTCTCTTTAAAGAGAGTGGCTTTTTTCGTGATATCAATTTGTATAGGGAGGCAGTTACATGACAGAATATATTGTTTTATACTTTCTTATCATTAATATTATTGGTCTTTTCATTATGAGAGTGGATAAACAAAGAGCAATCAAACATCAATATCGAATAAGTGAGCAGACTCTTTGGATAATCGCCATAGTTGGCGGAGCCATTGGAGCTGCTATCGGGATGAATATGTTTAGACATAAAACCAAGCATCTATCCTTTAAGATGGGTTTTCCATTGCTGGCTATAATTGACCTATTTCTAATCATCTTTCTGATTTAGTAGTCATAACATCCCCTGTTTATTGATAAGCTGTAGAGACAACAGGAAATAGTCAGAGAGAAGGTGAAAAAATGGATGAGAGTCTTTCAATCTTATTCGTTCTCGTTAAAACGGGTGGTATATTGGCTCCGATTGCATTTATATTCTTTCATCTTTTTCGACAGTTTCTATTTATCCCCGTTACGCTCGTCTGTATGACTGGTGGGATTCTTTTCGGCTCCGTCCTTGGTACAATCTATTCTCTCATTGGTTTAATGGTAAGCTCTGTCTGCTTTTATTTTGTGGTGGGAAAGCTGCCAAAAACACATGAAAAGCTATCCTATTTAAAAAAGAAATGGTTTGGTGAATACCGAAATATTACTGTTGCTCAAACTGCAATATTACGATTAATCCCTTTTATTCATTACCATTTGCTTAATTTTTGTTTAATTGAAAGAAAGCATGAATTTAAGGCCTATGTGAAAAATTGTTTTTTTTCTAACCTTCCGCTAGCCTTTTTCTTCTCGGTATTTGGCCAATTTATTAGAGGCTTTACTCCGACCATTATGGTCATTATATTATTTTCGCTAATGATTCTAGCTTATCTGTTTAGGGAGAAGGCATCGATTATTAAGTGGCGTGAATTTTTTAAAACAGGTCAGGCTTAAGAGGTGTAACCCAGTTTGAGTTCATAAAAAAGAGGCTTCCTTCTAAAGGGGAGCCTCATCTTATTCATACGGAGTTTCCGGTTCGCTATTGTCCTGGACAAATTCCTTAACCGGACTTTTCCAATCTATGGAAGCATTTGGGTAATCCACTTGGATAATTTCTTCAAGAAAATGAAAATCCTCGCGGACAAATCCTTTCAATGCATTGACGCTGTGGGGCCATATAAAGATGGATACAACATCAAACTTTTTATCGGTCGTTCCTAAATATTTCTCGCCTTCAAAAAGTGCGCCTTTATATGTAAGAAGGAAGTTTTTTCTTACATTATTTTGGTCATCTAAAAAATAAAAACGCTTTTGTTCATGTGCGAGCTCAAGCTTTCTTTTTGGGTTCAGGATAAATTTGATCGTTCGATAGATGAGAAAAAGAATGAGGGCGAATAGTACAAAGCGTATGAGCCACATCATAAATAAATTCTCCCCTCTCTATTGTTTTCTTATTTTACGTTTAAAAGAGAAAAAGGTTTCATTTCCGTCCAGGTTTCAATAAAAATATCTATAGAAGCTAAATGTGCTATTTTTTGTATAAACATTATGCCCTTTTGTATAATAGAAAAGAAACCTAATAAAGGAGTTGAAATGATGGCTCAATTAGATGAAACCCTGATGATGCTTAAAGATTTAACAGATGCAAAAGGGATTCCCGGGAATGAACGGGAACCGCGTGAAGTCATGAAGAAATACATAACTCCTTATGCAGATGAAGTTACAATGGACAATCTAGGAAGTCTTATCGCTAAAAAGACTGGCGATGAGAACGGTCCCAAAATTATTGTCACAGGTCATTTAGACGAAGTCGGCTTCATGATTACGCAAATTGACAAGAATGGATTTTTAAAGTTTCAAACGGTCGGCGGCTGGTGGAATCAGGTCATGCTGGCTCAGCGAGTGACAATTGCTACGCGCAAAGGGGATATTACGGGTGTAATTGGCTCAAAGCCGCCTCATATTTTATCACCTGAGGCAAGAAAAAAACCATATGAAATAAAGGATATGTTTATTGATATTGGTGCATCCAGTAAGGAAGAGGCGGAAGAGTGGGGAGTCCGTCCCGGAGATATGGTAACACCGTATTTTGAATTTACGGTTATGAATAATGAAAAAATGCTGCTTGCAAAAGCTTGGGACAATCGAATCGGCTGTGCGATTGCGATCAGTGTTTTGAAGCAATTAAAAGAAAGTCAGCATCCAAATGTCGTGTACGGGATTGGAGCAGTTCAAGAAGAGGTGGGACTGCGCGGCTCAAAAACATCGACATTTAAAGTTGAACCAGATATCGGATTCGCTGTAGATGTTGGTATTGCCGGTGATACTCCTGGCGTGACAGAAAAAGAAGCTCTCAGTAAAATGGGAAGCGGCCCGCAAATTGTCCTGTACGATGCTTCCATGGTGTCGCATAAAGGCCTAAGAGATTTAGTAACAGACACAGCAGACGAACTGAATATTCCTTATCAGTTTGAGTCCATTCCAGGCGGCGGAACAGATGCGGGTTCCATTCATGTAACAGCAAAAGGTGTTCCTGCTTTATCGATCGGAATTGCGACACGATATATTCATTCACACGCAGCGATGCTCCATCGTGACGATTTTGAAAATGCTGTAAAGCTTGTCGTTGAAGTGATTAAACGCTTGGATCGTGAAACAGTTAATCGAATCACATTTGAATAAAAAACAGTATAAAAAAAGCACCCGGAATTTGGGTGCTTTTTTATCTACATGAAGCATTCTATTTTAAACCACTTTCCAATGCCTGCAGCATATCCTTTTTGTCCTGCTCGGAAGAGTTTTTCCAGATGACTTCGAATAGAACACCTAAACCAGGAAGCATTTTTTCTTCACCATTTTGGATGGCGTCAACAATTGTATCTTCCAGCTGATCCTGGTTATTTCCTGAAACATTGTGAATAATTGCATTGCGCAGATTTAAACTCATAAGAGAATCCCTCCTGTATAGATAATCTCCAACAAGCATAGTGTTCCACACTACAGAATGCATTATGTATGGTATATAAGCTATAATAGAAACAAGTGTAAATCTTAAAGGAGCGTTCAGATTGAAATATATTGAATCAGTAAAAAACCCAAAAGTAAAAGCATGGAAGAAGCTGTTAACGAAAAAAGAGCGGGACCAAACTGGGAAATATCTAATTGAAGGCTTTCATCTTGTTGAAGAAGCATTAAAGGAACAGGTGGTCATTGAAGTCATTGTCAATCAAGATATGGAAATGCCTGCTTCTTTTAAAATAGAAGGAACAGATGTCATCTATGTAAAAGAAGAGGTTATGAAGGTCATTTGTGATACGGAAACACCGCAGGGGATTGCGGCTGTCTGTGAGCAGCGTAAATATGGAATAAGTGAAATCAAAATAGAGAAACTGCTGCTGCTTGATCGTGTGCAGGACCCCGGTAACCTTGGGACCATGATTCGTACAGCTGATGCAGCGGGGATGGATGCAGTTATTTTAGGAGAAGGCTGTGCTGATCCATATAATCCAAAGGTGATTCGGGCCACACAAGGAAGTTTGTTCCATTTACCAATTATGAAGTCACCATTAGAGGAGTTTATCGATAAACTACAAATACCTGTATATGGAACTGCATTAGAAGGCGGCATCCCTTTTGAACAGGTAGAAAAAGCAGAGGCATTTGCCCTTCTGCTTGGGAATGAAGGCCAAGGTGTTGCGAAGGAGTTATTAGCAAAGACAACAAAAAATCTATACATTCCTATTTATGGAAAAAGCGAATCGCTTAATGTAGGAATTGCCGCTGGTATTTTAATGTATTATTTACGAAAATGAATTTGAAACGTGATATAAATTGTAATATAATAAAACAGAATTTAATAAAAAAAGACATTGACAGAGAAGAGTAGCTTAGGAAATCCATTTCAAGGGAAAAAATGCCGTGACTGTGAGCATTTTAATGGCACTGTTTAAGTGAATTCACCTCTCGAGTCGACATTGGGAAGATCCTGTGATCCGAAAAATGTTCCGGTGAAGAGCCGTTATGCTGATTAAGTGAGTGTGGATGAATATCATTTGCACTAATAAGGGTGGTACCGCGATACATAAGCCTCGTCCCTTTTTGGGAGCGAGGTTTTTTTGTGTTTTACCATAATTTTGGCAAAAAACGAAACTCTCTCTAAACTGATGGGTTTTTTTAAACAAAAGGAGGAATTTGTAATGCAGGAACGTTTACAAGAACTGCAGGCTGAGGCGCTGGAAAAGATAGCAGCTGCAGCAAGCTTGAAAGAGCTGAATGATATTCGTGTTGCTTATTTAGGTAAGAAAGGGCCAATTACAGAAGTGTTACGCGGGATGGGTAAGCTTTCCGCTGAAGAGCGTCCAAAAATGGGTGCACTGGTGAATGTTGTTCGTGAAACGATTACAACACAAATTGAAGAAAAGCAAGTGGTGCTTGAGGAAGAAGCAGTCAATGCTAAGCTTTCTGAAGAGACAATTGATGTAACACTTCCTGCGAGACCTGTTAAGCGGGGGAATCACCACGCGCTAACACGTATTGTTGAGGAAATCGAAGATATCTTCATTGGTATGGGTTATCAAGTTGCAGAAGGTCCTGAAGTGGAGACAGATTATTATAACTTCGAAGCATTAAATTTACCGAAGAGCCACCCTGCTCGTGATATGCAGGATTCCTTCTATATTACTGAAGAAATCTTAATGCGTACACACACATCTCCGGTTCAAGCAAGAACGATGGAAAAGCATAAAGGCCAAGGTCCTGTGAAAATCATCTGTCCGGGGAAAGTATACCGCCGTGATAACGATGATGCGACACATTCACATCAATTTATGCAAATTGAAGGGTTAGTCATTGATGAAAATATTTCAATGAGTGATTTAAAAGGAACGCTTGAGGTCTTTTTGAAAAAGGTATTTGGTCAGGATCGTGAAATTCGTCTACGTCCAAGTTTCTTCCCGTTCACAGAGCCATCTGTTGAAGTGGATATTTCTTGTAAAATCTGTAAAGGGTCAGGCTGCAGTGTATGTAAACAAACAGGCTGGATTGAAGTGCTTGGTTCAGGGATCGTCCATCCGAATGTACTTGAAATGGCTGGTTTTGATTCGAAGAAGTACTCTGGCTTTGCCTTCGGTATTGGTGTGGAACGGATAGCTATGCTGAAATATGGCGTAGATGATATCCGTCATTATTACACAAATGACATTCGTTTCTTAAAGCAATTTGACCATTATGAATCATAAAAGATTGATGATAGGCATTGAACGTTTTATCTAATAAAGGAGGATTATCATGTTTGTTTCATATAAATGGCTGCAGGACTATGTAGACCTGTCTGGAATTAGTGCTGCCGAGCTTGCAGATAAAATAACGAAAAGCGGTATTGAAGTTGAAGGTGTAGAAAAGAAAAGTGAAGGTTTAAAGGGTGTTGTCATTGGTCACGTTTTAGAATGTGAACAGCATCCAAATGCCGATAAATTAAATAAGTGCTTAGTTGATATTGGTGCAGGAGAGCCCGTTCAGATTATTTGCGGGGCACCGAATGTCGGTAAAGGTCAAAAGGTTGCTGTTGCAACAGTTGGTGCAGTTCTTCCAGGTAACTTTAAAATTAAAAAAGCAAAGCTGCGCGGGGAAGAGTCAAATGGAATGATTTGTTCGCTTCAGGAGCTTGGGATTGAATCTAAGTTAGTGGCAAAGGAATTTTCAGTTGGTATTTTTAATTTCCCTCAAGATGCTGTTGTCGGTGAAGATGCTCTTTCTGCGCTTGGGCTAGACGATGAAATTCTTGAATTAAGTCTTACTCCAAACCGCTCCGATGCTTTAAGTATGTTAGGTGTAGCCTATGAAGTAGCGGCTATTCTTGGCCGTGAGGTGAAGTGGCCTGAAACAGATAAGGAAGAAGCATCTGAGAAAGCATCTGATTACATTAATGTAAAAGTAGAAGCACCTGAGGATAATCCGTTATATATTGCTAAGGTAGTTAAAGATGTAAAAATCGGTCCATCTCCATTATGGATGCAGACTCGTCTGATGAATGCCGGCATTCGCCCGCATAATAATGTTGTGGATATCACGAATTATATTTTACTTGAATATGGCCAGCCGCTACATGCGTTTGATTATGACCGTCTTGGCTCAAAAGAGATTGTCGTGCGCAGAGCAAAGGATGAGGAAAAAATCACTACACTTGATGAGGCAGAACGTACGTTAACAGCAGATCATCTTGTGATTACTAACGGAAAAGAACCTGTCGCAATTGCAGGAGTTATGGGCGGCGCCGATTCTGAGGTTAAAGATGATACAACAAATGTTATCATCGAAGCAGCCTATTTTGCAGGTACAGTCGTTCGTAAAGGCTCTAAAGACCATGGCTTACGAAGTGAAGCAAGTGCCCGTTTCGAAAAAGGTGTGGATCCTGCACGAGTACGTGAGGCTGGTGAACGTGCTGCTAAGCTGATGGCTGAATATGCAGGTGGAACAATCTTAGAAGGTACTGTTGAATTTAATGACTTGAGAATTGAGCCTGCGGTGGTTTCCATTACACTTGATAAAATCAACACGTCAATTGGTGCCAATATAAGCTCAAATCAAGTACTTGATATTTTCACTCGCTTGCAATTTGATGTGAAGGTAGATGGTGAAACCTTCATTGTGACAGTTCCAACTCGTCGCGGTGATATTACGATTGAAGCTGATTTAGTAGAAGAAATTGCCCGTCTATATGGTTATGACAATATTCCTTCCACACTTCCGGTTGGTACTGCTACACCAGGCAGATTAACGGATTATCAACAAAAGCGTCGAATAGCACGACGTACACTAGAGGGAGCAGGTCTATACCAAGCAATTACCTACTCATTGACAAGTCTTGAAAAAGCAGCACAGTTCTCATTAGAACAGAGTGAATCGATTCGACTTGCCATGCCGATGAGTGAAGAACGCAGTCAGCTTCGATTGAGTATCCTACCACAGCTATTAGAGGTGGTTAAGTATAACCAGGCCCGCCAAATTGATTCTGTAGCTTTATATGAAATTGGATCTGTCTTCCTAAAGCAAGGAGAAAACCAGCTTCCAAACGAGAGAGAGCATGTTGCCGGTGCTATTACAGGTCTATGGGAAGCACATCTATGGCAGGGTGAGAAAAAGCCGGTTGATTTCTATGTAGTAAAAGGTGTGCTAGAAGCATTATGTGATTCACTTGGTATTACAGAAAAAATCTCGTATCGCCAAGCAGTAATCAAGGATATGCACCCTGGACGTACTGCAGAGGTTTTATTGAATGATGAAGTCATTGGCTTTATCGGTCAAGTCCATCCAACTGTGCAAAAGGATTATGATATTAAAGAAACATATGTATTTGAACTATCCTTTAAAGCTCTTGCTGAGGCTGACGTTGAACCGATTGCCTATGAAATGATTCCACGTTACCCTTCTATTACACGAGACATTGCGCTTGTTGTTGATAAAGAGAAATCAGCAGGGGAATTGGAAAGTATTATAACAGAAGCTGGTGGATCATTATTAAAAGAAGTTCATCTTTTTGATTTATATGAAGGTGAACATATGGAAGCGGGCAAAAAATCACTTGCTTTCTCTTTAAAATATTTCGATCCAGAGCGTACGTTAACGGATGAAGATATCACAAAGGCTCATGATAAGGTCTTGAATGCCGTAGAAGAGCAGGCTGGAGCCGTACTACGCAGTTAAAATAAAAATATGTCAAAAAACCTCCGCCATTTTACAATGGGTGGAGGTTTTTTGACATCATTTGCTTTTTCGTAATAAATTCATTGCTTTTTCAGTATTAGCAAAATGCAGCTTTACGTAGGATGGAAGAACCTCCTTCCCTTTTTCCTTTATCAATCTTGCCGCGGCAACGTCGACCTGAGAACCAGCGCCTTTAGGGATTTTAAAGCCTGCTGCTTTGCTTAATTTTTCAAAATGCTGGACAAAAGCATGTCTTGCAATAATCGAAGCAGCAGCAACAGCCAGGTGGATTCCTTCCGCTTTTGTACTAAAATAGACATTTTCTTTATGAATGACTTTTTGTCCTGATAAGTACTTAAAGTACACTTCCTCTTTGGCGAACTGGTCAATTAAAATAGCTTCAGGCTTTTCAGGAGCCAGTTTTTCCAGCAGGTGGCCAATCGCTTGATTATGAAGGAGGGCTTTCATTTTCCCTTGAGACATCCCTGATGACTGTAGTTTATTGTATTTTACATTATGTAAAACCAATAGGCTATATGGTAAAAATTTTATTAACTGCTTTGCAATAGTAGATATTTTCTCGTCAGTAAGGTTTTTGGAATCCTGCACGCCAATTTCCTTTAATAATGGCATGTCTTCTTTTCTGACGTAGGCCGCACAAACTGTGATTGGCCCAAAAAAGTCTCCGGTCCCTACTTCATCGGAACCGATGGCAGACAAGCTGCTAATATTGTTTGGCAGGCTGGCAGAAATCTTTGGTGTGGCTGGTGTCTTTGCTTTGGTTTCCGTTTTTTCAACAGCATCAGACCCCCATTTTCGTGCTTCTTCATTACATCCGCTACCTTGGAAAAGAACTTTCCCAGATTTATAGGCTGTAATCGTACATTGCGGTGTTTTGGCTGAAAATAACCCTCCAGGCGGTGCTTTTCCTGTTAAATTGTTTTGATAGTACTCCATCATTTTTCTCATTTCCTGACTGCTTAGCTTTAGGACGACATTGCTCAAAAGACTCACTCCTTATCTATTCATCAGACCCATTAAGACGTAATTTGACATTCTTCAACTCAAACTTACATTTCTTTCTTTTCACTGTTTTCTGTTCATGTTATCATTATGATTAGGATTCTTTTCGAATGGAGGCATGCAGCTTGTCACAGACCAAAAAAAATCGCATAACTGTTGATATTTACGGAGTAACGTATGTTATTATCGGCACTGAGAGCCCAAGCCATATACACCAGGTTGCTTCAATGGTAGATGGAAAAATGCGCGAAATTAACTCCATGAATCCTTCTCTCGGTACCAATAAATTGGCCGTTTTAACAGCTATAAATGCTGTTAATGACTATCTTAACTTAAAGAAGCAAGTTGAACGTTTAGAAGAAGAATTAAAACGAGTAAAGGACTGAAAAAGTCATGTTAGACCTAGCTGTACTCATTATTTTATTTTTTGGATTTTTAGTAGGGTTAAAGAGAGGGTTTATCCTCCAGCTTGTTCACCTTACAGGATTTATTATTGCATTTATCGTTGCTTATTTGTACTATGATCAGCTTGCGCCAAGATTAACTCTCTGGATTCCATTTCCCAATCTTGACATGAATTCTACATACTCTATGCTATTTGAAAATGCAAATTTAGAAGATGCTTATTATCGCGCCATTGCATTTGTCGTGATTTTTTTTGCTGTGAAAATCTTATTGCAAATTATCGGAAGTATGTTGGATTTTATTGCCCAAATTCCGATCCTAAAGCAATTAAATATTTGGGCAGGCGGGATTTTGGGCTTTACTGAAGTTTATCTTATCATGTTTATTATATTATTTATAGCAGCACTCCTGCCAATCGAATCGATTCAAACATCACTAACGCATTCAGTGCTTGCAGAATTCATTGTAAAGCAAACTCCAATCCTATCACAGCATATTCAAGATTTATGGATACAAGCCCCGTCGGTGAAATAACTTCTCTTTCGAGAGAAGTTTTCTTTTTAAGGGAATAATAAGAAGAAAAGGGATGAGCCTTTAGGTGAAGAAGGATGACAATGAATAAAAAAGAAATGGTTCGTTTATTAGAGACGATTGCTATTTATATGGAATTAAAAGGAGAAAATACGTTTAAAGTTTCTGCATTCAGAAAGGCAGCCCAAGCCCTGGAAACACATGAAGCAGATTTGGCTGACATAACAGACTTTACCGCCTTACCGGGAATTGGCAAGGGAACTGCAGCTGTTATTGAGGAATACATGCGAGATGGAAAGTCCTCGGTTTTAAAAGAGCTGCAGGAGGAGGTTCCAAAAGGTTTAATTCCACTCTTGCAGCTGCCTGGCTTAGGAGGTAAAAAGATTGCCAGGCTGTATAAGGAACTGGGGATTGAAAATGTCAAGGACTTGGAGAACGCGTGCCGGAATCATAAGATTCAAGGATTAACCGGTTTTGGGAAAAAATCTGAAGAAAACATCCTGCATGCAATCCTGCAGGCCGGTGGCAGACCGGATCGGCTTCCGCTTGCGTTTATGCTGCCATTAGCGGAAAAGATTGAAGCGGCGTTGGAACAAATGGAGGAAGTTGTTAAATTTTCTCGGGCAGGCAGCTTACGAAGAATAAAAGAAACGATTAAGGATTTGGATTTTATTATCGCTACGGAAAAGCCATTAGTGGTTAAGGATCAACTGTTAAAAATGGCAGATATAAAGGATATCATTGCTGCAGGTGATACAAAGGTATCCATTGTACTGGATAATGGATATGATGTATCTATTGATTTCAGATTGGTTCGGCCGGAGGAATTTGCCACCACATTACATCATTTTACCGGATCAAAGGAACATAATGTACGAATGAGACAGCTTGCAAAAGCAAGAGGTGAAAAAATTAGTGAATATGGAGTTCAAACTGAGAATGGTGCTGTTTTGACTTTTACATCTGAAGCTGATTTTTATGCACATTTTGGTCTACCGTTCATCCCGCCTGAGATGAGAGAAGATGGGAAAGAAGTAGATGAATATAAAGAAGATTACGGGTTGATTTCTCTCTCCGATATAAAAGGGGATCTTCATATGCATACGACCTGGAGTGATGGCGCTCATTCAATTGAAGAAATGGTGGAGGCCTGCAGGGCTAAAGGTTATCAATATATGGCGATTACCGATCATTCTCAATTTTTAAAGGTAGCAAACGGACTAACACCTGACCGTCTGAGAAAACAAAAGGAAGAAATTCACCGGTTAAATGAGAAATATGAGGATATTACGATTCTAGCCGGAGTAGAAATGGATATTTTACCAGACGGTTCGTTAGATTACGATGATCAATTGTTAGAGGAAATGGATTTTGTCATCGCCTCCATTCATTCAGCTTTTTCTCAAGCGCAGGAAAAAATTATGGAGCGGCTAAAAACAGCTTTATTCAATGCAAATGTAGATTTGATTGCCCATCCGACAGGAAGAAAGATTGGAAAGAGAGAGGGCTATCCAGTCGATATGGATTTGCTTATTGAATTAGCAAAAGAAACGAACACGGCTTTAGAGTTAAACGCAAATCCAAATCGGCTTGACTTATCTGCTGACCATATTCAAAAGGCACAGGAAGCAGGAGTTAAACTAATGATTAATACGGATGCCCATAAGAGAGAAACACTTGCCCATATGAAAATTGGTGTTTCGACAGCCCAAAAGGGTTGGATTAAAAAAACAACTGTATTAAATACATGGGACATTCAAGAATTCATGGATTATCTTAAAGAACGGTAATTATGGAAGGCTTATTGCGCTTTCTAATATAGAGGGAGGAAATATCTCCATGCAGCAAAAGGTATTAAAAGTACTAGAATTTGATAAAGTGAAGGCGCAGCTACTTGAGCATGTATCTTCATCATTAGGAAGAGAACAGGCTGAGAAGCTGGTGCCTTCATTAGATTTTGAAGAGGTTGTACAAAGACAGGAAGAAACAGATGAAGCAGCAAAGGTGTTCCGAATTAAAGCAACTATTCCGTTAGGCGGGATATTTGATATACGTCCTCATATAAAACGTGCGGTAATTGGGGGCATGCTTAGTTCACATGAATTAATGCAGGTTGCCAGCACGGTCCATGCAAGTAGACAAATGAAAAGGTTTATTGAAGAATTTTCAGAGGAGGATGGAGAGATTCCGCTTCTGATGGAAAAGGCAAGCCGGATTATTGTTCTTGCTGATTTAGAACAATCGATTAAAAATGCGATTGATGATAACGGGGAAGTTCTAGACAGTGCAAGTGATACACTCCGGTCACTCAGAAATCAGCTTCGTTCGAAAGAGGCTAGGGTAAGGGAACGCTTAGAAAGCATGATTCGCTCATCCAATGCTCAGAAAATGCTTTCTGACGCAATCATCACCATTCGTAATGATCGATTTGTTATTCCAGTAAAGCAGGAATATCGTGCACATTACGGCGGAACGATCCACGACCAAAGTTCTTCAGGACAAACGCTTTTCATTGAGCCGCAGGCAATTGTCGAGTTAAATAATGATATTCAGAACATTCGTGTTAAGGAACAACAAGAAATAGAGCGTATTCTCATCATGCTTTCTGCTCAAACAGGTGAGCATAGCTTTGAACTTGAAACGATTGTGGAGGTTCTTGCAGATGTAGACTTTATGTTTGCCAAGGCACGTTATAGTAATAGGATTAAAGCAACGAAGCCATTGATGAATCATGAAGGACGAATTTCCTTAGTCAAGGCACGCCACCCATTAATTCCTATTGATGAAGTCGTAGCGAACGATGTTACGTTAGGGAAGGATTATACAACGATTGTTATTACAGGTCCTAATACAGGCGGAAAAACGGTTACTTTAAAAACGGTTGGTCTTTGCACGTTAATGGCGCAGGCAGGTTTGCAGATTCCGGCATTGGATGGATCAGAATTGGCCGTTTTTGGGGCTGTTTATGCAGATATCGGTGATGAACAATCCATAGAACAGAGCTTAAGTACATTTTCCTCTCATATGGTCAATATTGTTGAAATTTTAAAAAGTGTAGACTTTGAAAGCCTCGTGTTATTTGACGAGCTAGGTGCCGGAACGGACCCGCAGGAGGGTGCAGCACTAGCGATTTCTATTTTAGATGAGGTTAATAGAAGGGGAGCTCGGGTTATTGCTACAACCCATTATCCTGAATTAAAGGCGTATGGCTATAATCGAGAAGGAGTTGTCAACGCCAGCGTCGAATTTGATATTGAAACACTAAGTCCAACCTATCGATTATTGATCGGTGTTCCTGGAAGAAGTAATGCGTTCGAAATTTCTAAGCGGCTTGGATTAAGTGACAACGTGATTGAGAAAGCTCGTTCATTTGTCAGTACAGACAGCCATCAGGTTGAAAATATGATTGCTTCCTTAGAGGAGAGCAAGCGACAAGCGGAAAAAGAATTACAAGAAGCAAATGTGATTCTGAAAAACGCAGAAATGCTGCAAAAAGATCTACAAAAGCAAATGATTGAGTACTACGAGACGAAAGACTCTTTATATGATAAGGCAACTGATGAAGCACGTGATATTATTGAAAAAGCAAAAAGAGAAGCAGAAGGCGTCATACATGACCTAAGAAAAATGCGTCATGAAAAGCATGCCGAAATAAAAGAACATGAATTAATTGATGCACAAAGAAAATTAAGCGAAGCCGCTCCAAAGGAAAGAAAATCAAGGGCATTAACTGCAAAGCAAACAAAAAAACATGTGTACCAGCCTGGTGACGAGGTAAAAGTATTAAGCTTCGATCAAAAAGGAACATTGCTTGAGAAAGTGTCATCAGATACGTGGCAGGTCCAAATAGGGATATTAAAGATGAAGGTCGAGGAAAAGGATCTCGAGTACATTAAGACACCGAAAATAGTGGAAACAAAACCGTTGGCCACGGTCAGAGGAAAGGATTTTCATGTGAGTCTTGAGTTGGACTTGCGTGGTGAAAGATATGAGAATGCACTTTCCAGGGTTGAGAAGTATATTGATGATGCATTACTTGCAGCTTATCCTCGCGTCTCGATTATTCATGGAAAGGGAACGGGAGCTTTACGGCAGGGTGTACAGGAATATTTACGAAATCATCGGGCAGTTAAAAATATACGTTTTGGCGATCATGGAGAAGGCGGTACCGGGGTCACGATAGTAGAGTTTAAATAACGGGCGGTGAGGCTTTCATGAATCAGTTTTGGGAGAACCAATATGTTGAAACAGCTGCTAATTACAGTGTTGTAATACTTTGTATCATTGTGTTCCTAGCTATTTTTGAACTGGTGACAAAGTATAAAAATTGGACAGAAATAAAAAAGGGAAATTTGGCAGTCGCAATGGCAACCGGGGGAAAAATATTTGGCATCACCAATATTTTCCGTTTCTCTATTGAACATAACAATAGTTTGCTTACAATGGTTGGATGGGGAGTGTTTGGATTCCTTCTTCTGCTAGTTGGTTATTTTATTTTTGAATTTTTAACACCAACCTTCAAAATTGATGAAGAAATTGAACATGATAACAGAGCTGTCGGCTTAATCTCGATGGTTATTTCGATTGGGCTGTCCTACGTCATTGGAGCAAGTATTACGTAAAGGGAGAGCATAAAGTGGAAAAACTTGCAAAAATACTATTGATTTGCTGTGGTATTTTTTTCTTAATCGGGATTATCTATCTAGTATTTTTTAGCTAATGGAAAACGAACCTGAGTCTTTCAGGTTCGTTTTTTTTATGTTCTAATTCACACCAAAAAAACTATATATATAAGTGAAGCCTCCGGCGGATGTCTCGTATTTTTACTGATAGTTTATTGAGCGAGCTCGATAATAATCCGGACGCAAATTCGACAGGCGAATTTGAATTAGCTTTGTCATGAGGAAGGAGGGGCATCATGAGTGAAAGGCCATGGCTTCAACTATATCCGGAGGAGATCCCGCCACAATTATCTTACGAACATAAGCCGCTTCAATATTATTTGAAAAGAGCAGCAACTGAATTTCCAACTAAAAAAGCCGTACATTTCTTAGGTAAGGAATTTACGTTTCAATATATATATGAGTCTGCAGTGAAGCTAGCAGCTTATCTACAGTCAATAGGAATTGAAAAAGGCGATCGTGCAGCCATTATGCTTCCTAATTGTCCACAGGCAGTGATTTCCTTCTACGGCATTTTAATGGCCGGAGGGATCGTCGTTGAAACCAACCCGCTATATACTGAACGTGAACTACAGTACCAATTGAAGGACTCCGGAACCAAATTAATTATTACCCTTGATATTTTATATCCCAGAGTAACAAAGGTGAAAGCAAGTACAGATCTTCAGCATATCGTTGTAACCGCTATTAAGGATTTCCTTCCCTTCCCGAAGAACATCATCTATCCATTTCTCCAGAAAAAACAATATGGAATCGTTGTGAATGTAAAGCATGAGAATCATAACCATTTATTTAAAGAAATTTTAAAAGGCCCAAAAACATCTTATAAAGAAAATGAGCTGCACGATGAAGAGGATATTGCTCTCCTTCAATATACGGGAGGGACAACGGGATTCCCTAAAGGAGTCATGTTATCTCATAAAAATCTTGTTGCAAATGGTTCGATGTGTTCTGCGTGGCTGTATAAATGTAAGCGAGGAGAGGAAATCATCCTCGGGATTATTCCATTTTTCCACGTGTATGGAATCACAACGTTAATGATACTTGCTGTTTTGGAAGCATATAAAATGGTGCTGCTACCGAGGTTTGACGCTGAAATGACGTTAAAGACCATTCATAAACAACGTCCAACCTTATTCCCGGGAGCGCCAACCATCTACATTGGACTCTTAAACCATCCTGATTTTAAAAAATACGATTTATCCTCTATAGATTCCTGTCTTAGTGGCTCAGCACCGTTACCGGTTGAGGTACAACAGCGATTTGAGCAGGAAACAGGGGGAAAGCTTGTGGAAGGCTATGGACTGACAGAAGCATCTCCGGTTACCCATGCAAATTTCTTATGGGGTCCCAGAAAAAAAGGAAGTATTGGGGTACCTTGGCCTGATACAGATTGTAAAGTAATATCAATGGAAAATGGGGAACCGCTTCAACCTGGGGAAATTGGAGAAATCATCATAAAAGGCCCGCAGATTATGAGGGGATATTGGAATAAACCAGAAGAAACAGAGCATATCCTACAAGATGGCTGGCTTTTCACTGGTGATCTCGGATATATGGATGAAGAAGGGCTTTTCTATGTGGTCGACCGGAAAAAGGATATGATTATTGCAGGTGGGTTTAACGTATATCCAAGGGAGGTCGAGGAAGTACTTTACGAACATCCATTAATACAGGAGGTAGTCGTTGCAGGCGTCCCTGATTCGTATCGCGGTGAAACCGTAAAAGCGTATATTGTACTGAAAAAAGGCGCCTTTGTGACAGAGCAGGAGCTTAATGAGTTTTCAAGAAAACAGCTTGCCGCTTATAAAGTTCCAAGAATATATGAATTTCGTAATGAACTGCCAAAAAGTACCGTTGGGAAAATTTTACGCAGGGTGTTAATTGATGAGGAAAGAAATAAACTTGAACATTTTGAGGACAATGAAAAGGATTGATAAAAGCCGGGATACCGGCTTCTTATCGTGATTGAAGCTGAAACACATAGATATATATGTTTGAAAATTCTGTTAATAGAAGGAAAAGAGTAAATAATATCGAAATGATGTAATGACCGTCTAAAGCCAATTGTCTAAGGAAAAAGGATACGTTAGGTGGTGTCAAAAATGGAGAATGTAAAGTGGAGTTATCAAGATAGAGTTGCGAAGATTACGCTACATCGGCCGCCTGCAAATGCACTATCTTCAAGCACACTCAGGGAACTCGCAGCCGTTCTGGATGAAATTGAAAAAAACGCTGAAATAAGAGCTGTGATTATTCACGGAGAAGGTCGCTTTTTTTCTGCAGGTGCTGATATTAAAGAGTTTACTAGTATAGAATCTAGTGAACAATTTGTTCAATATGGCAAATATGGGCAAGCATTATTTGAGAGAATAGAAACCTTTTCCAAACCAATCATTGCGGCTATTCATGGCGCTGCACTGGGAGGGGGACTGGAGTTAGCGATGGCCTGCCATATTAGAATGACAGCTGAGGATGCAAAGTTTGCCTTGCCGGAGCTGCAGCTTGGATTAATTCCGGGATTTGCCGGCTCACAGAGGCTCCCTCGATATGTTGGGACGGCACGGGCAGCTGAAATGCTATTGACAAGTCAAACGATAACTGGAAAAGAAGCGGTTCAATACGGATTAGCTAATCATGCTTTCCCTGAAAGGGAGTTGCTTGGTAAAACGGAGGAAATGGCTAAATTAATTGCAAAGAAAAGTCCAGCCTCTATAAAAGCAATCCTTACGCTATTAAACGCTGCAAAAACAAACGAGTATTATGCTGGAGTTGAAAAAGAAGCGGAGCTCTTTGGTGAAGTGTTTGCTAGCAACGATGCGAAAGAGGGTATTTCTGCTTTTATCGAAAAAAGAGAACCTATGTTTAAAGGAACCTAACAGTGAAGCTCCACTTTATGTCTTGTATGCGTACATCACTTATAACTGATAGTTTGGATTGAAAAAATAATAAAATTAGGAGGCATTTCATTTGAACATATATGTCTTAATGAAAAGAACATTTGATACGGAAGAGAAAATCACTCTTTCCGCTTGCTGTATTAATGAGGATGGTGCTGAATTTATTATTAATCCCTATGATGAATATGCAGTAGAGGAAGCAATTCAAGTGAGAGAGGCACAGGGAGGGGAAGTAACGGTTATTTCTATCGGCAGTCAAGAGGCGGTTACTCAGCTCCGAACTGCCTTAGCGATGGGAGCAGATAAGGCGGTTCTAATCAACATAGAAGATGCTATTGAAAATGGAGATCAGTATACAACGGCGAAAATTATCGCGGAGTACTTAAAGGATAAGTCACCTGACTTAATTCTTGGCGGAAATGTAGCCATTGATGGGGGCTCAGGTCAAGTCGGTCCAAGGGTAGCAGAACTGCTCGGAATGAACTATGTAACGACAATAACAAAGCTTGATATAGATGGAACTAGAGCCACAGTCGTACGAGATGTAGAAGGTGACTCCGAAGTAATTGAAACAAATCTGCCATTATTAGTGACGGCGCAGCAGGGATTAAATGAACCGCGCTATCCTTCGTTACCAGGGATTATGAAGGCTAAGAAAAAGCCGCTTGCTGAGCTTGAATTAGATGATTTGAATCTTGAAGAGGACGATGTGGAGGCGAAAACAAAAACAATTGAAATTTTCCTTCCACCGAAAAAAGAAGCAGGCCGTATATTGGAGGGTGAGCTTGAACAGCAAGCAAAAGAACTCGTTCAACTGCTTCATAATGAAGCAAAGGTTATTTAAACAAAAAAATTGACCGTAAATACTTGGGAGGTATTCATACGTATGTCGAAAAAAGTGCTTGTACTTGGTGAAATACGTGAAGGTTCTTTACGTAATGTTTCGTTTGAAGCATTAGCAGCTGCTAAAAGAGTTGCCCAAGGAGGAGAAGTGGTAGGTGTATTAGTTGGTCAATCTGTTCATGCTTTAGGAAATGAATTGATTCATTGTGGAGCAGATCGAGCTGTTATTGTTGAGCATACTAATTTAGCTCAGTATACATCGGACGGTTATGCTCAAGCTCTATTAGCTGTTATTCAAGCTGTGAATCCTGATGGTATTATTTTCGGTCATACAGCCTTAGGAAAGGATTTGGCACCAAAGCTTGCCGCGAGATTAGATTCGGGTTTGATTTCCGATGTTACGGCAATTGAAGAAGCTGGTGGAAATATTATTTTTACCCGTCCCATTTATTCCGGGAAGGCCTTCGAAAGAAAATTAATTACAGAGGGTTTAACCTTTGCTACAATCCGCCCAAACAACATAGCTCCACTTGAAAAGGATGAGTCCAAATCAGGAAATATTTCCTCTTTACAGGTCGATATTAAAGACCTGCGTTCCATTATCAAAGAAGTTGTCAAAAAGGCGAGTACGGGCGTTGATTTATCTGAAGCAAAAGTAATCGTCGCCGGAGGAAGAGGTGTAAAGAGTAAAGAGGGATTTGAACCGTTACAAGAATTAGCTGCTGTCTTAGGTGGAGCAGTTGGAGCTTCCCGTGGTGCATGTGATGCAAATTATTGTGATTATTCTTTGCAAATTGGACAAACAGGAAAAGTTGTAACACCTGATTTGTACATTGCTTGCGGGATTTCCGGTGCGATTCAGCATCTTGCAGGAATGTCTAACTCTAAGGTTATTGTAGCCATTAATAAAGATCCCGATGCAAATATTTTCAATGTAGCAGACTATGGAATTGTAGGAGATTTATTTGAGGTTGTCCCATTATTGACTGAGGAATTTCGAAAGCTGCAGATTAATGCATAGAATATGGAAAAACGAACGGAATGCTATTCTGTTCGTTTTTTTGATTTAGAACGTCAATTTTTGGACATACTACCTCCGATGAAGCAAATTGTTAGCATGTTAAATCTAACGATGTTATACTTTCAATAGAAGTTTAAGTTATTCGAGGAGGAAATTGTTAAAATGGCTATTACACATGCAACTGATCAAACGTTTGCAACTGAAACCGGTTCTGGTTTAGTTCTTGTAGATTTCTGGGCTCCATGGTGCGGACCTTGTAAAATGATTGCACCGGTTCTAGAGGATCTTGATTCTGAAATCGGCGATAAAGTGAAAATCGTTAAATTAGATGTTGATGAAAACCAAGAAACAGCAGCTAAATTTGGCGTAATGAGTATTCCTACTTTAATCGTTCTAAAAGATGGCGAAGTAGTTGATAAGGTTGTTGGCTTCCAACCAAAAGAAGCACTTGCAGAGCGCTTACAACAGCAATTCTAATTAAAAGTCACTTTTACACATAGAAATACACCCCCGCTAGCTATATGTTAGCGGGGTTTTCCATTTTCTTGTTATTCCGTCATCACCATTTCCACTTGCTTAAACTTCCTTCCAACAACTAAAATGAGGATTAAAGGAAATTGAAAAGGAGGGGACACGGATGAATGATACGATCAAGAATAAACTGACACTTTTGCCTGAACAGCCCGGCTGTTATTTAATGAAAGACCGCCAAGGAACAATCATATATGTTGGCAAGGCAAAAATCCTAAAAAACCGTGTGCGGTCCTATTTCACGGGTTCCCATGATGGAAAGACATTAAGACTTGTTAATGAAATTGAGGATTTTGAATATATTGTTACATCGTCAGATATAGAAGCACTAATCCTTGAGATTAATTTAATTAAAAAATATGATCCTAAATACAATATCATGCTGAAGGATGATAAAAGCTATCCTTTTATTAAGCTGACTTCTGAAAGACACCCAAGATTAATAACAACCAGAAAAGTAAAGAAAGACAAAGGAAAATACTTTGGGCCCTATCCCAATGTGCATTCTGCAAATGAGACGAAGAAGCTGCTTGACCGCATCTATCCTCTGCGCAAGTGTTCGACACTTCCAGACCGTGTCTGCTTATATTACCATTTAGATCAGTGCCTGGCACCCTGCGTTAACACGGTAGATGAAGAAGAATACCGACGAATGACAGATGAAATTACCCGTTTTTTAAATGGCGGCTATAAAGAAATCAAAAATGAATTAACAGAAAAAATGACTGCCGCTGCTGAGGAGCTTGATTTTGAAAGGGCAAAGGAATACAGAGATCGAATTGCTCATATTGAAGCAACAATGGAAAAACAAAAAATGACTTCGACGGATTTTACTGATCGTGATGTATTTGGATATGCAGTCGATAAAGGCTGGATGTGTGTTCAAGTATTTTTTATCAGACAGGGAAAATTAATCGAACGCGATGTTTCGATGTTTCCTTTATATAATGAACCGGAAGAAGAAATCCTGAGCTACCTTGGTCAATTTTATACAAAGGACAATCACTTTAAACCAAAAGAAATTCTTGTGCCTGATACAGTATCAGCTGAAATGGCGGAGGAATTATTACAGGTAAAAGTACTGCGGCCGCAAAGAGGACAGAAAAAGGAATTAGTGAAGCTGGCATGTAAAAATGCGAAGATTGCTCTTAGCGAAAAGTTTTCGTTAATCGAACGGGACGAAGAAAGGACAATCAATGCGGTTGAACGGCTTGGACAGGCAATGGGAATTTACACTCCGCATCGAATTGAATCATTCGATAACTCTAATATACAAGGGACAAATCCCGTTTCTGCGATGATTGTCTTTATTGATGGAAAGCCGGAAAAAAGGGAATATCGGAAATACAAGATTAAAACAGTACAGGGACCGGATGATTATGAATCAATGCGGGAGGTTGTGCGCAGAAGATATACAAGGGTTCTAAAGGAAGGACTGCCATTTCCTGATTTGATCATTATTGATGGCGGAAAGGGGCATATTGAGGCAGTAAGAGATATATTGGAGAATGAATTGGGAATGGATGTACCGATTGCCGGACTGGCTAAGGATGAAAAGCATCGTACATCCCAGCTCCTATACGGAAGCCCGCTTGAAGAAATAGATTTGGCAAGAAACAGCCAGGAGTTTTATTTGCTGCAAAGAATACAGGATGAGGTCCACCGTTTTGCGATTACCTTTCACCGTCAATTAAGGGGGAAAAGTGCTTTTCAATCTGTATTAGATGACATCCCTGGCATTGGTGAGAAAAGAAAAAAACAATTGTTAAAAAAGTTTGGTTCTGTGAAAAAATTAAAGGAAGCAGCGCTGGATGATATTATTGCTGTGGGGATACCACAGAATGTTGCAAAAGCATTGCTCGATAAATTCCAAGAATAATTGTCAGTATTACGGCAATATGTTATAGTGAGTGTAACTTAACTTTATAATTTTGGCACTTTATAGTGTTGAAATGATGGTAGAGGTGCGGGCTTCATGAGTAAAAATCCGGAGAAGGATGAGCTTCTGGGAAGGATTTTAAAAGGGAAGACTGCCGAAGTAAAGAAGGGCTCATTGCTTTCTTTGCTGGTTCTGTATTGAATAAATGCAGGATTGTCAAGACACATAGTCTTGGAGAGCTATCTCATTTTGTGTGCGTATTATTGGAATAATACTGGGCAATCACAGCAATGAGGTAGATACTCATTGCTTTTTTTGTGTTGTTCAGCATTCATGACTATTATATGAATGAGCTTCTTTCACAAGATAAGCAGCTGTCTGGGAAATAAACATCATAATAGAAAGAAGGGAAATAATGGGGATTATAGTACAAAAGTTTGGTGGTACTTCGGTTGGAAGTGTAGAAAAAATTAAAAACGTTGCTGAGCGTGTAATTGAAGAGAAACAAAGAGGGAATGATGTAGTGGTCGTTGTTTCAGCCATGGGAAAAACAACCGATCAATTGGTCATGATGGCAAATGAAATATCGGAGTTTCCGAATAAACGAGAAATGGATATGCTGCTAACAACAGGTGAGCAGGTAACTATTTCCCTTTTAACCATGGCGTTAGTAGAAAAGGGGCATGCTGCTGTTTCATACACTGGCTGGCAGGCAGGAATGCTGACCGAATCGGTTCATGGGAATGCAAGAATATTAAAAATCGATACCGATCGAATTGAGCGCCCATTGAAGGAAGGAAAAATTGTTGTTGTTGCAGGGTTTCAAGGAATTACAGAAGAGGGTGAAATTACCACATTGGGCCGCGGGGGGTCGGATACAACCGCTGTTGCATTGGCCGCAGCTTTAAAGGCTGATAAATGTGATATTTATACAGATGTAACGGGAGTCTTTACAGCAGATCCGCGTTATATAAAGGATGCACGAAAGCTGGAGGCTATTTCATATGATGAAATGCTTGAACTGGCACAGCTTGGAGCAAGTGTACTGCATCCAAGGGCCGTTGAGTATGCAAAAAATTATTCTGTACCGCTTGAAGTTCGTTCAAGCACAGAGAGAGAATCAGGAACCATCATCGAGGAGGAAGTAGTAATGGAGGAAAATTTAATTGTACGCGGACTGGCATTTGAAGATCAAATTACGAGAGTAACGATTAATGGATTATCTAATTCATTAACCGGTCTTTCAGATGTATTTACAACCTTGGCTAAACACCATATTAATGTTGATATTATTATCCAAAGCTTTTCCGGTGAACATACGAATTTGTCCTTTTCCATAAAAAGTAATGACTTAAAGGAAACAATAGAGGTTTTGGAAAGCAATAAAAGCTTATTTTTATATGAAAAAATTGAGTCTGAGTCAGGGCTTGCGAAGGTATCCATTGTTGGGTCAGGAATGGTTTCGAATCCTGGTGTTGCGGCAGAAATGTTTGCCATCCTTGCTAAAGAAGGGATTCAAATAAAAATGGTCAGCACATCTGAAATTAAAGTATCAACTGTAATCGAGGATAGCCAGATGGTTCATGCTGTGGAATCCCTGCATGAAACCTTTGGTCTGTCTCACTCTACTGTTAGAGCATAAAAAAGCCTCCATCGGTGAGTAATAAACTCACTGATGGAGGTTTTTAAGAAACAATGTCTTTCTTATCCCATTTAATCGTAAAGAGTACTTTAGCGGATTTTTTTCGCGGGTGTTCAAAGGCTTCTGAAATAACCTGCTTTTGAATTTCAATCTGTTCAGCTAAAAATCCAGCTTCCAATTGAAATTGATGTGTCTGTTGGGTTTTTCTATTTTGCATACGTTTTGTAATGATGGGACTGGTTAATTCTAGCTCAAGTTCATTCTTTGATTCTTTACTAATAGTTAGAATTCCCCAGCCTGCTTTATTGAAAAAGTCAATGATTTCATCCAGGCTGTTAAGTGGGTATTTGCGTGCGAGTTTTTTCCCTGCCCAATATAAAATTTCAGCGGTGTCATCACCAAGTATTTCATGTAACAAAACTTCTCTAATTAGTTCATAACCAAATGCAGGTACCGTCTCCTCTGATTGGGTCTCTTGATGTATCTCTGCAGCCGTATTTTTACTCAATGTTCTCCCCTCTTTCTACAACTCTATTATATACAATTTTTAATTGTAGTAAGCGTATGTAATGAAAAAATAGAAATGGAAATAATATGAAAAAATGTATATTTTACTATGATTCAACAAAATAATGCATAAATTTTTGTTCTTTATAACGAATATTCTCGATATGATTGAATTTTTTAAAAAAATTGTAGTAATTACGATAATTATGTAATTCGTTTCCTTGACGCATATTTCAGTAGAGAGTAAAATGAAGTTGTCACACAATTGTAAGAAAATAAACTATTTACATTTTCTCTGGTTGAGCGTTTGCTCAAATCGAATGGGAAGAAAGCAGAAAGCCAAGAAACACTTTTAAAAAACTAAGGGGGTAAAAATGCAATGGCTGGTAATCGTGAGTTTTTTAATCGCAAATTGCATTCGTTACTAGGTGTTATACCTGTAGGATTATTCCTAACGCAGCATCTAGTTGTGAATCACTTTGCTACAAGGGGAGAAGAGGCGTTTAATAATGCTTCACACTTTATGGAAAGTCTTCCATTCAAAATCTTTTTAGAAGTTTTTATTATTTTCTTACCGTTATTATATCATGCAATTTATGGAGTCTATATTGCTTTCACTGCGAAAAACAACGCAGGCAGATACAGTTATTTCCGAAATTGGATGTTTGTGCTTCAACGTGTTACTGGTATTATAACGTTTATCTTTGTGATATGGCATGTGTGGGAAACAAGAATTGCTGCAGCGCTTGGAGCAGAGGTTAATTTCCAAATGATGGAGAATATTTTATCTAATCCACTTATGTTAGCGTTCTATATAATTGGAATTATTTCTGCCATTTTCCATTTTGCAAACGGTTTATGGTCATTCTGCATTAGCTGGGGTATTACAATGACACCAAGATCACAACAGATCTCCACTTATGTTACAATGATTATCTTTGTTGCGCTTTCAGTTGTAGGCGTACGCGCTTTATTAGCATTTGTTTAATAGATACTGAAGAAAACAGTTTGATAGATAACTAGAATTAATGTACGTATTATGGATTGGAGTGAGTTACAAATGTCGAAAGGGAAAGTTATCGTAGTCGGTGGAGGACTTGCAGGTCTAATGGCGACAACAAAAATTGCAGAATCGGGAACAGCGGTTGAATTATTTTCACTTGTACCGGTAAAACGCTCTCACTCTGTTTGTGCCCAAGGCGGTATTAATGGAGCTGTAAATACAAAAGGTGAAGGTGACTCTCCATGGGTACACTTTGATGATACAGTTTATGGAGGCGATTTCTTAGCTAACCAGCCTCCAGTTAAAGCAATGACTGACGCAGCACCGGGAATCATCCACTTATTTGACCGTATGGGGGTTATGTTTAACCGTACGCCTGAAGGTTTACTAGATTTCCGTCGTTTTGGTGGAACGCAGCACCATAGAACAGCATTCGCAGGTGCAACAACTGGACAGCAATTACTATATGCACTGGACGAGCAAGTAAGAAGCCATGAGGTGGCAGGATTAGTTACAAAGTATGAAGGCTGGGAATTATTAAGCATCGTTGTCGATGATGAAGGCGTTTGCCGTGGTATTGTAGCACAAAACCTTAAATCGATGGAAATCCAATCATTTTCTGCAGATGCTGTTATTCTAGCAACTGGCGGACCTGGAATTATCTTTGGTAAGTCTACAAACTCCGTTATTAATACTGGATCAGCTGCAGCTATCGCGTATCAGCAGGGCGTTTACTATGCAAATGGTGAGATGATTCAAATTCACCCAACTGCAATACCTGGGGATGATAAATTACGCTTAATGAGTGAATCTGCCCGCGGTGAAGGTGGACGTATCTGGACTTACAAGGATGGTAAACCGTGGTATTTCTTAGAGGAAAAATATCCAGCGTATGGAAACCTAGTTCCACGGGATATTGCAACTCGTGAAATATTCGATGTTTGTATAAATCAAAAGCTCGGAATCAATGGAGAAAACATGGTTTATTTGGACCTTTCTCATAAGGATCCACATGAACTTGATATTAAATTAGGCGGTATTATTGAAATCTATGAGAAATTTACAGGTGATGATCCTCGTAAACTTCCAATGAAAATTTTCCCTGCAGTCCACTATTCAATGGGCGGATTATGGGTTGATTATGATCAAATGACTAATATCCCAGGGCTTTTTGCTGCTGGTGAATGTGATTATTCAATGCACGGAGCTAACCGTTTAGGTGCTAACTCGTTATTATCAGCGATCTATGGCGGTATGGTTGCAGGACCAAATGCTGTTCGCTATATTAATGGCTTAGAAAAGAGCTCAGATGCTGTGCCATCTTCTTTATACGATGGATTTGTGAAGCAGGAAGAAGCGAAATGGAACAATATTATGTCCATGAATGGAACAGAGAATGCATACGTGCTTCATAAAGAATTAGGAGAATGGATGACAGCAAACGTTACTGTTGTTCGTTACAATGATAAGCTTCTTCAAACAGATCAAAAACTTGAAGAGCTTTTAGAACGCTATCAAAATATTAATATTAACGATACTGCTAAATGGAGTAACCAAGGTGCAGCGTTTACTCGCCAATTAGAGCATATGCTTCAGCTTGCACGTGTAATTACGCTTGGAGCTTATAATCGTAATGAAAGCCGCGGTGCTCACTACAAACCTGATTTCCCTGATCGTAACGATGAGGACTTCTTGAAAACAACGATGGCTAAATTCGTTGATAGTAAAACAGCACCTAAGTTCCATTATGAAGACATTGATGTATCACTTATTAAGCCTCGTAAAAGAGACTATACGAAGAGCAGCCATTAAGAGTTTCTAGCAAGAATTAATAATCAAAAAAGGGGAAATAGGGATGTCTGAACAAAAGACCGTAACATTTATTATCACCCGTCAAGATGATATAAATTCAGCACCTTATCAAGAGGAGTTTGAAGTTCCATATCGTCCGAATTTAAACGTTATTGCAGCATTAATGGAGATACGCCGTAATCCTGTCAATAAAAAAGGCGAAAAAACAACACCAGTTATCTGGGAAATGAACTGTTTAGAAGAAGTATGTGGTGCCTGCTCTATGGTAATCAATGGCAAGCCGCGTCAATCCTGTTCTGCAATTGTCGACCAGCTTGAGCAGCCAATTCGTTTAGAACCAATGAGCACGTTCCCAGTTGTTCGTGATTTACTAATCGATAGAAGCCGTATGTTTGATTCATTGAAAAAGGTAAAGGCATGGATTCCGATTGATGGAACATATGATTTAGGACCTGGACCACGTATGCCTGAGCAAAAGCGCCAGTGGGCATATGAGCTTTCAAAATGTATGACATGTGGTGTTTGTCTAGAAGCTTGTCCAAACGTAAATAGCAAATCGAACTTTATTGGACCTGCTCCACTATCACAAGTTCGTTTATTCAATGCACACCCAACAGGTGCAATGAATAAAGCAGAACGTTTAGAGCAAATCATGGGCGATGGAGGACTGGCAAACTGCGGAAATTCACAAAACTGTGTACAGTCTTGTCCAAAAGGTATTCCATTGACTACTTCTATTGCAGCTCTAAATAGAGATACAACCATCCAATCGTTTAAAAATTTCTTTGGCAGTGATACAGTATAATCGTTTTTCAATAAAAGAGGATGTCGTTAGGACATCCTCTTTTTTGACTGAGATTCACGATAAAAGATAAAGCCCACAAAACGTGGGCTTTATCTTTTATAGCTGACTTTTACACAGAACAGCTTGGATGACAAAGTAATCAATTTCTCCATTCAATTCCTCCCAAATGGGTTTTAATTTCTCTCCGCCTGACTTTTTCACGGCTTCTAGTACCCGTTTTTCTGTATCAGAATCAAACAGCTGCTGCCAATTGATTTCATTGCCTTCTTGAATACTGCGAATAATGTGCTTTTGCACCGTTATGTTCGTTAAATTCCGCTCCTTTGCAATGTCTTTAATTGCTTTTCCTTGAATATAGAGCTGGTAGGAGAGGAGATGGCTTGGCTGCTCTAGCTGTTCCTCCTGCTCTGTCTTTGATGGAACATCTGTCTTGGCAATATGGTTCTCTTCCACATATTCACTTATTTTTTCCATAAATGCTTGCCCGTATTTAGTAAACTTAGTTTGTCCAACCCCTTTTATTTGCAGCATTGCATCTTCGTTTGTTGGATAGTACGTGCTCATTTCTCTTAAGGTACTGTCTGCAAACACAACAAATGGAGGGATACGCTCCTGGTCAGCAAGTTTTTTACGAAGAGCACGAAGTATTTCAAATAAGTCTCTATTTTCGTTTTGTGCCTCATTGCTGGTAACGACGGGTGCTTTTCGCATCATCACGATTTCCTGACCTTTTAGGACAGGAATGGACTTTTGCGTTACTTTTACGACTGGATATTTTCCATCTGTTAAAAGTAGATACCCTTCAGCGAGTAAATAATTAATAGTATTGACGATGTCCTTTTCTGTTTGTACTCGTAATAGACCATAGGTTGAAAGCTCATGAAATCGTAGTTCTTTTATGCGTTTTTGGCTTGAGCCCTTCAATACTTGAGCGATTAATGTAACACCGAAGCGTTCTCCCATGCGTTTACAGCAGGAAAAAATCATTTGTGCTTCACGAGTTATATCAACCTTTTCACGATGGTCAATACAGCTTGAACATTTTCCACAGCTGCTGGTAGAGCTATTTGGATCAAAATAGTTAATAATATAGGATTGCAGACATTCCTCCGTATGGCAGAACATAACCATTTGATTTAGCTTGTGATATTCCTGCTCGCGTTTTTCAAAATCCAGATTGGTCTCTTCAATTAAGAACTTCTGTAGTTGGATGTCCTGCGGCGAGAATAAAAGATAGCATTCACTCTCTTCACCATCTCTACCAGCACGGCCTGCTTCCTGATAATAGGCTTCAATATTTTTTGGTAAATTATAATGTATAACAAAACGTACGTTAGACTTATCAATGCCCATACCGAAGGCGTTGGTTGCAATCATGATGTCCTTTTCATCATATACAAATTGATCCTGTGCTATTTTTCTCTCTTGTTCACTAAGACCTGCATGATATTTTGTAACTGAAAAACTATGCTGGGATAAATATTGATAGAGCTGGTCACTTTCTTTTCTGCTAGATGTATAAATAATGCCAGATTGATTTTGATGCTGCTTTAAATAAGAAATAAGATAGTCCCGTTTATTTGTTCCTTTCACAATGTGAAAAGCCAGGTTTTCTCGGGCAAATCCAGTCTTAAACGTATCAGACGAATGAATATTCAATAACGTTCGAATGTCATCGGCGACATTTTCCGTTGCTGTTGCAGTTAGTGCTACGACAACTGGATTATGTTTTAATTTACTCAAGGACGAAATAATGGAACGATAGCTTGGTCTGAAATCATGACCCCATTGTGAGATACAATGCGCTTCATCGAATGCTATCAAGGGGATCTCAATTGAATTAAGCAATTCAATAAATTGGGCAGATTCAAAACGTTCAGGTGCTACATACACAAGCTTGTAAGCTCCTTGGCGAATAAGAGAGATCCGTTCGGTGTATTCCTTGGAAGTAAGAGAGCTATTGACAAACGTTGCTGGAATTTCTGCACTGGAGAGAGAATCCACCTGATCCTTCATGAGTGAAATAAGCGGGGAAATGACAATGGTTGTTCCGGGGAAAAGTAATGCAGGAATTTGAAAACAAAGCGATTTTCCACCACCTGTCGGTAGAATACCTAGCGTATTCTTTCGTTGGAAGATATTTTCAATAATTTCTTTCTGACCGTTTCGAAAAGATGAATAACCAAAGTATTCATGCAATAATTCGTTAGCCTTTAATAACATTTCATATCACCTTATTTATTAGAATAATATCTATTTTACCATTGATAAGGATGCATGATAAGGAAAGAAGTATTTAAATAATCTTTCTTCTCACATTCACATATATTATGTTTAAAACAAATATGCACATCCATTTAAATTAAAGTTGGCGATTCAAGAAATGTTGTCACTCCAGCACTTTCACTGACATATGATATGGTGACTAAATATATACCCATCCCGCAGTTCAAAGCTGGCGAAGGCAAGGAGGGTTACAATACTTGAAGGAGAATGAATATACACACAAGCCATTACTCACCAAACGAGAAAGAGAAGTATTCGAACTGTTAGTACAAGATAAAACAACAAAAGAAATCGCGGGAGAATTATTTATAAGCGAGAAAACAGTTCGGAACCACATCTCGAATGCCATGCAAAAATTAGGTGTAAAGGGGCGTTCCCAAGCTGTAATAGAGCTCCTTCGTATGGGAGAGCTAAAGCTTTGAAATTTAACCGGTATCCTTTAGGGGATACCGGTTAATACATGTATAGGGCTGATATCCTATTATGGAGCTCCCTGAGGCCCTATATGGATGAAATTTTACATATTTGCTACTGTTTGTTATGTAATTGTTCTTGAATTTTAAATTAAAGTGATAGAAAATAAGAACAGCCATTAGGAATGTTCAATGAATATAGGAGATGTCTAAAAAAAGATGGAATTTGAAAAAAATGAATATATTGATGTTGTCATAAATATTGAAAAAGACCTCCGCTATATCTCTGGAATTATCAAACAAAAAGGGCGAGAGCTGTTAAATGAATATTCGATCACACTTCCCCAATTTATTGCCCTGCAGTGGTTGTTTGATGAAGGGGACATGACGATTGGTGAGCTGTCGACTAAAATGTACTTAGCCTTCAGCACGACAACAGATTTAATTGATAGGATGGAAAAAAATAATTTGGTTAAAAGGGTACGAGCTGAGAATGATCGGCGAGTTGTCCAGATTCATCTCTTGCAGGAAGGGAAGAAGCTGATTGACGAAGTGATCAAAAAACGGCAGGCCTATTTACGCGAGCTTTTTAAAGATTACTCACATGAAGATTTAGTCCAAATACAAAAAAATCTAATGAGATTACACCATGATATGCGATAAGAATGAGGCGGTAAGTTTGAGACATCCGATAGGAGTTATAGATTCAGGAGTTGGCGGACTGACGGTTGCGAAGGAAATTATGCGTCAGCTGCCAAATGAACAAATTATTTACGTAGGTGACACAGCGCGTTGTCCATATGGTCCAAGACCAGCAGAAGAAGTAAAAACCTTTACATGGCAGATGACAAGATTTCTTCTGGATAAAGATATCAAAATGCTTGTAATTGCCTGTAATACGGCAACGGCGGTTGTGTTAGAGGAAATAAGAAAAGAGGTCCCCATTCCGGTGCTTGGAGTGATTCAACCGGGTGCAAGGGCAGCTATTAAAGCTACGAATAACAATAGGATTGGTGTCATTGGTACAGAAGGAACAATTAAGAGTGCCGCTTATGAAAAAGCGCTTAGGCAGATAAACAAGAATACAAAAGTGACTTCTCTTGCGTGCCCTAAGTTTGTTCCATTAGTTGAGAGCGGGGAATATAATGGCGCTGTCGCTAAGAAGATTGTCGCTGAGACACTGCAGCCGTTAAAACATAAAGGTCTTGATACACTTATTTTAGGTTGTACGCATTATCCACTTTTGGGGTATATTATTCAAAATGTGATGGGGAATAAGGTTAGTGTGATTAGCTCAGGGGAAGAAACAGCGAGTGAAGTAAGCACAATCCTTCATCACAGCGGTTTATTGAATGTGGACGGAGCGGAGCCCTGCCATACCTTTTATACAACTGGTTCGAAAACGATTTTTGCTAAAATAGCTTCGGACTGGCTAGGCAAATCCATTACAAATGTATTTCATACTGCATTAGAGCTGGAACCTCAAAAAAAATAGAGGTTCTTTTTTTGCGTTTTTCTCAAGAATAAGGGCAATTAAGGGATGTACGGATAGTAGGAATATTTTCTCTCAAAAGACGGTCTATTTTTAAAAACAGCTCGTATACATGTAGTACAAACTGTCTTTGGAGGGATTGTAATGTCTAAATCTAAATATAAAAAGACTTTAGTAACAACTGTTGTGGCTTCTACTTTGCTGCTTTCTGGCTGCGGACTCTTTGGGTTTGAGGAGAAGGAGGAAATTGATCCGCCAAAAGATGTGACGTACACAGATGAAAAGACGGAAGTAACAAAAGAAACGAAAGAAACAAATACAACGGAAAACAAAGCTGTAGACAAAAAACAGGAAGCTGAGGCAAGTGAAACTTTAAAAACAGAGCTTTACTTAGTAGATAAAAATGGTTATGTAGTTCCACAAACATTTGAGCTCCCAAAAAAGGAATCTGTCGCTACCCAAGCACTTGAATACTTAGTCAAAAATGGGCCAGTAACAGAATTGCTGCCAAACGGGTTTCAAGCGGTTATTCCGGATGATACAAAGATAAGTGTTAATGTGAAAGATAAAGTAGCTACGGTTGACTTCTCTAGTGAGTTTAAAAATTATCAGGCAAAGGATGAAATGAAAATTCTCCAATCGATTACTTGGACATTAACACAATTTGATTCTATTGAACAAGTAAAACTGCAAATGAATGGTCATCCGCTTGACGAGATGCCTGTTAATGGTACTCCAATAGGGGACGAGTTAACCAGAAAAGATGGAATTAATATCGATACATCTCAGGTAGCTGACATTACCAATACGAAACCTGTAACGGTTTATTACATTGGCGGTGAAGCGGATTCCTATTATTTTGTACCTGTTACGAAACGAGTCAGTACTAAAGTGGAGAATAACATTGATGCTGCCATTAATGAATTAGTAAAGGGTCCAAGTGTGGCTTCTAATTTAGTTAATGAATTTAATTCAGATGTAGAATTACTGGACGAACCGAAGGTAGAGGATGGCAAAGTAACACTCAACTTCAATGAATCAATTTTTGGCAGCTTTGATAAAAAAATGATTTCCCAACATGTACTTGATTCCCTTGTTCTTACCCTGACCGAACAAAAGGGAATTGAAAGTGTAGTGGTAACGGTTAATGGAAAAGCAGAGCTGATGCGTGAAGATGGTAAAAAACTGACAGAACCCGTAACACGTCCAGAAAATGTTAATACAGGTAGCTTCTAAAGAATTTTTTGATATACTATATAATTATAGAGGAAAAGGGTGGGCATAATGCCGACTCTTATTCCTTTTTCTTAAATGTTGTTAAATAGCAATGTGAATTTTTGTTGGCTTGTTGATTTTCGTTCCAGGCACGAAGACTCCTGCGGGAGAAGCGAGACAGTCGAGACCCCGGAGACACGCAGTGTCGAGGAGGCTTGGCGGTCGCCCGCCGGAAAGCGAAGTGCCTGGTACGGAAATCATGGGTAATCGAAGGGGGTAAATCATGAAGAAAGTAATTATTGCTACGAAAAATTCTGGTAAAGCGAAGGAATTTATTCGAATGTTTCAGCCATATGGTATAGAGGTTAATACACTGCTTGATTTTCCAGAAATAGAGGATATTGAAGAAACCGGACAAACGTTTGAAGAAAATGCCATTTTAAAGGCTGAAACCGTTTGTAAGCAATTCAGTCAAATGGTCATTGCAGATGATTCTGGATTAATTGTGGATGCTCTTGACGGCAGACCAGGTATTTACTCGGCACGCTATGCCGGCGAGGAAAAAAATGATGAGGCCAATAATGATAAAGTATTACATGAACTGAGAGCTGTGGAAGAAAAGGATCGTACAGCAAGATTCTATTGCGCATTAGCATTCGCGGTACCGGGCAAGGATACCATAACAGTAAACGGAACATGTGAGGGCTCCATTCTATTTGAGAGAAGAGGAACAAATGGTTTTGGTTATGACCCGCTCTTCTATGTAACGGAAATGAATAAATCGATGGCAGAGCTTTTGCCAGAGGAGAAAAATCAAATCAGCCACCGTGCAAAAGCATTACGTAAGCTAGAAAGTCAATTAACGGATATGTTTTCAAAGGAGAACGGGCAATGAAAGTACTGATCGTTAGTGATAGTCACGGAATGACAACGGAACTTGAGAAATTAAAGAAGATCCACGAGAATGAGGTGGACTATTTCATTCACTGTGGAGACTCAGAATTATCGCCAGATGACCCAGCTATACAAGGGTTTGTTACAGTTAGGGGGAACTGTGATTTTTATGATGAGTTTCCCGAGGATATCGTAAAAGAGGTTGGTAATCGAAAGATATTGATTACACATGGTCACCGGTATTCAGTAAAATCCAATTTATTGAAGTTGTCTTATCGTGCTAAAGAGGAGGCTGCAGATATAGCTTGTTTTGGTCATTCTCATTACCTTGGAGCAGAAATGATCCACGGGACTCTTTTTATTAATCCAGGTAGTATCAGGCTTCCACGAGGCAGAAGAGAAAGGACATATCTGACTGTAGAGCTGCAGGAGCATTCATATGAACTAAAGGTATATGATATAGATCGAGGTGAAGTACCGGAGTTGGGACAGGTTTTTTCTCTATCGAATTAATCGATAGAGAAAATATTCTTCATGAAATTTTCCGTACCTACTATTGACATTTGATTGCCCGCTTACTATAATAAAAAATGTCTTTGAAATATTGTCCCAGTAGCTCAGCTGGATAGAGCATACGCCTTCTAAGCGTACGGTCGGGAGTTCGAATCTCTCCTGGGACGCCATATACACATTTGACCTACATAAATTCTACCAATCAGCTCATCTTACAAGAAGATGAGTTTTTTTTATGTTTTCATCATATAATAAAAACAAAAATGAAAAAAATATAATTTTTTTAATTTTCCCTAAAACATTCGTAAATTAACATTGTAAGCGGATACAAAATTATTACTTTAACATAATTTTTTAATAATTCTTATGATTGGTCTTGACTCAAAAGAAAAATCAGCGTAAGATAATTTCAACAAAAGAGTTACAAAATATTATTAAAAGATTGAAAACAAATTCTATTTAGTAAAATTGTACTCTTAATTGTTTGAAAGTTCTATCCATTTCGATTGTTTCATAAGAAATATAGATAAGTATATATTTTAAAATGATGATGAGGATAAGTAGTTTTATACATAGGATTCTTCAGAGAGCCGGGGTAGCTGAGAGCCGGTGAATTCGGTATAAGATGAACTCACCTCTGAGTTCCTGTCTGAACAAAGTAATTTCAGTAGGGCGGGACGGGTGCAAGACACTCGTTATTAAAGCGGGCAGCACTAGCTGTTCATAAGTGTACGCATATTATTATTGCGTAAACAAGGGTGGTACCGTGGAGTAGGTTTCCAAAGCCTTTTCACCCCTTAGTCAAATTATTTGGCGTTTAAGGGATGGAAGGGCTTTTTATATTTTTATCAGAAAAGGAAAGAGGAGGTATAATCCAAATGTTGCAGGAAACTACCTTTGCCGGGATAAAGGCTGATAAGCAGCCGGTTAGCGGAGCAGATTTATTATTAAAATCTTTGGAAAAAGAAAAGGTGGAAGTGATTTTTGGTTACCCTGGTGGTGCTGTTTTACCAATATATGACAAAATTTACGATTCGAAAATTCGTCATATATTACCACGTCATGAACAGGGTGGAATTCATGCGGCAGAGGGTTATGCACGGATATCTGGAAAGCCTGGTGTAGTAATCGCTACTTCAGGACCAGGGGCAACAAATCTTGTAACTGGTCTTGCTGATGCGATGATGGATTCATTACCGTTAGTCGTTTTTACAGGCCAAGTAGCAACCAGCGTAATTGGTTCTGATGCTTTCCAGGAGGCTGACATTCTTGGAATCACAACACCGATAACAAAATATAATTGTCAGGTTCGAAACATTAATGACATCCCGCGCATTATCAAAGAAGCATTTTATATTGCGACAACTGGACGTCCGGGACCGGTATTAATTGATTTCCCTAAGGATATTGCTACTGGAGTCGTTGAAGTAGATGAGGAACCGGAAGTTTCGTTACCGGGCTATCAGCCAACATTACAGCCTAATTATTTGCAAATCCGCAAATTAACAGAGGCTATAAGCTCTGCGAAAAAACCACTGATTCTTGCGGGTGCCGGAATTCTTCATTCAAAAGCTACAGCCGAGCTGAAGGAGTATGCCGAGCAGCAAAATATCCCTGTAGTTCATACACTTCTTGGACTAGGTGGTTTCCCTCAGGATCATGAATTGTTTGCGGGATTTGGAGGTATGCACGGATGCTACGCAGCGAATATGGCCATGTATGAATGTGATTTACTATTGAACATTGGAGCTCGTTTTGATGATCGTTTAACAGGCAATCTAGAACATTTTGCTCCCAATGCCGTAGTTGCTCATATTGATATCGATCCAGCTGAGATTGGAAAAAATGTACCGACTAAAATACCTGTTGTTGCCGATGCTAAAGAGGCATTAAAGCAATTGATTGCTCAGGAAGGTAAACAGCCGGAGAATAAAGAGTGGCTTGAGACCATCCAAAATTGGAATAAAGAATATCCTTACCACTACAACAAGGAAGATCAAGAAAACTTAAAGCCGCAAAAAGTGCTGGAAATGATTCATGAAAAAACAAACGGTGAAGCTATTGTTGTAACTGATGTTGGGCAGCATCAAATGTGGGCAGCTCAATATTATCCATTAAATAAAGCAGATAAGTGGGTTACATCCGGTGGTTTAGGTACAATGGGATTTGGTCTTCCGGCAAGTATCGGTGCTCAAATCGCTGCACCTGATTCCACAGTTGTCCTAGTTTCAGGTGATGGTGGATTCCAAATGTGTACGCAAGAACTTCAAGTAATCAGAGAACATAATTTGCCTATTAAAATGGTGATTCTAAATAATATGGCCCTTGGAATGGTTAGACAATGGCAGGAGCTATTCTATAAAGAACGCTATGCGCACAGTTTAATTCCTGGCCAGCCTGATTTTGTGAAGCTAGCAGATGCATACGGGATTAAAGGCTATCAAATTAATACAAATGAAGAAGCAGAAGCTGTTCTAAATGAAGTTCTTCATAATGATGAACCAGTTGTATTAGACTTCAGAATTGATCCTAAAGAATTAGTTTATCCAATGATTGCATCAGGAAAAGGACTACATGAAATGGTAGGTGTTAAGCCATGATAAAAAGGATTATTAGTTTAACCGTTCTGAATCGTCCTGGGGTTCTTAACAGAATTACCAATCTTTTTTCTAAGCGAAACTATAATATTGAAAGTATCTCTGTAGGACTATCTGAAATTGAAGACGTTTCTAGAATTACCTGTGTTGTTCAAGTCGAAAATGAAAGTATTATTGAACAAATAACGAAGCAATTAAATAAGCAAATTGATGTGTTAAAGGTAGTTGATATTACAGATCAATCAATTGTTTCTAGAGAGCTGGCTTTAATTAAAGTACCTACATTGCCCAATAATCGAAATGAGATTTACTCACTCATTGAACCGTTTCGTGCTTCAGTAGTTGATGTAAGTAAAGAGAGTATTGTGATTCAAATAACAGGCGAATCCGAAAAAATTGAAGCATTTATTGAACTAATAAAGCCATATGGCATTAAGGAACTGGCTAGAACAGGCACAACGGCATTTCCTAGAGGAATGCAATTGCAATCCAATTCTCAAAAGTTCTCCATTGTGTAAGCTGTACTTAAGATTTGGTAAAAAGCTTGTTTGGAATTTTACTCCAACCAGGATTTAAATTTATAATAAAAATAAAGCAAGTAAATAATCAAACAATTATTCTAACAAAATATGTAACTAGAGAGGGAGTATTAACAATGGCAAAAATGTATTATAACGGAGACGCAAACGCAGAATTTTTAAATGGAAAAACAGTAGCAGTAATTGGATTTGGTTCACAGGGTCATGCTCATTCACAAAACATGAGAGAGAGCGGAGTAAATTGCATCATCGGTCTTCGTAAAGGAAAGTCATGGGATAAAGCAGTTGAAGCTGGATTTGAAGTTTATTCAGTTGCTGAGGCAACAGCTAAAGCTGATGTAGTTATGATTCTATTACCAGATGAGCAACAGTCAAAAGTATATAAAGAAGAAATCGAGCCAAACTTAAAAGGTCAAGCATTAATGTTTGCTCACGGCTTCAACATTCATTTCAGCCAAATCGTACCACCAGCAGATTGTGATGTTTTACTAGTAGCTCCTAAAGGACCAGGACACCTAGTAAGAAGAACATACACTGAAGGCGCTGGCGTACCTGCAATCTTTGCTATTTATCAAGATGTAACTGGTAATGCAAAAGAATTAGCTTTATCATATGCAAGAGCAATCGGTTCTTTACGTGCTGGAGCTATCGAAACAACATTTAAAGAAGAAACAGAAACAGATCTATTTGGTGAGCAAGCAGTACTTTGCGGAGGTTTAACATCTCTAATCAAAGCTGGTTTTGAAACTCTAGTAGAAGCTGGTTACCAGCCAGAGGTTGCTTACTTCGAATGTTTACATGAAATGAAGTTAATCGTTGACCTTATCTATGAAGGAGGCATGTCAAACATGCGCTACTCTATCTCAGATACAGCTCAATGGGGTGACTTCGTAAGCGGACCACGTGTAGTAGATGCTTCTGCTAAAGCAAAAATGAAGGAAGTATTAACTGATATCCAAACAGGTAGATTTGCGAAAGAATGGATTCTTGAAAACCAATCTAACCGCGCAATGTTTAATGCAATCAACGCACGTGAAAATGAGCATCAAATCGAAGTTGTTGGTCGTGAATTAAGAAAAATGATGCCTTTCGTAAACGACGCTAAACAGAAAGAAGTGGTGGGTAGTGCAAAAAATTAAGATTTATGATACGACACTTAGAGACGGAGAACAAACTCCAGGCGTCAATCTTAATTTTTCCGAAAAACTAGAAATTGCGAAACAATTAGAACGTTTAAATGTAGATATCATTGAGGCTGGCTTTCCTGCAGCCTCAAAAGGTGATGCTTCCTCTGTCCAAAAAATCGCTCAAACAATAAAAAATTCTACGGTAACAGGATTAGCACGCTGTGTGCAAAGAGATATGGATATTGCTTGGGAATCATTAAAGGACGGCGTTAACCCTCGACTTCATATTTTCTTAGCTACTTCTCCGATTCACCGTGAATATAAGCTTAAGATGACAAAGGAACAGGTTATAGAAGCATCAGTTGAAGCTGTGAAATATGCTGTTGCTAAATTTCCTGTTGTTCAGTGGTCTGCTGAAGATGCAAGTCGGACAGAACTACCTTTTTTAGCTGAAATTGTTGAAAAGGTAATTCAAGCTGGTGCACATGTCATCAATATTCCTGATACTGTTGGTTATGGTACGCCATATGATTACGGTCAAATATTTAAATACTTAAAGGAAAATGTTCCTTCTATTAATAAAGTTGATCTTTCTACACATTGCCATGATGATTTAGGTATGGCAGTTGCAAATTCACTTGCGGCTATTGAGAATGGTGCCACACAGGTTGAAGGTACAATCAATGGTATTGGTGAAAGAGCAGGAAATACAGCCTTAGAAGAAGTAGCTTTAGCGCTTCGAATTCGTAAGGATTATTACAATGCTGAAACTCGTCTGAATTTACAGGAAATCAGCCGCACAAGCAGTGTGGTGAGCAAATTAACAGGTATGATCGTGCCTGCCAACAAAGCAGTAGTTGGTGCCAATGCTTTTGCTCACGAATCCGGTATCCACCAGGATGGAGTGTTAAAAGAAAAGTCAACATATGAAATCATTTCACCTGAATTAGTTGGATTTGCTTCAAATAATCTAGTGCTTGGAAAACACTCAGGACGTCATGCCTTTAAAAATCGTTTAGATGAGCTTGGTTTGGTCGTTGAGGAAGAGGAAATCAGCGAATTATTTGCTGCCTTTAAAGACCTTGCTGACCGTAAAAAGGAAATGACGGATGATGATTTAACTGCACTGGTTTTGGAAAAAAAGATCTCCAAAGAAGATCAATATTACCAATTGCTGTCTATTGAAGTCCAAAGTAAAGGGAATGAACACTCTGCAACAATAACTCTTTCTGGACGCAACAATGAAGACATTACCAAAACAGGTATTGGAAAAGGCAGTGTTGAAGCTGTATATAATACCTTAGAAGAAATGGTAGATGAACACGTTAATTTATTAGATTATCGTATTCAATCAGTCGGAGCAGGAAGAGATGCGCTTGCACAGGTATTTGTAAAGATGCGCTGTGCAGGAATGGATACAAGTGGACGAGGTCTTGCCCAAGATGTAATTGAAGCATCTGCAAAGGCTTATCTTAATGCAATTAACAGAGTCCTGTATATAAAAGAATCTTCTGATTCAGAGTTAGTTAAGTAAAAAAGAATAGAAAAGGCTGACTTAGGAAGAGAAGATGACAAAAGCTGTAATGTTCGAATGCAGATGTCAAACTCTTTACGGTCAGCCTTATTTTATAGATATTTCTGAAAAATTTGACAGGATATGTGGAGGAATTGTCATGGATAAAAAAATCGCAGTATTACCAGGAGACGGGATCGGTAAGGAAGTCGTTCAAGGGGCGATTGAAGTTTTAAAAGCAGTAGGCGAACGTTATAATCATCAATTTTCTTTCACTTTTGGAGAAATTGGCGGATCAGCATATGATTCAACTGGAGTTCCACTTCCGGAAGAAACCATCAAAATCTGTAAGGAAAGCGATGCTGTTCTTCTAGGAGCTGTCGGCGGTCCTAAGTGGGATACAATACCTGTTCATCTTCGTCCTGAACAAGGATTACTACAGATTCGTAAAGAGTTAAACCTGTTTGCTAATTTACGTCCAACAACCTATTTTGCTAGTTTAGCAGACTCTTCACCGCTTAGAAAAGAGATTATTGAAGGTGTAGATATGCTGATGGTTAGAGAATTAACAGGTGGCATTTATTTTGGTAAGCCAAGAGAACGCAGGGAAGTGAATGGAAAAGAAGCGGTTGTTGACACGCTTTATTATGAAAGAGATGAAATTGAACGTGTTGTGCGACAAGCCTTCGAATTAGCGAAAACTAGACAGAAAAAAGTAACATCTGTTGATAAAGCGAATGTATTGGAATCTAGCCGTTTATGGCGCGAGGTAGCTATCGAAATCAGCAAGGACTATCCGGAAATTACACTTGAGCATATGCTTGTTGATAATGGTGCCATGCAACTAGTCCGTAATCCTAAGCAATTTGATGTTGTTGTAACAGAGAATATGTTTGGTGATATTTTAAGTGATGAAGCGTCTGTCTTAACAGGCTCATTAGGTATGCTTCCATCTGCAAGTATTTCAGAGGAAGGTCCATATCTTTATGAACCAATTCATGGCTCCGCTCCTGATATCGCAGGGAAAAACATTGCCAATCCATTAGCAACAATCCTTTCTGCTGCCATGATGCTGAAGGTTTCTTTTGGATTAGATGAAGAAGCGGCGGTTATTGAAAAAGCCGTCAATCAGGTTCTTGATGCAGGGTTTAGAACAGGGGACATCATGTCAGAAGGAAAAACTCGAGTATCAACAACAGAAATGATCGAAGAAGTAAAGAAGGCACTTTAAATATATAGAAATTACTAAAAATTATAAATTGTCATAGTCGAAATATTATTCTATGATAATAGTATCGCAAAGCAACTTGAGGGGGGAAATCGAATGGGAAAGTCAATTATTGATAAAGTTTGGGACAAGCATATTGTCCATCAAGAAGAGGGAAAGCCGGATCTACTATACATTGATTTACATTTAGTTCATGAAGTAACATCACCTCAGGCATTTTCCGGATTACGTATGAAAAATAGGAAAGTAAGACGGCCTGATAAAACATTCGCAACAATGGACCATAATATCCCTACTGTAAATCGTACGGTTATTGATGATGAAGTGGCAAAGAACCAAATGACAACATTAGAGAAAAACTGTAAGGAATTCGGTGTACCGTTAGCCGGAATTGATAGTCCTGATCAAGGTATCGTCCATGTAATCGGACCTGAGCTTGGTTTAACACAGCCTGGAAAAACAATTGTCTGCGGTGATAGCCATACATCTACACATGGTGCATTTGGTGCAATTGCTTTTGGTATCGGTACAAGTGAAGTAGAGCATTGTTTAGCGACTCAAACGCTTTGGCAAACAAAGCCAAAAACAATGAAGCTTGATTTTAAAGGGAAGCTTTCTGAGGGAGTATCGGCAAAAGACGTCATTCTTTATGTTATTGCCAAGCATGGCATTGACTTTGGAACTGGTCATATTATTGAATATTGCGGTGAGGCAATTCGCAATATGTCAATGGACGAACGAATGACAATCTGTAATATGTCTATTGAAGGCGGAGCAAGAGCAGGTCTTGTTTCACCAGACGCAACAACCTTTGCGTATATAAAAGGAAGAAAATATGCACCAGAAAACTTTGATCAAGCAGTAGAAGCTTGGAAAGAGCTTGCTTCTGATGAGGATGCTGTATATGACACAGTGATTGAAATTGATGCTTCTGATATCGAGCCAATGGTCAGCTGGGGAACGAATCCTTCGATGACAGCGAAAATCAGTGAAAGTATTCCAACTCTTGCTGATTGCGCTACGGAAACTGATAAAAAAGCATTAGCAAATGCATTGCAGTATATGGGATTAAAAGAAGGACAAAAGATTTCAGACATTGAAATTCAGCATGTATTCATCGGATCCTGTACAAACTCCCGTATTGAAGATCTTCGTGCTGCTGCAGAAATAGCAAAAGGAAATAAAGTACACCCATCTGTTCGCGCATTAGTCGTACCTGGATCACAGCAGGTCAAATTACAGGCGGAACAAGAAGGATTAGATAAAATCTTCATTGATGCAGGCTTTGAATGGCGCGAATCTGGCTGCAGCATGTGTTTAAGTATGAATAATGATGTTGTACCTGCTGGTGAACACTGTGCTTCTACATCAAACCGCAACTTTGAAGGAAGACAAGGTGCAGGTGCTAGAACGCATTTAGTAAGTCCTACAATGGCGGCAAACGCTGCACTTCATGGAAAATTTGTTGATGTTCGTAAATCAGAGATATTGAACTAAGGGGGGAACACTATGAGCGGTTTTAAAACACTTACAGGAAAAGCAGTTGCCCTTGATCGGGTAAATGTCGATACAGACCAAATCATCCCAAAACAATTTTTAAAACGTATTGAAAAAACGGGATTTGGACAATTTGTTTTTTACGGATGGCGCTTTCTAGAGGATGGAACGTTAAATCCTGATTTTGAATTAAATCAGCCTGAGAATCAAGGAGCATCCATTCTAGTTGCAAATGAGAATTTCGGCTGCGGGTCTTCTCGTGAGCATGCACCATGGGCATTACAGGATTTTGGATTCAAAGCTGTGATTGCTCCATCATTTGCAGATATCTTTTTTCAAAACTGTTTAAAAAATGGCATGCTGCCAATTAAACTTGAAAAAGAAAAAGTGGAATATTTATTAAATGCTGCAAAAAATCAGCCTTATGAATTAACAATTAATCTTGAGGATGAAAAGCTTTCTGATAATCAGGGCTTTAACGCTTCATTCTCAGTTTCACCATATTGGAAGAATATGCTTATTAATGGCTGGGATGAAATTGAAATTACTCTTCAGCTAGATGATGCCATTTCAAAATATGAACAAGAACATACACCTGTTAAGTAATCACATTCTTATACAATTTTAAAAAAATCCACAGTTTTATCTGTGGATTTTTCTTTGGAATTTTTAGTTTCATTAGAATAAAAGTTTACTTTCATTTTTTTCTTATGCTACACTAGCCTAAGTTAAATCGGTGAGGCTGATAAGTATGGATAATGAAAAACGTAAAAAGGGTAAAATTGTTTCTTTTCCTGGTTTAGAGCAAAGACTGGTGGAAAAAGGGTTAGAAAATCTCCGACAGGAAAATTATTATGAAGCAATTGAACTGCTCGAACATGCGACCAGGTTAGATTCAACAAACAGTGATAGTCATATTGGGCTCTTATTAGCTTATTTTGATGCAGGATTGATAGAAAAAGCGGTGGCTTTAGTCGATCAAATGCTGCAAGAGGGAATTGGTAATGATATAGAAATTATGAATATCTATATTATGTATTTAGTTCAGCTGCATAAATACGAAGAAGTTGTTGCTGCTATTGAGGGATTAATAGTAGAAGATAAAATTCCTGCTGACAAACTAGAACATTTTTATCGTTTGCTTGATTTTAGTCAAAGGATGCTAGAAAATCCGGTTGATTTAAGTCATACAGAACCGGCTGAGGATAGATGGCTAAACAAGACCATCGATTTGTTTCATTATACTAATCCGGAGGAGCAGATGATGCTTGCTGGTGAACTGAACAACAAAAACATCCGCCCCTTTGTGAATGAAATTACTAGCTATCTCCAGTCAAAAGATGGGAGTGCTTTCTTTAAAACACTGCTGCTAAATGTGTTAAAAGAGCAGGAATATGATAAACCGGTGGAAATTCAGAAATTCAATCAAAGGATAAGTGTTATTCCGGAGCAGTTACCCAATATTACAGAGAACGAGCAGTTTGAGGAAATTATTTCCATGATTGGACAAAGACTGCAACACGAGGATCCGGTTCTATATGGCCATATTAAAGCATTAGTAGAACGACAATTTTTTATGCTTTACCCGTTTGACCTGGAGTCAATTACGATCGAAGCCTGGGCGGCAGCCTACCATGTATTAGGAAATGAGTATTTTGGAAATCATGATACAGAGTGGGAATTAAGGGAAGAATACGAGGTTTTACAAGCTGATTTGAGCAAAGCAGACTCATTTATACGCATGATTGAAGAAATTTCTTATCCTAATCTTTAAGTCTGCCTGTTGAAACAGAGACAACCTGTGTTATAATGTAGTGGTGCTTTTGTGAAAAAAATCATATTACTATTAGAATATGATTGAAATATTAAATATATTCATTTTCATCATTTCGCTAGTAAATGTAAATGAAATAGATTGTTGGAGGGAAAATAAAGTATGTCTGCAAAATTTGAAAAGCTAGAAGGGAACCAAGGGGTTCTGACAGTTGAAGTAGATGCAGAAACAGTAAGCAAGAGCTTAGATTCTGCATTCCAAAAAGTAGTTAAGCAAGTAAATGTACCAGGCTTCCGTAAAGGTAAAATGCCTCGTCCGTTATTTGAAAAGCGTTTCGGTGTTGAATCACTTTACCAAGATGCTATCGATTTAATGCTTCCAGAAGCATATTCAGCGGCTATTGATGAGACTGGAATTGAGCCAGTTGACCGCCCTGAAATCGATGTAGAGCAAATTGAAAAAGGAAAAACATTCATCTTTACTGCAAAGGTTACTGTTAAACCAGAAGTAAAGTTAGGCGAATATAAAGGACTTGAAGTAGAAGCATTTGATACAACTGTAACAGACGAAGATGTTGACAGCGAAATCAAAGCGTTACAAGAAAAGCAAGCTGAGCTTGTTGTGAAAGAAGAAGGAAAAGCTGCAAACGGCGATACAGTTGTTATGGATTTTGAAGGCTTTGTAGACGGTGAAGCGTTCGAAGGCGGAAAAGCTGAAAACTATTCATTAGAACTTGGTTCAGGTCAATTCATTCCAGGCTTCGAAGAGCAATTAGTTGGACTAGCTGCTGGTGAATCTAAAGACGTTGAAGTATCATTCCCTGAGGAATACCATGCTGCTGAATTAGCTGGAAAACCAGCTGTATTCAAAGTAACAGTTCACGAAATTAAAGGAAAAGAACTTCCAGAGCTTGATGATGAATTTGCTAAAGATGTAGATGATGAAGTTGAAACACTAGATGCGTTAAAAGAAAAAATTAAATCTCGTTTAGAGCATGACAAAAAGCATCAAGCAGAACACCATATTCAAGATGCTGTAGTTGAAAAAGCAACTGCAAATGCTGAAATTGATGTTCCTGAAGTGATGATTAATAATGAAGTAGATCGTATGCTTCAAGAATTTGAACAACGTTTACAAATGCAAGGTATGAATCTTGAACTATACTTCCAATTCTCAGGTCAAAACGAGGAAGCACTTCGTGAACAAATGAATGATGAAGCTGTACAACGCGTTCGTGGAAGCCTTACTCTTGAAGCAGTTGCAAAAGCTGAAAATATCGAAGTATCAGAAGAAGAAATCAATGAAGAGCTAGAAAAAATGGCAGGAATGTATAACATGACTGTTGATAATATCAAAAAAGCGCTTGGAAGCCTAGACGGACTTAAGAGCGATCTTCAAGCAAGAAATACAGTTAAGTTCTTAGTTGACAACAGTAAAACTGTTGAAGCAAAAGCTTAATTTCAACGATTATGAAAAACAAGGTGCGATTTTATCGTACCTTGTTTTATATTATGGTAAAATACATATAATAAATAAAAGTAACTCTTTGCGAAGGTTTTAAATTGAACATACAGGAATATATATAATACATATAAGATTGAAGCTGATTATATTACATATTATGGGTAACGGATCATTCGCAATCTAAACCTTCCGCTAATTTGCATACCTTGAAGAGTTATTATTTCCTGTATTTTCATAAAATGTGTTACAATTCAATAAATAGTAACATACTCAATATATTGCGAGTGAACCACGTTAGTTATAGATTACATAAAAGTTATTCAAGGGGTGAAAATATTGTTCAAGTTTAATGACGAAAAGGGACAATTGAAGTGCTCATTCTGTGGCAAAACACAGGAACAAGTGCGCAAATTAGTTGCAGGACCAGGCGTTTATATTTGTGACGAATGTATTGAACTGTGTACTGAAATTGTTGAAGAAGAATTAGGTACAGAAGAAGAAATCGAATTTAAAGATGTACCAAAGCCAGCAGAGATTCGTGAAATACTAGATGAGTATGTAATTGGACAAGATCAAGCGAAAAAGTCTTTATCAGTAGCGGTTTATAACCATTACAAGCGTATTAACTCAAATAGTAAAATCGACGAAGTTGAACTAGCAAAAAGTAATATTGCAATGATTGGTCCGACAGGTAGCGGTAAAACTTTGTTAGCGCAAACATTAGCGCGTATCCTTAATGTTCCATTTGCAATCGCTGATGCAACTTCATTAACTGAGGCTGGATATGTTGGAGAAGATGTTGAAAACATTCTTCTAAAGCTTATTCAATCAGCGGATTATGATGTTGAAAAAGCGGAAAAGGGAATTATCTATATTGATGAGATTGACAAAATTGCTCGTAAGTCTGAAAATCCATCCATCACAAGAGATGTATCAGGTGAGGGTGTACAGCAGGCCTTGTTGAAAATTTTGGAAGGAACAGTTGCGAGTGTTCCACCGCAAGGCGGCAGAAAGCACCCACATCAAGAATTTATCCAAATCGACACAACCAATATTTTATTTATTTGCGGTGGTGCCTTTGACGGAATCGAGACGATCATTAAGCGCCGTCTTGGCCAAAAGGTAATTGGTTTTGGTTCTGACTTAAAAGAACAGGAAATTGAGCAAAAGGATCTGCTTTCAAAAGTTTTACCAGAAGACCTTTTACGATTTGGTTTAATTCCGGAGTTCATCGGACGTTTACCAATTATTGCAAGCTTGTCACAACTTGATGAAGCAGCGTTAATTGAAATCTTAACAAAACCAAAAAATGCTTTAGTGAAGCAATATCAAAAAATGCTTGAGCTTGATGATGTTGAGCTTGAGTTTGAAGAAGGAGCCCTGCTTGAAATAGCTAAACAGGCTATTGAAAGAAAAACTGGAGCTCGTGGATTACGTTCCATTATTGAAGGCATCATGCTTGATGTCATGTATGAGCTTCCATCACGTGATGATATTTCAAAATGTATCATTACAAAGGAAACTGTTACAGATAAAATGGATCCTAAGTTAATCCTTACTGATGGAACAATCGTAGAAGAAAAAAGAAAGACATCTGCATAATTTTTAAAAAACCAAACCGATTTAAAGTGTACCCTTTGTAAAGGACATTTTAAAAAAGCCTATGCTGCTTTAAGAAGATGATCTCTGTATTGAACAGGGGTCATCTTTTTTAAATTCCATTGATACCTATAATGATTGTAATAAATCATATATTGCTTTATTTCCTTCTTTAATTCATCTAACGTTGTACATGTTTTAATAGAGGCTTCATCTTTTAGATGGCCAAAGAATGATTCTTGAGGGGCGTTATCCCAACAGTTTCCTCTTCGGGACATAGACTGAAGTAATCCTAACTTTTTCACCATTTTTTGAAAGTCAGGATGTGTGTAATGAACACCTTGGTCTGAATGAATGAAAGCATTCTTTACTTTCTTAAAATGCCTGTTTTTCTTTAGTTTTAAGAGGGTATCTGTCGCTAAGTCAATGGTCATTCGATCTGAAACATGATAGGCTAAGATTTCACCAGTTGAACTGTCCTTTATTGTGGATAAGTAAGCTCTCTGGCCTTTGTCAAAGTGAAGATATGTGATATCTGTGAGGAGGACCTTCCACGGAACTCCTTGCTTAAATTCCCTTTTAAGAAGATTTGGTACAACTCGATGTTCCTGTGTAGCTTTCATTATTCGTTTGTATGGATTTGCCTTTCTAATCGGGCATATAATTCCGTACTTCTTCATAATTCTCCGTATGCGTTTCAAATTGTAGACAATATTAAACTGACCCGCCAAGGTCATTTTAATTTGGCGTGCCCCTTTCTTACGATTTTTAAATCGGTATGCTTTTAAGATTTTCTCCTTTACTTCCTCATCCTTTTTATCTTTTTGCGTTCTCTGTTGTTGTGACTTTATTGAGAAATAATTATAATAACCACTTCTTGAAACACCGGCAACTTTACATAGATAGCTCACCATATGTTTTAATTGATATTTTTCAATTACTGAACGAATAAGAATATATTTTTGATTTGGAAGCACAAATTAACTTATTAAAGGCAGAAAATGAATTATTAAAAAATTCTTGCATTTTGCTCCTCCAGTGTAAGCTCCTTTTCCCTAGGCCTTCCTGAATTCTCTGATCTAGTATCACGAAGACCATGAATCCCGTTGTTATTGTATGCTTTTATCCATCTCTTACCGGCAGATCTAACTCTGTCTTTTCCTAAAACATCTACATCAAACCCACAATCTTCAAATATATCTATCGCAAATTTACCTTTCTCTTTTTCAGCTATAAAAATATGCTTAAATTCATCGGTGTAAGTAATTCCCTTTGAACTTACAGATTTAACGTAAGGACTAATTGATAGCTGCTTGATCTCTTTGTCTGTGAAAATCTTTTTACTCATAATTTCCCCGTCTCCGTGTTAATTCTCTAGTTGTATTTCTTAATTATACAAAAAAGTACCCTATGGGTAGACTTTTTTTATGTGTCTACTCTATAGGGTACATTTTAATTTCGGTTTGGTTTTTTTATTGCAACTTTTCCTACGTCTAAGAAAATTTGTTTATTCCTGCTAAGTGAAGGAGATACTAGCAAATATCACCCAGTATTAATTTGCAGGAGGGAATACGATGAGTTGGACGGGTATTGTCTTGTTTATACAATTATTTTTCGGTGTTGTGATAGGGGTATATTTTTGGAACTTATTAAAAAATCAGCGTACCCAGAAGGTATCGATTGACCGAGAATCGAAAAAGGAAATGGACCAGTTAAGAAAGTTGAGAGAGATTAAGCTAAGTGAACCATTATCTGAAAGAGTACGCCCAGCGAGCTTTCATGATATTGTCGGACAAGAGGATGGAATAAAGTCACTGAAGGCTGCGTTATGCGGTCCCAATCCACAGCATGTGATCGTTTATGGTCCTCCCGGTGTAGGGAAAACTGCTGCAGCTAGACTTGTATTAGAGGAAGCAAAAAAGAATTCCAAATCCCCTTTTCAACAGTCCTCAGTTTTTGTTGAACTTGATGCGACTACTGCGAGGTTTGATGAAAGAGGGATTGCAGACCCATTAATTGGTTCCGTACATGATCCTATCTACCAAGGTGCAGGGGCGATGGGACAAGCCGGCATTCCTCAGCCAAAGCAGGGTGCCGTAACAAATGCGCACGGCGGGGTTTTGTTTATTGATGAAATTGGGGAGCTTCACCCCATTCAAATGAATAAGCTATTAAAGGTACTTGAGGACCGTAAAGTATTTTTAGAGAGTGCCTACTATAATGAGGAAAATGTACAAATTCCAAATCATATTCATGACATATTTAAGAATGGACTTCCGGCAGACTTCCGTTTAATTGGTGCAACAACGAGAACGCCAAGTGAAATTCCACCAGCTATTCGCTCACGGTGTATGGAGGTTTTTTTCCGTGAATTAACCGAAGAGGAAATTGCAACGGTTGGAAAAAAAGCAGCTGATAAAGTCAGTATGCAAATTAGCGAGAAAGGGATTGGCATTTTGTCCTCCTATGCCCGGAATGGCCGCGAAGCTGTCAATATGATTCAGCTTTCTGCCGGACTTGCTATTACAGAGGATCGTCAATACATAAAAGAAGAGGATATTGAGTGGGTTGTCCACTCTAGCCAGCTTAGTCCAAGAATGGAGCGAAAGGTTAACGATGAGTCTGCTGTCGGACTTGTGAATGGGCTTGCCGTTCATGGACCTAATACAGGTATGCTGCTTGAGATTGAAGTGACAGTCATCCCGGCGAAAAAGAATGGCAGTATTAATATCACTGGAATTGTGGAAGAAGAAAGCATTGGAAATAGTGGGAAATCAATCCGACGTAAAAGTATGGCCAAGGGCTCTATTGAAAACGTTATTACCGTACTGCGGTCAATGGGAGTACCTGCAGATGAATTTGATATCCATGTGAATTTTCCCGGCGGAGTACCGATCGACGGTCCGTCTGCTGGAATCGCAATGGCTACTGGAATTTACTCAGCCATTTACAAGCTTCCAATTGACAGCAAAGTAGCCATGACCGGCGAAATCAGCATTCATGGAAATGTGAAGCCAATCGGTGGAGTCTATCCGAAGGTGAAGGCGGCGAAAAAAGCCGGTGTAAATAAAGTGATTATTCCGAAGGACAACATGCAAACGATTTTACAGGAGATAAAGGATATTGAGATTATTCCTGTTACCCATATCAATGAAGTGTTTGACATTGCTTTAAGAAAAGAGTTCAGCTCTGAACAATCTATTTCTGCATCTGCTATTGAGATGACAAAAAAGGAAAGCATTTAATGAGCTTGTTCTTGAAAAGTAATTCCTAACCAGAATAAAGAACGAAAGACAAATGACAATGGATTAATTCCTTATGGCAGAATAATAAATGGAAGCTTCGGTTTGTTCCTTTGTGGACAAGGCGAAGCTTTATTATGTACCTCCTGTAAAGGAGAATGGGGTAGGACTCATACTATCTTTTGACAAGCATCCACCTTATTAGACACGTGGACCTAAATAAGATAAAATTGTTTAAAAGGAAAATGTTAGTGATATATGGAAAACTAACCATATGGGGGTGTAAGGAATGGCAAATAGTGAAGAAGTAATTGTCCCGTTGCTGCCGCTTCGTGGATTGCTTGTTTATCCGACAATGGTACTCCATTTAGATGTTGGCCGTGATAAGTCAGTGCAAGCGTTAGAAAAAGCAATGGTTGACAATCATCTTATTTTTTTAACGACGCAAAAGGATTTGTCAATTGACATACCTGAGGAAGATGACCTTTATCAGGTTGGAACGTTAACGAAGGTAAAACAAATGCTAAAGCTTCCAAACGGTACCATTCGTGTATTAATTGAAGGCTTAAAGCGGGCTGAAATTGTTGAGTATATTGATGAACCGAACTATTTCCTAGTTCGTTTGAGAACATATGAAGACCAAGAGACGATTGATTCCGAAGATCAAGCATTAATGAGAACCATGCTTGAGTATTTTGAGCAATACATAAAAGTATCAAAAAAAATCTCTGCCGAGACGTATTCATCTGTCAGTGATATAGAAGAACCTGGCCGTATGGCTGATATCATAGCGTCCCATCTACCATTAAAGCTTAAAGAAAAACAAGATATATTAGAGCTTACCGATGTAAAGGATCGGATGAATCGGGTTATTGAAATCATTCATAATGAAAAAGAAGTATTGAATCTCGAAAAGAAAATTGGGCAGAGAGTTAAAAAGTCAATGGAACGCACGCAAAAGGAATATTATTTGCGTGAGCAGATGAAGGCAATTCAAAAAGAGCTTGGTGATAAGGATGGAAAGTCAGGCGAAATAGCCGAGCTGACAGAGAAAATTGAAAGCATTGGCATGCCTGAGCACGTTAAACAAGCGGCATTAAAGGAATTGGATCGTTACGAAAAGGTTCCATCAAGCTCTGCTGAAAGTGCAGTCATCCGAAATTATATTGATTGGCTAATCTCACTACCATGGTCAAATGCCACAGAAGATGATATCGATATTGAAAAAGCGGAGCGAATTTTGAATCGGGATCATTTTGGGTTAGAAAAGGTCAAAGAGCGTGTGCTTGAATATTTGGCAGTACAAAAGCTGACAAACTCCTTAAAGGGACCGATTCTGTGCCTGGCTGGTCCTCCAGGGGTTGGTAAGACCAGTCTTGCTCGTTCGATTGCTACCTCTTTAAATCGTAACTTTGTCCGTGTTTCTCTTGGTGGGGTCAGGGATGAGTCAGAAATCCGCGGCCATAGGAGAACCTATGTTGGTGCGATGCCGGGCCGGATTATTCAAGGTATGAAAAAGGCAGGTACGATTAACCCCGTCTTTTTATTAGATGAAATTGATAAAATGTCTGGTGATTTTCGCGGGGATCCATCCTCTGCTATGCTTGAGGTTCTCGATCCAGAGCAGAATCATAATTTCAGTGATCATTATATAGAGGAAACCTATGACCTTTCAAAGGTTATGTTTATCGCCACAGCGAATGATTTAGGTACAATACCGGGTCCGCTTCGTGACCGTATGGAGATCATTTCAATTGCTGGCTATACGGAGCTGGAAAAGCTTCATATTGCCAAAGACCATCTGCTGCCAAAGCAAATAAAAGAGCATGGCTTAACAAAAGCACAGCTGCAAATTCGTGATGAGGGAATTCTAAACATCGTCCGTTATTATACACGAGAAGCGGGTGTAAGGGGACTCGAGCGAAAGCTAGCGGGTATTTGCCGGAAAACAGCTAAAATTATTGTTTCTGAAGAGAAGAAGAAAGTGGTTATTACGGAACATAATGTAGAAGAATTTCTCGGCAAGAAAATGTTCCATTACGGCCAGGCAGAGCTTGAAGATCAAGTAGGTGTTGCTACAGGTCTTGCTTATACAACAGTTGGCGGTGATACATTACAGATTGAAGTATCTCTGTCACCTGGTAAAGGAAAGCTGGTTCTAACAGGGAAATTGGGCGATGTGATGAAGGAATCAGCACAGGCTGCTTTTAGTTATATCCGTTCAAAGGCAACAGAGCTTGGAATTGATCCTGACTTCCATGAGAAAAACGATATTCATATTCATGTACCAGAAGGAGCAGTACCGAAGGATGGTCCGTCTGCGGGAATTACGATGGCAACCGCGCTAGCTTCTGCTTTAACGGGCAAACCAATCCGCAAAGAAGTAGGAATGACAGGCGAAATTACACTTCGCGGACGAGTGTTGCCAATTGGCGGGCTCAAAGAAAAAACATTAAGTGCACACAGAGCTGGATTAACTAAAATCATTTGTCCAAGGGAAAATGAAAAGGATTTAGATGATATACCGGAAAGCGTTAGGGAAGAATTAGAGTTTGTACTAGTTTCCCACGTTGATGAAGTGCTGAAGCATGCACTAAAAAGCGAGGAACAGGAATGAAAATAAAAAGTGCTGATATTGTCATAAGTGCTGTTAAGCCTGATCAATATCCTAGTGAGTTTTTACCGGAATTTGCATTAGCCGGCCGCTCAAACGTTGGAAAATCGTCATTTATTAATAAATTATTGAATCGTAAGAATCTTGCGCGGACCTCCTCTAAACCAGGAAAAACACAAACATTAAATTTCTATTTAATTAATGAAAATTTTTATTTTGTGGATGTACCAGGATATGGCTATGCTCGTGTTTCAAAAACGGAGCGTGCTGCATGGGGCCGAATGATTGAGACGTATTTGACATCTAGAGAGCAATTAAAAGCAGTCGTGTTAATTATAGATTTGCGACATCCGCCAACCGCAGATGACGTCATGATGTACCAATTTTTAAAGCATTATGATATCCCCTGCATTATCATTAACACAAAGGCAGATAAGATTCCAAAAGCAAAATGGCAGAAGCATATGAAAATAACTAGAGAAACGCTGGAACTTGACCCCAATGATACAATTGTCCTTTTTTCAGCGGAAACAGGCTATGGAAAAGATCAAGCCTGGTCAGTTATGCAAAGCTATATGCGAGAAGAACTAGAAGAACTAGAAGAACAAGTAGAAGAAGAAGAGTAATATAAAAAGCGGAACCAATAAAGTTCCGCTTTTATTTTTTACTTTTGAGGAATAATAAGTAGATACCGACAAGAATTAGGGCAACCGGCCAAAATTTACTATAGGCTGTAATATTGTGCTCTAATAGACCAAACCAGCTCATCACTTGATTATAGAAAAGCAGCAGCCCTGAAAGGGAAAGAAATAATACACCCTGAAATAATCCGTTTCTGGTTTTCTGGTAGCGTAGTAAAAAACCAAGGGCAATAATTAAGATGAAGACGCCGAGTGCATTTGGCCAAATCGATAGACGATTCACAACATGAAAGTGGAAGCCAAAGCCAGTTAGTATAACGCCGGGTAAAATGGACTCATAATCTTTGCCGCCATAGCCTTGACATAAAAAGGCAATTCCAACAATCATGAGAATAGTCGGCCAGGTCATAAATTCAGCAAATAGAGGAAGATTCGCTTGCTGCAAGAAAAAGAAAATTCCAAAGCCAATTAAAATGATACCAGGGAAAATACGTTGGTTTTTCATTTGACAATCCTTCCAATAATGATTTCTTGAATAATATTTGTTTTTTTGTTACTGTACTGATATAGGAAACCTAGCAAATATCATAAATACTAGAGGTATATTATAAAATATCTTACCACAATACCCGACTATAAACTGCAAAATTTGTTGGTTTTCATCATATCTTATCATATGGAAAATGAGATAATTAAGATAATTTAGTATATATTCATATATTTGTAAAAAATATAAATATTACACATGCTATAATGATGTAAGGGGAATTATGCTTATTTTTTTAGGGGGATAAAAATAACATGCATATTATTGTCGTTGGGATTAATCACAAAACGGCTCCAGTAGAAATCCGAGAACGATTGACATTTGAACCATCGCAGCTAGGGGAAGCGATGAAAACATTGAGTGCGAAAAAAAGCATTCTTGAAAATGTCATTCTATCAACATGTAATCGGACAGAAATCTATGCAGTCGTTGATCAACTGCACACTGGACGGTACTATATTAAAGAATTTTTAGCAGAATGGTTTCATATTGAGCAGGCTGAATTTACACCATTTCTATTTATTTATGAACAGGATGGTGCAATTGAACATCTATATAAAGTTGCTTGTGGTTTGAACTCACTTGTTCTTGGAGAAACTCAGATTTTAGGTCAGGTTCGTTCAAGCTTTCTATTAGCACAAGAAGAACATACAACTGGTACTGTATTTAATCAGCTGTTCAAACAGGCTGTTACGCTTGCAAAACGAGCTCATTCTGAAACGGATATTGGTGCGAATGCAGTATCTGTCAGCTATGCGGCGGTTGAGCTTGCGAAGAAAATCTTTGGTACCCTTGAAAATAAACATGTTCTAATAATTGGCGCCGGAAAAATGGGCGAGTTAGCGATTCAGAATTTGCACGGAAATGGAGCAAAGAAGGTCACTGTTATTAACCGTACCTTTGAAAAAGCCGAATCATTAGCTACTCGTTTCAATGGAAAAGCAAGATCATTAAATGAATTGCAATCAGCCTTAATTGATGCAGATATATTAATTAGTTCAACTGGTGCAAAGGATTTTGTTATTACAAAAGCAATGATTGAAACTGTCGAGAAAAAGCGTAAAGGAAAGCCGTTGTTTATGGTGGATATCGCCGTACCTCGTGACTTGGATCCTGCTCTAAGTGAGCTGGACAGTGTTTTCCTTTATGATATAGATGATTTAGAAGGAATTGTGGAGGCTAACCTGCAGGAGCGTAAAAAAGCGGCTGAGACTATTTCTTTGATGGTTGAGCAGGAAATTGTTGATTTTAAACAATGGTTAAATATGCTTGGTGTAGTTCCGGTTATATCGGCCCTGCGTGAAAAGGCCTTAGCCATACAGGCAGAAACGATGAACAGCCTGGAAAGAAAGCTTTCACATTTAAGTGATCGCGATATGAAAGTATTAAACAAACATACGAAGAGTATCATCAATCAAATGTTAAAGGATCCGATTTTACAAGCAAAGGAATTAGCGGGTTCTAAAGATGCAGATAAAAAATTAGAATTGTTTATGTCCATTTTTAATATAGAAGAACTTGTTGAAAAACAGCGAGAAATAAAAGCGGCCGAACAAAAACCGGTAAATGTTCGTTCATCCCAGCCTGTCTTTCAATCATAAAGAGGATAGCAGCTATGACTGATATCGATATGACGAGGCTACATGAATTGACTGTTATTCTGTATGCTGTTAGTGTGCTGTTATATTTTATTGATTTTCTACATCATAACCGGAGGGCTAACCGCACTGCCTTCTGGTTACTTTCATTTGTTTGGGTTTTACAATCGGTTTTTTTGTACTTTTATATGGTAAATACCGGGCGATTTCCTGTCCTGACTATATTTGAAGGACTTTATTTTTATGTGTGGATCCTTATTACACTTTCATTGATTATCAACCGTCTTCTTCGGGTCGATTTCATTGTGTTCTTTACAAATGTAATTGGTTTCATGTTTATGGTTATACATACTTTTGCACCTGATCAAATTGATTCTACGGTAAAGGCACAGCAGCTTGTATCTGAACTGTTATTTATCCATATTACAGCTGCGATTTTATCGTATGGTGCTTTTTCTTTGTCATTTGTCTTCTCTCTTTTATATTTATTGCAGTATAATTTATTAAAAGGGAAAAAATGGGGAAAAAGACTGTGGCGTATTTCAGACCTCTCAAAGCTTGAACAAATGTCCTATCTATTAAATGTAATTGGAGCACCTATGCTGATGATTGGAGTCATTCTTGGTTCACAATGGGCCTATATTAAGCTGCCAAATGTATCATGGTATGATCCAAAAATAATCGGTTCCGTGTTTGTTCTTGCTGTATACTGTGTCTATTTATATTTACGTATTAGAAGAGGGATAGCAGGAAAGTCTCTTGCCCTCTTTAATGTCGCTGCATTTCTCATTTTATTAATAAACTTCTTTTTAATTGGTAATATTTCATCCTTTCATATTTGGTTGTAGACTAGCTAGGAGGCTCTTTATGAGGAAAATTATTGTAGGTTCAAGACGTAGCAAGCTTGCATTAACGCAAACAAATTGGGTTATTGAGCAATTAAAAAAATTAGATGATTCTTTTGATTTTGAAGTAAAGGAAATCGTGACAAAGGGCGATAAGATTTTGGATGTTACGCTTTCTAAAGTAGGTGGAAAAGGCTTGTTTGTTAAAGAAATCGAACAGGCTATGCTTGATCAGGAAATCGATATGGCAGTCCATAGTATGAAGGATATGCCTGCCGTTCTTCCAAAAGGCCTGGTCATCGGCTGTATTCCGGAGCGCGAAGATTATCGAGATGCATTAATATCAAAGAATCATGTCAAATTTAACGAGTTAATGCCTGGTGCTGTTGTTGGAACAAGCAGTTTGCGAAGAGGGGCGCAACTTTTGGCCGTACGACCTGATTTAGAGATTAAATGGATTCGGGGAAATATTGATACGAGATTGGCTAAACTAGAAACGGAAGAGTATGATGCTATTATTTTGGCTGCTGCTGGTCTTTCTAGAATGGGCTGGGCAAAGGATGTTGTAACTGAATTTTTGGAGCCGGAGATCTGTCTGCCTGCAGTGGGACAAGGTGCTCTTTCCATTGAGTGCCGCGGAAATGATGAAGAATTACTCGGACTCTTGAATAAATTTACATGTATGAAAACCAAACAGACGGTTCTAGCTGAAAGATCCTTTTTGAATAAAATGGAAGGCGGCTGTCAGGTTCCGATTGCAGGCTTTGCGAAGCTAAATGAACAAGATGAAATTGAATTAACAGGACTTGTGGCATCACCTGATGGAAAAACGATTTACAAAGAACAGCTAAGCGGTCAAAACCCTGACAAGCTTGGTGAACTGCTTGCGAAGAAATTAATTGAAAAAGGTGCAAAGGATTTAATTGATAGTGTGAAAGAGGAGCTTGATCGGGGATGACCACCTCTCTCCCCCTAAAAAATAAAACAGTATTAGTTCCAAGGGGAAAGAGTCAGGCGAAAGCTTTTTCAGATGTCGTACGTAAATATGGCGGAACCCCTGTCGAAATTCCATTATTAGCTTTTAGACCGACAATGGTAACGACAGAGCTGAAAGACATAATGAAAAAGCTACATACATATGATTGGATCATTTTTACGAGCAGTGAAACAGTAGCCTCTTTTTTATCCTATTGGACAAAAGGTTCACCGCTGCCGCAAAAAGTAGCGGCTATTGGTGAGAAAACAGCACTGGCATTAGCTGAAAAGGGATTACAGGTTGACTTTATTCCAACAAAATATGTTGCAGAGGAATTTGTGATAGAGTTCTCTCCCCTGATGAAAGCAGGAACGAAGGTTTTACTTCCAAAGGGAAATCTTGCGAGGGACTTTATAGCAACGGAGCTAACGAAAATTGGAGTCAGGGTAGAAGAGATGATTGTTTATGAAACCTTTTTTCCTGAGGAGAGTAAATCAAAGTTGGCACAAATGCTTCAAGAAAAAAGGCTTGATATCATTCCGTTTACTAGTCCGTCGACCGTAGATCATTTTATGGAGGTTGTTAAGGACTGCGGACTAGATGACCGGATTCATGATTGCCTCTTTGTTTGCATCGGACCGGTTGCCCAACAAAGAGCGGAAAGCTTTGGATTGACAATCCATGCTGTGCCTTCTGTTTACACAGTCGAAAATATGATAAAAGAAGCAGCTGATTACTTAATAAAAGCATCATCACTTTAGGAGGAATTCGAATGGATTTACAATTTACACGTCATCGTAGATTACGACAAACAGCTAATATGCGTGCATTAGTAAGAGAAACGTTCGTAAGAGTTGAGGATTTTATCTATCCTATATTTGTGATTGAAGGTACAAATATAAAGAATGAGATCTCATCCATGCCAGGAGTTTACCAATATTCACTTGACAGACTGTCAGAAGAAATGGACGAGGTTGTATCACTAGGAATTAAATCAGTTCTTTTATTTGGGATTCCTTCTGAAAAGGATGAATGCGGAAGCGGTGCTTATCATGACCATGGAATTGTACAGGAAGCGACCCGCTTCATTAAAGAGCGCTACAACGACATTATTGTAATCGCTGATACTTGTCTTTGCGAATATACAAGCCATGGACATTGCGGTGTTATTGAAAATGAACAGATCTTAAATGACCCTTCTCTTGATTTACTGGCAAAAACAGCAGTCAGCCAGGCACGTGCCGGAGCTGATATTATTGCGCCATCCAATATGATGGATGGATTTGTTGCCGCTATCCGTAAGGGATTGGATGAAGCGGGCTTTGAAAACATACCGATTATGTCATACGGAGTTAAATATGCTTCCTCATTTTATGGTCCTTTCCGCGAGGCAGCAAATGGTGCGCCTCAATTTGGGGACAGAAAATCATATCAAATGGATCCGGGTAACCGACTCGAAGCCTTCCGTGAAGCTGAATCCGATATCAATGAAGGAGCGGATTTTCTAATTGTCAAACCAGGTATGCCGTATCTTGATATTGTTCGCGATATGAAAAATCGATACAACCTGCCAATTGTGATCTATAATGTAAGCGGCGAATTTTCTATGGTAAAAGCAGCTGCAGCAAATGGCTGGATTGATGAAAAGGCCGTTGTTATGGAGATGCTGACTGGTATGAAGCGTGCTGGAAGCGATCTAATTATTACCTATCATGCAAAGGATGCAGCCCGCTGGTTAAAAGAGCAGTAATTTGCAGAAAATTGATTAATTAAATGGTTAATAGAACATTGTTAATTTTAGTTAGCAGGTTGATTGTAGTGGAAGGCACGAAGACTCCTGCGGTCGCCCGCGGAAAGCGAAGTGCCTGGAATGGAAATCAACCACAATGTTTAACATAGTGTTATATAAGCAATTTTACTAAACGTCCATTAACATTACATGTGGAATAAAATGAAGAAAGAGGGATCACCATGCGCTCTTACGAAAAATCGAAACAAGCTTTCCAGGAAGCTAAAACATTAATGCCAGGCGGTGTTAACAGTCCAGTTCGTGCTTTTAAATCAGTCAATATGGATCCAATTTTCATGGAAAGAGGGAAGGGCTCCAAAATATATGACATTGATGGCAACGAATATATTGACTATGTTCTCTCATGGGGTCCGCTGATTTTAGGACATTCCAATGATCAGGTAGTAGAAGCATTAAAGAAAATGACTGAATTAGGGACAAGCTTTGGTGCTCCCTCTTTAGCAGAAAATAAATTAGCTAATCTTGTGATTGAACGTGTACCATCCGTGGAAATGATTCGAATGGTTTCCTCTGGTACTGAAGCAACCATGAGTGCTCTTAGACTTGCCAGAGGTTATACCGGACGTAATATTATTTTGAAATTTGAAGGCTGTTATCATGGAAGCTCTGATTCACTGCTAATTAAAGCAGGCTCCGGTGTTGCAACATTAGGACTGCCGGATAGTCCGGGTGTTCCTGAAGGTGTTGCCAAAAATACGATTACGGTTGCGTACAATGATTTAGATGGTGTCAAATATGCTTTTGAGCAATTTGGTAAAGATATCGCCGGTGTCATTGTTGAACCAGTCGCAGGAAATATGGGGGTTGTGCCGCCGCTTCCTGGCTTCTTAGAGGGTCTTCGTGAGCTTACAACACAATATGGCGCACTGTTAATCTTTGATGAGGTTATGACAGGCTTTCGTGTTGGCTATAATTGTGCGCAAGGCTATTTTAACATTACGCCGGACATTACCTGTCTTGGCAAAGTAATCGGCGGAGGTCTTCCGGTTGGTGCGTATGGCGGTAAAGCAGAAATCATGGAGAATATTGCACCGAGCGGAACGATTTATCAAGCCGGCACATTATCGGGTAATCCGCTTGCCATGACAGCTGGCTATGAAACGATTCGTCAATTGACAGAGGATGATTATAAAGAGTTTGAGCGTAAAGGAGATCGATTGGAAGCAGGTATCAAGGCAGCCGCTGAAAAGCATGATATTCCTGCAACAGTAAATCGCGCAGGTTCAATGATCGGCTTCTTCTTCACAAATGAACCAGTAATCAATTATGACCGTGCAAAACAATCTAACCTAGACTTTTTTGCTGCTTACTATCGGGCAATGGCTGAGCAGGGGGTTTTCCTACCGCCATCCCAATTTGAAGGTTTATTCTTATCTAAGACACACAGTAATGAGGATATTGAAAAAACCATCCAAGCTATCGATTACTCTTTTTCAACATTAAAGAAGTAAAACCCTTGGCTATTTTAAAAAAGTGGGATTTTTGTTAGCAGGTTGATTGTAGTGGAAGGCACGAAGACTCCTGCGGGAGAGGCTCGGCTGTCGCCCTAAGTGCCTGGAACGGAAATCAACAACATAGTTTATCAAAGCCATATTTTTAAAGATAAAACACCCATTCAATTGATGGGTGTTTTTTTGTATGGAAACTCATAAAATTTCCATCTGATTCATAGAGTGATTAATGACATAGTGAGTTACTGATGGAATGGAAGGGAGGAGTTCGCTTTGTCGCATGGAAATCAATCATTTTTACGATTCTCACTAGAAGAATCTGTCTGGTTTCAAAAAGGACAGGAAGTAGATGAATTAGTTTCAATTTCATTAGACCCGGTTATTACAATAAAGGAAAGTGATCAGTATGTGACAATAAAAGGCTCGCTGGAATTATCAGGCGAATATAACCGCGAACAGGCTGATTTTGAAGAGGTGGATTATTTTACTAATCCAAAGCTGATTCAAACGGTGGAGGTAAGAGAAGAAGGGGTTCATGTATTTTCACATCGTTTTCCTGTTGAAATTACGATTCCGAAGAATCGAATTGAAGATTTAAATGATATTCAAGTGACAGTGGAAACCTTTGATTATGCTTTTCCAGAGAAAAGCTGTTTACGATTATCTGCTGACCTAATGATTACAGGTCTATATGGTGAACAGCAACATGAGCTGATACAGGATCCATCTGAACATGAGGTATATGAATTTGAACCGATCTATCGAGATTCTGAAATACAGGAAGAAGATTATAGCGAAAGGAAAAATCCATTTGCCAAACCACAATATGCTGAAGAAGAATCATCAGAGGTATATAAACCATTTGAGGTGGAGGCCAGAAAAGATCCTAAAGCTGAAGTACAGTATGATGATCAGACAGAGAAATATGAACATGAAGAGGCAAATCTGGACAAAATTGATCAATCGGAATTTATATACCAGCGAAAAAACATGAACCCATCAGTAACGACAAAAACGTATCCAGAAGAAGCCTTTGAACAAGAGTTTATGAATCAGGATGAGAACGATCAGGAAAACAATGAACTAGAGAAGGAGCAGTTTTCCTTCCCAGAGATAAATTTTTCTGCAAAACGCAGTGAGGAACAGAAGCAAGCTCCTGTGATAGAGGAAAAGGCTGAAGTAATAGCTGAAGACATACAAGAGAAGCCAGCAGAAGAAGACGTTCAGCCTATGAAAATGGAAGAAATGCTTAACGAAATAGAAGAGGAGTCTTCTTCAGAGGCTCAGCCAAAGAAAAAGAGTAAAAAGCTGAAGAAAAACCAAAGTCTGACGTTATCCGAGTTTTTTGCAAGGAAGGCGGAAGAAGAGCATACAAGAGTGACGATGTGTATTGTACAAAACGGAGAGACACTTGATATGATCTCAGAAAGATATGATGTTCCGGCAACAACGATTCAGAGAGTCAATCAAATGGAATTAAATCAAGATATTTATGAAGGTCAAGTATTGTATATTCCTATAGCTCAGACCCAAAGATAAAGCCCCAAACAAAATAGAGGGATCATATGAGAGAATCTGATAGCTTAAAAAAAGCCATTCAAATCTTGCGTAGCTATAGGATTGAACCATACTTTGTTGAAGAAATGGGAAATATTCAAAAGGTTTATTCAAACAATGGTGTGTATGCCTTAAAAAAAATAAATCCTCAGCATGGGATGGATTTTATCAGGCATGTTCAAACCTTGTATCAGAAGGGATACAATCGAATTGTTCCTATCTATCCTACACTTGATGGCCGATATGCAGTCTTACATGAAAACAGCCTTTATTATTTAATGCCGTGGCTTTCAAGTGAGGATAAACGGGATCCCTTTGAAAGCCAGCAGCAGTTATTTCGTGAGCTTGCTCGACTCCATTCCATCTCAGCTCGGGAAATAAAGGTGAATAAAGAGGAGCGAACCGCCCATTATGAGAAAACAAAGGCCGAACTGGAGCAGGATGAAGAGTTTTTAGATGAGTTACTAGAGGCCTGTGAAAGAAAAATTTATATGTCACCGTTTGAATTAACGTTTTGTATGTACTATCATACTGCGAAGCAGGCGCTGTTCTTTTCAAAACAAAAGTTAAATGAATGGTACAACGAAACGAAGGATAAGGAAAAAGCTCGTATTGTCATCGTGCATGGTAAGATGGCAAGTGATCATTTTGTTTTTGATGAAAAAGGCTATGGTTATTTTATCAATTTTGAAGAGTCCAGTATTGGGGCACCTACCCATGATTTATTGCCATTTTTAGCAAGATCTTTAAAGGGGTATTTAAAACAATCAGAGGATATTTTCGAATGGCTTTATACGTATTTTAAATACTTTCCTCTTAAAGATGATGAAATGATGCTGTTTTTAAGCTATTTAGCCCACCCTGTGAATTTGCTTAAAACCGCACAGCGTTATTTTCACGAAGGGAAAAATCGAAATGAACGGAAGGCTGTCCAAAAACTGCAAAGGGAATTTTGGTATTTGAAAAACTCGGAATATATCGTCTTTCGAATAGATGAAATTGAAAGGCAGAAAAAACAAGCAGAAGCAGCCCAGCAGGATTCATAATTCTGCTGGGCTTTTTATTGATATAATTCTTAGCCCATAACTAACTTATCTTGACTTTGTTAAGATTAAGTTAAATCAAGTCAAGATGGAAAGCGCAGGCAATTAAGACTAATACTGCCAAAAATAGTACATCAAAGGTTGTTGGCAGCAGAATTGTCCGAATTCCCTGGAATACACTAAAAGGAATAGCAAACTGCTGACAAATACTTCTAAACGTACGCAGCCATGGTGGAAGCTTATAAGGACTATAACGTCTTCTCATCCTTTTTCCCCCTTGTAGTAAAGCATCCTTTCTCTAGTGTATGTATACGCCTAAGCTTTAGTGTCAATAACACAAGAGGATTCATTCATCGATGTATAATTGATAAAAAATACGGTAATCCTTATTGACGACAAGTCTCTTTTTTGGGTACTATAATTATTGGTAGATTTAATTACATATATGAATTGCATTGACAGGGAAAAGTACAATGTTTTTTCCTTTTAGAGAGGAAAACCAGCTGCTGAAAGGTTTTCTAAGTGAAACCATTGGAAAGTCACCCTTGAGCATCTTTTGCGAAAGAAGAAATCTTCGATTAGTAAAAGACGGGAAATCCGTTATCGATTTAAGTGCCGGCAGGTCTTATTTTCTGTCGGAAAAAAGGTGGTACCGCGAACTACAGCTCCATTCGTCCTTTTATGACGGATGGGGTTTTTTATTTTGCAGCAAAGTAAGAAGGTAATTTGAAGCGCTGCGGCTGATTAAGCTGTTACGCTTTGTACATAGGAGGATAATAAAATGGAACAAAACGAAGTAACAATGCCAACCAAATATGATCCCAATTCGATTGAGAAGGGAAGGTATGAATGGTGGTTAAAAGGAAAATTTTTCGAAGCAAAGGATGATCAGGACAAAGAGCCTTATACCATTGTGATTCCGCCGCCTAACGTTACTGGTAAACTTCACTTGGGTCATGCCTGGGATACAACACTACAGGATATCCTAACAAGAATGAAACGGATGCAGGGGTATGATGTTCTATGGCTTCCGGGGATGGACCATGCCGGTATTGCCACTCAAGCAAAAGTAGAAGCGAAATTACGTGAAGAAGGAAAAAGCCGTTATGATTTGGGACGGGAGAAATTCCTTGAGCAAACATGGGCGTGGAAGGAAGAGTATGCAGGCTTTATCCGTGCACAATGGGCAAAGCTTGGACTTGGCCTTGATTACACACGTGAGCGTTTTACCATGGACGAGGGCCTTTCAAAGGCTGTTAACGAAGTATTTGTAAAGCTTTATGAAAAAGGGCTTATCTATCGCGGTGAATATATTATTAACTGGGATCCGGCGACTAAAACAGCCATTTCTGATATTGAAGTGATTTATAAGGATGTCCAAGGGGCGTTCTATCATATGAGATACCCGCTGGCAGATGGGTCAGGCTCGATTGAGATTGCGACAACTCGTCCTGAAACAATGCTTGGTGATACGGCTGTAGCGGTTCATCCGGAAGATGAACGCTACAAGCATTTAATTGGTAAAACAGTTATTCTACCAATTGTCGGCCGTGAAATTCCGATTGTCGGTGATGATTATGTCGATATGGAGTTTGGTTCTGGTGCTGTGAAAATTACGCCTGCACATGATCCGAATGACTTCGAGGTTGGAAACCGTCATAATTTAGAGCGTGTTCTTGTTATGAATGAAGATGGAACAATGAACGCAAGAGCCGGTAAATATCAGGGACTTGATCGATTTGAGTGTCGCAAGCAGATTGTGAAGGATCTTCAGGAGCAGGGCGTATTATTTAAAATTGAAGATCATCTGCATTCTGTCGGCCATTCAGAACGAAGCGGTGCAGTTGTCGAGCCATATCTTTCAACTCAATGGTTCGTTAAAATGCAGCCTTTAGCTGATGCAGCAATTGAATTACAAAAGCAGGAAGGCAAGGTTAACTTTGTACCGGACCGCTTTGAAAAAACCTATTTACATTGGATGGAAAATATTCGTGACTGGTGTATTTCTCGTCAATTATGGTGGGGACACCGCATTCCTGCCTGGTATCATAAAGAAACGGGCGAAGTATATGTTGGCAGTGAAGCGCCAAGTGACAGCGAAAATTGGCAGCAGGATAATGATGTATTAGACACATGGTTTAGCTCTGCCCTATGGCCTTTCTCAACACTTGGCTGGCCTGATAAAGATGCAGCGGATTTCAAACGCTACTATCCGACTGATGCTCTTGTAACAGGCTATGATATCATTTTCTTCTGGGTATCACGGATGATTTTCCAAGGAATTGAATTTACAGGACAGCGTCCATTTAAAGATGTACTAATCCATGGCTTGATTCGTGATGCAGAAGGTAGAAAGATGAGTAAATCCCTTGGTAACGGCGTGGATCCAATGGATGTGATTGATCAGTATGGAGCAGATGCCCTTCGTTACTTCTTAGCAACAGGCTCATCACCAGGTCAGGATTTACGTTTCAGTATGGAAAAAATCGAAGCAACGTGGAACTTTGCCAATAAGATTTGGAATGCTTCTCGTTTTGCCTTGATGAATATGAATGGTCTTAAATATGAAGAAATCGATCTAAGCGGAGAAAAATCAGTTGCCGATAAATGGATTCTGACTCGTCTAAATGAAACAATCGAGCATGTAACCAGACTGTCTGACCGCTATGAGTTCGGTGAGGTAGGTCGTGTTCTATACAACTTCATATGGGATGACTTCTGTGACTGGTATATTGAAATGGCGAAGCTTCCGCTTTATGGGGAAGACGAAGCAGCTAAGAAAACGACTCGTTCTATCTTAGCCTACGTTCTTGATAACACAATGCGTTTATTACATCCATTCATGCCATTTATTTCAGAAGAAATCTGGCAAAACCTTCCACATGAAGGAGAATCTATCACGGTGGCCAAATGGCCGGAAGTGAATGTATCCTTTACAGATGAACAGGCTGCTTCGGACATGAAGCTGTTAGTGGAAATCATTCGTTCTGTACGAAATAGCCGTGCAGAAGTAAATACGCCGATGAGCAAGAAGATTAAAATGATTGTTAAAGCGAAGGATCAAGGCGTGCTTGCAACCCTTGAAAATAATAAAGCGTATATCGAGCGCTTCTGTAATCCAGAGGAATTAACGTTAGCAACTGAGGTTGCCATTCCAGATAAAGCCATGACATCCATTGTGACAGGTGCTGAAATTATTCTTCCGCTTGAAGGCTTAATAAACCTTGACGAAGAAATTGCCCGTCTTGAGAAGGAATTGGATAAATTAAATAAAGAGGTTGAACGTGTTCAGAAGAAGCTTAGCAACCAAGGCTTCGTCAGCAAAGCACCTGCAAAGGTTATTGAAGAAGAAAAGGCAAAAGAAAAAGACTACACAGAAAAGCGTGCAGCAGTTGAAGAACGCCTAAACGAATTAAAAGGCGAATAATTAGGACATGGTGTCAGGCACCGCATATGGACAGATTGTATCATTTTGTCTTTTTGTGGTGCCTGACACCACAAATTTGAGGAGATACAGCTATGTTTCATTCATACGAAGAAGCGCTTCACTGGATTCATTCTCGTCTGCGTTTAGGGATAAAACCGGGCTTAATGAGAATGGAATGGATGATGGAAAAGCTAAGTCATCCAGAGCGAAAAATAAAATGTGTGCATATCGGCGGCACCAATGGCAAGGGCTCAACAGTTACTTATTTACGTTCTATCCTTGAACAAGCGGGCTTCGAAACAGGGACCTTCACATCTCCCTATATTGAGCAGTTTAACGAACGTATTAGCTTAAACGGAACCCCGATCACAGATGAAGAAATCGTGACGCTTGCCAATGTCATTTACCCCCTCTCTGTGGAATTGGAAGCGACAGAGCTTGGAGGACCGTCTGAATTCGAAATCATAACCGCCATGGCGTTTTATTATTTTGCAGAGCTTCATCCGGTCGATATCGTCATCTTTGAGGTGGGACTTGGGGGCCGCTTTGATTCCACTAACGTGATTCATCCATTGTTGTCAATCATTACGAATATCGGCTTGGACCATACTCAATTCTTAGGAAATAGCTATGAAGAAATAGCATTTGAAAAAGCGGGAATTATTAAACAAAATACCAGTCTTATCTCTGCAGTTGCACAACCAGAGGCAAGAGAAGTCATTGTGAAGCGGGCAAAGGAATTGAATGCACCTGTATATTTATTGAATGAGGATTTTTTCATCCAGGATCACACGTCAATTGGAGCCGGTGAAGTATTTACATGGAAATCCCGTAATCAGGAGCTTAAGAACGCAGAAATTGCCATGTTTGGTAAACATCAAACGGAGAATGCCGCTCTGGCAATCATGGCAGCCAAGCTACTAAAAACGGAACATGATGTGATAATAGAAGAGGAGCATATTCTTCAAGGGCTAAAAAGAGCTGTTTGGCCTGGCCGCTTTGAAATTGTTACACAGAATCCTCTAATGGTTCTTGACGGGGCACATAATGAAGAAGGGATTATGGCTCTGACTAACGAACTAACCAAAAGATACGGAGATAAAAACATCAAGATTATTTTCTCAGCACTATCCGATAAAAAGCTAGATAAAATGATTCAAAAATTGGATGGGGTTGCAGATGAAATCACGTTTGTCAGCTTTGATTATCCACGTGCATCAAAAGCAGAGGCATTGTACAGTTTAAGTGGTTCACTTCATAAGAAAATGGAAGAGGATTGGAAAAAGGCTGTTACGGGTGAGTATAGCATACTAACAAATCAGGATGTTTTAGTTGTGACTGGTTCGTTGTATTTTATCTCACAGGTGAAGGCGTTATTGAAGGAAATTATTAATTAGCTTGAAAAGGGAAGAACACATTGTTCTTCCCTTTTAATTCTTTAATAATCATAGTCAACAGAAAGATTTGGGTTCATGATTCCCCAATCGATTTCACCTGCAGAAGGTGAGCCGCCGCATTTACTTGCAAACTGAGGATGATCGTTGGTATAGACTCCATTAGGTAAACCTGTTTTATACGTTTTCACTTCATTATCAATTTTTAGTATACCACCGACACATAAGGTTGATTTGCTGTCAATCTCAAGCTTATTATCAATCGTTGCATTCCCTTTAATAACAACAAATGAACCCCTATACAATGTAGAAAGTAGATTTAATTTCCCATTGACTGTTAGATTTTCTCCTGCTATGACGCGTGACCCCTCAAGGTCTAAATGGCTGCCAACACTAATCGATTTTTTTGTTTCAATTGTGGAGTTCTTGGCATTTTGCATATTTTGATTGGCCGTTATTTGATCCTCCGCATGAATCTTCGTATAGTCTAGGTTATTGACATTATTTCCGCCAAAAGTTAAGGGGCCGGTAGAGTAGATAATTTTGTTATTAAAATTATTATGATTGCTTCCTTTTCCAACATCCAAAGGCTTTGATCCGTCTAATGCAATGGTATTACAGCTTGTACTGATCTCATCCTGTCCAAAATAACATACCTTTCCCAATTTCTTTACTTCATCAAAAAGGAGCTTAATAATACTTCCGCCTGAGCCGTCTGCATTACTTTCCTTTAATTCTTTAATGGAAAAATCAAATTCAGCGCTCAGTTTAGCGGTATTTTCCTTTTCTTTACCGAGTGTACTATATGCAATGCTAATTTTTCCTGTGTCATTGTCAGCAGTAAAGCTAACATTCTCAACTGTAAAGGATGCATCATCTTCAACCGGTTTGCTTTTAGTAATATTATTAGTATACGTTTTAAAGAGGGTAACGGCATTATCAAAGTAACCATCGGGTTCAACTCTATTATTGTTAATATCATTATTTATCTTAATTGTAATTTCTTTTCTTACCTGCCAAAAGGCATTTTCGACGGCATGCTGGTAATAAACGGTACCCATTTCAGCAAGAGCAACAGCCTGTGATTTTGTTTCGACTACTTTATTTTGCTTCACCGTATTCATGGATTGTCCAAAGAATGTAAATGAGATGAGGATTAATAGGGTGCTGACTAATAGTACTGTTAATAAAGCGTAGCCTTTATCATTCATTTTCTTCATCACAACATCATTCACCGCCTATTCGATACAAAAGTGTATCAACATGTATATTGACATCTGGATCATTGATATCCTTTATTAGGATTGACAGGGAAGTGTCGTGATGATTAGGGTCACCTGCTATGTAGTACTTATCGGTGGCATCTTCATCAAGATTCTCAGCTGTTAAACAAAGTCTGTTATTTTCAAACGTTATGGTTTGGTTTGATTGACCTACTTCGTGATAGGTTGCAGATATCTTACAGCTGTTTGACGTAATTTCATAGGCTTCAGATCTTTGATGGATTTTTGTTAAATGAGTAATAATGACGTTAGCTTCCTGCTGCATTTGGTTTTTCGTCATTTCCTTTTTTGAAAAATGTAAACCTTGGAAAAAGACATTCCAAATTAACACTATAATGAGGGAAAGGATTGTTAGTGCAACCAATAATTCAATCACAGTGACTCCCCGCTGATTAAGTTTAACCATTAATAATCTCCTGTATCATAAATAATATACCCGTAAGTCTCGCTTACAAGTGCATTTTTTTCATTATTTAGACGAATATGAATATAATGTGCTTTTGTAGGTTCAGTATCTAAATCGCTAACTTTTTTTATCTTGACCTCCATACTAAGACTCTCAAGTTCCTTAACAAAATAATAGTAATTGGTATCTTCACTAGTATATTCAGGAATGGTATTGCCATCGGCCTTTCCTGCAAGGAGCAATTTAACATCCTCACTTTTTTGCCATCGTCTTAATTCTTCTTTTGCTACATTAACAGCATTGGTTTTACCTATATTTTGTCGATTTAACTGCCCCATTTGAGGAAAAAAATTCATAACTGAAGTAAGAACAATTGTTAATATAACAATCGATAAAAGGACCTCCACAAGAGTAATACCTTTTTGATTATGGAGATTCAAATCACATTCCTCCTATTGGGCATTTAACAATGCTTTTTAAATATAGAAATCAATATTTTGTTAGTATTGACATTCTTTTATAAGTTTGTAATTGTCTAGTATCATTTTACTATAAACAGGGTGTTTTTAGCATTTATTAAATAACATTTTTACAGAAAAATTACAATGTGAAAAAGGAGTTATCCTTTGATTTTAGTTGGAAATGAGTGTTTTTATGGATTAGAGCATAGTTAGTTTAGTTCTTTAGAACCGTGATATTAATCACGCCTACTATCTTACTATTTTGGAAATTAAATGTTATTATTATAGTATATTACAGACAATTTATTTTATTTTTAATAATAAAAATACTATAACAAGAGTGATAATATGAATAACAATCGTGGTTTTACATTATTGGAAATACTGGCAGCCATCGTTATTTTAGGAATCATCTTAACTGTGTTTTTTCAGTTTTTTTTACTTTCTCAAAAAGCAACGACTGGAAATGAAGATAAACTAGTTGCTGTAAATATTGCTGAAGGTGTTCTAGAAAAAATTAGAAACGGCCAATACGGAGAAATAACAGGACAAGGTAATTATGACATTACTGATTGTAGCCTATATTCTGGTGTGACAAAGGATGAATGCAATCAAAGGTACCTGAAGGAAGTAGGCCGTTTTGATTATAAAATTGAAGTGATAGTTGGCCAGGAGTTTGATCTTAATATAGATTCAAAAGAGGATGATTATAAATATATAGACTCAAAAAGTGGTCTTTATCCCGTTGAAGTTCATGTAATAGATCATGAAGTAGTAACAAAAGTGAAAGGATTAGTTGAATTATGAAGAGGCGAGCTGCAACAACTGAAAAAGGGCTAACACTTGTTGAGTTACTAATCTCACTTTCGCTTTTCGGTGTTATCTCAGTCTTAATCATAAGTATTCTGTTTAATGGAATGAATAGCTATAAAAATGTTAATAGTCAGATTTCATTACATGACGAGGGTAATTATATTATGAACAAACTTGTTAATCCTATTTTTGAGGCAAATCATGTTGAACAATACCCGTCAAATGATAATCCTCCTCCACCTTTTCCAACAGATTCAGCAAATTATACATACCTCATTTGGTTAAAGAATTACGAGGGAGAGGAAACAACATTAGGTTTTAAAAAAACAGGAAAACCAGATTCTTGTACTGCAGTAATAAATGGTACCCCAATTCATTCTTCAACGACTACCATTAAATGCAGCGACTCGAGTATTACTGTAAACAAAGATAGAGAGTCTATAACAATTAAAATGGTAGTTAAAGACAATGATGAAAAAACACTTGAGTTAAAAAATGAAGTTCCCTATATAAATGCTAAAAAATAAATAGAGGTGAAAGTCGTGAATGAGAGAGGGTCAACGCTTGTACAAGTCCTACTGGTCATTCTCATTTTTTCAGTTATTGGAATATCCTTAATCGGCAATGTTGTTGGTGAAAGTAAAAGGGTGGACAAAACCGAGTCTAATACACAAGCACGAAATTTAGCTCTCGATGGTCTTACTTACTTTGAGACAGTCTTTAAAAAGTTTGTCGATGAAAGTGCTCCGCTAACGATGGCTGAGATGAACAGCTTTATTGACGAGTATAAGGATGGAAAAATGGTTGGTAATCAAAATATCCAAATAAAGGTTGAAGCACCTGACCGAACACAGGTGGCTGATAGAGATATTCTAAAGGTGTCAAGCACGGGAAGTGACGGGACAAGTCAAACAACGGTTGTAGGTTATTATCAGTTAGATTTTGATATAGATTTTGAAACGCCAACTAACAGAATTTCCAATTTCGATGACGGAGGTAAAGCGGTTGATTTTGCTAATGGCTCCTTACTACGTACAGATTTAGCCTATTTATTGGATTTAAAATTAATTAACCCTACAGGCTGGGATGGCAGATACTATCAAGTACCACAGGACGGTGTAATTGACATAAGTTTATTAGAACAAGTGGTGAAGCTGGACTTAGGAGATTTATTAGGTGGACTTTTTGGCGGAATCTTCAACAAAGAGTTTAATCGTTTTAAAGTAATGGAGGAAAACCGTGTGATCGCTACTAGACAAGGCCAAATTTTAGGTGCAGACGTGTTGAAAACAAAACAAATGAATTTATTATCCCTCAATTTATTCAATTTGCCCAAAAAAACAAATACCAATGTAATGATTAATGGTTATTATAGTTCATTGGAAGTCCTTGGATTAGGTGTTTTAAATGGTTATCAGGACATAAATTTTAAAAAGTTTGCGGTTATTGGAAATGCGGTTATTCAACATGATCAGAAAGGATTTATTGAAACAGATCGGGACCCAAAACGACGTTTTACTTTTAATGAAGGGTTGTATGTTGATAAGACGTTAGTGATTGGCGGTGTTCAATGGAAAAATCCGGCAACAAAACTATCAGATTATAGTAATTTAGATTTAAAAGGGGACATGGTAGCAATTGAACATTTTACCATAGTTGATGCAAATGTAAATTTTATTGATAATGACATATTTGTACATGGCCAATCTGAGATAAAAAATTCCTGTGTAAATTCAAGTGGAGCAGATTTTCATTTATTCTCGAAAGGAAACGTAACAATGGAAAATAATAATAATTGTAGTACGTTCAATGGAGTTTACTTCTCAGATAATAAAATTAATATAAAAACAAACAATAAGCCAATGACAATCAAAGGTGGATTAATAGGAGAATTAACAGTAGATAACCCGGAAATGCTTACAATTATTGAGGACTCTGAGTATTTAAAATCGGTCAATTTCAGTAATATTGAGTTGGCTCCACAAGGTAGAGATGTAGTAGAAAAGAAATAGATTAATATACTCTCATTAACGGGATAGTTCTACCATTATTTTTTATTCGAACAATTTATTCCTTTTCTTTCAAAAACTATTTTATTATTATACAATATCACTTAGTGAATATTGTATAGATGGATCGATTAAAAAATAATCGGTAAGTGAATGAAATGAACGTTAATAATAGTAGTAAAATACTAGTAGGAAAGGAGTGATATGAATGAATCTAAATCTATTAATTTTTGCATTAGTTTCTTTAATCATATTGTTTCCGATTATTTATTTTTTACCTTTGAAAATTTCTTCAAGGGGAAAGATAGTGGTAATTGCTGTTTCGTTTTGTATTTCGTTAATCGGATTATTCACGAAGTTCTTATTTCAAGTATGGCAAAGCGTTTTACTCTTAGTCGCACTTATTTTATTAGTAACGATAATATTTAAAAAAAGGTTCACTCCTTTCATGTTTAGTATGGCCGATAAACATTCTATTGCTATGGATGACGCCGAACCATTAAAAAAGGATCACGAGGCAGATTTATTTACCTTTGATTATATTCCTGAACTGACTCCTCAACAGCATCTTGAAGCTGAGAAGCAGTTGGATACTGTACCTGTTCTCGAACCACTTCCAGCAGTTCAAGCTGATTTCCAGCTAAACGAAGCAGCTGCTGCTGTCGAACCAATCAGTCAGCTGGAGGAAATTGATCCTGCTGTAATTGCAGCAATCCATGAGGACCTTTCTTTAAAACCTGCTGTCGAACCAGCAGCTGAAAAAGAAGTCGTGCTGACTGCTGAGCAAATGGATACAGAATTTCTTGACGTTGCTGACCTTTCAGCATTTATTGAGAAAGAGCAGCATGAGCTTACTCTCAGCAAAGAAGAGAGTGAGGTTAATGAAAACCTAACCTACTTAGCGGAACTAGAAGAGATGATGATGGGTACTCAACCAGAAGCAAACGTGAAACCTTTATCTGTTCAGGATTCTGAAGACAAGATAGAACCTTCATTATACTCAGATGCATTGGAGGAATTGCTTAAAGAAGTCGAACTTGAGGATCACTCTTTAATAATTGATGATACGGAGACAGCTGTTACCCTAGAGGATTTGGATGTGAAGGATGTCACTGAATCGATTGATGAAGGCACGGTTGAGCCAATTTTGGTAGAAGAACCTCTAGATGCATTGGAAGAGAGTATGCTGCAGGATAACGATATGGAAATTGGTGAACAGGCCAATGTAATACAGGATATCGTAATCGAAACCTCGGATAAAGAGAGAATAAATACTTTTATCGATAGAACAGATACTATGAATGAGAATAATGATGATGCTGAAGAGGAAAATTATATCCAATATCAACCTGAATTAGAAGACAATCAAACAGAAGATTTTGATGGGAAACATAAGGAAGTATTTCAAACCATTCTTCTGCAGGCTGAAATTGCTAAAAAGATCCTTGATCAGTCTCAATATGAGAAATTTTTACAAGGCTATCTGAACTACGAGAGACCTGCAGTAGAAAGCTATACGTTTGCGAGTTTGTTAATAGAACATTATCTAAACAGTCATAATTATCATGAATTATTATCCTTATTAGGAAAATTGGAGGAGAATTTTTCCCAATATCCAATATTGTTACAAGAAATTCATTATTTACAAGCGCATTATGCTGAAAAATAATTTATTATAGTTCTATAATGTATTCGTTCTTTTCGATACGTCGTAATTCAAAAATAAGGTTTGGTGAATTTAATGAAAAATAGTGCACAAATTATTGGTTTGCCGATCATTAGTATTTCAGACGGAATACAGATCGGAATAGTTAAATCTTTAGTAATAAATCCCGAAAAAGGCTCAATCGATTTTTTAACCATTGAACACGAGGATTGGCAAGGAAGCGTTAAAGCGATTCCGTTCAAAAAGGTAATTGGAATCGGTGAGTTTGCTGTGACAATAGAAGGCAGCAATGCAGTGATTGATTTAAACGAAATTCCGATTGCAAATCAGCTTGTTAATAAAAAAATCAAGCTTAAAAATACAAGAGTTATGACAAGAAAAGGCGAACTCATCGGCGAAATCAATGAATATTTTGTTGATGAGGAAACAGGGCAGATTCTGGGGATGGAATTAAAAACATCGAACCAGGATGCAGCCATATCCTCTGAATTTGTCCTTACGTATGGAAAGGACATTATTATTGTCAAAGAAGAAGCCTCAAAAAACTTTCTAGGAAACATTGCTGATTTGGATACAAATGTTTCTGAAACGGAAGTCCATCCAACTGTCGTCAATGATAATAGAAGAGCAGGTGCTGCAAACGCAGTGGAAAGCCAAAATGATGAGCTAGCTGCTTTAAAAAGAAAACAAATTGATCTGTTAAAGGATAAAATCGTAGCAAAGACCATTTATGATTCAAAAGGTCAGGTACTATTTGAAGCAGGAACCAAACTGACTCCTGCTGACATCACAAAAGCTCAGGATGACAGCCCTGGTACTGTAGTAGAGGTATCAATGAATGTTGAAGCATAAGTAATAACAGTCACGCCTTGCCCTTTATAAGGTTCTACATCTAAAGGGCAAGGCATGACGAAATGCGGAAAGGGGGCGGATGATGGAAAAACGTCAGATTGTTTGGTTGTTTATTCTCTTATCATTTTGTACTGGATACATTTTTAGTTTCTCCTTGTTAGGTGAACAAGCATTTGAACGAGCTTTTGCGAGCGATGAAGGCTTTACAGAAGGAACAATCGTTGGGGCTGTTGACGTTTCACACCTCAGTGAACAGGAAGCATTAGATAAACTACAGGCTGAAAGTACTAAATGGGCCGACGAAACAACAATAAATTTGCAATATAAAGAAAAATCAATCGAACTTAATAATGATAGTTTTATATTTTCATTAGAAAAATCTATTAATCTAGCTAAATCAGGCGTACAAAATCAGTTCATCATTGAACTGCTGGACGAGACAATTGATTCCATTCTGGTTGATTTTGGTATACCGGAAGCGAATTTTAATAAAGAATCATTCATACAGGAAGCTATATCATATCCATCCAGGCTAGAAAAAGGAATACATATGATAAAGCTTGATGAGTTTATGCTTGAAGAGCAAGAAATTCAGACGGTTTCAGAAACTTCGGTTTCATTAGAAGATAATAGTGAACAGCTTGAACTTTGGCTTGGACAATTTCCATCTATAACAATTGCGCCCCATTCTCAGTTTTCCATGCTGGATTCTGTGGAGGAAAGCGGCATCAAAACCTTCACATCAGAAGGATTGAGCATGATTGCAACTGCGATTTATCAGGCAGTTTTGCCAACAAACTTCCAAATAGCTGAACGAAGCATAAGCAGATCATTGCCTTCTTATGCAAAGGCTGGATATGAAGCCAAGGTGGATATGAAGCAAAATATGGACTTAGTTATTTCAAATGTGACAGATTACGAGTACAAATTGGAATTTAAGCAAAGTGAGGGTGCATTTACTGTTTCATTAATAGGGCCGCCATTTCTATATGGTTATAAAATGATTGAAAAGGATCTCGAAACCTTTAAACCCAAAAACATCCTCCAATATGATGCCAAGCTTGAACTGGGACAGCAGGTTGTGAGGAAAAAGGGTCAGGACGGATTACTGATCAAAATCTACCGTGAGATTTTAGATGAGAACGGTGCCTTGCTTAATCGGGAACTGATTTCAGAAGACTATTATCCTCCCGTTCATACAGTCGTAGCTACAAGTTTAATAGCCGAAGTAGAGGAGCAGGCTGCTAATGGGGAAACGCAAGGAACAACAGATGCGCAGAATAATGGACAGGCAGCTGGAACTGTTTCGCCAAGCGCAGCAACACCTCAAGCTCCAGCTTCAAACGTTGCCCCCGATGCAGGACCGGTGCAAACAACACCAGCGCCAGCTGCAGGGAATGTACCAACAAGTAATACGACAGAAGCCAATATTCAGGCAACAAAATAAGAAATAAAGCAGGGATAATCTTGAAACGGACAAGAAAAAGACTGGGAGATATACTTGTTGAATTTGGTTTAATAACAGAAGAGCAGCTAAAGTCAGCTTTAGATGAAAAGGGTAAGGACCAGAAGCTGGGAGATGCTCTCCTTGCCCGCGGCTTTATTACAGAGCAGCAGCTCATTGAGGTCTTGGAATTCCAATTGGGGATACCCCATGTGAACCTATATCAGTACCCGTTTGATCCACAGCTTTTTTCACTTATTACGAAGGAATTGGCCAAACGTAATCTAATTATTCCTTTGAAAAAAGATGGTGATAAGCTAGTAATCGCAATGGCAGATCCAATGGATTACTTTTTAATTAACGATTTAGAGCTTGTCACAGGCTTTCAAATTGAACCTGCTATTGCGACAAAGGACGATATCATCCGTGCGGTTAATAAGTACTATGATATGGATGAGGGGCTTGAGGAGCTTTTTAATGATACGGCATTAAATGATGAGGTTGAAAAGGACAAGATTGTTGACCAGACCTCACCGATCGTAAAGCTAGTGAATCTAATGCTAACCAATGCTGCAAGTATGAGGGCAAGTGATGTTCATATAGATCCGCAGGAAACGAAAGTGCTTATCCGTTACCGTATTGACGGGGTTTTACGTACGGAGCGCACCTTTCCAAAGCATATGCAAAGCATGCTCACTGCTCGGATTAAGATTATGGCTAATCTTGATATTACCGAGCACCGTGTGCCGCAGGATGGCCGAATTAAGCTGAATTTTGATTACCATCCGCTCGATATACGTGTCTCAACCCTCCCGACGATTTACGGAGAGAAAATTGTTATGCGTCTGCTGGATTTAGGAAATGCCTTAAACGATTTAAATAAGCTCGGCTTTAATCCATTAAATTATAAACGGTTCACTGATTTAATTGCAAAGCCAACGGGGATTGTCCTCATTACCGGTCCGACCGGGTCAGGGAAGTCATCTACCTTATACGCTGCATTAAATCATTTGAATAATGAAACCGTCAATATTATTACGGTTGAAGACCCCGTTGAATATCAACTGGAAGGAATCAATCAAATTCAAGTCAATACAAATGTGGGAATGACCTTTGCGACAGGTCTGAGATCGATCTTGCGTCAAGACCCGAATATTATCATGATTGGGGAAATCCGTGATAAAGAAACGGCAGACATTGCCGTACGGGCCTCTTTAACAGGGCACCTTGTCTTAAGCACTCTGCATACAAATGATTCATTAGGTTCGATAACAAGATTGATTGATATGGGAGTGGAACCGTTTCTTGTTGCTTCTTCGATAACCGGCATTATCGCGCAGCGTCTTGTGCGTAAGGTATGCCGTGATTGCGGACAGCCCCATGAACCATCGAAGCGGGAAATCGAGATTTTTGCTAAAAGAGGCTTGAAAATCGATCGGATTATGCGTGGGAAGGGATGCTCCTCCTGTAATATGTCAGGCTATAAAGGGCGGATTGCGATTCAGGAAGTCCTTGTTGTCGATGATAATCTGCGCCGTGTCATCATGGATGGTGAATCGTTCACAAAGCTGCGAGAGCATGCGATAAAAAATAAAACAATCTTCTTGATTGATGACGGCCTACTGAAGATTAAACAGGGTATTACGACGACAGAAGAAGTATTACGGGTGGCCATTCCTGATTAGGAGAGTTGTAAGATGAAGAATAAATTAGATCAGCTGCTGCGTGCAGGATATGAGGTAAAAGCATCCGATGTACATTTAACTGCCGGCGTTCCGCCAATCATGCGTATCAACGGCGATTTAAAGCGATATGGTAAGGAAAAGCTGCTTCCGAAGGACATTGAGGCAATGGCGAAGGTGATTATTCCAGAGCATCTGTGGAATGATTTTCGGGAAAAGGGAGAATTTGACCTATCATACACATTGCCGGGAATTTCCCGTTTTCGTGTCAACGTCTATCACCAGCGAAATAGTATCGCCATTGCACTCAGAATTGTTCCGACGAAGGTTCCTTCGCTTGATGAACTTAATCTGCCGCCTATCCTTAAAAAAATCGTTGAAAAGCCGCAGGGGCTCGTGCTAGTCACAGGGCCGACAGGAAGTGGAAAATCAACGACACTTGCCGCAATGATTGATTATATGAATAAAATCATGGCCAAGCATGTGATTACGCTTGAGGACCCGATTGAGTATTTACACCGTCATGGAAACTGTATTATTGACCAGCGTGAGGTTGGGATTGATACAAAAAGCTTCGCAAATGGTTTAAGGGCTGCACTCCGCCAGGATCCTGATGTTATTTTAGTCGGGGAGCTGCGTGATCTTGAAACTATTCAAACGGCGATAACGGCTGCCGAGACTGGACATCTTGTGTATGCGACCCTGCATACATCGAGTGCACCGACAACGATTGACCGTATTATTGATATTTTTCCTCCCTTCCAGCAGGACCAGATTCGGATTCAGCTTGCATCTGTGTTAGTTGGGGTAATTTCTCAGAGATTGTTCCCAACGGCTGACCGAAAAGGCCGGATTGCTGCCACGGAAATTCTTATTAATAACCCGGCGGTTGCTAACCTAATTCGTAATGAAAAGGTCCATCAAATAATGAATATCATGCAGACCTCACGAGCTCAAGGGATGCACACACTAGAAACAAGCATTACTTCCCTCTTACAAAGCGGTGTAATATCAAACGAAGCCGTCCAGGCCTATCTTCAGGAAAAGGTGCTAGAAGATGGCAAGGTTTAAATATACTGGTCGGGATCGTAAAGGGAAGAAGTCCGGTGTAGTATCAGCCTCTTCAAAAAGGGAAGCCCTACTAGAGCTGAGGGAAAAAGGCATTAAAGTTACTGAGATGCAGGAGCTACCCGAAACCTTTTTAACGAAGGACATAAATATTGGTTTCGGTGATGCAGTAAAAACACAGCAGTTTGTTATTTTTTTAAGGCAATTTGCAACCCTTTTGAAAGCAGGTGTCACGCTGGTAGACTCCACCGTGATTCTTGCCCAGCAGACAGAAAGTAAACCGCTGAGAAAGGCCTTGTTGGCAGTCGAAATGGATTTACGTTCTGGACAGCCATTATCAGATGCAACTGCAAAGCATAAAAAAGTGTTTTCCAATATGTTTGTCAATATGGTTCGTGCCGGTGAAGCGGGCGGACAGATTGATGAGACATTAGAGCAGCTAGCCAATTATTATGAAAAGTATAATGACACAAAGCAAAAAATAATCTCGGCTCTTATGTATCCGCTTGTGTTAACGATTGTTGCCATTGGAGTTGTTATCTTTCTTTTGGTTAGTGTTGTGCCAACCTTTGTTGATATGTTTAATGATTTTGGCGGAGAGCTGCCTGCTATTACAAGGTTTGTTATGAATGCTAGTGGGTTTATGCAGAAATTTTGGTGGCTTGTATTGCTGCTGCTTTTAGCGATTGCCTTTGGAATTGGTTATATCCGCAATCAAAAGAGTATGAAGTATTATTTAGATTATTTCCTCTTACGCATCCCAATTTTCGGCAAGGTTCTGCAAAAGGCCGTTATTGCGAGAATGACAAGAACATTAAGCTCGTTGTTTGCGAGCTCTGTGCCAATCATTCAATCCATTACGATTGTCGAACAGGTTGTTGAAAATGAAGTAATTGCAAGGGTATTAAGAAAATCACGTGATTCACTTGAGGCAGGGCAGTCATTAACAGTTCCGATGAAAAGCCATTGGGTGTTCCCGCCCCTTGTTTCGCAGATGATTGCGGTTGGGGAGGAATCAGGTTCACTTGATGCGATGCTTGCGAAGGTGGCTGATTTCTATGAGAAAGAAGTCGATACAGCAACCGATCGTCTGAAGTCACTGATAGAGCCAACAATGATTGTAATTCTGGCTGCATTAGTTGGAGTAATTGTTTTAGCAATATTAGTGCCGATGTTTGAGATTTATAATTATGTAGGATAAAATAATTATAGATGATTGTTAAAAATTTACTATTTTCTAATATAATCCTATATAATATAATAAAAATAATGATATTTGTAATAGGATAATAGTATTAAAAAAGGAAGAGGAGATAAGGATGCTAAAAAAAATGGGTAATAGACTTAAGGACCAAAGAGGTTTGACTTTGATTGAATTGTTAGCAGTTATTGTTATTCTGGGGATTATTGCTGCGATTGCTATACCAAGTATTGGTGGAATTATTAACAAATCTAAAAACGATGCAGTCGAAGCAGAGGCTATACAAGTATTGAATGCTGCAAAACTTTATGTTTCATCTAATAATGTTACTGCTGATATTACTGCAACAAATACAACTGCGGAGTTAAATCAATTTTTAGATAATCCTGGAACATATAGTATCACAATTGACTTTACTGCAAATAGCACTACTGGCCCAACCATTGATTATAAAGATATTACAGTTACAAAAAACGGTATTACTAAAACGTTTGCTACAGATGAAGCATTATTAGCTCAATAAAGATAATTTGTAACATTATTACAAATACTTAGTTACTAATACTCTAGGAGATAATACTATTGGGGAATTATTCATTTATATATATTATCGGTCTAATTCTCGGCTCCTTCTACAACGTAGTAGGTCTCCGCATTCCAGCCGGAGAGTCAATCGTAAAACCGCGCTCCCACTGTCCAAACTGTGGACATGTACTAGGAGCAACAGAGCTGATTCCAGTTCTATCATATTTACTTCAAAAGGGGAAATGTCGGGGCTGTAAAGCGCCGATTTCCCCTTTATATGCATTAATAGAGCTTACAACAGGTCTATTATTTGTCACGGCACCTCTAGTACTCGGCTGGACGACGGAGCTGTTTGTTGCCTGGACACTTATTTCGCTATGTGTCATCGTATTCGTCTCAGACTATAAATATATGATTATCCCTGACAAAGTACTGCTCTTCTTTTTACCCATTTTTATAATCGAACGTATTTTTATACCTCTTTCTCCTTGGTGGGATTCACTGCTCGGAGCGGTTGTTGGTTTTGTTCTCCTCTATGTCATAGCGGTCATAAGTAAAGGCGGTATGGGTGGCGGCGACATCAAGCTATTTGGAGTCCTTGGAATTGTTCTCGGTGTCAAAATGGTGCTCATAAGCTTTTTCCTCGCTACGCTTACAGGTGCGTTATTCGGCGGAATCGGTCTCTTGCTTGGCAAAGTCCAAAGAGGGAAACCAATCCCTTTTGGACCATTTATTTGTTTAGGGGTACTACTCGCTTATTTTTGGGGCGAGAATATATTAACCTGGTATTTACAACTTTTTATGTAAGGAGTATTCATTATGGGCTTTCGTATTTCTATCGGGAAAAAGAAAATAATCAATTTAATTATCAAAGACCATGTCATTCGTTTTGTCGATTTGAAAACTACGAATCCCCCCATTGTCCAACACTACGGTGAACGATATTTACCTGCTGGCATCATTCATGACGGGAAGATTGTTGATCTTGAGACCTTTGAGGTGATTCTTGAGGAATGTGTGTCAGACTGGAAAATAGATAGAAGACTAGTTCGGTTTATTGTGCCGGACTCTTTTGTCATTATTCGAAAAATCTCTGTGCCGCTTGAAATTGAAGACGATGAAATGCACGGCTATATTTTCATGGAGATCGGTTCAAGCATTCATCTGCCCTTTGAAAATCCGGTATTTGATTATGTGCGGCTTGGACAAAAGGAAAGTCAACAGGAGCTGCTTTTATTTGCAGGTCCGGAAGAGGTCATACAGGAATATGCAGCTGCATTGGAAGAAGCAAAGCTTAAGCCCTTAAGTGCTGATATTTCTTCATTGGCATTGTTTCGTTTATATGATCAGCAGAATACGGTTGAAAAGGAAAATATCATGCTGGTTCAGGTGGATTTAAAGTCGGTTAATATCTGCATATTTGAAAATAAAAATCCAGTGGTGATGCGACACCTAATGATGGATGTCGATATAAGTAAGTGGGAAAGAGGCAAAAATCATCTCATCCTAAATACATATCTGGGCGATCAGGATGATATTTATCATCCGCTCGAGGATGCCTATCTCGAAATTGACCGGGTACGCAACTTTTATAATTATTCTCTTAATCAAGGCAGTAAGCTTGTCAGCAAACTATTGCTTGACGGGGATCACCCATGGCTTGATGAAATTGAAGAAAAACTGAAAAATCAGTTTGATATTCCGGTTATTCGGCTGGAAAGTCAAAATAACGTTGTGGGAGATGCAAGGAACATGCCATCCTCTTATCATCTAAATATCGGACTTGGCTTGAAAGAGGTGGATTAGATGCTTGTTGAAATAAACCTCCTGCCTAAAAAAGACACACGAAATAAAAATATCTTGATTCTCTCCATCATCTTTTTCGTACTAATCGCCATAGCAGTCACATTCTTTATCTGGCAAATCAATACGAAGGAAAAAAAGCTGGAAGACATTCAGACACAGGTTAATATGACGCTTGATATTGTTGAGGCAAAAAACAAGCAGATAACCGATTATCATTCCTCGACTTCTGTACAGAAGCTTGAGCAAGCCATATCATGGGCTGAAACCCAACCGTTTGATGCGGTTTTCCTAGTGGATGAACTAACAAGAATCCTGCCTGAACGTGGATACTTTACAGAATTTGAAATGGATGCAAATCACAAAATCACACAAACGATCCAGTTTGATACAAAAAGTGAAGCAGCCTATTATTTACATTCATTGTTGACCTATGACTGGGTGGATGAAGCGGTTCTTTCACAGACCAAAACAGAATCAGTTATAGAAGAACAAGGTGATGATGAAAAGGAAAAAAATACAGTAGGGCTTGTCAACGAGGAGAATGTCCTGCCACGTTATCTTGCACAATATGAAATAACAGTCAATATTCCAAATTTGAGGCTGGCTGCATTAGAGGCAGAGAAACAGAAGGAAACTAGTGATGATATGACCGAGGAAGGTGATGGTCAATAATGAACCTCTCAAGTACGAAAAAACATCATTGGGTCATCCTAATCGGAATTATCCTTTTTGCCGGTGTCATTGCCGGCGGTTACTTTCTCTATCTACAGCCGCTTAATGACAAGCTTGATCGAAAGCAAACAGAGCTTGATATGGCTAATCAACAATTGAACATTGCCGAGAATAAAACGGCTGAGACGGGTGAAAAAACGGCTGAAAGCACGATGAAATTACAGCTGCTTGTCCCTGTTAAACGTCAGTTGGAGCAGATCATACTAGATATTGAGAAAGCAGAGATTATTTCTAATGTCATGATTGAAGAAATAAGTATGAACGGCACGGATGCTGATGAATTAATAGCAGCCGAGCAGGAATCAGATGAAGCAAATCAAAATCAAGACGAACCTGCTGAAGAAGGAACAGCTGCGGTGAATCAAGAGGATGCGCAGGCAGCTGGGGGTAATAAAGAGGCTAGTGAGGAAACGAATGAAGAGAATGCCACTGCAGAAAAGGAGCCAGCAGAAATTGTCCAGGTTGCTCTACCGGAAGGAGTTAACAGGACCACTATTTCGATTAAAGGAACTGTTGGAAACTACTTCGAATTAGAAAAGTTTATTGAAAGTCTTCTTTCTTTAAAACGGATTATTGCAATCGATAATCTATCATTTAAAGGCAATGAAGAAATTAGAAATGTCGATCAAGTAAAAGAAAAAACCGAGTTTGAACTGACGATATCGGCCTTTTATTATCCAAAGCTAGAGGATCTACTAAATGAATTGCCGCCGATCGATACACCGGATGCTGCCAATAAAAAAAATCCGCTAAATAGCTTTTCAAACGATACCAAAAATGAATAACTTGTTATTTATTCATTAATATTGGCAGTGTTTAAGAACCATATTATCTTTGTTTACAGGTTGATTGTAGTGGAAGGCACGAAGACTCCTGCGGGAGAAGCGAGACAGTCGAGACCCCGCAGACACGCAGTGTCGAGGAGGCTCGGCGGTCGCCCGCGGAAAGCGAAGTGCCTGGAACGGAAATCAACAACTAATATAAGAGCCTTTCTAATAAAAACTTTGACGAAATCATTCGATAACAAGACGACAAAAGTCTTGTTATTTTTTTTTGGCCATATGTTAGAGTGAAACCAACCAGCAAATGACAGGGAGGGTTGACAATGGACAAGCAAAAGAACGGGAATACCATCACAATAAAAATAAACGGAAAGCATGGTACGGTTACAGAGAACAAGCTGGAAAAACCGCCTATTAAACAAAAAAAGGAAAAAGAAAGGGTGGAACAGCAGCTAGAGTATCCAGAGCCAATAGAGCAGGAATCTGCAGCAGCAAAGGAGGAAGAAGGGGATACATTTGACTGGATTTTACCAAGTGGAAATACACTCCCCAAGAATGAAGAGTCTAAAATCATTCATCTTAAGGATAAAAAGAAGGAAAAGCTGACAAAACCTTTCACAGCTCTTTTAGATAAAACGAATAAACCAAAAAAGGAACAATCGAAAATTAAAGGTATTAAAACTATCAATATGACCATGCTGTTTTCCATTATTTTTGCAGTCATTCTGGGAACGTTTTTCGGAATTATCCTACTTAAATTAGTACCAACAGACCAGGTTGTTGGTGGAGAGGAAAAACCTGCGGTCGTAAAGGAGCAGGAGCAGGCAGCTGAACAGCCAAATCAGAATGCGAATGTAGAAGTAACCCTAAAGCCTTTACAAATGGTTGTTGTTCAAGAAGGTGTCTACTCATCTCAAGGTGCGGCTGAAACGATAGTAGCATCATTGAAGGAAAAGGGAACTCCGTCAGAAATCATTCCGATTGATGGAAAGTTTGCCATTTTCGTCAGTGTGGCCGAAACGGTAGCAGATGCCAAATCATTAGGTCAACAAATAGAAGGAAACGGAATAAAAACATTTTCAAAGGAATTCACAATTGACGAGAAAAAAATTAGTTTACAGCATGAAGAAGAGAAAAAACTGCTCGAAATGTCCCCACAGCTATTTAAAACCCTCACAGCAAGTGCTGCCACGGCAGGTATTTCAAACAGTATACCTCAAGCTGCAATGGAGAATATAAGTAAAGAATCTGTCATACTCTCAGAAATTGACAAGGACAAACTGCAAAATAAAGCAGTTATCGATATCTATTCTCAACTGGAAACAGCAGTATCACAAATAAAGCATTATGAGAAATACCCTGAGGCGGGTACGCTAAATAAAATTCAACAAAGTTTATTATCATTTATGGCTGCCTATGCAAGCCTGTAAAAAATCTGAATAGGCAATGCTGTTAAAGCTTCTTGTCATAAGAAGTCGATACACGTATTTTCCGGGAAATACCACGGTATATACATTATTAATAAGGATAGGTAAGGAAAGCTTTCAGTAGGAAGGCTTACTTTGCCTATCATTTATTCTGCTGTGTTGTAATATCGATAGAGTATGCTTTCATAAATTCCTGCAAATGCTATGGAAGGATTAATGTATAAGGGATATGTAAGATATCTAATTGTTTGAAAATAGTATTAATGATACGATGGAGCTGTATCTCCCTAATTATTTCTAAAAAAGGTAAGGTGAAACGATGCAAATGAAAACCCTCATTTTAGCCTCATCATCCCCACGCCGAAAAGAACTACTTGAAAATCTCCAATTAACTTTTCAAACAGTGAGCAGCGATGTTGATGAGAATTATAATTCGGAATGGAGTCCGGAGGAAATTGTAATGGAATTAGCTTATCGAAAAGCAACGGCCGTATGGAAGGGGCATCCAGAAACGATTGTAATTGGTTCAGATACTGTCGTTGTAAGGGATCAAACCATTCTAGGCAAACCGGAAAATCGGGAGGATGCTTTTTCTATGCTGAAAAGCCTTTCTGGCAGAACTCATTCGGTTTATACAGGAGTGGCGATTGTTTCGGAAACGAATAAAATCAAATTTTTCGAAAAAACAGATGTTGAATTTTGGGAGCTATCGGATGATGAAATTAACGACTATCTTGACACAGGTGAGCCCTTCGATAAAGCGGGAGCCTATGGAATTCAAGGATTTGGCAGTCTTCTTGTAAAAAAGATCTCTGGAGATTATTTTTCTGTCGTCGGTCTCCCGGTTGCGCGAACCATCAGAGAATTAAAAAAGGCCGGGTATAGCAGTTAATCTTTCATCGTACTCCCAGGTTTACTAAGAAAGGGAGACAATCATGCAATCAGAATCAATAATGATCCGCGATTATCCAAAGGATGAACGGCCGCGGGAACGTTTTATACAATATGGACCGGAAAGCTTATCAAATCAGGAATTAATTGCTCTTATGCTCAGAACAGGCACGAAAGAAGAATCTGTCCTCCAGCTTTCAAATCGTCTTCTTACACATTTTGAGGGATTAAGACTTTTAAAGGATGCGACCCTTGATGAAATGACCACGCTAAAAGGCATTGGAACGGCAAAGGCGATTCAAATATTAGCGTCAGTTGAACTAGGGAGAAGAATCTCCAATCTGCAGCATGATGACCGGTATGTGATCCGTTCACCGGAAGACGGTGCAAAGTATGTCATGAATGACATGAGATTCCTCTCCCAAGAACACTTCGTTACACTGTACTTAAACACCAAAAATCAAGTTCTCCACAAAAAAACCATCTTTATCGGCAGCTTAAATGCATCGATCGTCCATCCTCGCGAAATATATAAAGAAGCTCTACGCCGTTCAGCCGCTTCTATAATTTGTATTCATAACCACCCCTCCGGGGACCCTTCTCCAAGCCGTGAGGATATTGATGTGACAAGGAGAATCGTTGAATGTGGAAAGCTTCTTGGAATTGAACTCCTCGATCATCTGATCATCGGCGAAAATAAATTTGTATCTTTAAAGGAGAAAGGGTATTTATAAGACTAGGATTTTATCTGGCGTTAGGATATAATATTGTTTGTGATTTTTTGACGAATCCTCACGAATATTTAGGACATAAAGATGATTATTGTATACATTATTGCTTAGTTTATGGGAAAAATGAAACAACAAAATAGTAAGTGAAACTTTTATCAATGGGTCGGCGTTGCTACTTCAAGAGGACAGAAAGACCTTACCTTGAAAGTTTGCATTTTGTTTTAGAAAGGGAGATACAATCATGTTTGGATTTGGGACAAGGGATCTTGGAATCGATCTCGGTACTGCAAATACGCTCGTTTATGTGAAGGGAAAAGGGGTAGTTGTTAGAGAACCTTCTGTTGTGGCATTACAAACAGATACAAAAAGCATTGTAGCGGTTGGTAACGATGCGAAGAATATGATCGGCAGAACGCCAGGAAACGTAGTAGCAATGCGTCCGATGAAGGATGGGGTCATTGCGGACTATGATACAACTGCTGTCATGATGAAATACTATATAAAAGAAGCTTTGAAATCAAAGAGTGTCTTCTCTGGTAAGCCGTATGTCATGGTTTGTGTTCCATCCGGTATTACAGCAGTGGAGGAAAGAGCGGTCATTGATGCAACACGACAGGCAGGAGCCCGTGATGCTTATACAATTGAAGAGCCGTTTGCTGCTGCGATTGGAGCAAACCTACCTGTTTGGGAACCGACTGGAAGCATGGTAGTGGATATTGGCGGCGGTACAACAGAAGTAGCCATCATTTCTTTAGGCGGCATTGTAACGAGCCAATCCATCCGTATTGCGGGAGATGAGATGGATGATGCGATTGTGAATTATATTCGTAAAACGTATAATTTGATGATTGGTGATCGGACTTCAGAAGCAATTAAAATGGAAATCGGCTCTGCAGGTGATGCAGATGGAATTGACAATATGGAAATTCGCGGACGTGATCTATTAACAGGTCTGCCAAAAACGATTGAAATTACAGCAACGGAAATCGCTGCGGCTTTAAGAGACACAGTGGATGCGATTGTGGATGCTGTTAAAGTAACGCTTGAAAGAACTCCTCCTGAGCTTGCAGCAGATATTATGGATAGAGGGATTGTCTTAACCGGCGGGGGCGCACTATTACGCAATCTGGATAAGGTGATTAGCGAAGAAACAAAAATGCCAGTGTTAATCGCAGAGAATCCATTAGATTGTGTTGCGATTGGAACGGGTAAAGCTCTCGACCATATTCACTTATTTAAAAACAAAGCGCGAGATTCTCGCTAACACAGAAAATTGAGGTGTTCTAAATGCCACAGTTCTTTTTGAACAAACGCCTGATTATTTTGCTTGTTAGCATTATCATTCTCGTGGCATTAATAGGGTTTTCACTTAAGGAACGTGACAAATTGACCTGGCCGGAACAGTTTATGAAGGATACAACTGGCTGGGTTCAAACCCTTGTGTCAAGACCGGCTCATTACTTTGCCGGTTTTTTTGAAAATGTTACCGACTTGCAAAATACATATGAAGAAAACAAACAATTAAAATCACGATTAAATGAGCTGGCACAATTAAAGGCTGATGTACAGAGCTTAACTGAAGAAAATGAAGAATTGCGAGATATTCTGGATAAGAAGGATGCCTTAAGCAATTACGAGCCAATTCAAGCAACGGTCATTGGCCGTAATCCTGATCGTTGGAATGAGCTTTTAATTATTAATAAGGGCTCAACAGATGGTATTAAAAAGGATATGTCGGTTATTACATCAACCGGTTTAATTGGAAAGGTAAAAAACAGCCGGCAATTCACATCAACCGTTCAATTATTAAGCTCAAATGATTCGACCAACCGTGTTTCAGCTGAAATAGTCGGAACTGAAACCTACTATGGCCAAATTGAAGGTTTTGATCGGGAAAAAGAAATGCTTCTGTTAAAAAGAATTCCATATGAAGCAAAGATAGAAAAAGGACAGATTGTCCAAACATCTGGTATGGGCGGTGTGTTTCCATCGCAGCTTGTGATTGGGACAGTGGAAGAGGTTGTTCCGGATGAATATGGATTAACGCAAATGGCGTATGTAAAGCCTGGGGCTAATTTCTATGATATTGAACATGTCATGGTTGCAAAACGTGGAATGACCCAGCCGGAATTGAGTGATATGATAGGTGAGGAGGAGGAGAATAAGTGAGAAAGGCTTTTCTTCCTCTCATTATCAGCCTCTGTTTTCTTTTTGAGAGCATTTTTGTTGAATTGCTAACTGTTGAATCACTCGTTAGTAAGAGAATCGTCGTACCACATTTTCTAATCGTGTCTATTATTTTTACAACGATATATGGAAGTCGTAAACAAGGTATTATCTACGGATTTGTTTTTGGTCTGCTGTTCGATGTTGTCTACACTGAAATTATTGGGATTTATTTATTTATGTTCCCATTAGTTGCGTATATTACCTCTTGGATCATGAAGATCCTACAAAGTAATATTGTCATTGTTTCTTTGGTTGCTCTATTGGGGGTTACCCTATTAGAATTAGGAGTATACGAAATGAATTTTATCATCGATAGAACGGACATGGTATTTTCCAGTTTTATTCATAGCAGGCTTTTGCCAACCTTGTTGTTAAATTTTATTTTTATCGTACTCATTGCCTTTCCTTTGAAAAAGTATTTGGAAAGCTATGCAGAAGCACTAAGAAACGATTAAAGCGAAATGCTTTAGTCGTTTGCTTCTTTATCTTACCAGCCTGTAAATTCTTGTAAGCGATTTTTTAAAAGGTAGTTTATCAAGAATCCTGATAAACAATCGGCTGCCCATTCGGCGGGCGAATTTAATTAATCCCTGTAATTGATCATTCATTTTGTTAAAATGGCTTTTTGTTATTTTAATAAAGGAGATTTTACATTTTTTGTCGAAGTATTAAAACAGTTTTTATTTACTAGGTATTCATGCTTATTATAAAAATAACCAAGTATTTATCAATCAATCAATCAATCAAGAAAGAATAATCCATCTTTAATATAAATTCTCTTAATCTATTTTTTAACTTCATTTGAAGTAAGCCTCCGGACGCAAATTCGGCGGGTGAATTTGATCTTATACAGTGCTCTAGTTGAGGTGACCATCTTTACATGAAAAAACTCCAAAATGTAACCATTAAAGGAACAAAAGAAGGGCTCACTCTTCACTTGAACGATAGTTGTTCCTTTGAAGAGCTAAAAAAAGAGCTCCAGTGGAAATTATCGGAAACTTCCCGCTTACACGATGGCAATCAGCTAATCACAGTAAAAGTCCAAGTGGGTAACCGTTATTTAACGGAACAGCATGCTGAAGAATTAGAAACATTGATTAGTCAAAAAAAGAATCTCGTTGTGGACTCTATTACTTCCAATGTCATGACAAAGGAAGATGTCGAGAAAATGAAACAGGAACAAGAAGTGGTTTCTGTCACAGGAATTGTCCGCTCCGGTCAAGTGTTAAAGGTACCGGGAGATTTATTATTAATTGGCGACGTAAATCCGGGCGGTACAGTGATCGCCGGTGGAAATATTTTCATCATGGGTGTATTAAAAGGAATTGCCCATGCAGGCTGTTTTGGGAATAGTGAGGCAATTATTGCTGCTTCCATTATGAAGCCATCTCAGCTCCGAATTAGTAAACATATTAATCGGGCACCAGATCATTATGATGAAGAGGAACCAAGAGAAATGGAATGCGCTTTTATAAATGAAGATAACCAGATCATGATTGATAAATTGCAAGTATTAATGCATATTCGACCGAATTTAACGAGATTAGAGAGGGGAAGGTAGGATGGGAGAAGCAATCGTTATAACATCAGGAAAAGGCGGAGTTGGAAAAACGACCACTTCTGCAAACCTTGGGACAGCATTGGCTCTTCAAGGGAAACGTGTATGTTTGGTTGACACTGATATCGGTTTACGTAACCTTGATGTAGTCATGGGTCTTGAAAATAGAATCATCTACGATCTTGTCGATGTCATCGAGGGGAGATGTAAGCTTCATCAGGCACTTGTAAAGGATAAACGCTTTGAAGATCTTCTGTATCTTCTTCCTGCAGCACAAACAAGTGATAAATCAGCTGTAACACCAGAGCAGATGAAGGACTTAATTAATGGATTGAAGCAAGATTATGATTATATCATTATTGATTGCCCGGCGGGTATCGAGCAAGGCTACAAAAATGCCGTAGCAGGTGCTGATAAGGCGATTGTAGTAACCAATCCGGAAGTATCGTCGGTAAGGGATGCAGACCGGATTATCGGCTTGCTAGAGAAGGAGGAAGGGGTAGAGCCTCCTAGACTGATTATTAACCGCATCCGCAATCATATGATGAAAAGCGGCGATATGCTTGATGTAGATGAAGTGACCGCTCATTTATCTATTGAATTAATCGGAATTGTTGCGGATGATGATGAAGTAATTAAAGCATCAAACAGCGGGGAACCGATTGTGTTAAATCCTAACAGTCGAGCGAGTATCGCCTATCGTAATATAGCGAGAAGAATATTGGGTGAATCAATTCCGCTTCAATCGTTAGAGCCCGAAAGTACTGGTGTATTTAAAAAACTTAAGAAATTTTTTGGTGTAAAGTAAACCGGGGATATCTCCGGTTTTATTTTTTTCCTCAGATCTGTGCTTCTCATTTGAAACAACCCTTTTGGCCGATTTACGATCATGATGGACAGTCATAATTAGCAGTGCTTGTTCATAGACTTGTACTACTAAGCCTTTAAGGAATGGTGGGGGGATCATGCGATCAAGAAGTGATGATATTCGAAAAAGGATTGAGAAAAGAAAAAAACAACGGGAGCGGACGTCGACACGGCAGATGGAAACAAAGCTACCATGGACGGAAGATGAAGAGCGATACGGTTTTGATCGAATGACATCTTATGAAAGCGGCCCAGTTGATGAGGAGAATCATCCACTTTTTCGAAAAGAAGTTTTTATTTTTAAACTATTAGCCTCTGCTTGTGTAGTACTGGTTATAGCCATAATGTTTCGAAATCCAACCCCAGCTTTGGACCCTGCTAGAGAATTTGTTACCAAGTCTATGAACGAAGAGTTTCAATTTGCAGCAGTTTCTGATTGGTATGAAAGTACATTTGGCAAGACATTGGCATTACTGCCAACTACAGATTCAAAGAATGAGGAAGCAGGCCCAGCTGATACGAAACCGCAATACGCTTTGCCTGCTTCAGGTAAAATACTAGAGGATTTTGGTGAAAACGGACAACGAATCACCATTGAAACTGGGCAAGGAGCAGCTGTAGAGGCCATGAATGAAGGACTTGTGCGTTTTATCGGCAAGCAGGACGGATTTGGCCAAACCGTTGTGATTCAGCATGCAGATAAAAGCGAATCATGGTATGGCAATTTAAGTGAAGTAGATGTTACGTTATACCAATACATTGAAAAGGGCACAAAGGTTGGAAAGGCGACTGATAATGATGATGGAACAAAAGGCTCCTTTTATTTTGCGATAAAAGAGGGTGAAGATTTTGTTGATCCGATACAGGTGATTCAATTTGACTAATTTAGTAAAGCTATTGAAATTTATTCATATTCATCCCTTGTTATGGCTTGTGATGGCTTTATCCATTTTGACGGCTCATTTTATTGAACTGTCCCTTTTTTTGTTTATCGTTATTATGCATGAACTGGGCCATGCGTTTGCTGCTTCTTTTTTCTCTTGGCGTATTAAACGGATTTCACTGCTGCCATTTGGCGGGGTAGCAGAAGTTGACGAACATGGTAACAGACCGTTAAAGGAAGAAGCGCTCGTCACGCTTGCTGGGCCTCTGCAGCATTTATGGATGATTGGTTTAGCGTTCATTCTCTATCAATTCTCCTTCATTCCAACGCATTTTTATACACTATTTGTTGACTTTAACATTATGGTGTTATTGTTTAATTTGCTGCCAATTTGGCCGCTTGACGGAGGAAAGCTTGTATATTTATGGAGATCACAGCAGGAGTCCTTTCCAGCTGCACATCAGAAAACCATTATTATCTCTGCGGTAAGCCTGCTGCTCTTCTTTATGCTCTTGCTTTTCATACAGCCCTTTAATTTGAATTTATGGATTGTGATAGGATTTTTAAGCTTTTCGTTATTTTATGAATGGAAGCAGCGGCGTTATGTATTTGTACGCTTTCTACTTGAACGCTACTATGGGAACAAAATGGAATTTAAAACCTTAAAGAATATATATGTCCATGAGGAAGAGTCTGTCATCCGAGTGCTGGAGCAATTTCAACGCGGCTGCAAGCATTTGATTATCATTGAAAAGGAAGACGCAGAAACGGAGCAATTAGATGAAAATGAATTACTTCATGCATATTTTTCTGAGAAAATGCTTCATGCAAAAATCGGAGAGTTGCTTTATCCATATTAAATCGAGATAATAATAAGAGTGAGAGAAAATGAGTGAATAGCATGTTGTTCACTCATTTTCTCATTTTCAAGTTGGAAAAGCGAGGATATAGGAATTGAAGAAACTAGTAGTTAATTACATAACAAGAGAGAAACGCTTTGCCCTATTACATAATAAAAAAATGGAAAAGCTTTTGGTGAAGCAGCCAAGACATTCCTCTCTTGTTGGGAACATATATATCGGTACCGTAACAAAAGTGCTTCCTGGAATGAATGCAGCCTTTGTTGAAATCGGGGAAGGAAAGAATGGCTTTATCTATCGTAATAAATTACCTTCTTTTGTGTTGTCAGAAGAAGAAAAGACGCAAAAGGAAAATAAGACTATTTCATCCTTTGTTCATCAAGGTGAAAGGCTAATCGTACAGGTGGACAAGGATGCTACAGGCACAAAAGGCCCAAGATTAAATGCTGTTGTGGAAATTGCTGGTCAACATGTGATTTATATGCCAAAAGGAAAGTATGTGGCAGTATCAAAAAAAATGGAGCAGCTGGAAGATAGAGAAAAAATGCGGAAATTTGGTTATGAAATCAAAGAAGAGGACGAGGGTCTAATATTCAGAACGGCAAGTCTAACCGCTTCCGAGCAGGATATTCGTATGGAATTAGCTGAGCTTAGACATGCTTATCATGAGCTTGAGATAAAGGCAATGGCGATGAAAAAACCGGGAATTTTACTTGAACAGGATCATTTTGTTTCAGAGATGATATCGGAAATTAAACAGATAGAAGATGAGGTAGAGATCATTGCTGATGACCGCCAATTGGCGGCCATACTACAAAAGGAATTTCCACAGCTGCCGATATCCATCCATAAAGAGAAAGAAAATATTTTCTCTTTCTATCATTTGGATGGGGAATTAGAAAGATTAGTAAAACGGATTGTCTGGCTTGATAACGGTGCCTATTTGGTGATCGATGAGGTTGAAGCCTTAACCGTTATTGATGTAAACACAGGGAAATACTCTGGCAAGAATGATTTAGCAGATACGGTATTAAAAACCAACCTGCTTGCAGCTGAAGAAGCGGCACGACAAATCCGCCTCCGTGATATTGGCGGGATGATTTTGATCGATTTTATCGATATGAAGAAGGAAAAAGAACGAAGCCAGGTCATGGAGAAAATGAAATTAGAGCTAAAGAAGGATGAGCGGCGAACAGATGTAATTGGCTTTACACAGCTTGGTATTTTACAATTGACGAGAAAGAAAACAAAGGTTTCCCTTTCAGAGAGCCTTATGGAGAAATGTCCGCATTGTGAGGGTACTGGAAAAATTCCTAGTCCTGAAACCATAGCATTCCGCCTTGAGCGGGAGCTTTATGAATATAGATATCGAGATATTGACGAAATGGTCATTGAGTTAACAGAAGAGGTCAAACAGTTTTTTTGCGGGGAACAAAACGTTCATCAAAATAGACTGAAAGAGATATTGGGATTTACCCTGTCCTTTGAGGTTCGTTCAAGTCAGCAGCCTTTCTATCATATTGGGAAGATTCGTTAAGAAGGAAGCGGCATGAAATAGGATAATTATTTTGTCATTTCAATTCTATATTGACATTATCTTTCTTCATGTGATACTATTTTCATGTTATGTTTGTAGCACCCGTGCTACAACCGCTCAGAACAGGTATTAAGAGTTTGTTATATTACAAAACACCTGCAATTGGCGAGTCTGAGTTTATAAGGAGGTGCAGTTCATGTACGCAATTATTGAAACAGGCGGTAAGCAAATCAAAGTAGAAGAAGGTCAAACGATCTACATTGAGAAGTTAAACGCTGAAGCAGGCGAAACAGTTACTTTTGATAAGGTTCTTTTCGTTGGTGGTGAAAATGTAAAGGTAGGAAGCCCAGTTGTTGAGGGTGCTACAGTTACAGCTAAAGTTGAAAAACAAGGTCGCGCTAAGAAGATCATTGTTTTCAAATATAAAGCCAAGAAAAACTACCGTAAAAAGCAAGGTCATCGTCAGCCATACACAAAAGTTGTTGTTGAAAAAATCAACGCGTAAGGTTTAAGATGATAAAAATTACGATTAATCGTAACGTATCTGGATTGATTCAATCGTTCACGATGACGGGACATGCATTATTTGCTGGACATGGTCAGGATATTGTCTGTGCAGGAGCATCTGCTGTATCCTTTGGAGCAATTAATGCTGTTCATGAGTTAACAGGAATTATCCCTGAGATTGAGCAAGGTCAGGATGGATTTTTAAGCTGTGCCGTTCCAGAAAATATTCCGGACAAGGTACAGGAGAAAATTCAACTCTTACTTGAGGCAATGGTGATTTCCTTACAAACGATTGAAGAACAATACGGAGAGCACATAAAAATAACCTTCAAAAAGTAGGAGGTGGAATACAATGTTATTGAAATTAGATCTTCAGTTTTTCGCTTCTAAAAAAGGAGTAGGTTCAACTAAGAACGGTCGTGACTCTATCTCAAAGCGCCTAGGTGCTAAGCGTGCGGATGGTCAATTCGTAACTGGCGGAAGCATTCTTTATCGCCAGCGCGGTACGAAAATCTATCCAGGAGTAAACGTTGGCCGTGGCGGCGACGATACTCTATTCGCTAAAGTTGACGGTGTTGTTAAATTTGAGCGTGTAGGCCGTGATCGTAAACAAGTGAGCGTATACCCTGCAGCCCAAGAAGCATAAGATGATGAAAACTCTAACTATTCTGGTTAGAGTTTTCTTTATGTTACTGAAAAAATGTAAAATCGGATATATGTTTCTTCTTTTTTCCATTAAATTGCTTACTCTATCTGACTTTTTTGATATACTAGCAAAAAGCAGTCTTCTGACACTAAAAAAATGTGTAGGGGTATTATTGAATATGAAAAAAGAATGGAATACGGTTGAGGTACTACGTCATGTACGACATGACTGGCTAAACAAGCTGCAATTAATTAAGGGAAATATTGATTTAAATAAAATGGACCGTGTCAAAGAAATAATTGGGGAAATTGTTGTCGAGGCACAGCATGAAACCAAGTTATCGAATTTGAACCTTCCTCATTTTACTTCACTGCTCCTATTGCATAATTGGGAAATGGAATCATTTAAATTGGAGTTTGAAGTGATTGATGATTATAAGCGCGGAATACTTGATGATAATGAGCTAACCCAATGGACAAGTACGTTTTTTACTATTTTAAATGAAAGTATAAAAAGCTATTATGATAATCATTTAATCCTAACAATTGAACAACAGCAGGACGGTCTTCGTTTCTTTTTTGACTTTTGTGGAATAATAGAGAATAAAGAATCATTAGAGCCATTTTTACATAATACTTCTTTTGGGATAGATGTAATTCAGTTTGATATGAATGAGCGGGAATTAACACTTGAGGTGATGATTCCTTATAAGTGAGCTCTTGTTCCAAAATATTGTTTGGAGGAAATGAAATATGTTTGTGGATCGAGTCAAAGTTTATGTTAAAGGCGGAGATGGCGGTAACGGTATGGTCGCCTTTCGCCGTGAGAAATATGTTCCAAAGGGCGGTCCTGCAGGTGGGGACGGCGGTAAAGGTGCGGACGTCGTATTTGAAGTGGAGGAAGGTTTACGTACCTTGATGGATTTCCGCTATCAACGTCATTTTAAGGCTACCCGCGGAGAACATGGGATGTCAAAAAATCAACATGGAAGAGGCGCGAAGGACATGATTGTCAAAGTGCCGCCTGGAACCGTTGTAACAGATGCTGAAACGAATGCTGTTATTGCAGACTTAACAGAGCATGGGCAGCGTGCGGTTATCGCTAAAGGTGGAAGAGGCGGAAGAGGTAATTCCCGTTTTGCCACTCCTGCAAATCCGGCCCCAGAGCTTTCAGAGCATGGTGAACCGGGTCAGGAAAGGGATATTATTCTTGAATTAAAGCTCCTAGCGGATGTGGGACTCGTTGGTTTCCCAAGTGTAGGAAAATCAACATTATTGTCTGTTGTTTCATCAGCAAAACCGAAAATTGCAGATTATCACTTTACCACGCTTGTTCCTAATTTAGGGATGGTTGAAACGGAGGATGGCCGCAGCTTTGTCATGGCAGATTTGCCGGGATTGATTGAAGGTGCGCATTCTGGAGTCGGCCTTGGACATCAATTTTTACGGCATATTGAGAGAACGAGAGTCATTGTGCATGTAATTGATATGGCGGCTATGGAAGGCCGTGATCCTTATGAGGATTATGTTACAATTAATAAAGAATTAGAACAATATAATTTGCGTTTGATGGAAAGACCGCAAATCATTGTTGCCAATAAAATGGATATGCCTGAAGCGGAAGGTAATCTGGAGGAGTTTAAAAAGAAACTCCAAGAGGATTATCCTATTTTCCCCATTTCTGCTGTTACAAGAAAAGGACTTCGAGACCTTTTGTTTGCCATAGCTGATAAGATTGAACAGACACCTGAATTTCCGCTGGAGGCTGAAACAGAGGATACAGGTGCACACCATGTTCTTTACAAGCATGAAGCAGAGCAGAAGGAATTTGAAATTTCGCGGGATCCTGACGGTAGCTTTGTCTTGTATGGTGATGCAGTTGAAAAGCTATTTAAGATGACCGATTTTTCAAGAGATGAGTCTGTAAAACGATTTGCCCGCCAGCTTCGTGGTATGGGTGTCGATGAGGCGCTTCGTGAAAAAGGGGCAAAAGATGGCGATACGGTTAAGCTGTTAGAATTTGAGTTTGAATTTATTGAATAGGCCTTTTTAAATACCTGTGAAAAACTGCGTTGTAGGGAAAACATCGTTTAAACGCAAGCCAAGAATAATGTAGAGGTGCTTGTGTATTTGTTTTTGGGGGTAGAGGTATGAGACATGATAAAGCTGACAAAAAGTTTTATTTAGTTAGGGAAGATGTTCTGCCTGAGGCAATGAAGAAAACACTCGAGGCAAAGGAAATGATCGACCGGGGAAAAGCAGAATCAGTCTGGGATGCTGTCCAGCGTGTTGACTTAAGCAGAAGTGCATTCTATAAATATCGAGATACAGTTTTCCCATTTCACACCATCGTAAAAGAACGCTTGATTACCTTGTTTTTCTACTTAGAGGATCGTTCGGGTACTCTTTCACATCTATTAACAACGGTTGCTTCAACGGGCTGTAACGTGCTGACGATACATCAAACCATTCCACTTCAAGGAAGGGCAAACGTAACGCTATCCGTTAATGCAGCAGATATGGAAGTGGATATAGATGAGCTCTTAACAAGGCTTAGACGTTTGGAGTTCGTTGAAAAAGTGGAGGTGCTTGGTTCAGGTGCATAAAACGCACTTGAAGCAGCACCTTTTTTTATAATAAATTATCTTTGTAAAATGATGTACAATTATTTTTCTAAATGTTAAAGTATTTGTAAAATACTAAATAGGGAGAATTGTGAAGTGAAAACAGGTTATTTAGGTCCAAGAGCAACATTTACAGATTTGGCCGTACGAGAAATGTTTCCAGAATATGAATCAGTTGCCTATACAACTATTCCTGACTGCATTGATGCTGTCGTGAATGACGAAATAGATATAGCGGTTGTTCCGCTTGAAAATGCATTGGAAGGTTCGGTTAATATAACACTTGATTACTTGATCCATGTTGTGGATTTACCGATTAGAGGAGAACTTTCTGCACCGATCCGCCAGCATTTAATGGTCCATCCTAATCAGCTGGAGAACTGGAATGAATTAAAGACGATATATAGTCATACACATGCCATTGCGCAGTGCCATAAGTTTCTGCATCGTGAGTTAAAGGGTGTGAGAGCAGAAGGATTTACTTCCACTGCTGGTGCTGCACAATATGTGGCGGAGCATCCTGACGAGCCAATTGGAGCAATTGCCAATGATTTAGCAGCAGAGGAATATGGTCTTGTGATTGCGAAACATGATATCCATGATTTTGACTTTAACCATACCCGATTTATTTTCTTATCAAAACAGCCTATTAATCTGCCTATTAAGCCAAATTATGTTGGGTATAAAACGACACTAATGGTTACACTCCCGGCAGACCACTCCGGTGCCCTTCACCAAGTCTTATCCGCGTTTGCTTGGAGAAAGCTGAATTTAATTAAAATAGAGTCAAGACCGACAAAGACAGGTCTTGGAAATTACTTCTTTATTGTGGATTTAGATACAGCGCTTGATGATGTGTTAATTCCAGGTGCGATTGCGGAAATTGAAGCACTGGACTGCCATGTAAAGGTATTAGGCAGCTATCCATATTATCAATTAAAAAAATAAAAAACGAGTCAGAACCAGCTGGGAGAGATGTGTTCTGACTCGTTTTTTATGTTATTTTGATTCAGTCATTTGAATCGATGAGAAAGTGCTCCTTCCTTAAGGCTTCTACGGCATCATCCAAGGCTTTTTCTGATGGGGCGCAAATGGTATGAAGATGGATTCCGTTCGTAAGCTCTAGTAAATACGATGATTGGGTTGATTTTATTTTTTCGATAAACTGTTTTACTTCCTTACGGTTGGAAACTAAAATAGAGGCGGTTAGATCACCATATACTGGATGTTCAATCCTTACATCCTTAACGGTTACGCCATGGTCAACACAAATATATAATTCCTCCTCGGTTCGCTCAGGAAGATGGTTGCAGGCGATGGTACGCTCAAACATCGTAACAGGAGAATTACTTTTTAAATAAAGATAGCCTTGGCTGGTGGCCATTATCGGTTCATTACGTGCTTTTAATAAGGAAATATCGCCAACTATTACTTGTCTGCTCACATTTGTTTTAGCAGCTAATTCATTGCCTGTCATTGGTTCATTGCTTTCTTTTAAGAGAGCCAGCAGCAGTGTTCGTCTTTCCTCTCCGAAAATCTTTTTCTGTTCGTTCACATCTTTTCCCCCTTATTGCTTATCGTGAATGATGCTTAACAGCGTTTTGCCAAGCTCCTTCACATCCTGTTCAGTTGTATTGTGCCCAAATGAAATGCGGATGAATTCCTTACCAATTTTCACTGGTATATTCATGGCTGTCATGGTTTTTGATGGTGAAGTAAGGCCTGTTGAGCAGGCGCTTCCTGTAGATATGGCAAATCCGAGTCTATTGCATTCAAGCATCACCCATTGTCCTTCCAGCCCGTTTAGACGCATTCCAAGCGTATGTGGCAGCTGAAATTCCTCATCATTTTGGTAAACAGTTATACGGTCCTCGGCTTCAGCCATGCTTGACAATAGCAGCTGGCGAAGTTTTTTCATATCGGCGAATTGTGATTCGCGCTCTTCCATGACTTTCTGGGCTGCAACTGTCATGGCAGCAATTGCAGGAACATTCACTGTACCAGGCCTGAAGCCTTTTTCATGTGTTGTTCCTGGAAAATGAGCCTTCCAGGCAAGCCTTGGATTGATATAAGCAACCCCGATTCCTTTTGGACCGTAGAATTTATGTGACGAAATGGATAGACTGTCTACCAAATTGGTTATTTTTCTCAAATTGAGTTTACCGAATGTATGAACGCAATCACTATGAAAAAGGATTTGTTGCTGTTGACACCAGTTTCCTATTTCTTCGATAGGCTGCAGGGAACCGATTTCTGAATTTCCATGTTGGATTGCAATTAAAACCGTATCTTCCCGGGTTGATTGTTTCAGCCTTTCGAAATCAATTTGTCCCTTTTCCGTAAAAGGCAGGAGCGTAATCTCATAGCCCTGTAATGATAATGCATCTAATGTGCTGCGTATAGAAGAATGCTCTGCCATGCTGGAAATAATATGTGAGCCTTTTTTTTTCTTAGCTGAAAGGAGTGCGTGGATTCCGAGAAAATTACTTTCTGACCCGCCGCTGGTAAAAAAAACTCCATCCTTTGCTACACCTAAAAGCTGTGCAAATTCCTGTCGGCAATTTTCAAGGATGTCTTTTGCCGTACTGCCGATATCATGGAGACTTCCTGTATTGCCGTAATACTCAGTTGCCGCTTGGACATATATTTTGGCCGCTTCAGAATCAAGCGGAGTAGTTGCTGCATAATCAAAATATATCATTGTTTTTCACCAACTTTTTCACGATTTTTAATAGAGTAATAAAATGATCAGAATTTCACATGGGCATTTCTGTAGGAAAATAGTAAAAAAATACTTGTCATTAGTTTAAATCTATGTAAATATATGTGTCAAGACACCTGTTAACTTGTAAAGGGAAGATGAAGGGCAGATGAAGAAGAATGCGAGCAAATGTAATCATTATTGGTAGTGGGATAGCGGCTTTACAATTGGCTAAAAAGCTAAGTAGTGACTTACATGTGATAATTATCACAAAAGCTGAGGTTACAACCAGTAATTCTTATTTAGCGCAAGGAGGAATTGCTGTTGCATTATCAGAACATGATGACCCATCGAAACACTATCAAGATACATTAGAAGCAGGACGTTATCATAATAACCATGAAGCTGTTTCTTTAATGACACAGGAGGCGCCAGAATTAATTAATGAGCTTCTTTCTGAAGGCTGTCCCTTTGATCGTGATGGATCTGGTCATGTTAAGCTGGGACTGGAAGGTGCACACAGTGAGAAAAGAATTATCCACGGCGGCGGAGATGCAACAGGAAAAACAGTCGTCGACTTTTTAAACCAACAAATTGACCATATTACCATAATTGAAAATATAACAGTCTATGAATTATTGATTAGTAATGATAGATGTATCGGAGTAAAGGGAAAAGATCACAATGGGCGATCAATTCAAGTGTTTGCTGATCACACAGTCATCGCTACCGGCGGTCTTGGACAAATCTACAGCTTTACATCTAATGCTGAAACGGTGACAGGGGATGGATTAGCACTTGCCTACCGTGCAGGGGCGGAACTTTCAGACATGGAATTTGTGCAATTTCATCCAACCCTTTTACTTGCGAATGGGAAGGGAGCAGGGCTTGTATCGGAGGCAGTAAGAGGTGAAGGTGCAAGGCTGGTTACGGAGGAAGGCATATACATCATGGAGGGTGTTCACCCCTATAAAGATTTAGCCCCAAGACATGTTGTTTCACAAACCATTTTTGAATGGATGAAAAAAGGGCATACCATTTACCTGGATATCTCTTCGCTTGAAAATTTTGAGGCTCATTTCCCAACGGTTGCCTCCATCTGCAGGGAGAATGGGATTGATGTGAAAGGTGGAAAAATACCTGTCGTCCCAGGCTGTCACTTTTTAATGGGAGGTATTGTCACTGATTTAAATGGACAAACCACGATTCCTAATCTTTATGCGATCGGCGAAGCGGCATGTACAGGTGTTCACGGGGCAAATCGACTTGCAAGCAACTCTTTACTGGAAGGGTTATTTTTTGGCAGGCGATTAGCAGCCTTTATCAATGAATCGAAGGTTGAAGGGAAGACATTGGTTCGAAGAAGAGCAAATGAAAGGATTACACCTTCTCGCAGTCTTTTACCTGAAATTTCAAAGCTGAAAAATAGTATGATGGATCGAACCGGCATTGTGCGGTCTAAGGATAAGCTGAAAAAACAATTGGATTTTCTTGAGGGATTTGCGATTGATCAATGGCTAGAGGCAGATTTAGATCATTTATCAGTCGAGGAAATAAATAAAGTATTTATGCTGATTAGCTCATGGCTGGTCACGAAAGCTGCTATAGCAAGAACTGAAAGCCGCGGGGGACATCTTCGTATTGATTATCCACATGAAGAAAAATCATGGGAGCAGACACAAATAATACAACATAAAAAGGGTGGTCGCGTTGAACAAGCTAAAATTACGCTTACAACTTGAACAGTTTTTTATTGAAGATATAGGGGACAGAGACCTATCAAGTGAATCCATTTTCGGAGAAGAAGAGATGGGTGAAATCGTTTTTATCGCAAAGGCAAACGGAATATTTTGCGGTGAAGATGTGATTCGCACGGGCTTTCCTTTATTAGATCCTGATTGCGTAATCGATCTAAGCGTGAAGGAAGGGGATCGAATTGAGAAAGGGCAAACCTTTGCGAGTGTGAAAGGCAAAGTATCAAGCTTGCTCAAAGGTGAGCGGGTTGTGCTAAACCTTGTTCAAAGAATGAGCGGTATTGCTACGCAAACGAATGAAGCTATCAGACTATTAAACAGCGAGCATACAAAAGTTACCGATACAAGAAAAACAACCCCGGGCTTACGGATGCTGGAAAAACATGCGGTAAGATGTGGCGGTGGGACAAATCACCGCTTTGGCTTGTATGATGCAGTAATGATCAAAGATAATCATATATCGTTTGCCGGCTCCATTTCGAAGGCAGTTGAAAAGGCACGTTCTCAAATTGGTCACATGGTAAAAATAGAGGTTGAGGTTGAAACAAAGGAACAATTGCTGGAAGCAATCTCCGCAAAAGCAGATGTCATTATGTTTGATAACCGAACTCCTGAAGAAATTAAAGCATGGATTGGACTTGTTCCGGAAGAGATTCGGACAGAGGCCTCAGGCGGAATTAGCCTAGAAAATCTGTCTGATTACAGTGATACAGGTGTCGATGTCATTTCACTCGGTGCATTGACGCATACAGTGAAGGCGCTAGATATCAGTGTGAAGGTTAAAATAGGATAGAATACTAGTTTTATGGTTTCTTAGACTATTATAAGGGGTGTGGGGATATGTCAATTTTACAGACAATGAATAGAACAATGATACCGGATATATATAAACAAATGACTGTAGATGAACTGGAAAATCGTGTTAGAGAAGTAAAAGCGAGATTAGGGAATCGCTTGTTTATTCCAGGGCATCATTACCAAAAGGATGAGGTTATTCAATTTGCTGATGCAACAGGGGATTCTTTAGTACTTGCTCAGCTGTCTGCACAGAACAGAGATGCAGAATTTATTGCATTTTGTGGTGTTCATTTCATGGCCGAAACAGCTGATATATTAACGACATCAGAGCAAAAGGTATTTTTGCCAGATATGCGTGCAGGCTGTTCAATGGCCGATATGGCAGACATCTATCAAACAGAAAGAGCATGGGAAGTAATAATGGAAACCTTTGGCAACACCATTCTTCCATTAACCTATGTGAACTCAACGGCAGCTATTAAGGCGTTTGTCGGTGAACATGGAGGAGCAACTGTTACTTCCTCTAATGCAGAGAAAATGGTTTCGTGGGCATTTGAGCAAAAGGAACGAATTCTATTCCTGCCTGATCAGCATCTCGGTCGAAATACAGCCTACAATTTAGGCGTTTCATTAGGGGAAATGGCGGTGTGGAACCCACAGGAAAATAAACTTGAATATGATGGTGAAATCGATCATGTGAAAGTTATCTTATGGAAGGGGCATTGCTCTGTTCATGAAAATTTCACCGTTGCCAATGTTCAAAGTGTTCGTGAAAAACACCCGGAAATGAAGATTATTGTTCATCCTGAATGCTCACGTGAAGTTGTTGCTTTAAGTGACCTCGCTGGTTCAACTAATTATATAATTGAAGCAATTAAGAATGCTGCACCGGGTTCATCATGGGCAATCGGTACTGAACAGAATTTAGTGAGCAGAATTATTCAACAGCATCCTGATAAACATATTGTTTCATTAAATCCATATATGTGCTCCTGTCTAACGATGAATCGGATCGATCTTCCACATTTGGCTTGGTCACTAGAGTCAATTGAGAAGGGGGAATCCGGGAATATAATTAAAGTAGATGAAGAAGTAGCAGCAAAAGCAAAGCTTGCACTTGATAGAATGCTGCAAAAATAAGCTCACATAGTGTTATCGCATGGTGTCAGGCACTTTAAAAGGACTGTTGTCTTTTTAAGGTGCCTGACACTTTTTTTGTGTAATCATATTTATTCAAGAAATAGCATAAGTTTTTATGAAGTTTAAATTAGCAATTTGCCCAATTCAACATAGAATGAAAGGACTTATGCATGGGAGGGAAATCAGAGTGAAAATCCATATCGTACAAAAAGGGGATACTCTTTGGAAAATCGCAAAGAAGTACGGCGTAAATTTCGAAGAGCTTAAAAAGATGAATTCACAGCTTAGCAACCCCGATATGATTATGCCCGGTATGAAAATAAAAGTCCCAACATCAGGAGGCAATATAAAGAAAGAGGCTCCGACTGGAGTACAGGGGACAAAAATTAATATGGGTGCGAAAAAGGAAATGCCGAAGAAAGAGCAGCCGATTACAAAAGAGATGATAAAAGAGAAACCAAAGGAAATGCCTAAGGAAATCGAGGTACCGAAAGCCCAGCCGGAAGTGGTTGAAAAGCCAAAACCGATTGAAGTACCGAAAGCAGCACCGAAAGTAAAACCAATCGAGACACCGAAAGCAGCACCGAAAGTAAAACCAATCGAGACACCGAAAGCAGCGCCGAAGGTAAAACCGATCGAGGCACCAAAACAAGTACCAAAAGCCCAACCAATAGAGGTTCCCAAGGCTGCACCAAAGCCTGTAGAGTCAGTAAAGGAAGTTCCGAAGGAAAAACCAATTGAGCAACCCAAACAGCCATTTCAACCTAAAATGCCGATGCCAATTCCTGAAGTAGATCTTCAAAACTATTTTATGACAAATATGGCTAATATCAACGTTAAAGAGCAGCCAAAGTCTTTGCCGCAATTGCCGCCAAAGCCATTGAATGTACTGCCGGAGGTAAAACCGGTTCAAGAAAGCCCAATGGAAGAGTCGCCAGTTATGGAATCCCCAATGAATCAGTATGTAGGAGGTCAATACCAGCCAATGAATCCATATACACCTAATTATTTTAATCCATGTTTCGATCCATGTTACCCAGGTCCGCCAATGCCTTACCCTCAAGTGCAGGGTGCGTATATGCCGGCCCAACCAATGCCGTGTCCTCCAATGGGTGTTCAACCAATGCCTTTCCCACAAATGCCGATGTATGGTCAGCAGCCATTCCCGCAGGTTCAGGGGGCTTATATGCCAGAGGCACAGATGCCGCATCAGCCAGATATGGTGGCAGGGGCAAATGTAGGTCCTGATATGTATGAGGAATCATCACCTTTTATGCCGCAAATGTATTCACCTTTAACTGGTGGCGAGGGTATGCCAGGTACTAATCCACCATACGGACAGATGCAGGGTGTGCCAGAAGAGTCTGGTTATCAAGATATGGGAGCTCAATCACCAATGATGCCTGGCCA
>NZ_JBHZRC010000001.1:777183-1600961 GCF_043641075.1 Niallia oryzisoli | reverse complement strand
AATGCCGATGATGGGCCAGCAAATGCCGATGATGGGCCAGCAAATGCCGATGATGGGCCAGCAAATGCCGATGATGGGCCAGCAAATGCCGATGATGGACCAGCAAATGCCGATGATGGACCAGCAAATGCCGATGATGGGCCAGCAAATGCCAATGATGGGCCAGCAAATGCCGATGATGGGCCAACAAATGCCGATGATGGGCCAACAAATGCCGATGATGGGCCAACAAATGCCGATGATGGGCCAGCAAATGCCAATGATGGGCCAACAAATGCCGATGATGGGGCAACAAATGCCATTTCCTGTCCAAGACAGTGATTGCGGCTGCGGGGGGCAGAATCCAGGATTCCCAGTAGGTGGCTATGGAGTAAACCCAGGATATCATGTTCCACCAATGCAGGGAGGATTTTATCCAGGGCCGCAATATCCGCATATGGGCTATGGTCAACCAGGTTTCAATCCATATATGCAGGCAGGGGTACCTAACTATGGCACACCACCTGTACCTTTTGGAAATCCATATGAATTTGGTCCGGGGGTTCCACAAGCACGTGATGAAGAAAGCAGTGAATATAACGGGTAAATTAGGAGGAGACGATGGGTTTCAGGATCGTCTCCTCTCCTATTTAAATCAAAATTTGCCATATCAAATTGTTCGTCTTACCCCGCTAAGAAGGAATGTGTTTATTGTCAGGCTGAGTGATGGCTTTCAGTTTGTTCTTAAAGGCTATTCCTCCCTTCGACGCTTGAAAATACAAGAGGCCTTTATCCAATCGCTGAAAAAAGAGGGCTTCCCTTTTACGTATTCGATGTATTCTTTTCCAAAAGAACATTGCCTATATTTCGAGTCACAATATTTCGGTATTTTTGAATTTCTTACGAAAGGGGAGGAACCATTTTTCTATGATTCAAAAAAGAGTTGTCAGGAAGGATTACAGCTATTAGAGAAATTTCATGGTGTGTCAGAGAAATTGGTTGGCAGTTATAAAACACTCCTGCCTTTTTTTCATTTAATTGAAAAATGGGAGGAACGCTTTCGGCAATTTAAAAGTAATATCCCTATGCTCTCCTTTTTTTTACAAAAGGAAGTCGTACAAGATTTATCTGATTGGGCGGAATGGTCCCTAGCTGGTATAAAACAGGAAAAGGGAGCATTACAATTGTTTCCAAATGTGATATTACATGGGGACGTCGCACACCATAACTTTTTTCGTAGTTCAAATGGAGAATTGTTGTTAATTGATTTTGATTTAATTAGTATTTCTCCAGCCATGATCGATTATTTACAATATGCAAATCGAATCCTGCCTTTTTTAAATTGGTCATGTAAAGAGTTATCATCATTTGAACAGCTTCTCCCATATTTTAAACATACTATTTTTTTGTATGCTCTTGTCTATCCAACTGATATTTTTCGTGAATGGAATCGACTTGTAAAGGATCATTCTTTTAATGACACAAGAAAAGTCCGTGCTGTCATGGAATTAACCATAGGACAATATGATAAACGGCAAGCTTTTTACGAAGAAATAAAAACGCGAATCACAAATGGTGGTAACTGACAGGTTTGAAAAGCCAGATTCCCTCACATTCTAATAACGAGCATTGCTCATTCTTAGTGGAGAGGTGGAACTCGCTTGCAACAACATATAAAATTCTGGCTAATACCATCCATATTTATTATTGGGCTTACTGGCTGTGGCAACGGTAATGAGACAGCTGTTCAAGACCAACGTAACGATGAAACCATTCCTATTGGTTATTATTCCAATGAAAATCATGACGGTAATGGCGGGAATGCAATTTTACTTGAGGATGATAATGATGGTCCAGCAACCGAAACATTGGATCATACATTGGGAAGAGAACGGGAAGTGAACCGCCAAAGTGTTCAAAAGATGAAGAATAACAGTGGCATTTACAAAATAAATAATCGTGACATTGCTAATGACGGCGAATATAATTTAGGCAGTAATGATAAGAACTACCATGGACACCTTAATAACAATGACCTGCCAACACGGCAAAGCTACTATACCGGGAATGATGGGAAGTTAAGTGATCAAATAACCAACGAAGCAAAAAGGGTCGGGAATGTAAAGGATGCCAGGACTGTCATACAGGATAAGAATATTATCGTTGGGGTCCTTTTGAATGATAAAACGAAGGCGGACGAAACAAGGAGAAATATTAAGAACGCCCTTGAGCCCTATGCTGATGGCAGAAATGTTAAAGTAATGACAAATGAAAGCCAATATAATCGTATTAAAGTGATTAATAATGATTTGCGAAATGAAGGTCCCAACGACCAGCTTAACAAAGAAATAAAAAATCTAAACGAGGCAAATAATAATACGAAATAAAATAGTGAATGGAAAACAGAGCGGCTAAGCTCTGTTTTATTTTTTATGTCGAAAACTGGGATAATCATGAAAAAAATGGTCAAAATAGTAGTGTGATAATAAGCAGTTCAAATGCCGTTTCAGCAAGACCTTCGTTCATTCGCTCTAACTATGTGAAACAAGCTGTTTCTCCGATAACAAAACGAGGTGATCGTCTATGCAAACAAAGTGGTTTGTTCGAATTATTACCCTATTTGGAGTTGTATGGGTGATCTTTTTAGCAGATTTTGCTCTTGGAGGAGAAATACGAACAGTATTTGCTAATCAACCAGTTGAAGAAATTAAACTCCCGGTAAAAGTAGATGTGGTTTTAACGTATATGTATGTTGATGGAGAAATTAGTGAAGAGACCGTAACAGAAACAATTTATTCTCTGGAGAACTTTTGGGCTAAATATGATGAATGGCAGTTTATTGGTATGGAAAAAGGCAAATTCGTATTTCGAAAAGAATTAGACGATATCTCTCCATTATTAAAAGCAAATGGTTATTTCGGTGTTACGGAGGACGGTATTTTAACGATTTTTAATGGAAAGCCATATAAGTCTCATATTATTCAATCCTTTTTCCAAATTGATGTCGGCAAGCTGGAAAGTCGTAAAATAAAGGAATTAAAAAAGGGAATCCCAATCAAAACAAAAGACCGCTATGTCGAAGTATTAGAAACGTTTAAAACGTATTCAAAGGATAAGCAGGCTAATTAATGATGCCTAAAAGAACCGGTCAGCCGGTTCTTTTTTATGTTTATAGTGTTAAAGTACATTGTTGATTTTGGTAGCTGGTTGATTGTAGTGGAAGGCACGAAGACTCCTGCGTTCGCCCGCGGAAAGCGAAGTTTCTTGAACGGAAATCAACAACTATGTTTAACAGACTTAAAAATGCGGATGAATTATTTGACTTATCCAACATTTTTCTTAATCCGTCATATATTGTATGATAAAATGATGTACAGCAATTTAGAGGAGAGAAAAATATTGTATGAATTTATAAGAGGAAGTGTTCAATATATTCATCCTGAGTATATTGTGATTGAAAATAACGGAATTGGTTATCAAATTGCTGCTCCAAATCCTTTTGCCTACACAAAATACTCAGGTCAAGAAGTCACGGTCTATACGTATACATATGTACGAGAGGATATTCTCGCTTTGTACGGATTCCAGGCTCGCGAAGAGAAAACATTGTTTATGAAACTATTAAATGTTACCGGAATTGGTCCAAAGGGTGCTCTTGCAATACTTGCCTCCGGAGAACCGCAGCAGGTTGTGCAGGCGATTGAAAATGAGGATGAAGCCTTTCTTGTGAAATTTCCTGGCGTTGGGAAAAAGACAGCAAGACAAATTATCCTTGATTTAAAAGGGAAACTGCCTGACATCCTTCCTGATTATTTTCCAAATCTATTTCAGCCGGATCAAGTCGAACAGGAAAGTAAGTCTCATGAAGATTTTGATGAAGCAGTCCTTGCTTTAGTGGCTCTTGGTTACTCAGAAAAGGAAATAAAGAAAATCTCACCTGAACTAAGAAAAGAGCATCTAACAACTGATCAATATATTCGAAAAGGACTACAGCTGCTGCTTCGATAACTTCATTCAGCAAATGTTTATCGTACCGAAAGCTTGCGGCAGGTACGGAGGTCCTCCACTTCTATAAGTAGAGGATGAATGCAAATGACACTTCGATCAGTGGGAGTTCGAACCCCTGCTGAATGAAGTTATGCCTCCGGCGAGTCTTGCGATTTTTTAAAGGTAATTTATCGAGCGAGCTCGATAAAAATCCGGACGCAAATTCGACGGGCGAATTTGATAAGTGGGGGAGACGACGAATGGAAGAACGTATTATTTCAAGTGAAGCCGATTTAGGGGAAATCTCTTTTGAAACAAGCCTTCGTCCACAAACCTTAAATCAATATATTGGACAGGACAAAGTGAAGGAGAATCTTGCGGTCTTTATAAAGGCTGCTAAGCTAAGACAGGAAACCTTGGATCATGTCCTGCTTTACGGGCCTCCAGGTCTAGGGAAAACAACACTAGCTGCGATTATTGCCAACGAAATGGGTGTCAATATTCGTACAACGGCAGGACCAGCGATTGAAAGACCAGGTGATTTGGCAGCAATACTAACAGCTCTAGAGCCTGGTGATGTATTATTTATTGATGAAATCCATCGTTTGACAAGGTCGATTGAGGAAGTGCTGTATCCTGCAATGGAGGACTTTTGTTTAGATATTGTCATTGGAAAAGGTCCAAGTGCCCGCTCTGTAAGACTTGATTTACCACCGTTTACCCTTGTAGGTGCTACTACAAGAGCCGGATCGTTATCGGCACCATTACGGGATCGTTTTGGAGTTCATAGCCGGCTTGAATATTATAATTCCAGTCAACTACAGGAAATTGTCACAAGGACAGCAGAAGTATTGGATATTGAAATCGATCCACAGGCTGCTGCTGAAATTGCGTCAAGGTCGCGGGGAACTCCAAGAATTGCAAACCGTCTGTTAAAACGTGTACGCGACTTTGCCCAAGTTCGTGGAGACGGGCGGATTGATGAAGAAATTGCTCTAAAGTCGCTCGATCTTCTTCAGGTTGACCGTTTAGGGTTAGATCATATTGACCATAAATTAGTAAGAGGGATTATTGAAAAATACCGCGGCGGTCCTGTTGGGCTTGAAACCATTGCGGCAACGATTGGCGAAGAAGCACATACGATTGAAGATGTGTATGAGCCGTATCTCCTCCAAATTGGCTTTCTTCAGCGGACACCGAGAGGACGATTAGTAACGGATTTAGCCTACCGCCATCTTGGATTGGAGGTGCCTCACGATTGACAGGGATTGGCAAGCTGTTAATGACAATTGGGGTAGTTATTTTCATTATTGGTTTACTTATGCAATTTATCCATATTGGAAAATTACCAGGTGATATCGTGATAAAAAAAGGCAGCACAACCTTTTACTTTCCAATCATGACATCGATTGTGTTAAGTGTTGTGCTGTCACTGATTTTTTACTTTTTCGGGAAATTCCGTTGAATCCCCTGGCGAATTTTAATAATCCTGCCGCAAATTTAACGGAGCAAATTTGATTTTAGTAATAGATAGGGTGACATTATGAAAGTAGATTTATTTGATTTCCATTTACCTGAAGAATTAATAGCGCAAACTCCCTTGCTTGACCGTTCAAGCAGCAGACTTATGGTTTTAGATAAAGAATCTGGGAGTATCACACATGACATTTTTAAGCATATTAGAAACTATTTAAAGCCAGGAGACTGTCTTGTGCTAAATGATACCAAGGTTTTACCTGCAAGGCTGTTTGGTGAAAAAGAAGAAACAGGTGCGAAAATAGAGGTTTTATTATTAAAGCAAGAGGAAAATGATCGATGGGAAACGCTTGTTAAACCTGCTAAACGGATAAGAAAAGGTGCAAAGGTTATTTTTGGTAATGGATTACTAACAGCTGTTTGTGTTGAGGAGCTCGAGCATGGCGGAAGAATTCTTGATTTTCAATATGAGGGAATTTTCTATGAGGTGCTAGAACAGTTAGGTGAGATGCCGCTGCCTCCGTATATAAAGGAACAATTAGCGGATCAGGACCGGTACCAAACAGTCTATGCGCGTGAAAGAGGTTCCGCTGCTGCCCCTACAGCAGGTCTTCATTTTACAGAGGAGCTGCTCGATGAAATAAAAGCAGCAGGAATACATATTGCCTTTATTACACTTCATGTAGGTTTGGGAACATTCAGGCCGGTTAGTGTCGATGATGTTGACAAGCATGAAATGCATTCTGAATTTTATCAAATGACTGAAGGGACGGCTGCCTTGTTAAATGAGGTGCGGAGCTCAGGAGGGCGGATCATCTCTGTAGGGACAACCTCAACTCGGACATTGGAGACAATTGCTTCCGCCTATGATGGAAGATTTGAAGCAACGAGCGGCTGGACCGATATTTTCATTTATCCAGGCTATAAGTTTAAAGCCATTGACGGTATGATTACAAACTTTCATCTGCCAAAGTCAACGCTTATTATGTTAGTAAGTTCCTTAGCCGGCCGAGAAGCGGTATTACATGCATATGAAACAGCCGTTCAAGAACGCTATCGGTTTTTCAGCTTTGGTGACGCAATGCTGATTATTTGAGCAGGATTGGACAAAAGTGCAAACACTGCCAGCGCTTTTCAAATGAGAAAGGAGAATGAAACGATTGACAGCAGTTACTTATGAATTAATAAAAACATGTAAACAAACGGGGGCCCGGCTTGGCCGCGTACATACTCCTCACGGATCATTTGAAACCCCGGTTTTTATGCCTGTTGGAACGTTAGCGACAGTGAAAACCATGGCCCCCGAGGATCTAAAAGAAATGGGTGCCGGGATTATTTTAAGTAATACATATCATTTGTGGCTTCGTCCAGGACATGATATTGTTAAAGAAGCCGGTGGTCTGCATAAATTTATGAACTGGGACCGTGCTATATTAACAGATTCCGGCGGTTTCCAAGTGTTTAGTTTAAGTGAATTCCGCAAAATTGAAGAAGAGGGCGTCCATTTCCGCAATCATTTAAACGGTGACAAGCTTTTTCTCTCACCTGAAAAGGCGATGGAAATTCAAAATGCACTTGGATCTGATATTATGATGGCCTTTGATGAGTGTCCACCGTTTCCAGCTGAGTTTGACTATATGAAAAAATCGGTCGAACGGACATCACGTTGGGCTGAACGCTGCCTGCAGGCCCATAGCAGACCAAATGATCAAGGCTTGTTTGGGATTGTTCAGGGCGGTGAGTACGAAGAATTACGTAAGCAAAGTGCGCGTGATTTAGTGTCACTTGATTTTCCAGGCTATGCAATAGGTGGTCTTTCAGTTGGCGAGCCGAAGGATGTGATGAACCGTGTGCTTGAATTCACCACTCCTTTATTACCTACAAATAAACCGAGATATCTAATGGGAGTTGGTTCACCAGATTCATTGATTGATGGAGCCATTCGCGGAGTTGATATGTTCGATTGTGTTTTACCGACTCGAATTGCCAGGAACGGCACATTAATGACTTCGAGCGGACGTCTAGTTGTGAAGAATGCAAAATACGCCAGAGATTTTGGACCAATTGATGAGCATTGTGATTGCTATACATGTAGGAATTACAGCCGAGCATATATCCGTCACCTTATTCGCTGTGACGAAACATTCGGAATACGCTTAACGTCTTACCACAATCTATATTTTCTGGTAAAATTAATGGAACAAGTCAGACAAGCGATAAGAGAAGATCGTCTGGGGGACTTTAGAGAAGAGTTTTTTGAGCAATACGGTTTTAATAAGCCTAACGCCAAGAACTTCTAAATAATTAACTTGTGAAAGGAGGTAATGTGAGCATGGATGGTCTTTTAGGTACAGTAGGTCCCATTATTCTAATGTTTGTCCTTTTTTATTTCCTATTAATTCGCCCACAGCAAAAGAGACAAAAGAATGTGCAGCAAATGCAAAGCTCTCTTAAAAAGGGAGATAAAATAATTACAATCGGTGGTCTTCACGGTATTGTTGATTCAGTTGATGAAGGTAAAGTTGTAATTAAATGTGGAGATGGAAGTCGTCTTACATATGATAGATCAGCAGTACGTGATGTTGTTGAATCTGCTCAATCTTAATAGGATGAATGAGAAAAACAGGAAGCTGATAGTATGCTTCCTGTTTTTTTGTATTAATTATTACGAGACTTTCCACTCAGGTTTACTCCTAGAATGCCACCCATCATGGCAATTAATATATAACAAATGTGATAAATGATTTGTTCGAAATTTAAAATAGTGTCGAGACCTAAGAATTGATACAAAAAAATAATGATCGAATAGACCACGCCTGTTATGCCTCCGAGCATCCAGCCCTTTTGTTTTCCTCTGCCACCAGAAATAAATCCTCCTAGGAAAATGGATAAAAAGGAAATAGCTGAAATAACATATTGCACCGACGACTCCTGCAGAGAAGAAAACCTTAATAAAAACGCGAAAATTAAACTGCTGACAATCGCTAAAACAAAAATTGTCAAGGTTCCAAATAGCACAGCGCTGCTAAGGTTTTTTGACTCTTCGATACCTAACCTCTCCCTTCTGTATTTGGAAAAAGGATGTTCCAAATAAACCATATCTCTTTGTACAAGCATATTCGTGAACTTCGCAATATAGAATCAAATCTTTTTTTGGGTTGCATCTATAAAAGGTGGAATTTTCCAACATGGTTTTATTGTTAAAGCACAAACTAACCATAAAAGAAATCAGAGGAGGCAGTTTGTTAGAGACCAGAAATAGAATACTGGTCGAAAGGGGAATTGAAGGATGGATGATTTGCTAACGATCATTTTGAGGACTTTTATAACTTATTTTATTATTCTCGTGATCTTTCGTTTCATGGGTAAAAGAGAAATCGGTGAATTAAGCGTATTTGACTTGGTGGTTAATATCATGATTGCTGAAATAGCTGTTATGGCCATTGATGAAACTACAATTGAGTTAATCAAATCAATCGTGCCAATTGTTCTACTGATGTTGATTCAAATTTCAATGGCACGTTTATCATTAAAAAGTAAGAAATTTAGAGATTTAGTAGACGGGTCACCAACTATCGTCATTAATCAAGGGAAAATTGACGAAAATGCCATGCGGAAGCAGCGCTATAATTTTGATGACTTGCTGCAGCAGCTGCGAGAAAAGAATGTCCGAAATATCGCGGATGTTGAGTTTGCCATTCTTGAGCCATCAGGAAAGCTGTCCGTCATGGAAAAGAACAAAAGTGAAGAAGGGGATTTAACGCTTCCTCTTATTGTTGATGGTAATATTCAGCATGACCACCTACGAATAATAAACAAAACCGAATTATGGCTAAGACAGCAACTGAAACAAAAGGGATACACCGATATCAAAAAAATTTCATTCTGCAGCTTCCAAAATGATCAATTTTACATTGACCTAATAGATAATTAACGCATTAAAGCGGCGGGGGACTGTCCCCCACCGCTTTAATGCGTTGGGGTCTTCGGTGCTCCCGCTTAGTTTAACGTTTCAGTGTGGGGTGGGGCTGGCCGAAGATCGCCAGCTTGGACAATGGTTTACCGATCCATGGAATGCGGATAAGTTCGTCTTTTTGCAGTAATCCGAGCAAGAGAACAAGCAGGGAATAGATGATTGTGATGGCTATAGCAGAGAGCAGTACTTTTAAAGCCAACGGTTGTCCAGCTGGGAGATGGGTCATAATCCAGGCTCCCGCAAAACCGGCTACACCCATAATAAAAAAGGTTTTTAAATAATCCCGGATATAGAAAGTGAATGACACCTTTTTTAAGACCGTTGCGAAGTGTAGCAGGGATACAAGGACGAAGCCCACGAGCAGTCCGATTGCCACGCCATTTATTCCAAAGGCTGGCTGGCTTGCCAGTGCAAAAATGACGGCAGTTTTCACCACAGCTCCTATTAAACTGTTAATCATGGCTGCCCTTGCTAAATTGAGCGCCTGAAGTGTAGCCTGCAGGGGTCCTTGGTAATAATACAAAATAAAGAAAGGTGCCATTAATTTGATAAACCCTGAGCCGCTTTCTGAACCGTATAAAACCTCCATTAGTGGGTCAGCCAAAATATATAAAACTACGACAGCCAGTCCACCTGATAAAAAAACAAAACGTAGTGCCTGCTGTAATCGGTATTCGACCAGTTTCATATTATTTTTTGAATGTGCCTCACTGATGGCAGGCACTAACGATGTAGCCAATGATTGTGTAATAAACGATGGAAGCATTAATAATGGAAGGGCAAAGCCGGTTAATGAACCATACTGCTCTGTAGCAGCGACAGCAGCAATACCGGCAAGCGCAAGACTATGTGATACGACAATCGGTTCAAAAAACCAGGATAGCGAGCCAATCATTCTGCTCCCGGTTGTTGGAATCGCGATGCTCATAAGCTCCTGAAATGTGCCTTTACCAGAGCGAACGTAAGTGAAGAATTGTTTCCGGACAGGGAATTTCTTTTTTAACTTAAAGGTTGTTAGCAAGTAGAGAAGTGATGCGAGTTCTCCAATGACAGAGGATGCCATTGCGGCTGCTGCTGCATATTCAATGCCATATGGAATAAATGCTTTAGTCATGAACGCGATTAAGGCGATTCGAATCAGCTGTTCAATTAGTTGTGATAACGCAACAGGCTTCATGTTCTGTTTTCCCTGAAAATAGCCACGGATAACAGAGGAAATCGCAATGATTGGTACAACAGGTGCAATTGCTAATAGTGGATAAAGCGTTCTAGCATCAGTTAATAGCGTATCAGCAAGCATCGGTGCAGTTACAAGCAGGAGGGGCGTAAATATAGCCGAAAGCGTAATAGTCGTTGCTAAAGAAACGACAAGGATTTTCTTAACTTTCCCTTTATCTCCAACGGCTTCGGCTTCCGCAACGTTTTTTGATATCGCTACTGGCAGCCCTAGCTGTGTAATCGTAATGGCAAGAATGAAGGTTGGTACTGCCATCATATAAAGCCCTACACCCTCTGCTCCGATAAATCGGGCAATAACAATGCGGTTAATAAATCCTAATACACGTGTAATAAGCCCTGCTGCTAATAATATCAGCGTCCCTTTTATAAACTTTGACATTGTATTCCCTACCTTCTCAAAAAAGGTTTTATCATATACAATTATCTATATGCACTAACATGGACAAAGCATGACTAAGAATTCCATATGAAATCGTGGGGAGGGGCTAATATGAACGTTAGCCATGAATTTGATCGTTTTCGCAGCATAGTGGGACCAGCATTGAAAAGTAAGCAGGAGGAATTTCTTCTATTAGGGTATGACAATGTATCAGAGGAAGAAATTTGGCAATTTTTAGTTAAAAAAAAATGGCGAAAGGGAAAGAATGAGATCAAGTTGCATGAAGTGATTCAAAGTATTCTTTCACTTAAAATTGGGGAGTTTATGAATTATAGCGCAGTTGAAGCTTTAAAAGAGGCGGAATTTACACTTGATGATGACGAAGAGCTTTTAGAATTGTTAAAATAATGTGAAAAAGTAAGGGGATTTGTTAATTATTTATGTCGTAAACGCTTATCAAATTGACAGTCCCTTAAAACTGTTTCATAATTATCTACTTGAAGGGATACCCAGTTTTTTGAAGTGAATCGCTGTAATGACAGCAGCGAACAGCAGATTAGCTTATGGATGATCTGTCGGCTTTAGATTTAAGGAGGAACTATACATAATGGTAAAAAGAAGTCGCATTGTTGCCTTTTTAATTTTTATTATTGTTATGGGCGGCGTAATGGGGGCAACAACAAAGGACACTGTCAGTAACATAAAGCTTGGGCTCGATTTACAAGGTGGATTTGAGGTGCTTTATGAAGTTAATCCAGCGAAAGAGGGCCAAAAGATTGATCAAAAGGCACTTACCAGTACAGTTGAGGCATTAAATAGACGTGTAAACGTACTGGGTGTAAGTGAACCTAACATCCAGATTGAGGGTAATAACCGAATCCGTGTACAGCTTGCAGGGATTGAGGATCAAAATCAGGCACGGGAAATTCTTTCAACTGAAGCCAATTTAACCTTTCGGGATGCCAATGACCGTGTATTAATGGATGGTACGGATCTTGCAGAGGGCGGTGCCAAGCAAACCTTCGACGAAAATGGCCAGCCGATCGTATCGCTAAAATTGAAAAGTGCAGATAAATTTAAAAATGTTACCCAAGAAATTGTTAATATGGGTGCACCCAATAATGTATTAGCCATTTGGCTGGACTTTGAAGAAGGTGTAGACTCTTATAAGGCGGAAATTGCAAAGCCGGATCCGAAGTTTGTTTCTGCTCCAAGAGTAAGTGAAGTGTTTAACCAAGATACTGTTTCAATTGTCGGTAGTTTTACCGTTGAAGAAGCAAAAAGTTTAGCAGATATTTTAAATGCAGGTGCACTTCCAGTTAAACTTGATGAAATCTATTCAACCTCAGTTGGTGCTCAATTTGGGGAACAGGCAATGAATGAGACTGTTTTTGCCGGATTAATTGGGGTTGCGGCTGTATTCCTTTTCATGATTTTCTATTATCGTTTACCAGGTTTAGTTGCTACGATTACACTAACAATATATCTATTTTTAACGTTAGTCATCTTTGATTGGATGAATGTAGTTCTAACCCTTCCAGGTATTGCTGCCTTTATCCTTGGTGTCGGTACAGCGGTTGATGCCAATATCATTACCGCAGAAAGAATTAAGGAAGAAATGAGAGTAGGGAAATCGATTAAGTCTGCTTATAAAGCAGGTAATACGAATTCAATTTCAACGGTTACAGATGCAAACATGACGCTTCTTCTTGCTGCTGTTGTGTTATTCTTCTATGGGGAAAGCTCTGTTAAAGGGTTTGCAACCAGCTTAATTATTGGTACATTGGGAAGCTTTTTTACCAACGTTTATTTATCAAGATGGTTACTAGGCTTATTTGTTAACAGTGGTTATTTTGATAAAAGACCAGGTTGGTTTGGCGTTAAGAAAAGTGACATTCACGATATCCGCGATAATGTTGATACGCTTGATTTAACAACGAAATTTGATCGCTTCGACTTTGTCAAGCCGCGTAAAAAGTTTTTCGCAGTCTCTGCTACGGTACTCGTTGTCGGGATAATCATTTTAGCGGTGATGAGGTTAAATCTATCGATTGATTTTACAAGCGGTACTCGTGTAGAACTGCTTTCTAAAGAACCGCTTACCACTGAAATGGTTTCAAATGAACTAGAAAAGATTGACATGAAAACAGATGATATCGTCATTTCAGGTGATGACAATAATATCGGGGTAGCTAGGTTCAAAGGGATGCTATCCAAAGCGGAAATTGCCGATTTGAAATCACATTTTAAAGAAGCGTTTGGAGCAGATCCGAATGTCAGCAGTGTTTCTCCGACAGTTGGTAAGGAAATTGCCAAAAATGCTTTCATCGGCTTGCTCATTACATCGCTTGGATTGATTATCTTTGTATCATTCCGTTTTGAATTGCCAATGGCGGTTGCCGCCGTTATTGCCTTGTTATTTGCCGCTTTCTTTATTATTCCATTCTTTAGCATCACACGATTGGAAGTGAACTTGACCTTTATTGCGGCATTGTTAACCGTTGTCGGATATGCGATAAATGATACCATTGTTACGTTCGACCGGATGAGAGAAAACATGCAAAAGAGACGTAAAATCAAAACCTTTGAAGATATTGTTGATATTGCTAATACCAGTGTACGTCAAACGCTTGGACGATCAGTCAATACGGTATTAATGGTAGTCATAACGGTTGTAGCATTAATGATCTTCGGAAGTGAATCGATTCTATCCTTCTCAGTTGCTTTGACTGTTGGACTCTTGGTTGGTACGTACTCTTCCATCTTCATTGCTGTTCCACTTTGGGTAGAATGGAAGAAAAAAGAGCTGAAAAAGAAAGGTGTTATTAACACATATAAAGAAAAACGTGTACGCACCGACGAGCCACAAGTATAACAATAATAAGAACCGCAGGATTTCCTGCGGTTCTTATTATTGTAAGTTTTTGCGCTATTTTTATTTCCTTCGTTTCCCATTCAATCCATACTCTTTCATTGAATCCTTTTTTACTCTTTTGTATAATAAGTAGGCTAAGGGGTGAACGTATGTTAAATTCAAAAACGCGTTGGATTGTTCGATCTTCAAAAAAAGAAAAAGTCACCCAGCTGGTGGAAGAAATTAATGTGACGCCACTGGTTGCATCGCTACTTGTGAACAGAGGACTTGAGAATCCTGAGGAAGCAAGGGCTTTTTTATTTAGTGAAAAACAGGAATTCCATGATCCATTTCTCTTTTTGGACATGGAAAAAGCTGTGAACAGAATAAAGCAGGCCATAGAGGCAAATGAAGCGATTATGATCTTTGGAGATTACGATGCAGATGGTGTTACAAGTACCACAATCATGATGAAAACGCTGCAGGAGCTTGGGGCAAATGTGCAATTTTACATACCAAACCGTTTCACGGAGGGCTATGGTCCAAATGAAGGTGCCTTCAGGTATGCACATGAAATTGGAATCCGCCTCATCATTACGGTTGATACCGGAATCGCTGCACTAAATGAAGCAAGGGTAGCAAAAGAGCTTGGGATTGATTTAATTATTACTGATCACCATGAACCTGGACCTGAACAGCCGGATGCTTTTGCCATTATACATCCGAAAAGAGAAGGCAGTACCTATCCGTTTCAAGAGCTTTGTGGAGCCGGCGTAGCTTTTAAGGTCGCCCATGCATTACTAGGAGAACTTCCACATCATTTATTACAATTTGCGGCAATTGGCACAATCGCCGATCTTGTTCCATTAAAAGATGAAAATAGACTTATTACCCAAAAGGGATTGAATATACTAAGAAATACGGATAACGTTGGATTAAAAGCTCTTTTCAAACTCGCAGGTGTTGATCCGGGAACAACAAATGAGGAAACAATCGGCTTCTCGCTTGCACCGCGAATAAATGCAGCGGGGAGACTTGACAGTGCAGATCCGGCCGTTCTTTTGATGCTCACGGATGATCCTAATGAAGCAGATGCTTTAGCGGAGGATATCGAGCAATTAAATAAAGAACGAAAAGAGTTGGTTAACAGCTTAACGGAAGAAGCCATACAGATGGTAGAACAACATTTTCCTATTGAGGAGAACAGCTTCCTTATTGTTGGAAAAGAGGGTTGGAATGCCGGTGTAATTGGAATTGTTGCATCAAGGCTGGTTGAAAAATATTATCGCCCAACCATTGTATTAAGCTATGATCAAGAAAAGGGACTAGCGAAAGGCTCGGCAAGAAGTATTGCAGGATTTGATCTTTTTAAAAACTTATCCACCTGCCGGGATATTTTACCTCATTTTGGCGGGCATACTAGTGCTGCAGGTATGACATTAAATATTAGTGACGTTGATGAACTGCGCCAGCGTTTGAATAGGCTAGCTAATGAGCAATTATCAGAAGAGGATTTAATTCCTATCACGTACATTGATACAGAAGTGTCGGTTCAGGATATTCACATTAATTCCATTGAGGAAATGAATAAATTAGCTCCTTATGGGATGGATAATCCAAAGCCTAAAGTTCTGATTAGGGAAGCAGATATTGGCACGATAAAGAAAATTGGCTCCGAGCAAAATCATTTAAAATTGACATTGGAGCATGAGGGAGCTTCATTAGACGGTGTAGGGTTTGGCCTTGGCGAAGCATGTGACCACATCTCCCCTGCTTCCAAGCTTTCGGTTATCGGTGAATTATCGATTAATGAATGGAATAATCGGAAAAAACCGCAAATCTTTTTACAAGATCTTTCTGTTTCCTCCTGGCAGCTGTTTGATTACCGGGGGGCTAAAAAATTACTTGGTATAGCTGATACCCTGCCGCCAGATCGGACAAAATGGATCGTCTTTCGTCAAGAATATGCCTTGAAATTGCAGCAATCAATTGGAGGTGGAGAGGTTCTATATATTTCTTCTTTGCCTGAAGCAGAAGAAATTCCACTTAATGATTGTCATGTTGTGTTAGTTGATTTACCACCTTCAAAGGAAATTCTTTATCGGCTTTTGCTTGGGAAAAAGGTGGCTAGAATTTATGCTCATTTATTCAAGGCAGATAGCGACTTTTTCTCTACGATTCCAACGAGAGAGCATTTCAAATGGTTTTATGCGCTGATTGCAAAAAAAGGACCATTTGATTTAAAGAAACACGGTGATGCGATTGCAAAGCACCGAGGATGGTCAAGAGAAACAATTGATTTTATGTCACAGGTGTTTTTTGATCTTGATTTTGTTACAATGGAAAATGGACTGATTTCATTGAACAAGAATGCTGGCAAGCAGGATTTAGCAGATTCCAAAACGTATCAACAAAAACTGGCTCAGTATGAGCTTGAAAAGGAATTGTTATATTCATCGTTTCATCAGTTAAAAAACTGGTTCGATCAATTGATTCATGAAACGGTGAAATTCGAGGAGGCTTTATAAAATGGACTTAAAACAGTATATTACCGTCGTAGAGGATTGGCCTAAGCCAGGCATAAGTTTTAAAGATATTACGACATTAATGGATAATGGCGACGCTTATAAATATGCGACAGATCAGATCGTTCAATATGCACGAGATAAAGAAATCGATCTCGTAGTAGGTCCTGAAGCCCGTGGATTTATCATTGGCTGTCCTGTTGCGTATTCCCTTGGTGTTGGGTTTGCGCCGGTTCGTAAAGAGGGAAAATTGCCACGTGAAACAGTGAAAGTTGACTATGGTTTAGAATATGGAAAAGATGTCCTTACGATTCACAAGGATGCAATCAAACCAGGTCAAAGAGTCCTAATAACGGATGATTTGCTTGCAACAGGTGGAACCATTTTAGCTACCATTCAGTTAGTAGAACAATTGGGTGGAGTTGTAGCAGGAATTGCTTTTTTAATTGAATTAAGTGATTTAGAAGGAAGAAAAAAGCTCAAAAATCACGATATTCTTACACTGATGACCTTTTAAGGAGTGGGAGCGCTTACAAGAATAAGCGCTCTTTTCCTATATCTATAGCTCTTGCGCTCCTGTATCTGTCATCTTTTTTTAATTAAACTGAAAAATAACATACATTCTCTTTACATCTCATCATTTTTTTTCGATAATAATAACAATCATTTGATTTTTTTATTCATATTCATTCATTATAAATACTAAATACATTTAATTAAAAAGGTGATTTTATGGCGAACGATCAAGTATTAACCGCCGAACAAGTCATCGATAGAACAAGGGGATATTTAAACGATGAGGATGTAGAGTTCGTTCGAAGGGCATATGAATTTGCCAAACATGCACATCGTTTACAATACAGAAAATCCGGTGAGCCGTATATTATTCATCCAGTTCAGGTCGCAGGTATTTTAGCAGACTTAGAAATGGATCCTTCTACGGTGGCAGCAGGATTTCTCCACGACGTTGTTGAAGATACAGAAGCTTCTCTTCAAGATTTAAAGGAAGCCTTTAGCGATGAAGTGGCCATGCTCGTCGATGGTGTTACAAAGCTCGGTAAAATTAAATATAAATCTCACGAGGAACAGCAGGCAGAAAATCATCGGAAGATGTTTGTGGCCATGGCACAGGATATTCGCGTCATTATGATTAAATTGGCAGATAGGCTTCATAATATGCGGACATTAAAGCATCTGCCAGCAGAAAAACAACGTCGTATAGCAAATGAAACATTAGAAATTTTTGCACCATTAGCGAATCGACTGGGGATTTCGACGATAAAATGGGAGCTTGAAGATACTGCGTTACGTTATTTGAATCCACAGCAATATTACCGGATTGTTAATCTCATGAAAAAGAAACGTGCGGAGCGGGAACAATATTTAGATGAAGTCATTGTTGAATTGCAAAAGAACATGGATGAAGTAGGCATCAAGGCAGAAATGTCTGGACGGCCAAAGCATATTTACAGTATTTATCGCAAAATGTCCCGGCAAAATAAACAATTTAATGAAATTTATGATTTGCTTGCCATTCGGATTGTTGTTAGCTCGATTAAAGACTGCTATGCCGTACTTGGAATCATTCATACATGCTGGAAACCAATGCCTGGCCGTTTTAAAGATTATATTGCGATGCCTAAGCCCAATATGTATCAATCCCTGCATACGACGGTGATTGGTCCTAAGGGTGACCCGCTTGAGGTGCAAATTCGTACGGTTGAAATGCATCGCATTGCTGAATTTGGGATTGCAGCACACTGGGCCTATAAAGAGGGTAAAACGTTACAAGAAGATTCAACATTTGAAGATAAATTGACATGGTTCCGTGAAATTCTTGAATTTCAGGATGATACGGTAAATGCAGAAGAGTTTATGGAGTCGTTAAAGGTCGATCTTTTCTCTGATATGGTATTTGTTTTTACTCCGAAGGGAGATGTCATTGAGCTCCCTGCAGGTTCTGTACCGATTGATTTTGCTTACCGAATTCATTCCGAAATTGGAAATAAAACAATTGGAGCAAAGGTCAATGGGAAGATGGTCACTCTCGATTATAAATTGAAAACGGGAGATATATTAGAAATTTTGACATCCAAACATTCCTATGGACCAAGTCAGGATTGGTTGAAGCTTGCACAAACATCACAGGCTAAAAATAAAATAAGAGCTTTCTTTAAGAAGCAAAGAAGAGAAGAAAATATTATTAAAGGCCGCGAGCAGGTGGAAAAAGAAATCCGCTTGATGGAATTTGATTTAAAAGAAATTTTAACACCTGAAAATGTAAAACGGGTTGTTGAAAAGTTTAACTTTGCCAATGAGGAAGATATGTATGCGGCGGTTGGCTATAACGGAATCACCGCATTGCAGGTGGCCAATCGGTTAACGGAAAAATGGCGTAAAAAGCGAGACCAGGAACAAGTAGCCAACTTAACCAATGCTGTTTCGGAATTAAAAACGCTGCCGACTAAGAAAAAACGAGAATCTGGTGTTCGGGTTGAAGGCATTGACAACCTGTTAATCCGACTTTCTCGATGCTGTAATCCGGTACCTGGGGATGAAATTGTCGGTTTTATCACAAAAGGCAGAGGAGTTTCAGTGCACCGCAAGGATTGCCCAAATATCGTGACGGACGATGCGAGGGAAAGGCTCATTCCGGTCGAATGGGAATCAGGATTAAATGACAAAAAAGAATACAATGTGGAAATTGAAATTACCGGTTTTGACAGAAGAGGTCTCTTAAATGAAGTTCTTCAGGCTGTCAATGAATCACGGACGGATATTTCAACTGTATCCGGAAGGACTGACCGTAATAAAATGGTTACGATTACGATGTCCATTTCAATACTCAATGTAAGCCATTTGCAAAAAGTCGTTGATCGGATTAAGCAAATTCCTGATCTTTATGCCGTTAGAAGAATCATGAATTAAAGGTGAAAAACATGCGAGTTGTTGTACAAAGAAGTAAAGAAGCAAGTGTAACGGTAAATGAACAGGTAATCGGGAAAATCTCGAGTGGTCTTGTACTGCTTGTCGGTGTTACACATGAAGACACAGAAGCTGACGCTGCTTATTTAGCTGAAAAAATTGTCCACCTGCGAATTTTTGAAGATGAAAACAATAAAATGAATCTTTCCCTACTTGATAAGGGAGGCAGTATTTTATCTGTGTCGCAGTTTACCTTATATGGAGATTGTCGTAAAGGTAGAAGGCCTAATTTTATGGATGCTGCAAAGCCGGATTATGCCTTAGCGCTATATAATCGCTTTAATGAATTATTGAGAGAAAAAGGAGTCCAAGTTGAAACAGGGGAGTTTGGCGCCATGATGGATGTTTCTCTTGTCAATGATGGTCCTGTGACGTTGATAGTAGAAAGCTAAAAAAAAGAGAGCCTCGGCTCTCTTTTTTTGCATCCAGCACCAGGGCTTTTGCGTTTAATTTTCTTTAAAATAACGACCAAGCCCCTCGTAAATTCCGGTGGCGGCCGATTCCTGGTATTGTTTCGATTTGACGTGCAGTTCTTCAGTAGGATTGCTTAAATAACCTAATTCAATCAAAACGGCCTTTTTGTTATTTTCTCGAATGACATAATAATCACCAAAGCGGGTCCCACGGTCCTTCATTTCTGTTTCATCGATAACAGCCGAGTGAATGTTGATGGCCAGTTCCTTTTGCCAAGGATAATAATAATAAGTTGTTAATCCTCTGACACTCTGATTTTGAGTGCTGTCATAATGGATGCTGATAAAAGCATCCGCATTTAGCTCATGTGCAACGTTGACACGATAAGGCAGATTTAAATACTTATCCCGCTGCCTTGTTAATGTTACATCGGCTCCAGCGGCTTTTAGCTTGTTAAATAATTCGCGTGCGGTTTCCAATGTGAGTTCTTTTTCCAATGTACCTCTTGTCCCGGAAGTTCCATCATCTATTCCACCATGACCGGGGTCAATGACGATTTTTTTGTTTTGTAAATAATACCCCAAATCGTTGTCTGTTTCTTCATTGCTTGCTGCTTCTTCAGCAGCTTCGCTTTGTTCGCTCATTTCAGAAACGACCCAGCTGGCCACATAACCAATTTGTCCGCCTGTTAATTGAATTTCATACCAATCATTTTCAAAGCTAATGACTTCGAATGTATCTCCTTCATTGGCACGCTCAAGTATAGTAGATTGGGTATTTGGATTTTTTCTAATATTTGTTCCATTATGTAAAATGGTTAATGTTGAGTTTTCTAGCTTTTGTGCATTTTCTTTTGGGTGTTCTTCTGTCTTGTCTGCTGTTAGTTGAATATAATCCCCTGATACCCATCCTTTTTGTTCACCATATTGAATTTCAACCCAACCATTACGTTCAGAAATAATGTCAACCACTGTACCTTGATCAAGTCTTCCGACAATGTCTGAATCTAATGAGGGGGCAGTGCGGAAGTTTAAGGAGTCTACACGAATGTGCCCTGTCTTAGATGAGTTTCTTTCCTGCTTTTCCTGTCCTTCTGAAGCAGTTTCAGATGAACCTTCCCCTTCATTCTGTTTGACAAGGTAATTTGCGACCCAGCCTTTCTTATCATTCTTCAGCTGAATTTGCGTCCATTCTCCGTCTTCCTGCAAAACGGAATAGACTTCTCCTTTGTTCAACGTGGTCATAACTTCATAATCCCGACCTGGACCACTTCTGACATTCAAATCATCAGTTGAGATTGTGATGGTAGTTCCTGCTGCTTCTGTTACTGAATTTGTCTCAAGCCAGGTAAGACAGAGAGCGATGCAGATGAGAAAAATTAATTTCTTTTTAAGCAAATCCAGTTCCCTCCCTTGTTCTGTTTTTGAATCATTTTTTGCTTAAATTTCTAGTTCACTGCTATGAACAAAGTGGATTTTTCCTGCATGAAAAATTACTTCTCCTTGAGCAGATAATATCCCTTCTCTTGTATCGGATTATTTTAGCGATTATTTAGTTTTTTCCTTATGAAATAGTTTCTTTTTATGAAATTATTAATGCTAATTTGGGAAAGCTAACAAAGTAAACAAAAAGAATGGATAAAAAAGAGACTTTGTAAAGGTGGATGACAATGCGGCACGGAGATAAAGGAATGTCAGCTCTTTCTGGACACAACCAATTAACTGGTGTAGATTTTCATGACCTGACTCAAAAAGAACAGAATGCTCAAACCATTGAATTCGCATCTGAATTTGGGCTATCTCCTCAGGATGTCAAAAAGTTAAAAAAGCAAATGGAAAGAAATTAACTACAACTATTGACAATTTTCGAGAAGCTTCGTAATATTATGTAGATAATGTGAATATTGCCGTAGAAGAAGAAAAGTAATTTAGACCCACTTGGTTAGAGAGGAAACACCACAGGCTGAAAGTGTTTCTGCAAGCTGACTAAATGAAGAACACTTCTGAGGCTTCACGCTGAACGAGAAGAAAGTATTTCTTTAGTAGGGGATGAACGTATACAGGCGTTAACGAAAAAAGTGGAAGTAATGCATACATATTGCTTCAATTTAGGGTGGTACCACGGGAATTAATGCTCTCGTCCCTTGTATAAATCATACAAGGAGACGGGAGCTTTTTTATTATTTTTGTCATATAGCCTATTAAGATTTTAGTAGCATAGATAGGTTTACTATTTTTTCTTTCAGGGAGGTTTAGTGCTATGTCTATCCAGATACCTAGAGGAACTCAGGATATACTGCCGGGTGAAGTAGAAAAGTGGCAGTATATCGAAAAAAAAGCGCGTGAGCTTTGTGAAAGGTTTCAATACAGAGAAATCAGAACTCCAATTTTTGAACACACTGAACTGTTTACAAGGGGTGTCGGTGAAACAACAGATGTGGTTCAGAAGGAAATGTATACGTTTGATGATCGCGGCGGACGCAGTTTGACACTACGACCAGAAGGTACGGCTTCTACTGTTCGTTCCTTCGTAGAGCATAAAATGTATGGCGATCCTAATCAGCCTGTTAAATTATTTTATATGGGACCGATGTTCCGCTATGAAAGACCGCAGGCTGGTCGTTTCCGCCAATTTGTACAATTCGGTGTCGAAGCTCTCGGCAGTCAGGATCCGGCTATTGATGCAGAGGTAATTGCGCTGGCCATGTCCATCTATAACAGTCTGGGCTTAAGTAAATTAAAGCTGATTATTAACAGTCTTGGTGATAAGGAAAGCCGTCTGGCACATCGCAGTGCGCTGATTCAGCATTTCCAACCGCGAATCGGTGAGTTTTGCCAGGATTGTCAAAATCGTCTTGAAAAAAATCCAATGCGGATTCTTGATTGTAAACAGGACCGTGATCATGAGCTCATGAAATCAGCTCCATCAATCATTGAATATCTAAATGGAGATTCAAGAGAATACTTTGAGAAAGTACAACAGTATTTAACATCTTTGGATATTCCATTTACGGTTGATCCTAATCTAGTTAGGGGTCTTGATTATTATAATCATACGGCATTTGAAATCATGAGTGATGCAGAAGGCTTTGGTGCTATTACAACCCTATGCGGCGGTGGACGATATAATGGCTTGACCGAAGAAATCGGGGGTCCAGAAACACCCGGAATTGGTTTTGCTTTTAGCATCGAACGCTTCATTGCTGCATTAAAGGCTGAAGCTGTCGAGCTTCCAGTAAATAAAGGGATTGATTGCTATCTCGTTTCTTTAGGTGAAGAAGCAAAGGATTATACCGTAGGACTTTTGCAAAAACTTCGATTGGCAGGCATCTCAGCTGAGAGAGATTATTTAAACCGGAAAATTAAAGCGCAAATGAAAGCTGCTGACCGCTTAAATGCTAAGTTTGTGGCCATTCTAGGAGAAGATGAGTTAAAGGAAAAGCGGATTCTTGTGAAAAGAATGGAAACAGGCGACCAGTGGGAAATGGATTTAGAAAACTTTGTTGATACATTTCATGAATTACAGCAATAGGGAGGAAAAGGGATTATGTTTGGAAGAACTTATTTTTGCGGCGAAGTGCCGGAAAGTGCAATTGGAGAAAAGGTAAATTTAAAAGGCTGGGTGCAAAGACGCCGTGATTTAGGCGGATTAATCTTTATTCATTTACGTGACCGTACTGGAATTATTCAGGTTGTTTTTAATCCTGAGGTTTCACAGGAGGCATTAGAGGTAGCAGAGAAAGTCCGCAGTGAATATGTTGTGGATGTGGTTGGTACTGTTATTGCAAGGGATGAATCTACTTTTAATCCGAATTTAAGTACCGGTAAGATTGAAGTACAGGTTGAACAAATGACCATTATTAATGAATCAAAAACACCTCCATTTATGATTGAAGATGATGCAGAGGTGTCAGAGGATGTTCGTTTAAAATACCGTTATTTAGATTTAAGAAGACCGGTTATGTTTAATACATTAAAAATGCGTCACCAAGTAACAAAGGTTATGCGTGATTTTCTTGACAGCGAAGGGTTTCTTGATATTGAGACACCAATTTTAACAAAGAGTACACCAGAGGGTGCGAGAGATTATCTTGTACCAAGCCGTGTGCATCCAGGTGAGTTTTATGCACTGCCACAGTCACCGCAGCTTTTCAAGCAAATGCTAATGGTCAGTGGTGTTGAACGCTATTACCAAATTGCTCGCTGCTTCCGTGATGAGGATTTACGTGCAGACCGTCAGCCAGAATTTACACAATTGGATATTGAAACAAGCTTCATGAGTGCTGAGGATATTCAAGGCATGATTGAAAACATGATTCAAAGAATTATGAAAGAGGTTAAAGGAATCGACATCACCGTTCCATTCCCACGTATTCCATACGACGAAGCAATGGGCAGCTATGGTTCAGATAAACCTGATACAAGATTTGAGCTTAAGCTTACAGACCTGTCTGAGGTTTTCCAAAGCTCTAACTTTAAAGTATTTGCTGGTGCTGTTTCAACTGGTGGACAGGTTAAAGCAATCAATGTTAAAAATGGTGCTGTCAATTATTCAAGAAAGGATATTGATGCACTAACTGAATTTGCTGCACGCTATGGAGCAAAAGGACTTGCATGGCTAAAAGCAGAAGACGATGGTTTAAAAGGACCGATTGTTAAGTTCTTTAGTGAAGAAGAGCTAGCGGCTGTAAACCGTATCCTGGCAGTTGAAAAGGATGATTTAATCCTATTTGTTGCAGATAAGAAAAAAATAGTTGCTGATGCTCTTGGCGCGTTAAGAGTGAAAATTGCAAAGGATCTTAATTTAATTGACGAAAGTAAGTTTAACTTCCTTTGGGTAACTGATTGGCCATTGCTTGAGTATGATGAGGATAATGGTCGTTATTCAGCAGCACACCATCCGTTTACAATGCCTGTTAGAGAAGATATTGAACTGCTTGACAGCGAACCAGGCAAGGTTCGTGCCCAAGCGTATGATATCGTGTTAAACGGATACGAGCTTGGCGGTGGTTCACTACGGATTTTTGAAAGAGATGTTCAGAATAAAATGTTCAAGGCTTTAGGCTTTACAGAAGAAGAAGCAAATGAACAATTTGGATTTTTATTAGATGCATTTGATTATGGAACACCACCACATGGCGGTATTGCGTTAGGGCTTGATCGTTTTGTGATGCTGTTAACGGGTAGAACTAATTTACGCGATACCATTGCATTCCCTAAAACTGCCAGCGCAAGTGATTTGTTAACCGATGCACCTGGGGAAGTAAGTCCAGCGCAATTGCTTGAGTTAAATCTTGCCTCAACTGTTATCAAGTAATAAATGTGACAAAAACAGTCATTTTACATTTCTTGAATGCTTGTTTGCATTATGCTATCATAAAAATATGAAAAGAGTCCTGATGTGTACGTAGTATATCCAATCGTTTGACCGAACATTTTACCTTTGGGAGTCCGGAGTTTCCAATTAGCGTACAGGCCTGACCTAAGAACTTACATTCGTAAAGTTCTTACTTAGGATTTACAATAATGGAATAGAGCACCCACCTGCTAAGTGCGGGTTCAAACAAAGGCTTAAAGCGACGGCATAATTGGGACTCTTCCCATACATATGAGTTAAAACCATGTCGATATGGCGTGGTTTTTTTATGCCATTTATTACAAAAAATCCTTAATTATTCATACCTGTATACTTGTTTTAAAATTATAGTATGTTATAGTTCTAAACAGGAAATCTAAAGGTAATTGAAGATGCAAATGGAGTTGGTTTTAATGTTACATCAATTTTCTCGTAATGAACTTGCAATAGGTAAAGAAGGGCTAGAAAGGCTAAAAAATAGTACCGTGGCTGTTCTTGGAATTGGCGGTGTCGGTTCATTTTCTGCAGAGGCACTTGCCCGTTCAGGAGTAGGCAAGCTTATTCTTATTGATAAAGATGTTGTTGATATTACAAATGTAAATCGTCAGGTAATCGCTTTGCTTTCTACCGTTGGAAGGCCTAAAGCCGAATTAATGAAAGAAAGGATTGCCGATATTAATCCTGATTGCGAAGTAATTGATCTGAAAATGTTTTATACTGAAGAAACATATGAAGAGATTTTTGCCCATAATCTAGATTTTGTTGTCGATGCTTCTGATACGATATCGTATAAAATCCATTTAATGAAAGAATGTCTAAATCGACAAATCCCTATTATTTCAAGCATGGGAGCAGCAAATAAAATGGATCCTACCCGTTTTCAGATTGCGGACATTTCGAAAACACATACAGATCCGATTGCAAAGGTCATCCGAACAAGATTAAGAAAAGAAGGAATTAGAAAAGGAATTCCAGTTGTTTTCTCTGATGAAAGTCCAATTGTGATCAGGGAAGATGTTCGAAAAGTGGTTGGAAAAGACGATGCAGAGATCCGTAAGGCCAAAATGCCGCCGTCTTCAAATGCATTTGTTCCGTCTGTTGCAGGTCTTATCATGGCCAGTTACGTTGTAAGAGAACTTCTTAGCGACATCAAAATCAGTACGGTAAAAGACGCTTAAGCTTTGTAGCGTCTTTTTTCAATGCCATATATCGCAAGCCAGCCAAAGCTCGTTTTTAGGTGGAACTGTCCATCTGAAAAGTACAAATAGGGCGAATTAGTGCATTGCAGGTGCCTGATACCATACGATACACTATAATGAAAGCATATATGTAATGGGGGTTTTGGGATTGAACGGTGAACCGCTTGCTTTTCGGATGCGTCCGACAATCATCGAGGAAGTAATCGGACAAAAAGAGATTATCGGAAAAAATACAAGTTTATATAAAATGGTAAAGAACGGCTATGTGCCTTCTATGCTTTTATACGGGGAGCCTGGTATTGGAAAAACCTCCCTTGCCTTCGCGATTGCAGGAACGACTAAGCTCCCGTTTGTCGCTTTAAACGCTACAACCTCTGGTAAAAAGGATGTTGAAGAGGTTGTACAGGAAGCTCGTTTAACAGGAAAACTTATTCTGTTTTTAGATGAAATTCATCGTTTTAATAAAGCACAGCAGGATTATCTACTTCCGCATGTAGAGAATGGCACCATTGTGCTAATTGGAGCAACAACAGAAAATCCCTTTCATGACGTGAATCCAGCCATCCGCAGTCGTTGCGGACAAATTCTGCAATTAACAAGACTTGCTAAGGAAGATATTAAAGAGCTCATTATTCGAGCATTAAAGGATGAAGAAAGAGGCTTTGGCAAACTCTCGATAGACATTACCGAAGAGCAAATTGATGCGATAGCTGAAGGTGCTGCAGGGGATGCCAGGAAATCACTTACGATGCTGGAATCAATCGTTTATTCTTCTGATATTGTTGAGGATACATATAGAGTTCAAAATGATACAATCGATAGGATGATCAAAAAAGCGGGTGTGTACGGAGATAAAAAAGGATCTCATTATTACAACCTCTTATCCAGTTTACAAAAAAGCATCCGTGGCAGTGATGTGAATGCTGCTTTATACTACCTAGCTCATTTATTGGAAACGGGTGATTTAGTATCCGTTAATCGTAGATTGCTGGTTATTGCCTATGAAGATATAGGACTTGCTAATCCAGATGTTGGAGGCCGTGTTCTTGCAGCAGTAACCTCCTCGGAACGACTTGGACTTCCAGAGGCAAGAATACCACTTGCCGCGGCAGTTGTTGAAATGTGCTTATCTTCAAAATCGAATTCTGCCTATAAAGCGCTGGATGCAGCGATAGACGGGATCAGAACAGGAAAAGTAGGGGAGATTCCAAAACATTTACGGGACGCCCATTATTCTGGTGCAAAGGTTCTCGGCCATGTCGGTTATCAGTATCCTCATGATTATCCAATTGGAACCTTTGGCGGCTGGGTGAATCAGGAGTATTTACCTGCTAATTTAAAGGGCACTAAATATTACCAGCCAGTTGAAGCAGGTGAAGAAAAACGGTTAGCTGCGATATATGAAAGACTGGAACAGTTTAAAAAGGGAAAATAGCTGTATCAAATACGCTTCGTCCGGTCAAAAGTCGGAAGCCTGCAAGGGTATAGGATAGTATGATATAATAGATTAAGTTTATCTATATAGTATGCTTTTATATAGCACTATTCACTTTTTTAGTTTTAATATATATTTATCAAATGAATTGAGAGAGGTGTTAGGAAATGAAAATTTCAACAAAGGGACGTTATGGCTTGACGATTATGATTGAATTAGCCAAAAAATATGGTGAAGGACCCGTTTCTTTAAAATCAATTGCACAGGCAAATGATTTATCTGAACACTATTTGGAGCAGTTAATCGCTCCTTTACGGAACGCAGGCTTAGTGAAAAGTGTTCGCGGTGCTTATGGAGGGTACATTTTAGCGGATGATCCATCCAAAATAACATCAGGTGATATCATTCGTGTTCTTGAAGGTCCCATTACACCTGTTGAAGGAATTGAGGATGAAGAACCGGTAAAACGGGCATTATGGATTAGAATAAGGGATGCAGTAAAGGATGTTTTAGATAACACTACGATCCAGGATTTGGCAAATCATAAGGATGAGGGTGAAATTGATTCCTATATGTTCTATATTTAATTTTATTCAGCCAATGCCCTTCTCTTCTGAAATTAAACGGTGAATTGAAAAAGCTCTTCGATTCATGAGGGTACAAACCCAGCTGAATAAAGTTAAGCCTCCGGCGGATGTCTCGGATTCTAAGAGGAATTTATCGAGCGAGCTCGATAAAAATCCGGACGCAAATTCGACGAGCGAATTTGATAGAATAGCTCAACAAAATAAGAAGGTGAAACAATTTGGAACGGATATATGTCGATCATGCGGCAACAACCCCCATGCACCCTGCTGTAATTGAAAAAATGGCTATGTCAATGGCTGATTATTTCGGTAATCCTTCGAGTATTCATTCTTACGGACGTGAAGCACGAAAAATCGTTGATGAGGCTCGATTAGGAATAGCCCGAAGCATTGGAGCGAAGGAAACTGAGCTAATCTTTACGAGCGGTGGAACGGAAGCTGATAATTATGCTATTTTTGGCGCTGCGGAAGCGAATCAAGCGAATGGAAAACACATTATTACTACAGCTATTGAACATCATGCTGTTTTGCATGCATGCCAAGAATTAGAAAGAAGAGGGTTCGAGGTTACTTATTTACCTGTTGATGAAAATGGTAGGATTTCTTTATCAGATTTTCAACAATCACTAAGAGACGATACGATTCTTGTCACCATTATGTACGGTAATAATGAAGTTGGAGCGATCCAGCCTATCGCAGAAATCGGTGAAATTCTTTCAGAACATCAAGCTGTTTTTCATACAGATGCGGTGCAGGCATATGGAATGGAAAAAATAGATGTTAACGAATTGAAGGTTGATTTGTTGAGTGTATCTGCTCATAAAATAAACGGACCGAAGGGAATCGGTTTTTTATATAGTAAAAATGGAATCAAACTAATCTCCCGAACTTTTGGAGGAGATCAGGAAAGAAAAAGACGGGCTGGCACAGAGAATGTTCCGGCAATTATTGGTTTCTTTGAAGCTGTTAAGCTGATGGAACAAGACAGGGAGAAACGAAGAGACCAATATAAGCTGTATAAAGAAACACTTGTAGATACACTCAAAGCCTATCCTATCCAGTTTACGGTTAATGGGTCTCTTGAGACATCGTTGCCGCATGTGCTGAATCTCAGTTTCCCTGGAACGAATGTTGAGGCACTTTTGGTAAACCTTGATTTAGCAGGTATTGCTGCTTCTAGCGGGTCTGCATGTACAGCGGGTGCAGTAGAGCCTTCGCATGTTCTTGTCAGCATGTTTGGGAAGGAATCTTATAAATTGACAAATTCGATTCGTTTCAGCTTTGGTGTTTCAAACACCGTTGAGCAAATCAAAAAGGTCGGAGAAGAAATGGCAAAAATCGTACAAAGATTAACAACTAAATAAGACTAGCAAAAGGAGGCAGTTCTGTTGAAGGAACCAAAAGACACACGGGTTGTGGTTGGAATGTCTGGCGGCGTGGATTCATCTGTCGCGGCCCTTTTGTTAAAGCAGCAGGGTTATGATGTCATTGGAATCTTTATGAAAAACTGGGATGATACAGACGAGTTTGGCGTTTGTACAGCGACAGAGGATTACGAAGACGTGATACGGGTTTGCAATCAGATTGGGATTCCATATTATGCCGTTAATTTTGAAAAGCAGTACTGGGATAAAGTTTTTACGTATTTTCTCGATGAATATAAGGCGGGAAGAACACCAAACCCAGATGTAATGTGTAATAAAGAAATTAAGTTTAAAGCATTTTTAGAGCATGCGATGAACCTGGGAGCCGATTATTTAGCAACAGGACATTATGCGAGAGTTGAATATCGTGACGGCGAATATAAAATGCTTCGGGGGATTGACGAAAATAAAGATCAAACCTATTTTCTAAACCAATTAACACAGGAACAGCTTTCGAAGGTTATGTTCCCAATTGGTGACATTGAAAAAGCAAGGGTTCGGGAAATTGCTAAGGAAGCAGAATTAGCTACTGCAACGAAAAAGGACAGTACAGGAATTTGCTTCATTGGGGAACGGAATTTCAAAACCTTCCTAAGTCAATATTTACCCGCTCAGCCGGGAAATATGGAAACCTTGGATGGTAAAGTAGTAGGAAAGCATGATGGCCTTATGTATTATACAATCGGACAGCGTCATGGACTAGGAATTGGCGGAGCCGGTGAACCATGGTTTGCAATTGGTAAGGATCTAAAACGCAATGTTCTCTATGTCGGCCAAAGCTTCCATAATGAGAAGCTATATTCAACATCAATCACAGCAGTGAATGTAAGCTGGGTGTCAGATAGAGATAAATCAACAAGCTTTGAATGCACCGCAAAATTCAGATATCGTCAGGCTGATAATCAAGTCAGAGTTGAGTTACTAGATGATCAAAAGGTTAGAGTCGTGTTCAAAGAACCAATCCGTGCGGTTACACCAGGACAAGCAGTCGTTTTTTACAATGGTGATGAATGTTTGGGTGGCGGTACAATAGATGAAGTCTATAAAAATGATGCAAAGTTAACATATGTTGGATAATGGAGAGAGATCTAAAAAATGGTGTCAGATAGCTGCAGGGTAACTGTAGTGTCTGCACCTTTTTTTGCTTAGTTCGAGTACTTCTCTAGTGTAGAAGTATGCTATACTTTTAAGTTGAATAATAGGAACGGAGTGAAGAGTTTGGATAAAAACCAATTAGGAATCGAATACATGCAGGAAGGTAAGTGGGAGGATGCCGCAAAGGTTTTCGTGGAGGCGATTGAAGAGGCTCCGGAGGATCCCGTTTCATACATAAATTTTGGTAATCTTCTTGCTGTTGTGGGTGAAACAGAAAAGGCATTACAATTTTTTCAAAAAGCAATTGAATTAGACGAAAATGCAGCCGCCGCCTATTATAGTGCAGGAAATGTATATTATGAAAACGAGCAATTCGATCAGGCAAAAACAATGTTCGAAACAGCAATGAAAAGAGGCTTAGATTCATCAGATAACTTCTTTATGCTAGGCATGTCCCTAATTGCTATGGAGCAGCCGTTGAAGGCTCTTCCTTATTTTCAAAGGTGCACGGAATTAAATGAACAGGATGCAGAAGGTTTTTTTCAGTATGGACTTTGTTTAGCGAACCAAAGTTACCTTGATGAAGCCATTGAACAGTTTGAAAAATGTATCAAGATCGACCCACAGCATGCAGATGCTTTTTATAATCTAGGCGTCGCATACGGATTCCAGGAAGATGGCGACAAAGCTTTAGCTATGTTTGACAAGGCATTGGAAATCCAGCCAGATCATTTATTAGCAGGTCACGGGAAGCGTTTGATTGAAGAGGCTGGGCAGTAATGGGACAAGGACGATGTCATTGACGGTAAGGAGGGGAACATAAAGGTGGAGAAACAGGATTCACTTGATTTATATGCGGAACAGGGAAAGTTTATCAAAGGGAGACCGATTGTAACCATTTTTCATAATGAACAAAATTTGTATACGGTTCTCAGAATCAGAGTCGAAGAAACAAATGAAAATTATGAAGATAAAGAAGCGGTGATTACTGGCTACTTTCCGAAAATCCATGAGCAGGAAGTGTATATTTTTTATGGAGAGATGAAGGAGCATCAAAAATTTGGACTTCAATTTCATGCTACACATTTTCGGAAGGATATACCGCAAACAAAGCAAGGAGTTGTCAGCTACCTTTCAAGTGAGCTTTTCAAGGGGATTGGTAAGAAAACAGCTGAGAAGATTGTTGATACGCTTGGTGAAAACGCGATTACGAGGATCTTAAACCAACCTTCCCTCTTAGATCAAGTTCCTAAACTTCCGCCTGATAAAGCAAAGGATTTATATGACACCTTGATGGAGCATCAAGGGCTTGAGCAGGCAATGATTGCGTTAAATCAATACGGATTTGGCCCTCAATTATCGATGAAAATATATCAGGCGTATAAAGATCAGACCATAGATGTAATCCAAACGAATCCATATAAGTTGGTAGAGGATGTAGAGGGAATTGGCTTTGCTCGTGCAGATGAACTCGGGCACCAGCAAGGAATTACTGGAAATCATCCAGACCGAATAAAAGCAGGCTGTCTTTATATTCTGGAACAGGAATGTATGCAAAATGGTCATGTATTTGTCGACGCTGAACAGCTTTTAGTCAGTGTGCAAAAGCTTCTCGAAGAAAATCAACGTGATCAAATTGAATATGCCGATATCACAAGTGAATTATTAAAGCTTGAAGAAGAAGGAAAAATAATCGTTGAAGAAAAAAGGTTTTATTTGCCTTATCTCTTTTTTTCAGAAAAGGGCCTTGTGACAAGTATTAAGAAGCTGCTTGAGCAAAAGGAATATGAGGATCAATTTCCTGAATCGGAGTTCTTGCTGGCACTTGGAAATTTAGAGGAACGAATTGGTGTTCAATATGCACCCACGCAAAAGGATGCGATTCAAACAGCCCTTATGTCGCCGTTGTTATTATTAACCGGCGGTCCCGGAACCGGAAAAACAACCGTCATTAAAGGGATTGTCGAATTATATGCTGAGCTGCATGGCTGCTCACTTGATCCAAAGGATTATAAAAAAGAGGAGCCATTTCCATTTTTGCTTGCTGCACCCACTGGACGTGCTGCAAAACGAATGACTGAATCAACCGGTCTACCGGCTGTAACAATTCATCGACTACTGGGATGGAATGGAAGCGAGGGCTTTGATCATCATGAAGACAACCCGTTAGAAGGGAAAATCCTCATTGTAGATGAAACGTCTATGGTGGATATTTGGCTGGCTAACAAGTTATTTAAAGCCTTGCCGGAGCATATACAGGTCATTCTTGTCGGCGATGAGGATCAGCTTCCTTCAGTAGGCCCAGGGCAGGTATTACGAGATTTGCTTCATTCTAATGCGATTCCAACTATTCGTTTAACGGATATTTATCGTCAGGCAGAAGGATCCTCGATAATTGAACTGGCACATGAAATTAAAAAAGGGAACTTGCCAATGGATGTCAGTGTTCAGAAGAAGGATCGCTCTTTTTTTCGTTGTCATACGGGGCAGATTGCCAATGTAATTGAAAAGGTTGTCTTAAATGCCAAGAAAAAAGGGTATCTGCCAAGGGATATTCAAGTCTTGGCACCCATGTATAAAGGACCAGCAGGCATTGACAGTTTAAATGAGATGCTGCAGGAAATCCTAAATGGAAATCCGGATGGATCCCGCAAAGAGCTGGTCTTTGGCAGTACAAAGTATCGGGTCGGGGATAAAGTCCTTCAGCTCGTCAATCAACCTGATAAGCATGTGTTTAATGGTGACATGGGCGAAATTGTGTCTGTTTTTTATGCAAAAGAGAATACGGAAAAGCAGGATATGGTAGTAGTTTCCTTCGAAGGCGTCGAAATAACCTATACGAGACAGGATCTAAATCAAATCACGCTTGCTTATTGCTGCTCTGTGCATAAATCACAGGGAAGTGAATTTCCGATTGTGATTCTGCCAATTGTGAAAAGCTATTATCGAATGCTGCAGAGAAATTTAATTTATACCGCCATTACAAGGAGTAAACAATTTTTAATTCTTTGTGGTGAAGAAGATGCACTAAGACTCGGTGTTGAGCGCGCTGATGAACAATCCCGCAAGACCACTTTGGCTGAGAAGTTGCAGGAGATAAAGGCAAAAGTGGTATCTGTTGAGGCGGAGCTTCAGCAGACTGACATGACCTATGAAGAATTGATGATGAATGTTGATCCAATGATTGGAATGGAAAATGTAACACCCTACCAGTTTATGTAAGAAAAGAGTATCCACGGATGCTCTTTTTTGTCATATCAAACGTGATTGATATTGGAAAAGCTTTCTTCTTATGTTTTAGAGGCTTCAGCAGATAATAGTAATGTTCGGAAGGGTGGGGATTATCTTTGCGGACGTTTTCTTTATTAAAGGGACTTCCTGTATTTGAACTAAAATCAGGTTCAAAAATTGGAGAAATCTGTGACTTAAATATATCAAATGACGGTATGGTTAGAGGTTTGCTGATCAAAAAAGGCGTTTTCTTTAAAAAAACATATAAAATCAATGTGAAGGATGTATCTTCTTTTGGCTTTGATGGGGTAATGATTGAAGACCGTAATATTTTAGAACCATTAACAGATCCAAAGGAATACACGTTTGAAAACCAGAGACGATTGCTTGGCAGAATGATGATGACGAGCGAGGGAGAACGTCTTGGTTTCTTAGAAGATGTATATTTTCTGGAAGAAGCGGGAACGATTATAGGGTATGAATTATCGGATGGCTTCTTTTCAGACATCATAGAAGGAAAACGTGTGGTGAAAGCTGATAAACCGCCTGCAATTGGGAAGGATGCCATCATAGTGAAGGTTAAATAACTGTGAGGTGTTCGAATGTTTAAATGTCCTAATTGTCAGAGTAAGGATATCGGAAAGATTGGCATCAACCAATATTACTGCTGGAATTGTTTTATTGAGCTTACTCTTTCAAATGGGTTGATCTTGACCCATCAAGTTGAAGAAGATGGTTCACTAAGCTCACTTGATGATCTGTTTGATGAAGATGAACGTCGGTTTATCCTATAAAGTTTGAGGTGAATTTTATGAATAAAGTGATAACTTCCATGCTTGCAGTGAGTGCTGGAGTAGCCGCTTATAATTATGTGCAAAAAAATAACCTCGTTTCGAACCGGCAAATGCGGAAAATGAAAAAAGGCTTGAAAGCATTATTCTAATAGATAAGGGATAACCTATATTGGGTTATCCCTTATTCATATCATATTTAGAGTAAAAAGATTCGCCAAATAGGTATAAAATATGCATTTGCCTTCACAATAAGGAAAGGAGGCGATAAGCGTTGAATATCTCTTTAAAATGGTATTACCGTTTAGGTTTTCTGCTCCTTTTTATGATTGTGCTGTTTATTTTTATTAAACTGCAGCCTATTTGGCTTCCGATAGTAATGGTCATTTTTAAGATATTGTTTCCGTTTATCGTGGCAGCTTTTATTACCTATCTTCTTCATCCGATTATTGAAAGAATCCATGAAGGAGGATTACATAGAGGAATGGCTGTTTTTATTATTTATTTTCTTTTTTTTGGCGGAGTTGGCTTTGCTGTTTATAAAGGGCTGCCAGAGATTATTAAACAATTGAAGGATTTGGCTGAGAGTGTGCCAGAGCTTACCAATCAGTATCTTGACTTTGTTAATTATGTTCAACATAAAACAGCTGCCTGGCCGGATGGAATACAGGAACGAATTAACGAAGGGATTGTATCCATAGAGCAAAGCTTAGCGGCTATCCTTACCAATGTAATCAATTCTATTCTAGAACTGGTTAGTTCGCTTTTTACGTTCGCCATTATTCCTTTTATATCATTTTATATGTTGAAGGATTATGTATTGATAAAAAAAGCAGTATGGTATTTAACACCAAGGAAATGGCGGCAGGGAGGAATCATTCTCTTACGGGATATTGATAAATCTCTTGGCAGTTATATAAGGGGGCAGACACTTGTCTGTGTTATGATTGGTACAATATCTGCTTTATTATTTTGGTTTTTTCATATGAAATATCCGTTACTGCTTGGGCTTATTATTGGTATTACAAATGTAATCCCATATTTTGGACCGGTTATCGGTGCGATACCGGCTGTCATTATTGCCTCTACTTTATCAGTGAAAATGATGATTATTACTGCTTGTATAATCTTTTGTATGCAATTTTTAGAGGGGAATATTCTGTCACCGCTTATTGTTGGGAAAAGCCTTCATATGCATCCACTTATCATCATGCTTGCTCTTTTTGCCGGAGGGGAAATAGGTGGAATACTAGGCTTGATATTATCCGTGCCGATTGTCGCGATTTTGAAAGCAAGCTTACTTCATATCAAAAAACATTTCAGTAAAAAGAATACGATTGATCTTTTCAAACAAAATGATACAAGGGAAGAAGTATAAATGCGACGAGAGAATTTGATTAGGTTCAAATATTGACAAGCTATTGAGAATATCGCATAATGCGTAATATAATCACACTTACATAATAAAACATGAAGAAGGAACGAGTATGTTAGAGCCCATCTAGTGATGTAACACGTAAGAGAGGAGCTTCCGAGGCTGAGAGAAGCTCTAGATGAAGAATAACAGAATGCTAATCCTGAGTGCAGCTAATCACTGCCGTCATACCGCGTTAAGGTGATATTGAGAGATGAATGTGTGTTTGCATTCATAATCAGGGTGGTACCGCGAGCCAAAGCTTCTCGTCCCTGTCCAGGGAAGAGGGCTTTTTTTGTGTGGAAAATTAGAAAACAAATAGGAGGATACTAAAGTGAAAAGACATACAGGAGCAGAAATTCGTCAGATGTTTTTAGATTTCTTTAAAGAAAAAGGACATGCGGTTGAACCGAGTGCTTCGCTTGTTCCCCACGAAGACCCATCATTATTATGGATCAACAGTGGAGTCGCAACACTTAAGAAATACTTTGATGGTCGTGTGGTTCCTGAAAATCCACGTATCACAAATGCACAAAAGTCGATTCGAACAAATGATATTGAGAATGTTGGGAAGACAGCCCGACACCATACATTCTTTGAAATGCTGGGGAACTTTTCAATCGGTGATTATTTTAAAGAAGAAGCCATTGAATGGGCTTGGGAATTTCTAACCGATGAGAAATGGATTGGGTTTGAAAAGGAAAAGCTATCTGTTACGATTCATCCTGAAGATGAAGAGGCTTTTGAACTGTGGAACCGTAAAATCGGGATTCCAGAAGAGCGGATCATCCGTTTAGAAGGAAACTTTTGGGATATCGGAGAAGGTCCGAGCGGTCCTAATACAGAAATCTTTTATGACCGCGGCCCCGAATTTGGAAACGACCCCGAGGATCCGGAATTGTATCCAGGCGGAGAAAATGATCGTTATCTAGAAGTGTGGAACCTAGTTTTTTCTGAATTCAACCATAACCCTGATGGCACATACACTCCGCTACCAAAGAAAAATATTGATACAGGGATGGGACTGGAACGTATTACTTCAGTCGTACAAAATGTAGAAACAAACTTTGATACGGATTTATTTATCCCGATAATTCGTGCAACAGAGGAAATATCAGGTGCACAATATGGTAAAGAAAAAGAGACAGATGTTGCCTTTAAAGTAATAGCTGACCACATTAGAACAGTTGCCTTTGCCATTGGTGATGGTGCTATTCCATCAAATGAAGGACGCGGCTATGTTTTAAGACGTTTACTGCGTAGAGCGGTCCGTTATGCGAAACAAATAGGCATCAATCGTCCGTTTATGTTTGAGCTTGTAGCTATCGTTGGTGAAATCATGGTTGACTTCTATCCTGAAGTCAAAGAAAAACAAGCGTTTATTGAGAAAGTCGTGAAAAATGAGGAAGAACGCTTTCATGAAACCTTACATGAAGGGTTAGCTATTCTAGCTGAAGTGATGAAAAAGGAAAAAGACAGAGGAAGCAGTAAAATTTCCGGTGCCGATGTATTCCGCTTATATGACACATATGGTTTCCCTGTTGAATTAACAGAGGAATACGCGGAAGAAGAAGGCATGACTGTTGATCATGAAGGTTTTGAAAATGAAATGGAACAACAGCGTGAACGTGCACGATCTGCACGTCAGGATGTTGATTCAATGCAGGTTCAAAGCGGTGTCCTAAGTGAAATTAAAAATGAAAGTAAATTCGAAGGATATGACCAGCTGCAATTAGAAGCAAACGTTATCGTGTTAGTAAAGGATGGTCAAGTAACAGAGGAAGTTCAAGCTGGTGATGAGTTCCAATTTATCCTTGACCAAACTCCATTCTATGCAGAAAGCGGCGGTCAAATTGCGGATAAGGGAATCCTTGCTGCTGAAGGAATAAAGGTTGATGTGCTAGATGTACAAAAGGCACCGAATGGCCAGAATCTGCATCGTGCCATCGTGGTCGAAGGTAGTCTTAAGGTCAATACAACGGTATTTGCCTCTGTTCATGAAGAAAATCGTTCTAAAGTAATTAAAAACCATACAGCAACACATTTGCTGCATCAAGCACTTAAGGATGTACTTGGTACACATGTTAATCAAGCAGGTTCATTGGTAGAGCCTGATCGTTTACGCTTTGACTTTTCTCATTTTGGTCAGGTTCAGCCTGAAGAGCTAGAACGAATTGAAGAAATTGTTAATGAGCAAATTTGGAAAAGCATTGGTGTTGATATAAGCTATAAAGGAATTAATGAAGCAAAGGCAATGGGAGCAATGGCCTTATTTGGTGAAAAATATGGTGATATTGTCCGGGTTGTTAAAGTGGGCGATTTCAGTCTTGAGCTTTGCGGAGGCTGCCATGTTCCGAATACGTCAGTTATTGGGTTATTTAAAATTGTTTCTGAAAGTGGGATTGGTGCCGGTATCCGACGTATCGAAGCTGTGACAGGTGAAGGTGCTTATAGCCTGATGAACAATCAAATTAGCATTCTAAAAGATGCGGCTGCAAAATTAAAAACAAATCCTAAAGAAGTGCCGGCTAGAATTGAAATTTTACAGAATGAAATAAAACATCTTCAACGTGAGAATGAATCTTTAGCCACAAAATTGGGCAATATTGAAGCGGGCAATCTTGTATCTAAAGTGAAGGATATAAACGGGGTTCCTGTATTAGTAGCAAAGGTTCAAGGGACAGACATGAATAATCTCCGTAATATGGCCGATGATTTAAAGCAAAAGCTTGGAAGCGGTATTGTTGTTCTTGGTAGTCCTGCAGAAGACAAAGTTAATTTAATTGCCGGAGTAACAAAGGATTTAATGGATAAAGGTTATCACGCGGGTAAACTCATTAAGGAAGTAGCTGCAATCTGCGGAGGCGGCGGTGGAGGCCGTCCAGATATGGCACAAGCAGGAGGAAAAGACCCTGCTAAATTGGATGCAGCATTAGAATATGTAGAAGAATGGGTGAAATCCGTTTGATATTGTCAAAAAGTAGTGTAAAATATATACAACTACTATCATAAATAATTGCAAGAATTAGTGTTGATTATGGTTGTGTTTCCTCTACAAAAAGTGAGGTGTAAATAATGAGCTCATTTGACCAAACAATGAGATTCAATTTTCCTGAAGAACCTTTTGAACATAATGTCAAGGAAGTGCTTTTCCAAGTATACGAAGCTTTACAGGAGAAAGGCTATAATCCGATTAACCAAATTGTTGGTTATCTGCTATCGGGCGATCCAGCCTATATTCCTAGACACCGGGATGCACGGAATATGATACGTAAACTGGAACGGGATGAAATTATTGAAGAATTAATGAAATCCTATTTGAAAGAAAACAAAGCATAGGACATGCACAAGATGGGATAAAAGACAGTAGGATGCTGCTACATTCTTCTGTATCATTTGTTTAGCTTAAAGAAAAACAAGGCACTTTTGGATAGTGGAAGGTGCCTTGTTATATGATAAAGTGTACATACAAATCGAGACCGCTTTTTGAACAGGAAAATGGTATTCATCACATTTCTTTTCGAAATAAGATGCATCAAAATTGTGAGGGATCATAAATGCGAATGATGGGCTTAGATGTTGGTTCCAAAACGGTTGGCGTTGCATTAAGTGATGCTTTTGGCTGGACTGCGCAAGGATTAACAACAATAGCAATTAATGAAGCTGAAGGGGAATATGGCTTCAGTGAAATGGAAAAGCTGATTAAAGAAAATGAAGTTAGTACGATTGTAGTTGGATTGCCCAAAAACATGAATGGAACAATTGGTCCACGTGGTGAAGCGAGCCAATTTTATGCAGATGAGCTGCATAAACGATTTGGTGTTCCAGTTGTACTTTGGGATGAAAGGCTAACAACAGTTGCGGCTGAGAGAGTGTTGCTTGAAGCGGATATGAGCCGTAAGAAAAGGAAAAAAGTTATTGATAAAATGGCAGCTGCTATGATCCTGCAAGGATATTTAGATAGTAAAAATTAATGAGGTGAATAATATGAACCACGGCGAAAATAATATTACAGTAGTAGATGAAGAAGGAAACGAGCAATTATGTGAAGTACTATTTACATTTGACTCTGAAGAATTTGGCAAATCCTATGTTCTTTATTATCCAATTGGTGCAGATGACGATGATGAAGAAATTGAAATTCATGCTTCTTCCTTCACTCCGAGTGAAAACAATTCAGATGGTGAATTAATGCCGATTGAAACGGATGAAGAGTGGGATTTAATCGAAGAAATGCTTAATACCTTTATGGATGAGCAGGAAGAAGAAGAATAAAAAACAGACCGGCCAATTGGCTGGTCTATTTTTTTTATTGGCTATGTTAAAACAGTATTGTGATTTTGTTAGCCTGTTGATTGCAGTGGAAGGCACGAAGACTCCTGCGGGAGAAGCGAGACAGTCGAGACCCCGCAGACACGAAGTGTCGAGGAGGCTCGGCGGTCGCCCGCGGAAAGCGAAGTGCCTGGAACGGAAATCAACTACTTTGTTAAATAGAGTCTATATAGTATAGGGAGCAGTCTGAACTTTTTTTTACGTTCATTTAAAAATATAGTATAATGATTCGAGAAATATGTAAAACCCTGATGAATGGAGGGGAACGGGTGAAGAAAAAAGAGAATAATGACGAAAAAACAGGATTTACGAATAAATTAATGGAACGTCAAAATGAAGCAAAGGTTGTCCGTAAGGTAGTTGCCATTATATCTATTTCTATTTTCTTAATTGCAATTCTTGTATTTGGCGGAGGGTATTTTTATATTAATTCCGCATTAAAACCAGTTGATCCGGATAGTAAAGAGGAAAAAAAGATTGAGATTCCAATAGGTGCTGGTGTTACTAATATTTCACAAATATTAGAGGATAACGGGGTTATCAAGAATGCCCGCGTATTTAAATATTATGTAAAGTTTAAGAATGAATCTGGCTTTATGGCTGGTGAATATGTCATGACTCCTTCGATGACACTACCACAAATCGTAAACAGCTTAAAAACGGGAAAAGTAATGCAGAAGGCTGTTTTTAAGATAACCATTCCCGAAGGAAAGCAGCTGACTGAAATTGCCGAAATCATTGCTAAAAATACAAGCTATAAATCTGAAGAAATTTTAGCTGTGTTAAATGATCGGACATATATTGAATCCTTAATATCACAATATCCAGAATTATTATCGAATGAAATGTTGAATCCGCTCATTAAATATCCACTTGAAGGATATCTATTTCCAGCTACCTATCCATTTTACAGGAAAGATCCTTCTATTGAAGAAATCGTCCAAGTGATGCTGAATAAAACTAAATCTGTAGTCGATGAATATCGAATGCAAATGGAAGAAAAACAGATGACAGTTCATCAGGTATTGACGATGGCTTCCTTAATTGAAGAAGAAGCAACGGCAAAGGTTGATAGAGACCAAATCTCAAGTGTTTTCTATAATCGAATAGATTCCGGCATGCCTTTACAAACAGATCCAACCGTTCTGTATGCCAAAGGAGAGCATAAGGAAAAGGTTTATTATAGTGATTTAGAAATAGAGGATCCTTTTAATACGTATATTAATCCTGGATTGACACCAGGTCCCATTGCGAACGCAGGGATTTCCTCAATCGAGGCAGCGTTGGAACCAGCCGATACCGATTTTCTCTATTTTCTAGCTACACCTGAGGGCGAAGTGCTATTCTCCAAAACACTTACCGAGCATAATGAGAAAAAAGCAGAGCATATCCAATAAAGGAAGAAAGTTCTAGCGTATAAAACGTGAACGGGGAGTGACGATTATTGGCATTTCCCGTTCATTTGTGTTAAAATAGTTCAAGTGTTCTCAAAATCATTTTACGAGTAGCGTAAACACAGTTATGCAGCTAATTCTGCAATCGTTAAAATCGAGTTCCTCGTTTAACGTAATTTCTGTGAAACGCTATTTTTTCATGTTTCACAGATTGAGGTGGCTATATAATGAAAAACGATAAGTTACATGCCTATATAGAAAATTTAATTCCGGAACGTCCGGAATTTTTCATAAATATCGAGGCTTATGCTGCTGATAACAATGTTCCTATCATGGAAGTTGCTGGAATGGAAGCAATGCTGCAATTTCTCCGCATTGCTCAACCGAAAAAGATTCTTGAAGTAGGTACAGCGATAGGCTATTCAGCGTTACGAATGGCACATGCGATTCCTGAAGCAACGATTACTACGATTGAACGGGATCATGAGCGAGCAGCGTTAGCGCAGCAATATATTGAGCAGTATGGAAAAAAAGAGCAAATAAAGATCATCCTGGGAGATGCTCTTGAGGTTGAAGAGGCTGTTGCTTCAGAAGGGACATATGACGTGATTTTTATTGATGCCGCAAAAGGACAATATAAACGTTTCTTTGAACTGTATGCAGGCTATCTGACTGATCAGGGTGTCATTGTAACAGATAATGTTCTATTTAAGGGCCTTGTAGCAGAAGAAACGATTGAAAGTAAACGAACAGCAAATCTAGTAAAGAAGATTAAGCTGTTCAATGAATGGCTAATGAATCATCCTGATTATCACACAGTTATTTTACCCGTTGGAGACGGTGTAGCAATAAGTAAGAAGAGGTGAAGAACGTGAAAAAACCAGAATTACTCGTAACACCAGCAGATGTAAATCAAATCCTTCCACTGATTGAAGCAGGAGCAGATGCATTTGTCATTGGTGAACAAAGATATGGACTACGTTTAGCAGGTGAATTTTCCCGTGAGCAAGTAGTGGAAGCGATCAAAATGGCTCATGAAAAAGGAAAAAAAGTATATGTGGCGATGAATGCCTTATTTCATAATGAAAAAGTACCAGAACTTGCCGGCTATCTTCAGTTTTTACAAAATGCGGGGGCAGATGCTGTCATTTTTGGTGATCCTGCTGTATTGATGGCGGCAAGAGAAGCTGCTCCGGATTTGAAGCTTCACTGGAGTACTGAAACAACAGGAACGAACTGGTACACCTGTAACTATTGGGGACGAAAAGGAGCAAAACGAGCAGTCCTTGCTAAGGAGATCAACCTTGATGCGATTCTTGAGATTAAAGAAAAGGCTGAGGTTGAAATTGAAGTACAGGTTCATGGAATGATCACGATGTTCCAGTCGAAACGATCACTTCTTGGTAATTACTTTGAGTATCAAGGAAAAGTAATGGAAGTTGAAAATCGCAAGCAGGAAAAAAATATGTTCCTACACGACAAAGAACGTGAAAATAAATATCCTATTTTTGAAGATGAAAATGGAACCCATATTATGAGTCCAAATGATATGTGTGTTATTGATGAGCTTCAGGATATGATTGAAGCGGGGGTAGACTCCTTTAAAATCGACGGTATTCTTCATGACCCATCCTATGTATTGGAAGTAACGAAGCTATACCGAAATGCCATCGATACTTGCTCAGAGGATCTGGATGCATACGAAGATATGAAGACCGAATTACTGGAGAAAGTTGAAGAAATTCAACCAGCACATCGCCCGTTAGACACAGGCTTCTTCTTTAAGGAAACGGTCTACTAATAGAAAAGCGGAGCCGCCTTGCCCAGGGACGACGGAGCTAGATCATAACGAAAAGCGGAGTTCATATAGCAGAAAGTTAGAAAGGGGATTACTATGTCCATTACGAAAGAGCCAATTTCACAAATCGTGAACGGTAAACGAATGGTTGTGAAAAAACCGGAACTATTAGCACCTGCTGGTAATCTTGAAAAATTAAAAATTGCCGTGCATTATGGTGCGGATGCCGTATTTATTGGAGGTCAGGAATACGGTCTTCGCTCAAACGCTGATAACTTTACTTTTGAAGAAATGAAGGAAGGCGTAGAATTCGCCAAAAAATATGGTGCAAAGATATATGTAACAACAAATATTATTGCTCACAATGAGAATATCGATGGACTTGAGGACTATATGCTCGGTTTAAAAGAAGCGGGTATCCATGGTATTATTGTTGCTGACCCGCTTATTATTGAAACCTGTCAGCGGCTTGCTCCAGAAATTGAGGTGCATCTAAGCACACAGCAATCCTTATCAAACTGGAAGGCAGTCCAATTTTGGAAGGAAGAAGGTCTTCAGCGTGTCGTACTTGCCCGTGAAACAAGTGCTGAGGAAATTCGTGAAATGAAAGAAAAAGTCGATATTGAAATAGAGACCTTTGTACATGGTGCGATGTGTATCGCGTATTCCGGAAGATGTACGTTAAGTAATCATATGACTGCACGGGATTCAAACAGAGGCGGATGCTGTCAATCTTGCCGTTGGGATTACGATTTGTACCAATTGAACAATAATGAAGAAGTAGCTTTATTCAGTGAAGATGATTCACCGTTTGCGATGAGCCCAAAAGATTTAAACCTTATTGAATCTATTCCAAAAATGATTGAATTAGGAATTGACAGCTTAAAAGTGGAAGGAAGAATGAAATCCATTCACTATATTGCGACGGTTGTGAGTGTTTACCGTAAAGTGATTGATGCATATTGTGCTGATCCGGATCATTTTGTTATCCAAAAAGAATGGCTTGAGGAATTGGATAAATGTGCCAACCGCGAAACTGCTCCTGCATTTTTTGAAGGAGTTCCAGGGTATAAAGAGCAGATGTTTGGAAATCATAGCAAAAAGACAAGCTATGATTTTGCTGGACTCGTACTAGATTATAATTCAGATACAAGTGTAGTAACACTGCAGCAGCGCAACCATTTCAAACCAGGACAAGAGGTAGAATTCTTCGGACCTGAAATAGAGAATTTTACACAGGTGATTGAAAAAATTTGGGATGAAGATGGGAATGAACTAGATGCAGCGCGCCATCCTCTTCAAATCGTTCAATTTAAAGTCGATAAGCAGGTCTATCCAAATAACATGATGCGTAAAGAACTGTAGACGAAACATAGGAAAAAATGACCTTATTTTCAAGAATTTAAGTTAAAAAACTGAAGTATTATTGCATAATAATCATTTTTATGCAACAATAGCATAAATAATTATTACCTTTTATTATCAATCACAAAATGCGCGTTCTATTAAGGACGCGCATGTATATATTTTAATCAAATAAGAGGTATTTGCTCATACTTAAATTGGGATAACACAATCTAATGGGGGTTGTGAACACTAGAAGGAGTGAAAGGTTTTGGCAGTAGAAAAAGTATTTCCAATGACACAAGCTGGTAAAGAAAAGCTTGAGCAAGAGTTAGAACATTTGAAAACGGTTAAACGTAAAGAAGTAGTTGAAAGGATTAAAATTGCCCGCAGTTTCGGTGATTTATCTGAGAACTCTGAATATGATTCAGCAAAAGAAGAACAGGCATTTGTTGAAGGTCGTATTACAACAATTGAAAATATGATTCGTAATGCAAAAATAATTGGAGAAGATGAATTGAACAGTGATACGGTTCAATTAGGAAGCTCTGTTACCTTTATCGAACTTCCAGATGGTGATGAAGAAACCTATACAATCGTTGGAAGTGCAGAAGCAGACCCTTTTGAAGGGAAAATTTCAAACGACTCTCCAATTGCAAAAAGTCTACTTGGCCGTAAAGTAGGGGATCAAGTATCTGTCCATACTCCTGGTGGAGAAATGAACGTAAGAATCGTTACAATTAAATAATTCTGAAAGTATTGTTTATAATGAACACACCTCGTCAACACTTTTGACGAGGTGTTATTTATTATGTGGAAAAAAAGAGCAATCATAATGGTCTCTCTCTGCCTGGTGTGTTTTGCTTTGCTGTTAGGTAGATTAATGCAATTGCAGCTTTTTGAGACAAAGCATTTTTCCAAACATGGCATCAATTTATTAGAGGAAAGCGTTTCGCAAAGGTCACAGTCCATCGTAATCGATAGCGGCAGAGGAGGCTTTCTAGATAAGAATGGAAAGGCATTAACACATCAAAATATTCCGGTACTCATTCTTTTCCCTTTCTTAAAAAAAACAGAGTGGGATGTTCAAAAGGTTGCTTCTATTGTTGGTGTTACATCCTTCAAACTGATCAATGCTGTAGAAGGGGCTAAAGAGCCCTTTGCTTTCGGGGATCCAAATCCTTTGCGATTAACAAAGGAACAAATGGAAAAAATCAATCGCTTGCAAATCCCCGGTGTTTTTGCAGTTGAAAAGAAGTTTGCACTTGATACGAATCCTGCGGAGCATATTATAGGAATTACAGGAGAAAATGAAACATTAGTAAAAAAACGCTACCCGGATAAAAAGGTTTCTCCTAAAACTTCAATTGGCCTAACGGGACTAGAGAAGAGCTTTGATGAGTTTTTATTACCTGAAGGAGAAGCAAAGCTTGTGTATCATGTGGATGCAAGTGGAGGCCCCTTATTTGGGATAAATGTGAAATATGTCGAGCCCGCAAACCCCTTTTATCCAATCAATATTAGAACAACGATTGACTATAATCTGCAACAGAAGGCAGAAGAATTGGTTGATAAACATGGAATTAAAAAAGGAGGTCTTGTGCTGCTGGATATTGAGACAAATTCTATTCTCTCAATGGTATCACGTCCCAGAATCAACAGTAATGACCCATTTAATGAAACCACAAGCGGTACGCAAAACCTGATGTTAAAGCAGCAAATTACGGGATCTGTGTTTAAAACGGTTGTAGCAGCTGCGGCCATTGAGAATCAGCTTGATGATCCCGGAAGATTGTTTGATTGCGGCAGGAAAATCAATGGTGAGATCGATTTACATTATCAATACGGTCAATTAAATATGGATGATAGCTTTGCCAAAAGCTGTAATAATACCTTTGCAACATTAGCGAAGGAGTTACAGGAAAAGAATCCGAATATCCTTGAGGAATTTGCTAAGAAACTTTCATTTATTGGTCCATCTGGATGGGAAGGGGATATTTACCATTATGAGGATTTTAAACAGCTTCCAGATGAAGACAATGGACGAGTATTTTTGTCAGATGAAGCAAGGACAGATCGAAACTATGTAGGTTTAACCGGGATTGGACAGCATGAAGTTCGGGCCACGCCGCTGGCAGTTGCCAATATGATGGCAACGATAGCCAGAGGTGGAAAAAAGGAAACAGTCCGTGCAGCTTCCTCTATCGAATATAAAAATGGGACCTCTTTACTATCCTTTAAAGAAAAGGAACAGACAGGAGACAAAATTTCATCGTATACGGCAACAAAGCTGCAGAGGCTTCTGCGTTATGTTGTGACCCATGAAGAGGGCACGGGCAGATGGTTTCAGAACCTGCCATATGAGGTGGCAGGAAAATCGGGTACCGGTGAGACAGGTAAATACATAGGAGAAAAGCAGCTTCACAACAAATGGTTTGCGGGCTATTTTCCTTATCAAACTCCCCGATATGCGCTGGTCGTTGTAAATCTTGATGTTTTGGAAAATGAAGGGGGCGTAAACCTTCTTTATTCAGATATGGTAAAATCAATTTATGAATATGATCAAAACCAAAAAGAGTGAAACCTTTGGACCTTTTTTTCGGCTAAATCCTGTGATATAGTTGAATCTGTTTTTAAAGAATAATGAGTCATTTCCATATTCATGTTACATTAAAGTAGAAGCTTTTTGGGAGAGGAGAATAAACAGTGAGAGACAATAAACAGCCCTTAGATGAAAAATCACGTTCGATGGTTCGGACGAAAAGGCGAAAAACCAATATTATTTTAAATAGTTTAATTATCATTGTATTTTTATTAATTATATTTGTTTCAGTCAAGATATTCTTTGGTGATGACGAAACAGCCAGCGAGAAGAAAACCCTTGCGGGAGCTGACAGCAGCATTATCAAAGACCGATCAGAAACGGTTAATGCAGATAAGCAGTCAGATCAGCCAAAAAACACTGAAAAGAATAAACAAGATCAAGAAAAAATAAATGCTGACGATGATGAAGAGCAGGATGATCAAGCAGCAGAAAATGAAAAGGAACAAAATAAAGATATTAAAAAAGAAAAAGATAAAGAAAAAGATAAAGATAAAGAAGATGCTGAAGACCAAGAGGTAATTACAGAAGGGGGCAGCGACCCTGATGTATCAAAGACGATAGTAAATCCTGCCTGGGAGCCTGTGGAGACCACGCAAGCAGCTCCGAATCCAAATGAATACGGCGGACAAAATTGGAATGAAATGGTGCAGGCGATAACATATGCAACCGGGATTGATGAAAGTAATATGACAATCCTATTTCTTGGAAATAATGGACCAAATAAATCGGTTGGAACCATTCTTCAAAAGGATACAAAACAGAAATACCGAGTTTACATTGACTGGGTAGATGGCTCAGGCTGGCAGCCGACGATGGTTGAAGAATTAAACGGATAGCAGAATAACAAAAGAGGGAGCATGTCTCCCTCTTTTGTTATTCCTATCTTACATATACTTTTCAAGCTTAAGATCTAGAAATAAGGTTATTTTTTGATTAGCATCTTTTAGATTAATATTTCCAATTTCTACAATTCGTTTAAGACGATAATTTAATGTGTTGGTGTGAATGTTTAATGCTTTGGCCGCTTCATGTACATTGCTGTCATGGTTCAAATAGACTTCAAGTGTATGAACAAGATCATAATGATATTTTTCATCGTATTCATGGAGCTTTTTTAAAGCGTAGTTTTCATAGTCGTCCGTTAGTACCTTGTCACGTAGTAAATCAAGATATTTGAAAATCCCTAGTTCTTGATAACTATGAATATGTTTGACCTCAGATGGGAATTTATCTTTAATGGTCAGGACCGTTAACGCCTGCTGATACGCCTTTTCAACCTTCATAAAGTCATTATATAATCCACTGCAGCTTGGGATTATGGATTCAACCGAATATCGTTCCTTCATTATTTCAGGGAACCATTCACAGAGTTTGTTTAGCTTTTGCTGTGGATGGTCGGATTCATGCAGTGAAGTCAGCAATAGTAGCTGAGAGTGATCAAAGGTATAAAGTAAAATTTTTGGCTCCTGCCTCGTTGTTAAGAGATAAATGATTTTCTTCTCGTCTTCTGCTAATATATCTTTTGAAAATTGAAAGATGACAATAGCAAATAGGGAAGGCGGAACCAATTGAAGGGAATGAAACTTCTCGATAATATTGTCATTTGACGGGAAATGACTTGTTAATAGCCTCCAAAAAAATTCTTGGTAACGCTCTTCTCTCATATTTTTTCGATTATGCATCTTGAGGAGAATATTCTTCGTTGCATCTGCAGCTTGATTAAGAATCAGTAAGTCTTTATCCTCGAAAGGTTTCTCTCCTTCTATTGCCCAGATAAACCCAAGCACTTCATCTTTTTTCCAAATTGACACGGCTAATCGGTCTCTTAAACCAATCTCATCCATTGATTTCACTCGTATGGGTTCACGACTAGATAATAATAAGGGAATAGTTCCTTCCTTCCATAATTGATTGATAACCTTTTCTGGCACTCTCCGCTGCATGATTGTTGAAGTTCTAACACTATCCGTTCTAAGGTCATGAGTGCTGTAGGAGAGAAGATTATGATTGGCATCTTCAATCGTAATGGGGCAATGGAGTACTTTACTGACATAATCCGCAAGTTCGTCTAAATGATTAAAGCTTGTATGAAAAGGGTTATGGGCCATACTTTATCTAACCTTTCTGGCAACGTACATTACATTTTATTTGCTTTAAAATGGACTACAGCAGAGTATAGAGTTCTGCCATTTTCATCCACATGCATCTGATGTGAAACCGAATGAACCTTTAGTAAAATAGCTTTATTCACTTCTATTTGAGCATTTATTTTTTTCTCAAGTGTTTTTATATCATGGGCTTCATAAAATTCTACCTTGTCCTCAATGAAATCAAGTTGAAAATTCATCTTTTGACTCCCTTTCTTCTATGTATTTATTGTATGTATTATTCAAAAATAAAATTATACTACACTTTATTCGTTTATAGTATGTGGTTTAGATATATGTTTTGAAAACAAATAAATTTACTGTATACTTTTAAGAATGGAATAATGTGTCGTAAGATAAGGATACTCCGACTAATAAAGATATGAAAGAGGTATTAATGCATGAAAGTAGCCATTATTGGAGCAATGGAAGAAGAAGTAACAATCCTGAGGGATAAAATAGAAGGCCAAAAGGTTGAAGTGATTGCGGGATCAGAATTTACTTTCGGTATTATGGACGGAGTTGAGGTTGTATTACTTCGTTCAGGGATAGGGAAAGTTAATGCAGCCATGTCAACGACTATTTTACTTAAAAAATATAAACCGGACTATGTGATAAATACAGGATCTGCAGGTGGATATGATCCAAATTTAAATATTGGGGATCTTGTTATTTCAACGGAGGTACGTCATCATGACGTCGATGTCACCATTTTTGGCTATGAATACGGTCAAGTGCCGCAGCTGCCAGCTGCTTTTGCAGCAGATGCGGAGCTGATAAAGGTCGCGCAGGAAGGTGCAAAGGAAATCAGTGGCATTCAAACCGCCCAGGGCCTAATTGCAACAGGTGATTCCTTTATGAATGATCCTGTCCGTGTAGAATTTGTACGTGAAAAGTTCAATGATTTAAAGGCTGTGGAAATGGAAGCAGCCGCAATTGCGCAGGTAGCACATCAATTTGGTGTACCCTTCGTAGTCATCCGTTCCTTGTCAGATATTGCTGGTAAGGAATCCAATATTTCATTTGATCAATTTTTAGAAAAGGCCGCATTGAATTCAGCCAGTCTCGTAATAAGAATGGTAAATCTATTAAAAAATCGTTAATTTTATTTAAATAACAAAGGAGACTAGTTTAAACTACAGTCTCCTTTGTTATTTCTAATATTTACATCATCTGTTCCGTTTCATTATATGTTAAAGTAATTTAGTAGATAACGAGAATGAGAACTTCATTCTGATAATGCTGACAAAGCAGGTGATGACATGCATCAAGCGAAGGAATATTATGAGAAAATGGTTGATTTTAAGCAGTACGCAAAGGTTATGCTTGCAATCAGTGCTTTCTTTTATTTAGGTGTTTTATTACCAACTATAGACAAAAGTCAAGTGGAAGTCATTATGATGATGATCATAACGACAGTTTTCCTTGTCGGTGCCGTTTTTTTCTTAATGCGATCTAAAAGCTATTATAAAAAACTTCTTGAAACAGAAGAAGGGCAGGATTTTTTAATAAAAAAGTAAAGTAACGTCCAATGTATTGGACGTATTTTTTTTGTACAATAAGCGCCTAGCCAATGGTCAGGCGCTTTGCACTTTTTCTTTTTGTAAGGGCTTCCAAAATGTAACGAAACTTTCACATTCACAGCTCTTTAAATGATTTTAAATATGGTAAATTCAAACTATACAAACTTACTATCAGGGGTGTGTGAAATGTTTATTATGGTCATGTCTTTTATTATTGTTGGTGCAATCGGGTGTATTATTTCTGCAGAAGTTAGTGTAGATTAGGTGAAAAAGGCGTTAACCTGACAGGGTTAATGCCTATTCCATTCTCTTTCGTTTTTCTTTTTCAGCACGGTAGAACTCATGGAACATCTTCATGAGTGCTCTTTTTTCAATTCTGGAGACGTAGCTTCTTGAGATACCGAGTTCCTTCGCAATTTCCCGCTGTGTTTTTTCCTTTTGTAAGTCAAGACCAAAACGGCCGACGATGACTTCCTTTTCACGATTATCTAACACATCAATATATTCTTTTACTTTTTCAAGCTCCATATTTAATTGGATCGTATCAATCACATCTTCTGATTCTGATTTCAGGACATCGATTAAAGATATTTCATTTCCTTCCTTATCCTGTCCAATAGGGTCATGGAGAGAGACATCTTTTTTTGTCTTCTTTAAAGCCCGCAAATGCATTAGAATTTCATTTTCAATACATCTGGCTGCATAGGTTGCAAGCTTTGTACCTTTTCCATCTGAGTAGCTTTCAATGGCTTTAATTAACCCGATCGTACCAATAGAAATTAAATCCTCAGCATCCTCACCTGTATTCTCAAATTTCTTAACTATATGGGCAACTAATCTTAGATTATGCTCTATCAAGATATTACGGGCATTTGAATCACCGTCTGCCATTAGCTGCAGATACTTCCTTTCATCAGCCGCAGACAGTGGTTGAGGAAAGGCGTTATTTTTAACATAGGAGACGAGAAAGACAATTTCCTTTAATAAATAAGCAATTGCCGTCATAATCCCTGACATGGCGCCACCTCCGCTTTTTAAGGTATGAGACTGATGCCTGTAACCAATACTTATGTGAAAAAGCTGGTTAATTTGTCTGTCCAGTCAAAAATAATTTCTAATAAAAACATAAGCTCATACCATAAAAGTACGAGCTTGTGCTTATTTGATACGAAATCTCTTATAATTATTATTAAATTTACATCTTTTTTAAGCGGAAAGTACTGACCATTAGAAATGAAAGGACAATAATTAAAAATAGAAAAAATTGTGGTGGCAAATAAGGGAGGGCTAAAAAGCTAAAAGTAGCCAGACATCCTGCAGCAGTTATCGGCAAACCGGTAAAATAGCTGTGATTATGGGAAATGTTGAAACGGGCAAGTCTGAATGCACCGCAGGCAATGTAGAAAACAGTAAAGAAGGTACCTGGTGCACCGAATTCATATAAAATACCTTGATACAAAAGTAGTGCGGGGGCAACACCAAATGATATAATATCACTCATAGAATCTAACTGTTCCCCAAGCTCAGATTCAATATTTAATTTCCTAGCTGTCATCCCGTCAAAACGATCTAGTAATGCAGCGATAAAAATCAACAGCAGGCTTAAGTGTAACTCGCCTCTAATAGTAGAAATAATGGCAAAGCCGCCCAATGTTAAATTGCCAAGTGTTAAAATATTGGCCGTCTGTGATTTTAATTTTTTAATTGTCTGGTCAAAGACCTGTGATAAGAACATGCTCCTCACTCCTTTCACTGGAAATGGGATAACTCCATAAAGCTATTATATAATTGTAAAGTGTTTATGTCTGTTAGTAAAGGCAAATGCGTCCCTATTGGAGGTTAATATATTGATTCAAATGATCTATCGTTTATTCATTGAATTAACAAATCGAAAGTCAACATCTCGATTGCTCGCTAAATTTTCACAGTCAAAAATGAGCAGGTTGTTCATTCCTTCCTTTTCAAGAATATATCATATCAATCAACTTGAAATGGAGAAGCCAATCAATGAATATCAGTCATTACATGCCTTTTTTACAAGAAAACTAAAATCAGATGCAAGGACAATTTTTCAAGATCCTTTGTCGGTTATCAGTCCTGTTGATGCAACGATTGAAGATATGGGTACAATTGCATTAGACCACAGTATATCTGTGAAAGGGAAAAAATACTCAGTATCAGAAATGCTTGGCGGCAATGATAAAGTGCAAAAATATTTAAATGGAACGTATATTATTTTTTATTTAAGTCCCAGTAATTATCATCGTATACACAGCCCCATTTCAGGGAAAGTACTGAGTCAGAGAGCAATTGGAACTAAATCCTATCCTGTTAATAAATATGGTATAAAATACGGAAAAAGACCGCTTTCGAAAAATTATCGAATCATTACCGAAATGTATTATAATGGTGTATCGATGACAATGGTTAAAGTGGGGGCCATGTTTATTAATTCAATTGAAATTTTGCATAAAAATGCTGAAGTAGAAAAAGGTGAAGAAATGGCCTATTTCTCATTTGGTTCAACTGTTGTCCTTCTGTTTGAGGGCGATACTTTTACCCCCGCATTGAAAAGTCTGCCATGCCCAATTCAGGTAGGTGAATGTATTGGTTACCTAAAGGAGACTAGGATGGACTAGCTAGTAACAAAAAAAAGAAAACCCCTAAAGGGGGAATGGTTTAGGAAGTTACTTTGATTGTAGTTTTGAGGGAACGTCGGTGAATTTCCGCTTCAATTAAGCGGATAAAATCTGGACTTAAGTTTAATTCTATGGCTTTGCGATAGGATTCAAGCAGCAGCTCATCTGATAATTTAAACATGTCACAATTCACCTCCATATTCTTGCGAAATTGATGAAGAAATAATAAATAATCAGCAAGATTTTGGTTTATTAATAAAAAACTTAAAAAAGAAGTTCTTTTCGCTCCTACATATCATATAGTGTAAGTTACATTGCTTGTATACATACTCTAACAGAATTTAATGTTAAGAACAATCGTTCTGTTTATCCACAATTGCAAGTGGATAACTTGTTATTAATTTGTTAATAAATAGTAATAATACCATTAAAACGCTGTTAGAATTGTGAATAAAGTTATCCACAAAATCTTAAGCTGTTGAAAGCTGTCGAACGATTTTTAGAATTAACTAAAATTCGTATGATGGAATATTACGGTTTTTTTTGAACAAATGGTTAAAATTAGTTATGATGATTACGGTGAAAAAAGTGGAAAGAGCTCCAACAAATTTTGAATAAAGAATAACTAAAGAATGATCGTTAAATGGGTTATCGATAATGGGGTGTAAATTCGTGTTAAAGCAATTCTTGCCTAACCAGCATGTAAAAAGTATTCTGGATATTCGCCCGGAAGACTTAAAAGCAAGAGGGATTAAAGCAATCATTACCGACTTAGACAATACGCTTGTCGAATGGGATCGGCCACAGGCAACACCAAATGTCATTAAGTGGTTTGAAGAAATGAAGCAGCATAATATAAAGATAACCATTGTTTCAAATAATAATGAAACAAGGGTGAAGGCTTTCTCGGATCCGATTAATACAGGGTTTATTTATCGTGCTAGAAAACCGCTGGCAAAGGCCTTTCATAAAGCTGCTGACTTAATGAATGTGAAGAAAGAAGAGACAGTTGTAATTGGAGACCAGCTTTTAACAGATGTTCTCGGCGGTAATTTGGGTGGCTTTCATACTATTTTAGTTGTACCTGTTGCGCAAACAGATGGGTTAGCTACAAAATTTAATCGATTGGTTGAAAGACAAATATTGAACTGGTTTAGAAAAAAAGGCATGCTGCAATGGGAGGAATAAATCATTTGAGTGAACAGTATTCATGTGTCGGATGCGGAGTGCAAATTCAGACAGAAAATCCTGAGGAATTAGGATATACACCTGCGTCTGCTTTAGAAAAAGAACCGATTATTTGCCAACGATGCTTTCGTTTAAAGCATTATAATGAAATTCAGGATGTAAGTCTAACAGACGATGATTTTTTACGGATATTAAATGAAATTGGAAAAAGTGATGCTTTAATCGTAAAAATTGTTGATATTTTTGATTTTAATGGCAGCTGGCTGCCGGGACTGCATCGTTTTACCGGTAAAAATAAAGTGTTACTAATTGGTAATAAAGTGGATTTGATTCCGAAGTCCGTGAAGCCAAATAAATTAATAAACTGGATGAAGCAGGAGGCAAAGCAGCTTGGTTTAAAGCCTGCTGAGGTGTTCCTTGTAAGTGCAGCGAAGGGTCTATATATGAAGGAAGTTGCTGCTGCCATTGATGAATATAGAGAAGGCAAAGATGTCTATATTGTCGGATGTACAAACGTTGGCAAATCAACCTTTATTAATCGGATCATTAAAGAAGTGTCAGGGGAGGATGATGTCATTACCACATCACATTTTCCAGGAACAACACTTGATATTATCGAAATCCCGCTTTCAGATGGACAGGTATTAGTGGACACGCCAGGAATCATCAACCATCATCAAATGGCCCATTACGTTGACAAGCGCGATTTGAAGGTGATTACACCAAAAAAAGAAATAAAGCCAAAGGTGTATCAATTAAATGAAGGTCAAACCTTATTTTTTGGAGGATTGGGCCGGTTCGATTATATTAAGGGTGGGCGTAAATCCTTTTCATGCCATTTTTCAAATGACCTGATAATCCACCGAACTAAAATTGAAAATGCTGATGACTTGTATGAGAGACAAGCAGGGGATTTGTTAACGCCGCCGAAAAAGGACGAACTTGATTCATTTCCAGAGTTAGTCAGACATGAGTTTACCGTTAAGGAAGGGAAGACAGATATTGTTTTTTCTGGACTTGGATGGGTGACTGTGCATGAACCAGGAGCTGTTGTTGCAGCTTATGTGCCAAAAGGGGTTCACGCGCTCATAAGAAAAGCTTTAATCTAGGTAAAGAAAATAGAAGAAAGAGAAAGTTTCAGGGTGGGGAGAGGTTTTCATTGAAAAAAATATACGGGGTAATTGGTGATCCGATTGCACACTCGATGTCACCGATTATGCATAATGATTCATTTCAACGCTATGATATCAATGCAGAGTTTTTTGCCTTTCATGTAAAAAAGGAAGCTTTACAGGATGCGGTTAAGGGGTTTAAGGCTATCCATTTAGCGGGTTTTAATATTACCGTGCCACATAAAACGGCGATTATGCCATTTTTAGATGAAATTGATCCTCTTGCACAAGCCATTGGTGCTGTTAATACAGTTGTGAACGATGATGGTAGATTTATTGGGTATAATACAGATGGAAGTGGATTTCTAGAAGCACTTAAAAAAGAAATACCATCTTTTGATAACAAAAATATGCTTTTAATCGGAGCTGGCGGTGCTGCACGGGCTATTTACTTTACGATGGCACATGCAGGAGTACAATCCATCGATATTGCGAACCGCACACTGGATAAAGCTGAATATCTCGTGAAAAATTGTCCTTATCCTGTGGATTCTGCTGTATTAAGGATAGAGGATGCAGAAGAAAAGTTGTCCAAATATGATTTAATTGTGCAGACAACTTCGATTGGTATGCATCCAGAAATTAACCGTTCACCTATTTGTCTTGATAGGATAAAAAAGGATGCATTTGTCAGTGATATTATTTATACGCCGCTTGAAACAAAGTTTTTACAGGATGCGAAGCGACATGGAGCTCGAACACAAAACGGGATTCCAATGTTTGCCTATCAGGGCGCACTGGCATTTGAAAAGTGGACTGGAATTCTTCCGGATACGGAAAGAATGCAGTCTATTGTATTGAAACATTTGGGAGGAAAGTCATGTTAACAGGAAAACAAAAACGTTTTTTGCGATCTAAAGCTCATCATTTAAATCCAATCTTTCAAGTAGGAAAGGGTGGCGTGAATGAGAATATGATCAAGCAGATTCGTGAGGCTCTAGAAGCTCGTGAGTTGCTAAAAGTCAGTGTTCTGCAAAATTGTGATGAAGATAGAGATGAAGTAGCTGAAGCTATTGTAAAGGGTGCAGCTGCTGAGCTTGTCCAAATTATCGGAAACACGATTGTTCTATATAAAGAGTCAATTGAAAATAAGCAGCTCGTATTGCCATAAGAATTTAGATTTCAGTGGAGATGATTTTCTCTGAAAAGAATAGCTATTTTAGGAGGTACATTTAACCCTCCGCATTTAGGACATTTAATTATTGCAAATGAAGTACAAATGCAATTGAATTACGATGAAATATGGTTTATGCCGAATCAGGAACCGCCCCATAAACAGACATTAGAAGGTGTGAGTGGTCATCATCGGTCGGAGATGGTTAAGAGAGCAATTGCCGATAATTCCATGTTCAAGCTGCAAATGATTGAGCTTGAACGCCCCGGCAGATCGTATACATTTGATACGATGAAGCTTTTAAAAGAAAGATATGATTATCGCTTTTCATTCATCATTGGAGCAGACATGATAGAGTATTTACCAAAATGGTATAAGATCGAGGAGTTAATCAAAATTGTAACATTTGTTGGGGTTAATAGACCCGAATATGACATACAATCAGATTATCCAATCATCTATGTAGATGTACCCAATATTGAAATCTCCTCTTTAATGATCAGAAATCGCCTAAAAGAGGGAAAAAGTATTCGTTACTTTGTTCCAGATTCGGTAATGGAATACATTGAGGAGAATCGGTTATATGAAACGTGAAGAAGCTCTTGAGCTTGTCCAAAAACAGATTACAGCTCATCGGTATCAGCATACGTTAGGTGTCATGGAGACTGCTATTTTATTAGCTGAAAAATACGGTGCAGATGAAAAAAAAGCGGAGTTAGCCGCTATTTTTCATGATTATGCAAAGTTTCGTGATAAAGAAGAAATGAAATCAATCATTGTTGATCAGAAAATGAATCCAGAGTTGCTTGAATATAACAGTGAGCTCTGGCATGCGCCAGTCGGTGCATATTTAGTTGAAAAAGAAGCTGGTATTACAGACCCTGAGATTCTTGATGCTATATGCTACCATACATCGGGACGGCCCAATATGACAAAACTAGAAAAAATTATTTATCTTGCTGATTACATTGAGCCGGGTAGACATTTTCCGGGTGTAGAGGAAGTAAGAGAAATGGCTAAACATGATTTAAATCAAGCATTAATCCAGTCGATGAAAAATACCATTGTTTTCTTGCTGAAGAAAAATCAGCGCATTTTTCCTCTCACATTTCTTACTTATAATGATTTAGTCAAAAAGGAGGATTGATTACATGAATGAACGTCAATTATTAGAAGTAGCAGTTAAAGCAGCAGATGATAAGAGAGCAGAGGATATCGTGGTTTTAAATATGAAAGGCATTTCGCTTGTAGCGGATTACTTTGTTATTTGCCACGGAAATTCAGATAAGCAGGTTCAGGCAATTGCCCGAGAGATGAAAGAAAAGGTTGAGGAAACGGGCTTGTCTATTAAACGTGTTGAGGGATTTGATGAAGCGAGATGGATTTTAGTGGATTTGGGTGATGTTATCGCTCATATTTTCCATAAGGATGAAAGAAGCTATTATAACCTTGAACGTTTATGGGGAGATGCTCCGGTCGAACATATCCAAAGTGAGCTGAATCAATGACATATGGCAGGTTTGCTTATCTTTACGATGAATTAATGAGGGATGTTCCTTATCATGAATGGCTCACGTTTATTAAACGGCAGGCAGAAACGTACGGAATAGCGGGAAAAAAATTACTCGATTTAGCTTGTGGTACAGGGGAATTAACCATTCAATTAGCTGATGAAGGATATGACGTGACAGGTGTTGACCTATCTGGCGATATGCTTGCCGTTGCGAAGGAAAAGGCCGATAAAAGAGGCCATTCACTATTTTTTGCTGAGCAGGATATGTCAGAGCTTGAGGGATTGGGACAGTTTGATATTATCGGCATTTTTTGTGATTCTCTCAATTACTTGCAAACAGAAAGGGAAGTGGTCCAGACCTTTGAAAGAGTTTTACATCATGTAAAGCCAGAAGGACTGTTTCTCTTTGATGTTCATTCGGTCTATAAAATAAACACTTTATTTATTGACCAAACTTACGCATACAATGGTGAAGATGTAAGTTATATTTGGCAATGCTTTGAAGGTGAGTACCCGAATAGTGTTGAGCATGAATTAACGTTCTTTCATCTTGATACCCATACAAATCAATATAATCGATACGATGAACTTCATTTGCAGCGAACATACGCAATCGAGCAGTATGAAAAATGGTTGTCGATGACTGGCTTTGAACTACTCGATGTAACAGCGGATTTTCTCCATTCAAATCCAAATGCTGAGTCGGAAAGAATTTTCTTTACCGCACGGAAACGCAAAACTGAATAATGATCTGATACAAAACAAAAAGAATACCTGCGAGATAAATGACTGTCATGTTTCTTATATGAAAAACAAACTTTTAAGGACATATATCTCGCAGGTATTTACTGCATAATCGTTATTTGCTACCAAATAAATCATAAGTCAAAGGAGGAGTTGCTCGTTATTTATCGAATTATTTAATCGTGTACTGATTCCTTAAATCCGATAAGTCATCTTCAAATTTCAAATGTGTTGCTTGAAATACATGCTCGAAAATATCCCCGAGTTCATTTTCCAACACTTTTATTCCTTCTCCCGTAATACCTCCTTTTACGCAAACCTTTTCCTGTAGTGTTGGCAATGTATAGTGCCCTTGTCGTAGTAACTCTCCTAGTCCAATTAACATTTCACTTGCTAAAATAGTTGCTTTTTCTTGATCTATTTTTGTCTCATTTACAGCTGCTTGGATAAAACGCTGTGTTAAATAGCTGAAAAAAGCGGGTCCACAGCTGACAATATCTGAAGCAACTCTAGTTATGTCCTCGGAAATTTCAACGGGTGTGGAAATATGATTAAAAAGTTCCACAATACACTCTTTCCATTCCTGTCTACATTTTTTTCCGAATGAAACTAACGTAACGCCTGCAAGAGCTCGATTAGTAATACTTGGAATGACTCTTGCTACTGAACAGGGGAGGACCGATTCAAGCTGTTCCACATTAATTGGGCTCGTAATGGAAATAACACATTTGTCTTTTGTTAAAAACGGATGAAGCTTCTTCGTTACATGATATACATCATGTGGTTTTACGCAGATAAAAATCAAATCACAAACCTTACCAATTTTTTCTATGTTCTTAGTTAGTCGTATTTCTGGATATTGTTGTTTTACGGAAAAAGCCTTTGAAATGGTTCTATTTGTAATCATTATGGAGGAAGGGGAAACGGCCTTTCCATCCACCAATGCTTCTGTTAAGATTCTCCCCATATTTCCTGTTCCAATGATCCCGACATCCATTGTACCACCCCTCCTTTACAGACCCACTCTCATATCATGCTATGTGTAAATTCTTGGATTTATGCTTATTCAAAAAACCCTTTAATTAAAAGCAGAAAGGAATGTTCTACATGCAGGAATGGTTAAAAGGGAATAAGATGTATTTATTAATTGTTATTTTAGTTGCGGTAACGATTGGAATTTATTTTCTCGTCCCATCAGAAAAGGATGTTACAGAAGATGCTTTAAGTGATGACTGGTTAGAAGAAAATGGCGAGCCCTTTGGGGACCGGCAGAATGTTCAGGAAAAGGATCAATCAAGTGAAGAAAAGGAACGGATAATGGTCGATGTAAAAGGAGCGGTTGCATCTCCTGGAGTATATAAAGCCTTTGCGGGTGATCGTGTCCAAGACCTCATCAATCAAGCAGGAGGACTGCTTGATACGGCAGATCAACATAGCATTAATTTTGCCATGAGAGTTGCAGATGAAATGGTCTTGTATATTCCTGTTATAGGAGATAACAGTTCATTGACCGAGGAAGTGCAGGGCAGCATGACCTCTGTTACAGCATCCGCAGGGAAATCTCTCGTTAATATTAATAGTGCTTCTGATACAGAATTACAAGTCTTGCCCGGTGTAGGTCCCTCGAAGGCAGCTGCCATCATAGAATATCGTGAAACGAATGGTCGCTTTCGCTCGATAGAGGATCTAATGGAGATAAGCGGAATTGGCGAAAAAACGTTTGAAAAGCTAAAAGAACATATTACCGTTAACTAGGATAGTGCTACTTCAGGAGTCATGGTACAATTATTGACAGATTCGAATTTGATTGTATAGAAGGAGAAGGACATTCATGACAATGAACAGGAAAAGCTGGGATGATTATTTTTTAGATATTGCAGAAGAAGTTGGGACACGCTCTACTTGTCCAAGGCTTCATGTAGGCTGTGTTATTGTAAAGGATAAACACATTGCATCTACTGGTTATAATGGTTCTATTCATGGTCATGACCATTGTGAAGATGCAGGGTGTCTAATTAATGAGCAAGGTCGATGTATCCGTACACTTCATGCTGAAGAGAATGCGGTCCTCCATGCGGATAGAGGCCTACTAAAAGGTGCAACAGCCTATGTGACACATGAACCTTGTGAAAAATGTGCCAAAACACTTGCCCAGTCAGGGATAGCGCGAATTGTATACCGGGATGCCTATCCAAACAAATGGAATGAATTCTTTTTAAAGGATATTGAAGTGGTTCATTTGCCTAGAAAAGAAGAAGCGTAGGTTGACTGTTGTTATATACGGAGGATTGCTTATTGTGTTTTGTTGTTGAGGCAGTTAATGAAACTCATAAGTAATGTACTCCGTATGAAAGAGGAGTCCGGATAGATGAATAATATCGGAGTTTTTTATGCTATTACTACCTTTTTAGGGATTATGGCTTCATTTCAAAGTTTTCCTCTATTCTTGATTACGTTTAGTATGTACCTGTTTTTTCTGATTAAAAGAAAGAAGTATCGTTTCATACATGTAACCGCTTGTATCTGTTTATTTACGATCTTTTTCATAAGAGCTGAAATAGAGCTTGCTAATAATAAATCGAATTTGACAGGAAGAGAACAAAGCTTTACACTCTTCTTCAATGAAATTGGAAAAGTGAATGGGGACCTGCTGACAATAAAGGTTCTTGACCGTAGAAAATCAGAAACTCTCGTTGTAAGATACCGTATCCATTCGGAGAAAGAGAAGCAAAACTTACAACAGCATTTATCTCCCGGGTTGGTTTGCCGCGTAAAAGGAAAACTAGAAGAGCCTTCTGCAGCAACAAATGAAAATGCCTTTGATTATAAAAACTATTTAAAGCAAAATCATATTTATTGGATCCTTGAGCCTGACCAAATAAATTTGAATACTTGTCAGCGGGATTCAACCTTTATGACTTCGTTAAAAAAAGTTCGTGCATACGGTATTCGCTATGTACAAACATTTTTTCCAAAGGAAACTGTGCCATTAGCTGCAGCACTTCTTTTTGGGACAAGTGACCTGATTTCATCCGACAAAATGGATCATTATCGAGACCTCGGACTTGTCCATTTATTAGCTATTTCTGGGCTGCATATTGCCATTATTGTAGCTATTGTAAACTATTTTCTTCTTCGGATTGGAATCACGAGAGAGAAAAGCCTCGTTCTACTGATTGTTTGCTTACCTGTCTATTGTATAATAACAGGTGCAACCCCATCGGTTAATCGTTCTGTACTTATGACCATGCTGCTATTGATAGGTAAAAGGTGGGGGAACCATCACCAGTTAAAGCCATTAGATGTCATATGTCTGACTTTTATCCTGTACTTGCTTGTATCTCCCTTCGCCATTTATAATATTGGCTTCCAGCTATCTTTTCTAGTAACCTTTACATTGCTTCTTTCATCCGAATATTTATTAAAAAGGCATGAACATCCAGTTTCCCTCCTGTTAGTAACCTCTTTTCTATCTATGGTTATTACTGCTCCGTTGCTTTTGTATTTTTTCTTCGAGTTCTCTATTAGTACTCTTTTTGTAAATCTGCTGTATATTCCTCTTTTTAATGTTGTTTTACTTCCATATGTATTATTTGGTTTTCTTCTTCATTTGCTATTTGGCAGTAATCTTGATCCTTTGCTTATTCCGTTAAATCAACTGATTATACTAACGAATCAAATAACTGAGAAAATCTCATTGCTTCCATGGAATACGATTATATTAGGTCGGCCGGCCCTGCCGCTTCTTTTCCTGTATTGTTGGGGGATTTTCTTATTCTTTGTCTTGTGGGAAAAGGGGTTATCCGGAGTAAAAAGATACCTTCTATTTTTGCTGCCTTGTGTCCTTTTTATTGGACAATATTCCGTGACAAGCCTTTCCTCTATAGGGGAGGTTACCTTTTTGGATGTCGGGCAAGGAGATTCTATCTATATTAGACTCCCCTATGGAAAAGGGAACTATTTAATCGATACGGGCGGAAACAGGTTATTTGAAAAAGAGCCCTGGCAGGTCAGAGAAGGGTATGAAGTGGGAAAGGATACGGTTGTCCCCTTTTTAAAAAGTAAAGGCGTAACTACGATTGATAAGCTTATTTTGACGCATGGGGATATGGACCATGCTGGTGGTGCAAAAGCGGTTATGAGTGAACTGAAGGTTCATGAAGTAGTGCTGCCTGATGTAAAGGAAAAAAATGGTTTAGAAACTGAACTGATCCAAATAGCTTCTAAAGAGAAAATAAAAATTAGGTATGCACACGTTGGTGACAGTTGGCAGGTTGATGGAAGTCACTTTTATGTATTATCTCCGAAGGAACAGAGTATGGTGGCAAATAATAATCATTCACTTGTTCTGCATACAAAGCTGGGAGGTCTTTCCTGGCTGTTTACTGGAGATCTCGAAGAGGAGGGAGAATTATTGTTGATGGAGAACTATTCTCAGCTTTCTGTAGATGTTCTAAAGGTTGGGCATCATGGCAGCAGTTCATCAACTACAGAGACATTTCTTGATCAGCTGTCACCCAAGGTGGCTGTCATTTCCGTTGGAAAAAACAATACCTTCGGCCACCCCAACCCTGAAGTAATCGAAAGATTGGAAAAAAGGAAAATAAAGTTGTTCAGAACAGATGTAAATGGGGCTATTACATACACATTTAAAAAAGAGTCAGGCACCTTTTCTGTTCATAACCCATAGGATAAAACAAATAAGAAAAGCGGAAGCACCTTGCTAAGGCCCGATAAGCAAAATAAAAGAGACCACAAAATGTAGTCTCTCTAATTGGAACTATGTAATATATTAGGATCCAATAAATTTAACAACTGTTGCGATAATAAATAATGTTGCGAAAAATCCAAACGAAACAATAAAACCTACCCCAGAATCGATTGCATCATTACGTTTACTCTGTACATTTTGTTCAAATTCGTTCACAATTTTTCCCCCCCTAATATTCTGATAATAGTATAAGCGATTAGAAAGAAAAAATCTACACCTCAAGTGAGCACACTTCCTTAATTGACAACAGTTGTCACTAATATATGAAATACTTCAGGACAAAAATATAGGTATCGTGATACCGTCAAGCTTTTATGTTTCCTAGGACGTAGAAGCTGGCGTTCAATATAGATTAGGAATTGGTGCAACCCTTTAGTACCAATTCCTTTAGATTACTTGTCAAATCCTCTTTGCTTCTTTACGATAGAATTAAATGATATAAGGTATTGATTATTGATCGGAGCGAGGATGATGATTTTTGAATTATGGAAGTCAATAAAAAGAAAAGAATTTGCGCTTGTTTATTTATTATATGGGAAAGAGTCTTTTCTCATTAATGAAACAAAACAGCTGCTTATCAAGCAAGTGCTACATGATGATGAGGTTGAGTTTAATTTATCCAGCTATGATCTTGCTGAGACACCAATTGAACTGGCGCTTGAAGATGCTGAAACCTTTCCGTTTATGGGGGAGAGAAAGCTAATTTTTTTACATAATCCGCAGTTTTTAACGGCTGAAAAGACAAAGGATAAGGTTGAACATAATATATCGAGGCTAGAGGCTTATATACAGGAGCCTTCACCTTATGCAATTGTTGTATTTGTCGCACCCTATGAAAAATTGGATGAGCGAAAAAAGGTAACGAAAGCATTGAAGAAGAGTGCTGTTACGTTTGAAGCAAATAAATTATCTGAAGCAGAATTAAAAAATTGGATTCGCTCGAGGGCTGAATATAATGGAGTAACAATCGCACCTGAAGCAGTGGAATTGATGTTAACACTGGTGGGGACAAACCTATTTATGCTGACAAGCGAAGTAGACAAGCTTGCTTTATACATCGGAAAAGGGTTAACTATCGATGGACAAACAGTTGATCATCTTGTTTCGCGTTCCTTAGAGCAGAATATCTTTACATTAGTAGATAAAATAGTTTCGCGAAACATTGGGGATGCCTTACGGATTTATTATGATTTATTAAAACTTAATGAAGAGCCAATCAAAATTTTAGCTGTTATAACAAACCAATTTCGACTGATTTATCAAGTGAAGGAATTAGCAAAACGAGGCTATGGGCAAAAGCAAATTGCGACACACATTAAAATTCACCCTTTTCGTGTGAAGCTTGCAGCAGGACAAGCACAAAAATTTACCGAGGAAGAACTTACCCGAATTATGAAACAATTGGCTGATGCAGATTATCAAATGAAAACTGGAAAAATGAATAAGGAATTATTAATAGAATTGTTTTTGCTTAAGTTAAAATAAAAAGGCTGTCCTAAAGGGACAGCCTTTTTATTTTAATTATGCATTTAAAATGTTCATTTTTTTCATTAGACGAGATTTCTTTCTCGCAGCAGCATTTTTATGGATAAGACCTTTTGCAGCTGCTTTGTCTAACTTACGTGCAGCTTCTGCATAAGTGCCTGTTGCTGCAGTAGCATCGTTATTAACAACTGCCGCTTCAACTTTTTTCACAGCAGTACGCATATCAGATTTAATCATATTGTTTTGCGCATTCTTTTTTTCAGTTGTTTTTACACGTTTGATTGCAGATTTAATATTTGGCATTCGGTTCACCTCCTAAGAAAAGCATCGAGATTATATGAACTCGATTTACATTCAATAACCCAATTGCAACAAATGATATTTTATCAAATACAGGTCGATATTGCAATACTCATGATATATTTTGCGATAGTTTCCCTCCTGCTAAATAATGTTAACTTATATTTTGCTATATGCATCAGTCATGATTTTGAATGATTTCCATTTTTTCGGCAAAGATAATTAATAAATGATAAGGGGGGATTGTTTTGAAGGAATCTATTGATTTAAGTCAATATTCTGTTCGTACAGATCTTGCCATTGAAGCTAAGGAGATGGTCCTTAGTGAAAGAAATATTGGTGAACAGGAAGATCTTTCACACATAGAAGGTGTCATTATTAAAGAAAAGGAAGAAAATGATATAAAAATTTCTTATGTCGAGGTTACAAAAGAAGGCGAGAAGGTAATCGGGAAAAAAGAAGGCAAATATTTAACAATCGAAGTAGTTGGGATTAGACAGAGTAATACAGAGCTGCAACAAAAGGTTGAGGAGGTATTTGCGAGGGAATTCTCTCATTTTTTAAGCCAGAGTGGAATTAAGGAGGATGCCTCATGTTTAGTAGTTGGTCTAGGTAACTGGAATGTAACACCAGACGCGTTAGGGCCGCAGGTATGTGAAAATATTCTTGTTACAAGGCATCTTTATCAGCTTCAGCCTGAAAGTGTCGAAGAGGGATTTCGACCGGTTAGCGCTATTTCTCCAGGGGTAATGGGGCTAACCGGCATTGAAACAAGCGATATTATTTTTGGTGTAGTGGAAAAGACGAAGCCGGATTTCGTCATTGCGATAGATGCATTAGCGGCAAGATCAATTGAGAGAGTCAATTCTACTATTCAAATATCTGACACAGGTATTCATCCAGGATCTGGGGTAGGAAATAAGCGAAAAGAGTTAAGTAAGGAAACGCTGGGAATTCCTACCTTCGCTATCGGAGTTCCGACTGTTGTGGACGCTGTTTCCATTACGAGCGATACAATTGATTTTATTCTCAAGCATTTTGGAAAAGAGCTTCGTGAAGGAAACCGGCCATCACGAGCATTAGCGCCGGCTGGTATGACATTTGGAAAACGTAAGAAACTGACGGAGGAAGATTTACCTGAGGAGCATCATCGAAAAACCTTCTTAGGAATGGTTGGGACACTAGAGGATGAGGAAAAGCGTAAATTAATCTATGAGGTATTGGCGCCACTCGGCCATAATCTGATGGTCACACCGAAAGAAGTTGATGTTTTTATTGAAGATATGGCTAATTTATTGGCCAATGGACTGAATGCCAGTCTGCATAGCTCTATCGATCAGGGTAATACAGGATTCTATACAAGATAAGGGAAGTACCACCGCCACCATATGTGGCGGTTTTTGGTAAATTCGTTATAAAGGCGCTTCCGCATTTAAATGTTATCCAGCTGCAGCGCCTAGCCCCTCGATGTCATAAGCCAATCCGTCAAGAAGGTTAAAGAACAACCTTCTCGCCGGCTTGTCTTATGCTTGTCGGGGCTGGTCAAGGCGCTTCCGCATTTAAATGTTATCCAGCTGCAGCGCCTACCCCCTCGAGGTCACAAGCCAATCATCTCAGAAAGGTAAAGAACACCTTTCCGAGATGCTCGTCTTGTGCTTGTCGGGGGTGAGCAAGGCGCTTCCGCATTAAATTGTTCTACCTTCTCTAGCAAGTACATATAAATTAGTAGACTTGCTTGGAAGAGGTGGAACAAGTGAAATTTGTTAAATCAGACCAGTTGATGGTGACTGTTAAAGGAACTAGTTTGCTAAGAGTGATTATAGGGTTTGCAGGCTTTTTGCTATTTATTTTTGTGATTAGCGGTTTATTAACGGTTCTAAAACCAGAGTACAGGCCTGCATCATCATCTGTTCATTCAGCTACAACGAATATAACAGGAGAGATGCTCTATTATTTAATTGGCTGGGAAAACCATTACTTTTTACAAGGATTGCCGGAATCAAGTCCAACTCCCGAGTTTACTCAATACTTGTTCAAGCTTTCAACCAATGTAAACCTTGATGATCCACGTAGTTTACTAGGGAGAGAACTGCCGGCCTTTTCTTTATTTGATACAGAAATATTAGTTGCAGGAGAAGGTACCAACTATACGAATATGCCGATTGAATCAGCACCACCGCTTGAGGTTTTGCAGACTGAGAAGGAAGCAGCGCTTCAGAATACTGAAGGAATTGGTGGACAAGCAGAGAATTCACCTGATGCACCTCCAAATACAACCGGAGATCGAAAAGTGGTCTACGTGTATTTTACTCATAATCGTGAATCCTTCCTGCCGCACTTGAAAGGTGTGACGGATCCGGATCTGGCCTTTCATTCACAATTAAATGTGACGAACATTGGGGACAAGCTTAAAGAAGAGCTCGAGGAAAGAGGGATTGGCACAGTGGTTGATAAAACTGACGTACAGGCAAACCTATCAAGTAAAGGCTTAACCTATGCGCAATCCTATCAAGAATCTAGGTCCGTTGTGGAAGCTGCTGTTTCTGGAAATCATGATTTAACCTATTTAATTGATATTCATCGTGATTCCAGAAGAAAGCAGGATACGACAAAAGAGATAAATGGTAAGTCATACGCCAAGCTAGCTTTTATTGTTGGCGGTGAACATGCAAACTACGAAAAAAACCTTGCCTTTGCCAATCAATTACATGATTTAATCGAGCAAAAGTACAAAGGCTTAAGCAGGGGCTCTTTTACTAAAAAAGGAGCAGGAACAAATGGTAAGTTTAACCAGGATTTATCTGAAAAGGCTATTCTCGTTGAATTTGGCGGTGTTGATAATACCTTTGAGGAATTAAACAATTCTGCTGAGGTGTTGGCGGAGGTAATAAGTGAATATTACTGGCAGGCAGAAAAAGTGGATGGAACAAATCCAAGTCCAGCAAACGAAAGCTAGAAAGAGAGTGACCGGTTATGAAGATGTTTATGCTAAAATCCATGCTGATAGCAGCACTAATGTTTGTCTCTGTTCTATTCGGCATGGAGCAGGCAAATGGTGGAATCCAAAAAATGAAGGGCTATTCTGATGACCAATTTAAAGGGGCTTTTACTCTTCAGGAAAGCGGTAAAGGTGAACTTGAGGCATCTATTCTCGGAAATGATGTTTCTAGTCATGATTTAGAACAGAAGAAAAAGGAGCTTGAAGAGATGAAAGCATTTAATTTTTTCTCTTCATTAGGAAAAAACCTAGCAAATGCCCTTTCGCATATCACGGAAACAATCATTCAAATGATAACCGGTCTTTTTACAGGTGATAACTAAATTACTCAAGTGACATATATCAGTATGCAAGACCATGATTGAATCTTCGTTATCCTGCTGTTATAATCAAAAATAGTGTAAAAGTGGAAGTTTAGTAGGAGTGAACGATATGAACAGAGAAGATAGACTAAAAAGGCAAGAAAAAATTCGTAATTTCTCCATAATCGCTCATATCGACCATGGAAAATCGACATTAGCAGATCGGATTTTAGAAAAAACGAATGCATTAACAAAACGTGAAATGAAGGATCAGCTCCTTGATTCTATGGATTTGGAAAGAGAAAGAGGAATTACCATTAAATTGAACTCCGTTCAGTTGAAATATGAGGCTAAGGATGGGGAAATCTATACTTTCCATTTAATAGATACTCCTGGACACGTAGACTTTACGTACGAGGTCTCCCGCAGTCTTGCCGCATGTGAAGGGGCGGTTCTTGTAGTTGACGCGGCGCAGGGAATTGAAGCGCAAACATTAGCAAATGTGTATTTGGCATTAGATAATGATTTGGAAATTGTCCCTGTTATCAACAAAATTGATTTACCAAGTGCAGATCCTGAGCGAGTTAGACAGGAAATTGAAGATGTTATTGGACTTGATGCATCTGAAGCAGTACTTGCGTCTGCCAAAGCAGGAATTGGAATCGAGGAAATTCTTGAGCAAGTTGTAGAAAAAGTGCCTGCACCTACTGGTGACCCTGATGCTCCTTTAAAGGCGCTTATTTTTGATTCATTATATGATGCATATCGCGGAGTCGTTGTCTATATCCGTGTCGTTGACGGTACCGTAAAAGTCGGTGACAAAATAAGAATGATGGCAACAAACAAAGAGTTTGAAGTGACAGAGGTTGGTGTCTATAATCCACGAGCATGTGCTGTTGATGAATTGACAGTCGGAGATGTTGGCTATTTGGCAGCCTCCATTAAAAATGTTGGCGACACGCGTGTCGGTGATACGATTACCAATGCGAAAAATGGAGCAACGGAGTCATTACCAGGGTACAGAAAGTTAAACCCAATGGTTTATTGTGGACTATATCCGATTGATAATGCCCGTTTTAATGATTTGCGTGAAGCACTTGAAAAGCTTCAATTAAATGATTCAGCACTTCAATTTGAACCAGAAACATCGCAGGCCCTTGGCTTTGGTTTTCGATGTGGATTTCTAGGGCTGCTTCATATGGAAATTATTCAAGAACGGATTGAACGTGAATTTAAAATCGATTTAATTACGACTGCACCAAGTGTTATTTATGAAGTAATTATGACAGATGGTTCAACGGTAAGTGTTAGTAATCCGTCTGAAATGCCGGAGCCGCAAAAAATTGACAGAATTGAAGAGCCATACGTAAAAGCAACAATGATGGCGCCAAATGATTATGTTGGTACGATTATGGAGCTTTGTCAAAGTAAACGCGGTAATTTTATTAATATGGACTATATGGATGAATCCCGTGTAGCTATCATCTATGAAATCCCGCTTTCTGAAATTGTATATGATTTCTTTGATCAGTTAAAATCAAGCACGAAGGGATATGCTTCCTTCGATTATGAATTAATAGGCTATAAACCGTCTAAACTTGTGAAAATGGACATCCTACTAAATGGTGAAAAAGTCGATGCATTAAGCTTTATCGTACATAAAGATTTTGCATATGATCGTGGTAAGGTTATTGTCGAGAAGCTGAAGGAATTAATTCCGCGTCAGCAGTTTGAAGTCCCTGTTCAAGCAGCGGTAGGACAGAAAATTATTGCAAGAACTAATATAAAGTCAATTGGGAAAAACGTCCTAGCGAAATGTTATGGCGGAGATATTTCCCGAAAACGTAAGCTGTTAGAAAAACAAAAAGAAGGAAAGAAACGTATGAAACAGGTTGGATCTGTTGAAGTTCCACAAGAAGCCTTTATGGCAGTATTAAAAATGGACGACAGCAATTCAAAGAAATAGATGCCGTACGAAAAAATAACAGCTTGATACGTAAAAAGAGGTTGGTTGTTCTTCTCTAAAGAGGCAGCTTAACCTCTTTTTCATATAGCAAGGAGGGATTCATTTGATACAAGCCGCCTATATCCATATTCCTTTTTGTGAGCACATTTGCCATTATTGTGATTTTAATAAGGTTTATTTAAAAGGTCAGCCTGTAGATGACTATATAGCAGCATTAGAAGAAGAAATAAAACTCACGCTTGAAGAGACACCAGCAAAAGCATTAAACTCCATTTTTGTTGGCGGGGGAACACCTACAGCCCTGAATGAAAAGCAGCTCGAGAGATTGTGTAGATCGATTAGTGATCATTTACCCTTACAAGATGAAGGAGAATATACATTTGAAGCAAATCCCGGAGATTTAACTGAGGATAAGCTAAGGGTTCTTTTTGAGTCAGGTGTAAATCGGCTCAGCTTTGGTGTTCAGTCTTTTAATGATGAGCTGCTTAAAAGGATTGGCAGGACTCATAAGGCGGAAGACGTATTCCGTTCAGTAGAGGCAGCACAGAAGGTTGGTTTTCATAATATAAGTATAGATTTAATATATGGCTTACCGGGTCAAACACTGGAGGATTTTAATCAAACGTTAGAAGCCTCATTTTCATTGGAAACAACTCACTTTTCAGGTTACTCGCTGATTATTGAACCAAAGACCATTTTTTATCAGCTGCAAAATAAAGGAAAGCTGCCGCTTCCTACTGAAGATGACGAAGCAGCAATGTATGACCTGCTTATGAACCGGATGGAAAGTCATGGATATCATCAATATGAAATAAGTAATTTTTCTAAGAAGGGGTATGAAAGCCGTCATAATTTAACCTATTGGGATAATGATTGTTACTATGGATTTGGAGCAGGTGCTCATAGCTATATAAATGGAGTGCGCCGCTCTAACTACGGCCCATTAAAAAAATATATGACCCCAATTCATAATCATGAATTACCTATAATGGATGAAATGATTTTAAGTGAAAAAGAGAAATGGGAAGAAGAGATGTTTCTAGGTTTACGAAAGATCCAAGGTGTTTCAATTAATCATTTCATTGAAAAGTTTGGGAAGAATCCACTTGTCATGTTTGAAAGTGAAATCAAACAATTGGAGAAAAAACAATTAATTAACGTAACCGATGGATTTATTTCTTTAACAAAAAAAGGTTTGTTTTTAGGGAATGAAGTATTTCAGGCATTTTTAATAAGTTAGTGTACTGGTAAGCAATTCCTTTTGTATTTAAGTATCTAAATGTAGTTGTATTTATATTGACATTCTCCCCCTACATTTGATATTTTAGTATTAGATTTAGCACTCGGTACTCATGAGTGCTAACAGAGGTGATGAATATGTTAACGGATCGACAGCTGCTTATTCTGCAAGTGATCGTTGATGATTTCATCCAATTCGCCCAACCGGTTGGATCTAGAAGCTTGGCAAAAAAGGATGAGATATCGTTCAGTTCTGCTACTATTCGTAATGAAATGGCAGATTTAGAAGAACTGGGGTTTATTGAAAAAACTCATACATCTTCCGGTAGAATACCGTCTGAAAAAGGATATCGATATTACGTCGATCATTTACTTTCACCGCAGAAATTAAATTTTCAAGATATCCATACAGTCAAGTCGATTTTTGCTGAACGCATATATGAAATGGAAAAAATCGTGCAAAAATCAGCTAAAATCTTATCTGAACTCACAAGCTACACTGCTATTGTACTTGGTCCTGCAGTTAGGGAAAATAAATTACGCAGGATTCAAATTGTTCCTTTAAGTGAAGAAACAGCAGTGGCTATTATTGTGACGGATACAGGTCATGTGGAAAACAAAATATTTCATTTACCTAAATCGATGAATCCAAGTGATCTTGAGAAGATTGTTAATATTTTAAATGAGCGTCTGGCAGGGGTACCACTTGACGGTTTAAATAATAAGCTGTTTAAAGAAGTGGCTGTTCTGCTTCGTCAGCACATTGAAAACTATGATAGTATGCTCAATATCATTGGTGAATCCTTTAAGGTATCTAATAATGAAAAGCTGTTCTTCAGCGGGAAAACGAATATGTTAAATCAGCCTGAGTTTCATGATATAGATAAGGTTCGCAATTTGCTTGATTTAATTGAGCAGGAAAAAGATTTTTATGACATTATTCGTAAAAATCCGAGTGGGATCCATGTCAAGATTGGCCGTGAAAATGTAAACTCTGCTCTGGAGGATTGCAGCTTCATTACCGCGTCCTACTCGATTGGTAAAGAACAGCTGGGTTCTATTGCCATTCTTGGTCCAACGAGAATGGAATATTCAAGAGTCATTAGTTTAATGCAATTATTATCACATGACTTATCTGCTGTCTTAACTAAATTGTATCAAATGAAATAGACGTGGAAATATTGTTAAGGGTGGAAGGAGCCATTTCCATCCCTTTCAATGTGTTTTCATATATTACTTAAAATAAAATGGCGCTATAGGCGTCTCAATATTCCAGATTGTCCAGCTGCAGCGGCTAGACCCTCGAGGTCATAAGCCAAGTCAAGCAAGAGTTTAAAAGGCGAACCTCTCACTTGACTCGTCTTATGCTTGTCGGGTCTGGGCGAGCCGCTTCCGCATTTCATTTAAGGGAGGTGACAATGATGTCAGAGAAAGAATTAAACCAAGAAGAATCAACTGTTAAAACAGCTGATGCCGAAGAAATTGAGGTTGTTGAAGAGACCTTTGCTGAAGAATCTTCGAAAGAAGTGGAGAATAGTGAACAGCTTTTGCAAACAGAAATAGAGGAACTAAAGAAGCAAAATGCTGAATTACAAACGAAACTTGAAGAAGCGGAGAATCGAATTCTTCGTGTGCAAGCAGACTTTGAAAATGCTCGTCGCCGAGCAAGACTGGATCTTGAGGCGAGTGAAAAATATAAAGCACAAAGCTTGGTAACTGATCTATTACCTGCTATCGATAATTTCGAAAGAGCACTTAACATGGAAGCTGACAATGATCAAGCTAAATCTTTATTACAAGGGATGGAAATGGTCTACAGAAGCTTGCTTGATGCTCTTAAAAATGCAGGTGCAGAGCAGATCGAGGCGGTTGGAAAAGAGTTTGATCCTCACTTACATCAGGCGATTATGCAAGTAGAAGATGCGAACTTTGGATCAAACATCGTAGTGGAAGAGTTCCAAAAAGGTTATCAATTAAAGGACAGAGTGATCCGTCCATCAATGGTCAAAGTAAATCAGTAATCTACATATCGATTGGGAGGAAAGGAATATGAGCAAAATCATTGGTATTGACTTAGGTACAACAAACTCCTGTGTTGCCGTTATGGAGGGTGGAGAACCAAAAGTTATTCCAAATCCAGAAGGAAACCGGACAACACCGTCTGTTGTGGCATTTAAAAATGGCGAACGTCAAGTTGGGGAAGTGGCTAAGCGTCAGGCAATTACAAACCCAAATACGATTATTTCAATCAAACGTCATATGGGAACAAATCATAAAGAGGAAATAGAAGGAAAAGAATATAGTCCACAAGAGATTTCAGCTATTATCCTTCAAAATTTAAAGGCAACTGCAGAAGCCTATCTTGGTGAAGAAGTAACAAAAGCGGTTATTACTGTTCCAGCTTATTTTAATGATGCAGAACGTCAAGCAACAAAAGATGCTGGTAAAATCGCCGGACTTGAAGTTGAACGTATCATTAACGAGCCGACAGCGGCTGCACTTGCTTATGGTTTGGATAAAACAGAAGAAGATCAAACGATCCTTGTTTTTGACTTAGGTGGCGGTACGTTTGACGTATCCATCCTTGAACTTGGTGATGGTGTATTTGAAGTAAAAGCTACTGCTGGTGACAACCGTCTTGGTGGTGATGACTTCGACCAAGTAATTATTGATTATTTAGTTGATGAATTCCGCAAAGAAAATGGAATTGATCTTTCTAAAGATAAAATGGCTGTACAGCGTCTGAAGGATGCTGCAGAAAAGGCGAAAAAGGATTTATCAGGTGTAACAAGTACACAAATCTCATTACCATTCATTACAGCTGGTGAAGCTGGTCCATTGCACTTAGAGGTAACGTTAACTCGTGCAAAATTTGATGAGCTTTCTGCACACTTAGTTGAACGTACTATGGGACCAACTCGTCAGGCATTAAGTGATGCTGGTCTTTCAACGTCAGAAATTGACAAAGTAATCCTAGTTGGAGGCTCAACTCGTATCCCAGCGGTTCAAGAAGCAATTAAAAAAGCAACAGGCAAAGAACCTCATAAAGGTGTAAACCCTGATGAAGTAGTTGCAATGGGTGCTGCTGTTCAAGGTGGCGTTATTACAGGTGATGTTAAGGATGTTGTACTTTTAGACGTAACACCACTTTCACTAGGTATTGAAACAATGGGCGGTGTATTCACGAAGCTGATTGATCGTAATACAACCATTCCTACTTCAAAATCACAGGTGTTCTCAACTGCTGCGGATAATCAAACGGCTGTTGATATCCATGTGTTACAAGGCGAACGCCCAATGGCTAACGACAACAAAACGCTGGGACGTTTCCAATTAAGCGATATTCCGCCAGCTCCAAGAGGAATTCCTCAAATCGAAGTAACATTTGATATTGATAAAAATGGTATCGTTAATGTTCGTGCCAAAGACCTTGGTACAAATAAAGAGCAAACAATCACAATCAAGTCTTCTACAGGTTTAACAGATGAAGAAATTGATAAAATGGTAAGAGAAGCTGAATTAAACGCTGAAGCAGATAAAAAGCGTAAAGAAGAAGTAGAACTGCGCAATGAAGCAGATCAGCTTGTCTTCCAAACAGAAAAAACATTAAAAGATCTTGAAGGCAAAGTAGACGAAGCTGAAGTTCAAAAAGCCAATACTGCAAAAGATGAATTGAAGGCAGCAATTGAGAAAAATGAACTTGAAGAAATTCGTACAAAGAAAGATGCCTTGCAAGAAATTGTGCAAAACCTTTCTGTAAAACTATACGAAGAAGCAGCAAAACAAGCACAGGCTGCACAAGGAGCAGAAGGCACAAGCGCCCCTAAAGATGACAATGTAGTAGATGCAGAGTTTGAAGAAGTAAAAGACGATAAATAATGTAGCTCTGTTAAAGTGTAATACTGATTTTGTTTTGCAGGTTGATTGTAGTGGAAAGCACGAAGACTCCTGCGGGAGAAGCGAGACAGTCGAGACCCCACAGACACGAAGTGTCGTGGAGGCTCGGCGGTCGCCCTAAGGTGCGCGAAGTGCCTGGAACGGAAATCAACAACTATGTTTAACAAGTTAACAGATAGTTATATTTTTAATATGATGAACTAAAAGTCAAAGTCAGGTCATACTTGGCTTTGACTTTTATTTTTACTCATCTAAAAATAATTGCGATAACCAATATAGAAATGCTACAATAATTTTTATGTGAAAACTCGGGGAGTGGCAATAATGGATAAAAGGGATTACTATGAGGTGCTTGGCGTAAGTAAAAGTGCATCAAAGGATGAAATCAAAAAAGCATATCGTAAGCTTTCAAAACAATATCATCCGGATATTAACAAAGAACCAGATGCAGATGAAAAATTTAAAGAAGTAAAAGAAGCCTATGAGGTATTAAGTGATGAACAAAAACGCTCCCACTATGATCAATTTGGTCATACCGATCCAAATCAAGGCTTTGGTGGTGGCGGTGATTTCGGCGGCTTTGGCGGATTTGAAGATATATTCAGTACCTTTTTTGGCGGCGGCGGTACAAGACGTCGAGACCCTAATGCACCAAGACAGGGTGCCGATTTACAATACACGATGACGTTAAATTTTGAGGATGCAGTTTTTGGAAAAGAAACGGAAATTGAGATTCCAAGGGAAGAAACATGTGAAACATGTAATGGATCTGGTGCTAAAAAAGGGACTCAGCCTGAAACATGTTCTCATTGTCATGGAACTGGTCAATTAAATATTGAACAGAATACTCCTTTTGGCAGAATTGTCAATAGACGTGTATGTAATTACTGTCATGGTACTGGTAAAGAAATTAAGCATAAATGCTCAACCTGCGGTGGCACTGGAACAGTGAAGAAGCGTCGTAAAATTGCGATTAAAATACCTGCTGGTATTGATGATGGTCAGCAATTACGTGTTTCCGGACAAGGAGAACCTGGTGTAAACGGCGGTCCGGCAGGGGATTTATATGTTGTCTTCCATATCCGTTCACATGAATTTTTTGAACGTGACGGTGATGATGTATATTGTGAGATGCCAATTACCTTTGCGCAGGCAGCACTTGGTGATGAAATTGAAGTACCAACCCTTCATGGAAAAGTAAAGCTGAAAGTTCCTAGTGGAACACAAACAGGCACAAAATTCCGCTTGAGAGGAAAGGGGATACCGAATGTTCGTGGACGCGGGACAGGAGATCAGCATATTATTGTGAAGGTTATTACTCCGACGAAGTTAACGGAAAAACAGAAGCAATTGCTGCATGAATTTGCTGAAATTAGTGGATCTGTTCCAAAGGATGGAGAAGAAGAAGGCTTTTTTGGAAAAGTAAAAAGAGCGTTTAAAGGTGAATAAGAATTAGGAGTTGGCAGAGTTGAAATGGTCAGAAATCAGTATCCATACGACAAATGAAGCAATAGAACCGATTTCCAATATCCTGCATGAAGCAGGGGCTAGTGGTGTGGTCATAGAAGATCCGGAAGAACTTGTAAAGGAAAGGGAAGATCGTTTCGGCGAAATCTACCAACTTAATCCGAAAGATTATCCTGAAGAAGGCGTTATAATAAAAGCGTATTTGCCAATAAACAGCTTTTTAGGTGAGACCGTTGAAGAAATCAAAGAGGCAATCAACAACCTGATTATTTATGATATTGATATCGGAAAGAACAGTGTTTCTCTCTCAGAGGTTCATGAAGAAGAATGGGCAACCGCTTGGAAAAAGTACTATCATCCAGTGAAAATTTCTAAATATTTTACGATTGTTCCGACATGGGAAGAATATACGCCGGTAAACAGTGACGAACTGATTATTGAATTAGATCCGGGTATGGCCTTTGGTACAGGAACACACCCAACAACGGTCATGAGCATTCAAGCACTTGAACGGACTGTAAAAAAAGGTGACACGGTAATTGATGTTGGAACAGGATCAGGAGTATTGAGCATTGCAGCCGCTATGTTAGGGGCTGAAAAGGTAACGGCCTTAGATTTAGATGAGGTAGCAGTACAATCAGCCAGATTAAATTTAAAGCTGAATAAGGTAAATCAGGTCGTTGAGGTAGCACAAAACAATCTACTTGAAGGAATTGAGACAAAGGCAGATGTCATTGTGGCCAACATTCTTGCAGAGGTGATTTTGCGCTTTACAAATGATGCAGCTAAGTGTGTGAAAGAGGGCGGCTATTTTATCACTGCCGGTATCATTAAACAAAAGAAGGATCAAGTTAGGGATTCCATTGAAGAGGCAGGCTTTGAGATAGAAGAGACTCTTTATATGGAGGACTGGGTAGCCTATATTGCGAAAAGAAAATAGATCATAAAAAAGGGCTAAGTGTTATTTTCCACACGCCCTTTTTAACTTCATTCTGAAGTTAAGCCTCCAGCGGATGCCATGGATTTTCAAAGGAAATTTATCGAGCAAGCTCGATAAAAATCCAGGCGCAAATTCGACGAGCGAATTTGATTTGTTCTAGAGTAAAATTATTTTGTTGCAGCGGTAGAATACACAATTTGAACTAAGCCGCTTCCATTTTAACTAAGGGTTGGTGCGTAGGATGCAGCGTTATTTTGCTACTTTTTCTCCAGAAGATAATTGTTTTTTTATCACCGGTGAGGATTATCATCATATTTCAAAAGTAATGAGGATGAAAGAAAAGGATGAAATCATCTGTGTAAGTGAAAATCAAAAAACAGCTCTCTGTTCAATTGCAGAAATTTCCACTGACCAGGTTACTGCTGACGTTATACAATGGATGGAAGAGTCAGTTGAATTGCCTGTCACAGTAACTATTGTGAGCGGCCTGCCTAAAGGGGATAAGTTCGAATGGATTATTCAAAAGGGAACAGAACTTGGTGCATCGAAGTTTATCCCTTTTACTGCAGATCGTTCTGTCGTAAAATGGGATGGGAAAAAGGCCGATAAAAAATTAATGAGATGGCAAAAGATTGCAAAAGAGGCTGCAGAGCAATCCCATCGAACCATTATCCCTGAAATTACCCAGCCTGTAGATCTTCCTTCGCTTCTAAAATATGCAGAAGGTTACGATGTAAAATTAGTTGCCTATGAGGAAGAGGCTAGGCTTGGCGAGGATAAGGTGCTTGTTTCTCATTTGAAAGAACTGGAAAAAGGCGGTTCATTACTTATTGTGTTCGGACCTGAGGGCGGCTTAACCAGTGGTGAAGTCGAAAGGCTGTCAGCTGGCGGTTTTCGTGCCTGTGGACTAGGGCCAAGAATTCTACGAACAGAAACAGCTCCGTTGTACCTATTATCTGCAGTGTCATATCATTTAGAACTACTCGAGGTGAATTAATCATGCAAACAGTTGCATTTCATACACTTGGTTGTAAAGTAAACCACTATGAAACAGAAGCTATTTGGCAGTTATTTAAACAAGAAGGCTATGAGCGTGTTGATTTTGAATCAAGATCAGATGTATATATTATTAATACTTGTACAGTAACCAATACAGGTGATAAGAAAAGTCGTCAGGTCATTCGCAGAGCCATTAGAAAAAATCCTGATGCAGTCATTTGTGTAACAGGGTGCTATGCACAAACATCACCGGCCGAGATTATGGCCATTCCTGGCGTAGACATTGTAATTGGAACACAGGATCGCGTTAAAATGCTTGAATATATTAATCAGTATAAAGAAGAGCGTCAGCCGATAAATGCCGTTGGAAACATTATGAAGAGCCGTGTCTATGAAGAATTAGACGTACCTTCTTTTACAGATCGTACACGTGCCTCTTTGAAAATCCAAGAAGGCTGCAACAATTTCTGTACGTTTTGTATTATTCCATGGGCAAGAGGATTAATGCGTTCTCGTGATCCAAAGGAAGTCATCCATCAGGCACAGCAGCTTGTTGATGCAGGCTATAAGGAAATAGTCCTTACAGGAATTCATACAGGCGGGTATGGAGAGGATTTAAAGGATTATAACCTTGCTTTGCTTCTAAGTGAGTTAGAAGCAAATGTAAAGGGCTTAAAGCGCCTTAGAATCTCTTCGATTGAAGCAAGTCAAATTTCTGATGATGTAATTGAAGTCATCAAGAATTCGAATGTGATTGTTAGACACTTGCATATTCCGCTTCAATCCGGATCGGATACAGTATTAAAGAGAATGAGAAGAAAATATACGATGGCTTCCTTTGCAGAAAGATTAAGGAAATTAAGAGAAATCATGCCTGACTTAGCTGTTACATCTGATGTTATTGTCGGATTCCCAGGAGAAACAGAAGAGGAATTTATGGAAACCTATCAATTTATTAAGGACCATCAATTCTCCGAGCTTCACGTCTTCCCATATTCAAAACGGACAGGTACACCTGCTGCAAGAATGGAAGACCAGGTTGACGAAGAGGTGAAAAATGAGCGAGTTCATCGTCTGATTGCCTTATCTGATCAATTGGCCAAGGAATATGCCTCGAAATTTGAAGGAGATGTATTAGAAGTCATCCCTGAAGAGGAATTTAAAGAAGAAGAGAATAAAGGCTTATACGTCGGTTATACGGACAATTATTTAAAGGTTGTATTTCCGGCTTCGGAAGAGATGGTCGGTGAAATTGTAAAAGTCAAAATTGACAAGGCCGGTTATCCGTACAATGAAGGGGAATTTGTTCGAGTTATTGAGAATTCAGAGCTGAAAAATGAGGCAGTATAATAACTGTCAGAAGAAAATAGTAGGGGAAAACGGATAATTGATCGACTTTTAAACCAGAAAATCAATTTTTTGATTGGAAAATAAACATATAGATACAAGTCGAGACGAATTACAGTTGACCTTGTTTCTCTGATATATTATAATTGCAAAGTACATGGGATTCCATGGATTGATGTAAGTGTGTTGTGCTCGGAGGGAGGGAAAGAGAATGTCTAAAACTGTCGTTCGTAAAAACGAATCGCTTGAAGATGCTCTTCGACGCTTCAAACGTACTGTTTCTAAATCAGGTACTATTCAAGAAGCTAGAAAGCGCGAATTTTATGAAAAACCTAGCGTAAAACGTAAGAAGAAGTCTGAAGCTGCAAGAAAACGCAAGTTTTAAGAGAGGGTGTAATTCATGAATCTTCTCGAACGTTTAAATTCCGATATAAAACAGGCGATGAAAAACAAAGAAAAAGATAAGCTAACGACTATCCGCATGATTAAAGCTTCTATTCAAAATGAAGCAATCAAGCTTGGTCATGATTTGTCTGAAGAAGAAGAAGTAACCGTCCTTTCACGTGAAGTAAAACAACGCAAGGACTCCCTCCATGAATTTGAAAAAGCTGGTCGTGAAGATCTCGTAGATAAAATTCGTGCTGAATTACAGTACGTAGAATTATATATGCCTGAGCAGCTATCTGAGGAAGAAGTGACTGAAATTGTGAAACAAGCTATTTCAGAAACGGGAGCTTCATCAAAAGCAGAAATGGGAAAAGTGATGTCAGCTGTTATGCCGAAAGTAAAAGGTCGAGCAGATGGATCACTTGTAAATAAACTTGTACAACAACACCTTTCATAACAGACAATTTACATTATGATGTTTAAAAGACTGCAGATATCTGCAGTCTTTTTAATTTCAATCGAAAATTCTGTATTCCTTAATCTTTTACATAAAGATGAAACTTTTCACAAGCTAAAGCGTAAATAGCATAAGGGTGTTATGATGAAAGGAGGGTAGCATCATGGTTTGGCGTACCGCTGCATTTGCAGGAGCTTTATCTTTCAATCTGATTTCTTTTTCAGTTGATGTAGGTGCTTCTGCGATAAAAGGAATTGATCAGACAAATCTTAGTTTTTTGGATCAGCTTGCCTTGTTTATCACCCATCCAATTGTTATCACTATTTTACTGACAATCGGTTTTTTAGGTTTTGTTGTTGAATTGTTTACTCCGAGAATTGGGCTCCCAGGAATTATTGGTGTTTCAGCATTCCTTTTGTTTTTTTACGGACACTTAGCCACTGGTCTGGCAAATGTTAGTACCGTTCTTTTATTTGCAGTTGGAATTGTCCTCATTTTATTAGAATTAGTTTTACCGGGAGGAATTATCGGGATTTTTGGGTTTGGTGCGTTCCTTGCCAGTTTTTTTATGGCTGGAGAAAATTTTATTCATATCGGAATTTCCCTGTTGATTGCATTTTCAATTTCTATTTTAGCCTGCGTGGTTATGATAAAGGTGTATGATAAAAAAATGAAATTCTTTAAAAAATTAATCCTTAGTGATTCAACAAGTACGGAATTGGGATATGTTTCAAATCAAAACCGGACAGAGTTGATTGGAAAGATCGGGATATGTTTAACGGATTTACGTCCTTCAGGTACGGTTGTCATTGACGAGGAACGGATAGATGTAGTGACTGAAGGCAGCTTTATCTCAAAAGGATCACAAGTAAAAATTATTAAAGTAGAAGGATCAAGAATTGTTGTTAGGGAATTAGAAAATAAAGAAAAGGATTCATAAGGAGGATTATTATGGCAATTACGGCTGGTTCAGCTTTTATTATTGTAGCTGTAGTAATAGGAGTTATTTTATTGGCAGTATTTTTTACATTTGTTCCTGTTATGCTTTGGATTTCAGCCCTTGCTGCTGGTGTAAGAGTAAGTATATTCACGTTAATTGGAATGCGGTTAAGAAGGGTAATACCAAGCCGGGTTATTAATCCACTAATTAAAGCGCATAAGGCAGGAATTAATGTAACAACCAATCAACTTGAAAGTCATTATTTAGCAGGTGGGAATGTTGACAGAGTGGTTAATGCGTTAATTGCCGCACATCGTGCGAATATTGAGCTAATGTTTGAACGTTGTGCAGCGATTGACTTAGCAGGCAGGGACGTTCTAGAAGCCGTACAAATGAGTGTTAATCCAAAAGTCATTGAAACGCCGTTTATTGCAGGTATGGCTATGAATGGTATTGAAGTAAAAGCTAAAGCAAGAATTACAGTTCGAGCAAATATCGACCGGCTTGTCGGTGGTGCCGGTGAAGAGACGATCATTGCCCGTGTAGGTGAAGGGGTTATTTCAACTATAGGTTCTTCTGAGCATCATACGAAAGTATTAGAAAATCCTGATATGATTTCGCAAACAGTGCTCGCAAAAGGCTTGGACTCAGGTACAGCATTTGAAATTTTATCGATTGATATTGCTGATGTAGATATCGGTAAAAATATTGGTGCACATCTGCAAATGGAACAGGCGGATGCTGATAAAAATATTGCACAGGCCAAAGCGGAAGAACGTCGTGCTATGGCGGTTGCGAAGGAGCAGGAAATGAGAGCTCGAGTCGAAGAGATGAGAGCAAAGGTTGTTGAATCAGAAGCAACGGTTCCGCTTGCAATGGCAGAGGCGCTTCGTTCAGGAAATTTAGGTGTAATGGATTATATGAATCTGCAAAATATCACAGCTGATACGGATATGAGAGAGTCAATCGGAAAAATGTCTGGACCTAAAGACAATAAGACTAAAAAGGAATAGGGTTTGATGAATATAAACCAGCAGGAAGGAGGTTTCGCCATTGGAAATACTCTTTGACAATCCTTTTATCATCATCATCTTAATTGCCATTATTTCTTCTTTGTTTAAAAACAAGAAAAAAGCGGCGGAGGGTCAGAAGAGGGGTACGGTCCTTCCGCCGATACACAAACCAATCCGCAGTCCGTTTGATGAGGTCAAGGAAATATTCAAGGAAGTAACACGTCCTTTGTCAGAAGAAAGTCGAGCTCCTGCAAAAAAGATTGAAGAGGTTTTTCAGGAAAAGAAGCGAAAGGCAGAATACGAAAAAGAAACATCCAATCAAACATCTGCTGTGAAGAGAAATATGGAGTATATAAAAACAGGCACACCGCTGGCTCCAGTTTCACAAACAAAAAGTGCTGAGAACAAGGAATCAGCGTTAAAAGTTGACGAATCCAAACTAGTGGAAGCCGTTATTTGGGCTGAGATCCTTGGTCCGCCCCGTGCAAAAAATCCATATCGAAACCGATAAGCTCTGAAGGTAGTCTAAGATAAAAAAAGGTGCTAGAACTCTATTTCATTTCATACATATGAGATGAAAGGGGGTTCTTTTTTTATGGCGAAAAAGTGGGGACAATACCTCCGCAATTGGGTTACAAAAAATATGGAGCTTCCTCAGGATGTCATGATGGATCTACCCCGGATTACGATGATTGGACATATACATATATATATTGAAAACCATCGTGGATTAATTACTTTTTCAGATAAAGAGCTTAGACTGCTGTTAAAGCAAGGTCAGCTATTAATAAAAGGAAAAGCATTTGTCATCAAGGCAATCATGCCCGAAGAGATTTTATTGGAAGGAAAAATAGATCAAGTAATTTATCTTCAGGAATAAGCAACTAGAAGGGAGCGGGCACTAGTCAAAGTGCCTCCTTCTATCGCAAGTAAATTTTAGGGAGGACAGGCATGAAGAACCGATGGATGATATTTTTCTCTGGAATTATTACGGTTAAAATAAGTGGAAAAGGTCTTGAGCGATTATTAAATACATTAATCCGAAATGGTCTGTCTATTTGGCAGGTTAGGCGTCAAGGTGTTGAATCCATCACATTTAAAATGAAATTAAGCGATGTAAAGGCATTTAGAAAGTATGTAAGAGGCAGCGGTTGTAAAGTGAAATTCTTTAAAAGAGAGGGATTTCCTTTCCTGCTGATAAGACTTCTACATAATAGCGGCTTTCTTATAGGTGCCATTCTATTTTTCTTTGTCATTCTAATCCTGTCCAACATGATTTGGGGCATACAAATAAAAGGGGCAGAGCCTGCCACTGAATATAAGATTCAAAAAGAATTAGATAAAATGGGAGTCAAGGTCGGCAAGCTGCAATTCTTCGTTGATAATGTTGAGGGGATACAGCGCCAATTAACAAATAATGTGGAGGAAATTACGTGGGTCGGTGTTGAATTGCAAGGGACAACCTATCATCTTCAGGTTGTCGAGAAAAACGAACCAAAACCGCCTGAATATTTAAGTCCGCAGAATCTAATTGCAAAGAAAAAGGCTGTTATTGTGGACATGTTTGTTGAAGAAGGGCAGGCAGTAGTGGATATTCATGATAGTGTGGAGGAAGGACAGCTGCTTGTTTCAGGATTGATTGGGAAAGAAGGTCAAAATGTACAAGTTCCGGCTAAAGGTGAAGTACTGGGAGAAACATGGTACCGATCCGATGTTGAGCTTCCTTTAAAAAGTACCTTTCAGGTTTTTAATGGAAATGAGAAAAGAAAATACTATTTGGAAGTTGCTAATTTTCGTATTCCTATTTGGGGGTTTGGCAAAATTGAATATAAGAATTATGAGACAGAAGCCACTGAAAAAACGATTCAATTTATAAAGTGGAAGCTTCCATTGTCATTTATTAGCGAAACTCATCGCGACAAAGAGGAGGAAACAAGAATATATTCGAAAGAAGAAGCCTTTCAAGTTGCAAAAGAAATGGCTAAATTAGATATAAAAAATCGTTTATCTGAGGATGCTAAGATAAAAGGAGAAAAAATTTTGCGCCAATCATTAGACAATGGTAAAGTATCCTTATCAATACATTTCCAAATAATCGAAAATATAGCAGAAGGACAACCAATTATCCAAGGAGAGTCAGAATGACAGAAGATTTAAAAACGATGAATGTTCAATTAAAGAATTCTAATGAAGCAGTAACCTTAATTGGGAATGCAGATGCGAATCTTAAAGTCTTAGAGCAAGAACTCGATGTGTCAATCGTTACTAGAGGTGAGACTGTTTATGTTTCCGGTAACCTTGAACATGTTGAACTGGTAAGCAATATCCTTGAAGCTTTATTGTATGTAATTCGAAAGGGAATCACTATTAGTCAACGGGATGTTACTTATGCCATACAGATGGCGAAGAAAGGGACACTAGATTATTTTAAAGATTTATTCGAAGAAGAAATCGCCAAAAACGCAAAAGGAAAATCAATTCGAGTAAAAACAATTGGACAGCGTTATTATATTACAGCGATGAAGAAAAAGGATCTTGTTTTCGGTATTGGTCCAGCAGGAACTGGTAAAACCTATTTAGCTGTAGTTATGGCTATCAATGCTCTAAAAAGCGGACAAGTAAAAAGAATTATCCTAACTCGGCCTGCAGTAGAGGCCGGTGAAAGCTTAGGTTTCCTGCCAGGTGATTTAAAAGAAAAAGTGGATCCATATTTAAGACCGCTTTATGATGCGTTACATGATGTTCTTGGCACTGAGCATACGCAAAGATTAATGGAGCGCGGAATAATTGAAATTGCTCCCCTTGCCTATATGAGGGGAAGAACACTTGATGATGCCTACGTGATTCTAGATGAGGCTCAAAATACAACAATGGCTCAAATGAAAATGTTCTTAACACGTCTCGGCTTTGGTTCAAAAATGGTGATTACCGGTGATAAAACACAGATTGATCTTCCGAAAGGCGTGACTTCAGGGCTGAAGATTGCTGAAGAAGTACTACAGGATATTTCAGGTATGCAATTTATTTATCTTGAACAAAGCGATGTTGTTCGTCACCCGCTTGTTGCAAAAATCATACAAGCATATGAAACGAAAGAATAACATTGTTATCATGAAAGCCCATTTGTCAACCTGCCGTTCGGATAACCGGACGGCTATTTTTTCCACTTTGTAGGCAATAAAATATTGAAAATAGCTTACAATAGGATAATAATGGATAAAATGATGAATAATTCCATTGTTGTTCTTGTATGATTTTTAGAAAAAGGTGAAAGAGGAGTAAAAAACTGTTATCATTTTTACATAGTCATAGATAATAATGGATCCCGATTGAATTAGTGTATATGTATGCAAAGGAGGAGCAAAGAAGACAATGCAGCAGTACTTAATCAAAATCAGAAGTCTATTAAATATGAAGTTTTTCCGGATCCTCTTGTTTGTATTACTGGGTGTTGTCCTTTATATATCTATGTACAGCAATGTTAAACCTGAGAAGTTAGATATTCGTTTATTTTCGATAGCTAATCAGACAATACGATCACCTATAACAATTGAGGATAAAGAGAGCACTGAGGCGAAGAAAAAAGAAGCACAAGAGCAGGTTCAGGATGTTTATGTGTTAAATAAGTCCATTTCGGAGAATCGTATTGATTTGATTACATCTATATTTGATTCTGCGCTTGAAGTAAACAGTGAAATAAAGAAGGAGCAAAAGGCAGGGGTGCTGGATGAAGAAAATCCTCCTTCGAAGGATGAAAAATTAAAGAGGGTAAAGGATAAGTTAACGGCTGATGTTACAAAGGATATACCAGATTCTGTGCTAACCAGTCTTGTTATGTCTACAAGAGATGAATTAATTATTGCAAGGGATCTATCCATAACGGCTATCAATATGATTATGAATAATCGGATACCGACACATGAAGTGGAAAATGCAAAGAAAAAGCTTGAAGAAGAATTGAAATATACAGACTTAAATCTTGAGTTAAAAAATGCTGTTATCCAGCTTGGCAGGTATGCTATTATACCCAATGAGTTCTATGATCCGGAAGCAACGGAGGAAATGCGCCAGCAGGCAGTAGAAAATGTTGAACCAGTTAAAATATTAGAAGGTCAAATCATCGTTGAAGAAAACCAATTGATTAATCGAGATGTTTATCGACAATTAGATCTTGCTGGGATGCTTGATAATAATCGCTCAAACGCACCTTTTATTGGTTTAGCTCTTCTTATTATGGTTTTCTTAACCGTATTATATTTTTACTTTTATCATTTAGAGGATAAAAAGGAACAAAAGCAAACGTATTTGCTGCTTTTCAGTATGATTTTTTTGCTCTCTATTTTTCTTATGAAGATGGTGAGCTTACTACATGTTCTTGAGTTCTCTGATATTGCCTTTATTTTCCCTGCAGCAATGGGTGCGTTAATGATTAAAATATTAATCGATGAAAGACTGGCAATCGTCGTCACAATGATTTTGGCCATTTGTGGAAGCGTTATGTTCAATGAGGGTGTAACAGGCTCTCTGAATACGTCAATTGGTATCTACATCCTGTGCAGCGGTCTAGCGGGTATCATATTTTTAAGCAATCAACGCCGCTCTAACATCTTTAAGGCAGGATTATTTGTTGCCGTTGCAAATGTAGTGGTGATCCTATCACTTGTGTTTTTAAGAAATGGACAATATGATCTACAGGATTATATCATAACGGTCGTAATTGGCTTGATTTCCGGTATTTTATCTGCAGTCCTGACAATTGGCTTGCTTCCATTCTTTGAAGCGGGTTTCGGAATATTGTCAACGATGAGATTAATCGAGCTTTCGAATCCGAATCATCCTTTATTAAAAAAAATCCTTACCGAAACACCGGGAACGTACCACCACAGTGTAATGGTTGCAAATCTGGCTGAAAGTGCTTGTGAGACAATTGGCGCAAATGGTTTACTTGCAAGGGTAGGTGCCTATTATCATGATATCGGTAAGACAAAAAGACCTCAGTTTTTTATCGAAAATCAGCTGAATATTGAAAACCCACATGACCGAATCCAGCCAAATATGAGCAAAAATATTATTATTGCTCATGCAACAGATGGTGCTGAAATGCTAAGGGCCTATCATATGCCAAAGGAAATCATTGATATTGCTGAACAGCATCATGGCACAACCTTATTAAAGTATTTTTATTATAAGGTAAAGCAAAGTGGTGCAGAGGTAAATGAAGAGGACTATCGGTATCCGGGGCCGAAAGCTCAGACGAAGGAATCAGCTATTGTTGGAATTGCTGACAGTGTAGAGGCTGCTGTACGTTCCATGTCACAGCCGACCCCTGAACAAATTGAAGAACTTGTTAGGAAAATCATTGCTGACAGACTCCAGGATAACCAGCTTAATGAATGTGATTTAACACTGAAGGAGTTGGATAAGGTGGCTAATGCTCTATGTGAGACACTTAAAGGCATCTTCCACTCAAGGATTGAATATCCAGAAATGACAAAGCAGAAGGTGAAGCATGCATGAGTATCATGATTGATTTTATTGATGAAACAAATGAATTATCTGAAAAAGAACAGGATTTGGTCGAGAAACTACTCGCTTTCGCAGCTGAAAAGGAAAATGTTGGAGAGAACAGTGAGTTATCCGTTACGTTTGTCACAAACGACCGGATACAGGAAATTAACCGTGAATATAGAGATAAGGATCGTCCAACAGATGTCATTTCATTTGCGATGGAGGAGCTTGGTGAAGGAGAGATTCCATTAGTCGGGGGAGATATGCCGCGAGTCCTGGGTGATATCATTATTTCATTAGCGAAGGCTAGAGAGCAGGCAGATGAATATGGGCACTCCTTTATCAGGGAACTTGGTTTTCTAGCTGTACATGGTTTTCTGCATCTCCTAGGGTATGATCATGAAACAGAAGATGATGAGAAGAAAATGTTTTCAAGACAAAAGGATCTTTTGGATGAATTCGGACTTCAACGGTAGAAGAAGAGGGGGGCTAGTGCGTTCATTCGCTTTTGCCATTGAAGGAATTATTCATGCAATCAAATTTGAACGAAATATAAAAATTCATATGGTAGTGGCACTCGTCGTCGTCTTTCTTGGATTCCTTTACAATATTTCAAGCTTGGAGTGGCTGCTGATTATTTTGGCAATTGGCGGGATGCTTTCTTTTGAGCTGATGAATACAGCCGTTGAGAGAGTTGTCGATTTAGTCACTTCCAAGGACCACCCGCTTGCAAAACAAGCAAAGGATATTGCTGCCGGAGCGGTATTTATCTATGCTGTTATGTCAGTTGTAGTAGGCGGCATCATTTTTTTACCAAAGATGTTCTAATGCGGGCTAACGAACGAGCATTTGATTCGTATCCCGCGTTTTTGTGTGTCAAGAAGTGAGTGACGTAGAATAATAATATTTTTAGAAAATTCAAATTTATTAACAGTGAATTCCTGATAAACAATGAAATTTTAAATTAAATAGGGTAAAATAAAAAGAAGCGATGGTCTTCAAGAGAAAGGTTGATTCAGGTGAAGATTGAAGAAATAATTGCTGAAGCGTTAAAAGCAAAGGGTTTTATTGAGGATTTACAGTCAGGAGCATTTTCATCGGAGGACATACATGAATAAAGAAATGAAAGAACCAGTTTTTAAATCAGGATTTATATCCATCATTGGAAGACCGAATGTAGGAAAGTCCACTTTTATTAATCGAGTTATCGGTCAAAAGATAGCCATTATGAGCGATAAACCGCAGACAACAAGGAATAAGGTCCAAGGTGTTCTAACTACGAATGATACACAATACATTTTTATTGATACACCGGGAATCCATAAGCCGAAGCACAAATTAGGCGACTTTATGATGAAGGTAGCTCAGAATACGCTGAAGGAAGTAGACCTCATCCTCTTTATGGTAAATGCAGAAGAAGGCTTTGGCCGCGGCGAGGAATTTATTTTAGAGAAATTCCAAACTGTAAAAACTCCTATATTTTTAATTATCAATAAAATTGATCGCATTCATCCTGACAAGCTTTTAACAGTGATTGAATCATATAAGGAAAAATACCATTTTGCTGAAATTATTCCGATTTCAGCTCTTGAAGGAAATAATGTCGAGACATTATTAGAACAGGTGAAAAAATATCTTCCTGAAGGTCCGATGTATTATCCGGCCGATCAAGTAACAGACCATCCAGAAAGATTTATTGTGGCTGAGCTCATCAGGGAAAAGGCTTTGCATCTCACAAGAGAAGAGATTCCGCATTCGCTTGCTGTCGTAATTGAAAAAATGGAGCGAAGACAGGATCAGGAAATGGTTCACGTAATGGCGACAATCATCATTGAACGAGATTCACAAAAGGGTATTATCATTGGTAAGCAAGGTAAGATGTTGAAAGAGATTGGTAAACGAGCTAGAGCTGATATTGAAAACTTACTTGGGTCCAAGGTGTTCTTAGAATTATGGGTAAAGGTACAAAAGGACTGGCGGAATAAGGCGTCGCAGCTGCGTGACTACGGATTTCGGGAAGATGAGTATTAAGTGAGCCCTAACTAAATTATTAAAAAGTTACATGGATTATTCATCCATTTGATTTACAAAATTTTCGTCTAATGATTTTGCGTAAGATAGGCAACTATAAATGTAAGGATTGGAATAAATGAATAATAGCTAGTCCAACAATTGAAAGGTGGGATTTCAATGTTAGATTTTACTTGGAAGGTTTTTTCACAAACAGGTAATATTGACACATATCTTCTTTTTAAGGAGCTAGAAAAGGAGAACCAAGAAATACCCGGAAGTCAGGACGAAGAGCTAGTTGAATTAGATTTTCCAATTATGTAGGTTTGTCTCATTACTGGGATGGTGTGGTGTACAGATGCTGCAAAAATGCGAAGGGATTATCCTTCGAACAACCGATTATGGTGAAACAAATAAAATTGTGACTCTCTATACACGTGAATGGGGAAAAATAGGCGTGATGGCAAATGGAGCTAAGAAACCAAAAAGCAGGCTGGCTGCCATCACCCAGCCTTTTACATATGGATATTTTTTAGTACAGAAGGGTCACGGACTTGGAAGTTTGCAGCAGGGTGAAATGATTGCTTCTTTACGGTCTATCAAAGAAGATATTTTTCTAACGGCCTATGCTAGTTTTATTGTTGAATTAACGGATAAATGTACAGAGGACAAAAAGACAAATCCCTATTTATTTGAGCTTTTGTACCAAGTTTTGAATTATATTAATGAAGGATATGACCCTGACATCATTAAGAATATCTATGAAATGAAAATGTTGAACAGCTTGGGTCTGTATCCAACTTTAAATCATTGCGTGGTATGTGGCAGCAAGGAAGGAAAGTTTTCTTTTTCTATAAGAGAAGGAGGAATTCTTTGTCATCGGTGTCTTGAAAAGGATCCCTACCATTTACCCATTTCTGCATCTACAGTAAAGCTGCTCTTAACCTTTTATTATTTGGACATAAGCCGTTTAGGTAATATCTCAGTTAAGCCGGAAACAAAAATTGAACTTAAGAGAGTCATTGACAGTTATTATGATGAATATTCAGGCTTATACCTGAAATCGAAAAAATTTCTTGATCAGCTTGATCGTTTGAAAGTTGACAACTGATTTTGTTTCAGCTATCATTCTTCTTAGAAAATCATTACAAATACATTGCTATGAGGGAAAGGAGTACTTAACTCTTGTCTATTTAAGCGAATTCGGGACAGTGCAAGCCGGATATAGATGGTTAAGGAAGGGCATTCCTGAGCGATATGAATGTGTCTGCTGACACGAATAAAAGTGGCTTGCCAAAGGTGAGCAAATAGGGTGGAACCGCGGGTAAAACTCTCGTCCCTATGCTATTTCCAGCATAGAGACGGGAGTTTTTTGTGTTGGAAAAAGGAAATCAGTAGTATTAATTTTTTGGAGGTGTCCAATGAATATTCAAAACATGATTTTAACGTTGCAAAAGCATTGGTCTGAACAGGGATGTATTTTAATGCAGGCGTATGATACTGAAAAGGGTGCAGGAACAATGAGCCCTTACACATTCCTGCGTGCGATTGGTCCGGAGCCATGGAATGTAGCCTATGTGGAACCGTCACGCCGTCCGGCGGATGGTCGATATGGCGAAAATCCCAATCGTCTTTATCAGCACCATCAATTTCAAGTCATTATGAAGCCTTCGCCTGACAATATTCAAGAGCTCTATTTAGATTCTTTAAAGGCACTAGGCATTGACCCATTACAGCATGATATCCGTTTTGTTGAGGATAACTGGGAAAATCCTTCACTTGGCTGTGCAGGATTAGGCTGGGAGGTTTGGCTTGATGGGATGGAAATTACACAATTTACTTATTTCCAGCAAGTAGGAGGCCTTGACTGCAAGCCTGTTTCTGTAGAAATTACCTATGGAATCGAACGTTTAGCATCCTACATACAAGATAAGGAAAATGTATTTGATCTTGAATGGACTGATGGGTTTACGGTTCGTGATATATTTGGTCAGCCGGAGTATGAGCATTCTAAATATACATTTGAAACATCTGATCAAGAGATGCTATTTAATTTATTTACTATTTATGAAAAAGAAGCACATCGACAAATGGAAGAGGGACTGGTTCACCCGGCATATGATTATGTGCTAAAGTGCTCACATACATTTAATTTACTTGATGCGAGAGGTGCTATTTCTGTTACTGAAAGAACCGGTTATTTAGCGCGCTGCCGTAGTCTTGCTCGTAAAATTGCTAAAACCTTTTATGAAGAACGTGAAAAGCTTGGTTTTCCAATCTTAAAGGTAAAGGAGGAAAAAGCCCGTGGCTAAAGATATTTTGCTTGAAATTGGTTTAGAAGAAATGCCGGCTCGTTTTGTAACAAATTCTATGAACCAACTGGCTGATAAAGTACGATCATGGCTAGAAGGAAAGCAAATCCAATTTAAAGAACTACGAGCATTCTCAACGCCTCGCCGTTTAACGGTTCTTGTGAAGGAGGCAGCTGAAACGCAGAAGGATATCCATGAGGAAGCAAAGGGACCAGCGAAAAAGATTGCCCAAAATGAAGCAGGCGAATGGACAAAAGCGGCAATTGGATTCAGCCGCGGTCAAGGAATGACGGTTGAGGATATTTATTTTAAGGAAATAAATGGAGTAGAGTATGCGCATGTCAAAAAATTTGTCGAAGGACAGGAGACATTTACATTACTCCCTGAATTAAAGGACATTATTGTCAGCTTATCCTTTCCAAAAAACATGCGCTGGGCAGATAATGAGCTCCGCTATATAAGACCAATTAAATGGATCGCAGCTTTATTTGGACAAGAGGTAATTCCATTTGCAATTACCAATGTGGAGACAGCTAGACATAGTAAGGGGCACCGTTTTCTTGGAAGCGAGCTTGAATTTACCGAGCCTGCTGACTATGAAATCGAAATGGGCAAGCAATATGTAATGGTTGATCCGGTAAAACGGAAACATACCATCCTTGAGCAATTGAAAAAGCTTGAAGAAGAAAACGGCTGGGACATCCCGGTTGATCAGGAACTTCTCGAAGAGGTTAATAATCTCGTAGAGTATCCTACTGCATTATATGGAAAGTTTGAGGAAGAATTCTTAGAGCTGCCTGAAGAAGTGTTGATTACGTCAATGAAGGAACATCAACGCTATTTTCCGGTTAAATCCAAAACAGGAGAGCTTCTACCGTATTTTGTGACTGTTCGAAATGGTGGAGCAGAGTTTTTGGAAAACGTGGCAAGAGGAAATGAAAAAGTGCTTCGTGCAAGACTTTCGGATGCAGCATTCTTCTACCGAGAAGATCAAAAAATGGAAATTGATCACGCATTAACTAAATTGAAGTCCATTGTTTACCATGAGGAAATTGGAACATTAGCAGAAAAAGTTGCGCGCGTGCGCCGTTTGACTACTATTTTAAGCGATAAGCTTCATTTTTCAGCTGATGAAAAAGCATATGCTGATCGTGCTGCTGAAATTTGCAAGTTTGATTTAGTAAGCAATATGGTATATGAATTTCCTGAATTACAAGGCTTTATGGGAGAAAAATATGCTCGTCAAAAAGGTGAAGCAGAAGCTGTCTCACATGCTATTAACGAACATTATATGCCTCGTAATGCAGATGATGATGTGCCGTCAACGGAAATTGGAGCAGTGCTTTCTATCGCCGAAAAGGTGGACACCATTTCATCCTTCTTTGTGATTGGCTCCATTCCAAGTGGGTCACAGGATCCGTATGCATTGAGAAGGCAAGCGACTGGAATTGTTCAAATCCTTCTTCAAAAAAATTGGCAAATTAATCTTGAGGAAATATTATCACAGTCATTATCCTTACTTGAAGCTGACGGAGTATTAAAAGCAGAACTTGAAACGATCAAGCAGGAACTAATCTCGTTCTTTAAACTTCGCTTGAAACATCTGCTGCAGGAAAAAGGAATCCGTTATGATTTAATTGATGCAGTACTTGGTAATGAAATTGGCGTAGTGAGCTCGCTTATCACAAGAGCTCAGGTTCTTGAGGAGAAGAGAACAGATGCTGATTTTAAAGAAAATATGGAAGCTTTAAGCAGGGTATTAAATATTGCTGCTAAGGCTGAAGTGATTGGTGAAATTCAAGAAAGCTTGTTCGAAAATAATGATGAACATAAATTATATGAGAAATATCTGGCTGTAAAGGCACAATTAGACAGAAGTATTGCAGAGGATGAATACTTTGATTCACTTGTTTCGTTAAGACCTGAGATTAATCAATATTTTGATCATACGATGGTTATGGCTGACAATGAAGAAGTTAAACATAATCGCCTCAATCAAATGGCGAAGCTTGCGCAGCTGATTAAAAAGTTCGCAAATGTTAATGAAATAATTGTGAAGTAATAGATTCCCTTTTTTTGGACAATGATATGGACAAAAGAGCCTTTTGTATTGGCTCTTTTGTCATTTTACATTTATCTAATAATTGTAACCTTTCATGTGAATAGGATTGATAGCTTTTCATTTTCGAAAAATAGTATATAATAATTATGTAATAGTATAACATTATTCATGATTAATTGGGCATGTTAGGTGGTGTGAACAATAGAACTGAACAAACGTCAAGAACAAATATTAGAAATTGTGAAAGAAAATGGTCCGATAACAGGAGAACATATTGCTGATCAGTTAAATCTAACGAGAGCAACCTTAAGACCAGATCTTGCCATCTTAACTATGGCTGGTTATTTAGATGCAAGACCACGTGTGGGATATTTTTATACTGGGAAAACAGGTGTCCAGCTTCTAACGGAGAATTTACAAAAGTTATACGTGAAAGATTACCAATCCATTCCCGTTGTGATCAATGAGAGTGTTTCCGTATATGATGCGATTGTAACGATGTTTTTAGAAGACGTAGGAACATTATTTGTTGTGGACCAGCATTCATTACTAGTTGGGGTATTATCAAGGAAGGATTTATTAAGAGCAAGTCTTGGAAAGCAGGAATTATCAAGTCTTCCGGTAAATATCATTATGACAAGAATGCCTAATATTGCCATGTGCTTACGTGAAGATCACTTAATTGAGGTGGCGAAAAAACTAATTGAAAGGCAGATCGATGCCATGCCAGTTGTGAAAGAGGCAGACAATGGCTTTGAAGTAATCGGTAGAATAACAAAAACAAATATTGCCAAAGCATTAGTTGCTTTAGCAGAGGATCGGTAGGCTATACTATATATGACTGATATAAAGAGGGGATGAAAAATGGATGAGCAAGATGCCGGTCATCTATGTGGTATCAGACTCAGTGGGAGAAACGGCTGAACTCGTCACAAAAGCTGCACTTAGCCAATTTAGCGGCAGTGATAATATTATTAAACGTTTTCCATTTGTGGAAGATGAATCAAATGTTGACGATGTTATTTCTTTAACCAAATATGAGAATGGTATGATCGTGTTTACACTTGTCAGACCGGAAATTCGAAAGTATATGCGAGAGTCTGCAGAAAAGGCAGGAATTGTGGCCTATGATATTTTTGGTCCACTGATCGATCAAATACAAAGATTGACTGGAAAGACACCTTTATTTGAGCCAGGTCTTATTCATAAACTGGATGAGGAGTATTTTAAAAAGGTAGAAGCAATTGAGTTTGCCGTTAAATATGATGATGGAAGGGATCCTAGAGGGATTATGAAAGCAGATTTAGTTCTTGTTGGCGTTTCAAGAACCTCAAAGACCCCTTTATCACAATATTTAGCACACAGAAGAATAAAAGTGGCAAATGTCCCCATCGTTCCAGAGGTTGACCCTCCTGATGAATTATTTAAGATTTCTCCAACGAAATGTTTTGGATTAAAGATTAGTCCGGATAAATTAAACGGAATACGCAAAGAACGGTTACGGTCTTTGGGCTTAAATGATAATGCAACATATGCAAATATGGATAGAATCAAGGAAGAACTACAATACTTTGAAAATCTTGTAGACAGAATTGGCTGTCCTGTAATTGATGTAACAAATAAAGCGGTAGAAGAAACAGCTAATATTATTCATCATCTGTTTCAAAAAAATAATATTTCTGAGTAGCACATACAGCTTATGTGCTATTTTTTATTTTTTTAAGTTTTTTATAAAAAAACTAATGCAATTATCAACCTTTTATACTATAATAAAAAATTGTGATAAAAATGTATCAATTTTAGGTTTAGACTTTCACTTAGAGGAATAAACTATTTAGGGTGAGAAGTCAAGTCTGCTGTCTTAAAAATTTCGACAAGTTATCATTAGAAAAGTTATTCCACTAAAGAAGGAATATGCAGAGTGATGTAGAATAATTAGTACATTAGGTAAACCAGCAATTCTAATTGACGCTGATTATTGTCCTGTTAAACAAGTAATTGTCGAAATCATCCATCTTGGCAAAAGCTCGAAGAAGAGGTATTCATGAAAAAAATCCAAAAAATCATATGCAATTTAGGATTTATTCTAGTTCATGAAAGAATTATCGAAGATTTTGTCTAAATTTGCAGGAATTTAATAATTTTTGACGAATACCTCATAAAGTAAACGGAGGTGTTCACATGTCAGATCGAATTGCCGAAGATAAGCTTAATCAGATTAGGCAGGCATCAGATATTGTGGATGTCATCAGTGAGTTTGTACAGCTAAAAAAGCAGGGTCGAAATTATATAGGTCTCTGTCCTTTTCATAATGAAAATTCTCCATCCTTTTCTGTTTCAGTCGATAAACAAGTGTATCATTGCTTTGGCTGCGGTGCAGGAGGAAATGTATTTTCTTTTTTAATGCAAATTGAAGGTCTTTCTTTTCAAGAAGCTGCAGTAAAACTTGCACAAAATGCAAATATTGAAGTTGGAACGCACATATCTACATCAAGCAAAACTGATCAGCTTTCCCCTGAAGGCAAGCAAATGATTGAAGCACATAATTTATTATGTAAATTTTATCATCATTTGCTAGTAAACACAAAGGAAGGTCAGCATGCGCTGGAGTATTTGCTCGCGAGAGGCTTTACTCATGAATCGATTGATAAGTTTCAAATTGGATATGCACTTGATTCATGGGACTTTGTTTATAAATTCTTAACTAATAAGAATTTTCAACCCGCATTAATGGAAAAGGCAGGGCTCATTATTAAAAGAGAGCAGGATGGAAGCTATTTTGACCGCTTTCGGGATCGAATTATGTTTCCTATCTCTAACAGATATGGTGAAACGATTGCTTTTTCTGGGAGGTCATTAGGGGCACAGTCGCCCAAATATTTAAATAGTCCCGAGACAGCAATCTTTAATAAAAGTAAAATTTTATATAACTACCATCTGGCAAGACCTACAATGAGAAAGCTGCAGCAAGCCATTTTGTTTGAAGGGTTCGCAGACGTCATTGCTGCGGATCGATCTGGCGTTGAAAACGGTATAGCCACGATGGGAACATCTTTAACTGAAGAGCATGTATCTATTTTAAAGAAAAATGTTCAAACCGTAACCATTTGCTATGATTCAGATTCTGCTGGAATTGAGGCTGCGTTCAGGGCAGGCAATATGCTTCATGGACAGAATTTGCAAGTGAATGTAGCCATAATGCCGGATGGAATGGATCCTGATGATTACGTAAAAAGGTACGGGGAAGAAAAATTCCGAAATGATATCATTCATTCAAGCATGACCTTAATGGGCTTCAAAATGCTCTATTACCGCAAAGGTAGAAACCTGCAAAATGAAGGAGATCGCCTCCTTTATATCGAAAAAGTATTAGAGGAAGTCAGTCGTCTTGAGAACCCTGTTGAAAAAGATCTTTATATACGACAGCTGTCTGATGAATTTAATCTTTCTCTCGAGGCGTTGAAAGAGCAGGAAGGGCAGTATTCTAAGAATACCTCTCAAACGGAGCAAAAGCAGAAGCAGCAGCAAAACAGGGATATTCAACAGCCGCCAGTCTTACAAAGGAAAGTAGAGAGAATAAAGCCTGCTTACCATAATGCGGAAAGATTTCTGATTGCACATATGCTGCGAAGTATTGATGTAACCTATAAGGTGCAAGAACTGATGAAAGGAAATACCTTTAATATTGATGAACACCAGGCAATCATAACCTATTTATATGGTTTTTATGAAAAAAATCATCAGCCTGATCTTAATTCATTTTTGGATTATATCAATGATGAGAAGCTGAGGAGAATTATTGTTGATATTGAGATGATGTCAATAAATGAAGAGATTTCTGATCAGGAATTAAATGATTATATCAAACAGGTGTTGAAATATCAAAAAATGTTAAAGATAAAGGAAAAAGAGGCTGAACTGAGAGAAGCAGACCGTCAAAAGGATATTAATAGGGCTGTCGCTCTTTTAGCAGAAATTCAACAAATACGTAAAACTTTATAATGGTTTCTTTGATTTTTGGAAGGAGGGGGACAAATGGCTGAAAAATCGGCTCGTTCAAAAGAGGTTGAATCAGAATTGACCCTAGAGCAGGTGAAAGAACAGTTAACATTATTAGGAAAAAAGACAGGTGTCCTTGCCTATGATGATATCGCAGAAAAATTGGCGTCCTTTGAATTAGATTCTCATCAAATGGATGAATTTTATGAACTCCTTGGTGACAATGGTGTAGAGCTTGTTGGTGACAGCGAGGAAGAAGACCCTAATGTTAAGGATTTATCAAAAAATGAAGAAGAGTTTGATTTAAATGATTTAAGTGTTCCCCCTGGAGTTAAAATAAATGACCCTGTACGTATGTATTTAAAGGAAATAGGCCGTGTTGACCTTTTATCTGCTGAGGAAGAAGTAAATTTAGCACTCCGGATTGAACAGGGTGATGAAGAAGCAAAGAGGCGGTTAGCGGAAGCGAATCTTCGTCTTGTAGTTAGTATTGCCAAAAGATATGTTGGTCGTGGCATGTTGTTCTTAGATCTAATCCAAGAAGGAAATATGGGCTTAATTAAGGCTGTAGAAAAATTTGATTACCGAAAAGGGTTTAAATTCAGTACGTATGCAACCTGGTGGATTCGCCAAGCTATTACAAGAGCAATCGCTGATCAGGCCAGAACAATCCGGATTCCGGTTCACATGGTAGAAACAATCAATAAGCTTGTTCGTGTACAAAGGCAGCTGCTGCAGGACCTAGGCCGCGAACCAACACCAGAAGAAATTGGTGAAGATATGGATCTGCCACCAGAAAAGGTAAGAGAAATCTTGAAAATCGCTCAAGAGCCTGTTTCGCTTGAAACACCAATTGGTGAAGAAGATGATTCGCATCTTGGAGATTTTATTGAAGATCATGAAGCGACATCACCATCAGAACATGCAGCATATGAATTATTAAAAGAACAGCTGGAAGATGTATTGGATACGTTGACAGATCGTGAAGAAAATGTATTACGTCTTCGATTTGGACTTGATGATGGCCGGACACGTACACTTGAAGAAGTAGGAAAGGTATTTGGCGTTACACGTGAACGAATTCGTCAAATTGAAGCAAAAGCATTAAGAAAGCTAAGACATCCTAGCCGAAGCAAAAGATTGAAAGACTTTTTAGAATAGGCTAGCCATAAAATAGTTTACTTCTTACAATAGAAGTGAACTATTTTTTTTTGCAAAAGAAAATCTATGCAGTCTACAGATATTAGGATGTGAACCAATGAAAGAAAACAGAAGACAAATAATTATTAATGAAATTACATATTGGAAGAAAAATCGCTTACTTCCTGAACATTATTGTGACTTTTTGTTAGCTATTTATACTGAAGGGAATGGCCTGCAGGAAGAACAAAAAATTAAATTACAATGGCTGAGAAAAGAGCTGTTTTTGCTTCTAATTATCCCTATTATGATGGTTTTATTATATTTTACTGAATTATCTCTCATTTTGCAATTGGTCATTGTAATCATTTTGATATTACTTGGTATTTATCTTACAGCTTTTTATAAAAAGAAAGGGTTATTATTTCAGATTCCACTAATTGTGACGGCACTGAGTTTATTATTTGCTTCTGTGAAAATAACGTTAACTTTATTTCCTGATAATATTATCGGTCTATATACGGTATTAGGATTTAATTGTTTCGTATGGCTTGCTGGAGGTTGGAAATTTAAACAGCTGCATTTTACTCTTTCAGGCTTATTGGGAATTATTTTATTGGGCCTCTCGTTTTTTAGTGATAAACTCTTTTAAATCATTACATCCTTTTTTTAAACATAAAATTGAATGGAGATATAAAATTCATTTACATGGGGGGATGGTAATGAATTTTGATTTGTCCACTGAACAGTCTATGATTAAAAAGATGATAAAGGAATTTGCCGATGAGGAGGTAGCGCCGGGTGCGCTGGAGAGAGACAGGCAAAAAAAATTTCCGCTTGATGTGTTTCAAAAATTATCAAAGCTTGGAATGATGGGTCTGCCTTTTCCGGAAAAGTACGGCGGTGCAGGTGCAGACACAGTCAGTTTTGCTATTGTAACGGAAGAGCTAAGCCGTGCCTGCGGGTCAACGGGAATCACATATTCTGCACATATATCTTTAGGTGGGGCTCCACTTTTTTATTTTGGAACAGAGGAACAAAAACAAAAATATTTGATTCCAATTTGTACGGGGGAAAGCTTAGGTGCTTTTGGATTAACGGAGCCTGGTGCAGGCTCAGATGCAGGCGGAACAGAGACAAGGGCAGTCGAACAAAATGGGGAATTTATTATTAATGGAAATAAGTGCTTTATTACCAATGCAAGCTATGCTAAGCACATAGCAATTACAGCTGTGACAGGGAAAAAGCAAAATAAAAATGAAATAAGTGCTATTATTGTTCCAACTAGTTCTCCCGGCTTTACTATCCTTGATCAGTATGAAAAGATGGGACTCCATTCTTCAAATACAACAGAGCTGATACTGCAGGACGTACATGTACCGACTGAGCATCTGCTTGGAAAAAAGGGTGAAGGCTTTAAGCAATTTTTAGCGACACTTGATGGCGGACGTATTGGAATTGGTGCAATGGCTGTAGGAATTGCTCAGGCTGCATATGAGAAAGCGTTAAGCTATGCAAAAGAAAGAAAGCAATTTGGTCAATCCTTAACCTCTTTTCAAGCAATCCAGTTCAAACTTGCCGAAATGGCCATGAAAATTGAGTTAGCAAGAAACAGTGTCTATAAAGCGGCATGGCTGAAGGATGAAGGCAGGCCATTTGCAAAAGAAGCAGCAATATGTAAATTATATGCTTCCCAAATCTGCATGGAAGTTACTGACCAGGCTGTGCAAATCCATGGCGGCTACGGATATATGAAGGATTATCATGTAGAACGATATATGCGTGATGCGAAATTGACGGAAATAGGAGAAGGAACTTCAGAGATTCAGCATCTTGTCATTGCACGGTCAATAGGCTGTTAACAAGACAAAAGGTAGGTACGTTCAATACTAATGATTAATCTTCATCCAAAAGGGTGAAGATTTGTTTTTTTTAGAAACTAAATGTGACAAAGTTTGATATAAGGTCTTTCACTTCTGTAGGTTTTCGAGTAAAATAGGAATTGTTTAAATATATTAATTAGTTAAAAAGTTTCTACATAGGGGAGGGTAATTGTTATGAAACGTAATCCGATTATACCTTTTGTTACAATTATGGTTATCGGAGTATTAGCCATGTTTCTTCTGTCATTCAAAGGTATTGGCGATTCAAAGGAATTAGCAGCTGAACTTGAAGGCGGCGGAGAAGCGAAAACAGAAGAAGTGGCTGCAAATCCTGAGGATATCTATAAGCAAAACTGTATCAGCTGTCACGGTGATCAATACCAAGGAGGAGTGGGGCCTTCCTTAAAAGGTGTTGGCGACAGATTATCTAAAGATCAAATTGCAGACGTTGTTACAAATGGTAGAAATGCTATGCCTCCAGGCTTAGTCCCAGCTGAAAAAGCCGGCGAAATGGCTGAATGGCTAGCTGGTCTTAAATAAGATGATAGAAGAAAACGCATTCAGTTACACAGAAAAGCTCCAGCACCTTTAATCTCGAGGGGCTAGGTGCTAGAGCTAGACACCTATGCAAGTTTAATCAGTTATAATTTGTTTATATTTAAATTCGTCTTGTCCTTTGCATATGCAAGGGACTTTTTTTATACTTAAACAGGATAGATGCAACAGACTGCCGATGAAAAATGAAAAAATGAAGGTTAAGTGGTGAAGGAATGAATAGTGAGAAATTATCATACCGTTTAGAGACTGTGACAAAATACATACCTCAGGATTACAAATTAGCTGATATTGGTTCAGATCATGCCTATTTGCCGTGCTATGTTATTCAAAATGGCATTGTGCCTTGGGCTGTAGCAGGAGAAGTCGTAGAAGGACCCTTTCAGTCGGCTAGAAGACAGGTAGAGGAAGAAGGATTAACTGATAAGATTTCAGTGCGTAAAGGAGACGGGTTAGAGGTTATCAAAAAAGGTGAAGTAGATTGTATCACGATCGCTGGGATGGGAGGGGCACTTATTGCAAGCATACTTGAAAAAGGCAAGGATAAGCTTGAACATGTTAAAAGGCTTATTCTCCAGCCAAATATAAGTGCCATATCCATTCGAACCTGGTTACTGGAGAATGGCTGGGGACTGATAGGTGAAGAAATTATCGAGGAAGATGGAAAAATATACGAAATCCTTGTTGCTGAAAAGGGAAAGGAAAAACAGGCGTATCACGACGACCTTGAAAAAGGTTTATTATTCGGTCCTTTTTTGCTGCGGGAACATAACCCTACTTTCCTTAAAAAGTGGGAAGGTGAGAAGATTAATTGGTTAACTATTGCTGAAAAGCTCGAACAAGCATCAAACACAGTTGAGAATAGGAAGAAAAAAGAGGAGCTAATGAAAAAGATAAAAATGGCTGAGGAGGTTTTGGAAGATGAAAAAGATTAATGGACATGAAATAATCCAGTTGTTTGAATCATTTGCTCCGAAGCAATTAGCAATGGAGGGAGATAAAATAGGATTGCAGGTCGGCCGATTAAATAGGCCTGTACAACGCGTCATGATCGCGCTGGATGTATTGGAAGATGTGGTGGATGAAGCGATTGAGAAAGAAGTGGATCTCATTATTGCACATCACCCGCTTATATACAGACCGTTACAAACTCTTACTACCGATAAACCACAAGGAAGAATAATTGAAAAGCTGTTGAAACATGAAATAGCGGTATATGCTGCACATACGAATCTTGATGTGGCAAAGGGCGGGGTAAATGACTTATTAGCAGAAGCGCTGCAGTTGACTAATACGAAAGTTCTTTCTCCCACCTATGAAGTAAAGTTAAAGAAGCTTGTTGTTTTTGTTCCTAAGGAGAATAGCGGGAAAGTGAAGGAGGCCCTCGGCAATGCGGGTGCAGGGGCAATAGGGAACTATAGTCATTGTCTGTATACATCATCTGGAATTGGGCAATTTCTCCCGGGAGAAGCTGCAACTCCTTTTATTGGGCGTAATGGACAGCTTGAAGTGGTGAACGAAGAGAGAATTGAAACCATTTTTCCGGATTTTTTGGAGAGAAAAATAGTCCAATCAATGCTAAAGGCACATCCATACGAGGAGGTTGCCTATGATATTTACCCGTTAGACAACAAGGGGGAAGAACTGGGCCTTGGTAGAATCGGTGAAATAGAAGAAACAACATTAGAGGATTTTGCTAAGTTTGTTAAACAAGCACTCGATGTGCCGGCACTTCGTGTTGTTGGAGACTTGTCAGCGAAGGTGAAAAAAGTTGCAGTCCTTGGCGGGGATGGAAATAAATATATTTCATCTGCAAAATATAAAGGGGCAGATGTCTATATAACAGGTGATTTATATTACCATGTGGCACATGATGCGATGATGATGGGGTTAAATGTGATTGACCCTGGACATAATGTGGAGAAAGTGATGAAACAGGGTGTAACACGTTATTTGATGAATAAATGCCAGGAAAAAGGATTTGATGTAACGATTTTTCCATCTGAGAAGGTAACAGAGCCCTTTCAGTTTATCTAATTGAATCAAAAAAGCAGCGGTAAAACTATTCCGCTGCTTTTTATTTCATATAAAGTTAACTCTTTTTTACCTTCGGAAGAATCTTATTTAATGGAACTTTATTTTCTGTTACCCAAGTAGATGAATCTGTTGGGTCGAATTTTTCTAAGAAGGTTATGACTTCTTTTGTAATGGGTGTTGGTGTAGAAGCACCTGCAGTAACGGCCACTGCTTTTGCATCTTTAATCCAATCAAGGTCAAGCTCGGTAATATCGGCAATCCGGTATGCCTTTGTATGGGCAATCTCTTCAGAAACTTGGGCAAGACGATTTGAATTATTGCTTCGCGGGTCCCCAACGACAATTAAGACATCAGCTTCAACAGCCTGCTCGGCAACAGCCTCTTGTCTAATCTGTGTCGCAAGACAAATTTCGTTATGAAATTCTGCATGCGGATATTTTTCTCTAATTTTATCCATCACATGTTTGACATCCCATTGACTCATGGTTGTTTGGTTTGTAACAATAATCTTTTCTGCATCAAGTGTTAAATTTTCAACATCCTGTACATTTTCAACTAAATGAACAATATGTGGAGCGATCCCAATAGCTCCTTCTGGTTCAGGATGGTTTTTTTTCCCGATATAAATAACGGTATAGCCCTCTTTCTCTTTTTCTCGAATGAGGTCATGTGTTTTCGTTACATCTGGACATGTTGCATCAATGCTGACAAGTCCCTTTTGTTTAGCAAGCTCCCTGACCTCAGGTGATACACCGTGTGCAGTGAAAATGACTGTCCCGCCATCAACCTTTTCAAGAATCTCTCTGCGATTTTTTCCGTCTAATGTGATGATGCCTTCTTCTTCAAATGCATCTGTAATATGTTTATTATGGACAATCATGCCTAATATATAAATAGGACGTGGTAATGTTTTATCTAAGGCCGCATTGCGGGCGATTACCATAGCATCCACTACACCATAGCAATAACCGCGCGGAGCAATTTTTATTACATTCATCTCCGTTCCTCCCAGTCGCTTCATTCTCATTCATTATAGTAAACAATGAATATTATAGCAAAACCAAAATCAAACAGTTAGTCTTGTGTATAATTGATTTATCCAGTCTTAGGTGTGATCCAATGTAAATTTCTCAAAAAAAAGAATGCCGTTTCCAGCATTCTCTTTATATATACAGTTTAGGAGTAGACGGCAGTGGAGTACGATTAGTTGCTTCCGCCTTTGCTTCCGATTCCTGATCAGAGTCAAAGTCCTTTTTATTAATGCTTGTTGTTTTCTTATCAGTAGAACTTGTTTCTGAATTACTGAATTCCGGAGCATCCTTTAGCCCGCGATATAGCCTCCACAATGATGGGAGATTCTTGACAATCGGCCCGTATTGTTGAACCATTGGTCCCACCTGTTGTGCAGTATTTAAAATTTTTTGTGTATTTGATAAAAAGCCGTTTATCGAAGAAGGGTTTGTTAGTGTTTTAAGAAAAGACCCTCCACCTCCACCTGCCTGCAGCTGAGGACCACCGAACATAGCTCTGCTGTTAACTCCTGTCCTCGCTCCCTTTCCCAGCAGCTTTGATAGAATCCCTCCTCTTTGTCGCATCTGCGGATACATACCCCTCATTGGGTTCATCGGCGGCCTTCCGTAAGGATTATAGTAATGGGGGGGCATCCCTTGCGATGGAAATCGATATCTAGGCATCATATTGCAGTGCCTCCCTTCTGGTCATTATCATCTATCATTCATCCCAATTACGATTAATTCTTATAAACCACTTATATCATATTCATATCTGCTCATTATGTTTGGGGTATTTGCGGAAATACAACCTATAAACTCTAAACTCGGGGGGTGGCTATTCTGCCTGAAATTGATTATAATATAATGATGGTTATAACAGGCTATTTTTACAGCATTTTGGCAATCATAATGATGTATAGCCTTTAATATAAAGGAGTTTAATTAGATGAATGAGACAAAATTTGAACGTTTCAACTTGAAACCGTTTATTATAGAAGCTGTAAAAGAACTTGGCTTTTATAAGCCAACTGAAATTCAAGAGCGAATTATACCTACAGTACTAAAACGAGAAAGTGCCATTGGACAATCGCAAACCGGTACGGGTAAGACGCATGCATATGTACTACCGGTTGTTCATGGTATCGATCCTGAACGCCAGGAGGTTCAGGCCATTTTTACAGCTCCTACAAGGGAATTAGCCACGCAAATCTATCAGGAAACATTAAAGATTGTTCAGCATTGTCCGGAGGGCCAGGAGATATCTGTTCGTTTATTTATCGGGGGTACTGATAAGCAGAGAACAATCGATAAGCTAAAGACACAGCCGCAAATAGTTGTTGGGACACCAGGCAGGATTAGTGATTTAGTAAAGGAACAAGCACTGGTTGTACATACAGCACCTATGCTTGTGATTGATGAAGCTGATATTATGCTTGATATGGGATTTCTCACTGATGTTGATTATATTGCAGCCAGGATGCCACAGAATCTGCAAATGTTGATTTTCTCAGCAACCATTCCGGAAAAGTTAAAGCCGTTTATGAAGAAATATTTAGAGAACCCGAAATATATTAATGTTGAGCCAAAGCAGGTGACAGCTGCTAAAATTGAGCATTATTTACTGCCAGCAAAACACCGCAATAAAGTAGGGTTGGTTCATCAGGCATTGCTCCATTTTAACCCATATTTAGCCATTGTTTTTACCAATACAAAGAAAAAGGCAGATGAGGTTGCAGACGGTTTAATGGCTAAGGGTTTAAAGGTAGGCCGTATTCACGGAGATTTATCACCGCGTGAGCGAAAAAAAATGATGAAGCAAATTGTCGATTTGGAGTTTCAATACATTGTGGCAACTGATTTAGCAGCACGTGGAATTGACATTCAAGGAATAAGTCATGTAATTAACTTTGAACTTCCTACCGATCTTGATTTTTACATCCATAGAGTGGGGAGAACTGCTCGCGCCGGTTATTCTGGTATTGCGTTAACGATTTACGAGGATTCCGATGAGGATGCGTTAAACCGTCTAGAAAAAATGGGTATTGAATTTAAAAATGCCGATTTTCAAAATAAAGAATGGGTTGAATTGGAAGACAGAAACAAACGAAGAAATCGAAAAAAACAGGTTGATGAAATTGACGTAAAGGCTAAATCCCTTTTCCAAAAGCCGAAAAAGGTCAAGCCGGGCTATAAAAAGAAAATTCAACACGAAACAGAAAACTTTAAAAAGAGAGCAAAAAGATTGCAAAAGAAAAAGTAAGAGCAAGGGGAGAGATGAATGTTAAAAATTGGTTCACATGTATCAATGAGTGGAAAAAAGATGCTGTTGGCAGCAAGTGAAGAAGCTGTTTCCTACGGCTCTAACACGTTAATGATCTATACGGGTGCCCCGCAAAATACAAGAAGAAAAAAAATTGAAGATCTAAATATTGAAGCTGGAAGAAAACATATGGAAGAGAATGGCATACATGAAATTATTGTCCATGCTCCATATATTATTAATATTGGTAATGCGGTAAATCCTGCTACATTTGAACTTGGTGTAAACTTCCTGCGTACTGAAATAGAGCGAACAGAGGCAATTGGGGCAAGTCAAATTGTTCTTCACCCTGGTGCCCATGTAAAGGAAGGAACAGAAGTAGGAATTAAGAAGATTATTGAAGGATTAAATGAAGTATTAACCGGAAATGAAAAGGTTCAGATTGCCCTTGAGACAATGGCAGGAAAAGGATCTGAGTGCGGAAAATCCTTTGAGGAATTAGCTATGATCATTGACGGTGTTACACATAATGATAAATTATCCATTTGTTTTGATACTTGTCATACTCATGATGCTGGTTATAACATTGTAGAAGATTTTGATGGTGTATTGAATGATTTTGATCATATTATTGGAATTGATCGGTTAAAGGTTCTTCATATCAATGACAGTAAAAACGTACAGGGCTCGAGAAAAGACCGTCATGAAAATATTGGGTTTGGTCATATAGGCTTTAAGGCGTTAAATTATGTTGTTCATCATCCTCAGTTAACAGAGGTTCCTAAAATTCTTGAAACGCCTTTTGTCGGTGAAGACAAAGATAATAAGAAACCGCCGTATAGACATGAAATTGCCATGCTAAGAAATAAAACCTTTAATGAACAATTACTCCGTGATATCGTAAATGAAGCCTAAAACAGGCAGCCAGGCACCTTACTCATCGTGTGCCTGGTCTTATATATGATTGCACAAGCGTCAAGTACCGGCTGGTCAGGCGCTTGCGCTTTTTTTATTTCATTAATTCTACAAGCAGACGATTGACTTCCTTTGCTGTTTCAATATCAGTTGCTCTGGCAATTTCCTTAATCAGAGTAGCTCTCTCTCTATCATCAAATATATTTACTTGTCTGCCTCTTAAATATTTGGCTATTTGGACTGCTTGTGAGTTAGTAATTGAGATTTTAAAAATATTAGCATATCTCAATAATTCTTCTGGTGTAATGGTATTGATTTTATGATTAATGATGTTAGCAAATATTTTCATGTCATCACTCCTCCATTGATAAAATATGTTTGGTGCGAATGAAGAGTGACTGATTATGGCTGTTGAATAATAAAGATTCCAGCTTTACATTTTTACGTGCTTCTTGTATACTCTAAATCGGAATGATTTCGGAATTCGGGTGATGTAATGAGTTTTATTATTCAGATAAGCGGACTTTCATACCGCTATGAAAAGGAATATGTACTAGAAGATATTAACCTTTCCGTGAAAAAAGGTTCTTTCCTTGGAATTGTCGGGCCAAATGGTTCCGGAAAATCAACCCTGTTAAAGCTCATTCTTGGGCTCCTAAAAGCGCAACAGGGAGAGATTAAGCTATTTGACGAAGATATTAGCCGATTTAAAGATTGGGAACGGATAGGGTTTGTTTCACAAAAAGCAAACTCCTTTAATACGGGATTTCCGGCAACCGTATATGAAGTAGTAAAGAGCGGATTAACGAAAAAAATCGGCTTATTCCGTTCGTTTAAAAAAGAGGATCAAACAACCGTTCTAGAAGCAATTGACTCAGTTGGACTACTTCCTTATTTAAAACGCAATATAGGTGAGCTGTCTGGTGGTCAACAGCAGCGCGTTTTTATTGCCAGATCACTTGTCAGCAAGCCTGAGCTTTTAATTCTTGATGAACCGACTGTTGGCGTTGATGCACAAAATGTCCGTTCCTTCTATGAAATGCTTGGTGATTTAAATAAGAGACTAGGGATTACTTTAATGCTGGTTACACATGATATCGGAACCATTACGGATAAAGTGACACATGTAGCTTGTTTAAATAAACATCTGCATTTTCATGGAAATACTCATGAATTTGAGGAACAGAATAAGAATGGTTTAGCTGCTTTTTATGGATATGATCTCCACTTGTTAAACCATGACCACTCTCATGACCATGGACATGATCACAACCATGGAGGGAAATTCTCATGATGGCAGGAATGTTTCAATATGAATTTTTACAAAATGCATTCTTAACGGGTATCATTATCGGGGTTATTGCCCCGCTTATTGGCGTATTTGTTGTGGTCAGAAGGCTTTCCTTGATCGCAGATGCACTAAGCCATGTTACACTTGCAGGGATTGCAGCAAGTCTTTTAATTGAAAAGAAATTTTTGGCAGCAGGCTCACTCAGTCCCATATATATGGGAATGGTTTTTTCTGTTGTGGGCTCTTTGTTTATTGAGAAACTCCGAACCGTTTATAAGCATTATCAGGAGCTGGCTATTCCAATCATACTGTCTGGCGGTATCGGTTTAAGTGTTATTTTTATTTCTCTTGCGGATGGATTTAATACAGATCTTTTCAGTTATTTATTCGGAAGTGTTTCAGCGGTAAGCAGAACTGATTTATGGCTGATTTTAATCATCAGCATTTTTGTTATTACGATTATTTTTCTATTATATAAGGAATTATTTTTAATTTCATTTGATGAGGAACATGCAAAAGCTTCCGGACTTCCAACTAAAGGACTTCACTTACTGTTCATTATTATGGTTGCACTCGTGATAGCTGCTTCCATGAGAGTGGTTGGAATTCTTCTTGTGTCAGCATTAATGACATTGCCAGTCGCAGCAGCCATTCGTCTTGCAAACGGCTTTAAACAAACGATCATTTATTCCATTCTATTCGGTGAGGCTTCGGTACTGGGTGGTTTATTTATTTCCTATTATCTTGATTTGGCACCTGGTGGAACGATTGTCATGATTTCAATCATTATTTTAATCCTGTCAATACTAGTAAAAAAATGGATTGTGAAAAGTGCGGTATAAAGGGGTGAAGAAGGATGAATGTTGATCAAGCCATGACGATAATGAAGGAAAAGGGTTATAAGCATACCGGAAAAAGAGAAGAAATGCTCCAATTATTTGCTGACAATAATAAATATTTAACAGCAAAGGACGTATTAGATAAACTTAAAGACCAATATCCTGGGTTAAGCTTTGACACCATTTATCGTAATTTATCACTATTTGTTGAACTGGGAATAGTTGAAATGACTGAACTGTCGGGGGAAAAGCATTTTCGGCTAACCTGTTCACATCATCAGCATCATCATCATTTTATTTGTCTTGATTGTGGGAAAACAAAGGAAATTGAGACATGTCCTATGAACATTCTTACAGATAACTTAAAAGGGTATGATATTTCTGGACATAAATTTGAAATATATGGCCGTTGTCCAGATTGTTTAGCTTAATTAAGAAACAGGCATAACACGTGTAGAATCCTGCGTGATGCTTGTTTTTTTTTGTCTGAAAAAACCAGCGAAGGCAAACATTGTTATAGTTAAAATGCTTTTTTAGTACACAATAGTAAATGTCTTATCAATGAAACCTCTAAACGGGTCATTTAGATAAGACAGTCCAATGCTTCAACTTGGACACACAAAGCATTAGAGAGCGGGGGATCATAATGGCAGATCTAGACCCAAAAGATGTAGAGAAAAATCAATATCAAAAAGAACAAAATGACGGCCAGCTATATGGTGTTGATAATTTTGGAGAAGAGAACTATCGGGAAGAAACGGCAGCTGAAATTGCTGCTCCGACACCGATTAGGCTAAATCAGGGTACCAATACCAATGAAAAGAATGAAGCAAAAGCAGAAGGCGGTACTGGAATTGGTTTAGCTGCAATTGCTCTTTCAATTTTATCGTTGTTCGTATTTCCAGTTCTCTTTGGAGCTGCTGGTATTGTTCTAGGCTTTATTGCTCGAGCTAGAGGAGCAAAAACAGGTACTTGGGCTATTACCATAGGAGCGATTTCTCTTATTCTCGGTATGTTCATCCTCCCGTTTTTTTAATAAGCGGCTAGCGCTTTGATTAACAAAAAAAGAAGAAGCCTTGTACAATCAGTACGAGGCTTCTTTCTTTATCATTAGTGATTAGTTTTTCTGATCAGCTTGTTTAGCAAAGTATTCTTCAGCGATTTGGTCTATTTCCTTTTTTAATTCCTCTACAAGGGTAGCTTCTGGAACTTTACGGACAATTTCTCCCTTGCGGAAGAGCAGACCCTCACCGCGTGCACCTGCAATACCAATATCAGCTTCACGGGCCTCTCCAGGACCGTTAACAGCACAGCCAAGTACAGCCACTTTGATTGGTGCTTTAATTTTTTGAATGTACTCTTCCACTTCATTGGCAATACTGATTAAATCAATTTCAATTCTTCCGCAGGTTGGGCATGAAATAAGTGTTGCTGCATTGGAAGAAAGACCGAACACTTTTAACAATTCTCTAGCAACCTTTACCTCTTCCACAGGATCGGCACTTAATGAAATCCGAAGTGTATTTCCTATTCCCTTGCTCAAAATTGCACCTAATCCGGCAGCACTTTTCACTGTCCCAGCAAATAATGTTCCAGATTCCGTAATACCTAGGTGTAGAGGATAGTCAAATGCCTGTGCGGCCTTTTCATATGCCTCAATGGCTAACGGTACATCAGATGCTTTCATCGATACAATTATATCGTGAAAGTCTAAATCCTCGAGGATCTTTATATGATGAAGTGCGCTCTCAACCATACCATCTGCAGTTGGATAACCATATTTTTCTAATATTCTCTTTTCTAATGAACCTGCATTAACTCCGATTCGAATTGGGATCCCTTTTGCTTTGGCAGCATTGACAACGGCTTCAACCTTTTCTCGTTTGCCAATATTACCAGGATTGATCCGTATCTTATCTGCACCGCCTTCAATAGCCTTTAAGGCAAGCTTATAGTCAAAATGGATATCAACAACAAGCGGGATATTAATGCGCTTTTTGATTTCTGATATTGCATTTGCTGCTCTTTCGTCAGGGCAGGCTACCCGTACAATCTGACAGCCTGCTTCTTCAAGCTGATGAATTTGAGCAACCGTTGCGTCCACATCATGTGTTTTGGTTGTTGTCATGCTTTGGATAAATAATTCATTACTTCCCCCAATAGTCAAGTTTCCGACTTTTACGGGACGGGTTTTGGTACGATGTATAATCTCACTCAATGGTGATTCGCTCCTTTAATAATCAATGTTCAAAAGTATGAATGTAGATTAGATTTTTGGAAAATAAAAATGTGGGACATTCTAACCGCCGCCACTCATTATTTTACAGCACTATATTTATTGTAGCAATGAACATAGGAAATTGACAAGGAAGTTGATAGGTTATCTCTTCACGAGCAATACTAATATTACTGCTCTTTGGGGTAACTTGGAAACTTGTAAACCTTTCCTTGTTGAATCTCTTGAGGAGAAATACCATGATTTAACTCCTTGAAATCCGCTATTACCTCTGTTATTGGAACTGAAATGGAATCATTTAGATGTTCCTCAATGATAGATATAACAGTATCACCGGCATCTACTTTTTCTTCAAAGTATGATCGTTCTTCTCCTGTGTTATTTTCCGAATTGGAGTTCATCTTAGAAACAGCTGTTTCCTTTGTAAAACTAGCAGGAAGAGTACCTTTGCTTAAGTCGTAATAGATAGCATATAAGATAATAATGGTGATTATTACTGTGACTAAGCGCTTCAACATTACTTCCCCCTCATGTTAATTATTATCATCTATATGCATGAATTAGACTAAATAGAACAATTAATAGTTTTAGATAAAAGTCTGATAGAAAGAACCTAGAATAGACTTAACATTTGGAAATATGATTGAACAAAACTGGTCAGTAAGCTATAATTTGAATAATGTATATAACTGGAAGAGGGGAGACAATTGGCAAACAATTGGTCGGAGGAAAATCTAATCTCGATACGGGAAAGAGCTTACTTGCACTTGAAAGATCTTATTCTAGAAGGGGAGCTAAAAACAGGAGACCGTTTAGTAGAAAGAGAATTGGCAGAAAAATTAAATATAAGTCGGACCCCGATTCGGGAAGCCTTGTTTCGATTGGAATCTCTTGGATTTGTGAAAACAGTTCCACGTAAAGGTGTAATCGTTGCAGATATTACCGAAAAAGAAATTCTTGAGGTTTTTACCATACTTTCTTCTTTAGAGGTTTTAGCAGCAAAATTAGCAGCTCAAAAATTAGATGAAGATACAAAAAAGAGGTTTCAAGCAAGTATAATAAAAGTCGAAAATTATTTAACGGATCAAAATAGTACGGATTATGCTTCATTACATAATGAACTGAATGATTTACTGTATCGTTCTGCTAAGAATACGAAGCTGTTTGACATGCTAAGTGGACTATCTGATTATATTCGAGCCTTTGCAAAAACTGGTTATAGAAATGAAGGCAGACCAGAGCAGTCCATGAAGGAACATGTAGAAATCATGAAGGCAATAATGAATCAAGAAGCAGAAATGGCTGAATATCTTACGAAAATCCATATTGAAAATTCAAAGAAGGCGTATATTGACGCAGTCAATCATGATAAAAGTGAATAGTAAACAAAAAAAGAAGAGCATTGTAGCTCTTCTTTTTTTGTTTTTCCTGAATAATACACAGCTTAAGAAATAAGTCCTTGGATATTTTACTAGTGTTGAAAAATAAGTGTAAGGAAATCTAACAAGAGAGTATACAGGTTATTCCTATTGTCATATACTTAAAGAAATTAATTCATAATATTACAAATTATTGGTATAAAAGCAGGGTATAAGAATCACCCGGAGGGAGGGAGAAATGACTCTCATACCCTTATGACAAGCATAGCTAGAATAGTAACAAAAAGAGAGAGTAATAGTAAATGATAATTTTCAAAATATTTAATTTATAAAATTTTCAAAATTGTTGCACAACACTTTAGATTAATGATATATTATTTTCAACACGTCTATAGTGAAAAGGGAGGATGGATGAACTATATAGTTTATAAATATGATAGAGGGATGTGAGGGCCTAAAGATAAAAGGAAAAAACGGCAAAAATGCCCGGAATCAAAAGATCTTATTTTTATTATTGGTATACAAAATACGAAATGCTAAATACAACTTTAAAAATAGGGATCTTTTACAGTAGTCAGCAATTAACAAATTAGACTTTGGAGGGAATATATGGAACTAACATTAGCACATTGGTTGTATGTAGTGGTCACGGTTTCTGTTATTTTGACAATGCTTTTGCGAAAAGGCGTTGTATTACCAACACTCATTGGAACTTTTATAGTTGCTGCAGCTTACAATGGCAGTATAATATCGGGCTTTCAAGCAGTATTTAATGCTAATCTAGTAGCAGCTAAAGAGTTATTCAATATATTCCTGATTATCTCAATCATGATTGCACTACTTAATTCTTTAAAAGATTTGGGAGCAGACAACAAAATGGTAGCTCCTTTACAAAAAATAATGGTAAACGGGCATGTATCCTATATCATTTTAATGGCCGTAACCTATATCATTTCACTCTTCTTCTGGCCAACTCCAGCTGTACCGCTAGTCTGTGCATTATTAGTACCCGCAGCAGTAAAAGCAGGATTACCTGTCATGACTGCAGCCATGGTCGTCTGTATCTCCGGTCAAGGGATGGCGCTTTCATCTGATTATATTATGCAGGTAGCTCCAATGATTAGTGCAAAGGCTGCAGGAATCGAAACTGCTGCTGTATCTGATAAAGTATTAATCCTTTCTTTAATCACAGGGTTTAGTGCACTTGTAATCGTTTACTTAAAGGAACGAAAGTCAATTAAATCCACTTCTTCAACAAACGAAGTTTCTTCAGAAGGACAAGCTTTCCTAGATGCAGCTAGTGAAATGGCTGCGGCTGCAGAAGAAAGTCCAACATTGACTAAAGATAAACAAAGATGGGGAAGCATTTTTGCTGTTCTTGTTCCATTATCAATGCTTGCTATCATGGTTTTCATGTTCCAGGCAAAAATCAGCGGCGGATCTGGTTTAGAGGGTGGTAATGGTGCAGCATTAATAGGAGGCGTTGCAGTAATCCTATTGATCTTGGCTACCATTGCATTTAACCGCTTACATGCATTCGAAAAGATTAGTGAGCATCTGACAGAAGGATTTTTATTCTCATTCAGGGCGATGGCGCCGGTTATTCCAATCGCTGGATATTTCTTCATGGGCAGCTCAGACTTTTCACCAGCTATCCTTTCTTTAGATGCAGATGCTGTTGCCCCAGGATTTCTATTTGATTTAATTCAGGCAGGACAGGATTATATACCACAAAATCCATATATTGCTGGATTTGGAATCTTAATTATTGGATTAATTACTGGTATTGATGGATCAGGCTTTGCAGGACTTCCATTAACAGGAGCTTTATCGGGTGCGTTAGCTAACGGTGGAATTGATGCGGCAACCCTTGCTGCTATTGGTCAAATGGGTTCTGTATGGTCAGGTGGAGGAACAATTATTGCTTGGTCATCACTTGTTGCCATTGCCGGCTTCCTACAGCTATCACCGATGGAGCTTGCGAGAAAGAACTTTGTACCTGTTATTTTGGGACTAAGTATTGCAACACTTGTAGCTATTTTAATATGGTAAAGAAAACAGGGTTATTCCCTGTTTTTTTTACTACACATAAGTATGCTGTATGAATGTATAATAATTTGTTTTTTGAAGGAGTGCAATATATGCAAGGAATAAAAGTTGGATTAGTAGGAATAGGAAAATTAGGGACAGCACTTGTGAGACAGTGGAATCAAAAGAGTAAAGCAATAGGTCTGTATCATCCAAATACAACTAAGCTGGAACAATTTAGCTCTTCATATAAAAATAGTTACCCAGTGACTAAAAGTGAACTGGGTAATTTGGATGTCATCATTCTAGCTCTTTCTGCATCAGACATCATTCCTTTTATTTCGAATCTATTAGAAGAAAATATTTCATTAAAGAATACACAAGTTGTGAATATGGCAACAGCATTATCGACTAGAGACATACAACAAAAGTTTCCTTCACTAAATGTCATTGGTGTTAAATATATGGGGCATTCAAGGGATCTTTTTGAAAATGGCGAAGCTCTTTTTATTTCAGAGACAAAACTGTCTGGTCAAATTAAAGGGTATTTCGAGAGTATTGGAAAAATAAAAAACGATTCTGAGGAACGCCTAATTCAAGTAAATAAATTAGCAACCTATTATGCAGCAAAAGCGGCAATTGAAATAGAGTCTGCCTTTGCTGAAAAAGGATTGTCTTCAGAGTATGCAACAAGAGCATTAACGTCCATTGCACCGGAAGTGATTCGCTCATATAGTAACGGAACACTGGGGCATTTTGCAAAGGAAATCGTTAAGGAGCTGAAAGGTTCAAAAGTGGAGTAAATAGGAGGGGCAGTAATAATAGAAAAAGCCTGAGAAGATTTTAATTTTCTCAGGTTTTTTCTATTTAGAGACTATCCAATGATCATTTCTAAAGCGATTAAATACACCATCGCTAAACCTACATATAATCCTGTAAATGCTAAATTCCAGTTGGAAACTTTAAATGAGCTTTCCTTTATGATGTTTGACATAAGCCCAATGGTTGCATTGTATGGTCCGACTAAGAAAGAAGCTACTGCTCCAGTTAACATGGCCACCGTTAGAACATATGGAGAAATACCAAGTACACTTGGATTTAATGCACCAGCTACTAAAGATAGACTGACTGCAGGGTGAAGACCTACAAAGGCTAGCGCTAATGGAATCAAAGGTAATAGTATTAAAAAGAATTCTGCTCCCATAACATGTATCATGTTAATTGTCTGCTTATTAATAAGCTCATTCGTATGGGAAACCTGTATCGTTGAAATTAAAAAGCCTGCTGATAGAAAAATAAAGAATTGATCCTTCATACCGACTGTAAAGGATTTAAAATGTTCAATCAGTTGAGTGAAAAATTCATTACCTCTTCTTAATAGTAACGCCCAGATTAAAGAAAATGGAATAACCAATAAAGAAACAAGAATGATAAAAGAAAAGTCAAAAGTTGCCTCTAAAGTCGATATAACAACGATGAACAGGACAATAGCCAGTAAGATCTGCAATACCCTAAAGGGAGAATCCTTTCCGTTGCTTTCTTTTGCTGCTGCCAATTCTGAGGCTGTGACAGCCTGTTGATTTTCAATTTTCATAGTAGATTTCTGTCTACCCAGAAACCAATCTAATAATAGTCCAAAAATGCTTAATGGTAAAACAAACGGAAGAATGGAAAGCCAGTTCACTCCGGTCATGCCAACGACTATCCCAACAATTGGAGTGACCGGTGCCCACAATAACGGCATGGCAAATCCTCGAGTAATGGCTCTGCTTAAAAAGCGATTTTCTTCTTTAATCGGAAAGCTGTCCAATGCTGGTCTTATGGAAAAGTAAGTCATAGGCAGTGTGGCTAGATTCATAAAAATACTAAAAAAGTATGATATCCCAGATGTCAGCATATATAATTTTCCGGTTGATTTCACCTTTTTATGAATTACCGTCTTGATGCTTTCACTGTAATCACCTAATTTAATAGGAATTCCTAAAATAGGTACTAACGAAAATAACGTAAGTAAATCGAGCATGGAGCCAAATGAAGAGATATATTGCTTCCAGTCTGCTCCACTAGTCCAAAGCAATACTAAACCAAGTAATAAAAAGATACTGCCTAAGACCCTTACAAAACGCTTTACAATTCCAAATGTACATATCACAATCACTAAACATAGAATCGAAATGTACGGATCGATACCAAGCTGAGGAAGCAAGGTTGCAAGTAAATATAGCAGTATAGCGGATAAAAATAGAAATCTTAACATGACATCACCCTAACCTTTTCAAAATAAGTTCAGTTGCTTTTCTGGTATACCAAAGATCGATTTTTATATCAAATATTAATAAATTTACCATAAATTTCGGTATTTGGTATACAATTTAATAAAAACATTGTATAATCAAATTGTAAGAAATAATAAGAATTCCCGGAGGTTAGAACTATGTTAAACTTTTTATTCGGTTCTCAAAAAGCGGCAGAAAAGTCTGAAAAGAAGTTAGCAATCCTTAGAAAATTACTAAAGTTTTAACATATATGCATATTATAACCGTCACTACTGAATGACGGTTTATTTTTTTGTCAATTTAGGATCGTGGTTTACTTTATAAAATACTAATCCCGGAGAGATAAGTATTCTCTCCGGGATTAGTATAAATCATACAGCAGCATTTTCAGACTTAATTAATTTTGAATGCTGGGAATCCTCACTATTACCAGATGCCTTTACGATTTCATTTAGTTCTTCACGTGCTCCTTCAATTGTTGGGAAGGTTTCAAAGAACTTAACATGGATGTTGTTAACATATTCTTTGCCATCATATTTTTCATATAATTTAATTTTTGCATTGTCATCCACAATCTTTGCAATCGTATAAGTCGCTTTAAGGCTGTCGAAAAAATAAAATTGATACGTTTCGATTATTTCTAAAGCATCATTCTCCAGCACAGTTTGGAAAGTGTCTTTATTTGTAAAGACAGCATACTTTTCCATAAATCCATCACTCCTTTAGTATTGATTGTACATAAGCGGTACATTGAACATGTTAACAGGTAAATTTGCATTTGGGATATTGTATACCAAAATCCTTATTTACTAGTTTATATGATGATATCTAAATATTCAACACAATTTTCTAAATTTTTAAATAACACTATATAAATGTTGTTTTTGCTTTTCTAGCAAAGTTCTTGTATAATTAACTTAGTTTTCAAAAAACTTAGAAAAATATAGCAAAGGGGCGATTGTATGCCAAAGGTCATTCTTCATGTAGATGGAAAAATTGTTGAAAAAGAAGTGAAAGATAATGCTAATCTAGTAGTTTTAGCTGGAACCCTCCAATTTCCAGAAATAAAATATGGTTGTGGAATGGGAAGATGTACGAAATGTGTATGCCAGGTGATTGATGGAGCTGATGGGGTAACACCACCTAATTGGAAGGAAGAAAAGATGCTTGGTGACAAATTAAGTGAAGGCTATCGTTTAACATGTCAAATGACAGTGCAAAAGGATATTGAAATTTCTCAGGATAATATCAAAATTGATCCTCCGAAGAAAAAATTATCTTCAACTATTTAATCGTTTATTTTTAGGTATACAAAATACCGTTTTGATTATAAAAGTAACATGAAAGAAACTAAGATTTAATGAATAAGAGAAAAAGCAGGTGATGAAATGGCTTGTTATGATCTAACAGCTATGACTTGGGAAGAAGTTAAGGAATCATTGAAAGATGTTAAGTTTGCTATTATCCCGATTGGTGCACATGAACAGCATGGCCCACATATGGCTGAAAGCTGTGATGCTGTACTAGCTGAAAGAATGGCAAAAAAACTAGGTGAAAAGATGTATCCATATGCACTTGTTACACCAACAATTAATATGGGAGTTTCACAGCATCATTTAAATTTCCCTGGTACGATATCGCTTCAGCCAACTACGCTGATTGCCATTCTTAAGGATATGATCTCATCTTTAAAACACCATGGAATCGAAAAGTTTCTACTATTAAATTCTCATGGCGGTAACCAACCAACATTAAACGTAGCATCATTGACACTGTCAAATGAATTAAATGTAGAAGTATACTATGCAAAAACAACTGCATCTGCTAAGAATGCAATTGGCAGACTAGTTGAATCAAAGCTTTTTGGACATAGCTGTGAACGTGAAGTATCAGAGGCATTATATTTAGCGCCTGAACTCGTTCGTAAAGAAAAAATTGTAAAAGGCGCTATCCAGGAAGAAGGCAGATGGAAGCAGCTAAGACCAGGAAAGGCGATCCAAGGGTACTATGCCTATGAAGAAATGACTGAAAATGGCTGCATTGGCGATGCGACAAAAGCCAGCTTGGAAATAGGAGAACAAATTGTAGAAGAGGCATTGGAAAATCTATCAAGGGAACTCCATACATTGTTAAACATAGAAGTTGCTGTCTCTAAATAAAGGCATTTAAAACAATCTTTAAAATTTTTAAAAAATTTAGAAAACACTATTTACAAATTATAAAATATAGTTTAATATCTACTTAACGGTATACCAAATACCAAAAAACAAAAGAATAGAAGGATAAAATAAAGAACTACCTTTTGTTTTTAGAGTATATGGTATACAAAATATCAAATACCAACTTATACTAACTCATAATTTTGGTAAACATTAAGGAGGAAACAATAATGACTGAATTATTATCAAAAGACGAATTTCGTAGAGAATTAGAGGAAGCGATTAAGGGAAATCACAGCCAAAAGGCTCCATTTACAGTTGCTTGGGCTGAAGGAAAATTAGAAAGAAAGCACTTTGCTAAATGGGCTGAAAACCACTACCACTATGTAGGACCTTTCGCAAACTACCTAGCTTATATCTATCACAATACTCCAGATATCGCTGAGTATGAGTCAGCAAAAGACTTCACTCTACAAAATATGTATGAGGAAGAAATTGCTGCAGACCGTCATACAGATCTATTAATCCGTTTTGCTGAAGCATGTGGCACAACTCGTGAACGAGTTCAGGACCCTAAAAACATGGCAGCTACAACATTAGGTCTTCAAAGCTGGTGCTACTCAGTTGCAGCACGTGAACACTTTGTTGTAGCAACTGCAGCACTAGTAGTAGGATTAGAATCTCAAGTACCAGATATCTACCGTAAGCAAACTCCAGCACTACGTGAGCAATACGGATTTACAGATGAAGAAATCGAATTCTTTGATCTTCACATCGTATCAGATGAAATTCACGGTGAGCGTGGTTATAAAATCGTTCTAGATCATGCGAATACTCCAGAATTACAACAACGTTGTATTGAAATTGTTCGTGTAGGTGCAAACATGAGAAGAATGTACATGGATGGTTTATATAGAGAGTACTTAGAACAAGATCTTGGTGCATTAGTAGAAAATAAATAATAATGTCATGACTAAGGAGGGGGATTAACAGCTTCCCCTTCTGGGCCGTCAAATATAATCTTCTAACCGAGATTCTACATGACGGCCCATTTTTATAAATTTTGCGAAATGATAATAAATAGGGAATAGGTGATAGAGTGCTTACAACAAAAGTAGAAACATTCAGCAACTATATTAATGGTGAATGGACAGAATCTGTAAGTCAAAAAACATTTGCCAATATTAATCCAGCTAATACGGAAGATATTGTTGGGAATTTTCAAGCCTCTAATGAAGAAGATGTAAAGCAAGCTATTGATGCAGCAATTGAAGCTTTTCCAAGCTGGGCTGCTACGTCTCCTTCTAAACGTGCTGCTATCTTAAATAAAGCTGCTGCTATCCTTGAAGAGAATGCAGACGCTCTTGCTGAAGAATTAACTAGAGAAGAAGGAAAGCATGTTTCAGATGCTAAGAATGAAGTGATCCGTTCAGCTCAAACACTACGATTTTACGCAGTAGAAGGGCAAACCTTTACTGGAGAAACCTTTCCAAATGATGATCCAAATATGAAAGTTTCAACTGAGAGAGAACCACTTGGGGTTATAAGTGTCATTACTCCTTGGAATTTTCCTATTTCGATTCCTTCTCGTAAGATTGCTCCAGCATTAATTACAGGTAACACTGTTGTTTTTAAACCTTCATCAGATACCCCTCTTATAGCAGTACGTCTTGTTGAGGCATTACATAATGCAGGTATACCAAAAGGCGTTATTAATCTAGTAACGGGGAAAGCTTCTGATGTAGGGGATTTATTGGTTACCCATCCAGCGATTAAGGCTGTAACCTTTACTGGTTCAACAGCAGCAGGTGAAGATATTCATAGTAAATCTTCATTTACAACTAGAACACAAATGGAATTAGGCGGCAAAAACCCTATTATTGTCATGGATGATGCAGATGTAGAGCAGGCTGCTACATTGACTGTTAACGGTGGTTTTTCTTTAACAGGTCAGGCTTGTACTGGAACGAGCCGCGTGATTGTACTGAAGGAAGTAAAAAATGCATATGTTGAAAAATTAATAGAAAAAACAAAAGCACTAAAAGTAGGCAATGGCTTTGAAGCAGGTGTAAAAATTGGCCCGTTAGCAAATGCAAAGCAGCTGAAGAATGTTCTGAACTATATTGAAATTGGTAAAGAAGACGGAGCTACACTTGTATATGGCGGTGAGCAGCTGACAGACGGTGAGTATAGTAAAGGATACTTTGTTAAACCAGCTATTTTTACCGATGTTCGTCCAAGTATGAGAATTGCTAAAGAAGAGATCTTTGGTCCTGTCATTGCCATTATTGAAGTAAATTCGTACGAGGAAGCGATTGAGATTGCTAATGATGTAGAATACGGCTTATCTGCTTCTATTATTACAAATAACCTAAAGACTGCACATCAATTTACAAAAGATATACAAGCTGGAACGGTTAAAGTAAACCGTACGACAACTGGTAATCTAATGAATGCTCCATTTGGCGGAGTGAAAAGATCAAGTACTTCAACATTCCGTGAATCCGGAAGAGTTGGATTGGAATTTTTCACACAAGTAAAAACAGTCTATGTTGGCTACTAATTAAGAAGGTTATTGTTAAAGCAAATTGTTTATTAATAAGGTTGATTGAAGTGGAAGGCACGAAGACTCCTGCGGGAGAAGCGAGACAGTCGAGACCCCGCAGACACGTAGTGTCGAGGAGGCTCGGCGGTCGCCCTAAGGTGCGCGAAGTTTCTTGAACGGAAATCAATTACTAAGTTCTAATAAGAAAACAGATAGAGGAGAATACAAAAATGAAGACAGCTTTAAAATTAGAATTAGAAGAAGCAAAAGTAATGATTGAGGCTGCTATAAAGAAATCAGAAGAAATCAATGTGTTAGAAACAATCGCTATTGTTGACGATGGTGGCTATGTCATTGCGCTAGAAAGAATGAACGGAGCACGTATCACTGGTCCTGAAATTGCGATTGCCAAAGCATTTACAGCTGCGGGTCACAAACGTTCCACACATTTATTTAACAAAGAGCCAAATGGACCAGCATTGCCTGGTAATGAAGCATTTGGAATTCAACATATGCTTGACGGCAAATTTGCTATTTTCGTTGGCGGTTTCCCGATCGTTGTTAACGGTGAGGTAGTAGGTGGAGTAGGCATAAGCGGTGGTAACGGCGAGCAGGATACTGCAGTAGGTACAGCTGCACTAAAAGCATTACAAGATTTAGTGGCAGACAAAGGCTATGAAGTTATTACTGATGCAGATATAAAGAAATAAGAATAGCTGGGACCTCATTCATTCTATCTCTTATGGTGAAATGAGGTCCTTATTAAATAGAGCGTTAGAAAGACTGTTATTTTTTTTTAAGAAAAGAGGAGATGAGGTTGAATCCTTACGTTGAATTATCTATTGGATTTGCCCGTACAGGTTTAACAGGATTTGGAGGAGGACCTTCAACCATTCCATTAATAGAATATGAGGTTGTAAAAAAATACAAATGGATGTCAGAAGATGAGTTTGGTGATGTGTTGGCGCTGGCAAATACTTTACCGGGACCAATTGCGACGAAAATGGCTGCATATATTGGTTACAAAGTTAAAGGAGGCCTAGGGGCGATCGTTGCCATTCTTGCTCATATTTTGCCATCAATTATTGCTTTAATTGGATTATTAGGAGTACTTTATGCCTATCGTCATTCACCAATTGTCAGTGGTATGGTTCTAGGTGTTACTCCTGTCATCGGCTTTATGTTAGCGGAAATGGCTTATAGCTTTTATAAAAAAGGGCATAAGGGTTTAGGTTTGTCAAAAATGATCATCTTTACGGTTATTTCCTTTGTTACGATGCAAATCATCGGAATTCATCCAGGGATCTTAATAGGAGCCTTCTTACTTTCAGCGTTTTTCATTGCACGACAGAAGAAAAAGGCTGCTAAGACAACGGAAGTCATTATTGAGAGAAAGGAAAAAAGCTTATGATGTATTGGGATCTTTTTCTGGCATTTTTAATATCAAATTTATTAGGCTATGGCGGTGGCCCCGCAACGATACCGTTAATCCAAAATGAAGTAGTGAATAATTATGGCTGGATGTCTTTATCAGAATTCGGAGATTTATTAGCCATTGCTAATGCATTACCAGGTCCAATCGCAACAAAGCTTGCTGGGTTCATTGGCTATGAGATAGGTGGAGTACTAGGAGCGATTATTGCACTTGCAGGAACAATTTTACCATCAGCGATTGCGGTCATTATTCTATTTAAGTTTGTTGATTTATTTAAAGATTCAGCAGAAGTTAAGTTAATGACAAAATCTGTTCAACCTATTATTGCTGTACTTCTTGCAGTAATGGCCTATCAATTCTTTCTAACAGCTTTTCAAAGCAGCGGAATTATTCATTTATTATTGTTAACAGTGCTAAGCTTCTTGACATTGATCAAATGGAAGATCCATCCTTCTTTAGTAATAATGGGTGCTCTAATATATGGCGGAGTGTTTCTATCAGGCAGCTGATTAGGAACACAATAGTAAGGGGGGGAGTGAATGGAAGTACAGTGGAAAGAAAACAGCCTCCTATCTGTTCGTGAACATGCCTATCTGTATCTGAAGGACTTAATTCTTGAAGGTACATATAAAGCGGGGGACAGATTGATTGAAAGAGAACTTGCTGCAAAGTTAAACATCAGCCGCACACCGATTAGGGAGGCCTTGTTTCGCTTAGAATCCCAGGGGTACGTCAAAACGGTTCCAAGGAAAGGTGTGGTGGTATCCAATATTTCCGAGGAGCAAGTGATTGAGGTTTTTACGATACTATCCTCTTTAGAGGTGCTTGCTGTAAAGCTGGCAGCACAAAGAATGGATAGTAAAACGCAAAAAGTTTTGGATTTAAAAATCCAAGAATTAAAGGTAATTGAAGAAAAAAATGAAGATAATTTCAATCTTGAACATATCCAAATGAACCATCTTATTAATAAAGCTTCCAAAAGTCCAAAACTGTATGAGATCTTATCAGGTCTGATTGACTATATTCATATGTCTGCCAATATGGGCTATGAAACTCCAGGCAGAAGAAAAGAATCATTAAAAGAACATATTAACATCATGACAGCGTTACGGAATCAAGAAGCAGAAATGGCAGAATATCTCATGAAAATTCATATAGAGAATTCAAAAAAGGCCTACACAAGCTATATGAATAATTTGAAAGAAAGACTAAAAAAATAGTCTGATTTTATGCGTTAATTTTTCTGAAAATTAAAATAAGTATTCTACTTGATAAATGGGAGGAAATACATTATGCCAAAAATTCACTTTATGACAAGCGAGAAAACAATAGAAGTACCTGAAAACTCCAGTGTTCTAAGAATGTCCCTGCGTTATGATGGGGAGCTGCCAAATCGATGCGGCGGAGGAATTTGCGGTAATTGTGTTTGTAAAATCGAAGAAGGCGCTGAGTTTTTAGATAATGTAAAAGTGCAGGAAAGAAGAAAATTAGGTGATGAGCTGCTCGAGCAGGGATATCGTTTAGGCTGTCAAACATTCGTAACGAATGGAGATATTAAAATTTCATGGGATGAGGAAATTAGAAAAACGGTAATTAAAAGAAAACCAGATAAATTAAAGGCAAAAGTTCCAGCAGGAGAGTAAAAAGGACGCTTTGCTTTCGATAGTAAAGGTGGAGTTCCTATTAGTCACGATAGCATCATAATAAAAATAGAGCAAAAAAAAGAAACTTATCCTAGTCAGATATGCTATGATGAGTTTCTTTTTTTACATACTCGTTTAGTCTTTTTCTACATGAACGGAGTGGATTTCCCTAATAGAGAGCATTAGCATCATAATAGCGACAAACCAATGGATGATAAATCCGCTAGGAACAATCGTATGTAGGCTGTCCATAATTGTAAAGAAGATAGTAGGCAGTGTTACAGAGTAAGCCGCCATTCGAAATAAATGATTGTACTGAATATCTTTTCCAAGCAGGTTTTTTAGGGCAAGTCCAAAGAGAGCTAAGACAGTTATCTCAATAAATTTGATGGCTGCTGAAATGAGGTAAATAACAATCACAGTTATAGGAATCATTACTGGTAAAAGAGAATCTAATGAGTTTATCATTGATAAGAAATCCTCTTTCGTGATTGCAGTATCTCCAAGCATGGAATACGGAAATGCTTGTGTTTGACCTGTGAAGTTGTATGTTAATTCATTCTTTAAGAAAAAGATTGTATTTTCAGATCGCGACACATCCGTTTGATCAAGAGTACCTGTACTATCAAAAATGATTGTCATATTTGTGTTTTTGATAGTAATTGGTGCGTTTTCCTTCATTATTAATTCTCCATTATTGATTGAAAACGTAGGAATTTCACTTTGAACTGTCTCTTCAATCGCATCTAATCCAGTCATTAAGGAAGTGCTAAAGTAATAAATGCTAGGCAACACAGAAAGAAGAGTTAAAAAAAATACAAATAAGATTGTTTTTCCAATCCCTTGCAGGCGAAACGCTGCAATATCCTTTGGAGAGTATAGACTCATGATTAGTTGTTTAAATATATTCATTTTGGCACACCCCTGGTAAAAATTCACCTCTTATTGTAACCTTCCCCATTATAAATGTACAATTTAAAGAAAAAATGTGAAAATATGAGATCATTTTCATTTTCTAATCGTATACAAACAGGAGTCGTATTTTTGCAGGAGGTCGTATATGGAATATGTTTATTGGGGATTAATAGTCCTTTTATTTGTTGTGGCATTTGTTGGATTAATCTATCCAATCATACCTAGTGTTTTATTCATCTTTGTTGGTTTTCTATTGTATGGTTTTTTGTTCTCGTTTGATGTTTTTAACTGGATTTTCTGGGTGATCCAAGGTTTATTTGTATTACTATTATTCGGGGCAGATTATATCACTAATATGATTGGAGTAAAAAAATTTGGCGGCTCAAAAGCAGGAGTGTGGGGAAGTACAATCGGATTGCTTATAGGTCCTTTTATCATTCCGTTTCTTGGGATTATTCTTGGTCCGTTTATTGGTGCTGTGATTGCCGAGCTGGTTGTACATAGAACTACTGTGAAGGAAGCCGTGAAAATTGGGTTTGGGTCTGTAATAGGATTTATCAGCAGTGTGGTGACGAAAGGGATCATCCAGCTTGTAATGATTCTTTACTTTATTTGGGTGATTTAATAACAAAAAGCAGCGAGGGTGCTTATTACACCCTCGGTTTTTGTTTGAATGCTAGTTAATACCGCAGATTTCCTTACTACAGTGCTGACAATCTACTTCCTGCCTTAAATAGGCCAAATTCTTCACTGTAAAACGTTGGTTTTCATAAATTAGAACATTCTTTTCGCGGAGTTCCTTTAGCATTCTTTGGATAACTTCCCGTGTTCCAAATGTTAAATTTGCCAGCTCCTGATGGGTGATAGGTAAGTCAATGAGAATACCGTTTTCAGTTAAAATACCATAGTTATTGCATAGTCTAATAAGAATAGAGTATAGTCCGCCTTTTTTTCCATTCATAATTAAATCCTGACATTTTATCATCGATTTTATATAGCGGACACTCAGCCAATTCGTTAGTGCGCCTAATACATCCGGTTCTCTTAACGCATATTCTTCTAGTTGCGATTTCTTAATTACCAGCATTTCACAATTGGATAATGTTTTTGCGAAAAAGTGATAAGTAGGCTTTCGTTTAAATAGTTCATACTCAATGATTAATTCTTCGCCGCTTAATATTTTAAGAATAAATTCTTTTCCTTTAACATGAACACGTCCTACTGAAACACTTCCGTTAAGTAACAAGTAAATATTTTCCACTTCTTCTTTTTCTTGAAATAAGTAGGAGCCTGCAGGGAATCTTTGTATGGGCTCTTTGTCAATAAAGTACTGTATTAATAGACTATAAAGGGAAATGTTTAATTCCTTTACTTCAAACATAGCTGCTGCACCCCTTTTTCCTTCTAACTTGATTAAATCAAAAAAGAGGGTGTGGTTCAATAACTGTATGGTAATTAATGGGAGTGAAAACTGATAGATATGACTAATATCGTTGACAGGATGCTTATTTGACGATTCATGACAATTTTTCGAATTTTTACTATGAAAGGTATTATAGTCAGATAATATCTTGTTAATGAATTTTATCCATTTGCAGGAAAAGGTAGCCTAATGAATACAAAAAGAAAATTGTGTCAAAAATGAAGTCGTATTATTTGATAAAAATTAGATGAATTTGGTAATCTAATTGTAGACCTTTAGTGTTTATGGATTTTTCGTGAACAAACTAAAGACAAATAAAAAAGATATTTGGAGGAATTTTAACATGGCATTTGAATTACCACAATTACCTTATGCATATGATGCTCTAGAGCCTCATATTGACAAAGAAACAATGAATATTCACCACACAAAACACCATAACACATATGTTACAAATTTAAACAATGCGTTAGAAGGTAACACTGAGCTTCTTTCGAAGTCTGTAGAAGAAGTAATTGCAAATTTAGATGCTGTTCCTGAAGCAGCTCGTACTGCTGTACGTAATAATGGTGGCGGACATGCTAACCACTCTTTATTCTGGCAAATTCTTTCACCAAATGGTGGCGGAGAGCCAACAGGTGCAATTGCTGAAGCAATTAACAGCAAATTTGGCAGCTACGAAAGCTTTAAAGATGAATTTGCAAAAGCTGCAACAACTCGTTTTGGTTCAGGCTGGGCTTGGTTAGTTGTTAACAATGGCAGCCTAGAAGTAACAAGCACTCCAAACCAAGATTCTCCATTAATGGAAGGCAAAACTCCAATCCTTGGCCTTGATGTTTGGGAGCATGCTTACTATTTAAGATATCAAAACCGTCGTCCTGAATATATTAATGCATTCTTCAATGTTATTAATTGGGAAGAGGTTACAAAACGTTACGAAGCAGCAAAATAATTAATAGCAATCAAATAAGAAAGACCAGCAAAAAGAAACTTTTGCTGGTCTTTCTTTGTTTTTTGCATAACTCGAGCCGTATTGTAAAAACTACCCTTTAGATACAAAAGGGAGTTTTTCTATGACTACATTAAAAAAACATTTGATTGGTGATATCGACTTAACGAAGGATTTAACCCTTCTGCTGTTAATTGGAGGCTTATATTCCTTGAGTGTAGCCCTGTCCAATACATTTGTAAATATCTTTCTCTGGAAGCAGACAGGAGAGCTGCTTGATATCGGACTGTATAACTTAGCTGTGACTGTAGCGCAGCCTTTTACCTTTATTCTTGCCGGCAGATGGGCAAAAAAGATAGACAGAGTGATCGTATTAAGGATCGGAGTCATCTTTCTCGCCCTTTTTTATTTAAGTGTTTTGGCATTTGGGGCATCTGCATCTAAATATTTATTAATTCTTGGTGCACTACTAGGAATGGGGTATGGATTCTATTGGCTCGCCTTTAATGTCTTAACATTTGAAATTACAGAACCTGAAACGAGAGACTTTTTTAATGGTTTTCTCGGGATACTTACGTCTGCTGGTGGAATGATTGGACCATTTGCTGCCGGCTTTATCATTTCAAGATTAGAAAAATTCAGCGGCTATTCCATCGTTTTTGGAATTTCATTAGGGCTGTTTGCCTTGGCTGTATTCTTAAGCTTTTCACTAAAGCGAAGACCTGCAAATGGAAAATACTGTTTTAAACGAATTCTCACTGAGAGAAAACACAGTATAAATTGGAGAATGGTGACGAATGCGCATTTTTTCCAAGGACTCCGTGAAGGGATATTTGCCTTCATGATTTCAGTGCTTGTCTTTCTTTCGACTGGGACTGAAATGGCGTTAGGAACCTATGGACTTATTAATTCGGGTGTGTCTTTTCTTGCCTATTTTGCTGTTTCAAGGTTAATCAAGAAAGAACAGCGTTTAAAATCAATCCTTCTTGGTGGGTTGATGCTGTACGGAGCTATTTTTCTAATTGCCTTTGATGTTACGTATACAAAATTACTTATTTATGCAGCTACAATAGCCATTGCTTATCCGCTGCTCCTTGTACCATACCTTTCTATTACATATGATGTAATTGGGAGCGGATGGAAAGCAGCGGAAATGAGAATCGAATACATAGTGGTTCGAGAAATTTTTCTTAATTCCGGAAGAGTTGTTTCCATACTTCTATTTATGTTAATGGTAAAAATGATGGACGCAAAGCAAGGACTTCCAATTCTTTTCCTAGCCTTAGGGGCGGGGCACTCACTGATTTATTTGTTCATTAGGCGTGTTCGACTGAACCTGCCGCAAAGAAAAGAGGCTTAAGACCTCTTTTTTTTATGCTTACTGTTTGAATTAATTACCTCGCGAAGAAATAGCTTTTTTAGTGGTATTCTAATCGTTTTTCTTTTAATATTAGAACGATGAGTAAGGATTAGTAAGGGAAGTGTGTTTCACATTGGATAATAAAAAGAAGAAAAAGAAAAAGACCCAAGTTCCTTTTCGGTTGAATATGTTGTTTTTTGTTGTGTTCTTGTTATTTTCAGTTTTAATTCTCCGCCTTGGCGTTGTCCAAATTGTCTACGGAGAAGATTATAAACGGGAAATTGAACGAACTGAGGACGTTACTGTCAATAATCCGGTTCCAAGAGGGAAAATGTTTGACACAAATGGGAAAATTGTTGTTGACAATGTTCCTGAAAATGCGATTACCTATACGAATAATGGAGCAAGTCAAAAAGAAATGCTCCAAGTCGCAGAAAGACTAGCAAAACTAATTCATAAAGATACTAATAAAGTAACAGAAAGGGATATGAAGGATTACTGGATCGTGACAAATCCAAAAGAAGCAGAAAAAAAGGTTCCCGAAAAAGAACTTGAAAAGCTGAAGGTAAAATATGAAGATGATGAATATGATAAAAAGGTCTACCAATTGACGCTTGATCGTATTACAGAAGAAGATTTAAATAGTCTAACAGAAGATGAACTTGAGATTATTGCAATATATCGGGAGTTTGTGAGTGGATATAAATTCACGCCGCAAATTGTAAAAAATAAGGAGGTTACACCGGAGGAATTTGCCGTTGTAAGTGAAAATCTGAATCTGCTACCTGGTGTGGATACAACAACGGATTGGGAACGGTCCTATGCTTTTAGCGATACATTACGTTCTGTTCTTGGTGGTGTGACTACCTCTGATAAAGGCCTTCCGGCTGAAGAAATCGACTATTACTTATCAAGAGATTACAGTCGAAATGACCGTGTTGGCACAAGTTATCTTGAAAAGCAGTATGAAGATGTACTGCACGGTCAAAAGGCAAAGGTGAAAAATATCACTGATCAATCGGGTGATATCGTCAGTACTGAAGTGATTTCAGAGGGGCAAAGAGGAAAGGACCTTGTCTTAACGATTGATATGGATTTACAGTTAGCTGTTGAAAAAATTATTGAAGAAGAACTTTGGTCAGCTAAATCGTACCCTGGAACGGGTTTATTAGATCGTGCTTACGTTGTCTTAATTGACCCAAATACAGGTGAAATTAAATCGTTGGCAGGGAAAAAGATTGAAAGAAACGAGGAAACAGGGAAAACTGAAATGCAGGACGATGCACTGGGAACGTTCACGACAACCTATAATGTCGGTTCTGCAGTGAAAGGGGCCACCATTTTAACAGGTTATCAGACAGGTGTAATTAAACCGGGGTCAAGTTTTTACGATGCTCCACTTTATCTTGCTGGGACACCTCGGCCCAAGAAATCCTGGAAGAACTTTGGTACCATCAACGATGTTAATGCCCTAAAGTATTCATCAAACGTGTATATGTTCCATACAGCTATTAAAATAGGTGAAGGAAAATATATTCCACATGGAGCACTTCCAATCAATACGGAAGCCTTTAATACAATTCGTCAACACTTTGCACAATTTGGTCTTGGAGTACGAACTGGAATTGACTTACCTGGTGAGCAGAACGGATTTAAAGGTTCAAATACTTTACCAGGATTCTTGATGGACCTTTCCATTGGACAATATGATACGTATTCAGCTATGCAGCTTGCACAATATGTATCAACTATTGCTAATGGCGGCAGCCGTATGGAACCACATATGGTAAGAGAGATTCGGGAGCCGCAGCTCGATAATGAACTTGGTCCAATTGTGCAGGAAATCCAGCCAAAGGTATTAAATCGTTTGGATTTAGAGCCTGGATGGATTGAACGTGTACAACTTGGGTTTAAAAAGGTAATGCAGGAGCAGGGTGGAACAGCAAACGGCTTTTTTGGCGGCAAAGCCTATTCACCTGCAGGAAAGACTGGTACAGCCGAGTCTTTCTATGATGGTCCGCTAAAAAAATATAAAATGACACAAGTCATGAACTTAAGTCTTGTTGGCTACGCTCCATCTGAAAATCCTGAAATTGCTATGGCGGTCATCGTACCATGGGCCTATACGGGTGGGACTGACAACAGAGCCAATTTAAAAATTGGTGAGCGAGTTATGGATACGTACTTTGAATTAAAAGCACAGCGAGCAGCTGGTACAACCGTTGAAGATAATTCGGAGACTGAGAATGGTGAAGAAACTGAACAAACTGAACAAACAAATACACAGCAATAAATGATATATGAATGAATCCTGCCAGAATAGAATGGCAGGATTTTTTTTGTGCAAAATAATGAATATTACATTCAATACAGTATGAAAAATCATGATGTAAACTGCTCATCTTCGACAAATTTATACACGTTTCTGCGAATTTACAAAAGCTTTACAAACCATTAAAACATCATTAACAGAAAACCTTTAATGTATAACTTGTGAGACAAATCAAAAATCAACGAACAATTAGGGGGAAATACACAAATGAAAAGTTTTAAGTACATAGCACTTACAGCTGCTATCTCTGGAGCATTGGCTTTAACGGCATGTGGACCTCAAAACAGCGGGACAGAATCAGAAGGCAAGGGGACTTCTACTGAACAAGCTGAGAAACAGTTTGAAGGTGCAGTAAATATTGATGGTTCATCAACTGTTTTCCCAATCATGGAAGCTGTTGCGGAAGAGTATAATTTAGTCCAGCCGGGTATGAAGGTGTCTGTTGCTTCTTCTGGTACAGGCGGCGGTTTTAAAGCGTTTATTGCAGGAGAAACGGATATTAGTGATGCATCCCGTCCAATTAAAGATGAGGAAAAAGCACAGTTAGAAGAAGCTGGAATTGCATATACTGAATTTGAAATTGCAAAGGATGGTTTATCCATTGTTGTAAATAAGGAAAACGACTGGGTTGATTCTTTAACAATTGATGAGCTGAAGAAAATGTGGCTTGAAGATGGAACTGTGAAAAAATGGTCTGATATTCGCGAAGGCTGGCCTGAAGAAGAAATCAAATTCTACTCTCCTGGTACTGACTCAGGAACATTTGATTACTTTGATGAAGTCATTTTAGAAGAAAAGCCGCTTGTTGAAAAAGCAACTCTTTCTGAGGATGATAATGTCCTTGTTCAGGGTGTTACAGGTGACAAAAACGCAATCGGCTACTTCGGCTATGCGTACTATTCTGAAAACAAGGACAAATTAAAGGTCGTTCCGGTTGATGGCGGTAATGGACCTGTTGAACCAACAAATGAAACAGTTGAAAGCGGAGAATATTCACCATTATCACGCCCGCTATACATCTATGTTAAGAATGAATCAGTGAAAAAAGAAGAAATTTATGATTTCGTTAAATTCACGTTAGAAAATGCAGGAGAACTTTCAGAAGACGTTGGTTATGTAAAACTTCCTTCTTATGATGATCAATTATCAACACTTGAAGGTTTAAAATAAGGATTTTAAGATTTGCAATATCAAAAGATGTGAATCCGCTCGGCGATAATGGTTCCTATCCCGAGCGAATCACCTCTTGTTATTGTCCTGGGAAGCGTTTTTAAAGTGCTTCTCATATTGTCGTGTGGATGAAAGGGGTTTTCATTTTGGCTACTAGAGATAATCATTCATTGTCAGTCCAAGAGATGATTGTGGAAAAAAGGAAAAAAAGAAAAGCATTTTCAATGGACAATGTTATGCCTGTTGTACTATTACTTACTGCTTGTGTGTCGGTATTAACGACGATTGGTATTTTATTTACACTCTTATTCGAAACTTTTATTTTCTTTGAGCGAGTACCGATAGGTGAATTTTTGACTGCACAAAAGTGGTATCCTTTCTCGAATCCAGGTTCATTTGGGATTTTGCCCCTTGTCTCTGGAACATTAAAGGTTACGATTATTGCCGTTATTGTGGCTGTTCCAATCGGACTGGCAACGGCCATTTATTTAAGTGAATATGCATCAGAGAGAGCGCGCCGTATTATTAAACCAATAATGGAGGTTCTTGCTGGTGTTCCAACCATAGTATATGGTTTCTTTGCATTAACATTTGTAACACCTATATTGCGTCAAGTATTTCCGTCACTTGAAATATTCAATGCGTTAAGTCCAGGGATTGTAATTGGGATTATGATTACTCCAACGATTGCCTCTCTTTCAGAGGATGCCATGTCTTCTGTACCACAGGCCATGCGAGAAGGAGCATTAGGATTAGGTTCAACCAAACTAGAGGTTGCCTTAAAAGTCGTACTTCCTGCAGCTATTTCCGGAATTGTAGCATCCATCGTACTAGGTGTTTCTCGTGCCATTGGCGAAACGATGATTGTTGCAGTGGCTGGCGGATCAACACCTAATTTAAGCTGGGATATTACAAGCTCCATTCAAACAATGACAGCTTATATTGTTCAAGTAAGCCAAGGGGATGCAGGTTACGGTACAACGATTTATTACAGTATCTACGCAGTTGGATTTACACTTTTCCTATTTACGTTAGTGATGAACCTGCTAGCTCAGTATGTCTCTCGCCGTTTCAAGGAGGAATATTAAGATGAAGTTAATCGACCATGAGATCGTTAAACAAAAAATGAAAACAAGATTATTTAAAAACGTAGTCTTCAAAGGAATATTTCTCCTTGCAACGCTGTTTGGATTACTTGTTTTAGGAATATTATTATATCGAGTGATTACACAAGGGGCAGGCTATTTAGATTGGCAGTTTCTGAACAGCTTACCGTCAAGAAAGCCAGAATCGGCTGGAATTTACACTGCCTTAAATGGGACGATATGGCTTATGTTTGTCGTTGCGCCTGTTTCTCTCATCCTAGGGGTGGGTACCGCTATTTATTTAGAGGAATATGCGAAAAAGAACCGGTTTACAACGTTTATCCAAATTAATATTTCCAATCTTGCAGGTGTTCCTTCCATTGTATTTGGTTTATTAGGATTAACCATATTTGTCCGAGCACTTGCATTAGGAACAAGTGTACTATCAGCTGGTTTAACGATGAGTTTGTTGATTCTTCCTGTCATTATTGTGGCTGCACAAGAAGCGATTCGTGCCGTTCCAAAACAACTTCGTGAGGCTTCCTTTGGAATGGGGGCAACAAAATGGCAAACCATCGTTCGGGTTGTAATGCCTGCTGCTATTCCGGGAATCTTAACGGGTGCTATTTTAGCGTTGTCACGTGCAATTGGTGAAACCGCACCATTAGTTGTGTTAGGACTGCCGCTATTTCTTGCCTTTTTACCAAATTCATTTTTGGATACATTAACTGTTTTACCGATGCAGATTTATAACTGGACGAGTCGCCCGCAGGTGGAGTTTCAAGCACTTGCTGCTGCAGCCATTCTCGTTTTATTGGCTTTATTAATAGTGATGAACTCAATTGCTGTCATAATACGTAATAAATTTCAAAAAAGAATGTAACTATAACTTCATTCAGCTGAGATCCTTTCCTACTCTATAAGTGGGGATGAATGAAGTTAAGCCTCCAGCGGATGCCTCGGATTTTTTTATGGCAATTTATCGAGCGAGCTCGATAAAAATCCGGGCGCAAATTCGACGGGCGAATTTGATTAATGGATGAAGTAACAGGATGAAGGGGGATTTCATATGAATATAACAATTGAAAGAGCAGGGAACGCACCTGGTGTGAAGGAGGACAACAAGATTAAACAGGTTGTATATAAAACTAGTCAATTAAATTTATGGTACGGAGATAACCATGCGCTGAAAAATATTGATCTTGATATTATGGAAAATGAAGTAACGGCGATAATTGGTCCTTCAGGATGCGGGAAATCAACCTATATTAAAACACTGAACCGAATGATTGAATTAGTACCGAGTGTTAGGACATCAGGTGAAATCAACTATCGCGGTCGAAATATTTTTGAAAAATCCTACGAAGTGGAAGAATTACGAACAAAAGTAGGAATGGTGTTTCAAAAGCCCAATCCATTCCCAAAATCCATCTATGAAAATGTAGCATATGGACCAAAAATACATGGAATTCGTGATAAAAAAATTCTCGATCAAATTGTTGAAAAGAGCTTAAGAGGGGCAGCCATTTGGGATGAGGTAAAGGATCGATTAAAAGAAAATGCATACGGTCTTTCTGGTGGTCAGCAGCAGCGTCTTTGTATTGCTCGCTGCCTTGCGATTGAACCTGATGTCATTTTAATGGATGAACCAACCTCGGCACTTGACCCGATTTCTACCTTAAAAGTAGAGGAGCTTGTTCAGGAATTGAAAAAGCAGTTTAGTATCATCATTGTGACACACAATATGCAGCAAGCCGCTCGTATTTCTGATAAAACTGCCTTTTTCTTAAATGGTGAAGTTGTAGAATTTGATGAAACAGATAAGATTTTCTCTACACCTTCTGATAAGCGGACAGAAGATTATATTACCGGTCGATTTGGATAAGGATCTTTGGGTACAGACGTTGCTGTAATAGCCGCAACGTCTGTATTATTAATCATGCAGTTTTAATTGAGAATACTAATAATCAGCAGAAACTTACATAAAATAAAATGATTGAACGGGGAGAAAGTGAAAGTGAAAGGGGCAAAAGAAGTGGTAGTACGCGGGAAATTTGAAGATGATTTGAAGGAATTACAAAATAAGCTGGTTGAACTGGTTACATTTGCAGACCATGCACTTGCACAATCAATTGTAGCTTTAGAATCACATAATATTGACCTTGCTCTAGAAATTATGGATGATGATACAAAAGCGGATATTTTATATGAGGAAATTAATGAATTTGCGATTCTGTTAATTACAAAACAGCAGCCAGTTGCCATTGATTTACGCCGGATTATTATTGCGATTAAAATTGCAACGGATATTGAACGAATTGCTGATTTTGCCGTGAATATTGCTAAATCTACCATTCGAATCGGGCAGGAACCGCATGTCAAACCAATTATTCATCTAAAGAAAATGTATGAAATTACAGCTGTAATGTTAAAGGAAGGTTTAGAGGCCTATAAGGAAGAAAATACACAGCTGGCAAAAAAAGTAGCTGAAATGGATGATGAAGTAGATTCTTTATATGGCGAAACCATTCAGGAGTTACTAAAGCTAAGCGCTGAGAAGCCAGAAAGTCTTTCTCAGATTTCACAGCTGCTCTTTATTTGCCGTTTCTTAGAAAGAGCGGCCGACCATATCACAAATGTTGCGGAATATGTGTTTTATTTAGTAAAAGGGAAACATTATGACCTTAATAATTAAAAAGATAAGGAGCAGCCGAAAAAAGCTGTTCCTTATCTTTTTGTAATAATGTCAGCTATTTGTTGATAGCTCATTTGATTTGTTAATGGAAATGAGCCAAGCTGAATCTTTGTATGATAGTTTTGATTAATGAGAAAATCGGTGAACTCCTTTTCATTCTTAATAATTTGATTTTCAGCCAACTTGGCGGCAATGTCATTTGGGGCGAGTCCTTCCGTAATTTCAAGCTGATAATTCTTGATTGAATCCACAGAAGGGTCAGCTTCTTGAACATTTTGTACGGCTTCTTCTTTTTCTTGAATAGGAGTCTGCTTTTGTAATTCCTCATATTCCGTTACAGGCAGAATAACATAACCTGACTTTTCCAAAAGAGCCTTTGCATCCTTCATTGGGATTGATTCCTGCTGCTTGGGTTCCTTCTGGAAAAAGGAGAAGCACCCAATGATGCTGACAGTCATAAATATACCAAAGGCAAAGGAACGTAGACTTCGTTTATTCATTTATTTTGCCTCGAAATCCATATTCCATTAAAATCGCTTGAACTTCCTTGATAGGTAATGATGACTGTTTAGCTATTTGATCAATTGGTGTCCCTTGCCCGGCCAGTGAGCGTACTTGATTTTTTATGATTTCATGGACTGCTGTATGATTTGATTCGATTTTCGAAAGTGTGGGTGACAGTTCAATATCATTTACTAGGAGTTCTTCTTCTAATATTTTTAATTTCTTTTTAATTTGATACATTTCCTGAAGCTGATTCATATTGAGCTGATCAATTTCTTCACGAAGCTGTTTATAAGGATCTTTTAGAAAAAAAGACAGGAACATAAGGAAAAGTGAGACAATTAAAAGGCTGATTAAGAGTGTACTCATTCTGTCACCTCATTCTGTAAGCTGCAATCCTAATTTTAACATTATCTTTGACAAAATTCGACAATTTCATTAAAAATTTCGTTAGACCATCAAATGAAAGTAGCTGTAATTAAGCATTTCGACAAAACCGTTTGTTGTCGGCTGCCCTAATATCTGATACCATTAAACAAAATAGTAATTATATTCTGATATTTAGTAATTACGTTCTTTTTTTTAAAGAGGTGTGCACATGATAGAAGAGATTATGAAACTTAGAAGTAGTGGTCTTTCTTTTCGTAAAATAGCTGATGAATTAGATACAACAGTTGGTAAAGTACAATACCAATGGAAGAAATATAAAAAAAGTGAAGAGACAAAAGTTGAGGGAAAAAGAAAACAAAGCAAACTATTCATGAAAAACATTATTCAAAATCGTTATCTGAATCGGAAAAAGTTGGGCAAAGCAGAAGCAGAACATCTTACAGCATGGATTTTATCCGGGAATAAACTGTTTGTTTTTTGGCATGTATTAAATGTAAAAAAAGATCTTGTCTCAAGTTATTTTGATAAACCCTTTAACAGCTTTCAAAAGGTATTAAGGATCTATGATGGTACACAGATACTTTGTCATGTTAGTACTGTTCATCCTATTCAAGAGCTGAAGCTTCAGGATGGACAGGCAGTGTCGTTACTTACGAAGCTGAAGTCCGATTGCATTTATATAGTTGAGATGGGCATCGTTGTATCAGACGATAAATTTTTCCCATTACTACGTTCTAATTCAGTCCACATCCCAAATGGAAACCGAAATCTTGGGGAATTGGATGAAAAGGTAATTGATACCTTGGAGCATGTGCAACCGGAATGGGCAGATCATGTAAGTACATATAGTTATTACGAAAGTAATTTAAAAAAGGATGATAGGTCATGAGCAACCCTTTTTTACCAAGTATTAGTACAATACTTCATTCTGACTCAATTCAATGGAAGGACGAGAACCATTTATTTTCTATCACCGATTCGATTATGCAATTTTTGATGGATGAAACGAAAGTATTAACGGAACTGTTGCATGAGTGGATAAAATTATCGGCTTTGCTAACAAGGCAGCCCGTTACTGAAGGTTATTTATCACAGTGGTGGTGGGTGAATTCCCTTGTCTCTGCAGGTGTAAATAGCACCTTGAATACAGCAGATGATAATGAATGTAACGAAGATTCTTTTACGTCTACAGCTGAAATCAACTTGAAAGAACAGCCAACAAAGGAACATATGAGGATACTGTTCTTGACTTGGGAATTTCCACCACATATTGTCGGGGGATTATCAAGGCATGTTCATGGACTAACAAAACATTTAGCAGAGAAAGGACATGAGATACATGTCATTACCGCAGGAGCCGAATCATTGCCAGTAATGGAACAAATGGATGGTGTATTTATTCATCGAGTAAAACCGCTGAGAGCAAATGAAAAGGACTTTCTGTTATGGATAGCTGGTTTAAATATTGCGATTGCCGAGAAAGCGGCAGCATTAACAGCTGACAAATCCTTTGACTGTGTTCATTCGCATGACTGGCTTGTCGGGGCAGCAGCGATTTCGTTAAAAAAGAATTTACATCTTCCTTTAGTTACAACCATCCATGCCACAGAATATGGTCGAAATAGTGGTATATATACTGAACTGCAGCGTTTTATACATAATAAGGAAAAACAGCTTGTAGACCAGTCTGATCAAGTGGTTATTTGTAGTGATTTTATGAAAGCGGAGGTACAGAAGCTTTTTAAGGCTGTAGATGAAAAACTGGTAACGATTCCAAATGGAATTGACTGTGATAGTAGTGCGGATGACAAAAATATGGACTATTTAGCAGATATTCAAATTGAATCTGATCGTAAAATGATATTTTCGATTGGAAGAATGGTAAAGGAAAAAGGCTACGATACTTTAATTGAAGCAGCCGCAGTCTTGAAGAGAAAAGGAATAAACGTTTCTTTTATTATTGCTGGGAAAGGGCCGATGCTTGAGGTTTATCGCAGCAAAGTGTCCGAGATGCAATTATCAGATACGGTATATTTTATTGGCTTTATTGATGATAAAAAGCGAAATGCATTGTTAGAGCTTTCTGAAATGGCTGTTTTTCCAAGCTTGTATGAGCCATTTGGAATTGTTGCCTTAGAAGCTATGCAGGCAGGAAAGCCTACACTAGTATCTAATACAGGTGGATTAAAGGGCATTGTTCAACATTTAGAAACGGGAGTACTCATCGAACCGGCAAATAGCGTGAATATAGCTGACCAAATTATTTATTTATTAGAAAACCCTGACTTAGCTAAAAAAATAGGTATAAATGGTAAAAGGGCGGTTCAAAGCCGCTTTAGCTGGAAGGCGGCTGCAGAAGAAACGCTACTTGTATATAATAAAACCCTGCATACCAGAAAACACCATCAATAAAGCACCTACTTTTTAAAAACATACTAGCATTTCTAAATAAAAAATGATATTATAGAAAAGTCGTATGAACGAACGAGCTTTATATAGTTTGGAGGGAAATAAACATGCGTGTAAATATTACGTTAGCTTGCACTGAGTGTGGAGACCGTAACTATATTTCAAAAAAGAATAAACGGAATAATCCAGATCGTCTTGAGCTTAAGAAATATTGCCCAAGAGAAAAGCGTACAACTGCACATCGTGAAACAAAATAAGCAGCAGGATTTCCTGCTGTTTTTTTGTTATATTTTTTTATTCAATTTTCTCTACTGAGAAAGGAAGAAAAACATGATTGATAAGAACGCATTTCGTAAGAAAATGAAAGAAAAATTACAGGCTACTCCAAAGGCTTTTTATGAGCATTATTCCTATCAGATTGCTCAAAAGCTTTACCAGGATACATTTTGGAAGTCTGCTCAAACAATCGGTATTACGATTTCCAATCCACCTGAAGTTGATACATATCAAATTATCCGTAAAGCATGGGAGTTAAAGAAAACGATTGTGATTCCTAAATGTCTTCCAAAAGAAAAACAGATGGATTTTCGAATATTAGAGCGTTTCGATCAGTTAGAGTCGGTTTATTACAGCTTACTGGAGCCAATTGAAGAACAAACAAAAAGAGTGGATCCAAATATGATTGACCTTCTAATTGTACCAGGCCTGGCCTTTACTGAAGATGGTTATCGATTAGGTGTTGGTGGAGGCTATTACGATCGCTTCCTGCAGAACTATCATGGAAAGACTTTGTCCCTTGCTTTTCATGTGCAAATGGTAAAGCAGCTGCCAACGGAGCCACATGATTTACCTGTAGAACGAATTATTACAAATGAAGGGAGCTTTTTTACTTCATGACGTTCGTTACGGTGTTCATTATTTTAGTAACCGTCTTTGCAGGATATTTCACAAGGCTGTTAACCATCTCGGGTGCTGCCGCTGCTTTTATAATCGGTTCACTAATTACGTTAGGACTTGGAGTGAAAGGGTTAATTATCCTCGGGTTATTTTTTGGGAGTTCAAGTTTATGGTCCAAAATAAAAAGTGTTAAAAAAGAACGAGCAGAAGAACTCCTTGTGAAGGGCTCCCAGCGGGATTGGCAGCAGGTGATAGCTAATGGCGGACTAGCAGCTATATCGAGTGCGATGTATTACTACTCAAATGATTTTGACTGGGTTATTGGCTTTTGTATTTGTCTTGCTGCTTCCAACTCTGATACATGGGCATCCGAAATTGGCTCAATGAGTAAGGGAAGACCGGTCGATGTTAAATCATTCAAACGGGTTGCCAGGGGGACATCAGGCGCCGTCAGCCTTTTAGGAACGTCTGCTGCAGCGGCAGGGTCCCTTTTGGTTGCGACTGGTGCGTTTCTTCTTCTTCACCTGGAGCTGAATGAACTTCTATTTATTTTTATCCTCGGCTTTTGCGGGAACATCATTGATACGTTTCTTGGTGCTTTTGTTCAAGCAGGGTATCAGTGTCCACATTGTGGCCTTAAAACGGAAAAAATGATTCATTGTGGTCAGAATACAAGATTGATTAAAGGATTTTCCATTTTAAATAATGATGTGGTTAATTTTTTATCTGTTTTTTTCATTTTAGTGATCAGCCTTCTCTTAAGCGGAGCGAATTAAAACAGGTCTGTAAAAAGTAACAGCCATTTTTTTCCTCTATTTCTATGGGATAATACTCATTCTTTTATCTCAAACTAGTGCAAGGAGGGATCATTATGGGTAGAATTTTATCAATAGTTGCAATAGGAATGGGTGGATATTATTTATTTCAAAAACGTTTTCGTGTCATAAATGCATTACTTGGCAATTCAATGATGCGGAGATTTTTTGTAAGGTCACTCATGAATATTCCCGCAATTAGAAATCGCATGATGGGTTCTGTCTTTTCACAGGGTCCAAAGCCAATATAATTCATTGATCGATTGAAGGCCCATTCGGGTCTTTTTTGTTTGAATGGGATGAAAGATAATATCGCTTTACAAAACGGTTAAAGATTGCCTATAGTAAAAATAAACTAGTAAAGGTGATAAAGAAAGTAGGGGGAAATTTGAGCTTTCAAGAGGAATTTATATTCTGGAGACTTGCTAACTACTACATAAGTGAGCATGAATATCGCATCATCCAGCTTTCTAAAAGTCAAAAAGAGCTATGGCTTGAGAAAATGGAAAATAAGAAAGCACAGGTTATTCGGATACTCCTCTATAATTTAGATTGGAGTAATTGGATGCAACGTGATATTCAACTTACTTTAGCGAATGGTGAAAGCATTCGCAAGCAGCTGCATAAAAGATCAATGGATGTTTTAAATATATATGTGACTCCGTACCCGCCTGTTGATGATTATGAAAATTATATTAATCAACCATTGTTACATCCAAAGGGTGAAAAGACCAAAATAACTTCATTGATTTGTGATCGGCAAAACCAGGTGCAAACGATTGAAGCGTTTATGAATGAGTCTATTCCTTTCATTTGGAAGGAAGAGTACGCGGAACAGGACATCGAAGCTGAAAAACAGGCTGCTCTGTCTACAGCGAGAAAAAAGGTAAAATCTGAAAAGGCATTATTTGAAAATGGAAAACCACGGTTTACTTATTTATTTATTGCTATTCAGATAATTATGTTTATCCTTATGGAGGCAGCAGGAGGAAGCACCAATACGTCTGTTTTAATAGAGTTTGGTGCAAAAGCAAATTGGCTAATTTTAGAGGGAGAATGGTGGCGACTGTTCACACCAATCGTTCTTCATATTGGCATTCTGCATTTAGTCATGAATACATTTGCTTTATATTACCTTGGGTTAACGGTAGAAAGACTCTTTGGGAACAGCCGTTTTCTGTTCATCTATGTATTTGCTGGTTTTTGCGGTTCCTTTGCTAGTCTTCTTTTTAGTCAAAATATTTCAGCAGGCGCGAGCGGTGCGATATTTGGCTGCTTTGGTGCACTTTTGTATTTTGGGACGGCTTTTCCTAAACTATTTTTTCGTACAATGGGAACCAATATCCTCGTTGTTATAGCGATTAATTTAGCGTTTGGCTTTTCTGTTTCTGGAATAGATAATGCCGGGCATATAGGTGGTTTAATCGGTGGCTTTCTTGCCGCGGCAATCGTTCATATACCTAAGCAAAAAAGGCCGATAGTACAAGTAACGGCATTTTTGGCCAGTGCAGCACTTATTTTTGGTCTGTTTCAATATAGCTTTACGAATAAAGGGAAGCTGATTGATGAGCATTCTGTACTTGTTTTAGCACAAGACTATATTCAAGAAGAAGAATATGATAAGGCTTATACATTTTTACAAGAATACGAAAGCGAAAACGATAGCACAGCGAATATCCTTTTTCTATTATCATATATAGAAATTAAAACAAATCGGATAGTGGAAGCGAAGGAACATTTACACCAGGTTATTGATATGAATAAAGACTTCCACGAGGCCTTTTATAATTTAGCTCTTATTTATTTAAATGAAGGGAATTATGAGCAGGCAAAGGAATATGCTGAGGAAGCGCTTGAGAGGCAGCCTAATAATAAAGAATATGATAAACTGCTAATGCAAATTAATGAGCTGGAATCTGCTGCCTCAGAATCATGGCTTCCCCGTTCTTTAGTTCACTTATAACAAATAGATGTGATTGATCGTTTGCAATTAATATTAATGGGATGGTGCTGCCAACGGGGTCTATTGTTGTACCATCCATTCCTTTAATTCCAAGGAAATAATTTTTATAGATTCCTTCCCATAAACGACCCAGAATTTTTTTTGTTTCTTGTTCATTGAAACCCGGAAGTGTAGAGGCTTCAAATTGGTACATATCTGTTAATGGAATAACCGTGTATTGGTCATGGTTAATGTTGAACTTCCCCTCAGTTTTCTGAAGTGCCAGCTTCAAACGATTCTGAATGATCTGGTCGATTACAAACTTCCACTCCTTATCTTCCTTCCCAATCGGTTGATGGAAGGAATGAAGTGGTGCGTCTGTTGAATGCAGTACATATAAATCGTCATGCGTAATCTTTTGGGTACTGGTAATCCTGCCATTGCGATGTAGCTCAGCATGATGAAAGCTTATCGCTTTAAAATTTGCACTATCATCCTGCTGGATTTTTTTATCCAAATGAATTTTGTCCTCTTCTTGTTTCCAATCTTGTCCGATCTTTTCTTTTAAAAGTCCGTTGACATACAATAAACTTATATCCTGCCTTAAATAGGCTTTGCGGTCTAAAACTGAACTGACTTCCCATTTAATTGTATAGCCATTGGCTGCTTCACCTATTAAGGTAAGGCTCGTATCTGCTGTGTGAAAGGACGCTTTCTGATCTGTAGGAAAGTATGTAAAGCTTTCTTCAGTTTTGCCAGCATTGTATACAATATGAATTGTCATGATGGTAAGAGTGATCATTGCCAATAGATGTAGGATTCGATTCAAGACATTAAGCCTCCTTATCCTTTTATCCTTTCTTATGCAAGCCTCAGGTTGTCCACTTCAACTATATTCGAAAGTGACTGAAATGATGACACAATCCGATACTTTGAAAGAGGAATGAATAAGATTGAACATGCTTGAGGGGATATTCATTTTGCTTTATACTGATGCTATATGAAAAAGATGGGGAATCTAAAATGAAAACGATTTATGATATACAACAGTATTTAAAGAAGTTTGGGACGCTTATCTATATCGGAGACCGGATAGCGGACCTAGAGTTAATGGAATCAGAGGTTCATGAATTATACCGCGCCCAATTAATGGACACACGTGACTATCAATCAGCTGTCTTATTATTACGGCATGAAATTCAGCTGTTAAGGGAGCAGCATAAAGATTAGACATTGGAGGCTGGGAATGACGGAAAAATGGTTAGTTGGCGTTGATATTGGAGGAACTACAACAAAAATTGCTTTTACCAATTTTGACGGTGAAATAATAGAAAAATGGGAACTACCAACAGATCATACTAATGGTGGAAATAATATTATTGAGGATATTGCAAAGTCAATTGAGCAAAAACTTTCAATACACGGAATGACGAAAAAGAATGTACAGGGTATTGGGGTTGGTGCTCCTGGTCCGGCAAATCTTGAAACAGGCAGAATTGAGCATGCACCTAATTTAAGCTGGCATGATAACTATCCGCTTCAGGCAATGCTTGAAGAAAAAACTGGTCTGCCTGTTAGGATTAATAATGATGCTAACTGTGCAGCGCTTGGTGAAATGTGGAAGGGTGCCGGTGATGGTGAAAAGGAGCTTGTTTGTGTCACATTAGGAACGGGTGTCGGCGGTGGAATTATTACAAATGGGAAAATTGTCCAAGGTGTTTGTGGTGCAGCAGGGGAAATTGGTCATATTACTTCCGTTCCTGACGGTGGAGCACCTTGTAACTGTGGTAAAACCGGCTGCTTGGAAACCATTGCTTCTGCAACAGGAATCGTCAGGCTTGCAATGAATCGAATGAATCATTTGAAGGATGAAGGAAATCAACTTTCTCTATTTTATCAACAAAACGGACATATCACTGCTAAGAATGTGTTTGATTTGGCGAGAAAAGGTGATTTGGCAGCAGAAGCCATTATTGCTGAGGTTTCTTACCATCTGGGATTTGCTTTAGCTAATATTGCGAATACGTTAAATCCTAGCAAAATTGTTATAGGCGGCGGGGTATCGAAAGCAGGAGAAGTATTACTAGCACCATTAGTGAATCATTTTAAAAAATATGCTTTTCCAAATGTAGCAAGAACCACTGAATTAGTTTTTGCGACATTGGGGAATGATGCAGGTGTTATTGGTGCAGCTTGGCTGATTAAAACAGAGGATATAAAGAGTTAACGATTAAAAATAGATCATTTAATAATAAATGAAACCTTTTTACATATGTATCGTCTTATTATAAAGGGAATTGACAAGATAGTAGTCAATCCCCTTTTTTAGTCTTGTAAATTAATTTATGGTAAATATTATATTAAGCTATGCATACTATAGATTCTAGAAAACATATCTCTTTTTAGATAAGGGAGGATACGTACATAATGGGAAAGACTGATCAGTCAAGGATATCTCTTGCTGTGATTGCAACGGTTTTGCTTTGGCTAAAGACATACATTGTTTATAAAACTAGTTTTGATATAAAAATTGAAAATTGGCGGCAGGAATTTATTTTGTTTATTAATCCTTTAAGTTTCCTAATGTTCATTTTTGGCGTCAGTATGTTTTTAAAAGAGAAAAATAGAAAACGGTACATTGTGATTTCAAGTTTAATCGTATCCTCCATTTTATTTGCAAATGTTGTTTTTTATCGTTTTTTTAATGATTTTTTGACAATCCCTGTTTTATTTCAAACAAGCAATATGAGCGATTTAGGCAGCAGTGTTAGTGAATTATTAAGCTGGACTGATGTATTGTATTTTACTGATTTTATTCTGCTCCTACTACTGATGAAAGGGAAACCAAAAGTGGTCTCTTTTCGGCAGTATACAAAAGCAGAGAGAAAAGCCTATATGCTGGTGACAATATCCATTGCCTTTTTTAATCTTGGCTGGGCTGAAATTGAACGTCCGGAGCTGTTGACAAGAACCTTTGATAGGGAGATGCTCATTCGTAATATCGGGACGTATAATTACCATGTCTATGATGTGTTCTTACAGTCCAAATCCTCTGCACAACGGGCTTTAGCGGATGGTGGTGAGCTCGTGGATATTGAAAACTATCGTAATGCTAATTACAATAAGGTGAAAGATGGGATGTTTGGAATTGCCAAAGGGAAAAATGTCATTCTTATCTCACTAGAATCAACGCAAAGCTTTGTAGTGAATCAAACTGTAAATGGAGAGGTTATCACTCCATTTTTAAATCAGTTTATTCAAGAAAGCTATTATTTTAACAACTTTTACCACCAAACCGGTCAAGGTAAGACATCAGATTCAGAATTTATTGTGGAAAACTCGCTTTATCCATTAAGCCGTGGTGCTGTCTTTTTTACTCATTCCGGTAATGAATATCATGCAACACCAGAAGTATTAAAAGAGAAAGGATATTTTACTGCTTCATTACATGCAAATAATAAGAGCTTTTGGAATCGAGATATTATGTATAGATCTCTCGGCTATCAGCGCTTCTATTCATTAACCGATTATGAGGTAACAGAAGAAAATTCTATTGGCTGGGGATTGAAGGATCATGAGTTCTTCCAGCAATCTATTCAGCATTTAAAGGACATGCCTAAACCATTCTACGCAAAGTTTATCACCTTAACCAATCATTTTCCTTTTGAATTGGCTGAGGAAGATTTATTAATAGAGCCATATACATCCAGCAGTAAAACCCTAAATCATTATTTCACGACAGTACGCTATCAGGATGAAGCACTAAAGCATTTCATTCAGAGCTTAAAGAATGAAGGATTATATGATGATTCCATCATCATTATTTATGGGGATCATTACGGGATATCTGAAAATCATAATAAAGCTATGGGAGAGTATCTTGGCGAAGAGGTTACTCCGTTTGTAAGTGCCCAGCTGCAGAGAGTCCCATTGATTATCCATATTCCGGGACAAAAAGGAAAAACAATCCCAACTGTCTCGGCACAGATTGATATCAAACCGACGCTCCTTCATTTACTTGGTGTGGATACAAAACAGGATATCGAATTTGGCAGAGATTTATTTTCAAACGACACCACGGATTTTGCTGTGCTTCGTGATGGGAGCTTTATTACAAAGGATTACGTATATACCCGGGAAATTTGCTATGATAAAGTGACCGGGGAGCCGGCGGCAGAGGCAAATGCTTGTAATTCTTATACAGAAAAGGCAAAAACGGAGCTTGAATACTCTGATAGCATTATTTATGGCGATTTATTAAGATTCTACGGTAGAAACAAAGACTAGAGCATGGGGGCTGTTCCGACAGGTCCCTTTTTTCTATTTTGGCGGCGAGCTTTATGGTTGCATGAATTCTTATCCATCTACATAAGTATGATATGATGGAAAGGAGGAAAGCTGGTGAAAATCAATATTCGACCTGGTGATACACTGTGGTATTATAGTCGCATATTCATGATTCCGTTGCCATTAATTATTGATTCCAATCCTGGACTTGATTTCTCAAATTTAAAGGCAGGACAGGAAATTCAGATACCCGGTTTTATGAGTCAATCCTATACTGTGAAAAGAGGAGATTCCTTTTGGAGGCTGGCAACTGCACGGAATATTTCATTAGATGCATTACTGCTTTTAAATCAAACTATCAATCCGAGCAGTCTGCAGATTGGTCAGACAATCTTCCTTCCTGCTCGTGTCATTTCTCCTTCTAGAAGAAGGGATGTAAAATATGACTCGGCCTTATTGATGAGTGATATCCAGGCATTAAAAAACCAATTTCCTTTCATTCAGGTTCGAACCATTGGCAGGAGTGTAGAAGGGAAGCCAATCCAGGAAATTAAACTTGGCAAAGGAACGAAAAAGGTTCATTTGAATGGTTCCTTTCATGCAAATGAATGGATTACAACACCTATCCTTATGGCCTTATTAAATACATTTTTATTGTCTTTAACCAATAGCCAGTCAATTCGTGGGATTGTTACAATGCCTTTATATCAATCAGTAGACCTGTCGATTGTTCCAATGGTTAATCCTGATGGTGTTGATTTGGTTCTAAACGGTCCACCACCGGGATTAAGGGAAGAACTAATTGCTATGAATAAGGGGAGTACTGATTTTAGTGGCTGGAAAGCAAATATTAGAGGCGTTGATTTAAATAATCAATTTCCGGCAAACTGGGAGATTGAAAAGGAGAGAAAGGAACCAAAATCTCCGGCACCAAGAGATTATCCTGGGGATGCACCTTTAACAGAACCTGAAGCAAATGTGATGGCAGCTTTAGCTGGAAGCAGTCAGTTTGACCGCCTTCTTGCCTTCCATACACAAGGAAAGGAATTTTACTGGGGATATGAAGGGCTGGAGCCGCCTGAATCAAAAGTATTGGCAGCAGAGTTTGAGCGAGTCAGCGGTTATAAGGCAATCCAGTTTATTGATAGTCATGCAGGCTATAAAGATTGGTTCATTCAGGACTTTCGAAAACCAGGTTTTACGATTGAACTAGGGTACGGGGTTAATCCGTTGCCATTGTCCCAATTTAATGAAATTTATGAAGAGGTACTTGGAATTTTTCTTGCAAGCCTGTATATTTAAAAAGATGTAGTAACAGACTTTTAGAATACCTCCGTATTTTTTGGTTGATTGAAACAAAGATATGGAGGTATTCTAATCTATTAGCAATTGTGTAAAGGCGGTGTGGGAAAATAGTGATAAGGAAGGCTTTTTTTTTGTGTCTATTATTGGTATCCACACTGTTGGTAATCGGATGTGAAAAAGGAGATTCTAGTTCGTTGGCTGGAAAGGAAACGCAGCAGCAGGAAGCTGAGCAATCTATCTCGATGAACGATATCAAAGAGCACCTCCCGATCGTCATAAAAGAAGGAAAATTTGATCAGATTATTGGCTGGTTAGATGGTGAAACATTCGTTTATACTACGAAGAATATAAATGGCTCCAATATTTATGCCTATCATTTGAAAACGGGTACAAGTACGTTACTTCTAAACGTAGAGGCCATAATTGATTCCATCCATATAAGCCATTCTGGAAATTATCTATTGATTCGTTCCTCTTCCGAAGAAGTTCAAAGTAAAATAACTATCATTACTGATAAAGGGAAGCTAGTGTTCTCAGGAGCTTTGGAGGATGCCTTTGATGCAGCAATCGAATGGAATCCTTATGATGAGAACAAGGTTTTGATATCAAGTTTTACTGAGGATTGGCAGGACCGTACGTTTATTTTATCAATTAAAAAGCAGCGATTAACTGAAATCGATGTGGCAAATCCTTTTTCCTATTGGGCAGCAAAGAATAAACTCATTTATTTAAATTGGAATCAGAATGATTCATCCAAATTAACTGACGTTGTCATAAAGGACTTATCTGATGGAAAAGATACTATGCTGCTTTCGAATGTTTATCAACTAGATTCCTTTCAAGATGTCTTCCTTACCATTACCCCTGACACAGACCAATTAAATAATATGATCTACAGCTTTTATTATAATGAGGATAAGAAGGCTGGCTCTATTACGATGCCAGGTTTAACTAGTTTTTCAGATTGGCTGATTCCATACTATGATTATAATGTGGAGAACGAGATGTTTCTTTCTTTTCAACCAGTACAAAGTGGGGATGCGGACTCCTATACCGATGGTTTTCAACTCTTTCAATATAAACTTGGAAAGGGGAAGAACACAGTAATCCTGGATGGATTGAATAATGAACCGATAAGTTGTAACAAAGAGGGAACTCTATGTTTATATGGCTATTACCTTGAAAAGCTTATTGATATCAAAAACAAAACAATAATGAAAATCGTACATAATATTGAATAAAGGATTGGTGATTATATTGGCAATAGTAGATGTAACGGTGATTCCAGTTGGCACAAAAACAGCGAGTGTTAGTACATATGTGGCAGATATTCAACGAGTATTAAAAAAATACGAGGAGAAGGGCGATATTCGTTATCAATTAACGCCCATGAATACAATTATTGAAGGTGAACTATCCCTATTGTTTGAAGTGATTCAAGCGATGCATGAAGTGCCTTTTGAAAAAGGACTTGTCCGAGTATGTACGAATATCCGGATAGATGACCGCCGTGATATTGAACGTAAAATGGAAGAGAAAGTGGAAAGAGTAAACAGCCTGCTTGAGGATTAAAAATAAAAAAGAAAAAGCACCACTTAAGGTGCTTTTCATTTTCCCATTATTAATGGGTGGCAGGAAATCCGCTATTAAGAAATGTCATGACTGCAAACCAGCCAAATACTGCGAAACTTCCTACAGCAAAGAGTGCACCAAGCAAGTTTTTGTTTTTTAGTGAGCTAACGGAACCAATAGCAGCAAGAATTGAAACTAATGCAAAAATAATGACAGTACCCATTGAATAGCCCCCCTTTGTTCAATGTTTTGTTAAATGACAAATCACGAGTAAAAATAAGCGCTTTCTTGTATTAAAATAATAAGTAATACAAATGCAAACTTACTTCTAATATTTTATAATTTTTCTGAATGTTTGTCCACGTAAAATAAGGGACTTTTCGCAATAGTGTATCAATAATATTGTCAAATAGTTAGTTTTTATTTCTTTTATAGTGTAAAATAATTTTGGAATATGTGAATAGGGGGAAAATGATTTATGGAATGGATACAATTGCCGCTCGGGCAGATGCAAACAAATTGTTACGTGTTGATAAAGGAAGATTCGACATGTCTAATTATTGATCCAGGCAGTGAAGGAGAAAGACTGATCGGCTTTCTTCGTGAACGTAATTTAAAGCCTGAAGCTATCGTATTAACACATGCCCATTTCGACCATATCGGGGCAGTTGATAGTATAAGGGATGAATATCAAATTCCAGCTTATGTTCATGTTAATGAAAAGGACTGGCTGTCATCACCGTCTTTAAATTTAGGACAGGTAATTGCTCGTGATCCTGACTATACATTAAGTGGTGAACAGGAATTAACAATTGGTACATACACGTTTCAGCTTTTTGAAACACCTGGCCATTCACCGGGAAGTGTATCATTGTATTTTAAGGACTCAGGACTTGTATTGGTAGGGGATGCGCTTTTTAATGGCAGCATTGGCAGAACAGATTTACCTGGTAGTAATCATCAAGATTTAATTAGCAGTCTTCATGAGAAACTCCTACGTTTACCAGAAGAAACGACGGTCCTTCCTGGGCATGGTCCTGTTACAACGATTGGAAAAGAGATGGATTCAAATCCTTTTCTAAATGGATACTAAAAGAAAAACCCTTCTCAAATGAGAAGGGTTTTTCTGGGGGATATTCGAATTCTAGTAATGGGAGGTTATTGTTAAACTACTACTACTGATATTAACAATATAATAAGATTAACACCTTGTCAATAGTGTTAAATAAGAAAATTAGGTGATAGGATGAGGAAATTTCTAGTAGATTATATAAACGAAAAACCTTCAAAAATGATAACAATTGAGGAATACATGAATCTTGCGCTGTACCATCCAGACTTTGGTTATTACATGAAGGACCGAGAAAAAATTGGCCGAAGCGGCGACTTTATTACATCAAGTAATATTGCTGATATTATGGGGAAAACACTTGCCAAATGGTTTGCCGGTCTGGTGATGAACCAATCAGTAGCACCCCATTTTTGTGAAATTGGCGCAGGAAACGGCCGATTTGCACAAGCTTTTCTACAGGAATGGTATCGTGCAAATTATCCTGAACTTACCTATACGATTATTGAAAAAAGCCCATATCATATTAAATTACAAAAAGAAAAATTCAAAAAGCAATGGCCAATCCAATATGTAGAGGGTTTTCATGAATTGAAGGGTTTTAAGGGGATGTTTTTCTCGAATGAATTGTTTGATGCCTTGCCAGTCCATTTAGTATCAAAGCAGCAAGGCAGCTTATACGAAGTAATGGTAGCAGTTGAACATGGTGAATTAGTTGAAAAAAACTGTTTACTTTCTAACCAGAAAATCATCTCGTTCATAGAAGAACACCATGTTGTCATTCCTGAGGGGCATAGGATTGAAATTCCATTGCAAATGGAGAAGATTTTTTCAGAGATGGATAACTCTCTAGCAGAGGGGATGATCGTAACTATTGATTATGGATATACAAACGAAGAATGGCAGGAACCGGTAAGAAAGGATGGAAGCTTAAGGGGATATTATCAGCACCAGCTTATCCGAAACATATTAGAGTATCCTGGTGAAATGGATCTTACCAGCCATATTCATTGGGATGCACTTGTGAATATCGGGAATAAATATGGTATTCATACAATCGAACAAAAAAGACAAGATGAATTTCTTCTATCCATTGGAATATTAGATCAATTGGAAAGCCATCAGGATCTCAATCCATTCTCAGATGTTAATAAACGAAACCGTGCAATCCGCAGCCTTATTATGCCCTCCGGCATGAGCCCGTCCTTCCAAGTCTTGGTACAATTAAAAGCGTAGTCGCTCTTAGCCGATGGATCTGGGAAAATCCAAAGCATGATCAGCTTGTTTTTGTGGCGGCATTAAATGAAACGGTTACAAAATAAAAAAGCGATCCCAATGGTCGCTTTTTTATTTTGGTACTTATTAATGTCCGGCTGCACCTGGTATCATCATGAAGTTTGTCCAGTATGAAAAACCGATGAAAAAGACTGTTAAATAAGCTCCAAAAATGTAAATGTACATACGCTCAGTAAGTTTTAAATAGCTGAGAAGCAGAAAGAACCCTGTTTGACCGAAGAATATTAAGGACGTCGTATACATATCCCCTAAATAAAGCATAACTGCAAAAATGCCCGTCCAAAAGCCTAATACTCGATACATTCGTTCCAACTGATATCCCTCCCTTTGCACTGTGAGTTTCATCACTATTATAATGAAGTATTCTGAAAAAGTAAATAACTCTTTATATTTAAAAAGCATAAAGTAAAACTTTTCTGAACTTTCATTGTGAGGTCTAGCCATGCGTCCATTAGGTGATTTTGCGGCATTGTATTTAAAAAAAATGAAGAGGCAATCAACGAAGATTGCCTCTATCAGCTATGATGAGAGATATAGTTTTATCCTTTAATGCTCGCACTATATGTGCATGCCTCACAGCCTGCAATTAAATTATCGCCCTCAATTAATTCAATTTCGTTAAATAGAGCCTCAAACATGCCTTTTAAAAATTGAGCATGCATTTGGCAGATGTTTTCCATATGATCTTCCGCGACTTCTTTAAATGGGCAGTTGAAAATTTGAAAATAGACCTTTGTCTGATCTTCATTTGGTTGGAAATCTGGAGAAAGGCCAGCCAATGAAGCTGCATTCTGTATAATATTCAGCTTTTGCTCAAAGGACAGATTATCAATATTTTGCATGTTTTTTGATACTTCTTGCTCAATCAATTCAAGCCCAAATCGCTTTCCTGTTTCGTAGAGGGCTTTTTGTCCAGCTTCCCCTAGTGATGCCATTGTTTCCATTGTAATTTTTGAAAGAAGCTGATAGTCACGGTATGGGAAATGAAGTTGGATCACATCATTGGACAAGCGATAAAGTCTGCTCGGTCTTCCGCCTTTACCTGTCTTTTTTGTTTCAGAGACAAGCATATTAACATCTTCCAGCTTTGTTAAATGAAGTCGTGCCACATTTGGATGAATATTAAAATTATCAGCTATTTCTTGGACTGTTACTTCTTGATGTCTGCTCGTAATATATTGATAAATATAATAACGAGTTGGATCAGATAATACGTTTGTAATTTTTAATGTTTGCTCCACAGAAGTTCACCTCATACTGTACTTTATTCTATTATAATACGGCTGAAATAGGTTAACACTATATTCACTATAAGTTTATAAAATGTTCACAAATATGAAATGTAGTATTGATTTTTCGAGAATATATCAATAAAACCTATAGATTAATCCTAATAAGTCTAAAAGAGGGATGTGAATTGAATTATGAATAATTTGTGATAACGTTAAAATTTTTATGTAATAATCTTTTTTATGTGCAGGAGATTACAAAGTTGAGGCGAATTTTACTAGTTAGAAAAAAGAAAGGCGGTGTTAACCATTGAGCTTAATTGAAAGACTGGCTGACAGAATTGTTACTGAAGCTGTTCGAAGTCATGCAACCGATATCCACATCATCCCCCGACGAAATGACACCCTCGTACAGCTAAGAATCTCCAACAGATTAGTCCCAAAAATCCAGCTGCCCAAAGAAGAATGTGATCGTTTAATCTCTCATTTTAAATTTACCGCATCTATGGATATTGGTGAAAGAAGACGCCCGCAAAGCGGTGCCTGTTCATTTATGATTGATGGTAAAATGATTGGCCTGCGCTTATCCACTCTTCCGGCAAGTCAAAATGAAAGCCTGGTGATTCGTATTCTTCCCCAGCAAGAAAATGCTCCCTCGTTTCAGATTTCACTCTTTCCTGCTATGACCAGAAAATTATTGGCATTATTAAAGCATTCCCACGGTTTGATTATCCTGACCGGTCCAACCGGAAGCGGTAAAACCTCCACCTTATATGCTCTATTAAATGAAACCTCCCATCTCTATAATCGAAACGTCATTACCTTAGAAGATCCCATTGAAAAAGAAAATGACCTGGTTTTACAGGTACAGGTGAATGAAAAAGCGGGTGTTACCTATACAACCGGATTAAAAGCTATCCTGAGGCATGATCCAGATATTATTATGGTTGGAGAGATTCGTGATGCCGAAACAGCTAAAATCGCAGTAAGGGCAGCACTAACGGGACATTTAGTATTGACAACGATGCATACGAGAGATTCCAAGGGAGCAATCTATAGGCTTATTGAATTTGGTGTGGATTGGCAGGAAATTGAGCAAACGCTTGTTGCCATAACAGCACAAAGACTGGTGGAGCTGACTTGTCCATTTTGTTCAGGGAATTGTTCTCCAGCCTGTTTTGGACATGAGCGTCCAAAAAGAGCTAGTGTATTTGAACTTTTGTCAGGAAGAAATTTGACCTCAGCCTTGGGGGAGGCTCGTGGTGCACAAAATAAGTTCCATTACAAAACATTACGGGAAGAAATTCGTAAAGGAATTGCACTAGGCTATATCAAGGAAAGCGAGTTTGACAGATGGGTATTTACAAATGAAACAAACTAAATGGTCTCTTGAAGAGCAAGCAAGCTTTCTAAAAATGATAGGAGAGCTATTGATAAGGGGCTATCCGCTTGCAGAAGCGTTGGATTCCATCACCTATCATCTGCCACAAAAGCGCAATTTAGAAATAAAGGAATGTCTTCGTGGCTTGAAGGAGGGGTATCCATTTTATTTAGTACTCCAAAAGTTGGCGTTTCATAAAGATGTTATTGGGTATGTATATTTTGCTGAACAGCACGGCGGTTTAGCGATGGCTTTTCTAGAAGGCAGCAAAATGATGCAGAGAAGAGCAAAGGATCTTTCCCAAATAAAAAAATTAGTTTCATATCCTCTTTTCCTTATGTTAACGACAATTGTGTTATTTTTCTTTGTCCAGAAATATCTACTGCCGCAATTTTCTTCATTATTTACCTCGATGAAATTGAAAGCGAATTTTTTTACAATCGCAATCTATTTTGCAGGTGAAGCATTTCCCATTCTAGTTTTTTTTCTCCTCCTCATTTTCATTTGTTTTCTACTCTATTATCTCTTTATATTCAAAAAATTAACGTCAATCGAACAGAAACAGCAAATCTTAAGAATCCCAATTGTCGCAAGGCTTTTCCGACTATACTATAGTCATTATTTTTCTGTACAACTAGGTTCTTTGTTGGAAGGTGGACTTTCAGTCAATGAATCGTTAACTATGTTTGAACAAAATGAGGATCAGTTATTTTATAGCCAGCTTGGAATAGAAATGAAAAGGTTATTAATGCGAGGAGAAAAGCTAGAGGATATACTGAAAAGTTTTCCATTTTTTGAAGGAGAATTATCGTTGGTCGTAAAGCATGGCCAGGATAATGGGAAGCTTTCTCAGGAGCTGCTATTTTTTTCAGCCCAATGTATGAACAGCCTGGAGGAAAAAATGGAAAGTCTGATGAAAAAGATTCAGCCTGTTTTATACTGCTTTATTGGTCTATTAATTGTTTCTATGTACTTAGCTGTGTTATTGCCGATGTTTCATCTAATAAATGGAATGTAACAAAATGGTGAAAGGGGTTTTCTCATATGTTGAAAAGTCAAAAGGGCTTTACTTTAATTGAAATGATGATTGTGTTACTGGTCATTTCTATTTTGCTTATGATCACGGTACCGAATGTAACGAAAAATAACTCGAATATTAATGAGAAGGGCTGTGAGGCGTACTTAAAAATGGTCCAAGGTCAAGCGCAGGCCTATAAAATGGAGGAAAAAGTGTATCCAACAGCAGTTCAGCTTAAGGAAAAGGAATATATTGATAGTACTGAATGTCCGCTTGGAAAAGAGATTGATATCTCATCAGAAGGTGCTGTCACGTTAAAATGAGTGACCAATCAGGTTTTACATTAATTGAAATGTTATTCGTATTAAGTATATTTCTATTGATTTCTTCTATTTCTTCCATACTCGTACGTCCACAATATCTAGTGTATGAAAAGGAACGATTCCTATCACAATTTAAAGCAGATATCCTCTATTCCCAGCAGTATGCTATCTCCCATCAAAAACAATTGAATGTATACATTTATCCAAAAGAAAAGCGTTATGTTGTAAAAGAAAAATTGACTAATATCACAATCCTAGAGCGTAACTTTCCTAAATCAATCCAAATGGAAAAAGGAACAATGGCAGGTTCGGGAATGACAAATATGGGTTTTGAATTATCGAAAAGCGGGAAATTGAATCAATTTGGCACATGTTATTTTTTAGTCGATCATGAGCGCTACAAAATTACCTTTCAAATCGGGGCAGGACGATTCTATGTTGTTAAAGAATAAGGGATTTTATATGGCGGAATTAATTATTAGCCTTTCTGGATGGCTTGTCATTTCAACTACTTTTGTACCGGTATTCATCAAACTGCATCACCAGTTAATCCAACAAGAGGAGAAATCGGAAGCCCTTCATCTTTTTTATGAATATTTGCAGACGGTAATAGTTGAAGGTCAGGATAGAGAGAATATTGTTATTACAAAGGAGGATAAACAATATTCCATCATTTGGGAAGGGGAGAACCTAAGGGAGGTAAAGATATGCTATGAGGATGTGCTTGGCAACAAGGTCGAAATACATGAAACTGCTCCATAATAAAGGCTTTACCTTCATAGAAATGATCTTTGCCTTCTCTTTTTTTCTACTCATTGTTTCATTTTATCCTGTTTTTTTTCAACTAGTTTCGCAAAGTGGTTTTGTAGAAGAAAGATTGCAGAGAATGGAATGGGAAGTGTTTAGTGCACAGGTGAAAAAGGAAATACGGATGAGTGACAGCATTAGAGTAGAAAATAACAGACTTATGCTGAAAATAGACAAAATGAGTATTATGTATGAAGCATACAATTCAAATATTCGGAGAAGAGTCGATTTAAAGGGGCATGAAATTATGCTGCAAAACATCAAAGCGGTATCATTTGAAGTGATACCAAAAGGGGTTAGGATTACAGTAAAGGATCAATATAATCAAAGTGAAGCCATACTGGTTCGGACAGTTGTGGACGAGGAAGGTTTATATGGTCCGTAATCAACGCGGTTTTACGTATCCTCTTACATTATGTATGCTGATTCTTTTTTCAACTGTATTAGTGATTTATACAGAGGAGTTTATCGCAGAGAAAAGAATGCTTGCTGAGACAGAGAATATATTAAAACAAGATTATTATCTCGTCAGTTCCTTGAAGGTATTGGAAGAAACCCTTGCGGTAGAGGGGAAGTCAAATAGTACTGGTTACATTGAACTGTACGATGGACAGGTCCATTATGTAATTGGAGAGCTTACAGGAAGTATCTGGGAGATTACGCTTAATTTAAAGACTAGTAATAATCATGAGTTTAATGGATCTGCCTTTTATGATTGTAATGACAAGAAAATCATTAAGTGGGTAGAGAAAAACTAACCAAATTGCGTAATTTATGATTATTTATGGTTTGAAAAAAAGTGATCAGGATATACTTACTCATAGAAAAGCTTCAGAAATGAGTGAAGCATAAGTTCAAGTTCTTGCTTTTGCAGGGCCTGCACTTTTTTAAGAGGTGTATAGATGAAAACGAATGATTATGTTAAATATGTGACACAAACGGTTGTACAATATATTGACCAGCCTAAGGATGAACGGAAAAAGCTGCGCCAAGAAAAAAAGGATCGAAGAGCAACCTTTATGTACAGATGGTTTGGAATTATTCCATATGTACTGATGTTGAAACTGAGAGAGAAAAAAGAACAGAAAGTAAGAGAAGCAGATTAATCTGCTTCTCTTTTTTTATTTAGTATTATCAATTTCGTAGATAAAAAATCCCACCGTTGATTATCGAGATGTTAATTTTTGGTTCGTATTGATCCTTTAATGCTAGCTTTTCGATTTCATAGCTCTCACTCTTTTCCTCCGTATCCTCGTAAAAATGCTCCAGCAAATTCAAATCCTTTTGCCATCGCTCTCTTGCGTCATCGGCCCATGAATGATTCTCAGCCTCTAAATTGGAGATTAAATAATGTTCAATCCGTTTAATCCCGCTTTTTGGCATAATGAGTGGAGAAAGTGTAAACGAATAGTCGGGTATTTTGGGTGTTAACGGAAGCTCCAATAGTTTATCGTGGAAATCCTCGATAATTTGTCCGTTAATTAACTGAAGCCCAATGGATTGAAATACATCCTTTTTTCGATCACATTGATAGGACACCTTTACATTTAAGCAGATCCATGGCTTTAATGGAGTTTGTTGACCATTGGCCGTGGAAGATTTCTCATAAAGCCGTATAAAGCTTGCTAATTTTTTTGTTGATTGAAAAATCTGATGTAGCCGGGGGGAGCCAAAATGAATAGTCTCTCCTTTTAGATTGTCCGGCACCTTACTAGAGTCTGTAATTAGAGTAAGAGTCATTGGATTGGGAACTCCCCCGGTTTTCTCAAGGTAATGCCAGTAAAAAGGGCGATTCATCAGCTCCTTATCAAGGTCTACAGTTAATTGCACAGTCATATATCCTGACTGATTTTCTTTAAGTTCACAATCATTTGCAAGAAAGTACCGTTCTAAAAATTCATGAATTTCCTGTTGCTGCATGCTGGATTCCACCTTTCATCTCTTGGGCAAATTGAATCATTGATGTGAGATTATCCATTTTAATTTTCATTTCTCCCTCTGAAGATGAATAATTGAATATATCAATAAGATGCTCCTCAACATTTCCAAATTCTAATTTCGTAAGAATGTCATCAAGCTCTCCTATTACCTTCTCAAATAGATGGATTTTTTCATATAATAGCTTTAATACATGATCTTCAACAGTGTCCTTTATGGCAAAGTTATAGATTTTCACATCCTTTTCTTGTCCAAGGCGGTGGATTCTACCAATTCGCTGTTCAAGCCTCATTGGATTCCAAGGAAGATCAAAGTTAATAATATGATGACAGAACTGCAGATTTATACCTTCTCCGCCGGCCTCTGTTGCAATTAGCACTTGGGCATTGTTTTTGAATAATTCCCTCATCCAGTCCTTTTTTCCTCGCTTAAACCCTCCCCTGAATGGAACAGAGGTAATACCGTGCTGCTTTAAATACCATTGTAAATATAGCTGTGTAGCCCGGTATTCTGTGAAAATAATAACCTTGTCATTAATTTCTTTGATAAGTTCAAGTGCTTTTTCTGCTTTTGCGTTCGATTGTACTTCTTCAACCTTACTGATGACGTGTTGGATTTGTTCTTGGAAGGCAGGAGAAGTATTTTCTTCTTTCTGCAGCATATTTTTTAAAGTGAAATAGACTGCTTCTCTACTGCTGCAGGCCTCTCGCTGTAAAGTCATGACAGAAAATTGACTTTTGTTTATCGTGTCACCTATTCCGCCTAATAAACATATAGTCTCATATAACTCTCTTTCCTTATCGGAAAATTCAATTGGAATCGTCTCGACAATTCGCTTTGTCCACTCAATTCCAGTGTCCGCACGGCGATTTCGAATCATTACTTTGTTGACCAGTTCTTTTAAATGTTCATCATCATCTAATGAACGAGAATCTTTTTTGTATTTCTCATAGAAGGCTGTTTCACTGCCTAGATGGCCTGGCTTCAATAATGAGACTAGATTGAAAATCTCACTTATTCGATTTTGAATCGGGGTTGCCGTTAATAGTAAACAGAATTTTTTTCTTAAATTCTGCACGAATTCATAGTTTTTTGTTTTATTGTTTTTTAATTTGTGGGCTTCATCAATAATGATGAGATCATACTCTTGTTCGTTTATGATCTCCCTGTGTGGAGATCGTTTTGCTGTATCAATCGAAGAAATCACGACATCATATTGCTCCCACACATAGCTTTTTCGCTGTGCAACAGCAGGTATAAAGAATTTACTATTAAGCTCCATGGCCCACTGAGATACAAGTGAAGCGGGAACAAGAATAAGTACTTTTTTTACAAGGCCCCTGATCATGTATTCTTTTAAAATTAAGCCTGCTTCAATCGTTTTTCCAAGACCGACCTCATCAGCTAAAATGGCTTTACCATTCATGTTTTCAACGACCTGTTTCGCAACCTCGAGTTGATGTGGAAGCGGGGTTAACTGGGCTAAATGGTTTGGCGCAAGTAGTCCCTCAAATTCAGGAATGACGGTATGCTTTTCCACTTCTACAGCCAATTTATATAATTCCCAATTACCCCACGGTCCGTCATTATTCATCCTGGTGATAAATTCATCTTGCCATGAGCAATCAAACTCTATATGCACCGTCATCGTTAACACTCCTCAAAAAATGGTATTGCTGAAATCAGTACGACATGGTAGGCTATGAGTATAAATTGAAAGTTTAGAAACTTCCTACAGTGAAATTATTTTTAATTATGGATAGTATGACCAAGTTTGATAATTTTATAAACGCGGATGAGGATAAGGGGAGAGACTACGTTACGTAGCGCCGAAGGAGCAAACATGAATATGTGAATCTCTCAGGCAAAAGAACTCTTATTTGACGCAGCTCTGGAGAGTGCTTATTTAATAAGCCGCCAAAGGGGAAAGCCTTATTAGGTAAACTTTCAGGTACAAGGACAGAGACCAGCCTATTTTTATAGGAGGGTCTCTGTCCTTTTTTTGTTTTCCATCATAATTAATGAAGGTTCTTAGCGTGGACCCGTAAGTATTTGGTTATTTTAATATATGTCAAAGCTAGTTTCTGTTAAATAGCGATTTATAGGAAGGAGCATGAATGATGACTGATTTAAAACGAACGCCGCTTTATGATGTGTATAAGGAATATGGTGCAAAAACAATTGATTTTGGCGGATGGGAGCTTCCGGTTCAGTTTTCCAGTATTAAAGAAGAACATGAAGCAGTAAGAACAAAAGCAGGGTTATTTGATGTTTCGCATATGGGTGAGATTACGGTAAAGGGTCCTGGAAGTCTTCAGTACCTACAAAAAATGATGACGAATGATATTAGTAAAATAAAAATTGGTGCTGCTCAATATACAGCGATGTGTTATGACAACGGCGGCACAGTGGATGATTTACTCGTTTACAAGCTTGAAGAAAATGATTACCTATTAGTAGTGAACGCTTCTAACATTGAAAAGGATTATAAATGGCTCGAAGATCATCTTGAGTTCGATGTAAAGCTTGAAAATATTTCAAATCGAATGGCTCAGCTTGCTTTGCAGGGACCGCTTTCGGAAAAGATTCTTTCATCATTGGTTTCCGATGTAAATTTATCTGAGATCCGTTCGTTTGGAGTTCAAAATAAGGTCATGATTTCAGGTAAACAGACGTTGATATCGCGAACAGGATATACCGGTGAAGATGGTTTTGAAATTTATTGTCAATCTGAGGATGCAGTCGAACTATGGCGCTCTATTCTAAATGCCGGGAGTGAGTATGGAATCCTGCCGATTGGTTTAGGAGCCCGGGATACACTTCGCTTTGAAGCAAAGCTTGCTTTATATGGTCAGGAGCTTTCTCCAGACATTACACCGCTCGAAGCAGGAATAGGTTTTGCGGTTAAATTGGATAAAGAAATGGATTTCATTGGTAAGGCTTCGTTGCAGAAGCAAAAGGACCAAGGGGTTCCGAGAAGACTAGTTGGGGTAGAAATGATTGATAGAGGAATTCCGCGCCATGGTTATCGAGTCTTTGCGGATGAGAAGGAAATCGGGATAATTACAACTGGTACACAGTCTCCTACATTACAAAGAAATATTGGTCTTGCACTTTTACAAACAGAGCATGGAAAAATTGACAATGAAGTATGGGTAGAAATTCGCGGAAAAAAATTAAAGGCAAAAATTGTGAAAACACCTTTTTATAAAAGAGCGAATTAACAGGACTGGAGGAAAAAAGGATGAAGCATCGCTATTTACCAATGACAGAAAAGGATAGAGCAGCTATGTTAGAGGCAGTTGGAGCGGGCTCTGTAGATGAATTGTTCAGTGATATTCCCGAACAGGTTCGTTTTAAGGGAGAATATCAAATAAAAAAAGCAAAATCAGAATCAGCACTCTTAAAGGAACTGACTCAGTTAGCTGCTAAAAATGCTGATTTACGTACGAATACTTCGTTTCTTGGTGCCGGAGTTTATGATCATTATATTCCAGTTATTGTTGACCATGTTATCTCCCGTTCTGAATTCTATACTGCTTATACACCTTATCAGCCGGAGATTTCCCAAGGTGAACTGCAGGCCATTTTTGAATTTCAGACAATGATCTGTGAGTTAACCGGCATGGATGTGGCTAACTCCTCAATGTACGACGGAGGTACAGCCTTGGCAGAAGCGGCTATGTTAGCCGCGGGTCATACGCGCCGCAAAAAGATATTGGTCTCCAGTGCCGTACATCCTGAATCAAAAGAGGTACTGAATACTTATGCAAAAGGACAGAGACTTGAGGTAGTAGAAATTCCATACAAAAATGGAATAACAGATGTGGCATCTTTACAAGAATTAGTGAATGAAGATGTGGCCGCTGTGGTTGTCCAATATCCTAATTTCTTTGGCGGCATTGAACCATTAAAAGAAATCGAACAGCTGACACATAAAGAAAAATCATTGCTAGTTGTTTCTAGTAATCCTCTTGCTTTAGGAATATTAACACCACCTGGCCAATTTGGTGCTGACATCGTTGTAGGGGATACACAAGTATTTGGCATACCTACTGCATTTGGCGGACCGCATTGCGGATATTTTGCCGTAACCAATAAGCTGATGAGGAAAATTCCCGGACGCTTAGTTGGGCAAACGGTGGATGAAGAAGGCCGTCGAGGTTTTGTATTGACTTTACAGGCACGTGAACAGCATATCCGTCGTGATAAAGCAACATCAAACATATGCTCTAATCAGGCCTTGAATGCATTGGCATCGTCAGTTGCTATGACGGCTCTTGGGAAGAAAGGGATTAGAGAAATGGCTTCAGCCAATATTCAAAAAGCAAACTATACAAAAACTAAGCTGAAGGCTGCGGGAGCGGAAATTGTCTTTGAAGGCCCGATATTTAATGAATTTGTCGTAAAATTATCAAAGCCGGTTAAGGAAGTGAACCAAAAGCTGTTAGCTAATAATATCATTGGCGGTTATGATTTAGGGCGTGATTTCCCTGATTTGGCTAATCATATGCTGATTGCTGTTACCGAATTGAGAACAAAGGAAGAAATAGATACTTTTGTGGCAGAATTGGGGGATAACCATGAATAAACAAGATCAAGCGTTAATTTTTGAATGCAGTACACCTGGTAGAATTGGTTATAGTCTTCCTGAATTCGATGTTCCGGAAGTTGACTTGCAGGACTTAATACCAGAGGATTATATTCGCGAACATGAGCCGGAGCTGCCTGAAGTTTCTGAGCTGGATATTATGCGCCACTATACAGCGTTATCGAGAAGAAACCATGGTCTTGATTCAGGCTTCTATCCGCTTGGTTCTTGTACAATGAAATATAATCCAAAAATAAATGAGGCCGTAGCCCGTATGAATGGGTTTGCTCATGTACATCCATTACAAGACGAAGCTTCAGTACAAGGGGCACTAGGGCTGATGTATGATCTACAGGAGCATCTTGTTGAAATTACCGGTATGGATGCCGTAACATTACAATCAGCGGCAGGAGCCCACGGTGAATGGACTGGATTAATGATGATTCGTGCCTTTCATGAAGCAAATGGTGATTATGGGCGTGTAAAAGTAATTGTTCCTGATTCAGCACATGGAACAAACCCCGCTTCTGCAGCAGTTGCAGGATTTGAAACAGTTACGGTTAAATCGAACGAACAGGGACTTGTTGATTTAGAAGACCTAAAAAGAGTGGTTGGGGAGGATACAGCGGCATTGATGCTGACAAATCCTAATACACTCGGTTTATTTGAAGAAAATATTCTTGAAATGGCTGAAATCGTTCATCGTGCCGGAGGAAAGCTTTATTATGACGGTGCAAATTTAAATGCTGTTTTATCAAAAGCACGTCCAGGTGATATGGGCTTTGATGTCGTTCATTTGAACCTTCATAAAACATTTACAGGGCCGCATGGCGGCGGCGGTCCAGGTTCAGGTCCTGTCGGTGTTAAGCAAGAGCTGATTCCATTTCTACCCAAGCCTATAGTAGCAAAGGTTAATGATCAATTTGTTCTTGATTATGATCGTCCGCAATCAATCGGGCGTGTGAAGCCATACTATGGAAACTTTGGCATTAATGTTCGGGCATATACGTATATTCGTTCAATGGGTCCGGATGGATTAAAAGCTGTTACAGAGAATGCAGTGTTGAATGCAAATTATATGATGAGAAGATTAGCACCTTACTATGATCTTCCATTTGATAAACATTGTAAGCATGAGTTTGTGTTAAGCGGTAGACGTCAGAAGAAGCTGGGTGTTCGTACTCTTGATATTGCCAAGCGTCTCTTGGATTTCGGTTACCATCCGCCGACTATTTACTTCCCGCTTAATGTTGAGGAATGTATCATGATTGAGCCGACAGAAACAGAATCGAAAGAAACGTTAGACAGCTTTATTGATGCAATGATTCAAATAGCAAAGGAAGCAGAAACAAACCCTGAAATCGTTCAGGAAGCTCCGCATACTACGGTTATCAGCCGATTAGATGAGGCATTAGCTGCACGAAAACCAGTACTTCGTTATAAAAAAGAAGAATAAAAAATATAAGGCTGACTCTAATTACAGAAGTCAGCCTTATTATTGTAGAAATGAATTTCATTATTTTGTTTTGATTCTTCCGGACCATTTTTTAAATCCGCCCTGGAGGTGGGAAAGATCCTTATAGCCTTTTCTGTACAGCATTTGAGCCGCACGGGCGCTTCTAGTTCCATTTTGGCAGTAAAGATAGACGGGCTTGTCCTGACGCAGTTCTTTCATTCGCATTTTTAGTTGTGAAAGAGGAATATTTCTAGCACCTAAAATATGTCCGGCTTCAAATTCATTCGGCTCACGCACATCAATCAACTGCGCTTTTCGGTACCCTTCACGGAACTGTTCCTCCGATAACGTTTTTAGTATTTTTCGCTGCTGAAGCCAATTGAAACCAATATAAATAAGAGTAGCAGCAATAAGAATGAGTAGGATATAGATAGTATCCAAAGTGTTTTCTCCTTTCAAGCTAAGCTAAGCAACTTATCTCACACTAACGGGCAGTATATCCACTATAGGTGTAAAGAAAAGTGGAAGATAACTGCCCGTAATCGGTTTGATAAAGGTTCGACCATCTTTTGAGGCTGTAGCACGCCTCATTAAGTTTCTTTTATATTATATAGTTCTTTCATTATCCTAGTAAAGGAGAATACAAAAAAATTTAACATGTAATTCTCTTTGTTTTTAAAGGTAATTTTGTTAGACTAAATAGGTTGAAAAAAAGATAGAATGGTGGCGCAAAGATGGAAGAAGTATGGAGATTTATTGATTCTGGTAATGGATCAGCGGCTTTTAACATGGCGCTTGATGAGGCATTACTTGAATGGAACAGCAAAGGTGAAAGCCCACCGGTTATTCGATTTTATGGGTGGAATCCAGCAACTCTTTCTATCGGTTATTTTCAAAAAGTCGAGAAAGAAATAAATATAGAAGCAGTTCGAGAGCAAAAACTCGGTTTTGTACGCCGTCCAACAGGAGGCAGAGGTGTACTGCATGAGCACGAGCTTACCTATAGTGTAATTGTGCCAGAAGCACACCCGAACATGCCGCATTCTGTTACGGAGGCCTACCGGGTTATTTCGGAGGGAATTCTAAAAGGATTCCATCAGCTTGGGTTAGAGGCTTATTTTGCTGTGCCGAAAACGTCTGAAGAACGTGATTCATTAAAAAATCCCCGCTCTGCGGTATGTTTTGATGCACCAAGCTGGTATGAGCTAGTTGTTGAAGGCAGAAAAGTGGCCGGCAGTGCACAAACAAGACAAAGGGGAGTTATTCTTCAGCATGGTTCCATTTTGCTTGACCTGGATGAGGATAAGCTGTTTAGTCTGTTTAAATATCCAAACGACCGTGTGAAGGAACGCATGCAGAAAGCATTTAAAAGCAAGGCTGTTGCAGTAAATGCTATTAGTCCTGCGCGGGTAACAATTGATCAGGCGAAGAAGGCTTTTAAAGCAGGCTTTGAAGAGGGATTAAATATTCGTCTTGAGCCATATGAGCTGACTGAAGATGAGATGAATTATGTGAAGAAGATTGCTTCTGAGCGCTATGAAACTGATGAGTGGAATTTCATGAGATAGGAGGGGCCTGCGAGTCTGCAAGGCTCTTTCGAATGGCAAAAAAAGGTATTTATGGATTCTCTTTCATTAAAGAAGTGCAAGTCTTGAAATAAGACGAAATTTAGCGTATTTACGCAGAAATGAAACAAAAACTCTATTATTCTCTTATTTCTATTTTTTTTTGTGTTTGACAAAATAAGTGTTACTTGACCTAAAATCAATATATAGTGGCATTAAAAATATTTATAACACTATATATTGATTTTGTAAGTCTCGTATGATAAGTTTAGAGTACTTTGTAATAATAATGACTAACAAGAGATTCAATTTGTTGATAGCAGCTAGAAATAACATTGAATCTATTTTTAAGGAGTTGTATATATGTCTGTTGCCCTTGGAAAGAAAATGAATTTGGATGCAGAACGATTAAACAAGGACATTGAACTTTTTCCTCAAGTTCATCCAATCACCCCAGATATGAAAATTACACACAAAGGGGTCTCCCGTCTTGTTATGCTTGATCGTTATACGTTCAAGGATACTGAGAAGATTACATTAGCTAGTGGAGACTTTGTTGTCCTCACCATTAAAGAAGATCCTAAATTCCCTGCCCGCGGTATAGGCTATATTCTTGATATTGATTGGGAAAAGAAGACTGCACGAGTGCTTGTCGAAGAAGAATTCAGAGGTGTCCTTGATGATCCGGACGAGTCAAAGACAGGGATTATCAGACGTCCGCTTGATGTGATTGAGAAGCCGCTTGAAGTCTACTACGAGCAAATTGCAAAGCGTAATGCAACAGGATTAGCTTCAGTAGAAGAAACAGAAGAAAAGCGAAAAGAATGGTTTGAAAAGTTCTATCAAGAATTAGTAAGCTTAAACTTTATTCCTGCAGGACGTGTTCTGTACGGAGCTGGCGCTGGGACAGATGTTACATATTTTAACTGTTATGTAATGCCATTTGTTCAAGATTCACGCGGCGGTATCTCAGAGCACCGTACGAAGGTAATGGAAATCATGAGCCGTGGCGGCGGTGTTGGAACAAACGGTTCGACACTAAGACCCCGTAATACTCTTGCAAAAGGGGTAAACGGAAAATCTTCCGGATCTGTATCATGGTTAGATGATATTGCAAAATTGACTCATTTAGTTGAGCAAGGCGGGTCACGTAGAGGGGCCCAGATGATTATGCTGGCGGACTGGCATCCAGATATTATGGAATTTATTATCTCGAAAATGCAAAATCCGCGCATTTTACGTTTCTTAATTGATAATACAGAAGATGAGAAAATCAAGAAGCTTGCTAAAGATAAGCTGAAATTTACTCGCTTAACAGAGCAGGAAAAAGCTATGTACCAAGGGATTATCAACTATAAAAATATTCCTGGCTACGGTGGCTTTAGTGAGAGTATTATTGCGAATGCCGAAGAAACTCTGGAAGCTGGCGGAACATACTCCGTTAATAACCCTGAATTCTTAACCGGTGCAAACATCTCTGTATGTTTGACTAAGGAATTCATGGAAGCAGTTGAAAATGACGCTGACTATGAGCTTCGTTTCCCTGATACGGAAAGCTACACTCCTGAAGAAATGAAAGTCTATAATGAAGAATGGCATAAAGTAGGCGATGTTCGCGAGTGGGAAAAGCTTGGCTATAAAGTGCGTACTTATAAAAAGATAAAGGCAAAAGAGCTTTGGAATTTAATCAATATCTGTGCAACTTATTCTGCAGAGCCAGGTATTTTCTTCATCGATAATGCCAACGACATGACAAACGCACAAGCATATGGTCAAAAGGTAGTTGCGACAAATCCGTGTGGAGAACAACCTCTTGCACCATTTTCTGTTTGTAACCTTGCAGCGGTTAACCTGGCAGAAATGGCTGATAAAGAGACAAAAACAGTTAACTTTGAAAAGTTAAAGAGAACGGTTGAAGTGGGCGTACGCATGCAGGACAACGTTATTGAAGCGACACCGTACTTCCTTGAAGAAAATAAAAAACAAGCACTTGGCGAACGCCGTGTTGGACTTGGGGTTATGGGTCTACATGACTTGCTGATTTACTGTGAGACAGAATATGGTTCTGAAGCAGGAAACAAGCTTGTTGATGAAGTATTTGAAACGATTGCCACAACTGCTTATCGTGCATCAGTTGAGCTTGCAAAAGAAAAAGGAAGCTTCCCATTCTTAACAAGTGAAAGAGACGAAGAAACAAATCGTTTACGTCAAGCGTTCATTGATACAGGCTATATGAAGAAAATGCCTGAAGACATCAGAGAGTCAATTCTAGAACATGGAATCCGCAACTCTCACTTACTAACTGTTGCACCTAAATAACTTGGGCTTTTATGTGGTGACACATAATCGAAACCTCTTTAATTGCTGGGACACCCTAAAGCTGATTCAACCACAACGTAATTGGTAACGATAAGCGTGATGGTTTAAAAATGAAACAGATAATACAATGGGCAATCAGCAGGCAAGTTATCTTATTTAATACAATAAGATAAAAGCTTCAACGACTAGAGCGGCAGCTCGTACCTCGCAAGCGATTGGCGAGGGAAATAGGAGGGCACTTTACTGAGTGTTTGATATAGTCTATCCTTGTGTGAAAGCACAAGCAGCTTATAATAAGCGGTATAAAGAGTAGCGTCTTTATATGAATAAACGAGACAGGATCCACTGGTACAATGGTGGGAGTATCTACAGGACTTGAACCTTACTTCTCCTTCTCATATTTCAGAAGTGGAAGATTGGGTAAATTTATCGAAGTAAAAGCGGATATTGTTCAGGAATATTTAACGGAGCACCCTGAAGCAGATCATGATAATCTGCCTCATTGGTTTGTCACAGCCATGGAGCTTGATCCAGAAGCACATGCTGATGTTCAATGTGTCATTCAGCGCTGGATTGATAGCTCTATCAGTAAGACTGTTAATGCACCAAAAGGCTATAGCGTTGAACAAGTAGAAAAGGTTTACGAGCGTTTATACCGTGGTGGTGCAAAAGGCGGTACAGTATATGTTGATGGTTCCCGTGATGCACAAGTCCTTACATTAAAAGCAGAAGAAAACAACTTTGAGCACACTCATGAACATAAAAAAGATAAGCCAAAGCAGCACGTTGTATTACTTGATACAATTAATGATTTGCGTTCAACATCTGTAACGATTGGTTCAGAGGTTGGCGATACATGTCCAGTCTGCCGTAAAGGTACAGTAGAAGAAATTGGCGGCTGTAACACATGTACTAACTGTAATGCGCAATTAAAGTGCGGGTTATAATATAATTTTATAAAGAAAAAGGGCGGGTATTCCGTCCTTTTTCTTTTTTTTCTTTGTCCATGGTACTATCCATACCAACTCCAGATTAAAAATGTAGTAATAAATACAAAATAGGAGTGGCTGATATGTATATAGATGGTGTCTTTTCTGGGGGAGGTATCAGAGGAATTGCTTTAATCGGGGCAATCGAAGAGATTGAAAAAAGAGGATACCAGTTTGCCCGTGTTGCCGGTTCCAGTGCTGGTGCGATCATCGCCGCTTTTATTGCAGCAGGTTATAAAAGCAAAGAGATCTATCAGTTAGTTGACGAAATGGACTTAAAAATATTGTTGGATGAACGAAAATCCTTTCTTCCCTTTTCTTTAACGAAATGGGTTGCTTTATATTGGTCACTTGGATTATACAAGGGCGATGCCCTTGAGATGTGGCTGGAGGAAACGCTGGCACGAAAAGGGCTAAGAACGTTTTCAGATTTACCGCAGCAGAAGTTACGCTTTATTGCCTCTGATATTACAAATAGCCGGCTTATGGTGATTCCCGATGACCTAGATCAATACGGATTAAACCCTAAATCCTTTTCAATTGCCAGAGCCATCCGAATGAGCTGCAGTATTCCATATTTCTTCGAACCCGTACGCTTAAAGGTCGACCGAGAAACCAACATTATCGTGGACGGCGGGGTATTAAGTAACTTTCCTATTTGGCTTTTTGAAGATGAACATTATCAAAGAGAGCGGCCGATTATTGGCATTAAGCTTAGCCCCAAAACGGATGAAGTGCCGAAACACAAAATTGACAATGCAATACAACTATTTAAAGCTCTTTTTGAAACCATGAAGGATGCACATGATGCACGCCATATATCCAGTAAACAAGAAAAAGATATTATCTTTATTCCTTCTACCGGCGTCTTTGCTACAGAATTTGCCTTAACAGATGAAATGAAACTCCAGCTTGTGCAGCAAGGGAGAGATTGTGCCATTAAGTTTTTTAATTCCTGGAGATATGACCGCAAGTTTAAAGTACTTTAACTTCATTCAGCAGAATTCCTCTACTTTAACAAATTCGACGGGCGAATTTGTTAATAAAAAAAACCAAGTCTCAAAAGAATGAGGCTCGGTTTTTCTTTTTCCCTTTTTTTCCTTCAATAACTGTAAGCTGAGGGTTCGATTGATTTTTTCTGGCCCTTAACTTTTTGATGGACGTTAAATTGTTCTGTTTTTTCTTCGGCTGACTAGGTTCCTTCTGGTTAAGTCTTTTAACTGATCTTTTTGCAGCTTTCACAAAAGCTCGTTGCTCACGTTTAGCAGGGCTTGGTTTGTAAAAGCGCCTTATCAGAAAGAAAATGACAGCTCCAATCACGAGCATAACAGCGATTCCTTGGAAAAAACCGGCAGGATTTGTAAAGAGTTTAGATGCCACCCCAATGACCGCCAAAATAATAAGCCCGACAACAATAGAAAACGAAATCCGATTTTTCAAGAAAGCCACCTCCCTATGAGCATGATGAGCACTTTTTCCATTTTTTAAACTTAATTTAGATAGAAAAATACCATATTTATACTAATAATTCAGATTTATTTGGGTTTTCTCTTTATTATATAAGAATATTCGGAATAAACAACTAAAAATCCTTTAAAAAAATGAAGATTTAACTCTTTTTTTAGAGGTGTACTAAAACAGATAAAAGGAAAGACTCATAATAAATATAATATTAAGAAATCAGGGGTTTGTGAGTAGATTAATTCGATTTTCTAACTATATTTTACACCAAAGTTTTTAAAACTGCCATTATCTGAATTGATTCCAAATTATTTCTGATTATATCTATAGGATTCGATGAAATTAATATATAAAAATAATATTTTTTCTTTATTAGGGGATTAATTTATTCCAAAAGATGTAAGGATATAGTATATGGGGCATACTATGAACGGAGGTGTTATTAATGGCTGATGACAAAGTATCAAGAGAGGAAATGAAAGAAAAACCCATGTCGTTTATGACCCTTGTTGTATTAACCGGATTAATCGGCGGCATTATTTTTGCTTGTTTGGCCTACTTAGCATACATTTTTAGTTTTACTGAAATTCCTCCCCGGGTCATTTTGGAACCATGGGCATTAGGGGACTGGAAAAAAGGGTGGCTTGGAACGGTTATTGCGATTATTCTAATTGGTGTTATTTCCATTGTTGCAGCACTTCTTTATTATGTAACTTTGAGAAGATTCAACAATATTTGGGCTGGGATAGCATATGGAATCGTTCTTTTTCTCTTAGTGTTTTTTGTATTAAACCCCATTTTCCCTGGAATACGTCCGTTTAATAAAATTGATTTAAACACAATTGTTACTTCGATTTGCTTGTATGTGTTATTCGGATTATTTGTAGGCTACACTATTTCATATGAGGAAAATGAAATTAACAGTAGTAAAAAGGAAAAAGAAGTAACTTCACAATAATCCTTTCCATAGTGTTGTTGAAAGACCTTATGGTAAAATGTGTATAGTAATAAAAGACAATGAGGGTGTCCTAAGATGTCCGGCATCCACAAATGTGGCGCCTGCATTTTAAGACACCTTTGTACGTTAAAGGAGAGGATCAGTTGGAAAAATTAGAAAAACTCCGTGCAGCAATTGAAATTCAAGGATTGGACGGCATATTAATTACTAGCCCGTATAACCGGCGTTATGTATCTAATTTTACTGGTACTGCTGGTGTTGTATTGATTAGTCTTGATAAAGCCATTTTTATTACAGATTTTCGATATGTAGTGCAAGCCTCCAAGCAGTGTGAAGGCTATGATATTGTCCAGCAAAAAAACAGTATTCCTGAGGAAATAGCAAGTCAGACGGCTGCATTGGGGATAAAAAAATTAGGCTTTGAACAAGATTATGTTACATATTCCACCTTTAATGAGTTTGAATCTGTTATTCAGGCTGAACTGATACCTGTTTCAGGTGTAATAGAAAAATTACGCTTGATTAAGACGGATGCAGAGATTAAGATATTAAAGGAAGCTGCCGAGATTGCGGATTCAGCATTTACCCATATCTTACAATTTATTCATCCAGGAGTTTCTGAGCTTGAGGTATCGAATGAATTGGAGTTCTTTATGAGAAAAGCAGGTGCTGCTTCATCTTCTTTTGATACGATTGTGGCATCTGGTTATCGTTCTGCACTTCCACACGGTGTTGCATCAGATAAAATGATCGAAAAAGGTGATTTCGTTACATTAGATTTTGGTGCCTATTATCATGGATATGTTTCAGATATCACACGTACAATAGCGGTGGGAGAACCCGATGCTAAATTAAAGGAAATATATGATATTGTTTTAGAAGCACAAAAACGTGGTGTTGCTGGCATAAAGCCGGGAATGAGCGGAAAAGAAGCAGATGCTTTGACAAGAGATTATATTACGGAAAAAGGATACGGAGAGTATTTTGGACATTCAACCGGACATGGTATCGGACTGGAAGTGCACGAAGGCCCTGCACTGTCGCTAAAATCGGACCTTGTTCTTGAGCCGGGAATGGTTGTGACCGTTGAACCGGGTATTTATATTCCTGGACTAGGCGGTGTCCGGATTGAAGATGATACCGTAATCACATCAAAAGGAAATGAAACGCTGACACATTCAGACAAAGAACTCATTATTCTTTAATTCATTTTAGGAGGATTTACTATATGATTTCAGTAAACGATTTTCGTACAGGCTTAACGATTGAAGTGGACGGAGGAATCTGGCGCGTGTTAGATTTCCAACACGTTAAACCAGGTAAAGGTGCAGCGTTTGTTCGTTCTAAGCTTCGTAATTTACGTAATGGAGCTATTCAGGAAAAAACGTTCCGCGCAGGTGAAAAAGTAGCGAAAGCTCAAATTGATAACCGTAGAATGCAGTACCTATATGCTAATGGGGATCAGCATGTGTTCATGGACCAAGAATCCTATGATCAAATTGAATTAGCTGCTACAGCCATTGAGTACGAATTAAAATTCTTAAAAGAAAACATGGAAGTACACATTATGTTATACCAAGGTGAGTCATTGGGTGTTGAACTTCCAAACACAGTTGAATTGGAAGTAACAGAAACAGAACCAGGCATTAAGGGTGATACTGCATCTGGTGGTACAAAGCCAGCAACACTTGAAACAGGTCTTACTGTACAAGTACCGTTCTTTGTTAACCAAGGTGATCGCTTGATTATTAACACTACTGATAGTAGCTATGTTTCAAGAGCTTAATCAAATGTAAATAAGAGAAGACAAAAAAGCAACGGCCATAGGTCGTTGCTTTTTTTGTCTTCTCTTCTCCTTTTATCGAATAACTCTTATAAAACAAGGTCATATTGTGGCCAAGCAGGCATACATTTTAATGAGCGCCATTCATTCATGAAAAGAGGAGGAAAAACAAAGTGGAAGTGGTTCTATCCTTTTTACCTAAAAATATCTCCAATCAAATAATGCAAATCCCTCCTAACGAGATGAAAGGAATAGAAGAAATTCGTGTCCGGGTTAATCGGCCTTTGGAAATTTCCGCGAGAGGTACTGTGCGGTTCTTTTCCTATATTGTTCAGCCAGAGGATGCACTTCATTTATTAAATAAAATTAGTCATTTCTCCTTATATGCCCTTGAAGAGGAACTAAAGCGCGGGTTTATTACGATTGAAGGAGGTCACCGGGTTGGGCTGGCAGGTAAGGTGGTTCTTGAGGCTGGCAGGGTAAAAGCGATTAAAGAAATTTCATCCTTTAATATTCGAATTGCAAATGAAAAAATTGGTATTGCCGAAAAGCTTATTAACGATATATATACGGATAAATGGCTTCATACAATGATTATTGGTCCGCCGCAAACAGGGAAAACAACGATGCTGCGGGACATTGCCCGAATTATTTCAAGCGGGGATGCAAACGGCAGATTTAGGGCTGCAAAGGTCGGGATTGTCGATGAACGTTCAGAGATTGCCGGATGTGTTGCTGGAATTCCACAAATGTCCTTTGGACCTAGGGTAGATGTGTTGGATGCTTGTCCGAAAGCTGAAGGTATGATGATGATGATCCGCTCTATGAGTCCAGATGTTCTTATTGTTGATGAAATTGGCAGGAAAGAGGATTCAGAAGCGATACTGGAGGCTGTTAATGCCGGGATTAAGCTGATGATGACGACTCATGGTGACTCATTTGATGAGATTCGGAAACGACCCACATTAAAAGCTATTTTGCAGGAAGGGATATTTGAACGATTTATTGTTCTAAGCAGAAATGATGGGCCTGGCACCATTACAAGTATAAGGGATCAGGCTGGCAAAGAGTTAAGCTCTAAAGTGAGAGTGAACTGATGTGATCAAAATTATCGGTGCGATCTTGATTATTTTTGCAACAACATTGACCGGATTTGAAGCGGCTAGACAATTATCTGAACGTCCCCGGCAGCTTCGTGTCTTAAAAACAGCACTTCAATCATTAGAGGCGGAAATCATGTATGGTCACACTCCACTCCATGAGGCTTCAAGAAGGTTAGCGGCACAGCTACCTGGCCCTTTAGATCAATTTTTTTCAATCTTTGCTCAAAAATTGACTGAGTCAGAAACGATTGTCCGTGATGCTTGGGAAGGGAGCTTAAAGGAAGTCTGGGGTCAGACAGCCTTTAAGAAGAATGAGTTTGAAATTATGAAGCAATTTGGTGAAACCTTAGGGCGTCATGACAGGATATCGCAGCAGAAACAAATTTTGCTCACGCTTACCCATCTGGAAAGAGAGGAAAGTGAAGCACGTGATAAACAGACTAGGTATGAAAAAATGGTCAAAAGTATTGGATTTCTAGCAGGTCTATTACTTAGCATTTTATTAATGTAGCTTATGAGGGGGAACTGTGATGGGTCTTGAGGTTGATATTATCTTTAAAATTGCAGGGGTTGGAATTGTAGTCGCTTTTTTACATACAATCCTTGACCAGGTTGGAAAAAAAGAATATGCCCAGTGGGTTACGTTATTTGGTTTTATCTACATTCTATTTATGGTTGCATCCATTGTAGATGATCTTTTTCAAAAAATTAAATCGGTCTTCCTATTTCAAGGCTAAAAGGGGGGATCCACGATTGAAATTTTCCAAATAATTGGAATCGCTCTTGTTGCCACCTTCCTTTCATTAATTATTAAAGAACAGAAGCCTAATCTCGCCTTTTTATTAATCGTGTTTACTGGATGTGCCATTTTTTTATTTTTAGTCGATCAGATTTATGCCATTATCTCCATGATCGAGAAGATGGCTCTCAATGCAGGCGTAAATTCTGTCTATGTTGAGACCATTTTGAAAATTATAGGGATTGCCTATATAGCAGAATTTGCAGCCCAGATTTCGAAGGACGCTGGACAGGGCTCAATGGCTTCAAAGATTGAGCTGGGAGGCAAGATATTAATACTAGCAATGGCTATCCCGATTTTGACTGTTTTGGTAGAAACCATCATCAGCTTGATACCGAACTAATCTCCAGTACAAAGATGAGAAAAGTAAACTCGCTTGGGCTCCTTGGAGCCTGGGGTAAGGAGCCCCGAGCATTTCTAGAGAGGTGAAAGATTTGAAGCAGCGATTATCTATTGTTCTACTATTCATTGTAGTTGCGTCCTTTCTCCTCATCCCTAGTGTACAAGCCTCACCACCACAAGAAGAGAATCCAATTGTGGAATCAGGAATTCAGGACATGGTTGATTCCCAATTAGAATCATTAAATTTGGATGAACTGAAGGGTTTTTGGGAGGACATTATGGATGAATATGGTGGATTTTTGCCAGAAAGTCAAAAAGGCAGTCTCTATGATTTTGTAAAAGGCGAAAAGGAATTTTCGTTAAAGGAATGGTTTTCAGGTGCTTTAAAGTATACCTTTCATGAATTTCTGGCCAATGGGAAGCTGCTTGGAACGCTCGTGATGCTGACTGTTTTTAGTATGTTTTTACAGTCATTACAAAATGCATTTGAAAGTGGGACTATCAGTAAAGTAGCCTATGCTGTGATTTTTATGGTGTTAGTCATTATTGCCTTGAATAGCTTTCATGTCGCAGTAACCTATGCACTTGATGCTATAAGGACGATGACAAGTTTTATTATGGCTTTAATCCCTTTGTTACTCGCATTAATCGCTGCTTCAGGGGGGCTTGTATCCGCAGCCTTTTTCCATCCGATTATTCTGTTTTTAATGAATATAAGCGGAGTTTTTATCCAATATGTCGTGTTGCCTTTGTTATTTCTTGCAACGCTTTTAAGCGTCGTAAGTGCATTAAGTGACCAATATAAAGTAACGCAGCTTGCTAACCTGCTGCGTAATGGTAGTATTGCCCTTTTAGGTTTATTTTTCACCGTTTTTCTTGGGGTCATTTCCGTTCAGGGTGCTTCAGCAGCTGTCACAGATGGGATTACGCTCCGCACCGCTAAATTTATTACAGGAAACTTTATTCCGGTAATCGGCAGGATGTTTACCGATGCAACAGATACCGTTCTTAGTGCTTCCGTATTATTAAAGAATACGGTTGGGATTGTTGGTGTTGCAATCTTACTGATTATCGTAGCTTTTCCTGCATTGAAAATATTGATTGTTTCTCTTATTTATCAGTTCGCTGCAGCTATTTTGCAGCCGCTGGGCGGCGGTCCAATCATTAAGTGTCTTGATATTATCGGGAAAAGTATCATTTATGTGTTTGCTGCTCTCTCGATCGTTTCACTTATGTTCTTTTTAAGTATCACGGTTATTGTTGCTGCCGGCAATTTAACCATAATGGTTAGGTAGGGAGGTGCTGCATGGAATTTATTAAAGAATGGGTAACGAATATCATTTTATTTGTGCTATTTGCCATGATGATAGACATGCTGCTCCCGAATTCAAAGTTTCAAAAGTATACGAAAATGGTCATTGGTCTACTATTAATCGCTATTATTTTAACTCCCATTTTAAAAATAATCTCTCAGGATTTTGAAGCAACGATGGCTTCCATCCCTGAATGGAATGATACGGGAGAGAATAATATAAAAAATTTAATAGATTCACAGAAAAATGAAATACAAGTCTCACAAGATGCATATATTTTAAAACAAATGGCTGTCCAGCTGAAAGAGGACGCAGAGGAGGAGTTGATGGCTCAATACGGTTTAGTCATTACTGATCTTAATTTATTAGTAGATAAAGATAATCAACGCCCTTTCCCTGAGAATTTGCAGAAGGTAGTCATACAGCTGAAGGAACCAAGTGAGGAAACCAACGCAATTGAAGCGGTCAAGCCAATAGAAATTAATACAGAAGATCCGCTTGTAACGGAAGAAAAAACAGAGAGTAATAAAGATATAATTCAACTCCTTTCCAAAAAATGGAGTATTGATGACAAAGTAATTCAGCTTCAGATAGAAGGGGGGGGCAAGTCAGCGGAATGAAACAGGAAAAAGGACCTTTCTCATGGTTAAAAAAACAATTTTCGAAAGAAGAACAGGGAGAAAACAAGAAGGGGAAGTATCCCTATTTAGTGTTGGTTGTTCTATTCGGAGCAGGTTTTATGCTTGTTGGTAATCTTTTTATAGGTGGTGAATCACCACAGAATCCACTGCCGGCATTCAATAATAATGATGAGACGCAACAAGAAGAAGTTGAAACGTTTGGTCAAAGTAAATCTTCTGGGAATAGCGTGATCGAGGAATACGAACAAGCCTATGAAACGCAAATCAAAGAGGCCCTTGACTCAATTGTTGGTGTCAGTGATGTCACAGTTGTTGTTAACGTAGATTCAACAGAGCAAAAGGTGTTAGAAACGAATAAAAAAACCCAGACACAGGTAACGGATGAGACAGATCGTGAAGGTGGAAAACGAAAAGTGGAGGATTCTTCTTCCGATGAGCAGCTTGTCATCATTCAGGATGGAGAAAAAGAGGTTCCTATTGTAGTAGAAACGAAAAAGCCGGAAATTCGTGGTGTTCTTGTCGTTGCAAAAGGTGCCGAGAACATTCAAGTGAAGAAATGGATAAAAGAGGCCGTTACTAGAGCATTGGATGTTCCTGATCATCGCGTATCTGTTTTACCGAAGAAAACGAAGGGGGATTCGTAAATGTTATTAAAAAAACAAACGGTATGGTTGTTAACAATGCTAAGCTTAGTAGTTGTCTTATCGGTCTATTACCTTACCTCACCTGAGCAGCAGCAAAATGAATTAGCAGCAATTGAGGAGAAAAAGAGTACTGAAGAGGTTGCTGAGAAGAATGCTGGGGATGTAGTTTCCAGTGGTGCACAAGAGGATGCTGAAATTATTACAAATGCTGCAGGGGACGAAGCATTTGAAACACTGCGTATGCAGCTGCAGGATGAACGCAGTCAAATGAAAGAAGATTTAACGAAAAGAATTGCATCCACTGATCTTCCTGTGGAGGATCGAAGTGAAGCAAAAGAACAAATGGATGAGTTAAATGAGATTGCCCAAAAGGAAATATTACTTGAAACATTAATTAAATCAATGAATTATGAGGATGTACTTGTCCGTGCTGACGGTGATCAAGTAAATATTACCGTGAAAGCAGAAAAGCAATCTAGAGCAGAAGCAAATAAAATCATCCAAACCGTTAGAAGTGAACTGGGTCCATTGCATGCAGTTGTTGAATTTCAAATGGCAAAATAAGTAACTTTTATAGAAAAGAGGGAAAGTATAGAACTTTCTCTCTTTTTTGAATTTTATGGAGGAAATTGACGGTTCATGTCGAAAATAGACAGGAGATCATAAAGTGTTGTTTTTTTATCAGGTCTTATCGTATGATATTAGTATCTGGTTACATAAGGCTGCTTTAGAATTTTATGGTCTGCCTAAAGATGGGCGATAATTAAAACAGGGGGCATTTTAATATGTTAAAAGTGCAAGAAATCAGAGAATTAATCAAGCTTATTGATCACTCTAAAATCGAAGAATTTTCTTTTGAACATGAGGGCTCAAAAATTAAAATGAAAAAAAATACAGGCGGGTCAGTCAGTGTTGTAAAAACAGTTGAACAACCTGCAGAAAAGTCTGTTGTTGAAGCTGTTCAAAAACCGGTTGTACAAGAGGCACCTGTTGAAAAAGTAGTAGCAGTTAAAACAGAAGTCGAACCGGAAAAAACAGAAAGTCTAGCTGCAACTGATTTACATAAAATTACTTCACCGATGGTTGGTACCTTCTATCAATCACCAACACCTGATTCAGATGCGTATGTAAAAGTAGGCTCAAAGGTTACAAAGGATTCAATTGTCTGTATTGTTGAGGCAATGAAGCTATTTAATGAAATTGAAGCAGAAGTAGAAGGCGAAATTGTAGAAATACTAGTAAATAATGGACAGTTGGTAGAGTTTGGACAACCGTTGTTCCTAGTTAAGCCTGAATAAGGAGTTGCACAAAAATATGATAAAGAAATTATTGATTGCAAACCGGGGAGAAATAGCGGTAAGAATTATTCGTGCTTGCCGTGAACTAGGTATTGAATCAGTAGCTGTATATTCAGAAGCTGATAAAGAAGCGCTTCATGTTCAGCTTGCGGATGAAGCCTATTGTATTGGACCAACTGCTTCAAAAGATAGCTATCTAAATGTAACAAATATTATCAGTGTAGCAAATAAAACCGGCTGTGATGCGATTCATCCCGGATATGGGTTTTTAGCAGAAAATGCTGATTTTGCGGAGCTATGCCGTGATTGTAATATTATCTTTGTGGGACCTACTCCAGAGGCAATCTCTAAAATGGGTACAAAAGATGTAGCGCGTGAAACAATGAGAGCAGCCGGTGTGCCGATTGTTCCAGGTTCTCAAGGAATCATTAATACGATTGATGAAGCGATCGAACTTGCCAATAAAATTGAGTATCCTGTGATTATTAAAGCAACTGCTGGTGGAGGCGGAAAAGGGATTCGAGTTGCCCGTGACGAAAATGAGTTAGTCAAGGGAATAAATATTACACAGCAAGAAGCCATGACTGCATTTGGAAATCCTGGTGTGTATATTGAAAAGTATATCGAAGATTTCCGTCATGTTGAAATACAAGTATTAGCTGATAATTATGGAAATGTAATTCATCTAGGAGAAAGAGACTGCTCCATCCAAAGAAGACTGCAAAAGCTGCTTGAAGAAACTCCATCACCAGCATTAGATGGTGAAATTCGTGAAGAAATGGGAACTGCAGCGAAAAAAGCTGCAAAGGCAGTTGATTATACAGGCGCAGGCACGGTAGAATTTATTTATGATTACCGCAATCGTAAATATTATTTTATGGAGATGAATACACGAATTCAGGTAGAGCATCCTGTCACAGAAATGGTCACTGGCACTGATTTAATTAAGGAACAGATTTTAGTTGCTTCCGGTGAAAGGTTAACTCTGACGCAAGAGGATGTTGAATTTAACGGATGGTCTATTGAATGCCGGGTGAATGCAGAAAACCCAGAAAAGAATTTTATGCCTTCTCCAGGGAAGATTAATATGTATCTAGCACCTGGTGGTTTAGGTGTACGTGTTGATTCAGCAGCCTACCCAGGATATGCGATTCCTCCGTACTATGATTCAATGATTGCAAAGGTTATCACATATGGAAAAACTCGTGAAGAGGCCATTGCCAGAATGAAGAGGGCTTTGAGTGAATTTGTAATCGAAGGTGTGCATACGACTATTCCATTCCATCTTAAACTGCTAAGCCATGAAAAATTTATTAACGGCGAGTTTAATACAAAATTCTTGGAATTACATGATGTGATGAAATCAGTGTAATAATAGGAGGTAATACCATAATGAGCGTAAACAACATTCTAGAAATGAGTCCGGGTAGCAATAATCTTGGTAAAGTTGAAATAGCACCAGAGGTTATTGAGGTAATCGCTGGTATTGCTGCATCTGAAGTTGAAGGTGTCGCACAAATGAGAGGGAACTTTGCTTCTGGAGTCGTTGAGCGTCTAGGAAAAAAGAATCATGGAAAAGGTGTCAAGGTTGAATTGCTTGAGGAAGGCATCAAGGTAGATGTCTATTGTGTAATGAAATTTGGAGTTTCCATCCCAAATGTTGCACAAGGCATCCAAGATAATATTCGTCAAGCCTTATTAGACATGACAGCTTTAGAGACAGTCGAGATAAATGTTCATGTGGTAGGAATCCAGTTTGAGAACAGTAACCAAGAAACGGAAATTGAAGAAGAAATGTAATCAAAAAATACCAAGGACATAATGTCTTTGGTATTTTTTTTGTAGAGAAGTGCGAATGCTTTCCATATATGCTATTATCGTGTTATGTGAAAATGACGATGTAAACATAATGTAGACAGCTTTAGATGCTTACATATTACATACTAAAGGAGTTATAGATCTTAATGAAAAGAAGAACTGCAAGAGAAAAGGCTTTACAAGCAATTTTTCAAATTGAAATGAGTCAACCAACAATTGAGGATGCACTTGAACATGTACTTGAGGGGCAGCCAAATGATCCATATCTGATTAAACTTGTGAACGGTGTTGTGGAGCATATGGACGAAATAAATGACATGATTTCTAAACAGTTAGAGAAATGGACATTAGATCGTTTAGCTAATGTCGATCGTAATATTTTAAGATTAGCAGTGTATGAACTGCTTTATTGTCAAGATGATGTTCCAGCAAATGTTATAATGGACGAAGCAATTGAAATTGCGAAGATTTACGGTGATGATCAATCAAGTAAGTTTATTAACGGAGTTCTTTCAAAGGTGAAAGCCTCAATATAAGAACTTTTCATGACCTATGCATGTTACGGCGGTTGACCAAGCCGCTTCCGCATTTCATATAAGGAGTTTTAAGATGGAGCAGCAATTTTTAACGGTTACTGCATTAACCAAATATATCAAAAGAAAATTTGAGGCTGATCCCCATCTTCAAGATGTGTACGTCAAAGGGGAAATATCAAATTATAAACAGCATTCTAGTGGGCATATGTACTTTACGCTGAAGGATGATAAGGCCCGAATATTGGCTGTCATGTTTTCCAGCGCAAACAAGAAATTAAAATATTCACCTGAAAATGGCATGAAGGTCTTGCTTCGTGGGAATGTGTCTCTATTTGAGTCAAGCGGACAATACCAAATCTATGTAAAAGAAATGCAGCCAGATGGCATTGGTGATCTTTATTTAGCCTATGAACAACTAAAGGAAAAACTGGCGAAGGAAGGGTTATTTGCTGCAGAGCATAAAAAAAACCTACCCAAGTTCCCTAATACAGTCGGCGTTGTTACTTCTCCGACAGGTGCTGCCATTCGAGATATTTTAACGACCATCAAAAGACGATATCCGATTGCAAAAGTCTTAATCTTTCCTGCTCTTGTCCAAGGAGAACAAGCTGCCCCTTCGATTGTATCGGCTATAAAGCACGCTAATGATAGTATAAATCAAGTAGATGTATTAATTATTGGACGCGGCGGCGGTTCGATTGAAGAATTATGGGCCTTCAACGAAGAAATGGTAGCGAGAGCGATTTATGAATCGGAAGTTCCCATCATATCCGCTGTCGGTCATGAAACGGATTTTACCATTTCAGATTTTGTTGCCGACCTTAGGGCACCGACGCCAACAGGTGCAGCTGAACTAGCGGTTCCACATGTAGATGAATGGGCTGAAAGAGTCCTAACAAGGCAAACTCGTCTAATCCGCGCCATCAAAGAGAAACTCAGTCTCCAGAGCAGCAAACTGGAACGGATTGAAAAGTCATATGCTTTTCGTTATCCGCAAAGGCTTTATGAACAAAAGCTTGAGCAGCTGGACAAAAGAACTGAGCAGCTAGTATACAACTCCCAGAAACTTTTTGCTGTCAAAACCTCACAGCTGGAACAGATGGAAAAAAGACTGGCTCGAAATCATCCGGATACAAAACTCCAGGAAGCAACGATATACTACGAAAAATCGATCAAATCACTATCTAAGGCGATGCTGTCAGTTATGGCAAAAAAAGAGGCGGATTTTTCAAATCTGGTATCTACGCTTGAAGCTTTAAGTCCATTAAAAATAATGGATCGTGGGTACAGCCTCGCTTATAGTGATGACGGTAAACTGCTAAAAAGTACAGAGCAGGTACAGATAAATGAAACAGTTCGTATCAAACTGTCAGATGGAACGCTAACGTGCAGTGTGACTGACAAAGAGGAGTGAAGAAGATGCCTGAAGAAAAGACGATTACCTTCGAAGCGGCAATGGAGCAATTAGAAACAATTGTAGAAAGACTTGAAGAAGGCGATGTCCCGTTAGAAGAAGCAATTTCTATTTATAAAAAGGGAATGGAATTATCAAAGCTCTGTCATGATAAGCTGAAAAATGTTGAAGAACAGCTGACGCAAATTTTGACTGCAGATGGTCATAAAGAAAACTTTTCCATTCCGGAGGAGGAGTAAATTTTGGTAAGTCTAGATTTGGATTCTTTTTCTACAAAATATAAACAGTTACTTGAAGAACAACTAAGAAAAAGTATTAATCGGTTACAAGCTCCTGAAGTCCTGAAGGAAGCAATGCTTTACTCGCTAGAAGCAGGCGGGAAAAGAATTAGACCGCTTTTGTTGTTTGCAACTCTCCATGCCTTCCAAAAGGATCCGGAAATTGGGTTGAATCCGGCAGCGGCAATTGAAATGATTCATACGTACTCACTTATACATGATGATTTGCCAAGCATGGATAACGATGATTTAAGAAGAGGAAAGCCTACTAATCATAAAGTGTTTGGAGAAGCAAACGCTGTACTTGCTGGAGACGCTCTCTTGACATATAGTTTTCAGCTTATGGCAGAGTCCCCTGGTGTTTCAACGGAGGCGAAGTTGGGATTAGTTCAGCTTTTAGCACAAAGCTCAGGTGCTGAAGGGATGGTTGCTGGACAAGTAGCTGATATGCTTGGTGAAGATAAAGAGTTAACGCTGGAAGAGCTAGAATATATTCATATTCACAAAACCGGTAAAATGCTTACTTGCAGTGTTTTGGCCGGTGCAATTCTTGCTGGAGTTAAAGGTGAAGAATTCGATTGGCTTCAGCTTTTTTCCCATCATTTAGGTCTGGCGTTTCAAATTCGTGATGATCTTCTCGATATCGATGGAGATGAAGAGGTTATAGGAAAGCCGGTTGGAAGCGATGTAGGGAATCATAAAACTACCTATCCATCATTGCTGGGAATAAAAGGAGCCCAGGATGAACTTTGGAAGCAGATTCAGTTAGCAAAAGAGTACCTCATGAAGCTTAATAAAGATACCCAGCTTCTTGAAGCCATAACAGATTTAATAGAAAAAAGAAATTATTAATACCATTTATTAGCAAAAAATAGGCTTGGTTTGAAACCTACGAGAGAATACCGTTATCACTTCATATGTGCTAGCGGTTATTTTTTCAATAATAGGCTACAACTATACGCTTTTTTAGAAAATCGTTTGGAGATTCTGTTCTAATAATGTAATCTAATGTTATATCGAAATAACTGTATCGTTTATGGAATAAATTGAAATGAAAGTGAGTGATCCACAAAATGGATCTTTTAGATATTAAAGACCCTTCGTTTCTAAAAAAACTTTCTATTAATGAATTGGAGGAATTAAGTGAAGACATCCGCCAATTTTTAATAAGTAAGCTTTCAGTAACAGGAGGTCATATTGGCCCTAATCTTGGAGTGGTCGAATTGACGATTGCGCTTCATAAAGCCTTTAATAGTCCACAGGACAAACTGATTTGGGATGTTGGACACCAATCATATGTCCATAAGATATTAACAGGCAGGGCAAAAGAGTTTGATACATTGCGCCAATATAAAGGACTTAGTGGTTTTCCAAAAATGGGCGAGAGTGAACATGATGTTTGGGAAACGGGACATAGTTCAACCTCTTTGTCCGCAGCAATGGGTATGGCGATCGCTAGGGATATTAAAAAGGAGAAATCCTTTATTGTTCCAATTATTGGTGATGGAGCGCTTACCGGAGGAATGGCCTTGGAAGCATTAAATCATATCGGCGATGAAAAGAAAAACATGATTGTTATTTTGAATGATAACGAAATGTCTATCGCTCCGAATGTTGGTGCGCTTCATAGTGTACTTGGCCGATTGCGTACAGCTGGCAAATATCAGTGGGCAAAGGATGAACTCGAGATGCTGCTGAAGAAAATTCCGGCAGTAGGCGGGAAGCTGGCATCAACAGCAGAAAGAGTAAAGGATAGCTTAAAATATTTAGTAGTGTCAGGGATCTTTTTTGAAGAATTAGGCTTTACCTATCTTGGTCCAGTTGATGGACATAATTATGAAGATTTATTTGATAACCTTAACTATGCGAAAAAAACAGAAGGACCTATTTTACTTCATGTACTGACTAAGAAGGGAAAAGGATACGACCCTGCGGAAAGTGATCGTACGGGTAATTGGCATGGAACAGGACCATACAAAATTGAAACAGGTGATTTCCTCAAACCAGTTAATTCTCCTCCTGCTTGGAGTAAGCTTGTTAGTGAAACCGTTAGAAAGCTTGCAAGAGAAGACGAAAGAATTGTGGCGATCACTCCTGCTATGCCGGTCGGTTCGAAGCTTGAGGGATTTGCTTCGGAGTTCCCTGACAGGATGTTTGATGTTGGAATTGCAGAGCAGCATGCTGCGACAGTAGCGGCAGGTCTTGCCACGCAGCATATGAAACCATTTTTAGCGATTTATTCCACATTCTTACAGCGTGCCTACGATCAGGTGGTTCATGATATTTGCCGGCAAAACCTAAATGTGTTTATTGGAATTGATCGTGCCGGATTAGTGGGGGCAGATGGGGAAACACATCATGGGATATTTGATATTGCCTTTTTACGACATTTGCCGAATTTAGTGTTGATGTCACCAAAGGATGAAAATGAAGGTCAGCATATGGTCTATACAGCGCTGAAATACGACGAAGGACCAATTTGCATGAGATTTCCTCGTGGAAATGGACTGGGTGTCCCAATGGATGAAACGCTTGTGGAAATCCCAATTGGTTCATGGGAGGTACTGAACGAAGGGCATGATTCCGTCATTATAACATTTGGTACAACAATTCCGATGGCTATGGAAGCTGCTGCACGATTGGAGAAGCAGGGGACGTCAGTTAAAGTCATTAATGCTCGCTTTATTAAACCGTTGGATACTGAATTATTACATTCCATTCTTCAATTAAATATTCCTATTTTGACGATTGAAGAGGCTGTATTGCAAGGAGGTTTCGGCAGTGCAGTGCTGGAATTTGCCCATGACAATGGATATCATGATACAGAAATCAGCCGTATGGGGATTCCTGATCACTTTATTGAACATGGAAGTGTCAAAACGTTATGGGAAGAGATTGGTTTAACAACAGAAGAAGTAGTGAAGAAAATTAATACGCTGGTAATCAAAAAACAAAAAAGGGCATGAAAAATGAAAAGTAAGAAAGAACGTGTAGATATCTTATTGGTGGAACAAGGCTTGTTTGAAACAAGAGAGAAAGCGAAACGTGCAGTGATGGCAGGCATTGTATACTGTGAAGAAACCCGTATGGATAAACCAGGAGAAAAAATACCGAATGAATCAAAGCTTACAGTGAAGGGCAAGACACTGCCATATGTCTCGAGGGGCGGTCTCAAACTAGAAAAAGCATTACAGGTCTTTGAGGTAGATATAAAGGATAAAATTCTGCTTGATATTGGTGCTTCAACAGGCGGTTTTACTGATTGTGCCCTCCAAAATGGAGCAATTTTATCCTATGCAGTGGATGTTGGCTACAATCAATTAGCCTGGAAGCTTAGACAGGATGAACGAGTTGTGGTCATGGAAAGGACGAATTTTCGCTATGTCACTCCAAGTGATTTTGTTAAAGAAATGCCGAATTTTGCCTCTATTGACGTTTCATTTATTTCCTTAAAGCTGATTCTTCCTGTTTTAAAAACATTATTAGTTCCTGGCAGTGATGTGGTAGCACTTGTAAAGCCGCAATTTGAAGCTGGCAGAGAGCAGGTGGGGAAAAAGGGGATTGTTAGAGATCCGAAGGTTCATGAGAGTGTTCTTACATCCATGATCGATTTTTCACTACAGCAAGGTTATGATGTGAGAAATCTTTCCTTTTCCCCAATAACAGGTGGGGAAGGGAATATTGAATTCCTCCTTCATATACACTGGTCAGGAGCAAAAGAGCAGGGAGAAAATGAATTAAAAACATCTCCGATGGACATTGTTCAGCAGGCCCATACGGAATTTAAATCGAAGGATAAAGAAGAGAATGAATAATTATTCATTCTCTTAATTGAGAAAGTCGACAAAATCAGCTAAGATAAGAGGGATAGCTTGGACGGGAACGGTATACGAGGTGAGAAAATGACTAAAGGTCAACGGCATATAAAAATTCGTGAGATTATAACAAATAATGATATTGAGACACAGGATGACTTAGTAGCAGCGCTAAAAAGTGCAGGATATAATGTGACACAGGCAACCGTATCACGCGATATTAAAGAATTGCATCTAATAAAGGTCCCCTTGACTGATGGACGTTATAAATACAGTCTTCCTGCTGATCGGAGATTTGATCCGCTGCAAAAGTTAAAAAGGAATTTAATTGATGCTTTTGTACGAATTGATTCTGCCAGTCATCTTCTAGTCATGAAAACTCTGCCGGGAAATGCAATGGCGATTGCAGCATTAATAGATCATCTTGAATGGGATGAAATATTAGGAACGGTAAGTGGTGATGACACGATTTTAATCATCTGTCGCACCGAAGAAGATACAGATATCATTTCAAATCGTTTTCTTGAATTGCTTTAACTTCATTCAGCAGAAGTCCGAGGACTGTCTTCTGCTGAATGAAGTTAGCCTCCATGGCTGCAACGGATTTTTTGGAGGCTTATCGGGTTCTTCAATAAAATCCGAGTGCAAATTCGATAGGGCGAATTTGATTAAAGGGGTGGGAGAGACTTGCTCAGCGAATTATCAATTAAAAACTTTGCAATTATTGAAGCACTTTCTATTTCATTTGAAAAAGGATTGACCGTATTAACAGGGGAAACAGGTGCAGGAAAATCTATTATTATTGACGCTATTCATCTGCTTGTAGGCGGAAGAGGTTCTTCAGATTTTGTTCGGCATGGTGAAGCCCGTGCGGAAATAGAAGGGCTTTTTCTAATTGATAAACCCACACATCCTGTACATATGAAAGCAAGTGAATTTGGGATTGAGATTGAAGACGAAATGATTGTGTTACGACGGGAAATCTCAAAAAGCGGTAAAAGTGTGTGCCGAATCAATGGAAAGCTGGTTACCATCTCAACACTGCGTGAAATCGGCGGCACTCTTGTTGATATTCATGGACAGCATGAGCATCAGGAATTGATGGATGAATCAAGACATATGTCCTTATTAGACGAATATGGTAAAAGCCAAATTGCTTCTGCGATAGAGGAGTATGGTGCTATTTATCATGCGTATGAGCACACGACACGTAAATTAAAAGGTTTAAATGAAAATGAACAGCAAATGGCCCATCGCCTTGACCTTATCCAATTCCAGCTTTCAGAAATCCAGAAGGCCAATTTGCAATTAAATGAAGATGAAACGCTTTGGGAAGAGAAAAAAAGACTATCGAATTTTGAACGGATATACGGGGCTGTTAATGCAGGCTATAATGCACTAAGTGGTGAACAAAAAGGACTGGATTGGATCAGCCTTGTTATGAGCCAGATGGAGGATGCAGCTGCTTTAAACCCTGAATATAAGGGGCTAGCCGAATCCATTGCTAATAGTTATTATACGTTGGAAGATGCCGCACAGTCGCTGCGCTCGGAGCTCGATAATCTTGAATTTGACCCAAATCGATTAACGATCATTGAGGACAGATTGAACGAAATTAATCAGTTAAAGCGCAAATATGGAAATTCAATTGAAGCTATTCTAGAGTATGGGGCAAAAATTGAAGAGGAATTGGAAAAGCTGCAGAATAAAGAAACGCATATTGACCAGCTGCAAAAAGAATTGCAATCTTTGAAAAAGGATTTACTGATTGAAGGAAGCGAACTAAGCAATTTACGTAAGAAATTTGCCAAAAAGCTGACGGATGCTATTCATACTGAATTAAAAGAGCTATATATGCAAAAGACCATTTTTGAAGTTAGAATAGACAGCGGGGAAAAATATATATCAAAAAATGGATTGGATAATGTGGAGTTTTATATTTCTACAAATCCTGGTGAACCATTAAAGCCTTTATCTAAAATTGCCTCAGGTGGTGAGCTTTCCCGGATTATGCTCGCCCTTAAAAGTATATTTTCCAAACATCAGGAGGTTACCTCCATTATCTTTGATGAAGTTGACACAGGAGTCAGCGGAAGGGTAGCACAGGCAATTGCTGAGAAAATACATCATGTGTCAATCGATTCCCAAGTCCTTTGTATTTCTCATTTACCGCAAGTGGCTGCGATGGCTGATACTCATTTATATATTGCGAAAGAAATGCAGGACGGCCGTACCAAAACAAAGGTTACACCGCTTAGTGAGGAAGATAAAGTGAAAGAAATTGGCCGTATGATTTCCGGTGCAGAAATAACTGATTTAACGAAAGAACATGCAAAAGAACTGCTGCTATTAGCGCATAATAGTAAAGTTCTTTAAAAAAGACCTTTGAAGCCTATCCGGTTTCAGAGGTCTTTTTTGTAGCTTTTTAAGCCACGGATTTTTTATACTGCGATTTATTTCCTATGTGTACAGTTTTTTTATTGACGGCTCGGTTATAAATGTGCTATTTGCAGGCAAAATTAATGATGTAGCCATTAAGACGGGTTGGACTAGAAGCGAGGAGAGTGAATGTTTTGAAGAAAGACTTCTATAGAAAACTAATTGGTGGAATTCTCCTTGTTTCATTAATTGCTATATGTTTTATGAAACCAGTTCAGGAATATCTTCATATTCCAAATCATATAACGCTTTTCGAAGGTCAAAAGCTTGATATGTCTAAGGCAGTTCCAGTATCAGCATCGTTATCCTCAGATAGTTCTATTGTTGCCCTGAGTCAAGATCATAAATCAGTCTCATTGCAGGCGAAAGAACAAGGGAAAAATGAAATGTTTTTAGAACTTGCTGGTTTTCCTGTAAAAAAAGTTGATGTCAATGTGCTTAAGGACTTTAAAGTAATTCCTGGCGGCCAGTCCATTGGAGTAAAATTGAATACTATTGGTGTCCTGGTTGTCGGACATCATCAAGTAACATCAGAGGAAGGAAAGGTTTCACCGGGTGAATCAGCCGGAATACAGGTAGGAGATATTATTACAGAAATTAATGGACAAAAAATAGAGAAAATGTCCGACGTAGCTCCGTTTGTTCAGGAGGCAGGGCAAAAACAGCAGCCGTTAAAGATCATGTTAACTAGAGAAAGCGGGAAGGTTGAAACTGAGTTAATGCCTCAAAAAGAAAAAGGGGAAGAAAATTATAAGCTTGGATTGTATATTCGGGATTCTGCTGCAGGTATCGGAACGATGACCTTTTATCATCCCCAGTCGAAAAAATATGGTGCATTAGGTCATGTAATCTCCGATATGGATACAAAAAAACCCATTGTGGTTGATGATGGACAAATTGTCAAATCAACCGTCACATCGATTGAAAAAGGCAGCAATGGAAATCCTGGTGAAAAATTAGCACGCTTTTCTTCTGATAAAGAAGTGATTGGTAATATCAAACGGAACAGTCCATATGGAATTTTTGGTGAATTAAACCGTGATATTAAGAATGGAATTATGGATGAACCGCTTCCGATTGCTTTGTCGCACCAAGTAAAAGAGGGACCAGCACAAATTTTAACAGTTGTTGATGATGATGAAGTAAAATTGTTTGATATTGAAATTGTCAGTACCATTCCACAAAAATTTCCGGCAACAAAGGGAATGGTCATCAAGGTAACTGACCCAGAATTACTTGGAAAGACAGGTGGAATCGTTCAAGGAATGAGCGGTAGTCCAATTATACAAGATGGTAAATTAATTGGAGCAGTCACCCATGTATTTGTCAACGATCCAACCTCAGGCTATGGAGTCCATCTGGAGTGGATGTTGAATGAGGCAGGAATCGATATATACGAAAAGCCGCAGGAAAAGGCTTCGTAACAAAAAAAGTGGAAGCGCCTTGATCAGCCCCGACAAGCATAAGACGCTCCTGAATAGAAGGCGTTTTTTGCCTTCAATTCAGGAGTGGCTTATGACCTCGAGGGGCTAGGCGCTGGAGCTAGATTAAACAAAAAAGGCGGGTTTTTCCCGCCTTTTTATCATAATATAAAGATTTTTCGACAAACTTATTTAGTTATATCGCATTAAGTCGAAAACAAGAGAAAATCAAAGAAAAATAATGATTTTAATGATTTATTTAGAAAAAATCAAAAATGAAAAGGATTTTTGGTTGCATTGTCGAATTTCTCATTTAGAATAGAAATATATACTATAAACATGATGCTTTCGAACAATGACGTTTTTCTTGCACGTTTTATATTAAATATGAGAAATTCAGGGAATGAGGAGGAAACAAGTAGTGAAAAAGATAAAAGTATGTGTTGTTGATGATAATCGTGAATTAGTCAATTTGTTAGAGGAATTTATCGATTCACAAGAAGATATGGAAGTTGCAGGTGTTGCCCACAATGGCCAGGATTGTCTTGAAATGCTTGAAAATGTAAATCCAGACGTTCTTGTCCTTGATATTATTATGCCGCATTTAGATGGGCTTGCTGTGCTTGGAAGATTACGTGAGCTGAATTTACAGCCTGCACCAAATGTCATCATGCTGACAGCCTTTGGGCAGGAAGATGTGACGAAAAAAGCGGTAGAATTAGGTGCTTCTTATTTCATTTTAAAGCCGTTTGATATGGAGCATTTAGCAAGCCATATTCGTCAAGTAAGCGGAAAATCAACATCTGTGTTAAGAAAACCGGCAGGCGGCTATCGTGCACAAACAGAATCTAAGCCTAAAAATTTGGATGCAAGCATTACTAGTATTATTCATGAAATTGGCGTACCAGCACACATTAAAGGTTATATGTACTTAAGGGAAGCTATTTCAATGGTTTATAATGATATTGAGTTACTAGGTTCCATTACTAAAGTGTTATACCCAGATATTGCGAAGAAATACAATACAACAGCAAGCAGGGTTGAACGTGCGATTCGCCATGCCATTGAAGTAGCTTGGAGCAGAGGCAATATTGAATCCATCTCTTCATTATTCGGTTATACCGTCTCCATGACAAAGGCAAAACCGACTAATAGTGAATTTATCGCGATGGTTGCTGATAAATTACGCCTTGAACATAGAGCTTCTTGAAAGAGTTTGAATAATAATTAAAAAAAGGTCTGATTTCATTTTATCCGGATATATATACAATACCGGAATAAATGAAATCAGACCTTTTATTAAGGGATGGTAATAGCAAAGGCCTTATTGGAGGGAATAAAATGACCTTAATTTTTGCACATAGAGGTTATTCAAAACTGTATCCAGAAAATACAATGCGGGCTTTTAGAGAAGCAGAAAAGGCAGGTGCTGATGGAATTGAACTTGACGTCCAATTATCAAAGGATGGAGAGGTCGTTGTAATACATGATGAAAGTGTTGACCGGACAACCAACGGCAAGGGGTATGTGAAGAATTTAACTTATAGTGATTTAAAAAGTCTAAATGCTGGCTATGCGTTGAAAACCAATCTTAGGAAGGAACCTATTCCTTCATTGCGTGACGTTTTAAAATGGTTAACCGGAAACAGCATGATTTGCAATATTGAACTGAAAAACGGAATCTTCCCGTATGAGGGAATGGAGCAAAAGGTAATTGAACTTGTTCGTGAGTACAATCTAACGGAACGAATCATCCTATCCTCCTTTAACCATTATAGTATTGTCAATTGCTATCGTATGGCACCAGAAATAGAGACGGCTCCGCTCATGGGACAAGTAGTGTATATGCCATGGATATATGCAGAGTCGATTCGTGCAAAAGGGATTCATCCAAAGTATAAAACACTTAAAGATAAAGTGGTGAAAGAATCAGAAGAAAATGGAATCGCGGTAAGACCTTATACGGTCAACAAGGAAAAGGATATGGCTCATCTTATCGAATTAGGCTGCTCAGCTATTATTACAGATGATCCAGACAGAGCCCTTCGGGTCAGAGACAGAATAGAGAAGAAACCAAAATAGTTCATAAACAAGAGACCATTGCAAAAAGGCGCAGCTTCTGGCATGCTACGCCCTTTAGGATGGTCTTTTATTTCATATTTTCATCTTTTTTATTTTCTGTTTGAAAACGGGACTGTACTTTATTTCTCTTTCGATCCCGATGCAGGATAAATCCAGCGATAAACCAAAGCCCGACAATAAACATCAATAATCCAATGAGAAATTGAAGCCATAAAAAAGGAAAAGGAGAATGCAGGATACTAAAAACCATGTCTCGCATTAGTTTCACGCCGATTGCGGCAATTACTCCAGGAATTAACAATATCACGAGTGCTACGATTCTGTTCATAAGAAATAATCCCTTCATTCATTTGTATATAAAAATGATAATTCATTGAGGGCAATTGTCAAGAACTATGGTAACATTAAAATGTGAATATGAAAGAATTTTCATAAATATAAATTAAGTGAGAAATAAATTGCATAGAAAGGGAGTATTTATGCAAACAGTCATGATAGTGGGAGCTGGCAGGGGTGGTATGGCCATTCTGCAAATTATTCAAGAATCTGCTGCACTCATGATAGAGGCAGTCATTGATGTAAATCCGGAAGCTCCAGGGATAAAATGGGCCCGTCAAAAGGGGCTGCGAATAGATTGTGATTGGCAGCAATATAAGGACAAAAAAATAGATATGATAATTGAAGTAACAGGTAAATATGAAGTTTTTAGCGAGCTGCGAAGTGTGTTCGGTAAAGAAACGGTATTAATACCGGGTAGTGTAGCTTTTTTACTTGTTAAGCTATTTAAGGATAAAGAAAGGCTTATTAAGAGAATTCAAAAGGAAACTTATAAGTATAATCTTATTTTCAATTCAACAAATGATGGCATGATTGTGATTGATCAGGAGGAAAATGTCATACTCCTTAATAAAAGCGCTGAGAATATGATGGGAACAACAAAGCAAGATGCGGTTGGAAAACACATCAGTAAAGTAATTCCATCAAGCCTCCTGCCCAGGGTGATGCGGACAAGAAAGGTTGAGAATAATCAAGAGTTGCGATTAGAAAATGGCTTGAAGATTATTTCAACAAGGATACCCATAATTGATGAACATGGGATATTGATAGGGGCAGTTGCTGTCTTTAAAGAAATTACGGAAGCGGTACACTTGGCTGAGCAAATTACGGATCTTAAAGAATTTCAAACAAAGCTGGAAGCGATTTTTCATTCGAGCAATGAAGCGATATCTGTGGTGGACGAGCATGGGATTGGGATGATGATAAATCCTGCCTATTCAAGAATTACCGGATTAATGGAAGAGCAGGTTATCGGGAAGCCGGCAACAACTGATATTGCCGAAGGGGAAAGTGTGCATATGAAGGTGCTGAAAACCCGGCGCGAGGTACGGGGCGTTCCGATGAGGGTAGGTCCTAATAAAAGAGAGGTAATTGTAAATGGTGCTCCAATTATTGTTGATGGGAAGTTAAAGGGCAGTGTTGGTGTTATTCATGATGTCTCAGAGATTCAGAATTTAAATAGGGAACTGCATCGGGCGAGACAAATTATTAGAAAGCTGGAAGCGAAGTATTCGTTTGAGGACATTGTTGGTAGCTCCGACATTATGAAGATTGCATTTGAACAAGCAAAGCTGGCTGCAAAAACACCTGCAACCATATTGCTGCGCGGAGAGTCGGGGACAGGTAAGGAGTTGTTTGCTCATGCCATCCATAATGCAAGTGACCGTAAATATAATAAGTTCATTCGTGTTAATTGTGCTGCGTTAAATGAATCACTGCTTGAAAGTGAGCTATTTGGATATGAAGCTGGAGCCTTTACAGGTGCAAAACGTGGCGGGAAAAGAGGCCTTTTTGAAGAAGCGGATAATGGTAGTATCTTTTTAGATGAAATTGGTGAATTATCGATTAGTACACAAGTGAAACTATTAAGAGTACTCCAGGAAAATGAAATTATCAGGGTCGGTGGAACAAAGCCCATTTCCTTAAATGTCCGTGTAATCGCTGCAACAAATGTCAATTTAGAGAAAGCAATGGTAAATGGAGAGTTTCGTGAGGATTTATTTTATCGATTAAACCAAATGCCGATTCATATTCCTGCATTAAGAATGCGTAAAGAGGATATTGAGCTACTAAGTTCCCGATTAATCGAAAAAATAAACCAGGAATATGGTCGAAATATCGAGGGGCTGACTGACCAGGCATTAACAAGGATAAAGAATTATGATTGGCCGGGAAATGTCCGTGAGCTGGATAATATTTTGCGAAGAGCGATCATTTTTATGAGTTACAATGAAACGCTTATTGATGTTGATCATTTGCTGGATTTTCATAATAGAGTGCCGCAGAAAGAAAACAGTGTCGAGGATTTCATGTTAGAGGGAACGTTAACGGAAATGGTAGAGGATTTTGAAAGGTCAATTATTACCAAGACGCTTAAAAAAAATGCAGGAAATAAGACTATGACTGCTAAGGATCTTGGTTTATCGATTAGGAATTTATATTACAAGCTTGATAAATATAAAATTGCAAGTACCAGCATGCAATAATTTTCATGGGTATGCAATTAATTTCATAGCTATAAATAAAAAAATGGCATGCTGTTGCTGTTTTTTTATTGGCACGATTCTTGCATGAATAATCATATCATACACCTTGAGGTGATCAGCTTGGATTTATTCGAACGGTTAGAAAGGTATGATTATGAGCAGCTTGTTTTTTGCCAGGACAGTTCTTCAGGGTTAAAGGCTATTATAGCCATTCATGATACCACCTTAGGACCAGCATTAGGCGGTGCTCGCATGTGGACCTATACGTCAGAAGCGGACGCAATTGAGGATGCGCTTAGATTGGCCCGCGGTATGACGTATAAAAATGCGGCGGCTGGTTTAAATCTAGGCGGAGGGAAAACAGTCATTATTGGCGATCCGCGTAAAGATAAAAGTGAAGCTTTATTTCGTGCATTTGGGCGCTATGTTCAAAGCTTAAATGGCAGATATATAACAGCAGAGGATGTAGGAACAACTGTTGCCGATATGGATATTATCTATGAAGAAACCAATTATGTAACAGGGATATCTCCTGAATTCGGTTCCTCTGGTAACCCATCTCCAATTACAGCATATGGCGTTTATCGGGGAATGAAGGCAGCGGCAAAGGAAGCCTTTGGCACTGATTCTCTTGAGGGAAAGGTTGTAGCTGTTCAAGGTGTTGGCAATGTCGCGTTTGCTCTTTGCCGTCATCTGTATGAAGAAGGGGCAAAGCTTTTTGTTACAGATATAAATAAGGAGGCAGTACAAAGAGCTATACAAGAGTTTCATGCAGCTGCAGTAGATCCGGATGATATTTATTCTGTGGATTGTGATATTTATTCTCCATGTGCGCTCGGAGCAACAATAAATGATTTGACCATACCAAAGCTGAAGGCAAAGGTGATTGCCGGCTCTGCAAATAATCAATTAAAAGAAGCAAGGCATGGAGATTTGCTTCATGAAAAAGGAATCATCTATGCACCTGACTATGTAATTAATGCAGGCGGGGTTATTAATGTCGCTGATGAGCTGTATGGATACAATCGAGATCGAGCTATGAGAAAGGTGGAGACGACGATTTATCACAATGTTGAAAATGTGATTGCGATTTCGAAGCGTGACCGGATTCCAACCTATAAAGCGGCAGATAGGATGGCTGAAGAAAGAATGAATGCTATTAGACATTCGCGAACGCAATTTCTGCAAAATGGTAAGCATTTACTAAGCAGGCGATAAGAAAAGCGCTAGTACCACAAAGTGAGGGACAGATGTTTAGCTTCTATCCCTCCTAGCGATACATATCGATGGGTAAGAAATTCAATCATTTGGAGGTGGGTAACTTGCGGGAACATAAACATCGTATTCTAATTATAAATCCAGGTTCAACCTGCACAAAAATCGCTGTATTTGAAAATGAGATTTCAATTTGGGAGAAGAGTATCAAGCATGAAATTGAAGCAACGGAGTCCTATTCAAATATTATCAAGCAATTTGATAGTCGAAAAAATAGTATCCTTCAAACCCTCGATAAGGATGGAATCAATCTTTCAAGGCTTGAAGCTGTATGCGCTCGAGGCGGACTCCTTCGTCCTATTGAGGGGGGAACCTATGAGGTAAACGAAAGGATGCTTGCTGATCTGAAACAAGGTTATTCCGGAGAGCACGCCTCTAACCTTGGCGGGTTACTTGCTTTTGATATTGCTGCAGGGCTAAATATTCCTGCCTATATTGTCGATCCGGTCGTAGTAGATGAGTTAGATGACATTGCAAGAGTTTCAGGGCTGCCGATGATTGAACGGAAAAGCATCTTTCATGCATTAAATCATAAAGCAGTAGCACACCGTGTGGCGAAGGAATTAGACAGTCACTATGAAGACATTAATTTAATTGTAGCCCATATGGGCGGCGGAATCACGATTGGAGCACATAGACACGGAAGAGTTATTGATGTGAATAATGGTCTGCTAGGTGAAGGACCCTTTTGTCCTGAACGTGCCGGAGCGGTTCCCGTCGGTGATATTGTAGATTTATGTTTTTCAGGTAAATTTACCAAGGAAGAAATAATGAAGCTGCTTGTTGGTAAAGGTGGATTTATTGGATATCTGGGAACAAATGACCTAGATGCAATAGAGGAGAGAATTGCAATGGGCGATAAAAAAGCTGGTTTAATCTACTCTGCGATGGCCTATCAAATTGCGAAGGATATTGGTGCGGCAAGTGTTGTTTTGGCTGGGCGTGTGAATGGAATTATCTTAACCGGTGAATTAGCTTCGAAAAAGAATTTTGTCAGGGAAATAAGTGATCGTGTTTGTTGGATTGCAGATGTATATGTGCAGCCTGGTGAAAATGAACTGCTTTCATTAGCTGAGGGAGCATTGAGGGTTTTACGGGGAGAAGAAAAGGCAAAAGAATATTTGGGGAAATGCTTATTAAAGAGGTAAAGGGGGTCATTCCTTGGCAAAGGAATATGACATTGTAATACTCGGCGGAGGACCCGGGGGATATGTTGCAGCTATCCGTGCAGCGCAACTTGGTTTTAAAACGGCGATTGTAGAAAGCAAAAAACTTGGAGGGACTTGTCTTCATCAAGGCTGTATTCCTACCAAAGCGTTATTAAGAAGTGCTGAGGTTTATCGCACGGCTAAACGCAGTGAAGAGTTTGGTGTAATGACAAATGAAGTGACCTTGAATCTTGCTAAAGCTCAGGAGCGTAAAGAGCGGATCGTTTCCCAGCTGTATAACGGGGTACAGCATTTGATGAAAAAAGGGAAGATTGATGTCTTTGAGGGTAAAGGGCGAATTTTAGGACCGTCTATTTTCTCTCCATTGCCTGGCACCATTTCAGTTGAAATGAATAATGGCGAAGAAAATGAAATTCTAATTCCGAAAAATGTAATTGTTGCAACTGGATCAAGACCAAAAGCGCTGCCTGGTTTAGAAGTAAACGGTCAGAATGTTATAGCATCTGATGAAGCATTAAAAATGGAAACATTACCTAAATCGATTCTAATTATTGGCGGCGGTGTAATTGGTGTTGAATGGGCATCCATGCTGTCAGATTTTGAAGTTGATGTAACAATTTTGGAGTATGCAGATTGCATTATTCCTACTGAAGATAAAGAGATCTCAAAAGAAATGCAGCGTTTAATGAAAAAAAGAGGTATTAAAGTCGTAACAGCTGCAAAAGTCCTTCCAGAGACATTGCAAAAAGGCGATAAAATCGTGGTTTCAGCTGAGGTAAAAGGGGAAATCAAAGAATTTTCAGCGGATAAGCTGCTGATTTCGGTTGGGAGACAGGCAAACATTGAGGGAATTGGTTTGGAAAACACAGACATTCTGATTGAAAATGGCTTCATTAGGACAAATGAGTATTATCAAACAAAAGAATCACATATATACGCAATTGGCGATTGTATTGGCGGTATTCAGCTTGCACATGTTGCTTCACATGAAGGAATTACAGCAGTTGAGCATATAGCAAACAACGAACCACAGCCGCTTAATTATTCGCTGATCCCGTCTTGCATTTACAGTCATCCTGAAGCAGCAAAGGTAGGTTTAACAGAAGAAGAAGCAAGAAATAAAGGGTATCAAATAAAAACAGGCAAGTTTGCTTTTCGCGCGATTGGAAAGGCGTTGGTTTTTGGCGATGTCGATGGATTTGTCAAAATGATTGTTGATGATGCTACCAATGATGTTCTTGGGGTTCATATGATTGGACCGCATGTTACGGATTTAATATCAGAAGCAGGATTGGCGAAGGTTCTTGATGCTACACCTTGGGAAATAGCACAAACCATTCATCCGCATCCGAGCCTGTCAGAAGCTATCGGTGAAGCAGCATTGGTTGTAGAAGGAAAGGCAATCCATGGGTAAAAAGAGCTTACAATCATGTCGGAAATAACGTGATTCTTAATTATAGATTCAGGAGGTTTTTTTATGGTGGAAAACCGTCATAGATCATTAGGTTTGAGTGATGAAACCGTATTGGAAATGTATGAGACAATGCTGCTTGCTCGAAAAATTGATGAACGGATGTGGCTGTTAAATAGAGCGGGGAAAATTCCCTTTGTTATATCCTGTCAAGGGCAGGAAGCAGCTCAGGTAGGTGCTTCATTTGCACTTAACCGAAAGCAGGATTATGTTCTGCCTTATTACCGAGATGTAGGGGTTGTCCTTGCATTCGGAATGACTGCGAAAGAAATCATGCTGTCAGGGTTTGCCAAAGCGGAGGACCCAAACTCTGGCGGGCGGCAGATGCCTGGTCATTTCGGACAGCGAAAAAATAGAATTGTCACAGGCTCATCGCCTGTCACAACACAGGTTCCCCATGCAGTGGGAATCGCTCTTGCAGCAAGAATGTCCGGAGAAAATGTAGTCTCTCTCGTTACATTCGGCGAAGGTTCTTCAAACCAAGGTGACTTCCATGAAGGCGCTAATTTTGCTGCTGTACACAAGCTGCCTGTTATTTTTATGTGTGAAAATAATAAATATGCCATTTCGGTCCCGATAAGTAAGCAGCTCGCCTGTGAAAAGGTATCTGACCGGGCGATTGGTTACGGTATGCCTGGATATACCATTGACGGTAACGATCCGCTTGCCGTATATGAAGCAGTAAAGATAGCGGCGGATAGAGGAAGAAAAGGTGAGGGTCCTACCCTTATTGAAACCATTTGTTACCGACTTACACCACACTCTTCAGATGATGATGACCGGAGCTATCGTGCCCAGGAGGAAGTAGAAGAAGCGAAAGCAAAGGATCCACTTTCTGCCTTTTTAAGCTATCTTAAGGCTGTTGGAGTAATGGATGAGAAGAGGGAAAAGGAATTAAATGACCGTGTAACATTACTTGTAAACGAGGCAACGGACTATGCTGAACAAGCGCCATATGCTGACCCTGAACAAGTATTTGATTACGTATATGCGAGAGGATAAGGGGGAGAAAGATGGCAATTATCTCTTATATTGAAGCTGTTACAATGGCTATTCGGGAAGAAATGGAGAGAGACTCAAGGGTATTTGTTTTAGGGGAAGATGTTGGGAAAAAGGGCGGCGTTTTTAAAGCAACGCAAGGCTTGTATGAGCAATTTGGCGAACAAAGAGTCATGGATACGCCATTAGCGGAATCCGCTATTGCTGGGGTAGGCATCGGAGCTGCTATGTATGGCATGAGGCCGATTGCCGAAATGCAATTTGCTGATTTTATCATGCCTGCGGTTAATCAGATTATTTCAGAAGCAGCAAGAATCCGCTATCGATCAAATAATGACTGGAGCTGTCCTATTGTCATTCGTGCTCCATACGGAGGAGGTGTACACGGTGCCTTGTATCATTCCCAATCAGTAGAAGCTGTTTTTGCTAATCAGCCTGGATTGAAAATTGTGATGCCCTCAACTCCCTATGATGTAAAAGGACTGCTTAAAGCAGCTATACGAGACGAAGATCCCGTATTGTTTTTTGAGCATAAGCGGGCATACCGGTTAATTAAAGGAGAAGTACCTGAAGATGATTATGTTCTTCCGATTGGAAAGGCAGATGTGAAGCGGGAGGGGGAGGATATTACCGTTATCACCTATGGACTTTGTGTTCATTTTGCACTCCAAGCGGCAGAGAATTTAGCGAAGGACGGGATATCAACACATATTTTGGATTTACGGACCGTTTACCCACTTGATCAAGAGGCGATTATAGAGGCCGCTTCAAAAACAGGGAAGGTCCTGCTTGTTACAGAGGATAACAAGGAAGGCAGTATCATTAGCGAGGTTTCAGCTATTATTGCCGAGCATTGTTTATTTGAATTAGATGCGCCTATTAAAAGACTAGCCGCGCCTAATGTGCCTGCGGTTGCATATGCACCACCAATGGAGAAGCATTTTATGATCAACCCGGAGAAATTAGAAAAAGCAATGCGTGAGCTTGCAGCCTTTTAAAGAGAGAGGAGGGGACAAAGTGACAATTGAAAAAATTATCATGCCTCAATTAGGTGAGAGTGTGACGGAAGGTACGCTTTCCAAATGGCTTATTTCTGTCGGTGACAAGGTAAAGAAATATGATCCACTTGCAGAAATAATGACAGATAAGGTCAATGCTGAAATTCCATCTTCTTTTACAGGCATAATAAAGGAATTAATGGCAGATGAGGGTGAGACATTACCTGTCGGCACGACTATTTGTGTCATTGAAACCGTAACAGAGTCAGTCCTTGAAGAGAGCGAAAGTACCTCTGAAGAACAGAAAAGAGTAGAGCAGAAGGTAAGCTTTTATCATGAAGGTAGAAAAGAAAAAGAACCTGCAGGAAAACTCCGTTATTCACCAGCTGTTTTAAAGCTTTCACAAGAGTATGGTATTGATTTAAAACAAGTAAAGGGAACCGGTTCAGAAGGGCGGATAACACGGAAGGATCTTTTAAAATTAGTGAACGAAGGTCAGAAAGACCAAGATGAGACCGATCGGACAGAGTCTCTGGTAACACCTTCCTCTGTAGCAGTGGTTACAGAAGCTACAAAAGAAAACTCAGTGCAAAAGAATAGTAAGGTTACTGCTGTGCCAGGTGATATTGAAATCCCGCTTTCTGGTTTAAGAAAGACTATTGCTGCAAATATGGTAAAGAGCAAGCATGAAATTCCTCACGCCTGGATGATGGTTGAGGCAGATGTTACAAATCTGGTTGAATACCGGAATGAAGTAAAAACAGAGTTCTATCAAAAAGAAGGCTTTAATTTAACCTTTTTTGCCTTTATTGTCAAAGCAGTTGCCCAAGGATTAAAGGAATTCCCGCAAATGAATGCCATGTGGGCGGGAGATAAAATTATTCGAAAAAAAGAGATTAATCTTTCGATTGCAGTTGCTACCGAGGACGCTCTTTTTGTACCCGTCATAAAGCATGCAGATGAAAAAACGATAAAAGGGATTGCCCGAGAAATTTCCGTACTAGCTGATAAAGTCCGCAGCGGCACGACTAAGGTTGAGGATTTTCAAGGTGGAACGTTTACAGTAAATAATACGGGTTCAATTGGTTCTGTTCAATCGATGGGAATTATTAATTATCCGCAGGCAGCAATCCTGCAGGTTGAATCCATTATAAAACGTCCGGTTGTCATGAACCAAAATATGATAGCAGTTCGAGATATGATGAATCTATGTCTCTCGCTTGACCATCGAATACTTGATGGATTTATTTGCGGAAAATTCATGAACAGAGTAAAAGAAATCCTTGAAAACACAACAAAAGATAATACTCCAATATATTAATAAAGAAAAAACCGATACGCTGCTATAACTAGCAGCGTTTTTTCTATTGATTCCACATGTTTCCAAAATAGTGATTGTGTGATTTACATTTGTATAATAAAATAATGAATGAATAGAAAAACAATTTCTAATTTTATAACTTTTTTCTATAGTTAGGGGGGAAGGCTGCTGACTTTTGGCGGCGTGAGATGAGTCTAAAAGAGATGATGGATTATTCATTTTCACAGCAAACAACTGAAGTATGGAAGAAAAAGGCTGAAGAAACACTAAAAGGGAAAAGTATAGACTCTTTATCGAGAGAAACATATGAAAACATCAGATTAAAGCCTCTATATACAAAAGAGGATGTGAAGAAAACGGCGCTTTCGCAATTTCCTGGCTGCGAAGATTTCCGACGTGGAAGCAGTGCGCTAGGGTATATTGGAGAATCCTGGAAGATTGCCCAGCGTATTGATACAGAAAAGCCGGAAGACTTCAAAGTACGATTAAATTCAGGTATTGAAAAAGGGCAGACTGCGATTGCATTTGCACCATCTGTTTCGATTGTAAAGGAATTACCAGAGCTTCTTACAAATTATTATCAATCCTATTCGTTAAGCATCAATGGTGCTCATTTCCAACATGAAATCATTTACGGAATAGCTTCTTTACGAAATTCTGAGAAGATAAGCGGATATGTAGGAAAAGACCCTGTTTCACTCTATGCGAAACAAGGCGGTGAAAAAGAAAATTTGCAATCTGTTTACGATCGTTTAGTTGAGACGATCCAAACAGCTTCATCGGCATGCCCTCAGTTGAAAACGCTTTTAGTAGATACAGCTGTGTATCATAATGGAGGCGCCAATGCAGTTCAAGAGCTGGCTATTGCCCTTTCGACTGCTGTCCATCATATAGAGCAGCTGAGATCAAGAGGCATGGACGTAAAAGATATACTTAGTAAACTAGTATTTCATTTTTCAATAGGAAGTAATTTCTTTATGGAAATTGCTAAGCTGCGAGCAGCACGAGCTTTATGGAGCAAAATTGTCGAAGCCTATCAGGCTTCACCAGAAGCTGAGGGACAAATGGTCATATCAGCTGAAACATCATGGTTTACAAAAACAGCATATGATCCTTATGTGAATTTATTACGATCAAGCAATGAGGCATTTGCTGCAGTACTTGGCGGCATTCAATACCTGCATGTGAGCCCCTATAATGAGCCTGAGGGAGAAGCAACACCGTTCTCAGACCGAATTGCGCGTAATACTCAGCTGATTTTAAAGGATGAAGCGCACTTAAGTACGGTTGTGGATCCGGCAGGTGGCTCTTGGTATGTTGAATCCTTAACGAATCAATTAATTGAACAGGCATGGCCTCTATTCCTTGAAATAGATGAAAAGGGCGGTATCCTTCAAGCATTACAAACAAACTGGATACAGAAGGAAATCCAGCATATAGCTGTAAAGCGGCAAAAGGATATCTTTACACGTAAACAATCAATTGTTGGGACAAATAAATATGCTAATTTAGAGGACACGCCGTTAAATGTCGATTTTTCCTGCCATGAAGCAAAAAATCAATCAGCTGTAAGTCCCATTAAAGCTGCACGTTTATCAACGCCATATGAAAAGCTCCGTAAACGAGCTGAAAAGTTAACAAAAGAAAAAACAGCACCTGCTATTGGATTAATCTGCCTTGGTCAGCTGAAAAATCATAAGGCTCGGGCCGACTTTATTAGTGGATTTTTTGCTCCTGGAGGAATTAAAACACTAAGAAGCCAGGCAATGGAAGGAAGCAATGATGCAATAAGCTTTGTTACCGAAACAAATCTCAGAGACTATGTCCTTTGTGGATCGGATCTTGACTATAAGACTGTTGGTTTAGAAATCGTACAAGCCATTAAAGCCAGCTTCCCCCAAATCAGGCTTTATGTAGCCGGACTCCTGGATGAAGCGGACCAAAAGGCTTTACTCGATAAAGGAATCTCTCATTTTATTCATGTAAAAAGTAACAGCTATGAAATAGCTTCATCCTTTTTAGATGAAATGGAGGTGGAGTAATCAATGACACAAAAACCGGATTTTACCAAGATTTCATTCAATACTACGAAAACAGTTTCAGAGGTGGATTGGAAACAGAAGGCAGAAACTGAAATTTCCGCTTCGATTGATGATTTGCTTTTTGAAACCAATGAACATATCAGCACAAAACCGATATATACAGAAAAGGACCTAGCAGATGCCAAGCATCTAGAAGATAGACCAGGACTTCCACCTTATACTAGAGGACCGTATCCAACCATGTATGTCAATAGACCATGGACGGTTCGCCAGTATGCCGGCTTTTCAACTGCAGAGGAAAGCAATGCTTTCTACCGCCGGAATTTAGCCATGGGTCAAAAAGGTCTATCCGTTGCCTTTGACCTTGCAACACATCGGGGTTATGACTCAGATCATGCACGTGTTGTGGGGGATGTCGGAAAGGCGGGTGTAGCCATTGATTCAATCGTTGATATGAAGACACTGTTTGACGGAATTCCATTAGATCAAATGTCTGTATCAATGACGATGAATGGGGCAGTGCTGCCGATTATGGCTTTTTATATCGTAACAGCTGAGGAGCAGGGAGTTTCTCAGGAAAAGTTATCCGGTACCATTCAAAATGATATTTTAAAAGAATACATGGTTCGTAATACGTATATTTACCCACCGGAAATGTCCATGCGGATCATTGCCGATATTTTCGAATATACATCAAAGTACATGCCTAAATTTAATAGCATAAGTATCTCCGGTTATCATATGCAGGAAGCCGGGGCACCTGCCGATATTGAACTAGCCTATACACTTGCTGACGGACTTGAATACGTGAGAACCGGATTAAAGGCTGGTATTGGTATTGATTCCTTTGCACCAAGACTATCATTCTTCTGGGCAATTGGTATGAATTATTTTATGGAAGTCGCAAAAATGCGGGCAGCCCGTCGTATTTGGGCAAAAATGATGCAGTCGTTTGAACCAGGTAATAGTAAATCACTTGCATTACGTACACATTCACAGACATCAGGCTGGAGTTTAACTGAACAGGACCCATTTAATAATGTGATTCGTACATTGATTGAAGCCCATGCAGCTGCAATGGGGCACACCCAGTCGCTGCATACAAATGCACTCGATGAAGCAATTGCCCTGCCGACAGACTTCTCGGCACGAATTGCTCGTAATACACAGCTTTACTTACAAGAAGAAACAGGCATCACGAATGTTATTGATCCTTGGGGCGGCTCTTATTATGTTGAAGCATTAACAGAACAATTAATGAAGCGAGCTTGGGAGCATATCGAGGAGATTGAGAACCTTGGCGGAATGGCAAAAGCAATTGAAACAGGTCTGCCGAAAATGCGTATTGAAGAAGCAGCTGCAAGAAGACAAGCTCAAATTGATTCAGGAAAAGAAACAATAGTAGGAGTTAATAAATACCGTCTGGAAAAAGAAGAACCAATTGAGATACTCGAGGTTGATAATACAGCTGTTCGGTTAAAGCAAATTGAAAAATTAACTCAATTAAAAGCGACACGTGATGAAGAAAAAGTACAGCTAGCACTAGCTGCAATTGAAAGAGCCTGTGAAGAAAATGAAGGAAATCTCTTGGAACTTGCCGTACAAGCTGCACGCGTAAGGGCAACCTTAGGAGAAATTTCCTCAGCAATTGAAAAAGTATCCGGACGTCATAAAGCTACTATCCGCTCTATAAGCGGTGTATACAGTTCCGCCTTTTCAAACGAAGAAGAAATTGATGCGGTGAAGAAGATGACCGACGAATTTCTTGAAAATGAAGGCCGCCGCCCGCGGATATTAATTGCTAAGATGGGTCAGGATGGTCACGACCGCGGAGCAAAGGTGATAGCAACGGCTTTTGCCGATTTAGGCTTTGACGTTGATATCGGTCCGTTATTCCAAACGCCTGAAGAAACAGCGCTGCAGGCTGTTGAAAACGATGTCCATGCAATTGGCATGAGTTCCCTTGCGGCAGGTCATAAAACCTTGCTTCCGCAGCTTGTAGCTGAATTAAAGAAACTTGGACGGGAAGATATCGTTGTGGTTGTTGGAGGAGTTATTCCAGCACAAGACTATGAATACTTATATGAACATGGAGCTTCAGCTATTTTTGGACCAGGAACGGTTATTCCGGTTTCTGCCCAGAAGGTAATCCGAGCAATTTATGAAAAACTCGGCTACGAGGAAGTGAAAGCATAAATGTCTGAAGATAAAAGGCCCGAATGGACGAATCAAGATGAGCCCGATAAATTTTCAACGTATATTCGGAAAGGAGTAGAAACTACTCCTCAAGAAGGCCTTGTTAAAAACAGGACGTTTCGAAAAAAGAAAGTCGCTGATGAAATTACTTGTGAGCAGTTAGCGGAAGGAATACTGAATGGTGACCGTACGATGCTTGCCCGCTCCATTACATTAATTGAGAGTAACGCAGAACACCACTTTCAGAAGGCTCAAACGCTTCTTCAGCAGCTTTTGCCCAATACCGGAAAGGCCATCCGCATTGGGATCACAGGAGTACCTGGTGCTGGGAAAAGTACGTTTATTGAAGCCTTTGGCATGTTTCTATGTAATCTCGGGTTAAAGGTCGCCGTTCTTGCCGTGGACCCAAGCTCAAGCAGAAGCGGCGGCAGCATTCTTGGTGATAAAACACGTATGGAGCAGCTATCCCGTAATCCAAGGGCGTTTATCCGCCCTTCCCCATCGGCGGGGAAGCTTGGCGGTGTTCACCGCAAAACAAGAGAAACAATGCTGCTATGTGAGGCATTTGGCTTTGATGTGATCTTAATTGAGACAGTTGGTGTCGGTCAAAGTGAAGTAATTGTCCGAGATATGGTTGATTTTTTCATGTTAATTGTATTAACGGGTGCAGGCGACGAATTACAAGGAATGAAAAAAGGGATCATGGAGCTTGCTGATGCAATTGTTGTCAATAAAGCAGATGGGGAAAATAAAACATCAGCATTAAAGACAAAAAAGGAATATAATCAGATTTTACATTTTCTCCAGCCGGCAACAAAAGGCTGGGAAACAAAAGCCTACACATGCTCTGCCTTAATGGAAGAGGGCGTTAAGGAGATTTGGGATGTTATTAATGATTTTCAATCAACAACGGAGCAGTCAGGGGTGTTTGCTGATCGAAGAAGATTGCAAACGATAGAATGGATGAAAAGTATGATTATCGACCAGCTCCAAAACAGCTTTTTTCATAATCCAGCAATTAGAGAAATGCTTCCAATGGTTGAAAACCAGGTAATCTCAGGTAATAAAACAGTCACATCCGCTGTGGAAGAATTATTTGAACAATTTTATAAATCGTTAACATAGGCTGTGTTAAAGTACTATGTTCATTTTATTAGCACGTTGATTGCAGTGGAAGGTACGAAGACTCCTGCAGGAGAAGCGAAACAGTCGAGACCCCACAGACACGAAGTGTCGAGGAGGCTCGGCGGTCGCCTGCGGAAAGCGAAGTGCCTGGAACGGAAATCAACAACCATGTTTAAGTGGGTTGTAACAAAAAAGCGTCTCATTTGTACTAAACTTAATCATATTGTTATGATGTAATTATAACAAATATGAAAAATAAGGAGAGTTCAAATGAATATTGATTTTAATCTGTTTATGAACGATCATGTTCGCCAAGCGCGGCAGGAAATTGTCGCAGCGGGCTATACTGAATTAAAGACGCCTGAAGAGGTGGAAGAGGCATTTGCCAAAAATGGAACAACCTTAGTCATGATTAATTCCGTTTGTGGCTGTGCGGGGGGGATTGCTCGCCCGGTTGCGGCACACGCTATTCATTACGATAAGCGACCAGATCAATTAGTAACTGTTTTTGCTGGACAGGATAAAGATGCGACTGAAAAGGCACGTTCCTATTTTACTGGATATCCGCCATCCTCACCGTCTTTTGCTCTTTTAAAGGATGGGAAAATCCAAACAATGGTTGAACGTCATGAAATCGAAGGACATGAGCCAGCTGCTGTTATGCAAAAGCTGCAGGATGCATTTGATAAGTATTGTGAGGAATTCTAAATAAGAGACTGTAATTGATTTGAGGGGGACATGTGGGGTTATCATCATGTGCCTCTCTTTTTTCATTAATAACGTTTATAATTTTAGAATATTATATTAAAATAAATTTTAGTTGCATAAGTGAGATTATGTGTTAAAATTCATTTATGTGAATAATTATTAGTTAATGTTATTTAGATAGAATACACAATAAAAGGCTAATAATATAAATAAGTTGAAGAAAAAAGAGGAGGAAATAAAGTTGAAGAAAATTATCTCAATGTTAGTAATGAGCATGTTGATTATCGGAATTCTTGCTGCCTGCGGGGGCGCTAAAGAGGAGTCAGCCAATGAAGGCGTCAATAAAGATTCAGATGCAAAGGTATTAAAAATGGCTACATCTGCTGATTATGCACCGTTTGAATATATCGATACGGCAAAAGGTGAAGATATTATCGGTCTAGATATTGATATTGCAAAAGCGATTACTGAAAAGCTAGGCTATGAGTTAGAAATTCAGGATATGGATTTTGGAGGTCTTATTTCTTCATTACAAAATGGACAAGCTGATTTTGTAATGGCTGCCATGTCTGCTACGGATGAGCGTAAGGAAAGTGTTGATTTTAGTGATACGTACTATACTTCAAAGCATGTTATTGTTTCAAAAAAGGGCAGCGGCATTAAAAGTGTCGATCAACTAAAAGGTAAAAAGGTTGGCGCTCAATTAGGGTCTATTCAAGAGGAAAAAGCGAAGGAGCTTGCTGAAAGTACAGGCTTTTCATACGAAAGCCGTAACAGAGTACCAGAGCTTATTCAAGAGATTCTTGCAGGGCGTTTAGATGCAGCAATCATTGAAGATACTGTTGCTAAAGGATATTTAGAAGAAGCTAAGGATGTTGAAGGCACTACAATCGAAGATGCTGATGGTGGATATGCCATTGCTTTCCCTAAGGATAGCGAGTTAAAAGAAGAATTTAATACAGAATTAAAGAAAATGATAGAAAACGGCGAAGTAGATAAAATCGTTAAGAAGTGGTTTGACGCAGAGTAATAAGTATAAAGTAAAAAACGTTCAGAAGAGAATCGTTTTCTGAACGTTTTTTATGTATTTTCTAGTTAACTTCATTCAGCAGAAGTCCTCCATCTCTAAAAGTGGGGGATGAATGCAAAAAGCACTCCGATTCAGTGGGGTTCAAACCCCTGCTGATTGAAGTTAAGCCTCCGGCGGATGTCACGGATTTTTTAATGGTAATTTCTCGAGCGAGCTCGAGAAAAATCCGGACGCAAATTCGACGGGCGAATTTGATTTTTGTGAGAGGAATGATTATACATGAATTTTGATTTTACATCCGTTCTTCCATCGTTCCCCTTTATCTTAAAAGGCCTTGGAGTGACTCTCCAGATTGCTTTTCTTGCCGGGGTATTAGGGTTCGTATTCGGTATCATATTATCATTATTTAAAATAAGTAATATTAAGTTTTTAGGTTGGATTGCGGACGCCTATACTTCCATTTTTCGCGGCACCCCGCTTGTTTTACAGCTGATGATTATCTATTTTGGATCTCCTCAGGTATTAGGTTATCAAATTGATCCGTTTACGGCTGCTGTCGTTTCTTTTGCTCTGAATTCTACTGCCTATATTTCAGAGATTATACGCGGTGGTATTCTTGCAGTTGATAAAGGACAAAGTGAAGCAGCTATGGCACTAGGTGTTCCATACCCTTCGATGATGCTTAATATTGTGCTTCCACAGGCATTAAAAAATATTTTACCTTCATTAATGAATGAGTTTATTTCCTTAACAAAGGAATCGGCGATTGTTACAACAATTGGGGTTATGGATGTTATGCGCCGAGCTTACCAGGTCGGAGCCGATAAATTCCGCTTTATTGAACCGTTGTTATTAGCCGGAGTCATTTATTATCTTATTGTCATGCTATTAACGATGATCGGAAAGCTTGTCGAGAGGAGAATGAGAAAAAGTGATTAGGGTGGAAGGATTAACAAAGCATTTCGGCAAACTTGAGGTATTAAAAGGAATTTCAACAAACATTGAAGAAGGAGAAGTTGTGGCCATTATTGGTCCATCCGGATCAGGAAAATCAACATTCCTTCGTTGTTTAAATTTATTAGAAGAGCCCACAGGAGGCCATATTTATATCGATGGTGCAGAAATAACATATAAGAAAACGAATATAATGAAAATGAGGCAGAACGTAGGAATGGTCTTTCAACATTTTCACTTGTTTCCCCATAAAACGGTTATGGAGAATATTACGTATGCCCCAATGAAAGTAAAGCGTCTATCGAAGCTGGAAGCGGAGAAAAAAGGGATGGCTTTATTAGATAAGGTGGGATTAGCTGAAAAGGCTAATGTATATCCGAATCGTTTGTCAGGTGGTCAAAAACAGCGGGTGGCGATCGCACGAGCGTTAGCGATGGAACCGGAGGTTATGCTGTTTGATGAACCGACCTCTGCGCTTGACCCTGAAATGGTGAAAGAAGTGCTGGATGTTATGAAGTCATTAGCAGAGTCTGGCATGACGATGGCTATTGTCACACATGAAATGGGCTTTGCCAAGGAGGTTGCTGACCGAGTTCTTTTTTTAGAAGGCGGTGTTCTTGCTGAGGATGCACCTCCGGAGGAATTCTTCACTAACCCGAAAAGCCAAAGGGCAAAGGAATTCCTGGAGAAAATTCTTTAATTAACAAAAATAGAGTAATGGAAAAAGATGGTCGAAACGATCATCTTTTTTATTTTAGAGAATTATTCCATGGTAAACTATAGGTAACGACTGTAAGAACAGGGAGAAGAAATATGAAATTTCGTATTGGCTACCGCACTATCAAATCTGCTGCCGGTGCAACTGTGTCCATTATGCTTGCTCAATATTTAGGTTTTCAAAATTTTGTTTCTGCTGGGATACTAACGATCCTTTGTATTCAAGTAACAAAGAAGAAATCACTGCGGGCATCATGGGACCGTATCCTGGCATGTATGACTGCTATTGTGTTTTCTATTATTTTCTTTGAGGGCATCGCCTATCACCCGATTGTGATCGGCTTGTTATTATTATTTTATATTCCTACTGTGGTCATGCTTAAGGCAAGTGAAGGCATCGTTTCGAGTGCGGTCATTATTTTGCATTTTTTCTCAGCGGGACAGGTTACATTCGCCTTTATTTTTAATGAGCTAGCGATTATTTTCATTGGTATTGGTGTTGCTTTGCTGGCCAATCTCTATATGCCAAGCTTGGATAATCAAATTGAAGAATATCAGAAAAGGATTGAGGCGAATTTTCGAAGTATATTCCTTGAAATCGTCAAATATTTACGTGTGGGTGATAGTAATTGGGATGGAAAGGAAATCGCTGAAACCATTCATTTGATAAATGATGCTAAAAGGATGTCCTTTCAGGTAATAGAAAATCAATTGATACATAATGAAGAGGATGATTTGTATTATACCTATTTTAAAATAAGGGAGAAACAATTTGAAATAATCGAAAGGGTCCTGCCAATCATCACGTCCATTACCCATACGGTTGAGCAAGGAAAAATAATTGCCGATTTTATAGAAGAGCTGGCGGAGCATATTCATGCAGGGAACACAGCAACTATTTATTTGGATAAGCTTCATGAAATGCATAAGCTATTTGAAAACATGGAGCTTCCCAAAACACGGAAGGAATTTGAGGTTCGAGCAGCACTTCTTCACTTTGTGAAAGAAATGGAGCAATATCTGCTGATTAAACGGAATTTTAAAGGAATAGAAAAACAAAAAGCAGTGTATGAAGAACGACTCGGAGAAGGAAACTAAAGCAAAAGAAATAGGCGGGTGATCGCAATGCTGCAGTTGATTTCAAGTCTGTTTTTAGTGCTTTCCCTTTCGCCAATATGGCCGCTTGGAGTGAATCCGGTGCCGGGTGATCCTTTCGTCATTGTCAATAAGTCAACAAATGAAATGGCTCTTGTAAATGAGAATCGTGTGCAGACTGTCGTTAAGGTTGGGACAGGAAAAACGAAGGATTTAACACCTGAAGGTTTGTTTACCATCTTGGTAAAAGCAGAAAATCCATATTACCGTCGAAAAAATATCCCAGGCGGGACACCGGAAAACCCCCTCGGTACAAGATGGATTGGTTTTGACGCAAAAGAAACAGACGGGAGAATCTATGGTCTCCATGGGACCAATCATCCTGCTTCCATTGGTTACTATGTGTCTGAGGGCTGCATCCGGTTACAAAATGAAGCAATCGAATCACTGTATGAGATCATTCCGCTCGGTACAAAAATATTAATCATCTCAACATCAAAATCCTTTGAAGAGCTGGCAATTGAATATAACGCAATCAAATAAAGGGAATTGTCACATTTTGACGATTCCCTTTTTGTTTTATTAAAAAAACATTGCGATTCCGGTAAGTAATGTAGACGCAAGCATGGCAAAAAGCATTAAATAAACAAATATCTTTTGCGTTTTTTTTCTTTTTTTGGACAAGGCATTATCCCTCCATCATATTTGTTTCAAAAGTTATTATCTATCTATCATTTTACTAGCAAAAAATAATTTGGACAACACTGCAAAAAAAGAAGGATTTTGAAAAATTTTATCGAATTTTAAGATTATTGTAGTATTTTTTTACAATTATAGTATATTTAAATTATTGCGTATATTTATTTTTAACGCATATTCATTTATTTGGGGATGGGGTAAAAGATGATAAAAAAGGTAGATCACATTGGCATTGCTGTGAGCTCTATTGAAGAGGCATTACCTTTGTACACGGAAGTGCTGAAATTAGAGCTGCTAGGCATGGAAGTAGTTGAGAATCAAAAGGTTAAGGTAGCATTTATTAAAGCAGGTGAGACAAAGCTTGAACTCTTGGAGCCTACCAGTGAAGAGAGTGCAATTGCTAAGTTTATTGCCAAACGTGGGCAAGGAATCCATCATGTCGCACTAGGGGTTGAATCAATCGAAGAGAGAATTCAAGACATGAAAGAGAATGGCATCAGAATGATAGATGAAGAGTCTAGAATTGGAGCCGGTGGAGCGAATGTTGCTTTCATGCATCCTAAGTCAACCGGAAGTGTTCTTTATGAATTATGTGAAAAGAAAGAGGGACATGACCATGCTTGATATCTATGATACAATACATGATTTATATGATCGTAAACGAGAAGTAGAACTGGGCGGTGGAGACGAGAGAATTGAAAAGCAGCATGAAAAGGGGAAATTAACTGCTCGGGAGCGTATTGATCTATTAGTTGATTCAGGTTCTTTTATAGAATTTAATCCTTTTATTGAACATAATTGTAACGATTTTGGATTGGATCAGCAAAAAAGCCCTGGTGATGGTGTTGTCACAGGATATGGAAAGGTAAACGGACGTCCAATTTATTTGTTTGCCCAAGATTTCACTGTGTTTGGCGGAGCGCTAGGCGAAATGCATGCCAAAAAAATAGCTACTGTAATGGACTTAGCTGCTAAAAATGGTGCACCTTTTATTGGCTTGAATGATTCAGGTGGTGCAAGAATTCAAGAGGGTGTTGTTTCTCTTGACGGCTACGGGCAGATTTTTTATCGGAATTCGATTTACTCAGGGGTAATTCCACAAATATCTGTTATTATGGGACCTTGTGCAGGGGGCGCTGTCTATTCACCGGCTATTACTGATTTTGTTTTTATGGTTGAAAAGACTAGCCAAATGTTTATTACAGGTCCAAAGGTAATTGAAACGGTGACAGGAGAAAAAATCTCGTCTGAAAACCTAGGTGGTGCAAAGGTTCATAATTCCATTAGCGGTAATGCTCATTTCCGTGGAGAGTCAGAAGAAGTGGTGATTGAACAGGTACGAAGACTATTAAGCTACCTGCCGCAAAACAATGAAGAAAAACCGCCTGTACTTGAGTATAATGAAGAGGATGATTATCGTCCTGAATTAACTGATGCCATTCCATTTGATACCCTTCGTCCTTACGATGTAAGAAAGGTCCTTGAATTGGTTGTTGATAAAGATTCATTCATGGAGGTTCAACAGGATTTTGCGAAAAATATTGTAGTGGGTCTTGCGCGTATAAAAGGAGAATCCGTTGGACTTGTATGTAACCAGCCTAAATTTATGGCAGGTGGTTTAGATATTGATTCATCTGATAAAGCAGCCAGATTTATCCGTTTTTGCGATTCCTTTAATATCCCAATCATTACGTTTGAAGATGTAACTGGATTTTTCCCTGGGATTAAACAGGAGCATGGTGGGATTATTCGCCATGGTGCAAAAATACTGTATGCGTATTCAGAGGCAACGGTTCCTAAATTAACAGTTATTTTGCGAAAAGCATATGGTGGTGCCTATGTTGCATTAAATAGTAAATCAATTGGTGCAGATCTTGTATTTGCTTGGCCAAATGCCGAGATTGCTGTTATGGGACCGCAAGGGGCAGCCAATATTATTTTTGCAAAAGAAATTAATCAAAGTCCGAACCCTGAAGAAACACGTGCGCAAAAAATCGAAGAATATCGTCAAAAGTTTGCCAATCCATATGTTGCTGCAAGCAAAGGAATGGTTGATGATGTTATCGACCCGCGGGAAACAAGGATTAAAATTGTTCAAGCGTTGGAAATGCTTAGAAATAAAAAAGAATCAAGACCAAAGAAAAAACACGGAAATATTCCTTTGTAATCAAAATATGACAGGATTATCTAAAAATCGGCGCTAGCGCCGATTTTTTTTGTTTAATATCTATTATTATACCATTAAATATAAAATATTTGCATGAATGAGTCAAAATTATCTAACTCGTCTGTAGAGATTTTTTTTTAACAAGTTCTCATCGATTTGATGGTAAATAATGATAGATGTATACTATTAAGGTGAAATACAAGATTTGGAGGTTACATTGATGATTAATCAAGAGCGTTTATTAAATGAATTTCTAGAGCTGGTACAAATTGACTCCGAAACAAAGTATGAAACAGAGATTGCAAAAGTATTAAAACAAAAATTTACTGACTTAGGTGTAGATGTTTTTGAAGATGATACGACTGCTGTAACAGGACATGGAGCAGGGAATCTAATTTGTACTCTTCCTGGTACGAAAGAAGGGGTAGATCCAATTTATTTTACCTGTCATATGGATACCGTTGTCCCTGCAAAAGGGGTTAAGCCTTCCGTTAAGGATGGCTATGTAGTAACAGATGGAACAACCATTCTTGGTGCAGATGATAAAACGGGAATATCGGTTATGCTTGAAACGGTTCGTATGTTAAAAGAACAAAATATTCCACATGGAGATATTCAATTCATTATTACAGTTGGTGAAGAATCAGGCCTTGTTGGTGCCAAAGCTCTTGATCGGACATTAGTGAAAGCAAAATACGGCTATGCTCTTGATAGTGATGGAAAGGTCGGAAACATTATTGTTGCCGCACCTACACAAGCGCATATTAAGGCAACGATACTTGGTAAAACAGCCCATGCAGGCGTTGCTCCAGAAAAAGGTGTTTCGGCCATTACGATTGCGGCAAAGGCTATCTCAAGAATGCCCTTAGGCCGAATTGATGAAGAAACTACGGCAAATATCGGCCGCTTTGCCGGTGGACAGCAAACAAATATTGTTTGTGATCATGTTGATATATTAGCAGAAGCTCGCTCATTAATTCCTGAAAAAATGGAAGCTCAGGTACAAAAAATGAAGGATGCATTTGAAAGTGCTGCACGAGATATGGGTGGCAAAGCAGAGATAGAAGTACAAGTGATGTACCCAGGCTTTAAATTTTCTGATGGAGACCATGTTGTTGAGGTAGCCAAAAAGGCAGCTGTAAAAATAGGTCGAAGCTGTGAGCTATTACATAGTGGTGGCGGTAGTGATGCTAATGTTATTGCCGGTTTTGGTATTCCAACAGTGAACCTTGCTGTCGGATATGAGGAGATCCATACAACAAATGAACGTATGCCTGTAGAAGAATTATATAAATTAGCTGAGATGACCGTTGCAATTATTGAAGAAGTAGCTGCACAGTGAGTGTAAAATGGCTGATTATCGCTTTTACCCAATAAATGACACAAAACTTTCATAAATTTCACGAGTTCTTCAATAAAGAACATGAGTGTATTCGTTATGATTGGAATAGTTGTTATTTATTTGTTTAGAGAAAGGGATGCTAGTATGTCAAAATTACTTTACATTACGGCAAATCCAAAAAAAGACGTAACTCAATCAAAGGGTGCACAAATCGGGGAAGTATTTTTAGAGACCTTTCAAAAGGAACGCCCTGATGTTGAAATTGAAAGAATGCATTTGTATGACATGGACATTACAAGAATCGATACGGATTTATTATATGCACGTGCGAAAACGTCATTTATGGGTTATTCGGTGGATCAGCTGACAGAGGCGGAAAGAGAAAAGTTTACAGCAATGCATGCTCTTGCTGACAGGTTCATTGCTGCAGATTACTATGTCTTTGTGACACCAATATGGAATTTAGGTGCTCCAGGAATTCTTAAAGATTTTATGGATAATATGTTTCTAAATCAAAAAACATTCATCACTACGGAGGAGGGGCCAAAAGGGTTATTGACCGGAAGACAAGCCATTCATATCCAGACCCGTGGCGGTATTTATTCAACCGGACCAATGGTTGAATTTGAGATGGGCGATCAATACGTTCGAAAAGCCCTAACCTTCCTTGGTATTGATGTGATGGATACAATTGTTGCGGAGGGCTTGGATCATTTTCCGAAGAGGATTCCTGAGATTATGGAAACGGCGAAGGAGCAAGCAAGAGAAGCGGCCAAAGAAATGGCTGGAAGTGTCATGAAAGCGAAGTAATAAGGTTTTATAGGCCCGCACAAGGCAGCGGGTCTTTTTCGATTTTACATGCTAAAATGAAATGGAGGATTCTTAATGATGTAACCGGAGCCTCAATCCGGAACCTATATAAGGTAGTGCGACGTATGAAAGAAATGTATCCGAAAAAGGGAAGAGTTATTTTACATGTAGATATGAATAGCTTCTATGCATCTGTTGAGATGGCCTTTGATCCTTCCTTAAAAGGGAAGCCCCTCGCCATCGCGGGGAATCCAAAAGAACGAAGAGGAATCATCGTTACATGCAGCTATGAAGCGAGAAAATATGGTGTGAAAACAACGATGCCCATTTGGGAAGCAAAAAAGCTATGTCCGCAGCTAATCGTCATGAGTCCGAACTTTGATCGCTACCGGGCTGCTTCCCATGGGATGTTTGATATCTTGTTTGAATATTCTCAGCTTGTAGAGCCTGTTTCCATTGATGAAGGCTTTGTCGATATCACGGATAGTTTTGAATTAGGATCACCCCTGGAAATTGCAGACAGAATTCAAAAGCAAATTCTTTCACAGCTCGATTTACCATGCAGCATTGGTATTGCCCCCAATCGATTTCTTGCAAAGATGGCTTCTGATATGAAAAAACCGCTCGGTATTACTGTATTACGGAAACGGGATGTGGAGAAGGTATTATGGCCTCTTCCAGTTGTAGAAATGCATGGAGTCGGGAGAAAAACAGCGGAAAAATTAAATACAATCAATGTTTATACAGTTAAGGATTTGGCTAGTGCAAATGATATTCAATTAAAGGCACTGTTAGGAATCAATGGTCTCCGCTTAAAGGAAAGGGCTAATGGTGTTGATGATAGACCGGTTGACCCCGATGCTGCAAATGAATTTAAGAGTGTCGGAAATTCGACTACTTTGCCAAGTGATATTTCGAATCAGCACCAGCTCCTGCTTGTTTTGGAAGGCCTGGCAGAGAAAGTGGCTGCTAGGATGAAGCGAAAAAAAGTATTGGCTGCTTCTATCGGCGTGACGATTCGCTATAAGGACCGTAAGACGATTACGAGGAGTAAAAAGCTGTTAAATCCAATCAGCCAAAAGGATGATATCTATACCGTTAGCAAACAGCTTTTTTTGAAAAACTGGAATGGTGATTCGGTACGGCTTCTTGGTGTAACGGGTGCCGATTTAGTTGAGAAAGAGCAAGCGGTGAAACAGCTCGACATTTTTTCTTATGAGAAGGATGCAAGAAATGAACCATTACTGGAAACGCTTAATATGCTGAGAAATAAATTTGGTCAAGGAATTATTGACCGTGCTGTTGAAAAAGCTCCTACAAAAGACAGACAGGAAAATATTGCATCGGAAACGAGCTTCAGTAAGGATTTTCTCGATTTCTTTTCAGATGAATAATGGTTGACTAATTTTTTAATGGATTTGACACACTAACAGTAGATGTATTATTTGCAAAAAAATGCGGATATTGCTAAAGTAAGATGGTCTTTTTAAGGTTGTATTATTTGGTTAGAAGGGATGTAAAAAGATGACAAAACAACAGTTTGGAGTAATTGGAATGGCGGTAATGGGAAAAAACCTCGCCATGAACATCGAGTCAAGAGGATATTCTGTCTCCATTTACAATCGTTCAAGTGAAAAAACAGATGAAGTCCTTGCTGAAACGAAGGGGAGAAATTTCAAGGGTACTTATTCTATTGAAGAATTCGTTCAGTCACTTGAAACTCCTCGCAAAATTATGCTCATGGTAAAAGCCGGGGCTCCGACAGATGCCACAATTGAGCAGCTGATTCCTCATTTGGATAAAGGGGATATTTTAATAGATGGTGGTAATACGTTCTTCGTCGATACACAGCGCCGCAATAAAAAACTAAGTGATCTTGGTATTCATTTTATTGGAACCGGTGTTTCAGGTGGAGAAGAAGGGGCGTTAAAAGGTCCTTCAATTATGCCTGGCGGTCAAAAGGAAGCCTATGAACTTGTAGCGCCGATATTTAAGGATATTTCCGCGAAGGTAAACGGGGATCCTTGTACAACCTATATTGGGCCGGATGGAGCTGGACATTATGTGAAAATGGTACATAATGGCATTGAATATGGCGATATGCAGCTTATCTGTGAAGCCTACTTCTTATTAAAAAATGTGTTGGGACTCTCTGCTGGAGAGCTTCATGAGGTTTTTGCCGAATGGAATAAAGGCGAGCTTGATAGCTATTTAATTGAAATTACAACTGATATTTTTACAAAAATGGATGATGAAACAGGTAAACCTCTTGTCGATATGATTTTGGATACTGCAGGACAAAAAGGAACAGGAAAGTGGACAAGCCAAAATGCCCTTGATTTAGGTGTGCCGCTTCCAGTTATTACTGAATCTGTATTTGCCCGCTTTATTTCAGCTATGAAGGAAGAACGGGTGGCAGCCAGCAAGCTATTGAGCGGTCCAGAAACAAAGTCATTTAGCGGTGATAAGAAGGCATTTATTGAATCTGTTCGTAAAGCACTGTATATGAGCAAAATTTGTTCATATGCTCAAGGATTTGCACAAATGAGAGCTGCATCTGAAGAATATGACTGGAATCTTCAGTATGGCGATATTGCGATGATTTTCCGCGGCGGATGTATTATTCGAGCACAATTTTTACAAAAGATTAAGGATGCCTATGATCGTGAATCAGGTCTTAAAAATCTTTTACTTGATCCATACTTTAAGGAAATCGTTGAAAGCTACCAGCATGCATTACGCGAAACAATTTCCTTTGCTGTTCAATATGGAATTCCGGTACCTTGCTTCTCATCAGCTATTTCATATTATGACAGCTACCGCACAGCAACACTGCCTGCTAACCTTCTACAGGCACAACGCGATTATTTTGGTGCACATACATATGAGCGAATTGATCGCGAAGGCATTTTCCATACAAATTGGTTGGAATAGACCTAAATGAAAAACCCTCTTTGCTAAGCAAAGAGGGTTTTCTTTGTGTTTTTATTATTGGCAGGTCTCTACGTCTAAATCGCCTATTGGCCACCAGAATAGGCCGTCTCTAGCAAGTAATACATCACTTTCTTTCGGTCCTGCTGAGCCTGATTCATAATTAGGGAATTGTGCTTGTGTCTTTTGCCAATGCTGCGAAATATTATCAACAAAGCTCCAAGATAGGGCCACTTCGTCCCAGTGTGTAAAGTTTGTTGCATCACCGCGCATGCAGTCATATAATAGCTTTTCATAGGCTTCAGGTGTATTAATCCCATCAATACCTGTATTAGCATAGCTTAATTTTACAGGTGTCGCATTCATGTGGTTACCGATTTTCAGCGCGTTTAAATGAAGGGTAATACCTTCCTCAGGTTGAATGTGAATGACGAGCAGGTTCGGATTTAACGTCTGTTCTGTTTTATAGTATAGGTTCATAGGGATGTCCTTAAATTGAATCACGATTTTCGTTGATTTTGATTTCATTCGCTTACCTGTACGAATGTAGAACGGAACGCCTGCCCAACGGAAATTGTCAATTAAGAGTTTGCCAGCTACGAAGGTTTCTGTATTTGATTGAGGATCAACCATTTGTTCATTCCGATAGCCGGGAACCTTTTGACCGTTAACGATTCCTTCCCCGTATTGTCCGCGCACAAAGTACTTACTAACTTTTTCATCCTTTACTGTTCGCATGGCGCGAAGCACCTTCACCTTTTCAGACCGAATTTCTTCCGTGTTAAGTTTTATCGGCGGCTCCATAGCCAAGAGGGCAACCATTTGCAGCATATGGTTTTGCACCATATCACGCAGTGCACCGCTGTTCTCATAATAACGTCCGCGTTCTTCCACACCTAGTGTTTCGCTGGAAGTGATTTGAATATTTGATATATAGCGGTTATTCCATAGCGGCTCAAAAATAGCATTAGAGAAACGGATTACTTCAATGTTTCTGACCATTTCTTTACCTAGATAATGGTCGATACGGTAGATCTCATCTTCAGAGAATGCGGTACGAATTTGATTATTTAATTCTTTCGCAGACTCAAGGTCATGCCCAAAAGGTTTTTCAATAACTAGACGTTTGAATCCTTTTACATTTGTAAGACCGTCTTCGTTTAGATGGGTGGCAATTGTTCCAAAAAATTCTGGAGCCATCGCTAAATAAAAAATACGATTACCGGCTGTTTGATATTGTTCATCCAATTGTACAGCCATTTCTCGCAATACACCGTATGAATCTGAATCTGTTACATCATGTGAATGGTAATAAAAGTGTGAGGCAAATTCATCAATGTTATGATTACCATTGATTGCTACTGACTGAACAGATTTTTTTACATTTTCTTGGAACTGCTCATTGGAAAGTGTTCTTCTTGCAACACCAATGACAGCAAAGTTCTCCGATAGATTTCCTTTCTCGAATAAACGATATAGGGAAGGAAAAAGCTTTCTGTTAGCTAAATCACCTGTTGCACCAAAGATCATGATCAAAGCTGATGGTTTTTCGTTATGTTTCACGATTTGTAAAACCTCTTTTCATTAAAATTGACATCTATTTTAGGGTTTGCTTATTTTACATTTGAAATTCAATCCGAAAAATATGTCTAATGATGCTAAAATTTTATCGATTTCTGTTAAAATACGCAAATGCTTTGTTTTTATTATTTAATGATAGAATGGAATGAATATTCTCATTGTTTCCTTGTTTATTCTAACTTGGCTATAATAATGTAAGTATGGATTGGAGAAAGGAGCTTAAAAGTGGAATTATTTTTTCTTGGTACGGGTGCAGGGGTTCCTGCGAAGCTTAGGAATGTAACAGCTATCGCATTAAAATTATTGGAGGAGCGAGGATCAATCTGGCTTTTTGACTGCGGTGAGGCTACACAGCATCAAATATTACATACATCAATCAAGCCTTCTAGAATTGAAAATATTTTTATTACGCATTTACACGGGGATCATTTATATGGACTTCCAGGACTGCTTGCAAGCCGTTCCTTTCAAGGCGGGGAGTCAAAGGTAACGATATATGGACCTGCGGGCTTAAAAGCATTTGTGGAGACTAGCTTGAGTGTCAGCGGTACTTATTTAAAATATCCATTGGAGATTGTAGAAATTAGTGAAGGAGTTTTGTTTGAGGACGAACAATTCATTGTTGAGGCACGAAAGCTTGAGCATGGAATACCCTCTTACGGCTTTCGAATTATTGAAAAGGATCGTCCGGGTACATTGCTAGTGGATAAGCTAAAAGAGGCCGGAGTTACCCCGGGCCCACTCTATAAAAAAATTAAAGAGGGGATATCTGTCACACTGGAGGATGGAACGATTTTGGAAGCGGCTCGTTTTGTCGGTCCTAAACAAAAGGGAAGAGTGGTTACGATACTGGGGGATACAAGAATTTGTGAAGCAGCACAAGAGCTCGCGCGTAACGCAGACCTATTAGTTCATGAAGCTACTTTTGCAAAAGGAGAAGAGGCGTTAGCCTATGACTATTATCATTCAACCACCACCCAGGCTGCAGAAACGGCAAAACATGCGAATGTCAAAACTCTTTGCATTACACATATTAGTTCACGCTACGATCGAAACGCTGCGGAAGAACTGCTGCAGGAGGCTCGTTCCATTTTTTCGAATTCTGAGATTGCAGCTGATTTTAAAAGTATAGCCATTCCTCGTTAGGGGAGTGGCTAAATTTTATTAATATAGTAAAAAGCAATAATTTTCATAAATCGTTTATTGACAATATAAGGCTTTTTCACGTATAATTCCAATTATACTTTATTATCTAAATATAAAATTAGAAGGCTATGAAGAGTGTTTAGTAAGCCATATCTCCCTGTAGATTAGAGAGTCAGCGGCTGGTGGAAGCTGATACAAAGATAATGGTGAGTTTCAGCTTGGAGCTTTTTTTCTTTTACATGTATTGTATGAGAAACGGACAGTTCCGTTATCCAATTGAGTGGAAAGTCAATGCTTTCAAAAAGGGTGGTACCGCGTGTTCTACACGTCCCTTTTAACTGCATTGGCTTTTTTTGTTTAGTCATACTATCTATTTATCTTATAATCTGGAGGAGACAACATTGGAACAGAAAGAACAATGGTCGTCAAAAATTGGCTTTATTCTGGCATCGGCTGGATCAGCAATTGGACTTGGTGCTATTTGGAAGCTGCCATATGTAACGGGTATGAGCGGAGGGGGAGCATTTATTCTTTTATTTGTCCTTCTTTCCCTTTTAATTGGCTTTCCGCTCCTGCTTGCTGAGTTTATCATTGGCCGCAGTACACAAAAGGAAGCTATTTCGGCTTACAAACAGATTGCGCCTGATTCAAAATGGCATTGGATTGGCTATCTTGGGGTTATGACCTGCTTTATTTTATTATCCTTTTATAGTGTTATTGGCGGATGGATTATTCAATATATTGTCTATGGATTTACAGGACAGGTTGGTGGAGGGAATGTAGATTACGAAGCTCTCTTTACGGAGTCTGTATCAAATCCGCTTCTGTCTGTAGGGGCTCAAGCAGTATTCCTGATTATCACGATTGCCGTTGTCGGAAAAGGAATCCAAACAGGAATTGAAAAAGCTAGTAAATTTATGATGCCAGCCCTTTTTATTTTATTTATTGTTTTAATTATTCGCTCCCTGACCCTTGAAAATGCAATGGAGGGTGTATCATTTCTTTTTAATCCGGATTTTAGTAAATTAAATTCTGAAAGCATTTTATTTGCTCTAGGACAGTCATTCTTTTTGTTAAGTGTAGGGGTTTCCGTTATGGTAACGTATAGTTCCTATCTTTCAAAAGGAGAAAGTATTGTTCAGCCTGCCCTGTCGGTTGTAGCCATGAACTTATTTATTTCTATTTTTGCGGGCCTTGCCATTTTTCCGGCCGTTTTCTCGTTAGGGTTTGAACCGGCTGCAGGACCTGGCTTGCTGTTCATTGTCCTTCCGTCAGTCTTTGAAAAAATGGTTTTGGGTAACATTTTCCTATTGATATTCCTAATTTTATTTTTGTTTGCCACACTTACATCAGCGTTTTCTTTACTAGAGATTGTCGTTGCTTCTGTTTCAAGGGGAAAGGGAGGTCGAAATCGACTATCCTGGATCATTGGGATACTCGTATTTGTGGTAGGGATTCCATCGGCGCTATCCTTTGGTGTTTGGTCTGACTTTTCAATCTTTGGGAAAAGCATCTTTGATGCAGCTGACTATCTAGTAAGTAATATATTAATGCCAATCGGGGCATTGTTAATTTCTATTTTTGTTTCCTATAGAATGAAAAAGGCAATTTTAAAAAATGAACTGATTCAAAAGACAAATTATAGTCTTTTGTTTGAAATTTGGTATTTTTTATTACGATATGTTGTACCAATCGTAATCATTGTTGTATTCCTCGACGTTACAAATATCATTTAAAAAAGGTGGACAGTGTCCACCTTTTTTTATCATCTCTGATTTCTTCTTTGTTTCCAGCCTCTTTCATACTGTACAGGTCCTTCAATATCGACACCGAGCTCCCGTGCAGCAGTTCTTGGCCAATAGGGATCACGCAATAATTCCCGTGCAAGTAAAACAAGGTCTGCACGCTCGCTTTGGAGAATTTCCTCCGCCTGAAGCCCTGATGTAATTAGGCCGACAGCACTGGTTGGAATTTCGGCACCGTGCTTTATTTTCTCAGCAAGCGGAACTTGATAGCCTGGATAAATGTTGATTTTTGCCGGCACAATTGCACCTGAACTTACATCGATTAAGTCCACACCCTGATCCTTCATCCAACTGCTGTAAACAACGTAATCTTCAACTGTCAATCCTTCCGGATGATATTCATTGGCGGATACGCGGACAAATAACGGTCCATCCCAAACTGACTTAACTGCCTCGATCACTTCTTTTAAGAAGCGATAACGATTTTCCGGACTTCCGCCATATTCATCACTGCGGTGATTAGCTAAAGGTGATAAAAATTGATTAATTAAATATCCATGTGCACCATGAAGCTCAATGACATCAAAACCAGCTTGTTTCGCACGTTCAGTTGCCTGTTTAAATGCAGTAACAGCAGCGTGAATATCCTCTGTTGTCATTTCCTTTGGTGTTTTACTTTGCTCATCAAAGGGAATAGCAGATGGTGCGAGAATCTCACCTTCCAGTTCTGCTTTTCGCCCTGCATGCCCTAACTGTATACCTGTCTTGGCACCATTCTCTTTGATAAGAGTGGTAAGCTTCAACAGTCCTTCGATATGCTCGTCATCCCAGATTCCTAAATCATAGGGTGAGATTCGGCCTTCCGGTGATACTGCAGTTGCTTCTTGGATGAGTAAGCCCGCTTGACCAACTGCTCTGCTTATGTAATGAGTATAATGCCATGGAGTTACTTTTCCATCTTGGCTGCTGCAAGAATACATACACATTGGTGCCATGACAATCCTATTTTTTAATGTGAGATTTTTAATTGTATAAGGTGTGAATAGTTTGGTAGTTCCCATTTTTTAGAATGCCTCCTTTTCTTCATCAAGCTTAAGTATAACAGCACTGAACAGGAAAAGATAAGCAGAAGCTCTTTGTTGCTATGCCTCTGAATTGTTGTAATATAGAATGGATAAATAGGAAGTAGAGGTGGATACATTTGACAACAGGACGGCTTAGTAATAAAAATATCGTCATTACAGGTGCTTCCAGCGGAATTGGTCTTTCCATTGCGTCCCTTTGTGCAGAAAGAGGAGCTAATTTAGTCCTGCTGGCAAGAAGACTTGATTTACTCGAAGAAATAAAGAAAGATTTAGAAGCCCGCTTTTCCTGCAATGTACTTGTTTATAAACTTGATGTTTCAAATACGGAGGAGGTCAAGGCTGTATTTTCTAAGCTTTTAACTGAGCTTACTACCATTGATGTGCTAGTAAATAACGCGGGCTTTGGCGTCTTTCGTGCAGCTCATGAGGTGTCAATGAAGGATGTAAAAGGAATGTTTGATGTAAATGTTGTTGGGTTAATTGCGTGTACAACGATGGTCCTGCCTTTGATGAGACAACAAAGAAAAGGTCATATTATTAACATCGCCTCACAGGCTGGTAAAATTGCGACACCAAAGTCTAGCGTGTATTCTGCAACAAAGCATGCGGTTCTCGGTTATACGAACAGTCTTAGGATGGAATTATCAGACTTTAATGTGTCTGTAACAGCAGTGAATCCGGGCCCGATTGAAACAAATTTCTTTTCTTTGGCTGATGAGCAGGGGACCTATGTAAAAAGTGTAGAAAAATATATGTTAAAACCTGATTTTGTCGCAAGGAAGGTCGTAGACAGAATGCTGACGAAAACAAGGGAAATCAATCTGCCTAGTTGGATGAATGCGGGCAGCATTCTTTTTGCTCTGTTTCCCGGCTTGTTTGAACGAGTGGGGAAAAAGGTATTAAATAAAAAATAAACGCCTCCATAATAGCTAAAAAAAGTGATGACAAATGGTGTCATCACTTTGTAATGTCTAGAATTATTTTTTGTTTATGGATTGCACCCTTCCAATTTGTCCGTTCGTAAGTCTTACTTTAATTCCGTGTGGGTGGTAGCTTGACTTTGTTAATATATCCTTAACAATCCCGCTGGTTAGTTTTCCCGTTCTTTGATCGGCCTTTAGGACAATATCAACCATTGTCCCGGGAAGGATATCTTTTCTGTTTTGTCCATTCATATTAATGGCCCCCGTTACCGATGGATAGAAATTTCTTTTCCTGTATTATGTAGATACGATATAGCCAAAAGGCTAGTATTGATAAGATGATACCTGAGATATATGGCAAACCAATAGTCATATTAAATAGCCAGCCACCAAGAGGAGGGCCAGCAATTCTTCCCATTGAATCGAAGGAAGAGAGCAAGCCTGTCGTACTGCCGTGCCCTGCTGACGATGTTTTGGTTAGTAAAGCAGACACACTAGGACGGATGACTCCATTTCCAATCCCAAATATTGTTAGATAAATTGCAGCGGTTGTGAAATTATCAACCAATAATATAAGTCCAAAGCCAATGGCTGAAATAATGATTCCGATTTGAATCACGAAGCCCTCTCCAAACCTTTTCGTCATTTTTCCAACTAGCCCACCTTGAACAATTGCACTAGCGAATCCCATGATCATAAAAATATAGCCTAGCTCTGCTGCTCCCAACCCAGCTTTCTCTGCTGCAAAATAGGCAAAGGTTGCTTCTAATCCAGATAGTGATAAGGAGATAAATAATTGCAGAAAATACAAAACGGATTGTGTGCCCTGTATAGCCGCCCACATAGATGATTTTTCATGATTCTTGAAACCTCTATTTTCTTTGGGCAAAGATTCTTTTAATACAAATAAGACAAGGAAAAAGGTGATAAAGGATAAAATTCCTGCAATATAGAATGGCATATTTAAACTCATTTTTGAAAATACACCGCCAATTGCAGGTCCAAAAACAAACCCGAGACCTGTTGCTGCACCAACAACTCCCATTCCCTTACCGCGATCTTCAGCGGATGTGATGTCTGCGACATAAGCCATAACGGTCGGCATATTAGCAGCTGATAAGATTCCTCCTATTACTCGGGCAGCAAATAACATCCAAAGTGCTGATGATAGTCCCATTAGGAAAAAAGAAAGTGCGAGACCTAAAATACCAATCATAATGACCGGCTTTCGGCCAATCCGATCTGATACTCTTCCCCATACTGGTGCAAACAGCAGCTGCATTAGTGAATATACAGCCATCAGCCATCCTAATTCTAAGGGTGATGCTCCGATGTTTTCTGCATAGAAAGGAAGGACAGGGATAATTATTCCAAAACCGACCATAACAAGAAACATGACAGCAAAAAGTATCGGTAATGCTCGTTTACTTTCTAACATATATTTTCACTCCATTTCTCGATAATTATAATGATTATATATATGAATAGTCAATTTTCACTATGTACAAACTGAGGGAGAAAGTTATCCTGTTTTATTAGAAAACAGAATATTGAAATAATATTTTAGGACTACTCTAGCTAATGTTATTATGTTAATCTAATAATGTAGTAACGTACTAAAGTAATATTATATTGGATAAAGGTGGTTTATTAGTATATGAAACGTTCAGCCTTATTTATTTTGGTTATTGCGTCCGTTTTCACGCTTCTTGTTGGATGCTCCAGTTCAGAATCTGGGTCTAAATCTAAAAGTAGTGAAAAAGATAAATTAATCATTGGAATCGATGATACTTTTGCTCCGTTAGGATTCCGTGATGAGAATAATGAAATTGTTGGTTTTGATATTGATATGGCCGAGGCTGCTGCTGAAAAAATGGATGTAGACGTTGAAATCCAGCCAATTGACTGGACAACAAAAGAGACTGAATTAAATAGCGGTCGTATTGATCTTATCTGGAATGGTTATACCATTACAGATGAGCGTAAAGAAAAGGTTCTATTTACAAAGCCTTATTTGAGTAATTCACAAGTAGTTGTTACGTTAGCTGATTCTAAATTATCTAAATTAGATGATTTAGCGGGCAAAAATATTGGAATTCAATCTCTTTCTTCTGCTATTGATGCATTAAATGCACATCCAATTAAAGATAAAATAAATGAATTGACTGAATACAAAACAAATGTACTGGCTCTTAAAGATTTAGTAAATGGCCGTGTTGATGCAGTGGTTATTGATGAAGTTGTCATGAATTATTATATGACTCAAGAAAAAGGAACATATAAATTGTTAGATGAATCACTTGCACCAGAAGAATATGCTGTTGGTGTAAAAAAAGGGAACGAAGAGTTATTAAACAAACTTCAAGCAGCTTTAGATGAAATGAATGAAGATGGAACTTCAGCTAAAATCTCAGAAAAATGGTTTGGTGAAGATAAGGTCTTAAAATAAGTCGTGCAAATATTATATAAAACAGGATTTCCTCTTGGAAACCCTGTTTTGTTTTGGAGGAATCCTTATGTCCTTAGATTATTTAATACAGATAATTAATCCAATGCTTGAAGGGGCACAAACCACGATCCTTTTATTTATTGTTGCGATTGTGGTGTCTATTCCATTTGGTTTTTTACTGACTTTAGCAGTTAGAAGCAGTATTAAGCCTCTTTCTTGGCTTGCTCAAACCTATATTTACGTAATGCGTGGAACCCCGCTTTTATTACAGCTTTTAATTATCACATTTGGTTTACCGATGATTCCGGTCATTGGTGAATATTTGATCCTTGATCGTTTTGTTGCAGCAAGCTTGGGCTTTATTTTGAACTATGCTGCTTATTTTGCAGAAATATTCCGTGGTGGTCTACTCGCTATTGATAAAGGACAATATGAAGCGGCCAAGGTGCTCGGTTTAAATAAATGGCAAACAACGACAAAGGTTGTATTACCACAGATGTTTCGGATTGCATTACCATCTGTCGCTAATGAATCGGTGACGTTAGTTAAAGATACTGCATTACTCTACGCTGTTGCTGTTCCAGAGCTATTGCATTTTGCTCAAACTGCCGTGAATCGTGACTTCACCATTGTGCCATTCTTTGTTGCAGGTATAATCTATTTACTGATGACAGCCGTTTTAACTATGTTCTTTAAATGGCTCGAAAAACGCTTCAAATTTGAATAATAGGGAGTTGAGAACATGGCTATCATTGAAGTATCTGACCTCAAAAAATCATATGGAAATCTCGAAGTACTTAAACGGATTTCCTTCGATATCAATAAAAAAGATGTAGTTGCTGTGATAGGTCCGTCTGGATCGGGTAAAAGTACGATGCTGCGCAGCTTGGTTAATCTTGAGGAAATCAACGGAGGCAGCATTTGTGTATCCGGTGATTATTTGGTCAAGGATGGAGTATATGCAAAGCCGCCTGAAGTCAGAACCATCACGTCAAAAATGGGCATGGTTTTTCAACACTTTAACCTGTTTCCACATCTTACGGTAAAAGAAAATTTAGAACTTGCTCCTAAGCTAGTGAAAAAAGAGAGTGCTCTTGATATAGGAAAGAGAAGCATACAATTGATGGAGAAAATTGGTCTTACTGAACGTGCCAATGCTTATCCAGCTAATCTCTCTGGGGGACAAAAGCAGCGGGTAGCCATTGCGCGTGCCCTTATGATGAATCCGGATATTATGCTTTTTGATGAACCTACCTCTGCTTTAGATCCCGAATTAACGGGGGAAGTATTGCAGGTAATGAAGGATCTGGCTGAAGAGCATATGACGATGATTGTTGTCACACATGAAATGGAATTTGCCAAGGAAGTGGCAAATCGTGCCATTTTTATGGACCATGGCGAAATTGTTGAAGCAGGCCATCCATCAGAATTATTTACAAATCCAAAACATGAGCGGACTAAAGCTTTTCTCAATCGCAGCTTGAAATAAATAAGTGCTTGTTCACATCCCAGTAGGATAATGCCTACTGGGATGTTTTTACTTTTAGAGCAAATAAAGTATGATTGGATGTTGCTGTATTACAGGTTAAGGTCTTGTTAACACTATTACTGTAGTCTAATTATCGAAAGCTGGATCTGGTTATCATTTGATTGTTATAGTAAAAACGTATATTTGGTAAAAAAATTATTAATAAATATGTTAAATTTTTAACAATATCATGTATAATAGAGAAGGCGAATTATCATAGAGCATTAATTGTAAAGGACATTTATCACAGTTGAAGCTTTATGGATGGAAAAATTCTTGAAGTGACACAAAAAAAACAAAATTAATACTTTAGGTAAAGGGGAATCGAACATGGCAGAAACAAATACTTTAGAAAAGATTGAGCAGGAATCTCAACTTCTGTCTGCTGGACAAGGAAAGAATGATATTCTTGATCAGCTTTTAAAACCTGAGGTTCAAGATTCTTTAACACAATTAGTGGAACAACTCCCAAAACTCACTGAACTTGTTAATGTTTTAACAAAGTCTTATGATGTTGCCCAGTCACTTGCTACTGATGAAATCTTAAAGAACGATACAGTAGGTGCAATTAAGGAAATTGCTGAGCCTGTAACAGCGACGGTTAAAAATGTAGCTGCAACTGCGATTGAAGCAAAAGATCGTGCGGATGAGAGCACGGAAGTAATTGGTCTTTTCGGGCTGTTGAAAATGCTCAAAGATCCACAAGCGCAAAAATTATTCCGTTTTATTCATGCATTTCTTGAAATTTCTTCACAAAAAAATCAAAAATAATTTCTCGTAAATAGTTAAGGACGGTGGAAATACATGTCAAAACATATTGTAATCTTAGGAGCAGGGTATGGCGGACTTTTATCTGCGTTAACTGTTCGTAAGTATTTAAATAGCCAAGAAGCATATGTAACAGTGATTAACCAATATCCAACACATCAAATTATTACCGAGCTGCACCGTCTTGCAGGCGGAACTACGGGTGAAGGTTCTGTAGCTCTTCCGTTAGATAAGCTGTTAAAAGGAAAGGATATCGACCTGAAAATTGCGAAGGTGGAACGTTTCTCTGTCGATGATAAAAAAGTTTTCCTTTCAGACGGTTCGACGTTAACCTATGATGCTCTTGTTGTTGGTCTAGGAAGCAAAACGGCTTATTTCGGTATCCCTGGACTTGAAGAAAACAGTATGGTGTTAAAATCTGTTGAGGATGCCAATCAGATCCGAGCACATATCGAAGGTCGTATTCGTGAATATGCGAAAACGAAAAATGAAGCAGATGCAACTATTCTAATTGGCGGCGGTGGCTTAACCGGTATTGAATTAGTTGGTGAGCTTGCTGATAACCTTCCAAAGATTGCTAAAGGCTATGGTGTAAATCCAAAGGATATCAAATTGAAACTAGTTGAAGCAGGTCCTAAGGTTCTTCCTGTATTGCCGGATCATTTAATAGAGCGTGCTGTTGCTAGTTTAGAATCACGCGGCGTTGAATTTTTAACAGGGCTTCCTGTTACAAATGTTCAAGGAAATGTTATTGACCTTAAGGATGGAAGCAAAATTACAGCAAATACTTTCGTATGGACCGGCGGTGTGCAGGCTCTTCCAATTGTAGCGGAATCAGGCCTTGAAGTAGACCGCGGTAAAGCGACTGTTAATGAATACCTTCAGTCAAAATCACATAAAGATGTATTTGTGGTAGGAGACTCAGCAGTGGCATTCCCTAAAGAAGGCGGACGCCCATACGCACCAACTGCTCAGAATGCATGGCAGATGGGTGAGCTTGTTGGATACAATCTATACGCATACTTAATGGATAAATCATTCGAAGAATTTGCGCCAATTAACTCTGGTACACTTGCCAGCCTTGGACGTAAAGACGCAGTTGCAGAAATTGGAGGAAATTCTACTCCGCTTAAAGGTCTGCCTGCATCTTTAATGAAAGAAGCAAGTAATGTTCGTTATTTGTCACACATAAAAGGTCTTTTCAGTTTAGCTTATTAATTACAATAAAAACCGCCTTGACGCTTATCTGCGTTAAGGCGGTTTTCTTTTGGCTTTATTTTTCTTTAAAGCTAATCAGTAGCAGACTTGACATAGGATTTTATATTTCTAATTAAATCTTCTTGTACCCTCTCATCAATGGAGAAATGGACTCCATATAGAAAATGATTATATTTGTCTTCTCGCCAGATAATCATTCCATGTACTTGAAACATTGTCTCATTTAATTGAAATCGAACAGATATCTTGACTTGACCCAGTTTGGAAATCGGGATGTTCAAGGGTGTATTTAATTTTAATCCGTTAGGACTTATATCCATCATCGTGGCCATGCCTTCTGAAGTCTCAACAACGTTTCCATTTACTTCTTCAATTGTAAAGATAGCAGGTATAGGAGTGTTAAATGTAAAACGAAATCCTTCATGCCGTTTGAATCGTATCAAATGTTACCAACCCCAATTTAGTAGGTCTATGTGCATCAATATTGAATGCTGAAAAATAGATTGTCATTTCTCGTTTTATTGTATCATATTGATGTGGGTTATTTATTAGCTTAATCAATATAAGTTATGATGATTTTGTCAGCTAACGATTAATTTGGTAACAATGTTACGTTGAATAAATAAGGCTTAAGTCTTATAGTAAATTAAAGCTCAGGGTACCTTTCTATATTAGAAATCCCTGTTAAAATAAAATTGAAAGCAGTAATGAGGCTTGAATGTAATCGTAGAATAAGTCATTCCCTCTGCTTACATTTATGAACCGAGGTGAGTACGGACCATGGAAAGAAAAGTCTATTTAGTTCTTACTGATACCGGCACGCTTTTTACTAGAGTGATAAAGTTTTATACAAAAAAGCCCTACAATCATGCTTCTCTTTCTTTTGATCCTCACTTTTTAGAGCTGTACAGTTTTGGAAGAAAGAGGCCGCGAAACCCATTTACGGGAGGATTTGTTAAGGAAAGTATTCACACCGGTTTGTTAAAGCAAGCGAAATGTGCTATTTATTGCTGTACGATTACAGAGGATCAGTTTTTGAAAATGAACCAATTTATCCAGCAGATAGAGTCACAGAAGGAGCTTTATCGTTATAATTTATTGGGCGTATTTGCCATTCCTTTTAATAAAGAAATTAATCGTGAGTATAGGTTTTTTTGCTCACAATTTGTTTTTACCGTATTAAAGGAGGCACATGTGATTGAGTTATCGAAGCATCCTTCACATGTTACACCAGATGATTTAAAGCAAATACCGCTTTTTCAATTAGTCTATCAAGGTGATTTTGAAGATTATAAACACGCTTCTGAAGTAGAAGAAAATAAAGACAGCCATTTCAACCGTTCCGATTTAGTTAGGTTAGTCAGAAAAAAGCTTAGAATGCTTACACACCCGCTTTAGTAGAACGGATAATTTTGTACCTGCAGCAGTTTAGGTTCCCAAATAGGATTTGGGAGCTTTTTTATTGACGACTGCTTGATTGTCAGGTATGATAAAATTCTTTTGAACTTGTAAAATTTCATTTTTGTACGTTAGCAACTTTTATATTATGAAAAACTTATAAAAGAGGTGTTCTTATGTCGGCCGATCAACGGAAAAAGCTGATTGTTTTAATGATTAATATGTTTATTGCGATAGGAAGCTTTGGTATTGTTATTCCCATTTTGCCTGCTTATCTAGAGTCTATTAACCAGGGAGGAACAGCTGCGGGTTTAATGATTGCCATCTTTGCCGGCGCCCAGCTTGTTTGCTCGCCAATTTCTGGAAAATGGACGGATCAATATGGACGAAGAAAAATGATTATATTCGGGCTTATCGGTCTAACCCTTTCAAGCTTTATTTTTTATGGTTTTGATTCGATCTGGTGGCTGTACGCTTCTCGCGTAATTGGTGGAATTGGCTGTGCCTTCCTCGTACCTGCCATTTTTGCCTATGTAGCAGATATTACTACGATGGATCAACGTGCTAAAGGGAACAGTCTAGTATCTGCCGCTATGTCACTGGGGATTGTTATTGGCCCGGGAATCGGGGGCTTCTTAGCTGATTTTGGTTTAAAAGCGCCTCTTTTAATTTCGGCACTTGTCTCACTTGCAGCAGTGATCTTTTCAGTTATTGTCCTGAAAGAAAGTCAAATCGCTCAGGAGGGCGCTTTAGATCTACCAAAAGAAGAATCAATGGCTAAAAAAATAGTACGGTCTGTTAAAATGCCTTACTTTATCCCGCTCATCATTACTCTTTCCATGAGTTTTGGGTTAATGTCCTATGAATCAGTGCTTGGCCTTTTTGTTGACAATCAGTACGGTGCATCACCACAGGATATTGCTATTATGGTTACATCAACGGGAATTGTTAGTGTGATTGTTCAGCTCTTTGTTGTTGACCGGATTGTCAGCCGCTACGGTGAAGCAACTGTACTGAATATTTTCCTTGGAGTAGCAACGTTGGGATTCCTTCTTTCCTTGCTCGCTTCAAGCTATTGGTTGTTCTTTGGGATTACTCTGTTAATCTTCCTGGCGACTTCCATTCTGCGTCCTGTTTTAAATACGCTTATTTCCAAGCTTGCTGGCAATGAGCAAGGCTTTGCGATGGGGATGAATAATGCCTATATGAGTATTGGAAATGTATTAGGACCAATGCTTGCGGGAATCCTTTATGATGTTGAAATCAGCTATCCATTCATTCTTGGGCTTATTTTATTAGTTCTGACATTAATAACAACTTTTGTTTGGCAGAAGCGTTCCTTCAATCAAAAGTCGATTTTGGGTACTAAATAATTCCTTTTATAGCTTATAACTTGAAGGAGTGTAAAACATAGAAGAACCATTAAGCTGTTTGCTTAATGGTTCTTTTGCTATTCTCATAATGGATTCTAAAAATTCCCATTGAATAAGAACGCATATTCGCTTACAATAATGAATAGAATAATACAGAACAAATGTTCTAAACAATAGTTCACGGAGGATGCGGTTATGATGGATTATAGTAAAATGCCGCAGCAGCAAATTTTATGCGTTGATATGAAAAGCTTTTATGCCAGCTGTTCTGCTGTTATGGAGGGTCTTGATCCGCTTGAATGCTATTTAGCAGTTGTGGGTGATAAAGAAAGGGAAGGCAGTATTGTTCTCGCTGCCTCACCGCGAATGAAAAAGGAGTTTGGCATCAAAACGGGGGCACGAAAGTTTGATATTCCGGATGACCCGCGGATTAAGGTGGTAGAGCCGAGGATGGCTACCTATGTTAGAATTTCGATGGAGATTATCCGTGTTTTCAACCGCTATGTGCCCAAAGAAGCCATTCATGCTTACAGTGTCGATGAAAGCTTTTTAAAGGTGGACGGAGCTGCTAATCTATGGGGAAACGCGGTAACAATTGCAGAAAAAGTCCGGGAGGATATTAAACGGGAATTTCAGCTTCCCTGTGCAGTCGGCATCGGGCCCAATATGCTAATGGCAAAGCTTTGCCTTGATTTAGAGGCGAAAAAACAAGGAGTAGCACAGTGGACGTATGAGGATATTCCGGAGAAGCTATGGCCGCTTTCTCCACTTCGCGATATGTGGGGGATTGGGCGCAGGCTGGAAAAAACTTTGAATGGAATGGGGATTTTTACAGTTGGCCAGCTAGCCCATTATGATTTAGACAAACTTGAGAAGAAGTTTGGTATTATGGGAAACCAGCTTTACCATCATGCATGGGGAATTGACTTGTCGGAAATAGGTGCTCCGATTATGGAGGGGCAGGTTAGCTTTGGGAAAGGCCAAGTGTTAATGCGTGATTATAAAGAAGTGGAAGAAATCAAGTATGTCATATTGGAAATGTGTGAAGAAGTGGCAAAAAGAGCAAGGACTCATCGGAAAGCAGGAAGAACGATCAGCTTTGGTGTCAGCTACAGCCAGGATGAATTTGGAGGCGGCTTTTATCGTTCAAGGACAATTGAACATCCGACAAATGTGACAATGGAGATATACCGTGTCTGCCTTGAGCTTTTTCATGAGCATTATCAAGGGAAAACGGTAAGGAAAATTACGATGGCTCTCAGTAATATCGTTGACGATGTTGACTTTCAGTTAAATTTGTTTGATTTGGATGGCTGGAAAAAGCATAAGCTTGGCTACACAGTTGATAAAATTCGTAATCGTTTCGGTTCTGATGCTCTTTTACGTGCTGTGTCTTATACAGCTGCCGGTACAGCCAGACAGCGGGCAAGGCTTGTTGGAGGGCATAAACAGTAAACCTGGGTAAAAGTAAGAAAGGTGGATAAGTATGATACGTGATCGCGGTCGTATTAAGTGGGTTTCGATGATGCTGCCCGAGCATGTCAAAGTTTTAAGGGAATGGGCAGAAGAAGATACCTTTGAAACGAAAAAAGAATTAGATGAGCAGCAACTAGAAATAATGAATGAAATCATTGCTGAGGCAATGGAATATAACCAGCCCGTTACGATTATTCACTTTCGGGACAGGAAATATGAACTGCTGGTTGGTCAGATCAATAACTGGGATGGTCTGAACGGTCGTCTTCATGTCGTAGATCGTTTTGGAGAGGAGCACCGAATTGAACTGCAAAATATCATGGATGTACAGCAGACAGGTTGAGAAATATGGAAATAACTGTAATGAGTTGAGCCGGTAAAGAGGAGCACTTTAAAAGTAAGGAGGTGTTTTTAGCATGCCAAGAGGAAAAGAACTGGAACAGCTTCCAATGGCCAACACGAGTGCTCCATCAATCGGTGATGACAAGAGTAAATACAACCGGACCAACCTAAGTGGAATGATGAAAGAGGAAAGACCGTCTCCAAGTATGGTGGGAAAGGAAGCAGAAGAAGACCAGGTGTAATAACAGCCTGGTTTTTTTAGATTAGAATGTGTATTACTACGGTCTCTTTCAAAAGTGTGCTACAATCGTCAATATGCTACATCGTAGAAAGGGAGCCGTGAAAGAAATGGAAATAACAATAACAGAGAAGGCAGCAGAGAAAATTTCAGAGTTCCGAAAAGGGAAGCAAGGTTTGTTGAAGCTGAAATATGATGCTGAGGAATGCGGCTGTGTTATGTGCGGCGTAACCAATTTATGGCTCGTAAGCAAATTGGAAGACGACGACTATGCCATTGAAACCCAAAATGGCAGTATCTATGTGGAGAAATCAAAGGAAGTATTTCTTGAAGATAACCTGACAATTGATTTTCATGAAGCAGCGTGTTGCTTCCAATTGAAAAGTCCGAATCAATATCTGAATCCAAGAATGAGTATCTTCGACAAAACCAAATAACAAGTAAGAGGGTGTGCAGATAGCCACCCTCTTACTTTATTCTTTTTTGGAATAAACAAACTCTAGTAAAAATTCATCGATAGCGGCATGGTAGGCCTCTTTATTCTCGTTTAAGGATTGGGCATGTGCGCCATTTTCAGCGAGAAACAGCATTTTGGGGCCAATTTTTCTCTCAAATAGCGCCTCTGACATAGACGGAAGAATATAGGTATCTTGTTTGCTGTGAATAAACAAGATTGGTTTCTTAATCTGGTGGATAACAGAAATAGGGGAAATATCACGTAGTGAGTACCTCTCCCTCATCCGAAGGAAGACGTCTGCAATTGGAAGCAGCGGCTTCGGTGTTAGCTTCATTTCGGTTTTCAGTAAATGAGAGAGCTGCTCTTTAAAATCGGAAAAGGAACAGTCAGAAATGTAAAAATCAGCACCGTCTTCAACCATTCCGGCATATAAGAGCATCGTTGCCGCACCCATGGACTCTCCGTGAATCCCCAGCAGTAAATCAGGACCCTTCTCTTGTTTCAGCCAATTTACAACCGCCTTTAAGTCAAACTTTTCATAATAGCCGTAGCTGGTGGTCTTGCCGCCTGATTCACCATGGCGGCGGTGATCATAGATAACAGCATTAAAGCCTCTTTCAAGGAAAAGATTCATATACTTAACGGAGTTGATTTTATTCTCTGTGACACCATGGGAAATAATAATATAGTGGTTAGATGAATGCGGTTCGACTAGGATCATTTTTAATTCATATCCGAAAGGGGAAGGGATAGTCACTTCTCTTTTAGGTAAATATTGAAACTCATCAGGATTGAAACGTCCGGCATCTTTTTCGCGGGTAAGAATGGAATGGTCGTCTTTTTTCTTTATATACATAATTCGGTTCGTAAAATACACACCAAAAGATGTAAGAAAGAAAATGAACGAAAAAAGAATTCGAAACAGTCTTCTCATCTTTTTCATTTGTATGCCTCCGAGCTTTATTTTCATGATGAGGAAAAACTGGATGCACATTTATTTTATCATCAGAAATTAAGTAAAACAAAAAAACCGCTTACAAGAAGCGGCTTATTGCTCTGAATTTTGCCTTTTAGTTGGATGTATAGCAGTTTCCAAATCTTCAGCAGCAATTGTCTGTTTCACTGTATCCGCAGTTGGCTTCCCTTTTTGGCTGTAGCCCTTTTCACGTTTTTGACTCAATTAATCCATCTCCTTACAAATAGAATACATCTATAACATGGATTAGAAAGAAGGAAATTATTCAGCGGTGGAATGAAGCCGATAAAACGCGCTCTCGATCGGGCTTGAAAGATAAGGGCGAACGAGGTCAATAGCACTGACTAACTTCGTTCCATCTACTCCTGTTTCAATTCCCATCCGCGAAAGCATGTATACGACATCTTCAGTTGCCACATTTCCGGTAGCTCCTTTTGCAAATGGACAGCCGCCCAGACCGCCGGCAGATGTATCAAACCGAACAATACCTGCCTCGAGGGCTGAATAGATATTTGCCAGCCCCATTTTTCGGGTGTCGTGAAAATGAGCTGTAATTAAATGATTTGGAAAATACTCTGTTATTTTAGAAAATAGGGAGTAGCTTTCATGTGGAGCAGCCATTCCGATTGTATCAGCGACACTAAGTTCGTCTACGCCGGCATCGATAAATTGCTGGCAAAGCTTGATTGTATCAGCTTCTACTATTTTTCCCTTGTAGGGGCAGTAAAAAGCGGTTGAAATACAAGCTCGAACAAAATAGCCTTTCCCTTTTAACTCCGTCACAGCGGGTACTAGCTCCTTCATACTCTCAGCTGTCGTTTTGTTACTGTTCCGTTTGTTAAATTCATCGCTTACCCCAACAAATACCGCTACAGCACGGCAAGGCGTCTTCAGTACTAGTTCAATACCTTTACGATTCGGAACAAGAACAATATGTTTCATTTTCGGATTGAGACATGAAGCAAGGATGTCGGATGCATCCCTCATTTGCGGAACCCACTTGGGTGAAACAAAGGAAGTTAGTTCCATTTCTTGCAGGCCTGTTTCCTGCAACCTCTTAATAAAATCTATTTTAATGGCAGTTGGAATAAAGTTTTTCTCATTTTGCAGACCATCACGTGGACCAACTTCAATAATCGTAACTTTTTTTGGTAAATGAAGTGTCATTTTTTTTCCCCCACATCATAATCTCAAGTTAGAAGGCAAATTTTTAACTAAACTATTTTTACTACCACTCTATGAAAGAAAGAATCACCTGATGCATAAGGCAGGCTGCTAGTAATACGAAGGAGTGTGGAGGTTGAGGAATGAAGAGAATTTATTCGTCATTTAAGGAAGCAATAGCGGAGATTAGCGATGGAGCAACATTGATGGTAGGCGGGTTTGGTTTATGCGGAATTCCAGAAAATCTAATTTTGGCATTAGTTGAAAAAAACGTACGGAATTTAACAATCATCTCCAATAATTGTGGAATCGATGACTGGGGTTTAGGTCTGCTTCTTAAAAATCACCAAATAAAAAAGATGATTGGATCCTATGTTGGTGAAAATAAAGAGTTTGAAAGACAAGTGCTTTCAGGAGAACTGGATGTAGAGCTGCTGCCACAGGGTACATTGGCTGAAAAAATCAGGGCAGGCGGAGCGGGAATTCCGGCTTTCTATACACCGGCTGGTGTCGGAACCCAAATTGCAGAAGGAAAGGAAATTCGGACGTATTATGGTAAGGAATATTTGCTTGAAGAGGCATTAATGGCAGATTTTAGTATTGTACGGGCGTGGAAAGGTGATAAGCTTGGAAACCTTGTCTATCATAAAACAGCTCGGAATTTTAATCCTATGATGGCTGCAGCTGGCCGGGTGACAATTGCCGAAGTGGAAACACTTGTCGAAGCGGGTGAGCTTGAGGCGGACCAAATTCATACACCCGGAATCTATGTACAAACCATCGTAGAAGGCAAACAGCAAAAGCGAATTGAGCGATTACGGATAAAATAAGAGATGAAATCTTAAGATTAGCAGCACAAGGAGTGATAGGATGCAGCTATGTGAGACTTAGCATAATGAAGGAGAGGAGCAGAACATGACAAATGGGAAAGAAAGTGTACGGGAAAGGATTGCAAGAAGAGCTGAGAAAGAAATTGAAACCGGTTTCTATGTAAACCTGGGGATTGGAATGCCAACGTTAGTGGCTAACTTTATTAGTGAGGATAAACAAGTGGTTCTGCAATCTGAAAACGGTCTCTTAGGCATCGGGCCATATCCAGATGAGCAGGAAGTCGATGCAGATTTAATTAATGCCGGCAAGGAAACGGTGACAGCCATCAAAGGTGCCGCTTATTTTGATAGTGCGGAATCCTTTGCAATGATTCGGGGTGGACATATCGATATCGCGATTCTCGGCGGGATGGAAGTCTCGGAAACAGGAGATTTGGCAAACTGGATGATTCCGGGAAAAATGATAAAAGGAATGGGAGGCGCTATGGATCTGGTTCATGGCGCGAAAAAGGTAATTGTGATTATGGAGCATACAAACAAAAAGGGTGAAGCCAAGATATTAAAAAAATGCAGCCTGCCATTAACAGGACAAAAAGTAGTCAATCGAATTATTACGGACCGTGCTGTTCTAGACGTTACTCCACTCGGTTTAAAGCTGGTAGAAGTGGCGAAGGGTTATACGATTGAAGATATTATTCAGTCAACTGAGCCAAGGTTATTGATTGATGATACTGTGGTCATCGGCGCTTACTAGAAAGCTACACTCAATTTGTCGTTTCTTCCCTGTACAGTCATGTTATAATATGGATATCATCATAAAAAGGGGAATTTGCCATGAAGAAAAGACAAGAGAAAAAAATACAAGCACAAGAAAAACCGGTTACCCTTGGTGATCTCCTGAACGCTGACCTGGTTAATGAACTAAAAGACAGGAAAAAAGAGCTGCAGAATCAAGAGGAGCAAAAGCGGTTAGCGCTGGAGGAACAAAAACGGGAAGAACGAAAATTGAAGGAAAAAAATAAATCATTTGAAGAATTGCTGAATGAAAGTACTGTTAACTGGAAGGATTTTAAATAAAAGAATGCAAAGGAAAAGCTCGAACTTTATTTAAAGTTCGAGCTTTTCCTTTGCTACTATCTGTTATCGATGCGCAGTGTATTTATTTTCCTTTGTATGCTGTTTGATGTAATCTATTTCATCAGCTGTTAAAGCTTTGCTGCTGACGGCACTAATATTTTCTTTTAACTGCTGGGTCGAACTGGCACCGACAATAACAGCAGCAACAGCAGGATGGGCGAGGTCGTATTGAAGAGCAATTTCATTAAACGGACGGCCAAATTGCGCTTGTAATGCTGGGAGCAGCTCTGTAAGTTCAGAAAAGGAGTAATCTAAATAGCCATTTTTCTTTACGGACAGAGATGCTTTTGCCAGCATTTTATCGCTCAACAGTCCCTTAGCCAGCGAGCCACGGCAGACTGCGCTTATTTGGTGCTTTTGCAATAGCAAAAGAGCCTCTTCCTCAGGTCGTCTGTCGAGAAGGCTGTATTGCATCATGACAGAGTCAATCGTTGATTTGGATGCATATTCTCGAATCACATTTGGCCGAATGGAAGAAATCCCGTAATAACGGATAGATCCTTCCTTTTTTAATTCTTCAAATGCTTCAATGGTTTCGTCAATAGGATCATCAATTGTCCCACCGTGCAGCTGATATAAATCGATATATTCCGTATTCAGTCTTGTTAGACTTTTTTTGACAGCTTCCTTTATGTACTCTTTTGACGGATCCCATCGCCATCCATCCTTTGCTTCATTCCAGTGGTTTCCCACCTTTGTTGCAATCACTACTTGTTCACGGACAGATTTGAGTGAAGTGCCGATGATTTTTTCATTTTCACCGAAATCATATAAATCAGCTGTGTCAAAGTAATTAATCCCTTCCTCAAAAGCCGCTCTTATGATTGTTTCAGCCTTATTTGGTTCTGTTCCTAACGACATGCAACCTAAACCGAGTGTTGATACGAATAAATCCGATTTACCTAAACGTCTTTTCTGCAAATTAAACACCTCCCATCTATTTATAACATATTTTTTTCCTCTAAATAGAGTATGATAACTATAGGTACTGCTAAATTTAAAATAGAACAGGGGTTTAAAAAGATGAGTCTCCTAGAAGAAAAAACGTTAACAACAGAAAAAATATTTTCCGGGAAGGTGATCAATTTACAGGTAGATGAAGTAAAACTGCCAAATGGGAAAACAGCTAAACGGGAAATAATTAAGCATCCCGGTGCTGTCGCGATTATTGCTGTAACAGATGAAAATAAAATTGTGATGGTTGAGCAATTTCGCAAAGCACTTGAAAAGACGATAATTGAAATTCCAGCCGGAAAGCTGGAAAAAGGGGAAGAGCCTCTTGCTTGTGCTAAGCGTGAATTAGAGGAAGAGACAGGCTATGATTGCGAGAGTATAGAACGATTAAATTCTTTCTACACATCTCCGGGCTTTGCTGATGAAATTGTCCATGTTTATCTTGCAAAAGGATTAACGAAGAAAGAAAATGCTGCAGGTCTTGATGAGGATGAATTTGTAAACCTTATGGAATTGACCTTGGATCAAGCTCAGTTAGCAATTAAGGAAGAACGAATTTGTGATGCCAAAACGGTATTTGCCGTTCAATACTTACAGCTTCAAGAGGTGTTGAAAAACTAGATGAATCATTATTATACTGATCTTCATATACATATAGGCAGGACAAAAAGCGGAAGAGCAGTGAAGATTACTGGAGCGAAGAGCTTAACCTTTTCTAATATAATTGCTCATGCTAGAGATAAAAAGGGTCTAAATATGATTGGGATAATCGACTGTCATTCACCGGAAGTGATTTTGGAAATGGAAGAGCATATGGAAGCAGAAGAATTAATCGAGTTACCTGGTGGTGGGCTTAGCTATGGAGGTTTAACAATTATTCCAGGGTCTGAGCTGGAAATTTACGATGAGACCTGTCATGGCCCCATTCATGTCCTGTGTTTTTTCTCAGATATTCCTACAATGAAACGTTTCTCTGATTGGTTAAGCAATCATCTGAAAAATATTCATCTCAGTTCACAACGAATCTATGTAAGTGGGAAAGAGCTGCAGTACACAGTAAAGGAAATGGGTGGATTGTTTATTCCAGCACATGTATTTACACCGTTTAAAAGTCTGTATGGAAAAGGTGTTCAAGAATCCTTAACAGAGGTATTTGATCCTGAATTGATTGATGCAATAGAGCTCGGATTAAGCTCTGATACATATATGGCAGACGGTATTAAAGAGCTTCATTCCTATACATTTTTATCGAATTCAGATGCACATTCACTAGGGAAAATTGCTCGAGAGTATCAAACAATTGCTATGAATGAACCGACCTTTGAGGAACTAAAGAAGGCACTTTCCAATCAGCAGGGCAGGGAAATAGTGGCAAACTATGGATTAGATCCTTTGCTCGGGAAGTACCACCAAACGGCCTGTGAAAAATGTCAGTATCCTTTTGATCCAAATGATGAAAAATGTGCAAACTGTGGTCATCATAAGTATATAAAAGGAGTAGCAGATCGGATAGCAGAGCTCTCTCAAGATTCGAAAAGGCCAGACCGCCCGCCATATATTCACCAAGTTCCGTTGGAATTTATTCCAGGGCTTGGACCGAAAATAATGGGAAAATTACTAGACCATTTTGGAACTGAAATGGCTATTTTACACGAAGTATCCAGTGAGCATTTGCAACAGGTTGTCCCGACTGCGATGGCTGAGCGAATTATAGCTGCCCGTACAGGTACCATACAGCTTGCTGCTGGCGGAGCTGGAAAATATGGAAAAATTATCTAGGGTCATCTCTAGTAAATTTCAATAGAATCATCGTCATAGATTGCAGCCTCCTGCATACAATGTAGTAATTGATTGGCAGGAGGAAGCAAATAATGAAGAAAAAAATGTACCAGAACGTTGTTGTCACACATTTACGCGAGCATTCCTCAATCTATCTTTTTGTGATTGTATTATTTTTAATGGGAGTTATTTTTGGTGCTGTAGTTGTCAACAGTTTGAGCTTTAGTCAGAAGGAAGATCTGTATTATTATTTGTCGCAATTTTTTGGACAAGTTTCAAATGGAAAAATAGCGACATCAAATGATTTATTTCTGCAGAGCTTTATGCATAACAGTAAATATATCGGTTTAATAGGTCTTCTGGGAATTTCAATTATTGGGCTTCCTATCATTTTGATACTATTATTTATGAAAGGGATGGTTGTTGGTTTTACGGTCGGATTTCTTGTGAATCAGATGGGCTGGAATGGATTTCTTCTTTCGTTTGTTTCAGTGCTGCCACAAAACTTTCTCATTATCCCTGTCTTTATTGTCACTGCGACTGTCGCGGTTACCATCTCGTTGAAAATGATAAAACGGCAATTTATGAAGAAAATTAGCGAACCTATTTTACCATTGCTGGGGAAATATGTCATGCTGTTTATCGCAGTTGGCTTTTTACTTGCCGTCGCTGCTGGAATCGAAGCCTATTTATCTCCTGCATTAATGAAGACGGTTATTGATTCAGTAGGATAGAAAAAGGTAGTCTATATTAATTGTTATATTATAATAATTTTTGTGTATAGATTGTAATAATTTTAGTTTGACTCCATGCCCTCATCTGCTATAATGAGAATGAACGTGGCGAGGAGGGACCTTCGATATGGAAACTAGAATAGAAAGAATTAAGAAGCAGCTGCACTCATCTAGCTATAAATTAACACCACAACGTGAAGCGACCGTTTGTGTTTTATTGGAGCATGAAGAAGATCATTTAAGTGCTGAAGATGTCTACCTCCTAGTAAAAGAAAAGTCGCCTGAGATAGGTTTAGCAACTGTTTATCGTACATTAGAATTGCTAACAGAATTAAAAATAGTAGATAAAATTAATTTTGGCGATGGTGTTTCTCGTTACGATCTTCGTACAGAAGGAGCAGCGCATTTTCATCATCACCTTGTTTGTATTGAATGTGGATCAGTAGACGAAATTCAACAGGATCTATTGGATGATGTAGAGCAATTGGTAGAGCGTGACTGGAAATTTAAGATAAAAGATCACCGTCTTACGTTTCATGGTATTTGTTATCGTTGTCAGGAAAAAAAGCAGCCAAGCCAAAAATAATTGTAAAACCTTTTCTATTTCGGTTAATAGAAGAGGTTTTTGTTTTTTCTAATGTATAAAACCTGTCCAACATGGCATATGTATGAATATGAATATTTTAGTCAAACTGAAATTCACATAAGCTATTATTGGTGGAGGAAGAGGAAAAACATGAAAACTTGGTTTAAAATGCTGCTAAAAACTTTGAAGGTATTTGTCTTATTTACAGGATGCACAATTCTTTTTTATTATGCTATTATGTGGTTAAATGAGGAATATGCAGAGTACCATCGCTACGATGAGCCAAAAGGCTCAGCCATTAAGGTGACAACTGTAGAAGATAATGACAATTCAGGCTGGTTAGACCGGCTAGTTTTGTTCTATCTAAATGGGGAGTAATGTATAAATGGAAGACCAGTTAAGGGATTTTACCCATTTTTTAATTGTAGAAAAAGGTCTGGCGCAAAATACCATTGTTTCATATGAACGGGATTTAAAGAGCTACATGCACTATATAATGAAGGTTGAGCAGTTGAAAAGCTTTAATGATGTACAGCGTGTTCACATTGTTCACTTTTTAGGGCATTTAAAGGAACAGGGTAAATCATCAAGAACACTGGCAAGGCATGTTGCTTCCATTAGAGCCTTCCATCAATTTTTACTTCGCGAAAAAGTATGCGATCATGACCCATCTGTTCACATTGAGACACCACAGTTAGAAAGGACACTTCCAAAAGTTTTGAGTCTTGAGGAAGTAGAAATTCTGCTTGATTCACCCAATACAAGTGAACATTATGGAATAAGAGATAAGGCGATGCTGGAATTATTGTATGCAACAGGGATTCGTGTCAGCGAGTTAATAGGCTTACAGATGGAAGATGTCCATTTAACCATGGGGTTTGTACGCTGTATTGGAAAAGGGAATAAGGAACGTATAATTCCGATTGGGAAAACAGCGATTGATGCACTTGAACAATACATACAAAAAGGCAGACACCATTTCATTTCAAAAAAACAACAGGATAGTGCTTTATTTTTGAATCATCATGGCAGACAATTAACAAGGCAGGGCTTTTGGAAAATATTAAAAAAGATTGTCCGTGAAGCAGGAATAGAGAAAGAATTGACACCGCATACGTTAAGACATTCATTTGCTACTCATTTATTAGAAAATGGTGCAGATATCCGCGCAGTTCAAGAGATGCTTGGTCATGCGGATATTTCTACTACGCAAATCTATACACATGTAACAAAAACGAGGTTAAAGGATGTTTATAGTCAGTTCCATCCACGTGCTTAATAGATTGAAAGAGTTTGCAAATGTTACGTAGGCTGCCAGAAGAAATGGCGGCTTTTTCTTTACTGATTAATGAATCATAGTAACTAAGCAATTGAAAGGTTATTGCTGGAAAAAGGGGGAATCCTAAGTATACGATTCCTGTAAATAAACAGGTTCAGAAAAAGGAATAAATTCACATATGGAGGTATTAGAATGTCAACGGCTTCATTTAAGTATAAGCGAATCTTTTTAATTGTAATGGATTCAGTGGGAATTGGAGAGGCACCGGATGCTGCACAATTTGGTGATAAAGGTTCACATACATTAGGTCATATTGCTGAGAAAATGAATGGTTTAAACATGCCAAATATGGAGAAGCTTGGCCTCGGATTGATCGAAGAAATTAAAGGAATTAAAAAGGTGGAGACGCCGCTCAGCCTTTATACAAAGATGAAAGAAGCGTCGAACGGAAAAGATACGATGACAGGACACTGGGAAATTATGGGCCTTCATATTGAAACACCATTCCGCGTTTTTCCAAACGGTTTTCCTGCAGAATTGCTATCAGCATTAGAGGAAAAGACAGGCAGGAAAATCATTGGGAACAAGCCGGCAAGTGGAACAGAGATACTCGTGGAGCTTGGGGAAGAGCATATGAAGTCGGGAGCAATGATTGTTTATACATCGGCAGACTCAGTCCTGCAAATTGCGGCACATGAAGAAATTATCCCGCTTGAAGAATTATATGAAATTTGCAAGATTGCCCGCGAGTTGACTCTCGACGAAAAATACATGGTTGGACGTATCATTGCCCGACCATTTGTAGGGCAGCCGGGTGATTTTCAAAGAACGGCAAATCGTCATGACTATGCATTAAAGCCGTTCGGCCGGACAGTTATGAATGAATTAAAGGATGCAGATCTTGACGTTATTGCCATTGGGAAAATAAATGATATTTACGATGGTGAGGGAGTTACCAAGCATTTTCGTACCGTTTCGAATATGGATGGCATGGATAAACTGCTTGAGTCGTTCCAGATCGATTTTACTGGCTTGAGCTTTGTTAACTTAGTTGACTTTGATGCTTTATATGGACATAGACGTGATCCAATTGGCTATGGAAAAGCTCTTGAAGAATTTGATCTTCGTCTTCCGGAAGTGTTTGATAGCATGCGTGATGATGATTTGCTGATTATTACAGCAGATCATGGAAATGATCCAACCCACGCAGGAACAGACCATACCCGTGAATATGTACCGCTGATTGTGTACAACAAGCAAATGAAAGCGGGAAGAGAGCTTCCATTACGAGATACCTTTGCTGATATTGGGGCAACGATAGCAGAGAATTTTGCTGTTAGACTCCCTCAATTTGGAACGAGCTTTTATAAAGAATTAATTAAATAGGAGATGACTCGCACAAAGGAATAGGATTCCTTTGTGTTTTTTTATTTTTCGCCAAAAAAACTTCCATCATTTTACTCCTTTTGTATAAATTTGGTTTTTATGGAAAAAATGAAATTTATAGAAGAATGGAGGGGTTTGTGATGAAACGACTTGTTTCTATTTTGCTTACAATTATGATGTTAACAGCAGTTGCCGTACCGTTTGCTTCCGCGGAAGAAAAGGGTGTTCAATTAGCAGAAAATGTAAAGTCAGCTATCTTAATAGAACGTGATACAGGCAAGGTTTTATATGAGAAAAATAGTAATGAGCAGTTGCCGCCCGCTAGTATGACGAAGATAATGACAATGCTATTGATTATGGAGGCGCTGGATGAAGGGAAGCTCACCATGAATGAGAAAGTTCGAGCGAGCGAATATGCTGCATCCATGGGTGGTTCGCAAATCTTCTTGGAGCCCGGCGAGGAAATGACTGTAAAAGAAATGTTAAAGGGAATTGCCATCGGTTCAGGTAATGATGCATCTGTTGCAATGGCTGAAAGAATTGCGGGTTCAGAAGATGCCTTTGTTGACATGATGAATAAAAAAGCCAAAGAACTAGGACTAAAAGATACAAGGTTTCAAAACACGACGGGTCTGCCTGTTGAGGATCATTTCAGTACGGCCCACGATATGGCTTTAATGGCAAAAGAATTACTGAAGTATGAAGATATCACAAAATTCACCGGAACCTATGAAGCATATTTACGAGAAAATACGGATAAAAAGTTCTGGCTTGTTAATACAAATAAGCTTGTTCGCTTTTATCCAGGTGTAGACGGGTTAAAAACAGGATTTACAAGAGAAGCCATGTATTGTTTAACAGCTACAGCTGAAAAGGATGGAATGCGTGTCATTGCGGTTGTGTTTGGGGCTCCTACCTCTAAGGATCGTAATGCACAAGTAACGAAAATGCTTGATTATGCTTTTAATCAATATAAAACACATCCTATTTTCGAACGAAATCATGTAATGGGTGCCACAAAGGTTAGCAAGGGTCAAAAGAAGAAAGTAGAAATGGTAACAAGTGAGTCTATTTCTATATTAACGAAAAAAGGTGAAACGATTGAGGATATCAAGCAAAAGGTAAGCCTGAAAAAGGATTTAAAGGCTCCTATTAAAAAAGGCGACCAAATTGGCACGCTGACGATAAAGAAAAATGGCGAGACATTGGTTAAGAGTCCGCTGGTAGCCAAAGAAGATATTAATGAAGCTGGATGGTGGGTCTTATTTAAGCGTTCGTTTGGTATCTTTACGAAGAGTGAGTAAGCACAAAGTTTAGCAGCTGAATTGAGCGATACGGTTCAGTGTCGAAAAGAAAAGGGAAGCGTACTTTTTTTAGCGAATGGTCACTAGTTTTGTTTTGGTGAAGGAAATAAAGAAGCATATATCGAATTGACTCACTAGGAAAGAGCACATAAATAAGGAGGCTAACGAATAGTGAGTCTGAACATTGATTTGGAAGTGAAGCAAGACGTCTTATGTATTCGATTGTCCGGAGAACTGGATCACCATTCAGCAGATGAGCTCCGTAAACAGGCAATAAACGCAATAGAAGATCATGATATCCATCATATTATTTTGAATTTAGAACATTTGTCTTTTATGGATAGTTCTGGTTTGGGTGTCATACTGGGACGTTATAAACAAATAAAACAGCTGCATGGCGAGATGGTCGTTTGTGCAATCTCCCCGTCTGTTCAAAGATTATTTGATATGTCAGGCTTATTTAAAATTATTCGTCTTGAGCCTACAGAAGAAAACGCTTTGCAAAGATTGGGGGTTGCCTGAAAATGAAAAATATGATGCAGCTTCAATTTAGTGCACTCAGCCAAAATGAATCGTTTGCTCGAGTAACAGTGGCATCCTTTGTTGCGCAGCTTGATCCAACAATGGATGAATTGACAGAAATTAAAACGGTCGTATCCGAAGCTGTTACAAATGCGATTATTCATGGTTATGAGAGTGATCCAAATGGAATTGTCTATATTTCTGTCTCGCTTGAGGATGCATATGTCGAGTTAAGTATCAAAGATGAAGGCATAGGAATACAGGATGTAGAAGAGGCGCGCCAGCCCCTTTTTACAACAAAGCCTGAATTAGAAAGGTCTGGAATGGGGTTTACGATTATGGAAAATTTTATGGACGACATCGAAGTTAAATCGCAGCCAGGTAAAGGTACCGAGATCCGATTAAGGAAGCATTTATCAACAAGCAAAATGCTTTGTAATTAAGGAGTCCTGCCTATGGATGTGGAGGTTAAATCAGAAAAGAAACAACCTTATTTAAAAGACCATGAAGTGAAGGAATTGATCAAAAAAAGCCAAGATGGGGACCAAAGTGCAAGAGACATGATTGTCCAGAAAAATATGCGGCTTGTCTGGTCTGTCGTGCAGCGTTTTTTAAATCGGGGATATGAACCGGATGATCTCTTTCAAATTGGTTGTATTGGTTTGTTAAAATCTGTTGATAAATTTGATTTATCGTATGATGTAAAATTCTCAACCTATGCCGTTCCGATGATTATTGGAGAAATTCAACGTTTTATTCGTGATGATGGTACAGTTAAAGTAAGTCGTTCATTGAAGGAAATGGGAAATAAAATTCGTAAGGCAAAGGATGAATTATCAAAAAACTTAGGCCGGGTACCAACTGTAAATGAGATATCTGACTTTTTATCAATTCCGGCTGAGGATATTATCATGGCTCAAGAAGCAAGCCGTACACCTTCCTCCATTCACGAAACTGTTTATGAGAATGATGGGGACCCCATTACATTACTTGATCAAATTGATGATGGAAATGAAGGGAAATGGTTTGATAAAATTGCACTTAAAGAAGCGATTCGAGAATTGGAGGATCGCGAACGTTTAATCGTTTATTTGCGTTACTACAAGGATCAAACGCAATCAGAAGTTGCGGTAAGACTCGGGATATCACAGGTCCAGGTATCCAGGCTTGAAAAGAAAATATTGCAGCAAATGAAAGACCGTATGGATATTTAGCTCCATACGGTTTTTCGTAATAATATATACATTGTTGATTTTTGACTCATCTAAGCTGAATAGAAATGAAAAGGCAGGAGAAAACGAGTTTTCTCCTGCCTTTTCATTTCTATTCAGCACCTTTCAGCTGTGCTGAAAGGCGTGTGAAATACATTTCACACGGATGAGTCAAAAATCCTTCCTAACAAAGATATACCAATTATTGGAGGTAATGAGGATTAATTTGTAAGAAATACTAATGAGTAAAGGAAATTGCTGTGTGGGATGTGAGCGAGTTGGAAAAAACGGTTTATATTCGGCTTCGTAACCGTGTATTTGTTCGACCGAATGAGAAGATATATTTGAAGGATATCACTCAAATCATTGCCGAAGATGTGCTGCAAAGACAGTTAAATCAACTCCTTATTTACAGCATATCTGATCAAGACAGAAATATTATCATTATTGATGTAATGAAGGTAATTGCTGAGATAGCCAAATTTGATGCATCCATTGAGGTTCAGGTAGTTGGACCATCACAAACAATTGTGGAGGTAATCTTTAAGAAAAAGAAAGTGTCTCTTTTTTTATTTGTACTCACATGGTTTTTATTATTCTTTGGTTCAATGCTGACCATTATGAATTTTCATGAGGATGTGAGTATGCAAAGTGTACACCAAAAGCTCTATAAAATGATTACAGGTCAAGATAATGAAAAGCCGCTTCTGTTTCAAATTCCCTATTCGATAGGATTAGGTCTTGGGATGATTATTTTCTTTAATCATGTCTTTAAGAAAAGGCTCAATGAAGAACCAAGCCCCCTCGAAGTTGAAATGTTTAACTATCAACAGGATCTCGATCAATACGTAATTATGCATGAAAATAAGGAGAGTATGAAGAAGCTCCATGATCATTAAACCATTGTTTATCATCTTTCTCGGCTTTGCAGGGGGATTATCAGTAGGGGCTGGATATGTTGCCTTTTTAACCGTGCTTGGCATTATACCACGCCTTACACAATTAACGAAAACGATGAAAATGATTCAACTGTATGAATGGAGTGTCGTGGTTGGTGCTATTGCAGGAACAGTAGCAGTATTACAAAACCCGCATTTTCACTTTTTTCCTTACATTTTAATCATTTTTGGTCTAGCAGGCGGTATCTTTGTGGGTATGATGGCAGGAGCATTAACAGAAGTACTCAATGTCTGGCCTATTTTAGCGAAAAGAATAGGAGTAGACGATAAAATTGCGATTTTATTAATGGCGCTTGTATTTGGAAAAATATTAGGTTCATTATTTCATTGGATGTATTTTGTGGATCAATAGCATAGATACTTTTACCCGAAAGGACATCAAAATATGGATAGTGCAAAACGACGCGTTATTTTAATTACAGATGGAGATAAGTATGCTCGTAAGTCACTTGAAATTGTAGCAAAGGAAATTGGCGGCCGATGTCTCTCTATTTCAAATGGGAATCCATCTGTATTGGATGGTCCTGTTATTGTAAAGCAAATCAAAAAAACAGCCCATGACCCAGTCCTTGTCATGTTTGATGATAGCGGTTTTATTGGTGAGGGTTCTGGCGAAAGGGCATTAAAATATGTTGCAGAACATGAGGATATCGAGGTGCTGGGTGTTATTGCTGTTGCAGCAAATCCAAGGCATGAAGAGTGGACGAGGGTTGATGTATGCATTGATCGTGATGGAGAAATAACTGCTAATGGAGTAGATAAATATGGAATACAAGAAATGGAAATGGGGAAAATTTATGGAGATACCGTTTATTGTCTTGATGAATTAAAGGTTCCGATAATTGTTGGGATTGGGGATATTGGAAAAATGGCTGGAAAGGATCACTTTGAAAAGGGTTCTCCTATTACCCGAAAAGCAGTAGAACTCATTCTGGAAAGGAGTGGTTATGATGGGAACAGAAACAAAGGACAAAACACCAATTTCTGAATCAGTACAGGAAATTGAAAGGTTTATGAAGGAAAACGTCGGGCTGGGAAAAAGCTTCGACTTAGGGGTTAGAAAGTTAAAAATACTAAAAAAGGATGTTCACTTCTATTATGTGAATGGTTTATGTGATACAAGTTTTATTATTGAAATAACCGAACAGCTGGTAAAAATAAATGATAATGAGAAGCTTTCAACAAATTTATTCGATATTGTTGAAAACAGGCTCGTTCACCAATCCGTTACACAGATTAAGACAATGGATGAATTAGTTGATCAGGTTCTTTCCGGCTTAATTTGTGTTGTTGTAGACGGTGTTGGTAAAGGACTTGTGGTTGATGTCCGCTCTTATCCTGGGCGCACGCCGACAGAGCCTGATACTGAAAAAGTCGTCCGTGGGTCACGAGATGGCTTTGTTGAAAATATCATTATCAATACTGCTCTAACAAGAAGAAGAATAAGAGATGAGCGCTTACGGTTTGAAATTATGCGCGTCGGTGAAAGAGGCAAAACGGATATAGCCATCGGTTATATTGACGGAATTGCAGATCAAAATCTGGTTGAAATTATTAGAAAGGAACTCCAGGCTATTAAGATTGATGGATTGACAATGGCAGATAAAACCATTGAGGAGTTTCTGTTAAAACAAGGCTATAATCCTTATCCGCTAGTCCGCTATACCGAGCGTGCAGATGTTGCAGCAACACATCTCTTAGAGGGGCATGTCATTATTTATGTAGATACCTCTCCAAGTGTCATCATTACACCAACAACGATTTTTCATCATATGCAGCATGCAGAGGAATTTCGTCAATCTCCCGGTGTGGGGACATTTGTCCGCTGGGTAAGGTTTTTAGGAATTGCCTCATCCCTTTTTCTATTGCCTATATGGTTTTTATTTATTTTGGAACCGCATCTATTACCTGAAAAAATATCATTTATTGGACCAAATAAGTTAACAAACATTCCAGTTGTTGCACAAATCTTTTTAGCTGATATCGGAATTGAATTTTTACGAATGGCTGCCATCCATACACCGACAGCTTTGTCAAATGCAATGGGTTTAGTTGCAGCAGTTTTAATCGGACAAATTGCTATTGATGTCGGGCTGTTTGTACCGGAAGTTATATTATACATAGCGGTAGTAGCGATAGGGAATTTTGCGACACCAAGCTATGAGCTAAGTATTGCAAATAAGCTCGCACGGCTGTTTATTCTTATCTTGGTTGCAATATTCCATACCCTTGGTTTAGTGGTAGGAGTCACGATTTATTTAATTTTTCTTTCTAGAATTAGATCCTTCAATACACCGTATTTGTGGCCTTTGCTTCCTTTTCATCCAAAGGCGTTTATGCAAATAATAGTCCGCAGGGCTATACCTGGTTCGCAAATTAGACCTAGTATTATTAAAACGCAGAACCGAATCAGACAGCCGCGTCAGTGATGAAACAGAAGCAGGCATGCTTCTGTTTATTGCTGCTCAAGTCTGGACAATATTGCTATAATTATTAGATTATTTAACATATTGCGATTTAAACTATGTTATGATAAAGTATTTTTTAAAATAGTGTGGAATGTAGATATAGATACGCATTGATACAGCTAAGTTATAGGAACGAGGGACGGTTATGTACTATTATGGAACCACCGCAGTAAATGATAAAGGCCATTTAGAAATAGGCGGTGTAGATACAGTAGAATTGGTGAAGGAATATGGAACACCGGTTTATGTTTACGATGTGGCATTAATCAGACAAAGAGCCAGAAGTTTTCGTGAAGCATTTGTTACGAATGGAATCAATGCACAGGTTTCATTCGCTAGTAAGGCTTTTTCAACTGTAGCGATGGTTCAATTGGCAGAGGAAGAAGGACTGTCATTAGATGTTGTATCCGGTGGAGAACTATTCACAGCAGCAGCAGCTGATTTTCCAATGGAACGTGTACATTTTCATGGAAATAATAAAAGCAGAGAAGAACTGGAAATGGCCCTTCAATATAAGATTGGCTATATTGTTGTTGATAACTTTTATGAACTAAGCAGGCTTGAGGAATTATGTGCTGAAAAGAAACAAAAAATGGATGTTGTGCTAAGGGTAACCCCTGGGATTGAAGCACATACACATGATTATATATTAACTGGACAGGAAGATTCAAAATTTGGATTTGGTCTGCAAAATGGACAAACAGAAGAAGCTTTACGAAAAGTGATACAATCTTCATGGTTAGTTGCAGCTGGTATTCACTGTCATATTGGTTCACAAATATTTGAAACGACAGGCTTTACACTTGCCGTCCAGAAGATTTTCGAAAAGCTAAATGAATGGAAAACTAATTTTTCCTTTGAACCGGCTATATTAAACCTTGGTGGAGGCTTTGGTATCCGTTATACAAGTGAGGACGATCCAAAAGCAGCTGCGGATTATGTAGTTGAAATTATTGCTGAAGTGAAAAAGCAGGCTGAAAAATATGCAATGGATGTACCTGAAATTGGAATCGAGCCAGGCCGTTCATTGGTTGGGGATGCCGGCATTACACTATACAAAATTGGATCAAGAAAAGAAGTGCCAAATGTACGAAAGTATCTGGCAGTAGACGGAGGAATGACTGATAATATCAGACCTGCTCTATATCAGGCGAAATATGAGGCTGTTTTGGCAAATAAACCGCTTGAAAAACCGACAGAAGTTGTTTCCATTGCTGGTAAATGCTGTGAATCAGGCGATATGCTGATTTGGGATTTACCATTGCCGGAAACAGATGATCAGGATATATTGGCTGTGTTCTGTACAGGAGCGTACGGCTATTCAATGGCAAACAACTATAACCGAATTCCAAGACCGCCTGTTGTATTTGTTGAAAATGGTAAATCTACTTTAGTTGTGAAAAGAGAAACTTATGAAGATTTAGTAAGGCTGGACCTGTCTCTAAACGAAAAAATAAACGCTAAGCATCTGTAGGATGCTTAGCGTTTATTTTATTTAGAGAAAATGGCTTTAATGGCATCAATAATATTAATAAAGAACTGTTTTAGACTTTCAAGAAAACCTTGTCCTTCTTCGCTTTCAAGATAATTTGTCAGTTTGTCCTTAGCCACTGTCAATTGATCTCCGACTTGATTCCAGTCAATATTTAATTCCTTTAACTTGTTAAAAAGATCAAGTAAGCTCTGAAATTGAGCATCAGTTAACGTAATGCCAAGCTCTTTAGCTGCATTTTCAATAATCGTTCTTAGGTCAGCTTCCGATTCTGGCGGGTTATTAGCCATTTCTTCTTTGATTTTTGTGATGAGGGCAGTTGCCTTATCGGTACCGATTTCGTCACCTAATTCTGCGGATTTGACCATTTCTTCGTTTGCAGCTTGTTTGACATCCTCGGGGATGGCTGTATCTGCTGATACTTCGTATGCTTTAATAATACCTGTTAATGCAGCAGTACCGGAAACCTCAAATGGAGCAGTAATATAGATTTTTGCGTCCTTAACCCCTGCAGTAATGAGGGAGTTTATATACATTTCGTCTGTTACCCAGTTAATATTATTGGTTTCAACCTCTAATCCCGAGTTTTTTTTGGCTACTGTAATAGCGGAAGAGGAAATAGCCCTAGTTCCGATAAGTGATTTAGATACATAGTTTCCTAAATACTGATGTTCCTCTGCATTTGAAACAGTAATAATTGTCGCGTTATCCGGTGCATTCATTTCTGACAGAAGCATATTTTTCTGTTCTTCTGTTAAGTTTTCTCCAAGCGTGATAATTACATCACCTACTGCGACATCAGCAAATCCGCGAAATGGAAAAATAAGCAGGAAAAAAATGAGTAGAGTCGTAATCTTTAAGTTTTTCATGATATCTTCTCCTTGTTTAATCAGGATGATCCATTAAATAGACGAGGCCTTAGGCATAACAGTTTCAGCTTTACATGATTAATTATCAAAAATGCCTATCTGTAGGATATCCAGTTTACAGTAATGCAACACAATCATACGAAACTTTTACGTGAAAGAAAAGGAATTATTTGAAATTGGACATAGAAGCAGGAATTATTTATTATTGTAGGAAACATATGGGTTAATGAAGTTAATTTAATGGAAACGTAATATTTCTGTATCGATTAATGATTGAAAGATGAAGTTAAATTATGTATGATATTATAGTATAAAAAAATAGAGTATTGATTCGTATCGGGGAAAGTAGTTTAAAAATCTTTTGAAATGGTAAAACTAGATTTAATGTTTTATTAATGAGGGATTAATGATGCTAATTCGTTATAAAAAAACTTTTGAAAAAATTGCTATGGGCTTATTATCTTTTATGCCAAATGAAAAGGATATAAAAAAGCTGCAGCAAACCATTAAACAGTATGAATCAGATGAGAATTGGCGCTTGTTCTTATGGAAGGAAGACGAAGATATCATCGGCCTTCTAGGTGGAATATGGATTGATGAAGCCACAATCATCATTCATCATATCTCTGTTAATCCATCACACCGCAGTCAAGGAATCGGAAAGAATATGGTGAAGGCGTTAAAGGAGTTATATCCAAATAAGCATATAACAGCAAATGAAGAAACGAAGGATTTCTTTCATAAATGTGAATAAAAAGAAGGTAGTGGCGTATGCTCACTGCCTTCTATTTGTTTTTTTCTGTTTGGCCTGATTACGTTCTTCGATTACGTTTGTCCGATCTCTTTCCTTATGACGGTGCACGATTTGGTTATTCGTTAAGTCACTTTCTAACAGCCACGCCATTTGTAACTCTTGGCTGCGTTTTTTGCATTGCTCTAGTAATTGATTGGACTGAATAGGAAGATTCATACTTTGGTATTCGTGTCTTTTTTCAATATCGGCTACCCGAGCTCTTATTTGAGTAAGGAGAAGGTTTGAATCAAGTCCGAGTTGTTGGATAAGTACCTCATTTGAAGAGATAATTTGAAAAGCCTTTTTCAATGTGCGAAGTGCACCGTTAAAATTGCCGCGTCTATGATGATAATTGGCAACAGCCAGCTGGATAAGCCCAACCCAGACAGAGTCTTTATTTCTGCTGTCAACTTCCTTCCAATAGTCTTCTAATATTTCATGGCATTCAAAATAGTCGCGATTCCCATGGAAATGTACCATGAAATCAATATATTCCTGTGGAAATGTCATATGCTTTGCTCCCCTCCCCAAGTATAAGTGTATCACAGGTTTATCGTAACAGCTTACCGAATTTACTATTGGATTCATTCTATGTATCCACTATACTAATTAGTAGCTTATCGTAAGAAATGACAGACCCTTGTTAGAACGTATGCTTATCAGCTAATAGTGATATAACAATAATGAAAAGTATTGGTGGAACTCATGCAATATAATGTAAAGATTGATGCATTTGAAGGACCGCTCGATTTACTTCTGCATCTTATCAACCATCTTGAAATTGATATTTATGATATACCGGTTGCAGAAATCACCGAGCAATATTTAATATACATTCATACAATGAAAGAACTGCAGCTGGATGTTGCTAGTGAATTTCTTGTAATGGCAGCGACCTTATTAGAAATTAAAAGTAAAATGCTGCTTCCAAACCATAATCAAGATGGCTTGGACGATGATCTAGCATTGGAAATGGAGCAAGATCCACGCGAAGAACTGGTGGAACGACTGATTGAATATAGAAAATATAAAGACGTAGCTGATGACTTAAAATCACTCGAACAAGAACGGGGCTTGATGTTTACAAAACCGCCGAGCGATTTAACCGAGTATGCCAAAGATGTTGAAGTTGAAATGAAGCCTGAATTAAATGTTTCCTTGTATGATATGCTAGGGGCTCTGCAAAAGCTACTACGGCGAAAAAGACTGCAAAAACCATTGCTAACGAAAATAACCCGTCAGGAGATACCTATTGAACAAAGAATGAAGGAAATTATCAGTGACTTAAGGAATACAAAAGGTCGGATACGGTTTGATGATTTATTTCCTATTCCACACAAGGAACATATTGTTGTGACTTTTTTGGCGGTTTTAGAGTTAATGAAACTAAATGAAATTGTTGTTGAACAGGAGAACAATTTCGCTGAAATCTTTGTTGAAGCGAAAAGGAGCAGATAATAGTGGAGTTAATTAATTGGAAAGGTATCGTAGAAAGCTTGTTGTTTGCAGCTGGTGACGAAGGACTGACTATCAAGCAGATATCTCAAGTTCTTGAAATTGATGAAATACTTGCTGACCAGGTATTACAGGAATTAATTGATGAATACAATGGAAATAAAAATAGAGGGATTACGCTTGTTCAACTTGCAGGCACCTTTCAATTAGCAACGAAGAAGGAGCATGCTGTTTATTTAAAAAAACTGGTCGAGTCCCCGCACACAACGGCATTGTCACAGGCTGCTCTTGAAACTTTAGCGATAATTGCTTACAAACAACCGATTACACGAATTGAAATTGAAGAAATTCGCGGTGTGAAAACAGAAAGACCTCTTCACACGCTGACTTCGAAAGCGTTGATAAAAGAGGTAGGTAGAGCAGAGGGAGCTGGGAGAGCTTATTTATATGGAACGACGAAGGAATTTCTTGATTATTTTGGATTAAAAAGCATTGAAGAGCTTCCGCCGCTACCCGAAAAAGTAGATGATGAATATGTTCAAGAAGAAGCAGATCTATTCTTCGAGCGATTTGAAAGCAAATTTGAAGCTTAGTTTTGCTAACCATTTTTCCGGATATATGGTAAAATGAAATAAAAATTAATTATTTTCCCATTATTCATTATATTACATAAAATATCTTTCGGAAACGGAAAGATGGGGAGGAGTGGTTACTTGCTCATCAAAGGCAGTAGTGGATATGAATTGCAAAAGGAGAAGCCCAATACCTCAGAAGACTTCTTCAATCGAAGTGAATTAGTGATTGAAGAAAATGGAAAAGAACGTGTTTTTCATGTTTTATATCTTCGATATTTTGAAGAAAATATTCAAGAATTCACACCGTTTCAACAGAATCCAATTTTTAATGCTGGAACGAGAGACGTTGAGTTAAAGGATATTGTTGCTTTAGCTTGTTTTATTAAACATCCTGAATATCGCAATCGGAAGCGGGTCTATATCAAAGAACCTGCTGAATTCTCCTTTTGCTTTGAAGGATTGGATGTTGACAAACTGATTGGTTTTTTTCAAAAGCTCGAGGAAAATAAATCAAGTGTTCTTCAGTCTCCACTCGAATTTATTAAGAATTAACGAAAGTCATTTAATAGAGGTGAATTCATTGGGAAATACACTTGTACAGTCTCAAATGATAGACGTGAAGAAATTTCTTGAAACGGCAATAATTGAATTTGAATCTTTTTTGAACGAAGCAACATTGAGTGGGCTTATCCGAGAAAAAGAAGGAAATATCGATTATTATAAAAATATTCTTTCCAATTTACGTAAACTGCTTGTTTTTTGCGAGGAAGGCTTGGAAGCATGCGGGATCATTGTGAAAAATGAACCATTTGCAAAGGCAGCGGCAGAAAAAACGCTTTATCGGATTTATCATCAGTGTATCGAAGAGTTTTTTGCACCAAAAAGTGATGCTTGGTTTGAGGACAGCCGTTCTGCTTATACAGGGAAAAACTCAATCAAATTCAGACAAGAGACACCTGAGAGCATAAAAGCGATATTTAGAAATTTAGAAGGTCAATTCCAAAAGATTCGCGAAGAGCTGGAGTATTACGAAACTGACTACCGTACGAAAATGATTCAATCTAAATAGAGTGTAAGGAAGCCACCCTTAGGGTGGTTTTCTTTTTTGATTTAGAACCTTCCATAAAAAGCAGGCAATAATCTCCTTTTCTATTCATAGGATAGTCACGGAGCATATTAAGGAAGTGGGGGATGCCTGTGGGACAGTTCAATGATTACATTAAAAATGTGATGAAGTGGAATGGTGATTTAGTACAATTCTTAGAATCAGAGCAAGTGGAAAAGGATGCTGAAATATGGAGTCGTTTAGATAACTTTACCAATATTATGGGAAGCATTTCTCAAAGAAACTTGAGTCAAGAGGAACTAGAGAAGATTCAGAGTGAAGTGGAAGAACTTCATCATGAAATGGAAAGATATTTTAACAAGCGTCAGGAAGTTGGAATGGTTTATACGAATGAACCTTTTATAGAAATCGGAAACCATATACTACCCCCTCTTCCTTATGCATATGATGCACTCGAGCCCTATATATCCGAAGAAATTATGAAATTACACCATACAAAACATCATCAATCATATGTTGATGGTTTAAACAAAGCGGAGAAGAACCTTGAAAAGGCAAGAAAAAATGGAGACTTTTCCCTTGTTAAGCATTGGTCAAGGGAGTTGGCCTTTCATGGTTCCGGCCATTACCTCCATACTATTTTTTGGCACAATATGAGTCCAAAAGGTGGCGGAGCTCCAAAAGGGGATTTATTAAAGGAGATTGAAAAGTATTTTGGAAGCTTTGAAGCATTCAAGAAACATTTTAGTGAAGCAGCAAAACAAGTAGAAGGAGTAGGCTGGGCCATTCTAGTTTGGTCACCGAGGTCACGGCATTTAGAAATTCTCCAATCGGAAAGACATATGCTCCTAACACAATGGGATACGATTCCACTTCTAGTATTAGATGTTTGGGAGCATGCTTATTATCTCCAATATAAGAATAACAGGCCAGAGTACGTTGATAAATGGTGGAATATTGTCAGCTGGACAAATGTACAAGAACGTTTTTCAAAGGCAAAGCTGCTAAAATGGAAGCCTTATTAAGAGACACATTTTCTAGACAAAGGTGAAAAGAGCCCTGTTATGTTTGGGCTCTTTTTTGTCATATAAAGGGACTGGCCTAGCATAGACTTGTACTAACGATTAAGGAGAAGAGGGATTGTGGAATGAAATTGTTAAAAATCATACTCGTTTTTATCCTTGTCACCTCAACCATCCTACTGTATCTTCCCTTTAAAACGGAGGCATCTGCTTACGCGAGTGCTAGCAGTGCTGTTTTAATGGAGCAACAGTCAGGAAGGGTTTTATATGAAAAAAAGGCACATCAAGTAAGGAGAATTGCCAGTATTACGAAAATCATGACAGCCATTTTAGCGATTGAATCTGGAAAGTTAAATGAAACAGCAACCGTAAGTGAGAAAGCCGTGCGTGCCGAGGGCTCGTCGATTTATTTGAAACCAGGGGAAAAAATAAAACTGGAGGATCTCGTTTATGGATTAATGCTGCGCTCTGGAAATGATTCTGCTGTTGCCATTGCTGAACATGTCGGCGGAAGTCTCGACGGTTTCGTCTATTTAATGAATCAAAAGGCAGCTGAAATAGGAATGGAGAACACGCACTTTTCCAATCCGCATGGTCTTGATGATCATGAGGATCACTACTCGACTGCTTATGATATGGCTTTGTTAACGAGATATGCGATGATGAATGATACATATAAAAAGATTTCGGGAACAAAAGTACATCGAGCCCCAAATCCGACGGAAAACTGGGACAGGGTTTGGAAAAACAAAAATCGTCTTTTGACTGAATTATATGAGTATACAACTGGAGGGAAGACAGGTTACACAAAAAGGGCTAAAAGAACGCTAGTGTCAACTGCATCAAAAGACGGTCTTGATTTAATTGCAGTGACATTAAATGGACCGGATGATTGGAACGATCATATCAACATGTATGAGCATGGATTTAAACAGTATAAGCTAGTGAAGGTGTTAAAGGAAGGAACAATAAAAGATATTGATGATCCATTTTATAAAAAGAAGGTGTATGTAAAACAGGATATTTTTTATCCAGTGAAAGCAGACGAACGTGATTCCTTCAAGATTGAATATAAGCTTCAGAAGCCAAAAAGAGAATGGCGTGAGAAGGAAACGGAACCGGATGTAGTTGGCAAAGCGATTATTTATTTTGAGAATAAGCCAATTGAAGAAGTCCATCTGTACTATAAGCAGTCAATAAGAAAAGATAAAGAATCATTTTTTGATATCTTTCGTAAACTATTTCTTATTCACATAGGTGTGAAATCAGATGGTTAACATTATTTGGGTTTTGCTAACGCTCATTGGGCTTGTGTTTGCTATGATACATGGAACAATGGAAGAAGTAAATGAAGCAATATTTAAAGGTGCATCTGAAGCAGTGACGCTGTGCATAGGCTTAATAAGTGTATTGGTATTCTGGCTCGGCATAATGAGAATCGCAGAAGAAGCGGGGTTGCTGACAAAACTGTCGCTTCTATTCCGTCCAATTGTAACCAAAATATTTCCAGAGGTCCCGAAAGATCACCCTGCAATGGGATATATTTTATCGAATATGATGGCAAACCTATTTGGGCTTGGAAATGCAGCGACACCGTTAGGGATTAAGGCAATGGAGGAATTGAAGGAATTAAACGGCGGGAAAAATGAGGCAAGCAGATCAATGGTTACGTTCCTTGCTGTCAACACATCAAGTATTACATTGATTCCAACAACGGTTATTGCAATACGCATGAATTATAATGCGGCTTCTCCAACAGATATTGTTGGTCCAACTCTTATAGCTACATGCATCTCTGCTGTTGGTGGTATATTAATTGACCGATATTTTTATTATCGAAGATCCCGGAAGCGAAAAGGATGATGTGTAATGGAAATTGTGTCGATAATATCCTTATGGTTTATTCCTATTTTGATAGGCTTTATTCTCCTCTATGGAACGTTTAAACGAGTGCCAACATATGAAAGTTTTGTTGAAGGCGGGAAAGAGGGTATTAAAATTGCCGTATCCATTATTCCCTTTTTAGTTGGGATGCTAGTGGCTATTTCCATTTTCCGTGCATCAGGAGCGCTCGAATATTTTATGAACTTTGTTCGTCCGTTTTTAGAAGCAATCGGAGTTCCAGCGGAAATCGCTCCACTTGCACTAATTCGTCCCATTTCTGGGAATGCGGCACTTGGGATGACAAGTGACCTAATTGCTGCACACGGACCAGATTCCTTTATCGGAAGATTAGCAGCTGTTTTACAGGGAAGTACCGATACTACTTTTTATGTGTTAACCGTTTATTTCGGGGCAATCGGAATTAAAAAAATGGGTGATGCCCTAAAAGTCGGACTTCTTGCCGATTTAGTCGGTATTATTGCAGCTATTCTTGTAGTTATTCTAGTATTTTAAAAAAGCACTGACGCTAATTTCATTAAATTAGTGTCAGTGCTTTTTTAATGTTGGCTGTGTTAAGACATAATCTTGATTTTTTAAGCAGGTTGATTGCAGCGAAGTGCCCGGAACGGAAATCAACAACCATATTACAGAGCTCATGTGATAATTTGTCGTTTTGTCTGTACTATTTATCACTTTTATTTTGAAAAAATAATATATTATGGCATAATTCAAGATGAAAGATTTGAAAAATAATTGAAGGAATATATTAGAGGTGACTAGATGGAAAGGCTTCAAAAAGTAATTGCGCATGCTGGTTTTGCATCACGAAGAAAAGCGGAAGAAATGATTCTTGAGGGGAAAGTAAAGGTAAACGGGAAAGTAGTGAGAGAGCTAGGGATAAAGGTGTCCCCATCGGATCGAATTGAAGTAGAAGGGATACCGGTGGAAAAGGAAGAGCCGGTATATTTTCTATTTTATAAGCCGCGCGGGGTTATTTCTAGTGTCCAGGATGAGAAGGGAAGAAAAGCCGTTACAGATTACTTTCCAGAGATAAAACAGCGGATTTATCCGGTGGGCAGATTAGATTACGATACATCAGGCTTATTACTGCTAACGAATGATGGAGAATTTGCCAATCTTCTTATGCATCCAAGGAATGAAATTGAAAAAGAATATATTGCAAAAATTAAAGGTATCCCAACAAGGGAACAAGTTAGGAGTTTGGAAAAGGGAATCATGCTTGAGGACGGAAAAACAGCTCCTGCACGTGCCAAGATGCTCTCGCTTGATAAACGAAAAGGAACCTCAATTATACAATTAACCATTCACGAAGGAAGAAACAGACAAGTCCGCAGAATGTTTGAGGCTATCGGCTGCCCAGTTATGAAGCTTCGACGAGAAAGGTACGCATTTTTGACGCTTCATGGACTGAAAGCTGGGGAAGCAAGAGAGTTGACTGCACATGAAGTAAAGCAGCTCCGTGTGATGGCAGAAAATTCATAGAAGTGTCACAATTGTTTTTGTCGGAAAAACAACATAGAGATGTTGAAAATGATATAATAATTTCAAACTACAAAATTTTCTGATATTATACTAGTAAAGCGTTTAACTTGTTAAATCGAGCTGCTTGGGGAGGGGAAATATATATGAAGAAACGGCGCTTATGGATAAGGACAATTATTCTATCCTTGTTGGTTGTGGCTGTCGGATATTCATTATATGCAAATGCAACAAAAGATAAAGTCCAAAAAGTAGAAATTGGAGAAAAAGCCCCTGATTTTGAACTAGTTGACCTTAATGGTGAAACACATCGATTATCAGACTACAAAGGTCAGGGGGTATTTTTGAATTTCTGGGGTACATTTTGCAAACCGTGTGAGGAAGAATTTCCATATATTGATCATCAGTATGCGCAATTTAAAAATCAAGGGGTTCAAGTATTAGCTGTAAATGTGGGGGAAACAGATTTTGCCGTCAATCAATTTATGCAGCGACATAATTTAACTTTTCCTACCGTCATCGATAAAACAGGCGATGTTCAAACGGCTTATGGGATAAATCCATTACCGATTACCTTCTTAATCGACAAAGAAGGTAAAGTCGTAAAATCCCATACGGGACAATTAACCGAAGCAATGATACACAAGTTTATGAAACAAATACAACCTTGAACATGGGGAGTTTTAAGATATGAATGAGGTAAAATGTGAGTGTGGGCACGTCAATCCGCACGGAACATTGCTGTGTGAGGCGTGCGGAAAACTGCTTAATGAATTGGAGACAGATCAGCAGCTGCTGGATATGAGGTATGAGGGCAGTGCACGGCGCTCTCAGACCTATAATAAGACAATAATTGATAAGATATGGAACTTCTTCTCATCGGTTAAAGTAGGCGTAACCTTGATTATTGTAACGTTGATTGCATCAGCACTCGGGACACTTTTTCCGCAGGAGATGTATATTCCACCTACAATCCCAGCCTCGCAGTATTACAAGGATCAGTATGGGTCACTTGGACAACTATATTATGAACTTGGATTCCATAATTTATACAGTTCATGGTGGTATTTATTGCTCATTGCATCGATAGGGGTCTCACTTGTCATTTGTTCATTAGACCGTGTCGTACCACTTTATCGGGCGTTGAAAACACAAAATGTTACAAGGCATGAAGGATTTTTGAGACGTCAGCGCTTATTTGGCATTTCAAATGGGGAAGGCACAGATGAAAAATTTAATAAAATAAAAGAAAAATTAAAATCGAAGCGATACCGCATCAGGGAGGAAAATGGCAATATCCTCGCTGAAAAAGGCCGATTCTCTAGATGGGGACCATATGTTAACCATATTGGACTTATCATCTTCTTAATCGGCGGAATGCTTCGTTTCGTACCAGGGATGTATGTTGACAAAGTTCTCTGGCTCCGTGAAGGCGAGACAAAGGTTATCCCGGAAACAAAAGGCGAGTACTATTTAAAAAATGATAAATTTGTTCTTGAGGTGTACGATGCCGAGAAGGATGGGAAGGTTTTTGACGCTGCGCTAAAACAGAATGGCATGGTAGCTAAAAATTATCAGTCAAATGTAACACTGTATAAAAAGAAAGGTGATACGATTCCAGGTGAGACACCTGAGCTTGAAAAAGTGAAGGATGAACAGATCCGAGTGAACGAACCTTTAAAATTCGAAAAGTTTGCTGTCTATCAATCTGAATATAAACTAAACCAATTTGATAAAATGACGTTTGCTTTAACAAATAAAGAAACAAATGAAGAGTATGGAACAATGACGGTAGACTTATTACATCCTAAAGAGAAATATGATCTGTCAGAAAATTATTATGTTGAAATGTTAAGCTATTTTCCTGATTTTCAATTTAATGAAGATGGCGAACCCTCGACAAAGTCTAGTGTCCCAAATAATCCTGGCTTTGTTTTTAAAATGGTCACACCGGATAAACCCGAAGGGGAAGTTAGTTTTGTAGCTATCCGTCAAAATATTGAACCTTTTGGTGACAATCAATATAAAATGTCCTTTAGGGGTGTTGAAACGAAAAACGTAACAGGGTTGACAATCAGAAAGGATCTAACCCTTTGGATACTTGCTCTCGGCGGTGCCATTTTTATGCTTGGCGTTATTCAGGGATCCTACTGGAACCATCGTCGAATTTGGATTCGAAAAGTAGGCAAGGAAATATGGGTAGCCGGGCATACAAATAAAAATTGGTATGGACTTAAAAAGGAAATTGCAACAGTGTTAGAGGGAACTGATATTTCAGAGCCTGCTGATCAACTAGATAAAGAAAAGAACGGATAAGGGGGAAATAGGTTGGTTAACCTAAGTAGTAATTTATTATATACGGCTTTCGTTCTCTATTTAGTTGCTCTTGTTTTTTTTGGAGGGGCGATTAGGGACAAGAGAAGTCTTCAAGGCAAGAAAAGCTTAAATCGTTGGGCAAAAATAGGTATTATCCTTACCATTATTGGGTTTGCAGCGCAGCTGGGGTATTTTATTACGCGCTGGATTGCTTCGGGGCACGCACCTGTCAGTAATTTATTCGAGTTTACAACCTTTTTTGGTATGGCACTTATTGGCGCTTTTATTGTCATTTTCTTTATTTATAAAACTCCATTACTTGGTTTATTTACATTGCCGATTGGAATTCTCGTCATAGCATATGCAAGTATGTTTAACAGAAATATTACACCGTTAATTCCTTCATTACAGAGTGATTGGCTACATATTCACGTTACAACTGCTGCTTTAGGTGAAGCGATTCTCGCGATTAGCTTTGCTGCAGGTTTGATTTATCTTGTGAAACATGTTGACCAAACGAAAAAGAGTAAAAGTACATTTTGGCTTGAAATGGTTATGCTGGGGCTAATTTGTGTAGTTGGATTTATTTCGGTAACAACTACCTTTTCATTGATGGACTACAAAGCAGGTTTCCATTGGATTGACAAGGGCGGTGCGGAGGCAGAAGTTGAATATCCAATGCCGGCACTGGTGGGTCCTCATGAAGGAGAGCTCTTGACAAAAGGGAAGTTTGAACCGCTTCTAGATATGCCTGCCATTATCGATGCGAAAAAATTAAATACAGTTATTTGGTCTCTTTCTGCGGGACTAATATTATATGGTCTCATCAGACTAATTGTTAGAAAACGTATTGGTGAGCTGTTGAAACCGTTAACGAAAAATATTAATTCAGATCTTGTTGATGAGATTAGCTATCGGTCAGTATTAATCGGTTTCCCTGTATTTACGTTAGGTGCCTTAATATTTGCCATGATTTGGGCACAGATTGCTTGGACACGCTTTTGGGGATGGGATCCAAAAGAAGTTTGGGCATTGGTTACCTGGCTGTTTTACGCAGCGTTTTTACATTTGCGGCTTTCAAAAGGCTGGCATGGTGAAAAATCTGCTTGGTTAGCCGTTATCGGATTTGTTATTATTATGTTTAACCTTGTAGCCGTAAATCTAGTGATTGTTGGTTTACATTCATATGCAGGTTAATAATAAAAAATATTCTTGCCTCACTTTTTAGTGCAGGCTTTTTTTTAAATAAATTTTTCGTGAAAGCGCATGAAATCATAGAAAAAACCCAATTCTTTATGTACAATAGACTTGCTAGGAGGGTATTCTTTTGGATAAAAACGTGAAGATATTAGTTGTTGATGATGAAGAAAGAATCAGACGCTTATTAAAAATGTATTTGGAAAGAGAAAACTATGTAATTGAAGAAGCAGAAGATGGGAATGAAGCGTTGTCAAAGGCATTGGCTAATGATTATGATGTGATTCTCCTTGATTTAATGATGCCCGGCAAGGATGGGATTGAGGTATGCCGTGAATTACGAGAAAAGAAAGGTACACCTGTCATTATGCTGACGGCCAAAGGCGAAGAGGTAAACAGAGTTCAAGGCTTTGAGGTAGGTACTGACGATTATATCGTGAAACCATTTAGTCCTCGGGAAGTTGTTTTACGGGTAAAGGCATTGTTAAGACGTTCTGTAAAAACAAACTATATTCAAACGGAACCTGTTACAAAAGATATCATTGTTTTTCAGCACTTAACCATTGATAATGATGCGCATCGGGTAATTGCGAATGGTCAAGAAGTCAGCTTAACTCCTAAAGAATATGAGCTGCTCTTTTTCCTTGCGAAATCACCTGATAAAGTATTTGATCGTGAACAATTGTTAAAAGAAGTGTGGCATTATGAATTCTTTGGCGATTTACGTACCGTTGATACACATGTAAAACGCTTACGCGAAAAATTAAATAAAGTTTCTGAGCAGGCAGCTAAAATGATTATTACTGTCTGGGGTGTTGGTTATAAGTTTGAGGTAATAAATGAATGATGTTTTGGCGGAGTGTCGTTGTTAAGCTTTGGTTTACCATTCTTCTCCTTGTTTGTTTTATACTTTTTATCGTTTCCATTATGATCATGGAGTTTTTACAAAATTATTCCTCATCACAAAATGAAGAGAACCTGGTCAATAATGCTGAGAAAATTGCGGAAATTGTCGAAAAATACGATCTTTCTACAGCGTTGGAAATTTCATGGGAATTTGTTGATGATGTTACAAATGCTACGATAGTCCTGAGTCCCGAGGAATATTACATATCACCTGAAAAGGATAATTCAGTAAGTCTTCCTGTTACATACTTTTTTGAGCATAACGATTTAGCCCAGGTGATGAAAGAGAATAAAACAAAAAGTATTGTGACTACTTATTCTGAAGGTTCTCAAAAGTCAGATGCCACCCAGCTTGTCATCATTGGTGTTCCTTTACACCGCCAGGATGGTCAAAACGGTGCTGTCTATATTTATCAGTCGGTAGAAGTTGGAGAAGAAACAGCAAGAGAAACAACAAAATTTATTTTACTGGCTGCAGGAGTGGCCATTATCTTAACCACCTTTTTTGCTTTCTTCTTATCAACAAGGATCAACGCGCCGTTAAGGAAGATGAAGCAGGCTGCGTTTGAGGTAGCACGAGGCAAATTTGATACAAAAGTCCCTATACTAACCCGAGACGAAATTGGGGAATTAGCTACTGCTTTTAATCAAATGGGCAGACAGCTGAAGTTTAATCTTAACGCTTTAAGTCAGGAAAAAGAACTTCTGTCCAGTATATTAAGCGGAATGGTTGATGGAGTCATCACGTTTAATCGTGATGGGACAATCCTAATGACGAATCCACCAGCTGAATTATTTTTACAAAGCTGGTATTTTGAGAAGAAAAATCAAGAAAACAGCTCGGACGCAGTGCCAACGAAAGTAATGGAGTTGTTTGAATTAGCCGTTAGCACCGAGAAAGAGCAGATTGGTGAAATCACACTGCAGGGGCGCTACTGGGTGATGATTGTGAGCCCGCTATACAGTCATAAGAATATCCGCGGGGCTGTTGCTGTGGTAAGAGATATGACGGAAGAACGAACACTCGAAAAAATGAAAAGTGATTTTATTGCCAATGTTTCTCATGAACTGAGAACTCCCATTGCCATGATGCAGGGATACAGTGAAGCGATAGTCGATGATATTGCGGAGTCTCATGAAGAGAAAAGAGAGATGGCTAAGATTATCTATGACGAATCATTGCGAATGGGAAGACTTGTGAATGAACTGCTTGATCTTGCAAGAATGGAATCGGGATATTTCAATTTAATGTTAGATCAGGTGGAAATTGAACCATTTATGGATAAAATCAATCGAAAGTTTCAAGGTTTAGCAAAAGAAAGGAATATTTCTTTATTGTTTGATCGAGATAATGATGAAGAAAGCTTTGAATTTGATTCAGATCGAATTGAGCAGGTATTAACGAATCTAATTGATAATGCGATTCGTCATACACCTGAAGGCGGCTCCGTTGCGATTATCGAACGTAGTGATGAAAGAGGGCTTTATTTTGAAGTAAAAGATAATGGAGCGGGTATCCCTGAAGAAGATTTACCGTTTGTTTTCGAGCGATTTTATAAGGCAGATAAAGCAAGAACACGTGGTCGTTCGGGAACAGGACTTGGGTTAGCCATAGCGAAAAATATCATTGAAGCACACAATGGGCATATAACTGTACAAAGTATTCTTGGAAAAGGGACGACTTTTACATTTAACCTCCCGCGAAATGTGAAAAAAAGCTAAAAATTTGCCGATTACTCTTGATTCACAAGAAACAAAAAGGAAGGAGCTGCTCCTTCCTTTTTTTATCAATAATGTTGATTTTGTCTATTAAAAAACTTGATTAGTAAAATAATCAAGTTTTTTTGTATAAAAGACTCTTTTTCGCCGTATTCTAATAGATGTGTTTTTCCTGTGGTTTCATTCAATCAAAACCAATATGTCGCGAATGGACATAATAAAGGAGTGACATTTATACGTAGTTCTAAATCCAGCAGTAATTTCATAGTGTGAAAAGAGGTACAAGAACAAGGAGGAAAAGAATTGCGAGAATACATAAAACGTTTTTTGATTGCTGGAATAATGGCTGTGTGTGTTAGTTTATTATTTTTAGGTATTAGACACGCGGAAGCTGCCGGCAGCATTAACGAGATGACAGCAGATTGGATGTGGTCGTCTGATGGCGTCATTACCGATTCTTTTGGTACAAGGCAGGGACAGCATATGGGGATTGATATTGCATCATCCCCAGGCACTTCCATCCATGCAGTTGAAAATGGGATTGTCTCTAAATCGTACTACTCTGATACATATGGAAATGTTGTGTTCATTAAGCATGATAATGACTTTGAGACAGTATATGCTCACCTGCAAGCAAGAACAGTTCAAGAGGGTTCAAAGGTAACAAAGGGTGATATCATCGGTCAAATGGGCAGTACAGGAGATTCATCGGGTGTGCACCTTCATTTTGAAGTGCATCAATCACATTGGACCATTGATAAAAAAAATGCCGTTAATCCTATGCTGGCATTGGGAGAGGTAAAGATTGGACAAGCAGTTGCTGCGGTTCATAGGGATCAGCAGGCAATTGAAACAGCTGGACGTCTACTGGATGATACAAACACTGCCTATGTCGTCCAAGCAGGTGATACATTATATTCGATAGCAAAAAAACTAAATATGAGTGTTACAGATTTGAAAGCAAAAAATGGTCTTAGAAATGACCTAATTATGCCGCAGCAGAAGTTAAATCTGAAATAAAACGAAAAGAACAAAAGGACAAGCTGTCTTTTTGTTCTTTTTCATGTTGTTCACCCTTTATAGAGAATTTTGTCGAAAAAGTGGCGGTAATAAAGTTTTAATTGCAAAATTTATGCTGGCATATTCACAAGGGAGCAATCCCTTAGTATAATTGAGTTGTAAAAATTAAATAAGATCTATCTTCGGGGCAGGGTGAAATTCCCGACCGACGGTGATGAGATTACATTCTCTAAGCCCGTGAGCCTGATTTTTAGGCAGGATTTGGTGCAATTCCAAAGCCGACAGTACAGTCTGGATGGGAGAAGATGGAGGTTTGGCAGCATTCAAAAAATTAATATATTTGAATGCCTATTAAGCATACCTTCTAACAAAAATTCTCCCTCAAGTGATTAACACTTGGGGTTTTTTAATGGAATTTTTAACAGGTATACTGGCTAAACCTGCTTCTTTGGAGATGATGGATCCAAAAGAAGGAGAGAAAGTAAAATGGGTAAAAGTCAGAACAAGGTAAAAGCATTAGTGTCAATTGCTATGTTAAGCAGCATAGCGTACGTTTTAATGTTGGTGAATTTTCCAATTCCTCCATTTCCAAACTTTTTGAAAATTGACTTCAGTGATCTTCCAGCATTGATTGGAGCATTAATTTTTGGACCGATGGCAGGTATATTAGTTGAATTACTTAAAAATGTCCTTGATTACTTTATGACAGGCAGTGAAACAGGTGTCCCTGTTGGACATTTGGCAAACTTTATTGCGGGACTACTCTTTATTCTTCCAACCTATTATATCTATAGTAAAATGAAAACGAAAAAAGGTATGACAGTTGCCTTAATTGTAGGGTCAGTATTAATGTCAGCTATCATGAGTGTTCTGAACTATTATATTATCTTACCGGCCTATACATTTTTCCTTAATTGGCCGGCAATGAGTGCAACAGAAATACGTCAATATATAGTTGCGGGTATCCTCCCGTTTAATTTAATAAAGGGATTGGCAATGTCAATCGTATTTATGCTTCTATTCACAAAAATGGGCACATGGTTAAAGAAACAAGCCTCCTATAATGAGTATAAAATTTAAATAAATTAGTATAGATGAAAAAAGCACCTTTTTGGGTGCTTTTTATTATGTAAATAAAAGGGAGATAAGACGGAGGATTAAACCGCTATCAAAAAAAGCCCACCTGAAAATCAGGGGGCTTTTTTGTATTATTATTATTATTCGAATTTAGTTGCGTCTCCCTCAAATGGCTCATCTGCAACTTTAATTGAATCTGTAGGACAGCCATCAAATGCATCCATCATATCATCAATTAATACATCAGGAATTTCGACAACACCTTGGTTGTCATCAAGTGTTACGAATGCAATACCTTCATCATCATAATCATAAATGTCTGGTGCTGCTGCTCCACATGCTCCACATGCAATACATGTTTCTTTGTCTACGATAGTATATTTTGCCATTAATAAAACCTCCCAAAAAATTTAAGCTTTTTTATTGTTATCGTCTAAACGAAATATTTCAACGATAAACTTTTTCTATTCCCTATTGTAAAGCTGTATGAAAAACTTTTCAATAGAAAAAATATTGAGAATACCATTTAAGCTTTTTTATTATGAAAAATGCGGAACATATATTATAATAACTAGTTCCACTATTTCATGATATGATGAAAAAGGACATAATTCTGTGATTTGGATTACATGACTCAGAAAAATGTCAGAAAAAGAAAAAATATGGTGATGTAATGAAGCTGACCTTTAAACAAATGATTATTCTATTTTGTTTACATAAACTACAGGGCGAACGCACAATATATTCCATTTATCATTTATTACATGGAAAAAAGTCATCGCAAACCATTCAGGATGCCCATCTATTTCATTTAACCGCTTTATTCCAAACAGATACGAATTTGAGCAGACAACAATTAGAAAAGACAGTAGCCGAATTGTTGCATGTGCAGCTAATTACTGAGATAGCAGATCAGCATTATGCAGTAACACCAGAAGGCGAACGGCAGCTAATAGAATCGCTAGCGGAAACACCTATTCCACAGCATGTAAATGGATGGAAATGCCAAAGAACTGCGATTGTTTTTTGGGAAAGATTATCCCTAGCTGTTCAGGTTATCTCGTATTTAAAGAAACGTGATTCAAAATATATCCCTGTTCAAAGAAAAGAAGATACACTTTTGTGGATGAAAAGTTTTCTCCAACAAAACAGTTTGAATAGAGATTTGCTCGGAACACAGCTGTATGAAGAATTGGTTATGTGCTTAGAAAGCGAAACTTCAATAGTGCCTGATTACCTAGTCATAAGACTGAGTGGGTTTCGTTCCATCGGTTTAACTGAATCACAGGCTGCACAACATTTCCGAATGGAATTAGCCTATTACCATTATCATTTTTTGAGTATTCTTCATTTTATAATCGAACGTATTGAAGCTAATCCGAAGCAATACCCAATTCTGCATTCCTTTTTGGTTAATCAACAGAAACATAACTTAACCAATTCAACGGAAAAAACCTATGCCTTATTAAGACAAGGAAAATCCGTTACTGATATTATGGCCATTCGCGGCTTAAAAAAAAGCACAATTGAAGATCATCTTGTTGAATTAGCGTTAAATTTACAAAGCTTTTCAATTGATCCTTATGTATCAATTGAAAAACAGGAATTAATCAAAAAAGCTGCCATACTAAAACAAACAAAGCAGCTAAAGCAGATTCGCAGCGTTGTTGAAAATGCTGATTACTTCGAAATAAGACTTGTATTGGCAAAGTATGGTGAAGAATTATGATGTTGGAAAATTATTTAACAAAATATTTTCAATACTCCTCGTTTCGTCCGGGTCAAAAGGAAGTCATAAGTTCAGTTCTTGATGGTTTTCATACGATGGCCATGCTGCCAACCGGTACAGGTAAATCACTATGTTATCAATTGCCGGGATATCTTCTGCCAGGGCAGGTACTGGTTGTTTCCCCGCTATTATCTTTAATGCAGGACCAAGTGGAGCAGATGAAAATGAATGGTGAAAAAAGTGTGGTTGCGATTAATTCTTTTCTTTCCGGCATAGAAAGAAAAAAAGTCTTAAACCAATTAGAACAGTATAAATTTATCTTTATTTCACCTGAAACATTAGCGAATGACCACATGATTAATAGCCTAAAGCGTTTAAACATTTCTTTATTTGTCATTGATGAAGCTCATTGTATTTCACAGTGGGGGTATGATTTTCGCCCGGATTATATCAAACTCGGTACTGTTCGCAAAAGCCTCGGTCAGCCGTTGACATTGGCCTTAACGGCAACCGCAACCAAAAAAGTAATTCAAGATATTATCCAAACGCTGGAGCTTGACCATTGTAAAAAAGTGCTGTCTTCGGTTGATCGGCCTAATATTGCTTTAGCAGTTCGAAATCTTGAACGTTATCAGGAAAAATGGGAATTATTATATGAATATGTTTCGAAATTCGAAAACCCAGGTATTGTTTATTTTTCAAGTAAAAGAATGGCAGAGCAAGCGGTTGCTTTTTTGCAGAATAAAGGAATCTCTAAGGTGATGGCCTATCATGGAGGAATGGATCAAGAGTCCAGAATATTAATTCAGCAGCAATTCCTGCATAATCAGCTTGATATTATCTGTGCAACAAGTGCATTTGGGATGGGCATAAATAAAGAAAATATTCGTTTTGTTATCCATTTTCATATGCCGCAGCAAATGGAGTCCTATCTGCAGGAAATAGGTCGGGCCGGAAGAGATGGAAGACCAAGTATTGCTGTGCTTTTATATTCCGCTGGAGATGAGCAACTGGCATATCAGCTAGCGGAGTCAGAAATTCCCTCACCCGAACAAATTAATTGGTTAGCTGAGATGATAAAAGACTCAAAGGAACGATCCATTTATCAGATACCATTTGAGGATGAATGGCAACGGATGGGCGGATTTACGGAAATTCAATGGCGGATGCTGTGTGATTACCTATTAAAGACTGAGGAAACAAATGATCTGGATCAGGTGTTCATTGACTATAAAGAAGAGTTAGATAAGAGAAGACAGCTAAAGCGGAATAGGATTTTATCCATGACCAGCTGGAGCAACTCTAAAAGCTGCAGAAGAGAGAAAATCCTGGAATATTTTGGAGAAGATGAGCATGTAGGCCAAAAGCCGGAGAGCTGTTGTGATATTTGTGGATTGGAATGGAGTAAATTTGATAAATCGCCAATTTCCGCCAAGAATAATGGCGAATTTAGTTGGAAACAGCGGTTGACTGATATATTATTAAATTAATAGAAATAGCGAAATCTATATACATTAAAAAGCTATAAGAGAGCTGAAAAGATGAATAAAAAGTATCATGATCTTATTGAAGAGGTTACAGATAAGCAGTTGTTTCAATCTTTATTCTTAACACAGATTCTACTATTACTGTGCTCATTTATTTTCGGTTTTTTTTTATTTGATAGCCTTTCTGATTTTTTCGAGCTATTTAGTTGGAATGATCCAAATATTTATTGGATTGGTGGTACAGCAGGACTTTCTGTATTTTTCTTGGATTTATTTTTAATGAAAGTTTTATCAACTAAGTATTACGATGATGGCGGATTAAATAGCCGGCTTTTTCAAGGCAGACCGCTATATCAAGTGGCCTTCATAGCTGCTGTTGTTTCAATAACTGAAGAAATCTTATTTCGTGGTGTCATCCAAACACATTTTGGTTTGATTGTATCAAGCCTTGTTTTCGCACTTGTTCATTACCGCTATTTATTTAATTGGTTTCTCTTTGTCAATGTAACAGGATTAAGCTTTTTGATTGGTTATCTTTATCTCCGTACAGAAAATATTCTCGTAACGATTTTTATGCACTTTATTATTGATTTTTTACTGGGATGTGTCATTAAATACAATTTTGCAAAGAAACAAACTGAATAGGAAGGGACATTCAATGAATAAAGAAGATCCATACAGAGATCAGGCAGAAAGGCTGCGGCAAAGGATAAAACCGGTGGGATTTGAAGAGGGAAAGGCTGTCGATAGAGAGGAGTTGCCTCCAAGAAGCCGGGTTCATCAACAAAAAAGAAAAAAGACCAAATGGAAGCTAAAATATCCAGTCATTCGTTTACTTGTGCTTTTCTTCATTCTGCTGCCGATTACCATCTTTAGTATATACTCAACAGTGGCAAAAAATAAAATTGGTCATACAGAGCCGGCTGTCGGTGAATCTACGGATGGTTTTGAGTTTATTGATATAGATAATCCAGAAGATACGAAAAGTACTAACGAGGTATCTCCTAAAGAGGAATCCCCTAAAGAGGAAGAAAACAGTCAAACAGCTGATGAGGGAGAAGGGGAGGATTCCGAATCACTTGAAGCTGATCCAAAAGCCGGTGAAATGGATGAAAGCCTAAGACAACAGGATAGTAATGAGCCAACAACAGATATTTCTTCTTTGTTGGAAGAGAGTAGGAACGATGCAAATCATTCTAATCAAAAGGATACGGTTTATCATACTGTAAAACCAGGTGAAACTATTTTCAGAATTTCAATGATGTATTACAAGTCGAAAGAAGGTATTGATACAATAAGGGAGACGAATGGTCTTTCCTCAAATGAAATAAAAGTTGGGCAGGTCCTTACGATTCCGTTTAACAAGTAAACTGGTTGAGCTTTTTTATTCATATATCTCCGGACAAGTTCATAGATTGTTATGGGAAGGCGGGGATCGTATGGAGTCATCAATTAGGATGCTTGATGAAAGAACGGATCAAGCGACAAGGAAGATGCTGCAAAAGGTAGTAGAGAGAAAACAAAAATTTGATTACTTAACACGCTTACACTTAATGGTTATGTGGAGTACAGTACTGATCACCTTTATCTATTTTGTTTTTCTTTATTTCACAACGATTAGTCCTTTTTCCTATTCTTTTGCTGCGCTTTTCTCAAATTTTGTCAATCATTCAAGTAATTTATTCATGCTTATCGTTATTTTCGGTTTGTATGGGCTGATGAATGTATACAGGCAGAAGCGAGATAAAGCAGAAAAGGAATTTCATGCATTGCGCTGTGAAATTATTGATAAGAGTAAAGACCTGTGGAAGAAGGAAGATGCATGGAATAATCGGCATCTTGTATTTGAAATGATGAAACAGAATTATGATATTAATTTATATCATGAAAACAAATAAGAGCAGATATCTGCTCTTATTTGTTTTCAGCTTTAACACGATACGTTAGAATATTTTCTTTTGATTTCTCTCGTCTTTAAGGATTTCTACTGCTTCACGGAAACGTTGGGAATGAACTACTTCCCTTTCTCTTAGAAAGCGGAGACTATCATTTATATCAGGATCATCACTCATATTGATAAGCCACTGATAGGTTGCTCTTGCCTTTTCTTCGGCGGCAATATCTTCATAAAGATCCGCTATAGGATCTCCTTTTGCTTGAATATAGGTCGCAGTCCATGGAATTCCTGCTGCATTATGATAAAAAAGTGCCTTGTCATGGTCTGCATAATGGCCATCTAAACCAGCGGCCTTCATTTGCTCAGGGGTGGCATCTTTCGTTAGTTTGTAGACCATTGTAGCAATCATTTCTAAATGGGCAAATTCCTCGGTACCAATATCGGTTAGGAGACCAACCACTTTATCTGGAATAGAGTATCGTTGGTTTAAGTAGCGAAGAGCAGCAGCTAATTCACCGTCTGCACCGCCGTATTGCTCAATTAAAAATTTCGCCAGCATGGGATTACATGTACTTACCCGGACTGGATATTGTAATTTTTTTTCGTAAATCCACATTCTATTTGATTCCTCCTTTGTGCGAGATTCACAATCTGCGCAAGGCGTCTCCACTTCCTAAATAAACGAGCTGCGGGGGCAAGGCGTCTCCACTTCCTAGACTTGCCATGGCCATGGTGGGTCATCCCAGTTCCAGGGACATCCGGAATAGCTGTTCCCAAATTGCTGTAGTGGTCCATATTTACTTTCAATGGCCTTTTTTAACCTCTTCCGTTCTGAAGCACATTGATTAAATTGATTTATCGCCTCTACATCATCATTATGAGTATCTAAATACAAAGTAAGCTCAACGAGAACAAAATCAACAGCTTGAAGTTGTTCAAGTAATTGATAATATTCCGGAGGCAATTGTTTCATCCTTTAAATCCTCCTTTAGCGATTTCATATGGGCTGTAGTAGGGGTCATAAAAAGCCTTCCAAAGTGTTCCTGCACGCAATGCCTCCATAGGTGTAAACTGCTCTAGACCTGGGGGCTGAAATCCAATATATAATTGAGGAGGAGTAGAATATCTTTTAGTTATCATTGGCTTACATGGGTCAAACGGGCTTATATATGGATGATAAAACTTTGTGTTTGTGAACATACAATCCCTCCTTCGTATGCGTCTTTAAATCATATGAAGGATAACTGATTCTATGTACCTTTTTTGTTAGTCAGCCGCAATCAATTTTTTTAGTATTTATCGTCATTTATGGTATGATTTCAAATGATTGGAATAGACGTGCTGGAATACAGATTCAATACGGTTGGGGGATTTATGGTAATAATTATTGTAATACTATTATGTTTTTTACTAGGATTAGGACTGCTACTGTATATGTACAGAGAGGCATTTGCAAATAGAGTGGTCTGCCATCAGTTAGAGTTTGCTGATTTTCCTGAGAGTTTTGGTAAAGTTAACCTTTTCTTTATTTCCGATGTCCATCGTAGAAAGATATCTGAAAAAATAATTGAACAGGTCCAAGGAAAAGTAGATATTGTTATTATCGGTGGTGATATAACGGAAAAGGGTGTTCCACTAGATAGAGTAAAGGAAAACATTCTTCTATTAAAAAAACTTGGACCGGTTATTTTTGTGTGGGGAAATAATGATTATGAAATGGACATTCCGCTTTTAAACTCACTATTTACTAGTCTTGATGTAAAGGTACTTGTTAATCGTTCCCTTTTCTTTGAGTCAGAGCAGGGAGAGCGTTTTTTCATTCTTGGTGTGGATGATTTAAGCACCAATCGAGCAGATATTGATCAAGCGTTAATTGAAACAGATAAGAATAGCTTTAAAATTTTAGTGAGCCATAATCCGGATATAGCAAGGAAGATTCAATCAAATCATGGAATTAGTCTCATGTTATCAGGGCATACACATGGTGGACAGATTCACATCCTTGGTTTTAGCCTGTACGAGAAAGGTAGACTAAAAAAAGAGAAGAACCGCGTTAGTTTAATTAGTAATGGTTATGGGACTACAGGGGTTCCGCTTCGCTTAGGTGCAAAAGCAGAAACACATCTTTTAACCATTCAACACTGCGGCAAAGCCAAATGATTTCGAAATGATTTTTTATTTGGAGTTAGATATTATTATGCTTCAATAAAAGTAGACGACTCACAAAAGGTGCATTTTTTCATACACTACATTAAGAGTTTGTTCACGGTAGGGGGCATAATCATGCGCTTAGAACGATTGAATGCTAATAAAATTAAAATATTTTTATCTCTTGATGACTTATTTGACAGAGGTTTAACAAAAGATGATATATGGAAGGATTCACTAAAATGGCACCAGCTTTTTCATGATATGCTTGAGGAAGCAAGTGAAACCTTTGATGTCGATATACAAGGTTCTGTTGCGGTAGAAATTTTTTCAATGCAGTCACAAGGTATGGTTATGATTGTAACCGTGGAAGAACAGGAGGAAGATGTCTTCGGAGACAGCTTTATTGATATGCAAGTGACAATGGAGGGGAATGTTGAGATTCTGTTTGAAATAGAAGATTTTGAGCATGTTATTCAATTGGCCAAACGATTAGCAATCATCGGTTTTTCGGGTGGAACTTTATACTCAATGAACAATGCTTATTATTTTTTAGTTGATAATGTTTGTTCAGACATTCAGACTCAAATTGTAGCGATAATGGCGGAATTTGGAAACCCATCTTTTATAAGTATTCATGTTATTCAGGAATATGGGAAAATGATCATGAAGGAAAATGCCGTAAGTCAAATTATGACGTACTTTCCTTAAACAAACTTCCATTTAGGGGGGTTTTTCCTTCATGATAACGATGGTAAAGGTTTAAAATCCCCCACTTGTGTTCTGGTTAATCTTTCAGAAAGTGGGGGATTTATCGTATAGGTATTCAGTACATAGGTAAGGGTATATTGAAAAAATTCATAAAATTTAAAATAAACAATTTTTCTTCTTGCATAAACGGTACAAAGGATATACTATTTTTTTAAGATAACAACAATTGTTTGCTTTTTAGGAGGTTTACAAATGGTAGCCGATAATAGTAAAGAAAATAGAATACAAGAAGAGAAACATGACATATTAAAATCCACGCAAACTGTCATTCACAAAGCTCTTGAAAAGCTTGGATATCCCGAAGAGGTATTTGAGCTTCTAAAGGAACCCATTCGCATGATGACTGTCAAGATTCCGGTGCGTATGGATGATGGTTCAACGAAAATCTTTACAGGCTACCGGGCCCAGCATAATGATGCAGTAGGTCCGACAAAGGGTGGTATCCGTTTTCATCCAACTGTATCGGAAAATGAAGTAAAAGCACTTTCGATATGGATGAGTTTAAAATGTGGAATTGTTGATCTTCCTTATGGCGGTGGAAAAGGGGGAATTGTATGTGATCCCAGGGATATGTCATTTCGGGAATTGGAACGTCTGAGCCGTGGCTATGTAAGAGCAATCAGTCAGATTGTCGGCCCGACAAAGGATATTCCAGCCCCAGATGTATTTACAAACTCGCAAATTATGGCCTGGATGATGGATGAATATAGTCGAATTGACGAATTTAATTCACCGGGATTTATAACAGGGAAACCGCTTGTACTGGGAGGATCACATGGGCGTGAATCTGCTACTGCAAAAGGAGTTACGATTTGCATTCGTGAAGCAGCAAAGAAAAAAGGAATAGAATTAAACGGTGCCCGCGTAATTGTACAGGGCTTTGGAAACGCCGGAAGTTTTCTATCAAAGTTTATGAATGATGCAGGTGCGAAAGTAATTGGAATTTCTGACGCATATGGGGCGCTTTACGATCCGGATGGTCTTGATATAGATTATTTACTTGACCGTAGAGATAGTTTTGGCACCGTAACAAAGCTGTTTAACCATACAATTACCAATCAGGAATTATTGGAAAAGGATTGTGATATTCTTGTTCCAGCAGCAATAGAAAATCAAATTACTGAACAGAATGCACATAATATTCATGCGAAAATTGTGGTCGAGGCTGCAAACGGACCCACAACTTTAGAAGCTACCGAAATTTTAACCAATCGAGGGATCCTTCTTGTTCCAGATGTGTTAGCGTCATCTGGGGGTGTGACAGTATCGTACTTTGAATGGGTTCAAAATAATCAGGGCTTTTATTGGACTGAAGAAGAAGTGGCTGAAAGGCTAGAAAAAGTAATGGTAAAAGCCTTTACGAATATATATGAAACGGCTCAAAATCGTCGTATCGATATGAGGCTGGCTGCCTACATGGTAGGTGTAAGAAAAATGGCTGAAGCCTCCAGATATCGTGGATGGGTCTAATAAAAAACGTGGTTGACCTTCTCAGCTTCACCCAGGCAGGATTGAATGATAAATAATGATATAATATTGAAACTTTTCATTAAAACTCCTATCATAATAAAGATAGGAGTTTATTTTATTACCATATTATTTATTGGATATGTTTGTTTAGGAGTGAACAAAGGATGAAGCAGGAAGAGGTTATTGTTATAGGCGGCGGTCCATGTGGATTGGCTGCAGCCATTGCGTTACAAGAAGTGGGGATCACACCGCTGGTTATAGAAAAAGGAAATATTGTGAATGCTATTTATCATTATCCGACACATCAAACGTTTTTTAGCTCTAGTGATAAATTAGAAATCGGTGATGTAGCATTTATCACCGAAACACGTAAAGCGAATCGAAGTCAAGCCCTCGCTTATTATCGAGAGGTTGTAAAAAGAAAAAAGGTTCGTGTAAATGCGTTTGAAAAAGTGTTGGATGTTAAAAAAAATCATTCCGGATTTTTTGTATCAACTGATAAGGAACAATATGAAACGTCATCCGTGGTAATCGCAACAGGTTATTATGACCATCCTAATTTTATGAGAGTGCCAGGGGAAGAACTACCAAAGGTCTCCCACTATTTTAAAGAAGCACACCCATACTTTGATAAAGACGTCGTTGTTATTGGATTAAAGAACTCTGGTGTCGACGCAACGCTCGAACTTGTAAAGGCTGGCGCAAGAGTGACAGTCTTATACCGTGGCAGTGAATATTCACCTAAGATCAAGCCATGGATTCTGCCGGAATTTGAAGGGCATGTTCGTAATGAGCGGATTCAAATGGTGTGGGAGTCCGTTGTAAAAGAAATAACAGAAACTACGTTGACATATGTGAAAGATGGTAAGGAATACACCATCAAAAATGATTTCGTATTTGCTATGACAGGGTACCATCCTGACAAGGACTTTTTGAAAAAGATGGGTGTAATGATTGATTCTGAAACCGGACGTCCTCACTATAATGAGGAAACGATGGAAACGAATGTAGAAGGTATATTTATCGCAGGTGTGATTGCTGCAGGAAATGAAGCTAATGAGATTTTTATTGAAAATGGACGTTTTCATGGCGGGAAAATTGCCGAAGCATTAAAGAAAATGGAATCCCAATCGATGTCGTAAATGATTAAAAAAAGGTCCTTTTATGGAAAAGGACCTTTTTTGTTATCTTATTTTTATTGAAACATATACTCAATTTTTTTGATATCATCTGTAACGGCTAAGGCAATCAATAGTTTAATTCTTGCTTTTTGACCATTTAGGCCGTTTGAAAAAATGACTCCAAGCTGTTTTAAATTAGATCCTCCACCTTCATAGGAATAAGTATCCTCTACAATTCCATTAAAGCAGCGTGAAACAAGAACAATTGGGATATTTTCCTGCAGCAGGCTCATGATTCCATCAATGGTTGCAGGAGGGAGATTTCCTTGGCCAAGGGCTTCAATTACAATTCCGTCATACTTAAGCTCTTTAATAGCATAAAATAGGGAGGAGTCCATTCCTGCATGGGCTTTTAATAAGGCTACGCGCTTGGAAATATCATCAATCTGGTAATATTCCAGTTCTAGAGGAGAATGGTGAAAAATGATTCCTCGTTTTGTGACAATGCCGATAGGACCATATTGCGGGCTTTGGAAAGTAGAGACATTGCTCGTATGAGTTTTAGTCACATTGCTTGCCGTATGTATTTCATCATTTAATACTACTAGTACTCCTTTATTTTTTGCATCATCGCAGGAGGCCACTCTGATGGAAGAAATGACATTATATAACCCATCTGAGCCAATTTCATTACTAGATCTCATAGCCCCGGTGACAATGATTGGAAAGGTTGATTCAGTCGTTAAATCAAGGAAATAGGCGGTTTCTTCCAGTGTATCGGTTCCGTGAGTAATGACAACTCCATCAATCCCCCGTTCGCTATATTGCTCGATCATTGCTTTTAAGAGCAGCATTTCTTTTATGGTAATATGTGGAGATGGTAATTGAAACGGTTCTTCGATAATTAGTTCTCCTAAATCGGTTAATTCCTTCGTATGCTGTGTAATCGGATTATGACCTGTTGGTTTAACAACACCGGTTTCATCCTCGCTCATCGAAATAGTACCGCCGGTGTGAATAATTAAGATTTTTTTAGACATAAAAAAAGCCTCCAAAGTAATGATGGTATAAACTCCAATAAACGAATGGTGTAAGTATTAATATTTTTACAAAATATTCCTATTGAGTGAAATAGGTCATTTTCAATATGATCATATCATGATAGGATTAAGGAAAATAGATTGAAAAGAGGACGGCTAATGCTGGGAATATTATCAGCCGGGATTGCACCTGGTTTAGCCTTATTATGTTATTTTTACTTAAAGGACCGCTTTGGTGTCGAACCCATCTCGATGGTTATTAGGACATTTTTATTCGGCTCACTTCTTGTATTTCCCATAATGTTTATTCAATATGTACTGGAAACGGAAAATATAATCCATTCTAGCTTAGTTGATGCATTCCTATCGACAAGTTTGCTTGAAGAGTTTTTTAAATGGTTTATTGTCTACTATACAGCATTTCTCCACTTTCATTTTGATGAGCCATATGATGGAATTGTATATGGTGCTTCCGTTTCACTTGGATTCGCAACCACTGAGAATATTTTATATTTGGTTGCGAATGGGCTTGAATTTGCTCTTGGTCGTGCGCTGCTGCCTGTTTCAAGCCATGCTCTGTTCGGTGTTATTATGGGTTATTATTTAGGAAAAGGAAAGTTTTCACTCTCCTCTAACCGAAAATGGCTCATCCTATCCTTTCTCATACCCTTTTTGTTACATGGAATCTATGATTATATTCTCCTTTCACAAGCTAACTGGGTGTATATTATGCTTCCGTTTATGATATTTCTTTGGTGGCTAGGTTTAAGGAAAGTAAAAAAAGCTCATACATTAAGTGCAAAATATGCTGAGATGCAAAAAGCCTTTCATTCCTGTGAATGAAGGGTTTTTTTGTATTTTTTCACCTTAAAGTAAATTTACTGTATAAAAATCCAATTAATACAAAAAATACGACTAATATGAGAATGATTTACAACTGGGGGTAGTAGAACTATGAAAAGAATAATATTACAATCAAAGCTCATTGTCCTTTTCTCTATATTCTTATTTATTGTCCCGTCTCAAGACAAAGTACATGCTTTTTCCAATCAAGTCATTCAACAAGGGGCAGTTGGGGATGACGTGATCGAGCTCCAATCTCGTCTGCAATTTTTAGGCTTCTATAACGGCAAAATTGATGGCGTCTTTGGATGGGGTACATATTGGGCATTAAGGAATTTTCAATATGAGTTTGGTCTTCCAATTGACGGGCTAGCTGGAAAGGATACAAAAAATAAACTTGTTAAAGCTTCCAAATACAATCAGCAATTTGTAAAAGAGCAAATTAATAAGGGAAATAAATTTACGCACTACGGTGGAACAGATTTAAATAAACAAAAACAACCGGCTAAAGCGCCTGCAGGGAATAAACAAGAAAATCAAGCACCGGCTAAGCAGACACCTGCCCAGCCGTCACCTAAGCCTCAGGCACAGCCGAAACCACAAGCAAATACACAACAAAACACACAGCCAAAACCGGCGGCACCACAGGGTGGTAATAAACCGACAGCGACAAATGTTCCGAACGGTTTCTCTCAAAATGATATTCAGTTAATGGCCAATGCTGTTTACGGAGAAGCAAGAGGTGAGCCGTATATCGGCCAAGTGGCAGTTGCTTCGGTAATTTTGAACAGGGTGAACAGTGCATCTTTCCCTAATACTGTATCCGGCGTCATTTTTGAACCGCGTGCATTTACAGCTGTTGCAGATGGACAAATATGGCTTACACCAAATGAGACTGCCAAAAAGGCAGTGCTAGATGCTATTAATGGCTGGGATCCAACTGGTAATGCGATTTATTATTTTAATCCTGCAACGGCGACAAGCGGATGGATTTGGTCACGACCGCAAATTAAACAGATTGGTAAGCATATATTCTGCAAATAAAAGAGGTGAGTACATTGTTTAGAGGAATTCTGATCGGAGTATTATCATTAGGTGTTGCAGGTACTGCATTATGGGGTTATCAGGAGCATCGGGAGAAAAATGCTGTATTACTAAATGCAGAGAATAACTATCAAAGAGCATTCCATGATTTATCCTATCAAGTGGATTTATTACATGATAAGATTGGCACTACACTGGCGATGAATTCACGTGAGTCTTTATCGCCGGCCCTTGCAGAGGTATGGAAAATAACCTCCCAAGCGCATAATGATGTCGGGCAACTGCCATTAACCCTTCTTCCGTTCAATAAAACAGAAGAGTTTTTATCAAAAATTGGTGATTTTAGCTACCAGGCTACTATACGCGACCTCAATAAGGATCCGTTAAACGATGAAGAGTACAAAGCGCTGAAGGAATTATATGGTCAATCAGAAGAAATCCAAAATGAATTAAGAAATGTGCAGCATATGGCGTTGGAAAATAATCTGCGCTGGATGGATGTGGAGCTGGCTTTAGCAACAGGGAAAGAAACGGCAGATAATACGATTATTGATGGCTTTAAAACGGTTGAAAAAGCGGTGGACAGCTATGGTGAAACTGATTTTGGTCCTGCGTTTGTCAATATGCAAAAGAATGATGACGGTTTTAATAAATTAGAGGGCAAAAATATCTCTAAAGAAGAAGCCGTCAAAATCGCAAAAAAGTATGCCAATTTAGGAGATAATGTAAAAGTTGACGTAACAAAAAACGGTGATGGTTCTCATTATGAGTTTTACAGTGTCTCTCTTGAAGATAAAAAGACAAATCAAATAGCCAATATGGATATAACGAAAAAAGGCGGATATCCAATTTGGTATATCCTGTCAAGGGATGTAAATGAACAAAAAATCAGCTTGAATGAAGCAGCAAATAAGGCGCTTCAATTTCTAAAGGATAATGGCTTCAAGAACTTGGAACTGTTTGAAAGTGCTCAATATGAAAATCTTGGAGTGTTCACGTTTGTGAAAGCTGAAAATGGAGTTAGAATTTATCCTGAATCGGTGAAAATGAAGGTTGCACTTGATAACGGTCAAATTGTTGGTGTTTCGGAAGAAGATTATTTAAAATCGGTTAATGAAAAGCGAAATATAGCAAAACCGACACTTACGATGGACGATGCTAGGAAGAAAATAAATCCACAGGTAAAAGTAATGAACGATGGCTTAGCTGTCATTATGAATGATATGAACAAAGAAGTGTTATGCTATGAATTTATGGGGACACTTGACTCGGATACGTATCGAATTTTTATAAATGCGGAATCGGGTATAGAAGAAAAAGTTGAGAAAATGAAAAATGCAGAGCCTATATATGAAAAAGTAGTATAAAAAGCACACAAGAAGAAGCTGCGTGCTCCGATTATTTCTTTCAGGATGCTTAAAGCATATGTAAAGGATGAATGGAGTACGCAATTTTTTTGTTTTAGATTTTAACTGATGAAACGTATTCTTTTTATTGCACCAACATAATAGAGCATGGCATAATTTACATATTGGATAGTATGGAAAGAAAGAGTGATCATATGTTAACAATAGGGAACTCACTCATGTTAGAACCGAAATATTCAGAGAAAATGGAAAAATATAAGTGCAGACTAGTTGAGAGAAAGGATAATATTCTTTATATTGATTATCCGATAAATGTTAAGACTAACCGGACTACATTTCTAGTTGATGGAACACAGCTACGGGTTTCATTTGTAGAAGGAAAATCCGGCTATCAGTTTGAAACAGAGATACTAGGCAGAATGGTACAGGGAATTCCCATGATGATGCTTCTTTATCCCGGTGATGACCTTGTGATAAAAGTTCAAAGACGTGAATTTGTCAGGATCGATACGTCTGTAGATGTTGCTATCCATCCTCTTGATAAGGAATTCCAGCCCTTTACGACAATAACGGAGGATATTAGTGCCGGCGGTTCATTGGTTGTTTTAAATCATTCAGTAAATATGAATCCGGGAATGAAAATTAGGACCGTTTTTGTTTTACCGATGCAAAATGGTGATATTCATTACATGGATATGGTAAGTACTGTTGTAAGAGTCTTAAAAAAGAAAGGGACGAATCAGGACTTATTTTCAATTTTATTTAAGGATGTGACACCCCTGCAAAGACAGCAGCTGCTTCGATTTACTTTTGACAGGCAATTAGCCTTGAAGAAAAAAGGAATAGAGCTAGGCGAATAATAGCCCTATGTTAATCCCATAATAGAAATATATTAACAAGACGTGGGGATGTATAGGATGAAACTAGTTGAGAGATTGCTATTAAAAATGATTATCATACAGCTTGTCTTCTTGCTTTTAACGCAGGTTTTTTTTCATAAATTTAATTCATTTCCTGAGCTTCAGCAAATTGCGCAATACGAAGGAGTTTCAGAAGATGACTTAACCGAATTTTTAGAAACCTTTTCCAGTAAATAAATTGCAGGGGCTTTCCCTGCTTTTTTGAATTGTCCAACAAAGGGTCCTTAGGCAACACGGTATGATCTGCATATGGTAAAATAGGATTGTTAAGGAGATAAAGTTCTTCAATTAGTAACTAGTTCAAAAGCATACAGGAGGAAATATGAAGGATAAAATATCAATCGCCATTGATGGCCCTGCTGCAGCAGGAAAAAGTACAGTCGCTAAAAGAGTAGCTGAAAACCTGTCTTATATATATATTGATACTGGGGCGATGTATAGAGCATTAACCTATAAGGCAATTCTTCTTGAAGTAGATCTTGAGAATGAGAATGAACTGAGCCAACTATTAGCTGAAACCAAAATAGACTTAATTCCAGAAAAGGGCGGCCAGTCTATTTATTTAAATGGAGAAAATGTAACAGAGGAAATTCGGACTTCAAAGGTTACCAACTCAGTTTCCATTGTAGCGCGTCATCAGTTGGTACGAAATGAATTAACTAAAAGACAGCAAATACTTGCAGCTAATGGTGGAGTTGTTATGGATGGCCGTGATATTGGTACACATGTTTTACCGAATGCAGAGGTAAAGGTGTTTTTACTTGCATCTGTAGAAGAAAGGGCTAAAAGAAGGCATGCAGAAAATCTTTCAAAAGGTTACCCATCTGACTTAATGCAGCTGCAAAAGGAGATAGAACAACGGGACAAGCTTGATTCAGAGAGGGAAATTGCTCCGTTAAAGAAAGCAGTTGATGCAATAGAGATTGATACAACATCTTTAGAGATTGAGCAGGTTGTCGAGAAGATCATGGAACTGGTAAAAGAAAGGATAAGATAGCGTTGAATTTGTATCCATTGGGTCGCACGATTGTTAATATTGTTTTGTTTCCAATTTATCAGTTTAAAGTAATTGGTAAAGAAAATGTACCTGCCGATGGCGGTGTTTTGCTTTGTTGTAATCATATTCATAATTTTGATCCAGAGGTTGTTGGAATTACTTCACCTAGACCTATTCATTTTATGGCAAAAGAAGAGCTGTTTTCTGTCCCTGTTCTTGGTAAAATACTTCCACATATCAATGCTTTTCCTGTTAAAAGAGGGTTTAGTGATCGGGGTGCTTTACGAAAAGGATTAGATGTATTAAATGATGGGAAGGTTTTAGGTCTCTTTCCGGAAGGTACGAGAAGTAAAACTGGGGAATTAGGTAAGGGTCTTGCAGGAGCTGGTTTTTTTGCTTTACGCTCTCAAGCCCATATTGTCCCTTGTGCGATTATTGGACCGTATAAGCCTTTCAAAAGATTGAAAGTAGTTTATGGGAAACCGATTCAGATGGATGAATACAGAAATAATAAAGCTTCTGCTGAACAAGTCACAGAAGTAATTATGAATGAAATTAAACAGCTCATCACAGCCCATACGTAATTCATCTTGCTTGACAAAAAGAGTCATTTATAAGAAGTTTATAAAAAGAGATTTTTTTTGAAAATTCTTTCGATGGAATTTTTGTGCTTCTTTATGACAGATAGCAAAAATGAAAAATAATATTCTAAAGCAAGTTCTGCGGACTAAGGAGGAATACATATGTCAGAGGAAATGAATCAAGTAGAGGTTAAGAATTTTGAGGTTGGAGATACTGTTCGCGGTATCGTAACAAAGGTAGAAGAAAAACAGGTCATTGTTGAAATTCCTGAAAGTAAACTCGATGGAATTATTCCAATCAGTGAATTATCAAGTCTTCATATCGAAAAAGCAAGTGATGTAGCAGCGGAAGGTGATGCACTTGATCTCCAAGTATTAAAGGTTGAAGAAGAGGCTTTAATTTTATCAAAACGCAAAGTAGATGCAGAAAAAGCCTGGGATCAGCTTGTTGTTAGGTTTGAAAAAGGAGAAATTTTTGAAGCTGAAATTAAAGATGTTGTCAAAGGCGGACTAGTGGTTGATCTTGGGGTTCGCGGATTCGTACCAGCCTCTTTAGTAGAATCACACTTCGTAGAGGATTTTTCTGACTATAAAGGGAGAACACTTACTTTTAAAATTGTTGAGCTTGATAAAGATAAAAACCGTATTATTCTATCCCACCGTGCTGTATTAGAGGAAGAGAAAGGAAAACAAAAGAAGCAGTTATTAGCTTCTTTGCAGGCGGGTCAAGTGCTTGAAGGAACTGTACAAAGAATTACAGATTTTGGTGCATTTGTTGATATTGGCGGTATTGATGGACTTGTTCATATTTCTCAATTATCCTATCAACATGTAGAGAAACCATCAGACGTAGTGGAGGAAGGACAAAAGGTTCAAGTTAAAGTATTGAGTGTTGATCAAGACAACGAAAGAATCTCCTTATCAATTAAAGAAACATTGCCTGGACCTTGGACAAATATCGCTGAAAAAGCACCGAAAGGAGCTATTTTAGACGGTGAAGTGAAGCGTCTTGTTTCGTACGGTGCATTTGTTGAAGTATTCCCTGGTGTGGAAGGGCTTGTGCATATTTCACAAATTTCCCATAAGCATATCGGTTCACCACATGAAGTATTAAGCGATGGTGAGAAACTAAAGGTTAAAGTCCTTGATGTTAACGAAGCAGACCAGCGTCTATCATTAAGCATTAAAGAATTAGAAGAAAACGTTGCGGAAGTGACTGATTATGAGCTTCCTGAAGAATCAAAAGGTTTCCAATTAGGTGATATGATTGGTGACCAGTTAAAGAATCTGAAAAAATAATGGTGATATAAATTGTCCAGATCAAGAAGAAAATGGGATCATATTCAGCATGCCCTTACGACCGGGCAGGAAAGAGTAACCGGTTTGGACGACATTGTTTTTATTCACCAAAGTCTGCCTGATACTGGAATCAGTCAAATTTCATTGGATACTAAAATTGGCGAACTTACTGTAAGTTCGCCAATTTTTATCAATGCTATGACAGGCGGCGGCGGTGAAAGAACAATGCGAATTAATCGGGATTTGGCAGTGGCTGCAAAGGAATTCGGGATGATTATGGCTGTCGGTTCACAAATGTCTGCCTTGAAAAATGCAGATGAGGAAAAAACCTACACAATTGTCCGAAAGGAAAATCCCAAGGGCATCATTATTGGAAATCTTGGCAGTGAAGCAACCGTCGAAGAAGCTAAAAGAGCCGTTGATATGATAGAAGCGAATATGCTTCAAATACATCTAAACGTTATCCAGGAACTGACAATGCCAGAAGGAGAACGGGATTTTACCGGTGCACTCAAGCGGATTGAATCCATTGTAAAGGGGATTGGCTTACCTGTAATCGTCAAGGAAGTTGGTTTTGGCATGAACCAGACTGTTGTAAAAAGTCTTGCCTCCATTGGGGTAAAGGCCGTGGATGTTGGCGGGTTTGGCGGAACAAACTTTGCTAAAATTGAAAACGAGCGGAGGCAGAGAATGCTCAGCTTTTTTAACGATTGGGGAATCCCAACTGCAGCAGCTCTTGCTGAAGCAAAAAATAGCGGAACCTCCATTGATATTATCAGTTCCGGCGGAATCCAAACCAGCCTGGATATTGCTAAATCGATTGCTCTTGGAGCCAATCTAGTTGGGATAGCAGGCTATTTCCTTAAAATATTGGTTAAAGAGGGGCTTGAGGGATTGTTCGAAGAAATGAAGCTTCTTCATGAAGAATTGGCTCTTATTATGACGGCTGTTGGAGCGAAAACCATTTCTGACTTACAAAACGCACCGCTTGTAATCAGTGGAAAAACCCATCATTGGCTTGTGGAACGCAATATTGATACGAAACAATATAATCAAAGATTTATAAAGAAAACAAGCTCCCATTGATGGGAGCTTGTTTTCTTTATAGGTCCTTATTGTCGTTCAATCTTCTTGCTTCTTCAGGACTTTGTAATTTTGTTGCACCAGGATAGTGGAGTGCTTGATCCCTATCAGACTCAACACGTCCACTGTTCTTTAATTTTTTCTCTTGACGGTCTCTTCCCATAATGTAATTGACACCTCCTCTCTTTAAGATGGTACATGTCTCTAGGATTATGCATGTATACATGAATCTTTTCCGATAGCATAGCGGGAAATCGAATACAGAAACGATTAAAGTTGTTCAACTTTAGCCATAATGGAAAGGATAGGGGGTGCAAAAAATGGATGGTTTATTATTTTATTGGCTATTTTGGTGTGGATGGATTATTACAACCTTTTTTTATCCAAAAACGCATCCTGACCGCCTGCTTTTTTCAGCATGGATATTAACAGCTATTATATTTTCAACTGCTTCTATAACCATATTGGGATATGAAATAAATGGGACAGGGCTGTTTATTGTGCTGTCAATTTACATCTGGGCAGCCCATTTACCAACCAAAAAACTGCTTTACTTTTTTGTTTCTTCCTTTATCTTAATGCTGACATCTGTTTGCTTTCTTTTATTCGAGCTGTTTGATCCAATCTGGATCGTCATTAAACGAGAATGGCTTTTAGCTATCCTTGTTGCTTGTGTAGCAATCCTCCTGCATTCCGATAAACATCAAAGAATTCTTGCTGTACTGCTCGGAATGGTTCAAAGTGATATACTTTATTCCTTTATCTTAAAGGGCTATTCCTTTTCATATCCGATTGCAGAATTATATGCACTCGATGCATTGGCCTTGGCAGCAGCATTATTAGTAGGCTGGAACATGCTAGAATTTGTTGTGAGTTATTTTGAAAGAAATATGCATTCTATAGAAAAGGAGAAACAAAAACTAACATGAATGAATATACTTACCCGATTATCTTAGGTATGACCGTTGGAACATTGACGAGAATCTATATGCTTCGAACAGACTATCGTCAGTATCCGACCTATTTGCATGGAAAAATAATCCACATTGCACTTGGATTCATTGCTGCAGGATTGGGTACGGTGGCGGTACCTTCTATAATGGAGGAGGATTTTGCTGCAATTACCTTTTTAACTTTAGCCGCTTCACAATTCCGTGAAGTTCGCAATATGGAACGAAACACATTAACGGAGCTTGACAGCTATGAAATGGTTCCGCGTGGTAAAACCTATATTGAAGGAATAGCCGTTGCCTTTGAAAGCCGGAACTATTTAGTCATTTTCACTTCGCTGCTCTCTACTTTAGGTTATTTAGTATTTAACATTTGGGTTGGTTTAATTGTCGCCTTTATTTCGCTGTTGATTTCAAGAAAATTAATGGCTGGAAGCAAGATTGAAGACATTGTAGATATTACATATGTTGAGCCAAGATTCGATGGAGCGGGGCTTTACGTGGACAATATTTATATAATGAACATTGGGTTACCTGCCAGGCAGGAGGAAGTACTTCGATATGGAATGGGTTTTATTTTAAAACCGAAAAATTTCAATTCACGGTCTACGATTGCTAATTTAGGACAAAGACAGGCGATTCTTCATGATGTTTCTACCGCATTGGGTGTCTACAGGGATTCAGGCACACCAGCGTTAGTTCCGCTTGCCAAAAGAGATTTGGATGATGGAAGAGTCGCCATTTTTGTCCTACCGCAGGAAAAAGATATTCAAAAAGCGATAGCCATTATCGGAGCTGTTCCAACATTAGAGAATGCCATTCGTATGCCAAAAGAGAGAAAAGTGGAAACGGAAGGAAGTAATACAGTATGAATATTGAAAAATATATTCTGGCCGTGGTTACAACAAACCCGAAAAGAGTACCAAGTGGGGCAACTGTGTTTGTTTGCGAAAATAAAGAAGAAATGGATTATTATGCAGCAAATCTAGAAGCGATACTGGATGGGATTGCACATGCTATAACAGATGAAGTCTATATCATTGTGAAACATTGATATTACACTTTTCCTTTGATAAACTAGTAAAGTTAAGCCTGTCTAATTAATGGAAATATATTCCGATACATAAAAATAGGAGTTTAACATATAGAGGAGGGTGATATTTATGGTAAAGCCGGTTATTGCCATTGTGGGACGTCCGAACGTTGGTAAATCCACTATTTTTAACCGAATCGTCGGTGAGCGAATCTCGATTGTAGAAGATATCCCGGGTGTAACAAGAGATCGAATATACAGCTCTGGTGAGTGGTTAAATCATGATTTTAATATTATTGATACAGGTGGTATCGATCTCGGGGATGAGCCCTTTTTAGAACAAATTCGTCAACAGGCTGAAATAGCTATTGATGAGGCAGATGTGATTATCTTTTTGACTAATGGAAGAGAAGGGGTTACCTCAGCAGATGAAGAGGTAGCGAAAATTCTATATAAAGCAAAAAAACCTGTTGTTTTAGCTGTGAATAAAATTGACAATCCTGAAATGCGTGATCAAATTTATGATTTTTATGCATTAGGCTTCGGGGAACCATTTCCTATCTCTGGATCCCATGGGCTAGGTTTGGGGGATTTATTGGATGAAGCGGCTAAGCATTTTCCAAAAAGAGACACAAAGGATTATGAAGATGATACCATCTGTTTTTCTTTAATTGGCCGACCGAATGTAGGAAAGTCATCACTGGTTAATGCCATTTTGGGTGAAGAGCGTGTAATTGTCAGTGACATATCTGGAACAACACGAGATGCAATTGATTCCTCTGTAACCTATAACGGACAGAAATATGTCATCATTGATACTGCTGGGATGAGGAAAAAGGGTAAGGTTTATGAAACAACGGAGAAATACAGTGTTTTACGTGCCTTACGTGCCATTGAACGATCCGATGTAGTCCTTGTCGTTATCAATGCAGAGGAAGGGATTATTGAGCAGGATAAAAAAATTGCCGGTTATGCCCATGAAGCAGGACGGGCTGTAGTAATTGTTGTGAATAAATGGGATGCTGTTGAAAAAGACGAAAAAACAATGAAAGATTTTGAACAGAAAATTCGTGAACATTTTCTGTTCTTGGATTATGCACCGATTGTATTCTTGTCAGCTAAAACGAAAAAACGGATTCATACATTAATGCCAATGATTGATTTAGCGAGTGAAAATCATGCTAGACGAGTCGAAACAAGTATTCTGAATGATGTTATTATGGATGCTGTTGCAATGAATCCGACTCCTACAGATAAAGGAAGACGTTTGAAGATTTATTATACGACTCAAGTTGCTGTAAAGCCCCCAACTTTTGTTGTTTTTGTAAATGAACCTGAATTACTTCATTTTTCTTATGAACGATTCTTGGAGAATCGAATCAGGGATGCATTTGGCTTTGAAGGGACGCCGATCAAAATTTACCCTCGTGAAAGAAAGTAAAAACTGATCTAAAGGTTGTGAGCATATGCAGCGTAAACATGAAAAGGTAGCAGTTATTGGAGCAGGAAGCTGGGGAACTGCTTTGGCAATGGTACTTGCTGATAACGGACATGAAGTTCGGTTATGGGGGCATAAATCTGCTCAAATAGAAGAAATCAATACACTCCATACAAATAAAAAATATCTTCCGGAAGTGGTCCTGCAGGATTCTATTATTGGATATTCCAGCTTGGCTGAAGCTTTGTCCGAAGTGGACATTATGGTGCTTGCAGTTCCAACGAAAGCGATTCGTGAAGTATTAAGAAATATTAGTGAAATACAGAGTGGACCGCTTACCATTGTCCATGTAAGCAAAGGGATTGAACCTGATACATTACTAAGAATCTCAGAGATGATTGAGCAAGAAATGCCGCCGCATTTAATCAGTAATATAGTTGTGTTATCCGGCCCAAGTCATGCGGAGGAAGTAAGTGTTAGGCAGCCTACAACAGTTGCGGTTTCCTCAAAGGATATGGAGGCAGCGGAACAAATTCAAGATTTATTTATTAATCATCATTTCCGAGTCTATACGAACCCAGATATTGTCGGGGTTGAAATAGGCGGAGCATTGAAAAATATTATTGCACTTGCTGCAGGTATTTCAGATGGTCTCGGTTATGGTGATAATGCAAAGGCAGCCTTAATGACGAGGGGTCTTGCAGAAATTTCCCGACTTGGAACCAAAATGGGCGCAAGTCCCTTGACCTTTTCTGGTTTAGCAGGGATTGGTGATTTGATTGTTACGTGTACAAGTGTCCACTCACGAAATTGGCGTGCCGGAAACCTGTTAGGAAAAGGTAAAAACCTGCAGGAAGTACTGGATAATATGGGAATGGTTGTAGAAGGGGTCAGAACGACAAAAGCAGCATTTCAGTTAGCGCAGAAATATCATGTAAATATGCCAATTGCAAACGCTCTTTATGATGTATTGTTTAACGGAGTAGATGCCAAGGATGCGGTTGATTCCTTAATGGGAAGAATGAAAACACATGAAATGGAAGATTTAGCAAATGTTCTTGTTGGACGTTTACAAGACGAATAATAATATTTCACTTCTTTAGGCGTTCGAGGATACGAATCGTCTTGGCCTCGAATAAAATGCAATCGAAGCAACCTAGTGTATTGAACAAGCGTGTGTGGGTTTCATTTAGTCACTAGTAGAGCCTGCATAAAGAATTTGCCCCAATTCTTTATGCAGGTCTTTTTTTCTTTTATTAAAATTACAGAAAAAACTAAAAATATATAAAAATAATTCGTTCTTGTGATATAATACTTCTCGAATAAAGGAGTGGATACGATGTCACCTGCGTTAATGAAGATGTGGATTTCCCTTACTTCAATGGGGTTTATGTTTGTTTCTATTGTTTTAATTTTTCTAAGCCGATATAAATTAAAACAAGGTGTTCTAAAAGCTATTTCTGCTGTAGTTGCGTACATGTTATTAGCGTTATCTGGCCTTATCATGTTTTTAGTTGTATTTAGTGGACCAACAGATGCATAAAGTTCTTAGACTTAAAGGGTTGATAATATGAAAAGAAGTTTTGTCGTTTTTTTGTTGAGTGTATTCGTCATGGTGATGTTATCAGGGTGTATGTATCCTGAGGACAAGCTCGCACAGAATCAAGTGCCTTATCAAGATCAGGTTGAATCAGTACAAGCGGCTGTAACACAATTTAAGGATGAAAACGGAGGAATTTTACCAATAAAGAATTCTGAAGAGACAACTCCTATTTATCAAAAATATCTAATTGATTTTAAAAAAATTGCTCCAAAGTATATGGCAGAACCTCCGGGAAATGCCTTTGAAAGTGGTGGTGTATTTCAATACGTAATCGTTAATGCAGAAAATGACCCAACGGTGAAAATATTTGATCTAAGGGTTTCTGAATTGATTAGTGAATTGAATATGCGAATTAAAGTTCAAGGCTATCCTCCATATAAAGAGAAAGTAGCAGAGGGTGTATACACCCTTGATTATGAAAAGCTCGGGTATGAGGAGGAACCGTTTGTGGCTAGTCCATATACGAATAAAAAACTTCCATTTGTGATTAATGGGCAGGCTGAAATATATGTTGATTACCGTATGGATTTAGCTGATGCGTTGAGAAAAGGAGAAACTGAGTACCAGTCTGGTGAAGATATTCGCGATATTTTACTTAAGGACTCCGTATTTGTTCCAGCCTATTCATTACCCTATACAATAGACAGTGAAAGGAAAGAGCCTATCTTTTTGTTAACGAATTAGTCATAACCCTTCTTTTACAAAATATATTGTAGGAGAAGGGTATTTTTATTCCCTCAGTTTTAAAAGACAAAGAAACCATTCTACTCATTTCAGCAATGAACGTATCCTTTACTGCTATGTGTATGCAAAAACTTCTTCTTCTTTAAGAGGAATGAGTCAATAAGAGTGCAGGAAAACTAGTAAATTTTATCGCAAGGAGGTTAAAAAATATAAAACTGTCATATTGATGTAGGACAACATCATAAATATATATTGTCATAAAATAATTAATAGGATAATAACTATCCACTAACGCAGGGATTCGGGAGGGGATCACTTGGAAAAGGTAGATATTTTTAAGGATATTGCCGAGAGAACGGGCGGTGATATTTATTTTGGAGTGGTTGGTGCAGTTCGTACAGGGAAATCCACTTTTATTAAAAAATTTATGGAATTGGTTGTATTGCCAAACATGAATAATGAAGCCGAACGCGCTCGTACCCAAGATGAGTTACCTCAAAGTGCAGCTGGGAAAACGATTATGACTACAGAGCCGAAATTTGTACCAAATCAAGCTGCAACCGTTCATGTTGGAGAGGGGTTAGATGTAAATATCCGCTTGGTTGATTGTGTGGGTTATACAGTGCCAGGAGCCAAGGGCTATGAGGATGAAAATGGTCCCCGAATGATTACAACTCCATGGTATGAGGAACCAATCCCATTCCATGAAGCAGCGGAAATAGGCACAAGAAAGGTTATTCAAGAGCATTCCACCATTGGTGTTGTGATTACAACAGATGGAACAATAGGCGAGATACCAAGGAGCAATTATATTGAAGCGGAAGAGCGGGTCATAAATGAGCTTAAAGAGGTTGGAAAACCATTTATCATGATTATCAATAGTGTTCAGCCGCATCATCCAAATACGGAAAGTCTACGTGAAGAGCTGTCTGAGAAATACGATATTCCAGTGTTAGCGATGAGTGTAGAAGGAATGAGAGAATCAGATGTTCTTAGTGTGATGAGAGAAGCCTTGTATGAGTTCCCGGTCCTTGAGGTAAATGTGAATCTTCCGAGCTGGGTTATGGTATTGCGAGAAAATCATTGGTTACGTGAAAGCTACCAGGAGGCTGTGAAAGAAACGGTTAAAGATATTAAACGGCTTCGCGATGTAGATAGAGTAGTTCATCACTTTAGCGATTTTGAATTTATCGATCGGGCAAGTCTTGCGGGAATTGAAATGGGGCAGGGCGTTGCGGAGATTGATTTATATGCACCAGATGATTTATATGATGATATTTTAAAAGAGATTGTCGGTGTAGAAATTCGTGGAAAGGATCATCTGCTTGAATTAATGCAGGATTTTGCCCATGCAAAAGCTGAATATGATGTAGTGGCTGAAGCGCTGAAAATGGTTAAACAAACAGGCTATGGGATTGCGGCACCTTCACTTGCAGACATGAGTCTGGATGAACCGGAAATCATCCGCCAGGGCTCCCGGTTTGGTGTGAGGTTAAAGGCGGTTGCACCATCTATCCATATGATTAAAGTGGATGTAGAAAGCGAATTTGCTCCAATTATCGGAACGGAAAAGCAAAGTGAAGAACTTGTTCGATACTTAATGCAGGATTTTGAAGATGATCCATTATCCATTTGGAGTTCAGATATATTTGGCAGAAGCTTAAGCTCGATTGTTAGGGAGGGTATTCAGGCGAAATTATCATTAATGCCTGAAAATGCCCGTTATAAATTAAAAGAAACCCTCGAACGAATTATAAATGAAGGCTCAGGCGGTTTAATTGCGATAATCCTGTAAGGACTCTCTTCTTAGAGAGTTCTTTTTTTGTCAAATACTCAATTGAAACCGCGTGACCCATGGAATAATAAGGGTTTGTATCTGCTTGTTCATGGCCATACTTGTTAGAGGAATAGCAACAATTCATAATCTTTTTTCGAATATTTGTCATAAATATCAAAGAGTATGTGCATGATAAGAATTTTTCTTGCTAACCGTATATGATTATGATAACCTTTTATCAGAATTACTGTTATTCATGCTCTAACCCTTGTAAATAAAGGACTTTTTGCCAAAAAACAGTTGAAATATTCTATTCGTTGATTTAAGATTAGGCTTGTTATAAAAAATAAGCCGCAACGTATAGAAATGGCATATTTTGTTTACAAATGTATGTAAGAAACAATTTAGAAAGTTTAGGTAATCTTGGGAGGAGGTGACTGGCATGAACAAAACAGAACTTATTAACGCAGTTGCTGAAGCAAGCGAGCTTTCAAAAAAGGATGCAACTAAAGCAGTTGATGCCGTTTTTGATTCTATCTTAAATGCATTAAAAGATGGAGATAAAGTACAACTAATTGGTTTTGGAAACTTTGAGGTTCGTGAGCGTGCTGCTCGTAAAGGACGTAATCCTCAAACTGGTGATGAAATCGAAATTGCTGCAAGCAAAGTTCCTGCATTTAAACCAGGTAAAGCGCTTAAAGATGCAGTTAAATAATTACATAAAGTGCTTATAAAGAACCGCGAGAAATTCGCGGTTCTTTATATGAATGGAACGATTTATCAATAGTAGATCGGCTGCCTATCTTTCCTAATTGCAAAACAACTTCTCTGTCTTGTTATTCCCCTTATTTTTCCCCTAATATTAAATCAATAAGTATGCTAATATAAAGAGTAAAAGACTTACGATAAGGAATATACGCTTTCATAAAATGAAAAGGGTATTTTCTTGGTGCACAGATTAGTTTTTAAGATAGAATTTAGGAGGAAATACAAATGTCAAATGTGAATCGTACCCAAATCGAGGAAGCGGTACGTTTAATACTAGAAGCAATCGGTGAAGACCCAAATCGAGAAGGATTACTCGATACCCCGAAAAGGGTCGCAAAAATGTATGAAGAAGTATTTAGTGGACTAGATCAGGATCCAAAGGAACATTTTGAAACAATCTTTGGTGAGGATCATGAAGAATTGGTATTAGTTAAGGATATACCTTTTTATTCCATGTGCGAACATCATTTGGTTCCTTTCTTTGGAAAAGCTCATGTTGCCTATATACCACGCAATGGGAAAGTTACCGGATTAAGTAAGCTTGCCCGTGCAGTAGAAGCTGTTGCCAAAAGACCGCAGCTGCAGGAAAGAATTACGTCTACCATTGCAGACAGCATACACGAAACATTAGAGCCTTATGGTGTGATGGTTGTGATTGAAGCAGAACATATGTGTATGACCATGCGAGGGGTTAAAAAGCCGGGATCCAAAACGGTAACATCTGCTGTCCGGGGCACTTTTTTAAATGATGCTGCGGCAAGGGCAGAGGTTCTATCGCTAATAAAAGATTAACCCGATACCAATGGGTGTTTGAATAAATAACATGGATTAGAATAGTTTAAACGTATGGATATTATTTATGGAGAGGCGTGATAAACCGATGGATGAAAATAAGGCGTCTGTGAGCGAATATGTAATCATTAAAGCAAAACAAGATGGTGTAAATGTTATTGGATTGACAAGGGGATCCGATACTAGATTTCATCATTCTGAGAAATTGGATAGAGGGGAAGTTATGATTGCGCAGTTTACAGAGCATACTTCCGCTATTAAAGTTCGTGGAGAGGCACTGATTAAGACTGCATACGGTGACATAGAAAGTGAAGGAAAGAATAGTCATATCGATAAATGATCATTTTAGCGTTCGACTGAATGAAAAGTACAATTGATTTACATAAATGACCATTTTAAGTGTGCCAAAATCTTTACATTTATGATATAATTAGGCCTGCTTATTGCTTTTTTAATCTTGTAAAGAAACAAATTATTGAAAAGTAACCAGACAACCGAGAAAGATAAGTTGGGGAAATAAGGGTGATAGGATTGCGTGAAATTGTAGAAAAATTAACTCATACAAAGGAAAGGATAGAAAAGTACGTTTTCCATCCTTATTTACGTGAATATATTATTCCGCCAGTGATTGATGAGGATAAACTGCTTATTCTTATTTCTATTGTCGATCAACTCGAACTTTCCCCGCATGAAAAAGATATATATGTTTCAGCCATTATGCTGATGCATGTAGCTTTAGATACACATGATCAAGTAACAAACACCCTTGTGGACGAAAAAAATATCAAGGTCAGGCAGCTTACGGTTCTTGCCGGTGATTACTACAGCGGTTTGTACTATAAATTTTTGGCAAGCATAGAGGATGTACATGTCATCAAAGAATTATCCGAAGGTGTTAAAAATATAAATGAACATAAGGTGCTCATTTATCACAAAGATCAGGACGACCTTCACACAATTATGAATAGCGTGAAGATGATTGAGTTTTCGTTAATTGACAAATTAATAACCTACTTCGGAGTAAAGGAATGCTATGAAAGTGCATCGAATTGGCTGTTAGTAAAACGGCTGATGAAAGAAAAAAAGCGCTATAATGATACTGGCTCATCTGTTGTTTTTGATGCATTAGAACGTTTCTTCTCAAAAAATCTACGGGAAAAGACGACAGAACAACAGGATGTTATGCAACTATATGACAGCTATATTGACTATTCAATACAATTGATGAGCAAAGGAATGAAGCAAGTTCTACCTTTTCATACGTTATTTGAAGAACGAATGATGAAAATAATCAAGGATCATTCTCCAAGAGAAAAATCATTTGTGGAAGAAGGATACTGACATGCAGCAAACAAAAGAAGAAAAGGTCCATCATGTTTTCGAAAAGATATACGATCATTATGATAAAATGAATTCGGTAATAAGTTTTAAACAGCATGTTAAATGGCGTTCTGATATCATGAAAATGATGAATGTTCAAAAAGGTTCAAAAGCGCTGGATGTGTGTTGTGGAACGGCAGATTGGACAATCGCTCTTGCTGAAGCGGTCGGTCCTGAAGGTGAAGTCATTGGTCTTGACTTTAGTCAGAATATGCTTAAGGTAGGTAGAGAAAAGGTTCGTCACCTGCAGCAGGTTGAGCTTGTTCATGGGAATGCGATGGAACTGCCTTTTCCTGATAATTCCTTCGACTATGTTACAATTGGCTTTGGGTTAAGAAATGTCCCTGATGTTATGCAGGTATTAAAGGAAATGCACCGGGTGGTGAGACCCGGAGGGATGGTTGTATGTCTTGAAACATCGCAGCCGACATTATTTGGCTTTAAGCAATTATATTATTTTTACTTCCGTTTTATTATGCCTTTATTTGGAAAGTTATTTGCAAAAAGCTACCAGGAATATTCTTGGCTTCAGGAATCTGCCCGAAGCTTTCCAGGCATGAAAGAGCTGGCAAATATGTTTAGAACTGCTGGATTAGTAGAGGTTTCCTATAAGCCATATACAGGCGGGGCAGCTGCTGTCCATATTGGAAAAAAACAAAATAAATAGATGTTTCTGTTTGTCAAATCTAGCTTAGGTGTTTGTTGATTATTTAATCATAAGCCAACACGGCAGACTCCTTGTGCTACTTATTAGCAGACAGGGTTACAGCAAGGTGGATACGGATATGAAATTTAAAATGATGTATTCATTTTTAAATCATGATATTGATATCGTTGAAGGCGCATTAGAGGAAGCTGTATACGCAGATTCAGCTTTAATTCAAGAAGCTTCATTGCATTTATTACAGGCCGGGGGAAAACGTATACGTCCCCTCTTTGTTTTACTAGCTGCAAAGTTTGGCACATATGATATTCATACAATTAAAAAAGTAGCAGTTGCTCTTGAATTAATTCATGCCGCTTCTTTAATCCATGATGATGTCATTGATGATGCGGAGATTCGGAGAGGAAAGCTAACTGTAAAGGCCAAATGGGATAATCGAATCGCTATGTATACTGGTGATTATATTTTTGCACGTTCACTTGAACTAATGACAGAAATCGATAAGGCAGATGCGCATAAAATTTTAGCTGATACTATGGTTGAATTAGTCATTGGTGAAATTGAACAAATGAAGGATAAATACCGTTTTGACCAAAATTTGAAGGATTACTTACGGAGAATTAAAAGAAAAACAGCACTTCTAATTTCGACCAGCTGTGTGCTTGGTGCTATTTGCGCTGATGTTGAAAAGAGCCTCCAAATGAAGTTGGCACGATTTGGCTATTATGTTGGAATGTCTTATCAAATTATTGATGATATTCTTGATTTCACCGGTACTGAAAAAGAATTGGGAAAGCCTGCAGGCGGTGACTTGCTTCAGGGTAATATTACTCTTCCAGTATTATTTGCTATGGAGGATATTTCCATTCGCAAAGAAATTATGAAAGTACATGAAAATATGCCGCGAAAAGAAATGGATACTATTATCAACTTGATTATTCGCTCAGGGGCTATTGATAGAGCAAGACAGGTGAGCAATCAATATTTGGATAAGGCGTTGGTAATAGTAGAAGAACTTCCACAAAACCAAGCGAAAACAGCGTTAAAAAGTATTGCAAAATACATTGGGAAACGAAGATTTTAAGAAGTTGCGAATATTTCAAAAAAATGATATTATTTCCATGGGTTGTCTTATTTGAGAACTTTTCTCGAAAGGATATCTACTATACATAATGTAATAGGGGATGAGTTCATGGAAAGAACATTTTTAATGGTAAAGCCTGATGGAGTACAACGTAATTTAATTGGAGAGATCGTTTCTCGTTTTGAAAAAAAGGGGTTTCAGCTTGTTGGCGGTAAGTTAATGAGTATCTCTACAGAATTAGCTGAGGAGCATTATGGTGAACATAAAGAGCGCCCATTCTTTGGAGAGTTAGTTGACTTCATCACTTCTGGTCCTGTATTTGCAATGGTGTGGGAAGGCGAAAACGTAATTGCAACAGCACGTCAAATGATGGGTTCAACAAATCCAAAGGATGCTGCACCAGGAACAATTCGTGGAGATTTTGGTGTAACGGTTGGTAAAAATGTGATTCACGGCTCTGATTCACCAGAAAGCGCAGTTCGTGAAATTGGAATTTTCTTTAACGAAAATGAAGTAGTAGAATATAAAAAATTAATGAATGAATGGATTAACTAAAAACACTTGCATACGCAGGTGTTTTTTTTGTAAACGCGTCCAATCTCTTATATCCCCTCATTTTAATATTTGAATAACTTTTTTTAGACAATTTAAACAAAATAGTCTCCAATTTCAGCATTTTCCGCTATACTAAGGTTATCCTAGAAGAGGAGTATGCATATGTCTGGTGATTACGAACAATTTATTTATCAAGTAAAAACAAAAACAGGAATAGATCTTGCTCTCTATAAAGAAGCGCAAATGAAACGAAGATTAACTTCTTTGTATGAAAAAAAGGGGTACAACTCTTTTGAGGAATATTTTTCAGCTATTAATCGTAATCACGAGCTATTGAATGAATTTCTTGATCGTATCACGATCAATGTTTCAGAATTTTACCGGAATTACAAGAGATGGGGAATACTTGAAAAGGATATTTTGCCCAAAATCATACAAAGGACGAAAAGACCCAAATTATGGAGTGCAGCGTGTTCATCTGGAGAAGAGCCTTATACTATGGCCATGATGATGGCGAAATTTTTACCACTTTCCGATATTAGGATTTTAGCAACGGATATTGATGAAAATATACTGGCAAGAGCAAAGCTGGGAGTCTATCCTGAGCGTTCACTTCAGGAAGCTCCGGAAGAAATGAAAAGAAAATTTTTCACTAAAGAGGGCAGCTTCTATAAAGTGTCTGATGAGGTTAAACAGGCAGTAACGTTTAAAAAACATAATTTACTATCAGATTCCTTTGGCGGACCCTATGATCTAATTGTCTGTCGAAATGTATTGATATATTTCACTGAGGAAGCAAAAGAGCTTCTTTATCAGAAGTTTGCCAAAAGCTTAAACCCAGAGGGCATCCTTTTTGTGGGCAGTACGGAACAAATCTTTAATGCAGGTAAATATGGATTTGAAGTAGAGGATACTTTTTTTTATAAAAAGAGCCTTTAAAAAAAATAATAGAATAGCATCAAGTTAATTTATGAAATAAGTTAAAGGGCAATTTATCCTATCAATTTTTAAAAACTTACTATTCTAATTTTTGTTGGTATGTTATATTGATACATAATCCTTTAACGAGTTGAAGGGAGAAAGAGGAAATGAGATATTTAACAGCCGGGGAATCACATGGACCCCAATTAACGACAATTATTGAAGGTTTACCTGCGGGAATGCCTCTATTGCAAGAAGATATAAATGTTCAACTTGCTAGAAGACAAAAAGGTCATGGCCGTGGACGAAGAATGCAAATTGAAACAGATACAGCAAGGATTACTAGCGGAGTTAGACATGGTTTAACACTTGGATCACCGGTAGCACTTGTTGTGGAAAACAATGATTGGAAGCACTGGACCAAAATTATGGGTGCTGAGCCGATGGATGAAAACGCAGAGGAAGTAAAAAGAAAGGTCACGCGTCCTCGTCCGGGACATGCTGATTTAAATGGTGCTATAAAATACGGTCATCGTGATATGAGAAATGTATTGGAACGTTCCTCTGCAAGAGAAACAACCGTAAGAGTGGCTGCGGGTGCAGTGGCGAAAAAATTGCTTTCATTGCTTGGCATTGAAGTTGCCTCACATGTTGTGGAAATTGGCGGTGTAAAATCAACCGTATCAACATATGAGTCCATTCAAGATTTGAGAGAAATTACTGAAAATTCACCTGTTCGCTGTCTTGATCCTGAAGCCGAAAAGGAAATGATGCAAGCCATTGATACAGCAAAAACAAACGGCGATTCAATTGGCGGTATTGTTGAGGTTATAGTAGAAGGAATGCCTGCGGGTGTTGGAAGCTATGTTCACTATGATCGTAAGCTGGATGCAAAGCTTGCAGCAGCCATATGCAGCATCAATGCATTTAAAGGTGTTGAATTTGGTATTGGATTTGAAGCAGCACACAAACCAGGCAGTGAAGTACATGATGAAATTGTATGGGATGAAGAAGCAGGCTATACTCGGAAAACAAACCGTCTCGGCGGTCTTGAGGGCGGGATGTCAACAGGAATGCCGCTGGTCATTAGAGGTGTTATGAAGCCGATCCCAACACTTTATAAACCATTACAAAGTGTTGATATTGATACTAAAGAACCATTTTCTGCAAGTGTAGAGCGTTCTGACAGCTGTGCAGTTCCAGCAGCCTCAGTAGTGGCAGAAAATGTAGTGGCTTGGGAACTTGCTCAAGCAATAATTGATCAATTCTATAGCGATCGTTTTGATGCATTAAAACAAAATATTGAAGAACATCGTCAACATGCGAGGGAATTCTAATGATTGAACATGTTGTAAAGACGCCTTTGAAATCGTATCCTGTCTACATTGGTAATGGTGTAATCGAGCAGCTGCCTATTTTTATTAAAGAAAAGCAGGCAGTTGTTACAAAAATTCTCATCATTACGGACGAGACAGTAGGGGATCTCTACCTTTCAACCATTCTCAAATCGCTTGATGATTTTCAGGTTGAAGTAATGAGGGTACCGAGCGGTGAGAAGGCGAAGACCTTTGAAATCTATTATGACTGTTTAACATTTGCATTGCAGAAGAAATTAGATCGACATTCGGTTATTCTTGCCTTAGGCGGAGGTGCTGTTGGTGATTTATCCGGCTTCGTTGCAGCTACTTTTATGAGAGGGATTCGGTTTATTCAAATCCCAACCACGATTTTGGCTCATGACAGTGCCGTTGGTGGAAAAGTAGCCATCAATCACCCTGAAGGGAAGAATATGATTGGGGCATTTTATCAACCGGAAGCAGTTATTTATGATATCAGCTTCTTGACGAGCCTGCCTTTGCATGAGAAGCGTTCAGGATTTGCTGAAGTCATTAAACATGGTCTTATTCAGGATTTAGCCTTTTATCATTGGCTTAAGGATGAGATTTCCTCGTTAGAAGACATTAGTGAGGATAAAATGGTCCGTTTTTTAGCTAGGGGCATTGAGATAAAAAGTGCAATTGTAGCAGAGGATGAAAAGGAGACCGGGGTACGCGCCTATTTGAATTTTGGCCATACGCTTGGTCATGCAATTGAAGCTGAAATGGGTTATGGAAAAATGACTCATGGTGAAGGCGTACTAATTGGAATGCTGTTTGCACTCCAGTTAAGTAAAAAATATGCGGGTCTTGAATTCGACATAAACAGCTTATATGAATGGGTACAAAAGCTTGGATATCAAACAAATGTACCTGAAGGTTTATCATATGAGAGATTAATTGAACGGATGAAGGGCGATAAGAAATCAGTAGGACAACAAATTAGAATGGTGCTGCTGAATGATATAGGTTCACCTGCCATTTATGAATTATCAGAAAATGAAATACTTTTTGAATTGAATCATTTTTAATCCAAGGGGGAGAATCAGTGATCCGCGGTGTAAGAGGCGCAATTACAGTCCAAGTAAATACGGAAAAAGAAATTATGCAGGCAACAGATCGTTTACTACATAGTATGATTGTTGAAAATGAGATTGCGCCCGAGGATGTTGCATCTGTATTTATCTCTGTTACAGATGATATTACAGAAGCATTTCCTGCTAAAGTGCTACGTTCATTAGATGGATGGAGCTATGTACCGGTTATGTGCATGAAGGAGATCACAGTATCGAATGCTTTAGAGAAATGTATCCGTGTTATGATACATGTAAATACGGTCAAAAGTCAGCAGGAAATTAACCATATCTATTTAGAAAATGCGGTCGTTTTAAGACCAGATTTAGCCAATAATAATAAGTAATAATCTTTGAACGAGGTGTATATTGTTATGAAATGGAAAGAACAGTTGTTATCATTAGCTCCTTACAAACCAGGCAGACCCATTGAATCAGTCAAAAAAGAGTATGGTCTTGAAAAGGTTGTGAAACTGGCATCAAATGAGAATCCATTCGGGACCTCTGAAAAAGTTGTTGCTGCTTTACAAACAGCTCTTTCATCGTTTGCGATTTATCCTGATGGGTATGCAACGAACTTACGTACTGCAGTAGCTGAGTTTTTGAAAGTAGACGAAGAGCAGCTCATTTTCGGAAATGGTGCAGATAATTTAATTCAAATTGTATCTCGTGCTTTTCTGACTCCAGGTAAAAATACGGTTATGGCAAGCCCATCCTTTTCACAATATAAGCACAATGCCATCATAGATGGAGCAGAAATTAGGGAAATTCCGTTAATAGACGGTGAACATGATCTTGATGCCATGCTGCAGGCCATTGATGATAACACGGCTGTAGTTTGGGTATGCAGTCCGAACAATCCGACTGGTGTTCATATTTCAAAAGAAAAAATCACATCATTCCTTGACAAGTTACCTAAAGAAACGTTGGTTGTCATTGATGATGCATACCATGATTATGTTGTAGCAGATGATTTTTATAATGCAGTAGAATTTGTGAAGGAATACAATAATTTAATCGTATTAAGAACATTTTCTAAAATATATGGTATTGCTAGTTTACGTGTCGGATATGGCGTAGCACATCAAGATATCATTCGTGTTTTAGAACCAGCGAGAGAGCCTTTCAATGTTAATACATTAGGTCAAATTGCTGCAGTAGCGGCGCTTTCAGACCAGGATTATGTTAATGATTGCAGACGAAAAAACCGCGAAGGAATGGCACAGTTTGAGCTATTCTGCGAAGAGCATAAGCTGCAATATTTTCCATCACAGGCTAACTTCATATTAATTGATTTTGGTACGAACGGGGATGAAGTATTCCAATACTTGCTTGAGAAGGGCTATATCGTCCGTTCCGGTAATGCATTAGGATATGCTACATCTGTTAGAGTAACGGTAGGATCTGAAGAAGAGAACAACGGTGTGATTGAGGCTATGAAGCAATATTTACAAGAGGTTCGTGTTAAAACGAATTAATCTGAATATAATCGGTCAAATAGATAAATAAACAATGCGATAGATAAGGGGATGATCCGATTTGAAAGGCCGTGTATTTGTGATTGGCTTGGGCCTTATTGGCGGTTCTCTCGCATTGTGTATCAAGGGGCAGCATCATGACTGTTATCTTACAGGATTTGACATCAATGAAGAACAGGGGAAATTGGCAAAAATGCTGGGTGTTGTCGACTGTATCGCAGACAGCATTGAAGAAGGGGCAAAGGATGCTGATTTAATTTTAATAACGACACCTGTACAAGTGACTGAGAGAATTTTGGATCTTCTTGCAGACATGCCGTTGAAGGAAACGGTACTTGTCAGTGATGCAGGAAGTACAAAAGCTGAGATTGTTAAGCGTGCTGAAAAATTAACTGAAAAAGGTATTACCTTTATCGGAGGCCACCCAATGGCTGGATCCCATAAAAGTGGTGTATCCGCTGCTAGAGGGCTGCTGTTTGAAAATGCTTTTTATCTCTTAACCCCTGAGAAACATATTGCAGAGGAAAAGGTCAATCTGTTGAAAGATTGGCTGAAAGGAACGAAAGCAAAATTTATTGTGACATCGCCGGAGGAACATGATTATTTAACAGGTGTTATTAGTCATTTCCCGCATATTATTGCAGCTTCATTAGTCCATCAGGCTGAAAAGACAAGTCACGACCAAAATTTGGTGACTAGATTGGCGGCGGGAGGCTTTCGCGATATCACAAGGATTGCTTCTAGCAGTCCGACAATGTGGAGAGATATTCTCCTCCATAATAAAGAGATTTTGCTTCAGCTGCTGTCAGATTGGCAGCAGGAAATGAAAGAGGTTGCCGCGATGCTTGAAGAGCAGGATGGCGAAAAAATCTTCCAATATTTTGAAAAGGCTAAGAAATTCAGAGATGAATTGCCTCAAAAACAAATGGGGGCAATCCCTGCTTTTTATGATTTATTCGTGGATGTGCCAGATTATCCGGGGGTTGTATCGGAAATTACCGGCTACCTGGCTAAAGAAGAAATCAGTATTACGAATATTCAAATTAGAGAAACTCGGGAAGACATTATTGGAGTTCTTGTCATAAGCTTTCAAACAGAGCAGGATCGTCTTCGAGCGAAGGCATGTATTGAGCATTATACAAGCTTTGAAACTTCAATAGGTCCTTAAATATTGATTGAGACAAAGAGGGGGAAAAGATGGGTAAACATACATTACAAACAAATATTACTTCATTACAGGGGGACATTATTGTTCCCGGTGATAAATCTATTTCCCATCGTTCCGTTATGTTTGGTGCTGTGGCAGAAGGTGTGACAACTGTTACAGGTTTTTTAATGGGTGAAGATTGTTTAAGTACAGTTTCATGCTTCAGGCAACTTGGAGTAGAAATTGAAGAAAAAAATGATCAAATGGTTATCCATGGTAAAGGCTGGGCTGGGCTAAAGGAGCCTAGTGAGGTGTTAAATGTTGGCAATTCTGGCACAACGATCAGACTTATGATGGGGATTTTAGCCGGGCGCAATTTTCATGCCACATTGATTGGTGATGAATCAATCGGCAAAAGACCGATGACAAGAGTGACAAAGCCTCTCGGTCAAATGGGGGCAAAAATAGATGGAAGACAACATGGCGAGTATACGCCATTATCTATTCGTGGGGGCGGAATTTCAGGTATTGAATATCATGCACCCGTAGCCAGTGCGCAAGTTAAGTCATCTATTTTACTTGCCGGTCTTCAGGCAGAGGGTATAACAACCGTTGTTGAACCTGAAAAATCAAGAGACCATACTGAACGAATGATAAGACAGTTTGGCGGTACAGTGGATGAAAAAGGTTTGTCTGTATCGGTTCGAGGCGGACAACCATTAAAAGGAACGGAAATACAAGTTCCTGGAGATATTTCCTCGGCAGCCTTTTTTCTTGTAGCTGGTGCGATTGTCCCTAACAGCTGTATTACGTTAAAGAATGTCGGATTAAACCCAACGAGAACGGGGATCATTGATGTAATGAAGGCAATGGGCGCAGATATTACAATTGAGGAGACAGCTGAAGAGCAGTTTGAGCCAATAGGGGATATTACAATAAAGACCTCTCATCTAAAAGGAACGACAATCGGTGGAGAATTGATTCCACGTTTGATTGATGAGCTTCCAATTATTGCATTACTTGCAACACAAGCAGAAGGCGAGACCATTATACGTGATGCTCATGAATTAAAAGTGAAAGAAACAAATCGGATTGATACAGTAGTAAATGAACTGTCGAAGCTGGGTGCATCCATCACAGCAACCGATGACGGAATGGTTATTCATGGAGATGATAAGGATAAGTTTACAGGCGGCGTTGTATCAAGCCATGGGGATCATCGCATCGGCATGATGTTAGCAGTAGCTGCGTTAATTTGTAAAGAAGAAGTAAGCTTAGAACACAAAGAAGCTATCTCTGTTTCGTACCCGCAATTTTTTGCTGATTTAGAAAAATTAATGTAAATGAAAGTATAAAAAACTGCAGATCCTGCAGTTTTTTATTTTTGTTTCTATAGTAATTAGAAACTTTTTCATCATGCGTTTGTTTTTTATGAATATTTCCTTGATCAGCCTCATATTTTGACTTATGACAGTTATAGAGGTGAGCATATGGCGTATATAATTAGAAATGTAAGGATGTTAAAAAATGGACAACTTACCCGGACAAGCCTTATTATTAAACAAAATAGGATATCATCAATAAAGCCACACTTGAAAATGTGTATTAACTCTTTCGTTTATGAGACAATGTAAACAGAGAATAATACAAAATTTAAACATTAATGAAAACATAATAGTATTTTACAATCAAGCGATCGTAACGCTTTTTATTGGAAAGGGTCTAAATTATGGAATCAGTAAATAAAATCATTACACAATTAGAGAATGGTTATCATGAAGAAGCTTTAAGAGGCTATAAAAAAATATTACAAGCTGGAACAAACGAAGAGAGATTTCTCTTAGGTGAAGAACTTTTTCAATACGGGTTTCTTGAAGAAGCAAAAAGTTTATTCTGCCGTCTGCTTGAAATCTATCCAGAAGAAGGTGAGATTCTTGTGTTACTGGCAGAAACACTAATCGAACTTGGAAAGGAAGAAGAAGCGATTCTAGAGCTGGAGAAAATAAATGAGCTTGATTCTAGTTACCCAGAATCGCTAGTGTTATTGGCCGACCTATATCAAATGCAAGGTCTTTATGAGGTTAGTGAGCAAAAGCTGCTTAAAGCGAAGAAACTGCTGCCAGATGAAGTTATTATTGATTTTGCTCTTGGAGAGCTATATGCAGAGGAAGGTAAATTTGTCCAGGCGATAAATTGTTATGAACGCGTCCTAAAAACAAAGACAGAAATAGGCGGTGTAGATGTTAACCAACGAATGGCTGACGCAATTAGTGCTGGAGGGGCATTCGAGGACGCACTTCCCTATTATGAAAAAGCTTTAGATAATAAATTAGAGATTAATACACTCTTCAACTATGGGTTTACAGCCTTACAAGCAGGTTTTAACGGCAAAGCGATAGAAAAATTTCTTGAGTTAAAAGAACTTGACCCTGAATATTATTCTCTCTATATTAATTTAGCCCGAGCTTATGAAAGAGAAGAGGATTCGGAAAAAGGCTATCAAATATTAAAAGAAGGAATTCAATTTGATGAGTTTAATAAGGATTTATATTTTTATGCCGGCAAATTGGCATTAAAGACAGGAAAAGAGGAAGAAGCTGAAAAAATGTTCAGAGACGCACTGGCACTTGATCCAGAGTTGACTGAAGCGGCCTTAACATTAAATAAACTTTTACTACATCAAGAACGTTGGGAGGATGTACTTGAAATCGTTCGTATAATGGAAGAGGGAGATGAAGTAGAGACAAAATTCTTTTGGGATGCTGCTGTAGCCCATCAAAACCTGGAAAATTATTCACAGGCATTAAACTGCTATGAAAACGCATATAATTTTTATAAAGACACACAAGACTTCTTAGTGGATTATGGATATTTTCTAATTGAAGAAGGAAAAAGAGAGCGGGCTGTCGAAATTTTTAATAAGTTAGTGAGTATTGATCCAAGCAATGAAGAATATCAAGATGTATTGCAAAGACTAACAGATGACGTTGGATAATTAGAATAAAATTTGCTGAAAGCAGAGGAGGGAATCACACATGAACGCCCCTGTATCTGTCAATGAGAAAAAGGAATTTATTCGTTGGTTTCTCAATCATTATCAATTAAAGAGACGTGAATGTGTCTGGATCCTGAACTATTTAATGAGTCATGACCAGCTCATGGAAAAGGTACACTTCGTTGAACAAGCTCAATTTTGCCCGCGGGGAATTGTCATGTCAACTCATTGTGTAGATGATGTCCCATTTCGTTTCTATAAGGAAAATGTAATGACAACAGATGCGGAAAAATCATTTCATGACATACGTTTAAATCGAGAGGAAGATATTTTTATTCAACTCAATTTTCACGCTTCCTTTCAGGCTCCGCAATTTGCAGCTGTCCTTGAAGAAAATCCCTATATGCCGAAGAATCTGCAACTAAGTGAAAAAGAACGGTCGATGGCAGAAGACTTTCTTACCTCTAGTATTAGAAGATTTCAGAAAGAAAAGCTATTCCAACAGATTGATGAGGCTTTAGATAATAATGATGAAGCTGCTTTTAAGCAGTTAACTGAACAGTTAAAAAAATTTAATGCATAGCAATCCAAGACCTGTATCAAACAGGTCTTTTATTTTTGTCCAAAAATATTATCAAGCATAAAATTGGTTGACCTGGTGGTCTTCTAGACTTTTATTTTCAACATGTTAGAATAAAAGGAAATGGGAAGAAATGGAGTGGGAAAGATGAAATGGACAAGCGAAGATATTGATATGTATTTGAAGGCAAAGGAGTATGTAGATACAATCGTGTTACCATTATTTCCAATTGCACTTGATGAACGAATTAAGAAAACGGCTGAGATGACAGAGTTTATCAATCTGCTGTCAATTCAGTTAGAAAGGCAGTTTCGTGGAAGATTAATTATGCTTCCAGGATTTAACTATTTAAAATCAATTAACAAAGAAGAGGTACTAACAGACCTTTTAAAATGGGAAAAGGAATTTTTGGATAAGGGCTTTAAACATATTGTCTATTTAACCTCTGATAGTGATTGGAAGCTTGAGGAAGCAAAAATGACCGGCTCTCTGATTTGGCTGCCAACGATTCCGCTCGGGCAAATGGACCAGCAATACCGCAATACTATTTTGAAAGACCAACTGCAACAGCTCATTACATTATTTGTACAAAAATGGGAAAAACAAGAATAATAGTGATAAAAATCAATTTTATATTTTCTGATTATATTGACCTTACTGAAATATTGATATATTATTGGTATGTCCTAGTATGAAAATTGTGTTAATTTAAAATTGTTTTAAAGGGGGGGGAGAAATATGAGCAAAAATCATGTGTCTAGACGTCAATTCCTAAATTATACATTAACAGGTGTGGGTGGATTCATGGCTGCAGGAATGCTAATGCCAATGGTCCGTTTTGCTGTTGATCCTGTATTAAAGCATACAGGTACAAGTGATTTTATTGCAACGCCACAGAAGGTTAGTGAGATTACTAATGTTCCTACACGGGTTGACTTCTCTTTCACGCAGAAGGATGCTTGGTATGAGTCAGAGGTAACAAATTCAGCATGGATTTATAAAGACGATAAAGGCGAGATTATTGCCCTTTCTCCAGTATGTAAACATTTAGGCTGTACGGTTGACTGGAATACGGACAAGGCTAATCCGGATCAGTTTTATTGTCCTTGCCATGGTGGGCGATATACGAAAGATGGTACAAACGTTCCAGGTACACCGCCAACTGCACCATTGGATGTCTTTCCACTTAAAGAAAAAGACGGCTTCCTGTATTTAGGTAAAGCTGAACCGCGAAAGGGGGCGTAATCAGTGTTAAACAAAATTTATGATTGGGTAGATGAACGTTTAGACATTACGCCTTTGTGGCGGGATATTGCTGACCATGAAGTTCCGGAGCACGTAAACCCGGCACATCATTTCTCGGCATTTGTCTATTGTTTTGGGGGATTAACATTTTTTATTACTGTCATTCAAATTTTATCTGGTATGTTTTTAACCATGTATTATGTTCCAGATATTAAAAACGCATGGGAATCTGTTTATTACTTACAAAATGAAGTTGCTTTTGGACAAATTGTCAGAGGAATGCATCACTGGGGAGCAAGCTTAGTTATTGTCATGATGTTTTTACATACGTTGCGTGTTTTCTTCCAAGGTGCATACAAAAAGCCTCGTGAATTAAACTGGATTGTTGGTGTGTTAATTTTCTTTGTTATGCTTGGTCTTGGTCTTACTGGATATTTACTGCCTTGGGATATGAAAGCGCTATTTGCGACAAAGGTTACCATTCAAATCGTTGAATCAGTACCATTTATAGGGGAATATCTGAAGATTTTATTAGCAGGAAGTTCTGATATTGTTGGTGCACAAACGATTTCCCGTTTCTTTGCGATTCACGTATTCTTCCTGCCTGCAGCGTTGTTCGCCTTAATGGCAGCTCACTTTATGATGATTCGTAAACAAGGTATTTCAGGTCCATTGTAATTATAATTTTGTTTTTATTATTACTTAAAAGGAGGGAGACTATTCATGCATCGTGGAAAAGGAATGAAGTTCGTAGGCGATTCGCGTGTGCCTGCGAAGGAACACAGAAAACCGAATATTCCAAAAGATTATTCGGAATATCCTGGTAAAACAGAAGCTTTCTGGCCAAACTTTTTATTAAAAGAATGGATGGTAGGTGCGGTTTTTCTTATTGGCTTCTTATGTTTAACAGTTGCGCATCCGTCTCCATTAGAAAAGATTGCAGATCCTAGTGATACTGGTTATATACCTATGCCAGACTGGTACTTCTTATTCTTATATCAATTATTAAAATACAGCTATGCATCTGGTCCTTATAACTTAATCGGTGCACTTGTAATACCAGGCTTAGCATTTGGTGCCTTACTATTAGCGCCGTTTATTGACCGCGGCCCTGAAAGACGTCCAGCAAAACGTCCGTTAGCAACGGGCTTTATGCTATTAGCTCTTGCAGGTATAACGTATTTAACTTGGGAATCTGTTGCTACTCATGACTGGGAGGCAGCAGCAGAGCAAGGAAAAATTGTTGCTGAGGCTGATATTGATACTTCATCTGAAGGCTATCAAATCTTTGAAGCAAATGGTTGTGTAAGCTGTCACGGAAATCAACTTGAAGGTGGGGCAGCGGCTCCTGCTTTAATTGATACAGGCTTATCTCCTGATGAAGTTGCAGATATTGCTAAGAACGGTTCTCCAAGTGGAAAAATGCCTCCAGGTATGTTCAAGGGTACTGATGAAGAATTAACAAAGTTAGCAGAGTTTATTTCAAGTGTGAAAAGTAAATAATAAATAATGAAAAAGCCGGCGAAATATTCGTCGGCTTTTTCATTATTTTAATTATTATTGAACCCCAATTGCCTATGTTAAGATAGAGAGGTGAAATGTTTGGAAAGAGAGGGAAAGATTATGAAATGGATGTATCCAATCTTAGGGAGTCGTCAGTTTTTATGGATTTTACTGGTGATTAATATTCTTGGGACAGTGTACGGATATATTTGGTATGGATGGCAATTAGCAGATACACCAGCCAAATTTCTGATATTTGTTCCAGACAGTCCAACAGCTAGTCTATTTTTTGTTTTTGTACTTATTGCCTTCCTAATGAAGACAAACTGGCCATTATTTGAAGCGCTGGCTGTTGTCACCCTGTTAAAGTATGGTGTTTGGGCTGTTGTAATGAATTTTCTTGTTTTTTTTGTTGGGGGAGAGCTTTCTATTACGGCTTGGATGCTTATCCTTTCACATGCTGGTATGGCCATTCAAGGACTTTTATATGCACCTTTTTATCGCATAAAAATTTGGCATTTAGTTGTAACCGGAATTTGGACTTTGCATAATGATGTTATCGATTATGTCTTCTTTATGCTTCCTCGTTATAGTTTGCTTGATCAATACATACCCGAAATAGGATATTTTACTTTTTGGCTAAGTATCTTTTCTCTGTTTGCTGCATATCTGACAGGAGTGAGAAAAAGTCGTTATGAATTAAAGATCTAAATTGAGATAGGTCTAACCTTGTCCCATTTCTCATACATTGTTAGTAATGAGGGGGGACACGCATGGGATCCAAGCTATGGATTATAATTTTATTATGTTTTCTTTTATTATCTACAAATGTTTCAGCTAATGACGATACGGCGCCAATCGATCAGCTTAATGCTTTATCGAATGAGGCACTTCAATTAACAAAATCTCAAAGATATGAGGATGCTAAAAAGATATTAGAAGCTTTTTCTGATAAATTTTCATCTGTAACAGTAAAGGAAAACACCTTTACAATGGATGAATTGCGAATTGTCACCATTGCTCATAATGAGGCGATTGAAGCGACAACAAATGTTTCGATGAATCCAGATGAAAGAATTAATCGAGTAACCAAATTCCGTTTGGTAATTGATGCCATTTCCTCGACGAAGCACCCTCTTTGGACGAAAATGGAAGATCCGATGTTAGCAGTTTTTGATGATGTAAAGGAAGCTGCTTTTAATGGTGATCAAGAAGCTTTCAACAAAAGTCTCAATTCCTTTTTATCATTATATGAAATTATTAATCCAAGTATGAAGCTAGACATATCATCAGAGAGGTTTCAAAAGCTTGATACAAGAATCAAATTTATTGATCATTATAGACAGGATGTCTTTTCGCAGCAGAATTCGATGAAGGAACTGCTCATACTTGAGACAGACCTACAAAGTATTTTTGATGATTGGGCTGCGGACGAGACAGATCCATCGTTGTGGTGGGTAATCATTTCAACGGGGAGTATCATAATCGTTACATTATCCTACGTTGGATGGAGAAAATATATAGGGGAAAAAGAAAGAAGAAAAAATCGCTCCAGATAAGTAAAGTTTGGCAAGGAAACACCCCATTCTTTTTTTGTAACAGCTAATTGTTTGACATGGAATCATAAGAACTCTTACAATAATAGATAACAGGTATCATGTTGAATGGAGGAAATCAAAAATTGTTTTTAATCTATTTTGCGATCATTATTATCATTCCAATCTGGGCGCAGTTTCGAGTGAAAAAAACGTATTCCAAATACTCAAATGTAGCTTCGTCCTCCCATATGAGAGGTGCTGAAGTAGCAAGGAGAATTCTCGATGAAAATGGACTTTACAATGTAAATATTGAAGAGGTCCGAGGCACTCTATCAGATCACTATGATCCTAGATCAAAGACGGTTCGACTGTCATCAGAAAACTTTCATGGACATTCGATAGCTGCTGCTGCAGTCGCGGCGCACGAAGTCGGCCATGCGATTCAGGATAAGGAAGCATATAGTTTTTTACGCTTACGACATAGTTTAGTACCAGTTGCCAACATTGGTTCTAATTTTTCTTGGATATTAATTATTATCGGGATGCTGCTTGGCATGAGTAACTTTGTTTTACTTGGTATTGTTTTCATGGCTGCTGCAGTTTTATTCCAGCTTGTCACTCTTCCGGTTGAATTTAATGCTTCGAGCCGTGCAATGGATCAATGTGTCGCTCTCGGTGTTATCCGCAATGACGAAGAACGAGAAACAAGAAAAGTATTAAGTGCAGCTGCACTGACATACGTAGCTGCCGCAGCAATTGCCGTGTTGGAATTAGTTCGTTTAATACTAATTTATACGGGTATGCAAAATGACGATTAAAAAAGGATTTAGACTTCGGTCTAAATCCTTTTTTTGTCTGGACAAGCTGCCTCTTATATTTTTTAGTGCATGATGGGCTTTTTATTTTCATCTAATGTGAAGCCTTCCCCGATTACATCGTGAACAATGCTTACAGAAACGAATGCATGTGGGTCAACCTCCATAATGACACTTTTTAAGCGGACGATTTCATTTTTCGCAACAACACAGTATAATACTTCCCGATCCTGTTTTGTATAGGAACCATATCCCTTTAAAACCGTAACCCCTCTGCCCATTTCCTGTAGAATTTTATCTGCTATGGCATCATTATGCTCAGAGATAATCATAGCTCCTCTTGCTGAGTAAGCTCCCTCTTGCATAAAATCAATCACTCTTGCGGAGATAAAGACTAATACAAGGGTATACATTGCTTCGTGATAATCTAAATAAAAGAGTAAGGATAAGGTGATGACAACAGCATCAAAGATAAACATTGTTTTGCCCATGCTCCAGCCGATATATTTATGTACGAGACGTGCAATAATATCAACACCGCCTGTAGTGCCGCCAAAACGAAAGATAATCCCTAGACCTACACCAATCGAAACCCCTGCGAACAAGGCAGCTAAGGTCATATCATCCTTCAGCGGCATATTAATCTGATATCTTTGAAAAATCCAGAGAAATACAGAAACGGCTACTGTTCCAATAATGGTATAGAATAAAGAATTTCGGCCGAGAATTTTCCAGCCGACAAAAAATAAAGGGATATTTAATAGTAAATTCACATAGGAAGGATCCCATTTAAATAGAAAATAGAGAAGAAGTGTTATACCGGTAAAACCGCCTTCTGCTAAATTGTTTTGCATATTGAAATGAACAATGCCAAAAGAATATATACAAGCCCCTAAGAGAATAAAGAGAATACTTTTTAATTTTATGCTAAAAGCCATATTTTTTCCTCCGCTTCCAAATTAGACCTCAAAGCGATTATAATTATATAGGAAAAGTAATAAGGGAACAAATACATGAAAGTTTTGAAAAAAAGAAAAACATTTGTCAAAATGACTCAGTTTAGCTAACATGAAAGAAGAGTGAAATGTAACCCAACCAGTACAGAGGTGATATTTTTGTCTAATCATAAAACCATGAAAGACCTTCAAAAGGAAGTAGATGTCTATATTAGTCAATTTAAAGAAGGCTATTTCAGTCCGTTGGCCATGACAGCTAGGATGACAGAGGAGTTAGGCGAATTAGCAAGAGAGATTAATCATTATTATGGTGAAAAACCGAAAAAAGTTTCTGAAAAAGAAAATACAGTTGAAGAAGAACTTGGTGATTTGTTATTTGTCCTGATTTGTTTTGCAAATTCCTTACATATAGATCTTGAAGAAGCTCATAATCGGGTGATGAATAAATTTAATACTCGGGACAAAGATCGCTGGACAAAAATCGATAAATAAGAAAGAGGAGAATGGAATGGAAAAAATAAAAATTATCATTGCAGGACCGCGTGGCAGAATGGGATCTGAAGCAGTTAAACTTGTTGAAAGAACAGAGCATTTTGAATTAATCGCAGCCGTTGATCATAAGCACGGGGGCAAGCTTTTAAATGAGGTAGAAGGTGTTTCTGCATTGCCGGTGCCGGTATTTGCAGACATAACCGAATGTTTATCTGAAGTTAAGGCAGATGTTCTCATTGATTTAACTACGCCAGAAATAGGTATGCATCATACGAAGACTGCATTGGAGTTTGGTGTTCGTCCAGTAGTTGGTACAACCGGTTTTACAAAAGAAAATCTAGCAGAACTAGAGGAGCTTTGCAGAGATAAAGAAACAGGCTGTATTATTGCACCAAACTTTGCATTAGGTGCTGTGTTAATGATGAAATTCTCACAGCTTGCAGGGAGATACTTTCAGGATGTGGAGATTATCGAATTACATCATGATAAGAAGCTGGACGCACCTTCAGGAACAGCAGTTAAAACAGCTGAGATGATTGCTCAGGTTAGAGAGGAAAAATCACAAGGGCATCCTGATGAAAAAGAAACACTACAAGGTGCAAGAGGGGCTGATTTTTCAGGTATGCATATTCACTCTGTCCGTTTACCTGGTTTAATCGCGCATCAACAGGTGATGTTTGGAGCAGATGGACAAACCTTGACAATCCGGCATGATTCCTATGACAGGGTTTCGTTTATGTCAGGAGTGAAGTTAGCAGTTGATACGGTAATGAATCTTTCTACACTTGTGTATGGATTAGAAAATATTATTGAGTAAAGCGAGGAAAAACATAATGAATATCGCATTAATCGCCCATGATAAGAAAAAGGATGATATGATTCGTTTTACAACAGCCTATCAATATATTTTACAAGAGCACACATTATTTGCAACCGGTACAACGGGCCAAAAAATAATGGATGCAACTGGACTTTCAGTCCATCGCTTTCAGTCTGGACCATTTGGCGGAGACCAGGAAATTGGCGCTATGATTGCAAACAACAAAATGGATATGGTCTTTTTCTTTCGTGACCCGTTAACAGCGCAGCCTCATGAGCCGGACGTAACGGCATTAATTCGGCTGTGCGATGTGTATGCTGTACCGCTTGCAACAAATATGGGTACAGGAGAGGTATTAGTCAGAGGTTTGGAGAGAAATGATCTATCTTGGCGCAATATTGTCAGAGGTCAGGCACCAATCACCGAATCAGAATGATTGCTTTAAAGGGAAAATTTATTTATTATTTTTATTGTTTTACATAATGTATTGTAGCTTTACAAAAAGCACAGTGTATGAAGGATTTATGAGGAGAAAAGGTATATGAAAACGAAATTAAAAATTGGCATTACCTGTTACCCAACTGTTGGTGGTTCAGGTGTTATAGCAACAGAACTGGGTAAAATGCTGGCAGAAAAGGGTCATAGTATTCATTTTATTTCATCCAGCCTGCCTTTTAGACTGAAGAAGATGTATCATAATATTTATTATCATCAAGTAGAGGTAAATCAATATTCTGTTTTCCAATACCCGCCCTATGATATTGCACTTGCAAGTAAAATGGCAGAAGTGATTAAACGAGAAAAACTAGATTTACTTCATGTCCATTATGCTATTCCTCATGCTGTATGTGCGATTTTAGCGAAACAAATGTCAGGGAGAGACATAAAAATTGTGACAACTTTACATGGGACAGATATTACTGTACTTGGTTATGATGCATCTTTAACAGATGCCATACGATTTGGGATTGAAGAGTCTGATGCGGTAACAGCCGTGTCTCACTCTTTAATTTCAGAAACCTATGATCTTGTAAAGCCCAAAAATGCAATCCAGCCAGTCTATAATTTTATCGATGAAAGGGTATATCATAAGATCCCGACATGTCATTTAAAGGAAGAATATGAAATAAATGTTCATGAGAAGGTTGTTATTCATGTCTCAAACTTTCGAAACGTCAAGCGAGTTCCAGATGTAGTAAGGGCCTTTGCTAAAATAGTTGCTCGGATACCTGCCAAGCTGTTACTTGTTGGAGACGGGCCGGAATTTTCAATTGTCAGCCAGCTTGTCGAGAAATTACAGATACAGGAGCATGTTTTATTTCTTGGAAAGCAGGACAATCTCGAGGAACTTTATTCCATTAGTGATCTTATGCTTTTGCTATCAGAAAAAGAAAGCTTTGGGCTGGTTGCTCTTGAAGCAATGGCCTGCGGGGTGCCTTGTATTGGGACAAATATTGGCGGCATTCCCGAAGTGATTCAAGACGGGGTAAATGGTTTTTTATGTGAGTTAGGTAATATCGAACATGTAGCTGAGAAGGCTGTTCAACTCCTAAAAAACGAAGAAATGCATAGACAGTTTTCGCAGAATTCCATTCGTATTGTAAATGAACATTTTCGAGCTGAAACGATTGTTGAACAATATGAACAAATTTATTATCAATTATTGAAAAGTGGTGAAGTGGGATGATGCCGATTTTTAAAAGAGCCATCCCTCTTTTTGAGAGAATTGAAGAAGCCGGTTTTGAAGCCTATTTTGTAGGCGGGTGTGTTCGTGATTACATTCTGGGTAAAGAAATTGCTGATGTCGATATAGCAACCTCAGCTACACCACAAGAGGTGAAGCGGATTTTTCAAAAGACAATCGACGTCGGTATTGAACATGGAACGGTTGTTGTATTATGGGAAAAGGAATCGTATGAGCTTACAACTTTTCGTACAGATGGAGAATACAATGATTTTCGCAGACCTAGTGATGTAACCTTTATTCGTAGCCTGGAAGAGGATTTAAAGCGCCGGGATTTTACGATGAATAGCATCGCCATGAACAAGGAAGGTCAAATCATTGATCCATTTTGTGGTCAGGCAGCGATTAAAGATAGGATCATTGAAACGGTCGGTTCAGCAGCAGAGCGTTTTCATGAAGATGCCTTAAGGATGATGAGAGCTGTCCGTTTTGTAAGCCAATTATCCTTTTCAATTGAACAGAAAACCTTTTTTGCATTAAAGGAAAATGCCAATCTGTTAGAAAATATTGCAATAGAACGAAAAACCGTAGAGTTTGAGAAATTACTTCAAGGTGAAAATCGTAAGGCTGCTTTTCAGCTTTTACTTGATTCCGGGTTGTTTCAATTTTTGCCAGGCATGAGAAATCAAGAAAAGGCCTTGGTCCAAATGCTTCAGTATGATATTGAGGAATTATCATTAAGTGAAATGTGGTCTTTTCTGTTATGTTTAATGGAAATTCAAGTCGATGCTGCTGATAGGTTTTTAAGGCAATGGAAGCTGCCGGTAAAAAAAATAAAGCAGGTTAAATCAATAACAAGCTGGTTACAGTACAGGCTGCAATCACAGTGGAATACGGAAAGCTTATATATGGCTGGCCTCCAGTATGCTTTGCCTGCTGAAAGGCTTTTTAATATTTTTAACCATCAGCCATTAATACAATCTTTACATAATGTTAGAGAGCGACATGAAAATCTTGTCATTAAGGATCGTCAAGAACTAGATGTGAGCGGGTATGACTTAATTGAGTGGAACGGTCAAAAAGGCGGACCATGGGTCAAAGAAACACTAGAAAAAGTAGAGAAAGCTGTTTTAACTGGTGAAGTTGATAATAGAAGAGAATCAATAAGGGAGTGGCTGTTTAAGTGGAATCAGAGTTAAGAAAACGACTGCTTGATGCTTTTACCAACAGCAACGAGGATTTTTTGTCCGGTCAGTATTTAGCTGAGTTAATCGGCTGTTCCAGAACGGCAGTCTGGAAGCATATTGAAGAACTCCGCAAGGAAGGCTTTGAGCTCGAAGCAGTTAGACGTAAAGGATACCGAATTGTGAAGGTGCCGGAAAAAATAACAGCTAATGAGGTTCGGCTTGGCCTGATGACAAAAAGGCTCGGCCAAAATATACACTATGAGGAAAGCGTAGATTCCACGCAGAAAATTGCCCTGCAGCTAAGTCTTGACGGTGTTCCTGAAGGCACGGTTGTCATCGCAGAAGAACAAACTAGTGGGCGGGGCAGAATGGCCCGTACCTGGTTCTCTCCAAAATACACAGGTGTATGGATGAGTGTCATCCTCCGTCCTAACCTTTTACCGCAAAAGGCGCCGCAATTAACCTTGGTAACGGCTGTGGCAGTTGTACAGGCGATTGAGGAAATAGCTTCTTTAAAGCCGCAAATAAAATGGCCAAATGATATTCTCATCAATGGCAAAAAGATTACTGGAATCTTAACAGAGCTGCAGGCAGAAAGTGATCGAATTAATTCCGTAATTATTGGAATTGGAATGAACGTCAATCAGGAGTTAGAGGGATATCCTGAAGAACTCCGCACGATTGCGACCTCATTAAGAATTGAAACAGGTAAAGTTATAAACCGGGCTGAATTAATCAAATTGGTATTAGCCAAGCTTGAATATCTTTATGATCTTTATTTAACAGAAGGCTTCTATCCTATAAAACAATTATGGGAAAGCTATGCAGTCAGTATTGGGAAGATGATTACGGCCAGGATGCTGCAAGGTGACTTATACGGTAAAGCGCTAGGAATAACAGATGACGGCGCTTTGATGATGGAGGATGAGACGGGTAAAGTCCATTTGGTATATTCTGCTGATATAGAGATGTAGTGACAAAGATAGACAAATTATTGCGAAAATTGTATATTGTTATAGTCAAAAATAAATTACATCTGTTATAATTTCTTATGGGCGGTATCATTGTTGTGAACTGCACCAATGCAAGAAAAATGAATCAATAATAATATCTGCCTAGATCCGAAAAAATGGACCAGGACAGAGGGATAAAACACGTAATTTACATTTAAAATCCTTCTGCTTGCGTAGAAGGATTTTTTATATATCTGCAAACGTGTTATGCCTCTTCCTAACAGGAGGAAATGGAATGAAGCAAACAACTGACTTTTTGAAAATGAAGAAAAACGGTGAAGCTATTGCAATGATTACTGCTTATGATTTTCCATCAGCAAAGCATGCAGAGCAAGCAGAGGCGGATGTCATTCTTGTTGGTGATTCTCTGGGAATGGTTGTACTGGGATATGATTCAACAATACCTGTTACTGTAGAGGATATGATCCACCATACGAAGGCAGTAAAAAGAGGTGCGAAGAATACATTCACAATCGTTGATCTACCATTTGCAAGCTATCATTTATCAACGAGAGACACCCTATTGACAAGCACAAGAATGATGCAGGAAGCATGCGCAAATGCAGTAAAGCTTGAAGGCGCTGATGGTGTGCTTGAACATATTAAAGCCTTGACACAAGCTGGTATTCCAGTATGCTCTCATCTTGGTTTAACTCCGCAATCTGTTGGCGTTTTAGGCGGTTATAAAGTACAGGGGAAAGATGCAGAAGCAGCAAGAAAACTGATAGAGGACGCTAAGAAATGTGAAGAAGCTGGCGCCTTTATGATTGTATTGGAATGTGTGCCAAAACAATTAGCAACGAAAATAAGCAGTCTGCTTTCCATTCCGACAATTGGAATCGGTGCAGGAGACGGAACCGATGGACAAGTTCTTGTTTATCATGATGTGGCTGGCTATGGTGTTGAACGTGTGGCAAAATTTGTGAAACAGTATTGCTCTATAGACGGTGTAGCTATAGAAGGGCTTAAACAGTATGTCAAAGAAGTAAAATCAAGGGAATTTCCTAGTGAGAAGCATAGCTACACAATGGCTGAGGAAGAGTTGCAAACTCTTTATGGTGGTAAATAATGAGAGTTATTACAACCATTTCTGAACTAAAGGAAGCCATACAGGCTGAAAAATCTCAGCAAAATACAATTGGTTTTGTACCAACAATGGGCTATCTCCACGAAGGACACCGTGCCCTATTAAAGAAAGCACGGCAGGAGAATCAAATCGTTGTCCTAAGTATTTTTGTGAATCCATTACAATTTGGACCAAATGAAGACCTAGAGACATACCCAAGAGATTTTGAACAGGATCAAAAGGTAGCAGGCGAAGAAGGCGTAGATATTATTTTTTATCCTTCTGTAACTGAAATGTACCCAAATGAACTTTCCGTTACAATGACAGTCAATAAAAGGACGGATGTCTTATGCGGTGAATCTCGTCCAGGACATTTCGATGGGGTTGTAGCTGTCGTGACAAAGCTGTTTCATCTTGTACAGCCTGATAAGGCCTATTTTGGAAAAAAGGATGCACAGCAGCTAGCTATTATTGACGGGCTTGTGAATGATTATAATTTTCCATTGCAAATTGTTCCAGTGGATACGGTCAGGGAACATGATGGCCTGGCGAAAAGCTCACGGAATGTTTATTTAACGGAAAAAGAACGTGCAGAAGCACCTGCACTATATAGCAGTCTATTAATGGCTGTTGACCTAATTAAAGCCGGTGAAGATAATCCGGAAAGTATAGTCAATGCAATTACAGACAGAATCAAAACGGAAACGTCCGGGGAAATTGATTATATTAGTATTTTAACCTATCCGGGTCTAGAAAATATGGAAATAATTAAGGGCAGGTATATCATTGCTTTGGCCGTTAAATTTACAAAAGCACGTTTAATAGATAATGTTATTTTAGTAGAAGAATAGGAGGAAGCCGTATGTTTCGCACCATGATGAATGGTAAAATCCATCGTGCAACGGTTACAGAAGCAAATTTAAATTACGTTGGAAGTATCACAATCGATTCAGATATTATCGATGCGGTTGGAATGGTTGGAAATGAAAAGGTGCAGATTGTTAATAACAATAACGGTGCACGCTTTGAAACATACATTATTCCAGGTCAAAGAGGTACGGGAACAATTTGCTTAAATGGTGCTGCAGCGCGTCTAGTACAGCCTGGAGATACCGTAATCATAATTTCTTATGCCCTAGTACATGAGGACAAGGTAGCTGCACATACTCCAAAAGTGGCTATCATGGGTGAGGGTAATCGGATTAAAGAACTAATCCATGCTGAACCGGAAATGACTATTATGTAATTTTGTGAGCTGACTCTAATGAGTCAGCTTTTCATATTTGATAAAATATGATACGGTTTAACAATATAAAAAGTGTAGACCACATTCTAGTTTGATCTGGAAACGGAATGTTTGAGGTGTAATTAAATGAGTAATAAATATGTAGTGATTGATCTGGAAACAACGGGGAATTCAGTAAAAAAAGGAGATAGAATTATTCAGTTTGCAGCAGTTGTGATTGAAAACAATACAATAGTAGAGCAGTTTTCATCATTGCTTAATCCTGGACACCCTATACCTATATTTATTGAAGAATTAACTGGACTATCAGATGAGATGGTAAAGGATGCACCTGAATTTGCTGAGATTGCCCCAAAAGTAATCGAAATGCTGAATGATGCATTTTTTGTCGCTCACAATGTGCTTTTTGATTTATCCTTTTTACAGGAAGAATTAATTATGGCTGGCTATGAAGGATTTTATGGTCCTGTTCTTGATACGGTTGAAATGGCAAGAATTATCCTTCCATCAAGTGACAGCTATAAATTATCGGACCTTGCATTACAAGAAGGTCTACATCACGATAGACCACATCAAGCCGATAGTGACGCATATGTAACGAGTGAACTTTTACTTATCTTATTTGATCGCCTGCGAGATCTTCCGCTACAAACGATTAAGCAGCTTCATCATCTATCAGGTGGTTTAAAAAGTGATTTAATTGATATATTGGAAGAAATAATAATGGATAGGGAAAAACTGATTGAAAACGTTCCGAACAACCTTGAAGAGTATCGTGGCATTTGTATTAAAAAATCCCCTCATGAAAGAGTTGTCCAGGAAAGAGATTCAGTTACGTATCCCTTACATGATTATGATAAAGAAGCCCTATTGAAAAAAGCTTTTCCAGCCTTCGAGTCAAGACAGGGACAGTATCAAATGATGGATATTGTCTATCATTCTTTTCAGCATGAACGGCATGCAATGGTTGAAGCTGGTACTGGTGTGGGCAAGTCATTTGCCTATTTATTACCTGCACTTTTCACTGCCGTAGAAAGCCGTGAGCCAGTCATTATTAGTACGTATACGACTCAGCTTCAGGAGCAGCTGCTGCAAAAGGATATACCGCTATTAGCAAAGGCTGTCGATTTTTCTTTTCAAACTGTATTAATGAAGGGGAAAAGTCATTATATTAGCATTGAGAAGTTTGCAAAACTCATGTTGGAAGACGAAGATAATTACGATACTACGTTAACGAAAATGCAAATTCTGGTTTGGCTGACGGAAACCGTAACGGGTGATCGTGATGAGCTAAATCTATCAAGCGGTGGAAGGTTATTCTGGCATAGAATCAAACAGGATGAAAGTGTCTTTAATCGAAATAAATCGATGGAAACTAGAGACTTTTACTTGAATATGCGTGAAAAAGCGCAAAAAGCTGACATCATTATTACCAATCACAGCATGCTGCTATCTAGTCTTGCAGCAGATAAACCGCTGCTTCCACAGTCAGATTATATTATTATTGATGAAGGACATCATTTTGAAAAGGTTTCAGGGAAATATTTTGGCAGCAAATTGGATTATGCCTCTACTCGATTTTTTCTTCAGCAAATGGGCTTATCTGAGCAGAAAATGCTGGCCCATAAAATAGAAAAAATATTGCAAACAAATGATGGAAGCTACGTTGGCTTGCTTCATACACAGAAACTGAATGAAATCATGTCAGAATTATTATTTGCTATGGATGAAATGTTTTCCATTCTTGCCATGATAGCAAAAAATAGTGTAAAAAATAGGCTCCAAGGTAAAGTCAATTGTCCATTCCATTTTGATATGACGAAGGAAGCAAAGGCCTTTCAAGCAAAGGCAGAGCATTTTTTATTTCTGTTAACGGATTTTGCGAAGGAGATAACAGCTCGTTTTGAAGTGTTGAAAAGAGGGAATGACAAGGACTTGCTGCAAAAATCAATTATGCATGAAACAGCATCATGGCTGGAGGATAGTGAAAAACTAAGGCAGTGTTTAAGGAAAATCATCCATCAAAATACATCTGAAGATGTTTCTTGGATTGATGTCGATACTCGTTCCTGGCAAAACAGAACCACCCTGTATTCGCAGCCTGTTTCTGTTTCAAGGCAGCTTAGAGAAAATTTATTTCAAGCAAAAAAGAGTGTGATTATAACCTCAGCCACGTTATCCGTAAAGGGTTCATTCAACTATACAGCACATGCTCTTGGCTTACATACTGAGCCCTGTCATTATGAGCAGATTCCCTCACCCTTTGATTATGGGAAGCAGGTACAGCTTATCATTTCGAACGACCTGCCGGAGGTAAATACTGTTCCAATACAGGAGTATGTTTCTGCGATATCGGCCCATATTATTTCGATTGCAGAAGCAACAAATGGACGCTTGCTGATTTTATTTACCTCATATGATATGCTCCGCAAAACATATGAGCTAATAAAGGAAAGTGGTTTTTTGCAGGAATATTCCATACTAGCACAAGGAATTACTGGTGGCAGCAGAACAAGGCTTGTGAAAAATTTTCAACGTTTTGACAAAGCGATTCTACTTGGAACAAGCAGTTTTTGGGAAGGAATAGATATTCCAGGTGAGGATCTTTCATGTCTCATTATGGTCAGATTGCCTTTCTCTCCGCCAGATGAACCATTGGCAGAGGCTAAATGTGACAATGTCAAAAAAAATGGAGGGAATCCGTTTTATGATTATTCCTTGCCGGAAGCTGTGCTGCGGTTTAAGCAAGGCTTTGGTCGGCTCATAAGAACAAAAAATGACAAAGGCATCATGATTTTGTTTGATCGTCGGATTGTGTCAACACAGTATGGAAAGGTTTTTCTTGATTCATTACCAGAGGTAAAAGCAAAGAAAATGAACATCGATGATACGGTTCATTTCATTCATAAATGGCTGTAACATCAACAGTCTGATTGATAAAGTCATTCCATAAAAAAGGGCTGCTGTTAAGCAGCCTAAAAGGACGGTTTGAACTAGAATAAATTTAATTAAAAATTGAACTAATTTACATGTAAGCTGTTATAATAATTCATAAGGCTATCCTGTTTCGTTATTTTAACCTTCATAAAGTGACGATATAAGTAGTAAATTTTGTCGAGAGTGAGGAGATATTTCAATCTAAGGCTGTCGTTACATCTTTCGTACATAAAAAGAAAGGAATGCGCCTGAATTTTTCAGTGCACTTTCGTTAGATAAAGAGTGATAACATGAAAAAGTGGTTGGTCATTTTAAGTATTTTATTCATAGCAGTAATCATAACGGCTGCTGCAATTTATTTATCTGCTGTTAAACCTGTTAAACAGGCAGAGGAAGCAGCTGTGCATAAAGCAATAGAAGCTACAGATATAGCAGAAGTTACTGAATTTAGCTTATATAATGGAGAAGAAACCTATTATGTTGTACAGGGAGAAAATAATAAAGGGACAAAACTAATTGCCTGGATACCAGAAAAGAAAGGGAAGATCATCGTTAAAAAATCATCTGATGGACTTTCCCGTGATCAGGCAATAAAAAAGGTCCTAGCTGAAATGAATTCCCCTGAAATTATCTCTGTTAAGTTAGGCATGGAAAATGGTATTCCGCTCTGGGAAATCCATTCTCGTACAAAAGAAAACCTGTTGAATTATCATTCCATCGTTTTTGAAACAGGGGAATGGCTGAAGAAAATTGAAAATTTCTAAGGGAAAATCTGTTACCATAGCAGATCACATATATTCATGATAGAAGGAGAAGGAAACAAATGGAAGCGAAACTGGCTGGAAGAGTAAAATCATTAACTCCATCAACTACATTAGCGATTACGGCTAAAGCAAAAGAACTAAAAGCAGCAGGTCATGATGTCATAGGTCTTGGTGCCGGTGAACCTGATTTTAATACTCCTCAGCATATTATTGATGCAGCTGTAAGATCAATGAATGAGGGTCACACAAAATATACTCCGTCTGCTGGATTGCCTGCTTTAAAAGAAGAAATTGCAAAGAAGTTCAAGAGAGACCAAGGTATAGATTATGATGTAACAGAAATAATGGTGGCTAGTGGTGCTAAACATGCACTTTATACGTTATTCCAAGTTCTTCTGGATGACGGTGATGAGGTCATTATCCCAACTCCATATTGGGTCAGCTACCCAGAGCAAGTAAAGCTGGCTGGTGGTGTACCTGTATATGTGGAGGGATATGAAAGCAATCAATTTAAAATAACCCCTGAGCAGCTTGCTGAAGTAATTACGGATAGAACGAAAGCTGTAATTATCAACTCGCCAAGCAACCCAACAGGTATGATTTATACAAAAGAAGAGCTATCAGCACTCGGTGAACTTTGTTTAGCTAAAAATGTGCTGATTGTTTCTGACGAAATTTATGAAAAACTAATTTATGGCGGAAATGAACATATCTCAATAGCACAAATTTCACCTGAATTAAAAGAACAAACAATCATCATCAACGGGGTTTCCAAATCTCATTCTATGACCGGCTGGAGAATTGGTTACGCTGCAGGAAATAAAGTAATTATTAAAGCAATGACAAACCTTGCGAGTCATAGTACATCAAATCCGACAACAACAGCTCAATATGGTGCCATTGCGGCCTATAGCGGATCACAGGATGATGTTGAAATGATGCGTAAAGCGTTTGAAGAGCGTTTAAATATCATTTATGATCAATTAGTACAAATTCCTGGGATTACTTGTATTAAACCACAGGGTGCTTTTTATCTTTTCCCTAATGCACAAAAGGCTGCTGAACTTACAGGCTATAGTAGTGTTGATGAATTATCAACTGCATTGCTTAATGACGCAAAGGTTGCGGTAATTCCAGGCTCTGGTTTTGGAGCTCCAGAAAATATCCGCTTATCCTATGCAACATCACTTGAAGTATTAGAGCAAGCAGTTGCTCGTATCAAGGAATTTGTCGAAAAGAATTCAAAATAAGCAACCGTTTATCTAGAAGATAAAAAAGGCGATAAAACCTTGAGTTTTTCGCCTTTTTTTGTTTAAATCCGCTTATTTTACACTTTATGCACCGATTTGCTTGTCATTGAGGGGAAAGGTATAATTAAATACGATACATAGTTGATTTTTATAGTTTCTGGAGGGAACATGTAACGTGATTAAAACAACAATCGCTGAAGTTGATAAATATGTTGATCAGGAAGTAACGATAGGTGTTTGGGTAGCAAACAAACGCTCAAGTGGAAAGATAGCCTTTTTACAGCTGCGTGATGGAACAGGCTTTATCCAAGGTGTCATTACAAAGGCAGAGGTACCTGAAGAGGTTTTCCAAACAGCCAAATCCATTACACAAGAGTCCTCATTATATGTAACTGGTGTTGTACAAAAGGATGAACGTTCCCCGTTTGGATATGAACTGCATGTTAATGGAATTGAAGTAATTCATCATTCCGTTGATTATCCAATCACGCCAAAGGAGCATGGAACAGAGTTTTTAATGGATCACCGCCATTTATGGCTCCGTTCCAAACGGCAGCATGCTGTAATGAAAATTCGTAACGAGATTATCCGTGCCACCTATGAATTTTTCAATAACAATGGTTTTGTGAAGGTTGATCCTCCCATCTTAACGGGAAGTGCACCGGAAGGTACAACAGAATTGTTTGCAACAAAATACTTTGATGAAGATGCTTATTTATCACAAAGCGGACAATTGTACATGGAAGCAGCGGCAATGGCATTAGGTAAAGTATTTTCATTTGGCCCAACCTTTAGAGCTGAAAAATCAAAAACACGCCGCCATTTAATTGAGTTTTGGATGATTGAGCCTGAAATGGCCTTTTGCGAATTCGATGACAATCTAAAGGTACAGGAAGACTATGTCTCCTATATTGTTCAGTCGGTATTGAAAAATTGCCACCTTGAATTAACAACACTTGGCCGGGATGTAAGTAAGCTAGAGAAAATAACTGCGCCATTTCCTCGAATCACCTATGATGATGCACTTACGCTGTTACATGAAAAAGGGTTTAATGATATTGTGTGGGGGGATGATTTTGGTGCTCCGCATGAAACGGCCATTGCAGAAAGCTATGAGAAGCCGGTCTTTATCACACATTATCCAACATCATTAAAACCATTCTATATGCAGCCTGATGCAAATAGAGAAGAGGTCGTACTGTGTGCCGACTTGATTGCCCCGGAAGGTTATGGGGAAATTATTGGCGGTTCTCAGCGTGTTCATGATGCAGAATTGCTGAAAAAACGATTGGAGGAGCATCAATTAAATTTAGATGCTTATAAATGGTATTTAGAGCTTCGTCAATATGGATCTGTCCCACATTCGGGCTTTGGACTTGGTCTGGAAAGAACAGTTGCATGGATAAGTGGTGTTGAACACGTCCGTGAAACAATTCCATTCCCTCGTCTATTAAACCGTCTTTACCCATAAAATATAGCTATGTTAAACGGAAAAATCCGCAACGAAATAGTGCGGATTTTTTCATTTAGGCAGGTCTCTCTTAATTTGGTAAAGCTCCCTGTCATTCACCTTACTTACGTAAATACTTCATGATATACTAATAAGGAGGTGTTCATTACATGAGTAAAATTGATTTATTAAATTGGCTTAAGGAAGGCCAGATTACGATTCCGACCGTCCTGTTAACACAATATAAAGAAATGAAATTAAATGAGCACGAGCTTGTGCTTCTACTGCAAATGATCTCTTTTATTGAAAAAGGAAATGAATTCCCTACTCCTGCTGAGCTCTCTTCCACTATGACAATTTCCGTTTCCGAATGCTCGGAACTATTACGAAAGTTAATTCAAAAGGGATTTATTGAAATAAATGATGGATTTACAAGTGATGGAATTCGTTATGAAAAGTATTCGATTGAGCCGCTTTGGGAAAAATGTATCGATTACTTTTTACTACAGCAAAAACGAGAAGAGGTTCATGCGACTCAACAAGAGGAAACAGATTTATATACTAGTTTTGAACAGGAATTCGGTAGACCCTTGTCACCGTTCGAATGTGAGACACTTGCTATGTGGCTTGATGATGACCATCATGATGCAGTTATCATTAAATCTGCGCTTAGGGAGGCAGTCATTTCAGGTAAATTAAATTTTCGTTATATTGATCGTATACTTTTCGAATGGAAGAAAAATGGAATTAAAACAATTGAGCAGGCTAAAAGCTATGGCCAAAAATTTAGGCAGCATCAGCAGAAAAATAAACCAAAAGAACCTGCAAAAAATACTGGTTCACTCCCATTCTATAACTGGCTTGAAAACTAATTCTTTATCGGCATACTTGGGGATTTCCTATTACTATTAATTAAGTGAAAGGTCTAATAGGTTGAAAAAATGTTAAATAAGAGTCAAATTAGGTTTTGTTTAGATAAGATGGGGGAAATGTTTCCCGACGCACATTGTGAATTGAATCATGCCAATCCATTTGAGCTAGTCATTGCCGTTGCTCTGTCAGCTCAGTGTACGGATGTATTGGTTAATAAAGTAACAAAAGGGCTGTTTGAGAAGTATAAAACTCCTGAGGACTACATAAATGTTCCCCTTGAGGAGCTGGAGCAGGATATTCGTTCTATTGGTTTATACAGGAATAAAGCGAAAAATATTCAAAAGCTTTGTAGGATGTTACTTGACCATTATCATGGAGAGGTGCCGAGAAATCGTGATGAACTAATCAATTTACCTGGTGTAGGCAGAAAAACAGCGAATGTCGTGGTATCAGTTGCATTTGATATCCCTGCGATTGCGGTTGATACACATGTTGAACGAGTCAGTAAAAGGCTAGGCTTTTGCCGTTATAAAGATTCCGTACTGGAAGTAGAAAAAACATTAATGAAAAAGGTTCCGCAGGAAGAATGGTCCGTTACGCATCACCGAATGATTTTCTTTGGGAGATATCACTGCAAAGCACAAAATCCTCAATGTCCATCATGTCCTTTATTGGAATTATGCCGTGAAGGGAAGAAACGCATGAAGGGAAAGGAGGTTTCCTAATGGGGCAGCTGCTTTCCTTTCCTGTTGAATGGTCCAGGTTCTCAATCCAAATAAATAACAGCTTGCAGGAAATACAGGATCATGAATTTCAAGCACATTTCCCGTTGTTATATGATGCAGCATACATCCAAGGATGTGATATGCTGAAACCATGGCAAATGTCCGCTAGCACGGTACTAGAAGTGCTTAAGCAATGGGAAATCATTAAAGCTGATTTACATGAAACGTTTTCTATCCGGGATCAAGCAGGTACGGTAGAGCCGATGAAAAAGGGGATAGGACTGTTTCTTGAGCTCCTCTATTGGTGTAATGGTTCACCAGTTTTATGGAAAATCAACAAAGAGGTAGTTCTTGAAAATAAACCGGTGAATTGGGAAGAAAGACTTGATTTTATCCTATCCTATCCAAATAAGTACCATTCATATATTCAATTAACAGAGCTAATTGTGGAAATGGAAAAAATATTTGTAAAACAGCAGATAATCATGAATCAAAAAAAGCGTCTAAAAGCTGACTAACAGCTTTAGACGCTTTTTCTATATTGATTACTTATTGGACTGGTGCCGGGCTATTGCTTTGGGTTCCAGGCTGCTGATTGTCAATCGGGACGTCAACATCCTCAGCAGCATCATCAGGGGATGGAGGGGTTTGACCTGGATTGGTTTGATTGTTCCCATTCCCGTTATTCCCATTGTTTCCATTTGCATTCCCATTCCCATTATTGCCGTTCTCATTTCCATTATTATTTTCTGAATTTCCATTAGTGTTTCCAGGGTTTGTACCATTATTGTTTTCGTTATCGTCTTCCAAATCTTCTTGATTCTGCTGGTCCGTACCAGGGATAGTCACGCTTGTTGTAGCAGGGTTACTTTGCTGGTCATCTCTCACAGCAATGACCTTGAATGTATAGGTACCACCGGGCTCTGGATTAGACATTCGTAGCCCAGTTTCGGATGTAGTACTCAATGCTTGTTCAGCACCGCCATTAAGCGATACAGAAACCTTATATTGAGTAGCATCTTCACCGCCTGACCATGACAAGACAATTTCATTGGTTTGTTCTTCATAAACGGCGGAGACACCAGAAGGACCTGCTAGTTTTTTATATTTAGTTGACACTGCACTCGGTGCATTTCCTTTAACAGCATATTCATAAATCACTTGACTGTCAGGCGTATAGTCACTGGCAAGCTTTGCTGGTCTTGAACCTTTTTCCACTCTTACTTTTGTAACTGTCTTTGGAACCGTAAAATCAGCTGTTTTTTTGCCTTCTGAGACATATTCCATTAAGTTACTGAAAATTCTCATTGCAATTTGTTGATCTTTTCCTGGAAGTATGGCATTTTTTCGTTCTTCATAGCCAGTCCAGATGGCCGCTGTATAATTGGTTGAATATCCGACAAACCATGCATCAGGTACAGCGCCATTTGATGTGATACCAAATTTTTTCATTTCATCATTTGAGTAGTTAGTGGTTCCTGTCTTTCCGGCTACAGGAAGTCCCGGTACATTTGCCCGCTGACCTGTACCATAAGATGCCGTTAGGACGCTTTTCAACATATCACTTATCATAAAAGCAGTATAATCGCTCATTGCGACTTCTGTTTTTGGTGCCATATTAATTTTCGTACCGTCGCGGAATTCAATTTCCTTTACGGAATGCGGCTCAGTATAATAGCCGTTATTCCCAAATGCACTATAGGCTCCGGCCATTTGCAGGGAAGTAACACCATTTTTAAGACCGCCAATTGCATTTGATTCAACCATTTCCTCTAGATTTAGACCAAGTTCATTTGCAAATTCATGTGCCCGCTCTAAACCAACCTCCTGTAAGGCCTTTAGGGCTGGAACATTTCTTGATCGGGCGAGTGCTTCCCGCATGGATAACGGACCTAAATTCTTATGATCCCAGTTATTAATCGTTTGACCGGTAGAATATTTATAGGGTTCGTCAACAATGGTTTCATACGTTCCCCATTTTAAATATTCAATAGCTGGAGCATAATCAAGTACCGGTTTAATCGTTGAACCTGGTTGTCGTGGAACAGAGGTTGCATAATTTAAGCCGAAATCAATATCCTTATTTCGATTGCCTCCAAGTGCTCGTATCTCGCCAGTTTTCGTATCTAATAGGGTGATGCCAGCCTGAAATTTATCATCAGGGAATGGTACAATTTCGTTTTCATACATAATTTGATCGACATAGTCCTGTGCCTTTGTATCAAGTGTTGAATAAACCTTTAAACCATCTGTGTATACATTCAATTCAGGATATTTGTCCTCGATTTCTTTTATTACCTGACCAATAAAGGAATCATAAGGAATATCGCCTTGTTGCGTACGTTCCTCTTCTTTGACAAGTGAATCAGTGACAGAAGCAGCCTGTGCCTCCTTCATTTCACTTTCAGAAATATAACCATGCTGGTTCATTAAAGAAAGCACAACATTTCTACGTTTTTCTGCTCTATCCGGATGGTCAAATGGGTTATAATTATTAGGGCTTTGCGGCATTCCTGCAATCAATGCTGCCTCCGGAAGGGTTAATTCACTTAAATCCTTTCCAAAATAGACCTGTGAGGCAGTCCCAATTCCAGTCGTTCTTTCCGACATAAACACTTTATTAACGTATAACTCGAAAATTTCCTCTTTTGTATACTTTCGTTCTAGCTGAATGGATAACCATGCTTCCTGTGCTTTACGGGATATCGTTTTGTCAGCTGTTAAAAAGTAGTTCTTTACTACCTGTTGAGTGATGGTACTTGCACCCTCAGCTCCAAAGCCTTGTGTAAAGTTAGCAATGACGGCTGCCCCTAAACGAATTGGATCGACCCCGTGATGTTTGAAAAAACGTGAGTCTTCTGTAGCGATCACGGCATCTCTGACAAGTTCAGGAATATCCTCATACTCAACATACTCAAGTCTCTGTGTCCCAATTTCGGTGACTAATTTTCCATCTGTATCGTAAATTTCCGAAGGTATTGCCGCTTTTAATGTATTTGTATCAAGCTTTGGTGCGTCTTTTACCATGAAAGCAAACGTAGCTGCCCCGCCAATTATTCCAATAATACCGAGGGCTGCTAATATAAGAAAAACCCGTTTAACTAATGAGCCCTTAGACTTTTTCTTTCCTTTTTGCTTGCTTTTGGCAGCATCCTGCTGTTTTCGACGCTCCTCCCTCGATTGATATTTTTCAGTCATAACTCATTCCTTCCTTTCTAATAAAACCAACGTGAATACGATTCATTCTTATTTAAAATTTGTATAAATTATTGATGATTTTAATATAATCAATTCTCGGCTGAAAACCAAGGGGAATCAAGGACCCGAGGTCTTCTATTTCTGTTTTTGTAATCGATTTTCTTCCTCCATCCAACATCCTCTGCCAAAAAAACAGGAGATGCTCTGCCTTTAGATAATAAACTTCGTCTGTCAATGAAAAACGGAGTAAGACAAAGCAAATCGCTCCGTGTGCTAATACTTGTTTCATATGTACAATCTGATGTTCATGAAAGTTTTTAAGCGGGAAAGAGGTTTCAAGCTTTGTTTCCTTTGCTTCGAAATCAATGTATCTTCCTTTATATATGCCATTGTAGTCAGTTGTTGATGCCTGTTTAAAATATGCCTCTTTTATAACTGCGGCACTTCTTTTTGGATAGTTCACATCCACAATCTGAACGGGTGTAGGCTTTTTATGAATGACAGCAAGCCCCCGATCTAAATAATATTGATTTGTTTCATTTATGTCCTCCTCTAATGTCATTCCCCTTTTTCCGTAGGACCATTTTTTGTCCGTAGAATTTCGGCCAGCTGTTTCAGATGCAGCAGCTACATATCGCTTACCATTTGGATAATGGAAAGTCATTCTATTCACCTCACATGCTATTACTAATAATAACAAATATCTGCCCGTTCATGTTGAATAAAAAGAATCATTTAACAAACGATACTAGTACAACTAATTGCGATGAAGCCTTAGATTACAGCTGTTTATTATCAGAAATATGAGGTTGTGAATAGGAGAATGAGACTAATTCCAGCACCACAAACATTAACAGCAAATGAGCGAATACTGATACAAACGATTAGAAATGAAACAAAGATCTATAATCTTGATAACATATCCCGGACGGATGCTTATTTTCGTTATTATAGGCAGCATCAGGAAATTCATTGGGCCTTTCTAGCTTCTATGGTCTCGCGCAATGCCGGATGGAATATGTGTGATCTCGAGGGGCTCTGGTTTCCTCTGCTTTTAGAGAAAGGAGTAAGGGATAAGCTTTTCTACACATATGAAATAGCGAATTGGCTGATTTTCCAAGATGCCTTTCCACAGCTATTGCTATATCATTATTCGACGAAAGGTAAAAAGGCAATGTTTCATTTATTAAAGTACTTTCATGTTTCTGCATTTATGGAAAGGGAATGGAATTATTTCTGGAACCATCGAAATCATAAGCGATTACTTATTTCTCTCATTGTTAATGAACAGCATGTCATTCATAAGCCGGTTATTTGTCATCCGTATTTTCAAAAAAATGTATTTCGAACATTTATTTATTTTTTCCAGGATTTTCTTCATTTTAGTTCAATCCTGCTGCCAACCTGTTCAGGAAATGTATATGGGGCAAGCGTCAATGGATTTAAGAATGTCCATAAAAGGATTGATCTTGGTAAACGAATTGCCTCAATTCTGTTTAATGAACAACTTTTTCCTTCTTTTTATCAGTTTGCTTCTAAAACTATTCATACAGGCTCAAGATATGATTATGAGTGTTATTTTATGAAGCAAAAAAAAAGAGATACTCCTTTTTTACGTACGGTATTCCCTATTATTGAACCCGAGGCGCATCAGCTGTGGGAGTACGAAGACTGGTCATCCGGAAAGAAAATAAGAAAATCATGGTATGATCAACCGATACACCGTCACCCTATTTTATTAAATGAATGGTTTTTCCAAAAGCAAAGGCAGATTCAAAGGCTTGCAATAGTAAAACATGTAATGGAATAAGTACGGAAAAAAGCAAGGAGTACTCCTTGCTTTTTACTTTAATAGTGCTTACTTATGTTGAAGGACGATCAGGACCTTCAAGCTTTTTGTCGCCATAGCCTGGTTTTGTTTCATTAAGTTTTTTAGGTTGGACTTTATTTTGTTTTTCCTTTTGCCCCATTGTCAACACCTCCACTACTAGTTTGTACATTGAGAATGGATTCATGCTTCTTGATTTGTCGAAGGAGAGTTAATAAAGGAAAAATTCTTCTACCTTTGCCGAATGATAACTAGTTTTGTCAGGTAGGAAGGAAGAGAAGAAGATAGGGAGAATTACTATTATTACTAAAGTTCAAAGGGAGGCAGAAGTATAATGAAAACAACTGTTATTGGAAGAGAAGAACTAATTGACATGTTTGAGAATATTAATAATCAACTGGAACAATTGGAGATTTCAATAAAGACCAATATGTCACAACAACAGTATGAATGGCAAAGAAAACAGGAAGCGCGATTTGATACTTGTGACAAACAGTTGGAATCCCTTGAAATGAGTATGTCCTCCACAATAGAACGTAAAGATCAGCTTAAAAAAACATCATTACGATTAACGCTTAGTTATTAAGTATAGATAAGGAATGAAAGCAAAAGAATGGTGGAATTTATGGATAGAAACCGAAAAAAAGGAAGTATCCGCATGAAGGGAACTTCCTTTTTTACTATATTCATCCGTCCAAGACGTTGTTAGGATCAATTAAAGGAACGTTTGTCATGCTGATTCTATGAGTTGTATGATTGAAGGGTTATTTATGTTTTTGAGGTTTTAATGAAAAAGAGATTTATCGATGAATATATCAGGAAATTTGGCTCCTAATTTTTCTAATTCACGAACAAGATTTCGGTACTCAATAATCGAAATTTTATTTTGTATATACTCTTTCTTTGTAAAGTCCAATAACTCATTGACATCATCAGTTAAGTAATCACGAATTTGAAGAAACTTCAATTTAAGTTCGTGAATAGTCATAATTTACTCCTCCTTTACCTTTTATTACATTTTATCATGAATTGGGAATAGTCTAATATTTTTAAAATATTTAGACTTCCGACAGAAACCCCCACCAGTAGACACGATTTGAAACCTCCGATCCCAAAAAAACAACAATTTTGACACTGTCACCATCTGGGCATCCATATCATATATTTAATGTATAATACTAGTCTTAAGGAGGGATAATGCCCATGTATGGTCCGAGGTTAAGACAAGGTCATTACGTTGGCTATCAATCTACGCCAATGAGGCAACACCCGTACCCAATCATACAGGGAATGAATGGGAATCAGCCTGCAATTGATTTTCCATATATGAATCCCTATACGATTCAAGGAAGTCAATATTTTTATCCACCTGCCCAAGGGGCTGCTGGATATCATCAACAAGTACCGTCCCATTCTTCTTTTTCACAAAATGTTTTCCATAACCCGCTGCAAGGAAAACAAGAAACTTATGGTCAAATGCAGCAGCAGGTACAGCCGAACGGTTACTCTTATATGAATCCATACCCAAAGGGCTCCTTTCTTGCTAAACCACCATCAGGTATGAAATCAGTATTAAATTCGTTTAAATCACAGGATGGATCATTAGATATTAATAAAATGGTGGACACTGCCGGGCAGATGATAAATGCCGTCAGTCAGGTTTCGTCAGTTGTAAAGGGCTTCGGCGGTATGTTTAAAGTCTAATTTATACTAGTGGTGGAAAGCGGTCTATCTAAGACCGTTTTTTTGTTGTTCAAGTCACGTTCATAGACCAGCGTTATCGGTGTGATTTTTTGGGGGATAGGATTTTAATCACAACTTGTCACAAATTATTCAAAAAATACGGGGTTAATAGTGAATAATTTATGACAATCGATTAAGGTGTGATGTAAATCACGTACGTGTGAATATCTGGAAAGTAAACTGTAAAAGAATGATAGTGAGAGAGGGGATTTGTAAAATGTTTTGTTACCAATGTGAGCAAACACCTACAGGGGGATGTAAAGTAATCGGTGTTTGTGGAAAAGATGAAACCATTGCCAGCTTGCAGGATACCATTATTTTCGGTTTAAAAGGAATTGCTGCTTATCGGACACATGCTAATCAATTAGGCTATACAGATCCATTTGTTGATGCAACCACTCACGAAGCGTTGTATATGACATTGACAAATTCAAACTTTAATGTTCAAGAGCATATTGAGATGGCCATGAAGGTCGGCAAATCTGCTGTCCGTATCATGGAAGTACTTGATGAAGCACATACAAAGCTACTTGGAGTACCCGAACCTGTACGTGTTTCCCAAAACAAGATTGAAGGAAAAAGTATTGTTGTGACAGGACATAATTTATTTGCACTTGAGCAATTGTTAAAGCAAACAGAAGGAAAAGGAATTAATATTTATACTCATTCCGAAATGCTTCCTGCTCATGGCTATCCGCAACTGAAGAAATATTCACATTTGAAAGGAAATATTGGGAAAGCTTGGTATGACCAGCGTCGATTATTTGAAAAGTTCCCAGGAGCTATTTTGGCAACGACAAACTGTGTTATGCCGATTAAAGGAACTTACGCTGACCGTATGTTCTCTTATGAAGTGGCTGGTCTTGAAAATGTCCAGAAGATTGTGAATGATGATTTCAGTCCATTGATTAACCGTGCTTTAGAGCTTCCAGAAGCAAATATAGATTCAGATGAAACATTACTTACCGGCTTCCATCATGAAACCGTTCTTGGATTAGCACCAGAGGTAATTGCTGCTGTTAAGGAAGGCAAAATCAAGCGTTTCTTCGTCATTGCAGGCTGTGATGCTCCTGGAAAAGGCGGGGAATACTATCGTGAATTAGCTACATCACTCCCTCCAGAAACAGTAATCTTAACAACCTCATGCGGAAAGTTCCGTTTTAATGATGTTGATTATGGCACGGTCCCTGGAACAGACATTCCTCGTTATATTGATTTAGGTCAATGTAATAACTCAGGTTCGACGATCAAAATTGCTAAAGCACTTGCAGATGCATTCGAGTGTGAGATCAATGAATTACCTGTTAGTATTGTTCTATCTTGGTTTGAACAAAAGGCGGTTGCTATTTTACTAGGTTTATTCAGCCTTGGAATTCAGGACATTCGAATTGGACCAAAACCACCTGAATTTATTTCTGAGGGTGTTATGAATGTATTACAAGAGACGTTTAATTTGAAGCTAATCGGAACTGCTGAAGAAGACATGAAAGAAATGCTGCAATTAAATTAATATAAGAAAGAAGAGAGTCTATTGGCTCTCTTCTTTCTTACTATTTTATTCAAGAAAATAATTCCTCAGCTAGTATATCTGGATCAAATAATAAATCATTATCTATATCGGTTTCAATTAAGTTTTCCTTTTTAAGCTTTGTTAGTGTACGGCTCACAGTTTCCCGTGTTGTTCCAATCATATTAGCCAAATCGCGATTTGTAAATTCACCTTTAAGAAGTATTCTACCGTCCTCTAGTTTTTGTCCATGTTCTTTTCCAAGCCTTATCAAAAGTTTAATAATTTGCTGGTACGTATTATTTAGGATTTGTGATTCTAAACGTTCCTGTAAATCAACAATTTTTTCACCTAATACCTTAAAAACCTTGATACTTAGCTCTGGATTATCAATTAATACCCGCTCAAATTGGATAATCGGAACAACTACCAGTATGGCATTTTCTAGGACCTCAGAAAATGCAGGATAGCCTCCTTTACGGAAGAATCCGACATGGGGAAACATTTCCCCCTTTTTTAATATCGAAACAATTTGTTCCTTCCCGTTAATATCCGTTTTATATATTTTAATTTTGCCTTCATATATAAAATAAACATTTTCAAGAGGTTCATCCTGTAAAAATACATGACTTCCTTTATTCCACTCTCTTGAAATTGAAATTTCGACTATTTTATCAATCTCTTGTTTGTCTAGTTCGCGGAACAGGGAAAACTCAGATAAAACATTTTCGATTTGCTCTTTGTTCATGCTAACACCTCGGTCACATTTCTTAGTACCATTGTAACAAAAAATTGATAACAAAACGTCTTATAATCATGATTAAGATTGAAAAAATAAATAATATGCATCATAGCTCTTTTATTGCGAACGTTCATTCGATAAAATAGGGTTATGAGGTGAGAATGAATGAATCTTCGAAAAAGCTTGCAAGAAATAATGAATCAACTGAAACTAACGGATGAATATAAAGAAAATATTGTTCATTGGCAGACCATTGAGGCAAAAGAAGCAAAGACAGTTGACTTTCCTGCTTCGATCCATCCTTCACTTAAAGCTGCGTTACAGGGCCGGGGCATTCATACATTATACACTCATCAAAGAGAAGCGTATGAATCAGTAATGGGAAACAAAAGTATTGTAGCAGTAACACCAACAGCTTCAGGGAAGACATTATGCTATAACCTTCCCGTTCTTGAAACGATTATCCGTAACCCGAATGCAAGGGCATTATATATGTTTCCTACCAAAGCACTTGCCCAGGACCAAAAAAGTGAAATGAATGAATTAATTCAGGAAGCAGGACTCTCGATTAATAGTTATACGTATGATGGTGATACTCCAGCAAACATCCGGCAAAAGGTAAGGAAGGCAGGACATATAGTGATCACGAATCCTGATATGCTTCATTCTGCTATTTTGCCTCATCATACGAAATGGGTCTCACTCTTTGAGAATTTACAATATGTCATTATTGATGAGCTCCATATATATAGGGGTGTATTTGGGAGCCATGTAGCCAATGTGATAAGACGCTTAAGAAGAATTTGCCAGTATTACGGAAGTAATCCGACTTTCATTTGTACTTCTGCCACAATCGCCAACCCGCTTGAGCTTGCCGAAACCTTAACAGAAAAACAAATGGTCCTTATTGATAACAATGGGGCACCTAGCGGGGTTAAGCATTTTCTATTTTATAACCCGCCACTTGTCAATAAACCGCTCAATATACGTAGAAGCGCCACACTAGAGGTACGCAAATTAGCAGCTGAATTGTTGAAAAATAAAATTCAAACGATTGTTTTTGCCCGTAGCAGAGTCAGAGTCGAAATTCTACTGACCTACTTAAAAGAGCTCGTTAAGTATCAGCTGGGACCAAAAGCGATAAGAGGCTACCGGGGTGGCTATTTGCCGACGGAACGGCGTGAAATTGAAAATGGTTTGCGTTCAGGAGATATATATGGTGTTGTGAGTACAAATGCTTTAGAGCTCGGAGTAGATATCGGCCAGCTGCAGGTCTGTATTATGACAGGCTATCCGGGGACTATCGCAAGTGCTTGGCAGCAGGCTGGAAGAGCAGGGAGACGGCACGGAGAATCGCTTGTTATAATGGTAGCCAGTTCAAGTCCGCTTGATCAGTATATCATTGGACATCCAGAATATTTCTTTAACCGTAGTCCGGAAAGTGCCAGGATTAATCCGGATAACTTGATTATAGTAATTGATCACATGAAATGTGCTGCATATGAACTACCGTTTAAAGAAGGGGAGGACTTTGGCAGCTTTCAAACAAGTGAGATACTTGAATATTTAAGCGAGGAACGAGTTTTATATAAAAATGGTGATAAATGGTATTGGATGAATGATTCCTTCCCAGCCCATAATATTTCACTGCGCTCTGCTTCACAAGAGAATGTTGTAATTATTGATATCTCTGAAAGTGCCAATGCGAGGGTGATTGGTGAAATGGACCGTTTTTCAGCAATGACTCTTCTGCATGAAGAAGCGATATACCTGCATCAAGGTGTTCAATACCAAGTTGAAATACTTGATTGGGAGGAAAAAAAGGCATTTGTCCGCGAAGTGGCAGTTGATTACTATACAGATGCAAATTTAGCTGTTGAGCTAAAGGTACTTGAGGTTGATAAACAGCGAAAGAACGAACAGCTGGAAATCGGATATGGCGATGTGAGTGTTTTGGCGATGGCGACCATTTTTAAAAAAATTAAATTTGAGACACATGAAAATATCGGTTCTGGGCCAATTTCCCTCCCAGAGGAGGAGCTGCATACGAGTTCGGCATGGATTTCCTTAAATAAAGAAATGAGCGGTCTTAGTGAGGAAAGACTTGATCAAGGATTAATTGGTATGGCCCATTCACTAAAACATATTGCGCCGCTGTTTGTTATGTGTGATTCCCAGGATATTCACGTTGTACCACAGGTTAAAGCTGCTCATAATGAGAAGCCTACGATTTTTTTCTATGACCGGTATCCCGGAGGAATTGGATTAAGTGATAAAATCTATCAAGGAATCGAAACGATTTTATTTGAAGCAAAAAAAATGGTCAATAGCTGTCCTTGTGACCAAGGCTGCCCGTCGTGCATTGGAATGGATGCACAAACGGAATCGGCCAAACATGATACAATAAAGCTGCTAGCTTTATTTCAAAATTCAACTCTTTCCTAGGTGAATGAATCATGTCTATTAAAAATAAATTAAATCGCTTAAAACCACACTTGAAAACCGAATCAGATAAATTGGCACCAGAACCCCAACCATCACGATCTGTTGTTGAAAGGGGTGATATACCGTTCCTAAATATTTGGAAAGAGAACGGTGTGTCACCATATTATACAGATAAGGATTACTGTTTAATTAGGGAAGTAACATTTCCGCTTGAGACACTGCACGGAAAGTACCGTTTTGCTGACTATTTGCTCGCAATAGATGCATGGAACAATAGCAGCCTGAAGCATCCGCTGTCTGCGAAAGGCCATCAGCCTGATGAATTATTTTTCTTCGATACTGAAACAACAGGACTCGGTGGGGGAACGGGTAATACTATTTTCCTGCTTGGGTATGCGAGCTTTAATGGGAAGGAAATCGTGTTGAAACAACACATTCTGCCACAGCCAGGTTCGGAAGTGCCATTATATATGAGCTTTTTAGAAAATATTGATTATGCGAAGATGGTTACCTATAATGGCAAGGCCTTTGATTGGCCGCAGGTTAAAACTAGACACACGCTGATAAGGGAGCATGTTCCAAAGCTCCCGCCTTTTGGTCATTTTGATCTATATCATGCGGCAAGAAGAATCTGGAAACATCGCTTGGAAAGTGTTAAGCTTTCGACTGTAGAAAAAGAAATATTAGCATTTGAAAGAAAGGATGACATACCTGGTTTTTTAGCACCGATGATCTATTTTGATTTTGTCGAGCGGAAGCACCCAGAGGGCATGATTGGTATTCTTCAGCATAATGAAAAGGATATTTTATCGTTAATTTCACTATATACGCATCTTACCTTCCAGCTTTTAGGTATTGATCAAACGCAGACAGGGAAGGAAACGTTTGAAGTGGGCCGCTGGTATTCATATCTCGGCGAAACAGAAGCTGCAGAAATAGTCTTTTCTAAGCTATCAGAAGGAAATGATGCAGAAGCAGTAAAGGCAAAGCATGCCTTAGCTTTTCAATTGAAAAAGAAACGGAATTGGAAGGCTGCAGCCACACTATGGGAAGAGGTTGTTAGTAAGGGTGACCTGCTTATCCAAATAGATGCTTGTATTGAGTTGGCAAAACTCTTTGAGCATCACTGCAAATCATTCGAAAAAGCTATTTTTTATACAGAAAGAGCACTTGACATTCATAGTAGAGAAAATGAACGGTTGCATGATGAATTATTGAAAAGATTCAACAGACTGAAGAGGAAACAAAGGAATATATGATTAATTGTGACAAAATAATGTCATTATCATTAATTTGCTGCTTTATAGGCTAATTAACAGTTGTTTGTCTTCCCGCTAGAGAGTAAAATAATAAATTGTTGGATTTAACTTCATTCAGGCTGAATGAAGTTTAGCCTTCGGACGCAAATTCGGTGGGCGAATTTGATTAAGATATAAATGAGTGAGGCGGGAAACAATGTATAAAGCTATTTTGTATCTCTTTTTTGTTGTAATTGGTTTAACTGCCATTATTTTTACAAGCTTTAAAGATAATTTTTATGCACTATTTTAAAATGCGAATAATTGGAACCCGGCATAAGTGAATGCAAGGTAGACAAATTTAGGTATATTCATTAGTACAAGAATCCTCCGTTTATCATAGGTTATTAATGTAAGTTAAACTATGATGAAAGGAGAAAATATAATGTATTGTAGACCAACAAGAGTTTTACCGGCAATTGTTTGTCCGACAAAATGCTGTGTAAATCATAGTAGTGAAAATATCATCGTTCCAGTTGTTCATCCTTCACATACAACGAATGTTAACCACACAAACTATCAGTATCAACATCATTTTCCTCATACTCAATCTTTTGTGAATGAGGTGACAAAAACTGACATCGGTCCAGTACCAGGTCCTCCGCCTGCACCAACACCAGGCTTTGGACCAATGGGATATCCTGGTGTTCGTCCTCCGGGGTTTGGACCTAGACCTGGACCTGGTTTTTTTAGATAGTCATCCAAACAAGGGCCTATTAAGCCCTTGTTTTTCTTTATGTCCTGCTGATATTGAATTATAGGAATTAGACTAACGGAATCGGTGGTGAGAAAATGGTTAAAGTTGTAACAGTTTCAGGTTATAAACCCTTTGAACTAGGAATTTTCAAAAATAATCATCCAGCCGTTCCGTACATAAAAAAGGCTATTCAAAATGCTTTGAAGGGAATGCTTGAGGATGGGCTCGAATGGGTATTAATTTCTGGCCAGCTCGGGACAGAGCTATGGGCAGCTGAAGTGGTGTATGAGCTGCGGGAAACTGAGTATCCCGATTTAAAGCTTGCTGTGATTACACCTTTTCTAGAGCAAGAGACATCCTGGAGTGAGGCCAATAAAGAATGGTATGAATCTATTTTAATGGAAGCTGATTTTGTCGATGCTGTTTCTCATCGGCCATATGAAAAGCCATGGCAATTCCGTATGAAAAATCAATTTCATATTGAAAAAAGTGATTCACTGCTGCTGTTCTATGACCCGGAAAAAGAGGGCAGCCCCAAATTTATTTATGATACTGCAAAGAGCTATCAGGAAAAGCATAAATATGAGATCCAAACCATACAATTCTATGATCTACAATTGCTTGCAGAAGAAGAACAATGGAATAATGATGGTTTAAATTAATATACTGTGTTAATGAATTATTGTTGTTTTTATGCTAGCTTGTTGATTGTAGTGGAAGGCACGAAGACTCCTCGAAAATTCTATCGAATTTTCTCGTGCGTGGGCGAATTCAAGGAAGTAATTCAATGTCCTGCGGGAGAAGCGAGACAGTCGAGACCCCGCAGACACGCAGTGACGAGGAGGCTCGGCGGTCGCCCTAAGGTGCGCGAAGTTTCTTGAACGGAAGTTAACAATCATAGTTAACAATGATATTAGTAAAGAAAAATTGACAAATACGCATATTTTTGAAAAAATATAGATTACATGGGCAATGGTTGAGGTGAAAATGATGCTTGCTGATAAAGTGAAATTGACGGCGAAAGATATTTTGGAGAAAGAATTTAAAACAGCGATGAGAGGATATAAGCCTGAGGACGTAGATAAATTTCTTGATCTCATTATTAAGGATTACGAAACCTTTCATCAGGAGATTGAAGAATTGCAGCAGGAAAATATGCGGTTGCGCAAACAAGTGGAAGACGCTGCTAAACGTCCGACTACGCAAACTGCCGGCACAACTAATTTTGATATTTTGAAACGATTATCCAATCTGGAAAAGCATGTTTTTGGAAGTAAATTGTACGAATAACTATTATTACTATTGTTATTAACATGAAGTTTTATTATAATGATCTTTGTGATCATTAATAGCGTTCGGGTAATCGCTGTATGAGTCAATCATGCAGAGGAAAGTCCATGCTCGCACAGACTGAGATGTCTGTAGTGTTCGTGCCTGGCGAAACCATAAGCCAGGGCAGCCGGTATTCCGGTTGACGGCAGGGAAAATACCTAAGTCTAATAAGATATGGTATGAATACCTTGAAAGTGCCACAGTGACGTAGCCTTTTCAGAAATGAAAAGGGTGGAACGAGGTAAACCCCGCGAGTGAGAAACCCAAATTATGGTAGGGGCACCTTCTCGAAGGAAATGAACGAAGAGAAGGACAGATGATGCTTTATCTGTAGATAGATGGTTACCGCCTGAGTACAAGACTTTGGGTCGCTTGCAGTACAAAGGAACAAAACATGGCTTACAGAACGTTATTAATGTCTGATAAAGGATTTAACAGCTCTCCCGAGAAGGAGAGCTTTTCTTTTAATAGATGTTGGTCAGGCTCGTTTTTTGAATGTCGTTTTGGGTTACACTGGACAAAGGGACAAACATGGATACATATAGAGTTAGATATCATAATAGGAATGATAAGGGTGAAAAAATGGCGAATTATGAATTGATAGCGACTTCTGCGATGGGCCTTGAAGCGATTGTCGCAAAGGAAGTTCGGGAGTTAGGATATGACTGTCAAGTGGAAAACAGCCGGATTACGTTTAATGGTGATGAAAGAGCAATCGCGAAAAGCAATCTATGGTTACGTACGGCAGACAGAGTAAAGCTAAAGGTCGGGGAATTTAAGGCAACCAGTTTTGATGAATTATTTGAAAAAACGAAGGCACTGCCATGGGAGAAATTCCTGCCGGAAAATGCTGAATTCCCTGTTTCAGGGAAATCGGTTAAATCAAAGCTTTTTAGTGTTTCCGATTGCCAGGCAATTGTTAAAAAAGCAATTGTAGAACGTATGAAGCATCATTATAAAAAAAACGGCTGGTTTGAAGAAAATGGTCCGCTGTTCAAAATTGAAGTTGCGCTACATAAGGATATGGCCTTATTAACAATTGATACAAGCGGAAGCGGGCTTCATAAAAGAGGCTATCGTGTAGGTCAAGGGGAAGCGCCATTAAAGGAAACATTGGCTGCGGCTTTAGTGCTCTTGACAAATTGGACCCCTGACCGTCCGTTTGTGGATCCATTCTGTGGTTCTGGCACAATTCCAATTGAAGCGGCATTAATAGGGCAAAATATTGCTCCAGGTTTTAATCGTGAATTTGTTTCTGAAGGCTGGAGCTGGATTGACCAAAAGGTCTGGGATGACGCGCGGATAGAGGTAGAGGACCTTGCAAAATATGATCAGCCGTTAGATATTACTGGTTCAGATATTGATCACAGACTCGTCACAATAGCTAAGGAAAATGCGTTTGAGTCAGGTCTTGGAGATATTATTACGTTTAAACAAATGCGAGTCCAGGATTTTACGGCTCAAAAAGATTATGGTGTATTGGTAGGAAATCCACCTTATGGTGAGCGTTTAGGGGAAAAAGCAGCGGTTCAAAAAATGTATCGTGAAATGGGACAGGCCTTCAGTAATCTAGATACTTGGTCCATCTATATGCTGACTTCTGAAGAGGAATTTGAAACCTTTTATGGAAAAAAAGCAACGAAAAAACGAAAGCTTTTTAATGGTTTTATTCGGACAGATTATTATCAATACTGGGGTAAAAGACCGCCACGCGAAAAGTAAAGCTGGTTACAAAATAATAGAAAAAATGATAGTAGAGATGCCGTTCCATTCTTGTCCAATCTGAGTAATATGTACTATGAGTATTACTAGAAAAGCTAGAATGGGGGGAATCATATGTATGAATTTTTAAATTTAGTTGTTATCCCACTAATCATTGGAATGGTTGAAATTGTAAAAAGAGCTGGTCTTCCGGTACGATTTGCACCATTGGTAGCACTAGCAATAGGCTTGTTTTTCGGTATCTTCTACTTGGATACATTAAAAGAAGGCATCATTGTTGGTCTTATGGTAGGATTGTCAGCTTCAGGTCTATATAGTGGAAGTAAAAATCTTCGCAATGGTAATGGGTATGATAAGCTAAGTGATAAAAAGTAATTGCTGACTGCCCTTTTAGAAAAAACATGTATTTCATAGTAATGGTTTGTTATAATAAGACAGTTGTGTAAAAGCGTCTTTCAGCGAAAGACGCTTTCGCTTTTCGTTAGGGAGCATTCGCTTTTAGATATGGAGGAATAATTATGCAGAATCGGATACCTTTTGAACTATCAAAAACTGAATCTTTTTTTGAAAAATTAGGCGAATGGATTGGGGATGTGTTTTATGACAATCTACCGGAAGCTGGTTTTGAATTAAGAGATGAACAAATTTATATGGCATTTCAATTGGAAAAGGCTTTTAAAGAAAAAAGTGTCATGTTTGCTGAAGCGGGAGTTGGAACAGGGAAAACGATTGTGTATCTTTTATATGCTATCTGCTATGCAAGGTATACAAACCAGCCTGCTATTATTGCATGTGCTGATGAAACATTAATTGAGCAGCTTGTAAAAAAAGAGGGAGATATTGCTAAACTTGAAAAAGCATTATCTTTACATATAGACGTTAGACTAGCCAAATCAAGAGATCAATACCTTTGCTTGAATAAACTAGATAAACTGATCACAGGCAGTGATGATGAAGCATTTCTTACGATTCATGACAGGCTTCCTGACTTTATTCATGGCAGTCAATCAATGCAGTCATTTGAGAAATATGGTGATCGAAAAGATTATCCGGAATTAACAGATGAACAATGGTCTAGAATCGGCTGGGATTCACTTGAGGACTGCTTTACTTGTGATAACAGGCATCGCTGCGGGCAAACACTGCATCGCGATTGGTATCGGCACTCGAAGGATTTAATTATTTGCTCGCATGATTTTTATATGGAACATGTTTGGACAAAGGAATCGCGGAAACGTGAAGGACAATTACCGCTCTTGCCTGAGTATTCTTGTGTTGTTTTTGATGAAGGACATCTATTGGAGTTTGCCAGCCAAAAGGCTTTAACGTACAGGTTTAGTGAGCGGGTTCTTGAAACACTGTTAACGAAGCTGATGGCAAATGATGTAAGGGAAAACACACTATATACAATCGAAGACCTGCTTGTCCAAAATGAGCAATTCTTCTATGAGCTGAAACAGTCTGCATACGTGAATGAAGGTTCTGATAAGCTTACAATTGAAAAAAATGCCTCTGTTAGAGCAAACGGTAAACAATTGCATTCACTTATAAACACTCTTGAGGAGGAGCTTGTTCTAGAAAGTGAAATGTATACGATAAACGATTATGAATTAAAGATTGTTGAGGAATACCTTGAACAAATTTCCTATTCATTATCCTTATTTTTAAAAGAGATGAATGGCATTACCTGGCTGGAGGATAACGACGGGGAAAGAACCTTAGTCATTATGCCGCGGCTTGTACAGGAAATCATGAAAGAAGAAGTATTCTCTATCAAGAAACCATTTATCTTTTCTTCAGCTACTCTTTCTGAAAATAATTCATTTGATTATATTGCGCATTCATTAGGAATTGAACATTATTTTTCCTGCAAGGTTGCTTCACCATTTGATTATGAAGAAAATATGATTATCGAAATGCCGGCATTTGCAGATGATCTGTCAAGATGTGCCTATACGTTTGAACAAATAGTGCAAACGAATGGACGAGCGCTAATTTTATTCTCGACACAATCTGAATTATCTTCATTTAAAAAGTACTGTCAAGGAAAAGAACAATCCTTTCCGATTTATTTTGAGGGAGATGCTGAAATTAGCACACTCGTTTCACAATTTCAAAACGAAGAAGAGTCCGTACTTTGCACGCTCCATCTTTGGGAAGGACTTGATATTCCAGGACAATCTCTAGAAAATGTAATTATCTTTTCTTTACCGTTTCCTCCAAATGACCCGGTGTTCACTGCAAAACGAAATGCGGTTACGGATCCGTTTTCTGAAGTGGATTTACCTTATATGCTGCTTCGTTTACGTCAAGGAATTGGTCGTTTGATACGGACGCATGAAGACAAAGGGACCGTTCATATTTTAATTAACAAAGATGAGGATAGACATGTGCTTGAAGCTGTGCTTTCGGTTTTACCAACGAAAGTATCAACGAAACGTGGAGAATTGAATAGTTAATCAGTTACTTTTGACAACAGGCTTACCTGTTGTCTTTTTTTCTTCTATATGGTTAACTGACAAGTAATCAGAATAAAATAAAGTGTTGTGGATTAATAAGGGAGGGTAACCTATGGATCAATCGTTCATACAGGTAGAAAAGGAGTTCACCGAATATGTAAAAAAAATCAGTGCTTATAATGAAGCTCTTGGTTTAATTTATTGGGATTTACGCACAGGAGCTCCAAAGCAAGGGGTGCAGCAGCGCTCAGAAGTAATCGGAATTCTGTCCTCTGAAGTCTACCAGCTGTCTATATCGGAAGAAATGGCCTCATACATAGAAAGCTTATCTACTGAAGCAGCGCAAGCGGTCATTTCAGAAAAAACAAAGAAATTAGTAAAAGAATGCAAAAAGGAATATGACCATAACCGTAAAATCCCTGCAGATGAATATAAAGAATATGTCATTCTACTGTCGCAAGCAGAATCAGTTTGGGAAGAAGCAAGGGAAAAATCGGATTTCAAATTGTTTCAGCCATATTTAGAGAAAATCGTTGAAAAAAATAAAAGGTTTATCACCTATTGGGGCTTTAATGGACATCCTTATAATACCCTTCTCGATTTATATGAACCAGGGATGACAGTGGAGGTATTGGATCGGGTATTCGCTGATTTAAGAGCAGAAATTGTACCGCTCGTTCAAAGGATTGCACGCTCTAAACATAATCCTGAAACCAACTTTCTATTTCAGTCGTTTCCAAAAGAGAAACAGCGCCTCTTTAGTATCGAAATTCTCTCACAAATGGGCTATAACTTTGATGCAGGCCGTCTTGATGAAACCGTGCATCCGTTTGCTACAGGTCTAAATAGAAGTGATGTCAGAATTACCACAAGATATGATGAAGCTGATTTTCGAATGGCAGTTTTTGGTACGATTCATGAGGGAGGTCATGCTCTCTATGAACAAAATATTTCTCCTGATTTAATGGGGACGCCGTTATGTACGGGCACATCCATGGGAATACATGAGTCACAATCGCTATTTTATGAGAATTTTGTCGGACGTAATCTTTCCTTCTGGAAAAAGAATTACCCGTCACTAAAGGAATATAGTAGTGGGCAGTTTGCTGATGTTGATGTTAACGCTTTTTATCGAGCCATAAATGAGTCAAAACCATCTCTGATCCGCATTGAAGCGGATGAATTGACATATCCTCTGCACATTATGATTCGTTATGAAATTGAAAAAGGATTATTTAATAATGAAATAGAAGTGAAGGATCTCCCAGAGATATGGAATGCCAAATATGAAGAATATTTAGGTGTACGTCCGGCAAATAACGGTGAAGGGGTGCTTCAGGATGTACATTGGGCAGGCGGTAGCTTTGGTTACTTCCCTTCGTATGCACTGGGATATATGTATGCGGCACAGTTTAAACAGGCTATGCTGAAGGATCTACCTCATTTCGATCAATTATTAGAGCAGGGGAATCTATTGCCGATTAAAGAATGGTTAACTTTGAAAATTCACCAATTCGGAAAACTGAAGGAGCCTCTTGAACTATTGCATGAAGTCACCGGTGAAGGCCTAAATGCAAATTATTTAATTAAATATCTGACAGAGAAATACAGTCAAGTATATCAATTAGACGAGGCTTAAGGGAATAGCAAAAAGAACTCTGCCTAAAAGCAGAGTTCTTTTCTAAATAGTCAAAGTTCTTACCACAGCTTATAGCCTTTTGATCCTGGTGGCGAGTTTTGAATCATATCGATAAACGGAATGGTATAAGCAAAGATAATTAGCAATGCCGTAATACCAAGCCATAATTTCCAGTTTTCAAATACAAGTGGTGTTCTTTCTGCATCAATGTCAACCTCAGCGACAGGAAATTCCTGTTCTCCTTTTGGTGCAAAAAAGGCAAGGTTGATAAAAATATAAAGCATAAGAATAATCGAGATAAATAGAATCGAACCTCCAACAGCCTGTGCAATCTGATAAGGAATCCATTCAGCTGCCTGTGCTGCACCGCCATATTCAGAGAAGGCTGAACGGCGAGGTGCACCGAGGAGACCTGCTGCGTGCATAGCGGATGACATAAATGTCATACCAATTGCCCAAGTTACCCCTTGGATAATCGCTAGTTTGTTTATCGATTTTGTTAATGTACGGCCTGTAATATGTGGAACAAGCCAGTAAGAAATGCCGAAGAAGGTTAAAACAACCGCTGTTGCCAATGTCAAATGAAAGTGACCTGTTACCCAAATGGTATTATGAACAACCTGGTTCATTTGGTGTGATGCATTAACAAGACCGCCTGCACCTGCTGGGATAAAAGCAAGCATGCCTATGAACGGAACGGTAAAGCGTGCATCACCCCACGGAAGCATTTTTAACCAGCCAAACAGACTTTTTGCTCCCATTGAACGTCCATGCTTTTCAAAGGTCGCGAATAATGAGAAAGCGGTCATTAAAGATGGAATGACAACTAAAAACGTTAAGATTACCTGCAAAAACTTCCAAGCTGGGTCAATTCCGGGCTCCATCAATTGATGGTGGAATCCAACCGGGATCGAGAATAATAAGAATAAGATAAAGGACATCCGAGCTAATGAATCAGAGAATATTTTTGCTCCAATTACTTTTGGAATGATTACATACCAAGCCATATAAGCAGGAAGCAGCCAAAAGTATACAAGCGGGTGACCGAAATACCAGAAAAGTGTTCTTGTTACGAGAATATTGACTGTATCAATCAAACCTAATGACCATGGTAATAATTGCGTGATCATGGATGCAGCGACTCCAAGAGTTGCCACCATCCACATGATTGTATTGACAAAAGACATAAACGTTAACAATGGACTTGGCTGGCCTGGATTCGCTTTTTTCCATTTGCGATAAGCCATAATAATGGCTCCTCCGCCTATCCAGCTGCCAATAACAACCAATGTTAAACCGAAATAAAATAAAAAGTGAGCTTTTAACGGTGCGTAGAATGTATATAATACAGACGCCTTATTAAGCAATACCATTGCAGCTGCCATGACAGTTCCAATTGTCATGATCCAATAACCAATCCATCCAGCACGTCGTTGGCCGTTGGAAAATGTTCCAGCAGTCCGACTTACAGCTGCCATCATAAATCCTTGAATAAAGAATGTTGTTAATACTAGGCCAAGAACAACACCATGAACGGTAAGAATCTGGTAGTAAGTAATAGGCGCTGGTAATTCAAGCTTTCCTGTCCGGACAAGTACCTGCAATAATCCGGCAAGCCCTCCTATTAACAAGGCTGTAAAAGCCACATAAAAATGGGCCATAGCCAATTTACCATCACGACGATCAATTTTTATCAGTGCAGTAGGATTATTTAAGATAGAAGGACTTATCATTTTTTAACCACCTCAATTTTCGATGTCATCATGTGATGTCCAACCCCGCAATACTCATTACATAGGATTAAGTATTCTCCTGCTTTATCAAATGTAGTGGTATATTCGCTAATAAAACCAGGTTCAAGCATCATATTAATATTTGTTCCGGCAACTTGAAAGCCATGAACAACATCCTTTGTAGTGGCCATAATTTTCACTTTTGCACCATATGGTACTTCAACTGATGCAGGATTAAATGAAAAGGCTGATGCAACAAAGACTAACTCATAATCCCAATCTTTTCCCTCAACCTTTTTAAGCCCGGGCTCATTAAAAGGCTTCGTTGTATCCACTTTTTCAGGATCAATAGTAACTAGACAGCTTGGCGGCTGGTTCCCCATATAGAATGCACTAACCCCCAAGACTGTCAAGAAGACAAGCAGTGCACCGATCCCAAATGTGAGCCAAGCTTTTTCGAACTTATGCATATGCATATTCATCCCACCCCCAATTTCTTAAAAACGATCTAGAAATAAAAAGTAAACGCTTACCCATACTGAAACAAGAAAGAAACCTAATAAGAAAACAGAAGCTAAAGTTCCTTTTAAAGTAGAGTTGTCCTCAACTTTCGTTTTTGAAGTTTTTGTGTCTATTTGATGAAGTGCCATCTGTTTTAGTCCCTCCTTTCGGAAAAGTGGAAAATGATTAATGATTACAAATTCATAATACTCGACTATTGGGAAAATTCTACATTGTTTTACACGGTTCACAAAATGTTCATTCATTACATTAACACTATGTCTATGGTATAAAACTGATTTATAGGTGATTTATATCACTTTGAATAAAGGGAAATGTGAATGAATTGTGAAAATAAGAATGATGGGAACATAAGTTAATTTTTTTCAGTTGGGTTAGGAAGTGATACAAATGAGGATTAATCTGAAAAGAAACACGAACATTAATAATTAAATTTATGAAATAATTCGTACTTTATCTTGAATTATGAAAAAATGGTGTTATAATTGTTACTAGTTTAATAGTTGTCACTCATATAATCACAGGAATATGGCCTGTAAGTTTCTACCAGACTACCGTAAATAGTCTGACTATGGGTGAGCAATGGTCGTCATGAATATGATTCGGATTTTTCTTACTTTTGCGCCGAATGCCTGAAGACATTGCTTCACTCATTTTTATTTTGGGATGTGATGCAATGGACTTCAGGCTTTTTTGTGTTGTCTATCGCTTAAGTATCTTCCCGTACACCAAAGAGGAGGGAAACATAAGGATGGAGTTATTAAAGAAGAAAATTGAACAGGAAGGGATTGTGTTATCAAATACGGTCCTAAAGGTAGACTCATTTTTGAATCACCAGATTGACCCTGAGCTAATGCTTGAAATTGGAAAGGAATTTTCACAGAGGTTTGCAAATAAAGGAATAACAAAGATTTTAACAATTGAATCATCTGGAATAGCGCCTGCAGTGATGACGGGATTGCAATTAAATGTTCCGGTTATTTTTGCTAGAAAAAGAAAATCAATGACCTTAATCAATGATTTATTAACCTCAACCGTCCGCTCCTTTACAAAAAATGAAACAAATGAAATTTCTGTATCACAAAAATATATAACTGAAAATGATCAAGTTTTGATTATTGATGATTTCCTTGCGAATGGGCAGGCTGCAATCGGCTTAATTGATATTGTACAGCAGGCAAAGGCAACTATTGCCGGGATCGGAATTGTCATTGAAAAAGCATTTCAGGAAGGCGGACAGCATTTGCGCGATAAAGGATTTCATGTAGAATCATTGGCTAGAATTGCCTCTTTAGAAGAAGGCAAAGTCTTATTTGTTTCGGAGAAAACGTCGGAGGTCATGAAATGAAACAGCATCCATTAAGATTAGCTTCATTAGGTATTCAACATGTATTGGCGATGTATGCTGGCGCAGTCGTAGTGCCCTTAATTATCGGTGGAGCTATCGGGTTGACAGTAGAACAACTAACCTATCTGGTTTCAATTGATATATTTATGTGTGGGATAGCAACCCTGCTACAGGTTATGAGCAATCGCTTTTTCGGCATCGGTCTGCCGGTCGTGCTGGGTTGTACCTTCACTGCTGTAGCACCTATTATTTCAATCGGTACCCAGCATGGCGTTTCGGCTATCTACGGGTCCATTATCGTTTCAGGATTGTTTGTGGTCATTGTGGCTAAATCATTCGGCAGATTGGTCAGATTTTTTCCACCAGTTGTGACAGGCTGTGTTGTGACGATTATTGGAATTACGCTTATTCCGGTAGCTATGAATAACGTTGCAGGCGGGCAGGGAAGCCCTGACTTCGGAAGCTTATCAAATATTGGTTTGGCATTTGGAACCTTATTAGTCATCATTGTCATTAATCGTTTTTTCACTGGCTTTATCCGCTCAATTAGTATTTTAATCGGAATTATAGTAGGTACGGTAGCAGCGTATTTTATGGGAAAAGTTGATTTTGCTGCGGTTGGGGAAGCTTCTTGGTTTCATATGATTCAACCATTTTACTTCGGCATGCCGACCTTTGAATTATCCTCTATTATTACGATGATTTTAGTGGCATTAGTGGGGCTTGTGGAAGCAACAGGTGTTTATTTCGCTCTTGGAGATATATGTGAAAAAGAGATTAAAGAAAATGATTTAGCAAAAGGCTATCGCGCAGAAGGAATGGCCATTATTCTTGGCGGCTTATTTAATTCATTTCCATATACAACGTTTTCTCAGAATGTAGGTCTCCTGCAGCTAACAGGTGTAAAAGAGAAAAAAGTGATCATTGTGATGAGTTTCATGTTAATGGGACTCGGTCTTCTTCCAAAAATTGGGGCACTTACAACAGTTATACCAGCAGCCGTTTTAGGTGGTGCCATGATAGCAATGTTTGGGATGGTTCTTGCGAATGGAATAAAAATGCTAAGTAAGGTTGACTTTTCCTCGCAGGAAAACCTACTGATTATTGCCTGCTCTGTAGGGCTGGGACTTGGGGTTACAGCAGTTCCAGGATTATTTGCTCAAATGCCTGACAGCATCCGTATTCTCACTGAAAACGGAATTGTCGCAGGGAGTCTAACAGCTATTATTATGAATATTGTTTTTAATGAATTAAAAGGAAAGAAACCAGCAAAAATTAAGATGAAGGAAACCAATGTTACGAAAATGATTGTTAACGAGTAAAATGATAGTATTATAAAAACCCTCTAATTTAAAAATAAAATTTGAATTAGAGGGTTTTTATTGTGAAAAAATAATGGATGCTGTATTCATTTAAAGATCTAATTCTTGTTCAATCATTAATAGGATAATAATCGTTCCGGCACCTTTAACCGTAATGGGTAAGCGGAATGCTTTTTCAAAACCGTATATTTTCGCTTGTCCGACAAGAACAGTCGGGGGTGTAATGTCCATCTCAAGGCCCTGTTGTGAGATAAATGTGGATAATGTTCCAGCAATCATATTACCAAGTTCACCTGCAAAGGACTCCAGCATTTCTCCTTCAACCATCATACCGAACATACCTTCACCGATTTTCCCGAGTGTTTCCTCATTTCCATCAATGATCAATCGACCTCTAACATCACCAGTCATGCCAATCAGTACACCAATACAATGTTGTGTGTATGGCTGCGTAAACAATGACGGTTTCTCCATTGATATCTCAAATGGAAGTATTTCTTTAACGGATTCAATGGTTCCTTGTAAAATATCGGTTGCAAGCTTCGTCAACGGCATTCTTCATTCCCCCAGCATTCAATCAATTAATCATAATTTTAACATAACTTTTTTGGGAAGAAATGTACTTTTTAAGGAAATATTACTATTTTAGTAAAAAAATATATCTGTTCCAGTAAGGCGAATGAAATGGAAATAATTGTTGAGTGATGAACGCTCTGAATTCATTTATACTAGATATTGTAAGTGCACAACATTTTAATATCCTTCAAAACTTTAATTCCCTGCGTTTTTATGCGGGGAATTTTTTTATGTCTTCGTATCGTTCGCCACCAAATGTACCGTCGATATAGTATATAAATGCCATTAATGGAGAAATTATTAGCATATACCAAATGATAGGAGCAAACAAAATGCCGGCCATTCTGTCCATTGGAGATGCTTTTCCGTCAAATACTTTACAGCAGGAACAAGTGATGCACTTTTCGCGTCAACTTTTTTCTCAGAGGTTTCATGATATTGAACGATTGTTACATGCCTTCCCACATGGGCAGGTGCAGAAAAGGCATTTCGTGAAAGAGTTGGACTGGTATCAGCAGGAGCATACGTTTGTTGAGAAAAACGATGCTTTTATTGAATCTGCCATTGAACTTGGTTCTAGAGCGATAACAAATTGTTTACATAATCATTTGTTCTTAAAAAGGCAAGTAGCGTATGAGGAAATTGATGCCATCTTCCTTATAACCAGCACAGGCATTGCAACCCCGAGCATTGATGCACGTATTATGAATGTGCTGCCATTTTCAGAAAAGACGAAAAGAATTCCAATTTGGGGATTAGGCTGTGCCGGTGGGGCGGCGGGATTATCACGTGCGTTTGAATACTGTAGAGCTTATCCTGATGCAAAAGTACTGGTATTGGCGATTGAGCTATGCAGTTTAACTTTCCAACGAAATGATTTGTCGAAAAGCAACTTGATCGGAACGTCATTGTTTGGTGATGGGGTAGTCTGTGTACTCGTAACAGGGGATAAAGTAGAGACAAAGATGATTTGTTCCTTGCCGTCGATTCCCAAAATTCTTGCCACCGAGTCAACAACCATGCGTAATTCTCTTGATGTAATGGGCTGGGAAGTGAAGAATGATGGTTTGTATGTTGTTTTTTCAAAGAACATACCAAGCATTGTGGAAAAGTGGTTAAAGCCAATCGTTGGGCAATTTTTGTACGAACAAGAGCTTACGATGGAACAAATTGACCATTTTATTGCTCATCCGGGAGGGAAGAAGGTATTAGATGCGTATGTGAAAGCATTACAGCTGAAGGAGTCCACGATTGATATCAGCTTTGAAGTGCTAAAAAACTATGGGAATATCTCATCAGCAACTGTTCTTTTAGTCTTAAAAGGATATTTACAAGAAGCATGTACCGGTGAATGGGGCCTTTGTACGGCTTTAGGGCCTGGGTTTAGTTCAGAATTATTATTATTAAGGTGGGAGTAAACTTGTCATCCTTTTATCTATTTTTTACTTTTCTTATAATGCAGCGCCTTGTCGAGCTAGTTGTAGCGAAACGAAATGAATGGTGGATGAAAAACAGAGGGGCAAAGGAATTTGGACAAGAGCATTATCGGATCATTGTTTGTCTGCATGCAATGTTTTTTGTTGTATTTTTCATAGAGGTACAAGCACGTCATGCAGAATTGTCTCCCGTTTGGCCTTTTTTTCTAAGTCTATTCTTTCTCACGCAATTCCTTAGAGTTTGGGCGATAGCTTCATTAGGGAAATGCTGGAATACAAAAATTATCATACTGCCTGAGGCTCCTATCGTTGAAAAAGGCCCGTACCGATTCTTAAAACATCCTAATTATTTGGTGGTGATCATGGAATTTATGATTATTCCATGCATGTACCAAGCGTATTTAACCGCAATCGTCTTTAGCGTTTTGAATGGATTCATTCTTGCGGTTCGAATTCCAATGGAGGAAAAGGCCTTACACGAACATACAGAATACCCTATTTCCACTGGGCTTAAATGGAGATTAAGTCCAAAAAATCCCAACAAAGTCTAGTCCTTTTTTAATTTCGTATTGAAAAGGATTATCATTCATGATATGATTTAATTGTAAATGAGAGTTATTATCACTACGAGGATGGTGTTAATGGATGACAGCCGTTTGTATAGCAGTAACTGTTGGTGTTTACTCTTTTGTATTAAAGCATGTGCTAAATAATGTTTCAAAGCCGCATCCAATTCAAAAATAGCTTCTATTTTTTACTGTGTTTGGAAAACGTTTTCAGACAAGCTGTAAAGAAGGGATTAATCTATGATTACCAGAAACTACTGATAAAGCCGAGTATTCTTAAATAGAAACTCGGCTTTATTTGTCATTTCTACACATATCATATAATAGACTAAAATGGGTCAATTGATTAAATACCGCTTATTATAAGAGGAAACTGCTTTTTTTAGTAGGAAATAAACGTAAAATCGTTTAAAATAGTTAGTATATTGAAAAAATAAGGGGTAGTCATTCATGATTAAAACTGAGATACAAAGAGACGCAGCTCTGTTAAGGGGACAAATCGCTGCGTTGTATGAAATGTTTGATAAACAAGAAAATGTTCAGTCGGCTGAGCGCGCAAAGGATTTAGCTCTTAAGCTTGAAAAACAGGAGTATTCTATTGCTTTTTGCGGACACTTCTCTGCGGGAAAATCAAGCATGATTAACCGGATTATGGGGGAGAACATTCTGCCTTCAAGCCCGATTCCTACAAGTGCCAATCTTGTAAAAATAAAGTCTGGTGATGATTATGCAAAGGTTTTCTTCAAGGAAGACCGGCCGATTATTTATCCTGCACCATACGATTATGAAAAAGTAAAATCGTATTGCAAGGATGGAGATCAAATTCAGTCGATTGAAATTAGCTATTCAAAAACATCAATCCCGAAGGATACCATCATTATGGATACACCTGGAATTGATTCGACTGATGATGCACACCGGATTGCAACTGAGTCCGCATTACATTTGGCTGACTTGGTCTTTTATGTGATGGATTATAATCATGTTCAGAGCGAATTGAATTTCCTTTTTACCAAGGAGCTGACGGAAGCAGGTAAAGAAGTATATTTAGTGATTAACCAGATTGATAAGCATCGTGATGAGGAATTGAGTTTCACAGAATTTCAAGAAAGTGTGAAGAATTCGTTTGCCTCATGGGGTGTGAAACCGGCTAGAATCTTCTATACATCTTTAAAGAAAACGGACCATCCGCATAATCAATTTCCTGCATTAAGAAAGTTTATTGAAGAAAAGGTTAGTCGTCGTCTTGATTCTCTTCCTGAATCTGTTTTCCAATCATTAATGAAATTAAGCGAAGAACATCGCTTATTTTTAACAGCAAAAGACGAGGAAGCTATCCGCAGGAATAATGATGTTTTAGCGCAGCTGACAGAGGAAGAAAGGAACAGTCTTCCGGAACGTGTTGCAGAGCTCCAAAACCAGCTGAATGAATTAAGTACTTCTCTTAATCAAAAGGAAAAAAAGCTATATGATGAGATTGACAGTGTACTAGATAATGCATATGTTATGCCATTCCAAACCCGTGATTTAGCGGAGCAATATCTTGCTGCAAGACAGCCGGAATTCAAAGTTGGTTTGTTATTTTCTAAACAGAAAACAGAGCAGGAACGAAGCCTTAGACTTGACCGTTTCTTTGCGGATTTTTCCGAGAAAGTAACTGCACAAATTGATTGGCATATGAAGGAATTGTTTGTAAAAAATATAAAAGAAAATGAAATTGAAGATGAAGAGCTCCTTTCAGCTGTTCAAAATTTCAAGGTTGAGTTTGATAAGGATCTTCTTGTTTCGACCGTTAAAGCAGGTGCCCGATTATCAGGTGACTATGTGTTAACATATACGAGGGATATTACAAATGAAATAAAAAGGATAACAAAGGAGCAGCTAGCGCCATTCAGATCTAGCCTTTTGTCTCGATTGCAGGAGAAGCAGGCTATTCAGAAGCGGAAGCTTGAAGAGAATTTAACCTCTCTTACAGCTTATTTTAATGCCTATAAAGATATTGCTGCGCTTGAAGAAAATCAGCTGCTTGCTAATATTCAAATGGAACAGGTATTAACAGGACATTTTAATCAAGAAGAGTATAAAGAGCTTATAAAGGTATTGGCGATAGATAATACCGAAGAAGCAGAGGTAATTATAACAAGCAGTGAGGAAACGAAACAGAAAGATGTTGAAAAAGAGAAAAAATCTCGTTCGATTCGTTCGGTTGTTTCCAGTCAACAGACCAATTTGACTGAATTAGAATCCCTTATTCCAAGCTTAAGGTTTGCAGCAGACCAAGTAAAGGGAATACCGGGCTTTAAAAAGCTGGCTGAAGAACTTGGTCAAAAAGCTGAAAGACTTGAGAACCAGTCATTCACAGTTGCGTTGTTTGGTGCTTTCAGTGCAGGGAAATCTTCCTTTGCCAATGCGCTATTAGGTGAGAAGCTGCTACCTGTTTCACCAAACCCAACAACAGCGGCAATTAACAAAATTATGCCGGTTGACTCCGAGCATCCTCATGGTACAGTGCTTGTAAAGTTAAAAGCTCTTAAAACATTAATGGATGATGTGAACCGTTCGCTAGCAGCATTTGGTATGCATGCCGAAACGCTTCAAACGGCTGTTACATCAGCACAGACAGTGATTGGAAATAATAATGATGTTGATGCCTATGAGAAAATGCATTTAGCCTTTTTACAAGCATTTGTTCGTGGTATTGGTGCTTACCAGAACCAGCTTGGTGAGACAATTCTTACGGATTTGGCTAATTTTTCGGGGTTTGTTGCAAATGAAGAACAATCCTGCTTAGTAGAGTGGATCGAGGTTTATTTTGAATGTGAATTAACTAAAAAAGGGATTACATTAGTAGATACTCCTGGAGCTGATTCGATTAATGCCCGTCATACAGGTGTTGCTTTTGAATATATCAAAAATTCTGATGCGATTTTGTTTGTCACTTATTACAATCATGCCTTCTCGAAAGCTGATCGTGAATTTTTGATTCAGCTAGGTCGTGTGAAAGACACGTTCGCCCTCGATAAGATGTTTTTCATTGTGAATGCTATTGACTTAGCGCATGATGAAGAAGAAATGAATGCAGTACTTGACTATGTGGAAGATCAGCTTGTGACATATGGAATCAGACAGCCGCATTTATATCCTGTCTCAAGTCTAATGAGTCTAAAAGAGAAAATGGCAGGACGCATAACAGAGCAATCAGGTATACGTTTATTTGAAGAACGCTTTTATTCCTTTATCGAGCATGATTTAAGAGGGATAGCAGTTAATTCAGCAAAATTAGAAATGGAGCGGGCTTTAACACAGCTGCAAAGCTTTATTCATTCAGCGGAGGAAGATCAGGATACAAAGGCCCAAAAACGAATCCAGCTTGAAACAGAACAAACTCAAATAAGAGAATTAGTTCAATCGCAGCAGACAGCATTTTTACAGAAACGATTGGCACAGGAAGCAGACGAGCTTGTCTTTTATATTAAGCAGCGTGTATTTTTGAGGTTCAGTGACTTTTTGAAGGAAGCTTTTAATCCCGCACTTATAAAGGATGATGGAAGAAACCTAAAAAAGGCGCTTCAAACAGCACTTGATGGATTTCTGGAAGATTTCGGCTATGATTTTGCTCAAGAGCTGCGAGCGACAACATTACGGATTGAAGCTTTCATTCGCAAGAACCTTTCGCAGTCTGAGCGCTCAGTCATTTCGGCAATACAAGAGCATAATTCAGAGCTTTCCTTCAGCTCCTATGAAATGAACCGATTAGAAGGGATTGATTTTGAAACAGCGTTTGTATCACTCGACCCTCAGCGCTTTAAGACAGCATTAGCCTATTTTAAAAATCCAAAGTCATTTTTTGAAAAAAATGAACGGAAGCTGTTAGGGGAAGAATTAGAAGCGAACCTGCAGCAGCCTGCTGATGATTATTTAGCAGAAGGCAAGGATCGGTTAAAACAACATTATGGTGAACAGCTTGAATCAGAGTTTCAACGTTTGATTGAGTATGTAATGGAACAGGTTGAAGAATACTATCAAGGAGTATTAGCTTCGATATCAAATGAAATACCAATTGACGAACTTCGAGCAATTGAACAAAAATTATTGATCAATGCCCAAAATATAAAGGTTTGATTCTTAGCGGTGCTAATTTGTTTTACAATAGGAAACTCTTTGTCTGAACTGTCTGAAACAAAAGAGGTGGAGGAAATGATTGAATCTTGGTTAAGGGAACTGGAAGAAGCGTACGGAATTGAGATTCTCTTCGCCTCGGAAACTGGCAGCCGGGCATGGGGCGGTGCCACTAATCATTCTGATTATGATGTCCGTTTCATTTATAAGCACCGTGATGTTAAAAGTTATTTATCATTAAGAAAGGCGCAGGAAACGATTGACATTCCTGCGCCTTATGATGCTCAAGGCTGGGACCTGTATAAGGCATTTCATTTACTGCAAAAGTCGAATCCTGGTCTGTGTGAATGGGCATTTTCTCCTATCCTGTATCGAGATCGCCAGCACTTTTCTATTAGGCTGCGAAGGTATATTAGGGAAAGCTATTCACTTCTTTCGTTGTTACATCATTATATTTATTTAATGACTCGGAATTTGAAGGACATTCATGATAAGGCATTTACGGAAAAAAAACAGAAGCAGTTAATCCAAGCTGTTCGAGCCTTTCTCCTTTCAAAAGCAATTATTGTAGAGCAAAAGGTACCGGAAGATGCTCTGTATAGTTCTTTTGATGCAATATCTTCAAAAGACTCTCTAACTGTTTCTTTTTATCAAAAACTATTGAGAGCAAAGATGCGAGGAGAGATTATTTCCGCTGCTGATGCAGAAGAAATAACCGTCAGGATGGAGCAGGAAAAGCAACTATTACTTGAACATTCCCATAGTTTATCAAAAGGGAAATCGATAGAAAATGAACTTAATCAATGGATTTGGGAGCTTTTATGTTTGTGATCAAAGAGATAGAGGAGCCACTAGAAGTATGGATTTTGAGATTAAATTGGCAATAAATGAACAAGAAATTGACTATGTCTATCAAATCATGCTGGATGCATTTAGGGAGTATAGCAAATATGATACACCCTCTAGTGCTATGAATGAAAAATTATCAACGTTAAGGAAATCTATTCATGAGGGGAGTGAACAGGCAGTTCTTGGCTATTTAAATGGACAACCAGCTGGATCTGTTCGGTTTAAAGAAATGGATGAAACTTCATTGTATTTCTTCAGACTATCGGTCATTCCTGAAGCAAGGGGAAAGGGATTAGCTAAGAAGATGATTGAATGGCTGTTAGTATATGCTCGTGAGAATCAAAAAAATAAAATAGTATGCCGGGTTCGTAAGGATACCCCACATAATATTCATTTTTATCATTCAAATGATTTTGATATTGCAAAGGAAGAAACCATCATTAATAAGGATGGGAATATTGTCGATACGGTTATTATGGAGAAAAGCTCGAAGGTACTCGTATAACATGATGAAAAAGTGTCTATCCGTTTGATTTGACACTTTTTTTTCTGCATTCTAATAGTGTATTACCTCTTTCAGCCAAACTATCAGATGATTACCAGCACATTTTATACATAAAAATGCTATAATAATGTTTACGTTTGAGTGATAGGATAGGGAGTGTGAAAGCATTGCATAAAGCTAATAATAAACCCTCATTAATGCTAGTCGACGGGATGGCACTTTTGTTTCGTGCATTTTTTGCAACAGCTGTAACAGGACAGTTTATGATTAATTCAAAGGGCATTCCCACTAATGCAGTCAATGGTTTTGTAAAGCACTTTTTTACGGCGGTGTCATCATTTAAACCAAGTCATGTAATTGTATGCTGGGATATGGGAAGCAAAACATTCCGCAATGAGATGTTTAATGATTATAAGGGAAATCGTTCCGAAGCACCTGTTGAGTTAATTCCTCAATTTGATCTCGTAAAAGAAGTGGTAGAGGCCTTCGATGTTCCAAACATTGGACTGGAGGGATTTGAAGCGGATGACTGTATCGGGACAATTGCCACTCAGGCAAAAGCTGAGGCGAATGTTTATATTCTTACTGGTGACCAGGATATACTACAGCTGATTGATGATCATATTTCGGTTATTTTATTAAAGAAGGGCTTTGGAAACTATCTGGTTCATAATAAAGATACGTTTTTTGCTGAAAAGGGAATTAATCCGAAACAAATGATTGATTTAAAGGCATTTATGGGTGATCCTAGTGATAATTATCCAGGTGTAAAAGGAATTGGTGAAAAAACAGCTTTGAAGCTGCTGCAGCAATATGGACATGTAGACGGTGTCGTAGCGAATTTACATCAATTAACAAAGGCTCAGAAAACGAAGATAGAGAACGATCTAGACATGCTGTATTTAAGCAAAAAGCTGGCTGAAATCAAATGTGATGTCCCAATCAACTATGAATTTGACAGTGCAAGGTTTACTCTCGATGAAGAAAAGGTTCGGGCTAAATTTAACGAAGTAGAAATGAAGGGGCTTCATCGTTTTATCGATTTCGAAAATGAAATTGCGAATTAAGATAAGGTAAAGGAAAGACAGACTTTTAGGGTCTGTCTTTTTTCATGTCTAGCTCCAGCGCTATGCTGGCTCATCTTATGCTATTTATGACTTTAAATTTTCGTGTTTGACTTTTTCGCTCTGTTTTCCAGCTGGCTTTTTGGTTCTTCAGCAAATTCAGCATCCTGTCCATATCCTTGTGGGTTTACCCCAGGTGCCTTTGTGCCTCTGTTTGAATGCTTTTTTTGGCCCATCTCATTCACCTCCAATACTATTATTTCCAACAAGAATAAATCCACTCTCCAAACTTCACACTAATAGAAGTGAGGTGAGATTTTCATGAATAAAGGGGTTTATATAGCGTTATTTAGTATTGGCCTGGCGCAAGGCTTGAAGATTCCGATTCATTATGTGAAAACAAGGAAATGGAAACCTGATTTATTTTTGCAAACTGGGGGAATGCCAAGCTCTCACTCCGCTGGCGTTTCATCGCTGACAACGTATATTGCCTTAAATCGGGGGGTTCCAACGATTGACTTTGCCCTATCCATGATTTATGGGTTAATCGTTATGTATGATGCACAAGGCATCCGTCGCCAAACGGGTGAATTAACGTTAAAAGTAAATGATATGGAGGAATTAATAGAAAAAGTTAACAAAGATAAATCGGTAAAGTTTGAAGAAAAAACACCGAAAAAATTGAAAGAAATGCTTGGCCATCAACCAGAGGAAGTAATAGGGGGAGCGATTCTGGGTGTGATAACGGGAACATTAGGACATATATTATCAAAAAAAAGATAGAAATTTGTCTGAATTTGAAGTAATATGGTAATGGGAAAATGTTAGGGAGAGGGATGGGTACAATTTGAAAACAGTAGCACAATATGTCGATTTTCTTGAAAGTAAAGGATTTCAATTGCGAGAGGATGCAATTGGCTTCATCCACTTCGGAAAACAATATACAAAAGCAACAGATGAGCTGACAAACACTGCGATTGAGTTGACATTAAAAGCTCAAAAGGAATTTGATGGCAGTTACTATATTTCCTTGTTGGAAATGCTTGTAAAAAATAAGATCAGTACACGCGGAGCTGCTATTCGTTTCATTAAAGAACGGGAATTAATGGCTATTTAATGTAGCAAGCAATAAACGAGGGGAATAAACCCTCAACATATCATCACACAATAAAAAAAGACGTGCCAAAATGGGCACGTCTTTTCCTTGAAAATAACCTGTTATTTTGCCTGTTGAATTGCTTTTCTTGCTAATTCATCAGCATTTTTGTTTTCACGGCTAGGTATCCATTTTAGAAAAAATAAATCAAATTGATTTGTAAGGGAAAGAGCCTTTTCGAATAATGGTGCATACGCTTTATTTTTGACAAATTCCTTTTCGATGGCTCGATTGACGAGCTCAGAGTCAGTACGGAACGACACTGTTTTATATCCTTTTTCGAGGCAAATTTCCAATGCAGCGATAAATGCATGAAATTCTGCTTCATGATTACTCATTTCCGGTAATGGAATACAGAAGCGTTCAACCTGACCGTTCGCATTAATAAAAACACCTGCACCACTTGGGCCAGGATTACCCGCACTTGCACCATCAAAATAAGCTTCTATCATAATTAACCCCCGTTCAGCCAATAATAATGAAAAATTCACCTTTTATGGCATTTACTTGATGAAGAAAGTATAAACTAAATAACAATATCATGAAAGAACAAGGTTCATTGATGAACTCATACATAACGCCGAAAAAATTACCGTAATGGACAAGGACGCCAGAATCAGTAGAAGGGATGAATTCATTATGAAGTACAAAATAGAATGGACGTACAAATTAAAAGGTAGCGAAGGGATTTATTTTACGTCTGATTGGATTGATGCTGAGGCAGCCATTTCCGGAGGAGAGGAAATTGAAAAATCAGGGAAAGCAAGTGAACTTTCCTTTTTTGACGAAATGGGTCAATCCTGGAGCTTAAAGGAAATGAAGAAACTAACGGTTGAAATTGAAGAAGATCCACATGAAGTAATGGTATATTTTGACGGCGGCTTTAACATTAGTACTTCACAGGCAGGTCTTGGAGCAGTCGTTTACTTTAGGCAAGGAAAGAAGAAATTCCGTTTACGTGCAAATGAACTGATTGATGAAATGGATTCAAATAATGAAGCAGAATATGCAGCGCTTTACTATGCGCTAAATTTATTAGAAGAACTTGGCGTTCACCAGGTTCCATGTGATTTTAAGGGGGATTCTCAAGGCGTATTAAAACAGCTCGAGGGCGAGTGGCCTTGCTATGAAGATAATTTAAATCGCTGGCTGGACCGGATTGAAGAGAAAATAAAATCCTTAGGATTAAAGCCTCGCTACCAGTCGATACCTAGGAATGAAAATAAGGAAGCAGATAAGCTTGCCTCGCAGGCGTTGGAAGGGAAAGCTATATTTAGTAAAATGCAATTAATCTAACGGGAAATAACGAAGGGTGATGGATAAATGGAGAGAAAGAAAATCATTAATGAAGTCGAATCCATAATGAACAACTACTGCAATGGTTGTTTTTTATATAAGCAGAATCGAAAGGATAGGGGGAGGAACTTTGCTCATCGCTTCTGTATTTCAACGTGCACTGTAGGCCTAAAAATTAAGCAGTGCGGTGAGCAGCTTACTCAGGAAAAGTAAGTTGATAAAAAAGGCTGACGATAAACGTCAGCCTCATAAATTTAAAATTATATATAATTACAGTTTTACAACGTTGGAAGCTTGAGGTCCACGGTTTCCTTCAACGATTTCAAAAGAAACTTCTTGGCCTTCTTCTAAAGATTTGAAGCCGTCACCTTGAATAGCTGTGAAGTGTACGAATACATCATCTCCGCCTTCAACTTCGATAAAACCGAAACCTTTTTCGTTATTAAACCATTTTACTTTACCGTTTTGCATGTTTACATTTCCTCCTAAGCCTTTCAAGACGAGCGAGCGTCTAAAAAAATAAATATTATCATTTGCACAAAATATAATGGCTAAATCTAGTGATAGCGGAAATATATTCTGATTAATGATGATTATAATATACATGAATAAACGCTTTCAGTCAAGGTTTACATGCATATTTTCCATAATCTCCAATAGAATCGAGAACGGAGAGAGGCCATTTAATTCAATATATTTCTATATGCAAATTTTTAAAAAGACTGATAGAATGTTAATATAATAAACCCCCATGTAGATTACAAGAGCTGCATTATTCTTCTCTTAGGACAATCTTCCTTTTCCTCATGTAAATAAACCTTAGCCTTTACGTACGAATGGTTTAGTGTATAAAATAATATTTGCTCGCCTTTACAACACTGCTTTATAAAGGAGCATACTAAATTATGAAGTTAATTATTGCTGAAAAGCCCGACCAAGGATCAACCTTGGCTTCTGTTTTTAAACATAAAAAGCATACCGGGTTTATTGAAATTTTTCCAAACGACATCTTTCAAAACGGTGCTTACGTTACATGGGCAGTAGGACATTTATGTCAGTTAGTTAATCCAGAAAAATATGTATCAGAATGGAAAAAATGGTCACTTTCTACGCTTCCGATGATACCTGATCAATTTCAATATGAGGTAACGAAGGATAAAATAAAGCAATTTACTATTATCAAAAGCCTGATTTCCAATCCAGAAATTACTGAAGTTATTCATGCAGGAGATGCGGGACGTGAAGGTGAATTAATTGTGAGAAATATCCTCCGTTTAACAAAAGCACGGATTCCGATGAAAAGACTATGGATTTCATCGCTAACACCCAAATCCATAAAAGAAGGCTTTCAGTCATTATTATCTGAATCTGATACAAGAAATCTATACTATGAAGCGTATACAAGGGCATGTGCAGATTGGGTTGTAGGCATGAACGCATCCAGATTATACAGTCTCTTACTCCAGCAAAAAGGGTTTTCAGATGTATTTTCGGTGGGTAGAGTACAGACACCGACCCTCGCACTGATTGTTAAACGTGAGCGGGAAATCGAAGAATTTGTTTCTGAACCGTTTTGGGAGGTATTAGCCGATTTTAAAATAGACGGAAAGAAATATAAGGGGAAATGGGAGCAGGACGGTGAATCAAGAATTAATCAACAGGAAATGGCGGAAAAAATTGCCCGTTTTTGTGAGCAGAAACCGGCAGAGGTTGTCGATATACAAGCGGATAGTAAAGACTATCTGCCTCCACTTTTGTACAATTTATCTGCTCTGCAGGCTGATGCGAATCGTTTGTTTAAATTTCCGCCTAAAAAAACCCTGGATACATTACAAAAGCTGTATCAAAAAGGAATTGTATCGTATCCTCGTTCAGACTCCCGATACGTAACAGAGGGCGAAGCAGAAATGTTTCCGGACATATTGAACAAAATCGCTGGTATCCCGCAGTATACAGACTACTTCCCGCTGCCAAATGCGTCCATCCTTACGAATAAGCGTTTTGTTAATGAAAAAAAGGTAACAGATCACTATGCGATCATACCAACTGAACAAGTTCCAGTACTTCACTCATTAAGTGCAGATGAACAAAAATTGTATGATATCATTGTAAAAAGTCTAATTGCTGCTCATTACGAAAAATCAATTATAGAATATACAACTGTTACTACACTTGTTGATGGACGAGCAGTCTTTATTTCAAAAGGAAAGGTTCAGCTCCAGGAGGGATGGAGAAAGGTGATTCCCTCTAATGATAAGGAAAAAGATCCGGTGCTCCCTATATTAGAAAAGGGAGCAAAAGGTTCTGTTGCTAAAGTAACAGTCAAAGAAAGTAAAACACAGCCGCCAAAGCGTTACACAGAAGGTCAATTAATTACCCTGATGAAAACAGCCGGTAAACACATGGATGATAATGATAAAGAGCTTGAAAAGATCTTGATGAAAACGGAAGGGCTGGGGACGGAAGCAACAAGGGCTGGAATTATTACGATGCTGAAGGATCGCAAGTATATAGAGGTTAAAAAAAATCTTGTCTATGCAACAGCAAAAGCAAAAATACTAATTACTGCTGTTGGAAATGAAATATTAGCATCTCCGTCGATGACCGCAAAGTGGGAACAAAGGCTGAAGGAAATATCAGAGGGTGCTGCTTCGCCAAAGCAGTTTATGGAGTTAACAAATAAGATGATTACTCATCTTATTTCGATTACGGTTAAGGAATCAAATGAGTGGAGCTTTGATGATGAAACAACAGAATCCTTTGTGCCAAAACAATTTAAGAAATCGGCTCCCACTAAATTAGGTACCTGTAAGCTTTGTGGTGGAAATGTTATCGATAAGGGGAGTTTCTATGGCTGTTCTAATTATCAAAAAACAGGCTGTCAATTTACCATTTCAAAAAAAATTAAGGGGAAATCTATTACACAAAAACAGGTAAAAAAGCTTCTTGTTGAAGGGACTACCGAGGTCATTGAAGGGTTTAAAGGAAAGGAAAAGGAGTTTGCTGCTAAAATAATATGGGATGATCAAGGGAAAAGAATTCAATTTGTTTTTTCATGATAAAAATGTTAGAAGGCCTGTTTGCAGGCCTTCTAACATTTTTATTTGCTTAATCCGCATCCCGGCTCACATCAATTGTTGGATGCATAAAGGGGCTAGCCTTTGGGGGCTTTAGGTTTTCAAGAAGCATTACATTTTCGGGAGTATTCCAGCCGATATCATTCGTTGGATGCACCCATTCACTTCCGGACATGACTGCAGGATCTGTCTCAACACTCCAATTTTCTAAAGGTGAGTTTTTGGAAAGATACTTACTATCCCCAATCGTAACGCCAAAGGAATTTACAAATGGAGCCTGCATCTCCATTCCGGTATTTTTGAAACTTGGGGCGTTAATTTGATGCGGCAGTGTATTATCAATATCGATTCGTTGTTTTTTCTTCAATATGCTCATCCTTTTTTCATTATTTTCAACTGTTCGTCCACTTTTATGTACTGAAAAAATAGGAAGCACTCAAATTGCATGAAATCCTCTGCATGAGCAGAAAATATGCTTGTCGTTACGTTCTCTGTGATTCATTAACGTAGCATGACAAACCATTAGGAGGATATAAAAGTGGCAAAACGAAAAGCGGAATTTAATGCAGCTGTAAAACACAGCAAGACACCGAGAGAAAATCGTCAAGAAACAGAGTTTTCTGCTGAGTTTAGTCATGGTGAAAGTCCAATTAAAGGGGCAAATCGCAATTCAAAGCAAGGCCGTGAGGGGAGAGGCTAATCGTGACACCGATTAAAAAGTCAACCCAGAAACAACAAGGAAACACATCATCAAATGTGGAGTTTGGAATGGAGTTTGGTGATATGAATGCAAGTAAACAATACGAAATTCCATTTATGACAAATAAAGGTAAGCTAAAGGACCGAAAATAAGATAATCTCAAAAAAGAGGGTGCAATGTGCACCCTCTTTTTTGATTAATTTGATAATGAAGCAGAATGGTTTTTTAATGAAATAAGTGTCGGTATATTGTCCTTTGGATCAAAATAAACGAATAACATATGCGGTTGACGATCAATCGTCCCATTGCGTATATATTGGTCGATATTAAATGAAATGGGCTCTAATATCGTATGCTTGAACAAATCCTTTTCTTCGAGCTCCAGGTTCGAGAGTAGGGAAGGATCATCGATAATTGTCTGATAAAAAGCAGATCTTTCATTTTTTGTGAGGGTAGGCTCCCACCATGGTTTTCGCGGTTTATATTTATGCTTGGCAAGATAATCGTACTTCATTAAGTCATAGATAATTTCTTTATCCTTTACTCCATATGATTGAAGAAATTCATCAAGTCTTTTAAATAAATCCTCTAATTGGTGCCCGATCTTTGACCATCCTTGTGCTTCCCAATAACTTCCAAAGTCTTGGAAAAAATCAAATGGCGAAGGAAAAACGGTGTTAACAAGATATTCCACAGTATAATCCATTCGATGATCGTTCCAATACTTTTCAAGTACATCTTCTACCTGCTTGATACGGATAATGTCATCAAAGGGAAGGACGCGATTTCCAAGTATTTCATATGGAGAATGATCACTATAGATATATTGGTATTCTTCTGCCCGAATCCGTAACCCTGTACCACGCAGCATTTTTAAAAAGCCAAGCTGCAATTCCTCCGGACGAAAGGCGAACACATCATTAAATGTTTTTCTAAATGATTGATAGTCTTCTTCAGGTAAGCCGGCAATTAAGTCTAAATGCTGATCAATTTTTCCACCTTCCTTGACAAGGGTAACAGTTCTTGCGAGCTTATCAAAATTTTGTTTCCGCTTGACTAGTTCATTTGTATAATCATTTGTTGATTGAACACCTATCTCAAAACGGAAAAGATTTGGAGGGGCTTCTTCATTTAAAAACTCAATGACTTCCGGACGCATAATATCGGCGGTAATTTCAAATTGAAAAACCGTTCCTGGCAAATGCTCATCAATTAAGAATTGGAACATATCCATTGCATAGCTTCTACTTATATTGAAGGTACGGTCAACAAATTTTAATGTTCTCGCACCATGCTTCATTAAATATCGGATATCATCTTTAATTTTTTCGCGATCAAAATAGCGAACACCCACTTCAATGGATGACAAGCAGAATTGACAGCTAAACGGACAGCCCCGGCTAGTTTCAATATAGGTTACCCGTTTACTAAGATGGGGAATATCCTCTTCAAATCGATAGGGTGAAGGTAATTCACGTAAATCAAGCTTATGAAGCGGATGGTTCATCTGTATCTGTCCATGCAATCGGTAGGCGATACCTGGGACCGTTTCAAATTGATTGGTTCCCTTTAATTCACCAAGCAGTGATTTAAAGGTTTCCTCGCCTTCTCCGATCACAATGAAATCAAATTCAGGGACAGCTTCCATCCATTCCTGAACATCGTATGAAACCTCAGGACCTCCGGCCATAATGGTAATAGACGGATTAATTTTTTTTATCATTCTCATTACTTTAATGGTCTCTTCAATATTCCAAATATAACAGCTAAATCCAATTACATCAGGCTTTTTACGGATAAGATCCGTTACGATATTCATGATTGGATCTTTTATTGTATATTCGGCCAATTCCACATCATACTCAGGCTGTGCATAGGCCTTTAAATAACGAATGGCTAAATTTGTATGGATATACTTAGCGTTTAACGTAGCACATATAATTTTCATACCCTTTATCTCCTTCAAAAAAATCTGTATTACTATTGTATCTGATAATCAAAGAAAAACGAAATTTGGTTAGAATGTCTTTTCCTTCAGCACAATAAAAAGCTCATCCGAACAATCGGAAGAGCTTTTTACGATCTTCTTCTTAATGGTGATTCAAGATTTTATTTCGATAAAACTTGATAATCCACCAAAACTCCTTTAGCAGCTCTTTTGTTTTTGATGTTTTTAGCTCAATAAGCGGCTGTGCAAAAGATGTAATGGTTTTACTGGAAAGAAGAAATGTCAATATGATCGAAATGCCAGCAAGAAGCAAAAAGCTTTCGCCATCCGTAAAGTAATCTTTTACATCACTTACCCGGAATAAGCGGATAAAGAAACCATGTAATAAATACACATAAAGCGAGTTCCTGCCGAGATTTGTGAAAAAATAGCGTTTAGTTGGAACAAGAGCAAAAAAACTAGCTACCATAATCATACTTAAAAGATAAACACAAAGTCGAATAAACATAGCGGTAATGGAATCAACGCCCAGTTCGGAATATGGTTTTGAACCTAATAACCATTCATACTCCAATTCTGGAAAAAGGTAAAAACCTGTAAAGACAATGAAAAAAACAATACAGGCGGTTAATTTTAATTTACCTTGTAATAACAGATAAAAGTGTTCCTTTTTTAAATAGTAACCAAGTAAAAACAATGGGAAGAACACAAAAGTTCTTGACAGACTTAGATAATTGGAAACAGAATCAGCAAAACCAATTAATAACGCTATAATTATGGTGATAGATAAAGAATACATCCAATGAAATCTAGTAAATCCATACAGCATGACATTCCAGAAAAACAAGCTGATTAAAAACCATAATGACCAATGCGGATCAAGTGGATTAATGGTTAACTCTGGTTCCTGATAGAGAAAATAGTAAAACAAGGAATATATCGTTTGAAAAACGAGATATGGCAATATCAGCTTTTTTGCTATTTTTATTACATACCCTTTTTTTCTAAATCCTTTAGCGAAGAATCCGGAAACTAAGATAAAGGCTGGCATATGGAATGTGTAAATCACTTTGTACAGCGAATAGATAATCTCGTTTTCTTCGATAAATGTTCTAAGCAGGTGGCCGAATACGACAAAGACGATCAAAATAAACTTTGCATTATCAAAATAAAATTCACGCTGTTTCATATAGTATACGAATCCCCCATTTAGGTAAACTCCAAATGTAATTTCTAACCATCATTCATATTAGCCAATAAGACAAAAAAATAGTAATCCATCCATGTTATAAATGAAAAAAACTAAACAAATTCTCTCATACAACAGAGAAAAAAACTATAAAAACAGCCATTTGTAACAAAATTATAAACTCCTCTAATAATTGTCATATGATAATAATTCCTATGTCAATGAATAATAAAATTGTAGTAAACTCTCCTGCCATTAAACATTTTACAAAAAAATAAAGGGACATACATTATTATTTTTGAAAAATGATTGATATTTGTCACAGCTAACAAAAAAAATTTCACTTAAAATAAATCTTGGTAGATTAAACCATTCGTTATCTTCGAAAATAGCTTTCTAGTAAATTACAGGAAACTGTTTTTGTATAAGTCTTTTGCTAAGGCAGAATCAAATCAATATGAATGGACTGTTATTGCCAATGGGAGGGGAAAAATAATGTCTATTTTACCAAAAAAGAATGATTTAGGATTTTTCGAAATTCGCTTAGAATCCATTGGGGGATTGGGTGCGAATTTGGCTGGAAAGATGCTCGCAGAGGCTGGAGTACTCGGCCTTGGATTAAACGGCTCTAACTTTGCTTCCTATGGTTCTGAAAAAAAAGGGTCGCCGGTTAAAAGCTTTGTTCGTTATTGTGATGCAGATGTAGAAATTCGCGCACACAGCCCGATTGAAGAACCGCATGTTGTTGGGGTTTTCCACGAAGCTCTGTATAAAACAGTAGATGTTGTCAGTGGATTGACTCCTGATGGAATTGTTTTGGTTAATACAACAAGAGAATTTGATGATGTAAAAAAAGATTTAAAATTGGAATATGGTACATTGGCAATCGTCGATGCCTTAGGAATTGCAGTTGAGGAAAAAACAAAGGTAAACACTGCTATGCTTGGTGCATTGTTTAAAATCTGTGACTTTCTAAACCCGGATGATATGCGTATGGTTATCCGTAAAACCTTTGAAAAGAAATATCCTCATTTAGTGGAGCCAAATATTCGAACATTTGATAGAGGCTATAATGAGGTGAGATTTAAAACGCTGGAAATACCAGAGGATGCTGAAAGTAAAGCATTTTCCCGGCCATTGTCACTACTTGGCTATAACACCCAGGAGATTGGCGGAACCATTACCGCTCAGGGAAACAGTATTCTGAAGGATTTAAGCGGTTCAAGACAAGGCTTTTTACCACAATATAATCGCGAAGAATGTATTCATTGTGCTCAATGTGATACCGTTTGTCCTGATTTTTGCTTTGTATGGGAAGCTGGTGAGGATAAGCGCGGCCGAAAACAAATGTTCCTTAAGGGGATTGACTATCAATATTGCAAAGGCTGCTTGAAATGTGTAGAGGCATGTCCGACAACGGCATTGAAGGATTTACGTGAAACCATTGGTTATGCAGAAGAAAATCGCGTAAAGCATAACTTTCCATATGTAACTGGGGGGGTAATGTAATGGCTATTAAAGAAGAAGAATTAAAAGTGATTTCATATGCTGATCAAACAACAACGTTTGAATCTGGAAATGAAATGGCTGCAATGGCAGCTGCACAAATTAATTATCACATTATGGGGTATTTTCCAATTACACCCTCAACAGAAGTAGCTCAGTATTTAGACCAAATGAAGGCTAGAGGAGAGCATGACATCCAATTAATTGCTGCAGATGGTGAGCATGGTTCTGCAGGAATTTGTTATGGTGCTGCGGTGACAGGTGCACGTGTGTTTAATGCAACAAGTGCAAATGGATTTTTATATATGATTGAACAGCTGCCCGTGCAATCTGGGACAAGGTTTCCAATGGTATTGAATCTCGTGACAAGGGCAGTGAGCGGTCCACTTGATATTCGTGGTGACCATTCTGATTTGTATTTTGGATTAAATACTGGCTGGGTCATTTTAACAGCAAAGACACCTCAGGCTGTATATGATATGAATATCATGGCCTTGAAAATTGCCGAGCATTCAAAAGTACGACTTCCGGTAATTGTTGCCTATGACGGTTTTTGGACATCACACCAAAAACGTAAGGTGAATTATTTTTCTGATCGTAAAGTGGTACAGGATTTTGTTGGGGAGTGTCCTGTAGAGTATAACTTTGCCCGTAATCCGAAACTGCCTGTAACAATCGGCGCACATATGGACGGCAAAGACTTGATGAACAACCGTTTCCAACAATCTGAGGCACTCTATGCAGCCGGTGAAGTATTCAAGGAAGTCGCAGCTGAGTACGCAAAATTATCAGGAAGAGAATATCCTGTTCTTGATTTATATAAAATGGATGACGCAGAAGTGGCATTATTTCTGCTAAATTCGGCTGCAGAGTCTGCAAAGGATGTCGTTGATAAATTACGTGCTCAAGGGATAAAAGCAGGTGTCATTAGTCCAAATATTCTTCGTCCATTCCCGGCTAATGAAATTCGTACAGCCTTAAAGAATGTAAAGGGATTGCTGGTTGGTGAGCGCGCAGATTCATTTGGTGCAAACGGAGCCAATTTAACACATGAAATTAAATCGGCTCTTCAATCAGATCGCGAGAACCAGACGATTGTCTTAAGCAGAGTTTTTGGCCTTGGTGGAACAGACTTCTACGCTGATGATGCTGAAAAGTTCTTTGAAATGACATTAGAAGCGGTTGAAAAGGGATATGCTGAAAAACCATTTGATTACTTTGGAGTTGTACCTGGTGATCCTGAAAAAGTGTTAAAGCCTGTTATCGAACCACAGCATGGTGATGTGTATAATTCTGGATTGATTGACGTAACACCGGATCCGGAGACACATAAACTAAAAGTGAAGATTCCACCGTTGCGTGCTTTAACAGAAAAACCAAAACGCCTTGGTTCAGGACACGGAGCTTGTCCAGGCTGCGGTATCTTTGGTGGACTAGAATTGTTCTTTAAAGGAATTGAAGGGGATGTAGTTGTTCTTTATCAAACAGGCTGTGCCTATGTAACGACAACAGCATATCCTTATACATCACATAAGCAAACGATGATCCACAATCTTTTCCAAAACGGTGCTGCCACACTGTCTGGTACTGTCGATGCCTTTCTTGAAATGAAGCGGCGCGGAGAAATTGAAGTATCCGAGGATGCTACTTTCGTTATGATTACAGGTGATGGCGGAATGGATATTGGTATGGGCTCTGCGATCGGAACAGCATTGCGCGGCCACCATCTAATCATGCTTGAGTATGATAACGAAGGTTACATGAATACCGGATCGCAAATGTCCTATTCAACACCATTAGGTCATATGACAAGTACAACAAATGTGGGCCGTGCACAAAAAGGGAAGAAATTCCATCATAAGGACACTGCGCAGATCATGGCTGCTACGAATATTCCTTATGTTTTTACTGGAACAGAAGCATTCCCGCAGGATTTAGTGAAAAAAGCAGCAAAAGCACAATGGTATGCAAAAAATGTGGGTACTGTTTATGGGAAAATTCTGATCGCATGTCCATTAAATTGGAAGTCAAACGACCGCGATGGAGAAAAAATTGTTGGAGCAGCAGTGAATTCATGTTTCTTCCCTCTCTATGAGGTAGAGCAGGGAGAAACAACCATTACGTATGATCCAGAAGCCAAGAAGAAACGGATTCCAGTGTCCGATTGGCTAGCGTTTATGGGTAAGACTAAGCATATGTTAAAGGAAGAAAATAAACATTTACTACAAGACTTTGAAGCGGAAATTGAAAGAAGATGGCAGATTCTTAAGGCCAAACACGAAAGTCCACTATTGTAGTAAAGTAAATTAAAAAAGTCGAGAATTTGATGAGTCAGTACATCAATTCTCGACTTTTTTTGGATGAAATGTAAAAGTGGGGGAATTCTTTATAGGTTATGAGGTAACTGCTATCTTTGACCATAGCAGCATATATTTTATCGTTCTTTTACTTTTTATTTCACCTCTTTGCCGCCGATTTTTGCGAAAAGAAGATTGATATTGGTAAATCAACTGATCTAATTCTTGGCTGCATTTTATTGTGTCATTATTAGTTAGACCTTTTTTTTGGGCTAAATCTATCATCTTTTCTCGTTTCTTTTGAATTTCAGTTAATATTGTCTTTTTCTTGTCTTGCAACGAACTTCCTCCTGCCCCAACAATTCTTCTATTTTTCATTTTTGTAAACTACCCTTGTTGAATTATTGCAATAATTTTCAATATTGTAAATAGAATCGCAATATTAGACATTTTTTTTAGAGAAAAAAAGTTTCGACAGGAAGGCAATTTTTGTGTGATAGTTATCACTACCAGAGTTAATCAAATTGTGTATATTTTATTACATGCTGAAGCATGAAAACTGCTGTACTGAAAGGGGAAACATTATGGAAGGGTGTATGAGTTCATTAATGGGAAATGGGCCGGTTGAGTTTAGCAGGGGCTTTGAAAAGCTATTGGAGGAGCATGTTGTCCTTAGGGAGCAATTAAATGAACTGCTACAAATGGTTCAATTACTGGATAAGCAAGATGAGAAAGCGGAAACGTTTGCTGCATTAACAGGAAAGGTCACTGCCTTTTATAAGGAACTGGAAACACACTCAGAGAAAGAAGAGAATGTTCTTTTTCCAATGCTTGAGAGTTATATCGGAAAAAGCGGTGGACCAATTGCAGTGATGGAATATGAGCATGAGCAGGCCAAGGCTTTGATTCAAGCTTTTCTAACAAGAGCTGTTAGAGGAGCAACTGATGAGGAAATACTTTCACATTCTATGCTTGTCAGCGAGGCTCATTCCCTTTTAATCTCCCATTTTATGAAGGAAGAAAATGTGTTATTTCCAATGGGAGAAAGACTTTTCAGTGATAGTGAGAAAGAAGAGCTATTTGTAAAAATAACGAAGCAGTGAATACAATGATCGAATTTTAAAGAGCCGAAGCGGATGATCCTCCTTCTTCGGCTCTTTTTGTTTTTACATTTATCTATTAAGCATTACTTGCAGCTTTCTTATCAGCCGGTAAAAGAAATGCAAGACCGCCCAGTAATGGTAAAAAGCCAGTAATGGTTAATGTTGTGAGAAGTCCAAAATGATCTGCAATGACGCCAAGTGCGATTGAACCAATAGCTCCCATTCCAAAGGCAAGCCCGACTGTCAGACCAGCCATCGTACCGATTTTCCCTGGAACTAATTCTTGGGCATATACAACGGTTACGGAGAAGCTCGACATCAAAATAAACCCAGTAACCAATAGTAAAATAAAGGCAATCGAAGAAGGGACATAGGGAATCAAAATTGAAAGTGGTGCTGAACCAAGAATGGATGCAATAATGACATTTCGTTTGCCTAACCGATCGGCCATTGGGCCACCGAAGAAAGTACCGAGTGCACCCGCAATGAGAAAGGCGAACAAATACATTTGTGCCTGTTGAATGGTCAAAGAGTATTTCTCTATCGCAAAAAATGTATAGAAATTTGTAATGCCCGCTACATACCAGGACCTTGCAAAAATTAAAAATAAAATAAGGACAACGGAAAATATCAGCTTTCTTGAGACTGATGTTGACTCCTGTCTGCCTGCTGTCCCCGCTGATTTTTCAATGAAATTAATCGCCTTTAGTTTCCGAGAATACCATATGGCAATATAACTTAACAAACCTACTGCAGCAGCAGCAACAATTGTAAACCAGGCAGCACCTATCTGACCATATGGAACAAGTATCAAGGCCGTAATTAGTGGAGCTAATGCCTGGCCGGAGTTACCCCCAACTTGATATATCGATTGAGCTAAGCCTCTTCGAGGACCTGCAGCTAAATAAGCAACACGCGATCCCTCCGGGTGAAAAATTGCTGATCCAAGTCCGATAAAAAGGACAGAAAGTAGCACCATACTGTAATTAGGAGCAAATGCAAGACCAAGTACACCTCCTAAGGTTGAAAACATACCAATGGGCAGTGCATAGGGGAGCGGTTTTTTGTCTGCAATGGCACCAATAAAGGGCTGCATGATGGAAGAGACGATATTTAACGAAAAGGCAATAAAGCCAAGCTGAGTAAAACTAAGATCCATTGATTTTCCCAAAACTGGAAACATCGCCGGGATTACCGACTGTATGGAATCATTCAATAAATGGCAAAGGCCCATAATCACCAATATATTATAGGTTGTTTTCGACTGACTTACCGTTTGAGCGAGAGATGTAGATGCCGATTGATTCAAAAAGATATACCTCCTCTACTGATACGTTATGAAAATAGGAAACTAATTAAGTTAAAGAACATTATATACTATTTATTGCATGCTAGGAAAAAAAAGGTATCAGACAAGGCGAGTAATCTGCGTCTTGTCTGATACCTTTTTAAAGCATCCGCCATAGGGATCAATTACCATCCATAATAGGAAGGTCATGTTCTTCTGTCACAGGAAGTGAAATGGTAACCGTTGTCCCTTTATTTATCTTACTGTCAATGGTAATTGTGCCTCCAAATGAATCAATGATTCTTTTGCAGACAACAAGTCCGAGGCCGGTTCCAGTTTCCTTTGATGTATAGAATGGTTTAAATAACTTTTTCATTTCTTTTGGTGAAATACCAATTCCGTTATCTATAATTGAAAGATGACATTCATTGGTTATAAGCTCAAGGTTAATGGTTAATTTTCCATCTGTTTTCATGGACTCAATAGCATTCTTACTAATATTAAGCATAACCTGTTTCATTTGATCTTTTGAACATGTAACGAAAATTGGATAATCCGGAATAGTAAATTCACATTCATGATGATGCCTTTTCGCTTCATAATGAATGAGAGGCATTAAATCTAACAGAATTTCATTTACATTAATGGAATCGGTTTTTACGACAGATGGCTTCCCTAAAATCAAAAATTCACTAACGATTTCATTAATACGATTAATTTCTTGATCGATTACGGTAAAATAGGTTTGATCTTTTTCCGAAGTATATTTTTCACTTAGTAATTGGACAAGCCCCTTGATTCCTGTCAGTGGATTACGAATTTCATGTGCAATACTTGCGGCAAATGTCCCAACTAATTCAAGCTTATGAAGGTCATTTTCCTTTTTTTGCTGTGCTGTTTGTCTTTGCAATAGAAAATGATAGGTTAAAAAGTATACAATATGGACTAGAATAAAGATTACTAGGGAAAAATTAATGATTTTCCAGCGAAGGGCCTGTTTGTCGGCATCCTGGATAATGACATTAATTTTCCAAGGAATTCTTTCAATGGGAAGGGAATAGTGCTCATGATTCTTCATACTATTTCCATTACCATTTACAAACATTATCGTTTTATTGGCTGAATTTGTAATGAAGAATTGATCATCAGGTGTTAACATTTCAGTCACATTTTGAATGTTGTCAGTGTTTAAATAGGCAACAATGATAAAAATAAGCTTCTGATTCTCATCTAGAACGGGCTTGGCAATACCAACCACATCCTGTCCATTTGATAACTTTTCACTTTGGTCAGAAATAATGGTATCTTTCGTACGAATAACCTCTTGTATATAGGTTTGGGACGATAGGCTTTTATCCTTTAACAGTAATGTGTTCCCGGCTAATGCATTGCCATTTGAATCTAATAAATAAATCCCGCTATACCGTGGGTCTGTTTCATTTGTTTCGTATAGGATGCCTTCCATTTGATTAGGCATCTCGCGTATGGATGTTGCAGTAACAGACAGCATATCCATGATTGTAACAGACTCACTAATTAGCGAATTCCAATGTTTTTCATGAATATCTGCAACCCATTTTGCATGCTGAATTCTTTCCGTTTTATCTTTTTCTTTAACCTCATTTGAATAATAAAAGGTTGTAGAAATAAGAGGCAGTAACACAATCATGATGTATAATATAGTTAGAATGCTTCTTTTTTTCATATACTGTAGGCTCCAATGTTGTACTTTTGGTATTATATCAAAATAATAACGAAGTATCGATAGGAGAATTAATAGTTACACTTTTCTAATATACTTTCAGGATAAATTGACATGGAATAGTCATTTTTTTATAATTAAGTTTTAAAGAGTGGGACTATTTTCTGTTTATACTTTATACTTTATTTATTACTATTACTATAATAAAAGGATAGGTTACACTATGGGAACTGAAAATGATCAATCATTAAAACTATTTATTGTTCTGTCGCGGGCATATCGCGCAGTAAATGAACATGTAAATAAACGAATTCAACGGTATGGATTAAATCCGACTGAATTTGCAGTGTTAGAATTGCTGTATCACAAAGGCGATCAGCCATTACAGCAGATTGGCGGAAAAATATTGCTGGCAAGTGGAAGCATGACGTATGTAATTGATAAATTGGAGAAAAAGGATTATATTACTCGGGTTGCTTGCGCAGAGGATAGAAGAGTTACGTTTGCTCGCATTACGGATCAAGGAAAAAAACTAATTGAGCAGGTTTTTCCATCACATCGAAATGAGATCGAACGAATTATGTCTGTACTTACAAGTGAAGAGCAGGAAACTGCCATAACCTTAATGAAAAAAATAGGGCTGTCTTTAAAAGAGTACTGATGGAGAACTAAAAAGGAGTCACGAGCTGTGACTCCTTTCTTGTTCTAAAAGGTTATTTTTCTTTAATGACAATTTGATCATCCAGAAGCAGAGCTTCCAGTTCAGCTTTTGATGGACTTTCTAAAATATAATCTGCAATTTTATCTTCTAATTTGTCTTGAATTACACGTCTTAAAGGACGGGCACCAAAGGTCTTATGGTAGCCAAGTTCAACCAGTTTTTCTTTTACATCATTTTTGACAGTTAGTGTATATTGCTGTTCCTTTAAGCTATCATTTAATTCTTCAAGCATGATGTCAACAATTTGCAGAAGATGTGTCTTCTCTAATGACTTAAATTCAATAATACTATCAAACCGATTTAAAAATTCAGGTTTAAAGTAATCACCAAGTGATTGTAAAATAGTTGATTCCTTTAATGCGCTATTATTGTTAAAACCAACTTCGATCATTCTGTCGCCGACTCCGGCATTACTTGTCATAATAATGACGGACTCATTAAAGCTAACTGTTCTGCCTTGGCTGTCAGTTAAACGACCATCCTCGAGAATTTGCAGGAACATATGAAGTACATCCGGATGTGCCTTTTCAATTTCATCCAAGAGTATAATGGAGTAAGGATTACGACGTACTTTTTCAGTCAGCTGCCCTGCTTCTTCATGACCGACATATCCAGGAGGTGAACCAATAATTTTAGCAACACTATGTTTCTCCATATATTCGCTCATATCAAGTCTAATCATGGCATCCTGGGTGCCGAATAATTCCTCAGCTAATGTTTTGGTTAGTTCTGTTTTTCCGACACCAGTCGGTCCAACAAAAAGAAATGATCCAATTGGGCGGTGTTTAGATTTTAGTCCTGCCCGGCTGCGTCTTATTGCTTTAGCTACTTTTTCTACAGCTTCCTCTTGACCAATGACTTTTGCAGCGAGGTTCTGCTGTAGTTCCTTTATTCTAACCTGCTCATCTGCCTGTAATTTTCCAACTGGAATCCCTGTTTTCTTTTCAATTATTTCTTGAATGTGGTGAACATCTACGATTGGACGGTCATGATGATTCGATGTGTTCAAGGCTTTTTCCAGTTGTTTCTCTTCTTCACGAAGCTTGGCTGCTTTTTCATATTCTTCTGCTTTTAAGACAGCATCTTTTTCAATTGCAATTTCCTTTAATCGATTATCAATTTCTTCTGTAGAAGTGTAGCTTGAAGCTAGGTTCAGCTTCGATCCAGCCTCATCAAGCAGGTCTATGGCTTTATCTGGTAGGAATCGATCCTGGATATAGCGATGTGATAGCTTGACACATGCCTCTAATGTCTCCTTTGTATAGGCTACGTTATGGAACGCCTCATATTTCGATTGCAGACCAGTTAAAATTTCGATTGCTGCTTCAACAGATGGTTCAGCTACTTGTACGGGCTGGAATCTGCGTTCCAGAGCGGCATCCTTTTCAATTTGACGATATTCCTTTAACGTTGTTGCGCCAACAACCTGCAGTTCCCCGCGGGCAAGAGCTGGTTTTAAGATATTCCCTGCATCCATTGAGCCTTCTGCAGACCCGGCACCAACAAGTAAGTGAATTTCGTCAATGAATAGAATGATATTCTTACGTTTTTGTAAATCATTGATTAGCTGCTTCATTCGTTCTTCAAATTGACCACGAATGCCTGTATTTGCTACTAATGATGCAACATCTAATAAATAGACTTGTTTGTTTTTTAATTTTGCGGGAACCGAGCCCTCTTCAATCTGTAAGGCAAGTCCTTCGGCAATTGCTGTTTTTCCTACCCCTGGTTCTCCTATTAGAACTGGGTTATTTTTATTACGACGGTTGAGAATCTCAATCACTCGAGCAATTTCTTCATCCCGGCCAATAACAGGGTCAATTAATCCTGCTTTCGCCATTTGATTTAAATTACGCCCAAATTGATCCAGAAACCCACCTGCTGAATGATTAGAGGAATGTAACTGAAAGTCTTGATGATTTGGGTTTTGCTGCTGATGAATAGTAGAAAATAAATCATCGATTGGCATTTCATTAAATCCTTTTAGTCCATGGAATGGGCTAAAGTTCGCGGCGATTTTTTGTTTTTGGGATTCATAGCAAGTCTGGCAGAGATGCATCTGCTTTTCCTTTCCATTAAATACTAATCTCATATTGATATTTGCGATACGCTGCTCACAATTTTGACAAAGCATAAACATTCTCCTTTCAATTTGACTTTGACTATCTTTGACCTTTGATGATTTGATTATACTCTGACCAATTTTGACTTTCAAGAGGTTTGCATAATAATTTGTGGATTTTTGTCAATCCAATTTCAGGAAGGCATAGTTTGTCCTTTCCATCATATAGTGAATGAAGGGAGGGAGTCATTTGAAGACAAATTGGGGAGCAGCTGTCCAAATCGCCGCCGTTTATGTAGGGACGGTAGTAGGAGCTGGCTTTGCAACAGGAAGGGAAATTGTGGAGTTTTTCTCCAGATTCGGTTTTATAGGATTAATAGGTATGTTGATGTCAGGTTACATTCTTATCTTTTTAGGTTCTAAGTTAATGGTGATTTCAGCACGAATTAACGCGGTGTCCTATGAAGAATTCAATGAATATTTGTTTGGAAAAACGTTAGCAAAAGTGATCAATTTATTATTATTAATTATGCTGCTTGGAGTATGTGCTGTGATGCTCTCAGGGGCAGGTGCTGTATTTGAAGAACAGCTTGGGTTATCGAGAGTACTTGGTGTTCTTATAACAATCATCTTATCAATCTTTGTTATGTTAGTGGGAATTAAAGGCCTGTTTGCGGTAAATACGTTTGTTGTTCCGCTAATGATATTATTTAGTTTGATATTAATGGTATGTTCATTACGAATTCCTAACTTCATGGAGCAATTATTATATATTCCGTATGTAAAGGATGGCTGGTCAGCAGTTGCTTCCCCATTTTTGTATACCGCTTTGAATTTATCACTGGCCCAGGCAGTACTTGTGCCTGTAGCATCTGAGGTAAAAGATGAACGAACGATTAAATGGGGAGGAATACTAGGAGGTGCTGCATTAACAGCTATCCTAATTGCCGGGCACTTCACTTTAATCATGCTGCCTAATTTTTCCTCATATGAAATTCCTATGGCAATCATTATGAAAAATTTAATACCAGGTTTACATTGGATCTTTGTCTTGATTATTTATGGGGAAATTTTCACTTCTGTGATTGGAAATGTTTTCGGTTTGGAAAAACAATTAAAGCAGTACTTACCTTTCCCAAAAATGGTCATTGTAGCGGGCATTTTTATTGTTTCATATTTGTTAAGTCTAATTGAGTACAGTCGGCTTCTTTCCTATTTATATCCCTTATTTGGATATGTCAGTTTAGTGTTTATTATCTTATTGTGGATGAAACCGGAGGATAATCATAATAAGGGTGTCTAGGAGACACCCTTAAAGTTAATGAGTCTATTATTCAACTGCTTTTCCAGCTTTAATCGTTTTTGCCATTTGCAGCAGAGCATCTCGGTGATCAGACTGCTCTGTTGTAAATAGAGTTAATTTGACAATGGCTTCTTCTTGTTTAATTAAATAGGCAGTTACGATTTCTCCGTCTTTTGAGGCTTCTAGAACTGTTGCATCTTTTAGCATATCATCTGCAGGTGGAGCAATGTTTTTAACATCTTCATTAACAACTTTAAGCTGTGCTGTTGTATTTTCTTTTAACGATGTAATATCAGTGTTGGGTGATAAAAGTTCAATTCTCATAAAAACATGATCATTTTCTTTTAAGAAAAGAGAATCCTTGTAAGGCTCCTCTGCTGTTAATTCATATGCAGGCAGAATGTAAATAGAGAAATCCTGGTTTTCGCTATTGGTAAACACAGCAGTTTCTTCTTTTTCCTCTCCATTTAACGTATACACGAGCTTCTGATCATTTGGAAGCTGATCCTCTGTTATTCCGTTATTATTGTTTCCAGCTTCACTTTTATTTTGCTCCAGTTCATTCTTTTGTGATGGCTCATTCGTTTTATCATCTTTTTCAATATGGTTATCATTTGTTTCGACTTGCATATCTTGTTCCTTAGCCGGTTCAGAATTGTTTGCTGTATCAGTTGTGTTCTCCGAACCAGATGTCCCGCAAGCAGATAATAACAGTGAAAGAACTCCTATTATCATAAAGAATTGTATGAATCGACGCATATGTATGCTCCTCCCTCAGTATGTATAAAGTTTCATCCGATGTGTAATAAGCTTATCGGCACAGCTTCATGTTACCTTACTTCTTTTATTAACGGAATGGCAAAAGAATAAAAATAAGAACATCAAAGGTCAAATGTGATACAACGACCAATGATAAACTTTTTTTCCACGCATAGAGAGCACCCCAAAATAATCCTGCAAAAAGTGCTGCTAATATATGGATAAAATAGCCTGAATAGATTTGAATAGACGCGTAAAATACAGAAGCTAACAGGACGCTGTATTTTACATTCATTAATTTGGACATTCTTTTTTGCATAAATCCACGCCAAAACAGCTCTTCTCCAGGAACAATAAAGAGTAAAAGAACAATATAGTGCCAAATTTGTTTTGGCGCAAAATGTAAGTAAAGCCTTGAAACTTCTTGATTAAATGGTAAATGAAAAAAGTGAATAAGGAAATTACCTGTCCAAAAAAACGCAAAGAGAATAAGACCGGAGAGGATTCCATAAACACTGAATGTTAAAAAAGATGCCTGTTGATCAGATTTTTCATGAAGGATAGCATAACTCATTAAGATTAACATCGTTGCTGTGAACATATACCAAAAAATTGCTTTATCTTGAAAAGTTATATACATAAAAAAATGGGCAAGAATTAAACCAAATAGGATGCGGTAATCGATCGTAATTTTTCTCACATCAAGGCTCCTTTCATATTGACCTCCATTATTTTACCAAAAATAACGCAGTGTGGGTAGAAAAGGGATAGAAAGAGTTACTATTCTTTCGTTGCTGCCTTTGCGTGATAAATTAGGACATAAAAGCAAATGATAGTGATAACAACAGCGAAATTTTACGTTGTTGGAATATGAATAAAGGGGAGTTCAAAATGACTAGGGCAAAAAGGGAGAAAGAAAGAGCATGGACCGTAAGAAAGCAAGATCAAAATCCTCACGGGAAAGTCAAATCATTTAAGGAATTGGCAAATAAAGGGGAGGAATCCTAATCGCATCTGCAAGGAATATACAGCTAAAGATCTGATAGGCTTGTTCCACGATTTTTATTAGAACATCATGTCAATCCTCCTGCATATAAATCGGAAATTAGCAGGAGGATTAAGTCAACGAAGTAAATAAAAAAAATGAAAACATTTTCATTTCATTGAACGAAAATTCTGAATATCAACTCACTGATTCCTTAATAATCTTATAGTTTTTATGATTTACGACGGTTCGTGCATCTAATTCTAGGTTTCGAAAGTTTTGCATATAGGTTAAGTCCACAATAACGGAATTTTCATTTACCTTTTCAACAATTCCCTGTAATCCTTCTTTGAATTCAATGATATTGCCAACCTCTGCTATTCTCAAAATTGTTATCTCTCCTTCATTTACGAATTTACTACCTATTTTGCCTTACTTTTTATTATTCGTAAAGGATTTTTATTCCTTTTTACATTGATTTTATTTAATTATATTTCTATGATAATGATGTTCGAAATGACCATACGATTATTTCTTAATTTTAACTAGATGGAGTGAATCAAATGACTGCTGAAGAAGTGTCTCAAATTTTAGATGGATTAAGGAACGGAGAACTTAGTGAGTTTATGGTTAAGAAAGAAGATTTCCTAGCTTTCCGGCAGGTTATAGTGCAACGAGATGATTTTAAACATTTCCGAGGAATTGCGCAAAGGGGCGGTGACGTTTTATATCATTATTTAGAAGAAGCGAGAAGTTAACAGGCTATTATAGTTTTTCCATATTATACAGCATATGAAAGCGGTTTAATAATTGAAAATTAGAACATGCATCAAAAAGCTTTATAGCTTTTGTTGAAAATGCTATCCTACTACAAGGAGATGTTCAGTATAGTTAAATAATATAATAAAAGGGGATACATTAATTTTACAGGAGTAAAATTAGTATGGTGCATAATACTAAATAGGAAATTACGTGTATAGTTTGCTCTGTAACAAAAGAATATGATTATCCCTTTGTTATTCAAGAATAGCAACAGAACCATTTGCCCTGACATCTTAAATTTATCTTTTTAAGAAGGAGATTGATTTTATATGATAGAAAAACAATTTAAAGTGATTGCTGAAACAGGGATACACGCACGTCCTGCTACAATGCTTGTGCAGGCTGCGGGTAAATTTGATTCCGAAATTCATCTTGAATATAAAGGGAAAAAGGTCAATTTAAAATCCATTATGGGTGTCATGTCCTTAGGGATTGGAAAAGGAGCGGATATCACCATTTTTGTTGATGGCAAGGATGAGGAATTCGCATTAAATTCGTTAATAGAAACTTTACATAAAGAGGAGTTGGCAGAATAATGAGCTTTTTAAAAGGTATTGCTGCGTCAAGCGGAATAGCAATTGCAAAAGCCTACCGTTTAGTTGAACCGGATCTTTCATTCGAAAAGACAGTCATTACAGATGAAGGACAAGAAATCAAGCGTTTGCAGGATGCTATTGCCATTACGAAGACTGAGCTTGAAGCTATTCGTGAAAAAGCAAATGTAGAACTTGGTGCAGATAAGGCTGCTATTTTTGAAGCACATTTGCTTATTGCAAATGATCCAGAATTAATTAACCCAATTGAAGATAAAATTAAAACTGATAAAGTGAATGCAGAACATGCTTTAAAAGAAGTTACAGATATGTTTATTTCCATGTTCGAACAAATGGATAATGAATATATGAAGGAAAGAGCTGCAGATATCCGTGACGTTAGAAAACGGATGCTTTCTCACTTATTAGGAGTTAAGATCGTCAATCCTAGTATGATCTCAGAGGAAGCCATTATTGTAGCGGAGGATTTGACGCCTTCAGATACAGCACAGCTTAATCGTAAATATGTTAAAGCCTTTACAACCAATATTGGCGGACGTACTTCACATTCTGCCATAATGGCTCGTTCAATGGAGATTCCGGCTGTTGTTGGAACTAAAACAGCAACAAAGGATATTCAAAATGGTGATGTAATCATTGTAGATGGTTTAAAAGGTGAAGTTCATGTTAATCCAAGTGAAGAAGTAATTGAACAATATAAACAAGAGCAGATTCGCTACGAAGAACAAAAAGCAGAATGGGCAAAGCTATTACATGAAAAAACAGTTTCAGCTGATGGTGAACATGTGGAGCTGGCTGCGAATATTGGAACTCCAAATGATTTAGAAGGCGTTATCAACAATGGCGGTGAGGGAATCGGCCTATACCGTACTGAATTCCTTTATATGGGCAGAAATGAACTTCCATCAGAGGAAGAGCAACTTGAATCCTATAAGGCTGTTCTTGAAGGAATGCAGGGAAAACCAGTTGTTGTAAGAACTCTTGATATCGGCGGTGATAAGGAACTTCCATATCTAGACTTACCAAAGGAAATGAATCCATTCCTTGGATTCCGTGCGATACGACTTTGTCTAGAAGAACAGGATATTTTTAGAACTCAATTACGTGCCTTATTACGTGCTAGCTCCTTTGGTAACTTAAAAATTATGTTCCCGATGATTGCCAACTTAGATGAATTCAGGGCTGCAAAATCTATTTTAGAAGAAGAAAAGCAAAAGCTTATCAGTGAAGGTGTTACAGTTTCAGACAAAATCGAGCTTGGCATCATGGTGGAAATTCCTTCAACAGCTGTAATGGCAGATCAATTTGCAAAAGAAGTTGATTTCTTTAGTATTGGAACAAATGACTTAATCCAATATACAATGGCTGCAGACAGAATGAATGAGCGGGTTTCTTACCTCTATCAACCATATAGTCCGGCTATTTTAAGACTAGTTAAGATGGTTATTGACGCAGCTCATAAGGAAGGTAAATGGGCAGGAATGTGCGGCGAAATGGCAGGAGATGAAACAGCGATACCATTACTACTTGGTTTAGGTCTTGATGAGTTCTCCATGAGCGCAACTTCTATCCTAAAAGCCCGTTCTCAAATTCTACGTCTTTCTAAGAAGGAAATGGAAGAGTTAGCGCAAAAGGCTCTACAAATGAGTACAACAAATGATGTAATTGAAGCAGTGAAAGCGGCTATTGAAAAATAGTACTTTATAGTTATAGCGTAATGAAAAAATTTATCTAATTTCCAACCGACTGAAATACCAGTCGGTTTTTTTCAATTGGTTCGTTTATTGAATAGGGCAAAAGAGTACATGAATGTTCCTCTCCTTTAAATAGTAATGATACAATAGAAATGAGTTTTGAAAGGAGAGATAAAGAAGTGTTGACACCAGAAAATACGATAATCGGATTTATTGGAACAGGTGTAATGGGTAAAAGTATGGCGGGCCACCTTTTAGCAGCAGGCTATCCTGTCATCGTATACAACCGTACAAAGGAAAAGGCGGAGGAACTGTTACAAAAAGGGGCAGACTGGGCGGATTCGACAAAAGAAATAGCTAAAAAAGCGAATGTTATTTTTACAATCGTTGGGTATCCACAAGATGTTGAACAGGTTTATTTGGGTGAAGAAGGTATTGTTACACATGGGAAATCAAATACATATGTGGTTGATATGACAACGTCAACTCCTACATTAGCTGAGAAAATCTATCATGCAGCAAAGGAAAAGGGCATGTATGCTGTAGATGCACCTGTTTCCGGCGGAGATGTAGGTGCAAAGGAAGCAAGACTTTCAATCATGGTTGGCGGTGAAAAGGAAGTATATGAAGCATTACAGCCGCTGTTTAACCATCTAGGTACAAATATTGTCTACCAAGGAAAGGCAGGTGCAGGGCAGCATACAAAAATGTGTAATCAAATTGCTATCGCCTCCAATATGATTGGCGTCTCTGAGGCAATTGTTTATGCAGAAAAAGCTGGTCTTGATCCAGATGTCGTATTAAAGAGCATATCCTCCGGAGCCGCAGGAAGCTGGTCATTATCTAATTTGGCACCAAGGATGATAAATGGGGACTTTGAACCGGGGTTCTTCATCAAACATTTTATTAAGGATATGACAATTGCGCTTGAGGAGGCTGATGCAATGGGAATGGAGACACCAGGGCTTGCTTTAGCGAAAAAAATGTATGAAACACTTGCGCAAAATGGAGAGGAAAACAGCGGAACACAAGCGCTATATAAATATTGGCAGCAATAATATTGCATAAAGAGCTGCCTTGGAATCAACACTAATCGTGTATGATACAAGGAGGTTCTAAACATGGCGAAGAAAAATAAAAAGAATGACCCACAGCAAAAAAACAAAAAGGGCTTTGACTCAGCTGTAATTAATCAAGAGTTTGCCCATGAATTTGGCAGTACCGATACAAATAAGATTCACAGTGATAAAGCAAAAAAGGAAAAGGCATCAAAAAATGCCGGCAAATATAAAGGCGGTTTATAGAAAAAAGACAAAAGTGCAAGCATTAAGCCTGCACTTTTTTTATATATGCTTCGATTCTATTTAGACCTGCCTCTAATGTTTCCTTAGAACAAGCAAAAGACAGCCTAAAGTATCCTTCTCCATAGCTTGAAAATGCACTTCCCGGCACAACAGCAACTTTCTCCTCCTTTGCCAGCTGAAGACAAAAGTCAAAAGAAGAAACCTGGTCGGTTGGCAGCTTGACGAAAAAGTAAAAGGCACCATCGGGCTTCTGGACGTCAAGACCCATTTGAATTAAGCGGTTATAAACATAATTTCTGCGTTCAAGATAGGCCTCTTTCATTGGCAAAGCATCATTTTTTCCTTCTGTTAAAGCCGCTAATGCAGCCATTTGTGAGATAGAAGTAGCACATGTAACATTGTATTGATGAACTTTTAGAATGTGTTTTGCAATGGCTTCTGGTGCAAATAACAGCCCGATTCTCCATCCAGTCATGGAATGTGATTTTGATAATCCGTTTATGACAATCGTTTTCTCCCTTAAAAATGAAGCAATCGATACATGCTGATGATCATATACTAACTCACTGTATATCTCATCAGCTAAAATAAAGATTTCTTTTTCTGCAAGCAGTTCAGCTATCTTCAATAATTCTTCCTTGCTTAAACTAACTCCTGTTGGATTGGAGGGATAAGGAAGCACGATGCATCTTGTTCGATTTGTTATGTAAGATTCAATCACGTCTGCAGTGAAGCGAAATCCATTTTTGCGAATATCTGCATAAACAGGTTTAGCACCGCAAAGCTTAATGATTGGTTCATAGCCCGGATAGACAGGTCCTGGCAAAATGACTTCAGATTCTTCATCCAAAATCGTACGGAATGCAATATCAATCGCTTCACTCGCACCAACTGTGACGATTACTTCTGAATCCGGATCATAAGTAAGACTATATTTTTCTTTCATATACTGAGAAGCAGCGCTTCGTAGTTTAATATCGCCTGCATTATGAGTATAAGAGGTGAAATTATGATCAATTGCTTTTTTACCGGCCTCTTTTACATGTGTAGGTGTCGGAAAATCAGGCTGACCAATTGTTAAGGATATCATTCCTTCTGTTCCAGCAACCAGATTAAAGAATTTACGAATCCCGGAAATTTCTATTTCTTTGACTTTACGATTTATTAAATGTTCCACAAGTTTAACCTCCTAAACAATAATGTTATTGTAACGTAAATATTCTATATGTGAAATAGGGCAGTGCTAAACTTAAAAAATAATGAAAAGATCTTTATGCGTTCCTGTTTAATTTTGAACATGAATAAATTATTCATAAATGTAAGTCATTTAAAATATATCTTAAACAATTATTCGAAATAGAAAGAATTCACTGAATTAATGCTATAATTTAGTTAATAAAAACTTCAAGGGGGTAATAGGGATGGAGACAACAAATGAAGTATACCCTGATATAGAAAAAAAGGAGTATGGGGGATTTTGGATTCGCGTTGCGGCTTATTTAATTGATTCTATCATCATTGGCATTCCATTGAGTATCATTTCTTTCCTCATTTTACTATTCTTTTTCGGAACTTCAGACATCACATATTTAATCATGGCAGACCCGGCGTATATGGAGACAGGTATGACAGATGAGGAAGCTCTTTCTTTCCTCTTAACTTATCTCGGCGCGATTATTGTCACCTCGATCATTAGTATTATCATTGCAGTAGCTTATTTTGCTGGTCTGCATGCTTCTAAGTGGCAAGCGACAATCGGAAAAAAAGCTCTAGGTTTGAAGGTAACAGATCTTAAAGGGGAACGAATTTCTTTCTGGCGTGGTTTAGGAAGATATTTAGCTATGTCTTTTCTATCAGGTATTTTATTTATTGGTTATATTATGGTAGGTATAACGGAGAAAAAACAGGGATTGCACGATTTAATTGCCGGTACGATGATCATAAAAAAATAAACAACATATATTCGCACAAAAATACGTCTCGAGGCTTTCTCAGATGTATTTTTTTGTGAAGAAATGTATTAAAAATTATCCAAATATAGCTTGTTGTCGTGGTATAGTAAAGGTAACAAATTCAATAAATTGGGATAGGTAGGTTGAAACTATGGAAAATAATAAAGGGATTTTACTCGAAAGTGGTACAAATGAACTAGAAATTGTTGAATTTGGAATTGGTCCAAATAAATTTGGGATAAACGTAATAAAAGTAAGAGAAATTATTAATCCGGTATCTGTCACTCAAGTTCCCCATGCCCATCCCCATGTACAAGGGATTATTGAATTACGCGGTGAGGTTTTGCCAGTTGTAGATGTGGCAAAAGCAATCGGGTTTCCACCATCGGAAACACCGGAAAAGGACAAATTTATCGTAACTGAATTTAACCAGCAAAAAATTGTGTTTCATGTACATAGTGTATCTCAGATACACCGAATATCCTGGGAACAAATTGAAAAACCAGCTGAAATGTATCAAGGGTCAGAGAGCCAAATTATTGGTGTGATTAAGCTTAACGGAGAAATGATTCTTTTGCTTGATTTTGAAAAAATCGTCGTTGAAATTAATCCGAATACAGGGATTAATATTAATAGATTGAAAAAGCTTGGTGAACGAGAACGATCAAATAAACATTTAGTGGTTGCAGAGGATTCGCCTCTCTTGCGTAAGCTGATTCAGGATACGCTAGAGGAAGCAGGCTATATGAATATCGAGTTTTTTGAAAATGGTAAGGATGCATTTACCTATTTGGAGAACATTGTGCAAAATGGTAAAGTCATCGATAAAGAAGTACAGCTAGTAATCACAGATATTGAAATGCCGCAGATGGATGGTCACCATTTAACGAAAAAAGTGAAGGAACATAGTGATTTATCAAAGCTTCCTGTTATTATTTTCTCATCGCTCATAACGGATGACTTACGTCATAAAGGTCAAATTGTGGGAGCAGATGCACAAGTGAGCAAACCGGAAATAGCTGAACTAGTACTATTGATCGATCAATTTGCTTTATAAACAAAAAAAGCGAATGACGTTGGAACTGGACAGGTACATAAAAAAACTTCCATTAAAATTCTTAATGGAAGTTTTTTTAAATTAAAAATAACTTTCGCCAAGCTTTTTAAAGATTGGCTTATTATATTTCTTTCTTGGAGGAACTGCATTATTTTCATGTTCCTTAAGACCAGTATAAGAGCATAGCATCTTTTTGGCCTGGGCTAAAGAAAGTGAAGCTTTTGGATTTCTAACCTGTTTGTCCAACTTGCCTAAATGTGGGAGTTCTGCAAAATCACTCTTTGAAGGAGGTAAGTGAAACGTGTAATTTTCACATGCAATTAAAACGTCAGACTGCTGTTGGCTATATTTAGGGTTATTTGAAAAATGCAGACCGACCTTCTTTGCTTTGCCTTCCTTTATTAGTTTGTGCAGTGCCGTATATTTAAGCTTATATAAAAATTTTGGATTTGGGGCAGTTTTTGCATGACGATTGATAATGAAGATCGCTTGAGCGAGGTTTTTAATTGTTGGATTTAATTGAGGCTCTGATGAGTAATCCCTATTTGTGGACAATGTGATGTCTCCTTTCCGTATTTTGAGGGCAAAGCGTGATTAATATCTATTGTTAATGTCAAGGAAAATAATTTAAATTATTATTGTTTATTATACCCCTTTTGGCAATAAAAGAAAATAAATTCTCGAAAAATTATGCTTAGTTTAAATGGGTGGATAAAGTAATTCTGTGGAATATTTATTGAATCTTAACAAGGGTTCCATTCTCCTCCTACACGATTTGGGTTATGATTATTCTTATGAATGAAGGAGGTAAAAGTTACTTTTTTCTGTTAAATTGAATATATTTATGTTTAACATATTTATGTGCTTGGTAAAGACTTCAGTTGCACTAAAATAGAAAAATACCAGGAAGGAGAATGGGGATGATGAAGGAAAAATGGGCAGTGATCGACATTGGCTCAAATACGATACGCCTTGTAATCTATATAAAAAGTCAAAGCGGTAGTTATAAGGAAGCTGAAAATATTAAAACAGTTGCGAGACTAAATCAGTTTCTTACCTCAAAAAATGAATTGCGTCAGGAAGGAATTAATCTCCTTATTGATATTTTACAGGGTTTTAAAGAAATCCTATTTTTTCACCAAGTCACGACAGTCTATTGTACTGCAACTGCTACGATCAGACAGTCAAAGAATCAAGCTGAGATTCAATCACTCGTTAAAGAGCGAACAGGTTTTGATATGAAAATTCTATCTGAAAAAGAGGAAGCGTATTTTGGTTATTATGCTGTTACACATTCTACTCCGATTGACACAGGTATCACCATTGACATGGGTGGAGGAAGTACAGAGATTACCTATTTTGAGAGTAGAAAATTAATGCAATACCATAGCTTTCCATTTGGGGTTGTTTCCTTAAAAAAACAGTTTGTGAAAAATAATCCTATAACAGTAGAAGAAAGAAATAGACTTGCGGAATTTATCCAAGCTTCTTTTGCACAGCTCCCTTGGTTAAAAAATTTACAGGTTCCGGTGATAGCCATTGGTGGTAGTGCAAGGAATATCGCCCAAATTGATCAAAACTTTAAAAAATATCCGATTGCAGGGATCCACCAATATATTATGAGTTATTCTGATTTGCAGAAGATTCAATTGTATCTTGGACAGCTGACGGTTGAACAGCTTGAAAAGGTAGAGGGACTCTCGAAGGATCGTGCGGATATTATCGTTCCTGCACTAGAAGTATTTGTGGGACTTTGCGAATATAGTCAATCGTATTCATTTTTGTTTAGTAAAAAGGGATTAAGGGACGGTATTTCGATGAAAACAAGCGAGATGGATGATGTCTTGCTGACCACTGACCAAATAATCAATAACAGTGTCTTGGAATTACTGATTGATTATGGAGTTGACCCAGCACATGCAAGTCATCGGGCAAGGCTTGCAGAGACATTATTTGATGAAGTGTGCTCACATTATGCTTGTGAGAATAAAGGAGTATTAAGAACCTTTGTGATAAGAGGGGCAGAGCTTTATTATCTCGGTCAGTATATTGATGATGATTCCAGCAGTCAGCATACATTTTATTTGTTAGCCAACCAATCCATTAATGGACTACTACATAAAGATCGCTTGAAGCTGGCATATATCGCTTCATTTAAAAATAAAACATTATTAAAGCAATATTTTGCTCCATTTTCAGATTGGTTTACGAAAAAGGAAATGGAGGATATCCGTCTGGCTGGAGCGGTAGCCAAGCTGGCTGCTGCACTAGATGCATCAAAGAGAGGTATTGTAAAAAAAATTCATTTAAAAGAAACTGCCAATGATTCATTGCAGCTAATGGTTTATTGTCAGAGAAACCCTTTTGTGGAACAATATGAGACCGAAAAACATATACGTCAGTTAGAAAAGGTACTCCGTAAAGCAATACAAATCAACTTTATTTCGTGTGAATGATCGCTTATTAAACGCTATGTTCAAAAAGGATTCAATCGTACAATGAATTGACAAAAAGTTTTTATTTTTTGTTATGCTATAAATGTCGAATATTGCAAAAAAGGTGTGGGTTAATTGGATAATAGTCATTTTAATCATCCATCAAATTATAATAACCGGGAGATTAGCTGGCTTGCTTTTAACGAGCGGGTGCTGCAGGAAGTGTTAGATAAACGAAATCCATTGTTAGAAAGAATAAAGTTTTCAGCTATCTTCAGTTCGAATTTAGATGAGTTTTTTATGGTTCGAGTTGCAGGCTTAAAGGATCAAGTGAAGGTAGGGTTCACGAAACCAGAGAATAAAGCTGGGATGACACCAATGCAACAGCTGGAAAAGATTTCTGAAAAAGCGCATCATCTTGTTACGCTTCAGGACGAGACCTTTCAAAAACAAATTCTCCATGAATTAAAAGCAGAAAATATTCATTTATTGAAAGTAGATGAATTAACTGCAGCACAAAAAAAGTATCTTGAACTTTTTTTTGATGAGCAAATCTTTCCTGTTTTAACACCTATGGCCGTTGACGCGTACCGGCCATTTCCAATGCTATTAAATAAAAGTATTAATTTTGCAGTTTCGATAGAGATGGAAAAGGATAACGAACATCAGCTCAAACAGCAGCTAGCAATTGTACAAGTTCCATCATTATTAGAGCGTTTTATCGAGGTGCCATTTATTGATGGAACGACTTGTTTTGTGCTGCTTGAAGATATTATTTGTTATTTTATTGCAAAACTTTTCCATGGCTATCGTATCCTTTCTGTTACACAATTTAGAATTACCAGGAATGCTGACTTGGAAATACACGAGGAAGGGGCAAGAGACCTTCTGCAGGTTATTGAGAAAGAATTAAAGAAGCGTAAATGGGGAGCAGCTGTCCGACTCGAACTAAAGGAAGAGCATTTAGATAGACAAATTCTAGCTTATTTACTGGATGAACTAGAAATTACTGAAGAGGATGTCTATTATATTTCAGGTCCATTGGATAAAACATTCTTGTTTTCATTTTATAAAGTTTTTGCGTCGAGAAGAGACGATCTTACTTATGAGCCCTTTATCCCAGTACCTTCATCAGAAATCAATAGTAATAAAGATATTTTTCAAAATGCGTTGGACCATGATATGCTCCTGCACCATCCGTATGAGTCATTTCAGCCGATTCTCGATTTTGTAACAGAAGCAGCTAATGACCCAGATGTGCTTGCCATCAAGCAGACCCTATACAGAGTAAGCGGAGACTCTCCAGTCATTGAAGCATTAAAACGTGCGGCAGAAAATGGAAAGCAGGTTACGGTATTAGTTGAATTAAAGGCAAGATTTGATGAAGAAAATAATGTCCAATGGGCAAAGAAACTGGAGAAAGCAGGGTGTCACGTTATTTATGGTATGACACATTTGAAAACCCATAGTAAAATTACCTTGGTTGTGCGAAGGAAAGAGGGATTGATCGAGCGATTTGTTCATCTTGGCACGGGGAATTATAATGATCAAACAGCGAAAATATATACGGATTTTGGTTACATTACCACAAAGCGTAAGTTTGGTATTGATGCTACAAATTTCTTTAATTATTTAAGCGGTTATACACAAAAACCGGTTTATCATCATTTGGTTGTTGCCCCGCATGATATTCGAGGGGAATTTATTCTATTAATTGACAAGGAAATTGAAAATCACAAACAATTCAATAATGGACATATAATTGCCAAAATGAACTCATTAACGGATAAAAAAATTATCATGAAACTATATGAGGCCTCTTCGGCAGGGGTTAAAATTGATTTGATTATTCGAGGAATCTGCTGCCTAAAACCAGGGATTAAAGATGTAAGTGAGAATATTCGTGTGATTAGTATTGTAGGAAGGTTTTTAGAGCACAGTAGAATTTATCACTTCAATTCTAACGGTGAAGAAAAAATTTATTTGTCCTCTGCCGATATGATGACAAGAAATATGGAAAAAAGAGTAGAAATTTTGTTCCCTATTTTTGAAGAGGAATTAAAGAAAAAATTAAAGGAGTTACTTGCTCTCCAATTGTCGGATAATCTAAAGGCTCGGGAGCAGGACAGTGAAGGTGTTTATCACTATATTCAAAAGAAGGAGCATGAGCCTGATATTGACAGCCAGGCCATTCTCATTGAAAAATCAAACTATGTTATCGAAGATGTTGAAGAATAATCAAATCCCTTTGAATTGCATAAAGAATAGAGAGCAGCACAAAATGTGCTGCTCTCTTTGATTTCATGTTTAACCCAGTTGGTTATAAATCTTGTTTTAATGTGAATAGCGTCAGCTCGGGCTTTGATAAAAATCGGAAGGGCAGTCTGGTTGTTCCCAGACCTCTATTAACATATAGGGTTAAAGGATTCTGTTTATCTCCTATTTTGTAAAAACCCTCATAATAAAGCTCGCTGTATGGAGGAGTAACCAATGCACCGATAAAAGGAACTTTAACTTGTCCGCCATGACTATGCCCGCTTAGTTGTAAATGAATCCCTTCAGTTACTGCTAATTCAGCCATATCAGGTTCATGGGCCAGGAGAATTTTATAAGTGTCAGAGGGTAAATCTACGGTAGCTTTTGCTAAATCCGGCTTTCCAAGCATGGCATCGTCAAGCCCAATTAAATGAATCATGCTGTTATCAAGCAACTTGATTTCAAAGGCTGCATTCTGCAGCAACATAAAACCGCTTTTCTCGATTATATTTTTGTAAATATCAGTACCGTAACCTCCGTGGTCGTGATTTCCATAAATAGCGAATTTACCAAAAGGAGCATTAACTTTTGTTAGAATAGGAATAATTTCATCACTATTTGGATACTTATTGGGCTCGTCCATTAAATCACCAGTGAAAAACACAATATCTGGCTGTAATCGATTGATACGATTAATTAATTTGTCCAATTGTTTAATCGTATATTGGAAACCGAGATGTGTATCACTGAATTGTACAATTTTAAAGTCATCAAAGCCTTTCGGAATGAGGGAATGCCTAATGGTATAGCGGTTGATATCAAGTAATCTCGGTTCTATTTCTCTAGCATAATAATAACCGCCCGCACCGGCCGCAAGTAAAGTGAATAAGGAGCCAATCGTTTTTTTGATAAACGTTCTTCGTGAAATTTTTTTCGACATTGTGATCCAACCAATCATAGAAATTACCTTACTCTATACTATCAAACGATTTTAGTGATTAGAAGTCATTTGCGAAAATATATGGCTTTTTGCATAAACGTGTTACGTTATTAATGATTTTATTTTAGGCTGCTAACTTGTGGAAACAAGTATGGTATAATTGTTCATTATCCACGAGGAGGTTCAATATGGACGCATTGGATATCTTAACCAACTTAAACCGTTGTTTTCCCTATTTTCAGCCGGTATTCAGTGCAGATGAACATCGCGTTATTGGTTATGAAATATTTGGAAGATATAATGATAATGGTCAAGTAATTAGTCTAGGATCCTTTTTTCAAGATAAGAGCATACCGGATGAATATCGATTAGAAGTTGATAATGCGGTATTAACAAAGGCTTTTGAGCTCGCAACTGAACTAGATAAGGATGTACTGCTTTTTGTGAACAGAGATGCAGATCTATTAATTCATGACAGCGGTGAAGCTTTTTTACAATTCCTGCAGCAGTTCCAAGAGAAGGGAATTAGTCTAAAGCGAATCGTATTAGAAATATCAATGGATGAACCAAAGGACGAGATGGATCATTTGCTGAATTATTACAGAACATTTGGGATAAAGATTGCGATTGATAAATTGGGGGAGGGAAGCAGTTTTCTAGATCAAATCGGTCAGTTAAAGCCTGATATTGTAAAGGTTGATTTGATGCCGTTACGTTCAATGAATCCCCCGCCTGCCTATAAGGATATCTTGTATTCCTTATCCATTCTAGCAAGAAAAATTGGTGCAACATTGTTATTTAAAAATATTGAAATGGTTTATCAGCTTCAATTTGCTTGGCAGCACGGAGCCAGATATTATCAAGGCTATTATCTGGAGAAACCAATATCCAATTTTATTACTAGAGATATTTTAAAAGATAAACTAAAGGCAGAATTTCACGAATTTATTATATATGAAAAGAAAAAGCTGGAATCCGTCTTTCAGGTTACTGAAAGATTTCAAACGAAGATTCAGGAAATAATAAATAAAAATCGTAAAACAATGAATTTTGAATTGCTGTTGAAAGCACTGGGAAAAGAATTAGATCAGGTTGCTTTGAGAATGTATATTTGTGATGAGGATGGTTTTCAATTATCTCCTAATATGCTGAAAAAAGGTATTGATTGGGAGATGCAGCCGGAATATATGAGAAAAAATTGGAGCTGGCGGCCTTACTTTTTGGAAAACATGATTAGAATGCGTAATGATAAAAAAGGGCTTTTGTCTGATTTATATTGTGATATTGAAACCGGTGAAATAACGAGAACGTTTTCTTATCCAATCAATGCCCATGAATATTTATTTATTGATTTAACCTATGATTTCCTGTACAAAAATGATACATTGCTTTAATAAACTGAAAGCTTCCTTGTGAATTAATGTCGAAAAAAGTTCAAATTATAGTAATAATGTAAAAAAAACTCGATTTTTCTTCATCTTTTACTTGTGTTATCTATTCACTTTATTTTATGCTGTTTATATTGGCTAAATCATTTTCGCATAGGAAAATTTAGACTTTAGATTTATGGTTTAGAAATAAGTCAAATGAGAAACCTAGTAGTAAGATATTTGGCTTTGTTGAAAGGAGAGGGAGCATGTCACAGCTTCAAGGTATTATTTCAAGGTTAAAAAACCTGCAGGAAACATCAAATAATGGAGAACCTTCACAACGTTTTTTTGAGGTGAATGGTGAACGGAAATGTCAAGTAACGTATCAACCGAAGACTGAAACCTTTGAGTTGGAGGTTTATTTTGATAAAGAAAAGCCAAAGAGATATCAATTTGACAATATTGATATGATTACAATTGAAATCTTTGATTTAATTCAATAATTCTTAAAAAGGAACCATGCTGGTTCCTTTTTTGCAGTTTTTCTTGGTTCTAATTCAAAATGGTTGTGTTATGGAAGCGAAAAGTTATAAACTGTGTTAAAATATTATTTATGAAATTACTAAGTTATGGGAGTTTTCAGCTATGAATAATCTTGGTAATGAGTTTTTAAAGATGAATCTCCGCGATTTAATGATTCCTTCTGAGCGTGTAGCTCATGTTCAAGTGGGAAATAGTCTGGAGCATGCTCTTTTGGTATTAACAAAAAGTGGCTACACGGCAATACCTGTCCTTGATCCTCATTATAAGCTGCATGGACTTATTTCTACCCCAATTATTATGGAATCGATTCTAGGGCTCGAAAGAATCGAATATGAAAAGCTGGCACAAAGCAGGGTCGAGCAGGTTATGAACAGAAATGTTCCACATCTTTCTATTGATGCTTCTATTCAAAATACAATAGCATTACTAGTGGACCATCCGTTTTTATGTATTGAAAATGAAGATGGATTGTTTGAGGGAATCTTAACAAGAAGAGCTGTACTACATTTGTTAAATGACGGCCTTCAACGTGATATTGATTAAGGGAGGATGTCAAGTGACATCCTCTGTTTTATTTCATAAGTAGCTAGCTCATTAAAATGTAGAAAATGAAAGGGTTGTTTTAATGGAGAAAGCGCTGACAAAAGGACAGTCAAGAAAGAAAACAAATCGCCCGATTGTTCTTGCCTCAATTATGCTTGCCATGTTTTTAGGTGCGATCGAAGGAACAATTATATCAACAGCAATGCCGGCTATTGTTGGTGAATTAGGCGGCTTTTCTTTATATGGGTGGGTATTTTCATCATACTTATTAATGAACGCTGTCACCGTTTTAATTTATGGTAAATTATCTGATTTATTTGGCAGGAAGCCCATTTTACTATTCGGGATTAGTGTTTTTTTAATTGGTTCCATTCTATGTGGGTTTGCTGAATCAATGACGATGCTCATTGTCTTTCGATTTATTCAAGGTCTTGGAGCGGGTGCTATCACGCCAATTGCCACAACCATTGTCGGTGATATGTATACGAAAGAAGAAAGAGCGACTATCCAAGGATATCTTTCTAGTGTATGGGGGATTTCAGCCATCGCTGGACCTGCACTGGGTGGGATTCTCGTTGAGTATGTAAGCTGGAGATTTGTCTTTTGGCTTAATATTCCACTTGGAATATTAGCCATAATTGGAGTTGGGCTGTTTTTACATGAACATATAACAAAGAAGAGGCATCGAATTGATTATGTAGGGTCTTTATTAATTATGATCTCAGTTTCCTGTTTCATGTTTGTCTTGGTAGAAGGAGGAACTCGCTGGTCCTGGATGTCTATTGAGTCTTTAAGCTTAGTAATCGTCAGCGTTGTCGCCTTTCTTTTTTTCTATTTTCAAGAAAAGAAGGCAGAAGAACCTATTATGCCTTTTTCCATCTGGAAGGAACGTCCCATCTTAATCGCCAATTTGACATCATTAACAACAGGGATCATGCTTATTGGTATCTCTAGCTTCCTGCCCACATTTGTGCAAGGTGTAATGGAGCAGTCACCAATCATTGCAGGTTTTACACTGACAACCATGTCCATTGGCTGGCCGATTGCCTCCACATTTTCCGGCTCGCTTATGCTAAAGTTTGGTTATAGAAAAACTTCTCTATTAGGAGGACTGGCACTTGTGTTAGGAAGTGTTTTCTTTATTACCTTAACCCCTAATATTGGTCCAATTTGGGCAGCTGTCGGTTCTTTCATTGTTGGAATTGGGATGGGATTAACCTCGACAACGTTTATTGTCGTTATCCAAAGTGCCGTCGACTGGGAGCAAAGAGGGATTGCAACTGCTTCTAGTTCATTTATGAGAAACTTTGGGAATACAATCGGTGCAGCTCTGCTTGGAGGTATTTTAAACAGCCAAATTTTACGTTATTTCAAGGAGAAAGGCCATGATTTGAATACCAATCTTACGGTAGACTCCATCAATAGTTTATTGAATCAAGATGAACGAAATAGGCTTCCTGATGGCCTGCTGCAATTCCTTCAGGATGGGTTAACGTATTCCCTCCATATCGTTTATTGTGTGGTGCTGATTATCGCTTTAATTAGTTTTGTGCTAATCTTATTATTGCCTCGGGGAAAACAGGCTTGACCATTTAAAGATTTCCACAATTATCTTCTCATAATATCATTCGTTTTTTTCAAACTAATGAAGGTGAGGAGATGATTACATTGAAAAGAATTGTTTCTTTTTTACTAACTATGTTAATCAGTATGAGTATAATAACGCCAACAACGAATGCTCAATCGATTACCATGTTTAAAGAACCTCCGTTTGAATTCTATAAGATCTCAAGGGGGGATACGTTTTGGTTTATTGCAAAGCGTTATGGATTAGATTATAAGAGGCTAATGCAGTTAAACCCAAACACGGATCCATATAATATGCAGGTTGGGGGTATTATCCGCTTAAAAGAGAGTGCTGCTTCCGTAGGAACCTTTGAGGAAGAGGTTGTTCGCTTAGTAAATGCGGAACGTGCAAAACAAGGGCTAAGCCCACTTCAGCACCGGTCGGATGTTAAAAATGTTGCAGAAAAAAAGGCAATGGATATGATTAACAGCAACTATTTTTCTCATACTAGTCCCAATTACGGCAGTCCATTCGATATGTTAAAGACTTTTGGAATTTCCTATCGCTCTGCCGGGGAAAACATTGCAAAAGGGCAAAGGTCACCGCAAGAGGTAATGAACGCCTGGATGAATTCAACTGGCCATCGGGCTAATATTCTCAATTCAAGCTATAATGCAATCGGCGTAGGCTTCTATAACGGGGCATGGGTACAATTGTTTATTCAATCGTAGATAAATGCTGACAATCGCAGTGATTGAATTCTGCGATTGTCAGCATTTTTATGTAATCTGCTGCATTCTGTTGCACAGTTAATTTTGCTTGTTTTCAATGCTTTTGTTTGATAAAGTAAATTTTAGCAATATATAATCAAATTTGGGGGTAATGGAAATGAAAATGATGGATGCAAATGAAATCATCTCATTTATTCAAAACAGTAAAAAGTCAACACCTGTAAAAGTTTACATAAAAGGTAATTTGGAAGGTATTGAATTTGGCGCGAGCAGCAAGACATTTATTACTGGAAACAGTGGTGTTATTTTCGGTGAATGGGAAGAAATCAGCCAAGCAATTGAAAATCATAAGAGTCAAATTGAAGATTATGTGATTGAAAATGACCGAAGAAATTCTGCGATTCCATTATTAGATATGAAAAATATTAATGCAAGAATTGAGCCTGGAGCCATTATTCGTGACCAAGTGGAAATTGGAAACAATGCTGTCATAATGATGGGTGCTTCTATTAATATTGGAGCAGTAATCGGAGAAGGTACTATGATTGACATGAATGCAGTTCTTGGTGGACGAGCAACTGTGGGGAAGAATTGTCATATTGGTGCTGGTACAGTATTGGCAGGTGTCATTGAGCCGCCTTCCGCTAAGCCAGTAATTGTTGAGGATGACGTAGTAATCGGAGCAAATTGCGTTGTGCTTGAAGGTGTTACGGTTGGGAAAGGAGCCGTTGTAGCAGCGGGTGCAATTGTCATTGATGATGTCCCTCCATATACAGTGGTAGCAGGTACACCTGCACGCGTCATTAAAGAAATTGATGAGAAAACAAAATCAAAAACTGAAATTAAACAAGAGCTTCGTCAACTGTAATATAGGACTAGGCGTGGACCGTATGAGTCCACGCTTTCTTTAAAAAATTTTTAGCTCTCGAAAAATAGAGAAAGGAAGGTGTCAAAGTGAGTTCTTTTGTTCAAATTCGCCGTGATCTTCATCAAATTCCGGAGCTTGGCTTTCAAGAATTTAAAACACAGGCCTACCTCCTGTCGTATCTTCAAACATTGCCAAAAGAGAGATTAGAAATTAAACAATGGGAAACGGGTATCTTTGTAAGGATAAACGGAACAAACCCTAAAAAAATAATTGGATATCGAACAGATATTGACGGCTTACCTATTGAAGAAGAAACAGGACTTGAATTTCACTCAAAGCACGAGACTGAGATGCATGCTTGCGGTCACGATTTCCATATGACGATTGCACTTGGTACCTTGACGCACTTTGTCCATCATCCAATCAAGGATGACCTATTATTTATTTTCCAACCGGCGGAAGAAGGGCCTGGCGGTGCGGAACCGATGCTACAAACAGAAATAATGAAGGCATGGATGCCTGATATGATTCTAGCCCTTCATATTGCCCCTGAGTACCCTGTTGGAACAATTGCAACCAGAGAAGGACTCTTATTTGCAAACACATCTGAATTGTTTATTGATTTAAAGGGGAAGGGTGGACATGCGGCATTTCCACATCAAACAAATGATATGATTATTGCTGCCTGTTCCTTGGTATCGCAACTGCAAACCATCATCTCCAGAAATGTTGATCCTCTTGATAGTGCTGTCATTACCATTGGAAAAATAACCAGTGGAACCGTGCAAAATATTATTGCTGAAAAAGCAAGACTGGAAGGAACTATCCGTACTCTGTCTGTAGAGTCAATGGAAAAGGTAAAAAAACGGATTGAAGAAATTCTTAAAGGGATTGAAGTCGGATTTCAATGTGAAGCGACAATCGATTTTGGTGTCATGTATCATCAGGTTTATAATGAAGCAAAGCTAACAAGAGAATTTATGGAGTTCGTGGAGCATCATACAGACGTGAATGTGATTGAATGTAAAGAAGCAATGACGGGTGAGGATTTTGGTTATATGTTGAAGGAAATACCAGGATTTATGTTTTGGCTTGGTGTTGATTCAGATTATGGGCTACATCATTCAAAGCTTAACCCGAATGAGGATGCGCTCGATACGGCAATCAATATGATTTGTCAATATATCGAATATAAAGGGAATGAGTGATTAATTATTAAACCGGGTAACCGGTTTTTTTTACGAACGGTTTTCCACTTTATTAAATACATATAGCGAATCGTATGTATGCTAAAATATGAAGAGCCTATTTTGTATTACTGTTGGAGGAATGAATGGTGAAAAAGGAATTTGCAGTCATCGGCTTAGGTCGTTTTGGAGGAAGCATTTGCCGAACTTTTGCTGAACAAGGAATGGAAGTAATGGCTATCGATAACAATGAGGACAGGGTCAATGATTATTCGGCCATTGCTTCACATGCAGTTGTCGGCGATTCAACGGATGAAAAGGTATTAAAAAGTCTGGGGATTCGTAACTTTGACCATGTTATAGTTGCAATTGGTGATAATATCCAAGCGAGCATATTAACAACAATCATCTTAAAGGAACTCGGTGTGAAAAATATTACCGTAAAAGCACAAAATGACTACCATGAAAAGGTATTGCTAAAGATTGGTGCCGATCATGTTGTCCATCCAGAGCGCGATATGGGAAGACGGATAGCGAATAATATGATTTCCAATAGTGTTCTTGATTATTTAGAGCTCTCGGATGAACACAGTATTGTTGAGATTGTGGCGAGCGAAAAGATTGATGGCCAATCCATCCTTAATTTGGATATTCGCGCCAAATATGGAATTAATATCGTGGCGATTAAACGAAGTAATGAGATCATTGTCTCTCCACAAGCAAATGAGATTATCCATGAACAAGATATTCTGATTGTCATTGGTGCTGACGCAGATATTAACCGTTTCGAGAAGAAGGTTTTATAGAAAAAAGAAGCACAATCACTGTGCTTCTTTTTTCTATAAAAGGACTTACACTTCCATGATGATTGGTAAGATCATTGGACGGCGCTTTGTTTTTTCATATAAATACGGGGCAAGAGTATCTGTAATTTCATTTTTTATTTCAGACCACTGCGTTGTCCGTCTTTCCATAACTTTATTTAAATGCTTAGTAATAAGGCTTTGGGCATCATTGATTAAATCACTTGATTCTCTCATATAGACAAATCCACGGGAAATGATATCGGGTCCTGCGGATATTTTGAACTCTTTCATATTAATGCTTACTACAACTACAACAAGACCTTCTTCAGAAAGAATGCGGCGATCACGCAACACGATATTACCAATATCACCAATACCGCTTCCATCAATATAGACATTTCCTGAAGGAACCTTGCCAGCTACTCGTGCTTGATCCTCACTTAGGGCAAGGACTTCGCCATTATCCATAATAAAGCAATTATTCTCGTCTACACCACAGTCCACGGCTAATTTTGCATGCATTATTTGCATTCTATATTCTCCGTGTATCGGCATGAAAAACTTTGGTTTAATTAACCGCAGCATTAATTTTTGTTCTTCTTGTCCACCATGGCCAGAGGTATGAATATCACTAAGTTTTCCGTGAATTACTTCTGCTCCTGCTCTAAACAACATATTAATTGTTCTGCTGACACTTATCGTATTTCCTGGAATCGGAGATGAGGAGAATACAACTGTATCACCAGGGATGATTTGAATTTGGCGGTGAGTACCATTTGCAATTCTTGATAGTGCAGCCATAGGTTCTCCTTGGCTTCCGGTACATAAAATTGTAACTCGGTCGGCTGGGAGGCGGTTAATGGTCTGTGCATCAATAAAGGTATCCTTTGGTGCACGAATATAACCAAGCTCTAATCCAATATTGATCGCTGCTTCCATACTGCGTCCAAATACGGCAATTTTCCGTCCATTTGCGATAGCGGCCTCTGTTACTTGCTGTAAGCGGTGGATATTTGAAGCAAACGTCGCAAATATGATTCGGCCTTGAACCTTACGGAAAATATCATGAATCGTATCGCCTACACGTCTCTCAGACATCGTGAAATTTGGAATTTCACTGTTTGTACTGTCAGATAATAAGCAAAGTACACCTTCCTTACCAATTTCAGCCATTTTTGTTAAATTAGCAGGCTCTCCAACTGGTGTGAAATCAAATTTGAAATCACCGGTATGAACGACTTGTCCCGGCGGTGTCTTGACAACAATACCATATGAATCAGGGATACTATGTGTTGTACGGAAGAAAGTAACTGATGTTTTTCTGAACTTAACCACATCATCTTCTTTGATTTCATGAAGCTTGGCTGTACGCAATAAACCATGTTCATCTAATTTATTACGAAGCAGACCTAATGCCAGTTTCCCACCATAAATAGGAATATTAACTTGGCGTAGTAAGTAAGGAATTCCGCCAATATGGTCTTCATGTCCGTGTGTGATAAAAAGACCTTTAATCTTTTCTTCATTTTTAACTAAATAAGTATAATCAGGTATGACATAGTCAATTCCGAGCAGTTCATCCTCTGGAAACTTTATTCCTGCATCGATGAGGATGATTTCATCCTGAAATTGTACTGCATACGTATTTTTACCGATTTCCCCAAGTCCTCCCAGGGCAAATACAGCAGTTTGATCGTTTTTAACAAATTTCATTATTTATATCTCCAATACTTTAAAATCTTCGTTCAATTTTTCATATTCTAAAAAGGCTCCATCAATTGGGCCTACAAATTCAATGTTGTAAGGATATTCCTTTAGTTTTCGACGGACGTCCCTTACGGATTCACCTTCAACAAAGATTGTTTTTGTTTTCTCACGAACTGGCACCTGGCTTTTTGATTCTTGGAAAAAAACCTTAAAAATCATGTAAATCACTCCTTAATCCCTTTTTCTTCTTAAATTTATTTTTATAAAAAAACAATCCAAATGTATGTTTTTTCATTTTCTCCATTTTTCATCTAGTATAGCCATCAGATGATTAAGTTAAATTCCGGACATTGACTGGATCTAGACTCTATTGCAAAAAAATAAGGAAGGAGCCCTTCGAAAGAATGAAGGGCTCAAATAATCAGGCAATTGATTTTTTTCGCAACATATCGTTCCACTGTTTTAAAAGCTTTTTTTTCAGCTTCTTTAACATTGTGGCTCATCTCCTTATTTCTATTTTAAACAATCCTAGTCTAAAGTAAAGCAGAAATGGGTGTTTAAAAAAGATTTATTCTTGTTTTTACTTATATTATTTGTCTTAAAGCAGGGAATTTATCATGGAGAAACATGGAATTTACTTTATGGTTCTCTTTTGAAAGAAAAAAAGGGCAGTTTGTCTGCCCTTTATCAGAATAATGGTTTATCGTCCTATTTGTATTGCATCTTCAGGTTCTTTCATCGGATTTGCTTTATCGATATGGTCATAAAACATAATTCCATTTAAATGGTCGATTTCATGCTGAAAAACAATTGCCGGTAGACCCTTCAAGCGAAGCTTTACTTCGGTACCATCTGCACTATACCCTTTAACTGTTATCCTTGCATAACGTGGTACATAGCCTGGATGGGGGTCATCTACTGATAAACATCCTTCCCCTGCAGCAAGATAAGACTTCTCTACAGAATGACTGATAATTTTAGGATTTATGAGAGCGTAGCTGAATAATTTATCATTTTCATCTGTAACATGAACAGCAATCATTCGTTTTGATACATTGATTTGCGGAGCAGCCAGCCCGACCCCAGGACGCAAACCGTATTTTGCCGAGATTTCTGGATCTTGGCTGTTTTGAACGTAGTCCAATAATTCCATTAATATTTTCTTATCCTCTACTGAAGCGGGCAGACTAACTTCAGCAGCAACTTTTCTTAATGTCGGATGTCCGTCGCGAATAATATCATCCATTGTAAGCATGAATAAACACTTCCTTCTAAAAAATCATGTAGTCCAATTTTAACAAAGAAAAGGTAAAAAGTTAATAAAAATGAAATGACATGAATACCACTATGTATCGTACAAAAATAAATAGAAATAATAACATAATGGTCCATCGCAGTAGTAAACACCGCAAATGTAGTGGTAAAGCGATTTGTTATCATAATAATAATCATTATTTATCTTTTCTTATTTTATTGAAATAATATAAGAAAAGATTTTGTTTTTATACAGTCACTTTCCTATAACAGATTGTATTTATAGATTATGTTATATAGTACAGGTAAGGGATAATATTGAAACAGATTGATAATTATTGAGCATACTTTGTGAAAGATTTGTGAAAAACTTTAATCAAATTGGTTGACTCTACTCGGTTTTATAAGTAAACTAATAATGCAGTTCGGAATGTGTATCATAATTTAGTGGTACATTGACTGATACAGTTCACATTATAATGGTATTAATTATAAATGTTATCTTTACCATGAACTAAAAAAGATAGTGTAGGTATTACGAATCAAAGTAAAGATATTTTCTTTGTTTTTATTTATGAAGAGGAATGCATCTATATATTGAAAAAGTTTTTTCTTCTATATAAAAGCTATGATTACTTGATTTTTGGATACTCTATAAACGTCTAAAAGAAACGAAAGGATGACTGGGATGGCTTCTAATATAAAGAATGTACAATTTGATGCTGATGCTCAAATTGAAAAAATTGCTGATCAGTTTCAAATGCTTCAGATTTTAAACGAAGAGGGTCAGGTTGTTAATGAAACAGCAATGCCTGAATTAAGTGATGAACAGTTACAAGAATTAATGCGCCGTATGGTATATACAAGAATACTTGATCAACGGTCCATTTCATTAAATAGACAAGGTCGTTTAGGTTTCTATGCTCCAACAGCAGGACAGGAAGCCTCACAACTAGCTTCTCAATTTGCACTTGAAAAAGAAGATTTTATTCTTCCTGGATATCGTGATGTTCCGCAAATCGTTTGGCATGGCCTACCTTTATACCAAGCTTTTCTATGGTCAAGAGGACATTTTGAAGGCGGTCAAATTCCTGAAGGTGTAAATGTATACGTTCCGCAAATTATTATCGGTGCACAGTATGTTCAAACTGCTGGAGTTGCACTTGGATTAAAGAAACGTGGACAAAAGGCTGTTGCGATAACCTATACAGGTGATGGAGGTACGTCACAAGGGGATTTCTATGAAGGAATGAACTTTGCGGGTGCATTTAAAGCCCCTGCTATCTTTATCGTACAAAATAACCAATTTGCAATTTCAACTCCGCGTGAAAAACAAACGGCTGCCCAAACTCTTGCTCAAAAAGCAGTTGCAGCAGGTATTCCGGGTATTCTCGTTGATGGAATGGATCCATTAGCTGTATATGCTGCAGTAAGCCAAGCGCGTGAGCGTGCAATAAATGGTGAAGGACCAACATTAATTGAAACATTAACTTATCGTTATGGACCACATACAATGGCAGGCGATGATCCAACTCGTTATCGCACGTCTGATCTTGATAATGAATGGGAAAAGAAAGACCCACTTGTTCGTTTCCGTAAATACTTAGAGGGTAAAGGTTTATGGAGTGAAGAAAAGGAAAATGAAGTAATTGATCAGGCTAAAGAGGATATCAAAGAAGCTATTAAGAAAGCTGATACTGCTCCGAAGCAAAAGGTTACAGACTTAATGTCAATTATGTTTGAAGAAATGCCAAACAACTTAAAAGAACAATATGAAATTTATCAAGCAAAGGAGTCGAAATAAGCCATGGCGCAAATGACAATGATTCAAGCAATCACGGATGCGTTACGTACAGAACTGCGCAATGATCCAAATGTATTAATTTTTGGAGAAGACGTTGGCGTAAATGGCGGTGTATTCCGTGCTACCGAAGGACTTCAAAATGAATTTGGTGAAGATCGTGTATTTGATACACCGCTTGCCGAGTCAGGAATTGGCGGTTTAGCATTCGGTTTAAGTTTACAAGGGTACCGTACTGTACCGGAAATTCAATTTTTTGGATTTGTATTTGAGGTATTTGATCAAATTGCAGGGCAATTAGCTCGTTTACGTTACCGTACAGGTGGCAAATTCCATGCGCCTGTAACAGTTCGTGCACCATTTGGTGGTGGAGTGCATACTCCTGATATGCATGCGGATAGTTTAGAGGGTCTAATGGCTCAAACCCCTGGTTTGAAGGTAGTCATTCCAGCTACACCTTATGATGCAAAAGGACTGTTAATTTCTGCAATCCGTGACAATGATCCAGTTGTTTTTCTAGAGCATATGAAACTGTATCGTTCTTTCCGACAGGAAGTTCCTGAAGAAGAATATACTATTCCATTAGGAAAAGCAGAAGTAAAACGTGAAGGTACAGATGTATCCATCATTACTTATGGTGCAATGGTACATGAATCATTAAAAGCAGCGGAAGAGCTTGAAAAAGAAGGATTTTCAGCTGAGGTAATTGATTTACGTACTGTCAGCCCAATTGATATTGATACAATCATTGCTTCAGTTGAAAAAACTGGACGTGCGATTGTCGTGCAAGAAGCACAGAAGCAGGCTGGAATTGCAGCGAATGTTGTTGCAGAAATTAATGATCGTGCTATTTTAAGTCTTGAAGCACCGGTATTACGTGTTGCAGCACCTGATACTGTTTTCCCATTCCCTCAAGCTGAGGCTGTTTGGCTGCCAAACTTTAAAGATGTAATAGAAACAGCTAAAAAAGTTTTAACTTTTTAATTAGATTTTAATGATACATTGCTCTGATAATAGCTGCTATATAAATGAAATAATACACTATTAGAAGGGCATGTATTGTCAGTTTGAACGATAACAAGACATGATATACAGGAGGTTAATTTTCAATGTCCTTTCAATTTAAAATGCCTGATATTGGTGAAGGTATCCATGAAGGTGAAATAGTAAAATGGTTTGTAAAGCCCGGGGATAAAGTCCAGGAAGATGATGTACTATGTGAAGTCCAAAATGACAAAGCGGTTGTAGAAATTCCGTCCCCAGTAGAAGGAACGGTTGAAGAAGTATTAGTAGGGGAAGGCACCGTTGCAACAGTAGGACAGGTTCTGATTAAATTTGATGCTCCTGGATACGAAAATCTACAATTTAAAGGTGACGAAGCAGAAGAAGCGCCACAAGCAGAGGAAGCAAAAAAAGAAGAAACTCCTATTGCTGAAGCTGTTACTAATGCAGGAACAGGTGCGCAGGCTGAAGTTGATGCGAATCGTCATGTAGTAGCAATGCCTTCGGTAAGAAAATATGCACGTGAAAAAGGTGTCGATATCCGTTTAGTTCCTGGAAGTGGCGATAACGGACGTATTTTAAAACAGGATATAGATGCATTCCTTACTGGTGGTGCAGCTGCAAATGTTTCAAACGCAGCAGCAGATCAAGCTGCTCCAGAAGCACAAGCAACAGCAGCGGTAGCTATTCCGCAGGGACAATACCCAGAAACTCGTGAAAAAATGAGTGGTATCCGTAAAGCAATTGCAAAAGCAATGGTAAATTCAAAACATACAGCACCGCATGTTACATTAATGGATGAAGTGGATGTAACAAAGCTTGTTGCTAATCGTAAAAAATTCAAAGAAGTGGCAGCAAATAAAGGGATTAAATTAACTTTCTTACCATATGTTGTAAAAGCTTTAACAAGTGCATTACGTGAATTCCCGGCACTTAATACATCCCTTGATGATGCAACTAATGAAATCGTTCATAAGCATTATTATAATATCGGAATTGCGGCTGATACAGAAAAAGTATTGTTAGTTCCAGTAGTGAAAGATGCTGACCGCAAATCTATTTTCAATATTTCAAACGAAATTAATGAGCTAGCTGTAAAAGCACGTGACGGCAAGCTTGCTCCAGATGAAATGAAAGGTGCTTCATGCACAATTTCAAATATTGGTTCTGCTGGTGGGCAATGGTTTACTCCGGTTATTAATCATCCTGAAGTGGCTATTCTTGGTATCGGAAGAATTGCTGAAAAGCCTGTTGTTAAAGACGGAGAAATTGTAGCTGCACCTGTATTGTCACTTTCTTTAAGCTTTGATCACCGTATGATTGATGGTGCAACAGCACAAAATGCCTTAAATCATATTAAACGTTTACTAAATGACCCAGAACTATTGTTAATGGAGGCGTAATAAATGGTAGTTGGAGATTTTCCAATTGAAACAGATACTATAGTAATTGGAGCGGGCCCTGGCGGGTATGTTGCAGCAATTCGTGCAGCACAGCTAGGACAAAAAGTAACGATTGTAGAAAAAAATACTGTCGGCGGTGTTTGTTTAAATGTCGGATGTATCCCTTCTAAAGCTTTAATTGCGGCAGGGCATCGATATGAAACGGCTAAACATTCAGCTGATTATGGAATCAGCGCTGAGAATGTGACAGTTGACTTTTCAAAAGTACAACAATGGAAAGCAAGTGTTGTCAAGAAGCTGACTGGCGGGGTAGAAGGTTTATTAAAAGGAAATAAAGTAGATATCGTATATGGAGAAGCGTATTTTGTAGATAATAATTCCTTACGTGTAATTGGTGAGAATTCTTCTCAAACATATAATTTCAAAAATGCTATTATTGCAACCGGCTCACGTCCGATTGAATTACCTGCATTTAAATATTCTAAACGCGTATTAAACTCTACAGGTGCATTAGCTTTAGATGAGATTCCTGAGAAAATTGTTGTAATCGGTGGAGGAGTCATCGGCTTAGAACTTGGTGGTGCCTATGCAAACTTTGGCACACAAGTGACAGTCATTGAAGGTGCTGACGATATTTTACTTGGTTTTGAAAAACAAATGTCGTCACTTGTAAAGCGTAATATGAAGAGTAAAGGTGTTGAATTCTATACGAAGGCAAGTGCTAAAGGTGTAGAAGAAACTGAAAATGGTATTGTCTTAACATTTGAAGTTAACGGCGAAGAGAAGAAAATTGATGCGGACTATTTATTTGTTATGGTGGGCCGTCGTCCTAACACTGATGAAATGGGACTTGAACAAATTGGCTTGAAAATGAGTGATAGAGGCATCATTGAAATTGATAAGCAATGCCGTACAAATATCAGCAATATTTATGCAATTGGTGATATTGTTCCTGGACCACAGCTTGCACATAAGGCATCCTATGAAGCTAAAATTGCAGCAGAGGCAATTGCTGGACACGCATCTGAAATAGATTATTTAGGTATTCCTGCAGTTGTATTTTCAGAGCCTGAGCTTGCTTCTGTTGGTTATACTGAGAAACAGGCGAAAGACGAAGGTCTTGACATTGTAGCAGCGAAATTCCCATTTGCAGCAAACGGACGTGCTTTATCACTTGATAGCACGGATGGATTTATGAAACTTATTACACGAAAAGAAGATGGCATTGTAATTGGAGCTCAAATTGCTGGTGCTAGTGCTTCTGATATGATTTCTGAGCTTGGTTTAGCAATTGAGGCAGGTATGACTGCAGAAGATATTGCTATGACTATTCATGCTCATCCAACGCTTGGTGAAATTACAATGGAAACAGCAGAAGTTGCCTTAGGCAGCCCAATTCATATATTGAAATAAAAGTAAAAAGCTGGCTCTTTGAGTCAGCTTTTTTTATATCCTAATTTATATATTATGAAAAAATGCTGTTTAGGATGATCCGGATAATACATTGGCTATTGGTGCAACGATTTCCTCTGTTGTCGCTTTTCCTTCAATTTCTACAATTACCCGATTTCGATAATATACTAATAGGGCAGGGCAACGGTCTATTTCAAATATGTTTGAATACTCATCTAGTTCGGCTGCTGAAAGGATCTTCATGTTTTTCATTTCTTCTGGGTATGCTTTTTTTAATTCGATTATTGCATCATAATAGGAAACCTCTTGTTCTAAAGCCTCATCATCCGAAAAAAATACTATCTGCTTTGTATTGTTGTTAACACTCAATGAATGTTGTGGCTCTTTTCTGTCACAGGAAATAATCAGTAACAGACTAGCGGCCATTAAAAGAATGGGTTTCCCTTTCATGTAACCAAAGCCTCGCTTTACAAGATAAATCAATATCAAAATCCTCTATAGAGAAATTGTTCAATAGTAAGTAGCATTATAATACCATACAAAATTGCCATTATCTGTATTGTTATTCATTTGTTACATAATTGAAAAATAAGTATGGAGGGCTCGACATATATTTACTTTATAAAATATCTAAAGCGTGCTGTGATGCTTTTTCAATGGTGGTGTTGTATGCGGACATATACGGTAATCATCATTCAGTTTATGATTTGGAGTGGCTTTACTTTTATTGAATGGCTTTCAACGTTAGATTGGTATATCTATAAAATTATTATGTTTTTTATCTTTTTGTATCTAGCCGTTGTGATTGGAAATCAATTTATTCGTTCTACGAGAAAAACCATATGTATCACGTTTATTAGTTTAAGTCTATATAGTTTGCTTCATATTGTTTTGTTAAACATATGGTAAAGGTATGTCTTGAAGACATACCTTTACCATATTAATCGAATGTCCCTAACTAAAGGGAATATTATTTTCTTTTATAATAATACATGATGCGCCCATTAAATAAATGAAGTTCACCTTGCAGCTTGTTTGCTAGAAATTTGCATAGTTCATTAGCCTTCCCCTTATCCCCATAAGTTGAGCTGGCAGTAAGGGTAAACTGAATAGATGTTTGTGGGGCATGGTCATTATTGTTAGAATCCTTTTCCTCATCAATACTCAGTTTAATCGAATGGTATCGCTCGTGATTGGACGTTAAAATCAGCTGCTGGTTCATAACCTCTTCCATTTCATAAGGAAAGGCTGCTTGACCATATTGCCAGCTTAGCTGCTCACCAGTTTTTGTTGTGATTTCCTTATAATACTCAAGTAATTCCTTTAACTCATCGATTGTAATGGTTTGCTTTGCTGAAGAAGGAACCAGCTTTATGTAGGCTTGATTTGACATTTCTATCCCCATCCTTTTGATAACTAGTAACTGTAATTGAAATTGTATATATCTTCATTATTTATTCTAACATTGTTTGAAAACTTATGACAATTTTCAAAACATTTTCATAATAAATTGCATAAAATGCTTATATTAAAATATAATAATATTCTAAAGAAAGAACTTTAGAGAGGAGAAATAATAATGGATCTATTTGAAAAATTATACGATGAAGATGAAAAGGTAAAAGTTCGTTTTGTTGGATTTACTACTGAAGCTGCACGTTACGACTTTGGAATAGTCTATACGAACTTATTTTTTGGTAAGCCTCTAGTAGTTTGTATGCAAACTGGCCGTTCCACGCTCCTCGACCCACAAGATCTCGAAGATATAGAATATTTACAGGCAATATTTAAAATAGACGATTTGCAGCAAGCTGCAGATTTAGCAAACTTTTTCTCGGAAGCATTGCCAGGTTTAGCTTATGCACCTGAATATTATTAAGAGTACTACTTAAAAAAACGCTATCGTCATTAGAACAGTAGGTTCCAATGGCCATAGCGTTTTTTTTATATGAGCATAATAAAATAAATGTGTTATACAATTTAGGCTTGATTTTTGAATAGTGTTATATTATTATATGGTTAAAGAAATTAAAACGCTTACGAAAAAAGATTAAATACAAGGGAGATGAAATAATGGGTACTATTGTATGTCAAGATTGCAATTCAACAATTGATTACTTTGAGGATGAAAAGGTATCGGTTCTTTACTCCTCAAATTGTAACTGCGGTAAACACGATCATAAAGAAGAAAAATAATGATTATATAAATAAAAAAGCATGCGATTTGCATGCCTTTTTTTGTGATATATGGCAAATCCAATAATTAACTGGATTTGCCATTTTTTTTATCTAATTGCTCGATGTTCCTTAATAACCCGAAGCATACGGAAGTCGAAATCCTCAGGGCCTTGAACAGGGAGACCTGCGTCTCTGTTCTTTTTAATGTATAATAAATTCTCCTCGGTAATAATTTCGCCTGGAATGAAAATAGGGATGCCTGGGGGATACACCATAATAAACTCAGCGATCACTCTGCCTTCCGATTCATCAAACGGAATAAGCTCAGTTTCGGAGTAAAACGCATCTCTTGGGGAAACAGCCAATACTGGTATTTCTGGAAGAAGTACCTGTGTTTCGACTTTTTCAGCAAGCTCATGCCGTTCCTCTGACAAATGTCTTAATGCGGTAATTAAAATATCTGCTTCCCGTTCTGTGTCACCCGGCGTAATGATACAAAGTATGTTGTATAAGTCAGACATTTCCACTTCAATATGATAGTTTTCCCGTAACCATTTTTCTACATCATACCCAGTTAAACCTAGATTCTTAACGGAAATGATTAATTTGGTTGGATCATAATCATATGCTGCTTCGGATTCCAAAATTTCTTCTCCAACACAAAATACATGTTCAATTTCATTTATTTGTTTTCGAATCATGTTTGCCAGCTCGATGGAACGGTCCACGAGTGCCCGCCCGTTCGTGGCCAGTTCCTTTCGCGCTACATCCAGTGATGCTAATAGTAAATAGGAAGTAGAAGTGGTTGTAAGCATACTTAAAATGGATTGAACCCGTTTATAAGATACCAATTTCCCCTTCACATTAAGAATCGAACTTTGTGTCATAGATCCACCAAGTTTGTGAACACTTGTTGCAGCCATATCTGCACCTGCTTGCATGGCTGATAACGGAAGCTCATCATGAAAATGTATATGCACACCATGTGCTTCGTCTACCAATACAGGAATATCATAGGAATGGGCAAGATCGACAATTGATTTTAAATCGGCGGATATTCCAAAGTATGTTGGATTTATAACTAATAACGCCTTTGCATCTGGGTATTGATCCAGTGCTCTTTTAACGGAATCAATGGTAATTCCATGAGAAATTCCAAGCTCTTTATCAATTTCAGGATGGATAAAGATTGGAATTGCCCCTGACAGGATCACGGCAGACATAATTGATTTATGTACATTTCGTGGAACAATGATTTTATCTCCTGGTCCACAAACGGACATAATCATAGCCATGATGGCTCCACTTGTCCCTTGTACGGAAAAAAATGTGTGATCAGCACCAAAAGCTTCTGCTGCTAAATCTTGTGCTTCCTTGATTATTCCCTTTGGCTGATGCAAATCATCAAGGGGACCAATATTAATTAAATCTATTGACAAGGCATTATCGCCGACAAATTCACGAAATTCAGGTGCAATTCCGCTTCCCTTTTTATGCCCAGGAATATGGAATTGAATTGGATTCTTTTTTGCGTGTTCAATTAAGCCGCTAAATAACGGAGTATGTTGTTGAGACAATTTATTACCACACCCTTTATTAAAATACTTATTGTCTAGAAAAAGAGTTCTAGTGCTAAGCTGAAGTCATAAAACATATGAATTATAGCACTATTAACATTCTTTGCAAAGATAAATTTTAAAAGTATACATAGGAATTTTAATGAATTTTCCACAATGAATACTCTGATTTTTGCTTATAAAAGTTCTTCTATATTCTTTAGTTTCTAAATAATAAAGGAAATTAAACATAAAACGAGAACATTTAAAATAGGAATGTTTTAAATTAGGCGATGGTATGCTATTAATAGTAATGAATGAAATGGAAGGTAAGGGATGAATGAAATGGAATATCAATACCCGATTGATCATGATTGGACAACAGATGAAATCATCGATGTGATTCATTTTTTTGAAACAATTGAAATGGCATATGAGAAGGGGGTCAATCGAGAACAGCTGCTTGAGGTATACAGAAGATTTAAAGAAATAGTCCCAAGTAAAGCACAGGAAAAAAAACTGTGCTCAGAGTTTGAGGAGGTTAGTGGATATTCTACCTATCGAACGATTAAAAAGGGAAAAGAATCTGATTCCGGTCTAATAATAAGAATGCATTCTTGAGTTAGTGCATATAATGAAAAACAAACAAATCCTCCTAATGGGTTATAATTTAGGAGGATTTGTTTCCAACAGTCCCTCGTGATTGCCGATTGCCCCAATGTCTTTTTGTATATGGGAGTGGTAATCTCAAGCCTTATCGGATCAATTTGTATAACGGTAAAATCTGCGAAAACACAAGTTGGATTTTGTCAACCATTTGTTGTCCGGACATAAGAACGGCCTCTTCTTTAGGGATTTGATAACCGCAAAGGATTTCAGCTTTTTTAATCGTTTGTAAACGGACAAACATGTCTGTCAGCTCTTCTTTAGTCAGCTCAGCATGTTTTAAGACATCTGGCTTCATGTGGTCGATTGACCAAACAAAGTTTTTCGGAATGTCATCGTGTATTTGGTTAATCATTGATTGTAGTTTTTTTCCGTAATCAGCCTTTTGTGGCGCTTCATAAATCACGGCAAACCAAATAAAGACATGAGACCCCCATAATCCAATCTGAAAATGTGGTAACATCTTATAACCTCTTGAATTGTTGGCAAATGCTACCCATGTATCGTTTGGTGGATTCACTTTTCGACGTGCATGCTTCGCAACATGGGCAAACATTTCTTCTCCAGTCATAACAGATAATGTTGGAGCGAAGTGTTCTCCGAGTGCATCTAGTTTCGGACGGATATGTGTAATTAAAGCATCCATACGATTCTCTAATCCATCTATAGAAAAAACTTCAAAGTCTGATTCTGTAAATCCTGTGAATGTCATATTAGTAACCTCCTGGTCATGCTTTGACAAATATTTTATCACAAACATCATGATACAAGAAGAAAGTTAACCTTGGAATTGTTTAAAATGGGTTTTAAAAAGGGAAAAGTGAATTTAGATAGGCAAGTGTGCAAATTTGTTGCAAGAATAAGAATAACCACATAATATAATAATACAAATAATCAGATTTCTATCAGTTGGATAAATAAAATTGGAAGGGGTGTACTGTCAATGAAACAAGTGATGAATTCAGTGAAAAAGAAAGCAATAGAAAAGGAAAGAAAAGCTGTTTTAAGGTTAGAAATGGATTATGAATTGGCTGTATTGTTTGAGGCGATGGGTGAAAACAACGAAAACAAGAAAAAAGAAAGTAAAGAAAGGCTTGAAAGAATTAGACAGGAACTTCTTATTTTAAAGGCTCTGTAAAAAGAAAAAGGAGAAAGAGAGAGAAAATGAAGAATATATTTCATATTTAGAAACGAACTCTGTTAGCAAAAAAGAGTTCGTTTTTTATGTTTGGTCATACTAAAAATTAGTTCTAAATAATAAAATAGCTTACAATAAAAACAGTCTTAATCCATTTACAGAATTTGATTGATGGCGGAGGTAAAGCATGACAAATTGGTCCGATATTGATATAAAGGCAAAAGGCTGGATTATGGAAGCTGCACAAATCATAAAGGATTCATTTAATCTAACATTGGATATACAAACAAAGTCAAATCGAAATGATTTGGTCACGGAAATTGATAAAAAAATAGAGCAGTTTTTTATTGAAAGGATTCGTAAAACGTATCCAGAGCACAAAATAATTGGTGAAGAAGGTTTTGGTGATTCACCTGAGACAACAGATGGAGTTATTTGGTTAATAGACCCAATTGATGGAACAATGAATTTTGTTCATATGCAGCGGAATTTTGCGATATCCATCGGTATATATGAAAACGGAGTTGGGATGGTTGGGTTAATCTATGATGTTGTAAGGGATGAACTATATCATGCTATCAAGAATAAAGGGGTTTACATGAACGAGCTTCCATTAAGACCTTTAGAAGCAGTCCACTTGTCTGAGAGTATCATTGGACTAAATGCTACATGGGTAACGGAAAATCGAAGAATTGACCCGAATATTCTTGCTCCACTAATTAAAGAAGTGAGGGGAACAAGATCCTACGGTTGTGCAGCTCTTGAGTTTGCTTATGTGGCTGCGGGCAGGCTTGATGCGTATATTTCACTGCGGTTACAACCATGGGATTTTGCGGCCGGTAAGATCCTAATTGAAGAGCTAGGTGGAACTGTTAGTGATTTAAGAGGGAGACCGCTAAATTTGTTGGAACAATGCTCCATTTTTATTTCCAAACCAGGACTGCATGATGAAGTGTTTAGGAAATATTTGCATAATGGTGAATGGAAATAATAAAAATTTTATGAAGTTAATAAAAAATGAGGGAAAGGGATTAAAGCATCCCATTTTCCCTCATTTTTTTCTTATTCATAAAACCAAATCCCATGACTAGAATAAGTATAATAATGGCGCCTGCTATTCCAATAATACTTCTTTCAGCAACGGCGATACCAATCCCCGCCATGCATGTTGCTGCGAGAAATGCTAATAATAATGATAACCATTTGATTTTTTTCAAGTTACTACCCCCAATGAAAAGTAAAATAAGCGAAAAAATTTAAACCATTTAAAAAACTTTAATTACATTTTACACAAATTTTTTTTTCTTTACCACTCTTATTGTGTTATAATGTCTCAGTTAAGCTTAAAACTCATTACTGTGAAATAAATCACTCTATTAGATAGCTAGCAAAGGTTTGACCTTAAATATAGGTAGGAGGAAGTTTTTTGAAAACCAGAGAAGATATACGTAATATTGCGATTATTGCCCACGTAGACCATGGTAAAACGACATTAGTGGATCAGCTGTTAAAGCAGTCTGGTACATTTCGTTCAAATGAACATGTGGAAGAACGTGCCATGGATTCAAATGATATCGAGAGAGAACGCGGTATTACTATTTTAGCAAAAAATACAGCGATACAATACGAAAATACAAGAATAAATATTCTTGATACTCCAGGACATGCCGATTTCGGTGGCGAAGTAGAACGAATTATGAAGATGGTTGACGGTGTTGTATTAGTTGTTGATGCATATGAAGGTTGTATGCCGCAAACTCGTTTCGTGCTTAAAAAGGCATTAGAGCAAAAGTTAAAAACGATGGTTGTTGTTAACAAAATTGACCGTGATTTTGCTCGACCAGCAGAAGTGGTTGATGAAGTAATTGATTTATTTATTGAACTAGGTGCAGATGAAGATCAGTTGGATTTCCCAGTTGTTTATGCTTCTGCTATTAACGGAACTGCAAGTGTGGATCCGGAAAAACAAGATGAAAACATGAAAGCATTATACGATATGATTTTGGAACATACTCCTTCTCCAATCGATAATCGTGAAGAGCCGCTACAATTTCAAGTTGCTTTGTTAGATTACAATGACTTCGTCGGCAGAATCGGTATTGGACGTGTTTTCCGCGGTACAATACAGGTTGGTCAGTCAGTAGCATTAATGAAGCTCGATGGGTCAGTGAAACAATTCAGGGTAACAAAGTTAATGGGCTTTTTTGGTTTAAAACGATTAGAAATTGAAGAAGCATATGCAGGTGATTTAATTGCCGTTTCTGGTATGGAAGACATTAATGTCGGTGAAACGGTTTGTCCTGTAGAGCATCAAGAAGCATTGCCAATTTTAAGAATTGATGAACCAACCCTGCAAATGGAATTTGTTGTGAACAACAGCCCGTTTGCCGGCCGTGAGGGGAAATATGTCACTTCTAGAAAAATCGAAGAGAGACTTCGTGCCCAACTTCAAACGGATGTGAGTTTGCGTGTTGATAATACTGATTCTCCTGATGCCTGGATTGTTTCTGGACGTGGGGAGCTGCATTTATCAATCCTAATTGAAAATATGCGTCGTGAAGGCTTTGAACTTCAAGTGTCTAAACCAGAAGTAATTGTAAGGGTTATTGATGGAGTCCGTTGTGAGCCAGTTGAGCGTGTTCAAATTGATGTACCTGAAGAGCATACGGGTGCTGTTATGGAATCAATGGGTGCCCGTAAAGGTGAAATGCTTGATATGATTAACAATGGTAACGGGCAAGTTCGACTTGTCTTTAATGTACCTGCAAGAGGCTTAATTGGTTATTCTACAGAATTCTTAACATTAACACGCGGATATGGAATCATGAACCATACCTTTGACAGCTACCAGCCAATGCAGCCAGGTCAAGTAGGCGGCAGAAGACAGGGTGTACTTGTTTCGATGGAAAATGGTAAAGCTACTACCTATGGCATCATGGGTGTAGAAGATCGCGGTGTTATTTTTGTTGATGCTGGTACAGAAATCTATGAAGGCATGATTGTAGGAGAACATAATCGCGAAAACGATCTAACTGTTAACATTACGAAAATGAAGCAGCAAACAAATGTCCGTTCTGCAACGAAGGATCAAACAAATACGATGAAAAGACCTCGTATTTTAACGCTGGAAGAATCATTGGAATACTTAAATGATGACGAATACTGTGAGGTAACTCCGGAATCCATTCGTTTACGTAAGAAGATTCTTAACAAGAATGAAAGAGAAAAAGCGGCAAAAAAGAAAAAAGGTGCTGAGGTTCAGGCCTAAACATAATAAAAAAAGGAGACATGTTGTCTCCTTTTTTTTTGTATTGGTTATTATCCAAAGAGAATCGTCTATTGATTGTTGAACGCTTTGTCTAAAAATAGTATAGTAATCTTAAGATTAGGAGTTTTGAAAAAAAGGAGACCATGCTGTATGGATATAACAGAAAGATTATCTTTTTTTGCTGCATTATATAAAGTGAATGTGAATTCCGATCTCGGAATGTGGCTGTTGTATATAACCATATTACTATTAAGTATTATTGTATTTAAACTAGGCTTTGCGCAAAAATTGCCCTTACTAAAATCAGTTATTATTTATTTATTCTTGATCTTCGGCAGTACCTTTTTAACGTTTCTAGCTATTTTTCTTCCGATTGCAGAAGGGCTGGTTGTAGCTGCTCTTATTCTCATCATCTACAAAATTCGGCTGCATCGCCATAAAAACGCAGGAGCATCAAATTGACGAGGAGTATTTTGAATGAAAAAAGTACAAGATGCAATTTATAATTGGTTGACAATAAAGGTGGTTACAGATGCAAGGCCTGACGATCAGGCAGCTGCCGAAACAGAACAAATGTTTATGTCCATTATAACTGTGGAACTTGGCCTATCTGAAATTTATGTAAAGAAGGATAATGGTTTTTACCATATTTCGTATGTGAAAGAGGGAGAACAGCAAACTACCCGTTTCCCCCAGGAATTAATAGAAGTGATGATTAATCAAATTAATGAAAGTCCGGATAGATATCAAAATTATCCAGAATAAGCAGTAGGAAAAAAGGCGCCACATTTGCGGCGTCTTTTTTCCTACTGCTTATTCCCATTCATCATCCTGTTTTTTACTGCGGTAAAGGTGAAAATTTCCAGTTGCAATTCTTTGCTCGGTTTTTTCAGTAATACGATTCGTGCAAGTCTTACACATATACGTATAGATAGGTCTATTTCTCAGCCGCTTTGCTTGAAAGGAATTATCTTCAATTGATTCAATTTTATCGCAAATGACACATTTTACTCTCATTGTATACACCTCAAAGAAAAGTTACTTACCATTATATATAGAATTATGTTAATTATATAATATGTTTTAGTGAGTTACTAATTTTTATTAGTAAAATGGTCAATTTGCGTGTGAAATCGTTGAAAGTAAGGTATTTTAATAATATGATGTTGTTGTTTATTAAAAGGGGGAGAATCTTATGGCAAATCAAGTTGAACCAGAACTAACGAAACCTTTATTCGATTTTCTGCAAAAAGAGCGTTTTGTTCTTCTTGCTACAATTGATTTTGAGACTGGCGGATCTAATGTAAGTGCCATTTCTTGGGTTTTGGCAAAGGATGAAAAAACCATTTTGTTTGCTGTCGATAACCGTTCACGCATTGTGACAAATATTAAGCAAAATCCTAAAATCGTCATTAATGTAATTGCAAATGAATCCACTTATTCTATAAGTGGCAGTGCTAGCGTAATGAAGGAAAAAATGGAAGATGTTCCATTAAAGCTGGCCCAAATCCAAATGGATATAGATGAAGTAAGAGATGTAATGTTTTATGGTTCAAAAATCACTGTTGCACCCAAGTATGATAAAACCTATGATTTAGAAGCGGCAAAAAAACTAGATAATCAAGTAATGGGAGCATTGAAAAAAGCTTAGTTTTAACTAAGCTTTTTTCAATGCTGTAAATAGAGACAGAAATAGGGTTATTTATGATAATTCGATTGTTCTTCCTGTTTTTGATTAAGGTTCTTTTCTTCACTTTCATTAAGCTGTTTTTTAGGCTTATTTAACGTATTTTTCGGATTAGGGTCTGTTAAATCAGCGGGAACCTCTGGCATTAAACGGCCTGAAATATCCGCTAACTCATTCATAATACCTTGAATCGGCTCTCCCTTTTGAATATCTTCTGCAATTTCCTTCAAACGTGCATTTATATCGGGGTCGGCAATAACAACCGCCCTTGCTCCGTTAGGATCATTTTTGAGGCTCTCTGCTACGGTGTATTTAATAGAACCAACTTCTGATCGGTCTAGATTTTTGTCCACATCAATGCCGACAATAGCATATCTGCCAAGTACAACTGCTGTGGCATCGTTGACACTTGGGATACCTGAAGCGAGATCAGCTAAATGTTTTGAAATCTCTTGTCCTGTCTTCTTGTCAACCTCTTGAATGGTACTGTTTTTAACATTGATGGTACGCTGTTTTTCATCTGAAGCTTCCTCTTTAACTCCGCAGCTACATAGGATACACAAACTGAATAGAAGAACAAAAAATACCTTCAATTCTAGAACACCTCCTTAAATATGACAGCAATTTTTTGGGTGATCGAAAATATTTCAATTATTTATTGAAATCATTACTAGTTATTGTGCAAAATATCTTCTATCTTTATACAAAAAAACATATATTTTACCAAAGAGCTAACTGTCCTAAGTTAGTACGAGTATGAAAGGGTGTGGCATCCTGAAAAGGAAACGGCATTCATAATAGGCTCTGTGAAGTGATAATAGTATTACTCTGCGTAATGGGTGAACAGATTGCGGAAATAAACATATTATAGAGGACAAAAACATCACATTGTTTGCCAAAAAAGAGGGAGCGCATCACAGCAAATAGAACGCATAGGAGCAGGAGGCATCGGATTGGGTAAAATATACGTGTTAGATACGAATGTATTACTACAAGATCCCTATTCTATTTTTTCCTTTGAAGATAATGAAGTCATTATTCCTGCAGTTGTACTGGAGGAAGTCGATTCAAAAAAACGATATATGGATGAAATCGGGAGAAATGCACGCCAAGTTGCAAGGATGATTGATGGCCTAAGAGAAACAGGAAAATTACACGAAGGGATCACACTCGAAAACGGAGGAGAAATCCGCATTGAGCTTAATCATCGTTCGTTTCATCAGCTTCAAGAGATATTTATTGAAAAAACAAATGATAACAGAATATTAGCGGTAGCAAAAAACCTATCCCTTGAAGAGGAAACGAAGGAAAATGGAAAGCAAGTAATACTTGTTAGTAAGGATGCACTTGTCAGAGTTAAGGCGGATGCCATTGGATTATTATCAGAAGACTTTTTAAGTGATCGGGTTGTTGAAAATGATCATATTTACACGGGGTATATAAATATTTTTATTGATACTGAATTATTGAACCGATTTTATGAAAAAGGAGAGCTGCTGTTAACCGAAATAGCTAATCATCCATTCTATCCAAATCAATTTATCCTTTTAAAAGATGCTCTAGGATCCTCTTCTTCGGCTATTGGCATGGTTGATCAGACTGCAAATAAAGTGAAAAAGTTAGTGTTTGATCATGACCATATTTGGGGGATTAAACCGCGAAATGTGCAGCAAACCATGGCAGTTGAGCTTTTGCTCCGAAATGATTTGCCACTTGTAACATTAATCGGAAAGGCAGGAACCGGAAAAACGTTACTTGCCCTTGCAGCAGGTTTGATGCAGACGGAGGACTTGGGAGATTACAAAAAATTGCTTGTAGCAAGACCGATTGTTCCAGTAGGTAAAGATCTTGGCTTTCTTCCTGGTGAAAAGCAAGAGAAACTAAGACCTTGGATGCAGCCAATCTATGATAATCTTGAATATCTATTTAACGCCAAAAAGCCAGGTGAACTTGAAGCCATTCTTGCTGGCATGGGATCGATTGAAGTAGAGGCATTAACGTATATAAGAGGGAGAAGTATTCCTGATCAGTATATCATAATTGATGAAGCGCAGAATCTAACTAAACATGAAGTGAAAACGATTCTTACAAGGGTCGGAGAGGGCAGTAAAATTGTTTTAATGGGAGATCCGGAACAAATTGACCATCCATATTTAGATGCGTATAATAACGGCCTTACATATGTGGTCGAGAGGTTTAAGGATCAGAAAATAGCCGGTCATGTCAAATTGGTCAAAGGTGAAAGATCTGGTATCGCGCAATTAGCAGCCGATTTACTATAATGAAAAAAGGAGAAAAAGCCATTGCTTTTTCTCTTTTTTTTGAGAAGACGTGCTGCAGGCCTTCTATTCAACTCTAAAGCTTTTTATGTGTTTAATTGGCTGATTTTTACTGTCTTTATTGAGATACACATGTACGGGCCCATCTTCATTTAGCGGTTTACCGTTCTTAGAAAAACCTAATATGATGTCCTTTACTTTATCAACAGGCACAGTATATACTTGCTCAGCGCTTTCAATGATAACGGTCGTTGCATCATCGTAAGGCTCTGCATTGTCTAGGAATGGCTGGAAGCGGATTCCGAAGCTGCCGGTAATCATGCTTTCTTTTATGAACTTTTTTTCTGATTTTTTAGCGGACGGCAGCTGTGCACCTTCAATGATTTCTCTGTCCCAATGCTCGGATATTGATTTCGTATATTCCTCTAATTCATTGATCTCTTTTTCCTGCACATCAAAGTATGTATCCAAATCAAGCTTGCGCTCATCAAATATCCAAACTGTAGGATCAAGCGTAATAGGGAATTTGACCTTTCCCGTAAGTAAAATAATCTTTTCCATGTTGTCCTCCTTCACTGATCCGTTGAGTCGATTTTTTATAAAATAAATTATACTCTAAAAATAAACGACTGTCATGGAATGAAACTTTAGGCGCTTCCGCTTTTGTATTATCTAGCTCCAGCGCCTAGACCCTCGAGGTCAGAATCCAATCCGACAAGAAGGTTAAAGAACAACCTTCATGCCGGCTCGACTTCTGCTTGTCGGGTCTGGGCAAGGCGCTTCCGCTTTTGTATAGAATACCTTGCATTTTTGAATTCAAAAGTATAAAATTTAACAGATAGGATAATCGCTTTCAAAACAGGGGGGATCAACTTTGGCTTCTGAAATGGCTATTGATCACAAAGAAAAAGCAAATGAATTATTAAAAGCGGATGCTGATAAAATATTAAGGCTTATTAAAGTACAAATGGATAATCTGACAATGCCACAATGCCCTCTTTATGAAGATGTTTTGGACACGCAGATGTTTGGTTTGTCGCGTGAAATAGACTTTGCGGTTCGACTCGGGCTAATTGACGAAATCGATGGGAAAAATCTCTTGGATGAACTGGAAAAAGAACTATTACTTTTACATCAGTCATCCATACAAAAATAAGTGTTAAACTCAAACAATGGGATTCTTGTTTGAGTTTTTTTATCTGAAACGCAGGAATCTAAAGTATGCGAAATATGGTAAAAATCTAAATTAACTGACAAAAACTGACAAAGTTATCAAAAAAATTAAAATTCATTATTGCGTGAGTGCTCTATTACTAGTATGATATAAAAAATACAATTTACTTTCAAAAGTAAACATTTTCTTCTCTCTATAGGCAGGATATTTGATAGTATAGTAGAATAAATAATACAACTTTGAAGATGAGGGAAGAGGTTGGATGTTTAAAAAAATCTTAAAATCATATGATTATTCGTTAATTATTGTTTTAACCATGTTAGTTATTTTCGGGTTAATCATGGTGTACAGTGCCAGTATGGTTTCGGCAGTACAGCGTTATGAGGTAGCGAGTGATTACTTTTTTCAAAAGCAAAAGCTTAATATTATTTTATCTGCACTAGTATTCTCTGTTACAGCATGGTTACCTTACAAGCTGCTACAGAGTAATAAAGTTCTTGTTCCAATGGTTTTCTTGTCCCTCTTCGGCTTAGGTGCTCTTTTTATCTTCGGTCATGTGGCTGGCAATGCTCAAAGTTGGTTTAAAATTGGAACCTCAAGCCTTCAACCTTCAGAATTTGTCAAACTATGTGTTATTATTTACTTATCTGCTGTATATGCTAAGAAACAGTCGTATATTAATGAATTTGATAAAGGGGTTGTCCCTCCTTTAGTCTATTTAGTACTAGTACTGGCATTTGTTGCAATTCAACCAGATATTGGGACAGCTGCAATTATTTTTTTAATCGCAGCGACGATTATCTTTTCATCCGGTATGAGCTTTCGCAATATTGGTAAGCTCGCTGGAATTGGTTTGATCATAGGAATACCGGCACTTTTCATTATGAAGGGTATTTTGTTTTCTGATGTACGCGTTGGACGGTTTCTTGCCTATCAAGATCCATTTAAAGATGAGCAAGGTATCGGATGGCAGCTGGCAAATTCTTATATGGCCGTTGGGTCAGGGGGGCTTAAAGGTTTGGGACTTGGACAAAGTATCCAGAAACTTGGTTATCTTCCTGAATCCCATACAGATTTCATAATGGCAGTAATTGCGGAGGAATTAGGAATTTTTGGAGTCGGGTTTGTCTTAATATGCTTAGGGTATATTGTATTAAGAGGAATTTTTATTGGCATCAAATGTAAGGATCCATTTGGCAGTCTGTTAGCCATCGGAATATCCTCGATGGTAGGCATTCAAGCGTTTATCAATCTTGGTGGAATTTCAGGTGTGATTCCTTTAACAGGTGTCCCTCTGCCTTTTGTTAGCTACGGTGGATCGTCGCTCCTGCAGTTATCCTTAGCCATGGGCATCCTTTCAAATATATCTATGTTTGTGAATTATGAGCATAATTTTAAACATAAGAATGAAGAACAAACGAACCAAGGGAAAACAAAAAAAATAATGGACAAGCGTTTTCATTTCGTAAATAGGCGTGGGGATTAATTCCCGCGCTTTATAATAAAGAGTTGGTTACTGTTTCTTTCAAATTTGAACCGGGGTAAATAGGACTGTATTTTTTACTATTTCATTAATGATCCATACCCTATCACTCATTTTCGAAAGATTCATTAATTAATTCAAAAATTTATCTAGATAGATGAGGTGTTTTATGTGAGCAGACGCATCAACAAAGTGTTAGTTGCGAACAGAGGGGAAATTGCTATTCGCGTCTTTAGGGCGTGTACTGAATTAAATATTCGCACTGTTGCGATTTATTCAAATGAGGACACTAATTCTTTACATCGTTATAAAGCGGATGAAGCCTATTTAGTAGGAGAAGGAAAAAAACCGATCGATGCTTATCTTGATATTGAAGGCATTATCGAGATCGCAAAGGACAGTGATGTCGATGCCATCCATCCTGGATATGGGTTCCTTTCTGAAAATATACAATTTGCAAAAAGATGTGAAGAAGAAGGAATTATTTTTATCGGACCTAAATCTGAGCATTTAGATATGTTCGGTGACAAGGTGAAAGCTAGGGAACAGGCAATTAAAGCAAACATCCCGGTTATCCCTGGTACTGATGGACCTGTGACAAGCTTAGATGATGTAAGAGGCTTTGGAGAAAAGTACGGGTTTCCAATTATCATTAAAGCATCATTAGGCGGCGGAGGCCGCGGTATGAGGATTGTCAACGGAATCGAAGAAGTGGAAGAAGCATATAATCGTGCTAAGTCAGAAGCTAAAGCTGCTTTTGGTAATGACGAAGTGTATGTAGAGAAATATATTAACAGACCAAAGCATATTGAAGTACAAATCATTGGTGATTCACAAGGGAACATTATTCATTTATATGAAAGAGATTGTTCGATTCAACGTCGTCACCAAAAGGTTGTAGAAATAGCTCCGAGTGTTTCATTAACACTTGAATTACGTAAAGAAATTTGTGAAGCTGCTGTCAGCTTAATGAAAAATGTTAATTATTTGAATGCTGGTACAGTAGAGTTTTTAGTCGCTGACAATGAATTCTATTTTATTGAAGTTAATCCGCGTGTTCAAGTTGAACATACCATTACTGAAATGATTACGGGAATCGATATTGTTCAGACACAAATCCTTGTAGCACAAGGTTATGAGCTGTTTGGAGATAAGGTTGGTATCCCTCATCAAGAAGATATCATCACGCTAGGATATGCCATTCAATCTCGTGTAACAACAGAAGATCCATTAAATAATTTTATGCCGGATGCTGGCAAGATTATGGCCTATCGTTCTGGCGGCGGTTTCGGCGTTCGTTTAGATGCTGGTAATGCATACCAAGGCTCAATCATTACACCTTTTTATGATTCTTTGCTTGTGAAGGTAACCACACATGCACATACATTTGAGCAAGCTGCATCAAAAATGGTTCGAAATTTACATGAATTCCGTATTCGTGGTATTAAAACCAATATTCCATTTTTAATTAATGTGGTAAAGCATGAGAAGTTCTTAAATGGAGATTATGATACATCATTCATCGATGAAACTCCGGAACTATTTATTTTCCCAAAACGAAAAGACAGAGGAACAAAGCTTCTTAATTATATTGGAACGGTTACAATTAACGGCTTCCCGGGAATTGAGAAGAAGAAAAGACCTGTATTTGAAAAGCCAAGAGTACCAAAGATTCCACATAGTCTTGAGCTGCAAAGTGGTACAAAACAAATATTGGATGAACAGGGTGCGGATGGACTCGTTAAATGGGTGAAGGATCGTAAAGAAGTATTATTAACAGATACAACTTTCCGTGATGCTCATCAGTCATTATTAGCGACTAGAATTCGAACAAATGATTTTACGCATATTGCTGAGCCAACAGCTAAATTATTGCCTGAGCTTTTCTCAATGGAAATGTGGGGCGGAGCAACATTTGATGTTGCCTATCGTTTCTTAAAGGAGGATCCATGGGATCGTCTACTAACGTTAAGAAAGCAAATTCCTAATGTTTTATTCCAAATGCTGCTGCGGTCAGCCAATGCAGTCGGGTATACAAATTACCCTGATAATGTGATTCGTGAATTTGTTGAAAAATCAGCACATGCAGGTATCGATGTATTCCGTATTTTTGACAGCTTAAACTGGGTTAAAGGAATGGAAGTAGCAATTGATGCGGTAAGACAATCAGGCAAAATTGCAGAAGCTGCTGTTTGTTATACAGGTGATATTACGGATCCAACAAGAAGTAAATATGATATTAATTATTATAAAAATATTGCTAGAGAATTGGAGGCTCAAGGTGCCCATATCCTAGCTATCAAAGATATGGCTGGACTATTAAAGCCGGAAGCTGCTTATCAATTAATTTCAGAATTGAAAGCAACTGTAGATATTCCAATTCATCTTCATACACATGATACCAGCGGTAATGGTATCTATACGTATTCTCGTGCGATTGAAGCAGGGGTTGATATTGTTGACGTCGCAATCAGCTCTATGGCCGGCTTAACTTCACAGCCAAGTGCAAATACGCTGTTCTATGCGCTTCAAGGAAACGATCGTCAGCCAGCTGTAGAGGTTGATGCTCTAGAAAACCTTTCACATTATTGGGAAGATGTTCGTAAATACTATCAAGATTTTGAATCCGGCATGGTTGCTCCACATACTGAGGTGTACCAGCACGAAATGCCAGGGGGACAATACAGTAATTTACAGCAGCAGGCTAAAGGTGTTGGTCTTGGGGATCAATGGGATGATGTAAAAAGAATGTACTCCCGTGTGAATCAAATGTTTGGTGATATTGTAAAGGTTACTCCGTCTTCAAAGGTTGTAGGCGATATGGCCTTATTCATGGTTCAAAACAACTTAACGGAGGAAGATGTATTAGCAAAAGGTGATACAATTGATTTCCCTGACTCTGTTGTTGAGTTATTTATGGGATATTTAGGTCAGCCACATGGCGGATTCCCAAAAGATCTTCAAAAAGTAATTCTAAAGGGAAAAGAGCCTATTACAGTGCGTCCTGGAGAATTGCTCGAGCCGGTTGATTTTAAAGCCCTAAGAGATGAACTTTATCATGAGCTTGGTAGAGAAGTAACAGCACATGATATAATCGCATATGCTCTATATCCAAAGGTATTCTTGGATTATGCAAAAACGGTTCAACTATATGGTGATCTGTCTGTACTAGATACACCAACCTTCCTATATGGACTTCGTCTTGGCGAAGAGATTCAGGTGGAAATTGAAACTGGTAAAACACTCATCGTAAAGCTGGTATCTGTTGGTCAACCGCAAGCAGATGGTACGAGAATTGTTTATTTTGAGTTAAACGGACAATCCCGCGAAGTGATCGTGAAGGATGAGAGCATCAAATCAACTATCCAGTCAAAAGTGAAAGCTGATCCAAAAAATCCAAATCATTTATCTGCAACAATGCCTGGTACTGTTATCAAGGTGATTGTTGAAAAAGGTGAAAGAGTGGAAAAAGGTGATCACTTAATGATTACTGAGGCGATGAAAATGGAAACGACAGTTCAAGCTCCATTCTCCGGAATCGTCAAAGATATTTATGTTCAGAGTGGAGAAGCAATTCAGACCGGAGACCTTCTCATCGAAATGGAAAAATAAAATAAAAAAGAGTTACAGCTTAGCTGTAACTCTTTTTTATTTTACTGTTACCATGGATGATGAAGATTTCATTTCTGCTGTTTGTTCAGACTGTAAATCAGTGGAGTTGTGATTGCTTCTATACGTAAGCAGGATAAAATAACTTAACATCCCAAACAAACAAGAAATAAAAAAGGCATGTGCTAGAGCGATAAATAAATTACCTCGTAAGAATACAATGAAAGCACCAGCTGTTACCTGTAATGAGACTAAAATAAAGGAAATAATCCAACCCCAATACACAATTTTCTCATGACGATAATGTTTAATTGCTAAATACATAATGTATCCAATCCAAATAAATATTAACCCTGCTGCAGCACGGTGTCCCATTTGAACCCACTCATACATATTGGTTGGAAGACCTGGCTGATCATTTAGGCATAGCGGCCAGTCGCGGCAGACAAGACTTGCATTCACATGTCGGACAAGAGCACCGCTGTAGACGACAATAAAACTATAAAGTGTTACACCGACAATATGTTTTTTCATACGTTTGTCAAGAATAAGCTTTTCAGCTTGAAACTTCTTATCCACCTCAAAAATAAGGAGTGTCAACAGAAAAACAGTTGAAAAGGATACTAAAGATATTCCGAAGTGTGCTGCCAAAATAAAGTCGGATTGTCCCCAAATGACAGCCGCTGCTCCGATAAGTCCCTGTAGGATGAGAAAGAGAAGAGAAGTAATGACAAGAAACTTGGTTTCTCTAATATGTCCGATTGCCCGCCATGCCATGATGGAAAGAATGATTAGCATAATTCCGACTGACCCAGAAACAACGCGATGGGCGAGTTCAATAATTAATTCACTGGTGACCTCCTCTGGTATAAGCTGTCCATTACATAGAGGCCACGATCGCCCGCAGCCCATACCGGATTCTGTCTTTGTAACCAATGCTCCGCCTAAAAGAATCAAGAGCATCCCAATTGTTGTTAATACTGAAAACCACTTAAGAGAGCGTTGCAATTTTTTCACCTTCTTAGAAATGTTCTTATTATTGCTATAGTAGTACATTAATAAATATAATAAAATAAATACGCAAAATAATATCACTATTTTAATCATACATAATATTGGTAAATTTTGATATATTTTGTATTTTTTATAAAAAAATAATTGTAATAAGTATTGAAATGTTAAATTAAATGCATTTTTTGCTGTTATTAACGTGAAAACAGTTGAAACTTAAGTGATAGTTTGTTAAGAATATAAATAAGAAAGAAAATTTTGAAGATAATTTGTTTAGGAAAAATTCAAAACAAATATTAATTTACTTCATTATGGCACTAAAATAACAATAATGGAATTAAAATAATCATGCAAGTCACACTTTTTTCATAATTTATTCAAAAAAAGTTCACAAAAATCGTCGAAAGTGTGATTTAATATACTGAAGAGAGGCATAATGATTTAATATTCAGTTTACAACATATCGGTATTAATAATAGTACATAATAATAAATTTACTTTTTCATTTATGTTTAACCTGTTGTTTATCTTAATAATGATAAAGACAACATTAGTGGGGATTCGGGTGAAAGCACTTGTATAACGCAAAAGGGGAGGAAGTAGTATGTCTGGTTCTAGGACCACTACAGAGGCTGTTATGACAAGCAAGGGAGATAGCCTAAAAGCAAAGATACCAGAAACAACTGCATGGAAGGATTTTCTTGCGCTAATAAAGATTGGTATTGTTAATTCAAATTTAATTACGACTTTTACAGGAATATGGCTAGCGCTTACGGTTGTTGATAAACGATTTTTTGAACAGCTTGATATTATCTTTTGTGCTTTAATCGGTTCTGCTCTTATCATGGCAGGAGCCTGTACGCTTAATAACTACATAGATCGTGACATTGACCATTTAATGGAGAGAACAAAAGCAAGACCTACAGTCACTGGTAAAATGAATCCTGTAAAAGTAGCTTTAATGGGATCTATATTTATATTACTTGGATTACTATTTCTCCTCCTAACGACGATTTCCGCAGCGGTTATCGGAGTAGTGGGGGTATTCAGCTATGTTGTTGTTTATTCTATGTGGTCTAAACGTCAACATGTATCGAATACGGTAGTTGGCAGTGTTTCTGGTGCAGTACCGCCGTTAATTGGCTGGGCGGCTATTGATCCAAATCTGGATGTCATGGCCTGGATGCTATTTCTTATTATGTTTGCGTGGCAGCCGCCTCATTTCTATGCTTTGGCAATGAGACGGGTTGAAGAATATCGCTCAGCAAGCATCCCGATGCTTCCGGTAGTAAAGGGATTTAAAGAAACAAAGCGCCATATCTATTTATGGGTAATTGCTTTGTTACCGCTTCCGTTTTTTATGTTCGAATTAGGAATTCCGTTTGTTGTCTTAGCTACAGTGCTTAACATTGGCTGGATTATAACAGGGATTTACGCTAATAGATATAAAAATGATATGAAGTGGGCAAAATTAATGTTTGTCTATTCGTTACAATATTTAACCATTATGTTTGTTTCAATGGTCATTGTGACATTTATATAATTTATATAGTCTTATGAAAAATTTCAGTTAGTACACGGTTATCTCTTTATTGATGACACACATTATGTTACAAGAAGGGCGTCACTCAAAAAGGGGATGAGTGGCGTTTCCTTTAGAGTTTGGTAGGAAATTCTTTCTTCCTATGGTAAATTCAGGACAGAAGGAATTTATCCATATTTTTTAGCACTACTTATTTTAAGAAATTATTCACGAAAGAGGGGTATGTTATCGCTATGAAGAGGCTATTTAAATGGCGTCTAATTCCGTTATTGTCGGTTCTGGCGCTTGTTCTCTCAGGTTGTGGTGAGCCATTTTTATCAACACTGCAGCCAGCAGGAGAAGTTGCGGAAAAGCAGTATAATCTAATGATACTAAGTACTGCAATTATGGTGGGAGTTATTGTTGTCGTTGTCCTAATTTTCTTATTGGTGCTTTTGAAATTTAGACGTAAAGATGACAGAATTCCAAAACAAGTGGAGGGAAGTCATAAATTAGAAATTCTTTGGACTACTATTCCAATTATTCTCCTATTGATTTTGGCTGTTCCTACAGTAGCTGCTACATTTCATCTTGGTGATGTAGATGAAATGGATAAGAAGAAATCAGATGCACTAGTAGTAAATGTTCGTGCAAATCTGTATTGGTGGGAGTTTGAGTATCCAAATGAAAAGATTGTTACAGGCCAAGAGCTTATCGTCCCAACGGATGAGAAAGTGTATTTTAATTTAAAGGCTTCCGATGTAAAACATGCATTTTGGATTCCTGCAGCAGGCGGAAAAATGGATACTAATACAGACAATGTCAATAAGTTTTGGCTTGAGTTTGATAGTAAAAAAGCTGAAGAAGCAAAAAATATTTTCTACGGTAAATGTGCAGAGCTGTGTGGTCCTTCGCATGCACTAATGGACTTTAAAGTAAAAGCCGTTTCTCGTGCGGAATTTGATAACTGGGTAAGTGATATGCAGAATATTAAAGAACCGCAGCAAGCAACTACAGATTTAGCGCAGCAAGGTCAAGAAATCTATAACAATAGCTGTATTGGTTGTCATGCTGTCACACCTGCAAATACAACACCTGAAGCAGCTAGACTTGCACCAAACTTAACGAACTTTGGTGACCGTACTAAAATTGCGGGTATTCTTGATCATAATGAAGAAAACCTGAAGAAATGGATAAAGGATCCTGAAAGCGTTAAACCAGGAAATAAAATGACTGGTGCATATGGTAACTTAACGGATCAAGAGTTGGACGCGTTAACTGAATATTTAATGAATCTGAAAGTTCAGAAATAATTGGAATTAGAACGTGTAAAGGGGAGGTAAAACTGTGAGTAGCTACGCTCAAAAACAAGGGGTAGGAGCATTTTTATGGGACTATTTAACAACTGTAGACCATAAAAAAATTGCACACCTTTATTTTATTGCCGGTGCACTATTTTTCGTTATCGGCGGTCTAGAAGCTATGATGATTCGTATTCAGCTTATGGAACCAAATAACGATTTTGTCAGTGCTGGATTATTTAATGAAATTATTACGATGCATGGTACAACGATGATTTTCCTAGCGGCAACACCATTGTTATTTGCCTTTATGAATGCAATTGTACCGCTTCAAATTGGTGCGCGTGATGTTGCGTATCCATTTATCAACTCATTAGGATTTTGGTTATTTCTTTTTGGCGGAATCTTTTTAAATCTTTCATGGTTCCTTGGAGGAGCACCTGATGCAGGCTGGACTTCTTATGCATCATTGTCACTTGAGTCTCCAGGACATGGTATTGATTTCTATACGATCGGATTGCAGATATCTGGTTTTGGTACATTAATGTCAGGGATAAACTTCCTTGTAACGATTATTAATATGAGAGCTCCTGGTATGACATTTATGAGGATGCCTCTGTTCACTTGGACTACTTTTGTCGCATCAACACTTATTGTTTTTGCCTTTACTCCACTTGCAGTTGGTTTATTCCTATTAACATTTGACCGCTTGTTTGGAGCTAATTTCTTTGATGTAGCAGGTGGCGGGAATACAATTATTTACGAACATATTTTCTGGATTTTTGGACACCCTGAAGTGTATATTTTAGTATTACCTGCATTTGGAATTTTCTCTGAGATTTTCTCAACATTCTCAAGAAAGCGTCTGTTTGGTTATTCATCCATGGTATTTGCAACTGTATTAATTGGATTTTTCGGTTTCATGGTATGGGCTCACCATATGTTTACAACGGGTCTTGGGCCAATTGCAAACGCAATATTTGCGGTTGCGACAATGGCGATTGCGGTTCCTACAGGTATTAAAATCTTTAACTGGCTCTTTACAATGTGGGGCGGAAGCGTAACATTTACAACTCCGATGCTGTATGCTGTTGCGTTTATCCCATCATTCGTAATGGGTGGTGTAACAGGTGTCATGCAAGCTGCAGCTCCGCTTGATTATCAGCTTCATGATAGTTACTTCATTGTTGCCCATTTCCATTATGTAATTGTTGGTGGGGTCGTATTAGCTTTATTGGCTGGAACACATTTCTATTGGCCTAAAATGTTTGGAACGATGCTAAATGAAAAGTTAGGTAAAGTTTCATTTTGGTTATTCTTAATCGGTTTCCATTTAACATTCTTTATTCAACATTTCCTTGGACTTATGGGTATGCCTCGTCGAGTGTTTACATTCCTTCCAAACCAAGGCTGGGAAAGTGCTAACTTAATTAGTTCAATCGGTGCATTCGTTATGGCGGTGGCCGTTATTATTTTAGTAATTAACGTTATAATCACAGTGGTTAAGAACGAAAAGGTAGGAAATGATCCTTGGGAAGATGGACGTACATTAGAGTGGGCGATTGCTTCTCCACCGCCTTTCTATAATTTTAAACAAACTCCGTTAGTTCGTGGTTTGGATCCATATTGGATTGAAAAAATGGAAGGTAAGAAGAGTTTGACTCCGGCAGAGCCGCTAGGAGATATCCATATGCCAAATTCATCTTTTACTCCATTTATGATTGCTTTAGGATTATTTGTTGCTGCATTTGGTGCTATGTACCAATATGATATGAAAACAGATGATGTCTTTGCTAATCCAACTGCCATTGCAGTCTTCATTGTCGGTTTAGCGATTACATTTGGATCTATGATGTTCCGCTCTACAAAGGATGATCACGGATATCACATTCACAAAGAAGACTTAATTGATGATTTGGATAAGGGGGGGAAGGCATAATGCACGCGGAAGAAAAATGGACTGCTGAAACGTGGCCGGCTTCGCCTGAAAGGCAAACCCTTGAAGCAAAGAATAAGTTTACTGGGTTTTGGATATTCTTAGGAGGCGAGACAGTACTTTTTGCCACCCTTTTTGCAACATATCTTGCATTAAAAGATAAAGTTCCAAGTACTGAGCATGCTTTAGCAAAGGATTTATTTGAGTTACCATTAGTATTTGCAACAACGATGATTCTATTAACAAGTTCTTTAACAAGTGTATACGCCATGTATCATATGAAGAATTTTCAGTTTAAAAAAATGATGCTGTGGTTAGGTGTAACGGTTCTATTAGGAGCATCCTTCTTAACGCTCGAAATTTATGAGTTTAATCATTATGTTCATGAATTTCATCATACGTTTACCAGCAGTGCGTTTGGGTCGGCTTTTTATACCTTAACAGGCTTCCATGGAGCTCACGTTGCCTTTGGTTTATGCTGGATTTTGACCTTGATGATTCGAAATGCAAAACGTGGATTAAATCTTTACAATGCGCCTAAGTTTTATACAGCGAGTCTATACTGGCACTTCATTGATGTTGTATGGGTATTTATCTTCACGGTTGTATATTTAATGGGAATGGTGGGATAATCTGATGAGCAATGAACAAATAAACTCAGTTAACCCTAATGATATCAAGTATCGTCGTAAAAAAAATGCCGAGGAAATGAGGCATCAGGTTATTACTTTTGCGCTTATGATTTTCCTCACCTTAATTGCTTTTGTTGCTGTTGGTTATGAAGGCTTTAGCAGCTGGTTTACAATACCGTTTATTCTACTGCTAGCCGGTGTTCAGGTAGCTTATCAGCTATACTATTTTATGCATATGAGCCACAAAGGTCATGAGATGCCTGCGTTATTTATGTTTAGCGGTGTCTTTGTAGCGATCATTACTGTGATTGCATTTTTGACGATTATTTGGTGGTAAGGCTATAAAAAGGAAATCAGCTAGGCTGATTTCCTTTTTATACATTAAAGACAGTGGATAAATTTGAGAATATAATATTAAAATAGTATAATTAGTGTAAATAGTTTGAATGCATATTGCCTTCCGATTATTCTAAATGAAAGAGGTGAATAAGCTTTGTCGCTTGAAATTTTTGGATTTAGGGCATTATGGAGTCCATTTTTCTTTATTTTTGTCCTGCTGGTTACAGTTGGCTACTTTTTCTTCGTAACAAAATATAGCCTGGAATTTAAAGGAAGAAGATCGCTGACGAAATCGCAAATAATCCTTTTCATACTGTCTATGCTGTTAATCTATATCGTAAAGGGATCCCCGCTTGATTTGATGGGTCATTTAATGTTTTATGCACATATGATTCAAATGTCAGTATTATTATTTATTATTCCTCCGATTTTGATTATTGCTGTACCAGAATGGCTATGGCGCTATATTTGGTCAATGCCTATTATCAAAACAATTTTGACCTTTTTTACCAGACCTATAATTGCACTGGTTCTTTTTAATGTAACGTTTTCTTTATACCATATCCCGTTTGTTTTTGATGTCATCAAAACAACGATGTGGCTTCACGAGGCATATACAAGTCTTTTGTTTATCTTGGCTTTATCCATGTGGTGGCCGCTTGTCAATAAAGTAGATATCAATCGAAGTATTGTTGGCTTAAAGAAGGTTGCATATATCTTTGCGAGTGGTGCCTTGATATTGCCTGCTTGTGCATTGATTATTTTTAATGACAGCCCAATGTATGCTGCTTATTCTGATCCAAATCTATGGGCACAGGCATTAACGCTTTGTGTTCCGCAGTCAACATTAGCTTCATTAGATCTAAGTGGACCGGAAATGTTTACTTCCTTATCGCTAGTTCATGACCAGCAGCTAGGTGGCGTTTTAATGAAAATTATTCAGGAAATTGTTTATGGTATTGTTTTAGCAAATGTTTTCTTTGAGTGGTATCGGAAAGATCAAGAGGAAACCGAAGCGGAAGAATTAAATGCCTATCATCCGCAGCCGGTTGAATAATTAACGTACTCATTTTAGCCCCTCATGAATAAATGGGAGGCTTTTTATTTGTCGTCAAGTAAATTCATCACATATTTATAACGATTATCGTAATAAATTAGTAATGTTTTGTGAACGAATTCTGATTATTATTGAAAAATAATTCCTGCTCTACTACAATAATAGATAAATAGATATAACGGATAAATAGTTAATAACTTTAAAAGTCGAGAGGTCGTTATTATATGGAATACTCATTGCCAATTTTACCTACTATTAGTACATCATTTATTGTCCTCAGTGCAATAATGGTTGCCATTGGATGGAACCTGATTCGGAAAAGGAAAATTCAAGCCCATAAAAAGGCCATGTTATGGGCAGCTATATTTGCAGTTGTGTTTTTTGTTATATATGCTAGTCGAACCATTTTTATCGGTAATACAAGCTTTGGAGGACCTGAGAATCTTAAGATTTATTATACGATTTTCTTAGTTTTCCATATAACATTGGCAACAGTTGGAGCTGTTTTGGGAATTATTTCACTTATAACAGGGTTTAAAAATAATCTCTCCAAACATCGTAAATTAGGACCAATTACAAGTGTTATTTGGTTTTGTACCGCAATTACTGGTGTGGCTGTTTATTTATTACTTTACGTTTTTTATCATGGAGGAGAAACGACATCAGTCATTAAGGCGATATTAGGTTTTTAGATTATGCCGTAGAAATGCGGCTTATTTTTTGTGAAAATAAAAAAGACGCGTTATATCATGCGTCTTTTTAATATAAATCTGATTCTTTACTTTTTCGCAAATTGAGCTATTTCTGACGTTAACTGTGTTAAAATTTTCTCGCATTGAGCTACTAATGACTTAGGGAAGCTCTCGCCATCGCCATACTCAACTCCGTGCGGATAATAATGCTTTCCAAGTAAAGGTGTTTTAAGTTGAATAAGGGCTTTGCCTGCACCTACGTCACCTTCTACGGCATATCCTAGAATACGGAGATAGAATACCCCTTCTTTTAATTCGAACTTTCGATCATATGTAACTCTTTCGTAATCCCATTGTCCTTCTCGAACTAAACCATATTCAAGCATGATATCGTCGAGACGGTTTAACTCAGCCTTCAATCCTTCGAATCCTTTGTTTTCAAACTTCATTATTGTCCCCTCCAAGCAAAATGTAGTTTCTTTTGAATTTTCATATTGTTATTAAAAATCGCATTATACTCAAATTTAATAATAGTGTAAAAACAGTCAAGTTTCAATCAGTTAACGAAAGGAATTTTAGATTTTGCATAATAATTAATGATTTGGAAAGTCTAACAAATGGTTACATAACTTTACTTGTATGAATGTAACAAAAAATAGGAGGGACCATTTAATGGAAAAGATACGTGACATTATGACTGATGAAGTAGAATGCTGTACTTTATTAGATAATATGTATGAAGTGGCGTTAAAAATGAAGGAATTAAATGTCGGGGCCATTCCAATCGTTGATCAGGAAAAACTTGTCGGTATGATCACTGACAGAGATATTGCAGTACGTGGAGTTGCTGAAAAGAATCCAGGGTCCACAAAAGTTGAAAAAATAATGAGTGATACACTAATAACGGTTACGTCTGATACATCTGTGAAGGAAGCGGCAAAATTAATGGCTGAACATCAAATTCGTCGTTTGCCTGTAGTTGAAGGAGATAAGCTGATTGGAATTGTTAGTCTAGGTGATTTTGCTATTCGAGAAATGTCGGATGAACAAGCTGGACAAGCGTTATCAGATATCTCTGAACATACAAATCAAATCCAACATTAAGGTGCCCAAGGGTGCCTTTTTTTGTATAATCTGTGAGCATAAATAACTTTCGTAAACAAAGTAGTATAGGATTCATAGTTTTAAGTCAATCGTTTTTGGTTTTTTAATACTTTTCGCTTTCTATGAAATGTTATAATGGCATAGAGTATTTATATAAGTGAAATTTCTTCTCTTCTGTGAAAGGAGGTATATCTCTGAAAACAAGTATACGGGTTATGGTCATCATTCTGATATTAACTGCCATTGGTTTTTTTATGACTATCCGTGAGGATCATGACGAGGTAGTAAGGAATCAAAATCGAAAAAATTCTAATGATGTCCAATTGCTTGAGCAACCTCCATCTAAAAATAAGAGTACAACAATCCAAACAGAAGGACTATTTAACCTTATAGGTAATACCACAAAGGAGCTTGAAGCAGAGCTTGGAAAACCGGAAAGGGTAGACTTATCTGCATATGGGTATAAATGGTGGATTTATAATTCAAATGCAGATAAATATGTACAAGTGGGTGTATTGGCTGATAAAGTCGTGACTATTTTTGCGATAGGAAAGGATGTTAATATAAGACCATTCTATATAGGGGAACCTATAAGTGAGATTTATGCTAATTATTTCATTGAATCCATTGTTAGTCTGAATTACGATGATAACTCGTATTATTTTGAGCTTTCCGAGGAAGACATTAATTCACGACCACTCATACAGTTAGGAAACGTTTTTGTGCAATTATACATTGATAAATTTTCAGGGAAAGTGTCGAGTGTACGTTTAATGGATGTTCCTACGTTAATTAAGCTCCATCCTTTCAACCTAGCTAACAAAGAGTTAAAGGCAGCAAAGGGGAATACTAAAGTGGACCAAGAAAAGCTTGCAATGAGCAATGAAAAACAATTATTTGATCTGGTGAATATAGTAAGAATGCGTTTGAATTTAAAACCATTGTTATGGGATGAGAAGGCGATGATGGTTGCATCTGAACATAGCAAGAATATGTATGAAAGCAGGGAAGGGTCAAAGCAGGCAGACCATTTTGAAGACTTGTCAGATCGCCTAATAGCTGCTGAATTAAACGTTCAAATGGCGGAAGAAAATGTTGCTACAGATTATTTAGATGCCCCAGCGATCGTGGAAGGGTGGATGAATAGTGAGGCATATAGAGAAAAACTCTTAAATAATGATTTTACACATACAGGTATTGGAATTTATAAAGGTTACTACACGCAAATTCTCCTGCAAATGTTGAAATAATATCACCAAATCTATCTACGTACATATCGTAATATAGGCAATTGTTTAGGTTGAGGTGAATCAAAGTGGCAGATAAAAAGCTTCATCCATCGATAGAGGAATTTAAAGCGTTTGTGAAAAAGCACCCAAATACTCTTGAAGACGTTAGGAATGGAAAAGCGACGCTGCAGGAATTATATGAGGACTGGTACTTGTTGGGTGAAAATGATTCAAAGTGGCAGCAAGATAGTTCTGATACTAATCGGAGTGGTAAAGATTCCAAAGGAGATTGGCTAACCAGTATACTTGGTTCGCTGAAAAAAATGGATCCTGAACAGCTGCAGCATAATATTAATCATTTAAGCCAGGCTCTTGGTGCTGTTCAAGGAGTGTTAACGCAGTTTCAACAAGGCTCCAATAGAAACAAACCCCATTCTCCCAATCAAAAGCCGAACAATCCCTTTTTATTTAGAAAAGACTAGTTGATTAAGGGGGGCTGATGATGAGAAAAGATGTCTACAATTATTTGGAACAAAGTAAAGAACTACAATCATTCATTCGAGAACAGCCGATTTGGTATCGAAAATTAACTCGTGATCCCAGTCAAATTCAAGCAATGGAAATTGCTGCTTTACATTATTATAAAAAAACAATCCCTCATCAGGTTGAAAAAATTTCCAATGGAGTGCAAATGGCTTCCATGATGATGACCATGTTTCAAACGATGAATAACCAATCATAGATGAAGGGGGAGCAATCCCCCTATTTTTTATTTAAATATGGAAAAGAAGTACGGAGTAAAAGACCGCTAAATAGCAAACAATACGATTAGAAAGATTCAAACTGACATTTGTTTCATTCATTGAACAAATGTAAGGAGTGATAAACCTTGAAAAAGATGCATGGTTTAATCGTTTTGTTGTTATTATTACCGTTAGCGGCATGTCAAAAGGATATCCCGGAGCCGGAAACGAAAGATGTTTCCTTCTATTTAAATGAAGCAGTACATGCTTCAGCAATGAATAGTGCACAAGATGATTCTTTTTATGTTAAATATCATGTAAGGGGGAAGGATGTCTTTTTTGAATGCATTGTAAAAAATGCTTCGTTTCGCAATCATGGTGCAAGGATTGTTTTTTCTATTGATGGAAAAAAAACAACTGAATTTCATAGTGCTGCTTTTATTGTTAAAGACCTCCCGTCAGGTACGCATCATGCGAAATTAGAGCTCTTTAAAGAAAACGAAAATGTGGCAGCTGCTGTAAAAGAAATGGAGATCTCCATCCAATAATGAGCTAAGAAACCGACTTTCTTTACGTGTACTAGTAACATCTACTTCGTTTTCAATCATATTCATGTTAAAATATGAAATGGAGGTGAGCTTAATTTGCTTGCTACAATGGAAAGAGTAATGATATTAGAAAATGCTGAAGTGATAGCGAAAATGATTTTGCAATCGGAGATAGCTGATCATTATCGTACATGTTTAGATAATATAAAGAACAATCAAGAAACTCAGCGGAAAATTCGTGAGTTTGTAAAGATGAAAGAGCAGTATGAGGAAGTTCAGCGTTTTGGAAAGTATCATCCGGATTATAAAACGGTCATGACAAAGGTCAGGGAATGTAAAAGAACAATGGATATGGATGACCATGTTGCTGAATTTCGAAAAGCTGAAAACGATTTTCAAGAGTTGCTTGATGAAGTAAGTAGGTTGATTGGACGATCTGTTTCCGAGCAGATTAAAGTGCCTTCAGGAAACCCATTTTTTGATCAACATAGCGGGGGAGGCTGCGGCTCAGGTGGGAGCTGTGGTTGTTCGGCTTAAATTCAATTATATAAAAAAATCGGATTTATCCCATAGGGATGAATCCGATTTTTCTTAGCATTAAATGGTTTCATTGAAAAAGTTGGATAATTTATGCTAGACTAGAGTAAGAAACGGTAACGAGGGGAAATGCTATGTTAAGTCAACGTCAAGGACTTATTGTTTGGCTGCATTCACTAAAGCAAGCAAAAATGCTTAGAAGGTTTGGTAATGTTCATTATGTTTCAAAGAGATTAAAATATGTCGTTTTATATTGTAATTCAGATGAAATAGAAGAACTGATGGCGAAATTGAAGTCTTACTCCTTTGTTAAAAAAGTTGAGCCTTCTCAAAAGCCATTTATTAAAATTGAGTTTGAGAATTCTAAGCCTGATAAAGCAAAGGAATACGATTATAAGATGGGAATTTAGGAAACATAACCATGGGTCTGAACCCACAATAAGTGCTCCAGTCTAATTTGAAACATGATTTAGGTTGGGTGCTGCTTGTGGACTCAGACCTTTTTTGTTTGTTTAAAGGAGTTCCTATAGGCTTGTTTCGTTTCGTATAGGAGGAAATAGTTTCAATGAAAAAAAAGCCAATGATACTTTTGTTTATACTTTTAGCGGTTACTTCTTGTCTACTTCTACGGCAATGGAGAAGCTATTCGGGCGTACTTGAGGAAAATTCAGAGTACAAATTTGAACACCCTAAACAGCGTATAACAATAGAAACGGCAGGAAAAGAAATGCAAATTACGCAAACTGTAACAGGGTTAATAAAGGATAAGAATTATCAAATAATAAGACCCGATAGCCTTTTTAGATGGCAATGTATTGATGATGATGGAGAGAACTGCAAATCCTATAATGTGGATTCATCAAAAGTGATAGCCGAAAATGGTGAACTGAATTTTACATATGTTATCCCAATACCGGAGCAGCCAGCCTATATACTTACGGATTGGACGACTAGGATAAAGGATAGCAGCATCATGGAAACAACCATAGATATAGTCGAAAAAGAAAGAAGAGGAAGTACCTGGGTAGCAGGGATGCCGCAAACAGGCTATGAAAAATTATCTTTAATCGATTTCTACTCCTTTAAAGGAAAAGGAGATACACCTTCTCTTTACTGGCAATCTGATACGCTTGAGAAAAAAGTGTTAAACGAAGGGCTATCTATTCAAGGAAATCCTTTTTCCATTGGGAAACATGATCTTCAATCTGCTGCATCACTTGAACAGGACGAATACCTTGCTGTCATTTTTACAGATGCTGTAAAGCCAGCCGAGTATCAGGGGATAAAAATTATTTCTCCGGCAAGTTCAGCGGAGGATATTGAGCGTGAATTAATTAATGACTATTTCATGAAAAAATTTACGAAGCTTTCAAATCAGGAAAAATGGATAATCGACTTTTTAACTTCGCTAACCCGTGAAAAAGCCCCCGCTGCCATGAAAAGCGAAATCATGATGGCGGAGTTATCACAATCCATTACAAATGAAGAACGCAATACATTCGTTCATGCATTGCAAAAGACGAAAAGGTTAGATTTTACTATACTTGATCATCTGCTCGGAGACATGAAAGGATTAAAGACCTCCTTTTTCTCAATTAATAAGGATGAAAATAGCGAATTAACTCCTTTACTTTTTATGGATCTGAGAAAAGTAATCATAAATGACAAAGTGACGGATGTTACTATTGCGTACCGTCAAGACAAAATCCTTTTCCCGTTTGTTGACACATTAAAAGCGATGGGTTTTCGAGTCGATACGGAAGAGAGCACATTTTATGCATCAAACAAAACTGACCAATTCACTTTTTTCTTGGCACAGCCAATCTTTACGCGAAACGGTACAGACTTTGGCTTGCTTGAAAATCCATTGCAAGTGGAAGGTGGACAGGTATATATAGGAATTGAAGCATTACAGCCGATTTTTCATGCTGAGATTATAGAAAATCCGGAGTCGATCCAGTTAAATTACGCTAAAAATGAAAAATGACATAAAAAAAAGCCCTGCTATAAAGCAGGGTCCTTCTATATCCTATAAGGACAGAAGGTAAAGGGAGAGGAGAAACCGGAGGAAGAACTTATGGGGAAACGTAAGTCTTCTCCGCGGTTGGCAACAACATCCTCGAATGATGTTGTTACTAGTATTATTTCCACAAATAGGTTTGCTATACGTTCAAATCGATTATTTTTTCAAAAATCTGTCTTACGTTGTGATTGGCTATTTTGTTTCCGTATGTTAGGATAAAAAAGTGAATTAAATCAAAAATGCTGTGGTGATAGGATGAGAGTAGTTTCAGGCAGCTGTAAAGGGGTTTCATTAAAGGCTGTTCCAGGTACTTCTACTAGGCCAACGACTGATAAAGTAAAAGAAGCAATGTTTAATATGATTGGACCTTATTTTAATGGGGGAATGGGTCTGGACTTATTTGCCGGAAGCGGTGGTCTAGGAATAGAAGCGTTGAGCAGGGGATTGGATCAGGTTATTTTTGTTGACCGTGATGGAAAAGCGATCGGGACCATACGGGATAATATACATAAATGTGGGCTTGAACAGCGAGTTGAGGTATATCGTAATGATGCAGAAAGAGCAATTAAAGCGGTTTCTAAACGAAACTTAGCCTTTCAATATATTTTTCTCGACCCGCCATATAAAAAACAGCAACTTGAAAAGCTTTTAGACATGATAAGTCAGCAAAATCTATTAAATAAAACTGGTGCAATTATCTGTGAACATGGTTCAGATATTGAATTGCCCCAAACGGTAGGCAACTTCACGAAAAACAGACAGGAAAAATATGGCATAATCGCTGTCTCCATTTATGGTTATGAGAGAGAATAGGGGGATATCATGGAGAGAATTGCAATTTGTCCGGGGAGTTTCGATCCGGTGACGAACGGTCACATTGATATTATTACAAGAGGTGCGCGTATATTTGATAAATTATATGTAGTTGTATTGAATAACGAGTCTAAGCATCCCTTGTTTTCAGTTGAGGAGAGAGTGGCATTATTAAAAGAAACAACAAAGGATATACCAAAGGTTGAAGTAGATTCCTATAGCGGTCTCTTAGTAGATTATGCTAAAAAGGTCGGCGCCATAGCCAATATTAGAGGATTACGAGCAGTATCTGACTTTGAGTATGAAATGTCTATCACTGCAATGAATCGCTTATTGGATCAAAATCTCGAAACTTTTTTTATCATGACTCGTAATCAATACTCCTTTTTGAGTTCAAGTATTGTAAAGGAAGTTGCCCGTCACGAAGCTGATATTTCAGAGCTTGTTCCTGAAGTTGTGGAAAATGCTTTAAGGAAAAAGAATGCTGAGAACAATAAATAAGACAAAGTAAATAAAAAGACGAGTACAGATCTGTGCTCGTCTTTAGCTGTTTTTAGTAAAAACCATCCTTCGTGCATAAATGATAACATAAACTGCTAGCATAACAATTGTGATTAAAGACCCCAACTCGGCCCAATGTCCAATATTGGCGTATAGTGGGGATTCTTTGTTTAAAAAACTGACAGGTACTGTATTTGATGGCTGTTCAGTATTGTAAAAGCGTTCATATACAGGCTCCCATAGGATAAAGGTATAGAAGGCGGCAATCAAACCATGGATGATTCTAGCGAAGAAAAACGGTTTAAAATTGATATCCGTTTGAGCGATAATACTGGCAACCTGTGCTTGAACACTAAAACCGCAAAAGCCAAGAATAAGGCTCGTGATAATTGCCTGCTCCATTAACGTAGCTTCCTGGATTTTGCTGATAAGCTGACTTCCTAAGGTAATTTCAAATAATCCAGAAATGAATGGAATGCTTAAATCTTCCGGTAAATGAAATACTAATAGGACAATTTCAAAGGCTTCAGCGAAAAAGGCTGTAATATGAAGATGAAATAGTAGTTTGTTTACAACTGAAAATAATATGATAAAGCCACCGATCATTAGTAAGGTCTGGACAGAAGACATGACTGCATCCCCGAGCAATTTTCCAATTGGACGATTGTCCATTATTCTCGTTTTATGGAGAGCTGATAATGCTGCTCTGATTGTGACTTGCTTTTTTACGGGCTTTTGCTTTGATCCTTTGTGTCCGTAAAATCGCATGATAAGACCAACTGTTAAATTACCTAAATAATGTGCCATGGCAAGAATAATTCCAAGCTTTGCATTGTTGAAAAACCCTACAGCCACTGCACCGAATATGAAAAGAGGGTTAGAGGAGTTAGTAAACGAGACAAGACGTTCGGCTTCTGTCTTTGTTATCTGACCTTCCTGTCTAAGCCTTGCTGTTAATTTGGCTCCTGCGGGGTATCCAGAGGCCATCCCCATGGCTAATGCAAAGCCGCCAACACCTGGAACACGAAACAGAGGCCTCATGAAGGGTTCCAATAAAATTCCAATAAATTTCACGACGCCAAATCCGATTAACATCTCAGATACAATAAAGAAAGGCAGAAGTGAAGGAAATACAATTTGAAGCCACATATCCAATCCTCGAATGGAAGCGGAAACAGCTTCTTGAGGAAAGGCTATAAGCGAAAACGCCATAAATAATGCAGCAGAGGCTAAAAAAATGGTTTTTAATTTGGAACGAAACACTTGCTTTCCTCCCTCAAGTTTAACGAATTGTTCAATAGATTCATTCAATGGTAAAATAATGAAGAGTGTAATTTCTATTCGGTCTTGTCCTCATATATTTCAATATACTCATAGAAGAACAAAATAGACCATAATATTATATACCTTTAACTTCATTCAGCAGAAGTCCTACACTTCTAAAGTTAAGGGATGAATGCAAAAAGCTCTCCGATTCAGTGGGGTCTATACCCGGCTGAATGAAGTTAAGCCTCCGGCGGATGTCACGGATTTTTTAAGGGTTATTTATCGAGCGAGCTCAATAAAAATCCGGACGCAAATTCGACGGGGCGAATTTGATAGTGGAGGGGATATTTTTGGGTCGTCCCAAAATTGGTTTGGCACTTGGTTCAGGAGGGGCACGGGGATTTTCGCATCTTGGTGTAATAAAAGTGTTGGTTGAACATGGAATTCCGATTGATTATATAGCTGGGAGCAGCATGGGGTCGTTAGTAGCCTGTTTTTATGGAGCGGGGATTGACATGGATCGTCTCTATAAACTGTCAACGGCTTTTAAGCGAAAGTATTATCTTGATTTTACTGTCCCTAAAATGGGATTTATCGCGGGGAAACGAGTGAAGGAGCTTATACGTGTTTTTACAAAAGGGAAACGAATTGAGGAATTGATGATTCCTGTATCTGTCGTCGCAACAGACTTAATGACAGGAGAAAAGGTTATTTTTCGATCAGGTCCGATTGCTGAAGCTGTTAGGGCAAGTATTTCAATTCCGGGTATCTTTGTTCCGGAAAAACAAAACGGACGGCTGCTGGTTGATGGCGGGGTGGTAGACCGTGTGCCGGTTTCGGTTGTAAAAGAAATGGGAGCAGATATTGTGATAGCAGTTGATGTTTCGCGTGTTAAAACAAACGCAGATATCTCGACTATCTATGATGTGATTATGCAAAGCTTGGATATCATGCAGATGGAACTGGTTGAGTACAGGCAGATAGCTTCTGATATTATGATTAGACCTCGTGTGGAAGAATATAGTTCAAGAGCATTTACAAATATAGATGAGATGATTCAAAAGGGTGAAGAAGAAGCTCGAAAGCATCTTGACGAAATAAAAAGAATCATGGATAACTGGGAGGAGCTTCATAAAGAATGAAAAATACAAAAATTATTCGTATCCTTCTTGTAACAGCCATTTTATTGTTAGCTTCTTCTTTTTATTATCTTCCTTACTACGTTTCCAAGCCAGGTATGGCAAAGGAGCTCGAACCTATTATTAAGGTTGAAGATGGATTTGACGAAGAGGGTAACTTTATGCTTACAACCGTACGAATGGGAAGAGCTAACATCTATTCTTATCTTTCAGCAAAATTCATGGATTACGTAGAACTCTACCCTATGGAAGATATCAGAGCGAAGGATGAAACAGATGAAGAATATAATATCCGTCAATTGCATTTAATGGATACTTCAAAAATTGCTGCGATAGAGGTCGCATATAAAAAGGCGGGAATCCCAGTGGATTACCGTTATAATGGTGTTTATGTTCTGCATGTTGTTCCTGAAATGCCTGCAGAGGGAAAATTGAAGCCTGGCGATCGAATTTTTAAAGTAGATGGGTTTGAATTTCAGTCGTCTGAAGAATTTATTAACTATGTAAGTGGTTTAAAAGCGGGTAAGCAGATTTTGCTGGCCTATGAAAGAGAAGAACAAGTCAATGAAGTGAGTGTGAACGTCGAAGAGTTTAAAGATGATGAGAATAAAGAAAGAGTCGGAATAGGGATAGGGCTGGTAGACGATAAGGAATTAATCGTAAAACCAGATGTAAAGGTTAAAACTGATGAAATCGGCGGTCCTTCTGCGGGATTTATGTTTTCGCTTGAAATCTATAACCAGTTAACGGAGTTGGATTTAACAAAAGGCTATGAGATTGCTGGTACAGGAACGATTTCGCCTGATGGAACGGTTGGTAAAATTGGTGGGATTGAACAGAAGGTCATTGCAGCAGATCATGCAGGCGCTGATATTTTCCTTGCTCCAAATGAAAATGGCGCGAAGGATTCTAATTATCAGGCTGCTGTTCATACTGCAAAGGATATCGGTACAGATATGAAAATAATTCCGATTAATACATTTGCTGATGCTGTTAGTTATTTGGAAAATCTTAAGCCAAAAAAATAAAGCGATTAAATCGCTTTATTTTTTTGTTCATTATGATCATCTTCTATATAGATTGGCTGCTGCTTAAATTCCAGCTCAATGGCCTTTTGTCTGTACTGCTCCGGCAATCCCATCGCGTAAATCCTAGCTGATCTTGTATCCGTTACAATCTGCTGATGCGTAAAGGAAGAACGCTTTGATATGAGGGGGATTGGACAATCCTTTTTCAATTGATTTAAATATTTTCGACCTGTTTCTGTCATTCCGAGTAATCGTAGGTATGGCACCTTATCATTTAAGGCAGACATTTCATTTTTTACGGTATGTGTGAGAATATGGGTTAACGTTCTTTGTAGACGTGTCCATGTATACCGTTTTGTTTTTAACTCTTCCATAAACTGCGGGAATGTTTCACATTTGATGGCAAGAGATAGAAGACGATTTTCAATTCCTTCCTCTACCTCGTAAATCACTCTTAGCTCATAAGGGCTTAATTGCAGTAGATTGAGCTTGAGGTATGGCCAATACATATTCCAGTTATGAAATGCTCCAAAATTATGATGATATTGCATTAAACCTTCATATGTATGAACGGGTACATACGATTGAATCTTTGTGATATCAGCGTTATTAGAAAATAGAGCGTTACGAATACTTGTTGCACTTGCTATCGATGCGGAGGAAAAATGCTGGTCATGATAATTTGCACTTTTTCTTGCGATCGTTACCATTTTGACAGGGTACCCGCTTTTTTCAGCAGCTTTAACATACTGAAAGCCGAGAATATTATTGGGTAAACTTAGGTCGACTACATTTTCAGCAGGCTCTAAAGCTTTGAATGCAAGTGATAACGCTTTTGGATAACTGTATCCTTTATTGATAAATCGTTTAATTTCGTAGTTGTATGGTTCATGATGTTTTTCGAGAAAGTGATAGGTATGATAAAAGTCTTCGATATTGCCTGACTCACTGCCAAAACAGATAAATTGACAGCCAGCTGCTCCTAAAAGTGAAACGGCACCAGCTGCAAATGTATCAGCCTTTTGGACCGCATATGAATAGGGGAGCTCAAAGACAAGGTCAATTCCACCTTTCAGTGCCATTTCCGTCCGGGTCCACTTTGAAACAATAGCTGGTTCGCCTCTTTGCAGGAAGTTTCCGCTCATCGCTGCAATGACTACATCTGCTCCCGTTGCTTTTCTTGCGTTTTCAATATGATAGGCATGTCCATGATGGAAAGGATTATATTCAACAACAACTCCAACTGCTTTCATTTACTTACTCCTTTATTCACAAAAAGAATTTTTTACCATTTTAATCTAAAATGTGGTTGTAAACAACTTATTGGGGTAAACTACTAATAGTGTGTACAAATGTTAAAACTCAGTTGTTTTTACTGTAAAGAAATAATATTGACAAATAATTATATGAAAGCTATAATTACCTTTGTTGCCTTGGGGTGATTCGAATGAAATGGACTTTAAGTCAGTTACAGAAACATCGAAGTATGGAATTTCCAATTGATGAAATCGTTGATGCTGATGAAATAATGAAAATCGATCCTTCGATTCGTAAGGTTTCGCCTATGCATGTCACAGGCTATGCCGATATTAGTTCATCAAAGGTAACGTTTCATTTAAGGATAAACGGTTATTTAACTCTTCCTTGTTCTCGTACGTTAGTTGACGTGAATTATCCAATTAATGTTGAAACAACCGAAACTTTCCTTCTGAATGGCTACGATTTTGAAAGCGATGAAGAGGTTCATCAAGTGAAAAATGATGTTATCGACGTTATGCCGATTATTCATGAAATATTATTGCTTGAAGTCCCAATGCAGGTTTTCTGTGAAGATAGCACGGAAGAAGGTGCTCCTCAATCTGGAAAAGATTGGGAAGTTATTCATGAACATGATAAGAAAGACAAAATTGACCCTCGTCTTGCTGGGCTTGCTAAATTTTTTGATCAAGATGATCGAACTTCTGATTCCTAATCAGAAGGAGAAAATAGGCAGTTGAGGACATAGATGACAGGTCTTCGCAACTTTCTTAATACTCTTTAAGGAGGTGGGAATAATGGCTGTACCTTTTAGAAGAACATCAAAAACTGCGAAAAGAAAGCGTCGTACACATTTTAAATTACAGGTGCCAGGTATGACAGAATGCCCAAACTGTGGTGAAATGAAACTTGCTCACCGCGTATGTAAAGCATGCGGAACATACAAAGGCAAGGAAGTAGTTAACGACTAATTTTCCATGTTTAATGAAAGCACAAGAACATATATGTTCTTGTGCTTTTGTTATTTTAGTTAATAATAGTAAGTAGAACATCAAATAGATACTTTACATAATGACCGATGACAGGAGGAACTATACATGGAACCGTATTTGATTCAAAAGCAAAAAGATGGACTGCTAGTTTTTACGATTAATAGAGCTGAAAAACGTAACGCAGTTAATGATGACATCATGCAGGGGTTAGAGCAGGCTGTGACTCTTGCTAATGATAAGGATGTGAAAGCCTTTGTTATTACAGGTGCTGGTGATAGGGCATTTTGCTCTGGCGGAGATTTGTCTGTTTTTCATCAATTACATACTGAAAAAGAAGCATATGGAATGCTTTCAAAAATGTCGCATATTTTAACAAAGATATTCCTTTTGCCAAAGCCAACCATCGCCTTGTTGAATGGAACAGCTGTAGGGGGTGGCTGTGAGATAGCAGCAGCATGTGATTTTCGAATTGCTAGAAGGGGAATCAAAGCGGGATTTATTCAAGGGACCTTGGCAATAACGACTGGCTGGGGTGGAGGTACAATGATACTTGAAAAAATACCTCCTGCAAAAGGATTAAGAATGTTAATGGAAGCCAGGCTCTACCATGAAGAAGAATTACAAGAGCTTGGATTTGTTGATTATTTGTTCGAGGGTGATTCAAAAGAAGGACTGCAAACCTTTGTCCAGAAAATAGTACAGCTTGAACCTAGCGTCACTTCGGCTTATAAAGAAATGCTAATAAAAAGATGGAATGAGAGTAGTGTGGTTGAAAGAATTGAAGAAGAAGTAAGACGTTGTGCTGTTTTATGGGAACAAGAAGCACATCATAAGCAAGTAGATAATTTTTTAAATAAAAAGTAGGCTGTGTTAAAGAGCGATGTTTAGTTTGTTCGCAACTACTATGTTTACTACAGCAAGAAAGGTAAAATTCAAGAAATAACTGAAAACTAAGATGATGTCAGTCTATCTTTTCTAGTAGATGCATATGTATGAATAAAAAAACTAGGAGGGATTTTCAGATGTCAACTACACGACAGGATGCTTGGACACAGGATGAGGATTTGCTGCTTGCTGAGGTTGTACTTCGTCATATTCGTGAAGGTGGAACACAGCTTCAAGCTTTTGAGGAGGTTGGAAAAAGGCTGTCAAGAACAGCTGCAGCATGTGGATTTCGCTGGAATTCATCAATAAGAAAGCAGTATAAATCCGGAATTGAACTTGCAAAAAAACAACGTAAAGATGCCAAGAGAAGTCCTATTGATAAAAATGAAGTCAGCACTCGGGAAATAAAAGCATCCGATAACCCTCCTGTTAAGACAGAAGAAATATCTCCACCAGTAATGAAGGAAATAACGTTTGAGGAATTAATAGTCTATTTGAACAAACTATATGATCGTGCGCAAAATTCATCAGATTATCAGGAAAGTCTGTCAATATATAAAAACAACATAAAAAGGCTTGAACAGAAAATACAAGATATTACAGCAGAAAATGCTCGTTTATCAAAGGAACTATATGAAATGGAGCATGATTATAAAGCTCTAATTGAAATAATGGAACGAGCACGCAAAATGGTTGTGTTAAAAGAAGAAGAATTTGCCCAAAAGGTTCGTTTTCAAATGGATAAAAATGGCAATCTGGAAAAGCTTGATAAATAAAAAAACAAGCGGACAATGCCTTGTCTGCTTGTTTTTCTTATTTTACTTTATGGCTTCCTTCACTCCGTCAGGATGCCAAATGAGTGGATTCTCTCCTAAGTCACGCTCCATTTCATAGTTAACAGATTGAAAGCCCATCTTCTCCCAAAAGCCTCTGGACTTAATCCTTGGATTTGTTTTGATTGGCATTCCAAATCCTTTAGCAAATTCCACGAGAGCCGTTCCATAGCCTCTATCTTGATAATCTGGAAGGACCTCAAGCTTCCAAATTTCCAAATAATCTACAGGTGGTTCAAAATAACGATTATATTTCGCGTTTACTTGATATACGCTCATCCTTGCAACGAGCTTATCGCCAAAATAAATACCGTAAAATGGAGATTCGCTGTCATTCTCAATTATATTTGCTTCGAGATCCTCGCTCATTGACAGCTCTTGGATTCCGTATTCTTTAAATTTCTTAAATTCCTCAAGTGTTTTGTAATTTACTTTTAGTTTAATTATTTCCATCGACATTTAATCCATCCTCCTTTTGAAGCAAAAATTGCATGTTCAATGTTTTAAGTGAATAGGTATAGTTATAAACCCTTTAATAAACATAAGCAATATATGACTTTTGTAAATATTATTATATACTATTTATTTAAAAAATTCTGCTTTATTGAAAGAAAACGGTTACAAATAATCGAAATGACTAACGAAATGAGATTCAAGGAGGGAAAACAATGAAAGAGGTAAAAGCAATTATGGCAGGAGTGGTACTGATGATACCAGTAAGCCAGGGCGAGCAAGTCTCGGTTGGGCAGGAAGTGATTATTTTGGAGTCAATGAAAATGGCCATCCCAATAGAAAGCAGTGAGAAAGGAGAAGTATCGGAAATTCGAGTAGCGGTGGGTGACTTTGTAAATGAAGGTGACGTGTTGATGGTCTTAAAGTAGCAATGGGACTTTAATGGAAAAAAGGAGGGGGAATATGTCTTCCATACAGTTGTTACTTCAGGTATTGCAGCAAAGAAAACAAAAACTTGAAGCTGGCGGAAAGAAACAATACCATGAAAAGCTCGCGTTTCAAAACAAGCTCTTTGTTCGAAAACGTCTTGAATTATTGTTTGACAATGGAGAATACGATGAGGATGGCAGATTCGCCAATTGTCTTGATGATGACCTTCCAGCGGATGGTGTTGTGACGGCAACTGGAAGGATTAATGGTCAGACGGTCTGCGTAATGGCCAATGATTCGACTGTAAAAGCGGGTTCATGGGGGGCCCGTACAGTTGAAAAAATCATCCGTATTCAAGAAACAGCCGAGAGAATAAAGGTACCGCTTCTTTATTTAGTTGACTCAGCTGGTGCTAGAATTACAGATCAACTAGAAATGTTTCCAAACAGAAGAGGTGCAGGAAGAATTTTTTATAATCAAGTAAAGCTTTCTGGGATGATTCCACAGATTTGTTTGTTATTTGGACCTTCTGCTGCAGGAGGTGCCTATATCCCGGCTTTTTGTGATCTTGTCATCATGGTTGATCAAAATGCTTCGATGTATTTAGGTTCTCCGAGAATGGCTGAGAAAGTGATCGGAGAAAAGGTTAGCTTGGAGGAAATGGGCGGAGCAAGGATGCATTGTACGATTAGCGGGTGTGGTGATGTATTAGCTTCGAACGAAGAAGAAGCAATAAATCTTGCAAAGCAATACTTAAGCTATTTTCCCTCTAATTATCAAGAAAAGCCTTCAATCACTGCGGGTAAGAACCCGAAGGAAGGTCTTCAGTTAGAGAAGATCATCCCACCAAATCAAAATATTCCTTTTAATATGTATCATTGTATTGACTCGCTTATTGATATGGGAAGTTTTTTTGAAATAAAAAGGTTGTTTGCAGCGGAATTGATCACAGGATTGGCAAGAATAGATGGAAAAGTAGTGGGGATTATTGCAAACCAGCCGAAGGTAAAAGGCGGAGTCTTGTTTGTTGATTCTGCCGATAAAGGTGCTAGGTTCATCACTCTTTGTGATGCATTTAATATCCCGCTGTTATTTTTAGCGGATGTTCCAGGCTTCATGATAGGGACAAAGGTAGAAAAAGCGGGGATCATTCGTCATGGTGCAAAATTCATTGCTGCAATGAGTTCAGCAACAGTTCCCAAAATTTCTGTGATTATTCGTAAAGCCTATGGTGCAGGTCTTTATGCAATGGCCGGTCCAGCGTTTGAGCCTGATTGCTGTGTTGCATTGCCAACAGCTCAAATTGCAGTAATGGGACCTGAGGCTGCAGTTAATGCTGTTTATTCAAATAAAATAAATGAAATAAAGGATCAAAATGAAAAACTTGCATTTATGGTAGAGAAGCAAAAGGAGTACCAAGAGGCGATTGATATTTATAAGCTGGCTGCAGAACTCATTATAGATGATATTGTTTCTCCACATGAATTACGCTCATTTCTTGTTTCTCGCTTTGAAATGTATGAAACGAAGGAAATGACGTTTAGCAGCAGGAAACATCCCGTCTATCCTGTTTAATAAAGAAACATCCGTTACCATATGGTAAACGGATGTTTCTTTATTTATTCCAATCTTCTATACGAATGGATAGTAAATCCTTTATAATAAATGTAGAGTAAGTTCTTTGTGACTTTAATTGACGCTGGAAAGGATTAAGGTACTAGTTCATGAAAATTGGAATTATAGGCGGTGGATCCCTCGGTTTATTGTTTGCCTATTATTTACATATTCATCATTCTGTCTGTTTATATGTACGTTCCAAAGAGCAAGCGGAACAACTTCAAGAAAAGGGATTATTTTTGGAACGTGATGGAGAGGTAAAGCAAATATGGCTCGAGGTTAAGTCAGTATCTGAGTGGCGTGGGGAAGAAGACCTAACCATCATTGCTGTCAAGCAGTATCATTTACCGGATCTAATGGAACAGCTAAATGAATACAGCAGCTCTGATAAAATCCTTTTATTTTTGCAAAATGGTATGGGACATATAAAAATGCTTAATAAATTAAATGGAGAAATCTTTGTGGGCACCGTTGAGCATGGGGCTTTGAAGAAAAATTCCAATCGTGTGATACATACAGGTATAGGTCTAACAAAACTAGCTCCCTTTCGCCATTCTATTGTACAGCCTCAAAACCTTTTACTGCATCTACATGATGAGGGTTTTCCTTTCTTGTTAGAAGAGGATTATGAGAAAATGCTTTTGAAAAAGCTGGTAGTTAATGCAGTAATAAACCCATTAACGGCCATTTTGCAGGTTGAAAATGGTGAGCTCATTCATAATCCTCATTTTTTTCAAATGGTGAAGATGATGTTTGCGGAGATTGAAACTAGTTTATGCCTGCAGGATGGAGCAGACTATTTTCAAAACGTCATGGCTGTTTGTGAAAAAACAGCACATAACCAATCATCCATGCTTCGCGACATAGTGGAGAATCGCCCTACTGAAATAGATGCCATTCTTGGGTTTGTTTTGGAGAAAGCAGCAGAAAGAAAAATAAACACTCCGATTATTAATTCTTTTTATCAAGCAGTTAAAGGGAAGGAGTTTAGAATGGAGGAGTAATAACTTGACAGGATTCTTTTCTTCCATCATTGCAACATTCGTGACTATTCCAGTGCTTGGGTATATAATCGTTTTTGTGATTAGTAAGTTCGTAACCAAACAGCATCGTAAGTCAGTTAGAATTGCAATTGATGTAACAACGTTATTATTAATATTGGCTGTACATTACTTTATCATGGCTATTTGGGACACTTCCTTACTATGGGTAATACTTCTAATCATGCTTTTATTGGCAGTGGTATTCGTCCTCGTTCATTGGAAAATGAAACATGATATTCAGTTTTCAAAGGTTTTTAAAGGATACTGGAGGTTCAATTTTTTGCTGTTTGGTTTCATTTATATTATTTTAATTGTATACGGACTTTTTCATCGTGTCAGTATGTCAATTTCAATGTCATAATTCGTTAAGTAGAAAGGAAGTCATAAATGGAGATGTTAAATCTCGAACTGCCGGCTACTAATCGGTTTGCAACTGGATATTTAGCTGGCGCACCAGAGATACAACGCTTTTTTCACTATCAGTATCAGAGTGTCTCTGATTATAACGAAAGAGTAGTAGAACTGAAAAAGCGAACTTTCATGAGAGAAGAATTGGCTTCATGTATAGCAAAATATATGGAACGTTTTCCAACCTCTAACAAAGTATTAGAATCATTGGAAAAATTATCTCGGCCTGAGAGTGTTGTCGTAATTGGGGGACAGCAGGCAGGGATTTTAACGGGTCCGTTATACTCCATACATAAGATTGTTTCTATCATTGTATTAGCCAGACAAAAGGAAGTTGAACTGGGAATTCCAGTTGTGCCAATTTTTTGGATTGCTGGGGAAGATCATGATTATCAAGAAGTTAATCATATTTATGTAGAGAATGAGGGGAAAGTTCAAAAAAAGGTATATCCTGAGAAGGTTCTTGAAAAGAAAATGGTCTCAGATATATCGCTTGATCATGAGTTATGTATGGATTGGATCGAAGAAATTATTGAAATGTTAGGTGAAACTGCACACACAAAAGAACTGCTAGCCTTTTTGGAAAAGGCTGTAAAGCAATCAGAATCATTTGTTGACTTTTTTGCCCACATGGTAATGGAATTATTTAAGGATTATGGGCTGCTCGTGATTGATTCCGGTTATCCAGGACTGCGTTGTCTTGAAAAAGAAATCCTGATATCACAGATTAATCAAGCGGCAAGTATAACGAACCATGTGAGAGCAGTCCAAGCGGAACTTGAAAAGGAAGGTTTTTCTCATTCAATTGATATAAGCAGCCAAGCTGGAAATATTTTTTATTACGATGAAAAATACAGGGAAAGAATTCTACTTGAGTTTAATGCTGGGAAAAAAGAATTTATTGGTAAAAACGGTGCATTAACATTTTCGCTAAAGGAATTATTGCAAATTGCTTCTGAATTCCCTTGGAAATTAAGCAATAATGTGGTGACTCGTCCCATTACACAGGAATTGCTTTTCCCAACATTAGCTTTTATTGCAGGTCCTGGTGAGATTGCGTATTGGGCTGAATTGAAAAAGGCATTTGAAAGCTATTCCATTAAAATGCCGCCAATCGTTCCACGACTAAACATTACGCTTGTAGATCGTTCAGTAGAAACAGATATAGTAGAGCTGGGCTTATCTCTTGAGACTGTTTTAACCTCTGGTACAGAAAAACAAAAAGAGGATTATTTATCATCAGTAAAGGATAAAGAGCTAGATGATTTATTTCAACATACAAAGGAGCAGTTGCTGGAAAATTATCGCTTGATAAAAGAGAAAATAGATAGGGGACTTTCCCCACTTTTAGAAAAAAATCAGGCACAACTGTTTAAACAGGTTGAATTTATGGAAGGCAAAGTAGCTCATTCTTTACAGGAGAAACATCAAGTGGTGCTGAATAAATTCAGTAGAGTGAATAATAAGCTGAGACCTTTGGGGTCCCCACAGGAACGAATCTTAAATGCCCTTTATTATATGAATCAATATGGCATTCCTTTTCTTGCTAATTTATCTAGTCTTTCCTATACGTTTGATGGTAAGCATAAAGTAATAAAAATATAAATAACAAAAGACCTTTCCTTCACGGAAAGGTCTTTTGTTGTGCTTTTTAGTAAAAAAAATTCAATAAATGCATTAGATTAGAAGGATTTTATTTCATGTGGGAGAATTACTAAAAATAAGTGGTGGAAAGTGGGGGGATGTGGTAAAGTAATTTTAGAAAGTGGGGGTAGCGGGTATGTTCATGGGCGAGTATCATCATAATATTGATGCAAAAGGTCGATTGATTGTACCTGCTAAATTCCGCAATGATTTAGGCGATTTGTTTATATTAACACGTGGTCTTGATCAATGCTTGTTTGGCTACCCGCTGAGTGAATGGGAGATTATTGAAGATAAATTAAAGACTCTTCCGTTAACAAAAAAAGATGCCCGTGCATTTACTCGGTTCTTTTTCTCTGGTGCTACTGAATGTGAATTGGATAAACAAGGACGTATTAATATTGCATCTCCACTTGTAAATTATGCAAAGCTAGAAAAGGAATGTGTTGTATTAGGCGTTTCCAATCGAATTGAAATATGGAGTAAAGATATTTGGGACGAGTATTTCAGCGAATCAGCGGATTCTTTTGCTGAGATTGCAGAAAATATGATAGGGTTTGATATATAATCAGGATGGTATATGAAAATAATTTCCTGATCTTTTCGATTGGAAGGTGGACGTAAATGTTTAATCACAAAACTGTATTATTGAATGAAACTGTTGAAGGCTTGAATATTAAGCCGGATGGTATATATGTAGACTGTACACTTGGTGGAGCCGGCCATAGTGAGCTGATTTTATCAAAGCTTTCAGAAACTGGTAAATTGTACGCTTTTGATCAGGACCAAACTGCTATTGATCATGCAAAAGTCAGGCTAGCTCAATATGGGGATAGACTGACTATTATAAAAAGTAACTTTCTAAACTTAAAAGAAGAACTGGCAAAGCTCAATGTGACTAGTGTAGATGGAGTATTGTACGATTTAGGTGTTTCTTCCCCGCAACTTGACAATCCCGAAAGAGGTTTTAGCTACCATCATGATGCCCCTCTTGATATGAGAATGGACAAGGATGCTGATGTTTCAGCCTTTGAAGTAATTAATCAGTGGTCGTATGAAGCGCTTGTTCGTATATTCTTTCAGTATGGTGAAGAGAAATTCTCCAAGCAAATTGCTCGCAAAATTGAAGCAGCACGCGAGATTAAACCCATAGAAACAACAGGTCAGTTAGTTGAATTAATAAAGGATGCAATTCCAGCTCCGGCACGAAGAAAAGGCGGTCATCCGGCGAAACGAATTTTTCAAGCCATTCGTATTGCTGTTAATGATGAATTAGGGGTGTTTGAGAAATCGTTAGAGCAGGCTATTTCGATTCTTAATCCTGGTGGGCGTATTAGTGTGATAACGTTCCATTCACTTGAGGATCGTATTTGTAAGGTTACCTTTAAAAAGATGAGTGAAACACCTGATCTACCCCCTGGTTTGCCGATTATTCCAGAGGAGTTTCAACCTGTTTTGAAGCTAATCACTAGAAAACCAATCGGACCTACGGAAGAGGAATTGTTAGAAAACAATCGCGCAAGATCAGCTAAGCTCCGTATTGCTGAAAAGAGAAAATAATCAAATTTTTAATATATGAACAGAACAACAAATATTATTGGAGGGATATATGAATGGCTAATTTAGCACGACAGCTCCGTCAAGAGCAAACAAAGCAGCAAACAATAATGGCTCCGAAAGCTCCGAAGAAAAAAGCACAGCAGAGGAGAATGTTCTCGCCTGGAGAAAAAATTTTAGGAATTACATTTGGAGCGCTGATTTGTTTTGGGTCGGTTCATATAATCTCCAATCAATCTGCAATTTACGAACTTAACGCAGACATTCAGGATACGAAAGCGATGATTCAAGAACAACAAAAATCAAATAGCGACTTATCGATTCAAGTAAGTGAATTAAGTCAATATGATCGGATTAAAGAAAAAGCTAGAAAGCTTGGTCTTGAATTAAATGATCAAAATGTTAAGGTTGTGCAAGATTAATGATAAAAAAACAAAGAAATATTAATTTCGGAGCAGCTATATTATTTATAATATTTAGCGTGCTCTTTTTTGTCTTATTGTTCCGGTTTTTCTTTATTCAAGCTACGGGAGAAGTGAAAGGGCAGGTATTGGCTGCAAAGGCTGAACAACAATATACCGAATCAACTAAAATTGAAGCAAAACGCGGGACAATATATGATCGAAATGGAGAAGTGCTAGTTGAGGATAGGAGCTCGTTTAGTTTAATTGCCATCCTTGATGAGGACATGACGACTGACCCGGATGATCCTAATCATGTTGTAGATATAAAGAAAACGGCCCAAGAGCTTGCTAAGGTAATCGATTTAAAAGAGTCCAAGATTTACAATATTTTAAATGAGGGAAAGGAAAAACAACGATTTCAAGTGGAGTTTGGTGCAGCTGGCCGTGATATTTCCTATGAAACGAAAACGAAAATTGAAAAGTTGAAGCTGCCCGGCATTGCCTTTACAAGATCGATGAAACGATTTTATCCAAATGGAATATTCGCCTCGCATGTAATTGGTTATACAGAAACGAAAGAGGATAAGAATAATAAAACGATAACGTATGGCAAGCTAGGCTTGGAAAAAAGCTTAAATGATGTCTTAACAGGTACCGATGGCTCATTTAAATTTGAAAGTGATTTATGGGGCTATTTACTACCTGATGGCAATGAGCAAATCACTCCTGCCCGTGATGGAAAGGATGTATACTTAACGATCGATCGTAAAATACAAATCTTGCTTGAAGATGCGATGAATAAAGTAGATAAAGAATATAAACCGAAGAAAATGATCGGAATCATTGCTGATGCAAAAACTGGGGAGATTCTCGCAATGGGACAGCGCCCCACTTTTGACCCTGAAACAAGAGAGGGCATTGAAAAGGGCTGGTACAATGAAGCAGTTGAAACATCATTTGAACCAGGTTCAACGATGAAGATATTTACACTTGCCGCTGCAGTGGAAGAAGGGGTTTTTAATCCAAATGAGATTTATCAATCTGGGACATATGTCGTCGATCCTAAATCCAGAAAGGTTCCCGACCATAATGGAGGCAGAGGATGGGGTCCAATTACCTTTTTAGAAGGCGTGCAGCGATCTTCCAATGTGGCATTTGCCATGTTGGCAAATGAGAAGCTGGGATTTGATAAATATCGAGAATATTTAACTCGTTTTGGGTTTGATCAGCTGACAGGGATTGATTTGCCGAATGAAACAAATGGAAAACTAGCGTTTACCTATCCTATTGAAAAGGCCACAACAGCCTTTGGGCAAGGAACAGCCATAACCCCAATTCAACAGGTACAGGCTGCTACAGCCATTACAAATGATGGTAATATGATGAGGACCCATGTAATAGATAAAATAGTTGACCCTGACACAGGTGAAACGATAAAAGATACAAAGCCGGAGGTAGCGGGGACTCCGATATCTAAAGAAACAGCTGCAGAAGTAAGGGACTATTTAGAAACGGTTGTAACAGGAGAAAACGGTACTGGTAAAATATATGCCCTTGATGGCTATGAGGTTGCTGGGAAAACAGGAACAGCCCAGATCCCTGGTAAAGGTGGTTATTTATCAGGAGCAAGCAACTATATCTTTTCTTTCCTGGGAATGGCTCCAAAGGATGATCCAAGATTAATCATGTATGTAGCTGTACAGCAGCCTGATTTAACAAAAAACTCAGATGGAGCAGCTCCTGTGTCAATGATCTTTAATCCAGTTATGAAAAGCAGTCTCCAATATCTACAAATTGAACCAAGCGGGAAAAAAGTAACTGAAACTACAAAGATTCCAAATGTTACCGGACTTTCAACGAATGAAGCTGCAGAAGTACTGACTGAAAAAGGTGTAAAGCCTGTCATTGTCGGAAATGGCACTAAGATTATCAGTCAGATTCCTGGTAAAGACGAAACACTTTTAGCTGGAGAAAGAGTCATCATAAAAACGGATGGAGATATAACCGTTCCTGATATGACGGGCTGGTCTATTCGTGATGTAATGAAGGTTTCGGAGGCGGCTGAGCTAAAATTAAATTCTGTTGGAAATGGCTATGTTGTCAAACAAAATGTTCAGGAAGGGTCTGTCATAAAAAAAGGTGAATTTTTAATTGTTGAGCTCAATGATCCTGAAACGATATTAAACAAAGCAAAAGAAAATGAAGATGAAGCTGCAGAGGATGAAGCGGACGAAGTAAAAGTCAAGGATTAGCGATCGTTGATATGTCCGACTGTCCGTTCTATTAGAAAAAGTACAAGCATATATTGGAACGAGCCATTATGAAGAGGAGGTTCGTTCCTTTTATGCGTGTTTCAAATGTAACCGTCAGGAAGAGATTGACGATGGTCTTATTAGTAGGGATATTGGTATTCTTTATTATTGATATGCGTTTAGGATATGTTCAGCTCCTCTTGGGTGACGGGTTGACTGAAAAGGCAAAAGGATTGTGGAGCAGGAATATTCCTTTTGAGCCAAACAGAGGAGAAATTGTTGATCGTAATGGGGTGGCCCTTGCCACTAATATCAGTGCACCTACTGTTTACGTTGTTCCTCGTCAAATTAAAAACCCCCAAGAGGCAGCGGAAAAACTGGCAGCTGTTTTAAATATGTCTACAGAAAAGGCGTATGGACTCATTACAAAAAAGACGAGCAGTGTAAAGATTCCAGAAGGGAGAAAAATCTCTCACGAAAAAGCAAAAGAGATTCGTGCCTTGGAAATTGATGGGGTTTATATTGGTGAGGATTCGAAAAGACATTATCCGTTTGGAAACTATCTTTCCCATGTTCTTGGTTTTGCTGGTATCGATAATCAAGGTTTAATGGGATTGGAGCTATTCTATGATAAAGAGCTAAGCGGTACAGAGGGTTCAGTAAAGTTTTATGCAAATGCAAAGGGAGAACGAATGAATGATATGGCGGATGACTATGAGCCGCCTGTTGATGGGTTAGATTTAAAGCTGACAATTGATTCGAAAATCCAAACGATACTAGAACGTGAATTTGATAATGCAGAAGCAACTTATAATCCAGATGGACTGATCGGAATTGCCATGAATCCAAATACAGGTGAAATATTGGCGATGTCCTCAAGACCAAGCTTTGATCCAGCAGATTTCCGCAATGTTGAACCCGAGATTTATAATCGTAATCTACCCATTTGGAGCAGCTATGAGCCTGGATCAACCTTTAAGATTATTACATTGGCTGCAGCCCTTGAAGAGGGAAAGGTTAATTTGGAAGAGGAACAATTCCATGATCCAGGGTATGTAAGTGTCGGCGGGGCAAGGCTGCGATGCTGGAAAAAAGGTGGTCATGGAAGTCAATCATTTCTTGAGGTGGTCCAAAATTCGTGTAACCCTGGCTTTGTTGAACTTGGTGAAAGATTAGGCAAAGACACTTTGTTTAAATATGTAAAGGATTTTGGCTTTGGAGAAAAAACGGGCATTGACCTACAGGGTGAAGCCAAAGGGATATTGTTTAATCTTGAACGTGTCGGACCTGTTGAACAGGCTACTACTGCATTTGGACAGGGTGTATCGGTAACTCCAATCCAGCAGGTGACGGCGGTATCGGCAGCAATCAATGGAGGGACATTGTATACGCCTTTTGTTGCAAAGGAATTAATAGATCCTGCTACAGGGGAAGTGGTAATGAAGAAAAGTCCAACGAGTAAGAGAAAAGTGATCTCCAATGAAACATCAGCTAAGATTAGATATGCCCTTGAAAGTGTTGTTGCCCAGGGAACCGGTGGAAAGGCATTCGTGGAAGGATATCGAGTCGGCGGTAAAACAGGTACAGCACAAAAAGCACAAAATGGCCGTTATCTCGAAAATAATCATATTGTGTCATTTATCGGCTTTGCTCCGGCTGACGATCCGCAAATTGTGGTCTATGTTGCAGTAGATAATCCAAAAGGAACCGTGCAGTTCGGGGGTACGGTAGCGGCGCCAATCGTTGGCAATGTGATCAGTGATAGCTTAAGAGTCATGGGTGTGGAGCCAAGAAAAGAACAAATTGAAAAAGAATTATCTTGGATGGATACACCGATGATCGAAGTGCCTGACCTTGTCGGAATTTCAAAAACGGAAATTCGTGAATTAATGTTGAATTTAAAAATTGATGCCAGCGGGGATGGGGAGACCGTTGTTAAGCAAACTCCAGAAGCAGGTGTCAAATTAAAAGAAGGTTCAACCATTAGGCTATACTTTGGAAATTCTCCAAATAAAAATGAGTAATCTACAGTACTCAAAGTGTCAATCCATCATATATTTCGTAAGGGCGGCTAGTTTTTTACGCCGCCCCTTTCTTTTTTTCTTAATTATTGAAAATGAAAAATAGATTAATTGCCATTTATCATGTAAAATAGTATCGCGCTTGTTTATGAGCGATGCATTTATGCATTTCAATTTTGAGAGGATTTGAGTGATTTGAAATTACATACTTTACTTCAATATTTGTATCCTTATTTGCCTGCTAGTGGTGTAAATCCAGAGGTTACATCCATTGAAAATGATAACAGAAAGGTTCAGCCAGGCAGCCTGTTCATTTGTATTAAGGGCTATACAGTAGACGGACATGATTATGCTGAGTCTGCTGAAAAAAATGGAGCAGTGGCTGTATTGGCTGAAAGAGAACTTTCTTTAAATATTCCAGTTATTGTTGTCAAAAATACAAAGCGGGCCATGGCCTTATTGTCTGACTTCTATTTTGGGCACCCGACTCAAAAGCTGCACTTAGTTGGAATAACAGGTACAAATGGAAAAACTACAACCAGTCATCTAATCGAGAAAATCTTTGCTGATTGTGGCAAGAATACTGGTCTAATTGGTACGATGTATACAAAGATAGGAGAAAAAACCTTTAACACGAAAAATACGACACCTGAAAGCTTGACATTGCAAAAAACGTTTAAACAAATGGTTGATAGTGGTGTAACGTCAGCTGTAATGGAGGTATCCTCACACGCATTAGTAGAAGGAAGGGTTCATGGCTGCGATTACGATGTAGCTGTTTTTACGAATTTAACACAAGATCATTTAGATTTCCATAAAACGATGGATGAGTATCGTCAGGCCAAGGGGTTATTATTTTCTCAGTTAGGAAATACCTTTAACAGTCAGAAGCCAAAATATGCTGTATTAAATGCAGACGATAAAGCAAGTGAGCAATACATGAATAGTACTGCCGCAAGAGTAGTGACATACGGTATTGACCATGATGCGGATTTTTATGCGGGAAATATAAAAATGACAGCAACTGGAACATCCTTTGAGCTATCAAGCCCGCTTGGTTTATTTTCTGTTAACATGAAGCTAATCGGTAAGTTCAGTGTGTATAACGTTCTGGCGAGTATTGCTGCAGCAGTTGTATCTGGTGTCGCAATGGATAAAGTTATTGCTTCAATCGAGGAGGTACAAGGAGTATCTGGCCGTTTTGAGGCTGTAAATGCCGGGCAGGAGTTCTCGGTGATTGTTGATTATTCGCATACACCTGACAGTCTTGAAAATGCATTGAAAACAGTACGTCAGTTCGCTGAAAAACGCATATTTGTTGTCGTTGGCTGTGGAGGAGACCGGGATAGAACGAAGCGTCCCCTGATGGCAAAAATAGCTTGTGCATTAGCAACCGATCCCATTTTTACATCTGATAACCCAAGAAGTGAGGATCCAGAAGATATTTTACGAGAAATGGAAGCAGGGGTTAAGGGTGAAAATTATCAAAGCATTACCGATCGTAAGCAGGCCATATACTATGCAGTAAACAATGCTGAACAAGGTGATGTCATTTTAATTGCGGGAAAAGGCCATGAGACTTATCAGCAGATTGGGAAGGAAACCTTCGATTTTGACGATCGGCTTGTTGCAAAAGAAGCGATTGAGGAGAAGATGAAATGACGTTACTCTATAGAGATATGGTTCAATTATTTCCCAATAACAAGGGAATGAGTGATCCTTCCTTACAGTTTTTAACGGTAACATCATTTGCCCAAAGTGCTCAGCCTAAAGGGATCTTTATTCCATTATATAAGGATTCAGGTGAATTGAAGGAAGCGATAGACCATGGCGCGATTGCTGTATTATGGGATGAATTGGTTCCGCTGCCAGCCTATACGCCCAATCATTTTCTTATTTTTTATTGTACTGATTTGTTGAAAGGGTTAAAAAAGATGACAGAATTATATTGTAAAAAACAGCTTGAAATGGATGAGGAACAGATGGGACAGACAAAATTTCACTTTTTACCAGAAACCAGTCTGAATAGAACGAATAGCACATATGATTTAGCTGTAATGGTAAATGAAGTAGAACAATTGATGAAAGACAGCCATGATGGGAGGGAGGAGTAGATGCAGGAGCAGGTATTATTTTTTACCATTCTATTAGGATTTCTTATAACTGTTTTACTATCTCCCATTTTCATCCCATTTTTAAGAAGATTGAAATTTGGACAAAGTATTCGTGAAGAAGGACCAAAATCGCATCAAAAGAAAACAGGTACGCCAACAATGGGCGGAATCATGATTTTACTTTCAATTATCATTACTACGCTTGTTATGACTGAGAAATTCAGTGAGCCTACGATTAAGACGTTTATCCTATTGTTTGTCACAATCGGATTTGGACTTTTAGGATTTTTAGATGATTTTATAAAAGTGGCGATGAAAAGAAATCTTGGCTTAACATCAAAGCAAAAACTGCTTGGACAAATTATTGTTTCCATTGTAGTTTATTTCTTATTAAAGCAAACTGATTTTTCAACATCAGTAGCCATTCCTTTTACCAATTATTCAATTGAGCTGGGATTTTTTTATGCTTTGTTTATTGTGTTCTGGCTTGTCGGATTTTCTAATGCAGTTAATTTGACAGATGGACTTGATGGTCTTGTGTCAGGAACGGCAGCCATTGCCTTTGGTGCCTTTAGCGTTCTGGCATGGAATCAATCGATGATCGAGGTTTCTATTTTTTCTATCGCTGTAGTTGGAGCGGTTCTTGGTTTTCTTGTTTTTAATGCCCATCCGGCAAAAGTATTTATGGGAGATACAGGTTCATTAGCATTGGGTGGAGCGATTGCATCCATTGCCATATTATCGAAGCTAGAAATTATCCTGCTCATTATCGGCGGTGTATTTGTAATCGAAACGTTGTCAGTTATTTTACAGGTCATTTCATTTAAAACAACAGGAAAGCGTATTTTCCGAATGAGTCCGCTTCATCATCATTATGAGCTTTTAGGATGGAGTGAGTGGCGTGTAGTCGTCACGTTCTGGACTGCCGGTTTGTTATTAGCCATTATGGGAATCTATATTGAGGTGTGGTTATAATTGAAAACAATAAATTTATATACTCATAAAAAAATACTTGTTTTAGGATTAGCAAAGAGTGGTGTAGGAGCTGCATTACTTTTACATAAGCTTGGTGCATTTGTAACTGTTAATGATTATAAGCCGTTATCAGAAAATCCTGAAGCCCAGGGACTGTTAGAACAGGGAATAAAAGTGATTTGTGGTGAACATCCAATTGAGCTGCTTGATGAAGGCTTTGAGTTGATCGTAAAGAATCCGGGGATTCCGTATCATAATCCGATGATTGAAGGTGCACTGGAACGAGGAATTCCTATTATTACAGAGGTTGAACTAGCCTATCAAATTTCAGAAGCGCCATTTATTGCCATTACGGGCACAAATGGCAAAACAACGACGACAACGCTTGTATATGAAATCCTGAAGGCAGGAGAAAAGTATCCGCTTATTGCTGGTAATATAGGAACAGTAGCTTCTGAGGTTGCCCAATCAGCTGAAGTACATAATCAAATTGTGATTGAGCTTTCTTCTTTTCAGCTCATGGGTACTCCTAGCTTCAGACCGAGGATTGCGATACTAACCAATTTATATGACGCCCATCTTGATTATCATGGGACAAGAATAGAATACGTGAAAGCAAAGGCAAATATAACTAAAAACCAAACGAGTGACGACTTTTTTATTGTTAACGCTGAGCAGGAAGATGTAATGAACATTGCTCGCAGCTCTAAGGCTCAGATTGTTCCATTCTCTCCTGTCAGAGAGCTTTCTACAGGAGCCTTTATTAAAGATGGCTGGGTGATATTTAATGGTGAACAGATTATGAAGCAGGAGGATATCCGGCTGCCAGGTGCACATAATCTGGAAAATATATTATCTGCTGTGGCTGCTGCAAAGCTGTCTGGTGTCAAAAATGAAGCCATTTACCAAGTTCTAAATACCTTTACAGGTGTTAAACACAGACTGCAATATATAGCTGAAGTTGAAGGCAGGATGTTTTATAACGATTCAAAGGCAACCAACATCCTAGCGACAAAGAACGCATTAGCAGCTTTTAATAAACCGATTATTCTGCTTGCTGGTGGTTTGGATAGAGGGAATGAATTTGATGAACTAGTTCCTTCATTTAATAATGTCAAAGCGATCATTACATTTGGTCAAACAGCGGAAAAAATGGAAAATGCAGCGAAGAAAGCAGGAATAAAAATCATTCAGCGTGTCGATAATGTTGGAAAAGCTGTGCCACTTGCCTATCAGCTTTCAGGACCAGGTGATGTTGTTCTATTGTCGCCTGCGTGCGCGAGCTGGGATCAATATAAAACTTTTGAAGTAAGAGGAGACATTTTTATCGAAGCAGTGCATAAGCTTAAATAAGGGCTTGTCAGCAATGAGTGGTTCGTCAGCGAATAAAAAACAGGCCAAATAACTTGCATTTCGAGGTGTGGTCTATTGCCGACAAAAAAAACGACTCCTGATATTATCTTAATGATATTAACATTTACGCTTTTAGCCATCGGATTAATTATGGTTTACAGTGCAAGTGCTATCTGGGCCGATTATAAATTTGATGATTCCTTTTTCTTTGCTAAACGACAGATGCTGTTTGCCGGTGTAGGGATTGTCGGAATGTTTTTCATCATGAATGTGGATTACTGGACTTGGAGAACCTGGGCTAAGGTGTTAATTATCGTTTGCTTTGTATTGCTTGTTCTTGTCTTAATTCCGGGTATTGGAAATGTTCGAAATGGCTCACGAAGCTGGATTGGAATTGGTGCATTTTCCATTCAACCGTCAGAATTTATGAAGTTAGCCATGATTGCTTTTTTAGCCAAGTTCCTGTCGGAAAAGCAAAAATACATAACCTCATTCAAAAAAGGACTCGCTCCTTCGTTAGGTTTAGTGTTTTTGGCCTTTGGAATGATCATGCTACAGCCTGATTTAGGGACAGGAACCGTTATGGTAGGCACATGTATTGTGATGATTTTTATTGCAGGTGCAAGGGTAAGACATTTTGCTGTTCTTGGATTAATGGGTGTAGCAGGTTTTGCTGCACTGGTTGCGTCCGCGCCATATCGTATCAAACGGATTACATCCTTTTTAGATCCCTGGCAGGATCCGCTTGGAAGCGGATTTCAGATCATACAATCGTTATTTGCCATTGGACCGGGAGGATTATTCGGCTTAGGGCTGGGACAAAGCAGACAAAAGTTCTTTTATTTACCAGAGCCGCAAACCGATTTTATTTTTGCTATATTAGCTGAAGAGTTAGGCTTTATCGGTGGTTCATTTATCTTATTATTGTTCTCTCTTTTGCTGTGGCGTGGGATACGAATCGCATTGGGTGCTCCTGATCTCTATGGCAGTTTTCTAGCCGTTGGAATCATTGCAATGGTTGCAATCCAAGTCATGATTAATATTGGGGTTGTTACAGGTTTAATGCCTGTAACTGGGATTACTCTTCCATTTTTAAGCTATGGAGGCTCCTCTTTAACCCTTATGCTCTTGGCCATTGGTGTATTATTGAACATTAGCCGTTATTCACGGTACTGATTTTTTACTTTTATATCTTAATGTGAGCTGACCGGTTTCAGGTCAGCTTTTTTGTTAAATGATAAATTGTTTATTTTTTTCTACGTTCCTTAATGAAAAAGGATTATAATCGATAGTGTTGTATTTGTATTTCATATGAATATCAATTACGTGTCGCTTATTACACATATATCAATATATTCTATAAATGATTACGATTTTATAACATTCTTTTGATGGTATCTTTCTTACGTTTGGAATATAGTAGAATAGGAAAAGTAAATAAGTGATATTATTCACTTGGTTGATATTGGGTTGCTACTTTTAACTATGTGTTTTATGAGGTGAAACAATGAATATTGTTGTAAGTGGAGGAGGAACTGGAGGTCATATTTATCCAGCCTTAGCTCTTATTCGTGAAATAAAGAAAGAAACAAAAGATGTACAATTTTTATACATCGGTACGGAAAAAGGACTTGAAAGCCAGCTCGTTACAAGAGAAAATATTCCGTTTAAATCAATACATATCACAGGCTTTAAGAGGAAAATATCACTAGAAAATGTAAAAACCATTCTTCGTTTTTTGAAAGGCGTTAATGACAGTAAGAAAATGTTGAAGGAATTTAAAGCTGATGTTGTCATTGGGACCGGAGGGTATGTTTGTGGTCCTGTTGTTTATGCTGCAGCAAAGCTTGGTATCCCGACAATTATTCATGAGCAAAACAGTGTTCCTGGTTTGACGAATAAGTTCTTAAGTCGTTATGTCGATCGAATTGCCGTATGCTTTGACGAAGCGAAAACGTTTTTTCCTGAAAATAAAGTGGTACTAACAGGAAATCCAAGGGCATCAGAGGTCCTGCATCAAGATGGAATAAAAGGCAGATTATCGGCTGGGTTAAGCTTAACGGAACCAGTTGTTTTAATTGTTGGCGGAAGCCGTGGAGCAAGACCAATAAATGAAGCGGTCTTAAAAGGATTATCGATACTTGGAGAAAAGCCTTATCAAGTGCTATATGTAACGGGTGATGTCCATTATGAAGAGGTCAAAAAGGAAGTTGCGCTTGTTGGTAATCCGAAGAACGTTATGATTAAACCATTTATTCATAACATGCCAGAAGTACTTGCTGGGGTTGATTTGACAGTCGCACGGGCAGGTGCTACAACACTTGCAGAGCTTACTTCACTAGGTATTCCGAGTATTCTGATTCCAAGTCCATATGTTACAAATAATCATCAAGAGAAAAATGCCCGTGCATTAAGTGATCATCATGCTGCTGAATTGCTGCTAGAAAAGGAATTGACGAGCCATAAGCTTGTAGAGGAAATTGATCGAATCTTGATGGATGAAAAGACGTTAAAGGATATGAAGAACTCTGCAAAGGCATTAGGCATTCCGGATGCTGCAAAACGACTCTATCTATTAATGAAAGAGCTTGTTGACAAGAAAAAGTAGCCCATTTATGTTTTCGGCATACACTATGGTAACCTATTTTTCAGGAGGGTTTTATGGACAATAAATTGAAAGTGTTAATGAATGAGCTTAGAGGATTGAATGTTGGCAAAGTAAAAGAAAATGAGCCGCTGGCTAATCATACAACCATCAAAATAGGTGGTCCTGCCGATTTATTCATTGAGCCTGACTCCATTGAAAACCTAAAAACTACGATGGAATTGATTACAAAAAATCAAGTTGGCTGGAGAGCAATCGGAAGAGGTTCCAATCTGCTTGTTTCAGATAACGGGATTGAAGGAGTCGTGATTAAATTAGGCAATGGTCTCGATCAATTCGATGTGAAAGGGTCAGTATTGACAGTTGGAGCAGGTTATCCACTGGTCAGTCTTGCTATGAAAATCAGCAGGCAGGGATTATCAGGTCTTGAGTTTGCCAGCGGAATCCCCGGTTCTGTTGGTGGAGCGGTTTATATGAATGCTGGTGCACATGGCTCAGATATATCGAATATTTTGACAGAAGCACATATTTTATTTGAAGACGGTACAGTGGAATGGCTATCAAATGCGGAAATGGAATTTTCCTATCGTACTTCTGTGCTGCAGAAAAAGCGCCCCGGCATCGTTCTTGAAGCTAGATTTCAGCTAATCGAAGGTGAAAAAGAGAAGATTGTTGAGGTGATGCAAAAAAATAAAGACTATCGAAAAGAAACACAGCCATGGAATTTTCCATGTGCCGGAAGTATTTTCCGTAACCCATTGCCTAATTATGCAGGCAGATTAGTGGAAGAGGCGGGGTTAAAGGGCTATCAAATTGGCGGTGCGCAAATTTCAGATATGCATGGAAATTTTATTATAAATGCAGGAAATGCAACAGCTAAAGACGTATTAGAATTAATAGAACATGTGAAAAAAACTATTTTTGAATTATACCAGGTAAAAATGGAAACTGAGGTTGAAATAATAGGAAGAAAGTAACGGAAAACTTCCAAACTCAACATCCATATACTGTGTTATAATTATCTATTGAAATAGGGCCTAACAACCATAACGGCATGAATACTCGTGCCGTTGTTTAGGTTTAAGGTGGACAAGCATTATTTAATGAAGAAATGAGAGGTGATTGGAATGGAAAATGGTAATGTTGTCTCAATTGAAGATCGAATACCCAAATTAAAACAGCAGCGCAGAAAAAAAGCCAATCGACGACTTATCTTTTTACTATTGCTATTTTTTATTCTAATCGCTTTTATATTATATTTTCAATCTCCGTTAAGTTATGTTAAACATGTCGTAATCAGCGGAAATACATCTCATTCTGATACTGAAATCGCTGCAATTGCAGGAATTAAGAAGGATACAAATATTTGGAAAGTTAGAGATAAAGAAATTGAAGAGGACCTGAATGCGTTACCTGAAATGAAAAAGGCAGTAGTAACAACCAAATTGCCCAATTCAGTCATAATAACGGTTCAGGAATATAAACGGATCTCCTATATCGCTAAGGGGAAAAACTTTTTACCTGTTTTAGAAAATGGCAATATTCTTCATGAGAAGAAAACAACAGACCTTCCGTTAAATGCCCCCATTTTATTCAGTTTCACTGAAAATAAAGCATTGAAGGAAATGATTGTTAGTTTGGAAAAGTTACCACCAGAAGTATTGAACTCAATCTCTGAAATCCATTATGATCCAACAGATTCAGATCCATTTCATATTGCGCTATTTATGAATGACGGAAATCAAGTGAGCGCAACCATTCGAACCTTTGCGGAAAAGATGTCCCATTACCCTTCAATTATTAGCCAGCTTGATCCGACCCAAAAAGGCGTTATTAATTTAGAGGTTGGTTCATATTTTAAGGCTTATGAATTGGAAGGAGATGCGCCTGATGAAACAGACCAAGATCGTGAAGGGTAGGTATGTCACATTAACCATTGTCTGCCTTGTTTTTGGCTTTATGCTTGCATTCTCCTATCACTTTACAGAAAAACAGGCAAGCAATACAAATATGACAAGCAGTCAATTTACAAGAGATATGGAGCTTAGAAATGAACTGATTGATCAAGAAGAGAAAAATCGCGTCCTTCAGCAAGAACTAAGTAAAAAACAGCAGCAAGTATTGAAAATTGAAAAGGAATTATCAAATGAGGCAGATATTTACTTTAACCTTGCCGAGGATACTGAGAAATATCGTATGTTTCTCGGTAAGGTTAAAGTAAAAGGAGAGGGTGTTCAAGTAACCCTTGCGGACAGTGATTATCGTCTGGATGAACAAAATCCCAATCAGTATATTGTCCACGAACATCATGTGTTTAGAGTCATCAATGAACTTTATATTTCCGGTGCAAGTGCAATTGCTATCAATGGGCAGAGGCTTTCACATGATTCATATATCCTCTGCAACGGTCCGGTAATTGAAGTAGATGGGAAAAGTCTACCTGCACCCTTTGTCATCACAGCAATTGGCGACGCTGACACAATGGCGGATTCTTTAAATCTAAAGGGCGGGGTAAAGGATATTCTTGTAAATGAAAATGTCCAATTTACTTTAGAGAAAAAAGATGAGATTGTGATCAATGCAAAATTAAACGGTTAATCGTTTTTGTACAAATAAGGTGGATTGGAAACATGGGGCAAAAAAGATATTTCAGCATCACGATTATTACAATAATCATCGGTTTTATGATAGCAGTTCAATATCAATCCGTAAAAGAACCAGTTGTTCGTGACACTCGTGATACATCACAGCTCCGGGAAGATCTAGTGAAAGAAAAAGAGCTTTATTTAAGTTTGATTCGAGAGATACGATCGAATGAAGAAAAACTTGAAAAATACGAAACAGAGCGATCACAAAGTAAGGAACAGATATTGAAAGAAACCCTGAATGAGTTAAAAGAAGAAGCAGGCTTAAGTGAGGTTGAAGGACCGGGAATTGTGATCAATATTGAACATGTAGATGAAGATTTATTGCTTGGGAAACAAGTCTCAGCTATTTCTCCCTATTTAATTCAGAGATTAGTTAATGAATTAAACCAATATGGTGCAAATCAGATTTCAATTGCTGGTCAACGACTGATTAATTCCAGTGTGATTCGTGATATCAACGGGCAAACAAAGGTGGATGGCTATAGTTTGGATTCATTTCCAATTGAATTAAAAGTAGTTGTTGAAAATATAGATGCAGCCAAAAAACTATATAATCGTATGGAGGTTTCTTCTTCAGCAGAAGATTTTTTTATTGATAATTTTCGATTAACAATATCGGAGCCGGAGTCGGGCCTCACCATTCCAGCATATAAGGACAGCCTTAAAATCCGACACATGGAGCTGGCAGAGACTGAAAAAGGAGGGTAAACATGTGGCTTCCTGTACTCGGGTTACTAATAGGACTATTTCTTGGTTCCCTTGCCGATATAAAAATTCCTGTTGAATATTCCAATTATTTATCGATTGCTGTACTAGCAGCGTTGGACACTTTATTTGGGGGGATTAGAGCACATCTGCAAAATATTTATGATGAAAAAGTATTTGTATCAGGCTTTTTCTTTAATATTATTTTAGCTGCAAGTTTAGCTTTTCTAGGTGTCCATCTTGGTGTAGACTTATATTTAGCAGCAGTTTTTGCATTTGGCGTAAGGCTTTTTCAAAATATTGCTGTAATTCGAAGGATTCTTCTAACAAAGTGGTCAACAAATAAGGAAAAAATGTAAAAAAATTAAATTTTAAAAAGGGAATAATTACATTTTGACGAATAATTTTAAGATGTAGAAAAAAAGCGAACAAAAATTGCAGTCATGCAAAATGCTTTTGTTTTCAAAACCAGAAAGCAGGTTTTGCTCGTCAATGATAATTAGTACTTAAATTAGAGACTTGTTGTTCAAACAGTAATTTGTAAAGGGAGGTGCCATAGAATGAACAGCAATGAAATTTACGTTAGCCTTGACATCGGTACATCCAGTGTGAAAGTAATCATAGGTGAAATGGTCAACGATGCATTAAATATTATCGGAGTGGGGAATGTGCCCTCTGAAGGATTACGAAAAGGTTCAATTGTTGATATAGATGAAACCGTTCATTCTATTAGGAAGGCAATAGAACAGGCTGAAAGAATGATAGGGATGGACATTCGGCAAGTGATTGTTGGAATTACAGGTAATCATATCATGCTGCAGCCATCACACGGAGTAGTGGCCGTATCAAGTGAAAATAGGGAAATATCGGATGTGGATATCGCTAGAGTATTAGAGGCTGCACAAGTTGTTTCGGTTCCTCCGGAAAGAGAAATAATTGATGTAATCCCAAAGCAGTTTATTGTTGATGGTCTTGATGAAATTCATGATCCGCGTGGCATGATCGGTGTTCGACTTGAAGTAGAAGGCACCATTATTACAGGTTCAAAGACAATCCTACATAATATTTTGCGCTGCGTAGAAAAAGCAGGTTTAGAAATATTAGACATAACGTTACAACCGCTTGCAGCGGGTTCGTTTGCTCTCTCAAAGGATGAAAAAAATCTTGGTGTAGCACTTATAGACATTGGCGGAGGTTCAACAACGATTGCGTTATTTGAACAAGGCGGTTTACGTGCAACATCTGTCCTTCCTGTAGGAGGGGACCATATTACAAAAGATATATCGATTGGACTTCGTACTTCATCTGAAGATGCAGAAAAAATAAAAATTAAATATGGACATGCTTTTTATGATTATGCTTCCGAAGATGTAGTATTTAATGTTCCGATTATTGGCAGTGATCAGCAGCAGCCTTTTAACCAATTAGAGTTAAGTGATATTATAGAAGCTAGATTGGAAGAAATCTTTGAATTAATACTAGCGGAAATTCATCGCTTAGGCTTAAGGGATGTGCCTGGTGGTTTTGTCCTAACCGGCGGCGTAGCAAATACTCCTGGAATTCTTGAATTGGCACAGGTTGTGTTCGAAAACAGGGTTCGTATTGCGATACCTGACTATATTGGCGTTAGAGAGCCGCATTTTACGACTGCAGTCGGTTTAATTAAATTTGCGTATAAAAATGCAAAAATTCAAGGTAGACAGATGAGTACTCCTTCTGTCAATCATGAAGTAAAAGAGAAAAGGCCGGCAAAGCAACCGCAGGCAAAATCAAAACCGGAAAAACAACCGGAAGAAAAAGTATCTTCAAAAATGAAAAAGTTTTTTGGCTACTTTTTTGAATAATAATAACGAAATAACAGACTGATATAATGTAGCAATCCGAGTATGCACTGCTAACAGGAATATCGACGAATTAGGAGGATTTGTCATGCTGGAATTTGAATCAAATGTAGAGGCACTAGCGACGATAAAGGTTATAGGGGTTGGCGGTGGTGGGAATAATGCCGTTAACCGTATGATAGAGCATGGTGTTCAAGGTGTAGAATTTATTGCAGTTAATACCGATGCCCAAGCATTGAATCTCTCAAAGGCAGAAGTGAAAATGCAAATTGGCGGTAAATTAACAAGAGGACTTGGTGCTGGCGCCAATCCAGAAGTAGGAAAAAAAGCTGCTGAAGAAAGTAAAGAGCAAATTGAAGAAGCATTAAAGGGTGCTGATATGGTGTTTGTTACAGCAGGTATGGGTGGCGGAACTGGTACTGGTGCAGCCCCTGTAATTGCACAAATCGCAAGGGATTTAGGTGCGTTAACTGTTGGTGTTGTAACAAGACCATTTACATTTGAAGGTAGAAAAAGGGCTACACAGGCTACTGGCGGAATTTCCTGTATGAAGGAATCTGTCGATACATTAATTGTGATTCCGAATGATCGTCTCCTTGAGATTGTAGATAAAAGCACTCCAATGCTTGAGGCATTTAGAGAAGCGGATAACGTTCTTCGTCAAGGGGTTCAAGGTATATCTGACTTGATTGCAGTACCTGGTTTGATTAACCTTGACTTCGCTGATGTGAAAACAATTATGTCAAATAAAGGCTCCGCTTTGATGGGAATCGGTGTGGCTTCAGGAGAAAATCGAGCTGCCGAAGCGGCAAAGAAATCCATTTCATCCCCATTACTTGAAACATCCATTGATGGTGCGCAGGGCGTATTATTAAATATTACTGGTGGTTCGAATTTAAGTCTTTATGAAGTACAGGAAGCAGCAGATATCGTTGCAAGTGCTTCAGACCAAGAAGTAAATATGATTTTTGGTTCAGTTATTAATGACAATTTAAAAGATGAAATCGTTGTAACTGTTATTGCAACTGGTTTTAATGAAGAAGTTGTGCAAGCAAAGCCGTTAAGACCTTCCTTTGGTCAACAACAAAAGCCTGCTGCCAATACAGTAAAAAGGGAACCCAAAAGAGAAGAGCCTCCTGTAGAGCAGCCAAGAGTAAGTGCGCCGCAGCAGGGTCAAGGTGAGGATGTTCTTGATATCCCAACCTTCCTTAGAAATCGTAATAGAAGAAGATAAATAAAAATAAGAAAAAGGCATAGCCGCAGGCTATGCCTTTTTCTTATTTTTGCAAGCTGTGGGGTTTCTATTAAAGCGGTGGTAGATAAGGGAAAAGGCCTGGTTTTTGTATATAGATGGTGTTGAAAGTTAGATAAATGAGTGACAAAAAGCGTTGGGAATAGGGAAAATCTCTGCTTTTTTATAACCAGAAAGTGACACACTTCATCAATCAATGTAATGTATACTTTTTTGTAACAGATTAATAGATAAAGGAGGAAACCGATTGGCAGTTTATTTAGATATTATATGGTTATTAAATTTCTTTTTTGATAGCCTCCTTCTTTATTTAACTGCCCTGGTGTTAAAAAGGGATTTCCGTTATTGGAGACTTCTTTTAGGAGGGTTGATCGGTTCACTTATTATCATTTTAATGATTACACCATTGAGTACCTTTTCAGGTCACCCAATCGTTAAATTATTGTTTTCAGTCATCATGATTTTAACTGTTTTCGGTTATAAGAGATTTAAATATTTTATCAGCGGACTTATGACATTTTATTTGACTACCTTTCTTGTTGGCGGCTCATTAATGGGCATACATTATTTTATTCAATTTGATATGAAACTTTCATCATCCGTTTTGTTGGCAAGTGTAAAAGGTTTTGGTGACCCGATTAGCTGGCTGTTTGTTGTCCTTGGCTTTCCATTAGCGTGGCAGTTTTCTAGACGTAATTTTGAGCGAATTGAAGTGGCGAAAATTCAATACAACCAGAAGGTGCTTCTCGAAATTGTTTTGGGCGGTAAATCATATCGTTTTACGGGACTTGTAGACAGCGGCAATCAGTTATATGACCCAATATCAAAGTCACCGGTTATGTTTGTATCCGTAAAAAAAATAATTGAGGAGCTTCCAGAGGATTTAAGGGAGGTAGCATTAAGCGCAGAACAAGTGATTCTAGGTAATAAACCATTGGCACCAGAGTGGGAAAGCTGTATGAGAGTTATTCCATATAAAGTGCTAGGAAAGGAACATCAATTAATTATTGCCATCAAGCCAGAGCAAATCATGATTACGCAAAACGGAGAAACCATTCAAGTAAATAAAGGCCTGGTATCCTTTACGATGCAGGAACTATCCTCAGATGACAGCTTCCAATGCATCGTCCACCCAAAAATGCTCAATGGAATACGAAAAGCGGAGCCGGCTTGAACAGGGGCGACAAGCATAAGATGGCCCGAGGGTGAGGTTGTTCTTTAACCTCATCATCGGGACAGCTAATGACTCGAGCCCCTAGCCGGCGGAGCTGGACACAGAAAAGCGGAGCCGGCTTGACCATGGAATCCTGTTTCTAGCTAGGCTGTGGTTATCAACAATGTTAAAATCGGTCACCAGTTTGTTGATTGAAGTGGAAGCCACGGAGACTCCTGCGGGAGAAGCGGGACAGTCGAGACCCCGCAGACACGAAGTGTCGAGGAGGCTCGGCGGTCGCCCGCGGAAAGCGAAGTGCCTGGAACGGAAATCAACAACCAAGCTAAACAGAGTCAAAATGATATTAATCAACCGCCAAAAGGAGGAATAATGATGAAAAAATTCAAGCTGCGCCTCGCGTATTATTGGTATAAGCTATTGTTTAAACTGGGCTTAAAAGCCGATGAAACCTACTATATTGGCGGAAGTGAAGCATTACCGCCTCCTTTAAATAAGGAAGAGGAAGCACTGTTGATTGAAAAACTCCCAACTGGTGATAAAGCCGCAAGGTCAATTCTAATTGAACGCAACCTGAGGTTGGTTGTTTATATCGCAAGGAAATTTGAAAATACTGGCATTAACATTGAGGACTTAATCAGTATCGGTACCATTGGTTTAATTAAAGCGGTAAATACATTTAATCCAGAAAAGAAAATTAAACTTGCTACATATGCATCACGGTGCATTGAAAATGAGATACTCATGTACTTACGGAGAAACAACAAAATTCGCTCGGAAGTATCATTTGATGAACCACTTAATATTGATTGGGATGGCAATGAGCTGCTCCTTTCCGATGTGCTTGGCACAGACGAGGATATCATTACAAAGGATTTAGAAGCAAGTGTGGATAAAAAACTATTATTAAATGCCCTGCATCAGCTCTCAGATCGAGAAAAACAAATAATGGAGCTGCGTTTTGGTCTAGGTACAGGTGAAGAAAAAACACAAAAAGATGTTGCTGATATGCTGGGAATATCGCAATCCTATATCTCACGTTTAGAAAAGCGAATTATTAAAAGATTGAAAAAGGAATTTAACAAAATGGTGTAACGAAAAAAATTTTTCTTACCAAAGAATAGGGATGATTCCCAAGGTTTGTTAGGTTTTTTTCTGCTTTGATTATTTTCGCTTGTTTCCATGCGTGCATATTTTTCCTTACGGGGGAGATACTGTTTTTTGTACAGCAACTCCTGTAAGGAGGGAAATGGATTGACGCGAAACAAAGTAGAAATTTGCGGTGTTGACACATCAAAGCTTCCAGTATTAAAGAACGAAGAAATGAGATTGCTTTTTAAGCAAATGCAACAAGAAGGGGACATATCCGCACGGGAAAAACTCGTTAACGGAAACCTGCGCCTCGTATTAAGTGTGATTCAAAGATTTAATAACCGAGGCGAGTTTGTTGATGATCTGTTCCAAGTTGGCTGTATTGGACTTATGAAATCAATTGATAATTTTGATTTAAGTCAAAACGTAAAATTTTCCACCTATGCTGTTCCGATGATTATCGGAGAAATTAGACGTTATTTGCGTGATAATAACCCGATTCGAGTGTCGAGATCACTCAGAGACATTGCTTATAAGGCGCTGCAAGTACGGGAAAGATTAATGAGTAAAACATCACGCGAACCAACAGCAGAAGAAATTGCAAAAGAGCTTGATGTTCCACATGAAGAAATTGTTTTTGCACTTGATGCAATTCAAGATCCTGTATCACTATTTGAACCGATTTATAATGACGGAGGAGATCCGATCTTCGTCATGGATCAGTTGAGTGATGAAAAGAATAAGGATATTAATTGGATTGAAGAAATCGCTCTAAAAGAAGGCATGCGCAGATTGAATGAACGGGAAAAGCTGATACTGAGAAAGCGATTTTTTCAAGGAAAAACACAAATGGAAGTGGCAGAGGAAATTGGTATTTCTCAGGCCCAAGTTTCCAGGCTGGAGAAAGCAGCAATCAAACAAATGAATAAAAATATACAAAGCTAAAGCTGCCAAATAAAGGCAGCTTTTTTATTCGCAAAAAAGTCTTTCTCTAAGAAAATGCAGATAAAGTGATTTTTCGTATACATTTGCTCATATAGATAAATAAGGCGAACTGTAGGAGTGAAGGTATGGTAAGAATCTCTGAATTTCAAATAAAAGATGTGGTAAACGTTGCTGACGGGAAAAAGCTTGGCAATATTGGCGATATCGAAATCAATCTTCAAACCGGTAAGATTGATGCCATCATTATTTCCGGCTCAGGTAAAATACTTGGCTTTTTTGGTAAAGATGAGGACATCGTAATTCCTTGGAAGAACATATTGAAAATAGGTGAAGATGTAATACTTGTCCGTTTTAAAGAAACTACTGAGTACAAAATGAATGAAGAAGAAGCATGATTATGTTTTTTTACTGTGATGCGTTTTCATTGTGTGATAGAATAATTTAATAAAATAAAAGAGGTATTGAGATGGATCCATTTAGATTAAAAGAAAAAGAATATTTTATTATTGATGATTGGGTCCAAAAATTTCCAAACTTAACTGTAGGATTTACAACAAAGAATGGCGGCAAAAGCAGCGGGGATTATTCAAGTTTAAATGTCGGTTTTCATGTAAATGATGTGGAGCAGTCTGTATATGAAAACCGGCTTCTTTTAGCAGAAAAGCTTGATTTTCCTATACAGCATTGGATAGGAGCCCAGCAGACCCATGAAATAACAATCAAGAAAATTACCGCAGCTGATAAAGGAATGGGTGCAAATTCATATGACAATGCCTTTAAGCAGACTGATGGATTTTATACGTTTGAGCATGGAATGTTAATGACTCTTTTGTTTGCGGATTGTGTTCCGCTCTACTTCCTGCATCCTGGGTCAGGTGCGGTTGGTATTGCCCATGCAGGATGGAAAGGAACGGTAAATGGAATTGCAGAGGAAATGGTTCGTGCATTCAAAACAGAAGGATTGAATTCAAATGACATTTTTGTGGCAATTGGGCCTTGTATATGCGAAAATTGTTATATAGTTGATGATCGTGTAATAAAATTAGTGCAAAATAAACTAGAAGATGTCGATGTAAAACCATATAATTTAATCAGTGATCATCAGTATAAATTAAATCTACAGCAATGTAATAAAGAACTCCTCGTAAAGGCAGGGGTTCAAAGGGAAAATATATTAATTACGAATCTATGTACCAGTTGTCATAAGGAGCACTTCTATTCACATCGTAGAGATCAGGGTAGTACCGGAAGAATGATGAGCTTTATTGGCTGGAAGGAGGCTATTCTGTAAGAAATGAAAGTAGCAGAAAATTTACAGACCATCAATGAAACAATAGCAAAAGCATGTGAACAGTCTAACCGCAGTCCAGAAGAAATTAAAATTATTGCAGTTACCAAATATGTATCCATTGAAAGAGCAAAGGAAGCACTAGACTCTGGAATTGTAGATCTTGGAGAGAATCGCGAAGAAGGGCTAACAGCTAAATGGGAAGCATTGCAGGACAAGCCAACTTGGCATTTTATTGGATCACTGCAAACACGAAAGGTAAAGAATATTATTGATAAAGTAGACTATATTCATTCTTTAGATCGCCTGTCACTGGCTACAGAAATAAATAAACGGGCAAATAAGAAAATAAAATGTTTAGTTCAAGTAAATGTATCCGGTGAAGAGTCGAAACACGGGTTAGCTCCTGAAGAGGTTATGAGCTTTATAGATGAATTGAAACAATATTCGAATATTGAGATTGCCGGCTTAATGACAATGGCACCTTTTACGGAGGATAAGAACTTTTTACGTCAATGCTTTAGTAAATTGAAGAATATTCAATTGGACATTCAACGTTTAGAACTAAAAAATGCACCTTGTACAGAATTATCGATGGGGATGTCAAATGATTATGCAATAGCCATTGAAGAAGGTGCAACAATGGTTCGCATTGGGACAGCCTTAGTCGGGGAAGAATAGGAGGTTCGAAATATGAGCATTAAATCTAAATTTAAAACATTTTTCTTTTTAGATGATGAATATGCTGATAACGAAGAGGATCAATTTGAAGAAGAATATGAACCAGAAAAAAAACAAAAAACATTCTCACCACCGCCTAAGCAAAATGTTGTAAGTTTACAGAGCGTCCAAAAGTCCTCTAAAGTTGTATTAGTCGAACCTCGTGTATATGCAGAAGCTCAGGATGTCGCAGATCATTTGAAAAATAGGAAAGCAGTTGTGGTAAATTTACAACGCATTGACCATGACCAGGCAAGAAGAATTATTGACTTTCTTAGCGGAACGGTCTATGCAATAGGCGGAGATATTCAAAAAGTCGGTATGGATATTTTTCTTTGTACACCAGATAATGTCGAGGTTTCAGGCAGTATATCAGAATTTCTTCAAGAAAAAGAATTTGAACATACGAGGTGGTAATGGTAAATGGGTTTCGTTATTAGCATATTGTCTACGTTAATTTATTACTATTCGTGGGCACTTATTATTTATATTTTAATGTCATGGTTTCCAAATGCCCGCTCATCCGCAATTGGACAATTTTTGGGTCGTATATGTGAGCCGTACTTAGAGCCTTTCCGTCGATTTATTCCATCCATTGGGATGATTGATATTTCACCAATCGTTGCATTTATGGTTCTGAACTTTGCTACAGCAGGATTAGGACAACTTGCAAGATGGTTTGTATAATGCTGAATAAAACAGCTTAGTTAAAGAGGCTCAGAAAATCTGTCCCTTTTTATTAGCTTTTAATGTAAGGTGAAAAACATGTCAATCTACCAGCACTTTCGACCAGAGGAAAGAGATTTTATCAATCAGGTATTGAATTGGAAGGCGTATGTTGAACAAGCATATGCACCGAAATTAACAGATTTTCTTGATCCTCGTGAACAGCAAATAATGAAAACGATTATTGGTCAGCAAATGGAAATAAAATGGGGTCTTTTTGGAGGTTCTGAATTTACAGAACGAAAAAGAGCCCTTATATATCCGGACTATTTTCAAAATGAAGATAGCGATTATAAAATACAATTATATGAAATTCAATATCCTAATAAATTTATCAGCCTCGCGCATCGTGATATACTAGGAAGCTTGATGTCACTTGGTTTACGGCGTGAAAAGTTTGGAGATATTGTCATCGTCGGCGACCGGCTGCAATTTTATTGTGCAGAAGAGGTCGGGGAATATGTCCGTCTTCAATTACAAACAGTGGGAAGGGCGAATGTTCAGTTAATTGAACGGCCTTTGTCTGATAGCATTGCACACCAAGATCTGTGGGCTGAATCGGTCGTTTCTGTTTCTTCACTAAGGCTTGATACAGTGATATCATCGATTTTTCAATTATCTAGGCAGAAGTCTCAAAGCTTAATCAGCGCAGGACTCGTAAAAGTAAACTGGACAAGCATTGAGAGTGCTTCATTTGAATGCGGTGAAGGTGATACGATTTCAGTACGTGGTTTCGGACGCGGCAAGCTGTTTTCAATTGAAGGGAAAACCAAAAAAGAGAAATGGCGTATTTCAGTCGGGAGACAAAAATAATTATTAATTATGCAGGAATATAGATAAGTTTGTCGAAAAAGAAAAAGTGCAAACTAGAGAAAATACTTGGGAGGTGGCAGTATGCCATTAACGCCTTTGGATATACATAATAAGGAGTTTAGTAAAGGATTCCGGGGATATGATGAGGATGAGGTAAACGAATTCCTTGATCAAGTCATCAAGGATTACGAAATCGTTCTTCGTGAAAAAAAAGAGTTAGAAGATAAATTAAACGAGATGACTGATCGAATGGGTCATTTTAACTCGTTAGAAGATACGCTTAATAAATCAATTGTAGTTGCCCAGGAAGCTGCAGAAGAAGTAAAGCGTAATGCTCAAAAAGAAGCTAAGCTGATTATTAAAGAAGCCGAAAAGAATTCCGATCGTATTGTAAATGATTCACTTTCAAAGGCGAGAAAAATTGCTCTTGAAATCGAAGAGCTTAAAAAGCAATCAAAGGTATTCCGTACTCGTTTTAAAATGTTAATTGAAGCACAACTTGATTTATTAAATAATGATGATTGGGATCACTTGCTCGAATATGAGCTTGATTCTACTGAATTAAAATCAACGCAAGAGGAAGATTCCTTAGCTTGACGATTGACTGTAAAAAAGCATATAATGGCATATACAATATTAATTTAACGTTGATAGGGACAGTACAGCTTAATTTGCTTATCTAGCGAGCCGGGGATGGTGAAAGCCCGGTCTAGGCACTAAGACTGGAAGATCACCCTTGAGTTCCTTTCTGAAACTTCTATTAAAAGGATTAAGACAAGGCGTATCATTCGCGTTAAGAATGTCTTTTGAGCGGATAGAATTTATTTCTATCTACAAGGGTGGTACCGCGGGAAATAAAGCCTTTCTCGTCCCTTTTTTGGGATGAGAAGGGCTTTTTTGTTTTTCATTCTGTAAACGCAATAAAAAGACAGCTAAGAAAATAGTTAATGAATGTAATGGAGGAAGTAAAATGGATTACAAAGATACTTTATTAATGCCAAAAACTGAATTTCCTATGCGTGGAAATCTTCCAAAAAGAGAACCTGAAATTCAAGAAAAATGGGCAGACATGAATATTTATAAAATGGTGCAGGAAAGAACAAAGGATCGACCAATGTTCGTACTTCATGACGGCCCTCCATATGCAAATGGTGATATCCATATGGGGCATGCTTTAAATAAAATTCTAAAGGACTTTATTGTCCGTTATAAATCAATGAGCGGCTTTAATGCGCCATATGTTCCAGGCTGGGATACTCATGGTCTACCAATTGAGCAGGCATTGACAAACAAAGGTGTAAATCGTAAAGAAATGACTGTTGCAGAATTTAGAAAGCTTTGTGAAAAGTATGCATATGAGCAAATTGACAGCCAGCGCAGCCAATTTAAACGCTTAGGTGTCCGCGGTGATTGGGATAATCCTTATATCACATTAAAACCTGCTTATGAAGCACAGCAAATTAAAGTATTCGGAGAAATGGCTAAAAAGGGCTATATTTACAAAGGATTAAAACCGGTTTATTGGTCTCCGTCAAGTGAGTCTGCTCTTGCAGAGGCTGAAATCGAGTATAAGGATAAAAAATCACCATCTATTTATGTTGGGTTTCCTGTAAGAGACGGTAAGGGCGTATTAGGTACTGATGTTCAAATCATCATCTGGACAACAACTCCGTGGACAATTCCGGCAAACCTTGGGATTTCCGTACATCCTGATTTAACTTATGTAGTTGTGGAAGAAAAGGGACAAAAATATCTTGTAGCAAAGGACCTTCTTGAGGCTGTTACAAACGAAATCGGCTGGGAAGAGCCACTGATTGTACAGAACATTAAGGGATCTGAGCTTGACCGAATTGTAGCAAAACATCCTATTTATGATCGTGATTCCCTTGTAATGTTAGGCGAACACGTAACGATTGATGCAGGAACAGGATGTGTTCATACTGCACCTGGTCATGGGGAAGATGACTTTTATGTTGGTCAAAAATACGGTCTAGATGTTCTTTGCCCTGTTGATGATAAAGGGGTTATGACTGACGAAGCGGAAGGATTTTCTGGATTATTTTACGATAAAGCAAATAAAGCAATAACAGAAAAGCTGGAAGAAGTCGGTGCCCTTTTAAAGCTGACATTTATTACTCACTCCTATCCGCATGATTGGAGAACGAAAAAACCTGTTATTTACCGAGCAACAGCTCAATGGTTTGCTTCAATTAAGGATTTCCGTGAAGACTTGTTAGATGCAATTAAAGAAACAAAATGGGTTCCAGCTTGGGGTGAAACAAGGCTCTTTAACATGGTTCGCGACCGCGGTGACTGGTGTATTTCCCGCCAGCGTGCGTGGGGTGTGCCAATCCCGGTTTTCTATGCAGAAAATGGTGAACCGGTTATTACGGATGAGACGATTAATCATGTGTCAGACCTATTCCGTGAGCATGGATCAAATGTTTGGTTTGAACGAGACGCAAAGGATCTTCTGCCTCAAGGATTTACACATCCAGGTAGTCCAAATGGTACCTTTACAAAAGAAACTGATATTATGGATGTTTGGTTTGATTCAGGTTCATCACATCAAGCTGTTTTATTAGAACGTGATGACTTGCAGCGCCCTGCTGATCTTTATTTAGAAGGCTCGGACCAATATCGCGGCTGGTTCAACTCATCACTGTCAACGGGCGTTGCTGTCACAGGAAAAGCACCATATAAAGGTGTATTAAGTCATGGCTTTGCATTGGACGGCGAAGGCAGAAAAATGAGTAAATCAGTCGGAAATGTTGTTGTCCCAGCGAAAGTAATGAATCAATTGGGTGCGGATATTCTACGTCTTTGGGTAGCTTCTGTAGATTATCAAGCGGATGTTCGTGTATCTGATGCCATTCTAAAGCAAGTGGCTGAGGTATATCGTAAGATTCGTAATACGTTCCGTTTCTTGCTTGGAAATCTTGCTGATTTTGATCCGGCTAAAGATGCCATTCCATATGAAAAATTACGTGAAGTAGATCAATTTATGCTTGTTAAATTAAATAATCTGATTAAACAAGTTCGTCATAACTATGAGAACTATGAGTTTGCAGGAATCTACCATGCGGTGAATAATTTCTGTACATTGGATTTAAGTTCTTTCTATCTTGATTTTGCAAAAGATGTCCTATATATCGAAGCAAGTGATCAATTTGACCGTCGTGCAATTCAAACCGTTTTATATGAAAGCTTACTTTCATTAACTAAATTGATTGCACCAATTCTTTCTCATACAGCTGATGAAGTATGGAACTTTATTCCAGCTGCACAAGAACCTAGTGTACAGTTAACAGATTTACCTGAAGCAAAAGAGCTTGCTGGGGCTGGGGAATTATTGGAGAAATGGTCAAAGTTTATGAAACTTCGTGATGATGTGTTAAAAGCACTTGAAGAAGCTCGTAATGAGAAAATTATCGGTAAATCATTAACAGCGAAAGTCACATTGTATGTAAATGATGATACGAAGAATCTTTTAGATTCTATTCAAGAGAATTTACAACAACTCTTTATCGTTTCTGGATTTGAGGTAGTTGACGGCTATGATAAGGCTCCAGAGCAAGCTGTAAAGCTTGAGCATGCAGCTATCGTTATTTCAAAAGCAGAAGGGGAGACTTGTGAACGCTGCTGGACAGTGACTCCTGATGTGGGTGAAAAAGAAGGTCATCCAACCCTTTGTTCACGCTGTGCTGATGTTGTGCAGGAACATTACAGCCATTTAGTTTAATGAAAGTGGTATAAAAAGGCAGACTTGCGTAGTCTGCCTTTTAATTTTTTATGGCTTGTTGATGAAGAACGCTAAAGAAATAATATCCTTCTTTAGCAAATTTATGCCATGTTACGAAGAAAGATTAGATAAAATATTCCACCTTCGTTAATTGTTGTTCACCTTGACAAAAGTTTTTCCGTGTTAATTAGTATTTGCGGGAAATGATAATGTGTACAACAAGAACGGAGGGAAAGACATGGATCCAAACACGAATGAAATCTATTCAGATCTCCGTAAAACAAAAGATGAATTATTGCAGCGCATGAACAGCAGTAGTTGTTCTTCGTTAGTAAAGCCATATATAGAGGAAGACTTAAAAGACGTTGAAACGGCAATGAAAAAGATTGAAAAAGGAACATTTGGAACATGCGAAATATCAGGGGAGCTTATGCCGATGGAATTGTTAAAGATCATTCCAACATTGAAGTCAATGGATGATTGTAAAACTGTTAGTTATGTCATAAGCCAGCATTAAGGCTGCCAAAAAAGGCAACAATGTTGTAAAGGCCGCAGTATTCGGCAAAGCTTCTGCTATCGTTTTACTTTCGGTTATGCTAAAATGCAAAGGAGAAATCTTTATCTTGTGGAGGGTGCCTTTGTGTTTTATTACATAATTGCTTTACTAGCCGTACTATTTGACCAATGGACAAAATGGCTTATTGTTAAGAATATGGAATTAGGCGAACGAATAACCGTAATTGATAATTTTCTCTACATAACCTCTCATCGAAACAGAGGTGCTGCATGGGGAATCTTACAGGGGCAAATGTGGTTCTTCTATGTGATTACGGTGGTCGTCATTATTGCTATTATTTATTATCTGAAAAAATCCGAAAAGGAAAGTCCACTTTTTAAATTCTCCCTTGCTTTAATGCTGGGAGGAGCGATTGGAAACTTTATTGATCGAGTAGTTAGACAAGAAGTAGTAGACTTTATTCATACGTATCCTTTTGGCTATAATTTTCCGATTTTTAATATTGCAGATTCCTCACTTGTCATAGGAGTAGCTATATTAATCATATATATGCTGCTAGAAGAGAAAAAGGAAAAGGAGAAAGTAAATGGAGAAAGTGGAACACATCGTTCTTGAGCATGAAAAAAATGAACGAATCGATAAAGTGATTTCCGGGCTCGAGGCAGATTGGTCCAGAACTCAGGTTCAGCAATGGATTAAAGAGGGCCTGGTTTTAGTAAATCATCAACCGATAAAAACAAATTATAAATGTAATATTAGCGACCAAATTGAAATTTCTATTCCAGATCCGGAAGTTCTTGATGTCATTCCTGAAGGGATGGATCTCGATATCTATTTCGAAGATCGCGATGTCATTGTTGTAAATAAACCAAAAGGGATGGTTGTACATCCTGCAGCAGGGCACTTGACAGGGACACTTGTAAATGGACTTATGGCGCATTGTAAGGATCTATCAGGAATTAATGGAGTGCTTCGTCCGGGAATTGTACATCGGATTGATAAAGATACATCAGGTTTATTAATGGTGGCAAAAAATGATAAAGCGCATGAACACTTGGTAAATCAATTAGTAGCAAAAACTGTTACTAGAAAATATAAAGCATTGGTGCATGGGAATATTGGCCACGATTACGGTACAATTGATGCTCCAATTGCCAGAGATCCTAAAGATCGACAAAGTATGACAGTGGTTGAGAACGGGAAGCATGCTGTTACGCATTTTCATGTAATTGAACGCTTTAAAGACTTTACTTTTGTTGAGTGTCGTTTAGAAACTGGCAGGACGCACCAGATACGTGTACATATGAAATACATCGGTTTTCCGCTTGCCGGCGATCCGAAATATGGTCCACGTAAAACATTAGATCTTAACGGGCAGGCACTTCATGCAGCTGTTTTGGGCTTCACCCATCCTCGTACAGAAGAATATTTGGAATTTGAAGCTCCGCTTCCAAAGGAATATGAGGAACTGCTTGAAAAGCTGCGTAAAAATTAATTGACAAAATTCTACACGTGGATTACACTAAGTTTAGTTAAATAAGTCCTTTAAATCGGTCCTGTGAGGCTGAGAAGGAAACGGATTTTATACTGGGAGTATACTTGTTCCCACATGTATTTTAGCATTCGTTTACCCTCTTGCCGTCATGGTAAGAGGGTTTTTGTCTTCTCATAGGATAGTCTTCTAAAGCTGCTGATAGCAACATACTTGGACTTTTTATGAAAGGTGGAAAGACTCATGACACAAAAAGCAATTGTATTAGATGAACAAGCGATTCGGAGAGCATTAACCAGAATAGCCCACGAAATTATTGAGAAAAATAAAGGCATAGATAATTTGCTTCTTGTAGGTATTCGTACGCGCGGAATCTTTATTGCTAATCGCCTTGCAGAAAAAATTAATCAAATTGAAGGAAAAAATATTCCTGTTGGTGAGGTAGACATCACACTATACCGCGATGATTTAACAACAAAAACAGTTGACCGTGAGCCACTTGTCAAAGGATTACACATCGAAAAGGAAATACAGGATCAAACCGTAATTCTTGTGGACGATGTTCTTTATACAGGGCGTACAGTTAGATCTGCCTTGGATGCCATTGTAGATTATGGACGCCCAAGCTCTATCCAGTTGGCTGTATTAGTTGACAGAGGTCATCGTGAATTACCAATTCGAGCTGATTATGTTGGGAAAAATATCCCTACTTCTAGCTCTGAAAAAATTGTTGTTGAGCTATGTGAAATTGATCAAATTGATCAAGTTAGTATTCATGAAAAATAAAATACCCCTTTTAAAAGCAGCACAGAGAGGCTGACAAAGGGAAAGGACTAAAGAACTGTCTTTAGTCTGCCCTTTTAACCCTCTTTGTCACAACAAGAGGGTTTTTATGTAAAGTTAATCTGATGGAGGAAAGACAGCTATGAATAAACCAGTATTAGATATAAAAGATGTACCATCACCGATACAATGGGTGACCTTAAGTTTACAGCATTTATTTGCCATGTTTGGTGCAACGGTATTAGTTCCAGTATTAGTGGATCTAGATCCGGCCATTGCACTTATTTCCAGCGGACTAGGAACACTTGCTTTTCTTATCATAACGAAGTGGCAGGTGCCTGCTTACCTCGGTTCTTCCTTTGCCTTCATAGCGCCAATTATTGCAGCAAAGGCAAGTGAGGGTGGAGCTGGAGCGGCTATGATTGGAAGCTTTATTGTCGGTCTTGTCTATGGTCTTGTCGCACTTATCATAAAAAAAGCAGGGTACCGCTGGATTATGAAGCTTCTGCCGCCGATTGTTGTAGGTCCTGTTATTATGGTTATTGGCTTATCCTTAGCCGGGACAGCTGTTAATATGGCCATGAATGAGCCGGTAACAGGTGAATATGATTTACTTTACTTCTCTGTTGGGCTTATTACATTGGCTGCAACAATTTTCTTCTCCATTTTCTTTAAGGGATTTTTAGGAATGGTTTCCATTCTTGCAGGAATAATTGTCGGTTACATTTATGCGCTATTGGTGGGAGTTATCGATTTTTCTCCGGTGCTTGAAGCAAAATGGTTTGTATGGCCGCAATTTATCGTTCCGTTTGTAGACTATGATGTAAAGGTTACATTAGATATTATTCTCTTGATGGTGCCAATAGCAGTTGTTACGATTTCAGAGCATATTGGTCATCAACTAGTCTTAAGTAAAGTAGTGGGTCGCGATTATATTAAGGAGCCCGGCTTGCATCGCTCCATCCTAGGAGATGGAACTGCAACAATGATTTCCGCTTTAATCGGCGGACCTCCAAAAACAACCTACGGCGAAAATATTGGCGTTCTTGCTTTAACGAAAGTATACAGTGTCTATGTTATTGCTGGTGCAGCTGTGGTTGCCATCGTGTTTGGTTTTATCGGAAAAATTTCTGCATTAATTAGTACGATTCCACAGGCTGTCATGGGTGGAGTATCAATCCTGTTGTTTGGAATTATCGCTTCATCTGGCTTACGAATGCTGGTTGATAATAAAATTGATTTTGGAAGCAACCGGAACTTAGCTATATCCTCTGTCATACTTGTTTTAGGGATTGGCGGAGCTTTAATAAAAGTCTCAGATCAATTCCAGCTTCAAGGGATGGCCTTTGCCGCAATTATTGGTATCATATTGAATTTAGTTCTGCCTGGCAGAGAAGATGTCAAGGAAGATATGTTTGAAACACATTAGAAATCAATGCTAAAGATAAAGACGGCGTTCAAAATACTTCGGAAGCTGAACGCCGTCTTCTAAAAAATAAATTCTTAAAAGTATTATGAACTGACCTGTCACATTAGTAAAAATTGACTGACTATATTAAATAGAAGCAACATAGGCTTTATTCTAAAACATCTGATTTATACTTGTGAAAATACTAGATTACTTGTAAAAGGTTTCTAGTATAAGTCTTATAAAATGGAGGCTTTAAAAATGAACCATTTATTATCGACTACTACTTTGTCTACCGAGGAAATAAAAGAAATTTTAAGCGAAGCGCAAAAGTTTATCGACGGTAAACAATGGAAGCCTGCTGAGCAGCAGTTTGTGGCAAATTTATTTTTTGAGCCGAGTACTAGAACAAAATCCAGTTTTGAAGTGGCAGAGAGAAGGCTTGGCTTAGAGGTGATCCCGTTTGATGCTGATTTCTCAAGTGTGTTAAAGGGTGAGACATTATATGACACTGTTCGAACACTTGAATCAATCGGAGTTCATGCAGTAGTCATCCGGCATGAAACAGATCATTTTTTTAATGAATTAATCGGACGCGTTGGAATCCCTGTTATAAATGCAGGAGACGGCTGTGGTCATCATCCAACCCAATCACTTTTAGACTTGTTGACGATTCAACAGGAGTTTGGAGATTTTAAGGGATTAAAGGTGGCCATTATCGGTGATGTAAGTCATAGCCGTGTTGCTCGTTCAAACGCAGATGCCTTAACAAGATTAGGGGCGAAGGTGGTTTTCTCTGGTCCGAAAGAATGGTTTGACGACGCATTTCTTGAAAATGGGGCCTACGAGGAAGTGGACACAGCGATCGAAACATCAGATGTTGTGATGCTTTTACGTATCCAACATGAACGGCACGATGGCAGTGATTCAGATGTATCTAAGGATTATCATCAACAATATGGTTTAACAATTGAACGTGAAAAAAGAATGAAGCAGGGGAGTATTATTATGCACCCTGCACCGGTAAATAGAAACGTTGAAATAGCAGATGAATTAGTTGAATGCAGCCGTTCGAGAATCTTCACACAAATGAAAAACGGCGTTTTTGTCCGCATGGCTGTAATTAAACGAGCATTGGAAAATAAAAAAGGGGGAATGAAAAGTGTCAATACTCATCAAAAATGGACGATTGCTAATTAATGAAGAACTTACAACAGGAGATATCCTTATCGAAAATGGATTCATAAAAGAAATTGGAAGTCTAACAAACGTGAATGTAGATGAAACGATAGACGCGGACGGCTTGGTAGTTGCCCCTGGATTTATTGACCTACATGTTCATTTACGAGAGCCCGGCGGCGAGAAAAAAGAAACCATTGCGACAGGTACGCTTGCAGCTGCAAAAGGGGGATTTACGACAATCGCGGCGATGCCAAATACAAGACCCGTTCCTGATTCTAAGGAGCAGTTAGAATGGCTCCACAAACGAATTCAAGAAACTGGTGTTGTTAAAGTACTTCCGTATGGCTCAATTACGATAAGGGAAGCGGGCAAGGAATTAACTGATTTCTCCGCATTAAAAGAAGCGGGTGTATTTGCTTTAACAGATGACGGTGTAGGTGTTCAATCAGCGGATATGATGCTTACAGCGATGAAGAAAGCAGCTAAAGAAGGCTTGACTGTTGTTGCTCACTGTGAGGAAAATACATTGATAAATAAAGGCGCTGTACATGAAGGGTCTTTTTCTGAGGAACACGGAATAAACGGAATCCCATCTGTTTGTGAGTCCGTACATATTGCCCGAGACGTACTTCTTGCTGAAGCAGCAAATTGTCATTACCATGTCTGCCACATCAGCACGAAGGAATCAGTTCGTACGGTTAGAGATGCAAAGCGGGCAGGAATACATGTCACTGCAGAAGTGACCCCTCATCATTTATTATTATGTGAAGAGGACATTCCAGGATTAGATCCAAACTATAAAATGAATCCCCCTTTACGAGGCTCTAAAGATCGCGAAGCATTAATAGAAGGTCTTTTAGACGGGACAATTGATTTTATAGCGACAGATCATGCGCCGCATACGAAGGAAGAAAAGGCAGAAGGTATGCAGCTCGCACCATTCGGAATTGTTGGTTTAGAAACGGCTTTTCCACTTTTATATACACATTTTGTTGAAAAGGGAATTATGTCATTATCGCAGTTAATCAAGTATTTAAGCACCAAGCCTGCACAAGCATTTGGTCTGAATGCAGGGGAACTAATGGTTGGCGCCCCGGCTGATATAGTCTTACTTGATTTAAATCATGAAGAAAAGATCAATCCGCAAAACTTTTTATCAAAAGGACGAAACACACCATTTAGCGGCTGGGAATGTAAGGGCTGGCCTGTTGTAACATTGGTTGACGGAAAGATAGCTTGGGAAAAGGGACGTGAAAAGGTATGAAAAAGAAGCTTATTCTAGAAGATGGAACAGTATTTATTGGAGAAGCATTTGGAAGTGAAACAAGTTGTTCAGGAGAGGTGGTTTTTAATACCGGAATGACAGGATATCAAGAGGTACTTTCAGACCCATCCTATTGCGGGCAAATTGTTACGTTAACTTACCCCCTCATTGGTAATTATGGGATTAACCGTGATGACTTTGAATCAATTACTCCTGCAATCAGCGGCTTTATTGTAAAGGAAACAGCAGATTTTCCATCTAACTGGAGAAGTGAAAAATCATTAGATGAGTATTTTAAGCTTAAGAATATTCCGGGTATCTCCGGTATTGACACGAGAAAACTTACTAGGGTCATCCGTAAGCACGGTACATTAAAGGGTGCTCTTTGTAATATGACCGAGAATGTTGATGATGTATTAGAAAGATTACGGGCGACGGAGGTTCGACGCGATCAAGTAAAACAGGTATCAACAAAGACACCATATCCAAGCCCCGGCAGAGGCAGAAGAGTTGTGCTTGTTGATTTCGGCATGAAACACGGGATATTAAGAGAATTAAACCGCCGTGATTGTGATGTAATCGTGGTGCCTTACAATACAAAAGCAGAAGAAATTCTTGAATTAAATCCTGATGGTGTGATGCTTTCAAATGGACCTGGAGATCCAAAAGATGTTCCTGAAGCTATCGGTATGATTCAAGGGATTCTTGGTAAAACACCTCTGTTTGGAATCTGTCTTGGCCATCAGCTGTTTGCTCTAGCATGTGGAGCAGACACGGAAAAGATGAAATTTGGCCACCGCGGTTCAAACCACCCGGTAAAGGATCTGACAACTGGAAAAGTATACATTACTTCACAGAACCATGGTTTTACGGTTGATGAAAAGTCAATTGCAGATACACGTTTAGAAGTTACACAGGTTGCTTTAAATGATGGCAGTGTTGAAGGATTAAAGCACAAAGACTATCCAGCTTTTACTGTTCAATATCATCCAGAAGCTTCACCAGGACCTGAGGATTCAAATAACCTATTCCAACAATTTCTTGATTTAATTGAGACTGCTAAACAGGAGGGAAACACTTATGCCAAAGCGTAATGATATTAACAGTATTTTAGTAATCGGATCCGGTCCGATTGTCATCGGGCAAGCAGCAGAATTTGATTACGCAGGAACACAGGCGTGTTTAGCATTAAAAGAAGAAGGCTACAAGGTTATCCTTGTGAACTCCAATCCTGCAACAATTATGACAGATACGGAGATTGCGGATGCAGTCTATATTGAACCACTTACACTTGAATTTGTGGAAAGAATTATCAGAAAAGAACGACCTGATGCATTATTGCCAACATTAGGAGGACAGACAGGTTTAAACCTTGCTGTTGAATTAGCAAAATCAGGCTTGTTAGATGAATGCGGAGTAGAAATACTAGGAACGAAGCTTACAGCTATTGAGAAAGCAGAAGACCGTGATTTATTCAGAACGCTTATGAATGAGCTAAATGAACCTGTTCCTGAAAGTGATATCATTCATAATCTTGAAGAGGCATACGCATTTGTGGCTAAAATCGGCTATCCAGTGATTGTTCGTCCAGCCTTTACTCTTGGAGGTACTGGTGGAGGAATCTGTCATAATGAAGAAGAGCTAGTGGAAATTGTTACAAGCGGCTTAAAATACAGCCCTGTGACACAATGTTTATTAGAGAAAAGCATTGCTGGATTTAAGGAAATCGAATATGAGGTTATGCGAGACTCTGCTGATAATGCAATTGTTGTATGTAATATGGAAAACATTGACCCAGTTGGTGTGCACACGGGAGATTCCATTGTCGTGGCACCAAGCCAAACATTGAGCGACCGTGAGTATCAATTACTTCGTAATGCATCCTTGAAAATCATACGGGCTCTTCAAATTGAAGGCGGATGTAATGTTCAGCTTGCCCTTGATCCTAACAGCTACAACTATTACATTATCGAAGTAAATCCACGTGTCAGCCGTTCTTCGGCACTAGCGTCAAAGGCAACCGGCTATCCGATTGCGAAGCTTGCAGCTAAAATTGCTGTTGGTCTGACACTTGATGAAATGATGAATCCAGTTACAGGCAAAACCTACTCTTGTTTTGAGCCGGCCCTTGACTATATTGTGACAAAAATTCCAAGATGGCCGTTCGATAAGTTTGAGTCAGCCAACCGCTTACTGGGAACACAAATGAAAGCAACCGGGGAAATCATGGCAATCGGACGGACATTTGAAGAGTCGTTATTAAAGGCAATCCGCTCACTTGAAAGCAATGTCTATCATTTTGAACTGCCAAATGGAGAAAGCTTTAGTGATGATGTAATTGAAAAACGAATCCGTAAAGCAGGCGATGAACGTTTATTTTACCTTGCTGAGGCATTAAGACGAGGTGTCAGCATTGAAACGATTCATGAGTGGAGTCAAATTGATTTATTCTTCTTATACAAAATGGAAGGAATTATTAAGTTTGAAAGAGAACTGTCCAATCATCCATTTGAACGTGAATGGGTTGAAAAGGCTAAGAAAAAAGGCTTCTCTGATTTAGCCCTATCTAAGCTTTGGGATACAACAGAGCGTTCCATTTATGATTATCGTGTGAAGCAGGGTGTTATACCTGTTTATAAAATGGTTGACACATGTGCAGCAGAATTTGAATCGGAAACACCATATTTTTACGGAACATATGAAGAGGAAAACGAATCACTTGTTACAGATCGAAAAAGCGTTATTGTGTTAGGATCAGGTCCAATCCGAATTGGCCAGGGTGTTGAATTCGATTATGCAACAGTCCATTCAGTATGGGCCATTAAAGAAGCTGGGTATGAAGCAATCATTATTAATAATAATCCTGAAACCGTCTCAACTGATTTCAGTATATCTGATAAATTGTACTTTGAACCGTTAACAACTGAAGATGTTATGGCAATCATTGATTTGGAAAAACCAATGGGAGTGGTTGTACAGTTCGGCGGTCAAACTGCGATTAACCTTGCCTCAAAGCTTGTCGAGCATGGGGTGAAAATATTAGGAACCTCTTTAGAGGATTTAGACCGGGCTGAGGACCGTGATAAGTTTGAACAGGCATTAGTACAATTAGATATTCCAATGCCAAAGGGGAAAACTGCTCTATCTGTGGATGAAGCATTAATAATCGCAGAGGAAATTGGTTATCCGGTTCTAGTCAGACCTTCCTATGTTTTAGGCGGAAGAGCAATGGAGATTGTTTATAAACAGGAAGAACTGCTTCATTATATGGAAAATGCAGTAAAAATCAATCCAGAGCACCCAGTCTTAATTGACCGATATCTAACGGGAAAAGAAATAGAGGTGGATGCGATATCTGATGGGAAAGATGTTGTAATTCCTGGAATCATGGAGCATATTGAACGAGCAGGTGTGCACTCCGGTGATTCAATAGCTGTATATCCACCACAAAGCCTTTCAAAAGCTGTAAAGGAAAAACTAATTTCTTATACTGAAAAATTAGCGCTTGGATTGAATATTGTGGGTCTATTAAATATCCAATATGTTGTAAGTAATGATGATGTATTTGTCCTTGAGGTAAACCCACGCTCAAGCCGTACAGTACCGTTTTTAAGTAAAATTACAAATGTACCAATGGCTAATATCGCCACAAAGGTTATTCTTGGACAGTCGCTTGCTAAACAGGGATACGTTTCAGGTCTAGTTCCTGAAAAAGCTGGTGTATATGTTAAAGCACCTGTATTTTCTTTTGCGAAATTACGTAATGTTGATATTTCATTAGGACCAGAAATGAAATCAACAGGAGAAGTTATGGGGAAAGATTATACATTAGAAAAAGCGTTGTATAAGGCGCTTGTGGCATCAGGAATTACCATTCAAAAATTTGGTACCGTGCTCTTAACTATTGCTGATAAAGAAAAAGAGGAAGCACTCCATATTGCAAAGCGTTATGCAGCAATCGGTTATCGTTTGATGGCAACGAGCGGTACAGCTGAATTTCTGAAAAAAGCAGGCATTCCAGTTAGTGTTGTCAGCAAAATTGGTTCAGAAGGTCCTGATCTTTTAGATGTGATTAGAAACGGAGAAGCACAATTTGTGATTAACACATTCTCAAAGGGCAAGCAGCCTGAACGTGATGGCTTTAGAATTCGCCGCGAGTCAGTTGAAAATGGAGTCCCTTGTTTAACATCACTGGATACAGCTGAAGCCATTCTACGTGTTATTGAATCAATGAACTTTTCAGCAGAGGCCATGGATAAACCAGTCAATTCAAGGGAGGCTGTTCTCTCATGATCATCAAAGAGATGTGTACAGTCGTCTCACAGACAGAATTAGCTGATTCAATTTATGAGCTCACCTTAAAAGGTGAGCTTGTTCAACAAATGAATGAACCAGGTCAATTTGTCCAGCTAAAGGTGTCAGACCATATAGATCCACTTTTAAGAAGACCGATTTCAATCGCAAGAATTGATAAGACAAGCAGTGAATTTACGATGATCTACCGAACGGAAGGGAGAGGTACTACCGTGCTTTCCCAAAAGCATGCTGGTGATCTTGTTGATGTATTAGGTCCGCTTGGGTCTGGATTCCCGCTTGAAGAAACAGCAAAAGGTGAAATTGCTCTTTTAGTAGGCGGAGGAATTGGTGTACCGCCGCTTTATGAACTGTCACGACAGCTTACCGATAAAGGTGTCACCGTTATTCATGTTCTCGGATTTCAAACAAAAAATGCTGTTTTTTATGAACAGGAATTTTCTTTGCTTGGCGAGACGTATGTAGCAACAGTGGACGGATCGTATGGTACGAAGGGATTTGTAACAGATGTCATCGCCGAAAAGAACCTTGGTTTTGACACTCTTTACTCATGCGGACCCACTCCGATGCTTAAAGCCCTCGAAACGAATTTCTCCGATAAAAAAGTATTTCTTTCCTTAGAGGAAAGAATGGGCTGTGGCATTGGTGCTTGTTTTGCCTGTGTCTGTCATACAAAGAATGATAAAGACGGTAAATATAAAAAGGTCTGCAGTGACGGTCCTGTTTTTCGGGCTGGGGAGGTTGAACTATGAGCATGCTTGATGTGAAATTACCAGGGCTTAATTTAAAAAATCCAATCATGCCAGCATCCGGCTGTTTTGGCTTTGGTCGTGAATACAGCCAGTTCTATGATTTAAGCAGACTTGGAGCCATCATGATTAAAGCAACAACAGTTGAACCGCGCTTTGGGAACCCGACTCCAAGAGTTGCGGAAACGTCCGCGGGGATGCTTAATGCGATTGGATTGCAAAATCCAGGCTTGCAAAAAGTTGTCTCAGAGGAACTCACGTGGCTTGAGCGGTATGATGTCCCAATTATTGCGAATGTAGCTGGTTCCACTGAGGAAGATTATGTGGAAGTAGCCAAAGAAATATCGAAGGCTGCTAATGTTCATGCACTTGAGCTTAATATATCCTGTCCAAATGTAAAGGAAGGCGGAATAGCCTTTGGGACGATACCAGAGGTTGCCGAAAATTTAACGAAAAAAGTAAAAGAAGTATCATCTGTTCCTGTTTACGTAAAACTTTCACCAAATGTAAGCAATATTGTAGATATGGCCAAAGCGGCAGAAGCGGGCGGTGCAGACGGGTTAACAATGATCAATACACTAGTTGGGATGAGAATTGACCTTAAATCAGCGCGGCCGATTTTGGCAAATAAAACAGGTGGTTTATCCGGACCAGCCGTAAAGCCTGTTGCAATTAGAATGATCTATGAAGTAAGTCAGCAGGTTAATCTTCCGATTATCGGTATGGGTGGTATTCAAACTGCAGAGGATGTTATTGAATATTTTTATGCAGGAGCGAGTGCAGTGGCTGTTGGGACAGCTAATTTTGTTGATCCCTTTGTTTGTCCTTCGATTATTGATGAACTGCCTAATTTATTACAGAAGCTTGGCTATGATCATATTTCAGAATGTACAGGAAGGAGCTGGAAGTAATTGAGAACCCCCGTTATCATTGCCCTTGACTTTGCTTCAAAAGGCGAAGTATCACGTTTCCTCGATCGCTTCAATGAAGAAAAACTCTTTGTAAAAGTAGGAATGGAGCTTTTTTATCAGGAGGGACCTGCCATTATCCATGATATTAAGGAAAAAGGTCATCAAATATTTCTGGATTTAAAGCTTCATGATATCCCGAACACAGTAAAAAGCGCAATGAAGGGTCTGGCAAAGCTTCAATGTGATCTTGTTAATGTACATGCTGCCGGAGGGCAGGAAATGATGATGGCAGCATTAGAAGGTTTGGATCAAGGGACTCCAGCAGGACAGCAAAGACCTCGATGTATTGCTGTAACGCAGCTGACCAGTACGTCAGAAGAGCAAATGAAAAATGAACAGCTGATTCAAGTTCCGCTCCAGGAATCTGTTCTTCACTATGCTATGCTGACAAAACAGTCGGGTCTAGACGGGGTTGTATGTTCCTCGCATGAAGCAGCTATGATCCGTGAAAAAATTGGAACTGATTTCTTAACGGTAACGCCAGGTATTCGATTAAAAGAGGATGCAGCAGGAGATCAAAAGAGAGTAGCAACACCTGACTTTGCGAAAAAAGCGGGTGTCTCCTATATGGTGGTTGGCCGTTCAATCACAAGATCTGTAGATCCTATTGAAAGCTATCAAAAGTTTATACAAGCATGGGAAGGTGTTCAACTATGAAAAAGAATATTGCAGAAAGCTTATTAGAAATTAAAGCAGTCTCACTGCGTCCAAACGAACCATTTACATGGGCATCAGGCATCATTTCTCCTATTTATTGTGATAATCGTTTAACTCTTTCATATCCGGAAGTTAGAAGAAATATTGCATCAGGCCTTGCCGGAATCATCAAGGAACAATTTCCAGGAACAGAGCTTGTTGCTGGAACCGCGACTGCAGGAATCCCCCATGCCGCATGGGTAAGCGAAGAATTAAACCTGCCGATGTGTTATGTCCGTTCAAAGGCAAAGGAGCATGGTAAAGGAAATCAGATTGAAGGAAAAGCGGAAAAAGGACAAAAGGTTGTAGTAGTGGAAGATTTAATTTCAACGGGAGGCAGTGTCATTACGGCTGTAGAAGCATTACGTGAAGCTGGTTGCGAAGTGCTAGGAGTGGTATCCATTTTTACATATCAGCTTGAAAAAGGCTTTGAACTGATGCGTAACGCCGACATTACGTCCTATTCTTTAACAGATTTTTCAACACTTGTAGAGGTTGCAAGTGAAAAAGGCTACATTGAGCAAAAGGATTGGGATAAGCTAATGGAGTGGCGCAAAAATCCTGCCGAGTGGGGAAAATAATCAATCATGATCCAGGCCTGACATCATTAGGATGTCAGGCCCATTTTGCTTTTGTATGGCAAGATAAATCATACTATCATATAAATGAAGTGTAAATTCAGCCAGCTGTTAGGGAGAGGATTTAACTAGTGAATAGTCGTTTAGATCGTGTTGATTTAACGTTAAAGGTGGATAGTAAAAAAGAGTATGAGACGAAGCTGCTTCAATATCAGTGGCGCTTGTTAAGGCTTCAGCATGTATTGCATGAAGAAAAAATTGCAGCTGTCGTTGTAATGGAAGGCTGGGATGCTTCGGGCAAAGGAGGTGCGATTAAAAGAGTAACAGAGCATCTTGACCCGCGTGGATTTAAGGTTTGGCCGATTGCAGCTCCGCTGCCACATGAAAGGCAATACCATTATTTGCAGAGATTCTGGCGTAAACTGCCTGGCTATGGAGAGCTAACGATTTTTGACCGCTCTTGGTATGGAAGGGTTCTTGTTGAACGTGTTGAAGGCTTTGCTACAGTTGAAGAATGGTCTAGAGCCTATAAGGAAATCAATGAATTTGAAAAACTATTAAGTGATGATCAATATGTAATCATGAAATTTTGGTTTCATATAAGTAAAGACGAACAACTATCGCGTTTTAAAGCACGAGAGGCTAATCCATTTAAAAGCTGGAAATTGACTGATGAAGATTGGCGTAATCGGGAAAAATGGGATTTATATCATGAAGCAGTTGAAGAAATGTTCGAAAAGACGGATACCATTCATGCGCCATGGTGTATTATTCCAAGTAATAATAAGCGATATGCACGATTAGAAACATTAAGTCGTATGATACAGAGAATGGAGAGTCATTTAACCGCAAAAAATATTGCTCTGCCTGACTATGGGGAAAAAGGATAAAAGAGTGCATGACTGCACTCTTTTTGTAATCATTTAGAAAACATTAGTTCTATAGTAAAATCAGTTAGCATTTTTATGCTTCTTCAATTTGAGGACTGTTTCTTCATCAGGTGTAACATATATTGTTTGCTGGTTGTCGTAAATGACAAAGCCCGGCTTTGCGCCTGATGGTTTTTTTACATGGCGTACGCGAGTAAAATCAACGGGAACTGAACTTGAACTTCGCGCTTTACTGAAAAATGCGGCCAGGATTGCGGCCTCGTGAATCGTCTTTTCAATCGGTTCTTTGCTGCGAATCACGACATGGGACCCCGGAATATCCTTTGTATGGAGCCAAATTTCATCACGAGCAGCCAAACGATTTGTTAAGTAATCATTTTGTTTATTGTTCTTTCCAATAATAATTTCAGTCCCATCTGAAGCATAATAGTGATCCAGAACAGGTTTTTGGTTTTGCTTTTTTTGGTGCTTTTTCTGTCTATTTCGAATATATCCTTCTTCAATTAATTCATCACGGATTTCAGCAACGTCCTTTGGTGAGGCTGTTTCGAGCTGTTGGATGAGCGATTCAAAATAGTGGACCTCTGCCATTGCCTTTTCAATTTGTTCTTTTACAATTTCAAGGGCATTTTTTGCCTTTTGGTATTTGGTAAAATATTTTTGCGCATTTTCCGAAGGTGATTTTAATGGATCAAGCGGGATTGTTACTGTTGCTCCAGTTTCATCGTAATAATTCACGACATCGATTTCCTTTAAGCCTTTTTGCACCGCGTATAAATTTGCCGTCAATAATTCACCAAATAACTGAAACTGTTGTGCTTTATTGGCTTCCTGCAAAGTCACTTCAAGCTTGGCTATTTTTTTCTCATTTTTTTCTTTTTCATTGACAACTAAGCGTTCAATATCATTTGCCTGTTGTTTGACACGATCACGCTCTGCTTTGCCAAAATAATAGCGATCTAGTGCTTCTCCAAGTGTTGCAAATGATTTTACTTGATTACTTTGACTGCTATCGAGAGGGAATAAATAAAAGTTTTCTTTCTCACTGCTCTCCATAATGGAAGGGGAATAATCATGGCGCTTTACCCGTTCAATTATAGCAAGAAAAGCCTTTGGCAAGGTGGTCCGATTCACAAGACCAGCCTGAAAGGTTATTTCTTTTGCAATTAAGGGTGAAAGTCCGGCAAATTGATTGACCAGCTGCTTATCGAGTCTGCCGCTATTAAAATCTAGATGTCTTAATACATCCTCTTCATCTGCTTCAAAGGGATTCGCTTTATTTTGTTCCGGAGGAAGAATGTAATCATGTCCAGGAAGGACCGTTCGATATGTATTAACAGCTGAGGTTACATGCTTAATACTATCAAGTATCATATTTTTGGTCCGGTCAACTAAGATAATATTGCTGTGTCGTCCCATAATTTCTACAATTAACTGCTTATAAGAAGTATCTCCGATTTCGTTTCTCCCTTTAATATCAAAAATAATGATCCGATCAAGTCCGACCTGTCGGATATCCTCCAAAATATACCCTTCAATATGCTTTCGTAATAGCATACAAAACATTGGCGGGATCGAAGGATTCTCATATTCCTCCTGTGAAATCTGAACCCTTGCATGTGAGGGATGTGCAGAAAGTAATACCTTTTGATTTTTTCCGTTTGCTCTTACAACGAGAATAATTTCATTTTTATACGGTTGGTGTACTTTATTGATTCGACCGCCTTTAAGCAAATCTGTAAGCTCTTTAACCATTGCCCTGGTAAATAAACCATCAAACGACATGATAAACATCCTTTACTTATATACTATCTTTAAGATTACAAGTTGTTTTATTGAAGTGCAACTATATTAGCATTTTTTTGGACAAGAGTGAATAAGCTTTCCTTAGATGCAGAAAAGATTATTTTTCTAACTAAAATGAAAGGCTGCCAAAAGCTCTGGCACCTGGGTTGAGGCATTGCTTTTCGTATTTAAGGGGGAAGTGAGATGGCGGGATGAAGTACCATGAGATGAACACAAAAGAGGTAGAGGAAGCGCTAAATACAGACCTCTCGTCAGGATTAACGAGTGCAGATGTTAAACAAAGGCTGAAGCAATATGGAAACAATGAATTAGAAGAAGGGGAAAGGCAGTCTGCGTGGCTAGTTTTTTTTAGTCAATTTAAGGATTTTATGGTGCTTGTCTTATTAGCAGCAACTCTTATTTCTGGTTTTTTAGGTGAATATATTGATGCAATTGCGATTATCGCCATTGTCATCGTCAATGCCTTTCTTGGTTTTTTTCAAGAAGTAAAAGCGGAAAAATCATTACAGGCTTTAAAAGAACTTTCTGCTCCGCAAGTGCAGGTACTAAGGAATGGACAATGGATAAAAATTGCGTCGAAAGAAATTGTCCCAGGGGATGTGTTAAAGTTCTCCAGTGGGGACCGAATTGGTGCAGATTTGCGCTTGATTGATGTAAAAAGTCTTGAAATAGAGGAATCAGCCTTAACCGGCGAGTCACTTCCAGTCTCAAAAAATACAAGTGCGCTTTCCAAAGAGAACCTTGGCATTGGCGATATGGAAAATATGGCGTTTATGGGTACTATGGTTACAAGAGGGACCGGCATGGGGGTTGTGGTCGGGACAGGAATGAAAACAGCGATGGGACAAATCGCTGATTTACTCCAAAGTGCTGAATCAATGACTACACCGCTGCAAAGAAGATTGGAACAGCTTGGGAAAATCCTAATTGTGACAGCACTCTTGTTAACTGCTTTGGTAGTTGTTGTCGGTGTTCTTCAAGGAAATGATTTATATACAATGTTTTTAGCGGGTGTTTCCCTTGCGGTTGCTGCCATCCCTGAAGGTCTGCCGGCTATTGTAACGGTTGCGCTCTCTCTTGGTGTACAGCGGATGATCAAGCAAAATGCCATTGTCAGAAAACTGCCGGCTGTTGAAACATTAGGCTGTGCTTCTGTCATATGCTCAGATAAGACAGGAACAATGACACAGAATGAAATGACTGTAACTCATTTATGGAGTAGTGGACAAACATGGTTTGTAGATGGGGTCGGTTATGAACCAAGTGGTGCATTTTACCGTGATGATGAAAGAATAGATGTTACGAACGAAAAAGCACTTCAGCAGATGCTAATGTTTGGGATGCTCTGTAACCATGCAGAATTAATCGAGAAGAAAAAGGAATATGCTGTTGATGGAGATCCAACTGAAGGGGCGCTTCTTGTTGCTGCCATGAAAGCAGGATATAACCGTTCGGAACTGTTAAATGAGTTTAAAATTGTTCAAGAGTTTCCTTTTGATTCGACAAGAAAAATGATGAGTGTCATTATAAAGGATCCAAATGGCCGTCAGTATGTTGTGACAAAAGGAGCCCCAGATATTTTGGTTGGAAAAAGTGAAGCCATTCTTTGGAACGGCAAAAAACAATTATTATCACAAAACGCAAAGCAAACGGTTCAATCTGCCATTAATGAGCTAGCATCAAAGGCACTTAGAACGATTGCAATCGGATTTAAAGAAATTCCTGCTCAGACCCTTGTTCTCGATGAAAAAGAGGCGGAAAAGAGCTTAACCTTTATTGGGCTTCAGGGAATGATTGACCCGCCGCGTCCTGAAGTGAAGCTTGCTGTAAAGGAATGTAAAGATGCAGGTATTAAAACGGTCATGATTACAGGTGATCATGTGATAACTGCAAAGGCAATCGCAAAACAGCTTGGAATTCTCTCAAATCAATCAAAGGTGTTAGATGGACCTGCACTTTCAGAAATGTCCCTTGAGGAGCTTGAAGATGTTGTTGAGGAAGTTTCGGTATTTGCTCGAGTATCACCTGAGCATAAATTAAAGATAGTAAAAGCACTACAAAATAAAGGCCATATTGTGGCAATGACAGGTGACGGTGTCAATGATGCACCGGCAATTAAAGCAGCAGATATCGGTGTTTCAATGGGAATTACCGGTACTGATGTGGCAAAAGAGGCGTCTGCCCTTGTCCTGCTTGATGATAATTTTGCAACGATTAAATCCGCTATTAAAGAGGGGCGGAACATTTACGAAAATATTCGGAAATTTATTCGGTACCTATTAGCCTCAAACGTCGGTGAAATTCTCGTGATGTTATTTGCGATGCTATTAGCATTGCCGCTGCCGCTGGTTCCGATTCAAATCCTTTGGGTAAATTTAGTTACGGATGGTTTACCGGCTATGGCACTAGGCTTAGACCAGCCTGAAGGTGATGTAATGAAGCGAAAGCCTCGAAATCCGAAAGAAGGAGTATTTGCTAGAGGATTAGGATGGAAAATCATTTCGAGAGGTTTTCTAATCGGGTTAGTTACATTGCTGGCATTTATGTTTGCCTATAAGGATAATCCGAACCATCTTGAATATGCACAAACAGTTGCTTTTGCAACATTGGTTCTTGCACAATTGATCCATGTATTTGATTGCCGCAGTGAAAGGTCTATTCTTTCACGTAATCCGTTTGGTAATAAATATTTAGTTTGGGCTGTTATTTTGTCACTCTTGATGGTGCTTGTCGTTATTTATTACCCGCCACTGCAGCCTATCTTCCATACTGTTCCGATTCAAGTCTCTGACTGGTGGATTATTACAGGTTTGGCGGCAATTCCAACTTTTTTACTGGCTGGTTCATTTTTACTAAGAAAAACAAAATGAAATATGTTATAATTTCTTAGGTAATAGAGTAAACTCTATTACCTTTTCTTTCGTTAAGCCAAACTACCTCCTCTTTTATAATAAAAAGTGCTACCATAACAACATGACATCTTTTGATAATGAGCATGAAAAGTCTCCTGATTATTAAGGAGAAGATTGGATGTGGTCTTAATGGTTATAAGTATGACAGGATTTGGGAGAAGTAAAAAAAGTACTGCCTCTTTTTCTGTTTCAGTCGAAGTAAAAACGGTAAACCATCGTTTTTCGGAATTTTATATTCGAATGCCCCGTCAGTTTAATAAAATAGAAGATAAAATTAAAAAGAAATTGAGCTCTTTTATACATAGAGGAAGAATAGAAGTTTATGTGACCGTTGAGGGAGAAGGAATTGTTAACCGAAAAGTGATGGTCGATTGGAATTTGCTCGATCATTATGTACAGACATTTGCCGATATCAAACAAAAGTATGTTCTTGAACACGGCTTATCACTGCAGGATTTACTAAGCAGGGAAGATATTATCCATATTGAAGAAGAAGAATCCGGCGATGAAGAGCTTGAACGGGTTGTTCTCCAAGCTGTGGAAGAAGCTGCTGCTTCGGTTATCCAAATGCGCACGGCAGAGGGTTCTGCACTTGAAAAGGATATAAGCTCTCATTTACATATTTTTGAGAGCTTGGTTAAAGAAGTTATCGAGCTCGCACCATCCGTTGTACAAATGTATCGTGATAAATTAACAAAAAGAATCTATGAATTTATCGGAGGCCAAGTGGATGAAGCTCGTATTCTAACCGAAGTAGCCATTTTTGCCGATAAAGCAGATATAAACGAGGAATTAACCCGTCTAAAAAGCCATATAAAACAGTTTGGGAAAATTCTTACGTTACATGAGCCGATTGGCAGAAAGCTTGATTTCCTGCTTCAGGAAATGAATCGAGAAGTCAATACGATTGGTTCAAAAGCAAATGATTCTGAAATTGCCAAAGAAGTGGTTGAGATGAAAAGTATCCTTGAAAAAATGAAAGAACAGGTACAAAACATTGAATAGTACTTGTTTAGAAAATAATCGTCAGGGTGAAACTAATTAACTGATGGTAGGAGGAAAATCAGGTGATTAAACTGATTAATATCGGCTTTGGCAATATCGTTTCTGCCAACCGGATCATTTCTATCGTGAGTCCTGAATCAGCACCCATCAAAAGAATTATTCAGGATGCACGCGACCGTGGTTCTTTAATTGATGCAACGTATGGCAGACGAACGCGGGCTGTCATTATTATGGATAGTGATCATGTGATACTAAGTGCAGTTCAGCCAGAAACAGTTGCACACCGGTTAAATGATCGAGACGAAATATTGGATGAAGGGTAGGACTCTATTGATGCATGAAAAAGGGTTATTGATTGTATTATCCGGACCTTCAGGGGTTGGTAAAGGAACAGTGAGAAAAGAAATTTTTTCTCAGCAGGATACAAAGTTTGAGTATTCGATATCAATGACAACGAGATCTCCACGCGAAGGGGAAAGGGACGGCGTGGATTATTTTTTTAAAACTAGGGAAGAATTCGAAGATCTCATTGAACAAGGGAAACTGTTAGAGTATGCCGAGTTTGTCGGTAATTATTATGGAACACCTGTAGATTATGTTCGCGAAACTTTAGATAAAGGAAAGGATGTTTTCCTTGAAATTGAAGTTCAAGGTGCACGTCAAGTCCGTGAAAAGTTTCCAGATGGATTATTTATATTCCTTATGCCACCTAGCTTGTCAGAATTGAAAAATCGAATTGTGACGAGAGGTACGGAAACAGAGGATATTATTAACAATCGTTTAAATGTGGCGAAAGAAGAAATTGAAATGATGAACTTATATGATTATGTGGTAGAAAACGATGAAATCAATCTTGCTTGTGAACGCATCAAAGCCATTGTTGTGGCAGAGCACTGCCGCAGAGAACGAGTAGAACCAAAATATTTAAAAATGCTGGAGGTTAAGTAATATGTTAGATCCATCAATTGATTCTTTAATGACAAAAATTGATAGTAAATACTCTTTAGTGTCGGTAGCAGCTAAACGCGCCCGTCAAATGCAATTAGGTGAAACAACACTGTTGAATCGATACATTTCTCATAAAAATGTTGGTAAAGCACTTGAGGAAATTGATGCAGACAGATTATTTTATCGCTTAGCAGACAGAGACTTAGGTTCCAGGTATGAATAAAAGGTAGAAAGGGCTGACCACGTCAGACCCTTTTCTTTTGCATTATAACAATACAGCGGATGTGAAATGTTTGCAGAACTTTGTAAATGGGGGTCAGATTTATGCTGAATGGTAAAAATATCTTATTATGTGTCACGGGCGGAATTGCTGTCTATAAGGCGGCAGCTTTGACGAGTAAACTCACACAGGAGGGTGCAGATGTCCGCGTTATTCTAAGCAAGTCGGCTTGTGAGTTTGTAGCACCGTTAACCTTTCAAGCCTTATCGCGAAATGATGTCTACACAGATACGTTTGATGAAAAGGACTCCACAAAAATAGCCCATATTGATTTAGCCGACTGGGCAGATGTAATAGTAGTTGCACCGGCGACTGCGAATATCATTGGAAAACTTGCAGGCGGAATTGCGGATGATATGATATCGACTACACTGCTCGCAGCGACTGCACCTGTATGGATTGCTCCAGCAATGAACGTTCATATGTACAACCATCCGGCAGTTCAACGAAATATGGCTGTTTTAGCAGAGTATGGCTATTCATTTATTGAACCTGGTGAGGGTTATTTAGCCTGCGGTTATGTAGGCAAAGGAAGATTAGAGGAACCAGAAAACATTGTTGCGAAATTAAATAACTATTTTCATCTAGGAGATGGAAGGCTTAAAGGTAAAAAAGTAGTGATTACAGCCGGCCCGACTCGAGAAAAAATTGATCCTGTTCGCTATCTTACAAATCATTCAACAGGAAAAATGGGTTATGCAGTAGCAGAGGAGGCGGTAAGGGCAGGAGCGGATGTTACACTTATTTCCGGCCCTGTATCATTAGCACCGCCTAAAGGCGTTCAAGTTATCCAGGTAGAGAGTGCACAGGAAATGTATGAAGCGGTTATAAGCCGATTCGAAGGCACTGATATTGTAATCAAATCAGCAGCTGTTGCCGATTATCGCCCGAAGCAATATGCCGATCACAAAATAAAAAAACAGCCTGGAGAACAAGTCATTGAACTAGAACGAACAAAGGATATCTTAATGGAGCTTGGGCACAGAAAAGACAAGCAGCTATTAATCGGCTTTGCAGCTGAAACAAACAATGTCAGTGAATACGCGGAAAAGAAACTTTTGAGTAAAAATGCTGATATGATTGTTGCAAATAATGTAAAAGAGGCAGGTGCCGGTTTTGGTACGGATACCAATATCGTGACTTTCTATCGAAAAGACGGGGTAACAAAGGAATTTCCGATTCTATCAAAAAAAGAAGTGGCAGGTAAAATCATAGATGAAGTGTGCTTGCTTTTGAAGGAACAGCATTAATGGCAGTTGCCAAAGTGATAGTCGATGTACCTGCAAAGCAAACAAACAGGCCCTTTGATTATGGTATTCCCGAAAGGCTCATTCATGTTTTAATGCCTGGTATGCGAGTCATTGTTCCTTTTGGTCCCCGAAAGGTTCAAGGGTTTGTCATTGATATTGTTACGGAATCACAATTCCCAAAGCTCAGAGAAATCATTGAGCTGATGGACATTGAACCGGTATTGAACGAGGAACTTCTTTTATTGTCGGATTGGTTAACAGAAAAGACGTTATGCTACAAGATTTCAGCTTTTCAAGTCATGCTTCCTCCTGCATTAAAAGCAAAATATGAGAAAAAGGTAAGGTTGATTAATCGCTCACAACTTTCCATGCTTTCACCTGTTTTACAAACTCTATTTTCAAACGGTGATGTCATTAAATGGGAAGAAGTAAGTAATGGAAATGAGCTTTCGTTATTACAGAGGGAAATATCAAACGGGACATTTGAAGTCTTATATGAAGTGAAAGAAAGAGTAAAAAAGAAAACGTTGAAGATCATCGCACCAGCTGTCACAAAACAGAAATTGGAGCAAATTCGTTCAGAGCTTCCAAGCAGAAGTGTAAAGCAGCTGAAATTGATTGATTTTTTTATTGAACACAGTGAGCCAATAGAAAGACAAAAAATCATGTCTACAATAGGGGTTTCAAGTGCCGTCATTAAAGGACTTCTTGAAAAAGGCATTTTAATAGAGAGGACAAGGGAGGTTTATCGTGATCCGTATAAGGACCGTGATATTGAGAAAACACATCCTCTCCAGCTGACAAATGATCAGTCGCAAGCCATCCAACCGATTTTGGCTGCTTTGGAAGAAAAAAAACATGACGTATTCCTTCTATATGGAGTGACTGGAAGCGGAAAAACGGAAGTATATTTACAAGCTATTCAACGAGTACTTGAGGATGGACGGGAAGGGATTGTCCTTGTTCCGGAAATTTCACTGACTCCACAGATGGTCAACCGCTTTAAAGGGCGTTTTGGAGATATGGTAGCAGTTCTTCACAGCGGACTTTCAGTAGGGGAAAAATATGACGAATGGAGAAAAATACAACGAAAAGAAGTCAAGGTAGTTGTGGGGGCACGTTCGGCTATTTTTGCCCCATTTGAAAATTTAGGGATTATTATTATAGATGAAGAGCATGAAACAAGCTACAAGCAGGAGGACAACCCAAGATACCATGCACGTGACGTTGCAATTGAAAGGGCTAAGCGGCACAATTGTCCGGTTGTATTAGGAAGTGCGACACCTTCCTTAGAAACATTTGCCCGTGCGAAAAAAGGTGTGTATCAGCTATTAACCTTGTCGAAACGAATGAACGAGCGCGATTTGCCGAAGGTGGAAATCGTTGATATGCGCGAAGAGCTGAGAGAAGGCAATCGTTCGATGTTTTCTCGTGTACTGCATGAAAAGCTGCAAGACCGCTTAGCAAAAAAAGAGCAGACTGTCCTGTTTTTAAATAAGCGCGGACACTCTTCCTTTGTGATGTGCCGTGACTGCGGGCTTGTGCTGCAATGCCCAAATTGTGATATTTCTTTAACCTATCACCGATTTAATCAGCAAATGAAATGTCATTATTGCGGTTTTGAATCAATCGTGCCGACTGTATGTCCGGAATGTGCCAGTGATCATATACGTTATTTCGGAACCGGTACACAAAAGGTTGAAGAAGAAATTGCAAAAATCTTCCCTGAGGCAAGGGTCATTCGAATGGATGTTGATACAACATCCAGAAAAGGAGCCCATGAAAAGCTGCTAACAGAATTTCAAGAAGGTCATGCTGATATTTTACTAGGAACGCAAATGATTGCAAAGGGGTTGGATTTTCCCAACATTACTTTGGTTGGTGTATTATCAGCAGATACGATGCTGCATTTACCTGATTTACGATCTTCAGAAAAGACCTTTCAATTATTAACACAGGTCAGCGGCCGGGCAGGAAGGCATGAACTTGCTGGAGAAGTGGTAATCCAAACCTATACGCCTGAGCATTATAGTATCGAGCTAGCAGGTGAACAGGATTATGATCAATTTTACCAGCGGGAAATGATGATTCGAAAGATTCATAAATACCCGCCCTTTTATTATATTACCTTAATAACAGTCAGCCATGAAGAGCTGATGAAGGTAGTGGATGTAACAGAGAAAATAACGAGTTTTATTCGTTCCAGATTGACAAATGAAGCGATTGTTTTAGGTCCGGTTGCATCCCCAATTCCAAGACTGAATAATAAATATCGCTATCAATGCTTAATTAAATATAAACGTGAACCCAAATTAACTGAAGCATTAAAAACAGTCCTTGATCATCATCAACAGGATGTACTTCATTCGGGTCTGCAAATAGCGATTGATAAAAATCCATACATCCTTATGTAAACAAGAAAATGCAGATTCAATGTTAAGATTAAAGAAAATTGGAAAAACTATTTAGAAAAGCGGAGGAAACACATTTGGCAGTTAAAAAGATTGTGATGCATCCGGCTGAAATATTGGAGCGTCCCTGTAAGCCGGTAACATCCTTTAATAATAAATTAAAAAAATTATTGAATGATATGTATGATACGATGATTGAATTTGATGGAGTTGGCTTAGCTGCACCACAGGTAGGAGTGGATGAGCAGATTGCAATCGTTGATATTGATGACGGTTCCGGCACAATCGAGATGATTAATCCGGAAATACTAGAAACAAAAGGTGAACAAAATGGTGTCGAAGGCTGCTTGAGCTTTCCTGGATTGTATGGGGAAGTAAGCCGGCCGTATTATGTAAAAGTCAAAGCTCAGGACAGGAAAGGGAAAAGTTTTACGATTGAAGCTGAAGACTTTCTTGCACGTGCGATACAGCATGAGATTGATCATTTGCACGGAATATTGTTTACATCGAAGGTTACAAGATATATAGATGAAAAAGAACTTCACGAGGTGGAAGGCGAATGACCAAGATTGTATTTATGGGAACACCGGACTTTTCAGTTCCGGTTTTGAGACAAATAATTAATGATGGCTACGATGTAATTGGAGTAGTTACTCAGCCTGATAGACCTGTGGGCAGAAAAAAAGTCCTTACACCTCCACCGGTTAAGGTAGAGGCGTTGAAGCAAGGGATACTTGTTTTTCAGCCGGAAAAAATCCGCAGGCCTGAAGAACTGCAGCCCATTTTGGATTTGCAGCCAGATTTGATTGTAACAGCAGCTTTCGGACAAATCCTGCCTAAGCAGCTTCTCGATGCACCTCGATACGGCTGTATTAATGTACATGCATCACTTTTGCCCGAGCTTCGCGGCGGAGCGCCCATTCATTATGCCATACTGCAAGGGAAGGAAAAGACAGGAGTCACCATCATGTATATGGCTGAGAAACTGGATGCGGGTGATATCTTAACGCAGGTAGAGGTCCCCATTTTGGAAGAAGATAATGTGGGCACAATGCATGACAAGCTAAGTGTGGCCGGTGCAAAGCTATTATCAGAAACATTACCAAAGCTCCTTAATGGGGAATTGGCAGCGATTCAACAAAATGAAGAAGAGGCTACCTTTGCATCGAATATTAAAAGAGAGCAGGAGAAGATTGATTGGGCGAAGTCTGGTGAAGAAATTTATAACCATATTCGCGGTCTAAATCCGTGGCCAGGAGCCTATACCACGCTCCAGGGAAATGTTTTGAAAATTTGGCGTTCAGAAAAAATTCCACTGCAAGTAAGCGAAGCACCCGGAACGATTGTCAAGCTTGAAGAGGAAGGCTTTATCGTTGCAACAGGTAATCAGACAGCCGTTAAAGTCACAGAACTGCAGCCATCAGGTAAGAAAAAAATGTCTGCCGGTCAATTTCTAAGAGGAGCTGGCAGCGATTTAACTATCGGTATTCAATTAGGGGATTCTTATGAAAACTAAACGTAAAAATGTTCGTGAAGCAGCACTTGAAATTTTGGAACAAATTGAAAAAAATCAATCCTATAGCAATCTTCTTTTAAATAACGTAATCAAAAAGAATGAACTAGATCCGAAGGACATTGGGCTATTAACGGAATTAACATACGGGACGCTGCAAAGAAAAATGACACTTGATTTTTATCTAGCTCCCTTTTTAATAAAAAATAAAAAAATGGAACAGTGGGTTAGACAATTGCTAAGGATGACTGTTTTTCAAATGGTGTACTTAGACAAAATCCCCGACCGGGCAGCTATATTTGAAGCAGTTGAGATTGCCAAAAAAAGAGGTCATAAAGGTATCTCTAGTTTAGTTAATGGCGTCCTTCGCAGCATTCAAAGAGAAGGGCTTCCTTCCTTTGAACAAATGGAGGATCCAATTGAAAGGCTGGCCGTATCGACAAGCCACCCGCTTTGGCTTGTAAAACGCTGGGTTCAGCAATTTGGATATGAGGACACAAAAGAGATGTGTGAACTCAATTTAACGGCTCCAGTCATGACAGGCCGCGTGAATACAACTAGGATTGACCGGGAAACATGCTTATCGCTTTTAAAGGAAGAAGGATTTTCAGTGGAAGCAAGCGAGGTGGTACCTGAGGCCATCCTATGCTATAAAGGAAACCTAGCTAATTCTACTGTTTTTAAACAAGGGCTTGTAACAATTCAAGATGAGAGCTCCATGCTTGTGGCTCTATCTCTTGGTGTTAAGGAAAATCAGGAGGTACTGGATGCCTGTGGGGCACCTGGTGGTAAAACGACGCATATTGCTGAGAGATTAAATGGTACTGGTGAAGTAGTTGCCCTTGATTTACATGAGCATAAGGTAAAGCTGATACGTGAGAATGCCAAAAGACTGGAACTCCCGAATATTAAAGCGCAAACGCTTGACAGTCGGCATGTTCAAGAACATTTTGAAAAGGAATCCTTTGACCGGATCCTTTTGGATGCTCCTTGTTCAGGACTTGGAGTCATGAGACGAAAACCAGATATCAAATATACAAAAAAAGAAGAGGATCTATTTCAACTGCAAAAAATTCAAAAAACATTACTAGATTCTGTTTCCCCTTTATTAAGAAAAGGTGGTATTCTAGTTTACAGTACGTGCACAATTGATCAGGAAGAAAATCAACAGGTGGTTCAAGCGTTTTTAGATCAACATCCTGATTTTGAGCGTGACGAATCAGTAAAAGATAGAATGCCTGAGAAAATAAAACCAATCGTCAAAAATGGTGAAATGCAAATTTTACCACAATGCATGAATTCAGATGGCTTTTATATTGCTTGTTTAAGGAAGAAGGTGTAAATGATGGAGAACACGACCATCCATGAGAATAAAACAGAAATAACCGCAAAGCCCTCCATCTATTCGCTGCAGCTTTCAGCGTTAAAGGAATGGTTAAAGGAACATAATGAGAAAGCATTCAGGGCAGAACAGATTTTTGATTGGCTATATAAGAAACGAGTTTCAGAATTTGATCAAATGAGTAATTTATCAAAGAACTTACGGGACATTCTTTCAGAACATTTTACGCTGACTACATTAAATACAATCATTAAACAGGAGTCGGCTGATGGAACCATAAAATTTTTATTTGAACTTCACGATGGCTATTCGATTGAGACTGTTTTAATGCGGCATGATTATGGAAATTCAGTTTGTGTAACGACCCAAGTGGGCTGCCGAATCGGATGTACGTTCTGTGCTTCAACACTGGGCGGTCTTAAACGCCATTTAGAAGCAGGTGAAATTGTTGCACAGGTTGTGAAGGTTCAACAGGCACTCGATGAAACGGATGAACGAGTAAGCTCTGTAGTAATCATGGGTATAGGTGAACCATTCGATAATTTTGATAACATGCTCTCCTTTTTGAAAATTATTAACCATGACCAAGGCTTAAATATCGGTGCAAGACATATTACCGTTTCAACAAGTGGAATCATTCCGAAAATCTATCAATTTGCAGATGAGAATTTGCAAATTAATTTTGCTATCTCATTACATGCACCAAATACTGAGTTACGCAGCCGATTAATGCCAATTAATAAGGCTTATAAACTACCAGACTTGATGGAGGCTGTACGATATTATATTAATAAAACGGGTCGACGCATCAGCTTTGAATATGGATTATTCGGCGGGGTCAATGACCAAGTTGAACATGCAAAAGAATTAGCTGGTTTAATTAAAGGTATAAAATGCCATGTCAACTTAATTCCAGTAAATTATGTTCCTGAACGTGACTATGTCCGAACACCGCGTGATCAAATTTTTCTATTTGAGAAAACCTTAAAAGACGCAGGTGTGAATGTAACGATTCGGCGGGAACAAGGTTCGGATATAGATGCAGCATGTGGACAGCTTCGTGCAAAGGAACGAAAAGAAGAGACGAGGTGAAAGGATGAAGGCTATTTTCGTGACACACAAAGGAAAGATTCGTCAGCATAATGAAGACAGCGGCGGCGTATTCTTTAGCCAATCTGGTCAGCGTCTTGCCATTGTCGCTGACGGGATGGGTGGACATCGTGCAGGAGATGTTGCAAGTAAAATGGCACTGATAAAACTGCAGGAGGAATGGGAAAAGGCAGAAAAGATTGAGACAGCAGACCAAGCCGAAAATTGGCTGAAGGACCATATTGACCAGGTGAATATGGTCCTTTATGAACATTCGAAAAAGCATTCCGAATGTGAAGGCATGGGTACAACCATTGTGGCAGCAATTATTACAGAGTTATTTTCCACCATCGCCCATATTGGAGACAGCCGCTGCTATATTTATAATGAGACTGGTTTCTCACAAGTAACGGAAGATCACTCGCTTGTAAATGAGCTCGTACGATCAGGTGAAATTTCAAAAGAAGATGCTGAAAATCATCCGCGAAAGAATGTACTTTTACGGGCTTTAGGTACTGAGACTTCTGTTGAAATGGACATAAAAACAATTCTTTTTGAAGAGGGTGACCGTCTTTTACTTTGTTCTGATGGATTATCCAATAAGGTGACTGAAACGGAAATAGTCAATATTCTTGAAAATCATCTTGCAATTGAGGAAAAGGCTAATACACTAGTAAAGCTCGCTAATGATTATGGCGGTGAGGATAATATTTCATTAATAATCGTAGAGTATGATCCTAATAGCCCTAAGGGTGATGTAAAGTGATGATTGGGAAACGAATAAGCGGCCGCTATAAAATATTAGAGATGGTTGGCGGCGGGGGAATGGCTAATGTTTATTTAGCTCACGATATGATCCTCGACCGAGATGTTGCCGTTAAGGTTTTACGGCTTGACTTTGCCAATAATGAGGAATTTATTCGCAGGTTTCACAGGGAAGCTCAGTCGGCTACAAGCCTTGCCCATCCGAATATCGTGAATATTTTTGATGTTGGAGAAGAGGATTCCATTTATTATATTGTCATGGAATATGTGAAAGGACAAACTCTCAAAGAATACATACAAATGCATTCATCTATTCCGATCGAAAAAGCACTAGATATTATGCAGCAACTGACATCCGCCATTTTACATGCGCATCAAAATCATATTATTCACAGAGATATTAAACCGCAAAATATACTTATGGATCAAAATGGAAATGTCAAAATTACTGATTTCGGTATAGCCATGGCATTAAGTGCAACAAGCATAACGCAGACAAATTCAGTACTCGGTTCTGTACACTATTTGTCACCTGAACAAGCAAGAGGCGGAGTCGCCACTAATAAATCCGATATTTACTCACTTGGGATAGTCATGTTCGAATTATTAACGGGCCGGTTACCTTTTTCTGGAGAGTCAGCTGTATCCATAGCCTTAAAGCATCTGCAGGCTGAAACTCCCTCATTACGAAGATGGAATCCGTCCATCCCGCAAAGTGTTGAAAATATTGTATTAAAATCAACAGCAAAGGATCCTTTCCATCGCTATTCAAGTGTTGTAGAGATGCAGGAGGATATCAGAACGGCTTTAGAGCCCGATCGTTTGGATGAACCCAAATTTTCAGTACCATTGGATATTGAAGCAACGAAAGCAATACCTATTATTACGGATGATCGGCCTTATTCTAATCTTGATGAAACCCTTGTTCATGCAAAAGATCCCAAGCTTCATTCTGATCCGACACCAGTACAAGAACCAGTTAATGAAAAGGTTAAAAAGAAAAGAAAAAAATTACCGATTATTTTATTTTCTATATTAAGCATATTAATTATTCTTGTTGTTTTAACTATTACCGTTCTTCCTGGTCTTTTATCACCAAAGGATATCGCGATTCCTGATGTATCAGGCATGGAATTGGATCAAGCTGTTTCAGAGCTTGTTACAGCAGGATTTGTAGTTGGTGAAACAAAGGAAATTAGCCATGAGGAGCTAGAAGAAGGGTATGTTGTTAAAACAGAACCGAAAGCAGGCAAAAAGGTGAAGGAAGGGACAAAAATCACTATTTTTGAAAGCTCCGGAAAACAAAGCTTTGAATTATTGGATTATACAGATAGAATGTATGACGATGTTGTTACGCTTTTAAAAGAAAAAGGATTTAAAGATATTAAGAAAAAAGAAGTGAATGACGATCATGCTGCTGTTGGAATAATACTAGAGCAAAATTATCCGGCTGGCGAAGAAGTTATTCCAGAGGAAACAATCCTTGAATTTACCATCTCTAAAGGACCCGGAATGATTGATGTTAAGGACTTAACAGGTTATAATGCCGCCGGTGTACAAACATATGCAGGGTCCGAAGGGTTAACGGCTGATGTCTCACAGGAGGAATACAGTGATTCTGTTGCCAAAGGTCTTGTCATATCACAAACCCCAGCACCTGGTACAGCTGTGAAAAAAGGTTCGGAAATAAAGGTCATTATATCAAAAGGTCCTGAGGAGATTCCTCCGAAAACCGTTACAAGGGAAATTGAAATCCCATATGAGCCTGAGGTTGAAGGAATTCCACAGGAAGTTCAAATCTTTATTGAGGATATGAACAATAATATGACAGAGGCCTTTAAAACAATCTATATTACAGAAAACGTAAGAGAAGTAATAGAGCTGACTATTGTTCGCGGAGAATCAGCTGGCTATAAAGTAATGCGTGATAAAAATGTCATCTTTGATGAGACAGTCCCATATCCGGAGGAGTAAAGAAAAGGTGATTCGTTGAAAATAATATAAAAATTAAGGGAGCGTTGCTATGCCTGAAGGCAAAATTGTAAAAGCGTTGAGTGGTTTTTATTATGTTTTAAGTAATGATAAATTAGTTCAATGCCGTGGTCGGGGAATTTTTCGTAAAAATAAAATAACTCCATTAGTTGGAGATGAAGTAGTGTTTCAAGCTGAAAATGACACGGAAGGCTACATTCTGGAAATAAAAGAACGAAAAAATGAGTTGGTTCGTCCACCGATCGCAAATGTTGACCAAGCTATCCTCGTTTTTTCGGCAGTGGAACCTGATTTTAGTACAGCTTTGCTGGATCGGTTCCTGGTATTAATTGAATATAATCGAATCCGTCCATTGATTTGTATTACAAAAATGGATCTGACGAGTGAAGCAGAAAAAAACAACATCCACAAATTTGCAGATAATTATCGGAAAGCAGGCTATGAAGTTTTATTAACCTCCTCAGAAACAGAGGAAGGGATTAACGAATTATTACCATATATAAAGGGGGACATTTCTGTCTTTGCCGGGCAGTCAGGAGTTGGCAAATCCTCTTTATTGAATGTTCTTCGCCCGGATTTAAGCTTAAAAACAAATGATATATCAAACCATCTTGGCCGGGGAAAGCATACAACTCGTCATGTTGAACTCATTCATATTGGTGAGGGACTTGTCGCAGACACACCGGGGTTTAGTTCATTAGAGTTTACTGAAATTGAGGCAGAGGAGCTAACTTTCTGTTTCCCTGAAATTCAAACACTTAGTGAAGAATGTAAGTTTCGCGCATGTCTGCATATCTCTGAGCCGAAATGTGCGGTTAAATCTGCCTATGAGAATGGGGAACTGCCAGCCTACCGATATGAACATTATTTAGAGTTCCTGGACGAAATAAAAAATAGAAAGCCGAGGTATTAGCGATGATAAAAATTGCACCATCTATACTATCTGCTGATTTTTCTAAATTGGGAGACGAGATTAAGGACGTAGAAAAAGGCGGAGCCGATTATATTCATGTGGACGTGATGGACGGACATTTTGTCCCAAATATAACGATTGGCCCACTAATTGTTGAAAGCATTAGACCAGTTACAAAGCTGCCACTCGATGTACATTTAATGATTGAAAATCCAGATTTATATATTGAAGCCTTTGCAAAAGCAGGTGCTGATTATATTACCGTCCATGTGGAAGCATGCAGACATTTGCATCGGACGATTCAACTAATTAAATCCTTCGGTGTAAAAGCTGGTGTTGTTCTAAATCCAGCAACTCCTGTGCAAATGATTGAACACATTATAGACGATCTCGATATGGTATTATTAATGTCTGTAAATCCTGGTTTTGGTGGACAAAAGTTTATTCCATCAGTGCTTGGAAAAATCAAACAAGTCAAAGAAATGGCCGATCAAAAAGGATTAACGGTTGAGATTGAGGTAGATGGTGGTGTAAATAAAGAAACGGCACCCCTTTGCATTGAAGCTGGTGCAACTGTTCTAGTAGCTGGCTCTGCCGTTTATGATCAAAAGGATAGACAGCAAGCCATTGCAGCTTTAAAGGGATAAATAATTTAAAAAAAGAAGTCAGCTAGAATGCGGGCTTCTTTCTTTGATTTTCAAAGAATTTATTATACATAAAGAAAGGATTGAGAAAAGTGATCATACATTTATTAGGTGGCGGACCAGACTATCTCCTTCCAGATTTAAGCTTGTATCAAGAGCCGGATGTCGTATGGGTAGGGGTTGACCGCGGTGTCTATACATTAATTGAAAAAGGAATTCAACCTGCAATTGCATTCGGTGATTTTGATTCTGTTTCAGAAGCGGAATTTTCAATGATTGAAGAGAGGGTCCATGAATTAAAAAAATATAAACCTGAGAAGGATGAAACAGATATGGAGCATGCGCTTAATTGGGCTATTACCCAAGAGCCGCTCCTCGTTCGATTGTTTGGTTCAACGGGTGGAAGACTTGACCATATGTTTGGAAATGTTCAATTATTACTTCAGGCAAGCCTGGATAATCCTCTAGTTCAAATTGAAATGATTGACGTGCAAAACACAATTTATATCCGAACGGCTGGGGAATATCAAATTCAAAAATTGGCTGAGAAGAAATATATTTCTTTTATCCCTCTTTCAAATGACGTGAAGGGGATAACATTAAAGGGTTTTAAATATCCTTTGACAAATCGTCATATTTCGCTTGGTTCGACATTATGTATTAGTAATGAGCTTATTGATGATTATGGTACTTTTTCTTTTTCTGAAGGCATATTAATGATTGTAAGAAGTACCGATTAAAAAATGCTTGAATATAAACGTACTTATTACAGATCTTTGAATAAGATAATGTGGTTGAAAAATTCACTAGTTGGATAATGCTACCTAGTTTGTATGATGTTTGAGGAGGGACATAATTATGAAATTTTATACAATTAAATTGCCTAAATTTTTAGGCGGTCTTGTCCGGGCGATGTTAGGTACCTTTAAAAAGGGATAACAAGCATTTTTAGGAGTATTCTTAGAAATTTAGATAGAATCAAAAGGGGAAGACAACACAAAATTTTATCTTTATACACCCAATACTGGGTGTTTTTGTTCATGGTCTAGCTCCAGCGTTTTCTTATCTCAAATAGGCATACACAAAAAAGACGTCCTTTGATAAGGACGTCAATCTTTATTATACACGTTCAACTTTACCTGATTTTAACGCTCTTGCAGAAACCCAAACACGCTTTGGCTTTCCGTTCACAAGAATACGAACTTTTTGAAGGTTAGCACCCCATGTACGTTTGTTAGCGTTCATCGCGTGGGAACGTGCATTACCTGTAGTTGTCTTTTTACCAGTTACAACACATTTACGTGGCATATATTTTCCCTCCTTACTAGAAAAACTGAATCGATTCATACAGTTCAGTTACATTTTTATTAATCAGATCTTTGCATAATCTGGAAAAATGAGAAAAACTGGACAGACTCCGTTTTTCATCCATTAAAGATACCTTAATAATTTATCACACAACCTTACCGAATGCAATACTCAAAACCAAACCTTTCAAGAAAAATTACTTGACAATATTAGATGCGGAGGGCGCTTGCCCAGGGACGACCGGCATAAGACGAGCGCTGGCAGAAGGCGTTCTTTGCCTTCAGAAGCGATTGGCTTATGACCCGAGTCCCTAGCGCCTGCAGCTCGATAGTATTAGATGCGGAGGGCGCTTGCCCTTTTTACATACAAACTGCACAGTGAGATAATTTCACGAAAATTGACGCATAATAAGTATACCTTTTAAAAAAGGAAAGCTTATAGTAAAATGTCATTAGTCAAGGAGCAATTTCCAAAAGGGGGAAAACTCATGTCCATTGAATTAAAAACAACATACGGACAAATAGATATATCAAATGACGTTGTAGCAACCATTGCAGGTGGTGCTGCAGTTGATTGTTATGGAATAGTCGGGATGGCTTCAAAAAACCAAATTAAAGATGGTCTAACAGATATTCTACGAAAAGAAAACTTTACACGCGGCGTTATTGTACGTCAAGAAGAGGAAAAAGTACATATTGATATGTATATTATCGTTAGCTATGGAACAAAAATTTCAGAGATTGCCCATAATGTACAATCAAAAGTGAAATACACATTGGATAAAACAGTTGGACTTGCCGTTGACACAGTAAATATATACGTTCAGGGTGTTCGTGTAACGAATCCGTAGTGAGGGAGGAAGAATTGTGTCAATTACAGTTTTGGACGGAAAGCGTTTCGCAGAAATGGTCATACAGGGAGCTAATCATTTAGCAACCAATGCCAATTATGTTGATGCATTAAACGTTTTCCCTGTTCCGGATGGTGATACTGGAACAAATATGAATTTATCAATGACTTCTGGGGCGAAAGAAGTTAAACAAAATGTTCAAGAACATATTGGAAAAGTTGGGTTAGCACTATCAAAAGGCCTGTTAATGGGTGCACGTGGAAACTCGGGCGTTATACTATCACAGCTATTTCGCGGCTTTTCTAAAGCTATTGAGCAAAAAGCAATAATTAACGGAAATGATTTTGCTCGTGCATTTGAGGCTGGAGTTGAAACAGCCTATAAAGCCGTTATGAAGCCTGTGGAAGGAACGATCCTTACCGTTGCAAAAGATGCAGCAAAAATGGCGGTACAAGCTGCCCAAAAAAGCGATGACCTTATTTACATTATGGAAGAGGTTGTGAAAGAAGCGAAAGCATCATTAAACCGTACACCTGATCTTCTGCCAGTGTTAAAGGAAGTCGGTGTCGTTGACAGCGGCGGACAAGGTCTGGTTTTTGTCTATGAAGGCTTCCTTGCTGAACTTAAAGGGGAACAGCTGCCTGATTCACCTGCAAGCTTACCATCGATGGATGAGCTGGTAAGTGCTGAGCACCATAAAAGTGTTCAAGGCCATATCAATACATCTGATATTGTTTTTGGCTATTGTACTGAATTTATGGTAAAGCTTGAGGATAAGAAGCTGGTGAATAAGCCTTTTTCCGAAGAAGCCTTCCGACAGGATTTAAGCAAATTAGGTGATTCCTTGCTGGTTATTTCTGATGATGAGGTTGTAAAAGTGCATATTCATTCAGAAGAACCGGGCAATGTGCTAAATTATGGTCAAAGCTATGGAAGCCTGATTAACATGAAAATAGAAAATATGCGTCAGCAGCATACGAATATCGTTGGTGAAACACATTCTGTTTTAAAAGAAGCAGCGCCTGCACCTAAAAAGGAAAAGCAGGAATTCGGTATTGTAGCGGTTTCGATGGGAAGCGGTGTAGCTGATCTTTTTAGAAGTATTGGTGCACATGCTGTTATCGAGGGCGGACAGACGATGAATCCAAGCACGGAAGACATTGTAAAAGCCATAAAAGAAGTACACGCACATAAAGTAATCATCCTGCCAAATAATAAAAACATTATTATGGCCGCTGAGCAGGCAGTTGAGCTTTGTGATGAGGATGTAGTTGTCATTCCATCTAAAACGGTACCACAAGGATTATCTGCCTTGTTGGCATTTAATTCTACTATTGACCTAGCTGCAAATAAAAAGAATATGTCTGATGCAATGCAGCACGTTAAAACAGGTCAAATTACTTTTGCTGTAAGGGATACAACCATTGATGGACTTGAAATTGAGAAAGATGATTTTATGGGAATATTGGACGGCAAAATTGTAGTTAAAAATAAAGACAAGCAACTCACTGCAAATGAACTGTTAGAGAAAATGATTGATGATGATTCAGAAATAGTAACCATCTTAAAAGGGACAGACGCATCTGAAGAAGATTTGGCAGCATTAGTTGCGTTTATCGAGGAACGCTTTTCAGATGTTGAAGTGGAAGTGCATAACGGTCAGCAGCCGTTATATCCATTCATCATTGCGGTGGAATAATGTAAAAGTATTATGGAGCATATGCCTAGGAGTGACAAGCTTTAGGCCTCATGCTCCTACAACGATAGTGTGATATTAAATGGGTTATAATCCTCTTGATTTTTATTGTAACAATTAATGACTTGTTACGATAAACTATCAAGAACGATTATACCCATTTTTTATTTTATGAAGAAACTACTCCGTTAATCTGGAGGTTGTGAAGTGAAGTATAGAAGTGTATTTGATATTATCGGGCCCATCATGATTGGACCTTCTAGCTCTCATACAGCAGGTGCTGCAAGAATTGGCAGAGTTGCACGCAGTTTATTCAGCAGGGAACCGAAATGGGTAAAGATATCTTTATATGGATCCTTTGCCCAAACCTACCGTGGGCATGGAACAGATGTAGCCATTGTTGGCGGCTTATTTGATTTTGATACCTTCGATAAACGAATTATTGATTCGATAACCATCGCACAGCAAAAAGGAATCGTAGTTCAATTTCTCATAGAAGAGGCTATTCCCTATCATCCAAATACTGCTCGCGTCCGCATTGGTGATGAAAATGGGGAATTGGAGCTTGTTGGTATTTCAATTGGCGGTGGTAAAATCGAAGTGATTGAGGTTGATGGCTTTGCATTACGCCTTTCGGGTAATCATCCTGCCATCCTTGTTTTTCATCATGATAAATATGGAACGATTGCAAGTGTATCGAATGTGCTGTCAAAGTATTTAATCAATATTGGACATATGGAGGTAGCTAGAAAAGAAGTTGGAAAACAGGCCCTTATGACCATCGAAGTCGATCAAATGATTGATCCTTCTATCATAAAAGAATTGGAGAAGCTCGATAACATTAGCAAGGTAACAAAAATTGCCGACTAAAACCCTTCCGCATGGTCCAAAAACACAAGTGAAAAGCAACAATGAGGGAAGGTTGAGGATATATGTTTCGTACCGTTGCAGAGTTAGTTGAACAAGCCAATCAAGAAATAAAGAAAATCTCAGACATTATGATTGATCAAGAAGTAGAAGTAACCGGACGTTCAAGGAATGACATTCTTTCGATGATGGAGCAAAATCTAATTGTAATGGAAAAGGCTGTTGAACGTGGCATCAACGGCGTTCAATCACACTCCGGATTAACGGGTGGTGATGCGGTCTTAATGCAAAAATATCTTCAGAAAGGACAATTTTTGGCAGGGGATACCATTCTTGATGCAGTTAGTAAAGCAATGGCAACTAATGAAGTGAATGCTGCAATGGGAATCATTTGTGCAACTCCAACTGCTGGATCCGCAGGAGTCGTTCCAGGAACCCTATTTGCACTGAAAAATAAGCTGAACCCCACTCGTGAACAAATGCTTGCCTATCTTTTTACCGCAGGCGCATTTGGCTATGTTATTGCCAATAATGCGTCAATATCAGGGGCGGCAGGCGGATGTCAGGCAGAGGTTGGCTCTGCAGCAGGCATGGCTGCAGCGGCTATTGTGGAGATGCGGGGTGGAACTCCAAATCAATGTGCAGAAGCAATGGCGATAACATTAAAAAATATGTTAGGATTAGTATGTGACCCTGTGGCAGGTTTAGTGGAAGTTCCATGTGTAAAAAGGAATGCAATGGGAGCGGCTAATGCTATAGTGGCATCTGATATGGCACTCGCAGGTATTAAAAGCAAAATTCCATGCGATGAAGTGATTGATGCGATGTTTAAAATTGGGCAATCGATGCCGACTGCACTTAAAGAAACAGGACAGGGAGGGTTGGCGGCTACACCAACTGGTCGTAAGCTTGAAGCAAAGATCTTTGGTAAGCCGATAAAATAAGTGACAAATCCATTAATGCAATCTGTAACAGCCGTAAAAGGCATAGGAGAAGAAACTGCATCAGCATTAGCTGAGATGAAATTATATACAATTAAGGATTTATTAGAGCATTTCCCATATCGGTATGAAGATTATCGCCTGCGTGATTTAGCAGAAGTGAAGCATGATGAAAAAATAACAGTTGAAGGGAAGGTTCATAGTGAGCCTTCTCTTACCTATTATGGTCGAAAACGTTCTCGTTTAACCATACGTCTTTTAGTGGGGCGTTATTTGATTCAAGTAGTGTTATTTAATCAGCCATATGTAAAGAAAAAAATCTCGATTAACGAGCAGGTGACTGTTTCAGGGAAATGGGACGGGCATAGACAAATGATAACCGCGAGCGAATTGAAAATCAGCTCGTCCAACTCCACAAAGGACTTTGAACCAGTGTACGCTATAAAAGGGGAAATGAATCTAAAGGGCATAAGACGCTGCATTCAACTGGCTTTTTCGCAATTTGGTCATTTGGTTGAGGAAACCTTGCCGGAATCCCTAAGGAAAAAATATAAATTATTAAACAGAAAAGAAGCATTAAAGGCCCTTCATTATCCTGTGGGTCAAGAGGATTTAAAACAAGCACGGAGAAGATTCGTTTACGAGGAGTTTCTTCTGTTTCAATTGAAAATGCAGACGCTTCGAAAAATAGAGCGAGAGTCGTCAAAAGGTATATCACAAGTATATGAGGAAGATAGGACAGCTAACTTTATTGCGCAGCTTCCATTTCCATTGACAAAAGCACAGGATAGAGTCGTTAACGAAATCCTTTCAGATATGAAATCAAGTTACCGGATGAACCGGCTGCTTCAAGGTGATGTGGGATCGGGTAAAACAGTTGTGGCGGCCATTTCCTTATTTGCCAGCGTTTCTGCAGGTTTTCAGGGAGCGCTGATGGTCCCGACAGAAATTCTTGCAGAACAGCATTCTGAATCCTTAAAGGAACTGTTAGGGTCTTCCGGTATTTCCTGTGAGCTGTTAACTAGCTCTGTAAAAGGTAAGCGACGTAAAGAAATTCTTGCCGGACTAAAAGCAGGTGAGATTAACATCTTAATTGGAACTCATGCGTTAATTCAAGAGGAAGTAGAATTTAAAAATCTCGGCTTGGTGATCACAGATGAGCAGCATCGCTTTGGAGTTGAACAACGTCGAGTTCTAAGGGAGAAGGGTGAAAATCCTGATGTATTGTTTATGACGGCCACCCCAATCCCGCGTACATTAGCAATTACTGCTTTTGGTGAAATGGATGTTTCAATTATTGATGAAATGCCTGCGGGCAGAAAGACCATTGAAACATACTGGGTCAAGCCTGATATGATGGACAGAGTTCTCGGTTTTATGAATAAGGAGTTACTTAAAGGACGTCAGGTCTATGTGATTTGCCCATTAATTGAGGAATCGGACAAGCTTGACGTTCAAAATGCAATTGATGTTCATAGTACACTAGTACATTACTTCCAAAATCGTTATCAAATCGGTCTGATGCATGGCAGGCTGCCGGCAGATGAAAAGGACATCGTCATGAAGGAATTCAGTGAAAATAAACTCCAAGTTCTCGTTTCTACAACCGTTGTTGAAGTCGGGGTAAATGTTCCAAATGCTACGCTTATGGTGATTTACGATGCTGAACGTTTTGGTCTATCCCAGCTCCATCAGCTTAGGGGAAGGGTTGGGCGAGGTAGCGAACAATCCTATTGCATATTGTTAGCAGATCCAAAATCAGAATCGGGTAAAGAAAGAATGAAGATTATGACCGAAACGAATGATGGCTTTGTTCTGAGTGAGAAAGACCTTGAACTGCGCGGACCTGGTGATTTCTTTGGGAAAAAGCAAAGCGGTCTGCCCGAGTTTAAGGTAGCAGATATGGTTCATGATTACAGAGCCTTGGAAACAGCCAGACAGGATGCAAGTGTACTTGTGGAATCTACCTATTTTTGGCATGCTGACGAATATCAGCCATTACGGATCTATCTTGAGTTGACAGGCGTTTTCGATGGTGAAAAATTAGATTGATGTTTGCTTCAAGGCACTCAACTATCAATTTGTTGAGTGCTTTCGCTTTTATTCTTGCAATCTGTTTTTTTAAATTATATACTACTGTTAGTACCTAGTCTTAGTATCGTGGACGGTGTCAAAAATGAAAAGAAATAAGCGGGATAGACAAAAACACTTACAGGAAACAATTAAAGAAAATCCGTTTATAACTGATGAAGAATTGGCGGAAAAATTCTCTGTAAGCGTTCAAACCATTCGTTTGGACAGGCTTGAATTATCAATTCCGGAATTAAGGGAAAGAATTAAACATGTTGCGGCAACAAAATTTGAAGATGAAGTTCGCTCACTGCCTATTGAAGAGGTCATTGGAGAAATTATTGATATTGAATTAGATAAAACAGCCATTTCAATCTTTGATGTGAAACCAGAGCATGTTTTCAAGCGGAATCATATCGCCCGTGGTCATCATTTATTTGCTCAGGCCAATTCACTTGCTGTTGCTGTTATTAATGATGAGCTTGCCCTAACAGCAAAAGCAAATATTCACTTTATCCATTCTGTTAAAGAAGGTGAGCGGGTAGTTGCGAAGGCAAAGGTAAGTAAAATTGATAACGAAATGGGCCGAACCGTCGTGGAAGTTCAGAGCTTTGTCAATAATCACCTCGTGTGTAAAGGTGAATTTGAAATGTATCGTTCGAAAAATGAATGAATGCAGGTAAAAGGAGTAGTGAACAGACATCATGAAAATTGCTATTGATGCTATGGGTGGAGATCATGCGCCGAAGGAAATCGTGCTTGGTGCGGTTAAGGCAGTCGAAACCTTTACTGATGTTCAAATCGTCCTTGTTGGGGATGAAACGAAAATAAAACAATTCCTTAAGGGAAATGACCGAATTTCCATTATTCATACAGAAGAAGTCATCTCAAGCGAGGATGAGCCTGTCCGGGCCGTAAGAAGAAAGAAAAACGCCTCAATGGTTCTCGCCGCAAAAGAAGTTGCCGAAGGAAGAGCGGATGCCTGTATATCTGCCGGTAATACTGGTGCATTGATGGCTGCAGGCTTGTTTGTTGTTGGAAGAATTGAAGGGATTGAACGTCCTGCTCTTTCACCGACCCTTCCGACAATTAGCGGAGAAGGCTTTGTTCTTTTAGATGTTGGTGCTAATGCTGATGCGAAGCCTGAACACCTCCTTCAATACGCATTGATGGGTTCCATATACAGTCAAAAGGTGAGGGGCATTTCTAATCCTCGCGTTGGCTTATTGAATATCGGTACGGAAGAGAAAAAAGGGAATGAACTCACAAAACATACATATGAATTAATGCAAAAATTAGATGTTAATTTTATTGGCAACGTTGAAGCTCGTGACCTGATGGAAGGTGTTTGTGATGTCGCAGTTACAGATGGTTTTACCGGTAATATGGTGTTGAAGACGGTTGAAGGAACGGCTATGTCAATTATGAAAATGTTAAAATCCGCCTTAATGTCCGACTGGAAAAGCAAGCTTGCAGCCGCAGTTCTAAAGCCTAATTTATATCAATTAAAGTCGAAAATGGATTATTCGGAATATGGCGGTGCAGGATTGTTTGGACTGAAGGCACCTGTTATTAAAGCGCATGGATCATCTGATGCAACAGCCATCTTTAATGCGGTAAGACAAGCACATGAAATGGTAGAAGGACAGGTAGTGGAAACCATTAAAGTTGCGGTTGAAAACACAACAATCACTAGTAATACATAGGAGGAAACTGATGGGTAAAATAGCATTTATATTTCCTGGACAAGGCTCACAAACAGTTGGTATGGGACAGTCTTTAGCTGAGTCATATCAGCCGTCAAATGAATTTTTTCTGAACGCGGATAAAAAACTGGAATATCCTCTTTCTAAGCTGATATTTGAAGGGCCCCAATCAGATCTTACATTGACTTCTAATGCTCAGCCTGCCTTATTAACAACGAGCATTGCAATTTTGGAATACTTTAAACAGTCTGGCATTACACCTGATTATGTAGCAGGTCATAGTCTCGGCGAATATACAGCACTTGTTGCGGCAGGAGCCTTTTCCTTCGAAGAGGGTGTATATGCGGTTCATAAAAGAGGCGAATTTATGGAGATCGCTGTCCCTAATGGCGAGGGAACAATGGCTGCAGTACTTGGACTTGACAGAGACAAATTGGAAGCTGTTACGAATGAAATTACAGAAAGCGGACATCTTGTGCAATTAGCTAACATTAACTGCCCTGGACAAATTGTTATTTCCGGAACAAGAAAAGGTGTCGAACTTGCTGGGATAAAGGCAAAAGAAGCTGGAGCAAAACGTGTGCTTCCACTTGAAGTAAGCGGTCCTTTTCATTCGGAATTAATGAAGCCAGCTGCAGAAAAGCTTAAAGCCGTATTGGATGAAATGGATATATCAGATGCAAGGGTGCCTGTTATTGCAAATGTATCAGCAACCGAGATGACGGCTGCATCTGAAATTAAAGAAAAATTGATTGAGCAGCTATACTCTCCTGTGCAATGGGAAAAAAGCGTGCAGAAGATGCTTGATTTAGGGGTTACCACTTTTATTGAAATTGGTCCTGGGAAAGTATTATCCGGATTAGTTAAAAAGGTAAGCCGCTCAGCTAGCACATATGCAGTCTCTGATGAAAAAACATGCCAAGAGGTAATGGATGCATTGAAGGAGGGGACAAGATGAAGCTTGAGGGTAAAAAAGCGTTAGTGACAGGAGCTTCTCGTGGGATTGGCCGAGAAATTGCGTTGGAACTTGCGAGACAAGGTGCTGACGTTGCGGTTAATTATGCCGGCAGTGAGGCCAAGGCATTAGAGGTTGTTGCTGAAATTAAAGAAATGGGAAGAGATTCCTTTGCCATTCAATGTGACGTTTCAAATAGTGACTCTGTGGCAAATATGATAAAAGAAACGGTTGAAAGGTTCGAAAGACTTGATATTCTTGTGAATAATGCCGGGATTACGAAAGACAATCTCTTAATGCGGATGAAGGAAAATGAATGGGACGATGTCTTGAATATCAACCTTAAAGGTGTATTCCTTTGTACAAAAGCGGTAACAAGACAAATGATGAAGCAAAGGAGCGGCCGAATTATAAATATTTCATCGATCGTCGGCTCTATGGGGAACGCTGGACAAGCTAACTATGTTGCAGCTAAAGCTGGTGTTATCGGTTTAACGAAAACAACTGCCAAGGAGCTTGCTGCAAGAGGGATTACGGTAAATGCAGTTGCCCCAGGTTTTATTACAACTGAAATGACTGATAAATTACCTGAAGAAATTCAGGCTGAAATGTTAAAAGCAATTCCATTAGCTCAGTTTGGTGAGCCAAAGGATATAGCTCATACAGTTGTATTTCTCGCATCTGACGAGAGCCGCTATATAACAGGTCAAACCATTCATGTTAATGGCGGTATGGTGATGTAACAAAGCTATTTTGTGCTTTTAACAAACAGTTAAAATTTTGTCTAGATTATCTAAATGAAATACTCTATAATGACCTGAGGGGAGGTGAATGACCAATGGCAGAGGTTTTAGAACGTGTAACAAAAATCATTGTAGACCGTTTAGGTGTAGAAGAATCTCAAGTAACTTTAGAGGCTTCTTTCAAAGATGATCTTGGTGCAGATTCCCTTGATGTAGTTGAACTTGTTATGGAACTTGAAGATGAGTTTGACATGGAAATTTCTGACGATGATGCTGAAAAAATCGCAACAGTCGGTGATGCTGTGACTTACATACAAGCAAAACAATAATCGTTGGATTCACACAAAGCTCCGTATTCTTACGGGGCTTTCTTTTATGAAGCTTTGTAAACAGAACCATGATCATTTTTGGTAGCTTGTATGAATAAATTCGGGTAAAGCAAAAATAGAGCTTTTTTTAAAAGTTTCTTTGCCTTTTTTATTGTTATTAATTAAACTTTTATAGGTAGTTAAGTTTCTAATTAAGGTGGAATTTTACATGCGTAAGAATGGAAAAGAGAAAAAAGGTATACGCACAAATGATAAGCAATTTAAAGAGTTACAAGAAACGATTGGGATTCAATTTACAACCGTCAAGCTATTAAAGCAAGCTTTTACACACTCATCCTATGTAAATGAGCATAGAAGAAAACCTTATGAGGATAATGAAAGGCTTGAATTTCTGGGTGATGCCGTACTTGAGTTAACGGTTTCGAAGTTTTTGTTTTTAAAATATCCGATGATGAGTGAAGGGGAGTTGACTAAGCTCCGGGCAGCGATTGTTTGTGAACCATCACTTGTAGCATTTGCAAATGAGCTTCAGTTCGGGAAATTTATTTTGCTCGGAAAAGGAGAAGAATTGACCGGAGGCAGGGAGAGACCTGCTTTGTTGGCTGACGTATTTGAGGCGTTTATTGGCGCGCTTTTCTTAGACAAAGGCATTGATGTAGTTGTTTCGTTTTTGGAAAAATATGTTTTTCCAAAGGTTAATGCCGGTGCCTTTTCACATGTTATGGATTTCAAAAGCCAATTGCAAGAATTAGTACAGCGAGATAGCACCGGGATAATTGAATACAAAATTCTCCTTGAAAAAGGACCTGCTCATAACCGAGAATTTGTCTCTGTAGTTCTGTTGAATGGTGCAGAGATAGGTACTGGTTCAGGCCGTTCGAAAAAAGCTGCTGAGCAGCATGCAGCCCAAATGGCTCTGGAAAAGCTGAAAGCACATCTACATGATAATTTAACAGAAACGCGTCCAGAGTAAGGAGGAAATACAGTGTTTCTAAAACGATTGGATATTGTGGGCTTTAAATCGTTTGCTGAGCGAATAGCAGTGGATTTTGTTCCAGGCGTCACTGCTGTTGTCGGTCCTAATGGAAGTGGAAAGAGCAATATTACCGATGCTATTCGCTGGGTTTTAGGGGAACAATCGGCTAAATCACTTCGAGGAGCAAAAATGGAAGATATTATTTTTGCGGGGAGCGATTCACGAAAGCCTCTTAACTTTGCAGAAGTCACATTAACATTAAACAACGAAGACCAGTTTCTGCCTGTCGATTATAACGAAGTCAGCGTCACAAGGCGCGTCTTTCGTTCTGGTGATAGTGAATTCTTCATTAATAAACAATCGTGCCGTTTAAAGGATATTGTGGATCTGTTTATGGATTCAGGGCTTGGCAGAGAAGCCTTTTCGATTATCAGCCAAGGCAAAGTGGAAGAAATCCTTAACAGTAAAGCAGAGGATAGACGGACTATTTTTGAGGAAGCAGCCGGTGTACTGAAATATAAAACAAGAAAAAAGAAGGCTGAAGGAAAACTAAATGATACCGAAGAGAACTTGAATCGTGTGAACGATATTCTCTACGAATTAGAAAGCCAGATCGAACCACTAAAAATTCAAAGTTCAATGGCTAAAGACTATCTTGAACAAAAAGAAGCACTGGAGAAGGTTGAAGTTGCCGTTACTGTTTTCGAAATCGAGGAATTGCATACGAAATGGAAGTCGATGTCCGAGAAGGTAGAGGAGCAAAAGCAAAACGAAATTAGTCTGTCCACGCATTTGCAGGGGAAGGAAGCAAAGCTAGAAGAATTAAGAGACCATATGACAGCATTAGATGAATCGATAAGCGATTTGCAAAATGTCCTGCTTCATGCAAGTGAGGAGCTTGAAAAGCTTGAGGGCAGGAAAGAAGTTTTAAAGGAAAGAAAGAAAAATGCTGCGCAAAACAAAGTGCAGCTGGAGACTAATGTAAAAGATCTAACTGGAAAAGTGGCAAGCTTAACCAGCCAAAAAGAAAATCTGCAGGAGCAAGTCATAAAGCTGGGACAAGAAGCGGCTGTATTAAAGGACCAGTTAAAAGAAAAACAGGTTCAGATGAATCTCCTGAGCGAAAATATCGAGCAAACGATTGATGATAGAAAAAGTGAATATATAGAAGTATTAAATGAGCAGGCTGCTGCGAAAAATGAATTACATTTGATTGAACAGCAGTTACTTCAGTTAAGCGAAAGAAATAATAGGCAGGAAGGCGATAATGCCAAATATATTGCTGAACGTGAAGTGCTTCAGAAAAGGATAACTGAAGCTAAGAATTTACTTTCCGCTGTTCAACGAGAGGTAGAGGCCCAGGTTCATCTTTATCGAGATGAACAGAAAAACTTTGAAGGTTTAAAAAGCACCTATGAAAAACAGGAGAAAACCCTGTATCAAGCCTATCAATATTTACAGCAAACGAAATCCCGTAAAGATATGCTTGAAGAAATGGAAGAAGGGTTTGCCGGATTCTTTCAAGGAGTAAAAGAGATATTAAAGGCACGGGAGGAAAAGTTACAGGGAATTGAAGGTGCCATTGCTGAATTGATTTCCGTGCCAAAGGAATATGAAGTTGCTATAGAAACATCCTTAGGGGCCGCCATGCAGCATATTGTTGTTCGGAATGAGCAGGATGCAAGACTTGCGATTCAGTATTTAAAAAACAACCGATTTGGACGGGCTACTTTTCTGCCTCTCAATGTCATAAAGGGAAAATCGTTGGCAAGTAACCAATTGCAATTAATTGCTAACCACCCTGAATTTGTTGGGGTTGCATCTGATATGATCGGCTACAGTTCAGTTTATGGCGAGGTCGTGAAAAACCTTTTAGGTATGGTTGTCATCACGAAGAATTTAAAGGGTGCCAATGAAATGGCCAAGCTCTTGGGCTATCGCTGCAGATTTGTGACTCTCGATGGTGATCTTGTCAATGCAGGAGGGTCTATGACAGGAGGAGCCGTAAAGCAAAATTCCTCTTCTCTCTTATCGAGGAAAAGTGAACTTGATGGGATAAAGGGAAAATTAGCTGATATGGAAAGTAAAACAGCTAATTTGGAGGCGGAAATTAAAGGGTTAAAGAATGAGGTTGCGGCAAAGGAGCATGTGCTGGAGGAAATACGAAAAAATGGCGAAGCACTAAGATTGAAAGAACAGGCTGTCAAAGGTGAATTAAGAGAAGCGGAGCTTCAGGAAAAAAATATGAATGAACGTCTTTCAATCTATGACCTCAATAAAAAAGAATTTATAAGCGAAAAGGAAAGAATTACAGATCGAAAGAAGAGTCTTGCGACTTTATTAGTAAAGCTGCAAGCAGACATTCAGCAGCTTGAAGGCCAGATCCAACAATTAAGTGAGCAGAAAACTTCACAAACACTGTCTAAGGATACACTGCTTTCAGAAATCAGTGAATTAAGAGCTGTATTTGCTGCTAAAAATGAACAGGTGAACCATACGAAGGAAAAGCTATCTTCCGTTTCGTTTGAACTGGAAGATAGCGAAAAAAGGCTCGCTTTCTATCAGGAGGATTTGCAACTGTTAGATTCGGAAATGACTGAGAGCTCATCAGGTGAAAGTAAATTGGAGGAAGCAGCAGTCGAGAAGCTTCGAGATAAAACGGAAACGGTGAAGCTAATTGCCGAGAGACGTGAAGAACGTTTGTCAATGCAGAGTGCACTTGACGATCTTGATCTTGAAATTAAAGAGCTGAAGCGTCAGCATCGAGGATTGACTGTTTATTTAAGGGATGAAGAGGTACAGCTAAACCGCCTAGATGTGGAACTGGAAAACAAACTTGCCCAGCTGCGGGAAGAATATTTATTATCGTTTGAAGGGGCAAAGGAAGCTTATCCATTAATACTTCCAATTGATGAGGCTCGTACGAAAGTCAAATTAATAAAATTGGCACTTGAGGAACTAGGGACGGTTAATCTTGGTGCCATTGAGGAATATGAGCGGGTTTCAGAACGGTATGAATTTTTAATGGAGCAAAGAGATGATCTCTTGGAGGCAAAGAATACGTTATTCCAAGTAATCGATGAGATGGATGTTGAAATGAAAAGACGATTTCAGCAGACCTTTGAAGGGGTTCGCTTTCATTTTGAATCGGTTTTTAGAGAATTGTTTGGCGGCGGTAGAGCAGATTTGCGATTAACTAACCCGCAGGATTTATTAAACACGGGTGTAGAAATTGTGGCACAGCCCCCCGGTAAAAAGTTACAAAACTTAGGACTGTTATCGGGAGGAGAACGTGCGTTAACAGCTATAGCACTATTATTCTCCATTTTGAAGATTAGACCTGTACCTTTCTGTATTTTAGATGAAGTGGAAGCAGCTCTTGATGAAGCGAATGTGTACCGTTTCAGCCAATATTTAAAGCGGTACAGTAAGGATTCTCAATTTATCGTCATTACTCATCGTAAAGGAACGATGGAAGAAGCAGATGTTCTATATGGTGTAACCATGCAGGAATCAGGTGTTTCTAAGCTCGTGTCCGTCCGCCTTGAAGAGACCAATGAATTAGCAGCACCCTAAAGAGGGACTGTCTTTCATAAGAGGCTGGTTTTAAGTGTGTACTCGGGAGTAAAATAATCATAAAGGAAGTGATTCTATGAGTTTTTTTAAAAGATTAAAAGAAAAAATTACAAAGCAAACGGATAGCGTAACGGAAAAATTTAAAGAGGGCTTAACAAAAACAAGGGACAATTTCTCAGGCCGTGTAAATGAGCTTGTCTCTCGTTATCGAAAAGTGGATGAAGATTTCTTCGAAGAGCTGGAAGAAATACTCATTCAAGCGGATGTCGGCTTCGATACAGTAATGACACTTATTGAAGAGTTGAAAATGGAGGTTAAGAGAAAGAATATCCAAGATCCAAATGAAGTACAAAGTGTAATTTCCGAGAAGCTTGTTGCCATTTATGAGGGAGGCGATACATCGTCATCTTCATTAAATATTCAGGAAAATGGCTTAACGGTAATCTTGTTCGTAGGTGTAAATGGTGTCGGTAAAACGACAACAATTGGCAAATTAGGCTATCAATTCAAATCAGAAGGCAAAAAGGTATTAATGGCAGCCGGAGATACCTTCAGAGCGGGTGCAATAGAACAATTAGAGGTATGGGGAGAACGTGTTGGTGTAGAGGTGATTAAGCAAGCGGCAGGTTCAGATCCAGCTGCTGTTATGTTTGATGCGATTAAGGCAGCAAAATCACGTAATGCTGATATTCTATTATGTGATACGGCAGGCCGCCTGCAAAATAAAGTTAATTTGATGAAGGAACTAGAGAAAGTGAAGCGGGTTATTGAGCGGGAAATTCCAGGTGCTCCACATGAAGTACTACTTGTGTTAGATGCAACAACAGGGCAAAATGCAATGATCCAGGCAAAGACATTTAAGGATGCAACAGATGTATCAGGTATTGTATTAACGAAACTTGACGGTACTGCAAAAGGCGGTATCGTTCTTGCGATACGAAATGAGCTTAACATACCAGTTAAATTTGTCGGTCTTGGTGAAAAAATGGATGACCTGCAATCCTTTGATGCAGAACAATATGTTTACGGCTTATTTGCTGACCTAGTAGAGAAGGCTGAATAAAATTCATTGTAAAGATATTTTCTTGACATCTTGTTCAGATGTGTGTAGACTAACTTTTGTAAAGGCTTTTCACTTAACATAGGGGGAATAGCGATGCTTGAGAAAACAACGAGAATGAACTATTTGTATGACTTCTATCAATCGTTGTTAACGCCGAAGCAGCGCAGTTATATGGCTCTCTACTATTTAGATGATTTTTCCTTGGGTGAGATTGCGGAAGAATATAATGTTAGCCGTCAAGCTGTTTATGATAATATCAAACGGACGGAAACGATGCTTGAAGAATATGAAGAAAAGCTGTTATTATTCAAAAAGTTTCAAGAGCGTACAAAGTTAATTGAGGAAATGAAAGAGATACTGAAGCAAGATGAAACATTATCTCGACAGCAATTGTCTGAAATGGTTGAGAGAATAGCGAATTTAGATTAGGAGGCGGCATACATGGCATTTGAAGGTTTAGCCGACCGACTGCAAAGTACAATTCAAAAGATTCGTGGTAAAGGGAAGGTCACGGAATCAGACGTTAAAGAAATGATGCGTGAAGTACGCCTAGCTCTTTTAGAAGCCGATGTTAACTTCAAAGTCGTAAAGGATTTTGTTAAAAAGGTTAGCGAACGTTCTGTCGGTCAAGAAGTAATGAAAAGCTTAACACCAGGGCAGCAGGTAATAAAGGTGGTTAAGGAAGAGCTAACAGAACTAATGGGCGGCGAACAGAGTAAGATTGCGGTTTCAAACCGGCCTCCAACAGTCATTATGATGGTTGGACTACAGGGTGCGGGTAAAACAACCACGACAGGGAAGCTTGCAAACTTACTTCGTAAGAAATATAACCGCAATCCTATGCTTGTTGCCGCTGATATCTATCGACCAGCAGCAATCAAGCAGCTTGAAACGCTCGGAAAGCAATTAAGTATGCCAGTTTTCTCGCTTGGGGACCAAGTGAGTCCTGTCGAAATAGCAAAGCAGGCTATATTAAAAGCAAAAGAGGATCATCATGATTATGTTTTGATTGATACGGCAGGGCGTTTACACGTCGATGAGGCGTTGATGGATGAGCTCAAAGATATTAAAGAGCTTACGAAGCCCGATGAAATTTTTCTTGTTGTCGATGCCATGACAGGTCAGGATGCCGTTAATGTAGCTTCTAGTTTTAATGAGCAGCTTGGCTTAACAGGCGTTGTTTTAACGAAGCTCGATGGTGATACCCGTGGCGGTGCGGCGCTTTCAATTCGTTCCGTTACAAATACACCGATTAAATTCGTTGGACTTGGGGAAAAAATGGATGCAATTGAAGCATTTCATCCTGAAAGAATGGCCTCAAGAATACTTGGTATGGGTGATGTTCTGACGCTTATTGAAAAAGCTCAGGCAAATGTTGATGAGGAAAAAGCAAAGGAACTGGAGCAAAAGATGCGCACAGCCTCCTTTACCTTTGATGATTTTCTTGAACAGCTTGGTCAGGTTCGGAACATGGGTCCATTGGACGAATTGTTAAAAATGATGCCTGGTGCAAACAAAATAAAGGGCTTAAACAATCTGCAGATTGATGACAAACAAATTTCTCATGTTGAGGCAATTATTAAATCAATGACAAAGCAGGAAAAAGCTCAGCCTGAAATAATCAATTCCAGCCGGCGGAAAAGAATTGCGAAGGGCAGTGGTACTTCTGTTCCAGAAGTAAATCGATTGCTGAAGCAATTTGATGACATGAAAAAAATGATGAAGCAAATGGCAGGCATGCAGCAAAAAGGAAAGAAAAAGGGCGGTTTTAAATTTCCATTTAAGCCGTTTTAATCTCAAGTAGTCAGTTTTTTTAAACTGACAAGAAAAAAGACTTTACAAAGCTTTTAACAATTGATAATATATTATCTTGTGTGAAACTATTCGGAGGTGCTTATTAAAATGGCAGTAAAAATTCGTTTAAAACGTATGGGAGCAAAAAAGTCTCCTTTCTATCGTATTGTTGTAGCAGATTCTCGTTCTCCTCGTGATGGACGTTCTATTGAAACAGTAGGAACTTACAATCCGGTTACTCAACCAGCACAGATTAACATTGACGAAGAACTTGCGTTAAAATGGTTACAAAACGGTGCAAAACCATCTGATACAGTTCGTAACCTATTCTCACAACAAGGTATTATGGAGAAATTCCATAATATCAAAAACGCTAAGTAATTCTTCTAATTATGAAGGAACTTATCGAAACGATTGTTCAACCCCTTGTTGACTATCCTGATGATGTTCAAGTGAATGTCCTTGAAGAGGATAATCGAATCATCTATCAGCTATCTGTCAACAAAAAGGATATGGGAAAAGTGATCGGTAAGCAAGGAAGGGTTGCAAAAGCAATACGAACAGTAGTATATGCGGCTGCAACCACGAACCTGCAAAAAAAGGTTTTCTTAGAAATTAAAGAGTAGCATCATGACAGTTCTTGTTAGTAAAATAATAGAGCTGTCGATAAGAATGAAAAGCGCAAGTGCCTTAAGGCTCCTGCGCTTTTTTAATATAGTTGAATTAACACCATGTACATACATCATTAGACTAAAATCAAGTGCATATGCTTCTCTTGTACCATATTATTAGGATGATAGGGGGCGTCTACATGAAGCTGCTGCAATCAGTTGTGGTAAAACAGGTTTTAACAGAAAAGAGTAAAGGTGAACTACAAAAGAAATATCAAACAAGTCTAATTCAGCTTCAGAAGGAATGCGATCAGCTGCGCTTTGAGTTAAAAAAGCTAGAAAGATCGAAAAAGTTCCAGCAGCATACGCTTACTAATCAATTTGATAAGGAAATTCAAAACAGGCTTGAAAAAGTAAAATTGATTGAGTTCCAATTAGAACAATTACATATGCTACCTTTAGGAAGCGAATTGAAAGAAAGTGAAGTTCAGGCATTGGTGGATGTTGGTTTAGGTGATCGCTGGAGTGAACTAGCACAAAGAAAAACAATCGTTGTTAAAGATGATATTGTGATTGAAATACGTTAGAGGTGAGGATTCTGATGGAGAAATGGTTTAATGTTGGAAAAATTGTTAATACTCATGGAATCAAAGGTGAAGTACGTGTAATTTCCAAAACGGACTTCGCAGATGAGAGATATAAAAAAGGGAATTCTTTATTTCTATTTAAACAGGGCGAGGAAAAGCCAATTGAACTAATTGTGAAAACCCACCGTAACCATAAAAACTTTGATTTGTTATCCTTTGAAGGGTTTGACGATATTAACCAAATTGAACAATTTAAAGATGGTCTATTGAAGGTTCCGGAAAGTCAGCTTGGGGAGCTTGATGAGGACGAGTATTATTTCCACGAAATCATAGGCTGTACCGTGATAACTGACAATGGTGAAGAAATCGGCACAGTAAAGGAAATCTTAACACCTGGAGCCAATGACGTATGGGTCGTGAGAGGCAAGGGAAAAGAACAACTAATTCCGTACATAGAGGATGTTGTGAAGGAGATAGATGTGGAAGCGAAGAAAATTATTATCACTCCGTTAGAGGGGCTCTTGTTATGATGAAAATAGATGTTCTTACCCTTTTTCCTGAAATGTTTCCCGGTGTTCTTGGGTCTTCCATTTTAAAACGGGCAGAGGATATAAAGGCTGTTTCCTATCGAGTGGTAAATTTTCGAAATTATGCTGATAACAAGCATCATACAGTCGACGATTATCCATATGGCGGGGGAGCTGGAATGGTATTAAAACCACAGCCTATTTTTGATGCGGTAGAGGATTTATCAACGAATTCTGAATCGGGGAAGCCGCGTGTTATTTTACTGTGTCCACAGGGAGAGCGCTTTAATCAAAAGAAAGCGGAGGAACTAGCGAAGGCTGAGCATTTAATCTTTGTCTGCGGGCATTATGAAGGCTATGATGAAAGAATTCGAGAGCATGTGGTGACAGATGAAATTTCAATCGGGGATTTTGTATTAACAGGTGGCGAACTAGGGGCAATGGTCATTATTGACAGCATTGTCCGGCTTCTCCCTGACGTATTGGGAAATGAACAATCACATATGAGGGATTCATTTAGTACGGGTCTGCTAGAGCATCCACATTATACTCGTCCAGCTGATTTTCGCGACATGAAGGTTCCAGAGGTCCTGCTCTCTGGTAATCACCGCTTAATCGATGAATGGCGTGCGAAAGAATCATTAAGAAGAACGTTTTCGCGACGCCCTGATTTACTAGAGGATTTTCAAATGGATGATAAGCAAAAGAAGTGGCTGCAAGAATTTATCAAGGAACAAGAAGGAAAAAGCGAAAAGTAATTTTATTGTTAGGCAAGTTAATTTTATTATCTGAAAAGCATCAAGACTATTGAACTCATGTCTATTATATGCTATTATAGTTTTTGTGACTTAGACCAGTGGTATTAAGTCTTATAACGATGTTCCGCTGCAGTTAAGAAAATGAATTTTTGTCATGCATGAGCATCTGTTGGAAGGAGTGGAAAACGATGCATAAATTAATCGAAGAAATCACAAAAGAACAACTTCGTTCAGATCTTCCTACATTCCGTCCTGGTGACACTGTACGTGTACACGTAAAAGTTGTCGAAGGAACTCGTGAACGTATTCAGGTATATGAAGGTGTTGTGATTAAGCGTCGTGGTGGTGGAATCAGCGAAACTTTTACAGTTCGTAAAGTATCTTACGGAGTAGGCGTTGAGCGTACTTTCCCTGTTCACACACCAAAAATTGCGAAGCTTGAAGTTATTCGTCGCGGTAAAGTCCGTCGTGCGAAACTTTACTATCTACGTAACCTACGTGGTAAAAAAGCTCGTATCAAAGAAATTCGATAAAGAGCAATCAAAAAGGAGCTTGGTAACAGGCTCCTTTTTATTGATTCTAATTCAGTATTTTTATTTTTATATGAAATTATTGTAAAATAAAGCAGAGGGAATGAATCAGTCCTAGTCTTATAAAAGATAATAGTAGAAACATACATACGTATAGGCAACAGTAAGTTTAGTTCCTCTGATTACGACTGTTTCATAAAATATAACCCGAGAATGGTGGGGATTCTAGTTGGCAAAGAAAAAGAATGAACTCTGGGAATGGATTAAGGCGCTCATTATCGCTGTACTATTAGCAGCAGTTATCCGTTATTTTTTATTTGCTCCGATTGTCGTTGATGGTCTTTCCATGATGCCGACGTTACATGATCAAGACAGAATGATTGTCAGTAAATTTAGTTATAAAATAGGTGAGCCAAAGCGTTTTGACATCATCGTGTTCCATGCACCTGAAGAAAAAGATTACATTAAACGAGTCATAGGTCTTCCGGGTGATACGGTTGAGTATAAGGATGATACACTTTATATCAATGGTAAAGCTTATGAAGAGCCGTATTTGGATGAGTATAAAAAACAAGTGATTGATGGACCATTAACAGAGCCTTTTACATTAGAAGAAAAAATTGGTCAGGCAACAGTACCGGAAGGAGAACTATTCGTAATGGGGGATAACCGTCGGTTTAGTAAGGACAGCCGCCATATAGGAACCGTTCCAATGGAAAAGGTACTAGGAAAAACGAGTGTCATTTATTGGCCGATTGAAGATGCACGTTTTATAAAGTAACAGGAGGTGTTGTAATTTGACGATTCAATGGTTTCCTGGGCATATGGCTAAAGCAAGAAGACAGGTAACAGAAAAGTTAAAGCTTGTAGATATTATCTTTGAATTGGTGGATGCCCGTATCCCGCTTTCTTCCCGTAATCCAATGATTGACGAAATCATTCAGCATAAGCCAAGGCTTGTATTATTGAATAAAGCTGATATGGCTGATAAGGCAATTACAAAGGAATGGGTGCGGTTTTTCGAGGAGCAGGGGATAAAGGCACTAGCGATAAACTCTCATGCTGGTACAGGGATGAAGGAGATTGTATCAGCTGCTCAAGAAATATTAAAAGATAAATTCGATAGAATGAAGGCAAAAGGTGTAAAGCCTAGAGCGATTAGAGCGATGATTGTGGGAATCCCTAATGTTGGAAAATCAACGCTAATTAACCGTTTAGCTAAGAAGAATATTGCCAAAACAGGAAATACACCAGGGGTTACAAAAGCCCAGCAATGGATTAAAGTGGGTAAGGAACTTGAACTCCTAGACACACCGGGAATTCTGTGGCCGAAATTTGAAGACCAAGAAGTTGGTTTAAAGCTAGCGTTAACAGGAGCAATCAAGGATGCCATTTTAAATCTCCATGATGTTGCGATTTATGCCATCCGTTTTTTAGAGAAGAATTATCCTGAGCGTTTTAAAGAACGATTTCATATCGAGGGATTCCCGGAAGATATCGTTGAGTTTTTTGATATCATTGGGAAGCAGCGTGGCTGTTTATTGGGAAAAGGTGAAGTTGACTACGATAAAGTAACAGAGCTCATTATTCGGGAAATTAGGACCGAAAAAATGGGAGCTCTTTCGTTTGAAAGACCTGGTTCAATCGTGGATCAACCGGTAACTGAAGCATAAGAAAAGTGAAAATTGAACTAAGAAATCAAGACCATTATTCTAATGATCGTCTTGATTTTTTTGTTTTTTTACCGATATAAAAAATAATTAAGAGATTATAGGGGTAGATTTAGTTGAAATGGACCATTAAAGAAATAGAAGAAAAGCTAGTAACGATCAAGGATGAGCAGGATGAATTTTTCCTGCAGCTTCAACAGGATGAGAGAAAAGGTGTCCAAGCGATTATTAAAAGATGGAAACGTGTACGTGAGCTGGAGAAATTGCACCATGATAAGTTTATTACAATGACTGCCTTTGAAAAAAAATATAGGCAAGAGGGCTATCAATTAATTGCTGGGATTGATGAAGTTGGAAGAGGGCCGCTTGCTGGACCGGTAGTTGCGGCTGCTGTAATCCTGCCTTCTGACTTTTATCTGCCAGGTATTGATGATTCAAAAAAACTCACTGAGCAAAAACGTGAGCAATTTTATACGCATATTAAAGAAACGGCAATCGCAATTGGACTCGGTATTATAGACAATGCTGAAATTGACGCCATTAATATTTTTGCTGCTACTAAAAAAGCAATGTCTCAAGCCGTTTCACAATTAATGCCGAAACCTGATTTTCTTTTGATTGATGCCGTAAAGCTCGATACACCGTACCCGCTGGAAGCGATTATTAAGGGGGACGGGCTCAGTATCTCGATTGCTGCAGCATCAATTGTGGCAAAGGTAACACGTGACAGAATACTAAAGGAGTATGACATCCTGTACCCTAATTACGGGTTTGCGAGTAACTCCGGTTATGGTACAAAAGAGCATTTAGAAGCCATTCAGGCCTATGGAATTACACCAATTCATCGGAAAAGCTTTGCACCAATAAAGGAATACATACTATAAGGGTGACATCATGAACATAATCAACCATTTATTAACAGGTCTGAATCAAAACGGGGCTTTATCCGGAATAAGAACAACTGCCTTTCAGCCAGGCCAAATATTGAACGGGAAGATTGTTAAACTGTTTCCAAATGGTATTGCCTCATTGCAGGTAGGGTCACAGAAGATTGTGGCCCAATTGGAGGCTTCGTTGGAGGCTAATCAACGATACTGGTTTCAAGTTCAGCCCGGTGAAGGAAAGGTCAGGTTGAAAGTGCTTGCGTCCATGGCCCAACACGCTCGTTCTACTGACACAATAGCCTCGTTAGTTAAAGAACTGCATATTCCACACACTGCCGAGAATCTGAAAATCACCACATACTTACTAAAGGAGCAGCTTCCGGTAAATAAGGATTTGGTTGAACAAACCGCACGTTGGCTAATAGAATCCCCTACTGTTGAAGCAGGATTAGAAGCAGTTAAACAGATGGTAAAGAGAGAGCTCCCCATGTCAAAAGCTGCCTTTCAGGCAATAGCAGCAGCTGTTAATCCTGATTCACTAACAGAAAGTATTGAAACACTAGGCAGTCTTCTGCAAAAGGAGCCATTATCAAAATCTGGACAGCAATTAGCTGCCATTATAAAGCAACTATTCGATAATGAAGAGTATCCAGTGGTATCATCAGCTCCTAATGCGGAAATAGCAGCAGGAGGTCAATCGCAAACAATGCCGAATGATTCTCCGCTAATGACTACTTCGTCTTTTGTGAATCATATAAAAGAGCTTGTGAATCGCCTTGGCTACACATATGAGCATGAAATCGGAAAGTTTTTACAGGGTATTTCAGATAATCCCTCCAATTCAGATGCTTTAAAGCCGCTGTTGTTGGATTTTATCATGGAAGAACAAGCTGGTCTTGTACGGGACAAAGCAGAAACAATTTTGCATAAAATAACCGGACTTCAGCTTTTAGCACAGGATTTTGCTCCAATTGAACAATTTGCGCTTCAAATTCCCCTTCCGCTTATGCACAAAACAGTCGATTTAACGATGCAATGGAGTGGAAGAAAGTGTGGGAATGGTCAAATTGATTCTGCCTTTTGTCGGATTATATTCTATTTGGAACTTGAACATTTGCATGACACGATGGTTGACATGCAGGTGCAGAATCGTATTATTACATTGACGATCGTAAACGAGTTTGAAGATCTGAAACAAATCGCCGCACCTTATATTGATATACTTAAGGAGAATTTGGAGGAACTTTCCTTTACGCTGTCGTCTGTCCACTTTGTAAAACACTCAGAGCATAAAATAAAAAAAGAAACACAGGCTTTATCTCCCTATCTTACAAGCCGTTATTCAGGAGTTGATATACGTATATGACTAATCAGTTTGAGAAAAGAAAACAAGCAGTTGCACTTACCTATGATGAGAAACAAGCTGACGCTCCTGTTATTGTAGCTAAAGGGAAAGGCCTGACAGCCGACAAAATTCTCGAAGAAGCCAAAAAACACCAAATTCCGATCCAGGAAGATCCTTCGCTCGTGGAATTATTAGGGAAGCTTAATATCAACGAAAAGATTCCGGAGGAGCTTTATCAGGTTGTCGCGGAAGTATTTGCTTTCATTTATCGTACGGATCAGATCGTGAATAAAAAATAGCTATATAGAATAAAAATACATAGATTAAAGTAAATGCTATAATTAAAAGTTATAGTATAATCAGAATATAAAATAACAAATTTTGTTATTTAAGTATAATAATTGTCAAATGTAAACGTTTGCAAAGTGTTTATTATTAGAATATTTAAAAAAAAGTAAATTTTTGATTCATTATTGTAGACAAGTTACATTTCCTTAATATAAAATGAATGAAAGCGCAGTATATTTTAACTTTATTCAATAGTAAAAATATATTGATAATGAAAGTCACTGTATATGCAGAAACTTTCAACTAGTTTAATAGGAGGATGGGAAATGAATATTCATGAGTACCAAGGGAAAGAAATCCTCAGAAAATATGGGGTAGAAGTTCCAAATGGTAAGGTTGCATTTACTGTCGAAGAAGCAGTTGAAGCAGCAAAACAACTTGGATCAGCTGTTTGTGTCGTGAAAGCGCAGATTCACGCAGGTGGAAGAGGAAAAGCTGGCGGTGTAAAAGTAGCAAAGAATTTGGATGAGGTTCGTACATACGCAACTGAAATTCTAGGCAAGACACTTGTCACACATCAAACAGGTCCAGAAGGTAAGGAAGTCAAACGCTTACTTATTGAAGAGGGCTGTGACATTAAGAAGGAATACTATGTTGGTCTAGTATTAGACCGTGCTACTTCAAGAGTCACTTTAATGGCCTCTGAAGAAGGCGGAACTGAGATTGAAGAAGTGGCAGAAAAAACACCTGAGAAAATCTTTAAAGAAGAAATTGATCCGGTATTAGGATTAATGCCATATCAAGCACGCAGAATCGCATTTAATATCAATATTCCTCATAATCTTATCAACCAAGCTGTTAAGTTTATGATTGGACTATACAATGCTTATATTGAGAAAGATTGTTCAATTGCTGAAATTAATCCGCTTGTTGTAACAGGTGATGGAAAAGTTATGGCACTTGATGCAAAGTTAAATTTTGATTCTAACGCATTATATAGACAAAAAGATGTTTTAGAATATCGTGACCTTGAAGAGGAAGATCCAAAGGAAATTGAAGCCTCTAAATATGACTTAAGCTATGTTTCACTTGATGGAAATATCGGATGTATGGTAAACGGTGCTGGTCTTGCAATGTCAACGATGGATATTATTAAACACTATGGCGGGGAACCGGCAAACTTCCTTGATGTTGGGGGCGGTGCCACAGCTGAAAAGGTAACAGAAGCTTTCAAAATTATCCTTTCTGATCCAAATGTTAAAGGTATCTTTGTCAATATCTTTGGCGGAATCATGAAGTGTGATGTTATTGCAACGGGTGTTGTCGAAGCTGCGAAGCAATTAGGCCTTGAAGTTCCACTTGTTGTACGTTTAGAAGGTACAAACGTAGATCTTGGTAAGCAAATTTTACGTGAATCAGGTCTTAACATTGTTCCTGCTGAGTCTATGGCCGACGGAGCACAAAAAATCGTTACACTAGTGAAATAATAGAAAGGAGAATTGACGTGAGCGTATTTATTAATAAAGATACAAAAGTAATTGTTCAAGGGATTACAGGTTCAACTGCCCTTTTTCATACAAAACAAATGCTAGAATATGGTACGAAAATTGTAGGAGGTACTTCACCTGGTAAAGGCGGTCAAGAGGTTGAAGGAGTACCGGTCTTTAATACAGTAAAAGACGCTGTGGATGCTACAGGCGCAACTGCCTCTGTTATTTATGTTCCTGCTCCTTTTGCAGCTGATGCAATTATTGAAGCAGTAGATGCTGAAATTGATCTGGCAATTTGTATTACTGAGCATATTCCAGTATTAGATATGGTAAAAGTAAAACGCTACATGGAAGGGAAGAAAACCCGCCTTGTAGGTCCTAACTGCCCTGGTGTTATTACAGCAGATGAATGTAAAATTGGTATTATGCCAGGATATATTCATAAAAAAGGACATGTTGGTGTAGTTTCTCGTTCTGGAACATTAACATACGAAGCGGTTCATCAATTAACACAAGCTGGTATCGGCCAGACAACTGCTGTTGGTATCGGTGGAGACCCTGTTAACGGTACAAACTTCATCGACGTATTAAAAGCGTTTAATGAAGACCCTGAAACTGAAGCGGTTATTATGATTGGTGAAATTGGTGGAACAGCTGAAGAGGAAGCTGCAGAATGGGTAAAAGCAAATATGAAGAAACCTGTTGTCGGCTTTATTGGAGGCCGTACAGCACCTCCTGGAAAACGTATGGGACATGCAGGTGCCATCATTTCCGGCGGAAAAGGTACAGCTGATGAAAAAATCCGTGTTATGAACGAATGTGGAATCAAAGTAGCTGATACACCATCTGTAATGGGTGAAACGTTAATTGCTGTATTAAAAGAAAAAGGTCTTTACGAAAAGTGCAAAACACATTAATAAGATTAGTATAGTATTAAGTCCCTCTACCTTGAGGGGCTTTTTCCCATTGTCTACATCGTTCCTTTCCTTCGATTCTTATTAAAATAATTTTAGAATAGGAGAATTAGCATGAACTTTAAACAAAAACTGGTCCATCTTCATCATTGCAGAGGAGCAAGCTGGAATAGTATATACACAATCCTCAAAAAAGATCCGCAATTAAACTCCCTTTATGATCTTAATTCCCATCTTCTCTCTACATTAAAAATAGATGCCTCTATTCATCGAGAGTTAGAGTCCCAGTCTATTTTAAATCGCATACAACAATATGAGATAGAAAATATTCAAATAATCACAATTTTTGACCCGGAATATCCCCAGCTACTTAAAGAAACGTATAAGCCGCCATGGGTTCTTTATACAAAAGGTGACCCTGTCCTTTTATCAGCGGAAAAAAAACTTGCTGTTGTAGGTTCTAGGCAGGCTACCGCATTTGGCAAAAAGTCTATTGAATTATTGTTTCCACAGATAGTGACACATCAGGTAGTCGTTGTAAGCGGCTTAGCAGCTGGAATAGATGCAGAAGCACATCAAACTGCTATTCGCTTAGGCGGCAGGACAATTGGCGTCATTGCCGGCGGTTTTGAACATATCTATCCAAAGCAGAATGAAAAGCTTGCCCAAGATATGATGAAAAACCACTTAGTTATTTCTGAATATCCTCCGTCCACATCTCCCCAAAAGTGGCACTTTCCCATGAGAAACCGTATTATTGCTGGTATCAGCCATGGAACGCTTGTTATTGAGGCAAAAAAAAGAAGCGGGTCACTCATAACTGCAGATTACGCACTGCAAGAAGGAAGAGAGGTATTTGCCATTCCTGGACATATACTTTCACCATATTCTGTCGGAACAAATGAACTTATTCAACAAGGTGCAAAGCTTATTATTACGTCAAAGGATATTTTAGAAGAATTCTAATTTAGAATACGGTCTAAAATTTACATTTCATAATATAATGAAGAAAAATAACCGTTTTTTGATGTTTTAGCCAATTTTTTGTGAATAAATGAATAAAAAGGTTGAAATTATTTTTAATCTGTTATACATTTTGCAACATAAGTTATGTCATTACTGAAATTCAAAAAATGTATTATAATGAAGAGAATTGAAATTGAAATGTGTTGGAAAATATCCGTTCGTATGGATGATAAAATGAATAAATGGTAATAGACTTTTAATACTTATTTTAGTGACCTGAAACCGTTTTCCTTTAAGGAATTGTCAAACAAGGAAGGAAATATTGTAAATTATTTAACAACTTTTGTTGACAGACGTGATGAATTTGGACAATAATAATGAATATTTTAAGTTTACAGTTATAATGATAGAAATAGTGCGGATATAATCCCTCTTAAGGAGGATTTAGGAATGTCAGAGTTTCTTGTAATCGTTGAATCGCCTGCAAAGGCAAAGACGATTGAGAAGTATTTAGGAAAAAAATATAAGGTAAAAGCATCCATGGGACATATAAGGGATTTACCTAAAAGTCAAATGGGTATTGACTATGGCAAACAATTTGAACCGAAATATATTACGATTCGTGGCAAGGGTCCAATTTTAAAGGATTTAAAAACGGCTGCTAAAAAAGCAAAGAAAATATATCTGGCAGCTGACCCTGATCGCGAAGGTGAAGCGATTGCTTGGCACTTAGCGAATAGTCTAAACGTTGACGTAGAGTCAGATTGCCGTGTTGTGTTTAATGAAATAACAAAGGATGCCATTAAAGAGTCCTTTAAGCATCCTCGGCCAATCAATATGAATTTAGTCGATGCTCAGCAGGCACGAAGAGTGCTTGATCGCTTAGTAGGTTATAATATCAGTCCATTACTTTGGAAAAAGGTAAAAAAAGGGTTAAGTGCAGGCAGGGTTCAATCAGTAGCTGTCCGCTTAATTATTGACAGAGAAAAAGAAATCAAAGCCTTTGTTCCTGAGGAATACTGGACAATAGATGGTGAGTTTTTAAAGGGTACAGAAAGCTTCGATGCATCTTTTTATGGAATTGATAAGAAAAAACTAGATTTAAACTCTGAGGCTGATGTTAAAGAAGTATTAAAGCAAATGAATGGAAATCGTTTCACAGTGGAAAGTGTTACGAAAAAAGAACGACGCCGCAATCCGGCAGCGCCATTTACCACTTCGTCCTTACAGCAGGAAGCTGCAAGGAAATTAAATTTCAGAGCAAGAAAAACAATGATGCTTGCACAGCAGCTTTATGAAGGTATGGATATAGGTAGTGAAGGTACCATTGGTCTAATAACCTATATGAGAACTGATTCCACTCGTATATCGGATATAGCCAAGGCTGAGGCTGCAGATTATATTGGCAGCACCTACGGTGAGAGCTATTTACAAGTGGAAGAGCGGAAGGAAAAGAAAAGTTCCAATGCACAGGACGCCCATGAAGCGATCCGCCCGACCAGCACGTTACGGGAACCAAGCAGCTTAAAAGAATTTCTATCGCGAGATCAGCTGAGGTTATATAAATTAATATGGGAACGCTTTGTAGCGAGTCAAATGTCTGCAGCTGTCATGGATACGATGAGTGTAGACTTAAGGAATGGTCCAGTCCTATTCAGGGCAACAGGTTCAAAAATCAAATTTCCTGGATTTATGAAGGTATATGTGGAAGGTACAGACGATAATGCTGAAGAAAAAAAGGATCGTATTCTGCCGGATTTACAGGTGGGTGACGAGGTTTTAAAGAAGGACATTGATCCGAAACAGCATTTTACACAGCCACCTCCACGATATACGGAGGCAAGACTTGTTAAAACACTTGAAGAACTTGGGATTGGCCGCCCTTCTACATTTGCACCAACATTGGATACGATTCAAAAGAGAGGGTATGTAGCTCTTGATAATAAACGCTTTGTTCCAACTGAGCTTGGAGAGATTGTGACAGAGCTGATGTTTGAATTTTTCCCGGAGATACTCAATGTTGAATTTACAGCAAAAATGGAACAAGATTTGGATAACATTGAAGAGGGGCAAATTAACTGGGTAAAAATTATTGATGATTTTTATCGTGGGTTTGAGAAAAATCTTGAAATAGCTGAAAAAGAAATGGAACAGGTCGAAATAAAAGATGAACCTGCAGGTGAAGATTGCGAGCAATGCGGAAATCCAATGGTGTTTAAAATGGGACGTTATGGTAAATTCATGGCCTGCAGTAATTTTCCTGATTGCCGGAACACTAAGGCCATTGTGAAGGAAATTGGTGTTAAATGTCCTAAATGTAACGAAGGCAATATTATTGAAAGAAAAAGTAAGAAAAAACGAATCTTTTATGGCTGTGACCGCTTTCCTGAATGTGATTTTCTGTCTTGGGATAAGCCATTACCACGTAAATGCCCTAAATGTGAATCTCTTTTAGTGGAGAAGAAGCTTAAAAAGGGTGTACAGGTGCAATGCGTGGAATGTGATTATAAAGAAGAACCACAAAGCTAAGGGTGAGTAATATACTCACTCTTTTCCTATGTACTAAGAACAAGTTTTTCTAAAAATGTATAAAAAATGCAGAAAATGATTGCTGGATGACAAAAATATATAAAATTCGACAAAAAACAACACTTGAAACTTTATTAACTTACGAATTTTGTGTACAATGCAGAGTGGATGCTAAAAAATAAACTATTTTAGGTATTGGAATGTATTTTAATTGGTAAACCTTGAATTCATATAGTTGCTTTTGAATTAACCCTGCTTTTTGTTTATGTTTTATAATTTAGGAGGTTTAGTATGACAGATAGATATGTAAATGTGATTGGTGCAGGCCTTGCTGGAAGTGAGGCTGCATGGCAGCTAGCGAAAAGGGGTATTGCTGTAAGGCTGTATGAAATGAGACCTGTGAAACAAACGCCTGCACATCATACAGACAAATTTGCTGAGCTGGTTTGCAGTAATTCATTAAGAGCAAATAATTTAACGAACGCTGTTGGTGTGTTAAAGGAGGAAATGCGGCAACTAGATTCAGTTATCATCAGCTCGGCAGATGAATGTGCTGTACCGGCGGGTGGAGCTTTAGCTGTTGATCGGCATGAATTTGCAGGGCTTGTTACGGAAAAAGTGAAAAACCATCCAAATGTGACTGTTATTCATGAAGAAGTTACAGAGATTCCAGAGGGTGTAACAATCATTGCAACAGGTCCATTAACCAGCTCTGGTTTGGCAGAACAATTAAAACAGCTGACCGGGGAAGATTATTTGTATTTTTATGATGCGGCTGCGCCAATCGTAGAAAAAGACAGTATTGATATGAATAAAGTCTACTTAAAATCACGCTATGATAAAGGCGAAGCAGCATACTTAAACTGCCCAATGACCGAAGAAGAATTCGATCGTTTTTATAATGCATTAATAACTGCTGAAACAGCTCCTGTAAAAGAATTCGAGAAGGAAATTTTCTTTGAAGGGTGTATGCCAATTGAGGTAATGGCCAATAGAGGAAAAAAAACCATGTTATTTGGTCCCATGAAACCGGTTGGTTTGGAGGATCCAAAAACAGGTAAAAGGCCGTATGCTGTAGTACAACTTCGTCAAGATGATGCGGCCGGAACATTATATAATATTGTCGGTTTCCAGACTCATTTAAAGTGGGGTGCACAAAAAGAGGTGCTGCAATTAATCCCTGGTCTTGAACAGGCAGAAATTGTCCGCTATGGTGTCATGCATCGAAATACCTTTATTAATTCACCAAAAGTGTTAAAGGCGACCTACCAATTTAATCTTCGTGAAGATTTGTTTTTTGCAGGACAAATGACTGGTGTGGAAGGCTATGTGGAGTCTGCTGCAAGTGGACTAGTTGCTGGTATTAACGCTGCAAGGCTGATTAATGGTCAAGAAACAATTAAGTTTCCTGTTGAAACAGCAATCGGGAGTATGGCCCATTATATTACCACGACGAATGCAAAAAGTTTCCAGCCAATGAATGCGAATTTTGGACTATTTCCTGAACTGCCTGTCAAAATAAGAGGAAAGCAAGAAAGAAATGAACAGCATGCTACGAGGGCATTAGAAACAATTCAGAACTTTAAGAAGAGTTTGTGATTTATTTGCTGTAGGCTGCTATAATATGGTATGCTATAGTAGCCTATATGAGGTGATTGGTATGGCTGAAAATGTGAACGTTATGTTAAAGTTGTTTATTGAATATTTACAAATTGAAAGAAATTATTCACAATATACAATTGGGTCTTATGAATATGATGTGAAAGATTTTTTTATGTTCATGAGTGAACAAAATATTAAAGGTGTAGAGGATGTTGCTTACTTAGATATCCGTATCTACCTAACAAAGTTGTATGAAGAAAAGCTTGCGAGGAAATCTGTTGCAAGAAAAATTTCCAGTCTTCGCAGCTTTTACAAATTCCTGCTTCGGGAAAAAATGATTGAGGAAAATCCATTTACGCTTGTATCGATTCCAAAAGCAGAAAAGCGGCTGCCGAACTTTTTTTATGGTGATGAAATGCAGTCATTATTTGATGCGTGTAATACAGAAACGCCGCTTGGAGTAAGAAACCTAGCGATACTGGAATTATTGTATGCGACTGGGATTCGTGTTGGCGAGTGCAGTCAATTGCGGCTAAAGGATGTGGATTTCTTTTTATCAACGATTCTCGTTCACGGAAAAGGCCATAAAGACCGATACGTACCTTTTGGCAGTTTTGCTCATGATGCATTAGAACAATACATACATAACGGTCGAAAACAGTTAATGAAAACCCAAAATACTCACGACTTTCTTTTCGTTAATTATCGTGGCGGTCCTCTAACAACAAGGGGAATAGGTGTTATTTTAAATAAAATACTTGAGGAATCCTCTTATAACGGGAAAATCCATCCTCATATGCTCCGTCATACGTTTGCAACACATCTGCTGCAAAATGGGGCAGACATGAGAACGGTTCAAGAGTTGTTAGGTCACGCCTTTCTTTCATCAACACAAAAATATACCCATGTAACAAATGAGTATTTAAGAAAATCCTACATGTCCCACCATCCTAGGGCATAAAGAAGAAAAGAGGAAGCAGTTCGTCCAGGAATGAACAGAACGTTAGCATAGATGAATTTGATAAGCGATATTAAGGAGGTTTTTTGATGACGGAATTTCATGCGACCACTATTTTTGCCATTCAGCACAAAGGGAAATGTGCAATGGCTGGTGATGGTCAAGTTACCTTTGGAAACGCAGTTGTCATGAAACATACAGCTAGAAAGGTAAGAAAGCTTTTCAATGGTAAAGTTTTAGCTGGCTTTGCCGGCTCTGTAGCAGATGCCTTTACATTATTTGAATTATTTGAAGGTAAACTCGAGGAGTATAATGGGAATTTGCAGCGTGCGGCTGTTGAGCTGGCAAAATTATGGAGAAGCGATAAGGTTCTAAGAAGATTGGAAGCTATGTTAATCATCATGGATGAAAAAGATTTACTCCTTGTATCAGGAACAGGGGAAGTCATTGAACCGGATGATGGGATTTTAGCAATTGGTTCAGGCGGGAACTACGCATTATCAGCCGGACGATCTTTAAAGAAATTTGCTGGAGAGCATTTGACGGCGAAGGAAATTGCAAAGGCATCCCTTGAAATTGCCTCTGAAATTTGTGTTTATACAAATGACAATATTATCGTTGAAGAGTTATAGTGGGAAAGGAGTCCGTGTACATGGGAATAGGAATAAATTTAACACCCCGTCAAATTGTTGAACGACTTAACCAATATATAATCGGGCAAAGCGATGCTAAAAAAGCAGTTGCCGTTGCACTTCGTAACCGCTATCGCCGCAGTCTGCTTGATGAAAAAATCCGCGATGAAATCAGTCCGAAAAATATTTTAATGATTGGGCCAACCGGTGTAGGTAAAACAGAGATTGCCAGAAGGATAGCAAAACTGGTACAGGCACCATTTGTGAAAGTAGAAGCAACTAAATTTACTGAAGTTGGCTATGTTGGCCGTGATGTTGAATCAATGGTCCGGGATCTTATTGAAACATCTGTTAGGCTCATAAAAGAAGAAAAAATGCAGAGTGTAAAGGGAAGAGCAGAAAAGAACGCCAATCAGCGGTTAATTGAACTGCTTGTACCGTCAAATAAAAAAACGGCTTCCATTAAAAACCCTCTTGAAATGCTTTTTGGCGGCGGAAGCAATCAGGATCAACAGGATACAAGCGGTTCGGATGAAGCTAATCTTCAAGAAAAACGGCAAAGTATTCAGGCCAAGTTAGCTGCAGGAGAATTAGAAAATGAGATTGTAACTGTCGAAGTGGAAGAAAATCAGCCGTCCATGTTTGATATGCTGCAGGGTTCTGGTATGGAGCAGATGGGCTTGAACATGCAGGATGCATTAGGAAATTTAATGCCAAAGCGCCGCAAGAAAAGGAAGCTAGCCGTTCATGAAGCGCGAAAAGTATTGACACAAGAAGAAGCCCAGAAGTTAATCGATATGGACGAGGTAACACAAGAAGCGATATATCGTGCAGAGCAATCGGGAATTATTTTTATTGATGAAATTGATAAAATTGCAAGCAAAAACAGCGGTGGATCATCAACGGATGTGTCACGCGAGGGTGTACAGCGGGACATTCTACCAATTGTAGAAGGGTCTACGGTAGTTACAAAATACGGCTCTGTGAAAACAGATCATATTCTTTTTATTGCTGCAGGTGCTTTTCACATTGCGAAGCCGTCTGATTTAATTCCAGAGCTGCAGGGGAGATTTCCAATCCGGGTTGAGCTTACAAAATTAACAACAGAAGATTTCGTGAAAATACTTATTGAACCAGATAATGCATTAATTAAACAATATGAAGCATTATTGGCAACTGAAGGTATACAAATTGAATTTTCTGACGATGCTATTACTAAGATAGCTGAAGTTGCTTTTGAGGTGAATCAAAATACTGATAATATCGGGGCAAGACGTCTGCACACTATATTAGAAAAGCTGCTTGAGGATTTATCCTTTGAGGCACCGGAAATCACAATGGAGAAGATTATTATTACACCGCAATATGTGGAAGAGAAGCTCGGTGCGATTTCGCGGAATAAAGATTTAAGTCGTTTTATTCTCTAAGTACTAATTTGTGTAAAACGGATAGGATTATGAGGGAAATAAAACTAAAAAATAGATAAAGAATATTTGGGTGTTAGTTAATAGGAGGAAGAATGTAATGGATTTATTATCAAAAACAAGAAAAATTAATGCAATGCTGCAAAAGGCTACTGGAAAGTCAGTTAACTTCAAAGAGATGGCTGAAACATTGAGTGATGTCATTAATTCAAACATCTTTGTGGTAAGCCGTCGAGGTAAATTGCTTGGTTTCTCTGTTAATCAACAGATTGAAAATGACCGGATGAAAAAAATGCTAGAGGATCGTCAATTCCCTGAAGAATATACAAAAAATTTATTCAGCATTAATGAAACAACACCAAACCTTTCAATTGAAAGTGATTATTCTGCTTTTCCATCAGAAAACAAGGACCTTTTTGCTAGCGGTTTAACAACGGTTGTGCCAATTATTGGCGGAGGAGATCGCCTTGGTACACTTATTTTGTCAAGATTAGAAGAACAGTTCTGTGATGATGATTTAATTCTTGCGGAATATGGTGCAACGGTTGTCGGGATGGAAATTCTTCATGAGAAGGCAGAGGAAATTGAAGAGGAAGCACGTAGTAAAGCGGTTGTTCAAATGGCTATCAGCTCATTATCATATAGTGAACTAGAAGCAATTGAACATATATTTGAAGAATTAAACGGTACGGAAGGACTGTTGGTTGCTTCAAAGATTGCTGACCGAGTAGGTATTACTCGTTCTGTAATTGTGAACGCACTTCGTAAGCTTGAAAGTGCAGGCGTTATTGAATCGCGTTCATTAGGAATGAAGGGAACTTACATTAAGGTTCTAAATGATAAATTTTTACTTGAACTAGAAAAATTAAAGACAAACTAATAAATCAATGGAAAATCATCTGTTTGTATGCAGATGATTTTTTTTATTTTTTTGTTGTTGTTATATAAGAAAACTTTTTGTAACAAAGTGTGAATATTTTTCGACAAATTGTAAAGATAGTAATAAATATAGTTTTTACAATTTGTGATTACTAAAATTAATAGTTAATATTTATTAGTCATCTTCTATCTAATTAAGCGTTTATAGGTATATTGGATTAAATATCTTAATTTATTTTTGTCGGTATTGTATAGCAGGTCTTTAATCAATTACAATAAACAAAGGGATATTGGGCGTGTTTGTTCAAAATGGGACTATTTACTTAATAAAATTAACACTACAGTCGTAGACATATTATTACGATTTCATTACAATAAGATTTGTAACTATGGATTCGTCCTATTTCCTCAAAATTCTACATATTTCTTCTATTTTAATTATTATAGGGATATAGAGGTGTAATTATGAGCTTATTTTCAGGCACGATATCCACGTTGGAGAATGCGCTAAATTATTCATCCGCAAAACAAAAGGTCATCTCACAAAATATTGCGAACGTGGATACACCGAATTATAAAGCAAAGGATGTCAGCTTCAAAGCTGCCCTTGATCAAGCTGTTGGACAATCAATCCCAACAAATCGTTCCGACAATAGACATTATGTCTTTACAAAATCATTAGACCCATCCATCTCGATTATGAACAAAAAATCAGTTTCTTATAACGAGAATGGCAATAGTGTTGACATCGATCAGGAAATGTCAGATTTAGCCAAAAATCAAATCTACTACAATGCATTGACAGAAAGAATCAGCGGGAAATTTTCAACACTGCAGAATGTGATTAGAGGTGGGAAGTAATGTCAATCTTCCATAGTATGAATACAACAGCGTCAGCGTTAACAGCGCAGCGTCTCCGAATGGATGTTGTATCATCAAATATGGCCAATGCTGATACAACGCGTGCTAAGCTAGTTAACGGAGAATGGGAGCCCTATCGACGGAAATCGGTTGTTATGCAGGCAAAGGAAGATCAATTTTCTTCTTATCTGCAGACGGCCTTAAATACTAGCAGCCAGGGTGCTGGCAACGGTGTAAAAGTAAGCAAAATCGTTGAAGATGAAACGCCATTTCAGCTTGTGTATGATCCGACGCACCCAGATGCAAATGAAGAAGGATATGTACAAAAACCAAATGTTGACCCATTGAAGGAAATGGTTGATCTAATGAGTGCAACAAGATCATATGAGGCGAATGTTACGGTTTTAAATGCATCTAAGAACATGCTGATGAAAGCACTAGAAATTGGTAAGTAAAGGAATGACTGATAAATGAACCCTATTTCGTTTACACCGGCAGCATCAACCAATATGTTGAAAGCTTCACAATCTGCTGTAACTCCTGCTCAGGCACAGAAAAGTTTTTCATCCTTTCTTAAGGATTCAATAGAGAAAGTTAACCAGGCACAAGTTGAATCAGATAAATTGACTGAAAAATTAGCACTTGGGCAAAACGTTGATTTGCATCAGGTAATGATTGCTTCACAAAAAGCGAGTATTACCATGCAGATGACACTTGAAATTCGCAATAAAGCTGTTGAAGCATATCAAGAAATGATGAGAATGCAAGTTTAATAGGAAATTTTGTTTAGTTTGGCGGTTATTTACTACTGACCAATCAGATTTAATAACCGGGGGAAAACCATGAAGGAAATGTTACAAAAATTTATCTATCCACTAAAAGAGTACTGGACAAGCCGCACCAAAAAACAGCGAATTGTTTGGATAAGTGCTGTAGCTTGTATTTTATTGGCCGCCGGGGTCATTACTTTTTTGACAACAAGGACAAACCTAGTGCCTCTATATAGCAATCTCACTCCTTCTGAGACCGGTTCTATTAAAGAAAGCCTCGATGGAAGAGGGATTGAATCAGAAATAACTGATGGGGGTCAAACGATTAACGTTCCAGAGGAAATTGTAGATTCATTGAAAGTCGAACTGGCTGCAGAGGGCTTGCCTAAATCAGGCAGTATTGATTATTCCTTTTTTAGTCAAAATGCGGGTATGGGAACAACTGAAAATGAATTTAATGTGCTGAAGCTGGATGCTATGCAAACAGAGCTGGCAAATCTTATAAAAGGGATTGAAGGAATTACTGATGCAAATGTAATGATTAATCTCCCTGAAGCTAGTTTATTCGTCAACGATCAAGTCAAAGAGGCCTCAGCTTCGATTGTATTAAATACAAAACCAGGCTATCAATTTGAACAAAATCAAATTACAGCTTTATATCAATTGGTTTCAAAAAGTGTTCCAAACCTGCCTACAGATAATATCGTCATAATGAACCAAAACTTTGAGTATTTTGATTTAAAAAGTGAAAATAATTTAGCCGGCTCTATGTTTGCGAACCAACAGGAAGTAAAAAAGGAAATTGAACGAGATGTACAGCGACAAGTACAAACTATGCTAGGCACATTGATGGGGCAGGATAAAGTTGTTGTTTCTGTAACAGCAGATATCGACTTTTCCCAGGAAAATCGTGAAGAGAACCTCGTGACACCTGTTGATGAGGAAAATATGGAAGGGATTGCAATCAGCGCCCAAAAAATTACCGAAGCGTACACAGGTACGGGCAATGCACCTGAAGGAGTTCCTCAAGCAGAGACAACAGGAGATACTGGATATACGGAAGCATCTGGAAGTACTAATAACGGTGATTACGAAAAAGTAGATGATACGATTAATTACGAGATTAATAGAATTCGAAAAGAAATTGTTGAAAGTCCGTACAAGGTGAGAGATCTCGGGATTCAGGTGATGGTAGAGCCGCCAGAAGCGGATAATCCTGAATCATTATCTGGGGAACGAATAGACGATATTAAAAATATGCTTGCAACGATTGTTAGAACTTCCATTGATAAAAATGAAAATCCTGAGCTAACAGATGATGACATTAATCAAAAAATATCTGTATCTGTTCAGCCTTTTAAAGGAAAAGTTACATTTGATGATGGAGAGAAGTTCCGAGTTCCATGGTGGGTTTATGCTATTGGTGGAGTGCTTGTTGCGGTAATTGGATTGTTGGTATTCCTGTTTATGAGAGCCCGTAGACAGCGCATTAAGGAAGAAGAGGTTAGTATGGAAGATTTCATTCAGCCTATTGAAGTTCCTGATGTAAATGAAAGTCATGAAACGGAAAACAGTCTCCGCAAAAAACAGCTAGAAAAAATGGCAAAGGAAAAGCCGGAGGAATTTGCAAAACTGTTGCGCTCATGGATAGCTGAGGACTAAAGGGAGAGGATTAAGATGGCGAGAAAAGAACAAAAGGAATTAAGTGGAAAGCAAAAGGCGGCCATTCTTTTAATTTCTCTCGGTCCTGATGTTTCTGCATCAGTTTATAAGCATTTAAGCGAAGAAGAAATTGAAAAATTAACCTTAGAAATTTCCGGAGTAAAAAGGGTGGACAGTCAGGCTAAGGAAGAAGTAGTGGAAGAGTTCCATCAAATCGCGCTTGCACAGGATTATATTGCACAGGGCGGGATTGGTTATGCAAAAACCGTTCTTGAAAAGGCGCTTGGTGAAGAGCAGGCAACTGTTATTTTAAACCGCCTTACGTCTTCATTACAGGTACGTCCTTTTGACTTCGCCAGAAAGGCGGACCCTGCCCAGATTCTAAATTTTATTCAAAATGAGCACCCGCAAACCATTGCCTTAATTCTTTCCTATTTAGATGCGCAGCAGGCTGGTCAAATCCTATCAGAGCTGCCACAGGAGATGCAAGCGGATATTGCAAAACGAATTGCCGTTATGGACAGCACGTCTCCAGAAATAATAAATGAGATCGAACAGATATTAGAACGAAAGCTGTCAACAACGGTTACGCAGGACTACACGCAAACAGGTGGTATTGAGGCTGTTGTTGAGGTTTTAAATGGTGTTGATAGAACAACTGAGAGAACGATATTAGATGCACTCGAAATACAGGATCCCGAACTGGCCGAAGAAATTAAAAAACGAATGTTTGTTTTCGAAGATATTGTTACATTGGATAATCGTTCCATTCAACGGATTATTCGTGAATGTGAAAATGAAGATCTTTTACTATCACTCAAAGTATCTAGTGATGAAGTGAAGCAAACAGTCTTTAAAAACATGTCAACACGAATGGTTGAAACATTTAAGGAAGAAATGGAGTATTTGGGCCCTGTTCGATTACGTGATGTAGAAGAAGCTCAATCACGGATTGTTGCAATCATACGCCGTTTAGAAGAAGCAGGAGAAATTGTCATAGCCCGTGGTGGAGGAGATGATATCATTGTCTAGGCTCATTAAGTCACAATGGCCGGATGCCCCATCAGATAAAAAAGTCATTTCAATAAAATTATTTAATATCCCTGAAGTAAATGAGGATTTCTCTGCAAAGGCAGCCCCAGAACCAGAATCAGAAACCTCTTTTCAAATAATTGAGGAGGCACTGCTTGAAGCCGACAGAATCAAGTCGCAGGCAAAAAGTGAGGCCGAACAACTCTTTGCTCAGGCGCAGCAAGCCCGGGATGCATGGATAGAGGAACGGGAATTGTTGATAAATCAAGCCAGGGAAGAAGGCTATAGTGCTGGTTGGGTGCAAGGTGAAACGAAGGGATATTCTGAGTATCAAGAAAAACTGCAGTCAGCTGAACAAATCATTCATGCTGCCCAAAAGGATTATCATGCATATTTAGACACATCCGAAAACACCATTTTAGAATTGGCCGTGGGAATTGCTGAGAAAATTGTTAATCAAAAGATTGAAGATGATCATGGTTACTTTTTATCACTGGTAAAAAAGGCAGTCCGGGAGGTAAAGGAATTTCAGGAAGTGGAAATACACGTACATCCTGAAAACTACGAATACCTTCTTTCCAAAAAGGAAGAACTGCTAGCTGTTTTTCCACATGATACAACGCTTTTTATTTATCCGGATAGTGATTTATCTGAAGGCAGCTGCCGGTTAGAATCTCCATATGGCCGTATTGATGCAAGTATCGATACCCAGGTTTCAGAAATAAAACGAAAACTGTCTGAATGGCTGGAGCGTGATCATCATGAAGGCAGCTGAATTAGTTCACAGTCTTGATGACATTGACTCCTATAAACGGTATGGGAGAGTCAAACAAGTTGTCGGTCTTATGATTGAATCGCAAGGACCAGAAAGCTCGATTGGAGACTTGTGTCTTATCCACGTCCGACATCGAAAACACAGGGTGATTCAAGCAGAGGTGGTAGGGTTTAAGGGGGAAATTGTCATTCTGATGCCCTATACATCTGTAAATGATATTGCGCCGGGCAGCCTTGTCGAAGCTACATTGAAGCCGCTAGAAATTAAAGTTGGGTCTGCGTTAATTGGCAATGTAATTGATGCATTAGGAAACCCACTTGACGGAAACGATTTACCAAAGGGTCTAATCACTGTACCTACAGAGCAATCCCCGCCAAATCCGTTAAAAAGGCCGCCGATATCTGAACCAATCGAAGTAGGTGTACGGATGATTGATAGTTTATTAACGGTTGGAAATGGTCAGCGTGTCGGTATTTTTGCCGGAAGTGGTGTGGGTAAAAGTACACTGCTTGGGATGGTGGCACGAAATACAAAAGCTGATTTAAACGTTATAGCCTTGATTGGTGAACGGGGCCGAGAGGTACGAGAATTTATCGAGAAAGATCTTGGGTCAGAGGGATTGCAGCGTTCCATAGTTGTTGTAGCAACCTCTGATCAGCCTGCCTTGATGCGTATAAAAGGAGCCCTTACAGCCACAGCAATTGCTGAATATTTTCGCGATCAAGGTATGAATGTGATGTTAATGATGGACTCTGTCACGCGGTTTGCCATGGCACAAAGGGAAGTTGGACTGGCAATAGGCGAACCCCCTACGACAAAAGGATATACACCATCTGTTTTCGCTTTACTACCAAAGTTATTGGAGCGAACAGGAACAAATGAACTTGGTTCTATTACTGCTTTTTATACCGTTCTTGTTGATGGTGATGATATGAATGAGCCGATAGCTGACACAGTACGAGGCATACTTGACGGGCATTTTGTACTTGATCGAAGCCTGGCAAATAAAGGTCAGTATCCTGCCGTTAATGTACTAAAAAGCGTCAGCCGCGTGATGAATAATATCGTTAATCGGGAACATGTTAAATCAGCTGAGAGGCTAAGGGAGCTTTTAAGTACGTATTATAATGCAGAGGATTTAATTAATATTGGTGCATATAAAAAGGGATCTTCAAGGGAGATAGACACGGCCATCCAATTATATCCTGAGATTATTTCCTTTTTAAAGCAGGCAACCCATGAAAAGATGTCCTTAAAGGATAGTGTCAATACCTTATATCAATTAATCGGAAATGGAGAATAACATCATGGGGTACCAATTTAAGCTTGAAAAAATTATGTCTGTGAAGGAACGCGAGAAAAACGAAGCACTTACTGTCTATAATGATTCAGTAAAGCGATTTGAAGAAGTAGCTGAAAAGCTTTATGAATTGCTGAAAAAGAAAGAGGATCTAGAAAGCTATCAGTCAATGAAGCTTGTAAGCGGCTTACCTGTTCAGGAGATAAGACATCATCAGCAATTTATTGTAAACCTGCAAAAATCAATTGAGCAATATCAGCAAATGGTGTTGAATGCCCGTAATCATATGATTTTTCAACAGGAAAAGCTGATGCAAAGGAATATCGAAGTGAAAAAATATGAAAAAATGAAGGAAAAGGGCTTGCGTGAGTTCCTGGATGAAGTAAAGCAGGTGGAAGCGAAACAAATGGACGATATCTCGATTCAACACTTTGTACATCGAGGAAGCTAGGTGTAACCATGGAAAAGTTAATAGAAGAACAGGAAGAAAAGAAATACAGTAAAATACAATGGTTTTTTGTAGTGATTGTCATTCCGGCCTTATTTGCCTTAACTGTAGCTGTCCTTGTATTAACTGTTGCAGGTATAAATGTATTTGAAAAAGCTGACGAGCTTCGAGACAAAATTCCGTTTGTACCGACAAGGGAAGAAGCGAGTGATAAGCAGGCACTTAATGAAGCGGAAAGTTCAGTAACAAAGTTGAAGGCAGAAATGAAAGATAGAGAAGCGGCTATCGCAAAACTTGAAGCAGACATAAAAGGAAAAGATTCAGAAATTGAGACACTTCTGCTGGAAAAGGAACAATTACAATCACAAATAGATGAGTTGCTTTTAGACGAGAAGACAGGACAGCAGAGCTTTAATGATATTGTCAATACATTTGAATCCATTTCAGCCAAAAAGGCAGCACCTATTATTGCTGAAATGAATGATGATGAAGCATTAAAAATATTATCAAGCTTAAAGCCCGATATATTAGCAGCAATACTTGAAAAAATGAATGCGGCAGATGCAGCTAAATATACAGCATTATTAACAAATAACAGCAGTAGAGAATAGACATCGATTTAATTATGTACTGAAAGGAGGTGAATTAGTAGAGATGCAAATCGGAGCATTAGGCAGTATTTCACAATCTCCTGTATCGCAAACAGCAAAAACGAACATTTCTAATAAACAAGGATTTGCTCATATATTATCCGGTCTGGGGCAGCCAAAAACAAGCGGCGAAAGGGAACTGTCTACAAGTCAGGACACACTTATGCTTTCGAGTGAAGAGCTTAAAGAAATTGTCCAGCTATTACAAGCCTCTGACTTAACCGAAATTGAATCAGGAAGTGCCATAATAGAGCAATTGCTTGGAGAAGGAAATGCTGATGTATCTAAACTAATTTTAGATGAGCTGCATCTAGATGAAGCTGAATTAAAATCGGCAATAAAGGGTTTCTTACAGGGGTTGAAAGTAGAAAAGAATGATGGAAATAAACTTCAAACTGGGGAAGAGCTTTCGGAGCTACTAGAGAAGTTGCCTGACATGGATTTAAATGAAGCATTGATGTCAGTGCTTGGACTTCTACCGGCAGTAAATATCGATCAAACGACGTTTACGACAGACCAGCAAGGAATTCAGTTAGCCAAAACCTTCAAACTTCTTGAATTACTTTTACACTATGAAAAGCCCAATGAAAACAATTTACAGATGGAAAAGCTTCTACAAAAAACTACTGATCAGCTAGAAGCTATTTTGAACGGAAATTCTTCTAATAGCAAAGCAGAATTGCTAGATAAAGTGTTTGCTCCGCTTGTAAAAGAATTAAATCAGTCTGAAGAGATTAAGAGTTCGACAGATGGAAACTATAACACCAGGTTTAATCCAAGTGGTCAGATGCATTCTCTTTCATTCCTGTCAAAACAGGACCAATTAGTATTGCTGCAGGAGCAATCAGGTCAAATGGTTACAAAAGATCAGCTCATCAAACAATTCGAATCGATCCTGGCCAAAAGTCAGTTCATTACTTCAGGCGGGAGTCAAAAGCTGTTTATTAAGCTGTACCCAGAACATTTAGGGGCGTTACGAATTGAATTAACACAGCAGGATTCTTTACTGACAGCAAAAATTTTAACTACAACTGCAAATGCTAAGGATCTATTAGAATCGCAAATTCAAAGTCTAAAGCAGGCTTTTGTTTCTCAAAATCTTCAAGTGGAAAAAATTGAAATTGCTCAGCAGTTTCAACAGGAGCGATTCTTTAATCGAGATCCACAAAAGGAGCCGGAACAACAGCAGCCGGGCCAGCAGGATGAAAAGCAGGAAAGTGGTGGAAATCAGTCGCTTGCTGCTTCTTTCGAGGAAGTCCTGTTAAATGTAGAAGCGTAGGAGTGAAAGCAAATGACCAATACTATTGATTCTAATCTTTATCTCTCCAATTACCAGAAGGCGGAAAGGAAGACTGGGTCATCAGAGCTAGGTAAGGATGACTTTTTAAAGCTGTTAATGACACAGCTGCAAAATCAAGATCCATCAAACCCAATGCAGGATACTGAGTTTATTGCTCAAATGGCACAATTTTCTTCTTTGGAGCAGATGACAAATATGAACAGTACGCTCGAACGGTTTATGTCACAGCAGCAGCAAAGTTTACTCATTTCCTATAATCAATTTGTTGGTCAAGAGATTACCTGGCATAAACTGATCGAACGAGAGGATGGTACACAAGAAGTGAAGGAAGGGTCAGGTAAGGTTGCGAGTATTCAGTATAAGGATGAAAATGTACTTTTTATTCTTGAAGACGGTACAGAGCTTGAACCGGCCAATATTTCACAAGTAAACGAAACCACTCCTGAGTCAAACATGATTCAAGCGAGCATGATGATTGGCAAAAAAGTAACGTTCGTAAATGAATCAAATGAGGAAGTAACTGCCACAATCAAATCAGTTTCGTTTAAAAATGGAAAAGCAGCCTTTCAATTAGACGATGCAGATAACACGGCAATAACAGCATCACAAATGATTAAAATCGAATAAAGGGGGTATTTCATGCGAGTATACAGACCGCTGACACAGCCACTTATTCAGGGAAATATGAAAAAAATGCAAAAATCAGACCAGCAGTCTGGTACATCCTTTGCAGCGGAACTCCAATCGGCGATCAAACCGAATCAAGATAAACTAACGATATCAAAGCATGCTAAGGAGAGGCTTGAACAAAGAGGCATTACCATTAATGAGGCACGCTGGGAGCAGATTGATGAAAAAGTGAAGCAGGCTAAAAACATGGGCGTGAAAGAATCCCTTGTACTTTTAGAAGATGCGGCCTTAATTGTCAGTGCGAAAAATAATACGGTTATTACAGCCATGAACAGGGCTGAAGCCGCAACTCAAATATTCACGAACATCAATGGCACAATTTTAATGGATGAATAAGGCTGGACCTATAAGGAAGCCTTAAAGCTGCCGACCGACTGACGCAGCTAGTTCTGAAGGGAGAAATGGGACATGCTAAGATCAATGTATTCCGGAATCAGCGGAATGAAAAACTTTCAAACAAAATTAGATGTAATCGGAAATAATATCTCAAATGTTAACACTTACGGATTCAAAAAAGGCCGTGTAACGTTCCAGGATTTGGTGAGTCAAAGTATTTCCGGTGCTAGTGCACCTTCTACTACGACACAAATGGGTGGTGTTAATCCTAAGCAGGTGGGATTAGGATCACAGTTATCGACTATCGATACCATAGACACTCAAGGAAGCTTACAAACCACTGCTAGAACATTGGACTTAGCTATATCAGGTGATGGATATTTTATCCTTGCCAAAGGAGATGGAAATGAAAAGACTTATTCACGGGCAGGTAATTTTTATTTAGACGATGAAGGAAATGTTGTCAATTCTGATGGGAAATATCTTCAAGGTCAGGGAAAAATAAAAATAAACATTCCTACTAATGCAAAAAGCTTCAGTATCGGTAATGACGGTACCGTTTCTTATATAGATAATGCAGGTGCTCTGCAAACAGCTGGTCAGATTTCAATTGCTAAATTTGCCAATAACGGTGGGTTAGAGAAAGTTGGTGCTAATAACTATCAAGAATCAACGAACTCTGGGGATCCAAAAGTAGATGTTCCTGGAGGAGCCAACGGACAAGGTACCATCGTATCTGGTGCTCTGGAAATGTCAAACGTTGACCTTTCGGAAGAATTTACCGACATGATTGTAGCACAGCGGGGATTCCAGGCTAATACAAGAATTATCACAACATCAGATGAAATACTGCAGGAATTAGTAAATCTAAAACGCTAATTTAAGGGAGGGATAGGGTTAAAGGGCCTCCTTTAACCCTTAATTTAACAGTGATTAGAGTATCGCGATTAAACGGGAAACCATTTATAATTAATGCGTTATACATAGAAACAATAGAGTCTTTTCCAGATACAACCATTACACTGACAAATGGCAGTAAGTATATTGTCAAAGAAAAGGAAGATAAGGTGCTGGAGTTGATTCGTGAATTCTACCAAACTGTAAATCTTCTTGGTCAACAGATAGGGGGAAATGATAGTGAAGAATAATAAGCTTGTCATGATCATGTTAATCCTTCTTGTTGCGATTGCCCTAGTTGGAGCAGTGGCTGTTGTAATGGTGTTGAATCATAATGGTCAAGATAAAAATGCAGAACCGACGATTGATGAAGTCCTTGAGGCTTCTGTAGATATTCCGGAAATTACAACGAACCTTGCTGATGATGCTTTTATCCGTATTTCATTTAAAATTCAAACAGATAGTAAAGAAGCGAAAGAAGAATTAGAAAAACGTAATTTTCAAGTGAACAATATTATTATCCTGGAATTATCTGAACTAACTTCTGACACGATAAAAGGGAAAGAAGGTCAAATGCAGCTGGAAGAAAAGCTTAAGACTGGTATCAATGAGGTTATGCAGGATGGTGAAGTTGAAAAGGTGTATATCACGCAATTCCTCCTCCAGTAAGAGACATCCCAAGAAAAGTTTAATACATGGAGGTGAGTTTGATGTCAGGAGATGTACTTTCTCAGCATGAGATAGATGCATTATTGTCCGCGCTGTCAACAGGGGAAATGAATGCAGATGAATTAAAGAAAGAGGAAGATGAGAAGCGGGTAAAAGTATATGACTTCAAAAGGGCTCTGCGTTTTTCAAAAGACCAAATCCGCAGCTTAACGCGGATCCATGAAAACTTCGCAAGACTCTTAACAACCTTTTTTTCTGCTCAATTAAGAACATATGTCCAAATTAGTGTCGCATCTGCTGATCAAATTCCATACGAAGAATTTATTCGCTCCATACCAAAAATGACGATACTAAATGTATTTGATGTCCCACCGTTAGAAGGTCGAATCCTAATGGAAGTCAATCCTAATATTGCGTATGCCATGATGGATAGAATGATGGGTGGTAAGGGGACAAGTATTAATAAGGTAGATAACTTAACAGAAATCGAAACAAAGATTATGTCAGCTATTTTTGAAAAGGCATGTGATTATCTTCAAGAAGCATGGGAAACCATTGTTGAGATAGACCCAATTTTGTCAGAATTTGAAGTGAATCCACAGTTCTTACGCATGGTATCACCAAATGAGACGGTTGTTGTCATTTCTCTGAATACGGCCATTGCAGATACGAGTGGGATGATTAATATCTGTATACCACATGTTGTGCTCGAGCCGATTATACCCAAATTATCGATTCAATATTGGATGCAGACAGACAAAAAAGTCCGGGAGCCGGAAGAGGTCAAACGGATTGAAAAGAAAATTCAACAGGCGGAAATCCCCATTTCAGTCGAGCTGGGTTCGGCAAACATATCGATACAGGATTTTCTCATGCTTGATATTGGCGATGTGATTGAATTAAATCAATCGATTGATGAACCTTTACTGTTAAAAGTTGGCGAGGTTCCTAAATTCGTCGGGCAGCCAGGGAAAATGAATAAAAAATTAGCGCTTCAAGTATTAGATACATGGAAGGGGGGAGATGACGAACATGAGTAATGAAATGCTTTCACAGGAAGAGATTGATGCTTTACTCAGAGGTAGTGATGATGTATCTGTGGTCACTTCTGATTTCAATATGGATGAATTTTTATCTGAAATGGAAAAAGATGCGCTGGGAGAAATAGGCAATATTTCATTTGGAAGCTCTGCTACTGCGTTGTCTACTCTATTAAATCAAAAGGTTGATATTACAACTCCGGAAGTTTCAGTTGTACTACAGCATCGATTAACCGAGGAATTTCCTCATCCGTATGTAGCCATTCAAGTAAGCTATACACAAGGCTTTTCCGGTACGAATTTATTAGTGATTAAACAAAGTGATGCCGCTATTATTGCGGATTTAATGCTTGGAGGTGATGGAAGAAACCCATCGGAGATGATGGACGAAATCCAAATGAGTGCAGTTCAAGAAGCCATGAATCAAATGATGGGCTCTGCAGCAACATCAATGTCAACCATCTTTAGTAAACGAGTGGATATTTCGCCACCTTCTATTGATATATTAGATATGCTCCAAGGTACTGGAACTGATAAAATTCCAAATGAAGATAAGCTGGTAAAGGTCTCTTTTCGCTTAAAAATTGGTGATTTAATTGATTCCAATATTATGCAGCTGCTTCCGCTCGACTTTGCCAAAGGGTTAGTAGATGAATTATTAAACCCGATTGCAGATACCATTCAAGATGTGAATGTACCACCGCAGCCTGTTGAAAACTATCAGGAACTGCAGAATAATCAAGTGTCTCAAAACCAGCTTGACTATCCTGGACAACAAAGCAATACGGTACAGGCTCCTTTTGGTTCAGGCAGCCAGCAGCATGAACAGTTTTTTTACCAACAGAATTATTCGGGTAATCAAATGGGTGCGAATCCTGTGAATCAACCTATTGGTCCACAGCATTTTGGTTCTGCGAATCATCCTGGTGTTCAACCAAATGTACAGCCGGCGATGTTCTCAAATTTTGAACCGTACCATATGCAAGAAAATGAACCAAAAAACCTTGATATGCTGCTTGATATACCGTTACAAGTTACGGTTGAATTAGGCCGAACGAAAAGGTCAGTGAAAGAAATACTTGAGCTGTCTCCTGGTTCAATCATTGAACTAGATAAGCTGGCTGGTGAACCAGTCGATATTCTTATCAACAGCAGATTGATCGCCAAGGGAGAAGTGGTTGTGATTGATGAAAACTTTGGTGTTAGGGTTACTGACATTATTAGCCAATCAGACCGAATCAAAAAGCTAAAATAACGTAAAGTTAAATCATTTCAACAAGATCAATACAAAAATCACTATGGGGGTAGAAGATTAATGGCGCATAGAATTTTAGTTGTAGATGATGCTGCATTTATGAGGATGATGATAAAGGATATATTAACAAAGAATGGCTATGAGGTTGTCGGGGAAGCTGCAGATGGTCAACAGGCTGTTGAAAAATATAAAGAACTGCATCCTGACCTTGTTACAATGGATATCACGATGCCTGAAATGGATGGTATCACTGCATTAAAAGAAATTAGAAAAATGAACCCAAATTCTAAGGTGATCATGTGTTCTGCAATGGGACAGCAGGCTATGGTTATTGATGCGATTCAAGCGGGGGCAAAGGATTTTATTGTTAAACCATTTCAAGCTGACCGTGTATTGGAAGCCATCTCGAAGACGCTTGGTTAAGACTTATTTTTAGAGGGTGCAGGATGTTGCGTAACAAACAATTCTGTTTCATAGTCTTTTTTCTTATACTTGCTCTATTGGGGTTTCAGACACAAACCTCAGCAGAGCAAGTTAATAAAAGTGTAAAAGACTGCTTGGAACAACCTGATGCATGTGGAGAACAATTGGATACAAAACAGAGTATGACAACTGACAGTACTGATTCAAATCAATCAGCTGCTAATCGTACGGTAGGATTAACAATATGGGATTTTATCAAAATGATAGCAGCAACCGTTTTTGTTGTCGCACTGCTTTATATTATTTTGAAGTTTGTTAATAAAAAAGGACATTTATATAAAGGTTCGCAACTAATAGAAAATTTAGGCGGTGCAACACTTGGTGCAAACCGATCTGTTCAATTAATCAAAGTAGGAAAGAAAATTCTTGTGGTCGGTGTTGGGGAAAATGTCCAATTGATAAAGGAAATTGATGATCTGCAAGAATATGAAGCGCTGCTTTCTGCTTATAACAGCAGAATGGATCAGCTGACACAACCTGGTGATATACTGTCAAAGGTATTGATGAAGAAGAGCGGTAGTTCCGAGAAAAAGAATGAGAGCAGCAGTTTTCAATCTTTGCTTAAAAAGCAGTTAGGTGATCTATCAAAAGGGAGACAGGAACTATACGATGAAATAGAGAAAGAGAAGGGTTCGGACAAGCAATGAATGAGTTCATGGAGTTTTTTAACAATAGTTCACCTGAAAATGTATCTACGTCTGTAAAGCTTGTACTTTTATTAACGGTTCTCTCTCTATCACCGAGTATTCTGATCCTAATGACTTGTTTTACCAGAATCGTCATTGTACTGTCCTTTGTCAGAACGGCTCTTGCCACACAGCAAATGCCGCCAAACCAGGTAATTATTGGATTATCATTGTTTTTGAGCTTCTTTATTATGGCACCTACCTTTCAGGAGGTAAATACAGAGGCATTGACACCCTTATTTAACAATGAAATCAATTTAGAACAGGCCTATGATAAAGCTGTTGTTCCATTTAAGGAGTTTATGAGTGCGAATACCAGACAAAAGGATTTGGCATTATTTCTAAATTATGCAAAAACAGAAAGCCCTAAGTCGATTCAGGATATACCGCTTACTGCTCTTGTTCCTGCCTTTGCGATCAGTGAGCTGAAAACAGCATTTCAAATAGGGTTTATGATCTTTATCCCTTTTTTAGTGATCGATATGGTGGTGGCCAGTGTTTTAATGTCTATGGGGATGATGATGCTTCCTCCTGTTATGATCTCATTACCGTTTAAAATCTTGTTATTTGTCCTTGTAGATGGATGGAACTTAGTTGTGAAATCTCTGCTACAAAGTTTTTAAGTAGGTGAAAAGAATGACTCCTGAAACGGTCATTGAAATAGCGGAAGAAGGAATATGGGTCGTTCTCTTGATTAGCGGCCCGCTTTTGGCACTTGCACTTGTCGTTGGATTGGTCGTAAGTATTTTTCAGGCTACAACACAAATTCAAGAACAAACATTAGCGTTTATTCCGAAAATTGTCGCTGTATTATTGGGTATTGTATTTTTTGGCCCTTGGATGCTCAGCCATTTAATTTCGTATACAAACAATATATTTTCAAATTTAATTAGGTTTATAGGCTGATTGTTATGGTGGAGATAATCGAAATGTTCCCTGTATTTTTGCTCATATTTGTCAGGGTAACATCCTTTTTCTTAATGATGCCTCTTTTTTCTTATCGGACAATCCCGACTACTTTTAAAGTAGGGTTTGGCTTTTTTTTAGCTATGATTTTGTTTGCTGATGTAGATGCGGCTGTGTTAGAAATTGATGGATTTTATATTTTGCTAATCCTTAAGGAAGCACTAATTGGCATTCTTCTAGGTTTCATAGCCTATTTGATTATGTCTGCAATCCAAACAGCAGGTGGATTTATTGATTTTCAAATGGGATTTGGCATGGTGAATGTGATGGATCCGCAAACAGGAGCCCAAAGCCCCCTGATGGGTCAGTATTTATATATCATTAGCTTATTTTTTCTTTTAATGGTTAACGGACATCATTTAATCATAGATGGAATTTATTATAGCTATCAATTTATTCCGCTTGATAAGGCTTGGCTGCCGCTAGGGTCTGAGAAAATGCTGCAATTTATATTAAAATCATTTAGTACGATGTTTATGATCGCACTGCAAATGTCTCTGCCGATTGTAGGGAGCCTGTTTCTTGTTGATGTTGCACTTGGTATTACTGCACGAACATTTCCACAGTTAAATATCTTTGTAGTGGGAATTCCGCTGAAAATTGGTGTCAGCTTTTTGATATTAATAGTCGTTATGGGCACGATGATGGCTGTTGTTTCGCGAATTTTTGAAACGATGCTGACTACAATGAGAGGGCTGTTGAATCTTCTTGGGGGTCTGTAACATTGAAACTAGTTACATTGGATTTGCAATTTTTTGCCGGTGAGAAAACAGAAAAAGCAACTCCTAAAAAGAGAACGGATGCAAGAAAAAAGGGTCAGGTTGCAAAAAGCCAAGATGTGAATACTGCAATTGGTTTACTTGCTGTTTTTATGTTTTTTTTATTTGCCGGTTCGTATTTATTGAAAAAACTAGTATCTATTCTTGAGCATTCTTTTCAAGATTATATGCTGATGGATTTGACAGAAGAAACGATTTTTATGATCCTTATCGAGCTGTTAAAAGAACTGGTTCTTTTTGTCGGTCCCATTATGCTGGTGGCTTTGGTGGCGGGTGTGGCAGCTAATTATTTTCAGGTCGGGTTCATTTTTTCAACGGAAGCGATTCAGATGAAACTAGAAAAAATAGATCCGATTAAAGGATTTAAGCGTATTTTCTCACTTCGCTCAATTGTTGAATTTTTAAAGTCCATTTTAAAAATTTGCATTGTCGGTATGATTACCTTTCTAGTAATCTGGAACAGCTTGGATGAAATCTTGACATTATCTCAAAAAACAGTTGGGGCTGCGTTTGCCTTTCTAGCAGATTTGACTGTTAAGATGGGGTTGTATGCAGGTGGCGCCTTATTATTTTTAGCTCTTCTGGACTTTCTTTACCAAAAATATGATTTTGAAAAAAATATCCGAATGTCAAAGCAGGATATTAAAGACGAATATAAGAATTCCGAAGGGGATCCGCTAATCAAGTCAAAGATTAAGCAAAAGCAGCGTGAAATGGCGATGAGCCGTATGATGCAGGAGGTCCCGAATGCAGATGTCATTATTACTAATCCAACTCATTATGCAATTGCTTTAAGATACGATGAAACCAAATTTGATGCACCGTTTGTCGTGGCAAAGGGTGTTGATTTTGTGGCTCAGAAAATCAAATTAGTCGCTAAGGAAAATGAAGTTATCATGATTGAAAATCGACCGTTGGCAAGGGCTCTATATAGTCAAACCGATATCGGGGATGTCATTCCTGAAGAATTTTTTAAAGCGGTCGCTGAAGTTTTAGCCTATGTATACCGAACGAAAAAAATGGTCAAGTAGCTTTTGGGGGATGAATCTGACATTGCAAACAGAAATGCAGATGTACAGCTAGGAATAAAGAATCAGGCATTGTGCTTTACTTATGGGGAGGGAATAACATGAAAGCAAGAGATTTAATTGTCATAATAAGCGTCATCATGATTGTTGCGATGCTCATTATTCCTCTTCCGACATGGTTATTAAGTATTTTACTTATTATAAATATTTCGTTAGCATTGTTAGTTCTGTTAACATCAATGAATATGACAGAGCCGCTCCAATTTTCTGTATTCCCATCTCTTTTGCTGCTCTTGACACTGTTTCGCTTAGGACTGAATATCTCAACTACGAGAGCAATTCTTACACATGGTGATGCTGGTGGAGTAGTTGAAACCTTTGGATCCTTTGTTGTCGGTGGGAATTTAATTGTTGGTATGGTTGTTTTCCTTATTTTGGTTATCATTAATTTCATTGTTATTACAAAAGGTTCTGAACGTGTATCTGAAGTAGCTGCGCGATTTACGCTGGATGCCATGCCAGGTAAGCAAATGAGTATTGATGCTGATTTGAATGCGGGAATGATTTCTGAACAACAGGCTAGGGAAAGACGTGAAAAAGTCAGCCGCGAGGCAGATTTTTATGGCTCAATGGATGGTGCCAGTAAATTTGTTAAAGGGGATGCAATAGCTGGTATAATCATCGTATTAATTAACTTGATTTTTGGAATTATTATTGGTGTCCTGCAGCAGGGTATGGGCATTGCAGACGCAGCAAGCCACTTTTCTCTATTAACGGTAGGCGATGGAATTGTAAGCCAGGTACCTGCATTATTAATCTCTACTGCAACAGGAATCGTTGTAACAAGAGCTACATCAGATGGAAATCTAGGTGAGGATATTGTATCCCAATTGCTAAACTTTCCTAAAATGCTGTATGTAACTGGTGGGACGATTCTCTGTTTAGGGTTATTTACGCCTATTAATGATGTTTTGACCATTCCGATTGCCGGACTTCTGATTTTTGCTGGCTGGAGGTTTACAAATATACCTGAGCAAGCAAAAGAACTCCTGCCAGATGCTGCTGAAGACGTTGAGACAGATGAAATGAAAAGTCCTGAAAGCGTTGTGAGCCTGTTAAACATGGACCCAATTGAATTTGAATTTGGCTATGGTTTAATACCGCTTGTTGATACAAACCAAGGTGGAGACCTACTTGATCGAATTGTCATGATTCGAAGACAGCTTGCTATCGAACTTGGCTTAGTCATTCCTGTTGTACGAATCCGAGATAATATTCAATTACAGCCAAACGAATATCGATTGAAAATAAAAGGCATCGAGATGGCGCATGGTGAGCTGCTATTAGATCATTATTTAGCCATGAGTCCGGGTACTGATGATGATTCAATTGTTGGAATTGATACAATCGAGCCTTCTTTCGGTCTGCCTGCAAAATGGATAACCGAAGATATGAAAGAGGAAGCAGAAATCCTCGGTTATACGGTTGTTGATCCGCCATCAGTTGTATCTACACATATCACAGAGGTTATCAAAACAAATGGATACGATTTATTAGGCAGACAGGAAACAAAACAATTGATTGACCACCTTAAAGAGAATTATCCGATACTTGTCGAAGAGGTAACGCCAAATCCACTTTCTATTGGAGAAGTTCAAAAGGTTTTGGCTAAACTACTAAGAGAAAATATTTCCATTCGTAATTTACCAATTATCTTTGAAACGCTGGCTGATTTTGGGAAGATTACTTCTGATACCGATTTATTGACAGAATATGTAAGACAATCGCTAGCACGCCAAATAACAAATCAATTTTTACAAGGAAATGATCTATTAAAGGTTGTAACGTTATCAGGAAAAGTTGAAAAAGTGATTGCTGATGGAATACAACAAACGGAGCATGGAAACTATTTAGCCATAGATCCACAAGCATCACAGCAAATATTAGAGTCTATTGCAGCACAAGTTGAACATCTTTCGTTAATGGAGAATTCGCCAATTGTTCTATGTTCTCCCGCTGTCCGTATGTATGTCCGCCAATTAACGGAGCGTTATTTTCCGCAAATTCCAATTCTATCTTACAATGAGTTGGAAGCTAATGTTGAAGTTCAAAGTGTTGGGGTGGTGAATATAGATTGAAGGTAAAAAAATATCGAGCTGCTTCAATGCCGGAAGCCATGAAGCTCATACGAAGCGAACTTGGCAATGAAGCCATCATACTAAACTCAAGAGTGATTCAAACAGGCGGATTTCTAGGACTTTTTAAGAAGAACAGCATTGAGGTTATTGCTGCTCTTGATGCAATGCCAGGAGAACAGAATAAACCTGCTATAAAAGAAAAACAGAAGCCTGTAGAAACGTTAGCACCTCCGACGAAAACACCTATTAAGAAAAGCGCCGATAATCAAAATGCATTGCTCTCAGAAGACCTGCAAAAAGAATTGACCGAGTTAAAGGCGCTTCTTAAAAATGTAAAGCTTGAAAGTAATGAAGGGATTCCTTTGCCGGATCCAATTCAAGATACAAAACGATGGTTGACTAATCAGGGAATTGATCAGGAGTTGATGGATTCCCTAATGAAGGCTTCCATCGAGCTTTGGTATACTAACGGTGGGGAAATGTCTCGTGATGAAGTACGGAAATGGGCAAGAGATTATTTAATCAAGCAAATTAACCATTTGCCTTTTGGCGGAATTTCCTTTGCGAAGAAATACATTCTTGTTGTTGGACCAACAGGGGTTGGGAAAACAACAACGTTAGCTAAGGTAGCTGCAGACTGTATCTTGAAATATAAAAAAAAGGTAGCTTTCATTACTACGGATACATATCGGATTGCAGCTATTGAACAATTAAAAACGTATGCAAATATTCTAAATGTCCCAATTGAGGTTTGCTATAATCTAGAGGATTTTCAAAAAGCAGCGCAAATCTTTTCTGATTATGATCTAGTGTTTATTGACACAGCAGGAAGGAATTTTCGAAACCGCAAATATGTGGAAGACTTGAATCAAATTATTGATTTTCAAAAGGATATCGAAACCTTTCTTGTCCTTTCACTAACATCGAAACAAATTGATATGGAGGAAATTTATCAACAATTTTCACTTATCACGATTGATAAAATGATATTTTCTAAAGCGGATGAAACGTCGACGTTTGGCTCACTTTTTAATATGATCTATAAAAAGGAAAAGGCAGTCGCATACATAACAAATGGTCAAAATGTACCAGATGATTTTATTACAGCTACTCCTGAGAATGTAGTAAATCGCATAATTGGAGTCGATTAACATGGAAGATCAAGCAGAAAGATTAAGAGAAAAATTACAGCAGCATTCCAACATCAATACAAAAACCATTGCTGTTATTAGTGGTAAAGGCGGAGTCGGGAAATCAAATGTTTCTTTGAACTTTTCCATTACATTACATAATAAGGGACATAAAGTCCTCTTGGTTGACATGGATATTGGAATGGGGAATATTGACATCCTTTTGGGGTCATCATCCATGTATTCTATTGCTGATTTCTTTACAAATGGTGTTCCGCTTAAAAACATGATTACAGTAATACCCGGCGGCATCCACTATATTTCAGGCGGGACTGGCTTAACCCAGCTGACAAAAATAACAGAGGAATCATTACAAGACTTTTTTGAGCAGTTTTCCAATCTAGTAAATGATTATGATTATGTGATTTTTGATATGGACGCCGGTATGAGTGAAAGCTCCTTACGATTTATTTTGACGGTTGATGAGGTGATTGTTATTACGACGTGTGAGCCGACTTCGATAACGGATGCGTATGCGGCAATGAAATATATCACACTCACCAATAAGACGATCCCGTTTATTATTATTGTAAACCGGGCTCAAACAGAACAAGAAGGAATTGATACGTACCAAAGAATTTCAAAGGTACTCGATCACTTTTTGGAAAAAGGTTCTATTTTGCTTGGTGTCCTGCCAGAGGACCCTATTATTCCCCAGGCAGTTAAAAAGCAAACACCTTTTATTCAGTTGAATGAAAAAGCCCCCGCCTCGATGGCTTTATTCAGTATGGTAGAAAAGTATCGTCAACAGGAATTTGACCGGCCAGCTTACTTCAAAAAGCCGAATTTTGTTGTCAGGTTAAAGCAATTCCTTTTTGAAAGGTAGTGCATGTATGTGAATAAAGAAATAATAAAGCCTTTAGAAGGAAAAAAGACTACTATCACCGATGAAAGATATAGTAAAATAGAACCAAATAAAACAAATTCAAAAATGAATTGGTATCAAATAACAAATAAGATTATTTTGATTGGAACCTCCACAGGTGGTCCAAGTGCACTTCAAACGGTTCTCTCTGCGTTACCGGAAAAGATAGCTGCTCCAATAGTGATTGTGCAGCATATGCCGGCTGGTTTCACAAAGTCGTTAGCTAACCGTCTTAACTCACTATCGGGTATTACGGTAAAGGAAGCGGAGGATGGTGAGATTCTGCAGAATAGTACTGCCTATATTGCTCCGGGTGGCTGTCATTTAAGAATAAAGCCATCCGGGGATAGAATTGCTTTACAACTTGATTATACAACAACTAGCTTTACGCATTGTCCTTCCGTTGACCTTTTGTTTGAAACAGCTTCTGATTTAACCGGATACGGGAAGATTGCAGTCGTTATGACAGGGATGGGGTCGGATGGTTCAAAAGGGCTAATTACATTAAAGAAAACAGGGCTGGTTAAGGCGATAGCTGAATCAGAAGACACATGTATCGTGTATGGTATGCCCAGGGCAGCTATTGCAACAGAGCTGATTGATGACGTAGTAAATGTTGAACATATAGCCAAGACAATTTTGAAATATCTTTGATTCCGAGGGGTGTGAGCCAAGTGGATATGAATCAATACTTAGAAGTTTTTATTGAAGAAAGTAAAGAACATTTACAGGCCTGTAACGATAATTTACTTGAATTAGAGAAAAAACCAGATGATATGACAATTATTAATGAAATTTTTCGATCAGCGCATACATTAAAAGGGATGTCTGCGACTATGGGGTATGATGATCTAGCCAAACTAACCCATCAAATGGAGAATGTTTTGGATGCAATAAGACATCATACAATTTCTGTTACACCTGAACTATTAGATGTTGTTTTTCAGGCTGTTGATGATTTGGAAGCAATGGTTAATTCTATTGCGGAAGGCGGAGATGGAAAAAGAGATGTTTCCATTGTTGTTGGAAAACTTAAAATGATAGAAACAGGAAATGCGGCCTATCTAGAAGCGCAAAAAGAGATTGCAGCAGCTGCAGCGGTTGAAGAAAAGACAGCTGTGCAAATTGATTATGATGAATTTGAACGAACGCTCATCGAGGAATCTCATGAACAGGGATTTACAACGTATGAAGTATCTGTCGCTTTACGGGATGATTGTTTATTGAAAGCAGCAAGGGTCTATATGATTTTTGAGGTTCTGGAAAAACAAGGTGAAATTATTAAATCGCTGCCATCCGTAGACCAGCTTGAAGAAGAACAATTTGATAAAGCCTTTACAGTTACATTGATTTCGAAGGAGAATCCTCAGGATATTGAAAAGAGAGTGCTGAATGTTTCTGAAGTCGAAGTTGTTACGGTGACTGTTGTTTCTCCTTTAGCTATTGCGTCAAATACTAGTGCAATGATGCAAAGTCAAAGTACGGACAAACAGGAAGCAAAAGAAATGCCTGTAACACAGCCTGAGAACACGTTAGACAGTAAACAAAAGTCAACCGAGCCTGACCATAACAAAACCGGGACGGGTGGAAAAGCAGCTAGTAAAACGATAAGGGTGAATATCGAACGGCTTGATATTCTATTAAATTTATTTGAAGAATTAGTGATTGATAGAGGAAGACTCGAACAAATTGCCTCAGAGCTTAGAAATCAAGAATTGCAGGAAACGGTTGATCGGATCTCAAGAAATACTGGTGACCTGCAAAATATTATTTTAAATATGCGCATGGTGCCGATTGAAACGGTCTTTAATCGTTTTCCGCGCATGGTAAGACAGCTTGCACGGGATTTGGATAAGAAAGTAAATTTAGAAATTATTGGTGCTGAAACGGAGCTTGATCGAACGGTTATTGATGAAATAGGAGATCCCCTTGTTCATTTAATCCGCAATTCATTGGATCATGGGATTGAAACTCCTGCAATAAGAAAAGCGAATGGAAAAAGTGAGGAAGGCACTGTTACGCTTAAGGCGTATCATAGCGGCAATCATGTTTTTATTGAAATAGAAGATGATGGTGCAGGAATTAACCGTGACAAGGTACTACAGATTGCCTTGAGAAATGGTATTGTAACTGAACAGGTTGCTGCTACATTAACGGACAAGCAGGTCTATGAATTAATCTTTGCGTCAGGTTTTTCAACTGCAGACAAAATCTCTGATATTTCTGGACGCGGAGTCGGTTTAGATGTGGTGAAAAATACGATTGAAAATCTTGGGGGGAACGTTTCAGTTGATTCAATGGCTGGAAAAGGCTCAATCTTCTCGATTCAATTGCCGCTGACCTTATCTATTATTTCGGTCATGCTGGTTGAAATCCAAATGGAAAAGTATGCAATTCCATTATCATCGATCATTGAAACAGCTATTATTAAAAAGGATGAAATTCTTCACGCTCATAATCAAAAGGTTATCGATTTCCGCGGGAAAATTGTTCCATTATTATACTTAAAAGACTTATTTGAAGTACCTGTTGTAAAAGAAGAAAGTGAATTCGTCTCCATTGTCATCATTCGAAAAGGGGAAAAGATGGCAGGTCTTGTTGTAGACTCCTTTATCGGTCAACAGGAAGTGGTGTTAAAATCATTTGGTAATTACCTAACAAATGTCTTTGCCATTCCAGGTGCAACGATACTTGGAGACGGTCAGGTTGCATTGATCGTTGATTGCAATGCCTTGCTTAAATAATCAGCTGCCTTTGGATAATAAATGAGTAAAGAAGGCGACGAAAAAGAGGTGTGTCCAATGTCCGAATCAGTCTCCAAAGATATTAAACTAATCGTTTTTCAGTTAAATGGAAAAGAGTATGGAATCTCTGTCCATTATGTCCATGGGATTGAAAAAGTTCAACATATTACTAGAATTCCAGGTACTGCACAGTTTGTTAAGGGCGTAATTAATTTGCGCGGTGTTGTCACTCCCATTATTGACCTTAGAAAGAGATTTGGCATAGAGGAATGTGAGTATACAGATTTGTCCCGAATTATTATTGTGGCTCTTGATGATATCGAAGTAGGTTTGGTAGTAGATGCTGCTAATGATGTAATTGACATAACAGAAGATTCAATTGAGCCATCTCCGGATTTAGTTGGAGTTGAGGAGGATGAATATGTGAAGGGTGTTGTCAAAGTGGCAAACCGACTTTTGATTATCATCGATCTCTACAAAATTCTTGACCGTGAAAAATTAAAAGTAGAAGGGTAACAATATGAATTTTATTGATAAAATTTCATCGACCCATCTTGATATATTAAAAGAGATTGGAAACATTGGTGCAGGACATGCAGCAACAGCACTTTCTATCATTCTGAATAAAAAGATAGAAATGCGTGTACCCAATGTTAGGATTGTCACTTTTGATGAAATGATCGAAATGGCTGGTGGAGCGGAAAACGTTGTGGCCAGTGTCTATTTGCGTATAGAGGGGGACGCTCCAAGTCACATGTTTTTTGTTCTTCCTTTAGAACAAACAAATAAGTATATTCAACAAATGACAGGAGAAAATGTATCGTTTGAAACACTCTCATACGATGATCTGGCTTTATCAGCACTAAAAGAATTAGGAAATATTCTGGCAGGCTCCTATTTAACTTCTTTATCTGATTTCACTAGATTACATTTATATCCTTCTGTCCCAGCGACAAGTATTGATATGGTTGGTGCAATAATCAGTTATGGATTTATCGAGCTGTCCCAGTTTAGCGATTATGTGATAGTTATTGATACGGCATTAAACGAAACGAATGTTGAAACGGTTGAACAAGTTGACGGTCATTTTTTTCTATTACCTGATCCACATTCGTTTGAAATCATTTTTCAAGCACTTGGGGTTACCTTAGATGAATGATCAACAAATCGTCAGAGTTGGGATTGCAGATATGAATATAGTGAAGGCTCCGTATGTGATCCGTACATCAGGACTTGGATCTTGTGTTGGAGTTGTTGTATTTGATCAATTACAACAAATTGCTGGGTTAGCACATATTATGCTACCGGATTCTTCACTCGCCAAGAATGGGTCTCTATCTGCTGCTAAATATGCTGATACTGCTGTTTATGATCTTGTTTCACGTTTAGTTAAACAGGGTGCAAGAAAAACAGCACTAAAAGCTAAAATTGCCGGTGGTGCGCAAATGTTTCAGTTTACCTCTGGGAGTGAATTGATGAGAATAGGACCAAGAAATGTTGAAGCAGTAAAAAAACATTTACTTTCCTTGCGTATTGAGATTGTTGGAGAAGACGTAGGAGGTAGTAGCGGCCGTACGATTGAGTTCGACCCAAAAACAAGTATCCTAGCGATAAAAACCGTTAACAAAGGAATTACATATTTATAGATTTGTGGAACATTTTGCTAAGCATGCTGTATCATTTCTGGAATCGTCTCCCTCTCTCAGCGAATGAGAGAGGTTTTTTTAGAAAAACATAAGGATGAATGCAGCTTATTCAATCAGGCTGGTCATATATGAAATCGAAACATGCATAATAGAAAATGTTTTTTTAAGAGAAGGAGGAATGACATGGTACATGTAACAACACCGGATGAACAGCTATACTGGGATAAATGGGTAACCTCACGTGATAAAGAAGCAGGAAATGTTCTTATCAGAAAGTATTTATCACTTGTTAGTTATCATGTACAGCGAGTTTCTGTTTCTCTCCCTAAATCCGTTTCGAGAGATGACCTTACTAGTTTAGGGATGCTTGGCTTGTATGATGCACTTGAGAAGTTTGATCCAACTAGGGATTTGAAGTTCGATACGTACGCTTCATTTCGTGTTCGCGGTGCAATCTTAGATGGGCTGAGAAAAGAAGATTGGTTAACTAGAAGTACAAGGGAAAAAGCAAAGAAATTGGATGCTGTGATTGAAAGACTTGAACAAAAGTATTTACGGCGCGTAACAGAAGAAGAAATTGCAAAAGAACTAAATATTCCGATAGAAGAAGTTTATGCAACCATGAATGAACAATTCTTTGCTAATGTGTTATCAATTGATGAACAGCCAGATGAAACTGACGATAAAAGCATTGCATCGTTTATAATAAAAGATGAAAGAGGAGAAAATCCAGAAGAAACGCTGTTGAAAAATGAAGCAATAGATGAAATAGCAGCTATCATTTCTACGTTTAATGAGAAAGAACAGCTGGTAATCAGCTTATTTTATAAAGATGAATTAACATTAACTGAAATTGGACAGGTATTGGGGTTATCGACATCAAGGATCTCGCAAATTCACTCTAAATGTATTTATAAACTAAGGCAATCATTAGAAAAGGGAATGTGATTGTCTAAAAGGGCGTGCAAAGGATGAGTCTAAAATCTGTCGAAATGCAGATAGCCATTCCAAGAACACTGGATGCCGGGAAAATACAGGAACAGCTGCAGCAACGAGGGCAGAATATAGTGGAACATGCAAATGAAGCGCTGCAAAAGGATGTTGAACGCAAGACAAACAGGGTTACCAAAAACGAACATCTAGATCGTTCTAAATTTCTGAAGGATCGTGAAAAACAGTCTCATGAACAGAAGAATAGAGAGAAGAAAACAAAAAGAACGGATGTACAGCAGAAAAAGCAGCATCCATATAAAGGAACGTTTATTGATTATAGTGGATAGAGGGATCATATGACCGTTTTTTTTATTATAATTAGCTTTGTATTAAATATTATTGCTATTTTGGGTATCGTTATCTTATTTTTAAGACAAAATAAATTGATGCAGGTTGAAGAAAATCAGAAAAAAACGGTAAAAGATATGGAAGAATTAATGTCATCATATCTTTTAGAAATGAAGGATGAAAATGAGCGTTTTATCGAACGAGTAAAGGAAATGAATGAAGAGCAGCTTTCAACCTATAAGGTCCCAACAAGCGAAACGATTACGATGAAAGAACCTGATAGAAAGGCCGAGCCTACTGTATCTAAGATAGAAAAGCATGATCTTGCATCACGACTAGAGAGCACTGTTAACCTTCAGGCTGTCAGGGCTTATCAAAGGCAAAAGAAAAACCAATCAGAAAGCGAGTCAGTGCCGGAGCCTATTAGCTTTCATGCTGACATGCCACCACAAGAGGTTCTGAATCAGGTTCCGCAAACGAATGAAAAATTAATTGAACGCCGAAATAACGAACTATTGAAAGAATCATTATTATTTCAAGTTCTCATCATGAAGCAGCAGGGTTTTACAGTAGAAGAGATGGCAAAGCGGCTTAATAAAGGGAAGTCAGAAATTGCTTTATTACTTAAATTTCATGAAAATCATGAAAAACACGAAGAATAGCTTGAATGTCATCAATACATATGTTATATTATAAAACGGTGTTAATACACACGCTCACGGATCTACATGAATGGTGCTGTTTCGACAGTTTTCATATAGAGATGAAATGGGCGGAGGAAAATAAAAACCATTAGGAGGAAACATCATGTCAGTTATTTCAATGAAGCAATTACTTGAAGCAGGTGTACATTTCGGACACCAAACACGTCGTTGGAACCCAAAAATGAAGAAGTATATTTTCACGGAGCGTAACGGCATCTATATCATCGACCTTCAAAAAACAGTTAAAAAGGTTGAAGAAGCTTACAAATGGGTAAAAGAATTAGCTGCTAACGGTGGTACTGTTCTATTCGTTGGTACAAAAAAACAGGCTCAAGATTCTGTTAAAGAAGAAGCAATTCGTTCTGGTATGTACTATGTAAATCAACGTTGGTTAGGTGGAACATTGACTAACTTTGAAACGATTCAAAAGCGTATTTCTCGTTTGAAAGAAATCGAGAGAATGGCTGAAGATGGTACTTTTGAAGTGCTTCCTAAGAAAGAAGTAGTTCAATTGAGAAAACAACAAGAACGTCTTGAGAAATTCTTAGGCGGAATTAAAGATATGAAACAACTTCCTGATGCATTATTTATTATCGATCCTCGTAAAGAGCGTATCGCTGTTGCAGAAGCACATAAATTAAATATTCCTATCGTAGGTATGGTTGATACCAACTGTGATCCAGATGAAATCGATGTTGTGATCCCAGCAAACGATGATGCAATTCGTGCTGTTAAATTATTAACAGGTAAAATGGCAGATGCTATTTTAGAAGCGAAGCAAGGGGAAGAAACAGAAGTAGTTGAAACAAACGCTTAATTGTAATTGCTTAAAGTGCGTTTAAGATATTCTCTAATTGTAAAGAATAGGCTAGACCGTACAGGGAAAGGTGATAAGAGGGAAACTCCCTTTATCACCTTTTTTGTAAAAAAGTGATGAACTGAACTAAATACATATAATTTTAAGGAGGAAACACATAATGGCTATTACAGCACAAATGGTTAAAGAACTTCGTGAAAAAACTGGTGCAGGTATGATGGATTGTAAAAAAGCACTTCAACAAACTGATGGAGATATGGAAAAAGCAATTGATTTCCTACGTGAAAAAGGAATTGCTTCTGCTGCTAAAAAAGCGGATCGTGTTGCTGCTGAAGGTATCACTTCTGTAGTTGTAGAAGGAAACGATGCTGTTATTTTAGAAGTAAATGCTGAAACAGATTTCGTTGCAAAAAATGAAGCGTTCTTAACGCTTGTAAAAGAATTAGGTGAGCAATTACTTAAAGCGAAGCCAGCATCTCTTGAAGAAGCACTTGCTTCAACATTGGATAACGGTGCAACTGTAGAAGCTCATATTAATGCTGCCATCTCTAAGATTGGTGAAAATATGAACCTTCGTCGTTTTGAAATCAAAACAAAAACTGATAATGACGCATTTGGCGCATACTTGCATATGGGTGGACGCATTGGTGTTCTTACAGTGTTAGAAGGAACTACAGATGCAGATGCTGCTAAAGATGTGTCAATGCATGTTGCAGCACTAAACCCTAAGTTTGTTTCACGTGATGAAGTTTCAGCTGAAGAAGTTGAGCATGAGCGCCAAGTATTAACTCAACAAGCAATGAACGAAGGCAAGCCGGAAAATATCGTTGCTAAAATGGTTGAAGGCCGTTTAGGAAAATATTTTGAAGATGTATGTCTGCTTGATCAAGCATTTGTTAAGAATCCAGACCAAAAAGTACGTCAATTTGTTGAATCTAAAGGTGGAAAGGTTCGCGAATTTGTTCGTTACGAAGTTGGAGAAGGTCTTGAAAAGCGTTCAGAAAACTTCGCTGAAGAAGTTATGAACCAAATGAAAAAATAATTTTTGCGCATAATAAATACGAACTTTTTCAGGGAACACAATGTGTTCCCTGTTTTTAAAGCAGGTAAATAAATAGTATAATACATATGGAGGTTTTTATGACCAAACCAAAGTATAAACGCGTTGTCTTAAAATTAAGTGGAGAGGCATTAGCTGGAGAAAAAGGATTTGGAATTTATCCGGCTGTAATCAAATCGGTTGCTGCACAGGTGAAGGAACTGGCTGATTTAGGCGTCGAGGTGGCAGTTGTAGTAGGCGGCGGTAACATTTGGCGTGGAAAAATTGGTGAAGAAATGGGAATGGACAGAGCGACGGCTGACTATATGGGTATGTTAGCTACTGTCATGAATTCGTTAGCCCTTCAGGATAGTCTTGAACATGCAGGCTGCGAAACTCGTGTTCAAACATCAATTGAAATGCGGCAGGTTGCTGAGCCGTATATTCGTAGAAGAGCCATTCGTCATTTAGAGAAAAAACGTGTTGTTATCTTTGCTGCCGGAACTGGGAACCCTTATTTCTCAACAGATACAACAGCTGCATTAAGAGCTGCAGAGATTGAGGCAGAAGTTATTCTAATGGCAAAGAATAACGTTGATGGTGTTTATTCAGCTGATCCTCGCGTTAATAAAAATGCAAAAAAATATGATGAATTATCCTATTTGGATGTTATTAAAGAAGGATTGGCAGTAATGGATTCAACAGCTTCTTCCTTATGTATGGACAATGACATTCCGTTAATTGTATTTTCAATTATGGAGAATGGAAATATCAAACGTGCAGTTATGGGCGAAAAAATTGGAACAATTGTTAGGGGGAAATAATTATGCCAACACAAATTATTACGAGTGCTAAAGAAAAAATGACAAAAGCAATTCAGGCATATTCTCGTGAGCTGGCTAGTATTCGAGCAGGCAGAGCAAATGCATCATTATTAGACCGCATTACAGTGGATTACTATGGTGCTCCTACTCCTGTCAATCAATTAGCTGGTATTTCTGTTCCTGAAGCACGTCTCTTAGTTATTCAACCATATGATAAAACAATCCTTGGTGAAATCGAGAGAGCAATTTTAAAGTCTGATTTAGGTTTAAACCCAACAAATGATGGAAGTATTATTCGAATTGCGATACCGGCTTTAACAGAAGAACGCCGTAAAGAGCTTGTAAAAGTAGTGAAGAAGGAAGCTGAAGAAGCGAAAGTTGCGATACGTAATATCCGTCGTGATGCGAATGATGACTTGAAAAAGCGTGAAAAGGCTGGGGACATTACAGAGGATGATCTTCGCGGATATTCAGACGATATTCAAAAAGTGACCGATGAAAATATCAGCAAAATAGATTCGATGACGAAAGAAAAGGAAAAAGAAATCCTAGAAGTATAACCTTCTTGTTTTATTCTTTATTTTTAGAAAATGAAAGGACCCTCTATCGATTAGGGGGTTTTTTTACTCATGGAAAGGTAACAGTAAGAATACTGAGCTGAATTGGATAAAATTTTTTTTTGCTGATGTGATTCCTGATTATCGAGCTATCAAAGAATATTTTTGGTATGATAGAACAAGGTAGAATCGTATGCCTTGAACTAATAGGGGATTCATCTTTTGTCGGAGGGTGAGATTAACCTTTTGGAGGAGCTATACATGTTTAGTAAATTAAAAATTTGGAAGAAGACAAAGATTTCTTCCAATCTCCGAGAACGAATAGAGAAAGTGCAACAACAGCCTATTCCAGAGCACATTGCAATTATTATGGACGGAAACGGCCGCTGGGCGAAAAAAAGAGCCTTACCAAGAATAGCCGGACATCATGAAGGAATGAAGGTTGTTCGAAAGGTTACGAAAATGGCTAATCAATTAGGGGTTAAAACACTTACATTGTATGCTTTTTCAACAGAGAATTGGAAACGGCCGAAAACAGAAGTTGAATACTTAATGAAGCTGCCGGAGGAGTTTCTCGGTACATTTCTCCCTGAATTAATTGAAGAAAATGTTAAGGTGGAAATAATCGGAAGCAAAGAGGAGCTTCCATCCCATACGTATAATGCAGTAGAAAAGGCAGTAAGGGACACAAAAGATAACACTGGTTTAATTTTGAATTTTGCTCTAAACTATGGAAGCAGATCCGAAATCATTGCAGGGGTTAAAAGTATAATAAACGACTATAAGAATGGTACACTGAACGAACAGGAAATTAATGAGGAAGTCTTTTCAAATCATTTGATGACAAGTGGATTGACAGATCCAGACTTATTGATACGTACAAGTGGTGAAATTAGGCTTAGCAATTTCATGTTATGGCAGCTTGCCTATACTGAGTTTTGGTTTACAGATGTTTTATGGCCGGATTTCGCAGAGGTTCATTTAATTGAAGCAATTGAAACATTTCAGAGGCGCCAACGTCGGTTTGGTGGAGTCTAACAAAGGTGTTGACATATAGATGAAGCAAAGAATCATTACAGCCGTCATTTTCGGGGCAATCCTCATTTCCCTGACGTTAATGGGTGGAATTCCATTTGTCATCCTTGCGTATTTATTCGCATCGATTGCCATGTATGAATTATTAAAAATGAGGAAACTGAATTTATTTTCTTTTTCAGGTATCATAACGTTATTTACATTATGGATATTTCTCCTTCCAACAAAATACCTGGATTTGTTAGAGCGTATCCAGATAACAAAAATTGAAATCATATTAATTGCCGTCCTTCTCTTATTTGCCTATACGGTATTGACAAAGAATCGTTTTACTTATGATGATGTCGCTTTCTCGATTATGTCAATTCTGTATGTTGGAATGGGGTTTTATTATTTCATTGAGACAAGAGAAGCAGGTTTATCGTACATTTTCTATTCGTTATTTATCATCTGGGCGACGGACTCAGGGGCTTATTTTACCGGACGTGCAATGGGTAAACGGAAACTTTGGCCTGATATAAGTCCGAACAAAACGGTTGAGGGGTTCATCGGAGGTATCGTTAGCGCTGTTATCGTTAGTATTCCATTTGGTCTATTTTCTCAAATGGACACCTCGGTCATATTACTCGCCTTCGTGACTATTTTTCTTTCTGTTTTTGGACAAATTGGTGATCTTGTTGAATCAGCATTAAAGCGTCATTATCAAGTAAAGGATTCAGGTACAATCCTACCTGGGCATGGTGGAATTTTAGATAGATTTGACAGTCTTCTTTTTGTTTGGCCTTTACTACACTTTTTACATTTATTATAAGATTAACCGATACTTTGGAATGTAAATTGATTTTCGTTAATATCTTAAAAAAAGTAAGGTTTTGTCTGAGGATTAGGAGTGTTTTTCATGAAAAAGATCAGTTTATTAGGGGCAACCGGTTCAATTGGTACACAGACAGTAGATATATTATTGAACCATAGGGATGAATTTTCATTAGCAGCCATGGCAGTAGGGAAAAATATCTCATTAGCCCGGAAAATTATTGCTGATTTATCACCTGAGCTTGTTTCAACCTTGAATAAAGAGGATGCAGAATTACTTCAGTCGGAGTTCCCCCATGTTTCCTTTACATACGGTGAAAATGGTTTAACAGAGGTAGCAGTCTATGAAAAAGCAGATATACTGGTTAATGGGGTTATGGGGAGTGTAGGTCTGCAGCCGACCTTACATGCGATTGAAGCTAAGAAGACAATAGCTCTTGCAAATAAAGAAACACTTGTAACAGCTGGACATCTTGTTATGAGTGCAGCGAAAAGACAGGGTGTCGATATTCTACCGGTTGATAGTGAACATTCAGCGATTTTTCAGGCATTGCAAGGAGAAAACCAAAAGACTATTGAAAGAATCATTTTAACAGCCTCCGGCGGCAGCTTTAGAGATCGAACGAGAGAAGAACTGCAAAATGTAACAGTGGAAGAAGCATTAAACCATCCTAATTGGGCAATGGGAGCAAAAATTACAATTGACTCAGCGACGATGATGAATAAGGGTTTGGAGGTTATTGAGGCACATTGGCTTTTTGATCTCCCGTATGAAAAAATTGATGTATTGCTTCACAAGGAAAGTGTTATTCATTCCATGGTTGAGTTCCATGACAGCAGTGTCATAGCCCAGCTAGGCAGTCCTGATATGAGAGTTCCTATTCAATATGCATTATCATATCCGGATCGCATCCCGCTTTTTGCTCCACAGAGATTAAATCTGGCTAAAATCGGAAAGCTGAATTTTCAAGAAATGGATATGGAGCGTTTTCGCTGTTTAAAATTAGCTTATGAAGCTGGAAAGGCAGGGGGGTCATTCCCAACAGTCTTAAATGCTGCAAATGAGACAGCAGTTGCTGAATTTTTAAAGGGAACAATCACTTTTTTACAAATTGAGGATTTAGTTGAACAAGCATTAGAACGTCACAGCATGATTATGAATCCGAGTTTGTCGGAAATAGAGGAAATTGACCGTGAAACAAGGAATTTCGTTCATTCTCTGCAACAATAAGAGAAAGATCTTTGATTAGTATCGTTCATTTCTACACTCTATCTTTAAATAAAGGTGGTTATACATTGACTACAGTAATAGCCTTCATCGTTATATTTGGGGCACTTGTATTCTTTCATGAGTTAGGTCACTTAGTCTTTGCTAAAAGAGCGGGTATCCTATGTCGTGAGTTTGCAATTGGTTTTGGACCAAAGGTTTTTTCCTTTAAAAAGAATGAAACCGTCTATACGATTCGTTTACTGCCAATTGGCGGTTTTGTCAGAATGGCCGGTGAAGATCCGGAAGTAGTTGAAATTAAACCGGGTTATCGAGTAGGCCTCGTATTGAATAACGAAGATAACGTACAAAAAATAATCTTAAATAATAAGGATAAGTTTCCTAATGCCATTATTATGGAAGTTGAATATGCAGATATCGAGCATGAGCTGTTTGTAAAAGGTTTTCTTGAAGGTGAAGATGATGAAGTAATGAGAAAATACAGCATTCTTCCTAATGCTGTTATTGTTGAAGATGGTGTAGAATCTCAAATTGCCCCGTATAATCGTCAATTTGCTTCCAAAACACTAGGACAACGAACAATGGCTATTTTTGCTGGCCCGATGATGAATTTCGTTTTAGCCTTTGTTATCTTCGTGTTGATTGCCTTATTACAGGGTATACCTTCAAACGATCCAATGCTTGGTAAGCTGACAGAGGATGGCGCAGCACTTTCTGCAGGTATGAAAGAAGGCGATGTTGTTCAGTCCATAGATGGTGTTGAAATATCAAACTGGTCTGACGTAGTAGAAGTCATCCGGAAAAGTCCTGAGAAAGAATTAACCTTTTTAATTAAACGGGACGGAAATGAACTAGAAATCCCTGTAACACCAAAAACGCAAAAAGCAGAAGACGGTACAAGCGTTGGAATAATAGGTGTATTCAGTCCAGTTGAAAAATCACCGCTAAAAGCGATTACGTATGGAGCAACTGAAACCTACTTTTGGACGACTGAAATATTCTCGGCACTTGGTAAACTGTTAACTGGTCAATTTTCCATCGATGCATTGTCAGGTCCAGTTGGAATCTATCAATCAACAGATATGGTAGCTCAGTCAGGAATTTATTATTTAATGAGATGGGCAGGCATGTTAAGTATTAATCTTGGAATCATGAATCTTCTTCCAATACCTGCATTAGATGGAGGAAGATTGTTGTTCTTCGCAGTCGAAGCTGTTCGAGGTAAACCAATCGACCGTCAGAAGGAAGGGATGATTCATTTTCTAGGTTTTGCCTTGCTCATGCTTCTCATGTTGGTTGTAACATGGAATGATATACAACGGTTCTTCTTGTAAAAAAGGACTTGATGGTGGGGGTCGAAATCATTGGCCCTCCACTTGTATTTACGAATGATAATAGGATAAGGTACTTACAAAGAAACTTATTCTATCCATATTAATCTTATCCGAGGTGCAAATGATGAAACAAAGTATGATGCTTATTCCAACTCTAAGAGAAGTCCCAGCAGATGCTGAAATTAAGAGCCACCAGCTATTATTACGCGCAGGTTTTATCCGCCAAAATGCAAGTGGTGTCTATAGTTACTTACCTTTAGCAACACGTGTTATTCAAAAGGTGGAACAAATTGTCCGTGAAGAAATGGACGCAACGGGAGCTGTTGAATTATTAATGCCGACAATGCAGCAAGCAGAGCTTTGGCAGGAATCAGGTAGATGGTATACATATGGTCCGGAATTAATGAGATTACGTGACCGTCATAACCGGGAATTTGCTTTAGGACCAACGCATGAAGAGGTAATCACTAGTATCGTAAAAGATGAGGTAAAATCATATAAACGACTGCCGCTTTCTTTATATCAAATTCAAACAAAGTTTCGTGATGAAAAGAGACCTCGTTTTGGCTTGTTAAGAGGTAGAGAGTTTATTATGAAGGATGCGTATTCTTTTCATTCTTCTCGAGAAAGTCTAGATGAAGTGTATACTCAAATTTTTAATGCTTATTCCAATATTTTTACACGCTGCGGTCTAAATTTTCGTGCAGTTATTGCGGATGCAGGCTCAATAGGAGGTAAAGGCACACATGAGTTTATGGTATTATCAGATATCGGTGAAGATACAATTGCCTATTCAGATACCTCCTCATATGCAGCAAATATTGAAATGGCCCCTGTTGTAACTCCATATGAAAGAAGCAATGAGGAAGAGCAGGAATTGAAAAAGGTATTAACCGAAAATCAAAAAACAATTACAGAAGTATCAGCCTTTTTAAATGTTACTGCAGAGAAATGCATAAAATCATTATTATTTAAGGTAGATGATCGGTTTGTTCTGGTTCTTGTTCGAGGTGACCATGAAGTCAATGATATTAAGTTGAAAAATATATATGATGCTGACATCGTAGAATTAGCCGAGCCGGAGGAAACGATTAAAGTTCTTGGATGCTCCATCGGTTCACTTGGTCCGGTAAATGCAAAGGGAGTAGAAATTATTGCTGATCATGCCGTCAAGGCCATTGTAAATGGTGTATGCGGAGCAAACGAAGAGGACTACCACTATGTAAATGTGAATCCGGAACGTGACTTCTCTGTTACTCGTTTTGAAGACGTGCGATTTATTCAAGAAGGAGATCTGTCACCAGATGGTGAAGGACAGATCGTATTTGCAAAAGGGATTGAAGTGGGTCATGTATTTAAATTGGGCACAAAATACAGTGAAGCGATGAATGCCGTCTATTTAGATGAGAATGGTAAAACACAACCATTTATCATGGGATGTTACGGAATCGGTATCTCTAGAACAATGGCTTCTATTGTCGAACAATTTAATGATGAAAAGGGTATTATCTGGCCAGTTGCTGTGGCACCATTTGAGATTCATCTAGTCGCTGTAAATATGAAGGATGACGCTCAAAGAGCACTTGCTGAAAATCTGTACGGTGAATTAAATCAAATCTATGATGTCTTACTGGATGATCGTCAGGAACGTCCAGGTGTTAAGTTTGCAGATAGTGATTTAATTGGCTTACCTGTTCGAATAACGGTCGGTAAGAAAGCAAGCGAAGGAATCGTAGAAGTAAAAGTCCGTAAAACAGGAGAAATGTTTGAAATTCATATAGATGAATTGATTGGAAAGGTTACTGAAATTCTTTCTGCTCTGTAAAAATAATCAAAAGAGTTAACGCTAAGTCTAAGGATTTATTCGGATCCTTCTTTGCGCTAACTCTTTTTTTAAGACTATTCTGCACGATTTCGAATGGTCGAATTTCATCGAAATAAGAGTGTAGTATGCTATAATACTGTTTGTATTTATCTTAAATAATAGTAGACGGGAGGAGAGATATCTAGATGAGTATTGACTCAGGAAAAAATGAGCGTTTTCAGCTCTTATTACAGCAGCTTAACCTTACTGAAGATGCCATTGTTCCATATTTCTCGAAAGCCCAAATAGAAAAATTGGTGATTGAAAAGAAGGCTAGAAAATGGCATTTTCATTTTTTATTCGAGAGAATTTTACCATACAATGTGCTAAGCACCTTTTTAAATAAGCTTGAAACAACTTTTTCATATATTGCTCAGATTTCTTACTCAATAAAAGTATTAGATCCCCAAATTACAGAACAACTGGTAGTGGACTATTGGAGAAAATGTATTCAAGAAATAGACGGTATTTCACCACCGCTTTCCAAGCTGCTAAACGAACAAATTCCCAAATTGCAAGGAAATAAAGTGACAATTAAGGTTCGGAATGACATGGAAGGTTTATCTATAAAAAGGAAGTATGCCAGCTTAATTACTCAAATTTATGAAGAGTTTGGTTTTCCATTATTTGCAATTGATACAGAAATTTCTACGGAACAGGCAAATGAGGAATATCAACAATTTTTACTTGCTAAGAAAAAAGAAGATGAAGAGCGCGGTATGCAAGCACTGATTGAAATGCAGAAACGCGAAGATCATGCAGAGGATGTTATCGTAGACAGCGGACCTTTAACAATTGGTTTAACCATTCGTGATGATGCTGAATTCAGAAAGCTCGAAGAAATAGTCGATGAGGAACGCCGTATTGCCATTGAAGGCTATGTATTTGCCGCTGAAACGAAAGAGCTGCGCAGCGGGCGTACGTTATTAACCTTTAAAATTACTGATTATACAAGCTCAATTCTTGTTAAGATGTTTTCTCGTGATAAAGAAGATGCGGCATTGTTTAATCGTGTTCAAAAGGGAATGTGGTTAAAAGTTCGCGGGAGCATCCAAAACGATACGTTTGTACGTGACCTTGTCATGATTGGAAATGATGTTAACGAAATAAAGGCTCCAAGCAGAAAAGATACAGCGCCTGAAGGGGAAAAACGTGTTGAACTACATTTGCATACTCCGATGAGTCAAATGGACGCTGTTTCTTCTGTCAGCTCTTTAGTTAGTCAAGCAAAAAAATGGGGCCATAAAGCCATTGCGATTACAGACCATGCTGTCGCACAATCATTTCCAGAAGCTTTTAGTGCTGGGAAAAAAAATGATATCAAGATTCTCTACGGTGTTGAAGCAAATCTAGTTGATGACGGTGTACCGATCGCTTACAACTCGGCCCATCGTAAATTAATGGAAGATACGTATGTGGTATTTGACGTTGAAACGACGGGTCTATCTGCTGTGTATGATACGATCATTGAACTTGCAGCAGTGAAAGTCCGAGGCGGTGAAATTATTGACCGTTTCGAATCATTTGCAAACCCGCATCGTCCGCTATCCGCAACAATTATTAATTTGACACATATCACCGATGATATGTTACAGGATGCACCGGAAGTGGAAGCTGTATTAAAAAGATTTTATACATGGGCAGAGGACGCTGTGCTGGTTGCCCATAACGCCTCCTTCGATATGGGATTTTTAAATATGGGCTATACAAAGATTGGATTAGAGAAGGCAACTAACCCGGTTATCGATACGTTAGAGCTAGGGCGTTTTTTATACCCAGAGATGAAGAATCATCGTTTAAATACACTGGCAAAAAAGCTGGATGTTGAATTAACACAGCATCACCGTGCTATCTATGATGCTGAAGCAACAGGGTATATCCTAATGAAAATGTTAAAAGACACCGCTGAAAAGGGCATTGAATACCATGATCAATTAAATGACAATATGGGCCAAGGAAATGCTTACCAGAGGTCAAGACCATACCACTGTACATTGCTAGCGCAAAATGATATAGGCTTAAAAAATCTATTTAAATTAGTTTCGATCGCCCATATTAATTATTTTTATCGGGTACCTAGAATTCCACGCTCTCAGCTAGTTAAGTACCGGGAAGGAATTATTATCGGATCTGCCTGTGATAAAGGCGAAGTGTTTGAAGGTATGATGCAAAAGGGTCCAGAGGAAGTTGAAAAGATTGCAGAATTCTATGATTATCTCGAAGTTCATCCTAAAGAAGTGTATCAACATTTAATTGAATTAGAACTTATTCGTGACAATAAAGCGTTGGAGGAAATCATCCGTAATATTGTTATGCTTGGTGAAAAGCTAAACATTCCGGTTGTGGCAACAGGGAATGTTCACTATTTAAATCCAAATGATAAAATCTACCGGAAAATTCTTATCAACTCACAGGGTGGAGCCAACCCGTTAAATCGTCACAAGCTACCAGATGTTCATTTTAGAACAACAAATGAAATGTTGGATGCATTTGCCTTTCTTGGTAAGGAGAAAGCGAAAGAAATCGTGGTTGAAAATACAAATAAAATTGCAGATATGATTGACTTCATTAAACCGATTAAGGATGATTTATATACACCCAAAATTGAAGGGGCCGAGGATGAAATCCGGAATATGAGCTATAGCATGGCCAAGGAGATTTATGGTGACCCGCTTCCAGAAATTGTGGAAGCAAGACTCGAAAAAGAATTGAAAAGTATTATCGGACATGGATTTGCCGTTATTTATTTAATTTCTCATAAGCTAGTGAAAAAGTCATTGGATGATGGATATCTTGTTGGTTCACGGGGTTCCGTAGGATCGTCTCTTGTTGCAACGATGACCGAAATTACGGAAGTAAATCCATTACCGCCGCATTATATTTGCCCTGAGTGCAAGCACTCTGAATTCTTTAATGACGGCTCTGTCGGTTCCGGTTTCGATTTGCCTGATAAAGATTGTCCTAACTGCGGCACTATCTATAAAAAAGAAGGTCAAGATATTCCGTTTGAAACATTCTTGGGCTTTAAAGGGGACAAGGTGCCCGATATTGATTTAAACTTTTCAGGTGAGTATCAGCCGCGTGCCCATAACTATACAAAGGTATTGTTCGGGGAAGAGTATGTTTATCGTGCAGGGACCATCGGTACTGTAGCTGACAAAACGGCCTTCGGTTATGTTAAGGCCTATCAGAATGATAATAATCTTCAGATGCGCGGGGCAGAAATTGAAAGACTGGCTTCAGGCTGTACAGGGGTTAAACGGACAACCGGACAGCATCCGGGAGGAATCATTGTAATTCCGGACTATATGGATGTTTACGATTTTTCACCAATCCAATTTCCAGCGGATGATAGAAATTCAGAATGGAAGACAACTCATTTTGATTTCCATTCTATCCATGATAATGTATTAAAGCTTGATATACTCGGACACGATGACCCAACTGTGATTAGAATGCTCCAGGATTTAAGCGGGATTGATCCCAAGACAATCCCAACAGACGATCCGGAAGTTATGAAAATATACAGTAGTACAGAATCATTAGGTGTAACAGAAGAACAAATAATGTGTAAAACAGGTACATTGGGAATCCCTGAATTTGGTACTCGATTCGTTAGGCAGATGCTTGAGGATACGAAACCAACAACCTTTTCAGAGTTGGTGCAAATATCAGGACTTTCTCACGGTACTGATGTATGGCTAGGAAATGCACAGGAGTTAATCCAAAATAATATTTGTACACTCCCAGAGGTTATCGGCTGTCGTGATGATATTATGGTTTATTTAATCTATCAAGGTCTCGAACCATCACTTGCATTTAAAATCATGGAATCAGTGCGGAAAGGGAAAGGCCTGACAGATGATATGGAAGCGGAAATGCGAAAGAATGAAGTACCTGAATGGTACATTGATTCATGTAAAAAGATTAAATATATGTTCCCTAAGGCGCACGCTGCCGCATATGTATTAATGGGTGTTCGTGTTGCTTACTTTAAAGTGCATCACCCAATTCTCTATTATGCTGCTTATTTTACCGTTCGTGCAGAGGATTTTGACCTTGATGCAATGGCCAAGGGTTCAGCGGCAATAAAGGCAAAAATCGACGAAATCAATGGAAAAGGTCTTGAAGCTTCGACAAAAGAGAAAAACCTATTGACCGTGATGGAGCTCGCACTAGAAATGTGTGAACGGGGTTATTCCTTTAAGAATGTCGATTTATATCGTTCAAGTGCATCAGAGTTTATTATTGACGGCAATTCATTAATTCCTCCGTTTAATGCCATTCCTGGTTTAGGTACAAACGCTGCCTATAATATCGTAAAAGCACGTGAAGAAGGAGAGTTTCTATCAAAAGAAGATCTTCAGCAAAGGGGAAAGGTATCAAAAACAATTATGGAATTCTTGGAGAATCAAGGCTGTCTTGAAGCACTGCCAGATCAAAACCAATTATCATTATTCTAATGACAGGAAAAGGGGAGACAGAGTCTCCCCCTTTCATTACGGTGTTGTCCAGCTGCAGCTTATGCTTGTCGCAGCTGGGCAAGGCGTCTCCACATTTCATTGTTTGCATTAAATATTTGGATATGGTATAGTTTTATTGGAAATACTAAGGATAACTCTGGTAATTAAGAGTGGGGAAACCCACTCTTTCGTATTGTCTATACATATCCTGGTGAGTTATTGCTTTTTGAAACGGCCCTGTTTAAACAATACGGTTGATTTTGTAACTCCTGTGCTCCTAAGCTTTCTTCATGCAGTAGGAAGAAAGCATAAGCAATATACAGGAGTTTTCTACATTCATCTTAACTTCATTCAGCAGTATTCCTATTCTTCTATAAGAGGTGGAGGAAGCAAAAAAGCATGAATGAAGTTATACCTCCGGCGGATGCCTCGGATGTTTTAAAAGGTAATTTATCGAGCGAGCTCGATAAAAATCCGGGCGCAAATTCGGCGGGGCGAATTTGATTTTTAGGTGCTTAAGCGCAAAGGAGGGATACCGTGAGCAAAGTGACAGAAACGGTTAGTCAATTAGTCACACCAATATTGGATGATATGGGACTTGAACTTGTTGACATTGAATATGTTAAAGAAGGAAAAGACTGGTTTCTCAGAGTGTATATTGATAAAGAAGCCGGCATTGATATTGAAGAATGTGGATTAGTTAGTGAGAGGTTAAGTGAGAAGCTTGACGAGGTTGATCCAATTGTACACAATTACTTCCTTGAAGTTTCATCACCTGGAGCCGAGCGCCCCCTAAAAAAGGATAAGGATTTTGAAAATGCAATTGGGAAAAACGTTTTTATTAAAACGTATGAGCCAATCGAAGGTGAAAAGCAATTTGAAGGGATATTAACACAATTTGATGGAATAACTGTGACAGTTGAAATCAAAATAAAGACAAGAAAGAAAAATGTGGACATTCCTTATGAAAAGATAGCCCAAGCAAGACTTGCTGTTAGCTTTTCTTAACTAAAAAGGAAGAACTGTAAATTAAGGGGGAACCATTCTCATGAGCAGTGAATTATTAGATGCTCTGTTATTGCTTGAAAAGGAAAAAGGAATTTCTCGTAATGTTATTATGGAAGCGATAGAAGCAGCACTTATTTCAGCCTATCGCCGAAATTTTAATCAGGCACAAAATGTAAGAATAGATATTAATTTAGGTGCTGGGACGATGCGTGTGTTTGCCCGCAAAGAAGTGGTCGATGAAGTATTTGATCCTCGTCTTGAGATTTCACTTGAAGATGCACGTCGAATAAATCCAAATTATCAAATTGAAGATGTAGTAGAGCTTGAGGTTACACCAAAGGATTTTGGACGAATTGCTGCCCAAACAGCGAAGCAGGTCGTAACGCAGCGTGTTCGTGAAGCAGAACGAGGAATTATCTATTCTGAATTTATCGATCGTGAAGAGGATATTATGACAGGGATTGTACAAAGACAAGATCCTAAATTTATTTATGTCAGCCTTGGAAAAATTGAAGCGATTCTGCCTAGCAATGAACAAATGCCGAATGAGAGATACAAGCCGCACGATCGTATTAAAGTATTCTTGACAAAGGTTGAAAAAACAACTAAAGGTCCGCAAATCTATGTTTCTCGCACCCATCCGGGTTTATTAAAGAGATTATTTGAAATAGAAGTACCTGAAATCTATGATGGTACTGTTGAAATTAAATCAGTTGCCCGCGAAGCCGGCGACCGTTCAAAGATTTCTGTTCACTCTGATAATCCTGAAGTAGATGCAGTTGGCTCTTGTGTAGGTCCCAAAGGATCTCGTGTCCAGGCAATTGTCAATGAACTGAAAGGCGAAAAAATTGATATTGTAAAATGGTCGGCCGATCCAGTTGTATTTGTAGCAAATGCGCTAAGTCCTTCCAAAGTGCTTGATGTAATAGTTAATGAAGGAGATAAAGCAACAACGGTTATTGTGCCTGATTATCAACTTTCACTAGCAATTGGAAAACGCGGTCAAAATGCACGGCTTGCTGCAAAATTGACAGGGTGGAAAATTGACATCAAATCGGAAAGTGATGCTCGTGAAGCAGGTATTTTCCCTCGTGAGGAATCATTATTAACATTTGATCATGAAGATGCAGAAGAAGACTTAGATTTTGAACTAAATAATGAACTTGATATTGCTGTAGATGATGATTTCAATTTGGAATCTACTGACTTTGATGAAGAACGATAAAAATTCCAAGGAGGGATGAGGGTGAACAATCGAAAAAAAGTACCTTTACGTAAATGTGTCGTGACTGGTGAAATGAAACCAAAAAAAGAATTAGTTCGAATCGTCCGTTCTAAAGAAGGGGAAGTGTCCGTCGATTTAACGGGGAAAAAATCAGGTCGTGGCGCATACCTTTCCTTGGATAAAGAAACCGTTCTGTCTGCAAAGAAGAAAAATGTGTTATCTAATCATTTACAAGTATCAATTGGTGACTCAATATATGATGAGTTATTACAGCTAATCGAAAAGGAGAATCGATTATCCTAATGAATGGACATCAATGGATATCACTGCTTGGATTAGCCAATCGAGCGCGGAAAATTATTTCAGGAGAAGAATTATCCGTAAAAGAAATTAGAAGCGGTAAAGCAAAGCTCATTCTTTTATCGGCCGATGCTTCTACTAATACAGCGAAAAAAATTACAGATAAATGTAAATCCTACGGAGTTCCTTTAAAAATCATTGAAAACCGAGAAATATTAGGACATGCGATTGGCAAGGATGCGCGTGTTGTGGTGGCATTATTAGATGAGGGATTTGCAAAAAAATTGATAACGCTGCTCGATTAAATATCAGCGGGGGTGAAAGTATGAGTAAAATGCGCGTGTACGAATACGCAAAAAAATTAAATATATCAAGTAAAGAAGTTATTACAAAATTAAAAGACATGAATATAGAGGTTTCTAATCATATGACAACAATCGAGGATGATGCTGTGAAAAAGCTGGATGGTTACTTTCAAAAAAAGGATGACAAAAAGCCTGAGACAACAATGTCGCAAGGAAATGCAAAGCAGCAGTATCAATCTGAAATGGATGACGATCAACATGTTGTAAAGACCAAGGATGTCATAAAATCGACACCTAAAAAGCCTGCTCAAGGTCAAAATACACAAGCAAATCAAAAAGGCGGCTTTAATAAGAATAAAGGTAAAAATAACCAAAATCAGAATAAAAATAAAAACAATCAGAACAAAGGTAAATATCAGCATCAGGGACAGCCGGAGAAGAAGAAGGAAAAGGAACTACCTGCTAAAATTACATTCTCTGAATCTTTAACTGTTGCCGAGCTTGCAAAAAAATTGCATAGAGAACCATCTGAGATCATCAAAAAGCTATTTTTGCTTGGTGTAATGGCAACAATTAATCAAGATTTAGACAAGGATGCCATTGAATTAATTGCTGGTGAATACGGGGTAGAAGTGGAAGAAGAGATTAAGATTGATGCAACAGATCTTGAAGTTTACTTCACAGATGATGCAGAAGCTGAACAAGTTGAAAGACCTTCTGTTGTTACCATCATGGGTCACGTTGACCACGGAAAAACTACCTTGCTTGATTCAATTCGTAATACAAAAGTAACAGCAGGCGAAGCAGGTGGAATCACTCAGCATATCGGTGCCTATCAAGTCGTCGAGAATGGGAAAAAGATTACGTTCTTAGACACACCAGGACATGCTGCTTTTACAACAATGCGTGCTAGAGGTGCAAAAATTACTGACATTACCATTCTTGTTGTCGCTGCAGATGATGGAGTTATGCCACAGACAGTTGAAGCAATTAACCATGCGAAAGCTGCTGAAGTTCCAATTATTGTTGCCGTCAATAAAATCGACAAACCAACAGCAAATCCAGACAGGGTTATGCAGGAATTAACAGAACATGGTCTCGTTCCAGAAGCATGGGGTGGAGATGCTATTTTTGTTCCAATCTCTGCAAAAACAGGTGAAGGAATTGATTCCTTACTCGAAATGATTCTACTCGTAAGTGAAGTGGAAGAATATAAAGCAAATCCAAATCGTAAAGCGGTTGGAACGGTTATCGAAGCTCAATTGGATAAAGGCCGGGGATCTGTTGCAACTTTACTAGTACAAAACGGAACATTAAAAGTTGGAGATCCAATCGTTGTTGGTCATACATTTGGCCGTGTACGTGCGATGGTGAATGATTTAGGACGAAGAGTAAAAGAAGCAGGTCCATCAACACCAGTTGAAATTACCGGATTAAACGAAGTTCCACAAGCAGGAGATCGATTCGTTGTATTTGATGATGAGAAAACAGCCCGCCATGTAGGAGAAGTAAGAGCAGCATCTGCTTTGCAAGCGCAGCGTAGTGAAAAAACAAGAATAAGCCTTGATAACTTATTCGAGCATATGAAGCAGGGCGAAATGAAGGAGCTTAACATCATTATTAAAGCAGATGTTCAAGGCTCTGCCGAAGCACTTGCTGCCTCATTACAAAAAATCGATGTAGAAGGCGTTAATATTAAAATTATTCATACGGCTGTGGGAGCAATTAATGAATCAGATATTTCTCTTGCTGCTGCATCAAATGCGATTGTGATTGGTTTTAATGTCCGTCCTGACAATAATGCAAAACGTGCTGCTGAACAAGAAGATGTGGATATTCGTCTACACCGTATCATTTACAAAGTGATAGATGAAATTGAAGCTGCCATGAAAGGGATGCTTGATCCAGAATTCGAAGAAAAAATTATTGGTCAAGCTGAGATTCGTCAAACCTTTAAAGTATCAAAAGTGGGAACAATTGCCGGAAGCTATGTAACAGACGGTAAAATAACCCGTGACAGCGGTATTCGTTTAATTCGTGATGGCGTTGTTATTTTTGAAGGGGAAATTGATGATCTAAAACGCTTTAAAGATGATGTAAAAGAAGTAAGCCAAGGCTATGAGTGTGGAATCACTATTAAAAATTTCAATGATGTCAAAGAAAATGATGTCATTGAAGCATACATTATGGAAGAAGTGGGACGTTAATGATAGTTGGCTTAGCAGCCTTCGAATGCATTATTTACGATGCTCACTCCTTGAAAGAAAAACGGGCAGTTTTACAGCGAGTGATGACACGGTTAAAGCAAAAGTTTAATGTGTCGGTTGCAGAGGTAGATTTTCAAGATACTTGGCAACGAAGTAAAATCGCTATTGCTGTAGTAGCTTCTGCTCGTGCAGCAGTGGAAGTGGAATTGCAGCATGCCCTTAAGTTTATTGATTCGTTTCCAGAATGGGAACGGACCATCACCGATATAGAATGGCTTTGATAAATGAGGTGAAATGATGAGCGTGAGAGCAAATCGTGTTGGGGAACAAATGAAGAAAGAGCTTGGTGAAATCATTGGGCGTAAAATTAAAGACCCTCGCATTGGTTTTGTTACTGTAACAGATGTACATGTAACTGGTGACCTGCAGCAGGCTACCGTTTATATATCGGTTTTAGGTGACGAAAAGCAACGCGAAAATACGTTAATAGGTCTTGCAAAAGCAAAAGGGTTTATTCGTTCTGAAATTGGACAACGGATTCGTTTGCGTAAAACACCTGAAATCCTGTTTGAATTTGATGAATCAATTGATTATGGGCATCGAATTGATACTTTGCTGCATCAAATTCATGATGAGGAAAAAGCAAACGAACAAAATGAAAATGAGCAATAATGATTTAAAAAATGGATAGACACTCGTCTATCCATTTTTTTCAGAATAAAGAAAGGACATTGAAATAATGGAAGGAATCATACCTCTTTATAAGCCTAAGGGCCTGACATCACATGATTGTGTTTTTAAATTAAGAAAAATTCTGCATATGAAAAGAATAGGTCATACAGGGACCCTCGACCCGGATGTTACAGGAGTACTGCCGATTTGTATCGGCAGAGCTACAAAAGTTGCTGAATACATAACGGATGCAGGTAAAGCATATGAAGGAGAAGTAACAATTGGATTCTCAACGTCTACTGAGGATGCATCCGGGGAAATAATTGAAAGAAAAGTAATTGATCGCGATATTGACAGAAGTGAAATCCTAAAAGTATTAAATGATCTAACAGGCTCGATTAAACAAACACCTCCTATGTATTCCGCCGTAAAAGTCAATGGGAAAAAACTGTATGAATATGCTAGACAAGGAATAGAGGTTGAGCGTCCGACTAGAGCTGTTACCATTTACTCTATTGATCTCCTCGATGACCGCAAGTATTTTAGTGGAGAGCAAATTTCGTTTCGCTTTCGAGTGTCATGCAGTAAAGGCACATATATACGTACGCTTGCAGTGATGATTGGGGAAGCTCTGGGTTATCCTGCACATATGTCAGATTTAAGCAGAATTCAATCAGCGGCATTTTCTCTTACAGATTGTTTTACATTTGAAGAGATTGAAGCAAAAATGACAGATGGGACAATCGAAGATATTTTATATCCAATTGAGGCAGCATTATCCCATTTGCCCAAATATATGATTAGTGATAAAATAGCGGAGAAAGTCAAAAATGGAGCTGTTTTACCTATCCCTGATACATGCAAGCACGAAAAAGATCCAATTGTGGTTGAAACAGAAGCCGGTAAGGCATTAGCCATTTATATTCATCATCCGGAAAAACCAGGATTGATGAAACCATCAAAAGTGCTAAGATCCATAGAGTAAGCATGCTTTATAGAAAAGGTGAGACAGAACGTGGAAATATATTATCTAGATCATCCGCATCATATGAAACAAGAAGATATTCCGCCATTAGTTATGGCTTTAGGTTTTTTTGATGGTGTGCACCTTGGACATCAAAAAGTAATTTCTGCTGCCAAAAAAGAAGCTGACAAAAAGGGATTTAAAAGTGCTGTTATGTCTTTTAATCCTCATCCCTCTGTGGTTCTGGGGAGAAGTGTACAGCATGTTAAATATATCACTCCACTTGAAGAAAAAATCAGGTTAATTCGAAATCTAGGAATTGATTACTTTTTTGTTGTTCGATTTACTGAAGAATTTGCTAATTTATTACCACAGGAATATGTTGATCGTTATTTGATAGATTTAAACGTCAAACATGTTGTTGCTGGTTTTGACTATACATATGGACGATTGGGAAAGGGAACAATGGAAACATTAACCTTTCATTCAAGAGAAAAATTTACATTTTCAGTCATTGATAAACTGCAATTTGGTGAGCAAAAGATAAGCTCAACTGCTGTCAGAGCCTGCATTTTAGAAGGGGAAATGGACGAACTTCCCCCTTTTCTCGGTCGTTTTTATCAGACTAATGGCAAAGTCATACATGGGGAAAAAAGAGGCAGGACAATAGGGTTCCCCACTGCAAATGTAGCTATTCACGATGATTATCTCCTACCGCCGACAGGTGTATACGCTGTAAAGTTAACAATTGCTAAAGATAACGAGACATTCCAGGGTGTTTGCAATGTTGGCTATAAACCAACCTTTCATAAGGATAAGGCAGACAAACCTTCTATTGAAGTGTTTATTTTGGACTTCAACCGTGAAATATATGATGAATTGGTAACGATTGAATGGCATCGCAGGCTTCGAAGTGAACAAAAGTTTTCAGGAATTGATGGACTTATTGCACAAATTGAAAAGGATAAGGCAGAGACTGTTGATTACTTTGAAAAATACGGGACAGACACTTGCATTTTATCGTAAAAAGATGTATTCTTATTAACGTATCAAATTGAACCTTTGCTTGGCAAAGCGACTCACCAACGTTTGCTCAGTAATAGGGGATTTGAAAATTTAGGAGGTGAAGCAGGATGGCAATCACTCAAGAACGCAAAAACGAACTTATTAATGAGTACAAAGTACACGAGACTGATACTGGATCTCCAGAAGTTCAAATCGCTGTCCTTACAGAATCAATTAATAACTTGAATGATCATTTACGTACACACAAAAAAGATCATCACTCACGTCGTGGTCTTTTGAAAATGGTTGGTAAGCGTCGTAATTTATTAACTTACCTACGTAATAAAGATGTTCAACGTTACCGTGAACTAATCAATAAACTTGGTTTACGTAGATAGTCAATGAAAAGCGGGAATTTTCCCGCTTTTTTATTAGCAAAAAAACATATACCATTTTTTGGTTATTGTTGCGTTGGTTTTCGAAATGTATCTTTACGAAAGCTTAATTTTTAATAAAAGTGTACATAATAGTAATAGCTATTTTTTTAACATAAGAAAACTGCTTTATATATATAGAATCAGTATGTGCGGATCGAATATGTTTCGCTATACCTCTAATGTATTACAGGTAGAGAGGAGTAATAAATGAATGGGACAAGATAAGCATGTATATTCAATAGATTGGGCTGGCCGTAAATTATCAGTTGAAATTGGACAGCTAGCAAAACAGGCCAATGGTGCTGTATTAGTTCGTTATGGTGATTCAGTTGTTTTAAGTACTGCAACCGCTTCAAGAGAACCAAAAAGCGTTGACTTTTTCCCACTGACTGTAAATTACGAGGAACGTTTGTATGCAGTTGGTAAAATTCCAGGCGGTTTTATTAAAAGAGAGGGACGTCCGAGTGAACGGGCTATTCTAGCTAGTCGTTTAATCGATAGACCCATTCGACCATTATTTGCAGATGGTTTCCGTAATGAGGTTCAAGTTGTTAGTATGGTAATGAGCGTGGATCAGGATTGTTCGACTGAAATGGCCGCTATGTTTGGATCTTCACTGGCATTAAGCGTTTCTGATATTCCATTTAAAGGACCGATTGCGGGTGTAACAGTTGGAAGGATTGATGGTCAGTTTATCATCAACCCAACTGTTAAACAAGAAGAACAAAGTGATATCCATTTAATTGTTGCTGGAACAAAGGATGCTATTAATATGGTTGAAGCTGGTGCAGATGAAGTACCAGAAGAAATCATGCTGGAAGCCATTATGTTTGGGCATGAGGAAATTAAGCGCTTAATTGCTTTCCAGGAGACCATTGTAGCTGAAATTGGAAAAGAGAAACTCGAGGTTGTTCTGTTTGAACTTGATTCAGCTTTAGAATCAGAAATTCGTGAGCTTTGTGAAACGGAAATGATTCAAGCAATTCAAGTCCAAGAGAAGCATGCTCGTGAAGAAGCGATTAAAAAGGTCAAAGAGCAAGTAATGAGTAAATATGAAGAAAAAGAAGCGGATGAAGATACCCTAAAGCAAGTTAAACAAATTTTAGATAAGCTTGTTAAGGGAGAGGTTCGCCGCCTTATTACTGAAGATAAAATACGTCCTGATGGCCGTGGCGTTGACGAAATTCGTCCGTTAGCTTCTGAAGTTAACATCTTACCTCGGACACATGGATCAGGCTTATTTACACGTGGACAAACGCAGGCATTAAGCATCTGTACCCTTGGTGCCTTAGGTGATGTTCAAATATTAGATGGTTTGGGACTAGAAGAAGAAAAACGTTTTATGCACCATTATAACTTCCCTAATTTTAGTGTTGGGGAAACTGGTCCAATGAGAGGTCCTGGCCGACGCGAAATCGGACATGGAGCACTTGGAGAAAGAGCGTTAGTAGCAGTTATTCCGGATGAAAAGGAATTTCCATATACAGTCCGTCTAGTGTCAGAAGTATTGGAATCAAACGGATCAACTTCTCAAGCAAGTATCTGTGCAAGTACACTGGCCATGATGGATGCAGGCGTACCAATTAAGGCACCTGTAGCCGGTATTGCCATGGGATTAGTGAAATCTGGTGAACATTATACTATATTAACTGATATTCAAGGAATGGAAGATCACCTTGGAGATATGGATTTTAAAGTTGCCGGCACAGCTAAAGGCGTTACAGCATTACAAATGGATATTAAAATTGAAGGACTTTCTCGAGAAATATTGGAAGAGGCTTTGCAGCAGGCCAAAAAAGGGCGTATGCAAATTTTAGACTCCATGATGACAGCGATTGATAAACCAAGAGAGCAATTGTCTAAATTTGCTCCTAAAATCCTTACAATGTCAATTAATCCTGATAAAATTCGTGATGTTATTGGACCAAGCGGTAAACAAATTAATAAGATTATCGAAGAAACAGGTGTAAAAATTGATATTGAGCAGGATGGAACAGTATTCATTTCTTCTGTTGATGAGGAAATGAACCAAAAGGCCAAGCACATCATTGAAGATATTGTTCGTGAAGTTGTCGCTGGGCAGCTGTATCTTGGTAAAGTCAAGAGAATTGAGAAGTTCGGTGCATTTGTCGAAATATTCCAAGGTAAAGATGGTCTTGTACACATTTCTGAATTAGCAGAGGAACGCGTTGGAAAAGTGGAAGATGTCGTGAAAATTGGAGACGAAATGCTTGTAAAAGTTCTTGAAATTGATAAGCAAGGACGGGTGAATCTGTCTCGTAAGGCTGTCTTAAAGGAACAGCGTGAGCATGAAGAAAGTGCTCAGAAATAATTAGAATAAATATTCGTCTTTCGCAAATAAACAGTCAGAGTACTCTGGCTGTTTATTTTTGTTAAGCATTACCTCCCATGATTCCATTTTACGTTCTACCTTGTCCTTCTTTTTCATAATTTATATAGAGGAGGCAGGTTCAATGAAAAAAATGATGATTTTTGGAGTTATTTTCGTGATGGCTTTTATTATGGTAAGTAATCCATATACGACTCAATTTATAAGTGAAAAAAGGGATCATTCTCTTGCAGTGAGTAAGTCAAAGGATTCTCTTTATCATGAAATAGAAATGAATAGCGAGAAATATGAGCTTCCTGCAAGTGATGCAAAAATAGATCCAATCTGGAAAGCAATACCTGGGTATAATGGTTTAAAAGTGGACGTCGATGCATCTTACAGAAAAATGAAAGAGGGCGGAGAATTCTCGGAAGAAAAACTCCAATTTAAACAAGTAAAACCCAATGTCCATCTTGAAGATCTGCCGGCAGCTCCGATTTATAAAGGACATCCGGAAAAACCGATGGTAAGTTTTATCATCAATGTTGCATGGGGAAATGAATATTTAATGGATATGTTAGCGACATTGAAAAAACATCATATACACGCTACTTTTTTCCTTGAAGGCAGATGGGTCCAAACAAATCCTGAACTTGCCAAAATGATCACGGATGCAGGGCATGAGGTAGGGAATCACTCTTTTACGCATCCAGATTTAAAAGTAAGTTCATCAGCGAAAATTCGTCAGGAATTAGAAAAAACAAACGAAGTGATCAAAGCAACAACAGGAGTTAATCCGGTTTGGTTTGCACCTCCAAGCGGAAGCTTTCGTGATGAGGTGATATCAATTGCTGCACAGGAGCAGATGGGTACCATTATGTGGAGTGTTGATACAGTTGATTGGAAAAAGCCCTCTCCTGATGTATTAATCAATAGAGTGATGAGCAAGGTACATAATGGAGCCATTATTCTTATGCATCCCACATCGTCAACAGCACAGTCTTTAGACAGATTAATTACAGGGATTAAAGAAAAGGATTTACAAATCAATACGATTACGGAGTTATTAAAAGAAGAAAGACCTGATGATTCCTATCCAGAGAAAAAGGTAAAAGAATTAGATAATAATTAAGTTATTTTTGCCTAAAAGTCAAGTTTTTGGAAAAAATAACGTTATTAGTATATACTTACTTGGCATAGAAGAATTTTATTGTGAATGATATGAATAAAGCAACTGAGGTATAGAACAGGAGGAGTTTACTTGATAAAGAAATATACATGTCAAAATGGCGTTAGAGTTGTTTTAGAAAATATTCCAACCGTACGGTCTGTAGCAATCGGTGTTTGGATCGGTACAGGCTCTCGTAATGAGACTCCTGCTAATAATGGAATTTCACACTTTTTAGAGCATATGTTCTTTAAGGGGACAAAAACAAGGACTGCACGGGAGATTGCAGAGTCCTTTGATAGTATCGGCGGTCAAGTAAATGCGTTTACGTCAAAGGAATATACTTGTTATTACGCAAAGGTTCTTGATAACCATGCGCAGTTTGCATTAGAAGTATTAGCAGATATGTTCTTTAATTCTACCTTTGTGGAAGAAGAATTGGTTAAAGAAAAAAATGTGGTATATGAAGAAATTAAAATGTATGAAGATACACCAGATGACATTGTCCATGATTTGCTTAGTAAAGCGATTTACGAGGATCATTCTCTCGGCTATCCAATCCTGGGTACGGAAGAAACGTTATCAACCTTTACCAGTGATACGTTAAAAGATTATGTACATAATATGTATACACCTGAACATGTTGTGATTTCGATAGCGGGAAATATTTCTGATTCCTTTATTAAAGAAGTTGAGGCGTTATTTGGCTCCTATGAAGGTGGAAAACGCGAAATAGAGACAACAGTACCTGTGTTTCATATGAATCGTGTAGCTCGTAAGAAAGAAACAGAGCAGGCCCATCTTTGTCTTGGCTTTGAAGGACTCCAAGTCGGACATGATGACATCTATAGTCTTATTTCTCTCAATAATATTCTGGGCGGTAGTATGAGCAGCCGTTTATTCCAGGATGTAAGGGAACAGAGAGGGCTTGCTTATTCTGTTTTCTCTTATCATTCTGCCTTTGAGGACACAGGAATTGTAACCATTTATGGAGGTACCGGTGCAAAACAGCTTGACCTTTTGTTTGAAACGGTCCAGGAAACACTTTCTGTATTAAAAAGAGACGGTATCACGGAAAAAGAATTGACAAATAGTAAAGAGCAGTTAAAAGGGAGCTTAATGCTGAGTCTTGAAAGTACAAACAGCCGAATGAGCCGTAATGGTAAAAATGAGCTGCTTCTTGGACTCCACCGTTCACTTGATGAGATTGTGGAACAAATTGATTCAGTAACGAAAGAAGATGTGGATACAATGGCTAATCGAGTGTTTACTGATCAATTCTCTGTTTCATTAATAAGTCCTTCTGGTGAACTGCCAAAAGGGATTTAACAAGAATGAACTAAAAAAACGTAATCCAAAGTTTTCTCCAAAAAATAAAGTCTAAATGGACCAAACTGTCAGTATGAATATAGGGAGGTCACTTGTTTAGATGGAGGGAGAGAAATTGAGATTAAGTGAATTAAGCGGGAAAGAAATAGTGGATGTGAATCGTGCAGAACGATTAGGTGTTCTTGGACAGACTGATCTAGAAATTAATGTGCAGAGTGGACAAATAGAAGCACTGCTTATTCCAACATTAAAATGGTTTGGAATGAAAAAACAGGGTGGAGAGATCCGTGTTGAATGGGAACAGATTAAGAAAATTGGCAATGATATGATGATTATTGATATGCAAAAATAAAAAAGATAAAAAAAGGTGGCTCTCCTGAGTCACCTTTTTTTGTCTTTTTTAATTAAATAGATTAATGCCTAGTGTAAAAATAGGAATCAGGATTGATTAACTTAAGACAAATCTCCATTGGCGTCACCGATTAGGTCAATATAACATATGATGTTGAAGTAGTTCTCACCAGACATCTAGTTGAATTGCAAATGGCTATGTAGGGATTAGGTTGATGAATCTAAAATTGGGCTTCTTGAAATGAATCGAACTCTAAAATAATGAAAATAGTCTAAAAGACTGTTTAACAAAAGCCCTAAAAAAGAAGGTGAATCTTTCATGCTGACAGATATGCAAATTGCCATTATTGGCGGTGATGCGAGACAGCTCGAAATCATTCGAAAACTAACAGAACTGGATGCAAAGCTTTCCTTAGTTGGCTTTGAACAGCTGGACCATGCTTTTTCTGGAGCAACAAAGGATAAGATAGCAGACCTTGATTTTTCTCAACTAGATGCCATCATCCTGCCGGTAGCTGGCACGAGTCTTGAGGGTAACGTGGATACGATTTTTTCAAATGAAAAAGTCATTCTCACAGAGGATATGGTTAAGAAGACACCGAAGCACTGCGTAATTTTTTCAGGTATTACGAATGCATATTTAACCAGTATAACTGAAAGTGCTGATCGTACTCTAGTGCAATTGTTTAAACGAGATGATGTTGCCATCTATAATTCAATTCCGACAGTTGAAGGAACCATTATGATGGCTATTCAGCACACAGATTTCACAATACATGGATCAAAGGTCACTGTCCTTGGCTTAGGGAGAGTCGGAATGAGCGTTGCAAGAACATTCCATTTATTAGGTGCGAAGGTTGATGTAGGAGCGCGTAAATCCGAACATATTGCCCGAATTACTGAAATGGGATTGACGCCGTTCTATCTAGATGATATTACCCAATGGGTTAAAGATACGGATATATTAATTAATACAATCCCATATCCGGTCGTGAATGCAAACGTACTATCAAAAATGCCTGTGCATACGCTCATCATTGATCTTGCCTCGAAACCGGGAGGAACTGATTTTCGATATGCAGAAAAAAGAGGAATAAAAGCTCTTTTAGCACCAAGTCTTCCAGGGATAGTGGCCCCTAAAACAGCGGGGAATATTTTAGCTGGCGTCCTTTCTACTTTACTACAGGATCTTTATGATAAGCGAAAGGAGACAAAATCATGAGTTTAAATGGAAAACGGATTGGATTTGGATTAACGGGATCACACTGCACATATGATGCGGTTTTCCCTGAAATTGAGAAGTTAGTTAATGCAGGTGCGGAAGTCCTGCCTGTAGTGACCTTTACAGTTAAAAATACAACTACTCGATTTGGTAAGGGAGAGGACTGGGTTACGCGAATAGAGGAATTAACAGGGAATAAAGTAATTGATTCCATTGTAGCAGCTGAACCGTTAGGGCCGAAAATTCCGCTTGACTGTATGGTTATCGCTCCATTGACCGGTAACTCAATGAGTAAATTTGCAAATGCATTAACAGATTCTCCTGTCTTAATGGCTGCAAAAGCGACCTTACGGAATCAAAAACCTGTTGTTTTAGGAATTTCAACAAATGACGCACTAGGGTTAAATGGTGTGAATCTAATGAGATTAATGGCAACTAAAAACATTTATTTTATTCCATATGGCCAAGATGATCCAATAAAAAAACCAAATTCAATGGTTGCACGAATGACCATGCTAAGTGAAGCGGTTGAAGCAGCATTAAATGGAAAGCAAATACAACCAGTCATTGTTGAAAGATATAAGGATGGAAATTAATTTTTCACTAAAAAGTATATTTGTTTCCTGATTGATTGTTTTAAAATAAGTGTTATTATAGTAGAAAGATGGCGATAGGTCAATATTACCTCGCCTTCTTTGTATGAGGTGACAAAGACATTTTCTTGGAGAGAATCTGCATAATTTACCATCATTAAATAAATTAAGTAGAGTGTATCTTCATTTCGCTATATAATATAGTATAGCTAAACATTAACGTCGTCTTTTTATTAGTTTGGCTTTACCAAATTGAAATATTCCTCATATAATAAAGTGACGTTCTAGTATTGAAAAAAATAGTCGTAATTTTTACAGAATTGGAAGGGGAGCAAAAAATGGATCAGAAAAAAGGATTCCACGTAGCAGTAGTTGGAGCAACTGGAGCAGTAGGGCAGCAAATGATTAAAACACTGGAAGATAGACAATTTCCAATTGCAAAATTAACTTTATTATCATCTGCTCGATCTGCAGGTACAAAAGTACAAGTAAATGGAGCTGAATATACGGTACAAGAGGCAAAACCAGAAAGTTTTGAGGGTGTTGACATTGCTTTATTCAGTGCTGGAGGAAGTGTATCAAAGGAATTAGCTCCGGAAGCTGTTAAACGCGGAGCTATTTGCGTCGATAACACCAGTGCATTTCGTATGGATGAAAATGTACCGCTTGTAGTACCAGAGGTAAATGAAAATGACCTATTAAATCATAATGGAATTATTGCAAATCCAAACTGTTCAACCATTCAAATGGTTGTTGCACTTGAACCTATTAGACAAAAATACGGCCTAAATAAAGTCATCGTATCTACTTATCAGGCTGTTTCAGGCTCTGGTGCCGTTGCTGTACAGGAATTAAATGATCAAACAAAAGCAATCATTAACAATGAGGAATATGAACCGAAAATTCTGCCTGTCAAGGGAGATAAAAAGCACTATCAAATCGCCTTTAATGCGATTCCACAAATTGATTTATTCCAGGACAATGGTTTTACGTATGAAGAAATGAAAATGATTAATGAAACGAAAAAAATCATGCATAAACCAGAATTAAGCGTTGCTGCAACGTGCGTTCGTCTTCCGGTAGCAGTCGGACACTCGGAATCAGTTTTCATTGAAGTGGATACTGAAGGAGTAACAGCTGCAGACCTGAAGGAACTTTTGAAGGATGCTCCGGGAGTCGTACTGCAGGACGATCCAGAAAATCAAATCTATCCAATGCCTGCTGATTGCGTTGGAAAAAATGATGTATTTGTAGGCCGTATCCGTAAAGATTTACATGATGAAAAGGGCTTCCATCTTTGGGTTGTGTCCGATAATCTATTAAAAGGGGCTGCATGGAATTCAGTTCAGATTGCAGAAAGCCTAATTAAACTGGGATTAGTTAAATAATTATCGTTGTTAGCATTCTATTTTTCTAATATATGTATGTCTCGGTCGAACTTGTTATAATCGTAGCTGCAGCTACCCGTTTATGAATGGAGACAGCATCTAGAGGAACAAAAAAAATCATGAATAGTCCATACATCTAATGGATATTAGAGGTGTTACGATGAAGATAATCGTCCAAAAATTTGGCGGAACCTCCGTCCGTGACGATAAAGGTCGCCAGCATGCAAAAAAGCATATTCAATCAGCATTAGAAGAGGGTTATAAAGTAGCAGTTGTCGTATCGGCTATGGGTCGTAAGGGTGACCCATATGCTACTGATACGCTGCTTTCCCTCGTAAATGGTTCAAAAAGTTCCATCAGTAATCGTGAAACAGATTTATTACTGTCATGCGGTGAAATTATTTCAAGTGTTGTTTTTACCAATATGTTATTAGAAGAAGGCATTAACGCAACAGCTTTAACCGGTGCTCAGGCAGGGTTCCGCACAAATGATGATCATATGAATGCCAAAATCATTGACATGAGATGTGAAAGAGTCATGTGGGCCTTTAAAACCTATGATGTTGTGGTAGTTGCCGGTTTTCAAGGGCAGGCAAAAAATGGTGATATCACCACGATTGGCAGGGGCGGAAGTGATACGTCTGCTGCTGCACTTGGTGTAGCGCTAGATGCAGAGTTTATCGATATTTTTACCGATGTAGAAGGAATTATGACGGCCGACCCGCGTATCGCTGAAAATGCAAGACCCCTGCAAGTTGTAACATACACAGAAGTATGTAATATGGCCTATCAGGGAGCGAAAGTCATTCACCCCAGGGCCGTTGAGATAGCGATGCAAACGAAAGTTCCGATACGGATTCGTTCAACGTATTCAGATAATCCAGGGACATTAGTTACGTCAATGTCTCGTGAAAAAATGGTTAAAGACCGTATGGTGACGGGAATTGCTCATGTGTCCGGTGTCACCCAAATTAAAGTATTTGCCAAAAAGGATCAATATGATTTGCAGGCAGAAGTATTTAAAGCAATGGCCAATGAAAAAATTAGTGTTGATTTTATCAATATTTCTCCTAATCAGGTGGTCTATACAGTAACAGAAGAAATGACAGACAAGGCAATTTCTGTTCTCCGCATGCTTGGACATGAGCCGGCAGTTGAGCGGGATTGTGCAAAAGTTTCTGTTGTCGGTGCAGGTATGGCAGGGGTTCCAGGTGTTACCTCGAAAATTGTTGGTGCATTGTCTGAGAACGGTATCCGTATTCTGCAATCGGCAGACAGCCATACGACGATTTGGGTACTGATTAAAGAAGCTGATTTATCTACAGCTGTCAATGCCCTGCATAATGCGTTTGAGTTGGATAAAGAAAATTAGCCGATAAGGTCCTGCTCCTTATCGCTAATTTGGAAGGAGTGGTTGTATGGTACGATTTGGTCGAGTATCTACGGCAATGGTAACGCCGTTTGATAGTAAAGGTCATATTGATTTTCCAAAAACAACTCAACTAATTAATTATTTAATTGCCAATGGTACGGAATCGCTAGTTGTATCTGGAACGACTGGAGAATCACCGACATTATCTAAAGAGGAAAAGTTAGCATTATTTGAACATGTTGTGAAGGTAGTTGATAAACGGGTATCGGTCATTGCCGGTACGGGTAATTACAACACATATGAATCGATTGAATTGACGAAGAAAGCAGAAAATATTGGTGTTGACGGGATTATGCTTGTTGCCCCATATTATAATAAGCCGAATCAAGAGGGACTGTACCAGCACTTTAAGGCGGTTGCAGAAAGTACAGCACTTCCAGTCTTGCTGTATAATATCCCAGGCAGATCTGCCATCAATATTGAACCGGAAACAATCATCCGGCTTTCCAAAATCAATAATATTGTTGCAGTCAAAGAAGCAAGTGGCAATTTAAATAATATGACAAAAATCATTGCTAATACGAGTGATGACTTTCAACTTTTCACAGGGGATGATGGGGTTACATTACCTGTGCTAGCTATTGGTGGTAATGGAGTGATTTCAGTTGCATCACATGTAATTGGAAATGAAATGCAGGAAATGATTTCGAAGTTTCTTCAGGGTGATATCAAAGGTGCGGCAAAGCTTCATCAACAGCTGCTTCCAATTATGGAAGGATTGTTCAAAGCACCTAATCCTGTACCAGTGAAAACAGCTTTACAATTAAAAGGGTTAGATGTCGGCACTGTCCGTCTTCCTCTTGTACCACTAAATGAAAAAGAACGGGAAGAATTATCCCAGCTTTTACTAGTTGAAAAATAAATAATTAACTCAAAACCAGCCAACACATTGTGTGGCTGGTTTTACTTTTTATGGGAGTAACTTATTGCCGAAATAGATGTGTAGTATTAGCTAGATGCGGTCCTGATACATGGAGTTATTACTTACTTCGTAGTTGTAAAGGTTTTCCGATTTCAAGTATAATGAGGGTATCTGATTTCGATCGGCGTAATACAACATAGGAGGAAGCTTGTCTTGAAGAGAAAAGAAAATGAGAGTATTAAACTTATTGCAATCGGGGGAGTAGGCGAAATCGGCAAAAATATGTATATCGTGGAAGTGGATGAGGACATATTTGTCATTGATGCCGGATTGATGTTTCCTGAGAATGAAATGCTCGGAATTGACATTGTAATCCCAGATTATAGCTATTTAGTACAAAATGAAAGCAGAGTAAAAGGAATCTTTTTAACACACGGTCATGAAGATCATATCGGAGCACTATCCTATCTTTTGCGTGAAATAAATGTACCTGTATATGGAACGAAGTTAACGCTTGCGTTTGCTGAAACAAAAATGAAGGAACAGGATTTTCAGCATAAAGCTGTGTTTAGAGAAATAACCTCTGATTCTGTCATTGAATTTGAATCGGCAGTCATAACTTTCTTTAAAACAAATCATAGTATTCCGGATTCGGTTGCTATTTGTGTTCATACCTCTGATGGGGTAATTGTACATACGGGTGATTTCAAATTTGATCAATCAGCCAGTGACTTATACAAACCTGAGATCGGCAAAATGGTACAAATTGGAGAAAAGGGCGTTTTATGTTTGTTGTCTGACAGTACAGATGCGGAAAAGCCCGGATATACTCCTTCAGAAGCGGTTGTGGCACGGGAAATGAATGATGCGTTTTATAATGCAAAAGGACGAATTATTGCAGCATGCTTTGCCTCTGATTTAAACCGGATTCAGCATATTTTTGATGCAGCATATGAAAGTAGACGAAAAGTGGCAATCGTCGGTAAGAGCTTACAGCGTATATTTGATATTGTCATTAAACTAGAGTATTTACAGATACATGATGAGATTATTATTCCTGTTTCAGAGATTCAAAATTATCCAGATGATGAGATTGTCATTTTAACTACAGGAAGACAGGGTGAACCGATAGAAGCTTTGCAGAAAATGGCAAAGCAAACCCATAAGCATGTGAATATTCAAAAAGGAGATACCGTTGTTTTTGCTGTTTCAGCTCTTCGCGGCAATGAGCTGTTCATTTCTAAAACAGTTGATATGTTATTCCGTGCAGGTGCCATTGTATTGGCCGGTAAAAATTCCTATCATACATCCAGTCATGGAAGCCAGGAAGAACTGAAATTTATGATTAATATCATGAACCCAAAGTTTTTCATTCCGGTTCACGGAGAGTATAAAATGTTGAAGGCACATGCAAAAGTAGCAAAAGATTGTGGATTAACAGATGATCGTATCTATCTGCCTGAAAAGGGCGAAGTGATAGAGTTGAAAAACGATCGCATACGTCCAGCTGGTAGAGTATCTGCAGGAAATGTACTGATAGATGGCAGTGGGGTTGGCGATGTTGGAAATATCGTATTACGAGATCGTAAGCTATTGTCACAGGATGGGATTTTGATTGTTGTGGTGACATTAAATAAAAAGGAAAAGAAAATCTCTTCTGGTCCTGAAATTATCTCAAGAGGGTTTGTTTATGTCAGGGAATCAGAAAAACTACTTGATGAGGCATCAAAACGGGTACGTGACATTGTTGATCAAAGTATTTTAAGAGATTCCTTTGATTGGGCAGTGATTAAACAGGATATGCGTGATTGTTTAAATCAATTTTTATATGAAAAAACAAAACGCAGACCAATGATTTTGCCGATTATTATGGAAGTAAAATAAAAGCCATAATCAATACGCATTATAGATAATAGTTAATAGGGTAGTGAGGCTGATGACGTTTCAAGTCGGCCTCATTTTTATTATTGGGTTTTTGAGTCATTCAAGTGTTCACTTAAGATAAAGGCAAATGATGCTGCCATTCATTGCTTTGACAAATTTCTCAGTAAAAGAATGTTATAGTAGATAATATTACTTATTACTAATTTATGTCTTGGGGTGGTATAGGTTGAATGTAAAAAAAGTGATTGAAAAATTAAAGGGCCGAAAGCCTTCTATTCTCGGACAAGCCGAGTTGTTTAAATATTCGGTGCTTCTGCCTCTTATCGAGATTGAAAATGAAACACATATATTATTTGAAGTCAGATCCATGACTTTACGGAGACAGCCTGGGGAAATATGCTTTCCAGGTGGAAGAATAGATGAAACAGATGCAGATCAGAGACAATGTGCGATTCGTGAAACATCAGAAGAATTGGGAATAGAGGAATCAGATATTGAAGACGTTATCCCATTGGATTTTACATTAAATGCTTCTAGTAATATTATTTATCCATTTGTCGGACGAATTACAAAACCTGAGCAGATAAATCCAAATGAATCGGAGGTTGAGGAAGTTTTTACTGTACCACTTTCGTATTTTCAGAAAACAAAACCGGAAGTGTATAAAATTTATTATCAGGTAGTACCCGAAGAAAGATTCCCTCTGCATTTAATACCAGGTGGAGAGAATTATAAATGGTCGCTGCGCCATTTGGACGAATATTTTTATCAATATAAAGGTCATGTGATATGGGGATTAACGGCTCGAGTATTATATCACTTTATAGAATTGCTAGAAGTTGTGGAAAACGAAAACTAGTAATAATTAACATTTAAGTTTGCATGAAAAATCTTTCCTAATCTCATACTATTCCTATCATGTCTTTGAAGGGAGAATAGAGGATGGATAAGGAGTTCGTTCGAAATGAAAGCGGAAATGAGGAACAGGAACAGCCGAAAGAGGATAAGCCTTCGGCATTAATGGAAAAAATCCAGCAGCTTGGACAGACAAATGTTCCTCAATTATCACAGGATTCAAAAATACATTGTCTGACCATTATTGGTCAAATCGAAGGTCATCTTCAGCTGCCACCGCAAAATAAAACGACGAAATACGAGCACATTATTCCGCAGCTTGTTGCAATAGAGCAAAATCCTAAAATTGAAGGTCTTTTAGTTATATTAAATACGGTCGGTGGAGATGTAGAAGCAGGACTTGCTATTTCAGAAATGCTTTCTTCATTATCCAAACCAACCGTTTCGATTGTATTGGGTGGCGGTCATTCGATTGGTGTTCCAATTGCTGTTTCATGTGACTACAGTTTTATAGCAGAAACAGCAACTATGACCATTCACCCAATTCGATTAACAGGTCTGGTCATAGGTGTTCCTCAGACCTTTGAATATTTGGATAAAATGCAGGATCGTGTTATTCGATTCGTCACCAAGCACTCTAACATCAGTGAGGAAACGTTTAAAGATTTAATGTTCGCTAAAGGAAATTTAACAAGAGACATTGGTACAAATGTGATTGGCATTGATGCTGTTAACTCAGGATTAATTGATGATGTAGGCGGTATAGGCCAAGCGTTGAAGAAATTAAATGAATTAATTGAGTTGAAAAGCGAAGAGAACGAGAGGCTTGTGCAATGATACTATATACAACAATGCCGCAGGAACTCATATTTCAAACGGAAGAACTTGAATATGAAAAACAAAAAGTAATTGAGTATGAAGGAGTCCCTTTATTGGTTGAAATGAATGAAAATCATGATTTTCGTATCTTACGAATTATGAGCAGTGATCCAAGTCATTATATGGATGATCGTTTTTGTCCGGGGATGATACTTTCAAATAGGCTGTATTCATGACTTTCCTGATTGAACAAGCCGCTTCCGCATTTCGAATTGTCCAGCTGCAGCGGCTAGACCCTCGAGGTCATAAGCTGTGACAGTGAGAAGGTTAAAGAACAACCTTCCCCCTATCCCATCTTATGCTTGTCGGGTCTGAACAAGCCGCTTCCGCATTTCGAATTGTCCAGCTGCAGCGGCTAGACCCTCGAGGTCATAAGCTGTGCCGGTGAAAAGGTTAAAGAACAACCTTTCCTCCGTCCCATCTTATGCTTGTCGGGTCTGAACAAGCCGCTTCCGCATTTCGGTATACCAATAGCTGGAGATTTTTACATTTGAGCATATGTGTTCGGTTCATTGATATGATATAATAAAGCTAGCAAACATGAAGAGCAGCCAATAGGCTGCTCTCTTCATTACTAAACAATAAATCTGTAAGGTGATACGATGGCCAAAAGAAAAAGGCGACAATCCAGAAATAAAACACATATCAAACAAACGATTCAATATGAATTAGTTGCCCTCCTATTAATAGCCCTTTCCATCATTTCAATAGCCAACTTAGGGGCTGTCGGTCATGCGGTTGTACTGTTTTATCGTTTTTTTATCGGTGAATGGTATATGATTGGCCTTATCGGCATGATTATCTATGGTGCTTATTTAATGTGGAAACGAAAGCGACCATTCCTGTTATCTACTAAATTAATCGGTATTTACATCATCATTTCAGCACTCTTACTGTTAAGTCATATTACTCTTTTTCAACTGCTCTCAAATGGTGATAAATTCGTAAACCCAAGTGTAATTGCTAATACATGGGAATTATATTGGCTGGAGGTTCGGGGAGAAGCAAGCACAGCCGACCTTGGAGGCGGAATGGCAGGTGCTGTTTTATTTGCGCTTTTTTATTATTTATTTGATGAAGCCGGAACAAAGCTTCTTGCCTTTGTTCTTATATTGATTGGATTTATCCTATTAACCGGAAAAACATTCGGCGAGGCTGCCGGTAAGGTTTTTACTTCGTTTGGTCGCTTTATGGGTAGACAATGGCTGTCTTTTAAAGATGATTTGCAAAATTGGAAAGAAGATCAGCAAAAGAAGCGAGAAGAAAAACGTACGGTCAAACAAACGGATACACGAAAGCAGACAGTGGACAAAAAGGATGCAAATCCAATTATTCATACGGCACATGCGGAGCAGGAGGAAATTGTTAAGCCGGAACCGATTATTTCTAGCTTTGCTGAACGTGCTTATCAGCAAAGCGATAAACCAGAATCAGAAAAGGCAGAAGAGACGACCGAAATGGAAGAAGACACTCCGCCAATTACATTTAACGAAGTGATAGAAGTTGAAAATGTGGATTATGAACTTCCACCAATCGATCTTTTAAAACAGCCTAAATACACGGATCAAAGTGGGGAATATGCTCTAATTCAAGAAAATGCAGCAAAGCTTGAGCGTACCTTCCAAAGCTTTGGCGTAAAAGCGAATGTGACACAGGTACACCTTGGACCAGCTGTTACAAAATATGAAGTACACCCCGACGTAGGTGTAAAAGTAAGTAAAATCGTCAGCTTAACGGATGATCTTGCCTTAGCCTTAGCAGCAAAGGATATTCGAATGGAAGCACCGATTCCTGGGAAATCAGCCATTGGTATTGAAGTGCCCAACACTGAGATTGCGATGGTTTCATTACGGGAAGTCCTGGAATCTAAGCAAAATAATAAGCCTGAATCGAAGCTGATGATTGGATTGGGTCGTGATATTACAGGTGAAGCAGTATTAGCCGAATTAAATAAAATGCCCCATCTACTTGTTGCTGGTGCAACAGGAAGCGGGAAAAGTGTTTGTATTAATGGGATTATTACAAGTATTCTTATGAGGGCAAAACCACATGAAGTCAAGCTGATGATGGTTGATCCAAAAATGGTTGAATTAAATGTATATAACGGTATCCCTCATTTGCTGGCGCCTGTTGTGACAAATCCGAAAAAAGCTTCACAGGCATTGCAAAAGGTAGTAAATGAAATGGAGAGAAGATATGATTTATTTTCCCATACAGGAACAAGAAATATTGAAGGCTATAATGAGCATATAAGAAGACAAAATGCTGAGGAAGAAGGTCAACAGCCACTGCTTCCGTATATTGTCGTTATTGTCGATGAGCTTGCTGATTTAATGATGGTTGCTTCTTCGGACGTGGAGGATTCAATTACAAGACTTGCTCAAATGGCTCGTGCAGCAGGTATCCACTTAATTATTGCGACACAGCGTCCATCTGTTGATGTAATAACGGGTGTTATTAAAGCAAATATCCCTTCTAGGATTGCATTTGCTGTTTCATCTGCAACAGACTCAAGGACCATCCTTGACATGGGAGGTGCTGAGAAGCTCTTAGGACGCGGGGATATGTTATTTTTCCCTGTTGGTGCTTCAAAGCCTGTGCGTGTACAAGGTGCCTTTCTTTCAGATGAAGAAGTGGAAGAGATAGTGGATTTTGTTATTGATCAACAAAAAGCTCAGTATCAGGAAGATATGATTCCGGATGATATTCCGAATAACCGAGCAGAAGTGGAAGATGAGCTATATGGTGAAGCTGTTGATTTAGTTCTTGACATGCAAACCGCTTCCGTTTCAATGCTGCAGCGTAGATTTCGTATTGGCTATACAAGGGCAGCGAGGTTGATCGATGAAATGGAAGCTAGAGGTATTGTCGGTCCGTATGAAGGCAGTAAGCCTCGTGCCGTATTAATGACAAAACCTTCATCAGAAGATATCGTTTAAAAAAAGTGCAGACAATAGTCTGCACTTTTTTGATTAAACTGCCCGTTTATTTCCCCAAATATATGTGTGTAATTGTGGCAGTACCTTTACATCCTTTAAGCTGTCATCAAGCATAACCTTGGTTATCAGCCATTCATATTTATGTAACAGCCTGTGTAACAACTGACCATCATCAGAGGTTTTGGAATCATCATTCCCAGTTTGTAGATAGAACGGAACGTTTACGTAGCGATGGTGAACGCTTTTGGCATATTCAAAATCCATATCGTCAAATATCACGACTTTTAAAGAAATATTTTGCTTTCTTTGGTTTTGTTCCAATTTTTCAAGAATCGAATCTAATACTTCAAAATCAGTAACCATACCGGAACTGGGAGGCTTGGGTGAGATCGTTAATTCATCAATCTCATAAAACCAATCCTGCCATTTACTGCCCTGTGTTTCCAAACAAATCTTGATTTTATTTTGCTGCAAAATCTCAATGAAAGAACCAATGCCCTTTAATAACGCAGGGTTGCCGCCTGAAATCGTCACAAAGGAAAACCCATCCCCGCCTAACGCTTTCAGTTCTTCCCATATTTCAACTGCGCTCATTTGTCTAATATCATCTTTACCCGTTCCATCCCAAGTGAAGGAAGAATCACACCAGGCGCAGGAATAATCACAGCCAGCTGTTCTGACAAACATTGTCTTTTGTCCAATTACCATTCCTTCTCCTTGAATAGTGGGTCCGAAAATCTCCAGTACAGGAATACTACTCATTTTCCATCCACTCCCGTCTAGCCTCTGCATAGGAGGTAGGTGTTTCGTAAAGGCGGACAAATTCTACTCTTGCCCCAGAATACAGGTTCTTTCTACTTTCCTGTTGCAGTGCATCCTTCATCTTTTCATAAATCCACACGACCATATTTTCGGCGGTCGTGTTCATCGGCGGAAGTGTTTCGTTCAAGTAGCGATGGTCTAAATGAATCTCAATTTCTGATTTCCAAACCTCTTTGATATCTCCAAAATCAATCATGATTCCTCTTTCGTCAACAAATCCGCTAATCCCGAAAATCACCTTATACGTATGTCCGTGCAGGTTCTTGCATTTTCCCTCATAATCATGAAGATGGTGGGCAGCGTCAAAGGTAAATTCCTTGCTGACTAGGACTCTTTTAGTATGATATTTTAACTGCTGTCTTTTGATGTCTACATCGATTTTCTGCAGTTTATCAACAATACGAAAACCATACATGACTACAAATCCTTTCTTCCGTCTAAATATTCTTCAAGACCTTTTCTTCTAAGCTTACAGGCAGGGCATTCTCCGCACCCATCAGCTATTAGACCGTTATAGCAGGTTAGGGTGTTCTCACGGATAAAATCGAAAGCATCTAGCTCATCTGCTAGCTTCCATGTTTCAGCTTTATTTAACCACATCAGTGGCGTATGAATGACAAAGGATTTGTCCATAGACAGGTTTAAGCTGACATTTAAAGATTTGATGAATGAATCCCTGCAGTCAGGATAGCCGCTGAAATCTGTCTCGCACACACCCGTTATGATATGCCTTGCACCAATCTGATAGGCTAAAACACCTGCAAAGGATAAAAATAATAAGTTTCTCCCCGGTACAAATGTAGAAGGCAACCCGTCATTTTGGTCTTCTTTTATCTCTATATCATCTCTGGTTAATGCATTGGGGGCTAATTGATTTAATAGACTCATATCTAATATATGATGTTTAATCCCAAGGGTAGAAGTAATATTTTTTGCACATTCAATTTCAGTTGCATGTCGTTGGTTATAATCAAATGTAACAGCTTCTACTTCTGCAAATTTCTTTATCGCCCAGAATAAACAAGTTGTACTGTCCTGTCCGCCACTAAAAACGACAACAGCTTTTTCGTTTTTCATTCTTATTCTCCTCACATAACCTCTATATTAGCGATTATCAACTGTCTCAGGATATAAATCATGATTCATCAGGCGGTAATCCGCCATTTTTTCAAATTTAGTCCCTGGTTTGCCGTAATTACAGTAAGGGTCAATGGAAATTCCTCCTCTTGGCGTGAATTTACCCCAAACCTCTATGTATCTTGGTTCCATCAGCTTGATTAAATCATTCATAATAATATTCATACAATCCTCATGAAAGTCGCCATGATTTCGGAAGCTAAATAAATATAGCTTCAGCGACTTGCTTTCGACCATTTTCTGATCAGGAATATAACTGATGTAAATGGTTGCAAAGTCCGGCTGTCCGGTGATAGGACAAAGACTTGTAAATTCCGGACAGTTAAATTTAACAAAATAATCGCGATTAGGATGTTTATTATCAAATACCTCCAGAATTTCCGGGGCATAATCAAATGCATATTTTGTACCTTGATTGCCTAAAAGTGTAACACCATCTAACTCATTTTCTTTTCTAGTTGACATAAAAAATAAGCCTCCATATGTTTCATCTCATGTAGAAAGGCTCATAGCATCCATATAACCTTGAAAAAAATAAAATAAAACCATATCCGCAGCTGGATATGGTTGATTTTAATCATCAAAGCCATAGTTTTTTATAGAGGGTATCTGCTATGAACCTCTCCGGTGAATATCACCCGAATCATTTACTATAAAAATCAATATAACTATAGATTATTTTATTATTAGTTGTCAATGACATAATCTTGCAATCGGTTTTCCTTTCTAAAAACTTGATTGTAAGAAATTAACAGATGTATAGTAAGAATATGTTGGTATTTAGAGGAGAATATAGAAAATAACCGTATTAGTGTTTACATATGCTTTAAAAAGCAGAAATTAAAGGAGGAACGTAGATGGGTGTTTTAACAGAAAGTATACTAGATGTTAATGGGATGAAGCTCCATATTATCCCCACTGAAAAATATAAAACCAATACAATCGTATTCAAAATGAAGGCCCCATTGGAAAAGGAAAACGTGACAAAACGAGCTTTACTTCCTCATGTGTTACAAAGCAATTCGAAAAAATTTCCAACAACCTCGCTGCTAAGATCCTATTTAGATGAACTGTATGGTGCGACGTTTCATGTAGATTTGGGTAAAAAGGGTGAATACCATGTCATTAGTTTTTCAATGGAAGTTGCCAATGAGAAATTTTTATCTGATTCAACTCCATTATTGGAAAAAGCGTTTGGTTTTCTTGCCGAGGTGCTTACGAATCCGAATATAGAAGGACGGACCTTTAATCAAACGACGATGGATAATGAGAAGCGTTCATTAAAACAACGGATTCAATCTGTTTATGATGACAAAATGAAATATTCTAATTTCCGGGTTATTCAGGAAATGTGTAAAGAGGAACCATATGCATTATATGTACATGGTCAGCTTGAGGATGTTGACTCCATTACGTCAGAGATTTTATATGAATATTACCAACAGGCACTTGCTGAAGATGAACTCGATTTGTTTGTAGTCGGTGATGTAAAGGAAGAGGAAGTAGAAAGACTCGCTGCTAATTTGTTTGATTTCAAGAAAAGAACGCCAAAATTAATTGATCGAAAAGGTGATCTTAACACATCAGATGTTAAAGAAATCAAAGAGGCACAAGATGTAAAACAAGGAAAGCTGAATATTGGTTTCCGTACGAATGTTTACTATGGTGATGAAGATTATTATGCACTGCAATTGTTTAATGGTATTTTTGGTGGTTTTTCTCATTCTAAACTTTTTATAAATGTTAGGGAAAAGGCAAGTCTCGCTTATTATGTGGCAAGTCGATTGGAAAGTCATAAAGGACTCATGCTTGTGATGTCCGGTATTGATAATAAAAATTATGATCAAGCGGTTTCTATTATAAAAGAGCAAATGAAAGCAATGAATGCAGGTGAATTCACTGAAGAGGAAATCAACCAAACAAAAGCAGTAATTAAAAATCAGCTTTTGGAAACGATTGATAATGCAAGAGGGATGGTAGAAATTTTATATCATAATGTTGTCTCCAATGAAAATATTTCACTTGATCATTGGATAGCTAAAATGGACCAAGTGACCAAAGACGAAATCATAAAAGTAGCTGGAAAGATCGAATTAGACACCATCTATTTTTTAACTGAGGGGGCAGAGCAATAGGATGGAAAAAATTGAATTTAATCAACTCCAAGAGAAGCTTTTTCATGAAAAGCTTGATAATGGATTAGAAGTATATATTTTGCCAAAAAATGGATTTAATAAAACATATGCTACTTTTACAACGAAGTATGGTTCCATTGATAATCATTTTATTCCACTTGGAAAAGAGGAATATTTAAAGGTTCCGGATGGGATAGCCCACTTTTTAGAGCATAAGCTTTTTGAAAAAGAGGATGGCGACGTTTTTCAGCAATTCAGTAAACAGGGTGCTTCGGCTAATGCCTTTACCTCTTTTACCAGGACAGCTTATTTGTTTTCAAGTACATCTGATGTAGAGCTGAACCTTGAAACCTTAATGGATTTTGTTCAAGAGCCCTATTTTAGTGAAAAAACAGTTGAAAAGGAAAAAGGGATTATTGGTCAAGAAATAACGATGTATGATGATAATCCAGACTGGCGGTTGTATTATGGTATCATTCAAAATATGTATCGTAATCATCCTGTCAGAATTGATATAGCAGGAACAGTGGAGTCCATTTCACATATTACGAAAGACCTGTTGTATGAATGCTACGGTACCTTCTATCATCCAAGCAATATGCTATTGTTTGTTGTCGGTCCAGTTGATCCGGTTAAAATTATGACGCAGATTAAAGCGAATCAAAGTAAAAAGCACTATGATAGTGTACCGGAAATAAAGCGGCGGTTTGAAGCAGAGCCTGATGAGGTAGCGGAGAAAAAACAAGTATTAAAAATGAATGTCCAAACATCAAAATGTCTTGTTGGCGTAAAAGCGGAATCGAACGAGCAATCGGGTGCAGAGATGTTAAAGCATGAACTGACTTTAAATATGATGCTTGAGGTTTTATTTGGAAAAAGTTCAGAAAATTATCATGAATTATATTCAGCTGGCTTGATTGATGATTCATTTTCATTCGATTATAGTCAGGAAAAGGGCTTCGGATTTGCGATGGTCGGCGGGGACACAAATAATCCTGATCGTTTGGCTGAAGATTTAGAGAAAATGCTGTTATTGGCGAAAGAAGGAAATGTTTTTACGACTGAAAATCTGGAACGGACGAAAAGGAAAAAAATCGGAACATTCCTGCGGGCTATTAATTCACCAGAGTATATTGCTAATCAATTTACCCGTTATGCCTTTAATGACATGAACCTGTTCGATGTTGTTCCTACATTGGAAAGTATAACAGTTGATGAATTAAAAGCAGCAGCAGCTAAATTTATTGCACAAGAACGAATCACCGTTTGTCAGGTGGTCCCGAAAAAATAACGCCGCCTTAGTCGGCGTTTTTTTGATACAATAGGTGAAAAATCTATTGGGGAAGTGGTTTGTGCATGAGGAAATATGCTTTAGTTACCGGTGCGAGCGGAGGTATTGGACGTGCGATTGCGCTTAAATTAGCAAAGGATGGTTATTCTCTTTATTTGCATTATCATCAAAATGTGCAATCGATCAGAGGTTTGCTAGAGGAATTATCCATTTATGACGGCGAGTTTATTCCTATTCAAGCGGATTTGTCAAAAAAGGAAGGCTATAAAATACTGTCAGACAATATTTTTTCGATTGATTCTATCATCCATAACAGTGGAATCAGTCATTATGGATTATTCGTGGATACAGAGATCGAAACCGTTGATAAGATGATGATGGTTCATGTCACTTCACCTATTATGTTAACAAGGGAACTGCTTCCGAAAATGATTAGACAGCAGTCAGGTACTATTTTGTTTGTTACGTCTATTTGGGGACAAACAGGTGCTGCCTGTGAAGTGATTTATTCAACCGTTAAAGGTGCCCAAATTTCATTAGTGAAATCCTTGGCCAAGGAATTAGCATTGAACGGAATCCGCGTAAATGGTGTGGCTCCCGGTGCTGTCAATACAGCAATGCTGGCCCATTTTAATGAGGAGGATTTGGACATAATTAAAGGAGATATCCCAATGGGGAGATTGGCCGAGCCGGAAGATGTTGCTGAAAGTGTTTCTTTTTTGCTATCTAAAAAAGCAGGATACATAACAGGACAGATAGTAGGGGTAAATGGCGGGTGGTATATGTAAAGGAGTTTCTTTAAGTAATAAAGGATGTATATTTTGAATCCTAACTATGCAAAATAAAAAGGTAATACCAACATAGGAGGTTCAAAATTATGTCTATTTTAGAAAACTGGCAGCAATGGAAAGACTTTTTAGGTGATCGTTTAAATCAAGCAGAACAGCAAGGCATGGACAAAGGTACAATCAATGATCTGGCTTATCAGGTTGGAGACTATTTAGCAAAACAAGTAGACCCTAAAAATGAGCAGGAAAGAGTTCTTGCTGATTTATGGTCAGTTGCAACTCCTGAAGAACAACAGGCAATCGCAAGCATTATGGTCAAACTTGTTGAAAATAACGGAACCAACCAGTCATAACAAAGTGACCTAATACCCCTTATATTAATAGGTGAGAGAGGAGATTGTGTTCATTCGGAACCAATAACCTCTCTTTTTTTAGATTTCATTATATAAATATAATAATAACGGAACAACTAGTTGAGTATTTATCCAAATGTACAGCTGCTGTTTTTGGTGAATTTTGCTAGACTAACCGCTTTTCTCTTTCATCTTCAATTAAAATCAGATATGATAGAAGTTGGGGGTTCAAAAGCCACCAGTGATGATTGGTTTTGCAGGGTGTATGAGTTTCATACTTCCGAACGGTTTGAACATCCTTTTATCTTGGTATCAGAATTGGCCTATAGAAGGAGGGGGTATGGAATGGAGAAAGAAGAGTGGTATTTAGAATATGAAATCCAATCTAATAGACCTGGACTGTTAGGAGATATCGCATCTTTATTAGGAATGATGTCCATCAACATTGTCACGATAAACGGAGTTGAAGAAGGCAGACGCGGACTCTTAATTTTAGCAAAAGATGACAAACAAATTGAAAGACTAGAGTCTATTTTACATACTATGGATACAATAAAACTAATCAAGTTAAGAAAGCCAAAGCTCAGGGACCGTCTTGCGGTGAGACACGGTCGGTACATACAAAGAGATGCGGATGATAAAAAAACCTTTCGTTTTGTTCGGGATGACCTTGGAATTTTAGTTGATTTTATGGCAGAACTATTTAAACAGGAGGGCCATAAACTAATTGGAATTCGTGGGATGCCTCGGGTTGGAAAAACTGAATCAATTGTTGCATCAAGTGTTTGTGCTAATAAGCGTTGGTTATTTGTTTCATCAACATTATTAAAGCAAACGATCCGAAATCAATTGATAGAAGATGAATATAACAAAGATAATCTATTCATTATTGATGGGATTGTCTCGACTAGAAGGGCAAATGAAAGGCATTGGCAGCTCATTCGAGAAATAATGAGATTACCTGCCGTAAAAGTAATCGAGCATCCAGATATTTTTGTGCAAAATACAGAGTACACACTTGATGATTTTGATTATATGATAGAGCTGCGTAACGATCCGGATGAAGAAATCACATATGATATAGTGGAAAAAAACACTCTATTCTCTTCTGCGGAATTTGGAGAGTTTGACTTTTAGCTAGTTGGAAGGTGTTACAATTGACAGAATTGGGTAATCGCTTAAAAGAAGCGCGTTTAGAAAAAGGTTTGAGTCTAGATGATTTACAGGAAGCAACAAAGATTCAAAAACGTTATTTGGTTGGAATTGAAGAAGGTAATTATAGTTCGATGCCAGGCAAGTTTTATGTAAGGGCCTTTATCAAGCAATATGCTGAAGCAGTTGGTCTTGAACCCGAGGTGCTTTTTGAAGAGTTTAAAGATGAAATACCTAGTATCGTAAGCGAGGATATTCCTGGACAACTTTCTCGTGTTCAAACAAGAAAATCTATTTCTGAAAACGGCTCAAAGGTACTGGATGTGCTGCCGAAGGTTTTGATAGGGGTTCTGATTATTGGAGTCTTTGTTTTTATCTGGTATTTAGCACAAAAGTATTCCGGTAATGATGGAGAAGAAGCGGTACCAAAAGAAAGTAAGCAGGAAATTACATATGAGGAATCAGCAGATCTTACGAAAGACAGTAAAAAAGATCAACAGGATCAGACTGAAGAAAATGCTGATGTAGAAGATGCTAAAAAAGAAAAGGCTGAGGAGGTGCCTGTGCCACCTTCTCAGGAGCTAAAGGTCGTTGAAGCAAATGGAGATCAATCCATTTATGAACTGACTAATACAGCAAAATTTGAATTGAAGGTTATTTCTACTGGTGATACTTGGGTGAATATTAAAAATAGTAAAGGATATTCGTTCTTTCAAGGTATGCTGAAAAAGGGTGAAACAGATAGTCAAATCCTTGATATGTCCCAAGAAACAGAAGTGGTAGTGGTAGCTGGTAATTCTACCGCAACAGAAATTTATATTAATGACCAAAAGCTGGAATATGCCATATCTCCTACTGAAGTTGTACGTCAGGATATTATCATCCGTTATGTAAAAACGAATCAATAGTCATCATGAAAGGTGATGACTATTTTTTCTCGTAGACTCATCGATAGTTTGCGTTATTTGTTTTGGAGGGAAAGTTAATGAATTTGCCAAATAAGATTACAATATCACGTATTTTTCTAATTCCTATTTTTCTTATCATTATGGTTGTGCCTTTTTCATGGGGAGAGATATCTCTACTGGGAACCAGCATGCCGGTAACTCATTTTGTAGGGGCTTTAATTTTTATTATCGCATCTACAACAGACTGGATTGATGGGCATTACGCTCGTAAATATAATATGGTTACGAATTTAGGTAAGTTTCTTGATCCCCTTGCGGACAAGCTGCTAGTTTCTGCGGCTTTAATAGTTCTAGTTGAACTTAGCTTGGCTCCATCGTGGATCGTTATCATTATTATCAGTCGTGAGTTTGCCGTGACTGGTCTGCGTCTTGTATTGGCAGGAGCAGGAGAAGTTGTTGCAGCCAATATGCTTGGGAAAATCAAAACCTGGGCACAGATCGTAGCAATTTCTGCACTGCTGCTGCACAATATTCTATTTGAAATGATTTCAATTCCATTTGATATGATCGCACTCTGGGTTGCTTTATTCTTTACGGTTTGGTCTGGATGGGATTATTTTGTAAAAAATAAAGAACCATTTATCAATTCAAAATAGAAAAGCAGAAGTGCCTTGCCAAGCCGCGACAAGCTTAAGATGGAACGGGGAGAAGGTTGTACTTTAACCTTCTCTGCGTTTCATCTTAAGACCTCGAGCGGCTAGACACTGGAGCTAGACAAAGACAAGCGGAAGTGCCTTGCCTTGTCGCGGTCAGGGATAAAAAACTACTTAGAATCGGGGTTTGTTTATGCATGCAGAAATTATTGCAGTAGGTTCTGAATTATTATTAGGACAGATAGTCAATACGAATGCTCGTTTTCTATCAAGAACGCTTGCGGATATGGGAATTAACGTCTATTATCATACAGTCGTAGGAGATAATGCCGGCAGATTAAAGGCTGCGATTGACATTGCCGAAAGCCGTGCTGAAATGATTATTTTTACAGGCGGTCTTGGACCGACAAAAGATGATTTAACAAAGGAAACAATTGCAGCTCATTTACATAGACCGCTTGTTACAGATGATAATGCGATGGCTTCAATAGAAGCATATTATAAACGTGTTGGTAGAACGATGTCTGAGAACAATCGAAAACAAGCTTTGGTCATTGAAGGTTCAGAAGTGCTGGAAAATGACCATGGGATGGCGCCAGGAATGATTTGTTCTACAGAAAATCATATTTATATGCTTTTTCCTGGACCACCAAAAGAAATGGAGCCGATGTTTTTAACCTATGCCCGTCCAATCATCATGAATAAACTTCAAGTCAAGGAAAAAATTGTTTCCCGGGTACTGCGGTTTTTTGGCATTGGTGAGTCGCAATTGGAAACGGAAATTGATGATTTAATTGACGCTCAGACAAACCCAACGATTGCGCCGCTTGCGGGAGAAGGTGAAGTGACGCTCAGGATTACTGCTAAGCATCAATCAGAAGCAGCTGCCATGCAATTAATAGATGATACGGAAAAATTGATTCTCAATCGCGTTGGAGAATACTTCTATGGCTATGATGAAACGTCACTAATGAGTGAGCTTTCAAAGCTGCTAAAGGAAAAGAAGCTGACAATAGCAGCAGCTGAAAGTTTAACCGGAGGTATGTTCCAGAAAGAGCTAACATCTATACCAGGCGCAGGATCACTGCTCATGGGCGGGGTTGTTTGTTATAACCCGCAAGTAAAACAAAATGTTCTGCATGTGAAAGAAGAAACGATTGCCGAGCAAGGAGTCGTGAGTGCAGAATGTGCTAAAGAGCTTGCGGAAAATGTAGCAACGTTGATGAATGCAGATATTGGTATTAGTTTTACAGGCGTTGCAGGTCCTGAAGAATTAGAAGGTAAACCGGCTGGTACAGTATTTATTGGGATTAAAATTAAAAATCAGCCGACTCGGGTAGAAGAATTAAAGCTTGGCGGCAATCGGACTTTAATCCGCATCCGTACAGTCCAATATGGCTGCCACTACTTATTAAAAAGTATTTAAAACCTAATAAGGAAGGTATTACCGGACTCCTTTCACTGTGAAAGGAGTTTTTTGTGCTTGACTATACATGATTACATTGATAAGATTATTATTTTCAATATTAAGATACCCGTCAATTTCTTAATTTTTATCAAATTTATCTAGCTGAAAATAGACAAATTGGTACTAATAATAAGCATTTTCAAAGAATTATAGCTTCGAAAAACCACGAATAAATGTTCGATATTTTGATAGACAAAAATGAAAAAACAAGATATAGTTAAGATAGATTTTGAGATGAGATAGCCGATAGTATTCGGCTTTTGATAGTTTTTTTATATAAAGGAGGAAATACAGTGGGTGATCGTCAAGCAGCCCTTGAACAGGCGTTAAAGCAAATAGAAAAGCAATTTGGAAAAGGTTCTATCATGAAGCTGGGAGAACAAACAGACAGGAGAATTTCAACATGTCCAAGCGGCTCTTTGGCATTAGATGCAGCCCTTGGAGTGGGTGGATATCCAAGAGGACGTATTATTGAAGTGTATGGTCCTGAAAGTTCTGGTAAAACAACGGTTGCCTTGCATGCTATTGCAGAGGTACAGGCAAAGGGCGGACAGGCAGCATTTATCGATGCTGAGCACGCGCTTGATCCAGTATACGCAGAAAAATTAGGTGTTAATATCGATGAGCTGCTTTTATCACAGCCGGATACAGGAGAGCAGGCATTAGAGATTGCTGAAGCCCTTGTAAGAAGTGGAGCTGTTGATATTATTGTTGTGGACTCGGTTGCTGCTCTTGTACCAAAGGCAGAAATTGAAGGAGAAATGGGAGACTCACATATGGGTCTGCAAGCCCGTTTGATGTCACAAGCGCTTCGTAAGCTTTCTGGAGCCATTAATAAATCAAAGACCATTGCGATTTTTATTAACCAAGTCAGGGAAAAAATCGGCGTTATGTTCGGAAATCCAGAAACAACTCCTGGTGGCCGTGCGTTAAAGTTCTATTCATCTGTACGTCTTGAGGTACGTCGTGCTGAAGCAATTAAGCAGGGTAATGATATTGTTGGAAATAGAACAAAAATCAAAATTGTTAAAAATAAAGTGGCGCCTCCATTCCGTACTGCTGAAGTAGATATCATGTATGGTGTTGGTATTTCAAAAGAGGGTGAAATCATCGACATTGGTGCAGAACTGGATATCGTTCAAAAAAGTGGGTCTTGGTATTCATACAATGATGAGCGGCTTGGTCAAGGAAGGGAAAATGCCAAGCAGTTTATTAAGGAAAATCCGGAACTTGCTTTTGAAATTCAACAAAAGATTCGCGAACATTATGGTTTAGACGGTGAAGGGGCAGTTACGCCATTAACCGATGATCCAGAGCAGGATGAGTTGGATTTTATTGAATAATTTTGAAAGGGCGTAGTCTGCAATTGGCTATGCCCTTTTTTTTGGTGCGGGCTAAGAAAGGCACTTCCGCTTTTCATAACTTTTTGATATTTAAAATTAGCAAAAGCTGTAAGGACAATCACTTGACATTGAAAATACTCACCTTTACAATTAAGTATGTATATTTTACTTTTCTATGAGTATTAAAAGCCATTGAGCTGTATATTGAATTTTGAACAATGTACATGTCGACACTTTAGAAACGTAACTCAAAACAAGTTCATAGCAGAAGGAGGTGAAATGATGGACCTATTAGCTGCAATCATCTCCATTTTGCTTGGCCTTATCGTCGGTGTAGTTGTTGGCTATTTTGTTCGTAAATCCATTGCTGAAGCAAAGATTGCAGGAGCACGAAATGCAGCAGAACAAATTGTAGAAGATGCGAAACGTGATGCGGATTCTTTAAAGAAAGAAGCCATGCTGGAAGCAAAGGACGAAATTCATAAACTTCGTAACGAAGCGGAGCGTGAAATTCGTGAGCGAAGGAATGAACTGCAAAAACAAGAAAATCGTTTACTGCAAAAAGAGGAAAATCTTGACCGTAAAGACGAATCGTTAGAAAAACGTGAAGCACTTTTAGAGAAAAGAGATGATTCTCTTAACAAAAGACAACAGCATATTGAAGAGATGGAAAGCAAAGTGGACGAGATCGTAAAAACACAGCAATTAGAGTTAGAACGAATCTCGGGCTTAACTCGTGAAGAGGCAAGGACCATCATTTTAGAGCGGGTCGAACATGAATTAAAACACGATGTCGCTGTAATGATAAAAGAAAGCGAGATAAGAGCAAAAGAGGAATCTGACAAGAAGGCAAAAGACATCTTGTCACTGGCTATCCAACGATGTGCAGCTGATCATGTTGCTGAAACAACTGTATCGGTTGTAAATCTTCCAAATGACGAGATGAAGGGTCGCATTATCGGTAGGGAAGGTCGAAACATTCGGACTTTAGAAACCCTAACTGGTATTGATCTTATTATTGATGATACACCGGAAGCTGTTATTCTTTCCGGGTTTGATCCAATTAGACGTGAGACTGCACGCTTAGCGCTAGAAAAGCTTGTCCAAGATGGCAGAATACATCCTGCACGAATTGAAGAGATGGTGGACAAAGCGCGGCGGGAAGTCGATGAACATATCCGTGAAATTGGAGAACAAACAACATTTGAAGTGGGTGTACATGGATTGCATCCAGACCTCATTAAAATTCTTGGCCGCTTGAAATTCCGTACTAGCTATGGACAGAATGTGTTAAAGCATTCGATCGAAGTCGCACAGCTGACCGGAATGCTTGCAGCAGAGCTCGGAGAAGACGAGACTTTAGCTCGCCGTTCAGGCTTGCTTCATGATATTGGTAAAGCAATTGACCATGAAGTGGAAGGCAGCCATGTTGAAATTGGGGTTGAACTAGCAACGAAATATAAAGAACATCCTGTCGTAATTAACAGTATTGCATCACATCATGGTGACACGGAGCCAACTTCCATTATTGCCGTTCTCGTTGCAGCTGCTGATGCATTATCTGCAGCGCGTCCTGGAGCAAGAAGAGAGACGCTTGAGAACTATATTCGCCGTCTTGAGAAGTTAGAAGAAATCTCCGAGTCGTTTGATGGAGTTGAGAAATCGTTTGCTATTCAAGCAGGCCGTGAAGTGCGGATTTCTGTAAAACCAGAGCAAATTGACGATTTAGAAGCACATCGTCTTGCGCGTGATATTCGTAAAAAGATTGAAGATGAGCTTGATTATCCAGGCCATATTAAAGTCACGGTTATTCGTGAAACCAGAGCGGTTGAATATGCAAAATAAAGCGGTGTGATTACACCGCTTTTATTTTATGTAGTCGACCAGGTTTTATGAACAAATAAATTATATAAAGAAAGGTTATTACATGAATATATTATTTATCGGAGATGTTGTAGGCTCGTTAGGGCGTGATATGGTTAATGAATATTTACCTAAGCTAAAAGACAAATACCGTCCACATATAACGATAATAAACGGCGAGAACGCGGCCGGAGGAAAAGGAATAACCGAAAAGATTTATCGTGGCTTTCTCGAAGCAGGTGCCCAGGCTGTGACGTTAGGAAATCATACATGGGACAATCGTGAAATCTATGATTTTATTGAAGGGGCAAAGTACCTTGTCAGACCGGCGAATTTTCCAGAGAATAATCCGGGAAAAGGAATTGCTTATTTAAAGATGAATAGCGATGAGGTAGCTGTCATCAGCTTGCAGGGGAGAACCTTTTTACCTCCGAGTGATTGCCCATTTCAGAAGGCAGATCAATTAATCAAAGAGGCAAGAGAGAGAACGCCAATTATTTTTGTCGATTTCCATGGAGAGGCAACAAGTGAAAAACAAGCGATGGGCTGGTATTTGGACGGAAGAGTTTCAGCTGTCATTGGGACCCATACGCATGTTCAAACAGCCGATAATCGAATACTTCCAAAAGGTACTGCATATCTTTCTGATGTCGGTATGACGGGCCCGTATGATGGAATATTAGGAATGGACAGGGAAGTTGTATTGAAAAGATTTTTAACCAATATGCCGGCTCGATTTGAGGTTCCAAAAACAGGCCGAACACAATTAAGCGCAGTATGCATTGAAGTTGATATAAAAAGTGGTATTGCGAAGAAAATGGAACGAATTTTAATCAATGATGATCATCCGTTTTATTCATAATGATCTAACAAGAAACATACTATATACCGTCTCCTTTTTTAGGGTGGCGGTATATAGTATGTTTTTTTATCTTAATTCTTACGCGGCTTTTTTCGACCAAGCCGGAATAACTGATTTGTTTCCCGAATATAGTAACATTGGAATGATATAACCTGAATTGTTCGTTTCAACGAACATATAGGAGGGACCAAACAAGGAGGAGCTAGGAATGGAAATATTAAAAGTTTCAGCAAAGTCTAATCCTAATTCTGTAGCTGGTGCGCTTGCTGGGGTTCTGCGTGAAAGAGGTGGAGCAGAAATTCAAGCAATTGGTGCGGGTGCATTAAATCAAGCGGTTAAAGCGGTAGCCATTGCAAGAGGATTTGTCGCACCTAGCGGGGTGGATTTAATTTGTATCCCAGCCTTCACCGATATTTTGATTGATGGTGAAGAAAGAACTGCGATCAAGTTGATAATTGAACCAAGATAAAACAACATGAAAATATGTAGAACCTGTTTGCCACTGCAAACAGGTTTTTCAATGTATAAGGAGAAAACCTTCATGAATAAAGAAAAAATAGTGTTATACTAATATAAAAATTAACGGATTAATATTTGCTCATGCTGCAAACAAAGGAGTTGATATGTATGACAAGAATGAAATCGTTTTATTTTTTAACAAAATGCAGTCATTTTACAACGTTTTATGCATAAATTCGATAAGTTAATATAATTTTTTTCAATCTTTGAAAAAATATTCATATTTTCGTCAAAATTTCGTCGGAAAAGGTTGCTTTTTTTATGTTATAGGTCTAGAATTGAAATCGTTTAGTACTATACGATTTTCCAAATATAATGAAAATTCCTAGAAAACAATTTAGTCAGGCATTTTCTTAGAGAATTTAATCGACTGGTGCTATACTTTATGTCATAGTGACATAATTTTTTACGTATCCAAAGGGGTGGAATTATGGTAAATCAGCTTTCATGGAAGGTTGGCGGGCAACAAGGTGAAGGAATCGAAAGTACTGGAGAAATATTCTCTATCGCATTAAACCGATTAGGTTATTATTTATATGGGTATCGTCACTTTTCGTCCCGTATTAAAGGTGGACATACAAATAACAAAATTCGTGTAAGTACGACAGAAGTTCGCACTATTTCTGATGATCTTGATATTCTAGTAGCTTTTGATCAGGAAACAATTGATGTGAATTATAAGGAATTGCATGACAAAGGTATTATAATTGCAGATTCTAAGATAAATCCAAAGAAACCTGAAGATACAGAAGCATCATTGTATGCGGTTCCATTTACAGATATTGCTACTGATTTGGGAACATCATTAATGAAAAATATGGTTGCTGTTGGCGCAACATGTGCAATTCTAAATCTTAATATTAATGTATTTGAAGAAGTAGTTCAAGAGATTTTCGGGAAAAAAGGTCAGCAGGTTGTTGCGAAAAATATGGAAGCAATCAAAGCTGGATATGATTACTTAAAAAATCAATTAAATGATGAATCAGAAGTAATGGAATTAGCTGAAGCGGATGGTCAAAACAGACTATTTATGATTGGAAATGATGCGATTGCATTAGGTGCCCTTGCAGGCGGCTGCCGCTTTATGGCTGCATATCCGATTACACCAGCTTCAGAAATAATGGAATATTTAATTAAAGAATTACCTCCACTGGGCGGAGCAGTCATTCAAACAGAAGATGAGATTGCTGCTGTTACAATGGCAATCGGAGGGAACTATGGCGGTGTTCGTACTCTTACTGCATCTTCAGGCCCTGGACTTTCACTTAAAATGGAGGCAATTGGTTTATCTGGGATTACAGAAACACCACTTGTCATTGTAGATACACAGCGCGGCGGTCCATCTACTGGTATGCCGACAAAACAAGAGCAATCAGATTTAATGGCCATGATTTACGGAACACATGGTGAGATTCCTAAAATTGTTCTTGCTCCAAGTACGGTCCAGGAAGCATTTTATGATACAGCTGAGGCCTTTAACTTAGCTGAAGAGTATCAATGCCCTGTCATTGTATTATCTGATTTACAACTATCATTAGGTAAACAAACAGTTGAACCACTAGACTTTAATAAAGTTGAAATTCGTCGCGGTAAATTGATTACAGAAGGAATTCCTGAACAGGAAAATAAAGGTTACTTCAAGCGCTATGAAGTAACAGAAGATGGAATTTCTCCACGTGTAATCCCTGGTGTGAAGAACGGTATTCACCACGTTACTGGTGTAGAGCATGATGAGACTGGTAAGCCGTCTGAAGCAGCTCTGAACCGTAACTTACAGATGGATAAGCGCTTTAGAAAAGTAGAAAACATTAAATTTAATACTCCTGTATATAAAAATTGCCCGCATGATGAAGCTGATTTATTGCTTATCGGTTTTAACTCAACACGCGGAGCAATCGAAGAAGCAATGGTACGTCTTGAAGAAGATGGCATAAAAGTGAATCATGCACATATTCGCTTAATTCATCCATTCCCAACAGACGAACTGTTACCTTTAATCCAGAAGGCCAAGAAGGTAGCTGTTATTGAAAACAATGCAACTGGACAATTGGCTAATATTATTAAAATGAATGTTGGATACGCTGATAAAATTAAGAAAGTATTAAAATATGATGGAAATCCATATAAACCATATGAAGTTTATACAAAATGTAAAAATATACACGAAGCGCAAGGAGTTGTTCTAAATGGCAACATTTAAAGATTTTCGAAATAATGTGAAACCAAACTGGTGCCCTGGCTGCGGAGACTTTTCCGTACAAGCTGCCATTCAAAGAGCTGCAGCAAATGTTGGTTTAGAACCGGAAAATTTAGCCGTAATTTCCGGAATTGGCTGTTCTGGACGTATTTCGGGGTATATTAATTCATATGGTGTACATGGTATTCATGGTCGTTCTTTACCAATCGCTCAAGGTGTAAAAATGGCAAACCGTGATTTAACAGTCATTGCTTCCGGCGGTGATGGAGATGGCTTTGCAATTGGTATGGGTCATACGATTCATGCAATTAGAAGAAATATTGATATTACTTATATCGTTATGGACAACCAAATTTATGGTTTAACAAAAGGACAAACTTCTCCTCGTTCACAGGCAGGGTTCAAAACTAAATCAACACCTAAAGGTTCAATTGAACAAGCGATTGCACCTATGGAAATGGCTTTAACAGCAGGGGCTACATTTGTTGCACAAAGCTTCTCTACTGATCTAAAGGATTTAACTGCACTCATTGAAGCAGGAATCAATCATAAAGGATTTTCTTTAATCAATGTTTTCAGTCCATGTGTAACGTACAATAAGATTAACACTTACGATTGGTTTAAAGAGAATTTAACAAAATTAAGTGATATTGAAGGATATGACCCATCTAATCGTGAAGCTGCAATGCAAACATTAATGGAGCATAAGGGTCTTGTAACGGGCTTAATTTATCAAGATACTGAACGTAAGTCATACCAAGAATTACTTCATGGCTACTCTGAAACACCATTAACTAAAATGGATTTAAATTTAGATAATGCATACTTTGATAAGCTAGTAGCAGAATTTAAGTAATAAATGACAAAAAAGCAAGTGATTTTATAAAGAAATCACTTGCTTATTTTGTGCATACATACATTATTTTGCCAAACAGGTAATAATCCTGAGGCTTTTTCTAGTTTTCAATCAATGATGTCTATTGTTTTCATTCATTTAAGGCATTATACTATTATAATGTGCATGACTCTATCTTTTTATGCAAAGATAGCGAAAGGAGAATAATTATATGAATGAAAAACAACGATTAGAAGGTCAACAAGTAGTTACAGCAAATCCTTCGGACAAAAAATCCGGCAAGGATTATAGTAAATATTTTGAATCGGTTATTACTGCACCATCCTTAAAAGATGCAAAAAAACGTGGCAAAGAAGACGTGCAATATCATAAGGATTTTGAAATTGCAGAAGAATTTAGAGGGATGGGCGAAGGCCGTAAATTCTATATCCGTACCTACGGATGCCAAATGAATGAGCATGATACAGAAGTTATGGCGGGTATCTTCCTGGCTCTTGGCTATGAGCCTACTGATACAGTGGAGGATGCCAATGTTATTTTATTAAATACATGTGCGATCCGTGAAAATGCTGAAAACAAAGTGTTTGGTGAACTGGGCCATTTGAAGCACTTAAAATTAGAAAAACCGGATTTATTGCTTGGTGTATGCGGCTGTATGTCACAGGAAGAATCCGTTGTAAATAAAATCTTAAAAACTTATCAGCAAGTTGATATGATTTTTGGAACCCACAATATTCACCGCCTACCTCATATTTTACAGGAAGCTTACATGTCTAAAGAAATGATTGTTGAAGTTTGGTCTAAGGAAGGAGACGTTATTGAGAATCTTCCAAAGGTGAGACGAGGCAATATTAAGGCATGGGTAAATATTATGTATGGCTGTGATAAATTTTGCACGTATTGTATTGTACCGTATACGAGAGGTAAAGAGAGAAGCCGTCGTCCCGAGGATGTCATCCAAGAGGTTAGACATCTTGCTGCACAGGGATATCAGGAAATAACATTGCTTGGTCAAAATGTTAATGCTTATGGAAAAGATTTTACTGATATTGAATATGGGCTTGGCGACTTAATGGATGAAATGAGAAAAATCGATATTCCTAGAATTCGATTTACGACGAGTCACCCACGCGATTTTGATGATCATTTAATCGAAGTATTGGCTAAGGGTGGAAACCTTGTTGAACATATCCATCTGCCTGTACAATCTGGTTCAACGGATGTACTAAAAATCATGGCACGTAAGTATACTAGAGAGCAGTATTTAGAATTGGTAAAGAAAATTAAAGCAGCCATTCCTAATGTTGCTTTAACAACGGATATCATTGTTGGTTATCCAAATGAAACTGATGAACAATTTGAGGAGACATTATCACTTTATCGCGAAGTTGGTTTTGAGGCTGCCTACACATTTATTTATTCGCCGCGTGAAGGGACACCTGCAGCCAAAATGCAGGATAATGTTCCGGTGGAGGTCAAAAAGGAGCGTTTGCAGCGTTTAAATGCCGTTGTAAATGAAATGTCTGCTCAAAGCTTGAAGAAATATGAGGGTCAAATTGTTGAAGTCCTTGTTGAAGGGGAAAGTAAAAATAATTCAGAAGTATTGGCTGGCTATACACGTAGAAACAAGCTTGTTAACTTTATCGCACCAAAGTCAGCCATTGGAACGATTGTGAAAGTCAAAATTAATGAAGCGAAAACATGGTCTTTAAATGGAGAAATAGTGGAATAACAAGAACCGATCGGGGTGGAAATGATGGGGAAATACACAAAGGATGAAATCATTGCAAAGGCAAAAGATTTAGCTAAAATGATTGCTGAGACAGAAGAAGTGGATTATTTTAAACGTGCTGAAGCACATATTCATGAAAATGAAAAGGTACGTAACAATATTTCATCCATTAAAGCTCTGCAAAAACAGGCAGTCAATTTCCAGCATTATGGAAAAGTTGAAGCGTTAAGAAAGACTGAAGAAAAAATTGCCGCGCTTGAGCAGGAGTTAGATGAGATCCCTGTCGTTTATGAATTCAAGCAATCACAAGCAGATGTAAATGATTTATTACAGCTCGTTGCTACAACTATTTCTAATGCCGTTACAGATGAAATTCTCGAGACAACAGGCGGAAATTTATTAAGTGGGGAAACAGGTGCAGAAATTCAAAACAAAAACTGTTCCCATCATTAATTATAATTAATAGCTTGAAAGGTCCGGATATGGTATCCGGACCTTTTCTCTTTTTCGACAAACAATGACCTTATTGCGAAAATAGGAACCTTCTCTTTCAAAAAGCATACAATGCAACATGCCTATATTTTTCTGATATTCATTTAAAAAATAATCGCACACCAGCCTAATATCAAGCATAGGATGAATTGAAAATAAATGAGGAGGTTTCGCTCGCAATGGGAGATTACAGAGAGATAATCACAAAAGCGGTCGTTGCAAAAGGACGTAAAAGTACGCAGTCCAATCATACGATCTGCCCTTCACACCAGCCGTCAAGCATTCTTGGCTGTTGGATAATAAACCATACGTACGAGGCGAAAAAGGTAGGGAAAACGGTAGAAGTTAAGGGCTATTATGATATTAACGTTTGGTATTCTTTTAATAGAAATACAAAGACAGAAGTTGTAACTGAACGTGTCGAATATTGTGATGTCATTAAACTAAAATACCGTGACCCTGATTGCCTGGACGATCAAGATGTTATAGCAAGAGTATTGCAGCAGCCAAACTGTGTTGAATGTGTTATTTCCCAAAAAGGAGATAAAATCATTGTTCATGTGGAAAGAGAGTTTATGGTTGAAGTGATCGGAGAAACAAAAGTCTGTGTAGCTGTTTATCCGGATAAATATGATAATGATGATGATTGGTGTTTAGATGATGTAGATGACGAAGATTTTGAAGATCTGGATCCCGACTTCTTACACGGAAAAAAAGATAAATGATTGATAACTAGGAAGGCTTTACTTCCTAGTTTTTCTTTGCTTGAACAGCCGTGGGAAATGATTCCAGCCATTAGAAAAACCTCCCATACGAGAATGATTTCTTGTATGTTATAATTGACTAATAAGTAATGATAAATATCTTTAGTTATTGGAGGAAATGATGGTCGTTTATACGCCGATGATTCAACAATATTTACAAGTAAAGGCAGACTATCAAGATGCCTTTTTATTTTTTCGTCTTGGAGATTTTTATGAAATGTTTTTTGATGATGCGATAAAAGCATCACAGGAATTGGAAATTACATTAACTAGCCGTGAGGGTGGAGGAGAAGAACGTATTCCCATGTGTGGTGTTCCCTATCACTCCGCTTCTTCATATATCGAGCAGCTAGTTGAACGAGGGTATAAAGTGGCGATATGCGAACAAACGGAGGACCCTAAACAGGCAAAAGGAGTTGTCCGCCGCGAGGTGGTACAGCTGATTACACCAGGAACAATGATGGAGGGTAGAGGTCTGCAAGAAAAAGAAAACAACTATATTGCAGCTATTACTTATTTTCCTGATGGAACCTATGGATTCGCCTATAATGATTTATCGACGGGAGAGAGTAAGGCTACAATAATAAGCGGGAATTTTGAGGAAGTCATCAATGAGCTGGCATTGTTAGGTGCCAAAGAGCTTGTTGTAGCATCAACCTTTGAAGGTGATTGGCAGCGGAAAACCCGTGAACGTATGAATGTCACGATATCCTTTGAAGATGATGAAGTTATTAAGGAATCCTACCAGTCACTTTTTCGTGATATAACAGAAGAAAAGCTTCAAATTGCGATGGCAAGACTACTAAATTATTTGCACCGAACACAAAAAAGAAGTCTTGGTCATCTTCAGCCTGTTTCCAGCTATCAAGTCTATCAACATATGAAGATTGATTATTATTCAAAACGAAATCTTGAGCTGACTGAAACGATTCGTTCAAAAGGGAAAAAGGGATCACTTCTCTGGCTCCTTGATGAGACAAAAACGGCAATGGGAGGACGGTTATTAAAGCAATGGATTGACCGGCCGTTAATTGATAAAGAATCTATTCAAACGCGTCTCGTGATGGTTGAAACCTTACTGAATGCTTTTTTTGAACGCCAGGAATTAAGGGAAAAACTAAAAGAGGTTTATGATTTGGAGCGTCTTGCAGGCAGAGTGGCATTCGGAAATGTAGGTGCCCGTGATCTTGTCCAATTAAGACGTTCGCTTGAGCAGATTCCATTTATTTATAATCTCATTGAGCAGCTTGGTAATGAGGAGAGCAGACAGTTAGCGGCTCGGCTTGATCCCTGTGAAGAGATTACCGATTTGCTGGAAAAGGCGATTGTTGATAATCCGCCACTGTCAGTTAAAGAGGGCAATATGATTCAGGATGGCTATAATGAAGAGCTTGACCGCTATCGTGATGCAACAAGAAACGGGAAGACTTGGATTGCTCAGCTCGAACGCGAGGAGCGGGAAAAAACCGGCATTAAATCATTAAAAGTAGGCTATAACAGGGTGTTTGGCTATTATATTGAAGTAACAAAAGCCAATCTACACCACCTTGAAGAAGGCAGATATGAACGTAAACAGACATTAACAAATGCTGAACGTTTTATAACACCGGAATTGAAAGAAAAAGAAGCATTAATTTTACAGGCAGAAGAAAAAAGTATGGATTTGGAATATCAATTATTTACTGAGATTCGGGAGCATGTAAAAGAATATATTCCAAGATTACAAGCTTTGGCCAAAACAATAAGTGAATTAGATGTTTTGCAATGCTTTGCTACAATTAGTGAAGAACGGCATTATGTTAAACCTGTTTTTTCAGATGACCGCCGCATTGTGATAAAAGAGGGCCGTCATCCTGTAGTAGAAAAGGTGATGAATGCCGACCGGTATGTACCAAACGACTGTGTTATGCATTATGAACGGGAACTTCTTCTTATTACGGGTCCAAACATGTCTGGGAAAAGTACGTATATGCGCCAAATTGCCTTAACGGCAATTTTAGCACAAATTGGCTGTTATGTACCTGCAACAGAAGCTGTTCTACCGATATTTGATCAAGTATTTACAAGGATTGGTGCAGCAGATGATTTAATTTCTGGACAAAGTACATTTATGGTTGAAATGCTGGAAGCGAAAAATGCTATTTCCAATGCAACGATTAACAGCCTTATTCTATTTGATGAAATTGGCCGTGGAACGTCTACATATGACGGGATGGCCTTAGCACAAGCGATTATTGAATATATTCATGATCATATCGGGGCAAAAACATTATTTTCTACACACTATCATGAATTGACTGTGCTTGAGGAAGAATTAGAGCGATTAAGGAATATTCATGTCAGCGCCATTGAGCAAAATGGTAAGGTGGTGTTCCTTCATAAAATTAAAGAGGGACCTGCAGATAAGAGCTATGGTATCCATGTTGCTCAGCTTGCTGGGTTACCTCCAGAGCTGATTAAACGGGCCAATGAAATATTAATGTCTTTAGAACAACAAGATCTTAAAATAAACTTCAAAGATGCCGAAGAAAACAGCAAGCAATCCATTCCTTTAGGTATAGAAGAATCACAGGAACCACACCTTGATGTGGCTGCTGAAAAACACGCTGAGCCGCAACCAGCACAATCAAAGGTAGAAGAAACACAGCTTTCCTTTTTTGCTGAGGAACCGCTACAGCCGAAAAAAATCCAGTTGGATGTAAAGGAAAAACGTGTTCTTGATAAGATTAAAGAGTTGGATATATTAGACATGACTCCGATGCAAGCAATGAATATACTCTATGACCTTCATAAAAGGATCAAAAGCTAACGGAGGTGTGTGAACATTGGGGAAAATAATACAGCTTGACGATGCGCTTTCAAATAAAATAGCCGCAGGAGAAGTGGTTGAACGGCCTGCATCTGTTGTGAAGGAATTAGTTGAGAATGCCATTGATGCTGGTGCTTCTATAATCGACATTGAAATTGAAGAAGCAGGACTTGCGAAGATTCGGATAAGTGACAATGGAGATGGAATCGAAGAAAAGGATGTTCCAATGGCGTTCAAACGTCATGCTACAAGCAAGATAAAAAATGAGCATGATTTGTTCCGTATTCGTACACTAGGATTTCGAGGTGAGGCGCTACCTAGTATAGCCTCTGTTTCGAAATTTGAGCTGATTACTTCAACGGGACTTGAGGGGACTAGGATTGTCCTCGAAGGAGGTAAAATAACAGCACTGGAAAAAGCTGCTGCTCGCAAGGGTACAGATATTACGATAACCGAATTATTTTATAACACACCGGCACGCTTAAAATATATGAAAACGGTCCATACAGAACTAGGTAATATAACAGATGTAACGAATCGCCTTGCACTTGCACATCCGGAAGTGTCGATCCGTTTGTTTCACAATGAACGAAAGCTACTTCATACAGCGGGGAATGGTGATGTTAGACAAGTGTTGGCGGCTATTTATGGAATCAATATAGCCAGAAAGATGATTCCACTTCATGTGACCTCGCTTGATTATACAGTTGATGGATTTATCGCTCTTCCTGAAATAACAAGAGCATCAAGAAATTATGTATCGACCATGATAAATGGACGTTTTATTAAAAACTATCCGCTTGTGAAGGCAATTCAAGAAGGTTATCATACTCTGCTTCCAATCGGCAGGTTTCCAATTGCATTGATAAATATTGTCATGGATCCGATTCTTGTTGATGTGAACGTTCATCCGTCAAAACTAGAGGTACGGATTAGTAAAGAACAGGAATTGAATGAACTTGTTACGAAAAGCATCAAAGAGGCATTTCAAAAAAAGGAACTAATACCGTCCGGTTTATCAAAAAACAGGGTCGAAAAACCGCTATCAGAACAAACAGTGATGCGGCTTGATCACATATCTGTACCTGAACGTGCTTTTATAAGAAAGGAAGAAGCTGTACCTCACGCCGCAGGTACAGAAGCCGTTTCTCTAATGACTGATGCTTCTCTTATGGATTACGGTAAACAACAACCGGAAGCTAAAGGGGTACTTGCCATAAGAGAAGAGCATTTTGACAAAGATAGAGACGTGAGCTGGCCATCAAAGCAGGATAATCAGGAACTACTAGATTACTCGGATTCTATCGAGCCAATGGCTCCTGAAGAATGGACGCAGGCTGGTTCTTCATATGTAAATGCAAATGATCTGGGGAGTGAGGATGTACAAGTACTGCCTGAGGAAGTAGATAATAGCAGAGTACCGCCACTTTATCCAATTGGACAAATGCACGGAACCTATATTTTTGCTCAAAATGATAAAGGACTGTATATTATTGATCAGCATGCTGCACAAGAACGAATCAAGTATGAATTCTATAAAGAAAAAGTAGGCATGGTAGCTTCTGAATTACAGGAACTCCTTGTACCCATCACGTTTGAATATTCAACAGATGAATCGGTTAAAATCGAGGAACACAAGTCAGAGCTTGAAAAGGTGGGTGTGTTTCTCGAACCATTTGGTTTTAACAGCTACATTGTTAAAGCACATCCGCAATGGTTCCCCAAAGGTGAGGAAAAGGAAATCATTGAAGATATGATTGAACAGCTGCTCTCGATGAAGAAAGTGGATATTAAAAAGTTGCGGGAAGAAGCGGCGATAATGATGAGCTGTAAGGGCTCGATCAAAGCGAACCGCCATTTGCGAAATGATGAAATTCAAGCATTATTAGATGAACTTAGACAAACCTCTGATCCGTTTACCTGTCCGCACGGCCGTCCTATCATCATCCATACATCTGTCTATGAACTTGAAAAAATGTTCAAGCGTGTGATGTAGATGTATACAGATTATCTATATACAAAAAAATGTCCATTTATGGTGCATAGCACCACAAATGGACATTTTTAATTTGCTGCATATAACAATTTATTCAAATATTGCAGTGATTTACCTGCTCCGATTGCGACACATTCAAGTGGATTTTCTGCTAGGTCTATCGGAACGGCAATTTCTTTTGCGAGCCATTCTTCCATTCCCTTTAATAATGCTCCTCCACCGGTCAGGATGATCCCGCGATCCACAATATCACCGCTAAGTTCTGCAGGACTTTCTTCCATTGTTGCCCTTATTGCCTCTAAAATTTGTAACAATGATTCTTTTATAGAATCACGAATTTCAAAAGAAGATAAAGTAATCGTTTTCGGCAGGCCATTAACTAGGTCACGCCCACGTACTTCTTTTGTTAACTCTTCATGGTCAACTAAGGCATAACCGATTTCCATTTTAATATTTTCTGCTGTACGTTCTCCGATAAGAACGTTATATTTTTTTCTAACAAATTGAATAATATCATCATCTAAGCGGTCACCGCCAATTTTAACGGTATGACAGGCGACGACGCCTCCAAAGGAAATGATTGCAACCTCAGTAGATCCACCGCCAAAGTCTATGACAACATTTGCCACCGGTTCATCCACAGGCATTCCGGCCCCAATAGCAGCTGCTACCGGTTCTTCAATGATATAGACTTTCTTCGCTCCCGCATTACGGACTGCATCCTGGATGGCTCTTCGATCAACGCTTGTAGAGCCGGAAGGTGTACAAACCACTACATTTGGTTTTCTTAATGAAAATCCGAGTGCCTTAGAAGCCTTCCCAATAATGTGACGCAGCATTTCTGTTGTTGTATCATAATCTGCGATTACACCTTCCTTCAAGGGACGCACTGTAACGATGTTTTCCGGTGTTTTTCCTATCATTTCCTTTGCTTCGTTCCCTACTGCAATAACTTTTTTTGTTACTGTATCAATGGATACGACGCTAGGTTCATTTATAGCAATTCCTTTATTTTTACTATAGACAAGTGTATTAGCAGTACCTAAATCAATCCCTATTTCTACATTCGAAAACATTCCTATTCTCACCCAATTCATAATAATTCACTCACTCATCTAACCTTAGCACGAAAATGAGGACAGAATGTGATTGTTATACAATTTTAAATGAGCTGTAATCTTTCAATCACAAGGCTGTTACATGAGTAAAATTTATGAATTAATAATATTTAATAAAAAGAAACCTTAATCCTAACATCTAAATGAATAGTTCTTTATAAAATGGTCATAATGAATAGATGTTTGACTGCTTTACTAACTAAATATGGTATGATAAGGATGGTAGCCAATAGATGGCAGCAATACCGTATATTTACGTAAAAGGTAGTGTAGAGATTGACTTTGAAATCTAAGCTTATTGTTTTAATCGGGCCAACTGCCGTTGGTAAAACAAAGACCAGTATTGAGCTGGCAAAAGCTTTTAACGGGGAAATCATCAGTGGGGATTCCATGCAGATTTATAAACACATGGATATTGGGACTGCAAAGATTAAGCCGGAAGAAATGGAAGGGATTCCCCATTATTTAATTGATATTAAACATCCGTCGGATTCTTTTTCAGCAGCGGAATTTCAAGAGTTGGTAAGGGGAAAAATTTCTGAAATCACAAGCAGAGGAAAACTGCCGATCATAGCCGGTGGAACAGGACTCTATATTCAATCGGTTTTATTTGATTATCAATTTTCGGAAGCACCATCAAATGATGAGTTTCGTAACAGATTAGAGTGGCAGGCTGAAAAAGAAGGGAACCTCTTCTTGCATAATCAATTATTAGAGCTTGATCCTGAAAGTGCTGCTAAAATTCATCCCAATAATGTAAGAAGGGTGATAAGGGCATTAGAGATTTATCATTGTACTGGAAAAACAATGAGCGAATGGCAGGAAACGCAAGAGAGAGAGCCCTTATACGATGCGGCCATTATTGGCTTAACCATGGAGCGTGACAAACTGTATACTAGAATTAATAAACGTGTTGACATGATGATACAAGAAGGACTAATAACTGAGGTAGAACAGCTATTTCAGCAAGGAATAAGAGATTGTCAGTCCATCCAAGCGATTGGCTATAAAGAACTGTATGATTACTTTGATGGCAGGGTTTCCCTTGATGCTGCAGTTGAAAATTTAAAACAGAATTCACGCCGGTATGCCAAAAGACAGCTTACCTGGTTTCGTAATAAAATGGATGTAAAATGGTTTGATATGACAGCAGCAGACCAAGAGCCAGAAAAAAAAATAAATGAAATTTTCTCTTATATTGAAGGAAAGCTTAAAATTAAATCGAATACATAATGGTAGAGACAAAAGAGGAGGAGCTTTATACATGAAGCAATCAGTAAATATTCAAGACCAATTCTTAAATCAACTCCGTAAAGATGGAACCAATTGTACGGTATTTTTATTAAATGGATTTCAAATTAGAGGCCAAATAAAAGGCTTTGATAATTTTACTGTACTTTTTGAATGTGAAGGAAAGCAGCAGCTTGTATATAAGCATGCAATTTCTACCTTTGCTCCGCAAAGAAATGTACATATTGATATAGAAGCACCTCAACCAAAATAATAAAAAATAAAAAACATTCACATAGTTATGTGAATGTTTTTTTGTTGTTTGAATATGGATGTTCTGTCCTAGGAGCTCCCGTAATTGTTCATGAATGAACTGCTGCTTGAATACAAATAGAATAAGTGCCTTTATTCTGAACTGTCACAAATAAATGTTTCTGGGCGTATACTGTTTAGAGAATGTGAGGTGAAGAGTTTGGAACAACCGATGCGAATGAAAAACAATGGACAAATTAGTATTGTTTTAAATTCACAGAAGCGAAGTCCTATTTCAGGAGATATCAATCCAACTTCTGTTGCTCCAAAGTCAATTCCGCCGGAACATACTGCGTTAAAAGAAATTGAAGCAGAGCTTGCTTCACTTGTCGGTATGGAAGTAATGAAAAAGATGATTAAAGAAATTTATGCATGGATTTATATTAATAAAAAAAGGGAAGAAAATGGTTTAAAGGCTGGTAAACAGGCTCTTCATATGATGTTTAAAGGAAATCCAGGAACAGGAAAAACGACAGTCGCAAGATTAATTGGGAAATTATTTCAAAAGATGGGCGTGCTTTCAAAAGGTCATTTAATCGAAGCGGAACGGGCAGATTTAGTGGGAGAATATATTGGCCATACCGCACAAAAAACAAGAGACCTAATTAAAAAGGCCCTTGGCGGTATCCTTTTTATAGATGAAGCTTATTCACTAGGTCGCGGCGGGGAAAAGGATTTCGGTAAAGAAGCAATCGATACGCTTGTAAAGCATATGGAAGATAAACAGCATGAATTCATACTAATCTTAGCTGGGTATTCACGAGAAATGGATTATTTCCTCACGCTTAATCCTGGTCTGCACTCCCGCTTTCCGCTTGTTATTGATTTTCCTGATTATAATATCAATCAGCTTATGGAGATTGCCGAACGAATGTTGAAGGAAAAAGAATATACCTTAAGTCATGAAGCAGAAAAAAAACTTCGAGAACACCTATTATGGATAAAAACAACGTTAAATCCTAGCAGCTTTTCAAATGGACGTTATATAAGAAATGTACTTGAAAAATCTATTCGAACTCAAGCAATGAGATTGCTGATGCAAAATAACTATGATCGTCACGAGCTAATGACACTTCGCAGTAATGATCTCGTGTTTGAACAAGAGTAGCATTAGTTAAAAAAGAGAGTATCAATTAATAATTGGATACCCTCTTTTTTTCTATTATTTATGAAAAAAACAGCATGTCCTGCAGTGCCTGCTGCAGCGTTGATTTGGTTTTAATTTCCTTGTCTATCTCAATTCCTAATTCAATCATCGTATCAGCAATTTCAGGGCCAATACCCACAATAATCGTTGCACATCCTAAAAATTTTATTCCTTTGACAATTTTAAATAAATGATTGACCACAGCAGTATCTACATATGGAACACCTGAAATATCAATTATGAGTTTTTGTGATTTTAACTCACTAATCCGCACCAATGTTCTTTCGCGGATTTTTTTTGCTCGATACGTATCAACATTACCGACGATTGGAAGAATACAAATTTTGTCCGATAACGGGATAATTGGAACGGATAATTCGTCTACCGTTTCACGGTGACTTCTTAACAAATTATCTTTATGGCTGACGTAACTAGCCGTGTAGGCTTCAACAAATTGATCAATGATATCATTTATAAATCTTTCTATTTCAAAGCATTCTTTCATATCGAAATGGATACTTGCTTCAATATAAAAGGATTTCACTGCATTCCAAATAATTCCGCGAGTAGATTGGAAAAGTTCCCATGCTAAATGAATCGGGAAATCAATCTTGGCATGCTTTTCGCTGCTTATTTTTGCTTCGGCCATCACATATTCCGGATTACTGTTTAACATGTAATTGGCAACAGATTTTAAAAGCGGATTTCCCTTTTCTACAAGAGTTGTCCATTCACCTGTTTCTTTTAGCAATGTTGTGAGGTATCCTTTTGTATTTTCTATATAATTTATCCATTCATTTGTATAGAATGATAGATTGTTATTAATAAACTGTCCTAAGTCTAATTTTAGATTGACGGCTTGCTCCATTAAATATCCTCCTGAATTGGAAACCTGAATGTTGTTGTGTTGTATTAAATTTAGAAAAAAATGGTCATTTCCCAAAAAAACTTAAAATAAACAGCATTCCATAATCGTTTCGGAACAAGTCCGCCTCAATGTATATCTTATACCTTTATTTACCTGGGAATAAATGGATGTCTTGCAAGGCCTGCTGTAAATCAGATTTTGTTTTTACTTCATTATCAATTTCAATTCCGAGTTCAATCATCGTGTCAGCGATTTCAGGGCTGATACCTGTTAAAATTGTTGAGCAGCCTAGTAATTTAATACCTTTAACAATTTTAAACAGATGATTGACGACTGCCGTATCTACATAGGGAACACCGGAAATATCGATAATAAGCTGGTGGGCTTTTAATTCATTGACACGAACAAGTGTTCTTTCTCTTATTTTCTTAGCCCGGTAAGTGTCAACATTCCCGACAATCGGAAGTATGCAAACCTTTTCAGTTATTGGAATAATTGGTACTGATAATTCATCAACGGTCTCACGATGGCTTTTCAATAATTCCTCTTTATAGTTGACATAGTAAGCGGTGTATGAATCAATATATAAATCCACAATATCGTTTACATGGCGTTCCAAGATAAAAAACTCTTCTGTTTCGAGGTTAATTCCATTTTCTATATAAAACGTTTTAATCGCACTCCATATAATTCCCCTGCTTGATTGGAAAAGTTCCCATGCTAAATGAATGGGGAAGTCTGTTTTGGCGCTCTTTACACCTCTCATTTTTGCATGATCCATCACTTCTTCAGTTTTTAGCTCGGTGATATTGGCAGCAAGTAATCTGAAAAATGGATTACCAAATTCCTCGTAATAGGCTATATCACCGTTTTCCTGTAATAATGATGTGATATAGCTTTTATTTTCTTGAAGATATTGAAGCCATTGTTTTGAATAAAAAGAAACATTTTCATTTAAAAACTTCGATAATTCAAATCTTGAATCAATTGTAGTAAGCATTGATTGTCCTCCTATAAATGTTTCTGCATGCTTGATTGTTTTAGGAAAGGTTAGAATAAAAGAGGTTCCGTGACCTTCCTCACTCGTCACACTTATTTTGCCATTATTGGTTTGGATTGCATTAAATACTTGCGCTAAACCCATGCCCTTTCCGTCCTGTTTCATGGTAAAGAAGGGAGTTCCTAATAATCTTAGCTTGTCTTTTGGTATACCAATTCCAGAATCAGATATGGAGATAATGACATTCTGTGACTCATCACTTTGATCAATAACCAAGGTACCACCTTTAGGCATGGCTTCAATAGCATTTTTTATGATATTAAATAGAGCTTTTTTAATTTGGTCTTTTCTGCCGACAATCATGGCGCTTTCATTTTCAAAGTGCTTAATCACATTGATGGAATAGAGCTGGTTCTGAAACAAAAGCAGAATAGACTCGATCTCAGAAATGACATTGAAATTTGACTGCTTCTCTTGTATAAATTCTGGCTTTGAAACACTCATTAAATCATTTAGAATATGAATGGCCCGTTCTAATTCGCTCTGAGCTATTTGAGAATATTCTTCCTTATAGGTTTGATCCATTAATTGCAGAAAACCTTTCACCGCAGTTAACGGATTACGCACTTCATGAGCGATCCCAGCTGCCATTTCACCAACAGAAGATAATAAATGATTATTCCAGTTATTATGCTCATAAGAGTTTTGTAGGTTTTGAAAATTGAATAGATAAATGTGTATACTATTTAATAGTTCATCCTTATAGGAACGATGGAATAAAAAAAAGTATGGCTGCGAATCAATCGTAGCTATAAATTCATTGGCTCTCCCCATGAAGCACTCGTGCAATTTTGTCTTAATTTCAGTATTTTTGATCTGATGAAAAAGATAGTTTGAATCATTTTCTTCAGAAAATAATAGTTTTTTGGCTTCATTGTTAGCCCGTTGAATTGTACCCTCAGGACTAAGTTCAATCAAACCATAAAGTAATTCATTTGTCATAGGTGATTTAATCATTTATACTTAGCCTTCCCTTCGTTAAACCATTTGACGGCCCGAACCTTTGTGCCTAGATGAATAGTACTTGTGATTTCAAATTCATCCATTAGACGTTTCACTCCTGATAATCCCAATCCTAAACCCGTTTTGGAAGGGACCGAATTATTTAAGACTTGATCAAGATTAGGAATTCCCGGACCTTGGTCAATTGCAATGATTTCTATTCCATAGGAGGGTATTGGTTTAATAAAAAGCTCTCCTTTACCTGCGTAAAAGACAATGTTCCGAGTGAGTTCCATGATGGAAACAACTAATTTGGTTTGCTGGCTTTTGGTCAAACCATGTTCTTCAGAAACTCTTTTCCCTATTGTACTAGCCATGTACACGTCATCTTCTCGTTCAATTACAATTCTGTACAAGTTTTCCAATAGCCTCCTTAAAGATTTCCGTAATTGTGAAATATGGATATATTAGAAATATTTTAACATATTTTTCAAAAGACATGATATTTTTTTATTATATATAGTGAAATTCTTTTAATAAATAGAAAATAACCAATTGTCCAATTTTTCTTATGACAGAAGGTATTTTATAATATATTTATGATATATAGTCTGAATTGAAAGGGTTTTCAAATAATTGATTCATTCTATTAATATAGAAAGTTATCGAATATTCAAAGGAGAAGGTTAAAGTGAAAAAAATCAGCACCATCTCAAATGAGTTAAAAGAATGGATTCAAAATACATTAAACAGCGGGGTTAATCCCGAATTAATAGTCGATGCCATGATAAAAAAGGGGTTTGATCCCAGATATTCCTATACAACGATTTTTCGTCTGATTCGAAATCAGACGGTTCAAACCATGGACCAACAGGATCCTTATATATATGAACTGCCGCCGATCGCAAAGAAGGACAGCCTGATTCAAACGAGTGATCACAATGCTATAAAAGTCACTTTACGAATGGAAAAGCCTTTTATCTTGTATTTAGATAATCTATTAAGTGCTCAAGAATGTGACAATCTAATCTCTCTTGCAAAAGATCGCTTAAGACGTTCACAGGTAATCGATTCAGAAACAGGAGAGGTCAAAATCGTTTCAGGAAGAACAAGTGAGGGCACTGAATTTATGGTTATGGAGAACGAGCTTATTACAAGGATTGAGAACAGAATTGCCGAACTGACAGACTATCCAATTAATCATGGAGAAAGCCTGCAGTTGCTTCATTATAATAGAGGGGAAGAATATAAAACACACTATGATTTTTTCCCTGAAAGTAAGGTTGATGCTTCAAAAGGCGGGCAGCGGATTGCAACACTTCTAATGTATTTAAACGATGTTGAAGCAGGCGGGAAAACCATCTTTCCTAAATTAGGCTTATCGATTTCACCTAAAAAAGGATCAGCGATTTATTTTCATTATGGAAATAGTAAAGGTCAGACAGACCGGTTATCATCACATAGCAGTACACCCGTTATAATGGGTGAAAAATGGGTAGCAACGAAATGGATACGGCAAGGGAAGATATTTGAATGATTGACAGCACAATAAAACCATTAGTCCAAACGGTGACTAATGGTTTTATATTAAGAACCTAGGAATTGCATTAGATCCTCCTTATTTTGAATTAAATCCTCTAATGTATACTCCTTTAACACATTCAAAAATGCCTTTAGAGCATCATTTAGGATGAACTTTAATTTACAGGATGGTGTAATGACACAATAATTGTTGTCCTTGTTAAAGCAATCGACAATATGAAAGTCTTCCTCTGTCTTTGATATGACTTCTCCAATATTTATCTCTGCGGGTAGTTTAGCCAATCGAATACCCCCGTGGCGGCCTCGAATCGTTTCGATATATCCAAGTTTTCCCAACTCATGAATAATCTTCATAAGATGATTTTTAGAAATTTGATAGGTTTCGGCAATCTCTTTTATTGTACAAAGCTCAAATTCATTTTTTAATGCTAAAAAAATAAGTACACGTAAAGAGTAATCTGTGTAATTTGTTAATCTCATCTTTGTAACCCCTCTTATGATTTGAGTTCATCTCATTATAGCATCAAAGGGGAATAAAAGTAATTGTGACAACTTTTTGAAAGATGTATTTAAAATATATCTTTATTACCACTGTTGTTATATTATTAAAGGTGTAAAATAAATATATCTTTAAAAGGTGGATGGAATCATGTTAAGTCAAAAAACAATCGAAATTGTAAAAAGCACAGTTCCAGTACTTGAGAAATATGGAAAAGATATTACGACACGATTTTATGAAAGAATGTTTACAAACAATCCTGAGCTATTGAATATTTTTAACCATGCGAACCAAAAACAAGGACGCCAGCAAACAGCCCTGGCAAATACCGTATATGCAGCTGCCGCTAATATTGATAATTTAGCAGCCATCATTCCGGTGGTAAAACAGATCGGAACAAAGCATAGAGCACTTGAAATTAAACCGGAGCACTATCCAATTGTAGGTGAAAACTTATTAGGGGCCATTAAAGATGTACTAGGTGATGCGGCGACTGATGAGATTATTAATGCTTGGGCAGAGGCATATGGGGTAATTGCGGATGCATTTATTGGCATTGAAGCAGATATGTACAAAGAAGCTAAGGAGCAGCCAGGAGGATGGGCAGGCTTCAGAAATTTCGTCGTTGACAAAAAAGTAAAAGAAAGTGATGTTATTACGTCATTTTATTTGAAGCCTGAAGATGGGTCAGCCATTGCCTCCTATCAAGCAGGTCAGTACATTACTGTCAAGGTGCTGCCTGAAGGAGAAAAATACACAAGTCTAAGACATTATAGTTTATCAGATGCTCCAGGAAAAGATTACTATCGTATCAGTGTAAAAAGAGAAGCAGGTATGGGAGAAAAACCAGATGGAGTAGTTTCTAATTATCTACATAACTCCGTTCAAGCAGGGGATATTATTCAGATAAGTGCTCCAGCAGGGGAATTTGTTCTTGATACAAAAGCTGTTCCGGCTATATTAATCAGTGGCGGAGTTGGTCTTACACCGATGGTCAGCATGTTAAAAACGATCGTTGCAGAACAGCCAGAACGTAAGGTAACCTTTATTCATGGTGCTTTAAACAGCCAGGTTCATGCACTAAAGGATGAAGTAGAAAAAGTTGTTAATGAACATGAAAATGCAGCAAGCTATGTAGCCTATTCTGAACCAACTGAACAGGATCTTGCTGAAATGAACTTTGATAAACAAGGTTATATCGATTTAGATTGGCTGAAGTCTATTTTACCGAGCAATCAAGCAGAATTTTATTTCTGTGGTCCAGTTCCATTTATGAAAATTATGTATCGCACGCTAAAGGAATGGGGAGTTTCAGAAGAATCCATTCATTTTGAATTCTTTGGTCCAGCAGGTACATTAGAAGAGGACGCTGTAACAGTATAAAAATGATAAGAAGGCTCTCGCTTTTAACAGCGAGAGCCTTCTTATCATTTTGTTTTGGTATGGTTATGCTTACTCAATATTACAATAGACAGCAGGGCAATTTTCGCAGTCGATTTCTTTTCGTAAATACTGGAGGTTATGAACGGTAATTTTTCCTTTCGTTAATGATATCACACCATCTCTTTTTAAATCATTCAAGATTCGATTAGTGCTTTCTCTTGAGGTTCCACAAAAATCACCTAGCTTTTGATTTGTTAATGGAAGATCAATCAGAATTCCATCTTTTTTCTGGATACCATAGCTATTTGTCATCCGAATAAGTGTTGAAAATAAAGCTCCTTTTTTTCCGTTCAATACAAGGTCACGGAACTTTGTTTGTGTTTTTCGGAAATGGTCACTCATCCATTTCATAAATTCATAAGCAAGTGCACTGTTTTGGAAAATTTGATTCTCGAGTACATCTTTTTTTATGATAGCTGCTTCTCCTACTTCAAGGACAATGGCACTAAGAAGGTATTTAGGTGAATCTGTAAATAACGTTAACTCTCCGCAAATGTCATTTAAACCACAAATTCTTAACACCAATTCTCTACCGTCTGAAGTAATTTTACTAATCTGTACTCTTCCGGAAATAATTAAATAAAGTTCTTCAGCTACTTGTCCCTCTTGGTACAAAAACTGGCCTTTTTCAATTTTTACTGTTCGATCTGCTATGTTTAATAATTCCTTTATCTCAATGGAATGAGTTGGTTTTATTGTAGTAGGCATACATCATCATCCCCGCTTTCAAAACTAGAACAATAGCTCTAGTATACCATACGATAAAATCAATTATTTCTTTTAATTGATGGAAACGGTCAATCATCCTTTTTTTCTTTTATTCTCACTTATGGTACACTTTTTTTGGATGATACTTTTTTTATTAGAGTAGAAGAGCTGTCCTAAAAGCTACTTAAGATTCGTACAGACTGGAGGAAGTCACAAATGAAAAAAATCATAACAGAGCAGGAATACAAGGAACAAATTAATCAAAGTGAATTAACAATTGGGATTTTTACAACCACCTGGTGCCCAGATTGTAAACGTTTAAGCATGTTTATTGATGAAATTATTGAAGAAAACGAGGATAAAGAGTGGTTTACTATTGACCGCGATGAGTTCCCGGAAATTTCAGAGGAACAACAGGTAATGGGGATTCCATCCTTATTAGTCTTTAAAAACGGTGAAAAGCTGGCCCATTTACATAGTGCAAACGCAAAAACACCTGATCAAGTAAGAGAGTTCTTAAAAAGTCTATAAATATGTAGTTGTAAGTGGACTGTCAAAATGAATAGGGTTATGATGAAGAAAGGATACTTTATAAGGTATCCTTTTATTGATTTACGTTGAAATTTGACATAATACCCCTTGAGGTATAACATAAGACTTACTTAGTATAGATAATAATTTATTCATTTGCGAGATATTGAATGATCCATTTATAAGAAAGGTGGATGAATAATGGAATACGATAAAAGTGTGAAAAATCGTCTAAGACGTATTGAAGGACAAATTAAAGGTGTACTTGGCATGATGGAGCAGGGAAAGGACTGTAGAGAAATTATTACCCAATTATCTGCAGCGCGAAATGCGCTTGATCGTACAATGGGTGTTATTGTTAGTACCAATTTAGAGCATTGTGTCCGGGTTAATGTAGAAAAGGGCGAAGATACGGAACACCTTGTAAAAGAAGCGGTAGAATTGCTAATTAAAAGCCGGTAAAAAATTCATCACTATTATGTGATGAATTTTTTTATATTGTATGGAAGGTAGGGGGTTGTCCATATCACTCATCCTTCTTTTTCATACTATAGTAATAAAAGGCAGGTGAGTAATATGTATATGATTGGTTTCTATTCTCCGAAATCAAAGTCAGGTGTAACTGAATTATCTTTATCGATCTATCATTGGTTAAAGGACAATACAGATTTACGTTCCGCTTTTATTTCCTATGGCACCTTAGAAAAAGAGGAAACTTCCGATGAACTCATTCATGAGTTTTCCAAACTAACGCTCACGGAGCAGAAACAAAAAATTAAAAAAATGAAAAAAGAATACAATATTATTATTTATGATGCATCAAGCCAACTGTCAGAAGGAGTCTTAAGTCTTTTGCCAATTGTGGACCGGCTATTTGTAGTCGGTGAAGAACATACGGACTTTGCGATTAAGCTTCACCAGATTATTGAATTCAATAAACTGTTTGATAAGCGAGTGAAGAATTTTATCACTCATTTACAGGGCAATAAAACCTTTATTCTTAGTGAAAATAAGGAGAATCGAGTGATTGGCTTTAATTATACGAAAAAGGATTCCAATAATATTGGACAAATGATTTATACAGATTATGTCACTCATTATGTAAAGGTGAAATTTATTGAAAAAAATGAGAAAATTTTAAAGAAAATTAAACTAATTCCCCAGGAAGAACTGCATAAAGGCCTGTATAATTTAGGGATTGATTTTGAAAAGGGTTTGCTTTTTCATCGATTTGTGATTTTACGTACGGCTTTAGGACAGCCATACAATGAAGCAGTGGAAACATTATTTCCGTTTTTGATACATTCCTCCTACAATGAGCTTTTAGATAAGTTTCATAATGAATTGTATGTGCTTACAAAATTTACAAGTGAACGGTGATTATTTTACTTATCTAAAGGCTTTCTCCATCTAATTGTGTTCCAGAGCGCCTTATTTATTCTCAGGGAAAAAGAATGCAGCAGGAACTTCCTATTCTATTCCTCAACACAGCAGGTTATCGTGTGAGATACTTAGCACAATTTTCAACTTATTATTTTAACTAAACAAACCATAATATGAACGAAAAGCAAAAAAAAAGACAGCAGGAGTTCTTTATGGGAAGCATAACGATTCAGCAATTGGCTGAAAAACTAAAATTAGAAATACTTGCTGGAAAACAGGGTCTAGATCGTATCATTGATAATGACGATATTCATCGGCCTGGTTTAGAATTAACTGGATATTTTCGTTTTTTTCCTCAAGAAAGAATTCAATTATTAGGAAGACAAGAAATAACCTATTTACATTCCCTGACAAAGGAACAACGCGATGAAAGAATCGGCAATGTGATTAAGAAACATCCGCCATGCATCATAATTACTCATAATCAGGAAGGTCTTAACTACTTGATTAAACACTGCAACGAGGAAGGAATTACGCTTCTGCGTGCAAAGGAAAAAACAACGAGAGTAATCAGTACCCTCAATAATTACCTAGAAAAAGAATTAGCCAAAAGTATTGGTATTCATGCTGTATGTATGAATGTCTTCGGGGTGGGCTTATTAATTAGAGGGGAAAGCGGGATTGGGAAAAGCGAAACAGCACTCTCATTAATCGAAAAGGGTCATCGGCTTATTTCTGATGATTTAGTCATTCTAAAAAGAATAGACCCAGAAACATTGATTGGTACACATAATCAAACGAATCGAGACTTTTTATCATTGAGAGGGATTGGTATGATTAATGTACCAAGATTGTATGGGTCGGGTGCGTTTCAGGATGAAACGACAATAAAGCTGGATATTATCTTATCTGCATGGGATGAAAAGAAATATTATGATGCGATGGTTCACCATAATGATATGATTGAATACCTGGATGTTGCGGTTCCCAAGATTGAAATTCCCGTTCGACCAGGGAGGGACATTGCTGCGCTTATCGAGGTTGCAGCAAAAAACTGGCGTTTACAGCAACAAGGCTACACCGCTATAAATGAATTTTCCAAGCGAATTGAACAAATGCAGGAAACACAATAAAGAGCTGCTGAAAAGTCGTAGAAATACGAGTTTTCAGCAACTCTTTACTATTAGTTCATTAATCTCTTCTGAACTTTCCCATTACCTCAAGCGTTTGTGTGATGTTTACAAATGCATTAGAATCGACTTCTTTAATTTTATGCTTGGTTTCATTTAGTTCATATTTTGTAATGACTGTTGTTAATATTTTTCTTGGTCGATGCGTATAGGCACCCTCTGCCTCAGAAATGGTTATCCCTCTTGGGTGCAGCTTTAGCAATTCTTCAGACAATCGCTCCGCTTGGTCTGTTACAATGGTCAAGGTCAATTTATTTTGATTTGTATAAACCATGTCAACAGCTCGACCAGCTACATAAATGGCGATAATGGTATATAACGTAATATCCCAGCCAAAGACAAAGCCGGAACTAAATACAATAAGTATGTTCATGCAAATATTTAAAAATCCAACCTGCATATTTGTCCTTTTCGAGACGGTTAAACTGATAATATCCGTCCCTCCGGTTGAACTTCCTAACCGGATAATAATTCCCACTGCTAATCCATATAATGCACCCCCAATAACGGAGGATAAAAAGATATCGTCACTTATTGGAATAATCGGTATGTATTTCATTGCTACTGACAGGACAGTTACGGTATATATGGTAAAAAGGACAAACCTTCTTCCTAAGTAAATAAGTCCTATGATAAAGACAGGAATATTGATGGTAAAAAGTATAATTCCTGTATTAATACTAATAAAATGATGAATAAGTGCGGCTAATCCTGCAACGCCTCCGGACAAAAGGTGATGGGGTAAAAGAAAAACATTAAATGCAAACGCAAAAAGGCAAGCACATAAACCCAAACAAATGACGCGAATAACGGTCCGTGACACCATAAAAACACTCCAATTCAATTCACTATGATATAGACATTGATGTAGATAGAAATCTGATTGAACCTCATACATTTTACCATAAAAAAGAGACGAGATAGCTCGTCTTTTTTAGTAAATCCCTCTTTTATAAGTTGTTCTTTTTTTCAGTAAATATGCTTCTGTATAGACAAAGATATTATTCGAATAGAAGTGGTTTGTGTTAGATGAGTCTTAATAGCGCGTGGATTCCGGTAAGAAATAATCCGATGATAAATCCGCATACAGCTCCATTAACACGAATCCATTGCAAATCCTTACCTAGATTATTTTCCACCATATCAATCAGTTCCTCATTTGTTAATTTATCTAAATTTTCTTGGACAAGGTTGCCAATTTGCGAATGATTCTTCTCTACAAACAACGTAATTTGGTTCTGTATCCATTGATCAATATGGGAACGATTTTCTTCTAGGTAATGAAATAGTTGATTCATAATGGGAATCAGATAACGATCGAAGAATGCTTCATTTTCGACGAACTCTACTGTCTGCTTCTGTATATTAGATAGGATATCTATTATCTTTTGATTAGGTTCCCATTTATCTAAAGCATCCCGACGCCATGTTTCTAGCATATCGACAAGCTTTGGATTCTCGCTTAGACCTTGTATCTCATTTTGGATATACTCCACCAATGCTTTACGATTAGCATCCTCTTCATGCTTCAAACTATTTATCCCACTTAATAGAAGATTTTTAATGATACTGCCGAGCTTTTCCTCATTAAGAATCCCTTGAAGCGACTTTACAGCAAACTGAAGAAACCCCTCTACTTCAATATTATTAAGTACGTTCATGGAAATTGAGCCTAGTTTATATTTTGTTTGCGTCTGGCTTAACCATATTTCAGCTTTTTGTAAAATATAATCTAACGCCTTCTTATCAAATTGCTCATTTAGTAACTTTGTGCTTATGTACTGAAGAATTTTGTTCACTTCAATATCAGAAAGGGTTGTAATTAGTTGTTTTTTAATGACAGGGACAAACCTTTCAATATCAATGGATACGATGGTCCGCTTTATAAGCTTGAGAATGGCTTTGCGTGTTAATTCCGACTGGAGCTGTCCTGATAAAAGCGGAATAAGCTTTTCTGTAAAAGAAATATTTTGGATCTTTTCCTGTATGCTCTCCTTTGAAAGCCAATCCCTTTTGATTGTATTGACAAGGGCATTTGTAATTCGGTCACGATTATTTGGCAACAGAGCTGTGTGTGGAATGGGAATTCCGAGCGGATGACGAAAAAGTGCCGTTACAGCAAACCAATCTGCTAATCCACCAACAAGTCCGGCCTCAAATCCCCCTTGTAATAAATCAATCCAAAATGTTCCTTGGAACGGAATGGTTGCAATAAAACCGATTCCCATAATAATGAGTGAATATAAAGCTATCTGTTTTGATTCTTTCTTTTTTGTGCTCATGTTTTTTCCTCTTTATTCATTGATATATATATTTTACTATACCCAAACTGGAATAAATATCAAATAGTAAATGAAAAACACTTCATTCTTAAAATGAATGTGTGATAAAAAATATCACTAATGTTTCATCAAAATCCATATAACGTTCAAAAACATTCATTTTTATAAATTTTTTTGAAGGGTTTTGAAAGAAGTTGATTGATTTATGACATCGGTTACAGTACAATGAACTAGAAATAGAAAAGTGTAAATAAGGGGGGCATGGACTTGTTAACTCCTGAACGGCACCAGTTGATCTTACAGCTGTTAAAAGAGAAGGGTATCGTAAAATTACAAGAACTGATTGATATAACAAATACATCTGAATCAACCATTCGCAGAGACTTAATCCAATTAGAAGAAGAAAAGCAATTGAAACGTGTTCATGGCGGGGCAGCAAGACTACAAGGAAAGCTTCAAGAACCAACCATGATTGAAAAATCCTCCAGAAACCTTCAACAAAAACAAGAAATTGCGAAATATGCGGCCGGCTTGGTGGAGGAAGGGGATTCAATCTATTTAGATGCCGGGTCTACTGTAAGAGAAATGATTGAATTTCTACCATCTAGAAATATTGTAGTAGTGACGAATGGCTTAACGCATGTCATGCCTTTGCTTGAAAAGCAGATCCCGACATATGTTATCGGTGGGTTTTGCAAGCAAAAGACAGCTGCAGTAGTTGGGAGAGGCGCATTGGAAAGCCTCCAGAAATATCGATTTGATAAATGCTTTATTGGTGTAAATGGCATTCATCCTGAACTTGGCTTTACAACACCAGATCAGGATGAAGCCATGATTAAAGAACAAGCAATATCACTTTCAAGAGAAGCTTTTGTACTAAGTGATCATACAAAGTTTTCAGAAGTATCATTTGCAAAGATAACTGAAATCAATAAAGCGACAATCCTTACGAATGAGTTAGATGAAGAAATCAGGAAAGTATATGTGGGTAAAACGAAAATAAAGGTTGTGACAATATGATATATACATTAACGCTAAATCCATCTGTGGATTATATTGTCAAGCTAGACAATACCATTCACATTGGTGAACTTAATCGGTCAAGTAGCGAGACCAAATTCCCAGGTGGTAAAGGAATTAATGTTTCAAGGGTATTAAACAATATAGGAATTAAAAGTAAAGCGCTGGGTTTTGTTGGAGGCTTTACAGGTGCTTATATTGAAAAGTATCTTCGTAACGAAGGTATTGAAACAAATTTTGTCCAAATCGATGAGGATACAAGGATAAATGTTAAGTTGAAAACAGGTCAAGAAACAGAAATTAATGCAAAAGGACCTGCTTTATCAATTGAGCATTATGAAGAACTGAAAGAAATTGTTCGGTCTTTAACCGATGAAGATGTCTTAGTAATAGCAGGAAGTATTCCTGCAACCCTTCCTAAAACAACATATGAAGAGTTAGCGGAAATTTGTTCGAATAACGGTACTGCATTTATGGTTGATGCTGAGGGTGACTTATTGATGAAGGTATTGCCGTACAAGCCATTTCTTATCAAACCCAATCATCATGAACTAGGGGATTTATTTGGAACCACTCTTTCCACAATAGAGGAAGTAATTCCTTATGCGAGAAAGTTAATTGATAAAGGAGCGAAAAATGTCATCGTTTCTTTAGCAGGTGATGGAGCTGTTTTTGTGAATGAACATACCGTATTCACGTCAACTGTTCCGAAAGGTGAAGTAAAAAGTTCTGTTGGTGCAGGTGATTCGATGGTTGCCGGTTTCCTCGCTAAATACACCGTTTCCAAAAATATACAAGGATCATTTCAATATAGTGTGGCTGCAGGGAGTGCGACGGCTTTTTCACTTGATCTTTGTACAAAAGAACTGATTGAGGAATTGCTTTCACAAGTAGAAATTAGTGAAACGTCAAGTAAGATATAGAATCAACAAAGAGGGGAGAGCTTTCTATGAAAATAACCAAACTATTATCAAAAGAAACGGTCTTATTAACCATACATGGAAAAAATAAGCTGGATGCGATTAATGAATTAGTTGATGTATTAGATGGTGCGGGCAAATTATCCAATCGTGAACAATATAAAGCAGCGATTTTAAAAAGAGAAGAACAAAGTACAACAGGTATTGGAGATGGAATTGCCATTCCACATGCAAAGGACGCTGCTGTAAGAGAAGCGGCAATTGCATTTGGTAAGTCTGTAGCGGGTGTTGATTATGAAGCACTTGATGGACAACCATCACATTTGTTTTTTATGATTGCTGCGCCAGAAGGAGCAAACAATACCCATTTAGAAGCATTGTCCCGATTAGCCACAATCCTTATGAAGGATGATGCACGGCAAAAATTATTGAAAGCAGCGACTGCCGATGAAGTGTTATCCATTATCGACAGCTATGATCATGAAGAAGGGGAAGAGGAAGTATCTGTCGCAGATAAACAGAACTTTATTGTTGCCGTTACTGCTTGTCCAACCGGAATTGCTCATACCTATATGGCCGCTGATTCATTAAAAGCAAAAGCAAAAGAATTAGGGGTTGACATAAAGGTTGAAACAAACGGGTCTGGCGGAGCAAAAAATGTATTGACCCAAGAGGAAATTGACAAAGCAGTGGCGATTATTGTTGCAGCTGATACAAAAGTACAAATGGAGCGTTTTAAAGGAAAGCATGTATTAGAAACGGCTGTTGCTGACGGAATTCGTAAGCCTGAAGAATTGATAAACCGAGCGCTCAAACAGGATGCTCCCGTTTATCAGGGTGGTGGAGGCCGAGCGGACACCTCATCTGAGGACACAGGAAAGCGGAGTATCGGCGGTACAATTTATAAGCATTTAATGAATGGCGTTTCGAACATGCTGCCATTTGTTGTTGGCGGAGGAATTCTAATAGCAATATCTTTTATGTTTGGTTATAATTCATCTGATCCGAATGATCCTTCGTATAATGCTTTTGCTGCGGCCTTAAATGAAATTGGCGGTGGAAATGCATTTGCCTTAATGATTCCAGTTCTAGCAGGCTTTATTGCCATGAGTATCGCAGACCGTCCTGGATTTGCGCCAGGAATGGTAGCGGGCTTGATGGCCGCAAGCGGTGGAGCAGGCTTTCTTGGGGGCTTAATCGGAGGTTTCCTTGCCGGGTATATAGTAGTTGGCTTGAAAAAGGTATTTGCTAACATTCCAGCATCTTTGGAAGGAATCAAGACCATTCTCTTGTATCCATTGCTTGGGGTTGCGCTGACTGGATTTGCAATGAAATATATTGTGAATACACCGGTTGCAGCGATAAATACTACGATTACTGAATGGTTATCCTCGCTCGGTACTGGAAATGCAGTATTTCTAGGAATTATTTTAGGTCTTATGATGGCTTTTGATATGGGCGGACCGGTAAATAAATCTGCCTATGTATTTGGTACAGGTCTTCTAGCAAGTGGAGTATTTGATCCTATGGCAGCTATCATGGCAGCAGGGATGGTACCTCCATTAGCGATTGCGTTGGCAACAACCATTTTCAAAAACCGTTTTACAAAGCTTGATCGAGATGCTGGTAAAGTAAACTATATTATGGGATTTTCTTTTATTACTGAAGGTGCTATTCCGTTTGCTGCAGCAGATCCATTGCGTGTGATTCCTTCTGTTATGGTAGGTTCTGCCATTGCTGGGGCAATATCAATGGCTTCAGGAATCGGTTTACGTGCACCGCACGGAGGAGTATTTGTCATTCCATTTGTAGATGGCAATTGGCTTATCTATCTTGCTGGAATCGTCATTGGGGCCATTGTTTCAGCCGTTATGATTGGATTACTGAAAAAACCAATAAATGATTAATGAGAAAAGACTGTAAAGCAATAGCTTTACGGTCTTTTTTTTGTTGACATAGTACAGGTAGGGGGAATGATAAAGATAGATACTTTTTTACTACTATCCATACAAAGGAGCTCATAAAAGTAATGGCCAAATTCCAATATAATAGGACTACTATTCACTATGATAAAAGCGGGGAAGGGATTCCAATCGTGTTTATTCATCCGCCTGCAATGGGAAGGATTGTGTTCCGGTTACAAGAAGAGTTAAACAGACACTTTACCGTTATCATGCCGGATTTAAGTGGGACAGGTGACTCGATTGGACCTGAACATCATGTGACGATAGAAGGTTACGCGAAAGAAGTGAAGGCGTTATTAGAGCATCTTACTATAAGGAGAGCGGTTATTTGCGGCTATTCGGCAGGAGGCTGTATTGCACAGGAGTTTGTATTAGAATTTCCTGAAATGGTGCTGGGTTTAATTCTCATCAGCGGCTATTCCGAAGTACAATCGTTAGGGTTTAAATACGAGCATTTAGCAGGTATATATTTTGCGAAGAAATTTCCTGCTTTTCTTCGTTATGTTATCGCAACAAGCCATACAGAAGACCCAATACTTCGTGATGAAATAAGTATTCATATGAAAAAAGCAAATCAAAGAATGTGGTTTCAATTCTATGAGCAAGCTTTACATTACAATTGTTCCCAAAGAATAAATGAAATTTCTGTGCCACTGCTACTTATGTATGGGTCAAAGGATTTTACGAATCAACATCTAAGGACATATGAAAAGAATGCAAATCATCAGGCTGTTATTTTTCCAAAGACTTCTCATCAACTACCAACAAAAAACTGGCAGCTAGTAAACCAAACTATTATTGGATATATGGTTGAAAGGATAGAAAAATCGCATTGATTGTGAAATCAATGCGATTTTTCTATTTAATGGGCCGTTTCCTTGTCTGGTTTAATTGCTATGAACGTTGCAAAAGCAGCAAGCAGGCTGCAGCCGCAAAGGACATAGAATAATAAATGTCCGGTTTTGTCCATTAGAATGGCGAGGACAGGAGGACCTGCCGCAACCCCGATAAAGCGCATAGAGTTGTATATGGAAGTAATGGTACCGCGATGCTCTTTTTCAATGCCGATCGTAATAAGTGCATCAAGACAGGGGAGAACGGCCCCAATTCCAATGCCGCAAAAGAAAAACAAACTTATTAGAAACCAAAGCTTATGGGAAAAACTCAGGACAATTACTGAAATTCCCAAAAGTATGCTTCCAGTAAAAATAATCCATTTCATCAATACTTTATTCTCTTTGATTTTTTTACCGGTAAAAAAGGAAGTTAGGCATAAAGCACCTAATGGAATGGCTAATATCAGACCTTTTTTCACACCTATAATGTCAAACTTCGCTTCGAGCATTTCTGATAGATAAAAAAGAACTCCAAATAGTACAAACATTAAAATGGCTCCTATTAGAAAGATTGCATTAAGCCATTTTCCGTTGTGTGTAAAGGTTTGTTTAATATTCCGAAAAAACTGTTTGAATGGTATCGGCTTTTCTTTTGATTTAGGCGCTTTTACAAAGAACATCATCAGTAAGGTAGAAAACACACAAAAAACCGGGATTGAGAAAAAAGGTAAAAACCAACTGACACCAGCCAAAAGAGCCCCTAGAATTGGACTCAATACCTTACCAAATGTGTTGGAGGTTTCAATGATGCCTAAGGTGCTGCTAACATCTTTTTCATTTTTAAACATATCTCCGACCAAAGGCATAACGATAGGAGATGCTCCAGCCGCACCGACCCCCTGTAATGCTCTGCCAATCAATACTAGCCAGTAGGCATCTGTCATTTTCCATGCTGCCCAGCCAGAAATAAATCCTCCAATACCTGCAATTAACAAACTTGGAATAATAACCTTTTTCCTCCCGATATGATCGGACAGGTAGCCGGCTAATGGTATCAAGATAATGGCGACAATCGAGTAAACGGTAATGATCATACTTGATTGAAAGGATGAAATGGATAATTTTTTTTCCATTGTTGGAAGTACCGGGATAAACATGGAATTCCCTAATGTCATGATGAGGGGGATTGATGACATAGAGAGAATTGCCCATTTGTGTTTATTAGCACCATTACCTTTCTTTATGGACTGTTTAAGATCCAATGATAATAATTCTTCTACATGATCCATGTCATAAACCGCCTTTTATTTATAGTCACCTTAGTAGGATAGCCATTTTTCTTGAAAGTAGCATGGGAAAAATATGAAGAGCTAAGTAAACGAAAAATGTATGCACAAGATTTTTGACTCATTTCTATTTCGTTACCTTTCAGCATAGCTGAAAGGCGTTTGAAATGTACATTTTCCTTAGATGGATCAAAAATCAACAATGTTGACGGGAAATTTTTTTGAATATTTATTTAATAAATAAGGTTGACGAAACATAAATTAAGTATTATTATAAAAATCAAATAAATCGAACGGCTTTGATGAAGAGTAGTAACTTTTCCAAACACTATAGAGAGCTGATGGTTGGTGCAAATCAGTGTGGGAAGAAAAGCGAATGGACTTCTGAGCCCCAAACCGAACCTTTTGAGCAGTAGGCTTTGGCGAATGTCTCATCGTTACAAGAGACAAGTGTTAAAACATTTGTTTTGATGCTTGTTAAGTGAGCTGTTTAAACAGCTAATGAAGGTGGCACCACGGGTTTCTCGTCCTTTTTTGACGGAAGCCCTTTTTGTATTTTAAAAACTATATGTAAATTGTTGAGTAAGAGTAGTACACGATTGAGTTTCGTTGCAGAGAGCCGGGAATGGTGGAAACCGGTACGAATAGATCGCTGGAATGGACTTACGAGAGGCAGTCTGAACCATAGTAGGGCTGCACGGATTTCCACCGTTAAAAGGATAGGGTATAAGAATTTGTACCTGAAAAGAGAAAGCCTTAATTGGCTTTAACTGAGGTGGCACCGCGGTCTATATCGTCCTCTATTCACATGATTGCTATGTGGATAGGGGACTTTTTTTATTTCATAAATAGTTGGAGGTACAGTGAAATGAAGTTGAGTAGAGAAGAGCTGAGTACAGAAGGGTTGATTATCGAGGAAATAGAAGGGGATACCCTAACACCCATTTCTATTTATCAAAAATTAAAGGGAAAAAAGAAATTTTTGCTTGAAAGCTCGTTAAAGCATGAAAACTCAGGTAGATTTTCCTTTATTGGTGCAGAACCATTCATGGAGCTAATTGGTAATGGGAATAGTAGTCAGATTATTAATAATAGTGAAAATAAATATATCAATCAAAAACCACTTGAGGTGTTAAAAACATTATTACCTGAAAAGTCTCCAAAGATGGAGCCGTTATTCCCATTTATCGGCGGTGCAGTAGGTTATGCGGGTTACGATGCTATTCGTCAATATGAAAAGATAGGCAAGATTCCTAACGATGAATTAATGCTCCCAGATGTCCACTTTTTATTTTTTGAAGTCCTTGTAGTGTTTGACCATCTTGAGCAAAAGGTTTATATTGTGGCATCACAGCAGCAAAACGGATCCACTCTTGAAGAATTGGCAAACCAAATTGAACAGACAAAGGAACAAATAAGAATGGGCGTTGCTGAAGACGTTGTGAAAGAGGTAAACCTTTCAGCTTTTCAAGCATCGATTCCGAAAGAGCATTTTATGAACCATGTCATAAAAGCAAAAAAATACATTGAAGATGGTGACATTTTCCAAGTTGTTTTATCGCAGCGATTAAAAGCAGAAATTGAAGGAGATTCTTTTTCATTGTATCGGAAATTAAGAGTAAAAAACCCTTCACCGTATATGTACTATTTCGATTTTCAAGCATACTCCATTGCCGGTGTATCACCTGAGAGCTTGATTAAAGTAAAAGGAAGGCAGGTCATTACGAATCCGATTGCCGGTACAAGACCGAGAGGAGCGAATGGAGAAGAGGATTCGCGTTTAGCAGAGGATTTACTGGCTGATGAAAAGGAGTTGGCTGAGCATAAAATGCTCGTGGATCTTGGTCGGAATGATTTAGGGAGAGTTTGTGAATTTGGGTCCGTTCAGGTAACTAAATTCCTTGAAATTGAAAAATACAAGCATGTCATCCACCTTGTTTCAGAGGTAGAAGGGAAATTGGTGGAAAATTACTCCCCAATTGATGCCTTAATTTCGTGCTTACCAGCAGGAACAGTTTCGGGTGCTCCGAAAATAAGGGCCATGGAAATTATTAATGAAATGGAAAACAGCAAAAGAGGCATTTATTCGGGTGCGATTGGATATGTTTCAGCTAATGGAAATCTCGATTTTGCTTTAGCGATACGAACAATGGTCATTAAGGGGAAGGAAGCCTATATCCAGGCTGGAGCAGGGATAGTATATGATTCCATTCCTGAAAAGGAATATGAGGAAACGCTTCACAAGCTAAGAATGTTTTTGGGAGGGGAAGGTAAATGATTTTATTGATTGATAATTATGATTCCTTTACGTATAACCTTTATCAATATCTTGGTGAACTAGGTGAAAATCTTGTTGTAAAAAGAAATGATGATGTAACCATTGCTGAGATTGAAAAACTCCAGCCCGAGGCTATTGTCATTTCACCAGGACCAGGAAGGCCTGAGCAGGCAGGGATTTGTGTTGATGTGATCCGGTCCTTTTACGAAAGCATTCCTATCCTTGGCATTTGTCTGGGCCATCAGGCGATCGGCTACAGTTTTGGGGCTGTGATAAAGAAGGCGGAAAAAATCATGCATGGAAAGGTTTCAAAAATAAAGCATGTAGAAAAGGATTTATTTCAGACACTCCCCAAGGAGATAGAAGTGATGCGGTATCACTCATTGGTGATCCAAAAGGGAACATTGCAGGACTTCGAAGTTACAGCCTTTTCAATCGATGATGACGAGATTATGGCAATTAAACATAATAGGTTTCCGTTATATGGGATGCAATTTCATCCTGAGTCAATTGGAACGGGCGATGGCAAGCAAATGCTAGCTAATTTTTTATCCGAAATTAGAAAGGAAGTTGTAATATGAAAGAGATATTAGTTCGTTTAACGGCGGGAGAGGCCTTGACAGATCAGGAAATAAAGCAGGCGATGGAGCATTTATTTTCTGATGACATTACGGACAGTGAAATTTCAGCCTTTCTAATCGGTTTAAAAACAAAGGGTGAAACGGTTGAAGAAATAGCAGGACTTGTGAATGGAATTCGTGCAAAAGCATTAAAGTTCAAGAAAAGATTCCCTGACGTTATGGATAATTGCGGCACAGGCGGTGATGGAGTCAAAAGCTTTAATGTAAGCTCAACTTCAGCATTTGTGATTGCAGCATCCGGCATACCGGTCGCTAAGCATGGAAATCGCAGCGTTTCAAGTAAAACGGGCAGTGCAGATGTTCTAGAGGAGCTGGGGATTGAATTGAATCTCTCATCTGGGAGAATCGAAGAGATTATTGAAGAAGTAGGTATTGCCTTTTTGTTTGCTCCTAATGTCCATCCAAAAATTAAACGAATTCAAAAGGTTCGCAAGGATTTAGGAATCCCAACCGTATTCAATCTATTAGGACCTTTAATGAATCCTGTTGATTTAGATACACAATTCTTAGGTGTGTACCGCCGCGATTTAGCTAAAATGTTTGCTGAGGTCCTTCATGCATTGGGACGAAAACGGGCCGTTGTCCTAAATGGTGCTGGATCAATAGATGAAGCATCCCTTCAGGGTGATAATTATTTAGTCATTTTAGAAAATGGTATCATTACAGAAAAGACTCTTCATCCAGATGAAGTGGGGCTGCCGACATATCCGAATGAAGCAATAGTCGGCGGTTATGCACGTGAAAATGCCGAAATATTGCGAAATGTCCTAAAAGGAAAAAAAGGAGCCTATCGCGATACTGTTTTACTCAATGCCGGCATTGGTATTTATGTTGGGGGAAAAGCAAAAAGTATTCAACATGGTGTAGAAATGGCAGAGGAATTAATTGATTCTGGAGCAGCATTTGAAAAACTAAATCGCTTAATTGAAGCTAGCAAAGTAAAGTCAGAGGTGATATAAATGGCAACAATATTAGATACCATTTTAGCAGAGAAAAAAGTTGAAGTTGATAATTTATACAAGAATCAGATAAAGGTGGCGGGGGGAAACAACCAATCACAGCATTCGTTTCTGTCAATTTTAAAAAATGCAGAGGATTTGGCGATTATTGCAGAATTTAAACGCGCAAGTCCATCAAAAGGGGTTATTAACGAAGGAATAGATCCGGCTGAACAAGCAAGCACTTATATTCAGCATGGTGCGAGTGCGGTTTCGGTATTGACAGATAAACGTTTCTTTAAAGGAAGTTTCTCGGATTTAGAAGCAGTGCGAAAGGCCGTTTCTGCACCAATCCTGTGTAAGGATTTCGTTGTTGATACCATTCAAATAGATGTTGCTAAAGCATCTGGGGCAAACATTGTTTTGTTGATTGCAGCTGCGATGAAGGAAGAAAAGCTTGCTGAGCTGTATCAATATGCAAAATCGAAAAATCTTGATGTCCTAATGGAAGTTCATAATGAAGAAGAAGTAGAAGCTGCACTTAGAGTTGGAGCAGAAATAATCGGAGTGAATAACCGCAATTTAAAGAACTTTGAAGTGGATCTATCTGTTACCGAAAGGCTGGCTCCTATTGTGAAAAAGGCTGGAGCGTATCTAATTAGCGAAAGCGGTATTAAAACAATTGAAGATGTAAAACGGGTTGTTCATGCAGGGGCAAATGGAATATTAGTCGGTGAAACCTTTATGAGGGCAGAAAATCTTGCTCGAACTCTACAGGATATGAAGCTGCCGATTCAAAAGGGTGCCGGGATATGAAAGTTAAAATATGCGGCCTGAGAAATGTGGAAGCAGCATTATATGCTGTTAAAAATGGTGCTGATGCGATAGGATTTGTTTTTGCAGAGAGTCAACGTCAAATTACGCCTCGAATGGCAAAACAGATTATTTCCGCCATGCCTAAGGAAGTAAAAAAAGTAGGCGTATTTGTCAATCCAAGTAAGGAATATATTGAGGAAATCGTATCTGAAACAGGTATTGATACAGTACAGCTGCACGGTCATGAAACCCCTGAGTTCTGTGAGTCGATTCCATACCCGATAATTAAAGCCTTTAGTATAGAGTCTTCCACAGACTTGGAAACTATTCATCATTATAAATGTGAATTCGCTCTTTTAGACGGACCAAAGGGTAAATATCATGGTGGAAATGGGATTGCCTTTGATTGGAATATCTTGTCGGGCTTTGACTTTAAAGATAAAAAGGTCATATTGGCTGGAGGGTTAAATCCAGAAAATGCTTCTGACGCCTTGGAAACCAATGTCTATATGTTAGATGTGTCAAGTGGCGTCGAAAGTAACGGTCAGAAGGACTTGAATAAAATAAAGAAATTTTTAGACTGTGTAAAAAATACGCAGCAAATGGAGGAAATCAAATGAACACATATACATTGCCGGATAAAACAGGTCATTTCGGACCATTTGGAGGCCGTTATATTCCAGAAACGCTGGTGGCAGCGATTTTGGAATTAGAGGAAGAATACAAAAAGGCGAGTCAGGATGAGAACTTCTATCAACAGCTTAACTATTTGTTAAAGGAGTACGTAGGACGTGAAACACCGCTTTACTACGCCGCGAATTTAACTAAAAAAGCAGGCGGGGCAAAAATATATTTAAAGCGGGAAGATTTAAATCATACCGGCGCCCATAAAATTAATAATACAATCGGTCAGGCACTGCTAGCCGTGCGGATGGGGAAAAGAAAAATTATTGCTGAAACAGGAGCAGGCCAGCATGGAGTGGCAACGGCAACGGTTTGTGCGCTTTTAAATTTGGAATGTATGATCTTTATGGGGGAAGAGGATATTAGGCGACAACAGCTAAATGTTTTCAGGATGGAGCTATTAGGTGCAAAAGTAATTAGTGTGACATCCGGCAGCAGAACATTAAAGGATGCTACGAACGAAGCGCTGCGTTACTGGGTTGCAAATGTCAATGATACGCACTATATTATTGGTTCTGTTATGGGTCCACATCCTTTCCCAATGATCGTCCGTGATTTTCAAAGTGTCATAGGAAAAGAAACAAAGCAGCAATATGTTGAAAAAGAAGGCAAACTCCCGGATGCACTAGTTGCTTGTATTGGCGGCGGCAGTAATTCGATGGGGATGTTTTATCCATTTATTGAAGATAATGATGTTCTATTGTACGGAGTCGAAGCTGCCGGTAAGGGAATTGATACGGAATACCATGCTGCATCATTGACAAAAGGAAAACCGGGTGTTCTGCACGGGGCGTCCATGTATTTGCTGCAAAATGAAGATGGACAAATTCAAGAGGCACATTCCATTTCAGCCGGTCTTGATTATCCAGGGGTAGGCCCAGAACATAGCTACCTTAAGGATCTTGGCCGTGTCCGCTATGATTCCATTACAGATGCAGAGGCTTTAGCCGCATTACAGACATTATCTCAAGTTGAGGGGATCATCCCAGCTTTAGAAAGTGCCCATGCCGTTGCATATGCGATGAAGCTGGCGCCAACGATGAAGCAGCATGAAGGTATTGTCGTTTGCTTATCGGGCCGTGGAGATAAAGATGTTGAAGCCGTCAAAGCTTATTTGGAAGGGGAAAACTAAAATGAATCGTTTGGAAAAAGCGTTGCATAACGTAAAGCTTGGACACGAAAAAGCATTTGTTCCATATATCATGGCAGGAGATGGAGGCCTAGAGGTCCTTGAAAATCGGATTCGCTTTTTAGAAGCATGCGGAGCAACCGCAATTGAGATCGGGATCCCTTTTTCAGACCCAGTTGCAGATGGTCCGGTTATTCAGCAGGCAGGAATCAGAGCGCTAAAAGCAGGAACGACTGTTAAAAAGATAATCGAAACCATTGAATCATTTCGTGCAAAGGTAGAAATTCCGCTTATTTTTATGACCTACATGAATCCGATTTTAGCGTATGGAAAGGAAGCTTTTATCGCTGATTGTAAAAAGGTAGGGATCGATGGATTAATCCTGCCTGATTTACCAATTGAAGAAGAGGAAACCCTGGCACCACTCGCAGAAGCTGCCGGGATTGAAATTATTCGCTTGGTAACATTAAATAGTTCAGATGAAAGAATAAAAACGATTTCCACTAAAGGCCGCGGCTTCTTATATGCTGTAACGATCAATGGAATTACAGGAGCAAGACAAGGCTTTCATGAAGAACTGCATAAACACTTGCAGCGCGTAAAAGACATCTCTCCTCTGCCTGTTTTTGCCGGCTTTGGTATCTCGACACCCGATCATATAAAAGAAATGACGCAATTCTGTGATGGTGTGATTGTAGGCAGCAAAATCGTTGAGCTGTTTGAACAAAACGATGAGACGAAGATAAACGAATTAATACGTACGGCAAAATCAGTGTCGGTATAATTTTACTTTATCGTTGTATTTAGTGCGATTTAGGGAAATCTAAGTGAAGAAACTGAAAGTGGTTAAGGACAAGATACAGCAAGGTATGCCAAAAGGAATGACAGCAATGGAACAAAAAGAACAATATATGGAACATTTACATCGTTATATGGGGCATATTGAATCCCATCTAAATAAAATTAATGCAACGATCCATGAGAATGACTGCTGCATATTATCAGAGCTTGATCAAATGCAAAGACTTGTATCTGAGGCTCAAAATCTTGCTGCTGTTTATTATCTGCAAACATATTTAGCTCCCTATACGGAACAATATATCAATATTTCACTTGCAGCGCAGTATCTATCGGAAAAACGGCATGGCGCATTAATCGCAGTCGAACGATCAGACCGATTAGATCCATTTATTCATAATGGTACGTTGATTGAGGCAGACATCAGTCATATTTTACTTGAAACGGTGTTTTATCCAGGGAATCCTTTGCATGATGGAGGGGTAGTCATACGTGAGGGCTCGATTCATTCAGCAGGAAATATTTTCCCTTTAACGGATATTACGTATCAGCATCATAAGCTTGGAACAAGACACCGTGCTGCAATTGGATTATCTGAAAAAACCGATGCAGTGGTGATTGTAGTATCAGAAGAAACGGGTCGAATTTCCTTTGCGTTAAATGGGCAATTATTTATTGTTCGGGCAAGTGTATAAGTCAATAGGAAGATTATTTAAGAAAAACCAGCCACAGGAATGTGGCTGGTTTTTTATCCGTCTGTATCAATCGTTGATTTCCGTAATTGTAAAAAACGGACAAAGTTAAGAATAATTGTTTTAGTGACTGCATAAAAAGGGATAGCTAATATCATTCCGAGAATACCGGCTAAATTTCCGGCGACAAGGAGAATGATAATGATGGTGGCTGGGTGGGTATCCAGTCTCTTTCCCAATATCAGTGGTGATAGAACATTTCCCTCCACCTGCTGTGCTATTGTAATGACAACAATTACCAAAATCGCTTTTGTCGGTGAATCGAATAATGCAATAATAACAGCTGGTGCCCCGCCTAAAAATGGGCCGACGTACGGAATGATATTCGTAACAGCTACAATCAGGGCCATAACAAGTGCATATGGTAAATCAATAATGATATAGCCGATGAAGGAAAGTGTTCCCACAAATAATGCAACGGTTACTTGTCCGTTTATGTATGCTGCCAGTGTTTCACCTGTTTCTTTTAAAGTATTTAGGCCTTCCTTTCGATAGGAGGGAGGGAGAAATTTTGATATCAATTTCGGGAACTTGTCCCCGTCTTTAAACATATAAAATAACAAAAAAGGAACAGTCACAATGGTAATAGCGATATCAGCTACTACACCGAAAATGTTTGAGATGCTGTCAGTGATTCTCGTAGGAAGAGTGGCAGCATAATTATTAAGCTCTTCGACAATATTATTAATAGAAATATAATCCTGTGTCATAACCCACTTAAATTGCTCCGATTTTGAAAGCTGATCTAAGAACAGCATGGTTTGACGGTAATACCTCGGAACATCGTTGACGAAAGCTGTAACCTGTTTCGATATCATTGGGATTAGATTGCCGATAATAAGGCCAACAAGACCAATAATAACGACATAAATGACAATGATTGCTAATAAGCGCGGGAGTTTAAGCCGTTGCAGATAACCGACGAATGGGTTTAATAGAAAAAACAAAAAACCTGAAATAAGGATTGGGAAAAATAATGTCGAGAAAAAAATCCCGATTGGTTCAAATAAAAACGAGATTTTCGTTGATAAATAGATAATACCGACGATAATGAGAATTTGTAATGTCCAGTATTGAAATTTCTTCTTTGCCAAACGCTTCACCTTTTCAACTTTGATAGGGTTATTATAACAAAAATAGCTGTATTTACATAAAAAAAAGTAAAAGAAGCGGAATATGATATTCCGCTTCTTTTTTATATATCGCCGCTGTCTGCTGTATCATAATAGATTGCTCTCCGTGTTTTGCAGCTTACCTTTATACATTAGAAAGATTTGTTTTAATTCAGTCAATGTCATTCCCATTACGTTTTGGTCATTTTTTTCACAAACCTTCATTTCGACGAGACTTTTTATATAGTGTTGGCGCTGCTTCTCAACAGCTTGACGTAAATACGGCATGATTCCTATCACTCCTTTAAGATATTTGATCTTATTTTATTTTGTAAATGACAGTAGCGCCTTATTTATGTCAAATAAGATAACATCAAATTTACGATTTAATGTTAGAAAAACTAACATTAAATAATGTAAAAGAAGAAAAATAGTGTATAATATGAATAATCAGAATAGTGGAGGTGAGGACAAATGGACCAAGATCCTTCTTACAAAAAAAGAAAGGTTATTACAATTGGTGTCGTAAGTGACTTAACTGGATTATCAGAAAGACAAATTCGCTATTATGAAGAAAGAAAACTTATTTTTCCAGAAAGAACTGATCGTGGAAATCGGAAATATTCCTTTTCAGATGTGGAATGTTTAATTGAAATAGCAAATAAGCGAGAAGAGGGTGTAAGTACAGATGAAATTAGATACGAACTAAATAAAAAGAAAAAGAAGGAAGAAAAGGATAAATTCAGAAAGGAAATGCTGCGCGGGCAAATCAACGCACAGTTTGGAATTCAAAAGGAAAATAAATGGAGGAAACATTGAATGATTGACTAGAATCCGAAAGCTTGGATATGAATCATCCAAGCTTATCAGTTTCGTTTCTTCTTGACAGTTAATTGATAAGTGACTGTAGAGGCGCCGGTATTCGACCAGCACGCCTGATCATTTTTTCGGAGCTGTATGGGTTTACACCCATAACTGGCGCACGTCCCAACAATCCGCCGAATTCTACCATTTCTCCTTCTTTTTTACCTGGAACTGGAATGACCCGAACAGCAGTTGTTTTTTTATTAATCATGCCGATAGCTGCCTCGTCAGCAATAATAGCAGAGAGTGTTTCAGGCGTTACATCACCCGTTAAAGCAATCATATCAAGCCCTACAGAGCATACACAGGTCATAGCCTCGAGCTTTGACAATGTAAGAGCATTGTCAATGATGCCGCGAATCATTCCGTTATCCTCACTTACTGGGATAAACGCACCGCTTAAGCCGCCGATATAGGAGCTTGCCATAGCGCCCCCTTTTTTTACGGCATCGTTCATTAAGGCGAGTGCGGCAATAGTCCCGTGGGTACCAACTCTTTCTAAACCAATTTCTTCAAGTATTTCGGCAACACTGTCATTTTGGGCGTTTGTTGGTGCAAGTGACAAATCCATAATTCCAAAAGGTACGTTAAGACGATCCGCAACAACACGGCCAATTAATTCTCCGGCACGAGTAATTTTAAAGGCTGTTTTCTTTATAATATCGGCTACTTCACCAAGATCTGCATCTGGATATCTTTTTAGGGCATTTAATACAACTCCAGGTCCGCTGACACCGACATTTAAAACAACTTCACCTTCGCCTGCTCCGTGAAAAGCTCCAGCCATAAAAGGGTTATCTTCAACAGGGTTGCAGAACACGACAAGCTTTGCACAGGCAAGTCCATTTGTATGCTTCGTTCTTTCGGCCGCTTCTTTAATGATAAGCCCCATTTGTTTGACTGCATCCATGTTGATGCCGGAGCGGGTGGAAGCCACAGAAACAGAGGCACACACACGTTCTGTAACACTTAGTGCTTCGGGAAGTGCATCGAGTAATGTTTGATCACCCTTTGAAACTCCCTTATGTATGAGTGCTGAAAAACCGCCAATAAAATCAACTCCAAGTGTAATTGCTGCCCTGTCAAGTGTCTTGGCCAATTCAACAGCTTCTTCTTTAGTAGCATGACCCAATATTTCTGAAATGGGTGTAATGGAAATTCTTTTATTGATGATCGGAATGCCAAATTCCTTTTCGGCTTTTTCGGCCACTTCTTTTAAATCCTTTGCGTATGTTGTAATTTTGTCATATACTAGCTCATTCATCTTCGCAAAATCACGATCAGCGCAATCCCGTAAATTAATTCCCATCGTTACGGTACGAATATCTAAATTTTCAACCTGTACCATGCGAATCGTTTCAATCATTTCATTTATCGCAATATTCATGGATGTTACCCCCTTTCATTTCTTTAAACTCGATGCATTGCTTGAAAAATCTCTTCCAGCTGCAGTGTAATGTTTAAATTAAGAGCATTTCCGATTTCAGTTAAATGCTTTTGCAATCCTTCAAGATCCTGATAATCAGTCACATCAACTAGCATCATCATAGTGAAAAAGTCCTGTAAAATAGTTTGGCTTATATCAAGGATATTCACTTGGTTTTCTGCTAAAATAGTTGTTACCTTTGCAATAATACCTACTTGGTCTTTGCCAACCACACTTACAATTGCTCGTCTTTTCATTTTTCTCACCTCGGAGTAATTTTCTTTATTATTCGCATTCTTAGCTTTATCTATATTGTAGAATAATGTAAAAAAATATCAATATTATTATTAGCCATTCATTTCTAAATAGTTAAATGAGTCCTGTTGAGCTGTTGACAACTTAACGCTTCATGTGCATAATAGTAAAAAATGAACGATATTTGAACGTGTGACGATGGATTAGTATGAGATACTTTAAGTGACAGAGAGTGGGGTTTGTAGCTGGAAGACCTCATCACAGGAAAGCCTCAGAACCTGCCATCCGAGTCCTATGTGAAAGCATAGGCGCTAAGACTTTAGCGTTATCATATAAAGTGGAATGCGCATGCATTCAATTAAGGTGGTACCACGGAAAAAAGCCCTTTTCGTCCTTTACTATAAGGATGAGCAGGGCTTTTTTTATATATTGTCATCAATTATTTAGATTATCGGATACTGTTCTATGTCTTAAAACTGAAAATTACGAATATGTTTGATAAAATAGTAAAGGTAGAGGGTTGCATAATGGAGAAGAAGCGAATTGTTGTTAAAATTGGGAGCAGTTCATTAACAAATTCAAAGGGTGAAATTGATCAGGAAAAGTTAAACGATCATATTGAAGCAGTAGCTGCACTCAGAGAACAAGGTCATGAAGTTCTTTTAGTCTCCTCTGGAGCAGTGGCTGCGGGTTTTTCCCGATTAGGCTATCCATCAAGACCTGTAACATTAAAAGGAAAACAGGCTGCTGCAGCTGTAGGGCAAAGTTTATTAATACAGTCATATATTGAACGGTTTAGTACTTTCAATATTGTTCCTGCGCAAATTTTATTAACAAGAAATGATTTCTCCAAAAAGGACCGTTATCGAAATGCTTTTCAAACGATTTCTGAATTATTGGAGCGGGGCATTCTGCCGATTATTAATGAAAACGATACGGTATCTGTTCAGGAGTTGACGTTTGGAGATAATGATATGCTGTCTGCTCTTGTCAGCGGACTCGTGCATGCAGATAAATTGATTATCTTAACGGATATTAACGGCCTATATGATTCGAATCCGCAGCTGAATCCATTAGCAAAGCGATGGACCCACATTACAGATATTACAGATGATATTATGGGAATGGCAGGGGATTCAGGTTCAAAAGTTGGTACCGGCGGTATGAAGTCGAAGCTGGAAGCAGCTAAAACAGCATTAACTCTTGGTGTCAAGGTCTTCATTGGGAAAGGATCAGGAAAGCAAAAATTATTAGAAATCCTAGCAGGTGATGGCGATGGCACCTATATTGGCAATGACACTCTTACAACGGTAAATTCTCCAAAACAATGGATTGCCCTCCATTCTGAAGTAGCTGGAAAAATCTATATTGATCAGGGTGCTGAGCTGGCCTTAACAATTGAGGGGAGAAGTCTATTACCTGCTGGAATCTATGATATTGTTGGAGCCTTTGAAAAAGGGGATGTTGTTGAGGTATTTGGTTCATCAGGCCTTATCGGCAAAGGAGAAGTTTATTATTCATCAGAAGAATTGAAAAAAGTCATGGGAAAACGTAGTGATGAGGTAGAGAAGGAAATGGTAGTGGCAGCAATAGAAGTCATTCATCGTGATAATTGGGTAAAAGTGAAAAAATAAGGAGGAAAATCATGAGCGAAGTGGTGGAAAAAGGGAGAGCAGCTAAAAAGGCGAGTTTTCAATTAAACGGTAAGACAACGACTGAAAAAAATGAAGCATTAGCGAGAATTGCCGAGCAGTTACTCATGGACCAGGAAGAAATATTGGCGGAAAATGCTAAGGATTTGGAAAATGGTAAACAAAAAGGATTGTCAGCATCAGTATTAGATCGAATCATGCTAAATGAAAAACGAATAAAAGATATGTCAGAAGCGATTCATCAATTAATCAATCTGCAAGATCCCGTTGGTGAAACACTTGAGACGATTCAAAAAGAAAACGGCTTAATTATTGAAAGTAAACGGGTACCGATTGGCGTTATTGGGATGATCTATGAAGCAAGACCCAATGTAACTGTCGATGCAGCTACATTGGCATTGAAGACGGGGAATGCCATTATTTTAAGGGGAAGTTCATCAGCCTGCTATTCAAATCAAGTATTAACAAAGTCTATTCATCGCGCCCTTGCAAAAACAAATTTGCCGATTGAAGCAGTTCAATCGATTGAAAACACTAATCGAGAAAGTGCTCAAGAATTATTCCATTTGAATGATTATCTAGATGTGTTGATTCCGCGCGGAGGTAAAAATTTAATTGATACGGTGGTAAGGGAGTCCTCTGTACCGGTGATTGAGACTGGTGCAGGTAACTGCCATTTATTTATCGACGAAAGTGCTAAAGCAGAAATGGCTGTTACAATTGCTATTAATGGTAAAACGCAGCGTCCATCAGTTTGTAACGCAATTGAATCAATCCTCGTTCATGAAAGCTGGTTTAATCAATATGGCGAACAGCTTGCAGCTGCTTTAATAGAAAAAGGAGTAGAGATTATTGGCGATGAAAAGGTTTGTCAAAAGATTCCATCTGCAAAGCGTGCAACAGAGGAAGACTGGTATACTGAATATCTATCACTTACTGTTTGTATAAAGGCTGTTTCTAATGTAGAGGAAGCAATCGATCATATTAACAAATACGGCACAAGACACTCCGAGGCAATTATCACAGAAAACCAAAACCATGCAGATCAGTTTTTAACTTCGGTAGATGCAGCGGCAGTATATCATAATGCATCAACAAGATTTACTGATGGCTTTGAGTTCGGCTTTGGTGCAGAAATTGGAATCAGCACGCAAAAATTACATGCACGTGGTCCAATGGGTCTAAAAGCGTTAACCTCAAATAAGTATTTTATTCGTGGAGAAGGACAGGTCCGCGGATAATCACGATACAGAAGGATAGTCATTAAAAAGACTATCCTTCTTCTTTTTTTAAGGCTATGTTAAGCTTGAATACAACAATGTTTTTGCAAGGGAGAGAAATATTGATGAATGATAAGTTAAATAGAGATATCAAATTAATCGCTTTAGATATGGATGGTACACTTTTAAATGAAAAGCAGGAAATATCAGAAGGGAACCGTCAAGCAATCAAGAAGGCACGGGAAAAAGGAGTAACTGTAATCCTAAGTACAGGCCGATCGATCCTGACCTGTCAAGAATATGCAAAGTCCCTGAATCTTTTATCATACGTAATCACTGTCAATGGCAGTGAGATTTGGGAAAGAGGTCAGATTTTAGAGAGAAATCCTCTTCAAACGGAACTCGTTCAATGGATGTGGGAGCTTTCACAATCATACAAAACAAACTATTGGGCTACAAGCACTGATCATGTATGGAGAAATCAAATACCGGAATGTATAGCCAACCATCAATGGCTCAAATTTGGTTTTGAAATCGAGGATGATGAGATACGGGAATCGGTCTTAAAGCTTCTGTTAAATCAATCTCAACTTGAAATTAGTAATTCAAGTCCTGTTAATATTGAGATTAATGCGGCTGGAATCAATAAGGCCAGTGCCATTGTAAAGGTTTGTGAACGTCTTAATATTTCGATGGAAAATGTGATGGCTATCGGGGATAGTCTGAATGATATCGCGATGATTCAACAATCTGGTCTTGGCATTGCAATGGGAAATGCCCAGAAAGCAGTGAAGGAGTCGGCAGATTGGGTAACGGCATCAAATATAGAAGATGGAGTTTCGGAAGCGATTCGGTATTGGATTCTGTAATATTTCCTCGCCTTCTCTCAATCTTTCAATGCTTCTTACTTGAAAATATCATGTTCCTCCTTAAAATAGTAAATATAGTAATGGGGGAGAATATATGCTAAAAACAACGAAAAAGTTAGTAAACGAACAAGAAGTGATTGAAATACTACAGTCAATCGTAAAAAAATCATATGATGAAATAAAAGATGAAGAGATTCTTCTTTGTTTGGAATGTGCTGATGTTGATTTAGAGATAGCTACTGCCAATCATTTCGAATTTCACGAGGCATTGAAAAAGAATTTCGAACTGGATGAATTTGGTGAAATTCTAGATTATGATGAATATCGTCAGTTGATGTATGAATTATATGATTATTTTATTGACCTGCATATAAATAGCGGACTATTTGACTTTTTTCCTGAAGCGGAATACGAGGTTGAGGGGGAAATGTTAATTTCTGATTCTGATATCATTGCTCCGAAAGGGAAATTTTACGCGCCCTTTGAACATGCCCTAAAAAATAGTGATAAGTAAATTTTATAAAAACACATAAAATTAGTCGGAATTTAATTGACAAATACATCTTCATTAATTATAGTTATCTTATATACTTAATGAAGATTTTTTTACTTATAAAACCAAGTAAACACATATGAAATATTTGAAATACTAAGTGGATGTCAAGAAGAAGAGGGGGAGATTTATTTGAAAACATCAATATTCATTGATTGGAAACAGGAAACATTATCTGCTAGTATTGATTATCCGGAAAATATGGTTGAAGGAGAAAAATATCCCCTAGTGATTATTTGTCATGGCTTTATCGGAAGCAAAGTTGGAGTTGACAGGCTTTTCGTTAAAACGGCGCAGGAGTTAAATCAGGATCAAACGATCGTTTTACGTTTTGACCTTTCGGGCTGCGGAGAAAGCAGTGGGGATTACGGAAAAACAGGATTACATGATTTTATTGATCAGTTAAGAACGGTGATTGATTATGCCTGTCATTTACAACAGATTGATCCAGAGCAGATTACCTTACTTGGACACAGTTTAGGTGGAGCAACGGTTGTTTTAACAGCTGCAGGTGATAAGCGTATTAAACGGTTAATTCTCTGGTCCTCCGTAGCAAATCCATATGAAGATATAAGGAGAATTGTGGGGAAGGAAAAAGGTCGATCGTTAAAAAATGGTGCAGAAGTTGATTATTGTGGTTATTCCTTAACAAAACCATTTTTTGAATCGCTGTCTTACTATCAACCATTACAGATGGCCGCACATTTTCCTGGAAATGTACTGATTTTACATGGTACTGATGATGAGGATATACCGGTCAAATATGCAAAAGAATATGAAGCAGCATTTTCAAAACGGTTAAACGGAAAAGCGACAAGTTATGAAATTCTCGGTGCCAATCACACCATTTCGAATTCTGTTCATTTTTCTGACTTAATTAGAACTACTCGTAATTGGTTGGAAAATGAATTAGAATTAGAACAAAAGCAAAACGTATCTGTACTTTGATACGTTTTTTTTCATTTGATACACTATTGCTTTAATAATAGTATAGTAAATAAAACGTAATGCTTTCTGTCTTTCATCAAAAGATGAAACTTTTTGTCGAGCTTTCCGTATCAATAACAGGTAGATTCATTATTATACATAAGGAGTGTTTTTAGGGATGGAAAAAGACGTACAGGCGAAAAAGCCAGGTCCCAACCTGTTGGGAATGATTTGGCGTCCAGGGGAGCAATTTAGTAGAATTCGTGAGAACCCGCGTATTTGGATACCATTGTTGGTTGTAACCATACTAAATATAGCAGCGTATTTAATTATAGCGATGTCGATGACAGCGGATGATCTAATGCTTCCAGGTATGACGGCACAGGAAGCTGAAATGACACTAGCTATAGCAAAAGCAACAACGGCAGTATCAGGATTTGCAGCACCCATTTTTGCTATTTTATTTTCATCACTCATTCATTTTATTATTGTAAAAATAGCTAGGAAAAAGACATCCTTTAAACAATTATTTTCCATGAATACACATATTTCATTTATTAGTGCGATTGGAGTATTGGTGAATTTTGCTATAATGGCTGCAATCGGTGCAAGCAGTGCAGAGGGATATATTACGAGTCTGGCTTATGTATTAAATAGTAAATCAGCTATTATAGAGGCATTTGAGTTATTTAGTATTTGGACGATGATTCTAACTGCGCTTGGCTTACATAAGGTGGGACAGCTTTCAAAAGCAGTATCAATAACAATCGTTATTATTTTCTTCTTGATTACATTAGGCATTGCTGCGTTAGGAAGCCTCCTTTCGGGGATGGCTGGTCTCTAACAAAGAAAGAAATCTAAATGGCAGCAGGTATTCAAACATTCATGAGATTAAGATTCTTTAGGTGATGAAAAAGAAAAAGTTACATTAGAGAAGCCTAGACAAACAGTATCGTGTTTTGTCTAGGCTTTTTCTGTCTCATGATTCAAATGAATTTAATTATCGGAAGTCCCGATACAGCTTTGTTTTTCAAAGGATTGATATAAATAGATATACTCGTCCAGTTCTTGACTAAGATGGATTGTCTTTTCATTATTTAATCCTTCTTTTAGCCCGGTAAGAACAAGCTGCTCTCTTAGTGACTGTATATGCTGAAGTAATTTAGTTTTAAATAATGGATGATTGGTAACCAGGATATCCATCATATACCCCCGAACTATTTAATATACTGGATTTATTTACATGTGATGTATCACACAAATTTATATTATTCTAAATATTTTAACACAAATAATGGAAGAATAATTAAAAAAAAGCCATCAAAATCTGACATTATTTTTAATAATAAAAAACTCGTTGTACATAAAACTATTCTTTTCCAATTTAGGTGATTTTTATACAAAAAGAAGGAAGCTGATTTGACAGCTCCCCTCTACACGTATCAGCTTTTACCAATGATGGGCCTTCGCGTTACTTCGCAAAATAATATTATTTTGACTTCTCTTTGTTTGACCATTCACCTGTGACTTTTGATGCTTAGGTCTCGTCCAAGTATGAAGGAAAAGCTCGGAGTGAGAATCTACATGATCTCTGTAACTCATCGAATCACCTCTTCATTAGGATCGCTGAAACTAGTGATACCCCTTAGGATATCATTATAAGTATGTGGCAGATAACCAATTACTATTCATGTAAAAAGGACAAATACTATGGTATGATAGTGGTAAACTAGTATAGGCATGAAAATACTCTAGATTGGACGAAACGATGGAAAAAGGATTTTTGAATGTGATGGAAGAAGTAATCTCAACGCTTGTTAATGTGTTCATGATGAGTCCTGATTATCAAACATTCTGTCATTGCGCTAAATGCAGAAATGATATCATTGCACTAAGCTTAAATAATTTACCTAGTCATTATGTAACAACTGAAGAAGGGCGAAATCGAGTATTTGAGTATTTAAACAGAGAAGAAAATCTCAAGTGGATTAATAAGAAGATTATTCAAGCTATCCATATTGTCGGAAAATATCCAAAGCATGATGGTTAATTCCATAAGTTAGTGTCAATTGTTACAGATGAATAGAAGGGATTGCTGTATACTGTTTGTATATAAAGTAAAGCAGATATTTTATTCATCGTGTTACTAAATTATGGTGTGTAATTAATAGAAATAATCATGAAAGGATATCTTTCGGAGGTACAAAAAAATGAATATGTATGAATTGATTCTTTCTTATCTCGATCAAACAGGACCTGCGAGTATTCCTTCTATTTGCCATCAAGTAAATAAGGACCCTCTATTTATGAAAGAAAGAGACAAGCCTGTAAAGCAAACACATATCAAATCCGTCATAAGTAGGAAAAGGGACCTTTTTTATGTTCAAAACGATATTGTTTCATTGCTGCCGGAAAGAAATATAGTTTCATTAACGGCAAAAATAGAAAAGTGTGGGTGTCCCTGGATACAAGTAAAAGTGGACTTTATTCGTAAAACGTTTATCTTCTTTGAACTAAATCTAGATCCATCCTCAGATTTACAATATAGGCCTGTGGCACCCGGCAGTACAGATGAATTTAAGCAGGAGATATACCGCTTAAATATTTGGGACTGGCAATCAAACTACGAGAAGGATGGAATTGTTCTCGATGGCACGAGCTGGTCTATTTGTCTTCAAACAAGATCTAAAAAATATAAAAGTGAAGGGCTGCAAAGTTTTCCGAAAGGCTGGACAAAGCTTTGCCGTGCTCTTGAGAAATTAACAGGAAAAAAGTTCACGTAACTCTGACTTTTAATAATAGTCCTATCATTCCTCAGCATGTCCACGTATAAGATTGCAATAATTGTGAAAAATTATACGTAAACAAGTTAACGGAGGGAATGGGCATGAAAGAGGAGAAAAACAGTGAATGCGTTGATGAAAAAGACATCTTTCATCATCTTTTAGAAGAACAGATTGCTTATATATGTGTGAAGGAAGAAGAAGAACAGATTCGAAAAGAATTGACAAACAATCATTCTCAAGGAAATCGAGAAGGATATTAGAATAACTAATATCCTTTTTAACGTGAAGAAATAGGTGGAGGCAGTTATTTTGAAGGATATTACGGTTAAAGAATTATTAGAAATGGAAAATGTTGTACCAGTTGACGTGAGATCTCCAGGTGAATTTGAGGAAGCGTCAATTCCAGGTGCAGTCAATATTCCACTTTTTTCAAATGAGGAGAGAAAAGAGGTTGGAACCCTTTATAAGCAAGAAGGGACAGAAGTGGCTAAATGGCGGGCAATGGAGATTGTTTCCCCAAAGCTTGCGCATATTCTGGGTACTATTAAAGAAATAAAGGAAGAAAAAAAACAACCGGTTTTATATTGCTGGCGTGGAGGGAATAGAAGTGCATCGGTTGCGACCTTCTTAGATTTCGCAGGGATTGATTCGATCCGCATTTCTGGAGGTTATCGGGCGTATCGACAGTATATAATAGAGCAGATTCCAGCGTTAATACCCGGTCAGGCTCTTGTATTGCATGGCATGACAGGTACAGGAAAAACGGAAATTCTAGTAGAACTGGAAAGAAAAGGTTATCCTGTCTTAGATTTAGAAAGGTATGCTGCACACCGCGGATCGCTTTTTGGAACTGTAGGATTTGCTGTTGATGGAAATAATCAAAAAGTCTTTGACAGCTTATTATTTGATAGCCTGCGGAAGCTACAAGGTTCTTCGTATTTTATCGTTGAGGCAGAAAGCAAGCGAATTGGAAAAGCTGGACAGCCTGATGAGCTGTATGAGAAAAAAATACATGGATTAAATATCTATTTACGAGCATCTATTGCAACAAGAGTCATGCGTATTTATGAGGAGTATGTAAGACCAAATGAAAATGAGCAGTGGTTTCATGATACCATCCTAGAAAAGGTCGATTTATTACAAAGGCGCATAAAAAATGAAGAAATTTATAACAATTTGTTAGAAAATACAAGAAAGCAGCAGTATAAAGAGGTCATACGACTATTACTTGAATTTTATTATGATCCACGCTATCAATTTAAACAGCATGAATACAAAAATGAATTTACAGAAATCCAAGCAGATGATTTGGGAGCTGCAATTGTTGAAATTGAAAAATACATTGAGCAAAACATCCCTCAAAATGAAAAAAATCGCACGGGTCAGGTTAACAGCCTGTCATCTTTTTGATGGCAAGCTGTTTTTTTTAGTTAAAAATGGCAAACATAAGTGAAACCCTTAAAGGTGACCATAAATCATAAGCAGTGCCTAAATAGTAAGGAGTGATAGCTGTGGCAAAAGCGAAAACAAAGGATTATCTTACAACAGCCCCCAAAAAAGAAGCCGTAACGATTGAAAATGGATCCATTTTTCCAAATGATAAAATTGTTCCAGGTGATTCCGTAGACGAGCATAAGAGAATAGAAGAAGCCAATATCCTCCTAACGGGTGATGAAATAGCGCAGCAAAATGAGAATTTATAGTGTGATGGAACAAAAAAGAAATCGGCTAAAATAACACCGATTTCTTTTTACTTTATCGTAACACATTAAAATATCTTGCTTCGGGATGGGCAAAGACGATTGCTGTTACACTTGCCTCAGGCTCCATCATGAATCCTTCTGTAAGCTCAATCCCGATATCTTCAGGAGAAATTAAGTTAAATAGCTTCTTTTGATCCTCTAAATCAGGGCATGCCGGGTAGCCGAATGAGAAGCGCTGCCCTGGATATTTGGCAGCAAAGCGATCCTTCATTGTAAAGTTCACAGGGTCAGGGAATCCCCAGCGATCACGAATTTGGCGGTGAATTAACTCAGCTAGCCCTTCAGCTGTCTCTAATGCTAACGCTTGGAGGGCATGACTCTCCAAGAATTTACCTTCATCCTTTAAGCTATCTGCAATTTGACGGATTCCTTTACCGGCCGTAACGGCAAAGAAAGACACATAATCCATTTCACCACTATCAACTGGTTTTAAAAAGTCTGCTAAGCAAAGAAAAGGGTCTGATTCCTGTCTAGGGAATTCGAATGTTTCAATCACTTTTCCTGTATCATTTGGATCATAGATCAGAACTTTGTCACCGTCTGATTGTGCTGGGAAAAATTGATAAACGGCAGCTGGTGTAATCCAACTGTTGGTAACAGCATCCTCGATTAATCCATTGACCATATCGTTCAACTTCAGTGCTTTTTCATCTCTTTCTTTTAACAGCTTTTCAAGCTTCCCTTTTAAACCGAGATGATGGCCAATTAACGTCTGCTTATTTATATACGGTTCCACATGGGATAAGGTATATGACTTCAATAAGTGACGTGATGTATCCTGAGGAACAAAAACAGGTGCATCTGTATTAACTTTTTTGCGGACTTTCACAGCAACAGAGCCAGTTGGTCGCACGTAAGGCTCGAGAGGTACAGCATTTTCCTTTTCGATTTTGGCTTGTACAAGCTTTTCAAGCTCAGCTGGGTCTTGAAGCTGGTTCGCGAGTGCTAGACCATTCATTGCATCTTTTGCATAAAGAACAACACCATCATACTCTTTGGATATTTTGTTATCGGTAAATTTCCTTGATAATGCCGCACCGCCGACTAATATTGGAATGTCAATTCCAGCCTGCTTCATATCATGAGCGGTAATGACCATCTGCTGGGCAGATTTCACAAGTAAGCCTGATAACCCAACCATATCAGGTTTTTCTTTTTTAATCGTATGAATTAAATCTGCAGGAGCCACTTTGATGCCAAGATCGATTACTTCATAGCCGTTATTCGTTAAAATAATATCAACTAGATTTTTTCCAATATCATGGACATCACCTTTTACAGTAGCAAGAACAATTTTTCCTTTTGCAGCCGTTGTATCATTCTTTTCCATATACGGCTCTAAGTAGGAAACAGAGGCTTTCATGACCTCCGCACTTTGAAGAACCTCAGCAACAATTAATTGATTATCATTAAATAATCGGCCAACTTCCTTCATACCGTCCATAAGCGGACCGTTGATAATATCAAGCGGTGCTGGAAATTCTGCTAATGCCAGCTCCAAATCTTGAATCAAGCCTTCCTTTGTACCTTCGATAACATAGTAAGCGAGGCGTTCTTCAAGCGTCATATCTGGCAGGCCGCTTTTTGTTTCTTTTTTCTTATCACGGTAAAAATCAGTGAATTCAGCTAATGATTGATCCGTTGTATCGAAAAGGAGACGTTCGGCCATTGCGACTTCTTCTTTTGATATTGATGCAAAGCGTTCAAGCTTTTCCGTGTTAACAATAGCATAATCCAGTCCGGCTAAGGTACAGTGATATAAATAAACCGAATTTAGGATTTCTCGGCCAACCGGCGGCAATCCGAAGGAAACATTGCTCACACCAAGTATGGTTTGGACTTCAGGGAATTTTTCTTTAATCAGCCGGATCCCTTCAACCGTTGCTTTAGCGGATCCAATATATTGCTCATCACCGGTTCCAACAGGAAATACAAGCGGGTCAAAGATGATATCCTGTGGTGGAATTCCATATTTCTCCACTAGCAGTTGATAGGATCTCTCAGCTATTTCCAATTTCTTTTCGGCGGTAACACCCATTCCTTTTTCATCAATCGTTCCTACCACGACAGCAGCCCCATATTTGTGGACAAGGGGAGCGATCGCTTTAAACCGATCTTCACCATCTTCAAGGTTAATTGAATTGATTATGGCTTTACCTTGAGAGTAGGATAATGCTTTTTCAATCACGGCATCATCAGTTGAATCAATGACAAGAGGTACCTTGACCTTTTTTACAACCTCTTTAATAAAGTTTTCCATATCAGCCATTTCATCACGGTCAGGGTCTGCAAGGCAGATATCAATAACATGTGCACCTTTCTTTACCTGTGCACGGGCAATTTCGGCTGCTTCCTCAAACTTCCCTTCAGCAATTAGGCGTTTAAACTTTCTTGAACCAATGACATTTGTTCGTTCACCAACCATAATGGGACGAAGCGTCGGGTCATCATAAATAAATGGTTCTATTCCCGACACCATGTGAAGCATATGTTCTTCACGCTGTCTTGGTTTATATTCTTGCATAGCTTCTGAAATGGCTTTAATATGCTCAGGTGTTGTACCGCAGCAGCCGCCGACAACATTAAGCCAGCCTTCTTGGGCAAATCCTGACAGCTTTTGTGCAAGAGACTCAGGGGTTTCATGATAATGACCTTCTTCATCTGGAAGACCGGCATTAGGATAACAGCTGACAGCGGCGGTGGAAAGCTTTGCCAAAGAACGAATATGATCTTGCATAAATTCTGGACCGGTTGCACAATTCAGTCCAATGGCAATTGGCTTCATGTGTTCGATTGAAATATAAAATGCCTCAATTGACTGTCCGGCCAAAGTCGTGCCCATCGGTTCAATGGTTCCTGAAATCATGAGGGGGAGAGTGATTCCCGTTTTTTCAAAAGCCTGTTGGATTCCTAGAAAGCCTGCTTTTACATTTAGTAAATCCTGGCTTGTTTCAAGTAAAAGAACCTCAGCTCCACCGTCGATTAGTCCGCGGGCCTGCTCCTCATAATCCCTGGTTAACTCAGTAAAGGTTGTTCCGCCTGTAACACTTAATGTTTTGGTGGTAGGTCCCATAGAGCCGGCAACATATCTTGGCCATAATGGGGTAGATATGCTATCTACTGCACGTCTCGCAATTTGTGCTGCAATTTTATTTATTTCATAAGCTTTGGCACCTAGATCATATTCATCAAGAACAATTCTCGTGGCGCCAAATGTATTGGTCTCGATTATATCTGCGCCTGCTTCTAAATACTGTCTGTGAATGGACTCAATGACGTCAGGACGGGTGATGTTTAAATTCTCATTACAGCCTTCTAGGTGTTCTCCGCCAAAGTCTTCTGCAGAAAGATTAGCTTGCTGGAGCATCGTTCCCATGGCACCGTCCATTATGAGAATTTTCTTGTTCAATTGTTCTGTGATTGAAGCTTTAGACACGGTGTTTCCTCCTTAATCTCTCTGATGTTTGTTTTGCATATTCTGATAATTCAGCGGTCATTTCATAACGTAAAAACGGTGTAATTAGATAAATCCCGTTAAATAACTCAGCAGCAGTATCAATAAGTGATTTTGTAATATTGATTCCTTCCTGTGCTGCTTTGATTGGATCATCCATATGAGCAGCCATTGAATTACGAATTGAATCAGCAATCTTAATTCCAGGTACTTCATGATGCAGAAATTCCGCATTTTTACTGCTTGTTAATGGCATTAGACCAATATAGATTGGTGTATCTAAATGCTTTGTTTCCTCATATATACTGATTATTTTGTCTTCCGAATATACAGGCTGGGTAATAAAATAATCCGCACCATAGGCTATTTTTTTCTCTAATCTTTCCACTGCTCTATCAAGCTGGCGGACATTAGGGTTAAAGGCTGCTGCAACGGAAAACGATGTTTTTTGTCCTAAATCCTTTCCTGAAAATGATAGTCCTTCGTTAAATTGCTTAATCATTTGGATTAACTCAAAAGAAGAAACATCATATACAGATGAAGCCCCAGGAAAGTCCCCGACTCTTGCCGGGTCACCGGTAATCGCAAGCAAATCGTGTAATCCCAATGTGTGTAATCCCATTAAATGGGATTGTAATCCGATAATATTTCGATCACGGCATGTGATATGGATAAGCGGTCGTACCCCGGTTTGCTGCTTCACCAAATAGCCCAATGCTGAATTAGATACCCTTGGTGAAGCAAGGGAATTATCAGCCATTGTGATGGCATCAATGCCTTTTTCTTTTAAAGCTTCAACACCTTTAAAATACTTGGTTGTATCTAGTTTTTTTGGTGGATCTAATTCAACAATCACCGAAGGTCTTTCTTTTACAATGTTTTGCAACGGAAGGAATTCACGTTCAGTTGTTGACGGAGAAACTATGATTCTTTCTTCCTTAACTTTTAAGTTCTTCTCACGAATAGGTTCGGCACTTTTAAGCTCTAACGCAAATGCACGAATATGTTCCGGTGTTGTGCCGCAGCAACCGCCGAGGAGGCGGACACCTTGTTTACGGAAGGCTTGCGCTGATTTTCGGAAATAGTCAGCATCACCATCATAATGAAAGACTCCATCAGTATAGGCAGGCAGTCCGGCATTTGGATAGGCTGATAGAAAAGCCTTTGCCGGAATAGGTACTTGTTCTAATGCCTTTAACATATGGTGGGGACCAAAACGGCAATTTAAACCAACAATGTCTGCACCTATGCCTTCTAGGCGATTGAGAGCCTCCCCTAAGGTAGTATGATCTTGAAGTAAACCAACTTCCTGCATCGAAACTTGTGCAATAATTGGAATATCCGTTTCTTTTCTAGCAATCGCAAGAACGGATTCAAGCTCTTCTAAATCATAATAGGTTTCTAGTAAAATACCATCTATACCTTCTAGCAGTAAACAGTACAATTGTTCACGAAAGCTTCGTTTTATTTCTTCCATTGAAAGTGACTGTGGGTTGACTCCACGATTCCCACCCATGCTGCCAACAATATAAGCCTTTGATTGAACAGCTTGCTTAGCAAGCTGGACAGCCCGGCTGTTGATTTCTTTGACAGATTCCTCAAGTCCATAGCGGCTAAGCTTTAAATAATTAGCCGCATAAGTATTTGTTTGGATGATTTCAGCACCAGCATCCAAATAGGCTTTATGGATATCCATAATCTGATCTGGGTGTGAAAGGTTCAGCTGTTCAATGCAACTGTCTTTCCCATATGAATAGAGGAGAGTACCCATTGCGCCGTCAGCTATTAATATTTCATTTTCCAGCCTTTTTAAAAAGTTCATGTAATCAACCCCGGTCAAAATTCAAATTTAATTGTACTGCTTTATCAAGCGCATTGGAAAAATCCTTAATTAAGTCATCAGGATTTTCAAGACCAACAGAAAGACGTAAGAGACTATTTGTAATGCCACGCTGTGCACGTTCTTCTTCAGGCATAGCAGCATGGGACATTTTTGCTGGATAGGAGAGAATCGATTCAACTGCACCAAGACTGACAGCAAAAACAGGAATCTTCACATTTTCAACAAAGGTCCTAAAAACGTCTTCGTTCTTAAAATCAAAAGAAAGAACAGCACCTGCTGAAGATGCTTGCTTACGCTGGATGTCATATTGCGGGTGGTCAGTCAGTCCAGGATAATAAACGTTATTAATAAGGTGATGCTCCTTAAAGAAGTTTGCCAATTTCTCTGCAGCTTTAACGGAATGCTCAAGGCGGACATGAAGAGTCTTTAAGCCGCGAAGCACAAGCCAAGCATCCTGTACACCAAGAACTGCACCAAATGAATTCTGTAAGAAATAAAGTCGTTGAGCTAGTTCAGGATCCTTTACAACAGCGAGACCTGCTACAACATCACTATGCCCTGATAAGAACTTAGTGGCACTGTGCAGGACGATGTCAGCACCAAGTGTAAGCGGCTTTTGAATCGCAGGTGTTAGGAACGTATTGTCTACAAAGGTTAGAGCTCCATTGCTTTTGGCTAATTCACTTACCGCCTTAATATCTGTAACTTTTAGTAACGGATTGGAAGGTGTCTCAACATAAAACAGCTTTGTGTTCGGTTGAATGGCTTGTTTGATTGCTGCTAGGTCAGTCATGTCAACAAACGTATGACTGATACCAAAGCGAGTCAATACCTGTGAGACCATTCTAAAGGTACCGCCGTATACATCTTCAGAAATCACGACATGATCGTCCTTGGAAAGTAATAAAAAGGCAGTCGAAATGGCAGCCATACCGGAAGAAAAGGCAAAGCCTCGACAGCCTTCCTCTAGTTCTGCAATTACCTCCTCTAACGCTTCTCTAGTTGGATTTCCGCTTCGAGCATAATCATATTTACCAAATGTATCAATATCCATTTGATGAAACGTTGAAGCATGTTGAATAGGGACACTAACAGCTCCTGTTGCTGGATCTACTTTATGTTTATTATGAAGTAAATTGGTTTGGAATGTATATTGATCACTCATGAATAACAATCTCCTTTTTGACTGCAGCTAGTGACTGCGTTAAATCATTTATAATATCTTGTACATTTTCAATCCCGACAGAAAAACGTAATAAACGATTATCGACACCTGTTTCATTGCGTATTTCTTCAGGGATATCTGCATGTGTTTGTGTGGCCGGATAGGTAATAAAGCTTTCAACCCCGCCTAGACTTTCAGCAAAACAGATTAATTTTAGATTTTGTAAGAAAGGATTTACCCATTTATCACTTAGAATACGGAAGGAAACCATTCCGCCCTGTCCCGGATAAAGAACATCTGTAATGCTTTCGTGTTCCTTCAAAAATGCAACAATTTCTTTTGCGTTATGCTCATGCCGTTCCATTCTTAATGATAGAGTTTTCATGCCGCGCATTAATAACCATGAATCAAATGGACTTAACACAGCGCCTGCAGCATTATGGTACTTAGCGAGTTTCTCACAAAGCTCCGTTCCTTTGGCAACAATTAAGCCTGCTAGGACATCATTATGCCCGCCTAAGTATTTAGTAGCGCTGTGAATCACAATATCTGCTCCTAAGAGAATTGGTTGTTGCAGGATAGGTGTATAGAATGTATTATCGACGATCAATAAGACACCGTGCTTTTTTGCGATACGTGCAGCTTCAGAAATATCCGTTTGCTCCATGAGAGGGTTTGTCGGAGTTTCAATGAAAATTGCTTTTGTTTGAGGGGTGATTTCTTTTTCAATATTTTGGACATCACTTGTATTGGTATAACGGCAATTTAATCCCCATTTTTTGAAGCCTTCCTCAAGGATACGATATGTACCCCCATATAAATCCTTTGAAACAATCCACTCATCGCCTGATTGAAACAGTGAAAGTACAGTTAAAATGGCAGCCATGCCTGAACTGCATGCATATCCTTGGTCACCGCCTTCTAAATCCGCAATTGCCTCCTCAAGAAGCTGTCTTGTTGGATTAGCTGTACGGCTGTAATCAAAGCCGGTAGACTGGCCGATACCTGCATGCCGATATGCAGTAGAAAAATATACAGGTGCACTAACCGTGCCTGTTGTTTCTTCACTTCTATTTCCAATTTGCGCTAACTTTGTATCTGTCTTATACATGTAAAAAACACTCCTTATTCTCTAGAAAAAGGGGAGGAATCGACCTAACCGCCTTTTTATGCTGATTTTTCATATTAGTGTACTAGGTTAAGAAGACTGCTTTGTTGAAAATAAAAAAAGTCTTCCTATAAGAAGAAGACTTTAGTTTAATAAATAAACAGGACTTCTTCTTATCTCTCAAGTTTAGGATAAACTTGCTGGAATTAGCACCTTTTCAATGCAATGCATTGAAGGTTGCTGAGGTGTCCCTGGGCCATACCCTCTACCTCTCTTGATAAGAAATCATGATTAATTTCTTAAACTTTACTACACTAGAATAAAACTTGCAATTCTTTTTTTGCAAAAAGAACGATAATTTACACTTTTTAAAGAAATCGCTATGTTAAATCACAATATTAATTTTTCTCAACAATCATATATAACAGACAAAGAAATAAAAGCCAAAAGATCCCAGCAAGAATTTATTTACAATAATTTTATTATGTAAACTTAAATCTGTAATGAAAATTGTTAAAATAAGTTCATAATATTCACTTTCTATTATGAAGATAGCTTATATAATTATGAGTAAAGGAGGAATTCAAACATGTTAGAACAAAGTACTCATTGTCATCATCGCTATAATACGATTGAAGAGAGCCTTGCCTATACGAAACAGGATGGAATTGAACTATCTGTCACAAAAGGTCCAACAAAAAAATGGTTATTCTATCTACATGTTGACAATCCATTGATTCCGATGGAAATAAGAGATACCTCCACTTTAGAAAGCAGAACGCAGCTTTATTTTCATATAATTGATGATTTATAAAACCGGGATATACCCGGTTTTTTTGTTTTTACAATGTTTGTGAAGAAAGGTTCATAAACTCCGATGCGAGAAAATAAACATGCTAGTAATAGTAAACCACTTGGGAGAGGAGTCCATTCTTCATGGAGAAATCAAACAGGGAACAGCATGGTTTTAAAGACCTTTATGGTCCTAATCTTGGCTATGTTCTAGACCTGTATGAAAAATATAGGGAAGATCCTCTATCTGTTGATGATGAGATGAGAAATTATTTTCACGTTTGGGGAAATAGCCTAAATGATGACCTTAAAATTGATCATAAACCGAAATACTCAAATGAAAGGTATCAAAAGTTAAAGTCAGCAATAAAACTGGCTGATAAAATTCGTGATTATGGGCATTTAGCAGCTGATATTTACCCTTTGAACATTCATACATCTGACTACACACTTCTAGAGCCTGCACAATTTGGATTAAATAAGACTGATTTAGCATCAATACCGGCTGAGGTCATCTGCCAGTACGGTCCGGAATCGATTCGGAATGGGAACGATGCATTTGAATATTTGAAGAGGGTATACACGAGTAAGCTTGCTTATGAATTTCATCATGTAAGCAATATAGCAGAAAAAAAGTGGCTGCAGGAAAGAGTTGAAACTGGTTCAGCATGGACCTCCTTCACTACAGGGAAACGAATAAATTTATTTAAAAGGTTAATCGAAGTCGAGGAATTTGAGAAGTTTCTCCATCAAACCTTTGTGGGACAGAAACGTTTTTCAATAGAAGGGCTTGATTCCCTCGTTCCCATGTTAGATGAAATGATTGAAGAGACAGTTAAGGCTGGTACCGACACAATCAATATTGGGATGGCTCATCGAGGAAGGTTGAATGTTCTTGCCCATGTACTGGGTAAACCATATGAAATGATATTCGCCGAGTTTCAGCATGCCCCGAATAAAATGTTAGTTCCATCAGAAGGATCCATTGGAATAAGCTTTGGGTGGACAGGGGATGTGAAGTACCATTTAGGGCTAAATCGGCAAATTAAAAAAGAAAGTACTAGAAGGGTACGATTAAACCTAGCTAATAACCCGAGTCACTTAGAGTACGTAGGAGCTGTCGTTGAAGGATTTACACGAGCTGCTCAGGATATACGATCTGAAACCGGATTTCCAAAGGAGAATCAGGCAGCGGCACTATCGATTATTATTCATGGGGATGCCGCGTTTCCAGGGCAGGGAATTGTAGCGGAAACACTTAACCTTGAAAACTTAAAAGGGTATCGGACAAATGGAACCATCCATATTATTGCCAATAATTCAATTGGCTTTACAACTGAATCCCATGATTCCCGCTCAACAAGGTATGCAAGTGATTTGGCGAAAGGGTTTGAAATTCCCATCGTTCATGTAAATGCTGATGACCCTGAAAGCTGCCTGAGGGCTGTAAAACTAGCGTGTGACTATCGGAGGAAATTCCAGAAGAACTTTTTAATCGATTTAATCGGATACCGCCGCTTCGGTCATAACGAGATGGATGAGCCGATGTTCACCAATCCACTCATGTACAGGGCTATTCAACAGCATCGAACTGTGAAGGAACTGTATGGAGAAGAACTCCTGCAACAGGGTGTGATAGTTGAAAAAACTAAACAATCATTTGAAGAGGATGTAAGGGAGAAGCTGCAAAAGGCATATGGAAAAATAGCGACAGAAAAACCAGAGGCAGACATTCAAAATCCCCCTTCCACAATTGAAAAAGGCTTTGGGAATGTTATAACAGCACTTCCATTGGAGACATTATTGGAATACAATCGGGAGCTTCATACTTGTCCGACTTCCTTTTCTATCCATCATAAGTTGGAAAAAATATTGCAAAGAAGACGAGATCAATTTGAAAAGGATGGAAAAGTAGATTGGGGTTTAGCTGAAACTCTTGCCTTTGCTTCAATTCTTACAGATGGAACGCCAATAAGATTGACAGGTCAGGATACTGAAAGAGGCACATTTGCTCAAAGAAATCTTATCATTCATGATTCTATTTCAGATAATTGCTATTCTCCATTACATGTCTTATCAAAAGCAAAAGCATCCTTTGCTATTCATAACAGCCCATTATCGGAAGGGTCCGTACTTGGGTTTGAATATGGTTATAATGTCTTTGCCCCTGAGACACTCGTCATATGGGAAGCACAATACGGTGACTTTGCTAATGCAGCTCAAGTGATATTTGATCAATTTATTGCAGCAGGCAGGGCAAAGTGGGGGCAAAAGTCAGGCCTAGTTATCCTGCTTCCACATGGTTACGAGGGACAGGGACCGGAGCATTCAAGCGGAAGGGTCGAGCGCTTCTTATTACTGGCTGCAGAGAATAATTGGACCATTGCCAATTTAACCAATGCCGCGCAATATTTTCACATATTAAGACGCCAGGCTGCAATTTTAACCACAGATGTTGTTAGGCCGCTCGTCATCATGACACCAAAAAGTTTGCTTCGACATCCTTTTGTCACATGCTCAGGCTTAGATTTAAGTCAGGGTGAATTCAAAAAGGTAATAGAGCAGCCTAATCTGGGAAGCGGGACAGAAAGGGTGGAAAGAGTTGTATTTTGTACTGGGAAAATAGCAATTGAAATGGCACAGCAGCTTCAGAATGAAGCGGATCAAGGATGGCTTCATATCGTAAGGATAGAAGAGCTGTATCCTTTTCCTGAGAAGGAAATAGGGGCAATCATTCAAAGGTTTCCAAATCTTAAGGAACTAATATGGGTACAGGAGGAGCCGAAAAATATGGGGGCTTGGTATTTTGTTGAACCGTTTTTAAGAACAATTGGAGTGCTTAACCATTTGTCTGTCAACTATATAGGCAGACGTCGGAGATCAAGTCCTGCAGAAGGTGACCCATATGTTCATAAAAAGGATCAAGCAAGAATTATCTCCCAAGCGATAACAAAAGGGGGGCAATAGGATGGCAGAAATTATTGTACCTGAACTCGCGGAATCGATAACGGAAGGAACGATCGTTCAATGGTTAAAAAAAATAGGCGACGTCGTTACAAAAGGGGATAGGCTTGTTGAACTTGAAACCGATAAGGTAAATATCGAAATTAGCTCTATATACTCCGGAATTCTGACTACAGTTCATGTGATGGAAGGGAGTACGGTAAAAGTAGGAGATGTGATTGCTGTCATAGAGGAAGAGGAGGAGCTAAAGATAGATAATCATCATTCTGTAGCCCCGTCAGTAAACATCGCCGTCGCAGACACTTTTCAGCCCTATAATCCACTTGCGGCCATAAAGAATCAGCGACTGGTAGTATCCCCGGCAGCAAGAAAATGGGCACGTGAGAAAGGAATTGATCTACAAAAGGTTACGGCCATTGATCCATTAGGGAGAATTCGGCTGCAGGATATTCAATTGAATAAGCAGCCTATCCCGGTGAATTCCTTCATTCCATCGCCGGAGGACAATCAAAAAATACTTAATGAAGTGGAAAAGCCAGTTGAGAGGATTCGAATGAGCAGGCGCCGGCAAACAATTGCCAAAAATTTAGTTGATATCAAGCAAAATACTGCGATGCTGACGACCTTTAATGAAATAGATATGACAAACCTCATCATGCTGCGAAATAGGCGAAAAAACCAGTTTTTGAAGGAATTTGGGGTTAAGCTGGGGTTCATGTCCTTTTTTACTAAAGCAGCTGTAGCGAGCCTAAAAAGCTTACCATTATTAAATGCTGAAATACAAGATGATGAGATTCTGATTAAAAAGTATTATGATATTGGGATTGCGGTATCTACGGATAAAGGGTTAGTCGTTCCTGTTGTAAGAAATGCGGACCATAAAAATGTGGCTGAATTAGAAAAGGAGATTTCTGAACTTGCTGAAAAGGCTAGAAACAACTGCTTAGCTATTCATGATTTACAAGGAGGGACGTTTACCATTACAAATGGAGGGGTATTTGGTTCGCTTTTGTCTACTCCGATTCTGAATGGTCCTCAGGCAGCCATATTAGGTATGCACTCCATTCAACTGCGGCCGGTTGCTGTTGATTCGGAACAAATGGAAAATCGCCAGATGATGTATGTTGCATTATCATATGACCATCGACTGATTGATGGAAAAGAAGCCGTGACATTTTTAAAAAGCATAAAAACGCTTATTGAAGATCCTGAATCATTATTATTTGCTTAAAAGCATATAAAAAGAGCAAAGGGTGTCCCTTTGCTCTTTTTGTTAATTTTTAATTGGCTTCAAGCCACGCTTTTTAATTTCTCCTTGCAATACTCTAATCCAATCTTTATCATTACCTGATTTTAATGCATCACGATACGAGACAATTAACTGTTCATTACTCATAATTTTCATTGTGCATACCTCCAAGGTAAAGGTTAGAATATTCAATATTATTCTATTTTAAAGAATTTATGAAGATTTTAACAGAGAATAATAAAAAATTCACAAATTTGTTAAACCGAGATCCCATTTTGTTAACAAAATGTTCACAGAATAGAAAGGAGAATATATAGTTGCTCTAGAAGGTGGATACTTATATACTAGAGAGTAAATGTATAAAAGGAGACTTATAAATGATTCATTTAGACTGGCATGAACGCAAAACAATCAAAAAGGTGAAGTGTATACATACAAATGCGAAAAAGTATATTGTCAATCATGTGCTGACACCTGGGGAAACCTATGATGTAAAAAATGAAACGGAAGAGTTTTATTTCATTATTGATAATAGCGGAAAAGTCGGCGGGTTTTATAAGGATTACTTTGAAAAAGCTTAAAAAAAATGACTCATTGCTGTTCGTGTTTTACGAAACAGTGATGAGTCACTTTTGTTGATAAAGGTAGTCAAGTGTAAGCAGCTTGTTTTGTTTATGCTATTTGAACTTGCACTTTTCGTGTTTATCTTTCAGTTGGGAAAACGCGGCGGACTAATTCTCCAAATTCATTAAAAAACCCTTCGACAGGACGACCATCTCGAATATCTTCAGCATACGATGCGGTCCGTTTATAAAAGTCAGGATTAACAGAGACATATACATGGTTAATTCCACGATTTGTTGCTTTTACCATATCAGAGATTTTTTTCTCTATATCAGCTGTTAAATTATTTCCTGCATTATCTGCTAATTTTACTGCTACATAGGCATTGTTATCCGTTACAATTACGTTGGCACGATCAACCTCGCGCATTTGGGCAATTTTCTCTGCAGCCCGGTCTGCAACATCCATTCGATTATTCTGGCCTCTTACATTCGTTTGATTTTGGTTATTATCTGCAGTATTGTTTCCAATATTTCTCGCTGTAATATCTCTATTTTGATTGGTATTGACATTTCTAGTTGTTATTCGATTGGTTTGATTGTTTGAGCCATTGTAATTAACATTTCGGGTTCGATTCTGAATCGTTGATGATGGATTATTTATTGATCGATCTGAGTAAAGATCATCCCTATTTGTATTATCATTGTTACTAATTTCTCTTGAAACCCAGTTATCTATATCATAATTATCCACAAGTCTGTCATTGAATCGTCCATTCCAATAGGCATTATTGTCACTCACATTGGTTAAAATTCCCCTGTTATCATTTCCAACTATATCATCATCCCAATTGTTGCGATTTCCATTTGTTTGATTATTTGAGACAGTACGTAAATTTGTCGTGTCCTGGTTCATTCTTGCCGAATTGTTCATGGCGGTATCATCATTCGTTCCGCACCCGCTTAGGATAAATGATGATAGGGAAATGGTAGTTAGCAAGGATTTCCAATTCATATCGATAGCCCTCCTTAAGTAAATTGTACAGTTTTAGTTTGACTTGATAGCTATTTACTATTCGTAAAAAGAAATTGGGAATAATTGACCAAATCGGACTCCTTATAGACAAAAAAAGCATCCGCCATGGCGGATGCTTACTTCACTTTATATCTTGTTAGCATTAACAGAATTCATTTGTTTAGGGCTTTGGTATACTTTACGTCCGAGATAGGTTTGAAAAATAAGAAAGCTTCCACCGACTACCCAATATAAAGGTAAGGCTGCTGGAGCATTCAGCGATACAAAAACAATCATAATGGGTGATACAAGGCCCATATATTTCATTTGCTGCCTTTGTGCCTCCGGCATAGTTGATGAGGACACTTTAAATTGAAAATAATAAACGATACCTGCAAGTGCCGTAATCCAAATATCAGATTCACCTAGGCTGAACCATAAAAATGAATGTGTTGCTATTTCATGGGAATTACGAATCGCGTAATAAAATGCCATTAATATTGGCATTTGAATAAGCATAGGCAGACAACCCATATTTAACGGATTTACGCCATGTTTTTGATATAATCCCATTAATTCTCTCTGAAGATTTTGCTGTTCCTTTGGATCCTTTGTTGCCTTTAATTTTTGCTGGATAGCATCCATTTCAGGCTTTAATTTATCCATTTTTTCTTTCATCGTGGCCTGCGTTTTATATTGCTTTAACATTAAAGGTAGCAATACGATTCGGACAAGAAGTGTGACTAGGATAATACCCAAACCATAATTATCATGAAATAGATGTGATGTCCATATGATTAGCTCTGTAAAAGGTTCAATAAAATAAGTGTTAAAAAGTTCTTTCATTTTTCCTATTTCCTCCATTTAACGTAGTTTTTTTATTAAAAAGCCGCAGAGGAAATAGTACTATCAGGTTCTTCGCTTAAATTCTTTTTTCGTCGAATATATTTTAGAATCGACAGCAATTGTTTGTTAATAGGGACATGCTTTTCTTTCTGTAGTAAAAGATTTTTCCCTTGAAGATGTACATCTGATGATGAATAAATAGAATCAATGAAATTGAATTCAATATTCCGCATCCATAGCAATTTTACCGAAAGTCCAAAAAGGATACTCACATACAAAGTATAATCAACTTGCAGATTTGTTGTATCCAGAAGAAATTCTAACAAATAATTCACCTCAAAATTGCATTCAAACAGCAAGTGTTTGGTGCAAGTATAATTGATTTTGAGTGATTTAGCAATGGAGCAAATTTTTACAAACATTGATAGAAATGAACATATAAAAATTGAAAAAATCTATTAATTAGACAATAGTCTATAAAAGACTATAATATTAATAGGAAAATGCGTAATGAAAGTGAGTAAACTCACGGATATAATCACGGGCTCTCAATTATGATTATAATGGTAAGCTAATTGAATGGTTGGAGGTTTAGTTATGGCGAAAATGTTTTTGGATGACAGTTTAACGTTACATACAGACTTGTATCAAATAAATATGATCGAGACCTATTGGGAAGACGGTATACATAATCGCAAAGCTGTTTTTGAAGTGTTTTTTCGAAAACTGCCCTTTGGGAATGGGTTTGCAGTATTCGCTGGCTTAGAAAAGGTGGCCGAGTATTTAAAAAATTTACGATTTACAGAGGATGATATTTCCTACTTAAGACAGGAATTAAAGTATCAAGAGGATTTTCTCGATTATTTAAAAAACCTCCGTTTTACAGGATCTGTTAGAGCAATGGCAGAAGGAGAAATCGTCTTTGCAAATGAGCCTCTTATCCGCATTGAATCAACCCTTGCCGAAGCACAATTAGTTGAAACGGCTATTCTAAATATTGTGAATTACCAAACATTAATTGCAACAAAAGCAGCAAGAATTAAATATATAATTGGTGATGAGATAGCAATGGAATTTGGTACAAGACGAGCACAGGAAATGGATGCCGCTATTTGGGGAACACGAGCAGCCTACATTGGTGGTTTTAGCTCGACATCTAATGTGCGAGCAGGAAAGCTATTTGGAATACCTGTTTCGGGTACACATGCGCATTCGCTTATTCAGGCTTATATTGATGAATACACAGCTTTTCATAAATATGCACGCCGTCATAAAGATTGTGTGTTTTTAGTTGATACATATGATACGTTAAGATCAGGGGTACCTAATGCTATCCGTGTCGCAACGGAACTGGCTGACTCCATCAATTTTGTCGGGATTCGGTTAGACAGTGGAGATCTTGCCTATTTATCAAAAGAAGCAAGGAAAATGCTCGATGATGCAGGCTTTACCAAAACAAAAATTGTTGCATCAAATGACCTTGATGAATATACAATTATGAACTTAAAAGCTCAAGGAGCGCGAATTGATGTTTGGGGGATTGGAACAAAGCTGATCACAGGCTATGATGAACCGGCTCTAGGTGCTGTATATAAGATTGTCTCGATAGAGGATGAAAAAGGGAAAATGGTTGACACGATTAAAATTAGCGGGAATCCGGAAAAAGTATCGACACCTGGATTAAAAAGAGTCTACCGGATTATTAATTTAGCGAATCAAAAATCAGAAGGTGATTATATTGCCCTAGATGATGAACGCCCAAATGAAGAAGCTAGTTTAAATATGTTCCATCCAGTCCATACCTATATAAAGAAGGATGTTACAAATTTTGTGGCGAAAGATCTTCATCATGATATTTTTATCAATGGGGTACCAGTTTATCAGCAGCCGTCATTGGAAGAAATTCAACAATACTGCCATCAGAATTTGAACTATCTCTGGGAAGAATATAAGCGTTCATTAAATCCAGAGGAATACCCAGTGGATTTAAGTCCAAAATGTTGGGAAAATAAGCTACAGCTCATTGAGAGTGTAAACCAAAAGGTTTCTGTGTATGCTGGATCGTATTAATGAATGACAGTATTACATAATTAATGGGGAGGTTGAAAAATGAGTATGCAAAAGCAAATCATGAAGGAGTTACATATTCAGTCTGAAATTGATCCGAAGGTGGAGGTGCAAAGAAGAGTTCAGTTTTTAAAGGAGTATCTTTTAAAAACAAAAGCAAAAGGGTTTGTCCTTGGAATCAGCGGAGGTCAAGACTCATCCCTTGCCGGAAGACTAGCTCAGTTAGCTGTTGAGGGGCTGAGAGCTGAGGGGCATGATGCGAAATTTGTTGCTGTCCGGCTTCCGTATGGCGTGCAGAAGGATGAAGACGATGCCAAGGCTGCTCTAGACTTTATCAAAGCGGATGAGGAATTTACCTTTAATATTGAAAAAGCGGTTGATGAAGTAAAAAAAGAGTATGACAGTAAAACAAAAGGTGCACCTTTAAGAGATTATCATAAAGGAAATGTCAAGGCTAGAATGAGGATGATTGCTCAATATGTGATTGGCGGCCAAGAAAATTTACTTGTCATTGGGACAGATCATGCAGCAGAGGCTGTGACAGGTTTTTATACGAAATATGGCGATGGAGGTGCAGACCTTGTTCCGCTTGCTGGTTTAACGAAGAGACAAGGGAAAGAGTTATTAAAGGTCTTGGGTGCGGAAGAAAGAATCTATTTAAAGGTTCCAACCGCAGATTTATTAGATGAACGGCCAGGACAGGCAGATGAAACAGAGCTTGGTATTTCATATGAAGAATTAGATGATTATCTAGAAGGTAAGTCGGTTCCTTTAGAAAGCGCGGAGAAAATTGAAAAGAGATATTTGGTGACACAGCATAAAAGAGAAATGCCAGCAAATATGTTTGATGACTGGTGGAAATAGGCATCCGTCAATTAGCTGATAAAAGTGAAGATAGAAAGTGCTGTCCTGATGTTCAAGACAGCACTTTTTTGTTGAACTTAAGTGTTTTTGTTAAAATTTCATATGCAGCATTTACTTTCGCGTTACTCGGCGGCTCGACGTCTTTTAGTGGATAATCTAAACCAAGAGCCTCCCATTTATAAACGCCTAACTTATGATAGGGTAGTATCTCTAACTTCTCGACATTCTCAAGCGTGCCGATAAACTCACCAAGCTCTTCTAGGTCCTTTTCATTATCTGTAATGGTAGGGACTAAAACATGACGAATCCAAACAGGAATGTGGCGCTTGGATAAATGCTTTGCAAATTGGATAATGTGCTCGTTTGCCATCCCTGTCAATTGAATGTGTTTTTTTCGGTTAATATGCTTTAAATCTACTAAAATTAAATCTGTATAGTTTAATAACTCGTTGAATTGCTCTTGGAATAGGGGAGCTGTTGAATAGCAGCCGCCGGATGAATCAATCGTTGTATGAATCCCTAATTTTTTGCATTCCTTAAACAATTCAATAAGGAAAGGAATTTGTAATAAAGGTTCACCGCCGCTTACCGTAATGCCGCCGCCTGAGGATTCGATAAAAGGAAGGTAGGAGGTTAAATCCTCTATAATGTCAGCAACAGACATTTGCTTTCCTATTCCAATCTCCCAAGTATCTGCGTTGTGACAATACTGACAACGAAGCAGACAGCCTTGTGTGAAAATTACATAACGAATTCCAGGTCCGTCAACTGTTCCGAATGTCTCTATGGAATGAATATTTCCCTTCATGTTGATAAACTCCCATCTAGTTAATTATTGTTAATAAGTTCCCATCTACCGTTATGCTGTAAAAAAATTCAAAGAGAAGGGAAAGGCCCTTCTCTTAAACTCTTAGTACTTATTTTACATGAACAGGTACTTTCGTTTCGGCAGCAGACATGCTTTCATGGAATGTACGATTAATTACGTCGATTTGTTGTTCACGAGTAAGCTTAATAAAGTTAACGGCATAGCCAGATACACGAATTGTTAATTGTGGATATAGTTCTGGATGTTCCACAGCATCTAATAATGTGTCACGATTCAAGACGTTCACATTGATATGATGGCCGCGTTTTGCTATATATCCGTCAAGCATTGCCACTAGATTACTTACTTGTGATTGATCTTCACGTCCAAGTGCCTTTGGTGTGATGGTAAAGGTATTGGAAATCCCATCTAATGATGCTTCGTAAGGTAATTTTGCAACAGAAGTAAGTGAAGCAAGTGCTCCTTTAGTGTCGCGGCCATGCATTGGGTTAGCTCCTGGTGCAAATGGTTTACCAGCTTCGCGACCATCAGGAGTTGCACCAGTTTTCTTACCATATACAACGTTAGATGTGATGGTTAACACTGATTGTGTTGGTACTGCACCACGATAGGTTTTATGTTTTCTAATTCGGTTCATAATACCATTAACAAGATCTACAGCAATTTGATCGACACGATCATCATTGTTACCATATTTAGGATAGTCACCTTCGATTTCGTAATCAACAACTAGTCCGTTTTCATCACGAATTGTTTTAACTTTTGCGTATTTAATGGCACTAAGTGAGTCAGCTGCAACAGAAAGTCCAGCAATACCACAAGCCATCGTACGCAGAATCTCACGGTCATGAAGTGCCATTTCAATTCTTTCATAGCTGTATTTATCATGCATATAATGGATTACATTAAGTGTATTCACATACAATCCGCATAGCCAGTCAAGCATTTTATCATAGTTGCTGGCAACTTCTTCGTAATCTAAATACTCAGAAGTAATAGGCTGGTAAGCAGGTCCAACTTGTATCTTTTTCTTTTCATCAATACCGCCATTAATTGCATATAACAATGCTTTTGCAATGTTAACACGAGCTCCAAAGAATTGCATTTGTTTACCAATTCGCATTGCGGATACACAGCAGGCAATACCGTAATCATCGCCCCATAATTCTCTCATCATATCGTCGTTTTCATATTGTATTGCACTTGATTTGATTGACATTTTTGCAGCGTAGGCCTTAAATGCTTCAGGTAATTTAGTAGACCAAAGAATGGTTAAGTTTGGCTCTGGAGCAGGTCCTAGGTTATCTAGTGTGTGTAAGAATCGGAAAGAGTTCTTCGTTACTAATGGACGACCGTCAAGTGCCATACCTGCGATTGATTCTGTTACCCATGTTGGGTCACCGCTGTATAATTCGTTATATTCCGGTGTTCTAGCAAACTTTACAAGACGAAGCTTCATAACAAAATGGTCTACTAATTCCTGTGCTTCTTTTTCAGTTAGTGTACCATTCTGTAAATCTCTCTCAATATAAATATCTAAGAAAGTAGATGTACGTCCAAGGCTCATGGCCGCCCCATTTTGTTCCTTAATAGCAGCTAAATAGCCAAAGTACAACCATTGGATGGCTTCCTTTGCACTTTTTGCCGGCTGTGAAATATCAAAGCCATATGAAGCAGCCATTTGTTTTAATTCCTTTAAGGCACGATATTGTTCACTGTATTCCTCACGATCACGAATGACATCATCTGTCATAGTACCGTCGCCAATATATTGATATTCTTTAAGTTTTTGCTGCATTAAGAAATCAACACCATATAATGCCACACGGCGATAGTCACCAATAATACGTCCGCGTCCATAAGCATCAGGTAATCCTGTTATGACACCAGCAGAACGGGCTGCTCTCATTTCTGGTGTGTAGGCATCGAAAACGCCTTGGTTATGAGTTTTGCGATAATCAGTAAATGTATGTTCAACCTCTTTGTCTAATTCAAATCCATATGATTCTAAAGCAGTTTTTGCCATACGGATTCCGCCAAAAGGCATTAATGAACGTTTAAAAGGTTTATCTGTTTGGAAACCAACAATTTGTTCAAGTTCTTGTGTTAAATATCCAGGTCCATGTGAAGTAATAGTAGAAACGATTTTTGTGTCAGCATCCAGGATACCGCCAGCTTCACGTTCTTTTTTAGAAAGTTCCATTACTTGATCCCATAATTTTGCTGTTGCTTCAGTTGCACCTTCTAAAAAGCTATCATCACCAGTATAAGGAGTAAAGTTCTTTAAAATAAAGTCTCTTACATTCACTTCTTTTTGCCATACTCCATTTGTAAAACCTTTCCATTGTTCCATTGTTATGTCACCTCATGGGTTAGAATAGTTTTTCATTGTTAGCTAGTAGGTAGTAGTACAATGACTATATTTGTAGTGTAACAGATAGATTGTTAAAGTACTCACATTATATATGAACATTTTATGAATGTTAAATAAACCCTTATTTTACAAGGGTTTAAATTTTTCTTTGAATTTGGATAGTTTTAATAATTATTTATATTTATCTAAACTGTATTATAAACAACCTAGCTATTGTTTAGCTGTTATACAAAACAGACTGGATAAAGACAGGTATATCCAGCCTGCATTACTTTTGAAATAGCACTTGATTAATCTACTACTATATAGGCAATCATTGGTCCTTCATGATTTTTATCGGAATGGGAAGTGCATATTAAACGATAGATACCTTCTTTTTGAAATTGGAGAGGGACGACTGTTTCCTCACCTTTTTTCACCGTTCCTTTTATATTTGTGTTTTCAATCATAAAGGGGTGTTCTTTGCCATTTACTCCTAAAATGGAAAGATTCACCTTCTCGCCAACCTCCATGAATATAGTTCCTGGATCCCAACGATACGCTTCTATTTTGGTGCCATTTGGCAATTCGGAAGAAAACTCACTTGTAACAAGATGGATTTCCCGTACATGTCCTTGCTGTTCCTCCTGATTAAACACTACTTCGTTCTGCTGGTTTATAAAAATCCATCCTCCTGCAGATGCTAATAGTACCAAGAAAATAATACAATACAATAAGAGCCGTTTTTTAATGACGACAAGCTTCATAATTTCCCTCCTTATATTTTTAAGGCTGCAATTCTAAAATAATCTTATTAGCCAGTATATGCGGACAAGGGGTGTCAACTTGTCAGCAAATAAAAAAGATTTAGTTATATCAGGGTGGATTACTTTTTTTCTTTCCACTCGAATAAACATTTTGTATGAAACAAGGATTTCTTTTTGACAACAGGCAAGTAAAGTTATAATGTTTTATATATTATGTTCTTTCCATAGTACTTAGAGAATACATGAAAACTGGTCAAGCTAGAAAGGGACGTTCAAGCAGAGCTTATGCTTTTCTTTTACATACAATTAATTAATACCGGAGAGGTGGGTTACTTTGATTCATTTATATACTCATAATGATTTGGATGGTTTAGGATGCGGAATATTAGCGAAAATTGCCTTTGGTGAGGAAGTGGAGGTTCATTATAATTCTGTAGCTAGGCTAAACTCGCAGGTTGAACGATTTTTTGACGGGACGAAGCAAAATCAGGTTAAAGAAAATACAATTTGGATTACAGATCTAAGTGTTAATGAGGCAAACAGTAAACGAATTGAACAATTTGTTCATGAGGGAGGGAAGGCACAGTTTATCGATCATCATAAAACAGCCTTGCATTTAAATGAATATAGCTGGGCAAAGGTAACCGTTGAATATGATGATGGAAGACTTACTTCTGCTACATCATTATTTTTTGATTATCTACTAGAAAATCAATGGATTGCAGCAAAAGGCTCAATAACAGAATTTGTAGAGCTAATCAGATTATATGATACTTGGGAATGGGAAAAACATAACGAAATAAAAGCCAAGCAGTTAAATGATTTATTCTCACTGCTATCGCTTGATGATTTTGAAGGAAAAATGATAGAAAGATTAAAATCAGAAGATATCTTCAGCTTTAATGAGTTTGAGCAGCAGCTATTAAAAATGGAAGAGGAAAAAATTAATCGCTATATACGCAAGAAAAATCGAGAGCTTGTCCAAACGTTTATTGATGAGCATTGTGTTGGTATCGTACATGCTGAAATGTATCACTCCGAGCTGGGTAATGAGCTTGGTAAAGAAAATAGTCATCTTGATTATATTGTTATCCTTAACATGGGCGGGAAAAAGGTAAGCTTCCGTACAATACATGATCATGTTGATGTATCTGAGGTAGCAAGTAAATTTGGCGGCGGTGGACATGTGAAGGCTTCTGGCTGCACTATGAATGAAACTGCCTACAAGCTATTTGTGCATGAGGTTTTTCCTCTTGACCCTTCCAGACTGGATGCTCCAAAAAATCAATACAATCTTAAAAATAATCCGGAAGGCTCGCTTTATGAAAATAATAATCGCGAGAAATGGCTTATTAAAGAACATAATCAACAATGGATTGTAGAGAGCGGGAGTAAAACATTACCGCTTTCTTTTAGCAGTTTTCTTGAAGCTGAACACTTTGTCAAAAGACAATACAATGCGGCTTTATCAAGAGATGATCAATATACTGAATACATGAAGAATAATAAAAATAAAGGATAATGACCTTGTTTTTATGTTTGGGATGTCTGCCTTATGATGAAAGAATCTGCTTAATATCCAAGCATAAGAATTCGTGAAATTCGGCACCATAAGGATGGAGGTGTTTGGATATGGGAAAACGCAAGCAAGATCCATCTAAAACAGGATTAAGCTCATCCCGGGTAGAGGGACAAGGAACAACAACTGAGGAAACAGGTATGAGAGAAGTATCCTCTGCACGAAAAAAGACAAAACGGACATAAAGAAAACGCAAAGGATTTCCCTTTGCGTTTTCTTATTGAAGAATGCTTTAATTTTGGTACATGGCTGCAATTTGCTTCTGTAGTTCACTATCTTCTAAATATTCATCATATGTTACTTGTTTATCAACAATACCGCTTGGTGTAATTTCAATAATGCGGTTAGCAATGGTCTGAATAAACTGATGGTCATGGGACGAAAAGATTAGAGAACCCTTAAAGGCAATGAGCCCATTGTTTAATGCAGTGATTGATTCAAGGTCTAAATGGTTTGTCGGCTCATCCAACAATAATACGTTGGCTCCGCTTAACATCATTTTTGAAAGCATACAGCGAACCTTTTCTCCACCTGATAAAACACTCGCTTTTTTCAGTACGTCTTCACCAGAAAATAACATTCTTCCTAAAAATCCTCTTAAAAAGCTTTCGCTATCATCCTTCGGTGAAAATTGGCGTAACCAATCAACGAGATTTACATCGTCATGTTCAAAATAGCGGGAGTTATCTTTAGGGAAATAGGCTTGAGAGGTAGTGATACCCCACTTATAAGAGCCGCTGTCAGCTTCCATTTCTCCCATTAGGATTTTGAATAAAGTTGTCTTAGCTGTTTCATTTGTTCCAACCAAAGCAATTTTGTCATCTTTGTTCATGATGAAGCTGATATTATCTAATACCTTAACCCCGTCAATCGTTTTCGAAATTCCATCTACTCGCAACAAATCATTACCGATTTCACGATCAGGTGTAAATCCAACATATGGATACTTACGTGATGACGGTCTAATATCGTCCAGGGAAATTTTATCAAGTAGTTTTTTTCGAGACGTTGCTTGTTTGGATTTAGACGCATTCGCGCTGAAACGAGCAATGAAATTTTGCAGTTCCTTTATTTTTTCTTCTTTTTTCTTATTCGCATCTTGTGCCATTCTCAATGCCAATTGACTGGATTCATACCAAAAGTCATAATTTCCTACATAAATTTGAATTTTTCCAAAATCAAGATCAGCGATATGTGTACAAACCTTATTTAAAAAATGACGGTCGTGGGAAACAACTATAACCGTATTTTCAAAGTTGATAAGAAATTCCTCTAACCACTGAATAGCTTTAATATCGAGGTGGTTTGTCGGCTCATCTAGTAGAAGTACATCAGGTCTTCCAAATAATGCTTGTGCAAGCAATACTTTTACTTTCTCAGCACCGGAAATATCAGCCATTTTCTTTGTATGAAGGTCTTCTTCGATTCCAAGACCTTTTAATAAGATGGCTGCATCTGATTCTGCTTCCCAGCCATTTAATTCAGCGAACTCACCTTCTAGTTCGGCAGCGCGCATACCGTCTTCATCCGTAAAGTCAGCCTTCATATAGATAGCATCTTTTTCCTGCATGACTTCATAAAGGCGGCTATGACCCATTACCACGACTTTTAAAACTTCTTCTTCTTCATATTCAAAATGGTTTTGTTTTAATACGGCCAAACGCTCTCCAGGTCCCATTTGAACAGAACCTGATTGCGGCTCAAGGTCGCCAGATAAAATTTTCAAAAACGTCGATTTTCCTGCACCGTTTGCACCAATTAATCCATAGCAATTCCCTGGTGTAAATTTAATATTAACATCTTCAAATAATTTACGATCTCCATAACGAAGACCTACATTGCTTACAGTAATCATTTACGTATATTCCTCCAAAACACAATATGAAACGATTATACCATTTTTAGTGAGGAAGAACACCTTTCATGTCTACAAATAGGATAAGTACTGTTATATCGCAGTTTTAAGAGGGCGGATGGGAATCCTATAGATGTCTATGGAGGAAAGGTAAGGAAAAAGTAGTAAATTTTATGAAAGTTTTAACTTATTGCAGGAGAACAGTGAAGAGAACACGTATTTAATAGTAAGGAACAGCGCTTTTCATCCATTTATCATTATTCGTTCATATAATATTAATAATTACCAAGTACAATAAAATCATAGAGATCGTTAAAGGGGTTTTTAGCATGCCTAGTAAACAGCTTATTAATTTAGTAAATCGGTTAAGAAAGTCGGGGATACAAATAAGCTTTTCAGAGCCGCGATCCAAAATGTCATTGTATTTACCTGATAAAACTGATCTGCCCAGAGAAATGGGAGACAATTCGCTGCAACAGGACGGGAAAAGTAAGAGAAAGCTGACAGTACTTAAGTTTGTATAAGAATACAGGCAAGAATGATTACTATTCTTGCCTATCGTTACTATTTATCTGTTAGGCTTTATAGTGTTATTGGATTTCAGCCATAATTTTATTATAGATTTCCTCTTTATTAAATTCCTCGCCCATTGGAAATTTTTTAATGTATTTATTCTTTTCATCAATTAAAAAGACAAATGTGCTATGAACAAAGAAACCATCTCCAGGATCTCTATATTGGAACTGGAATGTATTAGCTAATTCTTGTATTTCCTGCTGATCTTGTTTGATATTTTTAGGATCACCAGTCAAAAGTAGCCAGTTTCCATCATCTTCAATTTCGAAGGTTTTCATGTAGTTTTTTAGCCTATCCGTTGTATCACGATATGGATCAATGGTGATTGTTAGAAATTGAATATTCTTTCCATATACACCTGCTTTTTCTAAATCCTTCTTTAACATATTCATTTTTAATGTAGTTGTTGGACAGATGTCCGGGCAATATGTATACATAAATTCAACTAGCTTTAATTTCTTATCCGATTCTCCAAACACATACTCTTTATCATGCATGGTAACCAGGGAGATATCATCAGGCACTTTGGCAGATATATCTCTTATGACAAAAAACGAAATGCCTGCAGTAATTCCGATAATGACAATAATGGCACTAATCATGTAGATCTTTTTCACGCTTACCCCTCCCATGTTTAAGATATATAAAAATAGGAGAGAATCATATGGATAAAATGTGAACATGAGTGATTATTCGCAAAATAAAGAACAGTCTTGCGCTGCAGCCATAGAAACCATTCCATGAATAGAATAAACTCTGAGTTAACCATCATTTTTATTGAAGTCATGGTATAATAATAAAGGAGGAGAAAGTTCTGAACATTAAATATTCTATTGATTAGCTTTTGAAAATAAAATGGTACGGATAGGTAAACAAAACAATAACGTCTTCAGCTGCTATTTTTTAGATTCCCTGTTAAATTTTTTCAAGTTGATTATACTATTAGAGACTAATTGAATTTTTAACCCATTAATCTAAGTGATGGGTATCTTAAACATGAGTAGTTCCATTTCATCTAATGAATGAAAGGACTGCCATAAAAACTAGGGGGCGATTCCGATTTTTTTTAACAGAAAAGGTCAGGATGATAAATTAGAAAATATCATGGAGGATGTTGAAGTATATTCCTGCAGTGATTCTGTTTGTAACGGCTGGATGAGGAAAGACTTTGCATCCGACGATTTAAAATGTCCTTTATGTGGTCACGAAATGACGATGGAAATTCGGGAACTGCCCAAGATTTAAACTACACATATCCGTGTAGTTTTTCTTTTTATGTGCTAAAGCAAAATGTTGATTATGAACAGATGGTGGTTTCAGGGGAAGGCACGGAGACACCTGCGAAAGAATCAAGATAAATTATTGTAATAAACTTTATTCACGGAAAATTCACATTTAAAGCGTTTACAGATACAAATTTTAAGCTATAATAAAAGTGTAGAAAAGATAAAAAACATTCTACAACAGATTAACACTTTTAGAGGCTCAACCATATAGTGTTCGTTTCGTTAAAGAAATGAAACTATAATATCCTTTCAAATGAGAACGACAGTAATTGTTTAACAGTCAAACACAACACTGTTTAGTAAGAAATTTGAAGGGGAGCTTCAAAAAAATTGAATACAAGGGGGAATTCAAACGGAATAGAGTAGAAAATTAAGCCTATAATCTTGAAATAAGCATAGCATGTAATATCTATGATAACAGTAAATAATCATAGGTAATTCAAACTGCTAGCGAGGTAAATCGGTTAGAAACAGATAGTTAAATTAAATGCAATAACGATTAAAGTTTATTAGCAATAAGATATAACAACATGCAAGCAGCTTCAAAAGTTACAAGTATTGGTTATGCAAAATGCAAGCAGCTTAAAAAGATATGAGCAATAGTTATGATAAACCGCAAGAACTTAAAATGTTCTGGAGCAAAGTGTTATAACAATATGCCAGCTTTAAAAGTTACAAGCACTAAGTGATAACGAACAAACGGTAGCTAGATAGTTGCAAGTACAATGGTTATAGCGATGTTGCCAACAACTTAAAAAGTTACATGCGCTAGTTTAACAAACTGCAATAACTTGTATTCATCCGGCATAGTTATAACATAATGCCAAAACATTTATTCCAGTTACTAGTAAAAAAGCAACTGAAATTAGTAGCAGTATTAGGTTATAGCAAGATGACAGCAGTTAAGAGTTATGACGAATTTCAATAAATTATACGCTAATAATTAAACTCTAAACCCAAAAATCATTATACTCGTAAAAGTGAAATCATTATTTCACTCTGGTATATGATTAGAATCCAAATACCCTTGAAAACCAGTTATCGAATGGGAAGTTCGATAATGCAGTAGTCAAATAAGTGATAGCGAAACAAACACACATTGGCTGAAAAGCTAGAATTATAGTGAAATGAACGCAGGCTATATTTTGAACGGTGTTCGCATATCAGCTAATGACAATGGTTGGGTCTCTAAAGGTGTTAAAAGTAAAGCCCTCCTTCAATGGAGGGCTTTTTTTTATGGTTTTTATGAGTATACATGTATGGTTGTGGTTATTCTGATTTCTTTGAGAGGCAGCGGTCACATTCCATTAAATGTGACTCTATTTGTTCGTTCACCGTTTGACCACACTCAGGACAAATTTTACTTGTTAACATGTTCATTCTTACCCTCTCCTTTTATAATACAGTATATTTTATTTTCCTGTTGTTATAATACAGTATATATGATGTTGGAGGAAAATAAAACAGTTTTTTATAAAAAATCAGAAAATTTAAAATTGAATTCAGTAGCTTATATGAATTGTCATCCATGCTGCCCTTGTATTAGGCTTTTCAATTCTATTTAATATAAGCTAATATAAGTAAATAATAAGGAAAAGCTTTAAATAGATTAGAGGAGAAGAAATGAAAAGATTTCAATCTATATGGAATGTCATAAAAAAAATCTGGAGGGTAATCAGTCCTCCTATGATCAAACTACTAAAACCACTAATAAATGCAATTAGAAGGTTTTGGAGGAAGAAGCATCTGACGCAAATTTTATTACTTAGCGGTTTAACCTTTGTACTATTGACCATTCTCTTTTTTGCCTTTACGGCATCTCAGGCTAATGTTCAGTCGCTTCAGGAAGGGTTAACACAAACAACGGTCATCTACGATAAAGATGGTGATGTAGCAACAAGGGTTGATACAAATCGGACCGAGGGAATTGATGTAAAGGACCTGCCAGAATATGTTCCAAATGCAGTGATAGCAATTGAAGACCGTCGGTTCAAGGAACACAATGGCTTCGATTTAAAAGGAATGGCAAGAGCGTTTTTTAATAACCTTTTTGCGGGCAGTATTACTGGCGGCGGCAGCACGATTACACAACAGCTCGCCAAAAATGCCCTTCTTTCCCCTGAGCAAACCTATCGCAGGAAAATTGAAGAATTGTTCTTGGCTGTTGAAATTGAAAAGAACTATTCAAAAGATGAAATTTTAAGTATGTATTTAAATCAAGTTTTTTTCGGAAGTGGTTCATGGGGAATTGACCAAGCAGCAAAGAAATATTTTAATAAGGACATCAGAACCGTGACAATTAGTGAGGCTGCGATGTTAGCCGGGCTCCTGCAGTCGCCATCTGCCCTTGATCCATATCGTCATTATGATAGGGCAATGGAAAGAAGAGATGTTGTCCTCCATAGTATGAAGGAGCTTGGAGTGATTACAAATGAAGAATACAATACTGCAAAGAATGAGAAGATTATTTTAGAAGATGGCGGTGGAAGCTATATTAAGCGTGAATATCCCTATTATGTGGATGCTGTTTTAGATGAGGCCATTTCTAAATATGGATTAACACAGGAAGAAATTATGACACGTGGTTACCGAATTTATACAGAGATGGATCAAAATATCCAATCTATGTTAGAGAAAGTGTATAGCCAGGATTCGGTGTTCCCCTCCGGAAAAGGAGGAACGCTTGTGCAGAGCGGATCTGTTCTGTTAAATCCCGAAACCGGGGGTGTTCTTGGGCTTGTGGGGGGCAGAGGTGATTATGTTTTTCGCGGTTTTAACCGGGTAACCCATATGAAAGCACAGCCCGGGTCGACATTAAAGCCGCTTGCTGTTTATACTCCTGCTCTGGAAGAAGGCTATAAAACAACATCAATCCTAAAGGATGAGCCGCTTCAAATTGGTGATTACGCACCTGAGAACTTCTCGCGTACTTTTCAAGGTGAAGTTCCAATGTATGAAGCACTGGAACAATCATTAAATGTTCCGGCAGTATGGCTTTTAAATGAAATTGGTCTAGAGAAAGGGATCGCTTCTTTAGAGAAGTTTGGTATTCCACTTGAAAAGGAGGATCATTACTTAGGGATTGCCTTAGGCGGCATGAGTAAAGGAATTTCACCATTACAATTGGCTGAGGCCTATTCCGTGTTTGCTAATGACGGGAAAAAAGAAACCTCCCATTTTATTGCGAAGATTATCGGCCCAACGGGAAATGAAATAGCCCAGTATAAGAAGAAATCAACTAGAGTTACTTCGAAAAAAGTAGCACAGGATATCACATCGATGCTGCTTGGCGTTGTAGAGACTGGAACAGGAAAGGGAGCTAAGATTCCTGGTATGGAGCTTGCTGGTAAAACAGGTTCAACACAGCTTCCCTACAGTGATATAAATGGTACAAAAGATCAATGGTTTGTTGGCTATACACCTACCATTGTTGGTACAGTTTGGTTAGGTTATGACCAAACAGACCGAGAGCATTATTTATCCTCCAGCAGCTCTGAAACGGTTGTTCCCATTTTTAAAACCATAATGGAGAGTGTAAAGCCATATATCGAATCAGAGGAATTTAATACAGAATCTGTTCGTACCCAACAATCAGGGGAATCAGATTATAAACAGCAGCTGATTGATCAAACTGAAAAATGGAAAGAAAAGCTGAGTGAAGAGGCACCTAAATGGGGAGATAGATTAAATCAGGGAATCAATGATGCCAAAGAAAAGGGCAGACAATTAAAGGACCTAATAGATTCTTACATTGAACCGTAAAAATGTAATGACGTAATTCGATAAAAAATGATAAAATAAACATTTTTCAAAATAATTCTTCTTTAAAATTTGATATTTTGTGATAAAGTATTACTATCAGATTTTTCATTTTTTAGTTTTATATTTAGATTGGAGACGAAAATCATGTCAAACGAAAACATTAGTATCACTCTAACCACAAATAAAAGACAAAAACCTGATGTAAATAATCTTGTATTCGGTAAGGTTTTTACTGATCATATGTTTGTGATGGATTATTCATCAGATAAAGGCTGGCATGATCCGCAAATCATTCCATATCAACCTATTACAATTGAACCGTCTGCTATGATCTTTCACTATGGACAAACGGTATTTGAGGGTCTAAAAGCATATTACTCCGTTGAAGGGAAAGTGCTGCTGTTCAGACCTGAAAAAAATATGCAAAGATTAAATCAATCGAATGATCGACTTTGTATCCCTCCTGTTGATGAAGCGTTAGCGCTTGAAGCACTGAAAGAACTTATCAATATTGATCGTGATTGGATTCCACAGGCTGAGGGAACCTCACTTTATATTCGTCCATTTATTATTTCTACTGAGCCGACACTTGGGGTTCATCCGGCAAATAACTATAAATTCATGATTATTATGTCACCAGTTGGTTCTTACTATAAGGAAGGAATCCATCCGGTTAAAATTGCTGTTGAAAATAAATATGTTCGTGCAGTGGCTGGCGGTACAGGTCAAGCAAAAACCGCAGGTAACTATGCGTCAAGCTTAAAAGCACAGGAAGTTGCTGAGGAGAAAGGGTACTCACAGGTTTTATGGCTTGATGGGGTCGAGAGAAAATATATTGAAGAAGTAGGAAGTATGAATATTTTCTTTAGGATTAATGGTGAAGTAGTAACTCCGGAATTAAATGGAAGTATTTTACCAGGTATAACTAGAGATTCTATTATCCATTTATTAAAGCATTGGAATGTACCAGTTGTGGAGAAAAGAGTCTCAATTGATGAAATCTATCAGGCCTACCAAGCGGGCCAATTAGAAGAAGTATTTGGAACTGGTACAGCAGCAGTTATTTCACCAGTTGGCGAGTTATATTGGAATAATGAAAAGTTAATCGTAAATGGCGGCCAAACAGGCGAGCTTTCAATGAAATTATATAATACATTAACAGGTATCCAACTTGGAAAAGAGCAAGATCCATTTGGATGGGTAGTCGAAGTAGAGCAGAAAGCGATAAATCAATAGAAGCATGTTTCTAAAGGGGAGAGGAAATACAGCATGATAAAAGCGATTTTTTTTGATCTGGATGACACACTTCTATGGGACCAAAGAAGTGTGAAGGAAGCCTTTACTGCTACATGTCGAGTGGCGGCTGATAAATACCAAGTAGACCCTGAAAAACTTGAAGAGTCTGTTCGGGAAGAAGCAAGAAAATTGTATTCAAGCTATGAAACGTATGCATTTACGCAAATGATTGGAATCAATCCATTTGAAGGCCTATGGGGGAACTTTCTCGATGATGACGATCAATTCCGCAAAATGAAGGAGATTGTACCAGGTTATCGAAAAGAATCATGGCAGAGAGGCCTGGAGCAGCATGGAATTAATGATGATGAATTTGCTGCCCTGTTGGCTGAGCGTTTTCCAGAAGAGAGGCGCCGTAAACCATTTGTATACGAAGATAGTTTTTCTGTTTTAGAGCAACTAAAAGGAAAATATAAATTATTATTACTAACAAATGGTTCACCTGACCTGCAGCAAACAAAGCTTACGATCACACCTGAACTCGTTCCTTATTTTGATCAGATTGTCATTTCAGGTGCTTTCGGAAAAGGGAAACCTGACCCATCTATTTTTGAGCATGCGCTATCATTGCTTGATCTTCAAAAGGATGAAGTATTAATGGTTGGGGATAACTTAATGACGGATATATTAGGTGCAACGCGTGCAGGCATTCAATCAGTCTGGATAAACCGAACAAATAAAGAACGCAATGAAGTGGTACCAGACTATGAAATTAAACAATTAGATGAGCTTTTTACTATTTTAGACAGCCTAAAAGTGAAAGAATCAAACTAGAAATTCGGCTGACTCCAGGTATTTGCAATTTTTCTGTAAGAATGAGATTATATTTTTATTCTTTGTGATAGGAGTCAGTAGAAAATGAAATGTAAAATCAACCGCCATGCAGCTAAGATATTGAAGGAAATGATAGCCAATGAAGGGGAAACAGGGAAAATGATCCGTGTTTATATCACCCATATGCATGGTGACCACGCGCATTATGATCTTCGTTTTGATGAGCCAACAGAATATGATGAAGTAGTGCAAACCGATAAGGATATTGAGATATTGCTGGATGCCAGAGAAGAGTTTTTAGACGGTGTTTGGATTCAATATTACTATGTTCCTAACGAAGGCTTTGTGATTACAAACCCTGTAAAAGACCGGCTTCATCATGGTCACCATCATTAATATGAGATCTAGTCTTAGCCTCGGATTCAGCCATGAACCGAGGCTTTTTTGATAGTATAGGAGGTAAGTTCACATAATAATCTATCAAAAACAATTAATATATGTAAAAATAAATAGTGGATGAATAATGGAAAAGGGTGATTTTATTGGGGAATGCATTGGCAGGAAAGCATATCGTACTTGGAGCATCGCGTAAAACAGAGGAAATGACAGCCTTAATTGAAAAGCAGGGAGGAACCGCCATAGTACGCTCTCTGCAGGGAACCGTATTTAAAGCAGATGAGGAAGTAAGGCAGGATCTTGTGACCTTTGTTGAACAGGGTGCAGACTGGGTGATTTTTACAACGGGCATTGGCTTTCAAACCCTTCTCGAGCTTGCCGAGAATTTAGCTATTAAAGAGGCGTTTATTAAACAGCTTCATAAGGCAAAAATAGCGACCAGAGGCTATAAATCAGCTGCTGCGATAAAGAAATTTGAATTGAAGTGTGAAGCCTCTGATGATGATGGTACGACACAGGGACTGATCCGTCAGTTAAAGGATGTAGATTTTTCGGGAAAAAAAGTGGTTGTTCAGCTGCATGGTGAAAAGGCTCCGGCCTTAATGAGCTTTCTAACATCAAAAGGTGCGGAGACAACTCAGCTTCTGCCTTATCAGCATATACCACCATTACAGGATACTGTTGAAACATTGTGCAAGGAAATCTTAAATAGCAAAGTTGACGCTGTTTGTTTTACAACTGCTATTCAAGTTCATTCCTTATTCAGTTATGCGAAAGAACAAGGAATTGAAAATCAACTTATCGCTTCTTTTACGGATAACACAGTTGCCACAGCAGTTGGTAAGGTGACGGCAGAAGCGTTACGTGAAATGAGCGTTGACCGAATCGTTGTACCAGAGCATGAACGAATGGGTGCAATGATTGTGGAACTAGCGAATTTCTATGATGCTAAATAAAGACCCCATCGTTTGTTCCCTTATCTTTGTGTAATGATGTAAATAATGTTATGATTATTTTGTTTGTTTCATAAAAATAAAAAGGAGTTGGATACGAATGGCTAAAAAAGGATACATACAGATGCAAAATGGTGAGAAAATCGAGTTTGATTTATTCCCAAATGAAGCACCAAATACAGTGGAAAATTTTGAAAAACTAGCTAACAGCGGTTTTTATAATGGTGTTGTATTTCACCGCGTAATCCCTGGTTTTGTTTCACAAGGGGGAGATCCAACAGGAACTGGCATGGGCGGTCCTGGTTATACAATCAAATGTGAAACAGAAGGAAACCCACATAAGCATGAGGTAGGCTCATTATCAATGGCACATGCAGGCAGAGATACAGGTGGCAGCCAATTTTTCATCGTTCACGAGCCACAGCCGCACTTAAACGGAGTACATACTGTTTTCGGTAAAGTAACATCCGGAATGGATACAGTACTTTCCATGAAAAATGGCGATGTAATGGAAAAAGTTGAAGTATTCGACGCATAATCAAACATTTGTAAGAAAGCAGCTAAGTGATTTAGAACTTAGCTGCTTTTTTTCGTGCACAAAAAGGTAGGCAGTAAAATAAAATGATTTATAATTATACAATTTTGTGATTATTTATTGACTTTTTCCAAAAATAAAGTATGATAATAAACATTAAAGATAATTCGTAAAGGTGAGGACAACAATGGTTGAAATCAGAAGAGCAAGAATTTCAGATATTGATAGATTACATGAGTTAATCAATATTTATTCAGAAAAAGAGATATTGCTGCCAAGAACGAAAGAATCACTCTATCAAAATATTTTTTCAATCTTTGTTGCAGAAAAGGACGGAGAAGTTGTAGGGTCCGCAAGTATAACCATTTTAGATAAGGAATTAGCTGAAATTCGTTCGCTTGTTGTTGATACTCCTGCTTTAAAGCTGGGTATCGGGAAAATGCTCGTGGAAAAAATAGTCGAGGAAACCAATCGATTAGGAATTGAAAAGTTAATTTCTCTTACGTATCAAGTTGAATTTTTTCAAAAATGCGGCTTCGAAGTGACAGTAAAGGATAATATGCCGCAAAAGGTATGGAAGGATTGTATTACCTGCCCTAAGCTGCATAACTGTGATGAAATTGCCATGATTTTGTACGTGAAGGATAGCATGTATGTCTAATAATTGGATAAAAAAGAAGCATGGGATTTCCATGCTTCTTTTTTATTATAGAGCCTTTAATGTATCAGTTAAAACCGGTACGATTTGTTTTTTACGAGATACAACGCCTTTTAAGATAGCTGCGTTATTATCAAGCTCTACATTAAACGCTGTTTCAACTGCATTAGTCATTTTTCCAAGCGCAAGACCAACGGAGTCATTAGTTAAGATATCTGTCACAACAAAAAAGAATAAATCAAGATTTTGGTCTGCAATGACCTTTGTAATGGCTTCTTCAATTTCTTTTTTGTTTTTCAGCACATCATTTGTATCGACAGCATTCACTTGAGCTACCATGACTTTATAATTACCCATGTCAAAGCCTTTTGCATCTAGAGAGATTAACTGTTCTACTGTTTTGTCGCTAAGGTCAGCGCCAGCCTTTAGCATATCCAGGCCGTATTTTTCAGCGTCAACGCCTGCAATTTCAGCTAGCTCACGTGCAGCAGCGATATCCTGCTCTGTGCATGTAGGTGATTTGAATAATAGGGAGTCAGAAATAATAGCTGAAAGCATTAATCCGGCGATTTCTTTCTTTATTTCAACCCCATGTTCTTTATACAGCTTGTTTAAAATCGTTGTTGTACAGCCAACTGGCTCAGCACGATAATAGAGCGGGTCGCTTGTTTGGAAATTTGCAATACGATGGTGGTCAATTACCTCAAGAATACGGACTTGATCAATATCGTCCGCGCTTTGTTGACTCTCATTGTGGTCAACCAAAATGACCTGGTTTGTTTCAGCAGCAACTTTTTCTACTAAACGGGGAACGTTTACTTGAAAATAATCTAATGCATATTTTGTTTCCCCATTAATTTCGCCAAGACGGACAGGCTCAGCATTTAAACCAATCGCAGATTTTAAGTTTGCATAAGCGATTGCGGAACAGATCGAATCTGTATCAGGATTTTTATGTCCGAGAACAAGAATTTTTTCCATATTCGTACTCCTTATGTAAAATTTATTTGTGAAACTTATAAATTATTTCAAGTTTCGTCAAACATATATTAACACATTTTTAACAAAAAAAAGTCAATTTTCATTCATATTTTATCCATTTCCTATTTAATTAGTCAGATATAAGGGAATTACACCATAATGGTGGTTTCAATGTATTCCTTTATCCTAAATTAGCAGTGACCAATTGTCCAAAAGAAAAATATAATAGATGAACAAAATAATTGTCAGCAGATACAAAAAAAGAGTAATATAGATAAAATATCTTCATGTTCCAAACACCGATAAATTTCAACTGGAGGGAGAACGTATGAGAGATGTTGCATTAACGGATATTTTCAACCACCACATAGCCCAAAAATATGTTACTCGATCTGGTTTGGTTCATGCAATTGCCTGTGCGTATCATGCTTTTCAGTATGCTAAAGAGCAGGATGTTGATGTTGATAGTGCAGCAAAAGCTGCCTTCCTGCATGATATTGGACATTATACTTGGTACAAAAATGGCAAATGGGATTATGATTTATATAGACAAAATGATATCCATGCCATAAAAGGCGCTGAGAGAGCACATAAATTATTGATACGTTTAGGTGAAAATCCGGTGAAAGCAAAGGAAATTGCCCTTGCGATCTTATTTCATACAGATTCATATTTTCCCGGAGGCCAGATTGTCAGGACTCCTTTGCAGGAAATTGTCAAAAAAGCAGATGAAAAAGATGAGGAGCCTGGGGGCAGTCATCACTACCGACAGATTGAAACAAATCGGGCCTTCCGTCTTTTAAAACGCTTGGATCAAAAAATAGATAGAGTGTATGGTGAGAGAAAATAAGTCCGCCAGACTGGCTGGGCTTATTTTTTTCACTATCATTTTGCTTAATGTAAGAATAATCCCGATAGAATTGGAATAAGTCTATACATATGCCTTTACAACAAAGGGGGATGGATCATAATGTCTTCTCATGTTCACAAAATGGAAGTGAATGTCCCGATTGAAACGGTTTGGAAATTTGTTCAATCAATGGATGCCTGGGCACCGCTTATTCCAGGCTATATAGACCATGAGATCATAAATGAAAGAGAATCTACTTGGACCTTCAAAAGTGCGTTCGGAATTATTAAGAAGAAAATACACCTTAAAGTGGATATAACAAATTGGATTGAACCGGAAAAAGTCACATTTAATTTAATGGGCATTAATGAAAAATTTAATGGATATGGATATTTTAAAGCTGCTAAAATATCAGAACATAAAACGAGTATGACGGGCTTCTTGGACATCACAGCAGGCGGGAAACTGGCGAAGGTCATGAATCCACTTTTAAAAACAAGTATACCGGAAATGACGGAGGAGCTGACACTTGCTGTCGGGCAAAAGATTGAAGAAATTGTAAACGATTGAAGTATTTGTGAAAAAAACAATATTTTACTAGGAAAATATTTTAATATTTAAAAAGGATAGATAATAAGGGCAAAAGCCTATATATCTGTCCTTTTTTGCTATATAATGTATTTAATTTACCTGCACTTTGTAAAAATGTTCACTTTTTAACGAAAAAAATGTTCACGATATTTTTTAAATGTGTTATTCTATATTCATAAAAAGTATAACATATTTAAGTGATTGTTAATCATTAATGCTTTTAGTGTAATGAGCGAGACCTAACATGCGGTTCATAAAGTAGTTTCTAGCTAAATGAATTTATGGGAAAAAATTATAGATGATTGCTCTAATAACGTTGCAAAAATATTTATGATATCCCTCGTTAAAGGAAAAGGGTGTGAGTATTATTTTATCAGAAAAAGAAGTTGTTTACGTTGTTTCGGATTCTGTCGGTGAAACTGCAGAATTTGTCGTAAAGGCAGTTGCAACCCAGTTTAATGGGGGCTATGTTGACATACGCCGGCATTCCTATGCAGAGGATAGAGAAGATATTGAAGAAGTCATTGCAATGGCAAGGCAGACGAATTCAATTATTGCTTATACCATCGTGATTCCACAATTAAAGAAATACCTGGATCAACGTGCAAATGAAGAGGGAATTATGGCTGTTGACTTATTAAATCCGCTTATGGAATCCTTTATGAAAAGATTTAAAAAAGAGCCGAATCATCAGCCGAAATTAATGAGGAAGCTTGATGATGAATATTTTCGCAGGGTGGAAGCGATTGAATTTGCTGTTAAATATGATGATGGACGTGATCCACGAGGGGTTATGCGTGCGGACATCGTATTAATCGGAGTGTCGCGCACATCAAAAACGCCGCTGTCGATGTACTTGGCACATCAAGGCTTTAAGGTGGCAAATGTCCCGTTAGTACCGGAGGTTTCACCACCTGAAGAAGTATTTAATATTCCGCGTAATAAATGTGTTGGGTTGGTTATTACACCAGACAAACTGAACGAAATCCGAAAAGAACGTCTCAAGGCACTGGGCTTAAGGTCTGAGGCTAACTACGCTAGCTTTGAAAGAATCCTCGAGGAGCTTGAATACTCCGAAAAAATTATGAAGCGGATAGGCTGTCCAGTTATTAATGTATCTAACAAAGCTGTTGAAGAAACGGCTAACCTAATAGTTGATATTTTGAAAAGTGAGAGGAGCAGGTAATAATGAGTAAATTTGTTTACCTATTTAATGAAGGAAATAGCAATATGAAAGAATTACTTGGTGGAAAAGGGGCAAATTTGGCTGAAATGACGAATATCGGTCTGCCCGTTCCATTTGGTTTTACCATTTCTACTCAGGCTTGTAATGATTATTATGAAGCCGGTAAAAAAATATCCCAATATGTAGAAGAAGAAATATTGGCAGCATTAAAAACATTAGAAGATAAAACCGGGAAAAGATTAGGTGATCCTGCAAATCCATTGCTTGTTTCTGTTCGCTCAGGTTCAGTTTTTTCTATGCCTGGTATGATGGACACTGTATTAAACCTTGGAATGAATGATGAAACAGTAAAGGGTGTTGCCGGTTTAACAGAAAATGCCCGCTTTGCCTATGATTCCTATCGCCGTTTTATTCAAATGTTCAGTAATGTTGTGCTCGGCATTGACAGCTTTTATTTCGAACAATATTTAGAAGAAACACGTGAGAAAAAGGGCTATCAAGCAGACCCTGAACTAACGGCAGAGGATTGGCAGGAAGTCATTGCCGGATATAAAGAAATTGTTAAAAAACATACAAGAAATGATTTTCCGCAGGAGCCAAAACAGCAGCTGTTCTTAGCTATTAATGCTGTATTTGATTCTTGGAACAATCAGCGTGCCATTATTTACCGTCGTTTGAACAAAATTCCTGATCATTTAGGAACAGCTGTTAACATCCAAAGCATGGTATTCGGTAATATGGGAAATGATTCTGGTACAGGTGTTGCGTTTACACGTAATCCATCTACAGGTGAAGCCATTCTTTATGGTGAATATTTAATTAATGCTCAAGGGGAAGATGTGGTAGCAGGAATCCGTACACCACAACCTATTCATGTGCTTGAAAAAGACATGCCTGAAGTATATGGCAAGTTCACGGCAACTTGTCAATTGCTTGAAAATCATTATAAGGATATGCAGGATATCGAGTTTACTGTAGAGCGTGGAGAATTATTTATCCTTCAAACACGTACAGGAAAAAGGACTGCTCAGGCTGCTATTCGAATCGCTGTTGAAATGGTTAAAGAAGGAATTATCGATAAAGAGACAGCTTTATTACGTGTAGATCCAGAGCAGTTAGATCAGCTGCTTCACCGTCGAATTGATGATTCATTTGAGCGTAAACAATTGGCAAAAGGACTGCCTGCATCACCTGGCGCAGCAACAGGCTTTGTCGTCTTTGATGCAGATGAAGCAGAACAATTAGGAAACGATGGAAAAAAGGTTATCCTTGTTCGCCCAGAAACAACTCCAGATGATATTCATGGTATTGTGGCTTCCCAGGCAATTGTTACAAGCCGTGGAGGAATGACAAGTCATGCTGCTGTTGTTGCACGGGGGATGGGTAAAGCATGTATTTGCGGCTGTGAAGCACTAAAAATAGATTTAGCTGGAAAGAAATTTTCAGTTGGTGAAACCGTTGTAAATTATGGTGATGTCATTACAATTGATGGATCAACTGGGGAGATTATGCTTGGTGAAATACCAATGATTGACCCTCAACTATCTGATGAGTTTCAACTATTACTTGCATGGGCAGATGAAACAAGAAAATTAGGTGTTCGTGCGAACGCTGACAATCCAGAGGATGCTGCGAAAGCCTTGGAATTTGGTGCTGGTGGAATTGGACTATGCCGAACAGAGCATATGTTTATGGATCCTAAACGGATTCCAATCGTTCAAGAAATGATTTTAGCTGAAGACTATGAAGAGCGCATGATCGCATTGGATAAACTGTTGCCAATGCAACAAGGGGATTTTGAAGGGATTTTTGAAGCCATGCAAGGTCATCCTGTAACGATACGTTTACTTGATCCACCAATGCATGAATTCTTACCGGATAAAGAAGAGCTTTTAGTTGAAGTGACAAAGCTCCAAATTACAGCAGCTGATTCACCTGAATTAAAGGAAAAAGAATTCTTATTGAAAAAAGTAAATCAATTGGCTGAGTTTAACCCAATGCTTGGGCACCGCGGCTGCCGTTTAGGTATGATTTTTCCAGAGATTTATGAAATGCAGGCAAAAGCAATTTTCAATGCTGTTGTCACACTTATTAATAAAGGACTTCCAGTCAAGCCTGAAATTATGATTCCACTTGTTGGTCATGTGAATGAGCTTAAGGCAATGCGCCAGCTTGTTGTAGAGACAGCGGAAAAAGTGCAAGGAGAAACAGGTAAATCATTTGATTATTTAGTTGGAACAATGATTGAAATTCCGCGTGCTGCATTAACAGCAGACCAAATCGCTGAAGAAGCTGATTTCTTCTCCTTTGGTACAAATGATTTAACACAAACGACGTTCGGCTACAGCCGTGATGATGCAGAAGGTAAGTTTTTACAAGCCTACATCGAGCAAAAGGTGCTTCCTGACAATCCATTTGCTGTCCTAGATCAGCAAGGTGTTGGTAAGCTGGTTGAAACGGGTGTTAAGCTTGGTCGTCAAGTGAAGCCTCAATTAAAAACAGGTATCTGCGGGGAGCATGGCGGTGAAAAATCATCCATTGCATTCTGTTACGAAGCAGGATTAGATTATGTAAGCTGCTCACCATACCGTGTACCGTTAGCTCGTCTTGCAGCAGCACAAGCAACGATTCGTCATGAAAAGTCTGACGAAAGGGAAACAATTGTTTCAAAATAAAGGAAGAGCAGGGGGCATCGTTCAGCGATGCTCTCTTTTTCAATTTCATGTTACAATAAATACAATGTAACTTTTATTTTTACATAGCAATAGCAGGGAGTGATTTAATTGAAAGCACAAGTGATTCATTCATTTGGAGATCCTTCGGTGTTTCAAATTGAGGAAGTGCCGGTTCCAACAGTAATCCCGGGACATGTTTTAATTGAAGTGAAGGCTTCAAGTGTCAACCCGATAGATACAAAAATACGGAGCGGGTTCGTTCCGGCAGTATCTCCGGCTTTTCCTGCCATTCTGCATGGAGATGTAGCGGGAGTTGTAGTGGAAGTCGGTGAAGGAGTTTCGGAATTTAAACCTGGTGATGAGGTATACAGCTGTGCCGGAGGGTTCAAGGGGACAGGCGGTGCACTTGCTGAATATATGCTTGCAGATGCTAGGTTACTAGCCCATAAACCAAAGAATTTGACAATGGAGGAAGCGGCAGCGATTCCGCTTGTTGCCATAACTGCATGGGAAGCCTTATTTGACCGTGCTAAATTATCTGCTGGAGATGAAATATTAATTCATGGAGCAACAGGCGGTGTTGGAAATATAGCCATTCAATTAGCGAAGTGGGCAGGAGCAAAAGTATATACAACTGCTTCTAGTCCACAAAAGCTCCAGATAGCGAAAGAGCTTGGAGCTGATGCAGCAATAAATTATAAACAAACCTCAGTCGAGGACTATGTAAACAAGTATACGAATGGCAAAGGCTTTGATTATATATTTGATACAGTAGGAGGGGATAACTTAGATCGTTCCTTTGCTGCTGCCGCTTTGCATGGAACAGTGGTTGCGATTGCTGCCAGGTCCACACATGATTTAACTCCGCTTCATTCAAAGGGTTTATCTTTCCATGTTGTTTTCATGCTTTTGCATATATTAAACGAAGAACACCGAAAGCAAAATGGTGACTTTTTAAAGAAAATTACAGAAATTATTGAAGAAGGAAGGCTGCGTCCGTTAATCGACCAAAAACGATTTACCTTCGATGAAGTTGCCGCTGCCCACCAATATTTAGATTCAAACCAAGCGATTGGTAAAATTGTGTTAGTTAACAATTGGTAATGTAACTTGAATATAATTTTATTATGTTAACTAGAATATAATGACAGGGTAAGAGGATGAAAAACGAGATGAATTTGAAAAGGCTATGTCAAATGCAAAGGGTTCTGGATGATAGAATCGTTAATGAGCATAAACTCGAAGACCTAGATTTAGAGGAAAATATCATCCTGGCCTTGCTAGTGGAAATTAGTGAATTAGCAAATGAGACGCGCTGCTTTAAACATTGGAGTACAAAAGGGCCAAGCGAGAATCACGTGTTATTAGAGGAATATGTTGATTCATTACATTTCTTTTTAAGTATTGCCAATCACAATGAATATGAAGTAGACCGCCTGCTTGAGCTCTATACAAATGATTTTAAGCAGCAAGAAGAAGAAAAGAGTTTAGTTTCTGCCTTTATTCATGTGACAGAGAAGATTATTACCATGAAATCAACAAAGGCGGTATTTCACTATGTTGAGGCATTTTCTGCTTATTTGGACTTAGGAAGAATGCTTGGGTTCAGCACGGAGGAAATCGAACAGGCTTACGTTCGAAAAAATGAAATTAATCATCAGCGGCAGGACAATGGCTATTAAGTGCCGATTTTAAAATGACTATACTTTTATTAGAAAACATCAAGGGGAAATGGAATGAAATTAGTATCTTGGAATGTAAATGGAATTAGAGCATGTGTCCGTAAAGGTTTTTTAGATTATTTTACAAATGTTGACGCAGATGTTTTTTGTATTCAGGAAACGAAATTACAAGAGGGGCAACTAACTCTTGAGCTCGGAGACTATCATCAGTTTTGGAATTATGCCGAACGAAAAGGCTATTCCGGTACAGCTATTTTTTCAAAAAAGAAACCCTTAGCTGTAACGTATGGAATTGAGCTACCTGAGGAAGATACCGAAGGCCGAGTGATTACACTGGAGTTTGACGATTATTTTGTAGTAAATGTGTATACGCCAAATTCAAAACGAGACTTAACAAGGCTAGACTATCGTTTAGTTTGGGAAGATGCTATGAAAGAGCATTTAATCATGCTTAATAATCAAAAACCGGTTATTTTCTGCGGCGATTTAAATGTAGCACATCATGAAATTGATTTGAAAAATCCAAAGCCCAATATTGGGAATTCGGGGTTTACCTTTGAAGAGCGAAACAAAATGACCAATTTGTTGGAAGCGGGCTTTATCGATAGTTTCCGTTATTTTTATCCTGATCGTACAGATGTTTATAGTTGGTGGAGCTATATGAGCAAAGTACGTGAGCGGAATATTGGCTGGAGAATTGACTATTTTCTCGTATCGGATCGACTTAAAGATAAATTAAAGGATGCCCATATTCATTGTGATATTTTAGGGAGCGATCATTGTCCTATTATGCTCGAAATCGATATAGATTAAATAAAAGCAGGATAGTCCATCTATCCTGCTTTTTTACGTGATGATGAAAGATTCAATGGAATAAGATCAATAATAATAGTATACTTTGGGTGATTAAAATCGAACATTTGCTCTAATTGGATTAAGACAAAGTATTGAATCTGAAGGTGGGAATGAAATTGAAGAAAATAGCTTCCATTTATCCAGACGCGGTAGAACATACAAAGCAAAAAATTCGTGATGATATTATTTCCTACTTACAAGACAAAGAAATAATGCCTTCCTTTGCGGACTATGTCCATGATCGTAAGCATTATGTTGAACAAATTTGGATAAATGTATGGATAAATGTTGCATCTAACAAAACTCCACGCGAGGAAAAAAAACAATATTTACGGTCCCGTGGCTTTGAAGTAGATGGCGTTGACCGTAAAACCATTAATAAATTATTTCGCAATGAAATAAAGGAGTATGATCCATTTTCGACTGAGGAGTGGCTCTATGAGACATTCTCAAATGCTGATGCACAATGGACAAGTATGTATGAAAAAGCAAGAATGGATTATCAAAAAAGGAAAGAGGAGGAAGTACTTCATCAGAAAAAACAGCAGGTGATCCAGGCAATAGAAAACGAAGTCTATTCGATCATAAGAAAAAATCACCATCTATTTTATTTATACACGAGAAAATTTGTGGCAGACCGTCTTAAAGCTGACATTGCAACAAGGACAAGATACCAAAAGCTAAACCCGCATGATATTGAAGAACGGTTAATCCCGCAAGGCTTTTTTTTGGTAGAGGACTATTCATTTGCCAAAGATTTTTTTGAAGAAGTCACAGGAACGATTCAAAAAGTTAATTATTCATATAGCTCTGATTATGAGTATGAAACCTTTTACCATGTATACGACATTAGGATTCAGGAATTTTTAGCAGACACTGTTCTGAATAAAGTAAAACAACTGCTCTCACCTAAGGCCTATTCCGGTTATGAAGAAGCACTTATACAGGATGTTCTTTCCGAATTATTCCATGATCTACTTTATGATTTAAGCGGAGAATACTTAACATATATTGCTGATGAATATATCGCGGATTTAGTTAAATTATCAGAGATTCCTTTTGATGAAGAACTGCATGAAAAGATTTTCTTTGAGGATATTCAATTAAGAGAGAAAAGGAAAGCAGAAGAGCAGGCAGAAAGAGACCGGAAAAAAGCGGAGGAAGCGAGAATTTTACAAGAAATCTTTGAATTTGAGTACAATCCTCCGTCTAGTAGAAATGTTCATTATGTATTACATATTGGTGAAACAAATACAGGAAAAACCTTTCATGCTCTTCAGCGGATGATGAATGCGGAAAGCGGCATGTATTTGGCGCCGCTTCGATTGTTAGCACTTGAAGTATATGACTTTTTAAATACAAAGGGCACCCCTTGCACACTAAAGACGGGTGAAGAAGAAAAAGTGATACCGGATGCCAGACATGTATCAAGTACGGTTGAGATGTTCCATGAAAAGGACTTTTATGACGTTGTAGTGATTGATGAATCGCAAATGATTTCTGATAAAGATCGTGGTTTTTCTTGGTATAAGGCCATCACAAAGGTTCAGGCAAACGAAGTTCATATTATTGCAAGCAAGAATGCAAAAGACATGCTTATTCAGCTGTTGGGGGATTCTACCATTGAACTTGTTGAATACCAACGGGATATTCCATTACAGGTAGAAGAAAAGGAATTTAAAATCAAACATGTAAAAAAAGGTGATGCGTTAATCTGTTTTTCTAGAAAAAGAGTTCTTGAAACAGCATCACGTCTCCAAAATGATGGCCATTCCGTCAGTATGATATATGGCAGCATGCCGCCGGAAACTCGTAAAAAACAGGTTGAACGATTTATCAATGGTGAGACAAGCATTGTTGTCTCAACAGATGCAATTGGTATGGGGTTGAATTTACCGATTCGACGAATTGTCTTTTTAGAAAATAGTAAGTTTGACGGGATTTCAAGAAGGTTTCTTACATCACAGGAAGTAAAGCAGATTGCCGGGCGTGCTGGACGAAAAGGTCTTTATAATATTGGAAAAGTGGCATTTATTGATGATCGCAAAAAAATGAGTCAACTTCTTATTCAAGAGGATGAACCGATACACACCTTTGCCATTGCTCCAACAAACAGTGTTTTCGAGCGATTCCAAAGGTATTATCGTGATCTCGGAACTTTTTTTGAACTGTGGGATAAGTTTAAGAGTCCAAAGGGAACAAAAAAAGCATCGCTTTCAGAGGAAAGGGAGCTATATGAACGTATCAGAGGTACGGAATTGGAGGCACGTTTGGCACTGACTGATCTATATGGATTATTGCATTTGCCATTTTCAACGCGGGAGCCTGAATTGATCAAGCAGTGGGAGAAGAATGTTGAAGCCATTGTTGGAGGATACGAATTACCTGAGCCGCGAATTAAAAAACGAACACTGGAGGAGCTGGAACTTTCCTATAAAGCCATTGGACTTCATCTATTATTTTTATACCGCTTAAACAAGCGTACGGATGCTGTTTATTGGGAAAGAATACGTGAAGAAATCAGTTTATTAGTTCATGAAAAACTGAAAACTGAAGTAAAAAATATGCAAAAAAAATGCCGTCAATGCGGCAAGACATTACCTTGGGACCATCGATATCCAATATGTGATTCCTGTTTTGCAAAAAGACACAAGGACTATGATGGTATTTAATCGTGTCGCTTTAATGGAGAAAACCATTAGAGATATGATAGGAATCACAGTCCCTGCATAAGCTTTATGATACATTATTACTGAGAAAGGTTATCAATTATTTTTGTTTTGAATAATTTTATTCATTATTAAAAGAGGTGAGGTTCATGAGTAAGGAATTAGTGGATCGAATATATGAAGTCCTTGAAGAGGTAGTAGACCCGGAGCTCGGTGTTGATATTGTTAATTTAGGGCTTGTATATGGGGTCGAGGTAAACGAAGAAAATAAAGCTTTTATTAAAATGACCATGACATCAATGGGGTGTCCAATGGCAGGTCAAATTATGGCTGATGCAAAAATGAAATTATCGATGAATATGAAGGAATTAACGGATATACAGATTGATATTGTATGGAATCCACCGTGGGGGAAGGAAAAGATGTCTCGCTACGCTAAAATTGCTCTTGGTATACGTGATTAAATAGAAAGGACACTTAGATTTAGAATCTAAGTGTCCTTTCTATTTAGTCATGTTATTTTGAGTAGCCCATATTCCGCGAAATTTCTAAACTTGCACTAATGATTTTTTTTGAAAACGATGGAACCTTTTGTTGATTAATCCTCTGTTTTGGTCCCACAATAGATAGGGAGGCAATTACTTTTCCAGTATAATCAAATATTGGAGCCGCAATTGTTACCACTCCTTCCGAAAATTCCTCGTAACTGTAGGCGAAGCCTTGTTCTCTTATTTCTTTCAAATGCGCCCTTAATTCATCAGGGTTTGTAATCGTATATTTCGTATATTTTGTTAATCCATTTCCGATAATGGCATCGACGACAGCATCGCTAGAGAAAGCCATGAATACTTTTCCTGAGCTGGTGCAATACGGAGGATTTCTTTTGCCGACATGGGTTAAGTATCGAACAGGATGATTACATTCGACTTTTTGAATATAGATCACTTCCAAATTATCAAAAACGGATATATGCGCAGTTTCACCAATTGTTTCAACCAGCTTATTAAGAACAGGCTGTGATTCTCGGTAGATATCCATGTTGCTGTTAATGACTCCGCTTAACGTTAATATGGAAAAACCTAAACGATAGGTTTTCGTTTTGGGATCCTTAAAAACAAACCCTTCACTTGCCAGCGTTGCCATTGTCCTGCTTACCGTACTTTTGTTTAATCCAAGAGAAGCAGATATTTCGCCGATTTTCTTTTCTGGTTCATCCATTGTAAAGCTATTTAAGATTCGTAAAGCGTTTTTTACAGAGGAAAGATAATTTTCCCCTTCATTTGTTTGCGGCATAGTAACTTCTCCTTTATAATAATTTCATATAAATAAACGCAGTTGCTATATATGAAACAATATATCAGAAAAATATCATAAATAAAAGAGATGGGCCTCGAATTCTTTCGTAAACCAGACTTTTTCTTTCATAAAAATCTAAAAGAAGTGAATAGATGAAAAAATTTATCAAATTATTTCAGTTGTTGCGTATAGAGCAACTACGGAGTTGTATATGAAACACGAGAGCGTTATCATTACTGTAGAAAAACAAACCAATATGATTTATAATCAAGGGGGATATATATAATGGCAGTAGAAGCTAAAAATACTATTGTTGAACCTATCGTAAAAGCATTTGATTGTTTACACTTTATTGATGGTCAATTTGTACCGTCTGTAGATGGAAAAACATTTAATAACGTAAACCCTGTAACAGAGGAAGTATATGCTACAGTTGCTGAAGGAAGTGCAGCGGATATTGATTTAGCGGTTGCAGCTGCTAAACGTGCTTTTGAAGAAGGACCATGGGGTAAAATGAGTACACAAGAACGCTCAAAGATTATCCGTAAGGTTGGCGATATTTTAGAAGCAAGACAAGAAGAAATCGCACAATTAGAATCATTAGATACTGGTAAACACCTTAAATTCTCACGTCACGTTGATGCTCCACGTGCAGCAGCAAACTTCCATTTCTTTGCTGACTATATGATTTCTGTAGGAACAGAAGCATTCCAAGATGAAGTTCACGGTGCAATTAACTACGGTTTCCGCCGTCCAATTGGAGTAGTTGGATTAATCCAGCCATGGAATCTTCCATTGTTCTTATTAACTTGGAAATTGGCTCCAGCATTAGCAGCAGGATGTACAGTTGTTATTAAGCCTTCTGAATTAACGCCAATGACTGCAACAAAATTAATGGAAATTCTTAAAGAAGCAGGTGTTCCAGACGGAGTTGTAAACATGGTTCATGGTTTTGGACAAGGTGCTGGAAGTGCAATCAACAAACACCCTGATATCGCAGGTATTGGTTTTATCGGACAAGTTTCAACAGGTGCTAAGATCATGGAAGAAGCTTCTAAAACATTGAAAAAGCTTTCTTTCGAATTAGGCGGTAAAAACCCTAACGTCATTTTCGCTGATGTTAATATTGATGAAGTTGTTGAAACAACGATTAGATCAAGCTTTACAAACCAAGGGGAAGTATGTGTCTGCGGTGAAAATATCTTTGTAGAACGTTCCATCTATGATGAATTCGTTGAAAAATTAGCAGCAAGAACAAGACAATTAAAAGTTGGTAACCCATTCGATATGGCATATGACCAAGGTGCATTAGTTGCAAAAGTACATTACGATAAAGTAATGAGCTACTTAAAACTTGCTGAAGAAGAAGGCGGTACATTCGTTACAGGAGGCAAGCGTCCTGAAGGATTAGATAAAGGATATTTCGTTGAGCCAACGATTATTACTGGATTAGAATATGGTGCTCGTTGTACTCGTGAAGAAATCTTTGGACCAGTTGTTACTGTTATTCCTTTCGATACAGAAGAAGAAGTAATTGCAATGGCAAATGATAGCCGTGTGGGATTAAGTAACACAATCTGGACAAACGATATCCGTCGTGCACACCGTGTTGCACAATCAATCGAATCTGGATTATCTTATATCAACTGCTGGTTCGTTCGCGACTTCAGAACTCCATTCGGTGGTACAAAAGACAGTGGACTTGGCCGTGTCGGCGGTGTCCACAGCTGGGAATTCTACACAGAACTAACTAATATTTGTATAAAACTTTAATTTATATAAGATAAATATTGCACGGTTATTTAGGTAAGACCGTGCAATATTTTCGTAATTTTCATAGACATTCAATTAATTAGGTTATTTAAAAAATTTACATAAGAGAGGATGAAAGTAATGACTAGTAAAATTGAAAAATTTGCTGCTTCTCTTGCACAAGCTGAAGCAACAAAAGTTGGAATTGATCCGCTTACAGTAGTAGATCCGGAGATTACTGTAGACGAGGCTTATTACATTCAATTAGAAAATATTAAGAAGAAATTAAGCGAAGGCCAAAAAATTGTCGGGAAGAAAATTGGCTTAACTTCTGTAGCAGTACAAAAAATGTTAGGTGTTGATGAGCCTGATTATGGTCATCTTTTAGACAGCATGGTAGTAGAAAATGGTGGAACGGTTGATACAAAAGGCATGCTACAACCAAAAATTGAAGGCGAAATTGCGTTTGTCTTGAAAAAAGATTTAAAAGGGCCAAATGTGACAGCTGTTGATGTTATTCAAGCAACTGATTATGTACTTCCTGCGCTGGAGATTGTTGACAGCCGTGTACAGGATTGGAAAATTAAATTGCAGGATACAGTAGCTGATAATGCATCAAGTGGTTTATATGTATTAGGTGGTAAACCAACAAAGCTTGAGGATATTGACCTAGAGTTACTTGGTATGGTTCTATATCAAAACGGTGAAATGGTAAATACAGGTGTAGGTGCTGCAGCACTAGGAAATCCTGCAACATGTGTAGCGTGGTTAGCGAATCGCTTAGCTGATTATGATATTTCATTGAAAGCTGGTGAAGTGATCCTTTCAGGCGCCCTTTCAGGGATGGTTGTTGCAAACGCAGGAGATTCATTCACGGCAAGATTTGCTCACTTAGGACAAGTTAGCGTTAATTTTAAATAATTCGAACGAAATAGATAATAGTACAGGGAGGAAAAGATTATGGCAAGTGAAATCATTAAACAGATTACAGAGTATTTAGTAGCAGCAGAAGTTGAAAAACGTGAAGTGGTTAAAGTAACGGCTAATATTAAGCCTGATTTAACTGTTGAAGAGGCATACCAAGCTCAGGAATTGCTTGTGCAAACAAAATTAGATCAAGGCCACAGAATTGTCGGACCTAAAATGGGTCTTACAAGTAAAGCAAAGTGGGATCAAATGGGCGTTTCAGAGCCAATTTACGGATATGTGTTTGATTATATGTTAGTTGATAACGGTGGAGTAGTTCCTTTCCAAATCCATCCAAAAGTTGAAGCTGAGATTGCTTTCCTAATCGGTGAAGATATTGAAGGACCTGGAATCACTGGTGCTCAAGTATTAGCGAAAACAGAATATGTTTTGCCTGCACTTGAAATTATCGACAGCCGTTATGAAAACTTTAACTTTACACATACTGATGTTATTGCAGATAATGCATCTACTTCAAGAGTAGTTTTCGGTAATACATTGAAAAAACCTAGTGAATTAGACCTTGATTTAGTAGGAGCTACACTTTCTATTAATGGTCAAATTAAAGACTTGGGCGCAGGTGCGGCTGTATTAGGACATCCTGCAAATGCGATTGCTGTCCTTGCAAACATGCTTGCTAGAAAAGGCCAAAAGATCAAAAAGGGTGATTTGATCCTTTCTGGTGCATTAACTGGAGCAGTATTATTAAATGTTGGTGATTTTGTTTCAGGTAAATTTGACGGCCTTGGTGAAGTTTCTTTCACTATGGGTGAATAATTTTTCGATAAAAACTTTTTATTCGGGAAAGGGGTATTATTATGCCATTTATTCAAATCAATATCATGGAAGGTAGACCACCTGAAAAAATTACTGAATTAATCAGTAATGTAACGGATACTGTATCAGAAACTCTTGGTGCTCCGAAACAAAATATCCGTGTTTTAGTTACAGAAATGCCTAAGACTCATTGGGGAATTGCAGGGGTTCCTGCTTCCGATTTAGGTAGATAATTTACTATCACAAATAGGTGGAAAATCGAACTGAACTTACTTCAGTTCGATTTTTTTGTGTGTTCCTTTTGTAAGATTGGGCTTATCCACTTGAAAGTATTTGCAATTTCCATTCAAAACCTTCAATATTATTAGCGGTAGAATGACATAAACAGAGACAAAAACCTAGTCAATACATATAAAAAGGATGGTTATAATTATGTTAAGGAAACAAATGAAGCAATTTTTAGAAAAACTGATAGAAGAAGGTAAGCCGACCAATGGTGAAGGTATAGCTCTTGAGGTTTTTAAAGAAGAGAAGGATTATATTGAAAGACATCAATTGCTTCCAGAAGGCATAAATTCATCACTATCACTTATTGAGCAGGTGACCTTTTCTCGTTTTCAACATGATGTTTATATTGAAAGAGGAAATAAAGAAACAGAAGAATTAATAGCGGAAGAATCACCGGCATTTTTAAACCACCCGATAAGCTATTTTAAAAAAAATTTAGAAGAATTTATGTACCTGGAATCACCGTGGTTTGACTTAATAGGAGTTGATGCTATTTCATTTGAAGCAGACAGTGTTTTTGGAAATTATGATGTGATGTTAGGGTTGAAATTACCGAAGAAAACAGAAAAACTAATAAAATCCTACTTAATAAGCAGCCTCGAGAAAGAAGATGTAACGTTTGACTTAATGTTTAGCGCAGCTGATGGTCTTTGGGATCTGAATTTCTCTTTAAATGATCACAGCAGCTTTAGAGAAGACTGGACAATTCGGGATGCCTATCAAGCCATCTATGAACTATTGTTTAAGCTTGCAGAGGAAGTGGAGGAAGGAAGCAGAGAATAGATTTTTAAAGTTAACATAATAATATTATGTCAATTAATTAACATGCTGTAAATGGGAATTTGATTTTCTTTCTTTACATTTTTTCAATATAGTATTATGATTAATTAGAATATTAGTACATCTACTAGGGGTGCCATCGTTATTGGCTGAGAGAAAGACCTATCGTTTTTCAACCCTTTGGACCTGATCCGGATTATACCGGCGTAGGAAAGTAGCAAGTCAATTACTTTCTTTTTCAATAACAAGTCAGGTCCATTAATGGGTCTGACTTTTTTATGTTCAAACATAAGAATAAGAGGAGGAGAGAAATATGGAAAAGGTAAAAGTACATGCTTTATTAAAGAAAGTTAGAGAAACAAATCCACTGATCCATAATATTACAAATATTGTTGTTGCTAATTTTTCTGCGAACGGACTGCTGGCACTTGGGGCTTCTCCTGTGATGGCTGATGCTGTTGAAGAGGCAGCAGAAATGGCAAAAGCTGCAGCAGCTGTCGTCTTAAATATGGGAACATTGAACCGAGAAACCGTTGAAGCCATGATTGCTGCTGGAAAATCAGCAAACGAGTGCGGTATTCCTGTAATCCTAGATCCTGTAGGAGTTGGTGCGACAGCGTATCGGACCGAGGCTGCTAAAAAGCTAGTAAAAGAAGTAAAAGTTTCCATTGTACGGGGAAACGCAGCCGAAATTGCGAATCTCATAGGAGAAAAATGGGAAATAAAAGGTGTTGATGCGGGAATAGGAGAAGGGAATGTCTACTCTCTCTGTGCTCAGGCTGCTAAAAGGCTACGTACAGTAGTCGTAGTGACGGGGAAGGAAGACATTATCAGCGATGGTGATCTGACATATATCGTACATAACGGTCATCCTATATTAACGAAAGTTACCGGAACGGGTTGTTTGTTATCGGCTGTTGTCGGGGCCTTTGCTGCAGTTGAAACAAATTATCTGGATGCTGCGACTGCAGCGCTTGTTTTTTATGGAGTTGCAGCTGAGATTGCCGCAAATAAAACCGATGAACAAGGCCCGGGTAGTTTTCAAATAGAGTTCTTAAATCAGCTTTCACTAGTTTCTTCATCTGAAATTGATTTATATGGCGTGGTTCATTCACGATAAGGGGGTTTCCATCATGTTTAAAGCATTAACGATTGCCGGCTCTGACAGCGGCGGCGGAGCAGGAATTCAAGCAGATTTAAAGACGTTTCAGGAATTAGAAGTATTTGGAATGACTGCCATCACAGCAGTAACAGCGCAAAATACATTAGGTGTACACGGGGTCCAGGCCATCCCGAAAGAAATGATAGCGTCACAGATAGACTCTGTTGCTCTGGATCTCGGTGTTGATGCCTTAAAAACCGGTATGCTTTTTTCAGCAGAAATCATAGAAACGGTCGCGGAAAAGATTCGTCAATATGGCTGGAAGAAAGTAGTTGTGGATCCTGTCATGATTGCAAAGGGCGGTGCTCCGCTGCTGCAGCAGGAAGCCATCATAGCCGTGAAGGAGTTTTTACTTCCATATGCCTACATCATTACGCCCAACATCCCGGAAGCCGAGGAATTAACGGGTATCACCATTCAAACAGAAGCAGATAAAATAGAAGCTGCTAAAGAATTGATTCGTTTTGGTGTGAAAAATGTCATCATTAAGGGCGGACATGATCAAGATACAAATAAGTCTATTGATCTATTATTTGATGGGAAGGATTCTTATACTTTTACGAGTCATCGTTTTCCGACAAAAAATACACATGGGACAGGCTGTACGTTCTCAGCAGCCATCACAGCCTCACTTGCAAAAGGTCTATCGGTTTATGATGCAGTCTCGATTGCAAAAAGCTTTATTACGGCAGCGATAGAAGAGGATTTGGAGCTTGGAAGCGGACATGGACCGACAAATCATTGGGCATACAAAAGAAAAGCAGGGATTAGGTTATGAAGAGAATAAGTCAGGATAGGCTTAAGGATATACTTTCGTTATATTTTATTATGGGATCAAATAATACGAAGAAAAGACCTGGCGTTGTATTAGATGAGGCACTACGTGGCGGTGTTACTTGCTTTCAATTTCGGGAAAAGGGAATGGGGGCATTAGTTGGCACGGAAAAATATGCTTTGGCAGAAGAACTGCTGCATATCTGTCAACAAGCAAGGGTGCCGTTTATTGTAAATGATGACATTGATTTAGCCTTGGCCATTAATGCTGACGGTATTCACATTGGACAGGAAGATGAACCGGTCAGTTTGGTAAGGGAGAAAATAGGCGATAAAATTCTTGGTGTTTCTGTTCATACTATACGCGAAGCGAACTTGGCTATTGAACAGGGTGCGGACTACTTTGGGGTGGGCCCAATCTATCCGACAAAATCAAAAGATGATGCCAAGGCTGTTCAAGGTGTAAAAATTATTCAGGACTTACGTGCACAAGGCTTTACCATTCCAATTGTCGGAATTGGCGGAATAACAGCAGATAATGCTGGGGAAGTGATAAGAGCAGGGGCAGATGGTGTTTCCGTTATTAGTGCAATCAGTTTTGATGATTATCCGGAGTCGGCAGCAGCCAAATTAAAAATGAGTGTGACAAAATTTTACTAAACCATATGAACTAAATGCCCTGTTAGGAAGCTGTTCGTTTGATCAATTCATTCAATGAACAGCCTTCTAACAGGATTATTTGTTTTGCTACATGATAATTAACCGACACTCTGTGTTTGATATAGATAAATTTTCAAACAGTTCGTGTTATTGTTAAGGAAATATGAAAGCGTTACCATTAAGTTGAAATGAAAAAATGCAGCTATTTCAAAATAGTGAGAACATTGACACAAAATGTTAACAAAAGATGAAAAATATTAATTATTTTAACTATATAAAAGGAAGTGAAGGAATATGTTTAGAATAAATATTGATAATCAATCTTTTCTTTGTTCAAAGGAACATAACCTCGTACAAGCAGCACGTGCACAAATGGTGAAAATACCCTGCGCCTGTCTTGGCGGGGGCTGTGGAATTTGTAAAGTTAAAGTCATTTCAGGTCAGTATGAAATGGACACATATGCAAAAAGCGCATTATCAGATGAAGAAGCTCGCATAGGATATGTTTTATTATGTAAGACCCGCCCTTTAAGTGACCTTCAAATTGAAATGAATTTATAGAAAGAGGGGAATTGAATGCATACAACAATACATTTTATCGATCAAGCAGATTCTGAAAGAACACGAAGTCTCCATATTCAAAATCGATCTATTATTGTTGATGCACATGCATTTGGAACTTTAAGAAAAGATCTGATCCGCAATATTGGAATTGAACGGACAAAGGGTTTTTTGTTTCGGTATGGCTGGAATATGGGCGTCCGCGATGCTAAAGAATGTAAAGAAAAAGAATCCTATCAAACATTGAATGAACTAATTGAATTTGGTCCGGTTATGCACTCAATCAAGGGGTATGTCGAGTCAAAAACCTTAAATTTAGAAATAAAAAATGAAGACGGTATCATGACACTGCAAATGAACAGCGCTTGGGAGCATTCCTTCGAAGCAGATGAACATCTGAGTCAGGTAGGGACTAGTAGCTCTCCAGTTTGCTACACGCTTTCAGGATATGCAAGTGGATTTGTTACAGAAGTCTTTGGGGAAAAGGTAATCTTTAAAGAAATTTGCTGCCGAGCCTCTGGAGGCACTGAATGTATTGCAGTCGGAAAAAGCCACACCCTTTGGGGGGATGAAATCCAAGACGAGCTGTATTTTCTTGAAGAGACACCGATAGTAAAAGAGCTGGAACTGACCTATGAAAAGATATTAGTAGAACGTGATCAATTAACCCTCGTAAATCATATCCATAAACAATTAATGGAAGAGGTTGTAAACGGAAGCAATCTAGAAACAATCATTGAAACAGTCTTTCAATTATGTAAAATACCAGTGATTATTCATAATGTTCATGGTCATCCGATTGCCTATGCCGGATTTCACAAGCTGCCTAAAGGGTTTACCCCGAATGGACTCTTTCAATATATTAATATAAATATGTCTAAAAATCCTATTACTCAATCCTTTCAGCCCATGAACAGTCAGCATGAGCATTTCATAATGTTGACACATCCGATTTTTTTACAAGCGAAAAGAATGGGGTATTGTTCCTTTATTTTCAGGGATCATCAGCAGAATTTAAAAGATTTATCTAAACTGATTATTGAAAAGGCTGCTTCTATTTGTTCGCTTTGCTTTTTATATGAAAAAACAAAATTGGCTTCATTTGAACAAATGAAGGGGTATTTTTTAAAAGAAATATTGAGCGGTCAGTATACATCAGAGGATGAACTGGTCACAAAAGCAAGTCTGTTTCAATATGATTTAGCTAAGCCTTATTATCTCTGTATTCTCGGATATACATTCAATATCAAGGATTTTCATGATGAACATGGATTTTGCCGGGAAGTCATGGCCTCCATTTCCCATTATTTTGCTAAACAAAAGCTACAGTTATTAATAAATGAAAATGATCATCATATAAATTTATTTGTTAGTGATTATTTTACAAACAAAGAAGTAAAATATTCTTTCTTTCGTGAGTTTATTGATTTTCTACATTCTAGGTTTCCAGGTTCCTATTTTCATATGGGGATTAGTAAAAAAACAAGCTCCATACTACTAGCTCCTAAGGCTTATAAAGAAGCCCTTGGAGCACAAAGAATGGTTACCAAAAACAATCAATTAACCTATTTCGACTCGCTTGGGATGGTTGGAACGTTAATCAATGAAAATAATGAAGCGAATGTAAGAATAATGGCCCGCTCATTATTAGGTACTATTGAAATGGATTGTCCAAAAAATGTAGACTTGATTAAAACCCTCTATTTATTTTTGTTAAATGGAGGAAACCTAGAAAAAACGGCAGATGAGCTATCCTTATCAATTAGCGGTTTGCGCTATCGGGTAGGGAAGATAGAAGAATTACTACAGCAGGATATTCGCAGTCCGTTAATTAGCTGTCAGCTGTTAATGGCCATACAGGCACTCATTATTTTAGGGGATTTAGATATTAAAACACCATGGGTGTAGGGTTGAACCTAGATAGAAAAAGAAAGGCAGTAGATTTCACAGTAGAAATGTACTGCTTTTCTTTTTGAGAACATATTTTGCTTTATGATATGATAGTAGAGTCAGAATACTATGTAAAACTGAAAAATACATAGTTTATTCATCTCTTTGAATGAAAAAATAGACATCCTATGATTGAACAGGAGTGATGGATTTGAGTGAAAAAGGTCTCGAGTTGAATCCGCTTGCCGTTACGGTCAACGAAGAGAGTTTTTGGATGGGCGTTAAGGATTGCGTCCCCACCCTGCTTGGATACTTAAGTATCGGCTTTGCGGCAGGAGTAGTTGAAAAAACAGCTGGGATGAGTATAGCTGAAATTGCTCTCATGAGTCTGCTGCTATATGCTGGTTCCGGACAGTTTATTGCAGCTGGGATGATTGCTGCCAGCAATCCTATTTCGGCTATTATTTTTACGGTTTTTTTTATTAACCTACGGCATTTATTATTAAGTGCAGCGATTGCTCCTTATTTTCGCCATTTGAATCCATGGAAAAATATGTCCGTTGGTGCGTTATTAACAGACGAGACCTTCGGGGTTTCGATCACACATATGCAAAACAAAAGACAAGCAAGCTATAAATGGATGCTGGGCTTAAATATTACGGCTTATTTAAACTGGATTATTGCAAATATTGCTGGTGGATACTTTGGAAAGTGGATTCCAAATCCAGAAAGCTTTGGACTTGATTTTGCATTACCTGGAATGTTCATTGGCCTTTTAGTGCTGCAAATACTAAGTCAAAAAAAATATTTTGTGGATATTATGGTAGCCATTAGTGCTGTTATTATTGTCATTATTGTCAGCTTTTTTTCTTCCGGAAGTACAGGTGTGATGGTTGCAGCTATTTTAGCTTCGACAGTTGGGATGGTGATTGAAAAGTGGAGATAAGGTGGACCATACTGGTGCTAATTCTTGGCTGCGCGTTAGTGACTTTCATTCCGCGGGTACTTCCATTAATGTTACTCAGCCAAATGGAATTACCCAAATGGGCAATCCGCTGGCTAAAAAATGTTCCTGTCGCTGTAATGGCAGCACTATTAGCACAAGAGCTATTATTATCTGATAATCAATTTTCAATATCTGCTAATATCTTAAAATTAGCTGCAGCACTTCCCGCTTTTGCTGTTGCACTGCTGACCAAAAGCCTGTTAGGGACGGTCATGGCTGGAGTTATTTTTATGATGGTACTTCGATATATTTTTTAAGTTCATTACATTGTAAAAACCACTTTGTAACGTTACAAAGTGGTTTTTTTATTAGAATATGATAGGATTATGCCCTTTGTTTACCATTTATCAACACATTTAATGCAAACAATACAATGGCAAGCACCATGACAGTTCCACCTGCTGCAACGACTGGAACAAGTGCTTCCTGGCCAAGAATAAGGAAATAAAGTCCAATCATCATAACGGGAAGCGCAATATTATGAAGCCAAAAATGAGTTTTTGCCAGTTTTGTGGCCGCAAGTTCAGGGTAAACGCTGTAGATTGTACCTATGACTGCTAAGGACAGCCAGCCTAATAAATTAACATGGGCATGGACACCGACAAATTCGTGAGCATCAGCCATTGACATATACAGTCCAAAACCAACCCCGATAACAAAATAGACAGCCGAAATCTGGATTAAACGGATTCCCATCATGAAAGCCCCCTTTGATGATCAAGATTACATTAAACTATATGCATGACATTTCTAAAAAAGACATTCTTAATCTTGGGACAATGATGAAAACACGTTAAAGCATCAGACTTTAAGGTGTTTTTATTGTATGGAAATAACCTTGAATGACATTCAAAATAGGGGCCATCATCATATCATATAGGTAAATAGTTTAATCAGCATGAAAACAGCAGGAGGGCATAGTATGAAGGATAATAAACGACGGTTTGAAACAGAGGTTATACATTCCGGTTATCAACCAAATGAACATTACGACAGCTTAGTTCCTCCCATCTATCAAACATCAACGTTTACGTTTGCTACTGCAGAGCAGGGTGAACAGCGGTTTGCTGGGAACGAAGAGGGTTTCATCTATTCAAGGTTAGGCAATCCGACTGTAAAGATACTTGATGAGCGTATCGCAGCATTGGAAAAAGGAGAGGCTGCTTTAGCCTTTGCTTCCGGCATGGCAGCCGTATCAGCTGTTTTAATGGCGTTAACGCAATCTGGAGATCATATTCTATGCTCAAAAGGTGTTTATGGCTGTACCTACGGACTGCTTCAGATATTAAAGCGAAAATATCAAATCAGTCATGATTTTTCGCTTATGGATTCGAAGGAAGAGCTTGAGCGGAGCATTCAAGCCAATACGGCATGCATCTATATTGAAACCCCTATTAATCCCACGATGAAGCTTGTTGATTTACAAATGGTGGCAGAAATAGCAAAGGCTAAAGGGATTCCCGTTGTGGTCGATAATACCTTTTGTTCGCCATATCTACAAACACCACTTACATTAGGGTGTCAGGTTGTCATTCATAGTGCTACAAAGTATATATGTGGACATGGTGATGTGATTGCCGGATTAGCTGCTGGAAGTAAGGACCTTATGGAGCAAATTGCTCGTACAACGCAAAAGGATGTAGGTGGGGTTCTTTCTTCATTTGATGCCTGGTTATTATTAAGGGGTCTAAAAACCCTGCCAGTCAGAATGGATCGCCACTGTGAAAATGCAGAGAAGCTGTTTGATTTTCTTAAGGACCACCCGAAGGTAGAAGCCATTTATTATCCAGGAGACCGCAAGCATGCAGATTATCAGATTAAAAATAAACAAATGAAAAAGTCTGGCGGATTGATTTCGTTTACGGTAAAAGGAACAAAGGAAACAGCACAAAGGTTTATAAATCAACTGCAGTTAATAAAAATTGCTGTCAGCCTTGGTGATGCTGAGACACTCATTCAGCATCCGGCCACGATGACTCATGCTGCAGTTCCAGCTGCTGAGCGAAAAAGAATGGAAATTGAAGATAATTTACTTCGGTTAAGCGTAGGTCTTGAAGCTTGGGAGGATCTAATAGAGGACCTTGAACAGGCACTTGCTAAAATCTAGTTAAAAAACAAGCAAAATGGACAGCTCACGGTTACCAGAATGTGTGGCTGTCCCTTTTTTATTTAAAAAATAGGTAAAAGTCTATAAACCTTTGTCCATACAGATTTAGTTTTTACGCATATACAATAGTAAGTCGAAAGAAAAGAGTGTGATTGGTTTACTAAACGAACCTTTCTAAGTTCTTTTGATAATTCTGTTAAGGAGTGATTTTTTTATGAGAAAAAGTAGCAGCTATTATAGAAGTCGAAAAAATCATGGAGGAGGAACAAGTGCATTTTTCGTTGAGGGAAAGACAGTAGGTTCTGATTTAATGCCAATCCCACCTTGGAGGACTGGAGTGAAGCTTGATTTTCCTTTTCTAAATGCATCTGTACCGTTGGCAGACATCGACTTAGAAATTGATGTAGAGGCTGATATTCCACTGCCAGAGCGAGTACTTGAAATTAAATCAATTCGTAAAAACGTTACATTAACTCAATGCAAAGCAGTTCCTTCCTCTTATTGCCCGAATACCGTAAAATTATTCATTACAGGAATTCTCCATAAAAATATTCAATACATTACGGGTGCGTCATCAAATGTTAGAGATTTAAGAGTAGATGTTGAATTTTCAACTGTCAAAACGGTAGAGCTTGATAATCCAATTATGAGCCCATTTGGCCAGGAGGATATTGAATTTAGTCAAAAGTCATCTCTGTATGAGTATCGTGAAATGGGTAAGAAAGGACATGGTGCAAATCCATTTGTATCAGGTTCTGAAACCTTTGAGACTTTCAACGAGCCGATTGAATGTACACTTTTAGGTACAAAAGTCAGAGAGATTGATCTATTCCAAGATGTTGACAGATTCGGAAGATTTTCGAGGATTGTTGAAAAGGCAGAAATCAGATTGTTCCTTCGCTTATCTCAAATGCAAAAAGTATTTGTCGATGATAAGGATTCTAAATACTCAAAATACTATAAGAATTCCGATAAAAATGATAATGATGATGACAAAAATAACGACAAAAATGACAACTACAAAAATGAGAACAACAACAAATAAATCCTACCCTTAAACCTTATTATATCGTAAATCCCCTTTTAATAGACAGCTTTAGCAGGCTGTTTATTATAAGGGGGTTTATCAAATAGAAAACCATCCAGATATGAATCAGGATGGTTGTTTACTGGCAGCTAGTGAAACAAATTAGTCTGCCAGTTTTATATACTGGTTTTGCAATAAATGAATGAACATTTGAACTCTTCCTTGAACATTTAGTAGACCATTTTCTGACATAAATTCATTATGCCATACGATATGAATATTTTTTAATTCTGATTTAATTGGATGTGCATACTGCTGCGAAAGTTCTTGATGAAATTCAACATCCCTGTACGTATACTCCGCATGATAACTTCTAGGTATTTCAGGCCCAGTAAGCCAATCGACATTTGTTGTCGTATTGAATGGAACCTGCATTTTAACTTTCTGAAGTGAGCTGCATCCATTATCCTCTACATATTCAATATCTGCAACGAGAACGCCTTTTACGAAAAGACTTCGTGCTGGTAATGGTACATGGCATTCTAATGAGTATACGCTCCAGTCAACCTTTGTAATTTCTTTTACAGGCAAATGAAGAAGAAATGAGTCAAATATATCCAAGTCAATTTCAACCATGCTAAGCACGACCGGCATTTTAACGATCGGTAGCTCGTTCTGCACAGAAACGGGTGTTTCGAGTTTATCCATAGAAGATGATTCACAGTCAAAGAAGGATGACTCTTCGTCTATTGAAGCCATTGTTATTGAAGAAGACTCTTCAAAACAGGAGGATTCAATAAATAGTGAAGAAGACTCTTCAAAACAGGAGGATTCAATAAATAGTGAAGAAGACTCATCGTGTATGGATGAGGATTCCTCAAATTTCGTAACCACTTTTTCAATTGAACTGGATTCTTCAAACGAAGAGGATTCATCAAAATTGAACATAAACTTCCTCGCTTGAAAAGGACCATTTTTAGCTGGTTTTGAAGAATGATCAATGGAAGACGATTCTTCAAGCATTGCGATAAAAAGGTCGACTGACTCCTCATCAACGGAAGACTCATCCTCAGGCAAATCTGACTTACCCTGCTCCTGGCCGGTTTTATGTGAGCTTAAGGATTCGCTGATTAGATTGGGTTTTTTTTGCTCATAAAGATTTTTCATTTTATTATGCTGCTGCTCTTTTTGCCCTGATTTTTCAGCTTTTATTTCATTGTCATGAACGACTGGAGGTGTAAAGAGCATCGGGCCTGAAGCCTTTGTCACTGGCTTTTCGTTTGAACGTTCCTGTTTAGTAGACGTATAATGTGATTCCTCAGTCTTTTTTACAGATTTATGATCAGTGTGCCTATTGGTAATAGCATAATCACCAGCATTACTGTAACTCCTAAAATCCGCCATTGGGTAGGTAAAGGGGGATGAAAATGGCTGATAATGGTATGGAGGATAGGGTACGTTTCTTCTCCCTTTTTTCATTTCCTATAGGAAGGACTGCTATAGTAGCCTCCTTTCCACACACCTCCTTCTCGCAAAAGGTTTTTACAACAGATTGAAAGGGAATTATACAGTTCATGCTTGTATAATCCCTTCTTTATGTTATGAGCTCCCCTCAATCACAATCATGATCCCAGTCATGGTCGTTGGTTGTAGAGGAAACACGAATCTGTTGGTTTTGGAGAATTTTCACCTTGAAATAAATAACCATTTTAGATTCGGATCGAGTGAAGGTACCTTCGTCTAATAATTCATTAGAAAATAGGTCACCCTCCCTATCGATTGCTTCATCCCATTCAATGATTTTACTTGATAGCAGCTCGCAGTACGGAAGTTCATTATAATGCTGGCTGCTTTCTTGATGAAATTGAGATAGATCACTTGATAACATTTCATCTTTCTCAGGGTAGCCCATTGGTAGTGGCTGTGATACAAAGAAATCAAATTCCTGACGTTTATTTTTTTCTGGCATAACAGGTGATGAAATAAAATCCTTTACTTCAGTGATCACTTCAAATGGTATTTGTTCAGTTTGGGATAGTATGCTTGATTGGATGCTAGGATTCTCCTGTTGCGGAACCCCCGTATTAGTCACCACGGGACCAGTTCCAGCTCCACTAATTGGCGTTGCATATTGGATATTTTTACGAATATAACCTTTAATAAATAGTTTATTTGTTGGTAGTAAAAGGCGGCATTGCGTAATGACCAATCTCTTCTTAATATCTTTAATTTCTAATACTGGTTCTTGAAAGATCGTAACGTGTGTTTTATCAACTTGTAAATCAAGTTCAGCCAATACGACAGGAACTTTTGTAACTATTTTTCCAATGGATACATGCGGATAATGATGTTTGTTTTTTTCACAATCGCAGTGTTCATCACAATCATGGTTGTGTTTTTTATAATCTGACATATTATCTTCCTCCTCAGGGCTTCAGAATAGTGTATTCTATGCCGTACAAATGACTATGTATGGGTATTCGCCCAGAGACAACCACACAAAAACAAGTGAAAACGCCTTGAACGACGATTTCACTATGTTTTTCCATATTGAAAAATTATTTATGATAAGAAAAGCTGGAATAGAGGAACCTATCATTGGAAATGGAATATAAATGAATAAATAATTTAGGCAAAAACCAAAATTATCATGTTACTCGTTAAAGTATTCATGATAATTCTGGTTACTTCTGATATCCGTATCGAAGCTTTCTATTTTATAAAGTTGTAGGCGGTGTCATCGCAACAGTTACAAATGCCTGTTGGTTTTGTAATACTTTAATGGTGAATGTTAAGAACATTTTCTCCACCATATCATGGAAATATCCTTCCTCAAACGGTGCCTCTCCATGAAGTGGTTTGCGGTCGATTGCTTCATCCCATTCAGTTATTTCACTTGAAATAAGCTCACAGAATGGAAATTGATTGTAATGCTGTGTACTAATTTGATGAAATTGGGAAAGGTCGCTTGAAAGGAAGCGGTCTTTTTCCGGGAACCCTTTTCCTAATTTTTGTGAGCGAAAGAAGTCAAATTCAGAACGAGTATTTAATAACGGACGCTGCGGCGGTGAAATAAAATCTGCTGCAGGGATGATTGTTGATAGTTCAAACGGTAAATCAATGGTATGTGATCTCATCTCTGAAGAAACACAATTGTCTGAAGCACGATAGGTCGGTGATGCAAATTGGAAATTCTTTCTTACAAATCCTCTGATAAATAAATGTGCATCTTCAGGAACAAAAACTTCGGTTGGATCATCAGTAGGACGAAGCATTAGACTACATTGAACAATTTTGACTCTTTTCTTCACATCCTTGATTTCTAGTACAGGGTCGTCAAAATGAATATTCGCACTTAATGTCGTACTGACAGTTCTTTGTGCAAGTGTAACAGGTACATGCATAAGAACAGGACCAGGTGCTGGGACTACCGTTGGAGCACTTTCCTCACTTGCAACTTCATCTAATGTTGAAGAAATATTCAAATCTATGCACTCTTTTTTATGTTGTTCTTCGCTCATTTTTATTTTTCCTCCTTGATTTCTATCTTCCATTTATCCTATGCATGTATACTTTCTCCGCTTAGATATATGAATCAGTATAAACGTGGAATTTAGACATAAAACCGTATTGGTATTTTGAAAATAGGTACTTGCACAACGAAATGCCCATCCTGCATAAGATTCAGAAGGAGGTTGATACCGATGAATAACCAACACTTTCTAGCCGTTGATATTGGAAACAGCTGGTACAAAGCAATAGCTTCTGATTCTGGAATGGTAAATGAATATCAAATCCCAAATGCATTAGCCCTTTTTGATGAAGAATATTATGAAAAGCCATATGATGATGAAGATATTAAACTAGAAGAGAATTTAATTATTGAGATCAAAAGTCATGCCATTGTTGATAAGCGGGAAATTTACTATATTGGTAAAAGTGCAGCAAAACAGCGAGATGTAAGTTTAACAGCTATTAATAACCAAAAGGTAGAAGAAGATCGTACTTATATCCTGTTATTCGGTTTGGCAGCATATCATGCTGTATTAGTAAATCAAGAGGAAACAGAAATCAATTACCATATTGATCAATTAGCGGCTTCCCTGCCAACAACGCAGTACAAAGAGAAAAAAGATGTATTTAAACAGCGATTAATTGGTACTCATACGGTCATCTTTCATAAAGTTCCTGGTTTGCCGGAACCGAAGGAAGTGACGGTTAAGCTTCATGTCCATGATGTTGTGATTGGTGCTGAAGGAGCATGTGCTTACCTTGGGCTTACAAGGGATCAGGATACGCTGGGAGTTAAAGATGACTCGATTGTAAAGGATTCCCTTAAAGGCGTAATTATCGGTGATTTGGGTGGAGATACAGTCGATTTTGTTGGAATAAAAAACAATAAACCGGTAGCCTCTGTCGAAGGTGAACCATTTGGAATCAATCAGTTTCTAGATTTAATTATTCAAAAGGTTAGTAAAAATGAACTTTATCGCTTCGATTCTCGTTCCGAATTAGAGGAAAAACTAGCAAGTGGTCAGTCAGAATGGTATGTAGAGCCGTTTGCAGGCGTGAAGAAGGATATAAGTAAATACATCATTCCTCAGTTAAGGGCGATGGCTATCAAGTATCTTGAGTATTTTGACCGCGTTAGAAGTAATTCGAATGAAATTAAAGGTGCTGCCCGATATATAGCAGTCGGAGGTGCTGCAAAATTAGCTAAAAAACAAATTCTGCAGGCATCCGTTAAATGGGCGGAAAGAGGTCGCCCAATTCAATTGTTTTTCCCTGAAGATATGGAGAAGCTGAATGTTCTTGGTCTAATGATTTTGGCTAAAATGAATCAATTAAAGAAAGACCAAGTGAATACAGCTGATTATGAAACCGTTAAGGTGTAGAAGGTAGAAGGTGACGGAAATGTCTAAAATATACACAGATTACGTCAACAAAGTGGCGATTACGATTCCAGAGAAATTCATTGATGTTAAATCAGGTGAATCTTTTTCAATATCGCAAAAGGTCCAAGAGCAGATTGAATATCATGCAGAAAACAGTACTCTCATTCATCTTGTTATGTCAGCACTCACTAGTTATCTACATCCAAAAAAGATGAGTGGTGGAAGCACGAGCCATGATGATATTCTAGTTGAATTATCAGAAATAAAAAAATTGCTAAAAGATATACCAGCTCGGCCTATGAACAAAAATAGGCAAAAAGCCCCGCAGCAGCAGAAACAAGTAAAGGCAGAAATTGATATGGATTTAAAAGAATTAGAGGAAATTCTTGAGGCCTTTGGTGGATAGGGTAGGAGTTTTATAAATAGAAATAATAGCTGATTCATATACAGGTATGAACAAAACCATTAGAAAAATCTAGTAAGAAAGGATGTTTTGCTGGAGCTGGATAATGGTTAAGTCTTCCTCATTATGATTCAGCTTTTTTTGCCATCATTTTCAGATGTTTACGATAAACGTTTGAGTTTTTTTCTTCAGGATTGAGTACCGAGCAATTGAATTTTATAAATATGATCATTCGTTTTGAGAAGGCTTACATCCTTAATATAATAGGGTTTTCAGCCTTTCAAATTCTTGACATTCTTTACTAATAATGATAAATTTTATTTAACCGTTATGCACCGTGTTAGATTATTGCATGCTGCTTATTCACAGGTTTGACCTAAGTTTGGATGAGTAATGAAAGTAACGCTATCAACGTTGTAAATGGTAAATTTTACATGGTTTAACAGCCAATAGGAGGATTTTTTTTCATGAAAAACGGTAAAGTAAAATGGTTTAACTCAGAAAAAGGTTTCGGATTTATCGAAGCTGAAGATGGAAATGATGTATTTGTACATTACTCTGCAATCCAATCTGAAGGTTTTAAAACATTAGAAGAAGGTCAAGAGGTTTCTTTCGAAGTTGTTGAAGGTGCTCGCGGACCACAAGCTGCTAACGTAACAAAATTATAATCTGCTATATTCATATAGACAGCTCAGCCAATGGTTGAGCTGTTTTTTAACGTTTTCGTGAAAAATAACTAATACTCTTTCTTCATAAGCGCCTTCAAGAGCTGCCATAATTAGGTTCGCTTCCGCAATTTTAATTTTGTTATAATAAGAGAATGTGAGATGAGAAAAATTGAGGTGAAGCGGTTTGAAATTTATCCATACAGCCGATTGGCATTTAGGGAAATTAGTACACGGAGTTTATATGACAGAAGACCAGAGGTTTCTATTAAATCAATTCATAAGTCTTGTAGAAGAAGAAAAACCAGATGCTGTTGTTATTGCAGGAGACCTGTATGATCGTTCAGTACCTCCGACTGACGCAGTTGAGTTATTAGATGAGATATTATTTAAAATAAATGTAGATTTAAAAATTCCAGTTGTCGCGATATCAGGAAATCATGACAGTGCAGAGCGTCTTTCATTCGGTAGTTCATGGTATCGCAGCAATCAGTTTTACCTAGCTGGAAAGCTTGAAAAGCAGTTTCGCCCGGTTTCAATAAATGGAGTTAATTTTTACTTAGTACCATATGCAGAACCGGGGATTGTCCGGCAATTACTTGATGATGATACCATTCATTCTCATCAGGATGCAATGAAAGCAATAATCTATCAAATCGAAAAAAATATGAATGTAAATGAACCGAATGTATTTGTCGGTCATGCCTTTGTACTGGGCGGAGCGACAAGTGATTCTGAACGGAGCTTGTCAGTCGGCGGGTCTGGCTGTGTTGCCGCCGATCTTTTTGAACCATTTTCTTATACAGCACTTGGGCATTTGCATAGCCCTGACGCAATATATCATCAAACTGTTAAATATTCCGGGTCGTTAATGAAATATTCCTTCTCAGAAGCAAAGCAAAAAAAATCTGTCTCAATCATTGAAATGGATGAGAAGGGTCAGTTTGACATACGCTATCGTTCTTTATTACCTAAATATGATATGCGTGAACTAGAGGGAAGTCTTGAGCAGCTTCTTGACCCGCATTTTTACCAAGATGAAAAGGTTGATGATTATTTAAAGGTGACCTTGCTTGATGAAGGTGCATTACTTGATCCGATTGGAAAGCTGCGCCAGGTCTATCCGAATGTACTGCATCTTGAGAAGAAAATTCACTTAACTGATATGAAGAAAAAGCAGCAGATGGAAATATTAAAGGAACACAAAAAGTCTGAGCTTGAGTTATTTGAAACATTTTATACAGAAATGACGACTCTTGAGTTTACTGATGACAAGCGCAAGGCTATGAGTGAAATCATTGGAAAGGTGTTAAAGGAAGAGGTGGCAAAATGAGACCGTTAAAATTAACGATGCAGGCGTTTGGCCCATACGCTGCCAAAGAGGAAATTGATTTTACAAAGCTCGGGTCACGGACGATGTTTGTCATCTCTGGGAAAACAGGTGCTGGCAAAACAACGATTTTTGATGGAATCAGCTATGCAATTTATGGAAAAGCAAGCGGGGAGGATCGAAATGGATCAGATCTTCGCAGTCAATTTGCAAGTTCGGATCTTTTAACGGAGGTACAACTAGAGTTTAGCTTGCGAAATAAGACGTATCGAATCAGCAGGTCACCGCAGCAGGAAAAAAAGAAAGATCGCGGGGAAGGCTATACAACGATAGGAGCAAAGGCAGAGCTCTATATAGCAGACGAAACGGGTAAGTTCCAGATTCTTGCTTCAAATGTTCGTGATGTTGATGTGAAAATAAAAGAAATTATGCTCATAGACAGTAATCAATTCCGGCAAATTCTCATGATTCCCCAAGGCGAATTCCGTAAGCTGCTGACCTCTGACAGTAAGGAAAAAGAAACAATCCTTCAGCGTTTATTTCATACTGAAATTTATAAAAAAGTGGAAGATAAGCTTAAAGAGGAAGCCTCCCAGCTGAAAAACTCTGTTGATCGGCAGAAAAACGAAAGAAATCAAACCCTTGGTCGTATTCAAGCTCTTTTACACGAAGGCCTTATAAATGCTCTTCAGGAGGATCGATATAATGACGTGAGAATTCTTCCATTATTGAAGGAAGAAATTGAGCTATTAAAGACTGAACTGACAAAGCTGACAAACGATAAGCAAGGAAAGGAAGCTGAAAAGGATAAGATCCAGCAGCAGCTGTTTGAAGGCGAAGCGATCATGAAGCAGCTGCAGGCACGTGAAGAACTAAAGAGAAGGAAACTCGAGCTAGAAGGTCAAAAGCAGGCGGTTGAGGAAATAGAAAAGCGTATTATCCTTGCCCAAAAAGCAGCAGTACTGACAAACCAGGAAGAATTATGCCATCGTTTAAAGCGTGAGTTAGATGCCGCCAAAGCAAATCAAGAAACCATTTCGGCCAAAAAAAATACGCTAACAAGTTCACTTACAGAATGGGAAAAGAGGCTGAAAAAGGAAAAAGAAAAAGAGTCTGAACGACAAGCTCAATTAGACATTGTTAATCAATTAAAACAAATAGAAGCAGAAGTTCGATCACTTTCTATGTTTAGTCAGGAAGTAAATCGCCTTGATAAAAATCTGCAGGAGGCTTCACTGGCTAAGAAGAACAGTGAAGGCCGAATCAAAACAATTGAATTGGCCGTTCAGGCATTACAGGCAGAAAAGAAAGAGCTGGATGAACAGCAAATGACGTACTTTGAAAATGAACGAAAAATGGACAAGCTGGAACTTGTTTACGAACAAATCGTTCGATGTGAGCAGCAATATAACAGTTATCTTCAGGCTCAAAAGGATTGTGAGTATAAGAAAGGTCTATTTGAGCGTGCACACTCCCATTATCAGGATGTGTCGGTCCTTGTACAGGAGCTCGAGCAAAAATGGCTCCATGGCCAAGCGGCTATTATTGCTAATAAATTGCAGAATGGTGAGGAATGCCCTGTATGCGGCTCAACGCATCATCCAAACCCAGCAGTGAATAATAGTGGGGATATTCCATCTGAAGAGGATTTAAAAGCTGCTAAACAACAGCGGGCTGACCTGGAGGCTGAAACGCGCCATGCTGAATTATCTCTTATTAAAGCACAGTCAGCTGAAAAGGCATTGGAAGAAAGTATTGCAGAACTAGTAAAGCGTATTACAAATGAGCGTGGTGCCTTCTCGGTTGACGAATTGGATTTGGTCAAGAACACCGTAGGGGATGAGAAACAACAGCTTCGTTTAAATCAGGAGCATTTACAGAAGCAAAAGAAAAGATTGGAAATAATCGGGGATCAGCTGGAAAAATATGCACATGAATTCAAACAAACAAATGATCAGTTGGCACGTATGACGGAAAATCTGAATCGTTTAACGATCCAATTTACAGAAAAAAATACAGTTCTTTCACAAATGAAGGATAAAATTCCGGAGCAATTACAAACAATTCCTGCTTTTGAGACTGAATTACAAAATGCTATAAAGCAGTATGAAGAGCTAGTGAAGCAATTTGAACAGGTGCAGCTACAGTACCAGAAGACAAATGAAATGCTTCTTTCCGAAACAGCCCGGTTTGAGGAAGCAGAAAAACAAGCAGCCCAAGCAGAGCAAAAGCTGAAAATTGAACGTGAAACGTTTAAGTCAAAATTGGAGGAACAAGGATTTAAAGGGTACACTGCTTATGAGAATGCAAAAAAAACCGAGCAAGAAATCATGCAGCTGCAGCAGGAGGTACGGAACTACCATGAGGAATCCCGATCTGTCAAGGATCGGTATGAGGAGCTGGACAAAGTACTCACTGATATAAAAGAACCTGACCTTGCCGGGTTGAACGCCGCATTTGAAATGATTAAGAGCGACATTCTAGCTTTACAAAATCGTTATAATCAGCATTTTGTTAGAAAAGTGGAGTCTGAACAAATTGTAGAAAAAATTGAACTGATTAACGATGGTATAAAATCGCTCGAGGAAAAGTACGAATTAATTGGTCATTTGTATGAAATGGCAAAGGGTCAAAACAATCACAGGATTACATTTGAACGATATGTATTAGCTGCATTTCTTGACGATATTTTGCGCGAAGCAAATGAGCGGTTAAAGAAAATGACTGGAGGGCGCTATGAGCTGAATCGTAAAACGGATCGCTCGAAAGGAAATGTTCAAAGTGGCTTGGAATTACTTGTTTTTGACCAATATACCGGACAAGAGCGTCATGTGAAAACTTTATCTGGTGGTGAAAGCTTTAAAGCTTCCCTTTCATTGGCTTTAGGACTTGCTGATATTGTCCAGCAGTATGCTGGCGGTGTATCACTTGAAACGATGTTTATTGATGAAGGCTTTGGAACGCTCGACCCAGAATCATTAGACCAATCGATCGAAGCCCTCATTGATATTCAATCAAGTGGCCGGCTTGTTGGGATTATCTCTCATGTTCCTGAATTAAAGGAACGAATTGATGCAAGACTTGAAGTGATGGCAACAAAAAGCGGAAGCCGAACAGAATTCCACTTTTTAAATGGATAAGCTTGGAGTAAATTAGGACATAGAGCAGGTGGCATTAATGAATAAACGTTATTTTACAATTGGGATGGCAGGTCATATCGATCATGGGAAAACAACGCTTACGAAGGCATTAACCAATGTAGATACGGATCGGTTAAAGGAAGAAAAGGAACGGAATATTTCGATTGAGCTTGGCTTTGCACCGTTATATGAGGATGATGAAATTCAAATCTCAGTTGTTGATGTACCTGGACATGAACGCTTTATTAGACAAATGATTGCAGGTGTCGCAGGAATTGATTTGGTCATTATGGTTGTAGCTGCTGATGAGGGTGTCATGCCCCAGACAAGGGAGCATCTCGAAATTTTGAAATTTCTTGGTGTAAAGAATGGTATTGTGGCGATTACGAAAATGGACAAGGTTGACGAAGAACTAATTGAAGTAGTCAAGGAAGATATTTATGACGAATTAAAGGATACGGTCTTTGAAAGTAGTCCATATATGCTCGTTGATAGTGTTTCGTACAAGGGTATTGAAGAGCTAAAATCTAACATTATTTCAACTTTAAAAGGACAGGAAATGCGCGATATACGTGGTGCTTTCCGGCTTCCAATTGATCAGGTTTTTACTGTCAAGGGACAAGGAACGGTTGTAAGGGGAACGGTATACGAGGGTTCAGTAGAAGAAGGACAGGTTCTAACCGTGCTGCCAAAAGGGTTACACGTACGTGCTAGGCAAATTCAAGTCCATCACCACAATGCTCGTCAAGTGTTTGCTGGACAAAGGGCTGCGATTAATCTTTCAGGAGTGGCGAAGGAAGAGCTGGAACGCGGGGATGTCCTCGTATCCTCGGAGCATTTTATTGTTACGAAAACAATTGATGTCGCTATGCAGGTTGTTAGTGATCTAGACCATATGGTGAAGCAGCGAATGCCAATCAAATGTCATATTGGTACGGCTGAAGTAATGGGGCGGATTGTCTTTTTTGACCGGAATGCAATTGAAACGGAAAACGATGAAATCCTATGCCAATTAAGGCTTGATGAAGAAATTGTTACAAAACGTGGTGACCGCTTTATTTTAAGAAGACCGACACCGCAGGAAACGATTGGCGGCGGCTGGGTCATTGAACCACGCGGTGAAAAATATAAATTTGGTTACCGAACCATCGAGCAAATAGAGCAGAAAAAAATCGGTACACCTAGAGAAAGAATCACAGCAGCACTTGTGGAAGGGAAATGTCTGCCATTACCTGAACTAATAAAACGAACTTCTCTCCCAGAGGAATCCATCCTATCAGAGTTAAACAGTGTCGAATTTGTCTTTATTGATCAAAAGGTATATACGCTAAAATCGATTATCGAGACACTATTAGATGAATTTTCTGATCGGATTTCCTATTATCATTCGCAGCACTCCATGAAAGCTGGAATGAATAAAGCAGAGCTTTTTCATCATTTACAAAAGGAATATCCAAAAGCATTATTAGAATATGTCCTTGACCATGGTGTAGAAAAACAGCTGCTGCGAAAAAAAGAGCAGTATATTGCTTTATTTATTTTTATTCCTCATGTTCCGAAAAACTGGCAAAGGCGAACGGAAAATATGCTGAATAAAATGAAGCAGGATGGGTTTCAAGTACAGTATCTAACTGATTATTTTAAAAATGACGGAATTCCGGATCATTTAATCAATGATATCAAACATTTCCTTGAGGAAGAGGAAATGATTGTTTCACTTGATGAGCAGTATTACTGGCACAAGGATATTTTTAATCAGGCAGTGGACAGGCTGAAATTGGGAACAAGTTCAGAATTCGATATCGGAGAAGCTAAACAAATTCTTTCCTTGTCAAGAAAGCTAATGATTCCGTTCCTTGAGAGGCTTGATCAGCTACAGTATACAAAAAGGGTTGAGAATAAAAGAGTTTGGAAATAATAGTGTGCACGAAAAAGCCGGGAATGATGTGAATTCCGGCTTTTTTCATGCATATTAAAGGAGCATGTCAGATTGTATATAATGGAATAACAGTTCAGCTGTTTGTTCGAGTGCCTGTTGATGTGTTCGCTCAAATGCATGTGACGCATCAATTCCTGGTCCTATCAAGCCGTGGATAATATCATGACCTGCGCGAAGTGCTGCTGAAGCGTCGGATCCATAAAATGGATAGAGATCGAGTTTATATTGAATTCCATTTTCCTGTGCAAGCTTTACAAGCCGTTTTCTGAGTTCATAATGATAGGGTCCACTCGCATCCTTAGTACAAATGGATACAGTATATTCATCTGTGGATTGTCCGTCACCAATAGCACCCATATCAACGGCTAAAAATTCTACCGTTTCCGGAGTAATATTTGAGTTTCCTCCATAACCGATTTCTTCATTATTTGATATAAGGATATGGGTTGTGTAAGGCAGTGTGATGTTGTCCGTTTTGATTCTTTTGATTAGCTGCAAAAGAATTGCCACACTTGCTTTATCATCTAAATGTCTTGACTTAATAAATCCGGAGGGGGTTATTTCAACACGCGGATCGAAGGAAATAAAATCGCCGACCTCAATGCCAAGTGCACGAACATCATCTGCACTGTGCACCTTTTCATCGATTCTGACCTCCATGTTGTCTTGATTTCGTTCCGCTTTGTCTGCATCTTTATAGACATGTACAGATGTCTGATGCATGAGAATGGTTCCCGAATATTTTTTACCGCTGGACGTTTCGATTGTACAATATTCCCCTTCAATCGAGTTATATTTAAAGCCGCCGATCAAATCAAGCTTTAAGCGTCCATTCGTTTTTATTTCTTTAACCATAGCACCAAGTGTATCAACATGAGCTGTCAGCATACGATGATGAAGTGAATCCTGACCTGGCAAAGTGGCAATTAGTCCGCCCTTTCGGTTTCGTTTTGTTTCAATCTGCAGTTCAGATAGAAAAGCTTCAACAAAAGAAATGATCTCGTATGTATTTCCGGATGGACTTGGGACTTGTAAGAGGTCTTGTAAAAGTTTAACTGTTTCAGCATGATTGATTGACAAAAGCAGCCTCTCCTTTCTATATAAAAAGCCTTCTGTAATAAGTATACCTCTAAATGCAAAAGTTAAGTAAGAACAACCGTGGGTTTGATGAATAACAAGACCGTTTTCATTTGATACAATATGCAAAGACAGATATAATTTGATTTATGTTAGTAAAATGTAGCATACATGCTTGTATTTGATTATAAAGGGGAATGAAGGAATGGGAACTTGTAAATTGGATCACAGCCAAGAAGACGTTATGAATAAATTTGAAGCGCAACGTCCTTTTTTACCGGATGAAATAAAGACAAAGCTTGCTGGGTACTTATCAGTGGTACACACCCAGGCAGAATTAAATGACATGTTCCATTTACTAAAAAAATATGATTTATCGTCTGCTACGGAGAAGGAAGAGCGAAATAAACAAATGCTGCTGCTGTTAAACAAGGATTAGTAAGTGGAAAACAAAACACAATCGTTGTTACACCCGAAACGGCAGTGAATATTCTGAAATTAGCGCAGCATGATTTGATATGGATATAAATAACGATTGTTTTGTAGGAGTTGGTCTTATGAGTAAAGAAGAGAAGGAACTGTCTCAGGAACAAGAGCGAATTGATCAAATCATTGTTGAGATAAAGCACGCAATGGATAAATTACAGAATCGCAGCAGTGATGTCAAAACAGATACTCTTGAACTCAGAAAAACATTTTGGCAGGATGTCACGGTAAACCTTGATGAACCTGATGATGTTATCGAAACCTTTACGAGTATAAAGCAGCAGGCCGAATTATTGTCTGAGAGGGAACGCAGTCATGGACAAATTCACAAACGATTAAAAACATTAGCTCGGTTAAAGGACTCTCCATACTTTGGAAGAATCGATTTTAAAGAAGAGGGAGAAGAGATTGAGTCCATTTATTTAGGGATCGCCTCTTTTATGGACCGAAATGAGGAACAATTTCTGATTTATGATTGGCGCGCACCTATCTCAAGCCTATACTATGATTATCCTCCAGGACCCGCTTCCTATGTAACACCTGAGGGAACGATATCCGGTGAAATGTCCTTGAAGAGGCAGTTTATTATCCGAAACGGTCGAATGATTTCCATGTTTGATACCGGAATTACAATCGGGGATGAGATGCTCCAGGAAGTGCTTGGTGCAAATGCAAGTACACAAATGAAGAGCATTGTTGCAACGATTCAAAGAGAGCAAAATCGTATCATTCGTAATGAAAAAAGTAAATTGCTTGTTGTGCAGGGTGTTGCCGGCAGCGGGAAAACATCTGCAGCCCTGCAGCGAGTTGCCTATTTACTGTACCGCTACAGAGAAACTCTAACTTCTGAAAACATCATGTTATTTTCGCCTAATCCCTTGTTTAACAGCTATGTTTCTACCGTACTCCCGGAATTAGGTGAAGAAAATATGAAACAGACGACCTTTCAAGAATATTTAGATAGTCAATTAGGATCCCATTATAAGCTGGAGGATCCGTTTACACAGCTGGAATTTTTACTTAATGAAGAAGAATCAGCGTATTATCAAACAAGAATGGTAAGTATTCGTTTTAAAGGCAGTCTCCAATTTAAAGCCTTTATTGATTCTTTTCTTGATTCCATTCATCTTGGGGGACTTTATTTTAAGGATATTTTTTTTCGTGGTAAGGTGATTGTATCTAAAATGGATATACTCGATCAATTTTATAGGCTTGATACGAGCATGTCGATCGCTAATCGTATTCAAATTGTAAAGGATTGGATCATAAAACAACTGAAGGTTCAGGCTAAAAAGGAACAGAAAAAGAGATGGGTGGAAGAAGAAATCCAATTTTTAGAGAAGGAAGATTATTTAGCAGCCTACAATGCCTATAAGAAAAAACATGGACATCATGATGATACGTTTAATGATTTTGAAGAGGAAAAGAAATTTCTTGTTAAACAAGTTGTAAACCGTGAAATGAAGCCGCTGATTCACAGTGTGAAACGGCTTAGGTTCATTGATATGAAAAAGATTTACCAGCAATTATTTACTGATCAGCACCATTTAGCAAAGGATTTACCCCTTGAATGGGAGCAAATTTGTCAAATATCAATTACTGCCTTGCAGAAAAATGTTCTTACGTATGAGGATGCGACCCCGTTTTTGTATTTAAAAGAACGAATTGAAGGAAGAAAGGTGAATTTAAGTATACGTCATGTCTTTATTGACGAAGCACAGGATTATTCTCCTTTTCAATTTGCTTATTTGAAGGAGTTATTTCCATATAGTAGAATGACCTTGCTAGGTGATATGAATCAAGCTATTTTTCTGCATTCAAAGGATATGGTGAATATTTTTCAGGTTGATCCTGATTCAGAGAAAGAAACGATTACCCTGACGAAAAGTTATCGGTCTACAAAACAAATTGTAGAATTTACAAGGGGCTTGGTCATTGACGGTGAAAAGATTGAACCGTTTAACCGAGAAGGAAGGAAACCAACACTAACAATCGTGTCAGAGGAACAGGAATTACAGAAAAAGGTACTTGCGTGTATTCAGGCATTGCGTGCTAGTGGTTATCAAACGATTGCCGTGATTGGGAAAAATGCAAATGAGACAAAGCGTGCCTATCAAGTATTGTCGGGTGAAATCGATGGCCATTTAATGGAAAAGGGATCAATCCATTATGAAAAAGGGCTCGTATTTATTCCAGCGTATTTAGCGAAAGGAATCGAGTTTGATGCTGTTATCATGTATGACGCATCACAGCAAAAATTTGGCAGGGAAATGGAACGTGAATTATTTTATACCTCCTGTACAAGGGCTATGCATGAGTTACATTTATTTTCGCTCGGTAAAGAGAGCATGTTTATTTCAAGACAGCCTGAAGCCGCCTATGATGTAGTAGAGAATCAAGAACAGATAAAACTGCAGGAAAGAAAGCTTTAACAGAAAAAAACGGAACGCCGCACCTAATTAGTGCGGCGTTCCATTTTTTTTATTACTATGCTTTATTAAATAATATGCTGATTTTAATTAACATGTTGATTGTAGTGGAAGGCACGAAGACTCCTGCGGGAGAAGCGAGACAGTCAAGACCCCGCAGACACGAAGTGTCGAGGAGGCTCGGCGGTCGCCCTAAGGTGCGCGAAGTGTCTGGAACGGAAATCAACAACTATGTCTAACAGGACCTAAAACTAAGCAAGCATACTATTTTGCAGCTTTACGGGCTGCTTCCGATATAAAATCAGCAATAAAAACGAGGATACAGTAACAAAGGAGCAGTAGCGTAACATCTGTATAATGAAAGAAGCTGAGACTCATTTTAAACTGCTGACCTAAACCTCCGGCGCCGACAAAGCCAACAACAATTGTTGTCCGCATGATGACCTCCCAGCGGTATAAAATATACATTAGAAACTGAGGCATCACAGCCGGCAGGACAGCATACAAAAGAATTTGGCTTTTAGAAGCGCCGCTTGAGGCAAGATTACGGACAGGTCGTTCATCCAAATCTTCAATCACTTCGGCACAAAGCTTTCCAAGGATACCAAAGTTATGCAGTGCCAATGCAATGGCACCAGGCAAAATCCCAGGCTTTAAAATAAAAACGATAATCATCGCCCAAACTAGCTCCGGGATAGCACGGCTGAAAATATACGACATTCGTACGAAGCCAAACAAGAGCCAGTTATACCATTTTCTAATTAAGGTAAGGGACCCATCTGCAATATTTCTTGCAGCAGGTATGACGGTTAAAAACATGGCTATCGTTGAAAAGCCTATTGCCATGACGCTCATTCTTAATGTTTCATATGTAAGCTTGAGCGCTTCTTTCCAGGACTCACTGCTTAAAAAAGCAGGCTGCTCCACTCCACCTATTCCGAATAATCCTGCAAAAAACTTCTGTGCATAATAGGCATTTTTTTCTGAGAGTAAATCCTTTAAGCTCGCCTGCTCAAAAATAAAAATAAATCCCCACGACAGTACCATCAAAACGATGGTTAAGAGAGAGAAAAATGTAACAAAGGTAAAGCCTTTTTTTGCCTCATGCATTCCTTTTCTGATATGAACACTACAGCTGTCAACGAGTACGACAATTCCAATTAAAAAGAAGAGAAAGGTCCAGACCTCGTCATACTTTAAGTCATTTAAGGATAATTGGATTTGAAAACCAAGTCCCCCTAGGCCAACAAAGCTCATAATTGCTGATGAGCGGATGGCGCATTCAAAGCGATACATTGTATAGCTGATGATATTTGCACGAACAAGAGGGAAATAGCCATAGAGAAGGCATTGCAGTTTAGATGCACCAGATGAACGGAGTGCCTGAATGGGTTCTTTCGGAACATCGTTTAGCATATCAGCAAATATACGGCCTAATATCCCTCCGTATGGGATGCCTAACGCTAAAATAGCGGAGAGGGGAGAAAGGCCAAAAATGGCAACAAAAATTAACGCCCAAACCAGCTCATGGATGGCTCGCAAAAATCCAAGAATCCCCCGAAAGATTCCCTTGGAAATGAGTTTTGATCCCTTATGTTCATGCAGAATCCCCGAGGCAAAAATACCCAAGAAAAAGGCAATAACGATTGCCAAGGTCATACCACAAACTGCATAAGCTAATGTAATCCATGTGGATTCGATGGCTAATTGAATAATTTCTTGTGATAAATTAGGATGTATGAGCGCAACTAAGACTTGTTTGATGGTAGCTAAGCCTCCGGAATGAACCAAATCTTCACTCCAAGTAACGGCAAACAAGCTCCAAATAAACGCTGCGGCAAGAAAAATCGTTAAAATGTTTTTTCGCTGCAGCTGGAACGTGTGTTTAAGATTCAGCATTATCTGACCGCTCCTTTAGCAGATAAAGATCAGACAATAATTCATCACTTACTTCATCTACAGGCAAATCAAAAAAAATCTGACCGTCTTTGATGGCCATGATTCTTGTAAAATATTTCCTTGCATAATCAACTGAATGCAAGCTGGTAATTAAGGTTTGATTCTCCTCTTTTACAAGCTTTGTTAACATGGAAAGAATGTCCTCTGCGCGGGCAGGGTCTAATGAAGCAACCGGTTCATCTGCCAAGATAATTTCCGGTTTTTGTAAAAGAAGGCGGGCTAATGCCACCCGTTGTTGTTCTCCACCGGATAATTTTGCGGTTTGATCCTTTATCTTATCAGCAAGTCCCACTCTTTCTAAGGCTTTTTGTGCAGCCTGTTTTTCCTGCGGGAAAATAAGGGATAAAAGAGATTTGAATAATCCCCAATCTGCCAGGCGGCCTGCTAGTACATTATGAATCACTGGCAGCTGCCCGACAAGGTCGAACTGCTGTCTGATAAGGCCTATTTTTTTGGCTAAAGCTTTGCGATTCGTAAGTTTTTCGGATGGAGTCCCGGCAATGGTCAAGAATCCATCATCAGGCTTGATAATGGTCGCAAATGTATTCAGCAGGGTGGTTTTGCCGGCGCCGCTTGGTCCGATTATCGCCACTAATTCTCCTTTTTTAATAGAAAAAGAAAGGGAAGATAAGGCTATCTTCCGCTCGTAGTTTTTCGTTAAATTTTTCACTTCAATTATGTTTGTTGATGATGTCAACATCTTCACCTTCTATTTTATAATGCCAACTTCCTTAGCAACCTGTTCAATTGCCTTATAGTTTTCATTTTTGGTCGGAATAAAGTTATCTGATTGGAACAGCTCCATGATTTCTGGCTGGTCCTTGCTGTTAATGGCAAGGATGGCATCAGTCACTTTTTGTTTCGTACCTTCACCGAATGTTTCATCAACCGCATTGATTGTCCAATGATAATCATAATAGCTTGGCGTTGTGTAGAAAACATTTACTTTACTTGTATCCACTTTCTTTTCTGCAACGGCTGCTTCCCATACCGAGATGTTTAACACACCAGCCTTCATTGATCCAGATTCGACTAATTTATAGGTTTTGTCATGTGAGCCGGAATAATTCGGCTGTCCATCAAAATCCTTTTCAGGGTTAATACCTGCTTCTTTTAGAAAATAACGCGGCATTAAGTGACCAGATGTAGAGCTTTCACTTCCGAACGTAAAACTTTGACCCTTTAAGTCCTCAAGACTTTTAATATTTGTGTTAACTCCAGAAATAAAAACTGATTGAAATTCCTCGTCCATTGGTCTTTGTGCAATCGCTTCAGCTTCAGGCACCACATTTCTTGCCTGCACCCCTGTAAGTCCGCCAAACCAAGCTAATTGAATTTCACCGCGTTCAAAAGCAGTTACAAGTGCGGCGTAATCTACCGATGGAACATATTCGACTTTAAGATCTGTTTTTTCACTTAAATAATCAGCTAATTTGCTTAAGCTTCTATTCATATCTGCAGCGTTTTGATCCGGTATGGCACCAATTTTAAACACTTCTTCTGTTTTTTCTGTTCCGCCTTCTGTTGAAGTAGTGCTTTTATCTTCTTCTTTAGAACCAGAGCAGGCAGAAAGTAGTAATAACAATAGCAGGGCAATGCCTGCTGTATAAAGCTTTTTCATTATACAGCCTCCAAATAATTTAATATACCTCTGTTATTATACTTGAATAGTTAATTAACCGATAGGAAATATCAATTAATTTATATTCATTTAATCGATGAGAAAATGAATTAGCTATCGATTTTTTCATTAATGAATCCCGCTTTTTACGAGTAGAATCAATTTTCCGTTACTAGGTTCAGTTCATTTTCTTGTTCATACAATAGAAGAAAGACGTCCTTAAATGTATAGAATGGAGAGGGGATAACATGAAACGTATCATGATCACTGGTGCCCTAGGTCAGATTGGTTCGGAATTAACGCTATTTTTGCGAAAGCTTTATGGAAGTGACCAGGTTTTGGCAACAGATATCAGGAGAAATGACTCTGAAGTAGTTCAAACAGGGCCATTTGAACTCTTGGATGTAATGAATAGGAAAGGGTTCTATGATCGAGCAAATCAATTTCAAGCAGATACAATTATTCATTTAGCGGCCCTTTTATCTGTTGCTGCAGAAGGGAATCCACTTGCAGCCTGGCATCTTAATATGGAGGGGTTAGTAAACGCACTTGAAACGGCAAGGGAACTTCAAGCTAAACTATTTACTCCTAGTTCAATTGCTGTATTTGGACCTACAGCACCAAAAGCTATGACTCCTCAGGAAACAGGACTGCGCCCAGTTACAATGTATGGAGTAAATAAGGTAGCTGGAGAACTTTTAAATGATTACTATTTTCATAAATATAATGTTGATACAAGGGGATTACGGTTTCCAGGCTTGATTTCTCATACGGCATTACCCGGAGGCGGGACGACAGATTATGCAGTTGAAATATTTTATGAAGCAATTAAAAATGGCAGGTACACTTCCTATCTGGAACCAGGAACGTATATGGATATGATGTATATGCCGGATGCACTGCAAGCGATAGTAGATGTAATGGAAGCAGATCCATTACGACTCAAGCATCGAAATGCCTATAATGTGACAAGCATGAGCTTTTCGCCAGAAGAACTTGCCGCAGAAATTAAAAAATATCTACCCGCATTTACGATGGATTATCAGATTGAGCCTGTTAGGCAGGCCATTGCTGATAGTTGGCCGAATCATATTGATGCTGCTGCTGCGAAGAAGGAGTGGGGTTTTTCAGTCCAATATAATCTAACAACTATGACGAAGGATATGATAGAGAAGCTCTCTTATAAACTATTACCATAGGAACCAATTTTATTTACTTTTATAAACAAGCATATTAGTTGACATTTTTATAAGAGTAATAATTTCGTTGATAATAAAAAAATAATTTTCAATATATAAAGTGTTTCCCAAAAATATATAATTAGACAAGAAGTCGAATTTCATGTAAATTTGTATTATATTCAAATAATTAAAACGGCAACAGGAGGATGACTAATGATTCGCTATAAAAAATTAGGCTATGTTGTATTAAGTGTAACAGATTTAAATAAATCAACAGATTTTTATGAAAATGTTGTAGGTATGCAGTTTGTTGAGCGGGAAAATGAAACCGTATACCTAAGAAGCAGTCGTGATCATCATAATTTAATTCTTGAACAAGGTCCTGAAGCTGGATTAAAAAGAGTTGCGTTCGAACTTGAAAAAGCTTCTCAATTCCAAGGTGTGTTCGACTACTTGACAGAGCAAGGCTTAAACCCAGTTGAATTAAGTGTAAAAGAAACACAAAGTCTAGCACAAGGCAGAACCCTGCGTTTCAAAGATCCTATTATCGGCGTTACGTATGAATTCTATGTAGAAATGATGCAAATGGGATTGCCATTTGTTCCAAAGGATGCAAAAATCACAAGATTCTTGCATGTAGTATATGATACAAACCGCTTCGACGAACTATTAGATTTCTATACTAATACATTAAACTTCCGAATTTCTGACACTTCAGGCAGAGAAACAGCTTGGGCATGGTTACGTGCATTCCCAACACCATACCACCACAATCTTGCCATCACAAAAGGTCCTGAAAATAAATTGAATCATCTTGCATACCAAGCAGAAACAATTGATGATATCGGTAAACAAGTTAACCGCTTAAATGATCAAAATGTTCCTATTCTTTTTGGACCTGGTAGACACCATCCATCTGGAAGTATTTTCTTATACTTCGCTGATCCAGACGGTTTAACATTGGAGTACAGCCAAGGTATGGAAGAATTTCCTGAAGAAGGTGCAAGAGAGCCACGCCGCTTAGAACCAAGTAAGGAAACAATTGATGAGTGGGGCGGATCTCCAAAACCTAACTTTGCAAAATACGGTAAAATCATTGAAGAGGATCTTGCAAAGGTTCATAACTAATCATAAAAACTAGTAATTTCATATAAAAAAGAGAAAATAATGAGGAGGGGACATCTTGTCTAAAGAAAAACATTTTCGTGTGGATTTTCATGCACATATTATTCCTGATAATTTCCCTGATTTCGAAGAGAAATACGGTGACAATCGTTTCCCAACATTAAGACATACTTGTGAGTGTGGAGCTGAAATTTATAAGGATGGCAAGTCATTCCGTAAAATTGATGATAATGCTTGGGATCCGAAAAAACGTATTGCTCAAATGGATGAAGAAGGTATCGATGTACAAGTTCTTTCTCCTATTCCGGTTACATTCGCGTACTGGGCAGATGCGGAAAAATGCTTAGAGCTTTCAAAAGCACAAAATGATTTCATTGCTTCTGTTGTTGCAGAATATCCTAATCGTTTTGTCGGTTTGGGAACAGTTCCTTTACAGGATGCTGATTTAGCCATTGCTGAAATGGAAAGAGCAATTAATGAATTAGGTTTAAAAGGAATTGAAATCGGCAGTAATGCAAATGGGAAGACACTTGATGATCCTGAAATTTTAAAATTCATTGAAGCGGCAGCTAAAATGGATGTTCCTATTTTTGTTCATCCATGGGCAACTGTTGGTGTGGAAAGAATGCCTAGACATAATTTCATGTATTCAATCGGTATGCCATCTGAAACAGCTTTGGCTGCAGCAAGCTTAATTTTTAGCGGTATATTAGAAAAATATCCTAATTTAAAAATTTGCTTCTCACATGGTGGAGGTTCATTCCCGTATGTGCTGGCTCGAATTGATCAGGCTTGGGAATCATGGCCGAATATTCGTACAACAGAAGAAAAACCAAGCTATTATGCGCAGAAGCTTTATTTCGATACGCTAGTATACGATCCAAAGAATCTTCAATTTATGATTGATAAATTTGGAACAGATAAATTAATGGCAGGTTCTGATTATCCGTTCGTATTACGTGAAATTCCATCTGGTAAAGTAATTGACGTGATGGAGCTTGCTGAAGAGGATAAGAAAAAGATGCTTGGCGAAAATGCTGTTAATTTCCTTGGTTTAAATAAAGAAAACTATGTAAAAGAACCAGTTAAGTAATATTAATGAAAAGAGAACTTTACCTTTACTGCTTGTAAGGAAAAGTTCTCTTTTTATTGACTTTTGGAATTTATATACATTGGAAAATATGATTCTCCTTTAATATGTTCTTTAATTTAAACATAATCGTGTTAAACACATCGTTTTTGTACGCTTGTAGGAGAGCAGCTTTCAAATTGTGCTGTATAAAGAATGAATCAATGCATTTTTGAATATAACGAATGATTTGCTCTTTGTAAAATAACTTCCTTTTTTTAATTTTTTCATTTACTTCATCCGTCAGGGAGTAGATGAACTGGATGATGGATAGTTCAAAATTACCGCAATATTCAGCGATTTTCATAGCTATAAAACCTCCTTGCTGTCAATAAGTTTAATATAATCTTTACATTAACTTTACAATGTATGTCATTATTTTAAAGCATTTAGGCAAAAAATCAATACAAACGACAAAACTTGTCAAAAATAACCTATATTACAATAATAGGCATTCCTCAAAAGAATTGGAAAGATTTCATCCTTCCAATTCCTCATAAGAAATGCCCTTTTGATTTGCTTGTTTGTTATATTAATTTGTATTTCTATTCTTTAAGGTAGCTTCAAAAAATTGTAAAAATAAATGGATACTGTCTAATTTTGGAGAGTTCTTTTTATAAATACCTGCAATATTAAAGGTGAGATTTTCAAATTCCGGAAACGGTATGATGCAATAATCATTATTGATAACACCCGGATCGTTACCGAGAGATAACTCAGGAATTATACTAAATCCCCAGTTATTTTTCACCATTAAATTAACCATTTCAAAGCTTCCTACCTCAATTCTCTGTAGATCCTCTACACCTACTAATTTTTCATCAATTTTAATCCAGATAGGTGTTTCCCTACGATAGCAAATCATCGTTTGTCCGATTAAATCTGCTTTTGTTATTTCGGATTTTTGCGCTAGAGGATGATCTTTTCCTACAACGAATACGAGCTTTTCATGAAAAAGGAACTGATACTCAAGATCATTAAATGGAATAACATCCCTTACCAAACCAATATCAATTATACCCTTTGTAATCATATTTGAGATTTCAATTGAATCCATTGCCTCAATTAAATCAAAAGATTTTTTATTTTCCTCTCTTAATAATGATAATATTTCTAAAATAATGAATACAGAGAAGGCAGGAGATAATCCTATTGTTAACGTTGGAGATTTTAAAAGGTCTATCGTGTGTTTGGCTTCATTCATATAATTTAATATGTTTCGGGCAAGTGGAAGTAACGCTTTTCCTTCCTCTGTTAAAAGTATTTTTTTCCCATCTCGATAAAACAATTTACAATCAAGTTCTAATTCAAGCTTTTGAATTCTGGCTGTTACGGCTGGCTGAGTTAGATTTAAATACTCTGCTGCCCGTGAATAATTATTAAATTCATAAACGGTAATAAATGTTAAAAGTTGTTCATTATCCAATTCTGTCCCTCCTTCAATTATTATTATAAAAGGCATGTCCTTAAGAAAGCTGCAACAACTATTGGTGTCTTGGAATCATGGTTTTGGGGGGATTTAAAAAGAAAAGAAAAAAGTATATTATCTTCTAATAATAGTATGTAATTTTTAATCTTTCAATTTATTTATTCAAATATTTATTAAGAGCGTCAAAATAAATCGGATTAATTAGTCGAGAATAATATTTTCACGTTTTTTAGTGTTTTTATAAGCGTATTAATTGAAAGTGTTTTTACTTTAGATTAAAATGTTGTGCACAGGAAACTTTTTTAGAGAATATGCATATGGTAAAGCAGATATTTTTTTGTAATAAAAATTGCCTTTGCGCAACATATTTTAGCTTGTCTAAAAGATTTATAGAGGAGAGGAAATATAAAGGAGAGGAAATAGATGCCGGAAAATGTAATATTTGCATTAGGCCTTACGCTATTAGCAGGTTTAGCCACTGGAATTGGCAGTATATTGGCCTTTTTTACGTCAAGGACAAATACGAAATTTTTGTCATTAGCACTTGGATTTTCCGCTGGTGTAATGATTTATGTCTCGATGATTGAAATTTTCGTTAAAGCAAAGGATGCCCTCATTAGTGCAATGGGGAAGGTGCCGGGAAATTGGGCAACTGTCGGCGGCTTCTTTGCTGGGATGCTAATGATTGCGTTGATTGATAAATTTATCCCGAAGCAGAGCAATCCCCATGAGTTAAAAAGAGTGGAGGAAATGAAACAGCCCGTATCAGCAGCAAATGATCCGGCGCTCTTAAAAATGGGAACATTCACAGCGCTTGCGATTGGAATTCATAACTTTCCTGAAGGCATAGCAACGTTTACATCAGCAATCCAGGATCCTGCATTAGGGATGGCTATTGCAGCAGCGATTGCGATTCATAATATTCCTGAAGGCATTGCTGTTTCGGTACCTGTTTATTTTGCTACGGGAAGTAAGAAAAAGGCATTTAAGCTTTCATTTTTATCAGGTCTGTCAGAGCCCATAGGTGCCTTTCTCGCATATTTAGTGCTGATGCCATTTTTAAATGATATTATGTTTGGTATTATTTTTGCCGCTGTAGCTGGTATCATGGTTTTTATTTCCCTAGACGAATTGCTACCTGCTGCAAAAAAATATGATGAAGCGCATACTTCGATTTATGGATTAATCGGTGGGATGGCTGTTATGGCTTTAAGCTTATTGTTATTTCTCTAATGAAAACCATTAAAAGTCCCGAATGGGATTTTTTTTGCTTAAATCGTAACATGCATGTTTTTACGCTTGCAGGAAAAGATACATGTAGAGCAAAAAGATTCCTACTCATCGCTCAAATCTCTCATTTGCAGACCTGTGAAGGGCTAAGAACAAAGGTTGATCAACCATTTGTTGCAGCAATAACAATTACTTACGTGTAAAGCAGAAGCATTTCCATAACATAATCAGCAATAACGTATATTAAGTTTTTTTATAGGCAAAATATGAAAAAGTTTAATATTAAAAACGTTAAGGAGGAAAAAGTATGAAGTGGAAAGCATTATTAACATCAATCTTTTTAGTAGGACTATTAACTGCCTGTGGCGGCGGTGATGATGACAAAGCTGCAGATGACAACGCAACAACAGAAAATGAGGATAAAGCTGCAGAGGAAACAGAGGATAATGCGGCTACTGAAGAAACTGAAAAAGAAGATGCAGACAAGGAGCAAACAACCGATGCATTAACAACTGCATCGATTGTAAATGAACCGGATGCATTCAAAAAGGCAGTGAGTAAAGAAGGGACATGGATTGTTGCCATCCTTGAAGATCTAACTGTTGATGATGAAGTAGTCGTTGCCGGAGAGTTCCATGATAAAAATGATGCAACGAAGGATATTTATCGAAAGCTTGCGTTATACTCACAAGATGAAAATCATAATATAACTGCTTCGTATACGTTAACTGTACCAAAGCTAACCGTACAAAGCCCGAATTTTAAAATCCAAGGCGGTACTGTTAAAGGTGATGTAGTAGTAGAAGCACAAGGTTTTACACTAGATAAAACAGCAACAATTGATGGTAATCTTATCTATGCCAATGAAGATTTAAAAAACTCAGCTGTCATTGACGGAAAAGTGACTGGATCTACTGAAACAAATCAATAAATAATGAAAAAAGACGTGTGCATTTGCATGCGTCTTTTTTTCGGTTAAACAACAGTTTTTTACCATATAAAATGTGAATTTATTATGATCATAAATTCACAAAATGTACATATGCAATACGTCTATCGATAAACAAAATATGATAAATTGATTTCAGGAAGTATTATTATCATCCTAGGAGGAAAAGCACATGAAATTCAAAGCATTGTTAGCGTCAACATTATTAGTAGGGACTTTAGCGGCGTGTGGAGCTGATGAAGAAAAGCCAGCTGATGAAGCAGCAGCAAATGAACCAACAGAAGAGAAAGCAGTGGAAGAAACAACAGATGCTGTTACTACAGCATCAATCGTAAGTGATGCAGAGGCATTAAAGAAAGCAGCGAGTGCGGATGGAACATGGATTTTTGCGATTCTTAATGACATTAAAATGGATGAAGAGCTTGTTGTCACTGGTGAATTCCACAACAAAGGTGATGCAGCACAAGATATCTATCGTAAATTTGCACCATATACTCAAGATGAACAGCACAACGTTCTTGAAAGATTTACACTTACTGTACCAAAAATGACTGTACAGTCTGAAAACTTCAAAGTACAAGCTGGTACAGTTAAGGGTGATGTTTACGTTGAAGCTAATGGCTTTACATTAACTGCTGATGCTACAATCGATGGAAACATCTACTATGCAAGTGAGGATTTAAAAGCTACTGCAGTTATCGAAGGTAAAGTAACTGGGGCTCAAGAAGTTGCAGCAGCAGATGCTGATGTTGTGACTACAGCATCAATCGTAAAAGATGGAGAAGCATTAAAGAAAGCAGCTAGTGAAAAGGGAACATGGATTTTTGCGATTCTAAATGATGTTACAATTAAAGATGAACTAGTTGTTGCAGGTGAGTTCCACGATAAAAATGATCCAAGCAAAAACATTTATCGTAAATTTGCTCCATATACACAAGATGAGAACCACAATGTGCTTGAAAGATTTACATTAACTGTGCCAAAAATGACAGTGAAGTCTGAGAACTTCAAAGTACAAGCTGGTATTGTAAAAGGTGATGTTTATGTACAAGCAAAAGGCTTCACATTAACAGCTGATGCTACAATCGATGGTAATGTATACTTCGCAAGCGAAGATCTTAAAGCTGCTGCAGTAATCGAAGGTAAAGTGACTGGAGCGACTGAAGTAAAAAAATAAGTCGAAAATGACTAAAAGCAGCGTTCTACGGATCGCTGTTTTTTATTTATCCTGCATCTTTTTCTGTCTATATATATAGAAGAAAGAAAATTGGTTAAATATTCCTCTCATTTTCAAGTTAGATGAGTGGCAACCTACTAATGCTGCCACTCTAGAAAAAGGGGCAATGCTATGTACAAATTGAGGGGGATGATTATGGGTATACTTAGCGGAAATCCGAAAGAGGAGCCAATGCATTATGGAGAGGTTTTTGCATTGTGGACACATTTAACTGCATCAAAAGCCTTTGTGGCCGGATATGAAACGCTTTTAAATCATATTGGTGATGAGGATTTGAAAAAACTGGTTGAGGACGTAGTAGAAAATGGAACAAAGGCTGAAATTGAAGAGGTCGAAATCATTTTAAAAGAAAATGGTGTCGGGCTGCCACCTACACCACCAGAACGTCCAAAGGCTTGTTTGGAGCAGATTCCTCCAGGTGCACGTTTTATGGATCCGGAAATTGCCAATCAGCTTGGTGTTGATCTTGCTGCTGGTCTTGTAAGCTGCAGTACTGTTATCGGACAGTGCATACGTGAGGATATTGCTATGATGTATGGTCAATTCCATATGAAAAAAGCGCAATATGCAGCAAAAACACTTAAGTTGCTGAAAGAAAAAGGCTGGCTTGTACCGCCGCCGCTCCATTTTGACAAAGCAGAATGTTAAGGGATGGTGCAAAGCGATGTCAAAAGCAGGCGAGTTTCAAGATAAAGAACAATATAGGATGCCTAACGCATTAAAGCAACAAAAGGATTTTCATTACCGGGTTGGCTACACATCGACAACCGGAAATGAAACGAATCGGAAGGAAGAGCCTGGTAAAAGATCAGACCTAGAAAGTTAGGTCCCAGTACTTCTCTATACAAAAAGAACGCTTGATATAAATCAAGCGTTCTTTTTGTATATGAATTAATGTTGTTTGTTTGGCAGCTTACCACTTGGATTCCCTCTGCCTTGGCGTTTTCGATTTTGTTCATCTTTTTGTTGTTTTTCATGTAATTTCTCAACAAACTGATTTGTATTCTCCATTTCAATCCCTCCTTTATTCTAGGCGCTAGTTGTTACTTTCTCCATTTCCTTGAAAAAAATGTATTAGATGAACACGATAATAAATCCCTTATGGAAAAAGAATTATAATGATAATTTTCTTGCAGCATTATGTGCTAATTACACAAAAAGGCCTCGAGTTTGCCGAATATAAAACTACATAATCATATTATGGTAAACTAATTTAATGAAAAATACAGTATGTGCTAATTACACAACTTAACTGATTACTTTCGTCCGTTATCCAGCAACGTTTGTTTTTGATTTCACTCGATTTTTACTAGAGAATCATGTAAGCAAAATGGCCTATTTCCAATGGTAAAAGCCCAATATCTACACACTTACCCAATGAATGAATAATCTATCCTAGATATATAGAGGAGGCGCATTCCCGATGGAATTTTTAAAATTACCAAAAAGGACCTCAGGAAACCGGAAGTTTGGACTAACATCGATCATTGATAAAGGCACTCCAATAGGAGAATTAGAGAATATACTTAAGGATTTTCATCACATTATAGATATTGCTAAATTTGGAATGGGAACTGCCTATGTTACTCGAAATATAAAGGAAAAAATTGAGCTTTATAAAGAATATCAAATTAAGCCCTATTTTGGGGGAACTTTATTTGAAAAGTGCTATTTACAACAAAAGCTTCCTGATTTTTTAAATTGCTTAAGGGAATTGGGTATAGAGTGGGTAGAGGTATCAAATGGTACAATCGATATTAAACTAGAGGAACGACTAGACATCATTAATGAAATAAAAAAGGAATTCCTCGTGATTGCAGAGGTTGGTTCAAAGGATTCTGCACAGGAAATGACGATTGAAGAATGGCAGGAGGAAATAAATATATTATTAGCAGCAGGCTGCAAATATGTCATTACAGAGGGCAGAGATTCAGGTACAGCTGGTATTTATGATAGAAATGGAAGACTAAAAGCAGATTTAATTCAGGAACTGGTAAAAGGAATCGATAGCAATAAAGTCATTTTTGAGGCACCAACTACAAAACATCAAAGCTATTTTATTAATCAATTAGGGGCAAATGTGAATTTAGGAAATGTAAATATCAATGACGTATTACTTTTAGAAACACAAAGATGCGGGCTTAGAAGTGATACGTTTTATTTGGAGGAAACTGAATGCGAGCTACGTTCATAAGACACTTACCAACAGAATGGAATAAGAAGACCTTGCTTCAAGGAAAAAGGGATATTGATATTTCTCCTATAACCGAAAGGCTTCAGGTAGAAATTCATGAAAATCAAAAGCTTCTTTCTACATTAGCTCCATTTAATTTAGTTTTGGCCAGTACCTTGAAGAGGACACATCAAACGGCTCAATTATATGGTTATCGTGCTGAAACCGAGGGGCTGTTGGATGAGTTGGATTTTGGACCATTTGAAGGGCGTCCAAAGGAAGAGCTTTTTAAAGCCTATGGAAGGGGTTGGGAGGATAATCCTCAGGAAATAGTCCTGGGTGAGAGTGTATTAAACCTGGAAAAGCGGATTAGGGACTTTCTCGATAAATATAAACAGCAAGAAAATATCCTCCTATTTGGTCACGGCTCGTGGATCAGAGCGATTGTTTCATATGCCCAATATGGGCATATAAATTATATGAATAAAATAATCGTTCGAAATAACGAATGTATTACATTGACATTTGACTGATTGTCACGATGGCATCGGAAAGGGAGGGCTTACTATTGTCAGAAATATTATCGTATGAAAATTGGGATAATAAAAAGGTTGAAGGCATGCTGGGTAATCTCAAGGATTATTTCGATGTGTTAAAATGGGCATTTAACGAATATGGCGATGAAATTGTATATGCCTGTAGTTTCGGTGCAGAGGGAATCGTACTAATAGATTTAATTTCAAAGGTGAATAAACAAGCTAAAATTATTTTTCTGGACACCGGGCTGCATTTTAAAGAAACCTATGAATTAATTGAAAAAGTAAAAGAACGGTATCCTTCGTTACAAATTACAAAAGTGAAACCTGTAAGCTCTTTAGATGAACAGGCAAAATGGTATGGAGACGAGTTATGGAAACATAACCCAAATCTTTGCTGCCATATGCGGAAGGTGGTTCCACTAAAAGAGGCCTTAAAGGATGCCAAGGCATGGATATCAGGTTTACGACGAGACCAGTCTCCATCAAGAAGCAAGACACAATTTATTAATAAAGATGATAAATTCCAGAAAATAAAGATCTGTCCTATTATCCATTGGACATGGGAGGATATCCAAACCTATATCCAATTAAACAAACTTCCTTTTAATCCATTACACGATAAAGGTTATTCAAGTATAGGCTGTGCCCCTTGTACACAGCCAGTTTTGGGCAATGAGGATCAACGCGCTGGACGATGGGCAGGGTTTTCAAAATCAGAGTGCGGTTTACACCAAGGTAAATGAGAAAGTTAGCTTTCATAAAATGAGTGGAGAAGGTTCCAATTGGGGATCTTCTTTTCGTTTGTAGGAATAAAGGGAAAGAAAAAGTGTTGGATGAACGAATAGGAGTCAATTAAATAACCATAATAACATTTAAAAGGAGCTGAAAAAATTGAAACATGTAAAAGATTTTACAATCAAATTTATTTCAAATCTAGTTCTTTTGTATGTTATTCTAGGATTATTCTATGGAATGGAATTTGGAAATGTATTCTTAATTTCATTAGTATTAGGAATCGTTTCTTATTTGATTGGGGATAGGCTGATATTACCAAAAACGAATAATACTATGGCAACGCTTGCAGATTTTGGACTTGCGTTATTGGTCATTTGGTCTATGAGTGAAAGTTTTACTCGAGGTGACAATATATTTACCGTGTCTTTACTTGCAGCTCTAGCTGTTACGTTGTTTGAATACTTCTTTCATAAGTATGTTTCTAATAATGCTACGAAAGAAGATAGTCAAGAAAAGATTAATCCATCTACAAGCTTACGTTTTCAGACGGAGGCCTCAGAGGAGCTGTCTCCTCAAAGAAAAGACCTTACTAACGACATAGAAAAAGATGACCTATATTAAAAAAATAAAAAACAGCTGTAAAGCTGTTTTTTATTTTTGTCATCGATCAAATTTCAATGATGATGGGGAGGATCATAGGCTTTCTTTTTGTTTCAGCATACACATATTGACCAACTGTTTTTTTGATCGTTTGTTTTGCAACTTTCCATTGGAGATGTCTACTTTCCTTCTGTAATTCTTCAATCGCTTTTTTCGAAAGATGATTTACTTCTTTAATGAGGTATTCAGAATCCTTAACGAAAACAAATCCGCGAGAAATGGTGTCAGGTCCGGAAATCATTTTTCCTTCATTTCTACTGATTGTAATCACGATCACTAACATGCCGTCTTCAGAAAGCTGCTTGCGGTCCCTTAAGATAATGTCACCGACATCGCCAACACCCCAGCCGTCGATATAAGTATCTCCTGACGCTACTTTTCTAGTCTGCCGTGCCAATCCATTTTGTATATCAACAACATCACCATTATTTATGATAAATGTATGGTTCTTTTCTACTCCGACTGATTCTGCTAATAACCGATGATGATGGAGCATTCTGTATTCACCATGAATGGGGATAAAATACTCGGGTTTCATTAATGTTATCATTAATTTTAAATCTTCCTGATAGCCATGTCCTGATACATGCATACCTGTTTTAGCAGAGCCACCGTAGATCACGTTCGCTCCTAGTATAAATAAGTTATCAACGATTCGTGAAACACCTTTTTCATTCCCTGGAATTGGTGATGCAGCTAGAATCACGGTATCGTTTGGTAAGATAGAAACATCGCGATAACTTGAAGTAGATAATCGTGAAAGTGCTGCTAAGGGTTCACCCTGGCTGCCCGTGCATAAAATTACGACCTTCTCCGGAGGAAGCTGATCCACTTCGTGTGGTTCAATTATCATCCCATCTGGAATATTGATATACCCGCGTTCCATTGCAACAGATACCACATTCACCATACTACGTCCAAGCAATGCAAGCTTTCGGTTCGTTTTGATGGAAGCTTCTACAATTTGTTGAACCCGATTGATGTTGGAGGCAAATGTGGAAATGATAATTTTTTGTTCGGCCTTCATAAATGCCTCTTCAATTTGCCCGCCGACAAGCATTTCAGAAGGGGTTAAGCCAGGACGTTCTGCATTTGTGCTTTCAGAAATAAGTGCCAGGACTCCTTGGTTACCAATTTCAGCCATTCGATGGATATCTGAGTATTGATTATTCACAGGGGTTAAATCAAATTTGAAATCTCCTGTATGAACAATATTTCCCTCTGGTGTATGAAAAACCACGCCTAAGCAATCCGGGATACTATGGCTGATTCTGAAAAAACTGGTACTGATTTGTCCAAATTCAAGCTTTGACTCAGAATCAATTGGGATTAGCTTTGTATCACGCAAAAGCTTATGTTCATCTAATTTCAATTCAATTAACCCCAGGGTAAAACGAGAGCCATAAATTGGAACGTTTAACTTCTTTAAAAAGTAGGGAATTCCTCCAATATGGTCTTCATGTCCATGTGTCACAATTAAGGCACGAATATTTTCTTTGTTTTCCTCTAAGTAAGTGATATCAGGAATGATTAAATCAATCCCTAATAAACTTTCGTCAGGGAATTTACCACCACAGTCGATGATAATAATATCATTTCCATACTGAACAACATACATGTTTTTTCCAATTTCATTAATGCCGCCTAAGGCAAAAAAGGATAGTGTATTATTATTCATTTTAGATCGCCCCTCCATTAAAATCAGTATTCTTAGTATTCCCATTCTAAGTTTAAAAAAATGTATGAAAAGTAAAAGCTGGAAGCTGATAAGGTCAATTTTTACCGGGTAAAGTAATCGCACTGCCGAAAAATTGTTGGTTATGCCGATAGACTCCTTTCTGTACATGCAGGTGAGAATTCTTATAGTGCAGAATATAAGAAATTAGGTTTGAGTCTCTACCTTTTTTACAAAAATGTAGAGAACCTGTCCTTCTTATCCATTTCGCTGCATATAGTAGAGCAAGCAAAGTGTTTAGGGGGAAAACTATGTTTCAATTTCTGGAAAAGGCAATCATTGGGATGGCTTTATTACGACTGCTTTCTGGCAGCATTGAAATTTTCGTTGCTTTTTTGTTTATTAAATTTAATGATATTGAAAAGGCCCTGATGATAAACAGTTCACTTGCCTTAATAGGCCCGCTTATTCTAATCATAACAACAACCATTGGCTTAGTTGGTATTGCGGACAAAATTTCATTTATGAAGCTGATTTGGATATTTGCGGGAGTAGCCTGCATCCTTTATGGGGTTAGAAGCAGTTAATTGAAAGAGAAGGAATCGTTAATAAACAAAAAAGCGCTTATGAGCGCTTTTTGTTATCGATCGGGGTCCTTTGGCTTTAGAATACGCGGACGCCGATTTTTTAATGGCATAGGTGATCTCAATAAGACATCCCGAAACGCACGAAGGTTAAATGGGATGAAGGGCCATAGGTATGGAACGCCAAAGGATTTCATGCGGGTAAGCATGAAAATAAATACAACGATTCCGATTACATATCCATATGTATGGAATAATGCCGTTGAAAGTAAAAGACCAATGCGTACCAGTCTATTTGCTAAACTAAGTTCATAACTAGGTGTGGCAAAGGTTCCAATTGCTGCTACGGAAAAATACAGTATTACTTCATTTGTGAACAGCCCTACCTCGACAGCAATCTGGCCGATCATTAATGCTGCAACGAGTCCAAGTGCAGTTGCCAGTGAAGTGGGGGTATGTATGGCGGCCATTCGCAGCATGTCCATTCCGACTTCAATTAATAAAAATTGCAGAAGTAATGGGATTTGACCAGGGTCATTAGGTCCGATAAAGTCGATTTCTCCTGGTACAAGCCCTGGTTCAACATTAAGTAAATACCAGAGGGGCATTAAAAAAATAGAACCAAAAATTGCTAAATAGCGGACAAAACGCAGATAGGCACCGGCTATTGGATTGTTTCGATATTCTTCCGCATGCTGTACATGATGCCAATAGGTAACAGGTGTAATCATAGCGGATGGCGACCCATCCGTAAAAATAATGACATGTCCTTCAAATAAATGAACTGCAGCCGTATCGGGACGTTCAGTATAACGGACAACTGGGAAGGGGTTCCAATAGCTGCCTGAAATATATTCTTCAATTGTTTTGTCAGCCATAGGAAGTCCGTCTGTGTCTATATTACCTATTGTATCTTTTAGGTTTTTAATCATTTTCGGATCTGCAATGTCTTCAATATAACAGATCACAATATCTGTTTTAGAACGGCGGCCAACCTGCATAAATTCCATTCGTAATGTTCGGTCCCTAACTCTTCTTCTTGTTAAGGCAGTATTAAAGACAATCGTTTCGACAAAGCCGTCTCTAGAACCTCTGACAACCCGCTCTGTATCAGGCTCTTCCGGTCCTCTGACCGGATAAGTCCTTGCATCAATTACTATAACTTCATCGATACCGTCAACTACAAAAGCAGTTGGACCCATTAGAACAGTATCGACAACCTTATTTAAATCATCTGACGTATCAATTTCAACATAAGGGATATATGTTTTAAGGAGCTTTTTTAATCGATCCTTTTCCAGCTCCTCTTTTTTGACTTTAGCCAAAAACTTCATTAATAAATGAAGAAGATCGTCTTTGATTAGGCCATCAACAAGAAAAAGCGCCATTTTTACTTCTGCATATTCGACATCCAGATGAATAATATCGAAACTTTTTCCAACCCCAAGCTCTTGCCTCAAATAGTCTACGTTGTCTTTAATATTGGTTGAGACAAGTTTTTTCTTCATATCTTTATCTTCCATAATTCACCTCAAAAACAACCTCTTCTTTTTTTCCTAATACTACTAGGCTATTCCCATGATAGACATTAGAAAGAAAAATAATACTATCTTCTTTTATTTGAAAAAGTTATTATTTTCACAAGGTTTAAGACGCTAAATAAGCTTAATTCCGCTAAAGAGAATGATTATGGCTAATATCGCACGCAGTGGTTTAGCTGGTAGTTTGGATGACAGAGTGCTGCCCATTATGACACCAGGAATTGAACCGATTAAAAGATTTAATGCTAATACGTAATCGACATTCCCAATCCCTGCATGTAAAATCCCAGCTACGGTTACTAACAGAAATGCATGGGCAATATCTGTCCCGACCAGTTCGGCAGGGGTCAGCTTATACAAAAAAATCATCACTAATGCAAATAAAGATCCAGACCCAATGGAGGTTAAGCCAACGATAAATCCTAATACAACCCCAATGGTAATGGTTAAGGCTCGCTTCTCCAGTAAAGATTTCTTTTGGATCGAATTAAATTCATATATATCCTTCATAAATGTTTTTATTAGTGTGGTAATAGCAACTAATATGAGTACATATCCAAGTGCATGTTTGATGACATCCTCCTGGTTATGGAAAAAAGAATCAAAAAGGTGAAGAAGTCCAACTGCTAAGGAAGCGCTGGGAATGCTTCCAATGGCGAGGTATTTCACTATCCTTAGATTGATCGTTTTTTGCCTCCAATGCTGAACAGAGCCAAACAATTTAGTTACGGAATTATAGACCAAATCTGTTCCTACCGCTATGGTAGGATTAATTCCTAATAATATTAAAATTGGTGTTAACAGGGCAGCTCCTCCTACACCGGTTAGACCAACCAGGAAACCTACCAGCAGGCCCATTAACATAATTGCTAAACTCATGAGGTGCACTCTCCAAACATACCTTATTAGCTTTATTAAAAAATATATACTCAATTTATGTTCTGGGGATTTGCCTTGTTACACCTTGGGTACAGAAATAAACAAAAAAAAATGCCCAGCCTGTTAGGGGCCGGACTTTCATGCTGCACGTTGTGAAAAGAGCTATTTTTCTTTTTCCTTTTCCTCGTTCAATTTGATTTGTTTACATCCAACATATAGGCAGGAGAGGATATCAAGGTCAGGCTTGGCTTTGGCCAATCCTTTAATATAGGGTGTAACTAAATCTTTAAAGTCAGCTCCAACGGCTTCTTCTTCTAAAATGCCATAAACATACAACTTTTTTTCATCAAATAAAAAAGCAACATTTCCGACTGCTTTATCAGCTGAGTCTAGTACGTTAAGTACTTGAAATTCTGGTGTAATGACCTCGGGTGAAAAATAAATTTGCAACTTTTTTCCATCTCCTTACGTAAACTGTAATTTTTCAAACAGTGTATCTTTTTCTTTTTCCGTATCTTTTGATGATTCCTTCTTCCCTACATGAATAAACGCCAAACATAATAAACCGACAAGGAGTGTTAAACCAGCTGTAGATAAAAACATTCCCGAGCGCGACCACTCCATTAATGCTCCATAAATAGGGGGTCCAACAGCTACGCCTAAAAAGCGAACGGATCCATATAAAGAAGTGACAAAGCCTCTTTGTTCCATCGAGACAGAGCCTGTGATAAAACTGTTGATACATGGTAAAGCAAGTCCTGTTCCAACACTGCTGATGACAAGTATCGCAAAAAAAGGAACTAACTTAGTAAAGAAAACAAGTACTCCAAAAGATACAGTCATAAGGAGCAATCCTAAAACAATTAATTTCTTCATCAGCTTCATATTTTTCCCTATTTTGCTGCCAGTAAAATAGGAGGTTGTTGTCATAAACAACAAAGGAATAGCTAATATACTTCCTTTTAATACACCATCGATTTTATAGTCCTTTTCAAGGATGTCGGAGATATAGAATAGTATTCCGAATAAAGTAAATAAACAGGTTGCTCCAGCAAGATAAGCAACAAAAAGCCAGCGTCCTTCTGTTTTAAACACTGAAACGAGACTCTTGACATATTCCCCAAACGAAGGAGGCTCTTTTTTCTTTTTCTTTTCTTTAATAAAAAATATCGTTAACAAGATAGAAATAAGGCAGAAAATTGGAAAGGCGAAAAATGCCGCGTACCAAAACAATAAAGCTAATAATGAACCTATGATTGGACTGACGACCTTTCCAAATCCATTTGAGGCTTCAACTAATCCAAGAACCTTACTTTGTTCTCCGCCCTTAAATAAATCACCTGTTAAAGCCATTGCCATGGACGTTGTACCGGCAGCACCGATACCCTGCATGATTCTCCCGGCAAGTATCCAAGTATAAGCGTTAGAAAACCACGCAGCGGAAGCGCCTGCTAAAATTCCTCCGCATCCGTACAAAATAAGAGCGGGGATAATCACTGCTTTTCGTGTAAATCGGTCAGAAAAATATCCTAGAATTGGAATCATTATAGCCGCGGATATTGAAAAGACGGTAATAATTAAGCTAGTCTGAAATTGAGATAAGTCCAATTCCGATTTCATTTTTGGAAGTATCGGAATTAACATGGAATTACCTAAGACCAGAATAAGCGGAATGGATCCAATTGCAGCTATGGTCATACCTTTATGTTTTTGCTTCGGCAATGAAAGTACACCCCCAACAATAAGAATCAGCCTTTCTATTATTAGATAGGATGCTAGCGTTTATACAGGTTTCTGAGCCTATTTATATAGGAAATAGCCCATAATCTACACAATCACCCAATTTTTGAATAATCTATCTTTAGACAATAAGAGAAGATTAGCGCAATATCTATTTGGCTTTTTCAAATTATTGGTTTAGGGGAGGAAAAGGCTGTGAATATTAATAGGCCGCATGGCGGGAAATTGGTGAATCGAATTGACCCAGAAGCAAGAATCGATAATACGACTATAAGTATTGAACTGAGTAATATGGAGCTAAGTGATTTAGAATTAATTGCGAATGGAGCCTATAGCCCCCTTGAAGGTTTTATGGAACAAAAAGATTATGAATCAGTCGTTCATAGGATGAGATTGTCTAACGGTTTGCCTTGGTCAATTCCTATTACTTTAGCGGTTGATACAAAGAGTGCGATGAAAATAAAGCCTGGTGATACCATTAAACTTGTGCAGAAAGAGACTTTATTTGGTGTGATGGAGGTTATAGAAACGTACATTCCCGATAAAACGACCGAAGCGGAAATGGTTTACAAAACAACTGATTTAAACCATCCGGGTGTAAAAAAACTGTTTGAACGCCCGAAAACATATGTGGCAGGTCCTATAACACTTGTGAGAAAACCTGAAAAGGATCAATTTAAGGAATATTATTTAGATCCGCTTAAAACGAGAGAGAATTTTAAAGAATTAGGATGGAATACCATTGTTGGGTTTCAAACCCGCAACCCGATTCATCGCGCACATGAGTACATTCAAAAGACAGCATTGGAGATAGTTGACGGTTTATTTTTAAATCCGCTTGTAGGTGAAACGAAATCAGATGATATTCCAAGTGAAATTAGAATGAAGAGCTATCAAGCACTGCTTGACAATTATTATCCAAAGGATCGCGTCTTCATGTCGGTTTTTCCTGCTGCTATGCGGTATGCCGGTCCAAGAGAAGCCATTTTTCATGCTCTTGTCCGAAAAAACTTTGGCTGTACTCATTTTATTGTCGGACGGGATCATGCTGGTGTTGGAAATTATTATGGCACCTATGATGCCCAAAAAATCTTTAGTCAATTTAATGAGGAAGAGCTTGGGATTAAACCGTTATTTTTTGAGCACAGTTTTTTTTGCAAAAAGTGCGAAAATATGGCATCAGAAAAAACGTGTCCACATACACAGCAGGATCGAATCATCCTATCTGGTACGGCAGTAAGAGGGATGTTGAAAAACGGACAGCATCCACCAAAAGAATTCAGCCGTAAAGAAGTAGTGGACATTTTGATTGAAGGTATGAAGGAAGTATATACAAAAGCATAAAGGATGTAGGTTATGAAAATAAGTAATAATATCACCTGGCATCATATGATAGTGACAAAGAAGGATCGTCATAAAGTCAATGGTCATAAAAGTTGCGTGCTTTGGTTTACAGGTCTTTCCGGGTCAGGGAAATCAACCTTGGCAAATGCGGTCGATTATGAGTTGTTTCAGCAAAACTTTCGAAGTTATGTTCTTGACGGGGATAACATCCGTCATGGATTAAATAATGATTTGCGTTTCGGTGATGAAGACAGAAAGGAAAATATCCGCCGAATTGGGGAAGTGGCGAAGCTATTTGTAGATAGTGGCATGATCGTGTCATCCGCTTTTATTTCTCCTTTTAGAGAAGACCGTATGCTTGTGCGGAATATGTTCGAGGTGGATGAATTTATTGAAATTTTTGTCAATTGTCCCATTCAGGTTTGTGAAAACCGTGACCCAAAAGGTTTATATAAAAGGGCAAGAAGTGGGGCTATTCCTCATTTCACAGGGATATCATCTCCTTACGAAAAGCCGCACAATCCTGAAATTCAAATTGATACAAGCCGAATGACAATTGAAGAATCTGTTCAAAAAATAGTTAAGTATTTAAAAGAAAAGCAGATCTTATAATGGATCTGCTATTTTTTTCGCCAATACGGCGATAATATTTTTACTTTTTGAATTTGCAGGTTATAAATTATATCAATCATGTTAGTTGAAATAAATTGGCATATGATTGCATAAATAACAATTTTGTAATCAATTACAAGTGAAGTTAGGACGAAAATGCAAAAGTTGATAGCCATCATGACTTTTCCAGGACTCCATTTTTTATACGAAGCAATCATGACAGCAGGGATAGCCATGCCGCCGCTGGAAGCACCCACTCTAATCAGAACGCCCACACCGATGCCAAAGAAAATACTGCCTGTGAAAATATCAAACAGTATATTGATATGCGGAAGGGAGAGGTCGGCACTAAGGATGCTGACAACTGTAGATGTTGTAGCAACTGCAATGATGGTTCTAACTGTCCATGTAAAGCCAAAATAATTTAATGCAAAAATTAAAAAGAAAATATTAGCCAGCCATAAAGAAAAGCCGAGGGATATGCCAAACCAATGATTGAGCAGAATGGCAATCCCAGCTCCTCCACCAGAAGGGATAGAGTGTGGAAATAAAAATAAGGACATGGACATGCCTTGAATAATAGCACCAACTAGCAAGTACGTATAAATTAACAAGAATCTTCTCATATATTATGTGAAATAATCCCTCAAATTTACCACCTTAAAGCCCTCCTTCTTATACTTATTCATATGAAGGAAAGGGATAAATAAGGACAAGTTCTTATCCCATCCTTAAAACTTTTTAGTACTACATGCTCGCCTTGGCTAATAGATAGCTTAATGATGAATGAAAGATGAACACAAGGAGAGTATAGGTATGAAAGGAGTCTGGAGCTTATGAAAAAACAACAAAAGACAAATGAACCAACACTTGCAGAAGGAATTAATACAGAAGATATTTTAGAAAAAGATGCTGATCAGCAGGAAATCAGCAATGGAGAATATACAAAGGTATTTAGTTTATCATTAGACGAAAATGATCCAAGTTAATTACCTGAACGCTATCTATCAATGTCAAGGGCTAGTTATTATTAACCGACTAGCCTTTTCTTCTTTTTGCAATTCGAATAATAACAGTAGGAAAATCGAATAATAAAGACATGAAATAATATAAAAGGGTTGATATCATGCCGCTAAATCAACAGCAAATGGCTAAATTTCGTTCAACGTTATTAGATATGAAGCAGGATATTGATGAAAGACAAGAAAGTAATGATATGTTTGGTTTAAATAAAGGTCATTATCATGAATCAATGGGAGAATTATCTAGCTATGATAATCATCCAGCAGACGAAGGAACTGACTTGTATGAGCGGGAAAAGGATGTGGCACTTCATCAGCATCAGGATTATGAACTTGAGAGCATTGAGGCTGCACTAAGGGCGATTGAAAATGGGACATATGGAAAATGTCTAACCTGTCAAAAGGAAATTCCATTTGAAAGGCTGGAGGCATTACCTAGTACATTATATTGTAAGGAGCACAGTCTCGATCAAACCATTTCGACCAATCGTCCAATTGAAGAAGGTGTATTAATGCCGCCATTTGGCAAGTTTGCTATGGATGAACAAGATGAAACAGTAGCCTTTGATGCAGAAGATTCATGGCAGGAGGTTGCTCAATGGGGGACTTCTGAAACTCCTTCAGATTTTGAATATCCGTCAGAAAGCTACCACGATACGTTTATGGATTATGATGATAACGTTGGCTATGTAGAGGATTACGAAAATTTTGTTGGTACCGATATTGAAGGGAAAAATATTACCATCTATCCAACAGAAAAACATCAAAAATATGAGGAAGCTCTGGATGAGGAAGGAATCATGACAACCTTTGGCGACCTGCCTGCATTTGAGCATGATCCATATGTTGAAGATCAAAATTCTAAAGAGGAATAATGGAGCAATCGAGGATGTTCCCACTATCTAAAGGAGTGTAGTGAATGGATCAATCACTTGAATATTTAAGGGAAATTCTATCCGGCCATACAGAAAATGATGATGTTGGTAAAAATCTGTATCATAAAATTTCTTCACATGATTACGCTTCCGAGGGTAATTTTGTTAGGGCATTAACTCAAGAAGAAAATGTTTACTTAAATCATATTTTAACGGAAGCCATTGATTATTCTAAACAAGAAAAGGATTATGTTAGGGCTCGACATTTAAATGAAGTGTATGAGTTATTATTTGTTTGAAGATGAAAGTATCAGGAGATGGTTCTACGGCCAAAAAGGAAAACCGAAGCAGGTTTTACCTTTTTGGCTTTTCTTTTTAGAAGGTACTAGCCAAATATAACGGTCGATAGTCCTGATGTTAATATAAATACAAAATCTGGAATAGTATAAAACTAAGACTATCGTGGCATTTTGTCGCTTTTTATCGAAATATGGTACAAACCAATGTATAATATGTAATGGTAGATATAGAAATGCATTTAGGGAGGATTACAAAAATGGAATGGGCAATAGCCATTTTGTTTGTCGTATCAATTGTTTTATTAATTATGTCGTTTCGCAAATCCAAGGATACTTCAAAAGCATTCGAAAAACAAATAGAAGAAACGTCCTTTACATTTATGGATGAAATTAATAAATTACAGCAGCAAATTCGTCAACTGGAGCTTGATGCTGAAATTACCGTGCAGGAAGCAGGAATACATGTTGGTACGTCTTCCTATCGTCAACTGTTACGGGAAATCCTTGAAATGCACAGACGAGGATATTCTTTTGATAGTATTGCAACGAAAAAGCAAATGAATACTGACGAGGTTATTCAATTACTTACCCCATATATAAAGTCGAAAGATGAGGGAGGGAAAGTAGCCAATGACATCTAATTCATTGCGCAGCTTCGCAGGGGGTCTTCTTGTTGCTGTAGTTGTCTGTGCTGCTGCCTATTATCTTGGTCCGAGTGAGGCGAATAGTGAGAAGCTTGATTCAGCGGAAAAGACAGCGGCATTATCAGTAGATGAAATGAAAAGCAGGCTTGCTGCTGAAGGCTATGTTATTCATACGGAAGAGGAATGGAATCAACAGACGTCTAAACCGGAACAAGCGAAAGAGGCGCAGGATGCAACAGAAGCAAAGGTTATCTATCGAACAATGCTGTCTGTTTCAACAGGTATGACAAGCATTGATGTAGGAAATGCTTTAGAGCAGGCGAAAATTATACCAAATGGCTGGGAGTTCGCTCAAGAAATTGAAAAGCGCGGTCTTTCGAATGAATTACGTCCGGGATTATATGAAATAGAAAGCGGAAAAACGGTGGATGAAATAATAGCAATTATTTATCAGTAGCGGACTGTAGTAGCAGTTCGCTTTTTTTATGTACAAAATATCCGCTTATTTGCTAGGCCAACACACATCCTTTTTGGACAGGTCCGAATATGCTATCTCATAATATTTAAATGAAGATGGAGGCAGAAAATGTGTGAATTTTGTACAAACCTTTATTTTGTAAAAAACAACAAAGATGTTTGCTCAAAAGATTACGAATATTTTTATCCACAACATGCACACACAGAACTAATCGTTGATACAGATTCTCAAATAGATGTACACCTCAAAGTTGACAAAGGACCCCAAGTAGATGCGCGCCCTAAAGCTGAAACAGAACCAATTGTTGATACGGAACCAATGGTTAAAACAAAACCAATTGTTGACACAGAACCGATTGTTGACGCAGGAACCAAAATAGATATTCTTCTTAACATAAATATAGATCTAAAAGTTGAAGGTGAACCAAAAGTCGATGTGCAACTAAAAGTAGATAGTGAACAAAACGTTGATGTCCAACCAAAAGTTGATGTACAATTAACAGTTGATAAAGCACCAGAAGTGGGGGCAGTACCTGTAGCTGAGGTGGAACCAGAGGAACCAGCGGAGCTAGAAGTAGAAGCCGAACCTGTAGCTGAGGTGGAACCAGAGGAACCAGCGGAGCTAGAAGTAGAAGCCGAACCTGTAGCTGAGGTGGAACCAG
>NZ_JBHZRC010000001.1:0-777083 GCF_043641075.1 Niallia oryzisoli | reverse complement strand
GCCGAACCTGTAGCTGAGGTGGAACCAGAGGAAGAAGTGGAGCTAGAAGTAGAAGCCGAACCTGTAGCTGAGGTGGAACCAGAGGAAGAAGTGGAGCTAGAAGTAGAAGCCGAACCTGTAGCTGAGGTGGAGCCAGAGGAAGAAGTGGAGCTAGAGAATGAAGACTCAGAGGTTAATTTACACCTTCATATGGATGTTACTCCAATTGCTTTTGCAATGTTATATACATTATTTGCAGAGAAAAAACTTTCCAATAAGGATTTTGAAGCTGCTCTAAGGAAATTAGATGAGTTCAAACCCCATTATGAGGGATGAGAAATGGCATACTATATTTGAATGTACAAAAGCAGGAGTGAAATTGGAAAAGCTGCAAAAACAGCTCGTGATTCAACAAGATCATAAACCATTTTCACATAAAATACACTAAACGAAAGAAGAAAGTACGGCAGTGAAAATTGCCGTCTTTTTTATGTTTGTCTGCGTAATAGGCGAATTGCATTGCAATAAATATTTCTTTCCAGATTATTTTTAGCATTTTATTTTACAGTTACTCGAGCATATTTAATGATGATCCACTCAAAGTTCGAGTAGTCAAAAAAATATCACTATAACAGTTTTTTTGGATTATTCAAAGTAATTATAGAAATATTTTATAACAAATGTAATGAACGGACTGTTTTTTTAGGGATTTTTCGATTGTTATTTATTTCACAATACTATGTTTTCTACAACATGAACCAACGAAAATAGTAGAAAAAGCTTAATAATATAGGGAAAAACGGTAAATTAAGCACTATGTTTTGATTTAAAATAATTAAATTGAAATAAAAATTTATCAGAAATTTACTTTTTGTTTTTATATTTTTCAACATGAATATGGTAAAAAAATTTATTGACTCTAATAGAAAATATTAATATACTGAAAATTAGAAAAGCAGAATTTTAGGAGGTGATGGAAATGGTAGTAAACTACAATAATGTTTTTATGAAAAGAGAAGGACCTGTTATATAAAAAGAACGATCATGACTTAAATTAGATACAAGTACTTTTACATAAGAACTAGAACAGAAGTTTCTAAGTCAGCAAGTCTCCACTCTGGATCTGTTGGACGGTAAAGTGTATCTAAAAACAGAAGCAGTCTTGAATTTTTGCAAAAAATCTACATCAAAATTTGTGAATGTCGACAGAGAATACGGCAGACAGAACGACGAGGACATCAGGATAGGCCGACAATAATCAGGATTTTGCAGAATTCCGCATTAAGTATTTTCAAAATTCAGACTTTTCCACAATATTGAACACTAAAAAATAAAAGCGATTTCAATTAGAGAAGGAGATTACAATGGCTAAAGTAAACCCAAATGAAATAATTAATAATGGTAAGTTTAACCGTTTTCACTTAATCTTGTTTATCTGGAGCTTCATGGTTATTCTATTCGATGGTTATGATTTATCAGTATATGGAACTGTGCTTCCAATTTTGATGGAAGAGTGGAGTATGACTTCCGTTGAAGCAGGAACAATCGGAAGCTATGGACTATTTGGTATGATGTTTGGTGCAATCATTTTTGGTATTTTAGCAGACCGTATTGGAAGAAAGAAAGTTATTCTTATTAACACTCTATTATTTAGTGCTTTTACATTATTATGTGCCTTTGCTGATAATGGTACGACATTTGCCATCTATCGTTTTATTGCTGGATTAGGACTTGGCGGCATCATGCCGAACGTTGCTGCATTGATTACAGACTATGCTCCTAGGTCAATGAAGGTTAAATTAGTTTCTATTACACTTGTAAGCTTTGCCGTTGGAGGCGCGTTAGCTCCAACTGTTGGCGTTCTTTTAATTAATAATTTTGGCTGGCAGTCTGTATTCTGGGTAGCGGGTTTACCACTTCTTGCTGTTCCATTCATGGCTAAACAATTACCTGAATCAACAAGCCATCTTATTAGAACAGGTAGAAAAGAAGAATTATTTGCCAATCTTTCAAAGATTAACTCACAATTAACCTTTAATAAAACTGATGAAATTGAAGAAGTAAAAGTTACAGAAACAAAAGTTCCTGTTGTTGGTTTGTTTAAAGAGAATCGAGCTCTAAGCACAGTTGCGTTTTGGCTTGCCTTCTTCTGTGCCCTATTAATGGTATATGGACTAAATACTTGGTTACCAAAATTAATGATTGAAGCTGGATACGGACTAAATTCAAGTTTAACATTCCTTATTGCTCTTCAAGGTGGAGCGGTAATTGGAATTCTTGCACTCAGCCCACTATGTGAGAAATATGGATCTAAAAGAGTTATTATCCCGTCTTATATTGCAGGTGCAATTGCTCTAGCTTTACTTGGCTTTGGTGGAAATACAGTATACATTTTCATTTTAATCGCCATTGCAGGTGCTGCAACAACTGGTTCTCAAGTTTTTATTCAAGCCTATGTAACATCCTTCTATCCTTCACAAATGAGATCAACAGCTCTAGGTGTAGCATCTGGTGTTGGAAGATTAGGTGGAATGACTGGCCCAATTCTAGGTGGTTTCTTATTAACCCTTACGGTACCAAACTTCGTGAACTTTATGATATTCTCTGTAGTAGGTGTTGTAGCTGCGATTGCCTTATCATTAGTTGCCGATAGATACTCAGCAATGAATATCCTCGCTAAAGAAGGAAAACAAACAGATTCCTCAAAAGGTAAAGAAGTAGCAGCATCACTTGAATAATGCAATTAACGATGCTCTATATATGAAAAATAATAAATAAAAAAATAAGAAAATCCCCGTCAAAAAGCGGGGATTTTCTTATTTTTTATATTGCAGCAAAGTGAAGTGAAAGAAATGGGACCTGGTGGGATTCAAACCCACAAGATACACAACAGTTTACGATGTAACTGCTGGTTGCTCTATCATTGAGCTACAAGTCCCTAATGATAGTATGAGTCATTTCTTCTTTTATATGTATTGTAAAAGTTAAATTTATTAGATAAAATTTGTGTCGATTTTATGTATTTACAAAATTATAGAAGGAAACTGTCGAAATTAATAGAAATATTATAATTAGTTAGAAATTACAAACTACTAAAAACTAGTGCCCTTTTGAATCATTACTCCTAGGTTAAATCTGAAACGAAATAAAGGAGATGATACATATGTACAGAGGAATGACTTTTTTAGAATTTGTAGAAACGATACGGGAAAGTGCGCGAACGTTACCTGCTCTAGAGATTGATTGGCATAGAATAACACCAGATGGCTTTGCCATTAGGAATGATCTAGATACTACACATCAAGATGTTCTGCTTGCTATTCGGCTGAATAACTATTATCAAAACAATAGTGAGAATGAGTTCCTGCCTCATATAGAAATTGGTGTCCAAAGCTATACAGACCTTGAATGGGAGGGGTCAAGTTTAATCATTCCGCTGTATAATTTAGTTGGAGGCAGTACCGATGGATTTGAAAGTGCTACTGAATTTGTCTCTAATTTAAGCTGTAGGGTTTTGCCTCCAGAACACAAAACAGAATTATTAAAATGCGCCGGCATATTCGATGAGGTTTTCTTCCAAAATCGAGTCTATTATAGAAGATACGATTTTGTTAAATAATAGAGAGACAAGGAGCAGCACAAGCTGCTCCTTTTTAGCTTTTTCTGAGGTATTACAATAGTATTACCTAAACAATACGCTTGACTTATGGAATTATTTTTAATAAAGTTACAAACAGACTGGTTGGAATGTGAGGGTATAGATAAAGAATGGATACAAAGTCACTAATCATAACTATCGCAACAACGCTTTTCCAACAAAAAGGATATATAGGTGTAGGGTTAAACGAAATCCTAAAAGAATGTAATATTTCAAAAGGTTCGCTTTATCATCACTTTCCAAATGGAAAAGAAGAACTGTTAATTGCTTGCCTTCAATCTTTGAAAGAAACAATTACAACAGATATCGTGGAAATCTTTGGACGTTATCAGAATACCAAAAAAGCAACAAACGCAATGATTGAAAAAATAATTCATAATTTAGAAACAGAAGGAACACTGACCGGATACACATTCAGTAGCATTGTAAGTGAAATGGCCTTATTAAGTGATGCTGTAAGAAATGCATGTGCTGAGTTGTATCAGGAAATCGAAAATATTTATGTGAATAAGCTGACAGCTGATGGCTACTCAAAGGAAAATGCCCGTTCTATTGCGCTTTTAATGACGGCTTCTATTGAAGGTGGAATGATGCTTTGCTTAACACAAAAAACAAGCGAGCCGTTAAAAATAATTTCAAAGACAATACCCAATATATTTGATGATAATGTAAACGTAGTGAATCTGTAGATTTACAAAAATGTAAGCATTCTTATATACACAATGTAAGAACATTACTGCAAAAGGCATTATAGACAAGATTTTTTAGTTACTTGACTATAATGCCTTTTTTCATATTTTTAAACTGAAAATTTAGTTAGAGGCCTATAGGAATTCGTTCCTATAGGCGTTTTTTATGAAAATAGGAGTAATAATGCGAGGAATAGGAACTGAAAGGGATACGAAAATGTTCACAAAATAACCATAATAAACGTAACAGGAGTAATTACTACATTGTGATAATTGACTCTATGATGAGCCATAGTGAGGGATGCAAACATGTTATTGAAAGAATTTGCGGTAAATTATGGAAAGAAAAAAACATTTAAAAAAAATAAAAGTTTCCAGCTAAATTCGGATCAAACCTTGTTTTATATAAAAAGCGGAATTGTAAAACTATTATATGGAAATCAGAAGGAACAGCTAGCAGTTGACATATATAAGGAAGGAGAATTTTTTGGCTATGTTGATGGGATATGTGCATCAGATGACTGTCAATTGAAAGCGGTATTTATTGAAGATACTGAATTGATTTGTTTGGATAATGAAACAGTCTTAGATCATTCTGCCATAAATACAGACATTAGAATCAGCTTTATCAGGACGGTAGAAAAATTATTATTTGATGCGACTGCAAGAATCATAAATCTTTCAATTCTGAAGAAAAGAGAGACTATTTTTACTATATTACATTATCTTACGACTAAGTTTGGAAAAGTTTTAACAAATGGAAAAATAATGTTGAAAGTTAAACTAAATGATACAGACCTCAAAGAACTATGTCATACTTCACGGGAGTATGTCAACCGCACATTATCCTCTCTTAAGGAAGAGGGGATTTTGGAAAAGGAGAATGGGTATTTCGTTTTTTCTAGTAAAGAGGATCTTAAACGTTTGATCTATTAAATATAAAAATTTTCTCTAAAAAAGTACAGTTGCTAAGTTGTTGACAGAAGATTCTGTTAATATAAGAAGAAAGGATATAGGGTGGAGGGGTAGTACGAAAAATGACAACCAAATCAATGATTATTGACATCTCGACAATTCTTTTCCAGCAAAAAGGTTACAAAGGCGTTGGATTAAACGAAATATTAAAAGAATGCAAGGTTACGAAGGGCTCACTCTATCATCATTTCCCAAATGGAAAGGAAGAATTGCTTATTGCCTGCCTCAATTCCATGAGTTGCGCGATAACGACGGACATTGTGGATATTTTTAAACGATGCCAATCGACTAGAGAGGCTGTAAAAGTGATGATTGAGCAATTAATCGGCGACTTTGAGCGACAAGGCACGATAGCCGGTTATACTTTTACCAGCATCGTTAGTGAAATGGGATCAATGAGTGAACCCGTCCGAATTGCCTGTTCAGATCTCTACATAAAGATGCAGGGAATTTATCGTAGAAAGCTATATGAGGATGGATTCTCCAAAGAAGCTGCAGAATCATTGGCACTTATGATGACTGCTACAATCGAAGGCGGGATCATGCTCTGTTTAACGAAAAAAACTAGCGAGCCGCTCCAAATCATTTCATATGAATTAGTAAACCTTTTAAAGGAGCATCAATGACAGTAATGGAGCATAATACAACAAACGCTGATTTTTAGACTATTATCTATTCATCATTTGATGAATAATAGCTAAAAACCAGCGTTTGTTTATTTAAAAATAGAAAACCTTCTACTTTTTGCTAGTAATATATATTTTAGTAATAAATTCTAATAACACTATATGTTAATTACACAATAAAAATATAAATATAAACATACCTCGTCCATAATATGCGCTACTAGCAATACATCCAGCTCGTTAAAAACTACTAAATCATAAAAAAATGATCGGATATTAATTATGATTTAGCAGTTCTTTCTGTCATTTCTAATCTTAAAAAAGCTTCAAACCACATTTTCCATTCAACCATTTCTCCTCAAACTCTAAAGGAGGTAAGGGCTTGCTGATCCCGTAGCCTTGAGCGCAGTCGCAGCTAATAGAAGAGAGGAAGCAGTATTCTTCTTGTCCTTCCACGCCTTCAGCAATTACCTTTAAATCTAACTGCTTTGCCATAGCAACGATTGTTTTGACGATTGCTTTTTTATCATTGTCTTGATTCATATCCATCACAAATGATCGATCAATTTTCAAGGAATTCAGTGGATATTTCTTTAAATAACTAAGGGATGAGTAGCCCGTGCCAAAATCATCCATTGCAATTTGAATGCCGAGGCCCTTTAAGGCCTGTAATTTCTCAATGATGATTTCTGCTTCATACATGGCAATACTTTCTGTCACTTCTAGAATAAGATATGACATATCAAGGGATGATTCTGCCACTGTATTCTTCACCATTGAGACAAATTGTGGGTCAAGTAGCTGCATAACAGAAACATTTACACTAACTTTAATAGGCTTGTAGCCTTTCTTCTGCCAACGGAAATTTTGCTCCAGCGCCGTTTTTAGAACCCATTTACCAATGAGCATAATCATCCCTGTTTCTTCGGCAACAGAAATAAATTCGTCAGGAGGTGTCTGTCCAAGATACTCATTGTTCCAGCGAAGTAGTGATTCAACAGCTATTATCTCATTCGACGTTAAATCAACTATCGGCTGATAATGAAGTTGGAATTCCCCTTTTTCGAGAGCGGTCCGCAATTGTTTTTCAATAATCATTTTTCGATAAAAATGATAGTGCATCTCTTCGGTAAAGAGCTGGTAGTTATTTTTACCTTTTTCCTTTACATAGTACATCGCGGTATCGGCATGTTTTATGAGCGTTTTTGCATCATCACCGTCTTTTGGAAAAAGACTGATTCCAATACTTGGTGTAACATAATAATCACTGCCCTCGATTGTAAATCCATTCTTAAAAGAATCCAGTAAGGCCTTTGCAAGTACTTCACTTGTTTTTTCATTATGGTTCGGAAGGAGAATCGTAAATTCATCCCCTCCAAGGCGATAGACCTTTGCTCGATTACAGCATCTTTCCTCAATTAATTGATTTAAACGGTTCGAAACTTCAATTAAAAGGAGGTCACCGATATCATGACCAAGCGTATCATTAATATATTTAAAGCGGTCTAAATCAAGAAACATAATGGCGTTTTGCGTTTTTTCTACTTTAGAAAAAGCAAGTATATTTGTTAAATCCTCATTAAACATTCTACGGTTAGGCAGCCCTGTTAACGCATCATGATAAGCCTGATATTTGATTTCATCTTCATACTGTTTCCGCTCTGTAATATCGGTGGAAACGGCAAGAAGTATGTCACTTTCTTCAGATTTAATGGGTATTTTGGATGTCTGGACCCAAATGACTGCACCTGTTCTAGATGTAATGGACTCCTCACGAATAAACTGTTTACTACCATCATTCATGATCCATGTTTCATTTTGAGCTTTATGTCTTGAATCATCAGGAAATGGAAAAATGTCATTGTCTGTTTTTCCAATCATTTCATGTGTGTTCAATCCCAATATATTAGCATAGGCTTGGTTCACTAGAGTATAACGGCCATTTTGATCATATGCATAGATATAATTGGGATTCAAATCAATCACTTGGCTCAGAAACTTTCTTTGTTCTGTAAGTTTATTATTCATTTCACCGACTACCTGCAAATGCATCCTGCTGACTAAAATTAATAGTGCAATAGCAAAAACCATTACAGTTATAGAACTCGGATACAATCTTGATTCCGGAAATAAATTTAATATCGCAATTAGATATCCAATAGATGTATTAATATTAAAATTAATTAAGAAGGAGCGCATACTCTTATTTTGAACATCCTTACTAATCAATAAGCAGATTAAAACACTGAATATAAAAAGAAACACGTTGGAATTAAAAATCCAGCCAAGTTCACCGGAAACAGGAAAATAAAAATCAATTGTCCCTGTTCGAATTAATTCCAGGTCCTTTACTCCTTCGTGGCTCCAGCTTGTAAGATAGGCTAAAAAGGAAACAGTGTAGAAAAAAATAAGCGTTTTGCGGTTCACCAATTTACGCCATTTACTCTTAGATTCATTTGGTAATTCCTCTTGGACGATCATATAGGCAATATGAAATAGGCTTGCGGTCACCATAATTGAGCCAAATCGGAATAGAATAAATAAAAACTTTATCTGCTCTTTTTCTAGAAAATCACCAGCATATAAAAAGGAAACATCCAGCTGCCAAAAAGCTGAAAATAGCAAAAAGAGAAAAATGACTTTTGATAGGTTATTATTTTTAAATAAGACGAGTATGGTGATTCCAATCCAAAGTGGAATACTCGCAATCAAACATAATAAAAGAAAAAACATGGAAAAAGGTCCTCCTAGGCATTGCTCAATAATAAACAGGCATTATTCCCGCTGTTTCCATGGGTTGTAATACACACAGATTCGATCGTTTTCGATTTCGGTTCAAATATAATTGGGATATCTTCAAATCCATCACCTGTGGTTTTGATGGTAGGAGGAATAAAGCCGTATTCCATTGAGATTAGAGACGATATGATTTGTATTGCACCCATTGCACCAAATGCATGTCCCATCGTTCCTTTGATGGAAGTAATCGGTACTTCAGATCCGAATGTCTCTTTTAAAATAAATTTTTCTATGTTATCGTTTGTTTCAATACCAAGCGCCTGGCTGTTAACGTAGCTTGGTTTATGTTCTCCTACAGTATCTTGAAACACTTTAAGCATATGTTGCCCAGATTTATCTGAAGATAGTAGTTTCTGACCTTCATTCCTTGAGACAACCTGATCAATTTTCCCGTAGATTTGTTGTTTTCGCTTTTGTGCGGATTGCTCCTTTTCTAATACAAGTACTCCGGCACCTTCTGCTAGTACAAACCCTTGATTTTTACTTGAAAAAGGAACGCCTGCTTCGTTAATACTAGTTTCAGTAGAAAGAGTTTTTAATTTTTGAAAACTATTAATTGTCCACTGACATAGAGGAGCATCTGTACCACCAATGATACAAGCATCTACTGTCCCGGACTCAAGTAATAATTTACCCATCATCGCTGCATCAATGCTTGCTGTACATCCTGTTGTCAATGTAAAAGATGGGCCATTCAAACCGAGGGCTTCTGCAATAGATTCAGATAAGGTATGGCTATCGACCCAGGAGATGGCTTGAATTGGCATTGTTTTTAAGTTAAATGCCACAGAAGAGTGCTCCTCAATTTCAGTAATGGATCCTGCGGAAGTTCCCATGATGACAGCAACTCTGTGTGGTTCATAATTGTTTAAGTGTGCCATATCCATTGCATCTAATGCAGCTGCAATAGCTAATCTTGTTGAACGAGCGTAGCGTTTATAGCTTCTGCCTTTAATATGGTGAAAGTCCTGATCTATTTTTCCTGCAACAATTGGTGGGAAATCGTGCTGAGGATCATTTTTTAATAGACTTTGAGTGCAAATCCCATTTTCTAGAACATTCAAGAAATTAGATTTATCTGAAATCCCAGGGGCTTTAATTCCATAACCAGTAATAACAATGTTGTCCAGATTAATCACCTGCAATTTTCGACTTTATTCTATTATATCCGACAAATCTATTCAAAAAAAGCATAATATACTAGGACATTAGTTCCGTATAATGCCGTTTTATCGGACTCCTGGTTAATTTCAAAACTTTTGAAGAAGTCTGACAGTGATAAAAGTCACAGTTTAGAGGGTGGTTATTTCTTTATAATGAAAGCAGTATAACTATTAACTTATATCTAATAACTTAATAATAGGAGAAAACAAAAATGGATTATGAAGTTGAACTTAATAAAGCATTGCAAAGGTTAAGTGATATTGAACTAGCTTTAAATGAGTCTTCTATTGTTGCTATTACAGATAACAAGGGCATCATTCAGTTTGCAAATGACAAGTTTTGCAAACTGTCTAAATATAGTAAAAAAGAATTAGTTGGAAGTAATCAAAATATAGTAAAATCGGGTTATCATGATCACGAGTTTTTCAAGGAATTATGGAGAACCATTGGCAGAGGGGAAATATGGAAGGGTGAAATCAAAAACAGGGCAAAGGATGGGACCTATTATTGGGTAGATACGACCATAGTCCCTTTTCTAAATGAAAAGAAAAAGCCCTACCAATATATTTCAATCCGCCATGATATTACAGTACGTAAAGAGTATGAAGAAGAAGTTAAAAAGATGGCCTACTATGATTCCCTTACATCGTTACCTAATCGTAATATGCTAGACAAGTGGGTGAATAGCCGACTTATAGAAAACAATAGTTTCACTGTCTTATTTTTGGACCTGGATCATTTTAAATCAATTAATGATAACTATGGACACCATAATGGGGATTTAGTTTTAAAAGAAGCTGCCACAAGATTAAAGAATTGTCTGCGCAAATCTGATTTTATTACACGTCAAGGCGGAGACGAATTTATTATTATTCTAAATGGAGTATTTGAAAAGAATGATATTTTAAATATTGTAGAAAAAATAAACTATCAATTAAACCTTCCGTTTCAAGTGAATATGAAAAAAATTACTACATCAGCCAGTATCGGAATAAGCCGGGAGAAAATAATTAGGATAGAAAGCATCCAATATTCTATCGAAAAATTGATTAAACAGGCTGACACTGCCATGTACCATGCTAAAGATCAGGGTGGTAATACGTATTGCTTTAATACACCTAATCAAAATTCAGAACTGGAAAGATATTATCAGCTAGATCAAGAAATAGTAAATGGATTGGATAAAAAACAATTCTTCATTGTGTATCAGCCTTTAATTCAATTGAATAGTAATAAAATTGTAGGAGTGGAAGCACTGTTGCGTTGGAATCATCCTACCCTAGGTTCTATATCTCCCATTGAGTTTATACCAATGTTAGAAGAGAAGGGGTTAATCATCCCTGTCGGTAGATGGGTACTAAAATCAGTCTGTGAACAATTAAATAATTGGCATAGAGAAGGAATCGAATTAGAACGGGTTTCAATCAATGTATCCCCTGTACAATTTAGAAATGAAAATTTTGTAGATGACTTTAGAGAAATATTACAGGAAAATCAAATAAAACCAAACCTTTTAGAAATTGAAATTACGGAAGGGATATTAATAAACATAGACCGTGCAGCTAAGATTATCGATGATTTAAAGGAATTAGGAGTTAAAATTGCTATTGATGATTTTGGGACAGGATATTCATCGCTTAACTATCTTAAAAGGCTGCCAATTAATACAATAAAAATTGATAAATCATTTATACACGATTTAGATTTTGACAATGAAATTATTGTAAATACCATTATTTATCTTGGGAAACAATTAAACTTTACCGTTTTAGCTGAAGGAATAGAAAATAGTGAACAATTATCATATCTTCAAGGTCAAAATTGTAACGAGGGTCAAGGGTACCTTTGGAGTCAGCCTGTAACAGGAGATGAAATTCAAAGAATCTATTACTCAACATTACAGAAACGTTAAGTAGTGTATGATGTTTAATATCAGCTTTATCTACCATGAAGAATAAGAAAGCCTAATTTTTCACTAAAGTTACCGAAAAATTAGGCTTTTGCTATTCCTTTATTATCATAAATTCTAACAAGTAACACTATGTGCTAATTACACAATACAATTTATGGAGAGCTCGTCCCAAGTAATCATCATAACAATTAATCAAGCTCGTAAGGACTGCTAAATCAAAACCAATTGGTCACGATTTCATTAACTGCAAACAGCAATAAAAAAGAAACCCTGATAACAAGGTTTCTTTTACGTCCCAGAAGGGATTCGAACCCCCGACCTACAGTTTAGGAAACTGTTGCTCTATCCTGCTGAGCTACTGGGACATCGTGACATTTATTTATTATAATCATTTAGTTTAATTTGGTCAATTCTTTTAAAGGGATTTTTGGCGATGTTTCTAGAATGGGAATAATCTGTAATCTGATAACTCATACACCGAAATAAATAAGGAAAGGGAGAGTACCTCCCAATCCCTCATCGTTTAACAGTAATTAGCCTGTCTTGTTTTTCAACAACTTCCCCGATAATCCAGGATTCCTGACCAGCAGCTTTCAAGGCTTGGACATATTTTTCAGCATCCTCAGTGTTAATGGATACTAACAGCCCGCCTGATGTAATAGCGTCACAAAGAATGATTTGTTCTTCAGGAAGAATATCCTGATAGTTTACATCCTTTTCAAGCCACTTATGATTGGATTTCGATCCGCCTGGCACGACGCCATCCTTTGCTAGTTGGAGAGCGCCATCTAAGATAGGTACTTTATGATAGTGAATCACAAGTGTGACATTGCTTCCGGATGCCATTTCACTGCCATGGCCTAACAAGCCAAATCCGGTTACATCTGTAACAGCACTAGGTGTAAAATCGCTTAGTACCTCTGCAGCCTGTTTATTTAACATGGCCATTGTCTCGGTAACCGTTTTTTCCTGTTCTGGCGTAACAGCACCTCGTTTAATTCCAGTTGTTAGAATTCCAACCCCAATCGGTTTGGTTATAACAAGGACCTCTCCAGGCTTTGCACCGACATTTTTCCAAAACTTATCTGGATGAACAATTCCCGTCACGGATAAACCGTATTTCGGCTCCTGATCATCAATGGAATGTCCTCCAACAAGGACAGCGCCGGCTTCTTTGATTTTATCGTTACCACCGCGTAAAATTTCAGCCAGCATTTCTCCGCCAAGCTTTTTCACAGGATAACCGACCATATTTAGGGCTGTTTTTGGCTTTCCGCCCATGGCATAGACATCGCTTAGGGCATTTGCCGCAGCTATTTGACCAAACATATATGGATCGTCTACCACAGGGGTAAAATAGTCAATCGTTTGGATTAATGCAATAGAATCTGTCAGTTGATATACACCTGCGTCATCAGATGTTTCTCGTCCGACTAAGAGCTCAGGTACTTGCTCTTGTTCAGGTAATAAGCGCAATACTTGCGCTAAGTCCTCAGGACCAATTTTGCAGCCTCAGCCGGCTTTTGTTGATAATGAAGTTAGACGAATTTTCTCTTGCTCGCTCACAGGACTTCACCTCCAAGCTTCAGTATACAAGTTTTTTATTTTTAATGCACTTGAATATGAATTTTGCCAAAAAAAATCCTCTTTCAATAAAGAGGACGTTTCTTATTTTCCTATTATGATGAAAGCTTGACAACACGAGTAATACCTTTACATTTAGTATGCTTTGAGATAAATACTTCTAGAATACCGCCTGAAAAACTGGCTGTTACCTGATGAGTTAGGATGTCAAAAGGAAAAGGGATTTTTCGTCTTTTCGGTTCAATTTTTGTGTCATTTTTACCAGCTTGAATCCAAATGGAATCATCCTTGAGAAGCACCTCGATTTCACTTGCGTTGTATTCCTCCAGTAATGCTTCAATAATAAACTCCTCGGCTGTTTCAAATAAATCAATGCGAAATGTTGTCTCATCAAGATAGGAAGTTAAAGGATCTAAAAAAAATGTCTCAAGCCATTTGTCAATGACACTTAGATCAAGCGGCTTTTCATCTTTTTCTTGTACCATCATTCTCTGATCCCCCTTACGATATTTTAGGGTATGCATGAGATAATGAAAGGTGAAAAATGCTATAATAAAGAAGCTGCTTAGAAGCTACTTACGTTTTTGGAGGGATCTCTTGTGAGACATTTATTAAAAGCATTACCTCCCGTTCATGAATTGCAAAAAAATGAGCGGTTTAAACGGTTTATGGACCAATTTGGAATTGATCAATTAAATTTGACTGCTGTTTTATCAAATGTATTAAATGATGTAAGACAGTTGATTTTGAAAAATGAATGGTCGGGTCCTGAACCTGGCAATGAAGGCTTTTTAAATGAAATTTTTTTGAAACTGGAGCAAAGTATTCTCCAACAATATAGCTATACGTTAAAAAATGTCATAAATGCGACAGGAACCATTTTACATACAAATTTAGGTAGAGCAAGATTGAGCGAGCAAGCGGTAAAGCATGTAACAGAGATTGCCAGACAGTATTCAAACTTAGAATATAAACTAATTGAAGGGGAACGTGGTTCAAGACATACCCATGTTGAAGAGCTTATCAAACGAATTACTGGCGCCGAGGCTGCGATGGTAGTGAATAATAATGCGGCTGCTGTTTATATTATTTTACGTGCGTTAGCCTATGAAAAAGAAGTGATTGTCTCAAGAGGTCAGCTTGTTGAAATTGGCGGTTCTTTCCGAATTTCATCCATTATGGAGGAAAGCGGAGCCCGGCTTGTTGAGGTGGGTACAACCAATAAAACGCATCTGTATGATTACGAAAAGGCATTAAATGAAGAAACAAGAATGATATTAAAAGTACATACAAGTAATTTTAAAGTAATGGGATTTACTGAGTCAGTCGAAACGGAGGAATTGGCTGAGCTCGCAGTCAAACATGAGCAGGTTATTTTTTACGAGGATTTAGGCAGCGGTGTTTTATATGACTTCCGTAAGCATGGCATCGGGGATGAACCGGTTGTTGGAGAAGTATTAAAAATGGGTGCAGACCTTGTTTCGTTTAGTGGAGACAAACTGCTTGGCGGACCGCAAGCGGGCATTATTGCCGGCAAAAAGAAGCTTATTGACCAATTGAAAAAACATCAGCTTGCACGTGTATTGCGAGTAGATAAAATGACCCTTGCTGCATTGGAAGGGACTCTGATGCACTATGCAAAAGGAAAAGAGGAGCTTACGAACATTCCCGTTGTTAGGGATTTATTAGCAGGAGAAGAAGAGTTGAAGCATCGAACGGAGGCTTTTGTAGAAAAGCTTGAAAAAGCAAGTGACCGATATCAGTGTTCTATCATTGAAGGAACCAGCCAAGTTGGAGGAGGGACCATGCCTGATGTGGAACTGCCAACCTATGTAGCTGCTTTAACACATAAGGAGCTAACAGCTGAAAAAGTAGCAGCATTGTTAAGGACGAAGCCATCGCCTGCCATTGTGGTTCGAATTCAAAAGGAAGAGATACAAATTGATTTGCGAACAGTCAGTGACGAGGAAGAAGCATTGCTTGTTAAAGCACTTGCTGAACTAGTTTAGTAATGAGAAGAGCAAATAAAGAACGTAGACTACAGTGTTTTTCTGAAGTCTACGTTTATGTTTTGTAATTTTATTTACATATCATGGTGTGACTTGCTTTTTTGTCTCGTATGGTTACGATTTTTTACTTTATGTGATCCGCTTAATGGTTCAGGCTGCCCTGAAGTTTTTGGCTGGTTTCTGCGGATATCTTTCCCGTCGTTTCTATTTACCATTTGTCATCCCTCCTCACTCTATAGGATGAGAAATTGAACTGATTTTATGCTGAATATTTTCCTGTATGTTTGCACAATTTAACTTTACATACTGGGCAAAGGGGGGATTATTCAACATGCCATATCACAAAAATAAGCAGCAGGCTTTTCAAGCTGCACAACAGGGTGTAGAACATGCGCAAGAGACCTATTTTGACATTGTTACAGACTCAGCTAGCTATGGGAGCCAGCTAAAGCATTTACAAAAAGAAGTAAATGAAGCCTATCAGCAAATTGAAAATGCAATGGAAGTTGCTTCTGAACACCAGCGTGTTCAACTTGAAAGATTTCAAAATGACCTGCGTAGTATGGTAGATGAAGTAAATGGAACACTTTAATCAACAAAAGCCCTAAGTAAGGGGTTTTTGACAAATTATTAAAATTTTCACGACCTGTGTAGAATTTATTCTATACAGGTTTTTAAATTGGGGAATTAATATAACAATGTATCTAACACTCACAAATGAAGTACGATTTTGTTTTTATATTAAAAAAACACACCTTTTCAGCAAGTTAGTTCATTGATGGACTAAAAGAATTAGAATATAATCACAATAATTTAACGTTTTCATTATTTGTGAGGTGAAGGATTTGAATAAGATAGCTGTGTTAACAAGTGGTGGTGATGCTCCGGGAATGAACGCAGCAATAAGGGCAGTGGTTAGGAAAGCCTTATATCATGATATGGAAGTTTGTGGGGTTTATCGAGGATACTCTGGTCTTATTGATGGTGAAATAGAGCCATTCCACTTAGGGTCTGTGGGGGATATTATCCATCGTGGCGGAACGATATTACATAGCTCTAGAAGTGAAGAGTTTAAAACGTATGAGGGACAGAGGAAAGCTATTGAAAATTTATCTAAACACGGGATAGAAGGAATAGTTGTTATAGGCGGGGATGGTTCCTATCGTGGAGCTAAAAAGCTGAGTGAATATGGGATTGCTGCCATAGGCGCACCTGGAACAATTGATAATGATATTAATGGTACTGATTTTACGATAGGATTTGATACAGCACTAAACACAATTATTGATGCGGTTGATAAAATTAGGGATACGGCGATGTCTCATGAAAAGACCTTTCTTATTGAAGTCATGGGACGTGCAGCAGGTGATTTAGCATTGTGGAGTGGCTTAGCAGGTGGAGCAGAGAACATATTAATACCAGAGGGACCAAATAATGTAGAAGAAATTATTGAACGACTAAATTACAGTAGAAGACGAGGAAAACGACATAGTATGATTATTGTTGCAGAGGGAGTGGGCAGTGCCGCTGAAATAAGTAAAGAAATAAATAGGCTGGCAAATATAGATACTCGAGTGACAACTCTTGGCCATCTTCAGCGAGGGGGAAATCCAACTGCATTTGACAGAGTTCTAGCAAGCAGACTGGGAGCCTATGCCGTTGATTTATTACGTGAGGGTAAGACTGGGGTAGCAGTTGGAATGGAGAAAAATGAATTAGTACATTATTCCTTTGATAACCTATTCACAATGCCAAATAAAAAGGCAGAGGTCATGTATGATTTAGTAGGTCAGTTATCCATCTAGTATATAAAAACAGACACCTATTTCTAAAAAAAACACACCTGTCTCCCGTTAATTTTCAGTATAATCAGAATATACAAAAACATAAGGACTTAGTTCCTAATGCACCTAATGTAAATGGAATGATGAGTCCTACTATGTATGTAAGCGTATACAGGTTATTATTTTGAAAGGGTGATAGTATTGCAAAACTTTGAAACTATGAACAAAAGCTATATTAATGGAGAATGGACAAGAGGGAAGAGTAATCGAAACTATGATATTACCAATCCTTTTGATGACTCATTGATTATGACTGTGCCTTTAGCAACGAAAGAGCAAGTAGCAGAAGCTTTTGAGATTGCAAAGGAAGCCCAAAAGGCATGGGGAAAAAGTACAGTAGAGGAACGTCGTAGTGTATTGCATAAAGCAGCAAACTATTTAAAAGAAAATCGTGATGAAATCGTTAATGTTATAAGCCGTGAAACAGGAGGAACCATTTTAAAAGCAAACGTTGAATTACATTTAACGCTTGAATTCCTTGAAGAATCGATTAAATATGCAGATGAAATCTATACGGTAAAAGAAGCGCCAAGCCATGTGGAAGGTAAGCTAAATCACATTCATCGTATTCCGTTAGGTGTTGTTACATCCATTTCACCATTTAATTTTCCAATGAATCTATCCATGCGGACAATTGCACCAGCCATTGCTCTAGGAAATAGTGTTGTGCATAAGCCGGATATTCAAGTTGGACTAAGTGGCGGAATTATTCTGGCGAAAGCATTTGAACATGCAGGGCTGCCAAAGGGTGTTCTTAACGTAATCATGACTGACGTTGAAGAAATTGGCGATGAATTGCTAGCGAATCCTATTTCTAAATTAATCAGTTTCACTGGGTCTACAGCTGTGGGACGTAAAATTGGTGAGATTGCTGGACGTAACTTGAAACGTGTTGCCCTTGAGCTAGGTGGGAATAGTCCATTAATTGTCTTATCAGACGCAGATGTTGATCGTGCGGTTGATGCAGCCATTTTCGGGAAGTTCATTCATCAAGGTCAAATTTGTATGATCATCAATCGAATCATTGTTCATCAAGATGTTCATGAAGAGTTTGTGACAAAGTTCGTAGAAAGAGCAAAAGCACTGACGTACGGTGATACAAGTGATCCAAATACCGTTATTGGACCATTAGTAAACAAAACACAAATGGCCAAAGCACTTAAATTTATTGAAGATGCGAAGGCAGAGGGAGCAACAGTTGCACTAGAGGGCCAACGTATTGGGAATGTTTTGACGCCATATGTTTTCACCAATGTGAATAACTCTAGCAAACTTGCACAAAGTGAATTATTTGCACCAATTGCAACGATCATTAAAGCGGAAACAGATGAACAAGCGATTGAGTTTGCTAATGATACAGAACATGGTCTAAGTTCGGCAATCTTTACGAATGATTTACAACGCGGCGAAGAGCTTGCATTACAAGTCGATGCAGGGATGACACATATTAACGACCAAACAGTCAATGATGCACCAGACATTCCATTTGGAGGAAACAAAGCCAGCGGCTTAGGACGATTTGGAAATCCATGGGTAGTAGAGGAATTTACTATCACAAAATGGGTATCGGTGCAAACTAAGTATCGTCAATTTGCATTCTAAACAAGTGAAAAAAGGGAACGATTTAGTAACTAAATCGTTCCCTTTATTGTAATAAATTCTGTTTTTCCGTGAATTTTTTTATATTGCATTGGAGTTAAGCCTGTTACCTTTTTAAACGTTTTTGAGAAATGTTTTACCTCAAAAAAGCCCACTTTTGACGCAATGTCAGCGACTAATAAATTTTCAGAGGAGGAAATTAATTCTTTTGCTTTCTGTATTCTATAGGCAACAAGATACTTTATGGGACTCAGCCCCATTTCCTTTGTAAACATTTGAGTTAAATAGGAGTTGCTAATAGTTAAATTCTCAGCAATGAAGTTTACGGTTATATCATCTGCAAAATGCTTATGAATAAAGTCAATGGCTTGAAGAACAAAAGGATTCTTCACCATCGAACTATTCGAAAGCTCTCCTTTTAATAATAAAATATTTTCGATAAAATCATTATACATTTGCTCAATGGACCAATAAAATAATTCCCGTGGAGAATAGCTCTCGCCTAAAGTTTTCATACGAAAGCTACTAAATTTGGTTGAAAATGCACTTAAAAGGGATGCTTGACAGTAATAAAATAAATTATAGCTTAGGCTGGGTTTCACAATATCTAAGAATAGTTTCTTCGTTAAGTCTATTAGTTTAGGATCAGCGATATTAAGGTGGATTAATTCTTTAACCTCTTTAAGTATGTCATCAATGACTTGATAATCAATTTCTTTTTTTACTGATTGTATGTATTCTTCCGTTATTATAGGTGCATCTTGACAAAAGAAATAATAAATCTGCAGCCGGTAAAATGCTTCATAGCCATCTCTAATATCTTCAATGCTTTTAATATAGTTACTTCTAAACTTCAAGGCTGTTTTCATATCCATTACTTTATTAAGTTTGTTTGTAATTTCTGAAAGAACCTGCTGCCGGGTGGCTTCACTTTTAGAATGATCAGCGTTAATGATGATTCCAATTAAAAGTGGATTGATATAAAAAGCTTCACCTCCATGATACGAATCCAGAACGTTTTGACATTCCTTTACAAATTCTTCTCCTACAAAGTAATAGATATTTTTATTAAGATCATGATCGGAGTATTCGATGTCCATTATATTACAAATATATAAATAATATCCTGAGTTTTTTAAATTAAGATCTGCTTTTTCCTTATAATATAAAAATTCATTATATGTAACTCCGCGTAAAATGTCCTTTAAATACTCTGCTTTTTCTAATGTTTTAATCCTCGAGTTCATAATAAGATTTGAATCTTTTGACCCACCGATGGTATTAAACCGACAATTATATTTCTCGATTAATGAGAGGTGAAAAAAATGTTTCAAACGGTTAAGGACATGTTGATTTGGGATGCTGGTAACCGAGTAAGCGATTTCATTTTCAGGATTTAAATGAAATGCCAGTAAGGTTGGAGAAATATTGGCGTGTAATAGATCAACAAGAAAATTTTGCACTTTGACAATGGGATGCATTAATTGAAATATAATAATATCTGCTTTTAATTCAACTGCTTTATCAATACATTTTTCATAGCAACTAGTGACATAAGTTATAGAAAATTCTTTCTTGTTTTTACTGGCGAACGCTGTAATAGTAGGTGAAAGTTCTTCTTCAGCACATAAAATGATTGATAGCATATCAAGCACCTCCAAATAATAAATCAATTCTACAATAGATTTATTATTTTATCTATATCGAAATTTTAATTATTTTAAATTATTTGAATAGTTAAAAAAATAACACCTATTTCTAAAAAATGAACACCAGAATAAAATCTGGTTTAGGTACAATAGGTTTAACAACAAGTTACTGCATGTAAAAAAAGAATGATTAATAATCTAGTAATGAATGCAAAATAGATTACTTTTAATAAGTTAGTTGTAGGCGCATTCAGATTAGTAACAGCAAATTGCTGCACTGGAATTAATTTTTCTTACAGTAAAAACCTAGAAAACAAGGAGGTCTAGTATGGAAAATAACATACGTGATTTTTCGTTAAACCTATTTTCATTAAAAGGTAAGGTTGCTATTGTGACCGGAGCTAATCAAGGACTTGGAATGGCATACGCACTAGCATTTGCAAAAGCTGGCGCAGATTTATTTATTCCACATCTAACAGATGATGTTTCAGAAATTAAACAATTAATTGAGGAAACTGGACAACAGGTAAGGTTTCTCCAAGGTGATTTGACAGATAAAAATTATATCCAAGAGATTGTTGACACATGTATGAGGGAATACGGAAGAATTGACATTCTTGTCAATAATGCAGGGGCAAGTAAGTTTGGTGAATTCACTGAATATCCGGATTCTGCTTGGGAAAAAATCATGGACATTAATTTAAATGCAGTTTACTTCTTAAGCCATAGAGTGGCGAAGGAAATGATCAAACAACGGTCAGGTAAGATTATTAATATTGCCTCGGCACTTGCTTTCACAGCAGATAAAAAATGTCCGCCATACACAACGAGTAAACACGCAATAGTTGGTTTGACCAGAGTTTTTGCAGCTGAAACAGGTCAATACAATATTCAAACCAATGCCATTGCGCCGGGTTTTCTTGTTTCAGAAGTCAATAAAGAAATTAGTCAAAATAAAGAATACTATAACAAAATCAATGACCGTATCCCAGTAGGCCGATGGGGTGATCCTTATGATCTAATGGGAACAGCCTTATTTCTAGCAAGCGGTGCATCAGATTATATTAACGGATATACGATAAACGTAGATGGAGGCTTTGCATCAACGATCTAATAAATTATAAAACGGAGGTGCTATTTTTGAAAACGATTGCAGTTACGAAGGTTGGTAGTTTAAAAGATCAGAATGAAGAATCTAGAGGGCGTGTACAGGTACTGGACTTCCCGGAACAGGAGCTGGGAGATGAAGATGTACGAATTAAGGTTGCCTATTGCTCCATTTGCGGTTCTGACCCGCATTTAGTTGAAGGAATCTTTGATTTGGAGCCGCCATTCGGTCTAGGTCATGAAGTGTCTGGGACAATAGTGGAGCTTGGTCCAAAGGCTACTAAAAAAGGATTAAAGATTGGAGATAGAGTGGCCGGGAATTTCCTGAAGTTCTGTGGAACATGCTACTACTGCTTAAACGGTCAGGAGCAATTTTGTGAAAATCTATTCGATTATAACCGACCAGGAATGGCTGAAACAATCGTATGGCACGAGTCACAGGTTTGGAAAATTTCAGATGATGTATCTTTAGAAGAGGCTTGTTTATTAGAGCCAGTCTCGATTGCGGTAAGAATTGTGGATAAAGCAAACATGAAGGTTGGACAGCGTGTCGCTATTTCAGGCGGCGGACCTATTGGGCTATTAACCTTACAAATGCTTAAACATTTTGGTGCCACGTCATTAACTCTTATTGAACCGATTGAAGAAAGAAGAGAGCTTGCTAAACAATTCGGAGCAGATTATGTCATTGATCCTATTACCCAAAATGTCCAGGAAGAAGCAAATAAAATCAATGACGGACGCGGATTTGATGTAGTGATTGAAGCATCAGGGTCTCCGAGGGCTGCAAATGTCGCATGTGATATTGCTGCAAGGGGAGGAACAGTTTTATACATTGCTATGTTCCCGAAGCATTACGAAATGCCGCTAAACCTTTATGATAAATGTTATTTTAACGAGTTGACGATTTCGGGGATTTTCGTAGCACCTTATGCTTTTCCAAGAGCAGTACAAATGCTTCCAAAACTAGATTTAAAACCTTTTATTCAAAAGGTATTCCCATTAGATCAAGGAGTCGAAGCCTTTGATGCTCATATGAGTGGGAAATATCCAAAAATATTAATTAAGTGTAATGACTAAGTGAAATTAAATCAAGGAAATGGGGTTTGACTTTATGGGAAATGTTGATATCGAATTAGTAAGACAGCTTGAAGATAAAGCCATTGATATTAGAAAAGATTTATGTACGTACATTTATCGTATTGCAACAGCTGGTCATTTAGGTGGAGAGCTATCAATGGTGGATGTTGCTGTTGCTCTTTACTATAAATATATGAATTATGACCCATCTAATCCGCAAATGCCGGATCGAGATAGACTGATATTAAGTAAAGGACATTGTGGAGAAACTTTGTATACAATCTATTCGGATTTAGGTATGTATACGATGGATTATATGGTTGAACATTTTAACACTCTTGCAACAGGTAGATTTAGTATGCACCCAAACCGTAAATACATTGAAGCAATCGAAGCCTCAACTGGGTCTTTAGGTCACGGCTTACCAATTGCGACTGGGCTTGCCTTAGGTGCGAGAATGTCAGGAGAAAGATGGAGAACCTTCTGTATTATCGGCGATGGTGAGCTTCAAGAAGGAACAAACTGGGAAGCATTTATGGCAGCGGGCCAATTCCAATTAGGTAATTTAGTTGCTATCGTTGATAAAAATGATTTACAAATGTCAGGCACTACTTCGAATACTGTAAAAGTTGATCCACTGGATGAAAAAGTAAAAGCATTCGGATGGGATGTAATAGAAATAAATGGTAATGACATGAAGGAGGTTTGCGAGGCATTAGAATCACTTCCTGAATCAGATCCTTATATAAGAAGAAAGCCAATTTGTATTATTTCAAATACAACTAAGGGAGCTGGTGTAGCCTTCATGGAAAATGTGATTGGCTGGCATGCAGGTTCTTTAAGTAAAGAAAAATTAGAAGAGGCAATTGAGTCCATTGAAAACACAAGGAAGGTGAGACAATAATGACGACTAGAGTAACATTAAATTTTGACCAAATTTTATCTAATGCTAGAGAGGTATACGGTACTGAATTAAGGAAAATGGCTGAAGAAGGATTAGAGTTTGCTTTCACATGCTCAGATAACGTGGCTCCTTCATCCACAGTTGGAAAATTTATGGCGGATTATCCCGATCGCTGCTTTAATGTTGGGATTGCAGAAGCGAATCAAGTAGGAATTTCAGCTGGTTTAGCACTTTCAGGGAAAGTGGTCTTTTCACAAGTATTTGGACCATTTCTTCCATTAAGAGCAGCCGATCAAATCCATTCGGATATTGCCTATAACGATGTACCTGTTAGATTAATAGGAACTCATGCCGGGGTTACCTCTGGTGGAGGTCCAACACATAATGTGATTGCTGACCTTGCCTTTTATCGCGCAGTACCAAACCTAACGGTCGTTTGTCCTGCTGACGCAAATCAATGTGCAAGGGTTGTTAGAGAATCTATGACATATCCTGGTCCAATGATTATTCGTATTGCTCGTGGAGCCGAACCGGATGTGTATGCGGATAACAATTATGAATTTGAATTTGGCAAGGCAATAAAAATCAAGGAAGGGTTTGATTTAACCCTTATCGGTACAGGCAGCAGTGTCTACTGGTCATTAAAGGCTGCTGAAGAGCTTGAAAAGCAAGGAATTAAGGCAAGAGTTCTTGATATGCATACGATTAAACCGTTTGACAAAGAAGCTGTCCTACAAGCAGCATCTGAAACAGGATGTATTGTTACAGTAGAAGACCATAGTATTAATGGCGGTCTTGGCGGGGCAGTTGCAGAGCTTATTGCAGAATCTGATATTCCTTGCAGATTTAAGAGAATTGCACTTCCAGATGAATTCTGTGTACTTGGAGAGCCAGATGAAGTATACCGTTATTATGGAATGGCGCCAGAGGGTATTGCTGAAACAGTAAGAAACTTCTTGAAATAAACAGGTTTTTAACTCAGCTAGTAGCTTAAAGCTAGTAGCTGAGTTTCTAGTACTTATTTAATATAAAGGGTTTTGCCAATACGCTAATTTTAAAAGGGGTAAATACTATGAAGAAAATGTATGTATTTATGATGGCTATATTGACGTTTTTTGTTCTATCGGCGTGTGCTGCACCAAAACAAAGTTCAACAAGTACAGCTCCGGCTGAAAAACAGGATACAGGTGACGCAGATTATGTCATTGGTGCATTGTGGTCTGCGACTTCCGTTCCGCCAGTACAGGTAATTAAAAATAGGCTAGAAGAGGTTGCCGCTGAAACCAATGGGGCAATTGTCAATATGGATGCTCAATTCGATCCGCAAACACAAGCTACACAAGCTAGGAATCTATTAACACAAGGTGTGGACGCTGTATTTGTTAACGTAATCGATCCAGAGGGTATTGTACCAAGCGTGAAAGAATTAGAAGAAGCAGGTATTCACGTCATTATTGGAACGCTTCCGGTTTCATCTGCTGCAGATGAATATATTACATCTTTTGTAGGCCCGGATAATATTAAAGGTGGTAATATTGCTGCAGAATTAATGCAAGAGGCTCTAGGGGATGCTGGCGGTAAAGTGGCCATCATTGAAGGGGACCCTGGTATCACAGTAACTAAGCGAACAGAAGGATTTGAAAAGGGATTAGAAGGATCAAAAGTGAAGGTTCTTGAGAAGCAAACAGCAGCGCAATGGGATCGTTCGAACGCTTTAGCGATTATGCAAAACTACTTAACAAAATACCCTGACCTTAAAGGTGTTTTCGTACACAATGATGATTTGGCAATGGGTGCCATTCAAGCTTTAAAACAGGATGGTAAGTTAGATCAAGTTACGGTCATTGGATTTGGCGGAACATTTGAGGGTGTCGATGCCATCAAGGCTGGAGAAATGTATGGAACGGTAACGGAAGACTTAGTTTGGACAGCTGAAAAGCAAATGGAGATTGCACAAAAAGTAATTAAAGGAGAAAAGGTAGAGAAAAAAGTGGACGTTCCATTAGGAAAGCTTACTAAAGAGAACTTAGACAGCTTTAAACCAACTTATTAATAAAAACTTATAATTGTACAGCCACAAAAGTTTATGAAGGGCTTTTATTCTAAGCCCTTCTATTTTATAATACCAGATTTTTAACTCGTAGATCGTATAAGAAAAACTAGGGTTTCGGCCATAATATCTTGACAAGTTTTACTACTATTCATGCTAGAAAAAATAAAAGTAGGTGATAGTAATGAGTATTTTAGAAATGAAAGGGATTAGCAAATCCTTCCCTGGCGTAAAGGCCCTGCAAGGTATAGAACTGGTGGTTCGCAAAGGGGAGGTCCATGGTTTACTTGGTGCGAACGGTGCAGGGAAATCGACATTAATGAAAGTGCTTTCAGGGGTTATTCAGCCAGATGAGGGGGAAATTTCCTTTAAGAATGAGAAGGTGAAATTTTCATCCCCGCTAGATGCACAACAGAAAGGAATTGTTATTATTCACCAAGAGCTAAGCCTTGTACCAATGCTTTCTGTAGCTGAAAATATATTTTTGGGAAGGCTTTTCGGGAGTAAATATAATGTTAATTGGAAAGAGGTTCACGAGAAAGCAAAGTATTATTTAAAACAAGTAGGAACTGACATTAACCCATCAACCATTGTAAGAGATCTAAGTGTAGCTCAAATGCAGCAGGTTGAAATTGCCAAAGCCCTTTCCTTTAATGCCGATTTAATTATTATGGATGAACCCTCTGCTGTTTTAAGCGGGGCCGAATTAAACCAATTGTTTGAAACGATCGAAACCCTAACAGAAAAAGGGGTAACGGTTATTTATATCTCTCATCGCTTAGAAGAGATCGATCGAATTTGCGATCGCTTAACGATTATGCGTGATGGAAAAGTGGTTGAAACAAGAATTGTCAAAGAAACAAGTCGAGAAGAAATCATTAAAGGTATCGTTGGCCGTGATATGGATGAAGAGTATCCAACAATGGAAGTGATAGAGCATGGTGAAGAAATTTTATCTGTGCAAAATCTAAGCCTAAAAGGGAAGCTGCGAAATGTAAGCTTTCAGTTGAAGAAAGGTGAAATTCTAGGGATTGCGGGACTAGTAGGCGCTGGGAGAACAGAAATAGCTCGATGTATTTTCGGAGCTGATAAATTTGATAAAGGTGAAATCGTTTATAAAGGAAATAAAATAAAGGTTTCTAATCCAAGGAAGGCAATTGAACTCGGAATTGCTCTTGTACCAGAGGATCGAAAAGAGCATGGCCTTATAACAAAGTTTTCATTAAATCGGAATTTTACAATGGCTGCATTGAAAAAAATAAATAGATTTGGATTTCTACATAGATTTAAGGAGAATGAGGCTTCTAAGTCATTAATCCAAACGCTTAAAATTAAGACACCATCCATTCATCAGTTAGCATTAAACCTAAGTGGAGGAAACCAGCAAAAGGTAGTCGTTGCTAAGTATTTATTTTCTGATGCGGATATTTTAATACTTGATGAACCAACAAGAGGTGTGGATGTTGGGGCAAGGAGAGAAATTTACACGGTCATACAAGATTTAGTCAAGAATGGAAAATCCGTTTTGCTGATTTCGTCTGATTGGCCTGAACTTATTGCTTTAAGTGACCGGATTGTTGTTCTCCATGAAGGAAGGATAAAAGGGGAATTGGCAGGATCTGAAGCAAGTCCAGAAAAAATACTTCAACAAGCACTAGTTTAAGAAAGGGGTTGAAACAGTGGAAACAGTAGAAACAGTTGCCGAAAAAAGGAATGAAACGTTTCTCCAACGAGTGAGGACGAAAGTTGATTTAGGCGATGTGGGTCCTATTTTAGGATTAATTATTCTCATCATTATTGGTTCATTCTTATCACCAGTATTTTTAACAAAAGGAAATCTTTTTAATATACTAACTCAAATTTCAGTCTTAGGTTTAGGTGCGATTGGAATGACCTATGTTGTGATTGGAAGGTTTTTTGACTTATCTGTAGCAGGGATGCTGTCTTTAGCTGCTGTATTAATCGTTGGATTACAACCCTATGTAGGAACGATTGGAGCAATCTTTGCTGTTATTCTTGTAGCATTAGCAGTAGGTCTACTAAATGGAACGATTCTACAATTTATTAAAGGTGACTTTGGAGCTTCCATCATGATTACGTTTGGTACAGGAACCATACTTGCCTCCCTGGCCTTGTTATACACAGGCGGTTTCACTCTAAAACCTGAACTAGACCCTGTTTTTTCATGGTTTGGTAATGGTTCATTATTTAGTATACCTGCACCGATCATCCTTTTAATCTTCTTCTCTATTATTTTACACGTGGTATTAAAGTATACAACGTTTGGAAGAGCAATCTACTTAACAGGTGCTAATCATGAGGCTGCACGTCTGTCCGGTATTCCCATTCACCGGATTCGAACCATTACATTTATGATTGTAGCGGTTCTAGTTTCAATAGGCGGCTTAATTAACAGCTCTCAAACCTTGAATGCTTCACCAGTAGCAGGTGTTGGTTTTGAATTAGATGTGATTGCAGCTGTTGCCATTGGCGGCACTAGTTTACAAGGCGGAGCAGGAAATATTACTCGTACACTAATTGGTGTTCTGATTATTGGGGTGCTTAATAATGTTTTTGTCCTCATTGGTTTGAGTAATTATGACCAGATGATGGCAAAGGGTTTAATTATCATCGCTGCACTTTTACTTGATCGACGTAATGAGTCCAATCTAATAAGGAAGGGGTAGGAAAATGACTATAGTAAAGAAACTATACAGTCAAAAGGTTTTAATCATTTTAATCGGAATGGTCATTTTCGCATCAATTAGTTCTCCTAATTTCTTGAATCTACAAAACTTAACCTTCTTAGTTACACAGCTTAGTATTTTTGGAATCATGGCATTAGCAATGACCTATGTAGTATTAAATAAGGAATTTGATCTTTCTATCGGTGCGGTTATGGCATTTTCAGGTATTTTCATGGTAAAGATTATGCCACATACTGGAATGATCCTAGCGATTGTTCTGACGCTAGTATTAGGAGTAGTTATTGGGTTCATTACAGGATTTTTAATCGCTTACCTCGGTTTAAATTCCTTTGTTGTTACGTTATGTGCGATGTTTTTTTATAATGGTCTTGCCCTATCTGTTTCAGATGGAAGACCAGCAAGTGCACTAGACCCAGTGTTAACCTATATTAGTTCAGGAACATTCTTGGGAATCCCCAATCCAATTATTGTGCTTATTATCTTAACTGCTGGTGCTGATTATATCCTAAGAAAAACAAAATTTGGCCGTAATATATATGCAGTTGGCGGGGATGAACAGGTAGCTAGACTGACAGGTATTTCAGTAAAGTTCTATAAAATTATTGTTTTTGTTATTTCTAGTGTCGCAGCATCTCTTGGAGGTATTTTATTAACTGGAATGCTAAATTCGGCTTCACCTTTTGTTGGAAGTGATGCTGCATTAACCGTTATTTCAGCTGTTGTAATTGGAGGTACTAGCTTAGCCGGAGGAGAAGGCAGTATTCCAAAAACGATCATGGGACTGTTTATTTTAGGAATACTCGATAATCTACTTGGTTTATTAAATGTTCATTCCTTCTATCAAACCTTTATTTTAGGCGCGCTATTAGTATTTGTCATTGGCTGGGATTTCTATGCTCGCAGTAAAAAGCAAGTACTAGCAGCTCATTAGTTTAATAGTCTTGATCATTGATGGTGTTCAAATAATAACTTTGAACACCTGGTTTTTTTGAGATTAGAAATAAAGAGTAAGCAGTAGAGGGATATGATCAATCATCAAATTTACAGATGAGAATGCAAGAACGGGTGATTTATACAAAATATAGGGGAGGTAACGAAGGCATATGTTTTTGCAATGTGGGATTGGAAGATGCATCAAAAGAAAAGGTCTGTGGGCTTGTAGAATAACCCACAGACAATCTCTTTTCCAATTGCACCAACCTTGATTATGGATGTAACAGCATGTCTTTAGTTTGCTAAGGAATAACCGCCATCAATCGTGAATATTGCTCCGGTGATTTGTTCACTAGCCTCGGAGGCAAGGTAAACAGCCATTGCGCCAATCTCAATTGGTTTTCCCCAGCGGCCTGTTGGTGTATGATCTGTCCAGTAGTTAATGAGGTTTTGCAGCTCATCTCCCTCGATAGGCGGAGTAAGGTCACTTTCTGTATATCCAGGAGCAATGGCGTTTACACGAATCTTATGTGGTGCCCATTCATGTGCTAACATTTTTGTCATTCGATTTGCACCTGCTTTTGCTGCGCTATAGGAAACCATTCTTTGAGGCAAGTTAACGATTTCCGCAGCATTTGAAGTAATGTTAATAATGCTGCCCCAGCCTTGTTCTTTCATATGTTTACTAACTAAAACAGACATGATAAATGGTCCGGTTAAATCAACGTTTATGACATCGTGCCAATCCTGGAAGTCATTTTTATCTGCATCCATCGCATCAAAAAATCTTGCAATCCCAGCATTATTTATAAGAACATCGATTTTGCCGAAATCATTAATGATTTCTTCGACAACTCTTTCAGGGTCACCTTTTTTAACAATATCACCTTGATAGAATCCAACCCTTGTTCCATATTTTTCGTTAAGATCTGCTGCTACTTTTTCACCTTTCTCAGCGTTTCTAGCCATAATGGCTATATTAGCGCCGCATTGACAAAAGGCATCAGCAATACCTAAGCCTATTCCTTGGTTGCCGCCAGTAATTAAGACATTTAATCCTTTAACACTAAATGCATCTTTCATTGAAGTGATCATGTAGTTTCCTCCATTTCTATACTGGTGAAAAAATTATATGTAATCATTGGAATATTTCTTATTTTCTATTATATATAATTCTTATTTTTTATTAAAACAGAGAAAAGTTGTACATCAACAACTAAAAGTAATAGATAATCGGCAGGATTTAATAAAGGCTAAACAAAACGTATTTTAGGTGGTGTGACAGTTGGATATTAAACAGATAAAGTATTTCCTGCAAATATGTGAGAGTAGAAGTTTTTCGAAGGCAGCAAAGCATCTTTATATTACTCAGCAGGGATTAAGTAAGGCTATCAAAGTACTTGAAGAAGAATTGGGAGTCCCACTATTTTATAGAACAAAATCAGGAGTCGTATTAACTGAGTATGGCGAATGTCTTAGGCGTAAATCTCGTAACATTCTAAATGAAACGAATATACTTCTTGATGAAATCGATAAATTAAAAGTATCTAATAATAGTACAATTAATGTAGCATTTGCATTTGGTGTCATGAATGCACTTCCTGTACATTTTGTATCAACCTTTCGTGAAATGTATCAGGATATTGAATTAGATATAATGGAATATCCTGATTATGCATGTGAGGAGGCTATACTTAAGGAAAAAGCAGATATAGGTTTTACTATTTCTCCAATAGAAATTGAAGAGTTAGATTATGCATCAATCTTAAGTGTTAATGTAGAAAGATTCAATGATGAGTCCTTTACATGGGAAATCTGCTTGACAACCAAAAAAGGGAGACCGATTTCCGCAGCTGCTAAAAAATTTAGGAACTATACTCTTGGGATAAAAGAGAATCCAGTTTATAACAACTTGTTACGAGTAAATAATTCTTAAATGAATCCATAGAACTCAAGAGCTCACCAAGATCTTATCTGATACTGTTTTTTTGCTAGCTGATCTGCCGCTTCTTTTACTGCTTTACTTAACTCCTGAACGCGGGATGAAGTGATTCTTGATGACGGTCCGGCAACACTGACGGCATACGTAACCTTCCCTGAAGGGGATATAATGGGTGCTGCGATAGAGGAATATCCCAGATGAAGTTCATCCTTGCTATAAGCATAGCCCTGACAGCGTACCATTTTTAAGAGATTCCTCAACTGTTGAGGATCCGTTAACGTTTGACTCGTAAAACTGTGTAATCCCTTTGCAATCACTTTCTCAATCTCTGTTGTGTCCTGGTAAGCGAGAAGAACTTGACCGGTGCTTGTTGCGTGGACAGGATTTTGTTTTCCTTCATGGGAAAGCAAATGGGTATAGTTCGGACTTTCTATCTTTTGTAAATAAACCACTTTGAAATTTTTAAAAATGGAAAGATGGGATGTTTCTCCTGTGCTTTGAACAAGCTTGTCCAAAACTGGAAGCGACATCTCACAAATGTCATAGTAGGATAGAATTGTTTTTTCCGTTGCAAGTATAGAAGCTCCTAAGCGAAACTTTTTGGACTTAATATCCCTTGCCAGAAATCCTTCTTTCATAAGCGTCATGGTGAGCCTGTGCATTGTACTATGACCGACACCTAAACGTTCGGCTAATTCACTTAATGTAAACTCTGGTTGATCCATATTAAATAAGTTTAATAGGCGGAGAGCATTTCCTAATGATGATGAGCTTTTCATATGATTAGCATCCATGATTGAGCATCCTTTCTTATTTTTCATTTGGATCATTTGCTGAACGAAGGGAATATTCTTTAGCGTCTCAACAAAAATCCTCATCATAAATAGATTCGATATACCCTAACCGAGAGGATATATCATGTGCGGTTTTAACAGCCAATTCGACGATTTCGGTTAATGATTTGGTATTTACTCGATTTCTGGGACCGATTACACTAACCGCTGTCACTACCTGACCCGTATAATCTCTTATCGGGACAGATATGCTTATGCTGTTTTCATGCATTTCATCTATACAAATACAGAACCCTTGTTTTTTTATTGTCTGTAATTGTGCTTTCAGAATCTCAGGGTCTGTTACACTGTTTGGGCCCATTTTTGGCAATCCTGCTTGAAGGATTTCCTCTAACTTATTGTTGGGCAGATGGGCCAAAAGAACTTTCCCTGAACTAGAACAAGTGGCAGGGTTATGATCGCCTATATCTCCATGAAGTGGATACGGTTGTTGGCATTCTATTTTCAGCAGATAAATTACTTTTCCCCCTTCAAGTGTTGGGATCATGGCTGTTTCTCCTATTTTATCAACAAGTGATTGCAAAGGTTCTGCTGCTTCTCGCTTTATTTCCATATGTGACTTAATAACACCTGATAAATTGAGAAGAGATAGACCCAGACGGTATTTTTTCTCTGTTTTTTCGATAAATCCGTCATGGCAAAGAACATCTAGTAAACGTTTGACTGTACTTTTAGGCAGATCCAATTCTCTCGCAATTTCCACCGTTCCCCAAATGTTTTTTTCCTTCTTAAATAACCTTAATATCCTTAGCCCATTTTGAACAGATTGCAAAAGTGATGGCACTTGATTAGAGGAAACCATATTTTCACCTCAATTTTTAATAAGGGTTCCATATACAGGAAAAATCCAGTTTAATTCAGAATATTCATATTATATCATAATATTATGAAAGCAATAACAATTAATGAATAATTGCACGAGGAGTATGAATGATTGCCTCTTATTTAAAACATTTTTTCATGGAAAGGAATGGGTAACATGATTAAAAAAACTCTCGACGAAAAGGCTTTTCAACTTTTAAAAGAAAAAATGGATCAAGGTTTGTTCCCACAATGGGTGTTAACAGACCCGGATATTTATGAACTTGAGCAGGAAAAGATTTTTGGACGAACATGGCAATTCCTTGCCCACGAATCCGAATTAAAGAAACCTGGAGACTATGTAACAAGATGGATGGTCAATGATCCGGTTATAGTCTTAAAAAATCGGGATGGGGAAGTGAAAGCCTATCTAAATTCCTGTGCCCACCGTGGTGTTCACTTGTGCACGGCGGACCGCGGCAATAATAAAACATTTACATGTCCTTATCATGGCTGGAGTTATAATCTTGATGGTGAGTTAATCGGGATCGTTGCCGGCAATAAAGTGTTTGGGGAAGAAATGGATAAAAGCGAATGGGGATTACGGGGAATTCCTAAAATCGCTATCTATCAAGGTATGATATTCGGAAATTTAGATAAAGATGCAATTTCTTTAGAAGACTACCTCGGAGATATGAAATGGTACTTTGATTTGATGTTAGGCAGAAGTGACGGCGGTATGGAAGTCAGAGGCCTTCCGCAGCGCTGGGTAGCTAAAGCCAATTGGAAAGCAACAGCAGAAAATTTCGCAGCCGATCCTTATCATGTACAAACAACCCATCGTTCCACTGTTGAAATGGGAATCAGCCCGGAAGATCCTTTATATGCAGGTTACGGACATCAAGTAGTATTAGAAAATGGCCATGGCATTAATGTCATTACATCGAAAACAGGGAAAGCACGTGTTCCGTTCCAAGGTACACCTGAATCAATGTGGACAATGTTTGAGAAAAATTTAACTCCGGAGCAGCTTGATATCCAATCAAGGGTAACGGTGTTTGTCGGTGGAGTTTATCCAAATCTATCGTTTGTAAGCCCGATACACGGGACAGAAGGGCATTTACACAATTACTTAAACTTTAGATTATGGAGGCCGATTGGTCCGGACAAGGTAGAAGTCTGGTGCTGGTTTATGATTGATAAAGCCGCTCCTGAGAAATACAAAGAGGACGCTTATAGGGGTTATTTAGGTTCTTTCGGCCCAACTGGAACGCTTGAAGTGGATGATACAGAGAATTGGGCTCGGATTGTAGAAGCAAGCACAGGGTTAATGGCTCGTAATAAAGAGCTAAGTTACAACAACATCAACAATTATTTGATGGGCTATGAACGCGTTGAACTCGATCCAGGTTTTCCGGGACCTGGTCAAGCATACCCAACCACATATATTGATGCAATAGCCAGAAGTATGCATGAATATTGGTTTACATTGTTATCAGAAGGAGTTAAAGAAAAGGAGGAAAAGACTGTATGACAACAGTAACAAATCAAATAACACCGGAGCTTTATCTTGAAATCACTCATTTGCTTAATCAAGAGGCATATTATTTAGATAATGGGATGTACAAGGAATGGATTGAACTATTAGCAGAGGATCTAACGTACCAAATGCCTGTTCGTGAAACGGTTGAAGGAGTCGGGGCCAATAATATTGCTAGCGATATTGATTTTTACTATGAAACCAAAACTTCATTAAGTACACGGGTAAACAGACTATATACAAAATCAGCCTGGGTGGAAAATCCTGCTACAAGACAGCGTCATTTTATCACCAATATTGTAGTTGAAAGTACATCCAGCCCTAATGAATACAAAGTAAGGAGCTATTTCCTCTTTCAACGTAGCAGAGGCTCTCATCATGAAGTTGAACAGCTATTTGGTGAACGGCATGACATTATTCGAAAAATTGACGACCAATGGAAAATTGCTAAGAGGCTAATTAAACCGGATCAAGCGGTCATCACTACGATGAATATGAGTATGTTTTTATAATATTATAAGAAGAGTAAGCGGTGAGAGTTACTTTGACTAGGAGAAATATTTTTGTCGAAAGTAATATTGATCATAGTAAAAAAACTCGTCACGTTATGGCTGTTGACAAATTAAGTGGATTTTCTAAACAAAGTGGAAAAGGAATCGTAGCTCCTTTCCCACTTTGACAACAGCCCCGTGAAGGGTTCTTTTATTGATTTTTCTTTCGTTTCTTATTATTCATCTTTTGTGCTTCTGTCAGCGGTTCATTAGAAAATTCCTCATTAAATCCTGTTCCTTTTCCCTGTGCACTAGCCGCATTCGCACCTGGAATGATATGATTAGCTCTTCTTTTTGCCATCGTGTTCACCTCCATTTTTCATTATTATCTCTGCATTTTTTGTCATTATTCAGCATAAAATCTTCGAAAATAGTCTACATAATTAGATAAATTTTATATTTTTTCGATAAATTGTAAAAATCTGATAGATAATATTAAATATTAAGTAAATATGGTAAAAAACATCACTTTCTTGTTATTTACTTATATCGATGCTTATATTAAAATAAAAACGTTAGAGAAGTTTGGGACAAAATAAAAAATTCAAACTTTTCGACAAAAGTGCGAAAATTGTATAAAATAATTACGAACAACTTTAAGAAATGGGGGAAATACATAATGTCAAATAATGATGTTTTTCAAGCCCGTAAATCATTTGAATTAGACGGGAAGCGTTATAATTTTTATGATTTAGGCGCATTAGAACAGGCTGGATTAGGCAATGTATCTAAATTGCCTTATTCTATTAAAGTATTATTAGAATCTGTGCTTCGTCAGTATGATGGACGTGTAATCACAAAGGAGCATGTTGAGAATTTAGCTAAATGGGGAACAGATGAAGTGAAAGAGATCGATGTTCCTTTTAAACCATCACGTGTTATCCTTCAAGACTTTACAGGAGTACCTGCTGTCGTTGACCTTGCTTCACTTCGTAAGGCAATGGCTGATTTAGGTGGAGACCCTGACAAAATCAACCCGCTAAAGCCAGTTGATCTTGTTATTGACCACTCTGTACAAGTTGATAAATATGGAACTCCAGAAGCTCTAGGTCTTAACATGGAGTTAGAATTTGAACGTAATACTGAGCGTTACCAGTTCCTAAGCTGGGCACAAAAAGCATTCAATAACTATCGTGCAGTTCCACCTGCAACAGGTATCGTACACCAGGTTAACCTAGAGTACCTTGCTAACGTAGTGCACGCTGTAGAAAATGCTGACGGTGAATTTGAAGCATTCCCTGATACACTAGTTGGTACTGACTCTCACACGACAATGATTAATGGTATCGGTGTTCTTGGATGGGGTGTAGGCGGTATTGAAGCAGAAGCAGGCATGTTAGGACAGCCTTCATACTTCCCGGTTCCTGAAGTTGTTGGGGTTAAGCTAGTTGGAGAACTTCCAGACGGCGCAACTGCTACTGACCTTGCTTTAAAAGTTACACAAGTACTTCGCAGCCATGGTGTTGTAGGTAAATTCGTTGAATTCTTCGGTCCTGGAGTACCTGCATTACCACTTGCAGACCGTGCTACAATTGCCAACATGGCTCCTGAATATGGTGCAACTTGTGGATTCTTCCCAGTTGACGGAGAATCTCTAGAGTACATGCGCTTATCAGGTCGTTCTGAAGAACAAATTAAAATTGTCGAAACATACTGTAAAGAAAACGGATTATTCTTTGATCCATCTTTAGAACCAGTATATACAAAAGTAGTTGAAATTAACCTTGCTGAAATCGAAGCAAATCTTTCTGGTCCTAAGCGTCCACAGGATTTAATTCCACTTTCACAAATGAAAAAGGAATTTAACAAAGCCATTACTGCTCCTCAAGGAAACCAAGGTTTTGGTTTAAATGAAGATGAAATTAACAAAGAAACAGTTGTTAATTTTGCAAATGGCGATCAAGTAACAATGAAAACGGGTGCAATTGCAATTGCTGCAATCACAAGCTGTACAAATACTTCAAATCCATATGTATTAGTAGGCGCTGGTTTAGTAGCAAAGAAAGCCGTTGAGCTTGGCTTAGAAGTACCTAAATTTGTTAAAACTTCATTAGCTCCAGGTTCAAAAGTTGTAACTGGATATTTACGTGATTCAGGTTTGCTTCCATACCTTGAAAAGCTTGGTTTTAACACAGTTGGATATGGCTGTACAACATGTATCGGTAACTCTGGTCCATTATTAGATGAAATTGAAAAAGCAGTTGCAGACAGCGATTTACTTGTTACATCTGTTCTTTCTGGTAACCGTAACTTTGAAGGACGTATCCATCCGCTAGTAAAAGCTAACTACTTGGCTTCACCGCCGCTTGTTGTTGCTTATGCACTAGCTGGTACAGTTGATATCGACCTTCAAAATGAATCACTTGGTAAAGATAAAGATGGAAATGATGTATTCTTCAAGGATATCTGGCCAACTACTGCTGAAATCAATGAAGTTGTTAAACAAACCGTTACACCAGAATTATTCCGTGCCGAATATGCGAATGTGTTTGCTGATAATGCACTTTGGAATAAAATTCAAACAAGCAATGATGCATTATATACTTTTGATGAAACATCAACTTACATTCAGAATCCACCATTCTTCGAAGGCTTAAAGCCAGATCCAGAAGAAGTAAAACCATTAGCTGGTTTACGTGTTGTTGGTAAGTTCGGTGATTCTGTAACAACAGACCATATTTCTCCAGCAGGTGCAATCGGTAAGGATACACCAGCAGGAAAATATTTACGCGAAAATGGTGTTGAAGTACGTGACTTTAACTCTTATGGTTCTCGTCGTGGTAACCATGAAGTTATGATGCGTGGTACATTTGCAAACATTCGTATCCGCAACCAAATCGCTCCTGGTACAGAAGGTGGTTTCACAACTTACTGGCCAACTGGTGAAGTAACATCTATCTATGATGCATGCATGAAGTATAAAGAAGATGGAACTGGCCTAGTTGTTCTAGCTGGTAAAGATTACGGAATGGGATCTTCTCGTGACTGGGCAGCAAAAGGCACAAACTTACTTGGAATCAAGACAGTTATTGCTGAAAGCTATGAGCGTATTCACCGTTCTAACCTTGTTCTTATGGGAGTTCTTCCATTACAATTTAAGGATGGAGAAAGTGCTGAAACTCTTGGCCTAACTGGTAAAGAAGTGATCGATGTTCAAATCGATGAAAACGTTCGTCCTCGTGACCTATTGAAAGTAACAGCTACTGATGAAGAAGGCAATAAGAAAGAATTTGAAGTACTTGTTCGCTTCGATTCTGAAGTGGAAATTGATTACTATCGTCACGGTGGTATTCTTCAAATGGTACTTCGTGAAAAATTAAAATAAGTTTCTTTTCTTTTGAAACACCATACAAGATACTTGTATGGTGTTTTGTTTCATATACAAGAATAATTATTTCATAATGCTGGATTTTTAGGTTACAATATACATAATAATGGCTGGAAAACAAGGGGGATTTTTCATGGTTAAAAAGGTTGCTGCAGCTGTTCTATTACTTGCGATGATGACTGTAGCGATTGTACAGGCAATGGAAAAAGAAGAAAAGCCAGATAACCTGCCAGGGTTAAAAGTCGGTGTTAAGGCACCGGACTTTGAGGTGAAAAATTTAGCAGGTGAAACGGTCAAGCTATCTGATTTTCAAGGAAAAAAAGTACTGTTAAACTTTTGGGCAACTTGGTGTCCGCCTTGTAAAGAGGAAATGCCAGATATGGAAAAGTTTCATAAATCTGCTGGGGATGATGTGGTAATCCTTGCTGTTAATATAGATCCCCAATACGATGTGAATAAATTTGTCAACGAGATGGGGATTACATTCCCAATCCTTCTAGATGAAAAAGATGAAGTGAATACAATGTATCAGATTTTAACAATTCCAACTACTTATTTTATAGATGAAGAGGGAATCATTCGACATAAATATATTTCAGCCATGACAGAGGAAATAATGGAACAATATGTGGATGATATGTAAGAGAAAAAACACTGATTAGCATGGAATCAGTGTTTTTTTTGCGTACTATTAATAGAATCTTGTAAAAATGAAATGAATAATAAAATAAATTTTCAGAACATATTTTATTTTTCATAAACTTTTTCAAGGAATCATGGTATAATAAAAACAGGAAGAAAAATGTCGAAATCGCTCGTAAAAAAACTAATTTTCGAAAATTTGTAATAATTAATTCAGTTATTGGACATAATAACGCTTACAATAGTAAATAAGGAGTGTGAATCAATAATGAGAAAACCAAGAAAACGTTCTTTCTCAGAACTCGTTAATGAAAATAAACTTCAATTATTACGTGATCAGGCTGCAATCGAGAAAATTGAAGAAAGATTAGAAAAGAAACATCTTAGTAAAGCGGAGTAAATTTGCTGTGAAATAGTTCTAACAGTCATTACCATTAATGAAACCTTCCCTAAAGGAGATACTTTACATGAGGAGTAACAGCAGCAATCGACGCGGCTGGTAATAGCATACTCATGAAAAAGAAAGCTTTTGAGGAGGGATTCAGATGAGTAATCCAAAGAGAGACAGTAAACATCATGTACCAGAGACATTAGGTACACAACCACGTGGCTTTGGCGGTAATAAAGGAAAGAAAATGCAGGATACATCCGGTAAACATGCCCAAGTGATACAAACAAAGGGCGAATAAATAAAAAAGAGAGAAAGACCTTCCAAAGGTTCTTTCTCTCTTTTTTATTTACATAATCATTTTATTGAAAATTAAATTTTGTACAATTATGTTGATTATTTTTTGGTGAGCGAGACAAACTAACTCTGTATTTTTAAACTTCTTTCTGAAGTTTAGCCTCCGGCGGATGCCCTGTATTTTTTAATGGAAATAAATCGACCGAGGTCGATAAAAATCCGGGAGCAAATTTGACGGAGCGAATTTGATAATTAATGATATGGAGGAATTAACATGACGTACAATAATAAACCAAACCCAGATGATCGAAGTGATAATGTAGAAAAACTACAAGAAATAATTGTCAACACCATTGATAATATGCAAGAGGCGGAAGAAACGATGCAAAATGTAAACGGCGACGAGCGTGCGCAAATTGAAGCGAAAAATGAACGCAGACGCGAAAGTATTGATGCCATGCGTTCTGAAATAAAAGATGAGAATTCTTCACGCTAATAGGTAATCTATTTATACCATATGATTACATCAATCCCATTGAAGGAGTAGTTGCTCTTTCAATGGGACTACATACATTCTCTCTCCTACAGTCAAATCCCCTACTGACTATTCCGATGAAAAAATATGTTAGAATAAGAAGGATTATTTTCAATCAAATACTATTGACGAAAAAGAAGTGATATAAATGGAAAGACTGTTGCAACAAGACCAAGATCAGCTTATTCATAAGGTGCAAAATTGGGAAAAGGAACTTCAAGTACAAGGATTTATAGAAAATGAAGGAGAAATTTTACGAAGCCTTCAAAGTCTTGATATGAAAGAAGCTACTAATCGTCTGCTCGCTTCCGAGCTATTAACGATTCTAGCTGTTTCCACCTTCTCTAAAGGAAAGAAGGGGTCTATTGTTCTGACCTGGATGGAAAAAGCAAAGGAGTTAAATCCGGCAAATACTAGAGCAAACGAGTTTCTAGCAGGATATGAATGGAAAAAGGATAGCCATTTATTAGATGCATTAATCTTCCCGCCAATCAGGGAAACCGATAACCGGCAGGCAAAGAAACAAACAATAGAGACATATAAAGTCATATGCGGCCAATTTTTAACGATTGCAGAAGATACTTTCGACAAAATATCCTCCTATACGCAGTCTTCGTCGTACATAACAAATTCAGATATCCTTGATTTATACGAAAAAATGAAAGGGATTCTAGAGGATACAATTGAGGAAACGGCATCTTTGCTAAAAGCAACAAGTGAATATGAAAGCTCGTTGGTAGGTGCTTTTCATACAGCCGTACATCTGGAAGAAATGAAACAACATCTTACAGCAATTGAAGAATATAAAAAACAATGGTCGGCACTTTTTGCTGATGAATTAAATGATAAGGCTGAAGAAGCAGTTAGTTCATTAGAAGAGCTAAATAATATGATTGGACTTGATGCTGTTAAAAGAAAACTAAATGACTTTTATCAGTTTTTTAAGTATCAAAAAATCCGTAAAGATAAGGGATTTCAATCAAAGGATGAAATAAGTTTGAATATGATCCTTACTGGAAATCCAGGTACCGGGAAAACAACGCTTGCGCGGTTATTTGCTAAAATATATCATGAGCTACATGTTTTGCCTGGAAAAGAAGTCGTAGAGGTTGACCGATCACAATTAGTTGGGTCTTATGTTGGGCAAACAGAGGAAAATGTCCGTCAAGCGGTAGAGAGAGCTTTGGGCGGTGTGCTGTTTATCGATGAAGCCTATAATTTAAAGAGAGAGGGACAATCTGGGAATGATTATGGCCAAACTGCCATAGACACTCTTGTTTCTTTAATGACTGGTAAAGAATACGGCGGAAAGTTTGCGGTCATCCTTGCTGGGTATCCAGATGAAATGCGGCAGTTTCTTGATGCGAATCCGGGACTTCGAAGTCGTTTTCCAATGTCCAATCATATCACTTTACCTGATTATTCGAATGAGGAATTAATCACGATAGGTGAAAAGATGGCCTCTGAAAATGATTATATTCTGACTGATGAAGCGAAAGCAGCTCTCGAGGAACGAATTGAAAAAGAACGGGTTGATGATACGTTTGGGAATGCACGGACTGTTCGTCATCTCATCCTTGATGCCATTTTTCAAAAGGGAGCACATCAAGCAGTTGAAGAAAAGGATGATATCCTACAATTTTCATTATTAGATAAGCAGGATTTTATTCAGTGTGAAGCAGAATTAAAGGATAACCCCGAGGAAAAATTAACCGGTTTAGTGGGATTAGAAAATGTTAAAGATGAGGTCCGTTCAATTATCTCGTTTGTGAGAATGCAAAAAATGAGAAGGGATCATGGCTTACCTACTGTACCCATTCAGCTTCATTCCGTATTTACCGGTAATCCAGGTACAGGAAAAACGACGGTTGCGAAAATTTATGCTGAGTTACTTAAAGATTGCGGTTTATTAAAAAGAGGACATTTAATCGTGACAAGCCGTGCTGATTTTGTGGCCGGTTATGTAGGTCAAACTGCTATTAAAACAAAACGGAAAATAAAAGATGCCCTTGGTGGTGTATTGTTTATTGATGAAGCCTATTCACTATTGGGACAATCTGCAGGTGACTTTGGTAAAGAAGTCATTGATACATTAGTAGATGAAATGACTAAGCATAACGAAAATCTAGTAGTTGTTCTTGCTGGTTACCCAAATGAAATGAATCTTCTGCTTGCAAGCAATCCAGGCTTACAATCCCGCTTTAAAAAGTTCTTGCACTTTGAAGATTATTCAAATCAGGAATTACTGCAAATCATGCAACTATATGGAAAGCAATTTGATTTTCATTTAACTGGTGATGCAGAAGAATTCATACTTTCTGAACTTAAGGATCACCATACAGATGGAAATGGACGTTTTGCAACTAATTTAATGAATGAGTCGATTCAAGCTCAGGCACGCCGTTTAATGAGTTCTCATTCCCTTCCTGAGTTGAATGAAGCGGTTATTATTGAAAAATCAGATGTAGTAGCCGCATTTGGAAAGCTAAGAAAAGAACATAAACAAAACAGTTAAAAGCGCTATAATAATGATAGAAAACCAACTATAAATAGCAATGATTGGAGAGGACGTAATGTTTATTTCTACGAAAGAGATTCAATTACTTTATGCAGATACAGATATGATGGGAGTAATTTACCACGCGAATTATTTAAAATGGTTTGAACTTGGGAGAACTCAATTAATTGAAGACATTGGTTATAGTTATCTTGAAATGGAAGAGTCAGGCTATTACGCCCCTGTTTATGATGTGAACTGTACATATAAAAAGGCAATCAGATATGGTGAGAGGGCTTTTGTAAACACATGGGTCGAACTAAATGACGGTTTAAAAACGGTTTATGGATATTCGATAGTAAATGGGAATAATGAAGTCTGTGCTGAAGGGACAACAACGCATATCGTTGTCAAAAAAGACAATTTCAGACCCGTTCAATTTAAAAAAGCATTTCCGGAATGGTTTCAAAAATATGAGGAAATAAAGAAATAGTACATATGGTTGACATGCAGCCGGGGAGGATTTTGGTATGGCTTTTGGTATAACGCGTCAGGAGCTGCTAGATTGGAAAAGGAAAGTTGAAAATGGGGAAATTGCTTTTCTTACACATTACTGGCTTGATAGCCGCTTCCCAGGTAGTAAAACAGTTACAAAAGTAGGCTGTAAGGATTTGGAGAAGCTAATCAGTTGGGGAAAGCAGTATGGACTGAAAGCAGAATGGATTGATAAAAGAAAAGAAGGCTACCCTCATTTTGATTTAATAGGACTTAAACAAAAAGAAATTCTTGAAAAAGAGGGATTAACCGATTATCTTTGGTCGTAATCCATAAAAAAGCAGACGGACGATTCCGTCTGCTTATTTACTAAACTGAAACTCAGGTTCTCCTAATGCAGTGTTATATTCAATATGTAAATCATGACCATCAAAATACCATAGATCTTTTTCTTCAATATAAAAGGTTATCCCGTTCATAACTGTTTTTGTTCCAATATGGTCAGGTTCTTCTGTTGAGATTCCCAAAGAGAAACCCTTTTGAATTTGGCTGGAGCCTCCATACCGAGCATAAAAACGAACAAAGCTTCCTTCTTTAAGGTCCATTTCATCCACATACCATTCGAATGCTTCCTTACTAACTGTTATATTCATGAAAACCCATCCCCTTAGCTGACTTGATTATTGAACTGTACATAGGTATTATTCAACAAATTTAATTAAATCATTAATAACAGTTAAAAGTAAACCTATCTGTTTATATTGGAGAGAATGGAACGATTCCACATGCAATCATGATGATAAATATTAAAAAGTGACAAACAATGGCCGGAAATAAATGATGAAAGTGAAGGGTCATCCAAGCATAAAGGATGCCGGAACATGCAAATAACAAGCAAACTCCAATCGAATAGCCATACATGAGATAAGAACACCCATAAGAAATGCTAGATAGAATCATTACTGTCCATTTATTTGTTAGGTTAAGCATGGCCTGCATTAAAAGCCCGCGCCATAAGAATTCCTCAATCATACTACTAAGAGATGCAAATACTAGTACATGACCTACAAATGAAATATTGTGAAACGCAAGTAAAAGGATAAGAAGGGAAAGAGACAGGATGATCGACAATAGAAGGATGGGTCTTTTACGACTGTTCGATGCATCCTGTAGAATGGAAAACGAATCACTTAAAAAATCTTTATTATAAAAAAAGGATATATTTTGCTTGAATTTATAACTAACATATAAAATGCTCATGATCGGAAACAATAATAAAAGTTTCTCCATTATGTACACTGTATGTACATTCAGGTTCATCTCGTTTAAAAAACGATTAGCATATAAATGAAGAAATTCGCCAAAAAAGTAAGCAATGGTAATCCATACAAATACCCTCTGCTTTTCCTTTAAAAATGCTACTATAATAAATAATATGAATAGTATGAAAAAATTAAGCGTAAGTCGATTTAGTTGAAAACTAACTAGTGTGGCCATGAAAATTAAGATAAAATATAGATTAGTTGGAAACAATCTGAATTGCAGCAATGGGGAAAATCACCTCAATCTACTATTCTTAGTCCATATTTTACCGTAGGATTGAAGGTAATAAAACCCCGAATAAGGAATTAATGTGATAAATATTGCACGGTAATAACAAAAGGAGATGGTAGTCTAGTGTTTAAGGTTACGGCAGCTGCTCTAACAGTATTAGATCAAGCTATAGCACAGGAACAAACAAATGAACTGGAAAAATTGTATGTCCGCCTTTCGATGGGAATTGGTTGAGGGGGACCACAACTTAAGCTGTCTCTGGAAGAGCAGCCAATCTCCGGTGATCAAGTGCATGCATTTGATCATGTGGACATTTTAATCCATGAGAATGACTTCAATTATTTTGATCATACAAAGCTTGATTATATAAAAGATGTACTAGGCAAAGGAAAATTTCAATTACTTAAAATATAGAAGAGAAAGTACGTTTTCATTTGTAGCTGTTTTGCTCACAAGACTATTCCTGCTCCATTTGTTCAAAAAAAGTAATTAATTCATCAAAGTTATGAATAATGGTTTCAGGTATAATCTTTTCTTCATCGTGTTCTGAGCATGAAAACAACTCTAGTAAGAATTCATCCTGTTCCTCTTCTATGTCTACTGATGTATAGAAAATATAATTTTTATCTTCTTTCTTCATGTGGGTAACCTCCGATTTATTTAATTTGTATTTTTATTTTATCTCAATTTTAATTGGAATTTTGTAAAGAAATATGGACATTTTTTAACATCAGTTTTTTCATGGCAAAAAATTGAACATTATTTGAAAATAAAAAGAGAGTGTTCATTGACACTCTCTTCGTTTTGATGCATCGATCTATTAGTGTAAAGGCAATGAAATAGTAATTTTGCTGCCTTTATGGTGGTCTGTTGTAATGGAAATATGGCCTTGATTTTGATCGATAATGTCTTTACAGATTGTTAGCCCAATCCCCGTTCCCATTGATTTTGTTGTATAAAAGGGCATAAAAAGCTGATTGATTGTATCACTTGTCATCCCACAACCATTATCTATGATATGAATGAGGGCATGCTTATTATTTACTTCTGTACGAATATCAATAAAACCATCATGAATATCAGTTTCTTCTATTGCCTCGATGGCATTTTTTATAAGGTTTATGAGCACTTGCTTTAATTCATTTTTATCAATATAAAGTTGTATCTCTTCTTCAGTTAAATGAGTCAATAATTTAATGTTTTTTACTTTAGATTCACTTTCAAACAATTTTACAAGATTCACGAGTAGTTCGTTTAAGGAAAATAATTCCTTTTGGCATGTAATAGGCTTTATTTCGTTCAAAAACTGATTTATTATGTCATTTACTCTATCAATCTCATCAAGGGCGATTTCAGCGTATTCGCCTCTGCCTATTTCGCTTAAGCTAGGCTTAAGCAGCTCAAGAAACCCTTTTATTGTTGTCAGCGGATTACGTATTTCATGCGCCAATCCAGCAGCTTGCTTTCTTACATCAAATAACTGCTCTTTACCAAAATCTGTTTCACTAACATCAATTGTCAAAGATTCACTTGGGAATTCATTCGTCCTTATCATTGTTCAATCGCATCCTTTTTTTAAAGAGTTAACCCATTAATAAAACCGATTAATAAACCATATGACGAATACTGACAATTTATGATTAAAATATATGTAGAATAAAGTCAAAATAAGTCAAATCCTATACTTTTCTATAATGATACTAAATGATTGCATTGTTATCAAATAGATAATATGAATTATTTATCGAATAAATAACAGGAGTTTATAGGGGGAATTGACTATTTTTTTTTAAAAAAAGTAAGCACCTGTTTGTGCTTACTTTCCTATCATCTTATCCAAGCCATTTTACCTTGGGTTCTGTTTTGTCCATGATTCGTTTTATATTGGCTCTATGCCTATATACGACAAATAATGTAAGGGCGGCTACAACGATAATGAGTGGAATATCTTGTACGATGATGGCATAAACCAATGCGACAAGACCGCCAAACATAGAGGACAATGAGACATATTTTGTTATGTATAAGCAAATAAAGAAGCCTGCAATCATAATGATAAACATAAGTGGTGCATACCAGAGTAAGACGCCTGCTGAAGTAGCTACTGCTTTTCCACCGCGAAAGCCGGCAAAGATTGGATAGGTATGTCCTAACACAGCAAATATTCCAGCTAATAAGTAATGCATATCCACATCAATAATAAGAGGCAGTGCAGCGGCAAGTGTACCTTTTAATATATCTGCAATGGTTACTGTTAGACCTGCTTTTACACCCAAGACACGAAATGTATTGGTGCCCCCCAAATTTCCGCTCCCATGCTGACGGATATCGACTCCAAAAAATTTCTTTCCAATGATTAAGCCTGACGGAATGGATCCGATCAAATACGCAAGAATAATAATGATTCCGTACTCAAACATTCAAACTCTCCTTCTTTTTCCCATGAATCAATACTGATTGATGATTACTGCTTATAGTTCCTATATATTTTACCATGTTACAACTAAAAGATTCCATTTACCAAATTATTTTATTTTTGGATCAATACATGTCACTTAATATTTTCATATGATGGGGAATGAGTAAATGACTTATCAAAAAAAGAAATTTTCTTTTCAATCGGGTTACATTTCGCTAGGATAAGGTTGAGGAGGAACGGGCCAAATGTCAAACAACGTTTATCGAACAAGGAAAAGTACCGTAAAGAAGGGAATACTAGCAGGTTTAGTAGGGTTGCTGCTGCTTATCCTTTCTATTAGTCTATTCTTTTTATATCCATTTGCTTCAAAAGAGAAGGTTAATTATTTTAGTGGTGATAACCCCATTTTATATAATGGCAAACAGGAAGGAAATGCTTTGCTGGAGGGTGAAACAATCTATCTGCCGTTGACTTTCTTGAAAGAGAAAATTGATAACTATCTCGTATATGATGAAAAGTCACAATCAATCATTATGACAACAAGTAGTAAGGTTATTCAACTACCAAAGGATTCGCTAGTCTACTATCGTAACCAGGAGCCTGTCCAGCTGACTTTTTCTGCTATGAAGAGTCATCATGGCGAGCTATATTTGGCTTTACCATTGGTTCTTGAAAACTATGAAATTCAACATTCTATTTTACCAGATACCAAGGCAATCGAAATGGTAAAAAGCGAACAAAAGATTGTGGAAGGAAAAATAAAGGCTAAGAATGCAAATGAAGAAAAGCTACGTTTGCGAACAGAGCCTAAGTTACAGTCTCCCTATACAGAACAGGTGATCGGCAATGAAGAAATCAAGATAGAAAATGAGAATGAAGGGTATTACTTTGTTCGTAAAGAAAATGGAATTGCCGGCTATATTCATAAACAGTATGTAGAAAAGGGACAAACGAAAACAGTAGAGAATAAGAAGGCTATATCTGAAGCGGTCATACCAAAATTCGAGGGGCCGATTCACTTAACATGGGAAGCAGTGTACACGAAAAACCCTAATCCTGAGGTACTTCCTGAGATGCCAGGGGTAAATGTTGTCTCACCGACCTGGTTTGAGCTAAGCGGGATGGATGGCTCATTAAAAAATTTAGCCTCACTAGATTATGTTAACTGGGCAAAAAAGAGAGGATATCAAGTATGGGGGCTATTTTCAAATGCTTTTGATCCTGATCTTACACATGAAACGTTCCAATATTATGAAACACGTCAAGCAATCATTCAGCAGCTCCTACATTATAGCCAAATGTATAATCTCGACGGAATAAATATTGATATTGAAAATGTACGAGAAGAAGACGGACCGTTTGTTACACAATTTGTAAGGGAGGCAACAACGTATTTTCATCGTGCAGGTTTAATTGTCTCAATGGATATTACGTTTATGACAACTGGGAATTGGTCTGCTTTTTACGAGCGGGAAAAATTGGCTGAATCTGTTGATTACTTGATTGTTATGGCTTATGACGAGCATTGGGGTTCTTCTCAGGAAGCGGGAAGTGTGGCTAGCTTGCCTTGGGTGGAAGAAAATTTACAGAGTTTGCTAGAAGTAGTACCAAATGAGAAATTGATCCTGGGTGTTCCACTCTATACACGAATATGGGAGGAAAAAACGTCCGGTGAAATTTCATCTAAGGCCATGTCGATGGCTGAGGTGAAGGAATGGCTGACAACTAATGGTGTGACCCCAATCTATGATGAGCAAAGTGGTCAAAACTATGCTGAATTAACCGATCCCAATACGAATTCAACCTATCGGATTTGGCTGGAGGACGATCTCTCAATGAGTAAACGTGTTGACCTTGCTTTGCAGTATGAACTTAAGGGGATTGCCAGCTGGTCAAGATCATTTGCAGACGAAACCGCTTGGCTTGCACTTACTTTAGATTCTAAACCAATTGCACAAAATGAATAGGTAGGGCTGTAAGGGAAATCCTCCCTTTTTGGCAGATAATTATTGAATATTTCTATATTATGGTACAATTATAGAAGCATTGGAAATATTGTAATGGTAATCCTGTACTACATTAAAATTTGGAGGGATAATAATGGCTATTGAAAATCCAACAAGAGATGAAATTCGTGAAATTCTAAAAAACGCAAAGCGTATTGCAGTTGTGGGCTTAAGTGACAACCCAGAGCGAACTTCTTATATGGTTTCTAAAGCGATGCAGGATGCTGGGTATGAGATTATTCCAGTTAATCCAAAAGGGGTTGAAATACTAGGAGTTCAATCTGTCAAAAGCTTAAAAGAGATTGAAGGCCACGTTGATATCGTCAATGTATTTCGTCGTTCCGAGCATTTACCTGAAGTAGCAAGAGAATTTGATGAAATTGACGCAGACATTTTTTGGGCGCAGCAGGGTCTTGAAAATGAAGAAGCATACCAGTTTTTAAAGGAAAAAGGCTATACTGTAGTAATGGATCGTTGTATAAAAGTTGAGCATGCAATGACTAAATAATTTAATTTAATCAAGCATATACCTATATCTTTTGGTATATGCTTTTAAATTTTGTCTATCTTCTAATTTTGTTTAACTCCTTTAAAATCAATATCTTTCAAAGGTTTATTAGCAGTATTTTCCCCCTCTTAATTGAAAATCTCATTTGCCAAATCAAAATAAATCGATACAATAATACGTAGACTCTCGTATTAGATATGTTATGATAATGAAAGGAACGTTTGTTCTTGATGTGATAATAAGAGTCACTTTAAGAGATTTTCCGGAATAAGTATTTACATGTTATGGTATATGTGAAAAGTAATATTGAAGAATGACTAACAAAAAGGAACCAACTTCTTTGTGAGGAAGAGGAAAATCCTAATTAAAAGAGAATACCATTAGAACAAGTATAAATAAAAGATCAACAAACGGATATAAGAATAATTAAAGATAACACGTTAGATAGGTCTTTGATTTGAATGAAAGGGGAATGTTCGTGGCAAGAAATCAAGCGGCATTTGATTATAATGATGATGCCATACAAGTCTTAGAAGGGCTTGAGGCAGTCCGTAAGCGCCCGGGTATGTACATCGGAAGCACGGATTCCAGAGGGCTGCATCATCTAGTATATGAAATTGTAGATAATTCAGTAGATGAAGTGTTAGCCGGATATGGAGATCATATTATTGTCAAAATACACAAGGATAATTCAATCAGTGTCCAGGATAAAGGACGGGGAATGCCGACTGGAATGCACAAAATTGGCAAACCTACGCCTGAAGTAATTTTAACTATTCTCCATGCAGGTGGAAAGTTTGGTCAGGGCGGTTATAAGACGAGTGGCGGTTTACACGGTGTTGGCGCATCTGTTGTAAATGCTTTATCTGAATGGCTCGTTGTGAAAATAAAGCGTGATGGTTTTGTTTACGAGCAGCGATTTGAAAATGGCGGTAAGCCTGCTACAACATTGGAGAAATTAGGGAAAACAAATCAAACTGGTACTACTATTCACTTCAAACCGGACCCAACAATCTTTTCCACCACCACCTATAATTATGAAACACTCTGCGAACGCCTTCGTGAATCAGCTTTTCTATTAAAAGGTGTAAAAATAGAAGTAATCGATGAGCGCAATGATTTTCATGATATATTTCACTATGAAAATGGACTAGAAGCATTCGTGCAATATTTGAATGAAGAAAAGGATGTATTGCATCCAGTCACTAGCTTTGAAGGTGTTCAAAACGGAATAGAGGTTGACTTTGCCTTCCAATTTAATGATGGATACTCCGAAAATGTACTGTCTTTTGTTAATAATGTTCGGACAAAAGATGGTGGGACACATGAAGTTGGACTACGGACTGCATTAACCCGCTCTGTTAATGACTATGCACGAAAAGTTAGTCTGCTAAAAGAAAAAGATAAGAATTTGGATGGTTCCGATATAAGAGAAGGTTTTTCTGCAATCATTTCAGTCCGGATTCCAGAAGAACTGCTTCAATTTGAAGGTCAGACAAAAGGTAAGCTTGGAACTAGTGAAGCACGCTCCGCAGTGGATGCTGTTATTTCCGAGAATCTAACTTATTTTCTTGAAGAAAATCCTGATATTAGTACATTGCTAGTGAAAAAATCAATCAAAGCGTATCAGGCACGGGAAGCAGCACGTAAAGCACGTGAAGAAGCGCGGAGCGGGAAGAAACGGAAACGCTCAGAAGCGCTGCTTTCTGGTAAATTAACTCCGGCTCAATCTAGAAACCCTCAGAAAAATGAATTGTATTTAGTCGAGGGTGATTCTGCTGGGGGCTCAGCAAAACAAGGACGAGACCGTCGTTTTCAGGCTGTGCTGCCATTACGTGGTAAAGTTATAAACACAGAAAAAGCAAAGCTGTCCGATATCTTCAAAAATGAAGAAATAAATACCATTATTTATACTATTGGTGCGGGTGTTGGAACAGATTTTCAGGTTGAAGATTGTAACTATGATAAAGTCATTATCATGACCGATGCCGATACAGACGGTGCCCATATTCAGGTACTGCTATTAACTTTCTTTTATCGTTATATGAAACCATTAATTGAGGCTGGGAAAGTATATATCGCTCTGCCGCCACTCTATAAGGTAAGTAAGGGTACTGGAAAGAAAGAAGTTATAGAATATGCCTGGAGTGACGATGACCTTCAAGATACCATTAAAAAGGTCGGAAAAGGGTATATACTACAGCGCTATAAGGGACTCGGAGAAATGAATGCCGATCAGCTGTGGGATACAACCATGAATCCAGAGACAAGAACCTTAATCCGTGTACGGATAGATGATTTAGCCCGTGCAGAGCGCAGGGTGACAACGCTTATGGGTGATAAGGTTGAACCGCGGCGCAAATGGATTGAATCTAATGTGGCTTTTGGCTTAGAAGAAGACGGAAGCATACTTGAAAATGAAAACATCTCTGTCACTGAGGAGGTTGATCCTTCATGAGTTCAATAGAGAAATTTCATGACCTGCCTCTAGAAGAAGTGATTGGAGATCGATTTGGGCGTTATAGTAAATACATTATCCAGGATCGGGCACTTCCTGATGCACGTGATGGTCTAAAGCCTGTGCAACGTCGTATTCTGTATGCCATGCATGTCGAAGGGAATACACATGATAAACACTTCCGTAAATCAGCCAAAACCGTTGGTAATGTAATTGGTAACTATCATCCGCATGGTGATTCTTCCGTATATGAAGCAATGGTACGGATGAGCCAGGATTGGAAGGTACGTAATGTACTAATTGAAATGCATGGGAATAACGGGAGTGTTGACGGTGACCCGCCTGCTGCGATGCGTTATACAGAAGCCAGACTGTCGGCCATTTCTTCAGAGCTCTTACGAGATATAGATAAGCGAACCGTTGATTTGGTTCCGAACTTTGATGATACATCAAACGAACCAACCGTGTTGCCAGCTGCGTTTCCGAATCTACTCGTGAATGGGTCAACAGGTATTTCTGCAGGTTATGCAACAGAAATACCTCCACATCACCTTGGGGAAGTTATTGATGCTGCTATCTATCGTATGGATAAGCCTGAATGTTCCGTAGATGATTTAATGGAATTCGTAAAAGGGCCTGATTTTCCAACAGGTGGGATTATTCAGGGTGTTGAGGGGATAAAAAGAGCCTATGAGACAGGTAAAGGCAAGGTTATTGTTCGCGGTAAAACAGAGTTTGAAACCATTCGTGGTGGAAAACAGCAGATTGTCATTACCGAAATCCCGTATGAAGTAAACAAGGCAAACTTAGTGAAGAAAATCGATGAGTTTCGTCTTGATCGAAAAGTTGAGGGAATTGCAGAGGTTCGTGATGAAACGGATCGAACTGGACTAAGGATTGTTATTGAGCTGAAGAAAGAGGCAGATGGAGAGGGCGTCTTAAATTATCTATTTAAGAATAGTGATTTACAGATTACCTACCATTTCAATATGGTAGCCATTCATAATAGAAGGCCGAAATTAATGGGACTGCGGGAAATGCTTGATGCTTATATTGATCATCGCAAAGAGGTAGTCACAAGACGCTCAGAATTTGATCTCTTAAAAGCAAGAGATCGTTCACATATCGTAGAAGGACTAATGAAGGCCTTATCTATTTTAGATGAGGTAATTGCCACAATCCGTGCTTCTAAGGATAAGCGGGATGCTAAAAATAATTTGATGGCAAAGTATCAATTTAGCGAGCCTCAAGCAGAAGCAATCGTATCTCTACAACTCTATCGATTAACGAATACGGATATTACAGCACTAAGAGAAGAGGCAGAAGAGTTGGCTAAGCTGATAGAGGAGCTAACGGCTATCTTGAGCAGCGAGAAAAAGCTATTTTCTGTCATTAAGAAGGAATTGCGAGATGTCCAAAAACGATTTGTCGATACGAGAAGAACGAAAATCGAGGCAGAAATAGAAGAAATTAAAATTAATCTTGAAGTGCTGATTGCCAGTGAGGATGTCATTGTGACTGTTACAAAGGAAGGATACGTAAAACGTACAAGCCAGCGTTCATATGCTGCTTCCAATGGTCAGGACTTTGGGATGAAGGATTCAGACAAGCTGATTTCCCAGCTTGATGTGAATACAACAGATGTGTTGTTACTCTTTACGAACAAAGGAAATTACTTATTCTGTCCAGTTCATGAGCTTCCGGATATTCGCTGGAAGGATGTTGGCCAGCATATTGCTAATATTATTCCAATTGAACGGGATGAAGCCATCATTGCTGCCATTCCTGTAAAGGATTTTGAAACAGAGTCCTATCTATTATTTGTTACGAAAAATGGGATGGTCAAGAAAACAGAATTAAAGCAATACCATGCTCAGCGTCGCTCGAAGTCACTCGTTGCTATCAATTTAAAAGGGGACGATGAGGTCATCGATGTCCATGTAACAGATGGTACAAAAGAGCTCTTCTTAACTACCTATTACGGTTATGCCCTATGGTTTAACGAAGAGGAAGTAAGTCCAATTGGTGTCCGTGCGGCAGGTGTTAAGGGAATTAATTTAAAAGACGGTGATCATGTTACAGGCGGTAAAATCAAAAATAGTGATGACCAGCCGTCAGTTGTAATTGCAACTCAGCGCGGATCCATTAAAAAAATGAAATTAAGTGAGTTTGAATTAACATCGCGAGCTAAGCGAGGAGTGGTTATTTTACGTGAGCTGAAAACAAATCCACACTATGTAATTGGATTTGTGTTTGCTAACGAGCAGGATATGATTCTAATTGAAACAGAAAAGGGAATCATTGAGCAAACCAATACTTCAACACTCCGTTTTAATGACCGCTATTCAAATGGTTCCTTCTTATTTGATGAAGACCAAAACGGAAAAGCAAAAACGATTTGGAAACTAGAGCAGAAGGAAGAAACGGCAACGGAAGATCAATAACATCAATAGATTAGCATATAAAAACCTCCTGTAAAATGCAGGAGGTTTTCTACATCTTTTTACCAATATTGGACATAATAGCTAATGGAATCCATCACGAAGGAGGACCAGTAGATGAAAAAAGAATTCGGGTTGGTTTTATTAGCGTTGTTTTTCCTGTCCTTAAATGCTATTACAGGTGCATATGCAGTAGAGGGAGACAAGAAGCAAATACAAAAAGAAGAAACGAATGTAGACAAAACAATTAATTTATTGAGTGAGGAAATGGATGTTTCAGGTGATGGAAAGGTAGATACAATTGAAATAAATGGAGTTCAGTATGAGGAAGACAGCTCTTTCTTAAAGGAGATGATCCTTTTAATCAAGGGATCAAATGGTCAAATCTATACAGCTGAATTGGATAGCGGCTTTGATCCGATATTAAAATTTGATGACCTTAACCATGATGGAATAATGGATATATACATTACCATTCCAACAGGCAGCAGTGGTGGGATCGCTCATCACTTTTTATATACGTTAAAAGACTTCATATTAACTGATATAGGTGTACCTGATTCTCTGATGATTACAAGTGAGTTCCAGAATAACTACAAAGCTTCGATTACTATTGATAACACAGGTCAAACGTACAATTTTAATTTAATTAGCAAGAAAAAGGATTATGATCAATTAGGACTCTTTGTGAAAGGGAAATTAAATGAGCCTCGAGAATTAATGATCGATCCCTATAGCTCACTAAAGCCAGTCATCGTAAAAGATGAGTTATATGGATTAAAAGGAATCCAGCAAATAAGTGGAGCATATCATGCAGATTCAATCGCATTTGTAGAATCTAAATGGTTTTACGAAAATGGAAAATGGAACTTGCTTGATACAAAGGTGATTAATAGAGATAAGAAAGCAAAGAAGAGTAAGTAATGGAATGTATTAACCAGAGGTAATATCTGAATGATGAGATATTACCTTTTAGTTTTATTAAAATGAATTAGAAATCAAAAAAAGAAGGATAAAAATTGATAATAATGTTATGTAAACTAAATAAGAAAAAGAATGGAGGAGGAAGACTGGAGATACTAAGTGTGGTTTAGTAATTGTTTTTATTAATTATTAAGTTATGACATATGACTGATACATGATTTAGTTTACAAAGAGTTGATTATTTACAATATCCCGATTTACATAAGATTTTTAGAGTATAAATTTAATCAATAATATTAAGTTAGATTTATACGATTAAATAAATCGTTTTAGTAAAAAATTTACTTTCTGTCTCACTTTTAAGAGTTTACTCAGATATTGAGACGGATTAATCATTTTTATAATTGCTTCTTATAATATATATTATGTAAACTAGAAAATAAAAAGAAACTAACCAGAGTAGTTACTCCTCCTACACCCTTGCTGTTAGCTATTCTAGTTAGTGGTTATCTGTAATAGTAATAGTAGTGCTGATATCTAATCCTGGTTATATTCCTTTAGCTTTGAGTAGATAGGAAAATATGATGGCAATATTTCAATGGTAACCGGTGATTCTCCAGCATATTTACCATCTGTGTGAACTTTCATTGGTTCAGTACTGGAAATGGATATATTTTTACCTGTTAGCATGCTGACTTCTTTATACTTTGTGTGTTTACCAAAAAAGACGCTAATAAAAATGAGAAGCAATTTAACCTTTGAAAGCTGGTGTGCCACCGTTATATTTAATAAATTTTTCCATCCCCACCCACTGCAATGATTGCTGAAAGAAAGCTGTGTTTGCAAAAAATGCTTTTTTTAACGGGTATGATGGTATATCATATATACTAACATATAGTAGCTGGTATTAAGATGAGGGTATAGTTTTTTGTGAACTTCGTAAATTGTTTGCGAATTAATGTTACTAACTATCATTTTACAAATCTGGCCTAGGGGGAATTCTGTTGAAAAAAATCGCTTGGATTACGGACAGTACCTGTTATATCGAACCTGAATATGCAAAGCAAAATAATATATTTGTTGTACCCATTGAAATCACATTTGAAAATGAGACATATAAAGATGGAATTGACATCTCAGAAGAAGAATTATATTCAAGACTCACTTCTTCTCGAAAACTGCCAAAAACCTCTCAGCCAGTTATTGGAGATTTAGTTTCTCTATTTGAGGAACTAAAAAAAGAATATGATTTAGGAATTGCTGTTCATTTATCAACGGAACTGAGCGGAACGGCAAACGCTACAAAACAAGCGGCTGATATGGCTGGTTTTCCTCTTGAACTAGTGGATTCAAGACTTATCTCTTTACCGGTGGCCCATCTAATTCGTAAAGGTCAGGAATGGATTCGTGAGGGGCACTCACCTGAGGATACAGCAAATAAACTTAGAACGATGTATCCCACTAATACACTTTATGTCATGATTGGTTCTCTAGAGCAGTTACATAAAGGGGGACGTGTGAGTGCGATTCAAATGCTGATGGGAAGTTTGCTTCAAATTAAGCCAATTCTAACGTTTGAAGATGGTAAATTGATTCCCTATGATAAGGTACGTTCGCAAAAAAAGGCGTTATCCTATATGGTTGCGAAATTAAAGGACGATCTAGAACAAGATATAATCATTAAAACCGTTTATATTTTAGAAGGCGGCGCTAAACAGGAAGCTCTTAGTATCGAAGAGCAGATTCGCGCCCTTTCACCTGATCTTGAAGTAGTGATTGGGCCATTGGGATCCGCAATTGGAGTTCATGCTGGTGCGGGAACCATTGCGCTTACCTGGTTTAGAGAAGAATAATGAAAAAAGGAAAATCCAATTATACGAGGATTTTCCTTTTTTCATGTTATTCGTACTTAATTCCTGCCTGCTTGATATTATTTTTATCATCTGAACCACATGGTGTAACGGCGTAGGTCATTTCACATTTTGGACAATTCATAATAACTTTTTCTAATGTAAAGGTTTCACCGCAATCACATGCGATTTCATGTGCTACTGTTGGTGCTAAATCCGCTTTTCCTTTGCTTTTAACATGATCAACAATTGCCTTACCGTCATGTAAATTTGTTGTACAACCACAGCTCATATATATAACCTCCGTTTTAAATATTTGTTCGATACTTAACAAACTAAGAATAGCACAGAGAAATAAACATCAATATATCAAAAGTCACACATTTAGTACCAGTTAACTGGTAATTCGTTCCCCTCCCTCCTTTCATTTTCTAAAATCATTTAATGAATAAAGTTGTACCTGGTCTAATATGGAGTTTTCCTAAATATTTTATAAAAGATGAGTGTTCCCTAATTCCCCTTTTTTGTGAAAAATTTATTAAAAAGGAGAAACTCCATATGGTTGCCGTTCATTTTTATGAAAAAAGTAATTTAGTGTTAAGCCAGTGCCGACAGCAAATACCTGTTGTAGATGAGAATATTAAGATAAAAGGCCGTAAAGGAAAAGTTATGAATGTACAGGAGGTCAGAGAAAACGTCGTTCATGTATATGTGGAATTTGAAAAGGTTGTTAAGAAACAGGCTTTAGTGAGCGATAATAAGAAGAAAAGGAGATAAATTATTTATTAAATAACAAAGTCCTGTAAGTAAATTTGCAGGACTTTGTTTCATTTTATATATAATTATAATTAATTTGCACCAACGACTCCGTTTATTACTCATACTAAATCGTTTGATTTTTAATCGCATTTGGTATCATAATTGAAGAAACAATCAGTTAAATGTGAGGGTATAAACCATATGGAACGTCATGACCAAAATGAACAGGAAGATTATTTTGATGAACCCCCATTAGAGGATTTTTTACCTAATGAAGATGATCGAATAGTAAAGGAAAAACAGAAAAAACGGCGATCCTTCTTTTTTAAAATAGTTACCACAGGACTGGTTTTAGCCATGCTGATTAGCTTTAATCAAATATGGCCTCAGGTTATTAATATTCCTTCTATTAAATTTTTACAGAAGTCCAAGGAGCTTTCTAAGCAAGAAAAGATCCAGAAGTATAAGGAAGCGGTTGTTACGATACAGGACTCTAATACAAAAGGAACGGGTTTTAATATTGCTGAAAACGGGTTCATTATTACTAACCGACATGTTGTAGAAGATATGAATCCTATTACTGTAATGTTTCCACAAGGTGATGTATTGAGAGCTTCCATTGTTCATATGGATTCTGTTTTAGATCTTGCCTTCTTAAAGGTTGACGGTGAAAATTTACCGTTTCTTACATTGAGTAAGCCTAATAAATGGAATAGTAAAGATCATATTTATGTGATTGGAAATCCACTTTTTCATAATCAAATTGCCAATGAAGGCGATATATTGGAAGGGTCTGATAATAATCAGTTATTAATGATTTCGGCACCTATTTATAAAGGAAACAGTGGCAGTCCGGTTATTGACTTAGATGGAGAAGTGATTGGAGTTGTTTATGCAAAAACAATTGAAGATGGTACAGGCCTTGCTATACCAGTGGAACAATTTTTAACTAAACTACCGAAAAAATAGGGAGTCTCAAAAGACGATTAACATCTGCTGAGACTCCCTATTTTTTTCGGTAGTTTTCTTTGCTTAAGATTCAGCTATAGCTCTTACGATGCTATCTTCTAAGTCTGTTACCGAAGGTGCTAGAAAATTATTAATCATGATAGAGAAAATATATGGCTCTCCGCTCCTAGCTGTAATATACCCGCTCAATGTGGAAACACCTGAAATTGAACCAGTTTTAGCTTTTACATTGCCAATTGTCAGCTCGTCTTTTAGGCGACTTCGTAATGTACCGCCTGACAGTTTGTCTGATTGACCGGCAATCGGCAAAGACTTTTCGAATTCAGGAAACCATTTTTTAGACTGGGCAATAAAAAGTAATTTGGAAAGCTCATTTGCTGTAATCATGTTTTTATGAGACATTCCAGAACCGTCTCGAAGCTGAATACTTTCTCCATTAAGTCCTAAATTCATTACTGTCTCCTTGATTACCTGTAAACCGGCATCCCAGCTACCCTCGCCTTGAACAACCTTCCCCATTTCTTTTGTTAATACCTCAGCATGACTATTATTACTGAGCTTCATAAAAGGAATCAGAAGCTCCTTTAATGGCATCGACTGTTTGTCAGCAAGCTTTGAAGCCTTATGTGGAAGAACACCTGTTTTTATTGCTGATTTCCCTCCGAATGTGATTCCATGTGCATAAAGGGACTTTTTAAACACATGTAAGACATATTCTGTTGGTTTCCAAACAGCCACCCACTTTTTCATGCTACTGCCGTTCTGTGGAATACTGCCTTTTACAATAATTGTGTTCGTTCCATGTACTCTGTCAATAATAACCTGGCTGGATTGTTCAGCTTCTGCTGTTTTTGTCTGATTAATGATGTTTACATAATCAGTATTTGGAGTTACCTGAATGCTTCCCTTTTTCCCAATTTTTACACTGGGCGTTATTTCAAGGAGGACGGTTCCCGAATCGTAATCATTAGTTGGTGAAAGAGTTAATGCTGAAACCTGGGCACCTGTATGGAACGGTTCATCTGACCAATTCAGATCCTGTGAAAGCCGAATATTATCATACCAGCTATCGTCTCCTATCAGATTTCCGTTAATTCTAGAAATTCCTTTTTCTTTCAATTCCTTAGCAAATTGGTCAAGGTCTTTCTTCATTAAAGTTGGATCGCCTGTACCTTTTAGAAATAAATCCCCCTCAAGAACCTTTCCCTTTACCCTGCCATCCATCCACAATTCTGTTGAAAATTGATAGTCGGGACCAAGTTTTTCTAAAGCTGCTGCAGCCGTCAATAGCTTCATATTTGAGGCAGGATGCAATCGAATATTTCCGTTAGAAGAATAAATGACCTCTCCGTTGCCGGCCTTTCTGATGCTTATGCCAGTCACTGCCCCCTCAAGTCGCTGATCCTCTAGTATCCTGTCTATTTGGGCTTTTAATGGTGCAGTTGTTATTGTATCCTGAGCTGCTATGCTCGGTATTGGAATCGACAAAAGTAAGGCAGCCAGGAGTAAGAAGCATTTAAGCAAATAACTTTTAAAAAGAAAATTCCCGTTCAATCTGCTTCACCCTCGTGTTTTGATTCATAATATTTAGGATTCCACAATTTTATATAAATCATAACCATGTGAATGGATTCTGTTAACAACTGTTGACAGGGAATTCTTCTAAGGAAAGATGAAAAAAAGCACCCATTAGGTGCTTTTTCAAAGTCTTAAGACTATTATTGATAAGTATTACTCTCCTAAACCAACGATAATCTTATAATTTAGGTCCTTCAATGTTTGTTCGAATGCATCACTTGAAACTATGTAATAGGTTTCATCATTATCTGTTACGACAAGCTCTTCAGGGCTTTTATCAACCTGAGCAGCATCTAAACTGAAGTATTTTTCTCCTAGTAATTGTGAAATATCCATGTGTTCACCCCCCCTCTTATATATTAACTATAATTTTACTATAAAATAAAGAGGAATGTTTTAACCTACATTCCTCTTTATTTGTTTTGTTGTACCGAACGAACGTTCCCCTCGGTAATTTATGGCAATGATTCCAACTGCAACTAAAGAAAGAGCTGCAACAATATACTGATTGAAGCTTTCTCCAGGAATAAAAATCGCAGATAATATTGCACCAAAAACCGGAGTTAAAAAACTATAAATGCTCATTTCCCCTGCTTTGTTATATTTAAGGATTGTTGTCCAAAGGGCGAATGCCACTGAAGACAATAATGCCGCATAAATCAGCAATCCCCAGCCAATCGGTGTGAAGGTAATCGAATGTTCTCCTAATTGCGGAATACCAATTATTAATAAAACAAGGGAACCAATTGTCAGCTGCCAGCCTGTAAGAGTGACCGGATGAATATCGGAAGCAAGCTCTTTTGTCATGATGGTCGTGACCGCGCTTGTAAGACCTGACAAAATCATGAAGCCTTCTCCGCTCCAATGAAAATGAAATTGGAATTCTTGGCCCCAATTTGCGGCAATAATTCCAGCAAATCCAGCGATCAATCCAATTGTTTTTTTCCAATTTATATGGTCGTCCCGGTAATAAAAATGTGCCAAAATGACTGCCAAAAATGTTCCGCATGAAGACAGAATAGCTCCCTGCATCCCTGATACCCTTGATAGACCATTATAGAAGAAAAAATATTGCACGGCAGTTTGGATGGTACCAAACAAAAGTAAGATTAGAATATGTGACCTTTTTACAAGTAAATGGTTACGATTCGTAAAGAATAGAAACAGTAAAAGAATAAGTCCAGCCATTAGGAAACGGAGACCGGCAAACACAATCTGTGCCATTGTGTCATTTGCAGCTAATTGCAATTCTATATAACTGATTTTAAGAACGGGAAAGGCACTCCCCCATAATACTGAACAAATAATGGCTATTCCAATGACAGCCCATTTATTTTGAAACATACTTTTCAACCCAATTCATCTCCTATTGGTCTTTTGACCCCTAAAGATTTATTATATACCTTTTTTATGATAGGCTGTTCTTTTTTAAAACTGTAATAATTCAAAAAAAGCCTCTCTAATAACCAGAGAGACTCTAACTCAATCACAATATTTTCACATAATACGTTCTCGTGCGCGGGCCATCAAACTCACAAAAATATATTCCCTGCCATGTTCCTAAAACTAATCGTCCATTCGAAATGATGACATGCTGTGATGCTCCTATGGTACTCGCTTTCATATGTGCAGCGGTATTACCCTCCATATGACGGTCAAGCTCATGATTCCATGGGTAAACCTCATCAAAGCGGCGAATCATATCACGTTTTACATCAGGATCAGCATTTTCATTTATGGTAATACCTGCAGTCGTATGAGGACAATAGACAATAACGGCTCCATCATGAAGTTTGTTTTCGTACACATAATTCTGCACTTTTTCAGTGATTTCAATCATGTCATCACGACTGTTTGTTTGTAAGGTAAATTTTTTTAGCATGCAATTCCTCCATGATATGTTTTGGTTAGAATAACTACCTTCTCCAATATATCGGGTAGCTGATTAAGGTAATTAAATCATATTTTTCAATAAAAAAGACAGACTAATATCCTGGAGGTGTGAAAAATGAATACTCAAAATAAAAATTTTTCAAATGTGAGTCTAGGCGGTAAAGTAAATAAAGAAAAAGGAATCAATCACGATCAGCTAAAATATGGTCAAAAAGAGAACTCAGAAGATAAAACGATAAAATGAACAAAAAAGAGCAGCACTCACTTCTTAGCGTGCTGCTTCTTACTGTAGAATTTTTATGATGTTCTTTGATTTTTAACGTTTACGAAATGTTGTCCTTTTTCATCTTCTTTAACCCTCATTAACATTGTGTCATTCTCCTTACGTACCATTGCATAGGATTCTCCTTGCATTTCAAATAATGCTTCAATCTCATAAGAAAGTTGCTGTCCTTTTTCATCTTCAACCGTAATAAGGTCACGGAGTGAATCGTTTTCCATTTTTTTACCTCCTCAAAAAATTAGGATCTTTTTTAAAGTTCCCTTGATTCTTTTAATAAATTCTTACTGTCTATGAGAATGATATTTACCCGCAAATCATTACTCTTTCCTTTGGTAATATCCTCAGTAAAGGGTTTCATACATAAAACTTTTCTATAGATTTATAAAATTTATTTATGCGATTCCTGTCGAAAATGATAGAAGAAGCTCGTATATTTATACTTTTTATCGAATAGATAATTAACTTAACACTATAAATATATATGGAACAAGATTGGGAAATTACTGGTACAACTTTAAATAAAAGCTAAGAATATGCCTTCTAAACCAGTAATAATACTGACAAAAGGTTGATTTATAAATATTCAAAAAATCTGTTGCATTAAAAAAAAAGCGCTGTTATAATGAGAGCATATTTATGAATATTCACAATTTTAAATGCAAAAATTATTTTGGTTTGATCGGAGGAATTCTGTTGACTAAGTTACCTAGAGTAAATGAATTAGGATTTTTTGAGATTCGTCTTGAATCCATTGGCGGATTGGGAGCCAACCTTGCTGGTAAATTACTATCTGAAGCAGGTGTTGTAGGAAATGGATTTAATGGACTAAGCTTTTCATCTTATGGATCTGAGAAAAAAGGTTCACCAGTAAAAGGACATATTCGTTTCTGTGAACCTTATACAAATATTCGGGACACTACTCCTGTAGAACGTCCACATGTCGTAGCAATCTTCCATGATGCTCTATATAAAACATTAGATTGTACAAGCGGTATTTATCCAGACAGTACGGTTCTAGTAAACTCTATGAAAACTCCTGAAGAGCTTAAGGAGTTAATGAATATAGATGGTGGTATTATGGCCGTTATAGATGCAACGAAAATTGCATTAGAAGAAAAAACAAAAGTAAACACAGCGATGCTGGGGGCATTATACCGTATTCTTGATTTCATGGATGCTGACTCTATGAGAGATACGATTCGTCGTACCTTTGAGAAAAAATATCCGCATTTAGTAGAATCCAATCTTCGTACATTTGACAGAGGTTATAATGAAGTGGAATTTAAGACCTTTGAAGCTAGTGAAGATGCAACAGCTAAGCCGTTTGTACGTGAGGAGCCAACACTTGGCTATGAAACTCAACCAATCGGTGGTATCGTTATTGACCCAGGAAATAGTATTTTCAAAGATTTAAGTATTTCACGTTCTGGAGTGCTTCCTCATTATCATGAAGATAAATGTATCCACTGTGCTGCGTGTGATACAGCCTGCCCTGATTTCTGCTTTGTTTGGGAAGAACAGCCTGATAAAAAAGGCCGTCCACAAATGTTCCTAAAAGGAATTGACTATCAATACTGTAAAGGCTGTTTAAAGTGTGTACATGCCTGCCCGGTGGAAGCATTAACAAATGAAGTGGAAACAAATGATGGATACGCTGATGCTAACCGTGTACCGCATTTATTTGAATTAGTAAAATAATTTTCATAGTGAAAGGTGATTACGTATATGTCTAAAGAGATTGTTATAGATAAAGAGAAAGCAGGTCTATCAGAAGGATCTGTTGAGCAAGCGATCGTATTTGAATCAGGTAATGAAATGGCTGCATATGCTGCACATCAAATTAACTATCATGTTATGGGATATTACCCAATCTCCCCTTCTACTGAAGTTGCGCAATTCCTTGATGGAATGAAAGCAAGAGGACAACATGATATTAAATTAATTGCGGCTGATGGTGAGCACGGTTCTGCAGGGATTTGTTATGGTGCAGCAGCTGGCGGCGGACGTGTATTCAATGCAACTAGTGCCAATGGTTTCTTATATATGCTTGAGCAGCTGCCTGTTCAATCCGGAACACGTATGCCAATGGTATTAAACTTGGTAAACCGCTCTGTTTCAGGACCTTTAAATATTCATGGTGACCACTCTGATTTATATTTTGCCTTAAATATTGGCTGGCCAATTCTAATGGCTCGTGATCCACAAGTTGTTTATGATATGAATATCATGGCGATTAAATTAGCAGAAGATCCTGAAGTTCGTTTACCTGTCATTGTATCTTATGATGGATATTTTACTTCTCACCAAAAGAGACGTGTTCAAGTTATTAAGGATAATGACCAAGTTCAGAAGTTTATCGGTGAAATGCCAACAAATTTCCCACATGCTCTAGATCGTGACAACCCAGTATCAATTGGTGCATATATGAACGAGCCTGATACAATCAACAACCGTTATCAACAATCTGAAGCAATGTATAATGCTGAGAAGGTATTCGAAAGAATTACAAAAGAATATGCAGAATTAACAGGCCGTGAGTATCCAATTCTTGACTTATATAAAATGGAAGATGCTGAAGTTGCCGTATTCATGTTAAACTCTGCAACAGAAGTTTGTAAGGATGTTGTCGATCAATTACGTGCGAAAGGCATTAAAGCTGGGGTTATTTCTCCTAATATTCTTCGTCCTTTCCCACAAAAGCAAATTGCGGAAGCATTAAAAAATGTAAAAGCTATTACAGTTGGTGACCGTGGGGATTCATACGGAGCACACGGTGGTAACATGGCTCTTGAAGTAAGAGCAGCACTGCAAACTTATGGCAACACTGAAACAAAAGTAATTAACCGCGTCTACGGATTAGGTGGTAAAGATTTCTATGCAGATGATGCAGAGAAGTTCTTCCAACTAGCAGTCGATGCTGTAGAAGCTGATAAAGTTGAAGTACCATTTGATTACTTTGGTCACACTCCTGGTAATCCGGAATTAGCTCCAAAACGTCGAGTAGAACCAATGAAAAAAGAAGATTTACGTACAGGTCTTATTACGGTTACTCCTAATGAAGAAACTGGTGAATTGAAAGTTAAGATTCCTCCACTAAGAGCCTTAACGAAAAAACCAAAACGTATTTCTTCAGGACACGGTGCATGCCCTGGATGTGGTATTTTCTCTGGATTAGAGACATTCTTTAAAGGAATTGAAGGCGATATTGTTGCATTATTCCATACTGGCTGTGGAATGATTGTTACAACAGGATATCCATACAGTTCACATAAACAAACTTATATTCACAACCTTTTCCAAAATGGTGCGGCTACATTATCTGGCGTTGTGGAAATGTTCCATGAAAGAAAACGTCGTGGTGAGTTTGAAGCCCTTGGATTAAGCGATGACTTTACATTTGTTATGGTAACTGGTGACGGCGGTATGGATATTGGCATGGGTCCTGCGATTGGTACAGCTTTACGTAACCACAAAATGATCATCGTTGAGTATGATAATGAAGGTTATATGAATACAGGAAGCCAATTGTCTTACTCTACTCCACTTGGACATATGACAAGTACTTCTGCTGTAGGACCATATCAGGCAGGTAAAGCTTTCCATCATAAAGACACAGCTCAAATCATGGCTGCTACTAATATTTCATACGTGTTCACAGGCTCTGAAGCATTCCCGCAAGACCTTGTGAGAAAAGCTGCGAAAGCGCAATGGTATGCAAATAATGTAGGTATGGTTTATGGTAAAATCCTAATTGCTTGTCCGTTGAACTGGAAATCAAATGAAACACTAGGACAAGAGATTGTAGATGCGGCTGTAAACTCTTGCTTCTTCCCTCTTTATGAAGTGGAAAGAGGTGTTACAAAAATTACTCATAACCCAGAAGACAAAAAGAAACGCATTGAACTTGGTGACTGGTTAAAACATATGGGTAAAACAAAACACATGTTAAAAGAAGAGAATAAAGAAATGCTTCAAGAATTTGAACGCGAAGTAGAACGCCGTTGGAATCAATTGAAAGCAAAACACGAAAGTCCGTACCTATAAGATAAAGATAAACCCTCTTGAACATTCAAGAGGGTTTTATTTAACTCTTCTCTTTTATTCTTCATATATCATCTTCCGTGTCATACCGCCGTCAACAACAAGGTTGATTCCGGTAACAAAGTCATTCTCCCTCGCTGTTAAATAGAGACAGGCCTGTGCAATATCCTCCGGCTTCCCTACACGTTTTGAAAAATGCTGCTCATGATCCATACTACTAAGCTTTGAGTAATCACCTGTTTCAATCCATCCCGGGGAAATTGCATTCACCGTAATCCGATCATTGCTCAATGAAGCGGCAAGCGCATGGGTAAGCGCTACGATGCCGCCTTTTGTAGCGGCATAAGCTTCTGAATTTGGCTCTGACATCATAGCCCTTGTAGAGGCAATATTAACAATTGCTCCTCCCTCCTCGTTTTGCCTTATGTATTTTGCTGCCTCACGTGATCCTAAGAAAACACTTCTTAAATTAGTTTGGATGACATCATCCCATTCTTCGATTGGTAATTCAAAAAGAGGTTTGAAAACACTTATTCCAGCATTGTTGATTAATATATCGATTCTTCCATATGCTTGATTAGCAGCTTGCATTAAGGAAATAATATCCCTTTCTCTTCGTACATCCGTTTGGACAAAGAGAGCTTCTCCTCCCTGCTCTTTAATGATTTGAACTGTCTTTGTACCTTCTCTTTCCTCCATTTCCGCTACAATTACATTTGCTCCCTTTTTGGCATAGGCAAGAGCAATCCCTTTACCGATTCCCTTCCCCGCTCCTGTTACGATTACTGTTTTTTTGGTGAAACACATTAGAATTAACACATCCTTCTCTAACATAATCGTTTGATGTATAAGACCAAACGGTCATTTTTTTCATTATCAATGAATGTTTAAGAAAGTGCAATAAACCTCTTTTTAATATCCTCCTGACACATATTCCCCCAATATTATTTAGTGTATAATAGTATTTAAAGATAATATTACCTTTTTATCCTACTATTTCGTACAAAGAGAAAGGAGAAGCCGATGGAAAGTAAAGCAACTGGAAATGAAATCATGCAGGCATTAATTACGATTACTCCTTGGATTGCAGAAATCATGCAGACTGATATGGGCTTTGCTGTTACAGATAAGGAAAAATTTATTATCCAAAAGGATGGTAAAACGGTTAAATTACATATTTCTCCCGGTGATCCAGTAAATCCTAAATCAGCCATGGCGGAGGCAATGAGGACAAAGAAACCAGCAGCAAAAAACATGGACGCTTCTTTATATGGAATCCCTGTAAGAATTTATGGCTATCCTCTCCTAGATGATTATCGAAATGTAATCGGTTCCGTGGGCATAGCTAAAAATATTGAAACCTGGACAGGCCTCAATAAAAGTGCTGTAGATCTTGCGGAATCAAGTGATGAGGTAGGAAATATTATTGATCAATTCCTCATCGTGGCCGCTCAATTAAATAATGACAGTATTACACTGCAAAGTAAGGCTGATGAAATAAACAATAAATTTAAAAAGACCAATCAAATCTTGGAATCAATCAAATCAATCTCCTCTCAAACCAGGTTAATTGGATTAAATGCTGCTATCGAAGCGGCTAGGATTGGCGAGGTTGGAAAAGGATTTGGGGTCGTAGCAAATGAAATTCGAAAATTATCTGGTCATAGCAATGATGCAAGTGTAGAAATAGAAAAAACCTTACAGGATCTTCAAGTCGATTTACAGAAGATCACAGAAGAAGTGACAGCCATTAATTCTACCGTTATTAATCAATTGGAAAAAGCAAAGGAAATAAATTCACGTATCTCAAGGTTCGAGGAAATCTCAAAGCTTTTACTGACATTATCTAATCGTTTATAAAACTTCCGATCATAGAAAAAGAACAGCTCCATCGAGCTGTTCTTTTCATGTGCTGCTATGGAACATATACCCTACTAAAGATTTCTTTGTTGAAAGGATCTAATCGCTGGATTTTTAAGCATCACGCTTAACATGATAAAGCCAAATAAGCTTCCGGCAAATGAGCTGATCATAAATGCAGGAACAAAGCCAAATAATGCAGCATTCTGACCTAATAGAAGCACTGCAATTGGATAACAGGCTAACCCGCCTAATATGCCTGTACCAACGACTTCACCTGCAAATGCAAAGGAAAGCTTCTTTGTTTTCATAAATAAGCAGGCAGCTAACAAGGCGCCAATCATACTTCCAGGAAATGCAAAAATAGACCCGGTTCCCATCATATTTCTTAATAAAGATACAGTAAATGCCTGTAGGACAGCATAGTATGGGCCTAACAATACTGCAGACAATACATTTAAAAAGTGTTGAATGGGGAAAACCTTTGTAAAACCAATCGGTATATAAATCAAATGGCTTGTAAGTGTTCCTATGGCAACAAACATGGCTGTCATGGTCAGTTTCAATGTTTTGTTCAAGCTGTTTCACCTCTCTCTTAAGCTGATATGTAAATATAAAAAAGCCGTATCCCTAGTAAAGGACCCGGCTTTGATAGCAAGAAGCAAAAGTAAGTTAGAGTAGATCCTACTTTCCTACGCCGGAATTATCCGGATCAGGTCCAAAGGGTTGAAAAGCATGTGCTTTTCTCTCAGCCTCTATTAAAGGCACCCCTAGTAGATGTAGCAATATTATAAACTTATAAAATTATAATATGAATGTAGTAAAATGTAAAGTAAATTGCCTATTTTCGCTTAATTATTCAGAGAGTTACATTTCGTTATATTTTAGATATTTAGTACGATAATGAGATAAAGCGAGAAGTGGAAAAATAAAGCGGTAGCTGTGATAATGCATATACAGGAAACCTGCCATTCCTTGGCCCTTTGGATAGGATGTTGACCAGTCCTCACGTTCAAGGTTGTTCAGTAGAAAGCTAATTCCTTTTTTTATAGCGGGAGTCGGTTTTTCTGAAGTAGAAATAAGGGCATCAATTGCCCATGCTGTATGTGTTAATGTGCTGGCTTTTAAAGGAATATACGTACGCTTGATATCGCTATTGCATGATTCTCCCCAACCACCGTCATGATTCTGAATCATCTGTAACCATTCCACTGCTTTTCTAATGGAGTGGTGTGATGGTGGGACGCCGACTGCAGATAATCCAGTAAGTGCTGCCCATGTACCATAGATATAACAAATTCCCCATCTCCCATACCAGGAACCGTTAGTCTCTTGATGGGTGATTAACCAGCTAATACCTCCTTTAACAGCTGGATGATGTTTAGATAAATTCGTATAGGAGCCGAGGTATTCAAGTGTTCTGCCTGTTAAATCTGCCGTGGACGGATCAGAAATAAGATATTCTGCATCCTCTATCGGGAGAAGCTGCAGGATACGGTTATCTGTATTTTTTTCAAATGCAGGCCATCCCCCGTCCTTATTTTGCATAGATAGAACCCACTGCAAGCCTCTATCCCATGATTGACGAATGCTCATATCCGTCTGGGCATTCCTTGCGATGGCTCTTAATGAAGCGGTTGTATCATCTATATCAGGCTGAATCGTGTTACTATTTGAGAATCCCCATCCGCCTGGGTAGCCTGAGGGATTATGAACAACCCAATCACCATATTTCATGTGCTGGCGTGAAAGTAAATAACGATTTGCCGTCACTACCATTGGGTCCGAATCAGGAACTCCTGCTACCTGTAATGCAGTGCTAAGTAGGCTTGTATTCCATACTGTTGCCGTTGTAAATTGTATATGCTGCTCACCATTTATGCTACATTTCATGGCTAGTAAGCCTTTTACAGCTTTCGTGATAATTGGATGACGTTTGCTATATCCCAATGACAGGAGGGAGAAAATCATCAAAAAGGTCGAACCAAAGTAATTAAACAATGTTCCATCCTCTTCTATTCTCGTTAGCATATATTGTTTGGCTTGTTCAATTGCAAGCTGATGGATTTGACCTGGTAATCCCACTAAATTCTTGATTCCCTGTTCAATAAGTTTAAGAAATGAACGCCATTCCTGTAATTCTTTAAATCTCAATATGCTTTCGTGTTTCTTTTGTAAAAATAGCTCTGATAAAACAGGGGTACCTACTGTAGTTAAACGAAATTTATTATCCGCCATAATCATAATGGGAGTTAGATTGGCCCTCCCATACACAGAAAAATCATAAAAGTTGACGGGAAATGAAGATGGCAGAAGGATCATTTCTACCGGTAGTGGAAAAAGTGTTGGCCACTTCAGCTGCCCAGTTATGGTTAGCATGATTTTTGTCAGCATATGACAATTGGCAATCCCGCCCTTTTTAATAATAAATTGCCTAGCTCTTTTCAATAATTGGTTATTTTTACCATAATATCCGGAGTATAGCAATGCGTAATACGCTTCCACTGTAAGTGAAAGATTCCCTTCCTCTTCATCATCAAAAAGCTTCCAAGCTCCATTCGGTTTTTGTTTATTGACAATTCTGTCTGTCAGCTGTTTGATTAATTTTTCCTCATGTAATTCTAAGGCTCTTAATAAGATAATCATGTAACAATCAGTTGTGATTCCAGTATCAAATGGATAATTCCAAGAGCCATTTGGAGCTTGGTTTAGACGAATGTTCTCAATTATCCGGTTAATTCCATACGATATTCGACTTTTCAATGTATAACCTTCCCCCCTCCAATAAATAATCCCCTTATCGATTATTATTCGGAGAATATGAAGAGCATTCATCAAAGGAGCGGACCATCATGTTTAGTAATTTCTTTCAATCAAAGTCTCCTTCCATTTCTAAATCACTCATCCAGATAAAAAATGTATTAAAGAGAAAAAGGAAAAACAGCCCAAAAAAGAATCTTTCTTCAGATGAAAGGCTCTTAATAAAAGAAATAACAGAAAAAACAATGGAATGGAATAAAAATAATATTACAAGGACTAAAGCCTACCTTGATTATTATCTGTCACATCCGGAGCTGCATTGGGCTTTATTGGCCCATATGGTTTCACGAAATGCAGGCTGGAATATGACAGATTTAAAAGGAGAATTTCTTTCAAAAATCCTATCCAATAAAGACCGAAACGCTTATTTTACCTTTATTGAGCGAGCGAATTGGCTGATTTTTCAGGATGCCTATCCTCAACTGCTAATCTATGAAGAAAGTCAAAAAAGAGGGCAAAACCTATTTTATCTTTTGCCATATTTTCATATTTCCATCTTTATGGAGTCTGTTTGGAATCAGTATTGGAAGGAACAGGATTCCTTTTTGATCACAGCTGCCCTTATTATCAATGAGCAGAATTATATAGAGTCAAGAGTAATTCGAAATCAGGAATTTCAAGAAGCTGTCATAAGTACCTTGGAATTTACCTTTCAGGATTTCCTTTCTCTAAACCATATCTTATTTCCATTTATGGATGAACAAAAAATAAAGCTGAAAGGGCTAACTGTTCACCAATTTGAAAAGCTGCAGGATCGAATCCGTTTGGGAAAGCAATTATATTCAGTGTTGTTTAGCAATCAGGAACAATTAGGGATGGTGGTTCAATGGGCAATGAAACATCAGCATACGGGATCTCGAAAAGATTATTGGCCGCATTTTTTCCATGAAATCTATGAAGGGGTACCTGGTAAGCTCGTTAAGCCAAGGATAGACTCTTGTAAACTGAAACCCGGTTCAGCTCGTATTTATAGCCCTAAACTAGAATTTGCATGGGAAAATATCCAGCATAAACCTGCAGAAATATATGAATGGTTTCAAGATTGGCGTATTATTTATTTCCTGAACAATTCCGGGGATCAAGTGGAGGGGTTGATTGAAGAAGCCTATTGCAGAACAATTAAAATGCTGGAGCTTGCAGCTTTCACAAAAAAGGTCATATTTTAGACATGCATGAATACAACAATATACGCTAAACTGTTGCCATGCTCATACTATTTCGCGCGGAAATTATTCCCCTAATCGAAAATAATTTCCTGGGTAAGCGCATATATTGACATAAGGCAACAAAAATTGGTTGCAATATTAAAATAATGTCGAAGCGTTTTTAGAATGATAGAAATACTCTATTAATTGATGTTTTGATCCTTTTTGGGACTTCATAAGGTAATAAAAGGACACTAAGGCTTTATTAATCCACCCAGTGTCCTTTTATTATGCTATGATAACTAGTTCACAAGCTGTTGAATATTCTCCATTAAACCGGTGATTTCTGTTATGGTCGTTAGAACTCCTGTTTCCTCTAAAAATGCAGGATCCAATACCCCGTTCTCCATATTGGTTAGATAAAGGTCAATCCCCTCATTGAGCTTTGCATTCGAGTTTACGATTTGAGTATGAAGGTCCTTTGCAATGGATGGTGGTTCAATTTGATTAAACGTCTCGATTTCATCCTTCATAGCAAGCAGTTCAGTTTCTAAGGTATCCCTCGCTGCTTCATCAGTGACAGCATCTCCGGCCAAAGCTGGTAGTTGGTTAGAAAAATTTTGAACAGTATCAATATATTCAGTGGCTTCATTTGCATACTCAACTGTACTGTTAACCTCGCTGATAAGTGAACAACCGCTAAGAATCAACAGACCGCTTATTATAAGAATAGTCATGGTTCTTTTCAACATGTAATCTCCCCCTCGTCGCTTTAATAGTAACATGAACAACTAGTAAACTTGAAATTAAGTACGATATAAAACAATTTGTTTTCTTTATTAACAAAAATGTACTATATTTATTAATATTAAAATTTATTAATTAATTCACGATTAAAGAAGGAATTTTATGGAACGGAATTTATTTTATCAAAGTGTATTGTTTATTATTGTTAGCAGTATTGGAGGATTCTTTCTCTCATTAACTGGTCTTGGAATTGGCTGGATGCTGGGGACCATCATATTAGCTGCATTACTCTGCTTCAGACAGCCAGGCTGGCTGAAAATTACCGGTTCACAAAAGGGGCTTCCAATGAGCTGGATGAATCTGGGGCAATGGCTGTTAGCGATCGAGCTTGGGAAACAAATTAATTATTCAGTTCTTCATATTTTTAGTGAAAATTGGATTACCGTCTCGGTCATGCTGGTACTCTCTATTGGTTTTTCCCTTCTTTCAGGTTTGCTTTTATGGAAGTTTAGTAAAACAGATATGATTACAAGCTTCTTTGCTACAGCACCAGGAGGAGTGGCTACCCTGCCAGGTATTGCAGATGAGGTTGGTGCCAATACAGCGATCGTGAGTATTATCCAGACCATGCGTGTATTTTTAGTCGTTTTAACTATACCGATTATCGTTTCGGCATGGATTGCCTCCCCTATTGATCCGTCCGTGTCAGCCAATCATGCACTTACAACAGCTGGATTTACGATGAGCCAGCTATTTGGCACTGTACTATTAGGTCTAGCTGCTTGGGTCGGTTATTATGTAGGCAAGCGAATAAAAATTCCTGCCCCCTGGCTCGTAGGCGGAATGATTTTTGTTGCTTTATTCCAGAGCATCTACTCCTATATTACTGGACATGACATGGTCATCTGGTGGCCGGAGATCATTATGATTCTTTCCCAGGTATTAATTGCCTCCAGTGTGGGGTCTCGTTTTCAAAGAAGTATGTTTATTGGGGTTGGAAGAGCCGTCGTTGTTGCCTTTCTAGGCACTATAGGGCTTATCATAGCCATGTTTTTATGCGCGTTTATCGTATCCAAGGTTACAGGCATTTCCCTTATTACCTCTGTGCTGGCCTTTGCACCTGGAGGTGTAGCAGAGATGTCGACCACGGCTGTAATTCTGCAGGCTGATTCTACATTTGTTGTAGCCGTTCAGGTCTTGCGTATCGTTTTTGTCATCTTAGTCCTCCCTCCGTTTTTTAGATTATTAAATCGAAAAGAACAGCAAAAAAGTACACAATCAAAAGTGTCAGTATAATAGAAAAAGAGAGTGTTCCACGACACTCTCTTTTTCTATTTGTAATGATTTGAAACTTTTCTTGAAATGCCCACGTATTTTAACTACAGGGGGAATGATTATGTCACTAATTTCAATAAAAATCAATGAAGCAGGATATGACCCAGGGGAAGCTAAAATTCATAATCTTAATTTTTCGATACATAAAGGCGAATTAATTGGATTAATTGGAGCAAACGGTGCCGGAAAGAGTACGACGATTAAAAGTATACTTGGCCATATGACCTTTCTAGAAGGTGAAATACTGATTCAAGAAGGGATTTCAACGGCATACCTTCCTGAGCGCCCGGTTTTTTATGATGAATTAACCTTTCAAGAACATATAAATTTTATAGCAGCCGTCGAAGAGCTTCCAGTTGAAGTAGTAAACAACCGGGTTACACCGCTATTGGAAAAATTTCAGCTGATGAATCATGTTCATGAATTACCTGGTACCTATTCGAAAGGAATGCAGCAAAAAGCGATGATTATCTTAGCTCTGATGATTAGGCCTGATCTTCTAATTATTGACGAACCATTTATGGGCCTTGATCCGATTGCTACGAAGATCTTGCTGGAAATGATTATGGAGGAATGTAAGCGCGGCGTGGGTATATTAATGTGTACTCATGTATTGGATACGGCTGAAAAAATATGCGACCGTTTTGTTTTAATTGACCAAGGTGAACAGCTTTCCGTTGGTTCGTTACAGGATTTCCGCGAGTTCTGTAATCTGCATGAAGGATCACTATTCGAATGTTATCACCATTTAATTGAGGGCAATCGTGATGAGTAGTTTCTGGATACTATTCAATCGGCTAGTACAGGATTATCGATTTCAATATAAAGTAGTGAAAATGGTTTTTGACTGGACGGTTATGTTATATATTGCTGTTCCAGGACTCGTAATAGCTGGATATATGTACAGTTCCTGGTGGATAGAGCTGCCGGCATGGAGTGCTTTTATACATCTTCCGGTTATAGCAGTTATTGTTTATTTTGTTTCAGCCTCAAGCAGCTGTCGCAGCTTTGTAAAGGAAGCTGATGGAGTATTTCTGCTTAAACATAAGCAGAAATACATCCTTCTTAAGAAGTGGTCGTTTTTCTATTCATTAACGAAAAATGCTATTTCAATAATCCTAACCGTTATATTGGCATCACCATTCTTAACTGTTAAACACTCGTTTTCTATGGTAGAAGTGCTATGCTTTATGCTGTTATTTATCTCTCTTTCCTTCTTTTTTATTGGTATCAAAATGTTTTTTTCTTCGTATTTTCAAGGTTGGAAGGAAAAACTGTTAGTTGTCCTTGTCTTTGTGGTTTTCTTAATCGGTACGATATGTGTTTTTTCTAACTATGTTTATGTACCGAATTATTTCATAGGGATTTCCTTTGTTTTTATGATAATCGCATTCATTTTAACTTATTACAGGCTTCACACTACTCGTTATTTTCAACAGGAAATAATGAAGGAAGACGAAGAAAAAATGCGTTATGTAAACATCATTTATGGTGCGGCACCGGAGCTTGAAAAACCGAAAATAATAAAGAGAAATCGTCCAATCGTATTTCCTCAATCAAAAAAGCTCTTTAAAAGGAATCTTGCTCAAAATGGATTTTATGAGCTTTTCATTAAAGTTGTTTTACGTAATTCAACATATGTTGGTGGATACTATAAGCTTTTAGGTGTAACTGCCCTAGCTATGATTTCACTGCCTCCACTCTACCTGAAACTGCTTATTCTTATGGGATTTACGGTATTTATTTGGATTTGGACAGGTCATTTATGGGATAAAGTAATACTGGCTAACCCGATTGGCAGAAAGTATCGGAATCATGATGCTTTCTTCATCGCCCGAAAAAAAACGCGTCTATATTTAACAGTTCCAGCTGTTTGTTTCTTAACTGTAATAGTAATTGTGAATCTAATGTGATTATCTTAAAATGAAAGGAAGTAAATCTGTAAGGGGAAATGTTAGATGATGATAAAAAAATGGCTTCAGGAATCCGACTATACGGTTGTTTTTACAGGCGCCGGTATGTCAACAGAAAGCGGTTTACCCGATTTTCGTTCCTCCAAACAAGGAATGTGGAATAAAAAGGATCCGAGTAAGATAGCAAGTACAAGGGCACTGAATGAAAATGTCCATGAATTTATTGCCTTTTACCGTGAAAGAGTCTTAGGTGTTAAAGAATATAAACCTCATAAAGGGCATTTTATTTTAGCTGACTGGGAAAAGCAAGGGATTATTAAACACATTATTACGCAAAACGTAGATGGATTCCATCAGCAAGCAGGAAGCCAAAATGTTTCTGAATTACATGGTACGCTGCAAAAACTCCACTGTCAGTCATGCGGAAAAGAATACAGCAGTGAAGAATATATTCATCAGGAATATTATTGTACTTGCGGCGGGGTACTGCGCCCGTCAATCGTGTTATTTGGAGAGACACTGCCGGAAAAAGCATTTCAAACGGCTTATGAGGAAGCGGTAAAATCAGAGCTATTTATTGTGCTAGGCTCCTCCTTAAGTGTAACCCCTGCGAATCGATTTCCACTGATTGCAAAGGAAAATGGCGCTAAATTGGTTATTGTCAATATGGAAAAAACTGATTTTGATATATATGCAGATGAAGTGATTCAGGACCAAAAAATTGGGGAGCTATTAATTGAGTTGGACTCGTAGTGTTCATTCATTTGAACCTAAATGAATTTGTACAAAAAAGCGGACAATATTTTGTCCGCTTTTTTTGTACAGGTCAGGTTAATGATTTTTGATTTGAATCGTATAGGATTGCTTCTTTGCCACATTGTTTGTGAAAATTCGCTCATGAAATAAAATTTTATCATCTGTCATACGAATAACGGTAGAGCTTCTTGTCCCATAATCATTGCTCTTAATAAATAAAGGTGAAAGCATTCTTTCCATGTCTAATGAGACCCCAGTGTTTGGCAGGAGCTGGTCAGGGGCAGGATCAGAGTTTTGGAGAAGCATAAAAAGTTCCTCAACCATATCACTCGTCTTTCCTTCAATTATGGCAGACAGGCCTTCCTTTCCCTTTTGGACCTTTGGCCATTCGGTATCAAGTAAATGATTGCTTACCCCGTAAATACCCGGCATTAGTCTTTGTAAGGTATCGCTCTTGTTTGAATAATAGTATAGATGATCTATGTCTCCAGCAAGTAAGTTATAACCAGGATACAGTTCTTTTTTGGCTGCTAGCATACGCATATAAGTTTGTATATTACCTTTGTATTGTAAGGCGTCTGCCACCAATTCGCCGCGGGAGCGTTTTGTTGTAGAAAACTCGCTTGGATCCCTGTAGTTTGTTAAGGCGGAGAAACGCCCATTTGTCGTGACGCCCATCCAAGTACCCATTTTCTCAAGATCCCTGCCTGCAAGTATGTCAGGGTTATCCTCCCAATATTGAGCAGGTGCAGTCGGTCTTTGGTAAAACTCATCTCTATTCGCTGCTACTACCAGTTTATAGACTGGATGTACTTGATAGGCAAATAAAATTAAACACAATTTTCTCACAGCCTTTAGGTCATTTTTATTCAATGATGGAATTATCATTATTGATACTTATTATTCTAACAAATTCCTTTGTATCTTGTCCGTATTTTGCATCGTTGAACCTTTTTGTTTATTCTCGGAATGGTTCTTATCATTTTGAAGAAAGCTAATGCTATAAAGGAGGTATCAGCCATGGGTAAAGATCAAGGAAATAATTTCAAACCCGTTAACAAAATTTATGATTCAAGTGATTATGAAAAAAACAATCAAGAATCTAAAGGTTTAGCGGAAACGCATGAACAATTTAGTGATTCCTATATGGTTGGAGACATTCTCACACATGACCCTTCCAATCAAGATAAGGGATAATAGGAAATCAAATCAAAAAACCGCTCAATAGGTGAACAGCCTATTGAGCGGTTTTTTAGGTCAATTCTAGTTGACGAGTTTCTTTACCAAAGAAAGCTACTGCTGCAACACCAATGACAATACTGATGCAAAAAATAGTGAAAATAAATGAAATCGAATAATTTGCACTTACAAGTGAGCCAACAAGCAGCGGACCAAGGATCCCGCCAATTCTGCCGACTGCTGCCGCCATGCCGGAGCCTGTTCCGCGGATTACTGCAGGATATTGCTCAGGGCTGTAAGCATAAAGAGCACCCCATGCACCGAGATTAAAGAACGAAAGCAAAATACCGGATAACATTAACATTGTCGTTGTTTCGGCGTTTCCAAAGGCAAGTGCCGAAGCGGCTGTACCTAATAAATAGGTCACAAGGACAAATTTGCGCCCCATTCTTTCAATCAGCCAGGCTGCAGAATAATAACCAGGCAGTTGTGCAAGCGTCATAATCAAAACATATTCAAAGCTTTGAATCATACTAAAGCCCTTCATGACCATAACACTTGGGAGCCAAAGAAACATTCCGTAATATGAAAAGACTACAGTAAACCAAAGCACCCATAACACAAAAGTAGAACGGGCATATTCTTTTGACCATACATCGCTTACGTTTTGCCAAATACTTCTCTTCTCCGTTTTGCTCGGAGAGAATACTGGTGAGTCTGGTAATTTTATACGTAAGTATAATGCATATAGTGCCGGAATTGCACTGATGATAAGCGCTGTCTGCCATCCGTAAGAAGGAATGACAAAATATGAAATGAGTGCAGAAAGCAGCCAGCCAAAAGCCCAAAAACTTTCTAATAATACAATGACACGTCCACGGTCCTTAGCAGGAACGCTTTCTGAAACAAGTGTTGAGGCAACTGGCAATTCACCGCCAAGACCCATGCCGACGAAGAAACGTAATATAAGGAATATGGTTAGGGTCGTAGTGAATGCCGATAACCCGCTGGCCAGTGAAAACATGAGCAATGTAATGATAAAAATATGTTTCCGGCCAATTCGGTCAGCCATTATTCCAAAAATAAGCGCCCCAACAGCCATGCCAATGGAATTTACACTGCCAATCCAGCCCATTTGACCAGGTGTTAAATCCCATTCTGCTGATAAAGCAGCAATAATAAAGGACAGCATTCCGACATCCATTGCATCGAACATCCATCCAAGTCCTGCTACACTCAACAGCTTTTTCTGAGAGAATTTCTTTTCTGTCATATTGAAGCCTCCATCATGTTGTCATGACAACTATCTTTACCTATTAATATAGACAAAATAGGACAGAATAACAAGAAACAATATAAAATAACCGACAGTTTTATACTGCCGGCTTAAAGGATTTTTAGTCTAATGGTTTTATTTATTATCATTTATGAATAATTATCTTCTAATGCTTTCCTAAGGAGCTGGGAAGAGCGGTCTAAATCTGCTTTGACCATTTTTTTATAGGTCTTGGCTTTTTCCTTGTCCTTTATGGAATATACAGCAACCTCCTGGTACTTTGAGTCGCCTTTTTTAATCTTGCCCCTTGTCAGTACACCATCTTCTAATAAATCATGTAAGGCCCGGTAAATTTCTGAATGCTGCGGTTCAAAGCCAAATGGTTGAAATTCTTTTCGAATTTCATCTAACAGCTGCAGTCCGTACCATCTACCATTTTCAATATTGGTGATGAGGTATAACTTTATAAATGCCCTCTGTTTAAGTAGAAATCCAGTGCTTTCTCTTTTTCGGCTCCCCATTATTCACACACCGTCCACTATTTGATTTTTCTGAATATATTATAGCACATTGTGTAAATAAGGAATAAGAAAAAGCATCCATTTCTTGGGGATATTTGAAATAGATGCTCATTTAGTTAATAAAAAAGAGATTTGTTGATTTATACTATCTTGAGTTCCATTGTGACAAATAGACCATTATAATACTTTTTCAATTCCAATATATCAAAACCGTTTGCGGCGAAAATATGTACAGTCTCTCTATCTAATTGGCAGCCATCACATATTCTACTCCAATAAGGAGTTAATTGTTCCTGAAGACGTGCTAATAATGGATTGTCCATCTTAATATGTTCAAATACAAGGATTCTCCCATTTGTTTTGCATACTCGTTTGATTTCCCTTAATGCCTTTTCTATATCTGGTATGGTACAAAAGACTAAGGTGGCAACAACTGTATCAAATGTATCATCACAAAATGGCAAGTTTTCTGCACCTGATTGGATGATATTGATTGGAACAGAAGCACTCTGTTTATTTTTATTCGATCGTTCAATCATATATGGACTTGGTTCAATTGCAATTACACCGTCTACCCTCTTATATAAAGGGAAATTAATCCCGGAGCCTGATCCTATCTCCAAAACGTTTCCATATGCTTTTTTCAGAAGATCCATACGGATATGTTTAAATTTCCCTTTCTCTAATGGGTACATGAAAAAATCATACCATTTAGCGAAAGATTGACTCAATTCATTCACTCCAACTCAAATATTGATGCGCAAAGAAGTAAAAGTTCTTAAATTCTATTAATAGCTAATACTTAAAACCTTGTTTTTTTAACGCAGGACTAACGGTTTTAGCATAGGCCTCAAAGCCTGTTTCGTAGAAGGTGCTGACATTTGATGACCAATCAGTAGAATGCTGCTTATCGGATCTTCCCAGAGTATATGCGGAGATGGTGTCATCATATTCATTTAGCAGTCGTTCTTGAATATCTCGGTTATATGCCTCTTTATGGTAAACAGAATATATTGGCAACCGAGGCTTCTGCTCTGGAATTTCTTTAGGAAACCCTACAGCAAGCCCGGCAATTGGAAACACATATTGTGGCAGCTGTAACAATTCAATAAATGTGGCTGGATTTCGACGGATGCCGCCAATTGGTACGATTCCAAGTTCCATCGATTCTGCTGCTGTGATGGCATTAGAAAGCATGATTCCAACATCTGTTGAACCGACGATAATGGCTTCTATATTCTCAACTATATTAAATTCCCTTTTATGTTTATCTGCAGCTAATTTTGCTCGGTAAAAATCAAGGCAAAACACAAGAAATACAGGGGCTTCTCTTACCCATCTTTGATTTCCTGCTGCCTCGGCCAATTTAGTTTTTTTAGCTGTATCACGGATTTCAATGATGCTGACCTGCTGTCCGTTGATCCAGTTTGGTGCAGCCATTGCAGCCTCTATCATCGTTTGGATTTGGTTCTCCTCGACATCCTTTTGTGTATCAAATTCCCGAATGGATCGGTGGTTTTTTAATAGCTTTATGGTTTCGTTCAAAAGATCAACCCTTTCAATTACAGTACTGTTATTCTTCATTATATTAGCAAAATATGTAGAGTAGATACAAAAAGACCGACTCCATTAATGGGAGCCGGACTATTTTATGCCAGTAATTGATTACTTTGCAAACCGGTGATTACCGATTGTCACTGTAACTGGTCTTGAATAAATCCAGGAGCTAGAAGCCGTGTTTGGATTATAGAAATAAAGCGAGCCGTTTCCCTGTCCTCTATAAGCAACTGCTTCAGTGACAGCTTTTTTCGATTGTGCGTCAGCTGGCTGATTAATTGTTCCGTTTTGAACAGGAGTAAATGCATAATAGCCGTGGTCTATTTGATAGATAACGTCTCTAACTGTATTAGGGAAATCAGGATGGTCTAAACGATTGAGAATAACTGTTGCCACTGCTACTTTACCTGCATAGGGCTCCCCTTTTGCTTCGGCTGAAACTAAACGGGCAATCAGATCCTTATCACTTTCAGAAATTGTAGCTTGTGGAATAACCAGCTTCTGTCCAACATAAATCATATTACTAGTCTGATTATTTGTTTGTTTTAAAGTAGTTAGTCCTACTCCATACCAATTACTGATTTTCCATAGAGTATCTCCTGAACGTACAGTATGGGTTACACTAGCCGCTTCTGTATCAATAGGGTGTTGGAAGGTAAATAGCGATACAGTTGTCACAAATGCCAGTGCTGCCATTTTAAATTTTTTTAACCTTTTCATTAGAAAACCTCCTAGTAGTCTGCGTTTCTCTCTACTACTAGGCTAGCAGTTGTAATACAACGTTTCATGACCCAAAAAGTGGTAATAGATACATTGCAACTATAAAGCTATAAGGCATAATAGGAATCTAATAAGTAGAAAGTTTTACCAACATTAAAATAGAAACCAATTTTACACAAAGGTGGAAATTATACCCTATGATATGACGAAGTATTTCAGTCTTATTTCATCTACCTCTGCTTTAGTAGGATTTATGCTCTATAACAAAGATTTATTTAAGAAAAATAGAGCTAATATTAAGAAATAGTAAAAAATAATTACTATTACATTGCTTTACATTAATCTTTCCTTCATAATTTAATAGAATTGTATTTTTTTGTCGAACAATGTAGTCAGGGGTTGGAAATGTGGAAATAGAAGTTCAACGAGTGATACTTGAATTGCTTGGAGGTCTTGGAATCTTTTTTTACGGTCTATCAACAATGCGGATGGGACTTCAAAAATGTGCTGGGAATAAAATAAAAGATATTCTTGATCGATACACAAAAAATCCTTTCACAGGATTTTTAGCAGGGATACTTGTGACAGCAATGATTCAAAGCAGTACAGCCACTTCGGTCATTACAGTTGGTCTGGTTAGTGCAGGATTTATGACCCTTCGACAGGCCATTGGGGTTATTCTTGGGGCCAATATCGGTACAACGGTTACGGCATTTGTTATAGGGATAAATATAGAAGAATACGCATTACTAATTATTGCAGTAGGATCCTTTCTTTTGTTTTTCATTAAAAAGAAAACGGTACAGAATGTTGGTCAGGTTGTCTTTGGCATTGGGGCACTTTTTTATGGTTTAGACTTAATCACTCTTGGAATGGAGCCATTAAGTATGCTTGACACCTTTCATAACCTTACCTTGCAATTAAGCTCTATTCCTTTATTAGGTGTATTGTTAGGTACGATTACAACGATTCTGATCCATAGCTCTAGTGCAACAATTGGTATATTACAAGGGCTTTATGCAGATCATATTATTTCTCTCGAAGCTGCATTGCCGATTTTATATGGAGATAATATCGGTACTACTGTTACTGCTGTTATTGCAGCCATCGGTACTTCAACAGCTGCCAAAAGAACTGCGGGAATCCATGTACTGATAAATATATTGGGTACGATTTTCTTTTTAATTCTTTTGCAGCCATTTGCTGCTTTAATCCTTTGGTTAACGTCTGTCATCCATTTAAGCCCTGAAATGGCCATTGCTTTTGCGCATGGCTTCTATAATCTATCGAGTAGTCTTCTTTTCCTCCCATTTATTAATGTGCTAATCCTATTGATTAAAAAGCTAATTCCGGGTGATGACGTTCTTATAGAGTATCGGGAAAAAAGGCTTGATCCTCATTTAATTGTAAAGTCACCGTCCATTGCATTGGGACAGGCTAAAGAAGAAATCATTTTCATGGGGAAATTCGCCATAAAAGGACTAGAGGAATCTTATCATTTCTTCCAAAAGAAGCAGGTGAAGCATGCCAATAGTGCTAGGCAAATCGAAGACTTTTTAAATAATTTTGATTTAAAAATTACAAATTATCTTGTTGATATTGAATCAAGCTCTTTATCGGAGCATGAATTAAAAGGACAACATAATCTGATAAATACGGTCCGTGATATTGAAGAAATAGGAGATCTTTTTGAGAATATCCTCGAACATATAGACTATCAGATTGCCATGAAAGTGAATTTAACGAACCATGCCCTAGAGGATTTAGATGAAATGTTTGAATTAACAGTTGATACTGTTAAAACTGCTATAACTGCATTGGATCAGAACAATAAGGACATAGCTAAGAAGGTAATGGAAAAGGGTAGTCTAATTAATAAAATGGTAGAGGAATTTCGTTCACATCATGTTATACGTTTGCAATCCGGTGAATGCAGTCATCAAGCTGGAATTGTTTTTATTGATATCATTAGCAACCTTAAACGGATTGGAAATCATGCTGCCAATATTGCTAATTCTATTATTAAAGTACAAAACGATTATCAGGAAGCTAGATATGTACATCCAGAATGATTCAATGTGAAGGTAAGATTGAAAATATATAAGCAAATAAATGATGGTTACAAAAAAGCAGACCTTTTTATACAAAAGTCTGCTTTTTTGTTTATTATTCCCCTAAATCCACATTATGATAAACCTGTTGAACATCATCTAAATCCTCTAAAACATCGATTAGTTTTTCAAATTGTGCGACTCCATCTTCTGGTAATGTCACATCGCTTTTCGCCAGCATGGTTAGCTCTGCAACGGTAAACTCACTGACACCAGCTGCTTTAAAGGCTTCCTGTACAGCATGAAACTGTTCTGGTTCAGCATAAACAATAACGGTTTCATCTTCTTCAATAATATCGCGAACATCTAAGTCTGCTTCCATTAATAGTTCCAGTACTTCATCAGCGGTTTTTCCTTCAACCCCGATTACAGCGGTTGGATCAAACATATAGGCAACAGATCCACTTACACCCATGTTCCCTCCGTTTTTACCAAAGGCAGCTCGTACCTCAGATGCAGTTCGATTCACATTATTCGTTAATGCATCGACAATAACCATGGATCCGTTCGGACCAAAGCCTTCATAGCGTAGTTCGTCAAAGTTTTCCTCTGATCCACCCTTTGCCTTTTCAATGGCACGATCGATAATATGTCTTGGTACATTATATGTTTTTGCTCGCTCTAATACGAAGCGTAGAGACTGATTAGATTCTGGATCTGGTTCACCCTGTTTAGCAGCTACATATATTTCTTTTCCAAACTTGGCATAAATTCTGCTTGTATTAGCATCTTTAGATGCTTTTTTTTCCTTAATATTATTCCACTTACGACCCATAAAATCCCACTCTCTTTCAACGATTTACGTAATGATTTCCTTAAATAAGCGTACTCATCCTTTTAACATTAGTAGTGTTAGATGTTTACTTATTTATTCACAAAATATATTATACCTAATCAAAGATTAGGTTAAAAGTCAAATATAATAAAAATAATCATAGAACCTGGAGCTTATTTGATATTAATAAAAACACGCATGGAATTTTCCATGCGTGTTTTTTTGATCTTTATAGAAGGATACTTACTTTACCTTGTGGACGTAAACCTTCTAAGTTAAGAATTACTTTCTTAGAAAGAATCTTTAATTCGCCATCTTCTTGAACTAATTGGTATTCATTAACACCTACATAAGTATCAAGGAAATCACGCTTAGCACGGTAAGTAATGAAGTTAGCTCTTACAGTTACAACGCCATCTTCATTGCTAACGATTCTTACGTTAGATACATTATGTGTAGTTTTTGAATGTGGAAACTCTACGTGAGCTTCTTTCTTCAATAAACGTAGTGCTCTTTGCTCAAGACGTGCTCTATCATCATGTACTAGGAATAAAGCTGTTTTGAAATCTGCATTTGGGCTTCCGATAGGAGGAATAACATATGTTCCTTCTTTAGCAAATAAATCAGCCCATGCTTGCATTTTCCATTCATCAAGCAGTTCTGCCTCATGGTATAAAAAATCTTCTACTTCTTGACGTGTTATATTCATGCGTTAACCCCCTCAGCTTCTTCTTTACCTTCTTGTTTTGCTTCTTCAGCCAACATTAATTCATTCCATCTACGCCAGAATGCACGCATTTGTGCTTCGTCTGTTGCTTGAGGTACCTCTCTGTTCATACCTTTAGAAATGTCGTTCCAGCCTACTTCTTTAGCATTTAAGAAACCTTCTTGACAAAGTTCAAGTGCTTCGTTGTCGTCTGGAGTTGCGAAGCCTGATGGTCCTAAGAATTCTAGGAAGCTATCGTTACGAACTTCTCTAAAGTTTTCATTTTCAGCTTTAGGTGCTAATGCATAACCAGTTACTTCAATGTATCCAGGCTCGATTGGATAGAAAGTTCTGATTGTAATCGCCATGATATCGTTAATGATTAAGTTAGGGAAAATCCAGATGTTACGGTTTTTCTTTGCAATACGGTGTGCTCTTTCTTTACCGAATTTTTCTTCTAATCTCGTATTGTATCCTTCGATTACTTCTTTCGCTTCTTCACCGTAACCTTCAATCCATTTTCCAATTGGTCTTGGCCAAGCAGAGTAGTATTCCATAACAGCATGTCCGCCGCCAAGGTCTTTACCTTCACCAATAAGACTGTCTTTTTCCATTGTACCGCCACGAGTAGCAACAATATCAAAATAAGTTTTGTGTGTTGGTACACCATGATATAAGTCAACACTGTTTTCTCCTAGTAACTTCCAGTTGGCGCGTACGCTGTATTGTTGAGGATCTGTTAGAACTTCCATTCCTAGAGTTGGATCTTCAGCAGCATATGCTTGGTCAGCTACTAAATCTAAATATTCTTTAGCGTTTCCTAAGTAATCTTCTAAAGAGATAGCGTTATCATCAAAGTTAACAAACATAAAACCACGATAGTTTTCAAGACGCTTTACTGTAGCTAGGTTTTTTGAACCATCACAATTATGATCATTTGGGAAACCTGCTTTATCAGGCATACCAACTAATTCACCTTGGTTATTAAAGCTCCATGCATGGTAGAAGCAACGGAATACTTTAGAGTTTCCACAAGCTTCACGAGTAACTAATGCACCGCGGTGTGGACAGCTGTTATAGAAAGCGCGGATTTCGCCGTCTTGGCTGCGAGTGAAGATTAAGTTGCGTCCACCAACTTTTCTTCTATGGAAATCACCTTTGTTTGGTAGTTCAGATTCATGTCCAATATATAGCCAGCACTTACTGAAAATGGCTTCTCTCTCTGTTTCTAAAATCTCTGGATTAACAAACGCTTGTCGATTGACTTTGAAAGACAACTTCTCTTTGTCTTCTCTAATATATTTCCCCATCAATGTCCCTCCTAGAATTCTATAACTTAGAAATTATATATAAAAATAATCTATCGAGATTATTTTTATTGCATAGTATGAATACCCTTACTTGAACGCGCTTACAATTCCAATAAATTATTATATTAGTATTTTCCATTAAAACAATTTATTTACAATTTTATTATATCATAAATTGTTAATTATTATACAATAATAAATATTATGATATGTTTACGCATTCATCTTTTCTGTTGGGGTGAAATCGAATACAAGTTTCTATGTGATTACAACTTAAACCCAAACAAGAAATTTTTTATACTAATATTAAGAGATTAAATATTAAAATTTTCTCTCTTTTTTAACTATACTCACATTATATAAGTTAAATTCTCTAAAATCTAATCAAAAAAATCTTCTTTTTCCATAATATATTCAATAATTTTTTTATAGACCTATTTTCAAATTGGGTTATATGCTCTATATTTTAACTAATATCCCCTTGTTAAAGTCCCTTGTTTGGCAATATCAATATAGTTTCCACTGCGTAAAGGCTATTTAAGGACACGCTAATAAGTGGACAAATGAAAATTTATTTATTAGTATTTTAATAGTTATTAATTTTTTCTTTATTTTCAAAAATATTTTTTTGGAAAAATATCGACACTTGCACATTGTGCTGGTACATATATGGATTGAACCTGTATAACCATTTTATTGTTTAGTTACTATCGAAATATGGAAATATATTAATGGTTTCATTATTATAGGAGGTATACTCGTGGATACAAGTCAACTTGAAACATTTCTAGCCATTTATGAGTATAATAATTATTCAAAAGCGGCCGAACATCTAAATGTAACCCAGCCTACTGTTACGGCGAGAATGAAAAATTTAGAAAGCGAACTCTCATGCAAATTATTTGAGCGTTCAGGTAAAAACGTTACATTAACAAGAGAAGGAAAAGTATTTCTTAAATATGCTACTACAATCCTTTCATATGTTAAATATTCAAAAGAGGAGACTTTATCATCCAAATATCCAAGCCTCAAAGTGGGCTTTCCACCTGGATTTTCCTACTCATTTATCACTCAACTCATACAATCAATTATCTCAATTGATGATTTGAATATTTCTGTAATGGAAGGTGAGGATTCAAGTAAATTAAACGAACAAATTATTACTGGTGAATTAGATTTGGTCCTTACAAGAAACGATGTAGCATATAATCCTAATCTCATTTCGGAATATCTATTTGATGATAAACTAGTTCTTATATGCGGTAAAAATCATCGTCTTGCTAATCTTGAAGAAATGAAAATGGATGACTTACACGATGAAACCATTATTTGGTACCGGAGGAACTCCCCCCTTTTATCTAGCGTTGATCAACGTCTGATTGGCATACCAAATATAAAACATATTGAAGTTGGAAATAATGAAATGTTAAAGAAGGTTGTAGCGAGTGGAATCGGACTTGGGATTACACCATTAATAGGGATTGATCAATACGACCGAGAACAGCTGGTAGTAAAGGAAATAAGAGAATTTCAGCATATTCCCAATAAAATTTATATACAATATCGAAAAAATTTAATAATTGATCAATTCATCGAAAATATTATTGAGTCAATCATTAATCATCATAATAAAAAGAATTAATAAAAAAGGTGTCAGACAACAATAAAGATTTTTTGTACTGTCTGACACCTTTCTTATTGTAGCAGTTCCTCGGCAACCAATTGATAGGAGTGAATTTTATCTTCTATTGAATAAGTAATGGTGACAATCATCATCTCATCTGCCTGATATTTCACTTGCAGTTGCTGCAATCGTTTCTTTACAACGTTCGGGTTTCCGATAATGATATTCTCCTTCATTTTATTTATGTGCATAGTTTCTTTTTTATTGGGTTTATATTTCAGTGCCTGTTCAATAGACGGAACTCCTAGCAGCTGTTCTTCTTTTTCTTTTTGTAATTGCCAAATTAGCCAGCTAATAGCAAGCTCCTCTGCCTTTTCATTCGTTTCGGCGCAAATAACCGATACAGTTAGAATCACCTTTGGCTGATGTCTGTTTTTTCTGGGTATAAATGTATCTCGATATTGCTTTACAATTTCCACCCCATCCTGATCACTCATGAACTGTCCGAATGCATAGGCTATCCCGTTTTCAGCTGCCAAGAAAGCACTTTTTTTACCGGTTCCTAAAAGCCAAGGAACTGGTGCCGTTTCAGGGAGAGGCGAAGCAGATAATCCTGAATAGTCGTGAACAGCGGGAAAATCATTTTCTAAAAATCCTATCAGTTCCTTCACTAATGCGGGCATTTTCCATACATTTTGTAAAAAGTTGTCTGACAGTGCATTTGTTGCCTCTGCGGATCCTCCCGGAGCCCGGCCGATTCCGATGTCAATCCGGTTGGGAAACAAGGTTGCCAATAAATTAAAGACTTCTGCAACCTTATATGGTTTATAGTGCGGTAATAATACAGCTCCAGAACCGAGGCGTATCTTTGTGGTGTTAGCTCCTATGTAACTTAACATAACTTCAGGTGCCGAGCAGGCTAGTCCTGGTAAATTATGATGCTCAGCGATCCAATATCGTGTATAGCCTAATTTCTCGCCGGCTTGGGCTAATTTAAGAGAGTTTACTAAAGCTTCCTGTGCGGTCTGATTAGCGGATATAGGTGCTTGATCTAATATACTTAATTTCAATAAGAAGCCCTTCCTTCCTTCAACATAATTAAATTCCATCTGTGAAATTAGTTTTTTAACTCATAAAGACGCCACTAATGCAAGTGACGTCTTTATATTACAGTACTTAATACCGTGAATTACAGCTTTGAAAATTCCTCTACTAAGTTTTCAAAACGTTTAAGTGCATTTTCGATTGGTTCAGGTGTGGTTAAATCAACACCAGTCTTTTTTAATAATTCAAGTGGATAATCTGAACTGCCACTTTTCAAAAATTCTAGATAGGAGTGGATGGTTTCCTCGTCTCCTTCAAAAATCCTTGTCGCTAAATGGATGGCAGATGCATATCCGGTTGCGTATTTATAGACGTAAAATGGGCGGTAAAAATGAGGGATTCTTGACCAGCCATATTTCACTTGTTCATCAAATACGATTTCCTCCCCATTGAATTCTCTAAATAAGGTTTCATATGTCTGATTAAAGACTTCTACGTTCAATGGCATTCCCTTCTCTGCCAGTTCATGTGTCTTTTTCTCGAATTCGGCAAACATCACCTGGGTAAAGAATGTTCCTTTATATTGATCGATAAAATGATTTAATAGATGCTTTCGGACATCAATATCCTGTTCATTTTTTAATAAGTAGTTTATTAAAAGTACTTCATTAACCGTAGATGCGACTTCAGCAACAAAAATACTATATTTGGCCGTAATTTGCGGCTGGTATTTCGAGCTTAGCATACTATGTGCTCCATGGCCGCATTCGTGGACCAAGGTAAATAAACTATCTAAATCATCCTGATGGTTTAAGAGAATAAATGGATGTGCCCCATATACACCCAAATTATACGCACCAGACCTTTTCCCTGGTGTTTCCCGAACGTCAATATAACGGGCGTCTCGAAATTCTTTTAGGATTTGTATGTAATCCTCACCAAGAGGAGATAATGCTTTTAGCATAGTTTCATAGGCGTCCTCGAATGATATGACTGGCTTTACTCCTTTGATTAATGGGACACTCATATCATATTGATGAAGCTCCTCTACGTTTAATTTTTCTTTTCGAATCCTTGTATATCGATGGAGCGGGGCAATATTTTTCTTCGTCGTTAAAATAAGGTTCTCATAGACCTCTTTCGGAACCCGGTCTCCAAATAAACCCTTTTCTAATGCGGATGGATACTTACGTATTTTTGCCATCGTGGTGTTATTTTTTATTGCTCCTGATAGTGTGGCCGCAATTGAGTTTTTTAATTGAAGGTATGGTTGATAATAGGCAAAATAAGCTTCTTTCCGTTTTTCACGATCCTCATCTTCGATTAACTTTGTATACATCCCTCTTGTAAGCTCTATACGTTCTCCATTATCTCCGGTCACTTCACCAAATTTAATATCTGCGTTATTTATCATTCCAAATGTATGACTTGGAACTGATAATGCTTCACCTAATTGGGAAAGTACCTCCTCTTGCTCCCTGCTTAACACATGGGGTTTATATCGAAATGATTCCATTAAGTCCTCTGCAAAGTAATCTAATCCCTTTTCTTCTTTAATGTATGATTGCAGTGTTTCTTCCTTCAAGCCTAATAAAAAGGGCATAAAAAATGATGTGGATGAGCTTACTGTTACACTTAACTGCTTTGCCTTGTCTAATAATGACTGAGAGCTTGTGTTCCGTGTATCTTCATCTACCTTTAACATCGCATATGCATATAGTTTATTGAATATATATGATAGTTCCTCACTTTGTTTCAAATATTGATAAAGAGAGTGTCCATCATGAATCTGACCATCAAATGCTTTTAATCTCTTTGCTATTTCTTCAATTTGCAGATAATCATTTTCCCAGAGATTAAGATCTGAGTATAAATCACATAAATTCCATTTTTCCTGTTCAGGCACTTCCTGCCTCGTCGTATAGGTAGTCATGTATTGTCCCCCTTTTTTTGTAGATGATTGTCCAGATAAAAACATTATACTTAATATATTCTCACTAATCTCATCTAACACCTTTAAAATGTAATTAAGAATTGAAATACATATATATCTTTCATTTCTTCTTCAACCGCTTCATAGTGTACAATAGTTTGGAAAGGATGTGGATGAAATGGCTGTCACATTGCCTCATATTGAAGATTCTAATAACACAACATACTTTCCCCCGAAAGGAGATTTTCTACTTTTTGAAAATAATGAACAATACATAGAAAAGCTTAAAGAATGGGGATTATCAACGAACAAGGATGCATTTTGGTATAAAGAAAGAACCTTTCAAAGGCTTGTTACGATTAAAGGCTATGAGGTTTATGGGGTAACAGGAGAGTACAATACAATTGTACTTGAGTTCCAGGATGGAAACTTAACCTGTATCCACCCTTCTTACTTAAAGGAAATGCAATCACCAAACTTTGAGAAAGCAAATGTAACAGAATCTGAAAAGGAAAAGGATAAAAATGTACCGGCAAGAGCGAAAGAATCAGATTCTGGTAGTGCATCAAAACAGGCTGAACAAGAACTGACGGAGAAAAAGCCAGCTGGAAAAAAAGCAGTAAAGAAAACCGAAACGAAAGCGAAGCAAGCAAAACTTGAACTGCCGGCCGATAAAGTGCATTTTACAGCAACAGTTAAGCAATTTGCTTTAAGCTGGAATAATTTTAATGAAGAAAATGATGAAGTCGTTGTCCTAGAAAATGTTGTGATTCAAAAAGAAAATCCAATAGAAATAGGTCTTGCTTGGTGCTCTCATTCTAAAACGTTGAAGAAATTCGAGCTTTCTCCCGGAGAGAATCTGGAATTTGACGGCAAGATTGTGAAGAAGAAATTACCAAAAGGTAAAGAGGCAGAAGAAGAATTTATTGTAGAAGAACCCGTACCATATAAAATTAATAATCCATCTAAAATTAATAAGAGCTGAATATGATGCATTTTATCGCTGCTTGGTTCCCTGATAATCCTCTTTTTTTGGCACTAAGCAGTGTTATCTTAAATCTCATTGTAGCGATTTCCGGTATTCTTCCTAGTACTTTTATCACAGTCGGTACAGTGGGTGTTTTCGGTTTAGAAAAGGGTCTTTTTATCCTTATTTGCGGAGAAGCGTTAGGAGCAATAGTCAGCTTTATTCTCTATCGGAAAGGTGTTCAAAAATTTTTATCCTTTCCTAAAATGGGAAATATCCAAAATAAGTACTTAGCTAAACTAAGAAATTCGAAAGGAATGACTACTTTTTTCATTGTTGTACTTCTTCGCATTCTCCCTTTTGTGTCATCAGGGGCAGTGACACTTACTGCTGCATTAAGTAAAATGAGCCTATTATCCTTTTGTTTTGCCAGTACGCTAGGGAAAATTCCAGCATTATTCATAGAGGCTTATTCTGTATCACATGTATTAAGATTAGAAAGAGAATGGCAGATTGGATTCATCGTATTTGTCATAATCATACTTCTTATTTATCTCTTTTATAAAAAGAGAATGAAGTAATTTACAAAGGAACCTCTTCAAGACGTTCCTTTGTAAATACAACCTTTGTACCTGCGCATTTTAGCGTTTACGCCTAATTAAAAATGCTTTATCCGATTTTTCAAATCCAATTCGAGGATAATAGTCAATTACGTTTGGTGCGGAAACTAACAGCAACGTAACCTCATCACCAAGCTTATCTTGAATAATGCGTACGAGTTCTTTTCCAATTCCACGACGTTGATATTCAGCATCAACAGCAAGATCTGATAAATAACAGCAATAAGAATAATCTGTTATTGCTCTTGCAATACCAACAAGTTGACCATTGTTTCTCGCCGTAGCAATAATATCTGCATGATCAATCATGCGTTGAATACGCTCTAAATCATCTACCGGACGTGTAATCCCCGACTTTTTAAAGACATTTACTACTTCAGAAGCATCAAGCTTTTGAATACATTCATATTGAATCTGCATTATTTATGCTCCTTTCTTCACTCATTACCCACTCTTTTTATAAATTCAGCAAGCCGCTTATACTATCCTGCATTTTAATATGGTATTTTCGTGTTTTGGGGCCAGATTCATCTTTGGTTTTCAAAAGAAATAATCAATCTTGTGTGTTATCATTACTAATATTGGCTATTATTTTAATAGCTATAAGAATATAAAGCTTTTATCACTTTATGAAGGGAGGAAATGGTTTGAGGGTCATTCTTAGGCTTTTCGCTACGATATTATTGCTCAGCAGCATTTGGTTTCTCTTTTTAAAAGGTCAACAAGGGCTGGATGTGCCGTCTTTATATGAGAATATTCAAACAAAGCTCATGACCATTAAGGAAAACCCGGATGTTACAATTGCCATCAATACATTAGAAACAGGGTTTGATACTTTGTTAATTGAAATAGATCAGGCTTTAAATTCGCTACAAAAGGATCAGCAGAAAAAGGAAGATAAAATAGCGAAGCCGATATTGGATGATCCCATATCGCATTCTTTCTCCATTCATAATATTGAGCTAGGAGATTCGAAAGCGGATGTAGAAAGTGTTGTAGGTGCAGCAAAGCGTTCTTCCTACAATGAATACGGTGTAGAATGGTTCGCTTACCACGAAAACTATCAAAATTTCTTCATGGCAGCTTTTGATGAAGAGAATAAGGTTGTGGGGTTGTTCACTAACCAGGACCTATTAACCTCGAAACAAGGGATTAAAATTGGCTCCTCTATGGATGTCGTTCTTGATCAGCTTGGTGAGCCGAGCACAAGCATTCGAAAAGGCTTGATTTCTTATCAGATTGAGAATCAGGGTGAATACCATTTGTTTGAAGTGGATAATAGTTATGTGACCGTTTTTTATGATAAGCATGAGAACCAGTCAGTTACAGCTATCCAAATCATAAGTACTGACTTGGAGAAGCAAAAGGATGCTTACTATTCAGTGGAAAGTAAAGAATTAAAAGAGGGTTTTGAATATCAGCTATTTGATTTAACAAATGCAGCAAGAGTTGTTCATGGTCTTCCAGTTTTATCATGGGATGAAGCTGTTACAGTAACAGCTCGTGACCATAGCACAGATATGGCACAAAATCATTATTTTAATCATACCAATCTTGAAGGGCAGTCCCCTTTCGACCGGATGAAAGAGGACCATATTTCTTTTCGTGCAGCTGGTGAAAATCTTGCTGCCGGACAGTTAAGCAGTATTTTTGCCCATGAAGGGTTAATGAACTCACTGGGACATCGAGAAAATATCCTTCAGCCTGACTTTGAAGCATTAGGCGTCGGTGTCGCGTTTGACGCTGAATCGAGACCTTACTATACAGAAAACTTTTTAGCTCATTAAAAAGGAAAAACCAAGATGGTTTTTCCTTTTTTTACTGTTATACCCCTTTAGAATGATCGGAAAATGTTTCTTTAACTCCTTTTTTTCTCTTCCATCTGTAAAGGAGAAACAATATGACTGCAAGAAGTACAATTGCTTCGATAAGAAAATCATTCATATGCGAATTCATCAATCCTGCAGGAATTAAGATGAGGAGCAAGAAATAGAGAAAGTTTCCGAAAATAGTTGCAGAAATAAAGGAATGAAAGTGAATAGAACTGATTCCGCCTAAAATATTAATCAGGCTTGTAGGAATAAAAGGCATGATTCTGGCTTGAAAAACAAATAGGAATCCATTCCTTTCGATCTTCTCAACAAAATCTTTATTCATCCTTGGAAGAACCCAATCCTGAAACAAATATCTACTTCCGAAAAACATAAGCGCAGCCCCTGCAATACTTGTTAACCAGCTCCAAAGAAAACCGTTAATAAATCCAAATAGCGTATAGTTGATTGTAATAACTAGTAGTAAGGGGATAATAGTAAATGTATTTTGAATGATCATGATAAGTAATGTAATAAGTAAAGTTACCCATAAATTTTCTTGGATAATTTTACTTGTGTTCCCGCTTCTAATGGTTTGAAACCATTCTGCCTGAAACATAATATAAATCATGACTGAAATGAATAAAAGGAATGAGAGTGATTTTACCCAATTTTTAATTTGTACCACCTATTTCATTAGGAGTCTTAACCTTAATTCTATTATAAACTTAATAAACAATGGAGTGGTATTTCATGTCAAAATAATGCAAATAGGTTCATCGATCTATAGTTAACGAATAATCGACAAAAAACGACGACAATTTTCGATAAAGTTATGTTATAATTAAATAATGTTAAGAAAAATGACAATTTATGATGCGTCAGAAAGGATGTTCTCGTTGAATTATGAAATTGAAACGATTTATTATCTAGCCAATCCAGAAACAGATCAAATTGCCTTTGCAACAGGTAGTCAACTAAGATATGAGGATATCATAAAGGATATTTTTGGCGTTGCCAGTATTCATGATTTGCCAATGATGATCCAATACAATAAGAACTTTCAATCTTCAATTTGTAGCTACTTTGGCGTGATGGAAAATGAAATTACACTTGAAATGATTGTTCGGGTTGCAACAAAGATTGATTTGCTGGAATTAAAAAATCAGTATGAAGAACAGCTTAAGCAAGTATCAGTAGAAGGAAATGGTACGAATACACCACCTTTCGATACGATGATTCGACTACAAGAGGGTATTTTTCAATGGGATGAAGAGCATTCTTCCTATAATCTTGTGAAAACCACTTAATTCTCCAATGTTTACGCATCACTTTCCTTTCAACAGCCATCTCGAAATTTGATATGAAAATACCCACCAGCAAAGAAGAATGTGGTGGGTTTTGTTGTACATTATTTAGGGAGTTTTTCCATTTCTTCAATGATTCGAATCATTTTGTAAAGTTGTTCGTTGATTGGTGTAGGGACTCCATATTTCTTACCTAATTCACATACTTTTCCGGCAAAATATTCAACCTCTGTTTTTCGCCCCGCTTCAACGTCCTGTAACATAGAGGTTTTTCCATTTGGAGACAAATTATTAATAATCGGCCAGAACTTCTTCAAATCCTTCTCTGATAATCCTGTTCCTGTTTTTTCTGATAACGAAACGACTTCTCGCATGGCAGATTCCACCCATTCATATGCAATCGGCAATGATTGAAAAACACCATAGGGTGCTTTTAATACCGCAGATGTTTGGTTGATACCGACATTGATCATAAACTTCCACCACATAGTATGCGAGATATTGCGGGAAATTTCATAATTAATCCCGATTTCTTCAAATAACTCCTTAACTGCGTGGACATCATCAGATAATGTATTGTCCATTTCCCCATATTCAATTCGGCCGCGTGTTGTAAAACGGACTTCGTTATGGGCTCGAACCGCGTCAATTTCAACGCTCATACTGTATAAAATATGTTCATTATGATAGGCAGCATAGATCTCTTCTTCGCTCGAAATTCCATTTAGCAGAGATAGAATAATGGTATCAGAACCGACATGATGCCTTGCATCCTTAATGGCTTGTGGCAGTTCAGCATTTTTTACTGCAAAAATCACAAGGTCTGCAGGCTCAGTTTTTGCTTCGGGTGTTATGTAATTAAAATAATATGGTTGTTCGTTAATAAGTATTCCCTTTTCCTGATATCGTTTAATTCGTTCTTCATTTGCGACAACTTGAAATGAATCAGCTAAAGAATCATGTAGTAAGCTTCCATAAGCCGCACCTATTGCTCCAAGACCGACTAATGTTACTTTTCTTATTTTTTTCAACCGTGTTCCCCTCGCTCTGTCAGTATTTTTGTATATTATAAGGATATCAGATAATAAGCATGTTCAAAATATAAAAATGATAGTATTCAACCTATTGAAAAAAGGAACCAGACTGGTTCCTTATAAAAATTACTACTCCTTTATATCCTTATTTATTTAACTCAATTCATTTTCTGTGCGATCATTGTAAGGCTGTCGGCAGAAACGGCCACTTCCTCAAATGCCTTCCCCATTTCATTTACCGAGTTGGCAAATGAGACAATTTCATGACTTATTTGGTTGTGTTTTAGCTTAGTTTCATCAAGGGTCGATAAGATTTGTTCAAAATAATCCTCGGTTTCTTCCATACCCTGATTTCCTTCTTTAACAGCCTCTCTGATTCTTTCTAGTGATTGTGTTAATTTTTCTACTTCGGAATTTGTGTTTGTAATTAAATTGGATACACTTGTCACAGAATTCTTTGTTTCCTCTGACAGCTTTCGTACTTCATCAGAAACCACCGCAAATCCTCGCCCGTGTTCACCCGCTCTTGCCGCTTCAATGGCTGCATTTATCGATAATAAATTGGTTTGATCTGCTACACTTGTCACAATATTAATGATATCTTGCATTTGATTCGATATGCTAAGCAAGGTTTGAACATCTTGGGATATATCATCCACTGAACTAGTGATATTGGACATATTATTACTTTGTTTGCCGAGTTGTTTTTTACCTGTATAGGCACGTTCTTCTGCTAACTTTGATAACTCTGTTCCAGTATTGGCGAGAATAATAATTTCTTGTGTCTGTATATTTAATTGCTGTAATGTAGCATTTGTTTCTTCAGAGATAGCCGCTAGGTTTTGTGATGATGAAATGACATTTTCCCTAATCTCGTCTTTTTCATCTTCAATCGCTTTTCTTAATCGATCTGTTTCGGCATCATAGGCTTCAAGCACAATCTGCTGTTCAAGATTTAACAGTTTAGAAACAGCCTTCATGGCTAAAAAGGAATCATCCCGGTTTGGGATATGTTCTTCAATAATGCTGGTTAATGAAAGGAATAAATCCTGAAATGCACACATATACCATTTGGTTTGCAGGCCTATTCCTACATGGACGTGGGCAATACGAATCCGTTTTTCAAAATAGGCCTGGTCAATAATTCCATCAAACATTTCAGATATATGTCTTTTAAGCGTGTGTTTAAGTCGATCAATTGTACTATTGTTTTTTATTATGTTGAATAATAATGGTTGATTTTCCAAGTTATGGTAAAATTGATCTACAATATGTTCAATATTTTCCAAGACATACGGCTGCAATGTGTTAATAATCCGCAAGTCATCTTTTGTTAGTGCAATCATTTTTATTTGTCTTGCAATGTCATGACTAAGGTTTATTTCAAGTTCAGCTTTCCCCTTTGTAAAGTCTGTTTTATCTTTTGCCTGTGATCTTTTAAAAAACAAAAAAATTCTCCTCCTAAAATAGTCCCCTTTTTTAACTAGGTTAATAATACCATAAAATAAAATTTTTTAGTCTATTTTAAATATTGAAATAGTGAAATGCTATTTTTATATAGAAAAAGAGCTTGGATTCCAAGCTCTTTTTCTAAGTTCATTTTTTATATAATGCTTCAGTATTATTTCCACCTGGGGGAACAATCGGAAATACATTTTCTTCTTCTGTAATATCGAATACCATTAAAAAAGGCTTGTTATGCTGAAAAGCCTTTTGAATAATGTTGGCTGCCTCTTGAAGACTAGTTGCTGCTGCCCCATCTATACCATAGGCTGCAGCAAGTGCTGTAAAGTTGGGTGAAGACATCTTCACGGATGAGTAGCGGCCATGATAAAACATTTCCTGCCATTGACGGACCATGCCTAAATAACTGTTTTTAAGAATGGCAATCTTGATTGGAAGCTGATATTGAGCAACTGTTAATAATTCCTGAAAATTCATTTGAAAACTTCCGTCACCACTAACAAGGATGACTTCTTTTCCCGTATTTGCCAGTGCGGCTCCAATAGCAGCAGGCAACCCATAGCCCATCGTTCCTAAGCCACCTGAAGTAATAAAAGTCCGTGGCTTGTGAAATTGATAATAATGGGAAGTCCATATTTGGTGCTGACCGACATCCGTTGCGACAACAGCATTGCTGTTAGAATAATAATCTAGCAATTCAATCACTTGCTGTGGTTTTAAGTTACCTTTGGAATCAGAATCTGAATAGCGCGGGACCTTTTTTTGCCATGAAGAGACTTCATTTACCCAGTCTTCAGTATTTCCTGGTACAACGAATGGATTAATTTGTTGTAAAAATTCCTTTATATCACCGACAATGGGAATATCGACTTTTATAATCTTGTTAATTTCCGCACTGTCAATGTCCACTTGTATTTTACGCGATCTAGGTGAAAAACCACTGATTTTGCCAGTAACGCGATCGCTGAATCGTAAACCTAGACAAATCAGCAGGTCACATCGATGTACAGCTCTATTTGCTGCAAATGTTCCGTGCATCCCGACCATACCTAAAAATAGCGGATGGGTACCTGGGAATGATCCTAATCCCATCATTGTACTGACAACAGGAATGTTCGCTTTTTCTGCTAATTCCTGAACTAATTTATCTGCGCCGGAAATACTAACCCCGCCGCCGATAAACAGGACGGGTTTCTGGGCGCTCATGACCTCGTTTTTTATCTGTTCCACTAGTTTAGTAGAAAATGTTCTTGGTAAATTGGTATCTTTTTTTTCTGTAAAATATTCTCTTGAGTAAGGGACAATCTTCATTAATAATTCTTCCTGCATTTCAATTAGGACGGGCCCGGGACGTCCTTCACCGGCAATCGTAAATGCCTTTTTGATAATATCTTGAAATTCATTTATATCATTTACATGAAAATGATACTTTACAATTGGTAATGTCATACCGAATGTATCGACAATCTGAGAATCGTCGCATAGCTTTTTAGCGGGTTGAATGGTAAGAATAACGAGCGGGACTGAATCCATTTGTGCGGTTGCAATACCAGTAATTGCATTGGTAATACCGCTTCCTGCAGGAATGACGGCTAATCCAATATTTCCGGTTGCCCTTGCATAGCCATCTGCAGCATGGACAATGGCCTGTTCGTGTTTCATGAATACCGTTTGAATCCTGTGTTCCTGTTGGAGGTATGAATAAAAGGGAGACAAGATCGAATCACAGGAGGAGAAAATGACTTCAACTTTTTCTCTCATAAAAGATTCATGAACTAAATCCATTGTATTTAATTCGGTTGGGATAACTTTTTCCATTGTTTTGATCATCACATTCACCTTTCTTTTTCTAAAAGTTACTAGACTATCGAGGATTTGTAAGTGATGATCATCACAAATATTCAAATTAACCATGTATTTTGATTTTTTAAACGAAAAAAGTAAAATTTACTAATATTTCGTTTTTTTCTGAATTCAATGTCCTTATGTATATCTTGTATATATATTACGCAATTTTTGACAAATAGTGTATGATAAGAGTATCAAGTTTGTGGTGATGGTGATAACCGATATCCATAAAATGATTATATTAAACAACTGGAGGTATTTATAAAAATGGATCTTTTCAAACAGGTTTTTACACTCGGTTTAGGTGCTGCAGTTGTAACAAAAGAACAAATTGAAAAAATGGTTGATACGCTTGTGCAAAAAGGCGAAGTAAACAGAAATGAATCAAAAGAACTTATCCAGCAATGGGTTGAAAAAGGCGAACAGGCTAAACAGGAATTAGATGATATTGTAAAAACAAGAGTCAATCAGGCTTTAATGAATTTAAATCTTGTCACAAAAGATGAATTTCACGAATTGGAGCGACGAATTCAGGCGCTTGAAAACAAAAATGTAAGTAAGGAAGAAAACTAATTACCTAAAATTCTCCCCCTTTGCCTAGCAAAGGGGGTTTTTATTAGAATAAAGATATATCTACACAATTTTCATAATAATTGTATTAATTAGAAAAAAATCCTGGTAAGATAAAAAGAAATGCTCTTGTATTATGAAAACGCTAATACGTTCTATATATGGTCATTTATGATCGGTTTAGTGGAAAATTTAAGAAGTGTAAGAGTAACCTTAGGGGGCTATATTCGGTCTTTTATATTCTTAAGGAAGTTCATAAGTGCCGTTCCAGGTTCTTCCTTTGCTGCTACAATTGGAATAATTCCCCTGTCCTTTAATATACTTTCTTTGATAGGATTCGGCTCAACTAATAAAATATAAGATTTTGGCCGTATGTGTTCATAGTTGGATTCTTTCCATTGTTTATGAAGTTTGTATAACATGTATCGAATATTGATATCTGACAAACTATAGCCAATAAATAATATGGATTTTTCAAGTGAATCTGAACGTAATTTGAGATCTAAGGGTGATTCAAAATCAAGTCGCTTAAAAAAACTTGATTCCGTAAGAACAAGTGATGAGTCGTCATCAAAGTCACCATGAAATTTAATAATTTGGGTTTTGTTCATTTTGATTCTAGCAATATCAGCTACATTCGTGATTTTAATATATTCTTTTTTATAAAATTCATATGCATTTTCCAGCCAACGGTCAAAGTTGGTTGTGTAAATCACTGGAAAATCCAACTCAATAATCAGCTTATATATTTCCGATTTCCCAATATCAATATTTGAATGATGCCATAACCGGTCCATCCAGCTTCTTAAGGCTCCTAGTGTTCCTTTTTGATTATAGTAATATTCAGCCATGATCAAAAAATCACCATTTCCCCAGGAGTTAAATTGTACCGGCTCAAAGCCTAAATTTTCAGCCATTTGGTTGATCAATTCAGAATAGACGGGTAATCCTAAATTTTTTGGAACACCAGATCCAACAAATAGGATAACGTTTTTATTCTTAATGGAATTGGCTAATTCCTGTATCATAGGATCCCTCCCTTACATTATGAATATGTGAATGACTATTACATCCTATGATTCTTATTTTCGTGAAAGACCTTTTCAATTAAACATCAGGTAATATTAAGGGGCATTATTCAATCGACAAACGCTGGTTCTAATGTTTTTATTGACGAATTCCTTCTTGTTTTGTCACCCTTGAAGGAATGTATGAAAGAAAGGAGAAATAGTAGATAAAGGAGGGATTTTTATTGAATACAAAAGCCGTTGCTCATTTGTTAGGAATCTCGACCAGTACTGTGCAAAGATGGGTAAAACAATTAAATTTAGAGATGAAAAGAAATGAGCTAGGCCATTTTATCTTTTCTGAAGAGGATATAGAGATATTAAAACAAGTGAAACAACAGTTGCAGGAAGGTGTACTTTTACAGGATATTTCCATTCAGCTACCGAAGCGTACGGGAATCGTAAAACAAACACAAGAAGATGAAGATATAGGTGAATTAGCACAAAGAGTTAAGAACCTAGAGAAAAGCCTTGATCAGAAGGCCGATGATGTAGTGTCCTATCAGATACTTCAGCATCGTCGTGAAATGGAAGAGCTTCAAGAACAAATTGCCCAGTTAACTGAGCGGATTACTTCACTTGAGAATGTAGTAAAAGAAAAAATTGAAATTGCTGCGAGCAGTGAAAGCGATGATCAGAAGCCTCGAAAAAAGAAAAGCTTTTTTAATTTAATTTTTGGGAGTTGAAAAATCAGCACATCTAAATGGTGCTGATTTTTTTTGTTACTATAAAAAAAGAGACTGCCTGACTGGCAGCCTCCTTCAAACTTTATTATTTCTTTACTTATTCTTTATCAGATTCATCATCTGGTTTTGTATAATCATATTTAGAACGATCAACCGGGGTAAAGGATTCTGGTTTATAGAATCGCAATAAATCACCGTTAACCACTTTATCTGATAGTGCTAATTTATGACGAACAATTTCCTGATTTTGTTTTGCCTCTTCCATTCGACTTTCATCAATTTCTAATCCTGTTGTTGAATCATAAAACTTATCATCAATTGAAGTAATGGTTGGACTTACAAACTCTCCGTTACGGAAAGGAATCAGTTCATCGTGATCTTCAGATAGAATGTCTGTACCTAGTTGTACATAATCCTTTGTATCAATACCAAGTAAGTGTAGAAGTGTTGGCATAATATCAATTTGACCACTGTACTCATGGTTGATTCCACCCTGCATTCCTGGCACACGAATAAAGAATGGTACACGTTGTAAGCCAGTGCTTTCAAAAGAATTAATCTCTTTACCTAATACCTGCTCCATCGCTTTATTATGGTTTTCAGAAATTCCATAATGATCTCCATACATGATGATAATGGAATTGTCATATAAACCAGATTCCTTTAGGTATGTGAAGAACTCCTGTAATGCTTCATCTGCATAACGTGCAGTCTGGAAATATGAGTCAACAGATTTATCACCTGTTGTATGTGGAGCAATTGTTGCCAGCTCCTCTTTAATTGGATATGGGTAATGGTTTGATACTGTGATAAATTTAGCCATGAATGGCTGCTGTAATGTTTCCAATAGTGGAATTGTTTCAGCAAAGAATGGCTTATCCATTAGACCATAATCTGCAAGATCTTCTTCTTTCATTTCATAATAACTTGAGTCAAAAAATTTCGTATAACCAAACGACTTATAAATCTCATTACGATTCCAGAACGTACCTGAGTTTGGATGGAATACGGCAGAAGTATAGCCCTGTTGGCCTAAAATAGCTGGCGTAGCCTGGTATGTGTTTAACCCTTTTGTTGTAAAGGCAGAACCCTGCGGTAATCCATATAATGAATTCTCAATCAAAAATTCAGCATCCGCTGTTTTTCCTTGTGCTGTTTGATGGAAAAAGTTATCAAAATACATAGTGTTTGGGTCATTTGTTAATGAGTTTAAAAACGGTGTTACCTCTTCCCCATTTAATTTGTAATTAATTAAAAAGTTCTGCATGGACTCTAGGTGGAAGAAAATAACATTCATTCCTTTACCGATACCGAATGTTGCTGGATTTGGTTCAGCATAATTAGATTGTGTAAAGTTAATTACTTCTGTAATATCACTACTGTCAGCTGTAACTCGTTGTGCAGAAGCCTTGGTACTTTGCACTGCGTCATAGGCAGTATAATTGTACATTCCTAAATACTTAACAATATAATTTCGGTCAAAGCCTCGAGTTAAAAGTTGTGGTCGATCTGCTTCAGCTAATGCTAAATTTAGGCATGAAATACCTAAAGCTAGGGAAATAATTGCTGCTACTTTGCGTCGACCAAAGTTTTTCATTTCGATTTTAGCCATTTTAAAAACAAGTAAACCAATTAACAAGATATTATCAACAAAGAACAATATATCGTATGGTCTCAATAGTGAAGTTACACTGCTGCTTACATCACCGAAATTTTGTGTTTGAAAGATAGTTGGCAATGTAATAAAGTCATTAAAAAAGCGATAATACAAGACGTTGGCATAGACTAGAAATGTCATTAGGAAATGGATAATCATTAACCAAATATACTTTCTACGACCTTTAAAAAGGGAAGCAAAGCTTAAAAACAATAAAGCTGAACCCAGTGGATTTAAGAACAATAAAAACTTTTGAATCCCATTTTCAATTCCTAAATCAAATTGTGTTAGTTGAATAAGGTATGTTTTGATCCAAAGGAACAATACTGTCATAAAGAAAAAGCCGATATACTTATTTAGAATACTTGTCCCCCTTAGGAATCCTTTATTCATTGTTACACCTACTTTCTAACAAACTATTATACACGAACTTCGTATATTTTAGTTAAAAAATAATCAAATCTAACATTCTATTATTTCATATCAAGAAAAAAATTTTTATACGTCTAGATGCAAATTTGCCTCTATGCAAATTTCCACGAGCAGAATGATTATCATTATACTTTATGACGCAAAAATGTCAAGTTCATAGTAAACAAAACACTTTTTTTAGTCAAGTATATTTCCTCCTATCACCATGGTATGACTTCAAAAAATGACATCAATTTCGACGATTGTCTATCATGTATATTCTAAGTATTTATTCAGCATAACAAGGGTTCCCCATTTATCTTTTCCCGTTTCTAATACAAATCTTTATTAAAAAATATCATGTATAAGGGTCAAGGCTGCATAGATATAAATGTAGCAGATCTAATCAGTTGCTGTGTCTTATATGTGCTTTAACGAAGCGTAAAAAATGAGTGATAAGAAAGGTGATAGGATGAAATCTAATTATGGGTGCCATTATCTTTTTCAAAATTCACAAGAAAACAGTATGACCTTTGAACAAGCATTCAATAGAATCATAAAATTTATGAATTTGGATACGAGCGGCAATTTCCGTTTAATGATCGGTACTGACTCGCAGGTGCATGATAAATATACAAGGTTTATTACAGGGATAGTCATCCTAAACGATGGCAAGGGTGCATGGGCTTGCATTCGAAAGGTTGTGATTCCGAGGAGAATGAAAATGCTCCATGAACGAATATCAAAGGAAACCACCTTGACCGAAGAAATTGTGTCGATGTTTACGGAAGATAGAAAAAATCAGATGATCGATATCGTCCTTCCTAATATCTACCGAGGTGCTTCTTTTACGATGGAGGGTCATCTGGATATTGGTGCTGGAAATAGGAATAAGACAAAAATATTTGTAGAAGAAATGGTCACAAGAATTGAATCAATGGGGATAAAACCTAAAATTAAACCAAATTCCTTTGTTGCTTCTTGCTATGCGAATCGCTTTACAAAATAATCGTTTTTTCATTTAGTCTTCTCTTTATGATCCGCCTAGGGCCTCTTCCCCAATTTGTGGGGAATTGATAAGCAGGACAGGCTTCTCCCCTCTTAAATTTCAGATTTAAATCATAAGCAGCGGAAAATACAATTCCCCCTACTTCTCCAAAAGAATATAATTACAACATGATGGATATCCTATCAAAAGGTGTCTTCATGTGAACAGCATATCGATAAGGGAACTAATTATATAGAAGGAACTCGTTTGTTTCCAAATCGATACGGGATTCGGAATTTCCTCAGTTAGTTTCTTTTTGGGGCTATTTATTCGTGGTATCTTCCAATCACTTTCTACTTCTCCTCATTCATTTACTAGTGCTAATGCATCACGATCGGCAATAATTGTCACATGCTGATGAAGTTTAAGTGCTGATGCAGGAAGCTGTTCACTTGGTTTTCCATTAATCAGCTTCTCCATGACACTTGCTTTAGACGTTCCTGAAGCAAGTAGTACGATTTCCTTGCATTCCAATATAGTAGCGATTCCCATCGTAATAGCATGTGTTGGTACTTCATCAATTGACGGAAAGAATTTTGCGTTAGAACTCCTCGTACTGTCTGTAAGTTTGATAATTCGAGTACGGCTATTGAAAGAACTACCTGGTTCATTAAATCCAATATGCCCATTATGTCCAATCCCAAGAAGCTGAATATCAATACCCCCAAGATTATCAATTTGCTTTTCATAATGCTCACATTCCTTAGTTAAATCTTTGGCCATTCCATTAGGAAGATGTGTTTGGGATTTTGGGATATCAATAGCATCGAATAAGTGTGACATCATATAGTAATGATAGCTGTTGAAATCAGATGGATGTAGACCGACGTATTCATCAAGATTGAATGTTGAGATATGTTGAAAGGTTAGTTGGTTACTTTGAAAATGATTAATAAGTTGTGCATAGACTCCTTTAGGTGTACTGCCAGTTGCAAGTCCTAATGTTCGTATTGCTTTAGAATTCATTCTTTTCATAATGTACTGAGCAGCAAAAACACTCATTTCATCATAATTCTCGGCTTTAATGATTTTCATCATGAATATTTCTCCTTTTTATCATTAGTTTGTCCTCCCCTTTTCATTCAACTCCGGATCATACCTGTTTAGCTTTTAAATGTTACTGTTAGTAATAAATTATTCGTACAAGACCTAAGATTGGTTGGACATTTTAAAAATATATACTTGATCATTCCAAATGTTAGATAAACAAGGTCATACTATAATGAAAGGAGGAATTCATATGCCTAAAAACCAACAGAATTCTGAGCAAATGCCGAGTTTGCCTGAGCATAATCCAATCAGAGAACGTTTGAAAAACAAGCATGGTGTTGACTTTAGCGGTGCTACAAGAAGACGATTAGCTCTGATGTATCAAGGACGCGAGTATAGGTAAAGTGAATTCAATTAAAATGATGAATATAAGCCTAAAACTTGGTCAAACTACATTTTGTGTTTAATTTTTACGTAAACGGGGGATCTGAATGAAAGAAATTCTACAGCAAGTAAAAGAGCAATTAGAACAAGCGTATGATCATCCTGAATCGTGTGATTTAGACCATTGTATCGTGCAGCTTCAATCTGCATTAAATCAATACGGAGATAAAGGTACGATGATTGAAAATGCTATTACTGCTTTAACACAAGCTAGAAACTCAAAGGTTGCACTAGAGAGTGCTGGTGATGTATCTTCATCCGCTGCCTTTGGGCAAGCATTTAATGCGTTGGAGCAAGCGATTGAATCCTATAGTTAATAATAAATGACTAAACCAGATATCAAGGGATCCCAATTTATAAGGGATTCCTTTTCTTTTTTATTGTCGTAATGATCTAAGATTTTTATAAAAATAGAAAATATTGGTTACTTTGTTTTGATAGGTTTAGTTCATCCTAATAGAGACAATGTTTTATTTTATTCTAGGAAGGTGCATAACTGATGGCACGAGCCAATTCGCAGCTTATTTTACAAACTGGAAATTTAGTCTTAGGCTTTATGGTTTGGGTGATATTATCGTCACTTATATCATTTATTAAAGTAGATATTGAAATAACGCCAAGTGAGTCAGCCATGATAACAGCTGTTCCTGTCATATTGGGGTCGATATTAAGGGTTCCCATAGGATATTGGACGAATCGATATGGAGCAAGGTGGGTATTCTTCATCAGTCTTTTGTTCTTAATTCTGCCGGTGTTTTATATCAGCGCAGCTGATTCTGTCGTTGATTTAATTGTTGGAGGGTTAGCATTAGGTCTTAGTGGAGCGATATTCTCTGTTGGTGTAACGGCACTGCCAAAATATTACCCAAAAGAAAAGCAAGGGTTTGTAAACGGTATATACGGTGCAGGAAATATTGGTACAGCCATTACTTCCTTTTCAGCACCTGTTTTAGCAAATACATTTGGATGGCGTAGAACTATTCAGTTCTATATCATACTACTTTTGGTATTTGCAGCATTAACGTTCCTTTTTGGTGACCGAAAAGAAAACCGAGTGAAAATTGCTCTTTCCGAGCAAATAAAAGAGGTCTATAAAAGCTATAAGCTATGGTTTATCTGTCTTTTTTATTTTATTACCTTTGGATCCTTTGTTGCATTTACCGTTTTTTTACCGTCCTTTCTTGTCAATCAATTTCAATTAACAAGCGTAGATGCAGGTATGCGTACAGCTGGATTTATCATTGTAGCTACCATCATGCGTCCGATTGGGGGATTACTGGCAGATAGGATTAATTCCTATATGATCTTAATCATTGTATTTAGTGGTATCACCTTCGGCGGGTTTATTCTTTCATTTAAGCCTTCCTTAACGATTTACACTATTGGCTGTATATTGATAGCATTTTGTGCAGGTGTTGGAAATGGTACCGTTTTTAAACTGGTTCCTTTATACTTTTCAAAACAGGCTGGCATTGTAAATGGAATTGTTGCCGCGATGGGAGGCCTTGGGGGCTTCTTCCCTCCATTGATTCTTACGACCTTGTTTGATTTAACCGGTCATTATGCGATTGGATTTATGGCACTTTCAGAATTTTCCCTTGCCAGTTTAGTGATTGTCATCGGACTGTATTATCAGGATAAGCTTACAGTGTCTGATCGAATTATTGAAGGAACAATTGAAGGAATAATGGTCACAGATTTAAAAGGAAGTATCCAAAGGGTGAATCCTGCCTTTAAAGCAGTTACAGGATTTGAGGAAGATGAAATCATAGGTAAGACACCTGCTGTTTTAAAATCAGGGAAGCATGAGCCCTCCTTCTATTCAAATATGTGGGAGCAAATAAAAAAGAATGGTTATTGGCAAGGAGAAATTTGGAACCGGAAAAAAAATAATAAAGAATATCTTCAGCTATTAACCATTACGATGATAAAGGATGAAAACGATAATCCAATCCATTATGTTGGAATGTTTAATGAAATACATCCGCAAAAGTAATACTAAACGAGGTATCCACATGGGTACCTTATTTCATGTTTACTTGTTTTATTTCATGACCATACTTAAGAATGTTCTAGCAAAAGGCTCCGTAAAAAAATAGGTTACTAATAAAGGAGGAAGTGTACGATGTCAGGTCCTTCATTACATAAATTAGATGCACATCGATCAATACACGATGGTGTTGTAACAGAAGGAAGAGATTTGCTTAATCTTCTTTTAAAGGTACGGCTTGAAAAGCAAAAGGATCATGAAAAACATGCCAGGATGACGGCAGAGGTACTGATTGAGCATTGGGAAACACGTTTGATAGCCCATGCTGATTCCGAAGAGGAAAAATTTTATGAAGAGAAAATAAAAGAGAAGCCCGAATTAGCTGTGCCGCTTACGATGTTAAAACGGGATCATGATCTCTTTCGCACAATTATTGATGAAATTAAGCAGTTGATGAATAAGGATACGATTACTGATGAAATGGTCGACTATTTTAAAGCAATTTATGTACTGGCAAAGATTCATAATCAACATGAAGAAGGCTATTTATTCGACAATCACTAAAAAAAGGAACCGCCTGCGGTTCCTTTTTTACGTATGATTATTTTTCAGCACCACGAACCTCTTTTCGTGGATTCATTTTCCGGTAAACAACATATTTCCTTGTTAAATATTCCAAAGGTAAACTCCAAACATGAACAAGGCGGGTAAACGGCCAAAGGGCAAATAGTATAAAGCCCGTAAAAATATGCAGCTTAAATCCAATTGGTGAAATTGCCATTAACTCGGGCATCGGCCTAAAGGTTAAGATACCTCTAAACCAAGGGCCGATGGCTGTTCGGTAGTCGAAATCTCCTCCTGTTGCGGTGTAACCAATTGTATTTGTAAAACCTAGTACAACCACAACACCAATCCAAAGTAATGTAATCAGGTCCTTTTTTGAACTATTCTTAGAAACACGTTTGTTTGTAACGCGGCGGATAGTTAGCAGCAATCCCCCAATAACAGTGGCTACTCCTGCCAATCCGCCAATCCAGACTGCACCAAAATGGTACATATGCTCATTAATGCCTATTACATCATAAAAACCCTTTGGAATTAATACACCTGCTACATGGCCGAAAAAGACAAACACGATTCCATAATGAAAAAGGATACTGCCCCACTTCAGTAATGAATCCTTCTGGATGAATTCACTTGACTTTGCTGACCAGCCAAATTGATCGGTGTTGTACCGATAGATATGCCCTAATACAAATACCGTAAGTGTTAAATACGGGAATACGACCCATAAAAAGACGTCCATCAACGTTAACGTAATCAATTGGTTTCCCTCCGGCAAGGATTAACCAACATTGTGGTTAATCCTTTTTTCTTTTCTTGGCAATAGGTTTTCGATTGTCCTTAAGCTTGCATTTACTAAATAAGCATATGGATTTTTGTGCTTATGCAGCTCTTTGGATAAGGTTTCGATTGCTTTAAGATGAATAGCAAGGACCTTTCTCGCGTGCTTCAATTCAGCTATTGAAGCAAAGTCGAGAATAAGCGGCAAATAGTCAGGTAATTCATTTTCCTTAATATAAAAGCCTGCCTTCGCAAATTCCATTTTTAATTTTACAAATGCCGGCCCTCTTTCCCGGTTATCACCAAAAATCCCATAGGTTAAATAAAGTGTCGTATTATCGGTAAGGTCAAACCATCTCACATAGTTTTCCGCAAGATCCTCCCAACCCGTTGCCCGAACATAATCCCAAAAGGAGAGGAACGAGCTTCTTATCTCATCCTCTTCAATTGATCTGATTAATTCATCCATTTCATCACTACAGACCCATTCTTTGTCAGGGTAGCGAAGCATAATGGAACATAGCTTAAAAGTCAACTGATAATTTTCCATCCATTGTTCCACCTAGATCACTCCAATACCGTTCACTAAAAGCATAAATCTCATCCTCTTCATGCTGCTCCGGGCTCACGCTGCAGCTATTACAGCCTTCATTGAATGAATAGCCTGTTGACCCTTGTGCTTCATACATATTTCCAGCCTTTTCACGATGTGATTTCGGGATGACATAGCGGTCATCATATTTTGCTATCGCTGATAGCTCGTACAACTCAATGGCTGATTCGCGGGTTAGACCGGAATTTTGAAGAAGCTGCTCATCATAGGATTTGCCTAGATTATGGCTTCTCATAAATGTTCTCATCGCTACCATTTTTTTTAGGACACGCTTAATGACATCTGTATCACCGGCGGTCATAAGGTTTGCTAAGTATTGAATCGGTATTCTAAATTGATCAATTGTTGGAAAAACAATAGCTGGATCAATTGTGTCTATTTCTCCGCCAAATTGATTGATAATCGGTGAAAGTGGTGGTACATACCAAACCATCGGCATCGTACGGTACTCAGGGTGTAACGGCAGCGCTACTTTGTGTTCGATAGCTAGCTTATACACAGGTGACTCTTGTGCTGCTTCAATCCAATCCTCAGGAATACCGTCTCGTTTGGCCTGCTTAATGACTTCCGGGTCATTAGGATCAAGGAAAAGCCCCAGCTGTGCATCATATAAATCCTGCTCATTTTCAACAGATGCCGCCTCTGCTACCCGATCAACATCATAGAGAACGATACCGATATAACGAAGACGTCCAACACATGTTTCAGAACACACCGTCGGCTGGCCATTTTCTATTCTTGGGAAACAGAAGGTACATTTCTCGGCCTTATTCGTTTTCCAATTGAAATAAACCTTTTTATAAGGACAGCCGCTCATACAAAAACGCCAGCTCCTGCATGCATCCTGATCCGCGAGTACAATTCCATCTTCATCCCGTTTGTATATCGCCCCAGACGGACAAGACGATACACAGGGTGGATTCATGCAATGCTCGCAAATCCGAGGCAAATACATCATAAATGCTTGATCAAAATCTTTTATTACCTGGGCATCAACATTATTCATATTGGGGTCCCGTTTTCCAGTTTCATAGACACCCGCAAGGTCATCCTCCCAGTTTGGTCCCCAGTCCAAGTCCATGAATTCTCCTGTTAATAAGGATTTTGGGCGGGCGACTGGCTGGTGCTTCTTTTTTGGACTGTTGATCAAATGTTCATAGTTATATGTCCATGGCTCATAGTAATCATCAATCTTTGTCAGATTTGGATTATAAAAGATATTAAGGAGCTTATTTAAGCGGCCACCTGCTTTTAACTCAATTTTCCCGTTTCTCAGCTCCCAACCGCCCTTGTGGGTTTCTTGATTTTCCCATTCTTTTGGATAACCTATTCCAGGTTTTGTTTCAACATTGTTCCACCACATATACTCTGCACCAGCGCGGTTTGTCCATGTGTTATTACAAGTTACACTGCAGGTATGGCAGCCGATACATTTGTCCAAATTCATAACCATGCCGAATTGCGCTTTAATCCTCAAGCCAATCCACCTCGCTTCGTTCTAATTTTCTAATCATCACCTGCTCATCCCGTTGATTACCAGTTGGTCCGTAATAGTTAAATCCATAGCTCAGCTGGGCGTAGCCCCCGATTAAATGGGTCGGTTTCATTGTAAGACAGGTCGGACTATTGAAGGTCCCCCCTCTCTCCTTTGTAATGGTGGAGCCTGGTACATTGATTAAACGGTCTTGAACATGATACATATACGAAATTCCTTTTGGCATCCGGTGGCTGACAACAGCGCGGGCTACTGTTACTCCATTGCGATTATAGATTTCAAGCCAGTCATTATCCGAAATACCAACGGACTGTGCATCCTCATTATTCAGCCAAATCGTTGTGCCACCGCGGAATAACGTTAACATTGGCAAGGTATCAAAATATGTGCTGTGATATGACCATTTAAAATGCGGGGTTAAATAACGAAGCCGAATTTCCTGTTTATTCGTCTCAGGCTTCCCATCTTTATCATAAAAAGCCATACGTTTGATCGGACCTTTAAAGACAGGCAGGGCTTCCCCGTATTCAAACATCATTTCATGATCTAGATAAAAATGCTGTCTTCCCGTTAATGTTCTAAATGGAACCAAATATTCTCGGTTAATAACAAACGGTGCATATCTTCTATTACCTGTTTCAATACCGCTATAAACCGGCGAAGTGATAACCTTCCTGGGCTGTGCAGAAATTTCGTCAAAGGAAATATGCTCTTCCGCCCGTTCTTGTGATAAGTGACTAAGCTTCTGGCTTGTACGATTTTCTAGTCCAACCCATGCTTTTTGATTAACAGAGCCGTTTGTTGTACTTGATAACGTTAAGATCGCTTCCGCTACATTTCTGTCAAATGATAAATCAGGACAATCGCTATATTGAGCAGAATCCTTCGCCGTACCCAATATGTCTTTTAATTCCTCATATTCTTCTTTCACATCCCAGCTTATTCCTTTGGCCCCGATGTTTTCTTTCACGTTGGTTCCGAGCGCGACATATTTATCAAATATTTTTGTGTAATCTCTTTCGACAACAAGAACTCGCGGGAAATTATGCCCAGGGACAGGATCTGACCCATCCTGCTTCCAATCTGGTACCAATCCGAACTTCTGAGAAATTTCATCTCTTGAGTCATGTAGAAGCGCATTTGTGACAATATCCTTTACCGGATCTGGAAAATATTGCTTTGCCATTTCACTGAAGGTGTGGGCTAATTTTTTGAAAATTGTCCAATCTGTCCGGCTTTCCCACGGTGGTGTTATTGCCGGATTAAATGGATGAATAAATGGATGTGTGTCAGAAGAACTAATATCATATTTTTCATACCAAGTTGCTGCAGGAAGAATAATATCAGAATACATGCCCGTTCCGGACATACGAAAATTCAAATCAATTAAGAGATCGAGTTTTCCTTCATCAGGAATTGGGATATTTTCATTCACTTCTGTACATCCAAGATCTTTATAAGGCTCAGCCAGTACACCATTATGTGTTCCAAGCATGTATTTTAGGAAATATTCATGACCCTTCGCGGAACTCCCGATTAAATTAGCTCTCCAAACAAAGAGTGTCCGTGGGAAATTGACCGGATGACTCGGTTCCTCAACAGAAAATTTTAATGCGCCAGTTTTAACCTGATTGACCACATAGCTAACAGCTTCATCATTATTTTGAGCATTTGCCTGGTCATACAGTTTTAATGAGTTTGCATTAAACTGAGGATAGGCAGCTACCCAACCAAGTCTGACTGCTAACGCATTATAGTCGGCCATATTGTTATAACGCGGCTTTTCATATAATGGTGAAAGATGTTCGGCAGGCCGCTGATCGTCATACCGCCACTGCTCTGTTACAAAGTAGAAGAAAGAGGTGGCATTTTGCAAACGCGGCGGTCCTCCCCAGTCACGAGCCATGGCGATCGTCTGCCATCCTTCAAGCGGACGTACCTTCTCCTGCCCTACATAATGGGCCCAGCCCCCTCCGTTTACACCTTCACAGCCTGTAAGGAGAACCATATTTAGAATGGCACGATAAATGGCATCTGAATGATACCAGTGGTTTATACCAGCCCCCATAATAATCATGGATCTTCCGCCCGAATCAATGGCATTTTGAGCAAATTCACGGGCTATTTGAGCACATACCTTCCGATCAATGCCGCTAATACTTTCCTGCCACGCTGGGGTATGTGGTTTAGGGTCATCATAATCCTGTGGATAATCGCCGGGTAAGTCTCCGCGCTTCACACCAGCCTGCGCCATTAATACATCGAATACCGTCGTTACATAGATAGTTTCACCGTTCTGCTCGAGCTTTTTAATTGGTACTCCGCGCTTTAGGATTTCATTATTTTCCGTACCAAAATAAGGTAAGTATAAAATACCTGTTTCATCCTCTATGCCGAGTAAGGTTAAAGCAGGATCTAAGTCCTGTAAACCATTATCAGAATCCTTCATTTCCAGATTCCATTCACCTTTATTTTCCCAGCGATGGCCGATACTGCCGTTAGGTGCAGAGAGTTTACCTGACTTTTTATCATAAATAATGGTTTTCCAATCTTTATATTCCAGCTCCATCCCTAAATCAGTGGCACGCAAGAAACGACCAGCATTAAAATGATCCCCGTCCTTCTTTAATGTTATTAGATATGGAAGGTCTGTGTATTGTTTAACATATTCCTCAAAAAATGGGGTTTGCTGTTCAACGTAAAATTCCTTTAAAATGACATGAGTCATTCCCATCGCCAGTGCGCCATCCATCCCTGCCTGTACCGGTAGCCAATGATCAGCAAATTTTACATATTCTGCATAATCAGGTGCTACACAGACTACCTTTGTCCCTTTATAGCGAACCTCTGTAAGGAAATGAGCATCTGGTGTTCGGGTTTGCGGTACGTTTGACCCCCAAACGAGTAAATAAGAGGAGTTAAACCAATCAGATGTTTCCGGAACATCTGTTTGTTCGCCCCAAACCTGTGGCGAAGAAGGTGGTAAATCTGCATACCAATCATAGAAACTAAGCATCGTTCCGCCAAGTAGGTTGATAAACCGTGAACCGCTTGCGTGACTGACCATCGACATAGCTGGGATCGGCGAAAAGCCGGCTATCCGATCTGGGCCATATTCCTGAAGGGTATAAATTAATTGAGCACAAATGAGCTCATATACTTCATCCCATGTTGAACGGACAAATCCGCCCTTTCCTCTTGCACTCTTATATGCTGTTCGCTTCTCCGGATCATCAATGATCGATTTCCAGGCTTGAACGGGATCATCCATTTTATTTCGTGCTTCCTTCCAAATCCGAATCAAATCCCCTCTAACATAAGGATATCTGACACGAAGCGGGCTATATGTGTACCAGGAGAATGTAGCCCCCCGTTGACATCCGCGCGGTTCATATTCCGGCATATCAGGACCTGTTGTAGGGTAATCTGTTTGCTGTGTTTCCCATGTGATGATTCCATCTTTTACATGGATTTTCCAACTGCATGACCCGGTACAATTTACCCCATGTGTAGAGCGAACGACTTTATCGTGCTGCCACCGATTACGGTAGTATTTTTCCATTTCCCGGTCTGCTCCCTGAAGAACACTGTGTTCGGCTAAGTCCTGCGTTTTGCCAAAGTACGTCAGCTTTTTCAGTAAAGGCGAGATTTTTTTTCGCATCATCTTGCTCCCTTCATGGTGGAATTTTCCTATCCTTGCTTATCTTTCACGCTTTGTGATTTATTATGTAAAAAGATTGAGAAATAATGACAATAATTATGCTTTGTTGGATAAAAAAAAAGCTCCCTTTTGAAAAGGGAACTACTTCTTTATACTTATTTGTTTGAAACAGGTGTTACTTCATATTCTAATGGTTCATTTTTTAAAAATCTGATTATATTTTGGATGGTTAAACTTCCAATTTTTTCAATAGATTCATAGGTTGACCCGCCAATATGGGAGGTGGCTACAACATTAGGCAGCAGGGCCAATTCATTTGTTGGCGGCTCTGTTTCAAAGACATCCAATGCCGCACCTTTAATTTTTCGCTGTTTCAATGTCTTGATAAGATCATTTTCATTGATGAGTGCGCCACGTGAAATATTAATAATAAAGGCGGTTGGCTTCATTCTGTTTAACAGTTCTTTGTTAACCATTTTGCGGTTCTTTTCAGTTACTGAGGTGCTAATAATGACGTAATCGGAGGTTGAAAAAAGCTCTTCTTTATCAACAAAGGTAACATTCCACTTTTCAGCTGTATCGTAGTCCTTGTAATTTCCAAATGCTATGGTTTCCATATTGAAGCCAAATGCTCGTCTTGCAATGGCTTTTCCGATTGAACCGAACCCGACAATGCCAAGTCTTTTACCATAAATTTCATGACCAACAGACAGTTCCCAATGGCTGGATTTGATTTCATTATCCTTTTGCGGAATGTTTCTTGACGCTGACAGCATCAAACCAAAGGCATGATCGGCAACGGATTCTGCATTGAGTCCAGGTGCATTTGTAACAGGAATGCCTTTTTGAAAGGCATATTTAACATCAATATTATCATAGCCGGCACCAAATTTAATGATATATTTCAAATGGGATGCTGCATCCATCACTTCCTGGTCAATGTTAACGATTGCTACAACAATGATGTCTACATCCCTTACTTCTTGTAAAAGCTCTGATTTACTGATTCCATTATCTGTATATAATACCTTGACATCATCTGCCACCTTTTTTGCATCTTCAATTAGCTTTGGATAGGCAGTAACAAATGGATCGCGAATCATAAATAATATTTTCATAAATCTCCCCCATTTTCTTCTTTCTATTACCGATATTTCTTATCGAAAAAACATAATTTCATTGTAACCCAGATGGGATTTATTAGCTTTAGTTTATTAAAGGACAATTCCTCTGTCATGAAAAATGGCTGACGATTATCGTCAGCCATTTCAAATAGATATGTTAGGATTTTCCGGATTTTCGTTTGTTACGCTGCCAATTAATGATTTCGTCTCTTACGCCACCATCCGACAGTTCCTCAGAAAATTCATGATTTTGTTTGTTGTTTCCAACCAGGTTGGAGGTGCGAATCGAACTTGATGTCAAATTATTATTTGGTGCACTTTGTTCATTCCAATCACTCATGATGTTCAACCCCTTTTCCCCTTACTATTACCGTTTGTGAGTGATTTATACTCAGTTGAAACACTTCAGTAAAATGAAAAGGAGGAAATGGAAAATAGATTGAAACTTTTCTTTTTTTTCGTTAACTTAATAGTATGAAACGGTTTTGGACTCACTATACCTAAATGATAGGATTATAAGGTGGGATATGATGGAAGGTCTAATTGAAACGACTCTACTTGAAAGGTTGAATGAATTACAACAGCCTTTTTATCAGGATATAAACGATGCCATTCGGGAGATAGAGAAGAATAAAGAAGTTATTACACTGAATCAAGAGCTTTACTATAATCAAAAAAGGGATGAAAAGGATAAAAAACACTACTATCAGTCTGTTTCAAACCTAACAGCTAATTTGTTTTATAGATATCATGAGTTACTAAAGAAAACCCATAAGCATCATTTGACGTATTTTATTAGTAAGGATCAATTTTTATATACGTGGGTCGATATGCATCCCGATGGAACGATTAAGAGTATTTATTCAGGCATGGATCAGGATCCTAAAAAGCTGTTACAGGATGACTTTTTAACAATACAGAAAAAGTACTGGAGATTTCAGGAACTATTAAACACTCAAAAGGAACTTTACGTTATTCGAAATGAAAAGATTACAAAGATAGATGTTGAATATAAATTTAATACAGAGCATATTGTCCCGCAATCATGGTATGGTGCGGAGGATCCAATGAAGGGAGATTTGCATCATTTGTTTGCCTGTCAGCCCGATTGCAATATTAAACGCTCTAATTTCCCTTATGATGATTTTTCATTTTATAATCCAGAATTACCGAATGAAAAAATCCAAAATCACTGTGGTGTGACAATGGAAAACCGTTTTGAACCGGAATATGGCAAAGGAACTGTAGCAAGGGCAATGATGTATTTCTTGGTTCGTTATCCAAGAGCGATTAAAAAGTCATTTCTACGAAATATTGATATTTCCTTAATGATAAAATGGCATCAGCAATTTGAAGTATCAATCTATGAGAAACATCGTAATCAAGCTATTTATTTGATTCAAGGTAACCGCAATCCATTTATCGATTTTCCAGAACTTGCTGAGCAAATGACCTTTCAAATATCTCCATCTCGGAAAAAGAACATTTATTAAACCTGAAAAAGACACATTTCTTTTATACAATGAAATGTGTCTTTTTACTTTACTTTTAATCATTCGGATTAAAAGTAAAAAATTTAGCAGCACACTTCAAATGGGTGTGCTGGAGTCACGTGTTCCCACCGCCATACAGGCCTTTTTGCCGGGTGACCCCAATGCCATGCTGCCAATGCTGCAGCACATGCATCAATTTGATGGGATGTTTCCGTTAAGATATCAGGCAAATTTTTCAGTCCAACAGTATGAAACCAATCAAAAATAACGTATCTTGATTGGATATTCTTTTTATAGTTTAGTGCATGGGATAGTAGGTCAGGCTCAATCCTTGTGCCAATTGCAGCGCCTGGATGCACCTCTACCAGTTTTATTTGCTTAGCTTCCTTTATATTCCTGATTCTTCGAGTTAGAGAAATGCCACGAAGAGTTAAATATACCATCTTGGTTAATGTTGGCGGCATAATGGAGCTTCCTGAAAGGCCATTCCCCTTAATAAAATCACGCAAGCATTTATCCTGCGGGCGGTCTCCGCCGCCATCCTGGTAGGAAAGCGGGGCATCTATTCCGATAATTATGTCATGTGCAGTGTATGAGAAAATGGTAGATAGAATTTTCTCATCGTCACAATTAACCATATATTCTGCAAGGACTAAATCATCCCCCTTTGTTTGAAAAACCGCCATTGCTGTGTCCTTATGATTGGCAGGTCCAGATAAATCAATTCCAATCACTATCATGATCGTTAATCCATCCCTTAGTTTTAGACTGACTGACGTGCTTGATCCATATAATTTGTTGCAGATTCCATATGAAATTGAGCTTTTACTGTAAATGGAATGATAAATTCATCGGAGATTTCTGTTATTAATCCAGATTCGATTGCCTCGACACTTTTGTTTTTAATCGTCTCATCCCGCTTAATATAATTTTCTAAATTCAAGAGGAATTGTTCTTTCGAGGATTTCATGTATTGTTGAGTTGTTTTTGGAATATTGTATACATATGGGATTGCTTTTATTTTATCGTGGGCTTTCTTTGTTAATGCAATTCCATGTTCAAGGTTTTTTAAATATTCTTTTGAGTGTGGTTTCAATCCTTGCCTTACTTCTTCATTTTCTGAATATTTATCAGCAAATTCATTATAGATGGTTAATAAATAGCCAAAGAACTGATCAACCTGTTTTAGTTTCAACTCATCTTTTATCTTTTTTGTTTTTCCAAGCTTCCCTTCCGTGTTTTTCTCTTTATCTGTTTTTGTAAATCTGTGAAATATCCTCATTTCATATCCCTCCCCTTCTAAAGAAATGAAGTATATTATATAAATTCGCTATAAATTGACTATTTTCCTTTATATTTACCTTCAAATTAGAGGAATGATTGTGAACAAACAAAACTTTTGGTGTCAGGCACCACAAAAAGACAAAAGAGTGTAATTTGTCCATAATGGGTGCCTGACACCGATATATCTATTCTTTTGGTTTAAAGGTTTTGCAGCAGGTATCGGCTGAATGGTTTGCTTCTTCTTTCACGTCAGCAAATCCAAGCTCGTTTGAGAATTCTGCATCATAGTTTGAGTTGAAATCCATGTCTATTTTTATTTTATCTGCTCCACAAATATTCCCTTTTGCATGGAATACACAATTTACTACTGAGCATCCTACTTCAACATTTGGCATCTGAATCCCCCATTTCAAATAATAAATAATGCAGCATTTAGAATAAGGATGTAGATGATTATTTTACCCTGCTTCTTAACCTTTATGATTATCAGAATTGCCCAGTTCTGTACCTTATGTAATTCCAAATATTATTAGGTATTTATTATCCTGAAGACAGAAAAATAGAAAGGTGTTCTATTAAGAGTAACACCTGATACATAGCTAGTGCTTCAATTTAAGTTAATCCTATCCCTGAAGCGTTAATAAAATTAAAGGAACGATTCAAACATGAAAAGAAAACTATTCCGTTTAGTCTTTGCAGTATTATTGATTCTAAATTCCGTCCAAGCTCATGCGATTACATTAGAAGATCCAGATAGTCCGAACAGCTTTACGGTAGAAATATTGCCGTGGACAATGGTGAATCATATTATTCCAAATAAATCAATTTTCACCATTACAGATGTGGAGACAGGGCTGCAATTTACCGTTCAAAGACGTGCCGGGAGTAAGCATGCAGATGTTCAGCCCTTGACGTATAAGGATACGAAAATAATGAAGAAAATTTACAACGGCAAATGGAGCTGGAAACGAAGAGCCATTCTTGTTGTTACAAATGATCAGATGCTGGCTGCATCAATGCATGGCATGCCACATGGAGCAGGAGCTTTGAGGAATGGCTTTCCAGGCCACTTCTGTGTTCATTTTCTAGGAAGCACAACTCATGGTTCAAAACATGAAGATTTGTCCCATAAGTTAATGATATTACGGGCAGGCGGCAAACTTGATGACTATCTAAATGTCATAAGTCCATCTCAACTTCTTAATGTATTTGAAGTAGCGGTAAATCAGGGTGATGAACAGATCATAAAGATGCTTGTTGAAAATGGAGAAAAAGAAAAACTGCTGCAGAAAAAATTAAAAAAGATTATGATTATTCGTTTAGATGAGAAATCTTTATCAGTGAATGAAGGAAAAGAGGATGTTGTCTCCCAGCAAATAAATGTGAAAGCCACCATTTATAAAAGTAATAACACTCAAGAAAGAAAGCCTCTGCACTTTATGTTTTGGAAGGATATTGTTTCAGGACAATGGAAAATAGATGATGGTATTGCAGAGGAATTAAATTAATATTATAAAAAAAGAACATACAAGGTGAAGTATGTTCTATTTTTCTTTGTTTTTCTCGTTCTTCTTATCGCTGAGTGATCTGTATATAGTCGTGTATATGCTGCCTTGTACGATATTTTCTAGAAAAAATTGACCAATCATCTTTCCGTATTCTTCATCATTAGACATTTTTTTACTTTGCAATTCCATTTCTGCTAGTCCTTCGTATGTTGCAAGAAGTGCATATGTATGGTCCTCACCGGAAATTGGAGATAAAATTTCAACCTTGTGATCATAATTCTCATTTCGATACTTTTTTATCTCTTTTAAATTATCGATACCTTCCTTAAATTTATCCTGTTTCATCTCGAATGTCTGATACACAATAACTGACATGGAACGCACCCCTAGAAAAAATTTAACATACTACGTACTATCATTCCCTCAGCCCTTTTTATTATTCTTGTATATTTATTGTTATTTATATCTTATCCGAAATGAAATAAGAGCAGTTCTTCTTGTTTGAAGAATTGCTCCTAGGATTAGGTTCGATGCTCAGGATAAATTTAATACTTCCTGTTTCTGTTTTTGATGCGGCCAATGAATGGGGTCTCTTTTAAAAGCTTTTTCGATATCACGATAAAACTGGTCATCCTGCAGAATTTGGTATGTGACATCTTTATAGACATAGTAAAATTCAACACGATTTAGGATTTGTTCTGCTGTGGGAAATTCCTTGCCAAGCAGCCACTCAATATAATCCCTGACTTCTTGTTCATCAAGTGATTCCTTGTCTAAGTGCAGCAGGTGGTCAGGTGGATCTTCTATTAGAATAGGGGTAAAGTACTGTATTAATTCCTGTTTTGTTTCTTCCATTTGGATGTTTAAAATATCACTTACTTTCTTTTTATATTGTTCAATGAGGCATTGGATAGTCTGAACCTCTTTTTCAAAAGCCGCTTTATCTTTAACAAACATGACTCTTCCGTACTTTTTGGATAGGACCCTTGTATACCATGACCGACATGCATCGACCTTTTCCTTTACAGGCTTAGAATAGTTAGAAAAGTCCTCATGAAATAATGGATAGGTGGCTTTCAGCTTGTCCCCTAATCCCTTTGCGTGCTTCCCTTTTAAGAGCTCGCTTGGGATTTTTATCGTTGTTTGCTCTAAGCGAGCTCCGTTAAATGTGATTTCAATAAATTGGATCATGCTCCTATATTGAGATAGTAATTGTGGTTCGGTAATGTTATGGCTCAAGAATCTCCCCTCCTTTCTATGAATTATATTAAAAGTATTCGGGAAATATCACTAAAATTAATAGATTTGCACTTGTGTTTAAGGGAAGATATTTTCCCATATAAAAAATACTAGTCCTCCATTGGGTTACAATGAAGGACTAGTTATTGCGTGATCCCCTTAACTCTCCGTTTTAGCAGGAACTAAAATTTGACCACTTTTTTCCTTTATTAATAATGTTTGCAAAATCGTGCTTGATAATTTATGTGGCGGATATGGTTTGATAAGATATTCTGATGCACCAAGCTTAAAACCTTTTTCTTTTTCTTCTAATGCAGACGAAATAATGATTGGAATATCCTGTAAATCAGAATCGTGCTTAACCTGCTCTAGAATTTCCCAACCATTAATGCCTGATTCATCAAGCATAATATCAAGGACAATGGTATCCGGTTTATATTTCTTTATGGCCTCCATTCCTGCATCCCCTTGCATATATTGCAAAACATGAAATCCATTATCCTCTAGTTCTGTCGTTAATAAAGAGGCTAAATTTTTATCATCCTCAATTACAATGACATGAACGCTGTCATCCAACGAAAAGGATTGGAAATCGTTCCTTACTTTTTCTTCTGTTGCTTTCGATTCAACTAAAGGAAAGGTCAATGTGAATCTACTGCCCTTTCTGAGTATTGATGTGACACTGACAGTGCCCTCATGAGCCTTCATAATTTCATGTACAATGGAAAGACCTAATCCTGTACCACCAATTTTCCTGCGATCAGAATTATCGACACGATAGAACTTTGTAAATAAATTTGGCAGCGCCTCTTCAGGAATCCCTAGCCCCTGGTCTATAATGTCAATACAAAGCGAATGTTCCTTTTCATAAAGAACGACTTTTATTTCTCCACCTGCTGGTGAGTATTTGACTGCGTTGTTAATAAGGTTATTAAATACTTGGATTAATTTGTCATTATCACCTAATACAGTTGTATTAGCTGTTTTCTTTTGTATCTGAAAAATATGGTCAGGTTCGTTTTCATTGTACATGTCAATCACCTGATGAATGATTGGTAAAAGGTTTTCAAATTTTTTCTCGTACGTTTGTTTACCAGATTCCATTCTTTGAACATCCAAGAAATCATTGATTAATGCTGTTAAACGCTTTGCTTCCTGATAGATGGTGAGTAGGTATTTTTCCTGCCTCTCAGGCTTTAAGTCCTTATTTAACATTAGCTCTGTAAAACCTAAGACGCTGGATAAAGGCGTTCTAAGCTCATGGCTGACAGTACTAACAAATTCTGACTTCATCTGGTCAACTTCATATTCTTTAGTAATGTCTCGGTGGACAAACAAGGTTCCATATTTCTTATTACCCCTGTACAGTTCTTCATAATAAACCTGCATGACACGTTTAACCGGTGAGGTAATATGGTACGTATGTGTACTTTGTTGAGGCGTCCCATCTGAAATAATGGTTTTCAAAAAACACATTAATGCAGCACCATCTTCAATGGAAGGAAGAATTTTAGTACTCCACGTTTCAAAAGACTCATTCACCATTGTGATAGGATTAACTATAAAGAGTTTTTGTATGATTGTATTTTCCTGCAATATGGTTCCCTTGTCATCAACTAGCTGCACTCCTTCATGGAGGGTATTAATCATATCTTGTGTTAGCAACCGATTAAACTCTGATTCCTCGAATAGACGGATTCTTTCAAGTGATAGGGAGATCTGTTTAGAAATGGCTGTATATTCTTCTATCTCTTGTTTTGTAAAAGTGTTTGCAAATCGGGTAAAGGTCATGAGAGCGACTAGCTCATTGTCTGCAGACAATACAGGAATATAAAAGTCATAACAGTACAATTCAGATACATGATATCCTTTTTCTTCTGGTGTACATTTTCTTTGAATGGTAAAAGCCTGTTTGGTCTTATATAGCCGCTGTATAATTCCCGAATACTGATGGTAAATATATTGCTTTATTTCCTCATCTGATAAACCAAATGCTGCATATTCAATGTTCAAATCTGTAGTAGCAATTAGGCCGTGATCGGCGTTCAATAGTCTGCTGAAGTTCTCAACAATATTTTGCAGGACGTCTGTTTTATTTAGTGAGGTTGACAAGGATTTTATTAGATCATTTCTTCTCTTTAAATTTGTTTCATTCACTTGTATTTTATTCAGTGCGAATTCAAGCTCATCCTTTTGGACATGGAGCTCGTCTTGTTGCGCAATAAGCTCCTCGTTTTGTGCAACAAGATTTTGTTCGTTCTCTTGAATACTCCTAATCATTTTCTCGAAGGCACGAGAAAGTGTTCCCAGCTCATCTTCGCGAATATCATTTTGTGGAAAGGTGACAATATCTCTTCCTAGTGAAATTTCCTCCGCAGCTGCAGCAAGCTCAGATAACGGTGTTCCCAGCCGTTTAAACATAAAACGAACAAAGGTTGCGAGCATACCTAACATGAAGAATAGAAAAACGACAAAGAACCATTGACTAATGGTTTGTTTTAACGAATACTTTTTGAAATTTTCCAGGATATGTGAATCGACGGCATTTGTATACGAACTCATACTTGACTGGAGTTCATTCACTCGCTGTGTACCATTTTGTTGAGCTATATTCATGGCAATACTCTTGTCGCTATTTGCTTCTGTTTCATATGCAGTTAAAAGCTCTGGAATAAATACTTCGAAATAATAGCTTTGAAAGTCTGATACCTCAGAAATAAATAAAAGATCTTCTTCTGTTACTGCTGCCTTTTTTAATAGAAGGATTAATTCTGTTGTATCATCCTCCAATTGCAGTGCTTTATTGCGCATTGTGATATTATCAAAGGCTAGATAGCCGCGCATTTCAAAAAATATTTGATTAAAGGTGCGCTCAAGCTGATGGGCCGCGGCTTCTTTTTCTTGCAGGTGTTTATTTGTTTCGGCATACTGATTATGAATATACTTTTGATAGCCGAGTAAAACGACAAGCCCAATAATAAAAGCGAAAGCAAAAATTCCAATTAATCTAATATATTGGGTTGTTATACTCTGCTTTCTCTTATTTTTCCTCACGTAGTATTTCCTCAATTCTTTCTATTAGTGCAAGCGGACTAAATGGTTTGGCCATAAAATAATCAGCTCCTTCTTGAAGAACTAATTCTTGGTCTGTTTTTTGGCTTTTAGCGGACAGCATCATGATGGGTACTTGCTCCTTATCAGCCATTTTGCGAATTTCCTTTATGACTTCTAATCCAGACATTCCAGGCATCATATAATCCATTAAGATCAAATCATAATCATTATCGATTACAAACCTAAGCGCCTCATTTCCATCACAGGCTTCGTCAATTAAATATCCTTCATCTTCTAAACTATCAACCACCAGCATACGAAGTACATCTTCATCTTCTGCTAATAATATTTTTTGAGCCATGCATTTTCTTCCTTTCACTACGTGTTTTAGTCCTTTTACTTCATTCGAGTACATAAATAGCGAATTCTTTTCTGTAATTCTGCCATTTTAAATGGTTTAGTCAAATAATCGTCTGCCCCGAGTTCCAATGCCTTTGCTATATCCTTCTGACTATTTCGAGACGTCAGCATAAAGACGGTATATTGATCCTGTCTGGTTGATTCCCGAAGACTCTGTAATACCTCAAGTCCATCTATTTCCGGCATGATGCCGTCAAGTAAAACCAAATAAGGTTCATTTGAATATGTCCATTCATCAGATAAAAATAACGTACCATTTAGAAATGATTTGACATTTAGCTGAAAGGGCAATTCATTTGAAAATCTAACAAGCATCTCTTCAAGAATTGTGCACATAATTGGGTCATCATCAATAACGGCTACGCGCAATGGCTTTTTGTAGCATATCTCGATATCACTTTCGTTCATATAGACTTGTCTTCGTCCCGCTTCTTTTGCTCTATACAAAGCCTCATCGGCAAGACTTAACCATTTTTCAATATCATCATTTGCTGTGTTTACTTCTACTATTCCAGCAGAAAAGCTACAAGAAAAAGAATCTGTTTTCGTGTAAAAAGTTTGATTTTGAAATTTCACTATGAGTTGTTCAAGAAATTCTTTCCCTTCTGCTGCGGAGACTCCCTGCATTAAAAGTAAAAATTCTTCGCCGCCAAAACGTATGACAATATCATCTTTACTGCTTTTTTCTTGCAGGAAAGCTGCGAAGGTTTGTATCACATGGTCACCCATTAAATGGCCAAAACAATCATTTACAACTTTGAAATGATCAAGATCTAGCATAGCCAGACAAAAGGGCTCCTGACGATTTAATAGGATTGAACACATGGTATCAAATGCGTGCTTCATGTATTTGCGGTTGTATACTCTAGTTAATTCATCTGTTAATATGAGGTTATCTACTAATCGTTTCTTTTCTATATGTCGTTTGACCCGAGCTCTGAGTTCCTCCATATCAAACGGTTTTGCAATAAAATCATCAGCGCCCATTTCAAATGTTTTTACTCTATTTTCAATCGAGTTATCCACGCTAATCATAATGGTAGGGACAAATAGCTGTTTTAGTTTTTCCTTTAAAAAAGTTAACAGCTCAAATCCATTTTTTCCTTTCATATGAATATCCAAAATAATGCAATCAGGCCGCATATCATAAAAGGATGAAATGGCTTTTACTGGATCGGCAGCTACCATAACAACGTTGCCGCTTTTTTCAAGTTCCTCTTTTATATACATCAGCATAGATGTTTCATCATCAATAACTAGAATAAAAGGCTGACCCTCCTTTACTTGTTTTTCCGCCTTATCTTCGTGTGTCAGTTCTAAAGTTTGATTATAAGACAAATAGATAAGTTGTATCATAAATTCTTGAATTTCCTTCAGTGTCCAGAGTTTTGCTGCTTGTTCATTTAATTGCACCATTAACTCTTTTGCTATCTTCATTATTTCGATCATGCCTATGGTTCCAGCTGTTCCTGAAATGGAATGAAGGAAACGATAGACCTCATGATGGGGAATATCCTTTTTTTGTTCCATCCATTTTTCTAATTGTGAGCGAATGTTTTTTAATAATAGCTTTTGATACTTCTCCATCAATGCTCCTGCTCCAGATGATTATTTTTGTGTAATGCATATGAATATTTTACTAAAAAAGTATTATCTGATTACTAATAAAAAAGGTTTAAGTTTGTACTTTTTCAAAACTTTTTTTGTATGTAAAAGCCCCTCTATATGATAGAGGGGCTGATTGTTAAGCACTATTGTTATTTACGAGTAAAATACTGAAGTATCATTTTTACTATAAAACCAACGATTACTCCAGGAATCACAAACGACATCGGCAGCCAAACAGGTCCCCAAAGCTTCCCGAACAGCATGACTTTTGGTGATAAAATCAATCCTACAGTTACGCTGTAGGCCGAGAAAACAAAAGGCAGATACATAAATGGGGAACTCTTTCCCGCTGCTGCTTTAAAGGCATCCCACATAGCATAAAAATATAAACAGGGGTAAAACATAAGCCATTGAAAATTGGTTACGTCAAGTGCTTGTTGAATCTCTCCATGAAAGCTAAGAAGAATAGCAAGGTTAAATTTTGCCTGAACATTAATAATAATCTCAAGTGCAATAAATCCAAATCCCTTTAGGTATTTCCCGTTTAATAGTTGGGGGAAGCCTGGTAATGCGATGCTCCATAAAATATTTTCTAATACTTTCTCTTTATCTTTAGTCATAGGATCCACATTATTTCGCATTGGCTAATTTTTCACGGTCATCTGCTAGAGGAGGCTGCTCCAGCCAACCGTACTTAATTAAAAGCTGGGCGCCGTCTTCAGCATATAAGCCTACTTCTGCCATTAAACGGGTATATTCCAATGCTAGATCCCTTCTTTGTGAAACAGAAGCACCTGCACCAAAATAACCGATTGCGGAAGCAACTAAAATGACAATATGGTTTAACATCAATTTATCAGAAAATGGAGGCACCGTTGAACTAGTCACTTCTGAAACCCAAGAAGCTGGTGAAGCTAACTCATCCTTTGTTAATAATTTGCTCAGAATACCAAATTGTTTCTCGCACATTTTTTTTCCTCTTTGGAAGTATTTTTGAACCTCTTTATCTTGACTAACCTGTGCAAAACCAATTTCCAAAACAACTTTTACAACCACTTTGACCATGTTAAAGCTTACACCACTAATTTCCATCACATTTAATGGCCGTTTTTTTCCAAACCAGCCTGTTAAATACTGATCATTAGTAACAAAGTCAATTTCGTTAGGTGTATTGATTCGGGGAGGTTTACTGTAGATCCCTTTATTCAGCATGAGTGTAGCGATTCGTTTATACAGCTCCATTGTTTGCCGATTACATTCAATAAAATAGTCGATTTGATCTGAACGTGCAGATGTAGCAACTGCGCCTGCGTACCCAGTTAATCCAAGTAATGTCATCACATACATGTAAACCATCATAAAGGTATCTGTAAATAATGGAGGTGCATTCAGATTAACATCCTCTTCTAACGTAAACCCCTTTGGAATGGGGAAATTTGCTTCTTCGAAAAATTCGGTAATTTTTGCAATATGCCCTTGAGAAAGCGTGAGAGCATATTCAAGAATATTCTTTACCTCCTCGTCTTTTGCCTTTGCGATGGAATGTGAAAGAATACAAATAGAGGCACTGTCATTTAGGTATTGGGTCCATAGATTAGCAATTTCAGCTGAATTTAATTCTAAATGCTTGTTTTGTTCCATAAGTCCCTCCGGTAGGTGGTGCTAAACCATATGTTTAGAAAGAGTATGTATAAAATTGATTAACATTATTATCCATATTGTAACGGTAATTTATTCTCACTATACAATGGAAGAGGAAATATTTAGGAATAGATGGTCAAATAGGCATATTGTATGATTACGGAGATTTGTTTTTGGATTTTAACAAAGAAGGAGAGCTCTTGATGCTCAGCCTTCTTTGTTGTTTCTAATGACGATGTGTGGCAAGGTCAATGACACCTAACACGACATGGGCAAGTCCAAAACCAAAAACAGTGTTGGCTATCATTTTATTTGATCCGCGCTTTTGCTTTAAGGCATAGCCTGTTGCTGTAACTGCCGAACCTAAAGCTGTTGGAATAAGTCCTTCACGAATATTCATAAAGTTTCCCCCTTGCCAAAGTTAGTTGGTGTTGGTTCACCATCATTAGTGTTACCTTCAAGTACGGGAATATCCTAAAATTTTAGAGCAGTTTAACTCTTCGGGACTATGTGAAATATTCTAATTTAGCTTTAGGGAAAAATTTCTCCATATAAGTGAAAAGCTTACTTTTCAAATCCTCTTCTTCATCTTTTTGATAGATATATTTTCCAATTCCGTATTTTCCCCATTTATATCTTCGTTTCTCTTCTTCTAATTCTAATTTAGTCATAGGGTAGTTTTTTTCAATGACTCTTTTAGCTGGTTTTGTAAAACGATGCTGGATAAATTCGAATGTGATATCCTCTCTTGTATCTTTCGGCAATTCGGCATCTAGACGTTCAAACATATGATAATAACCATCCTCCCACCCCTCATGCATATAAATAGGAGCGACGATAAAGCCTAATGGATAGCCTGCACGTGCGACTTTACCTGCTGCTTCAATCCGTTTTGCTAACGGTGATGTTCCAGGCTCGAAGTTTTTAATTACATAATCAGCATTGACGCTGAAGCGAAATCTTGTTTTTCCATTATGCTTTGCATCTAGCAAATGATCGACATGGTGAAATTTTGTCACAAATCGCAATTTTCCATATTCGGACTCCCCAAAATGCTCGATGGCTCTTTTTAACGTATGTGTTAGGTGGTCAATTCCGACAATATCAGAGGTACAGGCTGCTTCAAATCTGGTAATTTCAGGGGCACGCTCCTCTATATATTTGTCAGCAGCCCCCAAGATTTCATCTACATTTACATATGTCCGAATATACGGCTTGCTTCCCATAGTGGTTTGCAGGTAACAATAGTGGCAGTGTCCCATGCAGCCGGTTGCAAACGGAATGGCATATTCTGCAGACGGCTTCGATGTATCAAATTTAAGTGTTTTTCGGATACCGACCACAAGTGTGGATTTCGCTACTCGGTATTTCTGGAGATCCGTGTCGCCAGGAAGATTTCGAACCTGGTTATGAGAAGTTGTATATCGAATTTCGACATCCAACTTCTCAAACTTCTCCTTCAGCTCCATTCCTAATGGATAGTCCAATGCTTTCGGTTCAAAGTAAACAAGTCTAGGAGTAAAAGGATCCATCATTCCACTCCCCTCTATAATCCCCATAATAGTACTGATAGGCTTGATTTGCTTCTTCTTCCGTTTTATATACAGCGGTTTCATTTGTTAACGGATAATAGGTCTCATATAAAAATAAGGCTAATTCTCCCGGCTGTTCGGGGTTATTGACAACGGCTGCTGCCTGAACATTGGCTACATCCTGGGTATGAGGATTTCGATAAAAAACATAAACAATCTCTCCTGCTTGATAGGATTGATTTTCGCTAGTTAAATCCATTCCATCACCTTTTCTAGAATTATCACTGGCATTTGCGGTTTACAATATTAAAATTTTGCCTTGTATTCCTGTAATTATGTTTACTTGTTAATGGTAAATAAGTTAAGTTTTAACCAATTAATATTCAATAAAATGGGCCGTTTAAACCTCTCTATTTAGCTAATAATAACCTTGGTCAATCAATACAATTAGGAATGGAGCTGAAATAATGGAGGCTGGGAATTCTATAGAATCCGCATTATTAAAATACAAAGAGGGTCTCGGGGTATTCACGCAAAAGATGCCTGAGTTTGCGAGTAAATTTAATGATTTTACGGAGGAATGCTTTAAAGCCGGTACTCTGACACAAAAAGAGAAACAACTAATTGCCCTTGGCATCAGCATACATGCGCAGGATGAGTACTGCATTATTTACCATACGAAAGGCTGTCTTGATCAAGGCTGTACAGAGCAGGAAATACTTGAAGCTGTCGGTGTAACAGCTGCATTTGGCGGCGGGGCATCAATGAGTCAGGGTGTTACTCTTGTTCAGGAATGTATGCAGGAATTAAATCAAATGATGCAATAATATAACCTATTATAAAGGGGCAGTACCTGTTGAGAAAAAATATAAGTAAAAAGGATGGGCCTACATGGTCCATCCTTTTTCTCGAAAAAATACTAGGAATTTATATCATGAAGACCAGGGCTGTGTTCATTCGGCATTTCAGGCAAAATTGGTACAGGATAGCCATTTGGAGGCGGAACGACTTGGAGATTGCCATCATCTCTGCTCGGTGATTCACCTTGGAAGATTTGACCCATTAGGGTATCATCCAATCTGAAATTGAATTGGGCATTATGGAAGCCCATTTCTACATATTTGCGGCATTCAGGATATTTATTTATATCATAATTTGGTACAGGGAAAATCTTGCCCCAATTTACTCCAAGTGTCTCTAATGCCTTGGCAAAGGCATTTTGGTGGGCGTTATCACGAACAATTAAAAATGCGAGGGTTTCTCTAAATGTTTTATTTGAGCTCATTTCATAGATACGCGTTTTTTGCAACACACCTGTCGATTCTAATACGACGTTATCCAATAAATCTGCGACTAAGTTCCCGTGGCTGTATACATAGTTTCCGGTTCATGTATTCCCACCCGCATCAACTGGAAGCGAGCTTTGTGCGCCCATAATATAGTGATGTGGATTTGCGTGTTCTTTAACTGCTTCTTCTAAAGGCGCACCAGTATTTCCTCCTGCTCCGACAGCTTCTTCACCAGAGCCATTCAAAAGTTGGTTAATGGTTGTTTGTACCAGCTCAACATGGCTGATTTCCTCAAGAAAGATGCCGCGGATAAGATCACGGAAAGGTTTTGCATTACCGCGGAAATTTGAGCTTTGGAAGAAAAATTGCATCATGGTACGCATTTCGCCAAAACGACCACCCAATGCCTCCTGAAGTACCTTTGCAGCAGCAGGATCCGGTTTATCCGGTACGATTATATTAATTAAGTCTTCTTTGTAAAAATACAAGACAGAATACCCCCTTTAATTAGTTTGACACGAGGATAGCTTTTCCTAACAAAAGCGTCTTATCCTAAAGAAAGTCAAAAACGCCGATTTTTCATCATAAAAGAAAAATCGGCGTTTTATAAAAAATTACTTCTCTATATTTACCATCATGTCACTAGTATTAGGTACTTTTTTAATTAATTCTGCTTCCTTCAGCCAATTGGCTGTTTCCTCCCATGACTGTTCTTCCTGGGAACCAAAGGCTGTCCCTTCCGCTTCCATTTTTGGCAGTAATACTTGAAGGCTTTCCTTTTCAATTGCCTCATCTAATGGGAAATTCGCTTTATCTTGATTCGTTAAAAGAATAGTAAGTGCTTCATCTGGATTTTCTTTCATGAATTCATAGCCTTTTTCTGCTGCCCTCCAAAAAGCCTGAATCGCATCCTTGTCTTTTTCTAATGTTTCATCACTTGTCACAAGTACGATTTCATTATAGGCAGGTACACCATGTTCGGTTGGATTAAAGGTACGTGTTTTAAATCCGTTTTGGTTAAGGATTGGAACCTCATGATTTATATAGGCTCCAATCACAGCATCTACATTTTCTGATACAAGAGAAGAATTCAACTCAAATCCTACATCAACCATTTTGACTTTTGTAAAATCACCGCCATCTTTTGTTACCATCGTTTTAAGCATGGCTTCATTTAAAGGAATCCCTGGATAACCTACTGTTTTGCCTTCTAAATCTTTCGGTGATTTGATAGAACTATCCTCAGCAAATACCACATGATTTAATGGGGAACGTACAATAGAAGCAATTGACTTAACCGGAACATTCTCATTTGCACGTGCGATTATGACATCCGGCTGATAATATAATCCTAATGTTACTTTTCCTGCAGCTGCTAAATTTAATGGATCAGTTGGATTCGCCGGGAATTGAATATCAACTTTTATTCCTTCATCTTCAAAATAGCCTTTTTCCTGTGCTACATATAAATAACTGTGGACAGCATTTGGATACCAATCTAACATAATGCTGACTTCCTTTAAATCCTTGTCTTCTTTATCCTTGTTTTCGGAGCTTTGTGAAGTGCTGTTTCCGCTGCAGGCAGCCAGTAATAAAACAAAAACAATACTTACAAGCAACATAACTCGTTTTTTCATTATTCTTTTCTCCATTTCAAACAGATTTTTTCTAACCATGAAACCAATAAAAATAAAAGAATCCCTACGATAGAAAGTAGTACAATCGGAGCAAAAACAGCTGCCCCATCAAATTGTGTCATCATTCTCCGGCTAAAATAACCAAGGCCCGCTTCTCCACCTAACCATTCTCCAATGGCAGCCCCGATTACACTAACCGTTACTGCCACCTTAAGTCCCGAAAACATGGAAGGTAAGGCAGACGGTACATCTAATTTTAAAAAGATATCCTTTTTGGAGGCACCCATTGTCAGCAGCAATTCCTTTATATCCTTATTCGAAGAACGAAGGCCATCAAAGGTACTGACAGTTAATGGGAAAAAGGTGATTAAAAAAGTCACAATTACTTTGCTCCAAATGGAATAGCCAAACCAAATGACAAATATCGGTGCTAGCGCAATGGTAGGAATCGTCTGCGATGCAACAATTAAAGGGTAAAAGGTTTTTTCAGCTATTTTACTCATGTTCATCCATATAGCTAGACCAATGCCAATAATAATCGAAAAAAGGAGACCAATCACCATGATTAATAATGTAGCTGGAAGGTGCTCAAATAATAAAACCGTTTTTAACTCCCAAAGCTTCCATAAAATATCTGTCGGTGATGGCAGGATAAAGCTTTTGTTGTAGATTCCTGCTCCTATCTCCCAAATCATCAGCAAAGCAAATACAAGTATGCTGGAAGCTATATAAGACTTGAGGCTATTCATATACTCACCTTCGATCGTAACTGGTCAATTAACTGTTCCTTTAACATAACGATTTCTGCTTTACTTAGATCACGAAGTTTTCGCGGACGACCTAAAGGGATCTTGACCTCCTGAATGGAAGCCTCCGTTACTTGCTGCAATACAAAAATTCGATCTGATAAAAATAGGGCTTCATCTACATCATGAGTAATAAATAATATTGTTTTCTTCCATTTCTGCCATTGTTCTAATAGCCATTCCTGCATTGTTAATCGTGTAATGGCATCTAGTGCACTGAATGGCTCGTCCAATAATAAAATATTAGACCCGCTTAAGATGGTTCGGAGAAATGAAACCCTCTGTTTCATCCCTCCTGACAAATTACCTGGGAGTTCGTTTTCTTGACCCTGCAAGCCAAAAGCATCAAGCAGTTCTATTACCCGTGTTTGTGCTTCTTCTTTTCGTATTCCTTTTATCTCTAAAGGAAGGGAAGCATTTTCTAATACAGTCCTCCAGGGCATTAACAAATCCTGCTGCGGCATATAACCGACTGATCCTAAGCGATTGTCGATATTCTCTCCATTTACGAGAATCGTTCCCTCTGAGGGCTGCTCAAGTCCGGTTATTAATCGGAATATTGTACTTTTCCCGGAACCGCTAGGGCCTATGATGCTGACGAATTCTCCTTCTTGAATATGTAAATGAATCTGATTCAGGATTGGCTCTGGGTTTTGACGATAGTGAAAGGTTACTTTATTAAATTCTAATACCGATTTATTCATCTTCAGGCCACATTTCTTTGTGGTAAGCCATGTCCCAGAAGAGATATTCAAAACGAGTTGTATTTAAAAAGATTTTTTCTAGCTGACGAAGCTCATGCTCTGGCTTTCCTGCAGCTAATTTATTTAGTAAATCAATACACCACTCCGCAGTCTGGCCAAATTCCTTAGAACTGTACATGGTAATCCAATCACCGTACAATGCATGATCGGCTGCACCTGGAATTTCACTCAGTTCTTTTCCGATTTCCCAATAGCTCCAAGCACATGGCAGCAAGGCTGCAACTAACTCCGCCAGTGTCCCATTTTGGGCGGAATGAAGCATGTAATGAGTATAAGCGAGTGTTACGGGAGAGGGCTCTGCACGTTCCAATTCCTCCTCTGAAATTCCAAAACGGGCTGCATACTGGCGGTGAAGGGACATCTCTTCATCCAAAGTCGAATGTAATAAAGCAGAGAATATTTTCATATCTTCTAAATCAGTCGCTTTCACTGCTCCTAAGGCAAACAGCTTGGCATAGTCAATCAAATATAAATAATCCTGAATCATATAAAAACGAAACTTTTCTTTATCCAATGTTCCTGCACCCATTTCCTGTACAAATGGATGGGCGTGATTTTTCCGCCAAATTGGCTGCAGTTTTTCAAGTAAGTGTTCGGAAAACTTCATTTGTAAACTCCTTTTCTATTCATCTATTTTTTCGTATGGCACCATTGGTATATGAACGTTAATATGACCTTCGTATAGTGCAATAGTTGTTCAATGGAGATTTGTTCATTGACGGCATGTGCATGGTGAAGGTGTCCAGGTCCGTATATCGCTGCAGGAATACCAGCATCCCCAAACCAGCCTCCATCAGTAACGGTTGGCGAAACATCGACAACTGCAGCTTGTTGTATAACCCCTTCATGAGCATTCATTAAGGCTTTGACTGCTGGGTGATTTGGATCCACCTCTAAAGAAGGAAAGATTTCTCCTCGATCTTCAATCATCGATGATCCACCCCATTCAAAAATCGGGGGGTTCTCCCTTAACCATGGATCTGCCTTGGCAACAGCTTGAATATGTTCTTCAATTTCTTTTGAAACCGATTCGTACGTTTCATTTGGATAAAAGTGAACCGTAATCCATAAACGACATTCATCCGCAATAAATGCTGCATGTCGTCCACCTTCGATAACGGCAGGGTTAATGGTATTCGCTCCAGGCTGACATCCAGGATAACTTTTCATCACTGACCAATGTCTTTCAAGCTCTTGCAGTCCTTGAATGATTTTCATCATTTTTTCAATGGCACTCGCTCCAAATAGCTTTCCACCAGCATGGGTCATGTCTTTTCTAGTTCCATCGTGGAATGTTTTCTTACTCTTAATCGTAATCCAACCAGTAATAACCCCGCCTTGACCTTGTATATGTAAATCACTAGTATCGACAACAACAGCAAAATCAGCCTTATATCCTCTTTTACAGCATTCCAAAGTACCTGCTTCCCCAACTTCTTCCCCAATAACCGATTGAAAAGTAAGGTCACCCGGAAGCTGAATTCCGGCTTCATGAAGCAATTGAACAGCAAATAAGGCCCCTGCAAGACCGCCTTTCATATCAGCGGCTCCTCTGCCAATCAAAGCACCATCCCGAATGATCGGTGAAAAAGGATCTGTTACCCACTCTTCATCTTCATTTATTTCAGCCACATCCATATGTCCGTTAATAATTAAACTTCTATAGTGCTTAGAATCGCTGCCTTTTAGAACACCAACTACATTCGGATCCCCTGGATATACATCCCATTGATCAATGGCAAAGCCTTTTTCTTTTAAAAATGACGCGATAAATTGCTGCGCCTCTTCTGTATTCCGTGCAGGAGGTGCAGGTGTTTTATAGCGAATCAAACGCACTAATAATTGAATGAGCTCTTCTTTACGGTTTTCAACCTGGTTTATCAAACCCTGTAAAAGTTCTTCCATGAATGAACATTCCCCCTGATGACAATAAAAAAACCACTTCTCAAATGAAAGAAGTGGTTTACTGTTTATCACATTGTTATTTCCATATACATTTTAGTATAACGATAACGATGTACCACTTTCCTTCGCTAGCATTACCTAGTGCAGGTTCAAGGGTTAAGGCCAATACCTCTCTCAGCTTTTAAAGCACCCCTAGTGTTACTTTTGTATCAAATTGTATATTCATATAGTTACATAATTCAAAAAGTAAATCAATAGATTTATTGGAGTTTTTATACTTTTTCGTTTATTATCATTGCGGAAATAGGCCTATTCAGCAATCAGCCATAAAAAGCACCTGATTGAACAGGTGCTGTCATGCTTTTAGTTCATAACCCATTTGTCTTTCATGAATAGTATTCTGCCGATAATAAAGAAAATAATTATACAGACGAGGTTGCTGGCTATGGTAAGTAAAATATGCTCTGCATCAATGATCCCGAACAATAACTCTTTTAGCAGGCTAAATAGATTAAGAATTGGAATGGCAAAATGCTGAAATCCAAGCTCGTTAATTCCAATTCCTGAAATTATCATGGTAGGGAAAACCGCTAGCATCATGATTGGGCTGCTATAGCTCTGCGATTCTTTAACAGTTTTTCCGATTATACTTGTGAGCATGAGCAGGGATGCAGTGAACATAGCGTAGATAATCGAGATTATGATGGCTAAGGAAATAATTATTGCCGCGTTATCTCCGAATGAAACTGCCTTCTTTAAATTTTCAGTGAATAGTCCGATTTCGAGCACGACGACGATTAATGTAATGATTCCAGTAATAGCACCTACAGATGCGATGGTCAGCCATTTTGAAAACAGTAATGTAGAACGGCTGACAGGTGTCATTAATAGAGCCTCCATAGTCTTTCTTTCTTTTTCACCGGAAAATAAATCGGACGCGGCAGGACCAGCTCCGACACCAATGGCAATGGATAGAATAAGCGGAATCAGCAACGCTATAAGATTGATATTCGGATCTTCATTTGTCATTTCCTTTTGATTAATCGTAAATGGCTGGATAACGCTAAGATCTGTTCCCTGTGACTGTAAGCGATCTGTCGTAACTGATTTTTCATAAACAGTTAATGCGTTTGTTAGTATGTTCATCAAATTGGATGAATTTTGGCTGAAGGAATTTCCGATGATTGTTACAGATGCTTCCTCTCCATTTTCAATGCTTTGGATAAAATCAGGACTAAGCTTAAGTGCTGCTAAAGCTTCACCTTCCTCTAATGATTCTTCAGGATTTTCAGAATGGACGAATTCGATATGTTCATAAGGTGCAAAAAGAGCTTCCTCTTGATTGCTAAATGATTGATCTACTGCAAGTGTAAAGGTTTTTCCTTCATCATCCGAAACCATTTTTTCATAAAAAAAGGTTAAGCCGGTCATCATGATGATAGGTAATAGTACGGTTAATATCAATGTTCTGCTATCACGAAAGCAATCTTTCATTTCTTTTAAGTAGATTTTAAGAAGCATAGTCTGTTCCTCCTCTTACAAGCTTGCTCATAAAGATATAATTTAAATCTCGGCTGCCTTCTTGACTATAGAGTGCTTCAAGATTTCCATGGTAAACCAGCTCCCCTTTATGCATCATGGCAACAGAATCACAAAGCATTGAAACCTCTTCCATAATATGACTCGAGAATACGATTGTCTTTTCTTCCCGTTTCAGCTGATGGACAAGCTGACGGAATACATTTGAGGAAGTAATGTCCAATCCGGTTGTTGGTTCATCAAAGAGGATGATCTCTGGATTATGAATTAGAGTCCTTGCAATTGCTACCTTTTGGCGCATTCCTTTTGAGAAGCCTCCTACTTTTCTGTCAAGATAATCTCTCATTCCGAACATTTTTGCCAGTTCATCAATTCGAACCTTAGTCTCATGCTTGCCTAAACCATACAAACTAGCAAAGTATTCAAGATTTTCCCTTGCTGTCAATCGTTCATACAAGCCGGTTTCCCCTCCGAATAGCACGCCGATATTTTTCTTGATTTCTTCTGGGTTTTTCACAGTGTCATAACCATCTACTAACACCTTTCCCTCTGTTGGAGTAAGCAATGTTGCAATGCTGCGAAGCAAGGTAGTTTTTCCAGCACCGTTCTCACCAAGAAGTCCTACGACCTCCCCTTTATTTACATCAAAGGAGATATGCTTTAATGCTGTGACATATTTCTTTTTATCTTTAAATTGTTTCGTCACTTCTTGAATTTGAATCATAAATTTCTCCACCCCGTTGTTCGTTTTCTTGAGATTATCATACAAAGAATTTGAAAGTGAATCTGTAGTTATGTCGTGAATGTTCCGTTTCATGTCGCGAAAATGACAAATTTACTGGTAAGAATGGTAAAATAAAGAATAGAGATAGTCACATTGAGATGATAAAAAGCTTGTTTATAAGGGAGTTACATATGAAGGTTGGTTTAGTGGATGATAGGAAAATTGATCTAGATAAATTAAATGGTATTATTTCAGGAATAGCGGATGTGGAAATCGTCTTTTCAACCACTTCCGCAGAGGAAGCCTATGAATTTATTAAAAAAGAAGAGCTTGATTTATTAATAGCAGATATTGAGATGCCTCATTTGTCAGGCTTTGAAATTGCAGATATTATTCACTCACATGCATTGAATATTTCGGTTATCTTTGTAACGGCTAACAGCGGCTACGCTGTGCACGCCTTTGAAATAAACGTCCATGATTATATTATGAAGCCTTACCCGAAGGAACGCTTAATTCAGTCTGTTCAAAGGCTGATGGAGAAAACGAAATCAACGGAAATCACTGGTCGACTTTATCTCAAACAGAAAAACAATATTCATATTATTCAAAAGAAGGATATCGTTTTTATTGAGAGGTCTGGGAGGTCGACAACGATTTATACGAAAACGGGGCCAATTAAAACCTATCAAACTCTAAATGAATTAGAGGGAGAACTGCGTGAGCGTGATTTTATCCGTTCCCATCGTTCGTTCATTATTAATATTCATTATGTATTGAATTTCTCCCTTTATGCCAAGAATTCCTATATTGTCACGTTTGAGGGCATCGAGGAACAGGCTATGATTACAAAGGAAAAAGTAGAGTTTTTACAGCAACATTATTTTTAAAGGTGGGGAAATGTTGAAACAATACATCATTTATTGGGGAATGATTACACTTCTGGGGATTGTACATGTACAGGAACTTTTAAGTATTTTAAGTGTGCCACTCCCCTTCTACATTACTTCAGTCCTTATCATTGTGATTGTTTATTTTCTATGGAGGAAGCTTCCTCTTTGGTTATCGGATCTAGGCGTAAAGTGGAATGGAACACTCCTCCTTATGCAGGCTTTGCTGCTTTTGATTTATGCTAGTGTTGAGCCATCATGGGTTTATTTTGGTTTATTTATGATTTTTATTGGAATTGAGGTAGTTCGCATTGTATGGGCAAAGCAGCTTGCAGCCTTTTCTAGAAAGGTTCAGCAATTTGAGGAACAAAGCCTGCAGGTTAATGAAACATTTCGTCAGGTTAGAAGTGAGCGACATGATTTTTTAAAGCATGTTTCGGCCATTCACTTTTTATTGGAAAATGACAAAGTTCTTGAAGCGAAAACGTATCTGGATGGATTAGTAGATGGATATGAGGAGACCAATTTATCGATTAAAGGTGAGCGCGGAATTGTAGCAGGTGTTTTGCATCAAATGTACAGACGCGCAAAGGCAGGAGGGATTGCTATTGTTTATGATTTTGAAATCCCGTTGTCCTCCCTACCTCTTTCAGATCAGTATATGGTGACATTAATAGGGAATCTATTATCAAACAGTATCGACGCGTGTGAGGAATGGCAAAAGAGTTCTGACACATCTGGAATGATTACAATGCAATTTTATAAAAGAGCAGGATTGTATGTATTGATTTGTAAGAATCATAGTGGGATAATTCCAACTGATATAGTAGATGGGTTATATCAGGTATATGGTAAAACAACAAAAAATGGCGACCATGAAGGCTTAGGTACAAAGCTGATACATGATATTGTAAAGGACAATCAAGGATATTTAGATTTTGTCTATAAGAATCAAGAATTTACCGTGAAAATCAAAATCCCCTCTATCCGTTGACGGAATAGATTAATTAAATGTGAAAGGTGTACATATATGTTCAACAAACAAAAAGCAATCATTATAGGAGGAGGGATTTCTGGTAAACTCGCTGCACGTGTTTTATCTGATTTTTTTAAGGATGTAGTGGTGATTGAAAGAGATACTGAATCATTAGGACCTTATCCAAGAAAAGGTGCAAGACAAGGTGAACATTTACACGCTCTTCTCCATGCAGGTCAATATGGACTTGAAGAGTTATTTCCGGGAATCACAGAAAATTTTTATGCAAGCGGTGCAGTGAAAATAAATTCAACAAAAGATCTAGCATGGTTTCATCATGGTGTATGGAAACTTCGTTATGATGGAGGGTATACCACAACCCTTCAAACACGCCCGCATTTGGAATGGCATATAGAAAAATATATAAAGAAGATTCCAAATATATCAATTTACTACAATCATGTCGTCAAAAATCTGCTTTACGACGAGGACGAAAATCGTGTGTATGGGGTTGAAATACAAAATAATGATGACACGTTAAAAACTCAAAAGGCAGATTTAATTGTAGACGCTAGTGGTGCAGGTAGTATTTCGTCGAGTTGGTTAGAAAAGTTAGGAATTCATATTCCTAATGAAAAAGTAGAAATTGGCTTAAAATATGTAAGCAAATCTTTTCAACTTCCTGACAATAATACCAGGGATTGGATGATAAAAATAGTTTACCCTAATCCCCCTATAGAAAAAATAGGTGGGACGATTTCAAAGGTTGAAGATAATCGCTATATTGTTACGATAAATGGTTATCAGGATGCCATAGATGAAAAAGAGGCCGTAAAGAATGATAATGGGTTCCTAGAATTAGCAAAAGGACTGCCAAAATTAGATATATATAATGAAATTAAAGATGGATCCCCGTTGTCCAAAACCTCTGTTTTTCGTGTACCGCAAATCATATGGAAAAGATATGATAAAGCAAAAGAGCTACCAAATGGACTATTAGTGATTGGTGATACAGTCTGCAGAATTGATCCTGTTTTTGGACAAGGAATGAGTATTGCGATATTAGAGGCACTTGCATTGCAAAAGATATTTCGGGGTGACCGTGATACATTGCAAAGAAGCATTATTCGATTCCATAAAAAAGTCCCACAAATCATCGCCCCTATCTGGAATATGGTCATTACAGAGGATTTTCGTTATCCAGGTATATCCGGTAAGAAACCGATTGGTCTTTCAATCCAGCAATGGTACGCCAAAAAGATTTTCCTATTATCATCACAGAATCAAGATATTTACGATTCATTTGTAAAGGTCATGAATCTTATTCAACCGATAACTATATTAATGAAACCTAAGATATTAACAAAAGTTTTAGGACAGATAATGAGCAAAAAATAAGAAACAATGGTGCCAGGCACCACAAATGGACAGATTAAGTACTTTGTCCTTTCGTGGTGCCTGACACCATTAGTGAATGGCTGCTTCTATTTGTTTGGTATAGAAAAAGCGGACGATGAAAAAGTAGATCACTTGAATGGCAAAGAAGACACTTAGAACCGTTACAGATTCTGTAAGTAGATTATGATAGAACATATGCGATAAGGCTGTGAGAGCTACAGCACCATGAATAAGCGCAACGATGATTGGTGCAAAGAAAAGAATCATGGTCTGTCTAGTCAGTACCTGCTTTAATTCTTTATCTGTTAAGCCCATTTTGGAGATGGATTTAAATTTTTGTTTATCCCCATCGACATCCATGTACAATCTGAAGTAGAGAAAACTGCCAGCTGCGACGAAGAAGACAATCCCGATAAATAATCCAATGAATAAGACTGCTCCATAATATTGATTAATTTGAAAGACTTCATAATCTCGAGCTTGAAGTTTATGAGACGGAAGTTCTATATACATTTTTTCCGATGCTTCAAAAACAGCTTCCTTTCCGTCTGTCACGTTCCAGACATGATAGCTCATTTCATTATCAGGGGCCGGAAGACTTTCGTAATCTTGATCAGAAACAACAAAATAGGAATCAGTTGCTGGTAATGCTCTGGAAAAGATGACTTCTTCAGGCTCTAATGTTTCACCCGAATTCAGCTTAAGCTTTAGGTCTAGTAGCTCATCTGTCTGCCCAAAATCTGTCCCTTCAAATTCAACAACAAATATCTCTCCATCCCTAACCTTAATCGGTTCCTCACCAAGCAGATTAGCAAAACGGTTAAAATCTGATTGTTTAGCGATTAAAAAGTATTCTTGACCTATTCGATTGTAACGAAGCAGGGCTTGCTCAGTTTTTGCTTCAATATTATTTTCCTTCAAGATTTCATTAATCAATGCGACATCTGCTTGTTCCTCCGCTTTTTCATACGTTTGGTAAGCTATCGAGTATGGACTGGTATTCTTTAACGTAGATGTAAGAAAAGACTCAAACCCAAATAATGATCCTATGGCACAAAAAGCCACTGTCGATACCATAGCGACCATGAAGAAGGTTCGTGCATTATCCTTCATTCGAAAAGAAAGGTCAGAAAAAAGCAGCAAATTCGTTTTATGCCAGAAGAAACTTTCCTTATTCTTTAACCATCGAATTACATAGACACTTAACTGTGTAAACAAGAGATAGGTTCCAATCATGACCACAATAATAACCGGAATCATAACCACGATGACGGTCAGCCCCTCTACAAACAAGGCAACACCATAACCGATTGCAAGCAAAGCTACGGCAAGAATCGTTAAAAACAGATTAGCCTTTGGTTCCCCTTTTGACTTTTGATCTCCTTTAATTAATTCAATTAATTTTTTGCTTCGTAGAACATATGACACAAACAATGAAATAAAGAAGAATAAAACAATAAAAGATACAAAGGTTAATAGGATGGCCTGAATGGGGATATAGAAAGGTAAGTTTTCGATAACTAATACATTTTCCGCTAATAATAAAATTCCTTTAGCGAAGACTAACCCCAGCAGAATGCCGCTGACTGTGGCAAAAAAGCCGATTACCATATTTTCCAAGAAAACCATAGAACGGATTTGTCTCATCGACATTCCCTGTATCATTAATAAGCCAAATTCTTTCTTGCGGGACTGTAAAAAAGAACTCATGGAATATAAAATGAAGAAAAAAGAAAAAACATAGATGATTCCTGCTGCAGTAATCATTCCGATTTTTACATAGGAGTTCATACCACTCCCGCTTAGTTCCGGGTGAAAGGCAAAGAGAGAAAAGGCAAAAAAGACCATCACGGTAAACATACTGCTTAGGAAATAGGCAGCATATAATCTTTTGTTGCGAATGACGTTATTAAACGCGAATTGACGAAAGGTCATGTGCATTCCCTCCCATCAGTGAAAGAGTATCAATAATCTTTTGGAAAAATGTCTGCCGATTATCACCCCGGTGAATTTCGGAAAAAAACCTTCCATCACGGATAAAGACAACCCGATTACAGTAGCTTGCAGCTAACGGATCGTGCGTCACCAGCATCATTGTTGTAAAGTCCTTTTTGTTGATGGATTCAAGCATTTCCATGACATCCTTCGATGACTTAGAATCAAGGTTTCCGGTTGGTTCATCTGCAAGCACTAGCTTTGGATGATGAATCATGGCTCTGGCCACAGCGGCTCTTTGCGCCTGCCCGCCGGAAATTTCGTATGTTCTTTTTTTCATGATTTCTTGAATGCCTAATTTTTCCGCTATAATCTTTGCCTTTTCTTTCATTTCTTTCACTTTTTTTCCGTCCAATGTTAATGGAAGCACGATATTTTCTTCAACTGTTAAGGTGTGGAGAAGATTAAATTCCTGAAAAACAAAGCCCAATTCCTGACGGCGGAATTTAGCCAAATCTTCCTTTTTTAAAAGATGCGGATTTTTTCCGTTTATGAAAATTTCCCCTGTGGTCGGTTCATCAATCGTAGCAATCATGTTTAGCAAGGTTGTTTTCCCGCTGCCTGAAGGTCCCATAATTCCGACAAATTCTCCTGTTTCAATCGTTAAATTGATATCCGTTAACGCCCGGAATGCAATATTTCCTTCGTAAATTTTACTGACTTGCATTACTTTAAGCATCACAAGATCCCCTCTCAGCTTATTTGATCTGTGATCAGTATATCTATAAAGACTCTGTAAGAACGATCGATTCTTCTTTCACTCATCTTACATGTTTGTAAGGTTTTGCGAAGAAGAGAAAATGATTCGAAAACTTGTGCCTTCTTCAACCTTTGTATCCAGTTCTATTCGATGTCCAAGACGATCAGCTGCTTCCTTAGTTAAATAGAGCCCCATTCCGGTAGATTCTCTAAATTTACGGCCATTCTCGCCCGTATAAAATGGATCAAAGATTCGCTTCTTATCCACTTCAGGGATTCCGACCCCAAAGTCAGTCACCTCGAGAACGGCTTCTTCTCCACTTTCATAGATAGTGATTACGATGCTGTTTTTCCCATTGGAATATTTAACTGCGTTATGTATTAGCTGTGTAACGATAAAAAACAGCCATTTTTCATCACTTTCAACCGTAATTCCATCTTTTCTATTCTCGAGTTTAGGGAATACATGATTTCGGATGTAGAAGCGTTTATTGTCCTGGTTTACTTCATGAACTAATGAAGATAGGGTGACTGGTTTAATATGAAAGTCCTGCTCAAAGGAACGCAGGCGGGCCATATAGAGAACCGTATTTAATCCATTTTTCATGCGTTCCGTTTCCTCACGGATGTTTGACGAGTCAGGTTCATCCAGATTTTGCGCAGTCAATTCAATAACGGAAAGTGGCGTTTTCATCTGGTGAACCCATTGGTCCATGAACTTTAAATGTTCATTCTGCTGTTTTTCCAATGTTTTTAATTGATTTTGATAGAGCTTGTATTGATCACGTAATAATTGATCGAGAGCTTCAGAAATAGGCGTTTCATCTGTCTTTTTAAATGATTCATCAAGGGATGTAAGCGTCATGCTGAGCCGATTGTAAAACTTTTTTCGACTGTAATAGTGGTAAAAAAGATAGCAGCTTAGAAAAAAACAACCGAGAAAAAAAGCATAGAGTGCGGTGCTGAATTGTTGATGTCCATCAAGCCAGAGGATAGAAAGGATGATAATAAATTGTAACAGTTGAACAAAAATTAACAATATATGCTCTTTAAAGAATAACTTCATACCTCCCCCGCCTCTGTCCATGAGACATTCAGACGATAACCTGCGCCTCTTACGGTTTCTACAGCATCCTTGATTCCTAATTCCAGAAATTTTTTTCTTACTCTTGTAATATTGACATTTAGTGTATTTTCATCAACATATGTTTGATCGTCCCATAGCTTTTCAAGTAAATCCTCACGACCAGCGACACGGGGATAACGGTCCATTAAGCTTTCAATAATATCAGCTTCCTTTTTGGTTAAGGAAGCGGTGATTGGTCCAAACGTTATCTCCATTCTTTCTGGATATAGCTTAAGCCCCTCTCTTTCAAGTACTCTTTCTTCCGTCTGCTTCGCATATTCTCCATATGCACGGCGAAGGTGACTGCGTATTTTGGCCATCACGATTTCGGTATGAAACGGTTTCGTGATAAAATCATCTCCACCATTCTCCAAGGCCATTACTTGATCCATTTCACCAATTCTTGCTGAGATGAAGATGACTGGACAGATCGATTCCTTTCGAATTTGCCTGCACCAATAATAACCATCAAAACTTGGTAAATTAATATCAAGCAGGACAAGATCTGGAGAATGTTGATGAAATTCGTCCATGATATGTTCAAAATCTGTTACATGGTAAACCTGATAACCGTATTTACTGATATGTGAAGTCAAAAGATCAGCAATCTTAGAATCATCTTCTATAATCAATATCTTGTGCATTTTTCTTACCTTTCATATACAACTTTTATTTAAGTTATTCATCTGCAAACTCCCATTGAGGATTCCAAACAACTTCCCAAAGATGGCCGTCAGGGTCTTGAAAATGTCCTGAATAGCCGCCCCAAAAGGTTTCGTGTGCTGGATCTGTTATGATGGCACCAGCTTGTTGTGCTTGTTCCATGACTTTATCGACTTCTTTCCTGCTGCTTACGTTATGCCCAAGCGTGAATTCTGTAGAGCTTCCGGGTGAGAGTTCTACTTTTGCTTCATGGGCGATATCCTTTCGTTTCCAGATTGCCAGCTTTAGTCCTGGCTGCAAATCAAAAAACGCAACGGCTCCATGTTCAAATTCCTTCCCTACGATGCCTTCAGTTGGAAGTCCTAGACCATCACGATAAAATGTCAGCGATTTCTCTAGGTCATCTACGCCGATTGTTATGACTGAAATTCGTGGTTTCATTTATTGACCTCCTCTTCGATTTTCCTTCTTTAATAGTATCCTATCACAAAATCAGGCAGGTCAATTATTTAACAATGGACGAACATGAAAAAGTTTGTCAGCGTATAAGGAATCAGGAATAAGGCAAATTAAGTATAAGTTATCAGAGGTTATTTTAGGAGGGGTTTTTTATGAAGCATCTATGGGCATTATTGATAAAATTTGCTGCTGTTGGAACGGTTGTATTATCTATATATGGTATTTTCAATGCAGATTTATTTACACTTGTTATGATGTCGTTAGTCACTACACTTGTTGCTTATTTTATTGGAGATTTGTTTGTCCTGCGAAGAATGGGTAATTTCGCTGCAACTCTTGGTGACTTTGTTTTATCGTTTGGACTATTATGGGTGATGAGCTACCTATTTATTGACGCGAATATGAATCGGCTGACCTCTACATTCATAGCAGCCTTTGCGATTGCTGTTATTGAAGCAGTCTTTCATCTATACGTCAAAAAACATATTTTTTCCAATACAGCAGACAGTTATATTCCCGGTGTTACCCGCAAGGATCGCTTTGCAACAGAGTTTTCTGAAGAGCTGAATGGTAGAAATGAGAAACGTAAAAATGATGATAAATGAGTAAGAACCTGCCTAGGGTGGTTACTCATTTAATCATTATTTTTTATATTATATGATTGGCTTTCTTTATACTGAAGTTTATGATACTCTCTTGCCAAATCAGTAAGGCTTAATTCAAATAAATGGGAATTGTTAATTTTATATATTCCGCTATTAATTAACTGATTGATTAGAAAGCCTTTGTCATTTTCTGAAGGAACCTGTGATAAATCATCCAATGTAACTTTCTCCTTTGAAAATTTTTTATGGTAAACAAAAAGGCTCTCTAATAGGTACATTTACCTTAGTTAAAGAGCCTCCAGTAATCTAGTCAGCTATTTCATCCATTTTATGAATTTGCATCCTTAGCGCTTCTTCTTTCTTCCATTTGAATTTTATTGCTTATATCGAACTTTCGCTTTTTTAAATTTAAGATTTTTTCTTTTAATTCTTTACTAGAAGCTTGTTTCGGTAATTGGCTGTAAAGCTCATGTATTTCTTCATCTACTTTTTTATACTCTCTCCAGAGGGTATGAAGTATGAGGGATCTATTGGAAATATGTCTTTGCAACCTCGTAATCATGTCCTGCTGCCAGTCATTATCTCCTAAATTCCGGGCAAGTATATATAAGTCCAGATAATCGTTTACCTCTAAGGAAGTTTCGTTGTTAAACATACAAAATCTCCTCTCTTAAACACATAATTTTCTTTAAAAAGAAACTTTTTTTATATAGAAAAAGACAGCTCCTCTTGTCATTCAAAGGAATCTTTGCTGGAATTAGCACCTGCTTCGTTTATGTGGTCACTGAGACCTTATCAGGCCAGTCACTGAACCTCTTCTGAAAAGAAAATGTTTTTAATCTTATTTTTCTAATAATACTAATAAAAATACTCGGGATTGTCAATCGGAATTACTTATTAAAAAAGCCCATTTTAAGCTTCGAAAATGGACAAAGAGTAATACGTATAGCAAAAAAATGGATGTGAAGGTTTGTTAGTTTCGTTGGAAGCGGAAAAATTTGACCCTTGCTTCTATTCCAATGCATTAAGGGGAATTGGATTTCCGATTTTTATTGGTACGTTTAGCGTTTTACCTTGTAGCTGCTCAAGGCTTGTGGCGTATTCCTCTTTCATTTTTTTTACTTCTTCTGTTTTAAATTCCTCCGTTCCTAAGAGGTTTGTTTGTTCGTCCAGAGGTTTTTGAATGTCCAAGCCTTCGCTTTTTACTACAATGAGTACAGTCATATTATTTAAGGTATAGTCGAACCAATAATTGAGACAAATGATACCGAGGACCAGCAGAATTCCAGTAATGCTAATGATGTTCTTTGCGCTTTTTTTCATGAAAATCCTCCCCAGATTATAATCGCTTTCTACCGAACTCTCACGCATGCTCTTACTCAAATCTAGTAGAGTCGATGTTATGCTGAAAAATTATTAGCGAAGAAGAAAAATAACCATGATAGTTTACTTATTAAATGAACTGATTTTGGCTTTAGTGAATATGGTAGGAATCATACCCAGAATTATCTAAGGGGGAGTTTTAGATGGGTCTATTTTTGGTTGCTGTCTTTCTCTGGGGATTAATCTTAGTGTCTGTATTACTTACGATGTGGGGTCTCCTGAAAAAGTCTTGGAAAGCCTTTGTTTGGAGTGGGGCAGCTATTATCATACCTTCAATCATTCTTGGCACACAAAGGGGATTGTTTAGTTTGTTTTTCCTCCTTCCACTCATTGCATTAGGAGCAGCGTATCTTACGTATAAAGGGAAAAATGGATAAGAATTAGGTTCTGTTAGTATTTGAAGACTTAACTAAGTCTCTGGCGGATGTCACGGGTTTTTTAAAGGTAATTTTTCGAGCGAGCTCGAAAAAAATCCGGACGCAAATTCGACGGGCGAATTTGATCAAAGTAAAACGACCAAATCTTATATGTTTTGGTCGTTTTAACATGATACGATATTATATTCTAGATATTCCCTCAGGATTCCTTCATCTGTAATTTCTCTAATGCCTGACCTGCATATTCTCTTGCCTGCTCCACCGTATCGGCAGTTGATAAAGCAACAGCAATTCTGCGTCCAACCTTCGTGATTGGTTTACCAAATACACGTACCTGCGTGTTTGGTACCGCCAATGCTTCTTCTAAGCCTGTAACGGTATATTCGTTTGCCTCTACTTTTGCTTTCAATGGTCTGCTTGCACCTGGAGACAGCTGCGTAATTTCCGGGATTGGGAATCCTAGAATAGCGCGGACATGCAGGGCAAATTCAGAAAGGTTTTGAGTGACAAGTGTAACTAAGCCTGTGTCATGTGGACGCGGTGATACTTCACTGAAATAAACCTTGTCCTCGGCTAAGAACAATTCCACACCAAATAGTCCAAAACCGCCAAGCTCATCGGTAATGGCTTTGGCAATATTCTTGGCATCTTTAATTTGTTCCTCAGTCATATTATGGGGCTGCCATGATTCAATGTAATCACCATCTTGTTGTATATGTCCGATTGGGGCACAGAACATGGTTCCATTCACTGCTCTTACCGTCAAAAGAGTAATTTCTGATTCAAAGCGGATAAATTCCTCAATAATGACACGACCGTTTTGGACACGGCCCCCTTCCATGGCAATGTTCCAGCATTCCTCTAATTGTCCCTCAGTAAGGCATACACTTTGGCCTTTTCCCGAAGAACTCATGATTGGTTTGATGACACATGGGAAACCTATTTCCTTAGCGCCTTTAACAAATTCTACATATGTATCGGCAAATTTATAATTAGCAGTAGGAAGCATAAGTGTTTCAGATGCTAATCTGCGAATACCTTCACGGTCCATTGTTAATTTCGCTGCACGTGCTGTAGGGATGACCTTAAATCCCTCCTCCTCCAACTTAACAAGCTCAGAAGTAGCAATGGCTTCTATTTCTGGAACAATCAGATCCGGTTTTTCCTTTTCAACTACTTCTCTTACCATATCGGGATCAAGCATGTCAATAACATAGCTTCGATGTGCTACCTGCATAGCCGGTGCATGTTCATAGCGATCGACCGCAATGGTTTCCATTCCAAGGCGCTGAGCTTCAATAATTACCTCCTTACCCAGTTCACCTGAACCCAATAATAATATTTTTCTTGATTGATACATACCTGAACACTCTCCTGTCTGAAGTATTACAGCTACAATAAACCACGATCCTTTATTGCAAACCTTTCTTTTTATTTTACCTTGAAATATTCTAATTTTCGACAATTATTTGTCGATTTAAAGTTATTTTATAAAGCATGGGGACGGTTCTTCTGCTTCCTTATCAGCAGAGAATCCTCCGTAACCTTACTTTTACTTACTAAATTGGCTGGATTCAACTCTTTAGCAAAGCTCCTTTGCACTTTACCAAATGAAAATAAAGCAGGAGAAGCGCCCTCTGATTCATTTGCCGTTTCACGATGGACAATCTTTTAATATATATAATGTATCTTTAGAAAGAAAAAGGTGAATGGTAGTGGATGAAAAAATCAAGGATTGCGATTGTGAAGGTGATAACTTCTCTTCCAATGATGATCAGAACGATCATACAAGGAAAGATTCGATTTCCTTTATGACTTGGAATCTATTTATTGGTGCGGACTTATCCCCACTTTTTTCTACAACTATACTTGAAGAAATTCCCCGCAGGGTTACAGAGGTCTATCGACAATTTATGGCTACAAATTATTTCAATCGAGTAAAAAAGATTGCTGAGCAGATTGCTGAATATAAGCCTGACATAATTGGACTGCAGGAAGCCGCTTTTTGGCAGCTGCGGCAGCTGATGGATCCCCATTTTCCTTACGTTACATTTGATTACGTTGAGATTCTGTTAAATGAGCTTCAGGAAAAAGGAATCATTTATGAAACAGCAGCCCTCAATCATAACATTTCACTACAACTGCGCTCTAGCCAAGGTAATTTCGTAAATCTGCTGGATCGAGATACGATATTAATTCGAAAGGAATCCGGTTTAAAGGTTTTGAATAAACAGGAAGCCAATTTCAAAGCTAATATGATCACTCAACTAGGCGGTCTGCCTTTTGAGTTGCTTCGAGGATGGTCAACTGTAGATGTCAGTTTCCGCAACCGTATCTTCAGGGTCATTTCAACTCGACTAGAAGCGTCTTCTCTTCTAGTCAATTTAAGACAAGGTAATGAACTACTAGATGGGCCGGTAAATACCACATTGCCTATAATCCTTCTTGGTGACTTTAACGTAAATAATGAAATCGCAGGCCCGCCAACAACTTACGGTAATTTACTCCATTTCGGATTTCAAGATGTTTGGAAGGAGGTTGGTCAAGGTGAAGGTCTAACATGTTGCCAAGATCCTGATCTTTTAAATGCTTTTTCCACCTTAAGCAGACGAATTGACTGCATACTATATAAAAATGGCTGGAAGCCCATTTCTGCTAAACTCATTGGTGCAGAACAGCAAGATCGAACCCAGACCGCTCTTTGGACCTCCGACCATGCTGGAGTAATAGCCTATTTGGAAGCATAGGGTCGTTCTTCTGCTTCCAAATAGGCTATGTAAAGCGATATGTAAAGAATAAAATACCAAACAGAGAGGTCTGTTTGGTATTTCTTATTTGTGATTCTTTAAGGAAGCATTAGAACCGTCCCCCTGCTTCCTATCTTATGAAAAAGATGGTAATTGGTATGGTGAGGAGGCTGATTAATGTGGTGACTAAGGTTGTAAATGAGAGCAGTTCGGGTTTTACATTGAATTGGACAGCCAGCATCGTTGTGTTGGCAGCGATTGGCATGGCTGCTAATAGGATAAACACTTTATGAATCAGGTCGTTAACTGGCATAAAGCTTACTAGTATGACGGCAATGATGGGTGATAGTATCATTCGGATAATGGTAACAGTATTTACATATTTTAGATCAAACTTAGCTGATCTAATTTCAGCAAGCTGCATTCCTAGAATTAGCATAACGGTAGGAATGGATGCTGACCCTACCAGGCTGATTCCTTCCAAAATAGTTGGCGGCAATTCGACATTGGCTATTTGAAAAGTGACACCAAGTATTACTCCGTAGATTACAGGCATTTTTAACACACTCTTGCATGCGTCTTTGACGGTTGTTGATTGTCCGCTCCCATAAGAAGCAATAACAATTCCGATAGTATTGATTAACAAGGCATGGATAACCATGATTATAACGGCATAATCAAATCCGGCTGATCCAAAGGCAAACAGTGCAACAGGAGCACCATAGTTTCCACTGTTAGGAAAGATGGTTCCTAATTGCAAAGCTGATAGCTCTGATTTATCCGACTTCATCCATTTACCAAACAGGTTTGTGACCCCGATAATAATTAGGACTAGTAGAAGCGAAAATAGAAACATATAAAAATATTCTATGTTAAGTTCTTTCGTATAAAAGGTATCAAAGGTTAAAAACGGCAGCATTAAATATAAAGACATGGTTGAGATAGACTTTACGTTTAGTTTAAGTAACTTTTGTCCGATAAAGCCTGTTCCAAATATTAAAAAGGCCGGTAATACAATTAAGAGTAAATCCACTAAATAGAGCCCCTTTCAACTTCCTTGTTTCTTTATGTAAAAGGTAAAATATGTAACGTTATAGAATAATAATATATTAGATTATCATACAACCCTATAAATATCAAAGGGTTTTCGATGAAAAGGATATCTTCGAAAAGACAGCAGTTTGAACTCCTATAAAAATTAAGCTATCCTGCTGCTTGAGATAAACACTATAAAATAGTTTCTAGCGTTCATGAATATTTGGTTCTATGATGATAAATTATATATATGTTTTAGGTTAATAAAATGGAGGTAAGAGATGAATACAAAATATAGCCTGCTTTTTGAGTCTATTGGCCTAAGGAGTGGAATTCAAGTTGAGAATCGTGTTGTGATGGCACCGATGACTAACTTCTCTTCAAACCCGGACGGGACCGTTTCAGAGGATGAATTAGCTTATTACCGGAGGCGTTCAAATGGTGTTGGAATGGTTGTGACAGCATGCGCCTATGTGACCCGAAACGGAAAAGGATTTCCAGGAGAATTTGCTTGTGATCATGATGATTTCATTCCAAGCCTGCAAAGTTTAGCTTCTACGATTAAAGAACAAGGTGCAAAAGCTGTTTTGCAAATCTTTCATGGCGGTAGAATGTGTCCTCCTGATTTAGTTCCAAATGGCAGAATTGTCAGTGCCAGTGCGATTCCTGCAGAACAAGGCACTTCATCAGATACAATACCAGATGCGTTGACTGAAGAAGAGATCCAATCAATCATACAGGATTTTGGCGCTGCCACTCGAAGAGCAATTGAGGCTGGATTTGATGGGGTTGAAATTCACGGAGCAAATGGATATTTAATCCAGCAGTTCTTCTCTCCTCATTCGAATCGGAGAAATGATCAATATGGCGGCAGCTTGGAAAAAAGACTAACCTTTCCTTTGGCCGTTGTGGATGAAGTGAAAAGGACCATTGCAGATCATGCAAGCCAACCATTCCTCGTTGGTTATCGTTTTTCACCAGAGGAGCCTGAAACACCTGGTATTACAATGGCTGATACGTTAAAGCTGGTGGATGTATTGGCGGATAAAGACCTTGATTATCTTCATGTGTCATTAAATCAATACTGGTCAACACCGAGACGAGGAATAGAGGATTCCCGAACACGACTTGAAGTGATTCAGGAGAAAGTGGCGAATAGAGTACCTATCATTGGGGTTGGTTCTATTTATACACCAGATGATGCGTTAAAAGCGTTTGAGACCGGTGTAGATATGATAGCAATCGGCCGTGAAATCATTATCGACCCGGATTGGGTGATGAAAGTGAAGGAAGGAAATGAATCAGAGATTGAAACAAAATTAAAAAAAGATGCCCAAAACCGCCTAGTAGTACCCGACCCACTTTGGCAAGCCATAATCAACACCCCCGGCTGGTTCCCGATCGAAGATTAAAAAGTAGCAGACGGTTCTCTTGCTTCAGTTATGAAAAAAGGAAGCAAGAGAACCGTCCCTCTGCTTCCTATTCATACTATTTTACAATCAACACTGGGCAATGGGACAGCTGTGAGACTCGTTGGCTGACACTGCCTAGCATAAGGCTTTTGATGCCGCCGAGGCCTCTGCTTCCCATGACAATCAGCTGATAATTTCTATCCTCAGCCATCTTAACGATTAGAATGGCTGGTTCCCCAATTTCATAATGTGTTTCAATTTCTACTCCATAATCATCTGCTAGTATTTGAGCACGTTTAAAAAGCTCATCTGCTTCTTTTTTCATTTCGGAATACATCTCATCAACGACTTCTGAAGACATCGTTTCGTAAATGGTAATATTTTTTTTAACATGAATAATTCCGACCTTTGAATATCTTTCATTTGCAAATTGTAACGCAGATTTTAATGCTTTCTCACTCTTTTCTGAACCATCTATTGCAACTAAAATTCGATTATACATTGAAAAAACCTCCAACAAGCAACATAATACTATCATACTACCAATTGTAGTCTGTAAACCAGTATGTAAAAAGTAAAAATTATTTGCATCTTTATATAGCTAAACTAATGATAAGGAAAAGAGTGTGTTTTATCATGGTTCATTTGAAAAATGATTGGGCTCTATTACTTGAGGAGGAATTTGCAAAGCCGTATTATCATCATTTAATAAATGCTTTGCAGGAAGAATATCAGACAAAGACGATCCATCCAGATCATAATGATATTTATAATGCATTACATTTAACCTCTTTTGAGGATACGAAAGTGGTGATTATTGGTCAGGACCCTTATCACGGACCTGGACAAGCACATGGGTTAAGCTTTTCTGTGCAGCCTGGAGTTAAAATCCCCCCATCATTGAAAAATATTTATAAGGAACTTCAGTCTGATCTAGCCTGTTCTATTCCGAATCACGGGTACTTATTGGAATGGGCAAAGCAAGGGGTTCTGCTACTTAACACAGTATTGACAGTTCGTAATGGCGAGCCTAATTCACATAAATCACTTGGCTGGGAAACTCTGACGAATAGAGTCATCGAAATACTAAATGGCAGAGATAAGCCGCTAGTATTTATCCTTTGGGGACGTTTTGCCCAAGAAAAACAGCGCTTGATTACGTCATCAAGGCATTTAATTATCAAGTCACCGCACCCAAGCCCACTATCAGCTAAGAAAGGCTTTTTTGGCAGCAAGCCTTTCTCACAAACCAATTCTTTTTTACGTGACATGGGAAGTGAAGAAATTGATTGGCAGATCACTGATCTATAAATTTTTATAAAATAAAAAAATCCCTTAGATGGTATTAATAAAAATTTAACACCAATCTTAAGGGGTTTTTTAACTAATTAGAATATATTATTAAAGCTCTGGCCTTGCGAGGATTGGGCATTTCGCTGTGTGACCTCTTGTACGTTTGAACCTGCAAACTCAGGTTGGGAAGCAGCATGGGTTCCGCTGAATTGATCAAAACCACTACCACCGAAATCTACTCCGGATTGTTGTACATTACTGCCTCCTTGAGCGGACTGAGCATTCTGCTGTCTTACCTCTTGGGCATTGGTATTGGAGAATCCAGGCTGGAAAGCAGGATGAGACATACCAAATTGACTAAATCCAGTAGTTTGTTGAAATTGTTGTTGATTTCCTTGGTTAAATTGATTATTCATGATAACACCACCCCCTAAAGTCAATTACTTGTCATCACCTGTTAGATTATTTAAGTTTTTTTATATTAGTTTAAGTATTGATTTATTCATTTTTTTATAAATGAATGTTATTAGTTGAATCATCAAATTTAGTCTGATCTGCTGCTTCATCTCCTATTTTGGCTAGATAGTCCACAAGAAAGTGGAAAAGAATCAGAGGAATGATGGAGCCCAGTCCTATATACAAAACGGCAAAGAAAAGGCCAATAAGAGTAGTCCTAATAACATTCCCGATGCCTTGATACGTGTGCGCAAGGCCAAAAAATACCGAAGAAATAACTAAGGTAAGCCATATTGTAAAATTGGGAAACAGTTGTGTAAGAGCAAAAATTAAAAAACCTCGGTAAATGATTTCTTCTGTTATTCCAGCAGTCCAGGATACAAGCGTCCAGACCTTTTTATCTTCTTTTGAAACAGGTAGAATATCTGCGAATGTACTTGTTTCTAATTGTTTCTTTTGAGCGTCTGAAAGATTCTTTTTTATTTTTTTGCTAATTTTTGAGCCGATTACATAATAGAGGATGCTTACTAGATAGAGGACAGCTAATCCTAATGTAATGTATGTGGGCCATTTGCCTAATGCTGCAGGATTTATCGTAATTCCTTGTAAACCAATGTCTTGTAGAGTGATCGGGCCAAAAATGATTAATCCTATGATAAATAATGAGGGAATCCAAAGTCCTAACATGACTTTCTTATAGTAGCTGATTCTTTCAAGAGGATAGCTGCGGACTTTTAATTTAAACCTTTGAAAATCAGCATAGCCATAAATAGGTTCATACGTAATGAGAAACACAATGAAAAGCCAATAAAGAATGGTCATTCACTTTCCTCCTAAGGTTTATGATTGAAGTGTCTGCTGTTTCTTTTTAAGAATGTTGTAGAACGTATGATGATTATCAATTGTAATGAATATCCGTTTTTTATAGCTTCGCTTTCCAAAGAGATCTTTACTTTCGGCAGGTTTTTCTAAAACTATTTCAAAGGTCGGATCGGCCAAACCTAGTAAGGATAAATCAAGCACATCTTTATGTTTCCGATCGTTTTCGTAGTGGAGATTTCCTTTCCTAATTTCTATAATGTGTTTAATAGGAATGTTTACTGTCTTTCGAATGCCAATTTTTAATGCCAAGGTTTCGTTTTTAAGTCTAATAGGATGTTTTTTAACCGCGCGTAAATCAGCCAGAAGTAAAACAATCACTGTTATAGAGAGGCTTAAATGAATCCAGTGCAGAATAGGGCTCCATTTAATTAGAAGAAAGGACACGCCTATAGCCTCGATAATTGAGACAGAAGTCATCGCCCACACAAAGCCGGTATAGCCGGACTCCTTGTGATAGGTAAACTGTACTTCGCTGTTCGAATGAACATCATTTTGATCATGTACTGTTGGATGCATACTACTGCTCCCTTCCCATGTCTTCTTTCATGACAATATCATGAAGTTTCTTTAATATGTTAAAATAATTCTGGATATCTTCCGGTGATAGCTTTATAAAGTACTTCTCAAAAACCATATCATCTGCAGCATTCATTTCCTCGAAAAACTCTTCACCCTTTTTATCTAAGGATACAAAGACTTCCCTTCGATTCGCTTTGTTTACTTCCCTTTTCACATACTGGTTGCTTTCAAGCTTACGGATAAATTGACTGGCAGCACTTGGAGTACCGTTAATGAGTTCCGCAACCTCATTCATTGTCAGCCTTCTCTTTTTCTCTAAAATGCTTAATACTAAAGATTGCTTTGATGATAAATCATGCTCATCTAGAATTTTTTTATATTCTTTAATAAAAATAAGCTTAATCTCTTCAGAATACTGATTTGCTTCCACTAGCATTTTCTTCATATCCATTTCATGCTCACACCTATCTATAATCATTCTTATTCTTAATTTATTTGAGTTAATATTTTATAATTTTAAAATGTTAAGTTTGCTTAACTATATAATATAGAATGCCGAAATTATAATCAAGTATTTATCTGAATTATACAAAAAAACAGCAATAAGGAGCGTGAGGCACATGCTCCTTATTGCTGTTTTTTTTGTAAATATCGGTTGTCATGCATAAACATTTTCCAAAAGTAAATAAATCCGGGAAACAGGATGGCAAAACCCGCTATATAGGTAGCGAAGATAGCATGGAATGAATTTGGATCAGTGAATCCTGATTCGATTGTGACATGCGGATATACCATGTATGGAAGATGGGCACGTCCATAGACAAAGCTTGCTAGTAAATATTGAAGTGTTACAGCAACTACAGCAATACGGGGTATACCCATGCTTCTATTCTTAGAAAAATTAGGAATATATAGCGCGACACCAGCGATGATGAAACAAATGACGGATAGAATCAAAAGAGGCAGGTCATTCATCATTTTTTCATAAATCCAATTCGCCTCCTGTTTTAATGTCAGCATGATGAGAAAGGCCATGACTAGTGAAATAGGTCCTGTAATCATTGCATCCTTCCGATAAATCCGATAGGCCTCTAACTCACCCGAAACCTTTGAGTAGTCTGATAGTAATAATGAGGATAAGAATAATGTACTGCTAATTGCAAACCCGATGAAGGCATACTCATTTGGACTTGTGAACAATTTTACTAGGTCAAGTGTTTGGCTGTTCTCAGTAAAAATAACATAATTCCCATGTGTAATGGGTAGTACGCTGATTAATAAAGCAGGTAGTAAAATCCCGGCAATTCCTGAGATATAGGTAAGGATTTTCTTATACTCTTCTGCAATATGCGAAAATACCAGGAATGCACTCCTTAGGGCTAGTAATAATAAAATGATGCTCCCAGGGATAAGTAAAATGGTACCAAGAGTATAAGCTGCCCCGGGAAACATGCTGTATACGGCAACGACTAATGCGACAATAAAGGTATTGGTAACCTCCCATGTGGGGGATAAATACCGATTGGCAATATTCGTTGCACCGGTTTTTGTTCGATTAATATAGACCATCGACCAAAAGCCGGCGCCAAAATCCATCGTTGCCATAACTGAATAAATAAACACAAACCCCCAAAGTACAATGCTGGCAATGATTGCATCTGACACAATAATTCCCCTCCTTTAAGTATTCGTACTAATTGATGGGATACCTTTCGCTTCTGCTTTAAGAAGATCATCCTCAACTGTATTTCTTTTAAAATAATAAAGCAGGACGAATAATACAGCTGCAGCGAGAATCACGTAGACAATGATAAAAAAGGTAAAGAGAACGCCAAGATTTCCTGCTGTTGTGGCAGAGTCCGCAGTCGAAAGAATTCGATAGATAGTCCAAGGCTGCCTGCCGGTACAAGCGAAAATCCAACCACTTTCAATAGCAATGACGGATAACGGTCCAGAAAAGACCAACAGCCACATGAGTAATTTTGGAAAATGTTTCTTTTCCAACCATTTACTCCAGAATATGGTAAGTGCAGCAAGCAGGATCAGGAGCGAGCCAATCCCAACCATTACATTGAATAAGGTGTGTATAAATAATGGCGGCCACCATTCTTCAGGAAAGTCATTCAATCCGATTACTTTCGTATCGAAGCTGTTCCCTGCAAGAAAGCTTAAAGCCCATGGAATTTCAATTGCCCATTTCACTTCCTGTGTTTCTTTATCTGTAAATCCGCCTATCGCCAGTGGTGCATGTGTCTGTGTTTCGAATAATCCTTCTGCAGCAGCCAATTTTTCAGGCTGATATTTATGTAGATACTGTGCTGACTCATGTCCGTTTAAAGCAGTAAGTAATGCGAAAATCCCTCCAATAACCACACTTAACAGCAAGGCTTTTTTGTGGAAAAGATAGAGCTTTGAATCTACTGTATTTTTTAACATCTTAAATGCTGCAATTGAAGCAACAACAAATGCACCTGTTGTGTAAGCAGACAGTGCCACATGTCCTGCTGTCACAAAGAAGCTTGGATTAAAAAATGCCTTCCAAGGATCTACATCTACGATTTCCCCATTCTCGATTCGGAACCCGGCAGGAGTTCCTTCAAATGCATGAACATTCGTGATTAAGACCGCTGAGCCAAGTGCACCAATCGCCACTAACGTGAGACTAACGATTCTCATCCATGGAGGAATCCGGTCTGCCGCATACACGTATATGGACATAAATAGAGCTTCAATAAAAAATGCGTAGATTTCAATCTGGAAGGGCAGCGCCATGACTCTACCAATAACCTCCATAAATCCCGGCCATAGCAGAGAAAGCTGTACTCCAGCAATCGTACCAGTGGGGATACCTACTCCAAGCAAAACAGCAAAAGCTTTCGTCCACCGTTTTGCCATAACAGCATATTGAAAGTCCTTTGTCTTTTGGTACATTAATTCACCCATTAAAATCATAAATGGCAATCCTACACCAATCGTAGCAAAAATGATATGAAAGGCCATCGTTGTCCCAAACATAGACCGTGCTATTACTAAATCGTCCATATTAACTCTTCCCTTTCGTTTGTATAATCTTGGCTAGTATTTACATACAGGCAGGGAATTATTGATGATACTTCCAAATTATTCAACAGCAATCACAAAAGACAAAAAAAGCTAATCGCCATGTGGTGATTAGCTGCATTTTGCTGACAAATGATTAATCAAATCTTAATCCTGATTTTTCAAAAAATCATTTATAACTCTAACATATTCTTCTTGTTCTTCAAGGTAGGCCATATGGGCACTCTTCTCGAAAACATGAAATTTTGCGTTTGGTGTAAGAGAACTAAAATATTCAGTTGAAACTGGTGTAGCTTCATCGTAGCGACCACATGTAAATAAAGTCGGAATCAGAATGTCCTTTAAGCTGGAGGTACAATCAAAATCTCTTAAATTCCCTGTCACATGAAACTCTGAAGGTCCCCACATGATTTGATAAACGTCTGGATTTTTATATTGTGCACCATTCTTAAGGAACACGGGGTTTGGGTCCAGTCTACAGACGAAATAAGAATTAAAAACGGCTGTTGCTTCCTTGTATTCCGCTGAATCAGTTGTTCCGTTTTCCTCACAGGCTGTTAAGATTTGCTGCACGTCGGGCGGCAGCCTCTTCCGATTTTTCTCTTGGTCTTTCGCCCACAAGGGTGCACTTAAACAAGGGCTTGAAAAGACTATACTTTTTACACCTTTCGGATGAGCGAGATAGTAGGCTGCGGCTAATGTTGTTCCCCACGAATGACCGAGTATATGGAATTCATCAAGGTATAAAGTATTTCGCAGGTGTCCTAATTCCTCCACAAAACGGTTTAGTCTCCATAAAGATGTGTCAGCAGGCCGATCAGACTTCCCACAGCCTAATTGATCATAAAAAATGACAGGTCGTTCTTCTGCCAATATTCTTAAACCCTGTAAGGAATAATGGGAAGAACCAGGACCGCCATGCAGGATAATAACAGGAGTATTCTGCTGCGAACTGCCGTGTATTTGATACCATATCTTCCCTCCTGTTACCTCAACAAACCCTTCTTTTATAGACATCCAAACCCCTCCTTGCTTCTATTATCTTACTTTTATTATTGTTCAAAAAGGAGAAAATTGGAAGCGGCAGGGATATTTTTTGTCTTCCAATCTTGACTAATTTATGTCAGACACCCTCATCCTTCTGTAATAATGATCTAATATATTTGGCAATACTAACGTAGTGATTTGCATTGATTGTGCATATAAACAGTAGGGGGAAGAGATTTGGAGCAAACGTGGCTTTCTCTGATACCATTTCTAATCGTGATTTCGATGTCTATCTGGTTAAAGGATATTTTGCCGGGACTTGTCGTTGGTCTGCTTGTGGGTTCCGTTATCGTGAAATCGGATATACTGGGGGGAACACAGCAATCCATTACCTATATGGTTACGACATTGTCAGATGATAATAATATCAAAATTATAAGCTTTCTCTATTTATTTGGTGGATTAGTAGGAATGATGAATATCGCAGGAGGGATTAAAGGCTTTTCAGAATGGATGGGTGCTAAAATAAAATCGGAGCGCGGAGTATTAGGAATTATTTGGTTTACACTGCCCTTTACCTTTATGATGCCGATGTTTCGGATAATGATGATTGGGCCAATTGTAAAATCCTTGATAACAAAAATGAACCTTCGAAAAGAAAAGGTTGGAGTTACGCTTGATATCTCAACAGAGTCTGTTATCGTTCTTCTGCCTGTAGCAACAGCATTTGTTGGCTTTATGGTATCACTAGTGGAAGGCGGTATTAGAGATCTTAACTTAGGGATGACTCCGTATGAGGTCTTTTTATTAAGTATTTTGTTTAATTTTTATGCGATTGTCATGCTCTTAATTGGAATCATCCAAACGGTTTGGCCTTCGAAAAATATAAATAATCTCAGCAAGGACGTTAATCATAAGCAGCTTGATGAGGAGGAGCACGAGTTTCACCGGGCTGGAATCAAAAAGGAGCTGTCGCTTGTAAAAGCACAGCCATGGAATCTGATAATCCCAGTGTTCTTGCTGCTGTGCCTATCGCTCTATCTCCTTTGGGAAAATGGAACTTCTTTAGGGGCCAAAACAGTTTTTGAAGCATTTGCTATGGCTGATGCAACGTTTGTCATGCTTTTGGCTGTGTTCATCACTCTCATTTTTACCTTTGTGTTTTATATAGTGAGGCGGCAGAAATTAAACGAAATCATGTATCATTTTTATGATGGCGGGAACCAGATGATGCAGGCGATTAGTTTGCTCATCCTGATTTGGGCACTTACTTTATCTGCAGAGGACCTGGGGTTTTCTGAATTCATTAGCTCAACACTTGGATCATTTTTACCTGGATTTATGACACCTGCTATTATCTTTGTGATAGGTTCGATTACTGGTTATTTTATTGGCTCCTCATGGGGAACTTGGGGATTATTTATGCCATTAGGGATTGCCTTGGCGCTCTCAACAGATGCCTCTATTCCATTGACAGTTGGAGCAGTATTTGCAAGCGGTGCATTCGGTGCCATTACATCCCCATTAGGTGACACAACGATTACCACGGCATCTATTCTAGATATGGACCTGGTTGAATATGCTCAATATAAATTAAAAATTTCTACTTTAGGGGCAATTATTGCAGCTGCACTGTATATTGTGGTCGCATTAATGATATAAAAAGAAATCTATAAAAGCAGAGGTTCTATTGCATCCTACCAAGAGAACCTCTGTTTTTATAATCAGTTGTGAAGCAGTTTTTGTGCAAATAGTATTACTTCTATTTATATAATTCATGCTCAAGTGCATATTCTAACGCAGGCTGCGGCACTAAGTATCTCACGCTCAGACCGTCTTTAATCCTCGAACGAATAAGCGTTGAACTGGTTTCAATATTGACACCTTTGCTCAGACAATCAAAACGATGTTCATTTTTTATCAAAAATGAGTCTTTTGCGATTATATCTGCCATATCATAGCCCTCTCGGCCCATTACAATGAAGCGATTGGTTTCAATTAGCTCATACCCTTTATGCCAGTTCACAATGCTTTGCAGATTATCAGCTCCCATGACAAATAATAATTCATCATTCGGATATTCCTGTTTCAGCTTTTTCATTGTTTCATACGTATAGGTTTCCCAGCCTTCTGCTTCCATCTCAATTGGGTTGACCTGGATTCTTGGGTTATCAGCAGTGGCAAGCCTAGCCATGTTCAAGCGATGTTCATTAGAGGTTAAATTTCTTCCCTTGTCTCGCCGTTTAATAGAAGACGGTACAAGGATCATACCGTCCAGCTTTCGTCTATCAATGACCATTTCCATCGTGACGAGATGGCCTATGGTAATAGGATCACATGCAGAACCAAACACACCGTAACGCCCCATAATTTTCTTCCTTTCCTGTTGGAACTATAGACTTTCTACCTTTTTTCTTACTTTCTTAATATTCTCCATTTTATTTTCCCAGCATTTTGGACTTAAATCGACTGGATATTCTTCAGGGTTCAATGGTCGTTTATATTCATCCCAGAGTATGGCAAGGTTTTCTTTAACAAATTGTTGGATATCTTTTAATTCAGGAAGCTTATAAACTAAGTTTCCATCTTGATAAATATCCTGATGCAGATCTCTTGCTTCAAAATTGGTAACCATTTTACTGATATACGTATGAACGGGATGAAACATGTGCAGGCTATCCTCTTCATTAGGATTTTCATCCTCTAACGTAATATAGTCACCTTCTGATTTATTATCTTTTTTATCAATAATTCGATATACTCTTTTCTTACCTGGTGTTGAAACCTTCTCAGGACTTGAAGAAATCTTAATCGTATCTTCGAGCTCCCCGTTTTCGTTTTCAATTGCTACGAGTTTATAGACTGCTCCCAATGCAGGCTGATCAAATGCTGTGATCAGCTTTGTTCCAACACCCCAGCTATCAATTCTTGCGCCTTCTTGTTTTAAATTCATGATTGTTAGCTCATCAAGGTCATTGGATGCAACAATTCTTGTGCTTGTGAAGCCTGCTTCATCTAGCATTTTTCGTGCTTCCTTTGATAGATAAGCTAAATCGCCGCTGTCGATTCGAATACCGTTGAAATCAATGGTATCTCCCAATTCCTGTGCAACTTTAATGGCTGTTGGTACACCAGATTTTAGCGTGTCATAGGTATCAACTAGAAACGTACAATTCTTATGAGTTTTTGCGTATTTATGAAAAGCTGTATACTCATCCTGATATGCCTGTACAAAGGAATGGGCATGTGTACCAGCGATCGGAATTCCAAACAATTTTCCTGCCCTTACATTACTAGTTGCGTCGAATCCGCCAATATAGGCCGCCCTTGCACCCCAAATGGCTGCATCCATTTCTTGAGCCCGCCTTGAGCCGAATTCCATGAGAATATCATTTCCGGTAACCTGCTTCATACGAGCTGCTTTTGTCGATATTAATGTTTGATAATTGACGATATTTAGAAGTGCTGTTTCAATCAGCTGTGCTTCTGCCAGCGTGGATTCGACGCGAATGATCGGTTCATTTCCAAATACGAGCTCACCTTCCTGCATGGAACGAAGGTTACCTGTAAAACGAAGATCTTTTAAGTACGTTAGAAAATCCTCCTTATAACCTTGCTCCCGTAAATAATCTAAATCTGTCGTTGAAAATCTGAAATCATTTAAATACGCAATCACTTTTTCCAAACCTGCAAAAACGGCAAATCCGTTTCCAAAAGGCATTTTGCGAAAATAAAGATCGAATATGGCCTTGCGGTTGTGAATCTTATCCTCCCAATAGGTTTGAGCCATATTAATTTGGTATAAATCGGTATGAAGAGTTAAACTGTCATCTATATGATTTGCTTTCATTATGAGTCCTCCTGCTTAGTTTTGTCCGTACGTTCTTAAAATGTTATTTTTTACAAAAAGGGTAAATTTATGACCCATTAAACAACTTTTGCACCCAAAGAGGAAACAAAATGCTGTAAGGCCCATTCATGACCAAGTGGATTAAAGCTTGCAGTCGCCTGCTTGTGAACGACAATGTTAAAGCCTTTGTTATATGCATCAACAGCAGTGTGTAGAATACAAATATCTGTGCAAACACCTGTTAAATGAACTTCTGTAATTCCGCGTTCACGCAGCTTTAACTCTAAATCTGTTCCAGCAAAGGCGGAGTAACGTGTCTTATCTATCCAATAAACATGTTCTTTTTGCTTATTATCTTCGTATAGGCTGTTTAATGAACCAAATAAATTTCGACCTTTTGTCCCCATGATGTTGTGAGGCGGAAACAGTTTGGATTCAGGGTGAAGATGATCTCCTTTTCGGTGTGCATCAATGGCAAATACTACATATTCATTTTCCTCAATAAATTCCTTTGTAATGCTTGTAATAGCTTCTTCAATCTGCTGACCAGGCTTTCCGCAGGTTAATGCACCTTCATCTGCAACAAAATCAACGGTATAATCAATTGAAATTAATGCTTTTTTCATCATTTATTCTCCCCTTTTAAATAATTAACGATTAATGAAATGTTAATTAATTTCTTTAAAAAAAATTCTCGTTAATATTTTGCACTGTAAATGGAAACAAATGGCTCATAATCATTAAATGCATAAAGCTGAGCATTTCCTTTTGACCATTTATTTGTTTTTTTGGGCTCACCGTTAACCATGACCTTTTCGATAAAGGGCAAGGACGGTGCTTTTCTGAAAAACTGTGCATCTAATTTAATCCAGGGTTCGTCTAATACGGTCAATAATACCCCCTGAAGCTCGGAAAGGACAAATTCCTTTGGAAGGAAATTTCTCGCCAATGTCGTTAGCGACATATCCTTTTTAATGAACCATAGGGCATCGTCAATGACCTTCGCATGGTCAAATGCAAGATCGAGCTCAGTTAGTTCATTCATATCAAATAATTCAACCTCAGTGGCATCATCTGCTGCTTTTCTTTTTTCTAAAAATGTTTCTGGCACAATGGCATAATGGGCATTTGAAATAATCCAGCCACGCCTGTCTCTGCCTAATTTATCATATACACCGAAATGCTTGATTTTTACCCCATTTACACCTGTTTCTTCCTCAAGTTCACGTACGGCTGCTTCATAGGCTGTTTCATCCGGTTGTATAAAGCCCCCAGGAAGCGCCCATTTTCCGCCTTCTATATTCGGATGTCCTTCACTATTTAATGCTGCCCTTTTTATCAGCATCAGCTTCAAAGTTTTCTTAGGCGGCTTATAGGCCCCAACCTCTTCTGAAATAATCGTAAACACCGCAATATCAGATGTATATCCATCAGGAGTTCGATACTTATTCGAATCATAATGCTTTAAGGCTTCATCATTGGAATGAAAACTAGACATTCAATCACCAGCTTTCTCGTTGGTTTATTAATTAACAAGTTGTTAATCGTTATTTGTTAATTCCACTATATGCTAATATTTATTGGAATGCAATAGTTTTTTTGCCAAAATTTAAAATAAAAAAAGAAGTCAATTCATTTTATGATTTGAATCAACTTCTCTTTTTATTAGTTTATGGTAAAAATGGACAATCTATGATGAGTGGTTTCACATAGGATTTATAATGTAAATTTGTCTATTTCAACAATAACATCCTTACTGATATCACTCAATTGAGTTGCTGAAGCAGAAACTTCTTCAGCTGATGCATTCATTTGCTGGGAGGATGAGGAAATTTCTTCAGCTGATGCAGCCACTTCCTGAGCAACAGCTGAAGCGCCCTGTACCTTGTCAACAATGACACCCTGATTTTTCTGAAGCTTTGACATCGAACCATTAATGCCTTGCATTTTAGGAATGATTTCGTTAATTGCACCTATAATGTTTTTAAAGGAGATCACCGAAGTATTGGCAACCTCAATTTGATCATTTACATCTTTAATCATATCATCAGATGTATTAACCATATCCTTCGTATCTGAGGAGATTTCAACAACCAGCTTATTTATGTTTTCGGAAGAAAGCTTGCTTTGCTCAGCCAATTTTCTAATTTCCTCTGCAACGACAGAAAATCCCTTGCCTGCTTCACCGGCTCTAGCTGCTTCAATCGAGGCATTGAGTGCTAATAAATTAGTTTGGTCTGCAATCCCGTTAATAATATTTGTAATATTACTGATTTTATTAATACTAGATTCAAGGTTTGAAATCTTATCTTTTAATGCCTTAGCAGCAGAGTTTACTTCAATAATCGAATCAGACAATACAGTCATTTTGGTACTGCTGTCTTTAGCCATGCCATCCACATGATCTGCACTGTCTGTTACTTCGTTAATAGATATGACAATCTTATCCATTTCCATTCGGAAGTCCTCTAAAATGTTCGTAATATCAGCTAAATTCTCAGATTGCGAGCCTGTTCCTTGTGCTACTTCATTAATCGATTGCGAAACATTTTGAGTTGCAGCTGACATTTCCTCGAAAACAATGCCTAAGTTATCGGCCTGATTCTCAATATGTTTTGATTTTTCTTTGACTGTTAGAATCATGTTCTTGATATCTTCAACTGTATCTGATAGTGCTTTCTTCATAAGGCCAAATTCATTTTTATAACTTCGATCAATTTTAAGAGTGAAATCTCCGTTCGCCACTGTATTTAAAAGTGAAATCATTTCTTTTGCTGAGCGTTTAATAGAAATAACCGTGATCACAACGATCAACAAAAAAATGATGGCAACAGATATAAATATGTATAAAATAGTTTTAAAGCTGCTTTCATAGGTTTGTAAACTATTGGTATTTGCTGCTTTAGCTTCTTTTTCGTTCATTTCTTTTAAGGCAGTTAAGCTGGAATACAGGTCGGTTCCAATTAAGTCAAGTTCATCAAAATGGCTGTCAGAAAGTTTACCGGTTGTATCTATTTCAACTTTGGCTTCTTCCCAAGTTGACAAATATAACGATAATTGATCCGTAACATTTTTTACATGCATCGCTTCTTCACTTTGAGTACCTTTAATATAATTAGAGCGAGAGCTGCTATAGGAATCAATAAGATCTGTTATTTTTATATAATCTGCTTGGATAGATTCAGGAAGCTTTGCATCCCTCCTTGTCGAATAATCTCTCACACTAATTCTTATATTAGAAAATGTTCCTCTCATACTGCTAATTTGTGTTAGAGGGATTAAATTTTCATTGTAGAGCAGCCGGTTATCATCATTCATACTGGCCATTCTATTCGTACTAAAGAAACCAATGATGCCCATAAATACAATGGCAATAACGGACAAAATTGTTACAACATTAACAATTTTTAAGTTTTTCATTTTTTCAAACATTTGGCTCAACTCCTTTACGATAAATGGTAAAATTATGTATTCTATCAAATTATAATATATTACCATAATAATACATATGACTGCAGATAGGAGATTTGTGAACGATTCATGAAATAGCAAACAGGAGGCCATCGCATAAGAAAGTTTTTATGCGATGGCCTCCTGTGCATTCAATTGTAATAAGATAAAAGTTTGTAATGATGAGAACCTTCATGTTGGCTTTCCTGAAAGAATTTTTTTAGGAATTCTACCATATACTGATGCCGTTCTATAGCAAGCTTTTTCGCAGCTTGCGTGTTCATTCGATCCTTCAGCAGTAAGAGCTTTTCAAAGAAATGATTAATCGTGGTTGATTGCTGTGATTTATATTCCTCTGCTGTTTTGTGCATTTTCGGTTCTATTATTGGATTGAATAACTCTCTTCCCTTAAATCCACCGTACGCAAAGGTCCGGGCGATGCCAATTGCCCCAAGTGCGTCTAATCTGTCAGCATCCTGGACAATTTGTCCTTCTATACTCTTCATAGAATTATGTGTTCCAGCTCCTTTAAATGAAATGTCTTTCACGATTTGACAGACATGACGGATTACCTTCTCATGTACCTGCTGCGACTCAAGCCATTCTCTTGCTACTCTTGGGCCGATCGATTCATCTCCATCATGGAACTTCCAATCAGCGATATCATGCAGGAGAGCTGCCAGTTCCACTACTTCCCTTTGAAGGGGATCTGCCGTTTCCTTCATGATAAGTATGCTGTTTTCATAGACGCGCTTAATATGCCACCAGTCATGCCCTGTGACTTCAGCTGATAATTTTTGTTTTACATATTCCTTTGTCGCTTGGATGATATCCCGCATTCAAAAAGCCTCCATTTATTGACTTGTTTTACTTTTAAACTCTCTCTTCATATTCCCCTTTTGGTTAACTGCTTTACACGTGAATCTAAAAAATGGTTTTCATTATATAATTGGGCGAGGAAATTTAATTGTTTAATGTGTAATTAACACATGATGTAATTAGATAGAATTTTCTGATTTTTTAAATAAGGAGAATTTGGTTTATTGTTAATGCTGTTTTTCGAACGAATTCAGCTTATTTTCATAAAATATAATAAAAAGAAATAATGAGGATGTGAAAAAATGATCACTTTTTACCGAAATCATCCTACTATGATTGGTCTGGCGTGGACCGGCAGACATGTTATGATAATTCAATGTCAATATGATACAAACTCGGTATTACATGTTCATACAAGCTATCATGCACCGATTGAATCGATTCGAAAAAATTGTGCTGAAACATTGTCCCAGCACTTAAGTATTGGTTATAAAGTGATGAATGTGACGTTTTTTCCGCCAAATATCGTTCAATATCTGTTAGTGCTGGAATAATGTAACCCTCTATCTGCCTGCGACCTGTTCAATTTGCTCCGAAGGATAAATAGCTATTCCCTTTTTATCCATTTGAGCAATCTTGTACATAGCTGCGGCAACTGTCCTTCCTTGAATGGCTTTGTACTTTTTCAGCGGACCAATAAAAAGGAATGGGAAAATAATAAAAAAGAGCTCGCCTGCCTTCTCTCCAAAACGAAATTCTTTCCGTTCACCTAATAGTAAGGATGGACGCATAATGGAGATGCTTTCGAATGGAATCATGCTTATTTTCTCTTCCAGTTCTCCCTTCATCTTTGCATACCAAATCGAGGATTCAGGATTGGCATTCATGGAACTAACAATAAGAAAACGTTTGGCACCATTATTACTTGCAAGCTTTGCTATCTGAACTGGATAATTGACGTCTATTTTGTACATAGAGTCTTTCGTTTTTGCCTTTTTAATTGTAGTTCCTAAGCAGCAAAACACATCATCAACAGCAAAGATGTGATGATATTTATCCATGTTATCAAAGGATATGATTTTTTCCTCTAATTTTGGATGCTGCATGTTTAATGGAGACCTGACAATAGCAGTCACTCGTTCGTATTCCGTTCCATCTAGTAGATTATGAAGCAATTCATTACCAATTAAACCGCTTGCACCGGCAATCAATGCTGATTTTTTCTCCTTCAAACGTATCCCTCTTTCTAATTTATCCTAGTAAGTTTACTTTACTTAATTCATTTGGTCGAACCAACAATTGTTCTAGCTATCAATATGTAAGAAAATCTTCCTTTTTATACTTTGATGTATAAGCTGCAAAAGGATTCTACTTTTCTTTCTTTTTTTTTGCCACGTATCTCTCTCCTTTGACAGTTTACTAGTATACAAGAATACAGATGTCAGTTCAACTTTTTCCCAGAACCCAAAATAGGCTACATATTCCCCGGTGCTAAACTTGCTAAAAAGAAGAGATTCACATCTCTTTCATTGATATAATGAACTTGAAGAGAGAATATTTTGAACTAATATGTTATTGTATGAAAAGCTATCTATCAAAGCGTTAAATAAGGAGGCGAATTATATGCAAAAAGGGGTTCCCTATTCTCGAAGGCAGGCTTTTAGAGAGGAATTACGTCATTTAAAAGAAAATGGTTATGTGGATGAACAGGATTATCAAAAAATAAACCATGCTTACAATCTATATGTACAGGATATGGATGAACAGCAGCAAATAATTGAGGCCGCTGCCTTAAAAAAGCAACAGAAGGAAAAACAAAAACCAATTAAAACGAAAACTGCTCTGACACAAGAACAAATAAGAGAAAGAAATATTTCTTGGGGTTTGATTCTCGGTGTCATTCTCTTATTTATCGGAGGGCTAGTTTTTGGCACCAGTAACTGGAGCTCGTTAAATAATTTGTTCAAAGTATTACTAGTTTCTATGGTATCGGGTGTATTCTTTGCCAGCAGCTATGTTGCAGATAAACACCTCCACATACACAAAACAGCATTTGCTTTTATGACATTAGGAAGTCTATTTCTTCCTATTTCCATTATTTCAATTGGATTTTTTGAACTGTTGGGAAACTGGCTGTCCTTTTACGGCGGCGGAAAATATTTATTAGGCTTTATTGGCAGCATGCTCTGCTTACCTCTTTATACCTATATCGCTGCCAAATATAAGCACCGTTTATTTGTCTGGTTTTCCTATCTAACTGCCACAATCAGTGTCGGCTTTTTATTGGGGATGACCTATTTACCGCGTGATTTTTTCTATTTCGGGATCATGCTCTATAATGCGTTGTTATTATTTGGCTATTACAAATGGCAGTATAATCAGAAATTTGAACTATTTATTAGAGAATTACCGATTTTTGCTCAATTAAATTTAATTGTCAGCACTTTACTTATGCTATTTTTCTATGAAAATGCTACCTTTTACAGTTTTAATATTTTAATTACTGCTGCACTCTACATCTCGATGGTTTATGTCAATCGTACAAAGCATTATCATTATATTTTCACGCTACTCTTTGTATATGGAATGTACCAATTAATAGAGAATTCCTTCCTTCACCATCTTAATTATATAGGCTTCGCTTTGATTGGGATTCTGTATATGATGGTGGAAAAGTATTTAAATAAAGAAGATAGTCTAAAAAGGACTTTTCAGATCACAAGCGCGATTATTTCATTTTGTGCCTTTCTATTTATTAGTTATCAAGGGCTGTTATTACGTTCTGATGAAGATTCGACCGTTTTATTTGCAGCCTATATCACCATTGCAGCTACTTATATCTACTTGTCCAATATCTCGAACCAGCGGATATTCCGCTTTTTAGCTCCTTTTTTCCTTATGATAGCAGGCCTGCAAAGCTATTTTGTTTTGTTTAAAGGTGTCGAGGAAAACTATGTGGATATATATTTGTTTACTTATGCAATGATTATATTTTTTATTTTTTATATAAAAAACAGTTTTACCTACCTAATCCCAATTAAGATCAGTAGTTTTATCGTTTCTCTTGCAGCAATGGTCCTGATGATTCTTGTTGCTGTCGGAAATGGTGAATTAACACATGCTTCCATTCTATTGTTCACTTTTGGTCTTATTGCACTCTTGACCTATAAATTCCCTTTGTACGAAAAGATAAAAAAAGTAGCTTCTTGGGTTTACGCTGTTAGCTGGGGATGTTCATGGATTTGCCTATTCGATTATTTCGATCGAAACTTTGCATTTTACCGTTATCAGATCGAAATTATGGGTCATTTAGCAATTGGCGGATTACTTTTATTAGCTATAAGCTATGTTTGGAAATCAAGAAGCCAACTAGCGCTAGACTTTAGTACGTTTTTAACAGCGGTATCTGTTTACACGCTGGGGATGTTATCTACTCTGTTAGAAGGCTTTGAGCATCCTTTTATGACAGCTTTCATCTATGCGGTTGGAATTGCCCAATACGTACTGCTTGTCTATAAAGTAAAGCGCCCTATTCTGTGGACGTTAGTCAGTATAACGTCTCTCGCCTTCCTTGCAGCCTTAGCACATGTATTCGGGTTTGAAAATCATAATACATTTGCAGTAATGCATTTCTTACTGATTCCAGTTATCCTATTAGCTGTATATGAGGTTATCGGCAGAAACGTAAACGAGTTAAAGCCTTATTTCTTTTGGACAGCACATGCCTTTTTAGTACCTGTGCTGCTTGTTTCTATCTTTTATATTTTCTTTGCAAAATTACAGCCTGCCATTCTATTAATTGGGTTAGTTCCTTATATATACAGTACACTAAACCGAAAAAAGGAATGGGAAGTAAAGTTATTTTTATATGCTGGCTTCAGTACCTTTCCATTTATCATTTATGTGACAATCAGCTTTTATCAATGGGACCAATTATTCAGGGGCGAGCATTTATTTTTAATCGTCTCAGGAATCATTTTGGGTATATGGCTGATTGGGAATGAAACGTGGAAAAAACGAATTGATTGGTATTTGGTACCGCAAGCCTGTTTAGGGCTATTAATTTTCATTACGTTTGTTGATGGGCTAAACGTTTCCGGTCTACTACTATTTATTTTGTATACAGTAGTAACCTTATATTTGTTACACCGCAGAAGCTGGCAGATGTTTACCATCCTTCCATTGTTGCTAGCAACAGTTTACTTTTCGGTTACACTTTCCTTTTTCGAAAAATGGATGCAGATTGTTTTGGTGTTAGTTGTATATTTGGCACTCCATCTATTCGGCCGTTATGCTTTTAAAAGTCTCGTTTCATTAGAGCCGCTGAGAATTGATTGGTACACGATTATGTCGAGTATTTATGTAATCATGTTGTTTGTCGTTATTCCAAGCAGTGATCCATTATGGCTTAAACTAGTTCCTTCACTATTGGTGGTTTATTTCTTATATAGTCTAATTAATCGTTTTAATTGGATGGTAGAAAAGATGATTGTCAAAACGATCACAGCTGCTTCTGTATTATTACCATATTATGTCACTCTGGCTGAATTAGAGATCAACCAATACATTGAAACAGAGCTGTACACCCTGCCGTTTATCGTCTTAACGATATTCTTGAGCAGACATACGTGGAAGGAATATAAAAAGATTATGAGGATTATTCAATTAGTAGTGCTGCTGATTGTTACCATTATCCTCGTTTCTGATGCCTTGTACAGCAATACGATTTATGATGCGATTATGATCGGGGTGCTGTCACTCGCCTCTATCTTAAGTGGCATGCATTATCGTATAAAAGCTTATTTCTTTGTTGGCATCTGTGTATTACTCTTGAATGTATTACTGCAAACAAAACCATACTGGGGCAACTTCCCGTGGTGGGGCTATCTCATTATTGCTGGTTTAACCTTAATTGGCTTTGCCAGCTCCTACGAACTTCAAAAACAGAAAAAGGACAGCAGCAAAAAGTCCTTTTTACAAAGGAAAAAGGAACAAATCATTAGGAAGTTTAAGGATTGGGAGTAAAAAAAAGATCAACCAGAAAGGGAGTCTCTGGTTGATCTCATCAATTACTTCTATAAGGAATATCTCAATGGCTTACCAACCATCTGACTCTTATTATATAGAAGAAATATTACTATAAGATATTAACTACCTTAATAAACATAACAATTTCTTTTCACGTAAAAAGTATTCTGTAAACTAATAGAGTATTTTGTAAAAATAGAGACAAGATTTTACAAATATAGAAGTTTTATTGTATTGAAATAGTTATAATAAAAAATCATGGGGACGGTTCTCTTGCTTCCATTCAATGGAAGCAAGAGAACCGTCCCCATGATTTAGCGGAAAACATTGGATGGAACATCAAATGTTTTCCATAGAAATAGGATGAAGACTATGGAAAAAATCCATGCAATGAAAGGTTTGCGAAAATGAATATATAGGCAGGTAAACATAACAAAATTAAACACGATAGACCACTTTAAGTTCCAGCCATTATAATATTTGATGAGATTAAAGTATAAATCGATTAGTTCATTAACGGTATAAAGGAATACCCAAAAGGCTATGTATAAACTTTGTTTTATAAAATTATGCTCTGGAAACTTGGATAAAAAAATTAATGCTGTTGCCGGATATTTGATTAAAATGATTGATAGTGAAATATGGCTATTAGTCAAGCCGTGGGCACGATCACCTTCAGAAGGATTGTATCTCCACATTGGATAATGGTCCGATAATAAGTAAAGATAAATAAAATCCCCGAGAATAAAGAATAAAATAGTTGGATAATATTTCTGCCAATTCTTCCAGTCCCCCCATTTCCATAAGATAAAAAACCAAATTGACGCATAAATTGCGTTTGCCATAGCTGTACTCCTAATCTATTAATTTAGTCAAAAATTTTAAATATTAAGATATTTATAGTAATATTATATTGCGATGATTAATTGTGTACTACCGTACTTTTGTCACGTTATTCTTTACGTTTTTATTTCAAGGTGAAGTTATTTATAAATAACATTTTGGATGTAATAGAATTTTTGTATACTAAATAAGAAAAAACGTTCCTTAATCAAGGAACGTCTTAAATCATGCATCAATATCAAAATGTAAGGATTAGGAAAATGGACCTTATTTTATGACATTAATAGGGACTTTCCAGTGACCCGAATACACTTTCCACTTCCTTTTCAAGTTCTTGAATAAGCATTACTTCACTTCTTTTTGAATTCATTTCTTTTACAATATTCGCATAGTACCAGTGCTGATCACGTTTTCCACGTTTGAAACGATTCCATACGTCCTCTCCAAACGTTTGAAGGTCTTCATTTATGGTTCTCAAATTATGTAATTTATCTGCAGCTGTAATTTGGAGTTCTTCAACTGTGGCGTCTTTTAATCTTTCAATTGTATGTTTTTTTCGATCTTCCCAGGGCAGACTTTTATCATGTTCAGATGCAGCCTGCACTAAATTCGCTACGCTGGCACCAAACTGCTCTAACAAATCCTTGTATGTCGTAGAGGTATCCTCCAAAGTATCATGCAAAATTCCCGCTACAATCACCTCTTCTGAGCAATTTTCCTTTTGTAATAGCATTCCTACAGAAAAAGGATGTGTAATATAAGGAATATTAGAGGATTTTCGAGTCTGTCCCCTATGAGCATTTGCAGCAAACACAATCGCTTGGTCAATTATATTCATTATTAAAGCGGCCTCCTTTGCTTTTGAGCAGTTTTTATTGTATACAAGTGAACCGACCAATTTTAATATAAAGTGCAATTCAATAAATTGTTTGTATCACCTTTGATAATAAGATTTAGTTTGTACTCTATCCTAACTAAAATGCAAGCGGAACAATCCCAAACCCGAAAAAACAAGTTAATAAAGAAAAGAACCGTCGAAGTGCACCCAACCATTCAAAAAACTCTCTATGGAGAGGAATCCATAGAGAGTTTTAGCCTATTATTAAGCATATTGATCTAATGACGTGGAAGCAAGAGAACCGTCCCCCTGCATATACCTTTTTTCAAACTCATCTATTGAACAAGGCTTTCCAAAATAGTAGCCTTGGACATGGTGGCATTCGTGGTCGAGTAAGAAAGCTAGCTCTGTTTCGGTTTCTACTCCTTCTGCAATTACTTCCATTTTTAGATGCTGAGCCATTTTGATCATGGCTGTCGTAATGCCAGCATTCTCGGAATCCTCAGAAATGTTGCAAATAAATGAGCGGTCAATTTTTACCCCATCTAATTTAAATGACTTTAAATAATTAAAGGAAGAGTAACCGGTACCAAAATCATCAATATAGATTTTAATGCCCATTTCCTTTAATTCATGTAAGGTTTGTAGAATGTATTCTTCATTTTTCATTAATGAGTTTTCAGTAATCTCAATTTCCAGCCACTTTCCCTCAATGTCGTACTCTGTAAGTAAACGACGTACTTCCTGAGAAAACTCTCTTTGTAAAAATCGTTTCGAGCTTATATTTACACTTATCGGTATAAGTGGAATTCCCGCCTTTTTCCATGCAGCTAGTTGCTCACATACTCGTTTCTTGACCAGTTTCCCTAGTGAAAGAATTAAGCCTGATTCCTCCGCTAAGGGGATAAACTCCCCAGGTGGGATTAAGCCAATCTGGGGGTGCATCCAGCGAACAAGAGCCTCAGCAGCAATGGTCTTCCCTGTCTTGGCATCGACACGCGGCTGTAAATGGACGATAAATTCATCGTTAAGTATCGCTTTACGTAGATCTCTTTCTAAAACAAAAGAGTTATAATCTCTTTCATCCATTGATTGATCATAAATTTGATACATATTGCGCCCTTCTTTGGCTTTATAGAGTGCAATATCTGCTTTTTTCATTAAATCCATGACAGTGGTACCAGCCGATGGATAAAAACTAATCCCAATACTTGCGGTTACGAATAGTTCAAAATCAGCAATATGAATAGGAGTCGTAAGATTTTGCAAAATGGTTCTCGCGATATCTACTGCTTCTTCCTGTTTATTCATGTTCGTGCAAAGAACCATAAATTCGTCACCGCTAATTCGAGCAGCATGCTGTTTTCCGGTATCAATGCTCTCTAGCAATCTATCTGAAATTTGTTCTAAGAGTCGGTCACCAACTATGTGTCCTAGTGAATCATTAATATATTTAAACCGGTCTAGGTCAATGAACAAAACAGCCAATTTCTGGTCTTCTTGTTCAGACATTGAAATGGATTCCCGTAGCTTTTGCTCAATCCATCTTCTATTAGGAAGCTTCGTTAACTCGTCATGATGAGCTAAATAAGCATTGGTCTCCTGGATTTTTTTCTGTTCCGTAATATCTTTACCAATCGAGTAAACACCTTTAATTTGATTGTCCAAGATAATTGGAAGCAGGATTACGTTAATAAACTTATTTGTTCCCTGTTTATTATTAATTTCAATTTCAGAATTCTGTGGATTACCTAGAACTGCTTTAAGAAATAAGTTTTCCCACATATCTTTATAGTTTTTGGAAATTAAGTTCCCCATTGTAAGCTTTGAGATTTTTTCTCTTTGAAAGCCGTAAAATTCCAAAGCAGTTGGATTCATATCAATGACATGGCCTTTCGAATCAAAGGTAACCACAAAATCCTGACTGTACTCAAATAGGGATTGGTATTGCAGCTGATTTACAAGAAGCTCTTTTTGTGTTAATCGCAATTCTGTCATATCGTGAACAGATCCGACTATTTCAACGACTGTTCCTTCGTGCGTGACAGGTGTAACATCAACATATAAAAGCCTTCCATTTAATTCTATTTCATAATAGACTCGTTGACCTTCAAACGCTTCTTTATAATGTGCCCGCTTCAATTCTGCTATTTCATTTGGGTATACATCATGTGGTGTATGATTTACTAGTATCTTTGAATTATATCCAATTTCATCAAGCAGTTTCCCTTCTGCCATTGTATAGATAAAACAGCCATTTTCATCTTTTTTCATTTTGAATATTCCATTTTGAAGGTTTTTCATTGTTGCATTAAAATCCATTTTCATGGCTTCTTGAAGTTCAATCTCCATTTGTACTCTCTTTGTGATATCTGTACGAATACTGACATATTGGTAGGGTTTACCATCATCACTGAGAAACGGAACGATGGTTGTATCAACCCAGTACAGGCTGCCATCCTTAGCTTTGTTTTGGATTTCACCCTTCCAGATTTCCCCTCTACTGATTGTCTTCCACATTTCGCGGAAGAATACTTTTGAATGATATCCAGAGTTCAAAATCCGATGATTTTGTCCTATCAGTTCTTCCTCTCTATATTTAGACAATTCACAGAATTTATCATTTATCCAAGTTATGATACCCTTTTCATTCGTAATAGCAACAATGGTAGATGAATCAAGGGCTAATTTAATATCAGCCAATTCTTTAGATAATGTCTTCATGTGATCATCTTTAGATAGTATTTCCTGAAGGTCAGTCAAAAGCATAACATTATATAGTTCTTTCTCAATAGATAAAGAATTCGATTGTATTTGTAATGAAAAATGCTGTTTATTTTCTCTTATACCGATAAACACCGATCTACTTTGATGATCATCCATTTTATAATCAGAAATGAATATATGGACAGAGCGGCCCGCCCATTCATTACAACCGACACGAAACAAGCTTTCTGCGCCAGGATTCAAGTATACAACCATTCCTGCCCTGTTCACGACCATAATACTATCAGATAGTTTGCCGAAAAAGTGAAAGAATTGATCGTGTAAACTTAGAAACAATGCAGGTTGAATTAGCATAATATCCTCCTTTTGCAGTGGAAAGAATCCATTAATCATTCTGACATCCATCTATAAATGATAACTATTCTATAAAAAATAATGAAATCTAGAACTACTCTTATTCTCTATGATAAATAGCTTTCTGTATAGTACTAAAAAAATAGGAATGTCTTCCTATTTTGTGAATCCCACTGCATAGAGAGCAGGATACTGCCTTAGTCCTTTTCTTTCGGGCAGGCTTTGTTTTCAACAGCATATCTCATTATCCTATTGGTTTTGATAATAGATTTTCGCTTCTTTTCTCACAAAAACTAGATAACAAGCGATATACAAAGGAAATTGACGAAGGAAAAAGTTACAGAAAGTAAAGGACTTAGAAGGTAAATGTTGAATTATTAAGCCATGGGAAAAAGAAACCCCTTATATCTTTTCGGAAAGGTAGTGATGAAAGAATGATATTTCTTATTCTACGTCGTCGAAAGGTTCCTGTTCTAGCCGCCATCAACAAAGGAGAAGGAACAAATATACCGGTCCGGAAAGCGGTGATTCCAATGAAGATTCTAACCATGCTGAAAGCAATGGACAAGGAAGTCAGAGCATTTAATATGCAGGCTTTACAAAGCATCTTTATGTCACAGGAAGGCGGAAAACTGACAGGTTGGATCCGAATACAAATGGAGGAAACGAAAAGAAAAGTTGTGCAATGCTCTCCTGCCGCATTACGCTTTATAGGTCCAGGTGATCAATAAAAAAATAATACAGGAAAGGGGTGAGGATCAAGATCAAATCACTAAAATACCAATAAAAAACTTAATAGAAAAAATGGAAAGTATTAGCAGCAGCCGATTGCTGCGTTAAAAAGAAAAAGCGCTTCTTGGTACCAGAAGCGCTTTTTTGGCGTTTTTGCAAATCAGATTATAATTTTGCTTCCTCATGAAGAATCTCGTCTTCTACTCCGATTATTTCTGCATCGATAATGTCAGGCATTTGCTGTTTGATTTCTTGCAAATCTTTCTCATAGTCCTGCGGTGTGTAGTCAAGGGACTCATATAAGGTAGTACTCAAACGTGCCCCCATTTTTTTCATTGTTGCATAGGTAATGCCTCCGGATACAGCTCCTCCTAAAATCGGAACGACTTTTGATATTCCCTTTGCAAATGTGTCCTTTGAAAGCTTTATACCAATTTGAGCAGCAACCTTACGAATAATAGCAGAAGAAATGGTCTTAGATAATGAGCGCTGTGTCAGTTTCCTAAATAATTGCTCAGATAATTTGGTTGTAAGTAATTTCAGTGCAGCAGCTGAACCGCCGACACCGAACATAACACCCAGGAATAATATTAATTCGCCTCTAACTCGTTCCATGTCCAATTCATTATTTTCCCATATGTCTTTGTATCCGTATAAATATGCAAGCTCTTGTGCCAAACGTAAAACGACTCCAAAGAATTGGAGTGTATCGGCCGGGATTGTTGCCGCCATCACAAATCCGCCTGGTAAACCCGCAGCGAAGGAGGCGCTGGAGCTTTGAAAGGTACGCTTTTCTATGAGTGATTTGGCCATTCTGTTGATTTTCTCCGGACTGATTCCGGCCTCTATTGGCCCCTTTGTTAATAACAAACTTAACGTTTCAGAATCCATTTCATTTGCGAACGTTTTGGTTAAAAATTCTTTACGTTCTACTTTTACACCGGGTATCTTTAATGCATTGGATACAATAAGCTCAACAGTACGGGATGACTCCTTTTTCTTTGCCATTTTATTTACCTCCCTCCTATATATTTAACGAACTTACCTTGATTATGCTTTTAAAACGATCTAAACCATCATTATTTTACCATATTAACAAATCAAGGGGGCGAATCACGTGTGAAAATGATTGTGATTCGTCCCCTAATAATTATTGCTCGTTCTGTAACTCTCGCAAGTAATCCTCTTTCTCATCGCGGTAAAATAAATTATACGTGTCAAATGGAATGATTCTTCCGTCTGGATGGGCAATGTGTACACATGCTTTTTTGACAGAACGGATGTCTAAATCATAGTTATCCATGAATTTCATAATGAGGACGCGAAAGACATTTTGGTAACCCATTCCGTTAGGCAGGCTTACTTTTGGCAGGCAGCATAATAAATCGTGTAACGAATGAAAACCGCTTTCCGGCGAGTGATTCAGGCTAAACAGTTCAAACACTTTATTTTTCAACATTTCATCACTTTCAAATACGATCGTGTTTCGTGAGCCTTCTAAAAGGATATCCGGGTCAATAAGGCCTGTCAGCGGCTGCACCTTTCCATCGATTTTCATCGCATATCCCATTGCCAGGCAATCAGAATGACATGGAACTGGGATGATATCTTCTTCTTTAAATATATCGGATTGGTCAATGATCATCTGGCGGACTTCGCTTAACGTCAACCGATCTGTGGCCGGATTATAATCCTCTGTTCGGCCGGCATGCTGAATCGGCTGGAATGTAACGCCCCTTACGCAAGGCTGCTGCGTACCATATTCAATGATTTTCCCAATTTCCTTGTCATTTAAGCCTTTTTTTAACGTCACAACGAGTGTGGTAGAAAGATTGTACTCATTTAAATTGTCAATCGCTTTGCGACGTACCTCTCGCAAATCAGCACCCCGAAGTTCTTTCAAGGCTTCCGCCTCAAAGCTATCCCATTGTAAGTAGATTTCAAAGCCAGGCATGTAGGAGGCAAGCCTTTTGACAAAGTCTTTGTCATTGGCAATACGCAATCCATTTGTATTGACCATAAGATGCTTGATTGGTCGTTTTTTCGCACTGTCCAATATTTCAAAAAACTGCGGATGGATGGTCGGTTCACCGCCGCTAATTTGAACGACATCAGGCTCTCTTTCATTTCTAACAATCGTATCAAACATTGTTTCAATCTGCGCAAGAGTCCGCCACGTTGTTCGTTTCGGACTTGATTCAGCAAAGCAAATCGGACATTGGAGATTGCATTGATCGGTTACTTCGACAATAGTTAAACAAGAATGCTGTTCATGGTCAGGGCATAACCCACAATCATAAGGACAACCGTATTTGATGCCAGTATTCCAATGATAAGGCATTTCACTTGGCTTTATGTATTCCCGGCACCGTTTATAATAAGCTACATCTGTTGAAATTAAGACTTTTTCAAGACCGTGCTGCATGCAGCGCTTTGATAGATACACACAATCATTTTCAATGATGACCTTTGCCTCCACTTTCCGTAAGCAGGTCGAGCAAATCGAGCTTGTTAAGTCATAATACAAATAAGAACGGTTAGGCATGTCCGATTCCTCCTATTTTATGTTTTTTTCTCTTTTTAGCTAGTAAAATACTATAATAAAGAATGCCGGCAATACAGGCCCACTGAATGGCACTCATTTCAAGATATGGTTTCGGAATCGGTTTGATCCACTCCACCGCCCATCGATATGACAAGTAGCATGTCATAAATAGCTGAAAGGCAAAGCCCTCCCAAGGTTTATGTTTCCGGAGGAAGAGTAGAAAAATGATTAACAGGATTAAAAATAGTATTTCGTAAAGCTGCGTTGGATGCCGGCGTACCCCATCACCAAAATCAAATCCGAGCCAAAGCTTCGTTTCGATTCCATAGGTTCGGTCCTCCATCCCGGCCAAAAAACAACCGATTCTGCCAATAATCAGACCAGCAGCTAACGGAATAGCCATGTCATCGCCTGTTGATTCATGATGACCCATTCGTTTTTTAGCCAGCTCAACGCCAATTAATCCGCCCAGTAAGCCCCCCACAATGGTTTTCCCATGAATAAGGAACCCCCATTCTCCACTTTCGATTGAATTCCATAAAGCAGATACATTTTCAAATGTAGCGAGCATGATAGAGCCGGTCAATCCGCCAATAATGGCGCCAATATACGCCGACTGCTTTGTCATCTGGAACATGATTTGGCCGCTTCAGCTTCAAATAGATTTGAAAACCAACCATAAACGCCAAGCTTTCTAAAATAGGATGCGGGTTTATCGACTTGCCGAATAATTGTAAGTATATAGGAAAATCCATAAGTCCCCCTTTATGGTTGAAGGATATATAATTAACCTTCCATTATATTGAAATTCTGTATTATTTTCTAAAATTATACTATATAATTTTTTAATATTAAATGTTTCACAGCTATTCAGATTATCTGATGCAATAGATTATTAAAATAAAGGAGGGTATTTATGAAAACGAAAACAGGCCAATTTGTTGGCGGTATTTTTCTTACCATGGCAATCTTTGGCTCTACTTTTCTTATCGGGCTTTACTCCGTCCTGCTCTGGTTCCTTGTCTTAATCCTATTCCTTGTAACGAAAAAACATGATTTAGTTAAAGGGATGGCTATTGGCGTATTAGTTACATTATTCATTTTCTTCATCGTTTGTGGCGGACTCATCTTATTTTTATAAAAAAATAAGCAAGAGGAAGGTTCTGTTGCTTCCGCCGGAAACGATAGAACCTTCCTCTAGCAATTAATGATATTTCCATGCACTTACCCTGTTTATGCTTCAGTTCCTGCCTCCACCTTTCCCTCTCCTCTTCAAGTCATTTGTGACAATAACAAAGAAATGGTACCTATTTAATACAGAATTATCAGAAAAGTCATGTTGTTTAGAAGGAATAATAGCCTACAATAGCAAATATATATAGTATAAACAATTTTAAAAGGGGCTTGAAAACATGTCTATACCACGTTCAACTATGAAAAATTGGGATCCATTTATTATGACACAGATTCAGGTAAATCAAGCAATTGCAGCATTTTTCGAAAAGAAAGGATGTACTGTAAAATTTGCAAGAAATGGAACTGATGTCGATCTCATTGCCGAATTAAAATCTTGCAGATTTTTAATTGAATCGCGTGGAAATCAAGCAGTTAATCACACGGGAACAGATCGCATATTCGATAGTTCCGAAATAGGTATTCATTTAGCCGAACAACTTGAACAAATTATGAGATTTCAACAGCAATATAATTATTCCAATACATTATTTTATATTATAGGAAATCCTGATGTTTCAAGGATCAGAGAACGTGTTGGAAAAATAAGTAAAGGACTTGATAAATTAGGTATTGTACAAGCATGGGTGCAGCCAAGTGGAAAGGTTACTTTCGAAGGTGAGAAATCAATTTTATTAAATAACTTATTACGTTGATTGTAAAAATAAGTACTGCTTCATGTAGCAGTACTTTTTAACTGTAAAAAAGAACTTTCATTACCCGATCACTTCTCTTCATGCAGTTACTTCCTCTTTTTACTTAAAATTCAATAGTTATACCTCAAATCCTCCCGTGCATTACAAACGTCACTTCCTAACCTCCTAAGAAAGGAATATAATAAAAGCTCTTTATGGTTTCATAAACAAGAATAGTTAATAGGCTAGCAATGAAATCAATATTGAGCATTGTTTTTCCACATCCTATAAATGTTGGAAAAAAAGGAGGTTATTCTCAGTGGCAAATACACATGTCTTTTCAAAGGAAGAAGAACTATCAAATTCAATTACCCATGGGATTGGTGTGATACTTAGCATTGCTGCACTTGTCATATTGATCGTTTTTGCCTCGATTTATGGAAATGCTTGGCATGTAGTTAGCTTTACGCTATTTGGAGTAACCATGCTTCTTCTGTATACTTCATCAACGCTCTTGCATGCACTGCCACCCGGACGGGCAAAGGATTTCTTTGAAATCATGGATCACACCTCTATTTATTTCTTTATTGCCGGAACTTATACACCGTTTTTGTTCCTTGCTGTGGACGGCTGGGTGGGATGGACATTATTTGGCATTGTCTGGGGACTAGCTATAGGCGGTACCGTGTTTAAATCCTTTTTCGTCAAAAAATTCCTTTTCACCTCGACACTTCTCTATGTGTTTATGGGCTGGTTAATTGTTTTTGTGTGGAAGGATTTAGCGACAAATCTTCATCCAACCGGTCTAGTCCTATTAATCATCGGTGGTTTATGCTACACTATCGGAGCTATTTTCTATATGTGGAAGTTATTTAAGCATCATCATGCTGTTTGGCACATTTTTGTGCTTGGCGGGACAATCTGCCATTTCTTTTCCGTTCTTTATCTGCTTCCTTAACTAGTAAGGTGACAATGCGATCCTCCTATAATGGATTGTGTATGTCACCTTTTTTGTTTAATTGGATTAGTGCTACACAGACCAATTGGATGAGTACATGCACGGTTTTCTAAATTATCATATTAGTATAAATTTTATATTGGTATGTACAGATCTAATACGTTTTGGTGTAGAATGCGGAGGATAAATAGCGTGATGAAAGAAAATGTTTCCAAAAACATTAAGGATTTAAGGCATAATTTAAATGTAAATACAATCAGTGCAGGTTTAGTTGCAGCAATATTTGGCTGTACCGGTCCAGCCTTAATTATTATCAGTGGTGGAACGAACGGCGGATTGTCATATGCGGAAACGATCAGCTGGCTGTTTGCTGTTGATTTTTTTGGTGGATTACTTGGGATTTTCCTTTCTTTGAAATACCGCCAGCCGATTGCCGGTGCTGGTACCATTGCAGGAGCTATATTAGTTTCCGGTGCCTTAACTCATTATTCTCTCAATGAAGCCATTGGTGCGTATTTAGCTGCACATATTCTTGTTATTCTGCTTGGCTTGTCAGGACTAATCGATAAGGTTATGAAGTGGATACCGGTACCCATTGTAATGGGGATGATTGTTGGAGTGATGATTCGTTTTGCCACGGAAATGATTACCTCGGTGACTATTTCCCCGCTCTTAGCAGGGTCTGCGATTTTAGTCTTTTTGTTTTCAACCCGGTTTTTGAAAAAGGTGCCCCCAGTGTTAACCTCGTTAATCGTAGCATTATTGCTGGCGGTACTTACTGGTGAGTTCAAGATTGGCGATGTGGCGACAGATGCATTAATCCTTCCACAATTTATGTTACCTACTTTTAGTTTTGATAGCATATTGTCGATTGGAATTCCGCTTGCCCTGCTTATTATGTGCTCTGAAAATGCTCAAGCAACAGGTGTATTAATGAATCTAGGCTACAAACCGCCTAATACCGCAATGGCTGTTAATGGTTCTTTTATAGGCTTGATCGCAGCATTCTTCGGGGGCCATGCAGTGAATATTGCAGGGCCCATGACAGCCATTTGTGCGGCAAAGGAAGTCGGCGAACAAGACAGCCGGTATGCAGCGACATTTGCAAATGGCGTGTTTTTCTCAGCGTTTGGTCTTTTTGCCTCAATCGTTGTTCCCTTTGTTGTTGCTATGCCGGTTGTTATTGTTAGTGTTATTGCTGGCCTTGCAATGCTTGGTGTTTTAATTAACGCACTCAAGACAGCATTTACAGATAGTAAATTTCAAATGGGTGCATTTTTTGCTCTCATTATAGGGATGTCGGGTGTGAACTTCTTTCATATCAGTGCCCCGCTTTGGGCTATTGTTGGAAGCCTGCTTGTCTCGTTCCTTGTTGAGAAGGAGCATTTTACATCGAGAGAAATAGAAGAACGTTCAAATATCGAAAAGAAGGAAAAATCAATGGCTTGATTTACCTCCACATGAATAGTATAAATTTTTCAACAGTCTATTTGAAGGAAATAAAGCTTGTAAAAAGACATTTCTGCAGGATGTCTTTTTTTTGTTAAATCGAGTGAAGGAATATCTATTGTGAAACTTTTCTGAATAGTATAACGTATTAGGGAATGTGTTGTAATTTCTAGGAAAGTGAGGAAAAAGGATGACCATTTTAGAGGTGAAAAATCTAAAAAAATCATTTGGATCGGTCCGGGCTGTGGAGGACGTCAGCTTTTCCGTTGAGGCTGGTGAGATTTTTACGATTATTGGTCCAAATGGAGCCGGAAAGACGACATCCCTTGAAATGATTGAAGGGTTAGTAACACCCGATAAGGGAGAAATTTGCTTTGGAGACCTAAACTGGGGTCAGCATGCGAATAAAATCAAAAAAATGATCGGGGTCCAGCCTCAATCAAGTGCCATGTTTGATTTATTAACACCTGAAGAAAACCTCAACCTTTTTGCCACCTTTTACGACCACGCCCGTTCAACGGAGGAAATTCTGGAAATGATTAATTTAAGTGAACACCGCCGCCAGCATGTAAAAAAACTTTCAGGCGGTCAGCGGCAGCGGCTAGCAATTGGCCTCGCAATGATTAGTGATCCTGATATTATTTTCCTAGATGAACCGACGACAGGACTGGATCCACAGGCGCGTCGTAACATCTGGGACATTATCCTCCAACTGAAGGAATTAGGCAAAACAACAATATTAACAACACATTATATGGAAGAGGCGGAGCAATTAAGCGACCGAGTCTGTATCATTGATCAAGGGAAAATTGTCACAATAGACACCCCTTCTGCCCTTATAGAAAAGCTAACAAATGAAAGAGAGGTTGTACTATCCTTTGTAGACGGAACCGAAGCTGCAAAGGAAGTGCATTATTTCACGAAAACCCTTGACTCCGTTGTCCGCAGCGAATTAGATGGAGCTTCTTTAACACTGTGGACTTCGCACCCCGAGGATACTTTATATACCTTATTTGGTTTTACAAAGGAAAAGGATTATCAAGTGGAACAGGTCTCCATCCGGGATATGAGTTTAGAGGACGTATTTATTGAGTTTACTGGAAAGGAATGGAGGGATTAATTCAGGATGAAGCAATTCAAGCACATGCTCATAGCTCAATTGAAATTAACATTACGGGAAAAACAGGCCTGGTTTTGGGGAATTTTCTTCCCTGTTATCTTAATGGTTATTTTTATGACCATCTTTGGCGGCACCTCTGATGATGAATTCTCAGCTAAAGTGGCGATTGTGAATGAAAACCCAAATCCAACCTCTGAGATGCTATTGAGCCAAATTAAGAAAATTCCAGTGCTTGAAATGGAAACTGACAAACCAATTAGCCGAAAGGAAGCAGATCAGATGGTCAAGAATCAGGATATAGATGCTGCGATTGTCCTGCCTAGTTCATCTGATGCAACTTCAATTCTGCTAGTTGTAAATAAAGAGGATGAACAAGGGGTTACGGCTCAAGCTCTTTCAGGTATGCTGAATGATTTTGTACAAAGGGCAAATTTATCTGCGGCTGGCGCTCCCCCAACCTTTGATTTGCAGTTTTCAGCCATTACATCAGGTGATGAGGAATTAAATTACACAGATTTTCTTCTCACAGGGATGATTGCCTTATCCATTGCACAGGCTGGTATGTTCGGTATGGTTGATTTGGTCGATATGAATCGTAAAGGGTTAATCAAACGTTTACGGATGACCCCTGCTAACATGAATATCTTCGGCTTTAGTGATATGGTGATGCGTTTGTTATTTAGTATTGTTCAAATTATTTTATTATCACTAATTGGTGTATTTGTTTTTGGTGCAAAGCTCTACATCAACTTCCCAAGTCTGCTGGTTGTTTTCATATTAGGGGCACTTTCCTTTAATGCACTTGGTTACTTTTTTTCTTCGTTCAGTAAAACAACTGAGGCCTATATGGGGATGGCTAATATTGTCAGCTTCCTGATGATGTTTTTAAGCGGGATCTTTATTCCAGTTGAAACCATTCCAGACTGGATACAGCCTATATCGAATATCCTGCCGCTCACCTACTTTGTTGAAGGCTTAAGAGACAGCATGGTTTATTCTACTAGTATTTTTTCTAGTACACTCTGGCTTGGAATTGGGATTTTAGTTGTTTGGGGAATGGTAACATTCATTTTAGGAGCCTGGTTTTATAGAAGGAAATCAATCGTCGCTACAAGATAATAGCTAAGAAAGAATGCAGACATCGTCCCCTTTCGGATGGTGTCTGTTTTCTTTTGCCATAACTCTTTCACTGAATAGTTCCTTCAATATTTTTTAATCTTTTTAAAATGTTCGCACCATTCCAATGATTCATTCGTGGTAAAATTATTAATAGAAATTATCGGTTTAATTTTAAAATATTTTTATATTCTATCAAACAATTTAGAAAAGAGTGAAACAATGAGGGAAATGAAGTTTAAGGCATTTTCGATTACAAACGAAATTGACCTAAATAAGATTGCTGTTCAATGCGGGATACCAAAAAAATTCACTTGGGAAGAGCCACTCATTTTGAAAGGAAATATTCTAAAATCAATTCTTAACCGTGAGGTCGGCGATTCACAATATATCCTCGTGTTCTCCTTCGGCAGTGTCGTGTTTATCAATCAAACCCATGCAGATGAGATGAAGGATTTTTTTCAGTACATTAAATCCTTTGAACCAGAAGTAAACCTTGCCCATGCCTATACCTATACGGACGATTACAGCCTGCAAATCGAACAGACTAAGGAAATCGAGCTGACAGATGAATTTGTCGTAATTCCAGAATATGAGTCATTTTACCCTGAAATCATCTCTACTGTTCTTGCCAAATCTGTTGCGCTCGAGAAAACAGAAGAGCATCTTGGGAAAATTAATGACCAGCTTGAAGTGTTGATTGATCGCCTTGAAAAAGGAAGAATGAGAGTTGGTAATAAGAGACTGGCCAAAATGACAGCAGAAATCGTCCGTCATGAATATAATACCCATGCCTATATCATGATTCTAGATAAGCCAGATATTACGTGGACCAGCAATGATGCAAATGATTTTTATGATAAAATGTCTGAGTTTTTTGAACTTAATGATCGCTATACAATTCTAAAGAGCAAAACGGAGACTTTGTATAATATTATGGATGGTTTTTCTAACATAAGTCATTCGATTCGCGGGCTTTTTGTTGAATGGATTATCGTCATTTTGATTGTAATTGAAATTCTTATGACAGTTTCTGAATATATCGGCTGGCTGCCATAATACCCATCCCAATTGATGATGTAACTCTAACTCTAATAATTTTTTTAAAAAAGTAGTAAAATTTCTATTGATATTTTTTAAAAGGCTTGTTATTATAAAAAACGTGATTTGGAAAGCTGCTATTTGAGTATATCGGGATCTTTCCAAGCAGATAATTTTGACCACCTCCTACGGGAAGTTAAGGCCATACGGACAGCCGGGTCAAGCGCCGATTGGCAACTTTAGTTGCCTTATTGATTGAGTTAAAAGCTCAAATTTTATAAGTTGGTTACTTTATAACCAGTGCATCTGCACATCAACTTGTGAAACGGTCAATAAGAGTGGTAAAAGTGATTATTTGCTATATAGACTCTGATCCTATGATGATATATTCGAATATTAAAGAGCTTTCTGCTAAAATGTCTTCGGACTTTTCGTAGACGTATACTTATGACGGCATGTCATAGCTATACATACTTTTTAATATTAAATATATCAAAAGCAAGTGAAATGCACGATGTGGCGTTTGCACTTGCTTTTTTTGTTAGAAAATAATCATTCGTTCGAGGAGTTCGCCCAATAACTTTTTTACTAGTTTTCAATCGTCCTCCTCCCTGCACTTCAAAATCTACTATGTTAGGAGATAGGAAAATGGGAAAAGCACTTATTATTGGTTGTGGCGGAGTAGCATCAGTAGCTATCCACAAATGCGTTCAAAACAGTGAGGTATTTGAAGAAATTTGTATCGCTAGCCGTACAAAGTCTAAATGTGATGCGTTAAAAGAAAAATTAGATGGCGGAAAAACTAAAATTACCACAGCGCAAGTTGATGCAAACAATGTGGACGAACTAATTGCCCTAATTGAAGAAGTAAAACCAGATATCGTCATGAACCTGGCGCTTCCGTATCAGGATTTAACAATCATGGACGCTTGCCTTGCAACAAAAACGAACTATTTGGATACAGCAAACTATGAGCCTGAAGATACAGCGAAATTTGAATACAAATGGCAATGGGAATACAAGGAGCGTTTTGAGAAAGCTGGCATTACAGCACTTCTAGGAAGCGGATTTGACCCAGGCGTAACGGGCGTATTCTCTGCCTATGCATTAAAACATTATTTTGATGAGATTGAAACAATTGATATTCTTGATTGTAACGGCGGAGACCATGGCTACCCATTTGCAACAAACTTTAACCCTGAAATCAATATCCGCGAAGTGTCTGCAAACGGTAGATATTGGGAAAATGGTGAATGGATTGAAACAAATCCAATGGAAATCAAACGTGTTTATAACTTTGATGAAGTTGGAGAAAAGGATATGTACCTATTGTACCATGAGGAGCTTGAATCTCTTGCGAAAAATATTCCTGGACTTAAGCGTATCCGTTTCTTCATGACATTTGGCCAAAGCTATCTTACTCACTTGAAGGCGCTAGAAAATGTTGGCATGACTTCGATCGAACCAATTGAATTCGAAGGAAAACAAATCATTCCGCTTCAGTTTTTGAAAGCTGTTTTACCAGACCCAGCTTCTCTTGGACCTCGTACGAAAGGTAAAACAAACATTGGCTGTATTTTCAAAGGCAAGAAAGATGGCGTTGAAAAAACGTACTACGTATATAATGTTTGTGACCATGAAGAATGCTACCGTGAAGTAGGCTCACAAGCAGTGTCTTACACAACAGGTGTTCCAGCAATGATTGGTGCCATGATGATGATGACTGGAAAATGGAACAAGCCAGGTGTATTCAACATCGAAGAATTTGATCCAGATCCGTTCATGGAAGCCCTAAACAAATGGGGATTACCATGGAAAGAAGACTTTAACCCAGTAATGGTAGACGCAGAGCCTGTAAAGGAAAAAGAAGCTGAGCTTGTAAGATAAGCACAGGGACGGTTCTCTTGCTTCCAATCATACACGGGGGACAGAAATGTCCCCCGTTTTTTTCTTCTTTCTAAGTTGCTTCATGTATTCCCTCTAGTTTCTTCTTTCGATAAAAACCAACCTCCTACAGCAATCAGAAGCATTACCGACCAAAAGATGATTTTCCAAATAGGACCCTCAACAAACTCATGAGAAATCAAGTGTACAGATGGATGCGCGAATGTATGCATCAATAATTTAACCCCTACCCACCCCACGATAATCATGGCCGCTGCTTCCAAACTAGGTCTTTTTACAAGGATCCTGACGAAAAAATTGGCTGCAAACCGTATCACAATCAAGCCTGCAATGGCTCCTACTAGAATGACGATAAACTGAGCTCCATCTATCCCGCCAATAGTGACTAATGGTGTATCCGGCAGAGCTATGACCAGTGCAACTGCTGCTAAAATGGAATCGATTGCAAAGGCCATGTCCGCTAGGGCTATTTGCGCAACTGTCATGCGATAGCTTGTCTGTCTCTTTTTCTTTTCTCCTTTTTCCTTTTTTAGTAAGTGTTTGATCGAGATGAAAATTAAATAACCGGCTCCGATAGCCTGCACTTGCCACACATGGAAAAGGAACGAAATGATAAATATAGCTCCAATCCTGAATACGAAAGCAAGTAATAAGCCAAGATTGATTGCTTTTTTTTGCTGTTCTTTCGATAGATGTTTAGACATGATAGCTAAGACTAAAGCGTTATCTGCAGATAGAAGACCCTCTAAGAGTATCAAAATAAGTAAAACCCAACCGTATTCCAATAATAACGATAGCTCCATAACATCCTCCTTCTTTTTTTATATACGCTTTGATCTTATGAATCATGATTTTTTTTGAAAGGAGTGTTAGTGGCTTTTTCAAGATAAAAAAACTCAGAAGGCCTGCAGCCGGCCTCCTGAGATTATAAGTTTTTTAGAATTTAGAATGATAGTTTTCGATTTCCCAAGCGTGAACAGCTGTGCGATAGCTGTCCCATTCTGCTTTTTTCATTGAAACATATTCGGTAAATACGTGGTCACCTAATGTTTTAGAGGTGAATTCACTTGCTTCTAATTCCGTTACGGCTTCCTTTAGGCTGCCTGGCAGATTTGTAATTCCAAGCTCTGCTCTTCTTTCCTCTGACATATGGAAAATATCCTCGTTAATCGGAGCTGGAGCATTCAGACCTTTTTCGATACCATCTAAACCTGCGGAAGCAATGACTGCGAATGTTAAGTAAGGGTTTGATGATGGATCGGGACAGCGTAGCTCTACACGAGTGGCAAGTCCTTTTTTAGCTGGAATACGAATCAGTGCTGAACGATTTGATGCTGACCATGCAAGATAGCAAGGTGCTTCATAGCCAGGAACTAAACGCTTGTAAGAATTCACGAGTGGATTTGTTACAGCAGCAAAGCTTTTCACATTTTCTAATACTCCTGCAATAAATTGATATGCTTTCTCGGATAATTGAAGTTTATCTGTCGGGTCAAAGAATGCATTTTCATCCCCTTCAAAGAAAGACATATTGACATGCATTCCAGATCCGTTAATTCCAAATACCGGCTTTGGCATAAAGGTTGCATGTAGACCAAACTTTTGTGCAATGGTCTTAACAACCCATTTGTAGGTGGTTGCAAGGTCTGCCGCAGTTAGTGCATCAGCATATTTAAAGTTAATTTCGTGCTGGCCTTCTGCCACTTCATGGTGCGAAGCTTCAATTGTAAAGCCCATTGCCTTTAAAGCGCGGTAAATTTCTAAACGAACACGTTCGCCTAAATCCTGGGGAGATGGTTCAAAGTAGCCACCCTTGTCACTGATTTCTAGTGTTGGATACCCCTTATCGTCTGTTTTGAATAGGAAGAATTCTAACTCGGGTCCAACGGAAATGGTAAATCCATTATCACCAGCTCGTTCCATTGTTTTCTTTAAGACGTTTCTTGTATCTCCATCAAAAAGCGTTCCATCAGGATTTGTTACTGAACATAGAAAACGTGCTTCTGAATAGCCAGCTTCGACTGACCAAGGAAGAACGGCAAATGTATGAATATCCGGCTTTAGATAAAGGTCTGAGCGATTAATAGGTGAAAACCCCTTTATTGATGAGCCGTCAAACATGATTTTGCCTTCCACTACATCCTCTAATTGTTCAGCTGTTACTGTAACATGCTTTAATATCCCCTCAATATCCACAAATTGCAAATGTAATAATTCAACACTTTTTTCTTTTATTGTTTCTTTGATTTTTTTAACAATCACGGTTTCATTCACAATTAACGTTTCTGTCATGTCACATTTCCCCTCGCATTAATGTTATGTTTTCTAACATGTTATTTGTTAGGGTTATTATATTGTAATTTAATCTATTTGACAATACTTTTTAGATAATTAAATCAAAAATATTCTATTAATTTTAGACTTTTAATACCAAAATTAGATTAATTAAATTTTGATCTGCTCATTACATATTAAAAAAACTGCACCTCTATTAGTTAACGATGTTAACTATTGGGTGCAGTTTTTTATCAAACTTCATTCTATATATTTCCAACTTTTTAACGTTTCGTATTTAAAACTAGTTTTATACTAAACCAGCAAAAATGATAACTGAAACACAGAAAACAACGACTAATCTACAAATTTCGCAATGAAAACGCAAACAAGCTCGACTGTATATAACAAAATTCGCAAGCAAGGGCTAAAAATACTTATTAGACCAGTTCAAGTACTCTTTCTTCTTTTTCTTGTTTCTTATCAAGTAAACCAAGTGCTTGTCCTGTTGAGGTATGAATTTCATCAATTAGATTCGGATTTTCTAATAGTGATAAACCGTAAGAAGGAATCATTTCTTTTATCTTCGGTTCCCAAGCTTTTATATGCTGCGGGAAGCATTTGTTTATTACTTTCAACATAACGGAAACAGCTGTCGAAGCCCCCGGAGATGCACCTAGTAATGCAGCGACTGAACCATCAGCTGCACTGACAACTTCGGTACCAAATTGAAGCGTACCTTTTCCTGCTTCAGTATCTTTAATAACCTGTACACGCTGACCTGCTACGACTAAATCCCAATCCTCACTTTTAGCGTTAGGGATAAACTCACGCAGTTCTTCCATACGCTGCTCTTTTGATAACATAACCTGTTGAATGAGGTATTTTGTTAAGGACATTTCTTTTGCCCCTGCCGCAAGCATTGTTAAGACATTGTTTGGTTTGACGGAAGTGATTAAATCCATCATTGAACCGGTTTTTAGGAACTTTGGTGAGAAGCCGGCAAATGGTCCAAATAGCAATGATTTTTTATTATCGATAAATCTTGTGTCAAGATGCGGAACAGACATCGGTGGTGCGCCAACCTTTGCTTTTCCGTATACTTTTGCATGGTGCTGCTCAATAACTTCTGGGTTATTACAAACCATAAAGAGTCCGCTTACCGGAAATCCACCTATATGCTTTCCTTCAGGAATTCCTGTTTTTTGGAGTAAGTGAAGGCTTCCTCCTCCTCCTCCGATAAAGACGAATTTTGCTGTGTGGTGTTCAACTGTACCGCTGGTTAGGTTTTTCACTTTCAACTCCCAAGAGCCGTCATTAGTTCGTTTGATATTATCAACGCTATGGTTGTAATTAATTTTGACGTTTTTACTCTCTAAGTGATCAAACAGCATTCTGGTTAAAGCACCAAAGTTAACATCTGTACCCGTGTTGATCTTTGTTGCGGCAATCGGTTCATCCGAAGTACGATCCTGCAGCATAAGTGGTATCCATTCCTTTAATTTTTCTGGGTTATCAGAAAATTCCATCCCTTGGAATAATGGATTGTTTGATAGCGCTTCAAAACGTTTCTTTAAAAATGAAACATTTTCATCCCCTTGTACGAAACTCATATGTGGAAGCGGCATGATAAAGTCCTGTGGATTACGGATAAGCTTGCTCTTTACAAGGTAGGACCAGAACTGCATGGATACCTGAAACTGCTCATTAATATTTATGGCTTTTTTAATATCTATAGATCCGTCTGGCTTTTCAACGGTGTAGTTAAGCTCGCACAATGCTGCATGCCCTGTTCCGGCATTATTCCATTCGTTAGAGCTTTCTTCCCCTGCATTTGAAAGCTTTTCAAATACTGTAATTTCCCAGTCAGGTACTAATTCTTTCAGAAGTGATCCTAAGGTTGCACTCATAATTCCAGCACCAATTAAGATAACATCTGTCTTTGTTTGTCTGTTACTCATATTCAACCATCCCTAACCCTAAAGATTTACAGAAAGGATGTAAGCGCTCCCTACTAGAAATCAAGCAAGCCAGGGCGCGACTTAGTCACACATCATTTCTGGACCAAGTAATACCAAATTATAGTGTATCATTATTGTTTAAATATTAAAATATTTTTTTATAATTATATTATATAGCAATACTTATCGATTTAAAAGCTGATTGTTTCAAATAAAACAACAGTAGAAATACAATTTTAGACCTAAGCAAAACCTTTGAACACTATTATACCTTACTTCGTCTATCATAATCTATTAATTTGTCGAATTTATACGAATTATCTATTTTGTATAAATTTTTTCCTGGTTCATAAATACAAATATCTAGAAAGTCGCAATGTTACCGTTTCTAAAGATTCATTCGATTACCCTATTATAAAAAATTCAAAAGAGCCATGGGATCAATCTCATGGCTCTTTAAAATAACTATTCTATAAACTTTGATCTTTTACCACATATAAACCATTTACCGTTATATATTCTGAAAATCAATACGATCTGGTTTTGTATATATGTTTAATGAATGGCTGCGTAAAAAACCAACAGTTGTAATATGAAGCTCTTCTGCTAGACGGAGGGCTAATTCGGTTGGAGCTGATTTTGATAGAACAATCCCACATCCGATTTTGGCTACTTTTAGTAATACTTCCGAGGAAATACGACCGCTAAAAACAATGATTTTATCTGAAAGGGGTATAGAACGCTGCAAACAATGACCATAGATTTTATCCAAAGCATTATGTCGTCCTATGTCTGTTCTGGCGATGATGATGCCGTTTCTGTCACATAAGGCTGCATTATGTACCCCTCCTGTATCCTGGAAAATATCGGACGATTCCTGCATTAGCTGCATTAAATGAAAGCATTGTTCAATCGATATCTTTACATTTACGCTGTCAATGGGCTTAACTGTACGGGCATCATTATAAAAATAAAAACTTTGCCTGCTTTTTCCACAGCAAGAGGTTATAATTCGTTTGGAGTGAAATAATACGTTCAGTTTGTTAATTTTATGCGTTTCTATAATCGCACGACCTGTTGCTTCAATAATGGTAAGCTCTTTAATTTCCTTATAATGGTGGATAATCCCTTCCGATGCCAAAAAGCCAATGATTAACTCTTCTATGTGTTCAGGGCTGCATACAAGAGTAGCGAATTCTTGGCCGTTTAGAATGATGGTAATGGGGAATTCTGTAACGATTGTATCTGTAACATTGTGTATGGCTCCTTCCTCGTACCGCCATACATGGCTTTGCAATTTCATCGGCTGATTCATACATTTTTCCTCCTAGTTATTTTTCTCAATAGGCTGGTCAAATACGAATACAGTCATGGCAATATCTTCATCAATGTTAATATCGGAAAAAAGCCGTACAACCTTCGCATCCATTAACTTTTCAAATCTTAATAGGACCTGCGGCATTTTATAGATTTCCTTCACAAATCTTGTTCTGGTTTCATGGACCATCTGCTTTCCCTGTTCTTTATGAATCATAAATTTTTCTACATTTGTCAGATTGCCTTTCATTTCACTGACTGCCCAGGAACCGATGAATTTAGTGGTAATTTCCTTAGGGCCATTTCCTACATATTCTTTTCTAATTTCGCGAACAAGCATACTAAATTGATGCTCCATGTTCTTTGACATTTACGTCCCTCCTCGTTCCGAATCGATTCGTTTCATTCCTAAAAGGAAACCCATTCATTACAAATTGAACGAATGGGTTTTGGGCTTTTTATTTATATTACTCTTTTAAGCCTTCCCCAATCCCTTTTAACAGGTTAAATCCAAATCCAAAAGCGCGATTAATATCAGGATCCTTTATGGCTTTTATTAAGTCTAAGAGTCCAATCTTTCTATTGTCTTTTAATCCGTGCTCTGCCTTTTTCAATCCTGTCGTTAGGCTTTTGGCGAGTTTACCGGTTGTTTCTGGGTTAAGTTCGGTTAAGATACCGCCAGCCGCCATCGCATTATTAATCATGTTTGTAACAGGCTGACGCGTAAGTTGATCAACAGCAATTTTAGCTGCGCTTTCCTTTGCTTTGAGAAGACTATATAGAGCATCAATTATTCCGCTATCATACAATTCCTGGAGCAAATTCAGCGTTTCGAGCAACGAATCCTGACTTTCTGCAACCCCGGAGAGAAGATTCTCCAGGGATTGCATTTTCTTTTGTTCCTCTGTAAGTTCTATTTTTTGAATGGTCTGAATTGGTCTTGCCATTACGCATTCCTCCTGTCATAGAAACCAGGCTTAATATGCTCGTTCACACTTGTAATTGGAACGTAATCACCGCGTTCCCACTTACGGTAGATTTCAAGACCCAATTGCGGAGTACGGGTTGCATTTCGTGGATTGTACCTTGGCAGCGGATTTTCTCCGTCAAGCTCAAGGATCTCCATCCGTACTTTGGTTTGTTTGTATGCAGGGGTATTTGTCACCACATCTACAGCCCCTCCAGTAAGCAGATTAACAGCACTCTCATGGCTTGTGGAATGCATTGGAACATACACTGTCTTACCTGTCACTCTGTCTGTAATGAGTACCGGAAGGCGAATTGCCCCGTATGGAGATACAAGACGTACAAGTGAACCATCCTTTACACCGCGCTCTTCTGCAAGCTCATGGGATACCTCCACGAAGACTTTAGGGAATTTGTAATTAAGTCCTTTTGATTTATGCGTTAAGTTACCTTCATGGAAGTGCTCTAATAGACGTCCATTATCTAATGAGAGATCAAATTCTGATGGAAACTCCATTGGCGGTACATAATCAAATAAACCAAATCGTGCTTTTTTATCAGGGAAGTTAAAGCCATTTTGATAAAGCAACGGCGTATCTGCGCCATCAGGAGAACCCCAATGGAAGCTGTTCCACCCTTCAAGAACATCGTAGCTACACTGGCTGAAGAAAGGAGTTAGACTTGCCATTTCCGCAAAAATTTCACTAGGGTGAGTATAATTCCAATCAAAGCCCATATGTTTCGCAAGCTCTGTAAGAATCCACCAGTCAGGTTTACTATTCCCAAGTGGCTCTAATGCCTGATACAAGCGCTGTACGCGGCGTTCCGTATTTGTAAAGGTTCCATCTTTTTCAAGCGAAGGAGCACCTGGTAAAATAACATCCGCGAATTGGGCTGTTGTTGATAGGAAAATTTCTTGTACCACAAGGAAATCCAACTTAGAGAGCATTTCCTGAGTATGATTGGAGTCAGCATCAACCCATGCCATATCCTCCCCGGCGATGAACATCGCCTTCATCTTGCCTTTATCAATAGCTTCAAGCATTTGGATATTGTCAAGTCCTGGAGATGCAGGGAGTTCTACGCCATAAGCCTGTTCAAATTTTCCACGGATTCGGTCATCGGATATTGGTTGATATCCTGAGAAGATATTTGGCATTGTCCCCATATCTGCAGCACCCTGGACATTATTGTGCCCGCGTAACGGATAGGCACCAGCATTTGGTCGCATCATGTTTCCAGTAGCAAGAAGCAGATTAGCAATGGCAACAGATGTATGCGAACCCGCGATATTTTGTGTTACACCCATTCCCCAACAAATCGCTGTACCGTTAGCATCGCGAATCATTTCCGCTATTTGAATTAATGTTTCTTTATTGATACCCGTAATTTTCTCTGCTTCTTCAAGCGTGTAAGGCTCAATCATTTTCACAAACTCATCATACTGATTGACATGCTCATTAATAAATGACACATTATGCCAATCTTGGTCAATCATATACTTTGTAATAGCTGAAAGCCACACATAGTCTGTTCCTTGCTTCGGACGGACGAACAAGTCAGCACGGTCACCCATTTCATGTCTGCGGACGTCAACGGTAATTAATTTTTGTCCGTGGAGTTTTTGTGCTCTCTTAATACGTGTCGCAAGTACAGGATGTCCTTCTGCAGGCGCACAGCCTACTAGGATAACAAGACCTGCACCCGAAATATCTTTAATCGTACCAGAGTCCCCACCAATACCGCCTGTTTGCTGTAACCCCCATGATGCGGGTGACTGGCAGTAACGAGAGCAGTTGTCCACATTATTGGTTCCAAATACTTGACGTGCAAGTTTTTGGATTAGGTAGTTTTCTTCATTGGTTATTTTGGAGGATGAAATAAAACCAATGGCATCATGGCCGTAAGTTTCTTTGATACCGCCTAATTTCTTCCCAACGAGAGAAAGAGCCTCTTCCCAGCTAGCCTCAACAAATACATCGCCTTGACGAATTAATGGTGTTGTAATGCGTTCAGTAGAATTTACAAAATCCCATCCGAATTTACCTTTTACACAGGTGGAAACACTGTTTACAGGCGCGTTTTCAGATGGTTCAATTTTGAGAATCTCACGATCCTTTGTCCAAACCTCAAAGGAACAGCCTACGCCGCAGAACGTACAAACGGTTTTTGTTTTCTTGATCCGTGTATCACGCATCGCGGATTCTATTTCAGAAACTGCCATGATGGTTTGGTAATCAGGCTCCACTGCTTTTACAATGTCAATCATTGGTGTAAGCAGGTCATCTGATATACTTGTCATTAATCCAGCATTTCCAAGCATGGATTTTTCCATTAAAGCATTGCAAGGGCAAACAGTCACACATTGTCCACAGGATACGCAGGAGGATTCATTAATGCTTTTTCCACCGTCCCATAATACACGAGGCTGCTCGCTTTCCCAGTTAATCGATAGTGTTTCGTTCACTTGAAGATCCTGACATGTCTCCACACAGCGACCGCACAGGATACATTGATCTGGATCATACCGGTAAAATGGGTGAGACAGATCCACTTCGTAGCCTTTCGAACGATGTGGACGTGATTGGTGTTCAATTCCCATCATTTCTGCCGTGTTATGTATCCGACAATTTCCATTGTTATTGTCACAGACGGTGCAGTATAATAAATGGTTTTCTAAAATACGGTCCATTGCTTCTTCCTGCGACTGCTTTGCAAGCTCAGACGAGGTCAAAATTTCCATTCCGTCTTCAATCACTGTAGAACATGCGCGCATGATGCTGCCGTTTACTTCACACATGCACGTGTCACAGCTTTGAACCGGACCTAAAACGTCAGAATAGCATATGTGCGGATGATCTATTTCTTGTTGTAGTAAATAATCTAAAATACGAGTTCCTTTTTTTGCCTGATGCGCTGTTCCATCAATTAGAACATTCACCTTTTCTATCACTTTAAGTCCCCCCTTGTTAAAGTAAAGAAATCTATTTAACTTGTAGATAATCTTGATTTTATCTTTTCGTTAACATTTGTTTCTCATTTTATAAAATGAATAAAAATCGTTATCCTGCCTTTTTGATTTTGGGTTTTTCTTCAGCAAATACTTCTAGTGAATTCTTATGAACCTTCCAATAAATGAAGGCAACAAACAAGGTACCTCCTAAAGCATTACCTAATAAAACAGGGATAAAATTAGTGAAATAATCTCCCCATGTAAGGTGCCCGGCGAAGATAGCTGCTGGGATGACGAACATGTTCGCAACTACGTGTTGAAAGCCAATTGCTACAAATGCCATAACTGGAAACCAAATGGCCAGTAATTTTCCGCTAATATCATCTGCACCAAAAGCCATCCATACGGCTAAGCATACAAGCCAGTTACAGCCAACTGCGGAAATAAAGCTTTGAATAAATGTCTCATTCAGTTTAGATTCTGCAATCGAAACCGTTTTGGTTAGGTATGCACCTGCTTCCGTTAAACCTACTATGTGACCAAAGAAGTAGGCAACGAAGATTGCTCCAACGAAATTACTTACTAAGATTAAGAGCCAATTATTCAAGAGCTGTCCGGCCGTTGCTCTCCCCGCAAAAACAGCAATCGGAAGGACCATCATATTTCCTGTTAATAATTCTCCGCCAGCTATTACGATTAATATCAGTCCCAGAGGAAAAATAGATGCTCCCAAAAATGAGCTAAAGGAACCCCATTCCTCAGGTAAATTTGCAATAACTCTAATGTCTAAGAGAAAACCTAGTGAAATAAAGGCTCCTCCTAAAAAACCTAGTAAAAGCGCGTGCCCAACTGGCAATGATGCTTTTTTCTCACCAGCTTCAATTGCTCTTTCAGCAATACGCTGGGAATGATGAAACGCCATAAAGTAGTCCTCCTGTTATAGATGGATGTTAAAGATAATCAAAACGCAAAAAAACCCACCATAAATCGGTTATCATGCGTGTGCATGCTCCGTTTTATAGTGGGCTGACAGCTAAGCATTTGATCATACTAGCAATCCTTCCCGCCATAGATATAATGCAAAGAACAGGATGTACAGTCAATTTTTATTAACCAACATCAATGAACTTTTCATACTCTATAAACCTTTCTTATAGTAACATGGAAAATTCTATTTGTGAATGTTTTATGAACTTTTTTCACTATTTTCATAGTGGAAAAGAGATTTCCTAATCATTGACGGACCTACTTAAAGGGTGAAATACGTAAATCTTTATACAGATGCTTAGGATTTGTTGAAATAGAATAACTAATGTCTTCTGTTAAGTTAACTAATGTTAATCGATAGTCGTGTTTCGCCCCTGTATCAATCCCAAGCATACCTGGGCCAAACCAAATCTCCCCAGGATTTGCTCCCATTTTTTCGGTAGGAGTGTGACCAAACACGACAAATTTAGCATACGGGTAAGGGGTTTTCCAAAAAGGTTCCCGTATTTCTGTTAAATCCTTGAAAGATTGCCGATGAAGTGGAATACCTGGACGAATTCCAGCATGAACGAATAAATAGTTTTCATGCTCGATATACAAGGGCAAGGATTCAATAAATTTAATCGTAAAGCCTGGTAAGGGTTTCTTATTTTTATACCCATTTTTATTCTTCTTGTAGAAGCAATCGGTATTACCTCTAATTGCATAGGCTCCTTTTTCGGTCAGTTCTTTAATGTATTCGATTGAACTCCATGTAAACGGACGTCTATCAATAAAATCTCCAAGTAAAAATAACTTGTCCGATTGTGGGTCATACCTGGCCATCTCTAAAAGAACTTTAACCCCTTCAGCATGACCGTGAATATCAGAAATGGCGAGAATTCTAGACATTTTTGTAACCTCTACCTTTCCTCTTGGTTACAATAAAATATGCTAAAAAATATGGTTATGCGACATGAATGGTATCCTTTTAACACAAATTTTACATATTCATTTCGGATTCTACTTCATCGCCTTACCTTTCCTATAAACTAAAAAACACCCACAAACATATTTTATCAACATGTGTGAGTGCTTTTTTTGTACCTAAACATTCCGCGGCTTTCTTCAAATCTATAATTGAATGAAATGGTATTTTATCTACAAAACAACTATCTCTTTGTTTTTATCCCAGCATAAACTGACTCTCATACATACTGCAGTAAAATCCTTTATTCTTTAGAAGCTCTTCATGCTTCCCTTTTTCGATTATTTCTCCATTGTGAATCACCAATATCTGATCAGCATTTTCAATTGTTTTTAATCGGTGTGCAATGACAAAGCTCGTGCGCCCTTCCATTAAATGGATGAGTCCTTGTTGAATTTCCATTTCCGTTCTTGTATCAATGCTTGAAGTTGCTTCATCAAGTATAAGAATATCTGTGTCTGCTAAAATGGCTCTCGCAATTGCGAGCAGCTGACGCTGTCCTTGACTTAAGTTCGAGCCTCCCGAGGTAATGAGCGTTTGATATCCCAGTGGTAAATGCTTGATAAAGTTATGGGCCGAGGCCATTTTTGCTGCCTCAATCACTTCTTTGTCTGATGCCTCAAGAAGACCATAGCGAATATTTTCCATTATTGTCCCGGAAAATAAAAAGGTATCCTGAAGCACGATGCCGATTTTTTTTCGTAAATCGCTTACTTTATATTGAGTTATATTCTGTCCGTCTAGTTTGATTTCACCTGTAGTTACATCATAAAATCTCATTAATAGATTAATAATGGTAGTTTTACCTGATCCAGTCGGTCCGACTAAGGCAATTTTCTCTCCTGCTTTTACTTGAAAATCTATATTTTTCAGGATGGGTCTGCTATTATCATAGCTAAAGTCAACATGTGAAAATTCAACATCCCCCTTTAATGAATCAATAGAGACTGCATTGTAATGATCGACGATATCGGGGGTTTCATCCATCACTTCAAACACTCGTTCAGCTCCCGCAATAGCCGATTGAAGCATATTGAACAAGCTTGAAAGCTGGTTGATCGGACGGAAGAACTGACGAGAATAAGTTACAAATGCAGCAATAACCCCAACGGTCGTCATCCCCTCAACCGTCATAACCGCGCCTATTCCGATAAGTAAACCTAAACCTAAGTTGTTAATAAAGTTATTCGTCGGTCCGACAAAGCCTGAAACCATATCGGCATTCATCGCAGAATGACGTAATCGTTCGTTAATCTCAGAAAACTCAAGATTCATTTTTTCTTCTTTGCCAAATAACGTAACAACTTCGAAACCTGAAATGGATTCTTCAACAAATCCGTTGAGTTCTCCCAGATCGCGCTGCCTTTTAATAAAATAATTACTGCTGTATTTAATGATTTTTTTCGTTGTAAAAATCATCAAAGGTATAATGAATAATGCTGTAATGGCTAAAATCCAATTGAGTGAGAACATGGCTATCGTAACCCCTGAAGCCATTAAAACAGTTGATAGAATTTGACTAACACTTTGACTGAGGGAGTTATTTAAGCTCTCGATATCATTCGTTACCCGACTCATCAGGTCTCCATGAGAATGTTTATCAAAAAACCTTAACGAAAGCGTCTGAAATTTATCATATAAGTCCTGACGCAAATGGCGAATCGTATGTAGGGAGACCCGTACCATTGTGAAGGATTGAAGCCAAGTAAATATGGCACTAGCCGTGTAGATGACCGCAAGTAACACAAGCATTCGTAACGTTCCCGTTATATCCTTTGGGATGATATATTGATCGATAATTACACCAATCAAATATGGTCCAATTAGACCCAGCAAGGTTGAGATAATAACAAAAAGAACCGAAGCAATAAGTGTTCCCTTTTGTCTTTCCATATAGTACCAAATTCTTAGCAACGTTCCTTTCCGATCCTTTGCTTTCTCTGCTGGCCCATTCATTCCTCTAGGGCCTCGTGCTCTGCCAATAATGTTCGGAGCAGAAGGCTTATTCATTGACTGCCACCTGCCTTCCCTGTTGTGTTTGATAGATATCCTGATATAGTTCACTATTACTCAATAACTCTTCATGTGTGCCATTCGCAACAATTTTTCCGTCCTCCATGACAAGAATCTTGTCAGCGTGAATGATGGATGAAATTTTCGATGAAATAATGAAGACAGTTGTGGTTGGAAAGGTTCTATTTAGGGCTTGCTGAACCTTTGACTCAGAAATCGCGTCAATCGCTGAAGTTGAATCATCGAGAATCAGAATGCCAGGTTCTCTAATAAAAGCACGTGCCATTGATAGACGCTGTTTTTGACCGCCAGACAAATTCGTTGCACCTTGAGTAAGGAAGTGAGAGAATCTTGCTTCGAGCTCTTCGATAAATTCACTTGCTGAGGCTGATTGGGCGGCTGACTCCATGTCGACTATTGTCGCTTCGTCTTTTCCATATCGTAAATTTTCTTCAATACTGCCCGAAAACAGCGTGGCTTTCTGAGGTACAAAGCCAATACCTGAGCGAAGACCTTGAATCGAATAGTCTTTTAGATTGATCCCGTCGATGAATATCTCTCCAGAATCTGAGTCATATAAACGGGGAATCAGTTTAACTAACGTTGACTTTCCGCTCCCCGTCGGTCCAATTATTCCAATCGTTTCTCCTTCCTTCACAGTAAAGGAGAGATCCTTTAATACGTATTCGCCATTTTTACTATAGCTGAAATAAACATTCTTAAACTCGATAGTTCCGAATACCTTTTTCGGTGATACAGGATAGTCGGTCTCCACAATATCAATTTCCGTCTCAAGTACTTGAACAATCCGGCCAGCAGATGGAAAGGAGCGGGTAATTTGCATAAGAACATGACTGCTGCTCATTAAACCGTTCATCATAATGTTTAAATAATTAATAAAAGCAAGAATAACGCCGACCTGTAGAGTCCCTTCATTTACTTTAATCGCACCAAGCCAGATTCCCGCAACAATCCCGATATTCACAACGAACATCAAAAGCGGCATAAGCGTAAGAATCACCTGTTCTGCAGACAAATTTCGTTTGGTTAAAAGGTTATTGATACGATGAAACTCTTTCTTCTCATACGACTGACGGTCAAATGCTTTTATTACCCGAATTCCCGCCAGAGTTTCCTGCAGCTTTGTATTGACCATATCCATCGCTTTTTGCACATAAGAAAACAGGTCACCTGTTTTTTTTGAAAAATAATAAATAAATAGTATTAAAATCGGAATAGCTGCGAGTAATACAGGAAACAGTTCACGGGCAGTTGTCCAAACAATAATGACAGAACCAATAAACAATAGCGGTCCACGTACAAATACACGAAGCGTCATAATTAAGGATGATTGAATGGCTGCAATATCATTAGTCACGATCGTAACTAATTTACCTGTTCCGAAAGAATCGGTATTTTGGCTGGAAAAACATGTAATTTTTTTATACAGATCCCGCCGAATATCACTTGAAAAATCAACGGCTGCTTTCGCAGCATAAACCGAGCTTCCTGCTCCGCCAATTAATCCAATAAAAGCGCTTAGCAGCAATAATAGACCGAGTTTAATGATATAGGCATTATCTTGGTTGGCAATTCCCTCATCAATTATCTTTTGCATAATGGTTGGCTGAAGTAAGTCCATCGCCACTTCGATGCACATCAGGATAGGCCCTAGGACAGCAAACCATCTATATGGTTTTATGTAGTGAAGCAACTTTTTCATGGAGTTCATGAACTTTCCCCTTATTTAGCTAAATTCTTTCTTTAAACGTTCGGTTGTTTCTTCAATTAATGCAACTAACTGTACCGTTCTTGCTGGTTCTGAACGAATATGCTTGATCGTTTTTCTTAGCTCGAATTCCCATTGTTTGATGGCTTTCTTTACATGGACAGCTTCTTTTGAATTTCTCCAGAATTGTCTTTCCTTCCATTCCAGCCAGAAATCGAATTCCTCAAGATGATGATATTCATTTAAACGGTTTTCACCATTGAGGTTAATTCGATAGACCTTCTTATCTGAATCTTCCTGTAGGATAATCAGCCCTTCATCGAGGAGATCTTGAAGTGCGGGATAAATAGTACCGGCACTTGCGTTATATAATCCATCAGAACGGTCCTCTAACTCTTTCATGATTTGATATCCATGCATAGATTCCTCTTGAAGCAGATGCAGTACGGCTAATTGAACAAAGCCTTTTCTTTTTTTCATTTTATACCTCCTAGTCCATTAATATATCGTTTATTTTAATCGATATATCGATTAATGACAAATTTTTTTTAGGTGTTTCAGTAATCTGTATAAAGGACTAATAGAAAAAAACTCGCCAAAATGACGAGTTTTTTCTATTAGTATTTGATCGATCATCATATAGATTTTTCGCTGAATTTGTTGCTTCTTCCCTGTCAAGGCACCATCGTTACAGGACATGTAGCAAGCTGTAATACACCTAAGCTCACACTTCCGATAACAGCACTTTTAACGGCTCCTAGACCACGTGTCCCCATAATAATATGAGATGCATTCCGTTCTTTAGCTAAATTAGTTATCTCGACCTTCGGAATACCAGTACGAATAACCTTTTCTAGATGGACTTCTTGATTGTTTATTGTTTGTATAGCTTTTTCTAAAATTTCTTCTGCTGTTTCTTGGATATATTCTTGAATTGCTGCACTCGATATAAACCGATGGATATTTGGCGTTGAATGATAGCTAGGCTGAACATTTATTAGAACAATATCAGCATCCGTTTCTTTAGCAACTGTGCATGCATATTTAAGTGCTTGATGAGAATTAAGGGAATCATCAATTGGAACAATGATTAGTTTTTTCATAGTTATCACTCCAGATAAGTTTTATAGAGGTCTTTCATATAAGGATTGGAATTTATCAAATCCTCTTATATGTCAAACTTCGACAACCACTCATTGAAACCCTTTAATTTCATTAAGCTATCCCTCCTACCTTGATTAAATATATAATTATTATGGATAAAGTCATTAACAAAAAGGGTGAAACGGAAGTGAAAGGATTCAAGGATTGGAAAAATGGTGCCCATGGGAATAAATTTATTGCTTCTTTTAGCGGAGGAAAAGATAGTTCTCTCGCTTTATATCGTTCCATGAAGGTTGGAGAAGCTGTTGGACTAATCGTAATGCTTGAGGAGAAAGGAAAACGCTCTAGATCACATGGCATGCCTCCTGAGCTTATAGCTGCTCAAGCTAAATCGATTGGATTACCGGTATATTCGGCAGCAGCAAGCTGGGAAGATTATGAAAAAGTATTTATTGGCCTCTTAGAAAAAGCTAAAAGTCAAGGTGCTGAAGCATTAGTCACTGGGGACCTAGATATGCCTGTACATGGCTGCTGGCATGAAAAGGTTGCGGAACAAGTTGGATTAAGGCTTGGGATGCCTTTATGGGGAATGGATCATCGTAAAGCTGTCGAGGACTTTATCGATCTAGGATTTGTAACAATCATTGTAACAGTAAACTTATCATTAGGAATGAGAGAAGACGATTTAGGACGAACACTAACCCATGAATACGTGAAGGAGCTTGAAGATCGTGGGATTGACCCTTGCGGAGAAGGCGGTGAATTTCATACAACTGTACTTGATGGTCCTATTTTTACACAGCCTGTAGCGGTTCGTAAATGCAAGATGATTAGAGACGGAGACTATGCATTTTTACCATTGAAGCTGGATGATTCTGTAGAGGGATAGGTCACCTGGAATAGGTACACCATTGTACTTACCGACTGAAGAAGTAAACAGCTTATATCAATCATCATCAAAAAACGCTTGAATAATATGGAAATCCTTCAATCTATTAACCTTGTCATTTTCTAAAAGTATTGTATAATGTATTGTTGTAAATAACCAAAACTTTACAACGGGTATATGATCCTGTTCATGAAAAGAATAAGGATGTTTTCATTTATGATGGGACAATCTTCCCTCATTCCATATAAAGGAGATATCAATGAAGGATGGAAAATTTATTTCTAACACTTGGTGTTGCAGTATCATCGGGAGCACTTGTAGCTTTACTTAAAATTATACTAATTGATATCATACTTTCCGGAGATAATGCAGTTGTCATTGCGATGGCAACAAGAAACCTGCCAAAGCATTTACAAAATAAAGCTATTTTCTGGGGAACAGCAGGTGCTGTACTTTTACGAATTGGATTTGCAACCATAATTGTTTACCTACTGCAAATACCATACGTCAACATTTTTGGCGGTATCCTTCTACTTTGGATAGCGTACAAAGTATTGGTTGAAGATGAAGGAGACAATACGATTAAGTCATATAATAGCCTGTTTAAAGCTGTTCAAACCATTATTATTGCAGATGCTGTGATGAGTTTGGATAATGTGGTGGCTTTAGCAGGAGCAGCACATGGACATATCGGAATGATTGCGCTGGGTGTACTTGTTAGTATCCCGATTATGATATTTGGCTCAAAGTTTATTGTAATGCTTATGGAAAAATATACTTGGATTGCCTATATAGGTGCTGGAATTCTTACATGGACTGCCGGAGAGATGATTTTAAAAGATGAATCTTTAAATAAATTAGTAAATATTCCACACGGAGCGGTTTATTATACAATTCTAGCAATAATAACAGTATTGGTACTTGCCGCAGGCTATTTCAAAAATCATGGTCCTGTAAAAACAGTCGAAGAGAAATAATCAATTTAATCGTTACCGTGTTTAGGTAATAGAAAAAACCCGTCAAAGTAGACTGACTTAGGCATATGAGACATTAATAAAACACCTTCTTAGGCTGCCATGCTACCATATTCTAATGGTGTGTGGTAGCCTAATTTTTCTTGGATACGTTCTTCATTGTAATATTTTATATATTGGTCCACTTGCTCTCTGACCGCTTCTAAAGACATTGAATTAAACTTCACGTACTGGAATCCCTCTGATTTTAGATTTGAGTGGAACGATTCAATAACTGCATTATCCCAACAGTTCCCCCTTCTTGACATACTACTGACCAAGTTCTTCTCTTTTACTAGATTTTGATATGCATATGAAGTATATACACTGCCTTGATCCGAATGTATGATAACGCCTTTAGGGTTACCTCTTACTTCTAACACTTCTATTAATGTATCAATAACTAAAGGTGTTTGTTGATGTGTATACAACTTATAAGACACAATTTGATTATTGTATAAGTCTATTATGGTCGATAGATAGAGTGTAGAAGAACCATACTGTATGTAGGTGATATCCGTTACCCACTTTTGATTAGGCAAAGCTGCCTTAAAATCACGTTGTATTAGGTTGGGCGCAATAATCACCGATTCTCCTTGAGATTTCCATTTTCGTTTAGGTTTCACTCGACATTGTAAATGATGTTTCTGCATAATGCGTTGAACTGTGTTTCGATTTAGCTTTATTTGATACTTACGTTTTAGTAATTGTGTAATCTTTCGGTGCCCATAACGATATTTTGTTTCAATACATAGTGAAATAATTGTCTCTTCATACCTGGACAATTTGACTTCTGGATTAGATGCCCATCGGTAGTAAGTCGATCTGGGGACATCTAAAGCTGCTAAAATAGCTGTAACGGTATACTTTTTACGTAACCTATGTACTAACAGGAGAACTACTTCTTTCTCAACTCCTTTTCGATCTCCAAATACTTTTTTAAGATTTCATTCTCCATTTTTAAATGTGTAATTTGACTCTCTTTCTTTTCTTCGGCACTTTGAGAATCCGGCCCATGTCCATAGGTGTACTGTTTACCAATCGGCTGATTAAATCTGTTTACTTGATTTTCACGATACCATTTCATCCATGTCTTAATTTGGGATACATTTTTTATCCCATACTTTTTCATAATTTCTTGATTTGTAAACTGCCCACTCATTTTATCCTTTACTACTGCCCACTTTGTTTCACTTGAATAAACGTTTTTGCCCACGCAAAAACACCTCCGAATTAGTACTTTTAATAAGTGTACCATTTCGAGGGTGTTTTATAGTGTCTCATATCAGTAGGTTAGTCTAAAAGACGGGTTTTTTCTATTAGTTTTTCGTTTTTTTCGCACCTTCGCGAGAGAATTTCTCATTTGCATCACTCCTTATTTAAAGTAATGATCTCTATATTTCCAACTATTATTTTAATTAATTTGAACAAAATTCTTCCCTTCTACTAGTGTATTTGCCGGCCGTTTTAAACCTAAATTCTCTCTTAAGGTTTTTCCTGTATATTCAATTCTGAACAATCCTCGTTTCTGTAAAATCGGAATGACAAGATCCACAAAGTCATCCAATCCTCCCGGAAAGTAAGGAGGCATTACATTAAAGCCGTCTGCTGCTCCATTTTCAAACCATTCTTGCATTTGATCAGCAATTTGCTCAGGTGTCCCTTTGATTTCACGGTGTCCGCGAGCACCTGCTATCTGTTGATACAACTGTCGGATAGTCAAGCCTTCCCTATCTGCCTTATCCTTTATTAACTGAAAACGACTTTTTCCAGCATTCACTTTTTCTACCGTCACATCTGGAAATTGACCATCAACATCATAACCAGATAAGTCAAAACCAATCATTCTCGATAAAAGAGCTACCCCTGCTTCTTCAGGGATCAAGTTATTTAGAAGCTTTTGATTTTCATCAGCTTCCTCCACCGTTCTCCCAATAACAGGATATATCCCCGGCATAATCTTAAGCTCTTCTGGAGAACGTCCGTATTTACCCATTCTATCCTTTAAATCACGATAGAAATCCTTAGCTTCCTCGAGTGTTTGCCAAGCTGTGAAAACGACTTCTGCCGTACGTGCTGCAAGCTCCATCCCCGCTTCAGATGCACCTGCTTCCACCACTACTGGATGCCCTTGAATGGGGCGGGAAATATTTAATGGACCAGCAACGGTGAACCATTCCCCTTTATGGTTAATCTCATGCATTTTAGAGGAGTCAGCAAATTTAGCTGATTCCTTATCGAAAACAAGCGCATCATCTTCCCAGCTGTCCCATAGTTTTTTGACTACATCCACGAACTCTTCAGCCCGTTGATAGCGTGTTGAATGCAAAAGTTGCTTTTCCAGATTAAAGTTTCGTGCTTCTTCTTCCTGGTATGATGTCACTACATTCCAGCCAGCACGCCCGTTACTTATATGATCAAGTGATGAAAATCTCCTTGCCACATGAAAAGGTTCATTATAAGTAGTGGATACAGTACCTACGAGTCCAATGTTCTCAGTCACAGTTGAAAGGGCAGATAATAATGTAAAAGGCTCAAAAGAGGTATTAACACTTTGCTCAAGTGCCAGTTTATCTGTAAATTTAACCGCACTATGATCCGCAAGAAAGAGCATATCAAACTTTCCGCGTTCAGCCGTTTGGGCTAATTTTTTAATAAACTGAAAATTCATTACCTGATCAGCCGCCGCTTTCGGATGCCTCCAAGCGCCAATCTGATGTCCAGGTATTTGAAAAAAGGCTCCTAATTTTATTTCCCTATTACGTTTTGTCATTGTAATCCCTCATTCCTATTATTTTTCACTTCCGAATTCCTGTATCTTCCGCCAATTTTGTTAATTCTTTTGTCTCCTTTTCAACCTCTTTCGTGAAATCGTCTGAATTTAGATAGGCTGGGTCTAGCTTAATTTTTTCTAATTGCTGTAAAAACGTTTCATCCTTTTCCATTTTTTCTACTGCTTTCTCCCATTTTTGAATAATTTCATCAGGTGTATCTGCCGGGAAAGATAATCCAGTCCACCATTTAATCGTTAAGCCGTCAAATCCAGCTTCTTGTGTAGTTGGAACATCTGGGAAAAGAGGGCTTTGTTCAGGCGATTGAACCGCAAGCAATTTAATCTTTCCTGCTTCTACAAGCGGAGCTAGCTCCCCAACAGTATGAATGGCCAATACAACATGTCCTCCTGCTAACTTCGCGGCCGAGTCAGAGGTACCTTCAGATGACACCATTTGTGTTTTATTAAAATCGATCCCAAGTGATTCAAACCATTGTGCAGCCACAAAGGATGAAAAACCGGCAGGGCCAACACTTGCCCATGTTAATTTTTCGGGATTCTTCTTGACCCATTCTGAAAATTCTTCAAATGTGTCCCATTCAGCATCAGCCTTTACCGCATAAGCAGGGGTACCAGCAGCAATACGGGCTGCAAATTTATTTTCCATATTCGAAACAACAGGCTTTGTCGTTCCTGCTTCATACATAGTAGTGGTTGATACGTTATTTGCCAGAACTGTATATCCATCAGGGTTAGCCTCTTTTAAGGCATATTGGGCACCAATGATTCCTCCTCCACCTGGCTTGTTTGTTACGACAATTGGCTGTCCCCACTCTTGACTTAAATAGTCAGCTACAGAGCGTGCTGCTAAATCCACACCGCCTCCAGCTGCAAAAGGGACAACTAACTCAATTTGTCTGGTTGGATAATCAGCGCTTGTCTTTTTCTCCTCGTTTTCTTTCTTTTCTGAATTACTTTTAGTGTTTGTTGTGCATCCGGTAAGAAGGATCCCGACTAATAACAGTACTGCAAACGAAAGTGCAAAAAGCTTTTTCATCATATACCCTCCAAAATCATTTATTTAGGAAAATTCCATTTGGTCTCCAGTTTCTTGTAGGACTCTTTTTTTCGTTCTTTTCACAAGAATTATCGATAGAATTAAAATCATTACAGCGGTGACTAAAATAATTAATGAAATCGGACGCTGTACAAAAATCAAGGGGTTCCCAGCTGCCATTTCTAGTGATTGGATAAAATTTCTTTCTATTTTTGGACCTAACACGATGCAAAGGATAAATGGAATAATAGGCCATTGATATTTGTGGAAAAAATAACCCAACACCCCGAAAATAACGGCAACAACGACGTCGAACATACTGTTTCTGACAGTAAAGGCACCAAAGATACTAATTAAAAGAATAATAGGAGCTAAAATTCCAAAAGGCACATTTGTTAGTTTTGCCCATAATCCTACTAAAGGCAGATTTAAGATTAAAAGTATAATATTTCCTATAAACATACTTGCAATTACGGTCCAAACAACCTGACTGTTTTGTTCAAATAGCATGGGGCCCGGTGTCAAACCATAGATCATAAGTGCTGCTAATAAAACAGCTAGCGGCGGTGATGCCGGTATACCTAATGCAAGCAAGGGAATAAATCCGCCCGAGCTGGTTGCGTTGTTAGCGGACTCAGGCCCGGCAACGCCTTCGATGGCACCCTTTCCAAATTTCTCGGGGTGCTTAGACAGCTTTTTTTCTAAATCGTAAGATAAAAATGCTGTAATGGTTGCGGATACTCCAGGTAAAATCCCAAGAAAAAAACCAAGCAAGCTGCCTCTTAAAATCGATAATTTACTCTGTTTTAAATCTTGGCTGTTCGGGTAAATCCCTGAAATCTTCACCTGTTGGATGGACTTGCGTTTTTCCTCGAGTCCCTTTAAAATTTCTGTAATCGCAAATAAGCCGATGATGATACTAACCATTTCGAAGCCGCCACTTAAGAAACTGAAGCCAAAGTCAAATCTTGGTACTCCTGACGTCATCCCGATGCCGACCATCGAAAATAAGAAGCCAAACAACCCCATAATGACTGATTTATTAAAAGAGAAGCCAGTTAAATTAAAAAGGACCAATAAAGCCAGTAGCATAATTGTGAAATATTCCGGCGGACCAAATTTCAGTGCTTGGTCGGCCAAAAAGGGAGTAAAAAGAACTAGCCCAACCAGTCCGATTATGCCCGCAATAAAAGAGCCTATTGCCGCTATGCCAAGGGCAGCACCTGCTCTACCCTGCTTAGCAAGCGGGTAACCGTCTAATGTGGTTGGTACAGATGACGATTCACCAGGAATATTCATGAGAATTGCAGTAGTTGAGCCGCCATACATCGCTCCGTAATAAATACCTGCCATCATCATCAAACCTTGAACTGGACTCAGAATTGTAGTGACCGGCAAAAGAATGGCAATCGCAGATGTTGGTCCCAAACCGGGAAGAACGCCGACTAAAGTTCCGAGCAGAGAACCCAGCAATACGATCAACAGATTGAAAGGTGTGATTACTTCACTGAAGCCATTTAACAAAGCCAAAAATGATTCCATATTTTGCTGCCTTCTTTCTAAAATGTAAAATATCCACTTGGTAGCGGTGTTTTTAATAAGACAATGAATAGAAAATAAATAACAGCCGTCAGTACCCCTCCTAGTAAAAGAGAAAAATTCCAACGATAGTGTCCGATCACTTTTAGTAAGAAAGCAGATATGATGAATGTACTACAGGCATATCCAAGGATTGTGATGAAAAAGCAATAAATAAACAAGATGCTAATGCAAGAAATTAAGATAAATCTAGTTTCTCCTTTTGGGATATCAGCTTTAGGCCCTTCATTTATTTGTTCAAATAATAAACTAATCCCAAATAACAAAAGTAGAACACCAATAAAAACCGGAAAAATATGATCTCCTGTTAATATATTTTTGCTGAAAGGATAGAGTCTTTTTGCTTCATGTAAGGAAAGAAATCCAAACAGGACAGTGATAAATCCACCTATTTTTTTCTCCGATATTAACTTAGCAGTCATTTGCTTCTTTCCTCCCTTGTTTTTAAAGTTCTTTCGACACTAATCAAGTGGTTCTCCATTGCTGTTCGTGCTTTGCTAACTTCTCGTAGTTTAATCATTTCACTAATTTCAAAATGCTCTATGTATAAGTGGTATAACAGCTCCCTTCACTCCTTATCATTTGTATTTTGGTGGGAACACCCAATGGTCCAACCAATTAATTAGGAACGTATACAACCTTTTTAAAACAAAAAAGACCCTGAACGCTTGAATATCTCAAACGTTTCAAGGTCTTCAGTGGTCTGATCGAACTTGTATTATTCCTATCCATTTAGTTTGTATTTAAATTATCAGATTTCAAATATGTTGTCAATAACATTTAATTATAAATTTTTAGATTATTATAACAGTCTTATTGGGCAGAGTCTTTCATTCTCAATAGGAATTTAATCATATCATATGCAGAGAAAAAACACGTTATAGATAACGTGTTTTAATTTATTGTCTTTATCCAAATAAAGGAGTCTCGTCCAGTTTTAAGTTTGTTTGGCTTTAAAATAGTTTAATAAAATCGCAAAAATGAGGATTCCTCCTGTGATGACCTCCTGCCAGTATGAGGAGATACCGGATAGACTCAAGCCATTTTGAAGGACTCCAATAAATAGTACACCTAAAGTAGTACCAATGACTGTCCCTTCTCCACCTTTAAAAGAGGTTCCACCAAGCAATACTGCTGCTGCTACCAACAATTCCAGACCAGAGCCAATTGTTGGTGAAACAGATGCTAATTTACCTGTTTCAATTATTCCAGCAATACTAGCATATAAAGCACTCATGCCATATACACCAATCAGAATGAGCGGGACCTTTATACCTGACAATTTAGCAGCTGTTGAGTTTCCGCCAACCACATAAATTCCTCTGCCAAATTGAGTGTATTTTAAAAAGAGATGAGTAATGAGGAATATTACAAACATGATGATGATCGAGACAGGTATAGTTCCAATGGATCCATTCCCTAAGAAACTAACAATTGGTAATGTATCGGCATATTGTGTTTGCCCGTCCGTCCAAACATACACGGTTCCGCGAAACAAGGACATCGTTCCGAGCGTGACAACGAAAAAATTCAAACCTAGCTTGCCAATAAAGAATCCATTTGTCATCATACCTATGATAAGAACGACAAGTAACGTAATAGCGATAGCCAATAATTCCGGAACACCTACATACACTAACTTAACTAGAACCAACCCGCTAAATGCTAGACTAGCACCAACGGATAAATCAAACCCGCCAGAAATTAATACCAATGTCATCGCCATTGCCATTATCCAGATGGCGGAAATTGAATTTAATAGATTAATCCAGTTCGAAAACGTTAGAAAGGCTGGGTTTAATAAACTCATGATGGCGCATAATAGGATTAATAGCGGTCCTATACCTACTAATTTGAGCAGGTTTTTTTTAACTTGATTATTTTCTTTTTGTTGCAGCTGGTTTTTCACAACAACATTTTCCATTGCACACCTCCTGCCAAATTAATTTCCTGTTGCATAGTGCATCACTTTTTCTTCCGACATCTCATCTTCATGTAATATCTTCTGCAGGCTCCCGCGAAACATGACTCCGATTCGATCGGCAATCCCAATCGCTTCTGGCAATTCTGAGGTAGAAATCATGACGGTGACTCCCTGCTTCGTTAATTCACGAAGTAATTTATAGATTTCTGCTTTAGCACCAACATCGATTCCTCTTGTAGGTTCCTCTAACAAAAGAAATTTTGGCTTTAACGCTAATGCTCTAGCTAAAACCACCTTTTGCTGATTCCCCCCAGATAAAGTCTTAATAAGAGTATGAATCGATGGCGCTTTAATCTGCATGGATTCTTTCATTTCAAGAAATTTTTCTTTTTCAAATTTCCGTTCAATCCATTTCCAGAACGGTTTTTGGCTTCGATAACTTAACATGGCATTTTCCATGATAGACATTTCCGCAATAATCCCTTCTGATTTTCTTTCGCCAGGGATATATGAAAAGCCCTTATCCATCGCCTCTCTTGGATTTCTAAATTTCATATTCTCTCCATAGACCTCTAAAAATCCTTTTGTGGGAATGACGCCGAATAAACCTTTTAGTAGTTCACTTCGTCCACACCCATCTAGACCAGCTAAGACAAAGATTTCCCCTTTTTTAACGGAGAACGAAACATTTTTCACTTGACGACAACTAAAATCCCGAAAGGCAATCGCTTCCTCTTCCGTTTGAGTTGCTTCTTTTTCAGGATAATAATCCTTCAATTCTCTGCCGACCATTGACGTCACGATGAAATCCTCCGTCATGTCCTCATGGTTCAGGTCTCTAATATAGTTAGAATCTCTTAAGATTGTTACGTAATCACATAACCGAGTATATTCTTTTAAACGATGTGAAATAAAAATAATACACAAACCATCTGCTTTTAGTCCTTCTAATACGGAAAACAGTGTAAGTGTCTGATCTTCAGATAACGAGCTTGTCGCTTCATCCAATAATAATATTTTCGGGTTTGAGGCTAATGCACGTGCAATTAATATTAATTGTTGTTTATCAGGTGACAAATGTTCCACTTTACACTTCAAATCAATGTCGGTTACCCCTAATTTTTCTAGATAATCCGAAGCTATTTGCATATGTTTTTTCCAATTCACCAGCCATCTAGATTCATTTTGACTTCTCCTGCCAATCGAAATATTTTCTGCGACAGATAGAGAGTTGACTAAGGAAGGCTCTTGCGTAACCATAGCTACATCTTTCTGAAGAAGCTTATGTGATTCCTTTGCAGAAAGGCTATTGTAAAGGACCTCTCCTTGGTCCGGCTTCTCCATTCCGCTTATAATCCTTAGCAAGGTAGATTTACCTGAGCCGTTTTCGCCGGCAATCCCATGAATGGTACCCCATTCTATATTCATTGAAATTTGATTTAAAGCTACCACTCCTGGGAAAAACTTAGAAATATTCTTTATTTCCAATGCAAAGGGTGTATCTGTTTTCGTTAGTGCTATTGTCATTTAGCTCCACTTTCTTTCAGTGCATCAAATTTTAGATCTTTCACTAACTTCAATTCTTCCTCCCATGAAATAAATTCATTAACATTAGACTGGTCAATTATTGGAGATGGAACAATTATTTCCTTTGCGATGGAGTCCTTGCTGTCCTCGACTAAATAATCATGAATAAAATCCACTTGGATGGCACCGCTTTTTACAGGATTAATATTAAATGTCGCATACATTTTGCCGTTTTTAATCGCTTGAATGCCACCTGCTTCAGCATTAAAGCCTACAATCATCATGCCTTCTTTATTGTCTTTTGAATACAATTCTCCCCCTGCATTACTTACCGCCTGGGAGGCACCGATAGCACTTTCGTCATTATAGGCAAATACGGCTTTAATAGTAGGATTGGCTGTTAATAGATTTTTCATAAGCGGCTCTGCACCCGCAATATTATCTGACGGATTATCCTTTTGACCTACAAAGTTTAAATTTGGATAATTTTTAAGTTCAGATTTGTATTTATCCATTACAAAGAGATTTCCAGGAACCGGGATAGCAAATCCAATACCTGCAACGTCTGCTTCAGAATAGGAGTCTGCAAATAATTTGGCAACAGTGATGGCTGCCGATTCTCTTCCGGCAATAATTTGATTCACAAGTCCAAAATCGTCTCCACCCTTTTGAACATTAAAATCAATCCCAAACGCAGGAATCCCCTTATCTGCTACCCTGACTAATGCAGGTTGAATGGCTTTTGAATCCAAGGGCCAGACAATTAATGCATCTATGTCCTGTCCAATCAAGGTATTGATATCGCTGGATTGTTTACTTGCATCACCTTGTGCGTCAATCCCCATCACTTTAAATCCATAGACGTCAGCTCTAGCCTGAATTGCTTTATACCATGTTTTAATCGAATTATTGGCTTCCATTGGAATGGAGATACCTATTTTATAATCAGATGCACTTCCATTGGCTTTAGTACCCGCAGTTTTAGTGGATTCTGTCTTTCCGCAAGCAGAAATAAATAATAGGCTGACTATCAATAAGATCATTAGTTTAAGTCTCATTCTATTTCCTCCTCTAATGGCCATCCAATCAATCCATGTTTCGAACGAGATGATTTATACATTATCTAATAAGGTATTAATTCTTAGTAATCAAATCACTAAACTTATTTATTTTGAAATTAAGTAGTAACCTTGATATGTCTTCATCCGACATACCAAGGCTAATGAGCTTATTAATAGGTTTATCTTAAGAGCTGAGCGATTTCTCCCTTTTTTACATCTGAAATCACTACACCATATTGGTCTTTGGCAAATTCTTTTGAAATATACCCATATCGAACCTCTTTTGCTACCAGTTCAGCTGGCCGTTTTTTCGGGTCTCCGTATCCGCCACCACCGCCGGCCAACTGTTTGTATATGGTTCCTTTTGGAATATTGGAAATTAAGTCTTTTGTATAGCTGTTATACATGGTTTGATTTGGATATTCAAATTGAATATAATTCACTGCACCATTTGTGCCACCTAGAATGCCAGGGGCGGCAGTAGTTTCATTACCGCCATCACCAAACACACTTGCCTGAACACCGTCAGCATTGATTGTAAAGATAACCTCTACACCTAAGCCGCCTCTCCACTCACCTGCTCCGCATGAATCGGTAGCATATTCATATTTTTGTAATGTAAGTGGAAGCGTTAATTCAAACATTTCAGGATCCTGTGCGGCAAGAGCACCGCCCGAAGCGATTAACCCGATATGGTCATATCCATCCGCCCCTTTTGTACCGCCGCTTCCACCTTTACTGCTAATTAACATAATATCAACGAAAGGCTTTTGTGTACGTTCATCGGTACCGTTTAAAATAGAGCATAACAGGGAATTCCAACCTGCCGTTACTTGTTCCGGCAGTGCCTTTGATAAAGCGATGAAAATGGCAGAACAAATTTGATCGCTTAAATGGTTACCAAATCCAGAGGCAGCCGGAAATACTGGATTTAGCATTGTCCCCTCCGGTACATAGATGGAGATACATCTTTGGATAGCTTCATTATGGGCTATTTCTTTTTCAGTCAACATGAAAAAGGAAATCATAACTGAAGAAATCGTAACGGGTAACGGAGCATTTACGTATCCTTTTGTCTGCTGGGATGTTCCTGTAAAGTCAAAATGCATATGCTCATCTTCCACCGTTACCTTTACCTTGATTTTCATTTCTGCCTCATGATTAAAGCCATCATCAACAACCAACCAGTCTCCCTCGTAAACTCCGTTTGGAATTTGTTTAATCATTTGCTTTGCCATCTTTTCAGTAGAATCAAAGATTTCAGAGATAGCTTCATTGACAGTTTTTGCGCCATATTGATTGAGAAGTTTAACGAGTTCTTTTTCACCTACCGTACATCCGCCAACCATGGCAAGAATATCATCACCAACAACTGGCAATCTGACATTTCCGATGATTAAATCCCAAACATCCTTCACCTTTTTCCCGTTACTAAAAATTCGAATTGGAGTAATCCGGATTCCTTCCTGCCATAAATCGGTTGCATATGGATTATATGAGCCTGGTACAGCTCCTCCTACATCCGCCTGATGGGCTGTAATAACAGTCCAGCCAAATAATTGACCATCGAAAAAGACTGGTTTCAACACTTTAAAGTCAGAGTTTTGATTCCCGCCTGTAAAGGTATCATTATGAAGAAAGACGTCTCCTTCACGGATGTCACCCTTAAAATACTCTACAACTGCTTTTACACCAGGTGCGGCAGCATAACCTAATATCGGAATATACTCCGTTTGCTCGATTAATACACCATCTGCAGTATAGATACCTAAGGAGAAGTCTCTACCTTCTACAAGCAATGGAGAATGTGCACTTCTTTCAATAACAGCTCCCATTTGCCTTCCGATGGCCTTTAATCGATTAGATATAACTGAAACGAATATGGAATCCATTGAAACCCCTCCTTAATTGTTATTTGTTGATGCAAATTGGAAATGAAAATCCTTCAATGTCGAAACTGTATCAATCATAATAAAGTTGCCATTCACATCCAGGTTCATCTTGAATTCATATGGAACAATGATCGTCGTTGTGGTTAACTCTACGATGGCCGGACCAACTATCTCTGCTCCTGCCTTCATATGATCACCATCATAGACAGGAACCTCTACCATCCTTTTTTGTACCGGATCAAACATTTTACGGTAATGTTTGACCTCAATTTTTTCATCCTTATTCATGGATTCAATGGTTCTTGGAGAAAATTGGACAAAATCTCCCCGGCAGGATAAGCGGATATTGATAACCTCAATCTCATGGCCTCGTAAATCAAAGCCATATAGCTTTTCATGTTCTTTATGAAACTCATTTTCAACTAAATCCTTATCATTCTTTAAAATGACGGCCTCATCGACTTCAATGTTCACTTCGTAATGCTGACCAACATACCTCATATCCAGGCCGACCCTAACGATTTGTTTATCCTCTGTAACACCTTCCGAAAGTAAGGCTTTCGTTCCTTCTGTCTTACTATCAGCAAGAATCGTTACAATATCAGCAAATCTAGCTTGTTCCCATGTCCGATGGTAGCTTTTTACATAATCATGTCTTAATTGCGATGCAAGCATTCCAACTGCACAAAGGACAGATGAGAAGGTTGGGATGATGATTTCTGAAATATCAAGTTCTCTTGCAATCATGGCGGCATGGATTGGCCCTGCTCCACCTGCTACAACAAGCGGGAAGTTTCGAGGATCCTGGCCATTTTGGATGGTGACCTCTTTTACACCATTTGCCATATTCAAATTTGAAATTTGATAGATTCCAAAAGCAGCTTCTTCAACGCTCATATTCAATGGACCCGCGATATGATTTTTAACAGCTGTCTCTGCCAAGCTGCTGTCTAATGTCATGCCCCCGCCAAGGAAAAATCCTGGGTTTAAATAACCTAAAAGTAAGTTAGCATCGGAGCATGTTGGACGTTCTCCTCCTCGACTATAACAGGCCGGACCAGGAGAAGCCCCGGCACTTTGTGGACCAACCTGAAGCAAGCCGCCAGAATCAATCCAGGCAATGCTTCCTCCGCCAGAACCTATCGTGTGAATAGATACCATTGGCAGTGAGATAAGATTTCGATTAATCTCTCCTTCTCGACGAATATTTACTTCGCCATTTTCAATAATTGATGCTTCAAATGAGGTACCACCCATATCGATTACAATTGCTTTATCAAACCCAGACGCTTTTGCAAACGCACTTCCAGAAACAGGTCCTGCAGCAGGTCCTGACAAAACGGTGGTTGCTGGTACTTTAGAAACCGTGACAGGATTAGTTACACCTCCATTTGACTGCATAATTAAAAGTTCTCCATTAGTAAACCCTTTATTTTCAAGTTTGATCATTAATTGGTCCATATACGCTTTTAAAATGGGACCTACATATGCATTCATGGCAGAAGTGCTTACTCGGTTATATAGGCGGATAATGGAAGACACATCCGTTGAAACCGTTACATAGGCTTCAGGCATATATTGCTCCACAATTCTTTTCGTTTTGTTTTCATTTTCCGAATTTGCATAGGAATGCATATAGCAGATAGCGATTGATTCAACTCCTTCTTCCTTGAACCAATCCAAGGCTTCACAAATTTCCTTCTCATCGATCTCTTTAATAATTTTCCCTTCCGCATCAGTTCTCTCGTCAATGCCAATGACTAAGTCCCTTGATACTAACGGACTAGGTGCCGTATATTTATTATTATAAAGATGCTCCCTGCTACGAACCCCTCTTCTCATTTGCAAAACATCACGAAACCCTTTCGTGGTTAATAATCCGGTTTTCGCACCGTTACTCGTTAATACAGCATTTGTTGTAACTGTCGTGCCATGAACAATTAACGTTGTATTATTTAATAATTCTTGTGTAGAAATATCTAATCTTTTCGCCAAATGATCAAGGCCATTCGTTACACCAATCGAAGGATCAGCTGGAGTAGACGAAGTTTTTTCTATGAATTGCTCTTTTGTAGTTGAATTGATTAACAATAAATCGGTAAAAGTACCCCCAACATCAATACCAATTGTAAATTTATCCAATTCTTTCACTCTCCTTTTGTGATAGAAATGACATATATGGAAGTTTGCTTAACGATTCAGCACCATCATTTGTAATGATAAAAACATCCGCGATACTTGCGCCGAATTCCTCAGCTGCATTGGCAAAGTTCGGATGTACACTGATGACCATACCTTCCTCAAGAATCTCTGTGCCGTTATCACTTATGACTGGTAAATCATGATCCACACCTATTCCATGTCCATGCCAAATGCCGATTTTGACATGAAGATGGTCAATCTGCTGATGAATAGAATCAGCGATATCTCCGACTGTTCTTCCTGGTTTAAGTGTCTTCTTAACTTCTTCCATTGCTTGTACACAAGCCTCTGCAAGTTCTTTCATCTCATCACTTATTTCACCGACAGCAATAAGACCTCCCTTTTCAACCCAATAGCCATTCTCATCGATTAATTCCACATAACAAGTGACAAGGGCATTTTCACTTATCACTTTTCTTGTTGGTTTTCGAAGGAAGAAGGGCCCTTCTTCAATAAATACGAGGGTGTCAATCGCGCCATTCCCTCTAGCAATTCTTTCTACCTCTCCGGCAATTTCGGAACATGTTTTACCTGGCTGAATAGCCTTATGGAATGCAACATAACTCTTTTCAGCAAGCTCAAAAGAAATCCTGACCATATCGATTTCTTCTTGTGATTTATAGGCTTTGATATTCGCCAGCATTCTTGTACCATCTGAAATTTCACCTTTTAGATGATTCATGAGGTATTCATATTGTTTGATATTCATATTTTCTTTCAAACCCACAATGCTTACTTTGTTAGGTGAAGCGGCATTAATCACATTAGCGATTTCTACTAATAGAGGATCTTCTGCCTGAATAACATCACCAGTACCCACAAAGCGAACATCCTGGATGGTTCCTTTTTCTTTTGCCAAGAAGTAATCAGCTCTAGTGTTATAGTAAGCAATCGGTTCTTGCCCTTTTATTTTGATGACAAACCCGTGTCTTAAAATCGGATAATATCCACCAAAATAATATAAATTTCCGTACTGGGTAATAATGCCTTTCCCATAAATTAAAACCACATCTAAGTCTAAGTGATCCATTTCTTTTTCAAGTCGCGCCCAGCGTTGATTCATAATTTCCTTTTTCATCGCTTCAATTGATTTAGCGGTTGACATACAAACACCTCTCTATTAATATAATTTTAAAATGTTTAAAAATCAGTATTTTCTGACTTTTATTTGCAATAGACTATCTGTTACTATTCATTTTCAGTCATTTCAACTTTATAGTTTTTAGCTCTTAGCTGGTATACGTACAATTTACAGAATATTGGGACAATAAACAACCTCTTAAGCTGTAATAAAACTTTGCACCCCATCAAATTAGCTGTAATAATTTTTTACACCTATTAATTGCTATTTATAAGAAGTGAAAATGGAAAACTGTGTTAGAAAATCTCACAATAGGTTTTACAAGTTAATTAGTGAAATAATATGATTTGGTAGACAGAATGACTATAGGGAGTGTGGAGAAATTAATGTTACCGTCTCATAAAGTTGAATTATTATCTATTCCTGAGCAAATTGCAAATTCGATTAAGCAAATGATCATTGAAGGTAAAATTAAACGAGGTGATACACTCCCATCTCAACTGAGTCTAGCAAAATATTTTGGCGTAAGCAGACCAACTATGAAGGAAGCATTCACCTACCTTGTTGATAGTCGTGTCATAGAGCCCTATAACAGCCAATTAGGTGGATACAGGGTAAGTGATTTTTTACCGGAAGATGTAAGTAATAATATCCATGAATTAATTATGCTCTCCCTTCATTCCAAGACCATCACTCACCCTGATATATTTGAGTTGCGAAAAATGATTGAAATCCCCTCTGCTGGCATAGCTGCCTTAAAAAGAACAGATAAAGACTTGATATTGTTAGAAAGCTGTTTATCGGATATCCGTAATAAGGAGCTTTCTGCGGAAGATATGTTGAAAATTGATGCAACCGTCCATTTTTTACTTGCCAAATGCACTCATAATCCACTAACAGAAGCAATCATGAATGCTATTATTATGACTTATCAGAAAAATTCTCCAAATATCCTAGAAGAAGAAAAAAGTTATATTTTAATAGGGATAACAGATGTTATTGAAGCCATAATCGAAAAGGATGAAGGCAAGGCAAAAAAAGCAATGGAAGAGCATTTATATTATTCAAGAACCTATTTACAGATCAAGCGATTAATAAGCTAAACAACGCAAAAAAGTAATCGACAAGTGCGCAGGCACTTGCCGATTACTTTTTTGAATGATTATTCCGTTCCTTCTTCGGTTGTTTCACTTTCGATACTAACTTCATTTAAGTTTTCTAAGACACGCTGGGCAATTAATTTGTAGCCGTGGGTGTTGGGGTGAAAAAAATCGTCTGCTAACAACTCGGTGCTGGTTTGATCAAAAATGTCAGCTACGGGAATAAATGCTGTATTCTCAAATTCTTCTGTAACGGACTTACCCGCATCATTCCAGTTATCCGTAATCACTCCAAATTCATCGATATCACCAAAATATTCTTCAAATGGATTATAAAAGCCAACTAGGTATATTTGAACATCTGGATTTATTTCGTTCACTTTAATGAAAATGTTTCTTAATCTGTCCATATATGCTTCTCTTTCTTCTTGAAAAGGCTCTAAAGTTAGATTGGTAAGGTTACTTTTTACTATTTTCATAATGTCATTGGCACCAATGGTAATCATGACTGTGTCCGCTTTTTCTATGGATGATTCAATTTCTTTATTTTCGAGCCGTTCTAACAACTGATCTGTACGATTCCCTCTTTTACCATAATTTTCAACGGAGATATTTAAATGGTTATCTTCAAAGGTATGTTCTAGGATCCCAACAAATCCGCCACTCTCTGTCTCATCACCTACACCTTGAGTAAGAGAATCACCGATTGCTACAACCCGTAGATCCTTCTTAAACAAACGAATGGTTCCCTCAACGACTTCCCTGATTTTCTTCTTAATTCCTTTTGTTAACGTCTGCCTTTCATTATTGCTATCTGCTACTAGCTGTTCCTCTTCTTCAGATGCGCTATCTGTAGATATATGGTCTTTTTTTACTTCTACTTCAGCTGCCTTATTCGTTTGAGTCTGCTCTTTATCTCCAGCTTCTCCAGTACTCTTCTCATTTTTCATCGATATTTCTGTTGACAAGCTTACTGATCTAACTTGATTGAAATCTGAAGACAAAATAATTAGAAGGACGCTTACTAGCAGAAGACTAGCTATAATGATGATGGCTTGCTGTCTCTGCATGTTGATCCTACACCTGCCAATATCTTATTCTATTTTCAAAGCATTTGGGACTTATCTTGTTATGACCTTGTCTTTTACGATAACTGAGTTTATCGTAAGCAAGGAAAATACATTTTTATCATTATATAACTTTTCGTCTTGAAACATGTATTTTTTGTGGTCTTTGTTAATGATCGTGTATTATTTTTTGAGATTGGTGTCGATTGTAAAAGGTAGAGAAAAAACACGTTAATGATAACGTGTTTTTTCTCTATAAACAATAGAAATATTCTTCTTTACTTATGTAATGGCAGAAAATTTATCTTTGCAGCTTAAAATGATTACATTTCGGTTCCGATTTTTAACTCAATTAAGTAAAGGGGATTCCCTTCAGGATCATTAAAGTAAGCAATCCTGGTAGCCTCTTCTTCCATGATTGGCTGGAACTCAACACCACGTGATTTTAGCAGCTTGATTACTGACTCCAATTCATGTACTTCCAAGCCAATATGTACACTGCCAGATTTCCCTGAATGAAACTCTTGTCCTTCACGAGGATGCACGAGTCCAATTGTCAGACCGGGTGCTTCGACCTGCACTAAATGTCCTTCTACTTGGAACTGTACTTTAAATCCAAGCGTTTCCACATAAAACTGTTTTGCTTTTTTTAAATCCTTTACTTCGATTGTCACACTGCTACTCTTGAACATTTTCTCTTCCTCCATATTTCAATCTTCCATTATTATATCTTAAACTTCACTGACTGAACACGGTAAAAAGCATTGACATTTGGTTAGGTAGATGCTAAAGGAATTTCCTAAGTAGTAGGGAATTTGATGTATCAGTATTCCTAGAATTTGGATGGCGTTTCGTTCTCATTACTTGCCTTTTAACGTAACCTCCCCTTCTACTTTTGTTATATAATAGTATATAAAGAATGTAATGTAGGAGTTTTATTTAAGTTTTTTGGGATTTACCACTATTTCTATTGAATATAAGGAGAAGAAGGAATGCAGAATTTTATCGCGTTTGATTTTGAAACGGCCAATAGATCTAGACACAGCATTTGTTCTGTTGGGATGATTTTTGTTGAAAATGGTAAATTGGTAGATTCTATTTATCAATTAATTAATCCTGAAGAGAGATTTGATGGATTCAATATTCGGATTCACGGTATTACGCCAAAAGATATTCAGGATGCTCCTACATTTGATGTTTTCTATCATTCTATTAAAGAGAAGATAGACAATCGTTTAATGATAGCTCATAATTTATCGTTTGACGGATATGCTTTACGCGATAATTTAGCTAGATACCAAATGGAGTCATGCTATAATCCATTACTTTGTACCTATCAGCTGTCTAGAAGGCTATTAAAAGGCCAGCCAAGCTATTCCCTGGACGCTATTAGCCGCTATTTCGGAATTAGTCTAGATAACCATCACCATGCTCTAGATGACGCAAAAGCATGTGCCCTTATTATGTTAAAGCTAATGGAGCAATATGAACTAAGAGATTTTGATTCAATTTATTCTAAAACCCAAATAAAACCAGGTGAGATTTCAAATAAAGGATACCGTTCATCGTTAGTCCGAAAAAATAAAGAAGTTAAGAAATAAATGAAATGATAAAGTATGGCAAGCTAAAGAGAAACGGGGGCAAGGTATACCTTGTCCCTCTTTAGCTTGTTTATTTTGACAAAAAAAGCTTGTTCCCTATAAATATAGTTTTCCTGATTGACTACAATATTCAACATTTGAATGAAAAATGACACAAAAAATAATGGGAAAAGTCGGAAAATTTAAAAATAAAAAGGTATCTTTTAATGATTTTCTGTTATATAATAGTTAAAAATATAATATATGTGTTATATATTATTAAAGAGAGGATGATGATGAATGCTTTCAAATCTAGAGCGTGATAACATAATCCAATTTTTAGTGAATTATTTTGGGGTAAATCGCTTCCAATTAGAGGAAATGAGCGATCATTCACTCGAAAATACCTATGAGTTTGCCTATTCAAGAACAGAAATGGAAAGCTATTTTTAATACATCTGCATGATACTTAACCATTAAAGGGGCAGCGGATAACCAATCCGTTGCTCCTTTTTATTATCTAGACAAGTCCCTCTTCCCCTCCGCATATACTTTTACTAAGGAGGGATAGCTTGAAGTTCATTACGATACGGATAAAATGGATTTATTTATTTTTACTATTACTTTTTCTAGTTGTAACTGGATGGTATCTAATGCAGCCACTCACGATTTATACAAACGGCGAAGCAGTAAGTGCGGATGAACCCTATACATTTCATATGGTAACAGCTGAATTTGCGGGTAAAACAGAAGCTGGGAAAGAAATGGAATCCTATCGATGGCATCCTGGGACCATTATGGTTCCAAAGGGAAAAGAAGTGATTATTCAGATGTATGGGGTAAATGGGCTAGAGCATCCATTTTATATTGAAGGAACCGATTATCAAGGTGTTGTACAAAAAGGCAAGGAAACAGAACTGAAGGTCAAATTTGATAAAAAAGGAACATATCGGTTAATATGTTCAGTGCATTCTAACATCCAGCAAAATGGACCAATGATCGCATATATTACCGTTGATTAACCATTCAAGTCTAATACTATTCCTGGATATTTACTATTTATACAGTGGCAGGTCATGATAATAACATACGAAACAAACTCCGCATGTGTCTGCTGGGGTTTGTTTCGTTATTTAATGGAACATTAGCATAAATCCAAAAGACCCTTAATCTCTCTTATTTGCTCCATATGACGCTGTTCATGCAAATAGACAGCTTCAATCCATTGGTCTAAAGGTAAATCCCCAAAGGCAGGATGATTGACTGACTTTGTTTGGAGTATAGTAGGTTGATCAATTGAACTTAAGGTATTTATTAACTCATTCCTTGGTTCAGCCAACAGCTCTATTATTTGCTGTTTTTCAAATGGTGCTGATTCGGGCTCCACAATCTCTGGTGCTTGGAGTTTCTTTGTTCGATCCAATATGCGCTGAACGTTTTTCCTTTCTATATTTGAGTCCCTATTCTGACTCAATCCCCATTTTATTGCTTTTACAGTTGCTCGTTCTACTAACACTAAATGATGACAAACTTGCGCAATACTCCACCGATTATTTTCTGGTCTATAATTAAATGCATCATAACTTAATAATTCAAATTCCCTTATAAGACTGTTTCGAGTTTCAAGCATCTGATGATGAATAAGACTATTCACGGAACTCCCCCTTAAAGAAGAAAATTTTGTTCTTTCAACATGCTTTGGCCTGCTTTCTAGTAATCCCTTGAAACTGTCAGGGTAGAATCATGGTAATTGTTGCTGAAAAAACAATCATGTAATCTATACTTCTATAAGTAAGTAATAATTCCTTTCTATTTAATATTTTTACATCGGTTGAAGATCCTGCTGTTTTCCTGTCATGAGGAATTAAGGTTATAATAATGAATAATGTTTTGTTTTGGAGTGAAAAGAATGCTTCATTTTGATCGAACCCATAATCCCAAAAATAATCCCGAGCTGATTGCAGAAATGACAAATAACATGCTTCCACTAAAAAAGTTAGTTAAAGAGACAGAGCAGCTGTTTGAGCAAACATGTAAGAATCACCAACCAGATATACCGGAAAGAGCTACTAAGCGGTCCGGGTCTTTGTTAGAAAAAGTTATGGCATGGTTTTTTCGCATCTTTGCCGAACTCTCTACTCCTTTACCCCCAAGCAAAACCATTGTGGATATGGAAGAAAATATCTTTCCAGATTGGAAGGAAAAGCTGGATCAGGAATTCAATCAGCTTTTGAATCATATCACACTTGAAGTTAATGTATTGGATTTCGGTGCTATAGGAGATGGAAAAACAGATTGTACAGCGGCTTTTCGAAAAGCAATTGGAAACGGAAGAGTAAAAGTTGTTGTTCCTGAAGGTGTATTTATAACAAAAGGAATCCGACTCCCCTCCTGGACCTATTTAATCGGTGCAGGAAAAGGAAAAACCATAATTAAATTACATAATCAAGCTTCGAAAGGGATTAGACTTGTAACAAATGCGAATCATTGGAAAGGAAATCATCACCTTTTTATTAAAGGTCTAAGTTTAGACTGGAATATTAAAAGGCTTGGAAACACAGCCAAAACAAGTACCTGGGGAAATCATTCGAGCTGTTTAACGTATGCCAACGTTACCTATGGCTGGGTCCATGAAGTTGAAGGAATTAATCCAGGTCTCCATTGCTTTGATATCTCTTCGACCCTATATAACTATGCGGGAGATGGATTTAGAGCACGGGGCGGCAGTAAATATGTATGGCTTAATCAAGTGAATGGCTATGGGTTTGGTGATGACGGGGTTACGACTCATCACAGTGATTACATACTTATTACCCATTCCCATATGTGTGACCCAAGCGGCCGCTCACATCAAAAGGGTTTCTCTAATTCAAACGGGATTGAAATTGATGACGGTTCAAGAAATGTCCTGCTTGTCCAAAACTCCTCTGCAAGATGTTTTGGCGGGATTGAAATAAAGGCACATGAAAATTCATCAGCTGCTTCAAATGTACAAATTATAGGGCATATTTCTGTAAACGATAATCGTTCCTATAATTTTCGCCATATTGGACATCACAAAAGCACAGATGAACAATCGAAAACCGCTTTTAATATTAGTGCTTGCAGCTTAATTTCGATTGCACCTGTTTATTCGGATTTATATAGGGACTCCGCGCCTCGCAGCTTAGTCGTTTCAGGGTATCAAAATGTCGTTATTAATCAATTTTGGGCTATTGGGGACCCCCATTATGACTTTAAAAACAATCCAGTTGTTGCGATTCAATATCGGGCAAGAAATGTGTTATTGAATCGGTTTTCTTTTAGTGAATTTCTCAATGCTGGACCGGCAATAAAAGTATATGGAGGTATAAATCGTCCAGATTTTGTCAACATTCAAAACGTTACCACGGATGATACTTTTATTAAACAGGTCCATGGGGATAGACACCTTGTACCAGTTATGAGGTAATACAAATTTTGATTACAAAGCAGCTAGTATACTACTTCTTTTTTCATCAAATAACAATCAAACGGCTGAAATGGTTTCAGCCGTTTGCATTATCGAGTATTGATAATTATTTTACAGCGCCTTCTACCAATGGAATCAACGTGCCGTTACGAATTTGATCTGCCTTTTCTTTTCCTGAAAGAGCTTCAATAATAGCCAGCGCAAAATATGGTGCTGTTGCCGGACCGCGAGAGGTAATGACATTACCATCCTTTACGACAATTTCCTCAGAGAACTCTTTAAAGTTTATTTGCGATTCGAAGCCAGGGTAACATGTCCCTTTAATCTTTGCTGCAAGTCCCGCCGCTTCTAACGCAAGCGGTGATGCGCAAATGGATGCAACCAGCTTTTCTTCATTATAGAATGATTGTAGATAAGACACTACATGCTCATTTTCTGCAAGTAAGTTGGCACCGGGAAGACCTCCAGGTGTGATGACAGCATCATAATCAGCTGGATTCACTTCTTCTACTAATTTATCAGCTTTAATATGTACTCCATGAGCACTGACAGTGTCCAAGGTTCCAATGACTGAAACCATATCAACCGTTATGTCAGCACGTCGTAAAAAATCAACAACCGCTAATGCCTCGATTTCCTCATAACCATTTGCTAAAAACAAGATTGCTTTTTTCATTTTTATCAGCCTCCTCTTTCCAATTATAATCTCATTATGAAAATTCCGACAAGTTTATTCTTTGAGCCAAACCCGTCCCCCTGTCCCATTAATGCTTTTTTAGCATATTTTCTATTTTCTTTAATTCTGTTTCGATATAGGATTTTTTATGGTCGAAGCCGATAATGGCTACTACTTTTCCGTTGGTGTCCATTAATGGCGCAAAGCTTGTTTTCCATTCACCGTAGATATCTTTGTATAGTGGAGTGACTCCTGCTTTTCCATTTAAAGCTGCAAAGGCTACTTCCATGATTTCAGGTGGTCCTTCATATAACACTCCAGGTGGAATAACGAAATCTTCACTGGCCACAATGGTCTGTGCAATACTACTTTCTAGCATTCTAAAAATGTAGACCCATTCAATAATACCTTCTTGTTCTCGTATGTTTGTTAATTTCCTTTGAACGGTTTTATAGACTGGGTTGGATGGTGAAGTATTTGGTTTCATTAATTCGGTGATTTCCTCTGGGAGTATTACAGTGGATGTTACTATAGCCATTGAACGTAATTGTTTATCTAAATGCTGTTCAAGAATGTTTCTTTTGTTTGAAAAGGACTGAGATTCCTGCTGCAATTTTTCACGAATTTTTTTATATTTCCTGCTCAATGTTGGTTGGCTAATATCTAGTACTTTTGCGGCGAGCTTGGAGGATTTATATTTTTCAACAGCCATTTGAATTAACTGCTCTTCAATCATATCGATCGCTTCCTGTAACGGCATAATGTGTTTAATTATTGGTGGTTCCTTGATTTCATCTTTTTCCCAAGGAATATAACCGTAAGCGATGCTTGAGTCTACATTTTGTTCTCTGCTTGTGACAACGATACGTTCGACTGTATTTTCTAATTGACGAACATTTCCTGGCCAATCGTACATACAAAATAAATCAATTGCATCAGGTGTAATACAGATGTTTCGATTATACAAGTTATTATATTTTGCAACGAAATGATAGATTAAGACCGGAATATCTTCAATTCTTTCCCTTAAGGAAGGAATGTCAATCGGTACAACATTTAATCGATAGTATAAGTCTTCTCGGAAACGCCCCTCTTTGACCATTTTTTCAAGTGAACGGTTCGTTGCCGCGATAATTTGGACGTCAATCTTAATTGATTTTGCGCCTCCTATAGGTGTCACTTCTTTTTCCTGTAAAACTCGCAGCAGCTTCACCTGCAGGTTCATAGGCATTTCACCAATTTCATCAAGAAAGATAATTCCTTCGTTCGCTAGTTCGAATTTTCCGGGTGATCCATTTTTGTTAGCGCCGCTGAAGGCTCCGCCAACATAACCAAATAATTCACTCTCTAATAGATTTTCCGGGATGGCACCACAGTTCACCGCAATAAATGGTTTCGAGCTCCTATTACCTAACTGATGTACAGTTTTGGCAAACATCTCTTTTCCTACACCAGATTCTCCTAATAAAAGGACAGTTGTGGAAACCCTTGATACCATATCAATCGTATTCAGGACATCTTTCATTTTATCACTATGGACAACCATGCTGGGAATACTTGTTATATCCCTGTCTGCTGCGATCTCAATTGAATCGATGACTGTGTCAGAAATCTTTTTTAATCCCCATAATCTCATTTCTTCACCATAGCCATTTGACGGAAATACACTGATCAGAATGGTACTTCCATTCCAAGCTAGTAATTGGAGTGAATTGACCTCTTGATTTACTAATTGTAAAAAGCGTTCACCAAAGTAAATAATTTCTTCTAGCTCCATCAATAATTTGCCGATTAAGAAATCAGCAGGTGTTGACCAAAAGTCTTTCAGTTCCCCGTTTCTATGTAAAATAAGTCCCTTTGCATTTGTTATGATAATTTCATCGTAAATCGATAGGATACTAGATTGAAAAGCGTGAAGTATTTGTTCATTTGATACTGTGATAGATCCCATCTTGAATACACCCCTTGTTTAGAAATAGAAATATTCTGATTATTTTGTAAATTATTTCATAAATGAATCGAAATTTCAAATATGAAATAGAAAAATAGAAGTAATTAATGTTTTTTGTAACTTTAGCTTAGATTATTCATTTGGCATAAGAATTGCTTCTGTTAGGGTACAAAGGCTTTGAAAGGAGGAAGTCCATGAAACAAAAAGATCATATCCAAAAAAACATGGAATCAAACGACCCATTCATTAAAGGAATGTATACAGATCTTCATAACAGAATACAAGATTATCAAGAAAGCGATTCCATCGTTGAAAAAATGAAATTTTCGGATGCAAAAGGCTCTATTGTGATTGTTGGTATCATTGCTGCTTTTTTGGCTTACGTTTTAGTAAGTTAATCTCATTATAGTATAGGAGGAAGAATATGGGTAAAGAAAATTCATCAATTTCAAAGGATGTGGCCTTTGGCTTTCTCCCCGCAGCAAAGAATGACCGCGTCTTTGGAATGTGGGATTTAATTTTAATACAAGTAGGAATAGGAATTTCGTGTATTTGTATCTTAACTGGGGCCTATACCGGCTTGATGGTAAATGCTAGAGAGGGTTTGGGAGCGATTCTTTTTGGTGAAGCCTTCCCTATTTTATTAATCGTACCGATTACCATCTATTTTGCACGATATGGGATTGACACCTTTATTGGATTTAGAAGCTCCTTTGGTTACTTAGGCGCGAAACTATTTTACTTTGTTTTCGCTATTTTAACACTTGGCTATACTGCCGTGGCTCTTTATATGGCAGGTGAAGCGATTGTTGAAATACTAAGTTTTACAAGTATACCAGCGTTTTTTACATCTTCGGCAACTGGAGTTCCTCTATTTGCCATTCTATTATTTGTCATTGCCTTCTCCGTAACATTTAGAGGACCATTAGCAATCAAGAAATTTAATTGGATTGGAGTTCCGGCCATTGCGATTTTATTAGTTGGATTGCTAATTCTGATTATATCAGGACAGGGTATGGATAAAATATTAGCTTTACATCCTGCTGAACCATATGAAAAGTTATCCCGTTCTTTTATGACTGCGCTTGAATTAAATGTTGGCTTAGGATTTTCCTGGCTGCCCTATTTAGGTCAGTATGCCCGCTTGGTAAAAAGTGAAAAAGCTGCCTATAAAGCAACCTTCTTCAGCTATGGTATTCTGGTTAATATTGCGGTTGTCCTTGGAGCATTGACAACACTAGTTGTTGGTACACAAAACCCAACTGAATGGATGCTGGCCATTGCTGGAACATGGGTTGGATTAATCGGACTAATCCTGCTTACACTGGGTAATTTAACGGCAGCTATCTTTTTAATGTACTCACAGGTGATTAGTCTTAAAACGATTTTTCCAAAGAGTTCTTGGCTTGTCGCTATGCTAACAACCGTTCCCGCTGTATTTCTATTATTAAGCTCCACCTTCTATAATGCTTTTAACTCTTTTATGACAGTCATTGCTTACATTATGTCTATTGCTGGTGGTATTGTCATTGCAGACTTTTTCTTTGTTAAGAAACAAAAGATCTCCTTATATGATCTTTATAATACAAATGGAAAGTATAAGTATTGGCATGGCATCAACCCTTCAGCCATAACAAGTATCATTATTGGAACGTTAGTTTATTGGGGACTGTACAACCCACTATTAGATAAAGCAAGCGGTCTTTTCGAATATATTTCAGCAGGCATCCCTGCGTACTTTGCATCCCTTATTACTTACTATATTTCAGCTAAATATGTTTTTGCTTACAGTGTTGATAAAGAGGTAAGCAAAAAAGCCGCTGAGTCGGTACAGGAACAAGTGGACTTAATTTAGATTTCAATTTTGAATGGAAATTTTAAAAATGAAATTTTCAGAATATAAAATATATTGAAAAATCATAAATTCTAATTATTTATAGTTGGCACAATTATTGCTTATGCCTATGTAAAGTTATCTTTTTAAATTAAAGGAGGAATTTTCATGTTTGAATCTACTAATCTTGAGCTATTCCCATACCCTTTTCATACGATTAAAGAAGGTAATAACTACCGCTATTCCAATGACTTAAGAAAGCTTGATAAGGACCATCAAAATTGTGTGGTCATCACTCCGGAGTATAAGAAACAAATTGAGAGAAAAAGAGAATTATTGAAGGAACAACCAGCAGTTCGGTTCCAATCCTATCCACATACAATGGAAATGCAATGGGAAGTTGCGGAAATGCTTATGAAATTGGCGGTGGAAAAATACCCTGAGCACTTCCAAATAGAAAAGAACGGAAATCATTGGACTTTCCACAATACCATTTTGAATGAAACGGAATCCTTCATTTTTGGTGATGCATCAAGTATCGAGCTTGAGCCGCTCGATTTAATCGGCCGTCATTTCACGACTGACTTTGTCTTAATGGTAAATCGAGATGACAATCTTTATTTAGAAGTGGCACAGGAATCCTATGCTGCCCTATTCTCCCCTCACTGGAATAAAGGGATGTCATTTGATGAAATCCACGGACCTGTCCCATTTGTATCACGTACAGGTGTTCCATTAGCTGAAAGAGTACGGAATTTCTTATTACGAAATGTTCTGCCGGGCGAGCCTTGGACAAGAATTAACTGGAACCTAATGGCAAATCGATGGGATGTTAACTACGAAACCTTTGATACTTGGGGACCAACCCGATATCTAGTTAATTCTGAAAATGCCGGTGAACTTGTAAGGCTTCGGGTTGAAGAACAGTTTTTCTATCGTATGCCGCGAAGCAATGCCATTTTGTTTGTGTTAAATACTCAATTTCTGGCGATGAAGGACTTAGCGCAAAGACCAGAATGGCTGATGCAAACGTACTCTATTTTATCCGATATTCCTAAGCCAATGGCAGATTATAAAGGGTTTACTCCATTCATTGAGCCAACAGTGGAATACTTGAAAAACGAAGTTGAGCAATTAAATTTACAAGCAAAATAAGATTTGGAGGTATGTAAAATGGTCTATAACAGCCCGGTATTATTTGATCAATCTGTAACCATTGTCGAAGCATTCACAATCAGACAGGATAGAAGAAAGTTATTAATTATTTCTGCTGAACCTAAAGAAGTAGACAAAATCCATCAGTTTATTAAGGAAATAAATGGTCATAAGGATTATGAACTTGTTGAAATCAATAATGCTTTACAGCTAGAAAATGTTCGAGAACTCGTTGAACGTCAAAAAATGGGCACACAGCTTTATATTTCAGCGCAATGGGATGATGCTGTAGCAATTTTCACATCGGCCATTGAAGCAGGTTTTTCTGAGGATGAAATACAAACGCTAATTTCCGGAGAAAAGAAGCGTTTTGTGTATTGTGTAAAATGCTATCACCTGCAAGAAGTAAAACAAGAAGAAAATGATACGATCTGTCATCATTGTCAAATCAGCTTAGAAGTTGGTCCTTTCTTCTCAAGAGAAAGAAAAGGTTATATTGGATATCCATACAACCCTGCCTTTATACCATCAAATTAACAGCTTTATTTTTATAAAAATAGATTGGAGTGATGTTGATGAGTGGATTTGGAAACATTCAAGTATATGTTGGTAAGATCGTACAGGAAACAAAATATGTAAAGCGTTTCTATTTATATCCGGTCGATCGAGATCTATTGCCTGCGTTTACCGGTGGTTCACATATTGCTACCTATGTAAAAAATGGCGATGAAATCATCGAAAGAAATTATTCACTTGTAAGCCATCCAACTGACCGTACACAATATGCAATTGCGGTTCGAAAGGATGATAACTCAAAAGGAGGATCTGTTTACTGGCACGAGCAGATCCAGGTCGGAGATTATTTAGAAATCAGCTGGCCTAAAAATCATTTCCCTCTTGCCTTCAAAGCAGCGAAACATCATGTGTTTTATGCAGCTGGTATTGGGATTACTCCTTTTATGACGATGATGGAAGATTTAACTGCTGAAGGAAAATCATTTGAATTACACTATGCAGCAAAAACAAAAGATGAATGTGCGTTCTATGATGTTTTGAATGCAAAATATCCTGGAAAATGTCATTTCTATTTCTCAAGAGCGGAAAATCCTACTAGAATGACACCTGAAACCATGACTGAGCACCGAATTGGCTCACATGTCTATTTCTGCGGACCGATTTCAATGGTGAAGGAATATAGAGAAGCAGCGGAAAGCTATGGATATCCTAGTCATTCTATTCATTTTGAAGTTTTTACATTGGCTGATGATGGCCCACAGAATCCTTTTGTTGTGACATTAGCAAATAGTGGTAAACAAGTGGAGGTTTCGGAAAGTGAAACACTACTGGAGGCACTATTAAAATCAGGGGTTGAAGCCCCCTATTCTTGTAAGGTAGGTGGATGCGGAAGCTGTGAGGTGCAGATTGTTGACGGAGAGGTTGATCACCGCGACCACTTCTACAAAGACGAAGAAAGACAAACAAAGAAAGTGATTCTAACCTGCTGCTCAAGAGCCAAAGAAACTGAAAAAGAGCTTGTTTTAGAATTGTAATTAGCTCCCCTACTCCATTTAATAGTAAGCTTTTATTCAATTATAAATAGTAGTGATGCTTTAGGAGATTCATATAATTAGGAGGCAATAATATGACAACAACTACACAAGTACTAGAATTAAAAATGTATATTAATGGTGAATGGAGACTTTCTAATAATCCGGATGGCAATAAGGTTATCAATCCTGCTACTGGTGAATTGATTGCTATTGCTCCGAGAGCAACGGTTGAAGAAACAGAAGAAGCAATTAGAGCCGCAAAAGAAACCTTTGAAAGCGGTGTGTGGTCAAAGTTAAGTGCTCAGGAACGCTCCGACTTCCTTTTGAAAATTGCGGATAAAATTGATGAAAAGCATGATGAACTTGTTGAGTTGGAAGTAAAGGACAATGGAAAAATCCGAGCGGAGGCTGATATTGATATCCATGATGCCGCGTCCTGCTTCCGCTATTATGCAGGATTAATTAGAACCCCGGATGGACAAACCTATCATGTCGCAGACCCAATGCAAGCCATGGTTGTACGTGAACCAGTTGGCGTAACAGGTTTAATTGTTCCTTGGAATTTCCCATTCCTGATGAGCGTATGGAAATTTGCCCCTGCTTTAGGTGCTGGAAATACGATTGTTTATAAGCCAGCTGAGGTAACACCTGTGACAGCAACTAAATTAGTTGAAATTATTGAAGAAGTAGGCGTTCCAAAAGGTGTCGTGAATTTAGTATTAGGAAAAGGTTCTGTGATTGGTGAAGTCATTGCAAGCAGCCATGATGTGGACATGGTTTCCTTTACTGGAAGTACTGAAGTTGGTAGAAACATTATGCGTAATGCTGCAGGCAACTTGAAGAAAATCTCTCTTGAACTAGGCGGCAAATCACCAAATATTATTTTTGCTGATGCAGATTTTGAAGCAGCTGTTGATAACGCATTAGTTGGGATCTTCTATGGCTCTGGACAAGTATGCTCAGCAGGAAGCCGCATTATTGTGGAAGAAAGCATTTATGATAAATTCGTTTCTGAGTTTGTAAGACGTGCTAAAAATATTAAAGTTGGGCCTGGGTTAGAAGAAGGCTCCGAAATGGGGGCGATTGTAAGTGAAGCACAGCTTCATACCATTCTAGAATATATTGAAATTGGTAAAAATGAAGGTGCAACATTAGCATGTGGCGGTAATCGTTTAACTGATAATGGTTTGGATAAAGGATTCTTTGTTGAACCAACTGTTTTTATTGATGTAACTTCAGAAATGCGTATCGTAAAAGAAGAAATTTTCGGACCTGTAGTCGTAATTCAAAAATTCAAGGATGAAGAAGATGCCATTAAACTAGCGAATGACACAATCTATGGACTTGCCGGCGGCGTATTCACTTCGGACGGTGCAAAAGCAATGCGTGTAATTAAAGAAGTACGTGCAGGTATCACATGGATCAACACATTCGGACCAACCTATAATGAGGCTCCATGGCATGGCTATAAACAAAGCGGTATCGGTTCAAGCTTAGGAACATTTGGACTTGATGAATTCCAAGAAGTAAAACAAATTAATATTAACCTTGCTGTCGCACCAACAGGCTGGTTCTCAGACAATAAATAAGCCAAAGGGACAGGTCCCCCTGGTCCTCGAATGGATTCAATGATAAAAAAACTCGTCAAGTTGACGAGTTTTTTTATTCCTACAATTTACCTTATTTCTCGTTAATTACGAATAATACACCTGTGAGAATAAGGATAGAACCAATCCAAAACGTCATCCCTATGCTCTCTCCTAGAATAAGCCATCCAAGGATTGTTCCAACTATGGGTTGAAAGAGAAAAATATTCCCCCGCTTGAGGCGTTAAACATTTGTAATCCGCGATTCCAAAGTAAGAATCCTCCTACTGTTGAGACAATGCCTAAATACAAGAGCCCTCCCCAAATGTTCGGTTGGGATAGCTGAGACATCGTAATCTCCTGTAATCGCTGACGAGTGGCCTCCTATTCTGTTCGTCATTTTTCATTTGTTTTAAAGCCTCTCTATTAGATAAGGTACAGCTCGCACAAAGAATTGCAAATTTCGGAAAAGCATAATTTCTATTCTAATTGTTTTCAATTAACGAGTGATAGTATATAATACCAACATTGCACATCAAACATATAAAATACTAGCAATCTATCAATTTGTTATTTGAAATTTCTGATAAATATGGTATTATGTATACCAAGTACCAAACTAAAAAGGAGAATTTAGCAAAGATGGAAAACTTATTTCTAACACTTGGTGTTGCTGTATCATCAGGAGCACTGATCGCATTACTGAAAATAATTCTAATTGACATCATCCTATCTGGTGATAATGCAATCGTCATTGCAATGGCAACGAAAAATCTGCCAAAAGATTTACAAAATAAAGCCATCTTCTGGGGTACAGCAGGCGCGGTTATTCTGCGAATTGGTTTCGCAGCTATTATTGTATATCTGCTGCAAATTCCATACGTTAATCTTTTCGGTGGAGCCCTTCTTCTCTGGATTGCATACAAGGTATTGGTTGAAGGCGAAGAGGATGCAAATATTAAGTCACATAATAGTCTAGTTAAAGCCATTCAAACGATTATTATTGCCGATGCGGTTATGAGCTTAGATAACGTAGTGGCTGTAGCAGGTGCTGCACATGGTCATATTGGGATGATAGCTCTTGGTGTTATTATCAGTATTCCTATTATGATCTTTGGGTCAAAATTTATTGTTAAGTTAATGGAAAAATACGCTTGGATTGCATATGCGGGTGCAGGTATTCTCTCTTGGACAGCTGGAGAAATGATTTTAAAAGATAAGAGTTTAAATAGTTTGGTTGAAATTCCACATGGGGCTATATCATATGTCATTCTAGCTGTGGTAACTGCCATAATACTTTCAATAGGCTATATAAAGAATCAAAGCAGTGCAAAAGCAGCTGAAGGAAAACAAACAGCATAATGGTTTGGGGGAAAGAGTGAAATACTCTTTCCCTTTTTTCTTCACATTTTAAATCTACTTATTCAAAAACCTCTTCATAAATTCGAAGTACCTCATCAGCAGTTAACGGATGTGTTGCAACGATAGTATTTTGACCTAATCCTGCTACACGTATCGTTTCCTCCGCCATCAATTTCAAATCCTCTTTTTTCACACCAAGATTTTTCAATGTATCGTATGTACCAATTTCTTTATACCAGGTTACCAATGCTTCAATTGTTGCTTCACAAGCTGCAGCATCATCATCAAGTGTAACGTTAAACACTTTCCGCCCTAATCTAGCAAGACGATGTGGCCTGTCTTTTTTAATGATTTGACGAAAATAAGCTGGGGTAAGAATCGCCAATCCGCGTCCATGTGAGATATCATAATGTGCGGACAACGTATGTTCAATTTGATGAACCGGGAAGCTTCCCCCTCTTCCTGCGTTTGCAATACCAATTAAGGCTAGGGTGCTGGTCCAAAGGAGATGTGCACGGGCATTATAATCCTCCGGATGGTCAATTGCCATCTTGCCATATTTCACCGCATTCCGCATGAGTCCCTCTGTAATCTCGTCTTGAACGTTTGCACTTTCATCGCCTGTCATATACCCCTCATACAAATGAGTGAACATATCTACCGCTCCGTCCGCGGTGTAGTCAGCAGATACGGTATAGGTCAACTCCGGATCAAGAATGGCAGCACGAGGAAATAAGGCTGGACCAGCAATCCCTGATTTTTCCTTCGTTTCCCAATTCGTAATAACGGCGGAAGAATTGGCTTCAGATCCTGTTGCTGCTAACGTTGGAATGGTCAATATAGGGAGTGCCTCTTTTATCGGCAGCAATTCCTTCCACAAGCCCGTTTTATTTCCTCTAATATATTCATGGATCGGTCTAGCAGAAACAGCCACGGTTGCTATGGCTTTGGCTGCATCCATGGCGGAACCACCGCCTAAAGCTAGAATTAAATCACATTTTTCATCACGAGCGATTTGTCCCCCTCTATCAACCGTTTCTGCTCTCGGGTTTGGTTCTACTTGATCGAACACAACAAACTCAACACCTGCTGCTCTTAGAGATTCGGATACTCTAGAAAGGGACCCCGTTTTTTTAGTTGAAGAACGACCGGTAACCAATAAAACTTTCCTTCCATACTCTTTAACAAGATCTCCACAATGATCGACCTCGCCTTTTCCAAAAATTATCTTCGTTGGAATGTTTAAAGTAAAATTTAACATGTGATTTCTCCTTTTCAAATAGGTTCTAAAAGCTGTTTAGGAGTTTTACCCTTTACGTAATAGACATCAAGCGTTCATGACGAGAGTTTTTCTCCCGTTTTATGATAAGTAAAAAAACAAGCCTTCTTCACAAAAATATAGTTTTCCACCTGGATGGTTAATTATTCTATCTTCTTGGACTCACCTTATTCATATGTAGTGCTTGTACTATTATTGGACGGGATCCCGCCGACTCATTAAACTCGACAGCCTCATTCTCCTGAACAGTATTCAATTCAAGTTTATTATAAACTTTTTATCATCATAAATAGTCTAAAAAACTCGTCAAATATGACGAGTTTTTAAATGTTACGGAAGATTACATCGTTCCTTTCTGAACTATGGCATCTCTGTCCCATTTTCGGACCAATGTACCCGTCCCCCTAGAACCCCTGGCAGATTTGTATTCTTTGATAATTTCTGACATGATGCTGAGGGCTATTTCTGTTGTTGTTTCTGAGCCTATTTCCAATCCGATCGGAGAATGGACCTGCTCCAGCTGGGCTTCTGTAATGCCTTCGCTTTTTAGTTTTTTTAATATAGTGAGGGTCTTACGTTTACTGGCGACCATCCCAATATAGGCGCAAGGAAATTGCAGTGCCGTTTGTAAAACAATGTCATCAGAATCCTTTGTTACAATGACCACATATGACTTTTCACTTAGGTTTGCTGAGAGCAGCGCTTTACCAATATCCTCGTTTACAAAAAGGTTTTCCGCATTTGGAAAGCGCTCCTTCGTGCAATAACCAACGCGATCATCAACAACGCAATAGGGATATTCAAGTAAGTCAGCAATCTTTCCCAGCGCGTTGGCTAGATGGCCTGCACCAACCAATACTAGTTCAGGTCTGCTTGTATAGACTTCAATAAAGACCCGTATCGTTCCGCCACAATTCATCTGAATTCCGTCCTTGGCATGTTTATTCAATATATATTCAACGACTTTGGACTGCCCCTTTTCAATAGCTCTTACGCTTTCTTCGATGATATAGAATTCAGCCAATCCGCCGCCGACAGTCCCTTCAATCGTCCCATCCTTGTATACAATCATTTTTCCAACATGACTGGGAGTGGAGCCCCTTGCTTCAATAATCATGGCCAATGCAAATGCTTCGTTTTGGCGCGTCAGCAAGCCCACTTTTTCCATCAGCAGCATGTACAGCACTCCCCTTTTTTAATACTATTGATTTGGTTGATCGTGCTTTAAGCTTAAAAAATAATGTAAAAGATTTAACGCCACCTTTTTTCTGTAAAAAGCAGTAGAGCGATGATCGTCGATTGGGTTAATAATCTTATCAAAGGCTGTCACAACCTGTGTGATGTCTGTTTGTGTTAATGGCAGGGTTTTTCCTAGCAGTAGGCTTTCTAATTGGCTTGAACGAACCATTGTAGGTCCGACTGCCCCAAAGGCGAATCGAATATCATCTATATGACCTTTACTTACCCGAATCAAACCGGCAAACGATACTTTGGCAATCGCATCAGCGTTGCGGTTCCCGACCTTCTCAAAAATGACATGTGATTCATCGTCTAAAACGGCTGGCAGGATAATCTCGGTTACGAGTTCGTTTTGAAGACGATTAACTCGTCTTGGACCTTGAATAAAATCACTTATTGCCACAGTTCGAATACCAGAAACGGAGTGCAGCTGAAGCTTTGCATTGTATATATATAATAATGGAAGCGTGTCACCGGCTGGGGAGGCGTTGCAAATATTTCCGCCTAATGTTCCCCGATTCCTGATAGCAGGGGCTGCTATCGTTTGAATCGCATTTTTTAAAGCAATTGGAATTAACGGATGTTCAAGTAATTCGCCATAGGTACAGCAGGCCCCGATGTGGAGATCCTTGTGATTTCGATATACTTGCTTTAGTTCGGGAAGATGGTCAATAAATACTACTGGTTTGGGGATTTTTGGAGGAACTCCCCTTCGGCTTTTGTGAAGAACCATGACATCCGTGCCGCCGGCCATTATGGCACAGTCTTCACTATTTAATTGATTGAGGGTTTGGTCTAAACGATCGAAGCGGTACGCTGTTATTTTCTCTGCCATATGCCATCCCCTTTTCTAGCTGCTAGATGAATGGCCTCAACAATCATATTGTAGCCGGTACAGCGGCAGAGGTTTCCTGATATGCCATCACGGATGTCCTCCTCTGATGGATGAGGATTCTTGGTTAACAAGGCTGCACTTGCCATAATCATTCCTGGAATGCAATAGCCGCATTGAACTCCACCGGCAATGGAATAGCACTCATCTAAAATTTTAAATTGATCTGTTTCAAGTATCCCTTCGATCGTTTGAACATCAGCACCAGCAATGGAGCCTATTGGAATAAGACAGCTGTTTTGCAGAAGGTTATTCACAAAAACACTGCAGGCTCCGCATTCTCCTTCACCGCAGCCTTCCTTTGTTCCAATTAAATCCAATTCATCTCTTAGTATATCTAATAACCTTGCAGTAGCAGGTGCGTCTGTTTCTACTATCTTTCCGTTAAGTTTAAATTTTATCAAGCCTCGTCGCCTTCCTTCATCCAAAGACTCTCTATTATGACTTCCGGTGTAATCGGGATTTGCTGAAAAGAAGTATGCAGTGCATCCTCAATCGCAGCCTGAACTGCAGGAGCACCTCCGATTAAAGTTAGTTCGCCTGCACCCTTTGCCCCGTAAGGACCATCAGCATAGGGGTTATCAAAAACCTTGCTTTCGATAGGGACAACGTCTAATGATGTTGGCGGTCCATAATCCGAAATGCTTTTTTGTTGGATTCTCCCTTCCTTTGACGTCATTTTTTCTAAATAACCGTACGCTAACCCTTGGGCCAACCCACCGTCAATCTGGCCTTTCATGATCCGTTCATCAATAACCTTTCCAACCTCATAATTGCCGTATATTTTCTTTAATTTAACATTTCCTGTCAACGTATCAACCTCTACTTCAACGATATTAATGCCCCATGAGTACGCTGGGTAGGCATCTCCAGTAAAGGTTTTCTCGTCCCAAGGAATCATTTCACGGTGAACATAGTGCTCAACTATTCCCTGTTCAACCCCTGGCTGCCATTGAACCTTCAATTTTTTTGCGGCCCGTTCAAGCAATTTCCCAACAATCATCGTTGTTCTGGAGGCTACGGTTGGACCGGAATCTGGAACGTCTTTCGTATCGGGATCAGGGTAGTGAATCTCTTCATAAGGGAGGTCTAACCCTTTGGCGACAATTTTACTTAGCGTTGTTAATATGCCTTGTCCCATATCGGAATTGGAGATTTTAAGCGATACTCGGTCGTCCTTTGATTTGACGAGCTTCACCGTCGCTTTAATATGATCTTTTTCACCGCTCCCTGTAAAGCCGCAGCCGTGAAGGAACAGCGAAGCACCTATGCCTTTTTTATAGCGCTGATTTTGTTGATTGAAATGCTGAAAAGCTTCTTTTTTCTTTTTGTAATCTGATACTTTAAGCAGATCCTCAATCATATCGTTCATTAATATGGGCTCGTGGAATTTACCCTTGGTGATGGTTGGATCCCCCTGCTTGACTAGGTATTTTCGTTTATATTCAAGCGGGTCAATTTTTACCAGATTACTAAGATGACTCATATGTCCCTCGATGCCGGCAAAGCTTTGTGGAGCGCCAAAGCCTCTGAAGGCACCGTTTGGAACAGTATTGGTTTTTAAGACATAGCCTTTTGCATGAAAATGGGGGATTTTGTATACTCCTGCACTGTTGATTAAGGCACGTTGCAGCACTACAGAGCTCAATCCGGCATTCGCTCCGCCATCAAGAAAAATGTCCACACACATGCTTAAAATATTGCCATCCTTATCAATCGCTGTTCGATATTTGAGTTTGGCTGGATGACGTTTTGTTGTAACCACCATATCCTCAGAACGGTCGAATACGAGCATGACGGATTTTTTGAGTGCTCGAGCAGCAACGGCAACGTGACATGCCATCATCGAAGGAAAATCTTCTTTACCGCCAAAACCTCCACCTGTCGGACTTTGGATTACTCTGACCTCATCATCACCACAGGCTAACGCACTTAGCAATGCATCTTTTATATAATAAAGGCATTGCATAGATCCTTGAACGACGATTTCATCCTCCTTATATATGGCTAGCATTCCTTGTGGCTCTAGGTAGACATGCTCCTGATAACCCGTATCAAATTCTTCCTCAATGATGTGATGCGCTCCCTGTTCGATTGCTGATATGCTGTCTAAACTTTCGCCGAATTCATAACTGGCCATGGTAGATGTTGATTTTTGTTTAATTGCTTCGTCCAATGTATAGACAGCCCTATGTTCTTCAAATTCTACTGTTACTTCCTTTAACAAGCTGTAGAGAATATCAAGTTCTTTTCCAACGAGCATCAGTATTGGCTCACCAATATAATGAACCCACTCATTGGCAAATATAGGCTGATCTTCTTTGATAATTTTGACATAATTGGGTCCCGGAATATGATCTGCCCCCACTGCTTCGTACCCTTCAGGCAGATGTGGTAACAGGATGGATTGAATTTTCCCATAAGCAATGGGTGACCGATACAGAACACCATAAACCATATTTTCCAATTTCTTATCACTAATATAGGGCAGCTGGCCCGATACTTTGCCTTTGTGGTCCTTTTTGGGCACGGAGGTGCTTATGTCTTTGAGATTCATTCCAACAACACCCTTCGACGCATAATTTTAAGGGAACCTAGTGTTAATATAGATGTCTTCCTATGATTTTATAATTGAGAATGCTATTTTATGATTAATTTATATGTACGAGTTTCATTGTTTTATTGTAAAAATTACACTTTATAATAGTCTATTGCTTTTCGATAGTCCTCTGGTGTATCAACATCAGTTAAAATTCCTGGGTCAGCCACATTAAAGTAGTTCTTTTCAAGTCCCCCCAGAACGTCGCGCAAATTACTTTCAGGATTGGTTTGGAGTATCTTCTGCTTCACTTCGCTTGACAATTTGATGGGATGTCCACCTTTGTAGTTAAAGCTTGGTATCACTACGTTCCCTTTCTGTTTTGCCAATAGCTGAACCGTCGCTTTTTTTACTAGCGGACAATCTCCAGGTGTTAGGAAGAAGTTTGGAGCAGCCGCTTCATTGCAGCCCTTTTGAATCGAACTGAACATACCAAGGGTGAAATTTTCGTTATAGACACATTTTATTTGAAAGGAATAGGCATTTACTCTGCTAATTTTTGCAATTTCCTCTTCGATGATTCCTGCTTGGAATCCGGTAACAACGATGACCTTACTGCACACTGCTTCAAATTTAGAGATCGTTTGCTCTAACAAGGTCTTTTCCCCTAATGGTAAAGTCATTTTAAAGGCATTTGCTCGGCTCGAATAACCAGCAGCTAGAATGATTGCTTCCATTTCATCACCTGCTATATTTTTTTCTATTATTCTACATTTATACTTCTTGAAGAAGTCAATCATTCCTTTGAGGGTCATCTCTACGATAAAATGATCTTAAACTTTTGTATCTATTAGATTTCAATTATAATTTAAGGAAGAAGCTGCATCGTATGTAAGGAGGGGATTTTTTGATCGTTTATGCGTTAGTAGGAAAAAGTGGAACGGGAAAAAGCACGAGTGTTTTGCAATATTGTCACGAACATAATATTCCTGCGATTATAGATGACGGAATATTCATAATTAACGGAAGTAAAATGGCGGGTACGTCTGCTAAGTATGAAAAAAATTACATAAAGGCTGTTAAACGAGCCACTTTTTTTTATGAGGATCATTGTAAAGAAGTGATGGATGCTATTCGTATGACATGCGTGGCCAAAATTTTGATTGTTGGAACCTCCGTTAAAATGGTGGATTTGATAGCGAAGAAATTGATGCTTGGAAAAATTCATAAATATGTAGATGTTTCTGAAATTCGTTCAAGTAAAGAAATAAATTTAGCCCGCCATATGCGTAATACCCAAGGGAAGCATGTGATTCCAATTCCATATACACAGGTTGAGCGGAACAAACTAAAAAAAATTATCCAAAAAGGATTGTTTCTTTTCTCAAAACAAGCAAAATATATTGGCGAGGTTACAATTATCCAGCCTCATTTTACTAAAGGTACGATTACAATACAGGAAAACGTGTATCGTGAGCTGATTACCTACATTTGTAAGAGAATGAAATATGTAAAAAACGCAAAAATTCTCGAAAGCGATTTCAATACTTTTCAAGGCATAACAGTAGAAATTGAACTAAACTGGACTCTCGAACAGAATATTGTCGAGCCTTTGGAAGAAATACAACAAAAAATCAATGAAGCACTTCTAGCTTATTTCGAAATCGAACTGAATACAATTGATATAAAGTTAGCAGCAGTAAGGCTTTAAATTTAATAAAAATAGGGCTCCCAATAACCTCTTGTTTTTCTGAAACAATGATGATTATTAGTGCCCTATATTTTTACTTCATACTTTATCATTTTTTCTTAAAATTCGGTTTTCTTTTTTCAACAAAAGCCCTGACTCCTTCTGGGAAGTCATACGCGTCAACACTTGAATCAATACCTGTTTCCCATGGGATTGTAACAGTTGGATTATTAAAGTACAACGCTCTCTTTACGGCTAGAAGGGATGCTGGAGACTGCTCCATAATTTTTTTACCTAGTTCAATTGCATAATGATTTACATCTGTATCATTATCTAATAAATAATTAATAAGCCCTAAATCAAAGCATTCCTGCGGTTTCAAGAGTCTGCCCGTATACACGAGATCCATAGTTCTGCTTTTACCAATTAAATCTGCAATTCTTTTGGCAAAGGCTTGATTCAAGGTAATTCCTAATCTACCAACAGGCATTCCCATCTTGGTGTTGGGTGTTCCAATGCGAATATCACAGGCTAAGGCAAGCTGGAACCCGGCACCCATTGCTGGACCATTAATAACTCCGATTGTTGGTAACGGAATTCTCTCAAAAGTGGAAATGGCTTCCTCCATCATTCGAAAGGCATCATTTGCTTCGCCATATGATAAATGATTGAATTGTTTTAGGTCTGAGCCGGAAGTAAAAAGCTTTTCTCTGCCACGCAGAATCACAACTTTGTTCTTTGGATTTTGTGTGATGCTTTTGCCAACCTCTTTTAAATCCATCCACATTCTATTTGTTAATGCATTTTTCAATTCTGGCCGATTAATGGTGACGATTGCAAAGCCGCCGCTTTCCTGTAACGAAATATTCCCGTCCTTCTCTGTCCTTTGGATTGTAACCCTCATTCTTAAGCTCCCCCCTACTAAATATTGTCAATAGTATTTTAACAGATATATTGACAAAATTCTCTAAATATTGGAAGAAAATTTCTCGTTCAAGCTGACTATGCATCATTTCGAATGGATAAAAAAAACTCGTCAATCTAGACGAGTCCTTCTAATCCTGAATTCATGAACAACTGTGTCTGTCCCCTTGGTCCAATTACTTTTTTAGAAGTTCCATTTCATGGAAATCGACTTGGTAATCTTCTTGATTTTCTTTTTGATTTGTAACAAGTAGCTTTCCTTCATATAAGGACTTTCCTGTTATTAAATCTCCTATTGATAGAATATGTCCATTATTTATGGAATGAATCGTATATATTTTCTCATTCATCAATTTAATAAATGGCTGATCGTTAGTATTCTTGGATTGTGGTAAATCAAACGTCAATACTTCACCCCATTTATCCTTCTCAATATCATATGGATGGACTCCTATGCCGTTCGCTGAAAGTGTTTGAATATAGATGGTTGAATGAAAAATGGAATACGTACCGTATGATTGAAGAAGTTCATCAGGAAACGATAGTTTTTTTAGCTGATTATTCTTAATATCATATAAATAGGCCTCGTTTGCCTCCAATTTTGCTTGACCATCATAGGACATCACTTCACCATTTGTCCTTACCTCTTCAGCTTCAAATGTCTTCTTGATAATAAGATGATAGTTTTCTGGTTGTATGGAGTTATAATCATGATTCATGCTTATTTCATTCCAGCCATTATTTGTTGTTTGAGAAGATATGATTGTGTTTTTCTCTGTTAATTTTTGCTCTTTTAAATCAAAGGTATAAACAAGTAAATCCTCTGCACCATTTTTTCCATAGCCTTTGGTTATTACATTTAAAGAACCGCCTGCAGCTTGAACGTCTTCTAAGTTCATCCAGCTGTATTTTTCCTTTTTCGCAACATTTGTTTGGAAAGCGAATGTTTCTTCGGAATCTTTATTGAAAACCTCGATAGTAAAATTGATGTCATTTGAAGGGTCTTCATTGAAATCACCATTGACGTTCGCATATATTAATAGGTCCTCATCTTCATAAAAGCAATTAGGTGACAAATCCTTGCCGCGCATAAAGCTTTTATGATTGTTGATCAGATTTCTAAATATGGGGGCATACCGATCTGTTGACAATCTTTGAAAAAGAGATTGATAATTCATTTGGGTCGTTTCCTTTTCGGTGATTTGTAGGTCCTGATACAAATTCCCGACTACATAATTACCATATAAAAGAAGATCCTTTACTTCCTTCTCACTTCCTTTTACTTTTTCAAATTCAATTTGTATATTCTCCTGTTCAGCCAGGCTGGATTGAATATAAAACGTGCCAATGACGACAATCGATAGGATACAAAGAAAGATTATTTTCCAGTATCGTTTCATTTTTTCAACCTCCTATCAAACCCTTACTTTATTCTTTAATAAATAATGCCCCGTCCAAATGGCACCAGCCAAAACAATGAGCCCTGTTACTATTTCCATGAAAAATAGCTCCAATGGATAAAAGTAATTTTTTAACAGGAAGGTATTTACTAATAACGGTGCCAAAAAGATAAAAAGGGAGAAAGCACAATAAAGAATGCCATAGATAATGCCTTTGATGCGGAACGAACGTTCAAACAAAATCGCGGTAAACACCATAAATACCGCAATCATTCCTCCCCCATAATAAAGAATAAATTCAAGAAAGGACGATGGATATAGAATGGTTAAATAATCAATATTCGTTATTCCATTTAAAGAAAGTACACTTAGAAACTCATTCGGAATCATCCACTTTACTATCCGGTTTTCGAGTGGGAATAATAGCAGTTGTACGGCCACAAGTCCAAGAATGCAGAGAAAAATCACTGTCGCCTTTGCCATGTATACATTTAAACGTGATGTCGGCAGCATGAACAAGCGATAAATAAACGTATTTTTTCCAAACCAATCACGATACCAGATAAAAAAGACATAAATCACTAATGCCGCAATACAAAGGGCAATCGGTCCCATAAACCAAAAGGAATGGGCAATATTAGAAAAAGAAAAGGTTCCAAATTGCTCAAGGAACTGTTGCTTTGGCATTAAATCCTTATAAATGGATTGATTTACTTGACTCAAATAGTGCCGTGACTCTAAAATTACACCAATCATTTGTAATAGAATAGTCATACCCATTAAGACAAGATAGAGCTTCAAAAATCGATTAAACTCAAAATTAACTAGCTTTAAAAACCGGTTCATCCTTTATACACCTCTCTCATGACATCGACTACCGATTTTCCCTCATTTTCCCTGACTTCCTCTGTGTTAAATTCCTTTATGACAACACCGTTATCTATTAATACTGCTTTATCAATTAAATGCTCGATGTCATTTATTTCATGAGTGGTAATAATCACACCGCGGTCTTCAATTAAGTGACTGGTAAAAACCTCTGTGATTTGTTCACGGCTGAAAATATCTATTCCGGAAAATGGCTCATCCATTAGAATATAATCGACATCCATCGAGAGACCGAGCAGCAGGTTCACCTTTGCGGTATTCCCTTTCGAAAGCTCTGATATGCGGTCACCTTCATTCAGGCGGAAAAATTGGAGAAGCTCATTCGCTCGAAGCTGATTCCATCCCCCGTAAAAGTCGGCCATAAACGTAAAAGCGTCACTTATTTTCATGGATGGCAGCATCGTAATCGCATCAGGTATAAAGGTGATTTTTTCATAGGTTTCTTTACAAATTTTTTCACCGTCAATCAGGATATCACCACTGTCAATTGGGATTAAAGCCATGATTGCTTTCATAATAGTTGTCTTTCCCACACCATTAATCCCAATTAAACAGGTTATTTCACCCTTCTCAGCAGTAAAAGAAATACCCTTTAACACGGTCTTTTTCCCAAATCTTTTCGTTACATTCTTAACTTCAATCACAAAATCACCCCCTATTGATTGCTTTCCTTTTCATATTGATCTTTCACTAAATTTAAAACCTCAGGTAATGGCACATTAATGGACCGAACGGAATGAATAAATGTATCAACAGCTTCTAAAATCAATTCCTCTCGCACTCTTTTCAGCATCTGTTCATCCTTCGTAATGCGGCTTGGTAAATTTCCTTCCGTAAAAATCAATCCTTGTTCCTCCATTTCTTTGTACGCCCGCTGCGCCGTATTTGGATTAATCTTCAGCTTATTCGCAAGCTCTCTTCTTGAGGGAATCTCCTGACCTGGTTCAAAATTTCCTTTGGCTATTTGTTCTTTAAAATGTCGAATGACTTGCACATAAACAGGATCTCGATTATTAAACTTTGCTTCCATAGACCCAACTCCTAAAAAATTCAACTTCTGTATTAAGTGGTTAATACAGTAAAAACAAAAAAATATGTGTACTAATCAAGCAGCTTGCAGTTGTAAACTCAGCATACGTTCTGCATTCACGTAGCTGTATGAAGGACATAATACACCTGAAGTATAAATGTGTATTATGTCCTTAATACACCTTATGTGATGTATTATAGACTTAATACACCTTACCTGTCAATGTAGATATTGTTAATGGAATGGGAAAAGGGACAGGTGCCATGGTTTAATTCATAACTAGACCACGCTACCTGTCCCTCTGTCCCACTTTTGATTAGAATGGATTTGTTGCCAATAGGCTTGCTGTTTTCACATAAATACGCGGATGCAATTTTAATTGAGATACAACAAAATCAGCTATATCCTCCGGCTGCATATATTTTTCATCATTGTTTTCTGCTATTAAGTTTGTTTTATTGGCAAGCTCTGTAGCGACTGTACTCGGAGTTAACGCAGTAACACGGATATTGTTTCTTCTAACTTCTTGTGCTAATGATTCCGTAAGGCCGATGACACCAAATTTAGAGGCACTATAGGCACTTGAGGTTGCTGCGCCGTTTAACCCATTTGTAGAGGAAATATTGATAATATCCCCACGATTTTTTTCAATTAATTGCGGTAGAACTGTTCGTGTTACATAGTAGAGTCCCATTAGATTAACATCAACGATCCTCTTCCACTCTTCTGGATCCATTTCAAGAAGTGTGGCGAATTTTCCGATGCCTGCATTATTAATGAGAATGTCAGCAGTTCCTAACTCATCTGTTAATAGGTGAACCGCGCGTTCTACATCTTTCAGCGATGATATATCAACCGCTGAATAAGCAGCCTTTATTCCTTTTCCTTCAACTTGACTTACAACCTCTTTCAAATCATTTTCTGTTCTTGCCAGCAAACCAAGGTTTACTCCTTCATTTGCTAATGCAAGCGTAATCGCCTTTCCTATTCCTTTTCCAGCACCCGTAACAATGGCTGTTTTTCCTTTTAATGATTGAACCAATTTCAACAACTCCTTCCACATGATCTATCTTATTGTGGAAGATTACCTCTTTTATTATGCTGTTATAACATTATTTAAATAAGAGGAGATGGATTTATCCTTCTGATTATTTATAGGTATTTCTGTAAGAAAGACTTTATTAGTTCTGGTAAAAGGAGCCAGTTTTTACAACTGCCTCCTTTCCAATCTGTATAGATGATCGATTTACATGACGTTTTTATCATGCTCCTGTTCTGACTTCTCGTACCCATTTGCCCAGAAATCAGCATTCTTTATTCCGAATGTAGATGAATTAAATACTGGATCCTTTCCTTGCTTCAGCTGCTCTTCGTAATCTTTTAAAGCAATTGACGCTGGTTTAAATAAAAGTAGAATTGCAATTAAGTTAAGCCAAACCATAATTCCAAGTCCTATATCGCCCATTGCCCACGCAGTTGTTGCTGTTTTTATTGATCCATAGAAAATGGATCCGATAAGGATGAGTTTTAATGCAACAAAAGCTATTCCTCTGTATCTACCACGAACGAGATACGCAAGGTTTGTCTCTGCAATATAGTAATAGGCATAAATGGTTGTGAAGGCAAAGAAAAATAATGCAACAGCAATAAATCCTGGTCCGAAGCCTGGTAAGATGGTATCAACAGCTGCTTGCGTGAAACCAGGTCCTGGTTCAACGCCTTTAAGGCCTTCCGTTATCACTTTTCCTGTCTTTTCATTTATGACATTGTATTGATTTGTAAATAAAATCATCATGGCTGTTGATGTAACAACTAAAAATACATCTAAATAAATTGAAAATGCCTGTACAAGTCCTTGTTTTGCTGGATGGGAAACCTCAGCTGCCGCAGCAGGGTGGGCCCCTGTTCCTTGACCAGCTTCATTCGCATAAAGTCCACGTTTAACGCCCCACATAACTGCCGAGCCAATAATTCCGCCAAATATTTCTTCAGCTCCAAAAGCGCTTTTAAAAATAAGTCCGAAAACTTCTGGTATTTTATCAAAATTAATTACGACAATTGCAAGTGCAATTAACAGGTAGCCTAAAGCCATAAACGGAACAATAAATTCTGCTACTCTAGCAATACGTTTCACTCCGCCAAAAATAGTAAAACCGATAAGTGCGACTACCACTAAACCAGTAATGGTTTTGTCAATACCAAAGGCATTATAAACGCCTTCTGTAATGGCATTGGCCTGAATTCCCGGCATCAAAACAGCCATAGCAAGCAGTGTTGCAACTGCAAAAACGACGGCAAACCACTTCCAGCCAAGTCCCTTTTCTATGTAGTAGGCCGGGCCACCACGATAGACGCCATCTTGTTTTTCTTTATAGATTTGGGCCAGCGTGGACTCCACAAATGCCGAAGCTGCACCGACAAATGTGATGACCCACATCCAAAATACGGAACCTGGTCCTCCATATGCAATTCCAGTAGCCGTTCCAGCGATATTCCCTACACCAATACGGCCAGATAAAGAAATCGCCAATGCCTGAAATGAGGAGACCCCCGCATCGGAGCCCTTCCCTGAAGCAAGGAGTTTAACCATTTCCTTGATGTGCCGAATCTGCAAGAATCTGGTACGAAAGCTAAAATACAAACCGCATAAAACAATGAATGCAATCAATACTGGGCTCCACAACCATCCGTTCATAGTATTAACCATTTGATCAATCAATATTTTCCCCTCCAACACTATTGTTATATAACAGTTTACATTTTTTATTATAAAATATAACAGAGTGTTATAGCAATGAATTTTTTTGATATAATCAGAGTTTTTTAATATTTTTGCAAAAGAAAAAAAGCATCTTCTTGTAAGAAGATGCTTGAAAATAATTTCGAATTAAACTTACAGTTTATTAAAATATCAAGCCTAGCAGTAAATAAACAATTCCAGACAACATGGCAGAAATGGGAAGTGTAATCACCCAAGTAATGATCATTTGCTGAGCTGTATTCCATTTTACCCCTTTTAAGCTATGGGATGCACCAACCCCCATAATGGAAGATGAGATAACATGTGTGGTACTGACAGGAATATGTATATAGGTTGCCCCAAAAATGATCAATGCACTTGTTAAATCAGCAGCCACTCCATTAACTGGTCGAATTTTCATGATTTTTCCACCGACGGTTTTGATGATCCTCCAGCCTCCTATCGATGTTCCAATTCCCATTGCTGCAGCACAGGCGAATTGCACCCAAAAAGGGATATCATTTGAAGTTAGTTGTCCGTTGGCTATCAAAGCCATCGTAATAATTCCCATTGTTTTTTGGGCATCATTTGTCCCATGTGAAAACGACTGCAGAGCAGCCGTAAAGATTTGATACTTTCGAAACCTATTATTACTTTTTGCTAAATTATTATTTTTGAAAATTAGTTTAAAAATACTATAGATGATATAACCAAATACAAAGGCAATAATTGGTGAGAGAACAAGACCTTTAATAATAGAAAGAAATCCCTCATAATTTAATGAGGTAAAACCCGCAGCAGCTATAGCGGCACCTGCAATGGAACCAATAATAGCATGGGAGGAACTGCTCGGTATTCCAAAATACCAAGTAGTTAAGTTCCATATAATCGAAGCAATAAGTGCTGCTAGGATCACTACAGAGCCATTTGGTAATGAAAATGGATCAACAATATCACGAGTAATGGTTTTTGCAACACCAGTAAACGACAATGCACCGATAAAGTTCATCGATGCAGCAAGAATAATAGCATGCGGCGCTTTGATTGCTTTTGTAGAAACTGCCGTTGCAATTGCATTTGCAGTATCATGAAATCCATTAATAACATCAAATATCAAAGCAAACATGACCACTAAAATCGTTATTATAACTATACTATTCATATAAAAAATCTCCTTATTTGTTAGTCCGTCGATAGCTTTAAGTTTTGGAGATATGAAACATAATACTATTATGATATATTATATACTTTATTTTTATTTGCTTATTCAATAAGCTAAGATATAGTGAAACTCCCCATTATTTTCAATGAAAATCTAAGAAATTAAAAATTATACGGTACCTATATCACCCGCATTACTTCTATTATACAACTTATTCCTTATTTTAGGATAATAAAAAGGAGTAAAAAGTGATAGTAATCTACCAAACTCTTTACTCCTTTTTATGATGAATAGGTACATACATAGTATTCTGCTTGCGTTTTTCCTTCATTGTCATTACTCCAGCTAAGCCAATTATCGAGAAAATTACTGGTGTAATGAAGCTATAGTAATATCCAGCACTTATACTGTCTGATACAGATTGAAAATAATCTAATACATTTCCAAAAATGCTTGGAAGCAGTACTGCACTTAGAAATCCTCCTGTATTTGCAAAACCAGAGGTAATACCTGATTCCTTCATCGGAAATGACTGACGAACTGCTGCAAAGGTCAACGCATTTGCCCCGTATGCAAGCCCCATAATAAAGAAAAGGATAGGCAGAAAAAACAAAGGCGGATTCCCATGAAACATAAGAAAGACAGACCAACCAACCAAAGAAAGAATATGAACCACTATATAGGGACGTTTGATCATGTCAAACCTGTTTGAAATCCACCCGGCAAGAGGCGCACCAATGAGCGCACCAATCAGTCCAATCAAAATGAGCTGACTAGCAGTTATACGTGTCATTCCATACATATTCATCCCAAAGGGCACTGCCCATGAACCGATAAATCCTACGTACGTTCCGACAAGACCAAAGTGACATAAGAATAATGACCAAGCCTGTCGATTCACAAAGATCCTCCGCAGTAAGACCCATGTTTTCTCCCGATGTTTCACCGTTCTTTTATCTGCTGGTTCTTCGGGAAAGATTTTTTTGGGCTTTTTTAAAAGGATAAAATAAAGGAGAATTCCACATAAACATAATAGTATTCCCATCGATAAAAACGCTGTCCTCCAGCCAAGTAAATCAATTAATAAAGTGAAAGGCACTGTCGCCAGTAGAAATCCAAGGCTTCCAGTCATGGCAGCCACACCAATTAGTTGAGTAAATTCCTTTGTCTTAAACCATTGGCTTAAAATAAGAACCATATTTACCCAAATGGCTGCATCTCCTAGCCCCGACAAGATCCTCGCAAATAATAGGTGAAATTCATCATTTCCTAAACTATAGATAATCGTCCCCAGACCTGTCAGGCCTGCACCGATAATGAGAAAAATATTGGGACCAAAACGGTCAGCGAGTATTCCCATGGGAATTTGCAAACCAGTATAGACAAAAAATTGCATACTCGTCAGCAGTCCAATTGTTGCTGCAGTGACATGAAAATCGCTCATCAATTGGTCTGTAATCAATCCCGGTGCTGTTCGTTGACTAGATATTAATAAGTAGGTAAACAAGACAAACGTAAAGACAACCCATCGATATCGGCTATTTTGTTTTTCCAATGTGATCTTCCCCTATAAGCTTTTACTTATATATATGGGTTTTTATAACAGGAGAAACCAGATATCGAAAAGTATTCTTTTATCATTCTGAACTTTCATTCGCTATATATGATTAATTCAAGTTTTTCGCTTTCTGTAGCAGTTGAGGCCATTGTTGAAGGAAATCCTGTGGTGCTAATGGAGGACTATAGAGATACCCCTGGACATTAGTACACTGTTTCTTTCGCAAAATATTCTTTTGCTCCTCAGTTTCTACTCCCTCTGCAATCACATCAAGCTGTAAATGCTGTGCCATTGAAATGATGGTCGAGACAATTGTATCGTCCTGATTATTCTCCCCGAGATCTTTGATAAACGATTTGTCAATTTTAAGCCGGTCAATTGGAAGGTGTTTTAAATAATGAAGGGAACTATACCCCGTACCAAAATCATCAATGGCAATTTTACAGCCTAATTTTTTGAGATCCTGCAAGGTTTTTGATGCATGTTCCATATTCATCATCATGCTTTCCGTAATCTCGAGTTCCAAATCCTTAGACGGTATTCCAGTTTCAAGTAGAATTTCTTTCACCGTATCGATTAAGTCCTGCGAATAAAATTGGCGAGAAGACAGGTTCACTGCAATGGTAAGGGATGAAAGACCATAAACGTGCCACTCTTTTAATTGTTTGCATGCAGTGCGAAGCACCCATTCGCCAATCGGGATAATAAGTCCAGTGTTTTCAGCCATTGGGATGAATTGCACTGGAGAAATGGGTCCGTATTTTGGATGATACCAACGAAGGAGAGCCTCCAAGCCTTGAATTTCACCAGTTAAAATATCAAACTGTGGCTGATAGACCAGATGAAGCTCGTTTTTTTGCAAAGCATAATGTAAATCGTTCTCCAGTACTAGGCGATCCAATGCTTTGCCATCCATCGATGACTTATACATTTGATATGGGATATGTTGCTGAGATGCTTCCATCAGCGCTATATTCGCGTGTTTCAAAAGCTCGTCCCCATCATTTCCATGATTCGGATATAAAGAACCACCTATTGTTACAGACACGTTTAGAAGGAGATGCTTTACTTGCATTGGTTTGTTAATTTGTTCTTGAACTATTTTGCAAAACGCGGCCAACTCTTCTTGATCCAAATTTGGATAAATGATGGCAAATTCATCCCCCGTTAAACGTCCGACAAACACATGGGATGGGACCTGTTCCTTCAGCCTGCTTGCAACATATTGTAGGATTAAATCACCAAAGGCATGTCCTAGCGCTTCATTAATTTGTTTAAACCGATTAATATCAAGTATCAGTACAGCAAATGAATGATGTATAAGCATGTCCTTTGCCAGTTTTTCTTTTAAAAAACGAAGATTAGGAAGCTTTGTTAATTCATCATGAAATGCCATATACTCGATTCTTTCTTGAACCTCCTTCTGCATTGAAATATCGCGAAAGACAATAATTGAACCCGTCACAATTCCTTCTTCAAATAACGGGCTTGTAGCATAGGAAACAGGGAATAGATGTCCGTCCTTTCTTAAGAACCAATCCTCTGATATTCTGAATACCTGCCCCATTTTCATGGAGTTTGAAGTGGGACATTCCTCATATGGAAAGGTGGTTCCATCCTTCCTACGATGGATGAGATCATGAAGATTTTGATTGAGACACTCTTCTTCCAGCCACCCCAGTAGCTGTTCCGCCTCTGGATTCATAAAGGTTAATCTTCCCTCTGTATCGATAACAACCATACCTTCACCCATATGAGTAGTAATCGATTGAAGGAACGCTTCGCTTTGCCTGATATGCTCTTCTGCCTTTTTTTGATTTTCTTTCATGATCGTGAAATTCGTAACCAGTTCTCCGATTTCATCATTGCTAGTTATTTCAATGACTTCTTCAGTGTAGTCCCCGCGTGCAATCAGCTTCGCCTGATGGGCTACTTGTAAGATAGGTTTCGTCAATTTCTTTGAAAACCATAGTATGACAATCACACCAGCGAACAGCGAGATACCGAGAGTAATTAACAAGATGTATAGTACTCGATATGCTCCTGCGTTAAAATCCGGTAAATAGGCTCCGGCACAAATAATCCAGTTCCAATATGGATCTTTTTCCGCATAGGTTATTTTTGGTACATGCACATTTTGATTATTAGGTAATGGCCATTCATATGTAACAAATCCACCGCCATTATTAGCTGCCTTCACGATTTCCTGTGTAGAATAAACACCGTCTGTTGTCTTTATATCCCAGACATTCTGCCCTTCAAAATCAGGGTGTGCGAGTTCAACCCCTGCAGAATTGATAATAAAGATAAAGCTGTGTTTTCCTAATTTAAGAAGTGGATTGGTGGGACGTTTCCCGTTAGTATCCTTTTTGCCTAATAACGCAACTTTGACCTCTTCCTGTGCTTCCTCCAATGAGACCTTGCCTGCTTTTACTTGCTTATCAAGCGCTCCTATCATTTCGATTGTCAATCGAACATCTGTCTGAAGGCCTTGAGCCCCAAGACGATTCAAACTACTTGTGGAGGACTTATAACCTATAATACCTATTAATAGACTGGGTATAGCAAGAAATAGTAAGGACATCAAAATTAGTTTTGTACGTATAGACATTCTCAAAAAAACTCTCCCCTTGATTGTCTAATTGTTCATTATGCTATACTTAAATAGTACAATAGAAGTGTGAACAATAACACAAATAATTCCGGTATTTTCCTTATTATCTTATAATGTTTCATTTAGCGGATGAATATGATTGATTATTAACAAAACGTTCATTTTTTAAATGAAGAGCCAAAGGGACGGGTACCTTGGACCTGATTTAAACTGGTCCAAGGTACCCGTCCCTTTGGTACTTTTTATCATTATTTATTAATATATTGAAGAAAATACATATTCTCTTCATCTTGGATTGTTAGATTCTTAGGAATCCGTATCAAGATCATGGTTTCATTATGTTCAATTGGTTCAAAAAGTGTAGTTCCACCACCAATAAATTGTGTAATAGTAAATTCATTTTTTATCATAGAAACGTTTATTTCTTGTTGATTGTCAGGAGGATTGATTTCAAGTTGGTCGTTCATGATGGAAAATGTAGGTGCTTTTATTTGGTTTGTAAAATCGGCTCCACTAATATATAGGCCACTAGTATATGCGTATACATCAATCACGCCATCATCCAGTTCTTTTTTGTCAATAAAAATCCTTGGGTTGAAATATTCATTTATCCTTACTTGTATACTGGGTTGATGATAGTCAAAACTACTATGCTTAATCAAAGATTCCCGAGGAATCTCAGCATATCTTCCAGAATTTAATTGCTTTTCTAGATCCTTTACATTTTTGCTGATGTTTTCTTCAGAGACAATTTTCTTTACACCAGTAGAATCACCCATAACAAAAGCTGCAGTTGCTGCTGATATACATAGAACAATAAAGTAAGTAAGGAGAAGCCGATATGTGAATTTTAATGTGACAGGTTTCTTCCCTTTTATCACGATTGCGGCAATAATCAAAATTAAGAAAAAAACGATTGCAGCGGGGAGAATGGTCAACATCATTTCCTTACCTCCATTCGATTAAGGATACTAATCGAAGCGGCGAAGAACAGAACTGTTGATATCAAGGTCTTTACCACAAAAAGGGAAAAGGATGACTCTTGAAAGTAGAATGAAAGAATTTTCATTGCAATCGGTTCCCGTCCCATCATGCCATCCAATAGCATGGAGCCAACAAATAAAACCGGTATTACAGCAATAAAAAGCTTGCTTATTTGGGCAAGAGCTCCGATGAAGTAGCCGATTGAACAAATAAAGATAATGTATAAAACTGTTGCAATGTTACCAATCAAAAAGTCACGAACGTGAAAGGGCTGGCTGTAATAATCTAAAAGCTGAAAGTCTAGGAAGAAGTAACCAATTATAATCAGAAGACCTTTTGCCATCACAGCTGTTACTCCACCGATGACACTAGCAGTACATAAATAGAGAATATTCGAAAGGCTGCTCGTTACCCGATTCGTCACAAAGCTGAAATCATAATATCTATATGGTTTCGTTGTAATTGTAATTGCTGTCACAAGTCCCCAAATCATCGTAAAGGCAATCACCATATCAGCAGAAAAATATTTGATCGAAACGGACATTCCATCGCTTTGAAATCCCTGTGAGGCAACCCCGCCTAAAGAAAAAAGAATGGCCAACAGCTGAATCCAAACAAGCGAGCTGAATGCGTCAAAATTAGCTTTCAGCTTTAAAATATATTGCTGCTTTACAACTTTTGACGTATTAACGGTCGATAAAGACATCATCAATCCCCCTTTTGGTTTCACCGGTAAGGTAGACACAAAGATCACTAGGGCTGACAGAAGTAATTTCTATTTCATTCTCTTTAGCAAGCTGCAGCTCTTGTTCTGAAAACTCATTTCGTACAACAGCATACAGCGTATTCGTGCCAATCTGATTTTTATAATAGACTTCTCTGTCTTTCGTCCAGTTTAAAATCGTTTCCTCCGCACCTTTTAATCCTATTGCCTGTTCCTTTAATTCTTCTATTGGTAAATGCAGGTGGTTTTTCCCATCCTTTATCAGGAGAACATCCTCAAGCAGATTCTCTAATTCTTCCAAATGGTGACTTGAAATAATAATGGTGCGTGGATAGGTTAAATAGTCCTTTAATAAGGCTCGATAGAAATCCCTTCGAGCTGCAGCATCCATCCCTGTAGTTGGTTCATCAAAAATCGTTAGGGGTGCACGTGATGCGAGGCCTATAATGGCATTAAAGGTACTTGTTTTACCTTTTGAAAGTCTGTTGTGATAATGCTTTGGATCAAATGAAAAATAATGAAACAAACGGTTGGCAAATGTCATATCCCAATTCGGATACAAACTTCCGGCAGCCTGAAGAATTTCATGAAGCTGTAATGGTGAAGGAAAGCTCATCTGATCATCGACGAAAATCGTATTAGCAGATACTAGTAAACTATTAAATGGTTTCTCCGAAAAGACATTTATTTCCCCTGACGTTTGTTTGATATAACCAGCCAAAATTTTTAGTAAAGTTGTTTTCCCAACACCATTCTTTCCGATTAATCCGGTGATTGTATTTTCTTCAATAGAAAAAGTGAGCTGATTTAATACCTTTTTTCTTAGATAGCTCTTCGTTAAATTGTTACATTCAATAACCTTCATGCCTCTCCCCCCCAGACTGTGAAGCCTTTATCATGTCAATTAATTCCGTTTCCCCGATTTTCAGTCGTCTCGCTTCAAGTACTACTTCTTCAATTAATCGCTTTAACGTTTGGTTTTTGCGCTTCTGAATGATTCGTTCTTTTGCATTCTCGGAAACAAACATGCCCAGCCCCCTTTTCTTATAAAGGATATTCTCGTCAGCAAGAAGATTCAGTCCCTTTGCAGCGGTTGCAGGATTAATGGTATACATTTCAGCCAATTGGTATTGGGAGTAGACCTTTTCATCTGTTTGAAAATGACCGTTCATTATTTCCGTTTCCAGCCATTCGGCGATTTGCATATAAATAGGCTTTGTACCATCTGTATTTAAAATTGCCATCGCCCCCCTGATTAGTACATTACTGTTGTAATGTACTATACAATATGTTGGATAATTTTTCAAGGTTCTAGGTGGTGAGCTTAATAAAGTCATGAAAAAAACTTAATACAAAAAAAAGTCCCCATTCGTTATGACAGGCACTTTTTTTGTTCTTTACGTTAATTAATTAACCTTACAATCATTTAACATCTTACATACTTACGCTTGAAACCAAGCTTCCCTCTATCTATATCCTTTTGAATAGTTTCGGCAGCATGCAGGATGCTGATTTTTTTCTTGTCCCGCTTCATTTCAACTGGACCTACAGCTTTAGCGGTTTCAACCGCCTTTTCATGGAGAGGTATATATGAAATGGCAACAGTATACATAAAATTATTCATAGCAGATTTGGTTCGTTCAGGAGACTCATGTATCGTATTTTTTACCTGATCCAGCATACCGGCCAACTTAGCCGTACTAAATTCGCTATCAGGGCGATTCCCCAATAGCCAGCAATAGCAACTCCAGCCTGCTGACATTCTAAGCTCTTCACCGCTTGCAATCCATTTGTCGGCAACTTCTTGAGCAATCTCAGTTTCTGCCAATGTTACTGCAACCACATAATCGGAAAGCATATAAAAATACGCTCCATCTATCCATCGTTCGAAATCCGCTTCAGTCATTGCCATTGGGTCTGCTATGATGCCGGCAAAATACATGGCATCGTAGTTTCCGGTTGCGTATAGCTCCTCGGCTAAAGGCTGGTTATTTTTAATTTTCTTTGAGAGCGGCTTCATCGCGCCTGTCGCCACACCATAAAGCGGCTCATGTGCACCATTACTTATGTACGTTTTTTTTGTTCGTTCCTTACCGAGCGCTTCTAGGCCCTGCATCACCATTTCCAATTCCATCATGCTCACTTCCTTCCTCAAAACCTATCACAAATAATCATAACAGGTTCTAATCATAAGAGAAACCATGACAAAAAGGCAAAATCCCTGTTTCATTTTTAGTGATTCAAACGAAGAGACTTTGGTATTAATTTTAAATAATAAATAACTGTTTAATGATATTGAAACCAGACAAACCAACCTTTTTCTTTACTTTTAGCTAAGAATAATTGACCTTGGGAATTATAGGATTTGAACGGTGCTAAAAGTGAGTATTTTCTAATACAACAACATTTTCATTCATGGTTCTACCTATTTGTTTCGTGAATTCAACTACTTGGATGATTTCTTTACAGCATTGCTTTGCACCTAATACTAACAATGGCACACCAATAGGATCAATTTTAAAGCGCCTTGAAAATAAGCCTCCCATTGTCATAGCAAATGGGACTGTAGGCGAGGTATTAGAAAAAATAATTTTTTCCTGATTATTATATTTTATTTGCAGCAGCATACTAAGCTGCTCTAAAGCAGGAATAACTAGTTTATTTCTTTTTCTACCAATCGTATAAACAGAGTTTCCATCCTCATCTATTCCATGGAATAATATTTTACCAAAATCAGCGTTTGTTAATTTGTTAAAATAATCTACATTTAATATTTCTTCCTTGGTTAGCTTTCGATCATAAGGTAATTTATGTAAATGATATGCTGCAGCAAGTGCAGTGCTATGTGTTCCAGCGAAATCATTATAAATATAAATCATCATTTCATCCTCTTTGGCCTAATAGTTTTAATATTATTTCCAGAACTCATTTATTTTATAGTGAAAGACTAAATAAAGTAGAGGGGAATTTAAAGTAATAATACTACACATAAAGCAACCGTACCTAAAGCAATCATTACTAATCCAATTATAGACCCAATAAAAGTCAGGTTTGAAAATTGAAATATATCTAACATATCTTCTTCAATGCTTTTATAAATACTTTCATCAGGATTAGTTTGTTTGGCTGAATTAGCCCCTACTCTTAGTTTCATTTTATATCGTTGGATTAGTCTATAAGTAAACTGAGGTAATCCTAGAAAAATCAATGCAATAATCCAAAGGGAAATGGGAACTAGTAACCAGATCATATAAGCCACCTTGTTTTATGTGTTGTTTGTATTGAGTAAAATTCATCGACGTATTCCTTCTTACATTGTTGAAACCTATGTATTATCTTTAAGAACTTTTTGAAAGATATTTTCTTCATCCTTGTGTAGGTTTTCTATTTTCTTTCCTTTTAAAATTTCATTAAGTTTACTTTGAGTAATTGGTTTAGCGTCATCTGATAATTCATATCCAAACTCTCCGTTAGACTCTATGGTTCCAATTTTGACATCAGATATAAAAGAGATTCCATGTTGACGTAATCGCATTTCTAACTGTTCCTTTGTTATTCTGAGTTTTACTAAATTATCCTCAATGATCCTTCCTTCGTTGATAACAATGGTTGCCTTGCCAATTAAATAGTTTTCTAAAAAGTTGAATTTTAATTGAAGCCTCTGAACGATAATTAAAAAGAGGACATATGCAGACAACACAACGATTACCTGCCAAAACTTATACTCCTTAATGGCATGGCCCATCGTAGTTCCGACAGCTAAAATAATGACGGTTTCTAAACCAGTCATTTGTGCCACCGTTTTCTTTCCTGCAATCCTTATTAAAACAACACTATACGTAAGTAATATAAAAGCTTCTACTATAAAGTTACTCATAATCAAACAGTCACCTTATTTAGAATCCATATCCCCATTAATAGATTACCTTGTGGTGCTTGGTGTTCAGGCAAAACTATTATGGAGTAATTGGTTAAAGATAGAAAAGACCGGGCAATATCCATCCAATGTACAATTTTCATCATATTAATTACTCCAGCCTTTTTCCTTTACATATTTGCGCCGTCTACGATTGCGAAAGGCTATAATGGTGGTCTTTAAAGAAGCGTAGCTTCCGATTGCTGCATAACCATAAAACCACCCCATAAAAACACCAGCTATCAAGTTATGCCTGTGGCTAATAAAAATTGAAATGATTAGTCCTATTAAAAGAGCTATGGTTGGTATGAACTTTTTATTAACTTTTAGTAATACTTTAATAAGCTGTGTAAGAATCATCACAATAGGGACAGCAATCACTGCATCCCAAAAGTTTGTATGTATCGTAGGAAAATCCATTCATTATTACCCCTTATGTATATTGGTCTCTTGTCATGTATACTTTTTATCATCTATTATTATTTCTATTCTTTGTCTTTTTTATAGATGATTGAATAATATTCTAAACAATTTTAAGACCAAAAAGAAAAGGCTTCCAAAATGGAAGCCCAAATATGAACTCTTACATTAATACTATTAATGTAACTGAATTTACACATAATTTTCTATGGATCAATTAAGCATGATGGTTGATTTTCAATATTCTTTTACACAACTATAATTTGTTGTTATTTATTATCTATTTTTTTAGACCCTTTCGGCCCTTTAACCAGTGTAAATAATGTGATTACAAAACAAATCAGTAAAATAATATTTATACCCCAACCGAAACTATCAATATGCAGCATGCCTATGCCTCCTCAGATATGTTTTGTTCACTTTAGCATATTTTATGTGCAAATTGGTTATTTTCAACAAAAGTAGATAAAATATTACAATTTTTCTATAACTTTTTACAGTTGAATGATGCTGAATTATCACCTATTACCGTTTAATAGGGTTATAAATATTATAAATACTATTTACATATAACAATTAATTAGCTACGATTCTAGTAGTTAATTCCAAGAAAGGCTGGTATAGGATGCTTCTTGATTTAGACCCATCATTATTATTTATATTAATTGTTTTTGGATTTTTAGCAGCGTTTATTGATTCGGTTGTTGGCGGCGGCGGGCTAATCACATTGCCTGCTTTATTATTTACTGGGCTTAATCCTGCAGGAGCTGTAGCTACCAACAAGCTAGCGTCTACAATAGGCTCATTAACGAGCACACTTATGTTTTATCGTTCTGGAAAAATTGATATTAAATCAGTGTATAAGTTATTTCCTCTCTCATTTATCGGGTCGATGCTTGGTGCCTGGACTGTTCATTTAATGAACCCTAATGTACTAAAGCCATTGATGCTGGTCATGCTCGCCGGAGTTGCCATTTATACTATTTTTAAGAAAGATTGGGGCAGCATTTCAACCCCCAAAAGCTTATCCATCCGTCACTACATCCTTTTTATGGCTGCCATTTTTGCTATAGGCTTTTATGATGGATTTCTTGGTCCTGGAACAGGATCCTTTTTAATTTTTTCGTTTTTATTGATTGGATTTGATTTCTTAAAGGCTGCTGGGAACGCAAAGTTTCTAAACTTTGGCAGTAATATTGCAGGCTTGTTGATGTTTATGTTTTTAGGACAAGTAAATTACACGTATGGATTAATAATGGGAATCGCCCAGCTTGTAGGTGCAATCTGTGGTTCTAAATTTGCAATAAAAAGAGGAAGCAGCTATGTACGTGCCCTTTTTATTGCAGTAACCTGCATATTGTTAGCAAAAAATATTTATGATTATATGTTTTAATAAATAAAAAACTGTGTTTCCTTGAAGGTGCACAGTTTTTTTTATTATTTAGGATCATTCTTTCGACGGAACCAAAATAAATCTTCTTAACTATATTACAAATTACACATAATACAATGTATCAATACAATTTCACCAATTGTTTACTAAAACAATTTTACCAATTGCTTTTTTCGATTCATAATATTCATGTGCTTCAGCAATTTCGTCAAAGCTAAACCTTCTTTGATCAATCAATGGTTTAAGCTTACCCTCCTCGATAACAGGAGTGACTTTTTTCAATATCTCCCCATTGATGTGGCGGAATTCTTCATGAAGGACAGGTAACTCTATGAAAACGACATGGAAATTCAATGCTTTTAGTAGGAATGGAGCTAAATTATAATTTTGACTTACAGCAATAGCTACTACGGTTCCATATAAGGAGGCTGCCTCAATCGAGCGCTCTAAATTTTCACGATCTACAGTATCAAAAATATATTTAAACCCTTTTCCATCCGTATACATATTCACATAGTCCCTTACAGCTGTTTCTTTATAATTGATAACGATATCAGCTCCAAGCTTTTCTGCGATGTGTGCTTTTTCTAGTGTAGATACTGTTGTATACACCTTTGCACCTGCCCATTTTGCCAGTTGAACGGCTAGGTGCCCTACTCCTCCTGTACCGCCATGAATCAGAATCTCATCTCCAGCTTGAATTTTTGCCCGATTAAATAGAGCTTCCCATGCTGTGATCGAAATAGCTGGCAGGGCAGCTGCTTCTGCAAACGATAAATTTCTGGGTTTATGGGCTAGCGATCTAGCATCTGCCAGCATATATTCTGCTAATGCACCTCCCGTACCTATCACACCACCTGCAAAACCATATACCTCATCACCAAGCTTAAACTCAGTAACGCCCTCTCCCACTTCGGTTACAATACCGGATACATCTCCATGTAAAACAGCTGGAAACTCAGGAGCAAATTTAGCAAACACTCCGCTGCGTATTTTTGTATCAATTGGATTCAAGCTTGTGGCTTTTACCCTAATTAAAACATGCATTGGTTTCACTTCAGGAATTGAAATATCAGCTAATTGAAATACAGATGTATCCCCAAACGAACGTATCACATGTGCCTTCAAAAGAATCACTCCTCAAAAATTCAAAATAATAAGTATATTAATTTAATACTACATTTATTTTGGCAAAATGAAAATAATATGTTTTATGATTCGATTGAAATGTTTTTTTGAGGTTAAAGCACTTTATACAGCGACTAAAGGTGCAAACGTTGGCTTTACACGCGCATTGGCAAATAATCTTTGTGATTCATTCAATTTATCTTTATTCGATAATAGATTCTCATGATTGTAAGAACAAAGCCTGTTATAAAAACGATTGTCAATAAGATCATCGCAGCTGGGTATAGACCGAACGCATTCAAAATGGTCGAGCTATTATTCTCGAGTGTCGGAACAATAAAGAATAACCAACCAATCCCCACAACCGGTATCAACTGTGGAATTAATCGAAGGTAGAATCTCCAGGCAGGATACCTTTTTCGTTTTTCTGACCATTTTTTACTTCTCGACATTCCTCTTATTCCTAAAAATAAGTAGATCAATGTGATAAAACCAAGTGACAGATCAATTAATTTAGATGTTGGTGTTTTCACTTCGGGTGCTTGTCCCTCTGTTAATTGTATAATTCCCGAGCTAATCGCATAGGCATGTTCATATGTTGTAGTGAAGCTATTGAGTAAAACAGCAACTGCATAGCCGCTGCTCGGAACGATATCCTGCTGAGATTGGAAAGTGGACAAGGATCCACTATGAGAAATACGAGCTGGTCTACTATTTGGAGAACTAAACGACCAGCCAAGCCCATATTTTTCACTTCCCGGTTGTGGTGAATACGACTCTTTTAGTAACGCTTGTGATAACAACGGTTTTCCATTATCGTTTTCCCCCCTGCTTGTATGCATAGATAGCCAATTTCCCATATCACTGGCTGTAGTAAGAATACTCCCCGAGCCACTAAACATTTGTTCAAGCTCTGTCCACGGCATTGCCGTTCCGTATAACGTAACATACCCTTGAGGTATTCCTAATTTATTTACAATGTCACCTGAGTTAACTGCTGATATGGAGTCGTTCATTCCAAGTGGTAAAAATACATTCTGCTTTAAATAATAATTAAATTCCATCCCGCTTATTTGTTCTACTAAATAAGCCAGAGTCCAGTAGTTTGCATTACTATAATAATATTTTTCTCCTGGATCTGATTGTAGCTTCCACTCACGAAAACGTTCTATTACGCCTTCCTTTAACGTATTCGCCGGAGCTACAATAATCGGATTTGGCAGCCCAGACGTGTGGCTCAAGAGTTGACGAACAGTCACTTGATTCCACCTTCCATCATCAAGTTTTAGCTCTGGGAGATAATTTACAACAGGGTCATCTAGGTTGATTTTTCCTTTATCGACCAATTGTAATACAGCAAAAGCAGTAAATGGCTTCGTTCCAGAAGCAAGACCCATTTTAGACGTTGCTGTTAGTGGTTTCCCGTCAGAATCATGGCCAAATCCTTTTTTATATAGAACGTTTCCATCCTTAACGATCACGATGGCTGCTCCAGGGAGTCCATTTTTTTCAATATAATCCTCAACATAATCCTCAACAGCCGCTGTATTAAAGGATTCAGCAGCGAGGGATATTAAGGGTATATTCCAAAACTGTACGAAAAATATACTTGTTAGAAAAAAAATAAAACCTATTTTTTTATACATTACCGATTCTCCTTTCTTCATAAAGTTAAAGATTGATTTATTCATTCAATCCTGTTCCATTTGTTACAATAAGTATTTTATTTATGTTTGTTTATTAATATGGGAATAAAGAAAAATAATATTAATTAACATCAACAAAATGATGAATAGTATGCATCCTGTTCTTTTTTAATCCCCTTAATAATATAAAGAAAGACTAATATAATGCGAAATCACATTGACAATATTAATCTTTGAATTTAATGTAGTCATTGATTTCAATTTTCACATTTAAAATGACGAGATTGTTGGTGGTAAAAAATGCAAGAAAATGTTGACATCCAAAGAAAGCATAGAATTACTATAAACCTTGGCTTTATGAAAAAGGACATGGTATTCACCCTCTCCTTTTTGTTAGCTTTGGCGAGCTGTTTTGTGCAAATGCCAAGGCTAGAATACATTAATCTAAATGTTATGGTTAGTTTGTTTAACCTAATGATTGCAATCAAGGCGTTGGAAGAGTTGAAGGTGCTAGACAAGTTTGCTATTTCCATATTAAATAAAAGCAAGAACAGCCGAACGGTGTCATCCATTCTCATCATCCTTTGCTTTGTTAGCTCCATGTTCGTAACAAATGACGTGGCTTTGCTTACGTTTGTTCCGTTGACGGTAATTATTAATAAGAAGACTGGTATTTCATTAGGTGAGACAATTATTCTCCAGACGATTGCTGCTAATATCGGGAGCAGCTTAACACCAATGGGAAATCCGCAAAATCTGTTTCTCTTCTCTCATTATGCTATTAAACCCCTGGACTTTTTTGTAACTGTTTTATTCATTTCTGCTGTTGGCATAGGAATGTTAATTCTTTTTACATTGAAACTACCGAAAAGTGAATTAGAGGTAGAGCTTCCTACTATTAAAATAGCTAATCGGAAAGAAGCATGGATATGGGCCATCTTATTAGCTGTGATAATTGCATCCATTTTTGGCCTCATCAGTCATGCTCTATCTTTTTTTCTTACTGTGATGTCTGCGATTATATTAAATAGACAATTATTATTGAAAATCGATTATATGCTGCTTGTCACATTTATTAGCTTTTTTATTTTGATCGGAAACCTTTCAAGCCTGCAAGCCGTACATACTGTAGTTAGCGCGGGGCTTGAGGATAGCACCTCTGTGTTTTTTAGTTCTATTGTTCTAAGCCAGTTAGTTAGCAATGTTCCGGCATCTATTCTTCTAGCGAACTTTACCGCCGATTGGCAGCCGCTCTTGTTAGGCGTAAATGTTGGTGGACTTGGAACCATTATTGCTTCGTTAGCTAGTGTTATATCCTATAAGTTATTTATTCAGACTAAGCCGCAAGAATCAAAGAAATACTTGGTTAAATTTAGCATTTATAATATCGCGTTTTTAATCATCCTTGCCGGATTTCAGTTTGCTATATTTTTAATTTGATGAGGGAACATGAGTTATCTACACCTTTTTAGGTACGCGGTCAGAACGAGACTGCTGAGCAAAGTTTTAAACGAAGCACAGATTGGAGTAAAAAGCTAGGAGATTTTACAGAAGGTCTGTCAGAAGGCAGCCCTAATTCTGACAGACTTAAGATTTTTAGGTAGGTATGTGAAAAATGACTTTTATTCTTTATCTTAAAGTAAAAACCAAGAAAGTGAATCAAGTAGTTTACTTCTTCTTTTTTACTTTCTCCTTAGCTTTACTTTTATTTTCTGCAACCCTAAATTTTACTATTTGTGTAATTAATTCATAAGGGATGGGGGTTTCAATCGGAAATTGAATGGCACCTTTTGAGGTTTTATATCCCGATAATTCCTGTTTAAAGGTATCGATTCCACTAGGAGTTGGATAGAAGCCAATATGGTTAGGATATGCAGCAAAATGAACCAAATTTCCCTCTAATACAAAAGTAGGCATTCGATAACTTATTTTTTCCGTAGCAGTCGGTGCGGACTCCTTGATAACTTTTCTTAATCTTTGGAGTATCTCTTGAATCTCTTTAGGATATTGTAAGATATATTCATCAATCGATTTAGGTATATTATTTTTTTCCAAAGTTTACCACCTTATATCATAATGTTTCATTCAATATTAAATCATTTCATAATTACAAGTAAACATCCCTTTTCATATAAAATTTACTATGTACGTTATGTGAATGCAATTGTGCACTCGCATTCATTAATAGTAACAAGATTATAAAAAAATCTTCTTCAGGAAGGACAGAAGTGCAACCTCCATCTTGCAGCTAATTCATTTGATAATAGTTCTTTTCCGCTTCAATGAACTGTTGGGTATACTGATTAAATGCTTGAATAATCTCCCCCATCTCCTGGGTGCGTTCATTTATCTTGTTAATCTGTTCATTAAGGCTTTCCAAGTTAATGTTTTCTTTTTCAAAATGTTGATAAAATGTATTCTGTAATTTTAAGTTTTCATAATAGTGTTCAAAATAGCTGCCAATTAATTTTTTTCGTTCATTCATAATGGTAAGTAGCAATGTTGCTTGGTTCTTTTGATCATCGTCTTTAATCTTATTAATATTTTTCTCAATCTTTAAAGTCGTTGCATAAGCTTTTTGGTAGTTTTCTTTTGCGTCCTTTACTAACAGCTGCTGTTGTTCCGTGTATGTATAGCTTTCTTCAATCTTTTGCTTAATGCTGTCCTTATCATTGATGTTTAGATTAATCAATTCAATGTATATCAACCGCGCATTTTCTCTAAGTTCATTAAGTTCCGTTTGGTTAGTAGCAAAATCCTTTTCAAACGTTGCAGCTTCCTCTATTATTTTTTGTATTTTGGCAGCCTGTTTTTGATCTGACTGACATCCATTCAGAGTGAAAATTAAACCTATCATGATGGCAAGCGCAACCGCCATTAGTAATCGTTTTTTCAAGTATCGTACCCCCTACAATTAAAATGAAACTATTTTACAGAGCTACATTGTCCTTCACAAGAAAATGTCAATGGTGGCATATCGTTAGTCAGTATTTTCGTTTCATAGCCTTGTTCCTTTATATAGGATAGTAGTTTGGGCAAATACTTTATGGTTTCATTCGTATCATGAAGAAGGACTACTGGAGACACACCTGATTGTTCCATACTTTGAATACCACTAATGGTTTGTTGAACATATTGTTCATTTCTGTATTTCCAGTCAAAGCTATCTACATTCCAGTCCCAAACCTTAAAGTTATTTTGGTCAAGTACATAACGCATAGCCTCTGATAAATAGGGGAAGCTACCATAAGGAAGGCGGATTAGTTCCGTACGTATTCCTGTCACGTCTTCTAGTATCCCCTGATTCTCTATCATTTCTTTTGTTGGAGCAGATTCATTACTATAAATTTTCTTTACATCATGTGTAATGCCATGTAATCCAAGTGCGAATCCATCCTTTTGCATACGTTTTACTACTTCTGGATATTCTTTTATATTTGGACCAATCATAAAAAACGTTGCTCTCATTTGATAATCTTCTAAAATATCCAATAATTCTTGTGTAACATTCGTTGGTCCATCGTCAAAGGTAAGAAAAATGGCCTTTTCCAGTTGGTCCAGCTTCATTTGTTTGGCCACTTCTATCTTTCTAGCAGCTTCTATTTTTTTGTTTTCCTTTTCAATAATCGATTGGCTTAAAGTAGAATTAGCAAAAGCTGCTACAGGCTCAGTTGAAAAAGATATCATTTCAAACATATCTTTTCTATTAGTGTCATTTTCATTTTCTGCTTTTTTTTCATCTTTACCAAACAGTCCTGATAATAGGACAACCATAATGGTTAAAAGAACAGTAACAGCAATTTTACCTCTAGAGTTTAATCGCCTGCGCCTAGGCACTTTTTAACCCCCCATTACTAGAAATTAATATTTCTACAAATTTAATGATACATCAACAAATTTTGCAATAAAGGCATCGATAATTCGTCCTGCTTTTTCTAAGCAATTTATTCCTAATGCTTACTCTATATATTCAAACATTATCATTATGACAAACTATCGATTTAAGTTCAAATTACAAAATTACTAAATTCTAGGTAGCATTCCACAATTTTCAAAAATATGATAACCTGACCGAATGGAATTTGAATAAAAAAAGCAGAAAATATGCAAGTGAATAACTTTGCATATTTTCTGCTTTTTTTATGGCTTGAGATGTTAATCGATAGCTTTCATAGTGATGATCATGTTACTTATCCATCTTACCATAATGTTAAATAGATTAAAAAACACATTTTAACAATTTGAATGGTATCTTAGTCAATAAATAAGTAATCAAGGAAGAATTTATTTTTTCCAGGTGTTATTGCGAGGACCGTTTATTTCCCTCTGATCGAAATCGTCGATTAGTAGGTTTATTATCTTTTCGACTCAATTGGCTATTAATTCCTTTATGAATTGCTTTTATTAAAAGAAATGCGGCAAAGAATAATAGAAACCCCCATAAACCAATTACGGCATCGTCAAATTCCATATTCCCTCGCCCTGTTATTTGCTGCTGGATCTCGATGGCAAATACAATGACAACCATGACTGTAAAGGTATATACAAATGAAATCGCCGTTATTCCATACTTTGAAAGGTATTTAAAGAATAGATGGGTGCCGCCAAAGATGCAAATTCCAATTATTCCCATAATCCATAGATGCAAATCTTTATCAGTTAAATCTAAGCCTGCAAACTCCATTAGATTAAGAATAATATCATGCATTGTGTTAATGATCTCTGCTAGGATTAATATAATCTCCTTCATCTATCATTCCCCATTTTCTTCTTTAGTTTAATTATATATTAATAGTAACAGACTGTATTTTAACATCAATCGCACTCGAGGATGAATTATACTCCAATTTACTACTAATCCTGACAAACTTTGGAACATCGGAGACTATCATTTGAAAAAGTGAAAATCTCGAAGATAAGATTCCTATTTAGCCTGATGATTCTCTGAATGACTGGCAATGGGTTCTATTGCCTTACTGTCCTTTTCAGGGATAACAACTGTAGTGTGTGTGTTGCCTCGGTTGACTAAATCAGTTAGAAGTTTGGATATATCGATACCAGTTAATTCCTTCAACGGTTCCTTAATGTTCAACATGGTAGCTCCAATGCTTTTTCCATATGAAGCAATTCCTTCCCCGTTGCCTGTATCCACGATTTTAACAGACTCAATATTTTTCAATGGGCTCGCCACTTCTTTTGCAAATTGTGGTAACATGTCGATTAATTTTTCGATAATGACCACTTCTCCATGCTGAGCGATGGCTTCTGCTAATAGACGTTTAGCCTCAGCTTCAGCCAACCCTTTTTGTCTTATAACTTCTGCTTCAGACAGACCTTGCTCTCGTTTAATTTTTGCCTCTGCAAATCCCTGCTCTTCTTTAATTTTCGCCTGTGCTTGACCATCAATTTCTGCTTTTCTTGCTTCTGCTTCGGCCCTTTTTGTTGTTTCATAATAGTCAGCATCTGCTTTTGCTTTACGAATTTTCGCTTGTTCTTCCTCTAATTTTACCTGGCGTTCACGTTCAAGCTGTTGAATTCGTAACTCCTCTTCCTTCTTTTGTGCTAATAATTTTAGACTCTCTTCTTGTACTTCTTTAGATAAACGGGTTTTTTCTAATTCATATGATTGCTCAGCTTTTGCTCGAGCCCTTTCTGTTTCCTCTTTAATAGCTGCGTCCTTAAGATCCTTAATTTTATTGGATTCTGCGATTTCTGTTTGACGCTTAATTTCTTCCTCTTGAGCCTCTTTATTTGCATTAGCTTTATAGATACGTATTTCTTTGTCACTATTCGCTTCAGCGGTCTCGGCAGTTTTCCGTGCTTCTGCAATAAGCGGTCGACCTAGGTTTTCTAAATATCCATTGTTGGGGTCAGCATCCCGTAAATCCGTTAACCCTAATGAAGTGATTTTGAATCCCATCTCATCTAATTGCTTTTGAGCTACCTCTGTCACTTGATTATTAAACGCTTCTCGGTCTGCATTAATGGCCTCCACAGACATTTTGGATAATATGGCTCGGAGGTTTGCTCCCAATACCTCAGAGATTTCTTCTTCAATTTCTTCTTGTTTCTTTCCTAGAAATTGTTCAGCGTAGATTGCTATTCCTTTCAAGGTTCCTGCCACAGTAACGGTTGCTACTGCATCCGCAATAATGGGTACCCCACCGTTTGTATAGACCTTCGGAGTAGTCATCTTCAATTGAAACGATGTTAAATCAACAGGTGTAGAGGTTTGATTCATCTTTAATAAATGTCCACCGCCACGAATAATCTTTATCGCACGGCCTTCTTCATCGGTGAATATATTTTGTTCTTTAAATGGGTCGCCTAGCTTTGGACCTGTAATAATTAAAGCCTGGTTCGATTTAGCCGCTCGATACCTAAATTTATAGGTAAGGAACCCAATCACTGCTGCAATTCCTAATAACACAAGAAATGGTAGAATAAAAATAATAGCTTTTAACATCTCATCCCCTCTTTCCCCTTAGTATTTAAAATACATATTAATATGTACGATTGATTTGCGAATATGTTTCAATATTCACACAATTTATTATAAAACACTAAAGTTTAACTGAATAATGGCTTAATCCTCCACACGTATGATCAACCATTTAGTAAAGAAATTAAAAGTCAGAGTATTGGAAAAGACAAAATAAAAAAGCAATTCATTTGTCATTAATAAATTTTTATGAAATAATACCAACATTCTACGAAATTCGACAAGGGGATAAACAATATGACAAAGGTTTTGGAAAAGATGATTACAAAAGACTTTTATTCAGCAATAATGGAAAGACGTTCGTATTACTCAATTAGTAATGAACCTGTAATTTCTGATGAGAAAATCCAAGAAATTATCAATATGGCTGTATTACATAATCCCTCACCTATGAACTCCCAAAGTTCAAGAGTAGTTCTACTATTGGGTAAAGCTCATTTCACATTATGGAATATGACGAAAGAAACGTTACGAAAAATTGTTCCGGCAGAAAACTTTGAACCAACAGAAACTAAATTGAATAATTTTAGAAATGGATATGGAACAGTATTATTCTTTGAAGATCAAGATGTTGTAAAATCTCTTGAAGAAAGATTTGAATTATATAAAGATAACTTCCCTACATGGTCTCAACAAACTTCTGGAATGCTTCAAAATACGTTATGGACAGCATTAGAACTAGAAGGTTTTGGTGCTTCTTTACAACATTACAATCCATTGATTGATGACGAGGTAAAAGAATTATGGAATATCCCGAGTAATTGGAAACTCATTGCCCAAATGCCATTCGGTAAACCAACAGCAGCTCCGAATGAAAAAGAATTTCAACCGATTGAAGAACGAGTATTGGTTATTAAGTAATGAATTAAAAGGGAAACTCTATTTGGTGTTTCCCTAAATAAACTTGGAATTCTAGTATCGCTGCTTCTTTTTAACTAAACCTTCTAATAAATCCTCCGAATCATATGCTAGTTCATTCATTTATACACGTTCTCCGTTATTCTATAAATATAGATACCACCAGACATTAAAATTACTCCCTATCGTACCTCATTCTTTTAGAAAATAACCTACCATTTGTATCCGAAATTACCCCTTCAAAGTCATGATAATCCAGTTTTTCGATTCTATGAATTTTATAATATTCACATAATATCCTTATTAGGCTATCATATGTTTTATAGAGATAGAATCACCATCTTTCTCAGTAATTAGATCATTTGCAATTTTTGTTTTTAAGAAAGGAATACTAAATGCTATATATTTGGGATATCGAGAGAATAATTAAAGAGACATTAGAGGAACATCATTTAAATATTAAGTATGAGTTCAACAACGAACTAACCGCACCTATGAGTTATAATGTATCCACCAATACGATAAAGTTTAATTATCTTAAGGTTAATGGTTATATAAGCATTATGAAAGTACAGTTGAAAGAATCAAATGAAAACCTCGTTAAAATTATTCTATATCATGAAATCGGGTATTATTTAGATTTCAAGAAAAACAAACATGATTTAAGGATTCTAATGTATGGGGATGACGTAGAAAAAGAAAGGCTTAAATCTGAAATCGAAAAGAATGCTTGGGAATATGGTAGAAATATAGTGCCTCAACCATTATTGGAGTCATATGACAAAACACGTGAAGTAAATAAAATGTTAGTTAAGGGAGTAGAATAATAGTTGGGTTATTGGTACAGCTCGAAAATATTGTTTTTAAAATTGGGATCTATCCGTCCTGACTGCCAAAACTCCGGTATTCAGCTTGTTAAATTCCATTTGAAATATGTTAGGCGAATAGAAACGGTTTATTAAAAAAGTGGATATTCGCCACTTATTGTTCGACCAATTCTCTTATACTTACTCCTAACAAGTGCTCATTAAACGACTTATTACTCCTTTGATTTATGCCGCATTATCCCTAGCAATAAACATTCCCTCTTTTTATCTTATACAGAGTCCGCTCGGTACCATGTTAAATTCTAAAGGCACTTAATAATTCAGTTAAGTTCAATTTCACAAAGATTCATTCAATAAATGATATAACAACAAAAATACTCCGGTGCTTCACGGCTATTTAGTTCCTATGGTATAATGACAAAAGTTAGTCAAGCTCCTCCGTTGACATCGGATTATCTTAATGATTTAAACAGGATTTTTAAATTATTAATGGGAGTGAGTTTATATATCATTTACGGGGTGGAGGGCCTTTTAATGACCCATTTGGAAAGCCTTGTTGAACATTATGGCTATTTCATTATTTTTATTGTTCTTATACTAGGCATTGTAGGACTCCCTATGCCTGATGAGATCTTTCTTACCTATGTTGGATATAATGTTTTTCTTGGTAAGATGTCACTGTACTATGCCCTTTTGATTGCTATGGTTGGGGCCATCATCGGAATATCGATTAGTTATTTACTAGGTCAAAAGCTTGGTCTTCCGTTTATCAGACGATTTGGTCCAAGAGTTAAAATATCAGAAAAGAATATTGACTGGGTTCATACACGATTTCACAAATATGGTGGAGTTTTCTTATTGAGTGGTTATTTTTTACCAGGAGTCAGACATATAACGGCCTATATTGCAGGTATTACCACCTATCGCTATTTGTATTTTGCTTTTTTTGCTTACCTAGGTGCGGTCATTTGGGTCTCTTCTTTTATCATGCTCGGAAACATTTTGGGAAGTAATTGGGTGATCATCACACATTATCTGCCCCAGTTTTCAAAAATAATGTGGATCCTATTCTTTATTTGGCTTGTATATTTCTTCATTTCACATCGAGCACCAAAGAAAAAATACTAACTATTACTTATAATTAAGGTGAAGAGAACCTATGGAAATAAAGAAAAGTATACCTAATATTTTTACGTTAGGTAATTTATATTGTGGTTTCCTGTCAATTGGATATGCCGCTGATCATCAATTTAAAAATGCTGCCGTTTTAGTTTTAATCGGGATGATGCTAGATAGTATGGATGGACGTATTGCTAGAATGCTGCATGTAGAAAGTCAAATAGGAAAAGAATTAGATTCCTTAGCAGACATCGTAACATTTGGGGTTGCCCCCTGTTTTTTAGTGTATTACACAATATTGCATAATAATGGCATGATTGGCTTTGCTGTCGCAGGACTATTCCCCTTATTTGGGGCATACCGTTTGGCAAGATTTAATGTGACACCAGAAAAGGAATCTAGCAAGCATTTTACCGGCGTTCCCATCACGGCTGCTGGTGGAATACTAGCAATATTAACTCTATTTAATAAGCTGATACCGAGTGTTATTACCATTGTTATTTTTACTGCTTTATGTTTTTTGATGGTGAGTACAATCAAAATTCCAAGCTTTAAACAAGTGCCTTTACCTAAGTATGGTACGATTGTCACCATCTTTTTAGGAGCATTATTATTTGTAGTCAATATAGAATCACACGGGAAATTTCCTTATTTATTATATGTGGCGACCCCGCTCTATCTTATTTATATCTCCTATCGTTTCATTAAATTTAAAAGAAATACATAATGGAACTGCCTTGATATGATAAGAGGTTCGAGTGTATCTATTATAAGTAAAAAGCAATCCCCACAGAGATATTACTTACATGCAAAAAGCCTAAACCTTTCAGGATTTAGGCTCTTTCTTCAAGATACGAACTTTTATTCTTCCGATTGATTCCTACTACCATATAAAAAGTGGATAGTAAAACTGCTACGAAGCTGCCCCAATAGAGTCCCTGGGCCCAGACCGTTCCAGAATCAGATCCTATGTTGACGCTGTGGAGCCATGCTAGGAACCAAACGGGAAACACAAGGTAATGGGCTTTTTTCCAGGCTGATTTTCCAACTGCTTTCATGAAATCCGAGGTCACCACTACCAAAATGAGCAGATAGGCAGAAATGGTTCTAATGCCTATAAGAAAACGATGATTTTCCGACATAAATGGTATTAAAACAGTAGACAAGGAATAGGGCTCGTAATGATCAAAAAAGAGAAGGAATGCATGCAAGGCAATTCCAAGCAGCGCAACTTGTCCAATGATTTGATGGAATTCAAGTATTGGAGCCTTCTTCCGCGGAATATGCCGGTAAATTCCGGCTAACACAGACAAGGTCAACAGCAGGTATGCAGCAAGCCCAGTAATTCTAACCAAAAACCAAATCCAATTCATATAGCAACCTCCAAATCTGAGTATAGTGTCGAATTCCCGCCAACGGCCATTTGACTGTTATCAAAATAGATAAAGTAAGCAAAGTTTGAAAACTGTTTTGTTACCAGAGCCTTGGCTTCCTTAAAAGGAAGAATGCAGAATACCTTTGAAATCGTTTCAGCCTCCATCACTGTACTAGCAATCGCGGATGCCTGCAGGACTCCATTATTGGCAACGGCTCCGGTCCTCCCATTAACAATATGATGATACCTCTTCCCTTTTGAACTCCATGTCCGAAGGTTTTTCCCGGAAGTGGCGAGCGAGTTATCTTCTATATAAAATCTCAGCATATCCTTTCCTTTAAGCAATGGATGTTCAATCCCTACCTGGTGTCTGCCTATCGCATACAAATCTCCGCCAGCATTGACTAATGCATCCTTTACATTCTCCTTATGGAGTAGATTTATTGCCTTGTCAACAATGTACCCTTTGCCAAATCCTCCAAAGTCAAATGAAAAATTACTCTTCTTTATGATCCAGCGGCTTGCTATCTTTTCAATTGGTTCCTCCCAAAAACTTGCTTGCTGAGACTGAATCCCATCCATTTTCGGATTAAAGTCCGATGAAAATGAGCTGGTATAGCCAATTGACTTCATAACATCACCGATAAATGGGTGGATGACATAATTCACCTTTCGGGAGAGCACGATAGATTTCCACAACAGCTCTGCCAGGGTTTCTTCCAAATATACGGGAACATCGAGTGGACTTTGATTCAAATCAGCAAGCGGATTGTCCGGCAAAAATCTGCTTGCTGTCTGTTCAAATTGAAGAAACAAGCTTTGCACCCTTTCCTGAAACGAAGCTTCGATCCCACACAGCCTGATTGTTGAGTTCATTGCTGAAAATTCTATCAATGGGAAGACCCCGAGCTTCCTGCTCCCTGTTCAAACCCGCCGGATGGAGCTTGAAAATATTGGTCCTGACTGCTTTCTGAGTCCTGGCTAGGCTGTTCCTGGTCTCCCCGCTGGTCATGCCCATGTCCGTGGAAAAACTCTTCACCATCATTGGTTCCAAAATCATTTGTTTCAGTTGAATTACTTGAATCTGGGATATCCGATAAATTATCCTGTACCCCTTCATCGATATTTGCAGCAACTGTAGTATTGTCAGCTCCTTTTTCTGTATTGCCGGCAACAAGCCCGGCAAACGCCAGCAAAGACGCGGAAGTAATGGAAATAACAGACCATTTGACTTTTTATTCATTTTTCTTTCTCCCTTCCTGGTTTCTGTTTTCTATTATGCTGAACAAAGCTTAAACCAACCTTAAAGACATATAAATCTAATTGATTTAGAGCATTTGAATCTTCCTGTGAATCATTGTTCTGTTCAACGCAAAAGAGATCACCTAAGGTGATCTCTTTTGGCCTAAACAATATCGACTTTTCTTAATAATTGTTATGGACCACTCCGTTCCGATTGCAAGCAAAAATATTGGCTGAATGACCCCACACGTGCTATTGCTTCCATTAATATTCGCCTTTAATGACAAAAAAAGAGCCCCGAATGGTTCCAGCAAGTTTAGACCTCTGCTTTGCAAACTTAAACTTTCCTTCCAACTCCTTTGGTACCTCCATCCCCTCAGAAAGCTTAAAACCTACGGCCCGCTTCGGCTTAGGCCTGTCAACCGTATACAAGACGTTAACTGCCAGACCATCCTCATAAAAGACAAAGACCCATTTGATGTTTTCCACTTGAACACGTGACGTTTCTAAAGGTTTGGCTGCAAACTCAATATCACGTTCTTCCTTCAAAATTCGATTCACATACTTAACTGTCTCTTGACTTTCTATAGCTGGTACAACCGTAAATTCATGCTTGTATTTGTTCATAAAGTACCTAGCCTCATTAGCACGTAAACCAGCTAACGCTTCAGCTACGGGTGAAGATTCTAGACCCACTGTGGACACATTTTTAAAATCAACGATATAGACCATTTTCATTCCTCCCTTTATTTCCTTACAACAGGAATACACAATACACATTTCATAATAAACTAAGCTATTTATATGCCTTAGGTAAAGATATCAAGGTCAGAGAAGTACAGACGATGTTATAGAAGGTCTACAAAAAAGATTATTACTATACTACCCATGAGTAATGCAGCTAAAACTCTTATAGATTCCAAAGAATGCGAGGTATTACTCTTTTTATCATTCACCAAACACAGCTTAAACATATCTGACAACATTTTTTTATGATATACTACATTTCGCTAGTTAGCTATTTAATAATTATCCGAAAGAAGGTATTATATGAAAATTGATATTCCAAAGATTTCTCCTAAGTTATCTGAGAGGAATTTTCATGATATTTTCATTGAAGAAGATCCAATGCTTGAAATGTGTGTCATTGCCGACACTGATTTTACAAATGAGGCAGTTGAAAGAGTACGACTATATAATGTAGAAATAAAGAATTGCAAGTTTACTAATACAGATTTCAGTAATATAGATATGACTGATGTTCGTTTCGAAAATTGTGATTTATCAAATGTAAATATGAGCAAATCCTCCATCCATAGGGTTGAATTTCTTAACAGTAAATTAGTCGGTTGCGAATTTACGGAATCCTACATTGGCCATGTTAAATTTGAGAACTCGATAATAAACTTGGCTACTTTCGGAAACTCAAAACTCGAAAAAGTTATCTTTAAAGAGGTATCATTACAAAATGCAGATTTTTATGACTGTAAACTAAAAAAGGTTGAATTCGATTTATGTAATCTCAATGAAGCAAACTTTGAACAAACATCACTAAAAGGAATAGATATTAGCTCCTCTACTTTTGAATCACTTACTGTTTCAATGAATGATTTAAAAGGTTGTAAGGTATCAACTGATCAAGCTATTCGCTTTGCATCCCTTATGGGGTTGATCATTAAAGCGTAGTCTTGTTTTGTTCGCTAATCGGGCCATTTCAAGAAAATGGCCCTTAATTCGGATTGTTCTGTATCAAAGTAGGTTTCCCGAAGACTGTCAAAAGAGAGGCTACCTTCTAAAATACTTCATGATCCTCTATGTTAATTCTTCACTTCAAGCATCGTTAGTGAATAATCACCAATCTGGCCTTCTTCATACAAATTTGCAATCGAAGTAGAATATTGCTTAATGGTACCTCTAAACGATAGGTCTCTTTCAGGCACTTTTATATCAAATGTTCCTTGGTATAATAACGTTGTTATTTCATGATACTCCTTACTCGTGACCTCAAAATCAACTGAGATTTCATGTAAATGACTCACTGTTCTTTGTTCATAACTGTTCACTTTTATTAAAGTATTATTTAATATAATTTCTTTTACCATCGAAACGTCTCCGCTTTTTTTATTAAAAGAATATCATTTAGATGATAGAGCAGCAAATCGATTAGTATTCTGTTCGTTTAAGGATAGGAGGCGTTAATAAAATTAATATGACCCTCTGTTGATTTCAGTGTAAGGCACGAAGACTCCTATGATCAACCCAAAGAGCAACAAGCTAGAACGACTATCTACAACTGAATAATGAAGCTATGAATAAAAAAATACATACCAGCATCCAATAAAATTTACCTTGAATGCTGATATGTATTTGGTTATTTCAGTATATTTAATGACTTATTCAAATAAGTTTCCACTAAGCGAAAACTAAGCTCATCCTTCAATAACTCTGGATGCCATTGCACAGCAAATAGTGGGGATGTTGAATCCTTCAACTCATAGGCTTCAATGACTCCATCTTCTGCCCATGCAAGCGGAGTCAAATCTGAAGCCAACTGATCTATGCCTTGGTGATGATAAGAGTTTACTGCTGGCTTCTCCCCTATCACGTCTTTCAGCCATCCAGTGGTTTTAACTTGGTGTGCAGGCTCTGTGTATTTCCCTGTATGGTGTTGGATATCTGTATGGATTAAGGAGGTATCCTGATATAAGGTCCCCCCTAATGCAACATTGATCAATTGAAAGCCGCGGCATATCCCGATGATTGGAATGCCTTTCTTTCTGGCAAAGTGAAAGGCAGAGATTTCAAATTCATCCAGGCTTTTATTACAGCCAGCCGTCAGTGGATGACGCTCAGCGCCATAAAGACTTGGATCAATATCCTCAAATCCTCCAACAAGCGCCAAAACATCTAATCTATCAATAATATCCACGTTATTACGAGAATCAATTACTACCGTATGATAACCTAATTTTTGAAAAAAGGTTAGATTATCCGATGCTAGAAAAGTGATATCGAGAGGATCCGATGAAGTTTTTAAATAATGATGTCTCCCGACAAACCCTACTAGTTTTTTGCTCATCGATAATGCTCCAATCTCTTCTCCATGCTCGATTTCCATGGCTTAATTTGATCTATTTGATGAATACACTGCATGATTCGATCATAATCCTTCCGATCAATCGCGACCCAGCTATCATCAGGCAGCTCTTCATAAACAGAGTAATCCCAAAACTCCGCATCTATTACGGCGGATGCCAAACTCTTATACTTACTTAGCTCCTTTATAAGCAGCTCTTTTTCATCCATATATCAATACTCCTTTATAAGTGGAGGGCTCTGCCCCACTGCTATAGCGCGTTAATGAAGTGGGGGACTGTCCCCCACCGCTTTAATGTGAACCAGTAATTTATTAGAGCATTTCAAAGTATTCCTTTTGCTCCCACTCAGTTGTTTCCTCGTCAGCATTTTGAATATCTGCCTCTTTAATGTATTGCTGATAACGTCCCATTTCACTTTCTTTTAAGGCAACAATGTAGTTTATAAAGCTTGTGCCCATTTCTTCAAGGAACATTTCATTATTTTTTAATTCATCCACTGCTTCATTTAGGCTTAGCGCAAGGGATGGGCGATTTTCTTCATATGGAGTTACACTAGGTACACCTGGATCTAATTGATGATCCACACCATACAAGCCTGAAAGGATCTGGGATGCGATATATAGATATGGATTTGCGCCTGGCTCACCTGCCCGATTTTCAATATGGGATGTTGGATCTCCGGCTTTCCCGTGTACATTGATCATCACGCCGCGGTTAAATACACCCCATACTAACCGGGTAGGAGCTAATGAATTTGGCTTAAATCGTTTATAACCATTGATTGTAGGTGTGGTAAATACGGAAGCAGCACGGGCACTCTCCAAGATACCTGCAATATAATGCTTGCCAAGCTGGCTGATTGGCTCCTGTTCGTCCATAAACAGATTTTCACCAGTCTCTTTGTCAACAATCGATTGATGTAAATGCCATCCACTTGAATAGAACCCTTTTAAATGAGGCCGGCACATGAAGGTTGCTAAATAACCATGCATTTTTGCCAATTGCTTTACAGCCAATTTAAAATACATGAAAGTATCGGCCGCTTCCATTCCTGGAATAGGATCAAAAACAAATTCATATTGTCCTGGTCCCATTTCATTTTCCATTGTTCTTAAAGGCATTCCCATTTTCATAAGGTTCTCAGCTAAAATCTCTAAAAAATCGTGTACTTCTTGATCAAACGGATCACCTTGATACCAATAACCATGTTCAACCGTTTTGACCTTCGGTGCTACAGGTGGAAATCCATTGCTTCCATTATGCTCTACATCTAACATAGGGTCTTCAATTTTTGTTAAATACCATTCGACCTCCAAGCCAACCATCACTTCCATATTTCGTTCGTGGAGCTTGGATAATGCATTTCTATATACCTGTCTCGCAGAAAAAGGAACTGGTTTTCCGTCTGTAAAATAGATATCACACATAATAATTGCTGTGCGGTCTGTCCATGGAATATATTTAAATGACAGTGGGTCAGGTACAAGGGTAACGTTTGGACAACCAGTCATTTCGGGTACCCCATATCCGCCACCAGGAATAAATGGATTAAACACAACGGCATAGGCTGTATCAAATATGAACGTACCCGTACTAATATTCAAACCATTTTTTAAGGAACTAAGAAATACATTTTTCGGTACTCTTTTGCTTTTCAGCATCCCATGTGGATCGGTCCAGGCAACTCGGACAATTAAAAAGTCTCTTTCTTCAATATCTGCAATGATTTTTTCTGCCGCTGCTCTTTGTTCCTCTGTCCATAATTGATATTTACTAATAAATCCTTCATCTAATTTTGATAAGGTTTCAGCCATACATACACGATCCTCTCCATCAATTTTAATAAAACGGATTGTTTAGAGTAAGTTTGATAGTTTAAAAAAGAGTTTAGGAAAAGTGGAATTACAACATAAATGTCATATTTTCATGACCTTGGTCAGAGTTAATGAGATTTACCATTTTCACGTCAATTTTCCATTGACCCTCTACTTTTTTTAATTTATACCCATACCAGCCATTGTATTGTCTTAATTCTCCTACACGTAACTCTGATAGTTGAAAATTACAGCGGGCAAAAACAACATCATTTGTGTTTCCATATCCCATTTCCCAATTGCCTAGCATTCTTCTTGTTCTAGACATCGGCAGCTGTGAATACGCATATCCTGTTCGTAATCGATAGATTCTATCTTCTAGTCTCCTGCGATCATCAAACGCATGACTGACTTCTATCCGTGGATCACCTCCACCTGGTTTAATTGGAATCCAGTATAAACATTTATCTGTATATAATGATAAAAACTCATCAAATCGATATTCATCCAGCAGTCTGCATTCCTTTACAATAATTTTTTCACATTGATTACGTACGACAAGGTCCTCTAATTCTAAATCCCCGTCCCATACCGATAATTCATTGAGTAACTCTCGATAAAAATCATCGTTCACATAATACGAATAGATGGAAGTGTTTTGTTCCTTTGCATGGGTATTCAATAAGACATCTCCCTTCTAATAGATTCATAGTCAGCTTTGACCTTCGACTCACTCATGATTCTTTTCCACTCACTAAAATAGCCCCGTATTGGAAGTTCATCTGTCACAGGTGCAGTAATCACTCCATTTTCATCCACATGATGTGCCTCAGTCATCGTCAGTCCCCTATTTAGAAAGACCCATTCAACTTCCGGAATCGATAGACCGCGCTGGCATTCTGCCCAGTTCGTCACATCATCTGGTTCACCAAATGCAGGAAAATCCTCCTGTGTTCTCATCCTTAATGTATTTATTTCCTCTGGATAACCATTGATTGTTGTGGCATACCAGACGATCTGGGTTTGATCAGCTGCTATTGGTTCCACTACCTGAATCTGATTACCAACTAATAGTAGATTAGGGAAAATTGTTAAATTCATTTGTGAACCCACTGCTTGATCTAAATATCGATACGCTTTTTCTCCATACTTCTGCACCATTTGTTCTTCCAACGCCTCTCTTCCAGGCTGAGGTCGCTGCTGGCTCCAGAACTTACCGTCTCCCCCTTGATAAGACGGCCGCTGGTCTAAAAAGATGTGTCCATTACCTAAATATTGCACATACATAGGGCCGTCATCCGGCTTTTGCGTAAAATAGACCATATCGCTTTCCTTTTCCCCAGCTTTTAGATATCTCTCATTAATACCTAAAAGCGAGCGGTGAGAAAAAGTAACATGATATCCATCTGCCGCATTATCATAGACAAACTTCCAGTTACATTTCATAAGTTTGCGATGGGCATTGCTGGTGATACGGATATTTTCTGCACCGCCGTTATGCTCTAACCATTGATCCAATAGCACTTTGGCATTTCCTAAATACTCTTCAAGACTGGGCCCAGCTTCGTTTAATGTACCAAAAATAAATCCTTTATAGGTTTCTACTCGAGCCTGTTTAAGATTAAATTCAGGGGACTTTAATTGATCACCATATGCTTTTGGCCATGGTGCACCTACAAAACTGCCGTCATTTTTAAAATTCCAGCCATGGTACGGACAGGTAAATTGCTTAGCTTTCCCACTTTCCATGCGGCACAGTGTTGCACCTCTATGTGTACAGCGGTTAAAAATAGCTCGAATCTTGCCCTGTTGGTCCCTTTGAATAATAATGGGTCTTTTGCCAAGATAGCCTGTTTTATAATCATTGACTTCCGGGAGTTCACTTTCATGTGCTAAATAAACCCAGGTATGTTGTCCAAATACCTTAACCATTTCCTCATCAAAAATCTGAGGATCTGTATAAACAGTACGATGTACCCGATCATCTTGAACCAATTTATCCCAATTGTACATTAGCTTCCCTCCAAATGGTCATTTCAAGCTTTTCTTTAAGACATTTAATAGTTTGAATTTACTGAATATTTAACCTTTGGTCAATAACTAAAACTGTAATAAATCTTTACACTTAGGAAGTTGACAATATATCGATAGTTTTAATATAATTAATTATTAGAATATTGTGAATTTATTTGAAACACCTTGGATATCATTTAACTTCTTAAATCCTTTTATATCACCTATCACAAGCAATAGATCTGGAGGTTGTGAAATGGTATCAACAGATTTTTTAAATAACATTCATTTATTATCGATTCCGGAACAAATTGCAAAGTCTATTAAACAAGCGATCATAGTTGGGAAAATTCCATACGGGCAGCCGCTTCCCTCCCAATCAACGTTAGCAGACCAGTTTGGAGTCAGTCGCCCTACCATAAAAGAAGCCATAAGCTATTTATTAGATTATGAGATTATTGAACCCATTTCCAATCGATTCGGAGCCTATAAAGTTTGCGACTTCCCGCCAGAAAAGATTTCACAAAATATATATGAAATTTTCAACCTCTCACTTATTTCCCAAACCGTCACACATCAAGATTTATTTGAACTACGGAAAATGATTGAAATACCTGCAGCAAGTCTCGCAGCCCTAAGAAGAACAGAAAAAGAATTATTTGATTTAGAACAATGCCTTAACCACAAGAATTGGGAGTCCCTTTCAGTAGAAACGCTGTTACATATCGATATCCAATTTCATTATTTACTTTGTAAAAGTGCACATAACCCACTATCCCAAGCAATCATGACCTCTATTATCCAAATTACAGAGGAAAGACCACCTTATATTCCAATGGAAAATAAAAAGTATATCCTTCAAGGTCTTTCTGAACTATTAGAAGCAATCAGGCAGAAGAACCCTACAAAAGCCTCGATGGAAATGGAAAAGCATTTGTACTACGCCAAAAAATATATTCAAGCGGGTCAGTAAACACCTGTTATTTAGCCATAATAGAAAAGGAAGAGATCAATCGATCCCTTCCTATACACACTACACACATATTCTCTTATCCAACCGCATCCTGAAAATATTGATGCATCAAGAAACTAACGATTTTTCTTTAAAATTTCCGACTCCATTCATCATCCAATATGACGCCCTTTGCATCGATATAAGCCAAAATAACAGTCCCATGCTCAAGAATTTCTTCGTTTTTTATATATGAAATGAACGTATTGGCAGCTATGTCATCTTGACTCCTCTTTTCTCTTGATAGAGTAATACGGATAATCGGAGAAACAGGATATTCTTTGTAACTTCCTGAATCCATAGGGCTTAGTTTTAAATCTTGTCCAATTTCATCATCAATATACACGTGAAATTCATTTACCTTTTCAAAATTCTCATTTATGTATGGGTGAATATCATTCTCTAACTCTTTTATCCATTTATCTGCAACATAGGTGTCGACAAGCTCGCTTGTTTCGCTGTCATGGTAAATGAGGAAATCAATTTTATGTACCTTATCTCGTACCTTTGCTGCATATTCAAACTCAAAGTTCCCCATATTATCATACAATGTATCATATACCTCGAAGTTATCGTTGAAGGTGTGATTAATATATTCTTCAGCATCATTTCTTATCATTTCTTCTTTATCACTATCCGGCATCATCCCGATATAAAAAGAAATAACTAGAATCATAATCCCCAATAACAGAATACCTAGAATAGACACTATTATTATTACAGGTTTTTTCATGCTTCCCCTCCTTATTATCGACTATAAAATGTACCACATCTCCTTTTTCACCAACGTTATTATAAATGTACTACTTGCTCCAAATACGTTATCCTTTAGGATATATTTAATGAATTTAAAATATAAACATCATACGTTCCGTTCGGAAAGATCGTCTATCGCCTGAATAGCTAATTGCAATGCTTTTATTCTTCTTTCTAACAGCGTTCTTTGAGGACTGCCTTCTTTGGACTTAGCATAGATGCTCTCGATGGATGGGAATAAACTAGCAAGAACATTGCGAGCCTCAACAAAATCCGTCTGGGTGTAATGCTGAGGAGTTTGACTTTGATTCCAAATGGTTTCTAGTATGGCTAAACCAATTTGAAGAGCATTAAGTCGTTTCGTTATTAAAGTTATATTAGCGCTTTTTTGATTCATCTGAGCCAAGGCCTTTTCGGTTTTTCGAATTGTTGATTGGAAGGATTTTATTGATTCCAGCTTTTCTGTACTTGATACGTTTTCCATTTTAGTACTGTCCTCTTTTCGTCTCTTAATATAGCTTGAAGTTTGCCTAAATAAGAAGAGCAAAATAACCCTAAAAAGTGAAAAACCTCGCGCTTACTTATCAAGGTTAAAATCATCTTCACAATATATCATCCTTCTAAAATCTTCAACTAGAAATCCTTTATTCCAGCGGTCGGAAGTTAAGTCCTTTGTTATCTTCGAGCTTGGCTTGAGTATAAATTGTTAGAGGTAACAAAGAGAAAAAGGACAGACGAACAGCACTTAAGCCAAGCTGTAATTGCTCAATGTGTGCTGTCCCTCTATCCTTTTTATTGGAACTCAGTTTCTATATGATTCGATAAAAAAATTTTGGGAAAAATGGTTTCCGGCTCTAATTATTTTGCATTTTCGTCTGGTTGATGGATACCGAAGATATTTCCTTCCGGATCAAAATAATAGCCTTGCCACGCCATTCCTGGTAATGCATGTTTTGGCAAAGCTACCTTGCCGCCGTTTTCAAGAATTTTTGCTTCAATTGAGTCATAGTCTTCAACTCCCATTGTACATGCATAGCCATTCAATGCCTGACCTTGTTCTGGTGGAGGACCTTGTCTCTGCATCAATGCTCCATTAATGCCAAGTTCAGTGTCATCGCCAGTTACTGCACCGAAGTATGGCATTCCTGCATACTCACTCCAGTCTTGAAAAGTCCAGCCAAATACTTCTCCATAAAACGTTTTAGCCCGATCCATATTATCTACATGAATTTCGAAATGAATTAATCTTCCCATCTTCTCCTCCTACGATTCAATCAATTGTTTGCGTTAACATCCTAGTATGTATTCTATCAATAGATAGTCTATCCCTTTTTCATTATTGCAAAAAACAGGAAATATTATACAGTTTCCTTTTGTTATTACCGAATCGTTATTTTTTTTGAGCTCGATATAAATCAATTGTTTTATATCCTTGTGATAGAATATCAACCATTTGTTCTTGCCGTTTGACACGTGTTTTCTCCTGCTTTGCAGAAAAGATATAACGTGCCCAATCTTTTTGATAACCTGAAGTTAATTCTTTATAGAATTTAAGTTCATTCGGATAATCGACTAATATTTTTTCAACATCTTTTACATTTTCTTCATAATCTGCTACACATTGACTTGCTGCTGCTGACTTCTGCGATTTCTTTTTCTCACGTTTTATTCCTATAACGGTAAACACATCATCCATACTTACCATCCGAGAAAATTTCAAATCACTATTTTCTACATAGCCATCTTCTTCAACCTTCATGGCAGGAAAGATCTCATCGCGGTGAACGAACGTATCATATCGTTTGTTCCCTTTTTTCGGATAGGCAAAGAATACATATCCTTTTTCAAGTAATTGATCCTCATTAATAATGCGTCGAGTATAGTTCACCATTTCATCAATTGTTTTAACAAAGATGAAAATTGCATCATGCTCACCAGAAAGTGCCGTCTTATATTCGTTAAACACCGAATAATCATCTGGCTCATTCAGTACGGCAAGATTTTTATATTTGCTGAGATTTAATTTGGTGATTATAGTCATAATAAACTTCTCCTTTATCAACTTGTGAACAAATCATTTCATACCTATTAATTATATTAAGTATAACGCAGTATGGACAAACTATTTTGTCTAAAACCAAAGTCAACTTAAATTCATTCACTCTCTAGATATACCTTTAATGCATCCAAATCCTTTTCACATGCTTTCTTGAAGGTCCCGGCCACCATTTTTCCAATGAATTTAGCTAATCCTGTAAGTTCATTAATCTCACCATTCATCGTAACCTCGGTTTGATTATCCGATGAAGTAAGAATGTAAGTAAACACAAATTCTCCTTTACCTGTTGTACCTTTTGTTCCATCGCAACGCAGTACAATCTTATCAGGTTCATTGAGTTCGATTACCTCAAAATGTTCAGTAGCCTCTTTTCCAAACATCTTTCTCGTTTCTCTCCACTCACTTCCCACACATACTGGACCATCATTTAATCGTTCCATTCTTACTAAACCATGCATCCAATGTTTCGCAGAATCAAGATCCAGCAAACCTATGTATGCTTTTTCAATGGGGACATGGATCGTTCTTTTAAATTCAAATCGTATACCCAAATGAACTTCCTCCTTAAAACTAAGTTTTTTCAATGAAAGTAGTTAATCAATTGTTCAATACTGATACCGTTTTAACTATAAGTTCAACTAATTATCTTCTTATTCCTTCAAGTGGAGTTAATTATTGCTGCTCCTTTCAAGCAAACTTTCTGATGGTGGGTGTAGTAGAATGTATTCTTTATTGCAAAACAAAGAAAACCCTGCAGAAAAAAACTCTGCAGGGATGCATACAATTTATAATTACACACAAGTAAACGATTGAATTTGTCTCAGACTTATTCCAAAGAACATCCAATTAAAACCGGTCCAACGCCAGCCAGAGACAGAAGTGCGACCTACAAATGTCGGATAAAACCAAAATTGCTGGCGATTATTTAGCCACACATAGGTATATCTAAATAAACAGCGTCTAATTCCGCCAGGATCAATGGCAAACCCCTCAACTTGTTGTGTTTCAGCTGGAACGTAGGATGGTGGCGGAGCACTGGGTGGTCCGGATTGTGAGCCTTGACCAGGTCCTTGAAATCCAGGTGATCCTGGTGGTGGTCCCATTGGTCCTCCTGTAGGTCCTCCTTGTGAAGGAGACATAGGACCAAACATTCTTCCATCAAAACCTTTATAATAAAAGTCTTCAGAATGTAATGGTACTCCTTGATAGTAATTTAACTGATCATATGGATGCTGATAAAAGACATGATTATAATTTGGAAACATGAAGAGCACATCCTTTCTTTTGTCTACCACATCCTATTCAGTTGTTATTTGACTATCAACTTGTACTCTCATTTATTTGTGTTGTTAACTTGATTCATATTTGTGTTAAAACAGAACAAGGGTACTTCACCCTTAATGGACAAAGCACCCTTGTTTATTGATGCTGATAGAGAGAGAATCATGATGTAGTTTCATGTGAGTTCCTCTTATCAATCTTTTCTGATTTGTTAATAAATACTGCTTGAACAATATATCTCTTAGGTGCATTCCCTATATAATTAAATGGGTAACATGTTGTGAGAGTCAGGGTTGGTTCGGACTTTTTTACAATAACTGTCTGATCTTGGGCGTCTGTTATCCATATTTTTTTGACCTGATAGGTAAACATATGTTTACCATATTCAACCTTTAATTGATCTCCAATCTTCAGCTCTCCAAGCCGGTAAAAAACAGTATCACGATGCCCGCTCAATACAGTATGTCCTCCACCATAAGGATCTGTCGTTAGTTCACTAACATACAACCCAACTCCTTTTTTTAGGACTTGTTTGTCAGCTCCCCAGTATAACGAATATTTCTGATTGATTTTAGGGATGACCAAAAAACCAATTTTTTCCCCTGATGAAGTTTGAACCTCGGTACTTGGTATCTGGCTGTTAATGGAGTTTTTATGTGGTGTAGGTGCGGTATTTTCTTCTATTTTTAATTCAGATTCAGGTTGAATTTTTTCCTGCTGATAGATTTGTAAATCTTCCTCTGTCAATTCTTGTGCTGAGGAACGGCCCATTTCCCATTCTTTATAATGATAAATCATGAATGTGAAGCCTATGCATATCATACCTATTCCAATCAATCGTTTCACCATGTAAGCCTCCGCGTAAGAAAAACGACAGGAATTTCTCCTGCCGTAACTCTTTATTCGTTAACTTTCCTGCGGCGTAAGACAAGAAGAAGTCCCATTCCAGCAATACCCGCACCCGCTAGCATCATAGGTACATTATTTGTTGCTGTATTTGGTAATGTACCTCCAGTTGTTCCACCAGCAGCCTTTTTGTTTGCTACATATGCATCATATTCGCCTTTCGATACTTCACAAGGAAGTCCGTCATTGTCACGATCTAAATCATGAGGATCATTTGTTGCACTGTAGCCGTTGGAGTACCAAAAATCCATTACAGCCTGATGGGTTGTGAACTCACCGCAATCACGATCAGCTTGTGCTAGTGCTCCTACTGAAAACATGGTGGACACAAGCAAAAACACTAGTACTGCCATTATCCATTTTTTCATATATGTATCTCCTTTCTAAGGTTGGTACCCCCTTAGTATGGCGAGTCTATATTTAATTATTCGAATGCTGAAAAGAATAAAAGGTGCCAGGCACCATCCAATTTATGGATGGTGCCTGGCACCTATAGGTACTCAAATAACCCTCTCTTTTCTACTGCCTGCCGGTGCAACAGAAATCCCAGTTGTTTCTTCAAAATCATACAAGCTTCCTGGAATATCTGTAAAGCGTTCTAATTCGTTATAGGCTGGAATACCGTGGTAGGACATATCCAAGCCTTCTTCTTCCTCACGTGTACTAACGCGGTAACCAACAGTCTTTTCACAAACCTTTGCGATAAATGTACCGCCAATAAGACCCCATACAACGACTACTGCTGCACCTAATAGTTGGATTTTTAGAAGAGATAAATCACCTGTTGTGAAGAGCCCCTGTGACTGATCAAACAATCCAACAGCGATCGTTCCAAACACACCATTGAAGCCGTGAACTGCTACAGCACCCACCGGGTCATCTACTTGTAAATTGTCAATTAATAAGGTAGCATAAATTACAATAACACCACTGATAATCCCAATGACAATAGCACTCCATTGTGATACAAAAGCACATCCAGCTGTAATGGCCACTAGGCCAGCTAATACGCCATTAATCGTCATACTTGGGTCTGCTTTACCGAACTTTTTCATTGTTAAAAATAGGGCTGCTGTACCCCCGCTTGCCCCTGCAAGCATGGTATTAAGGGCAATCGATGCCAGGTCTGTATTAGAGGCATCTAACGTGCTTCCTGCATTAAAGCCAAACCAACCAAACCATAAAATAAAGGCACCAGCTGAAGCTAAAGGAATATTACTTGGTGCAAAAACATTGGCACTTCCGTCTGAATTAAATCTGCCTTTTCTAGGCCCTAACCATTTAGCCATCGCAAATGCAGCAAATCCACCTAACGCGTGTATAGAGGCTGATCCGGCAAAATCCTTCATGCCCAATTCCGCCAGCCATCCATTACTGTTCCAAATCCAATGACCTGAAATTGGATAAATAATAATACAAATAAGTGCGACGGTAATAATATAGGCTTTGAAGTTCATTCGCTCAGCTACTGCACCGGATATAATCGAAACACAGGCTACGGCGAAACCCATTTGAAACAGTACGAAGGCTGCACCCGGTAATTCAATAGAAAGATCAATCTGCTCTGGACTGCCAAATAGGCTGGTTCCGATGATTCCAAATGAATCTTGTCCAAACAAGATACCAAAACCAACTAGCCAAAAACTTAAAGTACCTAATGTTAAATCAACAAAAATCTTCATCGTAACGTTGACAGCATTTTTGGTCCGAACAAAACCAGATTCTAGTAAACTAAATCCACCTTCCATAAATAGCACCATTGCTGATGCTAGCACAATCCATATGGTATTTATAAACATTAATTCCATAATCTTTACTCCTCACCATTTACTAAATCATCAATACTATCGTCTGCTTTTCCTGTTCGAATGTTATAGGCTTCTAAAATAGGATATACGTAAATTTTACCGTCACCATCTTCACCTGTCTGGGCCGACTCAACGATGCTCTTAATCGTTTGCTCCACCATATAATTAGAAAGGACGATTTCCAGTTTTACTTTTGGATGAAGAGTTACCTTGTAATTTTTCCCCCGATAAACTCCCTGACTGCTTTTCTGTTTTCCCCTACCGACTACCTGAGATATGGTAAAGCCTGTAATACCAATATTTTTAAGTCCCTTAAGCGTCTCAGTTAATTTTTCAGGCCGAATAATCGCTTCAACTTTCTTCATTTGCAATCACCTTCTATTTAGATTCTCTGACTCTACGATCCACTATGCTCATTTTTGAACAAAGTTTTTAAAAATGATGGGAATAACCGTTAGAATTTCTGTTCCTATCAACTGAATGCGAATCTGGATATTATAACTTTTTGATATTTTAAGAAATATATTTTCCTTAAATTTATTCTATTTGTTTTCATTAATCTAAACAATATCTTTTTATTATATAATCAATCTCATTTAGAGATTGATCTTTATTAAAAGTATTTAGACCTCCCAATTTTAATAATATAAAAGTATGAAATGTAAAAGAAATCATCCCCTAGTTGAACGGAAATGGTCCGTAATCTTGATATTTATCTCACCCTCACAATCAATAAAAGAGCCTCTCCATTTGGAGAGGCTCTTTTAAGTAACACCATTATTTAATAAATACTCAGTACTTTATTAAAATACTGCGATGTATCTGTTGATGAACAGTCAAAGGCATTGCTAAAGATTACTGTTCTATTTTATCAATTGAGACACCAGGTATGGATATATTACCTCCCATTGTCGATTGATAAGTGATTAAACCAGCCGATAATCCCATAATCGTAATTACATCATCTTCTAATATTCTGGAAGTTACAACAGATTTATCAAATTCTGCAAAAAGAATTGTATCATAATCATCATTAACAGCTATTCTTATTTGTGTTGTATCGTCACCTTCAATTACTTGAACCACTTTACCATGGAATTTAACTTTTTGACCGATAAAGTCGTCAGGGGTTCGTGCTAATTGATCATACGTGATTCCTGTGTCATAGCCTTTCTTAGCTTCTTCCTCAGCTAATCTCTGCGCTTCAGCTTCAGCCGCTGCTTTAGCTGCAGCATCTGCCTCAGCCTTTGCCTTTTCCTCAGCTAATCGTTGTTCTTCAGCCGCCTTTGCCTCCGCTTCTTTTTGTTTACGTTCTTCGTCCTTCATTTCAAACCACGGAGCGGCTTCATCCACTCTAATTTGTAGTTCTTCGTTTTTTGATTCTAAACTTGCAACTGTTTCAGTTTCTTTTGAGAGTTGTTTCTTTAAATCCGAAACCTTACTATTTGCACTATCCAATTCTTCTTGCGAAGGACCTGCAGCAAATCCAATTATAAGAGCAATAATTGCTGTTAATACATATTTCCATCTATTCTTTAAAAATGCTAATAATTTCAAGTTGTAACTTCCTTTCGTTAACTTAGTATTAGTACTATATAAATACTATCAAATTTATAGGTAAAAAGGGTTATATCCTTTTACCTATAATGGTAATTTTTATTATTTGTGGATTATTTTGTTTTTCTAGTATAAGTGATAATAATTTTATTAAATACTTTTTCTATCCTACCTATTTTTTACCCAAATGATATAAATACCTCTATTTATTAGATCCTTGGAATTAAATTTCAATTCCTAGACTTATAAAATAAATGGTAATATTACTATCCATTGATTGATGACCTTGTAACCTATATTGATTTTTAACATACCTGCTATTGACTGATTCTACATAAAGCACCTTAATCAGTTGACAAGATTCTAACCTGAGATTAATATCAACTCAAAGTAATTTTAGGAGAGAAAATGATGAAAATTTATGTTGATGCAGATGCTTGTCCGGTAAAGGATATTATTATTTTTGAGGGTACAAAGGCACTGATTCCCGTTGTCCTTGTTACGAGCTTTTCTCATTTTTCTAATGTGGAACAACCATCAGGGGTAGAAACTATTTATGTTGACGCTGGTGCAGATGCGGCGGACTATCGAATTATGAAGCTAGCAGTAAAAGAGGATATTATTGTAACCCAGGATTATGGACTTGCTTCACTTGGGCTAGCAAAAGGGTGTACAGTACTTCACCATAAAGGGTTAGTCTATACAAATGAAAATATTGATCAGCTATTACAAACACGTTATTTAAGTGCCATGGCTCGAAAAGCTGGAAAACGTACAAAAGGACCAAAACCATTTACATCAGAAGATAGAGAGAATTTTAGGGAGCTTTTCAAAAAAGTGATTTCCCTTTAGCGTAATCTCCGGGAAGATTTAAAGTATGTATTATACCAAATAAAATGGAGTGCTTGTTAACTAGCACTCCATTTATTTTTTACACTTGTGTAACAGGAATGAACTTGACCCAACCGATTAAAAATATTGTTAACAATGCTTTAAATCAAACTAGAATTACAGTGCTTTTTGGAGTATTTTTTCTACGTCTTGGGCCGTGATGTCACGTGGGTTGGTGATCATGCAGGCGTCCTGCAAGGCAATTTGGCTGATTTCTTTAATCATATGTTCTTCAAAGCCCATTTCTGATAATCGCTGAGGGGCTCCAATATCAACGGATAGTTGTTTGACATGCTCGATACCTCTTTTTCCTGCTTCGGTTGGAGATAAGCCTGAACAATTTTCTCCTAGCAGCTCTGCAATTTCCTTAAATCTTGCTGGGTTTGCTAACAAATTAAATTCCATGACATAAGGTAGGAGTACGGCGTTTAAATCTCCATGCATCATCGGGTATCTTCCTCCTATCGCATGGCTGATCGCATGTACTGCACCTAGGATGGCATTTGAAAAGGCGAGTCCTGCATGAAGACTGGCCATCGCCATGTTTTTCTTTGCTTCTGTATGTAATTGGGATGCGACAGAAGGACGTAAATTTTCTGACACGAGATGTATGGCGTTTTTAGCAAACACATCCGTCATAGGTGTGGCTGCGATGCTGACATATGCCTCAATTGCATGTGTTAAAACATCTAGGCCAGTTGATGCTGTAAGTCTGCTGCATTTCGTAGAAAGCGTTAATGGATCAATGATAGCGATATCTGGAACAAGCGACTTAGAGATAATCGTCATCTTCTTTTGCCTTTCTGAGTCAACTATGACGGAAAATTGAGAAACCTCTGCACCGGAACCTGCAGTTGTTCCAGCCATCACTAGAGGCGGAAGAGGTATGTTTATTCGATCAACACCCTCGTAATCTGATATTTTCCCACCATTCGTTGCTAGAATGGCAATAGCCTTTGCAATGTCTATAACACTTCCTCCACCGACACCAATTACAGCATCACACCGATTCTCCTGATAAACAAAGGCCCCCCGCTCTGCTTGTTCATCCTTTGGATTCGTAGAGATATCATTATAATAAACATACTTAAGTCCCGCTTCCTGACAGCTTTCTATGACTCTATCCATCCAGCCGGCATCCATCACACCTAAATCAGTAACAATCAATACATTTTGAGCTCCAAGCCGGGCACAGCTTTCCCCCACCTGTTTAAGTGAATCATTGCCAAAGATTACCTCTGGCATCACAAACTTAGTAATCAAGTCCTCCACCGACCTTTTATAAAATAAAAAAATATATTACTTTGATTTTACTTTAATTTGGTTGAGTATATCAAATTTTCTTAAAATTATGCATTTCCTTGTATGGATGATTACTCTTTTGACCGATAAAACGGCTAATAAAGCCAAAAATCCGGCAAAGTCTCTCGATATTTTGGCTAGTTCATTCATGTTATTCATCTATTTGTAATATTCAGGATATTTTAAATATTGGCACGATGTTTGCTTTAAGTATTGTTGAAAGTGTTAAATATTAATTATGGGAGATGGAAAAATGAAAGCAGCTGTTGTAAACGAATTCAAAAAAGCATTGGAAATTAAAGAGGTTGAAAAACCAACAATTGGATACGGGGAAATTCTTGTTAAGATCGAAGCATGCGGTGTCTGTCACACTGACCTGCACGCGGCACATGGTGATTGGCCGGTAAAGCCAAAGCTTCCGTTAATTCCCGGTCATGAAGGTGTAGGCGTTGTGGTAGAGGTTGGTGAAGGTGTAAAGTCACTTAAAATCGGCGATCGAGTTGGAATCCCTTGGCTGTTCTCTGCTTGTGGTGAATGTGAATATTGTCTAAGTGGAAGAGAAACTCTTTGTCCAAACCAGGAAAATGGAGGTTATTCTGTTGACGGAGGCTATGCTGAATATTGTAAAGCTCCAGCTGATTATGTGGCTAGAATTCCAGAAGGTCTAGATCCAGTTGAAGTGGCTCCGATTCTTTGTGCAGGTGTCACTACCTATAAGGCGCTAAAGGTTTCAGAAGCCAAACCAGGCGATTGGGTTGCCATCTATGGTATCGGCGGACTTGGACATATTGCCCTACAATACGCAAAAGCAATGGGCTTCCATGTCATTGCTGTAGATATTGCAGATGAGAAATTAGAACTGGCTGCTAACTTAGGCGCTGATATCACCATCAATGGTTTAAAAGAAGATCCAGTCGAAACCATAAAAGAAAAAGTAGGAGGCGTTCAGGCATCTGTTAGTGTTGCTGTAACAAGAAAAGCATTCGAACAAGCCTATCAATCCGTTAAGAGGGGTGGAACTCTTGTGGTTGTTGGTCTTCCACATGACGAGCTTCCAATCCCTATTTTCGATACAGTTCTTAACGGAGTTACAGTAAAAGGCTCTATTGTTGGTACGAGAAAAGACCTTCAGGAAGCACTTGACTTCGCGGCACGCGGGAAAGTACGTTCGCAAATTGAAACCGCTTCACTGGATTCAATTAATGAAGTGTTTGATAACATGGTTTCCGGTAAAATCAATGGTCGTATTGTTTTAACTATGTAAAAATCATTTACAGGAGCCCTACAATGTAGTTGTCCTCCCTATCGGGTTGACCTTTGTTGAATGAGCTTTTCCATTTCAGCAGTGCACATACTAATGAGCACTGCTTTATTTATCCTTTATATCAACCTATTTTTTTTCATTCAAATAATACCTAAGCTTTCTCATCGTTATCCCGAGAAGTTCAACTGCCTCCTTCCGATTTCCGACTGTTTTCTTCAAAGATTTATCAATAAATGCATGGATTACTTCTGTTTCCATGAGTTTAATTTTGTCTAGAACATGCTGGAGCTCAGTTAGTTCCTCTGCAAACCACAGATCCTTTATTTCACGATTCCATTGATCAATAAACAGATCAAACTCCTCCTGCTCAGGTACAGAAGTACTCAAAGCAGCAGCTGTCTCAACGGATCCTTGGTTGAAGGCGGTGATTTTTGGAGGCAGAAATGCTGGGGTAATTCTTTCCGTTTCTCCTTCGGCTAAGGCAGCCGCTCTCTTGATTACATTAACCAGTTCACGTAAATTCCCCGGCCAGTTATAGCTCTTTAGAAGCTCCAACGTTTCCTCTGTAAACGATAAAGAAAGTCGATGTTTTTTTACATAATCCTCGATAAAAAGTGGAATATCATGGACGCGTTTACGTAACGGTGGAATATTTAATTTAACAACATCAAGACGATATAATAAATCCTCCCGAAAGGTCCCCTGTGACACAGCTTGGTGCAGGTTCACATGTGAGGCTGCAATCAGTCTTGCTTTACTTCGCAGAATATTTTCCCCGCCGACCTTCATGTATTCTCCTGTCTCTAGGACTCGCAAAAGCTTTACTTGAGTAGTAAGGGATGCCTCCCCGATTTCATCCAAAAATAAGGTTCCTTTGTCTGCTAATTCAAAATAGCCTTTTCGATCTTTAGCTGCCCCTGTAAAAGAACCCTTCGTGTGTCCAAATAACTCACTTTCAAGCAAATGTTCTGAGATGGCTCCACAGTTAACGCCGATAAAAGGGTAATTTGTCCTTAGGCTTGCATGGTGAATAAAATGAGCGAGAACTTCCTTTCCTGTCCCGGTTTCTCCTTCAATCAATACAGTTACATTTTTTTGGGCAAACTTATAGGCCAACGAAAACAATTGATTCATTTCCTCATTCTGACCAATAAAACAACCGATACGTGCGGCTAGATCGTGTACATGGTCAAGCCCAGAAATTGGTTCATCAGCCAACAGCCTATCTGTCAGATGTTCGATGTCCTCAATATCATCAAATGGTTTTTCAATAAAGTCATAGGCTCCTAGTTTGATTGCATCAACTGCTGTTTTTACCGTACTGTATCCAGTCATGATAACTACTTTACAAAACGGCTGAATCGCTTTAAGATCTTGTAGAATATCAAGACCGGTCCGATCAGGAAGTCTGACATCAAGAAAAGCTAAATCGAATGTCTGATTCTCTTTTATGAAGTCAAAATCCTTTCCACTTGTACAAAGCGTGACGTCATGTCCTTTGTCACTTAAAAGGTGGTTTAGAAAAAAACAGATTTCTTTCTCATCATCTACGACTAATATATGTGCCATGTTATAGGTCCCTTTCTTAATGATCATTCTCATATTCTGGAATAGGTAGCCTCAGGATAAAGCAGCTTCCCTCACCAAGTGCACTTTCAGCTTGTAATGTTCCACCGTGTGACTGGGCGATGCCGATACTAACAGATAATCCAAGCCCATGACCCTTTGTAGCATTTTTCGTTGTATAAAAAGGGTGGAAAATTTCCGATAGTACATCTTCCCCCATTCCACATCCATTGTCTGTAACAGTGAGGACAATGCTAGTAGACTCTTCTTCGAGTAATGTTTTTAGTGTGATGTGTTGATCCGATTTATCAGAGTCCTCAAGGGCATCCTTTGCATTAAGCAGCAGATTTAATATAATTTGACCAATCTGCTGGCAGCTGCCTTCAATGTCAGGCAGTGTATCATCAAGAATGGCTTCGACCTGTATCCCCTGCCTTGACAGCTGATTTCCTATTAGACCTAACGCTTGATGGACGGATTCGTTAACAGAGCATGATTCAAAAAGGTACTCATCCTGCCGTGAAAAGGTAAGAAGATTCTGTATGATGTTTTTGCTCCTTTTGCCACATTCATATATAGCCTCTAGCAGTCGGTAATTCCGATCATCTATCTCTGCTTTTCGAAGCAGGAGCTGGGCATTTCCCATTATTGCAGTGAGCGGATTATTCAGTTCATGGGCTACACCCGCTGCCATTTCACCAATTGCTGCTAGTTTTCCTGATTGAATCAGCTGGGCTTCAATGCGTCTTTTTGCCGTCACATCCTCTAAATATATGATGGAGGCAAAATGAACGTTAGAATCATTAAAAATCGGGTAGCAGTGACATTCGTATATTTTATTTTCAATATGTAATTCACTGGAAGAGGGCTGTAATTCGACTATTTTTTTCTTAAAGGGGTGATCTTCCTCTAGAGAGAACAGAAGCTCGTCCACCGGTTGACCAATCAGCCTCCCTTTTGTTGGGAAATAGTGATAGGCTGCTTCGTTTGCTTGAAGAATAACCCGATTTAACCCAAAAATAATAATGGCATCAGGCACAGCCTGAAAAGTCTTCTCCCATTTCTTTTTTGTGATGAGAACTTCTTTATAGAGGTTTGTGTTTTCAATACAAACCGCGAGCTGATCGGATAACTGCTGGAAAAAGGATAAATCGGACGAATCGTTCTCCAAACTCCCCTTGCTGCCAAGTGAAAGAACCCCTGTTGCGTGTCCTTTCCTATTTAATGGGAACAAATAAATACTGTTGAGCCCCATTTCAGTAAAGGCATTTTCTTCAAACCAGTGATGCTGATTAGATTGATTTTGTTTTTTATATAAGAATGGTTTCGCTGAATTCATCACATTCCAATATAACGAACAATCCTTTGGAAATTGTGTACCTATCTTTAAAGCAAATGAATTGGTCGGATATACATTTGTCAGAATCAGGTTCTTTCCCTCAATCAAAGATAAACTAATCCGTTCAATTGGAAAAATTGACTTCAGCTTTTCAAGGACATTGCGCAGCAAATCATCCATAGACATCTCCACGTTAAACCCTTTCATCACCTCATTAATAATTTCCAACTGAATATTCTTCTTCTGCAGCTCACCTACCGTCTTCTTTAACTCCGTATAATAATTTCGCTTAGACGACTGTACCCCCGTCAAAAGTTCAATCATTCTCTCCCTGTTCTTCACACAAGTTCCCCCTTAGGATGTATCTGGACTCTACAAATTATAAAACTAGTTAAGACTAATTTACCAAAAAAAGTATTGAATTACCAAAATTTTCAGAAGTATCTTAGCTTTAGTAGCAGATGTCTGAATTAAATAAATAATAAAAAACTCGTTAATTATTGATAACGAGTTTTTTATTATTTATTTCGTAGTCTATACTAGAAACAGTCGATAATTTAATTCATTGAGATCCAGACACTTTTTACTTCAGTATAATTTTCAAGTGCATATGATCCCATCTCACGGCCAATTCCAGATTGTTTGTAGCCTCCGAATGGAGAAGCTGCATCAAAGACATTGTAGCAGTTTACCCAAACAGTACCAGCACGAAGGTTGTTTGCAATATAATGAGCATTTTTTAAATCACGTGTCCAAACACCAGCTGCCAGTCCAAATTCGCTATTGTTCGCCCGATTTAATAATTCGTCCAAATCATCATATGGCATAGCAGAAATGACTGGTCCAAAGATTTCTTCCCTAGCAATGGTCATTTCATCCCTTACGTCTGCAAAAATTGTCGGTGATACAAAGAAACCTTGCTCCTGAGGTTTATTTCCACCCGCAACAAGCTGAGCACCTTCACTAATTCCTTTATCGATATAGCTGAGTACTCGATTTTGCTGCTCTGCAGAAACTAGTGGCCCGATTTCTGTATCAGTGTGAATTCCGGCCCCTTGTTTTATGTTTTTTGCATGTGAAGCCATATCAGCAATTACATTATCAAACTGTTTCTTTTGAATAAAAACGCGGGAACCAGCACAGCAAACTTGCCCTTGATTAAACATGACTCCATTAAGTGCGCCAGGGATTGCCTTTGTTAAATCAGCATCGGGCAAAATGATATTTGGTGACTTGCCCCCGAGCTCCAATGTGACGCGCTTTAAGGATTTAGAAGCACTTGACATGATTCTCTTTCCGACTGCCGTGGAACCTGTGAAAGCAATCTTATCAACTAATGGGTGATCAACAAGTGGTTGGCCGGCTGTTTCACCAAATCCAGGAACAATATTAATGACACCTGGAGGAAAACCGGCCTCATCTATTAACTCTGCTAGGTATAGTACAGATAAAGGTGTCTGTTCCGCTGGCTTCAGAACGATTGTACATCCAGTTGCAAGAGCAGCTCCCAACTTCCACATGGCCATCAGAAGTGGAAAATTCCAAGGTATAATCTGTCCTACTACACCTACTGCCTCATGACGGGTATAGTTGAAGTAGGAACCATTAACTGGTATTGTTTGTCCAACAATTTTCGTTGACCATCCTGCATAATAACGCATATGCTCAATGGACAAAGGAATGTCTGCATTGGACGTTTCACGAATGGGCTTTCCGTTATCTAAGGTCTCGATCTGAGCAAGCTCCTCGCAATTTGCTTCCATTAAATCAGCAAGCTTGTACATAAGACGGCTTCGCTCAGAGGCATTCATTTTTGACCAAGGACCCTCATCGAAGGCTTTCCGTGCCGCTTTTACAGCCATATCAATATCAGCTGCATTTGCTTCATATACATGGGCAAGTAATTCACCAGTTGCAGGATTGACCGTTTCAAACGTTTTTCCAGATTGGCTTTCTACAAATTGACCGTTAATATATAGTTTTTTCTTCCCATATAAAAATCTTTCAACCTTTGCATGAATCCCTTGTGTCAGTTGGTTCATTCAAATTCCTCCTCAAATTAGTTAGTAACGGATTACTGAATGTTCTGATTAATGAAAAAATTAAACACTCACTAATTTCTATAGCAAATAGAATGCCAACTTGAAACTACAAGTTTATCAGCCTTTTCAAGTGTAATAGAAAAAAAGAACCGAAAAGGCGGCAACAACAGCCGAAATAGCGGCAATGTATGCCGTAAAACAGGCAAGGTATAGAGTGATCTTGTATGAACATGTTTCCTGATGGGTCGAACTGTTTCGATAGAATCTGTTGTATCATTGGTTATCAATAAATTCATGAAGTTCCAAATAAAAAAGACCTTCCAAATGGAAGATCTTCATCAAAAATCAGCAATAAATTGGAAAGAGCCTTGCTTTATACAGCATCTGTCTTGGAATCTTCTTCATAGTAAGCTTCTTGACACTCATCACACCACATTACTATCCCATAATTACCGATAAATTTGATCTGTACTAGCTTGCCTTCTTCATAGCATTTCGGACACACATGAATGGTCATGTTCATTCAACCTTTCGTAGAAACTTTATTTACACATGTTTATTTTTTGTTATTATGGTTTATTTATACAAACGGACTAAAAGTAATTGTTGAGAGGCTTACCTGTTTTATCGAAAGGTTAGATGTTAAATTAATGTCTAAGAGGCTGCTCGCTTTTCTACAGATGCAACAATCTTTGTGCTTTTTTTATATCTGCTAATTAAATTCATATTATTGATAACTCTTTTTTCAACAAAATAATAGAATAGAATCCCTAAAAGGATCAAAAGAATTGTGTGGTATAAAAATGCTGTTATGGAATGGAGACCTAATTTCTGATTGAAGAGATCAGTAAACGTCAATAAGTTAAAATGTGTTAGATAAATAGCATACGAGGCATCACCTACTGCTAAAACACTCTTAGGAAAAGATATGTCTCGGTTGAATTCATAAGACACACACCCCAATATAATCAAACCAACTGCTAGTGAAAATAAAAACATACTTGCTGTTGAATTTCTTACAAGGGCTCCATCGATAATTTGATAGAAAATGATAAGAAAAAGAATACATCCACTCAATAAAGAAAGTATCGGTTTTTTAACCGGATTTTTCATAAACATAAAGGCGATTAGGTAACCTGCAATAATTTCTATATAATGGTTCGAAAAAATAAAATTGTATATGATGTTTTCTTTTTAAAAAATATAAGAATAGCGAATATGAAATAGGAAAAAACAGTGAAGGATAAGAACCATGTGACACCCAAAACTGGTAATGCTTCCTGAGGCATTAACATGAAACTATTGAGAATATCCATTATCGAATACAGGTACCATGCCCCGAAATATGAAGGCCAGATGATAAGAACGGCAGATAGGACGATCCAATACACTGGGTATATTCTACTTAAACGTTTAAATAAGAAATCCTTGCATTGCCCTTTTTGAGCGATTTTTTTGTACGAAGTGTAATATAGTAAAAAACCACTAAGAACAAAAAATACGTCAACTCCAACCCAGCCATTAATAAATAGGTTATTTACTATCGTTAATGAAGAATCGTTCATGTATAAAGCAACATGATGTCCCACTATCATTATGGCTGATAGCGCTCTGATTACCTGTATAGAATGCAGTTTCTTTCTTGTATCCATACTTTCAACCCAATCCACTTAAATTTTATTATCTTTTTATTATATCACGATAAATAATTGGGTCGATACTTCTCTTTATGAGATTTATAGGTATGTTTGCTTGTCTAGCAATCAAGTTTCACTGATATTCCTGATTATATTGCAAAAACGTTAATAAGCTGACTGGAACCATCTCACAGTCAGCTCTTCTGTTATTTATTTGTCTACCTTAATTCAAATAGGTTTCCCTTATCCTTTGAAGGCCTCCTGCAATTCCGCAAGATTAAATTTTTTCATATTGAGAAATGCCTTTGTTACACGAGTAACCTGCTCCGGTGTGCCCTTACTCATCATCTCGTCCATCTCTCTCGGAACAATCTGCCAGGATACGCCATACTGATCCTTCAGCCAGCCGCATTGTTCGGCTTCAGGAACGGCGGAGAGCCTTTCCCAATAGTGATCAATCTCGGCTTGTGTATCGCAGTACACCATAAATGAAAAGGCCTCGTTAAAACTAAATTTATGCTCATGAGCGCTATCCATTGCGACAAACCACTGATTTTCTAGGAGAAATTCAGAAAACATAATGGTTCCTTCTATGTCAGGTTCCATACCTTTAGGATAGCGGGCGATATGCCCTTGCTTTGAGTTCTTAAATATGGATAAATAAAATTGAATCGCTTCTTCCGCATTGCCGCATTGATCTCCGACGAACAAAAGTGACGGTATCATAGATGGACGCTCTTCACCTTCTGGATTTGTAAGTATTAATTGCCAGGACAAACCATATTTATCCTGTACCCAGCCATACCTCTCACTGAACGGATACTTGTCTATTGGCATTAACACAGTGCCATCCTCGGATAATTTGTTCCAGATAGTATTTATTTTTTCCCTCGCATCTTGTTCCCGCGATGGGTCAAAATTAACCATGATTGACACGGATGGATTGATTTTGAAAAAAGGCCCGGCACTGATGGCCATAAACTTCTGTCCCCATAGCTGAAACGTAACAATATCTGAGTCACCTGATGGTGTGTCATGAATTGTGGTTATATTCGTAATTTTTGAATCAGGGAAGATCGAAGTATAAAACTTGGCTGCTTCTTTTGCTTCCTTGTCATACCATAAATGCGGAACAATTTTTTGATTTATTCTCGACATTGTTATTCCTCCATTTTTCTAATATTTAATCGCTGCACCCAAAAGTTACAGCCAATTGAAAAAATGTGATTATAAATTTCGTAAATAATCACAGCCTTACTTCAATAACTCCCTGAGTTCCTCTGTCATTTGTTTTACTAACTCTGGTCTTCCATGAAACTGAACAGGGGTATTTTGAAAAAGTTTGATGCGCCATTTTTCATCAATTCTTACTACCAAAAGAGTGTGATGGGTGTTTACATTAGGATTAATATCTGACTGCTGTGGTGGTACCATTCCAGCAATTGCTCGTAATAGAACGATGTCAGAGCTTAGAGCCTGAACACTCTTAACTTTGCTAACAAATCTAGCAGTTGGATGGTCTTCAAAAATTGGATTTAGGTGCATGAATATTTCTTCAACTCCGATAGATTGACTACCATCAAAACCAATGCTCTCACCATCTTCGTCAAATAATTCGGCCATACCTGATGCACTTCGTCTATTCCAGGCTTCTATAAGTTGCTGATAAACAGCTTGTACTTCAAGTGTTATATCCATCATGTCCACTCCTTGCAATAAAATTACGTTCAAGGGTAATTTTACCAAACGAATAGATGTTCGCACAATATGTAAGTTTTAATTTAAGGCTATGGTAATAATAAACTTATTTAGAGAATGAATGAAACCCTTAGAGATTAATTCATTCTAAGGGTTTTTGCTGCCATATTGATAAAGCTCGCTATTACTACATCATGAACGTCCATGTGACAGATTCTATGCCTTTTTTCTTTCTTTATCTTCTTTAGACTCTGCAGGAGTTGATTGCTTCTCTGGAGCGAACCACCCAATCATGGCAATAGCGATTAATACTCCATAGAAAGTAAGTGTCCAAGCAGTACTATGCGGAAAATCATGATCTAAGACGCCGATATCCTCATGGGCAAGGGTAATGACAGCAAGCTTGACTCCGACCCAAGCAACAATGGCATAGGCCGTAGTTTCCAATGCTGGTCGTTTTGCAAGAAGCTGTAAAAACCAAGTTGCAGCAAACTTAATTAAGATAAGGCCAGCAGCTCCTCCGAGAAGAACAACAATAAACTTTCCTGCATCCATACCGCCGAAATTACCAAGTGCTGTATCTGGAAGACCGAGGGCAAGAGCAACAGCAGCAAGGATTGAATCAACTGCAAAGGCGAGGTCAGCTAGTCCGATCTTTCCAACTGTTGGCCAGAATCCTTTGCCAGCTGCTTCTTTTTCATCATCCTTATGAATATCCTCGTTCTTTTTCCCAAAACGTGCCTGAATAATATGCTTTAAGCCTAAATAAAGTAGATAAGCTGCACCAACAGCCTGGATTTGCCATATGTTAGCAATGAACGAAATGACAAAAAGTGCAAAAAAACGAAAAAAGAAGGCTAAAATGATACCATAATTTATCGCTTCTCTTTTCTGATTTTCGGGTAAATGCTTTGCTATTACTGCAAGTACAAGAGCATTATCAGCTGATAATAATCCTTCTAAGCAGATTAGAATGACCAATGCCCAGGCATATTCTAACCAGATTGACTCCATCCCACTTCTCCCCTTTCACAAACTGAAGCACTTATTTCTGGGACAAGACGGTAAAGTGATCTTCCTATCAATACTATCACCGATTAACCTTTGTCTACTCACTTTTCGGATCTATTTGATAGGACTTTTTTTCTGGTGCAAACCAGCCTATTAGTGCAATGGCGACCAAAATGCCATAGAAGGTCAATGTCCAAGGTGTACCGTGAGGAAAATCATGATCTAAGACGCCGATATCCTCATGGGCAAGGGTAATGACAGCAAGTTTGACTCCAACCCAGGCAACAATAGCATAGGCTGTTGTTTCCAGTGCTGGACGTTTTGCAAGAAGCTGTACAAACCAGGTTGCTGCAAACTTGATTAAGATAAGACCAGCAATCCCTCCGAGTAAAACAACCATAAATTTCGCTGCATCCATACCGCCGAAATTGCCAAACTGTGTATCTGGAAGACCAAGAGCAAGAGCAACGGCAGCAAGTATCGAATCAACTGCAAAAGCGAGGTCAGCCAGTGCAATCTTCCCAACTGTTGGCCAGAAGCCTTTGCCTGCTGCTTCTTGTGCATCGTCTTTATGAATATCCTCATTCTTTTTTCCAAACTTCGCTTGAATGACATGTTTTAAGCCTAAGTATAAAAGATAAGCTGCACCTATTGCCTGTATCTGCCATACGTTTGCAATAAACGAAATTATGAAAAGTGCACCAAATCGAAATACAAAGGCCATTATTATTCCATAATTTATCGCTCTTTTTTTCTGATCATCAGGTAAATGCTTGGCTATAACTGCAAGTACAAGCGCATTGTCAGCCGATAACAAGCCCTCTAATCCAATTAGAATTAACAATGCCCAAGCATACTCTAACCATATTGACTCCATCCCACTTCTCCCCTTTTCTAAAAGTTATAATGTATTTTTAATCGAGTTAACATTAGATTTCCCATTTAAACTATAGGTAATTCTATGGAAAATACTTAAAAGGTTTTGACTGTATGTATCCTTTTTTATGGATCTAAACCACTTAATTTGTAAAAATTTATCTATTTATTTAACATTTTTATTTTGAAATATCAGGTATTATTAACAGTAATACTAAATAAAAGGAGTGTTAGTATGTTTTCAGCTGAAAAAGCCTGCCTTGTTGTTGTGGATATACAGAGAAAACTTGCAACTATTGTGGATGAAAGCGAATCAATTATTGAAAATACGGCAAAGCTTGTGCAAGGGATGCAAGCACTTGAAGTACCGATTCTGTGGCTGGAACAGAATCCAAGCAGATTAGGACCCACAGCTTCAGAAATTTCACAGCACTTGGACGGCCATCCGATCACTAAGATTGCTTTCAGTGCATGTCAGGAAGAGGAGTTTATGGAGGCTATAAGGATGAACGGCCGTACACAATTTATAATAACTGGCATTGAATCCCATATTTGTGTATACCAAACAGCAAGACAGTTAAAGGAACAAGAATTTGAGGTTGAAGTCGTCGTGGATGCAGTATCTTCTCGCACAAAGGAAAATAAGAAAATTGGCTTAACCAAAATGCAGTCACTTGGTATTTTGCCTACAAGTACTGAAATGATTTTGTATGAGCTGATGCAGCAAGGCGACCACGACCAGTTTAAAACAATTCTACGCTTAATCAAATAAACAGCCAAAAGATAAAAGTAGTTTTACATAAAAAATAAGTGCCAACAAGAAAAAGGTAGTGCTATTTCTAATAAAAAGGTGGTAGAAACATGAAACTAGGTGCATTCTCTGTTAGCTTAAGCGTGAAGGATATTCATAAATCGAAAGAGTTTTACGAGAACCTTGGATTTAAAGATTTAGGTGGAGATATTTCACAAAATTGGCTGATTATGAAAAATGAAAATTGTATCATTGGTCTGTTTCAAGGAATGTTTGAAAAAAATATCCTTACTTTTAATCCAGGCTGGGATGAAAATGCCCAAAACCTTGAAGCATTCACAGATGTTCGAAAACTGCAAAAGCAACTTAAAGAAAAAGGAATTGCAATCATAACAGAAGCCGAAGAATCAGGTGAAGGTCCTGCGTTTTTTACCCTTGAAGATCCGGATGGAAATCAGATTCTTATCGATCAGCATAGATAAATAAAGGTGAGGGGCTGGGGACCATAGCATCAAAGCTTTCGAGTTGAGGTGCCTGCCCCTAGTCCCTAATGCATGTTTTTTAAAGGAAAATCCTTAAAGTTAAAGACAAACGATTTTTCTTCCTGTACCTGCTCATCCTGAAGTAATTCCACATGATCTCTTCTCTTCAATTCAAATTCACTTAACATCTCTATACCAAACTGCTTACTCTGTACCGCTTCAGAAAGGATTGGCGCTAATAAATAAGCATCCTTCATCCCTGTATTTATTCCAACTGCTCCGGTTGGTGTCATGGTATGGGCAGCATCGCCAATTATAACTAATCCATCCTTGACCCACGTTTGACTTTTCGAGCTGAAAACATCTAAAAAGACAATATCCTTCCATGAGGTAAGATGTTGATGCATGGGTTCTATTAATTCTGGAATATTTTCCTCCAGTGGTGTTAATAGGAATTTAAATGGGGATTGTTTTAGTTCTCCAAAGGTTCCCTTTTCAATGTTCCATCCAATTTGAACATAGCCTCCTGTCTGTGTAAAAAGAGCCAGCTGTTTACCATGCGTTAGCAGCAATCTGACGGTCGGTTCCCAGCCAGATGGGGAAGGTATTTTTGCCCATAAAACATCATAACCATGTTGAATCATTTCAACTGGAATATCCGCAAGCTTTCGTACAATTGAATAGCGACCATCCGCCCCAATCACAGTGGAACAATTAATCCTCCATTCTTCCTTTCCACTTATTGCTACTACTCCACAATAAGCACCATGATCATCCTGTATTAACCCGCTGCACTTTGTCTTTAACATTAGATAGAAATTCTTGTACTGCTTGGCTTCCTCAAGGATTGTCCTAATTAAATGGGCTTGAGGCACATGAATTCCAACATGCTCCTCACTTCCTTGCGGGTGAATCTCTTTTACTATACGTCCATGCTCAATGAATTCTACCCTCTCCATTCTGAGCAGACCTTTTTCTTCTATCTTTTTGAACAAATGAAGCTCTTTTAACATTTCTTCTGTTTCAGCACTTATATGTTCCCCTCTAAAAGGAGGAGTATCACCAGAGGAGCGGTCAATCACTAATGTAGATATGCCCATTTTGGCCAACAGGTAACCCAATAAGGAGCCGCTCGGCCCAGCTCCAACAATACAAACCTCTACATTGATTGTTTTGTCGCCCATATTTGCCACCTTTTTCTTTTTACAGTTGCAGTTCTTACTCATTAAAAAGCAACAGATAATCGATTCGTCAAAATATCAGTGAATTTTCTTTTTAAAAAGTCATTTTGGTAAAGGTCATCTGAAGCTAATTGGAGAAATTCATCTTTCGACAAACCAATTTCATCCTCAAAAAATTTAATATCTAAATCCTCTTCATAAACGGCAACAATAAAATCGGCTGCTTCCTTCGGAGCACCAAATACATGAAAAGAGCAGGATATATACTTCGACTCTTCCCAATCGCGATTAAAATCCTGTGTCCATTGCTTTAGCATTTCAAGCGAATGGTCATGATCATGATCCCATAAAGTGATGAGATCATAAAATAGATTCTCCATTTTCTCAATCAGCTGGACTTTTTCCGGATATGTTTCCTTGTATTCATAAAGATTCTCACCTAAATCCTCTTGAAAGTAGTACGGATAATCCATATTCTCTCCTTTTATAATGCCAGTAAACGCTGTTGGCAGGTAGATGTACTGCAAAAAGCCAAGCACACTTTGAACATTAGGATAGACAGCCCAGCCATCCTCAGCTTGATTGCTATAAGAATTAAGAATAACCGGACTAATGATTATCGAGTCATGATTAATCGACTGTTTATCGAAAAGACCGTACCAAAACTTTTCGTTTTGACTGATTTTGTTTCTCCAATATTCTGAAATGGAGTATTTACTTTTTCTCATACTTCCTCCTTTAAACTTTCTTGTATTTTCTTAGTATCTAATTGTGTGTTCGAAATCATGAAAGTCATAAATTGGTAATCAGTTTAATGTAAAAAGCCGAAGGACTCCTAAAGGAATCTGTTCGGCTTTTCATTTATCGTTTGGTACATAGTATGAATACTATTCAAACAATGGGCTAACTGCTTTTTCATAATGAATTCGATCAATGGCATCTGCTAGTAATGGTGCAACGGAAATGGTTTTTACCTTTTGAATTTTCTTTTCCTCAGGAAGCTGGATCGTATTGGTAACAACCAATTCTGTAATCGGGGACCATTCAATTTTCTCTTTAAATTCTCCGGTGAATACAGAATGGGTACAGCAGGCATAAATGGCTTTAGCTCCGCTTTCTGCTAAAGCCTTAGCTGCATAGGAAATGGTCTTTGCTGTATCAATCATATCATCAATGATGATGGCATTTTTTCCATCCACATGTCCAATAACGTTGATTGCCTGAGCATCTAATTCTTCCGGATCTCTTTCATCTATAAGTGCGAGTGGAACATCCAGCAAATCGGCAAGTTTTCTTGCTCTTCTAATACTCCCGTGATGTGGTGATACGACAACCACATCCTCTAACCCTTTGTTTTCATAGTACTGTGAAAGAACTGGAATTCCTGTTAAGTGTTCCATCGGAATATCAAAGAAGCCTTGCATTTGGTCCGTATGAAGGTCAATGGAGAGGACTCTTGTAGCGCCAGCCTTTTCCAATAAATTTGCTACCAATTTCGCCGTAATTGGTTCTCTTGGACGTGCCAATCTATCCTGACGTGCATATCCAAAGTAAGGAATGACTACATTAATTTGACTTGCAGAAGCCCTTTTTAAAGCATCAATCATAATCAAAAGCTCCAGCAAATGTTCATTGACAGGATCTGAAGTGGATTGAATGATAAAAACATCACTGTCTCGCACCGTTTCTTCTATATGTATTTGAATTTCCCCATCACTAAACCGAGATACATTCACTTTACCTAGCTCATAGCCTAATATCTCGGCAATTTCTAATGCCAGCTCCTGGTTTGAATTTAGTGTAAAAAGCTTTACTTTATTTTTTATCTTACTCGACTCCAATCCATTTACCTCCATACGAGTTTCTTCTACAAAATTCGTTTTCGTTTTTCTTTTATTATAACTGTTGATACGGTTATTTGCGAAGCGGAACTTTGGCAATATTTAGAACATATTGTGTAAGTTCCTTATAGTCCTCAAAAGATTACCTGCAAAATATGTTTTTGTACGTATTAAGACCATTTTAAGTAGCCAATAATAAAAAAATCCAATTACTCATTTTTGATGAGAAATTGGTCTTATTATCATTTCCTTCATATTTTATTATTTGCTTCAATTTTAACTATTTTGTTCCAAGGTAATTACTACATTTCCCTTCTTGTGTCCTTTCTCTACATATTGATGAGCTTCTACAATCTTTTCGAACGAATAAGTTCTATCTATAACTACATTTAATTTTCCTGATTCAATAATTTCTTTAAGAAAGTTTAACGCTTCGGGAGTTTCAGGTGCATTTTGACTCATAATGATTTTTTTTCGGTTTGAGAATGTAGTCCATAGCATATGAATTGTTGGAAGCGGCTCAGTAATATTTATATAAGTACCGCCTTTCTTTAACGATCTATTACATGCAGAAAACGAACTTTTGTTTACAGCTTCGAATATTATTGTGTAGCTCTCTTCTGCACTAGAGAAGTCCTCCATCGTATAATCAATCACTTGGTCGGCTCCAAGAGATTTTACCCATTCTAAATTCGATGTACTGCATACCCCAGTAACGCGTGCACCAAAATACTTAGCAAGCTGTACAGCATAGCTTCCGACACTTCCAGATGCCCCATAGACAAGAACCTTTTGACCGCTTTGAATGTTTGCTTTTCTAAGAAAGTGCAATGCTGTTCGTGCACCAATTGGAATGGCCGCAGCTTCCTCAAAAGTGAGATTAAAGGGCTTAAGAGAAACCGATCCATTTTCAGAAAGACATATATATTCGGCATAAGCACCAAAACCGACTAGGGTAGCGCCAAAAACTCCATCACCTGGCTTAAACCTTTTAACTGCTTTTCCGACTGACACAACTTCACCTGCAAACTCCATCCCTAATATTTCTTTTTTAGGTTTTCTGAAACCAAGTGAAATACGTGCAGAAAGCCAAAAAGCTTTAGGAACAGAAAGACCCCGCGCCCTAATATCGGCCACTGTTACAGTTGTTGCTTTTACTTTAACGAGAATTTCATTATCCTTTGGGGATGGCATTTCGATCTCTTTTAGTTGAAGAACTTCAGGTGGACCGTATTTTGTATATACAATGGCTTTCATTCATTCTCCTCCAAATTCTATATATAACTAACATACGAATAGGATCAAGAAATAGAACAAACTAAGGTATATGAATCTAGGGGTTATTAATCTTTAGGAAATACCATATGACGACCAGTCGCTGTTACAACAAATATTGAGAGAATATAAAAAAAGGATCCAACGTTGTGATCCTTTTTCATCTAACTTGTCCTTCTAGCAGCATCCACCTGTATTCCCTAACATAGAAATCCCATTACCAGCTCCGCTGCGATCAAGAGTAAGGTTTTCTGTATAGGGTTCAATGAATGGGTCAATTGCTACTTTTATGCTATTAATGGTAACGATTATATCATCTAATTCCGGCTCATCCAGAGTCAGTTCAATTCTTGGCTCACCTCAGCCATAGCCATCAAAAAAGAGACGAATATTCGCTGCATTCTCTTCTCTGAACATTTGCTTAAATTCATCACGGGCTTCATCTGTGATAATCATGTTCATTCCCCCTGCTGTTGTGTTCGATGCTTATTATAAACTAAAACAATAAAATGATAATATCATTTTGCTTATTTAAGTGACCTTACAGATCTTTTGTTCATCTAAATAGCTAATTTTTGAGAATGGAGTAATCGTTTATTTTACTAAGTTAACTAAAGGACGATTCTTTGAAATTTAAGGTTCCGTCATTTTCATAAAAATCGTTTTGTCAAATCTGGCGATGGAAGTATACAGCTATTCTTCTTTCCGAACCATTTATATCTGTTCTTCGCAATCATTCCATAAACATAATCCCGTAAAGGTTTTGGGGTAATTATCAAATAATGTAATAGCTTCCAACCACCCTCTAAATTTCTACAAACCCTAAGGGCGGCTGTGGATTTGTAGAAACATTTTTCTCCTTCAACGAGAATAAAACTGTCTAAATCGGCAGGGATACGATGCTTCTTTAATAGCTGTTGTCCGACATCACTTTGTTTAGAAGTGAAATGATATAAGGCTTGTTTGTCTCTTTTGATAATAAATTGAACACTAAAGTCGCAAAGATTACATTCTCCATCGAATAGGATAATGTTCATGAAACTGCCTCCTTTCTAAAATATATTATCAAATATGAATGAGTTACAAAAAATCGAAAGCACCATCTACATTTAAGATGGTGCGTTATCTCGTTTCCACTATTATCATATCACTAATGAGTCTTTAAAAAAGTTGGTTAAGTAATCGACATTGGTTATTTTTTTATTGCATTCACGGCTGTCGGCACAGATAAGATTGCCGATGGATTTGTAGTAATCAGGGTTTTTAGAACTTTTTGCTTTTGTGACGGTAGAAAAAAAAGCAACCTCACCAAAACCATGGCAGATTGAACAAATATTCTTTTTACTTGTAGGTGAAAGTTTACATTCAATGCCAGCCATTGTTCCTTCCAACTCATAGACAATATATTTCTTATTAGATCTAAGGTCATTCCAGCTTAAGTAAGTTAACTGACTGTGGTCTATTTCAGAAAGATCAGGCATTTTTAATTTTTTATTCTTTGGAAACATTTTTTTTAGCTGCTGTTCCGTAATCCTTGGAAATGGCAGTAAATAATCTAAAAGCCGCTGAATGTATTGGTCAAACTCTCCATCTGTTTTCAAACTAGATAGGTCCAGCATTTCTTGTTGCTCCAATGATGCATATGGAAAGAGCTCCAAAATTTTCGCATTACTTATGTCAATCACTGCGGCCATAACTGCAGGGGGCACATTCTTTTTAGCAGAATCTTTAATATAAGCAATTTGTTTTTTGATAAAATTTAACTGTTCATTTTTAATAAATCTCTCAGTCATTACGTGTCTCTCCTAACATTTACAATGTTTCTTTTATTTATTTTAGAGAATATAACACGAATTTAAAATGTAAAAGTTGATTTAGAAACGTTTTATACATAAGAAACAGCACTGATGAAAGATTTCCATCAGTGCTGTTCAATTACTTTTTATTTGAATAAACAATTTTCTTAATGGTTTCAGCTGACAGATGATATTCATTAGCTAGCTGCTCGATGCTGCTTCCGCTGCTAAATGATTGTCGAATGGCAGTATTACGGCTGTCAAGCAGACGTCTTGTGCCACTTGAAGTACCCCATTTCAGATACTCTGTTTCCGGCCTCGGAATATAAAGGGCTGCCCCTTGAACGTACTTTTGAATTTCCATGATTAGCTTTTCAGGTAAAACCTTGTTTGCGTTAATATATTTCAATCTTGCCCGCTCCCTTATTTTAATTTTTTATAAATAAGGTGCAAAGCCAAAATAGAAGAAAAGCTTGATCAGCGATCGATTAATCGTTTCGCCCCATGCAAAGTATCGCTTTTCCCATAATAGGCTTTGCATGAGTGGAAGAAGTACCAGACAATCTTAAATGATTCTCCAACTGTAAGCACCCCCTTTACTGTTCATTATAAGAAATTTACTCATCAAATGGAATGAAACATGATTGTTTTTTTATATTTAAAAGGCTCTAATATTATCTTTCTTTATTCCTGCTTTTTTCTTTAATATATTTCCTGGCGTTTTTCATCCCGCCCATGCTGTGAAACATTTCGTTTATTTTCTCTTTTTCAATCATTCTAGAATTTAAGCCATCATATTTCGTCTCTTTTTTAAGCTTCCAATAGCTCTCCAGTCTGTCGACAGACAATATTTGATCATTAATCGCTTGTTGCACCGCGCAGTTAGGTTCACTTTTATGAGTGCAATCGCTAAACCTACACTTTGAAGCCAGCTCATCGATATCTGCAAAGGATTTTGTTAGGTCAGCACTAATAATCCCGAGCTCCCGCATTCCTGGAGTGTCAATCACAACACCTAAATTCGGAAATATGATCAAATCACGTCTTGTAGTGGTATGTCTGCCCTTATCGTCACTTCTTATCTCGCTCGTGTCTAATAGACTTTGACCGAGTAGACAATTAATCAAGGTTGATTTACCCACTCCTGATGAACCGATGAATGCGAGGGTCTTACCGCTGGAAAGATACTTTTGCAAGGAACGATACCCATCATTAGAAATACTTGTTGTAACCAGTACATCCACGCCAAAAGCTATGGAGGCTACTTCTTTTAATTTGACGTCTATATCGTTACATAAATCTGATTTTGTCAGCACAATGACCGGAATAGCACTGCTATCCCAGGCAATGGAAAGGTACCGTTCCAGTCTGCGTAGATTAAAATCATTGTTCAGTGACATACAAATAAAAATCGTATCAATATTTGCAGCTACAACCTGTGTATCCGTTGTGTTACCTGCCACTTTTCGTTCAAAAGCACTTTTTCGGGTTAATACATGATGAATAATTCCATTGCCCTGTGAGTGATTGGTTCGATCCACTAGAACAAAATCCCCAACAGCAGGATATTCAGACAGACTTTTTACATTATGACGGAACTTACCAGATATTTCTGCTGGAAGTTCTCCATTACTCGTTATGACCTTATAACCGTTCTTATATTGAGATGTGATTCGACCTATATATAAGTCCTTATATTTATTAGCTTCCTGTATAAATTCTTCAGTCAGTCCAATGTTTTTCATATCTATATGGTTCAATTTTGTTTCCTCCTAAAGTTTAATCCTAACTTTTGGGAGGTCTCATGCATGTATTAGTTTGCACCTACCTCCCGGGTTAGCGCAATCTCAGCATTTGTCATTTTTGACATCTAACAACAGCTCCTATCTACGTTCAATTACCATTAATTATAACTTATTTTCCATTCCATTTATATTCAGGATTTGTTGTGTATTGTTAGTTAACATAATATTATTATACTTCACTTTAGTTCGTCATCCTTATTTTAAAATAAAAACCCTCTCCGCTAGGGAAAGGGACTACATACTAACATTTATAATTTTTCTACTGCTTCTATTTTTTCAGGAACGGCAATTAACCCACGTTTTACTTCACAATGGATTAAATTAAGCTCTTCATCTAGTTTTACAATCAGTACAAACGGTTCGTCGAATTTAGATTGATAGCGCAGGTCAAACCATTGGACCACATAGCCGTCCTTGATCTTCAGCACCTTCGCATGAAGATAATCGGTATGCATCCGCAAATAATTTACAAAAACATGCTTTTTTGAAGAGGCAATAATTTCATTATAATCGCTTGCTTTCATTAAGACTTTTGACCAGGTGATTCGGTTAAACTCATATTTTCCAAGTTTATAATGATGCTGAAAGCTGGCAACAATCCCCCAACGATAAAGGCTGGACGTTGGAAGAAGCGTATAGGATACTCCGGATTCACGAAGCCGTAGCAGTACTTTTTTCACCCTCAACTGGGATAAATATCGAAGGAAGATATAGATTAAGATTATTATATAAACAAACAAAAAGATTATTCGCGGTGAAAAACCGGCAAACCAGAAAATAATTCCCCCGACATGGAGAGCTGAAATGAACGGATCGATAATCGGCAGGAGATTTAATGCGAACCATTTTTGTGTAAACGGCCGAAATGCTTGTGTTCCATAAATATTACAAATATCGAAAATGACATGCAGGATTACAGCTAACAATGTCCACATCAAAAAGGTCAAAAAGTACTTTCCCCCATTACCTATCGCAGCTATGACAGCAATCGTGAGTGCCAGCAAAAGCTGTGAATATAGAGAATGACTCATCCCTCTGTGCTTCTGTAAATAAACATTATTCCCCTTGAACCTATAAATGAAATCAATATCTGGTGCATTGGAGCCTAGTATGGTACAAAATAACATAGAGGCAAGCAGTTCCGGATGACTGGAGACAGTTGGATCTAGTAAAGACAACCCTGCTAATCCCACACCTGTTAGTACATGTGTTGATGTATCCACATTGGTGGACCTCCTTATCCTTTTACCATGCTATTCTGTGAACCTTGCCAATAATAGGTTTTCAGAACATCATTTACAATCGTATCCGCGGCATTTGGTACATGCAGCTTGGTTAAAGCTTTCTTCATTTCTGACAATGTGGTCTCGCTATAAAGCAGTTTATATATCTGCTCGACTAGCAGGTCCCACTTTTCATATAAAATGGCAGCTCTCTTGCTTTGGAAAAATTCCGCGTTCTCACTTTCCTGCCCTGGTGTTGCACCTGTAAGAATAATTGGTACGTTCTTGACGACTGCCTCTGACAGGATAATTCCACCGGGTTTTGTCATTACACAATCGGCTAATTCAAACAATTCAGCCAGCTGGTTGATATATCCAAAAACACGAACACGTGTTTCGTGCTTAAATTTCAGCTGCATTTCTTCATATAGCTGATTATTTTTTCCGCAAACAATGAGTATTTGTAGGGTTTTGTCTTTCTTGAGGTCATCGCAAATATATTTAATTTCCTTCGTCACCCCGTACGCACCTGCCACAATTAAAATGGTCTTACAATTTGGTTTCAGCTGGTATTTATGTTCCAGGGTTTGTCGGCAGAAGCTTTGATAAAATTGGGCTTGAACAGGTATTCCTGTAACAACAATTTGGTTTTGTTTGATGTTATTGGCGATTAAATGGGATTTAAGCTCCTGTGTCGCAACATAGTATTTATCAATTGAAGGATGTATCCATGAATGATGCAGGCAATAATCTGTTACTACATTATAAGTTCGGACAGCAGAATTTGCTTTCATGAGAAAATGCTGAACGGCTATGGATGGAAAGGTATTAATGATGATGTCGGGCTGCTCTTGTTGAATAATCCTCATAAGCTGGGAATAGCCATAGGAGAATATTTTTAATGGCCTGCTTTTAGTTATTTCCTGACTGCTATAGTAAAATAGCCGATATAGCTGTCTGCCGCTCTTCGTATAACTTTTTAAATAGAGCTTCTTTGTCCATTCATGTAAGCGTGGGTTTGTCTCTTGGTAGATATCTCGCACCACAACATTTGCCTGATTTTTATGAAGGAAGCATTCTTCAAGTGCACGCGCTACTTGAAGGTGGCCATTACCGTAATTGGTTGTTAATATTACTACCTTTGGCTTCCGCATGTTAGCACCACTCCTTTGTTGTTACCGCCTCTATAAATAAAAAGTTCGTTTATTAAGGATTTACTCTGATTGTGTGATTGATTTCAAGCAGGTTTTGTCCAAGGCTTGATTCATGTACATGGGGTATCTATATTTGTGACACAGCAAAAGAGGGATACAGGTTAATCGCTGAATGGGAGGGTTAAATGGTATAGGTATAGCTGTTTGGAAAACTGAATGACTATATCTCATCACTTGTATGTCAACATCTTCCGGATATCGCTTTATTGTTCGTATACTTCCATTTATCTCCGGAATAACTGTAAATCGCATCTGTAACATTCCCTTCTTTGAAAATTGGCATTCTTGAAATTTCCTATTAGCACCACTGTACCAAAGAAATATTGAGAATCTATTGAGCCAGAGTTAACCTTTTCAAAAATGCCCAAAAAATTAATAACGTAAGATTTATAATTGGACCTTTTAAAATAGACTCAGGAGTTGAACTACATATTCGATTTTTATAATTGACCAATTTTTTGTACACACTAATACTTATGGAGGTATGTACAAAATGAAACTAAAAATTATACTAAGTTTATCAATATTTTCTCTCTTATTTTCAACAGCAGGGTTCCTGCAATGGCAGCAGCAAAATCAACGAGAATCTAAAGTTTATAAACTGCAATCCAATATCAATTATTTGAATGCAGTTCAAATAAATTATGAAAGCGCTGAGTTTAACCCGCAACTTAACTCTGAGTTAACAAATGTTGAATGGAGAATACATGACCCATTTAAGCCTAGGGAATATGTAAGAAAAGTACAGTTTTGATTTACAAAAATGACAAAAGGCACCATAATTACAATATTCTTCAGGAATAAATTAAGGGAAGTCAAAGGACTTCCCAATTTTATTATTCATTTACCGATGATTGATCCATTACTTTCTTATTATATTCCTTTAAGTCATCTCTTACCGTTTTATCCCAGAGTTTAACTCCCGAATGATAGGCCGCCCTGTTAATTAAATGACCGGAAACCGGAGAAGTCATAAAAAGAAAAACGATTCCTAAAATTAGCCGGGAATTAAAATGACCTTCAAGGGCATAAAAATATAGAAAAGTTCCCAATAAAATAAACATGACTCCGAGTGTAGCAGCTTTTGAAGCTGCATGATTTCGCGTATATACATCCGGAAGTCTAATCACTCCAAAAGTAGCAATGAGACAAAGCACGGCACCTGCTAAAATAAAAAATCCTATGAGTATATTAATGATTACGCTCACGTTCAATAATAACCCCCTTTTCCAAATACTTTGCAAACGCTACTGTACCGATAAAGGCAAGAATACCGATTAAAAGGATGATTTCAAGAAAAGCATAGGAGTTTAAAACAACTGAAAACAATGCGGTAATCGCAACTAGGTTTACGCCAATCGCGTCTAAAGCCACTACTCTGTCTGCTACACTGGGTCCTTTTATAACACGATAAATTAATCCGAGCATGGAAATCGAGCAGAATAATAAAGCTAATCGAATAATAATCTCAAGCATTACCTGCTCACCTCCAAAATAGCCTTCTCAAACGAATTCTTGATACTGTCAATCTCGTCTTCTACCTCGCCGATATTCATTGCATGAATAAATAATGTTTTATTATCTTCTGATACATCAATCACTAATGTACCTGGAGTTAAGGTAATTAAACTCGAAAGAAGAGTAATTTGCCAATCCTCAGTGAGGTCTGTATTCATCGAAAAAATGGCAGGTTTCATATCTAATTTAGGGCTTAAAACAATTTTAACGATCGCTACATTGGACAAAATGAGCTCCTTAATAAATATTAAAATTAGCTTTATAAAGGACCAAAACCGAAATAAATAAAAACGGCTGTGGAAATAGCGTCTAAATAAAAAAATAACGAGAAGACCGAAAATATACCCTTTTACAAAACTAATCGGATCGTATGATACCTTAATAAACATCCACAAAAATCCCAAAATTACATTTAATAATATTTGAAATGCCATAGCTTATTCACTCCTTTAAGACAGCATCAATATAACTATCTGGATTAAGTAATGTATCTGCTGCCTGCGTAAAATACGGTAATATGGATTCAGAGCCAATTCCGTAAAGAGCTGAAATGACTACTAAAACAATAGGAGCAGCAAGTAGATATCTTGCAGGAGCTTTTTCCTCTCCAGCATAAGTACGGTCCAGTCCCCAAAATCCGTTAATGAAAATTTTCATGACTGAAAAAAGGACTAGTAAACTAGACATCAAGACAACAGAAGCGCCAAAAATGCTTTCTCCTTCAAATCCACCTTTTACAATTAGAAGTTTCCCAACAAAACCACTTAATGGCGGAATACCAGCAAGTGCTATAGCAGCTATGAAAAATGTCCAACCAAGACCTGGATAACGGTTCATCAGCCCGCTGACATTCCGTAAATCACTTGTCCCTGTAATTGAAATGACAATCCCAATCAGTAAGAATAATGCTGCTTTAATAATCATGTCGTGAATCAAATAATTAACAGCTCCTGTTATGGAAGCTGTGTTCGAGACGGAGACTCCATACAAAATTACCCCTACTGCGACAATGATATTATAAATAATGATCTTCTTCATATCCCAGAAAGCAATGGCACCTATCACACCTAATACAATAGATAAAATCGCTAGAACAGAAAGAAGTCCAAAAGCATCCATATCATGATAAAAGAAAAGTGTATAAGTTCTTGTTATCGAATAAACTCCTACCTTAGTTAATAAGGCACCGAAAAGGGCTAGAACAGGAACAGGTGGTGCGTAATAGGAGCCTGGCATCCAAAAGTAGAGTGGAAAAATGGCTCCTTTTAATCCAAAGACGATTAAGAACAAAACTGCAATCACCGTTAAAATCCCAGGCATCCCGTTTACACTAATTTCACTAATTCTAGCGGATATATGCGCCATATTTAATGTACCAACTACAGAATACAAATAAGCAACGGCAATTACGAATAATGCGGATGAAATAACATTCACGAGCAAATACTTAATCGATTCCCTTAATTGAAGCTTTGTTCCCCCAAGCACTAACAGCACATAGGAAGACATAAGCATAACCTCAAAAAAGACGAATAAATTAAAGATGTCTCCTGTGGTAAATGCACCGTTTACCCCAACTAGTAAAAAATTATATACGGCATAGTAGTAATGCTCCTCACGTTCTTTACCAATTGTTTTAAATGAATAAATTAAACAAACAAACCCGATTACACTCGTTGTTAGAACTAGAAGTGCGGCTAACATATCAGAGACCAGAGTAATCCCAAATGGAGCATCCCAGCTGCTGACCTTCAGGGATTGTATCCCTACCTCTCGTACTTTCTGTACGACAAGCCATGATACAATAATGGTCGAGATGGAAGATATAACAGCAACAACTCGCTGAGCCATGATAGTTTTATTTAGAAAAATTAATATTGCCCCAGTAAATAAGGGGATTAATATTGGTAAAATGATTAAGTTAGTCATCTTTCTCCGTTCCCCTCATTTCTTCTACATTATCTGTCCCCAGCTCTTGATAGGAGCGATAAGCTAAAACCAAGAAAAAAGCTGTTACACCAAAGCTGATGACGATGGCTGTTAAAATTAGCGCTTGTGGCAGTGGATCTGTATAGCTTTCTGCATTTCCTCCTAAAATGGGGGCATCTCCTCTTTTTAATCCTCCCATGGTAAGGATAAGGAGATGTGCGCCATGGCTCAACAAGCCTGTACCGACAATAATGCGTAATAAACTTTTGGACAGCATGAGATAGGTCGCTGTCATAAATAAAATGCCAATAACAATGGCCATTACTATTTCCATTATTCATCCTCCCCTATTGTTTGAATAATGGTCATCGTTACTCCGACAACAACAAAGAAAACACCTAAATCAAAAAGGGTGGCTGTATGAAGAGATAATTCCCCCAATATCGGTAATTGAATATGGCCGAAAGCATGGGTTAAAAACGGAACATCAAATAAAAGCGATCCTGCACTCGTTCCAATGGCAAATAGCAGTCCAATTCCCGTAAGAATTCGATAGTTTATCGGTAAAATTTCTGAAACGGTTTTAATATCATAGGTAATTAAAAGTAGGATAATTGCACCAGCTGTCATCAATCCACCGATAAATCCTCCGCCTGGATAATAATGGCCTGCTGTGAAAATGTAGACTGAGTACAGGACAATCATGAAAAGAAGAGCTTTAATAGCTGTTTCAAGTATGATATTGTTAGTTCTTCTCATCCTTCTTTCCTCCTGTTCAATCGTAATTTAATCATGCCGAAAATCCCCAATGAAGCGATTGCCAATACGGTAATTTCAAAGAGCGTATCAAAGCCACGGAAGTCTACTAGAATGACGTTTACCATGTTTTTACCGGCAGCCTCTGTATACGTATTCTCTACGTAATACTGTGATATGGAGTCAAATAATTTATGGCTGTGAGCGGAAAGGGTTATAAGTGTTACCATTGCACCTACTCCTATAGAGATGAGGGCGTTTGTTAATCTAAATCTCATACGTGTCTCAATTTTTCTTAATTTTGGCAAGTGATAGAAGCAAACTAAGAATAGCGCAACCGAAATGGTTTCTATCACTAACTGTGTTAAAGCTAAATCTGGTGCTCTAAAAAGCACATAGAACAGTGAAACGGTATAACCAATTGCACCAAGTAAGATAATAGATGTCATTCTTGATTTAACGAATAGTATACTAATTGAGCCCACAACAACAAAAATGGCCAAGACTACTTCATATATGCCTATGGAGGATACATTGCTTGTATCTAATTTAAATGCATTCTTTCCTATAAGCGTGCTTCCCAGAATAAAAATAAAGAATATAAATATATAAACTAAATACGATCGAATCGATCCGTTCATATAACTATTCGTTAACTTATTGGAGCCTGATTGTACCCCTTCTAACATGGAATCATATAATCGATTAAGAGAAAGCTTTTCTGGGATTTCCTGATAGATTTTTTTCCATTTATGATGTGTTTTAAATAAAATTATTCCTAAGATAACAACCCCTAAAGTCATAAACAATTCAATAGTAAATCCATGCCAGAAGGAAATGTGAACGATAAACTCTCCTCCTTCTCCTAATAGACTTGGAAGAATCGAGGCCATCGCTGGTGAAATAAGACTCTCGGATAATAGGTTCGGGAAGAATCCAAATATGATGACTAATGAAACTAATATGACCGGTGAAAACAGCATTCCAATTGAAGCTTCATGTGGCTTTTTATCCAGTTTTTCAGGCTGATATTTACCCGAAAATGTTCTAAAAACAAGAATCATACTATAAATAAATGTAAAAATACTTGCAATCCAAGCTAGCACTGGAAATAAAATCCCCAACGTTTCAAGTCTGAATAAATCCATTTCAGTTACATGAACCATTGCCGTAAAGAACATCTCTTTACTTAAGAATCCATTAAATGGCGGAATTCCTGCCATTGAGAAAGCTCCAACAATAGAGATCGTAAACGTTATCGGCATGAAATGCATTAATCCGCCTAATTTACGTATGTCCCTTGTTCCAGTTTCATGATCGACGATTCCCGCTGCCATAAATAAGCTGCATTTAAATGTAGCATGGTTGATTAAGTGGAAAATAGCAGCTGTAACAGCTACCGTAAAGATGTTATCATCCAAATATTCATAATGCAGTGCCGCTGCCCCAACTCCGAGTAATGACATGATAAGTCCTAATTGACTGACTGTTGAAAACGCTAAAATTGCCTTTAAATCCGTTTGTTTGACCGCGAATATAGAACCCCAGATCAAGGTCAGCATTCCGGCACCTGCAACTAACCAGAACCAAAGGGCATGCTCCCCGAACACAGGCGTGAAACGTGCGACCAAGTAGATTCCAGCCTTCACCATCGTTGCCGAGTGTAAGTAAGCACTAACCGGCGTAGGTGCTTCCATTGCATCCGGAAGCCAAATATAAAATGGAAATTGAGCAGATTTTGTAAAGGCACCAAGTAGAATACAAAGCAGTGCAGGCACAAACAATACATGGCTATATATTTCGTTACCCTGTGACATGATTTCTGTCAGGCTAAAGGTTCCAGTTATGATGTTTAGAAGAATGATTCCACCCAGCATAGCCAGTCCGCCGAATACTGTGATAAGCATTGACTTTTGTGCACCATAACGAGATTTATCTCGTTCGTACCAGTAACCAATTAATAAAAAGGATGAAAAGCTAGTGAGCTCCCAAAATGCATACATCACGATTAAGTTATCTGAAAGAACAACTCCCAACATAGCACTCATGAAGAGCAGTAAATAAACATAAAAGTTGTTAAGTTTTTCTTTATCCTTTGCCAGATAGTAAATAGAATAAAGGACAACTAAAGCACCAATTCCTGTAATTAGTAAGGAAAACAATAGTCCAAGTCCATCGATTTTCACTGTGAAATTTATTCCTAATGAAGGTATCCAGTTAGCCGTTTTAATGATTGATTTCCCGCTCATTGTAGTCGCTAAGAACGAGATAAAATAGAAAAACAATAAAATAGGTAAAGGCAATACAAACCATCCTGTATGAATCCGACGAAATCTGTTGTAAAATGCCGGAATAAATATTGACAGGAGTAATGGAGCTACGATTGCCAAGTGTAGATAAGACAAAACAAAACCTCCTTAATTCTTAAGTAGCAAAACATGTTAATATAACTACACTTTGCATAAAATATAGATCATAATTATTATTCCACTTCACCAATCTTTTCATTTGTTCCAAATATATTTTCCCATTGTTTTCCTCCTTTGAATTAATCGAATATTCTAAAACAAAAAAAGAACATAAAAAGAAGTCTGCAACCAAGGGCATAAATATCCCTTGGTGACAGACTCCTCCTAATATTCTTCTCTATTAATTTATATTTATTATAATAACATGAAAATTTCATAGAATAAAGCTATATGATATATTTTTTAATATAGTAGCTTGAATTACCTTTTTTATCATTATTTATTTTTCCAAAATCGAATAAATTACTTATGTTGTGACAGCTGCCGGAATAAGATAGGAAATAGAAGATTAAAACGGAGGTTAAGTAATTTGGGAGAATTTCTCGATTTTGTGTATCAAGACTTTAAATACAAGCTTTATGTCCCTGGTAAGTATAGTTCAGATAAAGAGTCTCCATTGCTGGTCATGCTTCATGGATGTGGACAAAATCCGGATGATTTTGCTACAGGTACTGACATGAACACACTTGCTGAAAAAGAAAACTTTCTTGTCCTCTATCCAGATATGAACCATCCGTTAAATCCTAGAGAACCAGCCGCATACAACCCTCTTGGCTGCTGGAACTGGTTTTTGGATAAGAATCAACATCGAGGTGAAGGACATCCCAAGCTCATTTATGAAATGATTCTTGAGGTGAAAAGTACATATAAGATTGACTCAAATCAGGTGTACGCTGCAGGATTATCAGCAGGAGGTTCACTAGCCTGTATTCTTGGTGCTACGTATCCAGATGTCTTTAACGGAATCGGAATTTGTTCAGGACTTCCCTATGATGCCGCTAATGTATTTTTTCTTACGGACCCTATGGCCGAAGAAGCTAAAAAATGTATGGAGAAAGGCGTATCTGACCCATATGAATGTGGAAACAGTGCATTTCAGGAGATGGGCGAGTTTAAGAAAAAGATGCGGGTAATTGTTTTCCATGGAATTTGTGATACAACAGTCCATCCTATTAACAGCCAGCAGGTTATCACTCAATGGGCACAAACCAATTTTCGCGTTGAAAATGGAATAGGCTTAGCAGACATTACCCCTGCAAGGGTTAATTCAAATATCATCAATGGAAGAAGCTATACGCAGCATGTATACCATGATCGGGACAGCGAACCATTAATGGAGCTTTGGATGATTAATCAAATGGGACATACCTGGTCTGGTGGGAACCCCAATGGTTCATTCACAGATCCCTTTGGTCCAAATGCAACCGAAATTATATGGAACTTCTTCAGGAAACATTATCCACAGTCCGAAGAAAAACGGATGGAGACTCCAGTCAAAAAAACAGTCACGGTACCAATGGAGTTAGAACTCCACCCACTAGCTAAGTCACCAGTCGAATCACCGGCCAATCCGCCAATTGTTCAACTTCCAATTAATATACTTGTCCCATCTCCAGACAATTCATCTGTCCAAAAACCAACTAGAACAGAGGCAGAATTGCCAATTGAGTCGTCAAATCAATCACTAACTGAAACAGCGGCAGTATTACCAATACCGATTATATCATCCAAGCAAACACCAAATGAATCATCAGCGGAATTACCAAATGAATCCTCTGTCCAACCACCAATTGAATTAACGCTAAAACCCCTTGAGGAAACCCAAAGGAAGAATTTTGTTAGCATACTTCTTTCAAAACTTTTTAAAAGAAAAAATGAAAAATAAACCATTCATATCCCTCAGCTGGTATGCAATAGTATATTTTTAAAAACAAGATCAGGTCTTTCTTCCGTTATTAAATGCCCTGTTTTTTCATAGGTTATTAACTTGGCATCAGGTAAGTCCTGTACAAGTCGTTTCCCCACTTCTAATGGGACAACACGATCCTCTTCACCCCAGACCAATAAAGTGGGGACTTGTATCGTTTGCAGCTGCTCAGGTAACAAATCATCTTCCCGATGACGTAAAAGACAAATTAGGGCTTTATAAAAGCCTTTCTCAGAAAGCGGCCTTCCAAATTCCTGAATTAATTCATCATTTATCAAGGTTTGATTAAAAAACACATTTTTTAAGTGGTCCCTTACTTCTTTTCTTTGAACAAAGTATTGGACGAGTCTTTCGAAGAAAGGTAAATACGAGCTGCAAATAAGCAGTTTTTTGGACCGTTTTAAATATCCTGAACTACATAACAAAATTAACTTGTTTATTTTATCAGGTGCTAGTAGGGCTATATTTAGGGCAATTTGTCCTCCCATAGAATGGGCCACAATATACGTATTTGGAATTCCAAATTCGTTGATGCATCCAATCATCAGTTTTGCATAGTTTTGAAAACTATAAATAAAAGAAGTGGGCTTTTCACTTTTTCCAAAACCGGGTAAGTCAACAGCATAAATGGAAAAGTGCTTTTGCAATAACGGAATAATACGGCGAAAAGTAAAAACCGATGAAGCTAAGCCATGGATAAGAAGAATTGGCGGTTTGTCATTCACAACATATTCACAGTACAGGTTGATGTTATCTACTTTTATGTACGATCGTTGTATATCATGGCTAGACATCTGATCCCCTCCGCTACGATTGTTAGTCAAATGTATTATTAGCCTAATAGAATCTGAAAATGTATGTTACTAAGCAAGATAAACGCTAAAAAAACATTAAAACAGGGCCCAGCAGCCAATTTTGAATGAGTGACAGGATTAGAACTTTCCAATCTTTAAAAACACGCCACATTTCTTCATATTTAACCTTCGCTAGCGGCGGGTACATCATAATAATCAAGCCGATGGCGATGGGGATATTTGTGGTACCAACAGAGAAGGTATCCAGTACCTCTCTAAAATTAGGTGACATTACCCCAAAGAGAATTCCTAACGCCATGGCAGCAAATATCCATAGTGTTAAGTATCGGTCCAAAAAGGATAGCTTTTTCGTTAAATCTTCATTTCCTATCATTTTCCTCCTATCTAAGAATCCCTCTTTTTTTGTTATCTTTATAGTAATGTCTAAATCTGAAAATTCCGTGAAACATATAAATAAAAAACAGTTGTTTTCAACTAACATCTATTAAAATTGTAAAATAACAAAATACACCCCCGTGCATATTATGACGGGGGTTTCGTTTATTGATCCAAAGAGTTTTGAGGAATTTCAATTTTTTTCTTTTGCGATTCTTTCTTCCACTTAAAGACTTTATTTAGCTTATTATATATTCCTTTACTTTCTTTTGCCATCAAAGGTCCTAAAATGGCTAAGATGAGAACATAAAGAGCAGTAAATGGAGTTAAGATTGAATTTAAGCCTGCTGCAATACCTAAATTGGCAACAATAATTGAAAATTCTCCGCGAGCCATAATCGTTAATCCAATACTTGTCGATGCTTTGTGTGATAAGCCAGCTTGTCTGCCGAAAATCATACCGGCAATGAAGTTACCGATAATCGTTATCACTGCGGCACCTATTGCTAGCCATATCGCATCAGCTAATGTGGAAGGATCAATGCTCAAACCAAAGCTGAAGAAGAAAACAGCACCGAAAAAGTCTCTGAATGGAACAACCAAATGTTCTATACGGTCGCGATGAATGGTTTCAGAAAAAACTAAACCCAATAGCAGCGCGCCAATGGCTTCTGCAACATGCAAGGTTTCTGAAAATCCAGCAACAAAGAACAGGATAGCAAAGATAACAATAATGAAAATTTCATCTGATTTAATTGAAAGCCATTTGTTTAAAAAGCGTGTCCCTTTTCTTGCAATAATAAAAAACAATAGCATGTAGCCAACCGAAATTAGAACGGAAGTGATAATATCAAGGGGGGAAGTGGAACCTGCCAGTAGAATACCTGACATTGTGGTTAAAAATAGGGCTAAAAAGATATCATCAAATAAAACAATCCCAAGAATCAATTCTGTTTCAGGATTCGCTGTTCTTTTTAAATCAACGAGCACCTTTGCTACAATGGCACTGGATGATACACTGAGAAGTCCAGCAATAATCAGAGTTTCCATCCAAGGCATTCCAGCAATCATTCCATAAACGAGCCCTAAAACAAAATTGATTGCAACATATATACTTCCGCCAACAACAATGTTTTTGCCTGATTTCACCAGTTTACCTACGGAAAATTCCAATCCTAAATAAAAAAGTAAAAATAAAACACCGATTCGGCCCATAAATTGGATGATATCATTACTTTCAATAAAGGTTAGGTCTATAATTCCAAACGACGGGGCATGCGGCCCAACAAGCATACCTAAGATGATGAGAAAAGGAATAATCGAAAACTTTAACTTATTTGCAATAATAGATCCAATGGCTACAAGGACAAGTGCAGTACCGACTTCAAATACTAAATGATTCATCTATATACCTCACCCCGATAATAAATTTTTAATTAATTCTTTTAATTGATTTCTTTCTCCTGATAGTACTAATGTATCCCCTGCTTCAATAATGGTATCCGATCCAGGATTGTGAGATTTATTGGATTGTTTCTTCTTAATAGCAATTACATTTACACCAAAGTTATTTCTAATATCAATCTCTCCAATGGTTTTATTTACAGCAGATGCATTTGGTTCCACTTTATACCATTCGATAATTAAATCATCAAACGCCATGTCAACTGTTTCTAGTGCTTTCGGTTTATAGGCCATGCCGCCAATAATACCTGCCATTTGTCTTGCTTCTGTATCACTTAATGTCACACTGCTGATGGCTTCATCATGATCGTCAGAATCAAAATGATAGATTTCTCTTCTTCCATCATCATGAATTACAATCACCATTTTGTCTTGATTTTTTGTTATGATTTCAAATTTATAGCCAATTCCAGGTAGTTCAGTTTCTCTAATGTTCATTCAATATTTCCTCCTTTATGGTTTGAGTCATGAATTAAGGTTTTTCTCTTCAGAGATTTACATCAATTTCGGTTTTAATGTTTTCAGTTTTTGAGATTCCAAGATATTTAAGTGTTTCAGATGGTGTGGAATGATGAAAATGCTTTTGGAGCAGAGAGATAGCAACACCCCTTTTAAAGGCATGAAAGCCAAAGGTCTTTCGCATAGAATCAGTACCAATTTTCTCTTTAATACCTACTGCCTCTGCTGCTTGGTGAATAATCCTGTAGGCTTGCTGTCGAGTAATGGGTTTTGGAGATTTTGTTGATTGAAACAAATAATCATCGCTGCAAAGCTGCTTTGCTTCAATATAATGCTGAACATCCTTTTGAACCTTATGGTTCAAATAGATTTCTTTAGGTCTAGGATCTTTAGAAGTCAGTGTGATGAATTCCCTTACCTTCCCATTCTTTTCAAGTACATCCCCAGCTTTAATGTCCAAAAGTTCATTAATTTTTAAGCCTGTGTTAATTCCAAAAACAAATAAAACATAATCTCGTTCCGACTGCTTTTTTAAATATTTTTTCATTGCATTTATTTGTTTAATATCCCTTAGCGCCTCAACATATTCCATCGATAACTACCCCTTATTTCATGTTACTCAATCATATTATACGATAATATTTAGTAACATGCAATTATTGTGCCTGTTGTAAAACGAGCTCCATAGGTTCATATAAGACCTCAATACGGTATTCGTACTACTTCCACTCAAATTATTATGAATAATAGGCATATACCCCTTCCGATTTTGAAATTTTACATATTATAACTTATACCAAGAGAGGAGTGATACTATGTTTGGATATGGTTGTTGTGGAGGATATGGTTACGGTTATGGTTATGGAGGCTACGGTTTTAGAGGTGGATTTGCTCTAATCGTAGTATTATTTATCCTACTTATTATTATTGGTGCAAGTTTTTGTTAATGTGAAAAAATGGGGCTAAAAAGACTTATAATGGTCTTTTTAGCCCCTCCTATTTCTCACTTATGAAATAAATTTCTAGATACATTTGTTATTTTTACATAATCTTCTATCGTATCTACGTCTACAAAAAGCTCTTCCTTATCATATTTTACAATTTCACCTTTTTCCCGATAATGCCCATTCAGTAAATCTCGTGCACCCCTATCCCCTTTTAGACCCATTAAGATTGAAAAGAATTTTTCTGTAAATAAAACAGGCGGCCTGACTACTCCTTGATGACTACAGGCAAAGAACAATTTAGCAGGATCTTTCTCAAAAGCTTCGATAAGTAAATTGATTATAGTAGTGTCTACATATGGCTGATCAGCTAGCTGTAAAACAATGGCATCTGCACCCAAGTCAATGGCCTCCTGTAACCCGCTCCTAATGGAATAGGACTGCCCCTGATTACTTTCCTTCAATTGGATAGAAGTCCATTTTTTTCGATATTCCTGTGTAAAGAGATGGGGAGCAATCCAATCAAGCTTATCATCCTGTTTCGTCATAACCAATACATGGTTAATAGTAGATGCTAAAGCTGATTGTAAAGCTAAAGACCCTAATGGACTACCATTCAACTCCAGTGCTAATTTATTACGCCTCATTCGTCTGCTATCCCCGGCAGCAAGATAAACTCCTACTACCTTCATCACTGATAACCTCTTTGCTTGTGCCGAATTATACCAATGATTTCTGCCATAATGCTTATCGCTATTTCAGCTGGACCCACTGCCCCAATTGGTAAGCCAACCGGTGAGGAAACGTAGGAAGGGATCGTACTGGACCCGAACAGTTTTTTTGTTCTTTCTTCTGAACCTACAATTCCTAAATATTCTGGCTGCTGTTGTGATAAATAGGAAAGAAATTCTTGATCTCTTTTAAAATGATGTGTCATTAAGATCACAAAATCATTCCGATGAATCGTTATTTTCTGAAATATTTCATTAGGAAAACCAACTATGCTTTGTTCTGCTTTTGGAAAATAGGTGGAACTGCAAAGTGACTCACGCCAGTCGCATACCGTCACGGCGATTCCCATATCTGCAGCATAGTTTACCAGAGGTCGTGCATCTTGTCCTGCGCCAAAAACGAATAGTTTCGTTTGCGGAGAATAGACTTGACAGTAAATGAAATTAGATAAATGGGTACCAGTGGGAAGATTCCAATCAGCATAGTTAGTAATGTCTTGGTGCATCTGTCCAAAAGGATGTCCTGAATTCGTTATGTATGCTGATGCTGTAACTGATAAATCAGAGGTTAATTTTTTTATATGAAGAATTTCTGAACCGTGTTGTAAATAGTAGTGGACCTTCCTCAAATTCTGCTTCATTTTCTCATCTAAACGTTCAAGTGCAATGTATAATTTTCCATTACAGCCCATTCCCTGTCCCCATGTGAAATCGTCCTGGGCACTTAGATCATACACCACAGTACGGCTGATTCCAGATGTGAGCACATCTTTTACATGATAATGTAGATCCTCCTCCAGGCAACCAGGACTAATAAATCCGACCGTTTTTTCATTTTCTAGAAATAACATGCTCGTTCCTTCTTTTAGATAGGCCGAACCCTCTACATGAATGATGGTGGCGAGGACCCCCTCTTCTTCTGTATTGGCTGCTTCTGCTATCACAGGCAGATATTCTTTCAATGTTTCCTTCACCCTCCTAAATCAATCATTTTCTTTTACTAAATGGATGGCTGCTTTAACTGCATTCTCAATCTCCATATACCCTGTACAGCGACAGATATTGGACTCCAGCCATTTCGTTATTTCATGATTAGATGGATTCTTCCGATGCTTCAGTAATGAATGGCAATTCATGATGAATCCCGGCGTGCAAAATCCGCATTGGAACGCAAATTGGTCAACAAATGCGCCTTGAATAGGAGCATTCAGCCCTTCAATTGTAAGGATTTCCTTGCCGATAGTTTCAACCGCCAAAGTCAAACAGGATTTCTGTGCAACTCCATTTATATTCACTGTACAAGCACCACAATCACCATTTAGGCAGCCAGGCTTAGCACCTGTTAGACCTAATTGATAGCGTAAAATATCCAAAAGGATATCAGCATAACGGAAGGTGACTCGCTTCTCTTCCCCATTGATTAGAAGGACAGCACTTACTCGTGAAACATCAGCCATCGTTTTTACTCCTCTCCTTTTAATTGGTGAAACACATCATGTAGTGTATTTTTTAAGACAAATAATCGGTATGGAAAGGAACCTTCTGAATCATCTAAAGGTGGTACCTGTAAAGCCTCAATTGCTTGATTGATTCGTTGGTCCAAGGAGGTACCCCTTTTATTAATGATTTCCTCCATTTCCTTCGAACGAAATGGGTAAGAAGTCAGCCCGCTTATTGCTATCCTAACCATCCCATTTATCTTAAGGGCGGCAACGGTAATGAGTGGATAGCCTGTATTCCATTGTCTTCTTCTTTTGATACTAACAAATGGTTGATTAAGGTATCCTTGGTCAGTTCTAATTTGGACAAGAAGTTCGCCACGCTCTAATAAAAGCTTTCGATTAAAGACTTCATGTATGGAAACAGTCTTGTTCCCGCTTCTCCCCGCAATTTCTAGTTGACTGTCTGTTAATAAAAAAGGTAGAACCGCTTCTCGATAAAAAATTTGCCCGCAAATATTGCCACCCGCTGTTATTTTGTTTCGTGCTGTTCGATCGGCAATTTCACTAACCGTTTTACTTAATAACGGAAATAGATTTTTCTCTTCAAGATATGTTAAAGAACTCGCGGCTCCAGTGACCAAAAAACCCTGCTGATACTCGAATATTTGACATTCTGGAATCTTTTTAATATCAATTACGGCATCTGTCTCGACCATATTTAATCTTCCAAGTGTGATGATCTCGGTACCACCGGAAAAATAAATAGGTCTTTTCTCCTTCTTATGTAAATCTTCGAATAGTTGAATGGCTTCTTTGATTGATGCTGGAAGATAATACTCAAAATCATCCGAAATCAATGCCCTGCCTCCTATCGTCTATAGACCATTCTGAAGTAGCAATTCAATAAATGAATCCTTCATTTCTCCATTAGGAATAATCAAAAAGAGCTCAGTTGAACCTGAGCTTCTTTTTGATATTAAAGCGATTCGGTATTATAGATCTTTCAAACCTTATCCTAAATTAATATTCATCCTCTATATCACGTCCTGTCGGTTGTCCCTGTTGCTGTTGAAAGGGCTGTGTGCTATGACCTGTTCCATAGCCTGGGTAACCGCCGTGTCCCATGTCATATCCCGGATAACCGCCATGTCCCATGCCCTGTCCCGGATAACCGCCATGTCCCATGCCATATCCCGGGTAACCGCCGTGTCCCATGCCCTGTCCCGGGTAACCGCCATGTCCCATGCCATATCCCGGATAACCGCCGTGTCCCATACCATATCCTGGATAACCACCGTGTCCCATGCCGTAGCCCGGATAACCGCCGTGTCCCATACCATATCCTGGATAACCGCCGTGTCCCATGCCGTATCCTGGGTAACCGCCGTGTCCCATGCCATAGCCTGGGTAACCACCACTGTGTCCCATGCCGTAGCCTGGGTAACCGCCGTGTCCCATGCCATAGCCTGGGTAACCGCCGTGTCCCATGCCGTAGCCTGGGTAACCGCCGTACCCCATGCCGTAGCCAGTGGTTCTTTCATCAAAAAATGGTTGATCCATTTCATTTCGCCTCCTCAAATCATTTCACAGTTAATTTATGTTGGTAACGTGGAAAGAAGAATGGATATTTGTAAAGTTTCATAGATAATCTTCCAACCATCACCTATTCTTATAAAATGATAGGAGCTTAATCATTTGCAGTTTTATATCTCCAGATTAATTCAGGGGTCAGTGGAAGTTGATTCAAACCAACACCAGCTGCAATACTTAAACAATTGGCAAGTGCAGCTGGCATTCCTAACAGCCCATGTTCCCCGACACCTCTTGCACCGTAAGCTGCATCAATTTGCTTTGTTTTGACAAAGTCTACTTCATAATGAGGGTTTTCCCCATAATGTATCGGCCGATACGTTCGAAGCTGTGGATTGATTACTCTGCCCCATTCATCAAAAATGAAAGCTTCTCTTCCAGCATAGGCTAATCCCATGCTCATAGCACCCATTACCTGTCCACGTGCTGTCATATGATTTAATACAGTTCCAATATCTACAACAGTGACAGCTTGAATTAATTTGTAGGTAAAGTCCCTTTTGTTATACTCTACCTCTACAGCATGTGCTGCAACCGTCCATTCCGGCCCAGGCTGTCCTGCCCCTGTTTCCGGATCCAAAGAAGTCATCCTTCTTAATATATAATTTCCATAACCGATAATTTGGCCGCCAATGGCATTTCCATTGGGAAATTTATAGCCGTAAACAACCTCCTTTAGAGGAAGACCAGTTTTCGGATCATCTTTTATAAATACCCGTTCGTAAGCTACCTCTAAATCCTCTGTTGATACTCTGAGAACACATGCGGCGATAGACTTTATCTGGCGTATAGCATCATCTGCCGCTTCTAAAAGTGCTCTTCCGGCCATAAAAGTACCACGGCTCGCTACTGTTTTCCAATGCTCCGGTGTCGATTGTGTGTCAATTTTCATTTTCACATGGACCTTGTCAATACCAATTTTTAAACGTTCTGCAAGCATTTGCGCAAGAACTGTCTTCGTTGCTGTGCCAATTTCAACAACGCCTGAGATTAAATTCACACTAGCATCAGGGTTAAATGTCAGAATAACCCCAGAACTCGCATTAGGGTCAATCGTTGAGGTCTTCCAGCTGCAGGCAATTCCTTTCACTCTAATTTTTCTTTCGTCAATGACTTGAATTTGCCCCTGATTCCAATGAATCATTTCTTTCAGCCGATCGATACAAGCAGGTAAATTTCCCACATTGCTTTTATTCAATAACACCTGTGTCGGCGTTGTATGTCCAGGAAGAATCGCGTTCTGCCTCCGCAATTCAAGCTGGTCGATCCCTAATTTGTCTGCAAGCATATCCATCGTCCTTTCAAATGCAAACAAGACCTCTGAATGTCCAAAACCTCGGAAAGGACTTCCATAAGGATGATTCGTATAGACACATAGGGAATCGCACCAAACATTCTCAATACTATAGGGTCCTATACAATCAACGCCTCCAGCCCGGCTGACGTCTATAGCTTTGTCAGAATAGGCTCCTCCGTCGAATAGGTATAAAATTTCTGCAGCATGAATCTTCCCGTGTGCTGTGCAACCGAGCTTCACTTTTGCTTCTAGGCCCACTTTACAAGGTGCCGTAACTAAATCCTCTTCTCTTGTGTAAACAATTTTAACCCTCCGACCCCCAACAGCCTTCGAAGCAAGATAGGCTAGAACTTCCCACTGTATTGGCGCTTTTCCCCCATATCCGCCGCCAACAAAGGGCGTTTCTACCAAAATTTTCCCCATATCAAGTTCAAAATAAGTACTAAGTAATCTTTTGACCATAAATGGGGCTTGTGATGATGTCGTGATATGAATAAATCCTTCTGGATCGATTTCCGCTGTTGCACTTCTTGTTTCCATTGCAGCATGATCGGAAGGTGGCAAATGAAAAGAACCTTCTACTACCACATCACTCATCGACCACCCTTTTTCCATATTGCCCTTACGGATTTTAGTTACATTTGAAATATTCGAATGTGGAACAGGATAGGCAGTCCCTATTTTTTTATAAGAAGTCAGGTTTTCATGGAGGATTGGGGATTCTGGTTTTAAAGCCTCTGTTGGGGAGTTTACAACCGGTAGAAGGTCGTATTGTACCTCTATTGCATCTACAGCTTTCTTTGCTATGACCGGGGTATCCGCTACAACAAGGGCGACGGGTTCACCGTAGTAACGGACCTTGTCAACAGCAAGCGGCGGCCGATCTCTAATTTCCTCCCCTGTAAGTGGTAAGTCATGACTACCTAATAGGATGGCTCTGACCCCAGGTACTTTGTTTGCTTTTGTTACATCAATAGAAACAATTTTGGCGTGTCCATATAGACTTGTGACCATTTTTGCATGCAGTAATGGAACTGTTAGTTCATCAGCTGTATACTTAGCCCTTCCTGTTACTTTTTCAAAGGCATCCTTCCGAATGACGCTTTTTCCAATAATATTCACCAAGTCACCCCCTATTTCCTCATTAACCAATGTATGAACCATTAATGCTTTTAATCAACATTTTCATGAGGGGATTTTTTTAGCAAATGTTCTGTCAAAAAAAACAACATTGTGCTTAAACACAGCCTTATCAAAAAAATAGCCCAGTGAAAAGATCACTGAGCAGGCACCTTATTGAAAATAATAAGTAGTATTGTAGATTATTTCTTACCTCCTAGCACCTGGTTGTATAAATCCTCCAGTGGCTTAGAAATAATTTTATTTAATTCCATCAATAGCATATTTACCTGGTAATCAGCCTCCAACATGCGTTTTAATTTTTCATTTTGCTGGACAGCCAACTCCATTTTTTGTAATGCTTCAGCTTCTTGCTGCTTAATTTCCTGACCCATCATCTGTTTTTGCTGTAATTGGGAATTTAAATGGTTTATATGGTTAAGAAGCAGCTTTGCCTCTGGGTCGGTATTTATTTCATGACAAAGCTGCTGCAAGCCTTTAAACTCCTTACTCTCACGAAAAACCTTTTCAAAATAATAGGCTGCGTCAAATAAGTTTTCCGACATCCCTATTTCCTTCCCTTCTTAATATGTCCTTTATATTCCGGATTGTTCTTTTTCCACAAATACTTCAACATATAACCTGATGATTTTACCCAAGTGTTCAAAGATAGTGTATGTAGCCGATTGAAAAAGGAGCAGGCGATTGACTAGTGGGATGCCTTTTGTCAGTCTAAATTTTAACGATTGACTAATATTTCAAAGTCATTCTAGGCAGTTTTGAATAGGATGATGAAGAGGTGAGCTTTCTTTGAATACAAATATTGAAAATGAAGAACACATCATTGCATCGCTTCAGCGAGATATAAATCTTACTCTTGCTTTTTTATTATTATCAGGACAGCTTACGATCAGAGGGGTCTTTGTAAATTCGGGGAGGTTTAGTATTTCGTTAAGCGGGCCCATTATTGGTGGTGCCCGAACAATAGGGAAATTTGGGGATGATGTAACAAATACCATTATTGATATCATTGATGCGATTCTTTCCATCTTATTAATTATGGATGAAATACGTTTAGTTGGTGTCTTAGTGGGGCCTGGAAGGGTTTCATTGACAGTAAGCGGCCCTATGTTTGGAGATCCATTAAACGAGCCTTCACTTCCAAATGTAAGATTCTTTCGTCAGATGATATCCACACACTTTCATGTGGACCCGAATCATTTTAGACACTTAGAAAAGGAATGATCTATATGACCTTAAATAAACTGCCAGCAATAGAGTTATCAGAGAGTAGTATCTTTTTTGTGGCTTTAGTCGTCCTTACATTTATTTTTTTCTTTACACGTCAGGAAGCACGCAGTTGAGATTTTATTAAATATCCTTCAACTGCTTAATGCCTGTCAATGTGCTTCTGAACTTCTTTTTAAAATAATCCAAGCTGCTTTGGTGCAAGTCCAGTGTATTCGATTCCTAGCATTCTTTGGAATTCCTTGGCATTTGTGGCTGCATCACCGCCTGAATTGTTGTTAAAAATGAGTATAATATCATTTGATTGGTTAGACAGTTCATGTAGGACGTTTTTCATTTCAAACAACTCTGCTTCATTATATTTATACAAAAAACGAACCTCACGCCAGTCGACACCCTCCTGTTTATTCCAGCCCTGTGTGTTCCGGCCATGCATTCGTACTAACGTTACGTGCGAATCAGTGGGTGCCGGAACTAGCGGTACAGAGCCCTCCCCCGATTGCGGTTCATCTGCAACAGAGTGAATCCAGCCTTCCTCCTTCATAAAGGATAATGTTCCATCACGATAAGCATCGTTATACCAAGATTGATGTCGAAACTCCAGCGCTACAGGGATATCTTCCATCATTTTCTTACAATATCTTAAATAAGCAACATTCTCTTTCCTGCAATTAAACCATGGCGGAAATTGAAAAAGTACAAGAGCCAGTTTATTCGCTTCCTGATATGGTTTCAACGAACTTTTAAATGCTTCAAACATATCAGTTATCGTGTTAAATGGAGTTTCTTTACCTTTCCTATGCCTTGTCATTCCTTGATAGGCCTTCACAACAAAACGAAACTTTTCAGGTGTCTCATTTACCCATTTTTCAACATTTTTGATTGGTGAAATGGCATAAAAGGATGAATCGACTTCAACAATTGGAAAATGACTACTATAATGGACTAATTTATCTTTTGACTTAATTCCTGCTGGATATAAGGAGTCATGGTCTCCCCAACCTGCAAGACCTATGTGTATCATTTATTTCCACCTCAAATTTTAACTACAATATCCATTCATGAAAAAACGCAAAATCTCATACATCACAATATCACAATTTTACTTGAATTCACAAAATATATCATGAAAAAGGTGTCTATTACTCAAACTATTGTAAATCGATTAAATAAATGAGGGAGCTTATGAAGAAGTGTTTTGGATTATTGTTTTTGATCTGGATGACGTTAGTTCCCATTACGGCACATGCACAAATAGTTGACACGGAGAAGATTTATACATATGAATCCCTTACGGAGGATATGTTGTTGCTTTCGGAATTGTATCCAGACTTGATAACTTATAAATCGTTAACCACAACACCCTTCGGAAGAAATGTATGGGCAATCAAGGTTGGCAATGGTGAGAAAGTTATACTTATGAATGGAGCACACCATGCACGTGAATGGTTAACCAGCGCTCTTTTAATGAAGATGATTGAAACCTATGCAGATTCATACATAGACGTTAAAACGGTAGAGGATATTCATCCTAGTATTTTAGACAATGTCTCTATTTGGTTTGTACCAATGGTTAACCCTGATGGAGTCACGTTGCAGCAATTTGGTCTGAATGCTTATCCAATTGGTCTTCATCCATTTTTGATTGAAATGAATAAAGGATCCTGGAACTTTACAAGGTGGAAAGCGAATTTGCTCGGGATTGATTTGAATCGTCAATATCCTGCCAACTGGTCACACTTAAAAGGTGTGAATGGTAATCCAAGCTATCAATTCTATAAAGGAACCCGGGCGCTTGAAACAGACGAAGTAAGGTCGCTAGTTGATTTCACATATGAGATAAAGCCTGAAGTAGCCGTTTCGTATCATTCATCAGGAAACATTATTTTTTGGGGGTTTAATCAATGGGGTTTGACCCATACAACGAAATTTTCCCAGGATTATTTTGCCATTGCAGAACAAGTTTCCTCATTTACAGGGTATCCTATAGACGAACCTGAGTCGTACCAACAGGGCGGCGGCTTTACGGACTGGTTTATCGAGGAATTTGGGAAGCCTGCTTTTACTGTTGAAATCGGCCAATTGATAGAAGACAGCAGCCTGCCTCTTGAAGAGTTCCACGACATTTGGATAAGGAATAAGAAGATGGGGTTATTTTTAGCTGAAAAAGTTTATGAACGAAAAAGGAAAATGGATTGACCTATCTATACGCAGGAAAAAATAACCATCTCACCAACTTGATAGAATGGAAGAGATGGTTTTCTACACAAATTATTTCAGTTTGATTGGTGTGCATACCGCATAAATACTTTCTGTTGGATTTGATAAATTAACTTTAACAACTTTAAATTCATTTCCTGAGGCATTGTTACTCTTCTTGTTAATTTGGAGATTTTCCATCGTTCTTCCTTCCTTTCAAAATACATCTCACACAGAAGTTACTATACGCTGGAGTGTTTGTTTGGGTACATTGTCTATTGTTATTAGAATTCTCAAAATCAATAGAAAGCGTAACTGCAGCTTTTAAAAAAACACCAGCCAATAGGATAGGCCGGTGCTTGTCCTGTAGGCTGGTGCTGTGCATTATTGCTTTACTGGTTCCGGATAATCAAAACCCTTTGTATCCACTGTGACGGATTTCATTTTTTGTTCTTCCAATGGCTTATCAGCGCTATCCCGTTTAACCGAAACGATCTTATCAACCGTTTCCATTCCCTCGATTACTTTACCGAAGGCTGCATATTCACCATCGAGATGTGGAGAATCCTTCGTCATTATGAAAAATTGTGATCCGGCGGAATTTGGTTCATTTGTCCGAGCCATGGAAATAACACCGCGCTCGTGTTTCATGTTATTTTCAAAGCCGTTTGCATTAAATTCACCTTTTATTGAATAACCTGGTCCGCCACCGCCAGTTCCCTCAGGGTCTCCACCCTGTATCATAAAATCAGGGATCACACGATGGAAAATGAGTCCATCATAAAAACCTTGCTCCGCCAAAGAAATGAAATTAGCCACTGTATTAGGTGCAGTTGCAGGATCTAATTCAAGGACAATTTTTTCATCATTTTCCATCGTTATTGTAACAATTGGTTTTTCAGTCACTTCCGATGAATAATCATCTCTTTCTTCCGTTTTCTTTGCAGCATTTTGTTTGTTTTCAACTTGAGTTCCGCAGCCTGTCAAAAGGACAGCTGCAACAATTGAAACTAATATGTAATAGATTAACTTTTTGCATGAGAACATGGTATCTAACAACCTCCTTTTCAACTGTATCATACCAAGCAGCATTGCATATTGACAGATATTTGTTTGTTTTGCATTTGCCTTATTGACTTATAACGGTGGATCCAGATGATGCTTGCGGCATACAGGATAATAGCTGTCATTTCCCCCTATATGAATCTGGCTGCCTTCGCGAACCGGCTTTTTATATTCATCTACCCGCAAGGCCATAATAGCTTTTTTCTCGCAGAACCAACAAATCGTTTTCATTTCTTCTATCTTATCTGCATATAGCAGCATGTATTTACTGCCCTCGAATAGTTCATTTTGAAAGTCATTTTTCAGGCCAAATCCCATGACTGGAATGTCGAGCTCGTCCACAATCCTAGCCATTTGCAGAACATGATCCTTTGATACAAACTGCACTTCATCCACCAAAACACAGCTTAACGGTAAGGGAGCTTCACTGACAATAGTAAAAATATCCTTACTAGCATCAATCGGAATGGCTTCCCGCTGCAGGCCAATTCTCGAAGAAACATAACCAGTCTGATAACGATCATCAAGTGCTGAAGTAAAAATCATCACATTCTTATTTTGTTCCTCATAGTTATGGGCAACCTTAATAATTTCAATCGATTTACCGCTATTCATTGCACCGTACTTAAAAAATAATTGTGCCATATCAACAAACCTTTCCTACATTACTCTTTACTATTCTAATCGTTTCTTCCAACGAAATAAAGTCTCTGGTGTCAGGCACCAGAAATGGACAATTTAGCATTTTTGTCTTTTTACGGTGCCTGACACCGGGTTTAGAGCACCATTCCATAAATAAAAAATAAAGTGTATTGACAAATATTAGTTTTTATGCTATAATTTTACATTTTAATATATTTGTTGTAATATAAGATTCTCCTGGCCAGGGGAATCTTATTTTTTTTCGGGAGGACGATTTCATGAAGCAAAATGAGTTCAGTGTAACATCCTTAGTATCTGCTTTTAGTCGAGCATACCATAGTATATATGACACACCCAAAATTTTTGATGATTTTATTGCCCCAGAACTTATTACCAAACAAGAGTTTTCAGATATTAGTCAAAATATGATTCAAGGAATTGAGTTCTTTAACAATGAGATTGCACAAAAGTTTCGGGAAAAACCTGATGAAATATTAAGATGGATTACACAGGTTCAGCTTTCTCCTACACCCTTAGCGCGAGCTGCTTTCTGCGAAAACGTATTACTTCATGAAATTCTTCTAGGTGTTAAACAATATGTCATACTAGGAGCCGGTCTCGATACCTTTTGTTTCCGGCATCCGGAATTAGAAACAGATCTCGACATCTTTGAAATCGACCACCCGGCTACCCAAGAATTTAAAAAGAAAAGACTAGCTCAAGCCAATTTTTCTACTCCAAGTAATCTTCACTTTGTTTCAATGGACTTTAGCCATCCTTTTTCATATCCAAGCCTGCGTGATAATGGGCTTACTAATGAAAAAACCTTCTTCAGCCTTTTAGGAGTTTCTTATTATTTAGGCAAAGAGGAGCTAGAAAGCTTACTTAACCAACTATTTGCCGAACTTCCTTTAGGAAGCTCCATTGTTTTTGATTTTGGAGATGAGAAGTTTTTTGAAGAAAAAGGTGCGTCTAAAAGAGTAGAAAACATTAGAAAAATGGCTTCAGTCAGTGGCGAGCCAATGAAATCTTGTTTTTCATATGATGAAATCGAAATATTGTTAGAAAAGGCAGGATTACTTATTTACGAGCATTTGACTCCTGAAATGATTAACCATCGTTATTTCGTAAATCGAGATGATTATTTGTCTGCATTTGAAACGATTCATTATATTCATGCTGTAAAAAAATAATCTGTTACATTATCCGCAAAAAAACTCGCCATACCTGGCGAGTTTTTTCTTAAAATATATATAGTTTAATCTATCATGTACCACAAAATGTCTGGTACGGAGTGTTTGTCGGTTCAGGCGTTTTGCCATATTCCTCCTGTTCAGGCGAATGTGCAAATGGCTTCGAAAGTACCGCAACCAGCTTTTCCATCACGCTGAAGTCGTTCTCTTCTACTGCAGCCTTTAGCGCCGCTTCTACACGGTGGTTACGCGGAATTACTGCAGGATTTGAGTTCCGCATCAGCTCTTGGGCGGATTCCTTCATCCCCTCCTGTCTTTCCAATCTAGCCTTCCATTTTCCGTACCAATTATCGAATGCATTGATCCCGTTCATAGCCGTCTCCTCTGGCCTATCAAAGGTTAAGGCACGGAAGGTATTTGTAAAATCGGCTCGATGCTTTTGCATCATATTGAGAAGATCCTCAATAAGGGCTTGATCCTCCAGTTCCTCATTCATGATGCCAAGCTTGGCTCTCATGCCGTTAAGCCAGTAGGACTGATAGATTTCCATATAGCCTGAAAGCTCTTCTTGTGCCATAGCCACTGCCTTCTCCTCTTCATCATGCAGGAGAGGTAATAGCGTTTCAGCAAAACGTGCGAGATTCCAACCTCCAATAAATGGCTGATTACGATAGGCATAACGGCCTTCTCTGTCAATTGAACTGAATACAGTAGCAGGATAATAGGTGTCCATGAAGGCGCAAGGACCATAATCAATCGTTTCCCCGCTAATGGCCATATTGTCGGTATTCATGACCCCATGAATAAAACCGGTATGCATCCATTTTGCAATCAGTGCAGCCTGGCGTTTGATTACTTCGCGCAGCAATGTAAGATAGCGATCATCATCTATTTCAATGTCAGGGTAGTGGCGCTTGATTGTATAATCTGCCAAGGCTTTGATTTCCTCAACCTTACCCCATGCAGCAGCATATTGAAAGGTACCAACTCGAATGTGACTTGCAGCAACACGAGTTAAAATAGCCCCTGGGAGCACCGTTTCACGAAGGATGGTTTCTCCGGTTGTCACAACTGCCAAGCTCCGAGTAGTTGGTATTCCTAGTGCATGCATCGCTTCACTGATAATATATTCACGCAGCATGGGCCCGAGAGCAGCTCGGCCATCGCCCCCGCGGGAGAAAGGCGTTCTGCCAGATCCTTTAAGCTGGATATCGAACCTTTCACCCTCAGGATTGATTTGCTCACCAATCAAAACGGCACGGCCGTCTCCCAGCATGGTAAAATGCCCGAATTGATGTCCTGCGTATGCTTGAGCCAGAGGTGCTCCACCTTCGGGAATTCGATTACCGGTAAAAACCTCTACACTCTCTGTGCTATTAAGGCCTTGAGCATCTAGACCAAGTGATGCAGCCAAAAGTTCATTCAGAACAACGAGCTTTGGTGAATCTACTGGCACAGGATTTTGTCTGTTATAAAAAAACGTTGAAAGCCTGGCAAAGCTATTGTCAAAGTTCCAGCCAATATTGTTTGATGCGTTTTGATTTGTCATTGTATCCCCTTTTCATTTCATATACTGTGAATACTTTATCATTAATTCATTCATATGTGTTCTAAGATGCTTCATTCTGAGTGTTCGATTCGCCTATTGCCTATATTTATTGTTCGTAAAACTGTAGGTTTATTATACTTTTTTAAAAATTAACCTGTTTGTGCGGCTTCTGCCTGTTAAAGATAGAGCGCCCCAAACTGGCTTCTTAAGCCGACTATTGGAACGAATAATGTCCCAAATGGAATGACCTGGAAGTAAGGGGAACCGTTAATTGATATTAGAAAAGGGCAGATTTATTGCTCTAAAAAGCAATAAATCTAACCCTCTTTTTAGTAGTGATTACTTTTGATTAATTGTAATAATAACGTTCCCTTTTTTATGTCCTTGTTCAACATATCTGTGCGCCTCTTGAATCTGTTCGAGAGGATAACATTTATCGATAACGGGTCTGAACAATTTTTTTTCAACTAACCCACTGAGGAAGAGTAAGTCTTCCTTAAGTACTTTTGCGATTCCCTGTCCCTCGACTGACATGAATTTCCCGTTCGCAGTGAGTGCTTTACTTACTTCTTTCTTTGGACATTTCCCAACCGCATCAAAAATTAAATCATATCGCTCTTCACTTTTTGTAAAATCTTCTTTTATATAATCTATTACACGATGTGCTCCCAATGACCTTACCCATTCTATATTGGAAGAACTACAAACAGCCGTCACTTCTGCTCCAAAAGAATTAGCTATCTGGATAGCGGACGTCCCTACTGAACCGGAAGCCCCGTATATGAGAACCCTTTGTCCTTCCTGGATATTTCCTTTTCTAAGGAAATGGAGTGCGGATGTACCCCCAAAAGAAATAGCAGCGGCTTCTTCGCAAGACAGATTATCAGGTTTGATTACCACGTTCCCTTCAGCAGGCAAGCATATGTACTCTGCATAAGCACCGAAGTTCATACCGGTCATAGCAAAAATGCGGTCGCCCTTTTTAAACTTTTCTACATTCTTCCCTACCTCTTCAATCACACCTGCTAACTCTACGCCCAGAATGGATTTTCTAGGTTTCCTTAGCCCTAATACCAACCGCATTGGAATCCATAACAGAAGAGGGCTGTTAAAGCTTCGAACTCTGATATCTCCAGATGCTACTGTTGTTGCATGTATTTTTATCAGGATTTCATTGTCCATAGGGACAGGCTTTTCAATTTCTTTGAGTTCAAGAACCTCGGGTGGTCCATATTCTGAGCATATTATAGCTTTCATAACTTTCCTCCTTTGATACCAAAAGTCAATTTAGGATTTTTCTCAAAAATGGATATAAAGTTCCTTTTATATTGAAACAACATAAAACAATAAACAATGACAAGGACAGTAACTAAAGGTAGTAAAGAATGGTCGACAAATAAATGGAGCAAGAATATGTTTGTAATAAGAGGGGCTAAGATGGAAAGAGCTAATGGAATAAAGCGATTAAAAAGTAATAAAACACTGCAGATAATTTCTAATGATTTTTCGAATATCAACAAATATTCAAATTCAAATAATTTCAATGCTTCCGGGCTATTTTGAATGAAAGCTTCATAACCAAAAATAACAAAATAACCATTCACACCTGCGATTAAAAACACTAGTCCAAGAAATATTCTGGCAGTATGGAGCATAATTCTTATCAATCCTAACACCTCCAAATAAAGCTATTTATTCAAATCTCTATGTACTCCATAAAAAATAGCTTGGAATCAGCCTCCAAGCTATTTTTTATAAAGCTTATTTACATTCATATGATGCGTATCGAAGAATTAGTCATTTCCCGAAAAGTCGGTGATTCGTTATATAGCCGAGTAATATTATTATGAACTATTCTTTTTCTCCTTCAAAATCATACCGTTAATGAGGCATCCCTATTACTCTTTTTGGTAAAAGAAGCGTTGTATTTTCCATTATGAAAAAATACTTTTAATGAATGTCTCTTTTCTTAAATCTGCCTCCGCGTACTTCTGCAACGTCGCTAGCAATGATAAAGGCTCCTGGATCAAGTTCTCGTATAATATCCTTCATCTTGGTTTCCTCAAGTCTTGTAAACACACATAAAATAACACGCTTATCTTCACCACTATATGATCCTTCTCCATGGAGATACGTTACACCACGACCTAGCCGCTCTGTAATGGCTTCTGCAATTTCAGTTGTATTGTCACTTATGATATACATGGATTTCATATCTTCTAGTCCTTTTACCACCACATCAATTGTCTTAAAAGCAATAAAGTAGGTTAGCATGGAAAATAAGGCATTTTCTAATCCAAATACAAAAGCTGCAATGGCGAAAATAACCACGTTAACAAACATGATAATCTCACCCACAGAAAACGGTAAGCGTTTCTCAACCAAGATTGCTAAGGTTTCCGTTCCGTCCAGTACTCCTCCATTTCGAAGTGTCAGCCCTACTCCTACCCCTAATGTTAAACCACCGAAAACTACGGCCAATAATTCATCCTGGACGATAGGCTTTACATGATGCATAAAAGAAGTTGCAACCGATAAAGCTACGATTCCATATAGCATACTGAAAGCAAAGGTTTTCCCAATTTGCTTATAGCCCAAGAAAAAGAAAGGCAGGTTTAATAGGACTAGAAAAATACTCAGGTTGATTGGTGTAATATGACTCAACAGCATCGATAACCCTGTTACACCACCGTCAATCATATTATTTGGGATGAGTACAGCCTCTAACCCGTAGCCCATAATAATGGCTCCAATTGTAATGAATAGACCCCTTTTGATAACACTTCTAAGCGTTAACCTTTTATGACTTATTTTCTTTTTTTCTACTGCTAATTCACTCATCAAATTCCTCCAGTTAGCAAATAACACATTCGGCTAATTAACGAATCATTAATCATCTTTAATTATGTAACTTGAAAAATAACAGGTGGGCTTAGTATAGTACGATTGATTGTAATAAAAAGATAGTAAGTGATTAATCTAATCGAGGTAAATTATGGAAGTTATGTACAGTATACTACCCTAAGATCGTTATTTTACACTCTCTCTAACGGTAGAAATGAAGAGACTCTAATATTATAGCATGAACATATACTTGTTTGTCTTGTCATAACTATTCTGCCTTTAATCTTCCGAATAGTTTTACAACTTATTTTGGACTACAGTGAGTACGAATTATTGAATCAAAAAAAAGAGGAACTATCTCCATATTGGACAAAAATTCCTCTTTTCATGAAACCTTTTTTTATAGTTGTGCTACTCTTGCCTGGATATCAGACAATTCTACATGAAACATAATCTGATAAACCTCTGTATCATTTTCAGTATAAGTTGAATGGGTAACATAGTCCCCTCTATATGTTTTACATTTTTCATCAAATAGAAAACATTCCTGGCCCTTTTCTGCTGACTCTAACAAACTAAAAATCAGGTCAGGCTTTTTATAAGTCTTTTCACGAAGGATCTCTTGGGTCTCAGCATTTTGAATTTGCAATTTATACAATAACAGCACCTCCCAAATGTTCTACCTTAAGCATATCTCATTTTGTAACCGTTTCCCTATGTGAATTGTGAACGTTTAAAGAAAAATAAAAAACGTTCAATCTCCAAACAACATGTTTATTGAAAAAAAGACAAGCTAATTACATAATCACAAGAAATTACGGGATATGTTTAGAACGAGTGATTTAGTCATAAACTAATTTTCAAATAAATTCACTTTATATATCCACTGTTTTGAAGGGAGATCTTCTAGTGAAATTGTATCAGGTTAGAAAGGGACAATTTGTATATTTTAATAATGAGCTGCATAAGGTTTACGGGGTCAAGCCAATGTTTAAAAAGTCTGTTCATCTTATAAGGCTGAGAGATTTATCGCAGCATATAACCATTGCCGCTGCCGTTGAAAGATACAGGCCGAAGGAACTTGATAGCTTTATATTCAATCATAAGGTATACACTCTTAATAAAGATAGAAATGCTGAAGCAGGAGATTTTATACTCATCAATAATCCAATGCCAGATTCATTGGATACGTATTCGTTAAATGAAATTGAAGTAGTAGAAACGTCGGATAAAAAAGGAGTAGTTACAAGTAATTCTCACGGAATTAAGCACCACGAGTATTTGCTAATGGTACCTGGTCGATTAGAAAACAGCCTACCTATTGATTATCAAAATATGGAGGGTGTTGAGTCAGAAAAAATTCATAGCCTTGACTTACCTGCTAAGCAACTTTCAGGGGAATTGCCTGTAATAGGAGATATTTTTAAAAAGAAGAATAGTGATTCAATACATGAAGCAATGGTAATAGCTATTAATGGTCAAACGGTTTATTTGGGTGACGGGTTCGAACTGCCACAGGAAGAATTGCTGGATACGGATAATTGGGAATTCCTTTATAATCTCCTCGATAAATGATTTATCCGGTTGAATTTGCAGCTTACAAAACGAAAAACATATTTTACATACTTTCATTATAAGGAGCTACCTATGAATAACAGTAAAGATATGGGAAATAGTGTCTTTATTATCTCTCTATTACTAATACTTATTTTTATCGTTTGGGGGGTCTTTTTTAGCGATAATCTCGCTAAAGTGACCGATACGATTTATAGTGGTTCAATCGACTACCTTGGTTGGGTCTATCTTGGTGCTACTTTGTTTTTTGTTATCTTTTCTATATACTTATTGTTCTCTAAATATGGCGATATACGGCTGGGTAAATCAACGGACCGGCCTGATTTCAATACGGGGTCTTGGCTTGCCATGCTATTCGGCGCAGGAATGGGAATTGGAATTGTATACTGGAGTGTCGCTGAACCTGTTACACACTACACCACGCCTCCTTATGGGGAAGGATATACGATTGAAGCAGCCAATACGGCAATGAAATATACATTTTTTCATTGGGGTTTGGATCCATGGGCAATCTACACGGTTATCGGTTTAGCGCTTGCATTTTTTCAATATAATAAAAAGCTGCCTGCTGCAATTAGTTCTGCGTTCTACCCGATACTTGGAGAAAAAATCTATGGACCGATTGGTAAAACGATAGATGTTTTGTCAATCTTCGCAACTGTCTTTGGTATTGCGACTTCTTTAGGTCTGGGGGCAATGCAGGTAAATGCTGGCATGCACGATTTATTCGGTGTTCCAAATAATCTATTGGTTCAAATGACCGTCATAGCTGTTGCCACCGTCCTGTTTATCATTTCAATTAATACCGGCTTAGAGAAGGGCATTCAATTTTTATCGAATGCAGCCATGATTTTATCTTTTGCAATCATGCTCCTGATCCTGATTGTTGGCCCTACTATGACCATTATTAAAGTCCTTTTTAATACAACGGGAATTTATTTAAGTGATTTTATTCATATGAGTTTACGCTTAAAGCCCTTTGGTGAAGGGGAATGGATTGCATCATGGACTTTATTTTATTGGGCATGGTGGATAGCTTGGGCTCCTTTCGTTGGTATGTTCATTGCTCGTGTATCAAAAGGAAGAACTGTAAAGGAATTTGTGATTGGTGTGCTGCTCGTTCCAACACTGGGAACCTGTCTATGGATGTCTATCTTTGGGGGCTCTGCGCTTCAAATTGTTCAAAACACCGGCAACCATGACCTGGCCACCTTTATTACGGAAAACGTGTCATTATCGATTTTCACATTCTTTGATTATCTCCCATTGAGTGCTCTGTTAAGCATCCTGGGTTTTGCTGTTGTAGTCATTTATTATATTACGGTTGCCGATACAGCAACCTTTGTCCTAGGCATGCTTAGTGAAGGAGGAACATTAAACCCTTCTAATAAAATTAAAATGACCTGGGGTGTTTTTCAATCAGCCGTTGCAGCTGTATTGCTTTTAGCAGGTGGTTTGAACGTATTACAAACAGCATCAATTGCAGCTGCCCTTCCTTTTGCTCTAATCATGATTGTCATGAGTTACTCGTTACTAAAGGGATTAAAAAGTGAAGTAGATATACAACGCAGCAGTAAGAGATTCGTAAAGCACTCGTGAATGATCTGAGAAAAAGCCTAACGCATGGGGACGGTTCTCTTGCTTCCTTTGGAATCAAGAGAACCACATTTTTATTGTACAAATTAAACAAGATAATCCTTTACTACTTGCCATACCATTACTTTTTCTTCAAAAGATTTTACATTTTTTCCGGGAACCGGGCTTGTAGAAGGCAGTTTCAAATACTGCACATCCTTAAGGGTATGAAAGCCGATTTTCTTTTTAAAAACATCATAAGCTTTCCCGCCGTTGAAGCCGATAAATTGAATACTCGGGAACTGCTCCAATAAACCTGGAATATCATTTGGCAGTTCTTCTTGAATATTGGAATCAAGACTTCCCTCTCGGATACAGGAATAAATTACATCCCAAAGGGAAATCTGATGTTTTTTGATAAAAGTAATTTTCTCATCATACGTTTTCAGTTCCTCCTGATGAAAAAGCCTGTACATAATTCCCCAAAAATGATTACGCGGGTTTCCGTAGTATTGCTGCTTCCGTAAAGATTCCACCCCTGGTATGGAACCAAGAATTAATACCTTAGATTGTTGATCCACTATTGGTTCTAGAGATTTAATCAATGGATTATTCAATAATACCCCTCCAAATAGATGCAAAGGGACGGTTCTGTTGCTTCCATGGGGCAAGAGAACCATCCCTTTGCTTTTATTTAATAGACAAATATTCAATTAATAATTGTCGTACTGTTTCATAATTCATAAATTCCTCATAAAGAAGTGGATAGTCAGATAGATTAGTTTTCAAAAAGCTGAATTGCGGAAAGCAGTCAAAGAAGGTTTTATACATCCATTCTATTTGCCCCTTTGGAATACTGTTTTCCCTCCCTCTTAGAACATAGCTTAACGTTCCAGCGATAGTTAACCAATAGGTGTTTAAATCACCTGTGGGACATTCATTCAAAGTCACTTCCTCATAATCCGCTTGAATCATAGCGAATTCTTGATAAGGAAAAGGGTTGTATAATCTTTCCTTAATGAGTTTTAAAACTTCATCCTTTTTATCTATATTTATTACCATTCTTTAATTTGTGAAATAAAAAGACCCCTTCATGATTTCATTATCAGTAAAAATTTGATTTGGTTGAATCGGTATCTTTTTTAAACCTAATAAAAATTTTCGCTTAGCCAGCTTGGAAAACACTGTTTTTGAAGCAATCGGTATAATTCCCACTACACCTTTTTTCAAAAAGGGTGGGTTTTTGATAAAAAGCTGAGTCAACATCTTTTGCATATGATGAACAAGTAAAATGTCGCTCGAACGAATATGGGTTAATGATTCTAATTTTTTAAACTCTATATCTTGATTCCGAAGACATTCAGTAATGATTCCCGCAGCAACTGTAGCTGTTTCAACTCCCAATGAAAGTCCAACTGCCCCCAACGGTGAGGAACAATGAGCAGCATCACCTATCAGGAGGCAGCCTTTTTTATACCATTGATTAACGAAAAAAGTCTTGGCTTGTAAAGGAACGAATGGACGAAAATTTGTTAGTTGCATGAGTTCATTTTTCAAAAAAGGATATGCTTCGATTAGGTGGTTCCTTAGAGTCACAATTCCGTTTTCTTTGTATTTCTCCCATTCTCCCTTTTTTAAAGTAAAACCAATTTGGAGTTTTGTGGGAGTGCTTGGTATCGCAATCATATTACTAAATGGAGTTACCTTGAATTGAATGCCAAAGTCGTGCATCTCCTGCGCTGGGATTGTAAACCAAATCATGTCAAAATCATAGGTATGGTATTTATATTGGAAGTTACCGAGCCTTTGAATCGTTGAAAAACGGCCATCTGCTCCTACAATAAGGTCTGCTGTAATGGTTACTTCTCTTTGTTCTATTACTGCGACAACACCTTTTGTGGTTTCGTCTGAACTGCGGATAAGCGCTTTCGCTTTTGCGTTAAAGTAGAAATGAAAGCTTGAGTACTTTTTGGCTAGATTATATAAAGCTTGCAGCAGGACTGACTGCTTTATTCGAATCGCATAAGGGATTTCAGGTGTATCAGTTACGTAATCGATAGAGAGCACTTTTCGATTTCCACTCCAAACATCTCCTGAAGAAAGCTTTATCAATTCGTATTGTTCAAGATATGTGTCAAGGTTCAACTGTCTTATGAGTTGTATAAAACGAGGCTGCAATACCTCTCCCCGAAACTGACGTTCAAAGTTTCCGTTACTCTCTATGACAGTCACGTCAATTCCCTGTTTTGCTAGTAATAAGCCTAGTAACAAACCCGAAGGTCCTCCACCGACAATACAAATCGTCGTATTAATATTCATGAATGCTGCCGCCTTTATATTTGAAGGGTAATGATTATTTTTTTATTCTTTATTTTATCATACAAGGAGAACATTGCGCTGAAAAGGAAGCAAGAGAACCGTCCCTCTGCTTCATTCACACTTTTAGTTGATGTTTGCATATAAAGGACCGAGGAGAGGAAGAGAGATGTTTATGTGTTCCATTAAAAAATTATGCTCCCAATGAAGCACCTGCTGAAAATGATCCATATCAATTGGTGACTAGGACGGATTATGAAAACGTCAATAACCTAGTACGTAAGTTGAAAAATAGAGGTTATGATTATATGTATGGACTGGAAAAATAATGAAAAAGGCCCTTACTCTTGATGAGCGATTGGCATTTTATATGTATTTATTCGTTTTCTAGAATGTTTTTTAATTTTTTGAGGTCTTTCCTATTTGCCTTTTTCATCATGAGAGACATAAAGGGTTTCATCACCCTTGAGAATCCTGTTGGATTTCCCTTGTTTCGTAAAGTCATCCTTGTTTGATTTTCATTTATAGATTCCCACGTATAAATGGTTTCCATTGGAAAAGGCCCGTTTGCTGTTCTCATTTTCAATTTTTGTCCTTGAACATATTCAATTATTTCATATACATAAGAAAGTTCCCTTCCCAAAAATTGCGCCTTAAATGCAACCTGAGTACCTATGGCAATTGGTTTTTGTGTTCGCCATACAGCTGATTGAATATTTACATACCATTCTGGGGCATTATCAGGATTAGCAGCATATTCTGCCACTCTTTCTCTTGGAGCATGAATAACCATTTCTGTCAAAACATCAACCAAATGTTTCACCTGCCTTTTTGGGTTCATCTTGCACTGATCGTTATAGATTTATTATGACCTAGAAAAACCGCATTTAACATGCGGTCCATTCGGTTCTTAATAGCTCTTACGATATGACTAAAACCCACCCCTATATTGTTATGTACTTTTGACTATAAGTGTATGGGTATTTGACTAATATTTTGAAAATAGGCGATTAAATTATTTTTCAGTCATACCTTTTTCTTATTTGAGAACTTCTATGAAATAATTCATTCCATTCTAAATTATCCTCTCATTTGAATCATCAAAGTAAACCGCCCAGCATAATTAGAGGCTTTTCTAGAAATAATAGCTTTGTAATCAGAAGTCTTACTAATTATGAAAAAGGAGGGTAAATAGGATGTCTGAATTAGAACCCATTCTATACCAAACAGGAACTGCCATCCGTGATTATGACATTATCAATGTAAAGCAGACACCAATTGGGTATGAGGTTTTGCTTGATATTAATTTAGATAGCGGTTATTCCCTGACCGGAACAAAATTGGATATTTCCCAAGAGGATTTAGCAGGGTATGAAACAAATAATATTGAAGAAGGAATTAAATGCGCCCTTGGTTTTTTTGATCAACCATTGGATGAGGGCAACACTTCCCTTTAATTAAGTCTCAAACCAAACTTTTCAGCCAAATCGCTCTGCAGTTTTTTATAATATTCTTCACTGACAAAGCCCTTAGCACCGCGAAGAATTTCAATCGCATAATGTTCTGGCGGTGCTGTTTCCTCTTCCTTCTCAATGACTAAAAAGGTCAATACATTTTGATAAAGTGTCCCATTTATAGTGACCTCAATGAAAGCCGGTCGGTAAATCTGAGCATGGACTCCTTCTCGTTTGAACAGGTAATGAAGGGTTTTTTGCTCAATTTGGTAGACCTTCCCTTCAACCTGTTCACCTGATTCAATTAAGTCCGCCCGCCCGCCATCATGTGCTTTTCGCGTGTATGCGAGTGAAAAGTTGTTAGCAATCCCACAACCAACCACATGTTCAAACTGCATTTCAACTCCGGCAAGTTGAAATCGCTCATCATCCATACATGACCCGTAGGCAAAATAATAAAGTTCATCCTGTTTTATATAACGGTGACATTTCCAATCACCGAAAGAAATTTTCTCTAAATTCGCTGTTTGGTCAGGAAGAAATACATATACATAGGCTTGTATTGTACCAGTGTCTGTATAAATGGTTTGTGTGATTCTGTCATAAAGATTATCCTTCTCATCACCCTCATATCCTTCAAGGTGGTCAAGTCTTTTCAGCTGCTCATGATTTACTTGATACAATTCACCATATACCTTTTTATTACGGCTCGTTTCCATTGCCGGGTAGCCGCAGCCTGTATCGTATAGAATTCCGTAGGTCCAGCACTGAGATGAAAGACATTTTGCACCATGTAAAAAATAAGAATTCTCCTCGTGCTGCCGTAATGTACCATACACGAATACATTAAAAGTTTGAATCATAATCATCCCCTTCATATGATTAATCTTTTTTATGCGTTGTTAAACATCGAATTAACGTAATGTATGGTTAAATACATAAGCTATATAATAAACCATCTTCCAAGCAATAATAAGTCTGTATTTGTTTTAATAGGAAAATCATATTATAATATCGATACAAACATTTGTTCTTATAAAGGTGAATAGAATGAAAGCAAATATATCTGAGAAGCTTGAAAAATTAATCGATGAAAAAATCTACCTGGATTTAGAGGTACATGTCTTAACAAAACGTTTAAACGAAGCTACTCAAAAAAAAACACCCCAAGTTCACTTTTTCCAAGAAAAATTAGATCAAACACTAAAAAGGTTAAAACAAGCAAATCAACAGCTTAGAAAAGAGAACGTAAAAATATTCGAGCCTCTAAGGGATGGAATATTCATCCAATACAACTTCTATGTAAAAGTCAATGGCGGATATAAAGAAGGCACTATGAGATATTGGAAAGATGCAATGAAATATGAGCTAAACCAGCGTTTTCAAATTAAATAAAAAACTGCATACCAATTAATAGGGCTTCAGCTATGACAGCGGCAATTAGAATATTGGTTTTTAGGGATTGTTTTTTTTCAACCTTTACTAAATCAGCCTTGCTGGACAAATTGGTTGTAATGGTTTCAAGCATTTTTTCGTTCTGCCTGCTTTGAGCTTTAATATGGGCAGCCACTTGTTCATGCCAATGTAGAATTTCTGACTTATGCGCTTCATCATGGTTATATTGCTGAACGCTCCAGTTCTCATGAAGCTGTGTAACCTTGTTAATCAGTGCTTCTTCACGAATCACCAACAGATTTTTTAATGCTTGTTCATGGACTTGATACTTTTTTTCGTAAGACGTAAACAAGTCTTCCCAGCGCTCATCCATCTGCTGTAGCGTTTCCCCCATTATGGTTAACTTTTCTTCCGTTTCGGTAATTTGCTTCTTGGTCAAAGTTACATATGCTCGATTTTGCTCCAAAAACTCTTTATTTTTTTCGTCCGCTAGAGCAAGCTTTTGAATAAACTCGTTAATATGATCTGAGACAGATGCCACAGCCAAAGTGGCCTTATCAACTAATTCCTTATTACTATTTTCTATATTTTGCTGGAGAGCGAATGTTAGTGCATTAAATTCACTTATGCTTTTTTCAAGTTTTTCATACACCGCTAAAAGCTGTGTTCTTTCATTCACTATGAATTCCAGGTTCTTATCAATGATTGTCTGCTGCTGATGTTCAATCGCCGCTTTCATTTCAGTCTGCTGGCTTTCTAGCTTTCTCACTAAGTCTTCGGTATGACTGAGGATATGATCGGCTTCATTCTTAAAATCCTGCAGGCTGCTATTAGTCAAATGCTCACTATGATCAGCTAATTGTTTCATTTTCATTTTAAAATCTTCATAAAATAGCTCATCATTTAACTTCCTCAGCTCATTAATAGCCTCTTCATAGTCCTTTTTTGTTGGTAATTCAGTATTAACCATTATTATCCCCTCATATATTCATAGATTCGATAATGTTTTCACCATCCTGCTGGAGGAGTTGCAAATATTGAGTAGCAGCCCAGCGCTCCTGTGGATTAGTTGTTAGAAATTTCTCTTGTAATTCTTCCTTGTATCGCAGCCAATGCTTTATGAAATAGCCTTGGAGCTGCTTAGCATGCTCACAATCCTGTGCCCACATTTCGTTCACTTTTACGTGTTCTTCACGCAGGGCGTCACGTGTTTTCTCCTTATCAGCCAGTTCGGTAAGCCATTCGGAAATGATCAGCTCTTTTTTACATTTTAATGCTTCAGCTTCAATCAATAATTGATCCCGGTGCATTAAAACCTCATCTAAAATGGGTGTTAGAACTTCCTTGTAGGCATGATACAATTGCTCGACCCATAGAATTGCGTTGTGACACATTCGATTAAATGCCTTATCATATCGGCTTGTTAACCAATATGAATCTATTTTTTGTTGAATTTTCGGTATAGGATCCAAATTTGGCAGCTTTAAATGGCTGGCTTTTGACAAGTTTATTTTTTCTGCTCTCTCTTTTATTGCTGAAAGCTGATTATCAATCTTTTTTTCGAACGAATGTTGTAATTGTAGGGCATGTTGATTAAGAACACTTGCCTTTTTTTGCTTTACATCGTATGTCAGGATATTTTTCACAAGTAATTCACGATTTGTATGTTCTATTTCTTGGATAATCGCTTCTATTTCATTAGAAAATCTAGTATATTTCTCTATTTTACTTAAATATTCGTGATTTTTCATGTGAAAAAAGTTCAATTTCTGGTCAAGCACAGCCTTTTTTTCCGAGATTATGTGCCCAAGCCTTTCTAATTCTTTATTGGTTTCCTCAGCCTTTTGCTTCCTCTCTTTTTCCGCTAGGTTGAGACAGTTTGTTAAACATAGAAAGGGTGATATATTCATATCGGAGCCTATCGAATTGTCTTCAGCAATATGTAATAGATTCATTTTTTTCACGTCTAATTGAATAAATTTATCTAAGAATTCCTTTTTCGCATGGAATGCCCATTCATATCGTTTATTATGGTAATCTGTTATTACTTTATTCATTGTAAAGCGTCAACTCCATAGAGATTTCTTATATATGTGAGTTTTTGAACTTGAATCAGGCAGTCTTCCTTTAAGTAAAGAGACAAGGTGCATGCCTATAGATTACTATTTTTCTTTTCCAAGTTAAAAGCATTAATAATGTTCTTATTAATGACTGTACCATCAAACTAACATGAAGGTAAACAGAAGAACACCTAATTGTTCAAATATTTGTTACGGTTTCATAGAATGAGTATCTACATATGAAGGGACTTCAATAGGAAGTCCCCGTTTTTCTTGTATTCTCATTAATAGGATGGTTTTAATTAAGCTGGAAGCATGAGAACCGTCCCCCTGCTACCAAGTCAATTGCTGATAGATCCAGTTAGATAGGATGATAAGCAGTCCTAGAATGATGTTGGACCAGCCTAGTAGTTTGGCTGTTGTTTTTTCTTTTTTTAACTTTGCATTTTTATAGGCTCGTACATCTTCGATCAATAATAAAAAGCCGCTTATTTCAAAAACAAAAACAGCATATCCAATGAATCCAAACATCGTAATCTTACATCCCTTCTATTTGGCTTTCATACCGGTCCGTCGAATCTTTGTCTTTATTTCTACATCATAAGCTAGATTTTGATAGATATCCTGCCAGTTTTCTTTTGTTTTCACCTGGTTATTCCAATAATTAGGTAGTTTTGCCCGAAAATGCTCTCCAAAGCCAAAAATATCTGACTTCACTTCCTGGGTCTCTACAATTAACGTTTCTCAAGCTCTAGTAGCTTCACTTGAAAATTTTTTTTCAAGTATTTGTAACTCTTCTTCTTTAATATTAGAGGGATTGACGCTCTCGACCTCCTCGATTTCACATTCATAACGTACTTTCAGTAAAATATGTGGCTTTCCGTTTTTCATACTTGCTTTCACTCTTGTTTTTCTTTCTACTGCACGAACCAATACAGCCTGTTCTAAGTCAGGAATTTTAATAAAGAGAGCATATCCTCCTTTTTCAGCCCCAATTCCAGCCATAAAACCACCAATTTGTAATGGTTTAGTCTTCCCAACCATTTTGTCACCTTTGAAGTAGGCAAGGCCGTTGATTTGGATATTGGCTTTTCCTTTTATTTTAAAATATGGCAAATAGGGTTCTTGTCCCTTACTTGATAGGATGCTCCAAAACATTCCAATAAAAGTGGGTGGGAATTTTCCCAATTGAACTAAACTATCAACCATTTCGGCCAAATATAATGACGGGACACGCTCAAGCTCCGGTTTAATATTCATATATTCTGAGGCCTTTTCCTTTGAAATGACGAGTGAAGCCGTTCTCCGAATTTGAGGGTTGCGTCTGAGATAATCAGTAAACCGACCTACACCCGCTCTTGCCACTTCTTCATTTAAAATAATTAACCGTAAATGACCTAGAAAAATCTCAGTTGCCACTTCTTGTTGAATATTAAGCAAGGCGTCTTCTATCGTGTGACCTACTGCTTGTATAACCAAGACGGGGCTTTTATCCCCAGCTCCTATCTGTGGACCAAGTGGAATTCTTCCTGGAATCGCCATTTGAACCGTTAATTCAATCATTCGTTCATTAGGAATTTGGTTAGCTCCCTTTAAATGGTTTACTTCATCCTCTTCATTTTTAGCATTATGCTCTGCATTATCGATGCCAATAGCTAAAATCGTCGCACGTTTCTCTATTTCTCGACTGTCCCAGCAACCGGTTAAAAGAGACATGATTATTAGTAACAGAAGGATCTGTCTCCATCTATGCTTGTTTAGACTCACCCTTTTTCCTCATCTTACTTTTCATTGCATCAATTATGTATAAGAGCATGGGGTAAAGAATAGTAACTATGAGTCCCGCTCTTCCGGCGATTTTTATAACATCGTATAACTGGACAATGTTTTGCGGGAGCATGGCCAAAATAAAAATAAAAGGAAGCATAAAATAGGCAAGCATTTTATGATCCTGTAAACGAAACAGCTGCTTGACCGAATGAATGGTTAAAAAGTAGCTGGCAAAAATTGTTGTAAACACCGCAATAACCCAAACCGAAATAAAAATAACATCCAATCTTTGCAAAATATTTCCTGGCAGTGAAGTCGTACGTGCAAGCTCTAAAGTGGGCCAATACAGTCTTTTTATCTCTTCAGCTCCAAAGATTGCTACAGTTGCAAGAACGAGTAATAAATATAAGCCTCCCGAAATGAAAATGGCCCACCAGCCTGCTTTCATAGCTGATTTTGGATTTTTCATTGACGGAATAATCAACGTCATGATGAATGAGCCTTGGAATAAGGCCGCAATCGTTAAGGCACCAAAGAAACTATCATGTAGCCCGCTTGAAATAAAAGGTCGTACATATAGAAAGTTCGCATTTTTTAATGATAAAGCGACAATTATTAGGACTGGCGCCAAAATAATAGGAATGTAAAAATTGTGTATATAGGCAAAGGTATTCATCGTATTCCGTGCACTAATAGCAGCTAATAAAAGCATAACAATTACCGTTACCTCCAGCGGTGTTTCAAGCAGTACTGCCGTAATGACGACTGCCCCGAACTCACGCGCAGCAAGAGCCGTTAAAATCGAAAAAAACACGATGACAAATAAACTAAAAAATCTCCCCAGCCATTTTCCAAGAATATCTTCACTGTAGGTAATTATGGTTTTATCTGAATGTCGTAGACCAAGCTTTGTAACAACAAACAATCCAAATGCAGCAATCCCAATTCCTAATAAAGTGATAAACGGAGCTCCCGTATCTCCTGCTCTTACAGCAAAAAGCGGCAGTGGCAGTACACCTACTCCGATAATCGTACTAATTAAGGTTGTCGCTGCCTGAACCGTTGTGACCTCTTTTGGATCCTCCATTCTGTACTTCCTCCCGCTGGTCATTTCCCACTTTACTATGCTGTAACACTTTATTTTTTACTTCTCCCAGTCTGTCACGATTCGTTGGCTGTAGAAAAGCTGGTCTTTTTGGCATCCACCATAATGGACTTCTGATAATAACATCCTTTAGACCTTGAGAGTCTCCTGGAGATACCGGTGACATATAAGGAACCCCAAATGATTTTAGGGAGAGCATATGATTGAAAATAAAGATAACTCCGATTACCACTCCATAAAGACCAAAAATCCCTGCTAAAAAAAGGATCGGAAAGCGAAGCATTCTAAGTGCAAAAGCAGCAACGTAAGCAGGTGTCGCGAAAGAGCCAATAGAGGTTAATGCAATCACAACAACGGTTATGGGACTGGCTAGACCCGCATTTACTGCCGCTTCACCAACAACCAAGACACCTACGATGGATAAGGCCCCACCAACCTGCTTTGGCATTCGGACGGTTGCCTCCCTTAGTACCTCCATCGCGATCTCAATGATTAATACTTCGATTACTGCTGGATAGGGCACTCCCGCCCGTCCTCCTGCCACCGCAACAGCAAATTCTGTCGGAAGCAGTTCAGGGTTAAAAGAGATAAATGATACATAGAGTGATGGAAAGATGAGTGAAAATACTAAGGCCAGCATCCGTGCTAGTCTGGCAAAGCTGCCCATGAGAAACCTCGATGAATAGTCATCAAAAGTCTGATAAAATTGATTAAACACAACAGGAACTAACAGTGCAAATGGAGAGCCATCGACCAAGATCGCCACACGACCCTCTGCGAGATTGGCGACTGTTTTATCTGGTCTTTCAGTTGCTTGTGTTTGTGGAAAGGGTGAAAAAGGATTATCTTCAATGAATTGTTCCAAATAGCCGATATCTAAAACAGCATCAATATCAATTTCTGATAATCGTTTTTCTACTTCTTTTATAACCTTTTCATTGGCAATACCTTTTATATAACAAATTGAAACCATAGATTTTGTCAGGCGACCGATTTCCGTCATTTTCACACATAGATCAGGAGTCGGCAGTCTTGCCCTAATCAAAGCGATATTGGTTGCAATGCTCTCAATATAACTTTCCCTTGGTCCTAAAATAGCCTGCTCTGTTTCAGGTGACTTAATGGAACGTTTTTCAATTTTTCTCGTTCCAACATGGATTGCTTCGGTAATTCCTTCAATGACAATAACGGTTTCGCCGCGCAGAATAACATTAACTAACTGATCAAGTTTGTTTGCACGATTGGTCTGACTATCGAAAAGTGTTTCTTCTACCAGAACGGTTATCAGCTCTTGCTTGGACATCTCTCTCTGTAATAAATGCTCAGGCATATACATTAATGGCTTTAATATTTCGTTATCGATTCGGTCTTTATCGGTAATGTTTGAAAAATAAAACAGTACCGCATGAAATCGTCCAAAAATTCGAAAGTGCTTTACAGAAAAGTCATCACTGTCCCCAAGCATTTCCTTCATAAATTGGACTGTTGTCTCAATTGATCCAGTCAAATCATTTTTTTCAATTTCTTCTAAAGCTTTACTAGGAATCTCGTTCACTCTTGGTTTACTGCCAGCCTTCTTCTGCTTGCGACGGCGAAATATAAACATGATTTCACCACTTTTTTATCTTTAGAATGCACCAGAATTTCATAATTATTCCTATGATGGAAGAAGAAAAAGCATAAAAAGGCAGAGGGGTGGTTCAATTGCTTTATTGGAAGCAATAGAACCATCCCTCTGCCTCAACGCTAATTACCCGGTATTAGATTGCGTTCCCATGTTTGAAAGCCGTCATCTTCGTCGAATTCGATGATGACGTCCGTAACGCCTTTAATTTGGAGAATTTTATTTTCAATTCGATCCTTTATATCATCTGCCTGTGCAACTGTTAGTGAAGGATTAATTTCCAGTTTCATTTCAATATGATAATCTTCTCCCTCTTTAACAGCAAACAGTGTTTGGATATCTTTAATTTCTGGATTAGTAAAGATGTATTCTGCTATTTGAGCTTCCAGCTCCTGATCTGCTTCACCAAGTACACCCTTTGCATTGTCTAAAAATACTCTACCTACCACAAAAAACATCATTAGACCAATAATGACAGATGCTATTCCTTCTGCAGCATGCAGGCCTGCAAAATAGGATAGCAGGATTCCAACAATAGCAATCACTCCGCCAAGGGTAGCAACTAAATCCTCCATGAAAACAAGCTTCGTTGCCGGTTTTGCTTTATTTAAGCTGCTGAAGCTTTTTGTGGCAATAGAAAGTCCCTTCGCCTCAGAGCCTGTTTCGTGGAGAATCTCCTTCATTGCTTTATAGAGTACAAATCCCTCCAATAGAACAGCAACCGCTAATACAGATAGATTAATCGCAATACCGCTTGATTCATTAGGATGTATAATATGCTGATAACCTTCCTTAATGGTTTCATAGCTCATGATTCCTACTATTAAAACTGCACCAAGAAGAACTAAATTGACAAGCCGTCCAAAACCATTAGGAAAACGATCATTCGGCATTTTTTTACTCAGGGCGCTTCCAATAAATACAAAAAACTGGTTTGCTGCATCCCCAAAGGAATGCATCGTTTCAGCAAACATCGCCACATTTCCAGTAAAAAGGAATGCAGCGCCTTTCACCAGTGCAATAATCGTATTCACAATCGCCGCAATAAGAGACGACTTATTCCCTTGTTTTAACAAACTTTCCCTCTGTGCCATAATTCCCTCCATTAAAAAACAATTTCATTTCAAATAGTATTTGTCCCTTTAGGGATAAATATGTTGACAGAGGGACGGTTCTCTTGCTTCCTTATCTGAATGTTCACATAAGGAAGCGAAAGAACCGTCCCTCTGCTTCATCAATAATGAAACGGTTGCAACGTTGATGTCTTATTTAACTAATGCTGCTCTTAATGTTGAGATTCCACATTCTATGTAGGCCTTTAGACAAGTTAGCATATAAACCCAGCCTTCTTTATTATCAATTAAACCCTCCACATCCTTTTCATCAAAGCCATCTTCGTTGACTACAATAATGGTGGTCGAAGGATTTTCTTCTTTCAACGTGATTGTCGTTGTATTTCCTTCCTCATCCTCAAATACAATTTTCCTATTTGTTTCGATATCTGTTATCTTTACTACGACTTCAGCATAATACTCATCATATCTCAATGTTACCATCTTCCCCGCTTCCCACCGCTCTGAGCTGGATGAAAACCAAAAACTCCCGATCTTTGCTGGATCCACAAACGCCTCAAAAACCTCACTAGCCGGACGATTTATTTTCATTTTAGTAAGATTATTCATATCTTATCGCCATCCTTTCATTTCAAAAGGACGGTCCTCTTGCACCATTTTCTGAATAGTCAAAAATGGAAGCAGAAGAACCGTCCCCATGTTTAGTTTCGTTGATCAATTTCGATATATTGTTTTTCTGGTCCGATGCTTTTATAGGCTGGGCGGATGATTTTGTCTACGTTGATGAGTTCTTCTAGGCGGTGTGCGCTCCAGCCTACTATTCTTGCCATTGCAAAGATTGGTGTGTATAGTTCTACCGGGATATCGAGCATGCTGTAGACAAAACCGCTTAAGAAATCTACATTGGCACTGACTCCTTTGTAGATACGGCGTTCCTTTGCAATAACTTCCGGGGCCATTCTCTCAATCATTGTATATAATTCAAAATCTTCCCGTCTTCCTTTTTCATCAGCAAGATTTTCAACAAAACCTCTAAATACCTGTTCCCTTGGATCCGAGATTGAATAAACAGCATGACCCATTCCATAGATTAATCCTCTTTTATCAAAAGCTTCTTTATTTAAAATCTTTGTTAAATAGGCTTTAATCTCCTCTTCATCCTTAAGGTCTGATACATGTGCTTTGATATCCTGTACCATCTCAACGACCTTGATATTGGCCCCACCATGCTTTGGTCCTTTTAATGAAGATAAGGCTGCCGCAATCACGGAATATGTATCAGAACCTGCTGAGGAAACCACCCTTGTTGTAAAGGTTGAATTATTCCCTCCACCATGTTCCATATGAAGCACCAAAGCCACATCCAGCACCCTAGCCTCCACCTCTGTATATTGTTTATCAGGCCGTAGCATTCTTAGGATATTCTCTGCCATTGAAAGCTTATCATCCGGTCTATGAATATAAAGACTGTCGTCACATTCAAAGTGATTATAAGCATGATAGCCATATACACACATCATAGGAAACACGCTGATCAGCATCAAGCATTGCCGTAGAACATTTTCCAACGACATATCATTTATTCTCTCATCATAGGAAGCCAATGTAAGGACACTTTTTGTCAAAGAGTTCATAATGTCTTGGCTTGGGGCTTTCATAATCACATCTCGTGTAAAATTTTTCGGCAGATTGCGTGAATCCCTAAGTACCTCTTTAAATTCTTTTAATTGTTCTTCATTTGGAAGTGTGGAAAATAATAGTAAGTACGTAATTTCTTCAAAGCCATAACGTTTATTGACAAATCCCTTCACTAAATCATGGATATTATAGCCTTGATAATACAGTCTTCCTTCAATCGGTACCGTTTTTCCATCAATCTCTTTTGTGGATTCTATATTTGAAATTTTAGTCAGCCCGGCAAGCACTCCCTTGCCACTTTTATCTCTTAGCCCGCGCTTCACACCAAATTCTTCAAACAAATTGCTGTCAATCTTACTACTTTTTTGAAGAATCCTACTGTACTGATACGTGTAGTTATGGATCATTTCTCTTTTTTGTTCCGGCATTTTAGTCACCCATTCCCGAAATTTCATTCTGATTGATTATTTTCTAATTATGCCCAATGCTTCGGATTTTGTTGCTTTTATATCAGTAAAAACTAATTTTTTGAATAATGAAGGTGTACATAAGAACTTTATTAACTAAAATAAACATTTACAAAAAAATGTTGCATGAAGAGGCTAAACCATTGAAATATTTAACCCTCATGGTTTTGATTTCTTCTCTTCACTTCCTCGAGATTCGTATCACTATAAATCCCAGTACCACGCCCGCCTGTCTTCACCAGCAATGCCTTTACCTCATTATAGGATAGTCCGGAAAGAGCATTTAGTCTCTTTACCTCCTCAATGTCTGTACCAGCCACTGTATAATTTTCATCAGCCTTCTTATTATTTACCATCTAACTCTGCCTCCGTTCTGTTTCTATTTATTCTTCATCAAAAATCAAAGACAATTCGTGCGAGTAGGCAAAATAAAAACTCCTTTCAAAATAAGAAAGGAGTGCAAAAGGTTGTTTAATTTTGACTAACGACCAACATTCTCTACCCTGTCGGTAATTTCATTTTATCAATAATCGTTGAAAAATAATTTCTAACTTTCATAAACGTTTTATTAGGTGGAATGGCGGTTTCTATTTGTTCATTAGAATAGGGTTCATTCTCTTCTTCGTTATCTATGAAAGATTGGTCTATCAATTCCGATGAATATATCTGCTTCCCGTTCATGATCCTGCGTATGGAGCAAACCAATTCCTGACTTGGACTGTCCTTTAACAAATAACCTCTAACATCAGCCTTCCGTGCACGTTCCACATAACCTGTTCTGGCAAAGGTCGTCATGATAATCACCTTACAGCCTGTATTCAGTATGGATTCTGCTGCATCAAGTCCGTTCATAACAGGCATCTCAATATCCATGATACAAATATCAGGCTGAAACTCCCGTACAAGCGCAACTGCTTCAAATCCATTCTTGGCCTGACCGACTACTTCCATATCTTCTTCTAGATTAAGAAGTGATCCGATCACGCTTAACAACAGCTCCTGATCCTCTGCTATGACAATTCGAATCATGTCGTATTCTCCCTTTCCCCTTTTCGAAGCTGTGTTAAAATAGAAACTCCCCATTATAGGGGAGCTGACTCTTATCAAACTTCAGGTTTTACTTGAACAGAAACTCGTTTTTTCGCTAATCGTTTAACATCCCTAAAACTAACGAATGTCTTGTTTTTCTCATCCCATAAACGGAAACGGAGCGACTTCAAGCTTGTAGCGAGTGTAATCGTTGGAACGTTTTGTAATGGTGGTGTATGTTCGTGTGCTTTTTCTAATTTATAGTTAGGAACTCTCGGGCTTAAATGATGAACATGATGGAACCCAATATTCCCGGTTAAGAATTGGATAACCTTTGGAAGCTTATAATAAGAACTTCCTTCCACAGCGGCCTTCACATATTCCCATTCCTTATCTACCTCGAAGTATGAATCTTCAAATGTATGTTGGATATAAAACAACCAAATACCTGCTGAGCCTGCCAGTAAGAAAACAGAGCCTTGAACGAGAAGAAATGACTGCCAGCCAAGAGCCCAAACAAGCAATCCAACAATGACCACTAATAGAATATTCGTCAAATATGTGTTCAGACGTTCCTTCATTTTGGCATCCTTGCGGTTAAATCTATTTTTTAAAAGAAATTGGAAAATCGGTCCTAATCCTAACATGACAATCGGATTACGATAAAAACGGTAACCAATCTTAGTACGAAGTGGCGCTTTCATATATTCATCAATTGTAAGCGTCCAAATATCACCTACTCCGCGTTTATCTAAGTTTCCGCTTGTTGCGTGATGAATGGAATGTTCGCGACCCCATTTTTCAAAAGGAAATAAAGTAATAACACCCATGGCCGTTCCGACAATTCGATTTAAACGTCGACTTTTGAAAAAAGAATAATGTGTACAATCGTGAAAAATAATAAATATTCTTACTAAAAATCCTGCAGCTATCACAATTGGAATAAGAGCTAACCAATAGGATACGGAAAGACTGATATAAGCAAGGTACCATAAGGCAATAAATGGTACGATCGTGTTCATTAACTGCCATACACTTTCTTTTGTCGTTGATTTTTCATAAGGAGCAATCTGTTTTTTTAACGTATTTTTGTTTTGTAAGGTCATAAGATTTTAATTCCCTTCCTTGTTTTGCATCGTTATACCAAAGTATATAGAAAGGGAGTCATGGTTGTAAGTAGCAGGTGTCATGTACAAGATATGACAAATGTCACATCTGTCAGGTTCAACATTCAGACGGTACAATTTCACAAAAAAAACAGCCCCTATACAAGGAGCTGTCTTCGAGAAAATTTATTATTTTTACTAATATTATGCCGTTACAGCTGATAGATTTTTAGCAGCAGCTGCCACTTTTTCAAGTCCTTCAGCAATAATTTTTTCTGCTTGATCTGGCATTGCATTGTGACCTTCGATAATCACTTCATCAATGATTTCCATACCAAATACGCCGCCAAATACGTTTTTCATATAATTTGCAGCCATTTCCATTGGCGCTGCTTCTGGTGTTGAGTAAATGCCGCCGCGTGCACTTAGAATAATCGCTTTTTTGTCTGTCATTAATTGTACAAGTTGTCCATTTTCATCATATTTGAACGCATAGCCTGCTTGGTATACATAATCAACAAATGTTTGTAATGCAGCTGGGATAGTTAGATTCCATAACGGGAATGCAAATACTACTACATCCGCTGCTGTTAGTGCATCCATAGCTTTCTGTTTTGCAGCTAAAATACGCTTTTCAATGTCAGTCATTTCTTCGCCGGATTCTACTTTACCGAAAGCATTGAATAAATCTTGACCAAAGTATGGCATGTCTTCCGCAAATACATCGTAAGTTGTTACATTAACACCTTCCAGGTTATTCATGAATGTTTCATACATTTTACTTGAAACTGCCTCTGAAGCTGGACGGTTATTTGCCTTTACAACTAAAATATTCATTATATTTAAAATCCCCTTTTATATTATGTTAATATATTTTTAGTAAAAAAATCTTGAATTAAATATATTATGATTTAGTATAATTGTCAACGAATATTTTTTTATGCTAAACGTTCTAAAGAAAAATTCCCCTTAGAATAAGGGGAATCCATCTACAACTAGACTAATTGTTTATATAAGTGGAGAAAGGCTTTTGCTTCTCTATCTGGTGAATACTGCTCAACAATCCAATTTTTTGCCGCTTGAACTACCTGCTTTCGTAATGAGATGTTTTCAATAATAGAACGAACGGCCTGCTCAAACTCATCCATTGATTCATACAGCCAGCCAGTTTGTTCGTGGCGCACAAGCTGTAGATTCGCTTCATTTTTACGTGCAATAACGGGTCTTCTCATTGCCATTGCTTCCATAACGGCAAGCGATTGACCCTCTGATTGGGAGGTGTTAATCACGATTTGAGCTTGTTCATACCATACTTTCATGACCTCATAGGGAACCACACCTGCATATTTCATCCAATATCGCTTCTCCATCTTTTTTTGGACCTCAGCTCTCACACTATCATCAAGGTTTGCACCTAGAATGGTAAACTTCATATTGGAATAGTGATTAATTAACTGATCAAGTGCAGGTAAGACATGTAATACATCTTTTACTCGCCGTAAACCTGCAGGAAGAAGAATGTGAGGGTACATTTCTTCCCCTGTTGATGATATATGCCAGGGCAGCCAAACCCCTTGGGGAATTACACTTGTTTTATCTTCCCAGCCTGGATGCAAACGGATTACCTTTTCTTTTGCATCATCAGTGAAGACAGTAATGTATGAAGCATTTTGTAAGAAGGTAAAAATCTCTTCATCGAGGTTTCGCTGTAAATCAATATTAATATCTGTCCCGCCCATTGTTACAAGATACGGTCGATTCAAAGTAAATTGGTTTTCACGCGCCCATTTGATAAAGCGAGTAGCATGTAAAATATGAAAAATATCTGCATCAGAGCGGTGCCAGTTATCGTTTTCTAAGTAAGGGATGACGGATAGACTAATATTTTGCCTATCTAAAAAATGGACAAGTCGTTTGATTGTAGTTGAATTTCCTCTTGGTTGATTAAAATAGGGTGCCAAAAATAAAATATGCATAGTCATTCTCCATGTTTATTCACTTCACTTCTCTTCCTAATCATATATTGCCCTGCATTGATAAGAAATTGCTTTTATATTTCACAAACAAAAACTCCATGGGAAACAATCTTTCCCAGTAGTGAAAAAGTTCCAAATTTTTCAGGTAAGATATGTTAAGATGAAAAAGTAAGTTAACTAATGCGTTCATCAGGTTAACAATAAGCAAACATTAAACTGGGGGAATTAGTATGTACCAACTGCGTGGTCATCATATCTTTTGCCTTCTAGGCTATCGAGGAATGGGTTACTCTAAAGAGTACGTTGAAAATATGACTATGCTTCATCAAACATTAAGAGAAAACCCGAAGACGTGGATTCAGCTAATAGAGGGTCCAGACCGATTGTGTGAGAAGTTCCCAAATACTAGTGAATACCATTGTGAAGAGAAAGGAATTGCTGAAAGAGATTCGGCTATTTTGGAAAAAATGGAGCTCAAAATCGGACAAATTCTAACTTGGGAGGAAATAGAAGCGAAAATCCAGAAATATATTGTACCTTCAGATATAAATACAGTTTGTGAATCTTGTTCCTGGCGCTCATATGGGGTTTGTGAGGAAGGTGTTCAAGAGATTCTTAATGGGAGTGGATTAAGGGAGGTCAAATAAGGCCTCCCCTTTTAGAATATAAAATCATTTTAATTTTTTATACGCTTCTTTAATGTCTTCCACGGTCTTGTCTATTTCTTCTCCCCAATGATCGTTGACTTGCTTTAATACAACTTCACCATTTGGAGCAATAATTGCATATCCTCTGTATGCAGTATCTTCATTCTCCATACCCGTTTCATCAATTAATTTAAGCTCTGGATCAGATATAAATGGAAGGCTTTTACCAAAGTCCTTTTCAAGCTGATCATGTAATAACTTTTGTTCCTCTGGAAGGTCCTTGCTAATTACATACATAGGCATCTCCATACCGTCTAATTTCTGCAGATTATTATGCAGCTCAACTAGCTGCTGTTGGCAGATTCCTCAGGTGTATGTAGTAATGTAAAATAACAGCACAGGTTTTTCTTGCGGGATTGTTACATCATTTTTTTCGTGGTCAAGTAGAGTGATTGACTCATCTATGGTCTTTGGACCACATGCCGCTAATAAAAGCATGACTGCTGCGACAAATAAAAACAGTTTTATTTTCATAGGCTCTCCTTTTCTTTGTAATACCAAAAAGTATTATCGTTTGATAATATTTGCTCGTTTCCTTGCGTTATTTTACTATAATTCTGACATAACTGTAAAATATTCAGCTTCCTTCATACAAAACAGGATACTGTTCGTATTATGTCTTCACAATGGTATACTCGTTCAACTATAATTAACCTATTGTCATTATGAAAATAATTTTAACAGATTGGAGCCAGGTATAAAATTGATTTTAGTAATTGATAACTATGACTCTTTTACATACAACTTAGTTCAATATATACAGGAAATTGATGAAGAAGTGGTGATTCGTAGGAATGACCAGCTTTCATTGGATGATATTAATAAGCTGATACCTGATTTTATCCTGATCTCACCCGGACCCGGCAACCCTGATCATGCAGGCATATGTTTAGAAATCGTGAAAAAATATTCTCAATCCATTCCAATATTAGGAGTCTGTCTCGGTCATCAAATCATTGCCCAGGCATTTGGCGGGAATATTGTAAAAGCGAAACAGCCGATGCATGGAAAAATTTCGATGATGGATCACGATCAAAAATCGATTTTCTCAGAGCTTCCCACGCCATTACAAATTACAAGATATCATTCATTGGTTGTTGATGAATCCACCCTCCCTCATTGTCTTGACATCAGTGCTAAAAGCGAAGACGGAGAAATTATGGCATTGCGGCATAAGCAGTTCAGAGTTGAAGGCGTACAATTTCATCCTGAGGCCATATTAACTGACAGCGGAAAAAAGATGATTCATAACTTCTTCAAAAAATAAACACAAAGGAATAAACAATGAAGATAACTAATCTAAATCAAGTTCAACCACTCTTATCATTTGAATTTGCCAATTCTACGGGTGAAATTCAGCCTGTACTATTTAGTCAGCCATTGAAATTGGTAATTGCTCATACAGTTGAAGAGATATTGTCTTGTTTTCAGGAGATTCAAGAGGCTATAAAGGAAGGCTATTATGCTGCTGGTTATCTTTCGTACGAAAGCGCACCGGCCTTTGATTCAGCGTTTAAGGTTAATAAAGGATCTACTATGCCATTATTGTGGTTTGGGATCTTTTCCGAGCCGCAAACAGGAAAGCTAAGCAGTAATGGAACATATAATTTAACAGATTGGATTCCATCTGTATCGCTCGATGAATATGATGCTTCTATCCGGTTTATTAAACAATCCATTGAAGCTGGCGATACATATCAAGCAAATTATACAATACGTCTTCGCTCCAAGTTCATGGGTGACGATATCGCCTTTTATGAAAATCTCAAAAATTCACAAGCCTCAAATTATTGCGCCTATATTAATACTGGTGACCATCGGATACTTTCTGCATCGCCGGAATTATTTTTTCATTTACAGGGTGATCAAATCACAACAAGGCCAATGAAAGGAACAGTCAGGAGAGGAAATTCATTTTCTGAGGACAAAGAAAATGCTGACTGGCTTTACCATTCTGAAAAAAATCGCGCTGAAAATGTTATGATCGTTGATTTATTGCGTAATGACCTAGGGATGATTGCTCGTCCTGGGACAGTAGAAGTTCCAATGCTGTTTGAAATTGAACACTATCCGACTGTCCATCAAATGACATCTACGATCACGGCAAAACTTGCGGAGAATGTTCAGCTGGTTGATATATTTAAAGCACTTTTTCCATGCGGCTCTATTACGGGAGCACCCAAAATAAGTACGATGGGGATTATTTCTGAATTAGAAACAGCTCCTCGAGATGTTTATTGCGGGGCAATTGGCTACATCACCCCAAATGAAGAGGCGATTTTTAATGTTCCCATCCGAACGGTTGTGATTGATCAAAATACAGGTGCTGCCACTTACGGTGTTGGCGGCGGGATTACATGGGATTCAACAACTAAAGGAGAGTATCATGAAATTCTTACAAAAGCGAAGCTGCTTGAGGAAAATCGGCCTGAGTTTCAATTGCTAGAAAGCCTATTATTACAGGATGGAGAATTCTTCCTGCTTAAAGAGCATCTAATTCGTCTCAAAAATTCTGCAGAGTATTTTGGTTTTTCATGTAATTTGCAATCCATTAAGAAATCGTTGGATCAACTTGCAGGTCAGGATAAAACAGGCTTTTTCAAAGTTAGGCTTCTATTAAACAAAAATGGCAAATTAGAGCTAGAAGCCCAACCTATCACACAATCTAAAACTCCATTAAAGGCAATGCTCGCAGACGTGCCAATTGATAGAAGCAATCCGTTCTTCTATCATAAAACAACGAATAGAGCGATGTATTCTTTTTTTCAACAAAAGTATCCGCAAGCTTATGAGGTACTTCTGTGGAATGAAGATGGTGAGCTTACAGAATTTATTAATGGTAACGTTGTTTTGGAAATTGACGGGTTGAAGTGGACACCTCCTATTAGCAGTGGATTACTAGCAGGCACCTTTCGTGAATACTTACTTACTAATGGAGACATTCGAGAAAAAGTATTAACCGTTGAGGATTTGAAAAAATGTACGAAAGTATGGTTTATTAATAGTGTTCGTAAATGGCTAGAGGTTGAAATATAATAGGAAAAATAAGGATACAAAAACGCATGGGCTATTAATGCTCCATGCGTTTTCCAATTCTAGCTTTAGTTAAGATTAACGAACTGTTTTAAGGGCAGTCGCCCAAGAAATTAGTTGACCCATCATTTCATTGACGGTTCCTTCGTGCATTTCTGCTGGTTTGAAGGTTTGTCCGTTTTCGAAGTCAGTAAATAGGTTTAAAGCTGGATGTGTACGAACATCTGCAATTGCTAATTCACCTAGAATGCCGCGCAGATGCTCTGCAGCACGTGCTCCTCCTACTGAACCATAGCTCACAATGCCTGCTGCTTTATTATTCCAGGCTTCACGTGCAAAATCGAGAGCGTTTTTTAACGCACCTGTAATACTATGATTATATTCTTGAACAATGAAGATAAATCCATCTAAGCTAGCAAGCTTCTCATTCCATTGTCCAATTCCTGGATCGGATCCATCCGTTGTTCCTAGGAACGGAAGATTGAAATCTTTAATATCAACGATTTCATAATTTGCATCGCCGCGTTTGTCTGCAAGGGATTTTACCCATTCTCCAACCTGTGGACTAAGACGTCCTTCACGAGTACTTCCCAAAATAATACCGATGTTTAAGTTTGACATAGGTTCTTCCTCCTCACTAGTTGAACGCCCCAATAATTTGTCCCAAAAACCCATATTTATTACCACCTTATGTGACAAATTGGCAATTCCTGATGTTATAGTCCCCTTATTCATTCTCTCTATTCTTTCAAAGATTGTAAAATTCATGCCAACAACCCAGCAAGTAATAAATGCCCTCCTCTAGCCTTTTTGAATAAAAAAAGCTGCCAAATGGCAGCATCAAAATTTACAATAAATAGGTTATGAAAGTAGCGTTAATTGCCACGAAACTCCGAAGCGGTCATTTAGCCAGCCAAACTTTTTACTAAAACCATAATCGCCTATTGGCATGAGTGCTTGTCCACCTTCAATGAGTTTCTCATATAGATGCTTGATTTCTTCATTTGTGCTGCAAGTAATATAAATAGAAAAAGAAGGTGTAAAAGTGAACTGATGTTTGATATTGCTGTCAATGCACATAAACTCTTGTCCTTTTAAGGAGAAAGTTGCCTGCATGACAGTGCCCTCATCACCTGCTTCATTTGCACCATACCGAACAATTCCTGTTATCTCTGAATCCTCAATAAGCGATGTGTAAAAGTTCATTGCTTCTTCCGCATTGCCATCTTGAAACATTAAAAATGGTGTGACCTTTTCCATAATATATCGTCTCCTTTGTATGTTTATCTACATATGTATTATTCAATTCATATTATCATATCCCTTCCCTAGCCTAACTATTTTATTCTTTCTTGATACACATGATCAGTGTCCCAACTAATCATATAGTTTCAATTAAAAAGGTCCACCAGTAAACTGGTGGACCTTTTGTACCCTTTTGTATTAGATGAGTCTAATGTGCCCCATATTCTTCAGCCTTCTAAAAATCTAGGTGTTGGGTTACCACTTGTAAGATGTGTATCAAACATATCAATGATTTCAAGGAAACGATCAGCTTCACGGAAAACATGGTCTGCTAAGAGTGGGTGAATGATACTTTTTATTTTGCATTGTTCAATTAATTCACGTGCCGTTTTCTTGAAGTCACGAAGAGATACGACAGACACACGATTTTGATCTAAGAATTGATCTAACATAGGAATAGTCTGTGAATATGGTACCATTCCCTCTAGATCCCTGGCTTGATAAAGCAATTGGTCAAAATCATTGCTAAAATTTTGCGCTATATCGATAAGTTTTCTTTCTGATGGATCAAGGAGGTGTCCGATGAATTTTGCATGATCAGCCATAATTCGTAAAAAGAAAACATTTTCTTTAATAATTGCATCAGGAAGTGATTTTAATTTACCTTGGTTTAATTCAATTAATCGTTTTCTAAAATAATTAGCCTCTCTACTTATATGATCAACTAAAAGGGGAAAATTATTTGCCCCTGGCAATTGACATGTGAGAATTAATCCTAGAACTTTTCGTTTGAATGCGTAAATATTTGTTGCAGCTTGTTGTACTTCAGAGTTAAAACCTCGTATTTGTTCAGGATCTGTTTGATTAGTAAAGGCATGAGCAGCTTGTTCTATGTGTTCAAACAATCGGTAAAATTGATTAGCTTCTTGGATTAATTGAGTATCCTCTGCTCTAAAACCTAATCGAAGAAATAATGAGTGCTCTTTCATGATCCTTGACCAAAAACGAATTTCGTTTAAAGATCGCTCAACAAATACTCCCGAAGTAACACCCGTATCGGGATGCAGTCCACTTTCGTTCCCATTCATTCCAAGCCCCTCCTGCAAACACAGCATTTAGTCTATTCTTATTAACAAGGTCAAATAAATATACCAAATCTAAAGTCCCGTTCGTTTTGTCTTACTTTTATATAAAAATAATGACGTATGCATATGCATACGTCATTTCAGAACATTATTCTAATTAAAATGTCGGACTTTTAATCCTAAGTATTATTCTGACTGAATTATAAATCCTAATTAGGTTCAATATGTACATGAACATCATACACATTATGTTTCTTGGCTAATGCTTGTTCGACTTCGGTTGAAATGTCATGGGCACGGATTATATCCAGCGTAGAATTGACCAGAATTACAACATCTACAACAACATTGTTTCCGTAATTTCTTGCCTTAATGTCTTTTATCCCTTTAACGCCATATGTGTTTTGAATGGTTTCTTTAAATGCTTGAATCTCGTTTTCATCGAAGCCATCAGTTAATCGATGTGAAGCCTCTTGAAAGATTTCCCAGGCAGTTTTACATATTAATAAACCTACAATGACGGCTGCCACTGGATCCAGCCAGGCCATATGAAACTGTGAGCCGATAATACCTACTGCTGCACCGATACTTACCCATGCATCCGATAGATTATCCTTTGCTGCTGCCATGACTGATTGACTATTAATTTTACTAGCTAAAGTCTTATTATATCGATACACACCATACATAACGATGGCACATAAAATACTGGTCCATGCTGCAATCAAATCGGGTGTTGAATGTTCGTTTAAGAAGGCTTTAGTTATAGCAGCATATATTACTTGTATACCCACTGCAGCCATGATAAAGGATGCAACTAGAGAAGCAACATTTTCTGCTTTCCAATGACCATATGAATGGTCCGAATCCGCAGGTTTTTGGGAAAGTCTCAATCCTATTAAAACCGCAATGGATGCAATAATATCGGTAGTATTATTTAAACCATCTGCCCTTAACGCTTCTGAATCAGCTAAATAACCGATTGCTAACTTTAAAGCTGACAAACAAATATAGGCAATGATACTAATGATAGCGCCACGTTCCCCAAGTTTTAAGTCGTTATATCTCTGTTCATCCATGTCATGAAATCTCCTCAAATGAATTCTCTATTATAATCTTAACAAGGGAAATACGAGTGGGTCTACAGCAACCTTTTTTCACTATTATATAAAAGTAATCCTTACGAAAATATGTTGCCTATGAGAAAGTTTTTTTAGAATATAAAGGTTATAAACAACGGTAAATAATAAAAAGCCGCCCTGTTTGAACAGAACGACTCTGTGCTTAATTTGAATTAAATCTACATACCAGCATAATGAAGAATAACTTCTTCAAGTAAATCAATCCCCAGGATAATATCATCCATGTCCGTATATTCATTGGGATGATGACTGAGTCCATCCACTGAAGGGATAAAAATAAGACCTGTCGGACATAGTTTCGCCATGTTCATGGCATCATGGCCTGCGCCACTTTGCATCACCTCATAGGGAAGAGCTTTTTCTTCAGAAAGCTTTATTAACGTATCAACCACATGAGGTTCAAGTAATACAGGTTCCTCCGAACTGATTTCCGTACTTTGTATGTCGAGCTGTCTCGACATTTCAATTTGAGATATCACTTGGTTTAAATGGTCAACTACTCTTTTTCTCGATTCACTTGAAATGGAGCGGATATCGACCTTTAGTTCAACTTCTCCTGGAACAACATTCATCGCACCAGAGTATATATTCATAACGCCTACCGTTGCTACAGTTCCACATTTCTTTTCCTGTATGGCTGCTTTTTCAAGTTCTAGAGCGATCTCCGATGCACCAAGAAGGGCATCTCGCCTCATATTCATGGGAGTTGTCCCTGAGTGGGAGGCTTTTCCATTGATTTTAATGATTAATCTGACGGGGGCAGCAATCCCTGTCACAATCCCAATTTTTTTCTGATTATTAATCAGTACAGGACCTTGCTCAATATGTATTTCAAAAAAGGCCTTGAATTCTTCCTGATTTCTGCTCGCCTCCTCCACACTATCAAAATCAAGTGCACATAAAGCAAAGGCTTTTTCCATTGTAATCCCATCACGGTCAGTAAGATAACGATATTTCTCTTTATTAAGAATTCCTGCCATTGCTTTACTGCCGACCGTAGACACTCCAAATCGTGAGGATTCTTCACAGGCAAATGAAATAATTTCAATTGGGTGGTCTGTTATTATCTCCTTTTCATTCAGTCGCCTTACGATTTCTAATGCCGCTGTAACCCCTACAACCCCGTCATATTTACCACCTTGATAAACGGTATCTAGATGGGAGCCCATTACAACTGGCGGAAGGTCACCTCTTTTTCCTTCTCTTCTGGCAATGACGTTCCCGCAGGCATCCATTCTGATTTCTAAATTTTCCAATTTGCACATTCTCATAAAAGCATGTGTACACGTCTGTTCCTCATCAGAATAGGCAATTCGCGTAATGCCCTTTTCACCTGAGTTATATTGATTAATATTACTAAATAATAGTTCATATCTTTCCTTGCTATTCAATCTAGTATCGCCTGCCCTGTTCGTAAGTAAATTGAATTATTATATGATAATGATTATACAGAAAATAGAATAGGATAGCTATTACAAAAAAAACTTCCACAATAAGGAATTGTAGAAGTGTCAATTCAATAGTCTATTTCTAATCACAACAGCTATTTGACTGTGATTCTCCTTTAATATGTCCTGACTTTGCAATTTTGGTCTGCAAATATTTCCTGTTGTACTCCGAAATATCTCCCCATATTGGCTCCCTTCCGGAAACCTCTAAGCCGGCACTTTTTAAGGCATCCAGTTTTTTCGGATTATTGGTCATTAGCGTTACTGGTTTTGATCGCAATGTTTTGAGTACTGTGATTGCATCCTCATAGTTTCTTGAGTCATCAACAAACCCAAGACCGATATTTGCTTCTACAGTATCATAGCCATTCTCTTGAAGAACATATGCCATTGCTTTACTAAATAACCCAATACCCCTTCCTTCATGATTGGCTAAGTAAAATAACGCGCCATTCCCATGTTCGGCAATTATTTTCATTGACTGCTTCAGCTGAAAACCGCAATCGCATCGTTTACTGCCAAAAATATCTCCAGTATGACAAATCGAATGAAATCGTATGATTGCATCATCACTATGCTCAAAGTCACCATACACCAATACACTTGACTGCTGGTAAAGTGCTAAATTGGAGGATGAAAGCTTTTCGATAATTTTTTCATAATCTTTTACTTCATTACAATTTATTTCTGTCACATCCTCACAATTTAACCAGCAGTACCATTTAAAATTAACTGTTTCACCATATAAATTAACAGGCAGCTTTATTGGACCTACTAAATAGATATTCCCTTTACTTTTTTGAAGCAACTGAATTTTATCCTGTAGAATAGTAAGGACTTTTTCCTCAAGATGGATGGCTGTCATGATTAACTCCCCTTTTTTCAATTAGTTTGCAACTAAACATTTTAATACATACAAAAAAGCATAACCTTACCAATTTGGAAAGATTATGCTTAAAACTAAATACCAGTTATTACCCATGCTGCATTCTTTTTCGATTGGAGTCATTTGTCTGATTGGATGGACCCATCACAATGCTATAATCACATATAGCTTCAACATCGTTTCGATCATGTGTGACCACAATACAGGACATGTTGGCTTTTCTCAAAATAACCCCGAGTTCCTCACGGATGGATTCTTTTAAATCCGCATCTAAGTTGCTAAAAGGTTCATCCATTAACAGAATGTTTGGCTTCGGTGCAAGAGCTCTGGCGAGTGCAATCCTTTGCTGCTGTCCGCCGCTTAATTCATGTGGATATCTTCTCACGAATTGTTCCATCTGAACTAGTTCCAGCATTTCATCCACACGCTGCTTTCTATCTTTTCTCGGCATTCGCGATAATCCAAATAAGATATTATCCTTTACAGTCATATGTGGAAATAGTGCATAATCTTGGAAGACCATTCCCACGCCTCTATTTTCCGGTTGTATAAAGAGCCCCTCATCGACAACCGTCATTTCAGCAATTTTTATCATTCCTTTTATCGGCATTTCTAGGCCGGATATTAAGCGGAGTAACGTACTTTTACCACTTCCGCTTTGTCCTAATATCCCTACTATTTCTCCTTTTTTCATCGAAAATGAAAAATCATTAATAACAGGATCCTGTTTTCGAGAAAATGAAAAAGTTAAATTTTCAATTTGTACGATTGTCATTGTTTCACCCTCCTCCCTAACACTTGGAAAATGATTACAGATATGATGCTGATAGCGATAATTAACAGCGATGATGTCGAAGCTTCAAATATTTGCTCATCATTGGCATATTGGAAGGTCTTCGTAGCAAGAGTTTCAAAATTAAATGGTCTTAGAAGTAAAGCCAAGGGCAATTCCTTGCATATTTCTACAAAGGTTAAAATAAACCCACTGGCTAGAGCCCCCTTAATTAAAGGCAAATCTACTTTGAAAAATGTTTTTGTTATCCCTAATCCAAGCATTCTTGAAGCTTCCATGTACTTCGTCCCCATTTTTTCAAAGCCAACTTCAATTGCATTATATCCGGTAGCCGTAAATCGTATAAAATAGCCAACAACTAACATAACAATCGATAAACTTAAAATAAGCGGGGCTTCACCCAGCCCAATGGAAGAGTATATCGGTGCAAGCCACTGGTCAAGGTAGATAAACATGGCCAATACTCCTATCGCAATAATAGGTCCTGGAATCGAATACCCTGTTGTTACACATTTCGATATGATGTAAGAAAAAGTGGATTGCTTTCGGCAAACATTCGCTACAACAACAGAAAGAATGAGAATGATGATCGTTGAAATAATCGCAAGTAAGACCGTTTGATATACCAATGTAATAAAAGTTGAATCCCAAACTTTATGAAAAGTCATTTGTGCCCACACTAGTAACTGAATAAAAGGAATAAGAAATCCTATTAAAAAGACAATACTGCAATATAAAAAGGCTCCAATTGAGGATATTCCCTTCAGTTTTATAGGTACAAGCGGTCTAGATTTATTATGAATCGTATAGCGGCGTCTCTGTCTAAGTAATTTTTCAATAAAGAAAACTCCAACAATAATGATCATTAACCATGCTGCAAGCTTCATTGCAGAATTTACATCATACATTCCAAACCAAGTTTGAAAAATGGCTGTTGAAATCGTATGAATGCCTAAATGGCTGGTAACCCCATAATCCCCTAGGACTTCATATATAACTAATACGGTACCGCCAACAATGGCGGGTCTTGAAAGAGGAAGAACTACTTTGAAAAAAACGGCTAATGGTTTCCTTCCTAATAGTCGAGCGTTTTCAATATACGCTGTACTTTGATTTTCAAGAAATGCTCTTGTAATCATATACACATAGGGAAAGAGAAATAAGGTGAAGATAAAAACAGCCCCACCAATTCCAGTAACGTTTAACCATTCCGGACTTATTTGATAATCAAAACGGTTTCTTAATGTCGTTTGAATCACACCCGTATAGCTCAGCATAGCTTTATACGTATAAGCAGCTATAAAAGTTGGAATGGACAATGGCAGCATTAACCCCCAACGGAAAAATCGCTTCAGAGGAAAATCATAGGCTGCAACCAGCCACGCTAGGGTTACACCTAAAAATGCAGTAAAAATACCTGTGAACCCAACCAGCATGATTGTGTTCAAAACATAATTTTTCAGCAAGTATTGACGTATTTGAAGCCAGTTTTCATTTGGTTCATGAAAAATAGAGGAGAAAATAAAAAGGATAGGCAGTAGAATCACTACTGCCCCAACGATACTTACTATCCACCAACTGTTAAACTCTTTTTTTATTTTACGTTTAATTAGTTCTGCTTTCATTATTACTTCCAGCCTGTTTTATTAAAGATTTCGATTGCTTTTTTATTATGCTCCCCTAAAGTATCGAAATTTAATTCCTGCATTTTGAATTCTCCCCAGCTCTCAAGTAGTTCTGGTTTTGCTGCATGAGGATTTACCGGGAACTCATAGTTATTAGCAGATAAGTACTCCTGCGCTTCTACACTTGTCATATATTCAATCAGTTTAATCGCATTTTCTTTATTTTTGCTGTGCTTTGTTAAACCAATTCCACTAATATTTACATGGGTACCATTTGTTTCCTGGTTCGGGAAGAAGACTCCAATACTATCAGCAACTTTTACTTCCTCAGGATCTTCAGAGTTCGCTAATAGACCAACATAATAAGTGTTCATGATTGCAACATCGCCAACACCTGCAGCTATTGCTTTTGCTTGGTCACGGTCACCGCCGTCTGGCTGACGGGCAAAATTATTTACTATTCCTTTTGACCATTCTTCCGCTTTTTCTTCCCCGTTTAACTCAATAAAAGATGCAAGCAATGACTGGTTATATAAACTTGTTGAAGAACGAACAAGCAATTTCCCTTTCCATTTGTCGCTTGTTAAATCCTCATATGTGGACAAATCCTCTTGTTTCACTCTATCCTTAGAATACGCGATTATACGGGCTCTAGTTGCAAGGCCTATCCAATTATTATCGGAATCACGAAAGTTTTCTGGTACATTTTTATCAATTGTATCTGAAGAAACCGGTTGCAGGATATCGTTTTGTTTTGCATTGGCAAGAACTCCGCCATCAACTGTAACAAACAGGTCTGCTTGGGTGCTTTCACCTTCACGTTTTAATCTTTCAATAAGTTCTTCCGCTTCCCCTTTTACAACATTTACTTTAATGCCTGTCTCATCTGTAAATTTCTTATAGATCGCATCATCGGCTTCATAATGTCTGGCCGTATAGATGTTAACTACTTGATTCTCAGTTGTTTTTGGTTTTGAAGCTGATTCTTCCTCGTTTGACTCGTTCTGATTGTTACCACCGCAGCCTGCTAGTCCAATCGTTAGTGCCGTACTAAACACAAGCGGTTTCCAAAATTTTGATAATCTCATGTTTGTATCCCCTTTTTTGTTTGTTATTGAAAATGATAATTGTTATCAATTAGTGCACTTTTATTGTACATACGACCATGCCCTTGTGTCAACTATTAATTTATAGTTTTGAATATTTTAAATAACACTATTTAGTTGTTAATAAAAAATAAAAAGACTTTCTATATTAATAGAAAGTCTAGCAATGTTCATCTCATGTTTAAAAGTTTTATTTTACAAGAAACGGATTTCCACCCATATTCTTTCTAGCTTCGTCTGTTACTACGATTGGCTCATTAGAAAATTCAACTGAATTTGTGTTGGTTCCATTAACCATTTCTACGCTGCCATCATAATAAAATGTCTGATTTTCCATTTTCCCATCTCCATAGCAGTAGTAATATTTGACTATTTATTGCAAAATAATTGCTATATATTACAGATATTACATTATTTTTACTATTTTAACAAGATTTATTATTAACCCTATTTAAATTAAGTGAATATTTAGAAAGTATGTGCTAGGTCTTTTGCTCGAGCGATACCATTCTGTTTTATCTCCTCGGCTTTATCCGGCATAGCTGCATGTCCCTCGATAAATAGTCCTTCAACATTAGGAACGCCGAAGAAACTAAAGATAACTTGTAAATAACGATGCCCCATTTCCAGTGCTGCAGCTGGACCTTCTGAATAAATACCACCTCGGGCTTGGATGTGAAGAACCTTCTTGTCTGTTAAGAGACCGACAGATCCTTGGTCTGTATATTTAAACGTCTTGCCCGCAACAGCAATCGAATCAATATAAGCTTTCATCACGGGCGGAAATGATAAATTCCATAATGGTGTTACAATTACATATTTATCGAACGCAATAAACTGATCACTCAGTTCATTCAAACGACCTACCTTGGTTTTTTCTTCATCTGAAAGTTCTTCAAAGCCTTTGCCAGATTGTAGCTTGCCCCATCCACTGAAAACATCCGTATCAATATGCGGAATGTGTTCTTTATATAAATCTAGATGGACCACCTCATCATTTGGGTTTGCTTCTTGATAAGTTTCGATGAATGCCTTCCCTGCAGCCATACTAAATGATTGTTTATCGTCATGTGGGTGTGCTGTTATATAGAGTAATTTTGCCATGGACTCATCCCCTTTTTCATAGTAATTATTAGACTTTATTAATATGAAGGAAACAAGTAATAACTATGCATTCTTACATGGATTATTTTGAGCACAAAAAAATCCCTGTACATGATACAGGGAATGATTCTATTATTAAACCGTATATACCATATACTATTTCAAGCTATTTCGAAATGAATCATAATCCATTTTAATGAAATGAAATAGGGTGGCATTTCCTCCTCGATCAGGATGCGTCAATTTTAAAAGTGTTTTATAACCGGCTAGTATTTCTTTTGCGCCAGCTGTTTTTGATAGTCCGAGCTTTGGTCGTGGATCATATGTTTTTAATGGACTAGTTTGGGTCTTTTCAGGATCTGATTTAGTTCCTTTTGTGAATTCTTCCTTCATTTTTAATAATTGATTCCGCAAATCAAGATTTTCCTTTAATAGCTTTCGAGCTTCTTTTTGTAATTCATGTTTTTCCTTTTGCAGATCCATGATTTCTTTTGATAATTTATTTCTTTGCTGTATTAAAGTATTAATAGAAGATTGATGAAGCTCTTCAATGCCTTTTATATGCTCTTCCTGTGCTTTCATTTTGGCCTTTAATTGACGAATAACCTTATCTTCAACAGGGGTATGCGATGACCGTCTTGGTCTTGGTTCATTCGATATGTATTCCTCTATGCGCTCGCCATTACCTACGTGTTGAATCTTTCCCTCACGTACCCAGCGACGAACAATGGGCATACTCATGCTTGGAGCAACACCAGCGTCCTTTAATAGCTGAAAGGCTTGATCCGTATCATCCAATATGAATCCGGAATTTCTTTGTCCGCCATCGTATGTGATCCTTCTTTCACGGAGCCAGCGTCTAACCGTTTTAATGCTAATATCCTCTGTCACACCTGCATTTTTCAATAATTCAAATGCCTGATCTGTGTTCACATGGTTTCCCCCTTTCTCGTTTGTTAAGACAATATGATGTTATCCAGCAATATTGATAATAAGAGAAATTTCTGCTAATAAAATATTACTTCTCCATTAGTAATAACTCACCATTCATTTAATTACTTTTTATATTATAGGAGTAAATAAATAAAGTGAATGGACAAATAAGACTATTAGTGGTGGATTCTATGGGTAAGGAATGACAGGGTAAGTTAGAGATATAGGTCGGAAAAATCACCTCTTAACCTTTCTGAAGGTAGGAATCGTCATGAAAAATAAGTATTGAAAGGAAATGATTAACTATTGTTAGGAAAATATAATTAATAATGATAGAAACGAAAGAGAGGTTCAAAAATGCACCTCTCTCAATAAAACCTTTATTTAACCTTCTCTCCTTACTCTGTTACCTTAAACCCTAATCGGATGGCTGGCATCGCTGAGCCTGGATGGTCTGTCGAATAGGTGAGCTGTGGAATTAACGTCATATCTGTGTCCTTTTCTTTTTGCTTATAAATCCCTGGATACAGGTCAATCACATGAAAGCCGGGTTCACCGGTTGCTACCACATCGAAGGTCAGGTCTCCCTGGCTGTTAAAGGCACATAAATAACCAGTATACGCATTATCGTAGGTTAAATAGTATGCGTTATCAAATTCTGTCCAGCCTCCGCCTTTTATCGTCACCTGTATTTTAGTACCAACGGGTCCTGATGTCGGTGATATATTTACAATCGATGGCAGAATCCGTAAGTATTCCTGTCCATACACTTCATCACCCACTTTAAGGTCAATTCTGTGTGGGATTCCTCCTAAATCATCTGGCACTGGAAAATCGTAAACTAAATTACCGTCATGATCCGTTTTCAGTGTATGAAGCTTTGTTGAGTGCTCAGCAAAACCTAATCCGGAAACACGGCTTCCCTTCATTGTATTCCAAATAATATCGACCTCTTTATCTTTTGGCAGTCCAGCTGCTGTCAGCTTAACCGGCTCGCCAACAGTACCTTCACTCCTATCCAGTTCCAATTCTACACTCGATTTATTTTTAAGCTCAGGCATTTTAACCCCGCCGTTTGCTGCTGTTGGTGTAGGCTCTACATAACTTTCTTTAACTGAAGTTGAATTAGTTACTTCAAATAAAAAATCTGGTGCAGGCTTATCAGGGTATGGTGACTGCAAATAATTGATATACTGCATTCCCAAGTACCCTGTTCGGAGTCTAATCGCATGCTTTCCGACAGATCCTGCTGCACGGATTTTGGCTTCTGCTGTACCATTTGTCGCAATGGCCGAAACTAACCCTGTATATTTATTATCATAGGTTAATTGCCAATTCCGCATATAGGTACTCCAGCCTAGGCCTTCTACTTTAATCGTAATTTCTGTACCAACCGGACCCGATTCAGGAGACATCGTAAAGGAAGGATCAAGGGTAAATGCAGTTTGACCAATTCTATTATCCATGGAAACTACATAAATTGTCATGTCGCCGCCAAAACCTTCGGGCACCTTAAAGGAGCCATTCCAATTCCCATTAGCATCACTCGTTCCCTCTGCAAGTACAACCTCTCTTTCTTTAAATTCAGGACCAATTACTTCATAGAGATCCTTTATATTATAGCTGCCGTCCATTGTCATCCAAATCAGCTTTACCGGTTTATTCGGCTCGAGTTCATTGACACTAAAATCAATATTTTGACGGACAGTTCCTCTAATATTCGATAATTTGATATTGTTTTTTAGGGCTTGCTCTTTTTTTGTAACGTTCTTCTCTGTATCATCTGATAATGAGGCCTTTTCTGATTTTGGCTCTGGCTTCGAAGATGATTGGTCCGTACATGCACTTAAACCAGTCAGTAGTGCAGCTGCTCCCAAAATTTGAATAACTGTCTTCCATCTTACTTTAACCAAATTGCACATCCTTCCATTTCTATTACTGCAACTAGGGTAGCTGTCTTCCTACGTTAACAGAACCTATTCGCTCATGAGTATATACATACTTCGATAGGTAATCATTTTACAGATTGATGATCAGACCCATTAAATCTATTTTATTGTGCAGGTGCTTCTTCAGGTCCTGGGGCTGGTGCACCTTCAGGAACAGTCCCTGCAGCAGAAGGATCAACAATTGTGATTAAGGATGGCTGTACATTAAAAGGCCGGAACTCTCCTTTGGCGGCACCTGCTTCAGCAGTTACGTAATATTCCAGCGTTCCAGTAGGTGTATTCTCAGTCACTGGATAGGCAGCAGTCCAAAATTTTGCTGGGTCCTTTGCATCAGGTGGTGAATGTACGCCAAGCTCCATATCAAGCACCTCACCGGTTGATAGATGCACTTGCAGTTTAGCATCTTCCATTTGTTCATTATTTGCATCTAGTGCATTCATTCGGAAGACAATTTTATCCCCTGCAGCATATCGGCTTGCAAGGACACATCCTCCCATTTCAGAGACCGTATCCCCTGAAACCATAATGACATTACTTTTTCCCCCATCATTACTGGAATCGTCTGTAGTACTTGTTTCCTTGTCATTACATCCGACTACCATTAATGCACTGCTTAAAAGCAACCCCATTAGTATCGACTTTTTCTTGGACAAATTGATCTCCCCTTTTTCAAAGTTTACTGAAAATTCTTTTCTGCCTCCCTTTTCTATTGTTTTTTCTTTCGACCTAGGACGCAAAGGCTACAAGGTAAAATATATTACTGACTAGGCAATAATATAAAATAAAATATTTGAATATTCAGTCATTAATTGTCACAATCAATAAAATATTATCTGTCAAAATTCAACCCTGGATCACCTCTGGTTATGTAAATAAAAAACTAGCTGTATGGGATGCTCCTCAAGGTGTCATGCAAAAGTATTTCATGTTTCATGTAAAACATAGGGCTGACACCTTTTTTGAGAAATCCCCTAAACTCCTAATTTAGCTTGTAATACTTTTCAAAACGAATAGAAGTTAACTTCCTAATGTTGATTATCACCTTCGTTTTCCTTCTCGATTAAACGATATAATCGTTGCTGCTCTTTGATTTGTTTATTGCAATCGAATTTCACTTCAATGACCGTTCTTGCCTTTTTCGTGTATTTATCCCAGATTTCCGGGTGGTCGAGGAAATAGCTGATCCCTTCTGCTAGTTTCTTTGCATTTTTTTCAGGTGCAAGAAAACCCGTCTTTTTGTGCTCGATTAATTCTGGAATTCCTCCATGAAAGGTGGAAATAACCGGTAATCCGCTTGCCATTGCTTCCTTTAATGCATTGGGTATTCCTTCTACATCGCCGTCATCACCTGTCTCACTTGCTAAACAGAAAAGATGTGCCCTTTCCAGTTCCTTAGCAATTTGCTTTGAGTCCATCGCTCCTCTAAGAAAAATCTTGTCTTTTAATCGTAGTTTTTCAATATATCGTTTAAGCTTAGCCTCATCCTTACCAGTTCCAATGATATGAAGTGTTGCACGAGGGTACTTCTGCTTTAGCAGCTGAAAGGCATTGATTAGTGTAAGGAAGCCCTTCTTCTCTACAAGCCTTGCTACTGATAGGATTCTGACTTCTCCTTCTTTCGGCAGGGACCTTTTCACATATGGGTACAAGTCTATATTAATACCACCATATAGAACATGAATTTTATCTCTTGGAAATCCTAATTTTTTTAACTCTTCGGCCAGAAATTGACATACTGCAAAATATCCAGAACCCTTATTCTTTAATGATTTATATCGCTCCAAATTTGCACGATATCTTTCTACAGTCTGTGTGGATGAATCACGTCCACGAAAATGAACAATCAGAGGAATATTATACTTTAAAGCCAAGGGTAAAATCTCCAGCGAATGCTTTCCTTGATGGGCATGTATGGCTGCAACATGATGCTTTTTAAAAAAGCTTCCAGGATCATTAATATCATTGATATTATAGAAATGTTCAAATTTATATTGAACGTTTTTACTGTTGGAAAAAGGTCCAATCACGATAGTGTAGTATTCTTTCACCCCAATAATCTGATTGTACATAAACCCTTGATTAATTTTTAATGGTTCTCCAATATAAAAGACAATCGTTTTCATTAGATTCCTTCCTCTCTTTATTCACCAATGGTAACCACTAATGATCGATTCCTTTGTTTGATATCGCTGCAAAATGTGCCGATCTCGAATACTTAGATTTTCGGGCAGTAATGACCAATGAAAAAATTCAGCCTTTTGTGTTTCGATGCCATCAGGTGTAGGCAAGCCGCATGGTATGTCTTTCGTTACATAGGCAAGGGTTACAGGAAAATATTCATCCCCATTTGATAGCTTTGTAAAAAAGGTTTTTCCTGAAAATACATCAATTAATTCCAATTGTTTTATTGTTAAACCTGTTTCCTCCCATATTTCCCTTATACCAGCCTCCTCTGCTGATTCCCCTAATTCAATAAAACCACCAGGCAATTTCCACTTTTGTTCAGATTCAACCATTAGTAGGCGATTCTCTTGGTCTAAAACAACGACTACTACCCCGATTAAAATTAGTGGTCTTGTCCCAACAAGTGCTCGTAATTCCTCTATATACCCCACTGTCATGCCTCCCTTCACAAGAAGTTTGTTTCTCTCTTACATCCTCTTCTTTACCATTTACCTGTTACATTACATGCAAAAAAAGTAGATTTGAATTAGACAAACGACCAAATTTCAGGTTAAGTTCCTGTTAAGCTTTTCTAAAGATTTTTGAAATTTTAACACTAAAACGTTTACAAAAGGAACTTTAAGAAAGCAAGGGGACGGTTCTCCTGCTTCCAATTGAAGCAGGAGAACCGTCCCCTTGTATCTTTAATGAAAATATACTCTTTCCAGTCCTGTATATACATTAAGCGAATCATTGCGTATAAATCCAATTGTTGTGATTCCGAGCTGTTCGGCAAGTTTTAATGCTAGTTCAGTAGGTGCTGATTTTGACATGACAATTTCACAACCGATTTTCGATGCCTTTAACAAAATTTCGGCTGAAATTCTACCGCTGAAAGCCAATATTTTATCTTCAAGTGGAATACTGTTTCTCAGGCAATATCCAAATAATTTATCTAAGGCATTATGCCTTCCGATATCCATTCTGGAGAGATATACTTGTCCATTTTGGCATAAGGCCGCATTGTGGACACCTCCTGTTTTCTGAAATAGCGTGGATATTTGCTGCATTTCTTTCATTAGAGAAAAACACTCTCCGGAAGAAATTCTTACCCTCACTTTTTCTAATTTTTTCGCTGTTAAAGCATCATTAATGAAGACAAAGCCTTGTCTGCTTGCACCGCAGCAGGATGTGATATATCTTTTCCCTTGGAAGTTCTGATAATAAGGGTTCGTTCTCTTTGTTTTTACATGGGTAATCCCCGCGTTCTCTTCAATCCAAAGATCTTCAATGTCGGAGAAATGGCGAATGATTCCTTCTGAAGCAAGAAATCCCACTACTAAGTCCGCGATATAATCAGGTGAACAAACAAGAGTGACAAACTCGGTGCCATTGATTTTTATTGTTATGGGGTGTTCAGTAACCACGCTGTCTTCAAATTTTATTACCCCACCTTTACCTAAGTGAAGGACCTCACGCCTTACCTCAATCGGCTCCACCTTGCACACCTCATTTCCATGAGTCTATCCAATCCACAGCGTACTGCTAGTTTGTTGTGTTCCTCTAACCATACTAATCATTAAAAGAGTGATTCTTCCGATCTTCCCGGCAATTTTCACATATATGAAGCGTTACTGCCCGAATGGTTTCTTCATTGTTCTCCTCAAAGCCTTCCTTAGCCCCGCAAACTTCACATAAATTCATTTTCTACACCCCCCTACAAGATTATTTTCTAACGATATTGAAACCTGATTCAATTATTGCCTGTTCAAAATCTTGTTCAGATGCCATTCGTTCATCATAACTGAATGATATGTTCTTTTGTGCTGGACTTGCTTTGGCCTCAGTGATTCCCCAGACATCGAGTACTGCCTGGGTAATTTTTTTAGCATCTTCCTGACTATCAAGATTACTGATTTGAAGAATTTGTTCTTTCACTTCATACACCATCCTTACTTGTGGTTTGCCTTGTTTCGAAGGAATGCTCCACCCATCCCTTCTAGAAAATCAAACATTGAAGTCATAACGGTTCGAATTTCTGGTTTACTTAACCTCTTTCTCATTTTCCATAAACTTTCTTTTTCCCCGTTTTCTACAGTTTGGGACATTTTCTCAAGCCCAAGCGTGACCCCATTTAAGATTGTCTCGAGCTGTGACGGCTTTAAAGCACTAAGAAATTTAAAGATACCAAAGCCTGACTTAATGATGTTATGGACAGCAGGTTGATTAATTTGCTGCATAGCTATTGCACCAACTTCATCACTCTGTTTTAACAGGGATTCAGCCGTTTCGAACACTCTTAAATCGTGAAGTCCTTTTATTAGCTCTAAACATGAAGTAACTGCCTCTTTATTTTCGGCAAGTACCTTCAATATTTCGTTTAAATCCTGGACTTGTTCGTTCGCTTGATTAGGTTCTTCCCATTTAATTTGCCTGATCGCTTTCGCCATAATGCCCCTCCATCAGATCATCTATTTCAGTAATTGGTGTATAATCTGAACGTTGCCATTTTTCTTCTACCTTCACACTGATTTGTGGTGTTCTGTTACCAAACCGGTGATTATGCTTTGGAAGAGGCGGCTCTCCACTTGTCTCAATCACGTCCATTTTCACACCCATTTCTTTGTATGCCGGTGTATGGGTTATAATGTCATGATAACTGCTCGTAAGCCTATTTACTGCTTCGAGGTCTTCAGCAGAATTCATAGCTAAATATAGTTCCTTACCCTTCACTCTGTCGGTTACAATTACCCTAACTTCTACATGTCCATATGGAGAAGTTAAACCGACAAGTGCACCATCCTCTAAACCCCGCTCCTTTGCTAGTTCAAGTGATATTTCAAGCCAAGGATGCGGAACTTTATGTGTTAAGCCTTTAGATTTATACGTCATGTTCCCTTCATGGAAATGCTCCAAAAGGCGTCCATTGTTTAAATGAAGATCAAAATCTTCCCCTGCATCAAAAGGTTCAGTCCAGTCTACTGCCACAAGTCTAGCTTTTCCATCTGGGAACCCAAATTTATCTTTAAATAGCAACGGAGTATCTGATCCATCTGCTTTGACAGGCCAAACTTGTGATGTAAAACCTTCTAATCTTTCATAGCTGACACCTGCAAAAAACGGTGCAAGCTTTGCAGCTTCGTCCATAATTTCTGAAGGATGCTGGTAATTCCAATTTGCACCCATTTTATTCGCTAGTTCTTGAAAAATAATCCAATCCGGCTTTGAATCACCCAGTGGTTCAAACACCTTGTAGAACCGTTGGATCCGTCGCTCTGTATTAGTAAACGTCCCATCCTTTTCAAGACTCGGTGCTGCCGGCAATACTACATCTGCAAACTGAGCAGTTTTACTAAAAAATATATCCTGAACCACGAAAAAATCGAGTTTTTCAAAGTTCGATTGAACATAATTTGAATTAGCATCAACAATGGCCATATCCTCACCAAATAGATAAAGAGCTTTCAACTTGCCTTTACTTATCCCTTCCACCATATGATGGTTATCGTGTCCTGGTACTTCTGAGAGTTTTACTCCCCATTCCTTTTCGTACTTTTCTCTAACATCTTTATCCTGAATAGGTTCGTATCCAGGCATCCAGGCAGGCATTGTGCCAAAATCACAGGCACCCTGTACATTATTATGGCCTCTTAACGGATAGGCTCCAGTACCCGTTCGTCCATAATTTCCAGTAACCAGCAATAGGTTAGAAATTGCTGTACTGGTGTCAGTGGCTCCCATATGTTGAGTGACACCCATTGCCCAAAGCATACACATTGAATCTGCTTCCTTGATTAATTCGGCCAGCTTTAGCAATTGTTCCATACTTAAACCTGTTTTTTCTACAGCGTATTCAAGAGTATATTTTTCCAAAGAAGCCCTATACTCATCAAGACCATTCACGCGATTAGACAGAAAATCCGAATCCTCCCAGCCCTGATCTAAGAAATATTTCGTAATAGCATTGAGCCAAATGATATCAGATCCCGGCTTTGGATGAAGATGCAGATCAGCTCTTTGTGCAAGCTCATTTTCCCGTAAATCTACTACGATAAGCTTTTGTCCAAAAAGCTTATGCGCTCTTTTAATTCTAGTAGCGAGAACAGGATGTGATTCAGCAGGATTTGCCCCGACAATAAGGATTAGATTAGATGCCACGATATCTTCAATGGTACCTGAATCACCTCCAATTCCAACTGTTCTCATAAGCCCTGAGGTTGCTGGTGACTGGCAGTACCTAGAACAATTATCCACATTGTTTGTTCCCATAATTGAACGAGCGAATTTTTGAAATAAATAATTTTCCTCATTTGAGCATTTTGACGAAGCGATATAGCCAATGGAGTCAGGCCCATGCTCCTCTTTAATGCTTGTTAATTTCTCTGCAATCAATGATAGAGCATCGTCCCAAGTGGCTTCCACAAACTCCTCGCCTTTTCTGATAAGCGGTTTTGTCAAACGTTCTTCACTGTTGACAAAATTCCAGCCCCATTTTCCTTTCACACAGGTTGAAATTCCATTTACCGGTGCTTCAGGTGTGGGTTCAATCTTTAATATTTCACGATCCTTTGTCCAAACCTCGAAGCTGCACCCGACACCGCAATACGTACAAACTGTCTTTGTCCGTTTTATTTTCGCCTTTCTCATGGCCGCCTCCATTTCCGAGATAGCCAGGATTTCTCTGTAACCAGGTTCTACTTCTTTAATCGTATCAATCATGGGTCCCATGATTTTTGGCGGAATGGCAGTTAAAAATCCGGCATTGCCAAGCATCGATTTTTCCATTAATGCATTACACGGGCAAACACTTACACAATGTCCGCAGGAAACACAGGATGACTGATCGATTGGCACATCATTGTCCCAAATGACACGGGGAACGTCACGACTCCAATCAATTGACAATGTTTCGTTAACCTGTAAATCTTGGCAGGCTTCTACACAACGTCCACATAAAATACACTGGTCCGGCTCATAACGGTAAAAAGGATGTGAGTGATCAGGGGGGTACGGCTTTGCCCGAAAAGGATATTTCTGATGGGCAAGTCCCATTTCCATCACCGTATTATGTACTGTACAATTTCCATTATTATTGTCACATACTGTACAATATAGCTCATGATTTTTTAGAATTCTAGACATGGCCTCGTACTGTGCAGACTTAACTTCAGGTAACATCGTTTCAATTTGCATCCCAGGTTCTGCCCTTAATGTACAGGATCTCATCAATTGACCATCAGCCACTACATAACAAGTATCACATGTCTGGATTGTTCCAAGATTTGGGTGATAACAAATACCTGGAATAAATACTTCCTGCTCCCTTGCCACCTCAAGAACCTTTTGCCCCGGTTGGAAAGGAAAATCCCTCCCATCTATTTGAATTGAAAACCTTGATTCATTCATTTGCGATCCTCCTTATGTTGTTTCCTACTGCTACCAGTTCTTATTAATTTCTCTAATAATATTTACAATACTGGTAAAATTATTAATAAATAACAGGAGGTGGAGTAATGGATAAACATCAACTTCTTAATCGCGTTCAATCCATGATACAGTCATCTACGAAGAAACCGAAATACATGACCATTTCATCTGTGAAAGTAGCAGATCTATTCGATGTTAAACCGGAAGAGGTTGAAAAGGGCCTACAGGAACTTGTTAAGGATGGATTGTTAAAACAATCAAAATTAGACAATCCTCCTCATCATGATATATATTTAATGCCGTGAAAAATAAAAAAGCACATAACCTATGTGCTTTAAAAAAAATATGGATTTGTTTTACTTTGTTTGAAAATTAAACGGTAAAAGTAAAAGTACCTCAAGAATTTTGAGGTACTTTTTTATATTATCTAGTTGATGGCGCAAGACTTGCTTCTGGTGATGTTACTTTGTCATAGAATTCAACGAATTTATCACGATCATCGCTGTTACGGTATGCCATTGCAACACGAGGATGTTCATTTAATGATCCAGAAATCATATAAGGAATGATATAGCCCCACTCCCACTTCTCACGCATTGCAAGCATATGCTTCTGAATGATTTCAAGTACTGGTTTTATCTCATAGCTGCATTTTTGAATATAGCTGACAAGAAGCTCTGTATTGCAGTTACCAGCCGCACGTCCCATTCCATATACTGATGAATCAAGATATACAACACCATTTCTCATGGCCGTAATAGTATTTGCAAACGCTAGCTGCATGTTGTTATGTGTGTGTACGCCCAGCTGCTTGTTCGGAAGCATGGCTTGGAATTTTTTCACTTGATGCTCAATATCTGCTGGATCTAAGCTTCCAAATGAGTCAACAATATAGACAACGTCCACTGGACTTTCCTTCACCATTTCAAATGCTTCAATTAGCTGACGCTCAGGAACACTTGATAAAGCCATAATGTTCAAGGACGTTTCATAGCCTAGATCATGGAACATTTGGACAAGTTCTAAGCCTTTATCTACCTCTCGAATATAACACGCTACACGAATCATATCTAAAATACTTTCTTCACGTGGAAGAATATCATTTGGATCAACACGGCCTATATCAACAAGTGCAGATAGCTTTGTAAACTTTTTCTCCGGGATGATTTCCTTTAAGAATTTATCATCAAGAAATCTCCAATGATTTGGTTCAGTAGCATTTAATAGTTTAGCAGAGTTTTTGTAGCCAATTTCCATATATTCAACACCGGCTTCACTTAAACCGTTATACAAGTCTTGAACAAATTCCACACTGAAATCCCAATTATTTACTAAACCACCATCACGAATCGTACAGTCTATAATCTTATTACGATTTTCCATCTTACCGAATTCCCCCTGTTTCAACACATTTAGAAATATTTTTACATATTATTCGAAAAATAATTATTATATTTATACCATTCTTTCTACAAAAGTGCAAATTGTTTTCCGAAAATTCCAATTTATAGGAGAATGACGTGAATGCTGTTTCTCCTTATGGCCAGTGATATTTATAAAAGAATGAGCCGATACAGTCCTTTTATTTAACTTTTAGACTTTTTGTTAAAGCCCTGCGGTCACTTGCAGTTGGGGGTTCCTCCAGCCAATTCATATCTATCATTAGGTTTGTACCATCTTCAGCAAATCGTAATAGTTCTGACGTAAGCGTTACATATTTGAGTGCAAGGTCTCTTCTTGCCGTAACACTTAAAGCTGTACCATAATAAGCTATCGCGAGCTGTGTGGACAGCTGCACCTGATACATCATGAACTTGTCTGAAAAAGGTGATGTTGTCGAATTCGTCACAAGAGCTTGCCAGGATATCGGGGAGTTCAGTTTTTCTTCTCGAAAAATCGAGTCGAAAACCTCGATATGTTTATCGGAAATTTCCCTTCCTCTATTAATGTATTGACGTACTCTTTCAGATTGAGCAACCTGACAAAAACCAACTTTTAATGCCACATGCATATTCATTTTGTTCATATTAAATGTAATATCGCCAATTTCCATAGCTGTTAAGGGGCGTCTCTTGCCAATCCATCCGGTTAGAAAGCTTTGCTGATGGACAAAGTCTGTCGACTCTGCAGGCGTAATCACTGGTGGCCGAGAAAATAGTCCTTTCGTTAGTAGAGCATCAATTGTTTTTTCAAAAAGATTCGTAACTTCCTTATTACAATCTATGTAATAGTTTCTTATATCCGACCGAATAGACGTACTAAGGGAAAGGGCATATCCGGTAATCCCCTGCATTGCCATAATATACATATAATGCAGATAAAATGGATCCTGAAAAAGACGAGGAGCATGGATATCTACATCTTCTTCTGTGAAGCCTTGGGGTATTGGAAAGTTCTCTTCTCTTAATAATTCTTCTATTTTTTGGACATGCTTTTCTGAATACTCCATGGCAAGCGTATAGATTTCGATTATATCTTCATCTTCTAAGTGTTCCAATGCATATTTCATAAAGCCAATTGACATCGTATCAAATAAATATTGTGTCCAAAGACTTGAAATTTCAGGAGCTGTAAGCTTAATACTATCCTTTCCCATCGTTAGCCTCCTCTAGCTGATGTTCATTAGAATTTCCAGTAAGATTCGTTACTATTCAAAGCCACCTATATAATAGAAAATAGCGTATAAACTGTCATCAGTTTATACGCCATTTTATTTACTAAATTATACAATTAAATAGTTCGTAAATAATACCAAACCAAATTTGTGAATTGAACGACTTGCGATTCAATGGTTGTTTCATTAAATAATTTTTGAAATGGTTTTAATAAGGGTTGAAGTACAACCTTACGAATCCTTTCTCGATGTAGTTCATTTAAAATGGCATCCAATAAGTCCATCTGCTCTTCATTAAAGGAATACTGTTCCTTCAGGTGCTCACTTAATTCTATTAACTCTAATTTCGTTACTATTTTTTTATTTACATTTGCACTCAATAAATCTATCGCAGAATAATTAACCATGGCACTGCCTCTTTTCATCATAAAAGGCATAATTAATTCAAGATAGGACAAAATTACATCTACTAAATGATGTAATGAATACGAACTATTCGTTACTCTTAATGTAAACAACATATATTGCAGCATACCATAAAATAAAACCGATCCTTCAAATGCATAATCCCTTATTTCTTCTCCCATCACTTCAATAATGCGATTCGTCAGCCATTCCATTTCAAACACGCGATGCTGCATGACCAATTTTTTTAAATCGGTTTCATTAGAGGACAAAATGGCCTCAAATAAGGGCTGCACATTTCGTTCCTCATTTAATCGAAGCAGTATCGTAATTTGTTCTATAAATACATCGCGGTCCTTCGTATCCCTTCCAATTTGGATAGCAATTCGCTGCTGACTTGCATCATATCGAAGAAATTCTAAAATGTCCGCAATACAATCATTTTTAGATGAGAAGTAATTATAGAAAGTCCCTTTCGAGATATTTGCTTTTTCAATAATTTCCTGGATAGAGGTTTGCTGAATCCCTTTCTCTACAAACAGCTTTAAGGCAATGTCAGCCACTTTTCTTTTCTTATTATTCATGTATCTTAGCCGCCCTCCCGCCATGCTAACTAAGTTTAGTATATATTCCAATTGCTAGAAATTCAACCTCATTTATACTAAGAGTACAAAAACGTTGCATAAATTGAACTATGAGTATAAAATAAATCAAGTGAAAAATAAATATAGAGGGATGAGAAGGATGGATTCAACTTTACAAAATAAAAAAACACCCTATGTGATGATTGTTATTTTATTTATTGGAGCTTTTGTTTCATTTTTAAACAACTCCTTATTAAATGTAGCATTACCGTCTATTATGGTTGATTTAAAAATTCAAGATTACTCAACTGTACAATGGCTTGCAACTGGTTATATGCTTGTCAGCGGTGTCTTAATTCCGACATCAGCTTTTTTACTTACTCGCTTTTCGAACCGACATTTATTTATTACTTCGTTAGCGATTTTCACTTTAGGAACTGCTTTAGCAGCTTATGCACCAAACTTTAGCATCCTGTTAACTGGACGTATGGTGCAGGCAGCAGGCTCTTCAGTGATGGGACCATTATTAATGAATATCATGTTAATCAGTTTCCCGCGTGAAAAGCGAGGAGCTGCAATGGGGATTTTCGGTTTAGTTATGATTACAGCACCGGCAATTGGACCTACGTTATCTGGCTATATTGTAGAGTACCATGACTGGCGTGTATTATTTGAAATGATTCTGCCATTGGCTGTTATCAGTCTTATTCTTGCAATTTGGAAAGCAGAAAATGTGATGGAGCAAAACAAACAGTCGACACTTGATTATTTATCAGTTGTTTTATCCTGTATTGGTTTTGGAGGGATTTTATATGGATGTAGTTCTGCCAGCTCAGATGGCTGGACCGATGGAATTGTCTTAACCACATTAATAGTGGGAGGAATTGCTTTAATTTCTTTCATCATTCGCCAAGTAAGTATGGAAAAACCATTATTAGATTTACGTGCTTACAAATATCCTATGTTTGCCCTTGGATCTGTTATTTCTATTGTAAACTCAATCGCCATGTTTTCCGGTATGATTTTAACACCTGCATATGTACAAAGTGTTCGCGGAATCTCACCGCTAGACTCAGGTCTTATGATGTTACCTGGTGCAGTTATAATGGGAATAATGTCCCCTATTACTGGTAAGCTTTTCGATCGATTTGGTCCTCGCATTCTAGCAATAATCGGACTAACGGTTACGGCTGTATCAACATACATGCTTGCACACCTTCAAATCGATTCCAGCTATACCCATATTATTTTGATTTACTCATTGCGTATGTTCGGAATGTCAATGGTAATGATGCCAATAATGACAAATGGATTAAACCAGCTGCCAACTCGTTTAAATCCACACGGTACAGCGATTAATAATACAGCGCAACAAGTTGCTGGTTCCATTGGTACAGCTGTTTTGGTAACGATTATGAACTCTGTTACAAAATCAGAAGCTACAAGTTTAATGTCAAGCGTTGATCCAACAACTTTAACAGAGGCTACAACCGCTGCATTAACACAGCAGGCATTATTAACCGGTATTCAATATTCCTTCTACGTTACATTTATCGTAAATATTGTAGCACTAGTATTAGCCCTATTTGTAAAACGAGTTGATACAAGTGCTGAAGCAGTTAGCAAAATTGAAAATCAAAATAGGGCACCTGGTGCTGTCGTTAAATAAAATGCAAAAACGCCGTTAAACTCAACTGTTTTAACGGCGTTTTAGGTTTATTAGACTTCTTCTTTTACCTTGGAAACGGTAATACCAGCCCATTCTTCATAGCATTTAATAACGGCACTCATATCTTCTGTACCATACCCCTTTGCCTTGGCCATTTGAAAAATCTCTTTTCCTACTCCAAGCATCGGTGTAGAGATCTCTAATTCCTTTGCGACCTCAGCAGCAAGACCAAGGTCCTTATGTAACAGCTGTGCCATAAAATGTGGGGTAAAATCGCGGTTCATCACTTTTTCTGCTTTGTTCTCGACCATGGCGCTTCTGGCCCCCCCGCCACTGACAACCTTTACAAAGATTTCTGGATCAACTCCTGCTTTTGCTGCCATCGTCATGGCTTCTGAGAATGCTAATAGATTAATTGCAGCTAAGGAATTATTAGCCAGCTTCGTGTAGGATCCCTTTCCATGGTCTCCTATATAATAGGCGTTCTTGCCCATGATATTAAATAGTGGCAGGCATTTTTCGAAAATTTCTTTTTTACCGCCTACCATAAAGGTTAATATCCCTTCAATTGCTTGTGGTTCACTACCAGTTACAGGCGCATCTAGCATGTCAATCTGAACCTTTTCAAGCTCTGCAGCCACCCTTTTACTTGTCTCAGGTGAAATTGTGCTGGAGTCGACAACAACTAGGCCAGGTTTTGCGCCATAGACAACGCCATCCTCACCAAGAATCACTTCCTTAACAGCAGCATCTGCTGTCAGCATTGTGAAAACAATTTCACATTGCTCAGCAACTTCTTTGGGAGAATGGGCAACAATAGCACCCTTTTGTTCAAGAGTATTCATTTTCTCGATCGTACGATTATAAATCACCAGCTCATATCCATTTTTCAGAATATGATGGGCCATTGGATGTCCCATTGTTCCTAATCCGATAAAACCTATTTTCATTGTCCTTCCTCCCTCTCCTTGTTTGCTATTATTTTTTCATATATAAATATAATGAAAATAACAATAATAAAATGGCGATTAATTTCTGTTTATCAATTGGAAAACGATGACCGCCAAAAAATCCATAGTGATCAATTACTGCGCCTAGAATAATCTGACCGACAATTACGGCCATTAAAGAAGCTGAAACTCCTATTTTAGGAACAACAATAACCTGCACGACCACATAAAAAGCTCCTAATAAGCCCCCAATTAATTGCCATTTAGGCACCTGTGATACGCTTGAAATGTTGCCATTTCCAAAAAATAATAGAATGAATAATAAAGCCAATGTTCCAATTGAAAAGCTAATAAAGGAACCTTCTATTACGCCAACCTTTTTACCCAGGCCGCCATTAATTTGCCCCTGTGTCGCGAGTGCCATGCCGCCTATCAATGCTAGCAATGGAAAAATAAGCTTTACCAACATTTGTCTGTACTCCTTTTCACAAATTATTTTATAAGAATTGAAACCACCCCGTTGTCCTATAAAACTATTACTTTAGTGTACTACCAATATGTATAATAAAGCAAAATATCGTTTTTGTACTCATCCAATTGGATTAATATGATTTAATCCAATTTATTCATTCTACCTAAAATAGGATGGTTGACAAATAAACAACTGTTGTTACCGTGATGATACTAAAAATAGTAGACATTAAAACAGCTTGTGCGGCATATTCCGGGTGATTGCCGTATTCTAATGCGAATAAGGCGCTGTTTCTTGACGTAGGGAAAGAGCTTGCTATAAATAATGCCTGTGCGGTCGTTCCCTCGAGATTGAAGATCAAAATAATCGTAAAGGCCACAATAGGTGAAAGAATCAGACGGCCAAATAAGCTCAAATATAATTCAACCGAAAAATGTCTTATTTTAATATAGGCACTTTGTGCACCAAGGGTAATCAGAGCTACAGCTATAAAAGCATTTGAAGTATTTTCAATAGGAGTCCATAAAAAATCAGGCAGTTTTATATTCGTAACCTGAAGGATTAATCCTAAGGCAAAAGCATAAATGACTGGATTTTTTAGAAATTCCTTTACTGCTTGTAATCCGCTTCGATCCACAGAGACAGAATTTAATAGACCGTATGTATAAGTCAATAGATTTTGAAAAATCATAACAACCACCTGAATCGATGCACCTGCAGGGTTATGCTGAAATACAAGCTGACTGACTGGCATGCCAAAATTTCCAGAGTTATTTAGTACGATACTATTTTTAAAGGTTGAGGCTAATCCATTCTCGAATTTTGCGATTTTTGCCATGGCCGAGCTTATGAACATTAAGCACAATCCTTGAGCTGCTAAAAATCCTAGAATATGAACAAGTGTTTTCCCACCAATGTTATTTTGGTATACATTCACAAAACTAACTGCTGGCATGAGCAAATAGTTATTTAATTTTGATAATGTGTTCATATCAAATTGAAACCTTCTATGGAGAAACACTCCTATGACAATTAGTACAAACACAGGTAACACTACATTTAATAAGATTAGAAAGAATACATCCATAATATACACCCTGCCTTTTCTTTAACATCAACAAAGTCCAAAAACTTTAAATCTCAAGTTTTTGGACTTTATCAAACTTTAATAGTTGTTTATCATAATAATAGATTTAAATTATAGATAGGACAACAGCAACGATCATCATAGCTAAAGTCGACCCGCAGGCCCATTTTAAAAACATGCGCTGCAAATCTCCAAAATCTTCTCCAACCATTCCGACTAATAAATACGTGGAAGGTACTAATGGGCTTAAAAGGTGAACAGGTTGTCCTAGCAGGGATGCCCTCGCAATTAAAGCCGGGTCAATTCCGTATATGCTTGCTGCTTTGGAAAGCAATGGCAGTACACCGTAATAAAAGGCATCATTTGACATAAAGAATGTAAAAGGTGCACTGATAACAGCTGTAATAATCGTTAATTGTGAACCAAGATTATCCGGAATATGAGTAATCATCGAATTGGCCATAGCGTCTACCATTTCTGTTCCAGCGAGAACCCCCGTGAAAATACCTGCAGCAAAAACCATCGATACAACAGACAATGCATTATCTGCATAGTGCATAATCCGCTCTTTTTGTTCATGCAAATTGGGATAATTCAATGTTATCGCAATTGCAAATCCAAGCATAAACAATACCGTAGCCGGAAGCAGCTCTTGAATAAGTGCTACCAATAGAACGATGATCAATAGATAATTAACAAGTATTAGTTTTGGTCGTTTAAGAATATCAGCTTCTGATGTTGCGGCCATCATCGCGACTGTCCCGTAATCAATTTCTAGAACGCCAATCCGTTTCCGTTCTTTCCTACCAAGGCAGTAGGCCATGAATAAAACAAATACTATGCCTCCAATCATGCTTGGGATAACAGGAGTAAAAACATCGCCCATTTCCAGCTGCAGGGCAGTCATTGCTCTCGCAGTAGGACCTCCCCATGGAAGAAGGTTCATAACTCCTGAAGATGATACAGCTATTCCAGCCAAGATTAACGGTCTCATTCCAATCCGTTTATATAAAGGAAGCATTGCTGAAATTGTAATCATATATGTAGTTGTTCCATCCCCGTCAAGTGAGATTAATAGAGCGAGTACTGCAGTACCAATCGCTATTTTAACTGGGTCACCTTTTACAATTTTCAAGATAGTAGATATGATTGGATCAAATACTCCAGCGTCAATCATAATACCGAAAAAGAGGATAGCGAACAATATCATGATTCCGGTTGGCGCAACACTTTTTATTCCTTCAAGCGCCATAGGCCCTATATCTTTTCCGAATCCTCCGATCAATGCAAACACAACAGGTATAACAATAAGTGCAATCATTGCTGATATCCTTCTTGTCATAATTAATACCATAAATACAATAATCATTAAAAATCCTAATATTGCTAGCATTTATCATCACCTCATTTGTTAGTAAATTAATAATAGTGAAAATATTCTAAAATGAGAACGTTTACAAAATAATGTTATTATCGTAAATAAATATCAATTTTGTACATAATGTTCACGCCGTAATAATTAATTCAGTATCTTTGTTCAATAATTAATAAAAGGATGCCTCATAGGCACCCTTACATAATAGGGTAATACTTTCGCTCTGGCCTTCCGACTGTTCCATAAACGACTTCCGCTTTTGTTTCCCTGATTGATGTTAAATATTCCAGGTACCGCCGTGCAGTTATTCTCGAAACCCCCATTTCATTACCAACCTCTTCAGCAGAGAGACCCTGTTTTTGATGTAATAAAATGGTCTTCACCTTTCCAAGGGTAATTTCATCAATTCCTTTTGGTAAGCCGGTATGTTTTTTTACCATCTTTGGCTTTTTATGACCAAAAAGCTGATCCACATAATGCTGATCGACCTCTTGCTTGGAGGATAAAAGGGAATATTTTTTAATATAATCTAACATTACTTCATTAAATTTCTCCCTATTTACAGGCTTGATTAAGTAATTGTCTACTCCATAGCTTAAGGCTTTTTCTATGAAGCTTTTTTCGGTCGCAGCTGTTATCATAATGATACTAACCTTTGGAAAACGCTCCCGAATCAAAGGAAGCAAATCAGCTCCAAGCATATCAGGCATATAGACATCTAATAGCAATAAGTCTGGGGAATGCTCAGACAGTATTTGAAGGGTTTGCTCCCCATTCAATGCTCGTCCAACCACTGCAACTTCTGTAAACCGTTTTAAAAATTTCTCATGTATTTCAGCCACTCGAAAATCATCTTCCGCAATGACTACTTTTATAGGATCCAATATTTCAACTCCTCTTATATTCCTTAGGAAGATACACGGTAAAGACCGTGCCGGATTCTGGATTACTATGAACCTCAATCATTCCATTCATTTTTACTGCAGCTTCTTCTGCATTGGAGAGCCCGTAGCCTCTAGGCAAGTCCCCTTTTTTAGACGAAAAACCCCTGTCAAAAAGCAGCGAAATTTCTTTTTCATCAATTCCCTCACCATTGTCTGAAATCTCAAAGATAATATCACTGCCAATATCTGTAGTGAAAAATTGTACCTTTGGAAAATCTAGGCCACTTACAGCTTCAAAAGCATTATCGATAATGTTTCCAATAATGACAATGAGGTTTGATAGATTCAAATGGGACGGCAATGTTTCTAAATCACTGTCAGGAGAAATCACAAACTCGATTTTCTTTTCTGAGGCTTTACCTAGTTTTCCTAATAGAATCGCCTGTATCTTTGAATCTTGAATTTGGTTAAATACAACTGAATTCTGAACTTGCAATACCTTTGTTTCCTTTTGGATCATATCAATCGCATCCTCATACTCGCCTAATTGAAGAAGCCCTGATAAAACATACAGCTTATTTGTAAATTCATGTGTCTGGGCGCGTAAATCCTCTGAATAGCGATTAACTTCAGAAATTGTATTCACCATTTGTTGTATTTCTGTTTTATCACGGAATGATGCTACAACACCACTAACCTCTTTATCATCAAAAAGCGGTGTACAATTCACGATAACGGTTTTATCTCCCCATACCATTTCTTTATCCTCTTGTGCATTTCCTGTCTTCAACACTTCATATAAGTATTCTGATGGAAACAACCCATCTACCTTACTATTTCGGACTGAACGTTGAATGTGTAAAAGTCTTTTTGCCGGCTGATTCATCATAGTAATATAGCCCTCTTTATTGATGGCTAAGATTCCTTCTTTTACGCCATGAAGCACAGCGTTCTTTTCCTTATAAAGGGCTGCAATTTCATATGGCTCAAGCCCCAATGTATCTTTACGAATGTTTCTTCCCAAAAGGATACTGCCAATGAATGAAAGCAAAAGAGCAAATAGGGAAACGAGCAGGACCTTGAAGATACTAGTTAGAATTTGTTCTTGAACGTCCTCAAGTAGAAAACCTACGGAAACAATTCCAATAACCTCTCCCCTATTGTTCAAGATGGGAGATTTTCCTCTGATGGATGGTCCTAGTGACCCCTTTGCTTTGGAAACATAATATTCAGCCTCCTTAATCGCCCAAACATTGTCCCCTCCGGTCATCTTTTTCCCAATCTTTGATGGTAAAGGATGAGAGTATCTTATCCCCTCTTTGTTTCCAATAACAACAAACTCTGCGCCAGTTTCTTTCCGTATCTTCTCAGCCAAAGGCTGAATGGTACGTGCCGGATCGCTTGTCTCAAAGGCATCAATAATAGTCGGCATAAACGATACCGTCTTAGAAATTCCCAATGCCATCCTACCCTTATTTCCCTCAATTTGCTTGCTTTCCATATAGCTGAAAAATCCTGTCAGTAGCAGGATTAACAATAATCCAAGTAATAGAACCAGACCAAAAATTTTCTTCTGTAAGGATGGTTTCTTACTTTTCAGAAAACCCCCCCCTTCCCTCGGCACAAACTCAAAACCTATATTTGTTCAAGTGAGTGATTTTGTTTCTTTCTGCAGAATTTTATTTTACTATATTATCTAAAGCTTGTTTAGGAGGATTCTTAGATTAGCCTTATAACATGGAGTGTCAGGCACCACAAAAAGACAAATGAAAACATTTGTCTCTTTTGTGGTGCCTGACACCCAATTCTATTTAAGCAAAATCATTAAATTCATTTACCAGCGATTTGACTCCGTTATAAAGAATCGCTCCGTCCATACCTCCGAGAAGAAATTTGAAGCCCATTTCGAGATGCTGCTGAATTCCATCTGTCCAAGTCATGATTCCAGGTATCACATTAAATTTTTCACAGGCCTCAATTACTTTTTGATAGTTTTTCAAAACATCTGGATGGTTTACCTGCCCCTGAAGCCCCATCGACGTACTTAAATCATAGGGACCGATGAAGGCTATGTCGATATTTGGAACAGAGAGAATCTCCTCTATATTTTCAACTGCTGTATGATGTTCAATTTGGAGGATAACCAGTACTTCTTCGTTCGCCTTCGAATAGTAGTCCTCATATTCCTCAGCAGCTGCACCGAATAGAACAGCACGTCCAGCCCCCATACCACGAACGCCGACAGGCGGATATTTACAATAGCTTACGGCTTCTTCTGCCTCTTCTTTTGTATTTACCATTGGAATCATGACTCCTGAAGCACCTGTATCAAGTCCTTTTTTAATTAAAGACTTCTCGTTTCCGGCAACCCTAAGTAGCGGAGTCGCTTGTGTACCCCTGATAACCGAAACCATCCTTCCGGCTGATTCAAGGTCCATTGAACCATGCTCCGCATCAATCATAATAAAATCTACTCCAGTATGACCAAGTATCTCTGCATTATCGAGGCTATTGGTCATAATCCAAGTACCAAACACCTTTTTATTTTGATCTATCTTTTCTTTTAAAGTATTTTTTCTCATAGTTGGCATCCCACCTATTCGTACAATTTAATTGGCACTTTTCATTGAAATATTTTAAAATATTGATTATTTTCAAATTAGTTATAGCATTATTCTATTGAAAAGTCGAATGAACATTTTAAGAAATAAATACAGAACCACAAAAAGTAGCTGCCCTTTGTTAAGGCAGCTAGCTTCTAGTAAAAATATATTTAGATCTATATTATTTAAACTTATTGGCTAATTTCGAATTTGTCACTTCAATTTTTCCTGGAAGGATAAAAAGATACTCAATTAGGCTTTCTAATAAGTCCATTAATAAAGAGGTCGTCTCATAATCCATTTCTGTTTCTAATTCAAGCATCCGATGCAATGTCTTATCCGTTTCTAATAGTTTACTGAGTGAATGGATAGGTCTATCCAAGTCAACCTGATCAGGCAATAGTTCCAGCTGTTTAGACAAGGGCTGGCCATTACTGTTTTCTCCGAGGAAGTGTTTTAGGATACTTTCAATAACTCGTTTTGACATAACAGCTGTTGCTGACGTTTCTCTTGATTGATATACATTAATTGCTGAGCGATAGGCCCTCGTAAGATCCTTAGGAATATTAGGTAGATTTTCTATCTGATGTATCGGATGGATTGAATCTTGCAGGTCATAAATATACGTATCGGCATATTCACCCTGCTCATCAATAACTTCCTTCGTCATGATGATAAAAGCGGACTGCTTTTTACATTCAGGACAGCTGCATTCCGTTACAATGCCATTCTTACTGCTCTGGTAGTTAGCATTAAGCATAAATTCAGTTGTTTTTCTGCATCCTGGACACTCACATTGAATAATCTTCGGTATTTTAAGATTTCCATATTTAATGTAAGAGTTGACGGAACCTGGATTGATCCTTCTCATTGTTGTCCTCCCGATTATACCATTTATGCATAATACATAGTGTTTCGTTTACTACTTCACAGAATGGATGATATTTTATCATTTAACGATTTGGATATTAATATTCATCGTTTCCTATTTTCTATAAATAGTTATACCCAATAAATAATAAATCATAGGTTAATTCCCAGCCGGTATTTCTTTTATGTAAGGATTGATTTTTTTAATTACATTTTGTAGCTCCTTTGATTGATTATAATACATTTGCTTAGCGATTCTACTGTTTGATTGAGCAGCGATGCTTTCTAAATCAGCTTGAATTCTTCTTAATTTCGCAGCAATCTGTGGTTTTTGGCTATCCTGCTTTCCTTTTTGCTCATCTTTATATAAGTCAACATATACCGTCCCATCTGAGTTTAAGTGAGCAAAAAAGACATCCTTCACATCCTCAGCCCCTTGCTTCTTGATTTCATCTAGAAACCACTCTTTTGAATACCCAAGATAAGTTAAACGTTTTTCTAAAAAAAAACCATCCACGATAATTAGAGAAGGTCCATGATCTTCATCAACATGTATACCAATATCATTAGGTGTTATCGACTGGTACTGAGGCTTTTTCATCACACTAATCTGTCCATCTGTTTCTAAAATAGCCATTTCAACCTCGGAAAGGTTAAAGGCTCCTTGTACTCTTAGCCCATTAAGTAAGTCATCAAAGGTTAATCTATGCTTTGCTAACGTATCCTCCATAATTTTTCCATCTTTGATCAAAATAGACGGACTGCTCTCCACTAAATCCCGAAATTTAAAGGATTTGAGAGCACCATAAACAATGAGCAATGATAAACCTGTATAAACGAGCAAACCGATTACTCCATTGATAAACTTCATGGAACGATCAATCGAAATCGTTGATGCCATATCACCTATAGCAATCCCAACAACATAATCAAAGAAGGTTAGCTGAGAGATTTGTTTTTTTCCAAGGATTCTTGCGAGGGTAAATAATACAATGAACGATAACGCCGCACGACCAATTACGATTACATATTCGGGCATAGCTACCTCCAAAAAATCAGTTATCTTGATTAACTTACCCTCTTCCTATAGAAAAATAATTGTTTGAATAAATTAATTATTATAATGGGGGACACCCTAAAAGAAATCCTCCAAACAAAGGATGTGAATGACTTTTCATTGATCAATTGCGTCAACTATTTCTTTCAACACTTTTTTTCGTCTGCCCTGCTGATATTCAACCAAAAAGTCTAGATAAACGATTTCAATAAGTTTTTCTACTGTTAGATCATGATTGGAGAGAAACGAAAGGTCCTTAAGAAATACTTCAGCTCGAAGAACCTCTTTTCTCCCTATTTTCGTATGAAGTGTTGTTTTACTCTTTTGCGGTAGTAAAGGCTGGCCGTTAATCATCGGTAAATCTTTGATTCGGTTATTTAATTTCATCTGAAATGGTCGGAGATTCCCATCATTTTTCCGTACCTCATCTAGAAATTCCCTAAAAATATACACAACTAAATGGGCTTGTGTAAAGGATTTAGTATCATCCTTCATTTCTTCAACATCTTCGCATAAGACTTCAGCGCGCTGATAAAGGTCATTCGGTACCTTTAGTTTAAACGGCAGTCTCCTATCTGTTAAAATGAAATTCATAAATCGATTCGCAAAGCCTTTTTCATCTAATTCTTTTATTTCCTTATTAATTAAGTCATACTGACTGTATTTAATTTCTGACAAGGCTACTCCCCCCATTTTTTCATTTATAGTAAAGAGCAATCGACTAGAATCTAGTATGCAATCTATCTAATCTACTATTACTAGAAATGTATGTGGGAATTGATAGAATTATGATAAGACAACTTAGCTCCTTCTATTTTTTATCGAATATCCAGCCACTCATCCTCAAGAACGATTAATGATTTTAATGCTAAAAGCAATTGAAATCTTCTTTCGGGGTCACGAAAATCACTGCCTAATAGTTTTGTGATTTTATTTAAACGATAGCGGAGCCCGCTGATTGAAATGGATAGTTGCTCTGCCGTTTGTTCAAAGTTCCCGCCATTTGTAAGAAACGAATACAAAGTACCAATTAATTCCACTTTGCTTTCATCGAGGTTTTTATATAAATCTCCTAAGGTCCATTCAGCAAGCTTGCGGATGGCTGTCTTATTTTCATCATTAACAAGTACGCCAAGAATCCCCAGCTCGTAAAAAAAGGTAACGGGTGTATCCTTCGTAGAAAGCTTTACAGCTGTATATGCTTCATTAAAGGCTCCCTTTACTTCATCAAGCACTCGATCATATTTTGAACTCACCCCTGCATACCACCCAATTTCTCGGAGTCTTTTCCTCAGGTAAGACATAAACGGATAAATGACGTGCTCAACTTTTTTCTCTCCTAATTGTTTGACAGGCAAAAGTAGCAGCAGGCTGTCTGTTTTTTCACCAATTAAGACATGAATTCCTTTATCCGACATATATTTGGTTACCGATTCAAAGATTTCATTATGTAATCCAGGATTGAGTTTATCCTGTTTGTTCGGCACGATATATTTTAGTTGGATGGCATGATAGCCGCCTGTGAAGTCCAATTCGATGAAGAGCGCCCTGCTCATTATGGCTTGTTCGGTTTGATATTTTCCATTCATGATTTCCTCAAAGAAATATCCCTTCATCCGCTCCGTTGATTCCAATTTCACTTTTTCATTTAATAAAATGACGGAGCAGACAGTCGACACTCGATTGATTATCATCGGATGGATGTCCAGTTTGCTTTTGTTCTCCATATATAAGAAGGAGCAATAACCGACAATTTTTTCCTGAAGATAGATAGGTGACACAAGTCTCATACATTGCGAGTGCTTAATTTTTGTGATGGATTGAATTGGTGCTTCCGTTTTTAAACTATTGAAAAATTCTTTCCTAATCGGCTCATACTCCTCTTTTGTCATTCCTTTAACTAGTACAACCTGCTGATATAAATCCTCAACTACAACTGGTACCTTGATTTGTTTTTCAACGATATTCATTAGTTCCTTCATATTGATACCCTTTGCCACACTATCTGTAAGCTCCTGCTCCATCTTCATAACCATCGATAAATTATTTTTTTCATGTAGGAGCTTTTCATTTGTTTGTTCTAGTTCTTTTAAGATTAGGAGTTCTTTATTATTTTGAAACTCCTGGTAGGCTGTATCATCCCAATCGGAAATTAAACGACCTTCCCAAATGCAGTAGGGTGCTCCCTCTCCTTTGCACTGGTGTTCTTTAAAAAATACCTGTTTACCAATAATATAGGATATCGCCCCGCTTGCGTATCCCATCAGTGTATAGCAAATCGGATGATCGGATAGTCCCATATGTTTTATATACTGTTCGGCCTCAAAAGAATCTTCCCAAATTCCTTTGAACCTAAATGTTGTCACTTCCTCATCTTCTAATGCTAATTCTTTTTCTTGAATCGTAGATTTTACATAGCCTTTTAGGGAGCGAAGAGCGATGTAATGATCAATTTTTTCTGTGATACTCATAGATGAATTCTTCATAACCTCGTTTGCATCATTAATACCAATATTCTCACCGTGTTTGAAAAAGAAGGTCTTCATTCGATGTAATCCAATATGTTCAACTAAATCCCGTTGAAGTATTCCAAATGAACTGCTTGGAAGCAATAAGTGTCTTTCATCGTTCACATAAAGCAGATCATTCTTTTGATTTATATTTAATGTAGGTCGATCCATCCCCAATTTAACCCCTTTACTAATAAAAAAGAATAGTTTGATATTTCTAATAGTATTATTCTTCAACACTTTTATAAAGAGGTTTTAGTCTTTTCTTTCCATTTAATAGACAAAAGATGCTAAAAGGATCGATTATTCACAGCGTAATAGCAATGAATAATCGACCTTGTTTAAAGGCTATATCATAAAAAAGTTCTTCTTTGGCAGAAAGCCTCGCTTGGTCGCTTCAAATGCAAGCTGCTCTCTAAACTTTGGATGGGCAATTTTAATCAACGCTTCCGTCCGTCCTTGCACGGTTTTTCCACGCAGTTCAGCTTTTCCAAACTCTGTTACAATATAATCTACATCATTTTTCGAAGTGCTCACAACTGATCCTTCTGAAAGCATTGGTACAATCTTTGAAATCGAATCATTTTTAGCTGTTGAATAAAGACAGATGATTCCGCGACCATTTTCAGTCATTCGAACACCTTTGGCAAAATCCGCCTGTCCGCCAGTAGATGAATAGTACTTCCCTCCAATAACCTCAGAATTACACTGGCCAAAGAAATCAACTTCAACAGTAGAATTTACTGAAACAAGATTATCCAGCTGTGCAATATTGCGAAGATCATTACTTACCTGACATGGCAGCATGAGAATATCCTCATTCTTGTTCATGAAATCGTATAATCTTTTTGAGCCAAGGGCGAAGGTCGCTGTTGTCTTCCCGTTGTAGATTTTTTTATTGGCATTTGTTATGACACCTTTTTCATATAAATCTACCACTTTATCAGGAAGCATTTCTGTATATATTCCAAGATCACGGTGGTCCTTCAGATATTCCATAACCGCATTCGGCATGGAACCAAAACCAATTTGCAACGTATCCCCATTTTGGATTAGCTCTGCAATCGTCTGACCGATTTTTGTATCCTTATCATTCAAAATCGGCTCAGGCAGTGTAGGCAGATCAAAATCATTTTCAATAAGGGCCGTAACCTGGCTGATATGGATTTGATTCTGTTCACCATAGGTATAAGGCATTTTTTGATTGACTTCAAGAATGATTGATTTCGCATCCTTCAACAAATCGCCGACATAGCTGACACTTGTTCCGAGTGAAAAATAGCCATTTTCATCCATTGGAGATACTGCAGCCATAATGACCGGTGCTGGCGATGCTATTTTTATCAATGCAGGGATATCGGAAAAATGGTTAGGCAATAAATCACTGAAGCCTTCACTAAATGCCTTTCGATCCTGCCCACTTAAGAAAATAGACACTTGCTTTATTATCTCTGGGCCCGTTTCTAAGAGCGGATATCCAGGCAGCATCCTGTAAAGCGAGTTTCCAGTAAGCTTTTGATTGGTCGGCAGTGCTGCTAATAAAGCAGGAGGCTCTCCTGGATTAATAGGAAATACAATGACCTCTCCCGGCTCAATAAAACGTACTGCTTCCTCTGCGGTAGTAATTTTTGATTGATATAAGGTTTTAATACTCATATTTAGCCTCCCTTAATTGGTATGAACTTTTACTATTAGGTTAATAAATTCGCAATCAAGCAATCTTTATTTGCCGCTAAAAACAGCCTGCCGTTTTTCTAAAAAGGCTGTCATGCCTTCCGTTTGATCCTTAGTTGAGAAAAGAGAGCCAAATAATTCCGCTTCTAATGATAACGCTCGTTCAAGGTCAAGGTTTACCCCTTCATTGACAGCCTTTTTAGAAAAGCTGACACCAAGCGGCGACTTAGTGGAAATCAACTCAGCCATTTTTCGGGCTTCCTCTACTACTTCAGACGAATCTACAATTCGATTCACTAATCCAATTTCATAGGCACGTTCAACTTGAATCATTTCTCCTGTAAACAACAGTTCCTTTGCAATCCCAGTCCCAACAAGTCGTGCTAGACGCTGGGACCCGCCAAAGCCTGCCATAATACCAAGTCCTACTTCAGGCTGGCCAAATTTTGCCTTATTACCGGCGATACGAATGTCACATGCCATAGCCAGCTCGCAGCCGCCGCCAAGCGCGAAACCATTGACTGCAGCAATAACGGGTTTTGGTAAATTCTCTAGCTTTGAAAAAATCTTATTCCCTAAACTAGAAAATTCACGGGCCTCCAGTACATTCTTCGTTTGCATTTCTGCTATATCTGCCCCGGCAACAAAAGCCTTTTCACCGGCACCTGTAACAATGACGGCAAGCACTGATGAATCGCCAGCAATTAAATCAACTGCTTCTGACAATTCCTTCAGCACCTCTGTATTAAGAGCATTTAAAAACTTCGGGCGATTAATTGTAATAACAGCAATATTCTCATTAACTACATAGGTAATCGTATTAAAATCCTTCATCGTATTTTCTCCTTTAGTTATACACATAGAACCCACGACCTGTTTTCACGCCAAGCCAGCCTGCTTCCACATATTTTCTTAATAACGGACATGGACGGTATTTAGGATCACCAAATCCTTCATATAGAACTTCCATAATTGCCAGGCATGTATCTAATCCGATGTAGTCGGCAAGAGTAATTGGTCCCATTGGATGGTTAGCGCCGAGTTTCATTACTTCATCGATTCCTTCTGGCGAAGCAATTCCTTCATAAACGGTATAAATGGCTTCGTTAATCATCGGAATTAATATACGATTAACAGCAAAGCCCGGAAAGTCTTTTATGGCTACTGGAACTTTTTTCATTTCCTTCGCCAAATCTTCTATAATTGAGAAGGTTTCCTCTGATGTAGCCAGTCCTCTATTTATCTCAACCAGCTTCATGACTGGTACTGGATTGAAGAAATGCATACCTATGACTTGTTCAGGACGCTTAGTTACCGCAGCAATCTCTGTTATTGGCAGTGAAGATGTATTTGTAGCTAAAATGGCATTTTCAGGTGCTAATTCATCCAGCTTACGGAAAATACCAAGCTTAATCTCTTTATTTTCTGTCGCTGCTTCAATTACTAGTTGAACGTCTTTGGCATCGTTTAAATCGTTTGAGATAGCGATTTTAGAAAGTAATTCTGCTTTTTCTTCTTCTGTTCTCCGGCCCTTTTGAATATCACGATCTAGCTGCTTCCCGATTTTAGCGATTCCTTTTTGAACAAATTCCTGCTTAATATCATTTAAAATAACGTGGTAGCCTGTTTGCGCAAGCACTTGAGCAATTCCGCTGCCCATCTGGCCTGAACCTACAACCATTACCTTTTCAATTTTCATGATGTTTCCTCCAATAGTCCTCTTATTTTTTTATATACTATTTTGAATAGTAAGACTTTTCAACGCATAATAGGGCATTGATTCTTGACACTTTGAGGAGCTGCCAATCTTTTGTACTTGGTTGGCAACTCCTGACAGTCTTTTCATTACAGTGCTTTTTCTAATATTTCTACCACATCATGCGTACGAACTTTTTCATCCACTTCTTTTGCCTTTGTACCATCGCCCAGCATGGTTAAGCAATATGGACAGCCACTTGCAATAATGGTTGGATTCTTCTCCAGAAGCTGATCTGTCCTAGCTAAATTAATACGTGTGCCTGAATCTTCCTCCATCCACATTCTCCCGCCGCCGGCACCGCAGCACATGGCATTCTCCCTGTTTCTTTCAGCTTCAACCAATTTAACACCTGGAATCGCTCGCAGTATTTCACGTGGAGCATCATATACATTATTATAGCGGCCTAAATAACAGGAATCATGGAAGGTAATCGTTTCTTCAACAGAATTCCTTGGAGTCAATTTTCCTTCTTTTAATAATGTAGCAATTAATTCTGTATGATGGAATACTTCTGCTTCAAGTCCGAACTCTGGATACTCATTTTTCATTGTATTAAAGGCATGGGGATCCATCGTAACAATTTTCTTCACATCATACTTCTTAAAGGTTTCAATATTGGCATTGGCCAGCTCCTGGAATAAAAATTCATTTCCAATTCTCCGCGGCGTATCTCCGGAGTTCTTTTCCTCGTTACCTAGAATAGCAAATTTTACTCCTGCCTGATTCAGCACGCGCACGAATGACTGTGTCAGCTTTTGACTGCGGTTATCATATGAGCCCATTGATCCGACAAAGAACAGATACTCAAACTCTTCTCCCGCCTTTTTCAATTCTTTTGCTGTTGGAACGGCCGCATTTTCCAATTCTTCACGCCAATTAGCACGTTCCTTGCGGTTCATTCCCCAAGGATTTCCCTGCCTTTCAATATTCGTAATAGCACGCTGTGCATCACTATTCAAGTTTCCTTCGGTTAAAACAAGATAGCGGCGCAGGTCGATTATTTTATCCACATGCTCGTTCGCCACGGGACATTGGTCCTCGCAGTTTCGACAAGTTGTACAGGCCCAAATGTCTTCCTCTGTAATTACATCCCCAATTAAACGGACACTTTCCATAGTCGCTGCAACCTCTTCGGCACCACTTCCTGCTAAAGCCAGATGGTTGGCTCTTGTGTTTTTAAAAGCAAAGGCAGGCGCCCATGGCTGTCTTGAGGTAATCGCTGCTCCTTTTTCTGTTAAATGATTTCTCATTTTCACAATCAGATCCATTGGAGACAATGTTTTTCCAGTTCCTGAAGCAGGGCACATATTTGTGCATCGCCCGCATTCGGCACATGCGTACAAATCAATTAGCTGTGCCTGTGTAAAATCCTCAATTTTTCCGACACCGAATTCTTCCGCTGTCTCATCCTCGAAATCAATTTTCTTTAATTTTCCTACTGGGCCGCTTTTCTTAAAGAAAATATTGATCATTGCAAATAACTCATGAAATTGCTTGGACTGTGGCACAAAGACCATAAAGGTAAATACAGTTAACATATGTACCCACCAAAATACATAGAACAGCACTGTACCAGTCTTAGTCCCGATACCGGAAAACAGCAGTGCAACGGTACCGGAAAATGGAGCATACACGAGATTTGGTTCATGATGTAGCATGATCGCTTCGAATCCCAATGTAAGCAGGATGGATGAAGTTAGCGTACATAGTGCTATATAAACAAATGCAGCTTTGCCATCACGCTTCCACTGCAAGCGCTTTAACTTTTCTCCGTAACGGCGGTAAAAGCCATACACAACCGCAAGGAGCATAAGGAACGTTGCCCATTCCTGCAATAAACTGAAATATTTATGCGCTTCACCAAAAGGAAATTCATAGCCTTTACTAAATCCCTTTATGATTAATTCAATTAGTCCTACCTGGATGATAAAAAAAGTGTAAAATAAGACTAAATGCATGATACCGCTTTTCTTGTCTTTAAATAATTTAGATTGACCAAAGCCGTTTTTTAATACGAGATTGATTCTTTCTTTCAGGTTTGGTTCAAAATGTGCTTGTTTGCCGAGCTTGATAAATAAAACACGAGTATATACAAGATTGATAAATAAATAGACTGCATATCCAGCCACGGCTAGGAAAGCAAGTAAATTCAGTAATGATAACATCTTTCATCCCCCATGGTTGAAATAAACGGGAGGATATGAGCCCCTCCCATTAAAATTTATTATGTTAGTTAACTGCAACACTCTTAAACTCTTCAACTAATAATGGAACAACTTCAAATAAATCTCCGACAATCCCATATTCGGCAATACTGAAAATATTTGCCTCAGGATCCTTATTAATGGCAACTATCACCTTTGAGTTGGACATTCCAGCAACGTGCTGTATGGCACCAGAAATTCCGCATGCAATATAAAGATCCGGTGTAACGACTTTCCCGGTTTGACCGATTTGCATCGCGTAATCACAAAAGTCGGCATCACAAGCACCGCGCGACGCACCAACAGCACCGCCTAATGCATCTGCGAGCTCCTGAAGAACCTTAAATCCTTCCTTACTCTTAACACCACGTCCCCCTGATACAATAATTTTCGCCTCTGAAAGATCAATACCACTAGCTGTTTTACGAACGATTTCTTTAATAATCGTCCTTAAGTTTTTGATTTCAAGATCCACCAACGTAATATCTCCGCTGCGTGCTTCATCTTTTTCAAGCGGATTAATATTATTTGGTCTAATTGTGCCAAATAGTAATCCATCTGTTACCACTTTCTTCTCAAATGCTTTCCCGGAGTATATTGGACGAGTGAATACAACGTCATCTCCGCTTACTTCAAGATTGACGGCATCAGAAATTAACCCTGATTTAAGCTTCGCCGCAATACGCGGTGCCAAATCTTTTCCGATTGAAGTATGTCCGATAAACAATCCTTCAGGTTTTTCTGACTCTACTACCTGTAAAACAGCTTGTGTAAACCCATCTGGTGTATAAGCCTGTAAATCGCTGTGTTCAGATACTAAGACACGGTCGGCACCATATTGAATCATCTGTTTGGCAAGATTTTCTGCATTTTCTCCCAGCAATAATCCAACCACTTCGCCTCCCTTTGCTACCTGCTTCGCTGCTGCAATGGCTTCAAAGGAAACATTACGTAACTCACCCTGACGTATTTCACCTAATACTAATACTTTTGGCATATTGGTCCCTCCCCAGTAGATCGTTTTCTTTTTTATAAAATATTACTCCAATAATTTTTGTCTATTAAATAACCTTTGCTTCTGTTTTTAATAGTGAGGCAAGCTCTTTTACTTGCTGGTTAATATCGCCTGCAAGGATTTTACCTGCTGCTTTTGCTTGTGGTAAGAATAGCTCAATTGTTTTTGTTTTCGCTTCAACATCGTCTTCATCGATGTCTAAATCGTCTAATTCAAGTTCTTCAAGCGGCTTTTTCTTCGCTTTCATTATTCCCGGTAGAGAGGGATAACGTGGTTCATTTAATCCCTGTTGGCAGGTTACTAAGATTGGAAGCTGTGCTTCTATGATTTCGATATCACCTTCAACATCACGTTCGATTACAGCTTTGTTACCTTCAACCATTAACTTTGTTATTGTAGTAACCGCTGTTATCCCTAATTCCTCTGCAAGTCTCGGGCCGACTTGTCCTGTACTGCCATCGACAGTTACATTTCCAGCTAGAATGATATCTGCCTCCTTATCTTTGAAAAAAGCACTTAAAATGCTTGCAGTAGAGAAAGCATCTCCTGCCTCAACATCTTCATCATTGATTAGGACAGCTCGATCAGCTCCCATAGCCAATGCCGTACGAAGTTCCTTCTGAGATTCTTCGTCACCAACTGTAACAACAGTCACTTCACCACCATGAGCTTCTTTTAATGTGATGGCTTCTTCAATTGCATATTCATCATAAGGATTGATAATAAAAGTTGCACCATCTTCATTAACTTGTCCTTCTTTAATATTGACCTTTTCTTCTGTATCAAATGTGCGTTTCATGATTACATAAATATTCATCTGTATCCCTCCATTTTCATTGTTACGTCTTGCGGCCGTAGGAACAGATTCATTGAAGAGAATGCTCTTTTGTTCTGTACAGCCGAAAGACGGGGTGGGCTCACCTTTACTTTGTCAGCATACGTGAGATAACTAAGCGTTGTATTTCCTGTGTACCTTCGTAAATTTGCGTAATTTTTGCATCACGCATATATCGTTCAACCGGGTATTCCTTCGTATATCCATAACCGCCAAATACCTGAACGGCTTCTGTAGTTACCTTCATAGCGGTATCACCTGCGAACAGCTTGGACATTGCAGATTCTTTTCCGTATGGTAGACCTGCAGATTCTAAGTATGCAGCTTGATAGGTTAATAGTCTTGCTGCCTCAACATTTGTTGCCATATCTGCGAGCTTGAATGCTACTCCTTGCTGTTCTGAGATCGGCTTTCCAAATTGGACACGCTCTTTCGCATAATTTGTCGCAGCATCAAGTGCACCCTGAGCAATTCCGACAGCTTGTGCAGCAATACCATTTCGGCCGCCATCCAATGTCATCATGGCAATCTTGAAGCCTTCCCCAACTTTCCCTAATACATTTTCAACAGGAACCTTGCAGTCCTCAAAAATGATTTCCGTCGTCGGCGATGAACGAATACCCATCTTGTCTTCCTTCTTGCCAATCGAGAAGCCTGAGAAATTACTTTCCACTATAAAGGCTGTAATCCCTCTTGTTCCTTGTGACGAATCTGTACTAGCAAATACAATATAAATCTCTGCTTGTCCGCCATTGGTAATAAAAATCTTGGACCCATTAAGAACATAATGGTCACCCTCCAGGCGAGCTGTTGTTTTCATGCCGCTTGCATCAGAACCGCTTCCAGGCTCAGTCAATCCATATGCACCTAATTTTTCTCCTTGAGCCATTGGACGTAAATATTTTTGTTTTTGTTCTTCCGTCCCAAACTTATAAACTGGCCAGCCAGCAAGTGAAGTATGAGCGGACAGCATAACACCGACAGATGCATCTACTCGTGATAACTCCTCTACAGCAATACAATAGGCTAAATAATCGCTTCCAATTCCACCGTACTCTTCCGGCCATGGAATACCAGTTAATCCAAGCTCCGCCATTGTATCAAATATGGAACGGTCAAATTGCTGTTCCTCATCTCTTTGTGCTGCAGTTGGCTCGACTTCATTTTTTGCAAAGTCACGAACCATTTTCCGAATCATTTCATGTTCTTCAGATAATTTAAAAATCATTGTGTTTCGACTCCCTTAAATTGAATTAATATTATTGAAACTACTCACCGCCAATATTTCATAATGGAGCCAGTAGTTTTGAAAACCCTTTCCATATAATATTCTAAAAAATCATAATTTTTTAAACAATGACATGAATCTATGGAAAATATAAAAAATACTGTAGATTTAATGTAGTTAATAGGGAGTAGCATGAATGGAGGTTAACGTTATTTTATATGGCTATGGTTTAATCACCAGAAGACTTATTCATTTCAAATGTAATACTTTTCTAAAACAAAAAGACGATTTTGCCTAAACAAAATCGTCTTTCTTTATATTTTTTATAGAGGTAATTGATCAACTTGATTAATATCCCAGTGTACTTCTCTCATAAAACGTTCCATTTCAGCCAAATCCTTTTTTTTGAAAAGATCTAACAAGATTTTATGCTCATTGTTTATCTGAGTTAATGTCTCGTATGGACTTTCCAGTGAGGGTTCACTGTGCGGTGCTTATCGATCTCTATTGCATCATTTCATTTGTCAACTGAATAAATTCTTCCACATCCTTCTCCATTAACTCGATACCTTCCTCCCAAAAAGCCGGCTTTGTCAGGTCCACACCTAAGTGCTTCATGGCTAATTCTTCGACCTTCATTGAGCCCGTATCACGTAACAGGGCAATGTATTTGTCCTCGAATCCATTAGGTTCCTTTAAGAATTCAGCATAGATTCCTAAACTAAATAAGAAGCCAAAGGTATACGGGAAATTGTAAAATGGAATATCATCAATAAAGAAATGTAGTTTACTGCACCAGAAATGCGGATGGTAGCTGGCTAAGCTGTCACAATAAGCTTCCTTTTGCGCATTCAGCATTAACTCATTCAATCTTTGTTCCGACACAATTCCCTCTGAGCGTTCTTCATAGAAGGATTTTTCAAAAAGAAAACGGGCATGGATATTTAAAAACATTGCGATCGCATTTTCCATTTTAGTATTTAGCAGTGTAACCTTTTCTTCTTTTGTTTTTGCATTAGCTACCGTTGCATTGCTGATAATGGTCTCTGCAAATGTACTTGCAGTTTCTGCCACATTCATTGCATAGTCTCGGTTTAAATTTGGCAAATCTCTCATCACATAACTATGAAACGCATGGCCTAATTCATGTGCTAACGTACTTGTATCTGATGGAGATCCTGTAAAAGTCATAAAGATACGTGATTCCTTAAATTCTGGAAGCTCCTCGCAGTATCCGCCAGGACGTTTTTTCGGACGATCCTCTGCCTCTACCCAGCGATTTTCCAAGGCATTCTTAGCAAAAGATGATAATTGCGGCCCAAAGCTCGCAAAATTTTCTATGATAAAATCACATGCTTCATCATAAGAGAACTTCTTCGGTTTTGATTCACCTAATGCAATAGGGGCATCAATATCCTGCCAGCCTAATTTTTCCATACCAAGAACCTTTGCTTTTTGTCTTAAAAAGTGAATGAAGGGCTGTTTATGATTTGAAACAGCTGTCCACATCGCATCAAGTGTATCTTTTGACATTCTGTTATATTCTAATGGTTCATCCATGAAGCTTTCGCGATTATGTGCTCGTTGCAGTGTAATCCTGTAGCCGTCTAAATGATTCAGCGTATCAGCAAAAATAGGCGCATATTTAGTCCATGCCGCTTCCCAATTTTCAAAAAGCTGCTTTCGGACTTCAGGGTCTGGATCGGAGTACATCCGGTTCATCGCCTGACCTACTGAAAATTCCTTATGGTTACCCTCTTTATCTGTAAAAGGAATGGTTATGATTGAGACAGCTGTATCATATAATCTGCTCCAACCCGAAATACCATCATTATTTAAATCTGTAATTATTTTTTCTTCAGCCTCAGATAACAGACGTTTTCCATGATGACGGATCTCATTCAGAGCAAAGGATACCTCACTTAATTCGCGATCCTGTAAAAGAGCTTTCCAATCTTCTTCCGGAATAGCAACAAGCTTTTTAGTCATAGCAGTCGATAAATTCTCAACCTCACTTGATAGGTCCATGACTTGTCCCATCACTACATTTGCGTATTCGTCATCCGTATATGCATCCTGCCACATATGTACAAAGGAACCAGCTTGGCCTAAGCCTTTTTCAATACTTTCTTGTTTTTTTAGCAGTGCCTTTAACGGTTCAGCGGATTTATTTTCCTCAAAGTTACATTCTAGAATTAGCTTCTGATAGTCCTGAATTTCAGCTTTAATGGTATGTAATTTTGTTTGTAATTCTGGTGATTTCGTTCCGCCTGGAAAAATAGTATCTAAATCCCATGTATCGATATATTTCATGTAGTTCACTCCTTTTCTATTTACCATTTTACCCTTTTATTATATTTATGAAAAATTATAGCTAGAAATACACTCAGTCCAGATCTTCATACGATACAAAACGAACGAAAAAAGCCGTTCAGCCATTTGAACAGCTTATTTCCTTAAATCTCCCGCTATCTCTGCTATTGCTTATTTGCGGTTGACACGGTTTCTCCATTTGAGCTCCCTTTATTAGTGTCAAGCTTTTTCTTCATGACAAGCGCTTCTCCATCAACCACCATTTCTTGACGCTGGTTCCATACCTGTGTTTTTAATTTAATAAATTTCTTATCATCCTGTTTTTCAATGACTTCTACTATTGCACTAATCGTATCACCAACCTTAACGGGTGCTGTAAATCGAAAGCTTTGCGATAAATAAATCGAATTGGGTCCAGGGAGCTTCATACCAAGTACAGTCGAAATAAAACTCCCTGTTAAAAGGCCATGTGCAATTCTATCCTTAAAAATCGTCTTGTCGGCAAACTCTTCGTCAATATGCATCGGATTAAAATCACCTGTAATTCCTGCAAATTGGTAGATGTCAAATTCTGAAATTGTTTTAGAAAAAACAGCACGATCCCCTATGTGAATCTCTTCATATGTTAACTCTTTTTGCATAATAATGTCTCCCCTTTGGCTCGTTTCCGTTATTGATTATCTCCCTTTATACTATATCCGGCATCTACATAAATGGTTTGTCCCGTTATTCCTGTACTCAAATCACTTAATAGAAAAAGGGACGAGTTTGCGATTTCCTCAATTGTGGCATTCCGCTTTAATGGAGAATGTTCACTTGTGTATTCAATTAATTGGTCAAAATCACCTATTCCACTTGCAGCACGTGTTTTTACCGTTCCAGCAGATATAGTATTTACACGGATGCCATACTCCCCTAAATCTGACGCAAGATATCTTACACTACTCTCTAGCGCGGCCTTTGCCACACCCATTACATTGTAGTTTTTCACCACTTTTTCCGAACCATAATAGGATAACGTAATAATCGAAGCATTCCGATTCTTCATCATTTGATAGGTTTGTTTTACAATATCTGTTAGTGAATAGACGCTAACCACCATCGAATTGACAAATCCCTCTAAAGAAACATCTATGTACTTTCCTGACAACTCTCCTTTATTTGGTCCACCTGCAACAGCATGAACAATAAAATCAAGCTGGCCATTAAAATGATGACTGAGTTTTTCAATTACAGAGGCTACCTGCTCCGGATTTGTTAAATCCGTCCTTTCATAAAAAGAGCTAGTAATTGATTGAAATAAAGGAATCACATAATTCGCTGTCTTTTCATTTTGATAGGTAAAAGCCAGGTCTGCTCCTTCTTCCGCTAATCGTTTCGAAATCGCCCAAGCAATACTGTTTTCATTTGCCACTCCAAGAACAAGCCCTTTCTTGCCCTTCATTAACTTTTCCATACTTTCCCCTTTCGTTTTGACGTTTTTTGTCATAGATAGTTTCTATAATATCAACTCAATTACCTTTATTTTACATTGAAATAATTTGTAAAGTTTTTATATACCATTGAACAACAAAAAACCACACGAGTGAAAGCATCACTGTGCGGCTAACTATCTAATTATATTAGGTTCGCTGATTTTATCTGTAAATAACTACGAGCTATCTATTAAAAATAATCCGAAAAATAAGGTGTTTCACGTTCAATTAAGTTTTCTAGAATTTCCACTGTCTGTTTATTACTTCCAAGTCGTCCAATTACGGCGAGATAGGATGGTCTCTTGTATCCCAGAAGCATCGTTGTAAGCGTTTGGATATCCAATGAAAAATCAGCTAGACCTTTCGTTTGTATCAGCTGTCCTTGACCTGTTTCAGATACATGAAGGGTAAAGATCCCCTGATTCCATTCTAATATTGGGTCATCAAGCTCAAAGGTTAGATGTACTTCTGTTCCCAAAGCCCTGAAAGGAAATTGAGCGATAAATTGTTTAACATCCACAATACGTGCCATATAATATGGAGCAATCGTTTCTTTAATATCGGCATCCTCGAGCCAAAATGCCAATGGATCATTTGTATAGGTGTTCCCAATTACCTTTGATACCATAGAAAAATGAGCACTGATGAAATTCCACAGTCCAATCCGTGCCTCTTGATTTATATAAACCATCTCTTTCACATGCAGTACATCTTTCGAAATCCAATATAAAAGGTAACCAACTGGCTGGTGTGACCCATCATAATACACAGCTGCTGTTAAATCATCCAAATCCCATCTCCAGTATTCATCCCAAGCCAGTTCATTTCGAATCATGGCCGCATGACGCATACCAGAAAAATGTCTGTAAACCCTTCGAACATCAGGATGTTCTGTATCCAATCTTTCTACATAGCCGGGTACTTTTTTTGTCTTTGGCATCTGGTAGTCTCTAATTTCAAAGGTCATTTTATCTGAAATAATTTCCCAACCCTTTCTGCGATAAAAAGGAAACGAATAAGGAAATAGATAGGAAATGGATTGTTTTCTTTGCTGCATATCCAATAGTGCCTGTCGCATCAGCTTATTCATAAGTCCCAGCCCTGAATATTCTGGATAGGTTCCGACGCCTGTCAAACCGCCCATTTCAAATGTTTGTCCGAAAATATTTACTTGAAACGGGTAAACAGCTAATTGAGAAATCAGTGTTTCACCATCAAACCAGCCAAGTACATCAGCCTTTTCCAGTACGGGCAGCTTCGCTAACGCAATCTCACGTTCTTCCCAGCCCACCATTTGCAATTCTTTTTTTGTAACCTGAAATACATAGCGTAATAACTCATTGAATTGTTGAAAATGTTTTGTTTCGACATTCCCCATTCTGAGTCTATCAAGTCGACTCATACGATTCCCTCCAGAATTATATGTATATCTTCATACATCATCTTTTCTATTGTAAACAAATTTTTTGTATTTATATGCAAATTGGCACATTTATAAAAAATAGTAATGAAAATTCATGATTTTCCTACAAAAAAAGCTGCCTTTTGCATAGGGCAGCTGCATACATTCTTAATTTTACGATTATTGAAGATAATACTCCTCCAAATACATTTGATATAGCATTTCTTCATATTTATTTTCTAATATTTCTTGTAATATAATAAGCTCTTCAGTCGAGATTGATGAATTGTTTTTTAGTGAATCAATTTTACCAAACTCAATATCTTCCCATCCATTTAATTCACTGATATCCATCACTAATATGAGATTAATTATTTCATTAATAATCTTGTCTCTTAAGCTTACCTTTGATTCTGTTTTTAGGGCACTTTCTTTTGTGAGTATCATATTATATTCTCCTTTTTCAAACGGTCAGTATGTGTAATTTTTCACAAAATAAATTGCTATTTAACATCAGCTATATATCTTATTAAAGCATCCTCAATATAATTTTACAATATAGGTTCTTTTTCCATTTTCGAATTTTCATTGAACTGTTCTGGAGGTTTAGGATAAATAAAAAAGGAAAGCCATTGTTCAGCTTCCCTTTTTTCATATATAAATGCTCTTATTTGTTAGATGTAACTTTCTTGTTCTCTTCTTTTTGCTGAATAAGTTTAGCAAGATCTAGGAACGCATCGTCACGTTTGTGGATTGCTTTTGCACCGTTATCATCATATTCATAGAAACCTTTATTTGTACGGATACCATGCTCGCCATTTTCTACCATTTCATTTAAGAAATTAGGCACCTCTCTTGTGTTTGAAAGATCCTTCATGATGTTCCCTACCATCGCTCTTGTTGTTTCAAGTCCAGCTAAATCTTGACTTTCTAATGGTCCACAGAAAGCCCATTTGAAGCCCATGCTGCCTCTTGTAGCAATATCGATATCTTCTGCTGTACAAATTCCTTGTTCAATTAAATTGAAACATTCACGTAGATAGGCTACTTGAACACGGTTAACGATAAAACCGGTAATTTCTTTATTCAGAACAACTGGAGCTTTTCCAATTTCTTTCATTAAATCATAAGCAGCTTGAACTACAGCTTTATCCGTTTTCTCGAATTGAGCTATTTCCACAACTGGTACAATTTGTGGTGGATTAAAGTAATGTGTGATAACAAATCTTTCCGGATGCTTTGCATTTTGAGTTAATTCCTTTAATGGGAAAGTCGAAGTATTAGACGCAATGATCGTTTCTTTTGGGACAACGCTTTCAATGATTTCGTAGGTAGCTAATTTTGTCTCAAGAACTTCCGGAATGGATTCAAGAATGAATTCAGCACCGTCAATTGCTTCACGTAAATCTGTTGTATAGGTAATACGTGCTAACGCCTGTTCCATTTCTTCAGCAGTTGTCATTTCTTTTTCTACCATAATTTGTAGACTGTTTGTAATAAGCTCTCTTGCTTTTTCTAATGATGACTCTCTTCTCGCTTGAATTTTCACATTTTTTCCAGCTTGTGCTAATAATTGAGCTACACCGTGCCCCATAATTCCGGCTCCTAATACCGCCATGTTCTGCATATGAATACCCCTTTTCAGTTTATGTAGTTTTATAAGTTGACGGATGCAAAATAAAAACACATCTTGTCTTGTATGGTTTATTTTCTTCATTATAGCATTAATACTTTCGAAAGATTGTAACATAGATTACAATCTTTCGATAATTTATCTTATTTTTTATATTAACATAATATTTCATTTGTATGCCTTTTTTCTATAGTATAAGTGACTGCTTCATTAAGATAAAAAAAACGCACAAGTGATGTTCACTGTACGTAAAATAAGTATTAAAATTAGGCGGGCTCGCCTGGGAAACGACCCCATAATAAGAGTTCTTGTTTCAGATATCAAATTTTGAGAAGCTTACCTAGAAGCATAACCGTAAAAGCTTATGCTCCTAAGTAGCTCAGATTTACATTTTCAATATCAGAAAGAGATTATAAAGCTGATTTTAAATATTCCATTGCTTTTAGTTTTTCCAAGGAAGTTTTGTAATAATCAATAACAACTTGTAGATAATTCTCTCCTTTAATTGGTGTAAATGGATTTGGACCTTCTGCTGTCATTTCCATAATAATTGGTCCTACATAGTCAATTTCATGTAATGCAGCAATTTGACTTTTTATATCTGCATGTCCGTTTCCAATGGCTTGACGATTAGAATCCGCCACATGGTAAATCCCTAATTTCTTGCCTGCAGTTTTTAATGCATCTACTGGATTAGATTCTTCTATATTCATATGATAGGCGTCCAATAACACAAATAACTTTGGACTGTTAACAGCATCAATCAGTCTTAAAGCCTCTTTTGAGGTAACAATTTGATGATTTTCATATCGATTTAATACTTCAAATACCACTTCGATTTGTAAGGCTTCTGCTTTCTCCATGACAGTTTTCGTGCTGTTTAAGAGAAGCTCCCAATCCTTTTCATGATCTCCACATCCGACAATTTTACCAACTTCACCATGCAAGCAAATTCTATTTGCACCAATTTCCCTTGCCCAGCTTAATAAATCTAAAAAGTATTGTACAGCCTTTTGCCGTGTATCTTCATTTATATTAGAAATATCGACATTAGTAGGTGTAACCGATAGCACCTTTAACTCATATTTAGCCAATAAATTAGCCAATTCTTGAGGATCCTGCTTTAAATCTCCCTGAACCTCAACTCCGTCCACCCCGATTTCTTTTGCTAATCTACACTTTTCCTCCAATGGGATATCACCGAAGGTCCATATACATAAACCATATTCTCTAGTCATTTGATTCCACTCCCTTCATTTATTTCATTAATATTTGGTAACTGCATTTGTAAAGAACTCACTAATTTTCACAGGTCTTTTCTCTTCGAAGGATTTTCTAGCTGCATGGGCAATCAACTCTGCCTGCAGACCGTCATATCCGTTAACCGGCACTTCCTTATCACTTGCAACACTTTCAATAAATGCTTTTGTTTCTTCAATATAGGCTTCTTGATACCTTTCTAGGAAGAAGTATTTTGGTTTATCCGAGTATACGCCATCATCTGTTGTTAATTCTGCTGTATTTGAGAAATCATTTTTCACTGTTACACAGCCTTTGGATCCAAAGACTTCTACTCTTTGATCATAACCGTATACTGCCTTCCGGCTATTATCGATAACTCCGATTGCTCCATTCTTAAATTTCAAGGTGATGATGGCCGTATCAATATCCCCATGTTCCGCAAAGACAGGATCAACCAAAACCGCACCTTGGACATACACTTCCTCTACATCACTTCCAGATAAAAAGCGAGCAATATCAAAGTCGTGTATACTCATATCGATAAAGATTCCGCCTGAAACCTTTATATACTCACTTGGTGGAGCTTCCGGATCCCTCGATGTAACCTTGATAATATGTACATCTCCAACTTTATTTTCTTCTACCATTTCACGAACACGTTTAAAATTATGATCAAATCGTCGGTTAAAACCGATTTGCAGCTTAACTCCATATTTTTGCACCGCTTCAAGAGCCTGCTGGGTTTGCTCCAAGTCAAAGTTAATGGGCTTTTCACAAAAAATGTGTTTTCCTGCTTGAGCTGCTTGTACAATGATAGGAACATGTGTATTTGTGGAAGAGCAAATAAATATTGCATCAATCACAGGGTCATTTAAAATGTCCTGATAATCATCGGTTACATTCTGAACACCCAAACCTTCCGCCCACGGGGTTACCCGTTCGGCAAAAATATCTGATATGGCTTTTATTTCTACTTGAGGTATCCGCACTAAATTTTCAGCATGTAATTTTCCAATTCTTCCTGCTCCGATAATACCAATCTTAACTTTTTCCATTTCGTCTTCTCTCCCCTAGTTTTCAAGTAAAATGATTTGTGTATTATTCTTCTAGATTTTTAGTAACTTGTGTAAGCAGCTCATCTACGTTTTCTTTCGTAATAACAGTAGCACCTGTATCAATTCGTTTTTCGACCGACTCTCCATTAAGCGCCTTAACTGCTGCCTCTACAGATAAATAACCAATTTTATACGGATCCTGTGCAACCTCAGCATCCAATCCCCCAGATTTTATAGATTTAAGACCTTCTGAGTTTCCATCAAATCCAACAACCAAAACCTTACTGTTTTTTGCTTCAGCTCCGCGCAATGCGCCTAAAGCCATCTCCTCACTGGTCACAAATACAGCATTAATATCAGGATTTGACTGAAGGATGTTTTCCATAACATTCATTGCTTTTGATCGATCACTATCTGCCGGCTGTACGGTTTCTATTTTAATCCCAGCCTCTTTAAGTGCTTTCTCTGCTCCAGCAGTTCTGTCATCATGGGTTTTATCACCAAGAGCTCCACGAATAATGGCAACCTTATCCCCTTTTTTTAGCTTGCTAGCTATAAATTCCCCACCTTCTTGTCCTGCTGCTAAATTTCCTGTTCCCACAAAGCTCACTTTTTCTGGATAATCCGCGTCGGTATCCGCGAAAACAACAGGGACATCATCTGCTTGCTGAAGTACATTTAATACTGCTGAAGGCTGGCTAGGTGCAATAACCAATGCATCTGCCCCGCTTGTAATCTGATCCTCAATAAGTGACACTTGTTTTTCTACTTCCGTTTCCGCATTTGGTCCTAATACTTCAACTGTAACACCAGCTTCTTTACCCGCATCCATTGCCCCTCTTTGAACCAATTTCCAATTTTCACTATTTAAGGCTTTAAGAATAACTGAAACCTTTGTTTGTCCGCTAGAATCATCCTGGTCAGTACTTGCTGAGGATTGACTGGCTCCTGAATTACCGCAGCCGCTCAGTATTAGTCCTGCACCTAAAACCGTTGTCATTAAAATTCCGCTAAATTTTTTCATCCCTTCCGCCCCCTAATAAACTATTAATATTTTAAATAATCGATTCTGTATGATAGAATCAAGCCCCAATTATTAGTTCATCTCCACATTTTAACAATATCGTAGGAACACCCATGTATCCTTTTTCTTTATAAATTAGTATTTCTCCTAATAAGGATCTTGATTTAAGTAACCGGTTAATTAAAATAACACTAATTTAATTTGTTATTTACTTTGCATCTAACTAATTAATATGTATTTTCCTGCTATTTTTACTTATTACGATATATTTCACCTCCATCACTTTATTTGATTCAGTTAACTTTTAGGTAACCGATTACCTCTTAGAATGAGTTTATCTCATTTTAAAAGCGTTTTCAACAGGTAATTAATAAATTATATTAATTTTTTGACTACAGCTAAATATGAAAAAGAAGAAGACTTAATGGACAATCTATAAAGTCTTCTTCTATATATATTTTTCCTATTCAATTGTAATATTCTCTACTTGCTTAGTGGTTTGACGTATCACTAATTCCGGCAGCAAAACGACCCGATGTGTGGTTCTGCTAGTCCCGTTGATTTGTTCAGTTAATAAATCAACAACATGATGGCCAATATCTCGAAGCGGCTGCTGTACCGTTGTTAAGGAAGGAATTACAATGGTAGATAAATCAGTATTGTCAAATCCAATCACGGAAAGGTCGTCCGGAATTCTTAATCCTCGTTCACGTGCAGCTTGCATAGCACCAATCGCTAACAAATCATTACATCCAAAAATTGCGCTCATGTCTTTTTCTTTATCAAGCAAGATTCCTGCATATTTCTTTGCATATTCCCTTGTGGGGTGATCGCATATCATGATTAGTTCTTCAGCCGGCTGTATTCCTACATCAAGCAATGCCTGTATATAACCTTTTATCCGTTCTTCACTGCTTTTATCTCCTTCAGCAATCACGCCGATTTTTTTATGGCCAAGCGATAGTAAGTATTCTGTAACCTGATAGCCTCCTAAAAAGTCATCAACCGTTACGCTGTCAATTGGGAGCGTGGGAAGATCTTTTGCAATTATGGCAAGGGGAAACTTTTCTTTTATTAAATTTTTTAAAAGTGTAACATTCCTAAATCTTGCTGCAACAATGATTCCATCAACTTGTTTTTGCTTAAGAAGCGTTATATATTTCTGCTCTTTATCCGGATTGGCGTCGGTATTACACATAATGACACTAAAACCCAGTTCCTGTCCACGTTCTTCTATATATTTTGCATACTCGGCAAAAATAGGATTAGAAAGGTCTGGAATTAACAGCCCAATAGTATACGTACTTTTCCCTTTAAGTGCAGATGCAATCATACTTGGCTGGTATTGTAATTCCTCCATTACTTCTAAAACCTTTTGTTTCGTTTTTTCACTAATGGAACCTTTATTATTAATGATTTTAGATACCGTAGCTGTTGAAACACCAGCTTTTTTAGCTACATCATAAATCGTTATTTTCATTTTAAACACACTCTCAATATCAAGTAAATTTTTAATATGATTATTATATATTACCCATCCTCTTAATGGGTAATCGGTTTCTTTTAATTTCATTATATCCCTATCTACTATAAAATTGCAAAATAAAAAAGCTACCGAAAAATTTCAGCAACTTCTAAATATACAACTATCAACTTTCGTTATAATACTGATTCAACGTTGTTTCATTTATTGAAATTCCCGAGTTTGCTCTAAAAGCTGATCAATCTCAAACTTCATCAATGTAATACTATTATTATCTAGAGAAAACTCCATAGTTGATTCCAGTAGTTTATCAATATCAATTTGAATATTTTCCATCATTGTACCTCCGAATTAGCTTCTACTAAACCATTCGAATCTTTACTGCCTTTTTTGGGGGTAGAAAAGAAATTTTGATTAAAATTAGTTTATTTTGAATGTTTATTCTCTTACTTTTCCATCATTAGACTATTATGATAATTTATGTATATTTGTATTTTTACTAGTTTTATAATGAAAAATGAAAAAAGCGGGTATGACCCGCTTTTTATCATACTTTTGAGAATTTCTAATAATTCTTGGTGTATTCGATCATCCTCAAAATTATTTTCAATCCTTAATATACGACAACAGGATCGTATACACTAAGATTATCATACACATTTTTCATCTCACTAGGCAAAACGTTGACACAGCCTGCCGATCCGTCCTTAAGATAGGCATCACTTGACCAGTTTGTCCGCCAACCAGCATCATGGAATCCTTGACCGGGATTTGTAAAAGGAACCCAATAGTTGACTTCAACGGAATATCCTGAAACACTTCCAATTCTTTGACCTTCAAGAACGTATGGTGATCGTTTATAAAGAACATACCATACGCCTTTTGATGTATCCTCCTCAGTGCTATGGTTTCCTGTCACAACATTTGTTGTGAAAACTAACTTTCCATTTTTGTATATCCACATTTGCTGTTCTGCAAGTGATACTTCTGCATACGTATCACCAATTCCATAGTTGGATAGGGTTTCATAACCGTAGCCTTCATTATTCCAGCCATGTCCATAAATATTGGAAGCTGAAATTGATTTCTCTGTATTTTCAAAGGCTTCTTTAACAAATGCTGTTTCTTTTTCCGCATCTAATGCCCATCCATAGCCTTGTCCTTTCACCTTAATGGTAGAACCAGAATGGGTCTTAAACGTGAAATCCTTATTTAATGTGGATTGAGAATCATTAATTTCTGCAATCTTATTTTTTATAGATTCTGTTTCAATTGTAACCTTTAAATCGTTAGTAATAGAGGCATTTTTAATTAAATCACTACCTTTTAATGAATAAACCTTATCCTGGACCTTATACTCAAGCGTATGCCCTAAAAGAGATTGCAGTACGTTCTTTTCTTTTTTTATCACTTTACTATTTTCTTTGATTGGTTTTACGTAGACAGGATCCAGATGGATTTTACTAGCATATTCCTGCTTTTCGTAGTTTTTTAATAGACTAGCTGTATCATACTGTTTGCCATTAATGCTTTTAGAGATGACCATTTTTCCATTTACTAAATGAACAGCCGCATTTTTTGGAGCCTTTAAACTCTTATTCATATTGGCAAGCTTTTCTTCCACTAGTTTCTTCATTTCTTGAGTGCGATACGGATCTGGCTTACCCGGCATTAAGGTATAACTTTTTTCATTGGAAGAAGGGAAAAACGTCTGCTCATCTTTTAACAATTTTTTGAAATCAGAAAAATCCTCATCCGTAAAACCCATCTTTGTATCCTTACCGTTAAAAATTTGTTGCTTTCCAACATAGACTTCATTTTTTAACATGGATGTTTTTAATTTTTCAAGCGCCCTATCAGCAGTCAATCCACCGACTTCAATACCATTGATCGTTGTCTGTGCTTGAAAGTGGTTTGCCTGATAATAGCTGAATACCCCGATGATGAGTACAATAATAATAACAATACTCATTGTAATAAACTTCCAGTTATTAAACCATTTGAAGGAATTTACGTGTTGTTTATCATGTTCTACTATCAATTCTTTTACATTATTTTCCATAAAAACACCCTCTCTACACAAAATCCAACTTAAAATGGTTTTTACTTGTGTGTTTCATTCAATTCTTTCAATTATCATATTACTAATATATAAGTAGAGTTAATAGTGAAATTTATCTCAAAATTTGTATAATCTTTGATATTTATATACATATTTGTTGTTTTAAGAGGTGTTTTAGAAGTTTTGCAATTAAGGAATACATAAATAAAAAGTTCAGAGAGCGCTCCTCTGAACTTTTTAACGTTTCTTAATAAACCATTTCTTCCCCCTGATAAATCCGAAATGCTGGCACAATCGTATCTGAAACAATTTCTTTGCCTTTTTCACGAATAAAGTCCAATTTATAATATGCATCAAATCTTTGGCTGATTTCCGTTTTTACCAATTCAGGAGGAGTAACAACGATGAATTGAAACTTCAGCTTTTCGGCCACTGCGAAAATTGGATCAAGGACATGTGCTGAAGCAGCTTGTCCAAATGGATTATCACAGACTAATGGTACCCAGCTATGATCAGTTTCACTTTTAACTGACAACAGCATCATCATCATTACCATACGGGCGGATAGCTTTTGACCGCCGCTGCCATCGGATTTTGTCTTTGAACCTTGATTAATTGTCTGCCAGGTAGAATAGTGCTCCTTTTGGGGTTTTCCATACATAAAGGCATTATCGGTTCGCATATTATAAACAAGCAGCTCAGGGTAGCGATTTCGAAGGGATACAAATAAAATCCGCTCATCACTAATAAGCTGTTTTATTTCTTCATCTAAATTTTGATTGTTATCATCAATCCGCTCAAATTGTTTTGTAATTTTGTTGATAGCAGCAACAAAATGCTGCTTTAACAGTGGTTCTATAGCTTCAGCCTTTTTAGGCAGAATGTCTTCTTTCAACTGTACAAGTGGGAAGGAGCCTCGCTCATTCTTCAGCTTCATTTTTGCAATCATGGAACGTATCGCCTCTGAAATACTCATCATTTTCATGCTGGCACGGCTAGCCCAGAAGTTTTGCGCCTTTTCTGCCCTTTCCTTATCACGTTCTAATTGCTCTAATCCACTTTGTGAAAAACGCTTCATATTTTTTACGACACTTTGAATATGTGTATAATGCCTTGTATCCATATGGTCTAATGTCGTTAACACTTCATTTTTAAACCGAATTTCCCAATCCTTGCCTTCTATTGCGAGCTTTAAATTTCTTAATGATTGGTCAATTTTTGCATGCTTTTCCTTGCCTTCTTCTTGCATTGCTTGATGTTCCTCACACCAAGATAAAATACATGCTTTTCCTTGACCCTTTATTTTTTCTAAATCAATCTCAGTAAATGCTGCCGCTTCCTCCTTCAGGATAACAGATAAGGTTAACAAGTCTCCTTCATATCCTGTAATACTAGCAGTTGTTTCCTTTTGGCGCTTTTCCGCCCGCTTAACTTCTTCTTTCGTTAATTTTGTTCGATCCTTTATTTCTACTTCCTTAACTTCTAAGTCAAATTCTACCCATTCTTCAGGCTGTTTTTCATGCTTTGAAACTTTCTTCCCAGACTTTTCACGTTGTTCGATTGCATGTTTTAACGACGTTTCAGCAACGGTAACCGCAGTTCCTTGTTCACGTTCTTCTTTTTCGGCAGACTTTACTTCCTTTTGTGCCGTTTGAAGTATATTTTCTAATATACTCATAGGTTCATCCGGTTCCGGACTATTCTTCCAATCCTTGTTATGGGAGTTTAGTTTTTTCTCCAGTTTCTTTTGCTGTTTTTGCTCAGTTTCTTTCGTGGCCTGAATCACTAGCAATTCTCTAGCCTGTTCTTCCTTTGACTTCTGGAGCTGTTTTAACTCTTCGATACTTCCATTTATCTCTTCTAATAAATGCAGTGATAATCCTGGTACCTCATCACTAGGTTCAACTTTCTCTTCAGTTGGAAAGAAAGCTGTATCAACAAATAAGGCTATTTCTTTTATATTTTGTTCAGTTATAACCTTCCACTCTAAATACGTTTGACTCCACTCGTTTTGCATTTCAACAATCGTTTGGTATTCTTTTCCAATCTCTTTCTGAGCGATGCTTATGCTTTCCTTCTGTTTCTCTTTTTCCAGCTTCACCCGTTTGTTTTCTTGATGAATTGACTTTGCACGATCAAATTTCTCTAATGTTTCAACGTCTTTAGTAAGCTTTGAGATTTTTCGCTTTGTCTTTTCCAGCTGTTCTCTCAATTGGAGCTGTAATTCCTTTTCCTTTTCTTCTTGGATTATGATCTCTTGTAATTTTACTTTCTTAGAAAGAAGAGTATTCTGTTCCTGATTAATCTCTCTGTCAATATCACTAGAGAGATCTCTGGATGAAAAACGATCTATGTCTTTTAACATACGACGTAAGACTATTTCTGTTTTTTCAATTTCAACAAGTGTCTCTTTCTTTTCCTCTATTTGTTTAGCAATCTGTATTTTCCAATTTATGAATTGATGTTTATCTGTTAACAGCCCTTTCTCTGTTCCATTTAGGATAACAAAGGATGGCTCATCATTTTTGCTATTCATTTCCTCACGCAAGAAAATCGGCACAGGACTTTTATACATTCTTCCCGATAAAACCTGTTGGTTAATTTTTTGCCATTGCTGCCCACTTACGACTAATCCATATGGTAGAAGTGGATTCTGCAAAAGGCAGTTGGCCATTTCCTCTCCACTTAAAGATTGAAGAAATTGGGTACCATAGAACACATCAATACCGGTCTTTTCATCAATCCATTCCTTTAATTCTTTCACATCATTATTAGCAATCCAAAAGTGCTCATCATTTAATGAATGGTCCAGTTGTATTTCCCAAAGATCCTTTTTAATTTGTTCGCCTTGTTCTCTATTACTCCCTAGCATTTCTTCAATCTGGATGGCATATTTGGAAAGCAATGCGTGGGTTAGTGGAGTAGTAACTTCATCTATTAATCCATGGAGCTTGTCTACAAGCTTGGCTTCTTTTTGTTTTTGTTCCTCATTTGCACTGTTTAATTTTTCAACATTTTCCTCTGTAAATTGAATTGATTGGACAAGCGTTCCGTGTGAAGTAGCCAGTTGATTTTGCTTCTCACTGGACTTCTTACTATCCTTTTGGAGCTCTTCTAGCTTTCCCTTTTTATCTGCAATTTGTTTTGAAAGACCTAGTAAATAACCTTTTAAATCATAGGTTATGCGGTCTCCAAACTCTTTGATAAGGGTTCCTTCCTTCGATTCAAAGGTGTGCATTTGTGTATATAGAAAATCAATTTCCGTACTAAGCTGTGCGATTTCTTTAGTCTTTTGTTTATCCTGCTCCGACAGTTCAGCTGCTTTTTTCTTTAAAGACTTTTGATACCCTAAATACTGCTTTAACGCCTCTTGTATTGATTGATAAGAATGCTCCCATTGCACATTAGCTTCTTTTTTAATTTCATCCATTCTATGATTTACTTGATCTAGGCCGCTATTTTGTTCTAATTTCGCAATCTGCTGTGTTAAAGAGCCAATTGTTAGCTCATTTTCATACCATTCCTTCAATAATAATTGAAAGGACAGTAGATCTTTTCGTTCCTGTTTTTCCTTCACAATCTCTTCCAAGGATTGATGCTTATTTCTTTCTTCCGATAGCTTCTTTTCCCAATCTAGTACTTCTCTATGTGCTTTTGCATATTCTAAATTGTCTTTTTGGTAGCGTAACTCTCCTTGCCGTAAGGTTAACTTTTCAATTTCCTTATCTAATGTAAGCAGAGTTTCCTCTTCCGTTTGTTTCAAATGCTCTAAAGCACCTAGCAGCTGTCTTCCTACCTTTATACTTGCCTCAACAATTTCTTTATGCTCGATTCCCTTTGCAACATGCTCTTCAAAAGGGATGATGTCTTCTAAAAACTCCTTATGTGCCTGCTCTCTTTTTAAAAGAATTGGCAGGTCCTTAGCAATACTTGCTTGACTTTTGAAGATTTCGACTAAGTCGTTCTTTTGATGCTCGGTTCGATGCAGAACTTGACTAACAGTTGGTATGATACGTTTCTGAAACAGGGAATGGTCATCCTCTGCACCTTCAAAATATTTCCCTACTCCGCCTTCATCCTTATTAATTTCCTTCATAATATCCCAATCTTTACGGTTAATGCCGTAAGTATCAAGAATGCGATAATGCTTCTTCGTATCTCGATAAACATCATACCCATTCCATTTTAGATAGTCCTTCAAACCTTCCGTTTCAGCGACCTCATCGTTTTCATACAGTGGAATATGCTCAAGTGCTGCCTCTTCCTTACGTTCAAATTCTCTTGTATAGAAGGTTATATTAGGGAGTATCTTCGCTTCCTGTTCCAATGGTTTATTTTCATTGCCAATTTCTTCACTCATTGAAATCCTCTGCTCTGCCGAAAACATACCTCCCGTTACTAGGTGTCTGCGATCCGCACCATCTAATTCCCATTGGATAACAACATGAAAGGTATAGGGAATAAATTGTTCTTTATTATTAAAAAAGAATTGCTGATAGTAACGATTGTTTTGTTTTCCCCATGAGGTTCCAGGCTTAAGGATTTGAAAGATGGTTTGCAGAAACACACCTTTTCCGCCCCCGTTCATCATAGCGATTAGACCGTTTGTTGAGGTTTCTTCATTATGAAAATTAAAAGTCGTATCCTTGTATTGCTTTTGCATGCCATCATACTTTAGGCCAACAATTCTAATTCGATGGATTTTCGGCATGCCCATCCTCCTCTGTATTCATCAGTTTTTTAAACATTTCATAACGATCATAATCGTGATATAAGTATTCAATCCGTTCAAAAAGCTCTTGTTTTGGGACTGCCTTTGGAATATCATCCCGATCAAGAATGACAATCAATCCCTCCGTCTCTAATAATTTCATTGCACTGGCAATTAAACCGATTCTGGTTCTCCTATTGGCCTTTTTAACTCCATAATCCTCCGTATCAACCTCCATATACTTCCAGGTTGTCACAACGTCCTTCATATCAATTCGTACTTCTTCACCCATTCCAGGTTTTGTTTTTAGGATGCTGTCCCAATTCATGATTAAATCGTTTACCTGCCGCTCTAATGTGTAGTAGCTGATTCCTTCCCGTTTCGTACGGATTTTTGCAGCTTGGTTTTGATCAATCGCTGCTAAAAAGGACATAATGACGACACTAATAAGATGAAAGTGTTTTTTTGTTTCTATTTGCTTGTGCTTTTCTTTCATATGGGTAAAATTTGTCGCAAAAACAGATCCGGTTGGTTGAACGACTATTTGAATGCGCTTCGGCGATTCAATAATATATGTACCAGATTCATCCGCTAATAATAAAACGGTCTGTCTTACTTCTGGATCAAAATACGTTTGGAAATGCTCACTATTTTCGTCAATTACTTTATCTTTTAACAGGGAAAAGTAAACCGCTGATGCTCTCTTGATGGTTTCTGCATTCATCTTTTCTCCTCCTGTATACATATTTTAAAAGGGGTTATTTTCATATGCTGCCAGTGGAATGGCTCTGCTTTAGGGTCAAATTTTGTATAAAGTTTCAAGCCTTCAAACATCTGAAATTGCGGGTATTCCTTCATCAGTTTATATAGAAGAATCTCTCTTTCGTCACTAAATGTTTCTTCCTTTCGATGCAGCACTTGTACCTTTAATGGCTTTTTATCAAACATCATCCATAAATCGATGGTTTCAGATTCTTTAAACCATAAATTCTGTATTTCTAATGGCAACTCCCCTAAGTCAGCTAGAGAAAATTCTCTATAGGTTTGTAAATATTGAAAAACATAACTCCATGCCATGATGACAGAATCCCAGTTTGTCACACGCTGATGAGTAATCGCTTTTTCAGTCTCTTCTTCCACTACAGTCTCTTTTTGTTGCTTTTCATCAAATTCCTGTTCACCCCATATCCAATCCAAGGGTAGAATAAATTCATTTTTCGGTGAAAATAAGGGTGAAAGTACACTTTCTATTAGTTCAAAACGACGAACGCCTTCCTTCATGAATCCATTCTCATAAATATGCTCTCGAAATGAGACCAGGCTGGTTTCCCAAAACAATGATGGATTTTCCGCTTTTAATTTCATCTCATACGATATATTTTGAATGACCAGCTTAGCAAAACGATCATGTAATTGCCTTGTATGGCTAATTTTCTCCTGGAGAAGAGTTAACTCTTTCTGAACTGCATTATCTTCTTCATTCCGACGTTTCGTTTTTTCAATCATGCTCGTAATCGTACGAAAATGATTTTTTTCTTCTTCAAATTGCTGTTCAATTTCGGCCCGACTGTCAGACCTCTGCGATTTATCTTCAATCAATAATATTTTGGGATTGTTAATCATTTCCTTTTGAAAGGTAAATTCTTTTGCCATTAAGCGGTTTACTCGTGAAATGAGGTTATCGAGGTTTCGTGTGGCTTTTCTAAAATTACCGTTTTTAATCAGCTGCATACTATAGAGCTGTTCAATCGTTATGGAGAATTCTTCAGCCATTTCCCTACTCATAAAAATCATTTCCTGAGATACATCTGTGAGTTTGTAAACAATGGAGCTGCCCAGCTCTAAGTTTGTATATAATTCATCCATTGTTACATACCTGAAAACTTGAGTTTCCCAGAATTGTCTTATTTCATCGTAATATAAGGCTTCAAACGGTTTAGTATATTCTTCCTTTCCCTGGTATAAAAGACCGCTTGTAATCCGTTCAATTTGTCTATCATCTGCTAAAAGCTTCATTTGTTTAATAGTGTCCTCTACTATATACCTAATGTCTGACTTACGTCTATTATCATCATCATTTAATTCCCGGTAAAAGATGGTGAGGAGCACTTGCATCAGAATGGTTTGAATATAAGGCTTAAGCTCGCCTACGTCCATTCCCCTTCCAAGCTCAAACAGTGGATTTAATCGTTGCATTCGCTGGGCGAATCCTTCCCATGATTCGTTCACATCCATTTCCTCCATGTTTCAATTGTAAGTACCTCCTGCGGTATACGCTTATTCGCTATCCATAATTTCTCTAATAGCGCTTGCTCCTCCTCAGTAAACCATTGAAAGAATCGATCACGGTATTTGAGATTTTTTGTCTGCTCCATTTTCTGGTCATTTCTTTGCGCAATACATTCGAGCATTTTGCGATAAATTTTCAACGCCGGCTGAATACAGCAATTCGGATTTTTTTCAATTAAGCGAATGAAGATTCCATAACCTGCTGCATCTAGATCACCTGCGTAATAGAAGAGATAGTTTTTTGGCGGAAACATGCGAAAGAAGAAGGAAAAACTTCGTTCAATTTTAGCCCCTTCACCATAGATAATCAGTTCAGGCTCATAATCGAGTTGATCCTTTTCCAATAGTTTTATGGAAGTATGAAAGAAAGATAGATTTTCGATAATCAATACACGCTGAATATCCTTAATGTCTTTCCCTTGCTTGATCCAAAAAACAAAAGGCTCTCCGTAATTAACCATTTTAAGCTGATCCTCTGCTGTACCAATTCTTGTTAAAAAACCTTTACCTTCTGGAAAGCGGTCACTATCTAGCAAGAATTTTTCATGCCCAAACAACTCAAGGCTTCGTTCTTCGATAGATACCATTTCCCTATCTTTACTGGTTTGAAGAAATGTGTGTAAACTCAGGATACGATTCCATTCTTCCTTTGTTTGCCATTCTGGATGACGTTCATAATAAGAAAAGTCAAACTGATTACTTAATTTCATCATTTCCAAACGGTCCCATTTGGACTCCTGCGCTTTACTATTAACCCAGTAATATAGGCTAAGTGACGGTGATTTTCCGTTGTATTGTTTATTTAGGATAGGGATAAGCTCGCCTTCCTCCTGTAAGGTTTCAATTGCATGATAAAATAACGTATAACCCTCCATTTCAAAATAATCATCCAAAAGTCTGCGCAGCGACAGCTCTAAATCATTTATATTTATTTTCTTTTTTTGTTTAGGGTGTTGAATATCAGCAATAAAACCTCTCACCCGTTTTTCAATGATATTGATAATATCTCACCTGCTTATATCTTCTTTAAGTTTCAGAAATAGAATCCAAGATTGTAATTAGGACATCTATTAATTATAAACTAGTTGCCGTATGGTTGGTAAATGAATTTTTCTTTAATTATCCTGCAAAAATTACAGCAGAATTCCTATTTATTCAATGCATTTGTCCTATGCCAAAAGAAAAAGCACAATTCTTCCTTCACTGAATTGTGCCGGTTTGTATGAATATATTTAAGAAGCGATAATATGAACGAAGACGATAAAAAGTGCAAAACCTATCAAAAGCGTATGTGTGATGCGAAGATTCTTCATCTTCTTGTTCTTGAATAAAAGTGTTCCAAAAACACCTGCAATCAGCATGAAACTAAATGCGATTAATCCAATTATCCCCTCGGTTTCCAATTCCCCTTCACTTATGTATATGATCATTCCATGAGATATACTCAAAGCCAATGCGATTATTCCAATAAACAAATGATATTTTCCAAAAAACTTAGAAATAGAGATAAAAATGCTTTTCAATTCTGGAATATTTTTTATTGCCCATTTGCTTGTTCTTCTCATTGGGAATATGACTCCCGCAGCACCCAGGACAATTACGGTACTCCATCCAACCAACTTCCCAATATCTTCATATTTTTCTGTCACACTATCCCCTTCCTCACCATGATGTTCATATTTTTCTTCAAAATCATCATCTGCCGAAACGGTATTGCTTTCTATTGTTACAAAATTAATGGTAAAAGTGGCTAATAATGAGATGAGTAACAGTTTAAAAAATTTCATACTATTCTCCTTTTATGTTGCGAATTTATGTCTTTAGAATATACCCCAAAAATGAAAAAACACTGAAAAAACGTTTTTCCAGAGCTTTTGATTCATTTTGTGAAAGTGCTTTTATAATTTGGATTTAATTATTATCCGCTAAAATAAAGAAAACCCACGATTTGCACCGTGAGTTTTCTTATTTTAACTTTATTAAATAAATGGTAATTTTTCTTATGTTTATCTTCAATTCCTACTTATGAAGAATAATGGTCATTTAAAGTAAAATGAACAAGTTCAATATTCCGAGGGTAGGAGATTTGCAGTAAACCATCATTTATTTGAATATGCATGTGTTGCGCATGTGCTGCTTCTGGAAGGTTGATAATTCGCTCAAATTCACCATATGTTCGTTCCCTAATAATTTCTTTTTCTAGTATTAAAAAAGGATGGATGATTCCACTAATTTTTAGTTGTGTATTTGAGATTAAGTGAAGGGACAGACTCTCACGGTCAACACCAGGTATCTCAAAAATAATAAAGGTATAGTGTTCATTTTGATAAATATCATATTTTGGCTGGAAATGATGCATTCTTACCATTTCGTCAGGATATTTTTCTTCAAGAACACGAGTCCAAAAATCGGTTTTTTTGTATTCATTCGTTATTTGTAACCATTTTCTTATTTTTTCTATGTCCATCGTACTGCTCCTTTATATTTGGTTAGCAATAGGCATAGAAGGATTCGCTATTTGATCTTGATCACTAATATCCGGATCCACATTTCCTGAATTTAAAATGGCAGAAGGTGGAGAAAAATCACCTAGCGAAAAATTCGCTCCAATGAATTTACTATTGGCAGTATGACTGTTATGCACAGTAGGTCCAATATCAATATTTCCGTTTTGATTCGCTCCATTTACTTTTATATTTAAAATATTAATTTGATATGGCATATCAAATATCTCCTTTTATCTAAAATGGGGGTATTGGCGGTGACGGCGGTATTGGTGTATTAACATAGGAATTATCCGTATTTCCAATTGCTGATTGATCGTTTACATCTGGATCATTTAATAAATTTTCCATGATTGCTTCTGTAGGTGATGTGTCACCATAGGATGAATTCATTCCTTGAGATTTGTTATAGGCTGTTGGACTATTGTAAGATGCTTCACCTATTGTGATTGAGCCATTTCCAGATATACTATTGATTTTTAAATAATGTAAATTGATTACAACTGATGGCATTTTTAACACCCTTCTATCCGATATCTTGTCGTATCCTTACACCACCATATGCTGCACTATGCCCATTTGTTCCTTCTTGTCTGTCATATAAATAAAGTTTAATGATTATTAGTTATATATTTTAATAGATATCGGTTTTTATAAATGAATCAAATAATAGAAAAACAAAACAGGCTACACATTGTAGCCTGTTTCATCATGCATCATTTTTACACCAAATCAGATATTGACTGGGCATTCTCCAAATCACCAATAAGGGTAGTATGGATAGCCATAGCCGTAGCCATAGTACGGGTAACCATATCCATAGCCATATCCATAAGGACCTAATAACGCACTACCTAATAATCCTCCAACCACTCCACCTAAAAACGGATTGAAGCCGAAACCAAAACCGAATGGTCTACCGAAACCGAAACCGAATGGTCTTCCGAAACCGAATGGTCTTCCGAAACCGAACGGTCTTCCGAAACCGAACGGTCTTCCGAAGCCGAATGGTCTTCCAAAACCAAAGGGTCTCCTGCCAAAGATCCTTTCATCAGTCTCATACGTTTGAACAGGCTCAAGATCACTATACATGCTTTCTTCCTCCCGAACGATTTATTATTAAACTTTTTAATAAAGAGGTTTCTAAGTTACCAGCCTATCTAGAATAGCCTCAAAACAATTTGCTGCTTCAATGAATTGTCTTTTTATTTTTACCTCCTCATGTAATGTCAAAATAGTGTATGTGTCCATAGCATAAGCTGAATAGATTAGCGCCTACTTTTTCTTATTATTTTAGAGGTTTAAATATGTGGAAAATTTAATCCATATATAATAATTTAATCTGAAACAATTTCATAAACCTTTATATAATAAAAGGGTAAAACATCTAAATGTAAGGAGTGGAGGAGACATGAACGAGGAACTTCAAAGGTTATTTAATAATTTAATACAGATTGAACATTTATCTACGACATTATATCTTGCCATGTCAGCATATATGGGAAAGTTAAACTTAACCGGTATGGCTCACTGGCTTAGATTGCAGTCTGAAGAAGAAAGAACCCACATGTTAAGATTAGTTGATTTTGTAGTGGATCGGGATGGTACTGTCCAACTTAATAGTCTCCCTGCACAGCCAAGCGACTTTGGTACACCTCTTGATACTTTTCAAAAAGTTTTAGCTCATGAACAATTTGTTACAAATTCTTATCGTCAAGCGTTTACCTATGTCAATCAAACAGACCCGCAAGCGGCTGTGATTATACAAGATTTTTTAAGGGAACAGATCGACGAGGAGGCACAAGCCAAAACAATAATCGATCGACTTAAACTTGCTGAGGGCAATCCTTCTGCCCTATTATTATTAGATCAGGAATTAGGTGCCAGAAAAGCAGCAACAACTGCACCAGCAGCTGGATAAACGATAATAGTATAGTATGGTCAGCCGGGTTTATCTGGTTGACTTATTTTTTTATACATAAAAAATAGCCCCTATAAAATGTATAGGCGGCTATAAGTATTTGTCCGACAAGGTTTCTCTCTTTGTACCAAACGGATTTAAACACTGTGGAAAATATGTATGTCAATTTAATAAAATTTCTAATTGGCGGGACCGCCTGGGAATCGAACCCAGCTAAGACAACACCTGCCTCACAGACGGTTTTGAAGACCGCGGGGGACACCAGTGCCCCATTCAGCCCCGTTTACATTTTTAGTATACTAAAAAAATAACACTTCCACAATATCGATATATTGACAATTCTATGTATAAAATCAGAATCTTATAGAAGAAAATGAATAATTGACTAAATTCATCCCTCTTCTTTCTTTCTTGTCTGAATATAGGAAAAATTATATAATATAAACTGATAGAATAATGATGTAGGTGAGAAATATGTTAGATGGTTGGTTTCTATGGTTTATACTGTTTTGGGTTGTTGTTTTGATGGGATCCTTTGCAATCGGCGGTTTCTTTATGTTCCGCAAATTTTTAAAAAAAATGCCAAAGGAAGACGGAAAATCAGATATGGACTGGGAAGAATATTATGTTAATCATACGATTCATTTATGGCATCAGGAGGAAAAAGAACTGCTTGCAGATTTAGTATCCCCGGTTCCAGAGCTATTTCGGGATGTGGCCAAGCATAAAATTGCTGGAAAAATCGGCGAACTCGCCTTAGAAGAAAAAGTTGAAAGAATAAATCAGGATATTGTAATTCGAGGATACATTATGGCCACCCCAAAACGTGATCATAAATTCCTGCTTAAGAAATTAGAAGAAAGACAGATTGAATTAACACCTTATAACCATTTATTTTAACCATAAGCTGTATAGTTGAATAGTATTGATTTTAGAGGTAGGTAAACAGCAAGTGAAGTGCTGAAAAAGAATTCAGATACTAAGTTTTAAAAAAGGCATCAATCATGCGAATGATTGGATGCCTTTTTTCATTTTAGAATGTCTTATTATTCATCATGGTTAGTTGCCTATTAAGCTTTTGAAAGCTGAAGTACATGGCCACGCGCCAAGGCACAATCATACTGAAGGCTAATAAAAAGAACATACCACTAAGCTCACCAAAATCGATTGTCGAACTTAATATTAACTTTGCGGCAAGTCTGATAACAAAGAGTCCCAATAAAATAAACATGAATGCACGCGAACGTTTTAAATAAATGCTGTTATTTTTAATTTCAAATTTCGTTGTTTTAATAAGGAGGATGGAGAATAACATTCCAATAACGATTGATTCGAGCATTTCCATTGATGTTAATCTAAATTGCGGTACAACATACATTAATGCCCCGGTGCTCATAAAGACTGGCGGAAGTAATATTTTTTTTAATGTAGCAGGCTTCTTTGCTGCCTTCATTCTAACAAACATGGCAAAAACTGCCATACCAACGGCTCCTACTGATGAAACAAGGACTAAATTCATATATATATTCATCCCTTTTTTTTAGATCAAATGCATTAACATTATATCCTATATAAGCCCAATGATGAAACCATTATGCATAGTTCATTAGCTGAAAACGTGATTTATATCTAACAACTACCAAACAATATCGTAAAATAAAGAAGCTGGCAACACTAAGTATCTGCCAGCTTTACCATTTTCTTAGTTTAGTATTTTTTCAATGGCATCCGCAACACGTGATGCATCGAAAGGCTTTACAATAAAGTCCTTTGCTCCTGATTCAATGGCCTCAACCACCATTTTTTGTTGTCCCATTGCGGAACACATGATGACTTTTGCGTTTGGAAATTCATTTTTAATTTCCTTAACAGCTTGAATACCGCTAACCTCAGGCATTGTTATATCAAGTGTGACTAGATCAGGCTGCAATTCTCGATACAAACGTATAGCATCTCTCCCGTTTTCGCCTTCTCCTACAATCTCATGTCCTGCCTTTGTAAGAATAGTAGATAAAGTCATTCTCATGAATTTTGCATCATCAACAATTAGAATTCTCGCCAAAACTTTTTCCCCCTCATTAACCAAACAAAGCACTATGTAGAAAAGTCATACAAATCATGATTCTACTACTAACTATAATGGAACATATACTGATTTACAATTCATGTCACAGGAATGTACGATTATTCTAAATGCCTGAAAAAGTTTCTAATAATTAAAACCCTTGAAATCCGCCAAAGAGAGCTGACAAAAGAGAAATAATAACAGTCATCCAATCAAAAAATAAGAAAATACCCATTACAATCATCAGCCATCCACCGATTTTTACAATTTTCATATTATGCTTTCGGATCCAGCCCATTTTTCCGATAAAGAAGGAAAGGATAAAGAAAGGAATTGCAAAACCTAAAGTGTACGCAATCATATATAACATTCCTGATTCAGGATTCGAACCGGCTAGCAATATTACCGACATCAGAATTGGTCCTGTACAAGGAGTCCAGCCAGCTGCAAATGCCATCCCAATTAGAATTGAGCCTATAAATCCAGATGGACGATTTTTGAATTCAAAACGATGATCCTTCATCATAAATTCAGGCTTAAAGATGCCTATAATCATTAAGCCAAAAATCACTATAAAAATTGCCCCTATTTGACGAATTAAGTCCTGATAATTCATAAAGAAATTGCCGATAAATGATGTACCGAAACCGATTGCTATAAAAATAATGGAAAAACCTATTAAGAAAAAGAGTGTGTGCAGCATGCTGCGCCTCTGAAGCATTCCATTATCACTTTTAAGCTCCCCTACTGACATTCCGGTGATATACGATAGAAACGCAGGGTAAAGTGGTAGACAACAGGGTGAAATAAAGCTTAAAAAACCTGCCCCCATCGCAATAAACACATTTAAATCTGACATGATTAAGTCCCCCATTTCGTGAGTCCATTATTCATTCTACCAAAGGTTGGCAGGAAATGATATTTTTTGAACTGTGAATGTTTTGTGACAATATTGAATTTTCAATGTAAATGTTACGCACTATTACATTGTTAAGTCGTCCTATAGACTTACCACAGATTAATTACATAAAGAAAGCACTCATAATTTGAGTGCTTGTCTTAATTATTATTTCCCTTGCTGTTTATTCATGGCGTTCATCATTTGATTGATCTTCTTCTGCGATGGTTTCATACCCATTTGCATCATCATCATTTTTAGCATTTGTTCGTTAATTGGTGGATTTTTCTTCAAGTAGCTCATCATGTACTTACGAGCGATGAAAAATCCTAGTGCTACACCAGCAATTAATGCCAATGCACCTACTAGAATGTACATACCCATTCAAACTTCCTCCTTCATGTTGTCTATCATACAGTGTACTAGACCAAAGGATATTATACAATATTGACTTCTCTAGTTCTAGACAAATTTTCTTTCTTTAATCGGCTTTAGCCATCCACATCGCTGATGTTCCAAATCAATCGCGATAAAAGAAGATTCTGTCTTTCTCAGCACTTCAAAAAATATGGTCTCTGCTTCATAATTCCCATTGGCCTTTAACATTAAACAACGCTCATGAATTTCTAATTTTGCCGTACTTCGCTTCCCTATTTCTAAATAGTATAATCCATTATTTGTATAAAAATCCTTGTTTTTTTGTAAGTATTGAGAGATGAACTGATGGATTTTTATTTCTTGTATTGGCTTCAGAATAAAATCAATTTGTTTTTCCAAAATCTTTTTATATTCACCAACTGCCTCTTTATAATCTTTAAACAGCTGATAAACCATCCGTTCTTTTCCAAAGTAATGGGAGGCAAACTCATCATCAATTAAATAAAGCTGATATGTTCTCACAATAATCCTCCTCTACAGTACCCTTTCTTATTATTATAAGTAAGCGCAGCTAAAGAGGATGTCTGTTTCTGTCAAAAAATAAGCCTATTTTTGTCGAATTCAAAATATTAACACAATTAGTTGGTTTTGGTATACAATTACTAATAGCATGTTTCATTTTTTATTGGTTTATATACCTTAATTCTATCTTTGTAAAATATTTTTGCACAACCAGATTCAAATAAGATAAAATTATGGTCATAAAATATTATTTCCTAGAAAAATTATTGAATGGTATTAAGGGAATTATTTAAAGGAGAGAAATGCATGCTTCAGCAATTAAATAGAAGACTTAATAAAATGATGCCCTTTATTACACCGACTGGGGTTATCCTAGGTATACTCTTTTCTTATTATGTGAAGGATTTTGCATTTTTAGTTCCATGGCTTTTTGCTTTTATGACATTTGAGGGAAGTTTAAGTATGAGTTTTCGTTCCTTAAAGGGGGCTGTTGCACATCCCCTTCCTGTTATTATCGCTCTAGTCTTCCTCCATATCGTAATGCCGCTTTGGGCCTTTGGAGTTGGTCATTTAGCTTTTAGTGGGGACGCACTGACTATTACAGGAATTATTTTAGGAATGGTGATTCCAACAGGAGTTACAAGCTTTATTTGGGTATCGATGAAAAAAGGAAATACGGCATTAACAATTGCTATTATTCTAATTGATGCTTTAATTGCACCTTTTATTGTACCTTTCAGCTTATCACTATTAGTTGGGCAGCAAGTAGATTTAGATGTATTAAATATGATGAAGGGTCTCATTTTTATGATTGTTCTTCCTTCCATTAGTGGTATGATGATAAACGAAATAACAAAAGGATCAGTAAATGAAACTTGGAAGCCAAGACTATCACCTATATCGAAGCTTTTTCTCGGATTAGTTGTCATGTTGAATGGAGCAGTAGTGGCACCCTATATAAAGGATTTTAATCTTAAGCTGTTATCTATTGTTCTTGTCGTTCTATTTATTTCAATAACTGGATATCTATTCGCATTTTTATTAGGAAGGCTATTAAAATATGAAAAAGAAACCATTATTAGTTATACATTTTCGGGTGGAATGAGAAATATTAGTTCAGGTGCTGTTATTGCCATGTCTTATTTCCCTTCAGCAGTGATTATTCCTGTAATTGCAGGCATACTCTTTCAACAAATCTTAGCTTCTATTTCCGGAGCTTTCCTAGATAAACATTATGCTTATAGGGAAATAGAAGAAAAGTCTAGAATGAGTATTTAATGATGACAAAAAAATTTATCAAAGTTAAAACAAAACGAGAAGATCTCATTACTCTTCTCGTTTTGTTTTTGAATATTATAGGGCTTTAACTTTTGTAACTACATTTTCTACTGTAAATCCATACTCTTCCATGATTTTTTCTCCTGGTGCAGATGCTCCAAATTGATCAATCGCAAGAACATCTCCTTCATCACCAGTATAACGATGCCAGCCAAGAGAAGATCCCATTTCAATTGCTAATCTCTTCTTAACAGCCTTTGGAATGACGCTTTCTTTATATTCTTTAGACTGTGCTTCGAAGCGATCCCACGAAGGCATGCTGACAACAGAAGCTGAAATCCCATCACTTTCTAATGCTTTTTGCGCTTCAATCGCAAGATTAACTTCTGAACCAGATGCAAGTAATAATACATCAGCTGTTTCTTTGTTAGCAGGAGATACAACATATGCACCTCTTGCAACACCATCGTATGCAGCTTGTGCGGAACCTTTGATTGTTGGTAAATCTTGTCTTGTTAAAATAAGTGCGGTTGGTTTATCAGTTGATTCAATCGCAAGTCTCCATGCAGCAGCTGTTTCGTTTCCATCTGCTGGTCGGATAATTGAAAGATTTGGCATTGCACGTAATGCAGCTAATTGTTCAACTGGTTCGTGTGTAGGTCCATCTTCTCCAACGGCAATACTGTCATGTGTAAATACATATGTGACAGGCAATCCCATTAAAGCTGCCAAACGAATAGCTGGACGTAAATAGTCAGAGAATACAAAGAATGTACCCCCAAACACCTTTAGACCGCCATGTAGAGCCATACCATTTAAAGCGGCACCCATAGCAAATTCGCGAACTCCAAACCAAATATTTCTACCTTCATAAGATCCTGGTAAAAAGTCAGCAGTTCCTTTTAGCAACGTTTTATTGGACCCAGCAAGATCTGCAGAGCCGCCGAATAATGAAGGGAGATTTTTAGCAATTCCGTTTAATGCTTCACCAGATGATGCACGGCTTGCAAGGCTTTTTCCTTCTTCATATACAGGCAAATCCTTGAGCCAGTCTGCAGGTAATTCATTATTGATTGCTTGTTCAAGCTCGGCACCTAATTCAGGGAAATCATTTTTATATTGAGTGAACAGCTCAGCCCATTCTTTTTCTTTTTGCTCACCATGCTCAACAATTAACTTCTGGAATTGATCGTACACCTCTTGAGGTACATGAAAGTCCTCATCAAATGTCCAATTGTACGCTTCTTTTGTTAATTTAATTTCGTCAGATCCAAGTGGCGAACCATGTGAAGCAGATTTACCTGATTTATTTGGTGAACCGTATCCAATTACTGTTCGCACCTCAATTAATGTTGGTCTAGAATCATCTTTCTTTGCTTCATCCAATGCATTCGCAATTTCTGTTAGATCATTTCCATCCTCTACGCGTAAATACTGCCAACCATATGCTTTAAAGCGATTTTCAACACTTTCAGAGAAAGATTGATTTAAATCACCATCAAGCGAAATATCATTGGAATCGTAAAGAACTACTAGTCGGCCTAATTTTAAGTGACCTGCTAATGAAGCTGCTTCAGCAGATACACCCTCCATTAAATCACCATCACCACATATGCTGTATGTATAATGATCAACCACATTATAATTATCTTTATTATAAACTCCAGCTAAATGTCTTTCAGCCATTGCCATACCGACTGCCATAGCAATACCCTGACCCAAAGGACCTGTTGTTGCATCTACACCAGGTGTATGACCATACTCTGGATGACCAGGTGTTTTACTGCCCCATTGACGAAACTCTTTTAAATCATCCATGCTAACATCATAACCTGAAAGGTGAAGCATACTGTACAGTAACATAGAACCATGACCAGCTGAAAGTACAAAACGGTCACGATTAAACCACTTAGGGTTTTTAGGATTATGATTCATAAAACGGCTCCATAAAGTATAGGCCATTGGTGCAGCACCCATTGGCATACCAGGATGACCGGAATTAGCTTTCTCGATTGCATCAATGGATAGTGTTCTGATTGACGCAATTGCTAAAGAATCGACTTGATCAAACATGAAAAAACATCCTTTCAAATATGTATTGAACGGAAACACTTGTTAAGTATCGCCATTCGTTTTAACTACGCTATTAATATTATAGGGAGAGGGTTTTTTATTCAACAAATTCCGTAAAAAAAAAGAGATTTTTCATGGAATGAATATTTTTTATTCAACCTGTCAAAATAATACGATTATATTTACATTGAACTATTTATTTATTATTTCCCTAATAGTAAAACTTATGTAAAAAAGAGCTTACCTTGATTGTGATTTTCTAGTTTAAATCACTAAACAAAGCTAGCTCCTTTATGTTAATGCAAATTTTTGCGTTGTAATTTTTTTAGTTTTTCTGGTGTTACATCATCTCCGTTAGGATCAACGATCGTGACAGATTTTAACGTATTTAGCATGGATGATCGGAATGTTTGCAAATATTCACCACGAAGCTTAGATTGTTCCTTCGCTTCTAATTCTGTAAGTCCTGTTTCTTTAGCTTTTTTTGCTAATTCATTGATCCTAGCTAATTTCTCTTTAGAAAGCATGTTGTCCTCCTTACTGAATGATTTTATTTAAATAAAAAATCATTAGAATAAAGTCATGTTACTAGAATCAAGTAATTTTGACAACTATTTTGTTGTTTCCTCTATTCCTTCCCTATATTCCTGGTATCTGCGATGAACGGTTGCCTTTGAAATTGAATAACCAAATCCCCTTAAAGTGGCGGCAATTTCAGAAAATGTCAGACCATTTTGCCTTAAATGAATGATTTCTTCAATTGGCGCAGGAATCTTTTCTCTACCTGCATTTTTACCCTGAAATTTCAAATTTTTTTGCGGTTTATATCCATTATTTATCGCTCTGTTCATGCCACGTTTTATTTTTACATTATGTAATTTTCTTTGGTACTCTTCTACCATACCAACAATTTTTAACACCATTGAATCAGATTCTGAGAGCTGTAATTCCCCATTATGAGAAATACTATACAGTTTTACCCTTTCTTTAAGGATGCAATGAAGTATGGCAATTTTTGCATTTCCTCTTCCTAATCTTGTTTCGTCTTGTATTAATACAGCTGAAGCCTGCTTGTTGCTAATGAGCGACAGCATTTCAATAACCCCATCCCGATCTAAATCATATCCACTTGCCTGTTCCTTAATCACTTTCACTACTTCAAAGTGATTTTCTTTTGCCAATTCAAGTAATTCTATTTCCTGACGTTGAAGTGAGGTTTCTTGAGCTTCTTTTTCAGTGCTTACTCTGCAGTAAACGATTGCCTTCATGATTCATTCCCCTATTAATCTCTTTAATTACTTGCAAATTCCTGAACTTCCTTTATTTCCATTTCACCCATTTTTATCGGAATGATGAGGTGGTCACCAGTAAAAATGTGGTCCCCTGAAATACCATTATATTGTTCAACCCATTTGACAAACTCTAATTCTGACAGACCATGTTGTTCCTCGTATTTCTGTGATATCTCCCATAATGATTCTCCTGAAGATACTGTTATTGTCATATAATTCTCATGGGATGATGGTAGGTTTATCTTAATAATCACTAAAGAAACCATACATAAAACAACTAGAATAATAGCATATGAGTAATTTCTCCACAATTTTTTCATGCTAAAGCACCTCTTTTTCGAATGTACGTTCTGTTTATAGGTTTATTATAGTACGAACATTTGTTTTGTGTCAACAAATTTTAGAACTTATGTTTGTATGAAAGGTCATTTCATGCTATTATTAGTATAATAAGAAAATAATAAGGGGTGAAAAAGATGGCGAAACTATCAAAACGTCAACAGGATATCCTGGAATTTATTAAAAATGAAGTCAAACAAAAAGGCTATCCACCTTCTGTAAGAGAAATTGGTGAAGCTGTCGGACTGGCGTCAAGCTCGACTGTTCATGGTCATTTAGCACGCCTTGAAACTAAAGGTCTTATACGTAGGGACCCAACAAAACCAAGAGCAATTGAAATCCTGGATATAGATGAAGATGCGAATATTCCAAAAAACAATGTAATTAATGTACCGATTGTCGGAAAAGTTACTGCGGGTCAGCCAATTACAGCAATAGAGAATGTAGAAGAGTTTTTCCCGTTACCTGAAAGCCTTGCACCATCGGATGAACAATTATTTATGCTTGAAGTTATGGGAGATAGTATGATTGAAGCCGGAATTCTTGACGGGGATTATGTTATTGTGAGACAACAAAGTACTGCTAATAATGGTGATATCGTAGTTGCAATGACAGAAGAAGATGAAGCTACTGTAAAACGTTTCTTCAAGGAAAAGGATTATTTCAGACTTCAACCGGAAAACTCTGCACTTGATCCTATTATTCTTCGAAACGTATCTATTTTAGGTAAAGTAATTGGTGTTTACCGCCATATTCATTAATTCTTCACGTAAAATCAAATTCGCCCGTCGAATTTGCGTCCGGATTTTTTTCGAGCTCGCTCGAAAAATTACCTTTAAAAAATCCGTGACATCCGCCGGAGGCTTAACTTCATTCAGCCGGGGTTTGAACCCCCACTGAATCAACGAGCAGTGTGCATTCATACCCCACTTATAGAAGTGGAGGACTTCTGCTGAATGAAGTTAAATAAGGCGTAAGTTTCCCTACTTATAAAGCAAAGAATCTTACGCCATACATTTTGATATTTCCCCTTATTATTTAAACCAGCCCTTTTCTTTCGACCTCTTAATTGCTTCAATCCGATTTTTTACTTCCAATTTATCCAGAATGGTAGAAATGTAGTTTCGTACTGTCCCTGATTTAATCCTAAGCTCATCAGCTATTTCTTTTGTGTTTTTTCCATCTGCCACTAGCTCTAACACTTCTTTTTCTCTTTCGGTTAAGGGATTCTCTTCACTATAAAAATCATCCATTAGTTCTGGTGCGTACACCCTTTTTCCAGCCATTACACTACGAATCGTATTTGCTAATTCCTCACTTGGACTATCCTTTAATAGATACCCTCTGACACCTGCTTTTAATGCACGCTGAAAATACCCTGTTCGAGCAAACGTTGTTAAAATAATGACTTTACATCCAAGTCCATTTAGCTCTTCAGCAGCTTCAAGCCCACTCTTGATGGGCATTTCGATGTCCATAATGCACACATCCGGTTTATATTTGTGCACAAGTGAAATGGCTTGTTCCCCGTTACTAGATTTCCCTACCACTTCCATATCTTCTTCCAAATTCAATAAAGAACCAAGAGCTCCTAGCATCATTTGTTGATCTTCAGCTATTACAATACGAATCATTTATTTGCACCTCTATCTATTCTGTTTGTTTTACGACTTTCGGCACTTTAATGATCAATGTCATTCCATTATCAGATACCATTTCCAATGAACCATTTACAAACTCTAATCTTTCCCTCATCCCTAAAATCCCATTTCCTTTATCATTAAGATCTTTCGTAACAAGCCCGATTCCATCATCTTTTACTGTAATAACAATTTCTTTGCTTGATTGCTGAAAAGTAATGCAGCAATCAGTGGCTCGGCTATGTTTTACCACATTTGTAACTGCTTCCTTTAGACACATACTTAATATATTTTCTAAAAATAACGAAACATTGGATAAAGAGTTTTCACCCTCGAGTGTTACCTTAATTTCTGCAGCAGCAAGTATTTGTTTAATATGGATTATTTCCTCTTTCAGCCGCGTGCCACGCATATTTGAAACCATCTTCCTGACCTCGTTAAGTGCTGTTCTTGCTGTATGTTGAATATCTTTTAACTCAGCACGTGCCTGCGTGGGATCTTTATCTAAAATTTTTCTTGCCAAATCACTCTTTAAGCCAATAAGAGAAAGCTTTTGACCTAATGTATCATGAAGATCGCGTGCAATCCGCTGCCGCTCTTCCTGTACAATTAAATCTGAAATTCTTTTGTTTGCAAATGCCAGCTGTGCTTCTAACTGCTCCCGTTTTTTTCGATTATAGATACTAAAAGGCATTAATATTACACTAATCCAAATAATCACGATAAATGGCAATTGTTTTAAAAACAACTCATCTTGAATAATGAAATTATAATTAATTGCAACAGTTGAACTAACTAAATGGATCACATAAAAGGTAATAAACGCGACTTTATTTTGGAAGTTTCCAATCAAGTAAGCAAGAAAAAAAGCAAAATAAACATAACCTAAAAAACTTGTCATTGTAATAGAAATGATGATAAGTAAACCCGTCCATAAATATTTCAACCAGCCATTTGAAACAAAAGCGAATCGATAGGAAACAAAGAAGAAAATAGATAACACAATTCCTGTAACAATTTCCGCTATCGATGACCATTGAAAAATAAAATAAAATGGTAGTACAGCAAACAGTGCCCAAATATATGGGGATACACCTGTACTGCTAGAAAATAACTGCAATCTTTTCTTCATTCATATACCTCTTTATATAGGATAGCTACATCATATCAAAAGTAAAGAAGGAAGTCTTAAAATAAACTTCCTTTACTCAACCATCTTATGAGATATTTTTTGCCTTACAACTCTTTTTTTGATTTCCCGGAAGCTGACAAACTGTTTATTTCCTTCATCCCATAGTCGATAATGAATAGCATGAAGGCTTGAGCGAATGGTTATTGTAGGAACAGACTTTAACGGTGTATTTTGCTCATGTACCTCTTCAAGAAAATAATTTGGTACCCTGGGGCTTAAATGGTGTACATGATGATAACCGATATTTCCCGTTAACCACTGCAGGATTTTTGGCAGCCTATAAAAAGAACTGCCCTCGACCGCTGCTTTAACAAAATCCCAGTTTTCTTCGTGTTCAAAGTATGAATCCTCAAAATGGTGTTGAATATAGAATAACCATATTCCTAATGAACCTGAGATAAACAAAATCGGTGCCTGAACCAATAGAAATGCCTGCCATCCTATAAGCCAACACATATAACTATATAGCATCGTAGCTAAAATCGTTGTGAGATATGTATTTATCCGTTCTTTCATTCTTGCACCTTTCCGATTAAAACGATTCGAAATAAAAAATAAATAAAAAGGTCCTAATCCAAACATGACAATTGGATGACGATACAGGCGATACGCAATGCGCTGCCAAAAAGTCGCATTACAATACTCTTGAACGGTCATAACCCAAATATCACCTGTTCCACGTTTGTTTAAATTACTGCTTGTAGCATGGTGTATATTATGACTATGTCTCCATTGATGATAAGGAAACAGTGTTAGAATTCCTGTAAAAGTCCCGATGATTTCATTTGCTTTTTTATTTTTAAGAAACGATTGGTGACAGCAATCATGAAAAATAATAAAGATTCGAACTAGAAAACCAGCCGCTAATAATGTTACCAATAATGTTATAGTATATGAAACAGAAAGGGTTTCATATGCAATGTACCATAGTAGAAAAAAAGGAATAATTGTATTAAGTAGCTGGGTCGTACTATTTCTAAGGTTTGATTTTTCAAATGGTGCAATTGTCCTCTTAAGTTCTTTTTGTATCTCTTTTGTCATACTCTTTTCTGCCTCCTATTATACACAGGATAACTAAATGGTTTGCAACCTTATTATAAGGAAGAAAAACCACCTATTGAAGTCAATCCTGTTATAAACTGAATATAACAGGTTAACATTTGAATTAGTCCCGCACTTTATTAAGTTTAATCAAAAATAGTTTGTTCTTGTTTGGAAAAAATATAACTAAAAATCCAACTTGGGAAATAAATGGAAAGAAAAAAAGCCTTACGCATAAAGCGTAAGGCTTTTTTTGAGCTGATTAATATACAGACATATATTGTTCTCTCTCCCATGGATGTACCTGGGTGCGGAACATATCCCATTCAATTTCTTTTGCTTCGATGAAATGTTCAAAAATATGCTCACCTAGAGCAGAAACAATTACTTCATCTGTTTTCAAGATTTCGATTGCTTGAGCTAATGTTGCTGGGAGATCAGTAATCCCTTCAGCAAGTCTTTCTTCCTTGTCCATCGCGTAGATATTGCGGTCAACTGGTGCTGGAGGAGTCAACTTATTCTTCACTCCATCAAGTCCTGCTTTTAATAGGACAGCCAAGGCTAAATATGGATTTGCAGCTGGGTCAACGCTGCGTACTTCAACACGTGTGCTTAAACCGCGGGAAGCTGGAATACGAATTAAAGGTGAACGGTTGCTTGTTGACCATGCAACATAGCAAGGTGCTTCGTAACCAGGAACTAGACGCTTATAAGAGTTTACTGTTGGATTTGTAATAGCTGTAAATGGTTCAGCATGCTTTACAATACCAGCAATAAATTGACGAGCAGTATCGCTCAACTCTAAATCAGCTTTTGGATCATAGAAGACATTTTCACCGTTATTGAATAAAGACAAATTACAGTGCATACCTGAACCAGCTAGACCAAATAATGGCTTTGGCATAAATGTCGCATGTAAACCATGCTTTCGAGCAATAGTTTTTACAACTAATTTAAATGTTTGGATGTTGTCACAGGCTGTGATAGCATCTGCATATTTAAAATCAATCTCATGTTGTCCGGGAGCAACCTCATGGTGAGATGCTTCAATTTCAAAGCCCATTTCTTCAAGTTCAAGTACAATATCACGTCGGCAGTTTTCACCAAGATCAGTAGGAGCTAGATCAAAGTAACCGCCACTGTCATTAAGCTCTAATGTTGGTTCACCTTTTTCATCTAGCTTGAATAAGAAAAACTCAGGCTCAGGTCCAAGGTTGAAATCAGTGAATCCTAGCTCTTCCATTTCTTTTAATACTCTCTTTAAATTACTGCGTGGGTCACCTGCAAATGGTGTTTGATCTGCATTATAGATATCACAGATAAAACGAGCAACTTTCCCCTTTTCAGCTGTCCAAGGAAAAACTACGAAAGTATCTAAATCAGGATATAAGTACATATCAGATTCCTCAATACGAACAAATCCTTCAATTGAAGAACCATCGAACATCATTTTATTATCAATGGCTTTTTCAAGTTGACTGACTGGAATTTCAACGTTCTTGATTACACCTAGAATATCAGTAAATTGAAGACGGATATATTTAACGTTTTGTTCTTTACACATACGTCTAATATCATCTTTTGAATACTTTGCCATGCTTTAATTTCCTCCCTATAAATCGAACATTAATTAATTTAATTACTACAATAATAACGGTAAACATTGAATCAGTATCATGCTATCACCAATTAAATTCGATATCAACCATACCCTGCAATCATTTTAGTGAAAGAAGCGGTACATATCTCCTTGGCGTGAGTTTGGACGATTGAATCGACCAGCATTTGTTAGTTCTTTTCTTAACAGCTTTCTTATTTCTTCGTTTGAAAGCTCCCTCTTCTCTTTGATTGCTTGTTTTTGCAATTCATGTTCGATTGACTGCTCTTCTTTCACAGCAAAAATTTGTTTAATTCCTGCTAGGTTTACACCCTGATCAATCAAATCTTTAATTTCCAATAAGGTATCAATATCATTCAAGGAATAGAGTCGGCGATTTCCTTCGCTTCTTTCTGGATTTACTAACCCGTGTTCCTCATAGTAGCGAATTTGCCGAGCAGTTAGATCAGTAAGCTGCATCACTGTCCCCATTGGAAATAGCGGCATTGAGCGACGTATTTGACTTCCTGTCATTGGCTTTTCCCCATTTCCTTTTCATTTACTTTATGCTGTTATTATATTCCTTGTCAGAAAAGTTGTCAATCAAATGTAAGAAATTATTACATGAATTTTATTCTTTTCTTACTAGAGCAATTGTTTATTAACATAATAAAATACAAGAATACAGGTGTAGCAAAATTATCATAGGTATACGCCGTTTAAATTCATACTTGCACCTATGATATTTTGCACCATATACTATTGTAGTTTTTGATTAGGAGGTCAAAATATGTATTCTATTCACTATCCATACTATACTGAACAAAGACAAACAAATAAGTTAATAAAGGATATTGAAAAAGCGATTAATGGTGAATATAGTGCCATTCAGTGCTATGAAAAAATTGCCCAATTAGCACGTACAGAAAAAGAAAGAACACAGATTCTTGAAATTCGCGAAGATGAACAAAAACATTATAATCAATTTGTTCAAATCTATAGGCAATTAACAGGTAAACAGCCTCAACCAAAGGTAACTGAAGATTGCCCGAACTCATACCGTAAAGGGATTGAGATGGCTTTGAGGGATGAGCAGAAAACGGTAGATCTTTATTTGGATATTGCAGACAATAGCAATCATCCATTTATGAAGGAAGTTTTTAGACGAGCTGCAGCTGATGAACAAAATCATGCTGTATGGTTCTTGTATTTTTTAGTAAATCTTAATTGGCTTCGATCTTAACCTCTCCGTTCTCATACTACTTTTCTTATTTAAATAAGGGAGAATCGTGTCCTGTCGATTCTCCCTTTTTATCCAACTACTTCTTTTCGCTTTAACTCAACTTCAGCCGCATATTTGCTCCGTTAACATAAATTATATATGCAGCAATTCTTTTTCAAGTAATGAATTTAAAGCAATACAAATGGCCATTTTGACATGCGAGTACGTTAATCCACCTTGAACATAGGCAACATATGGGGGTCTAGTTGGTCCGTCAGCAGTGAGCTCGATACTCGCTCCTTGAATAAATGTGCCAGCAGCCATAATAACATCATCCTCATACCCTGGCATATATGCTGGGTATGGTGTTACATGTGAATTGATTGGTGATGCAAATTGAATGGCCTGGCAAAAGGCAACCATTTTATCTCGATCGTCAAACTGAACTGATTGAATCAAGTCCGTACGCTTGCTGTCCCATAATGGATTGGAATTCATCCCAAAGCGATCAAGCATGGCAGCTGTAAATACCGCTCCTTTTAAAGCTTGGCCGACGACATGTGGCGCTAGAAAAAATCCTTGATACATTTCCAACAGACTGTATAGTGAAGCTCCTGCTTCTGCACCAATTCCTGGTGAGGTCAGACGATATGAGCAGGCGTCAACCCAATTTTGTTTTCCAACAATGTAACCACCTGTTTTAACCAAGCCGCCGCCTGGATTCTTAATCAATGAACCAGCCATTAAATCAGCGCCAACATGACAAGGTTCCGTATCTTCGACGAATTCTCCGTAGCAGTTATCGACAAATACAACGACTTCGGGATTAATTTCCTTTACATATTGAATCATTTCTTTAATTTCAGCAATGGTGAAGGAAGGACGTGTTGCATAGCCCTTTGAACGTTGGATTCCGATCATTTTTGTATTGGCCTTCATCGCTTGTGCAACTGCCTCAAAATCTATCCTCCCATTCTCGCATAAATCAACACTTTGGTATGTGATGCCGAATTCCTTTAAGGAACCTGACCCACTTCCACGTAGACCCACTATTTCCTCGAGAGTATCATATGGTCTACCAGTTATGTATAAAAGTTCATCTCCCGGTCTCAAAATACCAAATAAAGCGATAGAAATAGCATGGGTTCCTGAAATAATCTGAGGTCTTACAAGACCAGCTTCGGCACCAAACACTTCTGCATATATTTTTTCAAGTGTATCTCTCCCGAAATCATCATAGCCATATCCGGTAGATGGAATAAAATGAGAATCACTTACTTTATTTTGCTGAAAACTTTTCAGTACTCGAAATTGATTCCTATCTATTCTTTCATCAATTTCAGCGTGAATTTCTTTAATTTGCTGCTCCACTTCTGCAACAAGCGGTTGTAATACTTCCCCATAAGTTAATGAACGAAACATGTCTTTCCCCTATCTCTTTACAGTATATTGTTGTATCTGCCCAACAATTGGATGATCTGATAACGAATACCCTTTACAGACATACCATTGTTTATCTTCATCAAATGACAATTCTCTAAGAATCGTTTCGTTTTTTAATTGTGATAGCAATTTCCCTTCAGTTGAAGGCACTTCTACATGATAATAATTCATCATGCTGATCATTTTAGTTTCAATTCCTTGTTTTAATGACAGACGATCATTTTCATCTAACGCACTAATTTGAATGGATTCATTTTTCGAAGATGGAACAAAATCCTGATGTTGGACATCCCTTTTATTATACACGGTAATCTGCGGAATTTGACCTTGTTCCAGCTCTTCTAATAATTCATTAACGGTTTTTTCGTGCTGAAAATAATCAGGATTAGAAGAATCGACAACATGCAGGATAAGATCGGCCTCCTTTACTTCTTCAAGTGTGGAACGAAAGGCGGCAATCAAGCTGGTAGGCAAATCCTGAATAAATCCTACTGTATCTGTCATTAGGACCGTAAACCCGCTTGGTAATATACATCTTTTTGTCATCGGATCAAGCGTTGCAAATAGCTGGTTTTCTTCAAGTGAGGACGCCTCCGTTAAACGGTTAAACAACGTTGATTTTCCTGCGTTTGTATACCCGACAATAGCAACCTGAAAGGCTCGGTTTTTCTTTCTTCTTTCGCGGTATCTCTCACGGTGATGGACAATCCCTTCAAGCTGTGTTTTGATGTCATGAATTCGATTACGAATGTGGCGTCGATCTGCTTCAAGCTTCGTTTCCCCTGGACCTCTTGTCCCAATCCCTGCACCAAGCCTGGAAAGCTGGGTACCTTGTCCGCCTAGACGAGGGAGTAAATATTGCAGTTGGGCCAGTTCCACCTGCAGCTTTCCTTCTTTTGATCTAGCTCTTTGCGCAAAGATGTCTAGAATTAATTGAGTTCGGTCGATTATTCTTGCCTCAATTTTCGAAGCGAGATTCCTCACCTGACTGGGAGATAATTCATCATTAAATATAACTAATTTAGCTTCAAACTCCTCAACAAGGGCTTTTAGTTCTTCTACTTTCCCTCTCCCTATATAGGTTGCATTATCAGCTCGTTCTCTTTTTTGGGTTAATTGAGACAAAACCTGTCCATTCGCAGTTTTTGTCAGAGATGCTAATTCTTCCATTGAATATTGGAAAGGCAAATCATCCTCTGTTGTTTGACAGCCGACAAGTATAACTCTTTCTTGTTCTTGCATTTGCTCCATCTTAACCCCTTCTTTCATTGTTTTTTTCATCATATCAAATATCATAAATAAACACTAATTTCCATTTAATCTAGGGTACTCCCTTTCTTTTTTTTATATTCTAAATCAGCCATAATTAATTATTTCTTAATATAACTTATTAATAAATAATTGTTATTAATAGCTCTTATTAATCTTGTATTTTCTATCCATTTGTCATTATAAACCGTATATACTCCATTTTCTTAAAAAATATGAATTTTCTCATAGATATAAATGGAAATTATAGTATAATAGAACCATAAGTTACACATATAAAGGGATTATACCCTTTTTTATATTATATGGGGGATTTATCATGAATGTTTTAAATGAAAACGAGTCACGATCATACTTATATGGTTCTTTAGATGTATGTGTATGGGAGATGAATCTCGAAAACCATACTATTACTTTTGTGTCTCCTTCAATAGAAAAAATATCAGGAATCTCTTCTGACAGACTCATACAATCCCCTTCACTTTGGAAGAATCTTATTTACCCAGAAGACATAAATATAGTTTCCCAGATGAAAGAAGACATAACCACTGGGAAACCTAACTTATATGAATATCGAATCATTCATCGCGATGGTGAAATCCGCTGGCTTATGAACCAAACCTTTTTCAAACACAAAAAGCACGCAGTAGGAATAACGATTAATATTACTGAAAACAAAGAATCTGAGTCTCGTTTAAAAACCAGTATGAAAAATCTGGAGGTTATTACGAATGCTCTGCATTTAACCTCTGAAGTGACGATTACTGATTCTAATGGTATCATCCTGTATGCAAATGAAAAGTTTTGTGATCTGTCAAAATACAGTAATGACGAATTAATTGGTCAAAACCATCGAATTATCAAATCAGGCTTTCATGATGATGAAGTCTATAAAGCCATGTGGGAAACCATCTTACAAGGTAAGGTTTGGCACGGTGAGATAAAAAATAGAGCTAAAGATGGGACTTTCTATTGGGCAGACAGCACCATTGTTCCTGTTTTAGATGAGGAAGGAATTCCCTATCAGTACATTGCAATTCGGAAAGATATTACAAAGAAGAAAGAATACGAAGCAACCTTACATGAATTAACTTTTCATCATCCCTTAACCCATTTACCAAATGGAAGAAGTATTGAATTACAATTAGATAAACTATGTCAGAAACAAGAAGATTTTGCCGTTTTAAATATTGGTATTGATTATTTTAAATATATTAATAATCACTACGGATATCAGATTGGAAATCAGGTATTAATTGAAGTATCGAACCGTTTAAAAACAATTAGGCAAACAACTGAAAACATTGTTTCTCATTTTAGCGGAGATGAATTTATTATTGTATTGAGAGATATGGAAGATACGAAAGAAGCTATTCAACTTGCTGAAAAAATTCTCCAAACGATTAATGAACCAATTTATATTAATGATGAATCCCTTTCGGTTACTGCTAGTATAGGGATAAGCCTATACCCATCTGATGGAAAAAATGGTGTTGACTTAATTGAAAAAGCAGGAATAGCGTTATCGAAAGGAAAAGCGATTAGAAAAAATCAATTTCACCTATTCCAGCATTTAATGGATATAGAATCATATAAGAAATTAAATCTGCAAAATGATATCAAAACAGCGCTTGAGAATAACGAGTTCTTTATTCATTACCAGCCAAAATTCGATACAGGAAAAAAGGTAATTGGCGCAGAAGCTTTAGTCCGTTGGGAACATCCTATATGGGGTACTGTGTCCCCCGATGAGTTCATATGCATTGCAGAGCAAACAGGATTAATTATCAAGCTAGGTGAATGGATTCTAAGAAGCGTATGTACGCAAATGAATGAATGGAAACAGAAGGGTGTACAGTTAATCCCTATTTCGGTTAATTTTTCACCAATCCAATTTTCTGACGAAGGGATTACTGATTACATCTTAAATATATTAGAGGAAACAAATATTGAGCCTGAATTACTTGATATTGAGATTACAGAAAATATTATCTTTGAAAGCTATGAAGACGTTTTGAAAAAAATGGCCATTTTAAAACAAAAAGGAATAATGTTTTCAATTGATGACTTTGGAACCGGTTATTCTTCCTTAAAAACATTGAAAAAATTAAATTTTGACCAATTAAAAATTGACCGATCCTTTATCAAGGATATACAATCAAGTGCTGACAGTCTTCAAATTACCAAAGCAACCATTCAATTGGCACATCAATTAGATATGAAGGTTGTTGCAGAAGGTGTTGAAAATATAAATCAGTTCACAATCTTAAAAGAGCATCATTGTGATTATATTCAAGGTTACTATCTGAGTAAACCCATCCTGCCAAAGGAATTTGAAGCATTAATTACACAAGGAAAGACTGCAAGAGCCGAAACCTTTGTAACCTTAAAAAAATCAGTTCCTAATCGTAGAGAGTTTTTTAGGATTCTATTTAAATATCCTCTTTTAGGATCTTTAACTATTCATCATTTACATGATAAGCCTCTTTCGATTGGGAGCAGCTCTATTCTAATTGAAGATATTGGAGCTGGAGGACTTTGCTATGTTTCCAATATAAAGTTTCCAATAAACAAGGAAATTATCTTAGATATCACAACCACATTATTTGATAAAAAACTATCTTTACGGGGAAAAAATGTGTGGTGCAAATCTGTTAATGACGGATTATTTCAATATGGATTCAAATTTAATCCTGAGGAGTTTGAAGAATATGGTATGGTTCCGCTAATGAATCAATTAAAAATAGAATATAACAAGGAATTGTTGCTCCCGGACTGTAGTTTTATTAAAATCACTGACCGCGCTCAATTCTTTCATCATTGATTGATCAAATAAAAAAAAGACTAAAAAAGCGCAAAATAGCCTGATAATATTATCTGGACTTTTTGCGCTTGTTAGCATTCAATGATATTAAGTACTATTTGGATAGAAACGGACGATCCCTCTGCCAAAATACAGTTACAGATACACCGAAAAACTCAGAGAGCTGCTGGCTTGAAATCATATCCTTTGTATCCCCAGAAGAAAATACTTCTCCTCTCTTTAACAGCAATGTCTTGTTAAAAACAGGCAATATTTCTTCTACATGATGTGTCACATAAATCATAGTTGGAGAGCCCGGATTTTTAGCGATATTTTGTATTGTTTCAAGAAGCTGCTCACGTGCAATAAAGTCTAACCCGTTTGTTGGCTCATCAAAAATGAGTAATTCAGGCTCTGCCATCAAGGCGCGTCCAATCAAGACTCGCTGTTTCTCCCCTTGCGACAATGTATTGTAATTCCGGTTAGCATACTTAAAGCAGCCTAATTGTTTTAATAGGTCAATCGCTTTTTCTCTCATCTCATTTGTCGGTCTTTCATATAGTCCGATTGAAGCAAATGCCCCACTTAATACAATTTCAAATGCATTATCATTGTTATGAAGCTTTTCTTGCAGAGCAGAAGAAACAAATCCAATCTTTTTACGCAGCTCTTCTCCAAGATACGTTTTACCAAATTTCTTTCCGAGCACTGTTACATTGCCGCTAGAAGGAAAATAAAAAGCATTAAGCATATTTAGGATTGCTGTTTTTCCTGATCCATTTAAGCCAGATAATACCCAATGCTCTCCCTTTTTAATATTCCAATTGATATTTTTTAATATCAAAGAACCTTCCCTTTTTAAAGAAACATTTTCCAGCTGTAATACCAACTTGATCTACCCCCTTATCCTTTTATTTTACAATTAGTTACTACTTGAATTGAAGTATTTTGTATGTTCTTGGTCTTACATAATAGAAAAAAGACGGTGTAAAGGTATTACAAACCTTTGAAACCGTCTAATAAACTCTCGCCTATTAATTTTCTCGTATTGATAGATGTGACCGTTTGTATTCATTTATTCTTAGACTTACAGTAATTTACCTTTATTATTCCATTTCTTTGAGGAATTCAAGAAAGGTCTCTTCCGAGATTACCCGAATCCCGTTTCTTTTTAATAAAGCAGCAGTTACACCATTTCCTGGTCTTTTATTTCCGTTAAACTCACCGCTATAAATCATTGTACTGCCGCAAGAAGGGCTTCGTTCTTTTAACACAACAACGGAAGCGTCTGCCTTTTGTACTACATTCAATGTATCGTATGCACCTTTCAGAAATTGCTCTGTCACATCCTTTCCGGTATTCGTCATTACTTTTGCATGTCCATCCAACACAGCTTCACCATCTCCTCCTACTATCTCAGCAGGCTCTCTTGGGATCGATAATCCACCGAGTACCTCAGGACAGACAGGAATCGCTTTCTGTTCATCGAATAACTTTTTAATTTTTACGTTTATATTATTGGATCCGTTATATTTAACATCAAAACCGGCAAAACAGGCACTCACTACGATCATTTCATCACCCACTTGTTTTATTCTGTTGTAATACAGAAATTTTATGTCCTACTTTCTTATTTTATCTTATTTTACCCTTTAGAAAAAAGGAAGAACGAGGATTTTAGGAAAGGTCTAATAAGGAAATGGACTAGAGGATTCAAATAATTTAGCGGTTGCGGACAAAAATATAACCCCGTAGTTTTTTCTAAAAAAAACATACAGGGTTGGTATGACGTCGCTATCTTTATCAGTTGTCATAAGATACTCCTAACTGGCGCACTTACTGAATTCAGTAAGCTGTTCGTCTGTTAATTGTTTAATAAATTGATGATAATTCATCGATTCCATTCCATACTCCTCACAAATTGTCTTATAATGTTCATATGCTTTTTGATACATCTCCATTTTTCATCCTCCCTTTTGTTATATAACAGTTTATGTTGATTATTAATAATATATAACAGATAAATGAAAAGTGTCAATGTTATTTTTGAATTTATCTAATAATTGAATAAAAAAGGGATTAAAGACTATCAAACATGCTGTTAATCGAACAACCACTAGTTATTATTTACCCCTATGATCATGAATGCGAATAATCAGTTTTCCAAATCCTTCGGCAAATGGCAGTACAAGTAAAGAACAAATCACATTAAATAAGACACTGATATGTGCAAGCTGTACATCTGCTGATGCAGCAAGCTGTGTCCCCCACTCTGAAAGGTTACCGATAAACGGAAAGAAAACGGCTACCCCAATCACATTGAGCCAGATATGAGCATATGCAGTTAACTTTGCTTCCCTTCCGCTCCCGATGGCAGCTAATAACGCGTCGACACATGTCCCTATATTTGAACCAAGTAAAATGGCTACCCCTGTATCAATCTCGATAGCTCCATGTGATAAAAAACCCATGATGATTCCTGTTGTAGCCGTGCTTGACTGAATGATTCCTGTTATAACAGCTCCTGCCAGTACACCTAAGAGATAACTTTCTTTCAGTGAAAGCAAAAACCTGTCTATGATGCCAATCTCCTTTAATGGCCCTGCTAAATACTCAAACCCCCCCATAGCCGTAAACAAAAAGAATATACCCAATAAAACCAGTCCGAAACTTTGAGGTTTCTTTTTCCCTGTAAACAACAACAGAAGGGACAAAACCATTAATGGAATCAGAAACGATTGAATATCAAAAGTAATAAGTTCAGCTGTAAAGGTTGTACCAATATTCGTCCCGAGAATAATTCCTATTGACTGAGGAAACGTAAGCATACCCGCTGCAATTAATCCAATCGTGATAATCATAACAGCTGAGCTGCTTTGCAAAATACATGTAACGATGATTCCTGCCAAAACGCCCTTCCAAGGTGTATTAGTTACTTTCGTTAACCATATTTTCAAAGAGTCACCCGATAAGTTTAACAGGCCTTTTCTTAACAGGGACATTCCAAAAATAAATAGACATATTAATAGAATAAAAACAATCAGAACCAAGACCTCACCCCCTATACTATTCATCATATGGAAAGGCGATGTTGGACATGTCTAAAAGCTATTATTATCCAAAAAAACAGGAATCAGCTGGTTGATTCCTGTCTCAAATTCTATTAACTATTTATTTAATAAGCGGTTTCTACCGCAGAATTGAAATCAATTTCAAAACCAAGATCCTTTAACATTTGGTGATCATTGGAACTTTCCTGGCCTGCAGTTGTCAAATAGTCTCCAAGAAAGATTGAATTTGCCGCAAACAAGCCAAACGGCTGTAAACTTCGCAGATTCACTTCACGACCTCCCGAAATACGAATTTCCTTTGACGGATTTACAAAGCGCATGAGTGAAAGAACCTTTAAGCAATATCTTGGATTCAGTTCATCTGTCCCTGCTAGCGGTGTACCCTCTATGGCATGCAGGAAATTGACCGGGATGGAATCAGCATCTAATGCCTTTAAACTAAAAGCCATATCAACAACATCCTGTTTAGTCTCCTTCATCCCGATAATAACACCTGAGCACGGAGAAATGCCTGCTTCTTTGGCCATCTCAACCGTTTTTACTCTGTCCTGGTATGTATGTGAAGTGGTTATCGATTCATGATGGTTTTCAGATGTATTAATATTATGATTATAACGGTCAACACCTGCTTCCTTTAATCGAGCTGCTTGATCTGGATTTAATAATCCTAAGCATGCACAAACCGTTAATTGAAATTTTTCCTTTATTTCCCTCACAGCTGAAACAACCGTATCAATATCTTTATTACTTGGCCCACGACCGCTAGCAACAATGCAATATGTACCAACCCTCAGTTGATATGCATTTTTCGCCCCTTCAAGAATTGTCTCTTTGTCAATCATGCGGTACTTTTCAATTGGTGCACTCGAGATACTAGATTGCGAGCAATATCCACAATTTTCAGGACATAACCCTGACTTTGTATTAATAATTTTATTTAATTTCACTTTATTCCCGAAAAAATGATGACGAATCGTATAAGCGCCATTCAATAATTCAAGCAGCTCTACATCAGGCACTTGTAATATTTCCAATGCCTCATCATTCGTCAACACTTTTCCATTCAATACATCTATGGCAAGCTCTTTCCATTTCCCCATTTTTCATTCATCTCCCGAATAAATTTATGCACCTAAGTTTAAATGTTTAAATTGTCCTTTTGACAGCACCGATACTTTTAGTCGATGCGCCATGACTCCAGCAAACACAGCTAAAATGATATCCTTTGGCAGCGGAGCCAGCATCCATAACCAAGCAACCCCGTAGCTGAAACCTTCTGGTGCCTCAGCCCAGATTTTATATGAGAAATACATCCAATTGGTCCCAATCACATAATTGATGGCTGTTGCGACCAATGATGCGGTTATAAATGAAGCCACGCTCTTTCTTTTTTCGACTATCTTTCCAGCTGCATATGCAGCAAGGATAAAAGAAAGAATAAATCCAAATGTTGGTTTGAATACCATGCCTAATCCGGCACCAAATTGAGCAAATACAGGGATCCCTACTAATCCTATAAATGCATATGTACTAGTGGTAATAGCACCTAGTCGACTTCCCAATACAAGACCTGCTAAAACAGCAAAAAAAGTCTGTAATGTTATAGGGACACCTCCAACAACCAAAAATGGAACAATGGTTGTTATATTGGCACCAACAGCGATTAAAACAATAAACATGCTGGCTAGTGTTAATTCAAGTGTTTTTCCTTTACGTTGCATAATTTCTCCTCCTTTAGTTTGCAATTTAAAGATAATTTATAAATCTACCATATGTCAACTATATTTTTAAATTAGTTAACAAAAGAGTGTGATATTGAGAATTAACATGCCATCAAATCAAGTATAAATTGTAGAACCAAGTTAATTATTTGCCCCAATGTCCAATGTATGATAAGTTCGAGAAGAAGAATATTTTTCAGCCAAAATGTGGATAAATAATAAAATATTGGAGAAATTATATCAGGATGTAAAAAATATGTGTTGTTATAGCAGGAGGATAATAAAAGTGGATTTACATAGTAATATGGAGTTTGAAATGAAGAGTAGTTTTATCCCTAACTTTAGTAAGTCGGATACGTTAAAAATTATTGAAGTAACCGATGCGAGTGTTGTGATTCAAATGGATAATTCAGGTTGCAGAGGAGTTTTTCCAAAGGATTCTTTCAACTATTGGATACGCAAAAATTCATTAATCCAAATAAATGATCGTGAGGAAAAAACGTCTTAAATCAAATAATCAGTTAAAAGTGAATTTCTTTTACTATACTCAAATCGAAAAGCAACAGTCTTTTAGCAAAGGCTGTTGCTTTTTTTTCTCTACCAATTTGAAATTGTAATAAAAAAAACAGGAGTTCTCCTTAAAGAGAGCTCCTGTAAAATAAAATTATTGGTTCATAAATTCAATTACCTGTCCGGCAAATTCCTTTGCTCTTTCAATTTGTACCCAGTGTCCACACTTAGGAAATGTATGAAGCTGTGCATTCGGAAGTGCCCGAGCAAGTACCCAGCTCGTATGTTCAATTGGAATAACCTTGTCTTCCCGACCATGGACTAAAAGAATTTCGAAATCAATTTCCCCAAGTTCTTTCTCGGTTAATGCCATCGCATCGACATGTCTTTGTCTAGGTGCGGGAAACATGGAAGAAAATGATTCGTGGAATCCTTCTTGAATACTTGATTTATAACGCATTTCGACTAAATCACCATTTTCAGCCATACTTTGATCATAAGCAAATATCTTAATCAGATTTTTCATATTTTCAGCACTTGGCTCATATCCCCAAACCTTATCCAATCCATCCGCAATAGGATGGGCCGTGCCCATACTTCCCATTAAGATTAATTTATTTACAAGGTCAGGACGTTTTTTTGCCAAGTGGAGTGCAATAGCTCCGCCAAAGGAGTTACCGATAATGGATACTTTTTCTTTTATGACTGTTTCTATGAAATCGATCATATGGTCAACCCAGATATTAATGGAATATTGAATACCCTCTGGTCTATCAGTATAGCCAAAACCTACAACATCCGGTGCATATAGATGGAATTTCTCGGAGAGGATTGGAAAAACTAATCGCCAGTTAGCCCATGCTGATACTCCGGGACCAGAACCATGAACAAGTAGTAACTTTTCTTTACCTTGTCCATCTTCGTGATAATGCGTGTTGATCCCTCTTACGTCAATATATTTTCCTGCTTCAACCATTATAAAAGCTCCTTCCAATTTTGTATTAGGTATAGCACCTTTATGATCAATAAGGCTTTGATGGATCATTTGTAGTATACAAATGATTTATTTCATTATACTTGTTTATGAAAAATCCTTCACAAAGCAAGTAATTGAAACCGATAGGATAGATTGTACTAAACATTGAAAATTAATCATTTATGAAAAAGTTGAATCTATTTATTATTTTAATATTCGACAAAAAAATATAAAACCCTTCAATGTTTCGACAATATTACAAAAGCATGTATGTCCTTTCATAATATGGATCAAGTAATTGTTATAATTCACATGCAGCTGACACCATTTGTGCTGTTGAAACCAGGTCGGATATATACTCTTTTTTATGTCCGCATATCCTGCATTCTGGACCAGCAATGCTAATAGCAGCAACAGTACATCCCATGCTGTCTTTTATTGGGGCTGCAATACAGTACAATCCTACTTCGTATTCCTCATCATCAATCGAATAACCTTGTTCTTCAATCTGTATTAATTCTTGAATTAGTTGTTTGTGGTCGGTGATTGTTTGATCAGTGAATTTTTCGAGTGATAACTGAAAAATATGTCGATTATCTTTATCAAGATTTCCTGCCAGCAACATCTTTCCTAGTCCTGTACAGTGTACTGGTTTATATGAACCAATGGAAGTCTGTATTTTGACAGCCTTCTTTGGTTCGAGCTTTGTAATATAACTCACCCAGTTATTTTCCAGTACAGCCATATGAATGGTTTCTCCAGTCCTAATCATTAGCTCCTCTAAATAAGGAATAGCATTGTAAAATTTTTGATAATAATTTGAGACCAAATTTCCCCATCTTACCAGTTTTGACCCTAATCGATATTTACGATTAGGTGCTTTTACTAAAATTCCCGTTTTATTCATTGTTCTTATTAAATGATGAACAGTGCTTTTATTCATCTTTAATTCAATCGAAATTTCTGAAACACCTAGTTCTGGATTCTCAGTCGTAAAACAGTCAATAATTTTCACGGCATTATTGACAGAATTAATCATACAAACACCTCATACCATAGATTTTCAAATCAATAGTCCTAAACCCTTTTGATATAAGAATCCTTAACCTAGGTGTTTTTCGTGATGAGCTTAAACACTTTGTATGAAAAGGAAATAGGTATTAGGTAAACATACCTAATCGCTGATTAAAATTTTTTATCCAATCGATTTAAATTAGATAAAAAATAGTAATCTATTGATTTAATTATAGTGAAATAATTCGTTCACAATTATAATATTTCAAATAGAAAGATTTTTCAATAGATTATTTTGAAAAATTTTCCTTTAATTAAAATAAGCAGACTCATTTCGCTGAATGGAAATAAGTCTGCTTATTTCAATAATCTTTTGTACTTATGACTTTTACTTACTGATATTATTTTACAAGTGTTTGAATATATTCTTCAAATACTTCTGCACCTGCTGTTGCACATTGTACATCCTCATCTGCCGAGCCACCTGAGACACCTACTCCGCCAACAATCTTTCCATTGTATAAAAGCGGTACTCCGCCTCCAAAAACTACAAGTCTGTCAGTATGGACAATACCTGTCAATAATGCAGGTTCTTCTTTAATCATTGGATACCATTCTTCAGTCGATTTTCCAAAAGCTGCTGCAGTATACGCTTTGTTTTGTGCAATCTCAGAACTTAGGAGCGCTGCTTCATCCATCCGAATGAAGGCTTTTAAATTACCTCCATCATCAACTATAGCCGCATTGATTCTAATCCCTAACTCATCAGCTTTATTTGTAACTGCTTCCAGCATTTTTAATGCTAGTGATTGAGTTAACGCATACTTTTGATAGAGCATTTCAGAACTCATAATTTATTTTGCCTCCTCTAAATTAGCCTTATCTATTAGTTTAGCATAATCTTCAACAGTTATCATTTCTAGCTCACTTTTAGCTGTCATACAGCATGCTAATGCAAAACCATTTTCTAAGTCTTCATCAGATAAGGCATCATGAGAACGGATTAGTTCTTGCTCATACTCACCACTCAGAACCTTCACTTTACACATACCGCAGCCACCCCGTACACATCCAGTCGGTATTGGAATAAATTGCTTACGAGCAGCATTTAAAGGGGTTTCAGCTGCACCGCAGTCGTATTCAAACTGCTGGCCTCTTGCTTTAAGTGTTACTTTCACCATCAAACCCTCCTACTTCCTAAGATTAATCGAATCGTTAGGTTAGTACAAATTAAGTTAGCGCCTTCATAAAGGATTCAGATAATTCTCTACGGTGATAGAAAATACCTTGTCCAATCTTATCTTCCGTCCAAGTAATTGTCGGCATATCAGGATATGTCATATATCCGCTCGCAAAGGCTTCATTTCGGTTGCCTGATGGATCAAAGAAATAAATGGTTTCCCCTCTTGTAATACCATGGCGTGTTGGTGTTACATCAAATGGGACTTCATACATAGATAATATATCGGCTGCCTTAAATACGTCGTGCAGGGAATCAACGAAGAATGCTGCATGGTGAAGCTTTGCATCAGGTCCTTTAACAAACGCTAAATCATGCGCTTTATTTGTTGTAAATAAGAAGCTGCCTAATAACTCTTCTCCATCTACAGATGTAATTCTTTCACTTTGTCTAAAATTCAATGCTTCAATAAAGAATCTCGTTACCGTTTTAAGGTCATCACCAGTCAGCAGACAATGATCAAGACGGTGTGGTGCAATACCTTGGGCACCTAATGGCCATGGGTGTGGATTCAATGTTCCTACAGCTGTTCCTAAGAAATCAATCTCTGTATATAATTCACAATGATGCCCAGTTGGAAGGATAAAATGTACAGCCTCTCCTTCTCCTAATCTAGCACCTCTTGAAATTCTTGTTGTTGTACATCCAAATTTTTCAACTTGCTTTTCATAATAGGCAAGGTCTTCTAATGTCTCTACTTTAAATGCTAGGTGTGCTAATCCCGCTGTATTTGATTTTGTTAAAATTAAGCTGTGATGATCAAATTCATCCCATGCTTTTAAGTATACACTGTCGCCCATACGCCCTGTTTCTTGCAAACCAATGATTTTTGTATAGTAGTCTACTGATTTTTCTAAATCTAGGACTTTTAATTCAACTCTACCGATACGCATTACTCTTGGCATTAGCAATTCCTCCTACTAATAGGTTTTATTTTAGAATCGGAAATCAATTAACCATTACTAAAAAATAATATACTCTTTGTTTAGTAAGAAAACGATTACAGGAAACGCTTACAAAAAAACACGAAAAATATTAATATCTATTAACACTATAATTATATAATTAATTACTTTAAAAGAAAAGCCATTTTAGAATAAAACTTTTTCTAAAACAATTATCAATTAGAAGTTTTACTTCACAATCAATACTGGGCACTCAACACGTTTTGCAACCTTATGACTAACACTTCCTAAAACCATTTCCTGAATGGAATTCAATCCTCGGCTGCCGAGCACGACGATATCAAAATTGTTTTCATTTGCATATGTAACAATGGTTGGTCCTGGTTCACCGTATAATATAGTTGAATGATAATCAACGCCTGACGCTTTAATTTTCTCTTCTGTTAACTTCAATCTCTTCTTTCTTTCCTCTTGAATGATATCTGAATCCATATAGTAAATAGCATCTCGTTTTGACGTATCCAAATCAACAACGTAAACGACTTCAATCACAGCTGCTTTAGATAATAATGCCAGTTTTATCGCTTGGTCAGCGGCACGCAGTGCAAAATTTGATCCATCAGAAGCTAATAATATTTTTTTATACATCAAATTCAACCTCCTGTTTTTAAAAACAACAAAATCCTATTCTGCTATAATGGTAATACTTGTCTCTTATTATATCGTATACAGCGATTGATTTCACGTTTGTTTATCTATTAAATTATAATTAGTTGTCATTGCATAACAACAAATAAACCTGTTACTTCAACAGGTTTTAATTTCGAAATTATATAACGGGAAAAGGCGAGATCATCACATAATCTGTGATAAAAAATATTCAACCACTAAATTTGACTCTAGCCTCAAAGAGACATACGGTGGTTTCAACAGTTTGGATCCTTCTAACGGCAGTCCCAACCAAAGAATTTGCTGATCAATACAAACAAATGGAAAAGGCATCGATTTCTTTAGAAAACGATTAACAGATAATTCAACCGGTGCATACTCAGAAATATATGTTACTTCTACTGCATGACTCCTTTTGGATATGGCCCCCCTCCATTCCTCTGATACCTCCCTATCATTAGACATTGCCATGATGATCGATTTTTTTGCATATCGAATATCCTTCATAACTCCCGCCAGTTTTTTTGCGTGCATCCATTGCAGACGCGGATGCTGATGTTTTATCCAGCTTCCAATCTCATGAGGATATACAGCTTGTTTGTTTATTAATTGATGATTAAGGAATTTGAATAATGTCCTTGAAGGATAAACTTTTGTTTGTAAAAAGGAGCTGTTGCTGACATGTATCAGTTTTCCTTTGGTTCTAGTGATCGCCACATTGATTAGGCGCTCGCTTTCCTTTCCGATTAACAGCATTCCTGCACGATCCTGGGGATAACTGTCAACGGTATCAAAAATCATCACATCCCTTTCACTACCCTGAAATCGATGGATGGTCGCAGAAGCAATATCTGCCACTTCCAGCTGTTTCTCATAGAGATCCAATAACAAAGTTTCCATTAATTGTGCCTGCGCCCGATATGGAGCAGTATAACCAATTGAGCGATGACCCGCTTGAAACGCCTCATGTATTAATTGAAAGGAGAGCATTAGCTGCCATAGGTTGAAACGGGAACGTGACGAATCTTCAGTTAAACAGTATGCACCTGTCCCGCTTGTATCAAGCAGAATACTCGCCTGGTTCGGAAATGGATGTTTCGTTACTATCTCCTTACGAAGTGCTGCGACACCTTCGTAATCACCAACAAGGGATTGGTATATATATTTATTTGTAAAAGATGAAATATCCGGGTGCATTCTCCTTTGTTCCTTGAGCAAGAAAAGATGGGGATGTAGTCTGTTGTGCTTAACGGACTCTGTAACCCCTGCTTTATGAAAGATATCTTCCTTTAGCCATTCATTAACAAGCTCATGGTTCGAAGCAGCAATAGGCGGCAGCTGCTTGAAATCACCGCAGACGATGATTCTTTTTCCTAATGCTGCGGCAAATGCAACTTGTGGAACATAGGCCATACTAGCTTCATCTACCATCACAAGATCAAATTCTTTTTCGTATATTGCCGGGTCTGAAGCTGCTTTTGCTAGAGTTGTTCCAATAATATCCGCTTCTTTTAGGAATTGAATTTCTTTTTGATGGATTTTCTCTAATGTTGAAGCAAGCTTTGTCTCAATTTGTAACAAATTCTCAGAGTCACGATGACTAAAGGAGGAGGCTAGATCTTTTTTGAGGTTCCTTCTCTCATTGAGTAACTCCTCCTTTTCTGCAGCCAGCTGAGGATGTTGTTTGATAATAAGCTGATTCATATGTAATGATTCATACTGTTGTACAGCTTCACTAAGCTGCGAACCATAACGAATGATATCACCTTCCTGTAAGCGGCCCTTCACCCTAACGAAGGCTGTTATTTCAGTCATTACTACATCAACAGCTTGATTGCTGTGAGCTAGTACCAAAACCTTTTTATTTTTAAAATATTTATTTGCTGCAACTCTCGCCAACGTATATGTTTTTCCTGTTCCCGGCGGGCCCCAAACAAATGTAATGGGATTATATTTAGAGCGAAGAACGAGTTCATGTACATTTGATTTGATTATATCTATCGGATGCTTTGCGGGCATTGATGGATCCATAAGCTTCTTCACTCTTGCCCTTTTTCGCTTGCTTTTACTTATTTCCTCAATTCTTTGAATAAGCTGTTCAAGCAATTCCCAAGGATCATGCCAAATGGTTACTTCAGAAATGAGGTCGCCAAGTGTTTGCTCCAATTTCACAATAACACTTTGTCCCTCTGAAGATAGAACTCTCCCTTCTACCAATTTCTTGCCCCATTCAACACGCACCATGGAACCAACAGGAATCCGCATAGGCTGAACAGCTTCAAAGTAATAAGTATAGCTGCCCCCCTGATTTAACAAGTGACCATTTTTTACAGGGTATTTGCTGCTCCCGTATCTTTTCATATAAATAATTTCTGCCTGAATCGCCTTTTTCCAGGCTTTTAAATAGGTTAATGTAATTGTCATGATACAGCTTCCTTTTTCTTCGATTTCCTGATAACAGGAAAAAGCTCAATCTATATTGATTGAGCTTAGTTAGTATAACAAATAGTGTAGTGAAAAATCCATTACCTTAATCAAACCCCAGAATTAGATTCAATATGCTTAACCACTTCTTTCATTTTCTTTCCTTCACCATAATGCGTAACATCAAAATAATCTTCATGCTCATATTGATTAACATCAATATCTAAATCATGAAATATTCGGTGCAGTAAAATCACATGTTCCTTGTCTTTATTGTCTTCAACAATAAAAGTGGCTAATGATTGTATATGTGTAAAGTCTTTTTGCATTGACTCTTTTTTCTCTATTTGACTTAAAGAGGTTAATAGCAATTGGGCAAATTCCTGCTGGTCTTGCCAGTTAAGCGCTTCAATTCTTCCCCACCCAGTAGTGTTATTATAAAACTGATGGCCTTTTTGAATAAACTCAGAATCACTGACAAATGGTTCAAAAGCTATCTCTACTGATTTCTCAGCCTTTTCTTCTTCCACTGAAGATAACGCAGCTTGTCCTTTTGCATGATTTCCACTAGTTTGTGAGGACTGATCCATTTTTGTCATAATAGTCCATACACCCGCAGCCATAACCAAACACAGTCCAAACGTTAGCAAGACCCAAAATCTTTTCATCAATAAACCCACCATGTCACCTCCGAGCATATTCTATTGTTCATGCTGTTATATATCATCGAAACTTTTAGTATTCATAGTATAACAAATAGAATATTCGAACAATAATTATAAGCTCAAGGATTTAGAATATATCAGTTTATCTTGAATGAGCAATCATCAAGCAGGTTTAACTTTCTTTTAAACAATACAAAAGAGGAAGCGATATACTGATTAGCAGATCGCTTCCTCTTTGTTCCTTTTTATTGATTGCGTAAATTTAATAATTTCTGTTTCAATTCATTTTCCATCGAAATTAATTCCTGCTCAGCCTGGTGCCGCTTCGTACGGCCTTCTGCCTGAATCCGAAGTGTTTCTTCTAAGGTTGAAACTAGATTTTCCTGTGTTTTCTTTAAGGTCTCAATATCAACAATGCCGCGTTCATTTTCCTTAGCTGTTTCAATTGTATTGGTTTTTAACATCTCAGCATTCTTCAACAGCAGATCGTTTGTTGTTTTTGATACTTGTTTTTGAGCCTCTACCGCATGCCGCTGTCTGATTAAAGTTAACGCAATGGCTATCTGGTTCTTCCAGAGTGGAATAGCTGTCATAATCGAAGATTGAATTTTCTCTACTAACGCTTGGTTCGTATTTTGAATCAGCCTGATTTGCGGAGCACTTTGTGTTGTAATTTGTCTGCTTAGCTTTAAATCATACATCCGTTTTTCAAGTCTGTCAGCAAATTGAAGCATATCATTGACATCCTGGTAATCCATTTGATCCTGACTTTTCTCAGCTTTTCTTTTTAATTCTGGAATTGTTTTTGTCTGCAGTTCCTCAAGCTTTATTTCACCTGCTGCAATGTAAACATTAAGCGCTAAAAAGTAATCTTTATTTTTTTCATATAGCTGCTCAAGCATCATATTATCAGTCATTAATGCTTTTTTACAGTGATCAAGCTTCACGCTGATTCGATCAATTTGAGCCCCTGTTTTTTGATATTTGGACAGCACTTCGTTGACAGAGGATGAAATCTTCCCAAATAGCTTTGAGAAAAAATTACGTTTTTCAGGCTGCAGCTCATCCGGATTTACCTGTTCAAGCTTGCGCATTAAGTCGCCTAAAATATCTCCTATTTCACCGACATCTTTATTTTGAACATGTTCAAGCATAGAATGTGAAAAACTTAATAATTTTGATTGCGCCTGTGTACCATACAGGGAAATGGCCTGATGATTACGCGGATCAATTTGCTCTGCAAGTCCTAATGCCTTTTGTTTATTTTCTTCCGTCAGCGTATCAAGCACCCTCATGGGTCTTTCTTGCTCTCTTTGGAGCTCTGTTGTGTTGTTTGCTATATCCAGTTCTCCAAATGGATTGTCCAATAAACTATCTATTTCAGTTGAAGATTTTCGTTCAGACATCCGTTATCGCCTCCTGTTATCTTGATCAGTAGGACTTTGAATCAAGGTTTTCTTGGCAAAATCTAATTCAAAGTTTAAATTATCAATATCATCCTCTAAAACGGCATATAAGTCTTTCTCTAACGTATCGGTCAGTCTGTTCATCGTGATCCTAGTATCCTGCAAGGAATGAGTAAGTTCAGGTGTTTTCGCTGGCTGAGAATGTAGAAATGCATATTTTTCCGATATTTCAACAAGAGAATCCAAATTCTTGTAATAAAAGCTTTCGGCTTGATAAAAGCGTTTAGGCTCTTTTTTTGTAATCCCATAAATCTTATTCGCTAAGCGGACAATTTCAAGATTTTGTTTTATGTTAGTTAAGCTCCTTGTACGAAACATGGCTTTTTGCAATCGATTTATTTTCAGCTTCGCTTCTTTTAGATTCTTCTTAATGTACTGGTATTCCCTTCTTGTAAGGCCATTTTCCCGTAAGAATTTGGAATAATGAAACCATTTTAAAAGCAATGCTATAGCTGCTCCGCCTAATAATCCATACAGCATAGAGAAAATAATGGTTTGTTCAAATGCAAAATAACTAACCAGCCCAATGATAACAAGAGTGGATGCACCTGCAAACGAGCGGAATAAAAATTGAAAAAAGGCTTTCATAACAAATCGACTCCTGTTCTACCGATCTTTAACATAAGCATAATCGCCATTAAACAGATCCCTTCAAACAACTTCATTAACGACCTTAATCAAAATCTATGCGAATTTGATAATCAGTAATACGAAAAAAGACATAAGAAGGTTTCCCTTTCATCTTTATTTTAAGCGAGCTTGTCGATAATTGCTACTTGTTTGAATAAAATTGGATACTAAGCATTAGACCTGTCTAAGTCTAGAGACTTAGATGCTGGAACACCTATATTTGATTGTCAATCGTAATACATTTCCCTACTTAGGCTAAGCTTAATGAAAGGAAAATGACGTGAAAAATGGAGTGTTTTAATGACCAACACTCCATTTATATTGTATTATTTCCATTATTTTTGATTCTGCAGCTCTGAAATCTGCTCATACAGAATGTCTTCAATGATTGGGTGATAACCTAAATAGTCACAAAGAATATAATCAGGACCATGTTCCCTTTTTATTTTTTGAATTGTTTTTTCAATTTTCCTCATTAAAATACCTGTAAAAAAGAGATAGGGTATAACAAAAATCTGCTCCACCTCATCTTGTCTAAGTCTTTCAAGTGCCTGCTCAAAGCTTGGCTCTGCAGCTGTTAAGAAACATACCTGTACCTGCTTCACAAACGATTTTTGCTCTAACAGCTTCCCAATCGTCGTCAAGTCTCTTTTTACATCAGGATCACTGCTGCCACGTCCAACTAATAAGACAGATGCATTTTGTTTGATTGGGATAGATGTCTCCTTAATTCTTTCTAACAGAATCTCAATCATTTTCTTATGTACCCCAATTGGTTTTCCAAACTTTAATTCTATTTTAGGAAAACGAGATTGTAGATGGGCAATTTCTTCCGGTATATCTTCCTTAGCATGGGCGGCTGTCAACAGTAAAATTGGTACAGCAATAATCGTTGTGGCACCTTTATTTACACACCGTTCAAAGCTTTCCGCTATACTTGGTTCTGCAAGCTCTAGGAACCCAATTTCTTGTATGGGAGCATCAACTTTTTGCATCACTTTTTGAATAAAAGCAACAGCTTCATCTGCCGCTTGTTTCACCCTGCTTCCATGGCATATATATAAAATAGCCTCCATTTACATATTTCACCTACTATTAAACGAAAAGTCCAATAGACACTGTTTTCGCTTATTCATATTGTATACTGATTATGAATGTATAAAAAGAAAAAGAGGAAAAATAAATTCCTCTTTTTCTTTATTATGATCTTTACTTTTTAGATTAAATCATTATCTTTTAAATATTGAATAACCAGTTCAACACTTTCTTCGATTGAACTATTATTCGTTTCAATAACGATTTCTGGGTTTTCAGGCTCTTCATATGGAGAGCTGATTCCTGTAAAGTCTTTAATAATCCCCTGCCTAGCCTTTTCATAAAGACCCTTTGGATCTCGTTCTTCACAAGTATCAATTGGACATTTCACATAGACTTCAATAAATTCCTTCTCATTAAGTAAGTCACGGACAAGCTTTCGGTCCGCTTGGAATGGTGAAATAAACGCTGTTAAAACTACCTGGCCAGCATCTACAAAAAGCTTTGAAACCTCACCTATTCTTCTGATATTTTCAGTACGATCCTCTTCTGAAAAACCTAAATCCTTATTAAGACCATGTCGAACATTGTCACCATCTAAGACATAGTTTCGAACATTTTCACTATATAATCGGCTTGCAATTGCATTCGCTAGTGTTGACTTTCCTGAACCGGAAAGGCCAGTGAACCAAAGAACAAAGCTGTTATGTCCATTTTGCTTTCTGCGGTCTACTTTTGTTATGGATTGTTCATGCCACACGACATTTGTACTTTTACTCAACACAATTCCCTCCTACTATTAAGATTGAACAGCGTGACGCTTCAATCCGTTAATTAAAATTTCTACAACTTCCTTACGGCTGAAAGTACTAGGAGGAATTTCTCCGCTGCGAAGCATTTCTCTAACCTTTGTTCCAGATAAAATCACGTGATCTTCTTTTCCATGTGGGCATGTTTTAGCAGAAGCCATGTTTTCACATTTTGTGCAATAGAAGCTGTGCTCAAAGAACAGCAGTGTGATTCCTAATTCATCAGCTGTAAAGTTACTAAAAATCTTTTGCGCGTCATATGTACCATAGTAGTTACCTACTCCGGCATGATCACGGCCAACGATAAAATGAGTGCATCCGTAGTTTTTTCTCACCATAGCATGGAAAATCGCTTCTCTTGGACCTGCATAACGCATTGCAGCAGGGAATACTGCCAAGAATACACGATCAAGCGGGTAATAATTTTTTAATAAGGCTTGATAGCTTTCCATTCTTACATCTGCAGGGATATCATCAGATTTTGTTTCCCCTACAAGTGGATTTAAGAAAAGACCGTCTACTGTTTCAAGAGCTGTTTTTTGAATATATTCATGGGCACGGTGAACTGGATTTCTTGTTTGGAAACCAACTACTGTTTCCCAGCCTTTTTCAAGGAATGTTTTTCTTGTATCAACTGGATCTAAATGGTACTCACCAAATTGCTCTCTTTCAATACGTTTTACTAATGTGATTTTACCGCCAACATATACATTTCCGCGGTCAAACATTTTCTTAACTCCAGGATGTTCAAGTTCAGTTGTTCCATATACATTTGCCGCTTCTTTTTCTTTATTAGGAACATAGATATCTTCAATTGTAATAACACCATATGTTGATCCATTAAATTCTAAGCGAACTTCTTCTCCAACCGAAATTGTGCTTGCTTTATCTGAAGAAACCGGTAATGCAATTGGAATACTCCAAACATGACCAGAAGCAAGGCGCATACTGTTTACAACGGATTCATAGTCCTTTTGAACAAGGAAGCCTTCAATTGGACTGTAGGCGCCTGTTCCAATAAGTTCTAAATCACTTAAACTGATATTATCTAATTCAATTGATTTTTCAATTGCTGAATAATCATATTCTGCGTTCCAACGATTAATTAATGTTCCACCATGTGGGATACTTAATGCCATTTCATATTCCTCCTAATTACATTAAACATATTTTTTTAGTGTGAATTAATGAAAGAAAGAATTAAATTCCTTCCCCATTTTCATAGTACGAGCGTTTGTCTTGTTGGATTGTTTTCACTAAGCTCAATATTCCAAATGTTGCGGCACTAACACTTAATAACACTATGACAGTATACATATCCTTGTCAACAAATAATTTCATCAATCCGTATGAGATAACTAATGAAAAAACAGGTGATACAATCCATACCTTTACAATTTTACTAATTACTTGCTTATTTACGGTATTTTTTCCTTTTTTTGCAACACCAATGCCCATAATAGCTGTACTTGTGACCTGTGTTAGCGGGACGGGTAAACCAAATATGGATGCGATAATCACAAGCAATGATCCTGTACCTGAAATCGTTACACCCTCAAGCAGAGAAAATCTTGTGATCTTTTTTGCATTGGTTTGAAGGACATTTCCGCCAAGAAACATCGCACCTGTAGCAATACAAATCCCCCCAAGAAGAATTCCGGTACCCATTGAAACTAAATTGGCTCCCACTAATGGTCCAATTGCATTAGCTACATTATTCATTCCTGCCGAAAATGCTTCTAAAAAACCAACAATAATAACAAAAATCGTAAGTATCCTTTGGGCCTTTTTCTCTTTTAATTGCGGATATTTACGATTCACTCTGGTAATAACCTTACCCAAAAGAAACGCCATCGTGAAACCAACCGCAGGTACGATAACCCAAAAAGAGGCGATGACTAAAATATTATCAATGTATAAAGCCTTCTGAGCAATCCCGACACCAACAATTGAACCAACAGTAATTTCACTTGTCGAAAGAGGAATCCCTAGCAGATTTGCAATAAACAGTGAAATAGCAGCAGACGATAATATAATTAATACTACTTGTGCATTTAATAAATCGGATGGAATGATACCAGACCCGATGGTTTTGGCTACTTCACTTCCCCCGATAACTGCTCCCAAGAAAATCGCAATCCCGCATATGATTAATGCATTTCTTCTAGATTTGATTGCACCAGATCCATATGCCACACTAATGGAGGCCGCGGCTCCGCTTGCACCGATATTCATGGCAAAAAAAAGTGCCACGATAGCTGCTACATAAGTCAATGTCATGTTAGTTTACCTCTTATTTATTGATGAAGTCCACATTCAGTTTTGTTCGTTCCAGTCCATCTTCCAGATCTTAAATCATCGATATTAATAGCCGGTGAGGTACATGGAGCACAGCCAATACTAGGATACCCATTATCATGTAACTTATTGTAATCTAGCTGTTGTTTATGGGCATAGCGCCAAATATCCTTCCAAGTCCAATGGATTAGTGGACAAACCTTCACTGATTTAAATTTATTATCTTTATTGATATACTCGGTATTTTTGCGTGATTCTGACTGATCTCTTCTTAAACCTGAAAGCCATGCTGTTGCTCCTGAAAGAACCTCAGTAAGCGGAAGTATTTTCCGAATTTCACAGCATTTATTTGGATTTGATTTCCATAGTTCTTCTCCAAATTGCTTAGCTTGCTCTTCAAGTGTTAAGCTTGGTTTTTTCATTTCAATTTGCAAAGATGGGTAACGTTCCTTCACTTTTTCAATTAATTCATATGTTTCTTTAAAATGAAGATTGGTGTCAAGAAAGACCACCTTTGCCTTTTCATTTACTTTGGAAATTAAATCAATAAGAACAATCCCCTCAATTCCAAAGCTACAAGCATACACTAATTGATCTCCATAGTGGGAATAAGCCCATTTTAAAGCTCCAAGGGCACCTTTTGTTTCATCATCATGAGAAAATTCAAATGACGATGCCAATTGGTCAAAATTTTCATAGGTTAATAACTCTGACATTTATTCTACCTTCTTTCTTTTAACATATGATTCTCTTAACTTGTCATTTCCCTAGATCATTGATTATCGATTCAGTTTTTTAACTAAAATAATTTAATAAATGTTTATTTTAGCCTTACCTTTTCAACTTTGTCTAATTGAATAACCTTTCCATCCTGGATAACAAGTGTAATCGATCCAAATTTCATTTCTTGAAGCAATTGTTTAAGCTGTTCAAACATTTTCTCAAGATTATTGTCTAACAAACTAAGTTCCTCCTTTCCTACAACGGAAATGGACTCATTTGTTTGGAGATTCCTCTCCAAAACTGAATAAACAATTCATACTCTTTAATAGTATGGTTCATTTTTTTTAAATTCTAACACAAATTCAAGTATTGTCAATAAGTACTATGTAATTACTCGGAATTAATTTTCTTAATTATCTTACCATAATGAATAATACAAGGTAAATCATTATTTGGTCATAGGTCCAATTAAATATCATCATCGTCTAGGCAAAAAAATAACAGTAATAATTCGAATTCAATCATTGAAATTCGAATTATACTGCTATTTACTTTCCTATTTCTTACTTGTCTTACTCCTCAACCAATTCTGAAATGGGAACTGTCGTTTGCTCATCCAGCGGACCCCTTAAATTTACGGTTACGGTTGATCCATCTTCATTCAATTTATCAATCCATACAGATGCTCCATGATACGTAACCTCAATTTCAGCTGAAGAAGATAAAATTTGTTTGACTCTGTTTACATCCATTGTGATTCCTCCTTTTTCATCATCAGTATAGTATTTTCATTTCATGTCATTCTTATTCTAAGAACGACAAAAAATAGTCGTACAACACAAAGTATTTGAATAAACTTGTACAAGCATCTGACAAAGACGGGGTGAAATAATGGGGGTATTTTTAAGCTATTTATTTTTAGGGCTCTCCTTGGCTGCTCCAATTGGGCCAATAAATGCTGCTCAGCTAGATAGAGGAATTAAAGAGGGTTTCCTAAATGCCTGGATGGTCGGGGTTGGTGCCATGATTGCCGATATGCTCTATATGGTAGCTGTTTATATGGGTGTTGTTCAATTTCTCGAAATACCGATTGTCAAAACCTTTCTTTGGTTATTTGGGTTCTTCGTACTCGTATACACGGGCATTGAATGTATTGCAGGAGCTGGGAAAATCGTATCCCAATCTAGGGACAATAAAGGAGAATCTCTCAATAAATCATTTTTCGCAGGTTTCTTTATGTCATTATCCAATCCTTTGACGATTCTGTTTTGGCTTGGTATATACGGTTCAATTCTTGCGAAAACAGTCCATACATACGATGCAAGCCAATTAATCATATACAGTGCTGCTATTTTCAGCGGGATTACCTTATGGGACCTGTTCATGGCTCTTCTAGCCAGTTCTTTTCGAAAACTATTGACTGCTAAAATTCTCGTTTTTATTTCAATTGTATCAGGACTTTCCTTAATAGGATTTGGCTTTTATTTCGGATATGAAGCTGTCAAGCTTCTTTTCCTTTAACCCCTTCTTAGACATCAACCAATTCCTTTCCTCTAGGGAATAGGAATTGGTATTGAACATACGATAATCAAATTTGAAACTCTCTACTAAAAGGTAGGCAGCTGATCTAAATTATTTTCCTTAATGCCATCTGGTTCACTACGGATAATGTCCCTTCCATATTTATGAAAGACATCAACATGTGCCAGCTTACCCTCTTTTGCTTCATGAAGGGCTGTCAGATAATCTAATTCTCGGCCATTTTCTGTTTTAAATGCTATGATGTCACCATCATCATTCTTTCTAACAGCTACAATTGACTCTTTCGTTGAGTCGGTACTATCACTTATTGCTTCCAATTGCGCCTGACCTTTTGCCTGCTGCTTATATTGTTGATAGATTTGATTGTAATCTTTTGACTCCATAATGTTTACCTCATCCTGACCCATTATTTTGTTCCAACATCCATTTTTTGATTATTCAGTGTCGGTTATATCTTTTTGAGGTTCCTCTTTAGACTCTATAACTGATTCCAATCCATAACCAGTTGCACTTGTTTCCAATACCTCTCGAACAGACTTGCCGTTCATGCCTTGTATTGATTGACCTTCAAATGAATAGCGATTTTCTTTATCCATCTATACTTCCTCCATTCTCAGTTTTATTAAAAGGATTTCTGTTATATGTTGTTCTATTTAACTTGAACCATACAGATTTATTGCTGATTATCAAAAAACGGCCGTTGAGAACTTTTATCTAAGTTAAAACTCATGTTTAGATAAAGGTAAAAAGAATTTGACCCCTCTTTTATTAAATGGCAGCATTTTCATATCGGCTAATAAATGACTGATATAACCTGCTATACAACACGTAAAAATACCTTCAATTCCAATTGACAATTCCAATTGATAGGCTATCACACCAAAGAATAAAATTCCCAAAATGGAGTGGGTATAACTTCGATGCGGAACTAAAGAGGCAGCAATGATAAAGATTCCAAGAAGCCATAACCAAGTTCTATCTAATGAAAATCCTGCAATGAGCACAGCTAGGCCGGTAACCGTTAGCATATGTCTCTGTTTAATGAAGGAAGATAGCATGATGATGACAATCCCCAACGTAATCCCAAACCACTTTGACGGTGTACTGCCCTCCAAATAACTATAAATCATTAGCAGGAAGCCGATAATACATGCTACTGTTCGTATAATTTTATGGGATATCGTTATCTTATTGCTTAATTTCCCATCAATATCGATGTCAGGAATTAATCCTGATACTGCTCCAAGACCAACAAATAAAATAGTCGTCGTTATATTTGTATGTATAATATTTGAAACAACTAATCCTGATACAGCTCCGATTGTTAAATGTGCTGATCCTTTCATTTTCTCTCCCCCTGACACTTTTTATGTATCTAAAAAAATAAACAAACAAAAAAGGAAACAGCAGCGCCGCTTCCTTTTTTGTTTCGTTACGGTCCGGACGGGACTCGAACCCGCGACCTCCTGCGTGACAGGCAGGCATTCTAACCAGCTGAACTACCGGACCAAAGTTATTCAAGTAACTTAAAAAAGAATTGCAATTGCGGGGACAGGATTTGAACCTGCGACCTTCGGGTTATGAGCCCGACGAGCTACCGAACTGCTCCACCCCGCGATAATAGAAATAAAAGTAGTATTCAATTACAAGGACTTTTATTAGTGTATAAAAATAAGCCTTTAAAGTCAACTGCATTTATGGATTATTCTCAAATCCTGATATGCAGAGAAGAAATCGCATGAAATGAACAGAAAATGTCCATATTAACGGTAGATGGGATAAGTAATTTCTAGACATAAGATTCATAGTCTTACTTCGCAGAAACAACTGATAACACAACGCATAATAAGGAGGATGTAATTCGTGGATCGCATGCAATTAGAGAAACTAGGAGATCAATTACGAGAAATTGGCCACAAAAGACGTCAACTAGCAGAGCAAATTTTTGAGGAGGTTCAGGATGGTGATAATCGTTCATCCACTGCCCTGTACCAGGAATTGAGTCAAATCTCTGATCAAGCCATCAGTATTATTACACGTCAAAAGGAAATGTTTGATCAGGAAATACAAAATAATATGTAACAAGTATAGCCTTCACATGTTAATATGATGAAGGCTTTTGATACGATTCCTTAAAAAACCATTTGTGATTTAAATGAGATAAATAAAAAGTAAACCACAACGTAGAAAAGGTCCAATACCACTTCCACTTCTTATAGGTAATCAACCTTGTGTATTTTACTGCAATTAATTCTAATGATGTAATGACCGATGAGTACGCTGCATAATATACTAATTTCACCAAACTACTTCTTTTTTCAGGATAATATAGGTTAAATAATACACATAAAGCTGGATAGATAAAGTATTCAAATGTAAAGCTTGTTTTTGTCGCGTTTTTAAAGAATAACCTTGATGGATAGCTAATAAGTCTCTTTTCTACCACTAGAAGTCCAAAAATCCAAGTAAGAAATTGCTTAGAGAAAAAGATAACCTCCGCTTCCCGCAGTCTATTTCGTTTAACGTACTTTAATAAAAGAAAAGACATGATAAACCAAGATGCCATTTCAATTTTCTTTTCGTAACTAATTTTCATCTACACCACCCCCACCTATCATTAATGTTCCTCAAAAGGTTGTAAAACATAATCAAGTGCTTCCTTCCAAAATATAGCTACGTCAAAATCAAAAAACACATGGAAATTGAGATACCATGTGTTTTTTGCTTCGAACTTATTTTTTTGCAAAATCAAGCAATTCCCACATCTGCTGAGGCTCTAGCTCTTTCTTATCATTCTTTTTCCAATGATGCTGCATGAACATGAGTACGATTCCAATTACGGCGATAAATATCAGACTGATAAAAAAACCTGGTCTGCTTGCTTTATCCCATAACGTTCCACTGACTGCTAATAAAATCAGAACGAACCCTGCCCATTGCTTTACCTTTTCCCAACCTGATAATTCTAATATCCTTGGATATGAAAATAATACAAAAATCCAATTATAGAGAAGCATTAGTCCCGCAGCAGTTGTTATATACTCATATACTGTATCAGGCATCAGTAGTCCAGTCACAATGCTTGATACCAACCCCGCAATTGTCAGAAGCAGTGCAAAGGGAGGAACCTTATGCTTGCCTTTTTTAGAAAAAATTTTAGGCGCATCACCATCCTCTGATAGCGTTACCACCATATTTGTGACTGCAAACAGTGATGCAGTCATTGTTGAAAAACCAGCTACTATGATGGCACCGTTAAATACATGTGGAAAAAACGCAAGATTGTAGCGATCCAGAGCTATAACAAAGGGACTTTCATCAGGTGTAAATTGATTGTTTGCTGCTAAAATAACAGCAAGCCCTACGGAAAGTAAATAAATCATTGTTAATATCAGGAGCATGACGGAATTAGCCTTCCTAGCATCTGCTTTTTTACGAAGTCTGGGTGTCATCATCCCCATGATTTCAATTCCGCCAAAGGCATAAAAACCAAATATCAATGCTGACCAGAATCCAATAATGCCATCTTTAAAAAATTCGTTTGTTTGATTAGGGACATAAAGCTTGTCTCCCCCACCATGAATCAAGCCAATAATTCCAGCAATTGCTAAAATGATAAACATTAGAATCGCTGATACTTTTGTGATAGCAAAAATGTTTTCAGCCTTTTCAAAACCACTAGCCCCCAGCAGAACGACGATAATTCCCAAAACAGCATAAATCGAAGCAAGAACCCAAAGTGGAATATTTGGGAACCAAAAACGGGTAAAAATTGATAGTGCAGTAAGTTGACTTCCGACAATTAATATTTCTGAGCTCCAATATACCCAGCCGCTGCCAAATCCAGCCCATCTTCCAAAGGCTTTTTTAGCATAGGTCCGAAAAGAGCCCTTTTGCGGATCATGTGCAGCTAATTTCCCTAATGCCTCACCTACAATATAGGTTCCTGCTGCAGCAATAATAAAAATAAACAGGACAGAAGCTCCAGTTAGTCTAATCGCAATCCCAGAGGCTAAGAAAAATCCAGTCCCGATAATACACCCTACACCAACTAACGATAATTGCCACCAAGCTAATCTTTTATCATCAGGTCCACAAGTAGCTTTTTTCATTCTAAAACTCCCCCTTAACATCTTTATTATTTTGAGAGGTTCTATTTGTTTCTATGTATAGGGAAATTGGCAAAAAAAGGTGTCAAGTAACCGAAACTGACAAATGTTACTAAATTTTACGTAGTATCTGTATTGGATACTCAATTAAGTTATATTATTGCAATTTTCGACTTATTTTTTTATTTTTTACAAAAAATAAATAAACTATAGCTTCACAAATAACATTTTTCATGTAAGATAATATTACAAAATATAATAATTAGTTCGAAAATTGAATTAAAATATAAATATAATATATTGAATGGAGGAATTAATATGACAATTAATGACAAAGTTCTTTTTGCTGGAGAAGTTTATATTATCTTATATGACTATAAAAATGGACGATATGAGATAAGAAGCGAGAAATCACCAAGAAAGGTGATGTTAGTAAAAGAAAATGAAATCCAAATGTTGTAAGATAAATGAACAAAAAATATACCCTTGTTGTATTTTTGTTACTTAGGCCTGGTAGGTTTCATATTCTTCCCTCCTGACATACCAGGCTTATAAGTCCATTTTACAAACACCTCAAATTCCCCTCTATACGTTTATTCAAAATCCACTTATGATAGCCTAAATAATAGTAGGAATTCATGAGCATGATTAACTGTGATTAATTTCATATCTTAAATTTGTCAGTTACAGTTATAATAAGTTATTTACTATATTAAAACAGGGGATATACCATGGTAAAAGATTTATTTATTCATGTTTGTATTGTGATTACCTTTTTATTTATTGGTGGAAGTATTTTTAGAGGCCGCTCTCTTTTCAATACATTTTGGAGAAAGATTATATTTGGTTTTTTCTCTGGAATTCTTGGTTCCCTTTTAATGCTTTTTACCATTCGATTAACTCCAACCACTATTATGGATTTTAGACATATTAGTATTCTCATGTCTGCACTATACGGGGGGCCTCTATCTGCGGGCATTTCCGTCGTAATTATTTGTTTATACAGAATTGTTTTCATTACTAGTTCGGTAGAAGCACTACTCATTTCACTCACAAATATGGTGCTCATTGGAATTTTCTCTTCTTTTATTACTTCCCTACGTGTCTCTGAATTAAAAAAGTGGGTCTATATGTATTTGTTCAGCCTAGTCATGCTTTCGTTAGGCTTTTTCTATCTTTTAGACCGATCAAAAGGCTTCTATGAGCTTATGTTTACTTATTGGGGAATTAGTTTGTTTGCTGGTGCTTTAATTTATTATTGTGCCAATATGATTGTTCAATCCAATCGTTCCTTTAACGAGTTGAAAAGAAATTCTACTACAGATTTTCTAACAGGACTATATAATGTACGTCATTTTCATTCTGCTTATCATAAAGCAATAGAAAAGTCTAAGGCAGACAATGAAAAGTTATCTCTCTTAATTATTGATATTGATCATTTTAAGAAAGTAAATGACACATATGGGCATCTTGCTGGTGATGAGGTTTTACGGCAACTCGGGATTTTACTTTCTACTTATACCCGCTCATTTGATATTATCTCAAGAATGGGCGGTGAGGAATTCTCGGTTCTTCTATTCAATTGTTCCAATCAACTAGCCTTAGAAATTGGAGAAGGAATTCGCTCAGGTATCGAAAATCATCCTTTTATCCTGCCTGATGGAAAAAGAATCTTCCTAACCATTTCCATCGGTGCTGCAACATTCATGGAAACGACCCAAAACCCGAATCATCTTGTTAAACAAGCTGATACAGCATTATATAAAGGAAAGACTACAGGAAGGAATAAGGTATGCTCTATACAATCAGAAATAGAATAACAAAAAGTTCCCTTCAAACAGGGAACTTTTTTTGTAATTCCATTACATTGAAATATCTTTATTTGCGAATATAGAATTGCTTGTTTTAATGTGAGCAAGCACATTAATAACAAATAGTACCACTCCCAGAACGACTAACAAAGAACCGATAATCGTACCAACAACAAGTGCTTGATTACCTGTTACTAATTGCACAAATAAAACACCCTGCATTAAAGGTAAACCGATATTATGTAACCAAAAATGTGCCTTCGCCAATTTTGTTTCACCGACTTTTGGAAAAACACAATAAATTAATCCGAAAATCGCCATTGATACCCAGCCTAAAAGATTTAAATGTGCATGGACTGAGGTAAACGAAAAGTTATGGATAATACCCATTACAAGTCCAAGACAGACAGCTATTAAAAAGTATACAGCTGCAATTTTTAAAAAACGCACTCCCATTATTTCACTCCCTTTCATAATTATTCTATTTTAAACATTTATAATAATATACTAATTTATTCATAGTGTTAATAGATTTTACTATTTTTTTCGAAATAATTTACAAATTTATCGATCTTTTATCCTATTTTTACAAAGTTTAGACAAATCACGATTATCTCAAACTATTTTCCATAAAAATGGAGGATTTTGTCTTGATTATGTTGAATTTATTAAAAATTAACAGAACAGACGTTTTAGAAAGGTGGAAATGAAATGGATCGAATAAGTTGTCTTGCATATCTTTTATATCAAGCAGAAAATCGAGAAATACAAAACGCAGCTTTACAATTAGTCAGCGGTGAAATTTCCATCAAAGAGCTTAATAATATTCCACAATACCTTCCTTTTATCAAGGAAGCTGAAAAAGAATTAAAGAAAAATACCTTAAATACAAATGAGGTATATGATTTTGTTGAAAGCTTTCTTTACACATACTAATGAAAACATAAAGCACACTTCCCCTTATTAAAGGAGAAGTGCGTTTTATTACCTTATACTTTTTATAAAAATAAATTTCTAAATTCGCCATAGCCTTCCTCTTCAAGTTTATCCTTCGGAACAAAGCGAAGTGCAGCCGAATTAATGCAGTATCTCGAGCCATATGGCTTAGGACCATCATCAAATACATGACCTAAGTGTGAATCAGACGTCTTTGCTCGAACCTCTATACGCCGTAATCCGTGAGAAGTATCAAACTTTTCCTCTATTTCATTCTTTCGTAATGATTTGGTAAAGCTAGGCCATCCACAGCCTGCATCATATTTATCTAAAGAGCTAAATAATGGTTCGCCTGAGATGATATCAACATAAATTCCCTCTCCTGTATGATTCCAAAACTCATTTTGAAATGGAGGCTCTGTAGCATTATGTCTTGTGACTTCATATTGAATAGGAGTCAGCTCCTTACGTAATTCTTCATCACTTTTCCTTTTTTTCCAGTTTTCACGTATGAATTTTGCTCGTCCTGATCCCTCTTTGTATAAATTATAGTGGAATGGAATCTTTCTATAATAATATTGGTGCTTTTCTTCTGCAGGAAAAAAGCTTTTTGCTGGCAGTATTTCGGTAACAATAGGCTTCTCAAACCGATTGCTTTTCTTCAGCTCTTCCTTAGAGGCTTCAGCAAGCCTTCGCTGCTCCTCATTATGATAAAAGATTGCTGTCCGGTAGGAAGATCCGCGGTCATTAAATTGTCCTTCAGAATCAGTGGGATCAATTTGCTGCCAAAATAATTTCATTAATTTTTGATATGGAAAAATACCTGGATCAAACGTAATTTGTACTGCTTCATAATGTCCTGTGGTATTTGAACAAACATCCTCGTATGTAGGGTTATCTTTAAATCCGCCTGTATAGCCTGAAATCACTTCTATAATTCCAGGCTGTTGATCAAACGGTTCAACCATACACCAAAAACAGCCTCCTGCAAATGTTGCTAATTCATATTGAGTCATTCATCCTTGCTCCTTTAATAAGTAAATTGAATATTCTCTTTATCAGCAATCATATCAAACATAGCTAAAAAAATTCACAAAAATTGTTTAGAATATTTATTAACAAAGTACACACGCTAAATTTAGTGGAGGTGAATAGGGTGAAAAAAGAAAGTTCCGATAAGTTAAGTCAAAATTCTCCCAAGGATTCTATCATGGATTCAGTAAATCAAACATTTGATGAAATGGTACAAGATGTCAGGAATTTATTGAATGAAAATTCTCAGAAAAATCAACTTAAATAGTCTATAACCTAACGCCAAAATTGGCGTTTTTTTTTCTAACTTTCATAATCCTGTGATTGAATTTACCTTTTTAGTAAAAAATAAAGGTAGTGTTGAAACCGACACTATACTTCAATGTGGAGGGATATACTTTGAATATTCTCTTTCGTTTATTTCCAACACTTTTTTTCTTAATCTTAAGAGTGGCGTTCCTTTTAAGCAATTCAGTATCGAAATTAAAAGGCTTATTACGTATGCCATCATTGACGTAAGCTGAGTATTCTATAAGTATTGCCTGTTTCTCATTGTTGTAATAAAGGAGAGCATTCTATATGCTCTCCTCATTATCATTCTTATTTAGATTTAGATTTCTTTTCTAATTCCGTTCATGATAAATTGAACCAGCTGGTTAATTTCATCAGTTGGCACATTTGTTGAGGGTTCTAACGATAGGACAAAGCTTGATACAAAATAACCAGCTATTAAGGTAAACATCATTTTTAATATTTTGTCGCTTGGAAGATCCGATAGTTCTCCTCTGCCTTTATAAAGATTAATTATTTTTAAAAGACGCTTTAATACCGTTTCAGAAAAAAAAGGCAGCAATTCTTTTTTCAAATCTTCACTATACAATAGCTCTTTTACAATTACTTTAAATAGCTCCTGATTATCAAAAATAAAATACCAGCGATTTTGCAAGAATGCCTTCAGAAATTCCTCAAAGCTTTTGTCTTCAGAATAGACTTCTTTGATAACATTCTCAGCCATCGATGGCAATGACTCTTTAATAAATGGAAGAATGACGGCTAGCAATAAATTATCCTTCGTTCCATAATGGCGGAAAATTGTTCCTTCTGCAACACCTGCACCCTTTGCTATCTCACTTGTTGAAGTATTTGCATACCCCTTCTCGGCAAACATTTTTACAGCTGTTTCGGCTATTTTTTGCTGCTTATCGGTATTTTTCTTGGATATTTTCGTTTGCGCAATCATTTCATCCAAAAGACTTTTCTTAGACAACCGTTTCTACCTCCTTCCTCCCTAGTTATTTATAATTTTCGATATCGTTTCAACGCAAAGATATTTAGAATAATAAAGATAAATGCAAATAGAACTAAGGCCGCTAAATCAAAGGTAATATCCCCTAAACCCAGTCCCATATACATAACTCCCTTAAGTGCATCTGCTGCATAATATAAAGGCATAACCTTCGCTACCCATTGTAGCCATCCTGCCATCCCTTCAAGCGGCAGAATTCCAGAAAAGAAGATTTGAGGAATAATAGCAATCGGAATAAACTGAACCATTTGAAATTCAGTGGCTGCAAATGTTGATAATAGAATTCCTAAAGATAAAGCAACTAAAGCTAATAGTAAGTTGATTAGGATTACATTCCAAAGGGAGCCAACAAGTACAATATCTAATACATTAATGGCATAAAAGACGACAATCACAGTTTGAATGACAGCAAACATTCCAAATCCAATTAAATAGGCTGAAACGATTTCTCCCCGACGGATTGGTGTTGACATTAACCTTTCTAACGTACCAGTTGTTCGCTCCTTTAATAACCCAATTCCTGAAATCAGAAACACAAAAAAGAAGACAAAGAAACCGATTAATATTGGACTTAATACATCAAAGAAAACGGTGTCATGACTGCCATATACATAGGCTGTTTCTATATTAACTTTCTGAAGATTGATCTGTTGAACTTGATTTGTGAATACAGTTTGTGTATATGTGGTTAGGATTTGATTGACCTTCATTTGTAACTGTTTGGCTATACTAGGATCATCATTTAGCAGGGTTAAGGTAAAATGATTAGCCTTGTCTTGTTGTAATAAACCATCAAGCTCTTCTTTAACAACCGTATCCTTTGCATCATTAAGTTCTTGATATTTGCTAATGTAAAAACCTGCATCTTCAAATTTCTCAATGAGACCTTGCTCTACATTAACTACCCCTACTTTGGGTTTGACTGTATCCCCATTAAATAATAAATACATTAGACTAAGAATAAGTAATGGTGCTACAAATAATAGTGCCAGCGTTCGCTTATCACGGAACATCTCCAAACAAATTCTTTTTACTAAAGCTGTCGTTCTCATGCTTCCAGCCTCCCAGCATTAAGAAATACTTCATCAAAAGTCCTGGCATGGTACAACTGTTTTAATTCGTCTGGCGTTCCACTCGTTAAGATTTGTCCATCTCTAACCATAGCAATAAAATCACATCTTTCAGCTTCATCCATTACATGCGTTGTTACAATAATCGTTTTCCCTTCTTTTTTTAAGCGCAATAATTCATTCCATATCCCTATTTTTAATTCAGGGTCAATTCCAACCGTTGGCTCATCTAATATAAGAATTTTAGGATTATGGATTAATGCAATGGCAAGAGATAATCGTCGTTTCATCCCGCCGGAATAGGCTGAGACCTTTTTATTTAGTTCATTTGTAAGGTTAACTAAGCTGGCTGTATATGAAATACGTTTCTGCATTTCTGCTTTATTCAACTTGTACAGTGATGCAAAAAAGGTAAGATTTTCTTTCCCTGTCAAAGATGAATATAATGCATCCGATTGTGCCATATACCCAATATCTTTAAGAACCTCTAAGTTTGGCATCTGTTTATTAAGTACTTTTATAAAGCCTGAATTAGATTTATCCATACCGACAATCATTTTGACCAGCGTCGTTTTTCCAGCACCGGACGGACCAATTAGCCCATATAATTTCCCTTCTGAAATCGCTAACTGAACCCCGTTTAATACCTGCTTCTTACCAAAGCTCTTGCTGATGTTTTCAATTTCAATACTGACACCCATCACCAACACCTCCTAGAAAAAGTGAGTAATTACTCACTTTTATTATTTGGTTTTTCCTCTCCTATGTCAATATAGAATGTAAGTAATTACTTTATTATTTCCGTACTTACATTCTAAAGGACAGTTGATAGGTATTTGCAAATTCGAGAACATATATCCAAATAGTTAGTTTGTTCCCATACCAATAATAGCTGTCAGGCATATATTGAGAAAAAGGAGTTTTGTAAATGAGTGTTACAGCATTTATTATTTCCATCATTGTTTCATTAATGATTGGTTATGTTGCGGAGAAACTAGTTCCTTTTGACATGCCCGGTGGTGTGTTTGGTTCAATTATTGCCGGATTTATTGGGACTTGGATTGGACACGGTATATTTGGTGCATGGGGACCCGTCATTGCAGGCTTTTATTTAATTCCCGCAGTTATCGGTGCCGTTATTGTTGTTGTAATTGTCGGGCTTATCAGTGAGGTTTTTTCAAAATAAAAATCCATTTTACTGTCTTTCTTACTATGCCTATTCCATAAAAAAAGGAGACGCTATGTCTCCTTTTACTTATATAGAAACTTTTAGTCTTCTAAAACCCAATCCTCCTGGTAAATAGTGTCACCATTGGCTGATAAAGCTTTTATACTCGTTTTCTTACCGATTGCTAAATAGTAACGTTTTTTGTTTTTCTCTATCATTATGGCTTCATTGTATTTGTCTGTTTCTCCGACAGCAAGTGTTTCAATTTTATTGATTTCGGGACTAACGATTTCCCCATACATAATGGAAAGATCTGAAGTTATATTGCCCTCCTTATCATAATCACGAAAATCCTCTTTATAGATTGTTATTTGGTCATTTCCCTTATTTTTCCATCCGTTAGGACCTACATTATCCCAACCATCCTTTGAATCGCCTTTTAGAAAAGCGACTCCTAAGACGGGTTTGGTTTTGTCTGTAAATTCCTCTAATTCCGTTATCGTATCATATAAAACTATTGAAATATCGTTCATTTTCTCAGTATGTATAATTTGATTCACCTGATACGGAATGGCCTCGCTCATTGTCGGATAACTACAGGCTGTTATACTAAGAAGAATGAAACACATTATAAGTAATTGAATCCCCTTTTTCATGATTTTAGCCCCCTATTTAAACTACTATTTAAATTATATCAAATTTTCAAATAATAATATGGATGAAAAAATCAATTTAGTCTATTAGACCTTGTTAAATGCCGGGAATATTTTGAATGCTTAATGATTAATAGGACTTTAGGCTTATATAAATCTACCGTTCTCCATTAAAAAAGCTTGAATTTATATCAAGCTTTTTCCAGGTATACTTTGTAATTTAGCTATAATCAGCAGTACAGCATCAGCCTTTTCTGCTGCTACTTTTTACGTTTCTGTTGATTGGACTTTTTTATTTTCATGATTTTAGTAGGTGGTTGTTTTCGAAGCCATTTTATGAATGAGGATAGTTTTACATCATTTCTTAATTCTTGTAATGTTGTCAGACGTGCCGCAATTTCTTCATTATTATATAACGCGTGTATTTGTTTATGGCATGGAATACATAAATCAGCTTTATCACCAAATGTGCCGCCTTTTTCTTTTGGTAGTAAATGATGGACTGTAGTTTCTACACCGCTTCGTCCACAAAGCTCACAGATAGCCACCATTTGTCCCCCTTTTATTTCAATTTAAGAAAATAGTTAAAACCAGCCCTTTCGTTTAAACCAAAGATAAAGCAGCACACCTACGATACCCATAATGCCTAAAGCTAAAAAATACCCATATTTCCAGGTCAATTCAGGCATGTATTCAAAGTTCATGCCATAAATTCCAGCAATAAACGTTAACGGTGCAAAAATTGATGTAATAATTGTTAGCACCTTCATAACATTATTGGTCTGATGTGAATTTAATGAGAGATAGCTGTCGCGAATATCCGCAGTTAATTCTCTGCTGGACAGAACCATATCCGACAATTTTAATAAGTGGTCATGGATATCAGAAAAATATTCCCATCGGTCCCTTATCCCTTGTAAATGATGTGAATTTAACATACGGTATAGCAAGTCCCGCATCGGGTTTATCGAATGTCTTAAATTTAGTAGCATATGCCTCGTATCAAATAGTTCATTCATTAAATGATCCATTGATTTGTTTTGTGTATTACTTTCAATTTTGTCTAATTCATCTTCTATTTTGTACATAAGCGGAAAGTAGTTATCAACAATTTTGTCAAGAATATCATAAAACACATAATATGGATCCCATTGTTCCAGCTTATTTTTATTTAATAAACGGTCCCATACCTGGTTGACTTCATGAACCGACTCCCGATGAAATGTAACGATATAATGCTCGCCAATGAAAAAATTTAACTCTTCTTTAATAATTTCTTTCTCATCCTCTTTTACGATATGGGTGACAAAGAATGTATAGTCATCATAATAATCCAATTTCGGACGCTGAGGTCTGTGTATGCAATCTTCAACGGCAAGCGGATGAAAATGGAAACTTTCCGTTAAATGCTGGATATCCTCTTCGCTGGGCTGATTAAAATCAACCCAATACCATTTATAGGATGAGAAATTGGCATTCTTTATAGTGAGATCTGTTACTAATTCATTCTCATGCGTAACTCCAACCATTCGTATCATCTGCGCACACCCTTATTCTATTTAAAGGATATACTGTTGATCATCCTTTCTTGAAATTATCCTTTCAACAGTTTAGTTTTTACAATTTGTATCATTCTATCCTAAATTTGAAATTCTTCCTTTATAACGTTAATCTATAGAAGATAAATTTTATCTATTTTCTAATAAAGGAGAGTTACACAATGAATTTTGTAACCTTGAATAATGGCTTAAAAATGCCGCAGTTAGGTTTCGGGGTATGGCAGGTTCCAGATGATCAAGCAGCGGTTGCTGTTGCAAAGGCACTCGAGGTAGGCTATCGATCAATTGATACGGCAATGATTTATGAAAACGAAAAAGGAGTTGGAAAAGCTATTCATGAATCCTCAATACCTCGTGAAGAGCTTTTTATTACAACAAAGGTTTGGAACACTGATCAGGGCTTTGACAATAGTATCACGGCCTATGAAAAAAGTTTGGAAAGACTCGGTTTAGACTATGTTGATTTGTATCTTATTCACTGGCCAACACCACAATATGATCAGTATGTTGAAACATATAAAGCATTAGAAAAACTTTATCGTGATGGGCGTGTAAAAGCCATAGGGGTTTGTAATTTTAATCAGAATCACCTGGAACAAATTATAAATGAATGTGAAATTACACCAGTCCTAAATCAAGTTGAATGTCATCCATATCTTTCACAAAAGGACATCAAGGATTTTTGTCATTCACATAATATTTATGTGGAGGCTTGGAGTCCGCTTGATCAAGGCGGAGAAGCGTTAGAGGACCCTGTTATTAAACGAATTGCCGCAGCACATGAGAAAACAACGGCACAGACAATCCTTAGGTGGCATTTGCAGAATAATACAATCGTGATCCCTAAATCGGTCACTCCATCCCGAATAGAAGAAAATTTCAACGTGTTTGATTTTGAATTATCCCAAAAAGAAATGGAAGAAATACATAACCTTAACCGTAACCGCCGTAAAGGTCCAGAACCAAATGATTTTAATATAAGATAAAGTATGAAAAAAAGAAGCGATAAAACATCGCTTCTTTTTTTAATTATTAACTTTGTCAGAGAGAATTTTTTCGTAACAATTAAAGGGATTCTCTTTACCGTGAAAGGTCATCTCCCCTGCCTTAACGTACCCATTTTTTTCAAATAATGCTTGAGCCTTTTTATTTAACGAATACGTATCGATTTTCATATATGGTGTATTATGTTGCATAGCAACTTTCTCAGCATGGGAAATTAAGCTTGATGCAATCCCTTTTTCCCTCACTGCAGCACTTATAACAAGCCGATGAAAGGTATAGGATGGAATCTCCTGGCTCCATGGAATGTCAAGGTATTCATTTGGTAGATTCGTATCAACAGTAATTGAACCTACTACTTGCTCATTTTCTTCATAAACATACAATGATCCATTTTGCACATCATGTTCAATAATAGACATTGTTGGATATTTTTCATCCCATTGATCATTTTGTTCTTCTTTCATAATTTGTACTGTATCTCCCACCATTTTCATGATAGCGGGCAAATCTGCCTTGTTCCCTTTTCTAATCATCATTATTTTATCCTTTCCTTTTTAAGATCAAATGACATTCTTTTTCTCTCTTATCACAGGTTCCTTTCTTGAGGGAAGCTGAGCAATTATGACAGCGATAAACATGATAACACAGCCGATTATTTCTTTAAGTGCCATACTTTCGCCAAGTAAAACCATCCCTGATAGCACGGCAAATACCGATTCCATACTTAAAATAATGGCTGATACAGTTGGATTTGTGCCCTTTTGTCCAAGGATTTGAAAGGTATAAGCTATTCCTACTACAACAATCCCTGTATAAAGAATCGGTCCTGCACTATCAAGAATGGAAGATAACTTGATTGTTTCTACAGATAACGCAGCAACAAGAGACAGGATTGATGCAACAAAAAACTGAATGAAAGACATTTTTAACCCATCAACTTTCGGTGCAAAATGATCGATTATCAAAATATGACTGGCCCAAAATACAGTGCCGCATAGAACGATAAAATCACCTTTTGATATCTTAAACCCTTCAGTGATACATAATAAATAGAGTCCGACAACAGCTAATGCAACACCAATCCACACACGCTTACTCACCTTTTTATGTAGAAAAATTCCTAAAAGCGGAACTAGTACGATATACAACGCAGTAATAAATCCTGCTTTTCCGGCTGTTGTGTAAACTAGCCCAGCCTGTTGAAAGGAAATACCGAAAAACAGGGCAACGCCGCAGGCTAACCCTCCAATGAGAAGATCTTTTTTTGTGCCAAACCTTGTATGATCCTTTTGCTTATTTTTATTTAACCTGCCCATGATAAGAATAATAGGTATTAATGAAAGCGTACCAATTAAGAATCTAGTTGCTGTAAAAGTGAAGGGACCGATATAGTCCATCCCTACACGCTGGGCTACGAAAGAAGTTCCCCAAATGATTGCTGTTATGGTAAGAAGGAGTTCTCCACGCATGCTAGTATCTTTCATATGATATCTCCGTTTCTATCATTAGTATTCACAACTAATATTATATCAATAAATCGTTTTCCTTTGCTTTAGTTTTTAATAAATTGAAAATGCGATTACATGCTACAGAAAATAAGATATAAAAATCACGACAACAATCTTTTTTGAATAAACCCTTTTATCTAACATGGAAATTCTTACCTGTCATTTGTATAGCTATTTCAACCATCCTATAAAATGGAGGTGGAAAAAATGACAGATCGAAATCCTATTGAGTATACTGGGAAGGTTCTTGATCAACGGAATACCCTTACTGGTCCGGATGACAACGGTAAAGCTTCCTATCCAGAAAAGCCAAAGCATGTTCCGATAGAAGAGTCTAACATGAAACATTTATCAAGTCATTAAAAAGAGGGCTGCCTTAAGTGGCAGTCTTTTATTCATTTAGCGCTACCGAGGCTAGGAGAATACTAACTTCAATAAATAGTATTTTCCTTCGTAAAAAGTATTCCAATTCTTCCTCCATTCTATTTTAAACTTTTATTACCGTTAGTATGGGTGTCTCTACCATGCGGCCAAGCAAACACGATCAGCCAGACGGTCTAATCCTCAAAACTGATAAAGCATTGTATAAGGCCAAACAAAAGGGAAGAAACCGTGTTGAATTTGATTAAATAAGAGTACAGGAGCTATGAGTAGCAACTCACAGCTCCTGTACTCTTGCTTTTTAAATCAAAGAACGTTTTTTCATTTATTTAAATACTGTTCGTATGATGGAAAAAGAGTTTTATTCAATCTGTTGGGCGGAATCTATCATTTCTTATTGTGTATTTAGCACATAATGTTATTAGTAAATAGAAATGCATGTTATTATTTTAAGGACCAAAATGGTCCTCATACAAAATTCACAAATAAAAAACCAATCGAAGCGGCCAAAATTCCGGCTATCACTGAAGTGATAACGTATAGAATCGCTAGGATCTCTTTCTTTGCTACTATTAAAGTAATAACTTCATATCCAAAAGTAGAAAAAGTAGTATAGGCGCCGCAGAAACCAACTCCTAATAGAAACCATATCCATTCACTTATTCTCTCTGTCAAATGAAGATTGGTCAATATACCTAGTATGAATGACCCTGACACGTTAATCATCCATGTTCCTAGTGGAAAATAGCGCTCGTTTTGAAACTGTTCTTTTATATAGCTGCTTAATAAAAAACGGATTGCACTTCCAAGTGACCCACCGATTCCGATTAACCAAATCATTCCTCAACCGCCTCACTTTTACGAGATAATGCAAGTTTATGGCCTAAAAAGGTTAAAAGAATACCGACAATAATGGAGGTGAAAACGTATAGGGTGGCTTGTCCAACCAAGCCAATTTGGAATAATGTCAGTGTTTCAACTGAGAAGGTTGAAAAGGTAGTGAATGAACCGATAAAACCAGTTCCAATCAAAAGAGTCATCTTATGCGTTACTTTTCGAGCGTGGACTGCATAGGTCAGGAACCAGCCAAGAATAAAACAGCCAATTAGATTAATGGTTAAGGTTGCGAATGGAAAGCCATTACCGGAATGGATCCACTCCCCTATGCTGTATCTTGAAATACTGCCTAAAAATCCTCCAATCATGACGAATAATATATTCATGGTATCCTTCTTTCTGGCACTATCGCCGGAGAACTTATCAATTTCACTGTCTAAAATCGTAAATAATCATTCATTTAGCAGATAACGAAATCCTTAAAGCAATTCTCACAAGTCTTGTGCTATAATTTCCATATAATAATGAAGGTTCTTAACCTTCGAAATTGGAGGCACTTGCATGGAGGCACTAGCTATTATTCCTTTCATCCTAATGATGATTGTTTATCTTGGATTTCTTGGTTTTATTATTTGGGTTGCTGTAAGCTTTATCAAAACTCAAAAAGAACGTAATGTCATCTTAAGAGATATTTCATACAAACTAGACAATATTGAGATGAAAAAAAAAGAAGAGTAATGGTACTCTTCTTTTTTCTTCATAGCAAAGAAGAACCACCTATTTTTGTGTAATTAGCACATAATGTAAAAATAATATTTTGCAGTTATATCATCAAAAGTTCGCGAATATCGTCTTCTGTTAGTGTGGCTGCACCGTTCTCTCCGGGGTTCAACACCTTTTCCAGCATATCCTTCTTTTTTTCCTGCAGTTCATTGATTTTTTCTTCGATTGAACCGCGGGCAACAAGCTTGATCACCTGTACGACCTGCTCCTGTCCAATCCGGTGAGCCCGATCTGCTGCCTGTGCTTCTACAGCTGGATTCCACCATAGATCATACAGAATGACCGTATCAGCACCAGTTAAATTTAAGCCCGTTCCGCCTGCCTTTAAAGAAATAAGAAACAAATCCCGTTCTCCCCTATTAAATCGATTGCATAACTCCAGCCTTTCTTCTGAAGGCGTCTGCCCGTCAAGATAGAAAAAAGGTACTCCCTCCTCCGCTAATTCCCGGCCGATAATGCCAAGCATTTTCGTAAACTGCGAAAATATCAATACTCTTCTCCCTGCTAATTTCGATTCTTCAATAAGCTGCAAGAGCCTTTCAAATTTAGCTGATTTTCCTTTATACCCATCCACAAATAAAGCTGGATGACAGCAGATTTGCCTTAGACGTGTTATGCCCGCAAGTATTTTAATGCGATTCTTTCGGATGGTTTCTTTGTCTAAATGCTTTAATGTATCATGTTTTAGTTTTGCCAAATAAGCAGCATAGAGCTTTTTCTGCTCCGCAAGCAATTCAACAGATTCGATGGACTCCATTTTATTAGGAAGCTCTGTCAGTACATCCTCTTTCAGCCTGCGGAGTAAAAATGGACGTATTCTTCGTGCAATCTTTTCCCTTGTCATATTGCTGTACTCTTTCAAGCCCTGAAATAGTTCGGGAAACACAACATGGAAAATGGACCAAAGCTCTTCAAGGGAATTTTCCACCGGTGTACCGGTAAGAGCGAATCGGTTGTTGGCCTGAATTCTTTTTACTGCTCTTGCGGTTTGCGTTGTCGGATTTTTAAAAGCCTGTGCTTCGTCGAAAAAAACGGTATGAAACACTTGTTTCTCATACCATTTATAATCTTTTCTAAGCAATGGATAGGAAGTAATGATAACATCCTGCACCAGTGCATCCTTCATGATTTCCGTTCTTTCTTTTATGGAGCCATCAACAACAATTGCCTGTACTTCCGGAGTAAATTTCAGCAGTTCGCTAAGCCAATTATAGGTCAAAGAGGATGGACAAACGATTAGTACTGGATTTTTCTTTTGTCGAATAATAGTAAGCTCAGAATAAATATAAGCGATACTTTGCAATGTTTTCCCAAGTCCCATACTGTCTGCTAAAATACCGCCAAACCCATAATGTGCCAGCATCTTCATCCACTTGTAGCCATGCTTTTGATAATCACGCATGATGGTATCCAGCTTTTCCGGAACTTTCACGTTCAAGCGATCAGGATGCTCAATCTCATCTAAAAATCTACGAAACGATTCCTCAATGGTAAATACCTCTTGAACATCAACCGATTCTAACATACGTAGTCCTTGAATCGTGCTTACCTGGAACCCATCCTCCAAATAATCAAACTCATCTGGAATGGTGTAAAGAAATTTCTTTAATGCCTCAAATTCTCTTGTCTCTAAGGATAGCAATGAGCCATCCCTCAGACGATAATATTTTCGTTTTTCCTCTAATGCGGCAAGAACTTCCTTTATTTGATTTTGTGGAATGCTGTCCAAATCAAACGTAAAATCCAGCCAATTCATGCGATCCTTATAGGCCTTTACTCTAATTTTTGGACGGGGATTGCCCCGAAACATTCGATTTCGGACGGCTGTTGTTGCATAAATTTGCACTATTTTTTGAAGCTTTGGGAGTACATGGTATAAAAACTCATATTCCAATTCTTCATTGTATAATAGGAAGCCGCTATCATTTCTGGCAAAGGAGCTTTCCTCCATGAGCTGGAGAATTCGTGCCTCTTTTTCACTGTCTCTTACGACAAATGTCTTAATGGAGCGGTTCTCCAATGGATTAATAATAATTTGATCATAATGAAATTCGAGACCTGCCAGAAGGCGATTGTTGACACGATCTAAATAAAGTTTGGCCTTAAGCGGTGTTCTCCTCAGAGTTTCGGTCATGCTTTCCGGTAGCTGAACCTCCCCTATTCTTTTCAAACCAGGAATAACCTTTTCGAGAAACAGAAAAATCTGCTCTTTTGGAACAGGTATTTGATTGGTACCAGTAGTGGCAAGCATATCCTTTAATTCAACCAGACGGTTAAAATCCTCTTGCTGCAACCTGATTAGTTTTTCTTCTGATAAAACCAACTGATAGGAGGGTAAAATAATCAGATTATGTAAACCACTAATGTTCAGTTGGAAGCCTTTGTCATGTTCTTCAACAAATTTGAACTGAAGCGAAAGAGTTTCTTCTATAACCGTTAGTTTATGATCCTTACCGTTATGCTCCAGCTTCGAATGAGGTGCCTTCTCAAGCACAGGAATAAGCGGCTCCCATGAAGTCGGAGGAATCATTAAAAAGTTTTTATAGTCCGCTTCCATTTCTGTGTAGTGTGAATTTATATATAGGTTTTCATTTTCGAGAATCATAAACAGCTGTCGAAGGACAGCATCATCTTCTAAAAGAAAGCAATAAAGACTAGGATCATATGTCATAACGTTGGAAAGCACAAAGGTGTTACCCTGTTGTACCATTTTGAGAAACTCCCTGATATTCGTGATTTCTATCTGTTCAATTTTGACTTGAATAGCAAGCATTAATTGATTGTCGATGGTTAAAATTTTACAGATAAACTCAGCTTCAAGTATTTTTCGATCTTCAAAATGACGTTTTTTACTGATTGGCGGGGTCTTTTTTTGATTAAATAGACTTAATAGACCCTCTGTCAGCTCTTTATTTCCTATTTCTGGTTGGTTCATCAAAACAGTATCTGGATTTATTCCTTGTTTTTGAAAATGGGATATAGCTATTAAAACAGCAGCAATATGCTGACAGTCTTTTTGAAAGGAAGCAAGCTTCGGACAGCTGCATGAAGCTTTAAGATGATTGGAATCCTCCAGTTCAATATTCACAAAAAATTCCTCGTTCCCGCTAACAATGGCCTTACAGGATTCGGAGCTATAATTTGTAAATGTAACTTTTTTGTTTCGATAATAGACATCTCCTCTTTTGAAGGAGGCAGTGCCACACATTTCTTTTATGATTTTTTGATTTAATTGGGTATTCATATAGGCCTCTCCTTCCAGAGGAATTTCGGTTGGTTTTACAAAAAGATATTATACCATTATACAGAGGGATTCATAAAATAAAAAAACGTCATTAAGACTGGTGCTTAATGACGTTTTTTTCTACTATACCCTTTTTACAAATTCAGATTTTAATTTCATTGCCCCAAATCCATCAATTTTGCAATCTATATCATGATCACCATCAACTAAACGGATATTTTTCACTTTTGTCCCTTGCTTTAACGTCGAAGAAGATCCTTTAACTTTAAGGTCCTTGATGACTGTAACGGTATCTCCATCACTTAACACATTGCCATTTGCATCCTTTATGACCTTTTCATCTCCACTGCTTTCTGCTTCTAATGTCCATTCATGAGCACATTCCGGACAAACAAGCAGGCTTCCATCCTCGTATGTATATTCAGAATTACACTCCGGGCAATTAGGTAATTTTGACATCATCATTTCCTCCATTACATTTGAATATTTGAAAGGTTAAATTTACATCAACCTGTCTATTATACCTTGTGCCGAAGGAAATTTCTCCATAATTTTCGGAATCATTTCAGAAATTACAAAATATCCCATTTCTATACTAAACGGAAAGAAGAACCATCCATAATCTCAATGTCATTTCGTTTTTCAACATCTTCCATTAATTTGAACAAAGCCTGATCCTTCATTTTAGCCTCAATCATACAATCAATCTGTGAAACAGTTCCTTTTATCTCCTTTAAAAACCGAAAAAACATGTCACTATCAATATAGTCTGCATGATGTCGAAATTCCTGCTCATTTTTCGGGCTCGAAATATGCATTTTTATCGGCAAAGGAGAATCTTTCCAGGTAGTAACAATTCTCTCCCAATTCTCCTGCCATTTTTCATTTCGATGGTGTGCAAGATGATGATGATAGTCAAATACAAGTGGAATGCCTAACTTTTCGCATAGATAAAGAGTATCATCAACTGTAAAGGATGTGTCGTCATTTTCAAGCATAATCATTTTTTGAATTGAACTAGGAACCACCATCCAATTTTCCACAAACCGCTCCAATGATTTGTCTGTTTCCTTGTAATTTCCCCCTACATGAAGTACACAGCGATGCTCTGGGTCAATCTCCATATTTTTTAACAGCATGTAATGCAGCTTAAGTGTCTTTATTGAATTTTTTAAAACGTCCTTTTTATCAGAGTTAATAACCACAAAATGATCTGGATGAAAATCGATTCTCATATCGTTTTTCTTAGCAAACTCACCCACTTCAAGCAATTTCTTTTTTAACGGTTTCATATAATCCCAGTCAAGGAGCTCTTCATGGTTTGCGAGCGGAATCAACCGTGAAGTTAAACGGTAAAAGTGAATGTCACTAAACGCATTATGTCTAAGGAGCCTTAGCGTATGTTCTAAATTGGAAATCGCAATCCGCTCTAATTTGCGAATGGCCGCTTCTCTGTCTCTTATTTTTTGGAACTGGGCAAAGGTCATCGTTTGCGACGGAGATGCATTTTGCAGCTCCATACTCATGGCTACATAACCAAGTCGAACAACTGTCATGATATACACCTCACTAACAGTATGGCGATTAAATAGAAATCAAACCTCTAATTAGAAAACCTATATCGGCATACGGTAAAGGTTTTCTCGTTGATATCATCATCATTTATTCCTTCATTAACTTATTTCGATCAACCGCTTGGGGTGCTTGCTCCATCCAGCCATGATCAATCATAATATTGGCTCCGTCTTCTACAAAAATCCCAATATCCATGATAAATTTCGTATACATAGCACCAATATCCCTTCTGCCATTAAGTGACAATGCATTCGCATATGTTCTTACCTTCATCGAAAACATATCAATTTTATGCCAAATCATTAATTTATCGGAAAAAGGAGCAAACGTACTTGTGCTCACTAAATCATCCAATAATAACGGCGACGGCAGATTATCTCGATTTAAATACTGTGAAGCTGCTTCTATATGTTTTGTTGTAATCTCCTTCCCTCTTATCAAAAACTTTTGAACTTCCTCAAATTTAGCAACTTGACTAAAAGCTATAAGCAGTGCCTTACTTGTGACATTGTTTTCAATATTATCGTAGAGATGCGTAATTTCAAGAGCATGTGGTGGCCTAACATTGCCGAAAAAACCATTCAAGTAGCCTTGTTTTTTTACAAACTCCACCTTTTCCGGAATTGGAATGATCGGAGGCTTAATCAAAAAGCCCTTTTGCATTAATACATCGTTCACTTGTGTGACAAGTTCAACTGTTGAATGAAGGATACGAATAAAAAGGTCTCTTATGTCTGTATTAGTCATTAAAGGGATTGCAATCGTATAAATGTTCATACCCGCTTTACTTGTATATTTCAGGTAATGTAAATAAAATCTATCTGAGAATAGCCTCGGAGCGTCTATATTCGCATCTTCCTCTGTAAAACCAATCGGAATTGGAACGTTTTCTTGTTTGTATATCGTGGTAATGTTATCGATGATGCTTTCACATAAATTGAAGGCATCTTCAAGCACGTTCTTAATATCCTCATCATCAACCTGGCTAAGAAAATAGCCTAGAACACATTTAGCCATTGTATTTCCCGTATATGTAACCCAAAGCTTGCCAAGTTCTGTTGATGTCAGTCCGAAGGAATAGTTAATTTTATCCATATTATTACCTCCTACTCAGTACTCTCATAAGTTGCCCTTAAGTGGAATTAATATGTTCATTTCACAACTTTCAATACCCCTTAACGAATGACTATTTTTATAAAAGTTACACAAAATAAGGTCAATACAAAATTTTTTCATTATCTTAATCCGAAAAGAGGTTAATTCCATGAACGTTATAAATGAATTGAACCAATTTCTTGAAGGAAATTATATGGCTATTCACGCTTATGAAAAATATATTTATCATTGTGAAAATCCTGAATTAAAGCATACACTCCAGCAAATACAGCAGCAGCATAAACAGCATGCACTTATGACTGCAGAAAGAATCCAAAATCTCGGGGGCATACCGGTTGATAATCCCGGAGTAAAGGGAACACTGATTGAATGGGCTAAAAACCTAAGAGATAAAACAAAGGGAGACACACATATTGTGGAGGATGCATTAGCAGGAGAAACAAGGGGAATTGAGGTGTCACAGCAAATCCTGAAAGGTGATTTGGACTTTGAAAGCAAACAATTAGTAGAAAGGATTCTTCGGGTTGATGAACAGCATGTTGAATTACTTAATGAGCAGCTTCAGCAAATGATTCATTCGTGATATTAATCTATAAATAAATATTAAAAAGGAGACTCACCTGTTTCCATTAATCGGTGTATTTTAATAAATGTCTGCGTATTTCTGCTGCAGTAGCAGTGGGATTTTCCATTTGAAAGATGACATACCGATATTTTTTATGTCCGTCCAGTTCAATAAAAATTAATGGCTGTACTCGTTCATATGAAAGAAAATACCAGTCATTTGCATACTTAAAACTTCCTTCATAAATATTTAATGTAGGAATGGAAGTACCAGGCATTCTCAACATCATTTGATGTGCTTGAAAATAATCTACATATACATTCTTTATCATTCGATAAGGCATGATTATTTTCCGTTCTAATGCAAAGTATGAAATAAATCCAGTTAATTTTAAAATAAGCTCTTCATCACCAAAATGTAATACCCTTGCCATGATTACACCTCAGATCAAATCAAAATTTTATATGTTAGTAATAGTATACGATGCTTCTTGAAATACATTCTTCCGTATTTCTGTTATTGTCCTTTTATTATTCCTGTATTCCTGAACCCTTGTGAATATATTAACAAAAATAGTTAAAATTTTTTTTAAAAAAATAGTCAGAATTATTAAACTTTTTACTAATATCTGATATAATGTATTTATCACCCTAAATTTAACTAGATTATACCTAATAATCATTAGGGATTCGCTTATCATTCCGCTTGTCTTTGCAGCAAATCGTACAAAGCAACAATTCCTTACATTATTAGAATACCATTTTCCATGCTCTAATATAGCAATTATTAAAGAGAATTAGCAAAATTCTTAATAATTGTGACAAATCTATTTCTATGATAAAGTCATTTCTGCATGGAATTAATTAATCCATGTAGAAACTTTCACATGAACAAAATGCCACTTTGTGGCTTTTGCATAAATTATTAAAGGAGGTACATCTATGTACAATATCAAAGGAAAAGAGAAATTATTCATCTATACTGGTCCAGATGGCTCTGGAAGAAAAACGATTGCTAAAATGGTTGCCACTACATTTGATATGGAAACTGTCTTATCTTATACAACACGTCCGCCTCGCCACTACGAGCAAAACGGTGAGGACTATTATTTTGTCAGCGATGAGAACTTTAAAATAATGGAAGCTAAAGAAGAATTTCTTGAAAGTGTTGAAATCGATGGATTCCATTATGGAATTCGTGAAGAAGATGTAGTTAAAGCGTTTGAGAATCATAATTTAGTATACTTAACATTAAATCCTGAGGGTACTGAAAAGTTAAAGAAAATGTATGGAGACCGTGTCATGAGATTCTTTATTTTCGCTGATCGTGATACTGTGTTAGAAAGATTAAAGGCACGTCATGAAAGCGATGAAGACATCATCCGCCATATGAATCATTACCACGATACAATGCTTTATAAAAACGAATGTGAGCATAGCTTTGAAAACTTTGATCTTCCACAGGCTTCGTTTCAAATCAGTGAAGTAATTGAAAAATTCCTCGATCGAGATATTATCGTTACTGATTATTAAAATTAGAAAAGTTTTTAAGGCTTGTTGGAACTCCTATGGTGGTACTGTGTCCCTAACAATAAAGGGGCAACGTACCAGACCATCTGGTCAGATTTCCATACCTGCTAAATTCTTTAGTTAATGAATGCTTTACCTCTAATGCAGCCCTCAGTATTCATCTAACAATTTAATCCCAACAAAAAAGAAGCCGTTTCCGTTTATCGGATTACGGCTTCTTTTTACACTAACGATGGTCACTTTTTAGAATTCTTTGTTTTTTTATCTTTCTTTTCTTTCTTTTTTTCTGCCTTTTTCTCTTTCTTTGCTTTTTTCTTTTTCTCCTTCTTCGCCTTTTCTTTTTCATCTTTCGTATCTTCCACCAATGAATTCTCCTCTTCTGTCTGCTCTATCACTGTTGCTACCGTTTCTTGGCTATCTATTTCTTTGATTTCCGTTTCATCCTGATTCATAACTTCCTCTACTGTTGACGTTTCCATTTGTCCTTCAGACATTTCTTCCACAAGTGGAGTATTGAATGATTGTTCCCATACTTCAAGTACTTCCTTTGCTACCCGTTCCCAATTATAGATAGAAACAGCCAGTTCTCTCCCTTTTTCCCCCATTTTTTTCATAGCCGCTTTGTTTGATAGTATTTCATTCAATTTTTCTTCAAAGCCTGCTGGTGAATCCGGGTTTTCTACAACAAGACCATTCTCTCCTGACATGATAACTTCGGGATTTCCTCCTCTTGAAGTTGTGACGATTGGTAAACCTGCTGCCATTGCTTCATAATGAACACGTGCAAGCGGCTCCTGCCATAATGAGGTACAGACAAATAGGTCTGCTGCACCAAACCAGTTTTGGATTTCGTTAGGGGAAATAAACCCTGTTGCAACAACTGGAATTGGCAGCTTATTCACTAATGATTTAACGTATGCAATATAATCAGTTATATCATTTTGACTGAACCATTTACTGCCAACAATGACTAACGCTAAATCCTTATGCTTTTTTGCAAGCGAGGGTAATGCCCGTACAAGACGATCTACCCCTTTGTTATGTGACAATCTCCCAGCAAACAGGATAACCGTTTTATTTTCTAAGCCGTGTGCTTTGCGAATTTCATTACGAGTTTTTTGCATGTTAGAGTGATTTCCAGGTAAAAATTGATTGGAATCTACACCAGAATAAATATGACGAAGCTTGGAGTCAGCATCTGGATATAATTCTCTAATTACATTTCCTACATATTTACTAATTGTGACAATATTGGTTACCTCTTGAATAACAGCAGCTGCTTCTTCAGGATTAATCTTTTGAGGATAGAACATATCATTATGCATACTTAACGTAATCTTAGCATTTGGTGCAACGTTTCTTACAGGAAGAACAAGGCGGGGTCGATTAAAGATATGAATTAAATCAAATTGATTGGATTCTAGATATTTTACTACTTCATCCTTGTAAATTTCGAAAACCTTACCAGGAATCCGTGCATAATGAATTCCATCAATTGTTTCAGAATCTGGCAGGGACGGATCATTTACTCCCAACACCGTAATATCATAGTGACTGCGTAAATATGGAAGAATCCCAGAAATATAGGTTTGTATTGCCCCGCCAAGTACTGGAGGAACTGGAAGTTTTTCTGTACAAATCATTAATACCTTCATGTTAATTTCCTCCCTTCCAGTCATCTTTAATTTCTTCTAATACAGGCCACTTTGACTGGTCAGTGTCAACAATTGTTTGAATTAGAGCAACGGTTGCTGGATCATTAAGGAAAAGTTCTGGTTCATAGACTACTTCTTTTATATTCTTATAAAATTCAGTAGGGAGAGATAAATCAATTAATAATACTTCATATAGCTCTGGTGATATCGGATTTGCTTCGTGGTATGCCCTAATCATCTCGCGCACCCAAGTTGTATCCCATCTTAATAAATCAGCCATTGTTCCTGAAATTAATTTTCTTAAATCGCGAATTGGCAGGTCATAGGCAACACCATCCAAGTCTATTATCCACATACCATCAGCACCCATTTGCCCATTTGACCATCCATAATCTTGATGCACTAATCCCCAGCTCTCATTCCCGCTTTGAACTAAGTTGTAATATTGTGATTGTTGTAATCTATCCAAACTATTAATAGCTTGGGTTTCGAAAGTATCAACAACATTTAATAAATGTGAGCTTGCTGGCAAATCATTGTAAGCATTTGCAATGGTACGAAACCAATCCATTTTATTAACGATCTTTTCATATGATTTTGGCCATTTGTATAATCTTGAAGCTGTTTCTGCCTGTTCAGGTGGAACATATCCTTTACTTAATCGATGAAATTCACCTAAAGCATGACAAAGCTGTTTCGCTCCTTCGAGATCCTTTGTCACAGGAAACAGAGGCTCAATCCATTCTGCAACAAACCATAACTTTCCTCCTGCTTCAACATAATTTTGGCCATCCTTTGTTTTGATAATCGGGGGTACTTTGGCTTTCTGCACATCAACTAAATATTCCTGTGCGCCTAAACTAAATAAGCTGCGAGTAGGCCTGCGATGTAACAGTTTAAAGCTTTTTGGTCCTGCGTTAGTCTCAAGCTTCCATATCGCTCCACCCTTATCTGCTTTTGTTGTAACGACCACCATGCTTTTCACTGACAAGTCATACTGTTCTAGAACCTTGTAGCCGATCTGGGTAATATAATCGGGTACATAAAATTCTTCATGGATCGTTTCATCGACTTCCCACGGTTCAATAAATACCTCTTCCATAAAGAGCCTCCTTATTTGAGTCATATTTTCCTATTGAGCAATACTCTTCCTGTCATTGAATGCTATTTCAGTTTGAATGGAACGTCTAATTCACTATGTTGCATCTGGAACTTTACTATTTAGGCATATGCTCTTCATTAGTTTATGTTTGAATTTAGTAACCTGTTTGGACAACTTCCCTTACATTGTAAAATTTCATAAAACGATTGATGGAATATAGATAATATGCTCGTACGAATTCAAATTCAAGACATAGTATAGTAGGAAATTATGCTCTTAGTGAATTTCATATAGAAAGGAAGCGAATTATGCTGGGAACCTCAAGCAGGATATTAATCACTGGATGTGCAGGCTTCATAGGTTTTCACTTATCAAAGCGTTTGTTAGAAGAAGGGTATAGTGTTGCGGGGATTGATAACGTGAATAGTTATTACGATATCAGCTTAAAGGAAGATCGTTTAAAGGTTCTTTCAAGATATCCTCATTTTTCTTTTATTAAAGGATCAATGGAAAATCTTGAATTACTTGAAGGTATGTTTGAACAATTTAAACCTGATGTAGTTGTACATCTTGCAGCACAAGCAGGTGTACGTTACAGCTTAACAAATCCCCACACATACATTCAATCCAATCTTGTTGGCTTTTTTAATATATTAGAATGCTGTAAAAAGCATCAAATTGAACATTTACTCTATGCGTCTTCAAGCTCTGTCTATGGAGGAAATGAAAAGATTCCTTTTTCTAAAGATGACCGTACTGATCACCCCATCAGTTTGTATGCTGCAACAAAAAAAGCAAATGAACTAATGGCCTACACCTACAGCCATCTTTTTCAGCTCCCGACAACCGGATTACGGTTCTTCACTGTTTATGGACCTTGGGGAAGGCCTGATATGGCGATTTTCTCCTTCAGCAATGCAATCATGAAGCAACAGCCTATTGAAATCTTTAATTACGGCAATATGAAAAGAGACTTTACGTATATCGATGATGTAGTGGAATCCATTATTCGGCTAATGAAAATGGGACCTCCAAAAGCAATTCAGCCGCCTTATAAAGTTTACAATATTGGAAACCATAAGCCGGTACAGCTTAATGAGATGATTACGCTGCTTGAGAATCAGCTGGGAAGGAAAGCCATTAAGAAACTAATGCCTATTCAGCCAGGGGATGTACCTGAAACGTTTGCTGATATTGATGATTTAATTAGAGACACTCAGTTTGCTCCTGCAGTATCAATTGAAGAAGGAATAAAAAGGTTTGTCCAATGGTATAAAGAATACTACAAAATTTCATAGCTTGCATTGTTACTGTATTAACAAAGAAGAGCTGTCAAGACAATCAGTGAAAACTGACTTTTTGACAGCTCTTTTCAATTTAGCTGCTGCACCCTCCACTACAGCTGGAACAACTTGAGTCCCCTCCATTTCCACCCCCCGAGTCATAGTCGTTTGAGGTGCTGCAGGCAAAACCGGAACAGGAAGAGCCTCCTCCCGGATGGGTTTTGTAATATTCACTAGGTTGCCATTCCTGCATCTGTTCCTGAAATTGGTCATCTTCATAAATGGAATAAAAAACGGCCGCACCAAGCGCATATTGGAAATAATGTTGTTCCGATGAGGTTGGAGGGATAGCAAGCGATTTTTTCCCTTGTTTTACATCATCAGATTCAAAGATCTCATTCTTTAGCTTACGGATCACAACCCTATTCATCTCCCGCAAATCAGAATTGTTCCGAAAATATTTTCTCATTAAATCGTCATTTGGCATTTTACGAAAATCATCAAGGATTGCACGGTTAATCGGCTGCTGCAGAAATCCTCCCCATATGTCCCTACTGTTTGGTGTTGTATCGAATAAACTTAAATAAATCCAATCAAAGAAACCTCTTTCCTCTGACATAAATGGATGATCAGGATTCGGAACATGGTGTAATAATTCATGGTAGACGTTCTTTGAAAATAGTTCATATTCCCGTGTAAACATCAGCATTTCATGCCAAAGATCGTCCACACGTGTACTGAACATTGGTACCGATTTAAGCAGGGTATTTATCAGGAAGAACCGCTTCAATTCAAAAAAAATCCACTCGAACTCATAGTCATGCCAATCAGGATGTTTTTTCAAAATGCGGTTTTTTACAGCTTCCTTATAAGACTCTGGCAAAGACTGTTCCAATACATTAACAGCTGGCAGATATATTTCAGCTCGAACACCTAGGTGATCCGGGATCGGCAGATTCTTCAATTTTCTACTTTTTCTCTTAGATGATAAGAAGATTATTACCATAACACCCATTAAAATAAGAAAGAATAAACCTACTAGTCCATCAAGCATTACCTCTCCCCTTTCTAAATAACTAAACAATATGTAGAAAATAAATAAAAACACTATAGAACAAGATTATAAATCAGAAATATTCAAAAATAATGACTATACAAAAAATTATACGAATGAAATGCCGTAAAGTTTCATTTCATTTCCATTAAAATACGAAAAGCACCTGTCTTGTACAGGTGCTAAAAAAATTCTTGTATAATAAATAATTAGGAACAAACTAGATTGTTTATTGAATATTCTTTCTCTTTTATTACAGTTTTTGTATATTCCTCTGAAAGCTTATCCATAATTTGTTGAACTGAGAGAATTTCCTTTATTTCGTGAACTCGGGCACCTGCAAATACGAGTCCATTATCCACATCCCCATCAACTACCTTATATAATGAATCAAGTGTACAAAAACGATAAGAGCAATTTTTTAGGCAATCATGACATTTCTCTATTTTTACTTTGCTTTCCCCGGCAATTTTATCAGAAAATGAATTGGCAATGACTCTTCCCTGTAATCCTACAGTAGTTTTTACAAGAATGGTATCCTCTTTGCGAGACTCCACATATTTTTGTTTAAAGGCTAATGGAGCATCGCATTCATGACTAGCCACAAACCTTGTACCCATTTGAACACCTAATGCACCCATTGCAAGTGCTTTCGCAATATCCTCCCCTGTCATGATTCCTCCTGCAGCAATAACCGGAATGGAAACCGCCTCTACTACTTCAGGAAGTATGTCAAACATTGGCCGGTCCGTACCAAGATGTCCGCCTGCCTCAAACCCTTCCACAACAACAGCTGCTGCTCCAAGCTTTTGAGATATTCTTGCTAATTTTGCGGAGGAAACAATCGAAAGAACCGGAATGCCTGCCTCTCTTCCCCAAGCGTACATATCTCTTGAAATTCCAGCACCCGATATGATGAAATCCACCTTTTCTTCAAGCGCCGCTTTCATTTTTTCTGCAAAATCATTCATTGCAAATAGAACATTAACTCCGATATATCCAGATCCTTTCACGGCTTCCTTGGCAAGTCTTATATGTCTTCGCATTTCTTCAACAGGAATACCAGTTCCCGAAATGATACCGATACCTCCAGCATTCGCAACGGCTGATGCAAGTTTGCTAAGCGATATCCCAACCCCCATGCCGCCTTGCAGTATCGGAAGCTTTGGAGCCATATGTCCGATTGTTAATTGTGGAAAGTTCATTGTTATTCCCCGTTTCTCATTCATTATTTTGCTATAACTAACGAGAAGTGTAGCATGTGATTATTTTCTCCACTAGTGACGTTTGTCATTAGGTAATAGAAGTAGATGATTACCTTGTTTTCATAGGTTTTATAGTGAAAAATACACTCTTTAATATAAGCAAAAAAGAGACCTCATCTTATGAAGTCTCTTTTTGCTTATATACTATTTTGGGGGTTACAACTACTATACTATTGTGTGTTTCATCACAGCATGTATTGCTAGATTCAGCTATCCTATTTTTATAATCCCGTCACGACCATCATCAAAATAAATAAAATGAGGATATAGTTCACGGAATAAAAAAACATCTGATTTGCCCATTTTATATCCTTGTTCATAAATAATCCACGTATGGCCATGATTGCCCAGACAATGTTTAGCAATGTTGCAATCACGACAAAAGCTGTTCCTAACGAACCTAGAAAGAATGGCAATGGAAGCAGAGTAAGAATATAAACAACAATTTGACGTTTTGTCACTTCAAATCCATGCACTACCGGAAGCATGGCAACTCCTGCCCGCTTATATTCGTCATATCTTCTCATCGCAATCGCGAACGTGTGCGGCATTTGCCAAAGAAAAATAATTAAAGCCAATGTGATCGGAACGATATGATAGCCAGGTGCAACTACAGTCCAGCCCATTAATGGTGTAACAGCTCCTGAAACTGCCCCAATCATTGTGTTAAGAGTATATTTTCGTTTTGACCACATAGTATACAGTACAACATAGGTAAACCAGCCAATAAATGTGTACACGACCGCTTCTATCGATGTGAAAAATAAAAAAGCAAAGCCTAAAACGGTAAAAACAATCCCCATTGTCAAGACTGCATTCATCGAAAAGTGTCCAGTAACCGTTGGTCGATATTTTGTTCTTTCCATGACCCTGTCAAGATCTACTTCATACCAGTTATTTAATGCTAATGCACCAGCAATGACAAAGGTACTTCCAATCATCGTAATTAATAAAACATCCCAATACTCTAATATTGACGCTTCTGTAAAGTATAATGCAAGCCAAAATCCGGTTAATACAGGCAATACGTTTACAATTAAAACGAGACCTTTTAAAAGAGACGTCAAGTCCGTTATAATTGTTTTGAGCGTTCGTTCCTGTACATGATATGCCTTTTCATTTCGTTCCAATGCTGTTGAGACAGTTTCCCTCATTATATTTTCTCCCCCTGATTTCTCCTATTAGGTCTATCTAGGAGTTCTTTCTCACTTTACTATTCAACTGAATAAGTTGATCTTATCTATCCTAATTTGAAATCTATTGATATACGTAATACAACTGATTATTTCAGTATGTGAAATTACTAACTTTAACAACATTATTATGATATATTATACCTCATTTCGACAACATTTTTCTATATTATTGTCTTCAAAATATTCATCTAATTGAATATCGTCAAATCTTACTTTTATATCCTTAATTATTGCTAGAGTAAGGCTATTGAATATAGTTTACAAAGTATACAATCTGTATTAAAGTTGAAAAAGTAAATAGTTCAATCATTTAACTATTTGAGAGGTGAACCATTTTTGGATGAAATAGAAATTAAAAATTTAGTCGACCAATACATTGATCTTAATTACTCAATTGAAAAGAATGTTGAAAGCCTAATTAAAGGACAAATTAGCGGTGATTTAACGAATGATCAACAATATATGCTCAGGTACATTAACAAAGTAGAAGTATGTACTACCTCAGAGCTTGCCGAAATTTTTCATGTAAATAAAAGTGCGATTACAGCTATCATCAATCGCTTATGGGATAAAGGTCTTATCAAGCGAACCAGAGATGAAAAAGATCGCCGGATTATTTATTTAACATTAACAAATGAAGGGAAAGAAGTTTTCAAGCAATCGGATTCTAGAATTCACAAATTAGTAGCTTCGTTTATTACCCAATTCGATCAAACGGAAATTGAAGCATTTATGAAAACCTATGAAAAATTAAATAACATTATATTGGCTACAAAAGATAAAAATTTGGGGGAATAAATCGTGAAATTTATCATTAAAGGCAAATGGCTTGTTATCCTTGCATGGATTACAGCTGCATTATGCTTATTTTTTCTAGCGCCGAATATGGGAGATCTTGTGCGGGAAAAAGGAGATATAACCGTTCCAGATAGTTATTCTTCTACACAGGCAGGGAAGATCTTAAAAGAGGTTCAGGAGGAGAATAGCACGGGCGACAACTCATCACTTGCTCTTGTTTTTCACAATGACAAAGGCCTTACAGATGCTGACTTCGCTGAGTCTGAGAAAGCGGTGAAACTGCTTGAAAAAAATAAAGGAAAACTTGGAATAACCGAAATATTGACTCATTTTAATGAAGATTCACTAAAGGATCAGCTCGTTTCAGAAGACGGAAAAACCATCCTGGTTTCTATTAAGCATACTTGGCCAGATGATTTAAGTGAACAAGAGCTGAGTGAACTTTATGATGAAACAATTAAAGATATAAAGGTTGAGCACTATTACACAGGTAGCTGGTTAATTAGTGAAGCCATGATCACTAGCTCTCAAGAAGGCTTAAAGAAAACTGAAGGTATTACCGTTGTGTTTATTTTAGCCGTATTACTTCTCGTTTTTCGATCCGTTATCGCACCGTTCATTCCATTAGTAACAGTTGGAATCACCTATATTGCATCGCAATCGATCGTTGCTTTTTTAGTAGATACCATGGACTTTCCTATTTCAAGCTATACACAAATCTTCTTAGTTGCTGTATTGTTTGGTATCGGAACAGATTATTGTATTTTACTTTTGAGCCGCTATAAAGAAGAACTTTCAGCTAACGAGACGATTCCTGAAGCGATTGTTGCAACATACCGCAATGCTGGACGGACTGTTTTCTTTAGCGGATTAGCTGTAATGATTGGTTTTGCAGCGATTGGATTTTCTGAATTTCAACTGTACCAATCAGCAGCAGCCGTTGCCGTCGGTGTTGCCGTCCTATTAATCGCATTGTTTACCGTTGTACCATTTTTTATGGCTGTACTTGGTCCTAAGCTTTTTTGGCCGTCCAAACGTGCTTCTGAGCATGGAGAAAGCAAAATGTGGGCACTTGCAGGTAAATTCTCACTTTCAAGACCCCTGCTTTCTTTAATACTTGTCGCAGTCATATGTGTCCCTTTTCTAATCACCTATAATGGCACACTTTCCTTTAACTCACTTGAGGAAGTTAGCGAGGATGTTCCTGCTATCAAAGGCTTTAATATTATTTCAGACAGTTTCAGTCCTGGTGAAGCCCTATCAACACAAATTGTGATTAAAAATGATGAAAAAATGGACTCCACCGAATACTTTGAACTCATTGAGCTCCTATCTCAGAATTTAGAGAAGGTTGATTTAGTAGATAAAGTTCGATCAGCGACAAGACCTGTCGGTGATACGATCGAAGAGCTTTATCTTGCAAGTCAGGCTAAAGAATTGGAAAGTGGACTTGGTGAAGGAAAGGATGGGATTGAGCAAATCAGCGAAGGGCTCCATCAAGCGGAAAGTGAGCTTACTGCATCAGCACCTGATTTAGAAAATGCAACAGATGGCATCAGTACACTCGTTTCCGGTACGAGTGAATTGCAATCTGGTCTATCTGAAATTGAAGATAACCTGACAAAGATTGAAGACGGCATCCGTCAGGGAACTGCCGGCTCCACTCAAATTAAAAATGGACTAGCTAGCGCAAAAGCTGGAGCAGAGGAATTACTAGCTGGACATCAGCAGCTTTTAAAAGGGTATCAAGATGTCGCCTCCAATTTATCAACTTTAAACAGCGGCTATCAGCAAGTTGGTGAAGGACTAAGCCAATTATCTAGTAACCTATCACAAATTACTCCGGAAGATTTTACTAACCTTGAAGAAAACTATGAAGGCATCCTCTACTCTCCTGAATATGGAAAAATCAAGGGAGTTGTAACAGGTGTACAAGGATCATTACCAAAGCTAACATCTGCCATCGCAGGACTTAATGCAGGGCTTGTACCGCTTTCAGAGGGTGTACAAACAGCAAATACAAATTACGAAGCGGCGGTTGCCGGCCAAGATGAATTAGCAAAAGGGCTACAAGCGCTGATTGATGGAATCCAAGCACAACAGGACGGTTTCGAGCAATTAGCTGATGGTCAGGGCCAAATAGTTAGTCACTTCCCTGCCGTTACCGATGGCCTTTCCGAATTAAATAATGGTCAAAAGCAATTGCTTGAAGGCTTTAGCGGACTGGGTAGTCAAATGAATGAATTAACGGATGGTCTAGGTAAAAGTGCAGACGGACTTGACCAAGTTTCAGATGGATTAACATCTGCTCAAGAATATTTATCAGGACTCACAAATGCTTCTGCCTTTTATTTACCAGAGGAGATGCTGACAAGTGAAGAGTTTGTACCTGTTTTAGATACTTACTTCTCGCCCGATCGAAAAGTTATGACATTGGATGTTGTTTATAAAGCAAATCCATATTCAAATGAAGCAATTGATTCAATAAATGAAATTAAATCGACGATCGCACAAACAACAAAAGGTACAAAACTTGAAAATGCTAAAGTGGCTGTCGGCGGAATCACAAGCATGAATGCCGATTTGCAAACAATGTCAAATGGAGATTATTCCAAAACAGTTATTTATATGCTGCTCGGTATTTCAATCATCCTAATCTTCCTATTCCGATCCATCATTATGCCTGTTTATTTAATTGGTTCATTGATTATCACCTACTATACTGCAATGTCTATTAATGAGGTAATTTTCATGAACATTTTTGGCTATACAGGCATTTCATGGGCGGTTCCGTTCTTTGCTTTTGTCATTTTAATGGCACTTGGTGTTGATTACAGTATTTTCTTAATGGATCGATTTAATGAGTATAAAGAGCTTTCTGTTACTAAAGCGATGCACATGGCCATGAAGAAAATGGGAACTGTAATTATTTCGGCAGCCATCATTTTAGGTGGTACGTTTGCCGCAATGATGCCTTCTGGAATGCTCTCTTTACTACAGATTGCATCTATTATTCTTACAGGCTTATTGCTCTATGCGTTTATTATTTTGCCGCTGTTTGTTCCAGTATTAGTGAAAAACTTTGGCAAAGCAAACTGGTGGCCGTTTTTACGACCAAAAAATTAATCCGCAAATGAGGTAAAAAATCCCCTACGAACAGTAAGGGGATTTTTTTACCTATAAGGCAATATTTAAAGTTAACATAATTAAATTATGTTTAAGTTAATTGAAGTCTTTCATACATAATAATCTACCTTAACGTCCACTTTAATACTTAGTATTATTAATAACTTTTACCTCCCCCATTTTAGCTTACAATGAACTAACCAATTTCATACGAAAGGATATGTGATAATGTGTTCAAGCTTTTTACCTTTACGTTAAGGCTTTGGATTCTCTTCTTCGCTTTGAGTGCATGTTCAACTCAGAATGAACCAGATCAAAGCAATAAGAATTCCTACATAAAACTCTCCACAGAGGGACAGTTCAAAGAAAACACTGTGATAGATCAGGAACAACCTATTACAAACTCAGAAGATGCACCAATAGAAGAAGAACAAAAAACAATTCCAATCGTACCAGATACGGAACAACAAACAGAACAAAACCAGGAAATTAGTCAAGCACTGCCAAATCGCCCTTATTTAAACACAGAGCCTGAACCTGAAGAAAATAATAACCCTGCTGTACAAAAAAAGCTGCCTTTTCAAGATTTTAAAGAAAGATGGAACGCGATTTCTGATGATCAAGCGTCAAAGCTTTACATAAGACAATTTGATGTTATATCAGAGCAAAATGAAACGATATATAGCACACCATTAAATGTTGATCATCAATTAAGAATCACTGTAAAAAATGGAAATATTAACCAACTAGAGATGTTGACACCCAATACACCTTCCTCTTCTACTGTGTTTTCCATGTTAGGCGGCTGGAGTCAAATTATGAATATATTACATCCCGAAATTCAACTATACCATATCGACGATTTTTTCAATCAAATTGGGGTTGGCCCTAATGCTGATATAAAAAATGTTAAGAATACTACTATTACTTACGATCGCATTACTTACACGATTACACTAACCAATCCAGGCTATCGCTTTACAGCGGCTTTTAGCAATTGAAACTGAGAATATATGAAACGAGGTGCACCTATGAAGCGATTGATTATCCTATCAATTCTTATGTTAGGACTTTCAACTGCAATGCAGAAAAGTACACCGATACATGCTACTACCGGTTTATATAATATGTCTTACTTATTTTTTGGGCAGCCAGTATCCTATATCTCACAGGTTAACAACACAAAAGGAAGCTTACAGGTTGTATCGCCGAACTACTTCGATATTACAGAAAAAGGAGAATTAGATGTCACATGGACACTGCAACGTTCGTTTATTTCGGAAATGAAAAATAGAGGAATTAGAGTCGTTCCATTTTTAGCAAATCACTGGAATAAGGATGCTGGGGTTAATGGTTTAAATAAACGCGAACAACTTGCTACAAATATCGCTAAAGCAATTAATGATTATAATTTAGATGGAGTCAATGTGGATATAGAAGGAGTCGGCAGTGATTATCATGATGAACATACTGACTTTGTCCGTTTATTACGAGAAAAAATACCGAAAGATAAAGAGGTTTCTGTAGCTGTAGCAGCCAACCCAAGCGGATGGAAAACTGGCTGGCACGGCTTTTATGATTACAAGGATTTATCAAAGTATTGCGATCATTTAATGATCATGGCCTATGATGAAAGCTGGGATGGACCTGACAGTCCTATGGGACCAGTATCGAGCATTTCCTTCTTTGAAAAATCTATTCAATATGCGATAAATCAAGGGGTTCCAAAAGAAAAAATCGTTGTGGGACTGCCTTTTTACGGAAGGATCTGGAAAACAGATGGACCTACGACAGAAAATCGTAATATACATGGATTAGGTCTTTCAAGTACGAGAATCGGTCCGGTGGTATCTAAATATAACGGAAAGATTACTTTTGATGAAAAGAAACAGTCACCTACCGCTGCCTTTACAATTCCAAAAGATCAGTATCATTTTATTGGAAACACAAAGTTAACCGAAGGGAATTATATCATTTGGTTTGAGAACGAAAGGTCAATAAAAGCAAAATTGCGTCTACCAATGAAATACGGTATCAAAGGAACAGGTTCATGGGCTTTATTTCATGAAACACCTGATACTTGGGATTATTATTCTTTATGGTTAAACAGTCAATTTTTTGCTGATATTTCTGCTTTTCCTTGGGCACAAGATAGCATTGACCATGTTTCTCAAAAGGGCTGGATGCAAGGGACCTCTAATACAACCTTTTCTCCAGGTGCACCACTGACAAGAGCTCAAGGAGCAGTTATCCTAGTAAGAGCATTAGGAAAAGAAAAATATGTTCCTAAAATATACAAATTTAATGATATTACTGGACATTGGGCCCAGAAGGAAATAGAAACAGCTAGGGAGCTCGGATATGTAAATGGAAAGGGACTAAATCAATTTGACCCAAATGCACCATTACAAAGACAGGAATTAGCACAAATTTTATACAATATTTTTAAATACCCTATTCAAGACATAGAAAATCCTTTTCGGGATATGAAAAAAGACAGATGGTCCTATGATGCGGTTATTACCTTAGCTCAAAAGGGTTATATTGGAGGGTTCAGTGATGCTACCTTCCGTCCAGACGCAACCTCCAATCGAGCCCAGATGGCAGCCTTAATGAAGCGGATGTCTAACGATTTTGATGAAAAAGCAGCTTCACATTAAAAAGAATGGGAGACCTAAATGTTTTATAGGTCTCTCCTTTCTTTTTAATGCATGAAATTTGTTTTTGCAGCAGGTTCTGCTGCGATTTCTGTCTTTGTTTCTAATGGAATGGACGAAACGGTAATCCCGTCAATTTTTATTTTTGCTTCTGATACCTTCACACCGTTATACCGCTCGTTTACAATTTGAATGGAAGTGTTTCGTAAATCATTTTTTAGTTTAGAATGACTATCCAGTAGTTCGTTACCAAATTCGGTTAAATAATCATCCAGATACAAAATTAAAGCAAATTCATTGGCTTTTGTCTTTCTAATTGCATGCCCTGGAAATTGTTCCATTTCCCTCTCCTCCTTTGAAAATGATGATTTTGCTTTAGTGTCTACAATGGAGAAGAATTCATAACCCTTCGCCCCATATAACAAACGTTACTAGAACTGCCAGTTGTTAATATGGAAAAAATCTATATTTGTACAAACTAACCATTTCATTTTATGTTGGCGATACCCTTGACAATTAAGTCCTCATTACAAAAGGTCTGTATATAATTCATGTCACAGGTCAACCATGTTACATCATAAGGTAATAAGGAGTTTTTTGAAAGAGGAGGAAAAATGTATGTTTCCAAGACATTCTTATTACGTCCCAAACCAACTCCCTTCGAATTATTACCACAGGCCTGTTTATCCATTTCAATATCCATACGAATATAGCAGGAGTTATCCTCTTGCCCCATATCAGCAATACCGTCAACAGCCTGTACAAGGTCAGGCTTCTTGGACAGATGGAGGACCTGTAACACAATGTAATATTCCTTGGTCAGATAATGAATTTATGACCGTATCAGTTGGTTTAAATTCTCCTTATCGCTGTGGTCAAACGCTTAAAATACGTAATCTTTCAACTCAAAAGGAAATATTGGTTAAGGTGGTTGATCAGGTAAAAGGGTACCCAGTTAATAAAATCAATCTCCACAGAAAAGCCTTTGAAGCACTTGGATCAAAGCCAAGTATAGGGGTAATAAATGTTGAAATCACTCCATCACCTGAAGTAGAGCAAGAGGAATGGGGAAAATATTTATTAACCATCACCCAGGCTGCATATCCTGGTTATCGTGTAACAGATTATCAATACATTGGAAAAACAGAAGAATCCGCAAATCGAACAAAGCAAAGCTATGAATTTGTGTTAAAGTCAGCACATGAAACGATGAAGATACAAGGAAATGTTTGGTATGACCCAAAAACAAACCGAGTGATTTCATTTGATCTAAATGAAGTACAGTAATGTGACTAAATAATCCATAATACAAACCACACTGTGAATGCGTGTGGTTTTCTGCTCTTATCACAATCTATTCTTCATCCCTTTAAAGGATTGACGATGAAAGTGTCCAATATGTTGAAACCATTCTTCACCAAGATCTGGAATTATCGCATCTGGCTTTAATTTCATATACATTGCCCGGTATGGCTCTGGAACAACTTTATAATGATGAATATATTCCGTTTTGATAAAGCCGCATTTTATCCAAAAAAGGATACGCTCTTCATTTTCAAACGTCTTTTCTGCTTCAACTTCTATTACAATCCCAGCAAATTTCCCTTTTTCAATCGCCCAGTCTTTGATATATTGAAAAAACGCTTGACCGAATCCTTTTTTTCTTCCTCCCTCACTGACTGCAAGATAATCAATAATCAGCACCGGTAGATTAGAAAGCTTTCCTGTTAACGCTATAGCAGTTACAACTGATTGCTCTTTCCCGATATGAAAATAACACTGATGTTTATAAAACATATTACGAATTATCTCTTTTTGTTTTCCTTTCTTCATTCCAAATGCCTGTTCATAAATTGGACACCAAACTTCCCAAATTCCTTCATCCCAGTGGTCGACAGTTATAAATTCCAAGACCATTTTTTCCTCCATCATTTTCTTTCATAATCGTTTGATTCATAAATATCTTTTCAATTTTAAAAAGCTGTATTCGTTTTTCGCAAATAATAATAAACCCTACCCATTCCCCTTTCTTTTCAGTGCAAATAGTACAAACTCCCCTTACATTAATAGATATAAAATTTTTCTTTATTTTTTCATTAAAATCCTTTCTTTTATTTATATTGTAGTGTAAAATACCACTATAATCATAGTTTTTATATATAACACTATCTATATAGTTTTTAATTAAATAAGTCTATTAATGAAATAATACCTCACACTTTTTTCACATTAATTTCACATTTCATTCATGGGAATGCTATTTTAGACACATATTTTTCACATTTACTCTTGTCTTTTAAGTTGAATATTCCCTTTTCTTTGTAGAGTTTGGTGATAAAAACACCCCATTTTCTATCTTTTTTATTATGCTTATATTAATTTCATTAATTCTTCAATTTTTTGTAAGCACTTTCATGATAGAATAATCTCGAATACAAAAGAAAGAGGGAATGGAAAATGAAAGACACTTGCAGTAAATGCCAAGCAGTATTTAAAGAGGATGATCAAGTCGTATTAGATATTTTTAGCAAAGTAACACATGCTGACTGTTGGGATGAAAACCCTGGTTTCGTTGTAACTGAAGGCGAATTTAAAGATATTTCTGAATCATATGCTAATCTAGTTGATGGCTAATTGAACATTTATTCAAGTTGTAATCATTGAACTTCTATATACCATACAAAAGTAAGCCAGGGCTGCTAAAAAGTTCCTGGCTTTCCTTCAATCTAATTTTGTTGTGTTTGTTCTTATTCAAAAGCTTCCTTGTTTTTTTGCTTTAGTATAATCTCAATACCCTTGTCAGAGATATTACTTATCTCATGGGAAACAGCCTTGTATAACGAGCTAGAAGATACATGCTCTCCTTCTTGTGATTCATGAAATATATACTCCGCTAGCTGCTGTCGATAATGTTCCATTTTATTACTTTCTTCTAATGCAATCATTTGATTGTTGTCCATTTTACCCTCCACATACATTATTTTTTATTTTGGGCCTTCTTCATTTTGTTATACATCTACTTACTATAAATCAAAAATATCTTACTTAACATAAAAATACTGATACACTAGTAACTGTTTAAATGAATTACACAGATAAAGGGGATTCACATGTATTATTACTTTGTTGAAGAAAAAATCAAAAAGGCAATTGATAACGGAGATTTTGACGACCTGCCCGGCATGGGAGAGCCACTTGATTATTCAGATGACTTACCTGGATTATCACCGGAATTAAAAATGGGCTACCGCATGTTAAAGAATGCTGGCTATCTTTCTGAACAAAAGAATAAAAAAAATTCAGCCATCACGTTTGAAGATTTACTCAATACAGCAACAGAAGGACTGGATAAAGGGGATTACCAAAAAAGAATAGAATTCGATGAGCTTGTTGTCGATCGTAAACTACGATCCAATTCGAAATTTATTGAATATACAAATAAGATTTATAATAAATTATTCAATTAACAACGATGGGGAGTTTTTTCCTATATTCCAACTCCCCGCCTTCACTTTTTCAGCTTAATCATATAATTTTTTTTGCTTTACAGAGATGTCTAAGGTTTGAATTGATCCTTCCAATTCTTTGGACAATTCCTGACAAAATGCCATCGAGGATTGATAATAGCCCTCCTGCATTTCTTGGAAAATTTGTTCAGCAAACTGCTGTCTTTTATCTCCCGACAGTTCTGCCCACTGTTCTCCCATTTAACAAACCTCCTAATTATTTAAAAAGATGATACATCACTCCTATCCTTTCCAAATCTTTATAAACTATGTGATTCACTTTTCGAGTGGTAACACCAAATAAATGTAGCTCCGTTATGTAGGGTTTATTGTTCTAATTGAAGAATTAGTATAAAAGGCTTTCAAAATAAAATGAAAAGGGGCTATTAATCATGAGGGAACTTGTCAGCACCTGCTGTAAGTGCGGTAAAGACATTTATTGTTTAGATGGTTTTTTTACTGGTGTATATACAGATGAAATGGAGACTCTATGTTTTGATTGTGCCGAAGAAAAAGAAAAATCCGCAAAATAAATTGCGGATTTTTCTTTTTCTTCAATTTATAATATTCGTTGCAAGTCGCTCCAGTTTATCAGCCGTGGTAATGGGATATCACGATTATACGATTGATCCTTTACAATTACCTTAACCGAATCTGAAGAGAGAGTATTTAACACTGCAGGCTTATCATCAAAGTAATAATCCAGCTTTAATTGTTTGATTATGTCCACCTTTTCTTCATCCTGCATTCCATAAAAAAACCTATCATCACGTACCGGAAACCCCTGATTTTTCATCCATTCCTTTGTGCGCTCACCATGTACCTTTGGCCTTGATGTAATATAGTAGATTTCGTGCCCTTCGCTTACAAGTTTATTAAGGGTTTCTACTGCGTCAGGAAATGCCGGGCAATTTGTATAATAAATTTCCTCCAGCGTACGATTCCACATATCCTTCCCTTCATCATCGGTTAACCCAAAAGGTTCATGAATCTCAACTCTTTTTAGCGCATGATAATCAGCCAAAGATATATTTGTGTTTAACTGTTTATTATAAATGTGAAAAGCATGTTCCCTTAAATTAATCAATGTATCATCAATATCAAATCCGAATTTCATATACGATTCCCTCAGCTATCTTCAAATTTCCTTACTATTTCAATTTTAATATGGTGACATCTGTTAGTCAAAAATGAAAAAGCAAAACTCTCGCTTGACGAAAAAAAATACTATCTAAAATCCAAATAGTTACCTATGGAAAATCCCAATTTACAATTAAATGACTTTAATTGTAAAATGGAAATATTGATTTTAAAAAAAGAGGTTATACAATGAGTACTATTTATAGACAAGAGAACATTGAATCAATGATTGAAATACATCGAAAAGTTTTGATTGAAACAGGTTTAAAACATGGTTTCAACAGTGCTAAAACGATTACAGTCAGTCAAAAGCTTGATGAATTGATTCTACAATACCAGAAACTATACCGATAATGGATGGCCTAATGAGTCTTACTTATTACTTTGTTATACCACTCTCTAGTCTCGTCTGGGGATTCTCCATTAATAAAAATAGGCTGATTCTTTACTTTTATATAAAGATATGGCGGTTGTTTTTGAATAAATAATAAACTGCTGCCATATTCGTTTACACGGAATATCCCCTTTGCAATGGTCCCCGTCGCAAAGCCATTTGATTTAATGGTTACTTCAGGCATTTCAGCCAATAATTCTACCTCTTGTATATCTTTAATATTCCACATATATTTCTGCACTTAATAAGGTAATGGTCATGCTATCTAATGAGGATAAGGCAAAAAAATAAAACCTATTCGATTTTTCGAATAGGTTTTACAAATATGACCTAATTTTCTTTAAATAGAACCTTTTTTATAATAGAGACAGCTTTCTTGAACGTCATACGCAAAATGTTATCAAATGACTAGTTGTCATTCTTTATTAAAAGTATTCAATAAAAGGTAATGACCCATTGATGATTTCAAAAGCTATCCCCTGTATTTAGCCCCGCCTACGCTAAATACGATGATGGCCACGCGTGCCATCCAACCTAAATTAATCATATCAGAAAGCGCTTTCATTTTCAATTATTTCCGTATAACATTTTTCGACATAATTATATATACATACCATTTAGTTTATTAACTAAATATTGTAATCTTGATTTAATTTTATTTCCAATACCTGTTCACCTAAGCAGTGCATTGAATTGATTTCGCAGGTTCAGACTATGGAATAACGCCTGTATCAATTAAATTAGGAGGTATCTACATGGCAAAGGAAAGAGGTAACAAACCTTTTTATAAGAAATGGTGGGTATGGCTGCTAGCATTTATTATCATTATCGCCCTACCTTCCTTCTTTAATGATGAAGGTACAGACACTGCTGTCAAGGATACAACAAAGAATACAGCTGATCAAGCAACAGTGGATACGGAAAATGAGAATGTAGCTGAGACTCCTGACGCACCTCCAGAGGAAGAAGCTGAAGACGTGACTCCACCTGCAAAGGCTGAAGCAAGCGGAAAAATAAAAAAAGGAACCTATAAGGTAGGAACAGATATTCCTGCCGGTGAGTATGTCGTATTTTCAAAAGGGTTTGCCTATGTTGAAAGTGCATCGGATAGTACAGGACAATTAGAAAGTATCGTCTTTAATGAAAATTTAAGTAATGGTGCACACACATATGTAACCTTGCATGACGGAGAATATTTTAAGCTTCAGGACGCAGAAATGTATCCCGTGGCAACTGCCCCATCTGTCAAACCTAAAGATGGTATTTATGAGAATGGAATGTATAAAGTTGGGCAGGATATAGCAGCGGGAGAGTATAAGGTTCTTTTAGATAGTGCGATTGGAATGGGATATTTAGAGGTAAGCTCTGACAGCAGTCATCAGCTAACAAGTATAGTAACAAATGAAAATGTACAGGCTGATATGTACATTACCGTTACAGATGGACAATATCTAACACTTCAGGATGTAAAAATACAACTATAAAATATACCATCTAACAAGAAAGATGCAGTTTCTCTAATTGGAAATTGCATCTTTTTCTTTAAACAGCTATGTAAGGGTAATGCATTATTTAGCAGTCTTTTCTCTCTATAGCTGCTTATTCGCATAAAAATCTTTTTGAAATTGTGATAATTTCTTTACTTCTTTTACTTTGTCACTAATCTCTGTTGGAATATATTTCACTACCCGCAGCTTTTGTAGCACTGTAGAATACCTTAATTCAAGCTCTTCGTTGGTTGCAGTAGAATCCTTTTTTCTTTTTTCCACTTCTTCAAATAACTGTAGTGCAGATGCAAGATGATAATAATCCTTTTTTATTTCAGACTCTTGATTTTCAGTCATGGAAATCAAGGCTTTGTAGTCCTCATCTAATAGAAAATCAATATATTTTTGTTCTTCATCTGTCAATTCTCTGCTATCATCACTAGTACTATTATTATCTTCTGTCGAAGACTGGTTAGCTGAACTACATGCAGCCAAAGAAAACAAAAGTAAAGCTGTTAATATGATTCTTAATCCCATAAAGTCCCCTCCTTTAGTCATTTTACCATGATAAAGAAAATTTAGGACAAAATTTTACAAAATTCACTATATATTCCTCCTCCATTCCAAATTTAGTCGTTTTCATAATATTAAATTTACTATTAAATTCGACATTTTTCCTCAATAACTATATATACCTTTTGATTAACAATGGAGATGCAGGATTCCCTCTCTCTAACAGACGTATAATATTGTAAAAAAGTGTCGTAAGTTTGAATTTTATAAAAATAATTTTAACAAATTTTACATGATATACTGTTTTTGGATACAGGATCATTCATCTTATTTAAAAAGAAAGCGGGGGATTATTCATGCTTTTGGAAAACCTCATTTATCGTTACACATTAGAGAAGAAACGGAAACCGTCACACGTCAATGAACTTCTAGACTATCTTCAGAAAGGCTATATTTATGGAGAATTCTCTATAGTAGAATATAAACAGCTATTTTCTGAACTGAATGAACGAAATGCTGAAAAACCTCAATTTTTCATTATTAAGAGCAAACCATATGATATATATTATTACTTTACTAGTTAAGCAATAAAAAACAACCACTTCATCCTTATAAATATGTAGAATGATGTTGGTTGTTTTTTATTCGTTTATATTAATCCTTAAGAAATGCTTCGATAAAGTATGCCACTCCATCCTCATTATTAGACTTCGTTACAAAGTCACAGACCTCTTGAATTTCCTTATCTGCATTTCCCATCGCAGCACTTAGTCCGGCAATTTCTAACATCGACAAATCATTATAATTATCCCCTACTGCTGCACAATCTACTAAATCAATTTGTAACTTCCGGGCAAGGATTGTTAAGGCATTCCCTTTTGAAGCTTGATTGTGCTGGAGGTGGAAATTATGAACTCCTGATTGAACAATTGTTATATTGGGAATATCAGAAAATTGGGACCAGCCATTCTTAAGCTTATCCTCATCAAAGGAATACGCAAGAATATTATAAATTTCACTGTTTGTTTCCACTAATTTCTGATAAGAAGAAATAAAATGAAATTCAGATTGCCCAAATTGAATCTCTACTTCCAATTGAAAGTGGTCCAAATCTATTTCTGGTTCAGTCTTTTTTAATTGTGCGATTTCTTCAAATAAAAGTTTCTGACCATATTGTGGTGCACATATTTCCCCTTCGATAAACGCCTCGTAATAGAGATGGTTCTCCTCGAGCACCTTCAGCATTGAGATAGCAAGAGACTTTTCCAATGGTACAGAATGAAATAATTCTCCACTGGGATTATGTATTGTTGCTCCATTTGTTCCGATGATCCAAGGAGTAAATGGGAAATCTTTAAACAGATTTTGTGCGTCAAAATTAGCCCGGCCTGTTGCAATGACCACTTCGATTCCCTTTTGTTTCGCAGCTAGAATTGCATCAATATTCCTTTTACTGATATATTTTCCTTTATCAAGTAAGGTCCCATCTAAATCAAGTGCCAGTAATTTTATCATAATATCAACTCCTCCCATGATAATGTATCAAAAATCTCATATTAAACCAACAAAATTATTCCCTACACTGTCCCCATTTTCATTTCTAAATAGTATCATTGACGTAACGTTACAAAATGAAAAGGTGGTTTTATATATGGAAATACGTCAATTACTTTATTTTCTAGAAGTGGCCAAACAAAAAAACATGACAAAAGCAGCTGAAATTCTTCATATCTCGCAGCCTGCATTAAGTAAAATGGTTAAAGGTCTTGAAGAAGAACTGGGCATGACCTTAATTATCCGTAGTAATAAATCAAGTGAAGTGACCGATGCCGGTTTGATTGTAATGGAATATGCAAGTAAGATGCTAGGACTTCTTGATGAAATGTCGATTACATTAGAAGATATGTCAAACCTACAGCGGGGAATGATTCAAATCGGGATTCCACCTATTGCGGGCAGCCTATTTTTCCCAAAGGTGATAGCCGAATTTCACAAATCTTATCCGAATATCAAAATAAATATTACGGAATATGCAGCACCAAGGCTGACGAAAAACGTACTCGAAGGAGAAATTGAACTTGGAATTGCTGTATTACCTATCCATGGAGATGACCTTGAAATTGTTCCAATCGTCAGTGAAATCATGAAGCTGGTTGTTCAAAAGAATCACCCCCTTGCTTCTAAAGAGGTTGTTCATTTACAAGAGCTTGAACATGAAGAGTTTATCTTTTTCAGTGAGGAATTTGCCCTTCATGATATTATTTGGAAGCAATGTATTAGCGAAGGATTTGTACCAAATATTTTGTTTAAAAGCTCACAATGGGATTTTATGTCTGAAATCGTGGCGGCCAATATGGGCGTTACGATTCTTCCAGAATCCATTTGTAACAGGATAGACAACGAACAGATCCAAATCCTCAATCTAATTCCAGCCACACCGTGGAATCTAGCAGTTGTTACAAAAAAGGATAAGTATGTATCACACGCGGCTCGAATGTTCATTGATTTTATTCTAAAACAAAAAAATGAAGTCTTTCCATGAAAACCTTTTCTTATAATGAAAAGCCCTTTCATAACTTTTGGTTATATCAACCATGAAATAATGGTATTTTACGGTAAGCATCATTCCAATTATAGTAAGAGTAACCAAACGGAATGATGAAGGAGTGAAGAACATGAAAATCATGACAATCATTGTACAAATCCTGTTTATTCATGTATTTCTGTTTCTTGGATCAATGCTTAAAGCGGTATTCCCCGTCCCGATTCCCGCTTCAATGGTAGGGCTGTTACTTCTCTTAGCAGCCTTATTACTTAAAATTGTCAAATTAGAATGGATTGAACAGGGTGGAAACTGGTTGTTAGCTGAGCTTTTATTATTCTTTATTCCTTCGGCTGTTGGTATTGTGAATTATGATGAACTACTTAGCTGGCAAGGAATTGAATCTGTATTATTAGTTGGTTTAAGTACGTTTATTGTCATCAGCTCCACTGCTTTTATTGCTGAAAAAGTTAATAATTGGAAAGTGAGGGAAAATGAATGAATATAATTATGTGTTCTGCAGTAACGTTTTTCATTTATTTACTTGCGAAAAACCTCTATAAAAAATGGTCATTGCCTTTTTTAAATCCATTAGTTATCAGTACATTGGTATTGATTGGAATGGTTTCTCTTGTAAATGTTCCAGTTGACACCTATATTTCAGATGCCAAATACGTCACGCATATGCTTGGTCCTGCGACGGTAGCATTTGCCATCCCTATTTATAAGCACATGTCACTTTTAAAAAAATATATCGGTAATATTTTAGTCAGTATTACAAGCGGAACATTTGTAGCGATTATTTCTTCATTTACCTTAGCATTTCTTGCACATTTACAACCAGATCTTTTGCTAAGCCTTTTGCCAAGATCAATCACAACACCTGTTGCCATTGAAATTTCAAAAGACATCGGCGGTCTGCCATCCTTAACAACGATATTTGTGATTGTTACTGGAATTACTGGAGGAATAATTGGTCCATATATTATTAAATGGTTTTCGATTAAATCACCGATTGCGAGGGGCCTTGCTTTAGGTATGGGTGCACATGGCTCTGGTACAAGTGCTGCGATGGAATACGGTGAAAAAGAAGCCACCTTTTCAATGATTGCGATGATCTTTGCGGCGTGGATTTCTTTATTCTGGGTTAACTCTCTCATTCCTTCATTAATGAATATTATGCCATGATGCTTTAGACAATCAAATTTTTTCTAAAGCATCATGTTTTTCTTTATTTCAATTCTCTCCGAAGTATACTCCTCCAGCAGGAAAAGGATTTCCAAGGGTTAAGCATATTGCCCACATATCCTTGGAAGCAAATGATTAAAATCATGAGCAGATAAGGTATGATCTCCATTCTCTTTTATCCAATAATCGGCACAGGCTCCATGAATGTAGACAGCATTGGCAACAGCGGCATGGATATTCTCATGAATTCCAATGCTAGCTAGCAGCATACCTGTTAAAGTGTCACCCGTACCGCCCTTTGATAAAGCACGGTTACCAGTCGTATTAATAATCCCTGTTCCATCTGGAAAAGCAATAACCGTGTATTTTCCTTTTAGAACCACAATTAGATTATTTTCAATTGCATACCGTGATGCCAAAGAAATACGGTTGGTTTGGATTTCCACTGAACTCTTCCCAGATAATCGGCTGAATTCACCGGGATGCGGTGTGATAATGATTTGAGCTTTGCTATCCTTATAATAGCGTTTACTTAAGGCTCCAGCATCAAGAATAAGTGAAACAGGGTGTTTAAGCAATTGTTCAATGATACCTTCAAGCTTTGCATCTGGATGGAGTCCTGGGCCAATTGCTACGGATAAATAGCTGCCTACTATTTCATCCACTTTTAAATCAAAGGAGAAGGTTGCTTCAGGTGCGAGCGGGCCAATAATGGTAGATGCATGCTTTGTTGTTGCAACTGTGAGCTTACCCGTTCCAAAGCGTAAAGCCCCGATGGCAGCTAATGCCGCACTTCCTGGCATTTCATCACAACCTGCTATTAATAGGTTTGACCCAAAGGTACCCTTATGTGTATTGCCCTTATGCTTTGGCCACGTTTTTCTAACATCTTCACTTTTCCATACTTTCCATCCGCTCGTTTGAGGCAGACCAATATCAATACTCGAAACTTCTCCATAATGTTCACTGCTAGGAAATAAGAATGCCGACGGCTTAATCCCATGCAGCGCATATGTATAATTTGCTTGAACAGCATGTTCATCAATCTCACCCTTATCAGACGAAACTCCTGTCGGGAGATCTATAGCAGCTACTTTAGCACCCGATTGATTGACCCAGTCTGTCATTTGAGATATATCTGCACGTAATGGTAATTGACTGCCCACCCCTAATAGAGCATCAATCACCCAATCAGCCGTCATATCTGGTGAGAATGGTTCAATGTTATAGCCGCATACTTGATAGTATGACAAATGTTGGAGAGCAATTTCCGTTTTTGGTTCACCGATTGGAAAGACTAATTTTGCATTGTAGCCATTATTTTTTAAATAACGTGCAAGTACAATCCCGTCACCACCGTTATTTCCTTTTCCAGCAAGAATAATAACTTTATCTGTTTTACTTAACAATGGTGATAGTTTATGAAATAAACCGTTTCCCGCATTCTCCATTAACGAGAATAGTGACATCCCCATTTGTTCGGCACGACTATCGATTTCTTTAATTTGTTGACTCGTATAAAGATACATTCTATCCCCTCTTTCCTATTCCTATTATAATACTTTTAACACCTGCATGAGAAAATCTGTTTCAAGGAAAGATAGTTGGTGTATAATGAGAAAGGTCTAACAAATTATAAGCGGACTACCACTAGAAGAGTTTATTTTGAAAGGATGCATTACATAGTGAATATTACTGAATATACGGTTGAGCAAATAAAAGATCCAACTGGGATTCTTGAAGGTGAGCGTTATGAATTTTTCCTAACAATTGAAGTTCCGGAGGACGATGAACTATACACAGAACATGGTTTACAATTAAAGGTCTTGTTTCTTGTTAACAACGAGCAAACAAAAATAGTATCTTACCACTTCTATGACAGTATTGAAAACAAATATTTAGAATTCGCTCTTGAGGATGACGAAGAAAAAATGGTTTACGATTTTTGCCTTACTCATTATCATGAGGCAGATTGATAAAAAGAGGAATCCAGCTAAGCTGAATTCCTCTTTTTTATGCTTCAATATTTTGTCCCACTTCAACAATATGATACAAGAGATGGGCCAGATGATGGATCGGCGTATATACTTCTTCATCATCACCCTCTCCCTCTTCCATTTCATCTTGAAATTCTAAATCATTTAAATATAAAGCTGTAAATTGATAAAAGTCTCTCAATTCGAATCCATAACAAGCACTTGGATCTTCGCTTTCATCTTCATATTGAAGGACTAGGTATGATTCTGCTCCATCTTTGTCAACCGCATCAAAGAAAATAAAAAAGCCGACATTTGTATCAAGTTCGAATAAATGTCTTGTACCACCTTCCGTTCGATTGTTAAAATCGTCCTCACTCAATTTTTGAACAGTCATCGTTTCGGTCAGATCTTCCTGATGAAATTGGACTTTAAATGTTTTCATTTATGTACCCCCATTATTTTACTCATACTGCCATAAATAAAGCCCGGCTTTTATTAAAAGCGGGCTTTACTGTCATTAAATTTTAGTTACATTCACGGCTTGTGGTCCGCGTTGACCTTCTTCTATATCAAAACTAACTTCTTGACCTTCATCAAGGCTTTTGAATCCATCAGTCTGGATAGCTGAGTAGTGTACAAATACATCGTCTCCACCTTCGACTTCGATAAATCCGAAACCTTTCTCAGCATTAAACCATTTAACTTTACCTGTTGCCATTTACATTTCCTCCTAAATCAAATAACTAAAAAAATCAGAATGAAATTCTGTCCCTACTAATATGGGTTATTTTATCCAATTTTATAATCTTTTTTTGATAAAATTTTATTTTTTTATCTATTTTTTTCATTTGAAGGACGATTTCTGCCTCTTCTGCGATCCCGATCACGTGATCTGCCCTTATCACTGCTTCTATTTCGATCGTTACCGCGGCGTTTACCAAAGTCACCTTTTGGCTTTTTCGATCTTAACGGCTCAACTGCTGTTAATTTAACCGGTGTTGCATCAGGCTCTTTCGTAATTAATTTGAGAGCTGCAGCCAAAAGCGTTACTGAATCCTTATCTTCAAGTAAATTCTCTGCTAATCGCTTATATTCCTGATAATCATTATTGTCAATTGTCTCTAACAATTGATTAATGGCAACCTTTTGATTCCCAGCCAAAACATCGTGCGTAGTTGGAATTGGCATTTTCATCATTTTCTTTTTCGTCATATTTTCAATAATTCTTAAATGATCTGTTTCTCTTGGCGTTACAAATGTAACAGCTTTTCCTTTATTACCTGCACGTCCTGTTCGTCCAATACGGTGGACATAGCTCTCAGGATCCTGTGGAATGTCAAAATTGTAGACATGAGAAACACCACTAATATCAAGACCACGAGCAGCAACATCAGTTGCAACCATTATATCAATTGATTGCTCTTTAAACCGGCGAATGACTTGGTCGCGTTTGGCTTGCGGAATATCGCCATGAATACCTTCAGCTGAATAACCGCGTTTAATTAATCCTTCTACTACCTCGTCAACACGTTTTTTTGTCCGTCCAAATACAATAGCAAGATCTGGAGACTGTATATCAAGTAGACCACACAGCACATCAAACTTTTGCTTCTCTTGAACTTCAATATAATGCTGTTCAATATTGGTTACAGTCATTTCTTTCGCTTTGATTTTTACTAGCTCAGGTTCTACCATGAATTTCTCTGCTAATGATTGAATCCGTCTTGGCATAGTTGCTGAAAATAATAAAGTTTGTCTTTCTTCAGGAACTTTTGAAAGGATTTTCTCAATGTCCTCAACAAATCCCATGTTCAGCATTTCATCGGCTTCGTCTAGTACAACCATTTTGATATGATCAAGGCGAATCGTCTTTCTTTCAATATGATCGATTAAACGTCCTGGAGTTGCCGCAATTACCTGCGGGCGATTCTTTAATGCACGAATTTGCCTTCCGATATCCTGACCGCCATAAATAGGCAGAGTGCGTATACCCTTAACTTGTCCGATTCGGTTTAGTTCCTCTGCCACTTGGACAGCAAGCTCACGTGTAGGACATACAACAAGTCCTTGAATTCCTTCATCAACACTAAGTTTTTCTAATAAGGGCACACCAAAAGCAGTTGTCTTTCCTGTACCAGTTTGTGCCTGTCCAATCATATCCTTACCTTGTAATGCAATTGGGATAGCCTGTGCCTGTATTGGTGATGGCTCTTCGAATCCCATATTATAAACGGCTTGTTCAAGCTCTTTGCTTAAGCCGAAATCTGAAAAAGTTGTCAAAATTTTGTTTCCTCCTTTAAATATCTATCATTCGATTTCATTCCCACTGTACGCTACTATGGTTTCCATTTACTCTTTCTTTTTTTCATAAATAAAAGAAAAAGTAAGAAACCATATATAGGGAGCTTTGGTTATCGCTTATTCACCTGAAAAAATCTAGTCCGAACAGGGTTAATACCGGTGAATAGCTCACCATTTATCATTAAAATCGTCCACTTTAGATTCTTTCTAGTATAACCACATGAAAAAGGTGATGCATATATACATGCATCACCTTAAAAGCAAGAATTATGCTTTTGTTACGTTAGCAGCTTGTGGTCCACGGTTACCTTCAACGATTTCAAAATTAACATCTTGGCCTTCTTCTAAAGTTTTGAATCCTTCAGATTGAATAGCTGAGAAGTGTACGAATACATCTTGACCTTCAGAAGACTCGATGAATCCAAAACCTTTTTCTGCATTAAACCATTTTACTTTACCTGTGTTCATTGTGTTGCCTCCAAAAATAAAAAATTCACTCTAAGTTTTACATATAATATTTAACCATAAAAAAAATCGCAGCCAATATCTATCTGTAGGAATAAACATCGACCACAGATTTCGCAGCTACGACAACTTATCCAAAAATATATATCCGAACTTAATAGCGTACCTTTACTATAATCCCTTTTACCGAAAATGTCAACAAACAAATTCCCTTGCAATAATCATGATATAAAAATGGATGACCAAGTCCCATTGATCATCCAGATTAGACATATTACTATTTTCATTTTTTGTTTGAAATTCTTTTATAAACCTAATACAACAGAAGCCCTGCCTCTCTTCCATCTATACGGTTCCTAGACCGCGCCAATAGGAATCAGGTTATGCTCATATTTTTGAATTCTCGATGTTTGAGTTTTTTTGATTAGAAGTGTTGGATTTCCGAAGAGGAATTACATTCATTCATGTAAGGAAGTAATATTGGAAGGTGATAGTACTTACTTGTGACCTCAATATCTTGAAGTCACACCAAAACATCTAGCTAGCATTAAAGACGAAAATATGTCCTTATTAAATATAAGGTTTTTTTTTGCATTTGTCAATTCATTGCCAGTTTCATGATGGAATCTGCGGAGTCAACGCACAGATTCCAACTATGATTCTATTTAAATACCCTTGCCGCCGTCACCGCCTTTTTCCATCCCTCATAAAGCTGATTACGTGTATCATCATTCATGGAAGGTAAAAAGGTGCGCTCAACAGCCCATTGCTTAGCAATTTCCTCCTGTCCACTCCAATAGCCTACTGCAATTCCAGCTAAATAGGCAGCACCTAAAGCGGTCGTCTCATTAATTTCTGGTCTTTCAACAGGCACATTTAATAGATCACTTTGAAATTCCATCAGAAAATTATTTCTTACTGCTCCTCCGTCTACCCTTAAGTTGGTCAAATTGATTCCCGAATCGGCCTCCATTGCTGCTAAGACATCTTTTGTTTGATAGGCAAGCGCTTCTATTGTTGCTCTTATAAAATGCTCCTTTGATGTTCCTCGTGTTAAGCCGAACACAGCACCCTTTACATCCTTATCCCAATAGGGCGTTCCTAATCCGACAAAAGCTGGAACAACATAAACTCCCTCTGAAGAGGCTGTTTTTCTGGCATAGGCTTCACTATCTGCTGAATGTTTGATCATCCTTAATCCATCACGGAGCCATTGAATAGCCGATCCAGCAACAAAAATGCTCCCTTCAAGCGCATATTCAACCTTTCCATTAATACCCCAAGCAATGGTTGTCAGTAACCCATGTTCAGAGACAACTGCTTTTTCTCCTGTATTCATAAGCATAAAGCAGCCGGTACCATACGTATTTTTCGCCATTCCTTTATTAAAGCATGCCTGACCAAACAAAGCAGCCTGTTGGTCTCCCGCAACACCTGCAATGGGAATACTTTTGCCAAAGAAATGCTCTTCGGCTGTAAAGGCATACATTTCTGAAGAGGATTTTACTTCAGGCAGCATGGATTTATTGATCGATAAAATTTCTAATAACTCGTCATCCCACTTTAAATCATAAATATTGAATAGTAATGTTCTGGACGCATTCGAATAATCGGTGACATGTGCAGTACGACCTGAAAGATTCCAAATTAACCATGTATCTATTGTCCCGAATAGTAAATCCCCCTGCTCTGCTTTTTCACGTGCACCTTTTACATGATCCAATATCCATTTCACTTTAGTCCCGGAAAAGTATGGGTCAAGCAGTAAGCCGGTTTTCTTTCGAAATAAGGTGTTATAGCCTTGTTCCTTTAACTCATCACAAATAGTACTCGTTTGTCTAGATTGCCAGACAATGGCATTATATATCGGCATTCCTGTAGTCCGATCCCATACAACGGTTGTCTCTCTCTGATTTGTAATCCCGATTCCAGCTATTTGTTCAGGTTTAACACCTGATTCTGTTAAACAGCTTGCAATAACCGCTAAAATCGATCCCCAAATTTCATTTGCATTATGCTCGACCCAGCCAGGATGTGGAAAATATTGCGTGAATTCCTTTTGTGCAATATGAACGATTTCCCCTTTTTTATTAAATAATATCGCCCGAGAACTCGTTGTTCCTTGATCTAACGATAAAATATAAGTATCCATCGATTTCTCCCTTCATCTAAATGGTTTCCTCCCTTTAGTTTATCATTACTACAAGTGATGGCGGTACTCATAATAACGAAAAAGAATCACACAGATGAGGAGCCAGGCACCGCCCGCTAAAAAGCCACCGACAATATCACTAGGATAATGTACACCTAAATAAATTCGCGACAAACCAATTAGCAGGATAACAAAGCTAGATATGACGACAGCGATCCATTGATGACTTTTTTTGTGAACAAGATGAATGATTACGTATGCAAGTGAACCATAGAAAATAAATGAACCCATTGAATGACCACTTGGAAAACTGTAGCCTTCCTCACTTATAACAGGTAGAATATCAGGTCTTTCCCTTTTAAAGAGCCATTTTAACAGGATATTAATCAATGAGCCCAATCCGCTTGATGCAGCAAAGAAAAGGGCCAGCGCTTTCTTTTTCTTCCAATAAAGCATGAAAACAAGCACTAATACAACAAAAGCAAGCCAACCGACGGACCCTAGAAAGGTAATTCCTAACATCCAGTCTGTCAATTGTGGTGCAATGGCAGATTGAACAAGAGAAATCACTGTCTGATCAAACCGTCGTATATCTATTCCCCTTAATTGCTGGGAAATCCTGATGAATCCATAGATAAAAAGGACAAGTACTAGAAAAGCTAAGCCTATATAGTGAAAATTTCTCCCTGATTGTATATCGGTATCCATTTGTTTCATCCCTTATATGTAAAGTAAAAATTTTTAAAAATAAAAACCACTGGAAAAATCATAAAGCTGATTATACCCGTATTCCTACGGGTAAATCAGCTTTTTTGAAGCAGAAATTTATGCTTCCCTTTTCAACTTAGGTTTTGCACCTGTACGCTTTTTCTTTATCGGCTCCTTTTTTGCCGGCTTTGTTTGATCGATGGATGCTTGCAATGCAGCCATGAGATCCGTAACGTTTGCTATCGCTGTTTTCTCTGCCGATGTTACAACTTCCTGGCCGCTTCGTTTTGACTCAATTAAATCCAATAGCGCTGTTCGATATTCATCCGTATATTTTGACGCATCAAACTCAGTTGTTAATTGATCGATCAGCATAATAGCCGTATCGAGTTCTTTTTTCGTCACTTTATCCTCTAGAGGAACATTGGGAACATCGATGGCTGGTCGAACCTCATCAGGAAAGTGGATGGTTTCCATCACGAGTGTATTTTCCAGCACACGTATGACAGCCATTTGTTCCTTTGACCTGATCATGATTTTAGCAATTCCAACTTTCCCCGCTTCCTCTAAGGCCTTTCGTAATAACGAATAGGCCTTACCGCCATTTTCTCCGGGAGACATATAATAGCTGCGATCATAATAAATAGGATCAATTTCATTCATCTTAACAAAATCAATAATCTCAACTGCTTTATCCTCATTTTCCTTTTTTAATGCTTCAAGTTCCTCATCATCCAAAACCACATATTTTCCTTTTGTATATTCATATGCCTTCACTATTTCCTCAGGTTTCACTTCTACATTACAGACAGAACAAACTTTTTCATATTTTATCGGCGAATGACAGTCTCTGTGGAGGGTCCTTAATTTAACGTCCTTGTCTTCTGTTGCTGAATGAAGCTTTATTGGAATATTGACCAGTCCAAAGCTAATACTCCCTTTCCAAATTGTATGCATTTGTCATTCTCCATTTCTATTTTATTTTTCTTAATTTGTGTTAAATGAAAAGACAAATACGTTGTAATTTATTGCAGGAATCCCAACGAAATAATTTTAATGGACAAAGGGGAAACTATTGAAAAAAGGAGTTATCATAATGGATTTAAAACCGATTATTCCCTTTGAACCCGTATCTTCAGATGAAATACCTACAGGCAAAGAGTGGATTTCGCAAATTAAATGGGATGGAGTACGAATATTAACGTATTTTGATGGGAAAGAAGTGCAATTATTTAATCGCAAGCTACATGAACGAACGTTACATTACCCAGAAATCACGTCCATTCAAGATTATTTTAAGGGAGATTCAGTAATCTTTGACGGGGAGGTTATTGCACTTGATGAAAATGGAAACCCTTCTTTTCATCAGGTTATGCGGAGGGACGGTTTGAGAAAAATGGAACGTGTTACACTTGTTAAAAATGAAGTCCCTATTTTCTACATGATCTTTGACATTATCTATTATAATGGCAGCTGGATTCACGATCAGCCGTTAGAGAACCGCATGTCTATTCTTCGGGAATGTGTACTGCCTACTACCCATATTCAAGTTGTACCCTCACAAACGGATAATAAAGCTTTATGGAAAGTGGCAAAGGAACATCAGTTAGAAGGCATAGTCTGTAAAAACCTAAATAGTCCATATACAATTGACGGCAAGGATCAATCCTGGCAAAAGGTGAAAAATTATCTTGATATCATTGCCGTCATTGCTGGAGTCACTTATCGCTCAGGAATAGTGAATTCTGTTTTGCTTGGGCTATACGATCAAGACGAAAAATTGTGGTATATCGGAAATTGCGGCACTGGAAAAATGACACGAAATGATTGGAAGGAGCTTACTGATAAAGTAGAAACACTGAAAATAGCTGACAAACCATTCCATAATAATCCAGAACGAATGAAAGCTGTAACGTGGGTTCGACCAGAAATTACGGTGAAAGTCCAATTTATTGAATGGCCTGAAGGAAGAACACTCAGACAGCCAAGTATTCAAGCTTTTACCCTTATTCCAGCAAAGGAATGCAGGCTTCCTGAAGGTCCGAAAGCAGCAGTTGAACAGCAAAAGCAGACAAAGTCCATACGTGAAGAGCTTGAGATAAGCCATCCTGACAAACCGCTGTGGAACAAACCAGCAATAACCAAACAGCAGTATATTGAGTATTTACAGTACATCTTCCCGTATATTGCCCCATTTTTACATAACCGCTTATTAACTGTTATTCGTTATCCACATGGTATGTTTGGCGAGCCCTTTTATCAGAAAAATTGTCCAGATTACGCACCGGAATTTATCAAAACGGCAGAATCAGATGGAATCAATTATATTATTTGCAATAACCTAGACACATTTCTTTGGCTGGGAAATCAGCTTGCATTCGAATTTCATATTCCTTTCCAAACAATAGACGGGAATGGAAGTCCGAGTGAAATTGTCTTCGATTTAGATCCACCGTCAAAGGATGCTTTTCCATTAGCCATTAAAGCAGCAAATATAATAAAAGAGGTCCTCGACAGCTTACATTTAATCAGCTTTGTGAAAACATCCGGAAATAAAGGGATACAAGTCTATATTCCACTTCCTGACCATCGTTATAGCTTTGAGGATACGAGGATTTTCACAGCCTTTATCGCTGAATATTTAATTACAAAGGATCCTGATTCTTTTACAATTGAACGAATGAAAAAAAAGCGTGGCGGACGGCTCTATATTGACTATGTTCAGCATGCTGAAGGAAAAACCATCATCTCTCCCTACTCTCCAAGAGGAAATCCCAAAGCAACCGTTGCAACACCGCTTTATTGGGAGGAAGTAAAGGATGGATTAACAATGGAAACGTTTCAAATACCTTCAATCCTTGATAGGATAAAAGGGAATGGGGATCCATTTGGAGCATTTTTTGATGCGAAGAAAAAGCAAAACTTTGATCCAGTTTTACAATTTCTAAAAACAAAGTAAACCTTTTATAAACAAAAACTGAATAAATGATTGTAAAGCATTCAAAAAAGGATAGGTCATGTACGAACCTATCCTTTTCATAATAATCTATTGAATAAATTACATATATTGACGAATAAACTCTTGTGCAGCTTCGCCTAATTTAGCATATTGATTGGTCTCAGCTTCAAAATTCTCCTTATTTATTACGTCAAAATGAGAATTATCCTTCTCACTCAGCTGAACAGTCGCTCGATATACATATGTGGCATTACCAATTAGTTCAATCCAATAACCAGACGCTATTTCATGAACTACACACCTTACTTTACCGCCATTATTATAAACTTCTATAACCTGTTCTTTTTCATTTAATCCATTTAAGCATGTAACAAGACTTGATGCCGACATCGCTGTTCCACATGCATTTGTAAACCCAACTCCTCTTTCAAAGGTTCTAACATAAATAGCTCCTTTTGTCAGCTCATTAACAAAGCTTACATTCACTCCATCCGGAAATAAAGGATTCGGGCCATTTACATATTCACTAAGATTCTTTTGAATATCAGAATGAATATCCTCTGCCTTAACAATCGTCACAATATGGGGATTGGGAACCGCTAGTGCTGTAAATGTCAAATCAGCAGATAAACCTTCTATATGCTTATTTATTAATGTTTCCTTCTCCAACTGAAGAGGCAAATCCTCCAATTGAAACGAGACCGGTGAAATCTCCACCATATAGGTTGGAATTTCTGGGAACAGATCGTCCTGCTTCTTAACCTGCAAATGAGCCTTCATCGTTTCAATTACAGCTTCGTCTTTATTCAATTTTTCACAAACATAGCGGGCAACACATCGCAGACCATTCCCGCACATAGACGCTTCTGAGCCGTCACTATTGAAAACACGCATTCTTGCATCTGACTTTTCGCTGTCTAATACAAATAGAATTCCATCCGCGCCTAATTCCGTTTCTCGATTACAAAGGGCAATGGCTAGTTCCTTACGTTCTTCCTCATTAAACGACAATTTCCCATCCATTTCATCAATTAACAAAAAGTCGTTACCAGACCCATGGCATTTAATTAACTCAATATTCACTTAACACTACCTCCGCAAAAATTTCTGATTGATATGGTTTTACTGTACCACATTTTTCAGATTAGGAGATAGCAGAACAGATTCATCGAATACTATTTTCGGCAATTAATTATGAATCAAAGGATCCAGGCCAGTCGTTGCAATCTTTTCTTCGCGAATCATTTCAGTTGTCCAATTTAATGACTCCGCATAAATTCGAAATAAATCCCGTTCCGTCATATTTAATTTTTTGCAGAAATGGTTAATTTCCTTCCATTTTGCCTGCTCGACCGCTTCAACCAAATCTAATACAAGCTTATATTTATTTTCTTTTCCCAATAAGGCATCATGAATTTCTTCCTTTAATGAAAGATCTGCAAGTATTTCTTCCATTGATATATCAACTAGTTCTTCCATCGTTGAAATTAACCCAGCCATATAATAGCCTGATGGAAACTCTGTACCAATTTGGCGTGCAATTGTTTCACACAGCTTCGCTCTTGTTAATGTTAATTGCATACAACGATCGGATAAAAAGGTTGGTTGATCCGCTGACTCCCTTGTAGACAGGATATGGACCCACTTTTTTACATTATCAACACCAAGTGAAGCAATTGCTGCACGAATCGAACAGATTTTTTTATCACATTTGGCTGATGTTGTATTAATTAACCTTAGTAGTTTAATGGAAAGTGAGAGATCCTTTTCAATCAATTCTGCCATTTCATCCACTGTTAATTCTTCTAATGACATATTTTGAATGGCATGATAATGCGATGAAAAACAAACTGGAATTTCATAGGTTGATTCAATTATTGGTTCAGAAAAAAAATAACCTTGAAAATAGACATAGCCTCTTTTTTTGGCTTCAATATATGCCGCCTCAGTCTCTATTTTTTCAGCAAAAAGTTTTATCTTATGTTTGGCAGCAATCGTTTCAATTTGCTTAAGTTGATGAGAATATTCTTCGCGAAAATCTACTTTTATCATAGCAATGTTCGGTAAAAGTTTGTCCATAGATGGATGATCCTGAAAAAGAAAATGATCATCGAGAATAAGTAAATAACCTAGTTCCTTTAGCTCCTGACAAATGGTAATCAACTTATTGCTTATTACCACTTCCTTTGATATTTGTACGACCAAGTCGTCTGGACTAAAGTAGGTTGGCAATTTTTGTTCTAGTAAATTTTCTGTAAAATGAATAGAAAACTTTTTCCCTTCTGTTAAGCGTTCAAGCCCAATATTGAGAAAACTGTTAATAATGACTTCTGCCGTGGCTTGATCACCGTCTATATAAGGAAAGACATTTGTCAGATTATTACGATACAAGAGCTCATACCCAACAATTTCTTCCTCTATATTGAAGATAGGTTGTCTAGCTACAAAAACCTCCATAAGACTCCCTCCGACATTCTTATATATGTGTAAATTACACTTATGAACAGTTTACCTTATAAAAACTGATAATCTTGTCGAAAATTGTACTTAAAATTAGAAAAATAAAAAAGAGATATCACAATATTGTAACATCTCCTTTTCTTGCTTCATTACAAACTATTCAACATATGATTAGCGATATATTTAATTATTGCTCAATTTGACGATATAAATTTGCCAGCTCAATTGCAGTCATTGCAGCATCATAGCCTTTATTTCCTGCCTTTGTTCCAGCTCGTTCAATTGCCTGTTCAATTGAATCGGTTGTTAAAACACCAAAAATAACTGGTACACCTGTTTGCATTCCTGTATGCGCGACGCCCTTTGCTACCTCATTGGAAACAAAATCAAAATGCGGCGTTGCTCCTCTAATAACAGATCCTAGTGTAATGATAGCATCATACCCGCCTTTTTCTGCTAACTTTTGTGCTGTTAATGGAATTTCAAATGCACCTGGAACCCAATAAATCGTAACATCGTCATCTTGAACACCGTGTCTCTTTAATGCATCCTCAGCTCCTGATAATAATTTGCTGTTAATAAATTCATTGAATCTAGCCACAACAATGGCTACTTTCAGTCCGGTACCAATCAAATGTCCTTCAATTACTTTTTTCATTTCTATACTCTCCTTTATATTCATCTAATATTATTATAGGTATAACCTTTTTACTTACGTAATAGGTTGTCCAGTTGAATCTAAATAATCAAAATAGACTTGTTAGCTTTCTCAATTTATTTATAAAGATAATAAATGACCCAGCTTTTCTTTTTTTGTTTTCAAGTAACGTTCGTTTTCCTTCTCAGTCGGCATTTGCAGCGGAACACGTTCAACCACTTCAAGACCATAGCCTTTTAAACCTGCAATTTTTCGTGGATTATTGGTTAATAATTTCATCTTCTTAACACCTAAATCTCTTAGGATTTGGGCACCGATTCCATAGTCCCGTAGATCTGCATCAAAGCCAAGCTTATGATTGGCCTCGACCGTATCATACCCCTCTTCTTGCAGTCTGTAGGCCTTTAATTTGTTGATTAAACCTATGCCTCTACCCTCCTGCCTCATGTATAAAAGAATGCCCTTACCTTCTTGTTCAATTTGTTGCAATGCAGCTGTCAGCTGGGGACCGCAATCACACCGTTTTGATCCGAACACATCACCAGTTAAGCATTCTGAATGAACACGAAGTAAAACAGGCTCATTTCCATCAATATCACCTTTTACAAGTGCGACATGTTCTTTACCATCTAAAATACTTGTATAGCCATATGCTTTAAAATCACCAAATTCAGTTGGTAATGTGATTTCTACTTCCTGCTTCACATTAGTATCATGATGCGCCAGCCGATATTCAATCAACTGCTCGATGGATACAAGCTTAAGGTCAAATTTTTCAGCAACCTGCTTTAGACTGTCTAAGCGGGCCATCGTGCCATCATCATTCATAATTTCACAGATTATCCCTACCGGTTCAGCTCCGGCCAATCTCGCAAAATCCACCGCTGCTTCGGTATGTCCTGCCCTCCGTAATACACCGCCATTTTTTGCAATTAACGGGAAAATATGACCAGGTCTATTGAAATCCTCTGCCTTTGTACTCGGATCCAATAATTTTTCAATCGTAAAAGCCCGTTCGTAGGCACTTATTCCGGTTGTTGTATCCTTATGGTCAATTGTCACAGTAAAGGCTGTTTCTTTAACATCGGTATTATTTTTCACCATTGGATGAAGGTTCAACCGGCTGGCAACAGCTTCAGTGACAGGGGTACAAATCAGCCCTCTTCCTTCCTTTGCCATAAAATTAATCGCTTGAGGTGAAGAAAATTCAGCAAGGGCCAAGAAATCGCCTTCGTTTTCTCGATCTTCATCATCAACAACAATAATCACTTTTCCAGCTTTTAGATCCTCTAATGCTTCTTCTATCGTATGAAACATATTGTTTTCCTCCTTTTATGATCACTTATCCCACATAACAACCCGTTTCAAAAATTAGTAAAACCCGTTATCTTTTAAGAAATCCATTGTTAAACCCTTTGGCTTATCTTCTTTTTGTTGATGATTCATGAATGAATAAAAATATTTTGCCATAACATCGAACTCAAGATTCACAATTTCCCCTTCTGATTTAAAACCAAGAACAGCCTCTTTAGCCGTATGCGGTATTAATGAAACTGTTACAGAACTTTTACCAGTTTTAAAAATAGTGAGCGAGGTTCCATCTATTGCAATAGATCCTTTTTCTAATACAAATTTAGAATAGTCCTCAGGGATTTCTATCTCAACTAAGATTGCATTTTCCATGTTCGTTCGTTTTCGTAAGCGTCCTATACCATCGATATGTCCAGTGACAAAATGGCCGCCAAAACGCCCATTAGCAAGCATGGCTCTTTCTAAATTTACTCTTGACCCTTCCTTTAATGTGGCAAGTGAAGTATGTTTAAACGTTTCCGGCATTACATCTGCTTCAAACTGACTCTGAGAAAACTTAGTAACGGTTAAGCAAACACCGTTAACCGCAATACTATCGCCGAGATGTAAATCCTGCATGATTTTTTTTGCTTCTATCACGAGAGTCAGGGTATGCCCTTTTGCATTAATTCTTTTTATGATTCCTAGCTCTTCGATGAGACCAGTGAACAAGGCAGTACTCCTCCTTTTTCCTGCAGTTTTTGAATGGGGATATTTATCGGTATCCGGTCGCCATGGGGTTTGGCTGGAAATATGGATAGTGAAACACATATGAGGAAATCTTAAAATGTGGTCCTAAACATACACTTATAATGGTATTTCGCAGATGGTAAAATCTAAAAAAGCCCCATACAATTAGTTTGTACAGGGCTTAATAAAGCAATACCAAATAAAAATGCAATACCAAATAAACGTTAGTATGTACTCATTTTTAACGTGTGTGATTCATGTCCTTCTCCCATCCAGACTTTCACTGTCGGCTTTGGAATTTCACCAAATCCACCGTTTCCATTACTGAAACCGGGTCACGGACTAAGAGGCATTGCCTCATCACCGCCGGTTGGGAATTTCACCCAGCCCCGAAGGATTCCTTTATTAAATTAATATTATAGTATCATAGTTCAAAATAGGAGACAATGTAGAACTTTCAATTAAATAACTATTTTTGTTAAACCTTTGTGTCAAAATACTAAAATACTAACTTATTGTGTTAATTAATGGATTCCTCTATAGTCAATGGTTACCATACTTATACATACTAATGAAAAGTGAAAACAGCTGTAAAATCTCAATGTCAGTCAATTTCTCATCTATCGTAAGAATCGGGGTATTTGTATGAACAAAGCGCTCCCCCCATTCTAACGGCATCCACCCTGTTTGAATATTGGCAAGGAGAACTCCCTCTGATGAATGAAATGAATAATCCTGCAGACTGCTCTGTTTAACTACAATACTTTTTGTCTCAAAAAAATACTCTTTATTTTTCCCGTTTTTCGCTTTATAAATAACAGCTAGTTCTTGATTAACTGGTGAAGTAATGATAATTCTGTCCTTTAAATCATGATAAAATACAATTGGCTCGTCTTGAAAATCATACAGCCCATACTTTTTCGTAAATAGTCTATCAATAAAATTGGGTAGAAACCATCTTATCAGTAAAAAAGATTGGTCTCTTATTTCTCCTGCCTTCATTCCGGTGGGTGTAAAGAAAAGTAGTCTTAGTGAAGGTGCCGGTAAAAATGTTAATAATAATTCTCTATCAAACAAATTTTTACTGGAGAGTTCGACGCGTGGTATCGAAAGCTTTACAGTTTTTGCTCGTTTTTGATATAAAAGAAACTTTTGATAACAGAAAAAACTATAAATAAGGAATGGAATGACTAATAGTAAAAGATGATAGGTTTTTGAAATAAAAATTGCATAAATGAGTAATGCAATAGATGGGATGAAGGCAGCGAGACTTGCATTTAATGAGGCTGCTGCTGATTGCTGATAAAATTGTTGGATATTCATTATAATACTCCTTGTCCTAATTATCACCCGTATTTGAAACCCGCTATTACAATTCTATTTTTTCAATCCTATAAATATGAAAAATAAATATATGAAAAAAACTGCCTTAGCAAGGCAGTTTTTTTACTATTTTAACGAATTAGGCGAAAGACAAACGGAATTCTGTATGTGTCTCCTTCATATGCCTTTACAGCTGCAATGATCGTAAACACAAACACGTAAACTCCAACAAGCCAGATCGTTAGTATTCCAATCAATACGATCATGAGAATAATACTGACAACTGTATAGACTGTATACGAAATTAAAAAGTTAAAATATTCCTTCCCATGATAATCAATAAAGGCTGAATCATCTTTTTTAATTAACCAAATAATAAGCGGCCCAATAAAAATAGTAAAGAAACTCGCAACATAAAGTATTGCTGCTAATACTCTTTCTTCTTGTGATGGCATTTCCATCTTCCCCTCTCTTTTTATTTATTTACTATCGGCAATTCATACGTCCATAAACTACGATTTAAAAGATTTCCCAACTATATTACGTTCTCATATCAGAAAGGATTCATCTTTTTATCCTTCGGATACGCTTAATTGTTCTTGATTTAGTGATTGTGAATATATTTGAGATAGACAACCTTATCTATGCATATTCACTAAGTAAGAAATGAATTGAGGGTGATTGATTCATGATGTCTAAAATAGAAGCTTTTATTTTAGGATTGATTCAAGGATTAACTGAATTTTTACCCATTTCCAGTACGGGACATTTGTACTTGGGAAGACATTTATTTGGTCTGGATGAAGCAGGACTTTTCCTCGATACAATGCTACATGTTGGGACATTATTGGCTGTACTTGTCGTTTATAAGGATGAGCTGGTTCAAATTCTGAAAAAACCGTTTGGACATCTGTCTATGCTACTGGTCATTGGAACAATCCCAGCAGTCATTGTCGGACTCTTGTTAAACGATTTCTTTGATTCAATTTCAGAAACAGGTGTTACGATTGGCTGGGAATTTTTATTTACCGGTGTCATACTTTGGATGGCTGACGGCGTTAAACAGGGCGGCAAGAAAATGGAACAAATCAGCTATAAGGATGCTTTATTTATAGGGACATTTCAGGCGGCTGCAATTTTCCCTGCTGTCTCCAGATCAGGTTTAACTGTAGCGGCAGGATTATTTAGAAAACTCAACCGAGAAACAGCAGCATGGTTTTCATTTTTATTATCTATTCCAGCGATCGCGGGCGGAATTATTTTTCAGGTTGGTGAATTAGCATCCGGACATGTTGAAGCAATTTCCTTCAGCGCCTTATTAGTAGCAACACTGGCTTCAGCATTATTTGGTTACGCTGCAATCGTATGGATGATTAAATATTTGCAAAAAAACTCGTTAAAAGTATTTGCCGTATACGTATGGATTTTAGGCTTCATTATTCTAGCTTTACAGCTCACAGGTACTTTTTAACTCATATTTCTAACCAAATAGCTGTTTGCTACATATACTATTGAGATGAAAATCCTATTGACTATTCATTTCTTAATAGGCAAATCCAATACATTGAGGTTCTCACAATGACTAGTAAGATAATTCTATTAAAAAACGCCCATATCCACCCAATCACAGCATCTCCCTTCTTCGGGGATGTATCGATTGAAAACGGTAAAATAAAGCGAATTGCAGCACAGCTGCCAATAGGTTCAGATACAAAAATTGTAGAATGCAGCGGGCTTTGGCTATTACCTGGTTTTATTGATGTTCATACACATCTCGGTTTGTATAATGAGGGGATCGGTTGGCCCGGCAATGATGCAAATGAAACAAGCGGTCTATTAAACCCCCATCTGCGAGCAATCGATGGTGTGAACCCTTTTGATCCCGCTTTTCTAGATGCTGTTAAAGCAGGCATTACGACCGTCCATGTAATGCCTGGCAGCTCTACTATTATCGGTGGAACAACTGCTGTCATAAAAACAAGAGGGACTAATATAAAGAAAATGATCTTACAGGAACCAGCAGGTCTAAAAATTGCCCTTGGTGAGAATCCCAAACGGGTTCACAGTCACGGAAAAAATGACTCGATCACACGAATGGGCATTATGGGTATGCTGCGCGAAATTTTTTATGAAGCACAATATTGCGATTATCCTGATATGCTCCGTTTCTCCCCTATATTAAAAGCCATAAAGAAGGAAATTCCTGTACGAATACATGCTCATCGTGCAGATGATATACTCTCCGCCATTCGCTTTGCAGATGAATTTGATCTCGATTTACGTATTGAACATTGTACAGAAGGCCACCTGATTGTAAAGGAACTAACAGGTTTGAATCTAAAAGTATCGGTTGGTCCCACTTTAACCCGCAAATCCAAAGTTGAACTCGCGAACAAAACATGGGAGACCTATCCCATCTTAATGCAAAAAGATATAGAAGTTTCCCTCACAACAGACCATCCATATATACCCATTCATTATTTAAATATCTGTGCAGCTATTGCTGTTCGGGAAGGCCTTTCTGAACAGCAGGCATTGGAAGCTATTACTATTTTACCCGCCCGTAATTTAAGGCTTGATCATAAAATCGGCAGCATTGAAACTGGAAAGGATGCTGACCTTGTACTTTGGTCGCACCCACCCTTTCATTTCATGGCCAAACCAAAATGGACAATGATCGACGGTGAATTCGCTTTTCTAGCTAAAGAATGAATTGCTGTCAAAAATTGTCCATAAACTTTCATGATAATTTACAAAAACTACATTTTCTTTTTTAATTTTTTTATGTAAAATACGATTAGATATGTTACTTATTTATACAAATAAGTTGTTTATCAAAGGAGACGATTTTAGCAAACATCTGTGACGATTTTGCTTACTTTACGTTCAAAAAATCATATTGTGTTTAAGTAATTGGGAAGGCAAATGGTGCGCCACCAGTCAAACTGGTTCTAGTGGGTTCGATTCCCACCCCGAAATTTTTTAGTAAGATTATAAAAAATTTCGAGGGTGGGCTGTAACTCTTTGTCATGGAGTAAAACTGCCCTCAAATGGAGGGAATAACTGTGCTAAAGAAACGCGAACTACATGAATGCCATGAATTATATGACTTGATGACACATCCAGATGTCTTCCCTTTTGTGCGTCATAAAGCTGCATCCTACGAGGAATTTTTATTTATAACAAAGCAGATGATTGAGGCTGAAGAACGTGGTGAGCTAATATCAAGAACCATTTTAGATGATTGGGGCTCACCTATTGGAACCATCAGTTTATACGATATACAGGAAAATGCAGGATTCTTAGGAACATGGCTCGGTAAGGGCTATCACGGAAAAGGATATAACCAGCGTGCAAAAGCTGCCTTCTTTGAAGAACTGTTCTATGAGCTTAACATAGAAACCGTCTTTATGCGCATCCGCACAGAAAATATCCGCTCTCAAAAAGCCGCTGAAAAACTTCCCTACACCATCAATGCTCAAGAATCCCGTAAATCCCTTTTTGAACAATTAAACTCTACTGGAAACATTTTTAAATTATACGAAATCCCTAAGGATCTTTATACATTACACACGAAAAGACAAACAATCGAGGATACTCATAGGTTGGAAGCATAGCATCAACTATTTTATTCAAACATACTTCTTGGACACAAAAAATACGGGTGTATCAGCTAGTTACAGCACTTTTTCAATACAAGCGGTTTGACCTTAATTGGGTCGGCCGCTTTTTATCTTTTCCGCTCGCTAGCATCCTCAATCGTAATTCCTTACCTCTTACTAACTATTGTGGTATAATTTAGTTTTGTAGCTAATGAGAGAAACAGAGGAAGAATGATGATTATAACAAAAAGTAAAAAACAAAAATTACATCAATTATTTATTATATTAATCCCTATCTTCATAACGCAGCTTGGAATGTTTTCTATGAATTTCTTTGATACAACCATGTCCGGTCACTATAGTTCCAATGATCTTGCTGGAGTGGCAATTGGATCGTCTTTATGGGTCCCTATCTCAACTGGCTTAACAGGGATTTTAATTAGCATTACACCCATTGTTTCACAGTTGATTGGCGCTAAACAACAGAAAGATGTCAGTCAGACAGTCATTCAAGGATTATATGTTGCCGTTATAATGGCTGTATGTATCATTGTGATAGGATTCCTAGCATTGGAACCTTTATTAAACAGAATGAGCCTTGATCCCAACGTTGAAAAAGTTGCATTTGAGTATTTATCAGCATTAAGTTTTGGAATTATTCCTTTATTTATGTACAATGCCATTCGTGCATTCATTGATGCACTTGGCAAAACTCGTGTGTCGATGTTCATTACTTTATCTGCCTTACCGATTAATATCGTCTTAAACTATTTACTGATATTTGGTAAAGCAGGATTTCCTGAACTAGGCGGAGTGGGGACAGGATATGCAACTACAATCACCTATTGGGTATTATTGCTGATAGCTATCTTGATTGTTCATAAGGAAATGCCTTTTTCGAGCTATAGCATTTTTCGAGGCTCCTATCAAATAATAAAGTCTAAAATAATAGAGATCCTTAAAATCGGTGTTCCGATTGGACTTTCCATCTTTTTTGAGACAAGTATTTTTTCAGCTGTAACACTGTTTATGAGTGAATTCGACACAATTACCATTGCGTCACATCAAGTTGCAATGAATTTTGCTTCCTTGCTCTATATGATTCCTTTAAGCATTTCTATGACCCTGACTATATTAGTTGGATTTGAAATTGGGGCAAAACGCTACCAGGATGCCAAGCAATATAGCTTACTTGGTATTGGTGTTGCCATTCTGATGGCATGTATTTGCGGGATTATCATCCTTGCATTCAGAACAGAAGTCGCAGGTCTCTACTCGAAGGATCCGGAAGTTATTCAATTGTCCGTTCATTTCTTATTATTTGCTCTTTTCTTCCAGTTATCGGATGCTATCCAAGCTCCTATACAAGGAGCGCTGCGTGGCTATAAAGATGTTAATACAACGTTTTATATGTCGTTCCTATCCTATTGGATTATCGGCCTGCCATTTGGATTTTTACTAGCCAAATATACAGAATTAGGACCATATGGTTATTGGATTGGGCTAATTGTCGGTTTAGCTGTTGGTGCGCTTAGCCTTTTAGGGAGACTTCTCTATATTCAGAGAAAAAAATTCGTGTACAGAAAGGCTCGTGCTAGTTAGGTCCTGCGCAATCCATTATAACGATGAAAACCACGCACTGGTTTACATTTAATAACAGTGTGTGGTTTTTTTTAACCCTCTGCACTATTCTGCATACTATATTTTTAGTAAGAATTGATATAGATTGGACCTTTTCTGCTAATAAATTAACAATGTGTAATATGAAGGAAGGATGAATCCAATGTTTCCATGGAATTTATTTCCCTTTGACAAAGAGGTACAGTCAAAAGTAAAGAATATGAAGCCTGAAGAGATAAATCAATTTGTGCAAAATATAATGGGTAAAGTATTTCAGCCGTCTTTTCCAAACAATATGAACCCACAGGAAATGATGAAGCATTTTCAGGGATTTCCTTATACTCAAACAGATGTCCCGGCTAAAGGGAACTCCAAAATTAACTATTCTGTATTCGAAACCCATGACAATATATTTGTTCGGATAATCCTTGACTCTGAAGACTGGTTAACAAGACTAAAGCTCTCCCACACGTCACATTTGCTTTTATTAGAAAATATCCCTGAGCAAGGGAATAAACACTCGATTCCACTGCCGTCCTTGGTGAAGAAAAAAGGGACCACAGCTAACTTTAAAGATAATACGCTTGAAATAAAAATTCCAAAGGACATTGATACACATTATTCTGAAATAAATGTGACTGAACTACTTTAACATCTCCTCTTGAAGGGCCAAGACTCATAATGTTTATAAGGAGAGAACAGTATGAATCCAGAAAAACTAAAACAATGGTTTGCTTTAACACAGCAATTTCAACAGGATCAATTTTGGAATCAGGTCCTTGACCTTGATACGCTTGCAAAAGAAGGAAAAATGAATTTTGAAAAAAATTTCATCAAAAACAACGATACCTTTCCACCATGTGACCTATACCAAAAAGATCATCTTCTCATTCTCGAATTAGAGCTTCCAGGTTTAACCACGGATGATATCCAAGTTTCATTATCCCAGGGCAATGTAGTTATTCAAGGAAGCTATTATACATTGAAAACAGGCAGTAATTATTTTATTAAGGAACGAGTAAGCAAAGCATTTAAAAAAGAAATTGCGCTCCCCTTCCCCGTCATAAAGCCATCTATTCGCCATACATTTCAAAACGGTCTTTTCACACTAATTTTACCTATTCAAATAGATGATGCTAAAGAAATCCCAATTAAGATTAATAAAGAGACTGAAAATTAAAAGGAACAGACTCCATAAGAGACTGTTCTTTTTCTCAATTTCTTATCAGCAATGTATCGTTTTGATTACTCCATAATTGTTGAAGTAATACTATCTTCCGGATCGCTCGGCGTACCGATAACGAATTCCTTTTTAGGCATGCTATGCATATTTTCAGCTGTTACATGCGAATATATATAATAGGTTCCTTCAACGGTAAATGTTTTTTCCAGTTTAAAAACACCATTACCGATATGCTCTGGTATGATTTTCTCATGATTTTCATCGTTAGCACGCCAAATCTCAAAATCGATTGAATTAGGCTCTGTTACTTTTTTATCGCCATAGGTTACCTTTGCTTCAAATGTAACTGGCTCATCAATATTTCCCTGCTCAGGGTTCACACTTAGTTTTACATCTAAAAATTGAGGCTCCACTTCCTCACTTTCCTTACTGCCTGTACACGCAGTAAGGAAAACTAATACAATAAGCAATACTACAGATAATTTCGTTTTCATTTTCCAATTCCCCTATCACAAATTAATACGCTCCTGTTAATCTATTAGCATCGGAAGATAAATATCAACCGTCGTTCCCTTTCTCACTTCACTGCTAATTTTTACATGTCCGCCATGCAGTATAACCAGCTTATCAACAATCGCAAGACCTAGACCTGTCCCCCCATCAGAACGAGTTCTTGCTTTATTCACACGATAAAAGCGCTGCTTAATTTTATTGATATCCTCGGCAGGGATCCCTTTACCTGTATCTTGAATCGAAATGCAGCATTCAGCCCCTGATTTTTTTAGTTCAATTTTTATACCGCCTTTTTCTGTATAGCGAATAGCATTGTCCATCACATTAAGTACTATTTGTTCAATCCGTCCCTCATCACCATTAATAATAATCTCTGGATCTAAATCTAATTGAAATTCGAGTCCCTTTTCTTTCATGACATGACCATATTTTTCTGTTGCTTCTTCAATAAGCTGTGCCAGCGGCAGCGGTATTTTGACAAGCTGAGATTCATATTCATCACTGTCAAGCTTGGATAAATCAAGCAGATCACCAACTAAGCGTTCCATTCGGCCTGCTTCACGATGAATCAAGTGCAAATATTGCTTCTTATCCTCTTTATTCTGTACAAGTCCCATAAGAAGTGCATCACTGTAGCCCTTCACATAGCTGATAGGTGTTCTTAATTCATGTGAAACATTTGCGAGAAACTCCTTTTTTCGTTCATCTTCCTTTTGAATGGATTCTGCCATATGATTAAAGGCTGCAGCTAATTCACCTATCTCATCTTTCGAATGAACGGTAAGTCTCGTTAAGTAGTTCCCATTAGAAACATGAATGGCTGCCTGCTTCATCTCAGAAAGAGGATCTGTTAACTTCTGAATCACTTTGATCCCGACATATAATGCGATTATGAGAAATAAGACAGCAGAAATAAACCAAAGATAAGCAAATTCCTTTGTCAGCTCTGTAATCTTCGCAAGCGGCATATACATATAAATAATTCCTTCTAGGCGCTCTCCATCCAATAATGGAATAATAACTGAAATAATCTTACGGTCAAATCTTTCTTCATAGCCGACCTTTTCAATTGCATCTCCCGCAAGTAATTGCGCTCGCTCTTCGGCACCAATTAACGCATGTGTTTCCATCTCAAAAGGTAAACAAGCGCTCAATTCCTTTGGATTATTAACAACAAACACTTCAGCTTCTGTTTTTGAATTATACCACTCCATTTTATTTTTCCATTCGTCAGTTAATGCGCCTCCTGTGTAGTCAGCTGCTAATCGATTTCCTTCTTTTAATAGAGCGGTTTCAATATTTTCAACATATAATTTCTCATAAAAAAAGTATGATAAAAAATAGGAGTACAGGATCGTTATAAGAATGGCTGCAGAAATGGATATCCATAGCTTTTTTGCCAAACTATGTGAAAATGGTTTCATGTTTCTTTTACCTCAAATTTATAACCTATTCCCCAAACCGTTTGAATATAGTCTGCAAGTCCAAGTTTCATTCGAAGTGTTTTGATATGGGTATCTACAGTGCGCAAACTGCCAATATAGTCCATACCCCAGACTTTTTCTAAAAGCTGCTCTCTACTTAACGCCTGATGCTGATGTTCTATTAAAAATAATAGCAATTCATATTCCTTTAATGTCAACGGAACAACATTGTTATCTACCATCACTGTCCTTGCATGCTGATTGAGGGTAATAGTACCAATTTTTTGCAAATCTTCCTGTTGATGCTGTTGATTAAAGCGGCGTAATACAGCTTGGATTCTTGCCACCATTTCACCAGGACTGAATGGTTTGACAATATAGTCGTCACCTCCTAATTGGAAAGCTCGAACTTTATCCCATTCTTCCCCCTTTGCAGAAAGAAAAATAATAGGTATATCATAGTTTTTAAGAATCGTTTGACATACTTGAAAGCCGTCTTCTTCAGGCATCATAATATCAAGTAATATTAAATCAATTGTTTCTTCCTGAAGGACTTTATAGGCTGCATTTCCACCTTCTGCTTGAATGCATTCAAAGCCTGAATTTTCAAGATACATTTGCGTTAAATGACGCATGTCTTCTTCATCATCAATTAATAAGATTCGATATTTCGTCATTTTGTTACCTCTCCCTTACAATCAGTTGAAAAGGGCCTTCTCCCACATTTACCTTTTGTATTATTTTTAGATTTATAGGGTTAATAAAGTAGATTTCATCACTGTCATAGCCAGCAGCAATCAGATCATTTTGATAGACAACTAGTTCAAATGGATTTGCGCCAATTTTAATTGACATGACCTGCTCGCCTGTCTCTGTTAATTTATACAGCATATTTGAACCATGACTGAGAACAAAAATATATTCTTTCCATTTCGCAAAGTTTATCGGCATCATCGGTGCATAATAGGTATTGATTAGATTTCCGGAGGTCAAATCATATACATGGATATTCGATTCTATGTCTGTTCCTACTCCATGTCCACCAATCCATAGCTCATTCCTTTCTTCTAACAATAAGCCCCCAGCAGCATACGGATGAATTCTAATATCATCCTGTTTAGCTTTTTCCTTTACATTAATAACCGTAAGTACTTCAGAGCTAATATTTAATACGAACAGCTTATTATGACTTTCTAAAATGGTAAACGGCTTAGCGTTCGTCGAAATAGCGAAAAGCTCTTTCCCCTTTAACGAAAAAAATCGTGCTAGATTTCGTTCTTGGTCTGCAAATACGATTTCCTTTTCATTTTTTAAGACATACGCATTTACTATTCCTTTACCTGTCTGCCAGCTTGACAGTTGTGTACCTGTAGATAAAGAATATAGATCAACCGTATCGATCTGTTTCCCATATAGCAGCAAGGTATTTCCATCGGGGAATAGCATTCCGCCCGAATAGGGTTTTTCCATTTCCCATTGCTGTAATTTCTTTTTCCCAGCTGCATCAATAAAGGAAATGGTTGAATCTTTAATATTAATACTTATGATTAGATCCTTATCATTCGGTATTGGTTGATATTCTTTATTTGAACAGGCTGCTAGAATGAATAACAGGATGATGAAAACGCTGATTACTTTTTTCATGCTATAGCTCCTGACTCTATTTTATCCTAGCATTATATAAATAACTTGTGAGAAAACTGTGAAATTTCTCTTATTAATTATAGCAATTTATTCAAATCATCAATTGATGCAAGATGTAAACGAATGAATTGATCATTATTTCAACGCATATTATGACTATCTACTCCTATTTTTACATAAATAAAAAACTATTTGCAAAAAATAAATCTAATGATATTTGGAAGGGAGATTCTAATGACAACACCATATCGCTGTCCAAATTGCAAAACAAATAAAAGCCGTTTTAATTTGATTAGGCAAGTACCGCAATCCGTGAAAATGGACCCAAGCACTGGCGGGATACTTGAAGAATATTCAAATGAGAATTTAAGTGCATTTCATATGCCCTACCGGGGACCAGAATTAAGAGTACAATGTGCTGCCTGTGGATTAATTGAGGATGAAAGGACCTTTGTTAAATTCGGTGAAATGAAATAGCTATTTCATTCCCTTCTTGTTTTAAAAAGCGAAAAGCCTAAACAATGCTTTTATCAAACATGGTTTAGGCTTTAACGCTTTTTCTATCATCAGGCTGCTTTACTTTTCTTCCATCGCTGTGAGTTGTGCTGCAAGTACGTTCCAGTCCATTTCCTCCCCGATAAACACGAGATTTAACGGCATGTTCATATATTCCTTCATATAAAGAGGCATACCATAGGAATATTGAAAAAGATACGGATAGCTGTTTTCTGCAAACTTCACATAGCCTTTAATGCGATAGATTGTATCCGGCATTGATTTAAGAAAATTTTCGAAGTCATCCAGAATAATATGACGTTTAAAATGATAAACAAACGTTCGCAAATGGAGATCGATATGAACGTGGTTCTTCTTTTCATTTGAAAAGCCTATCTTCCTCACTTCTTGAATGGGAACCTTCGAATAGGTCGTTAAAATAGTAAATGCATGATGATTGATCATTGAAATATCCATGCTAATTTTTGCTTGCTCTTCCTCACTTAACATATCTGTTTTATTCACTACTAATAAATTAGCATGCTTGACCTGCTCTGTGAGTAATTGTTGAATTTGAGGACTAAGCTTTTTTCGGTCAAGCCAGCGTTTACTATCCACCGTTGTAATAATCCCTTTAAAGTCAATTTTTTCTGCGAATATCGGTGATACTACCGCATCTAGCACTTCAACAGGATGTGCAGCACCTGTCGCCTCAATATAAATAACCTCCGGATTACTCTCTACTAGCAGCCCTTGCAGCTGTGCCTCCAGCTTGTCCGAAATGGTACAGCAAATACAGCCGTCTAATAATTCTTTTAAAGGGACATCATCCTGAACAGCATCAGAATCTATCGAAACACTGCCAAGTTCATTCATTAATACAGCTACTTTTCGGCCAGCCTGTTTTTCCTGCTGCAATAGATTTTTTAGTAATGTGGTCTTCCCGCTACCAAGAAAACCAGATAATAAGTAGATTTCTGTTTTATTCATGTTAGGACCTCCAATTGTCTAACTCCATGACTGCCTAGACCCACAAAAAACTCTCCAATTGGAGAGTTTTTTAGTTATTGTGCTATCTTTCCTTTTAATACTTCAACTGCTTTTACTATCTGTGTATCATTTGCTTTAATTTGTTCACGCAGCCCCTCCATTAATGCAGTCGTTGAGCTTCCGGTTAAAATACCAGTTGCTTCAATCCCTTTCGCATTTTGGAAGTTTTTTACTGCTTCTTCTGTTTTTTCATCAAAGAAACCATCTTCCCTGCCTGGTTCATAGCCTAGAGCCTTTAGCATTTGTTGAGCTGTTTTTACTTCAGAAGATGAAGAGGATATTTTAAGTTCTGTTTCTGGGTTTATTAATGTTAAGGATGCATAATCAGGTAATGCTACTTCAATATCTGGTTTAATTCCTTTCTTATGAATCCAATTACCCTTTGGCGTTAACCATTTTTCAGTTGTAAATTTCAAATTAGAGCCATCACTGAAATCCTGCGCCTTTTGAACGGTACCCTTCCCAAACGTTGTTTCACCGACAAGTGTAGCGTTGCCAGATTCTTTAACCGCTGCAGCTAGTATTTCCGATGCGCTTGCACTACCTTTATCAGTCACCACTACTAATGGAACACCTGGATTTTCTTTGGTTTTCGAGGATTTCATTTCTTGTTTATTCCCATCACGATCCTCTACTTGGACAACAACCTCATTATCAGGAAGGAATAAACTTGAAATCGCTATGGCTTGGTCTAATAAGCCTCCCGGATTTTGTCTTAAATCAAGTATTAAACCTTTCATCCCTTGATCCTTCATAGTTTGTAAGGTACTAACAAGTTCTTTTGCTGTATTTTCAGAGAAGGAGGTAATCTGTACTTTTGCAATTCCGTCTTCTAGCATTTCTCCGTAAACTGTTTCAATCGGAATTGTATCTCTTACAATTGGAACTTCCATCAGGTCTTCGACACCAGGACGTTGTATGGATAACTTAACGGTTGTCCCCTTTTCACCGCGAATTAATAGAACGGCTTCTGTAGCACTCATTCCTTGAATGCTTTTTCCATCAACGCTAATTACTTTATCATTTGGTTTTAGGCCTGCTTTTTCAGCAGGGGAGTCCTTTATTGGGGAAACGATTGTAATATTACCATCCTGTTCCTGAATTTCCGCTCCAATTCCTTCAAATGATGACGAAATACTCTCATGAAACCCTTTTGCTTCCTCTGAATCCATATAGTCAGAATATGGATCATCAAGAGATTCTACCATTCCATTGATTGCGCCGTTAATCATTTTTTCTTGATCTACTTTTTCATAATAATTATTTTTCAACGTATCAAATGCTGCATACAACTTGTCAAATTCACTTCGATTAGCAGCTACCGTTACAGCCTTTTCATCTCCAAAAGCTAATGCAACGGTTGTAATACCAGCTGAGAGAAAGACAACAAAAAATAGCAGCATGATAAAATGAAATCTTTTCATGCGAATAAACCCGGATTTTTGTTCCTGAGTTTCTTTGTTTACATTTTCATTTTCCAACCACGTTCACCACTTTCATGATTCAAACTAACAACCTGTTAGACAGGCTCATTCATTCCTTACTTTTTAGAATAACATTTTTATAATGATTTTAACAAAAAAAATGAACAATCTTCAAAAAAGCGATGTTTTTGTAATTCGGTATCCCACCGAATACAACAGCACCCGATTACATGACAGCAATCGTTATATTTTCTTCACTTTATTAAAGTACTCTTCAAGTGTTAAGTCGTTCTCATATATTTCAGCAGCCGCTTTTACTCCTACATAACGATAATGCCATGATTCATATTGATATTCTGTAATCCCTTCTTTTCCACTTGGATAGCGAAGAATGAATCCAAAACGATGTGCGTTTTCATGCAGCCATTTACCTTCTACTGTTTCACCGAATTCCTCTGACAGAGCGAAACCGGCACTTTCACTGGAAATATCCATCGAAAGACCTGTCTGGTGTTCACTAAAGCCTGGAACCGCTACTGCCTGGACAGCAAGCTCCTCACCCACTCTACTCACCTCCGCATCAAATACCTGCTGTTGTCTGTCAAATGAGCGATATCCGGATACAGCAAAAAGTTGGATCCCATTGTTTGCTGCATCTCCAAACATCCTTTCTAGCGCATCTGCTGCCTCTTTACGTAAATAACTTTTTTCAATATCTTGATCACCAAATGAAAAGGCAACGTTTGGCCGCACTAAATCATCTGGCGCATAACCATCTGGCAGAGCAAATTCCTTATTAACAAGAACCATTATATTAGTTGGATTTTGAATCACATTTTTACCGTTTATGACCGCAATATTATTAAAGTAATCGGACTCTAAAACGAATCCTTCAGAATTGTCCAGTTCACTATTACTAGCACTTTCAGTTACCTTATGTTCTTCTGAAGGTGCTTGCGCTTCCTGCTTAACTGTTTCCTGTTCGAGAAATGGAATACCATTACATCCCGTTAGAAGCACAAGACTGCCTATCGTTACTGCAAATTTCTTCATGTTAACCACCTTATCTTTTTAAAAACTTCATTCTTTATTCTATCATTTTTCCAACTAAATACGAGACTTAATTCATGGACGCAGTAGAATAGTGATGAAGTCCTATGAAGACAAAAAGAGCCGAACGGCTCTCTTCCAATAGGGCTTCCAATAATGAATTTTCTGCCATATTTGACCAAGCACTTTCATCTGCATGAAGATACCTTGTAGAGTTAATACTACTATTTGTAGCAACTTCCTAACCATATGTTAATTTCATTATTCAGGAGGATATTATGGGAAAAAAACATCGTAATCGCATTAATTCACCAAAGAAAAATAACCATATTCCACCAGAGGCCATTATTGCCGAGCAGGAAGCACATGGTAAAGAAAATAGGGCAACAGGCGGAAGAAAAAATAATCAATAAAGAAAAAAAGAGGGGGAACCCCCCTCTCTTTCATTAACAAACATGAATCCGATTTACTTCCACCCAGCCTCCTGGTTTTAATTGATAATAGTATTGGCCTTTTCTGCCCTCATCAATAAAGCAAATGTCTCCAGTGCCAACAAAACGGCCTTCAAAATCGGTTGGAATTCGATCGGTTATATTAAAACGAGAAAACACTTCATCCAAACAATCACTATGCGATATTCCTTCTATTTGGAGTCTGTATACCTGCTGATAGCCCTTTTTCTGTCTAAATATGGGTGTTTGAAAAATCGTTACATCGTATTCTTTTTTTCTTGTTCGTAATAATTCCAGCAACATTCTTATTTCCCCCCACATACTTTTCCAAATACTCATATAATTTTTTACTATAAGTATTAGCGAAAAGACGTGTCGATTCCTTTAAAGAATTTCTTCTATTTTTGTCGAATCCTATCTAATTTGGCTAATTTGCAAAAAAGATGGTGCTTCATGCACCATCTTTTGCTCGAATTACGAATACTTTTGTAAAAGAGATCGCAAACTTTGCGGTAATGTTGCTAAATCGCCAGTTGAAACTGACATGCGGACATTTGTTTCATCCATTTCAAGCGCTTCCGATAAAAAGCCACCTAATCCACGTGCTTTCCGATCGACCTGGAAATACAAATCAGCTGTATTATTTGACGTAGGTAGAAAAACCAGTTCAAGTTCATCCAGAAGTCCACGGAATGCACCAGAGGTTGGGACAAACTCAAACTCCTGTACAAATGGAGACTTAACACGTAGATGATATGGTGCTTGCTCACACTCTACTTCACGAAGGCGAAAACCTAATGATGTAATACTATTTAACACACCATCCAATAATGCACTTGGTTTAACATTTAAGTAATCCTTATCAGATGGATCAACAGCATTTTTGATATCAAGTCCAGTTGCCACCCATACCTTCGCTTTGCCCATGGATACGGGGGTTTCTAACGGCAACCGAAAAGAGAATGGAATTTCACGAGTTTCCTTAGCTGCGACAGTAAAGCCAGATGCTAAGCGTATACGCTCAATTACTGCGGTTACATAATATTTTTTATCATCTGATTCCTTACTATATTGCGTGTTCACAGAAAGATAAATATCATCAATTTGCTGTTCAACATTTCCACCGCGAATCTCAACAACTCCTTTGATCTCTTCACCAGGAAATACTCGATCCCTCTCAAGCTTTGTATCGACGGTTGCCGCACCAATTCCAACACTTGCTAACACCTTATTAAAAAATGACATTTTCTTTTTCCTCCCTTTATCAAGGCCTCTGAAACTTTTTTCTAAGAATGAATAATAGGTAAAACATCCTGTGCAATTTCACTGCAGGATTGATAGGGATCCTCGATGGCTAATAATTTTCGAATCACCTTTATTGCCTGAAAGGATAAACTCAATTCCTCCTCCCAGCTTTTTTCACGTTCATTTCCCTTTACATCATAGGTTGAATATAAAAGAAATAATAGAAAATGACCTAAAGCATAAAAATCACTCACCGGAGAAATAGCCCGTTTGATGTAATCGAGAGGCACTGCAGGCAGCTTATTTGTGTCATATCTCCGTGCAAGTCCAAAATCAATTAATCTTAAACGCTGTTGATCAAGCATGACATTTGGAATTCGGATGTCACGGTGAATAATACCATTCGAATGAAGCCAATCAATCATTTGCAGCAATTCATAGCCGATTTGAAATGATTCAGCTTCACTGTATGCCTTTCCTTCTTCAAAAATTAATTCCTCAAATGTCTTGCCATTTACATATTCCATCGTAAAAAAAGGTTTTCCGTTATATTCTCCCTTTTCAAAAAATTGCGGAAAGTATGGGTGCTGGATTTCTTTAAGCAGCTGCTGCTCGTGTTCAAAGGCCAGTCTTCCTGATTTCTTCAACCTTCTGTGCATACGTAAAAATTTTAAAACAGCCTCACTTTGTTTCTTTTTATCATAGACTAAATAGCTGCTTCCGTAGCTTCCTCTGCCAAGAAACTTGACAATTTCATACCTTGATGTAATGACCGAACCAATTGTTATTTTTTTTTCAAGTAAATTTACTGCGAATAAAAATGCACCTTTAAACATGAATGACTCTTCCTTTATCTCGTGCCGTAGCTTATTTATTATTAACTGCTAAAAAAACTGCTCCTGCTCGAGAAAAAACTGCTTTTACGGCTTTTTTTATAATATCCATGTCCCATATGTGAGTGGCGATGATGACTATGGCGTCTATACGCATTACTTGAACTGCTGTACTTTCGGTGCGATGACTGATTCAAGAGCGATTTCAGTATTTTTTTTAACATGTTGTTTCCTCCTTAAAAATCTTCTGTCTACTATACGATTCAAGCATAAATTAAGTTTCAACGATTCATGAAAAAAGAACAAAAATGACGAAACAATTGCTCGTCATTTTTGTCCTTTATCTATTTTCATGTTATTCAAAAAACCTAATAAAAGTCCCGTTGACCTGATGGATCGGATCTTTTTGGTTTCGTTCATTCTCCATATTTTTTAATCATCATTTATTTCTTCATCTATAATGCATTTTTCTAGCAGATAATCAAAAGTGATGTCCGCGAGGTCATCTAATTCTTCTTCTGAAGGAACATAGCCTCTTTTCAATAATTCTTGATAGAAAAACTCAGCAATTTCATCCGTATCTATTATGACCTCAATTTCTTTCACAGCGTCGCCCCCTTTATAAAAAATATATGAACCTATGAGTCTGGTTATACCGAAAAGAGATATATTTCATGAAAAGTGATCAGTCATTTTTCATGAGGACAAGCATACATTTGTAATACGGAAAATCAATTTTTGAGGGGGAATTATGGTGAAGATTGCCCAAATGATTGAGTTCATAAAAGAAGATGTGAATAACGAAGAGAGTATGACGCTTACATTTTTTAACAGAGTACTTCAAACAGGCTTTCAGCTGGCCATGCTGCTAGGTATCCCATTTCTTATTTATGTGCTGACATCATTTGGTAAGCTTCCTTAACGCTAAATAGGATTAAGATGTTTTTTTATCGTCAACCGTTAACTTTTTTAATTCCAAGATGGCTGCACGCATAATTTGGACATACTCTTCATCCTTAAACCAGTCATATAAAAAACGGTAATCATTATAAATATCAAGTAAGCGATTAATCTGTTCCATCCGCTTCTCTTCATCAGAAGCTGGTTCCTTATTTTCAAGTAAGATCGATGCTTCTTTCACCTGCTGGCCATTTTGATTTTTAATAAAATATAGGAGTCCGAGCTTCTGAAGAAACGCCTCGGCATTTTCTTCATCCGCCAGCAATGTTAAGTCAGCTTCGCCTGCTTCAAGCCACTCACCATCACTTATACGCGCTAATTCATAGATAATATCTTCCCAAGAGCTATCCTTGTAACGCCAAATTTCCGTTCGGAAACCAACCACTTTATACAAATCATATCCTTGGCCTTTTACTTGAACAATATCACCGATAAAAAATTTATATTCAATATCAATATGTTCTTTCTCATAAATCTCACCATCATACTCTGATAATAATTGCAGGCTTGATTCTTTATACAATTCCTCACTTTTATTAACCTCATATACGTAAGTACCATCAAGCCATAGGACATTTGTCACTTTACCCACTGTTCCATATATTGTTATTACGACTGTATCGTCAATTTGGAACTTTGATTTTCTTCTTCTTCCCATATCATCCCTCTCCTCATGGTCAAGCCGTTTAAGGTAGTTAACATAGTATATGCATGAGCAGTCGATATGGAAATAATCATAATCACTTAATTTCATTCATTCAAACAACTATCCTAAACTAAGATTCATGAATTTTGTATAACTCCCAGGCATCATCAAACACCCTCATACTTGATAAATAAGATCCATTTAATTCTAAATATGAGCTTAGTTGATGGTAGCTCTTATCAGTCTTTGGAAAACTATGATCTTGATAAGCATGGTTAGCAAATAAACTGATTTCATCTTTTGGTTCAGGATGGCGGTATCTCATCAAAAAATGATAAAAGGACTTGGCCATAGATAAAAAAAACTCCTTTCCATTATCATTAATTGTTCCTACTATAAAGGAAAAAGAATCAATCCGTCCACTAGTTTGCAATATTTATTTGTAGAAAAAAATAACCCGGAGATGTTTCCGGGCTTTCCTGTTCACTATTTTTTTATTGCCACCGTTCTGTCTTAGCTAATTCAGTTAAGGCCCAAATAACATTAAACATTAAGATGGCAACCGTAATTGGTACGGCTTGAAGCCAATTTTTGCCGTACTTTTCTTTAATCACCCCTGCAAAATATCCGCAAAAAAATAAAACAAACATGGCTAAGGCAAGTAAAATCATTAAAGCTAATTTCATTCTAATTCCTCCCAGTATTCGAAAAACAATCCCATTCTTATTATAAAGACCGAAAGAATGGCCTTTGTGAAATAAATATGAAAAATATGTGAACACAAGAAAAGCGCTGGAGCTAGAACGAAAAGAAGGACTGAATTTGTTCAGTCCTTCTTTCGTTCAAAAATCAAAATAATTCCGCTTCAATAACCTTTTCATCTTCATTAGCTCATCAAATGTAGTATGCCTCCCTAACTGCTTTGTATCAATTAAAAACAACTGATCCTCAATATCTCTTACAATCTCATCACTTTGGAATAATGCCCGGCAATTATCACAATAGAAGGATGGTGTTTCATTAATTTCAACAGCCCTTGTTCCATCAGGTAATTCCCAATACACCGTATCAGCTACCGATGAAAGCTTTCCCACCTCGCACCATGGACAGATTTCCATGCTACTCATCCTCCTTTTCCTTCGGTGTACTCTTCTTTTGTTGGGCTTGAAACTTCTTTTCTTTTAATTCATCCCGTTTTTCTCGTTTATCCTTCAATGTTTGATGATTTGGATTCTGCGCATACTCCTTTCGGCGATTTATACGTGTAAGACCCTCTGGGATCAGATTAAATTGCTGTTCGTTCAATAAGGAAGAAATTCCTGTACTTGAGCGTTTCTCCTCCATATCTGGATAAATCTTTTTAAAATAATCCTCGGCCCGGCCCGGAATGTAATTCTCCGGTTCTGGATATGTCGTTATGACTCCTTCGTAGTTTCGCAAAACTACTTTATCACTGCTTTGGGATATCAAATAATTCGGCTGCAATGTAATTTTCCCTCCCCCGCCAGGAGCATCGACAACAAACGACGGAACGGCATAGCCGCTTGTATGACCCCTCAAACCTTCAATAATTTCAAGTCCTTTTGATACAGGAGCACGGAAGTGGCTGATTCCTTCCGATAAATCACATTGATAAATATAATATGGTCTGACTCGTATTTTCACGAGATCATGCATTAATTTTTTCATAATCGGTACGCTATCGTTAATGCCAGCAAGGATAACAGACTGATTACCAACTGGTACACCTGCATTCGCAAGCATTTCGCATGCCCGCTTTGAATCCTCTGTAATTTCAATTGAGGTATTAAAATGAGTATTTAACCAAACCGGGTGATATTTTTTTAAAATTTGACATAAATTCTCTGTAATTCTCTGTGGAAATACAACTGGTGCTCTTGTACCGATTCTGATGATTTCAACATGATCAATCGCACGTAGATTTTTTAAAATATACTCTAGAATTTGATCATTTATTAAAAGTCCATCACCACCGGAAATAAGGACATCACGAACTACTGGTGTTGAACGGATATACTCAATTGCTGCATCCAGCTGTTTTTTTGGAACTCCCATACCAATCTGCCCCGAAAAGCGGCGGCGCGTACAATAACGGCAGTACATCGAGCATTGATTCGTTACTAAAAACAATACACGGTCAGGATATCGATGCGTTAAGCCTGGGACAGGAGAATCCTCATCTTCATAAAGCGGGTCCTCTAAATCATATTTTGTTTTATGAATTTCCTTCGAAACGGGTACTGATTGCATGCGGATAGGACATCTGTGATCATCTGGATTCATAAGTGAAGCATAGTATGGGGTAATATTTAATGGTATGGTTTTTGTGGAGATTCGAACTCCTTCTTCTTCATCTGGAGTTAGATTAATGACCTTTTTTAAGTCTTCAAGTGTACGGATGGTGTTTGTTAACTGCCAGATCCAGTCATTCCACTGCTCTTCTGTGACATCCTTCCATAGCTCAATATCCTTCCAGTGTCGGTCCGGTTTATATAAAAACGGTTTCAAGTTAATTCCTCCTCATAACTATTGCACATAAAACAGTCTTACACTATTTATATGCAAGTTTTATGCCAATGCTAAAATGAGGAGACTATTCGGTTATTCATACGTTTAGAGGTTTTCTTTACAATCAGATGCCAATTATTCGGCAGTTCATTTTTAAGGAAGGATCATTTCTAGACTCTTACATCTTCTTTTTCAATTTATACTGTAGAGTTTGACGTGGAATACAAAGAAGTTTTGCCGCTTGCTGAATGTTCCCTTCACAGCGCAACATAGCCTTTGCAATCAGATTTTTTTCAAAACGGTCAAGATTTTCCCTTAGTGAAAACTGGTCGATCTCTGTCACACTCTCATCTTTCTTTTTCTGTTTCAGCATAATCGGCAGTTCTTTATCAGTCAGAACATTTCCTTCACATACATTCATCATATACTCGACAGCGTGTTTAAGCTCGCGTACATTTCCAGGCCATGGATAGGATAAAAATAAGCTACTTACTGAACGGTCAACTTCAGTAATGTTTTTTTGCATATCATCATTATAAATAGATATGAAATGGTTAGTTAAATAGGGAATATCCTCTTTTCGTTCTCGAAGTGGAGGCAGTCGGAACATCAATACATTCAAGCGATAAAACAGGTCCGGACGCAGTTTTTGCATTTCAAGCGCCTCAAGCGGCGGAATATTCATTGCCGCAACAACCCTGACATCCACATAATGAACCTTTGTACTTCCAATCCTTCGTATGATACCATCTTCAAGAACTCGTAACAGCTTTGCCTGTAGTTCTATCGGCATGGCATGAATTTCGTCAAGAAACAAGGTACCTCCGTCAGCCAATTCAAATAAACCTGCTCTTTCAACGGCACCTGTATAGCTCCCTTTAGAGGTTCCAAACAACAGACTTTCTAGCAGCGCTTCCGGAATCGCAGCACAATTTTGGACAATAAAGGGACCGCTCGATCTTAGCGAGGCTTGATGGACTCCATGTACAAAAAGCTCCTTTCCAGTCCCGCTTTCACCATAAATTAGAATGGGTGAATGTGATTTCGCTAACTTTTCACCTTCCTTTATGATTCCAATAAACTCGGGATTCCTGCTCTTCAAACTCGTAAAACGATAGGATACTTTCCCCTTTGAAATGGTTTTGTTTTCCTTTTTATAGTGGATCTTATGCTGTAAATCAAGAAGCATTTCAGACATCATTTTCAAACGGGAATAATCCTTTGCAATTTCAACGGCACCAACAAGCTCCCCGCCGATTGAAATAGGCAGTGTCGTATTAATGGTTTCGATTTTTTTACCATGAAGATTTACATAGCTTTGCGGCTGATTATAGATGGGCATTTTCGTAAACATCACCTTTAAGAGAGTGCTTGAATGCCTTGTCAGCGACGGAAATACCTCTAAAATCGATTTTCCAATGACTTCCTCAACTGTTAATCCGTCATGTGCTGCTGCAATATTATTATAAAAAATCGTTTCACCTGCTAAATTAACAGCATGGATTCCTTCATCAATTCCATGTAAAATAGCTGTTAGTATTTCCTTTGAAATCGTATTTTCCTTTATCAAATAATCTCACCGCCCTCATTACTAGCATATGTGCTAATGCCGAAAATTTGCCAAAAGGATGCCGAAAATTAAGCATCTTCAAGTTGATAAGAACGAAACGATTAACCTTTAGAAAGATCTTTAACCCACATATTCATGTTTTCAAGATTTTCAAAAATATAACAGTTATTCAGTAACCTTCCCCGATAGGAATAGCCTAGCTGATATAATGCTGCATTCATCCCGAATGATTGGGCCCGAGCAATTGAATAAGTACAGAAAACACCTTGCTTTCTTAATTCCTCTTCTAACTTTTCTAATAAAAATTTCATAAAGCCAAATTTACGGTAATGTGGTACTGTTGCACAATCAGTAAGCTCCGCATTATTATAGTGAGTATTTACTTCTGCAGATGCAGCGCTTACGATGGATCCGTCTCGAAAGAAACCGTAATAGATCGTTCCTTTTTTGATTGATTTCTTGATATATTCTGGTTCATGGAGCGGAGTTGGATAAACCCGGAACACTTCTTGATATAGCTTGGCAAGCTGCTCTGCATCATTCTCCACTATTTTTCTAAGTTCATAGCCTGATGGGATAGGCTGCTTCATCTTATTGCGCGCGAGTTTACTAACATTGTTAATAATCCCGTCCTCCACCAGCCAATCGTCACTTTTTTTACGATCGATTGAAAAATATTTTGTAAAATAGTATGCCGCTGAACCGCGATAAAAGTAATCAATCATAGCCTCACATTGAAATGCCCGTTCAATCAAAATGGAAAAATGCTCTCTTCTGCATATAAAAATCAGTTTTTCAGCGTTGTAATGTGTAGATATATCTAACGCTTTATCGATTATTTTATGAAGGTCTCCACGATAATCTTCAATACGCAGGCGTTTATTATATGGATCAATGAAAACATCCATATCGTAATGCTCATTTGTTATTTTCTGCATATATGCTTCTTCCATCATATTACTTCCTTTCTAAGATTAAAAAAACTGACTTCTATACACCTGAAGTCAGTGGTATTCCCATTCCTTAATCACCTTCAGTTTATAATAGATGCTGACTTTTGTCGAAGATAAGGTGGAAAATTCGAATATAAACTATTTTCTGCCGGTTAATTGCTGCAGCATTCAATAATCGTCTCTTCCAGAACATCAAAGCCCTCTTCCAGTAATTCTTCCGTAATGACGAGCGGAGTAAGAAGCCGGATGATATTTCCATGTAAGCCTGCACTCATGATGATTAGGCCTTTTTGATGTGCCTTTGCCAGAATTTCTCCAACCAGCTCTTTATTGGGCTCCTTTGTTATCGGGTCCTTAACAAATTCAATGGCACACATTGCACCGAGCTGCCGAACTTCACCAATTTGTTTATTACTAGTCTGCAATGGGGCAAACCGCTTCATGAAAGCGTTTCCGATTTCAACGGATCTTGTCAGCAGATTCTTCTCCTTGATTGTTTCTATCACTTCAAGTGCAGCTACACAGCCTAGCGGACTTCCACCATAGGTACCGCCAATTTCACCTGGATTCGGTGCATCGATAATTTCTGCCCTAGCCGTAACTGCACTTATTGGGATACCTGCTCCCAATGATTTAGACATTGTGATAATATCCGGAATTACGCCAAAGTGCTCGATGGCAAACATTTTCCCTGTCCTGCCAAATCCTGTTTGAATTTCATCTGCAATGAACAAAATATTATAGTTTTCACAAATAGCTTTTACCTGCTGTACAAAATAAGCTGAGGGAATGATAAATCCCCCTTCCCCCTGAACAGGCTCCATTATAATGGCTGCAACTTCTTCTGGAGCCACTTCACTTTGGAAAAAGGCCTGGAACTGCTTAATGAGTTGGTCATCTAATTCACGGGGCTTTAATGTTGAGTGGTAATAATAAGGATATGGCCATTTATATGTCTCTGGAGCAAAGGGACCAAATTCAAATTTATACGGTTTTACCTTACTTGTTAACGACATAGACATAAAGGTTCTGCCATGGAAGCCACGTTCAAAGGAAATAATTCCTTTTCGTCCTGTATATTTCCTGGCAATCTTTACCGCATTTTCAACTGCTTCTGCTCCACTTGAAAGAAAGAATGACTTCTTTTTATGTTCTCCCGGTGTTATGTTATTTAGCTTTTCAGCCAATTGAATGTAGGGTTCATACATCATCACATGGAAACAAGTATGAAGATACTGATCAATTTGATGATGTAAAGCATCCACAACACCTGTTGGACGGTGTCCGACATTTAATGTCCCAATTGCACCAGCTAAATCAATAAATGTATTCCCGTCTACATCTGTTATTAATGCACCTTCAGCTTTTGCTACAAAAGTCTGAAGCGTATTAAATGGACCTCTTGGTACATGATTGAGCTTTCTTTCCAGCAGCTCTCTGGCTTTTGGTCCAGGTACGCCTGTGACCATTTTGATCGCACCGATAAGGCTCACCTCCCTTACTTATCAACACCACACCATTCCAAGAGTGTTAACGCAATTACTTCTGCTGCTTCAAACACATCGTCTATCACGATATGTTCGTTTGTATCATGAGCAACCTCTGTTACCCCTGGACCAAACACAACGACTGGTGTCTGTCCTGCACTTGATAGGATTCCCCCATCCGTTCCCCACGGTGACGCCTCGATGATTGGCGCGCTACCTTTGATTTTTTGAAAAGAACGGGAAACGGTTTGAATTAATGTATGACCCAAATCAAGATTTCCCGGCTGCCACCTTCCGCCAAACCATTCAATAACAGGAGGATTTTCGGTAAACCAAAGATCCTTTATAGCTAATTTAGCTAAACAAGCTTCCATTTCTTTTTGAGCATTCTCCATGGTTTCATTTGGTGCCACACCCATACGACCTTCAATAATCGCCAAATCAGGCACAGAGGATGGCCACTGACCGCTGTATATTTTGCCAATATTGATTGGTATTGGTATTGGCGTTCCTTCATAAAGCGGATCATTGATTTTTTGATTCCGGTTCATTTCTAATTGCTGCAGCTCCTTTATCAGTGCAATCATTTTCTCAATCGCACTGACTCCTTCATATCTTGTGCCCCCATGCGCTGAACGTCCCTTCACTTTGATCCGAAACCACATTGATCCCTGCTGTTTCGGAAATAGCTTCATGTTTGTCGGTTCTGGGATTATCGCTCCATCAGCTTTGTATCCTCTTAGAACGGCTGCAAGCGTTCCAGCCCCTCCGCTTTCTTCTTCAATTACACTCTGAAAAATTACATCTCCTTTCAGCTTGATACCGCAAGCTTTTATAGCTTCAATTGCTAATAGAAGCGAAACTGTACCGCCCTTCATATCCGTTGCCCCACGTCCATAGAGCTTCCCGTTTCGAATGATGCCACTGTATGGATCATACTCCCATTCATCCAAATCTCCTTCAGGTACAACATCAATATGACCATTCAAAATCATTGATTTACCATTGCCGGTTCCCTTCCAGATGCCAACTACATTTGGATTCCCTTTAAATTCCTTCCGATCACTGCTAAATACAGGATGGCTAGTTAATTCTTTGCCGCCTATTTCCCAGATATCAAGCTGCAATCCGATTTGACGTAATTTTTCAACAATAATGGCCTGTGCTTTGCTCTCTTCCCCGCGGATACTCCGTTCCTGAACAAGCCTTTGTAAAAATCTTGTTCCTGTTGTCCGGTTGGCTGAAAGCCACTTTTTAATGTCATCCTCGAGTCTTTCCAATAGGGTTCCTCCTTAACTGCTATATTGATCACTCTTTTGGTATCACACGAACCTGATCAGAGATTGTAAACTGACAACCGGTGAGCCTTTTTATCGTCTCGATTGTACATCCATCAAAATATTCCCGAAGAACAAGTCCTTCTCTCCTCACATCAAAAACAGCCATATCGGTTATTATCATATCGACACAGCTTTTAGACGTTAACGGCAATGTACATTGTTGGAGAATCTTCGGCTGTCCTTTTGAATCTGTATGACCCATAACAACAATGACCTTCTGTGTTTTTTGGGCAAGCTCCATTGCCCCACCCATACCTGGAATCTTTTTCCCAGGCACAATCCAATTAGCAAGATCTCCTTTTCCGCTTACCTGTAATGCTCCAAGTATTGTAATATCAACCTTGCCGCGGCGAATCATTGCAAATGCAATGGCACTGTCGCAATAAGATGCACCTTCAATAATCGTAACCGGAAGACCACCGGCATTGCAGAGATTTTCATCCTCTTCACCAGGAATGGGACTTGCCCCCATTCCAACAATTCCATTTTCAGCATGAAACATCACGTGAACATCCTCTGCTAGATGATTGGGAATCATAGAAGGAATCCCTATCCCTAAATTAACAACCATTCCGGTCCTAATTTCAGCTGCCGCTCTCTTTGCAATCTGATTTCTTATCGTTATTGCCATGCCCATTTCCAGTTCACCCCCACGGATGGCACGATATAATCAACAAAGACCCCTGGAGTAATGATTTCTCCGGGTTGAAGGTCTCCAAGCGGAACGATCTCCTCAACTTCTGCAATGGTAATGTCCCCTGCCATTGCAACAAGTGGATTCGTATTACGGGCACTTTTGTCATATACCAGATTTCCAAAGGGGTCGGCTTTTTTCGCGTACACAATCGACACTTCTGCAGTCAGTGCAGTTTCAACTAAATAGGGGGTTTCGTCAATGTAGCAAATTTGTTTATCCCCTGCTACCATTTCATTATCCATACCAATATCTGTTAAGATTGCAGCAATCCCAACTCCTCCTGCACGGATTCGTTCTGCAAGTGTACCCTGAGGGGAAAATTCAACCGAAAGCTTTCCATCCGTCATAAGCTTCCCGGCAATGGGATTCGATCCAATATGTGAAGCGATTAAACGGTCTGCCATCCCTCTTGAGACTACTTTTCCAATCCCAATTTGAGGGAAACCGGCATCATTGCCGATTAATGTTAACTGACGTAAATCTTTCATTATCATCGCATCAATAAGGCTCGGCGGTGTCCCTACACCGCCAAATCCACCAAACATGATGGTCATACCGTTATCAAAATGTTCCATCACTTGCTTTATGTCTGTGATTTTTCCAAAAGGATTATCCATCAGTGATTGGACCTCCTTTTTGAAAAGATTCATATAATTCCTGGCAGGTGATTGTCATTCTCGCAATCAATTCGTCCATCTCTTCGTTTGAAATCGTTAATGGAGGAGAAATGATAATCGCATCTCCATTGATTCCGTCAATACCTGCACCTGCAGGATATAGCAATAAACCATGCTTCATTGCAGTCTTAATGACCCTTTGAGTAAATCCGGCTGATCGTGGAAATGGAGTCTTAGTTTTTAGGTCTTGGACAAATTCGACTCCAATTAATAGCCCCAACCCCCGCACATCACCAATAAAAGGAAACTGATACTTCAATTTTTGCAGTTTAGTAAATAAATAGGAGCTTTTTTCGGAAACCAGCTTCATAATATTATTTTGTTCAAGATAGTTAATTACCGCTAATGCAACGGCACAGCTCTGCGGATTTGCACTTAAAGTGTGACCGCTCATAACAATTTTTGAACCTGATAGTATTGGTTCCATTACATGGTCACTTACGACTGTAGCAGCAATCGGAGCATATCCTGCCCCCATCCCTTTTCCTAGTGCGACGATATCAGGGACGATTCCCCAATGCTCACAGGCAAGCATGGTTCCAGTACGTCCGAAACCTGTCATCACTTCGTCTGCAATAAATAGTATCTGATAACGATCACATATTTCTTTTATTATTTGATAATATGGTTCCGGTGGAGAAATGGCCCCGCCTGCTGCACCTACTACAGGTTCAGCAATGAAAGCCGCAATATGCTCTGCCCCAATGCGTCTAATGGATGTTTCCAGCTCTTGGGCGCAAAGATAGCCGCAGCCCGGGACAGTTTGGTTATATGGACAACGGTAACAATAAGGAGGATGAATAGTAGGAAAATCTTCAAGGAGTGGAGTAAATCTTTCCCTTCTTGCGGCATGACCTGACATTGATAATGCCCCTAAGGTAATTCCATGATAGCTTACCCAGCGTGATAAGATTTTTGTTTTCGTTTTTAGCCCTTTTTCCTGCCAATGCTGGATGGCCACTTTCATTGCTGTCTCAGTAGCTTCTGAACCACTATTTACAAAGAAGCTCCAATTCAAATCTCCCGCAGCCTGTTTCGCAATCTTCTGGGCCAGCAGTTCAGCAGGCTCACTAGTAAATTGGGAGCGATATACGAATGATACTTTATTGGCCTGCTTTTTCATCGCTTCAGTGATTTCCTTCACGCCATGACCGATATTAGCGGTTACTGCACCAGAGGAAGCATCTAAATATTCCTTAAATTCAATATCATACAAATATACACCCTTACCAAAATCAATTATTGGATAATCTTCGCCCAGCATCGGTTTTATTAAGTACGTTCGCTTCATCCTCTCACTCTCCATGTCTTCAAAAAGAAAAACGGCAGATGCCCGCCATATACTTGAACAGAGACAAAGACATTCAATCTGTCATGATTGAAACATTTTTGTGTCAATTACTAAATTGTATGAATCACAAGTTAAAATCTTTCTCATTATCTGCATTCCTTGAAAAGAAAAAGCAGAGTGAAGGAATCAGCCTTTTTTAGCTTTGTTTTGCGATACGATGATAAACATCATGTAAGGTATGACAGCCTAAATCCTGAACCTTTTTTATGTATATACGCCAGAGCTCAGCTGTTAGTTTTGCATCTCCTAAGGCATGATGTCGGTTAACAATCGGGATTTGATTATAATCACATAACTCTTCTAATCTATAAAATTGACATTCTGGTTCTGCAACTCGATAGAGAAAAGATGTATCAACAATTCGGTATTTAAATGGAGTACGAAAAAGCTTCCAATTTGCACTTTGTAAGAAGCTTTTTTCATGATTCGCATGGTGGGCAACGAGGGTGGAATTTTTTGTGAAGTGATAAAATTGCATCATAACATCTGCTAACGCAGGTGCATCCTTTAACATTTCAGAGGTTAATCCTGTTAGTTGTTCAATTTTTACAGGAAGCTCTTTTTCTAATCGGATTAGCGAATAAAAGGTGTCGTCACAAATTGTATCACCAACCATTCTTACCGCTCCAATTGAAATGATGTCATCACCCTTTTCAGGGTAAAACCCAGTGGTTTCTATATCAAAAATAACAACACTCAATTGATTTAATGGGAGGTGCAAATCGTCACTCTGTTTTATTTCCTTTTGCAAATTTCTAACATACGCTATTTGCTGCGCATTTTGTCCTCCTGAAGCGCCAGTAAGAGCACCGCTATTTAACTTACCACGTATTCCCCTCATAAAATGGAAAAACGGTTCAAACGCCATAATTAACACCCTATTTCTTTTTCAATAAGTTTGATGACATGCTGATGAAGCCTTTTCCCATCCTTTAGAATTTGTTTTAAGACTTTTCTATCATGCTTTTCAAGTGTACTTATTTGTAAATAATGAGCATCTTCATACCGATTCCCTTTTGCTAAAATAAGCCGGTAATCTAAAAGCTGTTGAAAATTACTTCTACTATTTATCAGCTCTACTTCAGCACCATTACATTGTAATAAGGCATCCATTCGGTCTAAAGTAGATGTTTCGTATAGCCCTTCCCTGATAGCTAATAAACGAATGGCATTTACGTATGGGAGAAAAGCAGAATACTTCAAATCAATACAACCTTGATATTTGCCATATTCAATGGGAATAAAATGACCAAGAGGTCCGATAGCATTTTTGATATGCATGACACTCTCCATCAAACGCTTAATAATTCCCGGCTGATTGCTTTGGTATTGATAAATAAAGGCTTTCAACTGTTGAACATAATCACCCTCTCCATACAAACCCCTGGCATCATAGAATATTTGCAGATTACGTATCGATTCTAAGCTACCTTCTTCCATCCAACGGTAGAGCTGCTCCAGCCAGACTTCCAAGGATTTACACCACATTGGATTCGAACTCATAATTTTCCCTTGGCAGTATGGGTATCCAACAACATGAAGTCCATAGGAAACCTCCTTCCCGAGCTGTAAAAAATAACTTTCGTTCTCAACGCTTGATTTCTTGAAAATGATTCCATGATCTTGATCACTGATCAGACCCTGCTCCAGCCTGCCTCCGCTTCCAGCTATAAACCAGCAAAAATCACATGGAGGTTTTCCATTATCTATGCGTGTAATGGCCGCTTCAAACACTTTGTTCATGATTAGGTCATGAAACTGATTAAGTGTATACGTATCATAAGCATATTCGCTTAAATGGTTTTCCTTCCACTTCCTGATAGATTCATAAGAATCAAAATCGTTTGCCATCCATACACACCTCAACTAATTAGGTAGCTTTCATTAAATTAATCTGAAAACAATAGTTAAAACAAAAGCCTCCTTTTCAGAGGCATTTGTTTATTATGAATCCAATTTTGCTTCACTTGCCGTAAATTGCTCCGGATATCCGTAGCTTCCATGCTCGCTCATATCCAAGCCCATTATCTCTTCTTCCTCCGTTACACGAATTCCAACCAATTTTTTCATGACAAACAGGATGATAAAAGAAATGACAAAGGCGTATAGACCTGAAGAAACAACTCCCATTAATTGTACACCTAATTGTTCAAGTCCGCCTCCGTAAAATAAACCAGGAAGACCAACTGAAGCAAGCTCGGGTGTTGCAAAGAACCCAGTGGACAATGTTCCCCAAACCCCTGCTGTACCATGTACGGATAAAGCAAAGATTGGATCGTCGATTTTTTTCTTTTCAAAGAATCTGGCACTGTAGAAAACGATGATTCCTGCGATAAAACCTATGACGACCGCTCCCCAAGTATCTACAAATGCACATGATGCAGTTATTGCCACAAGCCCTGCTAAAGCACCGTTCAAAATGGTTGGTACATCCGGTTTACCGAGTACAACCCAAGAAATTAATGTTGCTGCAACCGCACCAGCTCCTGCTGCTAGATTTGTGTTCAAGGCAACAAATCCGAAGAAGCCTTCATCAACTGCTACAGTACTACCAGCATTAAATCCAAACCAGCCTACCCAGAGGATTAATACAGCTAAAGCTGTATACACTTGGTTATGTCCAGCAAGATTATTCGCGGTCCCATCCGCATTATACTTTCCAATTCGTGGTTTTAATAAAATCGTTGCTGCTAAAGCAGCCATCGCACCCGTTAAATGTACAACTGTAGAACCCGCAAAGTCTTGTTTACCGTGCTCAGCTAACCAGCCGCCTCCCCAAATCCAATGAGCAATAACTGGATAAATAAGTGCTCCGAAAAGAATCGTAAAGATTACATAAGCAGAGAATTTCGCTCGCTCTGCAAAACCACCTAATGCAATCGTAATAGAAATTCCTGCAAATGCTAGCTGGAAGACAAAGAACACAGATGTTGCTAAACTTGCATCTTCAATTTGTGCTCCTGAGTAAAAGAAATCACTTAATCCAACAAAGAAATTTGCATTATCACCAAACGTGAAACCATATCCAACAGCCCAATAGATAATGGAAGCAAGGCCGAAAGTAAAAATCGTTTTTCCTGCAATATGCCCCGCATTTTTCATCCTTGTCGAGCCTGCTTCAAGTAGAATAAAGCCGCCAATCATAAATATGACTAAGATTGCACCTAGCATAACCCATAAACTATTCATTAAAAATATTGGATCCATATCTTTATCTCCCCTCTTTATTCAGATGTTATATAATATTTCATTAGATGTAAGGAAATATAACATCCGTTTGATATTCTCTATTTTATGCAGATTTATGTTACTTGTCAATACTTTCTGAAAATTTACGTAAGGAAAGTTTACATGAAAAACAAGTTAACCTATTCCTTGGTTGAATATACAGTTTGTTAAAAAGTAAAAAAGTGTAAAGATACTCTTTACACTTTTAATCGCTATTCAATTTCTTCCGTTTGCTCTATCATTATTTCAATATCATCAACATTTGCAACAACCGTCGCATGTGCTCCAACAGGGATTGTTGCTACCGGATGCACATGACCAAAGTTTACGTTTGCAATGACCGGTACATGTTTTAATTCAGCTTTCGTGTCAACGATCTTTCGAATAGCAGCTTCTGTCATATTCGATTCTTTTTGAAAACGACCGATTAAAACAGCCCTTAAATCCTTTGCATCCGGCTGCTGTAGCAGCGATTGTAATGTGCGATCAAAGGTTTGCGGATACAATTCACTGTCTGCCTCGATGAAAAGGATCGCATTTTGAAGTGATGGTCTGTACACTGTTCCCTGAAGCAAGGATAGATTTGTTATATTTCCTCCCACAATCACTCCTTCTGCTTTTCCAGCTTGCAAAACCAGATACTCTTTCTGCTCGTAAAATGAAACATCATCCTTTTCCTTATACCAATGATCTTCACTCCATTGTGAGGATGGGTAAATCTCGTATGGCGCGTCATTTGTTAACGCATTTAAAAACATATCAATGGTATACTCCACACCATGTTTATAACCTAAGACAGATAAGTCGGGACCAATATATGTAACGAGGCCTGTTTTTTGATAAATAGCTAGACTTAAAACAGACATATCACCAAATCCACAAAAAATTTTCGGATTTTTGCGGATTAAATCATAGTCTAGATGGTCTAAAAGCTGGTTAGCGTTATAGCCACCTAATCCTGACAATATGCATTTTACGCTGTTATCCGAAAAAGCATTATGTAGATCTTTTACTCTTTCTTCAATCGATGTACTATAAAATTCATCATGCTTGTAAACATGTTCACCAAACGTAACACGAAGGCCAAGTTGCGTTAATCGGTTAACCGCAATATTTATTTGATCTTCTTTCAATAATGCCATACTTGCCGATGGTGCAATGACACGTATTTCATCACCAGGCTTAAGCCGATCTGCAAACATCCTAATCTCCACCTTTTTCTTTCAGTCAGGTGTCAGGCACCTCAAATGGACAGCTGTCTTTTTGAGGTGCCTGACACCAAAATTATAATAATGCCGTTTCTTTCTTGGAGGCTCCTTTTACGTGTTCAATGATGTCACGAGCAATCCAAACACCGCATGCACTTGCCTGCGCCAAGCCGCGGGTCACTCCGGCTCCGTCTCCTCCTACATATAAACCACTAATTTCAGTTTCGAAGCGGTCATTCAGCTTTGGTCTTGCGGAATAAAATTTAGCCTCCACCCCATAAAATAATGTATGCTCTGAAGCAATACCAGGAGTTACGTGGTTTAACGCTTCCGTCATTTCAACTAAACTCTTCAATGTATTATACGGAAGAACAAGTCCTAAATCACCAGGCACAGCTTCTTTTAAGGTTGGCTCAACAAAACCTTCTTTAATTCTTTTTTCTGTTGATCGTCTTCCTTTTAAAATGTCGCCATATTTTTGTACAATAATTCCCCCGTTCGATAAGCTATTGGCTAATTTTGAAATAGCGTGGGCAAATTCATTAGGTTTATCAAACGGCTCTGAAAAGACATGTGAAACCAATAACGCAAAATTTGTATTCGGGCTTCCAAGCTTAGGATCGCGATACGCATGACCATTAGCCAACATACTGCCCGAATGGTTTTCGACAACGACATGTCCGGATGGATTGCTGCAGAAGGTACGTACACGGGTACCCACAGATGTATTAAACGTAAACTTTCCTTCATATAAATGCTCATTAATCTCTTCCATCACAATATTGGAGGTTTCAACTCTTACACCAATATCCACTTGATTATTATACATGCGAAGGCGGCGTTTTTTCAGAAGTTTAGAAAGCCACACAGATCCATCACGGCCAGGTACAATAACCACTTTTTCAGAAGTAATTTCTTCACCTGTTTTCAGCTGTACTCCACTTACCTTCCAGCCTTCTGCAGTGCGCTCTGTAATTAAATCTTCTACTTCTGTTTTATATGCCATTTCAATTTTATCTTTTAAATATTCATAAATACTTTTCATTATTTCAAGATTTTGTTCCGTTCCTAAATGACGCACCTGAGCTCTTAATAATTTCAGGCCAGCTGCATACCCGCGTCTTTCAATTTCCCGCACTTTATCTGTTAATGGATCTGTTATACTAGTCGTTGCACCATGCTGTAAATTGATTTCATCAACATACTTGATCAGCTCTAATACGGTTGAATCTGACAAATAATCTGTCATCCAGCCGCCAAATTCACTCGTAATATTAAACTTTCCATCTGAATAGGCACCTGCACCGCCAAATCCATTCGTGATGGAGCATGCTGGAAGACATCCTGCAAATTCTTTCCTTCCAGCTGCAGGAGGACATTTTTCAATTTTCTTTTCTAATATCGGGCAATTTCTTTTATATATATCATGGCCTTTGTCAATTAATAATACTTTTGCTTCAGGCATTTTCAATGTTAATTCATAGCAGGTAAAAATACCCGCAGGTCCAGCTCCAACAACAATTACATCATAATTTTGCTTCATATGTCCTTCCCCCTAGCTGTCACTCTTTCGCGTTTAACTTAACCATCAGTAAATATATCAGAAGAAAGGGCTTTCGTCAATCAATAATACGAATAATATTTTTTATTAATAACTAATTGTTCGTGTTTTAGAGAGAATTCTACTCTATTCCACAAATAAATAATCTATTTCCAAATTCGTTGTACCTTATGTATTTCCGTCTCTCCTTGTAAAATAAAAACGGCAGAAGCAGAAGCAGAATTATAATTAAATTCGAAAAAATCTTATTTTTCAATTTCAATAAAATAGACTGATATTAACTCTCAGGATACGGTAATCTAATAATATGGATGACATAACGGACTCAACTCTAATCATATATACATATGTAATCTGCATGGGAGGCAATTTGTATGAGTACAAAAGGAAGAAATATAGCTGCCCTAATGCTGATAATCTCAATATGCTTTAGCTTGTTTTTCCTCATTTATCATGAAACAGCCATAAGTAAATCCACTCCAGTCTATGAAAAGATTGGTAAAAAGCATAGAATAGATTACCTAATCATCGGAGACAGCATAGGACGAGGCGCCGGCGTTGAAGACCGTTCTCTTACGTGGTATTCGCAATGGGAAAAGGAAATGAAGAAAAACTATCAAATGGAATTAAAAAGACACTCCGTTGTCCAAAGCGGGGCAACTGCCTTTGAAGGTCTCTATTTATTTAAAAAAGCAAAAATTCCTTCTACTGTTGATTTAGTCTTCTTGATATTCGGTGAAAATGATCGAAAATATATGGATGTAAAACAATTTTCCTATTATTATGAAGGGCTAATTCGCGAAATTAAAACAAAATATCCCGATGCAGAACTAATAACCATTACAGAAAGCTGTCTGAAGCAGGAACCATTTGCAGCTGAGATCAAAAAGATCTCAGAACATTATCATGCTAACCACATTGATATGCGTATCCCATTTCAAAAGTCAGTCTATACGGAAGCTCAACTTACAGCCGATTTCATCCACCCAAACGGATTAGGCTATAAGCTTTACGCAGATTCCATTTTCGCTGCCATTACAAGTGGAATTGAAACAGGAAAACAGGTTTCAATTAAAAATGCACCACTCACACATGTAAATGAGTTAACGATAAACGAAATCTCACAATATAAGGAGAAAAACGATTTATTCCACCCTTTTAATAGTTATTACGTAAGCGATGAAAAGGGAGCTCGTATCACATTTCCCTTTAATGGCACAAATCTAGGTGTAAAGGTGTTGAAACATGAACAAGGCGGAGAGATGGACGTATTAATTGATAATCAGTTTGTTACAAGAATCTCTACATGGTGGCCGATTAGAAAGGATAGAGTACTATACATCACCAGCGGTATACCGCCAGGAGATCATGTCGTTACCTTTATAACAACAGGTACAAAGTCAGTTAACAATAAAACTACTGAGCACAATGTCCAGCTTTCTTCTGTTCTCGTATTTAAATAAATAAAGGAGTGACCGGGAATAGAAACCGTCACTCCTTACTCTTATTCAAATAGCTTTAAATATTCTTTAAAGCCCTCTTCCTCCAATTTTTCTTTCGGAATAAATTTCATTGATGCTGAATTGATGCAGTAGCGAAGTCCTGTTGGTGCTGGTCCGTCATTAAATACATGACCAAGATGCGAGTCAGCTGTTTTACTTCTAACCTCCGTCCGAACCATGAAATGACTTGTATCTGTTTTTTCAACCATTTCTTCCTCCGTCAATGGCTTTGTGAAACTTGGCCAGCCACAGCCTGCATCGAATTTATCTTTTGAAGAAAATAATGGCTTGCCTGAAACAATATCTACATAGATTCCCTCGCGGAATTCATTCCAATATTCATTACGAAATGGTGGCTCTGTTCCATTATTTTGTGTAACCTCATATTGGATTGATGTTAATTTTTTTCTGTTTTCTTCCATATTTGTCATTATATATTCCCCCAATGTTTGTCTATAAATGCCCTTCGACCTGAGCCGAATTGATATCTTTCATAATGCGCCGGATTTTTCTTATAATAGTGCTGATGATATTCCTCTGCCGGATAAAATGTTTTGGCTGGAAGAATGACTGTTGCAATTGGCTTAGTAAACCTTCCGCTTAGTTCTAACTGCAGCTTTGAATGCTCTGCCGCTTGTTTCTGTTTATCATTATGATAAAAGATCACTGTTTGGTAAGATTGTCCCCGATCATAGAATTGTCCGCCTGCATCAGTTGGATCAATTTGCTGCCAATAAATCGATAACAGCTTTTCATAGGAATAAATCGCTGGATCAAACGTAATCTGAACGGCTTCATAATGGCCGGTCGTTTCTGAGCATACATCTTGATATGTAGGATTTTCCTTTGTTCCACCTGTATACCCTGATACCACCTTCATGATACCCGGTTCTTCATCGAAGGGTTTTACCATGCACCAGAAACAGCCACCTGCAAATGTTGCCAATTCATATTTATGTTCTTGCATAACTACACCTCTTTATGATACTATTTTTCTTTCATAGGAACCCCTAAGGAAAATGAAATATCATCTTTTTTCAAATTAAATTCATTTACCCTAACGTCAAGATCACTCTTTAGTTTCATATTTTGTAACGATATATATATATTTTCTTCATCCGGCTGGATTATTACCCAATCAGGGACCTGATAACTGTTTTGAATAAATTTTAAAACCATGGTTACAGGCAGTGATAATCTACCAATCGACATGGTTTTCTGCTCTAATTCAATATCTCCGTTTTCAAGAGGATGCGGTTCAAATGTCAGCTTCATTCCCACCTCACTGCTAAAAACAGGGAGAGTCCCATATAATTCCACTTCATCCGTTAGTATTAGTTCATAATCAAATTTTCCAGATAGCTCCTCTTCTAAGTAATGATTAATTACTCTATTTAAATCCTGTTTATTTGTTTTTACTTGAAAATAAACATCATTCTCATTCCTAGCTTTATTTGGAATTCTCCCTTCTTCAGTCGGACTACTGAATAATAATGTAAAAAAGATAAAAAAAGCAACCAACACTGCACCGTTAATAGCCAAGAGCAGGTAAAACAACCTTTTCCATTGTACTTCCTTCAACGAAACTTCCTCCTGTGTTCGAAACTAGTCATTACGACTCAACTGCTTTTTAAAGCATCTTTGTTTAATCCCTTTTTGTCTCAAGAGGTCTTTTTGAGGGATGAGGATTTTTCATCCCATCTCTAAGCCCTTGGAAAGTAAATTCATTATATCATGCATATTTGATAGAACCGAAATAAAAAAGGCCTAAAATTAGGCCTATTGCAAAGTCTTAATATCTTTTATTATCTGTTCCATTGGAATATCAGCTAAGCCGGAGTAATCCTTCATTACCTTGCCTTCGCCATCAACTAAATAGAAGCTTGTACCATGTATGACCTGGTCTTCAGCCTCAGGCTTTTTTACCAATGTTTTAAAGGTATCCAACGTAAATTTTTCGATATCCGCCTGTGTGTATCCAGTTAGAAAATGCCAATTACTATAGTCTGCACTAAATTTCTTTCCAAACTCATGTAATACCTGCGGTGTATCCACTTCTGGATCAACGCTAAAGGAGACAAACTGGATATTTTCGATTCCTTCTTTCTTCATTTCATCCTGCAATTTTTTCATGTTAGCGGTCATTGGTAGACAAACGTCCTCACAGTTTGTAAAAACAAGATTTGCAACCCAAACCTTTCCTTTTAAATCCTTTAAACCAAAAGACTCTCCATTTTGATCTGTATAGGTAAAGTCTGATACAGGCCAATTATTTGGATTTTTTATGCCGCCGCATGCAGATAGCAGGACTACTGCGGATACTAAAACTAACAAAAGAATCCGAAATTTCACAATGCAACCCCCGTTTGAACGATTCTTAATTGTTATTATTTTAGCAAAACTTCATGAAAGAAGAAAGAAAAATGATTGTCTGATTTGTGAAAAGCACCTTCTAGTATAAAATTATTGGCAAATAGGAACAAAAATCTTAAATGTTGTCCCCACTCCCTTTTCACTTTCAACCTCAATTCTACCTTTCATTCTTTCAATAATTTGATAACAAACCGTTAACCCCATACCGGTCCCTTTTTCCTTTAAGGAATAAAAAGCAGTACCAAGCCGCTCCATTTCTTCTTTTGTCATACCAATTCCAGTATCACTAATTTCAAAAATACCGTATTGACCCTCTTGATAAAGGCTTAAACGTAATTCTCCGCCTTCCTTCATTGCTTCTATGCTATTTTTTAACATATTGATCAAAACCTGCTGAAGCTCATTTTTAATCCCTTTTACAGTGATATCCTCCAGAACTGGTGTCAGCATAAAAATATTCTTTGACATCATGGCATATGAGTTCATTAAATCCATTACCTTTTCAGCAAGCTCTTTTCCAGCAATACTTTCCGTTTGCTCCATATCCGGCTTGGCCAATGATAGATAATCATTAATAATTGTCTCAGCACGATTCATCTCATCAATCATCAGTCGAATATACATACGTTCTTCTTCACTCATTTGTTCTTTTGCAAGGAATATCTGTAAAAAGCCCTTTACAACAGTCATTGGATTTCTAATCTCATGTGCAACAGATGCAGCCAATTGTCCAATTGCATTCATTTTCTCAGCCCGCTGTAATTCACGTATCAGCTTTGAGCTTTCGATAATGCTTTCCACCTCATCAAAAACCTCTTCTAATTTATGTATCGCATTCTGTTGGTCAGTTGAACTCTTTTTGTCATTGGTAACAGGAAGTTTTTCAACAAGAATGGACAGCTGTTTAACCATGAGATTAAATCGATCGCATAACAAACCTAAGTCTGAATTATCTGTTACTTTGAGATTTACATCAAAATTTCCATTACTGACTTCATTAAACCCTTTTATTAATTCATGAACCGGCTCCAATGCCTTATTAAACCCTTTTTTCAAAATAATGTAAATAAATGGTGACATGAATAAAAACAGGGCAATTAAAAAGAATATATATTTCTTTTGAGCAGCTACGATGGAATCTGCATGAATATCTACTCCAAACAAGGCAATCATTTCACCTTTATTGTTAACGATTGGTGAAAAAGCCGTAATCCATGCTCCATTCTCATCACGGTAAACCTTACTGTGTGCCGCCTTTTTTGACTGCACTACTTTCTGATAGCCAGCCAGCCATTCTTCATTTGTTTTATAGCTTGATAGTGAAAGCCATCCATTCTTTTTCTTTCTTTCATCAGAGGTAATAATAAACACTTCATCCTTTTTTGTTTGTTCACTATCAACAATAAAGCTATTTAAATATAGAATATTTTTATTCGTAAAATTTGAAAGGCTGTTTTTCAATTCCACAAAATCTGCATTACGCTCATTTTTAGTTATCAGTACGGTTTCGACATCATCAGAGTTAATCGTTGTGCTCCATAAAGCTGCTACATCCATTGCATGTTCAGACAAAAGTTCTTCCATTTGCTTGGACTGTAGAAAATAACTAAAGACAGATGTAATAGCCACAATCATAAACGTAATAAAAAACGATAAAATAAGCAGTTTTTTAAACAGTGATATATTTTTGAGAAAGTCTTTCATTCGTTTGTCCTCAATTCCTTTTCACATGTCTATTAGCTTCGATTCAATATCTCGAATATTTAAAAAATAACACTTCTAGGTTATTCGACAATCCTTGATACAATTCCTTCTAAAGAGACCATATTTCTATTAAACTATTAATGACTTGTAAATAATAGAAAACAACACTACTATCATTCTATCATTAGATGTTTTTTCATCCAAAGAAAATAATATGATTTCAGCAAACAGGCTTTTTTTTGAAATAAAAAAACCATTCGAAGAAAATTCAAACGGTTTTCTTTAACCTATTGAAAATAGTACATAAATCCTATCGCTCCAGGTCCTGTATGGGTGCTGACAATCGGAGTAGTTTCTTCAATGGTAATTTTCTCAAATCCTGTTGTATCAAATATGGCTTTCTTGACTTTTTGCGCTAGCGCATATCCATCTGCATGAACAATGTCTACACCTTTAATTAATTTCCCCTTCGTATCCTCAGCAAACTGGGCTGCAAGAAATTTTGCGACCTGGGCGTGGCTTCTAACTTTAGCAACCGGCGTATATTCACCATTTTCTAATGAAGCAATTGGTTTAATATTTAAAAGGGACCCTATGATTGCTTTCCCCTTTCCAATTCTCCCTCCTTTAACCAAATTTTCTAATGTATCCACTACAACAAAAAGCCTAGTATTCTTCCGAATCTCGTCTACTCTCCTTATTATCGCTTCTACACTTGTGCCTTCTAAAGCAAGGGACGCTGCCGCAATTACTTGATAAGACAACGCTTTCGAAATATATCGCGAATCGACAACCGTTACATTTGTCTCTGTCATCTTTGCCGCACTTTCAGCAGAGTTTACCGTCCCGCTCATTCCACCGGTCATGTGTATTGAAATTACATCATAGCCTTGTGACCCCAGCCTGTCATATACTTCTACAAATGCACCTGCAGAAGGCTGTGAGCTTTTTGGTAATTCTTGTGACTCCTTCATTTTCAACATAAATTGAGAAGGTGTAATGTCGACTCTATCTGTATATGTTTCTCCACCTATACTAATCGTTAATGGGACAATTTCAATATCATATTTATCTAATACGTCTTGAGTAAGATCCACAGTCGAATCTGTTACAATTTTAACTTTATTTGTCAATCTATTCACTTCCTTATTATGCAATCATTTACCATTATACTAGCAATAATAATTTTAGGGAAATAACATTTTCTAATATATGCATAAAAAAAGTACCGAAAGTATCCGGTACTTTTGATTATTCTTTATTTAGCATATTCGCGGCAGCATGACGCCTGCCAAACGATTTATTCTTCGCTTTGTTCCAAGCAGTGTTTCTAAGTACAATTGACCGGAGGGCTGCTCTGTTTTGACAACCTTCCCAATACAAACTGCATCCTTTCCTTCAGGATACATATGTAACGCATGTAATACAGCATCCTTCTTTTCACTTTCTACAATAATAATTGCTTTTCCTTCATTTGCTAGATAAAGCGGGTCAAATCCAAGTAAATCGCAGGCACCTTGTACCTGCTCTTTCACGGGAATATCCTTTTCACAAATAACAAGGGAAAGGGAAAAATCCTCTGCAATCTCAACTAGAGTAGTCGCAAGCCCTCCCCTAGTAGGGTCTCTCATGATCCGCACGTCACCCGCAGCTTGGACTGCATCTTCAAGCATTGAATTCAATGAGGAACAATCACTTGCTACCGGAACGTGTATACCTAGCTCTCCTCGTGCTGTAAGGATAGCGATGCCATGGTCACCAAGTGTTCCCGACAAAATGATAGCATCACCTGACTTAAAGTTAGGAATCACGTTCTGCCTTTGAATAATTCCTATACCGGTTGTATTGATATATACCCCATCGCAGCTTCCCTTTTCAACCACTTTTGTATCACCAGCAATTATAGAAATGCCTGCCGCCTTAGCTTCGTTTGCCATGTCTGAGACAATTTTTTCTAAATCATTAACTGAAAAGCCCTCTTCAATGACAAAACCACAGGTTAAATACAATGGCTTAGCCCCACTCACAGCTAGATCATTTACTGTGCCTGCTACTGCCAGCTTTCCAATTGAACAATCCGGAAAAAATAGTGGCTTCACGACAAAAGAATCTGTCGTGACTGCAATATTGTTTGCAGGTAACTGTATATATGAAGCATCGAACATCGCTTCCTTATAATGACCAAAATTCTTCACAAAAAGATCACGGATCAGTCTGTGGCTTAATTCTCCTCCGTCTCCATGGGCAAGACTAATGACCTTATTCATCAATAACTCTCCCTCATATAGTGATAATAGGCTGAGCAGCTTCCCTCTGTTGAAACCATACAAGGACCAATAGGATGTAACGGATGACATGCCTTTGCAAATAACGGACATTTTTCAGGTGAAATCATTCCTCTTATTACTTCCCCACAACGACATTTTGTTTTCTTTACCGTTACCGTATGTACCTGATATTTCGTTTTAGCATTAAACCGCTCATATTCAGGTTTCAAATCCATTCCGCTTGAAGGAATATTTCCAATCCCCCTCCAGGCTTCATTGCTGTTATAAAAATAACGATGCATTAACTCTTGTGCTACGGCATTTCCCTGCTTTGTAACAATTGAAGGATGGTCATTAATAATAGCTGCTTCCTTCTTTAATGAAAGGTCAAGAAGTTTATTTATACCGCTTAACAATTCAGCAGGTTCAAAGCCCGTAATGACACCCGACATTCCATACTCTTGTGGCAAATATTGATAGGAGCTTTCACCTAACACGATGGATACATGGCCAGGAAGAATAAACCCGTCAAGCTGCACTTCCGCTGCTTCAAGCAAATATCGCAATATAGGTTCAACCAGCTTCGTTGCCATCCAAATTGAAAAATTAGTCATTTGTTTTTCAACGGCCATTTGAACCAAAAAAGCGAGGATGGGGATCGTTGTTTCGAAGCCAATCCCAAGAAATATTACCTCCTTATCCAGATTAGATTCCGCAATAGAAATGGCCTCTATAGGAGAATATAAGACTCTTATATCTTTCCCACTTGCTTTCTCCTCTACTAACGTTTTTGTTGAACCGGGCACACGCATCATGTCTCCAAATGTACAGATAATTGTTCGTTCATCCTTAGCCAATCCAATCATGCTATCAATTGATTCCTGGGCTGTTACACAAACAGGGCAGCCAGGTCCAGAAACGAATTGCACACTATCCTTTAACGCTTGCTTGATACCTGTTCTTGCCAAAGCCATCGTATGAGAGCCACATACCTCCATATATACTGGCAGACGTCCGTTGTTAATTTGAAATTGCTCTGCTTTTTTATGTACTGCTTCTAACATGGCCTTACAAATATCAGGATTGGTCGATTGCCGCATTGTTTCGAGCATAAGAAAACTTCCTCCATTCCTCTGCACTTTCTTTCGCATACTCTTCATCAATGACAGACATTGCCTGCCCTGCATGGACAATTACATAATCTCCGATACATACCTCCGGAACAAATATGATACCTACCGTTGTTTGAGCACCCATAACATCAACAAGCGCACTGTATTCATAGAGTTCAATGATTCTAGCCGGTACTCCTACACACATTTTTCAGCCCTCCTTTTCGCAGCTGCCGCCATTAATTGCCCATATGATAAACCTCCATCATTGCAGGGTACCTTTTGATGTACATACCCTTGAAAATCATGCTTAGCCAGCTCCTCCAAAAGCCTCTCTTTTAAATAACGATTATGGAAGCTGCCGCCAGAAAAAACAACGCGATTGGAGTAATTCGGATTCCGATGCTTTAATTGTTTTAAACAGCAGGTAATGGCTTGAACAAGTGTTTCATGGAAGGCAGTGCTTATCATTTTGATGTCACGGCCCCGATTGATATCTTGACAGATTTCGAGAAGCATATTGGAAAAATCAAAACGTAATAACTTTTCAGATTGCTGGATTTGAAAAGGATAGATATATGTATTAGCTTGCAGTTCTGTATATTCAGAAAGCCGGATAGCAGCCTCACCGTCATAAGTAGATATGGTACAGATACCAGTTAAGGCTGAGACCGCATCAAATAGTCTTCCACAGGTACCAGCCAAAACAGTATTCACCTGTTTTTCAACCATTCTCTCCAAGACATTTATTTCAGGCTCACGTCCAGGAAATCTCTCAAGACAAAGTTCTCTGCCTTTATTACCATGTAATGCCAGCATCATTCCAACAGCATTCCTCCATGGTTCTTTAATGCATTTTTCACCGCCTGGCAGAGGCGTATATGCCAAATGGGAAAGTCGTTCAAAATTCCCGCTATCACCATAAAATACCTCAAAACCCCAAATATTCCCATCCAGCCCATAGCCAGTTCCATCTAAAATTACAGCGAATACCTTACCTTCAAGTTCGTTATCTGCTATACATGAAGCCATATGTGCATGGTGATGCTGAATCTCAACTACATCCTTAAATGGGTATCTTTCTACTAAATTGCGAACATTATAATATGGATGCAGGTCAATGACAGCTGTCTCATATGGGATGCTAATCCATTTCAATAAATGATCAAGCTCCTGTTTGTAATGCTCAAGTGTTTCCATGTTTTCAAGGTCACCAATATGAGGACCGATGAATACCTGTTGATTACGACCAATTGAAAAGGTTGTTTTTTGCTGACCTCCAAAACCGACAATCCCATGTACATCCTGTGTCGTTAAAAATGGATCTGGCACATATCCTCTTGAGCGGCGGAAGAAGTCCGTTTTTCCAGCAGATATTTGCAGAACTGAATCATCAACAGGATGAAGAATATCGCGGTTATGTGTCAAAATATAATCAGCTATTCCATATAAGTAATGGACCGCCTCCCTATCTTCGTACAAAATGGGCAGCCCGGATGGATTAGCGCTTGTCATGACAAGTGAATTCAACTGACTTTGTTGCATGAGTAAATGATGAAGCGGTGTATAAGGAAGCATCACACCGACTGTACCCATTCCTGGGGCAATTTCGGGAGCTAAAATACCCTCTTTGTTTTTTAATAAGATGACAATAGGAGCTTCGGGACTTTTTAGCAATGTTTCTTCTTCAGGCGAAATCACGGAATATCTCTTTACTTCACCTATTGAAGCGCTCATCACTGCAAGCGGTCGGATGGGTCTTCCCTTACGATCACGTAATAAGCGCACTGCCTGTGCGTTAGTCGCATCACAGCATAGATGATATCCACCAATTCCTTTAATGGCTAGAATTTTCCCCTCAGCTAGGAAAGCGGAAGCCGCCACCAGTGGGTCTTTTGCGTTTATTTCCTCACTGTTAACTGAAATTAGTTTTACTTGAGGTCCACACGTTGGACACGCAACTGGCTGTGCATGATGGCGACGATTTGTTGGATCTACATATTCATTTTCACACTTCGAACAAAATGAAAATGAGCCCATTGACGTGTATGGACGATCGTAGGGTAGCTCATTAATAATCGTATATCGCGGTCCACATTGCGTACAATTAATAAAGGGGTACTGAAAACGAAAATCCAGTGGATCCTTCATTTCTTCTAGGCAATCATCACAAGTCGCCGAATCTATCGGAATCACTAGCATAGATGTCCCTATTCTTTCACTTGCGATAATGGTAAAAGAATGTCCATTTTGTCTTACTACATTTTCTACATGAATGTCATCAATCCTTGATAGCCGGGGTTTGTTAACAGGTAATTCAGCCAGAAATCCAGTTATGTCATCTGTTTTTCCTTCGATGTGAATTTTTACGCCATCCATATTATTTTGAACAGTCCCTGTTAAGCACCATTTCTTTGCTTGTTGATATATAAAAGGACGAAAACCAACACCTTGTACTCTTCCTTGAACGATTACATTTCTCGCTTCAAGCATAAGCTATATGCCTCTTCAATCCAGGAAAACCAACTAGCAAGACCTTCCTTTGTTTTTGCGGAAACCGACAGAAGCTTAGAAGCTGGGTTGATTCCCTCTAGATCAGCTATTGCAACACGAACATCAAAATCAAGATATGGAAGTAAATCAACTTTATTTAATAACACTAATTCTGTACGCATAAACATTATGGGGTATTTAGGAATTTTATCATTCCCTTCAGGAACACTAAGGACCACCACTTTATGATGTTCCCCTAGGTCATAGCCTGAAGGACAAACTAGATTCCCAACATTTTCAATAAATAAAAGGTCTATTTCCTCCAGATTAAATTCTGCCAGACATGCAGCAATCATACGAGCATCCAAATGACAGCCCCCATGTGTATTGATTTGCACAGCCTGTGCACCAAGAGCCCGAATTCGGTCCGCATCACGTTCTGTTGCCAAATCCCCTTCAATGACAGCTATTCGATAACGAGAAGATAATGCACGCACCGTTTCCTCCAATATAGTCGTTTTACCTGCACCTGGTGAACTCATAATATTAATAACCAGTGTATTCGTCTCCTTGAATAATTCACGGTTAAATTCAGCTGCTTTGTTATTGTTTGTCAGTACATCTGTTCTCAAGGTGACTTTCATTTTGTTTCTCTCCTTCGTAAGATTGAATTTGAAACGTTTCTCCTGATATCATCCTTCCAGAAGGAAAATGACAATTAGGACAAATGGATAATTTTTGACTAGGCTTATAGACGGTTTTGCAAAGAACACATTCTGCTTCTGCTGCTTCAATGTATATAAGTAATGTAGCTTGTTCTGTAAATAAAAAGGGATTTTGCTCCTTATAAATAGCAAATGCCATTTCTAGCGCATCTGGCATGATATTACTTAACTCACCGACAATGATTTCCACTGAACTCAGTTTCACTATCTTCTTTAGATACGCATCTTCCTGAATAAGGTTTAAAATATCTGCCATTAATGCCATTTCATGCATATAGACCATCCTGTATTTCATTATTCATTGCAATATAATATCCATCCTTTTCCTTTTTTAGTGGATATTCTGTTAGAATTAAATTGTCTGGCACCTTTTCGTTTATAAATGAAGCTTGCTTTTCACAGTATAGGCATTTACAAACTTCTTCTTGTATGCTGATGTGAATCAGCTTTGAACAGGAAGGGCAGATTCCGCTGTAGGCATAAACATTATCATCCCTATACATCACTACAACAGGCTGCCCTTTCACGAATTTTTGATCGATTTTTCCTATCCCCTGCCATTCTTTTAAAAGAAAAGTCCACTGGACACCTAATAATTGATCTGCAGCCTGATTAATCTTTGCAAGATCCTCATCCATTACCGGCTCATATAAGGCAGACACTGTTTTAAGAAAGCCCATTTTCATTTCTTTTAAAAAGTCTAATCGATTCATTGCACTTTTCTCCATTCAAGCACCTGTGCTTTGACTCTATTAACAAGAAATGGCAGCTGCTGCTGATTTATTTCTGAGAGACCAACACCTAACTCTAAATTTGTAGGCTGCATTCCAATTAGTGCGATATGTTTTGGATATCTATCCCTAAGCTTCGCTGCATATAATACCTCTTGAAAACCTAACTGATGGATAGACATTTTAAGTCCTATGTAGGCCGGAATTTCGTTATCAAAAAGAGTGATAATGGTACCACCGGGTTTTCCGGCATTTATTGCATCAATGACAATTAAATAATCAGTGTCCTCTACAGGTCCGAGCAGACGCATTCCATCAGTTGTACCATCTACAAAATCTATTCCGGAAAGATGATTCAAGGACTCCTCAAGGAGGGGTAAAGCATAAATGCCTATCCCCTCATCTCCATAAAGCGTATTGCCTATCCCCATTATTGTAATGTTATAATCCTGTAGTTTATCCTTCATGCTTCTCACCATTTGTCATTACATGTTTTGCTTCTGTTTTATAACCGGTAAAGATGGAAGACATCGTACCATTTCTCTGCATATAATCCTCACGAAATGCCATATAAATATGAATCAGCATAAAAACCATAAATCCCCATGCCCCAATATGATGCAATGAACGAACAGCAAAGCTGCTTCCACCAAACAGTATTGGAACCCACGCAAAAACTTTGCCAATGAATGTCTCGGGCTGTGGCTCTACATACATATAGAAGCCAGTAAAAGCCATTAGAACAGAACCCAATCCAATGAATATCCAATAGCTTAGTTGGGCAAGCGGATTATGTCCTACATAGTGCGGCTTTTTATTTCTCAGGAATAAATAATATTTAACAGTTTCAAAGATTTCTCGCCAAAAAACTATTTTAAAAGGGTTTGAGGTTGAATACTTATTTCCTTTAAAAGCCCAGTAAAAACGGAACAATAGATTTAAAGAAAAGAGAAATGCAGCAAAAAAGTGAATGTACCTAATCCATCCCATCACAAACGAATAATAGGCTTCTTCGTGTACTGATGCACCAACTATTGGGTTACCAATATAAAATCCAGTTAACATGAGTAGTATAATCGCAATTACATTTAACCAATGAAAAATCCTTACTGGCAGCTCCCAGACATAAACCTTCACGACATCATGCTTGATAGCTGTTACCTTTGGTTCTCTACTTCTTTTTAAAAAAACCTTTTTACTTTTCTGTAGCGGAGTTGGAATTGACATGTTACAGCCCTCCTAACCAATCCTAATTTCCGTTAGAACCTTGCTTTCGAGGTCAGTCAAATGCACAGCACAAGCTAAACAAGGGTCAAACGAATGAATGGTCCGAATGATTTCAAGCGGCTGATCCTTCACTAGGAGCGGCGTTCCAATTAAGGAAGACTCATAAGCGCCAATATTATTTTCAGCATCTCTCGGTGATGCATTCCAGGTTGTTGGAACAATAGCTTGATAGTTTTTCGTTTTACCATTCTCAATTTCAATCCAATGGCCTAAAGCCCCACGCGGTGCCTCGATCCATCCGACTCCTTTTGCATTCTTTGGCCATGTAGCAGGCTCCCATTTTGAACTATTAAATGTGATTTGATCACCATTTTTGATATTAGCTAATAGTTGATCCATATCATTTCTCATCCAATCAGCAATAAGGACGGATTCAACCCCCCTAGCTACCGTTCGACCTAGTGTTGAATGAAGAGCACTAATCGGTAGATCTAGTTTTTTCAATGTCTCATCCACAATAGTAACAATTTCCTCTTTACCTGCGGCATATCCAATCATCATGCGGGCAAGCGGTCCTGTTTCCATTGGTTTCCCTTTCCAACGCGGTGCTTTTATCCAGCTGTACTTTTCATCAGTATTTAAATTCTTGTAAGGTGCTTTTGGTCCTGTGTATTGGAGTGACGTTTCCCCCTCTGACGGGTGTTTACCTTGTTTTCCTTCTTTTCCATCATATGTGTACCAAGAACGGTCGATAAACTCTTGAATATGCGATGTATCCTTTAGATCCACCTCGTGGATTTCTTTTACATTGCCATTTAAAATAACCCCGCCTGGCATCCGATATTTACTTTTATCGTAATGATCACCTGTTGAGAAATCACCATATGCTAAATAATTATTAATTCCCCCTCCATAGGTCCAATCTTTATAATAAGAACCAATTGCCAGTAGATCAGGAATATAGACTTGATTCACAAACTCCTTTGCCTGGTCAATTAATTGGGAAATATGCATAAGACGTTCTGAATGAATACCATTGTCACTGTTAATATCAAGCGGTGTAGCCATCCCGCCGACAACATAATGTGGATGAGGGTTTTTCCCACCCAGTATGGTTTGAATCTTTACGATTTCCTTTTGCCAGTCAAGCGCTTCCAGGTAATGTGCTACTGCAAGTAAATTTACTTCAGGAGGAAGCTTGTATGCTGGATGTCCCCAGTAACCATTCGCAAAAATTCCCAGCTGTCCGCTGTCAACTACCTTTTTCACCTTATTTTGAACATCTTTAAAATAACCTGGTGATGATTTTGACCAATTCGAAATCGATTGGGCAATCTTTGATGTTTCACTAGGATCGGCATTTAACGCGCTTACCACATCGACCCAGTCTAATGCATGTAAATGATAAAAATGAACAACGTGATCATGAATAAATATCGCTTCATTCATAATATTTCGTATGAGGCTGGCATTTGGTGGGATTTTTATATCCAATGCATCTTCAACTGAACGTACGGAAGCCAATGCATGTGTAGACGTACAGACACCGCAAATACGCTGTACAAATGCCCACACATCACGAGGATCACGTTCTCTTACAATTAACTCAATACCACGGACAGCTGTTCCTGAGCTAAATGCATCTTGAATCATTCCGCTTTCATCAATATCCGCTTCAATACGTAGATGTCCCTCAATCCTTGTAATCGGATCGACTACGATTCTTTCACTCATTATTCTTCACCTCGACGATCATCACTTTTCTTCTTAATGGCTGTTCCCGTTGCATGTGCAGCAATACCTGCAGCAGTCACACCTAAAGCAGTAAGACCAATTTTGTCGATATCTGCTGTTGTTTGAGAGCCTGGAATTTTTGCACGTCTTACAAAGAATGGACCGTTATCCCAGAACCCTTTTTCCGAGCAGCCAATACATGGATTTCCGGATTGAATCGGATAGCTGACACCCCCGTTCCAGCGCATTTCAGCGCATGCATTATACGTTGTAGGCCCCTTACAGCCCATCTTATATAAGCAATATCCTTGCTTTGCCCCCTCATCATCAAAGGACTCTACAAACAAGCCTGCATCAAAATAGGCTCTCCTGTTACATTTATCATGAATACGGTGTCGATAAAAGGCTTTTGGTCTGCCAACAGAATCTAGTTCAGGAATCTCTCCAAACGTAATAATATGAGCAATAACCCCTGTCATAACCTCTGCAATTGGAGGGCAGCCAGGGACTATGATGACAGGCTTATTATTGACGAAGCTTTTTATTGGTTTTGCACCTGTTGGATTTGGCTTCGCAGCTGGAATCCCACCCCAAGATGCACAGCTGCCATAGGAAATAATGGCTTTAGCATCTGCAGCTACCTCCAAGAGACTTTCCTTTGCGTCAACCCCACCAATCATTGCATAACCCGAATCAGGTATACTGCCTTCAATTGCAAGGACATACTCCCCTTTATAATTTTCGATTACGTTTTTTAGAGCTGATTCAACTTGATAACCAGAGGCGGCTGATAATACTTCCGAATATTCAAGTGAAATGAAATCAAATAATACACTTTCAGTCTTTGGATGTGTTGAACGGATGAAAGACTCTGAACAGCCTGTACAATCCTGAAACTGGAGCCAGACCACTGGAACTCTAGCATTTGTTTCTAATGCTTTTACTACTTTGTTTGATTGCGTGTAATCAAGGCTCATTGATGCTGCTAGCATGGAGCACATCTTCAAAAAGTCCCTTCTTGTTACGCCATGAGACAAAGCAGTTTCATAAACTGTTGGTCTTTTCATGACGGAATCCCCTTTCTATAAGTTATTGGAAATTTTTTGCTTTCACCCTAAATTTAACATAATTGACAAATCATTTTCCTAAATTCTAAATATTGTAACTTATTGTTCTTAACTGTATATTTCTTGTGTTTATAGTGGTAACTAAAATAATAAAAAGCCTTTGAATCTTTTGATTCAAAGGCTTTTGTTATTTTTCTTATTCACTTATCACATCTTCATCATAGCCAAGCTCAGCTTCTCGCTGCTTTTCCTTTTTTAATTTTCTCTTATAGACGAATTTAGATAAATTCACACTGATTTCATAAAGGAATAATAAGGGAATAGCAACTAGAAAATCTGACATAAAATCTGGTGGTGAAATGACAATCGCAACAATAATCAAAATAAAATAGGCATACTTGCGAATCTTCGACAGAACATATGGATTTACAATTCCAAGTGATGTCAAAAACATTAAGACAACAGGAAGTTCAAATAAAACACCAAAAGGTACAGTCGTTGTTAAGATGAAGCGAAAATACTTTTCAGCCGTAAAATTAGTGGCCATCATTTCTCCACCGAGTTCAATTAAAAATCCCATTATGGTTGGAAAAATAATAAAATAACCAAAACAAAGACCAATGATAAATAGGAAAAACAAAGCTGGTACATACGAAAGTGACACTTTTCTTTCAATTGGCTTCAGAGCTGGTTTCACAAAAAGCCAAATTTGCGTGGCTAATACCGGAATGGTTCCAGCAACAGCTATTACAGTGGCTATCATAAAATATACCCACAGGATATCACTAGGCCCCAATACTATCAGTTTTACATCCAAATCCTTTGTAATCCAATTATACAATTCTTCCACATATATAAAACCAACTACAAAAAAGATGATAAATGCCGCAACAGTGATAATGAGCCTTTTTCTTAATTCATCTAAATGATCTATTACATTTAATTCTTTATCTTCCATCTATTTCCCCTGCTTTTTTCTTAAATTACGAAAAAACGTAGGACACTGACAGTTATGTGTTACAGACTGAGCTATCCCATTGATTTGATAATGAACCTTTTAAAAAGAAGAAAAAAGGTGCAAGAATAATTCTCACACCTTATTTAGTCACTTCTTTTACTTCCTTTTTCACATCTTCTACTTCGTCCAATACATCGCTAGTGAGATCGCGTGTAGACTTTTTAAATTCACGTAATGTTTGACCAAATGCACGTCCTATTTCAGGCAATTTCTTTGGACCAAAAATAATAAGAGCTAGAATAAGAATTAATATTAATCCTGGAACCCCTATATTAGATAACATATGATACATCTCCCTTTGTGATTACTTGTCTTACTACCATGATTATATTACATTGGCTATCATTTTGGGAAATGGACGATGAATTTTCATGTAATCTTCACAAAAAACATAAATCCTTTACAATGTGTGATGATTATCATTTATTTTGAACAAATTAGGAATTGATCTATCCACTTTGACTAGATTAACAAGTGGAATAATGTGCTGTCATTGTTTATTTCAGTGTAAGTAAAACCTTTTTTCTGCATTCTGACTATCAAATCATTATAGTCATCCTTACATTTTAATTCAATCCCAACGAGTGCCGGCCCATTATCTTTATTATTTTTCTTCGTATACTCAAAACGAGTAATATCATCATTTTGTCCAAGTACTTCATCTAAAAATTCACGAAGTGCACCAGCACGCTGCGGGAAATTCACGATGAAATAATGAAGAAGTCCTTCATATAATAAGGATCTTTCTTTAATATCCTGCATCCGGCCAATATCATTATTGCCTCCACTGATAACCAATACAACAGTCTTACCTTTTATTTTATCCTTATAGAAATCAAGTGCCGCAACAGGCATTGCTCCGGCAGGTTCTGCTACAACAGCATGTTCATTGTATAGCTGTAAAATGGATGTACAAACCTTGCCTTCCGGAACAACAATGATGTCATCCAATAATTCTTCACAGATTGCAAAGGATTTTTCTCCGACACAGGCCACTGCAGCACCGTCGACAAAACCATCAATTGATTCTAGCTGCGTAACAGCATGGTTTGCAATCGATGTTTTCATAGATGCAGCACCCGCTGGCTCAATTCCAATCATTTTTGTTTCAGGTGACACACTTTTCATATAGGTGCTCATCCCTGACATCAGTCCGCCGCCGCCAATACTGCCGAATACATAATCAATTTTCTCTTCACAGTCATTCAAAATCTCAACTGCAACCGTTCCTTGACCTGCCATTACCAATTCATCGTTAAAAGGATGAATAAACGTTCTGCCTTCCTCTTCAGCGCAAAGAACTGCCTGATTATAAGAAGCATCAAAAGTATCACCGGCTAAAACGATTTCAACATATTCTCTACCATGCATTTCTACAGAGCTGATTTTTTGTTTTGGTGTTGTAGTAGGCATGAAAATTTTACCTTTAATTTTTAATTTTCTGCATGCATATGCAACACCTTGAGCATGGTTTCCCGCACTTGCACATATAACGCCGTTAACAAGCTTTTCTTGCGGCAGCATCTTAATGGAATAATATGCCCCACGTAATTTAAATGAGCGAACAACTTGTAAATCTTCTCTTTTCAAATAGATATTACACTCATATTTTTCGGATAATCGTTCGTTTTTCTGCAATGGCGTCTGGGTAACGATATCTTTCAGATGTTGGTATGCTATGAGAATATCCTCCACTTGCAACCATTTCTTTTTCATTACTTTCTGTTCCATACCTTCACCCTCAATTCATTCTATATCCTAATATTTTAATCAGTAAATTATATCATGAATTTCGAGATTTTCCATTACCCTTTCTAAATATAAATAAAATTCTGGTAGCTTTTTTCAAAAATATTTGTAAAATAACGTTCCATCTATTAGAAATAATAAAATTTTCTATCGATTTCTTGTCCATTTTAAAGAAAAATGTCTGAATTCATTGAAGTAAGCGCTATAAATATGATATATATGTTATATACATTAAAAATGTTTTTAATTATTTATCTCTAGAAAACATTTTAAAAAATAGGAAAATAATAAAATCTGGGGAGGATATTTGAAATGAGTAAGCTTAAAGCAGCAGAAATGGTCGCAGATATGGTTGGTTTGGATTATGGGTATGTAGTTGAAGCAATAGAGTATTTTAAAACAGTTGACGAGGCCTTTAACTGGATTTTTCTCTCTGAAGAAAATCCACTTCGTCCCTATACACAAGAACAATTAGTTCAAAAATTGGCTTCTGTAACAATTGAAGATATGCAGGAAGTAAACGCCAAAACAGCTGGTGAATATTTAGTTATCGACGCTGACCATACTTATTTAACTCCATATGGTGTGGCTTATATTCGTATTACACGATAAGAACAAATTAAGAAAGCAGCACGCAGGCTGCTTTCTTTTTATTTAATCATCATTATTTCCGTTCATAGATTGTAAAGTAGTAATCATATGGGTTTTTTTCATCCTTTAAACCTTTTTCTTGTGAAACCAATTCCCATTCTGATTCTATGAACTCTGGAAAATATGTATCCCCGGCAAACTCTTCTTCTATTTTTGTAATATAAAGTCGATCTGCCATAGGGAAGGTTGCTTTAAAAAGCTCAGATCCACCAATCACAAATACTTCTTCATTTTTACGAGTGGCATAATCTAGCAATTCTTCTACTGAATGAATACTTGTGCAGCCTTCATGCTTATATTCTTTGTTTCTCGATACAATGATATTTTCCCGGCCTGGCAGCGGTTTCCCTATCGATTCAAATGTATTTCTGCCCATAATAATCGGATGGCCCATTGTTACCTTCTTAAAAAATTTTAAATCAGCAGGTAAATGCCATGGCAGCTGATTATCCTTCCCTATCACTCGGTTCTTATCCATAGCCACAATAAATGAAATCATCCTATTCCTCCTTTAGAAATATTGTTACTTTCATTTTACACAGCAACAGGGGCTTTAATAGCTGAATGCGGATTGTAGCCCTCCAGTGTGATGTCTTCCATTTCTAATTCAAATAATGAGTGCTTCTCTTTATTTATAAGGACACTTGGAAATGGCTTAGGTTCTCGTTGTAGCTGTGTTTCTATTTGCTCTAAATGATTGCTGTAAATATGAGCATCACCAATTGTATGCACAAATTCACCGACTTCCAACCCGCATTCATGTGCAATCAAATGTGTTAATAAGGCATAGCTGGCGATATTAAAAGGAATGCCTAGGAAAATATCTCCGCTTCTTTGATACAATTGACAGCTTAACTTCCCATTAAAAACATAGAATTGAAATAAAGTATGACAAGGAGGCAGTGCCATTTGCGGTGTGAATTCAGGTGACCATGATGAAAGAATTAACCTTCTAGAATCAGGATTCACTTTGATTTGTTCTACTAGGTCCTTTAACTGGTCAATTGTTTCTCCAGTTGTTGTTTCCCATGAACGCCACTGTTTACCATATACAGGCCCTAATTCACCGTATTGCTTAGCAAAATCAGCATCCTCTAGAATTCTGCTGATAAATTTATCCATTTCTAGTTCATATTGTTCCCGAAAGGATTCATCCGTTTGACTTCGTAATCCAAAATCAGTCATATCGGGCCCTTTATATTCATCACTTTCAATCCAATTTTTAAATGCCCATTCATTCCAAATATTATTATTATGCTTAAGGAGATAGCGGATATTGGTATCACCTTTAATAAACCATAATAACTCACTTGCTACCAAGCGAAAGGGAATTCTTTTGGTTGTCAATAATGGAAAGCCCTTTTGTAAATCAAATCTCATCTGGTAGCCAAACACAGAAAATGTTCCGGTTCCTGTCCGGTCACTTTTTTGATTGCCATTTTCTAATACATATCGGCACATATTTAAATATTCATACTCTGGATGCTGCAATTATCTACACTCCCTTTTGATAACTCATGACAGTTTACGTCGTTGACTGGCCGCTGTTTAATCAGCCTATTTTGGTTTTCGAAAAGCAATAACCAATATCTATTGTAACAAAAACTACGACAAATTTTTAATTAATTGGAAGGTCATCGGTGCTTTTCTTTCTAGCTCCTCGCGATACTGACCACCAATATAATAGTAAGCAAAGCATTCCGCAAAATACTCCTCCGGATAGGTCAAAAAATAACTTTTTCCCGGGAACATCGTTTCTTTCTCACGACTCCAAATTCCCAAAAAACTATGCTTGCTGCGAATACCATTAAAGACAAGCTTATCAATAGAATGGGCTAATTCATGAAGTTCCAGATTGACCGAGCTATGGCCCTTTCCTTTATTACTAGCTCCAATTTTTACCAGGACCGTTTTACCTCCTCCCATCCCAGGGACATCATCCCAAGTCGTTTTATGGACATATCCTCGCGGAACAACATTGGCAAGTTGTGATGCTGTCTTATTCCCAGTTAACTTTCCGGTAAATAATTGTATAACAATCCCCTCTTTATTAACTTTCTCTAAAATTGATAAAGGCAGTTTATCTATACGGGATATGATTTGTGCTGCCTCCACTTGATTAAAAGGTGTTGCAGGCAGGATAATGATATGACTAAGTACCTCTTCATTTTGCAAATTCATCGAGGTCTTCAGTATAGAGTGGTCAGAAAATTTAAGTAAGCTTATTCCTTCTTTATCTGCTTGAGAATTTCCCATTAGCAATAAAGACAACACAACTATGAAAAAAAGAAAACGGTGTTTTTTCATCTGGTTCAGTCCTTGTCATTGTAAAATCCAGGAGGTTATGAAACTATGATTTGGAACAATTACTAGGATTATAACATATGATGAAAGCCTTAGAGAGTGTGAGCTAGCTGAGAATATTAGGAAACCAAAACAACGGCACCAGACCTGTTAGTGGATTTGGTTCATCCTGATCACCAAAGTGTTTCCCATCTGATTTTTACCCGAGGAGGAATAGGCAGTTCTTCATTCACCATTAAAGAGTACTATGCATATACTCCAATAGTATCAAATAAACTATTTAATTAATAATCTATTTAGTGGAAATTACATTTTTACTAGGATGTCATAAAGGGTGAATTGTATGAGGTTTATGTTTAAACGGGCAGCAAGTGAGGACTTGCAGAACGATTTAAATAATGTCTTGGATATTCTCAATTCAGGATATTTAATATTCATTGATTTATTATTTTGGGCTCTGTTGTTAACCATTTTCACAACCCCATCACACAGATCCTTCTTACTCGCCGTTATTATATATGTCAGTTACTATGTATTTGGTATCAGTATATTTTTAATACTGCGAGGCTTGTTCAAGGACTAGCCTTGGTTTCCCTTTAGTGATTAAAGTGGATAATGGAGTAGATTGAAAGAGGATTGCAGACGTTTATGCACTCCTCTTTTTTTTAACTGAAAAAGACCTGCTCCATACGGGTCTAACTAATCTATTTTCAATAAAATTAATCAGGTCATCCATTTAGGTGGAGTATTTTTAGCCCAATTTATGACACCTAAATCATGGTGTGCTTGAAATTGGTCATGATTTGTATGATAGTGAAAGTTAAACACATATTCTTCCTGTGGAGGGTGGTCCCTTCTTACATGAAACCGGATAACATCTTTCCGCGTTTGATTGTCCATAATATGGAATATTCTTTCGGATACCCCGCCGCTTGGAACTTCACTAACAATTAATTGACTCAAATCTTCATCTGGATACTGCGATGCAACTTCGGCAATCGCCTTTTCCATATTCGGTAAAATCAGTTCTTTAAATTCATCTTGAATGACCGGTTTAATTCTTGAACCGAACTTCTCAAATGAGTGCTCTTCGGCTGCTTTTATCATTTCATTCATAAACTTATCTCTCTCAGTAACAACTTCTGTCTCAAAATACTCTTCAGCTATGGTAGGATTGGTTTCATATGTATCCCGTTTCGCCTGTTTGTTTTCATTAGGAGGATCAGTCAATAATGCTTGTGGCGTTACCAGTCCAAATGTTGCAATCGTTACAAGTACCAATAGGGATTTCCGAAGCCATTTTGGCATTTGATCTCATCTCCTTTTTTCTCCCGTGTAGAGAGTTAATGAATACAAAAAAGAATTCTTATTCATTATTGTACTATATTTTACTCTATTACTACGAGTAAAAAGATAGGATGGTTTCATTTTTTTCATGTAGTGCGAATAAAAATGATATGAAATGAAACGTTAAAGTAATAGGCTGTTTCTTTCAATTAAATTAAAGTTAGGAGGTCATAAAATGGATTGGTCCATAACGATATCCATTGGAATGATTTTGTTGATGGGATATTTTATCTATCTTTCATATGCAGATTAATGATTGTAATGAGAGCTAGTTCATATCTACTTCTCTAAAATACCATAATGGAACTTAGCTGTTTTTCTAATTGACACATGAAAGCCAAATTGCTTGAATCGATCACTGCGGAAATGATCTTTTAAAACAACACGATCAGCTGCTACCCGATATGCGTGGAAGATCGTTTCCTCCGTGAGAGACTCGTAAACAGCCAGTTTTTTAATTCCTTTAATTCCATTTGACTCGGATATATTTTCTTCAAACATTGGATCGAAATAAACGCAATCATAGTAATTAGAAGGGAGACCCTTTAATACCTGCAAAGCAAGTTGGGACTTTACTTCGATTCGTTTCATGGCTGCTACTATTGATTGATCTCCATCATCCCATGTTTGTAATCCTGTTTTCATGAGATAGGCAAGAAAGCGGTTGCCTTCACAGCCGGTAACAACCCCTTTTTCACCGACGATAAAGCTTGCTGTGATGCTGTCAGATCCAAGGCCCAATGTACAGTCAAGCAGTTTCTTTTCCAATGACAAATTACAGGCTTCAATAAAAGGATCCTTTTCACCATTTTGCAAGCGTTTAATTCTAAACATTGCCGAGTTTGGATGGAAAAAGCAAGGTTCATGCTCACCAAGAGGAAATAATTCCAATCTTTCTTTTCCTACAACAAGGCAATCCTCTTGCACTTCTTTTTGGACAGCTTGAATTGAGCGTTTCTTTCTGGGAATATAAGGTACCTTTAACATTCTCGCCGTATTTTCGGCAAGCTGAATCATTTCAGTATTTGTTCTGCCGGCAGTTGTAACAATCATGTGAAACAATCCTTTCATTCATTACCATCCATTACTATAAATAAAAAGGGTGCATTTGCACCCTTTTTATTTTAACAGTTGTTCGCTAATGCTGTCTGGATATTTTCCATAATCACTTCAAGTGGCTGTCCTTCAATATCATGGCGATGAATGAAGTGAACAACCTCTTTTCCCTTTAATAAGGCCATTGAAGGTGAGGATGGCGGAATATCGCCAAAAAACTCACGCATTTTAGCAGTTGCTTCTTTATCCTGACCTGCAAAAACAGTTACCAAATGATCTGGTTTTTTCTCACTCTCTGCAACGGCAGCAGTTGCTGCCGGACGAGCTAACCCTGCTGCACATCCGCAAACAGAGTTGACGACAACAAGTGTTGTTCCCTCTACATTTTCAAAAAATTGCTCAACGTCATCAGCTGTTTCTAATTCTTTAAAACCAGATTGCACTAATTCTTCGCGCATTGGTTTTACCATCTGTCTCATATATTCTTCATAGGCCATTGACATAATTCCCATTCCTCCTCATTTTTTCAATATAAGCATACTATAAAATATGAATAACAGGCAATGTTATCCTTTTTAAAATAGAACTGTTAAAGGCGATTCAGATGCGTAATATTTCAGTTACTATATCGTACTCTTTAAAAAAACCTTTTGAAATACTTATATTCTATTTATCCAATCTTGCATCCGTCATTTGCTTCCATACAGATCCTTTTGCTTCTTCTCCTTGCTCAATCCGTTCAATTGCAAGCTTTATTTGCAAGCTTACCTCAAATTCCTGGTCATTCTCTGCCGCTTTTAAGGCCGGCAAGGCTTTTTCATTACCTACTTCATATAAAAACATTGCAGCACGCCAACGAACTAGCTTACTTTCATCCTTTAGCGCTTCCATCATGGCATTCATTGCTTCAATATACCCTAAATCTGATAACGTATCACCAGCCGTCCGCCTTACTGTAACACTTTTGTCTTTCAATGCTTTATAAAGATGAGGCAGTACGCTTTTATCTTCTATCATGCCGAAATACACAACAGCAAGTCTTCTGATCGAAGCCTTTTCATCACCTAATGCTTTTTCAAGAAGTGGGATATCTTCTACTTTAGGATCCTCCATTTGCTCTAATAACTGATAACGAATTCTCCAGTCTGCTACAGAAAAATCTGAGATCTGCAATTTTCTTTTATTTCGGCCCTGCTTTTCTTGTTGACCTTGGGGATTAATGGCTGCCTCCACTAATAGTTGCAAGCGGTCATTTGGATAAGCAGCAAGTATTTCCTCAACAATAATTTCCCCTACTGCTGCTACGTCCCCATAACGATTACCGTAATCCTTCCACCTGCGCTCCATAACCACATTATCACCAGGAAGCTGTACCTTTTTAACAGATTCAACAAACTGATTTGGTAATCCGATTCGTTTTTCATCTTGTCCGTCGGACAGTTTCACCTGCATAGGAATTCCTTTATACATTTGAACCTGGACTTTGATTTCACCAAAATGATCATTGATTGTTGTATGATTTGTAGCTTTCTCAACAACTTCTCCAAAAGCAAGCCTAACCTTTTGTAAAATATCCTTCCAATCAAATTTTGCATTACGTTCAACAGCTAAAAAGTCTGCTACATGGTAGACACCCTTTATCCCATCTATTTGCAAAATTTCCTTAATAACACTCGGAGCACCCTCAATTTGATCTTTTTTATAATTATTGCTTCTACCCATTGGCAATTCTTGATCAAGAATAATTTTCATGGTATTAGGGCTTGGTGTTGGTTCGATTGATTTAATATTCAATCCCATCATCCTTTACAGCATATTCATATTGTTATACATATTATTCTACCATACGGAAATTCGCTATAAAAATAAACAGCCTGACATGATAATCAGGCTGCTTCCTTTTACTGATATTCTATAATTGTTCCGCCAATTCCGTTAAATAGGTCCATCTTTCTATTAAATATTCCAGTCTTTCATTTAACTCCGTTTCCTCATTAGCCAGTTTTTGTGCTTTTTCAAAATCGCTCCCGGTACTATTTAGCTCAACGGAGATTTCTTCTAGTCTGCTTTCTACTGCAGCGATATCATCTTCAATCGTTTCAAACTCCTTTTGTTCCTTATATGACATCCTTTTTTTCTTTTGCTTTTCCTGAACCTTTACTTCCTTTTGTTCCTCTTTTTTCTTATCTGGTTTTTGCGTTTGCTTTTCGAGAAAATCTGAGTAGTTCCCATAAAAGGTATCGACTTTGCCTTCACCTTCTAAAACAATAAGCTGCTCAGCCACTTTATCAAGAAAATATCGATCATGGGATACTGTAATGACAACGCCTAAAAAGTCCTCTAAATAATCCTCTAAAACCGTTAGAGTTTGTGTATCTAGATCGTTTGTCGGCTCATCCAGCAGTAGAACATTCGGCTCCAGCATCAATATTTTCAACAAATACAATCTTCTCTTTTCTCCCCCTGAAAGCTTACGGATTGGTGTACCGTGTGAGTAAGAAGGAAATAGGAAACGTTCGAGCATTTGCGAAGCGGATATTGTTTTTCCATCTGTCGTATGGATGACTTGGGCAGTTTCACTTAAATACTCAATCATTCGTTTATTTTCATCCATATCCTCGCTTTCCTGAGTGTAATAGGCAACGTTTACCGTCTGCCCAATTATACGCTCCCCTGAATCAAGTGGGGTTTTTCCAGCCAAGATATTTAACAGTGTGGATTTACCTGTACCATTATTGCCAATAATACCAATTCGATCTCCAGGCTTCACAAGCAAATTAAAATGATCAATAATTGTTTGATTATCAAAATTCTTCGTAGCATCCCTCAGCTCAAAAACCTGTTTTCCAAGTCTGCTTCCTTTTAGAGAAATATCAAGCTTATCACTTGTTTTTACTGCTGAAAGCTCCTCATCCAACTGTTCAAATCGCTGAATTCTTGCCTTCTGCTTAGTCGTTCGTGCTTTTGCACCTCTGCGGATCCATTCAAGCTCCTGTCTGAAGAGATTCTTTTGCTTATCGATGGTTGCCGCTTCATTCTCTTCACGGATGGCTTTCGCTTCAAGGAAAGCAGCATAATTACCTTTATAGCTGTACAGCTTGCCACCATCAAGTTCAAAAATACGATTTGTCACTGCATCAAGAAAATATCGGTCATGTGTCACAAGTAGAATCGCACCGTGATAGCGGCTTAAATATTCCTCAAGCCATTTCACGGATTCAAAATCAAGATGATTGGTTGGCTCGTCCAATATCAATAAATCTGGAGATTGAATTAATACTTGAGCAAGTGCCACTCGCTTCTTTTGGCCCCCCGATAGAGCTTCGATTTTTTTATTAAAATCTTCAATTCCTAGCTTTGTTAAAATCGTTTTTGCATTTGTACTTACATCCCAAGCATTGAATGTATCCATTTCCTTTTGCAATTGAAAAAGTTTTCCCTGAAGCTCTTTATTCTCAGGCTGTTCAGTTAATTGCATCAGGGTTATTTCATAATTCTTAAGCAATCGGAAGATAGGACCTTCACCCTCAAATATTTGCTCAAGAACCGACAAATTTGGATTTAATTCCGGCTGCTGAGCAAGGTATGAAATTTGATAATCCTTTGCATAGATAAATTCACCTTCATCGGGTAAATCAATGCCAGCTATTAGCTTAAGTAATGAAGACTTGCCTGTTCCATTTACTCCAATAAGACCAACACGTTCTTTTTCAGAAATGACGAATGAAATATCTTGAAATAAAGTTTTTTCTCCATATGTTTTGGTTACATGTTCAATCGAAATTGTTTTCATTTGGACCATTCCAATCATTGAATATTAATATATGTTAGTTCATCTATTATAACAGATAACAAAAGGCAGGAGTTAACACCCCTGCCTTTTGTATCATTCTATTAATTAATTACTCTCATAACACGGCCATTAAAGGTTTGTGCCCAGTAGCCACTTGTCATATTGGCAATTGCTACACCGGTGGAGCTTTGGGATCCGATGAATTTACCGCCCCCAATATAAATTCCAACATGACCGTCTGTTTTATAAGTATTAAAGAATACCATATCGCCTGGACGCATTTCGCTCGCAGATACTCGTGTACCTGTGTTTTTCAATACTTCTGTGCTGGCACCCACTTTAACACCTGCCTGAGCAAAAGCCCAAGATACAAAACCAGAACAGTCAAAACGACCATTAGCTATATCAGATGCAGTTCTTCCTCCGCCAAAAACATAGACAGAATTACCAATATATTTGTTACCTGCATTAATTACTGTCGAAATACCACCTGAACCGCTGACAGCAGCGGAACTATCAGCTTCAGCAGCTGAACTTCCATTGCTGGCAGTTGTTCCGGTTGCAGCCGTATTATCACTTACACTGCTGCTATTCTTAACAGCCAAAGCAGCTGCAGTTAATTCTGCTATCTGCTGCTTATAACCCTCGATATCTGCTAATTTAGCACTCTCTTTGGAGTCTAGCTGCGCCCTTAAAGCTTCGTTTTGCGCCTTTTGCTCTTCGGTATGCATTTGCATTCCTTCAAGCTCCGTCTTTTGGTTAGTCAAATCAGCTAGTTTTTTCTCTACTGATGCCTGCATGATTTCTAATTCTTTTTTATCATTTTCATGATCCTCGATAATTCCTTGATCCGCTTCGACAATTGTCGCAACTGCTCCAACTCTATCAATAAAGTCACTGAAACTTGAAGAACCAAGAATTACTTCTAAATAGCTTAATTGACCGCCGTTCTCTTGGAACGAAACAGCACGTTCCTTTAGGATTTCTGTCCGGCTTGCGATCCTTTCTTCGAATACAGCAATTTCACTATTTAGACGATCAATTTCTGCCTGAGTTTCAGCTAATTGGATATTTGCTTCTTCAATTTTAATCGTGTTATCCTTTATCGCTTGTTCCATCCGCGCAATTTGTGCTTCTAAATCAACTTTTTGCGCTTGAATACTGCTTAGCTCATTTTGTGCATCAGAAATTTCGGTGTTAATACTATCAATAGTATTTGCTTTTACTGCCGGTACGGCTAGTAAACTTCCCATTCCAAGCATAAAAGTGGTACTGAGGGTTACTAGTTTTGTCTTCACTACGAAAATCCTCCCTGCGCTCTGCAGTCAAACCTTTACATTAATTATGTAATATCAGTTAACTCACTTAGTTAATTATGTACAAAACCTATGTATAAAAGATTTAACGCTTCCATTTAATTGATTTATATATTGCTGCTCTTATTAATCTCGCAGTCTTTTTTTATAACAGTGCTAGTATAGCATCATATCGTATCAGTTATGTAATAGGAATATTACAATTATATTTCAATTTCTACTTTTTTCGACATAGTTCGCAAAATTCAAAAGGCTTAATCTATTGCGACTAAGCCCCCTCCTGTCAAATGCTTGTAATATATATGACATTATCCTGATTTAGTGAAAAACGAACCGTAATGTAATTACAAAATCCCTTCCAATCTTTCGAGTGTCAAAAGCATATAATCTGTCATAACCAGTAAATCGTCAATCTGATCTTCGGAAATTAATCGATTAAATGAAATTTGAGCGATTAACCTTCCTTTTTGTTCAAGTACAAGGGGTTCATAGCAGTAGATTAATGTAATTATTCGTTCAGTTCCCCAAATTTGCTTTAAAATCGCTTCGACTTCTTTCATTATGGACTTCTCGTGTACTTGATCAAACAAAAATTCAATTGTAACCATACACCCTGTATGCTTGTTTGATTGAAGAGAAGGTAATAGCTCTGCCGTTAGATTTTCTATAGATGCAAGTAAAGAAAATCTACAAATCACATTTGGATTTGGCAATGCCAATTGAATAGAAAGATCATATGTTCGAGATAGTTTGGCCGTGTTTATACCGTCATTCCTATCTACAATCTTTATTTCTCCATTTAAGTCTTTGTCATAAAAGCAGCCTTCCATCACAACTCTCATATTTTCAAATGCTGTTGGATCAAACATAAAAATCCCCACCTTTACTCATTAATTATGATAATTATAAAATTTCTTATTACTTGAACGATTAAGATTGCGACATTGAATAAAGGTTATTATAATGAATTTATTGAAAAAAAGGAAAAGAGGGATGGTTCCTTGCCAATAAAAATACCTAAACGATTACCAGCGCGGGAAATTCTTGAAAACGAAAATATCTTTATTATGGACGATGAGCGCGCAAGCCAACAAGATATTCGTCCATTAAATATAGTCATTTTAAACTTAATGCCTGAAAAAGAAAAAACTGAAACACAGTTGCTTAGATTGCTTGGAAATACTCCGTTACAGGTGAATATTTCTTTCCTTAAAACCGCAACGTATGAATCTAAAAATACGAGTCCCATGCATTTAGATCAGTTCTACACAACATTTGCTACAATTAAAGATCGAAAATTTGACGGGATGATTATTACTGGCGCGCCTGTCGAAATGATGCCTTTTGAAAATGTTGAATATTGGGATGAACTAATTGAAATTATGAAGTGGACAAAAACTAATGTGACATCCACATTACATATATGCTGGGGAGCCCAAGCAGCATTATTTTATCACTTTGATATTGATAAGTTTGAGCTACCGGAAAAATGTTCGGGAATCTACTCGCATATCATAAATGATCATTCAGAGAAATTATTACGTGGCTTTGATGATGTTTTTGTTGCACCGCACTCGAGATATACAGATGTTGCTATTGAAGATTTGGAAAACTGTACTGATATAAAAATATTGTCCTCCTCGCCTGAAGCGGGTCCATTTATCATGTGTGCAAATGGAGGCAAGCAAATAATGGTTACAGGGCATTTAGAATACGACGCCCAAACGTTAGCAGAGGAATATGAACGTGATTGTAAACGGGGAATTGACATTAGAGTACCGGAAAACTACTTTCCTGATGATAACTCTGAAAATCAACCGTTAAATCGCTGGCGTTCCCATGCGCATCTGTTATTTTCTAACTGGCTTAATTACTATGTTTACCAGGAAACACCATTCGAGTGGAATTGAAAAGGTAAGAAGCCTTTAAGCCGTCTCTAAATAAACCCCTTGATTTTGTACTGAAATCAAGGGGTTTATTTCACGTTAGCCTATTGAATTAGATTGCTTATAATAGACCTCTTCAAACGGCTGAATAACTACAAAACCTTGTCCGGAGAATTTCATTTGTATTGACTCGCCGCTCCCTCTGCCGATAAAGGTTTTGAAAGAAATATCAGTAACAAATTCATGCTGGAGGCTGCCAGACCATGCTACAGTCGCATTGGGATCTGTAAAAACGGGATTATTAGGGGTAACTAGCAGTGTGAGTGGTTCATAATGGGAAGTTATGGCAACCAAACCTTTTCCTTCAAGTTTTACATTAAATAAACCACCCGACAACATTCCTGCGATTTTCTTCATCAATTTAATATCCCAATTGATCGATGGTTCAAAGGCCAACAGATCATTTCCATTAACGACCAAGGACTCTCCCTGTAATTGAAGAATCGAAACTTTCTTACCTTGGTCGGCAACATACAATTTCCCCTGCCCGGTTGCCTTCATTAAAGAAGTTCCTTCGCCTGTTAGCGTTTTTTTAAACATTTTTCCTAACCCATGCTCAAAGACACCTTCCCTCTCAAATTTAATATTTCCTCGATAAGATACCATGGCACCCGCCTTTGTCCATATTTTATCTATTAAATTGATTTCCAGTAGCCTTGGTGTTTCCAGTTCAAAAAGCCCTTCCCCTTTATCCTGTTGTTTTGTTTCATTAACAAATTCTTGTATCGAGTACCTATCCATACTAACGCGTCCCTTCACAAAGAATTCTCAATGACAAATGGTATATACTTTCTCATTGTTATATATTCTTTATTCATGCAGCTATCCCTTTTATTATCCTTGTGTTCACTTTTTTTCAGAACTTCATTACTATCCTTATGTCCAGCTATAGCTTATTTATTTAAGTGTACAAAATTTATTTATCAAACAAATCGAATATATTAAATTTGATTATTAGTGCCCATTCCCATCCAAGAGGTGAGTATGATGAAAAAAAGAGCATTTATTACGGTACCGATTAGTATTTTGCTTATTGCAGTAATCGTTACTTCCTTCTTCTTATTAAATATTAAGCCTGATACTTCGAAAATCTCTCAAGCTCAAAAATTATCGGAATACTCGAAACCAGCCGTTGTTCGAATAATTGATTATGCTATTGTAGATTGGCAGTTTTACGACTTTTACACCGATGTTGGCCTCGAAGTCGATGCCATCCTCCAGCAATTAAATTATCAAACGATTGTCGGTGGCTCCGGCTCTGGAGCAATCATTAGCCCTAACGGCTATGTTGTCACAAATGCGCATGTCGTAGAAACCTCTCAGATGGAAGATGTAGATATTGCAACAGCCGGATTAGAGCAATTGGCAACAATTGTGGCAGACTATTACCAAGAGGATTATAGTATTGCCTATGAATATTTATGGAATTTCCTTGAATACACGACCGTCACAAGAGTACAAAAAGTTGTATTACCTGGTGGAGACATTCTTGATGGCGAAGTAAAAAGCTATGGCGCTCCTTTTAATGAAGGAAAGGATGTAGCTGTTTTGAAAATTGAAGGAAAGAACCTCCCTACACTGCCGCTCGGCGATTCAGAAACGATTGAAGATCAAAATAACATTTGGGTTATTGGCTATCCAGGCGCAGCAGACTCAGAGCTACTTTCACCTGATTCAGCCCTGGAATCTTCTATGAATGCAGGACAGATTACCGCTACCTCCAAAACACTTGAGCAAGGCGGAAGCTCTGTGATTCAAATAGATGCTGCTGCCACACATGGTAACAGTGGCGGACCAGTTATTAATGACAAAGGAGAGATTATTGGTTTACTTACATTTGGTCCTGAAGTTCAAGGATTTAATTTCGCTATTCCAGTTAATACCGCTAAAGAATTTGTCAATCAAGCAGGTGCCAAAAATACAAGGAGCAGTACAGATACACTATTTAAGGAAGGATTGGAACTCTATTGGGGCGGCTACTACAAGGATGCTTTAGAAAAATTCGAAGCAGTTCAAAGAATTTATCCGAACCACTCAGAAATCAAACAATACATTACTAATTCTGAGAAAAAAGCAGATGAGAGTAAAATCCTCTGGTCTGAATATAAGTTACTGTTCTATATTATTAATGGTGTGCTAGCTTTAGTGATTATTTTCTTAATGATTTTCACCTTCGTCCTTAAACCAAAATCAGCTGCAGCATCAACTGGTTCTTCAACTCTATCTGATAACCTCCCTGATTTAAATAGAGATGGGAAAATTGATATGGAAGATGTAATGCTTGCTCTGAAAAAACAACAGGATGAAGAGAAGAAAAACAAATAATCTCGTTTTTAGTAAACGTCCCAAGTTCCTTTCCGTGTTCTTGGGACGTTATTTTTAGAAACTAGTATAAAAATATTTTTCAGCTAAAATCCTTTAATTAGGAATAAGCACATCCTTGGACGAGTATTTGTAATATACATATGTTTCACTACTCTTTTTCCTTTTGTGAATGTTTAGCAGCTATTTTGACCAACATAATGTAATGAAAAACAAAATGGACTGGAGGAGTATTATGGCTGAACAATTAGTAGCGATACAACGCAATTATTTTGGAGATATCATTAGTTTTCAAACATCTACGGGACGAGTCATTTCCTATCGGAAAGCTATTCAAGAAGCTGAGGAAGGAATGATTGATGGTGTTACTATTAACGAAGGTCATGATGGAAGCAGCTATCTAACTCCAGGTATGATTAGTTCTTTTGATGAGTATCCTATATTTTAATGTAACCCTAGTTGATTAGATACAGAAAATCCACCTTGCACTTTTCAGCAAGGTGGATTTTTAGATTATTGTTGTTGATGTTCTTCATTTTTTATTTGTATTTTTCGTAACTCTTGAATTCGCTTCTCATCTTCTTCAAAAAATTGAACCAAATCAACAATTCGATCAATCGATTCCCAGCTTAAATGATGTTCTATTCCTTCAACATCCTCATATATCGTATCTTCTTTTACACCAATAACCCGTAAAAATTGTTCAAGAAGTTCATGACGATATACTAAACGCTGTCCTATTTTCTTTCCCTTTGATGTCAGACTCAAGCCTCTGTATTTTTCATATATTAGGTAGTTATCTTTGTCTAACTTTTGGACCATTTTTGTCACGGAAGAGGGATGTACTGATAAATTCTCAGCAATATCAGATACTCGTGCATAGCCTTTTTCTTCTATTAAAAGATAAATCTGCTCTATATAATCTTCCATACTAGGTGTAGGCAACAATTTTCCCCTCCAAATAAGAACCAAGACTTCAACGAAGTAAAAATGTTTTATTTCGTTTGAAGCAGTAAAAAGAAGTGTTCACTTCATATTCTTTAAAATGGCTCAGTCTATCATAAATATTACTATAGAAATGGAAGTGAAACAAGGATTATTCCAAATTGTTGGGTTAGAGCAAAATTCTTTTAATACAATTCTCCACTATTCACTTTTATCCTCTTGCATTAAATATCGTTCTTCATGGCTGGGAAACAATTTTAGCTTAACAGCTTCCTCCCGGTGATTGGTAAAGATCTCTTCTACAATCTCACGTGTGGATTTCCCGTCTGTCTGGATTCCTAATTTCTTTGCCCCTTCGATAATTCTTTTTTCCCGGACCTCATGGGCAAGCTGATGAAGTTTTTTACCTTCAGTAGTAATGCCCAATTCATTCGCTTCCTTTATTATTGAAGCTTTATGTACTTCATGTGATAGATCTGTTATATCTTTCCCTTCAGTTGCAATTCCGAGTTCCCTTGCTTTATTCTTTATCATCGTTTCTCTTACTTCCTGTGCTATTTGCTGGGAGTCTTTCCTTTCAGTTGCAATTCCAAGCTCTTTCGCTTTCTTCTTAATAAATACTTCCCTTACCTCTTTCGCTAACGTGTCCATATCTTTCTCATTTGTATCAATTCCTAAAGCTTTTGCCTGCTTGACTATATAGACTGCCTTGATTTCCTTTAAAAGTGTTTCTGCATCTTTACCGTCTGTCTTAATACCCAGTTCTTCTGCGCGTTTTTTTATAAACTCACTATTATGTTTTAATTTATCGCTATGGTTTGCTTTTTGATTGATACTCGCACTTTCAGTATTATCCATTGCACTAGCCTGCTGGTATCCTATTGTTATACCAGCGGATATGATCAACAACATTAACATCTTTTTCATCTGTAAATCCTCCTAAAATTTGGTTTTGTTTACAGATGATAGAATGCCCAGAAAATATGAAAAAATTATGAACAGAAATTGAAAAATTAGAGAAAAGCGGAAACTTTTCTCCAATTACTTTTAGGCTTCACTTGATAATGTATTATCTATTTTAAGTTTTTCTCTATTTCCGTAAAATCACAATCTCTTTCTTGAAAAAAAAACAAAGCTATGGTAAGTTGGCAGAAACTGTCGTTTACCATAGCTCGCAATGATTACTACTCTTTTTTTGCTTTATCCGCTTTTCGTTTTTTTACTCTTTCAAGCTCATTTTCAATTTCATCAGTAGACAACCTATCAAGCTTGTCCAACGCAGTTGAACAGGTTGTATTTGCTAAGCACATATTGGCTTTTGACATTGCTTCATAATGATGAATTTGATTCTCTATTCTGGCAAACCCTCTAGCAGCTTTTTCAGGCATATTCGTTAGTAATGTTTTACCCAATTCACTTGAAACCTTTGCCATATTTGCACGCGATAGCAGAAACAGCTTTTTATGTTGCAATTCTTCATACTTCTCTTTCAGCTTATCGAGCTGTTCACACATCATTTGTGTTTGAGCTTGAATCGATTCATATTGTTGTCGGTAGGAATTTAATTTTTCTTCCTGTTTTATTCGATCTGCAATCGCTAATTTTGCTATTTCATCTTCATTCTGATCTACAGCAAGCTCTGTTTGGCGATTTCTTTTAACAATTAATTGAACAGTCTTTTCAATCATTTTTTCGTATTTGTTTTCAATATACAGCTGTGCCGCTAAAGCATGATGTGCTTTAGCCATATCATTTTGAAGCTCCCGCAAATATGATTTTAGCATGCTTTCTGGATCTTCCAATTTATCAAGTGCCATATGAATATCAGCTACTACTATATCCTTTATTCTTTTATAGATTCCCATTATGACCTTTTTCCTCCTTACGAACCATCTTCTCCCATTCATCAAGAAAGTCCTTTGCAGGATTTTCTATATCCGCATGAAAACCCGCTAAATCTGCCAATGTTAAATCCTCTATAGATGAATCCTGTGCCCTTATGCTTTTATATAATAGATAGAAAATCACAAGAATTATTGGTAGTGCCAAAAGATTAGGCAATAACCATAATACGCCTAATGAAAGAAGAATCACTCCGGTAATCTTCAGACTCTTCGTCAGTTTCCCAAATCCTATCAACAATGCCCCAACTGTAATAAAAACGAGCTTGTAGATAAAAGTCAGCCATTCAAATCCCAGAGTAGGGACAGCATTCCTCACATAAACATGCCGGACTTCATAAACAGGTCTGAACTCCTGGTGATGAAAATGTGGTCCACCCTGTATAGAATATGCAGCTGCACTATGGTCACCAGTTAGACCGATCAACCCGATAATAAATAGCATAAGCATAGGTAATAAATAAAAAATAGTCTTCATCACTGTCTTCACACATATCACCCCCTCTTTTTTTATTGAATTAAACCCTTGTTTGATGCTTATCTTCATCATAAAAAGAAGTTATGACGAAACTATTAACAAAATTTTAATAGACAAGGAAGATTCCTTGAATTATTTTCAACAGGGTAATCATTACACAGAAAAAAGCTGCATAAAGTCCATGCAGCTTTTTTCTTAACCTTGCAAATGCTTAACTGGAAAACGAATAACAAATTTCGTTCCCATTCCTTTTTCACTAAAAACATCAATTTTCCCATCATGAAGCTGTACTAATTTCTTTACAATCGAAAGTCCTAACCCGAATTCACCATATGGATTCGTGGTTCTAGACAGATCAGCTTTATAAAAACGACGCCAAATATTTTCTACATCCTCTGGGTCAATTCCAATTCCGGTATCTTGTATTTCTATGATTGTTTCCTCAAAGACAGCTTTCCCACTTAACATAATTGTACCATTTTCTGTGAATTGGATACTGTTTTTGGTAATATTTATGAGGATCTGGACCAATCTGTCATAATCCGCATAAATCATAACATTGTGCTCCACATTTACAACGATTTCATTATTTTTCTTCTCAGCGAGGATATCTAATTGATCTTTTATGATTTCCAGCACATCTAGAAGCTCTATATTACTTTTTTGCAGTTTCACCTGATTGGAGCGAATTTTTTCATAATCAAGATTCTCATTGACCAGTCTGATTAAACGATTTGTTTCCTTACTGATCAATTTAATGCTTCTATCCTTCTCTTCCTCAGGAATCATATTATTTTTTATCCCTTGAATTACCCCATTTATCGTTGTTAATGGCGTCCGTAGTTCATGGGATACGTCTGCCATAAATTGACGTCTTCTGTTTTCAAGACTCTCAATCTCTTCATTCGATTCATTCAATTTTTGCACCATTTCATTGAAATCCTCTGCCAATTCACCAATTTCATCAAAATTAGAGGCTGGAAGCTTTACACTGTAATCACCAGCTGATACTAATGATGTTGCTTCTTGAAGCCGCTTAATCCGTTTCACATGAACCTTTGATAATACCCAGCTTAACATGATTGCCACAAAAAGCGCAGCAACAACTGCATACCATAGATATTGATTAATTTGAGAAATCATCTCTCTCAAACCGCTAATGGGAGATGTGAGTAAAATACCTCCAATGAACGTACCATTCTGCATATATGGTAACAATACAAACGTAACAGCCTGATCAAACCTATTGTTTTCCTGTTTCACAGTAACTGTCTGCCCCGCACGGATTTTATTCCACTCTTCATCCTTTAAAATAATTCGACCACCGGTAGGATAGACAATTCTTCGACTTTCATCAAAAATCATGTATTGTATGTTCCTGCCGCTTAAGACATGATTATATTCATTTAACACCAGATTGCCGCTATCCCTGCTCCGCTGGAGGTCATGGATGATATTTTCACCATACTCTGCTAATTCATCTGCTTTATTGGTATAGACCAATGTTTCAACATAATGCGTAAACAAGATGCTTAAGACTATAAAAGCTACAACAAGGATGCTGATATGACTAATAATTTGCTGATAAATATACTTAATTTTCATTGGTCGTTACAACCTCATCAAACTTATAACCTACCCCCCAAACGGTATGAAAAAATGGCTGATTTGGTGTCCCAACTTTTTTACGCAGCCTTTTTATATGTACGTCAACCGTACGTTCATCTCCATAAAATTCATAGCCCCAAACATGCTCAAGCAGCTGTTCTCTTGAAAACACCTGTTTTGGATGCTGAGCAAAATAATATAAAAGATCAAATTCCTTTGGAGTTAAGTTAGCGACGGCCTCTCCGTTAAGGATTACTTCTCTCGTGTCTTTGTTGATTTGAAAATGATTTGTTTTTAACGTTCCATTTTCCTCAGAACCCTGACGATTCGAACGATAACGACGTGTCACAGCTTTTATCCGTGCCATTAAGGCTAAGGGGCTGAAGGGCTTTGTCACATAATCATCAGCACCCATTTCCAGTCCTAGCACTTGATCCGATTCACTGTCTTTCGCTGTCAGCATAATAATGGGTACAGAGCTTTTTTCTTCTCTAATCTTTCGGCAAATCGTCATGCCATCCATCCCAGGAAGCATCCAATCAATGATGATTGCATCCCATTCACCGGTTTTATACCGATTATAACCTTCTAAACCATCAGCGATAAACTCACCTTTGATCCCTTCCTTAATAAAAAACATCTCTAACATCGAAGCAACACTTTCATTATCTTCTATAACTAAAATTTTCATTTACTCCATCTCCTACTATCCGTACAAATGATTTACTATGTAATCAACTTTAAACGAAATCCGTTATTAATCAACTATCTTGTATATTCTTCCCTGATTCTTACAGATTTCGTAATGATTTGGTCATAATTTCTTCATATTCTATTAATAGGAGACATAAAGTCTCAAACTAAATAATATAGATCAAAAGCAAAAAAGGAAGCAATATGCTTCCTTTTTATTTCATTATATTAAGTCTGCTTTACTAAGCACTCTTTCAATTTTCCCAACTCTTGCTCCACTTCAACATCAAGTAAGCTAGGTAGTTCTTTATAATTGTCTAAGGTGGCTTTGCTTAAAAGGTATTGATTGGCGGAAGCCTTTGCTTCCATCTCTACGATTTTATCCTCTATACGTGAAAATCCGTATAAGGCATTTTCAGAATTAAGAGAAATCAGTGATTGTCCAAAAGTATCTGATGCTTGCGCAGCTGCTGCTCTTGATAGTAGCGTTAATTTCCGGTTCGATAATTCTTCATATTTTTCCTTCATCCTATTTAACTGCTGAACTAGAGCTTCTGTTTGGTTTTTAACGGAATCTAGTTGTGATTGGTAGGAGGTTAATTTCTTCTCTAGATTAATCTTTTCCTCGATCGCCATTTTCGCCAGCTCTTCTTCATTTTGGCTGATAGCGAGCTCAGCCTGACTGGCTCTTTTTTCGATTGTTTCGTTTGTCTCTGCAATTAGAGCTTCATATTTTTTCACCACAAACATTTGATTAGCTAAAGAATTCTTTCCTTTTTGGATTTCCTTTTCAAGTTCTCTTAAGTATTGTTTTAACATCTTTATTGGATCCTCTACTTTGTCTAATCTATTGTGTAGATCAGCTGAAGCAATATCTTTCATTCTTTTAAAAATGCCCATAATATTAGGTTCCTCCTTAACGAACTGTGTTTTCCCATTTTTCGAGAATGGCAGAATAATTTTGCCTATCCTCCTGTAACAATGATTCACTTGATACTTTCTGTTTTTGCTTTCTATGATTTATTTTATTACATGTATACCCTATTAACGCAGCCAAAAGGATCAGCGGAATGGTAAGGTTGCTTGGTAGTAATGATATGCTTACGGTCATGATTAGCCCCGCCCCTACCCATTTTCCAATGTGTTTTGTTTGTATCAACATATATAATCCGATTAGGATTAATATTACTTTTCCAATTAGTCTAGCTATAGAAATTCCTAAATCAATATATGAATTGACTAGTTGCCAGCTATCCCCATATTGAAATGAATAAAACCAGCTGCCGGCCATCTGAATCCATGCTGCTGATTTATAGCCTAAAGCAAAGGCAATCACAATTGCAGCAAAAACCAATAACGAACGTAACCTCCTCAAACTCTCACCCCCTTTCACAGAAATGCGGAATCGGCTTGGTCAGATTATTACAAGCTTTTGCTGTTACTTGTCAGCGTTAATTGGATCGTCTTTTTTTCACCACCGCGATAAATGCTTAAGGATACCTTATCGCCGACCTCTAAATTACTATATAAATATTTTCTTAAATCAACAGAGTTTGTTACTTTTGTATCATTAATAGAAACGATAACATCCTGTACTTGGAGCCCCGCCTTTGCAGCCGCTGAGTCTGGGTCAATACTTGTTACCATTGCACCGCCTTGAACATCATTAGGAAGGCTTTGCTTATACATTTGTGGAATTTCTTCAAGACTCGCTAACCCAACTCCAATATATGGGCGTTCAACTTTTCCATTTCTCATAATTTCGTTAATGATAGGGACTAGGTCATTACTTGGAATCGCAAACCCTAGTCCTTCTACACCATCTTCTGCAATTTTTAAACTATTCATCCCAATCACCTGTCCGGAAGTGTTTACTAAAGCACCGCCACTATTCCCTGGATTAATAGCTGCATCTGTTTGAATAACGTTTAATTCCCAATTTCCTGCAGACGTTGATACAGAAACCGAACGGTCCACGGCGCTGACAATCCCCTGTGTTACCGTATTAGATAAATCCAAACCAAGAGGGTTTCCAATTGCAAGTACTGTGTCACCTGCTCTTAATGTACTTGAATCTCCAAATTCCAAGGATTTTTCTGCATATTTCGCATCGATTTTTAACACCGCTATATCTGTCAGAGGATCCGCACCTATTAGCTCTGCTGTTGTTTGCTCTCCGCCATAAACAGTGATAGCAAGTTCCTCTGCATCTTCAATCACATGATTATTTGTCACAATAAATGCACTGTTGCCATCAATCTTATAAATAACTCCGGTACCTGATCCACTTTCGACTGCCTCTGAATCATTGATATTAGCACCATTAGGGAAGCGATTAGATTGAGTTTGTTTATTTACAATTCCAACAATCGATTTTGAAGCTTCTTCAACCATATTTGCAATGTTTCCCTGAGAATTATTCATTGCTGCAGTTTTTTGTACTGTTATCCCCTCTGAAGTAGAACGAGCATTTCCCGGTTGCTCTGAAAGCTGGGACACTTTCGTCTCCACATTTGAATATATATTTTCAAGATAGTCAGTATGAGGGATAATGGTAATTGTCAGAACAGAGCCGATAATGCCTCCTGCAACGGTATTCATAAAACCTTTTAATCTAGCCTTTCCTTGTTTACGTTTTTTTTCCTCTGTCTCCACTGGCCATGGGTTTAATTGATTAAAATTGTCCATATGCATTTCCTCCTTTTTCCCTTTTCCCTCGTGGCTATTTCACGAGAGTTCATAACCTTCTTCCCTTAAATTCATCATAATTTGTAAATATGACTAAATTATTAACAAATTTTTAAGAAGGAAGGAAAAATAGTGAATAAATAGGAAAACGAGCAAGCTTATCAGCCTGCTCGTCTTGTTCCTCAAAAATAAAGTCCTATTGAGGATTCGTCTTTTTCGAACGTTTTTTATTTGCTTTTGATTTTATAATTGCAATAAAAAATACAATTAACGGCAATAGAAAAAAAAAGGTAACAGAATAGGGTGTCCATGTTTCGTACATATAATTCTTTATGTAGATTGTATTAGGAAAACTAACCATGGAATAAACCAGTAAAATAAATCCCAACGGAAATATAAATGGTTTGTAATCATTCAATTTTAAGATTTGGGAGACTCCAAGTACGAGTACAAAAAAATTTATTGAAAATTTAAAGAAAATAGTAAACACCCAGCTTATTGCCACAAACACTTCAATTCTTTCTAAAAAGTTTCCAATTCTAATCTTCTTTCCAAGTATATAGGTCGGATACATATTTCTGGCAGTAAAGTCATCCCCTAAAACAGCTAGACACATGGCAGTTATAATGGTTATGACTAAACCTCCAAAGATGACTCCAATAAAGAATCCCTTTCTTGCTTTTGATATGTTATTGACATATGGCAAAATCATTAAAAAAACAACTAATTGACTATATGGATTGCTTACATGGACAATAACCCCACCAATTATAGGACCAAATCCTTTTGCCAAATTTGGTTGTAAATTTTGCAACTCCATCACTGGAATAAGAAAAAGAATAAGAAGAATCAAAAGCGTTGCTGTCCATGGGAAGAATATTTCACAGGTTCTTGAAATCACCTCCAGTCCCTTTCGTATGACATAAATGGTTGTAATCAAAAAAAGTATATGAATAGCATGGATGGGTGTATCGACCATAACCTGTGTGATAAAAAAGTCACCTAAATCCCTTAGGATGCCAATTTCCATCACGAATACAGTAAATAAAAATAGAATGGAAAAGCCACTGCCAATCCATTTTCCAAAAACGAGTTTATTTATTTCAATAAAAGTCTTATCTGGATAAACAGTGGAAATATTGACGTACAATAAAATGAAAACGAGTCCAATTAATAATACCAGGAATGATGTTATCCATGAATTACTCCGTGAAATAGATGTAAGCGTAGATGGCATAACAAGGACAGAGCTACCAATTGTATACATCAGAACTAATACAGTAAATTGAGACACACTTATTTTCACTTTTTCCACCGGTTACCCCTCCTTTTTATTGGATTAGAGAGTTTATAAATCAGGGAATTTTATCACTCTTTAAATTGTCTAATATACGAGGATAATGGATCTGAAATCGGTCGATAGACCTCTGCAATAAACTCCAAGGGGTTTCCTAACTCTATACGCAGCACCCAAGCAATGCAGACAATGGTTCCAAATAATAAAGTAATAAAAAATACAGCTTTTTCTTTTCTTTTCCAGCTTTGTCTAATATGGTCTTTTTCCAATAGAACTGCAATTAATGCTGCAGCTATAACCCAAATAATACCCCACATCTTACTCTTCCTTTTGGAATGATTCAGTTATCGTACCTGTTCTTCTAATTTTAATATCTACTTCTACATCTATATCCAGTTTTGTAAATTCTTCATCCCAGCCATGTTTTAATTCTTCCCACCTTTTTGCATCTGTCCTTCCTAATGCTTCACCGAAACCAAATATATCAGATTTCATCTTCTTGGCCTTTTCAATGCTTTTTAAAATAATTGTTTCTGTTTTTTTATTAAACTGTTTTTCCAAATCAGTTATAGCCTCTGTGTTAGCTATATCAACGGGACATTCTACATCGGCAATATCTGCTTCTGTCGTAACCTGAATCTTTATTTTAGGAGTATTATTCTCAAACAGCCCTTTCATATCTGTTTTACTTCGTACCGTTTCAATCGTAACTGTCCCACCCCCGTCACATTCGATATACCCTACCGTGGTTGAAATATTGTCTGTTATATAATTAAACCCTTTACTTTCACTTTCATCCAGCCAGCCAATTAATTTATCATCCTTTAATATTCCAATAAAATCAGTTTTAATCGTAACAGGTGCTTGTACACTTTCAAGGTTCTCTTTTTTATTTCCATTTTCCGGATCACCCAAGACTTCAAGCCCGCTCATTACAGGCTGTTTACCTTCACTAATGAGAGAACTGACCAGTTCATCTAACAGCACGATTTTAGTTGGTGCCCAATTTTTTTCGGCTGATTCAATGGATGAAAATATTTTATTTGCTGATATTTTTTCCAACGGTGTTAATATTTTTATTTGATCTTCTGCTTTCATCTTTTTGGCGATTACAATGACAAAGTCGGTCCGCATGTTATGGTCCCTTGATAAAAAATCTAATGGTTTCCTTATCCCTGCTTTGACTGTTTCTTCACCAAAAATAACGACTCTTAAATGAGAAAAATAAGGTTTCCTGGGTGTTAAAGTTGTTAATTTCCGGATTGCTTCCATTACTGTTCTTCCTTCGGCAGTGTAAACAGACATCCCTAAATCTTGACCACCCGTTTTAGCTGCAATCGCTCCCGGATTAACAATTTGTATCGAAATTCGGTAGCCATCCTGTGTCCTATCAATCCCCATGGCTGTTACAATCGCTATTTCTGACAGTTCTTTTGAACTCCAACATCCTGTCAAACCAATAATGATTAGTAAAGTAATAATGATAGGAGCTATTTTTTTCATATAATGTCTCCTCACGATTCTCCGTTTTTAATAAATTGTTTTGGAGGCTTTGGACTTGACGAATTTTCTCTCTTAATATCCTTTTGACTTATCAGCCGCGGTCTTGAAAGCATACCCCAAAGAGGGATTCTTAAAATAGCATCTTTTTGATCTCCTGCAATAAACGGAGCCATCGGGGATAGATAAGGAACGCCAAATGAACGTAAGCTGGCTAGATGGGCAACCATTATGATCAAGCCGATGATAATCCCAAACAATCCAAATGTAGCCGCTAAAATCATAAATACAAAACGTAAAATTCTAATGGCTATCCCCATATTAAATGTTGGGCTGACAAAGCTGGCTATTGCGGTTAATGAAACAATAATAACCATGGTCGCTGAAACAACTCCTGCTTCAACTGCTGCTTGCCCTAACACAAGTGCTCCTACAATTGAGATTGCAGGACCTACCGCTCTCGGCATTCTGACACCTGCTTCTCTTAAAATCTCAAAAGTGATTTCCATCATGATCGCTTCCACAATAGCCGGAAAGGGAACACCTTCTCGTTGTGCAGCCAGGCTGATTAGTAAACGGGTCGGTAGCATTTCCTGATGAAAAGTTGTAACAGCAATATAGGCTGAAGGAGTTAATAATGCAAGGAATAAACATAAAAATCGTAATAACCTCAATAGTGTACTAATATCTGCTCTTTGATAGTAATCCTCACTCGATTGAAAGAATTCGATAAATAAAGCAGGTACAATGAGTACAAATGGAGTTCCATCCACCATTATGATAATGCGGCCTTCTAATAAAGATCCACATGCTGCATCTGGACGCTCCGTATTATGAATGGTAGGAAATATTGTATAGCTTTCATCTTGAATCAACTCTTCGATATAACCGCTTTCCAAAATGGCATCGATGTTAATTTTGTTCATTCTATTTCTAACTTCTTGAATAATCTTATCATTTGCGATTCCTTTTATATAAAGGAGAGCGACATCCGTTTGTGTCTTCTCTCCTACAGACAGTGTCTCAATCCAAAGATTGGTATTTTTAATTCTTCTTCTTATTAGCGAAGTATTTATTCTTAACGTTTCAGTAAAGCCTTCCTTGGGCCCGCGTACAACAGTTTGGGAAGACGGTTCCTCTAAACCTCTCATTTCCCAGCCTCTCGAACTTACGGCGAATGCTTTTGAATAGCCATCTACTAAAATAATCGTGTCACCGGAAAGCATATTAGAATAAAGTAATTTCAAATCCGAAATGACCTTCATATCGCCTCCTGCTACGTTAAAATCCTTAATCACTTCAAATAAATTTGTTTGTTTATTCACCTCAAAATCAAGCTTCGTTATCCTCAAATCTGTCATCAATGGTTCAATAATGAAATCTTGAATAAAGTTTTTATCAGCAAGACCATCTATGTATACAATTCCGATCTCTATCAAACCATTTTTCCCCGTTTTAAATTGTCTCGTAATGATATCAGTACTATTCCCCATTGTTTGCCTTATACCAGTTAGAACGTTTGAAACATCTGGTGGGATCGTACCATCATCAACTTGTATCTCAACATTTTCCCAATTATCCATTTTATGTTTTTTATTTTTCAAAAACTCACTCAGTTTCATGTCCAAAACTCCTAGATTCATGCTCAAATATATATGTTTTTCATCTAACCTAAGGCAACATAATCGGTTACTCAGCCCAGCATATATCCATGGTTATTCATCCTTGTTATTTGTTTTACGTTGTTTTGTCCAGGTAATAATGGATAATAGTAAAGAAAGCATAACCATAGATACAGGCATAGCTAAAGGATTCGTCATCATGATATGAGATTCCCAAGGAAACAGCCAATCTTTCATCATTCTACTCACTCCTTTAGTTTTCCGAAGTATTTACCTTTTGCCATAAGCTTTCTGATTAGGGTGACAAATAAAAGAAGAAAAGGAACTATCCATAAAAGTACAAGCCATAGATTATAAGGAAATATTTCAAAAGCAACCTGCAGATGCTCTTGAATATTGTTTGAAATACTATAACCAAGATAAATCGACAAAATGAAGATGAAGAAGATTAGTTTTCGACTTTTTTTCATTCCAGTAAGAAGCTGAATCCCTCTAATGGCAAAATAGATATGTAATGAGATTTTGAAAATGGCCGAAATAACAAAAAGTAAGACAGCAAAAACATTTAAATTTTTGATCACCTCCCCAACATCTACCTTTGATACTAGAGAAAACATAGGAAAAATCTCCATTTTAAAATAAGATTCACCTAAACCCATAATCATCATGAGTACCGTTACTAAAATGATGAATCCTGAGAAAATAGTCGCATAACAGGTTGTTTTAACGATATTTTTATAGTTAGAATGAACAAGAGTCCAAATCATAGCAAATTCTAACGTTTGTGCAAACCCCTGGCTTGCACCTAATGGAAATGATGACTTTAATATCGGCTGCCATCCATTCTGTAAAACTGGTTGTAGATTTTCACCTTTTAACAAATCACCAACCAATAGAAGAATAATAATGATTACGATCATGAATAAGAAATACGGTAAAAATATTTCTCCTACTCTTCCCAAAACCTCTATTCCACATAGTTGGATATAAGTAACCGCCAGTAGAAATAAAACGATTACCGACCAGTAAGGGGTCCCTTCCAAAATTAATGAAGTTGATAAATATTTAACATCATTTAATACTCTTCCAGCTTCGTATAAAAATAATAGAGGGTACAGCCATGCGATTGGCGTTCCAATCCATTTTCCAAATTGTTCAGGAAACCATTCGACTAGTGTTAATCCTGGGTTTAGATACGAAAGTGTGAGATAAAGTCCAATTGCTGCAGTTCCTAAAATAATAGAAATAATAGTGGCAATCCAAGCATCTTTTCCGGTCGATGCACCAAAACCAAATATTATCGTCGTACCAATTTGAAAAAAAACAGTTAACGTAAATAACTGGGAAAGAGAGATTCGTTCCATAAAAAACACCTTAATTTTTATGTATTTCTACGTTTTATTTCCAAGTGATGGAATTCTTCTTATATTTTCCTTTACATGACAAACTATACCAGTTACTTCACTTTGGAATAAAAAGAAAAAAGTCGAATAAAGCATTCGACTTTTTCATTTCTATCCTATTTATCTCACTAAATTCTTTATCGTATCCGGATCATATCCAAGCACCCATTGACCATTAATTTCCGTTTGAGGAACTCCCAAGTGTCCAGTAGTGGATACCAGTTTATTGGCTGCCCTTTGGTCTTTTTGTACATTTATTTCCTTAAAGGTCAGTCCCTCTTGTGTTAAAAAATTCTTTAACATCACACAATATGAACATGTGTTAGTTGTGTATACAGTAATTTGATTCATCTTTATTTTCTCCTTTTATATATTTATATCACCTTACCAAGAATTCGTTCCTCCATCCATGTTCATTACAAAATATCCATGACCAGCTCTTAGGATCATTCTGTAAACCCTTTTCAAAGAATAGGGCTTTCAGGTACAGTTTATTTGCACCCGAAAGCCGCATTTTTTGTTTATTACATTTAACCGATAATAATTCTTTCCTTTGGATAATGATAATTGACATCCTGTTCCTTTCCCCTAAGTAATAGGAGAAATGAAACTAAGCCAATTCTGCCAATAAACATCAGAATCATGATAACCCATTTTCCAACTGTCGATAAATCCTGTGTTATTCCCATTGATAATCCTGTTGTTCCAAATGCGGAACTTACTTCAAAAAGAATACTTAAAAGAGAATGCTGCTCTGTAATGACTAGAACAATCACTGCAATTAAACAAATCAAAACCGCAAGGATGGTTACAGCTAATGCCTTTGTGATATCGTCCTCGTGTATTTCCCGCTTAAAGATTTTAATATGACGTTTTCCACGGGCAAAATGAAATAAGAACAAAATGATTAGAGCTAATGTTGTTGTTCGTATACCACCTCCGACAGAACTTGGTGAGGCACCGATAAACATGAGCACACTACAAACAAGCAATGTCGGTTCTGAGAACTCGCTTAAATCCATGGTCGAAAGACCACCGCTTCTTGTCGATGCTGATTGAAAAAAGGCATAGAAAAAGGCCTTATGCCAAACCATATCCTTAAAATAATGCTGAAATTCAAGAATGATAATCATGACTGTTCCAAAAACAAGCAAGCACGCAAAAGTAATGGTTGTAATTTTTGTAAAAAGTGAAAAACGAAAAGGCAGCGGCATCGTGTCTTTTTGGAAAAGATAGTTTTTAAATTCAATTAAAACAGGAAAACCGATGGCACCTAGTGTAATTAAGATTATGGTTATTAATTGAACGAAATAATCATTTGCAAATGGTTTAAGCGATGCACCTGTAATATCTAAGCCTGCATTTGTCGTAGCACTTATGGAAGCAAATAAACCATGGATAAATGCATCAGTTGCACTCGGATAATATTGCAGAAAATGAAATCCAAGTATGACTGCACCGACGAGTTCAATCAATAAAATAATTTTGATAATTTCTCTTATTAGGGCAACAAGTCCGGCTAGATTGGTCTGATTATGGTCAACCATAATTAACTGTCTGCCCCGCAAACCAATTTTCTTTCCCAAAATCAGATAAAAAAAAGTCCCTAGTGACATAACGCCGATTCCACCAAACTGGAACACAAACATAAGAACAAAGATACCGAATGTACTATATGTTTCAGATATATTAAGAACGGTAAGACCAGTTACACTTACAGAACTAATGGCAATAAAAATGGTATCGAGTAATGATACTTCCACTCCCTCTTTATGTACTGCCGGTATTCGAAGCAGTAAGACAGAGACGGTTACTGCTATAAAATAAAAAGTAATAATTGCTTGTGCCGGAGTAATATTATCAAGATTATATTTAAGCTTTTTCCACATGTTAGTTTTCCTTTCGCTAATAACTAATCCTATCTTAAAGAATATTCTCCCCTTTTAAAAGGAATATAAGAACTTTCGACAAAAAACTTTTTTCACTACTTGCTTGTGCTTATCAATTGAAGGGAATGATTGATATTTACCGAAAAACATTTCCACTTATTTTTTCTAGCCTACTACTCATAATACTACTACAGAGGAGATTTTCTCTGAATATAAAAATATAGTCCTTAAGGAGTTGAAGTGTATGTCTAGAAGCAGCAATAAGCTTCTTGTTCCTGGTATTGAACAATATCTTGATCAAGTGAAATATGAAATTGCTCAGGAGTTTGGTGTTCATTTAGGTTCTGATACCGTTTCACGTGCCAACGGGTCTGTAGGCGGAGAAATAACAAAACGCTTAGTTCAACAAGCACAATCTGAATTAGCTGGGAGAAACCAATAAGACAACTTTATAGTAAATGGAAAAAGTCCGGTTCAAAACCGGACTTTTAACTATTTGTTTTTTCTGTAGCAAAGCCATCTATAGGTTCTTCCAATTCAATAATTATGATGATGAGTCCATTGGATTATATAATTTAATATCCGGATTTTTCTCTTGAAACCATCTTAATGCAAAATCATTCTCAAATAGAAAGACCTTATTACCATAACGATCATTAACAAGTAAGCTTCGTGAGCTGGATAAAGATTCATTTATCGTTTCGTTTTCAATCCAGCGGGCAATCTTAGATCCTTGACGCTCCAATACGACATCTACATTGTATTCATTTTTCATTCGATGCTCAAACACTTCAAATTGTAATTGGCCTACCGCTCCAAGCAAAATCTCATCCCATTTAACTGTTTTGTATAATTGAATGGCTCCCTCTTGAACCAATTGTTCAATTCCTTTATGGAAATGCTTTTGCTTCATGACGTTCTTCGCCGTCACACGAACAAATAATTCTGGTGTAAATTGCGGCAGTTTTTCGTACTGAAATGAGTCCTTACCTGATGTCAATGTATCACCAATTTGGTATGTGCCTGTATCGTAAAGACCAATGATATCCCCACTAACTGCTTCATTCACAGTACTGCGATCATCAGCCATAAACTGAGTGGATTGCGCAAGCTTAATTTGCTTTCCTGTTCTTGGGAGATTCACCGTCATACCTCGTTCGAATTTTCCAGAGCATATACGCAAAAAGGCAATACGGTCTCGGTGAGCAGGATTCATATTTGCTTGAATCTTAAAAATAAAACCAGAGAAATTTTCTGAAACCGGATCAATCTTCCCGATGGTTGATTCTCTTGGCTGTGGAGATGGAGCGAATTGTAAATAGGTTTCCAAAAATGTTTGAACGCCAAAGTTTGTTAAGGCACTTCCAAAAAATACAGGTGTTAATCCCCCATCCGCAATACGTTTCCTTGAAAATTCATTACCAGCTTCATTCAGGAGAAGGACCTCTTCTAATGTTTGATCATACAATGCATTTTGTTTCATTGCATGGTCGCCCTCAATTTCGCCATCTTCATTTAATGCAATAAAGCGTTCTGATTCGTCTACACGGAATTGCTCAATTCGATTATGGAACCGATCATATATTCCTAAAAATTCTTTTCCCATCCCGATTGGCCAGTTCATTGGGTACGATTCAATTCCCATTACCTCTTCTAGCTCGGCAAGCAATTCAAGCGGTGGTCTCCCATCACGGTCTAATTTATTAATAAAGGTGAAAATAGGAATGCCTCTTAAGCGGCAGACTTTAAACAGCTTTAAAGTTTGCTCCTCAATCCCCTTTGCTGAATCAATAATCATGACAGCACTATCTACAGCCATTAGCGTTCTATACGTATCTTCACTGAAATCCTGGTGTCCAGGAGTATCCAAAATATTAACCCGTGCTCCATCATAATCAAATTGCATGACACTTGATGTAACCGAGATTCCCCGTTGTTTTTCAATTTCCATCCAGTCACTGGTTGCATACTTCCCAGTTTTCTTTCCTTTTACTGTTCCCGCATCACGAATGGCTCCTCCAAATAATAGAAGCTTTTCCGTTAATGTCGTTTTCCCCGCATCCGGGTGAGATATGATAGCAAAAGTGCGGCGTGACTGCACTTCATCTATAAATGTATTCGACATGAAAAATTCCTCACTTTATTCCATTCAATTTTTACTCATAACTTAAATCTTATATCTACAGCTCGTAGTTTGCAATATGAAATAAAAGAAATTTACCTTCTTCGATATCATTCCCTTCTTATAGGAATAATTAATTTTACTATATTTGCATTTTTCTTTTCAATTTGTCGAAATTTGTTATAATTGGATAGAGTTAATTGAATAGGTAAGAATAGTAGGGGAACCGGATAAGCCGGTTGAGAGTGTATCCTCATTTGATGCTAACCCTTTGAACCTGATCTGGTTAAAACCGGCGGAGGAAACATATTCTAGACAATCAACTATTGTTTTCAATATGCACCGGTACTAAACCGAGTGCTTTTTTGTTTTTCCGGAACTCAATTTGAGCACGCTCCCCGGGGATCAATAATTCTGCTCTATAACAATTTTCATCATCCAATACTACATACAATAGGAGGATTTCAATTGAAAAAATGGCTCATGGTTTTGATTGTTGTTTTGTTTACAGCAGGCTGTAATACAGAACAGCCTGACAAAAAGTCAGTTGATACAAATGAAAAGGTCGAAAAGCTAAAAAAGGTAACGCTTGTACTTGATTGGACACCAAACACCAACCATACAGGCTTATATGTTGCAAAAGATCAAGGCTTTTTTGAAGAAGAAGGTCTTGATGTTGACATCATCATGCCAGGAGAAACGGGTGCAGACCAGCTTGTCGCTTCAGGTAAAGCTGAGTTTGGCGTAAGCTATCAGGAAAGCATCACACAAGCACGTATCCAAGATGTTCCGATTGTTTCCATTGCAGCTGTTATCCAGCATAATACATCCGGATTTGCTTCTGCTGCAGACAAAAACATTAAAACACCAAAGGATTTTGCCGGAAAATCCTACGGAGGCTGGGGATCACCTGTTGAAGAGTCTGTCATTGCCTCTTTAATGAAGCAGGAAAACGCGAACCCTAAGGATGTTTCTATTATAAATATTGGGGATACAGATTTTTTTACAGCGATTAAACGTGATGTAGACTTTGCCTGGATTTACTACGGCTGGACAGGTGTTGAGGCCGAACTGCGCGGTGAAAAAATCAATATGATTTATTTAACGGATTACAGTGATAAGCTTGATTATTATACCCCTGTACTTGCGACAAACGAAGAAATGATAAACAAAAATCCTGAAACAGTCAAAGCTTTTGTTAAAGCTGCTGCTAAGGGATACCAGTATGCCATTGATAACCCGGATAAAGCTGCAGATATACTACTGGCCGCAGCACCTGACCTTGATTCAGAATTAGTTAAAAAGAGTCAGGAATGGCTGTCACCACGATACCAGGATGATGCTAAGCGCTGGGGTGAACAGAAACTTGAGGTGTGGGAAAACTACGCTGATTGGATGTATGAAAATGGCTTATTAGAAAAGCAACTGAAGGCTGAAGAAGCATTCACAAATGATTTTTTACCAGAATAAGGAGAGAAAAGCATGGCAAATTCATTAGTTAGTATTCAAATTATCCCGAAAACCCCAAATGGTGAGAACGTAATCCCATTTGTCGATGAAGCAATCAAAGTCATTGCGGAATCAGGTATGAAATATGAGGTTCATCCGCTTGAAACAACTGTTGAAGGTGATTTAGCGTCCATCTTTTCCATGATAACAAAAATGAATGAACGTATGATAGAAATCGGAAGCCCTAATGTTATTACTCAAATTAAAGCACTATATCAACCAGCTGGAATCCAAATGGTCGATTTAACGGAGAAATACCGGTGATGACGTTTATATCTAAAAGCTGGAGATCCTTATTGGCTCTCCTTCTTTTATTCATCGCTTGGGAAACAATGGTTAAGGTTTTTGAAGTACCGCAATGGCTTCTTCCATCTCCGGTAAAAATCTTTCAAGAAGCGGCAATACACTGGAGTGAATTTTCCATCCATCTGCTATCAACACTTCGGTTAAGCTTATCTGGATTTGCTGTTGGTACGGCCATCGGACTTTTAACCGCGATATTATTATATTTAATTCCAATTTTAAAAGATACCTTATATCCATTACTAATTCTTTCACAAAACATTCCAACGATCGTACTTGCGCCGTTATTGGTTATTTGGTTCGGCTTTGGCGTGCTGCCTAAATTGATTGTCATTACGCTAGTTTGTTTTTTCCCTGTTACGGTTGCTGCAATTGACGGCTTTAGACAAACACCTATTGAATTAAAGCACTATTTAGCAATGGCAGGTGCTAATAAAAGTCAGCTCTTTTGGAAGCTAGAATTTCCCTCTGCACTTCCAGCCATTTTTTCTGGTCTGAAAATTTCTGCTACATATAGTGTGATGGGTGCCGTAATCTCGGAGTGGTTAGGAGCAAAAGAGGGAATCGGCGTTTATATGACACTTGCCTCATCCTCCTTTCGGACCGATCGTGTTTTTGTGGCCATTTTCGCGATTATGATTCTTAGCCTCCTTTTCTTTGTCTGTATTATTGTCATCGAGCGAATTGTTATTCGTTGGAAAATGAAAGGAGAGGATTCCAAATGACCCAGTTATTACATTTAGACTCAATCACGAAAAGCTTTTCCTCCGAAAAAATTATTGATCATTTATCATTGGATGTTCAAGCAGGTGAATTTGTTTCCATTCTTGGTCCATCCGGCAGCGGTAAAAGTACTTTATTCCATTTAATCGGCGGAATTTTCAAGCCTGACGAAGGTGAAATTAGACTAAATGGCGAAACAATAAATGGCCAAAAAGGGTCAATCAGCTATATGCCGCAGTCACCCTCCCTATTACCCTGGAGAACGGTATTGCAAAACGTTCTGCTTGGACAAGAGCTGCAAGGAAAGAAGGATTATGATACAGCAGTAGAAATGATTGAAAAGGCTGGATTAGCCGGCTATACGAATGCATACCCTTCTCAATTATCTGGAGGAATGAAACAAAGAGTTTCCTTTATTAGGGCCTTATTAAGTCCACAGCCCGTTATTTGTTTGGACGAGCCCTTTTCTGCATTGGATGAATTAACCCGGCTTGACATGCAAAAATGGCTGCTTTCCATTTGGGAAGAACACAAAAGGACGATCCTATTTGTTACCCATAATATTGATGAAGCTTTATTTATGTCTGATCGCATTGTCATTATGTCAAAAAAGCCTGCATCGATAACTGGAGAATTTATCATTCCATTTTCAAGACCGCGGGATGAGGAACTTTTGCTAACTGATGAATTCCTTGCTTGGAAACGAAAGATCTATTATGCACTAAGGTAGTGATTAGTCATGAATTCAATTATTGATGTACATATCCACCTCGATCATTATCACGAACAGGATATTGAGGATATTGTAAATGGAGATCGAGCACTCGAAGCGTTAATTGGTGTTTCTTACGATTTGGCTTCATGCATTCAAAATCTTACTTTTTCAAGAAAATATCATAAGGTCAAGCCTGCCTTTGGCTGGCACCCTGAGCAGCCATTACAATCAGATCATGACTTTTCTCAATTGCTTGACTGGATGACTTTGAACGAGCAGGAAATGATTGCAATTGGTGAAGTTGGACTTCCCTATTACTTACGAAAAGAAGGAAAAATTCCTCTCAAGGGATATCTGGATCGATTGGAAGCCTTTATTCGTTTAGCAGATAAATGGCAGAAGCCAATCATCCTTCATGCCATCTATGATGATGCACCCCTTGTATGTAATCTGCTTGAAAAGTATTCGATAAAACGGGCTCATTTCCATTGGTTTAAAGGAGATCAACAGACTGTAGCCCGATTCATACAAAATGATTATTTTATCTCGATTACACCGGATGTGTTGTATGAAGAAGAAATCCAACAGCTTGTCCATCAGTACCCACTGGAACGAATGATGACGGAGACAGATGGACCGTGGCAGTTTGAAGGACCCTTCCGGGGACAGCTGACACATCCGACTATGATTCATTTATCAATCAAAAAGATTGCTGAAATAAAAAAACGATCGATTGAGGAAGTATATTATCAGTTACATACGAACGCAAAGAATTTTTATCAACTATAATATTATAAAGGAAAGAGACAGTTTTCAAACTGCCTCTCTCCTTTACCTCCTTATTATAAGGAGATTACCATTTAAAACATGCAGCACCAACAATAATCAATAGGATGAATAGAACGACGATTAGCGCAAATCCGCCGCCATATCCATATCCGCATCCATGACCATATCCGCCATAGCCGTAGCCGTACATATAAACGCCACCTTTCAAATTTACTTAAGAGTTACTTAGTAAAATCCACCGTAGCCCCAAGAAGCTCCAATAATAATTAACAAAATAAACAATACAACTAATAAGGCGAATCCGCCGCCGTATCCATGATGTTCACCTGACATTTAAATAACCTCCTTTTCTCATTTCCCTATATCCTATTCAGCTCCACTCAATTATGCGATAGACAAATACACAATTTTAGGTTTTTTCCCCAGCGTACAAAAAAACACACAGACATCTGAATACTCTGTGTGTTTTTTACTCCATTTTATTTTTTCAGCGGAATATAATTAAATATATCCTTTGATGCAAAGCTGTCGATTAGTCTTATTAACCAATCGTAGTAATCTAATGCCTCCGTAAGTTTTTGAATATCAGCTTTTGCTGAAGCTTGTATCTCTGCATCTGCATCCTTAGATTCTGTTATTTCATGTAATTCCTGCAATGATTTTTTGATGGCATGGACATTTAGAGAAATAGCTGCTCTCCATTTAATGTCAAAGAAATCAAAGAAGTTTTTGTGCCAATCTTCTTCTGCCTTGTAGAGGTCTTTGCGAACTCCTTTTCTCCACACCTTCTCGACCATCTTTAATTCCATTAAGGTCCGCACTGATGTACTCATACTCGTTTTACTCATTCCAAGCTCTTCCTTCATCTCATCCAAGGTAAGCGGATGATTTTGAAAATAAAGTAACCCATACAGTCTTCCAATTGAATCTGATATTCCATATAAATTCATATTATGACTAACAGCATCAATCACACGTTCACGGGCTTGATCAAGTTTTGCTTGGTTATTCATATTTTTCACATCCATTACTATCAATTCATGTTTATTTAAATATTAGATTATCACGTTTAAGTGAATTGTAAAACATGAAATGTAGGCGTTATTAGGAGGATTATGGAGGAATCTTAAGAATTCAGTATGTATTGTATGTACAGTTATTTCTGTACGTACAATACATACGGATTCAACTAAATTTACTGTTTGTATAAATTTTTCAGACATACTACAATAATGATAGATTCAATCAACATTCATAAAGAGGTGAGACAATTTGATAGAAGAACAAGTAAAGCTTCGTATTCATAATGTAACCAAGATATTTGGAAAAAATACGAAAAAGGCATTACAGCTTTTACAAAAGGGAGATTCAAAACAAAACATTTTGAAAACAACCGGATCTACGATTGGTGTTAATCAAGCTTCCTTTGATGTATATAGCGGAGAAATCTTCGTTATTATGGGTCTTTCTGGAAGTGGCAAATCAACATTGGTACGAATGTTAAACCGCTTAATTGATCCAACAATTGGAAAAGTGATGATTGACGGTGAAGATATTGTCAAAATGAACAAAGAGCAGCTCCGTAATGTACGTCGGAAAAAGATTAGCATGGTGTTTCAGCAATTTGCCCTTCTCCCCCACCGTTCAGTTCTTGAAAATACAGAATACGGCTTGGAGATTCAAGGCGTAGAAAAAGAGCTTCGACAGAAAAAATCACTGGAAGCCCTTCAACTCGTAGGCTTAAAAGGATATGAAAATCAATATCCTGATGAATTAAGCGGTGGTATGAAGCAGCGTGTTGGATTGGCACGAGCACTAGCGAATGATCCTGATATTTTATTAATGGATGAGGCGTTTAGTGCATTGGATCCGCTTATTCGTAAGGACATGCAGGATGAATTACTGGAAATACAAACAAATATGAATAAAACGATCATTTTCATTACCCACGATTTAGATGAAGCGTTAAAAATTGGAGATAGAATTGCCCTTATGAAGGATGGTTCCATTGTGCAGATAGGCACACCGGAAGAAATACTGATGAATCCTTCCAACGACTATGTTGAGAGATTCGTAGAAGACGTGGACTTATCAAAAGTACTTACTGCTGGACATATCATGAAACGTCCAGAAACAGTACAGATTGATAAAGGACCAAGAGTTGCTCTACAACACATGAGAGATTTAGGAATCTCGAGTATATATGTTGTTGATAAAAGGAAAACGCTGCTTGGTGCAATAACAGCTGATGATGCAAAATCAGCAATTGAAAAGAAAATCCCATTGCAAGATATTATGCACACTAATGTTCAAACGGTCACAAAAGAAACATTACTTACTGATCTATTTGAAGCAGTTTCTGTTTCATCGATACCCGTAGCAGTTACAGATGATAAGAACCGTCTGTTAGGAATTGTGATAAAAGGGGCTGTTATTGGTGCTCTTGCAGGGAATAACGAAATACTTAACTCAACACCGGAAATCCAAGAAGAAGCAGCCGCTTCCGCAGAAACAACTGTAAAGGGGGATGCTTGATAATGGATGGTTTACTACCAAAACTACCAATTGCCGATTGGATTGATGTGCTTGTTTCATGGCTGACAGATACCTTTGAGCCTGTCTTCGATAGCATAACAGAAGGTTTGGAATTATTAGTTGAAGGAATGGTAACTGGAGTTAGTTTTATCCCAAGCTATATTTTTATGATTCTACTAGCACTGCTTGCTTGGAAAATAGCCAATCGGAATATTGCCATTTTTACATTTATTGGATTATTAGTCATTGATAATCTTGGCTACTGGGAAAATATGATTGAAACACTTGCGCTTGTGCTTACTTCCGTAGTGATATCTATCGTTATCGGAATTCCTTTAGGAATATGGGCTTCACAAAATCGGACTGTAAAACAAATTGTGACCCCTATTCTTGACTTTATGCAAACAATGCCTGCTTTCGTTTATCTGATTCCAGCGATTTTCTTTTTTAATATAGGAGTGGTTCCAGGCGTTGTTTCTTCCGTGATTTTTGCCATGCCGCCTACAATCCGTTTAACAATTCTAGGTGTACAGCAGGTTCCTTCAGATATTATTGAGGCGACGGAATCGTTTGGCTCAACAACATGGCAAAGGTTGACGAAAGTGCAATTGCCACTTGCTATGCCAACAATTATGGCGGGAATTAATCAAAGCATTATGCTTGCGCTTTCGATGGTCGTGATTGCTTCAATGGTTGGGGCACCAGGCCTTGGTGCAGATGTGTACCGTGCAGTCACACAAATTCAAATTGGGCAAGGCTTTGAAGCTGGGCTAGCCATTGTTATTATTGCGATTATTTTAGATCGCCTGACACAAAAGGTAGGAAATAAAAATCATAGGGGTGTAAATTAATGAAGAAACTTATATTCGGATTAATTGTATTACTTATATCGACTGTTTTAGCAGCATGTGGGGGTTCTAATGAAACCAGCGGCGGAACAGATACTGCAACATCTGTTGGGGAAAGTGTCGATTATGAAATCGTCGGCATTGACCCAGGCGCCGGCATAATGAAAGCTGCAGCTCAAGCCATTGATGATTACGAGTTACAGGATTGGACATTAGTCGAGGGTTCTAGTGCAGCCATGACAGCAGCCTTAACAAAAGCCTACGAAAAGAAAGAACCGATTATTGTAACAGGCTGGACTCCACATTGGATGTATTCTAAATATGATTTAAAAATTCTAGATGATCCAAAAGGTTCATTTGGAGAGAAAGAAAATATCCATACAATCGTTCGTACTGGATTACAAGAGGACCACACTAAAGCCTATCAGGTTCTTGATCAATTCCACTGGACTTCAGATGATATGGGTGAAGTGATGATGCAGATTCAAGAGGGTAAAAATCCAGAGGATGCTGCAGAAGCATGGGTAAAAGCTCATAAAGAACAAGTTGCTGAATGGACAAAAGGTGTTGAAAAAGCGGATGGAGAAAAGCTGAAGCTAGGTTATGTTGCATGGGATAGTGAAATTGCCAGCACACATGTCATTGGAAAAGTGTTATCAGATCTAGGTTATGATGTTACCCTAAGTCAGGTTGAAGCAGGTCCATTGTGGACTGGAATCGCAGATGGCAGCCTTGATGCACAGGTTTCAGGTTGGTTACCCATTACTCATGAAGATTATGTCAAAAAATATAAAGGGCAATTTGAGGATTTAGGTACAAATCTTGAAGGTACGACACTTGGATTAACTGTTCCAGCATATATGGAAATTGATTCTATAGAGGATTTAAAATAAAAGAAAGTTGTATAAAGCGATATTCCTTATTTTAATGAGGAATACCGCTTTTTTTGTTAGATCTCGGTGAAGTGTCCAAGCGAAACATCCCCCTCTTCTTGTTTTTTATACAATCCCTCCCCTTTTTTTACGAATCACCCGAAAATTAGGTAATTTTCAACACTAGCACTTTATTTTTTTACCTATTTGAACTATAATTTTAATAATTCTAAATATTCTATAAAGATTGCGTTTATACCATTTTGTCATTTCTTTATCATTATCAGCATATTGTATTGTTGGGATTTATTACCTTCCTGTATTAGAATGAAACGTTTTTAAAGGGGATTTGGTGAAATGTTAAGTCAAAATGAGCAGGTGTTCACAGAAACGAAACCGTGGTTTAAGCTTTGGTCAGTTTATGTACTTGGGTTCTTAATTATCATCCTTGTCGGTCTTTATCTATATTCACAAAGTTTAATTCGTGTTGAATCACCAAAACAAGAGCTTGGTGAAAAGGTCGTAATTACCATGCCATCTGGTAAAACGGTCTATACCTACGAAAACTTAATTGTTCGAGAAGAGGGAAAGCTTCTTTATAAAGGAGAAATAAACACAATTGATTTAACAGGAGGAGTAGTTGTACAGCAGGACTGGGAGTAAATGATAAGTAAAAGGCTCGATTCATGCACCATAATCGAGCTTTTTTTATTTTCTTCTACTACTACAGTTATCGTTCTTCAATGATTAAATTTTTTCAATTGATTACTGCTATATTATTAACAGGTCTCTAAATAAATAAGGTAAAATAGATACGCTACAATACGAGAGGAGGTCCTTAGTGATTAATGGAGAATAGACAAATAAAAGAAAACAACAAGGCATCAGATAAGATTTGGACAAAGGATTTCACCTTAATCGTCCTGGCCAACTTCTTTATTTTTCTTGGATTTCAAATGACTTTACCTACTATCCCACTTTTTATTGAGCAATTGGGTGGGAATGATCAATTAATTGGATTAGTAGTGGGGATTTTTACTTTTTCGGCTCTTATCATCCGTCCATTTGCAGGACATGCATTGGAATCAAAAGGCAGAGCTTTTGTCTACTTGACTGGTCTTGCCATCTTTGTTATTTCGGTAGGCTCGTATGCTTTTGCCGCGAGTATTGCATTCCTGTTTATGATGCGAATTGTACAGGGGTTTGGCTGGGGGTTATCAACTACTGCATCTGGTACAATCGCAACTGATTTAATACCAGCTAATAAGCGTGGCGAAGGAATGGGCTATTATGGACTTTCAGGAAATCTAGCCCTTGCTTTTGGCCCCTCCCTGGGACTAACCCTATCAGGAGTACTCCCCTTTCATCAACTCTTTTTCATTTGTGCCGGTCTTGGTTTAGCAGCTTTAATATCTTCTTCTTTTATTAAATACAAAAAAGTGGTTCCAAATAAAGAAAATCAACAAACAAACAAATGGGATTTATATGAAAAAAGTGCCATTAAACCTTCCGTTCTTATTATGTTTATCACTGTTACGTTTGGTGGTATAGCTACATTTTTGCCATTATATACGGCAGAAGAAGGTGTTACTGGAATTCAGTGGTACTTCCTTTTATATGCTTCAGCTCTTATGGTATCAAGACTATTTGCCGGTAAGCTGTACGATAAAAAAGGACACCGAGCTATTTTTATCCCTGGAACATCTCTAATTATTATTGCCATGCTTTTATTAGCTTGGCTTCCGAACAAAGAAATTTTGTTTACTGCAGCCATTTTATATGGATTTGGATTTGGTACGGTTCAGCCAGCATTGCAAGCATGGTCGGTTGAAAAGACACCAATACATAGACGAGGAATGGCTAACGCCACCTTCTATTCTTTTTTTGACATTGGTATTGGACTAGGTGCGATGTTTTTTGGTCAAATCAGCTATTTATTTGGTTATAAAAGTGTCTATTTATCTGCTGCAGCCTCCGTTCTCATATCGATTCTTCTCTATCTTTTTCTTGTCATCAAAGGATCTAATAAAGAAGCACATAAATGATTCCATCCATCAAAAAAACAACAAAAACGATCAACGTTTTGTTGTTTTTTTGAGTTAGGCAATAGGAATCAATCGTTTAGCTTCTATCAAAGGCACCCATTACTTCCTGTGTTTGTGTGATATTAACAAAGGATTGCGGATCAATTTCATTAATTAGTAATTTAACATCTGTCAATTGATAGCGGGTAATGACTGTCATTAATATTTTCTTTTTCTCACCAGTATAGGCCCCTTCACCATCCCATACAGTAATACCTCGATAAAAATTTGCGAGCATTTTATCTTTTATTTCATCCCCTTTTTTTGTCACAATCATTAATGTCAGTTTAATATGCTTTGTATGAATCATATCAACCATTTTCCCTGATGCATAAATTCCGACTAGTGTATGTAATGCTGCATCCCATCCAAAGATGAACCCTGAAAAAATAACAACTACCGCATTTAATGCCGAGAGAATACTTCCAAGCGGAAAATCCCTCTTTTTCGTCAGTAGAACAGCAATAATATCAAATCCCCCAGATGAACCAGAGGCTCGGAAAATAAGTCCCCCGCCAAGCCCTGCAATTACACCGCCAAAAATGGAAGACAAGATGGGTTCTGATGATACTTCTGTAACAGGAATGATATACAAACCAATCGACAGCACTACAACTGAAATAATCGTATAAATGATAAATCGTTTTCCAAGCTTGAAAACACCAACGATTAATAATGGTAAGTTTAAAACAAAGTTAATTAAACCCGTTTCAAATGGTGTAATTAAACCAAGTAATATCGCAATCCCGCTCAAACCGCTGCTTAGAATCTTGTGTGGAATAAAAAATAAGTTAAAGGCAGCACTTATAATCAATGTCCCTATAATAATCAGCATTAAGAAATAAAATTCATTTCTTCCTTTTGTTTTTGTCATATGATCTCTCCCCTGCACTCCTTGCGGAAAAAATATTCTTTTATTTATATTGCCTCAAAAGCAGTACAGATAACGAGATTTATGAAATTTTATCATAAAGATAATATGAAATCTTTCTACATTTATTAAAGTGTAAAAACTTTTAAAAAAGATAATGATACGTTACGATAGGACATAATACAATTATTAAAAGTTTATTAAAGGGGGAGCTTTTCTTGTCATTACCCGTTTCAAATGGCTCAAAAAAAAGAATTGAAAAGGATTTCTTAGGTGAAAAGGAAATACCATTTGATGCCTATTATGGGATTCAAACATTACGGGCTGCTGAGAATTTTCCGATTACACACTATCCGCTTCACAAGGAATTAATCCGTGCCATTGCAATGGTAAAAAAAGCAGCAGCTTTAGCCAATATGAAAACTAAAGGGCTTTACGAGGGCTTGGGAAATGCTATTGTACAAGCAGCTGACGAGATTATTGCTGGCCACATGCATGATCAATTTATTGTTGATCCTATCCAGGGCGGTGCCGGTACATCTATTAATATGAATGCAAATGAAGTCATTGCAAACCGCGCATTGGAAATATTGGGGAAGGATAAGGGAGACTATACGCAATTGAGCCCGAACACACATGTAAATATGGCTCAATCAACAAATGATGCCTTCCCAACAGCGATCCATATTTCAACATTACATTTACTGACAGAGCTCCTTGAGACAATGCAATACATGCATTCTGTATTTCAGGAAAAAGCAAAGCAATTTGATCCAATTATTAAAATGGGAAGAACTCATCTACAGGATGCTGTCCCCATCCGTCTCGGTCAGGAGTTTGAGGCGTACAGCCGTGTCCTTAGTCGTGATATTAAACGCATCAATCAATCACGCCAGCATTTATACGAAGTCAATATGGGAGCAACGGCTGTTGGAACAGGCTTAAATGCTGAACCTAAATATATTGAATATGTCGTAGAGTTTTTGGCAGATATTAGCGGTCTCCCATTGAAAAAAGCCGAGCACTTAGTTGATGGAACACAAAATACAGATGCATATACCGAAGTATCCTCAAGCCTCAAAATATGTATGATTAATATGTCAAAGATAGCAAATGATTTACGTTTAATGGCATCAGGACCACGTGCAGGATTAGGAGAAATTTCTTTAACGGCACGTCAGCCTGGTTCATCTATTATGCCAGGTAAGGTAAATCCAGTTATGCCGGAAATGATTAATCAGGTTGCCTTTCAAGTGATAGGTAACGACCATACCATCAGTCTTGCATCTGAAGCCGGACAGCTAGAGTTAAATGTAATGGAACCTGTACTGGTATTCAATCTTCATCAGTCCATAAGTATTATGAATAATGCATTTCGAGTCTTTACTGATCGCTGTTTAAAAAGTATTGAAGCAAATGAAGAGCGTTTAACAGAATATGTCGAGAAGAGTGTCGGACTAATTACTGCGGTTAATCCACATATTGGCTACGAAGTTGCAGCAAGAATTGCCCGCGAAGCAATTGTCAAAGGCCGCTCGGTCCGGGAGCTTTGTCTTCAATATGATGTTTTAACTGAGGAGGAGCTTGATCTTATATTAAATCCCTATGAAATGACAAACCCAGGCATAGCCGGGGCCTCGTTGCTTGAAAGGGATTAATTAATTGAACAGCATGAAAAAAGGATGACTTCAATCGTCATCCTTTTTTCTTCGAATGGATATCTGCACCTGCCTTACTTTCGCTTTCTCCATTCTATTGATTCATGATCATCCGTACTGTTGTTAATCACAAAAACTTTGTGGTAGACGCTTCCCCAAGCGTTACTATACCACTACCCCTTGTTTCTTTAGCATTTCTCCCATTTTTATGCACATATTTATTATGACAAATTTATTATATAATAATTTAGAATTTATTACAAAATATACATATTCTTTCTTTTTAGGAGTTATCAATCTGTTTCATAATTTGAAATCATGTCCTAAACGAAATCAAAAAGCGCTAATTAACTATCATTTCTACTTTATCTATAATAATAACTGTTTGTTTTTAAAATTTTTAGAATATTTACTTTTCAAAATATTATTTTTGGTGTATAGTTTTATCTATAAGATTCATTCGTTTACCAAAATGATTTATTGCAAGTTAACTAGTGAGAGCGTCTATTAAATATACTAAATATTTTTTATATTCAAATAAGGAGCGGATTATCATGCATGATTTTCATACACATTTCATCCCTAGTGAAGTACTAGAATGGATTAAGGACAACCAACATAGAATTAATGCCCGGTGGATCGTTAACGAAGACACAAATGAAGAATCCCTCGTGATAAACGAAAAGTGTAGGATAGAATTGAAAAAAAACTTAATCAACTTCGATGCATTCCTACAAGGTCAGAAAAACGCTGGTGTTAACCATTCCGTAATCTCACCCCTCCCGCAGCTTTTTCTATATGACTCAGTCTCAATTAGTACAGAAATTTCTAAAGTCTATAACCAAGCACTGGCACAATTAGTGGCTAAGCATCCAGGAAAAATTTCTGCTCTCGCTACTGTTCCATTAGCAAACCCTGTCAAGGCAGCTCAAGTATTAAACGAAGCCGTAAAATTTGGCTTAAAGGGTGCTATTATCGGGACTGGGTTAGGAAAACGAATGCTGACAGACCCTTTTTTTAAAGGCTTCTTCGAAGAAGCTAACCGATTAAAGGCCATCCTTTTCATACACCCATTAACAAATAATGATCCACGATTAAAAAGAAGAATGATGCCTGCTATCATTGGAGAACCATGGGATATTACGGTTTGTGCAACTGATATAGTATTAAGCGGATTCGCTGATAAATATCCAGAGGTTAAAATACTATTTGCTCATGGCGGTGGATTTCTTCCATACCAAATCGGCCGCTTAGAAAAAGGATATGAACAATGGGATGTGGTTTCTGCAAATTTACAATCACCACCTTCTGAATATTTGAAGCGCTTTTGGTATGATTCTGTACTCGGCAGCAAGGAAAGCATCGAGTTTTTAACTAAGGTGGTCGGAGAAGACCGGGTTGTTCCAGGATCTGACGCAAATCTCTCCCTTTGGGAAAGCGCTTTAAATATTAGCGATAAAGGTGTTCATTCACTATTAGCTGAATCAGTAAACATACAATAATAAAATTTCAAATAGTCCCCTAAAGATATCAATCGATTCATCTTTATAGGGGACTATTTTTTTATAATGAAAGACTGTTTTCAATAGATTAAAATATTGTTAGAATATTTGATATAAGGTTGATTGTAAAAATATGAACATACAACATAGAAAAGAGATGAACAAATGGCAAATCAAGAGCAAAAAAAATTAAGTGATTTATCTTATTCAGTACTAGATTTAGTTCCCGTTTTAAAAGGAGGTTCTGCTGGTGATTCAATAAAAAATACAGTTGATATTGCCCGCCATGCAGAAAAATGGGGGTATAAACGATATTGGATGGCAGAACATCATAATAATCCTGGAATCGCCAGTTCTGCTACACCTGTATTAATCGGGCATGTAGCTGCACATACATCAACCATTCGGGTTGGATCAGGTGGAGTAATGCTGCCTAACCATTCTTCCCTAGTCGTTGCCGAGCAGTTCGGGACACTTGAATCCATGTTTCCAGGACGTATTGATCTTGGTCTAGGTCGCGCACCTGGTACTGATCAGTTGACAGCAAAGGCTTTAAGACGAGACTATCGAGGTGATGGACAGGATTTTCCTGAGCAATTAGCTGAATTACGTGCATACTTCCAACCAGGAAACCAAGTGGAGAAAATGAGTGTTAATGCTATTCCAGGATTGGGCTTACAAATTCCTATCTGGCTGTTAGGCTCCAGTGGATTTAGTGCACAGCTGGCTGGCTTGCTTGGACTTCCGTTTTCATTCGCGAGCCATTTCTCACCTGAAAATACACTGCCTGCCCTTTCCCTATACAGAAGTAGCTTCCAGGCTTCCGATACTCTTGAGAAGCCGTATTCGATGGTGTGCGTGAACGTTATTGCAGCGGATAGTGATGCAGAAGCACATAAGCTTGCATCCACATTAAAGCAGTATCACTTAAATATTATTCGCAACACACGTGGTCCTCTTGAACCTCCTGTAGATTCTTTTGACAGTATTTGTAATGCTTATGAGAAGGCATACTTGGATCAAAAGCTTGCAAAATCCATTATTGGTGGTCATGCCACAGTAAGAACACAATTAGAAAGATTTTTGGCAGACACGCAGGCTGACGAAATCATGATCAATAGTCAGATATTTGTCCATCAGGCTCGATTACGTTCATTTGAAATTGTTGCAGACATTTTGAACGACAGGCTCTAATAGATAAACGATCGATAAATAACCGGTGAACATAACGTGCACCGGTTTTTATATCGGCATAAACCCTGTTCTCTCTCTACTGAAACTTTATTAAATCTTAAGCCCTCTCTTTTGAATTATAATGGATTAATTGATAGAATATTTATATAATTCGATATTAACCTATAGAAAGAAGATGAAGTAATGTCGAAACAAGAATTTATCTCCCTTAATTCTATTCCATATTCTGTACTTGACTTATCACCTATTATTCAAGGCGGCTCAGCAGCCGTAACGTTTCAAAATACGGTTGATCTAGCAAAGCATGTTGAGAATTGGGGGTATAAACGATATTGGCTTGCTGAGCATCATAACATGCCCGGTATTGGAAGCTCTGCAACATCCATTTTAATCGGCCATGTTGCCGCTAATACTTCAACAATTCGTGTTGGTTCCGGAGGGATCATGCTGCCAAATCATGCTCCGCTCGTTATTGCCGAGCAATTTGGAACGTTAGAATCCTTATTTCCGGGTAGAATTGATTTAGGAATCGGACGTGCACCTGGTACGGATCAATTAACTGCTTATGCTTTACGTCGTGACCGTAGAAATGATGGGCAAGACTTTCCTGAACTATTGACTGAACTGAGGGCCTATTTTCAAGACCGTCAATCAACAAAATCCAAGGTAAGAGCAATACCAGGTCAAGGCTTACAAGTTCCAATCTGGCTGTTAGGCTCAAGCGGATATAGTGCACAGCTGGCAGGACAGCTTGGTCTTCCTTTTGCCTTTGCCAGCCATTTTGCACCAGAAAATACATTACCTGCCCTCGCTTTATACCGAAACAGCTTCCGTCCTTCCAATGTGCTGGATAAGCCATATGCTTTAGTTGCAATGAATATCATTGCTGCTGACAATGATGATGAAGCCTTACTACTCTCAACCTCGCTTCAACAGCAGCATCTACATCTACTACGAAACAATCCTATACTATTACAGCCGCCAGTTGATAATATGGATGAGCTTTGCAGTGATTTTGAAAAAGCCATTCTTCAGCAGAAGCTTAGCCGCTCAATCATCGGAAGTCCTAGTACAATCAAAAAGAAACTAAAGAAATTTTCCCAGGAAACACGAGCTAATGAAATCATCGTAAACAGCCAAATATATGACCATCAAGCACGATTACATTCATTAAAGATTATTGCAGATATTATGAACGAATCGAATTAAACAAGTAAAGGAGCCTGATTCACAGGCTCCTTTTTTGTATTAGTTAGGAAAGAATTGATTTTTCTTTGTTTCTTAGCACCTCTGGAATATAAGTGCAGAATGGTTCACTTTCCATATAATCACCTGTGACAGCATATGCTCTTGACCTTGATCCGCCGCAAATGTTCCTATATTCACATACACCGCATTTCCCTTTATAATGATCAGGCTGTCTTAAATCTTTAAATATTTTTGCTTCCCGATAAATGGTTGCCAGTGGTGTTTCTCTTACATTTCCTGCTTTAATTGGTAGCAATCCGCTTGGTAATACATCGCCAATATGAGAAATAAAAGCAAAACCATTTCCATCATTCACCCCTTTTGGTGCCCGTTTTAAGCCGTCATTTCTTGATGCCATATCCGTCGTAATTGTATCCTCATAATGAATTTCTCCCTTTTCAATTCTATGCTCTTGCATTTTTTGTTGTAATACAACACGCCGATAGGCTTGGGCTGCTGTTGTTTTGATATCAAAGGGGGCTGTTTTACTTAGTTCATATAACCAGCGAAACACCTTTTCATGCTCCGCAGGACTGATACAGTCATCTATTTGTCCCCTTCCGGTTGGTACAAGCAGAAATATATACCACATCACAGCTTTTAATTCGCCTACTAATTTTGCCATTTCCTCTAAGTGATCATAATTATAGCGTGAAATAACAGTATTAATTTGGACCGGCATTTTCAATTCATTTAAATATTTTACTTTTTCAATTGTTAAATCAAACGACCCTGGTGTACCACGAAATTGATCATGAATTTCAGCCGTTGGCGCATCGAGGCTAAAGCCCCATCGTGCAAGACCTACCTCTTTTGCCCTTTCCATTTTCTCTTTTGTCACATTCTTCGTAGCACTTGGTGTCATGGAAACCCGCATTCCTTTATTGACGGCATATTGTGCCAACTCAAATAAATCTTCTCTTAACATACAATCCCCACCTGTAAAAACAAGCATCGGATTGTTCATTTCATATATTTGATCTATTAGTTTGAGCCCTTCTTCATGACTTAATTCACAGGGATCTGGCGTTAGCTGTGCATCAGCACGACAGTGAACACATTTCAACTGACATGCCCGGGTTACCTCCCAGATCACGATAAAGGGATTTTTATTATAATCAACTTTTGTTCCCTGCATATGTGGATGAATTTTTCCGTGTTCCATTCTATCACCATTCTTTTCGATTTTATCGTAAAACTATTACTTCATTTTAAGATAAGAATCAGCATTCTAAAGCAACTAAAGTCACTCTTAAAATTTTAAAATAACGAAGCGGTTCACAATTTGAAAAAGCGGTCCCTTTTGTGGATATTGAATGAAGTACAATTTCTTAACAGTTATTTTACAAGAGATTAAGAAAATAATAGCCCTTCATCAATAGAATACAATGAAAGCACATCACTACAACGGAGGGATTTCATGAGAATAGCAATAGCAGGTGTTGGATATGTAGGTTTAGTGACAGGTGTGTGTTTAGCAGAATTAGGTCATGAAATAACCTGTGTGGACCTTCAGAAAGACAGAGTCAACCTGCTTAATTCAGGCCGTTCCCCGATTTATGAACCGGGTCTTGAGCCCCTTCTTACAAAAAATATCTCTTGCGGCCGTCTTTTTTTTACGACAAACCCAGAAAAGGCTTATAAACATGCAGAAATTATTTTTATTACTGTAGGGACACCTGCTAAAGAGGATGGTACTGCAGATTTAGATCAGGTTACGGCTGCTGCCGATACAATTGCTAGTCAGATTACTAATGATGTTATTATTTGTACAAAAAGTACTGTCCCAGTCGGAACAAACGAAAAAATAAAACAAATGATTGACAAAGAAAAAAACGGCCCCTTTAAAACGACCGTTATTTCTAATCCAGAATTCCTTCGAGAGGGTTCTGCCATTTTTGATTTTTTTCATGGAGACAGAATTATTATCGGTTCTGATAACCCGGAAGCCTCAGCGACGATCGAGAAACTATATGCCCCCATACATATCCCTGTCATTAAGACGGATATTAGAAGCGCTGAAATGATTAAATATGCTTCAAACGCTTTTTTAGCAACGAAAATAAGCTTTATTAATGAAATTGCAGCCATTTGCGAAAAGCTGGATGCTAATATCGAAGAAGTTGCTATTGGCATTGGCAGTGATAAACGAATCGGCAATCATTTTCTCCGTGCAGGAATTGGCTACGGTGGATCCTGTTTTCCAAAGGACACAAAAGCTCTCGCCCAGCTTGCAGGTAATGTACAGCATCCCTTTGAATTACTGGATGCGGTAATTAACGTGAACAACCGCCAACAGTCCATTCCTGTTAAAAAAGCGAAAGAGATTATCCCTTCATTAGCAGGAAAAAAAGTCTCGGTACTGGGTCTAGCTTTTAAGCCTGGTACTGATGATATACGGGAATCACCCTCATTGAAGATAATAAAGGAATTACAGCAGGAAAAAGCCATTGTCACGGCATATGATCCTATTGCGATTTCAACTATGCAAAAAGAACTAGGAAACCATTTTACTTATACAAATGATATCCTTGAAGCGCTTTGGGATAGTGAATTAGCTATTATTGCAACAGATTGGGAGCAAATAAAAAAGTTCCCCTTATATTTGTATTCTGAATATATGAAGAATCCGGTCATTATTGACGGAAGAAACTGCTATTCGATGGATGAAGTCAAGAAATATCCCATCCATTATGTATCGATTGGCAGACCATCACATATGCCTACAATTGTAGAGGTAAATCAGTCGTTACTTTTATAGAAATTTAACATTCCTTTATCATTTGCTAAACAACCCTTTAGTACGATAAAACTATAATTTATACATGACTGGTAAAGGAGTGCTGACCATGACAAGACTTCTATTGTCTTTTTATCAATTTGAATGTCAGATATTTAAAAAGGTAAACTCCCATTTTGATAAAAAAATACTTAATCTATTTTTCCGAACGGTAACACATGCTGGAGGGGCTATGTTTACCATTGGTTCCACAGTTCTATTCATTCTCTTAACATCCAACTCTATGAAAATCACGGCCATTTCTAGTGCTTTTGCATTAGCCATCAGTCACCTGCCTGTACAGATGATTAAAAAGTTTTTTCCACGTAAAAGACCCTATTTAACATTAGAAAAAACAAAGGTGCAGTTGAACCCCTTACAGGACCATTCGTTTCCATCGGGTCACACAACAGCAATTTTTTCAATCATTATTCCTTATGTGCTGTTACATCCATATTTGTCATTGATCCTCTTTCCCCTTGGATTTTGTGTTGGTTTATCAAGAATTTATTTAGGTCTTCATTATCCGTCAGATTGTATTGCTGGATTCTTGCTGGGCACAGGTGTGGGAACTCTATCCTTTTTGATATTTTTTAGTTAATGAAAGAGTTTATCATCATCTTAAGGGGGTTGTGAGATGAAAGTGGCTATTTTCACTGATACCTATTACCCGGATATTAATGGAGTTGCCCGTACACTTAAGAAATTTACTGACCATTTATCATATCGACAGATTGACTTTAGAGTTTTTGCCCCCAAGCCCCCCTCGATTGAATACGTGGCAGAACATATACACAGGTTCGAAAGTCTTTCTTTTTTCTTGTACCCCGAGTGCCGTTTAGCACTCCCTAATGTCATGAAGATTAAAATGGAATTAGAAAGCTTTTCTCCTGATCTCATTCATGTTGCAACTCCTTTTAATTTGGGACTTTGCGGAATTTATTTTGCAAAGAAATTAGAAATTCCTCTTGTCGGTTCCTTTCATACTGACTTTGATCAATATTTAGCTTTTTATGATCTTCAATTGTTATCTAAGTGGGTTTGGAATTATATGGCTTGGGTTCATAATCAATTTCAAACAACCTTTGTCCCTTCAAATGAAACACTAATGCATTTAAAGCAGCGTAACTTTAAAAATTTAAAAATATGGCCGCGCGGAGTAGATTGTCAACTATTTCATCCTTTGTATGAAAAAGACACGGTTCGAAAGAAATACGGGCTTTCAAAAAAATATCTGCTTTTGTTTGTCTCAAGGCTTGCACCGGAAAAGGATATTAGTACGCTCCTCCGCGTAGCAAAAACAATCCCTGCAGAATTAAACAAGGATATTGAATGGATATGGGCTGGAGATGGACCATTGCGAAAGGACCTTGAAAAAGAGGCACCTGAAAATGTCATTTTTACTGGTTATTTAAATGGCAAGGATTTAGCAGAGATATATAGTGCCTCAGATTTATTTATTTTCCCTTCACCAACCGAAACCTTCGGCAACGTTGTTCTTGAAGCACTCGCAAGTGGAACACCTGTTATTGGCGCGGATTCCGGCGGTGTGAAAAATATCATCTCTTCAGGAAAAACAGGTTTATTATGTGCGCCAGGAGCGGCTGAGGAGTTTAATGAAGCAATTGTACAGCTATTATCACATGATAGTTTACGCTGGCAAATGGGGATGGAAGGAAGAAAGTTTGCCTTAACACAGCGCTGGGAAAACATATTTGATCAACTTCTTAGCGATTATGATCAGGTAATAAAGAAAGAAACAAATGAAATTTATGCTTAATAGAATGAAAGGGAACAGACACCATTTATCGAAGTTGTCTGTTCCCTTTCATTCTATTAAAAGAGTTTGATTTGCTACTTCACAATGAACTTACTTTATTTTGATTGCCTGAAGAATTGGCTTGATCACTCATTGCTAGCTCATTACGAAGCCATGCCACTACATCACTCTTATTATTACTTGTTACTTTATGCCCAGTAGGATAAATGACATATTTAACGGATGAAGCTTTACTCCGGAAGTACTCATAGTTAGCCTGTCCTACATGTAGCGGGAAAATAGGATCGTTTTCACCCTGACAAAGAAAAACAGACAAATGGTCTATTGGTTTTACTGGATATTCTGTTTTGATAAATTCCGGAATAAACCCATTCATAGGTATAATTCCTTTAATCGTTTCTCCTAGCACAAGTGCTAAACACATACTAAGGATTGCCCCTTGACTAAAGCCTATTAAATAAACCCGTTTTAGGTCTATAGGATAGGTTTTAAAGGCATATTCAAGGTAATAACTCAATTTCTCAACAGCGCTGTCAAATTGGTCACGTTCAGGGTTTCCATATCCCTTGAGAGAATAATAGGCATAACCCTTTCCATAGGGCAAATCACCACGAACGCCGATAATAATATAGTCTTCTGTGAGCTCTCCGACTGCGTCCATCAAAAATCTCTCATCATAGCCAATTCCATGCAAGGTAATAATAACAGGATATTTTCTGTCATTTTCAATATTTTTGGGTAATGTAATGCTATATTCATAGGGACTATTCATCATTATTTCCTCTCCTTTTAAAGAAAATCATTTTAGCCTTAACTGCTTTCCTATCTTTAAACTCACACTTTGTCAATTATTCTATATATTTAGACAAATTTCCTTTTATTTTTCTTTTTAATCTAAAGCTCCCTTAGAAAAATCCCGCTTAAGCATGGAATACAGCTTAACATCCATAAATCCGTCCTTTGTCTTTTCAGATTGTCGAAGAAGACCTTCGTAAAAAAAACCCAATCTTTCTAATAGCCTTATTGATCGTTCATTTTCCGGAGCAACCTTAGCCTCAATTCGATTCAATTGCAGCTCCAGGAAGCCATATCTCAACAAAATAGTGACAACTTCACTTGCAAATCCCCTGCCCCAATACGCTTTCCCTAAATCATAGCCTACTTCTGCTTTTTCATTATCATAATCAATATAATTAAATCCGCAGCTTCCGATAATTTCTTCCTTGACCCCTGTCATGATGGTATACCGATTAGCTTGTTTTTTCTCAGCTAGTTTATTTAAAAAATCAATCATTGTAATTGCTTCTTCAATACTTGCAAATGATTCAATATTCATATAGCGGCTAACTTCTGGGTCTGACCAAAACGTGAATAAAGCTGATGCATGCTTTCGTTCAGACTGTATAAGCTTTATTCTTCCTGACAGTATTTCTGTTTTCACACGTTATCCTCCATTCTTGTTCGTACAAGAATTTACTTAAACACTATCTATATTTTCAATCATATTACCCATTTGAACAAGAAAAAAATCCCTTTCCCACCTTATAACCTTTCTCATTTCCTCAATATGTTAGTATCGCAAGAATGTTAACTTTTATATTCTTTGTAAAGCAAATGCTAACAGAAGTTTAATTATTGTTAATAGTTTGAAAATATCCCTTTTTTTGCTCTAATAGCCTGTATACTAAAAATGCAATAAAACTTGCAACATTCGAGGAGGTAAGCAAAAATGAAAAACGTCAAACAGTGGCTTTTAATTTTATTGGCAACTTTTATGTTTGTAGGAGTTGCTGCCGGGTGTACGAATGAAGAACCTCAAAATGAAACAGACACTGAAGAAAATCAAACGGAAGATAGTACAGAAACAGAAGACAGCACTGATGAAGGTACTGAAGCAGATACTGAAGAAAAAGCTGAATAATATGGAGCAGAGGGCCGGACTTATAAAGTTCGGCTCTTGTTCTATTCTAGCCAAGGCTTTTAAGTAATAAATCTATTGCCATTATGAAACTTTCCGTTTAAATTTACGTACTAGTAAGTATTCTATTTTAAGGGAGAATATGCATGAATGAATCAAAAGAATGGCTAAAAGAAGAACTAACTAAAGTAGAGGCTTGGGAAAAAGATCAAGGTGATTTATGGTTTTGGGAAAGGCTGGGACGACTGCCATTTAAAATTATTGATAAATGGACACCCGATTTTATCCAGAAAAAGATTGGTCTTATTATTGATGAATTGGGGCAATATGTGCAAACTGGCGGGAGTTACTTAAGTTCTGTTACATCCGTATCCTCCTATTATCCAGATTTAAAAGTACATAATCTGGAGGAGGCAGTAAAATTGCCGATTTCCACTATGGATCAGGCGGTAGAAAAATTATCGGGCAGCCGAAAAAAACTAGCGGTCATTCAAGGAGCGAGCACTGGCATTGGAGGAATTTTTACCTTGACAATCGATATCCCCCTCCTGCTTGGTTTGCAATTAAAAACATTGCAGGATATTGCCATTTGCTATGGATTCAATCCTAATGATAAAAAGGAGCGTTTATTTATTGTTAAATGTCTTCAATTTGTTTCAGCTGACATTGTTGGTAAAAATGCCATATTAGCGCAATTATCTAAGTTTGATCTTGAGGATGAGACAGCAAAACGAGAAGTTTTATCAGAACTCCAGGGCTGGCGTGAAGTAATCTTTACTTTTAGAGATCAAATGGGCTGGAAAAAGCTTTTTCAAATGATTCCCATTGCCGGACTTGTTTTTGGTGCATTTATCAATCGTTCGGCAGTAAATGACGTAGCTGAAGCTGGTATGATGCTTTATCGTAAAAGAAGAATTCTTGAAAGACTAACCGCGGAACCTCAAACAGCTTCCGAAGAGTCCTGATTTCCTTTTTGTGGGAATTAGGACTCTTTTTTTGCCTGTTATGAAGTAAATTGTAGACAAGCCCAATGTAAAAAATCATCTATTTTCACAAAGGATAATCTCCATATTCCGTGCTGAGAAGTGATATATAGCCTTGAGAGCTGATTTTGCTTATCTAACGGTATGTGTCTTCACATATGCTTACTAATTGAATCAAATACTCATAACTTTCTAAAAACTCCTTGATTATGTTTTTTTTGATTGTTAGTATAAGAGCGTTGATACAAAACAAGAACAAAATACGAACACAATGGGAGAGGTTGCATGCTAAAAAATAAAAGAATTGCATTTATTGGTGCTGGATCAATGGCTGAAGCAATGATTGCAGGGATTGCCAGCACCGGTAAAATACCGCAAAATCAAATCATTGTTTCTAATCGAAGCAATCAAGAACGCTTGAAGCAGCTTGAAACAAAATATGGAATAAAAGGTACAACAAGTGGTGACCTAGATTTCAGCCTTATTGATATAATTATCCTCGCAATGAAACCTAAAGATGCACATAGAGCCTTACAATCTATTCGTGACTCCATTCAACCACATCACATCATACTTTCTGTTTTAGCTGGGATTACAACCTCATTTATTGAAAATTACTTCCCTACCGGACAACAGGTGATTCGGGTTATGCCAAATACCTCAAGTATGATTGGAGAATCCGCAACCGGCATTTCATCAGGAAAATATACTCTCCATCAAAACATGATGATTGCCAAGGAATTACTAGAAAGTATCGGAAAAGTATATGTCATGACAGAAGACAAAATGGACCTATTTACAGGAATTGCCGGAAGCGGACCTGCTTATTTTTACTACTTAATGGAGCATATGGAGAAGCAAGCTGCTGAGGGAGGCTTATCAGAGGAAACAGCACGTCAAATCATTGCTCAAACGATTTTTGGTGCAGCAAAAATGATACTTGAGCAAAACGAAACACCAGCTGTCTTAAGAAACAATGTCACATCACCTAATGGAACTACTGCCGCTGGATTAAAGGCACTCCACCTCCATGGTGCAGGTATGGCGATTAAAATGGCCGTCCAAGAAGCAGCAGCACGCTCTAAAGAAATGACAAAACAACTGGTAGAGTCACCAGTCACAGATAAGCTAAAAATTTCTTTAGATTAATTGTCAACTTGACTACAATTCTATCTATCGAATAGTAGATATGATCAGCTTAGTTCTGCTTACAGGAGAATTGATATATAAATAAAATGGTACAGGGGTGATTAGATGACCTCGAAAAAGCTACAGAGGATTGTCATCAAAATAGGCAGCAGTTCGTTAACCAGCCGTCATGGAGAGATTAGTCATAAAAAACTTGAAAAATTAGCAAATGAAATTGTGCATTTAAAGGATCTTGGACATGAGGTCGTCCTTGTTTCATCAGGTGCTATTGCAGCTGGCTATCGAAAACTAGGCTGTCTGAAGCGTCCAAGTTCATTACCTGAGAAACAAGCTGCTGCTTCAATCGGTCAAGGACTCTTAATCGAAGCTTACTCCAAGCTATTTCTATCAAACGGCTACGTTGCATCGCAAATATTAATAACGAGAAGCGATTTTTTAGATGAAGACCGCTATAAAAATATGCGTAATACGTTGAATGTATTGTTAGAAAGAGGCATTGTGCCAATTGTAAATGAAAATGATACGGTTACTGTTGACCGATTAAAATTTGGGGACAATGATACACTATCGGCGAAGGTAGCTGGATTAGTGGATGCTGATTTATTGGTCATCTTATCTGATATTGATGGATTGTATAATGCAGATCCAACTAAATATTCAAACGCTTCATTGATGGAATATATCAATGTGATTACGCCCGCAATTGAAGCCATTGCAGGCGGATCAGGAAGTGAGGTCGGTACTGGCGGAATGAAATCAAAGATCGAAGCTGTGAAAATCGCAATGGCTTCAGGTATTAGTACCTTTCTTGGCAATGCAAGTAGAAATAATATTGTTGTTGATGCAGTCGTAGGAAAAGCAAAAGGAACCTACTTTCAATCAGAAACACCTACGATTAATTTAAATCAGCGAAAAAAATGGATAGCCTTTAATTCAAACCCTGAAGGCGAAATCATCATTACAGATCAGGCAAAGGTACGAATGATTGAGAAACATAAAAGCTTATTGCCTTCAGGAATTCACCATATAAATGGTCAGTTCGATAAGGGTTCAGTTATCCGCATCATTGATACCTCAGGAAATGAAATTGGCTGTGGTGTCGTTAATTTTTCAACTGAAGACCTGCATCAAATAAGTAAACAAAACACAAATATATCTATTGGTCAGCCGTATATTATGGATATTAATCATTTTGTTTGTCATTTAGATGTTCCGATTACAGTTTAATCCTACTAGGTCATAGCTTTTAAGGAGGTGATAATATGGAGGAATTCGGTTTGACTGCTGCTACCTGGGCTTGGCTGCTTATTCCAATGCCGTTATTAATTGTGCTCAGCATCATTACTTATTTTTCAGAAAAACATGATTCATCTATTACATTAGAGAAGGAGAGGATGAAACAAAATGGATATTAATCTCCCCACGTTAACCTCGATCATTATTTATTTAGTTGCAATGATGATTATTGGCATTTATGCAGCAAATAAGACAAAAGACTTAACGGATTATGTACTTGGCGGAAGACAGCTTGGCGGTGGTGTTGCAGCGCTTAGTGCCGGTGCCTCAGATATGAGCGGCTGGCTTTTATTAGGATTACCGGGTGCTATGTATGTAGGCGGTATGAGTGAAATCTGGCTACCAATTGGGCTCGCTGCCGGTGCTTATCTAAACTGGCAGTTCGTCGCTAAGCCATTACGTGTCTATACAGAAGTGGCAAATGACTCCATTACGGTTCCTGATTATTTTGAAAATCGATTCCATGATAACTCCAAAATCCTCCGTGTTGTTTCAGCCATTGTTATTCTCGTATTTTTTACATTCTATACCTCTTCAAGTCTTGTAGGAGGAGCCATACTATTGGAGAATTCCTTTGGCATGGATTATAAGCTTGCACTATGGGTTGGAGCAGCCGTTATCTTATCATATACTTTATTTGGCGGATTCCTGGCAGCAAGCTGGACTGACTTTATACAGGGAATCCTCATGTTCTTAGCATTAATCATCGTCCCCGCTGCAGCGGTCTACGAGCTTGGAGGCTGGAATGCAACGGTTCAAATGATTGGCAGCATTGATGCCTCTCACCTGAATGTCTATTCTGGAGCAACTGCCGTTGGAGTCATTTCCTTGTTGGCATGGGGATTAGGCTATTTTGGCCAGCCACATATTATTGTCCGCTTTATGGGCGTTAAATCCACAAGGGAAATACCAAAGGCTCGTTTAATCGGGATGGTTTGGATGATTCTTTCTCTTTTCGGAGCAGTATTTGTTGGTTTCGCCGGGATTTCATATTTTGCCGACTCCCCTTTAGAAAACTCCGAAACCGTCTTTATTATGTTTTCACAGGTACTATTTAATCCTTGGGTAGCGGGCTTTTTACTCGCAGCCATTCTTTCAGCAATCATGAGTACTGTTGACTCACAATTGCTCGTTTCTTCAAGCGCCTTAGCAAACGACTTTTATAAGTCCATGTTTAAAAGAGATGCTTCCCAAAAGGAAGAAATGATTGTTGGAAGAATTGCTGTTTTTGGTATCGCTATTATTGCGATTCTATTAGGCTATGATCCTGATAGTAAAATACTGGAGCTTGTCAGTTATGCCTGGGCCGGCTTTGGTTCTGCATTTGGACCGGTAATTATCCTTAGCTTGTTTTGGAAACGCATGACAAGAAACGGTGCACTTGCCGGTATTGTTGTCGGTGCTTTAACGGTTATCATTTGGGCCCAGATGACGGGTGGTCTGTTTGATATCTATGAACTTGCACCAGGCTTCGTATTTGGAACTATAGCCATTGTAATTGTCAGCCTTCTTGATAAAGCACCTTCCACTGCTGTCAAAGAAAACTTTGATATGTATAAAGCAATTCTAAAAGAAAACTAATGATTGAATGAAAAAAGTGAATACTGATCAATCAAGTGTCAAAAGACCTAACCTTTTGGCACTTTCTTTTTGTTTAAATAGATAGTAGATAATGACGAGGCATCCTATAGATGATAGTAAAATGAAAGGAAATAATTGACCATTATAGTTTCACAAAAAATAGGGGATATTTCCCCTTCTCAGCTTTTATTATGAGAGCCAACGAGACTTTTTTCACCTATAGGAGGCGGACTGAAATAGAATAAACGATATGTGGCCTTGTCCATACAAAATGCACAGCAATTATTATTTTCTGGTGGTACTTTTTCGATATGCGGTGCAGATACTTCTTTTAATCCATCAGTTACATGATTTCTACAAACTACAATCATTTAGATCCCTCCAGTTTTTTGATTATTTTTATATAGTAATGGTCTTATATGCTTGATAAAAATAATTTATTATTCCACTATGAAAACATAAAATTTATCCATAAAAATCAAGTTATTATGTATATATTCTATCAAAATCCCATAATTATCGTCAATTAAATTTTCTAAATATTTAAAATAGTTAACAACATTTTCATAGTGTAAAATATATTAATAAAATTTTATAGAAAAAGCCAAGGTTTTATACCTTGACTTTTTCTATAATTCAATATTAAAGAAGATACCTTCTTTTATTTTTTTAAACGATACGGAACTGTTGTGATGATTACATTTTTTCGATGAAGCAAAATCGTCCGTATTAAAATACTTGACTGGTTATGGAGCACATTATGCCAGCCTTTCTTCAAGATAAATTGTGGAATAATGACGGTAACGCGATAGTTTGCTTCCCCTGCCTTATTCTCAATCGTATCGATAAATTTAGTTAAAGGCTGAATAATACTTCGATAATGCGAATGTAATGTTACTAATCTCACATCTGGCTGCCATCTTTTCCACTTCTCTTCTAATTTCTTTTCAGCATCTCGTTCAAACGAAACGTTAACGGCAATAATCTGGTTTGGAGAAAGGGATTTCGCATAATTTAATGAGTTTTCCACTACCTTTGTAATGCCAGCTACTGGTACAATGATAATATTTCCTTCAATTGGAGTATTTTCTATACTTTCCGCAATTCTTAATTGCTCACCAATTGAGTCATAATGATTTTTAATTTGATAGAAGAAAAAAATGATAATAGGTAAAAAGACTAATACCGGCCAAACCTGTGGAAACTTTGTCAAAAAGAATACAATGGTAACTACAAAGCTAATTAATGCACCTAGGGAATTAATGGCCAGCTTCGGCATCCATCCCATAGGTCTTTCGCGAATCCATTTGACCATCATACCCGTTTGAGATAATGTAAATGGAATAAAAACACCAACTGCATACAGTGGAATAAGATGTTCTGTTTGACCATTGAATGCAAATATTAATATAATAGAAGAAAGACCTAGGATGATAATGCCATTCGAATAGCCTAAACGGTCTCCTCTAATCGTAAACATTCTAGGGATAAATTTATCATTTGCAAGGTTTACAGCTAGCAAAGGAAAGGCGGAATAGCCTGTATTTGCCGCAAGAATTAAGATTAACGCTGTCGTTCCTTGGATAAAGAAATAGATGACATTACGACCGAAAATCGCTTCAGCAATTTGGGATACAACAGTAACCTCTTCCCTAGGTGAGATTCCATAAAAGTAAGCTAAACATACGATCCCAGAGAATAATAGAGCAAGGATCGTTCCCATTGCAAAAAGTGTCTTTGCTGCATTATTCGGTGCCGGTTCCTTGAAGTTTGGGATTGCATTTGAAATAGCCTCAACCCCTGTCAATGCAGAGCTTCCTGATGCAAATGCTTTAAGAAGAATAAATAAACTTAAGCCTGCAACTGGAGTACCAATCGGTGTAGCCAGGTTAGGTGATACATCACCAGTAATGATTTTATATAGTCCAACTCCAATGAGAATAAAGAGTGCCAATACAAAAAGATATACTGGATAGGCTAAAACAGAAGCAGATTCTGTCACCCCTCTTAAGTTTAATATGGTTAAAATAATAACAAACAGTGTAGCTATCAGTACATTATATCCATGCAAAGCTGGAAAAGCCGAGGTAATCGCATCAGTTCCTGCAGATACACTAACTGCCACAGTTAAAATGTAATCTACTAATAATGAACCACCAGCAATTAATCCAGGTTTGATACCAAGATTTTCTTTTGACACAACATAGGCTCCACCACCTTGTGGATATGCAAAAATAATTTGCCGATAAGACAAAATCAAGGCCATCAAAAGAATCAAAACACCGATTGCAATCGGAATAGAATACCAGAACGCAACAGCCCCGATTGTCATCAAGACAATTAGTATTTGTTCAGGTCCATAAGCAACAGATGATAAAGCATCAGAAGACAGTATGGCTAATGCTTTTGTTTTAGTAAGCTTCTGCTCACCTAATTCTGTTGACTTTAAGGGTCTTCCAATTAATAATCTCTTCAAATTAGAAACCATTTACGATCACCATCCAAAAAAACGTAAAATACTTTTTATCAATACTCTTTAGCAATTCAATCAAAAAAAAAAAATGCCTACAAGCCCTCAAGAAATAGACTTGTAGACATTATAATTTTTGTCCCACAAGCTCCACCTTCCTTCTCATATAACGCTTACGAGGTTAGCTGTCGGATTCGGACCATTGAGTAGCCCTACCTAAAAAGGATTCACCCCATGGATGACAGTGCATCCTGTGAAATGGTTCCCCCGCACCAAACGGTTTCAGCGATTTAAGAATTTGAAACTGATGATTATATTACTCTTGAAATATGAAAATGTAAATATGAATTTTAATGTTTAAGTAAAAAACTTGCTTTATGGTCATAATATTGAAGAATCCTTTTATAACCTGGTAAAAAAAAGATAATCAAAAGGAGAATTAAAATGACTACAGACAATAAACCTTTAATTTCTGATGAATTTTTAGAAGAATTAGCGAAGGAAATTAATGAACTATACGGAGAACCGGATACAGCAATAGAGGATGAACAAAAAGGGACAGCCTGAAATCATAGATACGTTCAGGAATGTCCCTTTTTGCCCTTTAAACTTATTTATTTAACATATGATAGACCTGATCCACGTCTTTGTCTCCACGTCCGGAAAGATTAATTACAATGATGTCATCCTGTGACAGTTCTTTTGCAAGCTTGATACCATGTGCCACGGCATGGGAGCTTTCTAACGCAGGAATAATCCCTTCTACTTTTGAAAGTGTTTGGAAGGCTTCTAACGCTTCCTTTCCTGTAACAGTCACATATTCTGCTCTACCGCTTGCTTTTAAGTAGCTGTGCTCAGGACCTACACCAGGGTAATCCAAGCCAGCAGCGATTGAGAATACTGGTTTTGGCTGATTGTCTTCATCTATTAATGTATAACTCTTAAATCCATGAAGAACAGCTGGAACTCCTTCAGACATTGTTGGTGCTTCTGCCGGTTCAGCCCCAATTAGACGCACCTGTTCATCCTCTAGGTAATTGGCAAAGGCACCAATCGCGTTACTTCCACCTCCTGTACAAGCAACGACTGCTGTTGGTAATTTACCTTCTTTTTCAAGAATTTGTTGTTTAGACTCTTTACTTATGATTGATTGGAAATGCTTTACGATTGTTGGATATGGATGTGGTCCCACTGCAGACCCGATTAAGTAGAAAGTATTTTCATAATTCTCTACTAAATCACTTAACGCAACATCTACGGCATCCTTTAATCTGCCTTGTCCCTTTTCTACCGGTACCACCTTTGCCCCAAGCAGCTCCATACGAAATACGTTAAGGGCCTGGCGTTCAGTATCTACTTTCCCCATATAAATAACACACTCTAAACCAAACATTGCACAAGCTGTTGCTGTTGCTACACCATGCTGTCCTGCGCCTGTTTCAGCAATAATTCTTTTCGCACCCATCTTTTTTGCTAGAAGAATTTGACCAAGTGCATTATTAATCTTATGTGAACCTGTATGGTTTAAATCTTCTCTTTTTAAATATATCTTTGCGCCGCCATTTTGTTTCGTTAAATTTTCTGCAAATGTTAACGGATTTTCACGACCAACATATTCACGTAAATAATAGTCTAGTTCCTTTTGAAAATCAGGATCCTCTTTAAATTTTAAAAACTGTTCTTCAATGATATCCATAACTTTTTGGAGATCTTCTGGAATGAAGCTTCCACCAAACTCTCCAAAATATCCTTTGTTTTCTACACTATTCTTTGCCATTCTCAACTCGTCTCCTTCAAACAATAAATTAATAGACTATTAAAATAATTATCATTTATATTATAGCGGTAAATCTTCTATATTCCAAATATTTTTGGTTGTATTTGTAGAATTATATCTTTTATATGTATCTCCACCGAAACAAAAACCACTTTCAAGAAGGAAAGTGGTTTCAAAAAGTATTAACAATCCTGTTTTGTAAGCGCTTAACACAAATGGTAAGACAATCATCTATTATTATAAAATATAATGGTGGGCTCTCTTTTCTCCGCTGTAGAGTTTCCGACATACTTCAACTTTTTGTTTTTTCAATATTGAAACCCTTTGTTGTAATACATCATTATCGGGATCTTGACGCAATAGACGATAAGTATCAAGAAGCTCCGTATTAATCTTTCTATGTTCCAGCCAAAGATTATGAATGATTAAAACTGGGTCTTCATTCGATTTATTTTCCTCGTAATGTTCTAGAGCATTCAATATATCATTCTGCCAAGATTTATCTCCCATTTGTCCTGCTAGCAAATACAAATCTAAGTAATCATCAATCTCTAAATTTACTACATTTGCATTCATGTTTTATTCCCCTTTCGTATACAAAAATGATCTTCTTAAGAAGAGAACTATTTTTGTACCAAAGAGATCTCTTCTTATCCTTCTAACGAAGCTTATGTTAGATTTTTCTGCCATCCACTTTTACATATGACTATTAATAGATTAATCTGGATAGTCCTTAAATCTCTCTCATCATTTTTAAAGCGCTTTCATTATTGATTAACCTTATTATAACCTTATTTATATTTAATTTCAAAATGTTTTGACTCAAATTTGTCACAATTCCGAAAAAAAATCACTTGATTATATAAATGAAAGCTTTTTGATAGAATAAAAGTCAGCTCGCAAGGAAATTGAGCTGACCTTTTCTCTATCAATCTATCATTAATTTGCTTAATTTAAATGCCTTTATATGCTTGACGATAGATTTCTGCTAATTCTCTTACAAGAGGAAGCTTTGGATTTGCTGTTGTACATTGATCTTCAAATGCTTTATCTGCCAAAAATTCCACCTTTCTTTCAAACAGATCCTTATCGATTCCATTTGCTTCGATGCTCATAGGAATATTCAGCTCTTTAGCTAGTTTAATTACAGCCTGAATAAAGCTTTCTACACCTTCTTCAGTTGTGCGAGCAGGCAATCCAAGAAATCTGGCAATTTCAGCATAGCGTTTGTCCGCGATAAACTTTTCATATTTAGGAAAAGCAGCAAATTTCTTAGGCTTAGTTGCATTATAGCGAATCACATGCGGTAAAAGAATCGCATTAGCACGGCCATGTGCAATATGGAATTCTGCGCCTAATTTATGTGCAAGGCTGTGATTAATTCCTAGGAATGCATTGGCAAACGCCATTCCAGCAATGGCTGATGCATTGTGCATTTTTTCACGAGCTTCTTCATCATTGCCATTACGGTACGCTCTTGGCAGGTATTCAAATACAAGCTGGATAGCCTTTAGTGCTAAGCCATCAGTATAATCATTCGCCATCACAGAGACATAGGCTTCAACTGCATGTGTCAGAACATCTAAACCTGTGTCAGCTGTAACGGTTTTTGGCAGGGACATCACGAATTGTGGATCAATAATGGCAACATCCGGTGTTAACTCATAATCTGCCAATGGGTATTTCATATTTGCCTTTTTATCTGTAATAACAGAGAAGGATGTTACCTCAGAGCCTGTTCCGGACGTTGTCGGAATCGCAACAAGCTGTGCCTTTCTGCCTAATTCCGGGAATTTAACAATCCGTTTTCTGATATCCATAAACTTTTGTTTGAGACCAAAGAAATCAGTATCCTCATATTCATAGAACAGCCACATGCCTTTTGCAGCATCCATTGCAGATCCTCCACCTAGCGTTATGATGACATCAGGCTGGAACTTCGCCATCATCTCTGCACCTTTCATGACTGTATCAATAGATGGATCTGGCTCAACTTCAGAAAATACTTCACATTGTACTAAATCCGGACGCTTCCTTAAATAATATAGAACTTTATCAACATAACCTAATTTGACCATTCCAGGATCTGTTACAATAAATGCCCTTGAGATATTTTTCATGGATGCTAAATATTGAATTGAATTCTTTTCAAAATATATTTTTGCTGGAACTTTAAACCATTGCATATTCACTTTCCTTTTTGCCATTTTTTTTGTATTAATCAAATGAATTGCCCCAACGTTTGATGACACAGAGTTACCGCCAAATGTACCACAGCCGAGTGTCAGTGATGGCATAAAGGCATTGTAAATATCACCAATGGCACCTTGTGAAGATGGTGCGTTAACAATAATACGGCAAGCCTTCATTTTTAGGCCAAATTCCTTCATAATTTCCTCGTTTGTCGTATGGATCACTGCTGAATGGCCCAAACCTCCGAACTCAAGCATTTCTTCCGCTCTTCTAAGCCCTTCTTGATGATTATTTACTTTATAGCAGGCTAATACAGGACTCAATTTTTCACGGGATAGCGGATATTGTGGTCCAACACCTTGTAATTCAGCAATTAATATTTTAGTATCTTCAGGCACCGTAACCCCCGCCATTTGGGCGATTTGATAGGCTGGTTTCCCAACAATTTGTGCATTTACTGCACAGGATTTTTCATTAATAACCAGCTTTTCAACCTTTGCTCTTTCTTCATCATTTAAAAAGTAGCAGCCATTTGCAATTAATTCATTTTTAACTTCTGCATAGATCTCTTTATCAATAATAACAGCCTGCTCAGATGCGCAGATCATACCATTATCGAAGGTTTTAGATAGAATTAAATCATTGACAGATCGCCCAATATTAGCACTTTTTTCAATATAGCAAGGAACATTTCCAGGACCAACACCAAGGGCTGGTTTTCCAGAGCTATAAGCAGATTTGACCATTCCTGAACCACCTGTAGCTAATATTACGGCAATATCATCATGATTCATTAGCGCTTGAGTCGCATCTAATGACGGCTTCTCTATCCATTGAATACAATTCTCAGGAGCTCCGGCTAAAATAGCTGCATCTCTTAAAATTCTCGCAGCCTCACTGCTGCATTTTTGTGCTGATGGATGGAAAGCAAAAATAATTGGGTTACGAGTTTTTATTGAAATCAAGGCCTTAAACATTGTTGTAGAGGTTGGATTTGTAACGGGTGTTACACCTGCAATGACACCAACAGGCTCAGCAATTTCATAGGTGCCTTCCAATTCGTTTTCTCTAATAATTCCAACCGTTTTATCATATTTAATATTATTGTAGATATATTCAGTAGCGAAGATATTTTTAATAATCTTATCTTCATATACACCTCTGCCTGTTTCCTCAACCGCAAGTTTTGCAAGCGGCATATGCTGATCTAATCCAGCTAAGGCCATATTTTTTACAATTTTATCTATTTTTTCTTGATCAAAGCTTTGAAATTCTTTTAATGCTTCTTGACCTTTTTCAACTAGTTTATTTACCATATCTGAAGCAGTTTGATTTTCCTTTATTACCTTTTCTGTTGTTAACTCTTTTTCTTTAATAGCCATTTTAAATTTCCTCCATTTTTATGTGAAATATTTCACATGATATCTTAAAAAAAATGCAGCCTTGCTTTTAACCATTCTTACTCGTAATACATCCTTACTATCCAACAATAGGGTTTCTCGGGATTTTTTCAAAGGAAATATCGGTAAACATACTTGAATTATTTTTTACGATAACCACGAAATTATTTGTCCATATATAGGAAGGAATATGGTCACTTTCCTGAATAATCATCGCTTCAAAACAATCACCGACTAAACCTTCAAATGCATCTTGTGTGTATGTTTCTGTGTCGGTGCTGAAGTTTTTCCATTTACTAATCATCATGTTTATCACTCCCTTGTTTTTCTATGGCTAAAGCATAACATATAAATTTCTATAAAAGTTTGTGAAATATTGAACAATATATGAACATTTTTTCACAAACTAACTTAAACAATTTATTTATCTTATTAATGTAATAAGAGACAATCCCCTGTTCTTCTAGAACAACTGGGACTGTCCCTTGATATAGTGTGCAGTTTTATTGTGTATTTGAATGGTGCTGCTTTGACTTCCTTTGTTCAAATTGAATTTGGCGGTTTAATGTGATTCGCTGCTGCTTAAGAATACGAATCTTTTCCGTTAATGCTTCGTTAGATGAATCGTCATGTAGTCGTCGATAGAGATCCAGCATTTCCATATTAACCTTTTTATAACGTTTCCAGAGGTTACGAATTTTGACTGTATGTTCAGCAATAAATTCTCCATTCTTAAGCTTCTGGATAATTTCATTTTGCCATGCTTGATCACCAAGATCTTCTGCAAGAAGATACAAATCTAAATATTCATCGATCGTTAATAGATTCCTCATACTGTTCCCCTTTCACCAACATTAACTGCCAATCCCTATTATTCAAATAATATCATTATTCTCAAAAAACATACAATTTAATTGCTCATCATTTGATTTTTCATTTTCCTAACACTTTTAGGGCATTCTAGAAAAAGGAGGGATTGACCATGGCACGTAAAAATAGAAATAAAATACTTGTACCTGAGGCGCGAGCAGAACTCAATCAATTAAAAGCAAAAGTTGCCGGGACACAAAGTCCTGAAGATGCAAAGTTTGAAGCAGCCGAAGAAGTCGGCGTACCGCTAAAAAAAGGTTACAATGGACAGCTTACAGCCGAACAAGCTGGAAAGGTTGGAGGAAGGCTGGGTGGTAATATGGTAAAAGAGCTTGTAAAGATGGCCCAGCAAAATTTAAAGGATAAGCATTAAATCCTTCAGATGTTTCAATGAAACATGGAATCAACCAAATTCTATTAATCAGAATTTGGTTGATTTTTTTTATATTAATTAGACTAATAAAACAGGATTATGTTGAAGTATATCTAAATAGAAATGAATTTGCTGATAATTGTTGATAAATTTAGGTTCTTCTTGGCAGGAAAATAAGGTACCTTTCGATAAATTATTAAGGAGCAAATTAAGGAAAGGTGGTCATTATTATGAGCTCAGAACCAACCTTACAACAAATCGCCGAAAGTGTGACAAGATCCGTTCTCAATGCCAACGATAAAGACTTAGAGGGCTTTCAGAGAATTATTGATGAATCCATTAAAGTAAGAGAGAGCCATCGAAATTTACAAAAGCTTGTTAAAAATTATTCCAGTTCTATGATCCAACGATCTTGAAATAGTAAAAGCTGTTGATTACTCAACAGCTTTTACTATTTACTAGCGTTCGACTTATTCAGCATCCTTTTGTAAATATTTAAGATTGTTTGTCCATAATTTTCTCCTGGAACAGCCCATTTTCCATTTAAATCTACCCATGCTTGTGCACTGCCTCTTTTTACAAGATAAAATCGAGGGTCAACTAATGGATATTGATTAGGAAGCGGACTTTTAGACGCATATGCAAATAAATGTTGAATATGTGCAAGAACCCCATCACTTGGTGTCTTAAAAATGGCACCAGGATCATCGGGTCCAGTTGAACCTAATCCAGAGAAATTATTTTGGTATGGTTGTACCACTCCGGTAAAACGGAAATAGTCTGTTTCAAGAATTGCCTGAGCAAAAGCGATATCCCCACTTATTCCATAATCGGTTCCATAGCTAATATAATATTTTCCTATTTCAGGTGCTTGAGGATTTATTTCCTGCACAAAAAGATCCAATTGCTCTGGAGTTAGAAGAATCCCACCCATTATAGATACTTGTACAGGGTTTTGCCTGTCCGATGTAGCTTCGGCAACAATAAATGCATCTTTTATTCCCGCAAGGATTACTTCCTCCAGCCTTTTATCGGCATTTCCTCTGATTGAAAATACACCGGCTTGAACTCGATACATTTTTTCATTTGAAATAGTCACGGCGTGCACAAATGCTTCTATTCCTTTTGTTTGTAATAACAAGAGACGACTATCAGCATTTTCCCTACTCCTAAAAGAACCTGCGATTACCTTGTAAACATTTTTTGCCCCATCAGAGCTTAACTGAGAATTATTCATCTAATTTCCCCATTCAATAATATCTACATTTCATTATTATAGTATGGGAACAGAATGAATACAGTGTTAGGTATTCTATTTGATTCCTGTTTTAAAGGAAAAAATATAACTTATCAAGGAACTCCTGTTTATTGTAAATGACGATTTATGTTCTTCCCATAAAATATTTCATCCATTTCAGCAGTCAAATTAGCCGTAATTTCTTCAATCTCATCCGGATTCAGCTTGTCTTTTGTATATCCAAATAAGTAGTTGTTTAAATCAAATTCCTTTAATTTGCATTTAGTATGAAAAATATTTTCCTGATAAACATTTACATCAATCATATCGTACATTTCTTTCATTTTTTTCGGAATATAATTCTGAATCGAGTTAATATCATGGTCGATAAAAAGCTTATGTCCGTCTTTCGCTCTTGTAAAGCCTCTTACCCGGTAATCAATTGACATGACATCTGTTTCAAAAGAATGAATTAAGTAATTTAATGCTTTTAGCGGGGAGATTTCACCGCAGGTTGATACATCAATATCTGCCCTGAACGTACTGATTCCTTCTTCCGGATGATACTCTGGATACGTATGTACAGTAATATGGCTTTTGTCAAGCTGCAAAACAACATTGTCTGGTAAAGGACCAGGCGTTTGCTCAAAGGATTCCGTCGGTACTTCCACAACTGGACCTTCTGACACAAGTACAGTAACGCTCGCTCCCTGGGGTACATAATCCTGTTTTGCGACATTTAATACATGCGCACCAATAATATCTGCAACATGTTTCAGTATATTGGTTAATCTATCTGCATTGTACTGCTCATCAATGTACTCAATATAGGCTTCACGTTCCGCTTTTGTACTTGTGTAACAGATATCATACATATTAAAGCTTAATGACTTGGTTAAGTTATTGAAACCATGCAATTCAATACGCTGTTGTGGCGTAAGTGTCATTTCTTTTTGCCCCTTTCTTTGTAGTCCATCTAGAAATTGCGGCAAATTTTCTTCTTAAATATTAGTATATTCCCCAATTCTTTTTAAAAAACACACATAGTAAAAAGCAGAATCAGATGTCTATTTTATGAATTAGCATACGAATCATATAAAATGTTGTATCATATAGAATAAGGTGAATCTGTCAAACCCTACTATAGAAAACTCAAGCATGGCAATACTGGCGGGATAAATGAACTTACTAGAAATTCTTGATTTGGGGGAACATACATGCTTGGCAAAAGATTAAAACATGCACATAGATATCAAGAAATTAGCAATGCTTTTTTACGCAACGGATTTAGTCATTTAGTTTATCGATTAGGTTTAACAAAGCATCATTTACCTAACAAGCACAAGGAAACCGATGCACAATTGAGCAAGAAATATGCTGGAATTAAATTAAGAGAAGTACTTCAAGGTTTAGGACCCACCTTTATTAAGCTTGGACAAATTGCCAGTACTAGACGTGACCTTGTTCCGATTGAAATTGCGGAAGAGTTAGAAAAGCTGCAAGATCAAGTCTCATCCTTTTCTTATCAACAAGCACGTGAAATGATTGAACTAGAATTAGGAGACACTATTAGTAATTTGTTTCATTCCTTTTCAGAAATTCCTCTCGCAAGTGCTTCTATTGGCCAAGTTCATGTAGCGACGTTACATACGGGAGAACAGGTTGCAGTTAAGATTCAACGTCCGGATATTAAACCAATTGTTGAAACAGATTTAGAAATATTGGATGATTTAGCCAGAATTATGGAAGAAAAAATTGCCTGGGCCAAAACCTATCAAATTCGCAAAATCATTGAAGAATTTTCAAACAGCTTGAGAGCGGAACTAGATTATCAAATTGAAGGAAGAAACAGCGAACGCATTGCTCATCAATTCACTCATAATATGGACATACACATACCAAAGGTACATTGGAACCTTACAACCAAAAAAATATTAACAATGGACTTTGTTGATGGAGTAAAAGTCAATAATAAAAAAAAGCTTGATGAGGAAGGTTATAATCGAAAAATTATTGCCGAACGGATTACTGAAGCGATGCTTCACCAAATCTTAATCGAGGGCTTTTTCCACGGCGACCCGCATCCAGGAAATATCTATATCCTGCCAGGAAATCGAATTGCCTTTTTGGACTTTGGCATGGTTGGAAGATTAAGCGAAGACACTAAATATCATTTTGCTTCATTGGTTATTAATTTGCAGCGCAAAAACACAAAAGGTCTTCTAAAAGCTATTGCAGGTTTGGGAATACACACAGAAGAAACGAATTTTACTTCTTTATATAATGAAATTGATGAATTTGTCATGAAATATTCTGATATTCCATTAAGTCAAATAAGTATCGGCTCAGCATTAAGCGACCTGCTTACGATCATCCATCATCATCATATTCAGATTCCTTCCGATTTGACTGCATTGGGTAAGACACTGCTGATTATTGAGGGGGTCGTCAAGGACTTAGATCCTACTCTTAGTATTATGGATACGGTCAAACCCTTTGGTGAAAAATTATTACGGCATCGTTTTGAACCAAAGAAGGTCATTAAAGGTTCCTGGAATGACTTAGTCGAAAATATACACTTATTATCAAAGGTACCGAAAAGCCTTAAAGATCTAACGACAACGATTCAAAAAGGAAAACTGCACTTTGAAATCAGTGTTCCTGAATTTAAACAATTTTTACTTAGACTCGATAAAATAAGTAATAGACTTGCTTTTAGCATTATTTTACTTTCCTTTAGCATTCTTATGGTTGGACTTATTATTGGAGGTGCCATTGCAGGCCAGCGAAATTTATTATGGGAATTTCCAGCCATAGAGGTTGGCTCTATTGTGGCTACGCTTATGTTCTTATTTATCCTTTATGCAATTCTTAAATCTGGAAAAATGTGAAAAAGGGACGGTTCACCATGATCCGTCCTTTTTCACCTGCTAAATTAGTGTAACCACTATTTTTCCGATGTCATCTTTATTCAATTTTAAACTTTCTAATAATCATCTGAAGTTCTTCGGCCATATTTTCAAGAATACTCGCAGATGCTGAGATTTCTTCCATTGATGCTAATTGTTCATCCGTTGCAGCCGATACTTGCTGTGTACCGGATGCAGCCATTTCTGCAACGTCTGTTATTAACACCATTGATTGTACCATTTTTTCTGTACCCGCAACCATTTGTTGAGCAGCTGCCGTTACTTTTTGAATCTGCTCATTCACCTCAATAATAGACTCCTCAATATTTTCAAAGGATTCCCCTGCATGATTGACAATCCCAATTCCTGTCACTGTTTCTTTTGAAACAACTTCCATCGATCGTACAGCTTTACTTGTCTCATCCTGAATAGCTGAAATTAACGTTGAGATTTGTTTTGCTGATCCAGCTGATTGTTCTGCTAATTTACGCACTTCGTCAGCAACCACCGCGAACCCGCGTCCGTTTTCACCTGCCCTAGCTGCTTCGATTGCAGCATTTAAGGCTAGTAAATTCGTTTGGGCTGCAATCCCCGTAATGACCTCTACTATTTCACCGATTTCCTCTGAACGATCACCTAAACCCTTTACTGCTTGAGCCAGTCCAGTCACTGTTTCCTGAATCGAATTCATCTGCTTCACAGCTGTATTAATTGCATGTCCTCCTTCAGAGGCTTTATCAGAAGCACGCTTTGCCGTAATAGTCACATTTTGTGCATTATTGGCGATTTGATAAACTCCTGCAGATAGTTCATTCACTGTTTGAGAGGTTTCATCTACACTCTGCGCTTGTTTATCAACACTATATGCCATTTGACTCATCGTAACTGTAATTTGCTCTGTAACATAACTTGTTTGTTTAGCACCCTGATGCAAGTCAATAGAGGATGCTGCTACACGTTCAGCACTGGAACTAACTTGCTGGATCAGTTCACGTAGGTTTTTCGCCATATCATTCAATGCCTGTCCCAAATCACCAATCTCATCATGGTTCTTTGTATTTATGTTAGGGGCAGTTAAATCTCCATTTGAAATCTTTTGTGCATATTCTATTAAACTAGTAATCGGTTTCGTCCTTTTTCTAATCATCCAAATGGTTATAATACATGCAATCAGCATAGGTAATAGGCCTAAAATAACCGTTCCTTTCACAGACTCCCATGTACGTTCCGAGACAATTTTCGCATTGAAATCAATGGCATTGAAAGCAATAATTTTTTTATTTGGATTGTGATCCTCGAAAATGGGAGCATAGCCTGTTAACCTTTTCATCCCGCCAAAATCGTAAATTTCAGAGTATTGCGGATGTTTTGTTTCCATACTCGTTTCGATAAGTTTTTTATCAATATAAAATGTATCACCAGCTTTAAATCCTTGTTTTTTCATGTTTTCGTCAACAGCAATAAGCGTGCCATCCATGCTGATAATATATTGATTTTCAAAAAGTTGTTTATGCTGAACCGTCCAGCTAATGGTCTCCTCTAATTTCTCCCTTGTAGCTTCGTCACCTTTTATTACTTTGACAATATCTTCAGGGGAAATTAGTCCTGTTGTAATATTGGCACATCCTACAGCTTCAATACCTGCTGCTTCATATGTATGTTTATACGTAACCCAATAATTGGATAAAGAGGTAATCACCATTGAGACAAATAACACACAAACAATGATGGTACCCAATTGCCAAGTTATCCCTCTTTTCATCTATTTTTCTCCCCTTTTTCTTTTAGCCCGTTTACTTTGAATTCGTTTTCGTATTTTTCCTACAAAATTCAGAATAGTACTTTTTCACTGCTATTAAAGTGATAAATATCACACATTCAATGATATACTCCTGAAATTTTACACCATTCAACATGAATAGAGAATACTTTTTATAGTAAAATACTCCTATAATAAAATTCCTATAATAAATAATAGCAATATGCTATTTTTTTCTAGCAAAATTCTGCGTCTCTTGGTATGATTTGATTATAAATTTGTGATAATTCAAAATTTTTAAAGGCGCGGTGCACCCATGGATCTTGTAACAAAAGATTTGCTTATTAATTTTTTATTTATACTGCTTGCATTATGTTTAATGCAAATCCTATATATGATTAAGTATGCTTACCGTTTAGAAAGTGTCCGAGATTGGACTCTTTCCTTATTTCCAATTGTTTCACTGATCTTATGTATGATATTTCCTGTGTATACAAATGAAAATTTCATTTGGGATTTGCGTTGGATTCCCTTTATTTTAGGCGGACTATACGGTGGATATAAACTAGGTTACCTATTAATCATCCTAACGCTCATCATTCGGTTTCTCCAAGGCGGAGATGGTTTTTATACATCACTAGTAACGTTCACTATTATGGGATTTGTTATCGTTTTCGTTTCTAAATTTTATTCAAAAATACTGTTGAAGCATAAAGTAGTGTTAAATTTAGTCCTTACTTTTATCGGTCTTTCATTTACATTATTGTTAGCAAAAGTTCAATTTAACTATGAAATTAGTATCGCCTTCTGGCTCAATTTAGTGATTATCCATATGATAGCAATGTCTATTGCAACATTGCTTTGGGAAGGTATTAAAACAAACTTCCAGGTACTCCAAAAACTTATTAAAGCAGAGAAATTACAAACGGTCAGTCATTTAGCTGCAAGTATTTCACATGAAGTACGTAACCCGTTAACAGCTGCAAGAGGCTTTATCCAGTTGTTATCAGATGATATCTCAGAGGAAACGCGAAAGCAGTACAGTGACATTGCCTTAAAAGAATTAGATCGTGCCACAGAGGTCATAAATGATTATCTTACCTTTGCTAAACCGACACCAGATCGAGAAGAGAAAGTAAATATTAGTGAAGAAATTCAGCATGCGGTTAACGTAGTGATTCCATTAGCAACCATGAATGGGGTAGAAATAAAGCTCTCTCTTTTAGAGCATGATCATTTTACAAAAGGAGAAAGAAAAAAATTCCAACAATGCTTAATAAATATTTTTAAAAACGGCATAGAATCCATGAAAACAAATGGTGAACTAACAATTACGCAGAGCTACAATGATGGCATGATTAAAATTGATATTCAGGATGAAGGGGTCGGCATGACACAAGAACAAATAGATCGTCTTGGCGAACCATACTTTACAACAAAGGAAAAGGGCACGGGGTTAGGTATGATGGTATCCTTTAGTATTATAAAAAGTATGCATGGGACCATCCAGGTGTCAAGTGAATACTCCAGGGGAACCTGCTTTACATTAATTCTTCCAAGCTTTCAGAATGAAAGCTTTATTGCTTAAAGCACACTCGTACAAGTAAAAAAAGTCTTGAGGAAACCTCGAGACTTTTTTTACTTTGAAAAAAGAAGTTTATCCTTTTACCAGCCTCTGCTAGCTCCACCTCCACCAGAAGAACCACCTCCCCCACCACGAGGACCATCCCCTCCTCCACCTCTGCCCCCGCCACGAGACAAAATAGAAAGCAGGATATGTGTAAGAAAACCGCCAAAAAATTTAAAATCTAAAAATAATACGATGACAACAATAATTAGAAACAGCCATGAGGGAATCCCTGATCCAGCATCATCTGCTGCTTGCTGGTTCGGCTGCTCAATTGGCTGCAGACCACCTTCGATACCATACTCAGTTAATACTTCATTTACCAGCACTTTATAGGTTTCTGTAACCGCTAAGCCAAGCTGCCCATTTTGCAGGAATGGAAGTGTAATATCATCAAGAATCCGGCCAACCTTCCCATCTGGTAGCCTTCCTTCTAAGCCATAACCTACTTCAATTCTTAACGGTCGTTTTTCCATCCCAGGAGAAGGGTTCATACCGATAAGGAAGAGAACTCCGTTATCTTCTTCTTCATTCCCTATTCCATATTGCCGGAAAGCCTCGTTTGCATATTCCTCGACAGTTCGGTCTCCAATAGTATCCACTGTTAATACAACAATTTGGGCTGTCGTTTGTTCTTCTACCGACCGTCCTAAACTACGAATATCCTGCTTTTCCTGTTCAGTTAAAACATTAGCAAAGTCTTGAACATATATATCTCCGACCGGTGGTGGAATTTGATTATCCTCAGCAGCCGCTTTCCCTTCATAAAGAAAAAAAGGAAGCAGCAGGAATAAAATGCTGAAGAACCGTATTCCTTTCATTATTGACTGCCTCCAAAGTCAACCTTGGGTGCTTCCCCTGCATTAGGGTCCGCTTCAAAATATTCCTTTTCATCGAATCCTGTCACATTCGCAACGATGACCCCCGGAAAGCTTTTTACCTTTTTGTTATATACCGCTACCTGCTCATTGTAATCTTTTCGTGCCACCGAAATTCGATTTTCTGTCCCGGCCAGCTCATCCATTAGTTGAGTAAACTGTTGATCCGCCTTCAAATTCGGGTAATTTTCAACGACAACGAGCAGCCGGCTAAGAGCACCAGACAACTCAGCATTTGCTGTTGCCTCTTCCTCCGGGGATTTTGCACCAGCAAGCCTTGCGCGTGCATCAGAAATCGCAGTCAATACTTCTTCCTCATGCGCTGCATATCCCTTCACTGTATTTACAAGATTTGGAATTAAATCAAGCCGTCTTTGCAGTTGGTTTTCAATTTGAGCATAGGATTGATCAACATTTTCTTCTAGGTTGACATAGCCATTATAGCTTGAGGCTAACGTTATCCCCAGAACGATTAACACGGCTGCAACTATCCCAAAGCCTAACAAACCTTTTTTCATCACTTATTCCCCTTCCTATTACAAATAGAACCAGATTATCTTTTATAGAGTTACACTTTTATTATATATACCACTTTAGAAAAATATTTCCAACATAAGTAGAGCTGAACCTCCTACCTTTCCATTTAGGTATAAACTAAAAAAGGCTGAATCAAATCAGCCGACTTCTAATTTCTATTTACATTTTCTGCAACCTTTTTCATGATATGTACTTGTCCAATATGGGCTAATTCATGAAATGAAGTAAAACTGATTAATTCTCCAAATGTAGAATTACCTAAGATAGGCTCCTGTAATGGATCATTAAAACGCTCATTCGGGATTTCCTTAATTTGCTCCAGTTGTTTTTTCAGCTGCTCAATAAGTGTTTCAATACTTGGAGCATCATCCTGCCAAGACGATGGCTTGGAACCATAGCCAAATAACTCATTATATCGAGCTGGAAGCTGCTTATCTGCTCCAAAAATAAAGTTATCAGCCGCTGTTAAAATATGTCCTAGCTGCCAATGAATCGTATTAGGAAGTCCATTTGGCTGAACATCAGCTATTTCCGTTGAGACATTCCCCATATCTTTAAATAAACCTTCTCTGCCCATTTCAAATTGCTTTTTAAGCAAATCACTCATAAGATCCCTCCACTTAAATTTGTCTCTATTATTATGTAATAGTTATGAAGATAAAACAACTATTCAACCCTAACCTATTTCCCCAAATTGCTGTAACTAAATACATTAAAGACATCATCACATGCTTAGTTTAAATTATTTAATGTTCAAATAATCACTAAACCATAATTATCAGAACAAGCGCATACATTTTACTGTTATATAAAAATCCGTATAGAGGTGATTAAAATGACATTTGCTGGATTGCTTCGCCTTTTTGGATTAAGTTCAATTATAGGAGGGTTGGCAATTGCGCTTGTGCAGGTTTGGTTTTATTTTGACCAGGATTCTTTTATCGCAACCTATTTTGACCAGGTTGGCTACAGTTTCATAGCATTTGGAATCATTGGACTTTATCTATCACAATATAAGAGTTTTGGGGGATTTGGTCTATTTAGTTTTATCATCTTATCTCTTGGTACATCCCTGTGGCTTGGCTTTAAATGGTTTCAAACCTTTGTTGTGGCAGATATTTTGAAAAGTGCCCCTGAATTAATGGATACTGGTCTACACACAGCTGTCTTTGGTATGAATCTTTCACTTTATTCATTATTAATTGGCATTTTACTTTTCGCGGCTATCTCCTTTTGGAAAGGGGTCCTCTCACGCTGGGGATCAGCCTTTCTCATCATTGCAGTGCTTGCAGAATTAGTTCCATATGGGTCACTTGTGTCACAAATTATTGCAGGTGTTGCATTTATCCTTCTCGGAACATCCTTATGGAGAGGTAGCAACGAGGATGTAACAAGAACAAAATATAATGCCAATGCTGGCTGGGATTAATCGTTAAGAAAGCACACCTTCGTTTTCTATAATCCTTGTCATTATCTATGACTCTTTTACTATATAAAAAGCTGAATTCATCCTATTGAATTCAGCTTTTTTCGTTTATTATTTTGATTTTGCCAATGAAGCTTCAATTGTCCGTTTCATAGCCATAATTTGTCCTAGATGATACGATTCATGGAAACAGCCGAAAACAGCCAGCTCACCAACAGTGTCATTACCTAAAACTGGTTCTGCAAGTTTTTCATTAAACTTTTCATTTGGTATTTCCTTCATGCGATCATATTGTTTTGTTAACTGCTCAATAAGTTCCGCAATCGTTGGAACCTCACCATTCCAATCAGATGGCTTTGTACGCGGAGCAAATAACTCTTTATACTGAGCAGGAAGGTTCTGCTCGACCGGAAATAGAAAGCCTTCTGTAACGACTAATAAATGACCGATATTCCAGCGGATAGTATTGTTAAATCCTTCCGGCTGAATATCAGCAACCTCATCAGATATTTCCGCTATTCTCGCGTGCAATCTAGTTCTAATGATTTCAAACTCTTTTTTGATAACCTCTCCCATTTGTTGAAACCTCCAGTATCCCAATTTCTACTAAATTATGTATTATAATCATTTTTACATAATATATTAAAGCTATAATATCATTAAATTTCTATTTTTTCTAACTTTTTGTATACCATAAATGATCCGCTCAATTTAGAAAAAGAATCATGCCGGTGTTCCAAAGGGGAACAGCCGGCATGCTAGGAACTGCATTACTTATATATAATATCATCTTTAAGAGTTGCCACTTTCGTTAATGCGGCATCAATATCACTTTCTTCTACGCCAAAATGTGCCAATGCATCATGCAGATGATTAGCAATTGCCTGAAAATGCTCAGGCTGCAGATTCATCCCTTCATGTGCCTTTGCCATCGATTTACCAGAATATTGATTCGGTCCCCCTAAAGCAAAGCTGATAAATTTACTTTGATGCCTGCGTTGTTTTTCCATATCTGTATTTTCGAAGAAGTGATTAACTGTTTCATCTTTTAACACTAATTCATTATAAAAATAATCAACTACTTTTTCAATTGCTGCTTCGCCGCCTACTTTTTCGTAAAGTGATTCTGTCATACTATTCCTTAGCCTCCTCGTAATTCTTACCAAAATAGTTTGCCAAACACACAGCTTTTTATTCTTTTTTATTTAATAAAAAAATCGTAAATGCTTTTTCTCAGAAAAGTTACAGGAAATTAATAGCTTATCTTGTTATCTTCTATTCTTCTTCCATTCTACGCTGCAATTCTTCCCACAAAACTCTTGCATGATTATGAATAGGATCCTTTGCTGCATATAATAATGTAACACGTTGATGTTCCGCGCGCTGGCACAGCTCCGTAACCTTCTCTGATTTTTGCCTATCTGTTCGTAATTCATCCAGATATCTGATTTTAAATTCCTCAAATAGCTCTTCTTTATGGCAGAACCACTTTCTGAGTTCACTGCTCGGAGCAATACTTTTAGCCCAGTCCGTTAATTTTGCTTCTTCTTTGCTTATTCCCCTCGGCCACAATCTGTCAATAAGGATACGGTCACCATCCCTGTCATCATACGGTTCGTATATTCGTTTTAATATGATTTCAGCCATACAATCACCTTCAATAGAATTCATTTATCTCATTCAGTATACGTCTTTTTCACTAAAATTTTAAAACATAGACATGCCTCAGCTAGTATTCCTAATTTTATGGATGAGCAAAATAATAAAAAAAGTGGAGAGTTCTTATACTCTCCACCTTGATTCTTATAACGCTTAACTTAAAAACAGAGCACCGAAAGTCAGTCCCCCTATGATGACAAAAGCAGGATGGACCTTCCATTTCTCTAATAGAAGTAAGCTAATAATAGCGATAAAAATGGTTTCCATAAGCCCGTTTGATGTTTTGGAGGTTTGGAAAAAATCAAAAGCCAATGTTCCCATTAGAACTGCAACTGCAGGAAGAACAATTTTTGAGAGGCGTTTAACCCTATGCGAATCCTTGTAGCGCATTATTAACTGCAGAAGAACAATCATCAAAAATAAGGATGGACCCACTGTTGCAAAAACAGCGACAACTGATCCCAATGCCCCTCCAACCTCATAGCCGATGTAACCTGCCATTTTAGTAGCAATCGGTCCCGGTAAGGCATTTCCCAATGCCAAGATTTCACTAAATTCACTTGTTGTCATCCAACCATAGCGGCTGACAACTTCATGCTCTACGAGTGGAATGGATGCGGGCCCCCCGCCATACCCAACAATTCCTGGTACAAAAAACGCTAAAAATATCTGTAAATAAATCATAAACTCTCACTTTTCCCTTTAACTTGTACTTCGACCACAGCATTCTTTTTCTTATCAGGTATAACTAATGCTCCGATTAACAAAGCCCCAATTACAATCCCCGGGTGAATATGAACAATCTCTATCAAAATAAAACTGCCGACTAGAATGATCATGCCCAGTTTCCAGCCCAATCCCGCTTTTGTTTTTTTCAAAAATTGCCAGGTCAGAACACCCATCATCACACCAACAATTGGCACAACGCCATTTGTCATTCCCTGAACTCTTGGGTTGTCCTTATATTGATTAAAGGAAGATAAAAGCACTAACATTAGTATTATTGTTGGCAGCATAGAGGAGAGAAGGGCAGTCAGCATCCCCAAAAATCCTCCGACTCTATAGCCGATATAGCCAGCCATTTTTGTATTGATCGGACCCGGCAGTGTATTCCCTAATGCCAGTACCTCGCTAAATTCCTGATCATCCATCCATTTAAATGTTTCAACTACTTCCTTATGAACAAGCGGAATCGCTGATGGTCCTCCTCCAAATCCTAAAATTCCAGATCGGAAAAATGCAATAAAAAGATGTAAGTGCAACTTCAATGTACAACCACCTTCAATTCTTGTAGTCTATTTCCCAACCTATGCAGTGATGGTTTTATCGTATACTATTTGTTTCTCATACTCTAGTACTTTAATATCCTATCGCTGCTCCATCTCCTCTAGGATCCGCACCGCCATATTTGACATTATACTCAGGATCTATTTTAATCACACCCGCATGACCCATAACATCCGTAAAATGACCCAAAATCTCAACATTATGGCCCCTGTTTTTCAGAGACTGGATTGCAGCTGTTGAAATCCTGCCTTCCAATTTAAGACTATTTGAATCAGCTCCCCATGTCCGACCGTACAGCCATCTCGGTGCTTCGATTGCAGCCTGTACATCATGCCCATAATCAAGAATTCGGGTAACAAGAGCTGCCTGTGTTTGAGGCTGTCCCTCGCCTCCCATCGTTCCATAAATTAGATACGGCTCATTCCCTTTAAAAATCATCGCAGGGTTTAGTGTGTGATAGGTGCGTTTTTTGGGCTGTAAACAGTTGACGTGATTTGGATCTAATGAAAAGTAGCTTCCACGATTTTGTAATAGAATTCCTGTATTTTTAGGAATAAAGCCTGATCCAAATTCATGATAAATACTTTGAATCAACGAAACCGCATTCCCATCCTTGTCGACGACACCAAGCCATACTGTATCTCCTTTGGGATCTAACTGTTTCTCCATATCTATCGCTCTTGTAAAATCAATTTTCTCTGCTAACTCCATGCCTCTTTTAACTGACAAAATATCATCGAGTGGAATTGGTGAAAAATCCGGATCCGTCAAATAACGGTCACGGTCAAAGAAGGCGAGCTTTGTTGCTTCCGCTAGAACATGATAATAATCAGCGGAGCCTTCTTTAATATACTCAAAATCGATGTTATTTAATATATTTAAAATTGATAGTGAAGCAAAGCCCTGTGAATTTGGCGGAACATTATAGACCTTATATCCCCGGTATGTACCGGAAATAGGTTCAACCCAGTCAGAGGTGTGATGAACAAAGTCACTGAAGGTTAATAGCCCTTCCTTTTCTTGAAGGTCTTTTACCATCATTTTTGTTATTTCTCCATTATAAAGGAATTGAGCACCTTTTTGGGCAATCCCTTCTAATGTCAAGGCTAAATCAGTCTGCTTCATCAGCTCTCCAGCCTTGTATGAAAGTCCGCTTGATTTCAGAAAGATTTTACGAAACTCTAGGAATCTTTGTAAGTGTCGGAACTCGTCGTCACGTTCATCTAAGTTTATATTTGTCCAATATTCCTGACTTGGTGTAACAGGAAAACCTTCTTTTGCATAAAAGATTGCAGATGCTAATAATTGATCCCATTTAAAGCTTCCTGACATCTTTTGAGTTGAGTATTGATGGGCTTTTTCCCAGCCTGCAACTGCACCCGGCACCGTATTGGCAGCCAAAGGACCTCTTGATGGAATCTTTTTAAGGTTTTGTTTCTGATAATATTGAAGGGTCGCGTTCTCTCCTGCACGGCCACTGGCATTCAATGCCTTCAATTCTTTATTCTTTGCATCATAAATAAGCCAAAAATTATCTCCGCCTATTCCATTCATATGAGGGTAGACGACACTAATTGTCGCAGCTGCTGCAATAGCAGCCTCGACTGCATTTCCGCCCTCCTGAAGCACCTTGATTCCTGCTTGCGATGCTAAATAATGGGGTGTCGTTACCATCGCATTTGGTGCCATTGTTGTAGCACGATAGGTAAAACGGCCGTTTTGATTCATTCTATCCCCCCTCTTCCTAGAATAAAGGATGTCATATGTATTCCTCGTTATGTTCATATTAAACTTTTAAAAATAGCAAAACAAATATTATGTTTAATAGTTATTTTACAATTATTACCATAAATTTACGTTTTTTGAATATTACTAATTATTTCCTAGAAAATATTTTCTAATAATTCAATCTAATTAGTTCAAAAGCATTAAGAAAGATTGAGGATGGATAGCAACTAAAAAGGACTAACCTATTGTTAGTCCCAAAGTATGAGTATTGGTCAGCCTAATCGGAATACAATCCCATGACCGCCTTTTGGATATTCCCATTGAATATTTTGGTGCGGGCAGCCGATACGGCAGCTACCACATTCATGACAGCCTTCGTAACCGACATGCATTCGGATGTCTTCCCATTTATAGATTTCAGCTGGACAAAAGATTGTACAAATTTTATCTGGACATTGAGTGAGGCAAATATCAGTATCTTTCACATGAAGATGTGATTTTGTATCGGCATTAAAGCGAACGAGGTATTGCTTTTCTTCGATAGACTGATAGTTTTTCTGTTCACCCATTATTTAATCACCTTCCAAGCTTTATACATATCGCGTGCCAATTTCATTTTCTCCTTTGGTGAGCCAAGGTTACTCCAAATATTCTTTTGCTTCTGCCATTTGGATGTACCGTCAACCGTAAACATTTGACTGAAAGCTTTATTTGCCATTGGAATATACTGCTCAAAATATTGCGGGAATTTATCAAAATGATGGGTTGAATCTTTATATTTCTTCATATCCTGTCCGACAAATCCATTCAATAAGTTAACTCGGTAGCTGTCAAGCATTCCTTCAGAAAAGTCTTCTGCTTCCATTGCCGTAAGAATCGTTTCCGCCGCAAGTTTTCCTGATGTCATGGCTAAATTGGACCCCTCGCGATGGATCGCATTGACTAATTGAGACGCATCTCCAATCACAATCACTCCGTCCCCGACTATTTTCCCCATCGATTTATAGCCGCCCTCAGGAATCAAATGCGCTAAATATTCCTGTGGTTCGCCGCCTTGAATATACGGACGAATCATCGGGTGCTTTTTAACATATTCCAGCAATTCATACGGCTTCAGTTTATGCTTAATTAAGCCTGAAAGCAGTGTACCAACCCCGATATTAATCGATTCTTTATTGGTATAAACAAATCCTGTACCGAGGATTCCTTTTGTGGCATCCCCAAACAGTTCAATCGTACAGCCCTGATTTTCTTCCAAATTAAAACGGTCTTCAATGATTTTTTTATCAAGCTTAATGACTTCCATCGTCGCTAGGGCTACTTCGTCTGGTCTGTATTCCTTATGGAAGCCCAGCTTCTGTGCCAAAAGGGAGTTTACGCCGTCAGCTAACACAACTACATCTGCATAAACATCACCTCCAGGTCTGTCTGTACGTACCCCGACAACCTTTCCATTTTCCACAATACACTCTAATACGACGGTCTCATTTATCAGAATGGCACCCTGCTCTACCGCCTTATCGGCAAACCATTGATCAAACTTTGCTCTTAACACAGTAAAATTATTGTAAGGCTCCTGACCCCACTCCAATCCTTTATACCCGACAGTTATCGCGGATTCCTTATCCATCATCATAAATCTTTGTTCAACAATAGGGCGTTCAAGCGGTGCCTCTTTATAGAACTCCGGGATAATATCCTCCATCATTTTCCGATAAAGAACACCACCCATGACGTTTTTTGAACCCGGATATTCTCCTCTTTCTATAAGTAATACATTTGCACCCCCTTTTGCTAACTCAAATGCACACGAAATCCCAGCAGGTCCTGCTCCAACGACTATACAATCAAACTTCTCTGGCATGTGTCAGCCCCTCTTTTCTTATAGCCGTTTTAAACTGTTCAATTAATAACGGCACAATTTCAAACGCATCTCCAACAATTCCATAATGACAAGTATTAAAGATTGGAGCCTCACTGTCTTTATTGATTGCAATGATTAAACTAGAATTCTTCATTCCAACAATATGTTGAATCGCACCTGAAATCCCGATAGCAAAATATATTTTCGGAGTTACAGTTACTCCTGTCTGCCCGACTTGGTGAGGATGCTCAATCCACCCAGCTTCCACGACATCCCGGCTTGCACCTACTGCCCCGCCAAGAACATCTGCTAGCTCATGTACAATTTGAAAGCCTTCACTGCTGCCTAATCCTTTCCCACCTGCAACAATGATGTCAGCTTCATCAATACGAACCTTTTTAGTTGTTGCTTCAACTATCTGCAATACCTTTGTCCGAATATCATCTTCCCTTAATGAAATCTCTTCTTCTATAATGGTTCCCTTTCTCCCCGGCTGCGGATCAAGTGCTTTCATGACCTTAGCCCGAACGGTAGCCATTTGCGGACGATACTTTTTACATAAAATGGTAGCCATAATATTACCGCCAAAGGCCGGTCTGCTTGCAAGTAATAACCCTGTTTCCTCATCTACATCGAGTTCAGTTGTATCAGCGGTCAAACCGGTTGGTAAATCTGTTGCGACCGCACTAGCTAAGTCCTTTCCAGTTGAGGTTGCACCAAATAGGATAATTTCAGGTTTGTATTTATTGGTACACTCGAGTAATGCCTTCATATAGGATTCTGTTCGATAATGCTTAAAAATCGGCTGATCATAGACATATGCTGTATCTGCACCATATTCAAAAATAGTGCTGGCCAATGACCTTACGTTTTCACCTATGATAATACCGGCCAACTCCACACCGCGTTTATCGGCAAGTTTTCGTCCGGCACCCAAGAGTTCAAGTGAAACCTGGGAAATAACTCCATCCTTTTCTTCTATAAAAACCCAGACACCGTTATAATCTTTAAAATCCATGATCATCCCTCCTTCATACTAAATAATTCTTTCTTCTCAAGCAGGATCGAAAGCAATTCCTCCACCTGTTTCTGTGGAATACCGTCAATAAAAGTTCCTCCTTCCGGTTTAGCTGGTGCCCATACTTTGGAAACAATCGTTGGCGATCCCTTCAAACCAAGCTGTTTGATATCTACATCCTCCAAATCATCAACAGACCAGATATGCGGTTGGTATTTTGCTGCCTTCAGCATGTTTTGGAATGAAGAATACGGCACCTCATTGATTGTTTTTTCCACTGAAAATAAACATGGTAAAGTAGATTGAACTACTTCATAACCGTCCTCAAGCTTTCGGTGGATAATTGCATATCCCTCATCCTTATTAATTTCGACCACTTTATTTACAGAGGTTAACGGCGGTATATCAAGCCTGCGGGCAATTCCTGGACCAACTTGTCCCGTGTCACCATCAATTGACATTTTCCCGCAGATTACGAGATCAATAGGCTTCACCTTTGAAATTTTCTCCAATGCCTTCGTTAGTGCGTAGCTTGTTGCTAATGTATCCGCACCGGCAAACCGACGATCCGTGATTAAATACCCTTCGTCAGCACCAATTTCTATACATTTTTTAATTGCTTTCACTGCGGGCGGCGGTCCCATAGAGACAACGGAAACTGTTCCACCATATCTTTCTCTAATGCGGACAGCTTCCTCTACTGCATGTGCATCATATGGATTTAATATGGCGGGTGCAGTCCTCCGATCCATTGTATTTGTTTTCGGGTTCATTTTAATGATTTTCGTGTCAGGTACCTGCTTGATACAAGCAACAATATGTAGCATGTTACCCCCTCCATCTCGTCAATAGCTTTCTGTTCCCATTCGTTAGTTAGAAACAGGTAAAGCCTGTTTACATTTACTTTATTAATGAACACCCATTTACATTCGGAATTTTTAGATATTTTTTATTTATCGATATTAAATTAAGAGAATTCCTTTTAAATTTAAGCAGGTATCCTTTTCCATCTTATTCACGAAAGCTGATATAATAAAAATATAACTATTATAATAGCTATTCTTTTGAACGGACTTTATTAAAGGAAGTGTAGAATTTGTTAAAGGAACTATTTATCAAAAATGATTTTCAAAGAAATTGGATGAATCAGCTCCACCAGCAGGAAATGGTATTTAAGAGTCGATCAATAGAAACGGATGAAAAAGCAAAATTTCCAAAGGAAAATATTCAAGCACTGATTGATATGGGATTTACTAAATTGCCTTTGCCAAAGGAGTACGGTGGCGAAAACATTTCCATAACTGACCTCGTATTGCTGCAGGAAACCGTTGCTAGCTTTGACGGTGCAACAGGATTAGCAATCGGCTGGCATCAAAGTGTTGTTGGTGAGCTGTACGAGAAAAAGCTTTGGAAGGAAGAAAAGCTCACCTCTTTTGCAAAGGAAGTATGCTCTGGAGCGTTGGTAAACAGAGCAGCAAGTGAAGCGCAAACTGGCAGCCCTACGAGAGGCGGCCGTCCGGGTACGCGTGCAGTGAAGAAAGATGGAAAGTGGGTTATTACTGGACGAAAAATCTTCACAACCATGTCACCTGTCCTCACCCATTTCCTCGTAACAGCATGGATTGAAGAGAAAGAGGGGATGGGAATTTTCTTAATTGAACGAGAGGCTGTCGGACTTTCCATCGAGGAAACCTGGGAAGTAATGTCCATGAGGGGAACTGAAAGTCATGACCTTGTTCTTAATCATGTTGAGGTTACTGAGGATCACTTTGTAGAGTATTATCAAGCACCAAGAGCAAACAATGTGAATGCTTGGCTTCTCCATATCCCTGCATGCTACTTAGGAATTGCCCAAGCTGCCCGTGACTATGCTGTGAAATTTGCATCTGAATACTCTCCAAACAGTATAAATGGAACGATAGGTCAATTACCCAATGTCCAAAGTTTAATCGGACAAATAGATCTGGAATTAATGAAAGCAAGACACTTCTTGTATAGTGTAGCTCAAATCTATGATGACGAAGCGCGTCGTCCTTTCATTACAAATGAACTAGGAGCAGCAAAGCATATTGTCACAAACTCAAGCATTAACATCGTGGATCAGGCAATGAGAATCGTAGGTGCTAAAAGTCTCCACCTTTCAAACCCGCTTCAACGCTATTATCGTGATGTAAGAGCAGGACTTCATAATCCTCCAATGGATGATATGACGATAACAAAAATCGCACAAACTGCCCTGAAAGAAATGGAAAACAACTAAACCAAGGTAGAAGTATGCTAAAAGAAACAAAATTTTTTTGATTAAAAATATATTGACTTATCTATTTTTATTTGATAAATTATTTTCAAATAATAAATCGATGACGAGAAAGAGTAAGATTGGATTGCTGTTCTACAGAGAGTCGACATTTGGTGTAAGTCGATGTTCAGTGCCATTCCGAAAATCATCTCTGAGATGCAAAGCTGAAATCAGTAGGCTTTGACGGAATTTCCGCCGTTACAATGGAACACGTATGATTGTACGTTGACTAAGTGCCGTATGCTTTTTAAGCATCGGAATTAGGGTGGTATCGCGAGCACAAACTCGTCCCTTTTTATAGGGACGAGTTTTTTTATTTTTCTAAACTACTAAAAGGAGAGATTTTTGATGAAAAAGTTTGATAACATGTTTATCGGTCTTATGTTATTTTCAATGTTTTTTGGAGCTGGAAACCTCATCTTCCCACCCTTTCTAGGTGCCCTTTCCGGATCTTCTTTTTGGGTGGCTATGACAGGTTTTATTCTCACAGCAGTCGGACTTCCACTTTTAGTACTTCTTGCTATCTCTTTAGTAAAAGGTGGAATTCAAACAATCTGTGATAGAGTACACCCTGTTTTCAGTACTATTTTTATGGTTATCGTTTATTTATCAATCGGGCCTTTCCTTGCCATTCCTCGGAATGCAAATGTCGCGTTTGAAATGGGAGTAATTCCATTTGTCAGCACTTCATGGAATCATACACTAGTCTTATTTTTATTCTCAATTGTGTTCTTTTTACTTGTCTATTTTGTAAGTTTAAATCCTGGAAAAATGGAGAAATTTATGGGTCGTTGGATTACACCGGCACTGTTACTTTCGATTGTTGTTCTTTGTGTGGCAGGCTTCATCCATCTTGATGGTACTTTCCAAGCCCCTGCAGGCGGATACGAAAAAGGAGCATTTTTTAAAGGCTTTTTAGAGGGCTATAATACAATGGATGCACTTGCATCGCTTGCCTTTGGGATTGTTATTCTAACAGCTATTCAACAAAGAGGTGTCAGCGATGAAAAGCAGCTGACAAACTATACGTTAAAAGCAGCCCTTATTGCTGGGGGATTACTTGCTGCAGTTTATGTCTCAATTGGAATGGTCGGCGCTAAAATGGCTGCTACAGGATCATATGAAAACGGCACTGAAATCCTTTCAGCAGCAGCATCTCTTTTATTTGGAAAAGGTGGTTCCGTCTTACTTGGCCTTATTTTTACATTAGCTTGCTTTACAACGATTGTCGGACTAACAACGGCATGTGGACAATACTTTTCAAAGCTTATTCCAAAAGCTAGTTATAAAACAGTTATGACCATTGTTACGTTAGTAGGCTTCACGCTTTCAAATCTTGGCTTAAATCAAATATTAAAAGTATCTGTTCCGTTCCTTGTATCTGCATATCCATTAACAATCGTCCTTATTTCATTAACTTTCTTTAATCGTTACTTTAAAAATACGCGAATGGTATACAGCAGCGCTATGTTATTTACAGGTATCTTCGCAGTCATTGGCGGATTAAATGCATTCGGTTTAGAGCTTGGTCCAGTTCAAACTCTACGTGATCTGCTTCCATTTTCATCAGTTGGTTTAGAATGGATCCTTCCAGCTGTTGCAGGAACTCTGATCGGTGTTCTTTTAAGTCAGCTTAAGAAACCGAAAGCCTCATCTACTTCTGAAGGACTTGATATAAAAGCATCAAAAATGACCATGGTCAAATAATAATTGCATGTTCTCAAACTCTTTTGTAACATTCTACAAATATAAATACAAGTATTTCGAATAAACAATTAAATGCCCGACCTATTAGGTAATCATAAATCCTGGTCGGGCAATTATGTTGATAACTCACATTATTGCGCAAGAACGTAATCAGGATAATCCGTTGCGATTGCATCAATATTATGACCTAAGAGAAATTCCGCAGTCTCAGGGCTTCTGACTGTCCATGACAGCACCTTCATCCCCTCTGATTTTGCGGTTAGAACCAATTCCTCAGTCAATAGGTCAATGCTTGGATTGTAATAGTCAGCATAAGCAGAAAAGTCTTTTATGGACTGCTTAGTCGCGTTTTCTTGCCTTGAGATTAGTACACCGATTGGAATATGCGGTAAAAGCTGCTTCATTTTTCTCATTGATTTAAAATTAAAAGATTGAATGATGATGCTTTCACTTTCGTTTTTATCAAGATTGTACTTTTTTAATTTTTTTACAACTTCTTCCTCAATACCAGGATAGAGCTCCGGTGCTTTTAATTCTATTAAGATACCAATTTTCCCTTTATATCGGGCAAGCACTTCTTCAAATAAAGGGATTCTCTCTCCAGAAAAATGCTCCCCTTTCCAGCCACCCGCGTCTAAATGCTGTAATTCATCGAAGGTTAGGTCCTTGACTGCCCCTGCTCCATTTGTTGTACGATTGACTGTTGTATCATGAATAATGACTAATTTGCCGTCTTTACTTCTTTGAACATCCATTTCAATATAATCTGCTTTCATTTCAACGGCTTTGTCAAAGGCTATAATCGTGTTTTCTGGTGCATAACCAGATGCTCCCCGATGGGCAATAGTGAATATTTTTCGTACTTCTCCTGCTGATTTTGGCACAAACACAACCTGAAGCAGACAGAAAAACAAAGTAAAAGCCAACATAGGTCCAAATATTGTGTGTTTCATCAAGGCTGTTCAACTCCAATTTGGATGGTGTCTTACTTAATATATTATTGGAAAGCGATCAATATTATATGTAAATAGAATGTGAGTTTCATGAAAAGATTGTAAAATTATTACATATGGATTTAATGAATATTAAGTAACTGTTTATAGTTTAAGAGGAGGCAAAAAAAGAGCTTCCACAAATTAATGAAAGCCCTCACTAAAAATACTATTTACTATTAAGATTAATTTCTATAACCACTTTATTTTTCAAAAAATTAATAATAATAATCTTCTAAAGGAATATCATAATAGGCATCCGTTCCATAAAGCTCTTCCTCATATCCATAAAAGTAATCCTCTGGAATAAGCCCGTACTTTTCCCCAAGCGTTAAAAGATTTGTACCAACGGCTTCACTTATTTCAAGCATTTGTTCATCGGAAATTTGAACTACATTTACCCCTTCAGCAGAATTCGTGTCAAAGCTTGGGATGTTTACTTTTTCCTTTAGCTTCGTTTTTGAATCAAGGTTTAACGTAAGTGTGCCTGAATCATAATCATCTTCCATGTTAACCTTAATCTTGAACTTTTCATTTTGATAGTTTTCCTTTAGGCTGAGATCACTTACTTGTTTGATTTCACCCGTTAATATATTTGGCCCATCATAGAAGCTGTCCCCGTTAAAGGCAAGTGAAAACTCACGATTAATATCCTGTTTGCTTCCTGCTTCCCCTTTAAAACTACTTGTCAATGTGAACGAAATATCTTCTTTTTCACCGAATTCTTCCAACATCGCAGATGCCTTAAGTTTCTCAGTTCGTGTTTCTTCTCCATTCTTGATATCATTGCTAATTTGGAAAACCAGGCTTGAATCCTTGTCAGATTTAGGAACCATAGTCAGCTTCCATTCATTAAATTTCTGATTATCACCGTAAGGAACATGCTTACTTGCTAACTCAGCATTTACCTGCTGACCGTCAATACTTATCGCTGCTTGTACTTTTCGATCAATAATGATTTCATTCTTATCAATTAATAGGGTTGATGTAATACCTTTCGGATAGTCGATTGATTTCATTTCATCTTTTACATCTTTAAGACCGTCAACCATTTCCTCAATCATTACATTCTTTTCAGGAATTTCAACATCTGAATCCTCTAAAGCAGCAGCTTTCGCAACTTTATCAATTCTAGTTGCTATCATATTATGAAGCTCTTTGTCTTCGATAATATGATCCATGAATTTATTTAATAATGCCTTTGTTTCAGCTTCTGAAAGGGATAAAGTAACCTCTCTGAGCTTCATGTTTTCTCCTTCATACTCATATTTCATTCCATTTTGAACATCGAAATACTCATCCTTTAATTCTGCTAAAAGAAAATCACTATACCGTTTTTTCAAGTATTCCTTCTCTTTATCCGTTATTTTCAAGTCCTGAAGGTCAAGCTCTGACATCTCTAATGTTTCCGGACCTTCATAATAAGGATCGATCATGCGCATGAATTCTCCATATTCATCAAAGTTTAAATAAAAGAACTTTTCATATAGTAACGGAACCTTGATTCCCATTTGTTCTTTAGATTGGAACATTTCAAGATCAATTGCTTTTTCTTTTTCCACATTTAAGGCTAATGAATAATGACCCTCTTTATGAACTGGATCTTGGACTGTATTAGCTGAAATGGTAGTTGCTTTCAACAATTCACGTACCATTTCAAAATCTTGGTCACCCTTTAGAGAATCCAGCTCGATATCACCGCTTACTACAAGTTCTGAATTAGACGGTGTTTCAAGTAGTTTTTCTTGAAATTCGATTGCATCCCCATATTGAGTATCCCACTCCTTCTGTGCTTCCTGATAGGATTTATATTCAGAAAGCAAATAGATTTCTTTCGCAGACTTTTTGAGCAATAGAGCAGCTGCCCCCGACGCACCGATGAGTAAAATAATGAGTGCTATAATTATTGCTTTTTTTGGTAAAAATCCTTTTTTGCTTTTCATTTCGGCATGTTGGTTACGCGTTTCCGCCTCTATTGCCGCACTCGTTTGGTTCTTAGATAGTTGTTCCTCTTGATGGACTGACGTGCCACAGGATGAACATAATTTGGCCTCCTCTCCTAATGGCTTGCCGCATGACTGACATGTTTTCATTCTTTCTCCCTCTTTCCCCTTCAAATGAACTAATATCACAAACAAACAGACCCTATTCATGATATACAACTTTCAATATCAATTCTATATTTTCGCTAAATTTGGACATTTATCTCCAATTTATTACCAAAAATTTGAATAGATAATAGGTCTGATGTCTAAGATAAATAACCTAATTTATACCAAATATACCAGGTATAATTTAACAAAATTTAAAAAAGCTGTTATAAGTTAGTTACCTTCTTATAAACAGCTTTTCTTACTATTATTCGATTGTATTTAATAACTCTTTTAGGGCTTTTAGTTCCTGATCAGATAATGTGACACCTTTTCCCATTTTGCTGTGATCTGGTGCCCAATCACGCAAATCATATTTAGGTTCTTTTCCATTCCAACTGATTAAATTCAATTCCTTATTCCAGCCCTTCGGTGAGGTTGAGATTGCTCCTATTGTTTTCATTATTTCAAATTTGATTTCAGCCATTTTTCTGTCCACCTCCTATACTTTTCGGTTATTCTAACATAGATTACTATTATTATTCACAGTTAAAAAGGATACAAAACCATTTGATTTTGTATCCTTTTTATTCGAAATTTATTTAATTCTTGAATCAGCTACCATTTAACTAGATAGTTTTAACAGATCTGCTGCTTGATTTTCGGTAAGATCATCGACTAATATCATTTCACTAATCAAGAATCGCTGCACATCATGAAGCATCTTTTTTTCACTTACATTTAGTGCTTTTTCTTTATTTCGTAGTAAGAGATCATGCACAACTTCAATAGAATCTCGCATATCCCCTGTCTTAATTTTTTCCGTATTTAATTTAAATCGTTCTTTCCAAGGCAGGGCATCTTGATCCTCTGAATGATGGAAGTCTAATAATATATCTTCCATCTCACGCTGATTTACAATAGAACGGACACCACATTTTTTTAGTGAATTAACGGGGATCATAATTTCCATCTTACAAATCGGAATATTGATCACACAATATTCCTGCATCTTACCTAATACTATTTTCTCTTCAATCGCTTGAATAATACCTGCACCATGATTTGGATAAAAGACCTTTTCACCAATTTGATACAAATTAGCACCCCCATATATGTTCAATATATATGGTATCATGCATCAATAGAATATACAAATTTTTAATATAACACACAAAATATTTATTTGTCAATATAAAATTTAAATCACATTATTGTAAAAAAACACTTTCAGTTTCCAAGCCTATTTCTTCCATGTTTAAAAATATAATTGGGTACTCAACCATATTAATATCTATCTATTAGAAAAATTATATATAATTAATGATAGACACATCTTTGGAGGTGAACGAGTATGAAAGGTTTAGCCGTATTTTGTGGATCAAGAAATGGTGCATCTGATGTTTATATTAATGAAGCAAGAAAACTTGGAAAAGAATTAGCAAATCGAAATACGACGCTGATATACGGCGGATCCAGCGCGGGTATTATGGGTGCTGTGGCGGATTCTGTTTTAGAAGCTGGAGGAAGAGTCATTGGTGTTATGCCTCAATTCCTTGATAGCCGGGAAAGATCCCATAAAAACTTAACAGAGCTTATTATTGTAGAATCGATGCATGAAAGAAAAGCAAAAATGAGTGAATTAGCAGATGGTTTTATCGCTCTTCCTGGCGGACCAGGAACCTTAGAAGAATTCTTCGAAATATTTACGTGGGCACAGGTTGGCCTCCATAAAAAACCAATAGGTCTTCTTAATATAAATCATTACTTCGATCCAATTGTAGCTTTATTTAATCATATGGCTGATGAACATTTCATGGATGAAAAACATCGATCGTTGGCGTTGGTCGATGAGGATGCCAGAGGTTTACTTGATCAGTTTCTACATTATCAATCTGCTATACTATAGAAAAAAAGCACTTGAAATTGCTCAAAATACCAATGAGCATTATCAAGTGCTTTTCTTTTTCATACCCGTAATAATGTGAAATCCATATTTTGTTTTAACTTAACTAAGGTAATGATTAGATTCGGATTCAAGGTGAAGGTACTCCTTTTACTCCTTTCGAATCAACAAGTGGACAATCAACATTGCTCTCTAACCTAGCGCTTAACTTAAAATTCAGCAGGTTGTTTAAATCCCCACTGAATATTGATAAATGCTGTCTTGTTTTTATATTAATGAAGAAACTAGGAAATTTATTCTTTTCTTGTTTAGGACTCTTCCCTCATACATGACATTAAGTCAATTCCTAAGGATTTCCCTAACAGCTTCCTCATATTTCTCTATTTTTCATCTAGGGCTCCTATCATTTTTTGAATATCGGAAAATACTTGCTTATTTAATGTATTTCTAGGAAAATATCATAATAGAGTGACTATTTAAATAAGGGAGTATTGACAGTGAAAGGAAAATTCATCGTTTGCCATATTATTGCAGTTTTATTATTAACAGCCTGTGCTAGTAATGATCAAAGTGCCGGCCAAAAGGAAGAACATGAAAATCATACTGAAACAGTTATGGGTGATATTCGAGAAGAAACCAGTAGTATAAAAGTAATTCCGGAATTCCTCCAGGGTAAGCCTGAAGATATGAAATTAGTATACATGGCGGCAGCACAGAATAAAGAATTATTAGAGCAAATTCCATGCTATTGCGGATGCGGTGATTCAGTGCATCATAAAAATAGCTATAACTGCTTTGTTCATGAGAACAAGGAGGATGGTACGGTTGTTTGGGACGATCATGGAACAAAATGCGGTGTTTGTCTGGATATAGCCGCACAATCTGTAGTGGATTATCAAAATGGTAAGACGATAAAAGAAATCCGAGCAAAAATCGATGACACCTATAAAGAAGGGTATGCTGAGCCAACCCCTACTCCAGAGATTTAATCATGATAAAAGCACAATTCAATTGAATTGTGCTTTTATTTATCATCCTAAGTCCCTTAGATACTGGATATAATCGGTTGAAGTTCCATTATAACCACATTCTCTGATCATCGAAGCGATATTTCCTCTATGATAGGTTCCATGATTTGCAAGGTGATGCATAATCTCATCAATATGATTCTTAAACGTAGTTCCTTTTGTATTTTGATATACAACCTCAGACAGCTTTTCATAATGAAGATTGATACTATCAATCATAATAGAGTGAAGCTCGGTAAAACCCTTCTTCGCTTGGTCAATATCTTGAAATGACGTTATGCTATCATCTACCGCTAAATCCGTGATACATCTTTTTATCCAAATTCGCTGACCTCTAAAAATATGATAAAATGTTTCTGCTATTGATGGAAATACACTATTCATCTGTTTATGAAAAATATCCTCTTCTATGCTTTCTACATGCCCTAAAAGTTTCATATTTGCCCAATAGTCATATTGAAGCATATGAATACCGTGTTCTTTCAAAATAATCCCTCCAAATTATTTTTACTATTACAAAAATAATACCATTCATTATAACGAAGCTTTCTTTATCTTGAAAGAAAAATATTCGTAAGTCTTATGAACCAGCCGCTAATTTAAGATTTTCAGTATGTGAGTTTGCCTGTTTCGTATAGAGCTCCTTATAATATCCATTTCGTTTTAATAGGCTTTGGTGGTTGCCATACTCTACAATTTCTCCATTTTTTACTACAAAAATGGTATCAGCGTCCACAATCGTTGATAATCGATGTGCAATCATAATAATCGTTTTATCATGTTGGAATTGGCTAATAGATTCTTGCACCAGCTTTTCGCTCTCATTATCAAGTGCGCTTGTAGCCTCATCTAATATGATAATTGAAGGGTCCTTTAAAAAGACGCGAGCAAGAGCCAAACGCTGCTTTTGTCCGCCGGATAACTTCATTCCCCTTTCGCCTATTTCCGTAGCGTAGCCTTTCGGTAAAGCAGAAATATACTCATGTGCAAAGGCTTTTTGCGCAGCCGCAATGATTTCCTCTTTTGTTGCATCCAGCTTTGCCATTTTTATATTTTCTTCAATTGAAGTACTGTACAAAAAGTTATCCTGAGTAACAATTCCCATACTATTCCGCAAACTGGAGATTGAGTAATTTTTGATATTCACATCATCGATTAATACTTCACCATTTGTTACATCATACATTCTTAATAGAAGCTGTAAAATAGTACTCTTTCCACCCCCGCTCTCACCAACAAATGCATATGTTTTCCCTTTTTCCATTTTCAATGAAGTATTTTTTATGATTGTTTGTTTTCCATCATAGGAAAACGATACATCTCTAAACTGAATGGAATGACTAAATTCCGTTAACTCAACAGGATTCGTTAGTTCTTTAATAGTTGCTTGGGTATGAAAGAATTCAAATATCCGTTGTAACGCAACACTGCCCTCCGTAATAGCAGGATAAGCATTCACTAATGCCGCAACAGGACTTCTCATTTTATCAACATAGGCAAAAAAGGCAATTAAACTACCTAGTGTTAAACTTCCATCGATCACAAAAAGACTAGCAGTAATTGCAACAACAAAGGGAGTCAAGTCACTTAACACATTAACTGAAGATAGCATCACTGCATTTACTTTGGCATGCTTATCTGTTAACGTGTCAAAATGAACTAAATGATGGTCCAACTGTTCCCTGTCACGTTTTTCAGAAGAAAATAATTTAGATAGAAAAGCACCTTGAATTTTCTCAAATACAAACCCGCTCATCACGGACCTGTAACGCATGACATCACGAGTTGATTTCTTTAATCTCTTTGAGAGGATATGGGCAAGGAAAAACTGAATACTAACCAGTACGACAGACAGGATTGCTAATCTACTATTCATTGAAAACATAACAAACATAATAAAAAATAGTGAAATCATTTCAATCCAGATATTCCCAAACATAGCCGTTAAATACCCTTTGACCTTTTCAATATCATCGAAAAAGCGTGTTCCTATTTCTCCACTTTTATTGTCAATAAAATACTTTGCATCCAGTTTGTGGACTTTACTAAATGCATCCTTTCGAAGCTTTTTCATAATATTGTTATTAGCCTTATGAATACAATATTGCCTTACATACTCCATCGGTGTTCTTATGAAAAGAAAGACAATCAGCATTCCGATCGCGATAGTCAAGAGCTGTTCAAGGATCTCTGAATGTGAAAGTGAATCATTTTGAAGTAAATCATCAAAGATGTATTTTAAAATTAAGGGGACAAAAAGTGGAATAAGAAAACGAAAGATACTTCCTAAAAAACCAGTCAAATAATATTTTCCTTCCCGTTTTACATAAGGTAAAAACAATTTAAATTGATTCAAGGTAAAAACCCCTTCCGTAACTATTGGATGATATTATTCTACGGTATTCTTCCCCAGTAGAATCCGCAACTTTGCGTATGAAAACCGCATAGTTATCGAATAAAATCCCACATAAATAGAGGCTTCCCGCAAGCTTTCTGCGGATTACCATAATAAAAAACCCATCAATCAAGATGAGTTTTTCGACAGGTTTGCTATATGCTTTACCAAATATTCCGCATCTTCTCCTACCCCTAACAGAAGTGCAGACCCCCTGCGGTACTGCCAAGGCAATCCTAAAAAGTAAAGGCCTTTAATATCGGTCATTCCTCTAATATGTTTTACTTTGCCGTCAGGATCTAATAACCCCGGTACGTCAATCCATGAATAATCTAACGTATATCCGGTTGCCCAAATAACATTTTGAACCTTTATTGTAGACTGGTCGGCAAATTGGACTTCATCCTTTTTAATGGTAGTGGTTCTGTTTTTTAGTTTTATCGAATTGTCTTTTATTCTCGCTCTTAGTTCATAGCCGAATATCAGGTCAGGCTGCCCTTGAACTTTTTTCCCAATAAATGAATCATGGTTTGCTTGTAAAATCCCTAATTTTTCGCACCACCAAAAGAAACTTTTCTTTCCAATGGATAATGGAAGAAAGCGAAGTTTATGACCGACTGATAAGTAAATTTCACGGTCTTGGGACAATTCCACTGCTATTTGTGCTCCTGAATTCCCGCCGCCAACTACTAGTACTGGACCATCGTTAAGCTGGGACTTGTTTTTATATTGGGAAGAATGTAATTGAACAACATGCTCTGGGAGTTCTTTTGCATAGGCTGGAATTTTTGGGGTATGAAAAGGACCTGTTGCAATAACGATTTTTTTTGTTTTTATCACTACTCCCGCATTCGTTGAAATGAAAAATAAATGATTCTCCTTGTGAATTATTTCCACATGACATTTTGATTGTATCGGTAAATCAAAAGTTCGAGCATACTTTTCCAGATAGTCTGCAATTTCATCCTTTGTTGGAAATCCTGCTGGATCGCCTTTTAACGCCAATCCTGGCAATGAACTGTATGCTCTAGGTGTAAATAAAATCAGTGAGTCATACCTATTCCTCCAAACATCTCCAACTGCATTTTGATTATCGAGGATGATAAAAGATAAGCCTGTTTGCTTTAAGAAATATCCCATCGATAATCCGGCTTGACCCGCACCAATAATAACGACATCATATATCATCGTAATCACACTCTCTTCTATTCTCAAATAAATTAATGCTGATAGTAAACTTAGATTAAATACTTCTCAATGCGTCAATCGGATTCAGCTTGGAAGCCTTTCTCGCAGGTGCAATTCCAAACAGAATACCAACTGCCGCTGAGAATCCCAGGGCCAGCAGTACGGTCGAGGCCGAAAGGGCAAATGTTGTTCCGATCAGCAGACATACGATATAGGCTACTAGTACTCCGAGCATTAATCCAATCAAACCACCAAAAAGGGAGAGAAACACCGCTTCAATTAAAAATTGCTGCTGGATTCTTTTGGGTTCAGCTCCTAAAGCCTTTCTTAAGCCGATTTCTGCTGTTCTTTCTGTTACAGATACAAGCATCATATTCATGATGCCAATGCCACCAACAATAAGAGAAATTGAGGCAATCCCACCGAGCATAAGGGATAGCATATTAGTCATCTTCTTGATAGAAACGAGCATATCCTGCATATTCATCACAGTAAAACCATCTTTTTTATCATTAAATGCTTCATTTAATACCGATTCGATCTCTCTCGTTACTTTCTCTGATTCGTTTGAGTTTTCCATGTATACATCAACACTTGATATATATCCCTTTCCTAGTAAACTCATTGAAGTGGTATATGGAACGATAACAGTCTCGTTTGTAGAGGAACTTGAAAAAGAACTTGATTCTTGTAAAATACCAATAACAGTGTAAGTTGTTCCGCCAACGATCAGCTTTTGACCAATAGGATTTTCTCCATAGAACAAATCTCTTGTAATATCTGATCCAATCAAACAAACTTGATTGTTATGATTGATATCTAATCTATTTATACCTCTTCCGGACTCTACCAGATCCTTTGTTCTTGAAAAATACTCCTCATTTTTACCTTGAACGGTCACATTTGTTTTTTCAACACCTGAGCTGACGATTGTTGTTTTACCTGAAGTTGTTGGCGAAACACCAGCAACATTTTCAATCTCATCCAGCTTTTGAATGTCACTTTCAAAAAGTCCTTGCTTGAGCGGGGTTCCCATCGCTTGAACTGTTATTTTATCTGCACCGAAGGAAGCGAACTCATTTGTCATCTCATTTGTTGAACTTTTAACAATGGTAATTAGTGCAATGATCGAACTTACACCTATTACAATCCCAAGAATCGTAAGGGCAGAGCGCATTTTGTTGTGGATCACATTCATCCAGGCCATCTTTACATTTTCTTTAAACATCATACACACTCCTCGCTAAGCTGACCATCCAAAATATGAACAATCCTGCTTGCATGCGTGGCAATCTCTTTATCATGTGTAATCATAATGATTGTTTTTCCTTCATCATGGAGCTCTTGAAAAAGCTCCATGATCTGTTGACCCGTTTTTTGATCTAGCGCCCCAGTCGGTTCATCTGCCAGTAAGATGGTCGGCTCTGTTACCAATGCTCTGGCAATGGCCACTCTTTGCTGCTGCCCACCTGAGAGCTGATTAGGCCGATTTTGTAATTTATCAGCAAGACCTACCTTTTGAAGCATTTCCACAGCACGCTCTTTACGTACTTTCTCCGGGAATCCTCTGTAGACAAGAGGAAGCTCTACATTTTGCCATGCATTCAATCGCGGAAGTAATTGAAACTGCTGAAACACAAATCCAATCTCTTTATTTCGAATAGAAGCCAACTTCGATTCATCTAATGTATTTACCTGCTGGTTTGAAAGGATATACTGACCGCTTGTCGGGGAATCCAAACATCCAACAATATTCATGAGTGTCGTTTTACCTGATCCAGATGGTCCTAGAACGGCTACAAAATCTCCATTATTCACTGTTAGATTGATATGATCTAATACTGTTTGTTCTTCTTCACCCATGTGAAAGTTCTTTGTTATTTGATCCATTATAAGAATTGGTCTGTTCATTATTGATTACCTCCCCCGTGCATCATAGCAGCAGCTTCACTATTACTCTTCGAGGTTGTATTCGGGACCAAAACTACTTCTCCTATACGAATTCCGCTCTTAATTTCAATGGTCATCTCATCATGAATTCCGATTTCCACATATTGTTTTGTTGGTTCACCTGTTTCAGAGAGCTTTAAAATATATGGTTTGTATTTACTATCAAACTGAATGGCTTTCATTGATACAGTCGTAGAGTCAACCGCTTTTTGCTTTATAATCTTCACTTCTGCACTCATTCCAAGTCGTATAGCGGGATCTTCCTCGAAATCAATCATAGATGTAAAGTATGAAATTCCGTTTTCGTTTATCGCTTCCTTTGAAATCGATTGAACGGTACCTTTCATGTTCTTATCCAGAGCGTTCAATCGAACATCTACCTTTTGACCAACCGTAACGTATTTTAGGTCATATTCATCAACTTTTACTTTAATCAGTAAATGGCTGTAATCTACAATATCCAATAGCTGGGATCCTTTTAAAGCATGGGAATTATTTTTAGTGAAGACATTAGTCACCTCTCCATCGATTTCAGCTTTTATTTCCTCTCCTTCTGCATTCCTCAGCAATACATCCCCGGTCTTTACCAAATCCCCTTCATTCACTATAACCTCTTCAATATGCATTTCCTTCTGACTGATTACATTTTGCTTCCCCGCTGCCTCTACTGCACCGGTAAAGCTGTAGTAAGTTGTAATATTCGCTTTTTCTGCTTTTTCTACTTTTTCTTCTACAAAAGCACCTGTTCCTTTTGGCGCAAATACAAACGCCGCTATAAGAGACAAAAGCAATACTGAGAAAATAGACAAAATCATCATTTTCTTATTACTTGAATTTTTTTGTATGGAATTCATTTCATTTCCTTCGTTTTACTTATTTCTTAGCCAAGTTCAGTATTTCTTCTGCAATGAGATCTGGACGATAGTGATGAATATAATGCTGCGAATCTTTTACAACGATATGTTTTCCAGCAGAAGACCACTCGGTTAATTCTTTTTGACTTTCAAGCCAATCTTTTTTGACTTCGCCAAAGCTATCAGCTGTCGAAACAGTCATGGGCATCGCTAAGCCATTATTATCTTTTAATACTTTTACTGCATTTTTTTGAGCTTGCCGCAGTTCATCAGTTACATTTTTATTACCTAGTTTAAGAAGGGTGAATGCCTGATCAACCTCTTTTAATTCATTCGGAACAAACTTCAGGTTGTTGCGTCCACCTATGAAAAATTCCTCATTTATTTCATATACGAATCTAAACACACCTGTTGTTCGGAAAAATTGGAGTACATGTGAAAAGAAGGTCAAGGGTTTTTGTTCAGAATAATACTTCGGGCTTCCTCCATCCAATAGAACAATCCCTTTTACTTCCTCTGGATACCTTTGAGCATAGCGAATGACCTCTAGGGAACTTAATGAATGGCCTACTAAAATATATGGTGGCTTTTGACCAGCCTCTTGCAGCAGCTTACGATTTTCATCAACGATGTTGTCAATATCCCGTTTACGATTGGTTAGATCACTATAACCATACCCAAATCGATCAATAACAGCATACTTTGTTTCATGACCTATTTTCTCGTATACCGTTGAGAAATCTACATATGGGTTTGGCGTTCCTGACCCAGCATGAAAAACTACGGTAGAGCTCCCTTTACCACCTGTATAAATATGCATCTTTTTACCATAGACTTCGTATGTCTCTCCTACCGCTGTGTATTTGTCATAATCCCTCGATTCACCTTTCTTTTGGTAAACAAATCCAATCGTTACTAAGAATAAAAGTAGGGGTAGAGAATAAAGCATAAACGTTTGAATTTTCTTCCAAATCCCTTTTTTCTTCATATTAATTATCCTTTCTCCCCATTTGTCTAAAACCTTGTATCCCTCACTTGAATAGTAAAGTTAAACCTCCTCTCACATTTATTAATGAGATGCTAATTTTTATAACTCAGGTAACTCTGATATATTAGTTACTCACATTGTACGGCGTTTCCACCCCTTCCAATCCGCAGACATTAAGAGTAACTTCCGCAGATATTTCGTGTATTCCCCGTAGATTCGTCGGGACCTGCCGCAAATAATTTCAAGCCCAGGTTATAGGCTAAAGCTTGTTTAGTTATTCATTCATTGTGGTTATAGTAATTTGAACAAATTTTTCTAACTTTTCATTGCAATTTAGGCAGAACTATTATATTATTTAATCAATTACATATTTTCTTATTTCAAAACTATTGAAGTAAGGATAGAGGCGCAAAGACCATAAGTACACAATAGGAGGATAATGAGATCTGCTGAAAATTGTGGAAAGGGGAATTTGCCGAAGCTGAGAGAATCTCATTCTTCTTGAAGCTGGTTCTGCTATTGAATAAATACAGAACTGTCATATAGGTAACTATATGGAGGGCTATCTTACGCACAGAAACGATTTTCATTTATGTTTCTACTGCAGCAGCGAACCCTCGTTGGTGCTTTTTTGCGTTTACTTACAAAGTGGCCTTCTCCCTCTAATTTTAAAAAAATTAAAAGGAAGTGGAGAAGTAATGAATTTCGGACAATTATTAACTGCAATGGTGACCCCATTTGATCAAAATGGCGAGGTGGATTTTAGCGCTACAAGAAATTTGGTAAATTATTTAATTGAAAATGGAACTGAGGGATTAGTCGTAGCTGGCACAACTGGTGAATCACCTACCCTAACAACTGATGAAAAAGTTGAATTATTCAAGTTTGTCGTAGAGGTTGTAGGCGGAAGAATTCCCGTTATTGCTGGTACCGGCTCCTATAACACAAGAGAATCTATTCACTTAACAAAGTTAGCTGAACAAACTGGTGTTGACGGAGTTATGCTGGTTGTTCCTTATTATAATAAGCCGTCTCAAGAAGGTTTATATCAGCATTTTAAAGCAATTGCCGAGTCCACTGAATTACCGGTTATGCTTTATAATATCCCTGGAAGAACAGGCATTAATATGACAGTAGAAACAACGGTTCGTCTAGCACAAATACCTAATATTGTGGCAATAAAGGATGCAAGCGGTAATTTAGATGCCATGTCTGAAATTATCAGGCAAACCCCTGAAGGCTTTGCATTATACAGTGGTGATGACGGTGTTACAATACCAGTCTTATCTATTGGTGGAACAGGTGTCATTTCTGTTGCTTCCCACGTTATTGGTAACGAAATGCAGACTATGATTAAGCATTTTATGAGCGGAAATCATCAAAAGGCTGCAGAAATGCACCGCAGCCTGTTACCAGTTATGAAGGCATTATTTGCTGCTCCAAACCCAACACCTGTCAAAGCAGCATTAAATTTAACCGGTGTCCCTGTCGGCGGTGTCCGTTTACCACTGATTCCGTTAAATGATGCTGAACTCAGTGCATTAAAGGATGTTTTAAACCAGCTACAAGAATATGAAGCAACTGTTGAAGAAGCAGCAAGCTAAAGCCTGACTTCCTTGTAAAAAGCTTAGACAATTGTCTAGGCTTTTTTTATTCTACCTATCCTCCCTACCCTGATCCTTGTATAAAAACGTATGCTAGTACGAATAATGACATATGTTGAATTTTTAGATTCACCGCTTCAAAAGGAGGATATAAAATAATGAAAATCAATGATTTTTTTATTGCTAAGATGTTGTGCTGTTTGCTATTGACTGCCTGCTCTACTCAACCATTACCTTCGGAAGAAAGTATTTATGATGTCAAAGCGGAGAATCATTCTAATCATTTGGAATCTGATACAATAGAAGTCAATAGCAGCCATGCTTCAGAATGGTCATATGAAGGAAAAACCGGTCCTAAACATTGGGGAGAGTTAGATCCAGCTTACTCTACGTGTGCTAAAGGGAAAGAACAATCACCGATCAATATTGAAGCCTCCCAACTAATTGAATCAACCAGCCCAGAAAAGATGATTATTCAATCTGAGCCAACAACATTTACACTCGTGAACACTGGTCATACAATACAAGCAAATCCCATTACAAAAAGGAACGTAATCGTTTTGGATGGTAAAACATACTCGCTTGAGCAACTTCATTTCCATACTCCCAGTGAACATCAATTTAATGGGAAAAATTTCGCTATGGAATTTCATCTTGTCCATAAAGATCCCTATGGAAAGCTTGCCGTCCTAGGAGTTATGGTTCAGGAAGGCAGTGAAAATGAAATACTAGCAGCAGCTTGGAATGCCCTACCGAAGAAGGAATTAGATAAGTCAATCGTGAAAGAGCCGATAGACGTAAAGACATTGATTCCGCATAATCAAACAGGCTTTCATTATAATGGCTCTTTGACCACTCCCCCTTGTACGGAAGGGATAAAATGGATCGTTTTTGAACAGCCGATTCAAATGTCGAAAAATCAAATTCAAGTATTCAAAGGCATCTTCCCTGATAATCATCGTCCTGTTCAGCCTATTAATCAAAGAGAGATCATAAAAAAGTAAACGAAGCTAAGCGGCAAAATATTCCATCTCTGGGAGCGATACACTAGAGACTTGTTGCAGTTACTATGATAAATTAATACATGTAAGAGATGAGCAACAACATGAAATGGTGAGTAGTCGCGGCTCATGGAACACATGAGTTGAGGAAAGTCCAGGCTCGCCCGGTGCTGAGATGCCCGGAGTGTTCGTGCCATCTGCAAAGGTGGGCAGCAGAATATTATTCTGCTGACGGCGGAGAAATCATGCTAAGTCCTTCATTGGATATGCTGAGAGTATCCTGAAAGTGCCACAGTAACGGAGTTCTTCTGGAAACGGAAGGAATGGAACGGGTAAACCCCGCGAGCGAGCAACCCAAATTTAGGTAGGGGCACCATCCGGCGGGAATCTTGAACCAAAAGGATGGATCGATTGTATAAAATCGATAGTTATATGACTACACCTGCAGTGCGAGTTTGGCATCGTTTGAGCACGCAGGAACAGAACCTGGCTTACAGCCATTTCATGTGCCGAAGTCATCTTAAAAATCTACGTATATCATAGGTATGTTGTTTTTCATACATACCGTGCTAGATGGGGAGTTGGCGGTGCCCTGTAACCCGCAATCCGCCATAGCGGGGTTGAATGCCTGTTTGAGGTTTGAACATGTGAGGCCTGCCTTGTAAAAGTAGTGTTGACGATTGGGTCCTGCGCAATGGAAACCTATGAATCTGGTCAGATCCGGAAGGAAGCAGCCATAAGTAGACTTTTCCATGTGCCGCAGGGTTGCCTAGTTCGAGCTTTCTTTTGCAAGTAACGCTTGGTTGTTCCTATCGAGAGCAGGCGCACGGTGTTTTACTACTATCGATTCATTTAGTTGCTTCGATGTTATAACCTACATAAAATACATACCATTTTTCACCATTAAAGAGGCTGACTTATAAGCATAAGTCAGCCTCTTTTCTTTTTAGCTTACCTGCAGTACGTCTTTAGACTGACTTTGAATTAAAGCTATAGCCGTTTTCCCCCCTTCCTCTACTCCCTTACAATAAAGGTATGATAACCAAGGGGGAATTCAAAATGAAGAAGAAATTAGCTGGAAGTATTATTGCAGCTTCATTTTTAGTGATAGCAGCAGGATGTGGACCATTTTTTAATGGAAATGACGACAGCAAGACCGTACTGATTGAGAAGGATAAGGCAGATGAATTGGTGCTTGAGCTTAATATCGGTGCAGGAGAATTACGGGTTGATGGCGGCGCTAATGAGTGGGCTGAAGGAACGATCGAATACACAAATAACAAGCTAACACCGGATATCACATATAAGCTTAAAGACGATAAAGGAATTGCAGTTATCGAACAGGATGATGGTATCTTCAAAAACCTTAATATAGGCGATATGAAAAACACTTGGAATCTTAAGCTTAATAATGATATACCACTTGATTTAAAGGTGAATGCTGGTGCCTCTGAAACGTATCTAGATTTAAAAGGACTGCAAATGAACGACCTTGAAGTAAATGCTGGCGTCGGCGATATGACCATTGACATGAGCGGCAATTTTGACGAAAGCTTTGATGCTACCTTACACATGGGGGTTGGAGATTCTACTATCATCTTACCGAAAGATGTCGGAGTAAAAATTAATTCAGCAAACGGAATTGGAAAAACAGATTATGACGGGTTCATTTCCAATGGAAATGGAATTTATGTAAACGAGGCCTATGAAGACGCAAAGGTAGTGATTAATGTAAATACAGAATTAGGTGTTGGGAAAGTAACTTTTAAAATAGAATAATACTAGAAAAAGGGAACCTAAGATGTGGAGTAGGCTCCCTTTTCCCTTTTCATGTTCACATTATTCTACTATCCCTTTTTATAGATTTCTTTCCTTAATTTCTTCTAGTACCCCATCCCAAAGATTAGAGCGTGCCTCTAAGCACATCTCTCCAATTCGATTCGCTTTGCTAAGTTTTTCCGAATTTTTTTCACATAGCTCAAGCAAGAGCTTTTCTGCAAGTGGACCATGATGTTCCTCGTCAACCTCTATATGTCTATTTAAATAGAAAACTAGTCTTTCGCTGGATGCACCTGTCTCCATTAAAGAGTCTACAAGTGGCTTGAACATTTCAGGAATCAAGCCTTCCCGTCCATAGAAAAAGGCGGCGGCAACTTCATATAGTTCCCCATTCATGGCTAAATCTAAATTAAATGCGACAAATTGTTTGACACTCTCAGGGATTAGAGTGTTTTCTGATAACACGGTTTGGTAATCATTTCCTTCTTTCAAGGGCTTTAAAAAGGATTGAAACATGGTTACATCTGCACCGCACTCCTCCATTGCTTCTAGATAGAGAGCAAAATGACTGCTGTATCCCCCTCTTCCATCGATATCCGATTCCTCTGCCACGACAATTTCATTTATTAATCGGGAAAACAGTGGTTTCTCGTAGGGAAACCACGGAACATCCACAGAAGTAACCGATTTTTGTAATCTTTTTAACAAGCTCATAAAATCCCAAACCGCAAATACATGATGTTTCATAAAAACCTTTACTCGCTCAGGTGTTGTGATTTCTTGATAAATTGGATGTGATAATAAATTCGATCGAACAGATTCTAATTGTAATAGACTCATAGTAAGTACCCCTTCGTCATGAATATGTATTCCTCCCTCATCATAAACGAAAAAGCAATATATTTCTATATTTTCCAATCCTTTCTTCTTTATATATATGGTTAAAATTACGTATAATGGTTTAGACTGTTACCAATATGTACCATTTAAATTAATTGTCTTTAAAACAACCGTCGAGTTTTTATAAGACTTGGAGGATATTATGCTTTCTGTTAAATTTCGAATGTTTATCATGGCTTTTATACTGCCCTTTTTCTTATTGGGTGCTGTCTTTGTCCTGTTAAGAGTCTACCCATTTGGAACCCATTCATTATTAATGGCTGATCAATTTACACAATATCTGCCATTTTATCATCATCTCTATGATGCTATACGTGGAAACGGCAGCCTTTTATATACATGGGAATTAGGAATGGGACTTAACTTTTGGGGAACTTTTGCTTATTATCTCTCTAGTCCAATCTCAATTCTTATTTTCTTATTTCCGAAATCACATTTACCGGAAGCCTTTATTCTCATGACTTTGACAAAAACTGCTCTTGCCGGTTTAACTATGAGCATCTATTTATTGAAAACAGAAGAACGCCAGAAGGAAAATGCGCTTCCGTTTTCTTCCATGTACGCACTCATGTCATTCACGATAGGCTATTTTTTTAACATCATGTGGCTTGATAGTCTTTATTTACTGCCGCTTGTTCTATTAGGTATTGACCAATTGTTTCAGAAAAGGTACATGCTTCTAACTTTAAGCTTAACTGTGCTTTTCATATCTAATTTTTATATGGCCTATATTGTAGGTCTGTTTGCCTTCTTATATTTTCTGGCAAAAGGTTCGTTACAAGACACTTTTTCTTTGAAATCAATCCTTGTTCATTTTAGCAGATTCATGTTCTGTACCATGATCGCTTTTGGGATTTCTGCCTTTCTTATAATCCCTACTTATCTTCAACTGAAATCGAATGAGTATCCTCCGTTTGATTGGAACAGCCTTTTTGCAATTGACATTGGTTTTTTTGAATTACTAGCCAAGGCCTACAATAGCGGTGAGAACCTCTTAGAACAACCTAATATATACAGTGGCTTACTCACTCTTTTATTATTTCCATTATTTTTTCTTAGTAAGAAAATCAATCCGAAAGAAAAAATCATTTATTTTATTCTGTTGTTAGGGCTACTACTAAGCTTTCAAATCCATGGGTTGAACATCATTTGGCATGCCTTTGAATCGCCGACAGGCTATCTTCATCGGTTTGCTTTTGTCTTTTCTTTTATCATCATCTTTCTTGCCTACAGAGTTTTTACTGTATTTAGTCAAGAGGAACTGCCATCCTTATACAAGGTCACATGTATCGCTATTTTTATTTTGGTTCTGTTAACAGAGTTGAAACCCGAGCAAATGTCCGTTGCAAAAGCTTTAGTGAACGCCCTTTTCTTGATACTCATTTGCTTCACTCTTTATATTAGAGAAACGAACTTGAAATTTCGTTCAGCAGCTTTATGGACGTTATTGTTTATTGTTTTATGTGATATCGGCTTGAATGCATACCAGCAAATTAAAACACTCAATAGTTATCCGGGGTACAGCTATTCGAGAGATCAGTACAATATTGCTGCACCAGGGTTTCAAGATGTTTTAACAGAATTGGGTGAGAAGGATGCGGGGTTTTACCGGCTGAATTCTACCATTCGTATGACTCCTAATGATTCCATTCGTTACCACTATAAGGGAATGAGTAATTTTAATACACTATCCAATGGAACGTTGCATGATTTTATGTATCATTTAGGCTATAGTACAACGCTTGGAGTCCGTTCTTTAGCTCAGAATAACGGGATATTGGCGTCAGATGCTTTATTAGGTTTTAAATACGCCATTACTGATCAAAAAATCAATAAACACGGCTACACAAAGGAGCTTTGCGTAAAGGAAACATGTGTATATAAAAATCAGCAGGCTCTTCCCATTGGTTTTATGATAGATAAAGATCAAGTTGCATTAGCAAGAAAAGAAGAAACTCCTTTTGTTAATCAAAATCTCTTTTTAGGCGGTTCAGAGGATTATTTTAAAAAACGAAAACCGGTTCAAACAACCTATCATAATCTGTCTGTTAAAAAAGAGGGACAAATTCTTTATGTAAAAAAGAATAATAAGGATGCAGAAGGTTCGATTGAAATGACCTTTGACCTTGTAGGAAAACAGCAATTTTATACATTATTGGCTGCTGGTAAGGGAATTCCGGGATTAGGTGAAACGAACGTATATGTAAACGGAAAATCACTCGGTACATATCCTGCCGCACATTATGAAAGAATTTTAGATTTAGGTGCTTTTACGAATGAAACCGTTACAGTTAAAATTGAATTTCTCGTTCCTGAGACACAATTGGCCCATCAGCTATTTTATGGCTTAGAAATTCCTGCCTTTAAGGATAGGATTACGGAAATACAAAAGCAAACCTTTCAATTGGCTGATTACTCGGATACAACCGTAAAGGGAAGCATCAAGTCAGAAGAATCAAATGTCCTCTTCTTTTCCATTCCTTATGACAAAGGCTGGTCAGCAAAGGTTGACGGGAAAACGGTCCCTGTTATGAAGCTTGGCGGTTTTATTGGCGTGGATCTCAAAAAAGGAACACATGATGTTGAATTGCAGTTTATCCCACGAGGGTTTATGGCTGGAAGTGTGATTTCCATTATCAGTTTAGTTGGTTTGTTGGCTGCTTTTGTTTTAGCGAAGAGAAAGAAAATTATTAGGGAGAAGTAGTTTAATCAGCTGCTCCTCCCTGCTTTCGTTTTTTATATATCATTTCCGGCAAAAAATAGTCTGTCTCCCCTCTAATTCATTTTCTTCATAGTAAAGAATCTTCCAGCTGCCAAACACCTCAAGAAGTTCATTTGGCTTTAGCTTGAATTGATCTGATACGATTTGTTCGTTTTTAGGTGACAGATAGAACGTCTCCATAAAAAAATACCCGTTCTCCTTCAAAACAGTTTTAAGTAGTGGAAAAATGGATCGATCCAAATAATACGTTATAAGAATTAAATCAAACGATTCCTCCACTAAACCAAGGCTCTGCCAATCGGTCAAGTCGGCCATTCTCGGTTGCATGGTAAGCTGTTTCTTTTCAGACTGTAATTGAAGGTATTCTATCGCTACGTCAGAGATATCAACAGCCTTTACTTGATAGCCAAGATTTGCGAGGAACATGCTGTTACCGCCAAGACCACATGCGAGATCAAGGGCCGTTCCACCGATTAGATAGGATGACAATTCCTGCAGCCTTACATTTGGTGAAGACTCTTCACTCTTCAGAAGTCTTTCTTTATACTTTCCATTCCATTTCCGTTTAGAATCCATATGCGCATATCTCCTTGTCACTTTTCATTTGCCACCCATTTTACCATTATCTCTTGGACATACAAAAAAGAAACCTCCGATTATTTAGAGATTTCTTTTTCCATGAATCTGCTACTTAATGATTTTTTCTATTTAAGCGGTTGTTTCCACTTTTCCTTTTTTCACTGTTTTAACCTGTTCTTTAGCTTCTTTTACTCTTGATTTAAAATGATCCTTTTCAACAAGGAAAGAAACAATTAAGCTTCCGATAATGGCCCATAACGGTGCCCCGATGTTGAAAAAGGTAATACCTGACATTCCAATAATTAAGGCAAAAAAGGCCCCCATTTGAAATTTCGTATCAGAAAAAGCTGTTTTAAGCGAGTTGATTAAAACGCCCAGCATGGCAAGTCCTGCAATGACTGTAACAATCACACTTGGCATTGCAATAACAAATGGAACAACAAGTGAAGCAAATAAGCCAAAAATAGCAAAGAATCCACCATTTGCAAACGATGCTGCAAACCTGCTATCTTTTTCTCCAACTTCTTTGGAAGAACAAATAGCTGTCATTGGTCCTGCGATATTGATTGCATGACCACCAAATAATGAAGCAATAAGTCCGACGATTGAGCCTTTATAGGCCATCGCATTATTAGGTGGATTGTATCCTTGAGCCATCAACACCCCTGTTGCTTGTGCGTTTTCAGTACAAATAATAAGTAAGGCTAATGGAATACCGATAGAAATAATAGCATCAATGCTAAAAGCTGGCATAACTAAATGCGGTAAAATAAATGTATCCTGGACATTCTGAACACTAAAGGCACCTGTCACTACGGCTAGCACGACTGCAACAATTAAGGCTGATAAAACAGGCGGAACCTTTTTCAGAAAACGAGTTGAAAGCATAAATACGATAATAGCAGCACCTGCCAATAGCGGTGATACGGTAACAGCGGTGATCATTTCTGTTGCAAAACGAATCATCACCCCGACAATCATTCCCATTACTATCGGAAGCGGAATTAACTTCATGACTTTATCAATCAGTCCGGATGCACCAAGGACAATAACAAGGATATGTGCGACCAAATAGGCTCCCACTGCCTCACTTATAGAAAAATGGGTTAATGACCCTGCAACTAATACAGCTCCCGCAATGGAATGTGCAGCAGAAATTGGCTGACGGTATTTTAATGCTAAATACATACCAAGTAATCCACTGAAGAAGTAAACAGCAAATATCCAGCTGATTGTTTCCGTATAAGTTAACCCACCATTTGTTGCACCGCCAATGATGATTAACGCCGGACCTGTACAGCCAAAAATAGCCGCTACTAAACCAGCACTTACTGTATTTACATTAAGATTTTGGCGTAGATCTTTAAGATTCGTACGAAATGTATTCATTTCTAACTCCTTTCGAACATGATTATTTAATGATAATATGTAATTTATATGATAAGTTAAAAAATTCACTTTGTACTCATCCAATTGGATTGTCGTCGAATAATCCAATTCAGAAAAAGATAAGTCATGATTGGCTGAGGTGTTATAGAATGGAATGGAAAGTAAACCGCGATGATGATAAACCGCTTTATCAGCAAATTTACGAATATATAGAAGAAAAAATCTCATATGGGGAATATCCGCCAGGCAGCCTTTTACCGTCGGAACGGAAATTAGCACAGCAATTAAATGTAAACAGGATGACAATCGCACATGTGTATGATGAACTTCAGGCATCCGGGCTTGTGGAAAGGAAAAAAGGCAGTGGTACCCGTGTCAGCTCACATAAATGGGGTATTCTCCCAAAAGGTGTGACAAATTGGCGGAGATATATTGAAGGCGGATCCTTTATCCCTTCCTATCCCTTAATAAGACGCATCAGGGGCGAAGCAAAAATAATGGAGAACGGCTTTAATTTAGCAAATGGGAAATTATCATCAGACCTGTTCCCAACGGAGTACCTGCAGTCCGTGCTCTCTAAACAACCTTTTCCAAATGATTTAGAGTATGAGCATTCACAAGGTTTATTATCTCTCCGTGAGACGATTGCCAACTATGTAAAGGAATATCATCAAATTCATACTACAAGTTCTTCTGTCCTCATCACTTCAGGAGCGCAGCAGGCATTGCATTTGATTACACAGTGTTTACTGAACCCTGGTGATGCAGTTGCAATTGAAGCACCCTCCTATTGTTATTCCCTGCCGTTGTTTCAATCTGCGGGTCTAAGAATCTTTGGACTCCCCGTCGATGCAAACGGGATTAATCCGGATGATATCTTGACGTTACACGAAAAGCATAAAATTAGAATGATTTTCTTGAATCCAACCTATCATAGTCCAACCGGTGCCATTCTCAGTGAAACACGCAGAAAGAAAGTATTGGAAATATCGGCTGAACTAGGGATTCCGATTGTAGAGGATGATCCTGTTAGCTTGCTCACCTTTGAGGATGAACAGCATATGCCGATGAAATCCCTTGACCGCAGTGGGAACGTATTATATGTTGGTTCACTTTCCAAAGTGATCGGCTCCAGTTTGCGAATCGGCTGGTTGATTGGTCCTCAATCAGTTATTAACCGATTGGCTGATGCACGGGAACAAATTGACTTTGGTTTAAGTGTATTTCCTCAGATGATTGCCAATCAGTTTTTACAATCGCCTGAATATCCAAGGCATTTGGATTTTTTGCGATATGAATTAGTAGAAAGAAGAAATGAAATGGTTACTGTACTTCATGAGATTTTGGGGAATAAAGTGGCGTTTACTGTCCCAAAAGGCGGTCTTTTTATTTGGTGTAAAATAAACCGGGATGTGGACGATCAAAAACTGGTTGATGAGGGAATCAAGCATAAAATACTTTTTATGCCTGGCAGTGTGTATGGCTCACCAAACGGTTATGTTCGTTTAACCTTTGCCCATTTAAAAAAGGAATCCATCAGAGAGGCTGTTTCACGATTTGCTGAGGTTCTTGAACAAATATAATCCAATAATTTGAGAGGTTCAGAAGATGAAACTGGTACCTCTCTTTCTGATATACTATAATATTAAAATTTTCTATTGACAAATAATTCTGCCAACCTTATAGTTTATATGTAAACTATATTTTTTTTTAGTTAACATAAAGGAGAATGCTTGATGACAAAAGATCAAATAAAATTAAGATCCATGATTATGATTGCTTTGTTTGCTGCTATAATAGGGATTCTTGCTCAAATTACAATTCCTCTCCCGCTTGTTCCCATTACAGGGCAAACGTTAGCGATTGGAATTGCAGCAACAATTCTGGGATCCCGGAATGGTACGCTTGCTGTCCTTTTGTATTTAATCATTGGTTCAGCCGGAGTTCCCGTTTTTGCTGAATTTTCAGCAGGGATATCCAAGCTTGTTGGACCAACGGGAGGATTTTTAGTTGGCTTTATCCCAGCGGCATTTATTATCGGCTTTTATATGGAAAAATGGGGATTTACTTTTACAAATGCACTAATTGCTAATATCATCGGAATGTTGATCACCCTTGCTTTTGGAACTGTATGGTTGAAAATATCTGCTAACCTTTCTTGGACTGCCGCATTAGCCAGCGGTTTTACACCTTTTATTATTGTTGGAATCATTAAAGCTGCCCTCGCTTCGTGGATTGGCGTCGTTGTCAGAAAGCGATTAATATCCTCAAAGCTTTTATTATCATCACATACAAATGTGAATATGTAAAAATGCCCACTTTAGCAAAAGAAACCATCCATTTATTGGACGGTTTCTTTTGCTTTATTTTTTGTACATACTACGTGATAGAGGTGAAAAAATGCTTAAAACAGTCCAATTAATTGATCAGATTAAACAATATACTGTTCCATTTTCATCATTATCAGAGCTAAATCCTATAATTACGATGGCAAGCCGGGCAAAATATGTCCTGCTTGGGGAAGCAAGCCATGGCACAAGTGAGTTTTACACAACCCGTGCAGGCTTAACAAAGCAGCTTATACAGGGGCATGGCTTCTCATTTGTGGCTGTTGAGGGTGACTGGCCGGCCTGTTACGAGGTAAATCGCTACATAAAAGGTATGGCACCGGAGTATGCTTCAGCAATGGATGTCTTAAAGAAATCCTTCAACCGCTGGCCTGGATGGATGTGGGCTAATGCAGAAATTGTTGAACTAATAGACTGGCTCTACTCCTATAACCAAACCCAAACAGGAAAAAAAGTCGGATTTTACGGTCTTGATGTATACAGCTTATGGGAATCAATGGAAGCAATAGTTGATTACCTGCAAAAAAGTCATTCACCCGTTTTAGAGAAAGCTCTAAAGGCCATTGAATGCTTTGACCCGTTTGAACGAAAATCCGAAAAGTATGGTATCTCCGCTGCTTTTTACGGTGAAAACTGCGTAGATGAGATCTTAGAGCTTTTACATTCAATATGGAAAAATAAAGAACTGGATCCAGATGAGTCTGAATCTGAGCTTAATATGAAAATTAATGCGATCGTTACAAGCAATGCCGAGCATTATTATCATACCATGATTACCGATGATAATGAATCCTGGAATATTCGCGACCGCCATATGGTTGAGACCCTTGATTATATTGGACAATTCTATGGTACAAATGCAAAAGGGATTGTATGGGAACATAACACACATATTGGAGATGCTCGGGCCACAGATATGGCCAGTGAAGGCATGGTCAATGTCGGTCAATTAACACGTGAAAAATACGGCCGCGAAAACATTTATGCCATTGGATTTGGTACCTACCAAGGAACCGTAATTGCTGCGACAAAGTGGGGAGTCCCTTATGAAATAATGCCTGTCCCACAGGCAACGAATGGCAGCTGGGAAGAATCCCTCCACAGAGCACTTCCTGCAAATCAATATTTGATGTTTACTGAAGAAAATAGAAATGTATTTTGTGATGTAATCGGACACCGTGCCATTGGCGTTGTCTATCACCCACAGTATGAACATCATGGAAATTATGTTCCATCACGGCTTTCTGAACGGTACGATGCTTTTATTCATATAGAAAAGACAAAGGCATTATCTCCACTATAAGTGGTAAATTTATAAGAATAAGAAGGTAACCCTGAATTTTGTCGGGGTACCTTTTGGAAATGATAAACTACCTGTATACCGGTCATAGCGGCACTTTAAGTACATAATTCTCAATTTTTTGCAAAAGTGACCGTGCTTCAATAAAATTCTGTGTAAACTGGAAAAATCGCTCTTCATCTCCCATATCTAACGCTTCATCGATTTTAAATTGAAAGTAGTTTAACGATAATTCAATATCTGTGGCTGATACTATTACTCCACTTGCATAATAGTTTTCTAATTCTTCAAGTGACAGATAGAATTCATTCAGACTATTTATACTGATTAAAAAATACCACCCTTTATCATCGATATATCTGCGATCATTGATGATTTCAATAATATCTCCTTCATAAATAGTAACATCATGCGCATGTGCTTGATCAGGGCAAAAACATTCTTTTCTATGTTTAAAGGTTTCTTTTACAATAAAATGCCGGTACATTCTTTTCTCTCCTTTTTATTCAAGCTATGATTCATATGATCAGTTTGACTCTCTATACAGGTTGTTTGGTAAAAGGACAGAATCTGCATTCTGTTGGTGTGGGTATAGTCTTGAGGATGCAGTAGGAGATTCTTTCTATCATGCAAATACATGCCCATTAAGTTATCAATTGTGCGAATAGAATTCCCACCTATATAACTCCTTCGAGCGCTTGATGGATGGAAGACCAGGAGCGCTTTGCATAGAAGATAGGAATTGATTTATTTTTAGCCCTTTTTTTGATTACAGTTGATAGATTATGATTTACGTAGTCTGTTAACACAAGGATGCAGTTAATGTGTTCGGGAATTTTTTGATTAATCATTTTTACCTTTCTTCCGTTTGTATGTAAAATTTCATCAAAACCATATGAAGATAATTTATCCGGGATTACTCCTAGACTATCTCCTCCAATAATAAGCAGGGAATTCACGTCAATCTCCTCCAATAGTCTATTTTTGTTTGTATTAAAAGATTTTTATTCATTAATTGAAAATGATTATCATTTGTATATGTATTATTCTAAGTGATAACGATTATCATTGTCAACAAATTCTAAAAATATAAAATTAAAGGAAGCAGGAGAACCGTCCACCTGCTTCCAAATTATAAATATTGTGAAATGTTTTTAAATGGCTTACTATTAGTAGAAAATAAGGATTAATTATTGGATTCTTTTTCTTGCAGAAAATTATAGAGATATGGAGTGTAATAGAATGATAAACCCGAAGATTGAATTTTGTATGTTGAATTTAGAGAGACGGGATGGTTCGAAAAAGGCTCGTCAAATGATTGAAAGGGATTTACACATTGAAACAACAGCTTATGGATGTATGACAAATTGTCATCAATGTGCTAAGTCGTTGTATGCGGTTGTAAACGGTGAGTACGTTTATGCGGATACCTCTGACCAATTAGTTGAAAAGATCTATCAACAGTTAGAAGTAGAGCCCGTTCGTTAAGCTTTTCTAATAAATGAATAGGACTGATTTCTAAGATAAAAGCAATGCACTAACTCTTTTACCGGAGGAAGGGCATTGCTTTTATTCACTTATTAGTTTCCTTTCGCTGCCTCAACCTCACTCATCGGAATGCTGAGTGCTTTCGCAACACCTGTTCCATAGGCTGGGTCCGCTCTGTAGCAGTTATTTATATGTCTTAATTGAACCTCCTTTGTCGTCCCCTGCATATTTCTGGCTGTATTATCAAATAATCGCTGCTGCTCGTCTTTTGTCATTAGATTAAATAACTTACCTGGCTGCTCATAATAAAGATCATCATCATCACGGAAATTGTAAAAATCCGTACCGCCTTGAGGATTGAAAACGGGTTCTTGGTGTTCCTTTGAATCCTGCCATTCCCCGCTGCTGTTCGGTGAATAGGATACTACTCCTTCTGAAGCATGATGGATTCGCATTGCGCCGTCCCGATGATAGGGGTGGAAGTTCTTCGCCTTTTTCGGATAGTTCACAGGTATCTGCCAGTGGTTAACTCCTAAACGATAGCGCTGCGCATCACCGTATGAGAATAAACGCCCTTGCAGCATTCGATCCGGTGAAAAGCCTATACCTGGCACAATATTGGTTGGGGCAAATGCCGCCTGCTCTACTTCAGCAAAATAATTCTCCGGATTTCTATTAAGCTCCACTTCCCCTACCTCAATCAGTGGAAAATCCTTCTTATACCACACTTTTGTTAAATCGAATGGATTGTACGGCAGATTTGCTGCCTGCTCATCTGTCATGACCTGAATATACAATTTCCATTTTGGATAATCACCGCGTGCAATTGCTTCGAATAAATCTCGTTGATGACTTTCACGATCTTTTCCAATTATTTCGACTGATTCCTGATCTGTTAAGTTTTTAATACCCTGCTGTGTGACAAAATGGAATTTTACCCATACACGTTCACTATTTGCGTTAATGAAGCTGAATGCATGGCTGCCGAACATATGCATATTTCGATACGATGCTGGAATCCCGCGGTCACTCATGGTAATAGTTACTTGATGAAGAGCCTCCGGCAATGATGTCCAAAAATCCCAGTTTGCCTGCGCACTGTGCATATTTGTTTTCGGATCACGTTTTACGACATGGTTCAAATCTGGAAAGCGCTTTGGATCTCTTAAGAAAAATACCGGTGTGTTATTACCAACTAAATCCCAATTCCCCTCCTCTGTATAAAATTTCATAGCCGTACCGCGAATATCTCGTTCAGCATCAGCTGCCCCTCTCTCCCCTGCCACAGTAGAAAATCGAATAAACATGTCTGTTTTCTTGCCCACTTCTGAAAAAATCGCTGCCTTTGTATACTTTGTTATATCATTAGTTACCGTAAAGGTACCGTATGCTCCAGAGCCCTTCGCATGCATTCGCCTTTCAGGAATTACTTCTCTATCAAAATGAGCAAGCTTTTCTAGAAACCAAACATCCTCCATTAACAATGGACCTCGTTTTCCAGCTGTTTTGCTATCATCATCATTTGTCACCGGAGCACCAAAGGCCGTTGTCATTTTTTTATCCTGCTTTTTCTCTTCATTACCGTTTTGGTTGTTTTTATCTGCCATTAAGAGATATCCTCCCTACCCAGTTAGATTCATTATTAAAAGATATTTAGTTTATATTAAAAAAATTCCATTATAAGACAGTATGCAATTATCGTTCAAGTTATCAATATTATTTTTATTTATTAAATATATAAGGATATTGCTGATTTTCAATTGTTATTGGAACAACAATAGTGTATGATACATAGTATAAACCATATAGTGTATGTCATATAGTATTAATAAATGAGGTGGGTGAATGAGTACATTACTGAATTCATTATTAACAGAGCTTAGGCGAGGAACATTGACGTTAGCAGTGCTTAGCCAATTACGATCGCCCCAGTACGGCTATTCACTTGTACAGCTCTTAGAACAATCAGGCATTTCAATTGACCAAAGTACCTTATATCCATTACTTCGCCGTTTAGAAAAGCAAGAGCTGGTGACAAGCAGTTGGGATACTTCAGAAAGCAGACCGCGAAAGTATTATGTGTTAAGTGATTATGGGTTGGAGATTTTTTTACAGCTAAAAAAGGAATGGATTAAGAATTCTAAGGAGCTGTACGGATTATTAAAAGGGGAGGAAGACGATGAATCTTATTGAGATTTATATTCATGAGGTTACAAGACGGCTGCCGGAGAAAAATCGTGAGGATATTGGTCTTGAGCTGAGGTCCACTATTGAGGATATGCTACCTGATGATTATTCGGAGGAAGATGTGAAATCCGTTCTTAAAAAATTAGGTAGTCCCGTTTTGTTAGCCAGCAGGTATCGGGATCAGCCTATGCATCTGATTGGTCCGCGATATTATGATGTATATGTCTCGTTATTGAAAATGATTTTACCAATTGCCGGAACGATTGCACTCATTTCGATGTTCGCTTCTTATTTTGTCAGCTACAATGGTGAGGAAGCGGTTATGAATGTGATTATCACGATTTTTTCTAAAGGCATTTGGGTATTAATTGAAGTCGGCATGCAAGTCTTTTTCTGGTTAACACTTACATTTGCGATCATTGAACGAGCTGATAAAAGTAATGATAACTCACCATTGACAAAAAACTATAAACCATGGACCCCTGATGATTTGAAAGACCTCCCTTATATACCAAAGAAAAAGGCCATTACGAAATGTGAAGTGTTTGGTGGTTTTCTATGGACAGCGATTTGGGCAAGTATATATTTTTATGCTGATCATTTAGTTGGTGTCTATGAAGGCGGTGGCGGCCGGCTTGATTTCATTATGCCTGCTTTAAACCAAGAGGTGCTTCTTTCTTACTGGCCGGCTGTAATAGCTGTCATTACAATTGAGATTGCACTATATCTCTACAAGTTTATTAAAGGACAGTGGACGCAAAAAATGGCCATATGGAACACTGCTCACGAGATTATTGCTACTGGTTTATTTATATTCATTATCAGTAACAACAATCTATTACAGCAAGAGTTTGTTTCGTATATGGCCGACATCTTTTCAATACTCCCAGAGCAATTTACTGCATGGCTGACTGGCGGTATCATTCTCATGTTTGTCGTGTTTTCGATTCTCTCAATTATTGATGGTTTCCGGAAAGCTCGCATTCGATAGAATTTATGCACAAAAAAGCGAACAAAATTGTTCGCTTTTTTTATTAGTCAAACGATAATTTATTATCTTCTGCCTTGATCATTTTTAGTTTTCTTGAGAAAAGATAAATAACTTATCTGCCGTTTTTTGAATCGCACCACCATGGCAGCAATACCTACACTTGCGTTTTGTATGGGCGTCTATTGAAAAGGAAAGAAGTGATTTCTCCTTTAAAACACGGTAATGTTATATAATACTATTAATAATATTGAAATAGTGAAAATTTTCTTCGCAATATTATTTAAATGGATTATGATAAAGGAAGAATAGCTATTCAAATTTATTAATGAAACAATACTATTTTGACAACATAGGAGCTTAATATGATTTGTATTTTGTTATTAGTACCCATACTTCTATTAGCGATTTTCGTTAACGTGAAAATGGATCGGCCTACTATTTCAACCGTTGCAGGTGCCCCTATTATGGCTATGGGGATCATGTTGAAGGGAATATTTACGGAATTAGAAAGTCCTTTCATACATGCTTTTCTTTTTTACGCCATCATCTGTGTAGCCTATTGGGTGATTATTCATTACATGTTAGATCTGCTTCAGGGAGTATTTTTTTCATCACATATAAAAGATCCATTGGCCAGTTTTTCAATCGGTACATGGATTGCAGCAACATCCATTATAATCATTATCCTTGCGGATAAGCAGTTTCAGCTCATATCGCATATCCTTTTATTTCTAAATCTGCTCTTTTGGTTTTTATATATTGTTTTGCTTGTAAGGAATTATTTGGTTATATTCCGAAAGTTTCCCTCCTATATACATAACATTCACGGGGGATTGCTCCTGTCATGTGTGGCTACCCAATCCATTGTCATTTCTGGGTATCATTCATTTGGACGCTCTTTTCCACCATTGTTCGCGAGCATTCTACTAATTATAGGTCTTATTTTTTACCTATTAAATCTTGGACTCATTGTCCTTCATTATAGTCTCAGAAAAAATGGAGATTTTACTGAAAGCTGGAAAAATACCAATTGTATTATTCATGGCGCACTATCGATTACCGGAGTATCCTTGACTATTTCCCATCTTGAAGCCGCTATGATAATTGAATTCATTTGGTTAACAGCTTTCACTCTCTTTCTTACAGTTGAAACAATTGAAGTTATTCGGGCAGTTCAGCGAATCAAACTATATGGATGGACAAAAGGGATATGGATATACTCCCCTACCCAATGGGCGAGAATTTTTACATTCGGGATGCTTTTATTTTTCACAGAAAAACTGCCTTTAAACAATTGGGTGCCAATAGAAATCCTACGACACCTAGTACTCACATACTTACCCATTGTCATCGTCGTACACATACTCATCGAAATCTATCTACTCAGCATGCACACCTATAAAAATATGAAACAAAAGCAAACACATCAACAGCAGCAACAATTGCCATTTTGAAGCAGAGGGACGGTTCTTCTGCTTCTTTTTTATGGATGGTTTGCTAAATAGATTTAAATCGTGTAAGATTTAATCGTAAACGATTTAATTGTATCTAATTATTTATCCCCAGGAGGAATCATCATGTCTTCAATCTACGATTTTACAGTAAAAATGCCGAATGGTAAGGACAAACCCTTAAAGGAATTTGAAGGAATACCGCTCATTATTGTAAATACAGCCAGTAAATGCGGATTAACTCCTCAATTTAAAGGACTTCAAGAGGTATATGATAAATACAAGGAGCAAGGATTGGAGGTTCTAGGTTTTCCCTGTGACCAATTTAATAACCAAGAATTCGATAATATTGATGAAACCACTCAATTTTGCCAAATGAATTATGGTGTAACCTTTCCAATGTTCGCAAAAATTGATGTAAATGGTGACAATGAAGACCCCTTATTCACCTTCTTAAAAGAACAGAAAAAGGGTGTCCTTTCTAAAAAGATTAAATGGAATTTCACGAAATTCCTTATTGATTCTAAGGGTCAGGTTGTGGAACGCTATGCACCAACTACAGACCCTGCCAAAATTGAAGAGGATTTAGTCAAATTATTCTAAGAAGCTCTAGGTGATTCTTGTGGAAAACTTTTTATCATTAGAAAAACAGTTATGTTTCGCTGTCTACGAAACATCGAGTGAATTTAATAAACTTTATACAAGCGTCCTTCAGCCATTCGGACTTACCTATCCTCAATATCTAGTTCTATTGGCTTTATGGGAAAAAGACGGAGTTACATTAAAAGAATTAGGGTCAAAGTTAAACCTTGGAACTGGAACGTTAACACCTATGATTACACGAATGTCCGACAATGACTGGCTTAGAAAAGAACGCTCCAAAACGGATGAAAGAAAAGTGTATATTTATATACAACCAAAAGCCATTCAAGAACAGCAGGAAATCACACAAAAAGTGAAGGAAGAAATCCTATCCTGTCATATTGAACTCCGGGAATATGAACAGCTCATGGAGCAATTAAAAAAGTTGCATAATAAATTAAAAAATCGCAATGAAAACTAACAAAGAAGTAAGCTTGTCTTGCTTCTTTTTAATGTAGCATCGCTCTCAAAATAACAAACACTCTTTCCTCATTTTCTTCGAGAAACCTAACTGAACATCGTTTGAATCCAAAATTAACACATGCATGATGGTAACCATTAGAAATGATTGCCATATGATATCATTGTTTCACTTTTTTTGGTAATGATTACATGGATAGATGCGTATTGTGTATTCCTGTTTTATTACCTGTAAATGTCGTTCACATTCACACAGCCAAATACATTTGAGGAGGAGCTCCTTTGTATTACCAGTTTTCTTATCCGGCAGTTCCTTATTATAATCCGCCTTTAACAGAGCCTTTTTGTTTCCAACATTATTCATGGCATAATCAAGTACCCATGCAAGGATGGAATTCTATTCCACAGCAAAGACAATATCCTAACGTTGATACTCAACAACTTGAAGCATCTGTCCACAGATTCCAGCAGCTTATTAAACAGGCTGAATTACTGATAAATAAGCTTGCTAACTCCAAACAATTTGCCCATGATTTGATGAGTGCAGCCCAAGTGTCAGATGAAAAAAAAGTAATGAAATTAATTAAATCAACAGGCATTACAATTAAGGTTAAAACCGCCTTTACTCCAACAGGTATTCGGATCATCCTGGATAACGCAAAGTATGGGGGAGATTGCTGCGATCTGCTAATTGCTTTACGTTGGTAATAGTTAAGCGAACAGCTTGCAGCAGCTGTTCGCTTATTTTTTGCAACTACAATAGGACAGGTTATCTCCCTGCCCTATTTTATTTTGCCACTCCATAAAATGGGCCGTTACCGCTTATCCCTTGCAACGAAATAAGCTCAGAAATGGTAACGAACTGGTACCCCTGATTTCGTAGCCCCGTCATTAAAGCAGGTAAAGCCTCTGCTGTTGATTGATGAATGTCATGTAAAAGTACGATGGATCCAGGTGTAACGGTTTCCTCTACCCGCGTATTGACTCCCTCCGGATTCCGATTTTTCCAATCGAGTGAATCAACTGACCATAATACAATTGGCACATAATGTTCGAAGGCCACTTTTTCAACAATTGGATTGTACACCCCATAAGGAGGTCGGAAGCAGGTGGGTGAACGTCCAATAACCCCTTCAATCAGTTGACTGTTTCCTACTATTTCCTGCCAAATTTGTGCCTCACTTAATTTTGTCAGATTTGGATGGCTGCCTGTATGATTTCCAATCTCATGCCCTTCATTTGCTACCTGTTTGGCAATTTCAGGATAGTTTTGTACCCGGTTCCCAATCATAAAAAAGGTTGCCTTTGCCCCATTCTGCTTAAGTATTTCAAGTATCAGCGGTGTCACAGCTGGACTTGGTCCATCATCAAAAGTAAGCGCAACGTACTTCTCTGCAGGATCAAGTAACTTGACTCCTTCCTTCGGTGGAGTCAGTTGTAAGCGATTTATGATATACTCTGTTACATACGGCCACAATGATTCAACTGGAATTTCTATTTTGTTACTGTTTTCCCGTTCAACCTGATAAAGAGTCAAAAATGATTGGTTCATTTGCCAATTGAATTGCTCAGGCTTGTCGAATGCCGCTCCCAGCCATTCAGATAGGCTGATTTCCGCTTCTGTATTGGACTGTTCTTTTAAAATTGAACGAAATCCTTCCACATTGCTTTCATCTACATTCAAAACATCTGATAAACTTAAAATCTTGTTATCTGTAAGATCAAGATTAAAAATTTTGGTAGCATCCTGCCTATCAGTTCCCTTATTTTTTATGGAAAAGGTTAGAGTATGTATTTCATCTGTTACGGTATCTAGTTTTACCGAAATATGTAATTGGGCTCGATGCTCTTTAAAATTGTTTTGTTTATTTTCTTCAACATATCCAAGAAACTGGTCTGTCTCCTTCTCCAGCCACATTTGAATATACTGATTTATTGGTTCGCTAGTAGTGAAAATGGTACTAACAGAATAGTAATACGTACTAGTTTCTTTTGTACTTGTTCTCCGTTGAAAATCAGGAAGATTTGTTACTGACTCTATTTTTTCTGTCGAAACAACAGGCGATCGAGTGATTTCCTCCTGTGCTGTCCCTGCAAACGCTACCATCAAGGATAAAATAATGACCGTTCCAATTATCCACCCTATACGTCTAATCAAGCTTTTTATTTCCTTTCAGATCGGTTATAAAAATGAACATAATGCTTTCTCCTATTCGATGTAAATCGATTTATATCAGAATAACCGCATGATAATATCATTATATTAAGCTGGTTTATTTTCATTCTTTGAATCTTTTGCATTTCAAACAAACCTACTCCCCATTAACAATTTTAACCAAAATTCAACAACAAGAATATAGAACAAGAGACCCATCCAAAAGAGGTACTTTTGGTTCAAGAAGCAGGGGGACGGTTCTCTTGCTTCCTAATAAAAGAAGCAAAAGAACCGTCCCCCTGCTAACTTTTCCACGTTTCATTACGTCTATATGAATGAGGTGATTGATTATGAAAAAATGGTTAGTATTCATTAGTATTCTAGCGTTTTTCGTTATTGGCAGTGGCTGCGGTACAGAAGGAAAAAGTAGTAAGGATGTGGCAGGAGAATTGGATCAATATGATGTTCAAAATCCAAATGCAGAAGTAAAGGAGGGGGATTTTGTTTATCGTCTTGTTTCTGAGCAAAAGGTGTATCCTAATGGTCAATCTGTTACATTATATGGGGAACTGGAGTATATAGGTAATGAACAGGAAATTACTATCCAGCATGCGGCATCACCGTTTTATTTTCCAATAGAGGAAAAAATCCGTGGGATTGACATTCCTTATCCAATGCCTGAGCCTCTAGTGACTACCACGCTGAATAAAGACGAACCGCTTAGAGTTAACTATACAGGCAGCGGTGCTTATAGCGAGCAGGATAAGAAAGCATACATTGAATTTATGAAGGACTTTATCGAGAATGGTTTTCCAACAGGATACTATGTTGTAAATGGTTATGCTGACTTTATGGTACCAAAAGATCCAAATCTTGAGCCGGATAAATACCACTTAAAAGCACAGGTAGAATTTAAAGTAAAATAATTGAATGGAAATAGAATAAAAACAGCTCTGTTCACTTGAACGGAGCTGTTTCTTATATTATCCAGGTGTCTTTTCTACTTTAGCTGCATCGTGGTAATACAAGTATTGTCACCCTTGAACGTAGAAATCTCTGATTCTACTGACTTATCGCCTTGCGTGATCGTTACGTGATAAGTATTGTCGCGTGGCAGCCATAGGTCAATAAAACCGTTAGCTTGAGATTTCACTGTTTCATCCATTATCACGTTGCCTTCTTTGTCCACTATGTGTAGAGCAAAGTCCTGCTTCACCATTTCACCTTGACAACCTGTCAAGTTATGAGCTTGTCAAGGATGTGTCCCCTTAATATAAGGAGCGATTGAGACAAAGAAGTCTTCTTCAGATAGATCATAGACCTCTTGACTTTCATCACTGTTTGTGACCATTAGTTCATGTGATGTAATGGAAGCAGATTGATCTTGGATGTTACCCTCTGTAAAATCATTCACTAATGCCTTAATATCCGTTGTTTCCTTTTCTGTCACCATCTTTTCATCATTTGCGCCGCAAGCTGTTAGTAGACTAATGGCAATAAATAAGAAAAATGGAAAGAGAGTTCGTTTCATGTTGTATTCACCTCTCATTCTCTTACTAAAATTTCCCCCTGCCTTTTAAATGTCACAGGTGCCCTGTATTCATTCACAATTTATAAATATATTTTATCGTAAAATAGTATTATTACCTATTAAAACTTTGTGAAATATCTGTTAACACATCAACTTACTGTTATATAAATGTACTATTCTGACGTTTTTTGATTTTTGGAAGCAGGAGAACCGTCCCCCTGCTTCTATTGAAACTCTTTTATTTTTTTCGTTAGCTCGTTAAATTTGTTATCAAGTTCTTTGTATGCTTTATCTTTTGGTGTCATGAAGCTGAGCTTTCCTAGTACTTCCTGTCTTTCGGTTTCAAGCTTTAAGCGTTCTTCTTCCTTGTCATTTACTAGTACGGAATCTACCTTCAATTGTTTATTAATCGTCCCATTTAATATGGACAATTGGATAGTTGTCGTTTTTTCAAGAAAATAACGATCATGTGAAACAACTAAGAGTGTTCCGTTATAATTTGATAAGGTCTGTTCAAGCTGTTCACGAGATGGCAAATCAAGATGATTGGTCGGCTCATCTACTATCAATACATCTTTTTCTTCAAGGATATAGGCCATCAGCTTGCATTTAACTCGCTCTCCCATGCTCATCTTCTGGATTGGCTCAGTCCACTGTGCCGCTGTAAATCCTAAGTGCTTCATTAAATTCTGTACTTTGCCTCTTTCTACAAAGGTTTCTTTATAAAAAAGCTCAGCAGGTGTTTTTTCAATTGGCAGATCAAAGACCTCCTGTGTTAAATAACCAATATCCGCAGACGGTGATACCCATACATCTCCTTCTGCACTTTCCTGCCCCATGATAACCTTCAGCAATGTAGTCTTGCCGCTTCCATTCGGTCCAATAATCGCAATCCTCTCACCATGCTGAATCGTAAAATTGGCATTTTGAAATAAAGATACCCCATTAAAGGACTTGCATAAATTCTTTACCTCTAAAAACCGCTTCCCGATTTTGTTAGTTGCTTTAAGAGAAAATTGTACCTGATAGTCTGGCTCAAGCCGTTCTACCTTGGTCTTTTCTAGTTCATTTTCAAGGCGTTTTCGTTTTGATTTCACCTGCGAATCCAATCGTTTTGCTTTCACGCGGTGATATTCTTTAAAGCCCTCCTGCTTCGTCGATTGAGCATGTGCCTTATTCGACCAGGAAGTGAGTTCATTCATTTGCGCTTCAATTTGATTGATCTTTTTTTGCTGTTTTTCATATTCACGCTGCTGTGTCAATCGTTTCTGTTCCCTTGCCTTCATATAGCTAGAGTAATTACCCCTATGCTCAATCAGCCTTTTATGTTCAATTGACCAAATCTTTGCTGCCACCTTATCTAAAAAATATCGATCATGTGATACAAAGATGATTGTACCTTTATAGCTCATCATAAGGTCTCGAAGAAGTTCCGTGCTAGACTGATCCAGATGGTTAGTCGGCTCATCTAAGAGTAACAACGGCGCTTCCTGAGCAAAGCCTCTGGCTAGTCTAGCTTTCAGCTTTTCTCCACCGCTTAATTGTGAAAAATCATGGGTAGGTACGTCCATTTTTTCTAATAAACAAGCTTCTAATGATGTCATCTCAGTAAAAGAATGTGTCTCCGTTTCCTGTTCAACCATAACAATATCCAGATTGTCTTGCAGCCACAGAATCTCTCCTGTTGTAGGTGCTAATTGATTTTCTAGTAATTGCAGCAAAGTTGATTTGCCTGAACCATTTTTTCCAATAATTCCAATGATATCACCTTGATGAACACTAGCAGTGACGTTTTCAAAAATAACCTGGTCCATTATTTCATAACTAATATTTTGTAATTTAAGTAGTTCTTTCATCCAATCATCCCTTTCTTTAAAGGGAGAATAAAAAAATCCTCCCAAATTAACTGGAAGGATTAGTCGCATTTTAATAAATCTAAATAAACTATTATCGTAAATAGCTTAATTTTTTAGTATTGAAAAATGGGCAGACTAATCCTATTTTAACTGATTTGAAATATGCTATTTCAAACTGTAAAAAATAAGATTAGTTAATCATCGTCCACCCATCACCTCTTTTTTGATTTGTATCTTCATAATAACATACCTTTAGTTGAATTTAAACTGTTCCAAAAAAATGGGTTTCCATACTATCTACGTTTAATTTGCTCTATAGGTATGAAAAGGAAGCCGGTAGCATTCCTCCCGGCTTTTACACCTTACTTTTGGTCCCATAGATATTTTACGACCGCCTGATACTCTTCCTCTGTTAAAGATCCAGGTGCTGACAATGGCATTCTTTCCGATACATATGCAAATAGTTCCTCTTGCGTCTTATAGCTTGATTGGATTACGGCAGCATCTAATTTCGTATGTCCTCCAGAAATGTCTCCTGAACTGTGACAGGAAATACAGCTTTTTTGAAAAACCTCATTCCCGGCAATAGGCTCGGCTGATTCATCAGTGGAAGTACTATTGCTGCCTGTCTGCTCGGTCGATGATGCGGCATCACCGCCTGCCTTTTCGTTACCATTGCATGCACTTACTGCAGCAAAAAGGAAAACAATTAAAAATACCCCAAACAGTCTTCTCAACTCAACACCTCTATCCAAGCGATAATAAACAAAATTAACACTTAAAATATATATTTATTTGGTCTTTTGAATATTCCTTTTGAAGCAGAATCGGACTCGCTATTGAATCGTCAGCAGGTCTGTTTACTTTATAAGTAGCATAAAATAGACTTTTCAATCCAATACGAGAATACTGTTTGAGGACTTTGTTTTTCATATTGTTTCATTTTTAGATATAAGTCTATGCCATCAGAGACATCATGCCATAAATCTGTAAACACATAATCATATTTTCCCGGGCAGATATGTTTTCGTGCATATTCAAAGGCATCCTCTTTGATAATGGTAATCTTATTAGCGTTTTTAAATTGTGGTAATACATATTCTGTAAATAACTTCATAACATCTTCATTGATATCTACTACCGTGATGCTTTCCACATTATCTTTTTCAGAAACCATGTAGGTGTAATAACCAAGCCAAGTCCAAAGGTAAGAACATGGCCAAAAGCTTGGTCAACGGCTTCTTTCATTGTTTCAACTTCATTGGGTGTGACGGTCATCCAAATTCGTTCATTTTCTAAAATAGCTGGAAACTTGAATTCTGTTTCAAAAAATCCGATTTGGGGAATTTGCCTGCCCGCTTTTGTTTGAATGATATCATTACAAACAAAGCCTTCAAATGGTTTATATTTTTCATATTTCAATTCACTATTACCAACTTTTATCGTTGGTATCTTAATATTTTTATAAAACGGATTGTTGTTATAGTCATTTACATCAAGGTGATTCATCCTTTTAAAATAGTTATGAAACAATTCCTTCTCTTCAACATGTCAATGATATCCAGTCCGAATTCAACAGCCAATATGACAGCGAATGCATACTCATATGAAACACCGCTTTTAACAATTTCATTTATTTCCTTTTGATTAATAAGGTCAGGTGCATGATTCAGATAGTTGTTTAGTAAAGCAAAAACTTTATAATTATCCTCAATTATTTCATCGTTTATTACATGATCGCGATCCATATCCTCACCTGATTTAATTAGATATTTGTAATGCCATATTCCTATCGAAACTTTTTGTTAATCAACCTAAATAGATAGGAAATAAAAAAGGCCAGATGATAGCATCATCTGACCCGTTTATCTTAACACATTCCATTCGTTTTGTACTATTTTTTATTTTACCACCATTGCTTATGTATGGTGGAGACGGTGGGAGTCGAACCCACGTCCAAAGATATCGTCACTTAAGCTTCTACGAGTGTAGTCGATATATTTGAGCTTCGCCGCACCATATGCCTATCGACGGGCGTCCGGGCTGGCTAGTCTGATTGTTCTCTTCCTTCATCCTCAGACGGTGAAATCCGGCGTATCCTGCAAAGTTTGGGTCCGCTACCTTACCACGCAGGCAATGGAAGGGCGAACAGCTGACTTAATTAGGCAGCTAAAAGTTGATTTTGTTTGCCAGTTATAGGCTTTGACGTTTTAACGAGGCCGATCCCCTCGACTCGCAACCTAAGCTCGAACTACCCCTGTCGAATCCGTAGCGTCCCCATGATGAGAAAATCGATGATAAACTGAATTATCTTTTCGATTCGCGCCTAATGCGCTGACGTTAGGAATGCTCAAAGGCCGAGCAAAGATTATGTTTGCCAGCTCCTGCTGACATGTATTATCATAACATATATTTTGCTTGTTTCAATTGTAAGTTACTGGGAAATATCTGCTTTCTATCATTGCGTTTTCTTTAAAATACATAATAAACACAGTTTTAATAGCAAAGAATAAGTATGAATTACCTTGATTTCTTATAATAAGAAATAGTACATATCGATGCCATTCCGCAAAAAAAACGGACTTACTACAGTCGATAAGTCCGTTTCAAGGTAATGTTATTTAGTAGCGGTCATTTGTCGTGATGTTGGTAGCTCCTCCCCATTTTCAAACCCTAAAACTTGATAAAATTCATCAAGTCTTTTTATTTGAAAGGTAGGTATTATATCAGCAACATTTGACTTTTCATTAGCATTAAACCAACAGGTGTCAATTCCAGCCTGCAGTCCTCCTTTTATATCTGAGCTTAAGGAGTCGCCAATGATCAAGGTCTCCTCTGCTGAAAAAGTAGAAATCCGCGCAAAAACATAATCAAAATATTCCTTCATCGGCTTTTGGTAACCCGTATCCTCTGAAACAAAAATGTCTTTAAACAAAGGAAATAGCCCCGAATCAGACAAACGTTTGTGCTGAGTTTTAGAAATACCATTCGTAACAATATATAAATCATAATGCTGACGCAGATTTGTAATCAATTCTAACGCACCCTCGATAAGCTGATGTCCTTCATCTAAATAACTGCGGTATTTTTTCTCTAATAAGACTCCATCTACAGCTTGACCTAGTTCTTTAAATAAAAGAGAAAATCGTGTGTTCACTACTTCATCCCGGTTAATTTCTCCTTTTTCAAAGGATTTCCAGAGTCCTTGATTTATCTTTTTATATTGTTCTTCAAGTTGTGGTGTAAAAGAAATTTGCTGCTCCTCAAAAAGCGAGCGCAACGCTGATTTTTCAGCGGCTCCAAAATCCAATAATGTATCATCCACATCAAATAATAAAGTTCGATAGTTCTTCAAATTCAATCTCTCCATATCTATCATTTCTACCATATTTACTATTATAGCATGAAAATATGAAGTTCTTTTTTTCTTACATATCATGGAATCTACATTTTACAGTTAAGGATTCCTCGAAACTAATTTCTCTTTTTTCCAACAGCTGCTAGATATAAGACAAACTCCTCTTCACCGTCTAATTCTAATATTTCATCAATAAGTTTTTGATCATATATCCCGATCGCACATGCTCCTGCGCCAACAGATTCACTAGCAAGATATAGATTTTGGCAAACATGTCCAACATCTATCAGGATTTTTTTGTGAGCGGAAATATCGTACTTCCATTCCGAACGATACGGAGTGGTACTCCATGCAAAGACCACTGCAGCCTTTTTAGCGAAGTTTGGTACAAAGGGCTGTTCTAGCGTAATTTCATCGATTTTCTGGTCCATTTCACTTAATTCAAACATGAATAGTAATTTGTGTTCTACCGGCAGATACCGATAAATGCCTTCCTGAAGTCCCTCAACCCTCTGAATGAATAGATAGGTTTCAAAGGAATGGGTAGCCCCGCTGCATGGAACCGTTCGAAGGGTCAATCCAGCTTTATTTGTGGCTGTAATTCCCTGTGTAGCCCATAATAGATAGGATAATTCCGATAGACTCAATGAGTCTTGGCTATAAAATCTTGTGCTTCTTCGATCCCTAATACAATCAAAAATACTCGCATGTTTTACAGCCTCATCACTTACAGATGGCAGTTCAATGATAGTAGAATTGGGATCATACGGTTTTACTATAGGCGGCTTCTGTATACCTTTCATTTTGTCTGTTTTTATCTTTTTAAATTCTATAAAGTTTGATTTTAATAAATTTCTTTGCAACTCGTATCTTGCCATGATAGTTCCTCCCGTGATGTCTTTCCTATCTACTATAATAGCCTCTTATATAAAATATACTGTGTCCTGTATCACGGTTAGGACTCTAGCTAAACCGCATAATCTTGATAAAGTCCTTTTCTATACATATTGTACCTTTTTGCCTAATCCATTAAAATCAATTCTATCTTGTATGAATGAGGTGGATTTCATTGCAGCTTATAAACGACAAAATAAAAAATCTTCCCTCAACACCTGGGGTCTATCTTATGAAGGATTCGCAAGGAGCGATTATTTATGTCGGCAAATCAAAGAATTTAAAAAGCAGGGTTCAATCTTATTTTTATCAATCGAAAGCACATTCGCGAAAGGTTGAAAAGCTTGTAAAAACCTTAAAAGATTTCGATTATATAGAAACGGATACTGAGTTTGAAGCCTTTATGCTCGAATGCCATTTAATAAAGGAATTAAAGCCTTATTTTAATAAACTAATGAAAAATCCTCGTTCCTATGCGTACATTGTCATCAGAAGGGATGAAGCAATCCCTAGAATTGAAGTCTGTCATAATATGAGTAGGAAGAACAAGGATCATCTATGCTTTGGTCCATATACAAGCAAAAGTACAGCTGAAAAAGCGATCGCAGGATTGAAGGATTGCTATAAAATAAACTGTAACAGCTTCAAAGGGAAGAATTCACCTTGCCTTAATTATACAATTGGATTGTGTATTGGTATGTGCCAAGGCGGTGACGCACTCATCAATTACCATTCCATTATTAATAAACTTATCGCATTACTCAACGGTTCCAACAGTTTTCTGCTTGAGGAAATGAAGGAAAGAATGGTGACTGCAGCGGAAAGCTACGATTTCGAAACAGCGGCCACATATAGAAATAGCATAAATTATATGAACACACTAATTCATAAAGAAAGAATAATAGATTTCACAGAGGAAAATCATAATATCGTTATGCTTGAAAGAATAGATGGAGACCGAAATAAACTCTTTTATGTTAAAAGAAATGAAGTATTATTTAGTGAAACGTACGGTAATACGAAAGAAAATAGTGAGTTTGTTACCCTTATATCTGCAAATATAATGAAGTACTTTCACTCACCCATTACTGATGAAGAGCTTACACCTAATGAAATCGATGAGGCTCAGATTATCTATAACTATATGAAAAGCAATAACTGTAGCTATATTATTATTCAAGACTCATGGCTTGAATCAGAGAGTTTGATTAAAAAGGAAGTTCGGAAATTGGTTTCAAAGAGGAAAAAAAGCTGTATGCCATAGTTTGGAAGCAGGAGAACCGTCCCCTTGCTTCTGCAGATTAACAAAAGCTAAATCCAATGGTTTGGAAGCAGGGAAGCCCCCTGCTTCTTTTATTACAGGTCTTTTGAATTTGTTATAGATTGTTACATCCTGTTATCAATCTGTTATTATCGTTATCTAATTAATATCTCCCTGTCCATGTTCTGTAAAGGTACTATGTTACGATAATTGACATAAATACGAACAAGACAACTTGTGGGAGGTACAAAAATGATTAAGAAACGAAGATGGTTATCAGCTGTCGCGGCAACAGCATTTTTTATAGTCGGAACAAATAATGTTCATGCGGAACAAATTGTTGTACATAAGGGAGACACTTTGTGGGGAATTGCGAAGGAAAATAAAGTATCGGTAGAATCGATTAAGGAATGGAACAATCTTTCAAGTGATTTGATTCATCCAGATGATCTTTTAGAAGTATCCCCTATTAAACATTTACTTGTAACAAAGGGTGATACACTGTGGAACATATCACAAAATTACGGAGTTTCCGTTGATGATTTAAAGACTTGGAATAATCTTGCTACAGACCTTATTCATCCTGGGTTAAATTTAACAATTTATACAAATAACAGTAGTGTGGAAGCTGTTAAAGAAGAAGCAGCATCAGCTGCTGGACAAGCTGTTCAGGATAATCCACAGCCTGCTGAAAGTAATGCTCCAGCTGAAAATCCAACACCAGCGGAGCCGGTAGTACAGGCCGAACCAGCTGCAGCTGCTGAACCAGCAGGTAAGGAAATCATAGTTGAAGCAACTGCCTATACAGCTGAATGTGAAGGCTGTTCAGGGATTACAAAAACAGGTGTAGACCTTAATGCAAACCCAGATGCAAAAGTGATTGCAGTCGATCCAGCGGTTATTCCTTTAGGCTCGAAAGTCTATGTTGAGGGGTATGGATATGCAACAGCTGAAGATATCGGCGGCGGAATTAATGGACACGAAATCGATGTATATGTTCAAAATCAACATGACGCCCTCCAATGGGGAAGAAAACAAGTGAAAGTCACAATTGTAGACTAAGTTAGTAATAGTGAAGTCTTCTATTGTTCTTACAACTAAATTTACGAAAGCCCTGCAACTTTTGCAGGGCTTTTTTACTTACTGAAATAGATGATGCAGGATGCGCTCTTTGTCATCGAAGAATTGTTTCATCATGATATAGTGGTTGGTGTCCTCAAGTTTAGTTTCTGCTATCCCCTCTTCTGATAGCTGTAGAATTTTCGCATCAGGGAAGGCCATGATGATTGGAGAATGGGTTGATATAATAAATTGTGATTCCTGGTTTACTAATTCATTAATCCTAGCCAGCATGGACAGCTGTCTTAATGGTGAGAGCGCTGCTTCAGGCTCATCTAAAATATACAGACCGCGGCCTTGAAACCGCTCCATAAATGTAGCAAAAAAGGCCTCGCCATGTGATTGCTGATGTAAGGATTCCCCTCCAAAACGATCAATAATTCTTCCCCCGCCACCGGGTTCCCTATCTAATTCTTCTATATTAGTAGCTAAATTATAAAAGGATTCTGCTCGAAAAAAAAATTGATCCTCTGCCCTGTACACACCTTTGGCAATTCTTAGATACTGATCAAGATTCGAATGTGAATCATAGCTTGAAAAATTGAAGTTTAATGTCCCGCCTTCCGGGTTAAAGCCTAACGCCACCGCTATTCCCTCAAGCAAAGTAGATTTACCCATTCCATTCTCGCCAACAATATAGGTTACATTTGGATGGAATTCAATTTCGTGCAGGTTTTTCATTACGGGCAGACTAAGAGGAAATTGATCATATGAGGAGATAAGATGTTCATTAAGAAATACACGTTTTACATATTGAGTATCAAAATCTAACTTCATCCTTTTGCTCACCCCTTATACAACAGCTTACCACATAATGCATAGAGGCTGTCCCCAAAAGTGCAGGGACCTCCTTTTTTTACAACCAGTCAATTTTATGCGGCATGGTACTGGATAACAGGTGGTTATGCCTGTAGTTTTGCTCTGGGACAGCCTTTTTGAAGGTCTTAGATTTTCTTTTGTACATCTTCTCTGATTGATTCAATAATATAATCGGGCAGGCTAGCTGGTAAGGATGTACCATCACCTTGGAACACCCAGGTATTGATAATTTCGAGGTCAGCCTTTTTGAAGGTAATGCTATAAATTTGATCCTCATGGGTAAAGTCTGCTGTGACGTACTCTTCACCGTCAAAATCATTGTCGATGATCATGTTGTGTAATTCATATGCTTTCACAATTACTCTCCTTATTTTTCAAAGTTTTGTATTAGGGTTTACCATCGACAAGTAATTTATTCAATCTTCATTTAAAAGATAAAATCCTTCATTTTATTTATTACAAGTAAATCTTCTAATGCATCATGAAGTGATGGAAACATAAATTCAAACCCTTCCTGCATCAACACTGTAGGAATAACCTGCTGTCCTTCCAGCACAAGAGTACTTTTTTTCCCAAGGACGATCCTCATGATCATAGAAGGGACAGGAAACCAATGTGGACGATGGAGGACGGTGCCAATGGTTTGTCCAAACTGACGCATTCTAACGGGTACAGGTGACGTGACATTAACGGCACCGCTTATATTGCTATGTTCTATTGCAAAGAGAATGGACCGTGCTACGTCCTTTACATGCACCCACGACACCCACTGTTTACCAGAACCAACTGTCCCTCCGACAAATAACTTATATGGAAGCACCATCAACGGAAGCGCTCCGCCGGTATTCCCAAGCACCACACCAAATCTCATAGTGACAACCCTAACAGAATGTTCCTCTACCTTTCGCGCGTTTTCCTCCCAATCGGAAACGGTTTTTGCAAGAAAATCAGTTGCTCTTGCAGTCGATTCTTCAGTGTATCGTGCGTCAAAGGAGGCAGGATAAATTCCAATGGCACTCGCGTTTATTAAGACGGTGGGTTGCTTTGGCAAAGCTGTCATGATTCTTAACAGCTCTGCGGTCGCTGACATTCGGCTTTCATAAATCTCTTTTTGATGATTTGCATTCCATCTTCCATTATTAATTGACACACCTGCTAAATTTATTACAGCATCTACATCGCCTAATTCCTTTTCAGGATTGGCACCTTGTTCAAGCCACTTAACATAGGAAATAGAATCAGTTGCTGACCTATCCTTTCTTGTTAAAATGACAATGGAATGACCCTTAGCAAGCAAAAGCTCAGTCAATTTTTGTCCGATAAATCCGGAACCTCCGGCAATAACAATTCTCATCGTACCCCTCCTTTTATCACAAGTGAAAGGACTCCTTTTCAAACAAGCTTATTTTTAATAGTATAATAGCTTTTATTCGATAACAGTCAGTTTATTCCTGCTCGTATACATTAAAAAAGAAGTTCACTTCCCCTGAGGTGAACTTCTTTCCCTTTATTATAAAATTATTGGGTTGTTTACATGATTAACGTCATGTAAAGGAGGCACAAGAAACGTTTATTTTAGCAAAGCTGTGCCCAAATATCGCTTGTGTCTTCAACTGAGTTAAGTTCGATGAGGTTGTAGGCTGCATTAGTGATAGCTTCTGCAAGCGTATCACCGGTTGCTGAGATGTTATTGAAACGAACCTCGGAATTGCCATTGTTTGAGAATTTATAACCAAATTTCTCCAGTCTTTCTACAATGAGCATGGCGTGGCAAAGATTTTGTTCTGGTTGAAATTCAGAGTCATGAATGAAAACTCCTTTTTCATAATCATACCATCTATCCCATCTATTTAACTTCCAACCTAATATTCTACGTGCAATGGAATCTGTTTTTGACATCCTACATTCCTCTTTTCTTTTTAATATTTTTTATTTTTTTGTCATCTGGTGACAGTAGGTAAGTCCATTACAATCTGTTATATGTCACCAATTTCTTTTTATAACTGTTTGATTGTTATAGTACAACTAAAATTGATTAATGAAATTATATAACAGTTTTAACATGATATCTACTATTAATTTGAAATTTTTTGAAAAAAATGTAGTTTTTGATGTTTTCACTATTTCCCCACAAAAATAGACCCTTCCGGTTTGAAAGGGACTAGGTTAATGATAAACATTTATTTTTCAAAATGAAGGTCAATTACCATCACCTCTGAACGGCTTCCCATTCTCAGCGGCGGCCCCCATGTTCCGTATCCCGAAGAGACAAATGAATGCATGGTTCCTTTATGTAAATAACCGCCATCATTTTCAAACAGCATACCGGTTATAAGATTGGCTGGTGCCAGCTGTCCATTGTGAGTATGACCTGAAACCAATAAATCTGTACCATATTTTTCAGCAGAATCCAATTCGTTCGGCTGATGATCCATCATGATTATGGGCTTTTTCTTATCAAAATCCTTTAGCAGTGCTTGAATTTCAAGACGCTCACCTTCTGCTGGATCTTTTCTCCCTGTAAGATAAAATTGGTCATTAATTAAAACCGTTTCATCTCTTAGAACTTGAATTCCCGCTTTTGTTAAATAATGTTCCAGCCTCACAAGATCATTTCCATAGACATCATGGTTACCCGAAATAGCGTACACCCCAAGAGGAGCGTGTAAATTTTGCATAACTGCCTGCATATTATTTTCAAGAAATGGCTCGATATCGTCATCAATAGTATCGCCGGCAAGGAGGATGATATCTGGTTTGACATGATTTGAGATGTTAATTAACTTTTTCAAGTGTGTGACACCGACAATAGGACCTAAGTGAAGGTCCGAGGCAGCGAGGATTTTAATTGCAGGTAGTTCAGATTTCTTCGGTATGTTCACTTCGTAATGACGAACAATGGGATTCCAAGCATTATAGGTGCCCACACTAAAGATAATAGCAAAGAACAGGATTATTCCAAGCCCAATCCACTGAATACCTTTCCTTTTAAAAATAAAATACAGTAGGTTGGCTATTGGCAGCAGAATGAGGCTGTAGCCAATTATCGCCATCCAAAACCCGCTGATCCAGGCAAATAACGGAATCGTAACTGTTCGTGCTAGAAAAGGGGAAGCCGCTAACATAATGAAGAGAAAATAAAAGGATTTTTGATACTTCCCCTTTGTGTACGTTTTCAGCCACACCCAGACGTTTTTACCGATGTAAATACAGAGGAGACTATAGACGATGACGAATAGAAGAACAAATAGAATAGTAGGTAGTGACATGGGTTCTTCTCACCTCTTTTTTGTATTAATTCTTGTATAGAATTATCTCTGCTTTCTTTGAACTTGTTTGATCGAAAAAATGACAATTCACATTATACAGTATATCTTGGTCATAAACACAGTAGCTAATAGTTACCCTTAACAAAAAAGCTGAAAGTCTGATACAACAGACATTCAGCTTCTCGCACTATTCTTATATGCCCCTATTTAGAAGCAGGAAACTGTACATTCGTTTAGGTATTTAAATCCCGTTTTTGGAAGGCTATATAAGTGAGCGTGATTAATCCAATTATGAGCATGGCTGTAAGGACAATGTAGATTGTTTCGAGTCCACTGCCGTAGATAACGTTTTTGGCTTCGAAATATTTAAACGGTGTTAGGTATTTTAAACCTTCGATGTTCTCATTTAAATCGATCAAAATAGAGAGCATGTAGGTTACTAAAAGGATAATTGATGCTTGTGACACTGCTGCTTTTGGTTTCTTTTTAACTGATGAGAGTGCGCTGCCGATAACCATAAACAACACCTGTAATAAAAACATACCAATCATCGTTCCCACGATAGCTTTATTCACCTCTTCACCGTTATTGTTGTAATGTCCCAGGATAGCAAACAATGACACAGAGGTTACTAGATTAAAAACTAAAATATTCGTAAAAGCGGCTGCTAACTTTGCCGAAATAACCGAGTTTCTTGAGACAGGCTTGACAAATAAGAACTCAGACGTTTTGTCACTCTCCTCTTTCGCAATGATAGTGGCACCAAGCATCGCCGCATGAATGGTGGCCATTAATAACAAGTAGAGAAACAGGATTGAATAGTATCCAACAAGTGTTGATAAATCGACATCACTAAATCCCAGCACTGCCCTCAATGATTTTGGAATTCCTGAGACTAGGTCATTAATCGATTGTCCTTGTGAGGAGTAGGCTTCATATTTGCCCATCCCTGATACAACCATCAGGACAACGCCAATACTCCAAATGATAAGAGACTTTCTATGGGACTTCAATTCTTTTAAATATATATTCATGATTCTATCCTCCATTAGCTTGTGACAAACAAGCTGGACTACTTAAACAGAATGGATATCCTTTTTCGTATAAACGACATAGCTAGAAATAACCGCAATGATGATGATAACAACACCTGCAAACAAAAAGGCTGCTTCGTATTCAGCATGCTTCACAATATAAGCGGTATCATAATATTTAAATGGAGATAAATACCGTTTGGCATCTTCCCCTGTCGTGTCACTGAACATTCCAAGAAAATAAAAGGCAAATACCGTTCCGAGAGACACCGGGAGAACGGATTTTAATTTTGGAATCATGACCGAAAGCATGAAACCTATTGCTAAAAAGATTAGTTGAACGAAAAACATGGTTAGAGAAAGCATAATAAACACTTTGAAGCTAAAATTCTCATTCTTGACTTGAAAAGCGATAATACTTGCAGCGGAAAGATACACGAGATTTGTTAGCACAAGGGAGGTGAATGCTGCCAGCAGCTTGGCAGTTACCACTTTTGTCCGTGTAACTGGTTTTGTTAATAGAAAATCAGCTGTTTTTTCCCGCACTTCCTTGCTTATAATTGAAGTTCCAAGATTCATTGCCTGTATAGCACCGCAAAGTGTAATAAAGGTCAACGGAAAACAATAGAAGCCTAGAATCGTAAAGAAGCTTCCAAGGTTAACACCCAATAGATTCCGAACCGTTTCCGGGTAGCCCTCCATTATCTTCGTAAAGGCCTCTGCATCTTTTGCAAAAGAAGGATAGAACGACATAAACAAAACGACCACCATGATTAAGGATATTGACCATATAAACGTTGATTTCCCATTAGCCCGTAATTCATGCAGGAATATATTCATCGTTACTTACGCCTCCTTTTCGTAGTAATGCAGGAATATCTCCTCAAGGTCCGGCTCTTCAATCCAAAGATTCGCAACTGTTAATTCGGATAACTTTTTTAACACTGTATTAATATTGCCTTTAAATAAAAAGCTAATGGTACTTCCGTTCCTTTCTAATTTCGTCACGCCTGGCAGTTGGAAGATGTTAGTTTCCACAAGGCCAATGGTTTCAATTTTAAACTTTTTATAGTTGTTTTCTTTTAATGTTTTAATTTTTTCTACGGTAACAATTTTCCCCTCTTTAATGATGGCGACACGATTACATAATCGTTGGACCTCACTTAAAATATGGGACGAGAATAAAATTGTGGCACCCTTTTTATTTTCCTGCTCGAGTAGTTCAAAGAACTTTTGCTGCATTAACGGGTCAAGCCCGCTAGTTGGCTCATCAAGGATAATCAGCTTTGGCTCATGAAGCAAACCTTGAACAATTCCAACCTTCTTTTTATTTCCTAGCGATAAATCATCAATTTTTTTCGTTAGGTCAAGGTTCATGATTTCCGCTAATTCCTTGATTCGCTGACTGCAGTCTTTTTTATAAAAGCTGGCTGAGTATTTTAACAAATCGATTACCTTCATATTGTCATAATAGAAGACCTCTGAAGGTAGATAGCCAATCTGCTTCTTTATTTCAGGGGCAAATTTGACACAATCCTTGCCAAAAATCTTTGCACTCCCGCTTGTTGGATAAATCAATGACAATAATGTTCGGATGGTCGTCGATTTTCCAGCACCGTTTGGACCGATAAACCCGAAAATCTCCCCTTCTTCTACAGTAAAGCTGACATCTGTGATTCCTCTGGACTTGCCATAGCTCTTGGTAAGGTTGTTGATTTCAATGACATTCATTGTCATGGCCTCCCGATTATTGTTTATAAAAGCATTTCATTAATACTTCAAAATAGTCTTCTGCTTCAAGGCGGACTTTTTCATAATCGATTTCATGTGTTGGTGACAGCTTTGCTTTATAGAGAGCCTCATCGCTCAATTTTTCAAATGTAAAGGTAATAATTTTCAGGACAATTTTTAGATCGACATCTTCTCTGAACTTCGAATAATCAATGTTCTCAAAGAATTTCTCCATATTTATGTCGATAAATTCCTTTTTCTTTTTTTCCAATTCAGCTTTCACTTCTGCTGAATCCTCCAATAGGGCCTCTTCCATAAATTGAAAAATATCCGGATAGCCTGTCAGCAGCTCCATTTTAATCATGACTGCATCCCTCGTGCGCTTAAAAAAATCATCCTCAGATAAATCTACTTTCTGATAAAATTCCTCGACAATCATGTCATAGCAATAGTCAAACAGAAATAAATACAGCTGCTTTTTGTTTTTGAAATAATGAAACAGCAATCCTTTTGAAATCCCTGCCTCTTTTACCATTTCATTGGTCGACGCAAGATCATATCCTTTCTGGGCAAATTCCTTCATCGCCGCATTGACGATACGGTCTTGTTTTTCAGAATCCAAATTTAAAAATTTTGTAAACATGCGCAGCAGCCCCATTCTTTTCATCAAATTTTATGACATTGACCATATCAGTCAATTCCATTTTAATCCCGCTGACCTATCTGGTCAATAGGCGGTTAAACATTATTTTCCAACACTACAGTTAATGTTACAAAAAGTGAAGGGACGGTTCTGCTGCTTCTTTTGAAGCAATAGAACCGTCCCTTTGCTTTATTATTTCATTAACAATTTTTCTATGTCATTTTTTATTTCTTCAGGAGTAGTGGTAGGAGCGAAGCGTTTTACTACGTTTCCATCCTGATCAATTAAGAATTTGGTAAAGTTCCATCTTATGTTTGATCCTTCTAATAGTTCAGGTGCGTTTGTGCTTAAATGTTTGTATAAGCCACTGTTTTTATCAAAGTTTACGTCTTCTGGTGCCTGCTCACGTAAATATTGATATAGCGGATGTGCCTGATCGCCATTTACCTCAATTTTTTGGAAAAGCGGAAATTCTACCTGATAATTTAGTGAGCAAAAGGAGCTGATTTCCTCATCGGTGCCCGGTTCCTGACCGCCGAATTGGTTGCACGGGAAGCCCAGTACTGTAAAACCATTGTCCTTATATGTATCATATAATTTTTCCAAGCCCTCATATTGCGGGGTTAAGCCACATTTACTTGCTGTATTTACAATTAACATTACTTTTCCTTTATAGGTATCGAGACCAATTTCCTCTCCGTTTGATAATGTTGCTTTATAAGTATGAACTGACATCTTTGCACTCTCCTTCTTTTCTTTTTTACGTGAACGGTAAACATAACAGATTTACAATTCAAATTTGGCACCATTCATTTTATCATCTTTATTATTCTTTTCCATTTTTACCAAGCCATAACACAAAAAAACGGGTAAGAGAATAACTCTAAACCCGTTATATTCTTATTCATTCGGAAGCACAAGAACCGTCCCCCTGCTTCTTAAATAGTTTGATTCATTTTTGTTAGTAGTTCTATTTGTTTTTCTTTTAGGATGGGATTGATGTGATAATAGAATGGTTTGTTGGTAGATTTGAGTCCTTTTATTCTTTCTGAGGGTAATTTTTTTAATGCTTTGTTTGCTAGTGGTTCGAGTATTCCGTTTGTTCCCCAAGCGAGTAGAATGGGTCCGTTTGCAGTCGATAATTGAGATTGCAGTTCTTTCTCTCTTTCTACTGAAAATATACTATGAAAATGAAAACCGGAGTCTTCTGCCTCCTGCAATAGTTTCTTAAAATCTTCTGAATTCCCGGCACATAAATCGGATAGATTTAAAATAGAAACACGTGTCCAGTCTTTTACTTTCATTAGCCGCATGACTTGATATTGAGTCGGATCCGGCTTAGCTTCAATGTAAGGAATACAGCTTGGAAGCTCCAGGTTAAGTGTAGGAACAAATGCTTCCTTTCGGATTGGTGAGGATGTTCCCGGATTCATTAGAATCAAGATGGCGTTTACTTCATGATTCAACTGGTTCCCTTTTCGGATAACATATGCGTGGTTTCGGCATGGAAAAACTTTCCCTTTTACCTTCTGATTATAAAAGCTGGCCACGACTTTGAATTCCTTTTTCAGTTGTTCGGCATAAACGTAATCTACCATCTAATACCTCCCGTTCTTCATCTAGAAAATTCTATTCATATGCAACTATATAACAAAGGGCATGCGAAAAAATGCATTCCTTGTATGTAACAAACTTGTTATTTTCATCATCAATTGCTCCAAACTAACAATATATTTCAAAAAAAATCATTTCTCTAATCAAAAATATAAGCATGGGGACGGTTCTTTTGCTTCAAGGAAGCAAAAGAACCGTCCCTATGCTTTATAAATCATAAATCTAATTCACCAAGCTTTTCATGTACTCTATCTCTAGTTAGATTATAAGACTGCCACGAGCTGATATGGGAATACTCGCTTTCTGCTTTTCGTTGTTGAAGCAGCTCCTTTAACCCTGGTATCTGAGGATTTTTTTCATAAAGCTTAATCAGCCCGAGGGTTCCGGTGGACGACAACTCATTTAAATAGTAGATATCTATTTTCTCGGTTTTCTCAAAGCGTGCAATATTACGGTCGACTACAATTTCGTCCATGTTAATGACATTCATACCCGCATAATATATTAGGGCCGCAATAAAGTAGAAATGAAACAAGGATAGTCTCTCTAACCAAATTTTCACTAGAGTATAAGCAAAAATAACGAATAAGAAAATCATAAAGGAATGGACCAGTACTCTTGTGAACGTGAAACCATATGCTTCTTCATACATCGACATACGCATAAAAGCTGAAACAAGCAGAACACCACTGGATAGAACTAAAATGGTCAAAGCTGATCGAATTGAGTTTTTCAGGAACCCATGTGTATGTTTCGTCAAGGTAATGACCGCTGTTGTTACGGATAAGTTAATTAAGGTGACGAATAGTAACTCAAAAAATCCACGGCGTGCATATTCTGCATAGGTGTAGCCGGCTTCCAATGTGCCGCTGAAGAAGTACGTAAATTGAACGGCAACAAATAGGATGTACACTAAATCTAGCAGAACAAGTACAGTTAAAGTAATAATCCCATCTATCGCCACTCCCCTCCATTGAATAGGCTTCATAATTTGAAAATCTTTTTTTAATAGCACCTGTTGATAGCCGAAGAAGCCAAAAGTATAGATTAGGATAATTGCCACACGGAAAATATATTCAACCCGAAAACTTAGCAAATGCGGGATACTACTTATCAATCTTTCAAACTGGGTATCTGCCTCAATTAATAAATTTAATATAATAAATAAAAAGGGGACTGAAATCAGGATTCCAATTAGTATTTTTGTCCCTACAGCAAAGTGCTTGTTACCATGTTTCCCCTTAAACATTGTGGATAGATGTTTTGTAAAAAAGGCGTTGTAGCGAATGCTATCAGCAATACGAATGATCATGCATACAAAGAAAGATAGTTGACTCCCATTCAAGTTCTTTGGAGATGTACTCAAAGCAAGATGAAAGATAACAAGTCCAGGAATCACCAGTATATTCATTCCATAAAAAAGAGTCATGTCATACAAAGCATAGCATGCTGCCAATATCCAGATGATGATTAGTACAAGATATCCCAGCCGCTGGTTTGAGAGTGAAAATAAGCGAAACCTCCAAAAAAATACGGAATAAAAGACTATGATAAACACAAAATAGGAAATACCGATCTGACCTCTAAAGAAAGACTCCTCTGCAAGCACACCAACAAGCAGACACAATAGAAAAAAAATCCAATCCTGCTTTTCCAATTTAATCTCCATGTTCAAAACCTCCTGATTTTATATACATAGATTTTCTATGTATAAGAGTAAAAAAAGAACCATCATTATCGATATTCTACATATATAGTATTTCTATGTAGAATGGTAAAAAAAAGCTTATATAGAAGCTTTTTTCCCCCATTGATAGCTTATCAAACAAACTGGGTATAAAAGAAGTGTAAGCAAAATACAGATAGCCATAAAGCTTTCGTTTAATAAAGGATAAAACCATTTATGCGGTATAATTCGGAAAACCGTTAAACCCATAAGCGTTAGATTCGGAATTAAAGCTAATATGAATGTCTTTTTCATCAGCCTCTTGCCTTTGTGACCAAAGCCCTTGCCTATTTCATAGCCTAGCAATGCCCAGAAAACCATGTAAACCAGCGCAATCAAGATTGGAATTGAGGTTAATTGAGTCCAAAGAGTCGTAAGCCACTTCCAATCAAAGAGATTATGTGCGAGAGTGAAAATGGAGCCACCGCCGAAAAAAAGAATATTAACAGCAATAAATAGCCATTTCATGTTACTCGGCGTAACAGAAAGCTCTTCTTCCCACATGGCAGCAATTTCTTTTGGTGTCCCAAATCTCCTATTCATTTGATCACGGATTTCAGATTCATCATTTATTTGATCAAGTTCTATAAGCAGTTCATTAAGATGGGTTTCATATTCCAAAAGGATGGAAGCCTTTTCTTGATGACCGTTAAGACAATTAGCAAGCTCTGTTAAGAACTCATTCTTTAGCCGTTCCATGATTTTTTCTCCCTATCACCTTGTTAATAACGGAAACAAAGTCATTCCACTCACGGGTTTTTTCTTGAAGCATTTCTTTACCAGCCTCAGTAATACAATAATACTTTCTGGCTGGTCCTTTTTCCTGCTCCTGCCAATAGCACTCGATATATTCCTGCTTTTCAAGCTTATGTAATGCCGGATACAATGTGCCTTCCTTTATAGAAAACTCATTTCCGCTTCGCTTTTCCAGCTCCTTGACAAGCTCGTATCCATACATATCCCGCTCGCCTAACAGCTGTAGCAATAATAGCGATGTACTTCCCTTCACTAACTCACGATCAAACATGTTCTCACCTACCTAGAATTTTTAGGTACATAGGAATTCTATAACTAATTAGTCGACTTGTAAAGCAAATTTTGGGAAAGACTGACGTTCTGCCTTCAAAGATTACAAAAATGTAATGTTTGACCTTGAAACTGTAAGGAGAATCGATGGGGAATAGAATGCTTTTTTTCTAGAATACATCTATGAGTTTTATTTTGGAAGGAGTAGTACGGTATGGAATCAACATTAAATATCCATTTATTTAGAATGATTAATGAATTAGGGAAACACTACACATTCTTAAATCCAGTTATGATTTTCATCGCTGAGTATTTGATCTTATTTTTAGCAGCAATGATTATAATATTTTGGGTTTCTCGGGTTAAAAAGAATAGAATTATGATTTTATGTGCTTCCATTACATTTATCTTGTCCGAGATAACAGGAAAGGTGGCAGGTCTCTTTCACTCAAACAATCAACCCTTTGCCGAGTTATCCGACGTGAATCAATTAATTGAGAAAGCTGTTGATAATTCCTTTCCAAGTGACCATACAATCTTATTTTTTTCGTTTTGTGTTACGTTTTGGCTTTTTAACAAAAAGATCGGATTTTTATGGTTAATTCCCCCTCTTTTTGTAGGAATTTCACGCATCTGGATAGGTGTCCACTATCCCGCAGACGTTCTAACTGGAGCCTTAATTAGCAGCATTGTTGCATTAGTCGTTTTTCAGATCATTCCGAAACAAGACTTCACAAAGAAACTGTTGAACCTTTATGAACGTCTGGAACAATTAATAGTTTCCCAGCTAAAATCCAAAAAGTCTAATTCAAAAGACTACTAATAGGTTGATTACATTCCACAAACAACATAGGGGGGATCTTCAGTAGAAGTCCCCTAGTTGTTGTTTTATTTACTTACTATCAAGCCTTTTACTATTGAAAAATCCGATCAATCTCTCGTATCTCGTCCTCATTCAGCCGAACCTCTAACGTTTTAAGATTTTGCAGAACTTGTTCAGCCCTTTTCGCGCCCGGAATAATCACATCTATAGCCTCACGAGTCAAATACCAAGCCAACACAAGATGAGCCACTTCTGCATCCTTGGTTGACGCCAGCTTGCGGATTTTCTCTACTTTTTCCAGGGTAGATTCAAACAATTCCCTTTCAAAAAACTTCCCACGTTTTTCTGCTAAATTTGTATGTTTATCATATTTTCCTGTCAGTAATCCTGAAGCTAACGGGAAGTATGGGATAAAGGAAATTTTATTTTCTACTACATATGGAAACAACTCCTTCTCAGCCTCACGATTTAATAGATTATACTCGTTCTGAATAACATCAACATAGCCATCTTTATTCGCTTCTAGTAATTGATCCATGGAAAAATTCGATACCCCAATTGAGCGTATTTTCCCTTCATCCTTCAGCTGCTTCAATGCCCCGACCGCTTCATCCTTTGGTGTATCCTGGTCAGGAAAATGTATGTAAAATAAATCGATATAGTCTGTTTGAAGGCGTTGTAAGGCTTCCTCTACTGACTGCTTTAAAAAAGCAGGCGAATTATTTACTTTTATTTCATTCCCAATAAATTGATGAGCAGCTTTTGTGGCAATCACGATTTCAGATCGATTCGCCCTTTCCTTTATGACTTCACCGATAATTTCTTCAGAGCGTTTGGGACCATACATATAGGCTGTATCAATAAAGTTAATCCCATTCTCTAAGCCTGAACGTACTAATTCTCTGCCTGCCTCTTCATCTAGATTTGGGAATATATTATGACCTCCGACCGCATTCGTACCCAATCCAATCGGATGAACATAAAGCTCTGTTTTTCCAATTTGAACTTTCTTCTCCACTGACAATCATCTCCTTAATACATACTAACTTCATCATACCAAACTGCTTGAACGAACCAAAAAAGATTGACTTTATTCTTTCAAAAATAGTAAAGAGCTATAAACATACATAAAATAAACATCTTTGGTAAATATAACTAGCAATGCTTGGTTTACAAAATATTTAGGAAGAATTCCATTTGAAATGAGGAGGAATGTTATGAACTATCGTCGTTTATGGATAACATTAAGTTTAGTAATCATTCTATCTTTTGCTATTTTAGGTTATTTTGGTGGTCGTATTTATCAGGTTATGCCTCCCGTTCCTGAACTTGTTGTTACAGAAGATGGTACTGTACTATTTACAGGCCAAGATATTAAAGATGGTCAAAATGTATGGCAATCCATTGGAGGTCAGGAGGTAGGAAGTATTTGGGGACATGGGGCTTATGTCGCTCCTGACTGGAATGCAGATTGGCTCCATCGGGAATCACTGTTTATTTTGAATAAATGGGGAAAAGCAGAGTTTGGGAAGGACTTTGAAGGCTTAAATGAAGAGCAGCAAGCCCAATTGAAAGCCCGCTTAAAGAAGGAAATACGGACGAATACCTTTGATAAGGAAACTAAAACACTTGTCATTTCAAATGATCGTGCAGATGCCTTTCAATATTTAAATAATTATTATACAGGATTATTTATGGATGATCCGGATTTTACCGAGCTTCGTGATCAATATGCCATCCCAAAGAATACGGTAAAGGATACTGAACGGATGAGCGCAATGAATACCTTTTTCTTTTGGAGTACATGGGCAGCGGCAACAAATCGCCCTGGAAGCGATATTACCTATACAAATAACTGGCCAAATGAAGATTTAATTGATAATAAACCAACTGGCGAAATGGTCGTTTGGTCTGTTGTAAGTTTTGTTATGCTATTGGCAGGAGTCGGTGCTTTAGCTTGGTATTTTGCAGTCCAAAGGCAAAAGGAACCGCATATTGAGGAGGTGTATCCAGAAAAGGATCCATTATTGGCACTATCCCCAACACCTTCTATGAAAGCGACCCTAAAATATTTCTGGGTTGTCGCGGCTTTATTTGTCGTCCAAATTGCACTAGGGGTACTTTCTGCCCATTACGCAGTGGAAGGCTCTGGTTTGTATGGCATTCCGATTCAAGAATGGATCCCCTATTCTGTTGTGCGTACATGGCATACCCAATTGGGAATTTTGTGGATTGCAACCGCTTGGCTTGCTACCGGTTTGTTCATGGCCCCTGCTGTTTCAGGTCATGAACCAAAATTTCAACGGGCACTCGTAAACTTTCTATTTGTTTGCCTATTAATAATTGTTGTGGGTTCGATGGCTGGACAATGGATGGGTGTGTTTCAGAAATTCGACCTTGCAACAAACTTCTGGTTTGGCCACCAGGGGTATGAATATGTAGATTTAGGTCGTTTCTGGCAGCTTTTCTTAACAATTGGTCTATTCCTCTGGTTATATTTAATGGGGAGAGCCCTGTTACCTGCCTTTAAAAAATCGAAAGAGGACCGTCATCTCTTAATGATGTTTATCATTGCTGCAACTGCAATTCCACTATTCTATATCCCAGGTTTATTATGGGGTCAGCAAACCCATTTATCCATGGCTGAATATTGGCGCTGGTGGGTTGTGCATTTATGGGTAGAAGGATTTTTTGAAGTATTTGCGACGGTTGTTATGGCCTTTCTTTTTACCAGAATGGGACTTTTACGTACAACAACTGCAACGGCGTCTGTACTTTTTTCAACGATTATTTTCTTATTTGGAGGCATCATTGGAACGTTTCATCACCTATACTTCAGCGGAACACCGATGGGAGTTATGGCCTTTGGGGCTGTTTTCAGTGCATTAGAGGTTGTACCGCTTGTGTTAATCGGATTTGAAGCCTATGAAAATCTGACACATAGCCGTGTTAAGCCATGGGTCAAAGCCTATAAGTGGCCAATCTATTGTTTCGTGGCAGTCGCTTTTTGGAATTTAGTAGGTGCCGGTCTTTTCGGATTTTTTATCAACCCTCCGATTGCGCTTTATTATATGCAAGGACTTAATACAACACCGGTACATGGACATACGGCCCTTTTTGGTGTTTACGGAGTTCTTGGCATCGGGCTCATGCTGTTCTGTTTAAAAGGCTTGACAGGTCAAAAGGTATGGAAAACAAAAATGCTCAGCTTTGCTTTTTGGGCTATTAATATCGGACTTGCGTTAATGGTTCTATTAAGTCTCCTTCCAGTTGGACTTATGCAGACATGGGCTAGCGTTGAGCACGGAATGTGGTATGCTAGGTCTGCTGATTTCCTCCATCAGGATACGGTACAAACCTTTATTTGGCTTAGAATGATTGGAGATACCATTTTTGGAATAGGAGCCCTTGCACTTGGATGGTTCATTCTAGGATTAAAAACAGGCTGGTCTATTAAAGATAGTCGTAACGAGATCAAACAATAAGAAAAAGTTAAACACTGTTAAAAGTATGGTATGAAAGTACCATGCTTTTTTGTCGATAAATTTAACTCATCCTTACGGCACAGTTTGTTCCACATTCTGTAAAACTATGAAGTTTATCAGCTGTTGGAATCTGTCAATAGATGTAGAAGAACCGACCTCTGTCTGTGCCTTTTTATTATTTATATGACAATAGGTAGATACCTTGTACAGCATGGGGGTCTGTAACATAATCTGTATCTCAGGAAGGGGATGGTTTTAATGGGTAAAAAGAGAAAAGTAAAAGTTAAGAATAAATTTCATCCTAATTTTATGCCACACATTGAGGTGAAACCCACGATTCAACTTAATGGTGGAAGTAATAATAGTTTGACGAATGTTACAGGTGCATGTGAATGCAGCGGTTCCACAAAAGCAGGAATCATTCGAGCAAATATTTCTCCTAACAATTCCACTTCTAACAGTCAAATTACAGTTAAAACGAAACATCAATTTACTCCAACAAGTTTTAATCCTCCTGTTAGTTATTCAACACCTGAAGGGATATACTTACTATCTTCTGGAACTGGTATGGCTACAAATCCTAAAACAGGAGAACACACTACCGGAATCTTTACGCTTCTTTTACAACAAAATCAAATCGGAAGACACCATTCAGCGCGTTTTATGTATTCCGGTATTAATCCTAAAAATGGAAAATTACTAACAATATCTAAAATCAAACAGCTTGCTAATCAAGACCTAACGATTTCTCTTTGTGCAAATTGTACCGGAGGAACTTCACCAAATCTGATTCAACAACCACAACAACCACAGCAAGCAGTGAATCCTGCTAACCAGGTTTTACCTATTTCTAACAATGTCGAATCCATTACAATCATTTTAGAGAACATCAAATCACTTTCCATTAACCACACTAATGACTTCTCCACTGACCAAAAGGCTGAAAGTTCGCATACAAGTGACAATGCAGCAAAGCCTGTCAATAATGCGGTTGAAGGTCCATCTATTGTTGAGATGACTAAAGATTTGACAGACGATCATTTAGTTGAAGGCTCAGCTGCCAGTGAACCATCTAGAGATTTGGATGTTACCGACCAAGTTGAAACAAATAATGAGAATATTCCTAATAACACTGACGTGGACTTACCTGACGATGAGACTGCGCTAGAGGTTGCTGATAGCGATAACACTGAGGTCGACTTACCTGCTGATGAGACTGCGCTAGAGCTTGCTGATAGCGATAACACTGAGGTCGACTTACCTGCTGATGAGACTGCGCTAGAGCTTGCTGATAGCGATAACACT
>NZ_JBHZRC010000019.1:0-60938 GCF_043641075.1 Niallia oryzisoli | reverse complement strand
AACACGGAAGTTAAGCTTCTCAGCGCCGATGGTAGTTGGGGTCTTACCCCTGTGAGAGTAGGACGCCGCCAAGCAAGGGAGTATCCAATAGGGTACTCTTTTTTTGTGTTCTCTTTAAAATAGAAACAGAAAAACTGCATGGACTTCACACCATGCAGTTTTTCTATTCTACAAAAAGACTATCCATTTCCAAAATAACAGACAGATTGGTCATTTTATCGACATCTAACATATACATATACTAAGAATTCGATTTCTGCAGGGTTTGAGAAAAGCAGAAAATGGGAAAATTACTAAAGTCTGATTATTTGCCAGAAGTCATGTAAATCATGTATAATAAAAGTCAAATATAGTCAAAGTCAGAAAGGAGGAAGCTTGGTGAGAAACATCTCGGATATTATTGAAAACTACTTAAAACAAGTCTTAGAGATGAGTGAGAAAGAAATAGTAGAGATCAAACGTAATGAAATAGCCGATAAATTCCAATGCGTTCCTTCACAAATAAATTATGTTATCAATACACGATTTACAGTAGAAAAGGGCTATGTTGTTGAGAGCAAGCGAGGTGGCGGAGGTTATATCAGAATTATAAAAGTCCAGTCATATGACCATGCTGATTTAATTGAACAATTGATGAATCTAATTCAAAACCGAGTGACTCAAGGCAGTGCAGAGGATGTCATTTTCCGCATTGTTGAAGAAGGAATCATTACGGACCGAGAGGCAAGAATCATGTTGAGTGTGATTGATCGATCTGTTTTATATATTGATCTTCCCCATCGTGACGAATTACGAGCAAGAATGTTGAAAGCTATGCTTCAAACATTAAAATATAAATAAATGATTAGTTGGTAAAGAGGTGGATACCATGGTATGTCAGGAATGTAATCAGCGACCGGCAACACTTCATTTTACAAAAATAGTGAATGGCCAAAAAGAGGAATTTCACCTTTGTGAAAAGTGTGCATCAGAAAAAGGCGAAATGTTTATGCTTGCTAATCCATCAGGATTTTCGATAAATAATATATTAGCAGGGTTGTTCAATATAGAACCAAAGATTCAACAGGCCCAACAAAACCCATTTGAAAAACAGGAAATATTACAATGTGAGCATTGTAAAATGACATTTCCACAGTTTATTAAAAACGGTAGATTTGGGTGCTCTAACTGCTATACCACATTTAAAAATCAACTAAAGCCAATTTACAAACGACTACACAGCGGTAACTCTTCTCATAAAGGCAAAATACCCAAAAGGATTGGCGGTTCAATGCATATTATGAAAAGTATTGGAGAGTTAAAGCAGCAGCTTCAAGATTTAATATCAAATGAAGAGTTTGAAAAAGCAGCAATTATTAGAGACGAGATCCGCTCATTAGATCGAAAATTAGATGAAACTGCTAGAGGAGGGGAATAACTTGTCGCTGGAGCGTTTTTTGAATCAAGCTGTAAGCTCTTGGATGAGCGCTGAAGGCCCTGATTCTGATATTGTCTTAAGTTCGAGAATACGGTTAGCTCGCAATATAAATCAATACAGATTTCCGCTTTTATATTCAAATGAAGAAGCCTTAGAAATTATTCAAATAATCAAAAATAAGATGCAGAGTCATCCTTTTACAAAAGCTGGTGAAATGGATTTACTCATCATGCAAGATCTTCAACCTCTTCAAAAGAGAGTATTAGTAGAAAAACATTTAATAAGCCCTAATCTTGCAGAAGATGCGAACCATGGAGCATGCTTACTTTCAGAAAATGAAAAAATCAGTGTAATGATTAATGAAGAAGATCATATTAGAATACAATGTTTATTCCCGGGCTTGCAGCTTCAAGAAGCATTGGCTATGGCGAATGAAATTGATGACTGGATAGAGGATTATGTTACCTACGCATTTGATGAAACAGTTGGCTATTTAACAAGCTGTCCAACTAATGTTGGGACTGGGCTTCGGGCTTCTGTAATGATGCATCTTCCGGGACTTGTTCTTACACAGCAAATGAGCCGTATTATCCCAGCAATTAATCAACTCGGGTTAGTTGTTAGAGGAATTTATGGAGAGGGTAGCGAAGCATTAGGTAACATCTTTCAAGTTTCTAACCAGATTACCTTAGGTAAATCTGAGGAGGACATTGTAGACGACTTAATAAGTGTAGTAAGTCAGATAGTTTCACAGGAGCGTTCAGCCCGTGACGCATTATCTAAGACATCAAATATACAGTTAGAAGATAGGGTTTACCGATCCTATGGAGTTTTAGCAAATAGCAGAATCATCGAAACAAAAGAAGCAGCTAGATGCTTATCAGATGTTAGGCTTGGTATTGACATGGGTTATATAAAAAATATTTCCCAAAATATATTAAATGAATTGATGATATTAACACAGCCTGGTTTTCTACAGCAATATGCCGGTGGTCCATTAAGGCCAAATGAACGGGATATTCGTCGGGCTACTCTCATAAGAGAAAGATTAAATTTAGAAAAACAAGAGTAGGGAGGAAGTGGACATGATGTTTGGACGATTTACAGAAAGAGCTCAAAAGGTGCTGGCTTTAGCCCAGGAAGAAGCGATACGATTAGGTCATAATAATATTGGAACAGAGCATATTTTATTAGGGCTTGTCCGTGAGGGCGAGGGAATAGCAGCAAAAGCATTGTATGCATTAGGACTCAGCTCAGAGAAAATTCAGAAGGAAGTTGAAGATTTGATTGGCAGAGGCCAGGATGCAGCCGGGTCCATTCATTACACACCACGAGCAAAGAAAGTAACCGAACTATCAATGGATGAGGCAAGAAAGCTGGGACACTCCTATGTTGGAACTGAGCATATCTTGCTTGGACTTATTCGTGAAGGCGAAGGCGTTGCAGCACGTGTACTAAATAATCTAGGTGTTAGCTTAAATAAAGCCCGCCAGCAAGTATTGCAGCTGCTTGGCAGCAACGAATCCGGCGCACATCAGGGTGGTTCTGCAGCAAGTGCTAACACACCTACTCTTGACAGCTTAGCCCGTGACTTAACCGTTATTGCTCGTGAAGGAAGCTTAGACCCGGTAATTGGGCGAAGCAAAGAAATTCAACGTGTAATCGAAGTGTTAAGTAGACGTACAAAGAATAACCCTGTCCTTATTGGTGAACCAGGGGTAGGTAAAACGGCAATTGCTGAAGGACTTGCACAGCAAATCGTAAATAATGAAGTGCCGGAAATCCTCCGTAACAAACGCGTTATGACGCTTGATATGGGAACAGTCGTAGCAGGTACAAAATATCGCGGTGAGTTTGAAGACCGTTTAAAGAAAGTAATGGATGAAATTCGCCAGGCAGGTAATATTATATTATTCATTGATGAGCTGCATACATTGATTGGGGCTGGCGGAGCTGAAGGAGCTATTGACGCATCAAATATTCTAAAGCCGTCACTTGCCCGTGGAGAGCTGCAATGTATCGGTGCAACGACATTAGATGAATACCGTAAATATATTGAGAAGGATGCCGCTTTAGAAAGACGATTCCAGCCAATCATGGTTGATGAACCGACTGCAGATGAATCCATTCAAATTTTAAAAGGGCTGCGTGACAGATATGAGGCGCATCATAGAGTATCCATCACAGATGATGCCATTGAAGCAGCTGTTAAATTATCTGACCGTTACATTTCTGACCGTTTCCTTCCGGATAAGGCAATTGATTTAATTGATGAAGCTGGTTCAAAGGTTCGTCTTCGCTCTTATACAACACCGCCTAATTTAAAGGAGCTGGAAGTAAAGCTTGAAGAAGTGCGAAAGGAAAAGGATGCAGCCGTTCAAAGCCAGGAATTTGAAAAAGCTGCTTCTTTACGAGACTCAGAGCAGCGCCTTCGTGAACAGCTAGAGGAAACGAAGAAGATTTGGAAGGAAAAGCAAGGAAAAGAAAACAGCGAAGTAACAGTTGATGATATTGCAAGTGTTGTATCAAGCTGGACTGGAATTCCTGTTTCAAAACTTCAGCAAACAGAAACGGATAAATTATTGAAGCTAGAAGAAATTCTTCATTCACGTGTTATTGGTCAGGAGGAAGCTGTCATTGCTATTTCCAAAGCTGTTCGCCGTGCACGTGCTGGCTTAAAGGATCCTAAGCGTCCAATCGGATCATTCGTATTCCTTGGACCAACTGGTGTAGGTAAAACGGAATTAGCGCGTGCATTAGCTGAAGCAATGTTTGGCGATGAAGATGCCATGATTCGGATCGATATGTCCGAATACATGGAAAAGCATTCCACTTCAAGACTTGTTGGATCACCTCCAGGCTATGTCGGCTATGAGGAAGGCGGTCAGCTGACTGAAAAAGTGAGAAGAAAACCATATTCTGTCGTCCTGTTGGATGAAATTGAAAAGGCTCATCCGGATGTCTTTAATATACTTCTTCAAGTATTAGAGGATGGAAGATTAACGGATTCTAAGGGACGCACAGTGGACTTCCGAAATACCGTCTTAATTATGACATCTAACGTTGGAGCATCTGCTTTACAAAGAAATAAATATGTTGGATTTAACATTCAAGATGCTAACCAGGATTATAAGGATATGAAGGGTAAGGTAATGGAGGAGCTTAAAAAGGCATTCCGTCCAGAATTCCTGAACCGTATTGATGAAATCATCGTATTCCATGCATTAGAGAAGAAACACCTGAAGGAAATTGTCTCTTTAATGTCTGAACAATTAACAAAACGTTTAAAAGAGCAGAACATTACATTGAGGCTGACTGATGCTGCATTAGAAAAAATTTCAGTTGAAGGGTATGACCCTGAGTACGGTGCCCGCCCGCTTCGCAGAGCGATTCAAAAGCATATTGAGGATCGTTTGTCAGAGGAGCTGCTAAAGGGAACTGTTCTAACTGGTCAAGATGTAATTATTGATGTTGTAAATGAAGAATTTACAATCAAAGCATCAGAACCACAGCCTGAATCACAATTACAAAACTAAGATTACAGCAAGAGGTACACGGAAATAATACGTGTACCTCTTTTTAGTAAAATGCAATAAGTACTCATTCTCGTAGAAAACCCGTATACTATACTTCTAGACAAAATAGAATAGGTAATGTCCTAAGGAAGTGAAGAAAAGCAAGTGGCTAAAAGAAAAACGAAATTTATTTGTAATGAATGCGGATATGAATCACCTAAATGGATGGGGAAATGTCCTGGTTGTGGAAACTGGAATAGTATGGTAGAGGAAGTGGAAAAGGCTTCTTCTAGAAGAGGGGCATTTGCGCATTCGGAGGAATCAAAGATTGCTGCAAAGCCAACGCCGATAACCGCGGTGGAAACCGTCAACGAAGCAAGAATATATACGGATTCTAATGAGTTAAATCGAGTATTAGGCGGCGGAATTGTTAGAGGTTCACTTGTTCTGATAGGAGGAGACCCTGGAATAGGTAAGTCAACCTTGTTGCTACAGGTTTCCTCACAATTGGCACAAAAAAAACACTCTGTGTTATATATATCCGGGGAAGAATCTCTGCGTCAGACAAAGCTGAGAGCAGACCGTCTAGGAATATCCTCTGATAATCTGCTTGTATATGCTGAAACGAGTCTGGAGGAAATTAGCCGTACAATTGAGAACGTTCGTCCTGACTTTGTCATTGTAGACTCGATACAAACAGTCTATCATCCTGAAATTACCTCTGCCCCGGGTAGTGTCTCACAGGTACGTGAATGTACGTCCGAACTGATGAGAATTGGTAAAACAAAAGGGATTGCGATTTTCATTGTCGGTCATGTTACAAAGGAAGGGTCCATTGCCGGTCCTCGATTACTAGAGCATATGGTTGATACTGTTTTATATTTTGAAGGTGAACGCCATCATACATATCGTATTCTTCGTGCTGTGAAAAACCGGTTTGGGTCGACAAACGAGATGGGGATTTTCGAGATGAAAGAAGCAGGTCTAGAGGAAGTAGCAAATCCTTCAGAAATTTTTTTAGAAGAACGTTCTCAAGGTGCTGCGGGGTCCACGGTCGTTGCATCAATGGAAGGAACAAGACCTGTACTGGTGGAAATTCAGGCGCTTATTTCACCGACAAGCTTTGGAAACCCGCGAAGAATGGCGACCGGTATCGATCATAATCGTGTCCCGCTTCTCATGGCGGTGCTAGAAAAACGAGTCGGGCTGCTACTCCAAAATCAGGATGCCTATTTAAAGGTGGCGGGCGGCGTTAAATTAGATGAACCAGCCATTGATTTGGCAGTTGCCGTAAGCATCGCTTCCAGCTTCCGCGATAAGCCTACTAGACCGACAGATTGTGTGATTGGAGAGGTAGGTCTAACGGGTGAGGTTAGACGGGTTTCCCGAATTGAACAGCGGGTACAGGAAGCTGCAAAGCTTGGCTTTGAGCGTATTATCCTGCCAGAGAACAATCTTGGCGGATGGAAAGGACCAGAAGGGATTGAATTAATTGGAGTAGCTTCTGTTGGTGAAGCACTAAAAGCTGCTTTAGGGGGATAAAGAGTGGAAATCAAAAAGTCTGGCGATCAAACAATGAGTAAAATCTTACAATTTATGGCCCCTGGAACGCCTATTCGGGAAGGAATTGATAATGTTCTTCGAGCTAATACAGGTGGATTAATTGTGTTAGGCTGTGATGAAAAGGTTAAGACGCTTGTTAATGGAGGTTTTAAGATTCAATGCCCATTTTCGCCGAGCTATTTGTATGAACTATCCAAGATGGATGGAGCCATTATTTTGAATGAGTCAGGCAGTGAGATTTTAATTGCGAACGCTCAATTAGATCCTGATACGAATATCCCCTCCTCTGAAACTGGTATGCGTCACCGCACGGCAGAGAGGGTTGCGAAACAGACGGGTGCTCTAGTCATTGCTATTTCACAAAGAAGAAATGTTATTACCCTTTATCAAGGTCAGTTCAGGTATGCGCTCCGGGAGATTGCGGTTATCCTGGCAAAGGCCAATCAAGCAGTGCAAACATTGGAGAAATATAAAGCAGTATTAGAACAAAGCGTAACCAATTTAAGTATCTTGGAGTTTGAAGAGCTTGTCACCTATAGCGATATTTTACAGACACTGCATCGATTTACAATGGTGCTAAGAATTAAAAATGAATTACTGAACTATTTAAGTGAATTAGGAACAGAAGGAAGGCTTATTCAGCTTCAAATGAATGAGCTTCTAATTGATATGGAGAAAGAAGCAAAGCTGATTATTAAGGATTACGCTTATTCAAGAAATGTAAACGTTAGTGAAGTCATGAAAAAACTGCATGAGTTTGCCCATATGGAGGTAATTGAGGACAATCTTGTCTTAAAGCAGTTCGGCTATCAGGGCTATGTCCACCTTGATGAGGTGAAAAGCCCTCGTGGATACCGAATTCTTAGGAAAATACCTCGGTTACCGCCGGTAATCATTGAAAATTTGATTGATCGTTTTCATGATCTTCCATCCATTATTAAAGCATCTGTAGCTGAATTGGATGAAGTGGAGGGAATCGGTGACGTAAGGGCAAGAAAAATTAAGGATGGCTTAAAGCTATTAAAGGACCAATTCTTTGCTGATCGTAGCTTCAAGTGATTCTATAGGTATAACGATACCTATAAAGAAAAAGACTATTGAACTAATTATTGTATTGTGTTAAAATAGAAAATTAATTATTTGACACATTCTTTTAGAGGGTGCTAATCTAAAAGAGCATAGTACAGTACATGGATAAGAATAAAAAAATTTTATTGATTAAAAAAAGTAAAATATATATGTAAATAGGTTTCGTTTTTTGCAAATTGTTTATAATGAATAAAAAGGAGGTGAAGGAATGTTAAAACGAATAGTTCAAGCGTGTTTCCTCATTATTGGAGGAACACTGGGACTCCTTTTAATCCCTGACTTATTAAGACTAGTTAATTTACATGACATTCCTCTTATTAATAATCCATATGTATCCGTCATTCTAGGTTCTATTATTTTTTACTTTATAACGTTTTGGGCAATTGACTATGTAGTGAATTTTGTAAAGTGGCTTGAAGAGACATTAGTAAGAGCACCAATTACAGATATTATTTTTGGTAGTTTAGGGCTTGCTTTTGGACTTATTATTGCCTTTTTAATTGGCTATGCTCTTAATGCCATTGAAGTACCTATATTAAATACAGTTGCTCCGATTTTGCTGACGCTAATATTTGGTTATTTAGGATTTTCAGTTGGATTTAAAAAGCGGGATGAATGGCTGGGCCTTTTAGCAAATAAGAGGAAAAAGACACCGGAAGAAGAACCGGAAAAAGAGAGTAAAAATGCTTTGAAGATTCTTGATACGAGTGTTATTATCGATGGTAGAATTGCAGATATCTGTCAAACAGGCTTTTTGGAAGGAACGATTGTGATTCCTCAGTTTGTTCTGGCTGAGCTTCAGCATATCGCTGATTCCTCTGATGTGTTAAAAAGAAACAGGGGACGCAGAGGACTTGATATATTAAATCGCATCCAAAAGGAACTTGCGATTAAAGTGGAAATCTATGAAGGCGATTTTGATGAAATTCAAGAGGTGGACAGCAAGCTTGTGAAGCTGGCAAAAATCACAAATGGCGTCGTCGTGACTAATGACTTTAATTTAAATAAAGTTTGTGAGCTGCAACAGGTGTCTGTTTTGAATATTAATGATTTAGCGAATGCAGTAAAACCAGTAGTGCTTCCGGGAGAGGAAATGCATGTCCAGGTCATCAAAGATGGAAAAGAACATAACCAGGGAGTTGCTTATCTGGACGACGGTACCATGATCGTTGTAGAAGATGGCCGTGATTATATTGGTAAGCATCTTGATGTACTTGTAACTAGTGTTTTGCAAACATCTGCAGGCAGGATGATTTTTGCAAAGCCTAAATTATTAGAAAAGGCACTCTAAAGGTTAGTTAAACAATTCATGTATGTTGAGCTGACATGAATAAGCTCGAAGCGCCGGCAGTTCACTCCGGCGTTTTCATGCATACATAGATAGGAGCTCAGGTTATGCCTTATCAAGTCATTATCCCTGCAGCAGGTCAGGGGAAAAGAATGGGAGCGGGGAAAAATAAACTCTTGCTTGAGCTGGAGGGTGTTCCGGTTTTTATTTATACGTTGAAGGTTTTTGAAGGGGACGAAAATTGCGCTGGAGTTATTCTTGCTGTTAATGAACAAGATGAAAAGGAGTTTCACAGTCTGTTAACGAAGTATGGTATAACGAAGGTCATTTGCTTTGTTCCCGGTGGACCGGAAAGACAGCACAGCATATACAATGGGGTTAAAACCTTACAAGGAAATGGAATTGTTCTCGTGCATGACGGGGCGCGTCCGTTTATTGATTGTAATCAAATCCATTCCCTTGTTTCATCTGCAGAGCTGCATGGTGCAGCTGTACTGGCCGTTCCAGTTAAGGACACGGTGAAAAAGGTAAAGGATGATAAAGTAATAGAGACGGTTGAACGTTCCAGCTTGTGGGCAATCCAAACTCCACAAGCTTTTCGTATGTCCCTCTTGCGCCAAGCATATGAATGGGCAGAGGAAGAAGGCTTTTTAGGAACGGATGATGCCAGTCTAGTTGAGCGGATTGGTCATGATGTAATGATTGTAGAAGGGAATTATGACAACATTAAGCTCACGACACCAGAGGATTTATTTTTTGCAGAGACTATTATTCGTAAGCGCAGAAGTATGACAAAAAGGAGTTAATAGATATGTTTCGAATTGGACAGGGCTTTGATGTACATCAGTTTGCAGAAAACAGGGACCTGATTATCGGCGGAATTACGATTCCGTATGAGAAGGGGCTTCTGGGTCATTCTGATGCAGATGTACTGTTACATACAGTTGCAGATGCTTGTTTGGGAGCAATTGGAGAAGGGGATATTGGCAGACACTTTCCCGATACGGATCCTAACTTTAAGGATGCTGATTCAAGTAAGCTGCTCCGGCATGTTTGGGGTATTGTGAAGGAGCACGGGTACGAGCTGGTGAATGCAGACTGTACCATTATTGCCCAAAAACCAAAAATGGCTCCTTATATCGTTCCGATGAAGGAGAGAATTGCCTTTTTATTGGAGACGGAACCTAAGAATATTAATGTAAAAGCAACAACCACTGAAAAACTAGGATTTACTGGACGAGGGGAAGGGATTGCCGCACAGGCGGTTGTCTTATTGAGAAAATTAGGGTATTCTGACTAAGATATACATACGAAAATAAGTTAAATTGTATTTTTTACTGGAGGCGTGAAGGCTATGGCAAACGAAATCCGAGTACGTTATGCACCGAGTCCAACTGGACATCTGCATATTGGTAATGCTCGTACAGCGTTATTTAATTATCTGTTTGCGCGAAATCAAAATGGGAAGTTTATTATCCGTATTGAAGATACGGATCAAAAGCGTAACATTGAAGGCGGAGAACAGAGTCAGCTTAAATATTTAAAATGGCTTGGCATGGATTGGGATGAGGGTGTCGATATTGGAGGAGAATATGGCCCATACCGTCAATCAGAGAGAAATGACATTTATCAAAAATATTATAATGAGCTTCTTGAGAATGGAAAGGCCTATAAATGCTATTGTACGCCTGAAGAGCTGGAAAAGGAACGTGAGGAGCAGGTTGCAAGAAATGAAAATCCGCTTTATTCTGGCAAATGTCGTCATTTAACACCTGAAGACCAAAAGCGTCTTGAAGAGGAAGGAAGAGAACCGAGCATCCGTTTTAGAGTTCCAGAAGGCCAGGTATTCGCATGGGATGATATGGTGAAGGGGAATGTCTCATTTGAAAGTGACGGCATTGGCGATCATGTTATTGTGAAAAAAGACGGAATTCCTACCTATAATTTTGCGGTAACCGTTGATGATCATTTAATGGAAATCTCCCATGTTTTACGCGGTGATGATCATATTTCCAATACGCCAAAGCAATTAATGATTTATGATGCTTTGGGCTGGGAGCGTCCTACTTTCGGTCATATGACTCTTATTGTAAATGAAAGCCGAAGAAAGCTTAGTAAACGTGATGAAAGTATTATTCAATTTATTGAGCAATACGAAGAGCTTGGATATATTCCAGAAGCTTTATTTAACTTTATCGCTCTATTAGGCTGGTCTCCTGAAGGGGAGGAAGAAATTTTCACACGCGAAGAGTTTATTAATATCTTTGATAGCAGCCGTCTTTCCAAGTCTCCAGCTTTATTTGATAAACAAAAGCTTGCTTGGATGAATAACCAATACATGAAAAAGATTGAGCTTGATCGTGTCGTTGAGCTTGCTTTACCACATTTAGTTAAGGCTGGTTATGTAAAGGAAACAAGAACGGAAGAGGAAAATACATGGGCTCGTGAGCTAATTGCCCTTAATCAGGAAAAAATGAGCTGTGGAGCTGATATTGTTGAGCTTTCAGAGCTATTCTTTACGGACATCGTCTCTATGGATGAAGAAGCGAAGGAAATTATTTCAGGCGAGCAAGTACCAGAGGTTTTAGCCGCGTTTTTACATGAAATAGAGAGTCTGGAGTCCTTTACAGCAGATGAAATTAAGAAGGCTGTAAAAGCAGTACAAAAGTCTACCGGCCATAAGGGGAAGAACCTCTTTATGCCTATCAGGGTTGCTACTACCGGACAAACACATGGCCCTGATTTAATGAAAGCAATCGAGCTTTTAGGAAAAGAAAAAGTAAATGCTCGTGTAATGAATATAATTTGATTAACATATTCATAAAAGTGTAATATAGTAAATGTATGAGAATATTGGTTAAAATGTTGATGAGAAAGAGTAAAAAAATGATGCTTTTGCTAGAGAGAACCATCATCGGCTGAAAGTGGTTTAAGCCCCTCATTTTTTGAATGCGTCTCAGAGTCCTGTGTCGAACTTTAGAATAGTAGATATGGGCGGTTCCCTCCGTTACCAGGGCAGAGTGGAGGTCTCCTTTGAGGCTTAAACAGAGTGGAACCGCGCGCAAGCGTCTCTGTCTTTATGACAGGGACGCTTTTTTTATTTTTACGAGCAGTGTCCGGTGCCATGCCTAAAGATGGCAAGGTGCTTGCACTTTTCAAAAGGGGAGGGATAGCAGTGTTTAAAAATCTAAAAGAGGATGTCCAGGTTATTTTTGAGCAAGACCCAGCGGCGAGAAGTTATATAGAGGTTATCCTAACCTATTCAGGACTACACGCCATATGGTCACATCGATTTGCTCATTCTTTACACAAAAAGAAGTTTTTCTTTCTAGCAAGGGTGGTTTCACAGGTAAGCAGATTTTTTACCGGAATAGAAATCCATCCCGGTGCAAAAATTGGTAGACGGCTTTTTATTGACCATGGAATGGGAGTTGTCATTGGAGAAACGTGTGAAATCGGTGATAACGTGACCATTTATCAAGGAGTAACATTAGGCGGTACAGGGAAAGAGAAGGGTAAACGTCATCCAACCGTAAAAGATAACGCATTAATTGCAACAGGTGCTAAAGTATTGGGTAACATTGTTATTGGGGAGAATGCAAAAATTGGTGCTGGGTCAGTCGTTCTAAAAGATGTTCCGGCTGATTCAACGGTTGTAGGCATACCAGGACGTGTAAAGGTGCAGGCTGGAGTGAAGGTTAATAAGGATTTAAACCATGCCAATTTGCCAGACCCTGTCTCCGATCGGTTAAATGAATTGCAGGAAGAAATTACGAAATTAAAGTTAGAATTGGAAGACCTAAGGAAGGAAAGGAGCTTCAATCAGCATGACTATTCAAATTTATAATACTCTTACAAGAAAAAAGGAGGACTTTATTCCTCTTGAGGATGGAAAAGTAAAAATGTATGTGTGCGGACCGACGGTTTATAACTATATCCATATCGGTAATGCACGCCCAGCTATTGTGTTTGATACTGTTAGAAGATATTTAGAATTCCGCGGCTATGATGTCCGCTATATTTCTAATTTTACAGATGTAGATGATAAATTAATCCGGGCAGCTAATGAAATTGGAGAAGATGTACCAACAATTGCAAACCGTTTTATCGAGGCCTATTTTGAGGATGTCAGTGCATTGGGCTGCAAAAAAGCAGATATTCATCCCCGTGTAACAGAGAATATGGATATTATTATTGATTTTATTAAAACCTTAATTGAGAAAGGCTATGCCTATGAGTCTGAAGGAGATGTCTATTTTCATACCCGTCGATTCGATGAATATGGGAAGCTTTCACAGCAATCGATTGATGAGCTGCGTGTCGGAGCTCGTATTGCAGTTGGCGAGAAGAAACAGGATTCATTGGATTTTGCTCTTTGGAAGGCTGCCAAAGAGGGAGAAATCTATTGGGAAAGTCCTTGGGGAAAAGGAAGACCTGGCTGGCATATTGAATGCTCTGCGATGGCAAGAAAATACCTGGGCGATACAATTGATATCCATGCAGGCGGACAGGATTTAACCTTCCCGCATCATGAAAATGAAATTGCACAATCTGAGGCGTTAACAGGCAAACCATTTGCCCGCTATTGGATGCATAATGGGTATATCAATATTGATAATGAGAAAATGTCAAAATCTCTTGGAAATTTCGTGCTTGTACATGACATTATTAAAAGACATAATCCGCAAGTGCTGCGTTTGTTTATGCTGTCCGTTCACTACCGTCATCCAATCAATTACAGTGATGAGCTATTAGATAATACACGTAATGCTTTAGAGAGAATAAAAACGTCCTACCAAAACTTGAGTCACCGTAAAGAGGCCAGCACGAACCTAACAGATAATGATAATGCATGGATCGAGGATATGAATGGTTTGCGTGAGCAATTTATTCAACAAATGGATGACGATTTTAATACGGCTAATGCCATTTCCGTTCTTTTTGAGCTATCAAGCCTTGCTAATCGTTATTTAATGGAGAAAAATACAGACACAAGCGTCATTGAGCGTTTCATGAAGCTGTTTGAAGATCTATCAAATGTATTAGGGCTGCAGTTAAAGGAAGAAGCTCTTCTAGATGAGGAAATTGAGGCATTGATTGAAAAAAGAATCCAAGCTCGTAAAGACCGTGACTTCCAATTAGCAGATCAAATTCGTGATCAATTAAAGGATTTAAATATTATTTTAGAAGATACACCACAAGGTACAAGATGGAAAAGAGGCTAATGAAATGCTGCAATATGAACAAAAGGTAAATGAGAAGCTTTTAAACAGCCTCGCTCTTGCCTATATGGGAGATGCCATTTTTGAAACATATGTAAGATATCATTTGCTGCAAAACGGGCATGTTAAGCCGCACTTACTTCACAAAGCCGCGACGCGTTATGTTTCAGCTAAAGCTCAATCGGGTGTGCTTCATCAAATGATGGAGGAAGGTTATTTCGGGGACGAGGAAATAGCCATTATTAAAAGGGGACGGAATGCTAAATCGGGTTCCGTACCCAAAAATACAGATGTGCAAACCTACCGGTACAGTACGGCATTTGAAGCACTGCTTGGCTCATTATATCTTGCTGGGAATACAGAAAGGCTGGAGGAGATCATACTCCATACCTTTCAACTGATTGATGATATGAAAGGAGAAGGATCACATGGTGCAAGAGCATGATTACATCATGGGGAAAAACCCTGTTATTGAAGCATTAAAATCTGAGCGGGATATCAACAAAATCCTGATTGCAGAAGGATCACAACGCGGGCAAATGCAGCAAATTACGGGCATGGCAAAGGAGTTAAATGTTCTCGTACAATTTGTACCGAAAAAGAAATTGGATAGTTTGGTAGAGGGAAATCACCAAGGTGTATTGGCGCAGGTTGCAGCTTATCAATATGCAGAGATTGATGATTTATTTGCAAATGCAGAAAAGAAGAATGAAACACCCTTCTTTCTGCTTCTGGATGAAATTGAGGACCCTCATAATCTGGGCTCTATTATGAGAACCGCTGATGCAACCGGTGCCCATGGAATTATTATTCCAAAACGCCGTGCAGTAGGCTTAACCGCTACGGTGGCAAAGGCTTCGACAGGTGCGATTGAGCATATTCCAGTTGTACGGGTTACAAATATGGCTAGAACGATTGACGAACTAAAAGAAAGAGGCATTTGGATAGTGGGAACAGATGCTAAGGGGAAAGAAGATTATCGGCAATTTGATGGGGCGATGCCACTTGGTCTAGTGATAGGCAGTGAAGGGAAAGGCATGGGAAGGCTTGTTCGGGATAAATGTGATTTTCTAATCAGGCTGCCTATGGCTGGAAAGGTAACGTCACTTAATGCATCAGTTGCTGCTGCACTTCTAATGTATGAGGTTTATCGAAAACGTAACCCACTTGAGGGATAAAAATGAATATTTTGCTGGTGGACGGATATAACATAATCGGTGCATGGCCTGACCTGCAGGAATTTAAAAATAAAGATTTAGCGGCTGCAAGGGATTTATTGGTTGAAAAAATGGCGGAGTACCAGGCCTATACAGGCTACCGGGTGATTATTGTATTTGACGCCTACGGGGTACAAGGGATTGAGAAAAAGTATAATAATTATCAGGTTGAGGTCATTTTTACAAAGGAAAATGAAACGGCGGATGAAAGAATTGAACGGCTTGCCATTGCGTTAAGCAATCGTAGAACACAGATCCATGTGGCAACATCAGATTATACAGAGCAGTGGGCCATTTTTGGACAAGGTGCTCTACGTAAGTCGGCAAGAGAACTGCTCATCGAAATGGAATTAATCGAAAAGGGCATTGAAAGAAAAGTGAAGAAGATCGAAGAAAAAAAACCGTTGTCCAAAATTCCGTTAAGTAAAGAATTGGCTGAAATTTTCGAAAAATGGCGTCGAGAACGGTAATGATTGGTTGACGTTGGAAAAATGTGTGCTGTATAATAACTCTAATCATGCTTTTGCGGTCGGGGGGATCTGTGTTGAATTCTTACATCGGGACGAAGCTTAACGACAGTAACGTTCAATATTTGCAACTTGAGGATGAAGAGATTATTGATTTAGTGCATAAGGGAGAGACTGAAGCACTTGATTTTTTGATACATAAGTATCGAAATTTCGTGCGGGCCAAAGCGAGATCATATTTTTTAATTGGGGCGGATCGGGAGGATATTGTTCAGGAAGGCATGATTGGTTTATTTAAAGCAATACGTGATTTCAAAGAGGACAAGCTGTCATCCTTCAAGGCTTTCGCAGAGCTCTGTATAACAAGACAAATCATTACCGCTATTAAAACGGCTACAAGGCAAAAGCACATTCCATTGAATTCCTATGTGTCATTAGATAAGCCAATTTATGATGAAGAATCCGATCGCACGTTAATGGACGTTATATCAGGAGCAAAGGTATTAGATCCAGAAGAATTAATTATTAACCAGGAAGAGTTTGATCATATAGAAGTAAAAATGGCTGAGCTGTTGAGCGACCTCGAAAGAAAGGTGCTCGCTCTTTATTTGGACGGGCAGTCTTATCAGGAAATATCAGAAGAACTAAATCGACATGTTAAATCAATTGATAATGCCCTGCAGCGTGTCAAACGAAAGCTAGAACGCTACTTAGAAATCAGAGAGTTCTCACAATAGCAACAATATGTGTCTGAAATTACCTGTTATTGACATGACCTAGTCACCGTGTTACATTTTTATAGATATAAAAGAAGCTATAGTGGGTGCAAAATGAGAAAAAAAGTTATCCTTGCATGTTCAGAGTGTGGTTCGCGAAACTACACAACCATGAGTAAAAAAGACTCGGAACGTCTTGAGTTGAAAAAGCATTGTGACCAATGTCAGGCTCATACAGTACACCGTCAAACAAAATAGCGACTTTTCATAGATAGGAAAAAAGCAACACTTCAGTTTGGAGGTTACGAAATGCAACGCATCGTGAAATTTTTCCGTGAAGTTGGACGTGAAATGAGAAAGGTCAGTTGGCCAAAACGTAAGGACCTTACCAGCTACACGGTTACTGTTATTGCTACTGTGACATTCTTTTCACTCTTTTTCGCTGTCATTGACTTAGGTATTTCTGAATTGATTCGTTTAATTCTTGAATAACTCCCAGCAACTGATGGTATAATGGGGGATAGAAACAGAAGGAAAACTTACAAAGCCCGGAAACGGGTTTTTTGGTTTGTAAAGAAACGTTTTTCATCCTCTATTACGTTAGTTTGAAAGACAATGAAAACATAAATTTACAGGGAGGGAAGGACGTATAGTCCCCTTGAATGGAAAAAAATTGGTATGTTGTCCATACTTACTCAGGTTATGAGAACAAAGTAAAGGCAAATTTAGAAAAACGGGTTGAATCAATGGCCATGCAGGATAAGATTTTCAGAGTCATTGTACCGGAAGAAGAAGAAACAGATGTAAAAAATGGAAAGAAAAAGGTCGTTAAGAGAAAGGTATTTCCTGGTTATGTATTAGTCGAATTGGTTATGACTGATGATTCTTGGTATGTAGTACGAAACACGCCAGGTGTTACAGGCTTTGTTGGATCAGCGGGTGCAGGTTCAAAACCAACTCCATTGCTATCAGATGAAATTAATTCCATTCTTAAGCATTTAGGTGTAGATGAAAGAAGAGTGGATATTGATTTTGAAATCGGTGAAATAGTGAAGGTGAAGGAAGGACCGTTTGCTAACTTTGAAGGCTCTATTGAAGAAATTGATAAAGATAAAGCGAAGATCAAAGTACTCGTTAATATGTTTGGTCGGGATACGCCGGTAGAGCTTGAATATACACAAGTTGAAAAAATATAACATGAAGAACTTGAAATCGAAATGAAAAAGTGGTAATATTTCAAAGGTCAGTATGTCCCGAGTAAAAAACTCAGGACGCTAATAAAGTTTCTTATTTTAAAAATAGAGACTATAGATTGAGTGGGAGGGACTCAAAAAAGAGAGCCCCTATTACCACATCACGGACTTAAGGAGGTGTGTCTCGTGGCTAAAAAAGTAATTAAAGTTGTTAAATTACAAATTCCTGCAGCTAAAGCAAACCCAGCTCCACCAGTTGGTCCTGCTCTTGGTCAAGCCGGTGTTAACATCATGGGATTCTGTAAGGAGTTTAACGCTCGTACAGCTGAACAAGCTGGATTAATTATTCCGGTTGAAATCACGGTATTCGAGGACCGTTCATTTACATTTATTACGAAAACTCCTCCTGCTGCTGTTTTACTTAAAAAAGCAGCTGGAATCGAATCTGGTTCTGGTGAACCAAATCGTAATAAGGTAGCTACAGTTAAGCGTGACAAAGTACGCGAGATTGCTGAAACTAAAATGCCTGATCTAAACGCAGCAGATGTTGAAGCAGCTATGCGTATGGTTGAAGGTACTGCACGCAGCATGGGCATTGTTATCGAAGACTAATCCATGCGGTAAATGATTGGTTAACAAAAAGGTTGCGGGGGCGAATAAATTCAAACTCGCAACCTTTATATCTGTTTACCAATATCGCTTAAGGCGCCAGGCCAGCAGCGATTCGCTTTATACGTGGGAGGAAATTCCGCTAAAACCACAATTTAGGAGGAAATAAAAATGGCTAAAAAAGGTAAGAAGTATGTAGAAGCTGCAAAGCTAGTTGACCGTACAAAGGCTTACCCAATCGGTGAGGCAGTTGAACTTGTTAAGAAGACAAGTTTCACAAAATTTGATGCATCTGTAGAAGTGGCATTCCGTTTAGGAGTAGACCCAAAGAAAGCAGACCAGCAAATTCGTGGAGCAGTTGTACTTCCTAACGGTACTGGTAAAACACAAAGAGTTCTTGTATTTGCAAAAGGTGAAAAGGCGAAAGAAGCTGAAGCAGCTGGAGCAGATTACGTTGGAGATTCTGAATACATCAACAAAATCAGCCAAGGTTGGTTTGAATTTGATGTAATCGTTGCTACACCTGATATGATGGGTGAAGTTGGTAAACTTGGACGTACATTAGGACCAAAAGGTTTAATGCCAAACCCTAAAACAGGAACTGTAACATTTGATGTTACAAAAGCAGTAAATGAAATTAAAGCTGGTAAAGTGGAATACCGTGTTGATAAAGCTGGTAATATCCATGTTCCTATTGGTAAAGCATCTTTTGAAACTGAAAAGCTTGTTGAAAACTTTAATACTATTTTCGATACAATGGTAAAAGTTAAGCCAGCTGCAGCAAAAGGTACTTACATGAAGAACGTTGCGGTTACTTCAACTATGGGACCAAGCGTTAAAGTTGATCCTGCAACAGCAGGTAAATAATAAATAATTGTTGACAACGATGACTCTATTTACTATAATAGAGTCTGTTGTTAAAATATAATTCATTTGTACCGAAGACAGCAGGTGCTAATTGCTTAATTTCCTGCCGAGGTCATACGATAGATTATAAACGCACGTTATTTAAGCGGCTATTGTATACTACCTCCATCTTTGTTCTAGTATGGAGGTATTTTATTGTCCGGTATAAATGCAGTAATTCTTACAGGAGGTGTAAAGATGAGCAGCATTATTGAAAAAAAGATACAAATCGTTGACGAAATCGCTGAAAAACTTAAATCAAGTGCATCAACAGTTGTTGTTGACTACCGTGGTTTAAATGTTGCTGAAGTAACTGAACTTCGTAAACAACTTCGTGACGCTGGCATCGACTTCAAAGTATATAAAAATACTATGACTCGTCGCGCAGCGGATTCTGTTGAACTTTCAGGTCTTAATGAATATTTAACAGGTCCTAATGCGATTGCCTTCAGTAATGAAGATGTAGTTGCTCCTGCAAAAATCATCAATGACTTCGCTAAGAAACACGAAGCATTAGAAATTAAAGCAGGTGTTATCGAAGGAAACATCGCTACAGTTGAAGAAGTGAAAGCTCTTGCTGAACTTCCATCTCGCGAAGGTTTACTTTCTATGTTACTCAGCGTACTTCAAGCTCCTATCCGCAACCTTGCTCTTGCTACAAAAGCAGTTGCAGATCAAAAGGAAGAACAAAGCGCGTAAGTTAATCGAATGAAGATAAATTAATAACCCAAAAATAAGGAGGAAATTCAATCATGACTAAAGAACAAATCATTGAAGCAGTTAAAAATATGACTGTTTTAGAATTAAATGACCTAGTAAAAGCAATCGAAGAAGAGTTTGGTGTAACTGCTGCAGCTCCTGTAGCTGTTGTTGGCGGTGCTGCTGGTGCTGCTGCTGAAGAGAAAACTGAATTTGACGTTGTTCTTGCATCTGCAGGCGACCAAAAAATCAAAGTTATCAAAGTTGTACGTGAAATCACAGGTCTTGGACTTAAAGAAGCAAAAGAACTTGTTGACAACACTCCAAAGCCAGTTAAAGAAGGCGTTTCTAAAGAGGAAGCTGAAGAAGTTAAAGCTAAGCTTGAAGAAGTTGGAGCTGGCGTTGAAGTTAAGTAATTTTCCAACAAAAAGCTCGCTGTATAAGCGAGCTTTTTTTGTACTATCTATTCTTATGTTAACTGCTCAAAGTTTATTCCCCAGATTCTAAAATTCACATTTCTCCAGCGGAGGTGATAACATGTCCGAGCATTATTATTCCCGAACTCAAAATGTTGATAGCAATCCAATGATTTGGAATTATACTTTAAGAAATTCGAACTTCCGTTTTAAAACGGATAACGGCGTTTTTTCAAAAAAGGAAGTGGATTTTGGATCAAGATTATTAATTGAAACCTTTGATATGCCAGATGTGCCTGGTGATGTATTAGATGTTGGCTGCGGGTATGGGCCAATCGGCTTATCTGTTGCAAAACATTGGCCAGAAAGAACGGTACATATGATTGATGTCAATTTGCGTGCGTTAGGCCTTGCAAAGGATAATGGTGAATTAAATGGCGTACATAATGTGGCGATTTATGAGAGTGACCGTTTATCTGCAGTAACAGGAAGGAAGTTCGCTGCTGTGCTCACTAACCCTCCCATTCGGGCTGGTAAAGAGGTTGTTCATGATATTTATGAGCAAAGCTATAACTCTCTGCTTCCTGACGGGGAACTATGGGTCGTGATACAAAAAAAGCAGGGGGCACCTTCGACTATTGCAAAGCTCTCTGAGACCTTTGCTGTTGTGGAAACAGTGGCGAAGAAGAAAGGCTACTTTATTATAAAAGCGAAGAAGGCTAAGCGAGAATAAGTTTATCTTGTTGTCAATATGTTTTATGAAATTAGAAGAAAAATATTGACTAGCCCTAAGTGTTGTGATAGCATTGTAAAATGCCAATAGATTAATTTCTCTTTATTACTAATTTTATAATAAGTTGTATAAAGTATGGTTAATTTGGAGAAAATAACCAAATAATAGTCGTAATCTGAGAATGTGGTTTTTGAGTTAAAAACCCTTTTTCTTTTTGTCTTATGGAATAGGAAGAAATTCCTTATATAAGATGGCAATAAATATTAAAACGCTTGATTTGAGGGGTGAATGAGTTGACAGGTCAACTAGTTCAGTATGGACGACACCGCCAACGAAGAAGTTACGCACGGATCAGTGAAGTTTTAGAATTACCAAATCTCATTGAAATACAGACCTCTTCCTATCAGTGGTTTCTTGATGAAGGGTTACGTGAAATGTTCCAGGATATTTCACCAATTGAAGATTTTACAGGTAATCTATCTCTAGAATTTATTGATTACAGTCTTGGCGAACCAAAGTATTCTGTTCCAGAATCGAAAGAACGGGATGTTACATATTCCGCACCATTACGTGTGAAAGTACGTCTTGTAAACAAAGAAACAGGAGAGGTCAAAGACCAAGATGTCTTTATGGGCGACTTCCCTCTTATGACAGAAACAGGTACATTTGTCATAAATGGTGCAGAGCGCGTTATCGTTTCCCAACTTGTGCGTTCACCAAGCGTCTACTATAGCGGGAAATTAGATAAAAATGGAAAAAAGGGCTATACAGCTACTGTTATTCCAAATCGCGGTGCATGGCTTGAATATGAAACAGATGCGAAAGATGTTGTGTATGTGAGAATTGATCGTACTCGGAAACTTCCTGTTACGGTTCTTTTGCGTGCATTAGGCTTTGGCTCTGATCAAGAAATCCTTGATTTGATTGGAGAAAATGAGTATCTCCGCAACACCTTGGAAAAAGATAATACAGAAGGCACTGAAAAGGCCTTATTAGAGATATATGAGCGTTTACGTCCGGGTGAACCGCCAACAGTTGACAATGCAAAAAGTTTATTGGTTTCAAGATTCTTTGATCCAAAACGCTATGATCTTGCCAATGTTGGACGATACAAAATTAACAAAAAGCTTCATATAAAAAATCGTTTGTTTGGGCAGCGTTTGGCTGAGACCTTGGTTGATCCTGAAACAGGTGAAATTGTTGCTGAAAAGGGAACACTGCTTGACCGTCGTACATTGGATCGTATCATTCCAAATTTAGAAAAAAATATTGGTTTTAGAACGATTACGCCATATGGCGGTGTTGTAGAAGAAGAAGTTGTTCTTCAGTCAGTCAAAATTTACGCGCCAAATGAAGACGAAAAAGTTATCAATGTTATCAGCAATGCCTATGTGGAAGAGGCTGTTAAACATATTTCTCCAGCCGATATTATTGCATCTATCAGCTACTTCTTTAACCTTTTACATGAAGTAGGAAATACAGATGATATTGATCACTTAGGAAACCGACGTTTACGTTCTGTTGGTGAGCTCCTGCAAAACCAATTCAGAATTGGATTATCCAGAATGGAACGTGTGGTTCGTGAAAGAATGTCCATCCAGGATACAAATACAATCACTCCACAGCAGTTAATCAATATTCGTCCGGTTATCGCATCTATTAAAGAGTTCTTTGGAAGCTCACAGTTGTCACAATTTATGGACCAGACAAATCCGCTTGCAGAGCTAACACATAAGAGACGTTTGTCTGCATTGGGACCTGGTGGTTTAACACGTGAACGTGCAGGGATGGAAGTTCGTGACGTTCACTATTCGCACTACGGCCGTATGTGTCCAATTGAAACACCTGAGGGACCAAACATCGGTTTGATTAACTCATTATCATCCTTTGCAAAGGTAAACAGATTTGGCTTTATCGAGACTCCGTACCGGAAGATTGACCCTGATACGGGCAGAGTGACAAATCACATTGATTACCTGACAGCTGATGAAGAAGATAACTATGTTGTTGCACAGGCCAACTCTCGCCTTGATGAGAACGGCGCATTTATGGATGAAGAAGTTGTATCTCGTTTCCGTGGTGAAAATACAACTGTCAACCGTGACCGTATTGACTACATGGATGTATCACCTAAGCAGGTTGTATCTGCTGCGACTGCGTGTATTCCTTTCCTAGAGAATGACGACTCAAACCGTGCGTTAATGGGAGCGAACATGCAACGTCAAGCAGTACCGCTTATGCAGCCTGAAGCGCCACGAGTTGGAACAGGTATGGAGTATGTTAACGGTAAAGACTCTGGAGCTGCAGTGATTTGTAAGCATGACGGTATTGTGGAGCATGTTGAAGCACGTGAGGTTTGGGTACGCAGAATTAAAGTGATCGATGGTCAGGAAGTAAAAGGTGACCTTGATAAATATAAATTATTAAAATTTATCCGTTCCAACCAAGGAACATGCTATAACCAACGTCCAATTGTTGCAGTTGGAAACCGAGTAACAAAAGGCGAAGTCCTTGCTGATGGACCTTCAATGGAACTTGGTGAATTAGCATTAGGACGAAATGTCCTTGTAGCCTTCATGACTTGGGATGGTTATAACTATGAGGATGCCATCATCATGAGTGAACGTCTTGTAAAAGATGATGTGTATACTTCAATCCATATTGAAGAATATGAATCAGAGTCTCGTGATACAAAACTAGGACCTGAGGAAATTACACGTGATATACCGAACGTCGGAGAAGATGCACTTCGAAATCTTGATGAGCGTGGAATCATCCGTACCGGTGCTGAAGTAAAGGATGGAGACCTGCTTGTTGGTAAAGTTACACCTAAAGGAGTAACGGAATTAACAGCTGAAGAACGCCTTTTACATGCCATTTTTGGTGAAAAAGCACGTGAAGTTCGTGATACATCGCTGCGTGTACCACACGGCGGCGGCGGAATAGTCTTAGACGTAAAAGTCTTTAATCGTGAAGACGGAGACGAACTGCCTCCTGGTGTAAATCAGCTTGTCCGTGTGTATATTGTACAAAAACGTAAAATCTCTGCCGGAGATAAAATGGCGGGACGCCATGGTAACAAAGGGGTTATTTCCCGTATTTTACCTGAAGAGGATATGCCGTACTTACCAGATGGCACACCTGTTGATATCATGTTAAACCCATTAGGGGTACCATCACGTATGAATATCGGTCAGGTGCTTGAGCTTCACCTTGGAATGGCAGCAAGATATTTAAATATCCATGTAGCATCACCTGTATTTGATGGTGCAACAGAGGAAGATGTTTGGGAAACGATTGAGGAATCAGGAATGGCTTCAGATGCCAAGACTGTTCTTTATGACGGTAGAACCGGTGAACCGTTTGATAACCGTGTTTCTGTAGGTGTCATGTATATGATTAAATTGGCACACATGGTTGATGATAAGCTTCATGCTCGTTCAACTGGACCATACTCTCTTGTTACGCAGCAGCCTCTTGGTGGTAAAGCACAATTTGGCGGACAGCGCTTCGGAGAGATGGAGGTTTGGGCTCTTGAAGCGTACGGTGCTGCTTATACGTTACAAGAAATCCTAACAGTCAAATCGGATGACGTTGTAGGACGTGTTAAAACATACGAAGCGATTGTAAAAGGTGAAAATGTTCCAGAACCAGGTGTTCCGGAATCATTTAAAGTATTAATTAAAGAACTTCAAAGCTTAGGTTTGGATGTTAAGATCCTATCTGGTGATGAAGAAGAAATAGAAATGCGTGATCAGGAAGATGAGGAAGAGATGCAGCAGGCTGAGTCTATTACTGTTACTCCTGAACCACAGGATATGGAATCTGAAAAGGTTGGTCTAAACGAGTAAGGCTTATTCGACAAAAAAGTCAAAGACTTACGTATTCCCTGATATTAGATAGATGGAATTTTAACATTCCATCTATCTGTATGGGGTTAAACCACACGGATTTATTCTGCTGGTAAAAACTTCGTAAATAAATAATTAGTGATTGTTTGATATAGGGATTAAGTTCCGGTATTCGTCGGAATAGCTGCAATTTGGGTATAACCCGGAGATGAAAAGGGAGGTAGGCCCCTTGCTTGATGTAAATAATTTTGAGTTTATGAAAATAGGTCTGGCGTCACCAGATAAAATTCGATCTTGGTCATTTGGTGAAGTGAAAAAACCAGAAACTATTAACTATCGTACATTAAAGCCTGAAAAGGACGGCTTATTTTGTGAACGAATTTTTGGACCGCAAAAAGACTGGGAATGTCATTGCGGTAAATACAAGCGTGTACGTTATAAAGGTGTAGTCTGTGATCGATGCGGTGTTGAAGTAACACGTGCGAAAGTGCGCCGTGAACGTATGGGTCATATTGAATTGGCTGCTCCTGTATCACATATATGGTACTTTAAAGGGATTCCAAGCCGTATGGGACTTGTCTTAGATATGTCTCCACGTGCATTGGAAGAGGTTATCTATTTTGCTTCATATGTTGTAACTGATTCAGGGGATACAACCCTTGAGAAGAAACAGCTTTTATCTGAAAAAGAATACCGTGCATATCGTGAAAAGTACGGAAACAAATTCCAAGCTTCAATGGGTGCGGAATCAATTAAAAAACTTCTTTCTGATATCGATTTAACGAAGGAAGCCGACATGCTAAAGGAAGAGCTAAAGACAGCTCAAGGACAGCGTCGTACTCGTGCGATTAAGCGTCTTGAAGTGATTGAAGCATTCCGTGGTTCAGGTAATGAACCATCTTGGATGATTCTTGATGTTCTACCGGTCATTCCTCCTGAGCTTCGCCCTATGGTACAGCTTGATGGCGGTCGTTTTGCAACATCTGACTTAAATGATTTATATCGTCGTGTTATTAACCGTAATAATCGTTTGAAACGATTATTAGACCTTGGTGCGCCAAGTATAATTGTTCAAAACGAAAAGAGAATGCTGCAGGAAGCAGTTGATGCGCTTATTGATAATGGACGTAGAGGCCGCCCTGTAACAGGTCCTGGTAACAGACCACTTAAATCTCTCTCACATATGTTAAAAGGTAAACAAGGACGATTCCGTCAAAACCTATTGGGTAAACGTGTGGATTATTCCGGTCGTTCGGTTATCGTTGTTGGTCCAAACCTTAAAATGTACCAATGTGGTCTTCCAAAAGAAATGGCATTGGAGCTTTTCAAGCCGTTCGTCATGAAGGAGCTTGTGGAAAAGGGATTAGCTCATAATATTAAATCAGCAAAGCGTAAAATTGAAAGGGTTCAACCTGAAATTTGGGATGTCTTAGAAGAGGTTATTAAAGAGCATCCAGTTTTGCTTAACCGTGCCCCAACGCTTCACAGATTGGGAATTCAAGCCTTCGAACCAACGCTTGTAGAAGGAAGAGCAATCCGTCTGCACCCGCTTGTATGTACTGCCTATAACGCGGACTTTGACGGTGACCAAATGGCTGTTCACGTACCACTTTCGTCTGAAGCACAGGCTGAAGCACGTCTATTAATGCTTGCTGCTCAAAATATTTTGAACCCGAAAGATGGAAAGCCGGTTGTAACACCTTCTCAGGATATGGTATTAGGAAACTATTACTTAACACTTGAGCGTGCTGGTTATGTTGGAGAAGGAATGGTCTTTAATGATATCAACGAAGCATTACTAGCTTATCAAAATGGCTATGCGCACCTGCATACTCGTATTGCAGTACGTGCTGCTTCGCTAAAGAATCCAACATTCACAGAAGAACAAAATAAAAAGCTATTACTTACAACTGTAGGGAAACTCATCTTTAATGAAATTTTACCTAAGTCATTCCCTTATATAAATGAACCAACTAAGAGAAATCTAGAAGTAGAAACGCCTGCAAAGTACTTTGTAGATCCAGGTACTGATGTGAAAGCGCATATTCAAGATATGCCGTTAGTTGATCCATTTAAGAAAAAGATATTAGGTAATATCATTGCGGAAGTGTTTAAGCGATTTAAAATCACCGAAACCTCCAGAATGCTTGACCGTATGAAGGACCTTGGATTTAAATATTCTACCAAGGCTGGAATTACTGTTGGGGTTGCCGATATCGTCGTTTTAGGTGAAAAGAAAGAAATTATTGATGAAGCTCATACTAAAGTTGAGAATGTCATGAAGCAGTTTAGACGTGGTTTAATTACCGAGGACGAGCGTTATGATCGCGTTATTTCCATTTGGAGTGCCGCGAAGGATACGATCCAATCTAAATTGATGGATTCCTTAGAGAATACGAACCCAATCTTCATGATGAGTGATTCCGGAGCCCGTGGTAATGCATCGAACTTCACTCAGCTTGCTGGTATGCGTGGATTGATGGCCAACCCGGCTGGACGTATCATTGAATTACCAATCATTTCAAGTTTCCGTGAAGGTTTAACGGTGTTGGAATACTTCATTTCTACACATGGTGCGCGTAAAGGTCTTGCCGATACAGCGCTAAAAACAGCTGACTCTGGTTACTTAACAAGGCGTCTTGTCGATGTTGCGCAGGATGTTATTGTCCGCGATGATGATTGTGGAACAGATCGTGGTCTGATGATTTCTGCATTAAAAGACGGCAATGAAATCATTGAACCTCTTGATGAACGCTTAATTGGCCGTTATGCTAGAAAAGCGATTAGACATCCAGAGACAAAGGAAGTTATTGTAGCGGAGAACGACTTAATTACAGAAGATCTTGCTGTTGAAATCATGGATGCCAATATTGAACAGGTCTGGATTCGATCTGCATTTACATGTAATACACGTCATGGTGTATGTAAAAAATGCTATGGCCGAAATCTTGCTACAGGTCAAGAGGTTGAAGTGGGCGAAGCAGTTGGTATTATTGCGGCCCAGTCTATCGGTGAACCTGGAACACAGTTAACCATGCGTACATTCCATACCGGTGGTGTTGCCGGTGACGATATCACTCAAGGTTTACCGCGTATTCAGGAGATATTTGAAGCGCGTAATCCGAAAGGGGTTGCGGTTATCTCTGAAATCGATGGTGTGGTTGTAGGTATTAATGAAGGACGCGATCGACAGCATGAGATCATCGTTCAAGGTCAATTAGAATCACGCACATATACTGCTCCGTATACAGCTCGATTAAAGGTTGCTGTAAATGACCATGTGTTAAGAGGACAGGAACTTACAGAAGGTTCAATCGATCCGAAGGAATTAATCAAGGTTAAAGATGTTATGTCCGTACAAGAGTACCTGCTTAAAGAGGTTCAAAAGGTATATAGAATGCAGGGTGTTGAAATTGGCGACAAACACGTAGAGGTTATGGTTCGTCAAATGCTCCGTAAGGTACGTGTTATTGAAGCTGGTGAAACAGATGTACTTCCTGGTACACTTCTTGATATTCACCAATTCACAGATGCGAATGAAAAGGCATTGCTAGAAGGTAAAATGCCTGCAACTGGACGTCCTGTGTTACTTGGTATTACAAAAGCATCTCTTGAAACAGATTCCTTCTTATCTGCCGCGTCCTTCCAAGAAACGACAAGGGTTCTTACAGATGCAGCAATTAAAGGAAAACGCGATGAATTACTAGGCCTGAAGGAAAATGTAATTATTGGTAAGTTAATTCCTGCGGGAACTGGTATGTCACGCTATCGTAGAGCTGAACCATATTCAAACGAAGAAGTACCTGAAACTCCAGTAACAGTAGAGTAATGATTAATACAGCACTCTCGAAAAGGGAGTGCTGTATGATTGTTGCAATTTACTTATGTATGCTGAATACAGCAGAAACATTCATATAGTTTCAAAAAAAAATAATAACGATGTTGACATCGTGGGTTTGAAGTGATAATATTCTAAAGGTGCTCCTAATACCCGGATACTTTGGAGGATATTTTTATGTCTTATGAAAAAGTATTTCAGGCAAACAGTATTATCATAGGAACAAAGCAAACTGCTAGAGCTCTTAAAACCGAAAACATTTCTGAAGTGTTGATTGCGATGGATGCGGATCCTAGGTTGACGTCAAAAATTGCAATACAGGCTGAAGAAGCGAATGTTACGGTTACTTATGTTGACTCGATGAAAAAACTCGGGAAGACATGCGGTATAAAAGTAGGAGCAGCGGTTGTAGCGATTATCAGTTAATAATGTTTTTGTGGAATTGTTCTGCAAAGACTTTGTTTTTACCTAAAAATGAGCCACCTGGATGTGTGGGCTTAACAAAAATGTGAAAGGAGGAAACATAAAATGCCTACTATTAATCAGTTAGTGCGTAAACCACGTCAAACAATCGTGGAAAAGTCAAAGTCTCCAGCACTTAACAAAGGGTACAACAGCTTTAAAAAGTCTCAAACAAACTTAACTTCACCTCAAAAACGTGGTGTATGTACTCGTGTTGGTACAATGACTCCGAAAAAACCAAACTCAGCGTTACGTAAATATGCCCGTGTACGTTTATCCAACGGAATCGAGGTAACTGCATATATTCCAGGTATTGGACACAATCTACAAGAACATAGTGTTGTGTTAATCCGTGGCGGACGTGTAAAAGACTTACCAGGGGTACGTTATCACATCGTTCGTGGAGCATTAGATACTGCCGGTGTTAACAACCGTATGCAAGGTCGTTCAAAATACGGTACTAAGAGACCGAAACCTGCAAAAAAATAATATAAAGAGATAACTTTTCTTGAAAGGAGGAAATATAATGCCACGTAAAGGTCCTGTAGCAAAAAGAGATGTGTTACCAGATCCTATTTACAATTCAAAGCTTGTAACTCGCCTGATCAACAAAATGATGATCGATGGTAAAAGAGGTAAATCACAAGCAATTTTATATTCTGCATTTGATATCATTCGCGAGCGTACTGGCAAAGAGCCAATGGAAGTATTCGATCAAGCGCTTAAAAACATCATGCCTGTTCTTGAAGTAAGAGCACGCCGTGTTGGTGGTGCAAACTACCAAGTACCAGTTGAGGTGCGTCCAGATCGCCGTACAACTCTTGGTCTTCGTTGGTTAGTTAACTATTCTCGTCTTCGCGGTGAGAAAACAATGGAAGAGCGTTTAGCTAACGAAATTCTAGATGCAGCTAACAATGCTGGTTCATCTGTTAAGAAACGTGAGGATACTCACAAAATGGCTGAAGCTAACAAAGCTTTCGCTCACTATCGTTGGTAGAATTTACTTTTTCGTAAAATACATCCCAAAACAAGGAAGGAGAAATACAAAATGGCAAGAGAGTTCTCCTTAGCAAATACACGTAATATCGGTATCATGGCACACATCGATGCTGGTAAGACGACAACAACTGAGCGTGTCCTTTATTACACTGGTAAGATTCATAAAATCGGTGAAACACATGAAGGTGCTTCTCAGATGGACTGGATGGAACAAGAACAAGAACGCGGAATCACGATCACTTCTGCTGCGACTACTGCGCAGTGGAATGGTCACCGCGTAAACATCATCGACACACCAGGGCACGTAGACTTCACTGTTGAAGTTGAACGTTCTCTTCGTGTGCTTGATGGTGCAGTTGCTGTTCTTGACGCTCAATCGGGTGTTGAGCCACAAACAGAAACAGTTTGGCGTCAAGCTACAACATACGGTGTTCCTCGTGTTGTATTTGTTAACAAAATGGATAAACTTGGAGCAGATTTTATCTACTCTTTAGGTACATTACATGATCGTTTACAAGCAAACGCGCATGCAATTCAATTACCAATTGGTGCTGAAGATGAATTCACAGGTATCATTGATCTTGTTGAAATGAAAGCGACTATGTATACAAACGATCTTGGCACTGATATGCAGGAAGTTGAAATTCCTGAAGAATATAAAGCTCAAGCAGATGAGTATCGTGAAAAATTACTTGAAGCTGTAGCTGAATTAGATGAAAATCTAATGGAAAAATACCTTGGCGGTGAAGAGATCACTAAGGAAGAATTAAAAGCAGCTATCCGTAAGGGTACTTGTAACGTAGAATTCTACCCAGTAATCTGCGGTTCAGCATTTAAGAACAAAGGTGTTCAAAAAATGCTAGACGCAGTTGTTGATTATCTTCCATCACCACTTGATGTTCCTGCTATCAAAGGAACTCTACCAGATTCTGAAGAAGCTGTAGAGCGTCATTCAAGTGATGAAGAGCCATTCGCAGCATTAGCATTCAAAGTTATGACTGACCCTTATGTAGGTAAATTAACTTTCTTCCGTGTGTACTCTGGTACACTTCAATCCGGATCATATGTTCAAAACTCTACAAAAGGTAAGCGTGAGCGTGTAGGACGTATCCTTCAAATGCACGCAAACAGCCGTCAAGAAATATCTGAAGTTTACGCTGGTGATATCGCAGCTGCTGTTGGTTTAAAAGATACAACTACTGGCGATACTCTATGTGATGATAAGAATCTTGTTATTCTAGAGTCAATGGAATTCCCTGAGCCGGTTATTCAATTATCTGTTGAACCAAAATCAAAAGCTGACCAAGATAAAATGACAACTGCTTTACAAAAGCTTCAAGAGGAAGATCCTACATTCAGAGCACATACTGATCAAGAAACTGGACAAGTTATCATTGCCGGTATGGGTGAGCTTCACTTAGATATCCTCGTTGACCGTATGCGTCGCGAATTCAAAGTTGAAGCAAATGTCGGTGCTCCACAAGTTTCATACCGTGAAACATTCCGCCAATCTGCACAAGTTGAAGGTAAGTTCGCTCGTCAATCAGGTGGTCGTGGACAATTCGGACATGTATGGATTGAGTTCTCTCCAAATGAAGAAGGTAAAGGTTTTGAATTTGAAAATGGTATCGTCGGTGGGGTTGTTCCTCGTGAATACATACCTGCTGTTGAAGCTGGTCTTGAAGATGCTCTTCAAAGAGGTGTGTTAGCTGGATTCCCATTGGTTGACGTTAAAGCAAGACTATTTGACGGTTCATACCATGATGTTGACTCAAGTGAAATGGCGTTTAAAATTGCTGCATCACTTGCATTGAAAAATGCGGCATCAAAGTGTAGTCCAGTTATCCTTGAACCTGTTATGAGAGTAGAGGTTGTTATCCCTGAAGAATATTTAGGAGATATCATGGGTCAAATCACAGCCCGTCGTGGACGCGTAGAAGGTATGGAAGCACGCGGAAATGCACAAGTTGTTAAAGCGATGGTTCCTCTATCAGAAATGTTCGGTTATGCTACTTCATTACGTTCAAGTACTCAAGGTCGTGGAGTATTCACTATGCACTTTGATCACTACGAAGAAGTTCCAAAATCAATTTCTGAAGAAATTATCAAAAAAAATAAAGGTGAATAATTGATTTTGTCTTTTAAATCAATTATAACTACTTATGTAAGTTAAAGCTGTGGGAAGGGGCCCCTTCCCGACAGTCATAAAAATACTTAAACTTTTATAAATTAAAGGAGGATTTTCCTAATGGCAAAAGCTAAATTCGATCGTTCAAAGCCACACGTTAACATTGGTACAATTGGTCACGTTGACCACGGTAAAACTACTTTAACAGCTGCTATCACAACTGTACTTGCAAAAGCAGGTGGCGGTGAAGCACGCGGTTATGATCAAATTGATAACGCTCCTGAAGAAAAAGAGCGTGGAATTACAATCAACACTTCTCACGTTGAGTATGAAACTGCAAACCGTCACTATGCACACGTTGACTGCCCAGGACACGCTGACTATGTTAAAAACATGATCACTGGTGCTGCGCAAATGGACGGCGGTATCCTTGTAGTATCTGCTGCTGATGGTCCAATGCCACAAACTCGTGAGCACATTCTTCTTTCTCGTCAAGTAGGTGTTCCATACCTAGTTGTTTTCATGAACAAGTGTGATATGGTTGATGACGAAGAATTATTAGAATTAGTTGAAATGGAAATTCGTGATCTACTTTCTGAGTACGATTTCCCTGGTGATGACATTCCTGTTGTTAAAGGTTCTGCTCTTAAAGCTCTTGAAGGCGAAGCAGAATGGGAAGAAAAAATCATTGAATTAATGAATGCAGTTGATGAGTATGTTCCAACTCCAACTCGTGACACTGAAAAGCCATTCATGATGCCGGTTGAGGATGTATTCTCAATCACAGGTCGTGGTACTGTTGCTACAGGTCGTGTTGAGCGTGGACAAGTAAAAGTTGGTGACGTTGTAGATATCACTGGTTTCACTGAAGAGCCAAAACAAACAACTGTAACAGGTGTTGAGATGTTCCGTAAGCTTCTTGATTATGCTGAAGCTGGCGATAACATCGGTGCACTTCTTCGTGGTGTTGCACGTGAAGATATCCAACGTGGACAAGTATTGGCTAAGCCAGGTACAATCAAACCACACACAAAGTTTAAAGCACAAGTATATGTTCTTTCAAAAGAAGAAGGTGGACGTCACACTCCTTTCTTCTCAAACTATCGTCCACAGTTCTACTTCCGTACAACTGATGTAACTGGAATCATCCAACTTCCAGAAGGCGTAGAAATGGTTATGCCTGGCGATAACATCGAAATGACAGTTGAACTTATTGCTCCTATCGCTATCGAAGAAGGAACTAAGTTCTCAATCCGTGAAGGTGGCCGTACTGTAGGCGCTGGATCAGTTGCTACTATCACTGAGTAATAGATAATAGATAAGTGAAAAAAGGCAGATGGATGACGATCCATCTGCCTTTTTTATTTTGTGAACAATTATAAGCAGCCTTAGTTATGCTGGTTGGTTGAGTGTAGAGATAAGTTTTATTAATTCTATTCAAGTTTCTTCTATATATAGAAGTAATACATTACAGAATCTGTCCAGTTTCCAAAGTGACAAGAAATAGGAAGCAATACCAATCTTAAATATAATATTCTTGCTTGAAATTTACCTCTTAACACTATATAATAGGAAAAGTGTTCAGGAGATAAAGAAAAAAACATTTAATGTTGCATTTCTTGTTTCCTTTCTGTATAATAGACAATGTTGGTCTTCGACTGCGATGATGCAGGAGGTTGCCGACACACCCGGCCGCTTTGCCATGGCGAGTGTGTGGGGATATTTCTGCGGAGAATGTCTATTTTAAAATAGGCGATAAAGGAGGGAAAATAATGGCAAAACAAAAAATCCGTATCCGTCTTAAAGCATATGATCACAGAATTCTTGATCAATCTTCAGAAAAGATTGTTGAAACTGCGAAACGTTCAGGTGCAGCTGTATCTGGTCCGATCCCGTTACCAACTGAGAAGTCTGTATACACGATCTTACGTGCGGTTCACAAGTATAAAGATTCTCGTGAGCAATTTGAGATGCGTACACATAAACGTTTGATTGATATCATTAACCCAACACCACAAACTGTTGATTCGTTAATGCGTTTGGATTTACCGTCAGGTGTTGACATTGAAATTAAATTATAATAAATATAATGAACTATAAAATAGGAGGTGTGACTAATGACCAAAGGAATCTTAGGAAGAAAGATCGGTATGACACAAGTATTTGTAGAAAACGGAGACCTTATTCCGGTAACAGTTGTTGAAGCTGGAAATAACATCGTTCTTCAAAAGAAATCAGTTGATACTGATGGTTATGAAGCGGTTCAAATCGGTTTTGAAGACAAACGCGAAAAGCTGTCTAACAAGCCTGAAAAAGGACACGTTTCTAAAGCAAATACTGCTCCTAAGCGCTTCGTTCGCGAATTCCGCGGAGTTGACTTAGCAGCATATGAAGTTGGTCAGGAAGTCAAAGTTGATATTTTCGCAGAAGGCGATGTAATTGATGTAACAGGTGTATCAAAGGGTAAAGGTTTCCAAGGTTCTATTAAGCGCCACGGACAATCTCGCGGACCAATGGCACACGGTTCTCGTTACCACCGTCGTCCTGGATCAATGGGTCCTGTAGCTCCAAACCGTGTATTCAAGGGTAAAGCATTACCTGGTCGTATGGGTGGAGAGCAAGTTACTGTACAAAATCTTGAAATCGTTAAGGTTGACGTTGAACGTAACCTTTTATTGATTAAAGGTAATGTACCAGGAGCTAAAAAAGCTCTATTAAAAATTAAAAGTGCGGTTAAAGCGTAATAAGTAAGCCAGAAAGGAGGAAATGAGAATGCCGAAAGTTGATTTATTCAGCCAAAACGGTTCAAAAGTGAGTGAAATCGAACTTAATGAATCAGTATTTGGAATTGAGCCAAACCAACATGTGTTATTTGAAGCGGTAGTTATGCAAAGAGCATCATTACGTCAAGGTACACATAAAACAAAAATCCGTTCTGAAGTTGCAGGCGGTGGACGCAAACCATGGCGTCAAAAAGGAACTGGACGTGCTCGTCAAGGTTCTATCAGATCACCACAATGGCGCGGAGGCGGAACTGTATTTGGTCCAGTACCACGTAGCTACAGCTACAAATTACCAAAAAAAGTTCGTCGCTTAGCAATCAAATCTGCGTTATCATCTAAAGTATTGGATGAAAATTTAGTAGTATTAGAAACACTAGTTTTCGATGCTCCTAAAACAAAAGATTTCAAAGGTGTATTAAATGCACTTTCAGTTAATTCAAAAGCTCTAATCGTTACAGCTGACCTTGATGAAAACGTAGCGTTATCTGCTCGTAATATTCCTGGTGTAACTGTATTAACAGCTAACGGAATTAATGTATTGGATGTTTTAAATCATGATAAGCTAATCATGACTAAAGCAGCAGTTGAAAAAGTAGAGGAGGTGCTTGCATAATGGATGCACGCGATATCATTAAGCGCCCCGTTATTACTGAACGTTCTACTGATTTAATGGCCGATAAAAAATATACATTTGAAGTTGACGTTAAAGCTAACAAAACTCAAGTTAAAGATGCGGTTGAAGAAATCTTCGGTGTGAATGTTGAGAAAGTAAACATCATGAACTACAAAGGTAAATTTAAGCGTATGGGTAAATTTGGTGGTTATACAAACAAACGTCGTAAAGCAATTGTTAAGTTAACTGCTGATAGCAAAGAAATCGAAATCTTTGAAGCATAAAATTTCAATACGAAGAGGAGGGAAATAGAATGGCGATTAAAAAGTACAAACCTACCTCCAACGGTCGTCGCGGAATGACAACTTCTGATTTTGCAGAGATTACTACTGACAAGCCAGAAAAGTCATTACTACAGCCTTTAAAAAGAAAAGGCGGTCGTAACAACCAAGGTAAGTTAACAGTTCGTCATCAAGGTGGTGGCCATAAGCGTCAATATCGTATTATCGATTTTAAACGCGATAAAGATGGCATTCCAGGACGCGTTGCTACAATCGAGTATGATCCAAACCGTTCTGCAAACATCGCATTAATTAATTATGTAGATGGAGAAAAGCGTTATATCCTAGCACCTAAAAATCTAGTTGTAGGTTTAGAGGTTATGTCTGGTCCTGAGGCTGACATTAAAGTAGGAAATGCTCTTCCATTAGCAAATATTCCAGTTGGTACAGTAATTCACAACATTGAACTTAAACCAGGTAAAGGTGGACAATTAGTTCGCTCTGCAGGTACATCTGCACAAGTTCTTGGTAAAGAAGGAAAATATGTTCTTGTTCGTTTGAATTCTGGTGAAGTTCGTATGATCTTAGCTACTTGCCGTGCTACTGTTGGTCAAGTTGGTAATGAGCAGCATGAACTTATCAATATCGGTAAAGCAGGTCGTTCTCGTTGGTTAGGCAAGCGTCCTACTGTACGTGGATCTGTAATGAACCCTAACGATCACCCACACGGTGGTGGTGAAGGACGTTCACCAATCGGACGTAAATCACCAATGTCTCCATGGGGTAAACCAACTCTTGGATACAAAACTCGTAAGAAGAACAACAAATCAGATAAATTTATTGTACGTCGTCGTAAAAAATAACGGGGTTGACCTACGGTTCAATGATGGGACCGTAGAACAATCACGAAGGGAGGTTCAAATATGGGTCGCAGCTTGAAAAAAGGACCTTTTGTTGATGAGCATTTAATGACAAAGATCGAAAAGTTAGTTGAAACGAATGGTAAGCAAGTAGTAAAAACTTGGTCACGCCGTTCGACGATCTTCCCACAGTTCATCGGTCATACAATTGCCGTTTATGATGGTCGTAAACATGTACCTGTATATATTACTGAAGACATGGTCGGACACAAACTTGGAGAATTTGCTCCAACTCGTGCATACAAAGGCCATGGAAATGACGATAAGAAAACAAGACGTTAATGAGAGGAGGGCATTTCAATGCAAGCTAAAGCTGTTGCAAGAACAGTTCGTATTGCTCCTCGTAAAGCTCGTTTAGTCGTAGATTTAATTCGAGGTAAGCAAGTTGGCGAAGCAGTAGCCATTTTAAATCTTACACCAAAGGCTGCTTCTCCGATCGTAGAAAAAGTATTAAAATCTGCTATGGCAAACGCCGAGCACAACTATGAAATGGACGTTAACAATTTAGTTGTAGCACAAGCATTTGTTGACGAAGGACCAACTATGAAACGTTTCCGTCCTCGTGCACAAGGCCGTGCAAGCCAAATTAATAAACGTACTAGCCATATTACAATCGTTTTATCAGAAAAGAAGGAGGGATAATTAGTGGGTCAAAAAGTAAATCCAGTCGGTTTGCGTATCGGTGTTATCCGTGATTGGGAATCAAGATGGTACGCAGGCAAAGACTATGCTGATCTATTACACGAAGACCTTAGAGTACGTGAGTATATCGCTAAGCGTTTAAAAGATTCTTCAGTTTCTAAAGTTGAAATTGAACGTGCAGCTAACCGTTTAAACATTACTATCCACACTGCAAAACCTGGTATGGTAATCGGTAAAGGCGGTACTGAAGTTGAAGCGTTACGTAAAGCGTTAAACTCACTTACTGGCAAACGTGTTCACATTAATATACTTGAAATTAAAAAAGCTGACATTGATGCGAAATTAGTTGCGGAAAATATTGCTCGTCAATTAGAAAACCGTGTTTCTTTCCGTCGTGCTCAAAAGCAAGTAATTCAACGTGCGATGCGCGCTGGAGCAAAGGGTATCAAAACAATGGTATCTGGTCGTCTTGGTGGTGCTGATATCGCTCGTTCTGAGTCTTATAGCGAAGGTACTGTTCCTCTTCATACATTACGTGCTGATATCGATTATGCAACAGCTGAAGCTGATACAACATACGGTAAATTAGGCGTTAAAGTATGGATATACAAGGGTGAAGTCCTTCCTACTAGAAAGAAAACTGAGGAAGGAGGCAAATAATTATGTTATTGCCAAAACGCGTAAAGTATCGTCGTGTACACCGTGGTAAAATGCGCGGTCAAGCAAAAGGTGGCACTGAAGTAACTTTCGGTGAATATGGTCTTCAATCAACTGAAGCATCATGGATTACAAACCGCCAAATTGAAGCTGCCCGTATTGCAATGACACGTTATATGAAACGTGGTGGAAAGGTTTGGATTAAAATCTTCCCTCATAAGCCTTACACTGCTAAACCTCTTGAAGTACGTATGGGATCCGGTAAAGGTGCTCCTGAAGGTTGGGTAGCTGTAGTTAAACCAGGCAAAGTAATGTTCGAAATCGCAGGTGTATCTGAAGAGATCGCTCGTGAAGCATTACGTCTTGCTGCACACAAACTTCCAGTTAAATGTAAGTTTGTAAAACGACAAGAAATTGGTGGTGAATCAAATGAAAGCTAATGAAATTCGTGACCTTACCACTGCAGAACTTGAACAAAAAGTAAAATCTCTAAAAGAAGAGCTTTTCAACCTACGCTTTCAATTGGCGACTGGACAACTTGAAAACACAGCTCGTATTCGTGAAGTACGCAAAGCGATTGCTCGCATGAAAACTGTGATTCGTGAAAGAGAGATCGGCGTCAATAATCGATAAACCGAGAGGAGGTTCATAAATGAGTGAACGTAACCAACGCAAAGTTTACACAGGACGTGTTGTTTCCGATAAAATGGATAAAACCATTACTGTTGTCGTTGAAACTTATAAAAAACACTCTTTGTACGGCAAACGCGTAAAGTACTCTAAGAAATTTAAGGCTCATGATGAGCAAAATCAAGCAAAAACTGGCGATATCGTACGTATCATGGAAACTCGCCCGTTATCAGCTACAAAACGCTTCCGTCTTGTTGAAGTTGTAGAAAAAGCTGTAATTATCTAATTGTGCGGAAATATGCTTGATCCTGAAGGGAGGTTACACTAATGATTCAACAGGAAACAAGATTGAAAGTTGCGGATAACTCTGGTGCACGTGAAGTACTTACTATTAAAGTACTTGGTGGTTCAGGCCGTAAAACTGCTAACATTGGTGACGTTATTGTTTGTACAGTAAAACAAGCAACACCAGGTGGCGTTGTTAAAAAAGGTGACGTTGTAAAAGCTGTTATTGTTCGAACTAAGTTTGGTGTACGTCGTAATGACGGAAGCTATATTAAATTCGACGAAAACGCATGTGTTATCATCCGTGACGATAAGAGTCCACGTGGAACTCGTATCTTCGGACCAGTTGCACGTGAATTACGTGATAACAACTTTATGAAAATCGTTTCTCTAGCTCCAGAAGTATTATAATTTAAAATTAATTGCCTTTAAGGAGGTGCAAACAGATGCATGTGAAAAAAGGTGACAAAGTAATGGTCATCTCTGGTAAAGATAAAGGCAAAACAGGTGTTATTCTTGCTGCTTTCCCTAAGAAAGATCGCGTACTAGTTGAAGGCGTGAATATTGTTAAGAAGCACTCAAAGCCATCACAAATGAATCCACAAGGTGGAATCTTTAACCAGGAAGCACCTATTCATGTATCAAACGTTATGCCTATCGATCCGAAATCCGGTGAACCAACTCGTGTAGGCATAAAAGAAGTGAACGGTAAAAATGTACGTTATGCAAAAAAATCAGGTGAAGTTCTAGATAAATAGTCAAATGAAGAAGGGAGGTAAAATGAATGAGCCGCCTAAAAGAAAAATATGTTAAAGAAATTACTCCTGCTTTAGTAAGCAAGTTTAACTATAAATCAGTTATGCAAGTTCCTAAAATTGAGAAGATCGTAATTAACATGGGTGTTGGTGATGCAGTACAAAATGCAAAATCACTTGATACTGCTGTTGAAGAATTAGCTTTGATTTCTGGTCAAAAGCCTTTAGTCACTCGTGCAAAGAAATCAATCGCTGGTTTCCGACTACGTGAAGGTATGCCAATCGGTGCGAAGGTTACACTTCGTGGTGAGCGCATGTATGAATTCTTCGACAAATTAGTATCAGTTTCACTTCCACGTGTACGTGACTTCCGTGGTATTTCTAAGAAGTCATTTGATGGTCGTGGAAATTACACACTTGGTGTAAGGGAACAATTAATTTTCCCTGAAATTGATTATGATAAAGTTAGTAAGGTACGTGGTATGGATATCGTTATCGTTACTACTGCTAATACTGATGAAGAAGCTCGTGAACTTTTAACTCAATTCGGAATGCCATTCCAAAAGTAATCTCTAAATAGAGGGAGGCGAAAACGTGGCTAAAAAGTCAATGATTGCGAAACAAAAACGCACGCCAAAATTCAAAGTGCAAGAATATACACGTTGCGAACGTTGTGGACGTCCACATTCTGTATACCGCAAATTTAAGCTTTGCAGAATTTGTTTCCGTGAATTAGCATATAAAGGACAAATTCCTGGTGTTAAAAAAGCAAGCTGGTAAAACCCAAAACTGGGAAGGAGGTAAAATCAAATGGTCATGACAGATCCAATTGCAGATTTGCTTACTCGTATTCGTAATGCAAATATGGTTCGTCACGAAAAGTTAGAAGTTCCTGCTTCTAATATTAAAAAAGAAATCGCTGATATTCTAAAGCGTGAAGGTTTCGTTCGTGATGTAGAATTTATCGAAGATAATAAACAAGGTATCATCCGCATTTTCTTAAAGTACGGTGCTAGCAATGAGCGTGTAATTACTGGTCTTAAGCGTATCAGTAAACCAGGTCTACGTGTATATGCGAAAGCTGATGAAGTACCGCGTGTACTTAACGGACTTGGAATTGCATTAGTATCTACTTCTCAAGGAGTTCTTACTGATAAAGAAGCTCGTGCTAAACAAGTTGGCGGAGAAGTACTAGCATACGTTTGGTAATAGATTTTTTCAATGAATGGAGGTGCAATAAATGTCTCGTGTAGGTAAAAAACCAATCGAAATTCCTGCTGGAGTTACGATTTCATTTGATAAAAATACAGTGACTGTAAAAGGTCCTAAAGGTGAACTTTCTCGTTCATTTAATCCTGATATCGAAATCAAGGTGGAAGAAAACGTGATCCAAGTATCTCGTCCATCTGATGCGAAAGAACATCGCGCATTGCACGGAACGACTCGCGCGTTACTTTCTAACATGGTAGAGGGCGTTTCTAAAGGCTTCGAAAAGTCACTTGAATTAATCGGTGTCGGATACCGTGCACAAAAACAAGGTAAAAAACTTGTATTGAACGTTGGTTATTCTCACCCAGTTGAAATTGAACCTGAAGAAGGTATTGAAATAGAAGTACCTGCAAATACAAAGGTAATTGTTAAAGGTACAAGCAAAGAGCGTGTAGGCGCATTAGCTGCCAATATCCGTGACGTTCGTCCACCTGAGCCATACAAAGGTAAAGGTATTCGTTATGAAGGCGAATTTGTACGTCGTAAGGAAGGTAAAACAGGTAAGTAATGCTGCATAGCTAAACGAAAGGAGTGACCAAGATGATTACGAAGGCTGATAAAAATGCAGTGCGTAAGAAAAGACACGCACGTGTGCGTTCTAAACTTTCTGGAACTGCTGCTCGTCCTCGTTTAAATGTGTACCGTTCAAACAAGCACATTTATGCACAACTAATTGATGATGTTAACGGAGTTACTTTAGCAAGTGCTTCTACATTAGATAAAGAAGTTAGTGTTGAATCTGCAAGCAATTCTGATGCTGCTGTTAAGATCGGTGAACTAGTAGCTAAACGTGCTGTTGAAAAAGGTATTACATCTGTTGTTTTTGACCGTGGAGGATATTTATATCATGGACGTGTTAAAGCATTAGCAGATGCTGCACGTGAGAACGGTTTAGAATTCTAATAGACAAAGGAGGGACACAAAAAGATGCGTCGCATTGATTCCAATAAGCTTGAACTAGAAGAACGCGTAGTAACGGTTAACCGTGTTGCGAAAGTTGTTAAAGGTGGACGTCGTTTCCGCTTCACTGCTCTTGTAGTAGTTGGCGATAAAAATGGACACGTAGGCTTCGGTACTGGTAAGGCACAGGAAGTTCCTGATGCAATCCGCAAAGCAATCGAAGATGCAAAGAAAAATCTAATTGAAGTACCAATGGTTGGTACATCAATTCCTCATCAAGTAATCGGACATTATGGTGCTGGTGAAATTCTTCTTAAACCTGCTTCAGAAGGTACAGGAGTTATCGCTGGTGGACCGGTTCGTGCAGTACTAGAGTTAGCAGGTGTTGGTGATATCCTATCTAAATCTCTAGGTACTAACACACCGATCAACATGGTTCGTGCAACAATTGACGGTTTAAAACAAATGAAACGTGCTGAAGACGTAGCTAAATTACGTGGTAAATCAGTAGAAGAACTGTTAGGATAAGGAGGGAAATATAATGGCAAATAAATTACAAATTACCCTCACTCGCAGTGTTATTGGTCGTACACAGGACCAAAGAGAGACAGTAAAGGCTCTTGGTTTACGTAAAATGAATCAAACAGTTGAGCAGCAGGATAATCCTGCAATTCGCGGAATGATTAACAAAGTTTCTCACTTAGTAACTGTAAAAGAAATCTAATATCATTCTTCTTAAAAATAAGGAGGTGCCAAAATGAAACTTCATGAATTAAAACCTGCAGAGGGATCTCGTCAAGAGCGTAAGCGTAAAGGACGTGGTATCGGTTCTGGTAATGGTAAAACTGCTGGTAAAGGTCATAAAGGACAAAACGCCCGTTCAGGCGGTGGTGTTCGTCTTGGATTTGAAGGTGGTCAAACTCCTTTATTCCGTCGTTTACCAAAGCGTGGTTTTACAAACATTAACCGTAAAGAGTATGCAATTGTAAATCTTGATACTCTTAACCGATTTGAAGAGGGAACAGAAGTTACTCCAGAATTGTTAATCGAAACTGGTGTTGTAAGTAACGAAAAGTCTGGAATCAAAATCCTTGCAAAAGGAAAGCTTGAAAAGAAACTATCTGTTAAAGCTCACAAATTCTCCTCTGCTGCAAAGGAATCAATTGAAGCTGCCGGCGGTAATGCTGAGGTGATCTAATGTTTCAGACAATCTCCAATTTTATGCGCGTGGGTGATATAAGACGAAAAATCATATTCACCCTTTTAATGTTGATTGTATTTCGCATCGGTACATTTATCCCTGTACCGAATGTGAATGCAGAGATTCTCGCTGCTCAAGATCAGCTTAGTGTGTTTGGAGTATTGAATACATTTGCTGGGGGAGCGTTAAAAAACTTCTCAATATTAGCAATGGGGATCATGCCGTATATCACTGCTTCCATCATCATTCAGTTATTACAGATGGATGTTGTTCCTAAATTTACGGAATGGTCAAAGCAAGGTGAGGTTGGACGTCGTAAATTAGCTCAATTTACACGTTACTTTACAGTTATTCTTGGGTTTATCCAGGCAGTTGGTATGTCATATGGGTTTAATAATATGGCTGGTGGGATGTTAATTGAAAATCCTAGCATTGGGTCTTATTTATTAATTGCTCTCGTACTAACAGCAGGAACTGCTTTTCTTTTATGGTTAGGTGAACAGATTACCTCAAAGGGTGTTGGAAATGGTATTTCTATCATTATCTTTGCAGGTATCGTATCTGGTATTCCAAGTACGATCAATCAAATATATGCACAGCAATTTGAAAATGCCGGAGAAGATGTTTTCATTCGGATTGTTACGGTATTATTAATTGTTCTTGCTATTATTGCTATTGTTGTTGGTGTTATCTTCTTCCAAGAAGCATTAAGAAAAATACCAATTCAATATGCTAAACGAATGGTTGCCGGACGTAATCCAGTTGGTGGTCAATCCACTCACTTACCATTAAAGGTCAATGCAGCTGGAGTTATTCCTGTTATTTTTGCAGTGTCATTTATTGTGACACCTAGAACGATTGCCTCATTCTTTGAACAAAATGATGTGACGCTTTGGATACAGAAGATCTTTGATTATACGCATCCAATTGGAATGGTTATGTATGCTATTCTAATCATTGCGTTCACATATTTTTATGCATTTATTCAAGTAAACCCTGAACAAGTGGCTGATAACTTGAAAAAACAGGGTGGATATATACCTGGTATTCGTCCTGGAATAAATACACAGCAGTATTTAACTAGTACGCTATATCGCTTAACTTTTGTTGGATCTTTATTCTTGACTGTGATTGCCATTTTACCGGTCTTTTTCACTAAAGTAGCCGGACTTCCGCAATCCGCACAAATTGGCGGTACCAGCTTATTGATTGTTATCGGGGTTGCACTTGAAACAATGAAGCAGTTGGAATCACAATTAGTGAAACGTCACTACAAAGGGTTCATCAAATAATATTCGGTTTTTAGGAATCTAGATTCGATCTTATTCCAAAATAACTCATTGGACCGAGGGGGGAATACACATGAATTTAGTATTAATGGGGCTCCCTGGTGCCGGAAAAGGTACACAAGCTGAGAAAATCGTCGAAAAATACGGCATCCCTCATATTTCTACTGGGGATATGTTCCGTGCTGCCATTAAAGATGGAACTGAATTAGGGCTGCAAGCCAAATCCTTTATGGATAAAGGAAACTTAGTTCCTGATGAAGTAACAATTGGTATTGTACGTGAACGTTTAAGTAAAGCTGATTGTAATAAAGGTTTCTTGCTTGATGGGTTCCCAAGAACGGTCGCACAAGCAGAAGCACTTGAAAACATCCTTTCTGACTTGAACAAAAAGATTGATTTTGTTATAAACATTGATGTGGACCAAGAGATTCTTATGGAGCGCTTAACAGGCAGACGTATTTGTAAGTCATGTGGAGCTACTTATCATCTTGTATTTAACCCACCTGCTCAGCAGGATGTTTGCGATAAATGCGGCGGAGATTTATATCAACGTGCAGATGATAATGAAGAAACGGTTGGTAATCGCTTAGAAGTTAATTTAAAGCAGACGAAACCATTGCTTGATTTCTATGAGACAAAAGGATACTTACGCAATATCAATGGTCAACAAGATATTCGTATCGTTTTTGCTGATCTCGATAAATTACTCGGGAGCTTACATGAATGATCCTTTGTAAACATTTGCGACTAGGTGAACGTTTATCGAACATCTCCCACACCATTCAATCGTATACAAAATCAAACGGCCTATCCATTGCGCAAGAGTATGTGGGATCTAGCATAGGGCAAGACTTACATTAGGATCTACAATTAGGGCGCTTTAGGAATAAAGCCTTGAATAAGATACAACTGAAATAGAAGGGAGCATGTTCTCGATGGCGAAAGACGATGTAATTGAGATAGAAGGTACGGTTATTGAAACTCTACCTAACGCTATGTTTAAGGTAGAGTTAGAAAATGGTCATACAGTTTTGGCTCATGTATCAGGGAAAATAAGAATGCATTTTATTCGTATTCTACCTGGTGATAAGGTAACTGTTGAGCTTTCACCTTATGATTTGACTCGCGGAAGAATCACTTACCGTTTTAAATAAATCTCATTGCACTCCGTACTATTAAGGAGGTTAGGATAATGAAAGTAAGACCATCAGTAAAGCCGATCTGCGAGAAATGTAAAGTTATCCGCAGAAAAGGTAAAGTCATGGTTATCTGCGAAAACCCTAAACATAAACAAAAACAAGGATAATAAGAAGGAGGTGCTTTTTGTAAATGGCACGTATTGCAGGTGTAGATATTCCACGTGAAAAACGTATTGTTATCTCATTAACTTATATCTATGGAATTGGTAAAGTAACTGCTCAAAAGGTTCTAGCTGAAGCAGGTGTTTCTGAAGACACACGCGTTCGCGATTTAACTGAAGATGAGCTAAATAAAATCCGTGAAATCATTGACAGATTAAAGGTTGAAGGTGACCTTCGTCGTGAAGTTTCCCTTAACATCAAACGTCTAATGGAAATCGGATGTTACCGCGGTCTTCGTCACCGTCGTGGTTTACCAGTTCGTGGACAAAACACTAAAAACAACGCTCGTACTCGTAAAGGTCCTCGTAAGACTGTAGCGAACAAAAAGAAATAATCGGTAAAGGAGGTATATTTACATGGCACGTAAAACTAATACACGCAAACGTCGTGTGAAAAAGAATATTGAAGCAGGAGTTGCACATATCCGTTCAACTTTTAATAACACAATTGTAACGATCACTGATGTTCATGGGAACGCATTATCATGGTCAAGTGCTGGTGCTCTAGGCTTTAAAGGTTCTCGTAAATCAACTCCATTCGCTGCTCAAATGGCTGCTGAAACTGCTGCAAAAGCATCAATGGAACATGGAATGAAAACTTTAGAAGTTACTGTTAAAGGACCAGGTGCTGGACGTGAAGCTGCTATCCGTGCTCTTCAAGCTGCAGGTTTAGAAGTAACAGCAATTAAAGACGTAACGCCTGTTCCTCATAACGGTTGTCGTCCTCCAAAACGTCGTCGTGTGTAATTTTTCTGTATAGAATTTGTAACCTTGTCTATAATGGGTTATGATAGAAATTATTTTCTTTATACAGAATTATTCCAGTTGTTGTGCACAAATGGGATTGTATACTGGGGGAATTTCGGTTAGGAACCTAGCCGGGGTTTCGACGTTTTGAAGGAGGGTATATTTTGATGATCGAAATAGAAAAACCAAAAATCGAAACGATTGAGATCAGCGATGATGCCAAATATGGGAAGTTCGTCGTGGAGCCACTTGAGCGTGGGTATGGTACTACATTAGGTAATTCCTTACGTCGTATTTTATTATCCTCACTCCCTGGCGCTGCTGTTACATCGATTCAAATTGACGGAGTACTTCATGAGTTCTCTACAATTGAAGGTGTAGTTGAAGATGTTACGTCAATCATCTTAAACATTAAAAAAATGGCACTTAAAATCTATTCTGATGAAGAAAAGACTCTTGAAATTGATGTACAAGGCGAAGGTGTTGTGAAAGCTGCGGATGTGACTCACGATAGTGATGTCGAAGTCCTTAATCCTGATCTTCACATTGCAACGCTTGGTTCAAATGGTCATCTACGGATGAGATTGACTGCCCGCCGTGGGCGAGGATATACTCCTGCTGATCAAAACAAACGGGAAGACCAACCAATCGGTGTAATTCCTATCGACTCTATTTACACTCCAGTTTCGCGTGTCTCTTACCAGGTGGAAAATACACGTGTCGGTCAAATGACTAACTTTGATAAGTTAACACTTGATGTTTGGACAGATGGCAGCACAGGACCACAAGATGCAATTGCACTTGGGGCAAAGATTTTAAATGAGCATTTAAACATTTTTGTCGGCTTGACAGATGAAGCTCAAAACGCTGAGATTATGGTTGAAAAAGAAGAAGATCAAAAAGAAAAAGTTCTAGAGATGACAATTGAAGAATTAGATCTTTCTGTTCGTTCATATAACTGCCTAAAGCGTGCAGGCATCAACACTGTTCAGGAATTAGCAAATAAAACTGAAGAAGATATGATGAAGGTACGAAATCTTGGTAGAAAATCTCTTGAAGAAGTAAAACATAAATTAGAAGAGCTTGGGTTAGGATTACGTAAAGACGATTGATTCGTTCACTCTGTGAAATGATTGCTTGACTTTAATGAATAACACAAGATTCAAAACTTCAACAAAGGAGGGAAACTTTCCATGGGATACAGAAAGTTAGGACGTACTAGCTCACAACGTAAAGCTATGCTACGCGATTTAACAACAGACTTAATCATTAACGAGCGTATCCAAACAACTGAAACTCGCGCAAAAGAGCTTCGTTCTGTTGTTGAAAAAATGATTACGCTTGGTAAACGTGGAGACTTGCATGCTCGTCGTCAAGCTGCAGCTTATATTCGTAATGAGGTAGCAAACGCTGAAACAAATCAGGATGCTTTACAAAAGCTATTCACTGATATTGCACCACGTTATGAAGAGCGTCAAGGTGGATATACTCGTATCATGAAACTTGGACCTCGTCGCGGAGACGGTGCGCCAATGGTTATCATTGAACTAGTTTAATAAGGGTTTATTAAACAACAAGGGCAAAGGACAGTTTTACATTGAACTTGTTCATTGCCCTTTTTTCAAAATTCCCAGCAGTGAGGAACATGTCCTCACACAGCCAAAAAAGAGCGTTACGATGAGCATGTCCCTCCATATGAATGGATGGTACGTAAATCATTATTGATTATGTGCTTGTGTCTAATGTTTTTGCTTGATACATGCTGACATGTCTCGTCTAGCTCATGCGTCTTTTCACTTAATCGTAATGGACAAAGTGTTGTTCATGTGAAAAGACGCAGGCTTTTTTGTGCTAACCCGTAAGTTTATCTGAGCAATGATTTTGGTAGCAATCACTATTCACAGATCGCAGAAATACGGTTGATATATATACTAGTTCTGCATGCGTGTTGCACATATTAACGTCAGATATATCGATTGCTTCACAATCATAAGCTCGCCAATTTGGCGAGTATTTTTTTTATTCTTTATATACTAGATTTCATTGGGATTAGTTTAGTATAGTGTAGAAAGATAGCGAATCATGTCTTTTGTTAAGACATCGGTTGAGAGCTGAGAGGAGGATCAGGATGCGAAAGCCGCTTGTTCAAATAGAAAATATATCTTATCAATATGAAGATCAAACATCTTTTGCGCTTGATGATGTATCAATGACAATCTATGAAGGAGAATGGCTTGCCATTGTCGGACATAATGGGTCTGGGAAATCGACCCTTGCTAAGCTTCTAAATGGGCTTCAATTTCCAAACAGTGGGCACATCACGGTTTGTGGTATTCCTTTAACAGAGGAAACTGTCTGGGAGGTCCGACGACAGGTTGGTATGGTGTTTCAGAATCCTGATAATCAATTCGTTGGTGCGACAGTTCAGGATGATGTTGCTTTTGCTCTAGAAAACAACGGGATTCAAAGAGAGGACATGATTGAGCGAGTAAAAAGCTCACTAGAAAAGGTTCAAATGGATTCTTTTCTAAACCAAGAGCCGCATAATCTCTCAGGAGGTCAAAAGCAAAGGGTAGCTATAGCTGGTGTTATTGCACTACGTCCTGCTCTAATTATTTTGGATGAAGCGACATCTATGCTTGATCCTCGCGGCCGGGAAGAGGTACTAAGCACAGTCAGAGAATTAAAGGCTACTCATAATATGACCGTTATTTCCATCACGCATGATTTAGAAGAAGCCGCCAAGGCAGATCGAATCATTGTCATGAATAAAGGAAAACTTTATCGGGAAGGCATCCCGGAGGATATATTTCAAATGGATGAAGAACTGATTGCTCTAGGGTTAGATATTCCTTTCCCAGTCAAAATGAGCAAGCTGTTGAAAGAAAAGGGTATCGAGATTGATAAGCCCTATTTATCAGAAAAAGAGTTGGTGGCAGAGCTATGGACATCTCACTTCAACAGGTAGAATACCGTTATCAGGCTAACACACCCTTTGAACGGCTGGCGTTAAAGAATGTGTCTTTTGATATCCCTGAAGGCACATATCTTGCAATTATTGGTCATACCGGTTCCGGTAAGTCTACAGTGCTGCAGCATCTGAATGCACTTTTAAAACCGACAAAGGGAAAAATCGTCATTGGTGACACAGAAATAACGGCTGGTCAAAAGCAAAAAAAATTAAAAAAGGTAAGACAAAGAGTTGGGATTGTTTTTCAATTTCCTGAACATCAGCTATTCGAAGAAACGATTGAAAAGGATATTTGTTTTGGTCCAATGAATTTTGGTGTGACAGAAGAAGAAGCGAAACGAAGAGCGAAAGAAGTAATCAAACAGGTCGGCCTCTCAGAGGACTTCTTGCAAAAGTCTCCATTCGATCTTTCGGGAGGTCAAATGAGACGGGTGGCCATTGCTGGTGTTTTGGCCATGGAGCCGGATGTCATCGTTTTGGATGAACCAACTGCAGGTCTTGACCCACGCGGTCGTAAAGAAATCATGAATATGTTCTATTCCCTACACAAAGAGAAAAAGCTTTCAACGATTCTCGTAACCCATAGTATGGAAGATGCCGCACGTTATGCCGACCAAATTATCGTCATGCATAAGGGCGAAGTATATAAAAAGGGAACTCCTGAGGAAATTTTTGCTGCACCTGAAGGCTTAATGGAGCTTGGCCTAGACGTTCCAGAGGTCATCCGGTTTCAGAAAAGCTTTGAGGAAACTTGTCAAGTAAAGCTGGATCGGATATGTCTAACAACAGAGCAATTAGCAGAGTCTGTTGCTGAATGCATGAAAAGAGGTGTGCCAAAATGATGGATAAAATGATTTTTGGCCGCTATGTTCCAGCAGAGTCACTTCTTCACCGGATGGACCCTCGGTCAAAGCTGCTGATTGTCTTTCTCTTTGTTTGTATCGTCTTTATTGCAAATAATACAATTACCTATGGGATTTTATTAGTCTATACAATCTTTATGATTATGCAATCAAAGGTACCTGTTCGTTTTATTTTAATTGGTCTTATACCTGTTTTATGGCTTGTTCTATTTACATTGCTGCTGCATTTCTTTTTTACCCGTGAAGGGGAGTTGATCTTCGAATGGGGCTGGATTAAGTTTTATGAAGAGGGAATTAGGCAAGGGATTTTTATTTCACTGCGCTTTTTCCTGCTTATCCTGGTGACATCTCTATTGACACTCACCACTACTCCGATCGAAATAACGGATGGAATTGAGTATTTGCTTGCGCCGCTTAAAAAAGTAAAATTCCCGGTTCATGAACTGGCTTTAATGATGTCGATTTCGCTTCGCTTTATTCCGACGCTTATGCAGGAAACCGATATTATTATGAAGGCACAAACGGCACGCGGAGTTGATTTTTCCAGCGGACCTGTAAAGGATCGTCTTAAGGCTATTATTCCGCTTCTTATCCCATTATTTATCAGCTCATTTAAAAGGGCGGAGGAGCTTGCGGTCGCAATGGAAGCAAGAGGCTACCGTGGCGGTGAAGGCAGGACAAAATATCGCCAGTTAAACTGGACGTTTTCGGATACAGCTATGCTATTATTATTGGCTGTGGTTACCGTCCTCTTAATACTATTTAGAACGTAATGAGGGGTTCATGATGCAGCGATTTATATGTACAATTAGCTACGATGGCACTTTGTTTTCCGGCTACCAGGTTCAGCCAAATAAACGTACGGTACAAAGTGAAATAGAAGCTGTATTAACAAAGCTTCATAAAGGGAGTCACATCAGAATTACAGCTTCAGGTAGAACGGATGCGGGAGTTCATGCAAGGGGTCAGGTCATTCACTTTGACTCCCCCTTACAGATACCTGAAGACCGTTGGGTGAAGGCACTGCACTCCCTTCTTCCAGATGACATAGCAGTTCAAAGGGTTGAAAAGGCCCCTCCAGGCTTCCATGCACGTTTTGATGCATCAGGAAAGGAATACCGCTATTTTGTCAACCTGGCCGACTCTAAGGACCCCTTTACGCGTCATTATCAATATCAATATGGATACCCGCTGGATATTGTACAAATGAAGGCTGCTGCTGCCTATTTAGTTGGGACTCATGACTTTACAAGTTTTTGTTCAGCAAAAACTGAGGTTGAAGACCGTGTTCGTACAATCTCAATGATTACTATTGAAAGAGACGGGGACCTGTTGACTTTCCGTTTTGCCGGGAATGGATTTCTGTATAATATGGTTAGAATCCTAGTTGGCACCCTTCTAGAAACAGGCCGCGGACTTCGTCAGCCGAGTGATATGGAATCAATCCTTGCCGGTAAAGATAGAAGCTTAGCAGGGAAAACAGCTGCCGCGCATGGCTTGTATTTATGGGAAGTGTTTTATTAAAGATGAAACAGAGCAGCATTTCGAATCTGGATAGAATATTTTTTTCATAACAACTAAACCTGGTGTAACATTTTCTTGACATTAGGTATGTTAGGTTATATTATTATATGGTATGATTTTTAATCCCACGATAAGCCCCGGAACTTATTGTGATTAAATACGAGAAATGAACTTTTTTAAAAAAATTAAACAGTTATTATTAGGAGGGAAACTCATGCGTACAACGTTTATGGCGAATGCACAAAATATTGAGCGTAAATGGTACGTTGTTGATGCAGAAGGCAAAACATTAGGTCGTCTTGCTACTGAAGTTGCATCCATCTTACGCGGTAAACATAAACCAACTTACACACCACATGTTGACACTGGTGATCACGTAATCATCTTAAATGCTTCAAAAATTGAATTAACTGGTAAAAAGCTAACTGACAAGATTTACTACCGTCACAGCTTACACCCAGGTGGTTTAAAAACTAGAACGGCTCTTGAAATGCGTACAAACTATCCAGAAAGAATGCTTGAACTAGCAATCAAAGGTATGCTTCCAAAGAATACTCTTGGTCGTCAAATGTTCAGCAAATTACACGTATATGCTGGTAGCGAACATCCGCACCAAGCTCAAAAACCTGAAGTTTACGAACTTCGTGGATAATTTATAAGGGAGGTTATTATCTTGGCACAGGTTCAATATATCGGTACTGGTCGTCGTAAAAGCTCCGTTGCACGTGTTCGTTTAGTTCCAGGCGACGGTAAAGTAATCATCAATGGTCGTGAAATGGTTGAGTATATTCCATTCGCGGCATTACGTGAGGTTGTTAACCAACCTTTAGTAGCTACTGAAACTCTTGGCAGCTATGATGTTCTTGTAAATGTTACAGGTGGAGGTTACACTGGTCAAGCTGGAGCAATCCGTCACGGTATCGCTCGTGCATTACTTCAAGCTGATCCAGAATTCCGTCCTACTCTAAAGCGCGCTGGATTACTAACTCGTGACCCACGTATGAAAGAACGTAAGAAATACGGTCTTAAAGGCGCTCGTCGTGCACCTCAGTTCTCAAAACGTTAATTTGGACGTTTCAAGACTCTCAACTATTTGGTTGGGAGTCTTTTTATTTTCTTTGATAAAAAAAGAGTTGATAGTCATTTGGCCAGCCGTACAAGAGTGCTGGTGATCGTTATTAAAGTTAATTGGATAGAGTAAACAGGGTATAGGCACCCGGAAAAAGGTGATTATATTCATTTGGGTAGTGTAAACAGGGTATAGGCGCCTGGAAAAAGGTAAACCGAGTTAATTGGGTAGCGTAAACAGGATATAGGCGCCTGGAAAAAGGTAATCAGCTTTAAAAGGGTAGTGTAAACAGTGTATAGGCGCCCGGAAAAAGGTAATCAGCTTTAAAAGGGTAGTGTAAACAGGGTCTAGGCGCCTGGAAAAAGATAATCAGCTTTAAAAGGGTAGTGTAAATAAGGTATAGGCGCCTGGAAAAAGGTAATCCGAGTCAAATGGGTAGTATAAACAAGGTATAGGCGACCGGAAAAAGGTAATCCGAGTCAAATGGGTAGTGTAAACAAGGTATAAGCGACCGGAAAAAGGTAATCCGAGTCAAATGGGTAGTGTAAACAGGGTCTAGGCGACCGGAAAAAGGTAATCCGAGTCAAATGGGTAGTGTAAACAAGGTATAAGCGACTGGAAAAAGGTAATCCGAGTCAAATGGGTAGTGTAACCAGGGTATAGGCGACCGGAAACAGGTAACCCGAGTCAATTGGGTAGTGTAAACAAGGTATAGGCGACTGGAAAAAGGTAACCCGAGTCAAATGGGTAGTGTAAACAAGGTATAAGCGACCGGAAAAAGGTAATCCGAGTCAAATGGGTAGTGTAACCAGGGTATAGGCGACCGGAAAAAGGTAATCCGAGTCAAATGGGTAGTGTAACCAGGGTATAGTCGACCGGAAACAGGTAATCCGAGTCAGTTGGGTAGTGTAAACAGGGTATAGGCGACTGGAAAAAGGCAATCAGAGTCAAATGGGTAGCGTATAAAGGGTATAGTCGACTGGATAAGGGTAATCAGCTTTAAATGGGTAGTGTAAACAGGGTATAGATGACCACACTCATTTATACTGTGTTCACATGATACTCCTAGTAATACTTATCATTCAAAATAGGTCCACTTACCATAGCCAATTACGTTGAAATTCTCTTTAAGTATGCGTGAAATCTGTTTTTTAGATTCAATTACTCTACACCACTCAAACACGACCTTAGTAGTTAATTTTATATCTGGAACAAGTATCCTTAGTTCTTCTACGCACCGTAAAATCGCGGTTTCAACACTCTCTTCATGGCCGCATATATGACATTTTACATTTTTTACAGATACATGACTAATCGAGGTGTGGCATTCAGAACAAAAAATACCCTTTATTAGCTGATCATATTGATATGGAGGTAATCGGGGCTGTGAAATTTGATGCTGCGAGATTAATTTATCGGCCTGCCTTTTGTGGATTTCATTTAATTTTGAGGGTTTCTGGTTTAACTTTTTCATGAAGCGATTGATTTGAGTGGGGTAAATAATAGGTTCATTAATGGGTGCCTGGTATAGTGTGAACTCAGGATTAATAAACACAACGTAACCTTCAATATTTACATGATATCCTTGGCTTTGGAGTAGCTGACTAAATAGTAATTTGCAACGCTTTAGCTGGTCTAATGGATTTTTCAGTTCAGTCTTGTTTAGTGAAAAAAAGCTGTCATTTTCATAATAAAAATCTTCCTCGAAATTTTTCACTTCAATTAGGTAATGGGTATCCTTAGAAATGATTAAAGTATCAATTTGGAAAATGGAGTTGTTATGTTCCAAACATAAATCATTTAAAATAAACACCTCAGATTGAAGTTTCTCCGATAATTGGTCAAACATTATTTCCCCTTGATAGCCTTTTTCCAAGTTCTTTAAACGGGCTTTCTCATTTGCTGACAAGTTCATTCTTGTGTTAAGCGATCGCATTGCTTTCAACTCAGCTGGTATAGCTCGTTCCTTTAACAGCATAATCCACTTCCTCTCATTATTTAAAATCATGCCTATCCCTATTTTATTAAAAAATAATCTATATTTTGGAATTCTTTATTACTATTCTGTTAACATTTTTTTCTAAAAACTAAATCTAGTGGTTGCTTGGAACTTTTGGTCTCAAAGTGCATTCCACTTAAAAATTGGCATTTAATTCAGGGCTTTGAAATGAATGACCCTCTTCTTGTAGTTAAAGACTACTTTTAAAGAGGTGAAAAAGAAGTGACAGTCATTACAACCTTTGTTGAAAAAAGAAGAGAAAAACAATTGAAATATGAAAAATCGGTTCTCCGTGAAATATCAGTGAAAGCATTAAAGGAGAAGGTTCAGCAATATTTTGGTTCATCACGACTAACACAAAGTTTAATTATGAATACAGGAATTGAAGAGGCCTGCTACGATGTAGCCATTGAAGCCTATCTATTAGGGGCGAATATGGGCCGTTTTGGTTATTACGGTGAGTCTGCGAAGGAAGTGAAAAGGCGTTGTCAGCAGGAAGAGAAGCATCTTGTTGATACTTTATATAATTTCTTATTGTACTGGGGAAGCGGTGAAGAAGGCGCATTAAGTGAATCGCTTTACTATCTCTGTGAGCAGTATGTGAATAGCTGGTGGTTAGAGGGCTTTTATAAAGGAGAACGCAGAATTAAGCTAAAGCTTCATTAAATTTTTTAATAGTTCTACCCTTTCTTCTTGTCCCATATATTGTATTGCAAAGGACAAGTCGGAGGGATTGATGGATACTAATGAAAAAAGGCTGGAAAATAAGTTTATTTTCGCTTGGACTTATCGTCCTGTTTTTTATTTTGCAGTATGATTTCACAGAGGAGGATTCATGGAAATCCTGGAATCTTCCTTTATCAGGAAAAGTCATTCTGCTCGATCCCGGTCATGGCGGCCCGGATGGAGGAGCGGGTGATAAAGACGCATTAGAAAAGGATATTGCCTTAGATGTCACTTTAAAGCTAAAGGATTACCTTCAAGAGCAAGGTGCGCTTATTGTGATGACGAGAGAGGTTGATAAGGATTTAGCGAAGGAAGATACAAGGGGATACAGCCGAAGGAAAGTTGAAGACCTAAAGAAACGTCTTGAAATGATTAACAAGAAGGATGTGGATTTCTACGTCAGTATCCATCTGAATTCCATCCCTTCACCGAGATGGAGCGGGGCACAAACATTCTATGCACCGCAATATGAAGAGAATAAGCGGGCCGCAAAGTTTATTCAGGATGAATTTAAAATTAATCTAGGCAATACAAAGCGTGAGGCCAAGCCAATCAGCAATGTTTATATTTTAAAGCATGCCAAAAACCCCGGTGTGTTAGTTGAAGTAGGATTCTTATCAAATCCGGGGGAAAAGGCCCGCTTGAAGGAGGATAGCTATCAGGATATGCTCGCTGCCTCCATCTATAATGGAATCATGCGGTATTATACAGCTGAGAATGAAATTGTAATACCTGAATAGGCGTTTATACGACGCCTTTTTTTGTATTTTACAAAAATAAACGTAAAACTGTGATTTGGAATAATAGTGATTTTCATTCCCTGTGGTATACTGGGAGATAGAATACAATAAGGTAGGTGCTAAGTAAATGTTTTCAGTTGAACAAGCGCGTGAGCTTTTAAATCCGGTTAAAGAGCCTTTCTTACATATATCATTAGCAGAATTAAATGCTATTGAAGAGATAAAAGTAAAGGAAGAGAAAAATCATGTTAGTGTAAAGATTGCGATTACGAAGACAGGAACTGCCGAGCAGCTTCAGCTGCAAACACAAATCGTTAATCTTTTGAAAGAGGCTGGAGCAGATACGGTAGGAATCCGTTTTACTGAACTTCCTGCAGAAGTGATTGCAAAATATCAGACTGAAGCTCCTAAAGGAGAAAATGGATTATTATCGGCAAACGGCGGGACTACATTTATTGCCATTGCAAGTGGTAAAGGCGGAGTTGGAAAATCAACTATCTCTGTCAATTTAGCGGTAGCGCTTGCAAGACTAGGCAAGAAGGTTGGTCTTGTTGATGCTGATATTTACGGCTTCAGTGTACCGGATATGATGGGGATCACGTCTCGTCCGGCAGTACAAGGGGAAAAAATCATCCCAGTGGAACGCTTTGGCGTGCAGGTGATTTCCATGGGCTTCTTTGTTGAGGATAATTCACCAATCATCTGGCGCGGTCCGATGCTTGGAAAAATGCTAAACAGCTTCTTTAAAGAAGTAACTTGGGGAGATTTAGATTATTTATTACTCGACCTTCCTCCAGGTACAGGAGACGTAGCACTTGATCTTCATACCATGCTGCCGACTTGTAAGGAAATTATCGTAACAACTCCACATCCAACAGCAGCCTTTGTTGCTGCACGTGCAGGTGCAATGGCCTTAAAAACAGATCACGAAATTTTGGGTGTTATCGAAAATATGTCCTACTTTGAAAGTAAGGTAACAGGTGAAAAGGAATATGTGTTTGGTAAAGGCGGAGGAGATAAATTAGCTGATGTGTTAAATACCGAGCTGCTTGGTCAACTGCCACTAGCACAGCCTGATTGGAATGAAGAGGACTTTGCGCCTTCTGTTTACCAGGAGGATCATCAGCTGGGCAAGATTTATCTGGATATCGCTCAGAAAGTGGTTCAAAATCTAAGTAAATAATTTTATAAGAAAAAGAGCTCTCATTTAACAGGGAGCTCTTTCTTATTTATGCTTCATCCGTTTTTGCGTCAGATGCTTTAGATTCTGCTGCTTTTAAAAGAAGCTCCTGAATCTTGGTTTGATATAAGGGGCTTTCAATTGTTTCGGTTACAACCTGCTTCAGATGTTCACGGTATTCGTTTCCTTTAAGCACGGACGTCATTTCTTTCTCAAGTTCTGGATCCTTCATGACTTCAATCATTTTGCCACGATACTCAGGGTCATTCATTAAATTTTTCAAAAGCTGTTCATTTTCCTTCTGCATGGTTTTGGCAATGGTTTCTGCAAATTCTGGATCTGAGAAGGTCTTTTTCCAAAACTCAATTCCTTTATCGCTAGTTAATGTATTTTGTACGGTTTCTGTTACGATTGCCTGATCCATTATTAGCTGCTGTCTTAGCTGTTCATCAGACATCACGTCTTGAATCGCTTTTTTTCCATCATCCGTTTTTAAAATATCAACAACCATTTTCTTTGTTTCCTCATAGTCCAATTTACTATTACTGGATTCCTGCTGGGAACAGCCAGTAAAAAGGAAAATGGATAGTATCAATAAGAGAAAGGACATCGTCTTGGTCTTCATTTTGTTTAAAGCTCCTTTCAGAGTGATTCTTACTGTTAGGATGAAGATTTTTGATTAATATTATTCGCAGCAAAGCTATTCCTAGATTTTTCAAGGTTTGGTTGTTACAATTACAGTAATGGAAGACTTTTATATTGGGGGATAGCATTGTGACTAGTCGAAATGTAGTGAAATTATTTTTTTCTACCTTACTAATCGGTGCGCTTGTAACGGGGATAACGGGTTTTATTATCAGATGGGATGAGTTTGCGCCTTATTTTTCGAATTTTAACATTTTAAAAATTATTTCAACATTCTTTTGGCTTTTTGGTGTAGGATTGATTTTCAGCTTGGTCAGTCAAGTATCCTTCTTTGCCTATCTAACTGTACATCGTTTTGGACTGGGGATTTTCAAATCAGCATCCCTTTGGAATGGAGTACAAGTTATATTCATCCTATTTGCTTTATATGATCTGGTCTATTTCCGCTATAAATCATTTGCCGAAGCGGGGGATGGAATTCTGCCATTCCTGTTTCCAGCAATTATGATACTAGTGGTTGGATTAGTCACAGCCTATTTCAAGGTTAAACAAACGAATAGTAGTGCTTTTATTCCAGCCTTATTCTTTATGGTTGTTGTAACCATTCTCGAGTGGGTGCCAATTTTAAGATTAAATGATTATAATTGGCTCTATTTAATGGTCTTCCCATTACTAGTGTGTAATGCCTACCAGCTGCTTATTCTGCATAAGCTTAATGAGAACTCGAACAAAGAGAGACAAGCCAAATCAAATAATAAACCGGCCTAGGCTGAAGTTAGGAAAATGTTCTTCATTTTGATGAGGGGCATTTTTTTATGTGATAAAGTGACTTAGCGTGTGCGCGTCTAAAGAACAAAATGCAGAAATCCGAAAGAGGAAATGTCCTATAGAGTACGTCTAAAGAACAAAATGCAGAAGGCCGGAAGAGGAAATGTCTTATAGAGTACGTCTAAAGAACAAAATGCAGAAGGCCGGAAGAGGAAATGTCTTATAGAGCACATCTAAAGGTCAAATCAAAGCGTTCAGTATGAGGAAACGTCTACCTAAAGCACATTCCAAAATAAAAAATGCACAAGAAACTCCACTTGGAACCCCTTGTGCATTAATTTATTATTTTTACCGAACTCTTACTTTATCTCAGATGTCTTCGTATTAGCGTTTGCGATCATTTCTGATACTGTGACTAGCTTATAGTCCTTCAGGCTGTCTAAAATATATGGCAGGGCTTTTTCCGTCTGTTTGGCAGAATCGGAAGCATGAAGAAGAATAATATCCCCTTTCTTCGCCTTTGCAACATTTTCAGTAATCACTTTAATACCGGGATTTGTCCAATCCTTGGAATCAATGCTCCAGTGAACCACCGTATATCCATACCTTTGGGCAATCTTTAAGGTTTTTGCATCAAAGTGCCCGGTTGGAGAGCGGAGAAGCTGAATATTATTTACGTTAAGCTTTTTAAAAGCGGTTTGAGCATTTGCGATATCCTGTCTAACTTTTTCCTCTTCCAATTCTGTGTAATCCTTGTACTCATAACCAAGAATACCGATTTCATAGCCTTCCTTCACAATTCGATTAACAAGATCCGGATGCCGCTCCGCCCATGAGCCTGATAAGAAAAAGGTAGCTGATTTCACATTATACTTTTTTAATGCATCCAGTATGGGTTCTGCCTTTTCATCACCCCAGCCGATATTAAAGGTTAAAGCAATATCCTTTTCCCCCTTATAAACAGCCTTAGGACCATCCTTTGCTGAAAAAACGGGGACTTGAATCATATTTCCTAAAAATAAAAACCATGCAGTGAAAAATGAGGCCATACAAATTAATAAAATTTGTTTAATCGTTTTTCCATTCAACACAAAGAAAAAATTCATCTGATCACCTCGTCCCACACTCTCTGTACAATCCTATGAGGAACTTAAAAGAAAATGAACTAAATTTTTCATAAAAAGTTTAAAAAATGAAAACACTACAGTAAAAATAATGATGGCAAGGGGTTAACAGGATGATTGGTGTGTTATTAAATGAAATGGAGATTAAGGAAATGCAATATTTATTAAAGAGAGAGATGGATGAGATTCTTTTTGATTTAAAGGATGACCGCATTGATCTGATTGTAAAAAAGGGAATGGAGGAGCGCTATAAGCATTTATTTACGTTATTTAAGAGGGTAGCAGAGCCGAAGGATTGCTTGCGATATATGCGTACCACATCAAAGGTTACTAAGGTGTCTAATCGATACAAAAAAAATCAAAAAAGTTATTGACTTCGATTTACAATCTTGTTATATTAATAAACGTCGCTGATGAACAGTAACTTTTGATTATGAAAAATAAAAAAAGGTTGACATGATTCAGTCTGAAATGTTATTATAATAAAGCTTGTTTTTACAGGTTTTTACAATTGTTCTTTGAAAACTAAACAAACAAAAACGTCAACGTTTTAACTTTTAGTCTTTTATAAAAAGGCATTAAATTATGAGCGAGTCAAACAATCTTATTGGAGAGTTTGATCCTGGCTCAGGACGAACGCTGGCGGCGTGCCTAATACATGCAAGTCGA
>NZ_JBHZRC010000018.1:48251-69319 GCF_043641075.1 Niallia oryzisoli | reverse complement strand
GGAAGGGCTATGCTTAAGGTCGGTCTCTTTTACCTAAAAAATGGTGTTTGACTTATTTGCCATTATACGCTGGCACCTCCCAATAAAAAAACCGCCTAAGAAAAACCGGACTCTTAGGCAGTTTTATAATACCGATAATTATGCAAATACTTCTTCTGCTACCTGTTCTATGCTGCTTACATTCTTTTTCGAAAACGTGATAACCGGATTCCAGCTGCCGGAGGATTGACCATCTCCATAGTAGGCAGCTTGGCATTCTTGATCGAGGATTCCCAACAGCATAGCTAAATGGCGGCCCCCTGATTCAACTTTTGCGGCACTTGCATATTGTGGAAGCATGTCATAGGCTGCTTGATACTCTTTATTCATCAGCAATTCTAGAAATCTTTTATCTATGGCATGCTCAGCAATGCTTGGTTTATTATGTCTTCCACGAACAAGGTTATGCGAGAAGGCACCGCTGGCCACAAATACACATTTTTTATCAGAAGCCCTTAAAACCTCAGCAATGGCCTGGCCCCATTTATACGTTTCTTCAATGCTGGCAGTTAACGTAACGCACATGTTAATAACTGGTATATTTTCATTCGGAACCAGGTGACGCAATGGGACCAACGTTCCGTAATCCCAAACATAAAGTGGATCATTTAATTCAATAACCGGAATTCCCGCGGCTTGTCCTGCTTGAACAAGCTGCTGACCTAGCGCTTCATCCCCTGGGTAATGGTACGGAACATCCTTGATGACTTCCGGAATTTCCATTGCTGTCAGGAACCCTTTATGAACTGGCGTGCAATCGACGTAATGATTAAAGGTTGATGGCCAGTGACAGGAAATTAACACAATCACATCAGGATTCACTTCTGCAATCTCTTCGGATACTACCTTCAATCCAGCCACCATTTCCTGTTGGAACTCTGGAACCTGATCCTTGTGGCAAATACTCGGTACATGTGGTGCAATCACACTTAATTCAATTGACATAGCTAACATTCCTCCCTAATGAATTCAATCCCCATTGAATTGGTAATAGTTATATTTGAAATTATCCCCATATTCCAAATATTCTCTTTAACATGGTCCTATGATAACGTTTTCTTTTCCCGTATACAAGATATTATTTCTCTTATGCGGAACAAAACTAGTTTTTTCGCTCCGCTTTATTTTTATAAAAAAATCAGTTGTCCGCGAAAAAATAAAACACAAAGTATTAACACATTTTTCAGAATTATGTTATTTTGTTTTATACAACTTGAAAGTTACTAGATTACTTGAAAGAGGGTAGATAGTTTTATTTCGCCATAATACTATACTTATATAATATAAATAGTTAAAAAATGACAGATTCGGAAAAAGGAGATTGAAGGGATATGGATTATACAATTTTAATTTTTACCATTCTAAAGTTAGCTGTGTTGATCGGAATTGGGATGTGGCTTGCCAATAAAATCGCTTTGACAAAGGATATAAAGGGATTCTTAATCTTTGTCATTATTAATATTGCACTGCCTGCCATTATTCTAAGCGGATTCTTTAAGGTCGACATTGATAATAACCTATTGCATCAAATTGTCATTATTTTTATTTTCTCGCTTTGCTTTAATATTTTGGCACTTCTTGCAGGCTGGGGATTCTCCAAATCAATTGGTTTAGGAGCACTAAAGGCTCGTGAAACGGCCTTTTTATCCACATTCGGCAACTCCGGGCCCATCGGGATTCCTTTGTGTGCCTCTTTGTTCGGAGCTAAAGGGGCTGTGTATGCAGCTGTTTTCGATGCGGGAATGTCATTATTGCTGTGGACGGTTGGTACGCTGTTTGTCCAAGGAAAAACTACCGTGACAGCAAAAACGTTCAAATCTATGATTTCTGCTCCAAATATTGCTGTAACCATTGGATTAATTTTTACCTTTTTCAAAATCGATCCGGGCTTTTTCGTTAAGGATATAACATCATCCGTGGGCGCAATGGCAAGTCCATTAGCCATGATTTACATAGGGATGCTAGTGATGACAATCATAAAAGAGAAACGAAAAGTCTCAGCAAAATTGGTGGCTATACCTGTTTCGTTTAAGTTAGTTATTTTTCCAGTAATCGGACTGTTAGCACTGACGCTATTACCCATCGCTGCAGACGTTGAACAGGTACTGCTCATTGAAATGGCCATGCCAGCCGTAACCGCAGCCTCTCTTATACTCGCCCTATACAATGCAGATGAAAATTACGGAGTCATGCATACATTAGTATCCAATTTAATTGTCCTTGTTTCACTGCCGGTGATTGTATTGCTTGGGGGAATGCTGTTATAAGGCCAGGGGGATGGGTTCCTCGGCTCGTCTTGGTGGAAACCACGATAAAGCCACGGGTACGGGTCCCTTGGCTCGTCTTGGATACAACCAGGCGTTATCTTGCAATAGCTTTTTCAAATAAATTCATTTGCTCTACTCCAATTACAACTGATTAATTTTTCCACGGACCAGAGGACCCGTCCCCCTGGACCGATTATGGCCCGTTTTAGACTTTGGGCCGCGTGATCTGTCTCCGTGTCAATCCTGACTTTCCCAATAGATACGGAAAGTCATTTTTAATAACATAGGCCACAGGTGCAATGACGATAATGGTTATGATTGTATAGATTGTTCCAAGAAATAGACCAATCACAACTGAGTCAGTATCCAATAACCTTTTAAATACCATATCTAATAGACTGAACACGATACTCTGATGTAGTGCGAGGTAAATGAGAGAGTTTTTACCTATATACTGAAAAACCACATTCGTTCCGAGCTTTTGCACTGCTATAAGGAAGGCAATAATACCTGAAAATGCTGATAGGACAAACAACAAATAGTTACCATATTGACTTTCATACATATCGACTCTTTCACCAGAAAGCTGATAATTGAAATATCCGGTCATCAAATTAAGCAGGCTTACTATCAGTAATACCTTTATAGTGACAAATCGACTTATTTGCTCCGTAAGTTCTTTATACATATAACCTACGCCGAAAAAAAGAACAGCTATACTAGCGGCATCGAAGTTCCATAGTAGTGGGGCTCCTGAGGACCTGCTATACAGATAACCAATAATTGATGAACTAATGATTGAAATAACAACGAAAAGGTTTCTTTTGAGCCCCGTTTTTATCAAATAAAACAAAAGCTCTGTTGTAAATAGACAGGTTAAGAACCAAAGCGCTCCAATATGAACCGTCAAGTCCGTATTTCTTTCCCCCATGATAGTCCCTATTAATGGTTTAAACAAACTGCCATTGTAATCGATGTCACCAATTCTATATCGAAATAGAAACCAAACATATACGATCACGGAAAAAGAAAAATAGGGGATGATCAGAGATTTAAATTTACTAGTAAAAAAATTTGAAAAACGTTGATACTTAGTTGGTGAAAACAAATAACCTGATAAGAAAAAAAATAAAGGCATATGAAAGGTATAAATAAAAGCCTTCAGCTGTGTCGGAATGTGATCATGTGCAAATATCACTAACACCATCCCAATTCCTTTCCCCATATCTAACCATTCCAATCTCCTCTTCACAATAATCCCCCTTAATGAGCAATTGGCAAATCCATAATTTTATTATTTCCTCTCCACTAGAAAATCTTGCTTCTTTTAAAACCAGTTTTCACAAGTAGCCACCTTCACTCTCTAATAAAATATTTCACACTAATATTTTCTCAATTCAAAAAGCCCAATCCGACTAATTATCGGATTGGGCTGACTTCACTTATTATCTCCGAGCCAACGGACCGTCCCCTTGTCCCCGACAGCGGCGGGCGCAAGTCAAGGAGACCGTAGACTCTCTTTTGAACATCAATGCGTCGAATTCATTGAAGTATGGGTTACGACAACACGACGGATAAAGAATGCGATGACTAGACCTATTAGCGTCACGGTCATTGCGAACAAGAACACGTGTTGTGAACCGAGTGTCATCGCGTTCGCCATCTCTATCTGCTTACTTGGAGCAGGAGAATTATGCAAATAATTCTCCATCCCGCTCGTTAGGATGATGATTGCAACCGCTGTGCCGATCGCGCCTGCGACCTGCTGCAGTGTGTTCATCACTGCTGTACCGTGTGGATATAGCTCCGGTGGCAGTTGGTTCAACCCGTTCGTCTGAGCAGGCATCCAAACCATAGAGATGCCAACCATTAGTCCAATATGCAATAGGACAATGAAAGCAATGGAAGACTCGAGCGAGATGTGGGAGAAAAACCATAACATGACCGCCACCACGACGAGACCTGGAATAACAAGCCACTTCGGCCCATACCTGTCGAACAAACGTCCCATGCGCGGCGACAGAATGCCGTTCAGCGCGCTGCCGGGCAACAGCATAAGTCCAGCGGCGAACGCAGACAGTCTCATACCGTTCTGAAGAAACATTGGAAGAATAATCATGCTCGACAAGATAATCATCATACAAGAAAGTACCATCAGCAGCCCCACATTGTACATTGGATACTTGAGGACACGCAGATCCATCATCGGTTCACGCATAAATATCTGTCGAAGTGCAAACAAAACAAGCGCAACGACTCCGATGACAATCGAAGTGACCACGACTGTGCTCGTGAAACTTTCCGCCCCTTCGCCAGCCTTGCTGAAACCGAAGACAACACCGCCAAAGCCAATCGTTGATAACACGACCGACAATAGATCAATGCGAGGCTTTGATATGTCGGTGACGTTCTCCAAATACTTAAGCCCTACTAACAAACCAAGTACTAAAAATGGCAGCGATAGCCAGAAAATGAAGTGCCATGATAAATATTCGATTAGAATACCTGCGACAGTCGGACCTGTTGCAGGTGCGAACATAATGACGAGTCCGACAAAGCCCATTGCCGCCCCGCGCTTTTCCGGTGGATAGACGACGAGGATCGTATTAAACATAAGCGGTAGCAACAGGCCCATGCCGGCTGCCTGTAGAACACGAGCGATCATAAGCATTTCGAAATTGAACGCAAGCGCAGCAATCAACGTACCGATGATCGAGCTTGTAAGTGAACCGATAAACAATTGCCTGGTTGTAAACCATTGTAGTAACAGCCCAGTTAACGGCATCAGAATACCGAGAGTAAGCAGGAACCCCGTAGTCAACCACTGAGCGGTTGCGGCTGAAATTTGGAACACGTCCATTAAATTACTGATTGCAATATTAAGTGCCGTCTCACTGAACATACCAACGAAACCGCAGATAAGTAAGGACGCCATAATAGCGCGAGTATTGTATTGCTTCATTCTTCATCCCATTCCCCTTTACTAAAAAAATGGTCCACGGGGACAGACAAAATCGTCCCATCAATGAACCTGGTAAATCACCCTATTAAATATTCCCGTTATCCCGGAAACTTGTCATAAGGTGAAATGATTCAGCGCGTTAGGTTTTAATAATATGTCATATCCTTCTCCTTTGTCTATTGATAGATGTTACTGTAATGAACATTTTCCAATTACTATAATTATTCCATGATTTCATGATTAGACTTTCTTATTTTCCCCGTCTTCTTACCATGCTCTTTTCAATGCATAATCCTTAGTGTCTCTTATTGTTATTTATTCCACTAATTTTCTTACCCCCTGTCCCACTATCCCATTTTGACTTTCAACTTTAATAACGTTATAATACTAGTAACCAAATGAACGTGATCCTCTAAAGGGGAGTAGCTTTTATAGCAAAGTCGTCATTACGGGATGGAAGTCCCCGGCTTTGTTGGCAATGTTTATTGCTAGCGAGACCTTTACCAGTGTAGATGGTAAAGGTCTTTTTCTTTTGCAGGCCTTTACTACCACTAGTAGTAAAGGCCTTTATTAATTTCAGGGAAGTAAGGTGATGATGATTGTTTCGAAAAATGACAGAGAATAACTCATTCCCTCCACCTGCTAGAGTGTGGGGAATGACTAGCTTGGTTTTTTCTAGTATTTGTTTATCCCTATTTATTGTTTTATCCATAACTCTAATTGAAAAGAAGCCATTCTTTTTTGATCAGACAGTTATTGAGGCCGTCAGAGCTTATTCTTCATCGGCAATGGACGGTTTCATGTTGTTTATGACTGAGCTGGGATCCTCCTTCATGCTTGGCCTTCTTCTCATCATTAGTATGATTCTGTTGGTAGCAAAACGTAAAAATCTCTATGGTATGCTATTTTACTTGATTACTGTAGCTGGAGGAGGTCTAGTAAATCTATTCTTAAAGAATTTTTTTGAAAGAGAACGCCCCGATGTCAATCGAATAGTTGAGGCGGCTGGCTATAGTTTTCCTAGCGGCCATTCTATGGGCAGCATGACTTATTACGGTTTTCTAGTCTATTTAGTTTTACGAAGTGAACGAAAGCCCCTATCAAAGGCAGGCTGGGGAATGTTCTTTTGTCTCGTTATTTTATTAATCGGGATCAGTCGCATTTACCTTGGAGTACATTATCCATCCGATGTACTGGCAGGCTATTTGGCCGGAGGGGCTTGGCTAGTTATTTGTATTAGTTTACTAGAGATCATGTACTTATATAGAGGACGAAAACATAAACTCACTACGAGTATTCAAAAGAAAACGGAGATATCTAAAGACCTTGGCCTTTAATTATGATAGAAATCTATAACAATAAACATTTTGAGGAGTGATGCATCATGCATGAGGATTGGCTGGCTGCAGATCATTTTTTATCAAACATTTCGATTACATCAAATCCAAACAACGAACCAGTATCGATCCATGGATCCTCCGATCGTTTAAGGTGTGTCGGTATAGGAACAGACGCAGCTGTATTTCAATCGATTGATGTTCCAGCCTATGCATTTAAAATATATGCAGATGATAGAATTGAGAAAATCCAAATAGAGAAGAAAGTCTATGAATTATTAGGGGATTCACCCTATTTTTCAACATGCTTCGGTTCTAAAGATCATTATCTTGTTCTGAATTTTGAAGAAGGAATCAATTTATATGATTGTTTAGTTCAAGGTATTCCTATTCCAAATCAGATGATTCAAGACATTGATGACGCAAGGGAGTATGCTCGACAAAAGGGATTAAACCCTCGTGACATCCATTTGAAAAATGTTTTACTGCAAAATGGCCGAGCAAAAATTATTGATGTGTCCGAATATCTGCAACCAGGAAATGATTACAGATGGGAGCATTTAAAAAACGGATATAATCGTTATTACCACCTAATTAAAGGTAAACCGATTCCGGTAAAATTAATCGAAAGCATTCGAAAAAGGTATAACCAGAGGAGTAATCATTCAGCAGCATTTGAGGAATTTATCGGCAATAACTACAAATTTCTTTCAGCGTTATGGAAATGAAAATACAGAAACAAATATAAAGGAACTACGCAGGGGTTGTTGGTGTTTAGACAGCCCTTTTCTTATATTCCCCCCACTTATAAATAGCATTAGCATTAGCATTTGCCCATTTTTTGCATACGTATATACAAATGGGGTGAAAAACATTGAATGTTCAGATCGAAAATAAAATCCAATCAAATGAAAGCAGTAATACGGATATTAAGGAATTGATTTTACAACTTGAAAAACAAGTTTCCATCACAATCTGGATACAAGCCATTGGTAAAATAATGGAGGTATTATTATTAACAAAAATTTATCTGCTAGATGAGGATGCCAAATCAGATCCCAATGAAAGACAAATAGTTGAAGGAGTTTGGATACAAACCATAGGACAACTTTTAGAAGGGATTGGTGTATCAAAGGAAGTCTTAGAAAATGAGGGACCGATCAAGCTGGAGGCAGCAACAATAGCCAATATCGGGGATTGGTTGCAAGGGATAGGTGCAATTTATGAAGCACACTCTGGGAAACAGCTCATTGCTGAAGATAGAGAAGGATTGATAACTCATCTTTTCGTCCCATAACAACTTATTAAAAGGGTATTTTACAGTCTGATTAATGCACAGTTCTAAAAAATAAATATCTTTAATCATAGCATATTTCCCTAGATCGTCTGCTGCTGCAGTTTTTTCTAAATCTAGACATAGTTAACCTCTTTGTCGTACATCCTAAAAATAAGGACACTGTATGGACTAAAGGAGGAGAACATGGTGAACCTCGATGATATTATCATTGCACGGGAGAAGTTGAAAGGAATTGTCTACACAACTCCCCTTGATTATTCCAAAACATTTAGTCAGCTTTCTCATAATGAAGTGTATTTAAAGCTGGAAAACCTACAAAAGACAGGTTCGTTCAAAGTAAGGGGCTCCTATAATAAGCTCATCTCCCTATCAAAGGTAGAGTTAAAAAAGGGAGTGATTGCTGCATCAGCAGGGAATCATGCTCAAGGGGTTGCGTATTCCAGCCAGATGCTTGATGTTCCCTGCACCATTGTGATGCCTAAAGGCGCACCACTCAGTAAGGTAGAGGCAACGAGGAACTATGGTGCAGAAGTCGTATTAGAGGGTACCGTATTTGATGATGCTCTCTCCCATGCGTTAAAGCTCAAGGAACAAATGGATGCCACCTTTATTCATGCCTTTGATGATGATGCGGTCATGACAGGACAAGGCACGGTCGGATTAGAGATTATTGAACAGCTCCCAGATGTCGAGGCCATTATTTGTCCTGTTGGCGGAGGCGGGCTGATCGCTGGTGTTGCGATGGCAGTAAAAGAGAAAAATCCTCATATTTCGGTCTATGGTGTTCAAACCTCTGCTTGTCCAAGCATGAAGCAGTCGTTACTAGAAAATAAACCGGTCACAGTGGCATCATCACCCACGATGGCTGACGGGATCGCCGTTAAAAAACCAGGGCTACGGACGTTCGATATCGTTCAAAAATACGTGGATGATATTTATTGTGTAGATGAAATGGAAATTGCCAGGACTATGCTAATGGTTTTAGAAAGAAATAAGCTGCTAGTGGAAGGCTCTGGCGCCTGTTCTCTCTCTGCCCTGCTTTATGATAAATTGAAGCTGAAAGAGAAAAAGGTCGTTGCCGTATTGAGCGGCGGAAACGTGGATATGAACTTTATCTCACGAATTATTGAACACGGCATGGTGGAGTCAGGAAGATATGTTACCTTTACAATTACTCTAAAGGATAAACCAGGTGAGCTTCAAAGAGTATTAAGCACCATCTCTGATCTTGATGCAAACATTCAATCCGTCAATCACAACCGGATCGGCAAAAATATTTATCCAGGCTATGCCCAGCTGGAAATCTCAGTTGAAACCAAAAATCACGAGCATATTGAACGGCTGCATAAAGTTATATCAGAGAAGCACTGTAATATTGAAATGAGCCGGTTTTGAGCCAGGGGCACGGGTCCCTTGGCACGGCTCGAATTGGGTTGAGCCAGGGGGACGGGTTCCTTGGTTCGAGCGGACTACGGGATTTGTCTAACTTCAATTATTAATCTTTCTGAGGCCAGTGGACCCGTCCCCGTGGTTCACTTAGTCAGCTAATCTGTAAACTCTTTTTCCATCTATGCATTCTGATCGCAGCTTCCCTATTGATTCTAAATAGATACATCTTATGATTGTGGACATGATTGGACCATAGGCTAGCTTGGTGTTGGCTTTACGGTAGATTTCTTGAGACATTTGGCCCGCTGTTTTTTCTTCGTCTTTTAAGGATGCTAGTATTTGCTCTATCCGATATTGATGGCCTGCTTTAATTTCCTCTATTCGCTTATTAACATTTTCAATTGGATGGCCATGTCCTGAAAGGGCTAGCTTAATCGAATATTCCTTTATTTTTTCCAAAGAATTATAATAACTCATTAAAGGATTCATATCGGACGATGACTCCAATAATATAACCGGAGATAATTGATCAATTACATGGTCACCTATCACCATAAGCTCTCGCTCATGATTATAAAAACAAAAATGGTCGGGAGAATGCCCCGGTGTCCAAATCGTTTCGTAAGCTTCATTTCCCAACTGAATATATTGGTTATCTGCCCATAAGCCATCTGGTTCAAATTCATACGCATACAACAGCTGTTCTTCCATAGCTATCTGATATTCTATGGATTCTTTAAATGATCTAAAACCATCATGCAGTTGAAATATGCTGACAATCCAATCGGTATAATCCCCTTTTCTCCTTTGTTTCATCTCCTCATAACCAGCGCTTGAAATATAAACCGGTATACGATGCTTTTCCTTAAACCATTTTGCAAGCCCTATATGGTCAATATGGAAATGGGTCAGCACTATTTTTTCGATGAAAATCCCTGAGGAAATTAAGTCCTCCCAAATTTCTATTCCTTCTTTTGTATAAAGCCCTGTATCGATGAGAGTAAAGCCATTTTCCCCTCGAATTAAATAACAATTAACCTGCTGCATCAACGGAACAGGAATCGATACTAAATAAATATCCTTTGCAATCTCTTCTAAAATTGGCGGTGATTTTTGCATTAAAAACATCCTTTTCTCGCTAATTCATACGCTACTATTGAAATCTCTATACTTAAAAAGCTTTTAAATGACCCTAAATAAATTTACTTATTTTGATTTTGTTTAATAAGACTTTTTCATAATAAAGTCTCTTTCAACTAAAAAAAACATTCTATCTTTACTATACTATAATTAGTAACAGAAACAGGAGAACCGTTTATTTTTTGTAACAGGTAAAATTAAGGAGAATGACATGATTATAAGACAAGCAACCATTGAGGAGATGCTAGCACTTTGGTTCAAATTCTATACTACTGAGTATTTTTCTGACCAAATTCAAAAGGGTAACGCAGAATTTTGGGCAATCGAACATCACGCCAGACTTATTGGGGAACTATACCTTTTCAAATGCCTGGATGATCACGATTTTGCGGATGGGAAGACAACTGCCTATCTTTATGGATTCCAAATAGAAGAAATCATGCGGGGAAAAGGACTCGGAACTATGCTGATGAACCGTTCGTTTGAAAGATTACGTGAGCTGAACTTCGAATATGTAACCATCGGCGTTGACCCTGATCATGCAGCGAATGCTCGATTGTATAGAAGAATGGGGTTTACTGAGGAAATTAAAATGGTACGTGAAAATCCCTGTGATGTGGATGAGAATTTCCAGCCAACGGTAGGTACGGAGTATTTGTTGCTGCGTAAAGCTTTGTAGGGGTACGGGGATGCTAATTCAAAAGAGCCACGGTACCCGTCCCTCTGGCTCATAAAATCTATTATTTTTTAAATATTCCTTTATTTCCATCCTACTATAGTAGTATATTTATGTTGGATATATTTAGTATAGGAGGATAAAAATGAGAAAAGTATTATTAGCATTCCTGGTCGTGTATGCATTTTCCGCTTATGGTTCTCCGAAAGCAGATGCATTTTCAGACAAGGACTGTGGAGATTTTTCAAGCAAACAAAGTTTAATGGATTTTTGGCACAATAATGGTTATAGCGCTACAAATGATCCTCACCGTCTTGATCGAGACAATGATGGGCTTCCTTGTGAAGTTTCATCTGGAGAGTACAGTTCCTATCTAGCAAATCAAAACCAATCTACGACTCCCGTAATTTCACAACCTACTTCCGGTTGGAAAAATTTAAACGGTACTTGGTATTACTATAGCAACGGAGCAGCAGTTAAAGGTTGGAAATCGATAGGCAGCGTATGGTACTTTTTTGACGGAAATGGAGCTATGAAGACTGGGTGGATTCACGACGGTGCCTGGTATTACTTAAATCCAGATGGGTCTATGGCCACGGGCTGGGTTTATGATGGATTGGCGTGGTATTATTTAACATCCAATGGTGCAATGGCTACTGGTTGGATTCACGATGGTATCGCATGGTATTATTTAACTCCTTCCATGGCTACCGGCTGGATTCATGACGGATTTGCTTGGTATTACATGACACCTTCTATGGCTACAAATACAGTTATTGAGGGTTATATCTTGGGTAGTGATGGTACGATTAAAGGATATCAGGGTTAACATACTTAATTAAAACGAAAGGGATAGATTATCTATCCTTTTTTAATTTCGAATTTATGGAATATGTATCCCAATTTAGTAGCGTAGGTGAAAAGGAGGAACTTCATAACTGCTTAGAATGGGGTCTTCTATTTGACAGAATTGTAGTTTTCCCTGCTTACTCTGTTAGGGAGAAGTCCCTCTATTGACAGAGTAATTGATTTTCCTGCTCTCTTTGTCAGAAGGTAGCCACTCTTGGGACAGAATGATTGCTTGTTCCTGCTCTCTCTGTCAGAAGAAGATCTCTCTTGCGACAGAATGCTTGTTTTTCCTGCTCTCTCTGTCAGAAGAAGACCTCTCTTGCGACAGAATGGTTGATTTTCCTGCTCTCTCTGTCAGAAGAAGACCTCTCTTGCGACAGAATGGTTGATTTTCCTGCTCTCTCTGTCAGAAGAAGACCTCTCTTGCGACAGAATGCTTGATTTTCCTGCTCTCTCTGTCAGAAGAAGATCTCTCTTGCGACAGAATGCTTGCTTGTTCTGGCTTACTCTGTCAGAAGAAGATCTCTCTTGCGACAGAATGCTTGATTTTCCTGCTCTCTCTGTCAGAAGAAGACCTCTCTTGCGACAGAATGCTTGTTTTTCCTGCTCTCTCTGTCAGAAGAAGACCTCTCTTGCGACAGAATGGTTGATTTTCCTGCTCTCTCTGTCAGAAGAAGACCTCTCTTGCGACAGAATGCTTGATTTTCCTGCTCTCTCTGTCAGAAGAAGATCTCTCTTGCGACAGAATGGTTGATTTTCCTGCTCTCTCTGTCAGAAGAAGACCTCCCTTGTGACAGAATGCTAGATTTCCTTCTCTCTCTGTCAGAAGGAAGCCACTCTTTTGACAGAGTTATAGAATTCCCTTTTTAAACTGCCAAAAGAAAACTGCTTTTTTAATAGAATTGCAACTTGCCATCTTTCTTCTTCAGTGTAAGACCCCACTTTTGACAAAGCTGCCTCATTCCCTTCCTTACTCTATCCGAACACCTTCCACTGCCACAAAAAATGGTAATGGACTTACCTACCCATTACCATTTTTTAATAAAACTCTTATAGAGGTATAGCCGCTAACTGCTTCAATACCGGTTTCCCGTCTTCCACAACAAAGGATGCACGTGTGCTGACAGGGGCACCTGGTCTTGTTACGTATGGGATGACTTGATAATCGGTCTGCCATGTACTTTGAGTCAGTTTACAACGCACATAGCCGCGATAGTTATTGAAGAACTTAATATGCGGATTTTCCTTTAAGTATTGCGCTGTATTGTTATTCACATCAGACCCGTCACCATTGGACGTAATAGACGTTCCAACAAACTCTACTGCCACGTTTTTCGAATTAGCGTCATGGAAATCCACCTTGACTTCATTGGCCCAGCTGGTATGTACATCACCAGTAAGAACAACGGTATTCTTAATGTCTTTTTCCGCTAAAAAGTTTACAATTCGTTGGCGTGCGGCTGGATATCCATCCCAAGCATCCATACTTACATATTCCTCGCCAGGATCAAAGTCACCATCACGATGAGCAAAAAATACTTGTTGAGCCAATACTTTCCACTTAACTTTGGATGATGCTAATCCATCTAGCAGCCAGCGTTCCTGCTGCTCACCTAGAAGTGTGCGGGCTGGATCCTCTGACTCAGGTGTTGGAACCTTCCAGCCATCCCCATTTGCTTGATCGTCTCTGTACTGACGTGTGTCCAGTACATTGAATTCTACTAAATTACCAAAAGCTAAACGACGGTACAATTGCATATCGCTTCCGTTTGGTAGAGTGGTACGACGAAGTGGCATATGCTCATAATAGGCTTGGTAAGCAACCCCTCTTCGCTGCATAAAATCCTCCTTCGACTGTTTTTGCGGATCCTGCGGAATATCATTGGCGTAGTTATTGTCCACTTCATGGTCATCAAACGTCACAATCCATGGGAAATTGGCATGCGCTGCCTGCAGGTCACTGTCTAATTTATAAAGAGCATAACGGTTGCGATAATCGTCAAGTGTATAGATTTCCGGAGCCGAATAATCCGTTGGCCGAACCTTGGTGCTGTGACTTCCTTCATAAATATAATCACCAAGATGAATAACCAAATCCAGATCATCCTTCGCCAAGTGTTGATAGGCTGTGAAGTAGCCTGTTGGCCAGTTTTGACAGGAAACAAAGGCAAAGTTTAGATGATCTACAGAACTGTTATAGGCAGGAGCTGTCTTTGTTCTTCCTGTTGGGCTTATGTGATCGTGTGCCTTGAAACGGTAAAAATACCATGTAGAGTGATCCAACCCTTCAACTTCTACATGGACGGAGTGACCGAGCTGCGGTTTGGAAAGCTCATTTCCTCTCTTTACGACATTTTTAAAAGTGGCATCAAGAGAAACCTCCCATTGTACTGGAACCGGATGGTTGTCCATACCGCCTCCGTTCAATGGATCCGGAGCAAGGCGAGTCCATAAAACCACTCCATCCGGAAGCGGGTCTCCTGAAGCGATCCCCAAAGTAAATGGATATTGTAGTTTGTTAGAATTGCTGGCATTACCATTTTCGGCTGCTGATGCATAGTTAAAAGGGATGGAGCTAGCAATGGTAGCTCCAAGGGCAATCCCAACCCCTTTACCTGTGTTTTTTAAAAAACTTCTACGTTTGTTGTCAAAATCCTTCATTTTTCATCCTCCTCATCATATAAAACAAGTGTAGGATTTAATTATTTAGAAAATTTATATACAAGGTAAAGGTATAGTAAATCGTGGAAAATGATAGATTTGGAGGAATCAATAGGATTGATTTTTGATGAAAAAGTTACAGGCGAGAATCGATAGTTTGCCAATAATTAGTACAAAGGATTGAATTTAAAACTAATGCAAGACCTTAAGAAGATTCATAATAATTTACCTTTTATATAATTTCCACCCTCCTAATAAATGGTAAAATCAAGGAAGATATATAATCAATGTTATATAGATGGTTAGACGTCAATCTTATCAGGAGGAATTATATGTTAGGTCATTTAGGATTTTCATATGTAGGTCTGATATATTTATTGATGTTGTGGATTCCAAATAGCATCTGGAGCAGGAATAAGCCAGTAGATTATAACAGCACCCATGAAGACAAAATATTATTAGTATTGGAACGTGTTGGGCAAGTATGCTGCACGGCTAGCATACTGATTTTTAACGATTTTAACATTGCTCCGTTTTCAGTATGGAGTTTGTGGTTAATTGCATCATTTTTATTGATGATTCTTTATGAGTTATGGTGGATTAGATACTTTAGTAATGAACATACTGAGGAAAATTTTTATCGTAGTTTTTGTGGAGTTCCTTGGCCGGGTGCAAGTTTGCCTGTTACGGCTTTTCTCCTATTAGGCATTTATGGAAAGGTTATTTGGCTGATTGTGTCTGCTATTATACTTGGTATAGGACATATAGGAATACACATTCAGCATTTGAAGGAGATAAAGGTGATAGACTGAGCGTGCCTGGCACCAGTCCAAAAGGAGAGCAGACTGCTCTCCTTCCCTTTTATTAACTTATCTATTTCAATTATACTTCCTTGGAAATCTTGTGAGACGAGATTTTTGGGGAGTGATTGCCCCACAGGAAAAAACAAGAAATTGACTTTCGTTATGGACAGGACTATCATAATTAAGCATTTACTTCGCCTTTTTTTGGGGGTGTATGGTGATAAGTTATCAGTCACTGTTACAGTTGAATACCATTTTTATTAGTATATTCATAGAGTCCTTTCCTTTTATTTTACTAGGGGTGCTTATATCAGGGATTATTCAAATGTTTGTGTCAGAGGAAATGATTGCAAAGGTCCTTCCGAAGAACCGCTTTCTGTCTGTTCTGTTTTCAATTGGGTTAGGGATTTTATTTCTTGCCTGTGAATGTGGGATCGTTCCCATTACGCGGCGATTAATTGCCAAGGGAGTTCCGCTTCCATCTGCTATCGCTTTTATGCTCTCAAGTCCAATTTTAAATCCAATTGTTCTTTTCTCTACTTACATTGCTTTCGGGAACAGCTGGAAGATGGTGATTTATCGGGGAGGAGTCGCGCTACTTGTTGTGTTAATTGTGTCCTATCTCATTTCACTGCAATTCAAAACTTCGCAGTTAAAAGAGGAGAATGATTCACACACACATCATCATTCACATGCACATCATGAACATACATTTAAAGAAAAATTAGTAGAGATGTTCAAGCATTCGATTGATGAACTTTTTTCAGTAGGAAAATTATTAATCATTGGTTCCTTACTTGCTGCAGGTATTCAAACCTATTTAAATACGTCTCTATTATATAATGTCGGCCAAGGTAAAGTATCAGGGAACCTAATTATGATGGGTTTATCCTATGTGATGTCCCTATGCTCGCAGGCAGATGCTTTTGTCGCCAGTTCCTTCCGAAGCACGTTTCATGCTTCGTCCCTCGTCTCCTTTCTCGTGTTTGGAGCCATGCTTGATATCAAAAATACGATCATGCTATTAGGTACATTTAAAGCAAAATTTGTTTTCTATTTAGTCATCTATATTTTTCTATCCGTACTAGGCATGACTTTATTACTCACATTTTAAAGAGGGTGTATGACATGCGTTTATTTATATTAATAGGAATTAATTTTTTATTTATGCATTTACATGCCTCTGGTAATATATCGAAATATATTAATATGAAATATTCTTATGTATCAAAAATGGCGATGATCATTCTTACCATTTTTACCATTATGGAATTCTATATTTATTTAAAAGAGGATCCTGAAAACGAGGATCATGATCATCATGACGACTGTCATTGCGGCCACGATCACTCCAATGAAAACAAAGGCTGGAGGAAATCTGTGATGTACCTTCTCCTTCTATTTCCCGTTTTCACAGGAATCTTTCTTCCCGTGGCAACAATGGATTCAAGTATTGTTGATAAAAAAGGCTTTAACTTTTCCGTCTATGATGATTCAGATCCATATAGTTCGCACCAATTCCTGCAGCCTGATACAAGTCTTTATTATGGAAAAGATCAGTATCTAACCTTAATGGAAAAAGCAAGAGATCAATTATTGCATACAAACGGTCTTACCTTAAACGACAGTAACTATCTGAAGGATTTGGAGACCATTTATTCTTATCCGGGGGAATTTACTGGGAAGCAAATGACGTTAACCGGATTTTCCTATCAAAACTCAGAGGGCTTGGATCCGAACCAAGTATTTCTCTTTCGTTTTGGGATTATTCACTGTGTATCCGATTCTGGGGTATTTGGAATATTAGTGGATATGCCAAAGGGCATTCATCCTCAAAATGATGAATGGTACACAGTTACCGGCGAGCTGGAAACGATCTATTATCAGCCTTTCAAGAAAACGATCCCTGTTTTAAAGGTTTCTTCTTATACGAAGATTGAGCAGCCAGAAGAACCATACGTGTATAGAAAATATTAAGGATACTTATAATTGAATCCAGTAATAACGGACGGAGTGCTTACACGCTCGGTCTTTTTTTATATGATATTGCAGCTGGATGAGACATAGGGACAGTCACTTGACCTAGTTTTTACATAACTAGAGTGAGTCCTGTCCCCATGTACTTAAACCATATTCTCTGGTTTAACCCATTCGTCAAATTGTTCCGCTGAAACATAGCCTGTTTTAATCGCCGCTTCCTTTAAGCTGCTATTTTCTTTGAAGGCAAGCTTAGCGATTTCTGCTGCCTTTTCGTATCCAATATGAGGGTTCAGGGCAGTAACTAACATAAGGGAATGTTCGACGTGCTTTTTGATGACTTCTATGTTTGCTTCTATTCCTACAGCACAGTTTTGATTAAAGGAAATGATACCGTCTGATAGTAATTGGATGGATTGAATCAGATTATAAATAATAACAGGCTTAAACACGTTTAACTCAAAATTCCCCTGGCTCGCCGCAAATCCGATGGTGGCATCATTTCCGAAGACCTGACAGACTACCATGGTCAGAGCTTCACTTTGTGTTGGATTGACCTTCCCAGGCATGATGGAGCTTCCTGGCTCATTGGCAGGAATGGTGATCTCACCGATGCCGCTTCTTGGACCGCTTGCCAGCCATCGGACATCATTCGCAATCTTCATTAAATCAGCGGCCAAAGCTTTTAACGCTCCATGAACAAGAACGATTTCATCATGACTTGTTAAAGCGTGAAATTTATTCTCAGAAGAGCGGAATGGATACCCGGTTTGTTGAGAAAGCTGCTCCGCTGTTTTTGCGCCAAATTGGGGATCGGCATTGATTCCTGTACCGACTGCGGTCCCGCCAATCGCTAAATCAAGCAAATTGTTTGCTGCATCCTGTATCATTTTTTCATTTTTCTCCAGCATATATCTCCATCCGCTGATTTCCTGCCCGAGTGTCAATGGAGTTGCATCCTGTAAATGAGTTCTTCCAATTTTGACGATGTTTGAAAAAGCTTTCTCCTTTTCATACAAAGTACTTTTTAATTCATGCATAGCTGGAATAAGGATTTCGATCATTTTCACGTATGCCGCAACATGCATAGCCGTTGGAAACGTGTCATTCGAGCTTTGCGACATATTGACATCATCATTTGGATGTATCTTCTCTGTGCTGCCAGTTGACTTGAGCCATTCATTTGCACGATTGGCAATTACCTCATTCACATTCATATTCGTTTGGGTCCCGCTGCCAGTTTGCCAGATCACTAATGGAAAATGCTCATCATATTGACCCGCTAAAATTTCATCACATACTTTTTGGATTACCTTACTTTTGGTTTCGCTTATCTTCTTTAACTCCAAGTTAACAGCTGCGGCAGCTTTCTTGATTCGCGTCAGCCCATATACGACTTCCAAAGGAATGGTTTCGCTGCCAATCTTGAAGTTTTCCTTGCTCCGCTGCGTCTGTGCTCCCCAAAACTTATCGGCAGGTACACGAACCTCACCAAGCGTATCCTTTTCTATTCGATAATTTTCCATTTTGTCACACCTCGGATTTATTTTATGGCTTTTCTAATTTTAGGGGCTATTTCTGTTGCTAATAATTCAATGTTTTTCACTACTTTACTAAATGGTAATCCTCCAATATCTACTTGGGCAAGAAAGCGCGAATGACCAAATAATTCGTGTTGTTGAAGAACTTTTTCAACAATTTGTTCCGGGCTTCCAACAAACAATGCCGTATCCGGAGCAGCCATCTGTTCAAATTCTGCCCTGGACATTTTCGTTCCAAATCCTCGCTGACGATTTACGTAGTACCAATAATTTGAGTAATATGGATAAAACTCGTCCTTTGCTTGCTGAGTCGTCTCAGCGATATAGGCATGTCCTGTCACACCTATTTTCAATGCTTCTGGTGAATGGCCTGCTTCCCTTCCTGCTTGACGGTAAAGGTCAACAAGCGGTTTAAAACGTCTTGGATTTCCACCCAAAATAGCTAGCGCCATTCCAACCCCAAATCGACCCGCACGTACTGCACTCTCAGGTGTACCACCAACACCAATCCAAATCGGGATTTGATCATGGAGGGGCCTTGGAGAAATCTCAGCATTATTTAGTGGCGGACGAAATTCCCCTGACCAAGTGAGCCTCTCATTTTTATTCAGCTGTAAAAGCAAATCCATATGTTCTGTAAAAAGCTCATCATAATCATTTGTGCTGTATCCGAAAAGCGGGAAGGATTCGATAAATGCCCCCCGGCCCGCTAAAATTTCTGCACGTCCATTTGAAACCAGATCTAACGTTGCAAAATCTTCAAATAGACGAACAGGATCAAGTGTACTTAACACACTTGTCGTACTGGTTAATTTCATGCGATTAGTCGCATACGCAATTGCCGCCAGCACGACCGCGGGGGATGAAACGGCATAATCGAGTCGATGATGTTCCCCTATCCCAAAAACATCTAGTCCAAGCTCATCAGCAAGCTGCGCAGCATCGATGATTTCTTCTACTCTTTGCTTGGCACTAACTGTATGACCAGTAAGGGGATCTGGTCCAATATCAGCGAGTGTGTAAACTCCGATTTCAAAGCCACTGCTATTACCTTGTTTCAAAATGATTTCCTCCCAACTTAAACAGCTAACTCGATCGTGTTTCCGGAAGGATCATGGGTGATGAATGTATGATTCTCTTCCGTAACCGCAGCCCCAACCTTTTTCAAGGTGTCGATCGCATCTTGGCGCGCCTCTTCATTTGCAAAAATAAGTGTAAAGGATTTAAGTCCTACACTATTATCAGGTGGGATTGGCACTCCGACACCATTCCATATATTAACGGCAACATGATGGTGGTACTTTTCATTGGAAAAGAACAGCGCCTGACCAGCATATCGATTCACTACAGCAAAGCCTAGACCCTTCACATATAATTCTTCAGCCTTTTCTAAATCTGCAACATGTAAATGGATATGCCCCATTACCGTTCCCTCTGGCATTCCTCTCCAAGACTTACCTGCCACTTGACTCGTTAGCAGATTCTCAATATTAAGTGGAATTGTTGTCATCTCTACTTCATTCCCTACCCAGCTCCATCCAGAAGGATCCCGGTCTGCATACACTTCAATCCCGTTTCCATCAGGATCATATAAATACAAGGCCTCACTTACTAGATGATCTGAAGCAGCGAACCGGATTCCATTTTCTCTAAAATGAACCACAAGATTAGCCAAATCAGATCTTTCCGGTAAAAGAATAGCAAAATGATACAAACCTGATGTTCCTCTTTGTTTTGGTACGACATTTTCAGGTTGCTCTAGTGACAGAATACTTATTTTCCCATCAGCTGTAAGCTTTGCTGAAGACGTTGTTTGTTCTAAAACATGGAAACCAAGCACCTCTTCATAAAACTTTATTGAGCGTTCTAACTTTTCCACCTTAATCTTTACATGCCCGACAAATGTAGTTGGTTTAGTATGAAACCCCATGATCATCCTCCTAAAACTCATTCTCCTATGATGATATGATTTCCAATCTAAGGAATTTCATGATTTATGAGTCAAGGGGGACGTGAACCATTGGCTTAGAATAACCTTGATTCCCTTTTGCCTTTTGAATACAGCTCCACGGGCATCAGATGGGCCGCTTGATTCCCTTTTGCCTTTTGAATTCAGCTCCACGGGCATCA
>NZ_JBHZRC010000018.1:0-48151 GCF_043641075.1 Niallia oryzisoli | reverse complement strand
ATGGGCCGCTTGATTCCCTTTTGCCTTTTGAATTCAGCTCCACGGGCATCAGATGGGCCGCTTGATTTCCTTTTGCCTTTTGAATACAGCTCCACGGGCATCAGATGGGCGGATTGATTCCCTTTTGCCTTTTGAATTCGGCTCCACGGGCATCAGATGGGCCGCTTGATTCCCTTTTGCCTTTTGAATTCAGCTCCATGGGCATCAGATGGGCCGCTTGATCTCCTTTTGCCTTTTGAATACAGCTCCACGGGCATCAGATAGGCGGCTTGATTCCCTTTTGCCTTTTGAATTCAGCTCCACGGGCATAAGATAGGCGCCAGGCGGGTCCTTGGTCCAGAATAACGATGAGTAGAGGTTAGCCAAGACACTCCCGAAGTGAGAACCGTCTCTGCTGAGCATTAATAAAGAAGCAATAGTTGAAGCACCGGAGCCGATGCTTTGTCATCACAAAAAGGAAGTTGAGAATCCCACTGTTTTCCGATCCAGGGAACCCTTCACTGCGGCCCATTGATGAAAAAGAAACCAGAATTGAAATGGATAGGCAAAACTGCGGTTATTAAACAATAAATAGTACTACTGAACTTTCAGAAATCTTTCCCTTTAGTAGCAGAATCGCCAGTTTTATTTTGATATAATAAATGACAATGATGTTGCACAGGAGTTGGAGTTGAGGGATGAGAAATATTGCAGCAATGATCTTATTTATTTCGGTTATTGGATCTGTTATTCTGTTTTTTGTTTCAATCTGTAATTATTTAATAGCCTTTAAAGCCTCAGGAGCGCACCTTATGGATGCCTACATAAACAATCCCTATGTCGGTTACTGGATAAACCTGTTGGCTATTTTCATTATTTTAGCTGTTATCTGTTTTCTTTTCCTTTTATTCACAAGGCGAAAAGTAGTAAATGACGGTATGTATGTTTATGAAAATCATGCACCTCGAGGAAATGGTAATAATGCGGTAGTGGACGAATATGTAACAGTACGGATTAAAAAGGATGAATTGTCCAGGTTACAATAAGTATGTGGGAATTGTGGGGATGGTCCGAACTACTGAGAATAGTAAAATGAATCTAAATTGCGTAGGATATAACCTGAATCCAATTGGTACGACAAGCCCTATTATGTATCTCAAGATATTTGTCAGAACATGCCATCCCGCTTTTCTTTTTTCTAAATTCCCTAAGGTCACAGCAGTCGCACCATAACAAAAGCACAGAATGTTCCCGTCTACAGAAAAGTCTGTTATTATTACTATAAGTATACGTATTCCAATATATGGAGGGGCTGTTATGACGGGAACGATTGCTGTTATTATGGTATTTGGAATTCCAATCACCGCTATTATTACCACCCATTTACAAAAGCAGATGAAAATAAAAGCTGGTATGGTAAAGGATCAAGTAGAATTGGAAAAACTTAAACATGAAAACTATCTCATTGAAACGGAGAAAATGAAGCTTGAGTTAGAGAAAATGATGTTGAATAGTCCAAAGGATGAGGAAAAATTCATGTAACTAGGACTCGATTTAGGTGAAATGCGGGACGTTCTACTATCTAACAATGAATAGCCTCAACAGATAATCCGTCCCCGCTTTTCCTTAAATTTTTTCACTTACCTTTTTTATTATTTTCAAGTAACAAATACTCTATGAATTCCCTTACTGCGCCCTCTCCACCGTTTCTTTTACAGACAAAATCCGCCATTTCAATAACAGAATCTGCTGCATCTGCTGGGCACCCTACCAATCCACATAGCTTCATGGATTCGATATCATTCTCATCATCTCCAATATAGGCGAGCTCTTGAAGGCCATATTTATACCTATCAGCTATTTGTCTTAGTACCGGAACCTTATCTTTTATCCCTTGATGGACCTCTGTTATTCCTAGCTCCTTTGCTCTTTGTTCAACTATTCCTGATTCACGACCCGTAATAATCACCGGAACAATATATTGAGTCTGAGCTTTAACAATTCCTAACCCATCTTTTACGTTAAAAGCTTTCATCAATTCCCCTTGTGAACCGATATAGATTTTACCATCCGTAAGTGTTCCATCGACATCTAAAATAAGCATTTTTATATTCATAGCATATCCCCATATTTATAATTTCACTGAACCTTTAAGCACTCTACTGCTTCCTAATTTTTTTCACAATAAACATAATCAATAAAACTAGCAATGACACGCCAAAGGAAAGAATAGAAATGCCTGCCCATAACTCAGAAAATGGGTATTTCTGTTTTCCTATCAGTTTTCCAATGACCTGATAAATAGTCAAAAGGATAAAAGAACCAGCGAACGAAATGACCCAAACTTTTACGGATCTCTTTCTCCATAAAGACCTAAGAGACAGTGGTTGTTTTATAGACTGTTTTTTCTTTTTTGATGAAGCTCTGGGTTCGATAATAAAAGATGTGAATCGTATTTTACAGTACAATAGCAAGAAAAACTCAGGGTAGGCTAATCCAATCCCCAATTGTATGATAATGCATAATATCAGGAAAAAAAGTACAGAAAACACTCCTGTAGAGTGCCTTGCGATAGCGCCGCTAATCATGGTGATGCCAAAAACAAGCGATGTTCTAAAATACAGCTTAGAATTTTGAAAATCATATAGCAGTTTTCCACCTTTTCGAAACTGGCCTTCTCTTGCTCTTTTAACCCCTCGAATCGTTGATATAAACGTAAACAATAGTCCAAATACAATAATCCCAACCAAAGTAGTTGTAAAAGTTTCCGGAAGCACACGGTCCACGGAGATTAAATAAATGACTGCATAGAAATCAACAGATACCTTCAATACCCAAAAATTTAAGATAAACACTTGTATTCTTTGAAATTTGTAAGCTACTTTAGGAATCAAAAATAACAGAGAAAATAGCAACTGAAACCAAAAGGATGTACGTAAAATCGGCAGCAGATTGTTTAGTCCATCATGAAATTGCAGGAACATATCAGTTGAAGCGATTTGATACATCAGTAAAGGAATCCCTGCCATCGCTAATGTCGTAATTAACATCCACAATGAGATCGCCATCGGCTCTAATCGACCGTAAGCAATCCATTTGAGTTCAATAAAATCTGATTCATTACAGTTTTTTAGCATATTCAACACACTACCTTCTAGAAGACCTGCTGCACTTAAAGCCATTCTTATCTTACTACAATCATTGTTATATTTGTACTATTCGAAATATCTCTATTGTTTTGGCGAAAATAACTGAAAAACTCCGTAGTTATCGCAATATTGTATAATAAATTTATTATTTTAAGGAGCACTAATGATGAGAAAAAAGAAAAAGAAAAAGGTTGATTACGGCTCTATGGGATTTCATTGCAAGCATTGTAATTATTCATTTGAAGTTGATTGGGAAACGCTCTGGGACATCCAAGAATGTACACATGGATATGTAGGATTCAATTTAAACGACACCTTTATTAGTTGTCCGAGATGCGGTGAAATATGCGAATATGAAGAATAGGGCTGAACCACGTGTACTGGTTCCTCGGCCCAAAAGAACAACAGGTATTGCATCCGTGCCCGTAATGTACGAGTTGGATTGGACGAGAATTCTCTTCAGAAAAAATAAGGAAAGCCCTGTGAGAGATTAGATTCTCCACGGGACTTTCCTTATTTGTTTTTATTAAAATCTTCACTTTTTTCAATTAGAAACCGAGCCACGGACCCCGTCCCCCTGGATCTTCTCCTTTAAATCAAAGAAGCCCCTCTCCCAAGTTTATTCAAGTTCTCTCCTAATATCGCTGATTAAGCTTGAAATTAGCGCTTCCTGATAGCCTGCTTTTTTTGTTTTTTTCATAAGCTTGATTAGCGCGGTCCATTCAGGAGTTGAAATACGGTCCAATTTTCCTAACCTGTCCGATATATCCATATTCGATAGGCTTGTTTCATATGCCTCTATGTCCATTCTCCATAGAATGGTGTGATTCTTATATCTTCTCTGCATACGGTCAGCTATTAAGACTCCTTCTGGATCGATATCACCAGAGTAGAAAAGTGTACAGTTCGAATGTACAAGTCTATCTAACAGTTCCCAGCTAGCGGCTCGCAGCTGGCCATGCGTACAAATAAGAGGTGCTTCAGGAATAGCATCCATGATAGTTGAACAAACACTGGAATTCTCTACAATCCATACTTTCTCCCCGATAGCTGGCCAAATTCGATCCACTTTTGCCAACTCCTTTATCGGCACATTGAGAACCGTTTTTGTTTCAACAGCAGACTGCCAAACCGGGTGCTCCTCATTCCCTTTCGAGGCCAGTAATCCTTGGCAGGTGACGAAGTTCCAAAGATCATCACGCAAGAGGCCATACTCATTCAGCAGTTCATTTAATTCCTCCATTGATTTCGGTATCGCAGCTTCTGTGTTCCCTTTTCGAACCTGGTCCACATACATACAATGAAGCAGTAATTTTTCCGTTGCTTCATTGTGGTCAAAATAATGCGGATTTCCCGTTATACGCTGCGCAAAGAAAGGAAGCCGTTCAAATTCCCCTTCATTCGGGAGCGAATGAAAAGCCTTTAAGGTTACTGTCACTTTTTCAAAAAGATCCCACTTATTTTCCTGATAATAAGTCCAGAACCACCTTGTATCGGCGCTTTTCTTCCGGATCCAATCCAGCCACCATTCACCGTCTGGAATAGCCTGAAGAAGAGATTCAATGAAGGAATCCTCTTCTGTTTGCCTCCGTCCGACCTCTTCTTTTTTTGACAAAATAGTTTCCCCAAGCACTTCTTCTAACAATTGAAAAAGTGAGTAATCAGAAAAGCCTGTATGTGTTAATTCCTTTTCAAATTCAAGTAAGGAAATACTTCCCTTTTGCAACAGTTTGTCTGAATGCTGACCGAGGAACCCGGCAATCGACTCTACTTCTATCTGGCTAAAAGATTTCAAGCTGACAGTCCCGCCAATCCTCCCAAGTGAACGGTACTTTTCCTTAAACTGGGTAAACAACTTAAGAAATCCAGGCTCTGTTCTAAACAATTGTATCTTAGGATTCATTTAACACCAGTTCCTCCTGTTGTTCCCAATCATCCAGGACTAGCGATTTTTGCCTGCCATCCCACTCGTAGCTAATTACGGTAACAAAATCAGCATTCTTTGGACGGACTAATTCCGCAATAGAAAGACTAGAAACGGTATCGTAATCACCCCAAAGAGCTTGTGAATTCATAATATAATTGAAGCCAAGCTGTTCGACGACCTCAAACATGTCACGAATATTATTTTCATCAACTCCAGCAAAGGCCTCATCAAGAGATATAATGAACGGTGCCATTTCTCCAGCTTCTTTATAACGCGAATAGGCCGCAGTAAATAGAGGAATGTACATGGCCATCGCCTTTTCTCCACCACTGAACTTAAAGAAAGCATTATTCGTTAATTCCCGTTTTGGCTCATTGACCCTGCTGAAGGAAAGGACAAAACTAAACCATTTTCGATAATCGAGTACTTCCCTTAGCACCTGGTGAAGGGTGTTCCCTTCATTTCGTAATTGAATTAGTTCTTTTGCTTTGGCTATCCTGGATTGGAAATGCTTCGTAATGCGTTCTAAATTCTCGTCACTTAAAAATTTACTGTTGCGCTGCAGCAGGTGAACAAGTTCATTTGTATCAAGCTCCTGTTCCGATTCCGCTGTCAAAGGCTTCCATGCAATCGAGAAAATTAAGCCTGACGAGTTATCACGTTCAGCCATGATTTTATCCATTTCCTTGACCCAGCTCTGTGCCCGCTGAATGCGATTTCGAAGTATATTTCCAACTGTATTGAGAATAATATCTTCATAAAGCTGACGATCCTGTTCATCGAGCCAGCCTTTTTGCTCCTCCAGTTCTTTTTGTAAGCAAGAGGATACATAATAAGGACTTACTCTTTGCCCTTGATATTCCATTTGAATCAAGCGTCTTCCCTTCAATTGCTGCCACTCATTAATAAACGGAACATAATGATCGCCGATTACGTCTCGAAACCATTCAGGTGTATCGATATCTTCCGTAAATTCAAACAAGCGGTATTCAGTTAAATACATTTGCTCATTGTAAAAGGCTTTAGTTAATTGCTCCAATAGCTTGGAACGATCATATTTGGTCAAGACATCCTCATATTGTGCTACTATAGCTGACGCTTCTTGTCCATCCACTTGACAGAAACCGCGATGTATTTCCTTCTCCACCATGTGAGCCCATTCATTTCTCATATTTCCCCAGAAGACAAGTTCATTCTTGTAGTCGGCAAGTCTTTCTGAACATCGATTTTGTTCAGCTGCTTTTTCTGGTAGAGTCTCTTTAATCTTATCTAATTGCTCATCGGCTTCTTTCAGTTGCCGTTGTACTTCTTGAATACGGTCTCTTATTTCATCGATTCCTTTTAACTGAAGCTGCTTTTGAATCGATTCAATTTCTGCCTTGATTTGTGTCAATCGAGTGTTTTTACTATTCTGTTCGCCCTTTAGGCTATCCAATTCTTCTTCACTTTCGTCAATCCTTAGTCCAATCAGCTTTAATTGCTTCCTATTAGAATAGACATAAACGGAAACAGTCTTAAACTCATGCAGAAAATCTACATAGCTTCCGGCAGAAGTTAATGCTTTATCAATTTCATCTTTTGATAAAACGATATTCAACTGTTTTCCTTGCTCACGAAGATCTCTTTTGATCCCATTTAATATGTCATATGCCTGCTTCCATTCTTCATCAATCCTTCGCAGCAATTCTTGTTCGCTTCTTAACGTCTGTATTTTCATTATGATTTGTTCATGCAACTCAAATAAATCACGATCATCGGGAAGTTCATTTTTCCATGTGTCAATTTGATGAAGTTCGTCTTCTAAGGTTTTTAATGATGTATTGATTCCTTCCAGCTCGGTTTGCAGATTGATAAGCTTTTCTGTCCAAAGCTGAACCTGCTCACGTTGATGCCGTTTTCGTGAGGTACGGCCAATGAATTTAGCACTCCCCTCCATCGGTGCATGACCCTTTAGACAGCCTATCGAATACGTACCGTCCACATCCACATAAAACCCGCTAGCATCACTTTCTAGCGGAATACTGCGCAGCACTTCATCGACTAATCCATTCGAAATTGGACTGTCATCGTCCAAATCGGGGACTAAATAGTCTGCTAACGTAAACCCGAGAAGTTGTGGCTCCGTTCTTATTACGGCATCTTGTTCCGGCGAAATATCCTTATCCATGATCAAACTGTCTAGGATTCCTGTTTTTTTCAGCGCTGATTCGATCCGTTCTTTTTGCTCATCTGTTACATGCTCCCTAAACTCTATCGCTGCATAAAACGGCAGGTATGCCTGACCGTCTTCCGTCAGCTTGGAACGAAATCCTACGGTTCCTTCCGCCCTGTCAGGTTCAATCATCTTTTGCGTTTTGAGTCGATTAAGCTCCGCTTCTGTTTCCTGAATTTCTGCAAGCTTTCTATTCCGATGGTCTTTCGTACCGACGACCTTTGTTTTAACTTCCGCCTCATAGGCATGTATGGCGGTAAACAGCTTATCACGCACTTCTTCAAATCGGCTCCGATTATAAAGTCCCTGCAGCGTTCGGGCAATGACCTGACGTACATCACCGGAATAGTTCAGTTTTGGATGCTGTTCCATCCATTGAAAAACGAGACTTTCGAGCTCCTGATGCTGTTCGTCAAACCACTGTTGAAGATGGTCTAATTCCTTTTGATGCACATCAACGATTCTCCTCTTATCAGAAGACAGTCGCTGCAGACGATGATAATCCTGTTCTACCCGTTCCGCCTCATATGCAAGCTTTTGTAGCGAGCCCAGTACTATTTGATGATCCTTGGCCTCCTTTAACCAAACGGTAAAATCAAATGAACCGGTTTGCGACCTTTCGTAATCCTCAACATTTACATCATGCTGATGAAATGCAGCCTCATCGGCATCGATGGCTAATTCTTCAAGCAGCTCTATTGCCTTTTTTTCATAGCGCGATAACTCTGATTCCGCATCCTCTTTTTCCTTCCATAAGGTGTACAGCTTTTTATTTTTATCTTCCCACTTGTTTTCAAGTTGGTATATTTCATTCTTAAGTGAGGAAGCCTGTTCCAGTTTTTCCGTTTTATTTTTTTCTAATGACCAAACTTCGTGGCCTTGTAAAGAATCCTTCTCACGCTCAGCTAAATGTTTTTGGCTTTGATACTTTTCTTTCGCCATTGATAGTTGTTCAATGTCTTGGGTATATTGTTCGAACTGATTTGTAAACTCTTCGACCTTTTTTTCAGCCTTGTTTCTTTTATCCTCTGCTAGTTTCCACTGGTGTGCCCGTTCTGCTAAAATGAATCGATTATAGCTGTCGTAAACGGCTTCAAGCCTTTGGATAGACTCATACTCTCTTTCCAATTGCTCCAACTGCTGCTGAGTCTGATCCAAGTTTTCAATTGTTTCGGAAAGATGACGCAGTTCATCATCCGTTAACGGCGGCAGTGCCGATTCTAAAATTTCATAGATAACAGTTGGTTTAAAGTCCTTCGAAAGTTTCGGGCTTCTCAATTGGATTAATAGTTTAATCAAGTCCTCATAAGCTTCAATGGATTGAAAACCAAACACATACTTATTGACTAAATCCATGTATTCGCGCTGCGAATGAACGAGGTAACCACCACCTGCAATTCTGTTTTCAAGTTCTTTTGCAGAAAACGGGACTTTGTCTTCCCCATACATTTGAGAAAGATGAAAGTCAATGCCGATTCGGCGATTATCTGTTATGAGAAAGTACCACGTTTTAATGCTCTTATGGCGCTTCGCCTGCATACCGATTCCTGTTGTGATGTACTGCTCTGTACCCTCTTTTTTATATTCAATAAATAAATAGCCGGTACGCTCATCGCGGTCGACTACTTCCTTTTCTCCCAGCAAGTAATCTTCCATTCTTCTTGCTTTGGAACCAAAAGGATCAAGGCGGTCAGGAGACTTTTTTCCATCGAGTAACACAGGAAGAAAACTCTGCATGGTGACCGATTTTCCAGAACCATTCGATCCGCGGAGCAGTAGCTTCCCCTCTCGAAAATGGAAGATTTCTTCGTCATAATACCAAAAGTTTAGCAGACCGGCCCTGTTCATGACCCACCTGTTATTCTTCATTTGCTTTTCCTCCTTCAAAATCAGCTGGAAACTGTCCGGCCAATACCCCTAATAGAGGTTTTATCTTGATCAATGAACTCTCTTCATCCACTTCTGCCATCATCCAGTCTTTCATCACATCAATTAGTTCCTCTCTAACAGCATTTGTTGATTTTTCACGAAAATATTTGGACCAGCCTTTCTCAAAGTTTTGGCGAAGATCTTCCATAACATCATTCATTTCTCCTTCCGTCATGATGATCTCGCCACTTTCCTTTGGGTGAAAACAATCAAGATGGTCATGCAAATACTTTGAGAATTGAAGCATAATATCCGTTGCTGCTTTAGAATTAGGGTATACTTGCTGGTACTGTTTAGGATTATCCACTGATAAGAAGGCAGTATTTTTATAGAGATGCAATTTATAATCACTGTGATTTTCGATATCCTCTGACAAACGGTTACGGAAGTTCCGGATATACAAGAAATCTGGATCTTGGCTGTCTATCCGATGTAAACCAGGTGAAAAGAACAATTTTCGATAGACTCTTTTACGGCGTTCATCCTCTTGATTCAGTTTCCAATCCTCTTTGAGCAGTTCACTCCAATGCTGAAAGCTGGAAAAATCATCGGGAAAGGAGCGCATGAAATAGCGGCTGTATACCGTTGCCTCATACAATACTTCCTGTTCTTCATTATGATCAAAACGACCGATGTCTCCATCAATAACTCGGATTAATTGAAAATCCATAAGGAGCTTTACAGCACGGATAAGGGATTTACGATGGATATAAAGGGTCCAATCAAGCGGGTATACTCCCGGGTAAAAGGCTTGTATCTCCTGGCTCATTTCGGATAGCAGAAACTGTTCATCAACAGATTTCCCTTCTAAAAAGGAGAGAGCACAGCAAAAAATGGCATAATCCATCGGTTCCTGAAATTCCTTAATCCCCATCCACCGCTCCGGTTCTACGGGTATTTTTTCAAGCTTAATAAAATGCTGATGGAAAATCAGCCTCAGACCAAATTTTTCTGTAATATAGCGGCGAAGAACCTTCTCTCGTTCCCGTATCAACTGATACCATTCAGGATGCTCCGTCCTTAGAATCCAATAATGATTAAATAATAGGTCAAGCCCTTGGATTGCCTTTTCATCAAACGGAAGATTTTGCTCTATCTTCATTGTTGTCCTTCACCTGCCTCATCAAATTCAAACCAAACATCCGGCATTTTTAAGAGTCCATCATCAGATTCAAGCAAAATCATTTTCTCAGGCTTGATGGTAACTTTTACAATCATGCCATAATCCGTTTTAACTTTATTCTCTTTGCTAGCCATTGATTTTCCAATCCAGCTTAACAACACCTTACGAATAAAAGGCTCAACTTTTCCAACAGTTGACAGCTTGATATTTCCTTCTGTCATATATTGAACGATAAGGGCCCTCTCCCTTCTAAGTTCTTCTAAATATTGTTCTCTTTGCCTTTGTTTCCTTTCCTTATTCGAAGTCATAGCCCCCGGTTTTGTTTTTTCCCGATAGCGATTCGTTCTTGGCTTCAACGTAAGTAATATAGGGTCCTCTTCCCATGTATCAGCATGTAAAATATCGGTCGTACCCTCTTCTAATTGCAGATGTTGAATGTTCATGGCTCCAAACACAACAGAAGAAAGCTTATGTGATTCTTCGATAGTGGAACATTCCGTAAACCAATTGGCTAAATGAAGATAATCATTTTTTCGACTGCGAAAATGCTGCTGCCTCTCTCCAATTCGCTGTACATACCTTGTCATTCTGCGGATCATTTCGTTTGTCTGCCATTGCAGCATATCCAATTCACTTTGCTGAGCACCTGAGCCTAAAAACCACTGTCTTAGAGAAGCCCAGTATTCCTCATAATCTATTTTCCATTCATTCACAGATGAACTGACGTCCTCTAATCTTGGAATGGATTGACGATGTTCAATTAACTTTTGTATAAATAACCCAAGCTTCTCCGATGTCATGTCCTGCAAGTGCTCGCGGATTTGCAGCGATGTCTTTTGCAGCGAGACAATAAAATCTCGTAAATACGCTGTGAATTGATTTTTATAGACTAGAAATGCTTCCGTTTGCATCCGCTGATCTGTCTTCTCACTATTAATATAGGCAATATAGTCAGCCGTGCTCGTCCGGATGGTTTGAAAGTAGAGAAAGACATCTTCCCATATTCGCATATATTCTTCCGGTTTTTTCGGTAAGTGATTCTCTATTTCTTTCTGTAATATAGTCAAGGCCTGTAACAAGCGATCAAATTGTGACCGTTCTAATGAACCTTGAAAGGTGTCACCGACTTTTTTCTCTAATACAACTAGCATTCTTTCAATTTCAATTGTATAGGGTGTAGATTGATAGCGAAAACGCTTTTTCTTATACTCTTCTATCGTTTTAGCATTTGTCATATCCTGGCGGGCAATTAAATTATTCCATTTCACTAGCTGCGCTAGTTGTTGATGCAACTGTTCTTCCTGATAATCTGAAAAGGTCGGAATAGATTGCATGTATTCCAATATTTCCTCAGGTCCAATAAAATCTCTCATTCTTTCATGCTGGTGATAAAAATACCTTAATATCGTCCTATACTGCGCTGCCGAGTCAGCGGTTAAATAACTTGCTTCAACCACTTTTTTCATGGTAACATCCACTGTCATCATCCTTGCCGTAATCTTTATATTATTATTGTATAGAAAACGGTTTAAAAGGGGAATTGTTACAATTTGGGAGTACGACGCTTTTGATGGACAAGTGCAACAATCATATATGTCATCGAATCTTACATTAAATTTTATGTAAGATTTAATGTATAATTTTACTAATAAGAATTATAATATATGGAAGGGGTGGAAAAAGGTGGTGGTTATAATGGATAAACCAGCTTTTACTATCGATCAAATGATTAAATCCTCTGACCTAGTAAGAAATTTTAGTGAAATCCGGAAAAAGGCAAAGGATAAGCCTTACTTTATTACTGAAAATGGGAGCCTTGAAACTGTTTTATTGAGCTATGATAAATACGAAGAATTATATCAAACATTTCTGCTTATTAAACAAATGGAAGAGCGCATCGAAGAATTAGAAAAGCAAGTAACAGATTACCGAATGGAGAGATCTGAAAAAAGTCCAGATCAGTTAATAGACTGGCGCACTATCCGGAGTACTGCTAGTAAAGACTGATGAAGCTGCTTTGCGAAGATAGAAAGAACCACGGGGACGGGTAGCGCGGTCCGGCCCGTAATGATCATGCTCGTTTAGACGAGAGTTCCATATAGAAAAAATAAAGGAAAGCCCTGCGAGAAGTTAGAATCTCAACAGGGCTTTCCTTATGAGTTATTATAACGCTGGGACGGTTCTATGTTTAATCGTGAAACGCAATATCCATTCTCATTCACAGGGTTCACTGGTGTCACGATTCAAATAATTATGAAGCGTGAGCACCTTCCTCCCACCTGGGCTTTTATATTTTTAGCATTTGTTATTCAACTGGGATCTTTTTCATATTTTTAGCTAAGCGGTCCCTTACTTTTTTCAATCGATCACGATAAGATAGTATATCTACTCGAGCCTTTTCAGCTTCAGGGGCAATTGGCCTTAAATTTTCCAACTCCCAGTACTCAACGATAACATCTAATACTTGGTCAAAATACTCAAGGGGACCATAATTCGCTTCTTTTGCAATCGTATTCATTCTGTCTTCAAAGTCAGGCATTACGGTTCCAGGCATTTGAAAGTTTTTAATCACATGACCCAGGTAATAGCAATAATTTGGTTCTAGTTGCAAATGGAATTTTACTACGTCTCGATAGAATGCATAGTGTAAAATTTCATCTTTAGCAAGCCTTCTTAATAGATCAGATAAATCCTTGTCATGTGAACCAGCCACTTTGGCTACGTTGTTATAAAATACCATTGTCGCCAGTTCTTGAAGTGTTGTATAGACCATTGTTTCAAATGGGATATGAAAATCAGGTGACCACCCACCCTCAACCGTTTGTTTGTGAAGTTCGTGTAATCGTTTAGGGTCTACGTTCCGGGTAATAAGCAAATAATTTTCAAGTAGATTAGAATGTTGATCCTCTTCTGCTGTCCAAGTATGAACAAAGTCAGTGATGACGGATAAACTCCCTTTAAATGTTTGTTCCAAGTGAGACGTAAACCAAGGCAAATTAACTTCAGTAAGCAAAGCTGTTTCAACAGCGGTAATGATGCCGCTTGGGAGAGTGACTTGACTCTTATCCCAGGGTAATCTTCTAAAATCTTGAGCTTTATCCCATGGCAAGAACTCGTAATAACCCCAATCTATTTTTGCAGAGCGAACTTTGTGCTCTTCATATAATTCTTTCATTTTAGCTTCTAATCGAAAATCCAAGTGGTTAGTTAGCAAATTTATATCTCCTTTATTCTGAATATATTCTTTATTATATCTATTTTATATTGAAAACGCTCTAATCTCTTTCTATACAAAATTTCCCACAACCCACAGGGACAGGTACTGCGGTCCGGCCCATAATAAAAGAGTTGGGTTGGACGAGAGTTCCCCTTACAGAAAAAAGGAAAGCTCTGTGAGATGTTGCATCTCAACAGGGCCTTCCTTTCAAATTTTTTATATTGATCTATCATTATATTTTTCCATTGGAATCTAGACCATGGGACCCCCGTCCCTCTGGTTTACTTCCCAATAAACATTTGTGTCCAGTAGTTTCCTTGCTCGGAGTAGCCGACACCGATGTGAGTAAAGTTTGCACTTAAGATGTTTTTACGGTGCCCTTCACTATTCATCCATGCGGTTACGACCTCTTCTGGTGTCCGTTGACCCATCGCAATATTTTCACCTGCAGATTTATAGGTGATGCCAAAGGTTTTCATCATATCAAAAGGTGATCCATAGGTTGGGCTTGTATGGCTAAAATAGCCTTTGCTAGACATATCTAGTGATTTTTCACGAGCTACTTTACTTAACTCTGTATCTATCGTTAATGGTGCTAAACCAGACTTGGCACGCTCTTGGTTTGTCAAATCAACCACCTTTTGCTCAAATGCACTTAGAGTCGTTGTTTGTTGCTCAGCTGGTGGTTGATTTGTTACAGGCTGCTCAACCGTTGACGTTTGCCCAGCTGATGGCTGAGCTGTCGTATTGGTTGTAGTCTTATAACCTAAACTAGCAAAATACTTTTGTAAATAACTATTCAATTCTTCGAAATTGGAACTCTGATAAACGTATACCTTCTTTTGTACAGTTGTTGTGTTTTCAGCAGCACTTGCCTTCTGAACCATTGGACCCGCTGCAGCAATAGCTGCCGCAGCGGCTACTGTTAGCATTACTTTTTTCTTGAACATTCTTTCTACCTCCTAAAATAGAACTCAAGGTTTATGACGGGTTAATCGTAACATACGATTTTTGTCATATTTCAGGAAGGATTTAACAGGTGTTATCCTACAACTCCGCGACAACTTCCCTTCTACTTGAAAAACTCGTTGGGATATACGGCTTTCTTTCTATTGGGATTTATATTTTTCTTTTCTGTTATTTTGTAAAAACTTTAAAGAATTTCCAATAATTATAGAATAAAAAGGAGTTGACAAGTTTTAAATAAAAGAGTTTATTTAACAATTATTTCAGCTTCATTTCTGAAGTTACCAAATCTATGCATGGAACCACGGGACCCGTCCCCGTGGCACTTACTTCAGTAAAGAGTAAATAAAATGAGCCACTCCGTCATCGATATTGGTTAGGGTTACACCTTGGCATGAGTTCTTGATTTCCTGTGGTGCATTGCCCATTGCAGCACTTCTTCCGGCAATTCGGAGCATGGATAAATCATTAAAGCTATCACCAACGGCAGCCGTATCCGCTAGTTTTATCTCAAGCTTTTTGGCTAGTATTTCTAAGGCAATTCCTTTGGATGCCATTTTGTGTTCTAATTCGAAGTTATGTTTGGCAGATGTAACCAATGTGACATCCTTCATATCCTTAAATTGCTCTTTCCCTTTTTGAAGCTTTTCTTTTTCAAAAGAAAAGGCAAGGATATTATACACATCAACGTCGTTGCCAATCAGTTCTTTACAAGAGGATATAAAAGAAAATCCGCTTTGACTGTATTGCTTTTCAGCAGCTTCTCTGAGCTGTTCCATACTTACTTCTGGATTTGCGCTTTTGACTCTGTCCATTTCGATCGCTAAAAGCTCCCGACCGTTCTGTGGCGAAAAAATGGATTGATTGCTGAAAATTTCATAGTAATATTCTTCTTGCTCTAACCAGTTCAAAATGTGGAATGCATCCTGTTGATTGATCGCTACTGAATGAAACAGTTCACCATTTGGTTGATGAATGGTTGCCCCATTGGCCCCGATAATCCAGGGGTTTAATCCAGTTTCTTTAAAAATGGTTTGGACGTCAAAATGGGCCCTCCCAGTCGCAATAACGACCTCAACCCCATTAGCTTGAGCAAATTCGATTGCCTCCAAATTTTTCTTACTTATTCTGTTTTCTTCATTTAGTAACGTACCATCTAAATCGACAGCGATTAATTTTACCAAATTACTCATCTCCCTCTTCTATATCAGCTGTTAAAAGCTCAACATTGTATTTACGTAGCAGCTCTCTAAACTCTTTTTCAGGTGTATGGTCTGTAATCAAAAGATCAATATCCCGCAAATCAGCGTAACGGAAAAATTCTGTGCGCCCTAATTTTGTATGATCGGCTAACACAATCACTTGTTTTGCCTGCTGGATCATTTTTCGTTTAACAAGACCGTCCTCTTCATGAGCAATCGTTAGGCCATTTTCCGATATTCCTACCACTCCGATAAATACTTTATCAACATGGTAATCCGATAGTTTTTCAATAACAGTGGAGCCGTAAAGAAAACGGTGCTCTTTTTGAAGCGTGCCTCCGAGGAGCTGGATATCAATCTTCGGCTTGGAGGACAGTACTTCCGCTTGATTAATCGAATTGGTAATGATGGTACATTCCATGTTTTCTATCTGTTCCGCACATGCTTGAACGGTTGTCGAAGCATCCAAGATGACTCTATCACCCGGAAAAATTAAGGATGCAGCCAAATTTCCAATCACCTTTTTTTCTTCCGTTACAGTATTTAAGCGATTGGTATAGTTTTTAATTTCATGATGAACGGAGGGCAGGATCGCTCCCCCACGTGTTCTCACAATACTTTTTTCTTCTTCCAGCCGGACAAGATCCCTTCTAGCAGTATCTCTGGATACATCAAAAAGGGAGCAGATTTGTTCGACAGAAATGCGATTATGCTTTTTGAGAAAATCCATAATTAACACTAATCTTTCTTCTTGAAACAAGGAGTTCACCCGCTCGGTAAGTATTTGTAAGTAATTATACGTTATTTAAGTAAAAACGCAAATATTTATAAGTGATTGTAAGTGTTTTTTTGCATACTAACCAAAAGAGTCTTTTTCCCTATACGAATAAAAGGTCAATACAAAAAGAATGCCACAGGGGCAGACCACTAATGAACGCAGTCCCCATGGCTTATATGCCTTATTAGTAAAGCGCGTAGTTGAATAAAGATTTCAGAAAAAGTGAAGATATATTGGAAATGCCACATTTGGTGTTATAATAAAAGCCAAAACCAAAAGTGCTACAAATTTCATTATTTAGGAGGTAATAGGAATGGACATGGACAAGCAAGGACAAGAAATGTTTTTAAGTTTTATTTTAGAAAGGGTTCAAGAGGGCAAGGAGGAAGAAGCAAAAGAAATCCTAACGGAGAACTTCAAGAAACTTACTGAAGGAACTTTTTCACCGGAGGATATTCAAGTATTTCTTCCTAAGATGGTAAGTCTATTAAAACCAGAAAAACTAGAGGAAGTTGCAGGAGTTGTGAAGCAATTTGCGGGACAATTTGGATTTTAATTGAGGGTATTTTTCTTATATGCTGTACAGTTAGCTATATATAAGCATTTACATATTCTATCTATCAACCTTATTGTGATCAAATTCCCATAAAAAAATAGTGCTGTCAGAATGGAGGCTTTCCATTCTGACAGATATTCTATGGAATCGATTCAAACTGTCAAAAGAGTGACCTCTTTCTGACAGAGTTCCTTCCTATTCCATTCTGGTTGTCCAAAGAATGGCTTTCTTCCGACAGAGTTCCTTCCTATTCCATTCAGGTTGTCCAAAGAGGGGCTTTTCGGGCAGTCACAGTAACAAATTCATTTGATGATTATGTTTAAGGAGCCATTCCCATGTATCCTCACACATCTCTTCGATTCCCTTCTCAGCAACCCAGCCGAGCTCCATCATTGATTTTGTCGGGTTTAGGCAGCACAATTCAAAATAACCAAATTTATTATCCTGACATTGATAGGGAATTCTTGTTCCTGCCACTTTTTCGAATGCAGCAGCAAACTCTACTTCGCTATAACCTTTACCCCTGCCCAAATTAAAGGCTTCTACACCCATTTTATTCAAGACCCATTTAAGTGCCTTCACATGCCCGTTTGCAAGATCAACGACATGAATAGAGTCCCATAGACAAACGGCATCTAGGGTCGAACTAGCTAGACTTGTTCCTTCAACTGCCATTCTTGAAAGCCTCGAAAGCATACGGTTACGTCTTCCAGTAAGTTCTCTCCCGATTTGCCCGCTTTTATGTGCTCCTACAGGATCGAAATAACGTAAAAGAGCAACACTCCATTTTTGGTCGGTCAGATAGAGATCACGTAACAACTCCTCATTTATCTGTCTTGTCCTTCCATATGAATTTGCTTCTCCCAATACATAATTTTCTTTTAAGGGTTCGGTATCAGGTATCCCATAAACAGCTGCAGTGGAACTATATACCATATTTTTCACCTGAAACCTCTGCATAACTTCTAGGAGACTCACTGTACCAAAAAGATCCTTATGATAATACCATAGCGACTCAGTAACGGCATCGTTTAATCCTGCTAAATGGATAACGGCTTCTATTTCATTAGTGGAGAAAATGGAGACCAATGCCTCCTGATCCAACAAATCAACTTGATAAAAGGCAAAATCCTTCCCTGTTATCTCTCGAATTTGGTCCAGTACTTCTAGTTTACTTTTCATGCAATAATCTACAACAATAATTTCATATCCTGCATTCAATAGCTCCACACAGGTATGGGACCCAATGTATCCTGCCCCTCCTGTTACCAATATAGCCATGATTGTTCTCCTTCTATAAATATGTACTCCAGAACAGTCCCCATCCTTTGTACTTCTCTTTAATTAAACTTCTAGATTTCGATTTGTATGTCTGTACCATAGGAACGGGTCCATTGGCTCTACCTTTGCTTAAATGAAATAGGCTCAGGGACAGTCCCTTGTCCAGAATCACAGCATAAACCGAACCGCGGAACCCGTCCCCCTGGCTCACATCCAACTCAGCCAAACACAATGAAGCGCAAACACCGAGGTATACGAAACTACCGTTAATACCGTGATCCCCTTAAACCAATGGGACTGCGGCACCTTTTTCAGAAATAGAAACAAATACAGCGAGAGGGATAACGCTGCCTTCAACAAAATAAACAGCATTGGATTGATTTCATACAATTGGTTCATCAATGGATTCAACTCGGAAATGTATGAATGCTTTAATCCCCAAAATGTGACGACTCCATCTACTAGATTTAGTATAGAGAGATAATGGAATAAGAATTTCGCAGGAATACACCTCCACTATAGATTCTTTATTAAGAACATAATAGCAAGTGAATCTTACCATATCGCTATTTGCAGAGCCCTGGGGACAGTCCATTGGTTTGCTTTAAGGCACAATAACCGACACCATGTCTCCATTAGATCCTTCTATCGAAACGCTTGCTTTCTATCTCCCAATATTAAATAATTTTGCTTCAGGAATCCTAGCTACCTATTCCCATATCTGTTGAATCTTTTTTCCTATCAGCCCCCACCCCTTTCGTTGGATATATCATCACATTAGTTCATTATACAGAACAAAAAATTCTTTATAAAATTTAATAAACAAAGAAAACGAGAGTAATAACGAGAAAATAGCCAATATAGTGTTATTTATTAGTGTAAATATTAAAATTTTCAGACTTTTATATTTCATACTTTTGTCATATACTCTATTTACTAGTTCGATAAAACGAACAAATAAAACAACTATCATAGTTCAATAATCATAAACAAAAAGGGAGGTTAACTAAATTTCCAAAGGGTATCTCTTTATTTTAAAGGATACAAATAAACTTCTAGTATTTTCGGAGGGTAAGATATGGAGAATGTAATAAGGCTATCAAATGATTATAACGGATTAACTGAATCGTCTATCTCAGGTGTTAGGAACACGTATATGAAGCCAAGAATTGCTGTATTTATACCAGCACATAACGAAGAGAAATCAATTCGTGACTGCCTCGCAGGCTTAGGAGACCAAACCTTACCTAAGGATGTAGAACTTGATGTTATTGTGATTGCTGATAATTGTACTGATCGAACGGAAGAGGTAGCTTTAGAGGCTGGAGAAGAATTTAAACTGAGATTAAAGGTTCTTACAACACAAAATAATAAACAGCGTAAGGTTGGAGCATTGAACGCAGCATGGAAAAGTATTTACGGAGACCCGTTAGACTTATATGATAAAAAATTAACTAGGTACCAGGAATACTACAAACATTCCGTTAAAGCGATTCTTGGGATGGATGCTGATAGCCGTCTTGCACCAGATGCATTGTCTCAATTGTGGGAGGGTCTAATGAGCTCTCGGAATATTGGTGGAGTCATGGCTAAGTACACAATGAGGATGCCCAAGAAGAAAAGTCTTATCTCTAAAGACGATGTTCATTATGAGGAAAAGATTGCAACCGGAGAGTATGGGGGACCCATTGCAAGATGGTGGACACATCAACAAAAACAAGATATGGCGAGCTGGTTGTTAGACCTTCAGTATAGAGGTGGAAGTACTTATGTACTAGGCGGACAAGCAACCTTATTCCGACCAGAGGCCTTGCAGGATATTGTAGACGAAAACAAATTAGATGGGCCTTGGCAAGATGAAAGTGATGTTGAGGACATGCTCTTAACATGGCAAATTCAAAAAAGATGGAAAACACTCATTAGTCCTACTGCTCGCTGTTTTGTTGATTCCATGAGATCTTACCATACGTTTCGTCAGCAACGAAATAAATGGCAATCAGGAACCGTTGAATTACTAACTAATAGTGATATTGGAGCAAAATCAAAACATAAATGGAAGATTTGGCGCTCTCAATTCAAATCAATAACCGATCTTACAGTGCGCCTATTATTCGTTTCATTATTAACAGTAGCATTGGCAACAGATCAGTTTTTTTGGTCATGGATTTGGCTGATACCTGTCGGCTTAGCATCCGTTCTAAATACAATACTGGCATTAAAAACTCCCATGCATAGAGGAATTGATGTCGTATTAGCAGCCTTGTTGATTAGTCCTGAAATATATTTATGGGTAAACTTAATAACCTTTGCAAATGTATGGTTAGGTAAATTATCAGCTAATAAGAAAGACGGATGGGCCACTCAGTACAACGCAGAAAATGGTAAAACAAGAAGTAAACTTACTGAAGGGATCATAGCTATTATTCTATTTATTGCGTTGGTGGTTTACATCTGCATCGATCAAAGAGCCTATTTAACGAGCGAACCAGTACAATTGGCGCTTCAACCATATCTACAAACAGGGTGGATAACCTTAACGTATTTAACCATTTTCTCCTCCATTGCAATGCTATATCAAATTTGGACACTAAGAACTAGGCATACAGCTTAATCATTTAGAAAATAGGAAACAACAAAAATACTAACTATGGAGTAGATATCTATGAAAATTAAAAAAGCAATTATTCCTGCAGCTGGATTTGGAACAAGGTTCTTACCAGCAACAAAAGCACAGCCAAAAGAAATGCTACCTATAGTTGATAAGCCAACGATCCAATATATAGTTGAAGAAGCCATTGCGTCCGGTATTGAAGAAATAATTATTGTTACAGGAAAAGGAAAGCGTTCCATTGAGGATCATTTTGATCGTTCCCCTGAACTAGAGCAAAACCTATTAGAGAATGGAAAAACAGACTTACTCAACAAGGTTCGTTATTCTTCTAACCTAGCTGATATTCATTATATTCGACAAAAGGAACAAAAAGGACTCGGACATGCTGTTTGGTGCGCACGAAATTTTATTGGCAATGAACCATTTGCTGTACTACTAGGTGATGATATTGTTCAAAGCGAAACACCATGCTTAAGACAACTAATGAATATCTATGAAGAAACACATTCAGCTGTTATCGGAGTTCAATCAGTTCCAGATAACGAAACACATCGCTACGGAATTATTGATCCTTCTTCACACGTTGGAAGAAGATATGAGGTGCAAAGCTTTATTGAAAAACCTGCTCCGGGAAATGCTCCATCTAATCTTGCCATAATGGGACGCTATATTCTAACACCTGAGATTTTCATGTTTTTAGATCAGCACGAAATCGGCGCTGGAGGTGAAATTCAGTTAACTGATGCGATTCAAAAATTAAACCAAATTCAGAGGGTGTTTGCCTACCATTTTGATGGGAAAAGATATGATGTTGGAGAAAAAATAGGGTTTGTTAAAACAAATATTGAGTTTTCCCTTCAACGCGAAGATCTTCGAGATGAATTGATTAGATACTTAAAAGAATTGGTGATCACCAACGAATATTCCTTAAGCACCAATTGATGGGCGGAAGGACTATAGGTCCTTCCAAAAAGTAGGGTAATGAATATCGCAGAAAAAAATGAACAAATAAGCATGTGCTCATACAGTCACAATAATGTTAGCTTAGACATAAAATATTGTTATAAAAATTCTGATCTTTTTTGTTGAAATAAAAAAACTGTTTTTTCATTAATAAACTAGTTAAATCAGGGATGCTGAAAATGTATCAGTCTATTTTAAATAAACCAGTCAGAGATTACCGGAAAATAAAAACCCAATATCAAATTCTTCTATGAAATCACATCACATTATAGTTCCTGCATCATAAGGTATAACTAATACGCCCGGATTAACAAACGAAAGGGGATAAAAGTGGATAGTTATACTAGTGGCCAAGGCCATTCACCAGAAAATGTTGTATTGGTTGATAATTTTACCGGAACTGCAGCAGAAAAGATTCAAGCAGCAATCGATTTTGCCGCAAACAATAACAAGAAAACCGTTCTAGCATCTGATCATGACTACTACATTACGTCTACTATTATTGTAAGGAAGGGAGTTTTACTTCAAGGTGGTCAACAAACAAGCTACACAATTGGAGCTAATCTAAGAGGATTCGAGATTCAGCAGGACGCTTCGTTAGTAGGAGCATCCATTAATGTAGACCCGATAGCCTATAACAAAGAGGCAGTTTACCTAGACGGAAGTCAAAAATTTTACAATACATGGAATCGAACGATACTAAGAGACCTTGTGATACTTAATTGGTCTGGGGGGCATACAGGAACAGGTTTGAAATTGTTTTCCGGAACACCAGAAGCAGAAATTTCCTTCGTTGACTTTGAAAACATTAAAATTGTTGGTTTCGACAAAGGCATTCATTTACAGGCACGGAAAATCACATCAGGAAGGACCTGGATTAATGCCAACCGCTTCACTAACCTCTCTCTTGATGATTGCGTGGATATGATTACTATCGACAGCGGGGTAACGGTTCCAAATGAATGTTCCGGAAATTCATTCTCCAATCTTCAAATTCAGCCGTCCTCTTATACCAAAAATATTCTACAAGTTTCCGGAATGTACAACCGTTTTGACGGAATGCTCTGGGATATTTCTGAAATTAAGCATTCAAACCCGATTGTAACAATGACCAAAAATAGTAGTTACAACATTGTTGATATCCCCTCTCTCCCTTCTAACCGATATGTCAATAACGGGAGTCCCAATAACAAGCTTACATCTATATAGACTACCATTATGGTACAAACATATTGCCCCAACCCGGCCTGCTAAGAAACGAATCCAATACAAAATTGAGATTCGTTTCATCTCATTTATTTTTTTAAAAAAGTAGTCAACTACATTATTCTAATCTTCGTTACTATTATATTGAGAAGTAGTGCCGCAATAGATAATACTAGACTTTTGAATGCTTTTTATATCCGTTTACTGAATAATGGACGAAATACCATATGGATAGAAGTATGTTTATTTTGCCTACCTTTCGATATGTGTTCCATGTTTTTTGTGCAGATTTCAATTTGTTGCTTGAAAGTGAATTTTCACATTTTCTGTAGATTGCTAATTCCTCATCTAGTCCATAAGCTCCGATTCCTTTCGAAAGAATGTTAAGCCAAAGTCCATAGTCCTCTGAACAATCTCGATGTAACGGCATCTGCACTTCACCTATTTTCCTCTTATCCAGTATCACAGTCAGGGTCCCAATACTTGTGTTTTTTAACAGATCCTTATATTCAACCAATGGTGGGCACTTAAAAATCACATCTGTTTTTCCCCCATCTTCATTCATAATTCTATAGTCAGTAAAAGAAAATGCAGCATCCTTCTCTTTCATGAACATAAGTTGTTTCTCTAATTTTTGAGGCAACCAAAGATCATCACTATCTAGAAAGGCCAAATAATCGCCCTTTGCCCTTATGATGGCTGTATTTCGGGCAACAGCTGGACCTGAATTACTTGTAAGTTCAACCAAACTAATACGTGGATCTTCCTTCATTTCTTGTTTAACATTCTCTACTGTATTATCGGTTGAACAATCATCTACAATAATCATTTCCCAGTTTAGATAAGTTTGTTCTCTAACAGATTGGATGGTTTCCATAATATATCTCGCAGCATTATAAGTTGGAGTGATAATCGAAACTAACTCACCATGGTTAGACATTATTATTTTTCACCTTCCTTTTCCCCATAGATTACACAAATGGTATTTTACTAATTTCACATTCTATCCTTAGAAAAAAACATTCATTGGATAGATTCATCAAAAACATCCCTATCCTTTGCTTCTATCGGTAATCCGCTTGGTTCATTAGGTGCCGACCAATACACTTTTATAGTCTGATCGACCATTTGCTCTAAAGAAAACTCCGATTCAACCTTTCTGCGGGCATTCTCTATCATTTGATGTCTCATATCTTCTTCTGATTGAATTTGCAAGATTTTCTCAATAATATCTTCTACCGAATGTTCCGCGATGAGATAACCCGTTTGTTTGTCTATAATTGCCTCTCCAATTCCCCCTATATTAATAGAGATAATCGGAGTCCCAACAGCCATTGCCTCCAAAATAACCATAGGAAATACTTCCCTTAAGGAAGTCAGCAAAATTAAATCCATATCTCTCAAGAAGTCTTCTGGCTGACTTACAGCTCCTACCATCTTGATCTTGTGAGCTAGATTGTATGATTGAATCCTATTTTGAATAGCCTGCCGTTCCGGTCCGTCCCCTGCAATATAAAACATTAGGCTTGAAACATCCCTCAGCTTATTGACAATCTCAACAAACAGTGCATGATTCTTTTCTGCCGAAAGCCTCCCTAGTATCCCAATCTTAAAACCTTCCCTTTTTTCCTTTTTTTGAAAAATGAACTGCTTTAAATCAACACCATTATAAACTGTCGTAATTTTGTCCAGTTTTACACCAATTTTAAGCAAACTCATTTTTTCAAAATCACAAACTGTAATGATTCGTTCAACATATCTATTTAATAAAAATCGAAAAACAACCGGAATTTTTTTCTCAAGAATTGTCACATTATGCTTTGTATAAACAATCTTAACCTTGGTTTTCGTTAGCTTCTTCAGAAGGATGCTGTATAAAACCATTCTCAAACTATTTGCATGAATCATATCAATCTGTTTTTCAATGATGATTTCTCTAAGCTTTTTAATATTTTGAGCGTGCTTTGTTCTGCTTAACTCACTAAACTGATCCTTATGTTTGATGCTCTTCTGCATTTCTCCTGAAGCTGCACTATAATAGAAGTTACTATTTGGGTGTTGCAATTGGTTCTCTAATTTGCAGAAATAAGTTTCTGCTCCACCAGTTATTAACTTATCCGTTATGAGTAGAATATTCATTTTTGTCCACACCTCCACTACCATTTAAATCATTTCGTTTTTTATCTTGCAGAATAACGGAAGAACTATTAGTCTCATAACGTATATAAGCAGCCAGAATCGCTAAATACACTAAATACATATCGTTAATAATGACTGACAAAAAGGCCATTTGTATGATAAATCCTAAAAAGGCAAATAACAGGTACGGATGCGATTTATGTAAACCGCTTTGAAAGATTTGCACCAATACTAAAATAATAAACAAAGTAAAAAAGGTAATCCCTAGTAAACCAGATTCAGTTATTATTGTTAAAAAGGTATTATGGACTTCTGTATCGTCATTAAAATGATGCTGGTTATAATCAGTAAAATTAGAAGCCCCTATTCCGACCCACATATGCGATGAAAAAAAACCCCATGCCCGGCCCCACAATTCTAACCTTCCACTTCCTCCATCCTCAAAAAAATCTGCAAATCTTGATTTCAATATTTCATATATATCAAAGTTCAAATAAACAGCTGCAATATACATACTTACAGCCAACAAACTGCCGAATCCCAATACCAATTTCACTTGTTTGAGTAGATTATTCTGCAGGATATACAGTAAGAGTATAAATGCCATCACGATTAATCCACCACGTGAAAAGGTTAATACATTGGCAATCGCGCTTAACAGAAGCCCCAACTTATTCTTCCGGGTATTCAAATGACAAAGATAATAAGTGAAAAAAAGTGTGTTGTAAAATATATAGTAATTCGGATCCGTTACAACACCAATTAATCGTGGGTAGTCCCGATCAAGCATCAAACCAAATTTATATATTCGGTCACCTTCGAAAATAAACCCTAAGCTAGCTAAGCCTATTCCATAGAGTATAAGACTAATTGTATTAAAGAGAATACCTGCATCCGATATTGCCTTCTCAATCATTATGCGCCCTGCATCGGCAATCACCGATTTCATCATAAAATAACAAGCAAGGTAAACCATAATCCCTAAAATGATTCTTACACTTGAAGCTGGGTATAAGGAAAATACACCCGAAAAACTGTACATGATGTAGAATAACAGCAGTGCTATTTCGAATAATTGAAGCCTTGGGAAATAAAGCGAAGAGAAATTGAAGATGGCATATAAACCTAAAAAGACCATAAAAGGCTTTACTGCAAACCCTACATAAATGAAGTAATTTGCGAGCGTTACAAGAAAAAAAAGTAAAAAAATGGAGACATTATATTTAGTTATTTTTTCTGCGGGATAAATCATCATTTCATCCCCCTTGATACACCTTGATTTCTCATTTTTCCTCCTGTAACCCTCTTGATATAATTCATCATCTTTTGCCTCACTTCTCTATCGACCAGAAGAATGAGCCCTAATAATAGAAGATGAACGCTAGCTGCTAGTAGCGACAGGGTACCTAACAATCTATCGATACTAAATAAACAGATACTAAAATAGGATAAGTAAGGAATGATGGCTTTGTTGGCTATAATCCAGCGATTTGGGTTGAATAGCCAAAATCCCAGCAGAGCAATGGCTTCAATCAAGACACCAGCTAGAGCCGCTCCAGTGACTCCGTATGATTGACTGAAGAATAAATAAAGCAACATGCCCGAAAGAACAGAGATCGCTTGCACAAGCGTACGATAATTCTGTAAGCCTCTTGTGGTTAGCCCATCTGCCAGAGCAATATTGACTGCCTGTAAAATAAGAATGACTGATAAAATTTTCATAGGTAAAGCTGCTGCTGCCCATTTTTCACCAAATAATATTTCAATAACCCAATCGGCCATATAGTAAATGGGAATCGTCATCATCATTCCCGCGAGTGCCATCATTTTGATCATGGATAGACTGTATCGCAAATGGTCACTCAAACGATGATCATGAAAAGCCCTGAATAAGACAGGTGAAAATGCTCCTGCTATAATCATTGGAATTTGCTGTAATGCCTGCGGAATTCGATACGCTACTGCAAATAATCCTACTTCATTAAGGGAGATCGCCTTTTCCAACACAATTGGTCCTAATTGAGGCAGAAGAACAAAGAGTAATCCACTTAGCGTAAAGGATACAAAATTTTGTAGGATTCCCTTATGAAATTTACTATTCAAGCGAATTTTACTATTTTTATGAACTAGATATAGGGCAAATACGCCTGCAGCAAGATAGGAAGAACCATATAATAGATAGATTGAAAATGGACTTAAATTGAAAAGGAATCCAATACATATACCAGCAACGAGAAAAACAGAAGAAGTAACTTTAATTAGCCCATAATATTGCATTCTCTCTGTTAGTTGAAAATAAGTTGTTCCAATAGACTGTAAGGCAACTCCTGTGACCATTGGAAGGATAAAAATATAGGCTGCTTCAATCATTTCTTGATGATTCTGATTTGAAACATGGATTACGGCAAAACCAATAACAAAAGTTGCAAAAAGTAAACCCATTCTCATTTTTATGTAAGAAGATACCAAAATGGATAGGTTGGTCTCCTTCTTTGAACCTTCCCTCAAAACGATGCTGCTTAGTCCTGCATCCGTGAAATAACCCATGATCATGGCGAATGCCAGGATAACACTAAACATTCCATAATAATAGGATTGTAAATAAGTAGCTAATACAATCAGTACGATTGCATTTAAGGCACTCGCTAAAGATGTACTGAAAAATAGATGAATAATATTCTTTAATATTGAATTTCTTTTCAATTTTTCCATTGAAGCTTCCACCTTATTTTGACATCAGAATAAAAGTGTCCACCCTCCTATTCATCTGTTCGATTAACAGCAACTAAATTACATTAATTTGTTCTTTCAAACGAACGCATCATCGAAATACGTCCGATTAGAGTTTAATTTGGCCGTCTTTGCTTATACACTTATATTCCTGCGATTTTTTCTACTTCCTATTCGATTCGTTGAATTATGCCCATTAATTCCAGGCTCATCCCAATACTCTCTAATCATCGCCAATATAACTCCCAGAAATAAAGATACTACCAAGGAAATAGCTAAATTTAAAGGTAAACTCCCCACTTTCTCCACCTGAGTTTGACCAGCCTCACCTAATAGCCCTATATCTGAAACACCAAATACCTCATTCATTTTTTTCACTAAAATTAACCCAGTCGTATAGGCAACATCCTTGGTATACTTCTTATCATGGTCTCTTACGACTATGCTGATTATTTGTGAATCCTTATTGTTTTGTACGGCAATCTTTTCGTCCAATTCATCGTCCTTTATATCCAGTTCTTTCTGAACAGCGTTGAGGACAACAGGATTTTTAATAAAATCGATTGTTGAAGCAAGCAGCATATTCGTATCTTGTGCCGTCAAATACGTATCTGGACTCTTGGAAAGCTTCCCAATTAAAATACTTTCCGATGCCTCATAAGTCGGCTTATAGAAATAAAAGGAGTATATACTCATTAACACCGATGCACATAATACTGTCACAATGATCGTGAAGATTCTTTTTTTCACAATTCGCAGAAAGGTCTTTAAATCAATCTTATCGTCCATAATATCCTCCTAAATTAATAAATTTTCTTATTACAAAGATTGAGGTTTTTCATAGAAAGAAATTATTGATTTGCTTTATTTTCGGGTGAAGAATAGTAGTTCTGGGTCCCTTTGTCTAAAATATATTCAGCCTCTAGATTTGAATAAAAGTCATTCCTTGCCGACTCTTTTCCGAATTCTATTATTTCATTTCCCCGTTTCAGCAATTGAACATCCCATATCATTCCTTCAAATCTATTATCAGAGCCATTGACTGTCAGTACCTTCTCTGTTGATGGGGAAATCTGAATCTGTAACCCGGAGAAAATATTACCGGAACTCTCATTAGGCGGACCTACAGCGCTGTCGATATCAATTCCTCTTACAAGGTCATCCAGTGTTAGGTTGATAAAACGATTGCCATTGATAAAGTTTTTTGAGCGATTACTTTGTGGTTTTTCCGCTTCTAATTTAACTCCCGTATGAAAACCCGCAATATTTATGTTCGTAAAATTAACAAAACATATATAGTCGTCTAATTCTGCTGCATAAAGATGTAACCCTATACCTCTGTGTGAATTACTCGAGTTTATGATTGTTACATTTTGAATTTGCGTTCTTTCCCATGACCAGAACCTTTGTTTTCCATCTAAATAAATTACATCGGAATCAAAGTCTTTATCAACTATCTCTATAATTCCATTTGAAATAGATGCATTCTTTTCTACCTCAATCACACGGAAATTACCTTCTACCATTAAGCGTGTATTTTGGCCAAATTCTAGTTCTACTCCCTCTTCTATTACGATTCCTTTCTGGATAATATAATTCTTATTACCAACTAGTTTTACTTTTCCAATGTTTGATTTTTTGCTAAAGTTTATAGCCTTTTGTATTGCTCGAGAATCATCTTTTGAATCTTCCCCATTCGCTCCAAAATCTTCAACATACACATTTTCTGCTTGCGAGTGATCCATTTTGGTCACTGAACCTCTATTCTTGTTATAAAACCAAAATAAAACTAAAAGCAATATAGCTACCCAAATAACAATCATATATTTTTTTCTCTTCATAGTTTTTACGTTATACTCCTATACATTTTCCATGTTAATTTAACGCAACATTAACTCATGGAATGATTTTTCCTACACTCGAGCAAATCGTAAAATATGGAACTACTTTAGTTCCCATAAAGTATTAATCTTCGTTCCTTATAGAGAACGATTCAACCAAAAAGTATTTGGATTTAATAAAATTAAAACACGAAAGAAGTATTTCTATCCTGCAAAACATCCTCATAACCACTTGGATTCTTCTCTTGCCATCCCCAAGCATCCCTGCACATGTCTTCAATTCCTTTTTCAGCGAGCCAGCCCAGTTCTTTTCTTGCCTTCGTTGGATCTGCGTAACAGCTTGCTACATCACCTTGCCTCCGTTTAACAATTTTATACGGAATCTTGGTTCCGGTTGTTTTTTCGAAGGCCGCTACGATTTGCAATACACTATACCCTTTCCCAGTACCCAGGTTATAAGCTTCTACCCCTTTAGATGTTAGGATCTTTTCAAGTGCCTTCAAGTGGCCTTTTGCTAAATCTACCACATGAATATAATCTCTTACTCCTGTACCATCTACTGTTGGATAGTCGTTTCCAAACACGTACAGTTCTTCTAATTTCCCTACGGCCGTTTGCGTTATATAAGGCATTAGATTATTAGGTATACTTTTTGGATCTTCCCCAATTCTCCCACTTTCATGGGCACCAATTGGGTTAAAGTAACGGAGCAGTGAAATACTCCAATCGTGATCTGAATGATATAGATCGCGGAGCATTTCTTCAATCATCAGTTTCGTTCGGCCATATGGATTCATCGCACGGAGAGGGAAATCTTCTGAAATTGGAACATATTCCGGTACTCCATAGACTGTCGCAGATGAACTAAACACCATCTTCTTAACATTGTATTTTTTCATGAGTTCACAAAGAACAAGTGTACCTGTAATATTATTATGGTAATAATGGAGCGGCATTTGAACTGATTCCCCTACAGATTTCAGTCCCGCTAAATGAATCACAGCCTCTATTGAATTCTCAACAAATATGGATTCTAAAGCCTCTCTATCGAGGATATCCGTTTTGTAAAATTTAAAATCCTTACCTGTGATTTCCTTTATACGAACCATGGAATTTAGCTTACTATTGGATAAATCGTCTACCACGATTAGTTTATAACCTGCATTTAATAACTCGACACATGTATGACTTCCAATATAACCGGCTCCCCCTGTTAATAATATAGCCAATGACCTTTTCCCCCTTTTTGTATAGACTTAAAATTTTTCCAAGATTCGTTACCTATACCGATTACTGCATATATAATGTCTCTAATAAAAAGGCCATATTGGGAATACTACTGGAAAGTTTTCAAAGTACGAACTTAACTTTCTATTATTCTTCTTAATATCTAGCAGGCTAGTCATTTGATTATCGAATCGGCAACCTACTCTAATTATCTAGCCCCACTACCTGTAAAACAGATTACGACAGTTCTTAACAAAATTTTTAAATCTAAGAATAAACTTAAATTATTTATGTAATAGAGATCTAAGTTCAGTTTTTCCTGAGGTGTGACATCGTATCCGCCATTAATTTGTGCCCAACCTGTTAAACCGGGTTTTACTCTTAAACGCTCCACAAAACCTGGAATCTGTTCATTAAATTGGGCTGTAAACATCGGCCTCTCTGGTCTAGGGCCAATCAAACTCATATCTCCAACTAAAATATTCCATAATTGAGGTAGCTCATCTATCCTTGTTTTCCTGATAAATAAACCAACTCTTGTTACTCTAGGATCCTCTTTATCAGCCCATTTAGCACCATCTTTTTCTGCATCTAACCCCATCGATCGAAGCTTAATCACCTTGAAATACTTACCATTTAACCCCACCCTCTCCTGTAAAAAAAAAGCAGGTCCAGGTGTTTCAAGTTTGATCAAAATGGCAAATAGTAAAATAATAAGCGAAGCAGGAATCAAACCAACGAGTGAAAAAAAGATTTCATATATTCTTTTAAAGAATAAATAATTTGTACTTTCAATTCTGGTAAAATATCTATGTTCTTCAGATACGCTAGCAGAATACTCTTGAAAAAAATCTAAATCAACCTTTCTCCCCAAAGTTGAGTCCTCCTAAATCATCGCTTATCTTATTTTAAAAAATATAGAACAGATTCAACTATATGTGATTTTTCAAGATAACAACCAAAGTTGCAATACCAAAGGACTATTTCCATAATATATAAATAAGCATCTTGTTAACCTGTTGATAACGTTTCACCTTTATCCAAATTGGGATAAACGCAAAAACAAATGTTCTGTATTTAGTTATTTTATATTCTATATAAAGAACAGTTTATGAAAAAAAATATACAATTTGGATCATCTTGCAAATAATAATGACCTCGCTGAAGCAATATATAGAACTTAAATTATAAATAAATCTATTAATCAAGTCTTCTCAATCCTTCGACTGCGTGCTATCGAATTAGCTTTGTATAATTAAATTTTTAAATATTCATAATCTATACTAAAATAAAACAGAGATTTTGGCAAGATTTACTAGATTGTATTCGTTCAAGCTTCTTTAACTTTTTCATGAATTCACTAGATGAAGTCTACGATTTAAAATTTGCTAGAAGATGGAAAAGAACTCAGACCTAGTCAGGACTAAGTTCTTCCGATAAATCCAGATTTGCATTATCTACTTTTGAGATCGCAAGGCACAGTAACGTCTTAACATGAATAAAAAACCCTTAGCATCATTAATTAAATTCACCAGCACTATATCTGTTCAACAATCTATCTCGAACAAAATCCCTGCATTCCGGTGATAAGGAAGACCTTTCAGGATGAATTAAATCTCCAAATGGCCTACCACCTACAAATTTAACTTCACCCTCAAACGCTTTTCCAAAACTAGCATCATACCCAGACAGTTTCACAAAGGTCGTATTGTGTTGAGTTGTTATGAAATCAATTATAGTTAAAACGTGATTGTGTTTTTCATGCATCCCAATTCCCCCCTTATTTCAGTGATAGTTACATCGGAAACTGTTAAAAAAGAAATATCAAACCTTAAAACTGCTAGGTAAATAACCCCACTTAAGAAAGAAGCAAAAGAACCGTCCCCGTGCATTATAAATTGCTTCATTATTTATTTTACCAATATATAAAACCTCTAGCACAATATCCCATTGACGGTATAATTATTGGAAATATATGATAGAGTAAGCGAGTGGACGGTTTTGATAGGTGGAAGCAAGAGAACCGTCCCCATGATCGGGGGAGTTTTAATTGAAAATCAAAGGGATTATTATTGCAATCGTAAGCGTTGTGTTACTAGCTGTTGTTGCTTTTCTAGCAATTGATTATAACGATAAGGTAGAAGAGAAGACTTCTATTGCTAAAAGTGAGTTGAAAAAGAAAGAGGCAAAGGAATCCAAAGAGGAGACTGATGGAGGTTCTGCTACGGATAGTGGAACTTCACCGGAGGCTGGTCATCAAGCGGGAGCGGCAGTAAACGATGGAGCGACAACGTCCGCAGAAGAAAATCTTAAACAGGGTGAGACCGCAAGCACAGAAGCTGCAGGAACAGTAGCGGGATCACCTGCATCAGGAAATACAGCAGGAAATTCCTCAACAAATCAAGCTGCAAATGTTACTCCAAGTCAACCCACTACAGGCGGATTACATTTTGCAACAAGAGAAGAAGCCGTAGCATTCGGTTTCAGCCGATTTACGGCAGAGGAAATTGAGCTCTACAATCGTGCATCTGCAAATGGGCTAACACCTGAGCAGGAGGAAATGGCCATTCAAATCGCCTACTCACGTTTTTCTTCAGAAGAGATTGCTGCTATCGAAGAGGCTTTGAATAGATAAATATTTCATAAGCAATTGAAAGGTGAGCCATAGGGATCCGTCCCTATGGCTCGTTTCGATTTTCGGAAGCTGTATTGTTATCTTCTTCAGCCGCTTCCTCTATCTGGTTACCAATAGCACCGCCTGTAATCCCTCCTATAACAGTACCAATTAGTCCAAATTGAGCACCTATCATAGCACCCGTAACGGCTCCATTTAAAGTTCCTTCTACTTCACTATAGTCAGTGATATCTTGAGTAGAATTACTTCCCGCTTGAATATTGCTGCTTTCATCTGTATTACCGCCAAGGTCCTTGTGTTCGTTGCCCCGATTCATATATTCACTCCCTTATTTCTAAATAGGAATATGTTAATTATGAAAGCACACCATCCCAAATATATGCTACCCATTTGATGTAGTTTTACTCCACTATATGCTGAGTGGTAGATTTCTAATTTCTCTTACTAGGTTGTACCTATACCGGACTGTTATTGGAAAGAATAGGTTTACGATCAATCCTTTAAAATATAACATTACATAAATCCCCAACCATAATGAATAAGAGAAACCCCACTCATTTGAAAAGTGGGGTTTCTCAACTAGGTGAAATGATTTATGAAGACCTCTATCCTTATGCTACAAGAATGTTATTGTCTTCTACTGATACAGTGATTTCAGTTAGGTTTTCTCTATTAATGATTAAAGAAGTGATTTTATCTTCAATTTGTTCTTGGATGACGCGTCGAAGTGGTCGAGCACCAAATACGCTGCTATAACCTAGTTCCGCAATCTTTTCTTTTGCTTCCTGATCCATTTCAATGGAAATCCCTTGTTCTTCTAATGTCTCTTTAAGCTCTACAATCATAATATCGATAATTTTCACAAGGTTCACTTTTTGTAGATGATTAAACTCAATAATCGAATCGATACGGTTTAAGAATTCGGGCTTAAAGGAATTTCCGATTTTGTCGATCATAGTTGATTCTATTTCTTTCTGTTCGTTGCCTCCAAAACCAATTGGCCCTAATTGTTTGCTGTCAACACCCGCATTGGAAGTCATGATAATAATCGTTTCAGTAAAGCTCACGACTCTTCCTTGACTATCCGTTAACCTGCCATCTTCCATGATTTGAAGAAACATATTTTGGACATCTGGGTGTGCTTTTTCTATTTCATCAAGCAGAATAATGGAATAGGGATTTCTACGAACTTGTTCCGTTAACTGACCCGCTTCCTCATGTCCAACATAGCCAGGAGGTGAACCAATGAGCTTAGACACCGAATGCTTTTCCATATATTCACTCATATCTAAGCGAATCATCGCCTCTTTACTGCCGAATAATTCTGCTGCAAGAGTTTTCGTTAACTCCGTTTTACCTGTACCCGTTGGACCTAAGAATAAGAATGAAGCGGTCGGACGTGTTTTAGATTTTAATCCTACGCTTGCCCTTAAGATGGCATTAGAAACTTTTTCAATTGCTTTATCCTGACCAATAATTTTACTTGATAGTCTCTCTTTCAAGTCTTTCATTTTTTGCTGTTCTGCTTTTTGTAGCTTTTGTACAGGGATTCCAGTACTTTTTTCAACAATCTCTTGAATCATTTCTACGGTAATATCCTTCGTTATGTCCTCTGAGTAATCAGATAATATCTCTTTTATATCTCTCTCCTCATCGCGAAGAATCGCCGCTTTTTCGAAATGCTCTAATTTCGCTGCTTGTTGCTTTTCTTCAGCAATTTCTTTTAAGCGCTGTTTTAAATAGTTAACATCCAGCCCACCGTGAGCAAGGTTTAGCATGGCACCAGCCTCATCCATTAAATCAATGGCCTTATCTGGTAAAAAACGATCTTGAATATATCGTTTTGCTAGTGTGACACATGCTTTTAAGACATCATCTGAATACGTCACATCGTGATACTTTTCATAGGCTGGACGAATTCCTTTTAAAATATCAATCGCTTCATCAACAGTCGGCTCTTTCACAATCACCGATTGGAAGCGGCGCTCAAGTGCTGGATCTTTTTCAATCATGCGATATTCCTTCATCGTTGTTGCTCCAACGACTTGGATATCACCGCGCGCTAACGCTGGCTTCAATATATTCCCTGCATCCATTGAACCGTTAGACGTACCTCCAGCACCGACCAGCATGTGCAATTCATCAATGAACAGAATGACATTCTCACGTTCTTGTAATTCCTCTACAAGATCCAACATGTTTTCTTCAAATTGTCCTCTGTAAGCTGTATCTGCTACAAGTGAACTAATGTCTAGCAAATAGACTTCTTTCTTTCTGAGTTTAGCAGGTACTTTGCCTTGGACGATTTGAAGGGCAAGGCCTTCAATAATCGCGGTTTTCCCTACACCTGCTTCACCAATTAAGACCGGATTATTTTTTGAACGACGGTTTAGGATCTGAAGGACACGTTCAATTTCTTTATCCCTGCCGATAACGCTATCAATTCGCCCTTCTCTTGCTTCATTCGTCAAGTTCCGTCCATGTTGATCAAGAAAGCCGTCTGTTTCACGATATTTTGGCTGGTTTACATGGACATATTGCTCGGACTGACTGCCATCGGTGTCCATTTGGTTGAACATTTGGTTATCAAAATCAACGGAACCATTTTGGAATTTTTGTATAGCAATTTCATAGCATTCTTCACACAAATTAACTTGGCTTTGACTCTGATCAAATGATATTTTCAACTTATAACTCGCCTGCGTTGTTTGACAGTTTTCACAGATCATCTTTCAATCCTCCCTTTGACCTTGACTAATTTTAACTATAAATATATGAAAAAGAGCCACTTCTTCTAGTAGGCCCGGTGAATACTTTATTAAGTTTTTATCTATTATATTGCACTTTTTATGGCATTTCTACAGGGAATGGTTGGGTGTGTATCCAGCCTAGGAAACATTCCTCCGCCATACTTTCGGAAAATGATTCGTTAGCTCGGATGGTCACAGTGACGTAAAAAAATCTCTCCAAATATTAATTTGAAGAGATTGCCTCATACACATGTTCAAAGGTGGTTTCACTTTGTGATTCCTGTTTCGCTGCTTGCATTCTATCAAAAACAACATCATACATGTTGTTTCCATGATATAAAGATCGTTTTACTCTGGAAATGGTTGCTGCACTTGCGCCAATGCCTTCCTCGATTTCCTGATAGGTTTTGTTATAATATAAAGCCTTTGCTACTTTAAATCTTTGAAACATTGTATTCATTTCTTTCACCGTACATAAATCATCAAAGAATTTATAGCATTCTTCTACTGTTTTCAATATTAAAAGAGATTCAAAGAACTCATCCAAGTCTTCTCCACGAATTTGATCGATTAGCATACGCTACCCCCACTTTTATAGAGTACTGCTGAGAAATATATTTCTGTCATTTATAACCGTCTCCTATAGAAAGTATTTCCAAACATCATGGAAGAATTACATAGATTAAATACAATAAAACCGAGAATAATCGTTTGGTCATCTTATAAAAAGAACATACTAATTATAGCGCTATATCAATATAACAAAACTATACAATATTATACAATTTATGACATGTTCTCCTTAAAAGCAATAGTCGCTGAGCATTAACCTATAAAGGAAACTAACGCAACTGCATCATTAACCGGCCTTTCTGTATTCTTTTAGTTCCTGTTCCTTTCTCTTACCCATATAACCTAAGAATATATGAATAATAGGCACAGACAATGAAAAGATTGTAAATGGTAGATAATGTAGAGTCGATACACCTAGTGTACCCGCAATAAATACGCCGCTTACCCCCCATGGAACCAACGGATTCACAGCAGCTCCGGCATTTGCTAAGATTCCGGAAAGATTTTTCGTATCTAAATTGATGGCTTCGTATTGTGACTTGAAGGCTTTACCTGGAAGAATAATCGATAAATATTGCTCTCCTAAGAGGATATTTACGCCGATAGAGCTCAATCCAGTCATAAAAATCAAATTACCTTTCGCACTTACCATATTGGAGATTTTCGCAATAAGCTTCTCAATAATCTTAAGCTCTACTAATAATCCACCCAAAGCCAATGCTAATAGAATAAGAGATACAGACCACATCATACTTTGCATACCACCACGAGTCAATAATTCATCTACTGTTGGCACACCTGTGTTTGAAATGTAACCATCCTGCATGTAGGTGGCAATCTGAGCAAAGCTTGTAGACGGTTGATAGAAATAAATAACCCCAATGGTAACAGTAACACTGAGCAATAAGGTTGGAATCGCAGGTACTTTCTTTGCTGCACATAGAAATAAAACCAAAACTGGAATTAATGTTAACGCTGAAACATTGAAGGACGAATGAAGCGTTTGTATCAATTCATCGATTTCACTTCCGGCCGCCCCTGTCTCTCCAAATCCGATCATCGCAAAAAAGATAAGTGAAATAATAAATGCTGGAATAATTGTTTTCATCATGCTTCGAATATGCTCAAACAAATCCACCTCGGCAATAGCAGAAGCCAAGTTGGCAGTATCTGACAATGGGGATATATTGTTTCCTAAATATGCACCTGAAACAATTGCCCCAGTCGTTAATGCCGCATCAAACCCCATCATCTGGCCCATGCCCAATAAGGCAATCCCTACTGTTGAAATCGTAGTAAAAGAGCTTCCTACGGTTATTCCTACTAATGCACAAATGACAAAAACAGATGGTAAGAAGAATTTTATTGATAACACTTTAAATCCATAAATCATGATTGTTGGAATGGTTCCCGCGGCAATCCAGACACTTACAAGAATACCGATTAACATAAATATTAGAATTGGAATCAATCCTGGTATAATTCCATTTGAGATGCCATCATGTATAGTATCCCAAGAAAAGCCCTTTACCTTTGCAAATACAACCACAATTCCAATAGCGATTAATATAGGGATTTGAGGAGGTAAACCTAAGCCAATAATGCATGCTCCGATAATGGCTAATAATACGACCAATAGAAAGATGCTTTCCTTTAAGCTTACATCTTTTTTCATTGTTGTATGCTCCTTATGAATGAATATGTAAAGATTCTTTTTCTATCATTATGATTAATCGATAAGTATCTACTTTACTAAGAAATGAATAACCCATAGCAAGTTTCCGATATACGGAAATGCCTAAATCATACTAGGGCATAGCCCTACTCCAGGATTTGGTTCCGATAAGAATGTTATGCCCTACTATATGTAAGTTAAAAAAGAGGTACGATTGTATTTCGAATTGACTAAGTTAGGGAAAAGTCAATTCAATCTATAAAACTACCTTTCTTTCAGCATCAAAACAGATCAGTAACCTTTCACTTTGTACCAATATTTGCTTGCCACTCCGGGGAAAGAGTGGCAAACACTTTAAAATCTGGACCAGACTTTGAATCTGACTCTCTATCTTTATTTACGTAAATATGTTATAATTTTACATGACTAATGCGGCAACTTTTTCTTCTACTTCTGCTTCCATTTCGCTATAAATGGCTTCTAATTTTGCTTGAATGGCCTTTTCGATTGCATGTGCATAATCTTCAAATACATTTTTGTCATGTGCGTAAGGGGAAAGCGCACATGCGCGTAATACTGTAATTTTGCCTGCATAATACCATTCACGTTCGCTAAATCCGAGTCCCTTTACAAATGGAAGTGGACTGTTGCCGTAATCTGGGATTGCAAAATCTGTATGTGAAGTAATGAATTCATTGCTATACAGTCCACCCTTCACATATGAAGCTTGTTCGAAAAAGCTATGGTTTAATTTGTTCATTTTCTCTAAATTTGTATTTCCAACTTCATTAAAGACATAATCAACCATATTAAAATCTGGTCTTGTTAACGGGTGAATACGTACGGTTTTTTCGCCTACTTTAAATTCCTTATTATATAAGAAATGGTAGAAGCGATACGCACCTTCAATACTTGCACCGATTAATTTACCATAACCTGTTACATTAAGTGGTAATACTCTATGGGCAGTCCAAACTGCTGCTGCTGTAGCACCCGCTTTAGAACCCTCTAACATATATGCCCCTAATAATGCCGGAATATTTGCACCTTTTTCAAATACATATGTTGCAAAGTAAGAGATCGCATCACGCATTCTAATGTCCTTAATCACAATACCGCCTGCAGCATAGGGAATATATCCCATTTTATGAGGGTCAATTGTAATGGATTCCGCTTGGTTCATGGCTTTAAATGAATCATAAATTTCTTTTGTTAACCATTCGCAAGGCTCACTAAAGATATTGTATTTTGCGTATACGTCCTCTATTTCTTCCCAAGGAATAAATTCATTATTTTCATCCAAGAAAATGGAGCGAGCATAACCACCATAAGCAGCATCAACGTGAATATAGAAATAGATGCCCTCGTTCGAAAGTTTTTCACGAAGTTCAACTATTTGATCAATCCTGTCAACTTGACCTTCCTCTGTTGTTCCTACTACCCCTACTACACCAAGAACAGGAATTTCTTGTGCTGCAAGTTCACGAATCTTTGCTTCTAGTTTATTAATATCCATACGATAGTTGTCATCAACATCGATTTGTTCTACACAATCAAGACCAACACCGATAATATCAGCAGCTTTTGGCCAAGAATAGTGCTTTGTTTGTGGTATTAACCATTTTCCTAATTTATGTAGGTTTTTTCCGCTTCGTGCTGAATGTGCTTTGATTTCATCCATTTTATCAGGTATTTGATCAAGAATATCTAAGATTTCTTTTGTTGGCATATTCAATAGTTCCCACTCTGATTTACCAGCAACACAATAAGGAGCTACTTCTTTAATGGCAAGTGGTAATGATTTAATATTACGCGCATACCATAATCCCTCTATATTTGCTATTGAACCATCTGCGCAAATATGTCCCCAGCTTCTGCCTTTTTCATAGCTCATAAGTTGAGCAAATTCATGACCAACCTCTTCTTCCATTTGTGAAGTACCTGGTGAGGATTCGTATGCTACGTTGTTTCCATTCCATAACATGGCTGCTGTATAAGCAATGATGGACGGCATTAAGGTTTCTGAATTCATGTGGCCCCAAAAACGACCTGCTGAATGCCATGGTAAGGAGTTTGCCCGTAATTTAGAAGATAATAAATCAAACACATGGCGCATATGATCAGCTGTTTCTTGATATGTCTTTTTACTTTTATCTTTCGGTGTAATTACAGGTAAATCTTGTGGCATATAATTTTGTCTCCAGCCAACATGCTCATCTACCATTTTTAATAATAGCTCTTTAAAAAGCGCTGTGTTTTCCCCTTTAGTTCCCAGGAATAACGCCTTTAAGTCAACATCAGGCATTTCGTATTTCATGATCCATTCCTCCATTACTTTATTATTCTATTAATTAATTTAAAATTAATTAGCCTGCTTTAAATACTCAAATTCTTGTTCTTCTTCTTTCTTCCACTCTGGTTTCTTCAATTTATTTATGATAAGAGCTATCCCAATCATAACTATTGTTGCAATCACTTGGAATGCAATGTAACCAAAGGATTGACTAGGTTTTAGAATAGATGGAGGAATTAAACTTACTCCGATCGTCAGCACGATACTAGCCATGGAAAACATAGAGACAAACCACATTAATCCATTTCCCTTTTGACCCAATCTAAATGGTCTTTTTAGTTTAGGCGCTGTATATCTTAATCGGATAGCTGAAATGGCAATTAAAGCATAGACAACACAGTATAAGATGGTGGTTGTGATAGTAATAATTAAGAATGCACTATTAATATCTGGAACTACTACATATAAGAAGGAAACTAATGAAATAACAATCGCTTGAATCATGACAAAGGTAATCGGAATATCCTTTTTCGTTCTTTTTTGAAAGAACCTTGGTAGGTTACCTTCATCTGCTACTTTAATCATTGATTTACTTGGTCCAAGTACCCATGCACTTAGCTGTACAAGCACACCAATTAGGATCATGGCAGAAATGATGTTAACAAAGATCGTTGGAATCCCTAAGTTTTCACAGAAAATTAGGTAAGGCTGAGTAATATTAGCTAACTCAATCTTTCCAACCGGTACTGCATTTGACACGGTTAGACCAGCGATTGTATTAAAAATAACGAGTAGAACAACAGATGCGATAACAGCGATAGGATAATTACGCTTTGGATTACTAATATTATTTGCATGCACAGATGAAATCTCTACACCGGCAAAAATAAAGATGATTCCAGATAAATAAGTTATACTTCCTAAATCTTTAAAATTTGGTACCAAATCACTTGCTTTAAAATGGCCTAAGTAGCTATTGGGTTGGATTCCATTTTTAATCATATAAATGACACCAAAAATGACTAGGAGGAAAAATGGAATATAGACTCCAATCACAGCTCCCCAGTTACCAGCGACTTTTACCATATCAAACTTAAGATTTAGTAATGTTACACCCCAGTATGCTATTAAAATAGCAGCAAATATAAACAGGTTGTTTGAAGATAATTCTGGTTTATTAATTACGTATCCGAAGAGGACACCAACAGTTGAAGCAACCATTACCATTCCGAAGAACATTTGGACCCATAATAACCAAGAGGTAACGAATCCCCATTTTTCTCCAAGGGCATGTTTAACCCAAACCTGTGGGCCGCCTTCTTCCGGAAATCCTGTTGAGAGCTCTGCTGACATTAATGCAATCGGTAATGCAAATGCTACTGCCGCAATCAGCATATAAAAAATTTGCGTCCACCCTGTAATAGCTAATGTCGGTACACTTCTAACCGTACCAAAGAACGCCATTGTAATACCAATTAACCCAAAGAGAGTTAATTTGTTTGTCTTAGCCATTCAGATTTTCCCTTCTTCCCGTATAATTTTCAACATTTAACCATAATCCTTTCTTGATTCAATTAAGCGTTTACCAAATTGCAGATTCTAACTTTCTCCTTTCCTAAGAAATATTAATTATCTTATAAGAATAAATCCTTCTATTCTGAATCGAATTAGACTGAAAATATTCATAAAATAATCATTTAACGCTTTCAAATCCCTCAATTGAAACAGTGGATTATTTTGTAAAATATTGATTTACGGGCTTAGTTTACTCTCGATATTTTGTTTTGTCAACATCTCCAAAAACATTGGTTTATTAATGTTTTTGACGAAAATATGAAAACTTATTATTCAACACTTTGAACGTTTTACCCTTTTACCGATTGAAGCATCAAACAATTTATCTCCAAAAGATGGATTTATTTTTATTCATAGTTATAAATAAAAATTCACCAAATTTTCGATTCTGCAATATCAAATTCTCAATTATATCCTGATTTGTATAAATCCTCTGAATAATTTAATTACGATAGACTTTCATTAGATCATCATCTCAAATGCATACAAGGGCAAACTATGTTGATTTTGTTTTGGGATTTTCATCTGTCATCAATTTTAATGAACAATTAAAAAAGAAGAATGAATTTTTCACTCTTCTTTTTTAAATAATATAATCCTATTTATAATGTGTGGATTCATCTTCTCGTAGGCCAAGATGCCAGTCTAACATATGGAAAAACGCCTCATTTGCGATTGGATCCTTTATGCATGATTTATCCAATTTTTGATTATAACTATTATCGTTTATCAATTGATCTGAGATACTTTTGAGGATTTTGCTATACCCGATTAATCTCCTAGGCGTAATGATTCGGTTATTTTGGTTAACATATGCTTCCTCTTGTTCACGGAAATTTAACAATTTCTCTGAGATATCTTCTCGTTTATGCTCTTTTCCATGTAATACTTTAACTTTTACAATCAAACCACTCTCTATTCCAACTGCTCTTTGCCATAATAAAAGCCATTTCTCATGCTTGATATAGTATTTCCCTTGAAAATAACTTTTTATTGTCGGCAGCAATATACGAATAATTGGATGATATAGCTTTCCCTTTTTCATAATATCTAACATTCTAAAATACCCAAGACCAACCTGCTGAAGTGCTTTATACTTAAACAAACGATTTAAGCCGATCAACATCCTGTCTAAGATCTGATTTAATTCTCCTTCAGGTACATTTTCAATGCCAAGGTCGATCAATAACCAATTTACTTCATGTTGTTTATTTACTACACTAATGACTTGATGATTAAAATAGGCAAGCTCTAAAGATCTTTCCCTTAGTTGAAACATCCTTTATACTCTCTCTTTCGCTTGTATTGAGCTATAGAGCGTTAATCTTCCAATTTCACAAGGCTGTAATTCTTTTTACCTTTACGAATGATGATAAATTTTCCATCAAATGAATTTTCAATTGATACAACTTCATTGACATCCGTTACCTTTTCACCATTCATTGATATAGCTCCATTAGTAATATCTTCTCGTGCTTGTCGTTTAGAAGGTTCAATTCCTAGCTCTACAAGCCAATCAACAATATTTTTTGTATCCTTTGAAGCTAGAAATGTTGGCATATGCTTAAATCCATCCTCAATTTCATCAGCAGTTAAACCTCTAACATCTCCACTAAATAAGGCTTCTGTAATTTTTAATGCTTGCTTTAGTGCCTGTTCACCATGAACAAATTTCGTCATCTCTTCAGCAAGCGTTCTTTGTGCTTCTCGTTTATGTGGCTCTGTTTGAACCTTCACTTCTAATTCATCTATTCGATCTTTTGTTAGGAAGGTAAAGAATTTCAGGTACCTAATAACATCACGATCATCTGTGTTCATCCAGAATTGGAAAAATTCAAATGGCGTTGTTTTCTTTCCATCTAACCAGATAGCACCACCAGCTGTTTTACCAAATTTTGTACCATCTGATTTTAAAAGCAATGGAATAGTTAAACCAAAGACCTTCGCTTCAGGCCCTTCCTTTCGCCGAATGAGGTCAATACCACTTGTGATATTTCCCCATTGGTCGCTGCCGCCAATTTGAAGTCGAACTCCCTCATTTTTGAACAAGTGATGGAAGTCCAATGATTGTAGAATCTGGTATGAAAATTCTGTAAATGAAATCCCTGAATCAAGTCTGCTAGAGACGATATCCTTCGCCAGCATATTATTAATGCTGAAGTGTTTCCCGTAATCTCGTAAAAACTCTACAATGTTTATTTTATGTATCCAATCGTGGTTATTCACCATTTTGACATTATTACTTCCAGCAGCGAAGCCAAAAAGCTTTTGCATTTGTGCTGTTAACGCATCGACATTTTGCTGCACTTGCTCCATTGTTTGCAATTGTCTCTCTGTTTGTCTTCCACTCGGGTCACCTATTGTTCCTGTCGCCCCGCCTATTAATATGACTGGGTGATGTCCCGCTAGTTGGAATCTTTTCATCATCATAAATGGGATCAAATGTCCAATATGCATACTATCACCGGTTGGATCAACACCACAGTATAAGGAGATTTCCTCTTCTTCTACTAGCTTCCGTAACCCTTCTGCATCTGTTTGTTGATTGATTGCCCCACGCCATTCTAATTCATCAATGATATTCATTCTTCTCAGCTCCTTTTAATATTTTTATATAAATAAAAAAATCGCCCCTATATCTAAATTTATAGATATAGGGACGATTTTACATCGCGGTACCACCCATTTTGCATAAATAGAACAAACCTATTCATACCACTTTTAGCAATAGTATCGATTGCCAATCCGCTTAGCATTACCTAAGATACTCCAAAGTGTAATTCACAGGTTGTTTGTGCTGGGTTCCAGCAACCCCCAACTTTCTTGGAAACAGTGACAAACTGCTACTAATCTCTTTCATCGTAATCCATATTTGATTGAAATTAATTATATTGAAATAAAAAATAACTGTCAATGGGAATTGGAAAAATTTTTAAATATTTTCTATTTATTACCTTAAATATTTTTAAAATTTATCAGACCATATTAGTAAACTTTATGGTGAATGTGTGGTTTGTCTTTACTTGTTTGCCAGAATAGCATGATAAATAATATATTTGTTATATCTGAGATATAGCATCTTTAATGCTTATGAGGGTTTTAACTTAAATAAAGGTATTATGTACATAGGAGTACGGGAGGGTCCAATCATTATATCTTGAAAATAGAAGCTGGGATAGGGAATTTTTTGAGTATAATAGTATATTACTTTTACAGAGATACGACCATCACTATCGGCCTTTACCCTTCATTGCTGTAGCAATTATATAAATTGTGGAACATTTTGTGAAACAAGATTATGCGCGGTATTTAGGGACGTCACGAATAATGCACACGTCCAATTTCTTTATCCCTGCCGATGACGCGCCCTTCTCTTACTTCATTCGTCAAGTTCCGTCCATATTGATCTAGAAAGCAATCAGCCTCACGATACTTTGGCTGGTTAACATTGACGTTTTGCTCGAACTGGCTGCCATCTGAGTCCAATTGATTGAACATTTGGTTATCAAAATTCACAGAAAAGTTATTTTCCAATTCCATTTCATAGCATTCTATACACAAACTAATTTTGACTATAAAGATATGAAAAAGGCCCGGTGAATACTCTATTAAGTTTTTATCTATTATATTGCACTTTTTATGGCGTTTCTACAGGGAATGGTTAGGTGTGTATCCAGCCTTGTATGAAATACCTCCATGGGCTCCTTTACTTGGCTCAATCTTCACTTAATACAAACTAGACCGCGGGACCTGTCCCCTGCCTCGCCTTTTTTTTGTTCTAAAATGTAATTTCATAGAAAAATAATGATTCTTACTATATATTATAGTAAAAGGGGGGATAAGATGGTTCGTATGACAGTTGCTGGTATCGGGGGGTTTTTCCTTGTTTTTATTGAGGCATATATTGTCTTAATGGTAACAGGCTACCACTCCATCGATTTTGATGGTATCCGCCCATTTGTTTCTATTTGGTCCATGAACTTTTTCCTTCTGTTTTCCATTTTCACTAGTATGAAACCTTGGATTGCTGAAAGAATGTTAAAAAATCAGGAAACTTCGCAAATAAAATAGACCGATTTTGATTTGTGCCAAAAAGCCTTAGTCCTTTGTTGAAAGGAATAAGGCTTTTATTTAAGTTTATCTTTTTGAAGGTACTGCAACATCATTCCCTTTCTTGTTCATGATTTGACGTACAGAAGGTAGAACCCAACGATCCAATCCATATTTCCCTGCATTGGCACCAGCTACAAGTATGAATACGATGATTAACGCCATTAAGGCATTAGGATTTGCTACTCCTGAAAAAAGGAAAGAAAAGTTCATCACTACTCCAAAAAAGGCGGCTGCTGTTGTTAAGCATCCCAAGATTAATCCAAGGCCAACTAACACTTCACCCCATGGAACTAGTATATTAAAAAGATCGATATTAGGAAGTGCAACACCTTCTAGGAAAGAAGCCCACCAGCCCTCTACTCCTGGATTCTTAATCGCACCTTGAAGGAAACCAGAAGCATCAAATCCACCACCGCTAACCTTTTCCCATCCATGACTTAAAAAGGTATAACCTACATATAATCTAAGTAAAACAAGTATGATAGCCGATACATTGCTTTCTCTTAACCATTTAACCATAATTTCCACTCCCTCATTACTATTTACTTTACAATTAGATTGTACTACTTTATCCTTAATTAAAAATATTTTAACTAAATATTTAACTGTTTCGAAATACCTTTTTGACAATTTTATTAAATATAGATTTTGTCTATTGATTTCTTGATTATCAAATTAATTTTATTGGTATTTTTCAAATGAATATACAATAAACTCTCAATAGAACAGCTAGACGGACAAGTTAGTCTTATATAAGATATAGAAAATTTGAATGAATAGGAGGAGACTGGTTGAGCAAAGGCGATAAAATAATTAGAAATACAATCAAAAGAGCAGAAAAGGATTTAGCCAATGCGCGGAAACAGCAAACGTATGTTTTTTGGATATGCGTCATTTTGACGATTTATTTAGTGTTTAGCTTGATTGCATACCATCACATCCTTTATTTGATCCTAATCCCGGTTGCCTGGACAGCGTATTTTCTAAAGGTCGGATCAGACAAATGGTATCGTAGAATCATTGAAGAGAGAAAAAACAAGTTCAAAGATCATTTGTAACCATTGTGCAGCTGAAATGCAGCACCAATGAACAGGATACGTGGGGACGATTCTCACTTTTTTTAAATAAATGGTATACAAGGATTATTTGTTGAAATGCCGGGACGTCTCTGTTGTATAACTCTCGAAACGCGGGGAATCCTCCCCATATTTCCTGTTCAGCCGCTCGGTTTCGTCCGTTAGAATCATTTTATAAAACATTTCCTCTGCCCAGCTGCTTTGTTTCGTCCTTTAGAAGCTTTAACGAACGTGCGTCTGTTAACACCTCAATCACAGGTAATAACCAAACTAAGGAATCCGTCCCCCTAGCCCATTCCACTATACAACATTCCGAGGAACATCCTGTGAAACAAGATTTTTCGGGGAGTGCCAGCGTATAATGGCAAATAAGTCAAACACCATTTTTTAGGTAAAAGAGACCGACCTTAAGCATAGCCCTTCCA
>NZ_JBHZRC010000017.1:0-79684 GCF_043641075.1 Niallia oryzisoli | reverse complement strand
TTGTTCTATTAATAGTTTAAAACAAAAAAGACTGTAGGCAAACTCGATTTTAATCGAGGAGTTTGTCTACAGTCTGACCCAATCATATAGATTGGGTTTTTTATATGTTGCAGATTCAACGCATTTACACTATATTGACCGTGTTTATGTCGAATTTTGCAGAATAGGGGAATTTCCCTGATCCAATGGGGAAATTCCCCGATGTAGAAAATGTTCTCTGACCTCTACAATAAGGTTAAGGATTTGCGGGAATAAGGAGGATTTATTATGCACACTAATATTGAGGCGAATACGAAAGCAAAGGCGCAAGGAAAGAAGGAAACCTCGAAATCTCTTAATCAAGCTTTTGCATCACATTTTGCTAAGTCTATGTTTCTAGCCGTTTGCGGGCTGGCAATCTTAACGTTTATTGGAACAAGAATGTTTACACATATTGATTTAAACCTATATGGCTATATGGTGGGAACGCTCGTCTTTATAGGCGGTTTCTTCTACCGCTTTATCGCTTGGGGAGAAAGACCACCAACAAAGATTATCATCAAAAAGGGTCTGAAGCTTCTATTTAGAAAATCAACTCCGAAAACATCTGTAGAGCATTTAGCTACATATAAATTTATTTGGAATAGGGGAATTTACCGATGGACTCAGCACGTGCTGATTGGCTGGGGATGTGTATTGGCTATTTGTGTCACATTTCCTCTTGTATTCAGCTGGATGTATTTCACGATGGAAGACAATGGCTACTACAATATCATCCTATTCGGTATGAAAATCCTGACTGTGCCGGCTGAAGGTCTCATTGCTACTTTATCTTATAATGCATTAAATATATCTGCTGTAATGGTTATTTCAGGAGTAAGCATGGCGCTATATCGCCGCTTGAAAAATATGCAGGCAAGAGCAGAGCAAAAGTTTCTTTATGACTTTGTTCCATTGTATTTATTGTTGCTAGTAAGTTATACAGGACTAGCACTTACGTTTATGAATATGGTTTTACACGGTGCAGGACATCCGATTATGTCCTTGATTCACCAATGGTCCGTTATTATTACGTTAATTTATCTGCCATTTGGAAAGCTGGCACATATTCCTTTCCGCCCAATGAGCGTTTTGGCGAGAAACTACCGAGAACACTACGGTGAGCAATCAATGAAGGAATGTAAGGTTTGTGGCGATGAATTTGTTTCTGTAGAGCAGTCAAAGGATGTTGTTGATGTCCTTGGCATGAATGATATTGAGTTTAAAACGGAGGAAGGACACCATCTTGCGGAGCTATGTCTTCCATGCCGAAGAAAGTACCGGATTGCACAATTCTCCGGTTTCCCTACTCACCAGGTAAAAGTTAAGGAGGCAAACCAGAATGCAAAGGGATAAGTTTTTTAGAGAAATAGAGAATGTTAGACATCCAAATGAAACCTTGATTAAAACGCACTGCTCCTATTGCGGCATGCAATGTGGAATGAACTTAAGGGTAAATACAAAAACAAATAAAATTGTCGGGGTTGAACCTCGTTATGATTGGCCGGTTAACGTTGGAAAGATGTGTCCAAAAGGGGTTACAGCCTACCAGCAAACAAACCATGATGATCGGATTTTAAAACCACTTATTCGTGATGATGCATCCTTAAAAGGAACGAAGGAAGGCTTCCGTGAAGCAAGCTGGGACGAAGCCTATGATTTAATCGCGAAAAAATTTACAGAGCTGCAAAGCAAATATGGAAAAGATACATTGTCTGTTTTTAGCGGTGTATCAATGACAAATGAAAAATGCTATTTAACTGGAAAGTTTGCCCGTGTTGGTCTTGGCACACGCTACATCGACTATAATGGTCGCTTCTGTATGTCAAGTGCAGCCGGCGGATTCCTTCGTTCTTTCGGTGTCGATAGAGGATCAACTTTGCCTTGGACAGATATTCATGAAACAGATTGCTTATTTATTGCTGGAAGTAACACAGCAGAATGTCATCCAACATCCATGTTCCGTGTATGGCATGTACAGGAAAGAGGGGGCTACCTTATTGTAGCGGATCCCCGTGAAACAGCGCTAGCAAGAAGAGCAGATGTTCATTTGGATCTACGTCCGGGAACAGACCTTGCCCTTGCAAATGGAATCTTAAATCTATTAATCCAAAACGGCTACGCGGATGAAGCGTTTGTTGCGAACCATACAAACGGATTTGAAGAAACAAAAGAGCTTGTAAAAGAATTTACTCCAGAATATACGAGTGAGCTTACTGGCGTGGCTCCTGAAAAAATCATCCGTGCTGCGGAAATTTACGGAAAAGCTCCGAATGCCGTTGTCATGTTTGCCCGCGGGATTGAACAGCAGCATAAGGGTGTAGATAATGTATCTGCCTATACAAATATGGCGTTAGTAACGGGTAAAATTGGCCGTCCAAAAGCGGGCGTTGCAACATTCACTGGTCAAGGTAATGGACAAGGCGGACGTGAACATGGTCAAAAGTCTGACCTATTACCAGGCTATCGTAAGCTCACTAATCCAAAGCATGTGGAAGAGGTTTGCAAGGTATGGGGCATTACACCAGAGGAAATGCCGCAGCCAGGTGTGTCAGCATATGAAATGTTTGAGTTAATGGAACAGAAAACAATCCGCGGTTTGTATTTGCTATGTTCCAATCCGGCAGTATCTGCGCCAAATCTTAATTTTGTCCGTAAAGCACTAAAAGGCTTGGACTTCATGGTATGTGCAGACTTCTACATATCTGAATCAGCAGAGTTTGCCGATGTGATTCTTCCTTCTGTTACTTGGTCAGAGGATGAGGGAACCGTAACAAACCTTGAAGGACGGATTATTAAAATAAATAAAGCACAGGAACCAATTGGCGAATCTAAGCCAGATTGGCAAATGCAAGTGGAGCTTGCTGAAAGACTAGGCAGAGGGAAATATTTCTCTCATCTAAAAACAGCAAAAGACGTAGCAGATGAGTTCAGACTAGCTAGTAAAGGCGGCTACGCCGATTACTACGGTGCTACTTGGGATAAGATTGATAAACAGGATGGCGTATTTTGGCCTTGTAAGGATGAAAATGATCCTGGAACGCCACATATGTTTTTAGATAAAAAGTTCTATCATCCAGATGGAAAAGCAAAAATTTGTGCGTTGCCATACCGTCCGCCGGCAGAGGAGCCTGATGCAGAATATCCGCTCCGCTTAACAACCGGTCGTGTCGTCTATCATTATTTATCAGGTAACCAGACTAGAAGAATTCAATTCCTACGCGATATGTGCCCTGAGCCGTATGTCGAGGTACATCCTGAAACAGCAGCAAAATATAACATGGAACATGAAGAAAGAGTCCGTCTATTCACGAGAAGAGGCGAGGCTATTTATAAAGTGAAAATTACGGAAGCGATCAGAAAGGATACAGTATTTGTTCCGTATCATTTCGGTCATGAGCAATCTATTAATCTATTAACCATTGCAGCGCTTGACCCGATGTCACGTATGCCGGAATTCAAGGCATGTGCAGCGCAAATGGAAAAAGTTGAAACAAAGAAGGTGCTATAAGTGCAGAAGAGGCTGTATATCGAATTAGAAAACTGTATAGGCTGCCGTTCCTGTCTGGCTGCATGTACACAGTGTGGCGGACATGAGCAGCGTAATCGAAACTATGTATATGATGTAAATCCGCTGAAGGATCGCCAAACGATGCCGCTTATGTGCCTTCATTGTGTAAACCCAGCTTGTGCAAGAAGCTGCCCGGCTCAGGCCATTCAAATTCATGAAACGGGAGCTGTACTGTCAGCATTAGTGGAAAAATGTATTGGCTGTCAAAACTGTACGATTGCCTGCCCATACGGTATACCAAAATTTGATACAGAACAAAACCTAATGTATAAATGCGACCTATGTATTGACCGTACAAAGGATAATATCCCGCCAATGTGCGCGAGCGTTTGCCCGACTAATACTCTTCAATGGTTGACTGACGAAGAGATCGATAATAAGAAAAAACAATTCAATCTTGATAACGACAAATGGGTAACAAGCCTGCCATATCTGGAAGGGGAAACAAACGTGAAAGTAAATCTTCCAGGTATCTTACAGGGTACGACAAAGTTGTTCTAGGAGGTAGCAGAATGCCATCGGATAAAAATAATAAAATTCCTTTCAATGAAGATAACTACACACATAATATCGAGCGAAATAATGAACGAAAGCTTGATAGACGTGGATTTATGAAAACTTTAGTAGGGGCTGCAGGGGCGTTTGCCATCTCTTCTCTGCCATGGGGGGCAGTTGCTGCTAAGGAATTAATGGGACTTGGTGAAAAGGAATATCCTCACCAAAAAATAACGGATGTAAGTGCATTGCCTGTAGGAGATTCAATTGATTTTACATTCCCTGGCGAACATGACGATGCGATTTTAATCAGATTATCTGAGAATAAGTACGTTGCCTATCAAAATGCCTGTACCCATCTGCGCTGCCCTGTATTTTGGGTGAAAGAGAAGGGTGAAATGGTTTGTCCGTGTCATCATGGCTTCTTTGATGTCGAGACAGGAGCTCCTACTGCTGGACCGCCGCGAAGACCGCTTCCAGAGATTCAAGTAAAGGTTGAAAATGGGGCTGTTTATGCAGTAAGGGTGAAGCGTTATGAAGCTTAAATATATTAGTGTTGGCATACTATGTGCCATTCTGATGCTGAATATTATTTTTACGCAATTCATGGTACATCAGTATTTTTATGAAAACTATACAAATACCTTAATCTTTGGGGGATTAAATATCATTCTCTTTCCTATCGCAATATTGATCTATAAAAAAACAAAAAACGTAAAGGCGTGAATCAAATGAACAGTGAAACATACCTTGACTTTTGTTTTATAAGAGTGGCCTCCGGAAATTTTGCCGCTGAAATTCATCGAATGCTTACAGAGCTTTTTAAAGATATCCGCCTTAATTGGTACTTAGATGAAAAGACAGAGGATGGAATTGAAATTGTTGTGGCAGAAGTAAAAGGAATGAGCAGATGGCAGTCAGAAGAAGAAACGATCGACTACATTGAAGCGCATGCAGATGAAGCCTTCTGGAACTATTTGCAGGGCTATCAGATGAATGTATATCCTGCAAAGAGAGGATGCGGAAGCTGTGGAACACATTAAAGTAGAGGATCTGCAATCCTTTGTTTCTGAAAAGGTTATGGTTGCTATCCTTGATAAAGATGGAGAAGAGCAGGCACCATTTGTACCTAAAGAAATTCAAAAGCTGGAGCTGTGTCCAGACAATACTCATTTACGAATTTATTTTGATCGGCGCAACTTTTTTGCTGTTCCGTTAACATCAAGTGTTTCCTGTGATGAAACGGAATGGACTGCTTTTGATCAACAATCACAACTACAGTATGTAATTAAGAAAAGAGGTTAAACACGATGTTTAAAAGAATCCAGCTTCCCTTACAAACGATGAATTTAATTGTTGGATTTATGATTTGGGTATTAATATCCTCTTTACTACCGTTTATTAAAGAGGATATCGCGATCCCTGAAAGTCAGCTGGCCTTAGTAACAGCTATTCCAGTTGTGCTTGGCTCTGTGCTTAGAGTTCCGTTAGGATTCTATGCAAATCAAATTGGTGCTAGAAAGATATTTTTACTAAGCTTCATTTTATTATTATTTCCTGTTTACTATATTAGTATTGCCAATTCATTAATGGATTTACTAGTTGGCGGGCTATTTCTAGGTATTGGAGGAGCCGTTTTCTCTGTTGGCGTAACGTCTTTACCAAAGTATTACCCGAAAGAACGCCATGGTTTTGTAAATGGAATCTATGGTGCTGGAAATCTTGGAACAGCATTATCAACTTTTGCTGCACCAATGGTTGCAACAAAGTTTGGCTGGTCAACGACCGTTCAATTATACCTTGTTCTTCTTGCGGTTTTTATCGTTGCGAACTTTTTCCTTGGTGATAAAAAGGAACCAAAAATAAAAACAACCCTTTCAGAGCAAATTAAAGGTGTTTATAAGAATGAAAAGCTTTGGCTTGTTTGCTTATTTTACTTTATTACCTTCGGCTCATTTGTTGCCTTTACTGTTTATTTACCAAACTTCCTTGTATCAAATTTTGGATTAGAAAAAGTAGATGCAGGGATGAGAACAGCTGGATTTATTGTGTTTGCTACCATTATGCGTCCAATCGGCGGGTGGCTGGCTGACCGTTTCCATTCTCTAATTTTACTTATGTTCGTCTTTGGAGTATACACGGTTTCTGCCATGATTCTTTCCTTTGCTCCGTCACTTGGATGGTATACCTTTGGGTGTTTAACGATTGCCTTTTGTGCCGGCGTTGGAAATGGTGTTATTTTCAAGCTTGTGCCATTGTACTTCCAAAAGCAAGCGGGTATCGCAAATGGTATTGTATCGATGATGGGTGGTTTAGGAGGATTTTTCCCGCCAATCCTATTATCATTATTGTTCAATATAACAGGGCATTATGCTATTGGTTTTATGGCTTTATCTGAAGTGGCACTTGCAAGCCTTATTCTTGTAGTCTGGATGTACTATCAAGAAAAAATGGCTCTTACTAGAGAAGAGTTGGACAGAGCTGTAAAGGGCAGTAATTTCAAATTTCGAAACCATAATAATATGAAAAATGCATAGGCTGGATTCTGCTTTTATTAAATACTGATGAGAAAGGAGGATATGAAAATGCAGTCTGAAAAGGATAATATCAGTTCTTACATTATTCAATCACAGGAACAGGAACTGAAAAGAATAGCGCTTGAGCTTCATGAAGGAGTGGGTCAAACATTATACAGTCTATATACAGGGATGCAGTTAATCGAAGGAACTGTAGACAAGTCTATGAAAGGCTATATGAAGGATATGACCCAACTATTGGAAAAAACAATTCAAGAGGTAAGACTTCTGGCTGTAGAATTACATCCTCCTACACTCACAACATTAGGGTTACTTTCAGCTATGAAAACCTATTTGAAATTATATACTTCTACCTATGGCATTGAAGTGGATTTTCACGTTTCTGGTGATGAAGTGGAGCTGGGAGAAAAAGAGAGGATCACACTTTTTCGAGTTTGCCAGGAGGCGTTGGTAAATATCGCTATTCACGCCGATACGATGAAGGCTACTATCACTCTCGTATGGGAAACAGAAAAAATATTTATTTCAATAAGTGATTCTGGCAAGGGCTTTGAAGTTGAAACAGCGATGAAGCAGTCAACGGGCCTTGCCTCCATGATCGAAAGAATGGATTTAATTGGAGGAAGCTGTATCATTGCGTCTAAGCCGCAGGAAGGGACTTCTATAGAGTTTTCCCTACCGTTATAGTAGAATAGTGATTTGGGGGTTTGCAAAGCGCAATCCCCTTATTGTGTTTTATTCCAGTGCAATCAGTCTTAATTAGGGGGGATATGATTGATTAAAATTGTACTATGCGATGACCATGCCGTTGTAAGAATGGGCTTGAAAATGCTGTTAAATAATCATGAAGATATGGAAGTTGTGGGCGAAGCCTCAGAGGGAAATGAAGGAATTCAGCAGGCACTTGAACTTAAACCAGATGTGGTGGTCATGGATTTAAGTATGCCCCATGGAAAGGATGGCTTATCGGCTACATCAGAGCTGAAAAAGCTGATGCCGGAAGTGGAAATCCTGATTCTAACCATGCATGATGACGAGGAGTATTTATTCCGGGCGATACAGGCGGGAGCTTCAGGCTGTATTTTAAAAAGTGCACCACAGGAGGAGCTTTTAGGGGCCATTCGATCTGTGTCGGGCGGGAATGCATACCTTCACCCATCCGCAACCAAGCGATTAATGGAGGAGTATCTAGGGAGTGTAAAGCAGGGAAATCATGATACATTCAATCTCCTCTCAGATCGCGAAAAAGAGGTTCTGACGTTAATTGCGAAAGGCTTTTCGAATAAGGAAATTGCTGAACAGCTGTTTATCAGCGTCAAGACAGTTGAAACTCATAAAGGGAACCTAATGGAAAAGCTCCAGATGAAAACAAGACCAGAGCTTGTGGCATTTGCTTTAAAAAAGGGGTTATTAGGCTATGGATTATAAAGGGTGCAATCGCGAGGGTACCTGCCAACATATTGAGGCATGCTGTGAAGAGCTATTGGCAGAATTAGGCTGTAATTTTGTTGGTTTGGCTATTCAAAATAGTGACGGTCCTGATGTTAGATGGCATTACGCTGCTGGAAACAGTAACGATAAATATATGAGAATTACAGTCCGTTATGGAAAAGGAATAGCTGGCAAAGTGATCTCCACAGGAAGGCCGATGACTGTGGAGGATTTTCCTAATCATATTACAGGAAAGGCACTTGAGTACCCGATCATGCTTGCTGAAAATCTTCTATCTGCTTATGCTGCTCCCATTCAAATGAATGGAATGCCAAAAGGGGTTTTGTTGGTGGGGAGTCGAACAAAGCGGATTTTTTCGGAAGCTGAACATCGCGTTGTTTTACGAGCAGCAAAGGGGCTGGAGGAAACGTTAAACAATAACAGGAGGAAATAAAATGGACAGGAGTAATCCTTTAAATAAAGAAAGCATGATTGATCCTAGTTCCAGTGATGCAACCATTCTTGTTAATGACTCTGGTATCATCTCTTTTGCCAATAGGCTGGCATGTATCAATTTTGGTTATCAAGAAAATGAATTAAATGGACTAGCACTTCGTACCCTTATGCCGGAAGTGGACCTTCATCACGAAAAAGAAGGGATGGTTATTCATCAATACGGCATCCATCATGATGGGCATACCATTTCTCTATTCTTCCGTGTGAATACCTTTATTCTAGCTGGTGTGCAGTATTATTTAATGGCCTTTCATGTCGTTAAGGATCAATCAAGGCTCAATAAACATCAATCCTATTCATTACATGAATTGGTTGATATTTATTATGCGCTGAATGAGTCGACCATTGTTGCCTTTACGGATGAAAAAGGGAAAATCAATTACGTGAATGAGAAATTTTGTGAGATATCAAAATACTCACCCGGGGAACTAATCGGAAAAGATCATCGAATCATAAACTCAGGGTATCATTCGAAGGAGTTTATGAACGAGCTTTGGCGCACGATCTCAAGCGGCAATGTATGGCGTGGAGAAATCAAAAATAAGGCAAAAGATGGTACATATTATTGGGTGGATACGACGATTGTTCCTTTCCTGGATGAAACCGGTAAGCCTTATAAATATCTCGCTATTCGTAAGGAGATTACGGAACATAAGCGTGTCGTTGAGGAGTTAAGAAAGTCTATTCATGAGCTGATGGACCTCAAGTTTGCCCTGGATGCTTCCTCCATTGTTGCGATAACGGATCAAAAGGGGAAAATCTCATATGTGAATCAACAATTTTGCCGGGTATCGAAGTATACAAAGGAAGAGTTGATTGGAAAGGACCATCGTATCATTAATTCCGGCTACCATTCAAAGGAGTTTTTCGCTGAATTGTGGTCAACCATTGCTCAAGGGAAGGTATGGAAGGGCGAAATCAAAAATCGTGCAAAGGATGGAAGCTACTATTGGGTGGCTACCACGATTGTTCCTTTTATTGATGAGAATGGAAAGCCGTATCAGTATTTAGCCATCCGTCATGAAATTACCCAGCGGAAAAATGCGGAAGAAGAGCTGCAAAAGATGATGACGAAAATTATCGATGTCCAAGAGGATGAGCGGAAACGAATTTCCCGTGAGCTTCATGATGGAGTTGGACAAAATTTATACAGTCATTTGATAACGATTAACCGGCTTCAAACCGAGGTCAGTCATCCGCTGTTAGATCAGATGCTGGAGGAAGCGACAGCCATCATTGAAGAGCTTCGGGATCTTTCCTGGGAATTACGCCCATCTGTGTTAGATGATCTTGGTTTAATTCCTGCGATTCGTTCCTATCTTGTCCGATACTCTGAATACAGTAGGATCAATGTTCATTTTGACTGCTATCTGCAAAGCCGGTTAAGTGCGAATAAAGAAATTACCATCTATCGGATTATCCAAGAGGCATTAACGAATATACGGAAATATGCCCATACAGACGAAGCCTTTGTGACCATGCGAGAAATGGAGAGCGAGATTCGGGTGGTCATCGAGGATTATGGAAAGGGCTTTGATATTGAGCAGGTTGCTCGCGGTGTAGGCTTGTTCAGTATGGAGGAAAGAGCTCGAGCGGTCGGAGGTTTGCTTTCAGTTCATTCGACTGAGAAAAAGGGAACGAAGATTGTTTTGGAGGTTCCAAAGTAGGGTAAAATGAACCCTTATACTTAGAAAAACGATGCTGTCGGCCGGTCTGACAGCTTTTCTTAGTAAAGGGTTTATTTTACAATTATATTAAATCAGTGTAAATAGATTGAAAATTTAGAAAGGATTATATAGTATTAATAGTGGATATAGGGATATTCGCTCTATTCTATCAGAAGTCACCTTTTATATTACAGGAAGATTGTGTTCTAACATTAATAGGCAATGAGTCTCTAGATATGATGCTAGAATTTAAGCCAAAATAAGACGTAGTTGGGAAGAACTATGCTTATTTTGGCTTTTTATTTTCTGCTAAAAAACGGGAGGTAGGATCGAAATGGTGATAGAGCAAATAAAAGGCTTTGAAAGCAAACTATCTATGAGGGAATTGGACATGCAGCTGCAATCTGAAAAGCATGCAGTGGCAAGTCAATTAGCAGCTGGAATTGCACATGAAATCCGAAATCCAATTACAGCTATTAAAGGTTTTTTACAATTGATCATGGCAGATTATAAAGGGAAGCCTATGTATTTTGAAGTAGTAGAAGCAGAGATTGCCAGGGTAGAAGCTATTTTGAAAGAATTGATGGTGCTAGGAAAACCAACAAAGATAAAGTATGAAGAGCTTCCTATTGATTTGCTACTGGATCAAGTACTTACGTTAATGGAGTCGCACGCGCTATTAAATAATATTGAAATTGTCAAAAGGTACGAGCTTAGCGAATTAAAGGTACTAGGTGATGAGGGTCAGCTGAAGCAAGTGTTTATTAATTATATAAAAAATGCAATTGAAGCCATGCCAGCTGGAGGAACCATCTTTGTGGATGGATGCACTGTTTCTAAAAGCAGCATTCAAATTAAGATCATTGATCAAGGATGTGGGATTCCGTCTGACATGCTTGAGCGAATAAATGAGCCATTTTTTACAACCAAGGAAAGTGGAACAGGTCTTGGGATGCATGTTAGCAGCCAAATCATAGAAGAACACCAAGGAAAAGTAACTATTAGTAGCAGCAATGATGGAACGTGTGTAGAAGTGATTTTACCTGCAGGCAGATTTTAAATAATTGCTGAATAATGAATAATCATGCTAGTATGACTATGTCAATTGTCTAGTAGTCATCTGTCATAGTAAAGATATAGATACTTCTAAAGACCAATTTTAGTAATATGGTATAGGGAATAAACGATTTGATATAGTCGTTTCAGCCGTGGTCTAGCTTCTTTTATCAGGGGTTAGGCCTTTTTTTCTGAAAGGGGATTGTTATGATTACAACAACACAGGAGAATATGCAGTACCTTAGCAGTAAGTTTAGTAAGCTGATAAAGCGAAGGTTCGGAAAAGGTCCGGAAACCTGTTACGTTATGCAGAAAGGGAAACGATTCTATGTCTATATGAGAAATTTCATTACCCCTGCGGAGGAAGTCTTGATTTGTAATAACGAGTTAAATCTTGCAACCAATTTTCGTTCGACTGTTATCAACACGGTAATCAAAGACTATATTCCGGAAGTTGAAAAGACGCTGGGAATACTGTATGAATACTTCCGTTCTGATTGGGATTATGACCGAAATACCGGAATCCTTGTATTTGAAATCAAGGATATGGTAGAAGAAAAAATCGAGGTAAGCTTTGAAAAATCGCTTTTAAAGCTGCTGGATGAAATAGGCTCGAAGACACATAAAAAAGCAGCCTGCCTAAAAATCGTCAGCTACTCGCAAAATATTTGTACGGTTGAGTCGAAGCAGGTCCTATTACAGCTGGAACGTTTCGTTTATCAAAAAGGCGACTACGATTTATTGCTCCACCAGGCAAGAGATATAAAAAAAGAGTATATGGACTGCAAAGGTTTATTTGAGGGTATTTTTAATCGCTCTATTGAAGATATTTTTATTATCTGGGATTATGAAAAGGATCGAAATGATATTGTGTTTATTTTTAATAAAGAATATAGATCAAATTAACCTATTGTCGGAATTCTTATTGCGGCGGTAACTTTGGGCTCGTCCCTGCCGCATTGCGTTGTCATGTTTTTTTAAGATGTAAATGGGAAGCTGGCCATCCTAACTACGACTGTATTGGCTTTCATCGCAACGTTTATTGTGGAGTGGGTTTTATGGGATGCTCCCAATTCAGTGAAAGGGACACCTTTTTCTTTTTACATGTTAAAAAAAGTGATCACTAACAAGCCGGTCATGCTTGCGAATTATGGCAATTTCGGCCATCCGTGGGAGCTTTATGCGATGTGGACCTAGCTTCCCGCCTTAACTTTAAGGTGACTTTCCCACAGATAAGGAAAATATGGACTGAAGTTTTTTAATAAAATGGACCTTTTCTATATACCAGTCCTCTGCTAAAGTCATAGGTATATTCTAACGAGGAAGGGTTATGAAAATGGAAAATATTCAGAGTTATTCAAAACCAGGTCAGAAAACATTTGATTTAATTATTACCTCCGTATTAGCTGCACTTATTTTTCTTGCAACGTTCTTTATAAATATTAAATTGCCTATTTCTATAAATGGGGGATTGGTTCATTTAGGAACAGCGATGCTTTTTATTGCATCTATTTTGTTTGGGCCTAAAAAGGGAGCTCTTGCCGGTGCAATCGGAATGGGATTATTTGATATTGTTGGAGGCTGGCTGCTGTGGGCGCCAATCACCATTGTGGCGCGTGGTTTACAAGGCTTCATCGTCGGTAAAATCTCTTGGGCAAAAGGCCGCAAAGGAAGCAGCCTTGCTTTAAATATAACGGCAACCATTATTTCGATGCCATTTATGATAGCTGTTTACTACTTTGGTGAAGTAATTCTATACGGAAATTGGATTACACCTTTAACGTCAATCCCGGGAGACATCCTGCAAAATGTATTAGGAATTATCATTGCCGTTCCGGTTTGTGTTGCTTTGAAAAAGGTTCCTTATTTTAAATAAGAGTTATGTTAAAAAGTATTTTGCCCTTTCATTTTTTTGCTGAAGGACAGAAGGCGGGGAACAGTATTATGTTTTGTCTTTCATGGATGGTATGAGGGCCATTCTTTATTTAGATTAACTGAGTTTTGTCCTTCATCAGTGAAATGAAGGACAGTTGATAGGTAAATTAAACATAAATTGTCCTTCATAGGCCTTATGAAAGACAGTATACAAGTAAAACAAAGAAATTTTGTCCTTCATAGGCCTTATGAGGGACAATAGAAAAGCAAATCAATCACGAAATGTCCTTCATCGTCATGATGAAGGACATTTTTTTTCGGACTACTGAATTATTGTCCCTCATTAAAACTTCTAAAGCTAAACGAGGCCTGAGCTAATCGCCGCCGTAAATATTTTCCATTTATTTATTTTCAAAAAGTTATTGAACCAGATTTACTACTATGCTAGTATAATTAACAACAACAACATAATACCTTTAACACAGACCAGAGAGGCTGAAAAGGGCGGCAATAAGCTATATTTTTAGCTTGTTCACTATGCTATACTTACTTTTGCCTATCCATACCCTTTTGTCCTCTGCGACGAAAGGGTATTTATTTTGTAAAAAAGACCTCTTTTAAGCGAAGTCCTGTGAGGCTTCAAAGGAGAATGGGAAACGTATCTATCCATTCTTTCGAGGTACAGCTTGTAAAAAACGGAAGGGTGGAAACAAAATGGATTATCGTAAAAAAACAGTCGTCGCATCAACAGCCGGTTTAACGTTAGAAGGGATGGATATCATGTTTATCTCCTTCGCGATGTCGATGATTATTTCAGAGTTTGGCATTGATTTTGCAACAGGCGGACTTATTTCTTCTATTACAAATATCGGAATGCTTGTAGGTGGAATACTATTTGGAATTTTGGCTGATAAGTTTGGCCGGGTACGAATTTTCACCTATACAATCCTATTGTTCGCTTTAGGTACAGCATTAACCGGAATTGCAACAAATATTGAACAGGTTTATTTGTTTAGATTTATTGCTGGACTTGGCGCCGGCGGTGAGTACGGAATTGGTATGGCACTTGTAGCCGAAGCGTGGCCGAAGAATAAACAGGGAAGAGCTTCTTCTTATGTAAGTGTTGGTGCACAGTACGGTGTGATCCTTGCTGCATTACTAAGTGCGATGATTCTGCCGATGTTAGGCTGGAGAGCGCTGTTCTTTGTAGGTGTACTTCCTGTAATTTTTGCTTTCATTGTAAGAAAGAACCTGAAAGAATCTCCAAAATGGTTAGAAGCTCAAAAAGAAATCAAGGTTAAGAAAGTAGAAAAAGGAAAACTAGCTCAGTTATTCTCCACGCCAAAAACGACGATGACAACCATTGCTCTCGTGATCATGGCGACAGTACAAATTGCAGGCTACAATGGCTTAATGATTTGGCTGCCATCCATGCTTCAGCAATCACAAGGCTTATCGGTTTCAAGCTCAGCACTTTGGACAATTAGTACAGCGGTTGGAATGATCATTGGGATGTTAACCTTTGGACGATTTATGGATCGATTTGGAGCAAAGCGTGCTTACGGTACCTTTTTACTAGCCTCTGCAGCTGCAGTATTCTTCTATTCCTTTGCAACCGGAAGCGCAGGCTTATTAATCGGAGGAGCGATTGTTGGTTTCTTTTCAAATGGAATGTTTGCTGGATATGGTGCACTCATTAGCAGCTTTTATCCGGTTCAAATTCGTAGTACAGCTACCAATACAATCTTTAACTTTGGACGTGCGGTAGGAGGTTTATCACCAATCCTTGTTGGTTACATCCTTCAAAGTTCGAATATGACAGTCGTAATGATTTATCTAGCAGCGCTTTATTGCCTATCCTTTATGGTCATGCTGACGCTTAATAATAGAGTGGCTAGCCGTAATACAATAAAGATTATGCAGCCTGTTGAAAAATTTTAATAAGAGATAAAAATGAAACCATCAATGAAGGTGCAATGCGCATCGATTGATGGTTTTTTTATGGATAATATGAATGAAATTAGTGAACGATAAAAAATGTTAAGGAGGGGTCCGATATGAATGAAGATAAGGAAAAGCTTGAAGAAGTTCTGAAAAATTCAATCGAGACTGAAGAGGATTTAATGCGTACATATCTTATTAGTGCTGAACGAGTCGAGGATGATGATGAGCTAAAAGAACGGCTCGAGAATTTTGCGCAGGGAAATGCAAAGCGTACGAAGCAGCTGATCGATGAGCTGAATGAATTGAAGGAAGAGTAGCTATGAAAAAAAGAGCCGAACAAGGCTCTTTTTCTACTATTAACGTACGATAAACCAGCTGTTTACAAGCTGTTCTTTATTATAAACTAGCGGTTGTTTTGTTTCAGCATCAACCACTTCTCCTCCGGCAGCTTCTACAATGGCTTGTCCTGCTGCGGTATCCCATTCCATTGTTGGGGCAAAGCGCGGATAGACATTTGCTTTACCTTCTGCGACTAGACAAAACTTCAATGAGCTTCCTGCAGAAATCATCTCAACTACACCATGCTCCTTCTTAAGTTCCTCAACAAATGTCTCAGTCTCAGGAGATAAATGTGAGCGGCTTGCCACCACTTTATAAGAGCCCATATGACCAACTGTTATTTTTTCAGAAACGGCCAACAAATCCTCTTCTGATAGAAGCTGATGGGCGCTATATTGATGAACCTTAAAAGCCCCAAGCTGGTTTGAGAAATACATTTCGTCCTTGACTGGAACGTAAATAACACCCAGGATAGGCTTTTGCTGATGTGTAAGGGCAATATTTACTGTAAACTCCCCGTTACGATTTACAAATTCCTTTGTTCCATCTAAAGGATCGACAATCCAAAGTGTGCTCCACTCTTTTCTTTCCTCAAAGGGAAGGTGCTGACCTTCTTCACTTAAAATAGGGATTTCCGGATAGCTCCTGCTTAAATGGTTAACAATCATTTCATGCGATTGTTGATCGGCTAATGTGAGCGGAGAGGCATCCTCCTTTGTTTCGACTTGAAAGTCAGTATCATATACTTCTAAAATTTTTCGCCCTGCTTCATAGGCTGCTTTCGTAATATCAAGAATTTGAATCGTATCGAGCATGCAAAATCATCCTTAACGTTTAATAGTTGCTTTCTTTTTCGAAAAAATGAAATAATAATGAATATGTTTGTAATTTTACATAAAAGAAAATCATCCTGCAAATGAATGAATCAATTAATTGGAGGTAGTGGCATGGATTTACAGTTAGCTGGAAAAAAAGCGCTTATTACAGGCGGGAGCCGTGGCATCGGGAAAGCGGCTGCACGTCAATTAGCATTAGAAGGTGTTGATTGTGTCATCTGTTCCAGAAATGAAGCGGTGTTAAAAGAAACGGCCAAGGAAATCAGTGAGGAAACAGGCCGAAATATTTACCCTGTGACTGCTGATTTAGGGAACCCTGAATCTATTCAGCAATTGGTAGCAACTGCTGCAGATTTATTAGGCGGTATTGATATTCTGGTAAACAATGGAGCCCGTGTTAGTGGAAAAGAGCCAGAAGGTTTTAATGACGTAAGCGATGAATTAATCCTAAAGGATTTCGAGGAGAAGTTCCTTGGCTATTTCCGTTGTACAAGAGCTGTAGCTCCCTATATGAAGGAAAATAATTGGGGTAGGATTATTAATGTGAGCGGCTTGGCGGCTAGAATGGCTGGTAGTGTGAGTGCGGGGGCACGCAATGTATCGGTTGTTCATTTGACGAAGACTTCATCCGTAGAGTTAGGGAAATACGGGATTAATGTGAATGCTGTCTATCCAGGATTTACTGAAACAGAAACCATCCTTGAACGACTTCCAAATGAAGAGGACCGAGAGAGACTTGCCAGCATGAACTCAATCGGCCGCTTGGTTAACGCTCAGGATGTTGCGAATGTTATAGCCTTCCTGGCATCGCCGCTATCAGTTTCCATGAGTGGAGAAGTGCTATCGCTGACAGGCGGGTCGGGTAACTCTGTCTTTTATTAAGAATCAAGGGTTCGGTTCGCTCTCCTCAAAAGGAAGAGGAGCCGGACCTCTGGTTTAATTGAGCTTTTGCGCTGGCAACGTTTTTTTATGACGCCAAAAGAGTGTCTGTCCCATTTGACTAAGCCTTTTCTTCAAACTAAATTCCTCACTTGTTTTCTCGTTTTCTACCTTTTTTGATTGATAGGCTCTATTACATAACTCTAGCTGGCTGTCGATTTCTTCTTTATCATTTCGGTGTACATAATGATATACACCAGAAGAATCCTGTTCGCGGGCTTTTGTATTATCCGATAAAATAATTTCGAGCAATGAATAAATTCGATCCTTTAAATGGTCCTTTAAAATAGGAAACAGGATTTCTACTCGATTGACCATGTTTCTTGTCATCATATCGGCAGACGATAAATAGATTTTTTGCTTTCCATGATGATGAAAATAGTAGATTCTTGTATGCTCTAGAAATCGTCCAACGATGCTCTTAACGGTAATGTTTTCACTGACATTTTTAATTCCAGGCCTTAAGCAGCAAATTCCTCTAACCATCAAATCAATTTTCACACCAGCAATGGAGGCTTCATACATTTTCATAATTATTTTCTTATCTGTCAGCGAGTTCATTTTCGCAACAATACGGCCATCTCCATATTGTTTATGGAACTCGATTTCTTTATCAATCAGTTCTAGAAATTCATCTCGAATGTCATGGGGCGATACAATTAAGTGGTGGTAGGACGGCTTTTCCATATGACCGCTTAAGTAATTAAAAAAGTTTGAGGCATCAAGTCCAATTTGTTCATTTGATGTAATTAATCCCATATCTGTATAGATTCTTGCTGTCGCATCATTGTAGTTACCTGTACCTAAATGAACAAATCGTTCAATTTTATTTTTCTTACGGCGGACAACCAGCGTTATTTTACTGTGCGTTTTCAAATGTGTCATCCCATAAATAACATGACAGCCGGCCTTTTCGAGCTCCTTCGCCCACTGAACATTGTTTTTTTCATCAAATCGAGCCTTTAATTCTACCAGCACGGTTACTTGCTTGCCATTTTCGGCAGCACGCTCGAGACTCTTAATAATCGGGGAATTCCCGCTTACCCGGTAAAGTGTTTGTTTAATCGCCAGTACATCTGGATCATCCGCTGCTTGTGAAATAAAGTCGACGATTGGTTCAAATGATTCGTATGGATGATGAAACAGCAAATCATTGCCCAGTGCCGCTTCGAAAATGTCCTTCTTTCCAATCATGTCCTTCGGAACTTGAGGAATGAACGTTTCATAGACTAAGTGCCCATGGCTGGCAAGAATGGTAGTATAAAAGGAAAATAAGAAGGTTAAATCAAGAGGTGCCTGTACAAAATAAACATCCTTTTGCGTAATTTCTAATTCTTCTATTAGATAATCAACCACCTGTTGGTCATGGAGCTGACTTTGTACCTCTAATCTTACACATGCTCCCCATTTCCGTTTTTTCAATTCCTCTTCAATTTCACGTAAAAGATCATCGGCACCTTCTTCATGAATCGTTAAATCGGCATTACGGGTAATACGGAAAGGCGTAACAGATTTGACCTCAAAGCCCATAAATAATTTATCAATAAATTGAGTAATAACCTGCTCGAGCAGAACAAATCGTCTTGTGTTATGTTTAGAAGGCAGCTCAATATAGCGCTTAATAACGGCTGGAACCTGAACAATAGCCATTTTATTTTCGTTACGGTTCTGGACGCCCTTACGAAGGTCACGGAGAACGATAGCTAAATTAAGCGACTTATTTAACAGCATTGGAAAAGGCCTGTAAGCATCTATTGCCATTGGTGTGAGGACCGGAAAGATATGCTCGTCAAAATGGTCTTCCAAAAATGAAAGGTCCCCTCCAGATATTTCCTTGATTTGGATTATTTTTACACGTTCTTTTTCTAATAGAGGAGTTAATACTTGTATGTAGGTATAATCGTGTTGTTCAATCAATTTATGGGTAATAGTAGAAATCGAAGATAACTGTTCAGCTGGTGTTAGTCCTGCTTTGTTCTCAGGACGGTTAAATCCAGCCTTTACCTGATCTAACAAACCAGCGACACGAACCATGAAGAATTCATCTAAATTTGAACTAAAAATGGCCATGAATTTGAATTTTTCAAGCAGCGGATTGCGGTCATCCCGTGCTTCTTCTAACACTCGTTTGTTAAAATCAAGCCAGCTTAATTCCCGATTATTATAGTAGGAAGGGTTGCCTAATTGTTGTAAGGGGTCTTCTAGCTGTTTTTCCGTTGGTGTATTCATATTCTATCCATCTCCTAATTCGTTAGATGTGTCCAAAAAGAGCAGGCGCTGTTCTGCAAATTAGAAAGCAACTTTTTCATTTATATTGCAGACATGTAAAAGAACAAGGATAATCTTCATGATGGCTGGAACTGCATCCACAATGCTTGCTGCAGTAAGCAATTGAGAAATTCTTATCTATTACATCCTTGTCAATTTTTGAACAATAATGTTAAGTTATATTAAAAATATCAAAATAAGGTAAAGATTGTGTGTGAGGATTGTAAATTTTCTGTTAACAATGTCGAAATAGTTTAATAAAAAGTCGAAAAATATTGTATGAGATGAGGCTATTTAATGAGTGAAACTGATTTTAAGGAATATAGCATAAGTGAAGAAATTATTCGGGCACTTGAGGCTATGAACTATGCGAATCCGACCAAGGTCCAGCGTAAAGTGATCCCGATAGCATTAAATAAAAGAGATTTGGTCGTAACGTCACAAACTGGGAGCGGTAAGACGGCTGCTTTTGGTATCCCTGTATGTGAAATGGTTGATTGGGAGGAGAATAAGCCGCAATGTTTAATCCTTACTCCGACCCGTGAACTTGCCGCACAGGTAAAACAGGATATCACCAATATTGGCAGGTTTAAACGGATCAAAGCAGCGGCCATCTATGGAAAGCAATCCTTTGCAAAGCAAAAGCTAGAACTGAAGCAAAAAACGCATGTTGTAGTCGGAACTCCTGGACGGGTATTGGATCATATTGAAAAAGGAACATTGATAATGGAAAAACTGAGGTTTCTTATCATCGATGAAGCCGATGAGATGCTGAATATGGGGTTTATCGACCAAGTAGAGGGGATCATTCAAAAGCTTCCTATTGAAAGAGTGACGTCGGTTTTCTCAGCCACGATGCCGGAGGACATAAAAAAGCTCTGCCAAACCTATATGAAGGATCCGGTTGAAATCGCAGTTGAAGCGGCAGGTATTACAACTGAAAGTATTGACCATAGCCTTATAAAAGTAAAAGAGGAGGAGAAGCTCTCGCTTTTGAAGGATGTAACAGTTGTAGAAAATCCGGAAAGCTGTATTATTTTCTGCCGTACGCAGGAGCGTGTGGATGATATAATGGAGAGCCTGGATCGTGCCGATTATCCATGTGATAAGCTTCATGGCGGTATGTATCAGGAGGATCGTTTCGCCGTGATGGATGATTTTAAACGAGGCGTTTTTGAATATTTGGTTGCAACAGATGTCGCTGCAAGAGGAATTGATATCGAGAATATCAGTCTTGTTATTAATTACGATATTCCATTAGAAAAAGAAAGCTATGTTCATCGTACAGGACGGACAGGCAGGGCAGGGAAAGCAGGCAAGGCTGTTACCTTCGTTACACCTTTTGAACAAAAGTTTTTGGATGAAATTGAACAATATATCGGCTTTAAGATTCCTGCTGTAGCGCCGCCTTCAAAAGAGGAAGTAGAAAGCAGGAGGGCAGCATTTACGGAAAAAATACATGCAGAGCCCATATTAAAGGAAGATAAAGGGGCAAAATTAAACCAAGATATTATGAAGCTGTATTTTAATGGTGGAAAGAAAAAGAAACTGAGAGCGGTAGATTTTGTCGGCACCATTGCCAAATTAGACGGCCTAACAGCAAATGATATTGGAATTATCACCATTGAAGAAAATGCATCCTTTGTCGAAATCTTAAATGGAAAAGGTCCTGCTGTCCTGCAGGCAATGAAAAATACCACTGTCAAAGGCAAGAAGCTAAAGGTATATCAGGCAAAAAAATAAAATCAGGGGGACGGTTCTTTTGCTTCCGAGGAAGCAAAAGAACCGTCCGATACCGCTGAAAAATCAATCTCAAGTGGATGCATACAGCGGATATCGTATTGATATGACAAGCCTATTGTTTTTTGGGGAATATCTGTCCGAAGGAAGGCCCTCTTTAGACACCCTGAACGGAAAATTAAGGAATTCTGTCCGAAGGAAGGCCCTCTTTTGACAACTTGGGTGGAAAATTAAGGAACTTTTTTCGGAGAAAGGCTCTCTTTAGACAACTTGAACGGAAAATTAAGGAACTCTGTCCGAAGAAAGCTTCTCTTGAGACAACCTGAACGGAAAATTAAGGAATTCTGTCCGAAGAAAGGCCCTCTTTTGACAACTTGGGTGGAAAATTAAGGAATTCTGTCCGAAGAAAGGCTCTCTTTAGACAACTTGAACGGAAAATTAAGGAACTCTGTCCGAATAAAGCTTCTCTTGAGACAACCTGAACGGAAAATTAAGGAACTCTGTCCGAAGAAAGGCCCTCTTGAGACAGCCTGAATGGAATTTTAAGGAACTCTGTCCGAAGGAAGGCTCTCTTTAGACAGACTGAATGGAATCTTAAGAAACTCTGTCCGAAGAAAGCCTCGCTTTAGACAGCCTGAACGGAAAATTAAGGAACTCTGTCCGAAGAAAGGCCCTCTTTTGACAACTTGGGTGGAAAATTAAGGAACTTTGTCCGGAGAAAGGCTCTCTTTAGACAACTTGAACGGAAAATTAAGGAACTCTGTCCGAATAAAGCTTCTCTTGAGACAACCTGAACGGAAAATTAAGGAACTCTGTCCGAAGAAAGCTTCTCTTGAGACAACCTGAACGGAAAATTAAGGAACTCTGTCCGAAGGAAGCCTCTCTTTAGACAGACTGAATGGAAACTCAAGGAACTCTGTCCGAAGGAAGCCTCTCTTTAGACAGACTGAATGGAATCTTAAGCAACTCTGTCCAATGGAAGTCACCCTTTTGATAGTCCGAGTAGAGAATTCAGGCTCAAACCTTCCCCGTGCTTCGTTTATCTCGTATAAATAAGGATGGCGTCTCTGAGGAATTCTGCTGCACCTGGCTGGACTTTGTCATAGTAGGCTGTGAAGCGTTCGTCGTCTACATACATTTGTGCTAAGCCTGCGTGGGCTTCTTTGCTGTATTCGTTCCAATAGAAGCAAAGCCATTGTTTGTGGAGGTCAGCTGTTTGTTGCGCGAGCTCTCCAGCAGGATCACCAGTAGCCATGGCTTGTTCTAATGTTTCTAGAACCTGCTCAGCTAATCGGGTCACTTTTTCATAATCCTCCTGTGACATGTTCATGAATTTTTCATTTGATTTTTTGACGGTATCCTCACCATATTTTTGGCGGATTTCTTCACCGTATTTCTTCTCGTTGTCCTCGACCATTTTTTTCTTAAAGCCTTCAAACTTTTCTTTATTAGACATCGTTATTCTCCCTTCTTTTGATGCAATCGTTTTATTGACATTTTCGATTAACAAATCCAATTGATTTCGCTTTTCAAGGAGTTTTTGTAGATGTTCCCTAAGTGCGTTCGTGCCATCAAAGGTTGGATCAGTGATTATCTCCTTTATGCTGTTTAATTCCAAGCCTAATTCTCTAAAAAATAGAATTTGCTGCAGCGTGTCTACCTGAGTCTGACCATAAATCCGATAGCCAGATGAATTGATTCTTGCCGGCTTAAGAATCCCAATTTCATCGTAGTATCGAAGTGTTCTGGTACTGATTCCTGCGAGTCTTGCAAGGCTTTGCACTGTGTATTCCATCAAACTCAAACCTCCCTGTAACTAAACGATACACCTTTACGCAACGTCAATGTCAATGGGTTATTACGATATTTTTACTTAGGAAAACTTCACGGGGTTTTCTGTGGATTTTGGGGAATATAGCTCTGCTAAAGATGAATTTGGACAAAAAAAGGGAAAAGTCCAAATTCGAAGGTCCTTTTCCCTTGTATGGTTATTTAAATTTCACGAAAAGCACTTTCAATATCCTTAAATCCGCGGATATCCTCGCGCTGTGGTTCGTCAGATTCGATGACCCACTCGTTTTTTACAGGCGCTAGTTCTCCATTGTCATTCTTTTTAAATGGAGTGTGGATATGAAAGGTTTTGCCTTCTTTTCTGGCTGTATAGCCGAAATAATATTGATCATTCTCTCCCTCTTCTTCATAAATACCGATATCTTCGATGCCAAATTTATCTATGTAGGGCTGGAATGACTGTTGTAAATCATTGATAATCTGTTCTCTCGTTAAGTATTCCATTTTTTTCACTCCCTTCCTTTTCATTCCTACCCTTTAATATGACCTTTTTTGTTATTATTAATCGTTCCTTCCATATTCTTTTTTTGAAGTTAAATTTCCAAATATTATAATAGTTTTAAAGTAAGAACAATATCGAATAATCAGGGGATTGTGTTATTATATTACTATCCTTATCTATAGAAACTTTAGTAGGAATTTTCTTAGAAATATTAATAAAATAATTGAATACTAGTAAAAAATGGAGGCTATATGAAATTCAGGACAAAGCTCTATACGAGTATCGGCTTAATCATTTTGCTCATATCGATTAGCGTGATTTATTTAATGAACATGCTCGAACAATCAATGGTTAATATGCATGTAGTGGTAAATGACTTGTATGCAAGAATTGACATTGCCGATCAGATTAAGAATGACACAGAACAGTCAAACGAAATGGGTTTGGATATTATTGAAGACCAACTATTCGAGGACCAGACACTTCTTAATAATTGGGAAAGCGCCAATTTACGAATCAGCAAAAACATTGAACTATTAAAGGAAATGGATAAACAAGAAATATCAACAGAGTTAATTGAAAAGTATCGAGTACTTTACAACTCGTATTTAGATACCGTCAAACAGGTTATCACGATGCAAAAGGTAAATCAAGGTGTTGAAACTCCTGAGGAGCTAGTTAAAGATTTAAAGCTTAATAAGGAGAGAATGCTGCAAATATCCAATCTTCTTGTTGGGCTGCAGGAGCAGGAAATGAAGAATGAACTTTTGAGATCGAGAGAAACCTATAATAAGTCCGTTACCATCATCTATTTTTATTTGGCTCTCACACTGGTTTCTGGGGCGGCGCTAATTATTGTCATTATAAGAAGTATGACGAAAAATCTTAGAAATCTAGTTACGGTAATGGAAAGTGTTAATGATAGTAATGTTGACAATCTTCCGAGGATTAAGGTATCGACAAAGGATGAGATTGCTTCTATTGCCAATGCCTATAATAAAATGGTGACAGATTTGGAAAGGCACAGCCAGCATGAAAGAAAGCTGTTAGCGGAAGCTGAGGCCCATAGCTGGCATCAATCAAAGATTGCAGAAATCGTTAAAATATTCCCGGAAGTAAAGGACGTTCGAATGCTGGCAGATTTATTAATGTCAAAGCTTGTGCCCATGGTTGGTGCTAATCTCGGTATGTTCTATTTTAAGAAACACGATGGCGAAAAAACTTATTTAAAGAGAATAGGTGGCTACGCCATTTCAAATGACCAGAAGGAATTTGAGGTCTTCCAAATGGGAGAGGGGCTTATCGGCCAGTGTGCACGGGAAAAGCAGCCAATTCTCTTAAATAAGGTTCCAAAGGAATATATAAAAATACGTTCTGGAATAGGGGAGGTCTTGCCAAGAAATAGTATGATTCTACCTGTATTATTTGAGGAAGAGGTCCTTGCTGTCATTGAGATTGCGTCATTAGAAACGTTTGAGTGCAGTCATGTTAAGCTGCTGGAGGAAGTTGCCGCTACACTTGGCATCATAATTAACTCTATATCCAACCATATGAAAGCAGAACGGCTCCTTCAGGAATCTCAAAGCTTAACAGAGGAGCTTCAGGTCCAATCTGAGGAACTGCAACTGCAGCAGGAGGAACTGCGGACCACGAATGAAAAGCTTGAGGAGCAATATTCGGCCTCAGAACAAAAGAAGAAGGAGCTGGAGATTGTCAAAGAGGCTCTTGAAGAAAAGGCCATGCAATTAGAAGTGAATTCAAAATATAAATCAGAATTTCTTGCTAATATGTCCCATGAGCTTAGAACTCCATTGAATAGCTTACTTATTTTGGCGCAAATCCTTGCTGAAAATGGCGAGGGAAATTTAACAGAGAAACAAAAGGAGTATTTAAGTACCATCTATTCCTCTGGAAATGATTTACTTCTATTAATTAATGATATTTTAGATTTGGCTAAGGTAGAGTCTGGAAAGCTGGACATTATTTATGACAGGATCGAGCTAAGTCAGCTTGAAGAACAGCTGATGAGACAATTTTCTCCACTTGCAAAGCAGAAGGCGATTAATTTCTATATTAGGCTGGAGCCGGATGTACCTCAATATTTTTATAGTGATGAACATCGGTTATTGCAAATCGTTAACAACCTGCTTTCAAATGCATTTAAATTCACAGAACGAGGCAGTGTCTCACTTGTTATCCAAAGCGTACTCCTTGAAGACAGCAGGCAGGGATCAGAGCTCCATAAGCCTGGAGAAAGAGTATTGGCATTTTCCGTTATGGACACAGGAATTGGAATACCGAAGGAAAAACATGAGTCCATATTTGATGCCTTCAATCAAGCGGATGGAACAACGAGCCGAAAATATGGCGGAACAGGTTTAGGGTTATCCATTAGCAGTAAGCTCGCTTCTATGCTGGGCGGCTTTATGGATTTATCAAGTGTTGAAGGTAAAGGAAGCTGCTTTACTCTTTATCTTCCAATTCGAAATAAAGGGACTGAAATAGACGTTGACGTTCTTCCATTTGTCAAAGAAGCAGCCGTTACCCTTGAGAATAATTATAATGAGTTGACTCAAGTAACAGAAGAGAATACGTTTCATGAGGTCGAAGAGCATTTTGCTTTAAGAAATAAGAAGGTACTTATTATTGATGACGATATTCGTAATGTTTATGCCTTAACGATTGCGCTGGAAAAGGCTGAAATGGAAATTATTGAAGCAGAAAATGGCTATGAAGGGATTGAAATGCTGCTAGCAAATCCTGATACAGATATCATACTGATGGACATCATGATGCCAGAAATGGATGGTTTTGAGGCGATTAAAAGAATTCGGCAAATGCAGGAGTACAAAACACTGCCAATAATAGCGTTAACAGCAAAAGCGATGAAAAAGAGCAGGGAAGAATGTCTAGCTGCAGGAGCTAATGATTATATCAGTAAGCCTCTTAACATTGATCAGTTATTCTCACTCATGAATGTATGGTTATATAAGAAGAGAGGGTAAGGTATTGTGATAAATGAAACATATCAGGAACAAACAAAAGATGAAGAAATAGAAAAAATAGAGATTGATTTATTACTAGAAGCAATTTATCGATACTACGGGTATGATTTTCGAAATTATGCGAAGTCCTTTATTCAAAGAAGAATTGCCAATCGGGTTCATAAGGATAAGCTGACAAGTATTTCAGCTCTCCAGGAGTTAATCCTGCGTGATTCTTCTGCGATGAGGAAGGTATTCTCTGACTTTTCGATAAATGTCACTGAGATGTTTCGCGATCCTTCATTTTTTAAGTCATTTCGAAAAAATATCATTCCCATCATAAGGGAATATACAACCATACGAATTTGGCATGTCGGCTGCGCAACAGGTGAGGAAGTTTACTCCATGGCGATTCTCTTACAGGAGGAAGGCCTATATGATAAGGCAATGATCTATGCTACCGATATTAATGCTAGAATACTGCAACGTGCAATAAAGGGGACATTTCCTCTAGCCCATATGCAGCAGTACACGAAAAACTATATAGAAGCAGGTGGAACAAGGGCCTTTTCAGAATATTACAAGGTAATTGGTGAACAGGCTGTATTCGACCCGCTTCTGCAAAAGAATATTGTCTTTGCTGAACATAACTTAGTAACAGATTCATCTTTTCATGAGTTTGATATTATTATTTGCCGAAACGTTTTAATCTATTTTAATAAAACATTACAGGATGACGTTCATAAGCTTTTATATGAGAGTTTGAGCCTGTCAGGTTTTCTCGGTCTAGGTAAGAGAGAGGGGATTAAATTTACTACCTATGGAAAATGTTATGAAGAATTCGATACAGCAGAAAAGATATATAGAAAAGTCCAATAATACCATCCCCCAAAAGGTCAATATCTTAATGGTGGATGATCATCTGGAAAATTTATTAGCGCTGGAGGCTGCACTTTCGTCCCCAGATTATCATTTAGTCAGAGCCACTTCTGGGCAGAAAGCATTAAAGCATCTCATTAATCAAGAATTTGCGGTTATTTTGCTGGACGTTCAAATGCCGGGATTAAATGGCTTTGAAACGGCTAAGCTAATCCGGGCACGAGAGAAAACGAAGCATACACCAATCATTTTTTTGACGGCTATTAGTCAAGAAAGCGAAAATGTCCAGCTAGGTTATGAGGTTGGGGCGATTGATTATATTTTTAAGCCTTTCCAGCCTGATACGTTAAAAAAGAAAATAGAAAAATTCGTTGAAATCTATCAAAAACATAAAGAAAAGATTTACCAAAGCGAGAGGGAACACATTTTAGAGCTTGAAAAAAAGGTAGAGGAGCGGACTCTTGAGCTTTTATCTACAAATGAAAGGCTGCAGCAGGAAATCGCTGAGAGGGAGAAAATCACTGACGATTTGTTTGCGTCCCAGGAAAGGTTTCGAAAGATATTTGAATCAAGCCCGAACCTGATGGCAATTGTATCGCTAGAGGCAGGAACCTATATTGATGTCAATACAAGCTGGATCCAATTTACGGGATACCAGTACAATGAATTGCATGAGCAGGAAATGAACTTCCAGGACTTTATTGAAGAAGCAAGCGGTAATAGGATACGGTTAGGCGATCATATTCGAAATATGAAAATTCAGTATAAAACAAAAGGCGGGGAAATGAGGTCCGGTTTATTGTCATCTGAATTAATTGATATTGAACCTGAGCCTTGTATTTTGTTTGTTTTGACAGATATTACGGAAAGAGACATTTTAGAAAAAGGATTAACTCGATTGGATCAATTGAACTTAATAGGCGAGATGGCTGCTGGAATTGCTCATGAAATTCGCAATCCGATGACGACCGTTTATGGGTTTTTACAAATAGCCAAGAACAGTGAAGTATCAAAAGACATTATTGAGCTGATGCTGGATGAATTAAACCGAGCAAACTCCATTATTACAGAGTTTTTAAATTTAGCTAAAAATAAAGTCAGCTATAAAAAGAGACATCAAATAAACTTGATTATTGAAGCTTTATTCCCATTAATACAGGCAGAAGCCCTTCGAGCGAATAAACAGGTTATTCTAGACCTGCATACATGCTCAGATATTTTCATAGATGAAAAGGAAATTCGGCAATTAATTTTAAACATTGCCTTAAATGGACTTGATGCCATGACTTCTGGAGGAAAGCTGACGATAACAACATTTGCGAAGGAACAAAACGTGATATTGAAAATACAAGATCAGGGTACAGGTATAAGTCCTGAAGTGATGGAAAAAATCGGTACACCCTTTTTTACAACGAAGGATAACGGGACAGGACTGGGACTGGCGATTTGCTATAGCATAGCGAAACGTCATCAAGCAGAAATTGAAATTGAAACAGGTCATAACGGCACCACCTTTGCCATTACATTTCTGGCTGATCACTAAGTGGATAACAGATTAAGGTTGAACATCATGAAGAAAGGAGACTCAGCATGACTGCTAATCGTAAACGACTGCTATTTGTCTTCCTTGCTCTTGTTGTCCTATTGGCTGGTTTTTTCGTATATAAACAACTGCTTCAGGATAAACCAAAGGTGATTGTTGTCGTAAAAGAGAAAGATATAGAATTCTGGGAAATTGTGAAGGCTGGCGCAGATAAAGGGTTTGAGGATTTTGGGGTTGATGGAAAGGTTCTCGCACCGAAAAATGGAACGCCAGAAGAACAAAGTAAAATATTAAACCAAGCCTTAAAAGAAAATCCAGATTTATTAATTGTCTCTCCATTAGGTACCGATATTTTGCTAGATTTAGAAAAGTATACTGAGAGAAACATACCCGTATTACTTATTGATTCAAATGCTCCATGGGAACATAAAACCGCTTATATCGGAACAGATAATCTCGTATTAGGCGAAAAAGCAGGAATTCTAATGGCATCAAAGCTGCAGCCAGGTGAAAAGGTAGCGCTTCTTGGCAGGAACAAGTCATTTGCAGAAAAGGATCGATTGATTGGTGCGAGAAAAAGTTTAGAAGCAGCGGGGATTCAAGTTGCAGCGGAATATGGAGATAATCTGGAGATAGGTAATAAAAACGTTCAAAAAATTAAGAAGGTAGTAGACAATATCATTGAGGAACACCCTGATCTTAAGGGAATTATCACGACAACAGATTCTATAGCTATTCCGGCGATAAAGAGTATCGAAGAGCACAAGCTTGAGATACCTGTAACCGGTACAGATGGAATAAGAGAAATGCTTGAATATATAAAGGATGGAGATCTAAACATTTCAGTATCGCAAAATCCATATGATATGGGGTATTTAAGTGTTGAAACAGCAGATAAAGTGCTGAAGGGAAAAAAGGTGAAACAGAATATTGACAGTGGAGTAGATATCATTACAAAAGGCAATGCCGAAGAACGGTTGGAGTTTTATAATAATATATTAAAAAAATAATAGTTTCTTTATAGTCCCGTATATTGTGAGGGACTATTTTTGTGTGATGGAGTTGAAGTGGTACATTGGAAATGAGTAAATGTAAGTAAACAATCAGAAGGTGGGAAAGCGAATGTCGGAATTAGCTAATCACTATCCAATTATTTCAGATATGCAAAAAGGTCATGAGGTTGTCTGGTTTAATCCTGCAATCAACCATGATGGCTCATCAGACCTTACAGCTGCTGATATTGAGGAGGCACGGAAAAGGGTTGAGCGATTCGCTCCATATTTAGAAAAGGTGTTTCCTGAAACAGCCGAAAATAAAGGCATGATTGAATCACCGCTGAAGGAGATTCCAAGGATGAAGGCAGCTCTTGAATCCTATTATGACAAGGGGCTTGAAGGAAGGCTGCTTTTAAAATGTGACAGTCATTTGCCTATTTCGGGCTCTATTAAAGCAAGAGGTGGTATCTATGAGGTATTGTACTTTGCGGAAAAAATTGCCCTTGAAAATGGGGATTTATCAATCGGTGATGACTATTCAATATTGGCGGACGAAAAATACAAGCAGCTTTTTTCAAACTACTCCATAGCAGTAGGGTCGACAGGAAACCTGGGCCTAAGTATCGGGATCATGAGTGCCAAGCTTGGCTTCAATGTAACGGTACATATGTCCGCAGATGCAAGACAATGGAAAAAGGACCTACTGCGTGAAAAGGGAGTCACCGTGATTGAGTATGAGGCCGATTATGAAAAGGCAGTAGAGGCAGGCAGAAAACAAGCAAGTCAAAATCCAAACTGTCTTTTTATCGATGATGAGAACTCAAAAACCCTCTTTTTAGGATATGCGGTTGCGGCTAAACGAGTTGCAGCTCAGTTGAAGGAGCAAAATATCACGGTCGATGCTGAGCATCCGTTATTTGTTTATCTTCCCTGCGGTGTAGGTGGAGGTCCAGGAGGTGTAGCATTTGGGCTCAAACAAATCTACGGCCCCCATGTCCATTGCCTTTTTGCCGAGCCAGTTCAGGCTCCATGTATGCTGTTAGGGGTCATGACAGGCCTGCAGCATAACATATCTGTGCAGGATATCGGATTGACTGGCCGAACAGCTGCAGATGGATTGGCGGTTGGCAGAGCATCAGGGTTTGTCGGACAGATTGTTGGCAATCAGCTGGATGGGATTTTCACTGTTCAGGATGATCGTTTATTCCAATTTCTTTCATTATTAGCGAAGGAGGAACAAATTGAAATTGAGCCCTCAGCAGCGGCAGGATTCCCTGGATATTTCTATACCCAGGAGAATCAGGACTATTATAATCGAATCGGACGGAAGGCAATGAACCAATCAACGCATATCATCTGGGCAACGGGCGGCAGTATGGTGCCAAAGGCCGAAATGGAAGGATACATTGCAAAAGGAAATGAACTGAATAGGACTGAATGATGTGTCAGGCCCTCCTAACTTGCCCACTCATTGGACATCTCCCCCGCATACTTTAATGAAGGTAAGATAAATAAATGAATAAGGGAGAGGTATGATTATGATGGATCCAAGACAATATGGCGGACATCACGAAGGGCATCACGGCGGATATCATGGCGATCATCACGGCGGATATCATGGAGATCATCATGGCGGACATCACGGCGGACACCACGGAGGTCATCATGGCGGGTATTTCGGAGGCTACCATGGAGGACACCACCACGGTGGATATCCTAGTGCACCATTTGTTGGCGGCTTATTAGGTGGTTTGACGATAGGAGCATTGGCAAATCCAGGCGTCGGCTATGGCGGTTATCCATCCCCTGCGCCATACCCATATCCTTATCCAACACAATATAATCCATATTCCGGATATCCATACTATTAAGTATTGAAGGGCTATACAAAGAAATCCCCCCTATTCCATTGAACAGGGGGGATTATTTATTTTAAAAGTGCCTTTCTTTTTTGAACGGTAATGGAGACTGCTTTATGTTGTGAACTGCATTTTACGACTAAGACAAATCCTGCTGTCAATAGACTAAATAGAAAGGCTATAACACCTATCCAAGAGAAGTGGTCCCAAAAATATCCGCCGAACGAGCCGACCAAAGAAGATCCTAAATAATAAAAAAGTAAATATAGTGAGGAGGCCTGTGCCTTGTTCTCTTTAGCACGTTCGGTCACTAAGGCGCTAACAATCGAATGGGCCGCAAAGAAGCCAAAGGTAAAGATGGAGATTCCAATGATTTTACTAATTAAATTTGGGAACAGAGTAATCACTGCACCTGTGATAGTGATCAGAAATGACATCTTTAAAATCAGACTCGTTCCATATTGCTTTGCTTTCTTACCCATATAGATAGAGCTAAAGGTGCCAAATAAATAAACAATAAAAATAAGGCCAATGATTGTTTGACTAAGAAGATAGGGCGGCTGCATAAGTGAAAAACCAATATAATTGTACATCGTGACAAAGCTTCCCATTAATAAAAAGCCAAGGATAAACAGGAAATTGATGTTCCTATTCATAAGATGCATTTGATAGGATGGCCAGATTGCTTTCCATTCGATGCGCTTGTTGTCCGTCGTGCTTGGTGCAGGAAGCATATACCAAAATAAAAGACTTAATACTAATGAGATGATTCCAATTGCAGCAAAAGCGAGCCTCCATGAAAAAAGATCTGTTAATAATCCGGTGAATAGTCTCCCTGTCATCCCTCCGATACTTGATCCTGAAATATAAAAGCCCATAATCATAACACGATCCTTAGGACTGAATTCTTTTCCGATAAAGGCCATGGCAATGGATGGAACACCGGAAACAACTATCCCCAGCAGGGCTCTAAAGACTAATAGCATCATGAAGCTGGAGCTAAAGGATGTTACGATGCCAAGAATGGAGGTAAAAACCATTGAAAGGACCATCATTCGTTTCGTTCCGATTCGATCAGAAAGAGTTGCGGCAGCTAACATGGAAAAGGCAAGTAAACCTGTTGTGAAGGACAATGTTAAACTGGCAGCTGGTGCTGAAACAGCAAATTCCTTTGAAAAAAGTGGTAATGTTGGCTGAACCGTATATATGGCGGCAAATGTAACGAGACCCGCGATAAGAAAGGCAAGCTTTGCCTGTTTAAATTCCTTTGAACCTGCTTGTATATAGGTCATTGCAATTCCCCATTTCCATTCATTACATATGATTTCTTACTATACTCTGTGATATTTCATGTGTCTAATTTATAATAATTATGAGTATGATGCATTTCGGTTATGATGATGGGAGGACGGGAGAATGGAATGGCATCAGTTGGAAAATTTTATAGCTGTAGCAAAATATAAGCATTTTACGAAAGCCGCTAAACACCAATCAATTTCACAACCGGCTTTAAGCCGATCAATCATAAAATTAGAGCAGGAATTAGGGGTTTCCTTATTTTACCGCGACGGAAAAACAGTGAGGCTAACCAGGTATGGTGAACTCTTTTTAAAAAAGGCACAGCAGGCACAAGTAGCCATTCAGGAGGGAATTGAAGAGATTCAAGAAAAGATAGCTGTTGATACCGGTGAAATATCCGTTGCTTTTCTTCATACACTCGGACCGCATTTGATTCCAAATTTAATTGCAAGCTATAAAAAGCTATATCCCAATATTACGTTTCAGCTTTACCAGGGCGCGAATGATTACATACTAGAACAGGTTGAAAAAGGGGTAGCAGATATGTGCTTATCGTTACCGCGAGCAGATAACGAACGTATCGAGTCAACGGTTTTACGTACAGAAACATTGTACGTAGTCGTACCGAAACAGCATCGGCTTGCTGAAAATTCTGCTGTTTCCATTAAGAGCTTGGAGAAGGAAGAATTCATTTGCTTTAAAAAGGGCTTTGGACTTCGTTACATTTTTGATGAAATGTGCGCCTATGTAAATATGAATCCAACTATTACCTTCGAAGGAGAAGAAGCGGCAACGGTAGCTGGATTCGTTATGAAAGGATTGGGAATAGCGGTTCTGCCGAAAATTAGCGATATTATGTTTGATAATCTTTGCTTTCTAGAAATTACAGATTATCCCTGTCAAAGAAGCATTGCGTTGTCAACTTTATCTGAGCTAACGTTATCTCCTGTAGCAAAAAGGTTTAAATCCTTTGTCATCGAACATTTTCCAACCCTTGAAATGGAAAAGTAGGCTGTGTCAGGTTGTTTCTTAATGTAACTATAGGATAGAATGAGAAGATAGTAATAATATAGTAGTATAATGATAGGGAGAATGGAATATGTATGGAGTAGTATCGAATCGATTTCGGTTTTGGGTCTTAGTCGTCACGGTAGCTGTTTCAGGATTTTCTCAAGGAATGCTGACTCCCCTAATAGCGATCATCTTTGAACAAGATGGAATCCCGTCATCTGTTAATGGCCTCCATGCAACATCCATCTATATTGGGATGCTTGCCGCCGCGCCGTTTATGGAAAAGCCAATTCGGAAATTTGGTTATAAGCCTGTCATACTGACCGGTGGACTGATAGTTATTACAGCCCTTGCGCTTTTTCCGTTATGGAGATCAATCTGGTTTTGGTTTGTGCTCCGGCTGTTAGTCGGTATCGGTGACAATATGCTTCACTTTGGAAGTCAGACATGGATTACCTCCTTTTCACCAAATCATAAAAGAGGGCGGAATATTTCTCTTTATGGTTTATTTTTTGGTTTAGGCTTTGCTGGAGGACCGATGATGACCCGCTTTTTAGAGATCAATGAAGCTTTACCGTTTATGATAGCAGCGGGGGTAAGTCTATTAGTCTGGCTGCCGTTATTTTTGCTAAAGAATGAGTTCCCGGAAAAAAGTGAAGAGAAAAGCTCGTTCTTTGGGACCTTCAGCAGGTTTGGCAAGGCATGGAAATATGGGTGGATCGCATTCCTGTTTCCGTTTTGCTATGGTTTTTTAGAGGCCTCATTAAACGGCAGTTTTCCGGTTTATGGGTTAAGAATTGGAATTGATGCCCAAAACGTAGCCTTTATTTTACCCGCCTTTGCGATTGGCAGCATTGTGTTTCAATTGCCTTTAGGAATGCTAAGTGATTGTTATGGAAGAAGAAGAATTCTGATGGTTGCTTTGGTGGTTGGATTTTCGTCGTTTATGGCCGCAGGGCTATTGCATGAGTCGGTAATCGGGTTAGCTGCCTGCTTTTTCATCGCCGGCATGCTGGTCGGCTCTACCTTTTCACTCGGTGTATCGTATATGGTAGATTTAGTTCCCAAGCATCTGCTGACAGCGGGTAATATCATGTGCAGCATTCTATTTAGTATCGGCAGTATCAGTGGTCCGTTTATCGGCGGCTTAATGATGCAATATGTAAAGGAGATTAACCTCTTTTTCACGATAAGCATGATGCTAGGAATTGTTTTGATAGCACTTATTTCGTTTAGGCCTAATAGAGAAGCCGCTAACTTGAATAAAACTGCATAATGGGTGTCAGGCACCGCAAAAAGACAGATTCTAGGAATCTGTCTTTTTGTGGTGCCTGACACCTTTTAAAATCTTATACCTTCAAAAATACGTATACTCTTGTCCCCCTGTTAATATGATGAAAAGTAGTAATGCTCTTTCTATTTATAATCTATGAGGGGGAAAAAGAGATGAAAGCTTGGAAGGGTAAGGTCGTTTTACTATGTTTGCTCGCCTTTATCATGATTTTCACAAGTGCTTGTAATTCTGGAACAAAGGAAACCTCCAATGAAACAAAGGAGGATCCAATCAAAATCGGGGTTCTAGCATCTCAGACTGGTGCATTAGAATCCTATGGGGAGCAGACATTACGCGGATTTGAGCTTGGTTTAGATTATGCAACAGATGGAAAACGAGAAGTGGCAGGTAGAAAAATAGAGTTCATTGTGGAGGATACAGAAACCAAACCGGAGGTAGCTGTTCAAAAGGCTACAAAGCTATTAGAAGAGGATGAGGTTGATTTCCTAGTTGGTTCATCAAGCTCAGGCGATACATTGGCTGTCCTGCCGCTTGCAGAGGAATATGAAAAAATTATGGTGGTAGAGCCTGCGGTGGCTGATAGTATTACAGGTTCAGAGTTTAATCCGTATATTTTCCGTACAGCCCGGAACTCCTCGCAGGATGCAGTAGCCGGTGCAGCTGCGATAGCGGGTAAAGGTGTGAAAATAGCGACGCTTGCTCCGGATAACTCATTCGGACGCGATGGGGTGGCTGCTTTTACAGAAAGCGCAAAGAAGCTGGGTGCTGAGATTGTTCATGAGGAATATGCCGACCCGGCTGCAACTGACTTTACATCAAATGTCCAAAAGGTAGTGGAATCAGACCCTGATTACTTATTCGTTATTTGGGCCGGTGCCAATACACCTTGGACGCAAATTGCTGATATGAAGGTACAGGAAAAAGGCATCAAAATTTCGACTGGTGCACCGGATATTGCTGCACTTGGCACAATGGAGCCGTTAGTTGGAATGGAAGGGTTTACGGTTTACTATCATGAGCTGCCAAAGAATAAAATTAATGATTGGCTTGTTGAAGAGCATAAGAAACGCTTTGACGGAGATGTTCCGGATCTCTTTACGCCTGGTGGAATGAGTGCGGCCATTGCCATTGTTGAAGCCATTAAGAAAACAGAGGGCAATACAGACACAGACAAACTGATTGAAACAATGGAAGGAATGAGCTTCGATACGCCAAAAGGAGAAATGACCTTCCGCAAAGAGGATCACCAAGCCCTGCAAACCCTTTATGCGATTAAGCTGGAGAAAAAAGAGGGAGTACCGTATCCTGTTCCAGTCTTAATCCGTGAATTAACACCGGAAGAAACAGCACCGCCGATTAGAAATAAATAGAATCAACGTGTACTAAGGTTTAGGAAATGAGGCCGGACCACCTATAAAGGCCGGCCTCAGGTCATTCTCACGCAAGGTGGTGTTCAGGATGAATAGTATAATCGAGACCCGCGATTTATCCATTTCCTTTGGCGGACATACAGTTGTTGATTCGGTCAGCCTTTCCGTTCCAACGAATCATTTTAAATCGATTATTGGTCCAAATGGTGCAGGAAAAACAACCTTTTTTAATTTATTAAGCGGACAATTGCTGCCGACAAAAGGAGAGATTTTCCTAAAGGGGGAAAATATCACGAATCTTTCTCCTGTTAAAAGAACAAGAAAAGGAATCGGCCGATCCTTTCAAATTACAAATGTTTTTCCAAACCTTACGGTGCTTGAAAATGTGAGACTGGCCGTCCAATCGCAGGCAGGGATTCGCTATCAAATGATGATTCATTTTCGAAAATATAAAGAGCTGGAGCTTGAAGCAGAGGAATGGCTCAGGACTGTCCTATTAGAATCCAAGAAGGATACATTGGCAAAGAATCTTGCCCACGGAGAAAAGCGGAAATTGGAAATCGCCATGCTGCTGGCGCTAAATACAGAGGTGCTGCTGCTGGATGAGCCGACAGCCGGTATGTCGCTGGAAGATGTACCAGCTATATTAGAAGTGATTAAAAGGATAAAGGAAAAAGGCGACCGCACGATTCTTCTCATCGAGCACAAGATGGATATGATTCTGGATTTATCTGATTCTGTGATGGTGTTATATAACGGTGCGTTATTAGCAGATGGAACACCAGAAGAGATTATGAAAAATGAAATCGTCCAGTCCGCATATTTAGGAGGTCATTTTGATGGTACATCTTCGTCTGCATCAGATTGAAACCTATATCGGCCAATACCATATTCTCCAGGGGATTTCCTTTGAAGCGAAGAAAGGAGAAGTCACGGTGTTATTAGGGAGAAATGGTGCCGGGAAAACGACGACATTGCGAACAATTATGGGATTGAATCCTGCATCGAAGGGGATTGTCGAATTTAACGGGGAAGAGATTCAAGGATATCCGACGTATACGATTGCCCAGAAAGGAATTGGCTACGTTCCGGAGGATCAAGGGATTTTCGCTCAGCTGACAGTAGAAGAAAATATGAAAGTAGCAATTAAGAAGGATAATGCTGCAACACAAGAAAAACTCGACTATATTCTCAATCTTTTTCCTGATCTGAAGAAGTTTTGGAAACGGCAAGGAGGTTTATTGAGCGGCGGGCAAAAGCAAATGTTATCAATGGCACGCAGCTTTATCAATGATAATCAGCTCCTCCTCATTGATGAACCAAGCAAGGGGCTTGCCCCGATTATGGTCGAAAAGGTAATGGAATCCATTATGCAAATGAAGGAGCAGACCACGATTGTACTGGTAGAGCAAAACTTTATGATGGCAAGTACGATTGGAGATTACTTCTATATTATCGATGATGGTAAAACCGTACACAACGGGACAATGGATGTGCTAAAAGAGGATGAGGAAATGCGCCGCAAGTATTTAGGAATCTCCTAAGGGGGAGTGGAAAGAAATGGATGTATTTTTTAATTTAACGTTAAATGGTCTGGCAACAGGGATGCTAATCTTTCTTCTTGCTGCTGGTTTAACATTAATATTTGGCTTAATGGATGTGCTTAATTTTGCCCACGGCGGTTTATTTGCTTGGGGAGCCTATAGCGGAATATGGATTTATTCTTCAACAGGCAGCTTTTTAATCGGAATGATTGGCGCTGTTGCAACCGGTTTTCTGCTCGGCTGGTTAACGGAGAAATGGATTATTAAGCCGGTATATGGCAATCATGTACAACAAATATTGATTACATTAGGACTTATGCTGGTTTTATCAGAATTATTAAAAGTAGTCTGGGGCCCCAACCAAATTTCCGCCTCACCCCCTGATGTTTTGAAGGGAAGCTGGGAAGTAGCGGGAATTGTGATTATTAAGTATCGTGTGTTTATCATTGCTGTCGGGCTGCTGATGTTCTTCGTAGTACAGTACATCCTTAAAAATACGAAGATTGGTTTAGTGGTTCGTGCTGGTGTGATGAACAAGGAAATGGTTCAAGCTTTGGGAATCAATATTCAAAAGGTCTTTATGTTTGTCTTTATGGCCGGAGCTGGAATGGCGGCACTCGGTGGGATATTATTAGGTCCCTATTCTGGTGTGATCCATGCGGAAATGGGAATGGAATTTGCGATCCTTGCGTTTATTGTGGTGGTGATTGGCGGAATGGGCAGTTTCCCAGGCTCCATTTTGGCTGCCATCCTAGTCGGACTATCCGGTTCCTTTATGGCTTACTATGTACCCGATTTAAGTCTTGCAGTGAATATGCTGCTAATGGCTGTTGTCCTTATTTTTAGACCGCAGGGACTATTCGGGTTAAAGGGGTGAGATAATGTTGGGATTAACGAAGACACGCAGCTACCTCTATTTGCTTACAGCTCTTTTCCTCCTTATATTTCCGTTTGTTTACGAATCGCGAACGCTGCTTATTTTGCTGACGCAGGTGTTTATTTTTGCGATGTTTGCGATGAGCTATGACCTGCTGCTAGGCTATACAGGAATTGTTTCTTTTGGGCATGCCATGTTTTTTGGAATCGGAGCTTATACGATTGGAATCTTTATGAAGAGCTTTGAACCCTCCATTTTCTATCTGATCCTTGCCAGTATCGTGACAGTCCTGTTAACGGGGATCATCAGCTTTTTCATTGGCCTGCTCACACTCCGTCTGAAAAGTCACTTCTATGCCATGCTGACGCTCGCCTTTTCCGGCTTATTTCTTGTTCTTGCTGAAAAATGGAGAACCTTGACCTATGGAAATGATGGTTTTACCTTTAGAGTACCAGATCTATTAAAGGATCGAACGGACTTTTATCTGATTAGTCTCGTACTTATGCTGTTGATTTTTCTTGGTCTAAGAAGGTTCATCCAATCCCCTCTTGGCCGCGTCGTACAGGCGATAAGAGAAAACGAGCAAAGAACAGAATCGCTTGGATATAATGTTCTTCATTATAAAATCATTGCCAGTGTGGTATCGGGTGTTATTGCTGGTATTGCTGGGATGCTTTATTCTATTTCACTAAGGTTTGTGAATACGAGTGTTTTTTCAATTGATATTACGTTAGATGCCCTTTTAATGACGATAATCGGTGGTGTCGGAACCCTTATCGGAGCGGTAATCGGTTCTGGAATTATTGAATTTGCCCACCATTGGTTAACAGAAATGGCGAAAACACATTGGATTTTTGAAAGATGGATTATTTTCTTTGGGATTATCTATATCCTTGCTGTCATGTTTTTCCCTCAGGGAATTGTGGGAACAGTAAAGAATTTGAAATTCAAGAAAAAAGACAGGAGTCAAAATACTCAAGCATGAGTAACTGATTTCTGTTGAAGAACCATAAAGTCAGAGGTGAACAGATGCAAATCGGAATTGTAAGTACGGGAATTTATTTGCCTGAAAAAGTAATATCAGGTGAGAAAATTGCAAAAATGGCAGGAATTCCAAAAGAGGTCGTGGAAAACAAAATGGGGATAAAGAAAAAAACAATTCCGGGACCTGAGGACCATACCTGTGAAATGGGTGTGCAAGCAGCAAAGAAAGCCATCAGTAAGGCGGGAATTGATCCGTTGGAAATTGATTTAGTCATCTATATTGGAGAAGAACATAAGGAGTACCCCTTGTGGACTGCAGGGATTAAGCTGCAGGAGGAGATAGGGGCTTATAACGCCTGGGCCTTTGATGCGGCATTAAGATGTGGGACAACGATCATGGCTTTAAAGGTTGCAAAGGATATGATGACCTCTGACCCATCGATAAATACAGTGCTGCTTGCCGGTGGATATCGTAACGGCGACTTTATTGACTACAGGAACAAAAGAACCCAGTTTATGTTTAACCTTGGTGCCGGCGGTGGAGCGATTCTTTTAAAAAAAGGACATAGAAAGAACGTGATCCTAGAATCGAAGCTCATTACCGATGGTTCTTTTTCAGAGGATGTGGTAGTCGTTGCTGGCGGTACTAAGCATCCGCTAACAAATGAAAATCTGTCTCTTCATAAACTCGATGTAACGGATTTAGAAGGAATGAAGGCGAGATTAGAACAGAAATCGATGGTTAACTTTTTAAAGGTAATCCGCACATCACTGGCGAATAGCGGATATTCCGAGAAGGACATACGTTATCTTGGTTTGCTGCATATGAAACGATCGGCGCATGAGTATGTTTTAAAGGAATTAGGATTATCATCGGAGCAATCTATCTATCTCGAGGAATATGGTCATATTGGGCAGATGGATCAGATTTTATCACTAGAGCTAGCTGAGCAGGAAGGGAAGCTTAAAGATGGTGATATTGTCGTATTGGTCAGTGCTGGCATTGGCTATGCGTGGGGAGCAACAACAATACGATGGGGAGAGGAAGAGGCTGAATGACCTTATCTAATATCAAATATAACTATGTAACACTACCAAATGGAGAAACCATTGCCTACCAGGAAAGAGAAGGCGGGGAGAAAAAGGTATTGCTTATTCATGGGAATATGATCTCTTCGAAGCATTGGGATCTTGTTATAGAACAGATGGACCCAAGCTATAAAATATACGCAGTTGATATGAGAGGATTTGGTCAATCCTCCTATCATAACAGAATTCAATCGATTAAAGATTTTTCGGATGATATAAAGGGGGTTGTGGATGCGATTGGTTTAAAAGACTTCGCCATTATAGGCTGGTCAACCGGGGGAAGCGTTAGCATGCAGTTTGTGGCAGATTATCCGGGATACTGCTCAAAGCTAGTGCTGCTGGAATCTACTTCAACGAGAGGTGTACCTTTTTATGGCACAAGGGAGGATGGACAGCCGGACTTTGAGAATCGCTACACAACGTTTGAACAAATAAAGAACGACAAGGATAAAATCCTTCCTACTCAGCGTGCCTACGACACAAAGGATCATGCATTCTTAAAAGCCGTCTGGAATGCCGTAATTTATACAAAAATTCAACCAAGTGAAGATAAATATGAAGAATACGTTAATGATATGCTGACGCAAAGAAACCTCGCAGAAGTGTACCATGCTTTAAATACCTTCAATATAAGTGAAAAGCACAATGGATTACTTGAAGGAAACGGCCTCGTCAAGAATATTACCATTCCGGTGCTGGTACTTCGCGGTGATCGTGATTATGTCATCCCTGAGCAAATGGCAGAGGAGATCGTAGAGGATATTGGAAAGAATGCCAGATTTGTAGAGTTAGAGGATTGTGGTCATTCACCGTTAATCGACGATTTGGACCAGATGCTCCAAGTAATATCCGAATTTTTAGAGGAATAAAGACATTGAAGCGGGGAAGGACAGGTGAAATTGGGGTGGAATGGGAGTTTGATTGGATTGCAAATAGAGCGAGAATATCACCGCATAAGGTTGCAATTGTTCATGCAGATAAGGGAATCAACTGGACCTTTTCTGAAGTAAATCAACGTGCGTCAGCGGCAGCAAGCTGGTTAAAAAAGCAGGGCATTGCTAAAGGAGACCGGGTAGCGTTAGTGTCTCCCAACCATATCGTTTATTTTGATTTACTTTTTGCCTGTGCAAAAATTGGTGCGACCTTTGTTCCAATTAATTGGCGTTTAGCTACTTATGAAATGGATTATATTCTACAGGATTGTACGCCAAAATTAATCGGGTTTCATTCTAGCTTTGCTGAAAAGGTAGCTGAGCTGGAATATGTACAGCTTGCGCCCGTTTCCTTTGAAATTGATCATGAACAATATTTGGACAAATCGCTTCAGGTCGAAGGGGACGTAGACCTCTCAGAGCAGGATCCTCTTACGATCCTTTACACAGGTGGAACAACAGGAAAGCCAAAAGGGGTCGTGTTATCACATCAATCGATCATCTGGAACGGATTGAACACGGTTTTGAGCTGGAATCTCTCACAGGAGGATACAACGCTAACCTATATGCCCTTGTTTCATACAGGGGGGTTAAATGCTTTATCCATTCCACTGCTTATGGTTGGCGGGAAAGTTGTGATCGCCAGTGACTACAATCCGATTGAAGCCATCGAGTATTTGAATCATTATCAATGTACGATTGTCTTGTTAGTTCCGACCATGTACCATATGATGGTGAATAGTGATGAATTTAAAAAGAGTCGTTTTCCTTTCATGAAAATTTTTCTTTCCGGAGGGGCACCCTGCTCATTAGAAATTTATAAAGCTTTTCGGAACAGGGGTTTAACATTTAAAGAGGGCTATGGTCTAACAGAAGCGGGGCCTAACAATTTTTATATTGACCCGGACAGGGTGGATGAGAAGCTGGGCTCTGTTGGAAAACCGATGCTGTTTAATGTTGTAAAAATCATAAAAGAGGACGGAGAACAGGCAGCAGCTAATGAAGTAGGGGAATTATTAATTAAAGGCAAGCATGTTTTTTCGTGCTATTGGAATAATCAGGAGGCAACCGACGAAGCATTGTCCTCGGATTGGCTGCATACCGGTGACCTGGCAAAAAGGGATCAGGATGGGTATTACTATATTGTAGGACGAAAAAAAGAGATGATTATAACAGGCGGTGAAAATGTGTATCCGCTTGAAGTGGAACATTGGATTTCCCAAATATCACAAGTATCCGAAGCAGCGATTGTTGGAATACCTGACCCAAAATGGGGAGAAATCGTTGCTGCATTTATTGTCCTCAAGGAAAATGAACAGTTATCCATAGAAGAAGTAAAAGAGCACTGTGTTCGTAAACTTGGAAAATACAAAGTTCCTAAAAGAATATTCTTCCTTGACCAACTCCCAAAAACAGATGTCGGAAAAATTGATAAAAAAGAATTAAAAAAGCATGCTTCATCTGCTGCCCAAAAATAAAATCTGCAGCGCATTAAAGCGGTGGGGGACAGGCCCCCACCGCTTTAATGCGCTAAATTCCATTTTGTTCACAATAGCTGTCAATTAGTGCTTCAATTTGGTCAAACTCAGGATACTTTCCGGAAAAGGAGAATTTCACCTCTTCAACAAACTCTCCTTGGTGATAGACATGGATTGCTCCATTTTGTTCTATTACACTATACTCTGGTTCAAATCGATATCCATTTCTTTCAACAGCACCCATTCAACACATCTCCCAAAACTAAGATTAATCCGCATAACATAGCATTCCACGAATTGGAACATATCATTTAACTTCATTCAGCAAATGTTTTTGTACCGAAAGCTTGTGACAGATACAGAAGTCTTCCACTTCTAAAGTTAAGGGATGGATACAAACTGATCTTTGATTCAGTGGGGGTTCAAACCCTGGCTGAATGAAGTTAAGCCTCCGGCGGATGTCACGGATTTTTTAAAGGTAATTTTTCGAGCGAGCCCGAAAAAAATCCGGACGCAAATTCGACGAGTGAATTTGATAATTTCTTTTCTTTCTGCTTGAAAATATCTTTACTTTCTGTTAATTCAGACTTAAAATATAGACAAATAAATGTCATAATTTGGTCAATAATTTGTCACAATTAAACTATATATATCACAAAGGGGTGCTTTTCATGAACGGTTTATTATTCACTTCTCTATCATTATTATTCTCATTTTATTTAGTTTCTCTAATTAATATTTCACCCGTGATTGCTTTCGTTCTATTCTTGTTAACGATTGTTTCAATGGTAGGAGCCATTTATCAAGAACTTGGAAAGCATCGAAAAATTAGACACTTAACAGTTATTAAATAGAATTTCACAGGTTATTTGAAGTCTAATCCAATTGGGTTAGGCTTTTTATTTTTCAAAATATTGTACATTTTGACTGGAAATATTTGTAGTAAAATAATAGTGAAGAAGTATTCACAAAGTGTATTTAGCAAACAATTTGCTTCCTGTTTCTACTGAATGATTCCTGAATGGGCATAGGAGGAGAAGAGGATGGATACTAAATTATTAAACCAACTCATTCATCAGCTTAAGGAACTAACTGAGGAACTTGGGATTAAACAGGCAAAGCGTCTTGATACAGCAAGGTTAGAGCGTATTATTAATAGATTGGCGTCTTTTGCGGATTGTCAGGAATGTAATAGCTTTCTTTCTGAATGGAGTACACGCATTGTAAATCTTAAGTCAAAAGTTGGGCGGCTTGAAAAGCAGGATATCAAGGAGTATCAGGGTTTAGTTAATAGAGTCATTAGTCATTTGCAAAAAGAGCATAAACTGGTAGTAGAAAACTTTTATATGGGAACCTATATGTCACTGGGCATTGCTATAGGGTATGCTGTAGGATATTTTCTATTGGATGATTACATTATAGGCATGTCATTGGGGTTACTTTTTGGCATTGCAATTGGTACTTCAATGGATGCCAATGCTAAGAAAAAGGGATTGACCATTTAGGCAATGATTTATTTTAAAAAAAGACATAGATAAAGGATAGAGAATCTTTTTTTGGGAAAATACTCTATCCTTTTATTTAATTTAGTAGGCGTTTTCACCGCTGTCAAGGCTTACCTGCCAATGAATGCCGAATTTATCGGTAACTTGGCCGTAGCATTTGCTCCAAAATGTTTCCTGAAGCTCCATATCTACAGTGCCGCCTTCTTTTAATTTATTAAAGGAAGACTTAATTTTGTTTTCATCCTTACTGACTAGGGAAAGGGTTATATTGTTACCTTCTTTCACTTCCATACCTGGAAAGGCATCTGAAAACATCACATTACTGCCATCAATACTAAGTCTTGTATGCATAACTAAATCTTTAGCTTCTTCTGGAAGTGGATAATTAGGGTCTTGGGGACTGTCTCCAAAGCTCATAATTTTTGGTTTTTCCTCACCAAAAGCCTCCGCGTAAAATTCAACAGCTTCACGACAGTTACCATTAAAGGTTAAATAAACATCTACTGACATTTAAATCACTCCTATATAAGATTTGACCTTGATCATGATTCCATTATCCATTTAGTGGACAAACTATCTATAGCCAATTTTTGAATGAAACATACTAGTATTTTAAAATCAACGATTTAAAATCTATTAACAACAAAATCATGAATGACTGACAAGGGATCCTCATAAATGAAGCGAAATAATATATAGAAAAAATCTTACTATACATAGGAGAATTATACAATGGATTTACAATTAAAAGGAAAAAATGTATTGATTACAGGGGGATCGAAAGGGATTGGAAGATCAATTGCAGCAGCCTTTTTGTCTGAAGGAGCTAATGTATCAGTTGTTGGTCGCAGCAGAGACTTTTTAGAAAAAGCAAAGGAAGAATTGGGAGGCAGTCTCTCACTCTATCAGGCGGACCTAACTAAAAGTGAGGAACGTGAAAAGCTTATCCAAACGATTGTGGAGGAAAAAGGTACGATTGATGTCCTCATTAACAATGCCGGCGGCAGCAATGGGGGAAAAACAGCGGAAACAGAACTGGAATTATTTTATGATGCCATGGAGCTAAATTATTTCTCGGCTGTCCATTTAAGCAAATTAGTGATTCCGCATATGAAAAAGTTAAAAAGCGGTTCAATTATCAATATTACCTCAATATTTGGCAGGGAGAGCGGGGGAAAAGTAACCTATAATAACGCAAAGGCTGCACTTATCAGCTTTACCAAATCCTTAGCAGACGAAGCAATCTCTGATGGAATCCGCGTCAACAGCATTGCCCCTGGCAGTATCCTTCATGAAACTGGGAATTGGAAAAAACGGCTTGAAGCAGATCCTGAAGGGATACAGAAGTTTGTCCAGGATGAGATCCCTGCCGGACGTTTTGGCACTCCTGAGGAAGTAGCGAATGTAGCTGTATTCCTAGCATCGGATAAAGCATCATGGGTTGTTGGTGCAAGCATTAATGTTGATGGCGGCCAGTCTCGGATGAATTTTTAATAAAAAGTCCCTATTAGAAATAGGGACTTTTTTTGATGTGAGAAACCACTTGTTAAAAAATTTGTTTTTCCAAGCACGCAGACTACTCCAAAAAACCATGTAACATTTTCTTACATGAACATGGATATAAAATAAATCTTATTTTATGATGAATCCATATTATTTATAGATTGCTTCTATAATTCGATTGGAGGACTCAATATGGCAAAACAAAAGCTTGTACTGATTGGAAATGGGATGGCTGGAATTCGCTGTTTAGAGGAAATATTGAAGATAAATAAGGATGCATTTGACATAACGGTTTTTGGAAGTGAGAATCATCCAAACTATGATCGGATTCAATTATCAAAGGTTCTTCAAGGAGATACCGCCATTGAGGATATCACGTTAAATGATTGGGATTGGTATAGGCAGCATCATATTCTTCTCTATTCTGGAGAAACGGTAACAAGTATCGATACAGAGAACCAATTGGTATTTACGGATAAAAATCGTGAGGTGGCTTACGATAAGTTGATTCTTGCGACAGGGTCCGTTCCGTTTATCCTTCCACTTCCAGGCGTTGAAAAGGAAGGGGTTACTGCTTTCCGGAATATAGAAGACTGCGAAACAATGATTGAATACTCCAAGGAATATAAAAAGGCAGCTGTAATCGGCGGCGGGTTATTAGGGTTGGAGGCTGCAAGAGGTCTGCTGAACCTAGGGATGGAGGTAGACGTCATCCATCTTTCTGATTCTTTGATGGAAAGACAATTAGATCAATCAGCTGCAGGTATGCTTCGTATGGAACTGGAAAAGCAGGGAATGAACTTTCTGCTAAACAAACAAACAAAGGAAATTTTTGGCGAAAGTAAAGTAGAGGGACTGCGATTTAATGATGGGGAAGAGATTAAAACAGATCTTGTAGTCATGGCAGTCGGGATTAAACCAAATATAAGCATGGCTGTTGAAAGTGGTATTCCGGTTAATCGGGGAATCCTTGTCAACGATTTTATGGAAACGCAGATTCCAAATGTATTTGCAGTCGGCGAATGCGCGGAGCACCGCGAAATGGTATATGGCCTGGTAGCACCGCTTTATGAACAAGGAAAGGTGCTGGCTGGAAGAATTTGTGATGAACAGGTGAAGCCATATGAGGGAACGGTTCTTTCCACAAAATTAAAGGTATCGGGAGTGGATGTTTTTTCAGCTGGAATCATCAATGAAGATGAACAAACAAAGGTCATTAAGGAAACGAATGATTGGAAGGGTACTTATAAGAAGATATTGATTAAGAATGATAAAATCTCTGGGGCGGTTTTATTTGGTGATACAAAAGAAGGAACGAAGCTGTTGAGCCTAATTAATAAAGGGGCAAATGCTTCTGAGTATTTTGATATAGGTGAAAGCGATGACTCTGGTGTTAGCTTTGTTGCCTCCCTGCCAAATGATGAAATCATCTGCGGCTGTAATGGTGTCACAAAAGGAGATATTGTAAATGCCATTGAAACTCAAGGTCTGACTAGCGTTGATGAAGTAAAAGGCTGTACGAATGCCTCTAGATCATGCGGAGGCTGTAAACCGTTAGTAGCTGATATTCTTGAACTTACGTTAGGTGATGACTTTAGTAAAGCGAATCAAAAGGAAGCGATTTGCAGCTGTACCACTTTATCACGGGATGAGGTTGTCGCAGCTATACGTGAAATGAACCTCAAAACAACAAGGGAAGTCATGAATGTGCTTGAATGGAATACAATCGATGGCTGCTCCAAATGTAAACCAGCTTTGAATTATTATTTAGGCATGATTTACCCGCTTGAATATGAGGATGAAAAGGAATCGCGCTTTGTTAATGAACGCTTGCATGCCAATATTCAAAAGGATGGGACATTCTCGGTTGTACCAAGAATGTATGGCGGTGTAACAAACCCAGACCAATTACGGAAAATAGCCGATGTGGCTGATAAATATGATGTGAAATTATTGAAAGTGACTGGAGGACAGCGGATAGATCTGTTTGGTATCGAAAAAGAAGACCTTCCAAAGGTATGGGCTGAGCTGGATATGCCGTCAGGTTATGCTTATGGTAAAACGCTTCGTACGGTAAAAACATGTGTGGGTGCAGAGTTTTGCAGATTCGGAACGCAAGATTCTATCGGTCTTGGTATTGCCTTAGAAAAGAAATTTGAACGAATCAGTACGCCGCATAAATTTAAAATGGCCGTTTCGGCTTGTCCGCGAAATTGCGCTGAATCAGGCATTAAAGATCTCGGTGTGGTCGGTGTGGACGGCGGATACCAAATTTATGTCGGAGGGAATGGCGGAACGGAATTAAGAGCTGCGGATCTATTATGTAAAGTGAAAACAAGTGAAGAGGTAATGGAAATTACCGGAGCCTATTTCCAATATTATCGTGAAACAGGAATGTATTTAGAAAGAACATCTAAATGGGTTGAGAGGATGGGACTCGACCATATTCGATCAGTAATGGAAGATGACCGAAAACGGCTTGAACTTAATATACGTCTAGATGAAGCGTTGACTGTAGCACAGGAACCATGGAAGGAAATAATTGAAAGTGACAAGCTTCAAAAGGCATTATTTGAAAAGGTGAAAATTCCGGTAACCGCTGAATAAAAGGGAATCGGGGCTCCCCCTGTTTCCTTTCTGTTCAATTCGATGAAACTTTATGGAGAAGCTAATTGCCTGTAATAATGGGACATAATGATCTGGAGGAATGAGTGATGGAAAAAACAAGCTTAATTCAGCGGATAAAAGTAGCGGCAGTGGATGACATCCCACAAAAGTTAGGGAAAACAGTCACTATAGGTCCACATGAGATCGCGTTATTTCATTTAGAAACAGGGGAATTTCGAGCAATCGAAAACCGCTGTCCGCATAAAGGCGGGGTTCTTGTAGAAGGATTGGTAAGCGGTGAACATGTGTTTTGCCCGATGCATGATTGGAAAATTAACGTAAATGATGGTCAGGTTCAAAAACCGGATAACGGCTGTGTGAAAACCTTTAAGGTAGAGGTTGAAAACAACGAGGTATTTATTGTTCTGTAAATTATTGTTTGAAAGAAGGTAAATGATGTCATATGTAAATCCGGATCAAGTTGTAGAAAGCATGATTCGAGCAGGTGCAGCAAAGGCAAGGCTAACGGTTAAGGATATGTTCATTCGAGGCGGCTTAGCCGGTGCGCTGCTCGGCTTTGGTACCACCTTGGCGTTTACTGCTGAAACCCAATCGCAAATGGGTTTTGTTGGTGCGCTATTATTCCCGGCATGCTTCGTAATTGTCATTCTTTTAGGATTAGAGCTGGTTACAGGGAATTTTGCCCTGCTTCCATTGGCTGTTATAGAAAAGAAAGCAACGTGGCAGCAAATGGTGTCAAACTGGTTTTGGGTTATAGTCGGCCATTTAATAGGCGGTATAGTATACGCGGTATTATATGTGATTGCAGCAACTCATTTTGGTCATGTGGATAATCATGCGGTAGCACAGAAAATAATCAACGTAGCGGAAGCAAAAACAGTAGCCTATTCGATGCTAGGTTCAGAGGGACTCCTTGTGGTTACGGTAAAGGCTATTCTATGTAACTGGATGGTAGCTCTAGGAGCAGTTATGGCGATGACATCAAAAGCGACAATCGGAAAAATAGCAGCGATGTGGCTGCCTATTACAATGTTTTTTGCGCAAGGCTTTGAGCATGCTGTTGTTAATATGTTTGTTATTCCAGCAGGGATGATGCTGGGTGCAGATGTAACGGTTTCTGATTGGTTGTTATGGAATCAACTCCCGGTGCTATTCGGGAACCTTGTTGGCGGTTTTTTATTTACTGGACTAGTATTATATCTAACACATAGAAAAGCAGGTGCAAAGAAGGCTTTAGAACAATTAGAAATCACACAACAAGCATCAAATCTGTAAAAAGGGAGGGGCCATTATATGGGCAAAGTGTACTTAGTTGGGGCAGGTCCAGGGGACCCTGACTTAATAACTATTAAAGGCTTAAAATGTATTCAGAGGGCTAATGTTATTTTGTATGATCGGCTGGTTAACAAAGGCTTACTGGAATACGCAAAAAAAGAGGCGACGTTAATATATTGCGGTAAGCTTCCAAAATGTCACACATTAAAACAAGAGAATATTAATCTATTATTGGTTAGACTTGCAAAACAAGGGAAGGTAGTGACCCGTTTAAAAGGGGGGGATCCGTTTGTGTTTGGTAGGGGTGCTGAAGAAGCTGAGGTTCTCGCTCAAAATAGGGTTTCGTTCGAGGTTGTTCCTGGGATTACGTCGGGAATTGCCGCTTCTGCCTATGCAGGTATACCGGTAACACACAGGAAAATAGCCAGCTCGTTTGCTGTGGTAACAGGGCATGGTGAAAAAGGGAAACCAACTAATATTAACTGGAGCAGTTTAGCGGGGATAGATACATTGTTGGTTTATATGGGGATTGGGCATCTTGCTGATATTTGTCATGCCTTGACTTTTCATGGGAAATCATCTGATACACCGGTTGCAATAGTGAACAGAGGTACGACTGCTAAACAAAGGACGATCATAGGAACCCTTTCTACGATTGTAGAAAAAGCGAATATAGAGAAAATCGATAATCCCAGTATGATCGTAATTGGTGAGGTTGTCAGGGTAAGAGAACAAATTACCTGGTTCGAAGAATTGAGAACGCAAGAAAGTAAAATGGTGTTCGTGGATGAAGTTATATAAGGAATTTAAACAAGGACTTCCTGATTGCGTGGGAGGTCCTTGTTATTTGGAAAGATTAACGCTCTTCTGGTTCATCTGTATCTTTTTTATTAAACCAAAGCGGGTCCATATCATCGACTTCCCCATTGTAGTTGATAAGAATTTCTTCGCCAGCCTTAATATCTCTGTATGCAAAAAAATCAAAGGTGTGGTTAGGAAAGTTAATATCATAGGTGGCATTTGGCTCGTAGGAATGGTTAAATAACATGCCGTATCCTAAAAGAATAGCTGAGTGATTTATTCCGTATTCAAAGGCGTAATCTGCCAATAATGTTTTTTCTATGTGTACATGCTCGTCATTCGGGTAGGGTAGAACGGGTGCCGCATGGAAAAGGGTACCCTTTGCAATGTCCTGTGTGGCAAATACCCCTCGGTTCAGTTCCCCGTCGCTCAGCTTCGAAGTTTTGACTTCAATCATTTTTCATCACCTGTTTATTAGTTTTAGATTAATTTCTTAAGTTTGACTGATAACTGGACTGAAAGCAACACTATTATGTATTTATTTTGTTATTTTTAGTCGTTTGCTGTAAAAAATAATAAAAAAGATGTAAGCAGGTTACAAACCGATGCTTACATCTCTATGGCGAAAAATTAGATGATTGGCATTCCATGACGCTCTAATGCTGCCGCTTCTAAAATGGACATGCCTTGTTCTTCGGCAAAAGCAGTCAGCTTATCTGATGCGATAGGAGCAAAATTTGCAGGCGGAGCGGCTTGATTCATTACGCGTTTTCGTGCCGCATTTCGACGGGCAAAAGGACCCCAAATAGCAAATGTAATACCTGGTGTTTGCATATTTACAAAGAATGTATTCCCATCCGGCGAAAAGGTTGGTCCTGCAAACTCTGAACCGTTTAATTTGTTTGCTGCAAAAGTATAGACGTTTCCTTCTGGTGTCATGCCGATGATACGATCGTTGCCACCGTCTTCTGCAACCCAAAGGTCTCCCCATGGAGTAATCGTGATATTATCAGGTGCTTGTAAATCATTTTTATCAGTAGATTCATAGAAAAGCTCGAGTGTGTTAGTAGCTGGGGTGTAGCGGTATACACGGCCAAGGCGTTTTTCGCCTGCGCTTGTATCATCAAACCAGAAAGTACCCTCAGAGAAATAGGCGCCCTCAAGGCGGCTAAACTCAATACATCCCTTTGCCTTTGCATCACTTTGTGCAATCTCAGGATTTAATTTTTTCCAAACCACGCCAAACCTTTGACCTGTAGCCATTTGGCTTGCTCTAGGTAATTCTTCAATTGCTGCAGCTTCTAAAATACCGCCTTTTTGCAGGGAGCCAAGTGTTTGGCTACGGTCATTTGGAGTAAAACGATACAGGAAGCTGGGGCTTGCATCCTCCGTTAAGTACCAGATTCCTGTTGAAGGATCAACGTGACCTGCTTCATGTGAAAAGTATCCCATATCGCGGACTGGGGTTCTTGACATGTCATTTTCAGGATCTAGTGGATTCACTTCAAATACAAAGCCATGTCCCATATTACGGGTTTCCTCCATTGTTAACCAAGTACCCCAGGTCGTTGAACCACCGGCACAGTTACGGATGGTTCCTGAACTTGATACATATTGATCAATGATTTCTCTATTTGGTCCTACAATGAGAGTCGTCGTTCCTCCTGCTGCGCCAGTGTTCCAAGGGTTTTTACCGTTTACAGGATAATTGGAGTTTGTGCTATTTTCATGATTTCGAACAAGGATTGTCGTATTTTTGTCCCCTCTAAATGCAGCCATTCCATCGTGCATAGCAGGGACCTTATCGCCGTTTGGCATGATATCGCCTGCTTGGGAAAGCATTTTGTAATGAAATCCTTGTGGAAGATCAAGAATTCCATTTGGATCCTTTACTAGAGGACCGTAACCGCCAAATCCGCCAGTTGGATTAATGGTATTCGCTGCAGCGAGGCTTTCTGAAGCATTGCCAAGAGCAAATAAACCCGTTGATCCTAACGTTAGTGCCACTGTACCCATCCCGCCAACTTTAAGAAAATCACGTCTGTTTATTCCGTTATATCTACTGTTCATAGAATTACCTCCGCGTTTTTATTGAGACAAGCTCTATGAATAAAACTAGCAGGTAATTCTATAGGGTCTGTTAAAACATTGTAATGTTTGATTTTACAATCATAAGATAAAAAGAAAGTAGTATGCTTTGTAAGAATATAGTAAGAGGAATCGTTTGTATCCGGGAGAATAGTAGGATAAAAAGTGGAAATAGCTGAAGTGACAAAGCAAACAAGGGAAAAGTCTTAGGTATTAATGGTTGAATGCTTGTCAGAGGATGAAACCGTTTATTAAGAATATGTAATGATTTACAAGTAATGGTAATAATGAGTAAATGAAATGGATGGAAATTGTACTAAGAAGAGGTTGAATCCATAATAATTAGATGCTATTATTTGAACTGCCATTCTTCAAGCTATTTTTGAACAATTGATGTACATTAATAGAAAATAAACAAGTAGTAGAAAATTCAAAAAGAAAGTTGACTTCCGTGATCTAAATTGTTATAGTAATAAACGTCGCTGAAAATAACAACTTTTAAGTGATGAATAGTTGTTATTGACTTCAACGAAACGGAATGATATATTTTTTTATGTCGCTGATTGGCGTCTTCCCCAGGAGCAGCATGCTTAACACCTTGAGCTTCTAGGCGCCACAGTATAATAGTGATTTTTTGATTGTCTCATACGTCAATGATAAATCCTGCATTTATCAAACAATAAGAACACCTCCATTCATGTAGTGGAGGTGTTCTTATCATTTGAAATGCTATATTAGCCTACTATCTATCCTGTATGTTAAAATTAGGTAGTGAAAAATACTGTAAAGGGGAATGAAGATGAGCTGGGAACGGCAGGCACTTGAAAGAATACTCCATTTGCTAGTAGAAAAGGACTACGAATTTAAAAGTTTAAATGATCATTTATATGATTTAGGAATTGTCGTAAATAAAAACAGTGCTGCATATGAAATATTAAAGGACGTCATGGATTGGGAATCTATGCCTATAAATCTTGCGTCAGTTCAAGCGCAAAATGGATCGAAAGAAGCTTTTGTTAATCAAGCCCTTAAATACATAGAAGAAAAATTTAACAAGTAAAAAGCTTGCAGCTGATAAGGCTGCAAGCTTTTTTCATAAAGAGGATAACCTTGATAAGAAAAGTTAATCTCCTAATGCCTCTTTAATAGAGTAATTCTCTAAATCAATTTCCAAATCGAGACCAAGTGCAAGCTTGGCCAGTTCCGCTCCTAAATAGGGGCCAACGGTTAGTCCTGATGAACCTAATCCATTCGCAATAAAAATTCCCTCCCAGCCAGGCAGCGGTCCAATGACAGGCAGGAAGCCTGGAGTAATGGGACGAAAGCCTACCCTTGCTTCTAATAGGGCAGCGTCAGATAACCCCGGCGCTGTCTCTAATGCTTTTGAAAAAATCTCCGATAGTCCACCTGCCGTAACCCTGGTATCATAAATTTCTGTATCCTCATGTGTAGAGCCGGCGACAATTCGTTTATCATTGAACGCTAAAATATACAGAGTTCCCGGCGGCATGACTACCGGCCATTCGCTTGTTTTTTCGTCAGGAGCTTCCAAATGAGCTATTTGAGCCTTTTGAAAACGTACCCGAAAGTCTACGCCCAACGGTCTAAGCAGCTGCGGTGCCCATGCACCCGTACAGACAACGACCGTATCTGCAATGATTTGTTCCGAACTGGTCTGAACTCCTGTTACGCGGGAGCCATTATATAGCAGACTTGCTTCATCATAAATCAAAGCAGCGCCGTTCCTTTGTGCTGCCCGCAGCAGGGAATCTCTAAGCGCCCGTCCGTCAACGCGTGCACCACCGCTGACAAATACAGAGGCATAATCATCGGCTAATGGAGGGAATAATTGCTTTGTTTCCTGTTTGCTTAGCTGCTTGATCTCACCAATCTCGGGGGCATCATCTCTCCGCAGCAATGCTCGCTCAACCATTTTTTCAAGCTTCTTCTCATCCTTATGTAAACTGATCGCACCGACCTGAGAATACCCCGTATGGATTTCTCCATCCTCTTCTAAATCATGAATTAACTCTGGGTAAAATCGAGCTCCCGCTTTGGCGAGCTCATACCATGCCTTATTTCGGCGCTGGCTTAGCCAAGGGCAGACAATTCCTGCGGCAGCATCTGTCGCTTGTCCTTTGTCTTTACGATCCACAATGATGACCTGTGCGCCCTTTTTCGATAACTGATAGGCAGCTGAAGCCCCTAGAATACCTGCACCCACAACAATTATTCTTTTCATCAAGACTCCTCCTTTGTCCGATTATATCCGTACCTTATGTCATTCTTTTTGAAAATTCCATGTTAGATTATATAACATGATTCGTTTTTTACATTCGACTTTATGTAAAAATAATACCCATCAATCATTTTATCCTACATGCTGGAGGTAATAAATGAAAAAGCAAAGGTTAGTTGTAATAGGGAATGGGATGGCAGGTGTTCGCTGCATTGAGGAAATCTTAGAAATTGATCCAAATCTATTTACGATAACTGTTTTTGGCAGCGAGCCTTATGGTAATTACAATCGCATTTTATTATCGACTGTACTGCAGGGAAGTGCATCGATTGAAACGATTATACTCAATGATCATAAGTGGTATCAGGAGAACAAGATTGAATTATACACAGGAGAATCAGTAGTAAAAATTGATCCTAGGAAAAAACTTATCCAGACAGATAAAAAAAGGGAAGTTAGCTTTGACAAGCTCATTGTGGCAACGGGTTCTACTCCATTCGTTCTTCCTATTCCGGGCAGAGACAAAAGAGGCGTGATTTCATTCCGTACCATTGACGATTGTCAAAAGATGATGAAAGCAGCGGAGCAATATAAAAAAGCGGCTGTCATTGGCGGAGGTTTATTGGGATTGGAAGCAGCCAGAGGCTTGCTGAATCTTGGGATGGAGGTAGATGTCGTTCATCTAGACCATTGTTTAATGAATCGGCAGCTTGATTATACGGCCTCTAAAATGCTGGAAAAAGAGTTAGAGAGTCAAGGCATGAATTTTCAGCTAGGAAAAGAAACAGAAGAGATTATGGGAAATCACCGTGTAGAGGGCTTGCGATTTAAGGACGGATCGGAAATAAAGGCTGACTTGGTCGTTATGGCGGCTGGTGTTAAACCGAATATACAGCTGGCTAAGGATAGTGGGATTGAAACAAAGCGTGCCATCATTGTCAATGACTGGCTGCAGACGAATATACAGGACATTTATGCTGTTGGAGAATGTGTAGAGCATCGAGGAGTGGTCTATGGATTGGTTAAACCGCTGTATGAACAAGGGAAAGTATTAGCAAAGCATCTATGCGGTCAAAGTAATCAAGGCTATCGTGGTTCGGTTCTTTCCACACAATTGAAAATATCAGGCGTTAATGTTTTCTCAGTCGGTCAGTTTGAAGGCGGCGATACCACGAAAGCAATTACTTTTCACGATGAGATAAATGGTGCATATAAAAGAATTTCCTTTCAAGGAAATAAAATGGTCGGTGCTGTTTTATATGGAGATACAAAGGATGGTTCAAGGCTTTTAAAGCTGATTGAGGAAAAGAAGGACCTAACTGATAGTGAGAAAAATAAATTATTCCATTTGAAGGAAAATGATGTAAGCCCCGTTGCAGCCATGAAGCAGAGTGATATTGTCTGTAGCTGCAATTCGGTAACGAAAGGAACCATCCTTGAAGCGGTACAGAAACATGGCTTGACGACAGTGGAGCAAGTGAAAATGTGTACAAAGGCCTCCAACTCCTGTGGCGGCTGCAGGCCAATAGTAGAACAAATGCTTGATTATACAAAAAGTGATTCATTTGATGAAGTCAGAGTGGAAAAGACCTTATGTACCTGTACCACTTTATCTGAGGATGAAATTGTACAAGAAATACAAGCTCAAAATCTAGCATCCGTTAAGGAAGTAATGGATCAGCTAAATTGGCTTCAGCCGCAGGGTTGTTCCACATGCCAAGGGGCATTGCATTATTACCTAAGCATGATTAACCAAGATTATGTCTGGAATGATTTACACATGTCGATCACCCCAATCAATCGAAATAGGATTGAACCGATTGAAACATATTTGGGTGAGAATACTTGTCCAGAAGAGAAACTGCTAGCTCTCGATATGGCAGTTAGATTTGAAAAGAGGGTAGAGTATTTATTTACTCCTCAGCGAATCAACATGAGTATCTCTTCTTGCGGACACAATGGTGAAAAAGCAAAGAATTTCGATATCGGATTAATCCTTATGAAAAGAGGCTGGGAAATCTATGTTGGAGGCAGTGGGGGGAGTAACTCGCAGGATGGAAAATTATTATTTGTTGCCGATACGAATGAGACAGCAATCAATATCGTTCTTGCCTTTATTCAATATTACCGCGAGACAGCGAATTTTTTAGAACCGATTAATCAATGGATGGATCGTATTGGTTTAATCCATATAAGAGAAGTGATTTTTGAACCAGAACTTCGTTACCAACTGATTGGGAGACTCGAACTTGATGCAAGTAAAATGAATGAAATAGCAGAGCCCCGATCTGTTCAAAAATAGAATGATATTTTCATAAAAAAGGAGGAGATAACATGGAATTAAAGGGTTTTAAAAAATCAGGTCATTTTCCAAGTTTATTATCAGCATTTCTCTATTTTGATGTCAGCTTTATGATATGGGTGCTCTGCGGATCGGTATCGCTGTACATCACCAAGGATTTTGGATTAACGGATGCCCAAAAGGCGACAATGGTTGCACTGCCATTGCTTGGGGGAGCGATATTACGAATTCCAATGGGGATTTTGTCAGACAGAATCGGCTGTAAAAAAACAGGCATCATTGGGATGATCATCACGATTATTCCGTTGCTTTGGGGCTGGCTTGGAGGGGCAAGCTTAAGTGAAGTTCATGCCATCGGTCTTTTGCTTGGGGTTGCCGGAGCAAGCTTTGGAGTGGCATTGCCGCTAGCAGGACGCTGGTATCCGCCGCAGTATCAGGGGATGGCGATGGGGATAGCAGGTGCCGGTAATAGTGGAACGGCCATTGCAACGTTCTTCGGTCCCAAAATTGCCGAGGTGTATGGCTGGCATAGTGTGTTTGGTTTTGCCATTATCCCGCTTCTTCTAGTCCTTATCTCTTTCCTGCTTATGGCGAAGGACAGTCCTAATCAACCGGAGCCAAAGAGTCTCACCGAATATTTATCGGTGTTCCGCCATGCTGATACTTGGTGGTTCTGCCTTTTCTATGCCATTACATTCGGAGGGTTTAGCGGTCTTGCCAGCTATTTAGGTATCTTCTTCTATGATATCTACGGAGACAAAGCGATGGCTGGAGGATTAAGCATGATTCAAATTGGCTATTTGGTAACAGTTACCGTTATAGCAGGAAGTTTATTCAGGCCAATTGGTGGCTTTGTTGCAGACCGTATTGGAGGGATGAAATTTCTTCAATATTTATTTGCCTGCATTACTATTTGTTCATTGCTCGTCACGCTAATGCCAAGCTCCTTCCTAGTTATGCTTCTTATTACTAGTACTATGATGGCGTGTCTTGGAATGGGAAACGGATCTGTTTTCCAAATCGTTCCCCAGCGTTTTAAAGACGAAATTGGCGTCATTACCGGGATTGTTGGAGCAGCTGGAGGATTCGGCGGATTTTTGCTGCCAAACTATATCTTGGGACCGCTGAAACAGGCAACCGGCAGTCACGTCGCAGGGTTTATTACCCTCGCCTGTATCGGTCTCGCTGTAACCCTTGTATTTTTTGCTGTATCAAGGAGCTGGAAAAGGTCTTGGGCTACAGTAGAGTCTGGAGTGAAATTCTAATTCATTAGGTAAAGGATGAAGTCATATGACCGAAATGCTCTTAAAATATTTTCGAGAAAAGCAGCAGCAGGTACAGTCTGAAAATATATATGATACACAATGCCCCTATTGCAGTGTCCAATGTAAAATGCGCTTAATTGAACAGACCATTGTAACAAGAAAAAAATATACAACGGTCGGCAGGGAGAACCCAACATCGCATGGCAGGCTATGTATTAAAGGAATGAACGCGCACCAGCATGCCATACACAAGGAGCGAATTAAATATCCATTGTTAAAAGTGAATGGTGAATTTATCCGTATCTCGTGGGAAGAGGCATACCAGCATATTAAAGAAAACTTTATGAAAATCCAATCTGAAGATGGAAACGATGCGTTGGCTGTTTATGGCAGTGCCTCCATTACAAATGAAGAAGCCTATCTGTTAGGGAAATTTGCCCGTGTGGCATTGCAAACAAAGCATATTGATTATAATGGGCGCTTATGTATGTCCGCAGCAGCTACAGCGGCAAATCAAACCTTTGGGATGGATAGAGGGTTAACGAACAGTCTTTCAGAGATTCCGTTTGTTGAAGTCATTCTATTAGTAGGAACGAACATTGCGGAGTGCCAGCCTACGCTCATGCCTTATTTTCAAAAAGCAAAGGAAAATGGGGCGTTCATCATTGCTGTTGATCCGAGGGAAACTGCCACAACGAGGATGGCAGACCTGCATTTAAAAGTTAAGCCTGGTAAAGATGCGGCACTGGCAAATGGTTTATTAAAGGTCATCATTGAAAGGAATTATTTGGATACGGCCTTTATTAAAGAAAGGGCAAAAGGCTTTGAAGAAGTAAGGGAATATGTATCATCTCTAGACTTAGATGAAATTGCTGAATTAACGGGTGTACCCTCTGAGCAGATTAAAATGGCCGCAGAAAAGTTTGGGGAAAAGGATACCGGGATGATTTTTACGGCAAGAGGTGTTGAGCAGCAAACAGATGGTTCTTATGCTGTCCGTAACTTCCTGAATATTTTGATTGCAACAGGGAAAATAGGTAAACCGTATTGTGGATATGGAGCCATCACGGGACAGGGAAATGGTCAGGGTGCTAGGGAGCATGGTCAAAAGGCAGACCAGCTGCCGGGATATCGCTCGATTGAAAATGAAGAGCATCGGGAGCATATAGCCAACATTTGGAGAATTGATAAGGATAAGCTGCCGAGAAAAGGTGTGTCTGCCTTTGAGATGATCGAGAAAATGGATAAAGAAGAAATTACAGGCCTGTTTCTCATGTGTTCTAATCCTGTTGTCTCCAATCCAAATGCTCATTTTGTAGAGAGAGCAATAAAAAAATTGAAATTTCTTGTTGTGGTTGATTTATTTGTTTCAGAGACTGCTAGATTAGCAGATTTAATTCTGCCAGCTACCTCCTATTTGGAGGATGAAGGAACTACGACGAACTTAGAAGGACGGATTGTTTTACGGGAAGCTAGCTACCCGATTGTAGGAGAAGCAAAGCATGATTGGCAAATCATTTGTGACATTGCCCGTGTATTGGAAAAGGGAGAGTATTTTTCTTTTTCTTCTTCCGAGGAGATTTTTAATGAATTAAGAGCAGCCAGCCGCGGTGGAATCGCTGATTATTATGGAATCACGTATGAGCGTTTACGAAGTGAGGGCGGCATTTTATGGCCTTGTCTAGATGGTGATCACAAAGGTACGGAAAGGCTGTTTGAACAATCCTTTGCCCACCATGATGGAAAGGCTGTGATGGCAGTGGTCACCAACACGCCTGAGGTACCAAAGGAAGAGCCGAGCAAGGAATTCCCTCTTTACCTAACAACAGGAAGGGTGATGTCGCATTATTTAACAGGAGTACAGACTAGAAAAAGCTCTTCCCTGGCAGCAAGGAATTTTGAATCCTTTATAGAAATACATCCGAAAACGGCAAAGAAATACGGTATAAAGGATCAGTCGCTTGTAAAAATTGAATCAAAACGCGGGAGTATCGTCGTGAGAAGCAGTTTCTTGGAGACGATACGCGAGGACACGGTGTTTGTTCCTTTCCATTGGGCAGATTCTCAGAATGTGAACCGTCTTGTTTCGGCCGAATTAGATCCGCAATGTAAAATGCCTGGATTTAAAGTGAGTTCGGTTAGGATTTCTCCATTGGACGATAATCCAAATATAAAATGAGGGTGTCCCTTGACACCCTTTTTAGATTGCAAATTCTCTGTCATATTTCTGTTTCCAATGCAGCTGTCTGATGCTCTATTTGGTTCTCAAGCTCTACATGATATTGCTCTTTTGTCTCAGAACTCCAGCCCAGCTGTTTACTCATTAATTCAATAACAGGTGTTTTCCATTTCTTTACCCATTCGATTTGAAATAGCATGGCACCTGTTCTCCGTAGAAAAAAATCAACGGGTGTACAGGCATATTCTTTCGTCATGCTGTATATTACTTGAGCATAAAGCTCAAGTGGCAGTTTGGAGGCCTCAGCTTCGGTTTTATTCCTTTCCATAATCTCATACAAATCATTAATGTTTGATCCGTACTTTTTTATCAGCCTATAGGCTGCATCCTTATCCAGTCCAAGCTCCAGTCCTTGACTGAGCTTTCTTTCGATAAAAGCAGGGAAGTACTGTGAGCCGCCAACAGATCCGCCTGAAATCGGCAGCTGTTTCGTTCTGCAGGGAGAAAATGTAACGCCGGTTTCTTTGTAAAAGGCTTTTACAAGGGTATCGACAACCTTTTCCGCCATTTTGCGATAGCCGGTCAGCTTGCCGCCAGCTATGGATACTAATCCTGATGGGGAGGTCCATATTTCATCCTTTCGTGAAATTTCAGACGGCCCCTTAGACGCTTCATGAATTAATGGCCTGACTCCTGCCCAGCCTGATTCAATATCATGTGCTTGAATGTTTAAATTCGGAAAAATATAATGAATGGTATTTATGAGATAATCCCGGTCGCTGACTGTTATTCTTGGATTAGCTACATCACCCTTGTAGGGTGTATCTGTCGTGCCAACGTAGGTCTTTCCATCCCGAGGAATGATCAGGACCATTCGTCCGTCAGGAGTGTCAAAATAGACGGAATGCTGTAAAGGGAACACGCTCTGATCGAAAACAAGGTGAATTCCTTTCGTTAAGTATAAATGCTTATCCACTAAAGAACGGTCTTTCTCCCTCAATTGATCAACCCATGGACCGGCTGCGTTCACAATCTTTTTGGCGTGAATTTCAACCATTTGCCCATCCAATTGATCTTCTATATAAACACCTGAGACTCTGTTGTTCTGATAGATAAAATCCGTTGCCTTCGCGTAATTCATGATAAATGCTCCGTGGCTTACTGCTTCCTTCAGCACTTCAATTGTCAATCTGGCATCATCTGAACGATATTCAACGAACATTCCTCCGCCTAATAAGCCATGCTTGTTAAGCTTGGGCTCGAGCGTCAGCATTTCTTCCTTACGAAACATACGGCAGCGTTCGTTCTTTTTTACGCCTGCTAGAAAATCATAGAGCCTCAATCCCATAGAGGTGGTGAACATCCCTAATCCAGTATTCTTGTAAACGGGTATCAGCATTCTTAGTGGTGTTGTAACATGTGGTCCATTTTCATAGACAATCGCTCGTTCCCTTCCAACCTCAGAAACAAGTCCGAGCTCAAATTTTTTCAAATAACGAAGACCGCCATGGATCAGTTTGGTAGAACGGCTGGAGGTTCCGGCAGCAAAATCCTGCATTTCAATCAGTGCCGTACTCATTCCTCTGCTTGCCGCATCTAATGCAATGCCGGCCCCGGTAATCCCGCCGCCGATAATCAATAAATCAAATTCATGTTGTTTGATCTTCTGTAATAGATGGCTCCTATTTGTACTGGAAAGCCTCTCACTCATCATGTATCCCTCCGTTCTGGAAAATTAATACAAGAATATAAGGGAATCAGTATGATATAATTGAAAAAGCCTAATTTCCTTGCAAAATTAGACTCTCTTTGCATCAATCATTTATTTAAATCTTATTATGGATGATGCTAGTCTTATGTAGGAGTGACAAGGTTATGAAATTTATCTTGCAGCTTTTTTTTATTTGGCTGATTTATGCTATTTCGGATTTTATTGTTAGTTTCCTAGATTTGCCTGTACCTGCCAGTGTGTTTGGCATGATTTTATTATTCTTACTGTTAGTCAGCGGAATTATAAAAGTACAGCATATTGACAAGGCAGCTACCTTTTTTAATAAGCATCTAGCCTTTTTTTTCATTCCCTTTGCAGTAGGGTTAATGAATTATGGGGGATTAATCCGAGCAAGTGGGATCCAATTATTGATTATGATTGTTGTTAGCTCTACTATTGGATTACTCGTGACTTCAGGATTGACGCAGTTTCTAGCAAGAAGGGCGGTATCTAAGCATGAACAGTCTCAGTCACAGTCTAACTCTCATTAGTATTGTATTGACGATTATTGTATACCTTGGTGCGAAATGGTTGTCCGTACGTGTTGCATCACCGCTTACGACACCAGTCCTAACGGCAACAATCGCCATGATTACAGTGCTTCATTTTATGGGAATTTCCTATGACGAATATACACCTGCAAAGGAATGGATGACATTCCTATTGGGACCTGCAACCGTTGCTCTTGCTGTACCAATGTACCATAACAGGCAGGTGATTATGGAAAAATTGGTTCCGGCCTTATTCGGCTTAATCATTGGCACGATTTCGACGATTGTTTCGGCTGTTTGGTTATCGAAGGTTCTTGGCTTATCGGAAACGATCCAGGCAACCTCGACCGTGAAAGCTGTGACAACTCCAGTTGCGATTGAAGCGGTTTTGCTTGTAGGAGGAGATCCTTCACTTGCCGCAGCCTTTGTCATCCTTGCCGGGGTTTTTGGCGCAATATTAGCACCTGCACTATTAACCTTAACGAAGATTTCTGACCCTTTTTCACGAGGTCTTGGAATTGGAACGGTTTCACATGTTATTGGAACGAGCCAAGCTGTAAGGGAAGGACCGATTCAAGGAGCCGTCTCAAGTATGGCGATGGGGTTTGCGGCAATTCTTACATCGATTATTCTGCCCTGGCTTTATCCGTTAATCCATCTATAAATGACAAGAGTAGGTATATGTTATAATCTATATGCTTCCTTCGACGTGCCGCATCTTGGCGACGCCGGGGGATTGGGAAGCTTATATAGATAGGATAAGTTAATGAAGGAGTGATTATGATGGTAAAAAAAATGAATGTTGAAAGCTTTAATCTTGATCATACAAAAGTAAAGGCTCCATATGTTCGCTTGGCGGGCGTAAAGACTGGACAAAATGGTGATGTCATTCATAAGTATGACGTTCGTTTTAAGCAGCCCAACAAGGAGCATATGGAAATGCCTGCTCTGCATTCACTGGAGCATTTAATGGCGGAAAACATCCGCAATCATACAGATCTAGTTGTGGATGTAAGTCCAATGGGCTGCCAGACTGGCTATTATTTAACCATGATTAATCATGATAATGAGGATGAGATTCTGGATATTCTGGAGAAGACTCTAAAGGATGTATTGGAAGCGAATGAAGTACCGGCATGTAATGAGGTTCAATGTGGCTGGGCTGCCAGCCATAGCTTGGAAGGAGCTAAGCTATTGGCTCATGAAATGCTGGACAAGAGAAATGAATGGAAAGACATTTTTGGAGAAGCATAATATCGCAATTATGATGAAAAGCTACTTTCTGTTGAAAGTAGCTTTTTGATTTTATATCAGAGATGCTCCTGCCGTAAAAGTATATCGAGATAGATAATGTGCGGATATTTTGCATGTAATAAACTAAACTACTGTTAGATGACCATTCTTATGAAACACAGTTTATCGAGTGAACGAATTGCAGTTAGGGGGAACAACAATGGATCAATCGATCAATACTGCCCGCCCGCCCTATGGACTGATTGCAGTCCTTTTGGTCGGTGCTTTTATTACCTTTTTAAATAATACCTTACTGAATATTGCGTTACCATCAATTATGAAAGACTTACATGTTGAAACATCAACGGTTCAGTGGTTAACCACTGGCTTTATGCTTGTGAGCGGGGTCATGATTCCTACAACGGCTTTTTTGATTCGTAAATACTCGGTAAGGCAATTATTTCTTACAGCAATGGGTTTGTTTACTGCAGGAACCATAATTGCCGGGATTTCACATCTTTTTTTCATATTATTGATAGGTCGTATGGTTCAAGCAGCTGGCGCAGCCATCATGATGCCTTTATTAATGAATGTTATGTTAGTTAGTTTTCCAATTCATAAACGTGGTACAGCGATGGGCGTCTTTGGTTTAATTTTAATGTTTGCCCCGGCAATTGGGCCTACCCTGTCTGGATGGATTGTGGAGCATTATGATTGGCGAATGCTGTTCCACTTTATAACGCCGATAGCCATTGTGGTTCTTTTAATTGGATTCTTCATGCTGAAGGACAAAAAGGAGAAAGTGGATATAAGACTGGATTCTTTATCAGTCTTGCTGTCAAGTATCGGTTTTGGCGGATTATTATATGGCTTTAGTTCGGCAGGAAATCAAGGGTGGGATAATCCTCAAGTATATGTAACGATTGGCATTGGAGCTGTTTCACTAATAATATTTATTTTACGTCAGGCAAAACTTGCTGATCCAATGCTTAACTTTGGTGTTTATAAGTATCCGATGTTTGCCTTATCTTCTGTTATTACGATGGTTATGAACATGGCGATGTTTTCCGGGTTTTTATTGCTGCCAATTTACGTTCAGACCATTCGCGGAATTTCACCAATGGATGCTGGATTAATGCTGCTGCCAGGAGCACTTCTTAACGCGGCCATGTCTCCCATAACAGGGAGATTATTTGATCGAATTGGCGGCAGGATTTTAGCCATTACAGGCTTAGCCATTACGTCCATTGCAACGTATTTATTTAGTCAATTAACATTCGAAACGACCTACATGTCTTTAGTCATTATTCACGCTATCAGGATGTTTGGATTGTCACTCGTGATGATGCCTGTATCAACAAATGGCTTAAATCAGCTTCCACGACGATACTATCCTCACGGTACGGCGATGAATAATACGTTAAACCAAGTATCTGGAGCAATTGGAACAGCGATTTTAGTAACAATCATGTCAATCCGCACGGAATCGGTGATGACGAGACTGATGACAGATGCCCTTCATCAAGGAGGAGGTCAGCCAACAGCAGAAATACAGCAGCAAATGCTTTTGACTGCAACGTTAGATGGAATTAACTTTACCTTCTTTATTAGTACCATTGTTATTGCTTTTGCGCTTGTATTGGCTTTCTTTATTAAACGGTCAACACCATCAGAGGATCCATTGGGAGAAACGTCCAGGAACATAAAAGGTGTAACGAAATTGGCTGGAAATTAGTTAACCCGTTAGGAGAAGACAAATAAGTCTTGTTCTAACGGGTTATTTATATTGATACAGAGCAATGTTAATTTTGGATACTTTCTGATTGGAGTGGAAGGCACGAAGACTCCTCGAAAATTCTATCGAATTTTCTCGTGCGTGGGCGGATTCGAAGAAGTAATTCAATGTCCTGTGGGAGAAGCGAGACAGCCGAGACCCCGCAGACACGCAGTGTCGAGGAGGCTCGGCGGTCGCCCGCGAAAAGCGAAGTTTCTTGAACGGAAATCTAAGTAATATGTGATATAAATCAATCTATTAATTTTGCAAATATGGTATGGTTTAGTTGAGATTGTAATCTAAATATAGTAAATACATTAAGAAGTGAGGGTTGTGAAAGGTGACTACTACTAGACAAAAAAAAATACTCAATACCGGACCAAGAATTGAAAAGGAAAAAGAAACGGTCACAAAAATGATTGAGGTCTATTGTCGGAAAAATCATCATCATCGCCATGAACTATGTGAAGAGTGTCAGGACTTACAAGAATATGCCATGAAGAGATTGTCCTTCTGTCAATTTGGGGAAGATAAGAGCTTTTGCTCGTATTGTCCTGTCCATTGCTATAAACCAGACTATCGCCAAAAAATTAAAGATGTTATGATTTTTTCAGGTCCATGGATGCTTGTATATCATCCAGTACTTGCTGTTAAGCATATTTGGCAGGAGAAAGTTACACACCGGCATGGATGATCTTATTCGTACGAAAAATAAAGAGGATAGTTGAAAAAAGTAACTTTATTATGAAGTTACTTTTTTGCGTTGTAATTGTTTTTTTGATTAGAGCATATATGCTCTTTGCGAAAAATAAAATGGTCAAAAAGGAGGAAAAAGGGATGGCTGTTCATGTGGTAAAAAGCGGTGAAAGTTTATGGGCAATTTCCAGTAACTATGGTATTCCAGTTTCCACAATTGTCCGCATAAATGGACTAACACCAGCAGCTAACATTGTACCCGGACTTGCCCTTTATATTCCCCAAAATGGTCCATTACAGATTCGACATTATCAGGTGAATGCACGGGATTCGCTTTGGAGTATAGCTCAGCGTTATCAAACGACTGTTACTGCGATCATCAATGAGAATCTTGGATTGCAAACAAGTGCTAGTTTATCTGTTGGACAGAGATTACGTATCCCTTCACCAATAAAAATGAAAATTGCAACGTTAGGCTTTGTCCTGCCTTTCTCACTCGAAGCGTCAATTCAGAGCTTAGAGGCAACATCAAGTCATTTATCATATTTGGCTGTAACCGCCTATGCCCTCACAAATCAAGGCTATGCTTTCATGAGGTTAAATGACAGTGGACTGGTGGAAAGAAGCAGACAGCTGAACGTCATTCCATTATTAATGATTCGAAATTTAACTAATCAATTTAGTCCAGAATTAATTGGAAATGTGCTCCGAAATCCAACAACGAGGAATAATTTAATTATGAGCTTAGTGCATCTGGCCAAACAAAGAGGCTATGGTGGAGTCAGTATAGACTTTGAATTTATTCCTCCAGCGCGGAGAAATGATTTCATTCTATTTTTGAGAGAATTAAAGGCCCGGCTAGGAGGTTTGATTTTGCATGTAAACGTACATGCAAAAAGTGAAGATTTGCCCCAAAATCCTATTGTTGGCGGCTATGATTATAGAGCCATTGGAGCTATTGCTGATTTTGTTGCCGTGATGACGATAGACTATGGTTACCCGACAGGACCGCCCGATCCTATCGCCCCAATAGGCTGGATTGAACAAGTAGTCCAGTATGCCACCACACAGATTAATCCAAGGAAGCTTCAAATATCACTCCCCTTGTATGGGTATGATAAGGTAGTCTCAAGTCATGTGACGGCTGCGATGTCCGTTCAAGGTGCGCAAAATCTTGCCCTTACTGTGGAAGAACCCATTCAATATGATACGAATGCCCAAGCACCGTGGTTTCGTTATTGGAGAGGAATTGATGAACATATCGTTTGGTTCGAGGACATAAGGAGCTATATAGAAAAATATAATTTAATAGACCAATATCAATTACTTGGAACAACATTTTGGCATATCGGTCTGACTGCACCGCAACACTGGGAGTATATGAAGAATCATATAGATGTAATGAAATAGTACATGTAACGTAAGGCGGCCAGTTGGGTAGGCTGCTTTTATTAATTGAAAAACTAGTATCGTAGGCAGCCAATCGGTCTATTGGCTACCCAACAAAATGGGGAAGCTGGACAGGCATATGCAATTTTCTAAAGGCATTTACCCTTTTATTCCCTGAAGCCATTCTTGATAGCACTCTTCACACAAAAGTTCTTCTCTTTCGGAATTTGACACATGAAATGTAACATGGTGAATGACATCTTTTTCTGTATCATTTGCACAGTAAAAGCATTGTTGTGACATGTGAGATCCTCCTATTGGTTGTTTAGCTTAGTTTGGAGCAATATGATTTATTTTATGCCTTCCTGTGGATGATCTGTTTGTCTTCGGAATAAACGGACTGCATAGGGAGAAACTATCCTTGCTATCGAACTTATGGAGGTTTTTTTATGAGTGAACCTATGTCATACGGTGATGATTATAAATTTATTCCAGCAACATCAATTGGCAGTGGTGTTGGAATAGATGTGTTACCTGATTTATACAGTCATACCATTCAAATAGTCAATATTTGTCTTGTCGGCCAGCCAGATTCAAAGGATTTTGTGTTAGTTGATGCTGGTATGCCAAAATCAGCAGATGAAATTATCTCTGTAACAGTGGAACGATTTGGAGAAAATAATCCACCGAAGGCAATCATACTAACTCATGGTCATTTTGATCATGTAGGAGCTATTATTGAATTAGTAAACCATTGGAGAATTCCTGTTTATGCCCATGAGTTAGAAATGCCTTATTTGACGGGGAAAAAAAGATATCCTGAACCAGACCCTACGGTTGAAGGGGGAATGGTTGCCAAAATGTCCCCAATGTTTCCAATTGAGCCAATAAATTTAGGAACTCATGTAGAGGCCCTTCCTTCGGATGGAAGTGTGCCGCATATGCCTTCGTTCCGGTGGATTCATACTCCGGGTCATACACCAGGGCATATTTCTCTTTTTCGCGAGGAAGACCGGGCATTAATTGCAGGAGATGCTTTTGTGACAGTAAAACAGGAATATCTTTATAAAGTGCTGACACAGGAGCTGGAAATAAGCGGTCCGCCGAGATACTTAACAACCGACTGGGATGCAGCACGAGCATCCGTTGAAAAATTGGAAGCATTAAATCCCTCCGTTGCTATAACAGGTCATGGATTGCCGATGTCAGGAACAGAATTAACAGAAAGCCTGCAAAAGCTGGTGAAGGAATTTGATGCGATTGCATTACCAGACTATGGAAAGTATGTGTCAAAAAATATTCATTAGAGATCATAAAACTGTAATAAGGAAGGTATCAGGCATCATGATTCGAATGCTTAATACCTTTCTTTTTTTGTTGCTTGTTAAAGCACGGTGTTGATTTTGGACACTTGTAGATTTCCGTGGAAGGCACGAAGACTCCTGCGGTCGCCCACGGAAAGCGAAGTGACTGGAACGGAAATCAACAACAAAGTTGAACAGAGCCTTTTTTGTAAAATCCTTCTTAGATTTATTTTTAACTAAAATATGAATAGGATATAATGAAGAAAAGAAATAAATATGGGGAGAAATGAATGGTTAGTACAATTTCAGATATTGCAAAAATTGCAGGAGTGGCAAAAAGTACCGTTTCTCGTTATTTAAATGGCGGCTCTGTAAGTGAAGAAACAAAAAAGAAGATCCAGTCGGCAATAGAAGAAACCGATTATTCGCCAAATCCATTTGCTCAAAGCTTAAAGGCAAAGAAGACGAACATTATTGGAACCGTCGTACCACGACTTGATTCATATGCTGCCTCCCAAACTCTAATTGGGATTGATGAACAATTAAAAAAAGCGAACTTTCAGATGCTTATTTCTAATACAAGTCAAAAAATAGAACGTGAAATTGAAAGTATTTATAGTTTTGCAAAACAAAAAATGGCAGGTATTATCCTACTGGCCACAGAGATTACAGATTTACATTTACAGGCATTTGCTGATGTGAACGTTCCGGTTCTGTTGATTGGTCAAGAGCATAAAGACCTTCACAGCCTTATTCACGATGATTATCATGCGGGATATAAAATTGGGGAATATATCCTTGAAAAAGGTCATCGTAAAATAGCTTATTTGGGTGTAACAGAGAAGGATATAGCTGTTGGTGTTAAGCGGAAAAAGGGATTCCAAATGGCACTGGAAGGTAGAAAAGACTGTGAGGTACGCTATTATGAAACGGAATTCAATATTCCTTCGGCTCAATCTGCAGCCTATAAAATAATCAATGAATTTAAACCAACTATTGTTGTCTGTGCAACTGATAATATCGCACTTGGGGTACATAAAGTGGCCTATGTAATGGGATTAACGATACCTAAGGATCTTTCAGTTACAGGTTTTGGTGGATATGAGGTTACAGAAATTATCCATCCGGGACTAACAACAGCCAAGTTTTTTTATAAAGAAGCTGGTAAAAAAGCCGCTGAAAACATAATCGATCTAATAAATGAAAAACAATTGGATCAACTGACGATATCTAAATTTGAAATTATTGAGCGAGAAAGCGTTGACAATCTATTAAAAGGGACATTATAATACAAGTAACGAAACCGGTTCCAAAAAGAACCGATTGATTGGTAATAGTTGAAATCGGTTTCTCCTTTTTGATATTTTTTTTCCATCAAATTGGAACCGGTTCCGTAATATCCTCCATAATGAATATTTTTTTGCGGTGTTTTGGAACCGGTTCCGAAGAAACGATTATAAATAAGAGGTGAAAAAAGATGAACCATAAGAAAGTTGCTGAAGAGATTTTAGAAGCCATTGGCGGGAAAGAAAACGTATCAGCTGCAGCACACTGTGCTACTCGTCTTCGTCTAGTGTTACATGATGAGTCAGCTATAGACCAATCAGAGCTAGATAACATGGAAATCGTAAAAGGTACTTTTTCAACTGGGGGACAGTATCAGATTATTTTAGGGTCTGGGACAGTAAATGAAGTATATAAGCATTTTGCAAAACTATCCGATCAAACAGAGATGTCTACAAGTGATGTGAAGGATGCAGCGAGTAAAAAGCTTAACCCTTTGCAGCAATTTGTAAAAATGCTTTCAGACATTTTTGTACCAATTATCCCGGCAATTGTTGCTGGCGGTCTATTGATGGGGATTAATAATGTATTAACAGCAGAGGATCTTTTTATTGATGGTAAATCATTAGTCACTGCTTATCCTGGAATGACGGATTTAGCTGCACTTATTAATACATTTGCCAATGCAGCTTTTGTATTCCTGCCCATTTTAATTGGCTTTTCTGCAACCAAACGTTTTGGCGGTAACCCTTATCTTGGAGCAACACTTGGGATGCTTATGGTTCATCCAGACCTATTAAATGGCTATGGTTATGGTGCAGCTTTACTTAATAATGAAGTTCCAGTTTGGAAGATAGTTGGCTTTGAAATTGAAAAAGTAGGATATCAAGGAACCGTACTTCCTGTTCTCGCTGCTTCATATATATTGGCAAAAACAGAAACCTATTTGCGAAAGGTTATCCCATCCGCGTTGGATAATTTGTTAACACCTTTAATCTCGATTTTTGTTACAGGCATTTTAACTTTTACATTAGTAGGACCGCTTACTCGATCTGCAGGTAATCTTTTAACAGATGGCATTGTTTGGCTTTATGATGCAACCGGAGCCGTTGGAGGAATTATTTTTGGTTTATTATACGCTCCGATTGTTATTACAGGGATGCATCACAGCTTTATCGCTGTGGAAACTCAGTTACTAGCTGATATGGCTAAGACAGGAGGATCCTTTATCTTCGTTATTGCTGCCATGTCGAACGTTGCACAAGGGGCTGCAACACTTGCTGTCTTAAAGGTAACTCGTGATGCTAAGGTCAAAGGAACTGCATCTGCTGCAGGAATATCAGCTTTATTAGGAATTACAGAGCCAGCTATGTTTGGAATTAATTTAAAGCTGCGTTATCCATTTATTGGTGCCATCATTGGTTCGGCAGTAGGATCCGGCTTTGTCACTTTATTCAAAGTAAAAGCAACTGCATTGGGGGCTGCGGGTCTTCCGGGAATCATCTCAATCAGACCAGATACAATCATCTCTTATATTATTGGGATGGCCATTGCCTTTGCCGTTTCGTTTATTGTCACCATGATATTAGCTGGAAGAAATGAGAAAAAGAGAAAAAGTGCAGGAGTGGAAAAAAAAGCAGCGTAATAATGAATAATTGAATGGAGAGTCCGATGATTCTCCTTTCTTTTTTTAGGAGTTGATCAACATGGAATGGACAAAAGAAGAACGATATAGAGCGCTTGAAGATGTTACAGTAGAAGAATTAACTGCATTAGAAAAAATAGTAAATGAATGTCCATGGAGACAGTCCTACCATATACAACCAGTTACTGGTCTATTGAACGATCCAAATGGCTTTAGCTACTACAATGGTGAATACCATTTATTCTATCAATGGTTTCCTCTGGGTCCGGTACATGGGTTAAAGCATTGGTTTCATACAAAATCCAAGGACCTGGTTCATTGGGAGAACGTAGGGATTGCAATCAAGCCAACGAACCAGTTTGACAGTCATGGTGTTTATTCTGGCAGTGCGATTGAACATGAAGGAAATTTACTTTTAATGTATACTGGCAACACTAGGGATGATTATTGGGAAAGGCATCCTTATCAATGTTTAGCCGTCATGGACAGAACGGGAACCATTACAAAACTGGATAAACCTATTATTGATGGAGTACCAAAAGGGTATACAGATCATTTTCGAGATCCAAAGGTATGGAAACAAGATGACCACTTCTATGCAATAATTGGAGCACAAAAGGAATGCGGAACTGGATGTGTTGTTTTATATCAATCTTCCGATATGAAGGAGTGGTCGTTCCAAGGGGAAATCGAAACAAGGTTAAAAGATTTTGGCTATATGTGGGAATGCCCCGATTACTTTGAACTTGATGGAAAAGGAATTCTTCTATTCTCGCCACAAGGCATAGCAGCTGAAGGGGACCATTTCCAAAATATTTACCAATCAGGCTATGTAATGGGCAGTCCGTTAGATATAGACAAACAACAGCTGACTCATGGAGAGTTTCATGAACTCGATAGAGGCTTTGATTTTTATGCGCCACAATCCATGTGTGACCCCAAAGGGCGCAGGATAGTAGTTGGTTGGATGGGTCTGCCGGAAATTGACTATCCGACAGATAAAAATGGCTGGGCTCACTGTTTAACGCTTCCGAGAGAACTATCAATCAGGGGAGGGAAGCTTTACCAACAGCCAGTAATAGAGCTTGAAAGTCTTCGAGGAGAAATGATTGAAGCCGAAATCACGCTCAAAAATGAATGTATTTCAATTGATGGATTTACTGGCGATGCTTACGAGCTTTTGATTGAGTTCTCTGAAAGTAATGCTCAGGAATTTGGAATAGAGGTACGTGTCGGTCATCAGGAAAAAACAACCATTAAGTATGATGCAGCTGAAAAGATGGTTATTTTTGATCGAACTCATTCCGGCCAGCCAGTCGGTATGGAGTTTGGTGAGATAAGAAAATGTCACTTAGATGGTGATATCGTTTCGTTTCGTCTATTTGTTGATGTATCTTCGGTTGAAGTGTTCGTAAATAATGGGGAAGAAGTGTTTACAGGCAGAATTTTTCCTCATCAAGATAGCAGAGGGATACACTTCTTTGCTAACGGTGGTCATACAAAATTGAGGGCAATGAAATGGAATATGGCAAAGAAGTTTAATGATTTATGAGGTGGAAACTATGGGAAAACTGTTTGCAATTGGTGAAGTATTAATTGATTTTATTCCAATGCAAAAAGGGGCAGCTTTAAAAGACGTTTATTCCTTTGAGAGAACACCCGGGGGAGCGCCGGCAAACGTGGCGGCAGCTGTTTCAAAATACGGGCAAAGCTCCTCTATGATTTCAAAATTAGGGAAGGACGCTTTTGGAGATTTTTTAGTGGAGAAACTCATTGAGGCCGGGGTTGAAACAGATAAGATATTTCGGACAGATGAAGCCAATACAGCTTTAGCGTTTGTATCACTTAAGGAAAACGGGGAACGTGATTTTTCCTTCTATCGAAATCCCTCGGCAGATTTATTGTTAAAAGAGGAGGAAGTGAATCCAACTTGGTTTCAAGAGGGTGATTTTCTTCATTTTTGTTCTGTGGATCTTGTTGAGAGCCCAATGAAACAAGCGCATAAGAAAGCAATACATGCCGTTTCAGAGGCAGGTGGAATGGTTAGTTTTGATCCCAACGTACGGCTGCCACTATGGAATAATAAAGAAGACTGTCGAAAAGCAATACTTGAGTTTCTTCCCCTTGCAGACATAGTAAAGGTTTCTGATGAAGAGCTTGAGTTTATTACCGGAATCAATAATGAGGAAGAAGCACTTCAATCCTTGTTTATGGGAAAGGTAAAAGCAGTAGTGTTCACAAAGGGTGCAGCTGGTGCAGAATTAATCATGCTATCAGAAAAATATCATTCAAAAGGATATTCAGTCGAAGTAAAAGACACGACTGGTGCCGGTGATGCATTTATTGGTGGGTTATTATATAAACTGTTAGAATTTGAGACTAATACCTTAAACTTAGAAACAATAGTACATTTACATCATAAAGAAATACTGAGCTTTGCAAATGCAAGCGGGGCATTAACAACAACAGGATCTGGAGCCATTTCAGCGCTTCCTTCCAAAAAGGAAATAGAAAGCTTAGTAAACGCCAGATAATGACAAAAAAGAAGTTCGTTAAACCACTTCGTTTGAAGGGAGTTAACCAGCTTCTTTTTATATAAGGTGTATTCATCCGTTATAGGCATAGACCACTTTGATTCGTGCAATAATTGTGTGGACACCCGTTTGAATCGGCGGTGCTTCATGCTTCGTAACTGCAGTGGCTCCGATTGAAAAAGCTGGGAAAGGTGTAATGGGCTGATCTCGCAGCTCTGTTATTTTTATTGGCATGGGGTTTAGTACTGCTCCAATCGATTGAGCTATTTCTTCGGCTTTCTCCTTTGAATTTTGGACAGCTCTGTTAAGTGCTTCTCGATAAAAGAGATCATGCTGTGCAACAAGAAACTGAATCATTCCGCTCCGATTTGCTCCATTTTTTATAGCTGTATCATAAATGCTTCCAATGGCAGCCAGATTTTTCACGGTTACTTCCAACTGGTGCTCTACTTCATAGCCTCTTAGGACTGATTTTCCATCAATATAATCATAGCGGGGATTGACTGAATAGGAAGTTGTTCTAATATCATTTTCGTCAATCCCTGCTTCTTTTAATGCAAGAATCACTGAACTAGTAATTTCAGCATTTTCTTCCTGAGCCTTTTGTGGATTGAGATTTTCCGTTACAACACCTAATGAAATGGTTGCCTGGTCAGGCTTAACCTTTAATTGACCTTCTCCTTCAATGGTCATTGTAAAAGGATAGCCGTTTCTATATGGTGTATATGGCTGATAGTTCTGATAGCGAGGGGGAAAATGCATTTCATCACCTCTGACGATCAATTTGGATATCACACTAAGGTATGTAGGGGAACTGGTCCATATACGTTAAAAGTCGTAAATGATCCAAGAAAAATTTTCATTCTAATCATTATAAAGTTATAATAATAAAATCAACCTTTATTTTTTTATACGAATTTTAATCGTTTGATGGTTGGATTTGAGGTGTGATATGGATTTACATCAATTATATATCTTTACGAAGGTGGTTGAGCACAGAAGCTTTTCCAAAGCAGCTGAACATGTTTACTTAAGCCAATCCACTGTCAGCTCACATATTCATTCGCTGGAAAAAATGTTTAATGTTACTCTTTTTGATCGTGTGGGAAGAGAGAGTGTTCTGACTCCACATGGAGAAAGGCTGTATGAATGGGCCTTAAAGCTATTAGAGCTAAAGGATCAGGCTTTGCTTGATTTAAGTCAAGATATGACAGAATTAAAGGGGAATATCCGTATTGCGGCAAGCTCTGTTCCTGGGCAATTTATGATTCCAAAAATGGTAAAGCAGTTTCGAAAGAGCTTTCCACATGTTATTTTTTATATTAATCAATCATCTTCTAAGAATGCAGCCGAAAAAGTATTAAATGGATCAGTTGATTTTGGCATTATCGGTGAAAAATATGATAATGATAAGCTGCAGTATATACCGCTAATAAAGGAGAAATTAGTGCTAGTCTCATCTGATGAGCTGGAATTTAAAAGCCCGGTAAATATAGATGAGCTGGTAAAGTATCCTTTTGTTATGCGCCATTCTGATTCTGGAACGAATGCACTTCTTGAACGATTTTTTAAAGAAAATAGGATTTCGCATGATCAATTGAACACTATTGCCTATACGGACAGCAGTCAAAGCCTATTGCAGTTTGTGAAAGAAGGCATTGGAATTTCGATTATGTCAGAGATTGCTGCAAGAGAATATAGCGGAAGTGAAAAAATTCGTTTGTATGACATTGAGCATTTTGACCATGAAAGATATTTCTATCTTGTATACAATATCAATCGAACACAATCAATTGTTTCTAATAAGTTTATTGAAGAAGCCAAAAATCTGATTTAAACAAAGAGCGAACAGGACACTGCTCGCTCTTTGTCGTTCTATTTCTATTCAACTGCCATTGACATTTCTATCACTAGAAAGTGTGAGGTTTCAGCTGCGTGAATTGTAATATCCTCCTCAACAATTTCCAGTCCATCCCGTGCCGTTAAAGAAGTGTCATTGATGGTTGATGCACCTTCTATTTGAACTAAATAGGCTTGTCTTCCTTGTTTTACAGGAAAGCTAATCTCGTTATCCTTAGAAAGCTCTAGTGAGTAGAAGTTAACATCTTGATTAACTTTAATTGGAGCATTTCCTTCTTTTTTTGATACCATGTGAAGCCATTTATTTTGACGGTCGTCCCAATTAAAACGGTAATCGCCATAATTTGGTGTATAGTTTCTCTGATCAGGAATAATCCAGATTTGCAGCATTCTTAACGTATCTTGTCCATGATTGTATTCACTGTGCAGAACGCCAGTACCCGCACTCATATATTGGACTTGGCCGCGTGTAATTGAATTTTCATTTCCCATACTATCTGCATGTGTTAGTTCTCCATCAACAACATATGAAATGATTTCCATATCCCGGTGCGGGTGGGTACCGAAGCCGGTTTGAGGTGCAATTAAATCGTCATTGATGACACGCAGCGCACCGAAATTGATATTGGCTGGATTATAGTATTCTGCGAATGAAAAATGAAAAATACTTTGGAGCCAGCCAAGGTTGCTTCTTCCCATTTTTGAGTTGTCTATTTTTCTTATCATAATAATCCCCTTTGATTGTTATTTTTGTGCTAGTAAATATATCGTTACCTTAAACAGTTAAGCTCATGATGTTTTTTTTGTTAATTACTTTTATTTAAAAAATCTTTAATTCAAGATAAATTATAAAGGTTTTTTACTTGGGATGTCAACTAAATTTATTGAGGCGAATCCTATCATCATATAATTATGGTAACATTTAGATAGAATCTACGGGATACTGAAAAATGCAAAAAAAGATTTGGGGGAAAACAATGAAGATTGTTGCATCGGAGAAACTAAAGAAATTAACAACTGGTATTTTTACTGAACTTGCAGGGAAAAAACAGGATGCTCTTAAAAGAGGAATTGATGTGATTGATTTAAGTGTCGGGAGTCCTGATATGATGCCTTCCTCTTATGTGGTTGATTCCCTTTTAGAGCATAGTAAAGATAGAACGAAATATGGCTACACGTTAAAGGGAATAGAAGAATTTCATGAAGGTGTTTCACACTTTTATAAACAGCGATATGGAGTGGACATCCATCCGCAAGAAGAGGTCTTGCAGCTGATGGGTTCTCAGGATGGGCTTTCCCATTTGGCAACCGCCATCGTTAATCCTGGTGAGTATGTCTTGGTTCCAGACCCGGGTTATCCTATTTATGAAGCGAGTGTGTCGCTAGCTGGCGGTCTTGTGTATCCAATGCCGTTGCTGGAGGAGAATCAATACCTGCCAAAGCTTGATGAAATTCCAACAGAGATTTTACAAAAAACGAAAATGATGATTATCAGCTATCCGGGAAATCCGGTTACCGCCTTAGCGAATGAGTCCTTCTTTGCAGAGGTTGTTGCGTTTGCGAGAAAAAATAATATCCTTGTCGCACATGATTTTGCCTATTCAGAATTGATTTTCGACCAGCATCCCAAAATAAGCTTCATGTCTGTTCCAGGTGCAAAAGAGGTAGGAATTGAGTTTAACTCACTTTCTAAAACCTTTAATTTGGCAGGCTGCCGCATTGGATATGTTGTAGGAAATCCGGAGGCTATCAGGATATTGGCTGCCTTAAAGTCACATATTGATTATGGAATTTTTTATCCCATTCAAATGGCCGCAGTTACGGCTCTGACCTCAGACTACTCAGCCCTTGAGGAACAGGTAAAAGAGTACGAATCCCGTCGCGATGTATTCATTTCAGGCTTAGCAAAGGCTGGATGGCAAGTTGTAAAGTCTCCTGCGACCATGTTCGTTTGGGCTAAGATCCCTTCGGGGTGGACTTCCCGTGAATTTGCGTTTGAATTAATTGAAAAGGCAGGAGTAGCGGTTGTTCCAGGTGATGCATTTGGTAAATTAGGTGAAGGGTATGTGCGAATGGCTCTTGTCCAGCCTTCGGATAGACTTGCTCAAGCGGCGGAAAGAATCCAGCAATTTCTCAATGCGAATCCAGCGATAAATAAATAATCACATAAGGTAAAAAGAGGCTGGGACAAAACCCCCTTCTGAAATGAAAAAGCCTGTGAAATTTTACGAAGAGTAAAATTTCACAGGCTTTGA
>NZ_JBHZRC010000016.1:0-83075 GCF_043641075.1 Niallia oryzisoli | reverse complement strand
ACCCGTTCCCATCCCGAACACGGAAGTTAAGCTTCTCAGCGCCGATGGTAGTTGGGGTCTTACCCCTGTGAGAGTAGAACGTCGACAAGCGAGAGAGTATCCAATAGGGTACTCTTTTTTTGTTGTATAGACTTTTTAAAAGAATCTATAAATAATATATAATAAATTTCGAATTCCATTGTCCCAGTACATCTATAAACATCGTAACAATGATATACTTTACATAGATGGTAATGTTCTACCATATCTCAAGAGAAATGGATTCAACTATTCAATAGAAGGGAATGACAGCAGTGAAACCGATTAATAGGCTTTTAAACAGGTTCAGAGGTTTGGCCGATGCTATTGCCCGTTATCCGTTGACGACCATATTTCTTTTGTTAGCAGGCATTGTAAATGCAATCGATATCAGTTCCGAAAAAGATTATTCAAAGCTTCTGTTAACATTCGTTGTGGGGGCATTTAGTAGTGCTGTTTTTCAGACAGCCTATGAACGATTTTTTTCCAAACAATCGAGCCGCCTCCTTTTAATGAGTGTAGCTTTTGTTTTAACCGCCGGATATTACTTAATTATCAGGCCAGCTCCGCAATTAAGCATGGAAATCAGCATCAGAACTTCGGTTGCGCTGTTTGCTCTTCTTATTGCATTTATTTGGGTACCTGTCATAAAAAGCCGCACGAGCTTTAACAAAAGCTTTATGATTACATTTAAATCATTTTTTCATTCTTTGTTCTTCTCTGGAATTTTATTTGCTGGAATTTCAATAATTATAACTGCCATTGATCAGCTGATTTTTCAGCTAGACTATAAGGTATATTCTCATTCAGCAAATATTGTCTTTATCCTTTTTGCACCCATGTTTTTTCTATCGCTGATTCCTGTGTATCCAGGAGCTGCAAACACCGAGGAGAATAGGGTGGATCAGGAGAAAACCATCCACAAGGCAGCGCATTGTCCAAAGTTTTTAGAGGTTCTCTTATCCTATATTTTTATTCCACTCATTGCCGTGTTTACGGTTATTCTGCTTACTTACATCTTAAGAAATATGACCGGCGAGTTTTGGACAGATAATCTTTTAGAGCCAATGCTTGTATCATACGCTACTGCCGTTATCATTGTTTATATATTAGTCAGTGAAATTGAGAATAAGTTTACTGTATGGTTTAGAAGGATTTTTCCGAAAGTGCTGGTTCCAATCGTGCTATTCCAAATTGCTGCTTCGATTATAAGCGTATCGGATACAGGAATCATGCATACTCGCTATTATGTGATATTGTTTGGTATCTTTGCGGCAACGGCAGGTATTTTGCTTAGTTTTATGCCAGTACGTAAAAATGGAATGATAGCGCCGATATTAATTATATTTGCTGCTATATCAATTGTACCTCCAGTGGATGCCTTTGCAATCAGCCGCAGCAGTCAGGTGAGTCTATTAGAAGAGGTACTATTGAAGAACAATATGTTAGAAAACAATGAGGTGAAGCCAAATTCATCAATCTCTGATCAGGATAAAGAGGTTATTACTAAGTCGATGAATTACCTTGTAATGATGAACTATCAGAAGGATATTGATTGGCTGCCTAGAGATTATGATTATGATGATTTTTATTCAACATTTGGCTTCTATGAATACTATGAAAAGGGAGATTTCAAGGATCAATATCTTTCCCTTTCTCTAAAGGAACAAAGTCCTGTTGATATTTCCGATTATGATACTTTTATTTATTTCGTTCTGAATATGTCTAACGAAGACAATGAAAAGATTGGTGAATTTATCAAAGAGGGAGAAAACTACTCGCTTTTAGCAAAAGAGAAAAATAGTGAAGTGGATCTTATTCTAACGGGTGAAAGTAATGAAGAATTACTAACCATTGAAGCGAAGGAAATATTTGAAAAGTATTATGAGTATAATTCAAGTAAATATACATTAACTCCTGAGGAAGCAACGATCACAAGGGAAAATGACAAGGCTAAAGTAACGTTTGTCATTCAGCAAATAGATATTCAAAAAGACAATGAAAACTATAACTCTGCAGTACTCTTTACCTTTGTTAAGATTAAATAGCAGGGACGATCGATAAGTCTCACTTGAACAAACGAGCAGTGCCTCGTTTGTTTTTCTTTGCTTTTGTTAATCATGAATATACATACATGCTTTTGCTCTGAAGGGTAAAATCATGTAAACTGATAAAGGGATAATAGGAATAAATGGGACGTTTGCAGGTTGAACATATTGTAATTGATTGTTGCCGCAAACAGTAAGGTGATCATATATGACTGAATATGAAATGACTTCAACTAAATTAGAGGATACACAGAGTTTTTCCCAACGCCTTGCTACTTTTTTACAGCCTGGGGATGTAATAACGCTTGAGGGCGACTTAGGGGCAGGGAAGACTGCTTTTACAAAAGGATTGGCTGTGGGGTTAGGGATTCAAAGAAATGTAAACAGCCCGACCTTTACCATAATAAAAGAATATCATGGGACCATGCCCCTGTATCATATGGATGTATACCGTTTGGAGGATTCATATGAGGATCTCGGATTTGATGAGTATTTCAATGGGAACGGAGTAACTGTGGTTGAATGGGCTCATTTGATAGAAGAACAGCTGCCACCTGACAGGTTGAATATTTATATTTATCACCAGGGCAATGATACCCGAAAATTGGTGTTTAAACCGGCCGGTGAGCGATATGAGCAATTATGTAAGGAGATTTTTTCATGAACGTATTAGCAATAGATACATCAAATTATGCATTAGGCATTGCTATAATGAATGGAGAAGGCGTGATTGGTGAGTATATCACCAACATGAAGAAAAATCATTCGGTTCGGGTTATGCCTGCAATTGAAAAGCTATTATTTGATTGCGAAATGAAGCCTGCTGATTTAGATAAGATTGTCGTGGCAAAGGGGCCCGGCTCCTATACTGGAGTCCGTATCGGGGTGACAATCGCTAAAACGCTGGCGTGGGCACTTTCCATTCCATTGGTGGGGGTATCTAGTCTTGAAGTATTGGCTGCAGGAGCAGGACGTTATTTTAATGGCTGTATCTCCCCTTTATTTGATGCGAGAAGGGGTCAGATCTATACAGGCCTTTATCAGTATCAACACGGAAGGCTGGAATCCCTTGTGAAGGATCAATTGATTTTATCGAAGGATTGGGCTGGCGAATTAAAGCAGTATGGTGGGAAGGTATTGTTTATTGGTTCGGACGTCAAGCTGCATCGTGAGGTTCTTGAACAAACGCTTGGTGAAAGTGCAATTTTTGCTGAATTGACCGAGCATAATCCCCGCCCGTCCGAGCTGGCGTTATTAGGATATGATAAACCAGGAGAGGACATTCATTCCTTTGTACCCAATTATATTCGATTAGCAGAAGCAGAGGCCAAATGGTTAGAAACGCAAAAGGAAATGAAATAGAGTTAGATAAGAGATAGGAAGTTGGCAAAATGGAAAGTACTTATTCTTTTCGGATGATGAACATTGAAGATATTGATCAGATCATGGAGATTGAGCATCAATCGTTTACGGTTCCTTGGAGCAGGGAGGCTTTTTACAATGAGCTTACCCAAAATCAATTTGCTGTTTATCTTGTTATTGAGGTGGATAATAAAATTGTTGGTTATTGCGGTGTGTGGATTGTAGTAGATGAAGCACATGTGACGAATATTGCGATTCTTCCTGAATATAGAGGTATGAGGCTAGGGGAAGCTTTAATGAGGAAAATGATAGACACAGCAAAGGAATGCGGAGCACTGACAATGACGCTTGAAGTAAGAGTAACCAATACAGTTGCTCAATCTCTCTACCGGAAATTTGGTTTTCAAGGGGGAGCCATTCGAAAGAATTATTATACAGATAATCAAGAGGATGCGTTAGTAATGTGGGTGAATTTATGAAAAAGGATCTATTGGTAATGGGGATAGAAACAAGCTGTGATGAAACGGCGGTTTCTATTGTAAAAAATGGCAGGGAAATTGTATCGAATATCGTGGCTTCGCAAATTGACAGCCATAAACGTTTTGGCGGCGTTGTTCCGGAAATTGCATCCCGACACCATGTCGAGCAAATCACGATTGTGCTTGAAGAGGCATTAAAAGAGGCGGATGTGTCATATGAGGAAATCGATGCCATTGCGGTGACAGAAGGACCTGGGCTGGTGGGAGCTTTACTAATTGGTGTAAATGCAGCAAAGGCCGTTGCCTTTGCACATGGAATTCCGCTTGTTTCGGTACACCATATTGCTGGTCATATCTATGCAAACCGCTTGGTTTCGGAGCTGAAATTTCCGTTACTATCCTTAGTGGTTTCTGGCGGACATACAGAGCTGGTCTATATGAAGGAGCACGGACATTTTGAAGTGATTGGTGAGACAAGGGATGATGCTGCAGGAGAGGCCTATGATAAAGTAGCAAGGACACTACATTTGCCATATCCGGGTGGTCCGCAAATCGATCGTTTGGCACATGAAGGAGAAGCTGTGATTGATTTACCGAGAGCATGGCTTGAAGAGGGTTCCTATGATTTTAGTTTCAGCGGCTTGAAATCGGCAGTTATTAACACTGTCCACAATGCTGAACAGCGTGGGGAAACGATTAAACCAGAGGACCTTGCGGCAAGCTTTCAGGCAAGTGTCATCGATGTATTAGTGACAAAGGCTGTTCGCGCTGCAAAGGAATATGGTGTAAATCAAGTGCTGCTTGCCGGCGGGGTAGCAGCTAATAAGGGCTTACGGGCAGAATTAACAGATGCCTTTAGTGAATTAGAGGACGTCGAGCTGGTGATTCCTCCGTTACAGTTATGCACAGATAATGCGGCTATGATTGCCGCTGCAGGAACCGTTATGTTTGAAAAAGGCCAGCGTGCTGGGTTAGCCTTGAATGCCAATCCAGGTCTAGATATAACTATCCACAACCATGAATAAGACTCTCTGATTTATCAGGAGTCTTTTTTTGTTGATAAGGTCAAATGTTGTTGATAACACAGAAAAAATAGTAACAATGTTGATAAAATCCAAAAATAAAAACTGAAAATTTCTAAAAATGTGGATAAGTCTGTGGATACTGTGCATAATGTGGATAATTTAAGGGCATAATTGTGGATAATGTGGAAAACTATGTGGAAAGCTGAAATAAAGGGTATTTGGCTGTGGTTAAAAGTGTGGAAAAACGAAGCATAACAATTTATGCTTCGTTTTTGTATAATTGGGTTATGAACAGGATATACACTTTTTTGTGGATATCCTATTTTTTTCTATTCATCCGCTAACAGGGTCCACTCATCCATTAGCTGTTCAACCTCTTGCTTTAACTTTTCCACTTCCTCATGAATCTGAAGTGACCTTTCATGGTCCTGGAAAACTTCCGGGTCGCAGAGAAGCTGCTCATTCGTTTCAATTTTTTGTTCGAGTTCTTCTATAGTTCCTTCAATTTCTTCAATTCTTCGAAGCCGTTGTCTTTCAAGTTTTTTTGCCTCTTTGTCCTGTTGATAACTCGTTTTTTCCTGCTTAGCCGGCTGTCCTGCTTCCTTTTTTTGTTCATCCAGCTCTTTTAATTCCTGCTGCTCCAGTTTCTTTTCAACATAATAATCATAATCGCCTAAGTACTCGCTTGAGCCTTCCTTGCTGAGTTCAACAACTTTAGAGGCAATACGATTAATAAAGTATCGGTCATGGGATACAAAAAGTATTGTTCCCGGATATTCCACCAAGGCATTTTCAAGAATTTCTTTACTATCTAAATCAAGATGGTTTGTTGGCTCATCTAATATTAATAGGTTTGCTTTTTGCATCATCAGCTTAGCAAGTGCTAAACGGGCCTTTTCACCGCCGCTTAAAGTGGAAACAATTTTTAGCACATCATCCCCGGAGAATAAAAAGTTGCCGAGAACCGTTCTTATTTCCTTTTCACTTTTTAATGGATACTCATCCCACAGCTCATTAAGAACCTTTTTATTTGATGATAGCTCGGCTTGCTGCTGATCATAGTAGCCTATGGTCACATTCGTACCGTATCGGAAATCACCTTTCAATGGAGATAGCTTTTTCATGATGGTTTTTAACAAAGCTGATTTCCCGATTCCATTCGGTCCGACAAGGGCGATGCTCTCTCCTCTGGTCATTCTTAAATTTATGTTTTGCGAGACGGCATCATCGTCGTAACCGATTGCTAACGAGTCAACATATAATACTTCATTTCCTGATTGCTTTTCAATGTCAAAAGAGAATGAAGCTGATTTTTCATTTCCTAATGGACGGTCCATCAATTCCATTCTTTCCAGCTGCTTACGGCGGCTCTGTGCTCTTTTCGTCGTAGACGCACGTGCAAGATTTCTTTGAATGAAATCCTGCAGCTTACTGACCTCATCCTGCTGTTTTTCAAATAGCTTCATTTCCCGTTCATAATTTTCGGCTTTCTTATCTAAATATGAACTATAATTTCCTATATATTTGGTTATTTGCTGTCTTGAAATTTCATAGACTTGATTAACAACCTTATCTAGAAAATACCGGTCATGGGATACAATGAGAATGGCGCCTTCATATCCCTGCAGATATTGTTCAAGCCAGGATAGTGTCTCAATATCAAGGTGGTTTGTCGGTTCATCAAGGATTAAGATATCAGGCTTTGATAAGAGCAGCTTACCAAGTGCCAGTCTTGTTTTTTGTCCACCGCTTAAAGACGAGATTTTTGTATCGTAATCAAAGGATTGAAAATTTAGCCCATGTAGAACAGAACGGATATCTGCTTCAAATTGATAACCGCCTTTTTCCTTGAACTCGACCTGCAGGATATCATATTCCTTTAACACCTTTTCATAGTCAGACTCGTTTTGGAGAATAGCAGGATCGGACATTTTAGTTTCTAAGCTGCGCAGCTTTTGTTCCTGTTGTCTCAGTTCGGCAAAAACGGAAAGCATTTCTTCCCAAATAGACAAATTGGACTCTAAACCTGTATCCTGAGCTAAGTAACCAATCTTGACTTCCTTCGGTTTAATAATATTTCCTGAATCATAGGATAAGTGTCCTGCGATAATTTTTAACAAGGTGGATTTTCCAGCCCCATTTCTTCCTACTAAAGCAATGCGATCTTGTTTTTGAACTTCTAATTTTATATTTGACAAAATGATGTCTGCACCATAGTATTTACATAATTGGTTGATTTGTAATAGAATCATGTTTGTTCACCTCTATACTACTAGATTAACCGATAAAGGTTTGGACAGCAATACATAGGGAAGTGAGCTTTCATAGACACAATCTCTTGATGTTGTAAATTTTATTAAAATAGGAAACACTATTTGTGAAGGAGATTACAAACTGAAGACAAATACCTATTAAATAGTGTATCATTATATAAAGAGGGGTTTTTTATGCCAAAGTTTACTCATTTTAATGAACAAGGCAGAGCAAAGATGGTAGACGTAAGCGAAAAGACTGAGTCTTTTCGAACGGCAATTGCGATGTCTAGTATTACTGTAAATCATGAAATTTATGATAAAATAACAAATAACCAGATGAAAAAGGGAGATGTCTTAGCGGTTGCGCAGGTTGCTGGGATTATGGCCGCGAAAAAGACATGGGATATTATTCCTATGTGTCACCCGCTTTCATTAACAGGTGTCGATATCACATTTTCATGGGAAGCAAAGAATGAAGATTATGAATTGTATATCAAAGCCTTCGTCAAAACAAAAGGAAGTACGGGGGTTGAAATGGAAGCCCTTACCGCCGCTTCTGTATGTGCTTTAACCGTCTATGATATGTGTAAGGCGATTGATAAAGGAATGGTAATAGGCCAGACATACCTAGTAGAAAAAACAGGCGGAAAAAACGGGGACTTTAAAAGGAATGAAAAATGAAAGTGTTTACATGTAAGTGCTAATTATACAGACCTCATGTAAAAGCACATGTTGATTGCAGTGGAGGGCACGAAGACTCCTGCGGTCGCCCTAAGGTGCGCGAAGTGCCCAGAACGGAAATCAACAACTATGTATAACAGAGCAAAAAAATAAAAAAGGAACAAGGAAGGGAAAAGGGGGATTCGAATGGCAAATGAAACGACCAAGATACCGCAAGCTACAGCAAAGAGATTGCCTTTATATTATCGGTTTTTAACAAATCTACATGCGTCTGGAAAGCAAAGGGTATCTTCAGCAGAACTTAGTGAAGCAGTGAAGGTAGATTCAGCAACAATCCGCAGAGATTTTTCTTATTTTGGTGCTTTAGGTAAAAAAGGCTATGGATATAATGTTCAATATTTGCTCTCCTTTTTCCGAAAAACATTAGATCAGGATGAATTGACAAAGGTTGCTTTAATCGGTGTCGGTAATCTTGGTACTGCATTCCTAAATTATAACTTCTTAAAAAATAATAATACCAAAATTGCTGTTGCCTTTGATGTGCAGACGGATAAGGTTGAACAGAAAATTGGAAATGTGCCAGTCTATCATATGGACGAATTGGAAAAGGTGATAGAGGAGCAGGGAATTGAAGTTGCCATTCTTACCATTCCTGCACCTGTTGCACAATTTGTGACAGACCGGCTTATGAAGGCAAATATTAGAGGAATCTTGAACTTTACTCCTGCACGTTTAACTGTGCCGGCGCATGTTCGTGTGCACCATATCGATTTGGCGGTTGAGCTGCAGTCTCTTGTGTACTTTTTGAAGCATTATTCAGTAGATGAAGAAATGGAAGAATAAATAAAAAAATGAGCCTTCAAGGGGCTCATTTTTTTGTCTGCTGATTTTTCAGCTTAAAGTGAAATAGAATCATTCGAATCCCTGATCCAAAGTCAAAGGTGGCAAGGATAATAAGTAGAATGGTGAAAAATCCCCAGCCGCCGTCCTCATTTATATTTTGAATAGCAAAGAAGGTAAACAAAGATCCGAGAAGCATATAGATAATACCCGAAAAAAGCGGTGATTGTTTCAAAGCAAAAGCCTCCAGTAATTAAGTCTTATAGTTGTTGAATGATATCCTGATTTAACTGCATCAGTACAACGATCGTATTCATCGATACATGAGCAAAAATCGGAACGAGAATGCGATTTGTTTTTACATATAAAAAGGCAAAGGTGAAGCCCATAGCTGAATATAAAATGACATGCTCCGGCTCCCCATGGGCAAAGGCAAAAATAAGCGAACTGATAAGCCCGGCCAAAAAGAAATTCATCCGAGTGTACAAGGCACCGAAAAGGATTTTACGAAAAACGATCTCCTCAAGAATCGGTCCAAGTATGGAGGTGACTAAAATGACAATGGGAGCTGTCTTAATTAGATCGACAATTTGCTCTGTGTTCTCAGAGCCCATATCAATCCCAAGTAAATATTCAATATTTGCTGCTGCAATCTGGGCAATAAACGCAAGAAAAATTCCGCCAACAGCCCAAAAGATTGAATCTCGCCGTGAAAGGGCATGATCGCGGTTAATGGGGTTTGTCCATTCCTTGCGCAATAGAACAAGACTAATGATGAAGGTAATGGAAAAGCTTATGACAATCCATAAGGAAACTGATAATTCCGCTGTTTCATGGTAGCTGTAACCTAACAATCCTCCAATATAGTTGAGAAGCGGTACCCCAATCAGGCTAGACAACTGCATGGCTATGTATGCAATCAAAATAAACCAATATTCTTTTTTCAAAATGTAAGTTCTCCTTTAAAAGATATCCTCATATGTACATCTATCCCATTTTATCAGTAATGGTCTCAAAGCATCAAATGATAACCCTCTATCGTAGGACAAGGTATAAGCTTGAGTGATCATGGCGATAAATAATAGAGTTGTCGGCAGGCATGTTTTGATCACATATTTTTGCATCCAATAGCTGCAATTGGTGGACGAGTAGGGGTTACGCTCAACTTTTCTTGCATCAATGGGCCATATTGGAGTATGAATTGGGTCTGAGTAGGTTATTACGTGCATCAAAAACCCCTATTGGAGCACGAATGAGTTCAGTGTACGTTATTCAGTGCATCCAAAAGTCATATTAATACCCAAGTTGAGTCTGATTTCAATTTTACTTGTATCAATAAGCCTCTGGTGCAGAGTCTATGCAACTTTATCAAGCATCAATAGCCTTTTATGGATGTACATTGAATAGCCATTTACCGAACAGTTAAACTTTTTAATAAAAATTTACATGTTGTGACTTGCAAAAGGAAATCAAATTTATTAATATAATAGATGTGTTAGCACTCAATAGAGATGAGTGCTAATAAAAAATAAACTTACATATTATTTGAGGAGGTTGTTTCAATTGTTAAAGCCACTAGGTGATCGCATTATCATTGAACCTGTTGCATCAGAGGAAAAAACTGCAAGCGGTATCGTACTACCGGACACTGCAAAAGAAAAACCACAAGAAGGTAAAGTAGTCGCTGTAGGTACTGGTCGCATTCTTGAAAATGGTGAGCGTGTTGCTCTTGAAGTATCTGTTGGCGATCGCATTATCTTCTCAAAATACGCTGGTACTGAAGTGAAATACGACGGTACAGAATATTTAATCGTTCGTGAAAATGATATCCTTGCAGTAATTGGATAATGATAACCTATTAATTGATTATTTTGGGCGCTGTTGGCGTATTTAAGCCAATAGGCAGACCCCTTAAACTTTTTATTTTAGTTTGTACAATATTAAGGAGGTAATTCATAATGGCAAAAGAAATTAAGTTCAGTGAAGAAGCCCGCCGCTCCATGCTGCGCGGGGTTGATGCACTTGCAAATGCAGTTAAAGTAACTCTTGGACCAAAAGGTCGTAACGTGGTTCTTGAGAAAAAATTTGGTTCACCACTTATTACAAATGACGGTGTAACTATCGCAAAAGAAATCGAATTAGAAGATGCTTTTGAAAACATGGGTGCGAAATTAGTAGCTGAAGTTGCTAGTAAAACAAATGATGTGGCTGGGGACGGTACAACTACTGCAACAGTTCTTGCTCAAGCTATGATTCGTGAAGGTCTTAAAAACGTTACAGCTGGTGCAAACCCAATGGGTATCCGTAAAGGTATGGAAAAAGCAATTGCAACAGCTCTTGAAGAGTTAAAAGCTATTTCAAAACCAATCGAAGGAAAAGAGTCTATTGCACAGGTTGCTGCGATTTCTTCTGCTGATGAAGAAGTAGGTAAGTTAATTGCTGAAGCAATGGAACGAGTTGGTAACGACGGTGTTATCACAATTGAAGAATCTAAAGGCTTCTCAACTGAGCTAGATGTGGTTGAAGGTATGCAATTTGACCGTGGATATGCTTCACCATACATGGTAACAAACTCTGATAAAATGGAAGCTGTTCTTGACAATCCATATATCTTAATCACAGATAAAAAGATCACTAGCATTCAAGAAATCCTTCCTGTTCTTGAGCAGGTTGTACAACAAGGCAAGCCATTATTATTGATTGCTGAAGATGTTGAAGGCGAAGCACTTGCAACAATCGTTCTTAATAAGCTTCGTGGAACATTCAATGCAGTAGCTGTTAAAGCTCCTGGATTCGGTGACCGTCGTAAAGCGATGCTTGAAGATATTGCTATCTTAACTGGTGGTCAAGTAATCACTGAAGATCTTGGACTTGATCTTAAATCTGCACAAATCGGTCAATTAGGACGTGCTGTGAAGGTTGTTGTTACAAAAGAAAATACAACAATCGTAGAAGGCGCAGGAGACAGCGCACAAATTGCTGGCCGCGTAAATCAAATCCGTACTCAATTAGAAGAAACTACTTCTGATTTCGACCGTGAAAAATTACAAGAGCGTCTAGCTAAGTTAGCTGGCGGCGTAGCGGTAATCAAAGTTGGTGCTGCTACTGAAACAGAATTAAAAGAACGTAAACTACGTATTGAAGATGCTTTAAACTCTACTCGCGCAGCTGTTGAAGAAGGCATCGTTGCTGGTGGTGGTACTGCATTAGTAAATATCTATAATAAAGTAGCTTCTATCCAAGCTGAGGGTGACGAAGCGACTGGTATTAACATCGTATTACGTGCGATTGAAGAGCCAGTGCGTCAAATTGCTCACAATGCTGGACTTGAAGGTTCTGTTATCGTTGAGCGTCTAAAACATGAGGCAGTAGGTATTGGATTCAATGCTGCTACTGGCGAATGGGTAAACATGGTTGAGGTTGGAATCGTTGACCCAACTAAAGTAACTCGTTCTGCACTTCAAAATGCTGGATCTGTTGCTGCAATGTTCTTAACAACTGAAGCAGTTGTTGCTGACAAGCCTGAAGAAGGCGGCGGCGGTATGCCTGACATGGGCGGCATGGGCGGCATGGGTGGAATGGGCGGCATGATGTAATCATCTGCTCAAAAACCTTGAAATATCAATGGTTGAAGGCTACTTCGGTAGCCTTCTTTTTGTAATATCATACAAAAAGTACATACTTTTTATTTATTGCAAATTAATATTTCCACAAAAACATCTTATCAAAGAAGGTCTTTCATCAGTTTACTAAACTGTTGAGAGGCCTTTTCTTCCATATTGGCGGGCTTATTTAAGAAAATTGGCAAGCTCTTCTTTTTCAAGAAAAACAATATTCTCTTCTGCTTTCTCCAATCTTCCACAAGCATGAATGGATAACATCCATATAATTTGGCTGTATTTTTTGTTTTTTATACATTGTACTTTAATTAGCTGAAAATACGAATATAAATTCAACTGAACTGCACCGTTCGTTAGTTGACCAAGAAACCATTCCACAGCTCTTAACTTTTGACACCTTTAAATAAAAAGACCCTCTATTGACAGCCCTGTTCTTGAATTAATTAAAGCACCGTTATTAATTTCTAAACTTCCCATGCTCTTGTCCAAACCAATGATAGCCTTTTTTTATAATATAAAGAGGGGACAAACCTTAAAAAAGAAGGGAGGGTTTTTAATGGCTAAAATGCAACCACAACAATCACAACAACCACAACAACCAACTGAATGCCCAGAAGGTTGTTGTACTGGTGATGAAATTCTTTGTGTTTCCATTCCTTGTCCAATTTCTATTGTGCTTCTCGGTATCGATCTCCAATTAGAACTTCCATGTCTTAGATTAAGTACACAAAGTAATAATCTAACAACAGACCAAACACAACAACTTTTATCTGTTTTTTCTAATTTACTTGGAAATCTTGGATCAACTATCGCACCAGAATAAATTTGTGAAGAAGCCCCTTTTAGGGGGCTTTTTAATTTATAAGAAATATATTGTTCCTACATTAAAATTAAAAATAAAACATGAGCTTAACGGGGACCCATAAGTTCACTGAGGTTATTAGGGGTCCCTTTTTTTCTTTTGCTACAAGGAAGAATACACATTGCTTTGTATGATGTATGACTGTGGCGAAGTAAGTGAGGCTCTACATTTGGCTGGAGAGAATATGTGGGACAAGCAGGAAAAACGATTACCATTGATCATTTTGGCGCATCTGCACCAGCAAACAAATTACTGCATGAATATGGTTTTACAGTAGAAAATATAGTAGAGTCATTTAAGAGGATTGTTAAGTAATCCAAGGTACTCCTAGCGAATTACTTTCGCAGGACATCTTGTTTGATTGCCATCGACTTTCCTTATAAAAAAATAAAATAGTTAAATATGGAGGAAAGAAAAATGAAATTTTTTATTGACACTGCAAATCTTGAGGATATTAAAAAAGCATATAAAGTTGGTGTTTTAGCGGGTGTTACAACCAATCCTTCTTTAGTAGCTAAAGAAGGCGTGAAATTTGAAGATCGAATTGCAGAAATCTGCCAAGCCGTTCCACGTGTAGAATCTGTATCAGCTGAAGTAACTCCAGATGCACTTACAGCTGAGGAGATGATTGCTCAAGCTGAAGAATTAATCAAAATTAATGGCGGGGATGAAAAAATTACTATTAAGCTTCCTATGACATTAGCTGGTTTAGAAGCTTGCCGATATCTTGCAGATAAAGGTGTTAAAACCAATGTTACACTTATCTTCACTGTAAACCAGGCGCTTTTGGCTGCACGTGCAGGGGCTACATATGTTTCCCCATTTTTAGGACGATTGGATGATATTTCTGAAGATGGTGTACAATTAGTAGCCAAGATTGCTGAACTATTCCGCATTCAAAACTTAGACTCACAAATTATTGCAGCTTCTGTTCGACATCCCGATCATGTAACACGTGTAGCTATGGCTGGTGCTCACATTGCAACGATTCCTTTTAGCGTTATTGAGCAGCTTTCTAAGCATCCACTAACCGATCAAGGTATGGAAAAGTTTGCAGCAGATTGGAAAAAGTAATAATAAATATGATAGCTATTTGATATGAATGGTATCCCTATTCATATTCTATGTGGAAAATTACTTTATAAAGAGTAATGAATAGAGAAAAACCGATCCCAATTCAGGATCGGTTTTTCTCTATTAAGGGATAAAACCTATCAACGCATTAAAGCACCGTTAGGCTCTGGTAATTCTTCTTCGCTGATTTGATTCATTCTACAAAAATGTTCAAAAAAGTTCTGTGCGAGCTCTTGTTCCTGTGTGTCGCTTTTTAAAGAAACAATATCAAGTAAAATTTGGGCCACCCATACATTATCAAAATAACGGTATTTACCTGTATTCCAAGTCATTTTGTGAGGAAACTTTTCATTTGTGTAATATTTCCAAAAAGGCATCCGATCAGATTCCTGTTCTGTAAGTTGTAGTCTGTATTCCGAATGAGCAGGAATAGATCCATCTTCACAAAACTTGCCGATAAAATCTTCATTCACCATATAAGCACCTAAGATACGTCTGTCTTTTTCAGGCATACTAGAATCTCTTGCTGTTAAAAGGCAAACACTATTTGGGTAGATGCGAGTAGGTTTGTTTGGCTTTCCTTTGTTATTGCCGCTTTTTATTACACCAGTAAAAACCTTCCACTCTGTAAAAACCCTACTTTGTTCTTCCGTGTCACACCAAAAAACGATTTGTGATTCGGGGTGAAGCTTATGGTTCTTCATAAGTTTTTCATGCTCCAAGCGAAGCTGCTGCTCTTTACGTTGTTGGTCTTTTTCTTCTTCCTTTGCCCGTTGTACCTTCTCTAGTTCTCTTTCCTTTTCTTGAATGATTTTTTCCAGTGAATGGGCAGCACTTTTATCCTGAAGCATTAGGTGTTCTCCAAATGCATCGGGAAAAACAAACTTTTTATTTTCCGTTGCAAAATGTATTTCTATGAAAGAATCATTATGTCTAACAATATTTCCCTTGCCAAAGCGCTTGTGTGAAACCTCTTTATTGATTAGATTCATTATTTTGCCCTCCTTGTAATACAAAAATTGGTTCACCTAGTTCCTTCAATTTAAAGAAGGGACATAAAAAAACGTACTCAAATTCGATCTGCAAAGGAATTACAAATGAATTTGAAATACGCTTTAAAAAAATGACTATACTATCATTGTAACATTTTTAGAAAATATTGCAAATTTTATATTGACAAATTAATTTATCGCGTTGTAAAATAAAAGATTATTTTATTCGTTTTGCTTATGGTTACCTCCTTATTCGAGCAAATCAATAATAACCAAGTAAAAGAGTTGACATATATTATAAAAATGTGATAAATTTATCTCGAATTAAAAATAAATTATTTTAAGATATTCGATTTAAGTGTATATGCCAATTTTATCCCAATCAATTTGTTGGTGGTAAGGAAGAAAAGCAAATTATTTTCAGGATATAAATCTTGAATTCGAGATTCCTTAATAGAGTGTTTTTGCTTTGGTCCAGATACTTGAAAAGCAATATTTTAAGGGGTGAAATGAGTGGGATTTCTAAATAAACTATTTGGAGAGAAAAAAGAGGAGGAAGAAACAATGACAAAATTAAATATTGGAATTATTTTAGGATCTACACGTGAAGGACGTGTGAGTCCACAAGTAGGTGCGTGGGTAAAGGAAGTAGCAGATAAACGTGGCGACGCAAACTATACAATCATTGATATTGCAGACTACAAATTGCCATTACTTGGCGAGGCAGGAGCAGACGCTTCGGGTGCAGCAGCATGGTCAGAAATTATTGCAGCTCAAGATGGATTTGTATTTATTGTTCAAGAATACAATCACTCTATTACAGGAGCACTTAAAAATGCATTAGATTATCTTCGTGAAGAATGGAATAATAAGGCTGCTGGTATTGTTTCATATGGTTCTGTAGGTGGTGCGCGTGCAGCTGAACATTTACGTGGTATTTTAGGAGAATTGTTAGTTGCTGATGTTCGTGTTCATCCAGCACTATCATTATTCACTGATTTTGAGAATGGCACTGATTTTAAACCAAAGGCGGTACAAGAGGATTCCGTTAATCAAATGTTAGATCAACTAATTCCTTGGTCAAAAGCACTGTTCACAATCCGATAAATACAATGCTCTCTTTTACAGCAATCATGATAGAAGAGGGATTGAAGTAAAAAAAGAAGCTTCTCAGAAGTTGTGTAAACTTTTGAGATGCTTCTTTTTTTACATGACTTCCAGTTGTAGCAGAATGGACAAAAACCCCATATGGTTAATCTTTCAACCTCATTTACTCCTTAACAGTGGTAATGTGCAGCAGCGAAAAGAGCCGCCTGATTTAATAATTTCTGTGATGTCGACCTCAATTACTTCGAAATTTCGTTTTCTAAGTTCATTGTTTACCTTTTTATTTACGGGCAAGCTCAAAATGCGGTTATTTCCAATCGACAACACGTTTGTACCGAGCGTAAATTGTTCTTCCTCTGTTACCTCAATTAATTCATACCGAGACTGAAACATTTCGATGTCTTCCTTTTTTAATGCTTTTGGATAAAATAAGGCCACTTTTTCAGAGACGATATTAAAAACGCAATCAAGGTGTAAAAACTTCTCTTGAAAATCAATAGGTGTGACGTTAAATTGTTTATCCAACAGATCAGATAAATGATTGATTGCCTCTATATTTGTGCGATTGCTTAGACCGATATAAATAGTATCCCTGTCGATAATGACATCTCCGCCTTCAATCTGATCGCCAATGATGTTGTAATAAGAAATCCCTTCATCCTCAAGCCATTGTTTTAATACATTTTCTTCTCCCTTTCGAACATCATGCGCCATATCAGCTACAAAGATGGTTTCACCAAGTGTAAATCCAATATCCCTTGTGAAAACCTGCTCGGGAAATTTTTTGTGATATGGAAGTAAATAGACTTCTATCCCATTTTCACGTAAGGTTTTGACAAAATGATCGTGTTGTTCCAAAGCAAGTTCAATATGTATCCCTTCTTCTTTAAACTGTTTCTGAGTTTCATTAATGACGTCCCTAATCGTCATATATTGGGGCTGGCATAAAATGACCTTCTTTAAAGGGTCATATTCATTAAAACAACTAATTCTTGTATGACTTTGTGGAGTATTTTCCATACATGTCTCCTTACCTTTTTCTCCTATTATCTGCGAATAAATGGTGGAATATGTTGTTTTTTATGATCCTACACCATAGCCACAAAAAAACTTAAAGTTTTTTTGTGCTGTGCCAAGGGACCCGCGGTTCTGAAATATGTAGATTTTATTAACTTATTTAAAGGGAAGTTGTCACCAGTATAATATGAAGATATACTCAGAACGTTGTTAGTCTGTTTTGAGAAAAATAGTATAAGTGGACAAACAGTAAATATAGATAATAGCTGCAAAAATATAAACTTAGGATGGAATTTATCATGTTAAGAATAAGTAATATTAAGCTTCGTGCTGATTTTGAACCGAGTAAAGAAAATTCCCTTTTAGCTCAGAAAATCCAGAAAATACTAAAGGTCAAAAAGGATAAAATAGTGTCTTTTACCATCTCTAAGAAGTCGATTGATGCAAGGGAAAAAAATAATGTCCAGCTAGTGTATTCTGTCGATGTTGAAATAGAAAACGAGAAATCGTATGTAGGAATAAAGAATGTTTCTTCCTGTGAACCAGTTGAATATATGATTAAGAAGACTAATAAAACAACCCGTCCTGTAGTAGTAGGCAGTGGGCCCGCCGGACTTTTCTGTGCCTTGATATTAGCAGAGCATGGGCTAAACCCAATTATTGTTGAGCAGGGAATGGACGTCGATCGAAGAAAAGTGGCTGTTGAAAAATTTTGGAAAGACGGTGTGCTTGAAACAAATAGTAATGTTCAATTTGGTGAAGGTGGAGCAGGAACATTTTCAGACGGGAAACTGACAACAGGTATAAAAAATACTAGAATTCCGAAAGTATTCAAGGAATTTGTAGAAGCTGGTGCCCCAAGGGAGATATCTTATTTGTCGAAGCCCCATATTGGAACGGACATTTTGATAACAGTTGTTAGAAATATCCGCAAAAAAATTGAGCAGCTTGGTGGGGACGTGCGTTTCGAAACGAAAATGAAGGAACTTATGATCGAAAATGGGAAAGTAACAGGTGTGTTATTAGAAAGACAGGGAAAAACAGATGTCATTGAAACCGATGCAGTCGTATTGGCAATAGGGCATAGTGCTCGAGATACTTTCTATATGTTAAAGGATATAGGGGTGGACATGATACCGAAGCCTTTTGCGGTGGGGGTGCGTATTGAGCACCATCAAAAGGAGATTGATCTACAGCAATTCGGCAGCTTTGCCAATAATCCACTACTTGGGGCATCTGAGTATAAGTTGAATGCACATCTTCCTAATGGAAGGGGTGCTTATACGTTTTGTATGTGCCCTGGAGGTCATGTTGTTGCCGCCGCATCGGAAAAAAATACAGTCGTTACAAATGGAATGAGTTATAGCGCAAGAAGCGGAAATAATGCTAACAGTGCGTTGCTAGTTTCTGTTAAACCAACTGATTTTAATGGAGAGGTGTTAGCGGCTGTAGAGTTTCAAAGAAAATTAGAGCGAAAGGCATTTGAACTTGGTGGCAGCAATTATTTTGCACCAGTACAATTGGTCGGCGATTTTTTAGAAAATAGGGGCAGTAAACAGCTTGGTGATATTATTCCAACGTATACCCCGGGTGTTACTCCAACGGATTTGAGAGAATGCCTTGATGATTTTATTATTGATAGTTTAAAAGACGGGCTGCGAATGATGGATAAAAAATTGACGGGCTTTATCAAACATGATGCCGTTTTAACAGCTGTCGAAAGCCGAAGCTCATCACCGGTTACCATTAAGCGAAATCCGCTGACATTTGAGTCGAACATCAAGGGGTTATACCCTTGTGGTGAAGGTGCAGGCTATGCAGGAGGAATCACATCTAGTGCTGTTGACGGTATAAAATGTGCAGAAGCGTTAATGGAGATTGAAGCCACGGGGACGGGTCCCGCGGCTCAGTTCTAAAAGTAGGCTCCATGTTATAAATACAAAAAGAAAAGCACTGCCAAGAATTAACCCTCTTGCAGTGCTTTCCTTTATTTCTTAAAGAGGGTCTCTGCCGCTGCTGCTTATTAAGTTAGTCTGGAATGACTTCATACGCCATCCTCAATATCACATCTTTATGCTGTGGATAGTTTAACAAGAGTTCATCTTGTGTGAATAATTCAAAATCCTTATATTCAAAGCCTGGAGAAACCATACACCCAACTAAGGAAAAGGTATCTTCATCCATAACAGATGATCCAAAGATAGAATTCTTTGGAACTAAGGCTTGTGGAACTTCCCCTTTGTCTAAATCCAATCCTAATTTAATTTCTTTATAATCCCCAGTCTCATCAATGATATGAATGGTTAAAGAGCTTCCTGCATGGTAATACCATAATTCATCTGATTTCAAACGATGAAAGTGGGAAATGTCTTTTGACGTTAAGAGAAAGTAGATACTCGTATATAGCTTTCTTTTCCCTTCGAAATTTACGGTTAATTCCTGATCTGAAGTCACTTCGGTTGATTGAAATGTTTCTTTATAGTATCCACCCTCTCGATGTGGCGTTAGTCCAAGCTTTGATACATAATAGTGTGGATCAGGATTAGACAATGCTAAATACCTCCATTAAGTTAAATGTAAACTACTTCCATATAAGCATAACCTTTTCAAGGAATAGAGTTAAAGGTACTACAAGTTTTTGTGTTATTTTTATCATTAGGAAGTGAGGGGTTGGATATACTATGTATAAGTAACTACATAAGGTTCTTATTTTGGGTCAATAATTATGATTGTATGTGTAATTCCCGAACATTAAATAATATACTTTAAAAAATTGTTCGTATTACGTTGACAGTGGTAACCCCTGATGTTAGTATGAAGCAGTATGAATTGAATACTGTTCTCGTATAATCCTGGGAATATGGCCCAAAAGTTTCTACCAAGCTACCTTAAATAGCCTGACTACGAGGTTGTGTACATAAATATGGGAATAAACTCATTGAAAATTTCCATTATCTACTTACCTAAAGTCAAGCTCCGGTGCATCTCGGGGCTTTTCCTGTTTTTTACAAGAAATTCATCATGAAGATCATAGGAGGAATAAGACATGAAAAAAGGAACTAAAAAAATAGTAATGATTTTATTCATTGCGTTACTGACTGCTGTAATGGCAGCATGCGGTGGAAATGACTCTGCTAAAGAAAATGATGCGAAGTCTGATAAAGGTGAAGAAGGTTTAAAAATTGCCATTGTCACAAGCCCTTCAGGCGTTGATGACGGGAACTTTAATGAAGATAACTATAACGGAATATTAAAATTTATTGAAAATCACCCGAATGCGACAGTAAAAGCGATTAGAGAAGAAACCGGTGATCCTGCTGCAGCTGTGCAGGCTGTTGCTGATATTGTGGCAGATTATGATGTAATCGTAACACCTGGGTTTCAATTTGCTGGTGTTTCTAGTATTGCTGTAGAAAACCCTGATAAAAAATTTATTATCAATGATTCTGAGCCAGCGCCTGTAGGTGACCAAAAGGAATTCGATAATATATATGCGATGAATTTTGCTGAACAGGAAAGTGGATTTTTTGCAGGAATGGCTGCAGCGCTTGAAACAAAATCAAATAAAGTCGCGGTTGTAAATGGTATCGCTTATCCTTCAAATGTCAATTACCAGTTCGGTTTTGAATCAGGTGTGAATTATGCAAATAAAGTTTATGGAAAGAAAGTTGAAGTTGTTGAATTATCGGGTTATGCCGGAACGGATGTAAATGGCAAGGATGTGGGCGGTAACTATGCAGGATCCTTTGCAGATGCCGCAACAGGTAAGGTTATTGCCAATGCATTAATTGATAAAGGCGTTGATATTATCTTCCCGGCAGCAGGTGGTACTGGAAATGGTGTATTCACAGCAGCTAAGGAAGCAAAAGGAGACGTAAAAGTAATTGGTGTGGATGTTGACCAATTTGATGATGGTGTAAACGGTTCTGAAAATATCGTATTAACATCTGCTGTAAAATTCATGAGTATGAATATTGAAAAGGCGTTAAATTCTATTGTTGATGGAAGCTTTAAAGGCGGAAATGTTGTTCTTCACGCAGATACAGATTCAACTGGTTTTATTAAAGAAGAAGGACGTCATCAATTATCTGAAGATACATTGAAAAAGCTTGATGAAGCATATCAATTGGTGAAGGATGGAAAAATTGAACCTGCATCTAATTTTAACGGATATACTCCAGATAAGTTTCCTGGGTTGTAATAGTTAATTCGAAGCACAAAGAAGAAATGAATCATTAGAAGTTTATCATTTCCTAATTTAAGAAAAACTAGGAAATGATGAACTTCTTTTAAATTTTTTTCCTATTATTATGATAAGGGGACGAAAAATGTCAGATTATATTGTGGAAATGAAACATATAACGAAACGGTTTCCTGGAATAGTGGCAAATGATGATGTATCCATCGGAATTAAAAAAGGCGAAATTTTTGCTTTGCTTGGAGAGAATGGTGCAGGTAAATCAACCTTGATGAGTATCCTTGGTGGTATGTACGAACCGGATGAAGGAGAAATCTATATTCGGGGAGAGAAAGTGCAAATCAGTTCGCCCAACCATGCGGCAAGGCTTAATATTGGAATGGTCCATCAGCATTTCAAGTTAGTTTCTGATTATACGATTACAGAGAATATTGTTTTAGGTGTTGAGCCAATTAAAAAATTAGCAGGTCTCTTTCCATACGTAGATATTCGGAATGCAAATCGAAAAATTGAAGAGCTGTCTAAAAGCTTTGGTTTAGAAGTGGATCCTACGAAAAAAATAGCTGATCTTACTGTTTCTATGCAGCAACGGGTGGAAATTTTAAAGGTGCTTTATCGTGAAGCGGAAATCCTTATATTTGATGAACCAACTGCCGTCTTAACTCCACAAGAAATTGAATTTCTGCTCGGTATTATTGAAGGTCTACGAGACGGTGGAAAAACAATCATATTAATCACACATAAGCTGGAAGAAATTAAGAAAGTGGCCGATCGATGTGCTGTATTGAACAAGGGTAAATTAGTTGATGTGTTGGATGTAAAGAAAACTTCGGTGAATCTTATGGCTCAATTAATGGTAGGCAGAGAGGTAAACTTTAAATCTGAAAAAACACCTCCTCAATTGAAAGAGGAAGTATTAAAGGTAGAGCATTTGACTGTTAAAAACGAAGATGGGTTTGAAGTGGTCAAGGATGTATCCTTTACTATACGTAGTGGAGAAATATTTGCTATCGCTGGAGTCGCAGATAATGGGCAAGTAGAAATAGCGGATGCCATTGCTGGCTTAACGAAGGTGAGCAGCGGGAAAATCCTTCTACAGGGTAAGGATATTACAAATGAAAGGATAAGAAAAAGAACAGAAGCCGGAATCTCTTATATACCTGAAGATCGACAAACCTTTGGACTCGTATTGGATTTTGATTTATCCACTAATTTAGCATTAAAGCAATATTATAGGGAGCCCTTTTCTAAAAAGGGAATTTTAAATAAAGAGGAATTTGAGCAGTTTGGCAGTAAGATGATTGATAAATATGATATTCGAAGCGGCCAGGGGATTAAGACGCAGGTTCGTTCGATGAGTGGCGGTAACCAGCAAAAGGCCATTATAGCCCGCGAAATTGAATTAAAATCACCGCTTATGATTTTCGTACAGCCAACACGTGGAGTAGATATTGGTGCGATTGAAAATATTCATAAAATGATGATTCATGAACGCGATCAAGGAAAAGCAATCCTACTTGTTTCATTGGAGTTAGAGGAAATTATGAATGTAGCGGATACCATTGGAGTGATATATAATGGCCAACTTCAAAAAGTTGCAAGTAGTGATACATTAACGACGAATGAAGTCGGCGAATATATGATGGGGGCAAAGCATGAGTAAAGATAGTAAGAAAAATAGCTTAAGTTATAGTCTTATCCGACCAATAAGTAACGAGAAATGGCAGCCTATCTCGATTCCATTAGTCTCCATAATCATAAGCTTTATTGCTGCTGCGATTGTCATACTTGTCATTGGCAAAAATCCTTTACAGGCATTTTATAACTTATTCCAAGGGGCTGGAATCCTGCCTAAGCCAACTTATGCTGGCTATAAGAGCATGCTGACTGATTTTTTGAGCCTGCTAAATGCCATGACGCCGCTTGTGTTTGCCAGTTTGGCAGTTGCCGTTGCATTTAAAGCAGGTCTATTTAATATTGGGGTTTCCGGTCAAATGCTCGTCTCCGGGTTTTTAGCGACGATTATTGTTGGATACAGCGGATTAGATGCCGTAATGGCAAAGCCGCTTGTCTTGGTAATCGGAATTATTGCTGGAGGATTAATGGGCGGACTAGTTGGGTGGTTAAAATATAGATTTAATATTAATGAAGTAGTGTCTACGATTATGTTAAATTATATTGCGCAGTATGTCATAAGCTTTTTTATTCAAATGTATTATATTGATCCTGTTTCAAGACAATCCAGATATATTGCAGAGGCATCAAGACTAACGTTAGTTAATGTTGAAATAGCCAATTTGAAAATGGATATTCCACTAGGCTTTATATTAGCTATTATTATCGCTATTTTAATAAAGTTTCTTATGGACAAAACAGTGGTTGGCTTTGAAATTAAAGCGATAGGCTCCAACCGAAATGCAGCAAAATATGTAGGAATTAATGTCGGAGGAAATACCGTCCTAGCCATGGTTCTTTCCGGAGGCTTGGCAGGTCTTGCAGGTGTCACATATTATCTAGGTTATTTTTCTTCCATCCAACCAAAGGTATTATCAAGTATCGGCTTTGATTCCATTGCTGTATCTCTGTTGGGTAACTCTCATCCAATTGGTGTTATCTTTTCATCATTTTTAATATCTGTTATTGATCAAGGAAACACGTATATGAGTTCACAGTCTGGAATTAGACAGGAAATATCCTCTGTTATCATTGGGCTAATCCTATTGTTTAGTGCATGTGGTGAATACTTGAAGCATAAAGTCAGTCGGGTGAAGGAAAAAGAAGTAGAGCGAAAGGAGAGTGAAGCTTAATGGATACAGTAATTATTGATGGGTTATCCTTTGCTCTGCCTCTTTTTATCATAGCAATAGGCGGGATTTATAGTGAAAAGAGTGGCATTACCAACTTAGCGCTTGAAGGCTTCCAAGGCTTCGGAGCATTCATCGGAGCACTATCCGCTGTCTTAGTCGCGAATTCAACTGGTACTGATATTCAAAATTTATTTTACTTGGCGCTAGTATTTTCGATGATTGGTGGAATGGCCTTTTCCATTATTCATGCCTTGCTATCAATCAAGTTTAAGGCAGACCAAGTGATAAGTGGTGTTGTAATTAACATTTTGGCGTTAGCGCTAACGACGTTTTTAACGGCACAAATAAATGCGCTTGTCTTTGGCGCGGCTTCTGACAAGTTTCAATTGGGTGTATCGGAGCGATTTACGATTGAAGGCTTATCCAATATACCAGTGATTGGTGCGGTCTTTACGAAGGTGTATCCGTTTGAAGTAATTATCGTGGTGATTGCCTTCTTTGCGTGGTATCTTTTATATAAAACAAAGTTTGGCATGCGCTTAAGAGCGAGCGGAGAAAATCCACATTCGGTTGATGCAGCAGGTGTAGATGTAATGAAAATTAGGTTTTCGGCGGTTCTCATTTCAGGTCTATTATCAGGACTTGGAGGCATGTGTTTTGCCTATTCCATCTCTGCTAATTTTTCTTCCAGTATTTATATGGGATATGGCTTTTTGGCCATTGCAGCATTGATTTTCGGTAACTGGCGGATTCTCCCTACTTTAGCGGCCTGTCTTCTATTTGGTTTTGCAAGATCTGGGGGAACCTATCTTGCCCAGTTTATGGAATTACCGAGTAGTTTTACTGATTTATTTATGATATTACCGTATGTCTTAACCTTATTGTTATTGATCTTTTTCTCTAAATCGAATCGAGCTCCGAGAGCATTAGGTGAAATTTATGACAAAGGAAAGAGATAGTGGGACTGTCTAAATAGGATCCTTTGGGAGCGAAACTAAGGTGTCTGAGATTACCTCAATATGAAGAAAACATAAATGGCGGCAAGTTGGTGTGAAGAATCAACTTGCCGCCATTATTATTATACGATAGAATCTAATGCAACCTCGATCATTTGGTTAAAGGTTGTTTGTCTTTCATCAGCTGAAGTAGCTTCACCTGTTAGAATATGGTCACTTACAGTTAGGATGGACAATGCCTTTCTTCCATATTTGGCTGCTAATGTATAGAGAGCAGCTGTCTCCATTTCAACGGCTAAAATTCCATATTGTGCCCATTTTTCGTGTTCAGCATAATCATCGTAGAAAATGTCTGCGCTAAATACATTTCCAACCTTTAAACTAAGTCCTTTTTCAGTACCGATATCATAAGCCTTCTTTAATAATTCAAAATTAGCTGTTGGAGCATAATCCATTGCTCCAAAGATTTTTCGGTTCATCTGTGAGTCGGTTGAAGCGCTCATTGCGATAATGACATCACGGATCTTGACGCTTTTTTCAAAAGCTCCGCAGGTTCCCACGCGAATTAAATTTTGAACATTATAATCCTTCATTAATTCTGTTGCATAAATAGAGATGGATGGGATTCCCATACCTGTTCCTTGAACAGAAACCTTTTTACCTTTATATGTACCTGTAAATCCAAGCATATTGCGGATCTCGTTATAGCAAACGACATTCTCTAAAAAAGTTTCAGCAATATACTTTGCCCGTAAAGGGTCCCCTGGCAATAAAATCGTTTCAGCGATATCGCCGGATTTTGCTCCAATATGTGTACTCATAAATACCACTTCCTTATGTTTTGTGTTTGAAGTTAAAGAAGAAACGAGAGAGGGTTCGTTTGATGCTCACCTATTAGTTTAAGGAAACAGTGAAAAATTATTACATATTTTTAATGTTGATATATGTATGCTGTTTTTTTTGATTCAATTCTCTTTCTTCCCTGCGTTATTTTACAAAGGAAATATACCATTTATGTGAATGTTTGTAAAAGAATGAAGCCCTGGCCACTTACGATCAAAAATCACTTTTTTTAATTACAAAATACGTCTTGTCATTTTTTAGTATTATAATATACTTGGATAACTATCATTAATGAAGTGAAAGTGGGTTTGGGGGCGACATCTTTGATTATCACACTTACGATGTTCCTAATGGGAATATTACTGGGATTTATTGGGGCAGGAGGGTCCGGTTTTATTATTGCGCTGTTAACCGTTGTTTTTGGCGTGCCAATCCACACAGCATTAGGGACATCTTTGGCTGCCATGGTGTTTACGACTATGTCCGGAGCTTACAGTCATTACCGGCAGGGAAATATTGATGTGAAAACAGGAATAACTGTAGGTGCCTTTGGGGCAATTATGTCCTTTGTTGGTTCTAAGATTGCGGTATGGATTCCGGTTCATTCACTCCATTGGTTCACGGCAGGAATGCTGTTCCTTTCCGCTGTTATGCTGATGATCCGACTTTTTATAGTAAATAGGATGAAAGAGACAAAGAGTAGGAAAACGGGATCCGCTGTCGGCTTTATACTGAAAGCAGCATCTGTTGGTATTGTGACTGGTTTGTTATCTGGAACATTTGGAATTGGGTCGGCTCCCTTCATCCAGCTTGGATTGATGGTTGTGATGGGGCTTTCTGTACAAGCATCAGTCGGTACAACGATGTTAGTTATTCTTCCTATCGCCTTCGCTGGCGGGTCAGGCTACTATTTTGAGGGCTATTTCAACGTCCTACTCCTGGTCCAGGTACTAGCTGGTACGATGATTGGATCTTATATTGGGGCTAAATTTACCAACAATGTTCCGTTACCAATTCTAAAAAGTGCAATGGTTCTCACCCCGATTATGGCCGGTGCTATATTGTTAATTCAATGATCTATTAAAAAGGTCACGGGGACGGGTCCCTCGGCCCAGTTATAAGTGTAGAAAGATAAAGAGAAAAAGACGTGAATAAAAGGTACTCGATAATAAGATAGAAGGAAAGTTCTGTAGAAAATAATTTTCTCGCAGAGCTTTCCTTCTTTTTTCCTTCAGGATGAAGAGTTGATAACAGATGAAACAGAAGAGTATATCCTCTCTTTAACAGACAAAAATGAGGAAATAAGGGCTAGTCATTTCAAAACCATTAAATAGGAAAAAGAGAAAGAAATGTGGGCTGTACATAAAGAGATTAATGATAAAGTCTATGCTTGGCGTGAAGAGTGGGAAGGAAAATTGGGGGATGACGCGTATAATCCACTCAAGCAATAACTGGATAAATCTAAGTAAATGGGACTATCGTCAGACAGAGTCGGGTTTTGGCTGTTTTTGTCGAACGAAGGACCAATTAACCATTTTTAGAATTTGCGCCCAAGTGCTGCAATTATGAATCCATTGATTTATTTGATGAAGTTTGTCATTATGTAGTGGGGGTTTTTCAGGAGGAATTGGTTCATATTCCTCATTTATCCAGTAAGAAAATTAGGACAAACATTTATAAGGGGAGGCGTAAAGTGTGTTGAAGAGAAAGAATATGTTTTGGACCATCATGCTATCTGTATTGCTGCTAGTAACTGCATGCGGTGGAAATGATGAAAAGGCTTCAACAACAGAGAAAGAAGCGGCTAAAACGGACACAACTGAAAAAGCTGAAAAAGAAGAGAAAAAGGAACAATCTGATAAAAAGGAAGCTTCAAAGGATAGCGGCGGTGTATTAAATCCATTTATCGCCGAAGAATCACAGGGAAATGTTGAAGTAGTATATACAAATAAAGAGCCAAATTTCGTGCATGACATGAACGGCTACAAAGTATCTGTTGATGAATATCAGATTGTTAGTTTAAAAGATATTCATAAAGACTACACATATGTATTTGATGATCAGCCGGAGGGCTATATTGTAACTGCTAAGGTTACACTTGAAAACACTACAGATAAGACAATGTATTATACTCCAACTATGAATATTCAAGTAGCGAATGACTTTCAAGTTTTCCCATCTCAATCAAGACTTTTTGTAAAAGATGAGGATACTCTTTTCTCTAAAGATAAAGAAGATATTAGTAAATTTACAGCTGGTGAGAAAGTAACCGGACTTGTAACTTTCGCTCTTACAAATGAAGAATACCAATCATTAGCTACCGTAAACCCGAAATTTGTGATTGAGGGCGGGGCAGCTGATAATGATTCATTCAAGGGATCATTTAAAGGTGATGCTACCTATGATTTCATTTACAGTGATGATCAGAAGGAACAATTAGCAAGTAAGCCTGACTTCTATCAAGATGAGTTATTGCTGAAGGATATGGCTGAGAAAAAGATGATTTTTGAGAAAAAAGATATTGGTCAAACACAGGTGCTTGGTGATGTAAATATTACCCTTGATGGAATTCAATATACAGAAGTAATTCCTACAGAAGCATACAAAGAAGCGTTTGTTGATTTTGGTGACAGCGGAATTGTCGCGATTACAATGAATTTTATTATCGATAATACATCACAAGAGCCTGTCAGTGCATACTGGACATCAGGAAAATTAATTGTCGATGATACACGAGCAACGTATCTATCTACAGGTCAATTAGAGCCTGAGGGTGTAGATGAGATTAAGCCTGGTGAAAAAGGCGAAAAAATGATTGTATTTTTACTTCGTAAGGATGAGTTTGGGATTTTTAAGAAGTTTGACCTTGAATTCGGTCCGCTTCGCAGCATGGAAAACCAAGACCTTGGAAAAGGCTACACTGTTACATTCCAATTACCAAGAGAATAGATTCACAGATTTATTTCGTCTGACGGAAAGTACGGGCGATTTAGAAAAGGCCTCTCAAGTGTTCACTGAACAGCTTGAGAGGCCTTTTTTGCGTGGTTTTATAGAAAGAGTTATTGATAGTGCCTGAAACCAGTGAATCATAAGAGAAAGACTCACAAAAAAGCCTTCAAACAAAAAATCTATAAAAATAGTAGGGTATTTTAACTACAATAGTAGGAATGTCATATTTGGTACTTGTATAAATTAGTACTTTTCAGCTAATTAAAAATATTACAATATTGTTAAATATTCGGAATCCATTGATTTATTTGGCGAATTTTGTCACTATATAATGGTAATGTATGACAAATATGGAAAGGGGGTGTAATAAATGAAAAAGGGACTCACCTCTTTATTACTATTAATAGTCATTACTATGATACCTTCTATTTCTCTTGCTTCAGAAATTGAGAAGCCATTAGATTCACTAGGATTAACCGATACGATTGGTGAATTAGCAGGTGCTGTGAAAGCAGGTTCAAATAAGAGCGGGTCTAATGAAGCTGCAGGAGTCGGAAATGTAGTAAAGGCCTCTCAGGTTCAAAAAAGCAATCAATTGCTGGGGGTTGAGTTAGATTTGCCGGTTGTTGGCAAGGTAAATCTTGGTCTCAATGCAGGAGGAGGAAATGATTCCAGCTCAAATCAGCCTGCAGCACAATCAAATGGATTGCTTGATTTAGAAATATCAGACTCAAACGTCCTTGGGGATGTAAAGGTAGAAGTATTAAATCGAAGCAATGGTGAAAGTGTGACTGGAGGCTTAGTATCTGTTGATGCGGCAACTCCAATAGTGGATCTCCATCTTGGTGTCGGTAACAGTACAAAAGAAGAGAATCCAATTGTTGCAGAGCCTGTTGAAGAGACTAATCTGGAAAGTGAAGTAACTCAACCTGTTAATAAGCCATCCCAGCTCAATGCACCATCTCAGCCAACGTTGCCATCAAGTCCAGTCAATCAAAGTGAGAATAAAGAGAAGACAGAATCTAGCGAGGGTTCGTTACAACAGGCAAAGGGTGACGATCAAACTCTTGAAACCACTGTGGATATCTTAGATCAAATTGATTTAGGTCATGATGGAAAAGAATCTGGTACCCTTTCTAAAGCTGATTTCCTAACTGATGACAATACAGCAGAAAGCTTCAGCACTGCTGTGCCAATGCAAAGTCCGTTCTCTCCTGAAGAGCTAGAGGAATTGAAGACTGTCCTTAGTCATTTAAAAGATGATGAAAGTCTACAGGCTCTATCTCCATCAGGATCCATGAGTACCGCAGGATCCGCCGGCAGTGGGTCTGCTGGTTCATCTAATGCAAATGCGGGTCTTGGAATAGCTGCTTTATTAAGCTCTGATTGTCTGTGTGAAATTGAATTAAGCAATCAGATGTCAAAGCAACAAATAGAGTTATCTGATCAATGGAGAAAACCTCCACCAATCGATCCACCCCAAGCATCCTTCTTCTTATACGCATAAATAAAAAATGATAAGAAGAAGGAGAACTTAAAATGAAGAAAAATGTCATTGTTAAATCGTTAAAATCAGTATTATTTACCGGGGTTGTAGCAGCCGGTATTATGATCGGAGCAGGTGCAGCGGGTGCTGAGGAAAATGCTCCATTATCAAGCGTAACCTCTTTAGTTGGAGGGGCAGCATCAGTTGATTCAGTAACATCTGTTTTGGGCACCGTTACATCATTAGCACCAGTTGGTGAAGTAGTTTCGACTGTTGGAGGAGTACTTCCAGTTGGTGACGTAGTTGCAGCAGCTTCTTCGATTGAGCCAATCGGAACAGTTACATCTATCGTTACGTCAGTTGTTCCTGCAGACGTCATTGCACCAGTTGCACCATTATTAACAAGTACAGCAGCTACAGAGGTCTCAGCAGCCAGCTCGATTATTCCTGAGGAACCACCTGTCGTAACAGGAAATCCTGAAGCAAAAGATCCAAAGATTATTAGCGAAGAAAAATCTTCTGTTGTGAATCTTAGCTTACAAAGTGATCTTTTACGTCCAATCACTGGAGATGTAAATGTCGATGTTCTTGGCAGCACAAATGTTGAAACAAAAGAGGGCAAGCTTTCATCTAAAGGTTTAGTTCAAGCGGATTTAACTGATTCTAAGCTTCTTGGAAATACACATGCGGGTGTTCTTGAAGAAAAACAAGTTACTACAAAGGACTATGAATATAATTACAACGGTGTAGTAAATGTAACTGTTAAAGAGTCAATCGTCGGAGATGCGCATGCAGGTGTAATCGAAAGCGAATCTGTGAAGACAGATAAGTACACATGGACACATGATGGTCTTGTGATTGTTGATACAAACAACACGCCAATTGTTGGTGATCTTCATGCAGGTGTTTTAGAAAATGAAAAGTATGTAGCTAATAATCCAGGCACTGACAATCCAGGCACTGACAATCCAGGCACTGACAATCCAGGCACCGACAATCCAGGCACCGACAATCCAGGCACTGACAATCCAGGCACTGACAAGCCGGGCACCGACAATCCAGGCACTGACAACCCAGGCACCGACAAGCCAAATACTGATAACAACAATCCTGGTAAAAATGATGATAAAACGAATAACGATGGTAAAAACAACACAACAACACCAGTCTCTAATGTTAAAAACAACAATGGAAACAACAATGGAAACGGTAACACAAAAGTGGATACCGCAGTAAGTAATACATTACCTAAGACAGGTTCTGCCATGGATTCTACTATTCTAGTACTTGTTTCCTTTATGGTAATGGCAGTTGGTTTGCTAGTAAGGAAATGGAATCGCGCTTAGGAAAATAGTAATCTAGCCATTTAGAAGGAGGGCATCTTTCCCTCCTTTTTTCTAATAAGAGGAAGTGTAGGAATATGAAAAAGCTAGGCAATCTATTAATACTCTTCGGCATGGTGTTATTGATATTTGTCATTTATGCAAAAGTGCAAACCTATATGGAACAAAAAAAGTTAATTGATGAATACACATCACTTACGTTTACGGGTAATTCTGCTGACGAGAGTATTGAAAAGCTCCAATCTGCTAAAAAAGGTGATACAATAGGAATTTTACAAATTCCAAAGATTGATTTAGAAACGCCAATTGTTGAAGGAGCAGATATAGAGGATATAAAATTTGCTGTTGGTCATCTTCCGGCAAGCGGGAAAACGAATGATCTAGGAAAGGTAAATCATAACTTTGTCATAGCAGGCCATCGTTCTTATATATATGGTAAATATTTTAACCGTTTAGATGAATTACAAATCGATAATGAAATTTTAATCAGTATAGGAAATAAGGAATACACCTATAAAATAAAGGACAAAAAAATAGTTGAGCCTACTGATGTAGACGTGATTAAACCAATGAAAGATAAATCGCTTGTTACTCTTATCACCTGTCATCCGAAAAATTCAGATAAGCAAAGGCTGATTGTTTATGGTGAATTCGTTTCTGAAAGGACATTTGATGGTCATGAGATAGCGGAAAAGCTAAATGAGTAAAATATCACCAGAATGGTGGTATTTTTTATTATAATTCGCCCAAGTATTATAGAATAACTTTGAAAATTATTCCAATATATGTAATTTCATCTCCTCCTAAACCACTACTATTTCAAAAACAGTGATATTTTACTATGTTTTTTCAAAATTACAAACAATTTTATTCGGATGGAAAAATAAATTTTATATAAAATAGAATATCCCTATATTGTTACAGATCTTTTTACCTAGATAAATATCTCGATTTAAAGGTTTTGTGTGAAAAAAGTAGTGGTCCGTATAGCGCTATCATTTTAGGTGATTTGACGAAACCTTACAGCAGGTGGTAGATATAAGTATGTTAATACTACCAGTATAGCGAAAACATATATTGGTATATTGTCTTTAAAAATTAGGGGCATAAAAATCAAATTACAATATGCAGACAGTCATGTTACATACTAAATAACTACCGTGGGAGAGAAGATTCAGGATGTTAGAGTCAAAAAGAAGAGCGGCCATATTTTTAATTCTTGCCTTTTTGTTAGCAGTTGTTGCCGGATTCTTAGTGTTTCAAAAGGTTAGGGATCTGAATTCTGAATTAGGCGGAATGACTAAAATTTATGTTGCAAAGGGAGATATTCCTGTAAGAACCCTAATCCAGGAGAACCAGATTACGACGATGGAGATTCCTAATAAATTTGTGAATAAGAAACAGCATATCACCAAAAAGGAGGATTTGTTGAATTCTGTTTCGGTTGTACCTTTAGCAAAGGAAGATGTCATAACAAAGAATATGCTAAAGCCGGCTACGAATCTACAAAATGAAAATAATCGATTAGTAGCTTTATATCCTTCCGAAAAAATTCAATTTGATCAGGTTGTATCTCCTTTAGATCGGGTGGATATTATTGTTTCTACCGAAACCGATGGACAGCCAACTACAGAAATCTTTATGAGAGATGTACCGGTAGCATGGGCTGACGGGGATAAGCCAGAAGATTTTGCTGGCGCAGCTCTTGAGGTGAGTATTGAGGATGCAGCCAAATTAATTCATGTACAAAACTATGCTGATAAAGTTCGGATCCTAAAAGCAAATGTAGGAAAAGAAGAGGCAGTAGACCCTGCAACGGAACAACAGCAGCCAGCTGCAGTCGAACAGCCTGCTGCGCCGGCTGAAACAGCAGTGCCGCCGGTAGATCCTGCAGATACTTCTTTGCAAACCCAAGAAGCACCTGTTCAATAAGCGGATAGATCTTACATCAGAATGAAGAGGGATACTATGGAGTCAAATCTTAAAATCTTATTAGTTAGTGACGATGAAGTCATTCATAATCAAATTTTAAATAGTATTTCAGGCAGCTATTCCGTTCAGCTCATTCAAACGGATGATGTTGTTCGCGAAGTGAATCGGGATATTCAGGATATTGTTATCTTTGTACAGCCTGATAAGGATGTGGCAGTTGAAAGTATTCAAAATGTTAAATCCATCAGTCCAGCTACCTTGATTATTTATATATCAAAGGGATCCGATTTTACACAGCTGAGAAATATTACAAAAGCGGGAGCTACGGAGTTTTTTGTGTATCCGGAAGAGCATTCCTTATTTATGAGCCGGGTTCCGGCTATTTTTCAAAACTATGAAAATAATAAGCTGAAAAAGGATCAATCCCTTCAATCGTTTACAAGAGGGAGAGGCCAAATCTTTACTTTATTCAGCGGGAACGGAGGCAGCGGGAAATCAAGTCTTGCTGCAACCCTAGCACAAACCATTAAGGTAGAAACAACTGCAGAAGTGATTTTAATTGATTTAAATCTACAGTTTGGTGGAATTGAAACCATTTTGTCAATTGAATCTAATCGTTCCATTGCAGATTTAACACCTGTCATTAATGAATTAAATGAAAGTCATATTCGAAATGTAGCCCAAAAAATTGATTCGTCAAAGCTAGATGTTCTTATTAGTCCTTGCGATGCAGAAGCAGCCGAAACGATTACAGAGGAATTTATTGCGAAGTTACTCCGAACATGCAGAAGAAGCTTTGACTTTGTCATTGTCGATTTACCCTCATATATCAATCACCATGTTGTAACTGCGTTGGAAGAGTCTGATCGTATTTTCTATATCCTAACTCCAGATACACCGTCACTTAAGGTGTTAAAGCAATTTGAAGAGCTTGCAGTCAGATTGGGAATTGAACTCCCTTCTAGAACGTCGGTTATCTTAAATAAAATCGGTAAAGAAAACGAAATTCAGGAAAAAGATGTGAAGCATGTTCTGAGATTTCCAATTGCAGCTACTGTCCGTTTGGACCATAAGGGATTACAGCCATATATCAATAAAGGGGAACCCATACGAAAAATGGCAAAGGAGAGAAGGCTGATTCCATTTGCAAAAGATGTGAAAAAATGGGGTCTTTCTGTACTGAATTAGGAGGATTAGCAAATGGCATCCTTATTTGATAAACGAAAAGAAAAAGTCAGCACGTCGAAGCTGCAATCCTATCAATATGAAAATCACCTGGTAGATGATTTGGTCGAGCATTACAAAGCAAGGCTGCTACGGGACACAAACCTAGAGGCATTGACCAAGCTTTCCCAAGGTGAAATGAGACTGAGTATTGAACAATATGTCAGCCAATTTATGGCGGAGGAAAAGGTTATTATCTCTCGTCATGATAAAGAGATATTAATTACCCGTATTTTGGATGAATCAGTCGGCTATGGTCCGCTTGAGCCATTAATCAATGATCCGTCCATAACAGAGGTTTTAGTGAATGGTTTCAATGAAGTATATGTCGAGCGGTTAGGTAAGCTAGAACTATCGGATATAACGTTTCGGGATGATGATCATGTTAGACATATCGTAGATCGGATTGTGGCGCCGATTGGACGTAGAATTGATGAAAGTTCACCGATGGTTGATGCACGCTTACCAGATGGGAGCCGTGTAAATGCAGTAATCCCACCAATCAGTTTAAATGGTACGCTGCTATCAATTCGAAAGTTCAGGAAGGATCCCTTCAAAATGGAGAATTTGATCCAGTTTGATTCGCTTAGCTCTGCTATGGGTGAGTTCTTAGATGGAATTGTAAAGGCAAAAATGAATACCCTCATTTCGGGCGGAACAGGAAGCGGGAAAACGACAATCTTGAATGTATTGGCTGCTTCCATCCCTCTTGGTGAAAGAGTTGTTACAATTGAGGACTCGGCGGAGCTGCGCCTGAATCGTCCAAATGTCGCTGGACTTGAGGCAAGACCGGCAAACGTCGAAGGCAGCGGGGAAGTATCCATCAGACAGCTTGTGAAAAATGCCCTGCGTATGAGACCGGATCGTATTATTGTCGGTGAGGTCCGAAGCGGGGAGGCCTTTGATATGCTTCAGGCCATGAATACAGGACATGAAGGGTCATTAACCACCGTCCATGCCAACTCTCCGGATGATGCCTTACGCCGTGTCGAGGCAATGGTCGTCATGGCAGGGATGGAGCTCCCAAGTCATATTGTCAGGGAATATATTGTCGGCGCACTCGACATTATTATTCAGGCAACCCGGTTAACGGACGGGACAAGAAAAATTGTTTCCATCTCAGAGGTGGTCAAGAAAGACGACGGCTCGCATGATGTAAAGGAAATTTTTCATTTTAAACGAACGGCCATGAAAGCCGACGGAACCATTACCGGTTATTTTACTCCTACCGGATATATCCCGAAATGTCTGGAGAAATTAAAGGTTTTTGGGATATCTATACCTGAGCACAAGTTTACCCCCTTGCATGAGGAGGTATACCAATGATCATATTCGTTGTTTCTACGCTCGCTTTTTTCTCACTGATTATTTCCGTTTATTATATCTTAGGCTTTCGTAAGGAAAAACGGGAATGGAGAAAAAACCTTTATGATTTCTATCATGATGGAAAAAAACGTAAAAGTGTCATTGTGCTGTTAGGGGATCGCTTTGACCGCACAGAATATGCAGCGCCAATTTACGAAAAATTACGGACGGCAAACATTCCTTTTACACCATCTGAGTATATCGGTGCCCTGTTTGTTTCGTATATGGGAATCATCATTTTTTTACAAAACTTCTTCAGTATCAAGTATCCGATTAATCTGCTCATTGCAGGCTTAGTTTTAGAAGGAGGCAAGCGATTAATCTTCCTTTTACGAAAAAACCTAATGAAGCAGCGGATGATTGAACAGCTGCCTGAAATCTGCCGATTGTTGGCAAATGCTACACGTTCAGGGATGACGTTGACGCAGGGCATCAATCTAGTTGCCCAGGAAGTAAGCGAACCGGCAAGAGGCGAATTCAAACGGCTTGCACAGGAGATTGCTCTGGGAATTGACTTCAATAGAGCATTAAAATCAATGGAAAAAAGGATTACGAGCAAGGAATTTCAATTATTTGTTGCCACCTTGGTTATTCAAAAAAAGGCAGGCGGAAATTTATATTCCGTGCTGGATGAAATGGGACAGACATTGGAAGAAAGAAAAATATTGCAGCAGGAAATCAAAACTATGACAGCTGAACAAAGGTATGTAGCTTATATCGTCCCTGTCATTCCTATTTTCCTAGTCTTAATGATGAATAATGTGATCGACGGCTTTTTAGATCCATTATTTTCTGGATTGGGCATTATTCTTCTCATCCTTTTCTTGGCTGGAACCGTATTGACCTTTATTCTTGTTCGAAAAGTAACAAACATTAGGGTGTGAAAACATGGATGGAATGGTAGTCATTGTTGTATGCTTATGTCTTTTGTTTCTAGCCCTTTCATTGAGAAGCTATTATAGGTTTTTTATTCTAAAGCAGGAATTAAAGGAAGAGGTAAAGGAAAAGGCATATGTCTACAATGCTTTTGAAAAAAAGGTAACAAGAAGAGAGAAGACCATCTCAAGAATATTGGAATATGCAGATGATTTTTCTGTTATTGGGCAGCGTATTAATTTTTTTAGTGAAAACCATGAAATAAAAAAGAAATTAATGCAGGCAGGCTTTCCATATAACTTAACGTTAGAAAGATTTCAAGGCTTAAAAATGTTTCTTCTGATTGTGGGATTCATCATTGGAGGAATTTCATTCGTACTACGTTTGCCATATGCAGAAGTAGCCGTCCTTCTTTATCCGATTGCCGGTTATATGGGGGCCATTCTCTGGCTGAATCGAAAGGCAAAACAGCGCCAGGAGGAATTAACGTTCCAGCTTCCCGATTTCCTCGACACGATGAGTGTTACGTTACAGGCGGGAGTAGGATTAGATCAGGCTCTAAGGGATATCGTTCCTTATTTTGAAGGGCCGATTAAAGATGAATTTGGGCGTTTTATTCAGGAAACTGATGTTGGTGTGCCAAGAGGAAATGCCTATCAGTCGTTGTTGGAACGGAATGAAAGTAAAGAATTCCAAATGCTAATCAAATCACTCATCCAAGGAGAACGCTTGGGTGTTCCGATATCAAGAACCTTTAAGCATCAGGCTGAAGAAATGAGAAAGATAAAAAAAGAAAAAATCAAAGAGCAGGCAGCAAAAGCCTCGCCAAAGGTGACATTAATAACGACCTTTATCGTTATGCCATCCGCCCTACTTCTTATCGGCGGCTTAATGGCTATCAATATGTTCAAAGACAATAGTGGGTTATTTGATTTATTTAAATAAAAAAACAAAGGGAGAGAAAACAATGAAATCTTTATTAATCAAAGCATGGCTGAAAGCAACAGTACCAGTAAAAAACGAAAAGGGAGCGCAGTCATTAGAATGGCTTGGTTTAGCGGCCCTTTTGATTTTAGTATTAGGGATTATTTCAACAGCTGTAGAAGGGCAAAAGGATGGAATTGGGGATGTAATTGAAAAAATTATTACAAAAATAACTGGAATGGTTGGTTAATTTAAGGGGCGTTAAGCCCTTTTTCCATAAGGAGTGATTAAATGAAGCTGTTTTCTAAGTTATTCCTTCTCATAAGTATTATTTTATTTATTTCTGCCTGCGGTAAGGAGGAGCAGCCGGCCAATGAGAATGAAAAGGACCAGGCTGTAGAACAAACGGAGCAGAAGGACACTGAAAAAGTCAAAGAAATAAAAGCGAAAGAAGAAACTATGGAAGTGGATCCTCTTCCGACTACATATGAAGAATTGGCGAAGCTTCCTGTTGGAAAGCTGGTTGATTTTAACCCGGACATTTCGAATCCAGAAAAGACACTGGAGGCTTTCAAGGATCTGCCTACTCTTTCATCAAATCCTTCACAAAAGGAACTGGATTATTTTTACCGCGAATTACTTAAGCTTGTCCAGGATGAGTTTAAGGGACCTGAGGATTTGATGAAGGAAATGCGTTTCCAGGCTATAGGAAGCCCTGAAATGGAAGATTCACGTTATCAGTTCAAGGAAAATTTAAACGTCGAGATCATTTTAGATGCTTCAGGAAGTATGGCTCAATCCATCGACGGTAAAACAAAAATGGAAATCGCTAAAGAAACCATTACTAACTTTGTCAGCGAGCTACCTGAAGGTGCGAAGGTCGGTCTTCGTGTCTATGGTCATACTGGAAGTAACGCGGATAGTGATATGAAGCTTTCCTGCAGCAGAAGTGATATCGTATATGACATTTCGCCAATGGACGGAGCACCATTTCAAACAGCACTTGATTCGGTTCAGCCAACCGGCTGGACTCCAACAGGACTTGCTCTACGAGAGGCAAAAAAGGATTTAGAGGCATTTGACGGACAGGCAAATACAAACATTGTTTATCTAGTCAGTGATGGCGTATCGACGTGTAACGATAATCCGGTTCAAGCCGCCAAGGAGCTGTATGATTCCAATATTTCACCGATTGTGAATGTGATTGGCTTTGATGTTAATGCAGAAGGACAAAATGAATTAATTGAAATTGCCAATGCTACAGACGGCATCTATCAAAAGGTAAATGATGAGAGTGAATTAAAAAAAGAGTTTGATAGAATTTCAGATTTAGCTGAAACATGGAAGGACTGGAAGGAAAAGAATACGCAGGCACTAGAACGAAAGATGGTCCAAAATCAGCTTGATATTTTCGGCTATATAACCGATGAAGGGGCAAATGCAACGTTCGAGGGCAGTGAAATAGGATTAATCCTGTTTATTTTCAAGGAAAATGGAAAGATGGATGTTGAGTCCTATCGTTATTTAGATAAGGTAAATGACGAGTACCATGATTGGATCAATTCAGAAGTCGAGAAGTTTGAGACAGAATTAAAGAGCCTTAATAACAGCAGCTATGCTGAGGCAATAAAAGCTTTAGAAGAAAAATATCAGCAAAATACTCAATAAGCGAGGTGAGCGAAACAATTGTGGCAACGTATATTAAATAAGATAGCAGCACTATCCATGATTGCTATCTTACTAGTTTGGAATGTATTCCCTGTCTTTGCGTATGCTGGTGAGTTTATGAAACCAGGAAAAGCAATTACTCCTGGAAAAAGCTTTGCACCTGGTCAAGCGATTCAAGGCGGGCAGTTCATAGCCCCGGGCGAGGTGTACGAGCCTGGTGAAGCCTATGATCCGGGAAAGGCAGCTGTTTCAGGCCAGCCGATTCTACCAAAATCGCCATTAAACAATGGAGTGTTCATCATTCCAAACGCCACTGCACCGCTGCCAGGTTCAATACTGTGGCAGCTGAATGGCATGGAGCAGGGAAATGCTCTGCAGGGGGGAGCTCCTGTTAACGGAGGAAACGGTGTTTCAAACGGCAAAGGTCCTAACGGTGGACAAGTAATGGATACCGGAAAAGGTCCGAATGGGGGACAAGCAGCCGATGCCGGTAAAGGTCTGAATGGAGGGCAAGCAGCTGATGCTGGTGAAGGCCCGAATGGAGGAAAGGCAGCAGATACCGGTGATGGTACAGACGGAGGAAAGGCGACAGAGTCCGGCAAAGCAACAGATGCCGGCGATGCTCCAGATGGAGGAGAAGCGGAAGAGGAAAAGACACCCTCCCTGCTAAATACTCTCGTCAAAACAACAGACGGGGAAAGAGGCTGGTTCAGCCATGTAACAGGTATCTTTGATGATTTTAAAACCTATGGTCTTGGATTTCTAAACCGTGATGTTGCAGGTGCAGCCCTATCTATGATGGCAGGCTTTAAAATTGAAAAGATTGCCGGGACGACAGATGGCTATAAGGTAACAGGTCAGAAAAACTCTAAGTTATTTGATAGTCTTTACCAACGGTATAAGGGCTATGATGTTAATGGCAGTGACAGGTCGCTTGGAACTCATACAAAGCGCATTAAAGAGAGTACGTTTAACCAATTTCTGCAAAGTAAAGAGTTAAGACCAAAAGGTATGAAGCTATCAACCTTTGTTGCCAACTCAATTAAATCCGGTGTGATAGACGGCTGGAGTCCGTTCACGAAAAAAATCTTCACCTCACCAATCAAGAGCTTTAAGGATCGAAGTTTGTTTAATAAAGCGTTCATTTCAAAGAGCAATATGATAAAAATGAACGGACCGCTTAATTATGCAATGGCTGCAGCAGGGACACTTTGGGATTACAGCCCAGAAGGGAATAATAGTAAAAAGGGCTATTTTTCTTCTGACTTTTTCACGGATTTATCAACAGAGGTTGCGATTGGAGTAGGCTCAACAGCCATTGGAAGTATCGCATCAAGTGTGGCAACTGGAATGGTAGCCGGATCTGTAGTGCCTGGTCTAGGAACGGTTGCAGGTGCTGCAGCAGGATTATTAGCCGGCTTAGGTACCGCTGTGTTTATAAATCGAACAAGTCTGGGAAAAGGTATAAAGAACGGGATAAAAAGTGGATTCAAATTTGTCTACAGCAACATTGGCAAGGGCTTGGGAAAGGTAGGAGGGCTGATTGGAATTGGAAAGTGAGCAAAGGTTTAAGTTTTTCGAAGGCAATGGACTAGGTGTGTTAATCAGCTCCGTTATATTTGGCTTCTTCGGCAGCGCGATTCCGGATTGGTCCTTTGGTATTTTATTATTAAACTTGATTATTACGATCATTTCGCTTGGCTTGTCTAGATACTGGTATCAATCAGTTAAAAGTACAATCAGATATAACTCCTTAACCAGCTTTATCATGCTGATTACAATGGGAGTATATATGGCTGAACCCATCCTTCGACTATCATTTGGCACGCTTGTATTTTGGCCGTTTCTATTGCTGTATTTAGTGGTAATTGGCTATGCGTTGTTTAAACGGGAAATGATTTTTCAGGCTTTTCATAGGCCTGGAAAATCTAAGATTGTCTTTGGCTCGTATCTATTTGTTATCATTCTCATCATCATCAGTGCTTTTTCATTTCGAAATGGCCAGGAATTAATCCTGATGCAGCTGTTAGATGATCAAGAAGGGGTATTCTTTTTTACGGTTATTATGTATCTTGGTGGATTATTCTTATCATTTCTTTCGTTTGCACTTCTAAAAAAACCTGAAGATATTAAATAAAGATAATCGGGGGAAATCATGTTTCAGTTTATGGGGTTGTTAAAAACGTTGGGAGTAGTGATTTTTACATTTATTGCTGCTTCCTTTTTATTGGGGTTTTTCAATATAAATAATATCGCCATAACGGTGACGCTCTTATATATTTTTTGTTATATTCTAACGGGGTTTTTGGCGCCAATTTGGAACCCGAAAACCCCCTATATTGCCAGCTATATTGCCAGCCTGACTTTAACGGTTTTGAATTTACTCTTTGCCGTGCTCGTACTGGATATTATGGTATTTGCTGACCCGATGGATATTAACAGGGGGCTTGCGCGTAACACACTCTTGTCTCTTTTTGTAACATTCCTATGGGTGAAAATAGTGAAATGGAAACAGGGGAAAGAGCATGATTAGAGATATAAGTGATATTTTTAATAGAAATATAGTTACGATCCTATTAATCAGTCTAGTATTGGTCATACCTTTTACTTTTTTTATCTTTACTGCGATTCAATATTTTTATGTAATCGATACTGTTGAGATCGACAATTTGATTGCTCTTTTTCTCATCATCATCAATTTTACGGCATTATTCCCGCCCTTTTTCCATCTTGCATTAAAGGATTTACAGGATCATCCCTGTCAATTCATTGATTTGGTAAAGGTGTTCTTTCGCAACTTTGGTTATATGTCCTTCATTACCATTCTCTTTTTTATGATTGGTGCACTTGGCTCCTTTTTTCTTTTTATCCCAACTGTCTTATCCATTATAGTCATCTTTCTCATTCCGCTTTTTACTGATAAAGGCAATATCCGTGAGGCTTTTAGAGGGATATGGAACATCATGAAAAAAGAGCATATTTTCATTTTGTTAGATATTTTTATTGTTTTGTCATTAAATCTGTTAATCTGGTCGGGTTCACTGTATCTATTAGCTAATTTTGAAAATAATAGTTTGGTATATATAACCGTACGTGTTTTATTGAATGCAATATGTTTACCGCTGATTTATTTTTATTTAACCATTAAATATCGAGATGATTTGGGTGAAGGGTATGGAAAGTAAGACAATGGAACCGCAATTCAAAACGGTAAATCTAGCAGTCGTGATTATCTTATCTATTGTGACATTAGGTGTTTACCTTGGATATTGGTTTTTAAAAGAACGCAATACATTGAAACTGATGGAAAAGGGAAGGGTCATTCCAATCAAGCTTTGGTGGCTGTTTACGATTCTTCTGGCTCTTTCCTTCATCTATCATTTTCTCGGTCCCATTCTGTTAACACCATATGGGGATGCTGTATTTACTTCTTTTGATATGATTATGTCATATTATTTTCTTGGATTACTGTATTATTCCGTTTTTAGAATGAGGGACATCCTACAGGAGGAATACGAAGACGTTACGTTTAACCCATGGCTCTTAGTTCTTTTTCATGTTTGGTACCTTCAATATAAATTGAATCGATTGGAGGGAAAGAAGAATGACAGGCAGAATACAAAGGAAGCATTTTCGCAATGAGAAGGGCGCTATCAGCTTTGAGTTCTTAGGGATTTTACCCTTTTTCTTCATGTTTTTTCTCCTGCTATGGCAGGTTGTCGGCACCGGATATGCTATTTTTACAGCAAAAACTGCTGTTAATGATGCGGCTAAAACCTTTGCTGCAACAAATGACATCTATGATTCGATTGAAGCGGCAAAGGAGACAATAGGAAGCAGCTCGGTGATTAAATATAAAGCATTAGTCCCGCAATATTCAGCAAATGGTGATTTTACATTAGTGCTACATACTAATCACTATTTAACCTTCCTTCCGGATAAATGGAAGCAGGAGGCTGCGATTAGTATTGAGCAGGAGGCCCATGGCAAGGTGCTGCTGTCGCCATGAGGTTTGTCAAAAACGAAAACGGGAACGCGGCTATCTTTATGCTTTGGCTGCTGGGAATTGTCGCAATTATTTTTGTCATTACCGTCAATATAATCAAAGTCTACGTGGTGAAGGAGCAGGCCAATCTCGCTGTTGAGCAGGCGGCACTGGCAGGTACGGCTGTACTGTTAGACAAAACAAGAGAGGCCGTGAATGAGTTTGATACACGTCCTACAGTAGACCCGTTGTATATAGCTGATAGAGAGGTTCAGAAGGTAACGGATTCAGGCAAGAGTGTTGGGGACTTAATTGAAGAAGAGAAAGAGAAATACCTAGCCAGAGGGATGGACGAAGGGGATGCGTATATTAAAGCAGCAAACAAAATCCTGCCTCCAAGGGTAAATGGCCATCCTTTTTTAAAAAAAGAATTGAAAAATAGCCTTGGTTTATCTACCTCTGATGTACCATATCTATTTTCTTCAGCCGTACTGGAGACGATTGATCAAAATCAGGCCAAAACGGAAAAGACGGAAGTGGAACTGTCTAGAGAAGATTGGCGTGTTGAGGTAAAGTCTGTTGTTCAATACGAATCCATTTCAGATCAAAAATTCATTACGTCATTTTTAAGTGACATCCCGCAAATCGGGTACGGTCCGACTCTCACCTATTTAGAAAATGTTTACAACTAATCTAAAAAACGACATGGATTTAGTAAAAATATTACGATTTACCGTCTATTTTTCAGTTATTTTAAACAATTGACTCGATAATGTAATACTCCTGTAATCAAAATAACCCCTTTCGTATGTTATAAATAATAATAAGAAAGGGGTTGTCTTATGCGTTTCTTTAAAAAAATCGTTGCCGCATCATTAACAAGTGTTATCTTACTATCGACAACGATTATGGCAAATGCAGAAACAAGTCAAGTACATAGTGAGGCTCAATTACAGGAGAATGCTGCATTAATTGAGCAAAAACAAGCTGAAAAAGAAGGTCTATTAACAAAGGTTAATAGTTTACAGACTGAATTACAAACATTAGAGAATAATATTTCAAGTAATAAAGAAGAAATGACTGCTATAGAACAAAAAATTTCTGAAATAAAACAAACGATTGAAAAGAAAAAAGAAGAAATTGTTGTATTAGAGGATAAGGTGCTTGCGCGAAAAGGGGTTATGGAAGAACGCCTTGTTTCCATGCAGCATAATGATCAAGCAAGCTTAGTGATTGAAATTCTAGTAAACTCTGATTCCTTGTCAGAGCTTGTACAGCGTGCAACAGCTGTAACGACAATTTTAAGTGCAGATAAAAGTTTACTTGAACAGCAGAAGGAAGACTTGAAAAAGATTGAAAATGAGAAGGCTGCAATCGTTGAACAAGAAGATCTGCTGCAGGAACAATATAAAACGCTTTCAACGAATCAAGCTGCTTTAGAGGCAAACCTGCAAAAAAGACAAGAGGTTTTGTCATCGGTACAGGAACAATATAATTCTGTAGTTAGTACCATCACACTGGCAGAGGAAGAAAATGCGGCGATTCAAGCCCAAATAGATCAGGCTAAGGCAAGATTGGCGAATGAACAGCAGGAAGCGGCAGCAAGAGCTACGACTATTACACAGCAGGCTGAAGCAACACAAGCTCCAGCAGCTCCAGCTCCTAAAGCATCTAATACAAATTCAACAAGCAGCACAAACAGCGGGAAAGAGATTTATGTTTCAGCAACTGCTTATAGTCATGAGGGGTCTGCAACAGGACTTACAGCAACAGGCATAAATATTAAAGCAAATCCGAATATGAAATTAATTGCTGTTGATCCTTCTGTTATTCCGTTAGGATCAAGGGTATGGGTAGAAGGCTATGGTGAGGCCATTGCAGGTGACACCGGCGGAGCCATTAAAGGCCATAAAATTGATGTACTGATGCCATCAACTGCCGCATGCTTATCATGGGGAAGAAAAACGGTTAAGGTAGTCATCTTAAATTAATAGAAGAGAAGGCTTGAATTGCAGTACGAATTGGTATTGTGATTCAGGCCTTTTTATATTTGGCGAATGGGGATTATGAAGGAGAAAATTCGGTTCATGGAAAACTATATTGTCCTTCATAAGGGCTATGAAGGACAAAATCCGGTTTAGGCAAAAACAAACTGTCCTTCATAAGGGCTCTGAAGGACAAAATCCAGTTCATGAAAAAGCAAACTGTCCTTCATAAGGGTTCTGAAGGACAAAATTCCGTTCATGGAAAAGCAGACTGTCCTTCATAGGGGCTCTGAAGGACAAAATTCCGTTCATGGAAAAGCAGACTGTCCTTCATAGGGGCTCTGAAGGACAAAATCCAGTTCATGAAAAAGCAAACTGTCCTTCATAAAGGTTCTGAAGGACAAAATCCAGTTCATGAAAAAGCAAACTGTCCTTCATAAAGGTTCTGAAGGACAAAATCAAGTTCATGAAAAAGCAAACTGTCCTTCATAAGGGTTCTGAAGGACAAAATTCCGTTCACGGAAAAGCAGACTGTCCTTCATAAGGGTTCTGAAGGACAAAATTCCGTTCATGGAAAAGCAGACTGTCCTTCATCAGAAAGCGAAAAAGAGTCAGCACCTTATTTTTTGCAATTATTTTACAAAAATATTAAACTATAGATAGATAAAATTGACAGAATAGAATGAAATTATATTAAAGTGTGAATTTATATAGAATACCTTATGAATTAGGGAATGGATATGCATTATTACTTAGACAAGGGTGGGAGGAGAGAGCGTGGTGAATGAAGTCATGAATCCAATTGTAGAGAGGATATTATACAATATCGAAAAAGTAATGATTGGAAAGCGTAACGTAGCAGAATTGAGCTTAGTTGCCTTACTGGCAGAGGGGCATGTCTTACTGGAGGATGTCCCGGGTGTAGGAAAAACAATGATGGTACGGGCTCTAGCGAAATCCGTAGGGGCAAATTTCAAGCGAATCCAATTTACGCCGGATTTACTGCCTTCGGACGTTACAGGCGTGTCAATCTATAACCCAAAGGAAATGGAATTTCAATTTATTCCAGGTCCGTTGATGGCCAATATTATTTTGGCTGATGAGATTAACCGAACTTCACCGAAAACGCAATCTGCCCTTTTAGAAGCAATGGAGGAAGCGAGTATTACGATTGACGGGGTAACACATAGGTTAGAAAAACCGTTCTTTGTTATGGCAACGCAGAATCCAACTGACTATGAAGGGACCTACCCGCTGCCGGAAGCACAGCTTGACCGTTTTCTATTAAAAATGCGAATGGGCTACCCCGATCAGGATGAAGAAATAGAAGTTTTAAATCGGGTGCAGCAGAAGTCTCCAATCGAGGACATTACGCCGGTGATTGGCCTGCAGGAATTACGCAGTCTGCAAAGTCAAATCAAGGATGTCTATGTGAATGAATCAATGAAACGCTATATTGTGGAGATTGCCAACCTAACTAGAAACCATGAAAAGGTATATATGGGAGTCAGTCCGCGGGGGTCGATTGCTATAATGAAGGCTGCCCAGGCTTACGCATTTATGTACGGAAGAGAATATGTACTGCCTGATGATATACAGTTCTTGGTACCCGCTGTATTTACGCACAGAATCATTCTTAAGTCTGAAGCTCGATTTACAGGAGTTTCAACTGAAGATCTGTTAAAGGAAATGATGGAGACTATACCTGTTCCGGTTCAGAGGGTGGTATAAAATGGGTGACACCTTCCGGTTGGTGAAATATTTCTGGAAGCTCTTCACGTTGCTTTTATTAATGATCATTACGTTTTCGTACGCTATGTTCCAAGGCGGATTTGTCAGTTGGTTTTTACTATACAGCTTTGTCCCTTTTTCCCTCTATGCCTTACTGCTTGCTTTCTATTCTTTAGAGGATTTTACCGTTGAAAGAAGTCTGACAAGATGGGATTACTACGCAAATGAAGCGCTGACAGTGAAAGTAACCTTAAAAAGAAATAAACCGTTCCCCCTCTTATTTTTAATAGTAGAGGACTGCCTAGGTGAATCGCTGGAAAATGCAGCCCATGAAAATCAGCATAAAGTATTTCTTTTTCCTGGTTTTCGAAAAGTAATAACGTATGAGTATCAGATTGCCAGCCTGCCTAGAGGAGAGCATGAATTACAGGCGGTAAGACTTTTTACAAGCGACCTGCTTGGTTTAATAGAAAAAGAGAAGCATCTAAAGTTAAAGGAGAGCATATTAGTTCACCCTGCCTATGAAAAATTGATTTTTGAGTCGGGAAATTATTATGAACAGGGAATAAGGGCATCGAATAATCGGATCCAACGAGAGGCGTCTATGGTAGCAGGGATTCGCGAATACCAACCAGGTGATAGATTCTCCTGGATTAACTGGAAAGCTTCTGCAAGGCGCAATGGAATGGTTACAAAGGAATTTGAACAGCTTCAGTCAGATGACATGCTCCTCATAATGGATTGTACGAAGGACCACCGGTTTGAAACGATTGTTTCGTTTACAGCATCGCTTGGTCAGGCAATCCTTCAGACAGATGCACATGTCGGCTTTTTAGCTGTGGGAGTTGAGAGGGCAGCCATTCCGTTACATAGCGGGGCAGATGGAAGACAGATGCTGTTTTATTATTTGGCTAAGGCGAAGGATGATTCGCCTATCCCATTTGACCGGGTGCTTAGTACGGACAGCTTCCTACAACAGCAGCAAATCAGCTATGTGCTTGTGACAGCTAAACTAACCTCCTCTCTTATTGAGTCAGCAAGTAAATTTACGGCAAGAAGGTTTCCTGTGACGATTTTTGTTATAAAGGACTTAGGGGAAGCCATTGCTTCAGCTGAACTAGCACTAAAATCTAGAGCAAAAAACTATGGAATAGAAATCACCTTTATCTATAAAGAACAATTTTCTGCAGGCCTGATGGGGGTGAGCAGAGGATGAAGCGATGGAAGGATGCTACTTCTTTATTACTATATAGTTTGGGGTTTCTCTTATTGCTGGAATGGATTTGGCCGATTAAAAGCCTATCGGAATCAGCAGAAATTAGTGTATTTCTATTGTTTATCCTTGTCTGTTTACTGCTTTTCTTTTTACGAGCTCCCATGTACGTGAGTATTTTAATAAAGGGGTCTGTCATTGTTTACTTTCTACATTTTCTTTATTTTAAAGGGAGTTTTTTTCAAGCAGATTGGATCCCTGCCTTTATTAATGACATTAAATTAAATTCAGTATATGTATTCAGTGGGAAATTAATGGAAGTATCACATCTATACAGAAGCTTATTCTTTTTTATTATTTTATGGATGATGGTGTACCTCCTGGAGTATTGGCTTTTTAGACGAAGGAAGATATTAATCTTTTTCTTTATGACGCTCGTATATGTCACTTTTCTTGATACGTTTACGCCCTATGATGCCAGCGGGGCTGTTGTTCGTATTGTTCTGGTTGGATTTTTGATTGTCGGTATCCTTACGTTTCTGCGTCATTTCAATAATGAAAAGCTGAAAACAGAAAACATTATGCTTCGTAAATGGGTGTTAGTTTTATCGATGATGGTTTTATGCAGTGCTTCTCTCGGATATATCCTTCCAAAGTCCCAACCAATTTGGCCTGATCCGGTACCGGCTCTTCAGGTATTCACTGGATTTGGATCGACGAAAAAGGTCGGCTATGGTGAGGATGATACCCAGTTAGGAGGTTCAATAGCCGGAGACTCTACAGTTGTTTTTCAAACAATCGTTGAATCCCCTCATTACTGGAAGGTTGAGACAAAGGATGTCTATACAGGTAAAGGATGGATTCAGTCTGAGGAAGACAAAAGGAACATTCCATTTTGGGGCAATAGTACGACACCTATTACGTCGTTTGTTGAAGGAAGTAATTATGAGCAATCAATCCTTAAAATAAGTACTGTACATCAAATAAAAGCGTATCCCCATCTTTTGTATCCTTTGGGTATAAAAAGGATTCAATCAGATAGAGGATATTCCTTTGAATTAGACCCATCAATAGAAAAAATCTACTCCTTTAATGGAGGCGAATCAGTACCACTTGAGAGCTATTCTGTAACATATGAAATTCCTTACTATACTGCTGATATGTTAAGAACCAATGTAACTGATTCTGCTGGTGTATCCTTTATGTCTCGGTACACACAACTGCCTGATCAACTCCCGTCACGAGTAAAAGAACTGGCAGCAAAGATAACAAAGGGGAAAACGAATAGATACGATCAAACGAAGGCAGTGGAGCAGTACTTTAAAACCGGTAGCTATTCCTACTCATTGACTGATGTAGCGGTTCCAAATGAGGATGAGGATTATGTCGATCAATTCTTGTTTGAGACGCTGCAGGGGTATTGTGATAACTTCTCTACCTCAATGGTTGTGTTATTACGTTCACTTGATATCCCGGCAAGGTGGGTGAAGGGGTATACAGAAGGTAGCTATACGGGCATGGAAGGTGATTTATATAAATATGAGATCACGAATAATAATGCCCATTCATGGGTTGAAGTGTATTTTTCGGAGGTAGGGTGGGTTCCGTTTGAGCCTACACCGGGATTTACCAATGAGGCTGCTGCTACTACCGAAGAAGGCGAGGAAAAGGATAACACCGAAGCAAATGTACAGCCGGAAGAGCAAGAAAAGGAGAAATTGGATGAACTAAACCAGAATGAAAATAGCCAGACGGAAAATAAGGCTGTTTCTTCTAATAGCATTGGGGATAATTTGAAAAAGATAGCTTCTGCTGGCTGGTTCTTGCTGATAGTGCTTGTCATATTGCTCTTACTCACGGTATATTATGCTTATCGCATTCGCAAAAAGTGGCTGCCGGCATTTTATATTAGGAAATACATGGGTTCCGATAAAGATGAACTCTTTATTTCTGCATATGCTTCACTTTTAAAGCAGCTGAAACGGATTGGTATGGAAAGAGATACCGGGCTGACATTAAGGGATTATGCAAAAGAGATTGATGAACGATATTCAACTACGGAAATGACTAGGTTAACGAGGAGGTATGAACAATACCTCTATGGAAATCAACTGCAAAAAGGTACTTGGAACGAAATGAAAGAATTATGGGAAAATTTAATAAAAAAGACAATAGCTTGACCTAAAAATTAACCTGTTGGTACAATAACATTCGTACTAATAATTCGATACTTCATATAAATTCGATAATATGGTTCGAGAGTTTCTACCAAATCACCGTAAATGATTTGACTATGAAGACAGGGAACTAGATCTTTTAGGAATTCTGCCTTCTGTGTGGGGGAATTCCTTTTTATGTTGGCTAAGCTATAAAAAAAATAATTATTTTTATTTTTGATGTGGAGATTTATAGTAATTAGAGAAGAATAACAGTATGACAATAATTAATGAGGTGAATAGGCTGATGGGGAAGGCGTTGCTTGAAAATCAAGAAATGGTTATCGTACTTGACTTTGGTAGTCAATATAATCAGTTAATTACAAGAAGAATCAGGGAGTTCGGGGTGTACAGTGAGCTACATCCGCATACGATTACAGCAGAGGAAATTAAACAAATGAATCCAAAGGGGATTATTTTCTCCGGCGGCCCAAATAGTGTTTATGATGCAAATGCTTTCGGCTGTGATGAGGCTATTTTTGAACTGGGTCTTCCAATCTTAGGTATCTGCTATGGCATGCAATTAATGACAAAGCATTTTAATGGGAAGGTTGAGCCTGCGAAACAACGCGAATATGGCAAGGCCAATATTTCCATCCAAAATCAATCAAAGCTTTTTGGTGATCTACCTAAAGAGCAGATTGTTTGGATGAGTCATGGTGATCTTGTCGTAGAAGCTCCGGAAGGCTTTAGAATTGATGCAACAAGCCCGTCATGCCCAATCTCCTCCATGAGCGATGAGCAAAGAAATCTATACGCTGTTCAATTCCATCCAGAGGTACAGCATTCCGTTTATGGTTCAGAAATGCTGAAGAACTTTGTGTTCTCTGTCTGTGGCTGTAAAGGCGATTGGTCTATGGAAAACTTTATCGAGATCGAAATGGAGAAAATCCGTCAGACAGTCGGTGATAAAAAGGTTTTATGTGCGTTAAGCGGTGGTGTGGATTCTTCAGTTGTAGCTGTTTTAATTCATAAAGCAATCGGCGACCAATTAACTTGTATCTTTGTTGATCATGGTCTTTTACGTAAAGGTGAAGCGGAAAGCGTTATGGAAACCTTTGCTGAAGGCTTCAATATGAATGTTATTAAAGTAGATGCTAAAGAACGCTTCCTATCTAAATTAGAGGGTGTCAGCGATCCCGAGAAAAAACGTAAAATCATCGGAAATGAGTTTATCTATGTATTTGATGATGAAGCAACAAAGCTTGCGGGGATTGATTATCTGGCGCAAGGTACTTTATATACAGATATTATTGAGAGCGGTACAGCAACAGCGCAAACAATTAAATCGCATCATAACGTGGGCGGTTTACCGGAAGATATGCAGTTCCAGTTAATTGAGCCGTTAAATACACTGTTTAAGGACGAAGTTCGTGCCTTAGGAACAGAGCTTGGAATTCCTGATGAAATTGTCTGGAGACAGCCATTCCCTGGACCAGGACTTGGTATTCGTGTATTAGGAGCCATCTCTGACGAGAAATTGGAAATTGTTCGTGAATCAGACTATATTTTACGTGAAGAGATTAGAAAAGCTGGTTTGGAACGAGAAATTTGGCAATATTTCACGGTTCTTCCGGACATTCGAAGTGTTGGTGTAATGGGAGATGCCCGTACGTATGATTATACAATCGGTATTCGTGCTGTCACTTCAATTGACGGTATGACATCGGATTGGGCTCGTATTCCTTGGGACGTATTAGAGGTTATTTCAACTCGAATTGTCAACGAAGTGGCCCACGTGAATAGAGTCGTGTATGATATAACAAGTAAGCCGCCAGCAACAATTGAGTGGGAATAAGTATAAAAATTTTGTAAAAGGCATCATTGTTCCTCCTAAAAAGGGGATCAATGATGCTTTTTGTTTATTTTATTTAATAAATATCTGCCATAAAAACAATTTATTGAATGCGTATGCATTTTACGCTGAAAATAACTATAATTCCTTAAAAATTAAATCAATATGAACCTTAGAGAAACTGCTGGATACCTAATTATTATACGAATGCGTATGCAAAAGAACTCAAACATAAGAATTTGAATGTGTTATTTTAAGTTTTTATATAGTGAATACGCTTTCAATAAGATGATACAAATTTTTACGTACTTTGTCAAACAATTGTTAATATTGATTGGAAACTTTGAAACCCTACTAAAAGCAAATAACATCTGTGCTTGACAAAAAGGATCATGGTCTTTATAGTAATGAATACGCTCGCAATTTTCTAAAATATTAATCTATTAATCATTTCGTGTTTAGGTAAAAAATTTTTTTACAAAATATTGCATACGCATTCAAAAAAAGGGGGGCACCATCATGGCTAGATTTTTAAAAACGGGTAAAAGCAAAGCTGATATCGCACAGGCAGATGCGCAAGTAAGAGAAACGGTACAAAAGATTTTAGAAGATATAGAAAAGCGTGGGGATGAGGCAGTGCGAGAACTATCCGCGACATTTGATAAATGGTCTCCGGAAAGTTTCCGCCTGACACAAGTACAAATTGACGAAATTATCAAAAGTATCCCAGAACAGGATATTGAAGATATCAAATTTGCCCAAGCAAACATTCGCCGTTTTGCTGAAGCACAAAAGTCCGCATTGCGGGATCTTGAAGTGGAAACATTGCCTGGAGTTATTTTAGGACACCGCAACATTCCGGTAAACAGCGTTGGCTGCTACATTCCTGGGGGACGTTATCCAATGTTTGCTTCCGCTCACATGAGTGTGTTGACTGCAAAGGTAGCCGGCGTCAAACGCGTGATTGCTTGCACACCGCCGATCAATGGAGAAATCCCAGCACACACCATTACAGCCATGGCTTTAGCGGGTGCGGATGAAATTTATCTTCTAGGCGGAGTTCAAGCCATGGCAGCTATGGCCCTTGGAACGGAGACAATTGAACCCGTTGATATGTTAGTTGGACCAGGAAATGCCTTTGTTGCAGAAGCAAAACGCCAATTATTCGGCAAAGTGGGGATTGACCTTTTAGCAGGTCCAACTGAAACACTTGTGATTGCAGATGAAACAGCAGATGCAGAAATGGTGGCAACAGACTTGCTTGGACAAGCTGAGCACGGCCCAACTTCTCCATGTGCGTTAATTACAACATCAGAAACATTAGCTCAAGAAACATTAGTAGAAATCGAGCGTCAATTAAAGCTTCTACCAACTGGAGATATCGCACGTATCGCATGGGAAGATAACGGGATCATCATTTTTGTTGATAGCTTGGAGGAGGCTGTAGTAGAAGGCGACAAACTGGCATATGAACATGTTCAAATCTTAACGGAAGATCCAGAATACTTCCGCCAAAACTTAACCAACTTTGGTGCATTGTTCTTAGGAAAAGAAACAAACGTAGCATATGGCGATAAAGTTATTGGTACGAACCATACACTTCCAACAAAAGGTGCCGCACGCTATACCGGAGGGCTTTGGGTAGGAAAGTTCATCAAAACTTGTACGTACCAAAAAGTATCACCGGAAGCAACAGCGATGATTGGCGAATACTGTGCACGCCTTTGCGAGCTTGAGAACTTTGCGGCCCATGCGGAGCAGGCAAAATTGCGCGTACGCCGTTATGGAAAAGTAGAAGTAAAATAGGGCTTGATTGGTGTCAGGCACTTCACGAAAATCTTGTTTCACATGGTTATCAGTAAATTAGTGGGTTGGCCTGATGTATCTTTCTTCTTAATATTAACGAGTAAGAGGCATGATATTGTATAAAGGCCCTTGAACAGTTCTTATTTATTATCAAATTTTTAGTATATAGGAATGTAAACGCTCACTATCATAAGTTTCTAATAAAAATGTATTTATTCATAACTAATCATCGTTTATTTTAGTTGAACAGGGGAGGAAACCATAATGGATTTAGTCATTATTATTATGGCTTTAGGGCTTCTTATGCTTATTGCATACCGTGGTTTTTCAGTTATCTTATTTGCGCCGCTTTGTGCACTGCTCGCAGTGATTTTGACAGAGCCTAGCTATGCGTTACCGTTTTTCTCAAACATCTTTATGGAAAAGATGGTTGGGTTTATTAAGAATTATTTCCCTGTCTTTTTATTGGGAGCAGTTTTTGGAAAGATCGTTGAAATGTCAGGTGTAGCAGAGTCAATTGCGAAAACAATTGTACAAGTAGTTGGCAAAAAGAGAGCGATGCTGGCAATTGTCATCATGTGTGCTGTTTTAACCTACAGTGGAGTAAGTTTATTCGTTGTTGCGTTTGCTGTTTATCCATTTGCAGCGAATCTTTTCCAGGAAGCGAATATCCCGAAACGACTTATTCCGGGAACCATTGCTTTAGGGGCATTATCGTTTACAATGGATGCGTTACCAGGTACGCCGCAAATTCAAAATGTAATTCCAACAACCTTCTTCAAGACGGATATTTACGCAGCTCCAACGTTAGGGATTATCGGATCTATATTTGTCTTTGTTTTAGGGATGTTTTATTTGGAAAGCCGCCGCAAAAAAGCGCAGACGAAAGGTGAAGGGTATTTTGGCTTTGGTGATGCAGGCGGAGAAACGGCTGCAGCTTCTGAGGCTGTTGATTTACCATCTGCTGCTGATAATTTGAAGGAATCAAGCGTAGGGCGCCAAATCTTGGCATTTGTCCCGCTTATTCTTGTAGGCGTAGCTAATAAATTTTTGACTACTTCCGTTCCTAAATGGTATCCAAATGGATTTGACTTTTCTCAAATCGGATTAGAGTCATTTGGTAAAGTTGATCTTGCAGCGGTAACAGGAATTTGGTCAGTTGAAATTGCCTTAGTATTAGGGATTCTTGCTACAGTGGCATATGATTGGAAACGCGTTGCAACAGGTTTTCAGGCAGGACTCAATATGAGTATTGGAGGAGCTTTGCTTGCAACAATGAATACGGCTTCTGAATACGGTTTTGGTGGAGTTATCTCTTCTCTTCCTGGTTTTGGTGTTGTGCGTGATGGAATTTCTAGTATGTTTACAAACCCTCTTCTTAATGGAGCTATAACAACGAACGTATTGGCGGGGATTACGGGTTCAGCGTCAGGTGGAATGGGAATTGCCCTTAGTGCCATGGGAGATAAATTTCTTCAGGCCGCAACACAGTATAATATTCCTCCTGAAGTCATGCACCGTGTTATTGCGATGGCGTCAGGCGGTATGGACTCCCTGCCTCATAACGGCGCTGTTATTACCATACTTGCTATTACAGGTTTAACACATAAACAATCTTACGGGGATATTTTTGCTGTTACCATCTTTAAAACACTTGCTTGTTTCTTCGTTATCCTAGTTTACAGCTTAACTGGAATAGTCTAATTATAAAAAAACAGAAGTATAACATTTATGTCCCGACTCTAGTGACGAAAATATAGGTCAGGCAGTAGAAATGATGTAAAAAGTTTTTATTACGTAATCAAAACGGCGGGGGATTCCTCGCCGTTCGTATATTTTATTGACCTTAAAGGGTTTTCGCGAGGCGTCAGAAGGAAGTTATATAAGGGAGGGTACATATGACGTACTTTAATGAAATAAAGGACCAAAAGGTATTAGTGACCGGAGGTAGTAAAGGTATTGGAAATGATATTGCCATTGCCTTTGCAGAGCTGGGGGCAGATGTCATTATTACCGGACGTGATGAAGGATCTCTGTCATCAGCAGTAGCGGAACTAAAAGTCTTTAATCCGAATTGCTCGTATCTTGCAGCTGATATGCAGGATGTTCAAAGTGTCTATCATATGGTTGATCAAGCAGTATCAACACTCGGTGGACTTGATATTCTTGTCAATAATGCGGGGATTAATATTCCGAAGCCTGCATTAGAGGTTACAGAGGAAGATTGGGATCAAGTACTGGATACTAACCTGAAAGGGACTTTCTTTTGTTCGCAGCGGGCAGGGAAATACATGATGCCGCAAAGAAAGGGAAAGATTATCAACATTGTCTCGCAAATGGCATTTGTAGGTTATATCAAACGTTCCGCATACTGCTCCAGTAAAGGAGGGGCAGTGCAGTTAACAAAGGCACTAGCGGTGGAATGGGCCTCTTATGGTATTAAAGTAAATGCGGTTGCTCCTACCTTTATCGAAACGGAATTTACTCAAAAGATGTTTAGCGACCAAGCCTTTTATCAGGATGTTCTATCGCGGATTCCGCTTGGTGAGTTAGCTCAACCATCAGATGTAACAGGGGCCGTGTTATTTTTGTCTTCCAATTTGGCTAATTTTATTACCGGTGAAACGATCCGTGTGGATGGGGGATGGACAGCGATTTAAAGAGGAAACATCTTTTTTAAATAAAGGGAGGATTCGTCATGGCAATGGAAAAACTATCGGTATTAGGTTCAGGGACAATGGGCCATTCTATTGCACTTTCCGCCTCTATTGCCGGGTTTCAAGTCAAGGTTTGGGGAACCAGTATAGAGGATATTGAACGTGGACAAAGGGATCTTCAAGGAAAACTTGAAGTTTTAGCAGTAGAAGATTTCATTAGTGAATCGGAAATAAAAGAAATTCAATACAGAATCGAATTTATGACTTCGATGGAGGAATGTATCAATGATGCGACCTTTATCATTGAAGCTGTTCCTGAGAATTTAAAACTTAAACAAGACTTATATAAAGAACTTGATCAACAATGTGGGATAGATGTCATCCTTGCAAGCAATACGTCCGGCCTCAGTCCAACTGAAATTGCGGCTTCGATGGTTCATCCGGAACGAATGGTTGTGACGCATTTTTGGAATCCTGGCCATTTGATTCCATTGGTTGAGGTGGTTCGTGGTGAGAAGACATCGGACATAACGGTCAATCGGGCATTGGCTTTGTTAACAGCAATGAAGAAAAAGCCGATTGAGGTGAAAAGGGATATTCTCGGTTCAATTGTGAATCGATTGCAATATGCTCTTTTTAGAGAAGCGCAATATATATTGGAATTGGGTGCCGCAACGGCTGAAGATATTGATACAGCCGTCCGCTACAGCATAGGCCGGCGCCTCCCGGTTACAGGTCCGTTTATGACTGCCGATATGGGTGGACTGGATGTATTTGATGATATCTCAAGTTATCTTTTTCAAGATTTGTCCAGCGCACAGGTCTCCCTTGGGAAGATGCGTGTGTTAGTCGATGAGGGGAAATACGGTCAGAAAAATGGAAGAGGTTTTTATGAGTGGACACCGGAGTTCTCTAATAAATTGAATAAGCAGCGGGAAAAAGAATTGATTAGATGGTTAAAACAAGACCTTCTAGACCATAAGAAATCCCCTGTGATATAATAATGGAAAAATATGCATGGAGGAAAAAGGCTGTGCAAAGAAGTATTACGGCCTCTGATGTGGCTAGGTATTTAGGGATGTCCCAGTCAACTGTTTCCCGCGTGTTCACGCCTGGGGCAAGTGTATCGGAAGAAACGAAGAAAAAGGTGCTTGAAGCGGCTAGAGAATTAGGTTATCGCCCAAATGCTGCTGCAAGAAGTTTAATCACCAAAAAAAGTAATATGATCGGCATTGTAATGGGGGATATAAAAAATCCATTTTATCCTGAAGTTCTAAGTAAATTTTCGAAAGAGTTAGGTAGAAGGGGCTATCAAGTTCTATTTGTGAATGCAGAAAATGATCAACTTAGCGGCGATGATGTGAATCAATTTTTAGAATATAATGTGGAAGGGGTTGTCGTCACAGATGCCCTTTTAACCTCGTCGGTTGCCAACTATTTTAATGATAATCATATCCCGATTGTATTGTTTAATAGATACATTGAGGATCCCCTTTTCCGTGCGGTTGCCTGCGACAACGTGGATGGCGGTTACCAAGTGGGAAAGTATTTGATTGAAAAGGGGCATCAACATTTTGCTTTTATATCCGGTACTCACAATACTTCAACCAGCCTTGATCGGGAAAAAGGCTTTCGGAATGCGCTGGTAGAAAATGGGTATAATTTGATAACAGATAGTGGCGAGTACACATATGAAGAGGCATATCAGGCTGCTCTCCGTCTTTTTAACAGTAAAAATCCACCGGACGCTATTTTTTGTGCCAATGACATTATGGCACTCGGGGCCATAGATGCTGCAAAAGAAATCGGAGTCCGCATACCGGAGGATGTATCCATTGTTGGATTTGATGATATAAGTATGGGAGCATGGTCCGCTTATTCGTTAACGACATGGAAACAGCCTGTAGATGAGATGATTAAAGCAACCATTGAGATCCTATTAAGTGATATTAAAAAGAGTGAATCGGAAAGCTTGTCCGTAAACAGATCCATTAAAGGGCATCTAGTGGAAAGGAATTCAGTCGCACAACGTTAAACCAGTTCTCTGAAAAGAGGGCTGGTTTTTTACTGTCTGTTGCTTAAGTACAAACCTTCAAATTTATTTGAAAATTCTATTTGAAAGCGCTTGACAAAATAGGCTAAGAGTTTTAATCTAGGTATATGAAAGTTATGAATACGTATGCAAGAATAAGAAATAATAAATCCATTAATATAATAATACTTAAAAATGCATTCGTATCCAATAATATATAAGGAGGCGCCATTATGGCTAGATTTTTAAAAACGGGTAAAAGCAAAGCAGATCTTGCACAGGCAGATGCACAAGTAAGAGAAACGGTACAAAATATTTTAATAGATGTAGAAAAACGCGGGGATGAGGCAGTACGTGAACTATCCGCGAATTTTGATAAATGGTCACCGGAAAGTTTCCGTCTGACACAAGAACAAATTGACGAAATTGTCAAAAGTATTCCAGAACAGGATATTGAAGATATTAAATTTGCTCAGGCAAACATCCGCCGCTTTGCTGAAGCACAAAAATCAGCGTTGCGTGATCTTGAAGTGGAAACATTGCCTGGAGTTATTTTAGGACATCGCAACATTCCGGTAAACAGCGTTGGCTGCTACATTCCTGGGGGACGTTATCCAATGCTTGCTTCCGCACATATGAGTGTGTTGACTGCAAAAGTAGCGGGTGTTAAGCGTGTTATCGCCTGCACACCGCCAATCAACGGAGAAATTCCAGCCCACACTATAACAGCAATGGCTTTAGCGGGTGCGGATGAAATTTATCTTCTAGGCGGAGTTCAAGCCATGGCAGCTATGGCCCTTGGAACGGAGACAATTGAACCCGTTGATATGTTAGTTGGACCAGGAAATGCCTTTGTTGCAGAAGCAAAACGCCAATTATTCGGCAAAGTGGGGATTGACCTTTTAGCAGGTCCAACTGAAACACTTGTGATTGCAGATGAAACAGCAGATGCAGAAATGGTGGCAACAGACTTGCTTGGACAAGCTGAGCACGGCCCAACTTCTCCATGTGCGTTAATTACAACATCAGAAACATTAGCTCAAGAAACATTAGTAGAAATCGAGCGTCAATTAAAGCTTCTACCAACCGGAGATATTGCACGTATCGCATGGGAAGACAATGGCATTATCATATTGGTTGATAGCTTAGAGGAAGCTGTAGTAGAAGGCGACAAACTGGCATATGAGCATGTTCAAATTTTAACGGAAGATCCTGAATATTTCCGTCAAAACTTAACCAACTTTGGTGCATTGTTCTTAGGAAAAGAAACAAACGTAGCATATGGCGATAAAGTCATCGGTACGAACCATACACTTCCAACAAAAGGTGCCGCACGCTATACCGGAGGGCTTTGGGTAGGAAAGTTCATCAAAACTTGTACGTACCAAAAAGTATCACCGGAAGCAACAGCTATGATTGGCGAATACTGTGCACGCCTTTGCGAGCTTGAGAACTTCGCGGCCCATGCGGAGCAGGCAAAATTGCGCGTACGCCGTTATGGAAAAGTAGAAGCAAAATAAGGGGAAGTTCAAAGTAACAGATGAAACGCCGAGCCTCCACAGACACGTAATGTCAAAGAGGCTCAGCGGTTGATAAGCGATAATCGAAGTACCAGGAAAGAGAATCAACAACTGAGTTTAACAAGAGCCCAAAAGAAACAATGTTAATAAGGAGGATATTACATAATGCGAGCATTTTCTAATTTTAGATCGCCCAAAAATATTTTTTATGGTAAAAACGCCTTCTCACAAGTGGGAAAGGAAGCATCATTAAAGGGAAGTAAGGCTCTAATTATTAGTGATAAAATTATGGATTCACTGGGATACGTAAATGAGTGCCAAAATCTATTAACTAAAGAATCTGTTAGCAGCATCACTTATTTGGGAGTAGCTTCCGAGCCAACTGATCAATACGTAAGTGAATCACTAGAACTCTTTAAGCAAGAAAACTGTGATATTGTGATTTCTATTGGCGGGGGAAGCTGCATTGATACAGCGAAAGCTGTTGCCGTTTTAGCGACAAATGGTGGATTTATTGGTGATTATATGGGTGGAAAAAAGATAGCTGAACAAGCCCCTATTCCGCATATTGCCATACCAACAACCGCTGGTACTGGTTCAGAGGCTACTGATGTAACGGTTATCACTAATACTAGTAATGATGTAAAAATGATGGTAAAACAACCAGCGTTTATGCCGGAGGTAGCTATTGTTGATCCATTATTAACGATTTCATCTCCGAAAACAGTTACATCAGCAACAGGTGTAGATGCCCTTAGTCATGCTATCGAGGCGTATCTCTCAAAAAGAGCACAACCGATGACGGATACGCTGGCAGTGTCTGCTATGAAGCTGATTATAAAGAACTTATTAACTGCTTACAATGATGGAGGAAATGAGGATGCTCGTGAGGCAATGTCACTAGGATCCCTCCAAGCAGGATTAGCATTTTCAAATGCATCTGTATGTCTTGTACACGGTATGTCAAGACCAATTGGAGCTCTTTTCCATGTTCCTCACGGTATCTCTAATGCAATGCTTCTTCCAGCTGTGCTTGAGTTTAGCAAGTCTTCTTGTATCAGCCGACTTGCAGACATTGGAAGAATCTTTAAACCGGAAAGCAATGTATCTGATGAAGAAGCAGCTGAACTAGCTGTTACCTCTATTAAAGAGCTTTGCCTTCAGTTAAATATCCCGAACTTAAAGGGATGGGGAATTGATCAAAAGGCCTATAATGAAGTTCTAGAAAAGATGGCAGCAGATGCGATCGATAGCGGAAGCCCTGCTAATAACCCTAGAGTTCCAAGTCATACGGAGTTAGTGGAGCTTTATCAAGTTTGCTATGATTACCAATTAGCAGTTCAAGAGATTCGATAATAATAGATTCATTTTTAAATAACTTATTTTAAACCATTTGATAAAAAGGGAGAGATCAATCATTATGACAACGACAACTACTCAAATCTTAAGAAACTTTATTAATGGAAAATGGACCGAGGCCAAAACGGAAAAGTTTGACATTGTTTATAACCCAGCAACTGGGGAGGAAATTGCTCAAGTACCGTTCTCAACTCGTGAGGATCTTGATGATGCTGTTGCCGTTGCAAAGGAAGCCTTTAAAACATGGAGTAAAACACCAGTTCCAAAGCGTGCTAGAGTTTTATTTAAATATCAACAACTATTAATTGAGAATTGGGAAGAATTAGCAAAGCTAGTTACAATTGAAAATGGAAAAAGTTATAAAGAAGCATATGGAGAGGTTCTGCGCGGAATTGAATGTGTTGAATTTGCAGCAGGCGCTCCAACCTTAATGATGGGAAAACAGCTTCCTGATATCGCTTCAAGTATTGAGTCTGGAATGTATCGTTACCCTGTTGGTGTTGTTGGTGGAATTACACCTTTCAACTTCCCGATGATGGTTCCATGCTGGATGTTCCCACTTGCCATTGCTTGCGGAAATACATTTGTATTAAAACCATCTGAAAGAACACCATTACTTTCAAACCGCTTAGCGGAATTATTTAAGGAAGCAGGTCTTCCTGATGGTGTCTTGAATATTGTTCATGGTGCACATGATGTTGTAAATGGACTATTGGAGCACAAAGATATTCCTGCCATTTCATTTGTCGGTTCTCAACCGGTTGCAGAATATGTATATAAAACAGGAGCTGCAAATGGTAAGCGTGTCCAAGCATTGGCTGGAGCAAAAAACCATACGATCGTGATGCCTGATGCTAATTTAGATTTAACTGTAAAAGAAATCATTGGTGCGGCTTATGGTTCTGCCGGAGAAAGATGTATGGCATGCTCCGTTGTTGTCGCTGTAGGTGATGTAGCGGATAAATTGATTCAGAAGCTGAAAGAGGAAAGTGACTCACTTAAAATTGGAAATGGTATGGATGAAGGTGTTTTCTTGGGCCCTGTTATCCGTCAGCAAAATAAAGAAAGAACTGTACAATACATTGAAATTGGTGAGCAAGAAGGGGCTACTCTTGTTCGTGACGGACGTCAAGATGAAGCTTATGATAAAGATGGATATTTCGTCGGACCAACCATTTTTGATAACGTCCAACCATCGATGAGAATTTGGAAAGAAGAAATTTTCGCGCCAGTTCTATCCGTCGTTCGCGTTGATAGTCTGGACGAAGCAATTGAATTAGCAAGCCAATCAGAATTTGGTAATGGGGCATGCCTATTCACACAAGATGGCAGTAATGTACGTAACTTTAGAGAAAATATCCAGGCTGGAATGCTTGGTGTAAACGTTGGGGTACCAGCACCAATGGCCTTCTTCCCGTTCTCAGGCTGGAAAAATTCTTTCTATGGAGATTTACACGCAAACGGCTCTGACGGAGTTGAGTTTTATACAAAACGTAAAATGCTAACGGCTCGTTGGTAAATCTAAATAAATAGAATTATAAAAGGCATCACGGATTTCTCTTGATTGGAGGAATGGTGATGCTTTTTTATGATTAATGATTATTTTTCTGCCTTGTCTTATATAGGGATAATAATAGATATTATGATATAGATAAAAACACATTTATAGTTTAATCAATAAAAAAATTTGTTCACATTTTTGCTCGTTGACAGTAATGAAATTAGGCTGATATACTATTTTCAAATATTAATAAGGACGTTGAAGAGGAATAGTAAAGGCTCAATCATTTTACATAATAGAGAGAAAATCGGCTGCTGAAAGATTTTCACGTGAATGATCCCTTGAACCTGCCTTCGAGTTCTGCGTGTTATAGCGCATGGTTAAAAACCATTATCATGATAAGTGTAAAGCATTGCTTTAAAACAGGGTGGTACCGCCAGTAATGGTCCCTGTTATAAGTAATGCTTTTTTTGTATATTAAATTCTAATATTGAGGTGAAGAAAGTGAGTCAGGATTTTGTAAAAGATATTACAAAGCGTGAAGTTGATTTTGCCCAGTGGTATACAGATGTTGTAAGAAAAGCTGAATTAGCTGATTACTCAAGCGTTAAAGGATGTATGATTATCCGTCCAACAGGTTATGCACTGTGGGAAAATATTCAACGCTTTTTAGATACACGTTTTAAAGAAACAGGCCATGAGAACGTGTGTATGCCGCTGCTTATCCCAGAAAGTTTACTCATGAGAGAAGCGGAGCATGTCGAAGGCTTTGCACCGGAAGTTGCCTGGGTAACACAGGGCGGCCAAAATCAATTAGCTGAAAAGCTGGCGATTCGTCCAACATCAGAGGTTTTATTTGCTGAACATTATAAAAATATCATTCAATCCTATCGTGATTTGCCAAAGCTGTATAATCAATGGGTCAATGTTGTCCGTTGGGAAAAAACAACCCGCCCGTTCCTTCGCACAACCGAGTTCTTATGGCAGGAAGGGCATACATGCCATGAAACGATTGAGGATGCAGAAGCCGAAACATTGCGCATGCTGGAAATATACGCTGAGGCTTGTGAGGAATTACTTGCTATTCCTGTTGTACGGGGTGTCAAAACAGCAAATGAACGATTTGCAGGTGCGGCAAATACCTACACACTTGAGACGTTAATGTATGACGGAAAAGCATTGCAAATTGCCACATCACATAACTTAGGAAATAATTTTGCAAAAGCATTTGATATTAAGTTTACTGATAGAAATGGTGAACTGCAGTACGTCTACCAAACTTCCTGGGGGATGACAACCCGCACAATCGGCGGCCTCATCATGGTTCATAGCGATGACAGGGGGCTTGTACTACCGCCAAGAGTAGCACCTACTCAACTAATCATCGTACCAATCGCTCAGAATAAGCCAGGTGTGCTGGATTTCGCTTACCAGCTCCAGGATCAGCTGAAAGAGGCGGACTTCCGGGTGAAATTAGATGACAGTGATAAACAGCCAGGCTGGAAATTTAATGAGTCTGAGATGAAGGGTATTCCGATTCGAATCGAAGTTGGACCAAGAGATATCAGTCAAAATCAAGTAATCGCTGTTCGCCGTGATACTGGCGAGAAAATTTCCTTATCGCTTGAAAATCTAGATGTGAAAATTGCTGAGCTGCTGGAAGAAATTCAACGCAACCTATTTGAAAGTGCTAAGAAGCGTGCAGATGCAAAAACAGAGTACACAGAAGATAGAGAAGTGTTTAATCAGCGGATTAAACAAGGCGGATTTGCTGTTACACCATGGTGTGAAGATGGTGCGTGTGAAGAAAAAGTCAAAGAAGATACAACGGCAACGGCAAGATGCATGTCTTTTGAAAACAATAAAGAGCCAGTTGAATCAAAGGTCTGCCCGCATTGTGGAAAAGAAGCAACAAAGATTGTTCACTGGGCAAGAGCATATTAGGGCCAAGTAAGAAAAACTTGATTTGAGCGGAGATTTCTGTTCTTTAGAAAATGGCAAAGAACAGGAATCTTCCAGTTCAAGCAAAAGACATTACCCTCCAACCCAAATCACCATTCATTTGTGCGTTATAAAGTGTTAACTCAATCATATAAAAACAAATATAATTCCAACAGAAATAGAAAATAATAACTATGCTTGGCTAAATTGTGATAGTTTGTGCACAATATCACATTCCTTATAATGAACAATAGTGGTATAAATAAATAACCTCTAAAACCCCTGATTTATCAGCTTTTTCCAAATTAATGGTGACGAAATAATTGCAAATTTTTGAATCATTGGTGAAATCCGTAAATCTATTGGAAAACTCTGTATTTTTTTAATAAATCTGGTGATATGATGTAGCTGATTAAGGAGGTGAAAAATGACTATCGTCATTTGGAAGCGGGGAGCTTGGAATTGACGAACCATTTGTATATAAAAGCATCCTTGGTACATTATTTGTTTAACTAGAGTAGTAATTACGTATCAATGAACCAGGTAGTAAGGCAATCTAAAATATGAAAGGAATGGTAGGAAATGGTTACGGCAATTTTAACACTGCTCATTGGTCTAGGACTTTGGTATTCATTCTTCTTTATCCGAGACATCATTAAGCACAAGTCGAACCTGGGACCAGAGAAGGCATGGATTGCATATCCTGTCGGTGTCATTACAGATTTTCTTGATACTCTTGGAATTGGTTCATATGCTACAACCACATTAGGCTTTAAAGTAACAAAATTCCTAAAAAATGATGAATTGCTGCCTGGAACATTAAACGTCGGTCACACAATCCCAGTTATTATCGAAGCAGTTATCTTTATTACGGTTGTTAATGTAGAAGCATTAACACTTGTATCAATGGTTATTTCAGCAATGGTAGGTTCATGGTTAGGTGCTAAATGGGTATCAAAGCTTTCCGAACGGAAAATTCAAAGAATTATGGGAATTGCCCTTGCAGTTACAGCAATCATTATGGCATTAAAACAATTATCATTACTTGATATGCTTGGTCAAGGCAATGAAGCAATGGGACTTACAGGTATACCTCTTGTCATTGGTATCGTAGGTAACTTTATCCTTGGTGCGCTTATGACGGCAGGTATTGGCTTATACGCACCATGCATGGCGTTGGTTTATATGCTAGGCTTAAATCCGCTTGCTGCATTTCCAATTATGATGACATCATGTGCAGCACTAATGCCTGTAGCAAGCTTTGAATTCGTTAAGTTCAGTCGTTATTCCAAAAAGGGTGCGCTTGGTTTAACGATTGGAGGCACACTTGGAGTTATTGCAGCTGTAACATTAGTTACCAGCTTAGATCTAACCATCTTAACATGGTTGATCATCGCAGTCGTACTTTATACTGCAGTATCAATGTATTTACAAAGTACTAAACCAGCTTCTTCTACTACTCCTGAAGCACCGTCACCACAGGAGTATCACAAAGGTGCATAATCTAACATATTAATTTAGCCCATTATCAATTCAATAGAAGTTTAGTGGCAAGCTTTTATGAATAGGACGGAACGGAGACGGCATTGCCGTCTTCCATGTTCTTTCTTCCAAATAGTAATGATAAAAAATCATATAAAAAATGCCCATTCATTTAAAGGAATGAAGGGCATTTCGTTAAGTAGCAGTTTCGCTAAACTTATTTAAAAGATTATGGCGGGAATGTGTGGGAATCGAACCCACCTAAGAAGCTATTAACTCCTCATGCTAGTTTTGAAGACTAGAAGGAACACCAGAACCTATCCACTCCCAAAGAGATAGTAGCATAAGAAAAAGGATAGGGTCAATTTGATTGTTATTTTAGAAAAGTAAATCAAGTAAGCGGAATTGAGGTGCTGCAATTTTTATCAAAGGTTTATATAATATACCGAGAAACGCATTGGTTTTACCTATGGTTGACTAAAATGTGAAAGTTTGTGCACAATATCACATTCGTTATAAAGAATATATAATCCTTTATAAACAACCCTCTTAAACTCTTTATTTATAAACGTTTTCCAATTCTATGGTGACAAAAAAATTACTAATATTTGAATGATTGATGAAAACTATCAAAATCATAGAAATGACTATATTTTTTTCCAATTCGTGATGATATGATGGAGCAGAAATGAGGAGGTGAAAAAAATGACAATCATTCATATACTTTTAAGACAGCATGTTGGCGCACCGTGTCAGCCAATTGTTAATGCAGGTGAAATCGTAAAAAGAGGACAAAAGATTGCGGTTCCTCAAGGCTTAGGTGCAAATATTCATGCAAGTGTATCTGGAGCAGTACTAGAGATTACTGACAGTGAAATTGTTATTGAGATGGCACCGGATCAGCCAAAGGACTTTGTTCCAATTCCAGAAACAGATAATTATTTAGAGGCTATTAAAGAAGCAGGGATTGTCGGTGCAGGCGGGGCTGGTTTCCCTATGCATGTGAAATATAACACAATGGTTGAAAATGGCTACATCATTGCGAATGCAGCAGAGTGTGAACCATTATTAAGCCATAACGTTAAACTGATGGAAGAACAGCCAGAGCTTATCGTTCGCGGTTTAAAATATTTAATGGAAATCACAAAAGCAAAAAAGGCTTATATCGCGATTAAGACAAAATATCAAAAGGCAATGATTGCTCTAGGTAAAGCATGTAAAGATGAGCCGGATGTAGAACTGAAATATTTGCCTGATATGTATCCATCTGGTGATGAACGTGTCATTATAAGGGAATTGTTAGGTTACACGCTAGAGCCAGGACAATTGCCGATTGCAGCAAATGCGATTGTCTCTAACATTGAAACAATTAAACATGCCGTTGAAGCAATTGAATTGCGTAAACCATTTATTGAAAAGGATTTAACAGTGTCTGGTCGAGTTCAGAATGGAACAACAGTCTTTTTGAACCAGCCAATTGGTATGCCGGTTAAATACTATATCGAACAATGTGGCGGATATATTCATCCATATGGAGAAATCGTTATAGGAGGTCCATTTACTGGCAGACACGGAGAAGAAGATACACCGCTTACAAAAACTTCAGGTGGTATTCTCGTAGCAATGCCTTTCCCACAGGAGACCCGAAAAGTAGGGATTCTTATGTGTGAATGCGGTGGCAGTGAAGAGAGATTAACTGAAATTGCAACCGGAATGGGTGCAGAAGTAGTAGCAGCTGAAAGATGTAAACGAATGGTAGAGGTTAACGGAAGGTATAGATGTAGTTTGCCGGGAGTATGTCCGGGACAAGCTGAAAAGGTCCTAAGCATGAAAAAAGCAGGGGCAGAAGTTGTACTTACAGGAACGTGCCAGGATTGAACTAACACCGTCATGGGTGTAGCTCCTAGGTTAGGAGTTCCGGTTTATCACAGTACAGATCACGTATTACGTGCGGCAGGTCATAAGCTATACAGAAAATTAGCCACCGTTAAATAATTTGCATTCGTTTCCTACCCTTTATTAACATGAAGCAAAAAATTTATTAGGAGGCTTATTTATGTCAATTACTGTAGAAACAGCTAAAGACCATGCCAAAGACCCTGCAGTGTTATGCTGTAGAACAGAAGCAGGAACCATTATTAAACCCGATAATCTAGAAGATCCAGCCCTTTTTCCAGATCTTGAAGATAGCGGGTTACTAAAGATGCCAGATAATTATATCACAATTGAGCAAGCAATTGGAGCAAAACTTACAAAAACATTAGATGCTCTTATCCCATTAACACCAGATGCATTAGAGGGTGTGAAAGCAGTAGAACAAGAAGAGACTGCTGAAGTAAAAGCAGAAGCAGCAGTACAAGAAGTAGAAGCGGCGCCAGTTGTAACAACACCGGTAACAAGCCAAGCTAAAACAATTAAATTAACGATTGCAGAAGGAAAAGGAATCAGTCTTGAAATTCCTTTAACAGTAGAAGGTATCAGCAGTATTGTTCCGACAGAACATGTTGGACAAGCTGTTAGCTCTGTCAGCAGTGCTACAGAGAAAGTAATAGAAGAGAAAGCTGAGGAAGCAAAGAGAATCCGCAGTCTTCAAAAGAAATACTTCCCAATTAATAAAGTAGTTTTTGGAGAAACTACTAAAATTGACGGCACGACATTAGTACTGCGCCATGCAGATGAAATCTGTCAAGATTCCGTTAAATTAGAAGAGCTAGTAGAAGACATGAAATTGGAAATTATTACACCTGATATGTATGACATGTACAGCGAAACGATCATGGATGTTCAACCAATTGCAACGAAAGAAGAAGGCGAACTTGGCCATGGAATTACTCGCGTAATTGATGGTGCCATTATGGTCTTAACAGGTACAGATGCAAACGGAGTACAAATTGGTGAGTTTGGATCATCTGAAGGTGAACTTAATAAGAACATTATGTGGGGACGTCCAGGTGCTCCTGATAAAGGTGAAATATTCATTAAAGCTCAAGTAACAATTAAAGCAGGTACAAACATGGAGCGCAGTGGTCCTCTAGCAGCCCATAAAGCAGCAGATTTGATTACAGAGGAAATCCGCAAAGCACTTAAGGAAGCAGACGATTCCTTAGCCGTATTTACTGAAGAAATCGTTCAGTACCGCCGCCCTGGTAATAAGAAGGTTTTAATTGTGAAGGAAATCATGGGACAAGGTGCAATGCATGATAACTTAATCATGCCAGTTGAGCCAGTAGGTACCTTAGGTGCAAAACCAAACGTAGATTTAGGAAATCTACCAGTTATGTTAGCACCAACAGAAGTTCTTGATGGTGGAATCCACGCATTAACATGTATTGGACCTGCATCTAAAGAATGTTCACGCCATTATTTCAGAGAACCATTAGTTGAAGCAGCTATGGCAGACGAAGAAATTGATTTAGTGGGTGTAGTATTTGTTGGATCACCACAAGCTAACTCTGAGAAGTTCTATGTTTCTAAGCGTCTTGGCATGATGATTGAAGCAATGGATATTGATGGAGCAATCGTAACCACTGAAGGTTTCGGAAATAACCATATTGATTTTGCTTCCCATATCGAAGAGATTGGTAAACGCGGTATTGAAGTGGTCGGCATGACTTATTCTGCTGTCCAAGGAGCACTTGTTGTTGGTAATAAATATATGAACAACATGGTTGATAACAATAAATCTATGCAAGGTATTGAAAATGAAATTCTCGCAAATAACACACTTTGTGAAGAAGATGCGATTCGCGCCCTTGCTATGTTAAAAACCGTTCTTGGCGGAGAGAAAGTAAAGCCAGCTGAAAGAAAATGGAATCCAAATGTTAAATTAAATAACGTTGAGGCCATTGAAACAGCAACTGGCAGAAAGATTGAGCTAGTCGACAACGAGCAAGTACTGCCTAAGAGCAAAAAGCGTATGGAAATTTATGAGCCTGATCAGGAGCCAGTACTAAACTGAGGGTGAATTTATGGATAGATTAGCAGAATTAAAATATATCTCTACTGAGAGAATGTATGAAGGAATCATCGTAGAAGTAACAGATGCAAGCGTAACGATTGATTTAAAAGGACGTCTTGGACAATTGAAAATTCCACGCAGAATGCTTATTTCACAATACAATATTCAATTAGGTCAAGAGGTTGGCTTTATGATGAGTTATCCGGAGGTTCTTGATGAGACTCCAGATGAAAAGTACGTCTATGCTATAAATGAATCAATACGACGCAGAAAAGAAATCGAAGCGAATAGACAAACAGTATAAGAAAGGGGTCGAGAAAATGGTTACCGTAGTGAAAGGTTTACAATCAGAGATTTACGTTCCAGTTACGCCTAAACCAGTATTTACACCAGTAACAAAACCATTAAAGGAAATGCGCATTGCTTTAGCAACAGCAGCAGGCGTTCATTTAAAATCAGATAAGCGTTTTAATCTAGCAGGGGATACAACATTTAGAGAAATTCCTGGAGATGCTCCAGCAGATCAATTAATGGTATCTCATGGCGGTTATGATAACGCTGATGTTAACAAAGATATCAATTGTATGTTCCCGATTGACCGCTTACGTGAGCTACAAGCAGAAGGGATATTTAAGGAAGTTGCCCCAATGCATTATGGCTTTATGGGCGGCGGTGGAAATCAGGAAGTATTTACTGAAAAAACAGGTCCTGAAATTGCCGCAAAATTATTAGCAGAAGAAGTAGATGCCGTTCTTCTTACAGCTGGCTGAGGTACGTGTCACAGAACTGCCGTGATCGTGCAGAGAGCTATTGAAGCAGCTGGTATTCCAACTATTCTTATTGCAGCATTACCGCCGGTAGTGCGCCAAAATGGTACACCTCGTGCTGTAGCACCGTTAATTCCAATGGGAGCTAATGCTGGTGAGCCGAATAACATTGAAATGCAAACAGGCATTTTAAAAGATACACTAGCACAGCTTGAAATCATCCAAACAGCGGGAACAATTGTATCGTTACCTTACGAGTATATCGCTCATATTTAATCGCAATATGTTTACACAACAACTAGTACTCACAAATAGCTATATCTATTTGTGAGTACTAGAATTTGAACATATAGGGTGATAGATATGGAAGAGGTTCTCAGAAGTTTAACGATTCGATGTTTCCATGTTATGAATGTGGAATTTGGTTCAAAGGTTAACTTAAGTAATGGAACGTTAACAATTCCAGGTATGTATGATGAACTAGCTGATAAGTTTGATAATGTGTCAAATCTTTCAGTATCCATTATTGAACCAAAAAAACATGATATTGAAATTAATACGATTATGGATATCATGCCGATATCCACTAAAGTACTAGGTGAACTAGGTGAAGGAATTACCCATACATTAACAGGTGTTTATGTCATGCTGACCGGTGGAGATGAAGAAGGGAATCAAATGCACGAGTTTGGTTCATCTGAAGGCATTTTGAAGGAGAAGCTAAAGCTTGGCAGAGCTGGAACACCAAATGAAGATGACTATATTATTCATATCGATATTACTCTAAAACCAGGTCTCTCTTTTACAAGAAGTCTGGCATTTTCGATGTTTCAGATTTGTGATTCTATCATCCATCCAATTCGAGATATTTTAAAAATGAAAAATGGAAAAGATGCAGATGAGAAACATGTGTATCATGATCAGGTGAAAAAAGATAAAACAAGAATTGCGATCGTTAAGCAAGTGGCTGGACAAGGTGCGATGTATGATAATCTTTTGTACATGAAAGAACCAAGCGGGATAGAAGGCGGAGTTTCAATCATTGACATAGGAAATATGCCTGTCGTCCTTACCCCTAACGAATATCGCGATGGTGCACTGCGATCCCTGACATAAAAAATTTTTCATGTAAAATGTGATGAAGTGAACAATCGCTAAAGGCTGGTGATGTTTAATGGGAATTGGACCTTCTACAAAAGAAACGACATTACATCATTTTCGAGATCCATTGACTCGGATAGTGAGTTCCGATCAAGACGTTGACCTGGCGGGTATCGTTATTGTCGGAACACCACAGGACAATTATAACAAACATCTGGTTGGAAAGCGAACAGCTGCATGGTTAGAAGCAATGCGTGTAGATGGTGCTATTATCTCAGCAGATGGTTGGGGAAATAGTGATGTGGATTTCGCTAATACAATGGAAGAAATAGGTAAACGCGGCATTAGTATTGTCGGATTAAAGTTTATTGGCACCCAGGCGAAATTTGTTGTTACAAATGAATTCACTGATTTAGTGGTAGATTTTAATAAATCAGAGGAAGGCATAGAGACAGAGGTTGTCGGTGAAAACAACGTCGATGAAATGGATGCACGAAAAGCACTTGCATTGTTAAAGTTAAAGATCAGACGGGACAAACAATTATAAGACCCGACTGTGTAGAGCTTTCGAAAATCGGAGGTATAGACCATGACAATTTCAGAATTAATTCCAGTTATTGATAAAAATGAGCAATTAAGTACAGAATCCCAAGAAAAAAGAACCACCATGACAAGAATGGTTACAGCAATTGATTCGCATACAGCAGGTGAAGCTGCTCGTATTGTTACAGGAGGACTTCCTAATATCCCAGGTGCAACAATGGCTGATAAAAGACAATATTTGATTGATTATCAAGATCATTTACGTACAGCAATCATGCATGAACCACGCGGTCACAATGACATGTTTGGTGCATTCTTAACTCCACCGGTTCATCCAGAAGCGGATTTCGGTATCATTTTCATGGATGGCGGCGGTTATTTAAATATGTGTGGACATAATACGATTGCAGCAGTTACAGCGGCAATTGAAACAGGTATGGTAGAGACGTATGCTGATCAAAGAACAGCACAAGTAGTTCTTGACACTGCGGCGGGACTTGTTCGTGCAACCGCTTACATAAAAGGCGGTAATAAAGTAAAAGAGGTTTCCTTTAAAAATGTTCCTTCATTCTTATATAAGAGGGACCAAAAACTATGGATTCCTGAATTAGATAGAGAGGTAACCTTTGATATCTCCTTTGGCGGCAGCTTCTTCGTCATTATTTCTGCAAAAGAGTTAGGACTAAAGGTAATGCCAGAAAATGCTTCAAAGCTATCTGATCTTGGTATGAAGATTTTACAAAGAGTAAATGACAGTATTGAAATTCAACATCCAACGTTAGCCCACATTAAAACAGCCGATTTAATCGAAATTTTCGATGATCCAACACATCCTGAAGCGACCTATAAGAATGTTGTTGTGTTTGGACAAGGGCAAGTGGACAGATCCCCTTGCGGAACAGGCACAAGTGCTAAGCTGGCGACTCTTTATGCTAAGGGAGAGTTGGCTATTGATGAACCATTTGTATATGAAAGCATCCTTGGCACTTTATTTAAGGGACGCGTAGTGGAAGAAACAACAATTGGCGGACAAGCTGCTATTGTCCCAGAAGTAACCGGCTCTGCCTATATTACTGGATATAATACTTTCTTAATTGACCCTGAAGACCCGCTTAAATATGGATTTACTTTGAAATAAGCACAGTAGCTCTTAAGTTTTTTATTAGGTACTCGAAAAAAGAGAGGATTGGTTTAAGTGGTTGCAGCGATTATAACACTGCTCGTTGGTTTGGGAGTTTGGTTTTCCTTCTTTTTACTGAAAGATTTAATCAAACACAAAGCTAACCTTGGCCCGGAAAAAACCTTGTCGGCATTTATTGTTGGTCTTGTGACAGATTTCCTTGATACCCTTGGAATTGGGTCATTTGCTACGACAACACTTGGTTTTAAAATAACAAAATTTTTAAAGAATGATGAATTACTGCCCGGAACATTAAATGTTGGTCATACAATTCCAGTAATTGTTGAAGCTATTATATTTACTACTGTTGTTAAGGTTGAAGCGTTAACCCTTGTTTCCATGGTTGTAGCAGCTATGGTCGGTTCGTGGGTAGGTGCAAGAACGGTATCAAAATTCCCTGAGAAAAAAATCCAAAGACTTATGGGAATTGCGCTTGCTGCTACGGCAATCCTAATGGCTGCTAAACAATTATCTTTACTTGATATGCTAGGTCAAGGCAACGAAGCGATGGGACTTAGCGGTATACCGCTTATAATTGCGGTTGTAGGGAACTTTATCCTGGGTGCCCTAATGACAGCAGGAATTGGTCTATATGCACCATGTATGGCCTTAGTGTATATGCTTGGTTTAAATCCTCTTGTGGCTTTTCCGATTATGATGACTTCTTGCTCAGCCTTGATGCCTGTAGCAAGCTATGAATTTGTTAAATTCAGCCGTTATTCCAAAAAAGGCGCTATTGGTTTGACAATCGGGGGTATATTAGGTGTAGCGATTGCCGTTACATTTGTTACAAGCCTAGATTTAACTATATTAACATGGTTAATTATCGCGGTTGTATTATACACTTCAGTTTCAATGCTAAGATCCAGCTTTAAACCGGCTGTTTCTTCTGATTCCGTTGAATATCAAAAAGGTGCATAATTGCAGACTTATATTTAACTAAATTTTCATAAGATGAGGAGGGAAGATGGCCATGCTGTCTTCCTTGTTCTTTCTGTATTGATATAGGATAAGAGGATAATAGATTGCATTTTTGTGAGACATATCTCACTTTATTCAGTGCAATTTTATGATATAAAGCAAATGTACGTATAGTTAATCATGAATGAATGGGGAATCGTTTGGTTCAAACTGAAAATTCCATAAAAAGGTAATTGGTGCTGGAGTAAAAAGTAAGACTGGAAGGAGCAGTGAAAATGGACCATATTGTAATTGGAACAGCAGGACACGTCGACCATGGGAAGACAACCTTAATTAAGGTTATGACTGGAATCGAAACGGATACAACGGTAGAGGAAAAAACACGTGGGCTTTCTATTAATTTAGGCTTTGCTTATATGGATCTGCCAAGTGGCAAACGGGCCGGAATTGTTGATGTACCAGGGCATGAGAAGTTTATTAAAAACATGATGGCGGGTCTTTCTGGAATTCATTTAATACTCCTTGTTATTGATGCTGGAGAGGGCGTTATGCCGCAAACGAAGGAACATATTGATATTTTGCAAATGCTGGGTATCAAGAAGTATATTATCGTGCTGACCAAAGTAAATACAGTTGATGAGGAATTAGTAGAATTAGTAGTTGAAGATATTCAAGAGCAATTAGAAGGAACACTCCTTGAAGAGGCGCCAATCTATAAAGTAGATTCGCTATCAGGTACGGGAATTAATGAGCTAATCTCAAAAATCGATGAGGAAAGCCAAAAGATTGAACGCTCCAACTCACTTGTATCACCGCGGATGCATATTGACCGTGTTTTTTCAGTAAAAGGCTTTGGCACAATTGTTACTGGAACGCTGATAGAAGGGACATTACATGTTAATGACGAATTAATCATCTTTCCAAAGGAGCTTCGGACCAAAATAAGAAATATTCAGGTTCATGAGAAAAATGTTAATGAGGCTTCAGCAGGAATGCGGGTAGCGTTAAATTTAGCAAACGTGCATGTGAATGATCTCTCAAGAGGGGACACTTTAGCAAGCTCTGGATCAGTCCAAAAAACGTGGATGATCGATGTGAAAGCAGCGTTATTACCACATGCCGAGAACCCTATTAATCTTTGGGATAGGCTGCGTCTTTATATAGGAACGAGAGAGGTTCTTTGTCGTGCTGTTCCAATCGGTGTTGAAAGGCTAGAGCCGGGTGAGGAGGCCTTCTTACAACTGCGTCTTGAAGAAGAGATTGCAGCAAAAAAAGGTGATAAATATATCCTGCGTTCCTATTCACCAATGCATGTGATCGGCGGCGGGGTAATATTAGATACACTGCCAACAAAACATCGTCGTTTTAACGAGCATACCATCGAAACGCTAAAGACCCGTGAAAAAGGCTCAACAAGTGAATTAATTGCCGATTTCATGAATAGAAAAGAAGATTTGCTGACCTCAATGGAAGAAACGGCCAGTTATTTGGGTATGCCTCAAACAGAAGTAATAGAGTACATGGGTGAAATGGTCAAGAAAAACCAGCTGATCAAAGTTCACCAGTTGTATATGTCTTCGTTGAAATATGAAAAGTTAAAAAAGGATATAACAGCTATTCTAGATCGTTATCATAAATCATTCAGACTGAGAACAGGAATAACAAAAGAAGAGCTGCGATCTCGGGTTGCTTCGAATGTAAAGAGCAAAGACTTTGATAAACTGTTACAATTGTTAGCCGATGAAAAAGTGATAAAGAATCATGAGACCATTTCTTTAAGTGAGTTTACGGTAACGTATAACAAATATCAGCTAAAGGATAAAGAAGATATCGAGCAAAAATTGAAAAAAGCTGGTTTTACTCCTCCAAGTGAATTGGAACTCATAGGAGATAACAAAGAACGCAAGGAATTAATTGATTCCCTTACAGGTAAAACGATTGTTCGTCTTGATTCAGAAACCGTCATGTTTAAAGATTACTATGAAGAGGCTGTTCAGAAAGTAATCAACTTTATAAAACAGAATGGTAAGATGACACTAGCAGAATTTCGGGATATGACAGGATCCAGCCGCAAATATTCCATGATCATTTTAGAGTGTCTCGATAAAAATAAAATTACCAAGCGTGTAGAGAATTTCCGGTTGTTATATTAACATAGATGAATATCGGTTGAGCTTAGTGAATATATATAATGTGAATAAACACGAACGTTGGGAAATGTAGATATAAAAATGTTCGTTTTATTTATTGACGGGTTTATTTTATGCTGATATAATATTTTCGGTAAGGCAATTATGTAAATACATCGTATAATCTTGGGGATATGGCCCAAAAGTTTCTACCAAGCTACCGTAAATAGCTTGACTACGAGTTGATAATAAATTGTATATTCTCCTTTTATTGTCATTATTTGTAGTCAAGCACTTCGATTGTTATTGAAGTGCTATTTGGTTTTGGCGAAATTCGTGTCAACTGACATCTGTTTGGTTAGAATGAATAGTGTGATAGCATGATTATTTGCCAGGATCGCTTTTGTAGGGACTATATATAGGAGGAATATCATGAAGAAGTATTTTCAGTTTGATGCGCTTGGAACAAATTATCGCCGCGAAATTATAGGCGGATTAACCACCTTTTTAGCAATGGCTTATATTCTAGTAGTAAACCCCATCACGCTGACTCTAGCTGATATTCCTGATTTGCCTGATGCGCTGCGTATGGACTATGGAGCTGTCTTTGTGGCAACTGCTTTATCAGCAGCGATTGGCAGTATCATTATGGGACTGCTTGGAAGATATCCGCTTGCGCTTGCACCTGGTTTAGGATTAAATGCATTCTTTGCATATACAGTTGTACTTGGAAGTGGTACTCCTTGGCAGCATGCACTCGGAGCGGTTTTTATTTCCAGTATGTTCTTTTTAATTTTAACCTTAACAGGACTTCGTGAAAAGCTAATTAACGCTATACCGATTGAACTAAAGCATGCTGTTGGTGCTGGTATTGGTTTATTTATTACTTTTATTGGTTTGCAAACATCAGGAATTATTGTCAATAATGATGCAACACTTGTTGGTATTGGAGATCTATCAGAGCCTAATACACTGCTTTCTATATTTGGGATTTTAGTGACTGTTATCCTTATGGTTAGAGGGGTAAGAGGCGGCGTTTTTTATGGCATGATTATTTCTATTATTGTAGGTATGGTTTTTGGATTAATAGATACACCAACTAAAGTGGTTGATAAGGTACCTAGTCTTGAACCTACATTCGGTGCGGTATTTTCATCATTTAGTGATCCGTCTTTCTATACAACGGCTATGCTTGGAATTGTTTTAACATTTTTATTTGTTGATTTCTTTGATAATGCCGGTACATTGGTTGCTGTTGCGAACCAGGCGGGATTTGTAAAGAATAACAAGCTGCCACGTGCAGGACAGGCTTTATTAGCTGACTCTATTGCATCTGTAACAGGTTCTATTCTTGGAACATCAACGGTTACTTCTTATGTTGAATCTTCTGCAGGGGTTGCCGCAGGTGCGAGAACAGGCTTTGCTTCGCTCATAACAGCAGCGTGTTTCTTGTTATCACTTTTCTTTTTCCCGTTACTACAGGTTGTTACTTCGGCGGTAACTGCCCCGGCGCTCATTATCGTAGGAGTGTTAATGGTTTCGTCACTTGGAAAAATTGATTGGACAAAATTTGAAGTTGCCGTACCTGCCTTTTTAACAATGATCATCATGCCTCTTTCTTACAGTATTGCTACTGGTATTGCAGTTGGATTTATTTTCTATCCAATTACGATGATCGTGTCAGGACGTGCAAAAGAAATCAATCCAATTATGTATTTATTCTTTATCATATTTATTTTATACTTTATTTTTAAATAATGGTAAGTGCTAAAAAAGCTGACTATTGATTTAGTCAGTTTTTTTTATAAGTATGCTGTTAAAAATAAAAAGTTCGATAAAAAGCCAATAAAAATCATTTGACTTAAAACCTTATATTTCTATAAGATATGAATTGTGAAAGTCATTATAAACTGAGGAGAAACTATGGCTGATCTTATTGTACAGAAGGTATTAAATAATAATGTATTAATTGGAGAGCATTCATCATATGGCGAAGTAGTGATAATCGGAAAAGGAATTGGGTTCAATCGCAAAAAGGGAGAAAGTATTGATCAATCCCACGCTGAGAAGACCTTTGTTTTGAAAAATGAAAAAGAACAAGAAAATTATCTTAAGCTATTGCCTTTTATTGAAACAGACCTTTTGGATACGATCATTACTGCGATACACCATATCAAAAAAAGTACCGGGGCAGAATTAAATGAGCATATCCATGTTGGATTAACGGACCATTTAATGTTTGCGATAAAACGACTATCTAATGGTCTGGAAATGAAAAACCCGTTTTTACTTGAAACAAAAGCGTTGTACCCAATGGAGTACAGCACTGCAAGGGAAGTAGTCACGTTAATTGAGGAAAAAATAGGGGTGTATCTGCCGGAAGATGAAATCGGTTTCATTGCCTTGCATATTCATAGTGCTATTATGAATAAAGAGCTTTCTGATGTAAATCGCCATTCTCAGTTAATTACATCTTTAGTTGAACTAATAGAGGACCAACTAGATATAAAAATAGACAAGGAAAGTATTGATTACTTACGACTTGTCCGGCACTTAAGGTTTGCGATTGAAAGAATTAATGCTGGTGAAACAGTGGAAGAACAAGGAAATATAAATTCCTTCTTGAAAGCGGAATATCCTATATGCTATAATCTTTCATGGAAGCTCATAAAGGTTATGCAGAAGTATCTTCAACAACCTGTTTATGATGCAGAAGCAGTTTATCTGACAATGCATCTGCAAAGATTGCAAAAAAAGAAAATTTAATAACGCTATCATTCTTATACGTGTTACTGACTCGATCAGGCATGAGTAAAAGAAGATAATTGAATTGATGATTTTGGGGAAAGGTATACCTAATTCCAAATCATCTTTCGATTTTTTCTTTTACTCATGCCTTTTTTATTTTCACTCTTCTGATAGCGTTTTTATGAGCTTATAAAAAATAAAATTGGAGGTTTCTATATGTTGAAAAAAGCCTTTGGTGTTCTACAAAAAGTTGGTAAAGCCTTAATGCTTCCAGTTGCGTTATTGCCGGCTGCGGGTATTTTACTTGCGTTGGGTGCTGCACTACTTAACCCTACTTTATTAGATATTGCGCCATTTCTAGATAATAGTACCATTCAAATGGTTGCCGCTGTCATGCAGAAAGCGGGAGACATTGTTTTTGGTAACTTACCGTTGCTGTTTGCTGTTGGTGTTGCTGTTGGACTTGCTGGAGGAGAAGGAACTGCCGGACTTGCAGCGATTATTGGCTACTTAATTATGAATGTAACAATGGGTACAGTGTTAGGTATTACTGCAGAAGATGTAAACGGTTTAAACTATGCGAATGTACTTGGAGTTCCTACCCTACAAACAGGAGTTTTCGGGGGAATTATCGTTGGTATTATGGCTGCGGCTATGTATAATAAATTCTTTGAAATTGAACTTCCATCTTACTTAGGCTTCTTTGCTGGAAAACGATTTGTTCCAATCGTTACGGCTGCATCTGCAATCGTTCTAGGATTATTGATGCTTGTAATTTGGCCTCCAATTCAAGATGGTTTAAATGCATTCTCACAAAACATGGTTCATGCAAACTTAACGTTATCCGCGTTTATCTTTGGGGTAATCGAACGTTCGTTAATTCCTTTTGGATTACATCATATTTTCTACTCGCCATTTTGGTACGAGTTCGGTCAATATGTGACAGCGGCTGGAGATGTTGTTCGTGGTGATCAGCGTATCTTTATGGCACAAATTTCAGACAATGTACAGAACTTAACAGCGGGTACATTTATGACAGGTAAATTCCCGTTTATGATGTTTGGCTTACCTGCTGCAGCTTTAGCGATTTATCAGGAAGCTCGACCAGAGAAAAAGAAATTTGTTGGCGGACTTATGGTTTCTGCGGCACTAACATCATTCTTAACAGGTATCACAGAACCTCTTGAGTTTTCTTTCTTGTTTGTTGCGCCGGTATTGTTTGGTATTCATGCAATATTCGCTGGTTTATCATTCATGACCATGCATCTATTGAATGTTAAAATCGGTATGACTTTCTCAGGTGGTTTAATTGACTATATTCTTTTCGGATTAATCAATCCGCAGACAAATGCTTGGCTTGTCATTCCGGTTGGTTTAGGTTTTGCGGTTATTTACTACTTTGGTTTCCGATTCGCTATCCGTAAATTCAATCTTAAAACACCAGGACGTGAAGATGAGGTGACTGAAGCGGAAGCTGGCCAATCTAAAGGCGGCGATTTACCTTATCAAATTCTTGAGGCAATGGGTGGTCAAAGTAATATTGCTCACTTAGACGCTTGTATCACTCGTTTACGTGTTTCAGTAAATGATATTAAGAATGTAGATAAAAATGAGTTAAAACGTTTAGGTGCTGCTGGAGTACTTGAAGTAGGAAACAATATTCAAGCAATCTTTGGTCCTCGTTCAGAAACAATCAAAGGACAAATGAAAGATATCATGAGTGGTAAAAGACCTGTTGCTGTAGAGAAAGCGCCTGAAAAAGGTGTTGAACAACAGATAGAAGAAGTGACTCCGAATGTTTTACAAAACAAAATTGTCGATGAAAAATTTGTATCACCAATTAAAGGGGAAATTAAGTCAATAACAGAAGTACCTGACGCAGTATTTTCCGGTAAGATGATGGGAGATGGCTTTGCGATTCTTCCTTCAGAAGGTACGATTGTTTCTCCTGTAAAAGGGAAAATCGTTAATTTGTTCCCAACAAAACATGCAATTGGAATTCTATCTGATGGCGGACGTGAAATCTTAATTCATGTTGGTATCGACACAGTTAATTTAAAAGGTAAAGGCTTTGAAGCATTGGTTGCTGAAAATGATCAGGTTGAAGCTGGACAGCCTCTACTAAAGGTTGATTTTGATGCTATTAAAGATCAAGTTCCTTCTATTATAACTCCAATTGTATTTACGAATCTTGCTCAGGATGAAACAGTGGTTATTAAGAAGCAAGGGAATGTAGATATTAAAGAAGAAAATATCATTGATATCTCAAAATAAGCTATATTAATGAAGGAAAAGGGCCGTTCTCTAATAAAGAGGACGGCTCTTGTTGTTATTTTAGAATTCACTATTGACTCCCTGAAGGCTAAGTGTTATTATACTTAAGCAGTCGTGAGGTAATAGTTTTCTTTTTAAAAAAAGTTATTGACTTATCTTCTGTGAATGTGATATATTATTAAAAGTCGCTTGAGCGACATATTAATTGCTCTTTGAAAACTAAACAAACAAAAACGTCAACGTTTTAATTTTTAGTCTTTTTTGAAAAAAAGACATTAAA
>NZ_JBHZRC010000015.1:0-90693 GCF_043641075.1 Niallia oryzisoli | reverse complement strand
AATAATACATGAAAGATTCCGAGTTTATATAACTAGGCTGTAACCTCTGTAGGATGGAAAAGCAAGGTCCTTTCACGATCTAGAGAAGCTCTATAATAAATTCTGTGGTAGTTGAACCCTTCCAAAAAAAAAGATTTGGAAGGGCTATGCTTAAGGTCGGTCTCTTTTACCTAAAAAATGGTGTTTGACTTATTTGCCATTATACGCTGGCACCCTATTAGACTTCCCGTCCATACGTACGGTCATAGTTTCTATTCTTCAACTCAGCAATTACGTTCTGGGCATTGGCATAATCCGTTGTAATCACTAATTGATACGGGTCATTTGCTGCTGGTGTTTCATTTGCTGCATAATGTTTTAATGCAACGCCTTGTGCAGTATAGCCTCTTTTTTGAAACTCCGGTGCCAAGGCGCTGGCCTGCCAGTATTCCAAATTAGGGATAATGACTTCATAGGTCGGGTTTTTCCTTTTCAAGCTAAATGCTCGTTCAAGACCTTTTACATGTGCTTTTCCGACAGCTTGAATCCAGTTGGAATCCTTCATTTTTGCAGCATCAAACGAATTGTCAATGAATCCACATTCAGTTAAGATCGCCGGCATGTTTGTTTCGCGTAACACGTGCAGATCGCTTTGTTTCTTCCCACGATTCTTCAGGCCGACGACTTTCATAATTTCATCATGAATCAGGTTCTGATAAGTAGTTGTCGGCGGTCCCATATCCGGATATACAAAGGATTCAAAGCCTGTACCTCCGCCAGAATTAATATGGATGGAAAGAAAGAAGTGTGCACCCCACTTATTCGCATCATTTGTCCGTTGACTTAAAGAAGGGAAGGTATCATCTTGACGACTCATCCAGACTTCAATATCACGATATTCGTTTACCAAAGTCTTATGAATGACCTGCGAGATTGACAATGTTATATCTTTTTCCTGTAATCCATTACCAACAGCACCTGGGTCCTTGCCTCCGTGACCTGGATCTAGAAATAATTTAAACATATCTCATCTTCACCTCAGTATTTTATATGCAAAAATAACCCAAATGGTGTGGACTACTTTCATATTTGTGAAAAAAGTACAAATAGGTACATGTGAAACAGGCCATGTTTCCCTATATCCCCCTACTATTTTTCCAATTTCAGAACTAGGAACTCTCCATTTTTTATGGTAATCAGCATATTTCAGGGCATTTTAATGATAAGTTGATTTAATTACCAATTATCTGGATGGTGCCTGGCACCTTTTTTTGATAAACTTATATGTTGAGAAAATGTCGAGAAATGGAGAAGTTTGTATGCTTTTTAATTCTTTTGATTTTATTTTTGTTTTCTTACCTATTGTATTTATCGTTTATTTTTTTCTTAATAAAAGGCGGCTTACTGTTGCTTCTAAATATTGGTTGGTGGCAAGCTCTTTATTCTTTTATAGCTGGTGGAATATTGCCTATTTACCATTATTACTTATTTCTCTCTTTTTTAACTTTGCATTAGGTACTTTGCTCGGAAAAGAGCATTCGAGAATTAACAAAAAGGCTATTTTAGTTGCGGGTATTATCATTAATTCTGCCTTTCTCGGCTATTACAAGTACTCTGATTTCTTTATTTTAACAGTTAATTCCGCCTTTGATTCCAATATTGCATTATTAAAGCTTGCTTTACCGCTTGCCATTAGTTTCTTTACATTTGAACAAATCATCTATTTAGTCGATAGTTACAGAGGAGAGACAAAGGATTATACATTATTGGACTACTCCTTATTTGTTACCTTTTTCCCAAAGCTTATTGCCGGACCGATTGTCTATCATAATGAAATAATTCCTCAGTTCATGAGTAATCGGAAAAAGTTTATTAATTGGAAGAATATATCTATGGGCTTTTTTATTTTTTCCATTGGTATGTTTAAAAAAGTAGCCATTGCAGATACGTTTGCAATTTGGGCAACACAAGGATTTGACCAGGCAGAGTCATTAACGTTTATCGAAGGGTGGATTACGTCACTAGCCTATACCTTCCAATTATATTTTGATTTCAGCGGGTACTGTGATATGGCCATTGGTATCTCTCTAATGTTTAACATTCAATTGCTAATGAACTTCAACTCACCCTATAAATCCTTGGATATCCAAGATTTTTGGAGAAGGTGGCATATTACACTCGGTCGTTTTCTAACACAATATATTTATATCCCACTTGGCGGAAGCAGGAAAGGGAAGGCTAGAACCTACATAAATGTATTAATCATTTTCTTTATCAGCGGATTTTGGCATGGTGCTGGATGGGCGTTTATTTTCTGGGGGATTATGCACGGTGTAGCCATGTGTATGAACCGATTTTGGAAAGCACAAGGTTTTAGATTACCAAAGATTATTGCCTGGTTTATTACATTTAACTTTGTTAATGTTGCTTGGGTGTTTTTTAGAGCTACCTCATTCGACGATGCTCTTAAAGTACTGAAGGGAATGTTTGGTTTCAATGGCTTTACGCTTCCCGATTATCTAAATGGAAAGCTTTCCGTTCTTAATCAGTATGGAATCCAATACTCTACCTATTTTATCGATCACATTGAAATCATGAAGGCTTCTGTTTTGATCATCGTCGCCTTTGTCATTATTTTAGCGTTGAAAAATTCAATTGAACTGATGAAAAATTTCCGGCCAACAGTAACGGTTTCTATTTTCATTGCCGCTTTATTTGTTTACTGCGTCATTAATCTTAACAAGATATCGGAATTCCTATATTTTAACTTTTAAGTCTAGGTGGTTGCTAAATGAAATACAAAAAATGGTCCATACGTACCTTACTACTCGCTATCCTACCGCTGCTTCTGGTAGTGGCAGTGAATTACTATATTGACCCACTGTGGCTTACGAATCATTCCAGCAAGTATAATCAAAGGCAAATGGTAATCGATGAAAGGCAGCAGAAGACCAACTTCATCACATTTAATGACTTTGATTATGATACGTTAATTATTGGATCGAGCAGGACAACGCATATAAATCAGGAGGATTTTATCGGACATAAGGCATATAACTATTCAGTCAGTGCCATGAGGGTTTGGGAGTATAACGACTATATCGAATATGCAAAAAAGGTAAAGGGCGGAGATTTTGATACCATCGTCATGGAATTATATTATGACAGCTTCGAGAAAAATCTGCTTGATAATTCGGAGGACCCGCTGCATTACATTGATCAAGCTAACAGCCCGTTTTATCGAATCAAGTCATTACTTTCATATGATACGTTAAAATACTCTTTTCAAAACTACACCGCTTCTACTAAGAAGGAATTCATCGAAACTCGCATGTATAACCGAAAGAATACTGCTGAGGCAAAAAGGTTTACGAACGAAGAAGCGCTGGCAGCAAAAACATCATTTCAGAATACCTTTACTGATACACCGACAAATTATGATGAAAACTATCTTCAAACATTAGAGACGTTAAAAAAGAATAACCCTAATACAAAATTTATTATCTTTACCAATCCAACGTCCGATTACACACTAAAGGGGAATGTTCGAGACAAAGAAACCTTTGCGGACTATGAACGTTGGTTGACTGAGATTACATATGTATTTGATAATGTTTATAACTTTGCCTACCTTAATTCCATCACAACGGATCCAAATAATTATTATGATCCCTATCACTTCTATCCGGAGGTTGGTAAATTGATTGTGGATAAAATAATGGGTTACAGTAATCCCGATATTCCAAGTGACTTTGGAGTGAAAATTGATGTGGGTAATATTGATGAGCATTTGCAATTCGTTAGGGAGCAATTGGGAATAGATTTGGAGTCCTCCTCTTCTTCCCTTTAATAAAAAAACAAAGCATCTCCTAGGGCAGTCTAGCTTGCCGCTTGGGGATGCTTTGTTTACAATTTACTGGAAGGTGCCTGGCACTTAGTTAGCACCCTCAATCACATTAATTAATTCCTCACCAGAGTAACTCCCGTAAACTTGAATTCGATCTAGCTTAAATAAATGATCCTCTTTATTTACTACTCCATCTCTTACAGCAAAGCCCATTTTGTAGCCGGCGTTCAGAGCCATATTGATGGTTTCTTGTGAATAGTCTCCATATGGATATGCGATTGAAACGACCTCATAGCCCAGCTTTTCTTCTATTGCTTTTTTCGACTGTACCAAATCCTCATAAATACGAGTTTCATATTCTTGCTGTGATTCTACATGTCCATTAATAATAATTGGACTTGCGATCAGCCCCCGCTCCGCTCCTGTTGCACTCATCACCATTTTGTGAGAATCCCATGTATGACTTTGTATCAGCATGGTTCCCATCATTTCTCTAGCATCCTTCCAGGTAATCTTTTCTGATTCTCCAGGCAAAATTGTGACATCTTCAAAAATCCGACTGGTAATGACATAAATGGTTGCTTTCAATCCTAATTCCTTTAATACGGGATATGCTTCACTGTAATTGCTTTTATAGCCGTCATCAAAGGTAATTAAGATTGGGTTATCAGGAAGAGGGGTTCCTTTTTCCAAAAAGTTTAACAAGTCATAATCAGTAATCGTGTTATATCCCCTAGTTTTCAAAGCAGCCATCTGCTCTCTAAATCGCTCTGGATCGACACTTAGTGAAGTGTTTAAATTATCTATCAAGCTATGATACATTAATACAGGGATATCCGCATTAACTTCCTGATCGTTATTTTGATCCTCCTCCATTGAACTAAATAATGCAACAGTGTTTTTATTTGGATTCCATTCCAGTATATATCCAAATTCATCTGATAGAAATCGAAGTGGAATCAAGGTCTCCCCGTTTACTATTGTCGGAGCAACCTCTAACTGTATTTGTTTTCTATTAATAGTAGCTTTCTTCGAATCAACCATGATCTCTATCGTTTTTCCATTTCCAATAATTGAGACCATCTGATCTTGGCCAGACCATTCTACCTTTAACCCCATAATCTCGGCCGTTTTTCTAACAGGTACCATCAGTTTATTATTAATAATGGCTGGCGAAGCAGTATACTTAATTTCATCTCCGTCAACCTGCACTTGTATTGGGGAATTTGCCGAAACTGGAACACTCATACACATTAATAGAATTAAAAAGAATAAAAAACTAAAATAATAGCAAACCTTCTTCATAAAACTATACCTGCTTCCCGATTATAGTAAGGCAGCTACTTTTACTATAGAAAGGTGTTGAAGAAAAGTATAAAGCGGCACAACATGTTGCATAATATCAGACAGAATACTAGCCAAATGCTTTAATTAGCATAATGTTCAGATGTATTAATCACCTGTAATTCTCCATATTTTTCTATATAAAACTATAATATAGGTAAAAGAAGCTAGTATTAATAGTACCATGATCTAATACTAAATAGGTATATAATTTTATGATATTTCTGAATATTTTTATTAATAAACTAGTAAGACACTACCTTATTATGTAGTTCTTATTACCCTGTTGGGTTCCTCGTATTTCTATTAAAGTCGCTAACTCCCTACTGAAGCGAATAGCCTTACATGAAAGATCCTCTACTATTATCAATTGCCCTAGCCATACAAAACCTATCATAAGAATTAGAGTTGATGTTTCTATACACTATAATAATATAAGCTAATTTTTCTATTTGATTCGTTTTTCTAATTAATAGAAAAGACCCGTAAAGATTTCTCTCCACTGGCCTTTCTATCTATGCAACATGAGAACCGTCCCGACGTTTTTAGCGGATTACCATAAATCTATGTTTTAATAATAACTTCGTTTTAAAAGTATCTATTTCTTCACGTTTTTCATGGTGGTAGAGACTGTCATATTCAATAACAAGATTCAAATCTGGGATATAAATATCAACTTCTTTAATTTCTTCTATATCTAGTTGAAAACCATTTATTGTGGAAATAAAAACTTGCTTTAAATAATAAGATAAAGTGAGTTCATTATACGATGTATTCCACCGTTTCATACATAAAGGGCAGCCTGTATTAGTAGTCGCTCTATTTTTGGCCTCTACCTCCCATTCATAGCCACAGACATGGCACTTCCAATGAATCCTCTTATCAGACCCTAGTGAAACATCATAGGGATTATAAATCGTTTTCGAATAATCCCAATCCTTCAGCAAGTCAGGACGGCATTCAGCAATAGAATTCCCCACTGTTTTCACCTCTTTAGTATCTACAATTAGTCGTCTTATACAATTATAGTAAAACACATATTATTAAAATGTAAGGCGATACTACCAAATGTAACTATATATGATTAAGAGAATGAAGTAGTCACATAATATGTAGCATTATTACAATATTTACAAAAAGGATGACCATACTATAGTGCTGTCTTACAAGGGACTCCATACCAAAAGAACAGCAACAAAATCATTATAAAGGCGGCACTATTTAAGTTAAAATTTGGAATTTACATATAGAATGGATTGAACTTTCAAATGGGAATAATCCGAATATGAGAAGAAGTGGGAATAAGAAGGATAAGACTAGAGGCTTTGCATTTTTTCTTTATTTACAAGAATGGAAGAAAAAGAAAAGCCCTCCAGAGATTTTACTCTCCACAGAGCTTTCCAAAGGCTAGATCAAGAATAAAAGAATACATTCCTTTATCCTACAGACTCAACAAAATTTAGAGTTAACCCAGCTATTCTTAATTACTTAACAGTAACTGTACCAACTTCAACAGTATTACCCGCTGCATCTTTAAAGTCAATTTTAGATGTGTTAGCTTTTAAAGTAATTGTTTTACTTGATAACTTCGCAATATCATCTAAAGTGATTTTAACAACAACTTTATCAGTTGGTGTAGCAGTTGCAGTAACAGTTGCTACTGATACATTTGCATCAGTTAAACCATCTACAAACACATTGAAATCAGCAGTATCAGCAGTATGAGATACAACTTCACTAAATGTTAGTTCAACATCAGCAGTTGTAGCAGTTGTAGCATTAATTTTAACACCTGTAACAGTTGGTGCAACATTTTCATTTAGCGTAATTGCCTTTTTGAATGTTTCCGCTAATGGAAGACCTGCTGATGTTTTAACACCAGTGATTGTTAAATAACGTGCACCTGAATAAGTTGTTTTGTTATCCTCTAGTGTAAGTGTAACTGTTTTGTTATCACCTGCTAATTCAGCAGACTTCACAACAGCTCCATCAACTACATAGTTAGATGCTGCTATAGCAGATGCACCATCAACTGTTTGATCAAAAGTAACAGTTACTTTATTATTAGCAAGTAATATATCTTTTCCTGCAGCGCCACCCGTTAATGATGCTTGGTTAGTCTTAACTTCTGCCACACCTAATCCTGTTACAGCTGAATCTGTGCCACGAGTGAATGTAATAGCATTTGTTTTAGCTTCATTACCTACTGTGTTTGTTAATGTTTTAACAGCATTTGCAGGTAGATCAATTGTATAAGTTGTATCTTTAACTAGAGCAGTGCCATTTCCACCTGTAGTGATTTGATCTAATGCAATTTTATATTCATTACGGACATTTGTACCATTAGCTACAAATGCAGAAGCTGTATCAAAAGTAACCGGTGAAGTTGTTACATAATCTTTAACTGATTTACCAGATACAGTAATTGCTCCAGCGAAACCACTTAATACTACATCTTTATTAAATGTTAATACCAAATACTCTTTACCATCACGTTCTTTAACCACTTTAGAATTAGTTAGCGTAGGAGCAGTTTGGTCTGCTGTAATCTGAATTGTTGATGCATGAGCAGCATTTCCTTCTCCAGATAAATCATAAAATTTATTTGCAGCAACAGCAATATTATGGAAACCTGCAACTAATGGAGTTGCTAGTTCAATTGTATACTTTGTTTTATCCGTAGTATCTTGAACAACTTTATCGCCAGCAACTAAACCTACAGTATCAATTGTAAAATCAGCTTTTGCAGGGAAGTCCTGAACTTCTTCGCTAAACTTCACTTCAAGTTTAGATGCACTTAGAGCTTTTACAGTAGCAGTAGGAGCAACTCCATCTTTATCGGATTTTACAGCTGTAAAAGTAATTGGGTTCGGAGAAACTAAGTTGTTATTGTAATCTGTTACACCTACTAAAGTAACGTTAACATTCTTTCCTACAGTTGATGTTAATGTTACGGTTAAAGTTTTCTGATCAACTTTTGTTGGTGTTGCAACAGAAACAGGTGCAACGCCTGAACCGTCAGCATAAGTTCCAGAAATAACACCTTCTGATTTAATAGGCTCATTAAATGTAAGTTTGTATTGAGTAGCATTTATTTTTTCTGTGCTAACAACAGTCGGGTTAGTAGTATCTTTAATCACTAATGTAGATGAAGTATATGCTGGGATATACTCAGTTTTAGTAGTGTTAGTTGTTTGTACTTTATTTTTAACAACAGAGAACACATAATCACCATTTGCATATTCACCAGCTGCACCAGCAGTTGCATAAGTGATTGTTAAAGTCTTTCCATCAGCACTTAAAACAGCTTTTGCACCATCTAGGCTTACTGAAGGTGATGTAGCAGCAACTTTTTCAAGCTTGAATGCACCATCAACCAATGTTTCATCAGCAGCTACAACTGAATCTTTTTCCACCGCTGTAGTAAATTTAACAACTAGTTGCTTAGCGTTAATCGCACTTACACTCTCAACTGCAGGTGTTACAACTTCAACTTCCTTATCTTTAACTTCAATACGTTCAGCAGGAACTTCAGAACGATAAACGAAAGTAGCTGCTTCTGCACGAGAAACTTTTTCGCCTGGAAGAACTGTTCCATCGCCGTATCCGCCGATAATACCAAGGCTAGCTAGGATTTCTACGTATTCTGCTCCCCATGAGTTGTTATCATCAAATGCAACATCTTTAGTGTCATCAAGTTCGTAACCAAATGCAGTTACAACCATTTTTGCTAATTCTTGACGAGTGATTGATCCTTCTGGTTGGAAAGTTCCATCGCCATAACCGCCGATGATTTTTGAATTGTAATCTTGTAAAGCTTTAACATATTTAGAAGACCAGTGATCTTTAGTATCAGCAAAATCCGTCTTTGCACTATCAACAATATCAAGTCCTAATACACGAGCAAGAACTGCTGCTGCTTGACCACGAGTAAGGTCAGCTTCTGGAGCGAAGATTCCAGGTGCCATTCCATCAAGTGCTTTAGTTCCTACTAGATAATCAATTGCTTCAGCAGCCCAGTGACCTTGAGTGTCAGTGAAAGATGCAGCTGCAAATCCAGCTGTTGGTACTGCAGATGCTACGACAGCTGCTGCTGCTGCGCCTGCTAAATATTTACGGTAAGACTTTGGTTGGTAAGCCATTGAGATATTTTCCTCCTTGTATGTGTAAAAAGTAATATATTATTTGAAGCATGGTTAAGAGCTTGAATCAATTAAATTCTTAATCTCTTAAATCAGCCCTTCAACATTTATTAGTATAGAATTTTTATAGAATAATGTCAACGTCTTGTAACATTCCTTTATTTAACATTTTCATTACAGATTTGCTTTGATATACCTTTGTTTTATCTATGGTACTTGTCAAAAAACTACAATTATTTTGACAGTTAATTCTCCTTTTATGTCGAAACGTTACGTTTTTATTACCTATCTATTAATATTATATTTTATATTAGTTTTATCTATCACTATATGTAAATAAGGTTATAGTCAGTTATAAAATTCATTTAATTGACACAAAAGTTCCACAAATTTTAAATAATTAAAGGGCTTTCCGCCTATAATAATATTCGTGTATATTTCAAACTAATAAATTCTCTTCATTCTTTATTTACCCCGTTTCTTCCTATATTATGGCGTTATCCCAAATCTCCATACAAAAACCCTAATACCATACAACTTTCTTCTATTAATATAATGAATAGACAATCAATCCCCATCCTCTCATTTTTATATTGAGCCTCACCATACTATACAAATATTAGTATTATTTTTATCTAATCCACACAAAATATATAGAAATTCTGATTCCTTCTATATAATATGAGTCCCATCATCTTTATTACTATAATAATTTGAATGTATTCAACCTTTTACAGGCTTAACGTAAAAAGTTGGGAATGCTGAAAGAGAATGTAAATCATGCTATACTAATGCAAGAAACTGGATTGATTTGCGAGGAGAGAAGTGTATGCTTGGTTACTTTAAAAAGCTAGTAGGCGATAAGCAGGATAAAAAACTCAGTTCCTTCTATAAAAAGGTAGAGCAAATTAACCGGCTTGAGCCGGAAATGGAAAAGCTAACAGATGATGAGCTAAAAGCAAAAACAGCTTATTTCAAAGAACAAATTGCTAATGGGCAATCTGTATTAGATATTCAAGTTGAAGCCTTTGCTGTTGTACGTGAAGCGGCAAAACGTGTTGTCGGTATGCGCCACTTTGATGTTCAGCTGATTGGCGGAATGGTGTTAACAGAAGGCAGCATTGCCGAAATGCCGACAGGTGAAGGTAAAACACTTGTAGCCTCTCTAGCAAGCTATTTACGTGCCCTTGAAGGTAAGGGTGTTCATGTTATTACCGTAAATGATTACCTTGCCAGACGTGACCGTGAGTTGATTGGGGGAATCCATGAGTTTCTCGGTTTAACTGTTGGATTGAATGTACCGATGATGGAGCCTGAAGCCAAAAAATTAGCTTACCAGGCTGATATTACATACGGGGTTGGGAATGAATTTGGCTTTGATCATTTACGAGATCATATGGCATACAGTCCTGAGCAGCGTGTTCAACGGCCTTATCATTTTGCCATTATTGATGAGGCTGACAGTGTGCTAATTGATGAGGCCAAAACTCCTCTGATTATTGCCGGAAAAACAGGTGTCAGCAACGAATTAAGCTACCTGTGCGCCCGCATAATTAAAAACTTTAAGGACGACGAAGACTTTATTTTTGACCCGGAAACAAAGACAACCAATTTTACCGAAGAGGGTATTGCAAAAATTGAACGCGGCTTTGATATCGATAACCTTTATGACCTTGAGCATCAAACACTCTATCATTATGTGATACAGGCATTACGTGCCCATATTATGTTTAAGCGGGATGTCGATTATATTGTAAAAGAAGGAAAGGTTCTTTTGGTTGATGCGTTTACTGGAAGGACGATGGAAGGACGTTCTTTGAGCAACGGACTTCATCAGGCTATTGAAGCGAAGGAAGGCTTGGAGCTGACTGAGGAAAACAAAACACAGGCCTCTATCACGATTCAAAACTATTTCCGGCTTTATCCCGTTCTTTCCGGTATGACGGGTACTGCTAAAACAGAAGAAAAGGAATTTCAGGAAATCTATTCGATGAATGTAGTCCAAATCCCGACCAACAGACCCATTATGCGAAAGGATTTGCCTGATCAGGTATTTGATACCATTGAGCATAAATATCAAGCTGTTGCCAAAAGGGTAAAGGAGTTGAATCAAACTGGCCAGCCTATCCTAATTGGAACGACCTCCATTTTACAGTCTGAAAAGGTAGCCGAGTATTTAAGAGAATTAGATCTTGAAATCGAGATTCTAAACGCGAAAACTGTAGAGCAGGAGGTACAGCTCATCAGCCTTGCCGGACAAAAGGGTCGAATTACCGTTGCAACCAATATGGCCGGACGCGGAACCGATATTATGCTCGGTGAAGGTGTTGCAGAGCTAGGCGGCCTCTATGTGGTAGGAACTGAGCGGAATGAGTCCCGCAGAATCGACAACCAATTGAAGGGACGTTCCGGACGTCAGGGCGATCCAGGGGTTTCAGAATTCTTTATCTCCCTCGAGGATGAGCTCATCCTCCGCTTTGCCAGAGAAGAAGCGGAGAAATTAATGAAGAAAATAAAAGTCGATGCAGATGGCCGAATCACAGGTGATAGGATCATTGAATTTTTTGATCGGACGCAGCGTATTTGCGAAGGCTCAGGCTATTCCATCCGCGAATACAATATTAAACTAGACGATGTCTTAAATATGCAGCGCAGTACGGTCTATGAATTACGTACCCGCATTCTTGAGGGACGTGATTTAGTCCCATTGATTAAATCATCAGTTGAATCCTTCGTTAAAAATGAAATTGAAATCATTTGCTCTGAAGACATTATTCCAGAGAATTGGGAGCTTCAAACACTAATCAGAAATTTATCACAGGTACTGCCAACCACTGACGGGTTAACAGCTATTTCTGAAATGTCAGATAGAAGCCGCATTACCGATTTTGTAACAGCAGAGCTTGAAAGCTATTTTGCAAGACTGGATGAGATTACGGAAAATCCGCAGGTCTTATCAGCGTTCCCACGCTATATCCTTTCTGCTGTTGATCACCATTGGCTGGCACACCTTGAAGCAATGGAACGTCTAAAGGAAGGAATCGGACTACGAAGCTACAGCCAGGAGGACCCAATGCGTCAATACGGCCGTGAAGGCTATGCTTTGTTTACAGAAATGTATCATAAAATTGAAAGAGAAATCGGCCGCCAAACGGCAGGTATTGTACGAGCCATAGATAATCACACGGGGAGGGTATAACAGATGTTCGGTTTTTTCAAACGTGATAAAAATAAAATAGCTAAAGAAGGCGACGATCACACAGTTGATTCCATGGAGCTGTTAGGGGAACAATCAGAATCCACCGGTAAGGAAGTAAAGACAAGTCTTCACTTCCCTCCTGCTGCCAACATCAGTCAGGAAGAAAAATATTATTATCAATTTTTAAATAACGAGCTTCCTTTGTTACTGGAAAATCAAATCTCTCTTTCAGGTATTGAGGTCCATTCTGAGGATGGAAGGGTTTCAGTCAAAGCCTTTATACGCAACAGCCTGCCAAAGGGAATTCGGTTCAAGGAGCCAGTGCCGCTGCTTTTAATTGGACCTAACGGAGAACATCTGGCCCGTCAAACCTTTGATTTATCAACGCTTGGGGAGCTGCCTGCTGAAAGCAGCGTACCGTGGGTTTTTATTTTTGACGATCGTAATGTAAGGGTTAAGGAAATCCCGCAAACAGATTGGAAGCTGGCATTCGAGCTTCAAAAGCCAAAAGCGCCACATGCCCTTGATTTAGAAGAAAGCTGGGAAAAGAGCCTGGCGGACACGGATAAGGAAAAGCTTGCACAGCTCGTAAAAACAATCCAGCCTCCTAAGCCGGGTGAAGTGAACTTTATGGGCATTCAATCTCGTTTGGATGATGATGGGGCACTACATGTTACCCTGCTTATCCGAAACGGAAGCGAAAAGAATGTCAACCTGGAACAGCTGCCTTTGAATGTGGAGGATGCCTCAGGTGATATTATTGCCAAAGGCGGTTTCAAATTTGAGAAACTAGAAATCAAAGCCAACACAAGCAAGCCTTGGACCTTCATCTTCCCGAAGGAATTGGTTTTAAAGGAAGAAATCGATTTGAGTAAATGGAAAGCGTATGTTCCACAGAGTTAACGAGTTAAAGGGGATAAGTATGATTACTTATCCCCTTTTTTATTTTTTCCTGTCAGGATTCAAAACTACCCTTTTATACACAAAACTATATTACTAGTATAATAATACAGGATTACCAACAAATACCTAAAAAAATGGGAGAAAAAACACTTATCATATGATAGGTGTTTTTTCTCCCGGCTACCAACCTTGGTTATTGTATTTATAAAGGAGTCTATCTCACTTACACTTATATATTATCATCCATTCCTAATTATCTCAATTACATTTTTCGCTTTTGAGTGAAATCTGTGGTAATTATTTCATTGCAAATTTCTAATAATTGGTATACCAGAAAATTATTTTTAGTATGTATGCATTTTAACCTATTTTATTTAAAAAAAGAAAGATATTCACAGGATTGCTGACTTTATCCACAACAATTGCTAACATATCCACATACTTTAACAATTTATCCACATTCTATTGTGGATACTAATTTATTCCATGTGAAAAACCACATTGCTGAAATCCTAATCGGACATACTTAATAGATAGAAGAGAAAAAGGACTATTTTTCACCCATTATATCCATTATAATGAAATAATTGGTAATATTGGATGAGGAAGGAATTTGCGATGAGAGCTGAAAGAAAGCGAAAAAAAGGGAAGCGTTGGCTAAAGGTTATTGGGATATTACTTGTACTGCTGATTGCCGGCGGTGGTGCGTATGCATACACGGTCTATCATTCCTTGACAACTGCAGTGGACACGATGCATCAGCCGATTGAAAGAGAGAAATCTGAAAAACGCCCGGAGGTCATTACACTAACAAAAGAGGAGGACCCTGATCCTTTTTCAGTCTTATTGCTGGGTGTTGATGAACGACAAGGGGACAGTGGGCGGTCCGATACCATGATCGTGCTGACGGTTAATCCGGAGACGAAATCCATTAAGATGCTTAGTATCCCGCGCGATACTAGAACGGAAATCATGGGGCGCGGTGTAGAGGATAAAATTAATCATGCTTATGCCTTTGGGCGTGAGGAAATGTCGATGGCAACAGTAGAGCATTTACTCGATATTCCAATTGATTATTATGTTAAGGTCAATATGGAGGGTTTTAAGGATATTGTTAATGCAGTAGGCGGGATACAGGTGACGAATGTTCTTAACTTTACTGAGGAAGGCCATCAATTCAATAAAGGACAGATTGAGTTAAACGGCGAGCAAGCGTTGGCCTTTGTACGGATGAGAAAAGAGGATCCCAATGGGGACTTTGGCCGTCAGGAACGGCAACGGCAGGTTATCCAGGGAATTATCAGCAAAGGAGCAAGCTTAGCCTCTCTCACACGCTTTGATGACATATTTGAGGCCCTGGGGAAGAATGTTCGGACGAACCTAACTTTTACTGAGATGATGGATATCCAAAGTAATTATAAAGAAGCTGCCGGAACCATTGACCAGCTTCAGATCACAGGTGAAAACAAGAAAATAGATGATATATTCTACGTTATCGTACCTGATGAGCAAATTCAAACTGTACAAAATGAGTTAAAAACCCATTTAGAAATGAACAAAATAGGACAAGCTGCTACAGCTCCCGCACAATAATTGGAGCTGCAGAGGCTTGGCCTTTATTTGTTTTAGGGTGTCCATTTTGTACGGATCAGCACTTTAACCGGCTTTTTGGCTTCTTACTGTCCGTATAGCTCCTTATATGCAATGATTTTTAACGCCATCAATTCTTCCTCTGAAAATTCACTTGAGTATTGCTGGATGAGTTCATCCTGTGAGACTTGTCCCGCTTGAGCCTTTTGCGCGATGTCATTTAGCTCCGTAATCCCTACTCGGTCCACAACCACTTTTACTGCTTCCTCCTTTGTATCAAAAGGAAGCTCTTCAGTTGAGGCTTGATTCTCCAAATATTGTTTTGCTTTCGGATTATTTTCTACCTCTTTAATAAACGCTGTAAGCTCAGAGTTACTCTTCACCATTTCTTTAACCTCATCCATTTTTCCTGAGGTCTCCATTTTTTCCGCAGCCTTATCAATTGCATAGTCTATCCCAAATTGATATACCCCAAAACCAATAGCGATTAGGATTACAAGGGGGATCAAAATCCATTTTACAAACTTCATTATTGTACTCCTTTGTTTCTAGTTTGGTTGCCTGTATGCCTTTGTATTATCTGAGCCCATTTTAACACTATTGGATAGTTATGAAAATAAAAACTCCTTTCTCGAAAGCTGAGAGTGTCTTTGCAAGTCAGCTTTTGCAAAAGGAGTTTTTATTGAATTCAATTTATACTAATGCATTATTAGCTTATTTGGTATTGCCAAACACCGTTAGAGTTAAAATAATGGACTTCAGTACCGATTGTCACAGTACCAGTTACCATATAGTCTCCAAGATAATACCATTCACCGTTGTATGCGAACCATCCAGTTTTTAACACTCCATTTTCCTGTGCATAGTATCGAGAATAAGCCTCCCCACCTACCCAACTATTGGTTGCCATGATACCATTTGCGTCAAAATAATATGATTGACCGTCAATAATTTCATAGCCTGCTGCCATCCTAGCAGGAGCATATTCTTTATAAAAATAAGGATATTCCGGAAAAGGCGTCTCATAGGTATCACCTAAGTAATACCATTGACCATTATACGGTAGCCATCCTTCCATTAGGACACCTTTTTCCCCTATGTAATACCAAGACTGACCATATGAAACCCAGCCGGCTCTTGTAACGTTTGCTCCACTAGCGTCGAAGTAATAATATTGCCCATTAATGAGCTGTGCACCTGTTGCCATTCTACCATCCAACAAATAATACCATTGATTATTATACGACAGCCAGCCGTTTAAAAGAGTTCCGTCCCCATTTATGTAATACCAATCATTCATAAATGGGATCCAGCCACTTTTTGTGACTAGTGCACCATCCCTATCAAAAAGGTATACTTTCCCGTCAATAGTTTGAGGTCCAAAAACCATGTATTGAACATCGTTGAAGAAATAATACCATTGACCATTATAAAGCAGCCAGCCCTCCCATAATTCACCGTTCGCTTTTGCATAATACCAAAAGTGACCGTCTGTCGCCCAGCCGTTTGCTGCCATGGCACCTGATCGATTAAAGAAATATCCCTTACCATCGATCGTATAGGCATCGCCTGCTAACATAGCACCATCTACACCAACGTAATACCACGCATTTCCGCTTTCAATCCATTCGTCGGTAACTAGATTTCCATCTTTATCATAGTAAAACCATTTCCCATCCTGCTCCTGCCAGCCTATTACTGGTGTTGTATTTGAGTTTTCATCAACTGCTGTCTGTTCTGTCTCCAATTGCTCCGAAGCTGTATCTGTTAATTTGACATCATCTGAGTTTACCTCTGTCTCTTCAGCAAAGGAAACAGTTGGAACTGTAAGTAGTGCCGCGAATAGTAATGCCGCCAAATATTTTTTCATAATCTGCGCCCCCCACTTCATTTTCTCTATTACTATCTGAAAAATCAATAGATTAGTAGTGAACTTTATAGAGGGCAGCAAAAAAGGAACACCCGTAATATCTAGCATACCACGGGTGTTCCTTTTACTTTTATTGTGCTACAAGCGTACCAATATATTGAACAGATTCCGCAGGGAATGTTCGATATATTTTACTTAGCTTCCATCGATTTTGTTTTTCTATTTTTCCGAAGATGACCATGCCTGGTTCAATGTGTTCGAGGTGTTTGGCATCGACTGAAGCTACGTAGTTTTTGCTGTTAGATGCCAGGAGCTCCAAGTTGACTCCATTTTCACCTGCTGTCGTAACTTCAAACAATCCAATAACTCGATCATCCGCGATTTCCGGACCCGCTTCAATCGTATTGAATAGTGGATCCATTTCATATTCAAGCTCATTCCGGCGCTCTTGGTATGATGCATAGGAATCCATGACCTTCACCGCTGATAGGATGGATGGCTCAAGCTCTTTTATCAGCTTTTTGACTACTGGCGCATGCTTGGTTCCATACTCCAGGTCAATTTTATCAATAAAGCTTTTCAAAACAGACATGAAGCCCTTTACCTGATTTACGGTTGCGTCCATATTGAAGGCTAAATAATTAAAGGATAGCCACTTTCTCCAGTCGTTTTCGTTTACATCTGACCAAGAGTAGACGATTTTTTGACTTAAAAAGTAACCAATTGTCTGCAGCCCTAGACGATATTTATAATACGTACTCTGGGATTTCCCTGCCCCTTTTTCTCGGAAGCATTCGAGAATATCCTTCACATAGAATTGTTCAGCTTCTTCAAATGGAATGCCGATTTCCTCCATTAGGTCGAGGTCCTCTTTAGTTACAGCAGCATTCGTTAATACCTGCTCTTCGGAAGATGGCACTTCAGCTTCAACCAGGATTTCCGGAACAAGTCTCGTTTCCCGTTCTTCACGAAGTGTTACAAATGGCGACAGCTCGAGACCTAATTTTCTTCTGACTGCGTTATAATCTGGCGACACTTTTATCTGACCTTTTGATTTTTTCATAGTAAAGTAGCTGCCGTATTCATGCTTGCGAAGCCATTGTTCAAGCTCTTCTACTTTTCCTTCAACTGCCATTTGCTCTGGAGACATTCCGTCGAACAACGGCAGCGGCTGGTCTGTTTCATCCAGAATCATCGCTGTCTGGGCCAGTGCTGCAAACTCCTGCGGTACTCCGTTAGACAACATAACGCTGTACAAGGATACTTTTATATCTTGAGGAGCCATCATTTTGTCCACTTTTTCATCAACTAGTTTTACGCCCTGCAGGTTAGATAGGCTATTTTTAAAGGAATCAGCTATGTCAGTAGACAGTGTTGAAAACACAAGCTTTTTGCCAGTGATATCCACACTTCCCTCTACCTCGGCAATCCGAACAGGACCTGATGCGCAGTTGTCCTCGTAAAGATAGATATTTTTCAAAAATGCCCCTTGACCACTGTCACCCTGCCATTCATCCATATAAAAGCCCTCGTCTTCTTGTAGGGCTTGGAATACGGGATCCAAGCTTTGAACATCATAATGAAGCTCTACGCGTGTCACTTCGACCTCTTTTCTCGAAGCCTCCAGATCCTCCAGCAAGGCTTTCAGGATCTCAGGATAGAGTTCAAAGGCCACTTCTAGAGATGAACCGTTCATTTCCTTCATCTTCTGTACAATGAAATCATAGGTATGCTTCACCGATTCTGGATCTACTGAGGTTGCCACACCATTGATATAGTAGCCGCCGTCAAATTCCTCCAGCATACATAAGGTTCCAGCCCATGGTGTGTATTCTGGCATTGTTTCACAGTACGGCATATGGAATCTTTCGTTCGTAAACAAATCCTCGACAATGACACCCTGTTCGTCATAATCAACCTGCTGAATCAGACGAGGAATCATTTTCTCCCATTCAAGAGCCAGTTCCTTTAAATTTTGATCGCGCTGATTTCCGTTCACTTGATTATAGCGTTCAATCCCGCGTAAGCCTTGCTCATCACGACGGAAAAACAAGAGCCAATGCTGGATAAAGGATTCCGGAATATCGACTTCCACACGCTTTTTAAATTCTTTCTCTAAAGCGTTCAGCTCTTTAAAAGAAGAAGGGAAAACCTCATTAACCAAACCCTGTACTAGCTGATATTTTAAATGAAAAAACCGTTCACGCTTAACCTGCCCAATTTCAACTACCTGATTTTTCTTCATACAACACTTTTTATATTTCTTTCCGCTGCCACATGGGCAGAGATCGTTTCTACCTACTTCCACAATAAACACCTCTTACATTTCATACCATTTAGTATACAAGAAAATGCCAGTAAAAAACATGTTATTAATGTAACATATATTATAGTGGTATGTCTCGCGAGGAAAGCCCCCTGCCCTTTTATCGCATTTAGGTTTTCTAAGAGGATTATGTCTTTCATAAGACGGATGATGGACTTTTTACTGATTCGCTATGTGGCTTATGTCCTTCATGAAGCGGACGATGGACTTTTTACTGATTCTCTATGCAGTTTATGTCCTTCATGAAGCGGATGATGGACTTTTTGCCAATTCTCTATGCAGTTTATGTCCTTCATAAAGCGGATGATGGACATTTTACCAATTCTCTATACGGTTTATGTCCTTCATGAAGCAGATGAAGGACTTTTTGCCAATTCTCCACGTGGTTTATGTCCTTCACAAAGCAGATGACGGACATTTTGCCAATTCTCTAGGTGTTTTATGTCCTTCATGAAGCAGATGATGGACATTTTACCAATTCGCTATGCGGTTTATGTCCTTCATGAAGCGGATGAAGGACATTTTACCGATTCGCTAAGCCTTTCAGGTCCTTCATGAAGCGGATGAAGGACATTTTACCGATTCGCTAAGCCTTACAGGTCCTTCATGAAGCGGATGACATGCATATCGCCCCGGCGCTTTAAAGCGCCGGGGGACTGTCCCCCGATGCGTTAATACAGTAACGTGAACTATTATTTTCCTGATTTTTCTCTTTATTTTAAGTAATAAAACTATTTATTGGAAGTCAGTCTTTCATTGAATACTTTTCATCTATTTGATAGAGTTATGAATGGTATTATTATCCTTCCCTCATATCCTCCGTTTAGTAAACTTTCGCATAAAATAATCTATTTGTTTTTTATTATATTACTATAGAAATTATTTTAATTAATATTGGGATTTATTTTGCTAATATGAATATTTACCAACGCTTTGACAAATGTCCACCTCAGAAAGTATTATATTAAAAGAATATAAAGGAGGTTATAAAGTGTCTGGTATAAATAAACAGAAAATTGTGGAAAGCGTTCCGCAAAAAGGCTTCTTTGGACATCCCAAAGGATTATTTACCCTGTTTTTCACCGAGTTTTGGGAGCGTTTCTCTTACTACGGTATGAGAGCCATCCTTGTTTACTATATGTACTATGAGGTATCCAAAGGTGGCTTGGGGATTGAAGAATCGACTGCCCTCGCTATTGTCTCCATCTATGGTTCTCTCGTATACATGTCAGGAATTATCGGTGGCTGGTTAGCTGACCGGATTTTCGGAACACAAAAAGCTATCTTCTTTGGTGGTATTTTGATCATGCTTGGACATATCGCGCTTGCTATTCCAGGCAGTGTAGCATTATTCTTTGTTTCCATGGTATTAATCGTTCTTGGTACAGGACTTCTTAAACCGAACGTATCAAGTGTCGTTGGTGATATTTACGCAACTGGTGATGCACGCCGTGATGCAGGATTCAGTATCTTCTACATGGGTATCAACCTTGGAGCTTTTATTTCCCCATTAATCGTTGGTTCGGTTATGAATACTAGCTTCCATTTAGGATTTAGTTTTGCAGCAATTGGTATGTTCCTTGGTTTAGTTATGTTTGTTTTAACAAAGAAAAAAAATCTTGGTCTTGCTGGTACGTATGTGGCTAACCCGCTTGGTCCGGATGAAAAGAAAAAGGTATTTACTCGATTTGGTATTGGTATTGTTATTCTTGCTATCATCGTGGCGGTTGCTATTCCAGCCGGTTATCTGACAATTGAGAGTTTTATTAACCTTGTCGCTATTCTTGGTATTATCATTCCTACTCTTTATTTCATTGTTATGTATCGCAGTCCAAAAACCTCTGCAGAGGAACGTTCACGCGTTATCGCCTATATTCCATTGTTCATTGCTGCGGTTATGTTCTGGGCTATTCAGGAACAAGGATCAACCATCCTTGCAAGCTTTGCTGATAAGCGTACACAATTAGATTTTGCCGGCATTTCGATTTCACCGGCTTGGTTCCAATCCTTAAACCCACTGTTTATTATCATTTTTGCTCCAGTATTTGCTGGATTATGGGTTAAGCTTGGTAACCGTCAGCCATCTATTCCGAAAAAGTTTGCTTTAGGTTTATTATTCGCTGGACTTTCATTCGTGGTCATTCTATTACCTGCATCCCTTGGCGGATCAGATTCATTAGTAAGTCCATTATGGCTTGTATTAAGTTATTTCATTGTTGTACTTGGAGAATTATGTTTATCTCCGGTTGGTCTTTCAGCTACAACAAAGCTAGCACCAGCAGCGTTCTCTGCTCAAACAATGAGCTTATGGTTCCTTGCAAGTGCTGCTGCACAAGCCCTTAACGCACAACTAGTTAAATTCTACTCACCTGCAACAGAAATGGTTTACTTTGGTGCAATTGGTGGGGCTTCTATCGTTCTAAGTCTTATCCTTTTTGCCATTTCACCTAAGATCCAAAGCTTGATGAAGGGTGTAAAATAAGAATTGTTTCAATATTTAACCTGCTTCGGATTGATCGAAGCAGGTTTTTTGTGCTTTAACGCGGTAGGGGCAGTCCCCCATCACGTTAAAGCGCCGGGGGACTGACCCCCGGCGCTTTAACGCATAACATTATTTTGGGAACATAGATATTAATCATGTGAATAAATTGCTGAGATTATTTCAACCTTGCAACAAGAATGAAATTTTACTGAAGATTCGGTTAAAAATCCTTGAATGCGTTGCGACTACATTATATTATTGTAAGATATAAAAAATTATTTCTACTTATTAAGACGTACTCGTTGTCACTAGGATGTGAACACTATGATTATTGATAAAATCATAGTAAGAACCATTTTCTTTTTCACATTCAATACAATATGAAAATAATCTATAGTAGAGCTTTATATCACCAAAAGTAATTTTTTAAAATAAATGGAGGAATCATACCTCCTATCAAAAAGGGAGATGTAGCACCGTGAAACAAGCATTGAAGCAGATCGAAACCGACATTTTTGCTGTGTTTGACCATCTCCACTGTCATGCAGAGATTAGTTGGGAAGAGGTTCAAACCACTAAATTTATAAAAGAACAGCTGGAGAAGGAGGGGTTTCATACCCAAACCTTTGATGATTGTACTGGAGTTGTTGGTGAAATCGGGGAAGGGGATTTTACCGTTGCCATTCGTGCCGATATGGATGCGCTGTGGCAGGAAAAGGACGGAAAATGGCAGGCAGTTCATTCCTGCGGTCATGATTCGCATTCCACGATGGCACTCGGTGTCGTAAAATTATTTAATCAAATGGGTTATAAGCCGCCGGGTAAGCTGAAGGTTATTTTTCAACCCGCTGAGGAAAAAGGCTCGGGCGCTTTAAAAATGCTCGAGAAAAAGGTACTGGATGACGTGGACTTCCTCTATGGCGTCCATCTTCGCCCCATCCAGGAGCTGCGCAGCGGCTATGCCTCCCCTGCCATCTGCCACGGCGCTTCACAGTCTGTGACGGGTGAAATTAAAGGGGTTTCGGCACATGGTGCGCGACCGCATCTCGGAATTAACGCGATTGAGGTTGGAAGCAGCCTGATTCAGGAAATCAGCAAAATCCATGTCGATCCTCAGGTACCTGCATCGATTAAAATGACAGCGTTTCATGCGGGTGGACCGAATGGGAACGTCATCCCGGATCGTGCTGAGTTTGCGCTCGATTTGCGGGCCCAAAACAACGATGTGATGAATGAATTAGAATATAAACTGACGCAAATTGCGGAAGGACTTTCTGCTATCTATGACACAGATATTAAATTAAAATCGGAAATCAAGCTGCCAGCAGCGCAGGTTGATCCAGAAGCACAGGAGATTATGGAACGTGCCATCATTGAAGTAATGGGACAAGAATGCTGCGCACCGCCCGTCGTTACATCGGGTGGTGAGGATTTCCACTTCTATTCGCTCATGAAGGAAGATTTGAAGACAACGATGCTTGGACTCGGTTGTGACTTAAAGCCAGGGCTGCATCACCCAGATATGACGTTTAATAGAGAAGATATTTTAAATGGGGTTCTGATTCTCGCTGCAACTGTGATGAAAACGTTTGAACGCGGGAAGAAATAGGGTATGATTTTTACGGGTGGACTGTAGGTAAAATCTGCATTTGGAGAACATGCCCGCCTAAGAATTGTTTTACCATGGAGGCAAAGTATGAAGCTGGATCGAGTTGTATTAAGGCATTTACAAATGGAGCAAAAATCGCCGTTCTCAACAAGCTACGGGACGTTTAAGACAAAGGACTTTATTTTGGTCGAGGCAATCGATGAAGACGGCGTCTCCGGCTGGGGAGAAGGTGTTGCATTCAATGTCCCCTGGTATACCGAGGAAACCGTGAAGACAAGCTGGCATATGCTCGAGGATTTCCTGCTGCCGCTCTCCTTCGAATCGCCTTTCGAACACCCGGATGACCTAAATAAACGCTTTTCTTTTATCCGAAAAAATAATATGGCAAAGGCCGCCATTGAAGGTGCCGTTTGGGACCTTTATGCAAAAAGAAAAGGAATTTCATTGAGTCGCGCACTAGGCGGGGAAAAGAAAACCATCGAGGTCGGTGTAGCGATTGGGATTCAAAAGACAACCGATGAACTGCTGCGAATCATTGATAAGTATGTGGCAGAAGGGTACCGCCGGATGAAGGTGAAAATTAAACCCGGGTTGGATGTGAAGCTGATTGCCTCCATCCGAAAGCATTTTCCTACGTTGCCATTGATGGCTGACGCGAACTCCGCTTATTCGCTGGCAGATATCGATTTACTGAAGGAGCTGGATCAGTACAATTTGATGATGATTGAGCAGCCATTGGGGTCAGACGATATTATTGATCATGCCGAGCTCCAATCGCAGATACAGACACCGATTTGTTTGGACGAGAGTATTCTTTCTGTGGAGGATACCCGTAAGGCGCTTGCACTCGGAAGCTGCAAAGTAGTCAATGTTAAAATTGGACGCGTTGGCGGCTTGTCTGAGGCGGTAAAGATTCATGATTTGTGTAAGGCTCAAGGTGTTCCAATTTGGTGTGGAGGAATGCTGGAAGCTGGCGTGGGACGAGCGCATAATATCGCGATAACGTCACTGGATAATTTTACGCTGCCAGGCGATACGGCTGGTTCCTCACATTATTGGGAACGTGACATCATTGATCCGGAGGTTGTGGTGAAGGATGGTTTGATTACTGTGCCTGATGGGCCGGGGATTGGGTATGAGGTGAACCGAAGGATGGTTGATTATTATACGGTTGAGACGAAGACTTATCGAGGACGGTAGTAGTGGGGTTTTTTCGGAAAATAGGTATCTTGGTTTGTTGTGAAAATGAGCTAGTATTGCGGACAAAAATTCCCGGTTTTGATTGGGAATTTTTTTGTGTCGTGTGGATGGGAATATTCTTTAGTTACGGGAATTCTGGTGAAGAGCTTTTTGATTACCTTTTTTCAGATTTGGTTGTTGTTTTGGGCATTAGATGGGTGGCTTGATTCCCTTTTCTCTTGTGCGATAGCTGGTTCGGGCATCAGTTTATATGCAAGGTTCCCTATACCCCCTATAATTCCCACTAGCCCTTTTCTCACCTCATCACGAGCACTATCAAACCTCGATAATTCCCGCTAACGGCTTTCCTACCGCATCACGAGCACTATCAAACCTCGATAATTCCCGCTAACGCTTTTCTCACCTAATCACGGGCACTATCAAACCTCGATAATTCCCGCTAACTCTTTTCTTACCTCATCACGGGCACTATCAAACCTCGATAATTCCCGCTAACGCTTTTCTCACCTCATCACGGGCACTATCAAACCTCGATAATTCCCGCTAACTCTTTTCTTACCTCATCACAGGCACTATCAAACCTCGATAATTCCCGCTAACGGCTTTCCTACCTCATCACGGGCACTATCAAACCTCGATAATTCCCGCTAACGGCTTTCCTACCTCATCACGGGCACTATCAAACTCCGATAATTCCCGCTAACGCTTTTCTCACCTCATCACGGGCACTATCAAACCTCGATAATGCCACCAAGCCTTTATTATCTCTACTCATGGGCATTGTACAGGCCATGTGTGATAATTTAATCTAAATACTATTCCAAGGTTCATTCAAAAAGCACCCGCAAAAATACGGATGCTCTGATAACAAAAGAGTCAGACTCTTATTTGACTATTCATCTGTTATTTATTGTTTAATACCTCAACATAATCCCTTCGCAGCAGTTCATTTCTATCTGCTACATGAACATCCTTGTTAAGCCTTTCATAGAAGAATTTTCTTATATCCTCAGATGTGGCAGGGTCATTGCTTTGTGATAGGGTATCCAGCATCCCATACTTCGAATAAGCCGCATAATACGGATGCTTCTTCATATTATTTTGGAAGTTTCTATCCAATACTCCCTCTTTATATACATCAGCCAGCTCTTTTTTTGTCAGGCTCATCATGACCATTTCACCCTTTGTTAAGGTTCTCTCCGGATGGAAGGTATTATTTCTATAGCCTATGATATAGCCTGCTTGATCTAATTCAATCAGTCCTGGTAAATATTCTGCATCTGTATCAATGTCCTCAAATGGTGATAATTTTAGCAAATCACTGACTGTAATCACCTGATAGCCCTCATTGGTTAACAGTTCAAGATGCTTCGGCAATGCATGTCCTACCGGTGTCATAATCGACATATTGTATCCATCTTTTTGAAAGATTATTTGCCCATTGAGTGAATCAGATGACTCCCGTAGTGCATTTTCCAATGGCTTGACCATTTTATCAATATCCGCTTGATAATTTCCTTCGGTCGGCAGCCAGCCGCCTCCGTCAAAGCTTGCTGCAAGGTATTGGTATTGCATCATCGCATAGGCATCATATGAATTATAACCATCCGGAATAGTATCAATATAGTGCGGCGGCCTTGATAGCTTTAATTGATAGTTAAATTCATCTTGAAGATATTGATGCAGGTTATTCAAATCATTATATACATCAGAAATAGATTTCATATGGCTTCTGCTGCCATAGACAATTTTATTAGGACCAAATAATACATGATTATGTCCATGATTCGATAGCTCATGACCATTTTCGATCAGAGATTGGATTAATTCTCTTTGGTTCTTTGCCCCTGCATGCTTGTCCTCATTAAATTTGGGATAATGATCGTGTTTTTGCCCGCCCCAGGTCGGCGAGTGAAGCTTGCCAATTTTATCGGGATAGTTGTTCTCCGTTGTTCCAATGACGTTAAAGGTTCCTTTGGCATGATATTTACCTAGAATTTCGATTAATAAGGCAGTCAAGCTGTGATTGCTTTGGTACTCTTCATTAATCGGGTTTGGCGGTAAATTCATTGGTCCGTCATCAAAGGTCATGGCTACATAACGCCCATTTTTTATCGGCGCTACTCTTTCAATTCGTCTAACAGCTGATAAATATCTCCCCGCTGCATCTTTTCTCCTCTGTTTAATTTTCTTATTGATCTTCCTTGCATATTCGTATAGCTTCAAAGCTGTTTCCTCCCAATGCTATCTTGAAATCTATAAATATCCCTAAAATCATTTTGATCACTTGCTTCATTTTATGCTTAATCCCTTTTCCCCTGTTTCGGGTTAGCTTGTTCCAGGCAATCAGCTTATAGGATGACCGTTTTAAGTATAAGGTTTTGTCCCCGAGTAATAGCTCCTTAATATCCCATTGTGAGGAATCCGGGACATCCACCTCCATATACGTGCTTTCCAGCTCTTTAATTGTGTGTGCATCGCATCCGGCAATAACAGAGGGATTATATTTCGCTCGTATCCGTTTGTTTAGTTCATTAGATTTCTTTATGGCAAAGCTTGATTCTACCCGCGCATTAATCAGTTCAATTCCATCAAGCTTCTCTACGAAATCAAAATTAATTTTTGCTCTTGATTGAACGGGATGAGCTAAAAATAATAATCCATTTTGTTCCCGTACTTTTTTGACTAAATCATCAAAATCGTATTTTTTTCCTTTTTTCATACAGTTTTTTTCCACAGTATCATCTATGTTAATGGCCAGAATATGACCCATTTCCGTACCAAATTCGGCCCCGATGATGACATCTATTCTGCCCTGAGCCACTTTCAATGCTTCATAAGCGCCTTTGGTTGTATCATGGTCCGTTACTATAATCAAATCATACTTTAATTCAATTGCCTTCTCAACGATATCCTCTACCCTTGAAACGCAATCCTCTGAATGATATGTATGAATATGTGAGCATATCTTCATTTCTCTATCTCTCCATTATTTCAATGTACGAAGGTATCTAAAAAAAGGTGCCGGGTTCGAAAATTTCAAAATACCCTCTTTGCTCATCATAACCTTAGGTATGCTTTCGATAGCCGTTTTAAGATTTCCCTTTTTTACATGCATGAGAATTGATATCCAGCATTGCGGGAAGTAACTCATGAATTTATCCTTTTTGTAAAAACTCTGTGTCTCATTAATGGTCTTTTGATTGTTATTTAATGTTTCAATCAGATTTGAAAAAAGATCTGACTCCGCAACAAATAATAGTGGCAGACTTCCCCAAAAGCGTGGATTGATTTCGATTAAGGTATCCCCTTTGAACTCCACCATCGCTAGTCCTTGCCACTTAAGCTCCTTTAGTAATTTGCTTGCGTAATGAACCAATTGTTCATTATACGTGCTTTTACATAGCGCTGAAGGCCCGCCGGCTATCGGATATTCCAGCAGTCTCTCATGGACGATGTAATCAATTAAATTCGAATCATAATCGAATAGCATGGACACGCCATATCCATTTCCCTCCACATATTCCTGCATGATGATGTTATCTTTATAGTCCGCGAATTTCTTCATTGCTTCTTGATATTGCTGCTCATTTTTCACGATTCGATAACGATCCACCGGCTTTAAACTGATTCCTTCAGATGTATTTAATTTAATCACCATTGGATATTTAGGAGACTGCAGCTCTTTTGGAATTTTTACTCCCAGCTGTTCGGCTAATTCCAATAACCTTCTCTTATCAGTCGCAGCATCTATCGCCTCATCCGTCGGAATAATATATTTTATATTTGGCTTTATTTTATTCACGACTTCGATTATTTGCGGATTCCCGATAATCAGATAATCATCAGATGAATAGCTGTCGATTATTTTTGTAAACTCTTCCTCTAGGTTATCTTTTGATATATAATGCGTTTCAGCTATATATTTTTTACTTAAAGGCTTGGATCCTTTAAAACAAATGCCATCAATTTCATAACCACTTTTGTGATAGTAGTTAACGATAGGTATGGTCATCCGCTTATCCAAGCTGTCTAATACTATCCTCGCCATACGGTCCTCCCTTGTATTTCTCCCTGCAACTATAAAAAACGCTATTATGTAACGTCTACTTTAAACGAAAAAAATAATAGTAAGCGATTTGCAAGCTCGCCTGTAAAATTGTATCACAAATCATGATATAGGAGGAAATTTACCATTAAATTAAGACCTATAACAAAGGTCTGACGGATTCACTTGTGTAGTGCAAAAAGTGAAAAAGCATGGTAATCCGTAAAGGAATTCGCCATGCATTTTATAGTTTTTTAATACTTGTCCTTAAAATCAAGACTCAGCTTCTTCATTGTCGGTTTCCGTGGAGTATAAAAATTCATAGGCGGAGAATTTCCGGTTAATGTATATGATGTAGGATCGAGGAGTAGATATAAGCGGAGGTATTCCGTTTAACTGCTTTAAAATAAGAAAAAATCCAAAGATTTGGATACATACTCGGAAAAACTCCTCTTATTTTTAGGGAAATAAGGGTATTTCCCCATTTAAACGGAATTTTGCCGTTTATTTTTTAACCATCCTTTGTGTCTAATCTTAGAAATATAATCAAGTAATTTTTTCATCTGCTTCTGCTCCCTCACTACTTGATGAAGGTTTAAAAATAACATATTTGCTGGCAAAATAATTAAATACAACTACCATAACGTTTGCTGCTATTTTTGCTAGTAAGCTGTCTATCTTTACAAAATCAATCAGTATAATCATAGAAGCGATGTCTAATACATAGGACAGCCCGCGGAAAAATAAAAACGAAATAAATTCACGAAAGACAGATTTCCCGCCGATATTTTTACTAGAAAAGACATATAGCTTGTTGGTCACAAAGGCAAAAATAACGGATAGAACCCATGCGATAGTTGTGGCTAATTTGTAATCCAGCCCCAGTACTTTATCAAAAACAGCAAAACTGGCTATATTCACAATTGTGGTTAACACACCAAACAATAAATAATTGAATAGTTCATTCTTATTTTTCATTGAAGCTCCTGCCTTAATGCTTGACATATGATTTCAATTCAACGGACTCATTATGATTATTTCGTGCTTTTTCATTATTGTACTCGTCGACAAAGTAAAGCGGACGTTTTTTTGTTTCATTGAAGATTCTTCCTAGGTACTCTCCAATAATCCCAAGGGATATAAGCTGAATTCCTCCTAAAAATAAAATAATGGTCATTAACGAAGGATATCCTGCCACCGGTTCCCCGAAAAGCAGTGTTTTGGCAATAATCCAGACCATATAAATAAAGGCAAAAAAGGAAATTCCACAGCCAATCATGGCTGACAATCGTAAGGGAGCTGTCGTAAAAGAGGTAATCCCTTCAATGGCCAGGTCTGTTAATTTCATATAATTCCATTTTGTTTCACCTGCTGCTCTCGGGTCACGATCAAACAGAATTTCCTTTTTATTGTAGCCAATCCAGCTGAACATGCCCTTTGTGTACCTTTGAGCTTCCCTTAGCTGCTTAAGAGCTTCCACACAGCGCCTGTCAAGCAAACGAAAGTCACCTGTGTTTTCTTGAATGGGGATTCTGGTTATTTTTTGAAGCACTTTATAATAAACCGAGGATGTCCATTTTTTCAACCACGTCTCACCGGAACGTGATTTTCTTTTTGCATATACATCGTCAAATCCCTGTTCCCAATAATTAATCATTTCCGGAATTAATTCCGGTGGATCCTGTAAATCTGCATCTATAATAACCACAGCATCCCCTTTGGCATAATCTAAGCCCGCTATCATAGCGATTTCTTTGCCAAAATTACGTGATAAATCGACATAGGAAATTCTGCTGTCCTTCAATCGCATACTTTTAATATTGGATAGTGTGTTGTCACGGCTTCCATCATTCACAAATAATAGTTCAAAATGATAGGAGGTGACTCCCTCTATGACGGATGTTAACCGATCATATAATTGGTACAGAACCTCTTCTTCATTATAGGCGGGTACTAAAATTGTTACAGTTTTCATTGATCATTTGACTCCTTTGTTGCTAGCATCTCATTATTTTCCATAATTCAGACAACTGCTTTAAGTCTACAATTTCTCATTGATATTTAATATAGAACTAAAGTGACAAATTAATCCTATCTATACATAGTAAAATGATAAGAGTGTTCTAAAAGGACTGGGGAATTTCCGGTATACTCTGTTAGGAAGGTGTTTCCAAAGCAAAAAAGCACCCATATGATACGGATGCTTACATCTTTTCCTTTATCCACCATGATGACATTCAAGCAAAGGCCCTATCATTAGCCCTCAATTCAGCATATGCCGCTTCATCTGCAATCACCGTAACGGCAGGATGTTTTTTCAAAACAGAAGCTGGAAAATATTCATCCACTTCATTTTCCCATAGCTTTAGCAGCGCCTTACTTTTGCTCTCACCTGAGACAAGTAACAGAATTTCTTTGCTTTGCATAATTGTAGAAATCCCCATTGTTACTGCTCGCGTCGGAACCTCTTCCATGCTCTCGAAATATCTTGAATTGGCTCTTATCGTAGAAGGAGCCAGTTTAACGATGTGGGTCTTAGAGTCAAAGCTAGTACCTGGCTCATTGAAGCCGATATGTCCGTTGTTCCCAATCCCAAGGATTTGAAGATCAACCCTGCCATGTTTAGTAAGAACCGTCTCGTAATCCTCACACTCTTTTTGAATATCTGGCGCATCTCCGCTAGGAATATGGACGTTTTTCTTTTTAATATCAATATGATTGAAAAACACATCATTCATATAGTAATGATAGCTATTTTCATTTGTAGCCGATAATCCAACATATTCATCAAGATTAAAGCTTTTCACATTTTGATAGGAGGTACCATTCCTTTTGTGATCCTCAATTAGGAATTTATACGTTCCAATCGGCGTGCCGCCTGTTGCAAGCCCCAGCTTCATGTTTGGATTTTGAAGCAACTTTTCAATTACATATTCTGCTGCTTGTTTACTCATCTCCTGATAATCCTTTACAAGAATCAGTTTCATTTTCCTTTTCCTCCTTTTTAAAAACGGACGTTTTTGTTCGATCAAATAAATCGTTTTGTAGTTGGATACTGGTTCCTTCACGGTATGGAAGCACAAGAACCGTCCCCATGCTTCCTAAAAAAACCCTAACATGAGGTTAGGGTTTTTTGGGAGTTTCTTTAAGGGTTGGGTCCCCAACTTTGGCTGCGGTGAGCAATTTTATTATTCTAGTGATTTAAGCTTCTTCTAGAAAATCTAGATCTAGGTCATCTTCTGTAATGACTTTGGTCGATTTATTCTTTGCTTCTTCCTCTTCTTTGGCAAGCACTGATTTTTCATAGAGCTTGAAGAATGGATAGTACATTAAGATCGCAAGTCCCATGATGACTGGAACTAGTAGGAAGACGCGCCAGTCTAAGGTAACTAGGTATTGGGCGATTGGTGTCGGCATACCACCTACGGCTGCGATTGGTGCACGTACCCAGCCCATCTCGAATACCCAGTAGGTGAATAACCCTAGGCATGGTGTACCTAATACAAACGGAATGAATAAGTATGGGTTATATACCACAGGCAATCCGTATACAACCGGCTCTGAGATGTTGAAAATGGCTGGAACAATTGATGCTTTACCCGCTGATCTTAGTGTTTTTGCTTTACTGAATAAAGCAAGAATTGCGATGGCACCTACTACCCCTGATCCTGTACATGCTAGGAAGTAGCCCCACCAGTTTTCTGTAAAAATAAACTCAGGTGTTTGACCTGCAGAAAATGCTGCTGCGTTTGCTGCAAGGTATTGTGTCATAAACGGTAAGGTAAACCCTACTAAAATAGCATATCCGTTTAAGCCTAAGAACCAAAAAATCATTTCCGCAAGTGATACCAGGAATACTCCCCATGGAGAGTCGATACTGTTAACTGCCGGTGCAAACATCGTTGTGAATGCTTCAGGAAGGTTTTGACCATCAGCTACTGAAATCACAATGGTATTGATTGCTACAGAGATTATGATAATAATGAATAAAGGCAGTATCGATTCGAAGGTTTTACCAATCATATCAGGCAATCCTTTAATACGAATCGTTACTTTTTTCTCTACTAAAAACTTCATTAATTCAACAGATAAAATCGAAGCAAAAATAGCAATAAACAAACCTCTTGAATCTAGAAACGCCATATCGAATTGACCATCAACCACTTTTGCACATAGGATTAGGGTTGCTAATAAACCGCCAATAATGGCGTGAAACGGCGTAATATCGAGCTTTCTGGCATGCGTGTACGAGATGGATACCGCAGCATAGATTGAAAGCAAACCATACGTAAAGGTAAATGGCATATTTAACAGTGTTGCATTATCGACGAAGAAGTTGCGAATGGCTCCGCCTTCTGGGAAGAAGTTCCCGACGCCTCCAATGATTAGTGAAATCGATCCAACCATTAACACGGCCATCAGGCTGATCATTGAATCCTTGATCGTCGAAATATGTCTCTGACTTTCCACTCTGGACGCCAATGGCGCCAGATATTTTTCCAAACCATTAATAAATCCATGCATTTTTGCAGACATTTGGACACACTCCTTTTGAAGTGAAATAAATTGGTTTTAAGCTGTATGATTTAAGGTAAGAAGAATCGCCTGCTTCAGGATATTACCGCCGTTTACAAATCCATAATCCTTCATATCAATAATGCCAATTGGTTTATTATGTTCATCACAGATTTTCTTTAAGCGATCATATTGGTGCTTGATTTGTGGTCCCATCAGCACTACATCGTAATTAGCCAGATACTCTTTGATATCGCCTGCCGGACGTGCATCAATTTTGACATCCGTATTAGCCAAGCTCTTGCTGTTTGCTGCAATGTCCCGCATTTTAGCTACCATAACACCTGTTGAAGCACCTAAGTTACATACAAGCAATACGTGTAATTTTTTTAAATCCATCGTTTTTCATCCCTTTCTTTTTTAAAATGCTCTGTAAAACTAAGTTGTTGATTTTAGTTACAGGCACTTCGCTTTCCGCGGGCGACCGCAGGAGTCTTCGTGCCTTCCACTACAATCAACCTGCTACAAAAACAACATTGTTCTTTAACAAAGCTTTCAAGAAAAACATCATAATTCTTATGCCAAACGTTCACCCTTCAGCTCTTTATACATGCTCATCATTTCTTCCATTAATGTTTTCGTCAGCATGGTATTCATTAAATTATCCTGGGCATGGCCTAGTAGGACAGAGAATTCAACCTTTTTTCCCTGCGCTTCATTTACAAGCAAATTCGTATGTGCATTATGCGCTTGATTTAATAGGTCTGACGCTTCTTCCATTTCTTCATCTGCTTTTTCATAATCACCTGTGCGGCAGACTTTCATCGCCTCCATCATTTTTGAAAATGCCTCCCCAGAGAAGGCGATAATTTGAAAACAGATCTGCTCCATATCCTGATCCATTACTTGCGTATTTTCCTCATTCATCCTTTTCTCCTCCTTACAGGCTTGATGCAGCAGCTTCATCAATCAGCAAAGTACTGTTCTTATGCAGCTTCACAATCGATGCTGGCAGTGACTCGGTAGCTTCACTGTCCACAAGCTGTTTGATAATGTCTGCCTTGTGTTTTCCTGAGGCAATGACGATTAGCCTTTTTGCTTCTAAAAAATAGTTGATGCCAAGGGTAATTCCCTTTTCAAGCGGGGTTTCCTCTGAAAAATACTTTTGCGCGACTTCCTTTGTTTTATCAGTTAATGGGACAATATGTGAGTACGTTTTAAAGCTAGTCCCCGGCTCATTCAATCCGAGATGACCATTCATCCCGATGCCAAGTACAACTAGATCAAGAGGACCATGTTCTTTTAAAAATTGATCCATTTTCTCTAGTTCGTTTTCTAAATCCTCAGCTTTCGCATTAAATTCTACTATCCTTGCATCATCTATCTTTCCTGGCTTATAGAGATGCTCGTTCATATAAAATTGGCAGCTGCCTTCTGTCTCTCTTCCCATTCCGACCCACTCATCAAGCCCGACTAGCTTATAGTGTAAGGATGGAGCTTCTTTTTCTGCAAGAGACTCCGCAATCCATTTAAAAGCACCTAAGGGGGTGTCCCCTGAGGGAAGACAAATCAACTTCTCAGAGGACGACACCATATAGGAAAGAACTTCATCAGCCAAGCACGCCGATAATGCATCATAATCTTTAACAGTTTTAATCTCCATCGTAATTAGCTCCACTGTCCAATATGGTCTTTATATAATTCAAGCAATTCGTCTACTATTTGCGCAGCAATGTTATAAGAATTGATTAATGGATGAATCATTAATGCTTCAACTGCTTTTAAACGATTCTTTTCATTTATAGCTTCAACGGTTAATCTTTCAAAGCGCTTGATTGTTTTAATGAAATGCATTTGTAGCTCTGGTATGTCACTGATTTGTCTTGGAGAAACAATTCCTTTTTCGATATCACAGGTAATCTCAATGACATCATCATCCTGTAATTCTTTAATCGCACCGTTGTTTGGAACCATTAATGTCATTTTTGTCTTTTTATCACCATGGAAGGCTTTGATAAAGTTCAATGCAATGCCGGAATATCCACCCTTATCCGGCTGCTGAACATACTCCTGTAATGTCGGAACCGGGAATTCCTCTGGTCTTGTTTCACCTGATTCAATGGCAAAGTAGCTTCTTTCTCTTTCCATAATGTGTTTCATATAGATGTTGAAAATTTCATTCGTATCCTCTGGGTCCACTTCGTTGATACTAGCAAGCATTCTTTCGTTGATATCCTTAATCAGCTGTCCTCTTGCACCGCCATTTACTTCGATCGAGCGGATTACCTTATCATGATAGAAGAAGAAATAGAGATATTCGTTAGGCAGCTCGTTGCCAAGGATTTCAACTAATTCCTTATCAAACAGTCTCATATCTGTCTTTTTATATAAATCCGGATGGTTTAACAGCTCGTCCATCATTGGACGTCCATTCACCTTTGCATCACGATAGAAGGATAAATGGTTCAAGCCGTAGCAAGTAATATCGAACTCATCATGTGTTACGCCAAGCACTTCTTCCAATGTTTCGATAAAATGAGACGGGCCGTCACAGATACCGTAGACATTATCGAAGCCTTCACTGCGCAGCGCCTGTGTCACAAGTCCTGATGGGTTTGTAAAGTTAAAGATTAACACATTTGGATCTGCCAGTTCATTGATGATTTTGCAGTATTTTTTCAGCATCGGAATGGAACGAAGCGACATCGCAAACCCACCGACACCGGTTGTTTCCTGACCTAATAACCCATATTCCTGTGCGATTTTTTCATCCTGGAAACGACCCTTGTCCTGCTCCACACGTAATGTCGTAATTACATAATGGGCATCCTTTACAGCTTCCTCCACAGATGTCGTCGTCCAGAATTTCACCTCTGGGTCAATCGCATTGGCAACTGTTCTGGAGATGCCACCAAAAATTCGTAATTTATCTTCATTATCATCCATAAAAACAATCTCACTTATGTGTAAATCCTTTGCATTTGAGATTAATGATTTTGCTAAAAATGGAGAGCGAACTCCGCCACCGCCTAGTACAACTAGTTTTTTCATCCTCTATTCACCTCTGGTAAAAAGTCTATTTCTTTCATTAATAATTCCATTATTTCCTGTGACTGATTGCATCGAAGCATATCGTTAACAAAGCTCTTGTTGTTGGCCAGCTTAATTAAGTCTTCAACGATCGATAAATGTCCATTCCCTTCTTTAAGGGCAATTGTAATAATCAAATGCACCGGTTCGTCAAAGCGATCATGAAATTCGACCCCCTGATTCAAGGTCACAATACTCATTGAATTTTCAAACACGCCGTCTTCCGGACCTGCATGAGAGAGAACTACTCCTGGAGCAATGGACATATACGGTCCAAACTCCTCGAGATTGCTGATAATTTTCTCTCCATAGCTTTCTGCTACACAGCCATTTCTCAGAAGAATCCCCACGCCGCTGTTGATGGCGTCCTTCCAATGGTCTGCGGGTAGATTTACTTTTACAAATTCTTTGGAAAAATTTATTTTTACTTCTAATTGATTTGGTAGTGATTTTTTTTCATCACGATTTAATAGTTCAGTAAGCAAATCATATTTTAGCTTATAGATATCCTTTATTTCACAGGATTCCTGAATAACATTGACAAGCCGGTTCACCAATGCCACGTTATTCTCCGCCGTATAATTGTAGCTGACATTCAGCTTGTCCTTTAATTTTTCAATATCCTCTTTTGTGAGAACACTGTTGACTTCAATCACTTTCTTGCGGTCCAGCTTCGGTAAAGGGACCGTACTGACGATAAGATCGTACTTATTGACAATAGAATCGGTAATGTGTCTGACCGGTAGCGTATCAATCTCCCATATATTAAAAAGGTTGGTAAGGGATGCTGCTAAATATTTGGAAATCGCTACGCCTTCGACACAGACTACTAAGAGTTTCGGCCCTTCGGAATACTCCCGTAGCTTTTCCATCATCGAAGCAAAGTGGAGCGTTAAATAAGATACCTCCTGCTTATTTATATCGATATGATAGACAGCGTTGATTTTTTTACAAACCTCATTAAGATGGTAAAAAAGGTCTTGATGTGCTTGAAGTACTTCATCATAGAGCGGATTTTCCAATTTAAGCTGAAAGCGAATCCGATTCATCATCGGTTCGATATGGAGAAGCAATAACCTATGTAACTCCTCTCGTTTATCGGAAAAAGAGATTTGGTAATACTTTTCCACTTCCTTAATCAGCCTATCGGCAATCTCAGAAACACTTTCCTTTGTCTTTTGTTCCGTTTTAATCGTCTTCATACTGACGATAAAACTCATTAAATAGGCGATTTCTATTTCGCTGATTTCAACTTCAGCGTAAACGTTAGCCAATTTATTCAGGATATTTTCCGATACTTGATAACCTTCGAGGTCCTTAGCCTCCACCTTCCATTGCATCTCATTGTGTTGCAGAATCAATTTAGCCCGCGAACGGTTGATTAATCTCGTAAAATAAACCGTAAGCATTAGAAATGACTTATCGTCATACATTACATTTAATTGATCCTCAAGGTAAAGGATAAGTGATTTGATATACTCTAAATCCTTTCGGTTAAATAAATGCTTCAGGAGCAGATCCCCTAGCTTCGATGAGGTTTTCCCAACTTCAATATAATGATAGAATTCATGAATGTTCAGGCTGCTGCTGAACAGCTCGACAAAATCAAGAATTCGTGCATTTTCATCACCCGTAATATAAATTCCTTTCTTAGGAACACGATGAAATTGATAATGCTTGCTTTCAAAAAACTCGTTGAGTTCATTTGAGATATTGTTGATTGTCGTTCTCGATGCATTTAAGCTTTTTTCAAAAAAAGAAATCGGCATCTCCTTTTGATTGATTAAGATGTGCAGCGTCATGAACAGCTGGATTTCTTCTTTAGAAAGGATCGTTTGATAGGGATTATGCTCGGCAAGAAAGTTCGCTAACACCTTTCTTGTATTGTCCGTAACATTTAATTTCACACCCTTTAAATGATGCCTTTCTAAAAAATCAATTTGATTTTTGTTTAGGAACTCATCAATTTTTTGCAAATTGTACCTTACTGAACGATCCGAAGACTTGGTCAGCTCGGCTAACTCATGAACTGAAATGTAGTCCTCTTCTTCATACAGCTTGTTCAAAATCTGAGTTGCTCTCGAGTTTAGCATGGTATCAACCACCTCTTGACTTTATGTTACCACCAGGGGAAACCGCTTACAATATATCCAGATAACAGATTTCGTCCAATTCATTCGGAAAAAAATACAATTACGGTGATAGGAGATTATGAGAGTTTGAGGACGGGGGAGGGGGAAATGATGGAGTTTTTACTTAAGTAAGGAGGTTATGAGTGGTACTGGTTTGTGCACAGTTGGGGAATGTTTTTGATAAAGGGTTTCTTGGTTACCTTTTTCATGAATCATTTCTGTTTTCAGGCAGTAGATTGGCTTCTTAGTTCTCTTTTGTCATTTGCGAATCAGGATTCGGGCATCAGATGGCCTGCTTGATTCCCTATCAAGCCTGATAATTCCCGTTAGTCCTTTTCTTTCCTCCTTACGGGAACTATCAAACCCCGATAATTCCCGCTTACCTTTTTCGCTTCTCCTCACGGGCACTATCAAACCCTGATAATGCCCACTAGCCCTTTTCTTTCCTCCTCACGGGCACTATCAAACCCTGATAATGCCCACTAGCCCTTTTCTTTCCTCTCTACGGGCACTATAAAATCGCGATAGTTCCCGCTAGCACTCTTCCTTCCTCCTCGCAGGCACTATCAAACCCTGATAATGTCCACTAGCCCTTTTCTTTCCTCTCCACGGGCACTATCAAATCCCGATAGTGCCCGCTAGCACTCTTCTTTCCTCCTCGCAGGCACTATCAAACCCTGATAATGCCCACTAGCCCTTTTCTTTCCTCTCCACGGGCACTATCAAATCCCGATAGTTCCCGCTAGCACTCTTCCTTCCTCCTCGCAGGCACTATCAAACCCTGATAATGTCCACTAGCCCTTTTCTTTCCTCTCCACGGGCACTATCAAATCCCGATAGTCCCCACTAGCCCTTCTCTTTCCTCCTCACGGGCACTACAATGACCGCCATCCTTTAATCTCTCTTCTCTTTGCAAGCCCCTAAATAGATTAATTAACCCAGATTACCAAAGACACAAAAAGCACCCGTCAAAAAACGGATGCTCCCCATGAAATCCCTCTCGAATGCCAATTCCACGCACTCGCAATAATATCCTCTAACGTATACTCTGCTTTCCATCCAAGTTCTTTAAAGATTTTCTCTGAAGAAGCGACAAGTCTTGCCGGATCCCCTTCTCTTCGATCTGCCATGATGACATTCGCTGCTTTGCCGGTGACTTTTTCGCAGGTTTCAATTACCTCTTTTACGGAATAGCCTAACCCATTACCGAGATTATAGACAGAGGTGTCTTTTTTACCTGACAGTAAGGCATCGAGTGCTAGCATATGTGCTCTGGCCAAATCCGTCACATGGATATAATCACGGATGCAGGTACCATCTGGCGTATCATAGTCACTGCCAAAAACGGAGATGCTTTCCCGCTCTCCTAACAGCTGCTGTAGAACTAGCGGAATTAAATGTGTTTCCGGATGATGCTTTTCACCAATTTCAGCCGTTTCATAGGCACCTGCCGCATTGAAATAACGCAGCACGACATATTTGAAACCATATGCTCTCGCATAATCAGCCAAAATCTGCTCAACCATTAACTTTGAATGGCCGTACGGATTAATCGGATTCGTCGGGGTTTCTTCTGTAATAATTTCAACATTCGGAATCCCATATGTTGCTGCAGTAGATGAAAAAATGAATTTTTTCACATCGTATTTCTTCATAGCTTCTAGTAACGTCATGGTTGCTGCTACATTGTTTTGATAGTATTTCATCGGGTCCACAACCGATTCGCCTACCAGGCTGTTGGCTGCAAAATGCATAACCGCTTCTATTTTATATGTAGAAAATACGGAATCCAAATCCTTGGAATTTCCTAAATCCCCTTCAACAAAAACAGCTTTCTCATCAACTGCCCATCTATGCCCTGTTGATAGATTATCAAGCACCACAACTTCCTTTTCTTTCACTAATTCTTTTACCAAATGACTGCCGATATAACCGGCCCCGCCGACGACTAGGATCATAGGAACATCTCCTTTAAAAAACTCCAGATAGTACCATTATATCCCTTATAATTCTTGCCGTAAATTGATCGGAATTGCTTCTAGTAGACAACAAAAAACGCTGTAGACTATACAGCTCTTTGAACCGATTTATTCTGTTATATACAATTTTTGTTCCTTATAAAGAACTTTTATAGCGAAAATCGTTTCTTTTAAGGTATAATAATAGAAAGATTTGAATCTTTAAATTATATAGGAGTGATTATATGCCTTTAATTGCAATGAAGGAGATTACAACCCCACTTAAGCTAATCGGAATTAGATTATTTAAATCAAGCGAAGGGGAATATTATATAAAATTTTGGAACCGCTCAAGAAAAAAACTGTTCGGCTAACCTCATCGGAGCCCCTTTGCCTTGCGTAATTTCATAGTTTGAAAAATCAGAAATGTCAAAAGTAATAGAATAGTGTATAATTATGTGTGACAAATGTTAAACTAACATGCTGTAAGGAGAGAACCAATATGCCGTTAATCGAAATGAAGGAAATCAGTACGCCACTTAAACTATTTGGAATCAAGTTATTTAAAGCGAGAGAAGGCGGTATATATGTAAAGATAGGTAATCGTCCACGGAAGAAGCTGTTTAGTTAAAATTTCTATCCTTCAATTCAGATACTATAGAATTTCTATTTATACGAAATTCTATTACAGTTTATTCTAGCTCAATAATATTAAATCCTCATCAAATAGCCATGCACTACGCCGAAAAATATAGAGATAGAATTGCATAAATCCAGATAATCAAAACAATTGTACAAGTTAAAAGCATGAATCATGTCTTCATAAAAGACTCGACTTTAGCTTTCACGAGTTTTCCCTCTCACTCATAGCTTTCCTTATTATCTCACGCAAATAATATTGAACTGACTTGGTATAGACTCCATTTCTTCCCCTAATTTTTCATTACCATTGACTAAAATTATACTCCCGCTTTATTCACCAACCCACTTTTTCTTTTCCATTAGCAGACAGGATGGTTCCGGATAATTTTACAAAAGATGATAATATTTTATAGTAAGAAAATGATTTCTATTATTTTTTTAGTTTTATATAATAAAATAGAGTAACTTCAGTACATTTATGATCAAACCGATACTATGAACTGAACGTATGGAATTTTAAAGAAGGGATTATAAAATGAGGCGTAAATACTTTATTATAATTGGGATTGTTCTAGCCATTACGGCTATTACGGTGAGTTTCCTTCAGTGGAATAAAGAAGTAGAAACAACAACAGAAAAGGCAAAGAAGGAAATACAAATTGCTGAAAAGGAAGCTCAAAAGGAAACTGGAGAGGCAGCTAATGGTTCCGGTTCTAAAGGGGAAGTCCGCAATCAGGATGGCACTGAAGCCAGCAATGGGTCTACTAGCACTTCACAGGATGCGACCACTGCGTCTGATAACGGCCCAGCACAGGCTACCGACCCCAATCAACCAATAAGTAATCCAGCGGAAAGCACTACTGGCAGCCTTAATGGCGGAGTAGGAGTACAAGGAAATACTGGTGTTTCTCCATTTAATGGTACCTCTCTAAACGATATCAAATCCGCATACCGAACCATCTTCTCAGATCTTGAAATTCAGGAAATGAGCAGAGTGGACCAGTTAATGGTACAGGCAAAGGCTGATTATGTCAGCGGCAAATTAACTAAGTCGGATCTTACTGTGAAATATCAGGATGCGGCTGTTGCACTTGAACGCAATGCCGATCAGACGTTTAATACCGTTTATAACCAGCTGCAAATAGACTTAGAAAAATACGGTCACAGCCCTAGCGAGGCAGTTGAATTTAGAAGCGAATATCAAACGAAGAAGCAAGAGCGGCTGACGCATGTAATTAATGAATTACAAAATTTTTAAACATAAAAAGCACAAAACCTAATCAGGTCTTGTGCTTTTTTCATTTATTCCCGCTCCCTTATTAAGGCTGCATTTCCCACCATTTTAAATACGGATATGGATTGATTGGCTTTCCTTTAGGGTCATACATACCGAAATGAAGATGTGGGGGAAACCTGCCGTTTGTCCCTTCGTCCCCGTAGCCGGTATCACCTGCATATCCGATTACCTGCCCCTTTGAAACGTACTGGCCATTTTTCAGACCAGGTGGATATCCCATCAAATGGGCATAATAAAAGGTTGTCCCATCCTTTGCTTTAATTGTGATTCGATAGCCTCCAAGCGTGTTCCATCCATACCTTACTACCGTTCCTTCGACAGCAGCAAAGATTGGAACCCATTTTGGTGTCATAATATCGGCACCCTCATGCGTTCTTGATTGGCCGTTGGTTGAGAAGCTTCGGCTATTTCCGTAGCTGTCCCCAAATGGATCATAGGTTTCTTGAGCTAACGGGAAGATACCATCAGCAAACTGCTTTGGCGGTGTGATTGAAGGTTGAGTCGGAATCCGCAGCCTTTGGCCTGGCTTAACGATGTCTAGTAATAAGCCGTTTGTTCTTTTTATATCCTTCACAGAGCTTTCTGTTTTATGGGCAATCTCCCAAATGGAATCGCCTGCTTTTACAATATAGATAGGATCCTGTGTATGTAAGTGCTGCCCCGGGATGATGACATTCGACATCAAGTCGTTCCATGCTTTTAAGTCCTCCACCGTCACTTGGAACCGGCGAGAGATTGAAAATAAGGAATCGCCCTGCTTTACCCGGTAATGCTTTTCCTTTTTCTCTTCCTTGCTTAGTTTATAAACATCCAACACATGAATCATATTCTTACCTGCTTGCTGATCAAAACGAATGGGCTTTGTTAAGGGATAAGCTTTGCCATTTTTTTGCGCCTGATTAGAATCTGTTTCTAATTGAATAACATCATCCTGTTCACGGGTTAAGGTGATGCTTTTTCCTTTCCCTGTAACCTTATAGCCCATTGATTCAAATACTTGTCTGACAGATACTTCATGTGCCTGCTCACCAGCTTGAGCTTTTAGAGGCAGTAAAGCACAGATGGACACCGCTAAACCAAGCAGAGCCACCCACATTCCTCTTTGCTTCAAACCATCACCCTCCTTTTCTTTTCAATTAATATGCTTTAAAAAAGAAGGGGCTATGCAGTTTTTGTTCGCTAATAGTGAACTTTTTTAGCAAACAAAAAGGATGACCCTTGTGAGCCATCCTTTTTGTTTTGATAGTTACTTATTCTTCCCTGCCATAATAGTAGTAATAATGACTTTGGTTGACTTTTTTCTGATTTAAAACCGTACCTAGCAGCTTTCCGTTAGCGGATAATAGTAATTCCTTCGCTTTTTTAGCAGCATCTATTTGTGTTTCCCCACTTTTAACAACTAAAATAGTTCCATCACACCGATTAGCTAATATCTGTGCATCGGTAACGGCTAACACAGGCGGCGTATCGATTAAAATCATATCGAACTGCTCTAATGCTTCCCCTAATACATCATCCATTATTTTTGAACCGAGAAGCTCAGCTGGATTTGGCGGGATTGGCCCTGTTGTGAGAACGGATAGATTCTCTATCACTGATTCTTGGAAGCAGTCTTCAAGATCATTCCGTTTGGTCAGGACATTTGTCAGACCCTTATGGTTTTCCAGGTTAAACTTATAATGGATCGTTGGCTTTCGCATGTCAGCATCAATTAAAAGAGTTTTCTTTCCTTGCTGGGCAAACACAATCGCAAGGTTGGCAACGGTTGTTGACTTTCCTTCTCCTGGTGCTGATGACGTGACAACGATTGAACGAATTCCTAAATCAGATGAAAATTGTATATTGGTCCGAATCGTTTTATATTGTTCAGAAATAGGTGAACGAGAATTGAGAAAGGTGATTAAGGATTTTTTATTCGAAACCTTGTTTTTTTCCTTTTTATTAAACTTCAACCTTTGCACCCCGCTTACTGTTCATCGTCGTTGATTTTTTCGTTGATTTTCCGTCTTCCAGTTCAATGGTATTAACCGTTCCTAAGACTGGTAATTCAAGCAGCTTTTCAATATCCTGTTCATTTTTGATGGTATTATCAAGATATTCTAATAAAAAGGCAATTCCTACTGATGCCATTAATCCGACAACTAAGGCAATCGCCATATTTAATACCGGCTGCGGCTTTATCGGTGCAGGATTTTCCGGTAATTCGGCAGGTGTTAAAATATGAATGTTGTCAATCATCATCAGTGCAGAAATTTCACGCTGGAATACCTTTGCAATTTCGTTTGCAATTGTTACGGCCTCTGCAGGATCATGATTTTGCACTGCGATTGTGACAACCTGTGATTTCCCCTGTTGCGTCACGTTAACCTGATTGTTCAAGCCCTGTGCTGTTGTATCTAGGTCCAGCTCCTTCACCACTTGATCTAGGATATATGGGCTTTTCAAAATTACATTATAGGTTTCAATGTATTTTGCATCATTATCAAAGGACATACCGGCGATGGATGCTAAGGATCCTGCAGCCGCCTGGCTGACTAGAATCTGTGTGGACGCCTGATAAACCGGCTTTAAAAAGGAATAACTGACAACACCGCTAATGACGGTTGCAAGTACAGTTATAATGACTATCATGGATAATCTTTTTCTCAAAACAGCAAATAATTCTCGCAAACTTATCGTTTCTTCTTCCATTTTGCCCTCCCAATACTGTATGAAGTCAATTGCTTCTGAATCTTATGGTAAAAAAAAGAAGCAGCTGCTATCATTCTACAAAATAAGCCAAAAGTCGCTGTATTTTCCCAATAGTTTCTATTATAGTCGAAAAATATAAAAAACCAAAGACTTTCCTAGATGGCAATTCTGTGGTAATCAGTGATATTTTTCAAATAGTGCCTTTTTGAACGGTTGACTACATTTCGCAGAGAGTTTCCACCTTGAATTTACTCCACGTAAGGCTTCATGATTCCGTCTGATTTACAAATGCTATTATACTATAGTTCTACAAATCCCAACAAAAAAATTTTATGGTAATTCATCTTGTATGAGCCTTTTGATTTTAAATTTACAGAATAATGTTAAAATAACGTCATACTACTCGAAAGGTTGAATGGTTCATAATGAATGCAATGAAAATATACATGGTTCTGTTCTGCTTAATGATTGTCTGGGGCTTCAATGTCTCGATGGTGAAAACAATCGTTGATAACTGGGCTCCGATAACAATTACGTCATTAAGGATTTTCACCGCCTCGCTGGTAGTGCTTCTGATGCTCAGCATCACACGTAAGGTCCGCCTGCCCTCAAGAAAAGAGTGGGGATACATAGCCGCAGGATCGATGCTAAGCGTCGTTCTCCATCATTATTTCTTAGCCACTGGATTGTCCAAAACAACCGCGGCCAATGCCGGGTTGATTCTCGGGTTGGGACCCTTGTTAACCGTTGTGTTATCGATGATTTTTTTGAAAAAAAGACCGACAGCACTGACGCTATTAGGCTTCTTCCTTGGCGGTGTTGGTGTGTCCATCACCGTATTATTTGGTACCGGCACGATACACTCCATCAATCTAGGAGACTTTGATATCTTTTTGGCCATTTTAGCGCAGGCCATTAGTTTTCTTATTATCAATAAAGCCTCCAAAACAATGAATCCGGTTCTGTTTACCGGCTATATGCTGTTTTTTGGCTCTATTATTCTATTTCTCATCAGCCTAGGGATTGAGCCAAACGGCTTGGCAACCATTCCAGATGCCGCTCCGTCGCTATGGATTGTCTTCCTGCTTTCCGCTGTATTTGGAACAGGTGTCGGCCATGCAGTCTATAACTATTGCATCAGCCAAGTCGGACCGGCAGAGGCATCGATTTTCTTGAATCTAAATACCTTCTTCTCCATAGTAGGCGCGGCCCTTTTCCTAAACGAAGCCATCGTACCCGCCCACTATGCCGGACTCGTCCTCATCATCTCAGGAGTCCTCCTAGGCTCAGGAACACTAGAAGCCCTCCTGCTACAACGCCGAAACAAACAGATGATGATGTAAGAAGCAGAACAATGGTGTCAGGCACTGCAGAAAGACAAATGACCCTCATTTGTCTTTTTGTAGTGCCTGACACCGCTTTTAGACAGACACCTAGATTGGTTTTGGGAATAGGATGGAGCAAGTCTATTCTTAAGAGGTGATTGTATGGAGTTTTCATTGCCTACCGTATTAGCCGGGCCGTTCATTCGTAGAGTAGAGCCAACTCAGGTTTTTATTTGGATCGCGACAAGCTCTCGTTTTCAAATCACTGCAAAGCTTTATCATATGGTAAGAAAGAAAGAGCGCTGGAATGAAACGCTGCTTTCCACTCACAGTGACACCCGGACAATCCAATTTGGAGATAGATTGTTTGTCCACTTAATCAAAGTCACCCCAGCTCAAGGAACATTTCCTAAGGATTCATTACTTGGCTATAATTTATTTTTTGACAATGACCATGAGTCCTTTCATCTTGGGGACCTAAGCTTGCTTACCTCTGATAACCCCGCTTCCATTGTCTATGGTGATTTGAACTATCCAACCTTTTTCATGAACAGCCCTGAAAAACCATGCAGACTGCTTTTCGGATCGTGCCGTAAGCTGCACGGTGAAGGAGAGGACACGCTTGCAATCGGTGATAATCAGATTAACGAGCAGTTTGACTCCGTAGAAAACCGGCCTAGTGCTCTTTTTTTACTAGGCGATCAAATATACGCTGATGACGTTCCCGATCCAATCATCCGTGTTATTTCCCAGCTTGGAGAGCAATTAATGGGGCAGCGAGAGCCACTGCAGGAGTTAGACAGCCATCTAGCCAAAGAACCATTACGCACCTCCATCCGCCAAATCAACGGTAGACAGTTTATCATGGAAAATCTTTGTCATTTTACTTCATCCTCAGCTGATAATCATCTCATTGAATTCGGCGAATATGCTACCATGTATTTATTAGTGTGGAGTCCGGCACTCTGGGAGTCCGCCCATGAACAGAATCTTTTTGAATCCTTCGAGGAAGCTCTTGAGAAAAATCATATCCATCTTCATTTCCAACAGCCCGATCCTTCGCTCAACAAAAAGCAGCAGCAGGTCATCCAGCAGCTTAGGGACCGCTTCTACGAGCAGCAGGAGATTCTAACAACGTTTCAGCATTCGTTATACAAGGTGCGACGATTGATGGCGAACATTCCCTCCTACATGATTTTTGACGATCATGATGTGACAGATGATTGGAATATATCCGACGTTTGGATGAAGAATGTGGAGCAGTCACCCCTTGGCAGACATGTGGTAGCTAATGGACTATCCGCTTATTGGGCGTTTCAAGGCTGGGGAAATGACCCGGATGCGTTTGACCAGAAGTTCATCACCATCATAAACAACTATTTTCATACTTTTAGGGAAGGGAATATGCTTAAGAATCATAATAATTGGACAGAGCTCCTTTGGCAGGAACAGCAATGGCACTTTATTGCCCCCACCTCGCCGACTGCCGTTTTTCTGGATACGAGGACAAAACGGGAATACGCCCTTCAGCCAAAGCCAGTTAGTTTAGGAAAAATCATTGAAGATGCACCACGGCCACCTCAGCTGATTCATCGGAACGAGTGGCTGCAGGTGACCAAGCATCTGTATGACAGTGGCTGGCGTGCAGGCAGCCCGCTTATTGTTGTTTCCGCCACGCCTGTCTACGGCATGGGACTAATCGAATCCTTCCTACATGATTATGTGTACCCACTTAAACTTCTAGGGATGAAGGTCCAGACTACCTTTGATTTTGAGGCCTGGAAATATAACGGCAAAGGCTTTACTAGCTTCCTTGAGAGGATAGCAAATTGGGGACCGAATGAATGCATTATTTTTTCAGGAGATGTCCATTATGGAAGCTCTGTTTTTTCAAACGTTACCTTCCCTGACGGCCGCGAGCTGAATGTAAAGCAATTTACATCCAGTCCAATTAAAAACATGAGTTTTTCAGGTGCTTGGGGCGCTCTTTTAAAAATGGCTATTAAAGTAAACAGCGTAAAGAGAAAGAATAAGGATATTATTCGGTACTGCGATCTTTCTTATCGCATTCAAACAATTGAAGATAAGAAAACTGTTCCACAAACGTACCTTTGGAAGGATCAGCTTTGCTACCAGCCAGTCCAAAAAGAGGATATTATAGAAATGGAAAACCATCTCGGATTGCTTTCCTATACCGCAGGAGCGATCGAATATAAGCTATGCAAAATGGAGGATGAGGATATCTCCAGTATGTAGGTCCTCGGGATACCCTTCTGGAACTTATATCCAATCAATTCAGCATACCCTGTCTTATATTCGCATATTAGTTAATTTAGTTGTGTTTGCGTTTTGCCTGTTAGCTGGTGTGCTTCTTTTAAAAAGAAATACACCAGCTAACAGGATCTTTACTGTAGGAGATGATGGAATGAAATCAACACCTATATCCGGTCGTGAAAGGATTGTGACGATTGACATTATCCGGGGCTTTGCGCTGCTTGGCATTTTTCTAGTCAACATGCCTGCCTTCCATTCCCCGGCCTTTCTGGAAAGTCATCCGGACTATTCGGGCGTGAATTATTGGCTTGACCTGCTGTTTCAAATGTTTGTCCAAACGAAGTTTTATACGATTTTTTCCTTTTTATTCGGCCTCGGATTTTACATATTTATGAGCCGCGCAGAGCAGAAGGGGCTACAAATCAACAGATTATTTTCAAGACGGCTGTTTGCACTTTTGTTATTTGGGGTGCTCCACCTCGTTTTCCTTTGGTTCGGCGATATCCTGCATACCTACGCGATTACCGGATTTCTCCTGCTGCTTTTTTATAAAAGAAAGCCAAAGACGCTCTTGATTTGGGCCTTCAGCTTATTATTTGTATTCCATGCAATGGTTTCTGCACAGTTTCTTGCTCCTGCCTCTAAGCTGGAAACCATTAATACTGAGGCCGACCAAGATAGGGCGAGCATGCTCTCTGAATATGTTGATATGTATGAAAACGCACCGTATGGAGAGTTGGTTTCCTATCGCCTGCAAACAGAAATGGGTCGTGTTGCCGCAAACATTCCATTTACCATCATTACCGTATTGGCGATGTTTCTATTCGGCCTTTATGCTGGAAAAAAAGGAGTGTTTAAACCGGATTCACAACATCTGCCACTGATTAAAAAGGTTTGGTGGACGACGCTGGTTTTAAGCATTCCGCTCGTGGCTTTGTTGGCCATTTTTAAAACAGAAGTCATTGATGTGGGCGTTTACCAACAAAATGCTACCTACCTATTTACTAGTTTAAGTGGATTGACTCTATGCTTCTTCTATATTTCATCGTTGACATTGATGCTTCGCCGCGAGTTCTGGCAGAAGCTGCTCCGACCTCTTGGCTATACCGGGCAAATGGCGTTAACGAACTATCTTCTGCAGACCTTCATCTCGGTTGGAATTTTCCTTGGCCTCGGTTATTTCGGCAAAGTCAGTCTTGCTGAAGGAACACTGATTTGTCTCGCAATTTATGTTGCACAAACTCTATTCAGCTATATCTGGCTGAAGAACTTTCGCTTCGGTCCGTTTGAATGGCTGTGGCGGACCCTAACATACGGGTATATTCAGCCGATGAAAAAAGAGGAGAAATCCAGCGGGTTGAATGGATAGGGTACAGGTATGTAGCAGAAAATCTACCCTCCTGTGGTAACTTATGGTATAATTCATTTAATTTTATTCTTACTATTAAAATAGTACTTATAGTTATTTACGGAGGGGAACTATGAATAAATACAGACGCCGGAATACACCTGCCTTCACGCTGCTGTCTTATTTCACGCTGATTGCTGGTATTCTGTTATTTTGTATCGGTCTCTACAATGAGGAGTCCTTAGAGTTAAATGAAAAAGGCTATTATCTTGCGGTTATGATACTAGTGGCCGTCGGTGCGATTCTGACACAAAAGGTTACACGCGATAACTATGAAGATACTGAAATCATGGCTGAGCTTGAGCGTAAAAATCAGTCTTCGAAGATGGATTAAAGATTTATAGAGGTGCTAGCTCTTTAGTGAGAGTTGGTGCCTTTTTTGATGGGGCTTTCTGAAAATAAGGCATAATTCACCCTGCACCCGGAATAGGATAGGGTTGGGGCTTTTTTTACCAGCTGATAGAATCCTTATCCATCCTCTCCAAAAATCAGTCATCACGCCCTAATCATTCAGAGGTGAAGTCGATGATCAAACAGCGCGGATTGATGATTTTATTGATTCTGTTATTCATTTTAGCCGGGTGCTCCGACGATAAGGAGAAATCGAGTGAAGAGGCAGAAACACCTGCGGAGGGCGTCCAGGATCAAGGAGCAGCTGATGAACCAGCGCCAACCGAAACGCAGCCAACAGATGAGGTACCTAAACCAACTAATCCAAAACCGGAACTGCCAAAAGGTGATAACCAAACAGGAGGCGGCAAACGTCCAGCGGCACCCCAGCCTTCCGAACCCGCAACCGAAACTGAAACTGAACCCGTAACGGAGGAGCCTGTAGGACCTGCCATCATCCCATCTTCATCAACTCAAGAAGGCCCCACTGAACTGGAAGAGCAGCAAATGTACCTTTTAATGGATGAATATATGGCCAACTATCCATTAGCTGTCAACGAGGGTGCCTTCATTTATATCATGTATTTAATTGACCCGGCGAGTGCCTTCTACAATGCTCAGGCGGAATATGTGCTTGATACCTATGATCGGAATATTAAGGAGACCCTATTGTATTATGAAATTTCCAGCATCACACCGATCGGAGAAGATACGTATCACATAACGGTCCAGGAATCGTTCAGCGTCTATTATGGCGATGAAGGCAGAGAATCGATTATGGACTTTGAAAATGTCTACACCGTGAAAAAATTCCAATATGGCGTGTTTTTAATTACGGACCTCCAGGTAACGACTTTGATATAAATCTAAACAGCAAAAGAGGTTCCGAGGACTTCAAAACCCCGTTACAAAGCCTTTCGCAACAGGGTTCTGAGTCATTCGCACCCAGAGAAAAGATGCCATTCCTACAATGAAATGGTATCTTTTCTCTGGACTTTATGGCGTTCCCTTCCACAAAGCTCCATGGATTCAGCCGTTCCGAGGGAGGAATCCAAATGGTTTCGTTTCGTTTTTTTATTTTTATGTTCTATCTACTTTTCACATAATTTGTATTATCCATCTGTTGAGTAAGGCGGCTTACATTAAATCTTCCACTTGTTTTACAACATTCTCAACCGTGAATCCAAAATGCTCCATTAATTTCTCAGCTTTTCCTGAAGCTCCAAACGCATCGATGCCAATAATCCTGCCATTGTTACCTACATAGCGTTCCCAGCCAAACGGCGAGCCCATTTCAATCGCCAACCGTTTTGTCACTTGCGGAGGCAATACAGCATTCTTATATTCTTGGTCTTGTTCGTCGAAACGATCCCATGACGGCATACTAACAACACTTACGTTAATTCCTTTTTCTTGCAACACCTGCTGTGCCTGAATGGCCAGCTGAACCTCAGATCCAGTTGCAATCAATAAGGCATCTGGTGTTTCTTTTGCAGATGGGCTGATAACATAAGCACCTTTTTTTACCCCTTCATAGGCTTTCTCTTTCGTACTTTCTAATGTTGGCAGGTTCTGTCTTGTCAGTACGAGGGCAGTCGGTTTATCCTTTGATTCCACCGCTAGTCTCCAAGCGGCAGTTGTTTCATTGCCGTCTGCCGGACGAATGACGGATAATCCAGGCATCACGCGGAAGGAAGCTAAATGTTCAATCGGCTGATGTGTCGGACCGTCCTCCCCTACCGCAATGGAATCATGTGTTAAAACATAGGTGACAGGTAATTTCATTAGAGCCGATAAACGAACGGCTGGACGAAGATAGTCACTGAAGACAAAGAAAGTACCGCCGAATACTTTTAATCCTCCATGCAAAGCCATACCATTTAAGGCCGCAGCCATAGCAAATTCACGAACACCAAACCAAATATTTTTACCTTCATAGGTATTTCTTGAAAAATCAGCCTGCCCCTTAATCGTTGTTTTGTTGGATCCGGCCAAATCTGCACTTCCACCGATAAAGTGTGGTAAAGCTTCTGCAATCGCATTCAGCACTTGACCAGATGTATCACGCGTTGCTTTACTTTCTCCCATTTCAAAGACTGGAAGATTCTCGGCCCAGTTGCTAGAAAGTTCACCGCTGATTGCTTGTTCCAACGCTGCAGCTGCTTCAGGATACTTTCCTTTGTAAGTGGCAAAGACGGCGTTCCAGGCGTTTTCGGCTAAGGCACCTTTTTTAACCACTTTTTCAGTAAAATCGTTATACACCTCAGCAGGAACGTGGAATGGCTCAAAGTCCCATTGATAGTTTTCCTTTGTTAATTGTACTTCTACCTTTCCAAGCGGCGCACCATGCGAAGCCGAGGAACCTGATTTATTTGGCGAGCCGTATCCAATCACCGTTTTCACTTCAATTAACGTCGGCTGTGCTGTATTCCTTTTTGCTTCACTTATCGCATTTCCTAATGCCGCTACATCATTGCCGTCTTCCACTCGAATAACCTGCCAGCCATAGGCTTTAAAGCGTTCTTCTGCATGATCTGAGTAGGATTTATCTAAATCACCATCAAGGGAAATATCATTAGAATCATATAGAACGATTAATTTTCCTAACCCAAGATGTCCGGCAAGTGATGCTGTTTCATGTGAGATGCCTTCCATTAAATCACCATCACCGACTAATGCGTATGTATAATGGTCAATGACTGTGAGGTCTTCTTTATTGTAAGTAGCTGCCAGGTGTGCTTCTGCCATCGCCATCCCAACTGCTGTAGCAATCCCTTGTCCAAGCGGACCTGTAGTAGTTTCCACTCCATCTGTATGACGATACTCAGGATGGCCCGGAGTTCTAGAACCCCACTGACGGAAATTTTTTAAATCATCGATGGTCACATCATAGCCTGATAGATGAAGCAATGCGTAGACCAGCATCGAGCCATGGCCGGCAGATAAGACAAAACGGTCGCGGTTAAACCACTTTGAATTTTTCGGGTTATGTGACATAAACTCCGTCCATAAGGCGTAAGCCATCGGTGCCGCACCCATCGGTAAACCAGGATGGCCTGAATTGGCTTTTTCAATAGCATCTATGGCAAGTGTGCGAATAGCATTAATAGATAATTGCTCTACGGAGGTAGCAGTAATTGCCAAAGTAAACACTCCTTTTCATATTAGTTCGTTGCTTTATCCTATTATTTGCTTGTTTCTTTTTGCGGTACCTTCTCCCAATCTGCTAAAAATTGTTTAATTCCGTTATCAGTTAATGGATGGCTCCATAATTTAGGGAATAAGCTTCCAGGGATTGTCGCAATGTCAGCACCAGCAATGGCTGCCTTTTCCAAGTGTCCGATGTTTCTTACACTCGCTGTGATTATTTTTGCTTTTAATTGATAGTTTACAAGAACCGTTTTTAGATTTTTTATAAGCTCTAAACCGTCCACACCAATATCATCGACTCTTCCTACAAATGGACTTATATAAGTTGCGCCGGCTTTTGCAGCCATTAAACCCTGCGATACAGAGAAAATGAGTGTTACATTTGTTTTAATGCCTTCTTTTGCTAAAATATGGACTGCTTCAATCCCCGCTTCTGTCATTGGGATTTTCACGACAACATTTGGAGCCCATTCAGCAATGATTCTCGCTTCCCTCACCATTTCTTCAACAGTTAGGCCAATCACTTCTGCACTGACTGGTCCGTCTACAACACTGCAAATCTCTTTAATTGTTTCTTCGAAATCTCTGTTTTCCTTAGCAATGATCGTTGGGTTCGTTGTCACACCATCAACCAGACCTAAACGGTTAATTCGTTTAATTTCTTCAATGTTGGCTGTGTCTAAGAAAAATTCCATTTTGGTTTCCTCCAATGATGTTTTTATTTGTTAAATTTGGATGTGTATTTCCCGTTCAAGAAACCTTAATCAACTAACGGAACAAAAAATGCACTTAAATAATGTCCTGTTTCTCTTTCTATCTAGCAAACTCAAAAACCGGATGCAGACTCTCTACATAACGTACCCGCTGTTCTTTTCCATAGATCAATATGGAATGGGTGACATACTGGTTGGATTCCTTCTTTATTCCGTTTAAATACAGATTGTCTGTAATTCCGGTTGCTGCAAAAATGCACTCATCCGAGCCAATTAATTGTTCATGTCGCAATGGCTTAGTCGGATTAAGAATCCCCATATCCATACATCTATTCAATTCTTCTTCATCAAACGGCAGCAGCTTGGCCTGCATATCTCCACCGAGGCTTCTTACGGCAACAGCGCCGAGAACACCTTCAGGAGCACCGCCGATTCCTAGAAACATATCTATATTCAAGCTTTCGATACAGGTTGCTGCTGTATAGGTTACATCACCATCGTTGAATAAATGAACTTTTGCGCCAGACCTTCTAATTAGATCGATATAGCTCTGATGTCTTGGTCTATCTTGAATGAGAATCGTTAATTCCCTTATATCCTTACCGTTCGCCTTTGCGACGGCATGAATGTTGTCTAACAACGGTGCTTCAATATCAATCTTTCCTTTTGCTTTTGGACCAACTGCCATTTTTTCCATATACATATCAGGAGCATGTAGCAGAGTTCCTTTCGGAGCAACAGCGATAACCGTGCTAGCATTGCTTTGCCCATTAACAGTAGGATTTGTTCCTTCAATCGGATCGACAGCGATATCTACTTCCAGACCTTTACCGGTCCCCACCTTTTCACCTATATACAGCATGGGTGCTTCATCGATTTCTCCTTCACCTATCACGACTGTTCCGTTTATCCTTAATCTGTTTAACGCTTCACGCATCGCATTTGTACCGGCACCATCCGCAGCCATTTTATCGCCGCTGCCAATCCACGGCAGTGCTGCAATAGCGGCTGATTCGGTTACTTTTAATAAATCCAGTAACAATGATCGCATGTTGTTGCCCCCCTTTAGATTTTGCTTGTTAGTTACAAGCTACTGTTTCTATAAAATTTACATTTACGAATTCTTTTTCTTTTTCGATAATTTTATCGACTTTTCGTTTTGAACCTTCTGCCCACTCGGAATTTAGGTAGGCATCAACAATTTTTTTACCGGCTTCAAGTCCGATAATTTGTGAACCCATCGTAATGATTTGTGCATTATTGCTAAGCTGCGCTCTTTCAGCAGAGTATGTATCATGACAAAGCGCCGCACGGATGCCTGGGTATTTATTAGCTGCAATCGATACACCAATTCCTGTTCCACAGATTAAGATTCCGCGATCCAGCTTGCTATTACTGATAGCCTCTGCCACTTCAAATGCCACATCCGGATAATCCACCGCATCCTCGCTGTAGCAGCCATAGTCTACTATTTCATGCTCTGTTTCTGCCAAGTACTTTTTGATCTCTTCCTTAAATTGAAACGCATTATGATCACTGCCAATACCAATTTTCATTTCGTTAACCCCCTTAAAATTTTTCGCCTTTATTTTTATCTATTTTCATTTTAATACACACTTTATCGTTTTTCAATTTTTTTTTTTGTTTATTGTCGTTTTATTTTATTATTTATTTTCGTTTAATAAAATTTCGCAAATTTTTTTCAAAAAAAAGAACCAGAAATAAATGTTCCTGATTCTTTTTTTGAATGTTTTCATTTTCTATTATGCAGGTTGAAGGATCTATGTTGAGTTGTGGTCATTCTTTATTCAATAGTCTTTTATACGCCTACATTTAATACTTGTGTTTCAACGAAGCTTTGGAACGTCGATAGGATATAATAAGCTGACGTTGCGCCTGGATCCTGCGCACCAAGGGATCTCTCACCTAAACGGCTCGAGCGCCCTCTTTTTGATAATAGATCTTTCGTTGATTCCATTCCTTTTTTCCCTGCTTCTACTGCCAGGCGGAACGAACGGACGAAATCCTGTGATTCACTGAAAGATTCTTCTAATGTTTGGAAGAAAGGCTCTAGTGTATCAATCATTGTTTTATCGCCAACCTCTGCTTGTCCGCGTTCCTTCACACCTTTAGCAAAGGCAATCCAGAATTGAGCAAGATCTTGATCGTTTATGACGGTTTTGCCTTTAATTTCTTTTGCTCCGCGTAAAAAACCTGTTGCGTATAGTGGACCAACAGAGGATCCAACCGCACTTAAAAAGGTTTTTCCAACCGTAATGCTGATTTTGCTGCAATCTTCCTCAGCAACCAGCTCGTTTTCCAATTTATCATTGATTGCCTGCCAACCGATAGACATCGTCACACCGTGGTCACCATCGCCCAATTTACGGTCAAGCTCACAAAGGTAATCCTTTTTTTCCTCAATCATTTCGACTATTTCTTTATAGTATTGTTTCAGCTCTTTTGCTGTTAATTCCATTTTCATAACCCCCCTTTATTTTTGAACAAACATCGGACAATCAACCGGATGATCAACGGCTTTCATTAACTCATCATCCAATTTCATTAAGGTTACAGAGCAGCCGCCCATTTCTAATGAAGTAATATAATCTCCCACATAGGAACGATAGATTTCAATTCCTAATTCGCTTAGGATTTGCTCTACTCTTCTAAACATAATATATAATTCCATTCTTGGTGTTGAACCAAGGCCATTCACAAGTACAGCAACTTTATCACCTTTGGTTATTTCGATATCAGCTAAAATATCATGAACAAGGCGGTCTGCTACTTCATCAGCTGTTTTTATTGGTCCTTTTTCAACTCCAGGCTCCCCATGATGGCCAAGACCGATTTCCATTTCATCTTCACCAATTTCGAAGCTTGGTTTACCCGTTTGCGGCAATGAGCATGGAGATAAGCCAACACCCATAGAGCGGGTATTTTCATTCGCTTTTTTCGCAACACGAATAACATCCTCTAGGCTATAGCCAAAATCAGCTGCTGCTCCCGCTGCTTTCCAGATAAATAAGGATCCGGCAATTCCACGGCGTTTTTCTTTTTCCGCTTTCGGAGCTGACGCTACATCATCTGATGTTAAAGCCATTCCAACTTTAATATCCTCTTCTAATTCTGCCAACTCTGCAGCCATTCCAAAGTTCATCACATCGCCAGCATAGTTTCCGTATAAATACGCAACGCCTGCACCTTGATCAATTGCTTTTGTTACTTCCAAAATTGGATCAGGTGACGGGGAGGCAAAAATATTTCCAACGGCAACCCCATCTGCCATTCCAGCACCTACATATCCCAGAAATCCCGGTTCGTGACCTGAACCGCCTCCAATTAATATGCCAACTTTACCTTCTCTTGTCTTTTTCATTGTCACGAGTGCACGGTCATTTTCGGGTAATGCTTTTATATAGTCTGGGTGCGCTTTCAAATATCCTTCAAGCATTTCTTCTACAACGTTTTTTGGATTGTTAATGAGCTTTTTCATAGCTGCTGCACTCCTTTATCATTTTGATGGTCAACCATCTAATCATTTTTATTTTGCCATATCAGTCGAGTCAATGACATATAAATATAGCTTAATATTGTCTTAATAATTATTGACAAAATCTATAAAACTAGATCACTCTTTCTTCAATATCTTCTGCTTTTACATTGGCTTCCGAAGGTAATTTTAAAAATCTAGTGAGAACAGCACTTAATACATAAAGACCTACTAAGATGAAGATAATTCCTTGTGTGCCGACAAAATTATAGAATAAAGCTACAAGTGATGGTCCAACGAAGACGCATAAACCTGCTCCGAGATTTAGAATCGACATAGCTGCTCCTTTATCGCCGTCACTAACGAGTGATGGAGTTAAGGCAGAAAGCGGAACATATCCTGCTAGACACGCGCCCCATAATACACCGATGATGGAAAGAACAAAGATATTTCCGGCAAACCATTGTGGAGCGAGGTATAATAATAGTGTGAAGGTGGCACAGCCGATACCCCCAAACCATGTAACCGTGTTTCTCCAGCCTAATTTATCGCCGACAACACCGAAAATTAGATTGAAAGCAATATTCGAGATGAAAATCGTACCCCATATATTTAACCAGACTGTCATAGTGACTCCATAGTCAGCTAAGTAGAGCGGTAAGAATAATGGGAACGCATACTGTGATGTCTGATTAATGATACGGACAATACCCGCAATACCAACCTTTGGTTCTCTTTTTATAATTGTAATTCCGTTTAACAGCTCTTTTAATTTTGATGATGCTGAATTATCGTCTTTTGCTTTAAGCTCAAATTTATCGCGGTTAACGAAGACTGCAAAAAACCAACCGATGATAACCCAAAGAATAGCAGTCCAAAGGGTAGGAATATGGCCAAAAGCTGCAATGGACCAACTGGAGAAATAAGCACCTAATACGCTCAATCCGCCTGTAAACATAAACCAAAACCAGCCAACTGCCGTTCCTAATTTTTGCTGCGGGGTTTTATAAGTAACCCATACTAAAAATGAATAAGCGAACATCGGATAGCCAAAACCTCTGATAGCATATGTCGGGATCATCAAGCCATAATGTAATTCCGGCAAGGCAAAGCCGACGAATAAAGCATGACCGATTGCATAGAATAAAGCACCGATAGTCATCGTTTTTCTTGGACCAATGGCCTCTACCAGGACGCCGGAGAACCAAGCGGCAATCGCTATGGTTACACCATAAGCGGTCGTAAGTGTTGCTGCCTGTTGAATGGTTATTCCCTGTTCAACAAGATATGTACTGAGCCATGCGAGCTCAAGGCCGTCACCCATCATAAAAATAAGGACGCCTACGTAACCCCACACAAGATTTGAAGGAATGCCGATCTTATCTAAAAAATTACCTTGCTGCCTCAAATCATTCATTTCCCTAACCCTCCCAAAGCCAATATAAAATTTATTTATTATTTATCTAATACTTTTCAAAGAGTTTTTTTTCATATAAAACGCTTTCAATTCCGATTAACTTCCCTACCGATTGGGGGCAATCAACAGGGAAGGTAATCTTTGAATGGTAAACATACTATCCAGGGACAGCGTTACAGTATTTATTGGGAAATCGTAAAACAAGGGATTTTGATTACTTAAGGTACTAAAATAACTTTTAAGGATTCTGAACCTTTTTTCACAAGGTCAAAGCCTTCTTGGAATTGCTCTAATCCAAATTGGTGAGTCACTACGCTTTCAGTTGGAATTTCACCTTTTGCAATGCCATCGATTACTAATGGATAACAATATGGCCCTAAATGTGCACCTAACAAATCAAGTTCTTTGCGGTCGCTGATGATACTCCAATCAACCGTTACTGGTTTACCAAATACACCAAACTCAACAAACGTACCAAGCTTTCTGATTGCACTTAAGCCTTGCTCAACAGATGCAGGATGCCCTGTTGCTTCAATATAAATATCACAGCCATAACCTTCTGTCATATTCTTAATTTCTTGCACGGCATCTACTTTGCTTGGATTTAAAACAATGTCTGCGCCGAATTTCTTTGCTAATTCAAGACGGTCATCTTGAAGATCCAACACGACTAGTGTTACTGCTCCTGATTTCTTAATTGGAGCGACCATACCTAATCCTAGTGTTCCTGCTCCTGATAGGACAACGAAATCTCCAAGCTGGATTTTTGCTCTTTGAACTGCGTGCATACTACAAGCATATGGCTCAATTAGTATAGCTTGTTCAATAGGCATATCTTCAGGAACTTTATAATTACGGCCTTCCTTCGGTAATTTCATGTATTCAGCCATACCGCCGTTTACATTATTTTGGAATCCATATAAATCATGTTTTTCACACATCCAGTATTGACCTCTTTTGCAAAAGCGGCATTCTTCACATGGAACAATTTGTTCGGAAATAATTCTATCGCCAATTTCAAAATCTTTTACGGCAGAACCCTTTTGTACAACCCGGCCAATAAATTCATGTCCTGGAATCATCGGTGCCTTAATGTATGCAGGCTGTTTTTCATCTCCCCAGAAGCTTGGAGCACCATCAAAGGCTTTAACATCACCTGCACAAATTCCACATGCTTCTACTTTGATGATGATTTCCTTATCATTTTCTATTGTCGGTACAGGTACTTCTTCAAATTTGTAATCCCCAGGAGCGTATGCTACAACCGCTTTCATTGTTTTTGGAAGTTCAACTTTCTGCATTGTTTCGTTGTTAAGTGTTTGTGTCATTTGGAAATCTCCTTTTCTTATATGTTTATTTCCATCATCTTTTATGTAAATGGATGAGAAGGAATCTATGATGGATATTAAATAGCTATGTTACTATTGATTAATACTTTTATTAAAATAAGCACGTCTTTTTATACTACCTGATTTGTCTCCGTCTTTCCGTGACATCTGTTACAGTTAAAAAGATCAATTGAATTTACTAGGAATCTACTATTCTATCACTTGAATCTTGATTGCAATCACTAAATCTTTAATAAGAAACAAATTGTTCTATCTTAAGGAATCGGTTTCAATTTATTTCGTTCTCTACACCTCCTGTTTGTTGTTTTGTTTCGCTTTACACTCTAAATATTATCATTTATTTTTGTTTTGTCAATTATATTTTTGTGTATTTTTCTTATTTATTTTTATTTATCTTTATTTAAATTAAAACGAAAACAAACGAAAAAAAATATTTGATTATACGCATTTTAAAAGTGCTATATATTGTGGTTAATATATTTATTTTCGTCTATATACAGAAGAAGAATAGAAGGAGATCCTTCAAGAAGGCAAATGAAAGAAGTGGATGGCCTTAATAAATGGCGAGGGAATCCTATAGATAGCTAGTTTCCCTTTTATATTCGTCACAGTTTTTTCGTTTTTTTAAATAAAGAAAAAGTTTAAAAGAGAATATTATTGAAAAATAAGCAAAAATACAATAAGATGAAAATAATATACCAAGTTATAAGGATGAACATATATGAAAATGTTTGCAAGCGAACGAAAAAATATAATTATGCAAATCCTGCATGAGCAGGAAAGAATTACTGTGAAGGACTTGGCTAAGGAAATCGGAGTGTCAGAAGCGACATTACGGACTGACCTCAGTAAAATGGAAATGGAAGGTCTATTAACGAGAACTCATGGCGGCGCTGTTCTGAATGATGAAAACAATAATGAAATGAGTTTTTCAGCCCGTGAAAAGAAAAACAAACATGAAAAAATGCAAATTGCAAAGCTCGCTTCGGAATTTGTGAAAGAAAAACAGTGTATTCTGCTGGATGCCAGTTCGACTGTCCTAGAATTTGCCCGCTACTTAAAGGATCAGCCTATTCGCCTAACCGTTGTAACAAGCGGACTCCAAACAGCATTAGAACTAAAAGACAATCCAGATATTACCGTTATATTGATTGGCGGAATGGTGACAAAAGGTTCAACTTCTATCGAAGGTACCTTAGGGGTTAGTATACTTGATACTGTTAATATTGATGTGTTCTTCACATCAGCCAATGGCTTTTCCGCAGAGTCCGGCTTAACTGACTTTAACCTCTATGAAATTTCACTTAAAAAGGAAATGATCAAACGGTCTAAAAAGGTTATCGCCTTAGTCGATTCAACGAAAATCGGAAGCAACTCCAGTGCAGTTTTCGCAGACCTTAATCAAATTGATGCATTGATTACAGACCAATCCATAAATGATGAGACCTTAAAAGTCCTTACAAAGCATGATATTGATGTAATTACGCCTCTAGATAATTAATAAAGAGTATACTTCGTCGGGACTAGTGCTTGACGGAGTATTTTTTTGAAGAAAAAGGGAGATCCCATTAATTAAAGGATCTCCCTTGTATTTTTTTCAGAGGTATTGATTAACTAAATACAGAAGTGAACGCTTCGTTTAACTGGCGGCGGTGATAGAAGATACCTTGTCCAAGCTTGTCCTCTGTCCAAGTAATGGTTGGGAAGTCAGAATAGACAGCATATCCTCCAGTGTATACCTCGTTACGGTTTCCAGATGGGTCAAAGAAGTAAATGGTTTGACCTCTAGTTACACCATGACGAGTAGGTGTAACGTCAATTTCTACTTCGTTACGTGAAAGAATATCGGAAGCTCTTAAAATATCATGCCAGCTTTCTAAATACCAGCCTGCATGGTGGATTTTCCCTACTGGCCCTTTGATTAAAGCAATATCGTGTCCAGTCATGGTAGTTGTAAGCCATGTAGCAATTAAGTCTTCACCGTCAACTGTGACGATTTTTTCCGTTTCTACAAAGCCTAATACATCTTTAAATAATCTCTTTGTATTCACAACGTCATCGCCTGATAATAATGCATGGTCAAGACGATGCGGTGCAATTCCTCTTAGACCATCTGGCCATGGATGCGGATTGAGTGTACCAGTAGGGACACCTACATATTCAATATCATGATAGAATTCAATTTTATGTCCTGTTGGAACAAGAACACGGATTGCCTGCCCTTCACCAATACGTGATTTATTTGAAACACGCTCGATAGAGCAGCCAAAGTCACCAATTTTCTTTTCTAATGTATCTAAAACTTCATTATTTGTTACTTTGAAGGCCATGTGATCCATTCCGGCAGAATCGGACTTTTCTAAGATTACACTGTGATGATCCCATTCGTCCCATGCTTTTAAATAGACTCTGTTTTCGTCGCGGCCCGTAATGTCAAGACCTAGAACATTTGTGTAGTAATCAACTGATTTTTCAAAGTCATGTACTCTTAGCTGAATACGTCCCAATCTTTCAATACCGTTAAAATTCATCATAGATTAACACGCCCCTTTTTTCATTACTAGAATTCGTTTATTTCATAGATGTTCTATCAGCCTATTGAACTAATAAACCATGTTGACGTCATTTTTTGATAAAAAAGAAGATCCTCCCAAATCCCCTGATTTATCAATGTACATCCCTGTTTAGGATCATTCACAACACAACTATGAAATAAGATTTACAAACTAATGATAACGCTTCCAAAATAGATATACAATGGCACCAACTGTCTGAAAAATCGATATAATTAGACAGTAGCTGTCGTTTTTTCAAGACAAACTCTATCTCTCACTTAATTGTCATTTTTACATCATAAAACACCTTGCTTCTTCCATTATAATGGGATTGGACTTATTTTTCGGATTAGATTGTGAAACTTTTAACATTATTTTAAAAAGGGGGAATTGATTTTGAATTACACTCATTTATTTGAACAAGGGAAAATCGGTAATCTTCTGTTGAAAAACCGAGTTGTCATGCCTCCGATGGAAACCAACCTATCCGGTACTGAAGGCGAAATCACGGACCATCAAATTCGGTATTATGAGGAAAGAGCAAAGGGCGGAGCGGGGTTAATTATTGTGGAGATGACCTCTGTTGAGTACAAGTACGGAAAGGCTTCGGCTGTACAAACGAGGATTGACGATGACCGCTTCATTCCGGGATTCCACCGTTTGGCTAATGCCCTACATAAGTATGGAACGAAAATGTTCGTTCAGCTGCACCACGGCGGACGTCAGTCAAGCTCGATTTATATAGACGGCAGACAAATCGTCGCACCAAGCCCCATCACTAGTGCTGCAGTTGGAGAAGAGCCGCGGGAATTAACCACTGCCGAAGTGAAGGAGCTTGTAAACAAATTTATTATGGGTGCTGTTAGATCAAAGCTTGCAGGTGCAGACGGAGTTGAAGTTCATGCCGCACACGGTTATTTGGTGAATGAGTTTTTAAGCCCTCTTACTAATATTCGGACCGATGAATATGGCGGCAGCTTTGAAAACAGAATGCGCTTCTTAGAGGAGATCATTCTCGGCATTAAAGAGCAATGCGGACGTGATTATCCTGTCATAGTAAGGTTAAGTGTTGATGAATTTGTGGAAGGCGGTATGGATGTCGAGCTGGGAAAAAGAATTGGCATGCACCTGGAGAAAATAGGTGTTGATGCGATTCATGCAAGTGCGGGAACCTACGAATCCTTTGAAGTGGTTATCGAATCGCCGCTTTACGAGCAAGGTTGGAGGGTCTATCTTGCAGAGGAAATGAAAAAAGCCGTTAGCATCCCTGTTATCGCTGTAGGTGTTATTCGCGAGCCCGAATTTGCTGAGTCGATTTTGGCAGACGGAAAAGCCGACTTTATCGCCATCGGGCGCGGGCAAATTGCTGATCCGGAGTGGGTTCACAAGGTAATGGAGGGCCGTGAAAGTGAAATCCGTAAATGTATTTGCTGTATGCACTGCATCAGATCTGTGGGTAAGCATCTCCATGTTCAATGTGCGGTTAACGTGAGGGCAGGAAGGGAAATGGAATTTGATCACCTAACCCCGATTCAGGATAAGCGCCATGTTGTGATTGTCGGCGGCGGTCCGGGAGGCATGGAAGCAGCAAGGGTTCTTGCCGAAAGAGGCTACAGGATTACCTTATTTGAAAAAGACAGCCGGCTTGGCGGACAGCTTCATCTTGTAAGCAAGCCGCTCCATAAGGAAAAAATGAATTGGTTTGTTGAATTCCAGCAGCATGAATTGGAGCGGTTAGGTGTTGATATCCGCATGAATACCGAGCCAACGATTGAGCTGTTAAAAGCGATGGATCCATATGCGGTTATTTTAGCAACTGGTGCCAAAGGATATATTCCGGATATCCCGGGGCATAATTTGCCGAATGTCTATGGATATGAATATGTCTATTCACACCATAAATACTTCAACAGGGAAAAAATCGTCGTAATGGGCAGCGGCATGATTTGCTTTAGCATCACCGACCAGCTGGCGGCTAAGGGGAATGATGTGACCTTTATTGAGCTTCCAACTGCGATTGGTAAACGCATCAGCGCTCCAACAAGAATGCGCCTGATGAATCGTCTGCAGAAATCCAATGTCAAAATCATCTCAGACCACCGGGTAACGGAGATTCAACCGGGTGCAGTCATGATTAAGGATCCTGCTTTAGGTGAGCAGCGTGAGGTTGTAATGGATAATGTGGTGATCGCGATGGGAACACAGGCGTACAATCCATTAGAGGAATTGTATCGCCTACATTTCGATAATGTGTTTGTTATTGGCGATGCGGTCAATCATCCAGGGTCCTTGTCAACAGCCGTAAAGGATGGATTTGAATTGGCTTATGTGCTGGAGTCTCAGGTTTGTGAAAAACGGAATGTTGTGCCTGTTTGATTGGTTGTTTTGATTTGGCTGATGAAGGAAAGTTGATAGGTCCCTGAACATACTAATGAGGGACCGCCTTCTCTCTGAAAAAAGGTAATTGTCCTTCATTTTTTTGACGGATAGTAGTTTGATTAGATAAAAGAAAGAGGTCCTTCATGAACTGGGTGAAGGACCTCTTTTTATGCGTGCATCGATTTTTGTCCTTTAAAGGGTTTCTCAAGGACATTTCGTCCTCCCCACAGCTCAATTTTGTCCTTCATAAGTCTCCTCAAGGGAATTTCGTCCAACCCACTACTCGATTTTGTCCTTCATAAGCCTCCTCAAAGACATTTCGTCCATCTCACAAATCGATTTTGTCCTTCATAAGCCTTCTCAAAGACATTTCGTCCTCCTCACAAATCGATCCTGTCCTTCATAAGCCTTCTCAAAGACATTTCGTCCTCCCCACAAATCGATTTTGTCCTTCATAAGCCTTCTCAAGGACATTTCGTCCGCCTCACAAATCGATTTTGTCCTTCATAAGCCTCCTCAAGGACATTTCGTGCAACCCACTACTCGATCTTGTCCTTCATAAGCCTCCTCAAGGACATTTTGGCCAACCCACTACTCGATTTTGTCCTTCATAAGCCTTCTCATGGACATTTCGTCCACCTCATAACTCGATCTTGTCCTTCATAAGCCTTCTCATGGACATTTCTACCTCCCCACAAATCGATTTTGTCCTTCAAAAAGCCCAGCCCAACTCTACTATAATAAAAAACAAAAAAACTGAAGGAACACTTCCAGTTCAGAAGCATTCCTTCAGTTTAATAGTGATATAAAACTAATTTTATTGCGCTTTTACAAATTCAGCTGATTTAATTCCAGCTTGACGGCCAAATACAATGATCTCACCTACAGAGTTTCCGCCGATACGGTTTTGACCGTGTAGCCCGCCAGTTACTTCTCCTGCTGCGAATAGACCAGGAATTGGTTGTCCATCTTTAGTTAGTACTTCTGTATTTGTGTTGATTACTACTCCACCCATTGTATAGTGGATTCCAGGGCCGATTTTGATTGCATAGTATGGGGCACCTGTTAAAGCGTTGTCCATTGCAGTTGTTCTGCCGAATTCTGCATCGCTTTTATTTGTTACTGCTGTGTTCCAAGTGTCAAGAGATGCTTTTAATGCGTCTGCTGGAACCTTCATTTGCTCAGCTAGTGCTTCAATTGTATCACCTTTTACAGTAAAGCCCTTTTTCTCGTATTGTTCAATTGCTTTTGCACGAGATTTAACACCTGAATCAAATACAAGCCAAGCATTTTGTTCTGGAAGTGCATTGATTGCTGCTGTTACATTGTCGCGAGTATCCATTTCGTTATGGAATCTTGTACCTTCCGCGTTAACAAGGATTGCTCCTTCACCGCGAACTACTTCACCAATCAAATAGGAATTTTCCTGTTGTACAGTTGGGTGAACTTGGATTTGTTCTAAATCAACTGTTGTACCGCCTAAATCCTCAATCATCTTAATACCGTCGCCAGTACTTCCTTCTTGGTTAGTTGTTACATAGCCAGCTAGATCTGGTCTAACTTTCTCAATCATATCCATGTTAGCTCCGAAACCACCAGAAGCTACGACAACAGCTTTTGCTGTAATGGTTTTCTTATCTTTTCCATTAAAAACGACTTTAACTCCATTTACTTTTCCGTCTTTTTCAGTAATTTCTTTTACATCAGCATTTACGAAAAGAGGGATTTTTTGCTCTTCAACATTTCTAACTAATCCAGCTACAAGGTATTGACCTACAGCAGAGCCGTCTTCAGGACGGTGTGTACGCTCTACGCTCATGCCACCTGTAATTGTGATATTGTTTAAACGAATACCAATGGAGTCTAACCAATCAATAGCAGCTGCTGAATTATCTACGAAGTAACGAAGCATTTCAGGATTATTTGTTCCTTTACCGCCTTTTAATGTTTCTTCATAGAATTTATCGTTGCTATCTGTAATGCCTTTCTCTGTTTGGAACTTTGTTTGAGACGCGTTCATACCAGAGGAAGATTTTGATGTGTTTCCACCAGCAACCGGCATTTTTTCTAAGATTACTGGGTTCATGCCTGCTGCTTTTGCTTCAAGTGCAGCGGTCATACCTGCACCACCAGCACCGATAATAACGATATCATAGCTGTCCTTAAGCTCTTCGTATGGAGTATAGGAGCCTTCTTCAGATGCACCTGTGACAGCTTCTTCTTCCTTATTTGCTTCTTCTTTTTTCTCTTCTTTTGGATCTTCCTTTTTCGGCTCGCTTGCGTTATTGCTTCCGCAGCCCGCAGCAATTAGCATAAAAATACTTAAGAAGAGCACAAAAAATATGCTTTTCTTCTTCATTATTGTCATCTCCTTTAATGTGAATAGATTCACATTTGTTAGTACGTTGATATCATACAAATTCCTATATTATTTTTCTATAAAATTCAGCGGCTTTTATAAAACGCTCACAAGTTTTTGTCGTTTTAATGAACGTTATCGTTTCATATTTTATATAGCTTGAGCAGGTCTTATAATAGATGATTACTCTATTCTAATGGAATATTTATACAATATTTCTATAATTTTGAGTTATTGGATTTGTAATCCTTATAGGCATGTATTTTATATTTTCTCTAAAAATCGTCTGATTTTATAGCCTTTTTAGAATAATTTTAACAATGGAAATATTATCCAATAGGTATAATCCTGCACCTATAGGCTATATGATAGTAGCATGTTGACCATTTTGGATTGGAGGCTGGATTCATGACATTAGCCGAAGTTTTGCAGAAGCGTACGATCCTTCAACAATATAAGAACTGGTATATTTTGGACAGTGATTTTTCTTGGAATATTCGTTCCATTTACCATGAAATTTTTGCCCATATGGATACCTTGCTTCAAATACCGGTTATTTTTTGTTCGATAAGGGAAGCGAATAAGATTGTAAGCGATTTAGGCGAGGATGAAGATGAATATTTGCGTTTTGCCGCGGGGATTTATTGGCGAGAGCTGGGGATTGTTTTTATTTTTCATTACGAGGAATATGAAACCCTCATTGAGACTATTTTCCATGAATTTCGGCATGTGATGCAGGATCTGGACCCAGGCTTCCGGCATCATTTCGAAACTGATAAAAAACTGCCTTATAAGGAACGCAAAACGGAAATCGATGCCTTTCAGTTTGCCAAAGAAAAAACGGAAGAGTATTTCAGGACCTTTTATGACCGCGAAAATGTGGTTTAGTATAACCTATTTATTATATTAATATAACAAAAGAGAAAGAACCGAGTAGGTCTTTCTCTTTTTTGTATGAGTATAAAATAGTGTGGATTACGTATATGAAGATGTTTTTCCCTACCTTACATTGCTACTGAAAAAACAAATTGCTCTGGCTTTCGGGCCTCAAGCTTGTGAAGCTCTAAGAAGAATTTTTTGTATTCAACGATTGATAATTCACCGTAAATATAGCTTTTTTGCAGATAATCTAATAATTCATTGGCATGTAATGGGTTACGCTTCTTTACCGATTCAAAACGCTTAATCAATTCTTCTAACATGATTCATCCACTCATTTCATTTATTATTTTATCACCTTGCTTATGTTGTTTTTAGTATAACACATGAGACCTAATGTGTTTTATTATTAAAATTTTCAAACTACCGACATTTTTCTACAAAAACTTTGCCGAAGCGTGGGGACGGTTCTTGTGCTTCCAAAAAACGGAGGGACGGTTCTCTTGCTTCCTTTTTGGAAGCGAGAGAACCGTCCCCCTGCATCTAATTTTTTTCTGTTGATAAGGATAGGCCATTTTTTCCTAGCAGCATGCTTCCTGTAAGGAGGGCGACTATTGCTAGGATGACGAGGATGATGAATACGGTATGCAGGCTTTGTGCAAGCACATGACCGTATAGTTCATCGCTTAGCCATAGGCCGGATACCGCGATGCCGATTGCCTGACCTAGGTTTCGTAGTAGGTTAAAGGACCCCATAGCTGCTCCTCTGAGCTTCCAATCGACCGCAGATTGAACAGCGACTGTAAACGCAGTGAGAGCCAAACCGAATCCGAAGCCCAGAACTGCTGTAATAACCATCATGAATGCAATTGTGGTTTGATCATCCATAAAAATTAAGCCGAAGGTGCCAAGAGCCACGATGGAAATACCGGTAACGGCTATTTTTCCAATTGATGTTTTAGCCAGCCATCTTCCTGACAGCATAGCCCCGAGCGGCCAAGTAATCGACATCGGCAGCATGGAAATACCTGACACAGTCGCATTTAAATTATTCACACCCTGTACCCATAAAGGAATATAGAACGTAACGGTTACGAGGATAAAGCCGAATAAAAAGCCAGCCGTATTTGCGACAGAGATAAATTTGTTTTTAAATAACGATAACGGCAGCATCGGCTCCTTGGAATTTTTTTCAATCCAAAAGAACAATCCGATTCCAACCAACGCTACAGCCAACAGCAGCAGGATACTGCTTGTGAGTGCCTTCTGCTCCTTCAATAAGGTTAATGCGTAAAGAAACGAGGTCATACTGATGGCAAAGGTAAAAATACCCGGATAATCGATGATTTGCTTTTTCTTTTCCAGGTGCTCGTGTAACGATACCCATAATAGAATCAACGAAACAATACCAAACGGAAGGTTCATAAAGAAAATCCAGCGCCAGGAAATATAATCAACGATAAATCCTCCGGCGAGCGGACCAACGATCCCTGATATTCCCCAGACAGAGCTAATCATTCCTTGGATTTTGGCACGCTGTTCAAAAGCAAACACATCTCCAATAATCGTAAATGGAATGGTCGTTAAAGCACCTGCTCCAATTCCCTGAATCACACGAAACCAGACAAGCTGCTCCATCGTCTGTGCCAGCCCTGAAAGCATCGAACCCGCAACAAAAATGATAACACCGAGCGTAAACATCAGCTTTCTTCCATACAAGTCCGCCATTTTTCCAAAAATAGGCGTGCCAATTACCATGGCCAATAAATAGACAGATATCACCCACGTATAAAGATTGCTGCCTCCTAAATCCTCAACAATCACCGGCATTGCCGTACTCACAATCGTTCCCTCAATCGCCGTAAGAAACGTCGCAATCAACAAGGCCCAAATAACCCACTTTTGATTCGTCTCCTTCTTCATCGTATTCCTCCTTTTGGAAGCGGGGGGACGGTTCTCCCGCTTCCAAATTTCATGATTTTGCAGTACTTCTTTTTATCATTCGTTCACGATCCTTGGATCCGCGTTACCTTGTTCATAAATCTCAATCGGCAATCCATCCGGATCAGACAAAAATGTGAACCTTTTTTGCGTAAATGGATCCTCCCTGATAGTTTCAACCTCTACGTTTTGCTCATGTAAATAGCCGACTGCCTCCTCTATATCCTCGACAGCAAACGCAAGATGTCGTAACCCCGCTGCCTCGGGATAACTCGGACGCGCCGGCGGGTTTGGAAATGAAAATAACTCAATCTGGTAGTGGCCGTTCACTTCCAGGTCTAATTTATAGGAATCCCTTTCCTCACGATAGACCTCTCTGAGCGGAGTAAGCCCAAGGATCCTTATGTAGAAGTCCTTTGATTTCTCGTAGTTTGAACAAATAATCGCAATGTGGTGGATGCTTACTAATTTCATAGTTGTTCTTTCCTTCCTCGCAAAAGAGTTACAAGGAAAATAGTATCATATTTCTTTCTATATGGATTGAAAAATGATTTGTTTAATGGACTCATTTTTTCGACATTCGTGCCGATGATTTGCATTGTGAAAAACTGTCTCAAAACTTTCGCGCCAGTTTGAGACAACATCCGGACAGGACTATGCTTCCGTTCTATATGTTTATTTTGGCAAGGTCTCCCCCTTACTATGAAAAACAATCGAGCAGCCCCCTTTTGTGTTTTCCCCAGTTAATTCTACAGAGTATAGTCTACCGATTGTTTGGAAGGTGAACTGCCCTTCTTCGTTTTCAGTAAAATTTTTCGTGAAAATTTCTCCTTTTCTGTTGCATAGATGAATGGTTACTGATCCATTTTCAACGGTAATAGAATAGTTCATCTTCATTTGCTGGTCTTTTTTTAAGTAAAACTGAAAGAATTCCGTCCCATCGAATTTCGTATAAGAAACTTTCAACCTTCTGGGCGTTACTTTCCACCTGTAGTTACGATAGGTTCTGGTGCTGATGCGTAAGATTCGAAACTTTATAAGGATGAATATGATAATAGCGATAATAATAAGTGCGATAATATCTGCCAGCTTTACCACTCCTTTCAGATAAAATTGGAAAGTACTTTGCTAATAAATTGTGAAACTTGGTCTGTCAATGTTTGGATTCACCAATTCTTTCACTCTATCACAATACAAAGAATTCTTGTACATACATGGCGTGCTTTTGGACAACAACACTAGTGCATAAAAAAAAGACCTGTAGAGTATACAGATCATCATGCTTGATAGTCATTATTCTCGTAAGCGCCTACTTTACGCGTTTTCAAAAATATATATGAGAACCATTTGGAAGCAGGAGAACCGTCCCCCCGCTTCATTCCCGCCTTCTCTTGGTGCTGTCGACTAGTTCGACGAATTGGAGTAGGAGGAAGAATGGCCATAGGAGGACGAAGCTAATTTCTTTTAGGATGGTGTTGATTGGCTGAGCCTTGAGGTACCATAAGACGGTGAAGCCGATTAACAGGTAAAGGGCTATTTGCAGAAGCATCTGATCACCTTCTTAATCCTTTATTATAGTTTATACAGAATTGGGTTTTTGGTGATAGGTGGATGGGCTGTTTTTTTGTGCGGACAGAGTGTATTTTTGCCTTCTTTTATTGGCAGCTTGTTCTCTTTTAAAAATTTTCACCATAAAAACTACACCTCCAATTGTTAGTTGTTTCAACAATCGGGGGTGCAATTCATATCAACTTTCCATCTATATTGAGGAACTACTTTGAATTAGTCTTATAATTGAGGTAAAACCAACATAGTTTTTGCAAGCCATGCAGCACCAATGACTCCTGCATCATTTCCTAGTTTTGCCATTCTCAGCTCGGCTCCTTCAGCTACACGTGGGAAAGCATATTGCATAAACTGCTGTTGAAGCGGCCGTAATAACGTTTCACCTGCTTTAGAAACTCCGCCTCCAATCACAATTTTTTCTGGGTTTGTCACATTTGCAATATTGGCGAGGGCAAAGCCTAAATGGAAGGCTAGTTTATTCACTACCTTCAAAGCAAGCTCGTCGCCAGCTTTCGCTTCATCAAAGATCTTTTTAGCAGATAGGTGCGCTGCCTCTCTTAAGATACTTTTTGTATCTGATGATTTTAAATACGATTCTGCTAAACGGACAACACCTGTTGCAGAGGCAACCGTTTCTAAACATCCCAGCTTTCCGCAATTACACCTCACTGCATTGTCGATCACAGCTGCAATGTGACCTATTTCTCCGGCTGCGCCGTTTACTCCATGTAGTATTTCACCGTTTGCAATGACACCTCCGCCTACTCCGGTTCCAAGTGTGACACATAATAAATTTTGCGCCCCTTCTCCCGCTCCTTTCCACATCTCACCAATCGCAGCTACATTTGCATCATTATCAACCACAACAGGCAAAGAAGTTGCTTGTTCAAGCAATTCCCGAAGCGGAAAATGACTCCAGCCCAGATTAACGGCTACCTCAATTGATCCATTCTCATCGTTTACAGGTCCCGGAGCCCCAACACCTAATCCAATCAGTTTCCCTTTCGTTTCTCCTAATTCTGAAATCTTACTATCAATTGCGCTAGCAATCTCCGAAGGAATATGAATTCCGTTATCAGCTGTGTTCGTAGGAACCTCCCACTTATGAGAAATTTCCCCTTCATCTGTAATAAACGCCAGCTTTATTGTCGTACCACCAATATCTACACCAACTAACCATTTGTCATCCATTGTTGTTCACCCTTTTCGCCTTTATACAAGAAAAGCCTTGTAGCGTGAAATACCACAAGGCTTTTGCTCTATTAAATGATTATGACTTATGCCCACCACATCTCGGTAAGTTTTTCCTTGAAGAGGACTTCTTTCAAAAGTCCAATAGCCTTGCCTAATCCTTCATCGATGGATGCTAGCATATCCTCATGCTCAATCGATAAAACATAATCATAGTCAACTGCACGAAGCGTGCTAACCATGTCCTTCCACAGCTTCTCATTTTGACCATATCCAACAGAACGGAATGTCCAGGAACGGTCTAAAATTTTACTATAGTGCTTTGTATCCAGTACCCCATTCACACTGACATTGGCTTTGTCCATATACGTATCTTTCGCATGGAAATGGAAAATTGCATTTTCGCGGCCAAGCTTTTTAATTGCCTCAACTGGATCAATTCCCTGCCAAATCAAATGACTTGGATCAAAATTGGCCCCAATATTTCCTCCCGCATGCTCTCTTAATTTGAGCAGGGTCTCCGGATTATAGACAACAAATCCCGGGTGCATTTCAAAGGCAATCTTAATTCCGTGTGTTTGGGCAAACTTTGATTCTTCCTTCCAATAAGGAAGGACTGCCTCCTTCCACTGCCAATCCAAGGCCTCTGAATATTCCGGTGGCCAAGAACATGTAATCCAGTTAGGATATTTTGCTTCTGCATGATCTCCTGGGCATCCGGAGAACCCATTCACCACATCTACTCCTAATCTCTCAGCTAGTAAAACCGTTTTTCTCCAGACATCATGTGCTTCTGCGGCTGCTTCTTTGTTTGGATGTAATGGATTACCGTGACAGCTTAAGGCGCTTATCATTAGTCCACGGTCTTCAATGGCACGCTGGAATGCTCTTAATTTCTCAGGACTTTCCAATAACTCATCAGGATTACAATGACTGTTTCCTGGATAATTCCCTGTTCCAAACTCTACTGCTTCCACACCCATTACTGCTAATTTATCTAATGCTTCTTCAAAAGGAAGGTTTTGATATAAAACAGTAAAGACACCTAGTTTCATATAGAAACCTCCTTCTTCGTTTCAACCTTTACCCATTGCTGTTTTGCGTTACTTTCTAAAATAGCATCTGTAATACACATCGAAATATGTCCGTCTTCAAATGTTGCAAAGTTTGGCTTATCTGTTATCAGACTCTTACCGTCACGAATGAAAGAATAATAGTTTTTCATCATATTTTTCAACGCATCAGGCCATCCTTCGTTATGTCCTCCCGGATGATGGATGGCACCCCTTGCTTCCGCTGCAAACAGGCTTGCATCAGCAAGAAGAACCTCGTTTGGTTTATCCCGGTAACCGAACCATACCTTCTCAGGCTCTTCTTGATTCCAGGATGCAGAACATTTACTGCCGGCAATTTCAAAATGAAGATGATTTTTACGACCTGCGCTTACCTGCGATACGGTAAATACACCTCTTGAACCGTCTTCAAAGCGGACTAGAACTGAAGCATAGTCTTCTGTTCCAATCGGCACATCCTCGTACTCGATCTCAGAAGGATCTTGTGTACTAAAGGTTGCCACTGCCGATTTCGGTTTTTTCCTTATCGGAATAACTGTTGCCAGATCAGCAAATACTTCAACAATTTTCTTTCCAGTTACATATTGAACGGTATCACACCAGTGGGAGCCGATATCGGCAACAGCTCTCGACTTTCCACCAATTTCAGGATTCATGCGCCAGTTAAAATCCGTATCATATAAAAGCCAGTCCTGTAAATAGCCACCGTGAACAATGTTTACTTTTCCAAGATCTCCATTTGCAATTTTCGCTTGTAGATTTTGCACGCTAGCAAACTGGCGATAATTGAAGTTTACACCATGAACCACACCATGCTGTTTTGCCAATGCAACTAGTTCAGCAGACTCCTCACTATTCATGGCTAAGGGTTTTTCTGATACTACATGCTTGCCAGCTAAGATAATCTCCTTCGTGATTGGAAAATGAAGATGATTTGGCGTACAGTTATGAATAACTTGAATCTCAGGATCTTGAAGCATTTCACGATAATCTCCAAATGCTTTTGGAATCCCCAACTCAGCTGCCTTTTTTTCAGCAGCCTCCTGATTTGTTTCCGCTAATCCTACTACTTCGGCAAAACCCAGTCTTCTAATTGCTTCTATATGAGTTGGCCCAATAAAACCTGTACCAATTACTCCAACCTTAATTTTCTCCATGTTATTTCCTCCTATCCAAACCGCAATATCTTATCGAACTGATTTACGTCCAAGTGCAACCGCTAAAATGATAATTAAACCTCTGATGATCATTTGCTGGCTGACATCAAGTCCCATGATAATTAGTCCGTTATTAATAACCCCTATCATTAGGGAACCGACTACTGTCCCAATAATGGTACCAGTACCGCCTGCTAATGCTGTTCCACCCAGAATTACAGCAGCAATAACTGACATTTCATCCCCTTGTCCAAAGGTATAACGACCTGCTTGCATACGGCCTGCATATAAAATTCCAGCAAAGCCTGCTGCTAATCCTGTTCCCATAAATGCATAGAGTTTAATTTTTGCAGTATTAATACCTGAGAATTTTGCTGCACTTTCATTTCCACCTGTTGCTAACGTTTGTCTACCAAATGATGTCTTGCGTAATAAAATATGTCCAATCACTACTACAATAATTGTCCATATAAAGATAATTGGAATCGGGCCAATTTCTCCGGCACCAAAGATAAAATTAAAGGTTTGATCAAGAATTGGAATCGGTGCTGTATCCGTAACCCACATAGCCGTACCACTTATGATTCCCATCGTTCCAAGCGTAACTAGAAATGATGGAATCTTAATTTTTGTAATTAAAATCCCATTGATGAATCCCACTGCCAACCCAGTTGCTAAGCCTGCTGCAAGACCTCCAATAAATCCAAATCCCGATTGAATGGCAAGTGCCGCGAAAAGTGAAGATAGAGCGGTAATTGAACCAATAGAAAGATCTATTTCAGCAGAGCTGATGACAAAAGTCATTGCCACGGCCATAATTGTGATCATGGCTGTTTGGCGGATAATGTTCATCATATTATCAGTTGAAACGAATCCATCATCATATAATGTGACAGAGAAATAAATAATTACACCAATAAAAGCAAAGTAAACAATATAATTTCGCCAATCAAACTTTTTTAGAAAACTTAGTGATACATCATTACTCATTTGATTATTGACCTTAATATCCTTGGATTGCATGCTGAAGCTCCTCCTCTGAATGAATTTCTCTTCGATTCATCTCCTTGAGATCTTTGCCTTCGTGCATTACGATAACTCTATCACTTACAGCCAGTAGCTCAGGAAGTTCTGATGAAATCACTAATATACCTTTTCCGTCATTCGCTAATTCACGAATGATTTCGATAATTTCAGTTTTAGCTCCGATATCCACACCAATTGTCGGTTCATCCAAAATTAATACATCTGGATTATTGGCTAACCATTTTGCTAATACTATTTTTTGTTGATTTCCGCCTGATAATAGTTTAGTAGTTTTGAAGATATCATCAGTTTTAATATTCAGCTTTCTTACTAGCTTCTCAGCAATATCATTTGCTTTCTTGTTATCAATTGTGAAACCCTTTTTTAATTTAGAAAGGATTGGGAGAATCATATTATCCTTAACACTATGGTCTAGAACAAGCCCCTGTACCCTTCTATCTTCAGGAATAAGTGCCATTCCATTATTTATGGCGTCTTTAGAGGATTGAATGGATTTCTTTTCCCCTTTAACAAATACTTCACCCTTGTCAATTGGGTCCATTCCGAAGATGGAACGAGCCACTTCTGATCTGCCGCTTCCCATCAAACCAGCAATCCCTAATATTTCTCCTGGATATAGTTTGAAGCTGACATCTTGAACTCTTTTACCTGATGCTAAATTTTTCACTTCCAAAACCGGTGTAACATCAGTTGTATAGGTTCTCTCAACCCATTCAAATGCTTTATCCATTTCAACACCAACAATATTTTGGACAACTGTTTCCATGCTGATGTCTTTAATATTTTCAGTCACGACATTTTTACCGTCACGCAGGATGGTTATACGATCACAAACCTCAAAAATTTCCTCCATCCTGTGAGATATATAGATGATCGAAATCCCTTTACGTTTAAGCTTTTCGATAAAAGCGAAAAGAATTTCTGTTTCATTCTTAGTTAATGAGGATGATGGTTCATCCATGATCAAGATTTTTGCTTCTTGGGAAAGTGCCTTTGCAATTTCAGTCATTTGCCAATATCCAACACCTAATTTTGCAACAACATCATTCGGATCAATATCCACTTCTAGTTCTTTCAACAATTCTTTCGTTCGCTCAATTGCTTCTTTATCATTTAAAATACCTAGTGAGTTTTTAGACTCTCTTGTTAAAAAAATATTCTGCGCTACTGTCAAAGTAGGAATTAAACTAAATTCCTGGAAAATCATTGAAATGTAATTTTTCCTAGCATCCTTCATATCGTTTATTACTACTTTATTTCCATCAATCAGAATCTCACCATCATCAGCTGTATAGACACCCGTTAGAATTTTCATTAATGTGGATTTCCCCGCACCATTTCCGCCCATCAAGGCATGCACTTCACCTTTCCTGACAGAGAAATTGACAGAGTTTAGAACATTAATTCCATTAAAGGATTTTGATATATTTTTCATTTCCAGAACTGTGTTTTCCAACGTAACTCACCTTCTTTTTATTAGGCTTTGCTTAAGCTTAACTGTTGATTTCCATTACAGGTATTTCGATTTCAAATGATCTACATACCTGTAACGAAAGTCAACAATCAACTATGTTTTTTAGCATTTTTTTATTAGAGGCAGCTAATAAATAGCAGCCTCTATTTAATGTTGTTCTTCTACTACGCCAAAACCTTCTCAAGGCTTATCCATTCGCCTTTTTCAGCAGACTCAAGGATTGCATCAGCAATTGCTTCAATACGATATCCGTCATTAAAGTTTGGTGATACTTCAGTGCCCTCAACAATAGATTTAAAGAAATCATATGTTTCAATAATCTTTGTTTCTCCATAACCAATTCCTAAGGCAGGGATTGGCCATAACCCTTCGCCGTATGGTGTGGCAGGTCCTGTGTAAACAGTTCTAAAACCTTTTGCATCTGATGGATCATCTGCAAAGCATACTTGAAGCTCATCGCGGCGCTCGTAGTTAAAGTATAAAGAGCCTTTTTCACCGTGAATTTCAAATGTTAAGAAGTTATTTCTACCCCATGCATTACGAGTAGCTTCGATACTTCCAATAGCGCCATTATCGAATTTAACCATTGTGATAAACTCATCATCTACGTCAACTGCACCTTTAGGAGCATCTTCAACACTTTTTACTGTACCTAATTTATCTGCTCCGCCTGTCTGAAGTGGTCTTTCTGGGATCCACGTTTTGGTTACAGCATTTACATCCGTAATTTCACCAACTAAATAACGGGCAAAGTCAACAACATGTGTACCGATATCTCCAAGTGCTCCAGATCCAGCTACTTTCTTTTGGAAGCGCCATGAAAGAGGTGAATTAGGATCAGCAGACCAATCTTGTAAATAAGTTCCTCTGAAGCTTAAGATTTTTCCAATTCTACCTTCTTCAATATATTTTTTTGCCAATGCAACAGCAGGTGTTCTTCTATAGTTGAATGCAACCATATGTCTAACGCCAGCTTCTGTTACAGCATCTAACATTTCCTTAGCCTGCTCTGCTCCTAATGCTAATGGTTTTTCGCAAATAACATGCTTGCCGGCTTTAGCTGCAGCAATTGCAATCTCAGCATGAGTATTATTTGGTGTCACGATATCAATGATATCGATTTCAGGATTGTTAATTACTTCTCTCCAATCTGTTGCATAGTTGTCAAAACCTAATTTTGCAGCAGCATCTTTAGCAATTTCCTCAGTAACATCAACTAATGTATGGCGGTGTGGAATGGCTGGTGCCGGCCAAAAAAACATCGGCATTCCCGCATATGCAAGTGCATGCGCCTTTCCCATAAATCCTCCGCCAATCATTCCAACGTTTAATTTTTTCATCATGTATTCCTCCTATTATCTTTTCTATTATTTAGCTGCGTTTTGAATTGTCTCAGGTGCATCAGTAGAATAAACAAGTTTCCAAGAATCTAATACATTATCTTGTGTCACACTAAGCGCGGGAACCGCTACATATGCTGGAGCTTCCTTGCCTAATAGACCATAACCTGCTAAGATTGCTTCAGAGATTCCTTGGTCAAATGGTAATTGAGCACCAAGACCTTTAATATTTCCACCGGATGCAATAGCAAGTGCTACGTTTGTGCCAAGGTCGATTGTTGTAATAACCATGTCTTCTTTCCCAGCTGTACGAACTGCTGCTAATGCTCCCTCAGCAGGCACATCCCAAACTACAAACAGTCCATCAAGATCAGGATTTTTTGTCAACAAACCTGATGTCACCTTTTCCCCATCGCTTTCACTTGCTATACCGCCACGTGCAACAATTTTGATATCTGGATACTTTTCTTGGATTGTCTTTTCAAATGCTTCTGTTCGTTGCTTCGTTACAAAGAAGTCTGCATCATGATAAACGACACCAATTTTTCCTTTTCCGTCAAGTTCCTTAGCCATGATATCCGCAGCAACAACGCCATTTCCATAGTTATCCGCAGATACAACACTAATGTAATCTTTACCAGCCTGTAATCCGCTTGGTACGTTATCCATAAATACAACTTTTACTCCTGCTTCTGCAGCTTTTTTGTATGCATTTGCAGTTGATACAGCATCAACCGGGATACTAATGATGATATCTGGATCTTTTGCTAGAACTGTTTCGATGTCAGATACTTGTTTTTCTGCTTTGAATTGAGCATCCGTTACAGCAACTACTTCAATCCCCATTCTTTCAAAAGCTGCCTTTAAGCCGTTAATTTGTGCAGTTGCCCAGTCATTACCAGCATAGTGCATAACAATGGCAGCTTTATATTTACCTTCTTTGATTTTTGCCAATTCATCTTCAGTTAATTGAAGTGTTTTTGCTGATACTGCCGTTTCCCCAGAAGGACCTTTACTTAGAATTTCCTGATCTCCATTTATTTTTTGGTTAATTGTAAGGGGTCCAGAAGTGCTTATAGATGTTTCCTGCTTCGCACTTTCATCTTTACCTGAAGTACTTGAGTTGCTGCCACATCCCATTAGTGCTGTACTGCTTAGTAATACCGACATCGCTAAGACCGCTAGTTTCTTTTTCATGGTTTCTCCCCCAAATAGTTTCTTTTATTTTTCAAATCGTGAAAGATATTTGCGACTGATAACGGCACCTTCCTTTGGATCTGGGTAGCTGTCTAGCTCAACCGTAATCCAGCCTTCATAACCAGCTTCATGTAAAATGGCAGCCATTTCTTCAAACTTTTGGTGGCCAACACCTAATGGTTGAAATTCGCCATTTCCAAAATCCTTAAAGTGGACATATTTAATGCGATCAATATATTTTCTCATTACCTCTACTGGATCTCCGCCTCCAGCTTCAATATGAGCAGTGTCCGGACATAAATTGATTTTCGTTAAAGGCATAAGCTTGTCCAGCTGATCCGGCGATTCTACACATGTTCCAAGGTGAGGGTGGTAACTTGCAATTAAGTTATTTTTCTCAGCAATTTCTACTATTCTATCTAGTGCTGAAGCTAATGCTTCAAAATCACTCTCTTCTATTCCTCCTGAACGAACTGCACCTCCACCTATGATAAGATGTTCAGCACCTAACTCTGATGCAAAAGCTGCAACTCTTTCAATTTTTGCTATTTCTTCTTCTAAAATCCCTGGATAAATGAAGTTCCCGCCAGTATACACTCCGACAAACTTTAAAGAGTTTTCGTTGATTTGTTTTAGGAATTCTTCTTTTCGATCTATATATTGCATGAGGTTTCCATCAAATAATTCAAATCCAACATAACCAGCACTTGAGATGTCCTTTAGAGCTTCTTCCGTTGATCCATTAGCAAGGTAATATGAATCTTTAATAGAAGTTACTCCAGCAGGATGGCCTACAACGCCTCCCCAAGTATTTGTTACATATCCAAATTTAACTGTCATGATCTATTCCTCCATTATTAAAAATTACTTACTTAATTAGGATGTTATTAGCAAAACGTTGTAACGCACCACCACCTTAAAAAATAAGAATGAATATAATGCATTGTTATATGAGTGTAATCGATTACATTCGTTATCAAAAAAATATTTCGTTACATTTCTATTTATTGTATAGTGTAATCGATTACATTTCATATAGGAGAGAATGAGTTTTATTGTAACAAACCCATAGTGCTCACTATTTAAACTTCCCACATGATTCTCTAATGATTAATTTATCCTCTAATATATATTGCTCTTTTTGAATCGGTTTATTATTTATCAAGCTAATCAGCAATTCAATTGCCTTTTCTCCTATCTCAAAGGTTGGTTGTGAAATAGTTGTAAGAGCTGGCTCGAATATGGAAGCGAATTTAATATCATCAAAACCAACAACAGCAATATCATTTGGTACTTTTAAACCTTTAGATTTAATTGCTTTGATAGCACCCATAGCCATTTCATCATTTGCAGCAAAGACAGCAGTAGGCGGATTTTCCAGAGCTAACAATTTTAACATTTGATTACAGCCGCTTTCTAAAGTGAAATCCCCTTCTTGTATTAAACATTGATCTAATGGCAGACTATATTGTGTCATTGCCTGTTGAAATCCCTTTAAACGGTCCCGTCCTAACACAACATGTAAAGGTCCGGTTATTGTTGCAATTCGTTCGTGCTGCAATTGGATTAGATGCTCTGTAATCTTTCTTGCACTGCTGATATTATCGATTGAAACAGTTGGGATTGCTGCACCTTCTATATATTCACATGCTAATACAACAGGATATTCTTTAGTTAATTGCTCTAGAGATTTGCGGTCACTTCTTGCTGTTAACAAAATCATTCCGTCAGCTTTTTTTTGACGTAAAATATCCAGAAAAGCAATTTCATGTTCAGGCTTATTAATCGTATCACCTAGAAGGACTTGGTAACCATTTTCATCGGCAACTACCTCTATTCCCCGCAGCACTTTTGAGAAGAATGGATTTGAAATATCCGGGACAACCACAAGGATGGTTTTTGTTTCTAGTGTTCTAAGTTGTCTAGCCAGTATATTCGGTTGATAATTTAGTTGCTTTATAGCTGCTAACACTTTTTCAGATGTTTCCTTTTTAACCTTACCAGTGTTACTTAGTACTCTGGATACTGTTGCAGTGGAAACATTAGCCAATTTCGCAACATCTGCTATTCTAACCATTTCATTTTTCCTTTCGGTTTCTTCTCTATGTTTGTAGTGTAATCGATTACATTTGTAATTTCAAGTTTTTTTTAGAAAAAATTTTTTATGAAATTTGAATTGCATCGATTTCAATAAAATCACCATTTTAACCTGTTTTATAAGGTTTTCTATAGAGCCTATACTGTATCGGAATGTAATCATGTTATCTCTTTTTCTGTATGTGAGAAGAGAAATGATAGAATATTACAATTTTTGTCGTATACATTGTTTTTAGTAAGTGTAGGACAAATTATAAACTTTTAACAAGATGTATGCTTTACTTTTATCAAACCCCGCAAAACCCATTCGCGAAAAGTCGGATGGATTCGGATTCATCCTGCTATTCTATGAAGGAAGGAGGTCATAAGATGGATTCTCTTAAAAGCTTGAACCAAGCGTTAAACTATATAGAAGAAAATCTTACGGCTGAGATTGATTTAAAGGAGGCTGCAAGGATTGCGCTTTGTTCTGAATATCAATTTAAACGGATGTTTTCCTTTCTTGCGGGGATCCCGCTTGCAGAATACATTCGCCGCAGACGTCTTACGCTTGCAGCCTTTGATCTTCGTGACAGCTCCGTAAAAGTGATTGATCTTGCGGTGAAATACGGGTATAGCTCGGCAGATTCCTTTACCCGTGCGTTTCACAGCCTGCACGGTCTTACCCCGTCGGAGGCAAGAAGCAGCGGACATTCTCTGAAGGCTTTTCCGAAAATGACCTTTCAATTAACGATTCAAGGGGGAAATGAAATGAACTATCGTATTGTGGAAAAAGAAGCGTTCCGCATTTTAGGCTTGATGAAGCGGGTACCGATTATTTTTAACGGGGTAAATCCGGAAATCTCGTCCATGTGGCAAAGTCTTGATATGGAAAAAATCACCTTGTTAAAGAGCCTTTCAAATGTCGAACCAATCGGATTGCTTAGTGCATCCACCAATTTTTCGGAGGGTCGGATGGAGGAAAAAGGCGAGCTTGATCATTACATTGGGGTGGCGACAACGAAGGAGTGCCCGGAACATATGGCACAGCTTGAGGTTCCCGCTTCCACATGGGCGGTTTTCGAAGCTGTCGGGCCGTTTCCTGATACACTGCAGAATATTTGGGGGCGCATTTATTCCGAGTGGCTTCCTGCTGCTAATTACCAGCTAGTGGAAGGACCAGAAATTCTTTGGAATGAACATAAGTACGTTACGTCACCTACTTTTAGGAGTGAAATTTGGATTCCCGTTTCGAAAAAGTAATGCCAGACAGCAAAAAACAAGCAGTATCCGCTGCTTGTTTTTAATTTGCCTGCTATTCTAAGTAAATTTTCCTTCCCTTTACCTTAGGAACAATAATTTCCAGCAATCCATCTTTATATGAAGCTTTTACCGTTTTTTCATTAATCGGCTGCGGCAATGAAATGGTTCTGCTTGATCGCTGCATCGAATGCTGCCTTCTAACCACAACTCGGTTTTCATCTTCTTCCGTTAAGGACTCGGATGATTGAACGGTGATTGTTACGTAATGATCAATAATATCAATGTCAATTTGTTCCCGTTTGATTCCCGGAAGCTCTGAAGTTATGCGATAATCTTGTTCTGTTTCCACGACGTCCACATTGATAGAAGGTGTAAATGTGAAAGACTTTTGAAACAGTTCATCGATCTGCTGCAAAAATCCCTTTACAGGCTTCTCATTTAAAAATTGATTAATCGGCCTCATTAACTCTCCAAAATGATCATTACCCTCATTTTTCTTACGCTCAAACATCTGGTCATCCCCTCCCAGGCAAGAAACTATCCTCCATATCCTATGCAGGCATCCAAAAGATGTGAAAAAACAAGCCCGTTACTGCTCTAAAGCGTTGGGGGACAGACCCCCACCTCGGTAGCACAGTAACGCATTGGGGGACTGTCCCCCAGCGTATTACTGTGCTAAAGGGCTTTACTTTATACCCCATATGGTATATTATTAGGTTCATATTATTATAATTTTATAGAGAGGGATGGAGAAGGTTGAAGGTTACGGATATTGCTCGTGATGAGCTGACTGCTTTGTTGGCTTCGCAGAATAAATCTGGAGTTCGCTTGTATTTTTCAGGCTATGGCTGAGGGGGCCCGGAGATTGGTGTGTCTCTGGATGAGCCACAGGAAGATGATCAAGTAGAAGTAATCAATGGTGTACAAATAGCTATTGAACGGGACATTATGGAATTCACGAATAGTCTTGCTTTAGATTACAATGAATATCGCGGCTTTGTTTTAGTAGGTATGCAAAGCTGTTAAAAAATAACTCAGGCACCTTGACGGATGCCTGTTTTTTATTCCCGTCCTAACCCAAATCTATAAACCTTCTTTATGGAAAATTGCATTTACTCGAAAATTCACTGTTGACAGTCTATCTTTTTCCTGCAATAATAAACTCAATTAAATACTGGTACCTTTAATTCAGTCCAGAGAGGCTGACAAGGACAACGGACATTTATCATAGGCGGGGTATGCTCTATTTTGCTATACCTATCTGTCTATGGATAAGTAGAAGAGGTTTATTGTCGTATCTGGCAATAAACCTTTTTTTATTGCCAAAAACGTCGGTACCAGTTCCAAAAATACTTTATTGGAGGAATTGGAAATGGAAAACAAAGATTTAGAATTCTCATTATCACCTGTACCACAAAAACATCGAAGCGGATTTTGGAAAATTCTCGCGGTCATGCTTGGATTAACGTTCTTCTCCGCAAGCATGTGGGCTGGTGGAACACTCGGCAACGGTCTAAGCTTTAAAACATTTATTCTAGTCATTCTGGCTGGGAATCTATTACTTGGCATTTATACCGGTGCCCTTGCCCATATCGCGGCAAAAACAGGATTATCCACACATCTTTTAACAAAATATGCTTTTGGCGTAAAAGGTTCCTATCTATCCTCTTTTCTACTGGCGACCACTCAGGTTGGATGGTTTGGTGTTGGTGTGGCAATGTTTGCCGTACCTGTATATAAAGCAACTGGTATTAATTTATATCTTCTTATCGTACTTTCAGGAATGTTAATGACTCTAACAGCCATTTATGGAATGAAAGCTCTAGCTATACTTGGAATGGTGGCCGTACCTGCAATTGCCATCCTTGGAGGCTACTCTGTTTCTGAAGCAACGGAAACAATCGGTGGTATGGAAGGCTTAATGGCTTATCAGCCGGTTCAAGGCCTTGGAATTGCCGCAGCCTTAACGATTTGTATCGGCTCCTTCGTTAGCGCCGGGACTTTGACACCTGACTTTACCCGCTTTGCCAAAACACCTAAGTCAGCTGTAACCGCAACAGGGATTGCTTTCTTCCTAGGAAACTCATTAATGTTCTTGTTCGGTGCAATCGGAGCAATGACTTATGGCAAATCAGATATCTCAGATGTCATGTTTTTACAAGGACTAATTTTACCAGCGATTATCGTACTTGGCCTTAATATTTGGACAACGAATGAAAATGCATTATACGCATCAAGCTTAGGCTATACAACCATCACAAAATGGGGCAGAAATAAATTTGTCGTGTTCAATGGTATTCTTGGAACGATCGCAGCGATGTGGCTGTACAACAACTTTACTGGATTCTTAACTGTACTAGGTTCAGCGCTTCCTTCTATCGGAGCCATTATTATCGCTGATTACTTCTTCCTAAGCCGTGAGAAATATAAGCGTAAATTTGAAAAAATGACGTTTAAATCAGTGAACTGGATGGCCATTCTAGCATGGGCTGGCGGAGTAGCCGCTGCAGAGCTAGTACCAGGCATCGCGCCAATTAATGGACTTGTCGGATCGATCATCCTATATGTAGTTCTTATGAAAAGTGCGCCTTTATTCGCACCTAAGACTGTACGTAAATTGAATGAAAAGGTGAGCTAATAGATGATTATTAAAAATGCAACGCTTAGAGGAAAAACTGGATTATGGAATATTGTGATTGAGGACGGAAAATTCACGCAGATTACACAGGCTGAGATCGAAACGACAGACCGTGAAATCATTGATGCGGCGGGCTCACTCGTCCTCCCACCTTTTATTGACCCGCATATTCACCTGGATACGACCCTGACAGCAGGTGAACCTGATTGGAATCATAGCGGCACTCTTTTTGAAGGGATCCAAAGATGGTCCGAGCGTAAGGAAACACTGACATTTGAAGATGTAAAAACAAGAGCCAAAACAGCCTTGAAATGGCAGATTGCACAGGGAATTCAGCATGTTCGTACACATGTAGATGTGACAGACCCAACGCTTATCGCTTTAAAAGCAATGCTTGAGGTAAAAGAAGAAATGTCACCATATGTGGACCTTCAGCTGGTGGCTTTCCCGCAGGAAGGCATTCTTTCTTATCCGAACGGCGCGGAGCTAATGGAAGAGTCTTTAAAAATGGGTGCAGATGCTGTCGGCGGTATCCCCCACTTTGAATTCACTAGAGAATACGGCGTGGATTCGATGAAAATTGCCTTTGACCTGGCAGAAAAATATGATCGTTTAGTGGATATCCACTGTGACGAAATTGATGATGAGCAATCCCGCTTTGTCGAGGTGGTAGCAAAGGAAGCATACGAACGCGGACTTGGTGCACGTACAACTGCAAGCCATACAACTGCGATGGGATCCTACAATGATGCGTACACGTATAAATTATTCCGTTTATTAAAAATGTCGGATATCAACTTTGTTTCAAATCCGCTTGTAAATATTCATCTTCAAGGCCGATTTGATACGTATCCGAAACGCAGAGGCTTAACACGAGTAAAAGAGCTGCTCGAGGCAGGATTAAATGTATGCTTTGGTCATGATGATATTTTTGATCCATGGTATCCGCTTGGAACAGGCAATATGCTACAGGTACTGCATATGGGCATTCATGCCTCCCAATTGATGGGCTACGAGCAGATTGTTGACTCAATTGACCTTATCACTGCTAATAGTGCTAGAACATTAAATATCGAAGATCGCTACGGAATTGAAGAAGGCAAACCAGCCAACCTCATTATATTGTCTGCCGAAAACGAATACGAAGTGATCCGCAAACAAGCAACGGTTACCTGCTCGATTCGAAACGGTAGTGTGATCGCCCAAACCAAGCCAGCTAAAACCAGCATCAAACTTGGACAAACGGAAGAAAGAATCAACTTTAACAAATAATATACTTAAACAAGGGGGATTGACTTTCGCGCATTAACGCACCGGGGGTCAGTCCCCCGCTTTGTTAATGCGTTAAAGTATTTTCTCTTTACATCCAGCCAACACTAAATGGTGGCAAAAGAACCGAACCAATGCTTCAAAAAAGGAAGGATTTGCTTTGATTATTATGGTAGAATAGCTAGGATTGTGATTTTTTTGATGGGAGGAGCTTGTGGTTTGTTAGAATCCCTTTTATTGAATTTTTTATTTTTACTTTTGCCGGTTTTGACATACCTTGTCTTTTTTGAAAATCGGACGCATGTGTTAAGTAATCTGGTTATTGTGATTCTTGCAGCGGTTTCGATGATATTATGTATGTCATTTCCTATTCACTTGGAGAGCGGGTTTATTTTTGACTTACGTTCAATCCCTTTAATTCTCGTTGCACTATACGGTGGATATAAATATGGCTTTATTCTTTATCTTATTCTTATCACCTACCGTTGTTTGATTATTGGCGGCGATGGTGCAATTCAGGCATTTCTATATAATACGGTTATATTTCCATTCATCCAAATATGGAGCAGAAGGTTTCAGCGATTAGAAAAAAATCACAGAATTTCCTTAGCGGTTTCAGTTTCTTTTTTTACCATCCTTTTTTATCTTATTACATTAGCTTTTCAAGTACCGTTAAATCAAGAATTCTGGATTTTGGCTATCAATTCCCTATCAACCTATATTGTGATGACCTTTATTCTGACTTTCTTAATCGAGAAAATCATTGCCAATATGAAAGCACGAGAAGCTTTTGTCCATTCGGAACGGTTACATTTGATCAGTGAGCTATCAGCAAGTGTGGCCCATGAGATTCGAAATCCGCTTACGGTGACAAATGGTTTCCTGCAGCTATTAAACGAATCAAAGGATATACCAAGAAAGGAAAAAGGCTATATTGAATATTCCTTACTAGAGCTGCAGCGAGCTGAGCAAATCGTCAATGATTTTCTAGCCTACTCCAGACCGCAAAGTGAAAACATGGTTTATTCCGATTTTAAAGAAGAGGTTGAGTATACGAAGAACATTCTTCAGCCTTATGCCCATATGCACCAGGTGGAAATTCATCTTTCCTTTCAGAACACGTTAAAAAGAAAGTACGATAAGAATCAAATTCAACAATGTTTAATCAACTTATGTAAAAATGGAATTGAATCAATGAAGGATACAGGTGGAATTCTATCGATTCACGTGTTTGAACGGAAAAATCAAATTATCATCTCGATAAAAGACACAGGAATCGGCATGACAGAAGAACAGATTGCTCGTTTAGGCAAACCCTTTTATTCTACGAAAAATCACGGGACAGGCCTCGGAATGCTGATGGTGTACAGTACCATCCATAAGGTAAAAGGAACGATTAAAGTGGATAGCGAGAAAGGCAATGGTACGACGTTTACGATTACGATTCCAGTATAAATTTCTTTTTTTAAAAAGGCTCCTGCCTCATGTGCAAAGGAGCCCTTTTTGCTATATCCGTGCATTTTTTAAAATAGAAATAAGCTGATCACGATTCGGGTAATCTGATTCGGCAAACTGCTGAATCGTTTGGTTCACATCGTATGCCACCCTCACAATCGAGGTTTGGCAGCTGCCCTCGTGTAGATCCAATAGCGCATATGAGGCCTTATCATTTCCATCAAAAGGAAGCCCGACACTGCCTATATTAATAATGCATTTTCCATTCAAAAATCGTATATACGGTCGATGGATATGTGCATAAATATAAATATCAGCCGATTGAACCATCATTTTCCTTTCTAGTGTTTCTTCACTTTCATGAGGAAGCACAATATCAAAAAGACTGCTAGGTGTCGCATGATAGGCATGAATCGTTACACCCTCCTCCTCCAGCTTTAATTCTGTAGGCAGACCCTTAAGGTAACTAATGGCTTCATCATCCAACTGGGAACAAATCCAATCCCGTTCCTTATTCATCATTCCAAGCACATGATCGGCGACCTCTCCCTTATTCACTCCGCGGATCACCCATTCATCCGCATTCCCCTTGATCACATCTGTATGTAACGAGCGAACAAGATCCAGTGAACGCTGCGACTCAGGTCCGCGATAACAAATGTCTCCAAGAACACAAATTTTATCAACAGAACGTCCATTGATATCCTCTAGCACTGCATCAAGTGCATTGGCATTTCCGTGGATATCCGAAATAAAAGCAATCTTCATTTAGTCCCCTCCTTTTTTAAAATTAGTTTTATTTTATCTGAACATTGCAGCATGTACAAAGTTTACGTCCCAAACGTTGCATCAGTAGTTGATGTTCTACTTTTAAAATCAGCAAGATGTTTAATAGCGAGTTTAAAAAAATAGAAAAATGGACTGCCGCTTTTTAGTACTTGTCCATACCTTCTGTTACTAGAAAGCATAATTTAATTGTAGAAGATTGAAAGGAGGAAAATGAATGGAAGAAAAAAAACATCACCACATTCGTTTCGATAAAGGCAATCTTACCGGAATGTTTGATGATGATGGAAACCTCATTATTAAGGTTGATAAAGTGATTATTTTCGCAGATGATGTGGTCATTATTAAAAAGGATGATGATAAACATCATGGCCATGATCATAAACATTATGATCATGTTGGCGAGGATCGCCAAAGCAAAAGAAAACCGTTCTGGTTTGATTAACAAAATAAGATGGAAGGATAAGAGATTGAATCTATTATTATAGATTCCAAGAATGATTGATAAAGAATCTATAACAATGAAGAAAGAGACCTAATCAAGGGATTAGGTCTCTATTATTAATTGTATGTAATTTAAGAAACTGGCTCCGCAGGTAGGACTCGAACCTACGACCGATCGGTTAACAGCCGATAGCTCTACCACTGAGCTACTGCGGAAT
>NZ_JBHZRC010000014.1:0-101046 GCF_043641075.1 Niallia oryzisoli | reverse complement strand
GAGTGTAAAAAGGTAATCAGAAGTGGGACCTGATGCCCGTTTCAGAGGGCGAGAGAGCAGAAAGGTAATCAAGAGTGTGATCTGATGCCCGTTTCAGAGGGTGAGTGTGCTAAAAGGTAACCAAGAGAGTAATCTGATGCCCGTTTCAGAGGGCGAGAGTGTAAAAAGGTAATCAGAAGTGGGACCTGATGCCCCTTTCAGAGGGTGAGTGTGCTAAAAGGGAATCAGGAGAGCAATCTGATGCCCGTTTCAGAGGGTGAGTGTGCTAAAAGGGAATCAGGAGAGAAATCTGATGCCCGTTTCAGAGGCCAAGTAAGCAAAAAGGTAACCAAGAAGCCAATCTGATGCCCCATCACACTCCCCATCCGAAAAAAGGTAATCAAAACAAACAAAAACTGCATGCCATCCTCTGCATGCAGTTTCTTTTACGACCATGGCATCATCCTCTTATACCAAGGAGCCCGATCACCATTTTCGTTCCCGTCAAGCTGTTTTTTCTTTTTCCCGTTAGAGGATTCTTTGTCCTCCTCAAAAAGGTGCTCAGTACAATAGTCAGTTGGCTCGGTGCCTGCCGCAAAATAGGTGTAGCGTTTGATTGGACAATCCTTTGTGGCAAGCTTCCCGTTTACCGGATCTAAATAAATGCCGACAGTGCCCTTCGGTGCCTTAAAGGATTTTTCCGGAGTCCCTTTCAATGCCTCTTCCATAAACTGAATCCAGACATTTTTTGCATACATTTGATCCAATCTGCCTTCAATCGGCTGACCATCGTCATAGCCAGTCCAAACCGCAGAGACGAGCTGAGGTGAATAGCCGATCATCCAGCTGTCCGTATTGGTGGAACCGGATTTGCCGGCATACGTCCGCGTCATATCATTCATAACGGTACTTCCGGTTACACTGGCATAGCCGTTTAATTTTTTATCAAACATGCCGGTCATCATATGTGTCATGACAAAGGCTAAGTCCGGTCGCAGTACCTCCTCAGGCTCAGGCTTATGCTCATAAATAACCTCACCCTTATGGTTTTCAACCTTTTTAATTGTAACCGGAGTGACCTTTTTCCCTCCGTTGGCAAATAGACTGTAGGCGTTGGCCATCTCAATCACGCGCACGCCGGATGTACCGAGTGCGAGGGAAGGGACCTTTGCCATCTCGGAGGTGATTCCAAAACGCTTGGCCGTTTCCACTAGGGTCTCCTCGCCAAGAAACAGGTGGGTTTTCACGGCATAGACATTGTCCGATAAGGCAAGGGCCTGAGCCATTGTAATATCATTTTCAGCATATTTGTTGTTAAAATTATGCGGTGTATACTCGGCCCGATTATCATCAAATTTGAATGTTGTCAGTTCACTGCGCATCGTTGAGGCCGGTGTAAAGCCCTGCTCAAGCGCTGCGTAATAGAGAAGCGGCTTCATTGTCGAACCTGGCTGCCGCTCGGCTTGGGTGACGCGGTTATAAGGGCTTTCCGTGTAATCACGGCCGCCGACCATCGCCTTAATGTAGCCGTTTTTTGGATTCATCGACACAAAGCCAATTTGAATATCGGAATCCTCGGATATCTGCTTCTCAATCGTTTCCTCGGCAATTTTTTGCTGATCGAGATCAAGGGTTGTGTAGATCTTTAACCCTCCAAGCTCAATCGTTCTTTCATCGAGCTTCAACACGTCCGTTAGCTCCTGGTGAACGGCATCCTGGAAATAGGGGGCTGTTACGAGCTGAGTGTGCGGATGCTTGCCGACAATCGTAAGCTCCTCCTGCTTAGCTTCTTTGGACGCCTTTTCATCAATTAAGTCATTTGACTGCATCGCTGATAAAATAATGCCCTGACGGTTTTTTGCATTTTTTAGCGAGGCGAGCGGCGAGTAGATACTTGGCCCTTTCGGAATTCCTGCCATCATCGCGGCCTCAGCTAAACTCAGCTCGGACGCATCCTTGCCAAAATAAAACTGGCTCGCCGCTTGGGCGCCGTATGCCCCGTGGCCGTAATAGATTGTATTCAGATAGCCCTCTAATATTTGTTCCTTTGTATAGTTCATTTCCAAACGAATTGTATAAAAGGCTTCATGCAATTTCCGCTGCCAGGTTTTATCATGCTCAAGATAGAGGTTTCGAGCATATTGCTGACTGATAGTGCTTGCCCCCTGAACCTTTGCCATTGCCTTAATGTCAGCAAGGGCGGCACCGGCAATTCGTTTATAGTCAAAGCCATGATGCTCGTAATAATTTCGATCTTCAATGGCAAGGGTTGCATCCACTAGATGCGGGCTAATTTCGTCAAAATTCACCCAGTACCGCTTTTGGCCGTTGTTGCTTTCTCCAATTACATTTCCATTGTCGTCATAGTACAAGGACGACTGCGGAACAGCAAGCGGAGGAGGACCAAGTATTTTCGCATACATAAGGATTCCGATGGCAAAAAGTACCATCAAACAAGCAAGAATAAAACAAAGAAAGAATAAGGCCCGTAAGTATTTAATCGTCTTTCGAAATCGATGGTCTGTCATCAGTTCCATAGTGTTTCACCCCCGGAATAAAAGCAGTGTTGTTCGGCAAAATACGCAATTAGATTGTCTAACGCTTGCTCAGCAACAATCTTTTTCTCTTTTAGATTAAAAAATAAACATATTAGTAGTATTGAAAAATAAGTGGATTTTTAAACATAATTTGGGTTAGTCGGAATATTTTTCTTTTTATTTCCTGTGGGATGCTCTATAATTTTTTTGTTTGCATTTAGCATGTCTGGGTAATCTAAAAACGACGTTTAGTGTTTTCAATCCAAATGAAGGGATGAATACTATGGGAATTTGGTTTACTGAGAAGCAGACAGAGAATTTTGGGATCACGATGAAAATCAATCGTACCTTACATACAGAGCAAACTGAGTTTCAAAAGCTGGACATGGTGGAAACAGAAGAATGGGGAAATATGCTGCTGCTTGATGATATGGTGATGACATCAGTTCGTGATGAGTTTGTCTATCATGAAATGGTAGCACATATTCCACTTTTTACTCATCCTAATCCGGAAAATGTATTAGTCGTTGGCGGCGGGGACGGTGGAGTCATTCGTGAGGTGCTAAAGCATTCAAGTGTGAAGAAGGCAACGCTGGTCGATATTGACGGGAAAGTCATTGAGTATTCAAAGAAATACCTCCCGGAAATCGCCGGCAAGCTGGATGATGAGCGCGTTGACGTAAAGGTTGGCGACGGATTTATGCATATCGCGGAAAGCGAAAATGCTTATGATGTGATTATGGTAGATTCAACGGAGCCGGTTGGACCTGCAGTGAATCTTTTTACAAAAGGCTTTTATGCCGGTATTTCAAAAGCGTTGAAGGAGGATGGCATCTTTGTTGCACAGTCGGACAACCCTTGGTTTAAGAGTGATTTAATTCGCAGCGTGCAGAAGGATGTAAAAGAGATCTTCCCGATTACACGCTTGTACACGGCAAATATTCCAACATATCCGAGCGGGATGTGGGCCTTTACACTCGGGTCAAAGAAGTATGATCCGCTTGAGGTGAGTGACGATCGTTTTCATGAGTTGGAAACAAAATACTATACAAAGGAATTACATAAAGCAGCATTTGTGCTGCCAAAGTTTGTAAGAGATTTAGTAGAGTAATTTTACAGGAAAAAGTACTGCTGCGTCAAAGCAGTATTAATGATAAAAGGGGGATTTTACATGCGTTTTGATGAAGCCTATTCAGGTAATGTGTTTATTAAAAGTCATCCAAGCTATGAGGAAAGTCAGGTTGTGATTTATGGGATGCCGATGGATTGGACGGTCAGCTATCGTCCAGGTTCCCGCTTCGGCCCAGCACGTATTCGCGAGGTGTCAATCGGTATTGAGGAATACAGCCCGTATTTGGATCGCGATTTAAATGAACTGAAATACTTCGATGCAGGGGATATTCCACTGCCATTCGGAAATGCGCAAAAGAGCTTGGATTTGATTGAGGACTACCTTGATGGCTTGCTGGCAGATGACAAGTTCCCGTTAGGAATGGGCGGTGAGCATCTAGTGAGCTGGCCGGTGATTAAAGCAATGTATAAAAAGTATCCGGATCTTGCGATTATTCATATGGATGCCCATACCGACCTGCGTGAAAATTATGAGGGCGAGCCATTATCTCATTCCACGCCGATTAGGAAGGCGGCGGAGCTGATTGGTCCGACGAACGTTTACTCTTTTGGCATTCGCTCCGGTATGAAGGAGGAGTTTGACTGGGCAAAGGAAGTGGGTATGCATCTGTACAAATTTGATGTCCATAAACCGCTGCAGGAGGTACTGCCAACGCTTGCTGGACGCCCTGTATATGTAACGATTGACATTGATGTATTGGATCCGGCACATGCACCTGGAACAGGTACGGTTGATGCGGGCGGCATTACGTCAAGAGAATTATTGGCATCCATCCACGAAATCGCGCATTCAGATGTACGCGTTGTAGGAGCGGATCTTGTGGAGGTTGCTCCGATATACGATCATTCAGAGCAAACGGTTAACACGGCCAGCAAGCTGCTTCGTGAAATGCTCCTTGGGTTTGTGAAATAAAAATCCGGTGCCTGACACCGAAGATGGACATTTGCATTGGCTTTTCCATCTGAAAAATACAGTGGTAGACAATAAAAAAGAGAGCAGACACTTATAGTGTTTGCTCTCTTTTTTATTGTTCAGTTTAAAGTGTGCATACAATTTCCCTTAATTGGAAAAATATACCCATATGAAAAAAGGGGATCACTTATGATGCGTCAATTCCGGAAGCGAAAAACATTACAGGATTTGTTCAATAAAAAAACGGCATCTCTTCCATCACAGAACAAGGAGGAGGACTCGATTAGTTCAGATCTATCTGATAATGAACAGCAGTTAAAAAAGCTTTTTGAACACTGTTCGGATTTTGTCATTCGTCCTGTTTTTGTTACGGATAACGTTAAGCTATTACTCATTTATCTAGATGGACTTATTGATACAAACCTGCTTGATGAGGTTTTTTTAAAGCCCATGATCGTTGAAGGAAAGCCTCAAGGCGTTGAGGAGACTTCGTCAGTAGGGAAAATCATCGGACAGCACCTGATAGCGATTACCCAGGTGAAAAATGTGACAAATCTGAGTGAGCTGGTGGATGGAATACTGAAGGCAAATGTTGGTGTTGTCATTGATGGAGAGGACAAGGCAATGCTTGCGGAACTGCCTGGCTTTGAGAAGCGATCCATTGAAGAGCCGGCAACAGAAGTCACCATTCGTGGTCCGAAGGATGGGTTTACAGAATCTTTAAGGACCAATACAACCCTTCTTCGGAGACGAATTCGCAGTACAAAGCTTAAATTTGAGTCCTTCACTATTGGAGAGCTGTCACAAACTGATGTTGTGATGGCCTATTTAGATGGTATTGCACCCGATTCTCTATTAGAGGAGGTCCGAACGAGAATCGGCCGGATTGAACTAGATGCATTAATGGGTTCGGAGATGCTGGAAGAGTTTATTGAAGATGTCCCATACTCGCCATTTCCGCAGATTCAGAATACAGAAAGACCGGATATTTTAATAGCCAATCTTCTCGAGGGCAGAATCGGGATCATTGTAGATAATACACCTTTTGCTCTTGTGATTCCGATGACCTTTTGGAGCGGGCTCCAGGCAGCCGATGATTATTATGAACGCTTTATCTATACGACATTTATCCGTTTAATTCGGTACGTTTTATTTAATATCTCACTTTTTTTGCCATCCCTTTATGTGGCGCTTTCGACCTTTCATCCGAAGCTTATTCCAACGAGCCTGCTTTTCAGTGTGGCTGCTGCAAGGGAGGGAGTGCCGTTTCCAGCAATGATTGAGGCCTTTATGATGGAGTTTGTGTTTGAAGGCTTGCGGGAAGCGGGCGTCCGTCTGCCAAAAGCAATCGGGTCCGCCGTTAGTATTGTTGGAGCGCTGGTTATCGGTCAAGCGGCTGTTCAGGCTGGAATTGTTTCAGCGCCAATGGTGATTGTCGTCGCGACAACAGGAATCTCTTCGTTTTCTATTCCTCGCTACAATTTTGGAACCGCTATACGAATAATCAGGTTCGTCATGTTAATTTTAGCAGGGGCCTTGGGCTTATATGGAATTGTGCTCGGATTTATTGCTTTAACGATTCATTTGGTGTCCCTGCGTTCCTTTGGCGTTCCCTATTTCAGTCCTGTAGCACCGCAAATTCCAGCAGATTTAAAGGATGTCATTATAAGACTTCCAAGATGGGCTTTGAATCAACGGCCAACCTTTTTGTCAGGCAAGGATAAGATACGGTTTCCAAAAGGGCAAAAACAAAAATAAGGAGTTTGAATAATGGGCAAGGGGAGTATTGTGTGTATCTTTTTCTGTATCCAATTGATCATCACAACAGGCTGCTGGGATCGGAAGGAGCTGAATGACCGTTCCATATGGCTTGCGACAGGCTGGGATGTTGGTGAAAAAGAGGATGAGATTCAAATATGCGGTCAAATAGCGATCCCAGCGAATATGCAGTCGCAAACCGGAGGAGGAAGCGGTGGAGGCAGTAAAAGTGAATCATACGTAACGGTCTCGGAGAAGGGGAAAAGTGTACAGGATGCCTTGGAAACCCAACAAAATAAGCTCTCAAGGGAAGCTTATTTTGGCCAGAGGCGGGTGGTTTTATATGGAGAAAAATTTGCAAAGCATGGTTTGAAGGAAGAGATTGATATAAATAGCAGAAGCTCGGATGTCAGTATTCGAACGGACGTTTTTGTCGTAAAAGGGGATACGGCTTTACAGGCACTGAATCTGTCTAACCCGTTTGAAAGTCCGCCAGCAGTTGCTGCTTTAAAGGTCCATGAACAGGCAGGAGGAAGAGGAGATGTGGCCTATCTGGATTTTATTATTGCTGCTAACAGTGACGGGATTCGGCCTACTATTCCAGCTATTGATATTGATTATTTCCAACATGGAAATAAGGATGCCAAGGGGGAAGCTGCGAAACCAATTTTAAAATTGGCTGGGCTAGCTGTGTTTGACCCAGATTTGAAATTAGCGGGTTTTTTAAATATGGATGAAAATTGGGATTTTTTGTGGGTAACCAATCGATTAAATAAAAAGAAGATAAGTGTTTCACAGAATGGCAAAGGGAACGCAAGCTTGGCATTAACTAAAATCCATGGGGAAATAATCCCAAAAATGAGGAACGGTCAGATCACCTTTACGGTTGAGTTAAGCGGAGAGGGAGGTATTACTGAAAATAATAATAATTTAGATATTGATAAAAGGGACAATATCAAACTACTGAAACATGCAATGGAAAAACAAACAAAAGAAGAAGTACTGGCAACAATCACTAAAGTACAAAAGGAATTTGGACTGGATATATTCGGCTTTGGGGAGGCTGTTCATAAAAGATATCCCCAGCAGTGGAAAAAGGTGAAGAAGGATTGGGACACATATTTTGCAGAAGCGAATATTTCAGTAGACGTTGACCTTAAGATCCGTCGAATTGGCATGACTGGTCCATCATTATTGTATAAAGAAAGCGAGATCAAGGAATGAAAATAACGGGACTGCAAATTTATTGGATTATGGTATCAATATTAGTTGGCAATACTTTGCTTATTACCGTTTCACCGGCAATTAAGGCAGCGAAACAAGACGTTTGGATTTCCTTTCTTCTAGCAGGACTGGGGGGAGTGTTGCTAGTGTTCCTTGCAGCCAAAACGGCTTTACTGCATCCCAAGCATACCCTGATTGAATACGGTAAATTAATTTTTGGCAAATGGATCGGTACCTTCCTAGCAATTCTCTATTTAGTCTATTGGTATTCCGTTATCGGCGATATATTGGGGGAATTTTCCGAGTTTGTGAACATTATTTTACTTCCTAGAACTCCACCATGGGTATTGTTTTTGACCATCCTTTTATTAATGATTTATATTGCTTATCTAGGTGGAATAGAAGGGGTTGCCCGATGCAGTGAGGTGTTTGGGCCCATTATTTTGGTGAGCTTTCTCTTTTTGATTTTTTTTACGTTACCCAATCTCCAAATGGCTCACGTTCTCCCGGTTTATTCTGATACAGGTTTATATCCTATTGTGAAAGGCAGCCTATATCCCCTTTCCTTTTTAGGAGAATCGGTATTCATGCTAATGCTCATTTCATTTATGGACCAGCCGGAGCAAGGAACCCGCCGGGCAGTATGGGGGGTTTTCTCTGCAGCCGTGCTGCTTAATATCTCCGCCCTTTTTGTCATTCTGGTTTTTGGACCAGAAGTGGCGGCCAATCTGAAATATTCTGCATTTGAAATGATCAGGTTTATTAATGTAATGAATTTTATACAAAATCTTGAAATACTGGCTGTATTAATATGGATACTAAGTCTTTTTGTCAAACTATCCTTATATTTTTTTATGGCAGCCTATGGAACTGCTCAATTGTTTCATATTAAAGATTGGAAAAAGCTAATTGTTTTGGTGGCATGCCTATCCTTTATTTTAGCAACCATTTTTTCAAATTACTCATTATATGGAATGGAGTATATGGAATATTTTTGGCTTCCATTCGTCCTGTCTCTAAATATGGCTGGAATTCCGCTCTTGCTATGGATTGTCGGAAGTTTTCGGAAAAAGAGGGCAGCATCCAAGGCTGTTAACGGAAAACCAACGTGAACTTGAAACAATTTATAAAAAAATTTATAATTAATAGGTTATCCAAAAGGATGTAACCAGGTAATGCAAGGAAAAGAGGTGCACGTTCAGTGTCCAGCTATCCAACAGAGCAAATGGCTGTTAAAATAACAGTAAATACGATGATTACGAATGATTCGGAAAAAGAAACGTATGAGCTCATCGCTTTTGGACAATACATTCAAAAGACGAGCTCTGTTTTTCTGCGCTATGATGAATTAATGGAAGAGGGGACCGCGAAAACGGTTGTGAAGGTATCTGAACGGGAAGGGTCTATAGTTAGAAACGGAGCCGTTGACATGCGTCTGCCCTTTCAAATGAATAAGACACTTGTCGGAAGCTACAAAACGCCGTACGGGGTACTCGACATGGAAACCACAGCAACGAGGATTAGCCATGAATTTGACTATGGTTTAAAAAAGGGTCTCATTAACATATTCTATGATTTAACGATGCTGGGAAACCATGCAGGTACATATCACATATCGATAACGTTTGAGGAGGATGAAAGCAATGAACATAGTGGAGCAGGTAAAAAGTAATTTAAGGCAGGAAATTGCTGCTGCTGTTATCAAAGCAGGATTAGCGACGGAAGAACAGCTGCCTGACGTAATTTTGGAAATTCCAAAGGAAAAGGTAAACGGGGACTATTCAACAAATATGGCGATGCAGCTGGCAAGAGTGGCAAAAAAAGCGCCGAAGATGATTGCCGAAGAGCTTGTGGCCAATTTTGATAAATCAAAGGCTTCGATTGAAAAAATTGAAATTGCCGGACCGGGCTTTATTAATTTTTACATGAACAACAGCTATTTAACGGATTTAATTCCAGCAATTATGGATGCTGGCGAAAAATATGGTGAAACAACGGTTGGGAACAACGAGAAAATTCAGGTTGAGTTTGTATCTGCCAACCCAACAGGTGATCTTCATCTAGGACATGCCCGCGGTGCTGCAGTCGGTGATTCACTTTGCAATATTTTAGCAAAGGCAGGCTATGACGTTTCACGTGAATATTATATCAATGATGCTGGTAACCAGATTAATAACCTTGCATTGTCAGTGGATGCGCGTTACCATCAGGCGCTTGGCATCGATAAGCCAATGCCTGAGGATGGCTACCATGGGGAAGACATTATTGGGATCGGGAAAAAATTAGCGGAAGAGTTCGGTGATAAGTTCGTTGAGATGGACGAAGAAGAGCGCTTCCAGCAATTCCGTGAATACGGATTGAAATACGAAATGGCCAAGCTGAAGCAGGATTTAGAGGATTTCCGTGTCGGATTTGATGTGTGGTTCTCTGAAACTTCTTTATATCATAATGGTAAAATTGATGATGCTTTGCAAAAGCTTAGAGATAATGGCTATATTTTCGAGCAGGACGGTGCAACATGGTTACGTTCAACTGATTTCGGTGACGATAAGGACCGCGTGCTCATTAAGCAGGATGGCTCCTATACGTACTTGCTGCCGGATATTGCCTACCACAGAGACAAGCTTGAGCGCGGCTTTGAGAAGCTGATCAATATTTGGGGTGCTGACCACCACGGTTATATTCCACGTATGAAAGCGGCCATTCAGGCTTTAGGCTATGGTGCCGATACACTTGAAGTGGAAATTATCCAGCTTGTTCATTTATATAAAAATGGCGAGAAAATGAAGATGAGTAAGCGTACAGGTAAGGCTGTAACCATGAGAGATCTTGTTGAAGAGGTTGGTCTTGACGCAACACGCTACTTCTTTGCGATGAGAAGTGCGGATACCCATATGGATTTTGACCTTGATTTAGCTGTGTCACAATCCAATGATAATCCGGTGTATTATGCACAATATGCACATGCGCGTATCTGCAGTATCCTGCGTTCTGCTGAGGAGCAAAATCTTTCATACAGCACAGATGCAGATTTCTCTTTTATTCAGGCTGAAAAGGAAATTGATGTATTGAAGAAGCTTGGTGAATTCCCTGAAGCAGTAGGGGAAGCTGCATTGAAGAGAATGCCGCACCGTATTAGCAACTATATTTTTGAATTAGCATCCAATTTCCACAGCTTCTATAATGCTGAAAAGGTTCTTGATTTGGAGGAAGTGGAGAAAACAAAGGCTCGTTTGTCATTGATTAAGGCTGTGCAGATTACGTTGAAAAATGCGTTAGATTTGATTGGGGTTTCGGCTCCGGAGAAGATGTAATAGTAAAAAGGCTCCCTGTTGCGGGAGCCTTTTTTGTTTGGTGTGCAGGAATGCGTTGATGATGGGGGTCTAAAGGACAAAGTGGGTCCTTAAAGAAGAAACTCAAATACCTTTTATTATTTCCACTCCACCGCCCCACCGCTGATTCGTTTGACCCCGCGAATTTTGCTGATATCCTCGACAAGCTTTAGCATCGCCAAATCCTTCATTTTTGCTTCAATCATAAAATCGACATCCTGTTTCATGGAATGAAGAAGCTCCAGTAAGGGCTGGAGAAATTCAATATCGACATAATCGGCATGGGAACGGAAGGCGGATGATGTCTTCGGCGATGAGATATGAATTTTCGGAAGAAGCCCCCGACGCTCCCACGTAGCAAAAACCTGCGGCAGCATCTGCTCTAACGAGGCTTCCCCTAGGTTAGCCATGTGGTGATGATAATCGAAAATATTCGCGACACCTTCAAGCTGACAGATCTTCAGCGTTTCATCGGTCGTATACGTTTTATCATCATTTTCCAGCGTCATAACCTCTTTAATATGTGCGGGAAGACTTTTTAAATTAACCTGGAACCGTTCAAGGGATTCCTCTTTATTCCCATAAGCCCCGCCGATATGGATGTTAATGAGGCTTTCCTTTTCAACTCCCATTGCTTCAAGCATTCGATAATGGTACTCCATATCAACAACGGCATTCTTTGTCACATCCTCGCGAGGCGAGGTGAACAGCGTAAATTGATTAGGGTGAAAGCTAACCCGCAGGCGATGCTTTTTAACAAGGTCACCAATCTCACGCCACTCATCCCGAAAAGGTGTGACAAAATCCCAGCGAACCTCAGGATGGGTCGCAAGCGGGACAATCGAGCTAGAGAACCGGTACAGCTCAATTTCATGGCCAATATTATAATGAAGCATTCTTTTCGTATTAGCTAGATTGGCTGCGGTGACGGTTAATAGCTTCTCCATGCGTTCTTCTGCAGGGAGCTGTGAAAAACGGGTATAGGTAACGGTTTTGGATGGAGATGCATCCCATAGACTCATTGATTGGGACACATAACCAAAGCGAATCCTCATAGTGTTTACTCCTTTTTTCGGTGAAAATGGCTTTAGTGCGGGCAGCTTTGTAAAATCTAGAGACTGTTACGTGCCGGGCCAAGGAATCCGTCCCCGTGGCTCCTTTATAAAAACAATGAAATCGATCGTGCGACCATTTCTTTGCAGAAGATCCAGGGGTTCAGCCTGGAGATGTCTTGCTTTGAGATGAGCTTGGAATCAGACTGGTCTTGCTTTAGCACGGATCGGATTTTCTCGATATAGTGCGGGTCGTACGTATAGCAGTTCATTTCATGATTTAAATAGAAGCTTCGTTTATCAAAGTTGGCGGTTCCGACGTCACAGACCTTGTCGTCGATGATGAGAATTTTAGAATGATAGAAGCCGTTTTGATATTGGTACACCGAAGCCCCTAAGGACAGAAGCTTGCGTAAATACCTATAGGAGGCTTCTTTGACAAGCGCATGGTCTGGATTGGATGGGACGAGAATCTCAAGCTTGACGCCTCTTTTTAATGCAGCCTGCAGATCACGAAAAATTACTTTGCCCGGGATAAAATAAGGTGATCCTATCATAATGCATTGCTTTGCACTTCTAATCAGGTCAGAAAAGGTTTCCTCCAGATAAAAGCCCTCGGAGGGAACAATCTTATGACGGTATTTCCCTTTTTCCAAACGTGGAAAATACGCTTCATCTTGGAGCAAGCGGACACGTGCCGCTTCTTCCCAGTCTCGTAGAAACATATGCTGCAGGTCCTGTACGCCCTCGCCAATTATTTTCAAATGGTAATCGCGCCACGGGCTGAGCTTTGAATCCAGGTTGATATATTCCTTGCCAATATTAAAGCCTCCAAGATAGCCGATTTTGCCGTCAATAACCGTAATTTTTCGATGATTGCGGACCTGAGAGGAGTAAAAGAAAAAGGGAGGTCTCGGTGCCTTGCAAAAGACAAGCTGTACCTTTGAACCCTGAAGCTCTCGAGAAATGCTGCGCTTCGCTTTTAGGCTGCCAACCCAGTCCAGCATGAGGCGGACTTCGACACCCTCATTTGCCTTCTTTTTTAACAACGATAGGAATTCGGCGGAGATTCGATCCTTTTTAACAATATAAAAGAGAATATGAATGTGCTTTTGTGCTTCCTTAAATTCAGCAAACAGGTCAGCAAACAATTCAGGACCTGAGGTAAATAGCTGAATATCGCTATGTCGATCAGGAAAGTGCTGCAGCTGTAACTTCTCTAAATGAATTTTTCTGCCAAGGGAAAAGTCAATGAAGAAATAAAGGACGACTACATAGAGAATCCCAATGATTACGAAAAATGTATCCATGTTTCATTTCCCCCTAGAGCCTTACCTACTGTTCTGATAGTATGCACAGGATTCACATTTCCTATGTTTTTTGTAAAAGGGAAATAAAAAAATTAACGTGTTAATATAATGGATTAACTTCATTCATCAAAAAAATCCACACCGGCAGGGATATTTATTCAAACAGGAGGGAGAGGTCAAAAAATGAATGGTATTCTATGGATCAATTTTTTAGCATTTCTTGCTGTCACCGCTTACGCTGTTAGCCTGTTTGTCTACCTAATTAAGACGAGAATCGCCTATATTAAATTAGGCAGGAAAGTGGAGTTCGACCACAATATTAGAGAACGACTTCATAAGATATGGGTCCATGTATTTGGGCAGAAGAAGCTGTTGAAGGATAAGAAAAGCGGCATCATGCATGTCTTGTTTTTCTACGGCTTTATCCTCGTCCAATTTGGAGCCATTGATTTTATTACAAAAGGAATTAAGCCTGGTGCACACCTGCCGTTAGGTCCCCTTTATCCCGCATTTACCTTTTTTCAAGAAATCGTGACGCTTTTAATTCTGGCTGCTGTAATAATGGCCTTTTACCGCCGTTATATTGAAAAGCTTGTTCGTTTAAAAAGAAACTTTAAGGCTGGACTTGTGCTGATTTTTATCGGCGGATTAATGCTATCCGTCCTGCTTGGTAACGGAATGGGTATGGTTTGGCATCAGCATGAGCCAGTCTGGTCAGAGCCTGTTGCTTCAATGATCGCTGCTATCTTCTCCGGAATGGGGGAAAAGGCTGCTGTTGTCATTTTTTATATAGCCTGGTGGGCTCATTTAATCATCCTGCTCACATTTCTTGTCTATGTCCCACAGTCAAAGCATGCCCATTTAATTGCCGGACCGGCCAATGTTTATGTTAACCGCTTAAAGAGCCCGGGGAAGCTGGCGCCGATCAACTTTGAGGATGAAACCCAGGAAACCTTTGGTGTTGGAAAAATTGAAGAATTCTCGCAGCATCAGCTAATCGATTTATACGCCTGTGTGGAATGCGGGCGATGTACGAATATGTGCCCGGCAACAGGGACCGGGAAAATGCTGTCGCCGATGGATTTGATGGTGAAATTGCGTGATCATCTTACAAATCATGGTGCCGCCGTTACAAGGCTGAAGCCATGGGTGCCTGCATTTGCGTTCGCCAATACTGAGGGAAATCAACTGGCAGCTGCCGCTGCAAAAGGGGGAGCAGTGCCTGCCGCATATAGTCCTAGCTTAATCGGTGAGGTTATTACCGAGGAAGAAATCTGGGCCTGTACAACGTGCAGGAACTGTGAGGATCAATGTCCGGTGATGAACGAGCATGTCGAAAAAGTCATTGATTTGCGCCGTTACTTAGTATTAACGGAAGGGAAATTAAACTCGGATGCTCAGCGTGCCATGACCAACATTGAACGCCAGGGGAACCCGTGGGGCCTGAACCGCAGGGAAAAGGAAAACTGGCGAAGCTCGAGGGAGGATGTTAGGATACCGACCGTTAAGGAGCTTGCAAAAACAGGTGAAACATTTGACTATCTTTTCTGGGTCGGCTCCATGGGGTCCTTCGATAACCGAAGCCAGAAGATTGCGTTAGCCTTTGCAAGGCTGTTAAATGAAGCGGGTGTGAAGTTTGCGATACTAGGAAATAAGGAAAAAAATTCAGGTGATACACCGCGCCGTCTTGGCAATGAATTCTTATTCCAGGAGCTTGCGGCCCATAATATTGCAGAATTTGAAAGTGCCGGTGTTGAAAAAATCGTCACAATTGATCCACATGCCTATAATGTATTTAAAAATGAATACCCTGATTTCGGCTTGAGCCTTGAGGTCTTCCATCATACTGAGCTGCTGGCCCAGCTAGTCAAGGAAGGACGATTGAAGCCCCAGCATGCGGTGAATGAGACAATCACCTTCCATGATTCCTGCTATTTAGGCCGCTATAACGAAGTCTTTGATCCCCCAAGGGAAATTCTTAAAAGGATTCCGGGTGTTACGCTTGTGGAAATGGAGCGGAGCCGTGAAAACGGGATGTGCTGTGGCGCAGGAGGGGGCTTAATGTGGATGGAAGAGGAAACAGGTCACCGCATTAACGTTGCACGTACCGAGCAGGCCTTGGAGGTCAAACCGTCTGTTATCAGCTCAGGCTGCCCATACTGCCTGACCATGCTGTCTGACGGAACGAAAGCGAAGGAAGTGGAAGATACCGTAAAGACATATGATGTTGCAGAGCTATTGGAAAAAGCGGTTTTTGGTGACAAAAGAGAAGCGATATCTTCATCGTGAGTAGATAAGGGAAGCTTAGGTAGCTTCCCGTTTATTATATTTTAGAATATTTAGTAAATTCTTTTTATTTGGGTTATTTTATAGTAAAATGAAAAGGAAACGCTTACACTGTCTGGATTGAGATATGGTTTAGTAGTTTAAAGAATATAGGCCAGATGGATGTACAGGCATGATTTGCTTTTTATCTCTATATAATTTAATGAGGGTGTAAGCAGGTGCGAAGGGATCTATTACATTAGGAATGATGAAGGTGCTAAATAAATTAACATAAAAAATTCAATTGAGCTTTCGTTTTTTTTCCACTAGGAAAAGGAGGAGTGACGTTTACAATGAGTAAAACGGTAATCTTAAGCGGAGTTCGAACACCTATTGGCAAATTAGGGGGCAGCCTAAGCAGTCTGTCAGCCTCCGACCTAGGTTCAGTTGCAATCAAGGAGGCGTTAAAAAGAGCAAATGTTTCTCCATCAGAGGTGGAGGAGGTCATAATTGGCAATGTGCTGCAGGGCGGGCAGGGGCAGATACCGTCCCGACAGGCATCCAGAAAAGCCGGTCTGCCGTGGAATGTCAAAACGGAAACCATCAACAAGGTGTGTGCATCGGGCATGCGCAGTGTGACGCTGGCAGATCAATTAATCCGTGCGGGAGATGAGAGTGTGATGGTGGCCGGCGGGATGGAGTCTATGAGTCAGGCTCCATATATTCTCCAGGATGCCCGCTTTGGAATGAGAATGGGTGATTCTGCTGTGACCGACTTAATGAAATATGATGGCCTAACCTGCAGCTTTACCGGTATACCAATGGGGATGTATGGAAATCAAAGTGCCTTCAACTGGAACATTAGCCGTGAAGAACAGGATGAGTGGGCGCTGCGAAGCCACCAGCGAGCCTTGGCGGCGATGGATGCGGGAATTATTGCACAGGAAATGATTCCGGTGGAAGTACCGCAGCGAAAAGGGGACCCGATTGTTGTCAAGCAGGATGAGGGGCCAAGAAGGGATACATCACTTGAAAGGCTGGCTGCGCTGGCTCCTGCCTTTGGGAAGAATGGATCCATAACCGCAGGAAATGCCCCGGGTGTTAATGACGGCGCTGCCGCACTTGTCTTAATGAGTGCAGAGCGTGCCGCAAAGGAAAATCGCCAGCCTGAGGCAGTCATTCTTGGTCATGCTGCCATTGCGGTTGAAGCGAAGGACTTCCCTGATACACCGGGACTGGTCGTAAAGGAGCTTTTGAAGAAAACAGGGAAAACGCTTGAGGACATTGACTTATTCGAAATCAACGAGGCCTTTGCCGCAGTGGCATTGATTACGATGAAAATAACCGGAATGGACCCCGAAAAGGTAAATGTCAACGGTGGTGCAGTCGCGCTAGGCCATCCGATTGGTGCGAGCGGCGCAAGAATCATCGTGACGCTCATGCATGAATTAAAACGCCGTGGCGGAGGCATTGGCATTGCAGCCATCTGCTCAGGCGGCGGGCAGGGAGATGCGATAATGATTGAGGTGCCGCAAAAGGCATAAATACCTTGTCAGGCGGTGACTAGTTAAGCCAATCTAAGAGAGATGGTTAGCTTACAGCTTTTTAAAAAAATACGATGAACCTTTGTTTTGCCGGTACATGTCCTGTAAAGGATCGTACCGGCCACATCGGTTTTCTAAATAAAAAGTGGAGGTGTCTGATGAAGGTTGAGAAGATTCTTGTCATAGGTGCCGGTCAGATGGGTTCCGGAATTGCACAGGTTTGTGCACAGGCAGGCTATGATGTCATCCTGAATGACTTGAATACGCAATTGACAGAACAAGGAAAGAACACCATTCGCAAGAATCTTTTGCGGCAGGTGAACAAGGGACGAATGAAGACGGAGGAAATGGAGGCAATTCTTTCACTCATTACCCTATCGACTATTCTTGGCGATGCGAGGGATGTTGATTTAGTCATTGAGGCAGCGGTTGAAAATATGGACATCAAGACGAAAATTTTTCGCGAACTGGATGCAGTCGCACCAGAGCATACAATTTTAGCGAGCAATACATCCTCACTGCCGATTACTGAAATTGCCGCAAGCACGAACCGTCCGGAAAAGGTAATTGGGATGCATTTTATGAATCCTGTTCCGGTAATGAAGCTGGTAGAAATTATCCGCGGTCTCGCAACCGGTGATGAAGTCTACGAAACAATTAAGAGCATCACGAAAACATTGGAAAAAGTACCGGTTGAGGTGAATGATTTTCCCGGCTTTGTCTCTAACCGCATTCTCATGCCGATGATTAATGAAGCGATTTTTACGTTATATGAGGGTGTCGCTACTAAGGAGGCGATTGATGAGGTGATGAAGCTTGGCATGAATCACCCGATGGGACCGCTGACACTGGCTGACTTCATTGGACTCGACACATGCCTCTATATCATGGAGACCCTTCATGAAGGCCTTGGTGAGGATAAGTACCGTCCCTGCCCGCTGTTAAGAAAATATGTAAAAGCAGGCTGGCTTGGCAGAAAGGCAGGCCGAGGGTTTTATGAATATAAATAGAGAGTGTGGGACTTTTTAGCGGCGGGGAAAAAATATATCCGCGGTTTTACACTTACTACCATTTTTAATGAATAATTACTCTCCTTCAGAGCAAAAAATTCAACAAGCAGCAGAAAGTGGGGATCATATGGACCTGGTATTTACAAAAGAACAGAAGCAGGTAAGGAAACAGGTCATTGATTTTGCTGAAAAAGAGATAAAGCCCTTTATTCCCCGTATGGAGCAGGGGGAGTTTCCGAGAAGGATTCTCGAAAAAATGGGAGAGCTTGGCTTAATGGGAATTTCTGTTCCGCGAACATACAGCGGGCAAGAAAAGGACTTTACTTCTTATATAATCACCATTCATGAGCTTTCAAAGGTTAGCGCCACCGTTGGGGTTATCCTGTCTGTCCATACCTCAGTGGGAACGAATCCGATTCTTCTTTTCGGGACGGAGGAGCAGAAGAGAGCATACGTCCCGAAGCTGGCCTCAGGGCAGTATCTAGGAGCCTTTTGCCTGACAGAGGCTAACGCAGGGTCGGATGCAGCGAATCTCAAAACAAAGGCGGTCAAAACTGGTGATCATTATGTCATCAACGGTTCCAAGCTTTTTATTACAAATGGAGGGGAGGCTGACCTTTATATTCTATTTGCTCTAACAGACCCGTCTCTAAGAAGCCGGGGCATCACTGCTTTTATTGTTGAAAAAAATACACCAGGTTTAATTATTGGCAAGGATGAACAGAAAATGGGACTCCATGGGTCGCGAACAAGGCAGCTGTATTTTGAAAATATGAAAATACCAGCTGCTAACAGGCTGGGCGGTGAAGGGGAAGGCTTTCGGATAGCCCTTGCGAATCTGGAATTCGGCCGCATCGGCATTGCTGCACAGGCTCTCGGCATAGCAGAGGCAGCCTTTGAGGCAGCTGTTTCTTTTTCAAAAAATAACCAAACACAACAGGGGATCGCGTTTAAACTGGCCGATATGGCAGTCAATCTGGAAGCTGCCAAACTGTTAGTCTATCGTGCAGCTGATTTGAAGCGACGGGGCCTTCCGTGCGGGAAAGAGGCCTCAATCGCGAAATTATTCGCATCAAAGACAGCTGTCTACATCACAACAGAGGCGATTGGAGTGCTGGGCGAATCTGGATATACAGACGAGTACCCAGTTGAGCGCTATTTCCGCGATGCCAAAATCACGGAAATCTACGAAGGCACAAGCGAAATCCAACGGGTTGTCATCAGTAAGCATTTATAACTCGAGAGTATGTACTAATTAAGTTCTCAGAAGTTAGAGTACATTGTTTTTTATTTAGCAGGTTGATTGTAGTGGAAGGCACGAAGACTCCTGCGGGAGAAGCGAGACAGGCGAGACCCCGGAGACACGCAGTGTCGAGGAGGCTCGGCGGTCGCCCGCGGAAAGCGAAGTGCCTGGAATGGAAATCAACAACTATGTAGTGCTCCAAAAAAGGGCTCTATAGTATATACGAACAAAGGGGAATAAATATGATTTTTACTTTATCTGAAGAGCATGAAATGATTCGAAAGATGGTTCGGGATTTCGCTCAGAATGAGGTCGCCCCTACGGCTGCAGAGAGGGATGAGGAGGAACGCTTTGATCGTGACATTATCGATAAAATGGCGGAGCTGGGCTTAATGGGGATTCCGTGGCCTGAGGAGTACGGTGGCATCGGCAGTGATTATTTGGCCTACTGCATTGCAGTTGAAGAATTAGCCCGTGTCTGTGCCTCAACAGCCGTTACTTTATCCGCTCATACGTCTCTTGCCGGGTGGCCGCTTTATAAATTCGGCACCGAGGAGCAGAAGCAAAAATATTTAAAGCCAATGGCATTAGGTGACAAAATTGGCGCTTATGGTCTGACTGAGCCTGGAAGCGGCTCTGATGCCGGCGCCATGAAGACGACCGCGAAGCTTGAAGAGGATCACTTTGTGTTAAACGGCTCGAAGATTTTTATCACCAATGGCGGGGTCGCCGACATCTATATTGTCTTTGCGTTAACTGATCCATCCGCAAAGCAGAAGGGGACGACTGCCTTTATTTTGGAGAAGGATACACCGGGATTTCTAATCGGGAAAAAGGAAAGGAAGCTCGGGATTCGCTCCTCGCCGACAACAGAGATCATTTTTCAGGATTGTAAAATTCCAAAGGAGAATGTGCTTGGCAAGGTGGGAGAAGGCTTTAGAATTGCGATGATGACTCTTGACGGTGGGCGGAACGGCATTGCGGCGCAGGCTGTGGGGATTGCTCAGGGAGCTCTAGATGCAGCTGTTGCCTATTCCAAGCAGCGTCATCAATTCGGGAAACCGATAGCTGCCCAGCAGGGAATTGCCTTTAAGCTGGCTGATATGGCAACAAGTGTTGAAGCGGCACGGCTTTTAACGTATCAGGCAGCTTGGAGAGAATCAGAGGGCCTGTCGTACGGCAAGGAATCAGCGATGTCAAAGCTATTTGCCGGGGATACAGCCATGAAGGTTACAACAGAAGCCGTTCAAGTATTCGGTGGTTATGGTTATACAAAGGATTATCCTGTCGAGCGTTTTATGCGGGATGCCAAAATCACGCAGATCTACGAAGGGACCCAGGAAATCCAGCGACTGGTTATTTCCCGAATGCTGTGAAGGGATTTTTAAGAGGTTTTAAGAAAGGTTTAATCTAATATTTCATTATTTAAAAGAGAGTAAACGGAAAGTTTTTAATGTTCTGACGGATTTTGTTGTATAATAGAAGAACAAAAAGTTCGATGTTTTAATGAATAGCGCAGTATTTATTAAAACGAAGGAAAAGCAGGAAGGTTTAAAAAAACTAAAAATAGCTTTGTACCAGCTTTCATCTTAGGAGGCATGGCTCATTAATTTTGCTAATTTTTAGACTATTTATTTCCTAATTAAATAGACAGGCGGGTAGGTATCAATGAAAAAACGAGAGGTGCATGCATCAGTAAAAGATGAACGGCTCATCCAAAAGCGGAGAGACCAAATGATTAATGGAGCGGTAAAGCTTTTTATCGAAAAGGGCTTTCACCGGACAACAACAAGGGAAATTGCACGGGCTGCAGGATTCAGTATCGGAACCTTGTATGAATATATCCGAACAAAAGAGGATGTACTGTATTTAGTCTGTGACCGAATTTATGATCAAGTACGGGAGCGGCTGCAGAGGATTCTTGACACAAAGCCGCAAACCACGATTGAAGACCTCAGGCAGGCGATTGCCAACTATTTCCGGGTTGTCGATGAGATGCAGGATGAGGTTCTGGTTATGTATCAGGAGGTAAAATCGCTACCAAAGGATGCCCTTCCATATGTGCTCCACAAGGAATTAGAAATGGTTGATGTGTTTAAACAGATGCTTGAGCGCTGTGTGGAAAACGGTGAAATCAGTATGTCTGACAATCAAATAAAAATGCATTCGCATAATATTTACGTACAGGGACAAATGTGGGCATTCAGGCGTTGGGAGCTGCGTAAGCTATTCACGCTTGATGAGTATATCGAGCTGCAGATGGAGTTTTTAGTAGAGGGGGCTAAGGGGGTTAAGGAGAATATAAAGGAGTGTATCTATTGTGAAACCAGAAATGTATCGGCCAACTAATACAATCCGGTTCGTGACCGCTTCAAGTCTGTTTGATGGGCATGATGCTTCGATTAATATCATGCGAAGAATTCTGCAGGCAAGCGGGGCAGAGGTAATACATCTGGGACATAATAGGTCGGTCGAGGAAGTGGTTTATGCAGCGATCCAGGAGGATGTCCATGGGATCGCTGTTTCTTCCTATCAGGGCGGCCATGTTGAATATTTCAAGTATATGGTGGATCTCTTAAAGGAACGAAACGCCTCCCATATCAAAATTTTTGGCGGTGGGGGCGGCGTTATCATTCCGCGGGAAATAAATGAGCTTCATGCGTACGGTGTAGCACGGATTTTTTCTCCGGAGGATGGACTTCGTGACGGTCTACAAGGCATGATCAATACGATGCTTAAGGAATGTGACTTTCCGCTGGGGGCTGCTTCAGAAGAGGTGGTTGATAGACTTGCGGCTGGTGAGGTGAACTCCATTGCGAGGATGATTACTCATGCAGAACAGCGGGCCGAAGGGGAGCATTTTTCGAGTAATGCTCTATTTGAAAAAATAAATAGGATGGCAAAGGCTGTGCCTGTGTTAGGTATTACCGGTACAGGCGGTGCGGGGAAGAGTACGTTGACTGACGAGCTTATCCGCCGCTTCCTACAGGATTTTCCGCAAAAAAAAGCCGCCGTATTATCGATCGATCCGACGAAGCAAAAAACCGGCGGGGCACTTCTGGGCGACCGCATCCGCATGAATGCCATTTTTTCACCTCGTGTTTATATGCGGAGCCTCGCCACACGTAAGTCAAAGTCGGAATTATCAGCGGCGATTTCTGATGCCATAAAGGTTGTTCAATGCGCGGGCTTTGACCTGATTGTCATCGAGACAAGCGGAATTGGTCAGGGTGATGCGGCCATCACGGATATTTGTGATGTATCGATGTATGTGATGACAAGTGAATTTGGTGCGCCATCACAGCTGGAAAAGATCGATATGATTGATTATGCTGATTTAATCGTTATTAATAAATTTGAGCGTAAGGGTTCAGAGGATGCCAAAAGTCAGGTGCAAAAACAATATCAGCGCAGCCATATGCTGTTTGAAAAAGGCCTGGAGGAAATGCCTGTGTACGGCACGATAGCAAGTCAGTTTAACGACTATGGTACGAATGTGTTGTGGGCGGCCTTGGTTCAAAAGCTCAATGAAAAATTGGGTCTAGGCTGGGGTACTTCTTTTTCAAAGAAGGATAAGGTGGAGAAGCAGCATGTGATTATTCCGAACGAGCAGCGTACTTATTTGCGCGGCGTGACTGACACGGTCCACAGTTACAAGCGGAAGGCTTCGGTGCAGGCAGATGTAGCACGTAAGCTGTTCCAGCTGGAAGGTGCGATTCAGGCAGTAAGAGAGCTTAACGGCCAGCAGGATACAGTTGATGAGCTGGAGAGGATTAAGGAGAAAACACTCGAGCAGCTAACGCCGGAATCAGTCCGGATTCTCGAACAGTGGGAAAGCACAAAGGAGCTTTATGAGGGAGAACAGTTTACAACAAGAATTCGTGATAAGGAAATCGTGACGGTTCTAAAGACAAAGAGCTTGTCAGGCTTGTTGATTCCGAAGGTGGCGCTTCCAAACTATAAGGATTATGGAGAGATTATTTCGTGGGTCTATCGTGAAAATGTGCCTGGAAGGTTTCCTTATACGTCGGGTGTGTTTCCGTTTAAACGAGAAGGGGAGGACCCGAAGCGTCAGTTTGCTGGTGAGGGGACACCGGAACGGACGAACCGCCGGTTTCATTATTTGTCAAAGGATGATCAGGCGAAGCGCCTCAGTACGGCATTTGATTCCGTGACGCTTTACGGCGAGGATCCTAACGAGCGCCCTGATATTTTTGGGAAAATTGGTGAGAGCGGCGTCAGCGTGTGTACGCTTGATGATATGAAAAAACTCTATGCAGGCTTTGATTTATGCGATCCGTCTACATCTGTTTCGATGACAATTAACGGGCCGGCGCCGATTATTCTGGCGATGTTCATGAATACGGCCGTTGCGCAGCAAGTGGAAAAGAGGGCGGCTGCTCTGGGCCGAACTCTCACGGAAACGGAGTATGCCGAAGTAATGGCGGCCGCACTGCAGACCGTAAGAGGGACGGTGCAGGCGGATATTTTAAAAGAGGACCAGGGACAGAATACGTGTATTTTCTCGACGGAGTTTGCTCTAAGGATGATGGGCGATATTCAGCAGTATTTCATTGATCACCAAGTACGAAATTATTACTCTGTTTCGATTTCCGGCTATCATATAGCAGAAGCGGGGGCCAACCCCATTTCGCAGCTGGCATTTACCCTGGCAAATGGCTTTACGTATGTTGAGTATTATTTGAGCAGAGGGATGAAGATTGATGACTTCGCGCCAAACTTATCGTTCTTTTTCTCGAACGGACTGGATCCGGAGTATAGCGTGATTGGCAGGGTAGCACGGCGAATTTGGGCAGTTGTGATGCGAGACAAATATGGTGCCAACGAGCGAAGTCAAAAGCTAAAATATCATATTCAGACCTCGGGACGGTCACTGCATGCGCAGGAAATGAACTTTAATGATATCCGGACGACGCTTCAGGCGTTGATGGCTTTACAGGATAACTGTAATTCTCTGCATACGAATGCCTATGATGAGGCCGTTACAACGCCAACAGAGGAATCGGTCAGACGTGCAATGGCAATTCAAATGATTATTACAAAGGAACATGGCTTATCAACGAACGAAAATCCACTACAAGGGTCGTTCATGATCGAGGAGCTGACCGAGCTTGTAGAGGAAGCTGTATTAAGGGAGTTCGAACGCTTAGATGATAGAGGCGGAGTCCTGGGTGCCATGGAGACGCAGTATCAAAGAGGGCAGATTCAGGAGCAGTCGATGTATTACGAAACCTTAAAGTCAACAGGAGGGCTGCCGATTATCGGGGTGAATACGTACGTAAACCCAACGCCACCTAAGGAGGAAGAGCTGGATAACATGGAGCTGGCTCGTGCCTCAAGGGAGGAGAAGGAGACACAGATTACGAATCTAAGGAGTTTTCAGGAGCGGAATAAAGCTGTTGTAGATGCAGCGCTGGACCGATTGAAGCAGACAGCAACGAGTGGAGGCAACATCTTCAACGAACTCATGGAAACCGTCAAATTCGCCAGCCTTGGTCAAATTACCCGCGCGCTTTACGAGGTAGGCGGCCAATACCGCCGAAACATGTAGAGCACTGCGCCGCATGAAAGCGCCGGGGGACTGTCCCCCGGTGCTTTCATGCGTTAAAGATTGTGACAGGGCTGTAACAGTTTTATGAAATTGTTTTGGAATAATGGAGAATTATTTGGTGTTTTTACAACAAATTTACATATAAATGATAGTATGGTCTTATGAGAAATCCATAGATTGGGAAGGCTGTAAATTACTTCGCTTTTACAGCAGGAGAGTTTTTTATTTATTCTAGTTCAGGATGTGAAAGGCTTGAAGCGGTTTATTTTCAAAATTTTGGGTTGGACTGGAGCGTTGACCGTTTCGTATTATCTTTACAAACAACAGCTCGGAGCCATTCCATTCTTTTTATTTTCCATTTATTTTTTTCTATTAGCCCGGAAGGAACTTCGTAAACAGCCGAAAAAGAGGTCTATTGTTAAGAAAAAACTGTTAAAAGAAAAATTACAGGCTACAAAGAAATAAGTTGTGAAAAATATGCTAGAAACATCAGCTAGTGCTAGCATAAACACCAATATTTTGTTTATAATGAAGAATATGTATTTTGCGTAGAAATGGCACGATTCATAGTTTATACAGAATTACATAATGAATCAATACGTACAGCAGCATGCTCGCTGATTTTCTTAAACTGGACGGGCTACGTATATGGCTGCAATGAATGTGGGATTAGATAGAAAGGAAGTGCGGATCTTGAGTTTAGCTCAGTTCTCAAAAGAAGAAATAATGGAAATGTCTTTAATAGAGATTGCTTACGAAATCATGGAAGAAAGAAAAGCAGCAATTACTTTTAAAGATTTAACGGAAGAAATAGCAAACATTACCGGACTTACTGAAGAGGAATTGAAAAAGAGAATTGCTCAATTTTATACTGATTTAAATATAGACGGCCGCTTTTTAGCTATTGGCGATAATCAATGGGGACTGCGTGTTTGGTACCCAGTTGATCAAGTGGTAGAAGAAATCGTCAATCCTGTTAAAGCGAAGAAGAAGAAGAAAGCGAAGAAGGTTGTTGAAGATGACGATCTAGAGTTAGACGACTTTGAAGATGACGTATTCGATGAGTTAGATGACGATGACGATGATCTGTTAGATGATGACGACGATCTTGATGATGATCTGGACCTAGATGATGATGACGATGACGACGATGACCTTGATGAGGATTTAGATTTGGACGATGACGATGACGATCTAGATTTAGATGAAGAATTGGATGAAGAGTTCGATCTTGACGAAGATGATGAAGAAGATGAAGATCTGGCCGATGATTTAGAAGACGGTCTAGATAAGTAATTTTCATATTGACATTTTGTGTCGACACTTGTAGAATACTTTTTGGGCTCCTCAAACGAGGAACGGATAAATTTTTGAGAGTAGCGCTCCCTTACTTTGTAAGAAGAAGTAAGAGGAGCGTTTTTGTTTTTTTATTGGTTTTCCCCTATATCAATATTGTTTTTTGTCTGTCCAAAAAGCAGGGGCAGCCTTTTTTCATGCATCTTTGGCATGTATTTTTATATGAATGACCACATTAACTGGAAGTTCATCATATTTCACTTATTTACTGTCTTTAAATAAAAGAGAATTTGTACAAACTGTTATGGAGGGGGAATTTTAATCATGACAAAATATATTTTTGTAACTGGTGGCGTTGTGTCGTCGCTGGGAAAGGGAATTACAGCAGCATCATTGGGAAGATTATTAAAAAACCGCGGGGTCAATGTAACGATTCAAAAATTTGACCCATACATTAACGTGGACCCAGGAACCATGAGTCCATACCAGCATGGTGAAGTGTTTGTAACAGATGATGGTGCCGAAACAGACTTAGACTTAGGGCACTATGAGCGCTTTATTGATATTAACCTAAACAAATACAGCAATGTGACAACAGGGAAAGTGTACTCTACTGTTTTGAAAAAAGAACGCCGCGGTGATTATTTAGGTGGAACCGTTCAGGTAATTCCTCATATCACAAACGAAATTAAAGAGCGTTTATTCCGCTCCGGCCGTGAAACAAACGCGGATGTGGTAATTACAGAAATCGGCGGTACAGTAGGCGACATCGAGTCATTGCCATTCTTAGAAGCGATCCGTCAGGTAAAAAGTGATGTCGGTGCTGATAATGTGATGTATGTTCACTGTACACTTGTGCCATATATTAAAGCAGCTGGCGAAATGAAGACAAAGCCGACACAGCACAGTGTTAAAGAATTACGCAGCCTTGGCATCCAGCCAAATATCATTGTCGTTCGTACAGAAATGCCAATGACACAGGATATGAAGGACAAGATTGCCCTTTTCTGTGATATTGATAAAAATGCCGTAATCGAATGTGAAGATGCAGACCATCTATTATCGATTCCATTAGCCCTTCAGGCGCAAAAGATGGATTCTATCGTCTGCAATCATTTGAAATTAGAATGCCGTGATGCGGATATGACAGAATGGACAGCTTTACTTGAAAAAGTACGCAATCTTTCTAAGAAGACAACGATCGGTCTTGTTGGAAAGTACGTGGAGCTTCAGGATGCCTACCTATCTGTTGTTGAAGCGTTGAAGCACGCTGGTTATGCATTTGATTCAAAAATTGATATTAAATGGATTAACTCAGAAGATGTAAATGATGAGAATGTAGCAGATCTTTTAAATGATGTGGATGGAGTGCTTGTTCCCGGCGGATTCGGTGACCGCGGAATCGAAGGGAAAATTTCTGCCATTCGTTATGCTCGTGAACAAAAACGTCCATTCCTTGGAATTTGCTTAGGCATGCAGCTTGCATCGATTGAGTATGCACGCAATGTTCTTCATTTAGAAGGAGCACATTCATCTGAAATTTATCCAGAAACACCGCATGCGATTATTGACCTGCTTCCAGAGCAAAAGGATATTGAAGATCTTGGTGGTACACTTCGCCTTGGTTTATATCCATGTAAGCTGGCTGAAGGTACAAAAGCATACGATGCATACCAGGATGAAGTGGTTTATGAGCGTCATCGCCACCGCTATGAGTTTAACAATCAGTACCGCCCGCAAATGGAAAAGGCAGGCTTTGTATTCTCAGGAACAAGCCCTGACGGCCGTCTAGTGGAAATCGTGGAGCTTCAGGACCACCCTTGGTTCGTGGCATCCCAATTCCATCCGGAGTTTATCTCAAGACCAAACCGTCCACAGCCGTTATTCCGTGACTTTATCGGAGCGTCTTTGAAAGATAGAGAAGAAAAGTAAGCAGAAAAGCCTTGTTTGTTGCAAGGCTTTTTTGTTTTTTGGGAAAAAGAAAAAGGCTGTGTGCAGTCAACTTACATTCCTTGGTTAAAGGAGAAGGTTTCATCTGCAAACAGCCTTTTTAAAAAATAAGTTATTTAGTAATCAGCCAAAATTTCGTCAATTGTAAATTTTAACCCATAATATGCGTACAACGCGGCCATAGAGAAGGGATATCCGCATCGTCCGCCGTCGTCAGTCGGAACCAATCCATTACGCAGCGATAGATCGATGGCGACATCGGCAAGCTCTGCAATCGATTCCTCCTCTGATTCTTGATGTGTGGACAATGTTACAAAGGAAATACCCTGATCGGCAAGTTTTTGTGCTACGGCTAAAGCTTCTGTATCTGTTGAATGGCGGGTTACAATTAGTACACGGTCAACGCTGGAGACCTGTTCCATATCGTCTGGTGTCAAAGCAACTGCGTGGGTGAGAGGCTCGGCACCATAGGCAGCTTCGCTTGCCACGGCTGCCATTTCAGCTGTGCCGTACACATAGATTTTTCCGTCAGCGATAATGGCCTGAGCCAGCAAACGTGCACCGTCTTCCATATCCTCCATTTGTTCATCGCGAATTTTTGTGAATAATCCATTTAGCTGGGTTGCAAAAATTTTTAACAAATTATCTCCTCCAAGTAGACGTTTATATAGAAATATAATTTTTGATGGAATATAGCTTGGCTGTAATACACAAACAATACATATACTAACACACATGTATCGAATTAAGAAAATAACCTATACTAGTACACTTTAGTTAAGTAACAGAATAGTCTGTAAACATAAGCACACCTGCATTTTACCTTTTTCTATATTGTCTTTCATTTTTTGTTATAAAGATTTTATAGGCTAGGTATATTGTGTTATAGAATAGTTCTTATTAATCATATAAATCAGGAAGGATTTTCAAAAGGGAAAGTAGAATGTAATATGAATATAGAGTAAATCTGTTTAAAAGTGAAATTGAAAAAATAAATCAACATACTAGAAACTTAATGCAGAGGAAGAGGTGTCACAATGGAAAAGAAAATACTTATTGTAGATGATCAGTTCGGAATCCGTATATTATTAAATGAGGTATTGCAAAAAGAAGGGTATGATACGTATCAGGCTGCGAATGGTCTGCAGGCATTGGAAATCGTAAAGGATAATGTACCAGATTTGGTGCTGCTTGATATGAAAATTCCAGGTATGGATGGAATTGAAATTTTAAAACGGATGAAGGAAATGATTCCGGATATTAAAGTTGTGCTCATGACAGCATATGGGGAATTGGATATGATTCAGGAAGCGATGGACTTAGGTGCGATAACGCATTTTGCAAAGCCGTTTGATATTGAAGATATCCGTGTTGCGGTTGCTAAATATTTGGCACAGTAAAATCTAAAAAGACGAAAAATAGACAAAAAAAAGACATTTTCAGGCAGATTGTACTCCCTATGCACTTGGAAGCGGTTTACTTTTTTAAGGTTGAAAATCACTGTGTAAAACTTTGTTAGAACATTAGCATTTCTATTATTATTTTGATATGATACAAATTGGAATTTGCAATGGATGTTTATTCCTTCGTTCTGTATATAGTTATTACATACTTTCAGCTCTAAAGGGAAAACTGATATAAGTATTATATGGAATGAACCATAAAGAAAAGGGAGGAACACATATGCCTTTAGTTTCTATGACTGAAATGCTTAACAAAGCAAAATCAGAAGGCTATGCAGTCGGCCAATTTAACGTAAATAACCTTGAGTACGCTCAAGCGATTCTTCAAGCTGCAGAAGAAGAAAAATCACCAGTAATTCTAGGGGTTTCTGAAGGTGCAGGCCGCTATATGAGTGGATTCAAAACTGTTGTAAAAATGGTTGAAGGGTTATTAGAAGATCTAAAAATCACTGTTCCAGTTGCGATTCACTTAGATCATGGTTCTAGTTTTGAAAAATGTAAAGAAGCAATTGATGCTGGCTTTACATCAGTTATGATAGATGCGTCACATCATCCATTTGAAGAAAATATTGCAACGACTTCAAAGGTCGTTGAATATGCTCATTCTAAGGGTGTCTCTGTTGAAGCTGAGCTTGGAGTAGTCGGCGGACAGGAAGACGATGTAGTAGCGGACGGCGTAATCTATGCTGATCCAAAAGAGTGTGAAGAGCTTGTAAAACGTACAGGTATCGACGCACTAGCACCTGCGCTTGGATCTGTTCACGGTCCATACAAAGGTGAGCCAAACTTAGGCTTTAAAGAAATGGAAGAAGTAAGAAATGCAACAGGTGTACCACTTGTACTTCACGGCGGAACTGGAATCCCAACAAAGGATATCCAAAAGGCTATTTCTTTAGGTACGGCCAAAATCAACGTGAATACAGAAAATCAAATTGAATCAACAAAACGTATTCGTGAAATTTTAGATGCAGATAAAGAAGTCTATGATCCACGTAAATACTTAGGACCTGCACGTGAAGTAATCAAAGCAACGGTTATCGGCAAGATTGGTGAGTTTGGTTCTTCAGGTAAAGCGTAAATCGAAACGTTTGTTTATAGGGAAACCGCCTTTTTTAAAGGCGGTTTTCAATGCATTAGTACATACCACTTACTTCTTGTTTATTTAAAATCCTTCTGTAAAAAATAAAAAAGCTGTAATAAGTAAATTTTTCACTCGAGAGGGGTATACTGATAAAGCTTTTTATCGATACTGCAAATATGGAAGAAATCAAAGAGGCGCATGAACTTGGGATTATTTCCGGTGTAACAACAAATCCTTCCCTTGTTGCTAAAGAAAAAAATATTTCTTTTCATGACCGCCTGAGAGAATTTGCAACCCTTGTTCCTGGCTCAGTAAGTGGAGAAGTAATCGCTCTTGATGCTGAAGGCATGATTAGAGAAGGAAAAGAATTGGCTGCTATTGCACCCAATATTACAGTTAAAATCCCAATGACTCCAGATGGAATGAAGGCTGTTTGATTGGAAGACTAAAGAGTAGTTAATTATCAAAAGTGCCTTGCTTTATAAAGCTTGGTGCTCTTATCTAAATAGTGCCGCAGCCACCATCTTCATCGGCACTGACTCCTGAACTGCACAGTCACAACCATTGGCAGATGATTGATGCTTAAGTCAGCCTATTCCCCAAGAAAAAACTCGCGAATTACTTTTCCAATATAGTATTTTCAGAAAAATTTTAGTGAAATAGGGAAAAATTTTTCCAATTTGATAGAAGTCCCTTATTTTTTGTGTAAAATAAAGAATGGGTGTCAAAACAAATGCTGTGTTTAAGTACAGGATGGATGCTAGCATGTTGATCTTCGCTCGAAAAACGGAAATCAACAACATCGTGTTCCACAGCTAAGAGTAAATGAATAACAAAAGAGCCTTCGAAAAAGACAAGACAAGCCATGATCTTCTAAGGTAAGCATGAAGAATGAATTAACTTCATTCAGCAGTAGTTCTTCGCTTCTAAAGTTTAATGATTGAATGAAATAAGTTCTCTGGCTCAGAGGGGTTAAACCCCGGCTGAATGAAGTTAAGCCTCCGGCGGATGCCACGGTTTTTTTAAAGGTAATTTATCGAGCGAGCTCGATAAAAATCCGGGCGCAAATTCGACAAGCGAATTTGATATACAACATGACTTTGAAGGGAGTTTAAAATGGAAAAATTAATGATTGCAGGCGGCTATCCATTAAAAGGGACAGTTCGAATCAGCGGTGCCAAAAATAGCGCTGTTGCGTTAATTCCTGCCACTATTCTCGCTGATTCTCCTGTAACGATTGAAGGGTTGCCTGATATCTCAGATGTCCAGATTTTAAAAGGATTATTAGAAGAGGTTGGCGGAAAAGTGGAATTTACCGACAATGATATGACGGTTGACCCTTCAACGATGATTTCCATGCCCCTGCCGAACGGAAAAGTCAAAATGCTTCGTGCATCCTACTATTTGATGGGTGCCATGCTTGGTCGTTTTAAAAAAGCTGTGATTGGTTTGCCTGGTGGATGTCATCTTGGTCCGCGCCCAATTGATCAGCATATTAAAGGGTTTGAAGCACTTGGAGCACAAGTGACCAATGAACAGGGTGCTATTTATCTGCGAGCAGATGAACTAAAGGGCGCACGGATTTACTTGGATGTTGTCAGTGTAGGAGCAACAATTAATATCATGCTGGCAGCGGTTCGTGCGAAAGGACGTACGGTTATTGAAAATGCGGCAAAAGAGCCGGAGATTATTGATGTTGCTACACTGCTGACCAATATGGGGGCAAAAATAAAAGGTGCCGGTACGGATGTGATTCGGATTGAGGGAGTCGACCAGCTTCATGGCTGCCGACACACGATTATTCCTGACCGAATTGAAGCAGGTACATATATCATTCTCGGCGCTGCTGCTGGTGATGGCGTGCTTGTGGATAATGTGATTCCGCAGCATCTAGAATCGTTGCTTGCCAAGCTTCGAGAAATGGGTGTCCATATTGAGGTCAATGATGATCAAATATTTGTCCGTTCCGTTCCGAAAATGAAAGCAATCGACATTAAAACGCTTGTGTATCCTGGTTTTCCAACAGATTTGCAGCAGCCGATGACTTCTCTATTAACAAGGGCAGAGGGAACGAGTATTGTTACGGATACGATCTATGGAGCTCGCTTTAAGCATATTGATGAGCTAAGACGAATGAATGCTAACATCAAAGTGGAAGGACGCTCTGCCGTTATTAATGGACCGGTACAGCTTGAGGGGGCCAAGGTAAAAGCCAGTGACCTGCGTGCAGGAGCTGCGCTTGTGATTGCCGGTCTTATGGCTGAAGGTGTCACAGAAGTAACAGGGCTTGAACATATTGATCGCGGCTACAGTCATATGGTAGAAAAATTAAACGGATTAGGTGCCACCGTTTGGCGCGAAAACTTATCCAAGGATGAAATCGAACAAACGAAAAATGCTTGATTTCAAGGCAGTGTTTAAAGCCTATTGTTTATTTTGGTAAACTTGTTGATTGGAGTGGAAGGCACGAAGACTCCTACGGGAGAAGCGAGACTGTCGAGGAGGCTCGGCGGTCGCCCGTGGAAAGCGAAGTGCCTTGAACGGAAATCAACAATTTTGTTTAACATACAAAGGGAAATACTAGGGGGGAAACACAGTGGAAAGAAGTTTAACAATGGAGTTGGTACGTGTAACAGAGGGAGCTGCACAGGCATCTGCACGTTGGATGGGTCGTGGTAAGAAGGATGAAGCAGATGATGCTGCAACTACAGCCATGCGTGACATTTTCAACACGGTTGATATGAAGGGAACAGTTGTAATCGGTGAGGGTGAAATGGATGAAGCGCCAATGCTGTATATCGGTGAAAAGCTTGGAACCGGTATTGGACCAGAGGTTGACGTAGCTGTTGACCCGGTAGAAGGGACTGAAATCCTTGCTGCAGGCGGCTGGAATGCACTTGCCGTACTTGCGATTGCGGATAAAGGAAACCTTCTGCATGCCCCAGATATGTATATGGATAAAATTGCTGTTGGGCCAGAATGTGTGGGCTGTATCGATATCAATGCACCAGTGATTGATAACCTTAAAGCTGTAGCGAAGGCGAAAAATAAAAATATTGAAGATGTCGTGGCAACGATATTAAACCGTGAACGTCATGCTCACATTATTCAACAGATCCGAGAAGCAGGCGCACGAATTAAGCTAATCGATAACGGTGACGTGGCAGGAGCCATCAATACAGCATTCGACTTCACAGGTGTTGATATTTTATTTGGAGCAGGCGGTGCCCCTGAGGGTGTACTTGCGGCAGTTGCATTGAAATGTCTTGGCGGTGAACTTCAAGGGAAGCTACTACCAGAGGATGACGCTCAATTACAGCGCTGCTTAAGTATGGGAGTAGACCCAAGCAAGGTTCTTCTAATGGATGACCTAGTAAAAGGTGACGACGCTATTTTTGCTGCAACGGGTATTACGGACGGAGAATTGCTGCGCGGAGTTCAGTTCAAAGGCTCACACGCAACCACACATTCTGTCGTTATGCGTGCAAAATCAGGTACCGTTCGTTTCATTGAAGGAACACATAGTTTAAAGAAAAAGCCTAATTTAGTTATTGGATAATATGAAAAGCAGAAGCGCCTTGATCACCCCCCGACCAGCTTATGACTCGAGGGGGTAGGCGCAGAGCAATAAAAAAGCGCCTTGCCAATGGCAGGGCATGATATAGCCTTCCATATAGAGAAATTTCCTTTCAGAAGAGATAAAGCAACAGCTACTTGTTTACTTCTGAATAGCTGTTGCACTTTCATATAGATAAAAAACCTTTCATTCCCTATTTTTAAAAAATAAATATTGTTAAGTTTCACAAGAGAGGGTAAAATAAACATTATTTTTGTCTTCGAATATTCAAAATCACGTATAAGACATTCTTCAAAAAAGTAAGAACCTCAAGTGTTAAAAAAATCTTTCCTTTTGCCTTTCATACAATACTGCCTGAATGTTCTGCTCGTGGAGGGAATGATTGAAAATTCAAAAGAGTGGTGGAATCATGGGATTAAATATATCAAGTTTAGAGAATATGAAGTTAAAGGAGCTTTACGAATTAGCTCGCGAATATAAGGTATCATATTACAGCAAGCTCACAAAAAAGGAATTAATTTTCGCCATTTTAAAAGCACGTGCTGAACAGGAAGGGTACTTTTTCATGGAAGGTGTCCTCGAAATTATTCAATCAGAGGGCTTCGGATTTTTAAGACCGATCAATTACTCTCCAAGTTCAGAGGATATTTATATTTCAGCCTCACAAATTCGCCGATTTGATCTACGAAACGGGGATAAGGTATCGGGTAAAGTTCGTCCTCCTAAAGAAAATGAGCGTTATTTCGGCTTGCTCCAGGTTGAAGCGGTGAATGGCGATGACCCGGAAACATCGAAGGAACGTGTTCATTTTCCTGGCCTGACTCCATTATATCCAAACAGACAAATGAAGCTTGAAACGACACATAAAAATATTTCAACGCGTATTATGGACGTCGTGGCACCGGTGGGATTTGGTCAGCGTGGTCTGATTGTGGCCCCTCCGAAAGCAGGGAAAACGATGCTGATTAAAGAAATCGCCAACAGTGTAACAACAAATCATCCGGAAGCAGAGTTAATCGTTCTATTAATCGATGAGCGTCCGGAAGAGGTGACAGACATTGAACGCTCTGTTGCCGGTGACGTTGTCAGCTCAACCTTTGATGAGGTACCGGAAAACCACATTAAAGTAGCGGAGCTCGTGCTTGAGCGTGCGATGCGCCTTGTGGAGCACAAGCGTGATGTTGTGATTTTAATGGACAGTATTACGAGATTGGCTCGTGCTTACAACCTTGTTATTCCGCCAAGCGGCCGTACATTGTCAGGGGGGATTGACCCGGCAGCGTTCCACCGTCCAAAACGCTTCTTCGGGGCGGCACGTAATATTGAAGAAGGTGGAAGCTTAACCATTTTAGCAACGGCGCTTGTTGATACAGGATCCCGTATGGACGATGTTATCTATGAGGAATTTAAAGGAACCGGTAATATGGAGCTTCACCTTGACCGCTCCTTGGCTGAAAGAAGAATCTTCCCGGCTATCGATATTCGTCGCTCTGGTACGCGTAAGGAAGAGCTTCTAATTCCAAAGGATCGTCTTGACCTATTATGGGCTATCCGTAAATCCATGTCAGACGCGCCAGACTTTGCCGAGAAATTCCTTCGCAAGCTAAAGCAAACGAAATCAAATGAGGATTTCTTTGCTGCATTAAGTGATGAAATGAAGGCAAAGCGTTCTTAGGTTAGTGATTTAATTTAAATTGTAGCTGATATTAATTTTTATAAAATTAATTTGTTGATTGAAGTGTAAGGCACGAAGACTCCTGCGGTCGCCCGCGGAAAGCGAAGTGCCTGAAACGGAAATCAACAACCATGTCTAACAGTGACTAAAAAACAGGAATAAAACAGAAGTTGCATTTCAAAATAGTCCTTGCTATAATATGAAGAGTGTTTTTCAGTAATAAATAGCGTATAATTGTTACGCTGTAACATATAACTCTGTTTCGAGAGATTCAGGGCGGAAGGAGCTGAAAAGGAATGAAATCAGGAATTCATCCTAATTACAAAAAAGCTACAGTGAAATGTGCTTGCGGTAACGAATTTGAAACTGGCTCAGTTAAGGAATTAATCCGTGTTGAGACATGTTCAGAATGTCACCCATTCTACACAGGACGTCAAAAGTTCGCTGAAGCTGGCGGTCGTGTTGATCGTTTCAACAAAAAATACGGTATCAAGTAATGAAAACGGAAGGCGCCCGCTTATCGGCGACAAGCATAAGACGAGCCGGCATGAAGGTTGTTCTTTAACCTTCTTGACGGATTGGCTTATGACCTCGAGCCGATGGCGCCTGGAGTTGGACAGTAATAAAATGTTAAACAAACAAAAACAGGCAAGTTTCAATCTTGCCTGTTTTTTGATGTTCAAAGATTTGGAAGCAGGAGAACCGAAGAAGCAGAGGGACGGTTCTTTTGCTTCCAAATGGGGTTTTGACGAAGAATATTGCCTATACTATAATTAGAATGTTATGCATGTGGAACGATATGCGTATGGTGATGAGATTTTAACGACATATGAGTACTACTAATTTTTACGCTTTAACATACTTAAATGATCTATTTTAAATAAATGAGGTGAATGACCGTGTTTGATCGTCTTCAAGCTGTGGAGGATCGCTACGATAGGCTGAACGAGCTCTTAAGTGATCCAGCAATTGTAAGTGACACAAATAAGCTGCGTGATTATTCAAAAGAGCAGTCTGATATACAGGAAACTGTTATAACCTATCGCGAATACAAAGAAGTAAAAGAGCAATTAAGTGATGCAAAGGAAATGCTTGAGGAAAAGCTTGACCCGGAAATGCGTGAAATGGTGAAGGAAGAGCTTTCCGAATTAGAGGACCGTATCGAAGAATTGGAAGCAAGACTAAGAATTCTTTTGATCCCGAAAGACCCTAATGATGATAAAAACGTTATTATGGAAATCCGCGGTGCTGCCGGCGGTGATGAAGCAGCACTGTTTGCTGGAGACCTATACCGCATGTACAGCAAGTTTGCTGAAGCGCAAGGCTGGAAAACGGATGTCATCGAGGCGAGCACAACAGGTGTCGGCGGCTATAAAGAGATTATCTTCATGATTAACGGTAAAGGTGCCTACTCCAAGCTGAAGTTTGAAAATGGGGCCCACCGTGTACAGCGTGTTCCTGAAACAGAATCTGGCGGCCGTATTCATACTTCTACTGCAACCGTTGCCGTTCTTCCTGAAACAGAGGAAGTGGAAGTGGAAATCCATGATAAGGATATCCGTGTCGACACGTTTGCTTCCAGCGGACCAGGCGGACAAAGTGTTAACACGACCATGTCAGCCGTTCGTTTAACTCATATCCCAACAGGTACGGTTGTTTCCTGTCAGGATGAAAAATCCCAGATTAAGAACAAAGAAAAAGCGATGAAGGTTCTTCGTGCCCGTGTGTACGATAAATTCCAGCGTGAAGCGCAGGCTGAATATGATCAGCAGCGTAAATCGGCGGTTGGTACAGGTGACCGTTCTGAGCGAATTCGTACGTATAACTTCCCGCAAAACCGCGTGACAGACCACCGTATTGGTCTAACCATCCAAAAGCTTGATCAAATTCTTCAAGGGAAAATCGATGACATCATTGATGCTCTTATTATGGAAGAACAATCAAGCAAGCTGGAAAGCGCAGAGGATTAAGATATGGCTAGAATTTACGAAGCTCTTCAATGGGCTTCTTCTTTTTTAAAAGAAAAGAATCGTGACGAAAATGCCGGAGAATTATTGCTGCGTTATTTATTACAGATGGATCGTACAAAGCTCCTGGCGAATCTGCGTGAGGAGCTGGAGCCTGAAGTGGAGGACCATTTCCGTGGTGCTGTAGAGCTTCACGGTGAGGGGACGCCGGTCCAGTACATAATCGGTCATGAGGAGTTTTATGGCCGCAGGTTTCGAGTGAATGAGAGTGTGTTAATCCCAAGGCCTGAAACAGAGGAGCTTGTGCTCGGAGCATTGGAGCGGATATCTCGTTTATTTGGTGATGGGCAGTCTGTGGCGGTTGCTGATGTTGGAACGGGCAGCGGGGCAATTGCGATTTCGTTAAAATTAGAGCGGCCGATGCTGTCAGTTACGGCAAGTGACATTTCGGAGAGTGCATTGGCCGTTGCCTCTGGCAATGCAGAACAGCTTGATGCGGATGTAACCTTCGTTAAAGGTGATTTGCTGAAGCCGTTTATCGAAGCTGGTCAGAGGTTTGATGTGGTGATTTCCAATCCACCCTATATTCCACTTGGAGATATGGTAGAGATGTCCGTTGTCGTGACAGATCATGAGCCCCATAGCGCCCTATTTGCCGGCGAGGATGGACTTGATTTGTACCGTCGATTTGCCGAAGAGCTTCCTTTTGTTTTAAAAGAAAAATCACTCGTCGGATTTGAAGTAGGAGCGGGACAAAGTCAGGATGTATCACAACTCCTGCATCAAGCCTTCCCTAAGGCACACATAGAAACGGTATATGACATCAATGGAAAAGACAGAATGGTATTCATGGAAATCAACCCGGTGTCAGGCACCACAAAAGGACAAAATGGCTAAAGTGTCCATTTTCGGTGCCTGACACCGAATCTATTAAAAAATTTTTTCATTTTTTGCTAGTTTAAAAATCCACCTTCCTGTCCACAATGGGTTAGTGAAGGGGCGGTGTTCTACATGAAAAGAAAAAATCTAGCAATCATTTATCTATTTATCCTATCAATTGGAACCATTTTAAGTTTATATATACCTAAAAATGAAGTAACGGCAAACGATGCTGTCATCATACCAAATGATGCGATTCGCCTGCGTATTCTTGCCAACAGTGACAGTGGGGAGGATCAGGCGATCAAGAGAATGGTCCGTGATGAGGTTAACAAGGAGATTACCCAATGGGTATCAGCTCTTACTTCAAAAGAGGAAGCAAGAGAAGTAATCAAGGCTGGTATGCCAGACATTCAGAGGATTGCTGAGCAGGTGCTTGAAGAAGAACAGGTGAATCAAAGCGTGAAGGTCGAATTCGGTCTAGTAGATTTTCCTACGAAGCTTTACGGACAATTTTTATACCCAGCAGGTCAGTATGAAGCGATTCTTATTACCCTTGGCGACGGAGAAGGCGCCAATTGGTGGTGCGTGTTATTCCCGCCATTATGCTTCCTTGATTTCTCAAGCGGCGTAGCTGTCAGCGAAGGGTTTGATGAAGAAGAGAAGATCGCTGATAACGATGATAAAAAGAAAGCAGACAACGAAGAATCCTCTATTCCAGAAGAAAGACCTTCTGAGCAAAAGGATAAACCAGTAAAGTCCACTGAACAAAAGGACAGCAAGGAACAGGCAGCTGCGGAGGAAAAAAATATCGAAGCAGCAGTGGTAAGCAACGTAGTTGTTGAGAAAGAAGAGCCGTCAAGGGATAACGAGGATCATCGCAAGCAAGCAGCAGAAACGGTTGTAACTTCAACACAAACAGCTGAAACTGAAACACAATCATCTGATGAAGAGAAGTCCACTGTAGCAACAGATGAAAAGAGGGAAGCTGCAAAGGAAATGGAAGTCGAACAGGCTAACTCCAAGCAAACAGCACCTGTATACACAAGTGAAGATGAACAGCCGGTTAAAGTGAAGTTTTTTGTAAAAGAAATATGGGATAGTCTATTTGGTTAAGCAAGGGAAGAAGCTACACTTCTTTCCTTTTTACACGTATGAAGGAGTTATCCACATCCAATTTTATTACCTAATGACCACCCGGCCAGAAAATAAAAATAAAGGTTCTACTCTCTCTATTTTTTCATATTAATAGTTTAACGATATGAAACTAGGGGGGAGTTTTATGAGCGCAGTGATTCGGTGTGCAATCACAGATGATGTAGATAACTTAAAGATTTTTCTAGAACGTGCAGGGCTGAGTGCGGAGGGTGTGAAGGGAACCATTGATTCTTTCCTCATTATGGAGGATGAAATAGGTGACATTCAGGCAACAATAGGAATTGAACAGTTTGGTGAAGTTGGACTGCTGCGCTCGTTGGTAATGACGTCGCAAACGATGAAAAATGATGTATATATTTTATTCGAGCAGATTTTCCTGCTTGCGACTGAAAAGGGCATGAAGGAAATCTTTATGGCCACGAATAAAATTGGAGCGGTAAAGCTTGTTGAGCTTTTGGGTTTTCAACAGATTAAGAAATCGGAGCTGCCGCCGGTTTTATCCCGAGCTGGCCATGTTCAACACATTCTTACTGTGGATAACTCGGTTTTTCTAAAAATTTCTCTCTAAAACATGCTAATATCCACAAAATTATCCACAAAATGAAGATTTTTATCCACAATTTGTGGATAAGACTTGAGTTGTTCACTATCTTCTTTTATACTTTCAAAGGAAATTAGCGTAAATTTTGGTATTTCTGAAGGTGGAGAATGATGATTACAAATTATTGGTCAGTGGATAAGTTTGTGGATAATCTGGAAAATTATCCACAAATTCAACAAGCCGCTGATTTTTTAAGCAAAAATGAGGTAGTGGCGTTTCCGACTGAAACGGTTTATGGCTTGGGCGGAAATGCGAAAGAGGATCAAGCAGTTAACAAGATTTATGAGGCAAAGGGACGTCCAAGTGACAATCCGTTAATTATTCATATTGCTGAGCAAAGCCAGCTGACAGACTTTGTGGAGGAAATTTCCCCTAAAGCGCAATATTTAATGGACCGTTTTTGGCCAGGGCCATTAACGATTATTTTTCCGTTGAAAAAGGGATTTCTCTCCAATAAAGCAACGGCTGGATTGGAGACGGTTGCAGTGAGAATGCCTGATCATCCGGTGGCGATGGCGGTATTGAAGCAGTCCGGTCTGCCAATTGCGGCGCCAAGTGCGAATCGTTCAGGCAAGCCGAGTCCAACAACGGCTTTGCATGTAAAAGAAGATCTCGACGGCAGGATTGCGGGAATTGTGGACGGCGGCCCGACAGGTGTTGGAGTGGAATCAACTGTAATCGATTGTACGACCGCCATTCCGGTTATCCTTCGACCCGGTGGTGTCACAAAGGAGCAGCTGGAAGAAGTAATCGGTGAAGTTCATGTCGATCCGGCATTGGCTGACGAAAAGGAAGCGCCAAAATCACCTGGCATGAAATACCGCCACTATGCACCGGATGCCCCTTTATATCTAGTCGATGGAACAAGGGAAGCGATTCAGAGGCTGGTAAATGAACAAAGGAGAGAAGGCAGGAAGGTGGGCGTTCTTACGACAAAGGAGAATGAAGCCTACTATGATGCCGACTTTGTCTTTGCCTGCGGCGAGCGCGGGCGCCTTGAAACGGTTGCCAGCTCGATTTATGAAGCATTGCGAAGCTTCAACAAACAGGACATTGAATTGATTTATAGTGAGATGTTTTCGAATGAAGGCGTAGGAAATGCGATTATGAATCGGCTGATGAAGGCGGCCGGTCAGCGCGTGCTAAAAGTGTAAAAATAGGTATCTGAAATTGGGCTTGCGAGGCTCAATGTCAGATACCTTTTTTTGTGGATAAAAAAAGACCTCGTTATGTGAGGTCATACGACTCTTATAGGCTTTGAAGCTCATCAACCGTGACAAACGTATACCCTTGTTCTAACAAGTTCTTGATGACGCCCTCAATGGTTTGCAGCACGTGGTCCTTATCCTCATACATTGGATGAAGCAGAATAATGGAACCTGGTGTAACATTTTCCTTCACATAGTTCACCTTGTCTGCCGTGGTGCTGTAAAAGCTATCGGGCTCGAGGTTCCAGGTGATGGATTCCTTGTTTTGTTTTTTTAGATAATAGGGCAGCCCAATGAGTTTTTTTCCATACGGCGGGCGAAAGTCAATGTCACCTTGATAGCCGGCATCGCGAATCAACTGATCCGTTTTTTCCAGCTCTTCTTTAATAAAGGAAGGTGTTTTGAAAACCATACGGTTATGTGAATAGGTATGATTGCCGATTTGATGGCCCGCCTTAGCAATTTGCTTGGCGCCTTCGGGGTATTTCTCAATATCTTGGCCAATTAGAAAAAACGTGGCTTTCACATTGTATTTGTCCAATAAAGGTAAAATCTGATCGACATTCTCTGTCGGACCGTCGTCAAAGGTCAGAGCAACCACCTTTTTATTCGTCTCTACCTTTGATGTCAGGTTTCCGAATAACTGGTAATCGCGAGAAGTTGCTAATGTATACGTGCCGTAAAACAGCAGGAGAAAAATCAAAATAACAAAACCAGTAATAAGTAATCTTTTCTTCATACAGGGTACCTAGCCTTCTTCAATCATACATGTCAACCTATTATAGCAACAATGAAACGAGCATTGAAGATTTTTTATTCGACGAAGAGGCTTCGTTTTCAACAGGTTACCCACATATCCGTGGATAGAGCTCCCCGTTAACGGATGATTAATCACTTTTCAACAGCCTATCCACATATTAAACAGTGCTGGGTAAAAAAAGAGCCCGCAAAACTTTATGTTTTCAACAGGAAATCCACATATTCAGTGGAAATGCTGCCCTTTTAGGTACGTTTTTTCGGAAAAAGCTTGTGGATAACCTTTGGCTGAGAGGTTATCCGCGGTTTTCCCCCACTTATTCACAGAAGCAGCACTTGCTATAGCTGTTATTTATGGCATATTCCCGCTCCGAACCGCGCACGCAATCATAAAAAATCTCCCGCTTCTAAATTCAATTGGACTTGCATATGTTGAAATAGCACGTCCGAGGGGGAATTGGGATGCCGCCAATTATTGGGGAGTTAATTACGCTGATCATTATGGCTTTTGCACTGGGGATGGATGCCTTTTCCATTAGTTTGGGGATGGGGATGTACAGGCTGCGGCTGCGGCAGGTTTTTAAAATTGGGATTACAATTGGTATTTTTCATATTTTTATGCCGTTGTTGGGAATGGTAGCTGGCAGGTATTTATCGGAGCAGTTTGGGGCCATTGCTGTATACATAGGCGGTGCGCTGCTGCTGATTCTAGGGGTGCAGATGATTTGGTCCAGTTTTTCTAAGGAAGAGGGGAGCTTGATCACACCGGCTGGTTTCGGCTTAATCCTGTTTGCACTTAGCGTAAGTCTGGACAGCTTTTCCGTGGGTCTGTCCCTAGGAATCTACGGGGCGCAAACGTTTCTTGTTTTGGCCTGCTTTGGCGCAGGTGCGACGCTTCTATCGTGGATTGGATTAATGATCGGCCGCAGTGTCCAGGATTGGCTCGGTAAATATAGCGAAGTGCTGGGAGGCGCCATCCTGCTCTTCTTTGGAATCAAGCTGTTGTTTCCACTTTAGAACTGTACACCCGTTTTTGGGTGTTTTTTTCTTATATTAAAATCTAATCAACATCAAGCTGTTAATAACTAGAAAAAGTTCATGATATGTCTATGGAACTAGACTGAATTATTTTATAATGTATATATAAAGGAGTTGTTGATATGACTTGTGTGTTATTTGTTTGTACGGGAAACACGTGTAGAAGTCCAATGGCTGAATCAATTCTTAGAAAAATGGCCATTCCGGGTATGGAAGTACGTTCTGCGGGGATTTATGCACAAAGTGGAAGTGCAGCCTCTACGAATGCAAAAAAGGTACTAGATGAACAGGATATTCCACACAATCATCAGGCATCACTGCTCGATGAATCGCTTGTGGAGTGGTCTGATTATATTTTAACGATGACAACCGGCCATAAAGACACCATTCTAATCAGATATCCAGATGCTCGTTCAAAGACCTTCACCTTAAAGGAATTTGCCAGTCTAGATGGGTATCCTGATATCGCAGACCCCTTTGGCGGATCTGTTGACATATATAGAGAAGCTTTTTATGAAATTAAAGAAGCTATTGAAAAAGTGGTGGAAATTTTACAGCAGAAGGATTCATAAACCTGAAGAGTAACATTAAAAAAATAAAAGGTAAAATTACATAACAGGGAGGCAGCAAGAGGTGCAGGAGAAACGACAGTATAAATGGGGGCTTCGAAAGCAGCTTGTTGTTTTTACAACAACGCTGGCGATCATCACCTATACTACTAGTGCATTTTTTATTTATTTTGTATACCCGTTTGTCAAAGACTTTATTGGCTTTGGAGAAATTACATTCACCATTGTCACCCTATTACTTGGGGTGATTTGGTCGGGGATTTTGGCCTTTTTTGCTGCCGGATTTATTACCCATCCATTGAAGGTGCTGGAAAGGGGTGCGTTGAAGGCAGCAGCCGGGGAAATTAGTGAGGATATTGAGCTTTCCAAGTCTGATAATGAGATCCGTTCCCTAGGCAGCGCCTTCAACCAAATGCTGGCTAATCTTCGGGAAATGGTTCAGAACATTGATTGTAATTTTAACGAAACAAATCAAAAGGTAATGGCTATTTCCTCTGAATCATCGGCAGCATCGTTGCAGGCAAATGCGATTGCGGCGACAATTACCGAAATTGCTGCCGGTGCGGATAATTCCGCTGTTTCGATTCAAGAGACAGCAGAGTTTGTGGAGGATGTCATCCGCATCGCGGCACAGGTGGAAGAAAAGGCAGTGACATCTGAATCACTATCCGTTGAAATGGTGGAGGATTTGCAGCATGCAAAGCAGGTGATTCAATCACTGATTTCCGGGATCGAGGCCCTTTCAAATGATAACCAACGATCACTTCAAACGGTCAAGCAGCTTGAGGTGAATGCTTCACAGGTGGAGCGGGTGATTGGGCTTGTAGGGGATATTGCGGCACAAACAAATTTACTGGCGTTAAATGCATCGATTGAGGCAGCACGTGCCGGCGAGCATGGAAGAGGCTTTGCGGTTGTTGCTGAGGAGGTTCGCGGGCTTGCTGACGAAAGTGCACAGGCCGTTAAGGAAATTACGAATCAGGTAAAAACGATTCAGCAGGGTGTGCAGAATGTTGTTCAGCAAATCACAAAACAAGTGGATAGTGCGAGTCTTGAGGTGAAAAAGGGCACGGAAACAAATGCAGCGTTGGAGGAAATGACGAAAAGCATCAATCACATGGTTTCCTCGACCTCTGAAATTAAGCAGCTCGTGAACAATCAGATGACAGGAATCAAAGCGTTATCAAGCCAATCTGAAGCGGTTGCGGGGATTGCGGAGGAAACGTCTGCTGGTACACAGGAGGTTACGGCCGCAATTCAGCAGCAGACGGCTGTTATGGCCCTTGTTGAGCAGCTGACAGTCGAGTTAAAGGAACAGGCGGAAAAATTGAAAAGTACGATTATCAGGTTTAAAGTATAGATGAAAAAATACTGGAACAAATGATAAACAATTGAGCAGCTAATTCGTACTATTTATTTTTCAGTAATTATGACAAACTAAGCAGAGAGAAATTTTTTTAAAAAAAGAGGAGGAAAAAGGAAATGAAAGTGGCAATTGCATCAGATCACGGTGGAGTGAATTTACGCGAGGAAATTAAAGGGTTAATGGACGAGCTGGGAATTGAATATCAGGATTATGGGTGTGAGTGCGGTACATCAGTTGATTATCCTGATTATGCCCTGCCTGTAGCGGAAAAGGTTGCAAAGGGTGAATTTGATAGAGGTATCCTTATTTGTGGGACAGGCATCGGCATGAGCATCGCGGCTAACAAGGTGAAGGGAATTCGCTGTGCTCTTGTACATGATGTATTTACGGCAAAGGTAACACGCGAGCATAATGACAGCAATATTCTAGCTATGGGTGAGCGCGTGATTGGACCTGGATTGGCACGTGAGATTGCCAAGACATGGTTAACCGGTGAATTTGAAGGCGGCCGCCATGCAAACCGAGTTGGCAAGATTACGGAGTATGAGAATAAGCAATAATTGAGGATGTTGGCTACTGAAAGCAATTTCGATACTCAATAAAGCGCATAAGCACCCAAAAAAATCAATCAACAAGAGCATCCGGTCAATCATGACGAGACGTGAAGGGAAAGGGATGAGCTTTTAACTTATGACAATACAAGAACAAACACATACGATACTATCTGATTTTCAGAACCTGGTTGAACTGCGCAAAGGGCAAATTTTTGTCATCGGCTGCAGTACCAGTGAAGTAAACGGAGCAACGATTGGGACGTCTGGTACGATTGAAACCGCAGAAATTCTGTTTACTGAATTTAAAAAGTTCCAAGAAAAAACGGGAGTCGAGCTTGCCTTTCAGTGCTGTGAGCATTTAAACCGAGCGATTGTGGTCGATCGTGCGACAGCGGAGAAGTATGGCTTTGAAATCGTATCAGTTGTACCTGTCCGTAAAGCGGGTGGTTCCATGGCGACCTATGCATATGAACATATGTCTGACCCAGTGGTTGTCGAATTCATCCTTGCTGACGCAGGTATTGATATTGGCGATACGTTTATCGGTATGCACCTAAAGCATGTAGCCGTGCCGATTCGTGCGTCCATCAAAAGTATTGGCAATGCCCATGTGACATTGGCCAAAACAAGACCAAAGCTCATCGGAGGCGAGCGAGCGGTATATAAAAAGACGGAGTCAAATAAGTCTTGCAGGTAAAATTGATTTTTTTAGATGCAATTGTTAAAGACCATTGTAGATTTTTATTAGCTGTTTGATTGGAATGGAAGGCACGAAGACTCCTTGAAAATTCTATCGAATTTTCTCGTGCGTGGGCTGATTCAGTGAAGTAATTCAATGTCCTGCGGTCGCCCTAAGGTGCGCGAAGTGCCTGAAATGGAAATCAACTACCCCATTAGTAGAGACGATTAAAAGGACTACAGAAAAACGATAATGTTCGGTTTTAGAACATTTTAACAGAATAGCAACTTGACCACCCAGGTCATTGTCCTGATAATAAGCCTCTACAAAGCCCTTGCTTTTCAAGCAAGGGTTTATTAATAAGCGGAAAAGTCGAAAAACGTAGAAAATCCTTATATTTTGCAAAAAAATCTATTCAATTATTCGGAAAAACGTGTTAAGATATAAAAAGTTAATTTTCAAACTAAGTAGAATACTTAACTTCATTCAGCAGAAGTCCCCCACATCTATAAGCGGGGGATGAATGTAAAAGGGTCCTCTGTATCAGCGGTGTTCAGATCCCGCTGAATGAGGTTAAGCCTCCGGCGGATGCCTCAGATTTTTTAATGGAAATTTATCGAGCAAGCTCGATAAAAATCCGGGCGCAAATTCGGCGGGCGAATTTGATATAGGATATAGAATAAGGAGGATATACCATGAAACACGTAGCACAGCAGGATGAAAAAGTTTTTAAAGCGATACAACTAGAGCTTGGCCGTCAACGTTCAAAGATTGAATTAATTGCATCGGAAAACTTTGTAAGTGAAGCGGTAATGGAAGCACAAGGATCTGTTTTAACCAATAAATACGCAGAAGGATATCCAGCAAAGCGCTATTATGGCGGTTGTGAATATGTTGATATCGTAGAAGACATTGCACGCGATCGTGCGAAGGAAATCTTCGGTGCAGAGCATGTGAACGTACAGCCTCACTCTGGTGCGCAAGCGAACATGGCTGTTTACTTTACAATCCTTGAGCCAGGCGATACGGTTCTTGGAATGAACCTTGCTCACGGCGGTCACTTAACACACGGAAGTCCGGTTAACTTCAGTGGCGTTCAGTATAACTTTGTTGAATACGGTGTCGACAAAGAAACACAATACATTGATTACAACGATGTAGCAGAAAAAGCACGCCAGCATAAGCCAAAGCTGATTGTTGCAGGTGCAAGTGCATACCCACGTGAAATTGACTTTAAAAAGTTCCGTGAAATTGCTGATGAAGTTGGAGCTTATTTAATGGTTGATATGGCTCATATTGCAGGTCTTGTAGCAGCAGGCAAGCATCCAAGCCCAGTGCCACATGCACACTTTGTGACAACAACTACTCACAAAACTCTTCGCGGACCACGCGGTGGTATGATTTTATGTAAAGAAGAATTTGCGAAGGCAATTGATAAATCGATCTTCCCTGGAATCCAAGGTGGTCCATTAATGCACGTTATCGCTGCAAAAGCGGTTGCGCTTGGTGAAGTACTTGAGGACAGCTTCAAAGACTATGCGCAAAACATTATCAACAATGCACAGCGCTTAGCAGAAGGCTTGAAGAAGGAAGGCGTTGGTCTTGTTTCTGATGGTACGGACAACCACTTATTACTAGTGGATTTACGTTCACTTGGTCTAACTGGTAAGGTTGCTGAGCACGTACTTGACGAGGTTGGTATTACAGTTAACAAGAATGCAATCCCATATGATCCAGAAAAGCCATTTGTAACAAGCGGAATCCGTGTAGGTACAGCGGCTGTTACTTCACGCGGCTTCGGTCTTGAAGATATGGATGAAATTGCGGCAATCATCGGTTTAGTATTGAAAAACCATGAAGATGAAGCAAAATTAGAGGAAGCAAGACAACGTGTAGAAGCATTAACAAGCAAGTTTGTTCTATATCCTGAATATTAATCTAGTAAAGCCGGTCACTACGTGGGACCGGCTTTTTGCAAAAAAAAGTGCTTTTATCTGGTAGTGACAATGGGTGAGGCCGGCCTCAGCGGATGTGTTTGATTCATTTTACAGCCTTGTATAAATTGTCTGTTTTTTTACATTTTTCTATTCGTGTTGCCCTCAGAGTCTTTTTTCTGTAAAATAGTACGAAGTGAAAACAGACTAAGATTTTACAAAATTAGACAGTTACTAAAGGAGCGATTCTAGTGGCAAAAGTATATGTTTTTGACCATCCACTTATCCAGCATAAACTTACATATATTCGACAAAAGGATACTGGAACGAAGGAATTCAGAGAGCTTGTTGACGAGGTTGCAACGTTAATGGCTTTTGAAATCACGCGCGACATGCCTTTAGAAGAAATTGAAATTGAAACACCTGTTCAAAAAACGAAATCAAGAGTGTTAACAGGTAAAAAGATTGGCTTAGTTCCAATCCTTCGTGCAGGAATTGGAATGGTTGACGGCGTTTTGAAATTAATCCCGGCTGCAAAGGTGGGTCATATCGGTCTTTACCGTGATCCGGAAACATTAAAACCAATCGAATACTATGTGAAGCTTCCAAGCGATGTGGAGGAAAGAGACTTTATCGTTGTTGACCCAATGCTGGCAACAGGTGGCTCTGCCATCGAAGCGATCCATTCATTGAAAAAGCGTGGAGGAAAGCATATCAAGTTCATGTGCCTGATTGCGGCTCCGGAAGGCTTAGATGCGTTAAAAGAAGCACATCCAGATGTTGATATCTACATCGCAGCAATGGATGAAAAATTAAATGACCACGGCTATATCGTTCCAGGCTTAGGAGATGCCGGGGATAGATTGTTTGGTACGAAGTAAGAAGAAATGCGGAGGCGCCTCGCACAGCCGCCTTGTCGTTTTCAATTGATATTTGAATATAAACAAATGAGAGAGAAGGTTGAAGCTGACCTTCTCTTTTTTAAAAGCCTGTGTAGAGTACACTTTTGATTATATTAATTAGTTGATTGCAGTGGAAGGCACGAAGACTCCTCGAAAATTCTATCGAATTTTCTCGTGCGTGGGAGGATTCGAGGAAGTAATTCAATGTCCTGCGGGAGAAGCGAGACAGGTGAGACCCCGGAGACACGTAGTGTCGAGGAGGCTCGGCGGTTGCCCGCGGAAAGCGAAGTTTCTTGAACGGAAATCAACAACTGTGTTGAAAGGTAGAACCTAAATAAAAAGAGAAAGGGTGATAACTATGAATCGCCCAATTAAGGTAATGACCATATTTGGGACGAGACCGGAGGCCATCAAAATGGCCCCGCTTGTGCTGGAATTGAAAAGACAGCCTGAGCACTTTGAATCCATTGTGACCGTGACGGCCCAGCATCGGCAAATGCTTGATCAAGTGCTGCATATTTTTGATATTGTTCCAGATTATGATCTGAATATTATGAAGGACCGGCAGACGCTAGTGGATGTGACAACACGGGGCCTTGAAGGACTTGACCTTGTTATGAAAGAGGTTCAGCCTGATATCGTGTTAGTACATGGGGATACCACAACAACCTTTGTTGCGAGTCTTGCTGCTTATTATAATCGAATAACGGTCGGCCATGTGGAAGCAGGGCTGCGGACGTGGAATAAATACTCGCCGTTTCCGGAGGAGATGAACCGCCAGCTGACAGGTGTGATAGCAGATTTACATTTTGCCCCGACATCAAAGTCGGCACGGAATCTGATTGAGGAGAACAAGCAGGAGGACCGTATTTTTATTACAGGAAATACAGCAATTGATGCCTTGAAAACAACGGTTAAGGATGAATACAAGCATGAAATTCTTCAAGGTATAGAGGACAACCGCCTACTTTTGGTAACGGCCCACCGCCGTGAAAACCTCGGGCAGCCCATGCGAAATATGTTCCGTGCCATCAAACGGCTAGTGGAAGAGCATGATGATGTAAGAGTGGTGTATCCGGTCCATATGAATCCAGCCGTACTTGAAGTGGCCAATGAAATCCTTGGTAATGATCCTCGGATTCAATTAATTGAGCCGCTTGATGTGATTGATTTTCATAACTTTGCTGCCCATTCCCATTTGATTTTAACAGACTCAGGCGGTGTCCAGGAGGAAGCACCCTCCCTTGGCGTACCTGTTTTGGTGCTGCGCGACACGACCGAGCGTCCGGAAGGAATCGAAGCGGGTACGTTAAAGTTGGCCGGAACAGAGGAGGAGGCCATTTATCGGATGGCAAAGGAGCTCCTAACAGATCCAGCTGAGTATGAAAAAATGGCCAAGGCCGCCAATCCATACGGTGACGGCCAAGCCTCGCGCCGAATTTGCGAGGCAATCCGATTTTATTTTGGAACGCTTGATACAAGGCCCGAAGAATACAAATCTGAAGACTATAAATCATAAAGAAAAACTGACTCTGTGACGGGGTCAGTTTTTTTGTTTAAGCAGGAGCGATATTCCAGAACGCTGAAAAATCACGGATATCATACCGAAACCCGCGGATAAATGGCATATAATCGCGGATAACTCCCCAAAACCCGCGGATATCCTTCAAACCCTCTGAAAAAGGGTCACAAAAGCGGTTATTTATGATGTTATTTGATGGTATTTGTTGGTAATAAATTGAGAGGGATTTACAGCAGAATGTGGAATTCCTTATACCTGAGAGATGAATATTCAATCACAGCCTTTTTATTAAACAATAATACGCAAGGATAAATACATTTGCGGATAATCAGTATAAGATTTTTTTACAGAAAAAGGAGGCAGCACATGAGTACGACTGTTCAATCAACAACGGTTCAAGTGAAGCTAGAGGGAGTGTACAAGTCCTTCTCAAAGGGGAATAGACAAAATCAGGTCTTACGTGATATAAACCTCAAGATTAAAAAGGGAGAGTTTATTTCCCTGCTTGGGCCTAGTGGCTGTGGGAAGTCCACTTTGTTAAAAATGATTGGCGGATTGCTAGATTCCACAGGCGGTCAGCTGATGGTGGGCAATGAAACGATTTCGGGGCCAAGAAAAGAAATCGGCTTCATGTTCCAAAAGGCCGTGTTGCTACCGTGGAGAACGGTTGAACAAAATTTGCTGTTACCAGTCGAGATTGCCGGCGGAAATATCGCTGCGGCAAAGGCTAGAATCTATGAACTGCTTGAATTGGTTGGGTTAAAAGGATATGAAAGTTACTATACAAGGGAGCTTTCAGGCGGGATGCAGCAGCGGATATCCCTTGCTCGTACCTTGATGAATGACCCTGATATTTTACTATTGGATGAGCCCTTTGGAGCTCTAGATGAATTTACGAGGGAAAATCTGAACTTCTCTCTGATGGATATTGCGGAGAAAAGCGGAAAAACCGTGATCCTGGTTACTCATAACATTAACGAAGCGGTCCTCATGTCTGACCGGGTGATCGTAATGGGGATTAATCCGGGGCATGTCCTTGAGGATCTTACGATTGAGATTCCAAAACCGCGAACAGATCAGGTTATGGCACTTACACAATATTCAGAGTATGTCTTACATATTCGTCATCTATTGGGGGTTGGGAGAGTATGAAGGCAACAACCGAAAACCGAGTAATCATCAATCAAGAGAAAAGGGCAGCAAAACCCTTTTTGAAAAAAGAAACAGTCCTATCGATTGTAATCCTGGTCGTACTGCTAGGGCTGTGGGAGCTGCTCAGTCGAATCGGCGTTTTCCATGAACTGATTCTTCCAGCTCCATCATTGGTTGCAGTGGCAACATGGGAATTATTAACGTCATCCTTTTTTTACATACATTTCGGCGTCACCATGTATGAAACGATTGCCGGATTTTTAATCGGCGGGTTTTTAGCAATTATTCTCGGCATTGTGGTTTCGTCTAATGCCATGCTATATAAGGTTTTAAATCCATTTATTGTGGTATTCCAAGCGGTTCCGAAAATCGCGCTTGCACCGATTTTTGTGACTTGGTTTGGATTTGGCCCGTCAGCAAAAGTCGTGATGGCTGTTGCGATATGCTTTTTTCCAACCTTCGTCAATACAGTTGTAGGCTTGAAGTCAGTAGACGAAGAAAGCCGGCTCCTGTTTCAATCGATGGTGGCGAAGAAAAAGGATGTATTTTTCAAGCTATCCTTACCAACGGCCATGCCCAATATATTTGCCGGCCTGAAGTCATCTCTGACATTTGCCTTAATCGGTGCGATTGTCGGTGAATTTGTCGGTGCGAATGAAGGAATGGTCCTTTTGTTAGATACGTTCAATTTCCAATTAGAAATGGCGAAGGTGTACGCCTTAATTGTCATTTTGTCAGTTGTAGGCTTGCTGCTGTACCTCATTATTGAATGGCTCGACCGAAAGCTAATATTCTGGGGCGACCACGATAATATCATTTAATAGATAAAATGCTATGAAACGAGGGGGAATCACGATGAAGAAGATAACTGCGATGATTATGTTGCTGGCATTACTAGTACTTTCCGCGTGTGGAAATTCAGATACGAAAGAGGTAACAGGAACGAATGATGAAAAGGTCAAGCTGCTGCTGGCAGCAGAGGGGACTGCTATGTACTATGCCTACATTGCACGTGATTTAGGCTTTTTTGAAGAGGAGGGCATTGATGTAGAGCTTCTTCCAGGAAAGGGTGGCTCCTATGTCGTGCAGCAGGTAGGGGCTGAAACTGTTGATCTCGGAATTATTGCAGTGAATTCCGTGCTTCCGGCATGGGACAAAGGTATTAATATTAAAATGGTCTATCAGGTGAATGTAACCAATCTATTTGATTTCATGGTACCGGAGGATTCGAAGGTTACGGATATTAAACAGCTGAAAGGGAAGGTCATTGGCGTAACCGATCTTGGCAGTGGTGAGGTGCCAATGGTGCGCTCAATTTTAACCAGCGCCGGGCTAAACCCTGACCAGGATGTGACCATTCGGGCAATTGGAGCAGATGGAACGTCGATTTTAACTGCGTTTGAAAAAGGGGAAATTGATGCCTTCAGCGGCGGAGCCCATGATTTGATTTCGCTTTACGGCAAAGGCTTTAAATCGAGGTCATTGGTACCGGAAGAATATAAATCGATTCCTTCAACCGGAATTATTGCGAACGGAAAAATCATGAAGGACAATCCGGAGGTGGTGGAGAAAATTACCCGCGCAGTGGCAAAAGCAACAGATTATGCAATTAATGACCCAGATGCAGCCTATGAGGTGATGAAAAAGGCGGTGCCGGAGCAATATACGGATGAGAAATTGGGCCGCTTATTCCTTGACACCTTTATCGGCCTGACAAAGCCGCTCGACCCTGACAAGGGATACGGCTATATCTATGAGGACTCCTGGCAAAGACTCATCGATCAATTTAGCGAAGGGGATGATCCGGTTGTAAAAAATGAGATTAATCTCGATGAGTATTTAGACTCAAGTCTGCTTGAAAAGGCGAATGATTTTTAAAGATGAATAGGTAAACTTAATATAGATTAGAGGAGAGCTGAATGATGGCTCTCCTATTTGAGGTTTAAAAAGAAGCCGCATCAATAGCACTCTGATCCATGAGAAGAGGAAGCAAGAGAACCGTCCCCCTGCTTCCTCTGCATACAATTTCCTGGTATTGAAAATCATAAGGGAAAAGGAGGGGACGTTATGAGAAGGTTGAGTTTGATTGTGGCGGTGTTCATTATTTTTTCTATGATTCCAGCGCAGAGGGGGCTTGCTGTGCAAGGTTCGAAATTGGTTCTTCCTCCGCTTCCGGCAATCGATGTGCGGAGTGAGCAGATTGCGATTTTTCAAACAGAAGAAAGTCTTAGGTTAAATGAACTAGATCAACTGCTTCAAAAGTATCCAAACATCACACTCAGGAATACCTTCGACTATGCGTTAAAGGGTTTTTCGGCTAAAGGACCAAAAGATGAGCTGGAGCAGCTGGCCAAAGAGTCAGCTATCGAGCAGCTTTCCCTCGTAAACCAGTACAAGACCGCTGACATTAAAGCCCTGCCCAACCAGGGTGATAACCTTGAAATGATTGGTGCTGATCAGGTGAGAGGAATGTTTGACGAGAATCACAGACGTTTGACCGGAAAGGGTGTAAAAGTAGGTGTGATCGATACAGGCATCGATTACCGTCATGAGGACTTAAGACATAGCTATGGCGGCGGGCGTGATGTTGTGGATGGGGACGGGGACCCAATGGAGACGACCGGCATCGGTGGGATGTCTACCCTGCATGGTACGCATGTTGCCGGGATTATTGCGGCGAATGGACGCATCAAAGGAGTCGCCCCTGAGGCAACGATTTACGCATACCGTGCTCTGGGACCAGGAGGCATGGGGACGACGGAGCAGGTGATTGCCGCGATAGAGCAGGCAATAAAGGATAAAGTCGATGTTCTGAATTTATCGCTTGGGAACAATGTAAACGGACCGGATCTGCCATTAAGTGTAGCGTTGAACAATGCGGTTGATCATGGAATTACGGCGGTGACGTCGTCAGGAAATTCAGGACCGAACATTTGGACAGTCGGCTCACCTGGTACGGCATCAAAGGCAATTTCAGTAGGGGCCTCGACGCCGACAATGAAAATTCCTTATATAGAAATGGACGGAAAGCAGACAAGATTAGAACCGCTGCTTGGATCTGTCACATGGGATATAGATCGAACCCATGAACTCGTCGATGGCGGCATTGGCAAACCGAAGCAGCTAAAGGATGTTGAAGGAAAAATTGCCCTCATCGAGCGGGGCGAAATTACCTTTTCTGAAAAAGTAATAAATGCGGAAAAAGCAGGCGCTGCAGCAGTCATTATTTACAATAATACAAAGGGTCCTTTCCTGGGAAATCTGGACCGAACAAGCAATATTCCGGTTATGAGCATTTCAAAAAGGGATGGAAAAGAGTTGACGCAAAAAATCGCCAAAGGAAATGCACTAGTACGCACTTATATAATAGAAGAAAAGGATACTATTGCAGAATTTAGTTCGCGTGGTCCAGTTACATCCTCTTGGGAAATCAAGCCGGATTTGCTTGCACCGGGAGTCGCAATTCTCAGTACCATTCCGGGAGGCTATCTCAGTCTGCAGGGAACCAGCATGTCCGCTCCACATGTAGCAGGGGCCAGTGCTTTACTTAAGCAGGCACATCCAGATTGGGGACCAGAGCAAATAAAGGCGGCGCTCATGAACTATGCGAAACCACTGGTAAAAGGGAACGGTGAGTTATATAAAACATATGAGCAGGGGGCAGGGCGAATTCAGCTGAAGGAGTCCATTGAGGCAGAGGTGTTAGTGTATCCATCCTCACTTAGATTTGGCAGGTTTCAGCTTGCAGACAAACCACATGAGCATCAAGCGGTTGTGACGCTGGAAAATACATCGCAAAAACCGCAAAAGATAACCTTTGAGGTACCAAAAAAGGAACAGGGACTTACCTGGCATATGCCGATGCCTATTTATCTGGAAGCGGGTGAAAAAAAAGAGGCAACAATCGAAATGCAGGCAGATCCGCAGATTTTTAAGAAAAAAATTCAGGATGGAACGTTAACGTTGCACACAGATGGGAAGACTATTAGCATACCGTATTTATTTGTCCTTGAGGAGCCGAACTATCCTCGTGTGATGGGGTTTGACTTTGGCTCTGGTGACCGGGAAGGGACGTTTCGTTACGAGGTCTATCTTCCGGGAGGGGCAGAGGAGTTTGGAATTGCCTTGTTTGACCCGGATACGTATCAGTTTGTGCAATACTTGGACTGGAAACGTAATACAGGAAAAGGCCTGATTCAGGAAGAGATACCTGTCGAGAATCTACCTCCGGAAGGCCTATATATGTCGAAAGTTTTTGCAAGAGCATCCGGTCAGGAGGACTGGATTGAGACATATATTCAAATATCAAAAATTATAGATATACAACATTAATTTGAACATTTCAATAGTAAATACGGTGAATATGTGAAAAAAATGTGAACGCAAACCGCGCTATTGTGACATTTTCAGACTTTTCACTACAAATCGATTGACAAGGCAAATATGGCTATTGTATCCTAACTAAGGATATAGTGAGAGGGTTTTCAAATAAAAATTGTGTCTAATTTTCGACAACTCCAAGAATATTCACATAGTATTCACAAAATATTACCTTTTATTATTTTAAAATCTTTATTGGTTTTTTCACAAACTCAGATTATAATAAAAAGTATGGTTTTGTGTGTATTTTTTTGAAATGGATTTGTCGAAGTTTGGAAGGTATGAAGGAGACTGGGTTCATGAGTCAAAATCGTCGCCCTTTCAAAGCCATTGCCTTAATGTCAGCCATAATGTCGCAGCTAGTCGGCACCATTTTAGTTGGCATTTTCCTGGGAAGATGGTTGGATGGTCTAATCGGCACAGCGCCATTATTTTTAATACTTGGCTTGCTTGCAGGATTGGTAACAGGAATCGTCGCAATTTTCCGCACGATACAACATTTTTACCGGGAGAACGATGAATAATGCTACAATTTAAAACGATGTTCATGAGAGAGCGCAAATACATAGTTTATTTGTTGGCGATTTACGTGCTGGGATGGGGCTTTACTTCCTATCAAGCAGTTTTTTTAGGACTCATACTTGGTACAAGCCTGAGCCTTTTTAATTTGTGGCTTTTAGTAAGAAAGATTGATCAATTTGGCGAAGTGATGGAAAAGGGCGGAAAGATGCGATCGCTCGGAATGCTATCACGAATGGCAGCAGCCATATTCGCTGTATTGCTGGCGGTGGAATATCCTGAGTATATCCATCTTATTTCTGTGATTATTGGATTAATGACATCATATCTTGTCATTATGATAGATAGTTTTCTACAGCTTTTTCAATCGCAAAAATAGTAGGGGAAGAGAGGTGAATAACAGATGAATCATGAAGCTCCTATGTATGAGTTTCTAGGCTTAAATTTCAATTTAGCCAACGTATTGATGATTACAGTCGCAAGTGTTATTGTATTTATCATTGCAGTTCTTTCTACCAGAAGACTTGCCATGAAGCCGACTGGCATGCAAAACTTCATGGAGTGGGTCATGGATTTTGTCAAAGGTATTATTAATAGTAGTATGGATTGGAAGACTGGCGGTAGGTTCCATGTATTAGGAATCACTATCATCATGTATATTTTTGTATCAAACATGCTTGGGTTGCCGTTTTCAATTTCATATGACGGAGTACTGTGGTGGAAATCACCAACAGCTGACCCTACTGTTACACTAACTTTAGCAGCCATGATTATTGGTTTATCACATTATTATGGTGTTAAGTTAAGGGGAGTAGGAGCATACGGGAAAGAGTTTTTCAAACCGTTTTGGTTCATGTTCCCAATTAAGATTATCGAGGAATTCGCTAACACATTAACGTTAGGTCTTCGTCTTTACGGTAATATCTACGCGGGGGAAATCCTGCTTGGACTTCTAGCCGGAGGTCTGGCAACAGGTGTAGGCGGCACAATCGCAGCTATCATCCCAACGCTTGCATGGCAAGGCTTCTCAGTCTTTGTCGGCGCAATCCAATCATTTATCTTCACCATGTTAACAATGGTTTATCTATCTCACAAAGTTAGTTCAGACCATTAATAATATATACCCTGTTCATACTATGGACAATAAAGAATACAATTTTCATAAATTTAAGGAGGAACTTTATAATGGGTCTTTTAGCAGCAGCAATAGCAATCGGTTTAGCAGCACTTGGTGCCGGTATCGGTAACGGTCTTATCGTATCTCGTACAGTTGAAGGTATGGCACGTCAGCCAGAAGCAAAAGGTATGTTACAAACTACAATGTTCATCGGGGTTGCGTTAGTTGAGGCGATTCCTATCATCGCGGTTGTTATTGCGTTCATGGTTATCGGTGGCTAATACAGTCAGAACGATGGTTAAAATGGCGAAGATATCTTTTAGAACCTTCGCCTTTCCTTTATCTTTTTTTTGTACTAATGCATGAATAATGTAAAAACGTGTTAATTCAATCTGGAAATCATTCGAATTTCTATAAATGAAAGTAATGAAGTGCTAAACTCTTGAAGGGAGTGAATCGAGGGTGTTAACAAACGGTCTAGTATTAGGTTCGACTGCACATGCAGGCTTTAACAGCGGGGATATTATATTCCAACTTGTTATGTTCATTATATTGATGGCTTTATTGAAAAAATTCGCTTGGGGTCCGTTAATGGGAATCATGAAACAACGTGAAGACCATATCGCGGGTGAAATCAGTGCGGCTGAACAAAGTCGTGTTGAGTCCAAGAAACTTTTAGAAGAGCAGCGTGCATTATTGAAGCAAGCGCGTACAGAAGCTCAAGAGTTAGTTGAGAGTGCGAAAAAGCAAGGCGATGTACAGCGTGAAGAAATTATCACAGCTGCACGTGCTGAAGCAATTCGCTTGAAAGAAAATGCGAAGCTTGAGATTAACCAGCAAAAGGAGCAGGCAGTTGCGGCTATCCGCGAGCAAGTGGCTTCTTTATCCGTATTAATTGCTTCTAAAGTAATTGAAAAGCAATTAAATGAAAAAGATCAAGAAAAATTGATTAACGAATACATTCAACAGATAGGAGAAGAGCGATGAGTAATTCAGCAGTAGCAAACCGCTATGCGTACGCTCTTTTCCAACTTGCAAAAGAAAAAAAACTTCTTGAACCAATGGAAGAAGAACTTCGTGTAGTGAGAGAAGTAGTAAGTGGAAATACGGGATTAAATACAGTTTTGAAATCACCTAAGGTTTCAAAGCAGGAAAAAGAACAGTTGATTAAGAAGTCCTTTTCAGCTGTGAATCCGTATGTGCTAAATACTCTATTAATTCTCATTGACCGCCATCGTGAAGATGAAATTGCTCAAGTGGCAGATCAATTTATTACATTAGCTAATGAAGAAAAGGGAATTGCGGAAGCAACAGTTTTTTCCACTCGTCTTTTAACAGAAGAGGAAAGCAAGGCACTTTCTTCAACATTTGCAGCTAAAGTAGGTAAGAAATCTCTTCGTATTGAAAATAAAGTTGATTCCAATTTGCTCGGCGGAGTGAGAGTCCGCATCGGAAACCGTATTTTTGATGGCAGCCTTAAAGGCAAGCTTGAGCGTTTGGAACGTCAATTGTTACGCTAAGTAAGTAGATAGGGGTGAAACTCATGAGCATCAAAGCTGAAGAAATAAGCGCGCTGATAAAAAAGCAGATTGAAAATTATCAGTCAGAAATTCAAATGAGTGATGTAGGTACGGTTATCCAAGTCGGTGACGGTATCGCCCGTGCTCATGGCCTCGACAATGTCATGGCTGGAGAGCTTCTTGAATTTTCAAACGGCGTTATGGGTTTAGCGCAAAACCTTGAAGAAAATAACGTCGGTATCGTTATCTTAGGACCATACTCAGATATCCGTGAAGGCGATGAAGTTCGCCGTACAGGCCGTATCATGGAGGTTCCAGTTGGTGAAGAACTAATTGGACGTGTCGTGAATCCAATCGGACAACCTGTAGATGGATTAGGTCCAATCAATACAACAAAAACTCGTCCAATCGAATATTTAGCACCGGGCGTAATGGATCGTAAATCCGTTCATGAGCCATTACAAACTGGTATTAAAGCGATCGACGCTCTTGTTCCAATCGGACGCGGACAGCGTGAGTTAATCATCGGTGACCGTCAAACAGGTAAAACATCTGTTGCGATTGATACAATCTTAAACCAAGCTGATCAAAACATGATTTGTATCTATGTTGCGATTGGTCAAAAAGAATCAACAGTCCGTGGGGTTGTTGAAACATTACGTAAAAACGGAGCATTAGATTATACAATCGTTGTAACTGCATCTGCGTCACAACCAGCTCCATTACTATATCTTGCACCGTATGCCGGCGTTGCGATGGGTGAAGAATTCATGTTAAACGGTAAGCACGTTCTTATCGTATATGATGATTTAACAAAGCAAGCTTCTGCATACCGTGAATTATCATTATTACTTCGTCGTCCTCCAGGTCGTGAAGCGTATCCAGGGGATGTATTCTATCTGCACTCACGTTTACTAGAGCGTGCGGCAAAATTAAGTGATGCAAAAGGCGCTGGTTCAATCACAGCACTTCCATTCATCGAAACACAAGCAGGGGACGTTTCTGCTTATATTCCAACAAACGTTATTTCAATCACAGACGGACAAATCTTCTTGCAGTCTGACTTATTCTTCTCTGGTGTACGTCCAGCGATCAACGCCGGTCTATCCGTATCCCGTGTTGGAGGATCTGCACAGATTAAAGCGATGAAGAAGGTTGCTGGTACACTTCGTCTTGACCTTGCTTCATACCGTGAGCTTGAAGCATTCGCACAGTTCGGTTCAGACCTTGATGCTGCAACAAAAGCGAAGCTAGAGCGTGGTGCGCGTACGGTTGAGGTACTTAAGCAAGACTTGAACAAGCCGTTAAAGGTTGAAAAGCAGGTTGCCATTCTTTACGCATTAACACGTGGACACCTTGATGATATCCCAGTTGGCGACATCCGCCGCTTTGAAGCTGAGTTCTTAGCTTGGTTAGACCAAAACCGTAAAGAAGTAATCTTAGATCATATTGCAACAACAAAAGAACTACCTTCTGACGATGATATGAAATCTGCGATCAACGATTTCAAAAAGACATTCGCAGTATCTGAGTAATAAATCGTACGATTAGAAATGCCAACCATAATGGTTGTATCAAGGGTGGTGAAAACCTATGGCATCTTTACGCGACATAAAGTCACGTATTACTTCTACTAAAAAGATGAGTCAAATTACAAAAGCCATGCAGATGGTATCTGCTGCGAAAATGAACCGTGCAGAACAAAATGCCCGTGCTTTTGTACCTTATATGGAAAAGATTCAGGAGGTCACAACCTCTGTTGCACTTGGAGCAAAGGATTCTAATCATCCGATGTTAAAATCACGTCCAGTTAAGAAGACAGGTTATATTGTCATCACTGCTGACCGTGGCTTAGCCGGATCCTATAATAGTAATATTTTGCGTCAAGTCCATCAAACAATTAAGGAGCGTCACAAGTCAAATGATGAGTTTTCCATCATTGCACTTGGCCGTGTAGGACGCGACTTTTTCAAAAAAAGAGGCATGAATGTCATCCTGGATATTGTTGGTCTTCATGATCAGCCTTCTTTTTCAGATATAAAGGACTTTACAAATAATGCTGTTAACATGTTTGCTGATGGTACATTTGACGAATTGTATCTGTACTACAGTCACTACGTCAATGCCATCAAGTATGATGTGACAGAGAAGAAATTGCTTCCATTCGGAGACTTAGCTGCTAATTCAGGTAAACTAACTTCTTATGAGTTTGAGCCTTCTGCAGAAGAAATCCTGGAAGTATTGCTGCCGCAATATGCTGAAAGCTTGATTTACGGAGCCGTACTTGACAGTAAAGCAAGTGAGCACGCAGCACGTATGACAGCGATGAAGAGTGCGACGGATAACGCAAATGATATTATTCATAACTTGAGTTTGAGTTACAACCGTGCACGTCAGGCTGCGATTACACAAGAGATTACAGAAATCGTAGGCGGAGCCGCCGCCCTCGAATAAAGAAAATAAAATGGGGTTGTAGAGATGGTCGAAGGCTCTACCCCCTAAATTTTGTTTCATAGAACAATAGGAGGGAAAATGATGAACAAAGGACGCGTTGTTCAAGTTATGGGTCCGGTTGTTGACGTAAAGTTCCAAAGCGGTCAGCTTCCAGAGCTCAATAACGCATTGAGAATCGCATCTCGTAATGAAGATGTTGAAATCAACCTAACACTTGAAGTTGCTCTTCACCTAGGTGATGATACAGTTCGTACGATTGCGATGTCTTCAACAGATGGACTAACTCGCGGCGTTGAAGCTGTTGATACAGGTGCACCGATTTCTGTTCCTGTAGGTAACGTAACACTTGGTCGTGTGTTTAACGTATTAGGTGAGGCGATTGACTTAGGAGAACCACTTCCTGCGGATGCTCGCCGCGATGCAATTCACAGAGAAGCACCTAAATTCGAAGAGTTATCAACTGAAGTAGAAATTCTTGAAACTGGTATTAAAGTAGTAGACCTTCTTGCTCCATACATCAAAGGGGGGAAAATTGGTCTATTCGGTGGTGCGGGTGTAGGTAAAACCGTACTTATCCAGGAATTAATCAATAACATCGCGCAAGAGCACAGCGGTATTTCTGTATTCGCTGGTGTTGGTGAGCGTACTCGTGAAGGAAATGACCTTTTCTGGGAAATGACTGACTCAGGCGTTATCAAGCAAACAGCGATGGTATTCGGACAAATGAACGAGCCTCCTGGTGCACGTATGCGTGTTGCCTTGACTGGTTTGACAATGGCTGAATATTTCCGTGATGAGCAAGGACAAGACGTGTTATTGTTCATTGATAACATCTTCCGTTTTACACAAGCAGGTTCTGAGGTTTCTGCGTTACTTGGCCGTATGCCATCTGCCGTTGGTTACCAGCCGACACTTGCTACTGAAATGGGACGTTTACAAGAGCGTATCACTTCAACAAATAAAGGTTCTGTTACATCTATTCAAGCAATCTATGTACCTGCCGATGACTATACTGACCCGGCTCCGGCTACAACATTCGCTCACTTAGATGCAACAACAAACCTTGAGCGTAAGCTTTCTGAGATGGGTATCTACCCTGCGGTGGATCCACTTGCTTCAACTTCACGTGCATTGTCACCTGATATTGTTGGCGAAGCACATTATGATATAGCTCGTAGAGTACAATCTACACTACAAAAATATAGAGAATTACAGGATATCATCGCGATGTTAGGTATGGATGAGCTTTCTGATGAAGATAAGCTTGTCGTAGCTCGTGCGCGTCGTATCCAAAACTTCTTATCACAAAACTTCCACGTTGCTGAGCAATTTACAGGACAACCAGGTTCATACGTTCCTGTAAAAGAAACAGTAAAAGGCTTCAAGGAAATCCTTGAAGGTAAATACGATCACTTACCAGAGGATGCATTCCGTCTAGTAGGCCGTATTGAAGAAGTTGTGGAAAAAGCAAAACAAATGGGTGTAGAGGTATAATTTCGGACCAGGAGGGTAAAAAATGAAGACGATCAAAGTCAGTGTTGTTACTCCCGACGGCCCGGTGTATGAGTCAGATGTAGAGATGATTAGTACAAAAGCTCAAAGTGGAGAGCTGGGAATTTTACCTGGCCATATCCCAATGGTAGCCCCATTACAAATCGGATCCGTTCGTCTGAAAAATGGGGGTAATACAGAATTCGTAGCAGTAACTGGCGGATTGTTAGAGGTTCGTCCAGATCAAGTAACGATTCTTGCCCAAGCTGCCGAAACAGCAGAACATATCGATTTAGAACGCGCACTAAAGGCCAAAGAACGTGCGGAACATCGTCTAAACGAAGTAAAACAATCCAACGTTGATTTCAAGCGTGCTGAGCTTGCTCTAAAACGTGCGATCAACCGGATTAACGTTCAAAAGAGAGATTTTTAATAGATAATAAGATGCCCCATTCCTTGTCTGGAGTGGGGTTTTTACTTTGTGTTTAGGCTATTAACGCAAATGGCTTTATGCATAGGAGTTATAAGAAGATCTAATTTCGTAGTGCTTTATCGATAGCTTCCTTTATTGCAGAATATCCACGCATTACACCTTCATTTTAATCCAAATTCTTCATCGTTATCGAATCTATAATAATAGAAGAAACATTAATCCATAGGGATAAAAATGTACCACGCCATTCCCTACTAGATGAAAAGAAAATTTGCAAATTGAAAAAGCTCCTTATTAAACATAACCAACCCGTGCTATCTCATATAATTGAACAATATGGTATTTAGAATACTGAGTTAATCAGAGGAGTACAATGCTTAAGCTGTCAGCTGTTTGAAATAAAGTAGATCTCTTATTCATGGCTCTCTCCAAACTGCCATACCACCTCTAAAACAGCACATATGAAAACAATTGAAGAATATCTTTTATTGAATCATTCTATGACTAATCGTCAATGTAAAGATTTTATAAATCTATCATCACCGGATACAGTGTATCGTCTCATCCAGCAACTGAAATTACCTAACAATGGAAATAACAAGGGTCGAAAATACTGTTTAGAGTTAAAATAAGAATGAAAGGTTGTTTCATGAATAAGTTAAGTTTAGAAAGGGTTTTGTATGGAAAGTGGTTCAATAGTAGTCTTGTCAATTCCATATTTTACAAGAAAAATATACAAATTTATCTACTAAAACTGTTATGTCGACACCAAATTGTAACGGTGTTATAATGATATCGGTTACAATTTTAACTTTTCAGATAACAAAAAGGAGGAGCTGAGGCATGGATTTATTGAATGTTTACCAAAATAATTATTTAATGGTTTTTATATTTTTACTCCTAGGTATAATCTTGCCAATCGTAGCGTTATTCTTTGGAAAGTTACTAAGACCGCATAAACCTGAAGAAGCAAAGTATACCACCTATGAAAGTGGAATCGATCCATATGGTGATTCGCGGGTTCAATTCAATATCGCGTACTATATTTTCGCACTCATGTTTGTTATTTTTGACGTTGAAACAGTATTTTTGTATCCGTGGGCGGTCGCCTATGAACAGCTTGGCATTTTCGCGTTGATTGAAATGCTAATCTTTGTTGTAATGCTAGTCATCGGACTAATATACGCATGGAAAAAGAAGGTGTTAAAGTGGAATTAAAATATGATGGTTTTTCGTCAGATGAAATGGAAGAGATTAAACGCAATATCTTCTTATCTACGCTTGAAAATGTAAAGGGCTGGGCAAGAAGCAGTTCCATGTGGCCGTTGTCGTTTGGTCTTGCCTGCTGTGCGATTGAGATGATGGGAACAGGTGGAGCGCATTATGATTTTGACCGTTTTGGTGTCATCTTCCGGGCTTCTCCTCGTCATGCAGACGTGATGATTGTTGCTGGAACAGTAACGAAAAAAATGGCACCTATTTTAAAAAGACTATACGATCAAATGCCGGAGCCAAAATGGGTTATCGCTATGGGATCATGTGCAATTGCAGGCGGACCATATGTAAAATCGTATTCCGTCGTCAAAGGGGTCGATCAAATTGTCCCTGTTGATGTATACATACCAGGTTGCCCACCAAACCCGGCTGCACTCATTTACGGAGTTAATAAATTGAAGGAGAAAATCCGCTATGAGGCAAAAACCGGGAAGAAGGTGATGTAACAAATGAGTGGAGAAAAGGACATAGAACAATTAAAAAAGGAAGCCGCTGCGAAGGCGAAGGCAGCAGCTGCCGCTAAAGCCAAGGCAGCTGCACAGGCAAAGCTGAAGGCCGAGGAGCAGGCAGAATCACTAAAAGAGACTGAGGCAAGCGCCCCAGCAGATGATTTAGCAAAGCAAAAGGCCGCTGCTGCGGCTAAAGCAAAAGCCGCTGCACTAGCGAAGGCGAAAGCAAAGGAGCAGGCAGGTGAGTCTTCCGGTTCGGATGATGACGAGGCAAAGGCCAAGGCGAAAGCCGCAGCAGTTGCAAAAGCGAAGGCCGCCGCAGCAGCGAAGGCAAAAGCGGCAGCTGGCGGAGGAGATGCCGGCGATGAAAAAGCAAAAGCAATTGCCGCCGCAAAGGCAAAGGCCGCCGCCGCAGCAGCTGCAAAAGCGAAAGCCGCTGGAGGTGGGGACTCCGAGCCTGCTGAAGAAGTAGAAATGGCTAAGCCGTCACCAAACCAGCCTTATTTGGACAAATATGTCAAGGTGATTGAAGAGCATATCGGAAAAGAGGCAATCGAGGAAAGCTATATTAACAAGCTGGCCAAAGACATGCCAACGCTGATTCTTCGTAAAGAGTACTATTATAAAGTGACTGAATATCTCAAATATAATGAACAGCTAAGCTTTGATTATTTGTCAGAGCTCCATGGTACTGATTTTCAAACACATATGGAAGTTTACGTAAGCTTATATTCTTATAAAAACTCCCAACCTATTGCTATCAAGGTAAAACTTGACCGGGATCAGCCTGAAATTGAGTCGCTTGTACCTCTGTGGGCTGGCGCAAACTGGCCTGAATGTGAAGCATATGATCTATTGGGGATTAAGTTCCTGGGACACCCTGATCTCCATCGCATTATGCTGGGAGAGGAATGGATTGGTCACCCTCTCCGTAAAGATTATGAGCCATATGATGTGGAGGTATAAGCAATGTTAAGAACGGAAGAAATGTTGTTAAATGTCGGGCCTCAGCACCCTAGTACGCACGGCGTATTCCGAATTGTTTTGAAAATAGATGGTGAAATCATAAAAGAAGCAAAGCCGGTCATCGGCTATCTCCATCGCGGTACAGAAAAATTGGCGGAGAATCTGCAGTATACGCAAATCATTCCGTATACAGATAGAATGGACTACGTTGCGGCTATGACTAATAACTATGTCCTCTGTCATGCCGTTGAGACAATGATGGGGCTTGAAATACCAGAACGAGCTGAATATTTAAGGGTTATCGCGATGGAGCTGAATCGAGTGGCAAGCCACCTTGTTTGGTGGGGCACCTATTTACTTGATATTGGTGCAACCAGCCCATTCATTTATGCCTTCCGGGATCGCGAAATGATTTTAAATCTGCTGAATGAGCTTTCCGGCGGCCGGATGACGTTTAACTATATGCGTGTCGGCGGCGTGAAATGGGATGCTCCAGATGGCTGGATTGATAAAGTCAGAGAATTTGTTCCATATATGCGTGAACAATTGAAGGGATACCATCAGCTGGTAACAGGAAATGAAATTTTTCTAAACCGTGTAAAAGGCGTTGGTGTGATTACACCGGAGGAAGCTCTCCAATATTCATTAAGCGGTACCAATCTTCGCAGTACGGGAGTGAAATGGGACTTACGTAAAAATGAGCCGTATTCTATTTATGACCGCTTTGAATTTGATGTTCCCGTTCAAACGACCGGCGATTGCTGGGCACGCTATCAGGTGCGGTTAGCTGAAATTGAAGAAACGCTTAAAATTATTGAACAAGCTGTTGAGCAATTTCCGAAGGATGGAGCGATATTAGCCAAAGTGCCGAAAATTATTAAGGCACCGGTTGGGGAGACATATGTCAGAATTGAGTCTCCACGTGGAGAAATCGGCTGCTATATTGCCAGTGACGGGAAAAAGGAACCGTACCGCTTGAAATTTAGACGTCCATCATTCTATAACCTTCAAATTCTCCCAAAACTGCTTGTTGGGGAAAATATATCAAACTTAATCGTCATTCTAGGGGCTACTGATATTATCCTTGGGGAGGTTGATGGGTGATGATGGCAGATCTGTTAAACTCGAGTCCAAGTCTCGTCAATTTTGGGATTTTCTTTTTACTAGCAACGTTATTCTTATTTGTTGTTCTCGGTTACGTAACCTATGTTATCCTCGCAGAGCGTAAAGTAATGGGATTTATGCAGCTTCGGATTGGTCCCAACCAGCTTGGGGGAAAATGGGGACTGTTACAGACAGCAGCGGATGTTTTGAAGCTTCTTTTAAAAGAAGATATCATTCCAAAGCTTGCTGATAAGCCGTTGTATATCCTGGCGCCGGTGATTGCGTTTGCACCATCGTTTATGGTGGTTGCGGTAATTCCGTTTACGGATAAATTTTATTTTGCGGATATTGGCGTCGGTTTGCTTTATTATATTGCGATTTCCGGTATTACCGTGCTTGGAATGGTGACTGCAGGATGGGCATCCAACAATAAATATGCTTTGCTTGGTGCGATGCGCGGTGCGGCACAAATGATTTCCTATGAAATTCCATTGGTCATGTCCGTTTTAGGCGTCATTTTATTAACGGGAAGCCTAAATCTGATGGATATTGTCACTGCACAGCAAAATGGATGGTATGTCATTGTACAGCCAATTGGCTTTATCCTATTCTTTATTTCAGCTGTTGCTGAACTAAACCGGATTCCATTTGACCTTCCAGAATCAGAGTCAGAGCTTGTTTCGGGATATCACGTAGACTATTCCGGTTTCCGATTTGCATTTTTCATGCTGACAGAATATACGTATATGTTTGCTATGTCTGCGTTAATTGTTGTTTTATTCTTAGGAGGCTGGCTGCCGCTTCCATTCCTCGGCTTTATCCCGGGTGCGGTCTGGTTCGCGTTGAAATTTAGTGTTGTCACATTCGTTCTACTGTGGCTGCGCTCAACATTCCCGCGTGTCCGCCCAGATCAGCTGATGGAATTTGCCTGGAAAGTATTACTGCCAATCGCCTTGGCTAATATCTTCCTAACAGCACTTATCAAAGAAATTATCAATCTATTCTAAGGGAGCTATACGTTACCACGTTAAAGCACCGGGGGTCAGACCCCCAGAACGTTACCGCGTTAAAGTGGCGGGGGACTGTCCCCCAATAGTTTAACGTGCTAAAGCGAAGGGGGAGCAGTACACCCCATTTACTTAAGAGGTGATCACATGATTGGATTAATGAAAGGTTTGGCGTATACGCTGAAGAATATGTCTCGTGAGAAGATGACGTATGATTATCCGAATGAATCGATCCCGCTGCCTGATCGTTTTCGTGGAATACAGAAGTTTTACCCGGAGAAATGTATTGTCTGTAATCAATGTGCCAATATATGTCCGACTGACTGTATTAACTTGACAGGGAAGAAGCATCCAGATCCAACGAAAAAGGGGAAAGTGATCGACACATATGATATAAACTTTGAAATTTGTATTCTATGCGATTTATGTACCGAGGTTTGTCCAACGGAAGCCATTATTATGACGAATAACTTTGAGCTATCCGAGTACAGCCGCGATGATTTATTTAAAAACCTCGAATGGCTTGATGAGAACGATGAGAATATTCGGCAGGTGAATAAACCATGAGTGGAGAATTTCTCGCATTTATCATACTCGCTTTTATAGCCGTTTCAGGCGGTGTCCTTCTGCTAAATCTGACAAAGGTGGTTCATATGGTGTTAGCATTAGTAGCCACTTTTATCAGTATTGCCGGGATCTATATTCTCTTATCAGCAGAATTCCTAGCGGTCGTTCAAATTCTCATCTATTCTGGTGCCATTACGATTATCATGCTATTTGGAATCATGTTAACGCGTCATGATGATCAAGAGGAGCCAAAGGGAGGCTGGGGCAAGAAGATTACGCTCTTCCTCGGTGTAGTAGCCTTTGCAGCTGTTGTGTATTTAGGAATTTATAATTTGGATTTCCCATTGCTTGATCAGGAGCTTCATGTAAATAACACAGAGCAAATTGGTGTGGCCCTTTACACAAAATATATTATTCCTTTTGAATTAACATCGATTGTTCTGTTAGTGGCTCTGATCGGGGCTATTATTCTGGCAAAAAGAGATAATGAAAAGGAGGCCGATGAAAAATGAGTTCTTCCGTACCTATTTCGGCATTTCTAGCATTGGCCTTGATCCTTTTCTGTATTGGCCTTTACGGTGCATTGACAAAGCGGAATACCGTCATTGTCTTAATCTCAATCGAATTAATGTTAAATGCCGTTAATATTAATCTAGTTGCCTTTAGCAAGCTGGGTGTGGCTCCGTCCATTAACGGGCAGATTTTCGCCTTATTCAGCATGGCCGTAGCGGCTGCCGAAGCGGCGATTGGATTAGCCATTTTGATGGCTCTTTATCGTAATAGAAAAACCGTTAATATTGATGAAATGGACACGATGAAGCACTAAACTAAACAAAGCTTCAGAGTTTATGAGGAGAACGGAAGGAAGGATCATTTTTTCCGGAAAAGCCCAGCATCTGGGTACCTCAAAAAGGGGGATCTGAATTTGATGGAAAGCGCATGGATCATACCGCTTTTCCCGCTACTATCGTTTCTACTTCTCGTCCTTTTCGGCAAGCGGCTTAAAGAGGCAAGTTCCTATATTGCCATTCTACTGGCATTCGCCTCGTTAATTTATTCAGTGTTGGTGCTTTTTGACCGTATCGTGGGCCCAACCTTTAAATCAGAAGCAGTTTGGCTGAAAATCGGGGAATTAGAGCTTACAGTGGGATTTGAAGTCAATCAATTAAATGCATTAATGTTAGTCATCGTCTCACTTGTCAGCTTTCTTGTACATACATATTCAGCAGGGTATATGAAAGGTGACGACCGATTTTCTGTATTTTATTCCTATTTAGGTTTGTTTACATTTTCAATGCTCGGACTTGTTCTTTCACCCAATTTACTGCAAACCTATATTTTCTGGGAATTAGTCGGTTTAGGTTCATTCCTGTTAATCGGATTTTATTTTTACAAAGAAGAAGCGAAGGCTGCTGCAAAAAAAGCCTTCATTATGACCCGTATCGGCGACGTAGGTCTGTTGATCGGGATGATTCTCTTATTCTGGCAGGTTGGCAGCTTTGAATATGATCGGATTTTTGATGCCGTATCAAATGATGCTATCAGTCAGGGGATGATTACACTGACAGCCATCCTTATTTTTATCGGAGCAGTCGGAAAATCAGGTCAGTTCCCGCTTCACACATGGCTGCCGGATGCAATGGAAGGTCCGACGCCGGTATCTGCACTTATCCACGCCGCAACAATGGTTGCTGCCGGTGTGTATTTAGTCGCATCCTTGTTCCCGTTATTCATGGCAAGTGAAACAGCCTTGATGACTGTTGCGGTAATCGGGGGCATTACAGCGATTTTTGCCGCTACCATTGCCCTTACGCAAAAGGATATTAAGAGAGTGCTAGCTTACTCAACCGTCAGCCAGCTGGGCTATATGATGCTTGCGCTTGGTTCTGCGGGCTATGTAGCAGGTGTGTTCCATTTAACAACACACGCGTTCTTTAAAGCGTTATTATTCCTAGCGGCAGGTAGCGTGATTCACGCTGTTCATACGCAGGATATTGAAAAAATGGGCGGACTTTGGAAAAAGATTCCGAAAACAAGCATGCTGTTTTTAATCGGTACAATGGCTATCAGTGGTGTGCCGTTACTTTCAGGTTTCTTCAGTAAGGATGAAATTCTCGTAGCAACCTGGAATGCAGGCCATCCAGTCCTGTTCACTTTAGCAGTCATTACAGCATTTTTAACCGCTTTTTATATGTTCCGTTTATTCTTTATGGTCTTTTCAGGCGAAGCAAGAGAAAAGGTGGAAAATGTTCACGAATCACCGTCAGCGATGACGTTGCCAATGATGATCCTTGGTGTCTTAGCGGTTGTGGCCGGCTATATGAACACACCATGGTTTGGCACCTTTTTAGGCGATTGGTTAACAGAAGGCAACGAGCTGCTTGGCCACCATGGTCATGAGGAAGCGCCGATTTGGATTATGCTCGTAGCGACCATCGTTTCACTTTTAGGAATTTATCTTGCATGGTTAATTTATGGAAAAAAATCCATTTACCGCGATTGGTTATCAAGAAGATTTCCGCTTGCCTACAGTGTTTCGTATAACAAATGGTTTATTGATGAGCTTTATGAATTCATTTTTGTTAATCTAGCAAAGGTATTCAGCTTATTTCTGCAATACATTGAATGGTTCATTGTTGAAGGGTTAGTCAAACTCGTACAGGGAATAATTACTTCACTTTCGAATGTTGGATCAAAGGTGCAAAACGGACAAATCCAAATGTATGGAGCCTTCGCCTTCATCGGGTTGGCTATCCTGGTTGTCATCTATGCCGTAACAGGGGGGTATTTTAAATGAGTCTATTATCGTTCTTGATTTTCTCCCCTCTTATTGGAGTGTTAGTGCTATTATTTATTCCAAAAACGCAGGAAAAGCTGCTGAAGGGTATCGGTTTTTTAGCAACGATTCCAGCTCTTGTGATTTCGTTAAGTTTATTTTTCCAATACCGCTCAGGGCTTGATTTGGCGAGTTTGAGCGAAAAGCTGGACTGGATTGCATTTAAAAATGCGATTCAATACGGTGATTTATTTACGATTAAATATGAGCTTGGCGTTGACGGCTTCCAGCTCGTACTGCTCGTGTTAACAGCAGTCGTGGCTACACTTGCTAGCATTGCTTCGGTTCATATAAAAGAAGAATGGAAGGGCTATTTCATGCTGTTCCTCTTGCTGGAAGCAGGCATGCTCGGTGTATTTGCCGCTGAGAACTTAGTGCTATTCTTCCTATTCTTCGAAATGACACTGATCCCAACCTTCTTCTTAATTGGAAAATGGGGTTATCAGGAAAAGGAAAAAGCTGCATATAGCTTCTTGATTTATAACGGGCTTGGTTCCGCGATTCTTTTGATTGTCATTATCGTGTTCTTTGCTCGTACAGGGACAACGAATATCGAGGCATTACAGGCGATCATGACATCAGACAATCCGCAGCTTTTGAGCAGTATGTCTGAAGACCTGAAGCTTGGCTTGTTCATTGCCCTACTAATAGCTTTCGGCGTGAAGCTTCCAATTTTTCCATTGCATAGCTGGATGGTACGCGTGCACGTTCAAGCACCGCCATCAATTGTTATGATTCACTCTGGTATTCTTTTAAAAATTGGTGCTTACGGTTTAATCCGCTTTGGTATGGGAATTTTCCCAGAGCAGTTTAAAGAGCTAGCTGTACTCCTGGCGGTACTTGGCGTGATCAACCTGTTGTACGGGGCATTCCTTGCTTTTGTACAAAAGGATTTCAAAATGGTGTTAGCTTATTCTTCGATTTCTCATATGGGAATTGTGTTAATCGGATTAGGTGCCTTAAATGAAGCAGGTATACAGGGAGCGGTTTTCCAGGTCGTTTCACACGGATTAATTTCAGCCTTGCTCTTCTTCTTAGTCGGTGTTTTTTACGAAAGAACACAAACAACCGAGTTCGAAAAGCTTGGCGGAATGGCAAAGGCGATGCCGATTACAGCAGGATTCTTACTTGCTGGCGGGATGGCATCACTTGGATTACCGGGGATGTCCGGCTTTGTCAGCGAATTTATGGCATTCCTAGGTTTGTTTAAAGAAATGCCGGTGCTTGCCGCTGTTGGGGCACTTGGAATCATTATGACGGCTGTCTATTTGCTTCGCGCAGTGCTTGGCATTACGTATGGAACTGCAAACTGGGAGTGGTACGGAGCAAAGGACCTACGTGCGGTTGAGTTCGTACCAGCCATTGTGTTACTTGCTTTGATTGTGTTAATTGGTGTGTACCCAACTATACTGAGCGAGCCGCTGCAGTCAACATTAGAAACTATTATGCTTAGGATCGGAGGGTGATGAAGGATGGATCTCGAAACATTGTTATCATTTGAATGGGGTATCATGATGCCTGAGTTCATCATCCTTGGGGTCTTGACGGTTATTACCCTTTTAGATTTATTCATGCCAAGAAAGCAGAACCGCAAAATCCTCGGCTGGATTGGTTTTGTCGGCATTTTGGCTGCAATTGTATCCTTGGCTGGTTTACTGGATAAGGATGTTACAGCGATTTTATATGATACCTTCAGACTTGATGCGTTTGCGAAGGCCTTCAAGCTGATCCTGCTTTGTGGCGCTGGGTTTGTTATGCTGCTGGCTATCAGTTATGAGCCGAAGGAAGGCATGAAGGAATATCGAGGAGAATTTTTCTATCTGTTCTTAGCAGCATTGCTGGGCGCCATGATTATGACGTCAAGCGGTGACCTGATTACGCTATATGTAGGCCTTGAACTCTTATCGATTTCTTCCTATATATTAGCAGGTATTCGCAAAACAAATCTGCAGTCCAATGAATCTGCGATGAAATATGTGGTAAACGGAAGCTTATCCTCTGCCATTACATTGTTCGGTATGAGCTATGTGTTCGGGTTAACGGGCACAACCAATTTGGCTGAAATGCGAAATGTACTAATGGCGATTAATGATTCGCAGCAGGTATACTTACTCGTGATTGCCTTCTTAATGATCTTTGTTGGCTTATCGTTTAAAATTGCCGCTGCACCGTACCATATGTGGGCACCGGATGTATACCAAGGGGCACCAACACCTGTTACCGCATTTTTAAGCGTTGTGTCAAAGGCAGCAGGCTTTGCATTGATTGTCCGAATCATTCTTTCTATATTTGCGAGTGCAGCTACAAATGGTCCTGGCTCACCGTCCATTCTGGTGGATATGGAGCATTACATCGCGTTTATCGCAGCCGCAACGATGATTATTGGAAACGTGGTGGCATTGCGTCAGAAAAACATCAAGCGTTTATTTGCATACTCAAGCGTTGCGCATGCCGGTTATCTGCTGGTAGCCGTCGCAGCGTTATCACTATTTATGTTTGATTCCTTATGGTTCTATTTGGTGGCCTATCTGTTCATGAACATGGGTGCCTTTGCGATTATTCAGGTGGTAACGGAAAAGTCCGATTCGGAGGACTTGAGTCACTTTGCCGGCCTGTATAAGCGCGCACCGTGGCTTGCGGTGGCAATGGGCGTCTTGGTTCTGTCTCTTGCTGGAATCCCGGGTACTGCCGGTTTTATCGGAAAGCTGAATATCATCACAGGCGCACTCGTCCGCGAGCAGGCTAACTATGTCTTAGTTGGAATTATGATAGCCACAACTGTGGTATCTTATGTGTACTACTTCAGAATTTTGGCTCAGGTCTTCTTCAAACCAGCTCCTGAGGGAAAAGAAAATGAGCGCATCAAAATTCCAGTCACAACCGGAATCGTCATCCTCATCTGTGTGGTAGCAAGCGTCCTATTCGGTATCTTCCCGAACCTGGCATTCGACTTCCTACAAAACCAGTTCTACGAATTTGGCGACTTTCTACAATAAATTAAAGTGATAAAAGAAGGAGCTGAGATCATCGAGATTTCAGCTCCTTTTTTTGGAGAAGCAGGAAGCAGGGGGACGGTTCTCCTGCTTTCTTCGAGAGACGAAGGAAGCGGAAGAACCGTCCCGCTGCTTTATTTTCCTTTTTGGGTCAACATTTCATTTTTCGTTCATATGCTTAAGTATGAGGAGTGAAAGCTATGAAAAATGGACAGGAACAGTTTGAGATCGAGACGCTTATGCATATTAGAAATAGACTTGATTATATTTACTCCATTTCTAAAAAGCACAATCATGACAATCCTGAGCTAATGGACACGATTGCAAGCTTAGCTTCCATCGCAAAAATGTTTGCACAAATTAATATTGAAGAGATAAATGGGAAGGTCGAGACATTAAGCCCTCAAGGTTACATTGTGCGAAATCTAGGAAACTCGTTTTCCAGGATGCAGGATTATGAAAAACAAAAGAGCGAAGACTTTCCAAAATGGAAGCTGTAAAGCAGCAGTCTTAGTTTTCAGCATTTGTTAATCAATAAATACCTGAAAAGCGCCTAGTTTGGCGCTTTTTTTATTGGAAACAGAGGAGCATGGGGACGGTTCTCCTGCTTCCTTCGGGAGACGAAGGAAGCGAAAGAACCGTCCCCATGCTTCAAAATTTTTTTCATAGTACCCCCATAAAATGATTGTTTGCTTCGAAAAGTATTGGTAGGTCATGGCTTTTTGGGGATCTTCTGAAATATTTTAGAAATATTTTTGTAATATTTGAAACCTTTTGATGGATTGATTCGTTTAATATGGGGACTGCTAAGTTTCTGCTTTTTAAAGAATACTCCAATAGCATAATAAGCATTTTTATGTGAGAGTGATGGAAAAGTGTGGTAAAATAGTGGTTGGATTGTAAAAAAAGGAGCTGATGTTAGTGATAACGGAGTATGGACCTCAAGCGATATTGAGCATTCTTTCGCATCTTGTCTTTATCGCGGTATCGTGGTGGGCTCTGATGGCCATTAACTTTGAAAAGTTTCTGCGTCCCAATCGGGTGTTTCAAGCGAGATTGCTCTATATATTATTATCGATTGCAATCGGTTCAATCGTTAGCAACTTTTTCCTCGACTATCTAGCATGGTCACAGCAGCTTCCACTTTTATTGGAATAGAATTTTGGAAAAAGATAGGTCTTCATACACGTTTCCAATGTGAAGATTATTGGTACAATTCAATTTGGTATGTTGTAAACCTAACTCATGCGTACATAGACATCATTTTGTGCATTTTTTTACAAAGTCATTGTCAAAAAGTGACGGTATTTCATGGGTATGTAACTTCCCCTCTTGGTAACAATGGTAATAAGGGTTAGGGGAGGAGTACGGCACATGAAAAAGATAATATATGTAGTTGTCACTTTAACAGCGGTTGGAATGATTCTATTGAACATGGCCAGTGCAAAGGGTAAAGGAGAACTGGATCTCTTTAAAATGGCTTCTGTGTTACAAGGCCAGAATATTATCATCAATAAATGGTCGTTACATGCAAGACAAGATTTGGAAAATGTCCAAGCACAGGAGAAGATGAATGAGTTAAGCCAGCAGTATCCCGATCTGAAATGGAAAATTTCTGATGTGAATGAAAAATGGGAAGCGAAGGCCGTTATGGCAAGTGGCAATGGCTTGAAGGAAACACTGCGAATTCTATCCACCGGCGAAGGTGACCATCTGCAAAGCTATTTAATTTATGAGGTTACTGGTGAAGGCTGGAAAAAGGATACGAGGGAATTTATAAAGAAAGCGGTTGTCGAAAAAATTAGCGGCATATTTCATGAAAAAGCCATTATTTTCTCTTGTATATATAGTGAGTTCGGTGATAAGATGAATAAGTCTTTGCCGAGTCATGTAAACGACCTGATGCAGGCATTTGAGGCAAAAGAAGTCGAGACACTTGAAGAGGACTCCTTTATATCGACAACAGCATATTCGAAATTTTTCTCAGAATCGATTAAAGGGCAATCAGAAGAGATGAACCTACAACTTGGAGTAAGAACTCAAGGATTGGGCGGCAAGACTACCCTTGTAGTTGGCACACCAATCATAACGGTTGAATATTAATATAGAGATAATGGACGCGGAGGGGAATACTTTGGAAAAAATCATCGTCCGTGGCGGAAAAAGGTTAAGCGGGACCGTCAAAGTAGAGGGGGCCAAAAACGCTGTTTTACCTGTTATCGCCGCAACACTATTAGCAAGTGATGGAAAAAGCGTAATTCGGGATGTACCTACACTCTCCGATGTATATACCATCAATGAAGTATTGCGTTTTCTTGGTGCCGAAGTGGCATTTAAAGATAACACTGTGATCGTGGATGCATCAGAAGAGTTAAAGGTAGAAGCACCGTTTGAATATGTTCGTAAAATGAGAGCATCTGTTTTAGTGATGGGTTCTCTTTTAGCAAGAAATGGCCGTGCAAGAGTAGCATTACCTGGCGGCTGTGCAATAGGATCACGTCCGATTGACCAGCACTTAAAAGGCTTTGAAGCTATGGGTGCAACGGTTAAAGTCGGAAATGGATTTATTGAAGCAGAAGTAGATGGCCGCTTACACGGTGCAAAAATTTATTTGGATTTCCCAAGCGTGGGCGCAACGGAAAATATTATGATGGCAGCTGTTCTTGCTGAAGGAACAACCATCATCGATAACGTTGCAAAAGAGCCGGAAATCGTTGACTTAGCAAACTTCCTGAACAAAATGGGTGCTAAAGTCAAAGGTGCAGGTACGGGTACAATTAAAATTGAAGGTGTGAATGTGCTATTTGGTGCTGATCACAACATCATTCCAGACCGTATTGAAGCCGGAACCTTTATGGTAGCTGCCGCTATTACTGGTGGAGATGTACTTGTAAAGGGTGCAGTTCCTGAGCATTTAACATCTCTTATCGCAAAAATGGAAGAGATGGGCGTAAAAATCATTGAAGAGGCTGAAGGTCTTCGTATAATTGGAACGGATAACCTGAAGGCGGTTGACATCAAAACAATGCCGCACCCTGGTTTCCCAACAGATATGCAATCACAAATGATGGCGTTATTGCTTCAGGCAAAGGGAACTTCTATGATTACTGAGACGGTTTTTGAAAATCGTTTTATGCATGTAGAAGAATTCCGTAGAATGAATGCGGATTTGAAAATTGAAGGACGTTCTGTTGTGATTAATGGACCTGCGAACCTGCAAGGTGCAGAAGTTTCTGCTACAGACCTTCGCGCAGCAGCAGCATTAATCGTGTCCGGACTTGTCGCTGACGGTATGACACGTGTTACAGAACTTAAGCACTTAGATCGAGGCTACGTAAACTTCCACGAGAAATTGGCTTCCCTTGGTGCCGATATCGAAAGAGTCAAAGAAGAAGTAGAAGAAATCAACTACGACAAAAAATATATCACCGATCTGAATGCATAAACCCAACTATAGCTCTTAGAAAAACCGCATGGAATCCGTATGCGGTTTTTTTGCGTTTGGAAGCGGAGGGACGGTTCTTCTGCTTCCCAAAAAACCTCTGACTTTTATGTTAAACTGAGCAGGATTGTCATGTCCTGAATGTTGTTAGTTACTCTTACAAGTTTTTTTGTTAAGTTAACGGGATTCTCAAACCCTAGTATAATCCCCATTAATTCCTCTCCATATATTATTATTACCCAAAAAAATGAAAAATATGCATACAACAAATTTAGTCATAAATACTTGTCCAATCCCATATGAATGAAATGTGAAAGAGTTTTTCTGAACGTTTGATCAAAGAGAAGGGTTTAGGGATTTAGTGCGTTACCAAGGTGGGGGACAGTCCCCCGGAACATTAATGCATCACCGCAATGGGGGACTGTCACCCATTGCGGTAACGTGCGGGGGTGCCCGCTGTTCACTTGTTGTGAACATTTTATTCATTATGGAGGATAATCATGAAGAAATTCAAACCGGTCGTTCTACTAGCAGCACTACTATTCGTTGTTACCCTGATGATTCCGACGTTTGTGGTACTTCCATTTGGTGAAGAAAAGGTAAGTGGTCAGCTTGGAGAGGATGTCAAGGAGGCAGCAGCACAGCCGAAGAAAGAAGAGGCAGCCGCCACTGCTACTGCTCCTTCAATCGATGTTGCCGTCTATCGGACAGCCAAGCAAGACGTGGAAAGCATTCCCCTTGAAGAATATGTGGCAGGTGTTGTTGCATCTGAAATGCCAGCTGATTTTGAAAAAGAAGCTCTCAAGGCCCAAGCGTTAACAGCCCGTACGTACATTGTAAAGCAGCTAATGAGTGACCAAAGCGTGGAGCTTCCAAAGGATGCGAATGTTGCTGATACAGAATTTTTCCAGGTGTATAAAAGCCAGGAAGAATTGAAGAAAGTATGGGGCCCTTCTGATTTTAGCTGGAAGATGGAGAAGATTAATGAGGCTGTCCGGGAAACCCAGGGGAAGATCCTCACGTATGACGGCGTTCCAATTGATGCAACCTTCTTTTCTACAAGCAACGGCTACACAGAAAGCTCTGAAGCCATATGGCCGAATTCTTTACCTTATTTAAAAAGCGTTGAAAGCCCTTGGGATAAACAATCTCCTAAATACAGCGGTCAAAAAATCATAACAGTAAAAGACTTTGAGGCGAAGCTGGGCGTGAAGCTGTCAAATAATAAAACCATCGGCGAAGTGACTCAACGGACGGAAGGCAAGCGGGTGGCAAAGGTTACTATTAATGGAAAAGAAGTAAGCGGGAAGGATATTCGCGATAAGCTGGGCCTCATGTCCACAGACTTTACATGGGAGCGTAGAGGAGACAATATTGTCATTAACACAAAAGGCTATGGTCACGGTGTAGGAATGAGCCAATACGGTGCCAATGGAATGGCTAAAGAAGGCAAACCGTACACAGACATTGTCCAATACTACTACCAAGGTGTCCAAATCGCCGATGCAGAACCGTTCATCACCACAATAACAGCGAAAAAATAATCAAGCTAAGTACCGATACAAAAAAATGAGGGACTGTCTTACCTCGCTTTAAAGCGGCGGGGGACAGTCCCTCATTGCATTAACGCTTTAACCTGTTGGGGGACTATCCCCCAACAGGTTAAAGCGTTGAAGTACTTTCTAGCTTTCTCAATACTCTTCCAAGCTTTAGGAATCTTTTCTTATGGTATGCACCATACATAATCCAGGAGGCAACTAGGACACCTGTGATGTCTTTAACGACGTCAATCATGGTTGCTGAGCGATACGGGACAAAGGATTGATGGATTTCATCTGTGATCCCGTACAGAGAGGCAATGATCATGAGGACTATGTTTCGTTTTTTAGTCAGCCCTTTAAATGTTAAGAGTGCAAAAACGAGCAGGACATAAAGAATGCCAAACTCGACTAAATGAAGTGATTCTTTAATACCTGAGTCCCATTTTGAATCGGGCAGCTCGACCACTGCATTATCAGGCATACTCGACATCACCCAGATAGCCACCATATAAATGAAAGGAAGTAATCTTAAAAGTATTTTTACCATAACAATAACCATAACCACCTATCAATAAGAAAAGTATGTCACATAAGGAACTTCACATTTATCCAAAACCACAAATTCTACCAATCAACATGCTCAAAAGTCAGTGTATAACCCTATACATTAACGCGTTAACAAGGAGGGGGGCTGACCCCCAAAGCGGTATCGCACTAACGTTTTAATGCATTGGAGGACAGTCCCAAATTAATTTTTGTGACAATCATGAATAATTATAAACGTTTTGTCGAAAAATAAGGAGTAAAAATTTTTTTCAAGGAATGTATATAAACCTCGCAATTTGTTCAGAATGATTGCTGAGGTGATGATAAATGAGAGAGGAAGAAAAAAATACTTCTCGAGGTTTTAAACGCTATTTCAAAAAGCGTTGGGTATTTCCAGCTGCTTATATTGCGAGTGCAGCCCTTATTCTAACCGGTGTTTTATGGTATCAAAACAGCAGCACGGACAATGCAATTGATTCTGATAAGTTTAGTATGAACGGGACAAATGCTCCTGGTCAAAACGCAAAGGATGAAGCAATTGAAGTATCACGTGCAATGGAAAACGTGAAGCTTCCGCTTACTGCAAAGGACAGCAGCAGTGTTGTAATCCAGAAGAAATTCTATGAGGACAACGCCAAGGCTGAAGAGCAGGAGGCAGCTCTTGTGGTTTACCAAAACCAATACCATCCAAACACAGGGATTGATATTACGGTAAAAGACGGCGAAGCGTTTGATGTTATGGCATCATTAAGCGGAACGGTAACAAGAGTGGAAGAAGATGCGCTTCTAGGAAACGTGATCGAAATCCAACACAACGACGATATCGTTGTTCAATATTCATCTGTTAAAGGGATGAAGGTTGAAGTGGGCGACGAAATCGAGCAAGGACAAGCCATTGCTACTGCTGGACAAAGCTTGTTCAATGAAGAAGCAGGCACACATGTTCATTTTGAAATCCGTAAAAATGGTGTACCTGTAAATCCTGAGAAATTCTTAAACAAACCGGTTAGTGAGTTACAAGAGTCTACAGTAACAGAAGAGCCAGCTGCTGAAGAGCAAACAACTGGCGATAACGGCGTTAGCGAAGAAGAAGAGCTTACAAATGAAGAAGGCAAAGAAGAAATGAAGAAAGAGCCTGCAGCCGATAAAGAAAGTTCAGATGCGACTGAAGGTCAAGATTCTACTGAAAAGCCAGCTGATACAGATAAGTCAACGGAAGAAAAGCCTGCGGATGAAAAGGAATCAACAGATTCTGAAAAACCTGCAGATGAGAAAAACGCTGACCAAAAGCAGGAAAAAGAATCTACAAACAAAACAAATCAAGATGCATAATCATTGCATAGATGAAAAAAGGTGTCGGGAACAATATTATGTTCCCGACACCTTTTTTATTTTTTCAAAACAGTGAGACGTCAAAAATGTAAGCGCTACAATTGATGTGAATGTCTATCCTGTCATACATTTTCATTTCTAAACCTATATCGTAAAAAAATTCCCTAATTTTTGCCCGAATTGCTGAAATTGTGCATATTCCTGCCGCCGGGCTAATAAACTGTTACAAACCTTACAAAGAGAGTGTTTGAGGTGAGGAGTCGTTTGAGATGAAGATAAATCTAGCTCTGGACCTGTTTATACATTGTAAGTTCAGAAAGCAGCTGCTTTCTACCGTATGAAAGAGATGGGGGAATCATGCGGATATCCAATAATTCACGGACAAAAGAAGCGAGTCTCATTTCACACTTCTCACATCCAAATTGGGGAGGGCGAGTGTGTGCACGATTACATCAAAGAGAGAACTATCAAGATTGGAAAGTATATCGTGGAGACGAGAAAAACAGTTCGCGTAATTGCGAAGGAGTTTGGCGTGTCCAAAAGTACAGTCCATAAAGACCTGACGGAAAGACTTCCTGAGATTAATCCCGATCTAGCAAATGAAGTAAAAGAAATCCTAGATTATCATAAATCCATCCGCCATCTGCGCGGAGGTGAAGCAACAAAGCTCAAATACAAGAGAGAAGAATTTGAAGAAGAACCGGTGCAATAAACCGGTTTTTCTAATGAGTATAGATAGAAGTAAGGTTTTGGCTCCCAAATGATTTGGGGGCATTTTACATAATTGGAGGCAAGGTGAAGAGCTGTTTGAATTGGTGCCTGAAAACGACGTTTGGCGTTTTGGGAGAAGGGAACAAGGAAGTAGATTTGATGCCCGCCCCAAGTTCCCATCCCTAACTTCCTTGTTAAGCTCTTTGACCTCCGAAGTGTCCCTCAAGGAAATTCATACTATATTACCTAAATAGGAATAATGAAACTTATAGAAAGAAATTATGAATTATTTTTGACATATTCTCGCAAAAATCGTCATATTTTTTAAACAAACTGTTACTTGTCAAGGAAAATATGGTATAATCAGCAATTAGGATAAGGACATGGTTGAGATAAAAAAAAAGAATTTGTCAGGTTCTGTTGAGCTCTTTTTTCATAAAAGAAAAAATAGAATCAAGGGAACTGTCAGATAGCATCAGGAGTCCAAAAAAAATCGGAACACCGGTGCTCATGGATCGTTGTAGATGCATAGGAATATATCACGTTGAATCGAAAGTCATGCATGTGACGATAATAAATAGAAGCATCCGGCCATTGTACAAGGAGGAAAGCTGAAAATGTTCGCAAGGGATATTGGAATTGACTTAGGAACGGCTAACGTATTAATACATGTTAAGGGCCGTGGGATCGTGTTGAATGAACCTTCAGTTGTGGCGATAGATAAAAATACAAACCGAGTATTGGCCGTAGGGGAAGAGGCTCGCCGTATGGTTGGACGGACACCTGGAAATATTGTAGCCATTCGACCATTAAAAGACGGGGTCATTGCAGACTTCGATGTCACGGAAGCAATGTTAAAGCATTTTATCAACAAGCTGAATGTAAAAGGATTTCTTTCCAAGCCTCGGATTCTGATTTGCTGTCCAACGAATATTACAAGCGTTGAGCAGAAGGCGATTAAAGAAGCGGCGGAGAAAAGCGGCGGAAAGAAAATCTATTTAGAAGAAGAGCCAAAGGTCGCTGCAATCGGCGCGGGCATGGATATTTTCCAGCCAAGCGGCAACATGGTTGTTGATATTGGTGGCGGAACAACTGACGTCGCTGTACTATCAATGGGCGATATTGTAACGTCCTCTTCGATCAAAATGGCGGGGGATAAGTTCGATTATGAAATCCTTCATTATATTAAAAAGCAATATAAGCTGTTAATCGGTGAAAGAACAGCTGAAAATATTAAAATCACGATTGGGACGGTTTTCCCTGATTCAAGAAGTGAGGAAATGGAAATCAGAGGACGTGACATGGTTTCTGGTCTTCCACGGACAATTACGGTGAAATCAGACGAAATCGAAAAAGCCCTTCGTGAATCAGTGACTGTGATTGTACAAGCGGCAAAATCAGTCTTGGAGCGCACACCGCCTGAATTGTCTGCGGACATCATTGACCGCGGTGTCATCCTAACCGGCGGCGGGGCATTGCTGCACGGCATTGATATGCTACTGGCGGAAGAATTAAAGGTGCCGGTACTAGTAGCAGAAAACCCAATGGACTGTGTGGCTATTGGAACAGGAATCATGCTGGACAACATCGACAAACTGCCAAGAAGAAAAATCGGATAAACCATTAAAAAGCCTGTTGTGTAGAGCGAAACTCTCCAACAGGCTTTTTCACATTACCGTGCTGGGGGACAGTCCCCCGGCGGTGTGCCGCGTTAAAGTGGCGGGGGACTGTCCCCTGATGCGTTACCGTCCTGAAGCTCTGATGCAATTAATCCCAGTGAAGGGAATTTTGTGAAGGTCCTGCTGATGGATTCTGATATTTTAACCATTTTTCAGAGAATGTCCCTAGTTTCTCTGAAAAACGTGCTGATTATTTCTGATTTTTTTCTTATAATAGTGAATAGGTATGAATGAACGACATTTTTCGAGTTTCACGATCAAGCAGCATAGAACATGAACTGAATTAGAGTGGGGAGAAGGTGTTAATCGATGTTACGAGGGTTTTATACAGCGGCATCGGGGATGCTGGCGCAGCAGCGGAAGACGGAAATGTTAGCGAACAATATGGCCAATGTGAATACGCCCGGTTTCAAGGCAGATCAAACGTCACTGAGGGCTTTTCCTGAAATGCTGCTTAAACAGATGGCGGAGCAGCCATTTCCATCTCAGAATCGTCAATCGTCCTTTAAAACGATTGGGGCACTCAATACGGGTGTCTATCTACAGGAGACGATGCCGCTGTTTCAGCAGGGCTCGTTAAAGGAGACAACATTAAATACGGATGTGGCTCTACTGGATATCAACCTTCCCATCAATCCGGATACAGGACGGGCGGGCTCGGTCTTTTTTACCGTAAAAAATGCCAACGGTGAAACCCGCTACACTCGAAATGGGAATTTTACGCTGGACAGTGAGGGATATCTGACTACGGGAAGCGGTCAGTATGTTTTGGATGACCAGGGAAATCAGATTCAGCTGTCAAGCGACCAATTTCAAATCAGTGAAGATGGCAATATTACGGGTGCTAACGGTGAAACCGCGCGGCTGGGAGTTGGCTATAGTGATGATCCAATGTCGCTGGTAAAGGAAGGCGACGGTTTATTCCGGGCTGATGGTGAGCTTGCTAACGCTTATAATACAGCAGGGGTCAGTATCAAATTGCAGCAGGGATTCCTGGAGCAGTCCAATGTGGATTCCGCACAGACCATGACCGAGATGATGACAGCCTACCGTGCATTTGAGGCCAATCAGAAGATATTGCAGGCCTATGATACCAGCTTGCAAAAAACAGTCAATGAAGTCGGAAGAATTGGCTAATGGAAGCTTTTTTAAGGGGAATTCGACAGTGCGAATTTGATAAAAAGGTGATTCCAAAGCAGGAGGTCAATCATGAATAGAACGATGATTACAGCTACGAACACGTTAGGACAGCTGCAAAAGCAGCTTGACGTGATTAGTAACAATATAGCAAACGTGGAAACAACCGGCTTTAAACGCAGGGAAGCGACATTTACCGATCTACTTGTTCAGCAGTTTAACAATCTTACTAATGAGGATACGGGCGCTCCCCGGTTAACACCGGCGGGCATTCGCCAGGGGACTGGAGCTAAACTTGGCCAAATCCAAATGGTTTTGACGCAGGGGACGATCAAAGCAACGGATCGCCCGTTGGATACTGCTTTTACAAAACCAGGCTTGTTCTACCGAATTCAGGTGCAAACGAATGATGGGTATGAAACGCAGTATACAAGGGATGGAGCGTTTTATTTATCACCGTTATCGGATAACGAGACGATGCTTGTGACAAACAGCGGCAAACCGGTATTGGATGAGAATAATGATCCTGTGATTATTGCGGGACAAGCATCAGATTATACGATTACAGAGACTGGTACGCTGGTGGTTAATATGGCGGATGGCAGTCAGAAAAGCGTGAATCTGGGTGTGTCGCAGGTTAATAAACCACAATTTTTAGAGCAAAAGGGGGACAACCTCTTAGGGCTTCCGGCAGATGTGGAAGCGGAGGGTGTGTTCACTGAACTCAACGGTGGCCTGCGGAATCAGATTTCGATCCGCTCCGGTGCACTAGAGCTATCTAACGTTGACTTATCAAAGGAAATGACAGACCTGATGACCGCGCAGCGCTCATATCAATTTCAAGCACGATCCATTAATATGGCGGATCAAATGATGGGATTAATAAATGGAATTCGTTAAAGGGGAAAAAGGAATGGCTGTAAACGAAGGTAGCCGTGAAGCCATTAAGGCTGAGAAAAAACAAAATAAAGAAAAAGAGCAGTCCGAAAAGAAGAGCAAACGAATCCGCATACGCCTAATACCCATTTGGCTGCGTGTGATTATCGTGCTGGCGCTGATCTTCATCAGTGCAGCCATCGGCGCCATGGTAGGATATGGCGTCCTAGGCAACGGAAATGTATTTGATGTATTTAAACCATCAACCTGGACCTATATCATCGATTTGGTTCAGAAAAAATAGTGTATCACGTTAAAGCAGTGGGGGACAGTCCCCCGTTAAGGTAAAGCGTTAAACCGTTGGGGGGGCAGGCTCCCGCCAGGGTAAAGTGTTAAACCAACGGGGAATTGTCCCCCATCTTGGTAAAGCACTAAACAGGAATATAGGCTTTTCCATTGTATTTGTTTATAAGTTTATGTAAAATTATTCCTAAAACAGGAGGAATACATACTATGTTAGATATAGACCAAATTAAAGAGATTATCCCGCATCGTTATCCATTTTTGTTAGTGGACCGGATTTTGGAAGTAGAAGAAGGAAAAAGAGCAATTGGCATTAAAAATGTCAGTGCCAATGAAGAGTTCTTCAATGGTCACTTTCCGGAATTTCCAGTTATGCCAGGTGTGTTGATTGTAGAAGCGTTAGCACAGGTTGGTGCTGTTGCCATGCTGATGAAGGAAGAAAACCGCGGCCGTCTTGCCTTTTTCGCTGGAATTGATAACTGCCGTTTTAAGCGTCAAGTGCGCCCAGGAGATCAATTGCGCTTAGAAGTAGAAATGACTCGTGTTCGCGGCTCCTTTGGTAAAGGAAAAGCGATAGCAACGGTTGACGGTGAAGTTGCGTGTGAAACAGAAATCATGTTTGCACTTGGCGATGCAAAGGAAAGCTAAAAACAATATACTTTAATATAATAATGGGCTAGGGGACAGTCCCTCAATGCGTTAACGCATTGGAGGACTGTCCCCCGGTGCGTTAAATCGTTAAACTGCATAATGGATGTTCAATCTGCAGAAACTAAATAGAGCTGTTCTTAAGGGTTTCGGTCTAAAAGGATCGTGCTCTTTTTTTATTTTATGATGGGACGATTCAAGGATAGTCATCGCTGTAATCTAGGGTCATTTATCATAAGTTGCAAAGCTACACCTCACTTCTCCAGTAAATTCCTTTATTAACAAATTCTAATACAAACTGCCATGTAAGAATGGAGTTCAGTTGGGAAACCTAACAAAGACCAGAGAGGGTCTAGTGACAAACATTTATGTTGGAAGGGGTTTTACGAATGAACAAGAAGCTTTTAACGTTAATTGGTGGTTCTGTCCTATCCGTGATGCTATTGGGAGGCTGTGGTGACGATGATAATAATCCACCGCCAGAGGACGATGTGAACATCGAGGAAAACAACGATAATAACGACAATAACAACGACGTACTTGACAACGATAACGACAATAACGATTTAGGTGATGATAGCGACAATGATATCAATACTGACAATGATCTTGATCCGACGACTGATGACAATACGCCGCAAGAGGATGTTGTAGAAGACAAACTTGATATGGAAGACGAAGACAATAAAGATAAATAAACTTTAATTAAAAAGTAAAAGGATAGATAAAATTGGCTTTGTCTATCCTTTTACTTCGTTATTATTGCGGTTTCTGATTGTAACCGCCAACATTACCGAAAACAATCAACTCAATTCTCGTCCTCGTCCTCCAATTCCTCTTTCATTTCCTGCTTAACGCTGTCTCGCTTACCATCCTCCGCCTCGAGATCGTTAGCCTTCTCATTTGGATCCTCGACAGATGGCTCCTCCTCTTGTGGATCCTCCGGCGGTGGTGCTGGGTCCTCGTCATCGTTACATCCCGTAACCATTCCAGCCAGCAGCATACTGGCCAGCATATGAAACCACTTTTTCTTCATGGTCATCCCCCTTTATGATAGATTCTGTGCTTAGCTTTTCCCATAAAAGGAAGAAAATCCATGTTAAAAACAAAAAAAAGAAACCTGCTGGCTTCTCTACTTTTTCGGGGATATCTTTGGCTTTGTAATCATTTTCTCTTTAAACTCATTTAACAGCTCCTGACCAGACAGGCCTCTTTCAATCAAAGCGCGTAACAATATCTCTGGATAGGTATTCGCCTGATTAATCTTTCCCTTGAAGAGTAGACTTAGATGATTGTTGGATAACTTTTTGATAAGTAAAGACTTTGCTTGAAAGTAGGCAGGGTCGTTTTCCGCCCGTGATATGACCACCTGGAGGGACATCTCCTGACCGGCATCAAGCAACGCTCGAAAATAGGGTTCGTATGCAGCTGAAACATAGGCCTCCAATAGCCATGTGCGATCCCTATCTTCCTTGTTAATAACGAGACCGTCTTCCAGCTTAATATCAATGAGCCCGCATTCCTCAACCACCTGCAGCGAAATGAGCTTAAATGTCTTCATGCATCAACCTCCCGTTATTCAATTACTTATGGTAAAAATTATAACACAGTCACCGTTGTAATCGCTCTCGAAAAATATTCGTTGTAGGAGGTGAAAATTGATAAATTCTTGTTAAAAACTGCAAAATTGAAGCAAAAGTGCCATGAAAAATGAATTTTCAACGTTTATTCCCTTTGAAAATTGAATTTTGATGATTTTACGAGAGAAGGGTCCTACGGTATGATGAGACCATCAACAGGGAGAGGAGATGAACTTATGATAAATCAGGTCACACTTGTCGGCAGGATCACCAAGGACCCTGAGCTGCGGATTACGCCGGAAGGACTGGCAGTCACCAATATAACACTGGCGGTTAATCGGCAATTCCGCAATCAGCAAGGGGTGTATGAGGCCGACTTCGTTCAGTGTAAGATTTGGAAAAAGACGGCCGAAAACACCGTGAACTATTGCCGCAAGGGCTCGCTCATTGGACTTACCGGCCGTATCCAGACACGTAACTATGATAATCACGATGGGCGCAAGGTCTATGTTACCGAGGTCGTCGCGGACACGGTAAAATTCATCGAAACCAAACGCCCAGAAGAATCCATTCACCATCTCGAAAAAGAAATTCCTGAACCCGTTCCGATTAGCCAAGAGTGAGGAGGCAATTGGAGACCCGCTAAAAAAATCCTACTAATCCACTTTACCAGGGGTGACCCATGACAGAACAAAATTACGAACTCCTACTAGAGCATATGATTCGAATGCAAGCCAAGCTAATTGAAAAGGTCGACACACTCAACGGCAGGCTCAATCAAATCGAGTACGTACTCAAACAAGATGATCAGCGACTTTCTGAGTCTTATTTTTACTGTAAAAATGCTGCAGGCTTTGAAATGTCAATTGAATCATAAATAGTTCAAGCGCTACTAGCGCTTCCTTCCTTAGAGAAAATCAATCACCGCCCCGATTATTTCCTCAATACTTCAAACCGCTGGATAAGGTATCTGGCGGTTTTTTTGAGTGAAGCGGGAGAAGTATCGTAATGCGAGCAGTTTTAAAGGGGAAAAAGGAAGGTGCAGCGAAGGAAAAGTCTTATAGAGCGGTTCTAAAGGACAAGAGGAGAAGGCTCAGCGAAGGAAAAGTCTTATAGGGCGGTTCTAAAGGACAAGAGGAGAAAGCTCAGTGAAGGAAAAGTCTCATAGATCGGTTCTAAAGGATAAAAGCAGAAGGTGCAGCGAAGGAAAAGTCTTATAGATCGGTTCTAAAGGACAAGAGGAGTATACCCAGCGAAGGAAAAGTCCCATAGAACCGCAATAAAATACAAATTCAATCAACTTGAAACAGCACTAACCTATACCACAATAAACTACCGCATACTCGCTCGAATCTCCTGCATTTTCTGCACAATCAGCGGATAAAAGTATTTCATTGCACTTTGCGTGGTATTGCCTCCAAAAAATCCAGTGCCAGGACAGGTTTTTACATCATAAGCGGGAGCGTTATCCAGCACCCTTTGTTTTGTTTTTAGGCTCCACCAGTGATGGTACGTGATACTATCAGTATTTGGCGCTAATCCAAACTTCATGCAAAGCAGGGCGTTAAGATAGACTATCGTTTCCTTTTGCTCCGCGGTCATAACGTCATGACCGATATCGAAGTTGCCGATATGCTCAATTGCAATACCGGTGGAGTTAGCGGTCGGTCCAATTGTTCCATCGGGTGCCATATCAAATGGGCGGCAAACTGCAATTTTTCCATCTGGAAAGGTGGTAATGTTTTGGGCAATATTCGGCCAGCCCATTTTCGTCGTATGAAAGGTCTCCATGCCCTTCAGCATTGTAAAATGATTGTTACCGTAAAAATGCTTATAGGACGGAAGCCAGGTGTGATGCTGCTGGATAAGGCTTATTTTCCGAGTGAAAGCTTGATGGAAGAGCCAGTCGCGAAATTCCTCTCGCGTCATCAATATATATTGACCCTGCATATTCATCCTTTTCGGTGGAATCTTTAAAATTTGTCCGATTTCCAACTCGGTGGATGGCAGACCGTTTGTTGCTCGAATCAGCCCAACGGTGGAATGATAGGCGGAAGCGACTTTTTCCAGGGTATCCCCGGCAGTCACTTCATACATCATCGGCACAAACAGCCTCTGTCCGATTAACAAGGAATCGGAAATCAATCCATTTGTCGCCTTTAGCTCTTCAACGGTGGTTCCATACTTATCTGCAATCATAGGCAGACTATCGCCGGCCCGCACCTCATAAAGATTGCTAAAATTCCTTTCTGCAGCATGGACAGGCATATTCAAAAGTAGTAAATGAAAGAGCAAAATGAATACAAAAACAGCATTCTTCCTCATAAAAAAAATCCTTTCCTTGGATAATGAAGAGCAAATACCAACTCATTCCATTACTATTGTTTAATAATAGGAATTAAGCTATTCTACAAAGTTTATGGAAATTCCCAAACTTTGGTTTTAGCACATTAAAGCGCTGGGGGACTGTCCCCCAGCGCTTTAATGTGTTAAAAAAGCAGCGAACCCTCAAGAGGGGATTCAGCTGCTTTTTGATACTAGTCATTATTAGAATACAAATAAAATAACAAAGTAAACGGCCATGATAATCAGTCCAACTGGTAAGCCAAACACGGCCCATTCTTTACTTGTGATGTTTAATTTACCGGCTGAGATAATGTTCGGGATGTTTCCTGGAATCAGCATTCCACCGGCAATCAACAAGCCAAGCAGGATAGCACGGATGGTTTCGCCGTCCATAGCCGGGCTGACTTCAGCTGCGGCAAGGGTCGCATTATCAAGGATCGCGGAAATCATATTAATCCAATACAACAGCCCTGGGCTTAGACCGAGAATGTATTTTTCAATTAACGGCTCGAATCCATGGCCGAGGAACGTTAAGCCCATGACGAATAAATAAATTTTTCCAGCACGGATGATAATTTCCTTATAAGATTCTGCCGGCTGCTCGGAGCCTAATGTATTGGAGCTTTCTTTTGTTTTAACAAAAAACATAGAAATGATACCTAACACGATTACCGCAGGGATGACTTCAGGTCCGATTAATTCCATCAAATAGCTGAAATCCTCTCCCATCTTGCTAACAACAATGGTTGAAAGCGGTTCGCCGATTGGTGTTAACGCGGCACCAAGACCAATTGAGAAGCAGGCTAATACGGTAAAACGAACCTCTGACTGACGTTCCAGCGGCAGGACATTGACAATAATCACGAGAATAATCGCCGCGATTATAGCAGTAATAATACTAGAGGCCAGTCCCAAAATAATGACCATCAAAGCTAGAAAAATCCGCGGTGTCAGGGCCTTACTTGTCGCCAGTATCGCAGTTTCAAGCGGCTTTTGCGCCCATTTTGTGATCAACCCAGCAATTAAGACAGCAAGAGTGATATTAATTGGGTCAACCAACGCTTTTTCAATCAAGTGGAGATTCATCATGCCGCTGACTGTTGCAGCCGCAACTCCCATTACAAAGAGGAAGGCCTCTAGGTTGTGTTCAACCTTTTTAACTGAAAAAGGTAAAAACAATACTAATATTAGTATAATAAATAATCCAATCATGCTTTACAAATCCTTTTCTATTAAATTTAGCGCGATAATATATAAAATTATAACACTATTAAAAAATAATTTTGTTTAAATATTCTGTCAAATTAACCCTAGTAGGATGAATGACAATTACCAGAAAAAGTAATGTAAAAATTCAAACAGTAAATATATAAAAGAATAATAACATTATTTCAAAAATTTTTTAAGTGATATACATCACCTAAAAGAAGAAAAATCATAAAAAGCAAAAAAACAATCGAACTATATTAAAATAGTTTAGTGCATTAACGGGATGGGGGACTGTCCCCCGCTCCGTTAATGCGCTAAACCGTAATAGCAGCTTATGCACTTTATTACTTTAATGCGTCGGGGGACTGTCCCTCGGCGCTTTACCGCATTACCGCAAATTCACTAGGTCCTTTAATTCATCTGTAGACAATTCGGTGATCCAGCTGTCGCTTTGGATGACTTCATCGTTCAAGGCCTGTTTCTTATCGAGCATTAAATCGATTTTCTCTTCCAAAGTCCCCGTACAGATCATCTTATGAACATGGACAAAGCGTTTCTGGCCAATCCGATAGGCACGGTCCGTTGCCTGGTTCTCAACGGCAGGGTTCCACCAACGGTCGTAGTGAATCACGTGATTGGCGGCTGTTAAATTCAACCCGGTTCCGCCGGCCTTCAATGACAGCAGGAAGATAGGGAATTCGCGATCCTGGAAGCGGGCGATCATGCTGTCACGCTGCTGCTTCGGCACACTTCCGTTCAAGAATGGCACATCAAACCCAAACTCATCCTTAATCATCTTTTGAATCATATGGCCCATCTCAATATATTGCGTGAAAATCAAACAGCTTTCCTCCTGCTCGACCACCGAACCGACAAGCTCCTGCAGCTTCTCCAGCTTGGCCGACCGCTCCAACAGTCCTTTAGGCCGCGCTTCCTTCAAATACAACGCCGGATGGTTACACAGCTGCTTCAACCGGCTCAGCATCTGCAGAATCAAGCCCTTTCGCTCAAAGGCAGAAAGCTTGTCAATTTCAGCCAGCGTATCTTTTACAAGCTGCTCATATAAAGAAGCCTGCTCAGCTGTCAGTGGACAATATTCCTTCTGCTCTAGCTTATCCGGCAGGTTCAACGCTACATCCTCGTCCTTCTTTGTTCTCCGCAGCAGGAACGGGCGAATCAGCGTCTGCAGCTGCTGAATTTTCGGCTTCTCATCGTCACGCTCAATCGGCAGCACAAACCGTTTCTGGAACTGGCCGCTCGAACCCAAATACCCATGGTTGATAAAATCAAAAATCGACCACAGCTCGGTTAACCGATTTTCCATTGGCGTCCCCGTCAATGCAATATGATGCCGGCCCTTAAGCTTTCTTACGGCACGGGACTGCTTCGTACCGGCATTTTTTATATTCTGCGCTTCATCAATGGCAATTGAGCTCCATGTCACAGACTCCAGCTCGGCCGTGTCAAGCGGGGTCAAGCCATAGGAAGTCAGCACGACATCCGCTTCACCGACCTGCGCTGTGAACTCATCCTCTTTTAACCGATTCGGCCCATAATGAAGATGCACATTCAAATCAGGTGCAAAACGCTCAAGCTCCTTTTGCCAGTTCCCAAGCACGGACGTCGGACAAATAATCAACGACGGTCCGGACCCGGGCTCTGCCTCGCGAACCCGCAGCAAATAGGAAATCAGCTGCACCGTCTTACCGAGACCCATATCATCGGCCAGGCAACCGCCAAATCCATATTTCCGTAGAAACAGCAACCAGCTCATGCCCAGCTGCTGATAGGGACGTAGCTCACCATGAAAGGTGTCAGGCACATTCTCAAGCGGCAGCTGCTGCAAATCACGCAGCCCCTTAACCATTTGCCGCCAATTTCGGTTCAGCTCAATCTGGATTTTCGCGAACGCCTTCGGATTCTCCAGCTCATCCTCATCCAAGCCATCCGCAGCAAACAGCTCCTGCTCGATAATATCGCGGACATGCAAGCCTTCCTTCTCGGCCTTTTTCATCAGCTCCTGAATCTGGTGGATAAACGCTGGGTCCAGCTTAATCCAGCGCCCGCGAATATATACCAAGCGCCGCTTCTCCTCAACAAGCTGGCTGAATTCCTCCTCAGACAAATCTACGCCGTTCATTGAAAAGCGCCAGTCATAATCAAGCATCGCCTGCAAGCCGACAAACGACGGCCGGTGGCTCGCGCTGCCTTTCACCTTGGCTTTTACCTTCAAGCTCGCATTTTTCATCGCCTGCCACCAAGACGGCAGCAATATATCAACACCAAGTGCCAGCAGCGTTTCACTCGCATCCGTTAAAAATAACCAAGCTTCCTCTTCAGTCAGCTTATCGGTCAAGCCCTTATCACCAGTCAGCCAAGGGAATAGCCGAATCCAGCGCTGCTGCTCAGTCTCAATCCGCTCAACAAACGGCTGCCACTTCTTCGGATACTCGGCCACATTCCCAACGTCGACCGCCACATCTGGGTTTCTTTTATCACGTAAAAAAACCTCTAACGTCCAGAAACTATCTACATCAGAAGGCTCCTCCAGCTTAAGTCCGAGCGTAAACGGAACAGGATTTTCAATAATGCCCATCCACTCGCGGAAGCTTTGCTCGTCAAAAAAGGCGGCCAGCTGGCGGGGGGCAATCGAGCCTTCACGAAGGGCCTTCAGCTTATCGCCAAATGCCGCCTTCAGCCCCTGATTCTGATTCATATAATCGTTCAAGGAATGGTTAAACCATTTTCTCATAAAAGGAAGCACATCTTCCTGATCCCAAAAGGCGGGTCCAAACTCGTCTATGACCCGGTCAGGCAGCACCCAGGAAAAATCATCGCGCTCCCAGGCGGCAAAGTCCGGGAGCCATTCTTTTTCCAAAATCGCATCCTGTACCGTATGGGCAGAGGAAAGACAAAGCTCAGCTGTATCGTCCCAATCCCAGTCAATCATGCGGTTAAACTGCTCGCTCGCAAAAAGCGTGGCCAGCTGCCAGCCGTTTAACACAATCCCTTCCACACCGTCAACCGTTTCCGTCTCCACCATCGTCCCGAAGAACGTCTCCTGGTGATAGTTAAATAGAAGGTACTGCCACACAGAAGGGGAGTAGACGTGCTTCTGGTCATCCACTGCGCTAATAAAGTAGCGGTCCTCATCTAAATCGGTCACGACAATCTTGATATATCTTGATTTAAGCATCGATCAACTTTCCCCTTTTACATTCTTCCTGGAACGCACGAAGTCGCTTTGTGCGGACAAGCAGCATTTCTAAAAACAAGTTCCAGTCGTCAATGCGCTTCATTTTTTTATAAATTGCGCGAAGCTTCTTCAGCTTTCGGACAGCCTGCTTGTAGGCATCCCGATTCTTCCCGTCAATGTCAGCCTGAATCGCCTGATGATAGAGCGGGAGCAGGACCGGCGCCTCCTCAGCTGTCAGCATCTTAATTCGTTCCTTTGACACATTCTCAAAGTTAAACCCGACATATGTCTGCAGCTCCATCCATTTTTCGTACTCCTTTTTTTCAAAAAGATAATACTCATAGTCGTGGAAGCTGTACGGCAGCATCTGCACTAACGCCTTTTCGTACAGGTCGAGACGATTGGCTTCAGTACAAAACGGAGTCAGTGCTCTGGAGGCCATCTTCATAAACGAACGGCAGGCATAATAATCATTCTGCCAGCTCAAATAATCCTTAATACGTGCAACAAACTCGACGACAAAAGGTTCCATCCGTTTGTTATCCAGCAGCTCCAGCCAGTAAAAGAAATACGGAGTAATCTCTTCATCATAAGGATGAAGCAGCGCAAGAGCCTCCTCGTCCTCGCGAAGCAGTATATGTAAATGGACGAGCCCGGCCGCCGCTGGCAGATTCTTATTCTCTACTTGCATAAGCTGTGCCTTTACGTCTTCACGCCACTCTTTTTTCTTAAAAAGGTCGCTCCATAACAGGCGGAACAAATGAACCCGGTCAAATTGAATCGGAAAATCAGACAGCAAAAGCGGAAGGGTATCGTCCTTCAGCTGCTCAATGAACTCATCAAACGCAAACGGCATTGACTGAACTGATAGCCTATTAGACAAATCCTCAATATCATCAAGGATATTTTGAAAAAGATGACGGTAGTAACGGTCCACCGACGCCTCATCATGCTCATGCTTCATGCTGAGCTCAAGCAATTTCTCAAACGAAATCACCGCGCCAATCAGCATATAGAGATTCTTCCACTCCTGCTTAAACGGAGCACCTGCTTTTAATCGGCGGGTATAAACGCCGAACAGTTCATTCACAAGATAGGGCTTCAGGTTTCCGCCGGCGACAATCTGATCAAAGCTCTCACGGAACGCCTTCGTCCATGTTTGATAATCCGGCTTCAAATACCCGGCCGTCTTTAATAAATCCTTCGCCCGATCGAGACCAAACGACTTAGCCGCTTTCTTCTCACGCAGCGGCTGGCGCCATTCATCCACCCAGCTCTGCACACTGCTGCCGCCATGCGAAAGGATCTTGAAAAACACCGCCAGCTGATGACGGCAATGACCCTCAGCCGGACAGGAACATTCACTCAAAGAGGGAAGATTCAAATCCAGCCGCACCTTCACCGGAATCACATCCTGCACCGTTCCAAGAACCGCATCCTGCTCAAGCTTCAGCTGCGACATACTATTCTGGCGGTACAAAATCAGTCCCTTATGCACCATATCTTCATTAACCGCCGACTCCGTACTCAACGAGCCCTTCAACTCATCCGAAAACCACTGCAACGGCTCAACAAAACTCTCTGGAATCAGACTCACAAAATCCCTCCGATCAAAACATATCTTCTATTATACCTTTCTTTAACAACCATAGTAAATTCCTTGGAAGCAGGGGGACGGTTCTTTTGCTTCCTTTCCTTTTGTGGAGGAAGCGGAGGGACGGTTCTATCGCTTCAGCTGTGTCTAAGAAAAATTCAGAATCAAGGATTACCATTATAAGCAAGCAGAGCAGGTGTTACTGGAAGTGATGACATTCATATACTTTTATAAATACACCCTTGTTTCATCTGGATAGAGTATCGGTTTTCTTACCCGTATGCCGAAGGCTCGAACTCTCAATGGAGCATAAAACAGAAAAACGAACTCTCCTAGTTTTTTACTATATCGGGAGGTGTCAAACGATGACAAAGTTTCATCGCCAATACATGATTACAATGAAGGACATTATACAAGAGGGTCATCCCATACTGCGTACGAAATGTAAGGAGCTCACTTTCCCGCTGACGGATGAGGATCAATTTGAATTGGAATGTATGCTGCAATATCTGCGGAACAGTCAAAACCCGCAAATAGCAAAAAGATATCACCTGAGGCCGGGTACAGGCTTGTCGGCCAATCAAATCGGCTTAAACAAACGAATGTTTGTAGCTAGATTCGTGGATGAGCAAGCAATCCATGAGTATAAATTTATCAACCCCAAAATTGTCAGCCATTCAACGAATATAACCTTTCTTCCAGAAGGGGAAGGCTGTCTATCTGTTAATCGCCATTTAATAGGATATGTCCCGCGTTATGAACAGATTAAGGTCGATGCCTATAATGAATTTGGGGAAAGGCAGGTATACTCGTTCAAAGGGTACGGCTCCATCCTCATGCAGCACGAAATCGACCATTTAAACGGGATCATCTTCTATGACCGGATAAATCTGACTTCTCCCTATCTTGGTTTTTAAAAGTTCGATCCACAGGAAAAAAGCTGGCTATTTGAATGTATAGTACCAGCTCTTTTTTTCGTTGAGTCATGAAAGGCTCTCATATTCTGTACTACTATACGACGGATAGTATAAAATTGTTACATAATAGATAAAAATATTATACATTTACAATCCCTTTACAATCCTGTTAGCGTTCATGGATTTTTGTATAGTTCATTCTAAAAAAACATACTTGTTTAAAAACCCAAAACTCTCTCTTGAATGATTGCGGGGAGATGAAGGAGGTAACACAATGAATAGTTTTTTTAGAAAAAAGTCGATTGATCAATTGCAGCAGGAAGGTACAGGGAAGTCGGCGTTTCAGCGTGTCTTGGGATTATGGCAGCTAACCGCTATCGGTCTAGGAGGCATTATTGGTGTAGGAATCTTTGTTCTAACAGGGGTAGCTGCCGCCGAGCATGCCGGTCCAGCTGTCATTCTATCGTTTATTATTGCAGGTCTTGCGAGTGCTGCCGCCGCTCTATGCTATGCGGAGTTTGCCGGCTTAATACCGGTGGCAGGCAGTGCCTACACATACAGCTATGCTGTCTTAGGTGAGGGAGCGGCATGGCTGATTGGATGGGATTTATTGATGGAGTACACCCTGGTCATCGCGGTTGTGGCGATTGGCTGGTCGGGATATATGCAGGAAATTTTAGCTCAGATTGGCATCCATCTTCCTTTATGGGCACAGGGTGCACCCGGTACAGGAGCAGGCCACAAACTGGACGTCATTTCAATGTTAATTAGCTTAGGTATCGCGGGACTTCTCACAACAGGCATTAAATGGGGAGCGAGATTTAATAATTTGATGGTTATTATAAAGTTATCCATTGTGTTAGTAGTGATTGCAGTGGGAAGCTTCTATGTAGAGCCTGCGAATTGGAACCCGTTCATGCCGTTTGGCTTTCACGGTGTAATGGGAGGCGCTGCATTAGTGTTCTTTGCAGTATTTGGGTACGATACCTTGACAACAGCCGCGGAAGAAGCAAAAAATCCACAGCGTGACTTGCCAAGAGCTGTTGTTATCTCGTTAACCATTGCCCTTTTACTTTATATCGGGATGTCCCTTGTCATTACAGGCATGACCTCTTATGAAACTCTTAATAATGCTGCACCGATTGCCAAAGCATTCGCTGATATCGGATTAAAATGGATTATCCTCGTTATTTCAATAGCTGCTATTGCTGGAATCCTATCCGTCCTCTTTTCCTTCATGCTTGCATGTTCTCGTATCTGGTTCTCGATGAGTCGGGATGGGCTGCTTCCAACTTGGTTTGCAAAAGTACATTCAACCTATAAAACTCCTTATCGCCCTACCATAATTATCGGTGTTATTTCAGCATTAGTAGCGGGATTTACCCCTATTCATGAGGTAGCTGAGCTTGTTAACATCGGAACATTATCAGCCTTCATCCTAATTTGTTCCTCAATTATCGTTTTACGAAAAAAACGGCCGGATCTAGAAAGAAGATTCAGAACCCCATTTGTACCCGTTGTGCCATTAATAGGAATCGGCTTCTCTATTTATCTTATTATCAGTCTCCCTCCAATCACCTGGATTCGATTTGTCATATGGATGTTGATAGGATTGGTACTTTATGCTTTCTATGGGAGAAGGAAGAGTAAGCTTGCATGATAATAAAGCATAATGATCACAGGAAAAAAAAGAGAGCATCCGCAAAAGCAGATGCTCTTCCAACAAAGGGGAATACATCTAACATTCTTTCCAGTTTGATAGTTTTATATACATTTTTAATAAAATTTTATCTTAGGAAGCAGAGGGACGGTTCTCTTGCTTCTTTTTTATCAAGGTTATATATCTTTAGTTACTAGACGCACCTGTTCTTTTTTTACTAACTCGACATAAGGATACGATGACTTTTCCTTTCTAATCTCTATTCTTCCGTTTCCGTAATCATAAATAACAGTATAGATCTCATCATTAAAGACTACCCTTTTTTGCATGTTATCAACCCTTCGCAATATTTGTTTTAATACAAATATTAGGTATATTCGCAATAATAACAGCGACATTCATCACAGTCGGGTAATAACGAATCTTAAGCACTACATTTAAAGGGTACGGATATTCCTTAAATAGAACAATTTAGCTATAACTTAAATCTCCAATAGGGCCAAAATACATGCAGCAGGATAAAGACAACAATAGAGATAAGAGGAGTAATAAAATAGCGCGATAGGATAGTTATGAAGGGCGCGTCCTAACTGCAGTTCATTTTCTGTTTTGGAAATGAAGTTGTTTAAAAATAGAAATAATGCTATTATGTTTGTTCCGTCGCTTCTATAAACTTGTAAGCAGATAGAGTAAGGATTCACATTCTCTTATTTCAATATAAAAATTAGGGAAGAAAAAACTTCAAAAAAGAAATTGACTTCCTAGCCTGAAATTGTTATATTAATAAACGTCGCTGAAACAACTGCTTTTAAAAAATAAAAAAGTTGTTGACTTCGACGAAATGAAGTGATAAACTAAATTTTGTCGCTAACGAAGCGGTTCAAAATGATTGTTCTTTGAAAACTAAACAAAGCAGAACGTCAACGTTTTAACTTTTTTAGTCTTTTTTTCAAAAAGACATGTAGAGCTTAGTCAAACAATCTTATTGGAGAGTTTGATCCTGGCTCAGGACGAACGCTGG
>NZ_JBHZRC010000013.1:75931-103625 GCF_043641075.1 Niallia oryzisoli | reverse complement strand
TCGACTTGCATGTATTAGGCACGCCGCCAGCGTTCGTCCTGAGCCAGGATCAAACTCTCCAATAAGATTGTTTGACTAAGCTCTACATGTCTTTTTGAAAAAAGACTAAAAAAATTAAAACGTTGACGTTCTGCTTTGTTTAGTTTTCAAAGAACAATCATCAGCTGTTATATTACAGCGACCTAGATTATTATAACTTGCTCATTTTCGGAAGTCAATATTTTTTTGAAAAAATCTAGTAATTAAAATCCGTCAAATTTACACAATTATTTGTTATCCCAATGACAACAAAAATGATTATAATAAATTAATTCACCGAAGTCAACTTCCTATTCAATATATACTTTCTAAAGAAAGTAACTTATCTCGGCGACAAAGATTAATATACCATCATCGTTCATCGAAGTCAACTTCATAAACAAACTTTTTTCTACACCAATTTTAAGCTAATGCTTTTCTTAGAAAAGTGACATTTTTCCTGTTTATCAAAAGCAAGGCCTTCATCATACCATCTAACAAAGATGGAATCAACATTCCCTTTTCGTTTTTTCGAAAAAAACAAAAAAAGAAAGAACCCTTCACAATAAAGTAGAGTTCTTTCTATATATAATCAGGATATTAGCTAGTAGGATTATTAGTAAAGGCTTGATTAATGGCTTCTTCCACCTTTTGTTTATTCATGCGTGACTTAACATATCTTTTTGTTACATTAATATCCTTATGACCTGCAAGACGGGAAACCGTTTCAACATCTACCTTATTATCAATAAGCCGCTGGCAGAAAGTATGGCGGAGCTTTTGCGGATTCACATCATATTTTTTCAGCATATATTGTACAGCTCTTTCTGTAAGACGTTCACCCGCATTCGAAACAAACACCGCGTTTTCAAACGAATGGGAGTCTAAATAATTTCGCAGGTATTCTCGTGTCTCCTGTGATAGAGGAATAACTCTTTTTTCATTTACTTTCTCCACAGTTAGTTCGTGATTGTTCAAATTAATATGGGTACGATTTAAGCTGCATAGTTCCGAAACGCGGATTCCTGTATGCAGCAAAACATAGACAATCGTTGTATTTCGTAAATTCCCGTCTTCTTTAACCTTTTTCAATAGCATGCCGTATTCGACCGCAGATAATGTTTCAATTTCATTCTTTTTTTCGACAGGTTTGATTTCGATCCCAAAAGTTAGCTCAGGTTTTTCAAGAAATTTAGCAAAAGTCCTGATTGCCCCAATTGTTTTATCAATCGTCGCAAGACTTTTCTGCTGTTCCTCTAAATAATCGATATAGGATTGGATATCCATCTTTTCTAGGCGATTGATATCCCTGCTCTTCTCATGAAGCCATTCTTGATATTTTTCCAATTCTCTTTTATACGTTTTTACCGTATTAGGGGATTTATTGTGTTCATTTAACCAGAGACAGAAATCAAGAATCAGCGGAATAGCTTCAGTAGAATGTTTTTTCATTTCAATCCTCCTAGCATTACTTTAACCTTATTATAACTTATTTGAATATTAGAAATAAACTCACTTCTACGAATTTATTTTCATATATACATAGAGTGATATCGATAATTTCTATATAAGGTAATGAATATTGTTATTTTCTAAAATGATTTTATGGAGAAATTTTGATACAAAAAAAGAGAGTGCTCTACAATCCAGAACTCCCTCCTTTATTTGATGTATAAAATTATATTCATGCTAATGATGTTAACTAATTGGAGCAAAAATAAATAAATCCGGCTTTTGTGCATTTAATTTATCAAGCACAGAGTAAAATTGTTTGTATTCAACGATGGATAGTTCACCATGTATGTATCTATTTTGAATATGATCAAGCAATTCATTCACGTGTAATGGGTTACGTTTTTTTACTTTCTCAAAATGATTTTTTATTTCTTCCAACATAGTAATCCACCACTTTCTTTAAATTTTCAAATAATTATGGATGCAGAAAGAATCATATCACGAAAAAAACCCCATTTATTATTTTTATAATTTTCAGACTAACGACATGAAATTACAAGAATTTAGCTATGTTTTATCTATAAATTTGCTACATCCTTTTTAAATAAGGATTTTTGCCTTTTCTATTCATTCTACAAATGTTGACGAAAGAGAGTATTTCTACGCTATCCATGTAAAAATCCCTCGAAAACTTTTCATATTTTGATAGAGGATGGTTATGTCTTATAAATAATCAATACTACTAGCTCAGGAAATAACTTATGAGCACTCTGAAGACTTGAAAATACAGAATTATTAGATTGGGAAATAAGGTTGGCAACAGGCTGATTATGCATTAACATTAGCAAAGTCTAATAAATATGTAACGAGGTTGATTATAGGTGGAACAAATATTACAACAAGAACTGCGCAAAAAAAAGTCTCCTAAAAGAGTTGCGACTTTTCTAATCCCTTCTATTCTCGGAATCTTTCTATTTATGATTCCGATTTCGTTTAACGATAATATTACCATTCCTATTGCAGTATTATCAGGTTTGGTACAAGAATGGCTTGCTGACTTTCTACCTGCTATTATGACGGGGATTATCATTCTTACTCTGATGGGGACGATTTTAATGAAAACCGTACGTCCAGAGGTGATGAATCGAAATCCATTTTTAAAAGCATTGCTGGATGTCCCTCCTGTTTGGTTTGCCGCAAGAATACTTGGTTCGATCTTTGCCGTCTGCGTCCTATTCCAATTGGGACCGGAAATGATTTGGTCTGAAAATACGGGTGGTTTGCTTTTAAATAGTCTGCTGCCTGTACTATTCTCGGTCTTTTTATTTGCCGGCTTGTTCCTGCCGCTCCTATTGGACTTTGGTCTTCTTGAGTTGTTTGGAACGATGCTGACAAAGGTGATGCGCCCGATTTTTAAATTACCAGGCCGTTCGTCAATCGATTGTATTGCTTCCTGGCTTGGCGACGGGACGATTGGGGTTCTTTTAACAAGTAAGCAATATGAGGAAGGCTATTATACAAAACGTGAAGCTGCTATCATTGGGACTTCATTTTCAGTTGTTTCTATTACATTCAGCCTTGTTGTGATTTCACAGGTTGGACTGAGCCATATGTTCGTTCCGTTTTATTTAACGATTACAGGCGCTGGCTTGGTTGCTGCATTTCTCGCGCCAAGAATTCCGCCGCTGTCACGCAAAAAGGATACGTATTATGTGGAGAAGCCGGATGATTATACAGAGGATTATATCCCTGATGGTCATACGCCTCTATCCTGGGGATTCTCACAGGCACTTGAAAAAGCCGGAAATAACCGCGGGCTTCAAGCATTCTTCGTATCCGGTGGTAAAAATGTTCTTGATATGTGGATGGGCGTGGCCCCAATCGTCATGGCTCTTGGAACACTTGCGTTAATCATTGCTGAGTATACTCCGATTTTCCAATGGCTGGGTGTACCGTTTATTCCGTTATTGGAGCTGCTGCAAATCCCTGAAGCAAAAGCCGCTTCTGAAACATTGGTTGTTGGATTTGCTGATATGTTCCTGCCATCTGTTATCGGTGCAGGAATTGAGAGCGACATGACAAGATTTATCGTGGCATCCGTTTCTGTTACACAGCTGATCTACATGTCCGAGGTTGGCGGATTGCTGCTAGGCTCGAAAATTCCGGTTTCTTTCTGGGAGCTGTTTGTGATTTTCATCCAGAGAACGCTGATTACCTTGCCGATTATTACACTTGTCGCGCATTTTCTTTTTTAATCGATAGAATGAGGCACCTCCAAGGGTTTGGGGGTGTTTTTTTGTGTGATTCGTTAAAGGGGTTTCTGTATGAGACATTGTATAGGATGGTGGATTGCTTTTATTAGGCATGTGGGTAGTCTTCTTCGACCTTGGATTTGTCCTTTAGTACGTATCTATAAGAAAGCTACTAATTCCGTTTCGTCTATTTGTCCTTCATAACCCTCATGACGGACAGTTTCCTCTTTCTCCATTATCCTTTTGTCCTTCATAACCCTCATGACGGACAGTTCCCTCTTTCTTCATCATCCTTTTGTCCTTCATAACCCTCATGACGGACAGTTTCCTCTTTCTTCATCAACCTTTTGTCCTTCATAACTCTCATGACGGACAGTTTCCTCTTTCTCCATTAACCTTTTGTCCTTCATAACTCTCATGAAGGGCAGTTTCCTCTTTCTCCATCATCCTTTTGTCTTTCGTAATCCGTCTGACCACACCACTTCACTTTTCATGTAAACATCTTGTGAAATAAGACGTAAAAAAACTCCAACGATCTCCGCTAAAGTAAAAGGAGCGCCCAACCAGCACTCCCAACATTTATTCATCATCGACTTCGCCGTCACCAATTTCATCCTCTTCTTCTACATCTTCCACTTTTTCGTCATCCTCAGGTTTCTCATCTCTGCCGCACCCTGTTACGGAAAACAAAGAAAAAGCCATACAAAAAATCATAAAGAATTTTTTCATGTTGAGAACCTCCTTTGTCTTAAGGTTTCCAACCTGTATGGGAATATGTAGGCTATTAAGCATTAGGCATTATTTCAAATGTTCATTTAAAATACTTTCTTCCAAGACACTAAATTTATCCCCATAAACCTTCGTAATATGTTTTTCACCCCAGTCGCAAAGCGAATGCAAGATTCCCTCCAAACTCCAGCCATATTCACTTAACTCATATTCTACCTTAGGCGGAACTTGATTGTACACGATTCGGTTAATCACTCCATCCTCCTCTAATTCACGCAGCTGCTGAGTTAGCATTTTCTGTGTAATATTTGGCATCAGCTTTTTCAATTCACTCGTTCTTTTTTTGCCATGAGTTAAATGGCATAGAATCACGCATTTCCACTTGCCGCCAATCACTTCTAACGTTGCTTCTACGGATATATTGTATTTCTTTTTTTCCATCATGTTGGCCTCCATTTTATAGGTACTAAAAAGTACCTATATAACTTTTAGGTATCTATATTACTTTAAAGTACGTACTTCTTTTTCAAACCCGTTTATCCCATAATAGCATTTGCGGGTTGAACTTAACAGGTTTCATTTACTTTTAACATGTCATTCAACCTAAAATTAAAGGAGGAGAAATTATGTCTCTAGATAAAAAAAGAAGCACCCTTGCATTAATTGCCCTAGCAGTCAGTGCATTTGCTATCGGCACCACAGAATTTATCAGCGTCGGGCTGCTGCCACTAATTGCTGATGATTTACACATACCTGTTACAACAGCCGGTTTAACCGTTTCCTTATATGCTTTGGGCGCAACCTTTGGGGCACCGGTTCTCACAGCTCTTACTTCGAGAATGCCTCGGAAAGCACTGCTGCTTTGGATCATGGTTATTTTTATTATTGGGAATAGTATTGCCGCGAGTGCAGGCAGTATTGGTGTTTTACTTACAGCCCGTATCATTTCTGCCTTTTCCCACGGCGTTTTCATGTCAATTGCTTCTACGATTGCAGCAGATTTAGTGCCTGAAAACCGAAGGGCCAGCGCGATCGCCTTTATGTTTACCGGTTTAACGGTAGCTACCGTAACGGGTGTTCCATTTGGTACCTTCATTGGTCAGCAGTTCGGCTGGAGAATGGCCTTTTTGGTCATTGTGATAGTAGGGGTTATTGCACTAATCGCCAATTATATTCTTGTACCATCTGATTTAAGAAAAGGAAACCGAGCCACCCTTCGTGACCAGTTTAAATTAGTGACAAACGGCCGCTTGCTGCTTGTATTCATTATTACTGTCTTAGGCTATGGAGGAACCTTTGTTGTCTTTACTTATTTATCACCCATTCTGCAAAATATAACAGGTTTCAAGGAAGGAACCGTTGCTCTCATTCTGCTGCTTTACGGGATTGCCATTGCCATTGGAAACATGGTAGGAGGAAAAGTATCGAACAAAAACCCTATTCAAGCATTATTTTATATGTTTATCGTTCAAGCTGTTGTCCTGTTAGTCTTGCACTTTACAGCTCCCTTTAAAATCGCAGGTTTACTGACCATTTTCTTAATGGGACTTCTTGCTTTTATGAATGTACCGGGGTTGCAGGTTTATGTGGTCATGCTGGCCGAACGGTATGTTCCGACTGCTGTTGATGTTGCATCAGCGCTTAATATTGCTGCATTTAACGCAGGCATTGCCATCGGATCCTTTTTAGGCGGCATCGTTACTGACTCAATCGGACTTATTCACACCACATGGATCGGAGCACTTATGGTACTAGCCGCTGTTATTTTAACAGGATGGAGTGCAAGCCTTGAAAGGAACGATCAAGAAGACCCTACAACGCTGACAGAACAGGTTTGCTGAAAGTTCTTTTTAAAAAATTAATCAATTCATTGGAGGTCAATAAAAATGATTCAACATTTACAAGATACAACGACATTGAATAATGGTGTTAAAATGCCCTGGCTTGGTATTGGCGTATTTAAAGTGGAAGAAGGACCAGAATTAGTGAATGCCGTCAAATTTGCCATCAAGCATGGCTATCGTAGTATTGATACAGCGGCGATTTATGAAAATGAAGAAGGTGTGGGGCAGGCAATTCGTGAAGGAATCCAAGAAACTGGCATCTCAAGGGACGAGTTATTTATCACATCAAAGGTGTGGAATTCTGATTTAGGCTACGAATCCACACTGGCGGCCTATGAAGCCAGCCTAAAAAAGCTTGGGCTTGATTATTTAGATTTATACTTGATTCACTGGCCTGTGGAAGGGAAATATAAAGACGCATGGCGTGCCTTAGAAACATTATATAAGGAGGGCCGTGTAAAAGCGATTGGTGTCAGCAACTTCCAGGTTCATCATCTTAAAGAGTTATTGAAAACAGCAGAAATCAAACCAATGATCAACCAGGTTGAATACCATCCACGTTTAACCCAAAAGGAAGTCCAAGCCTTTTGTTTGGAACACAGCATTCAGTTAGAGGCCTGGTCACCGTTAATGCAGGGGCAGCTTTTAGATCATCCAGTTTTACAGGAAATAGCCAAAACCCATAATAAGTCGATTGCCCAGGTCATTATACGATGGGATCGGCAAAACGGAGTGATCACCATTCCAAAATCAACGAAGGAACATCGGATTATAGAAAACGCAAGTATATTTGATTTTGAGCTAACGACCGAGGAGATGGCAGCGATTGATGAATTAAATCAAAACCTTCGAGTGGGTCCTGATCCTGATCACATTGATTTTTAAAAGTAAAAAAGGCACTTCCCTTCATTTAGGAAGTGCCTTTTTTCTATAAGAAATGATTGGTAACCTTGACCATTTTATACCTATTCGATAAAAATATCCACGGGAGAATGATCTGACTGTTATTTCTTATTGGGGTTTTCCTGGGAACTCAACGCCAAGCTCAGCCAACTGCGTCTGTGCTTCCTCTCTTGTGATCGTGCCTGCTCTTTCCTGCTCCATGATTGACTGCACCTTTGCCTTTGTCTCATCATCAAGATTTGAAAACATATCAGTCATATTTCCTCTTTCAGGTCTCGTACCATCACCGTCGCCGAAGCCGCCTGCTCCTCCATGTCCGGTACTGGCAGTTGTAACACCTGATTCGTTCAACCATGTTACAGAATCAGAAATCGTAAACTCTACGACTTTTGTGCCGTCCTTGTAATCACCATCAGTATATAAACCATCTGCTGCCTTACCAGTAGAAGTTCCTCCGGAATAAAGTGTATAAGAGGAATCCTTTTTCAGCTCAGGTGATGTGATATAGACCGCTTGATAGTCCTTGGCTGGTGCGAAGGTTGCGATTGATTTTCCGTCACTGTCCTGCAGATGAATAATAGTCCCTGCTGCCTGTGTTTCTGGATAAGTCATAAGAATACCGTTCTGTGTGGATTCCTCAGATGAAGCCTGTACCATACCAGAGCTTCCGGCCGCAATTAGGAATCCGCCGGTCAAATCAAAGCTTCCATTATAATCAAGGGAACCATTTCCGTTATTGGTTGGACCATTAACCAAAACAGTGCCGCCTGTCATCTTAATTGACCCGTTTGAATCCAAGCCGTCACCTTGGGCATTCACATATATCATCCCGCCGTTGATTGTCAGCATTTGGTCGCTTGATTTAGAGGAGGACTGCATATCCATACCAGAACCATCGTTGCCGCCACCGACATTGATGCCATCGTCACTTGTTGTAACATGAATCGTACCATCATCAATCGTTATATTTTGACCCTCGATTCCTTCATAGCCTTTTGTAATTGTAATGCTGCCGCCTTTTGTTGTGACAGATGTATCTCCATGAATCCCATCATCACCGGATGCAATCGTCATGTCACCGCCAGCAATCAGCAGGCTGTCATTACTGTGCACGGCATCATCCGCAGAGTCGATATTAAAGGTTCCGCCGCCAATAGCGAGTTCTACTGCTGCTTTTAAGCCTTTTCCGCTCTCAGCATCCTCGGTTGTTGCGGTGGTTTCAGCTGCACTATTCATCCCAGGTCCGCGCATCATTTCATTGTTACCAGCGACGGTTTCAGGACTGCCCCCTCCGGAAGAGATTGTATAATCTCCGTCAGCAATGGCAAGCGTTTTTTCAGCCTGGACCCCGTCATTGCCAGCTGTAATGTTGAATGTACCGCCCTCTAAAGCAATATTTCCCTTTGATGCATCCTTATCATTGGAGGATTTCATTCCATCTCCGCCAGCATCGATGGTTAGCGTACCTTCTTTTACAGCAAGAAGATCCCGTCCGATCAGCCCGTCGTCAACCGCTTTAATTTGAATATCTCCACCTGTGATTTTCAAGTCATCCTTGCCAGTGATTCCATCATTATGGTTACCTGTAACGATTAATTTACCAGTACCGTTGATCGTTAAATCGTCTTTGCTAAAAATTGCTGCATTCGCTTCTTCATCAGTTACATTTGTATAATTTGCTCCGTCCGTGAGCTTATTTTCGGTCCCTTCCTCAAGGGAAATCGTTGTTTTTTCTGCTCTTGTTACATGAAGAGCGGGACCGTCTGATGAAGTGACTTCAACGCCGTTCAACACAAGCCGAACCGTATTTTTATCCTCTGCATCGACAACAATTTGTCCGTTATCCAATTGACCGCTGATGACATACACTCCGCCTGCTTTAATGGTCAGAACATTTTCCTGAAAAAGTACAGCTGCCGTGGAGTCAAATTCAGCATCACTCCCCTTCAATTCAATCGTGGTTGGATTTTCACTTTTCCAATCACTGTAAAGATCGTCTTGATCATACGTTACCGTCTTGCTCAATAATGTGCTTACTTCTTCAACCGCCGCGCTCCCCGCTGCCGCTTTCGTACCTGTGCTTTCGTTTGTAGAATCAGATTTGTTCGTACAACCAAATAATAAACCTGTAGATAAAAGTAACGCTGCTGCTTTATAATAATTCGATTTATTTTTCATAATAGTCTCCTTTTCCAACGCATTTTTATTCGATTTGCATCACCGATAACGCTAGTATGGAGGACGAACCTTAAACAAAGCTTAAAGCAGGGGGACGGTTCTTCTGCTTCCAAATTTGGAAGCAAGAGAACCGTCCCCCTGCATCATTTTTAAAAACGGATACTTGCATTTTTTGGATTTCGTCCTATAATCGAACTAATTCAATTGCTTTCTTAAAGAGGAGATTACATGATGAAATTGTTGATTATTGAGGATGATCGGTATCTTTCGGATACGATTCGCGAAACGACGGGGAATATGTTTGATGTGGAGCAGGCCTTTGATGGTGAAGAGGGTCTGTTTTTAGCGCAGCAGAATATTTTTGACATCATCATATTAGATATCATGATGCCGTATATGAATGGATATGAGGTTTTGCAGGAGCTGCGCAAAAGCGGGGTAATGACTCCGGTTGTGATGCTAACGGCCAAGGATGGAATTGATGATAAGATTCAAGGCTTTAAAGTGGGTGCGGACGATTATATCGTGAAACCCTTCCACCGCGAGGAGCTGTTGCTGCGCTTGGAAGCTGTTGTGAGAAGAGCAGGAGGCCAGCTTGAAGAACATACTCTTTCATTTAAAGAGTTAAAGCTTCATTTGAAAAATAAAACCGCTTCAATTGGCGGCGAAATGGTTCAACTTAACGGGAAGCAATTCGACCTACTAGAATACCTGATTAATAATAAAAATACGATTTTAACGAAGGAACAAATTTTTGACCGGATCTGGGGCTTTGAGTCGGATACGTCGACAACGGTTGTCGAGGTATACGCCAGCAAGCTACGAAAAAACTTGAAAGCATTCGGCTATGATCACTATATCAAAACCTTCCGCGGCTTAGGCTATATGCTGACCGATGGTGAAGAAAATGGCTAATCGAAACCTCTTCCGCAGTCAGCAGCTAAAATTTATGGTGTATAACCTAATTGCCTTTACAGTAATTTTCACCATCTTCGGCGTTATTATCTTTACACAGGTGCAAAGTACATTGTTTTCGAAAGCGGACGAGGAACTGAAATTATTTAAAGAAAAAATATCGGATGATATCCCTGACATGCATGGAAAGGGACCGGGTGAAGGCGAAGGGATGGATGATGGCGATCCTCCCCCGAAGGAACACCGTCTAAACCCGCGAATTATCGTCTTAAATTGGAATAAAGAAGGCGAAATCGTTAATTTAGACGAGATGGGAACTTCTTTTTACGAAAATTATTTACAGGATTTTTCCCTTGATAAATCAAAAATCGATACTATTACCAATACCGTTATCAACGATCAGTATCATTACAGATATCTTCTTTTCGAGGATCAGAATACGGACGACGAAATCGCGTACACGCAGCTGATGATGAATATTGATGCCGAACAAACAATCATTGACAACTTTGGAAAGCTGATTATTATTTGTTCCTTGATTTTTATCATTCTTTCGATTTCAGCAAGCTATATTTTATCGAAAAAAATGATGAAGCCAATTATTCATTCTTGGAACAAGCAAGGAGAGTTTGTCGAAAATGCTTCACACGAGCTGCGGACGCCGCTGACGATTATTCAAAATAAATTAGAGCTGCTGCTGACCGAGCCGAATGAAAAAATTATGAATAAGTTTGATAATATTGCCCTGAGTTTATCGGAAACAAGGCGTTTGTCGAAGCTCACGTCTGATTTGTTAACATTGGCTCGAGCCGATTCTGCGCAAACGGAGCTTGTGAAGAATCCGATTAAGACGGATACGTTTGTCAGTAATGTGTGTGCTCCTTATATGGAGATTGCCGAGTCGCAGGACAAGCATTTTTGGTTGAACCTAAACTGTTCGATTGACATGGAAGTAGATGAAACCCGCCTTCATCAGCTTCTGGTCATCTTGCTTGATAATGCGCTGAAGTATACGAGTGAGCATGACAGCATTGGCGTAAAAACCTATTGCGAGGATCACAAGTTTATTTTAGAGGTTACGGATACGGGGATTGGAATTAAGGAGGAGAATATTCCTTTTATCTTTGATCGTTTTTATCGTGAGGATAAAGCCCGGTCGCGGGAAACTGGCGGCTCCGGACTCGGGCTATCGATTGCCCAGTGGATTGTGGCGAAACATAACGGGAGCATTAAGGCTGTGCGGAATCAGCCGAAGGGAACTAGTTTTATTGTGAGGCTGCCATATTAGGAATCGGGTTAAGAACACACAGATTGGATGTGTGTTCTTTTTTATCTGCTATTTCCTTCACGCACGTTCAAAGTTTAGAATCTCATCTTCCAATTTAACTTATAAAACACAAAAGGACCTAAGTCTAACGCAGCTTAGGTCCCTCAATCATTTTTTCTTATTCTCCCTCTGCTATTTCCATCTCTCTAAACGATTCTGCCACCTTTACCATCATCGAGCATTCAATTCTCTTTTTAAAAATATCACAGCTGAAGCCGTGGGTTCCGTTGAGCGAGCCGGTTGCGTGTAGGTTATTGGCAGGACAGCCGCCGCTGCAGTATAGCTTTGCCCAGCAGTCCTGACATTCCGGCTTCGAGTAGCAGTTGCTTTCTTTAAATTGAGCTTGAATTTCTGGTTTTGTGATGCCGTCCCAGAGGCTGCCTAGCTTGAATGCCTCATCCCCGACGAACTGATGGCATGGGAAAATGTCGCCTGTTGGGGTGACAGCGAGATACTCGGTACCGGAGCCACAGCCGGAAATTCGCTTTTGTATACAAGGGCCTTCCGAAAGGTCAAGCATGTAATGATAGAAGGTAAACGGCTTTCCTTCCTCATCTCGCTTAATCATTTCATTCGCGAGAATCTCGTACTGTCGATAAATCTCAGGCAGGTCGTCCTCTGTTAGGGCATAAGGCTCCTTTGGATCCCCGATGACCGGCTCCATTGAAAGTTTATCAAAGCCAAGATCCGCGATATGAAAAATATCATTCGTGAAATCGACATTGTTATGTGTATAGGTTCCGCGTACATAATATTCCTTGTCGCCGCGCTTTTGGACAAACTCCTGGAACCTCGGAACGATATAGTCATAGCTGCCTTTTCCCGTGACGGTTTTGCGGAGTCTGTCATGGACCTCTTTGCGGCCATCCAGACTCAAAACCACATTATACATTTCCTCATTCAGGAATTCAGTGACCTCATCATCTAAGAGCATGCCGTTTGTGGTAAAGGTGAAGCGGAAAGACTTTTTGTACTCCTTTTCCTTGCTTCTTGCGTACGCGACAATCTGTTTGACCACCTTCCACGCCATGAGCGGCTCGCCACCGAAGAAGTCGATGTCAAGGTTTCGATGATGCCCGGAGTTTTCCAATAGGTAATCGACTGCTTTTTTTCCAACCTCAACGCTCATAATTGCTCGTTCACCGTTATATTTTCCCTGGCTGGCGAAGCAGTAGTCACAGGTGAGATTGCAGGTATGCGCGACATTGAGGCAAAGGGCTTTGACATAGGTCTTTCGATTTCTTACATCAATGGCGAGATTTTGATATTCGTCCTCTGTAAAAAGCTGGCCGCTCCCTTTTAGCTCCTCTACAGCAAGAATGGTTTCGAGGATTTCCCCTTCTGAAATGGAGGCATCATTTACATATTTTTCTAACATACGTTTCATGATTTCTTCTGGTGAGGTTGACTCATAAAGCTCAATAACATCAAAGGCAAGGTCATCGACCACATGCACCGATCCGCTATAGGTATCAAGTACGATGTTGTAGCCGTTAAGTTTATATTGATGGATCATATCGTTCTCCTTTTTTCAAAAAAATTGCCGCCCAGCTGCAGTCAGTTGGGCGGTTCCATCGGGATCCTATCTGTTTCGTGTGTTTTCACACTTCTGATTGGCAATCCCGCAGGACGTTTTGCACGCTGACTGGCAGGATGTCTGACATGCGCCGCAGCCTCCATGTAGTGCGGTATCCATCAGTTTACGTGTACTTAGAGTTACGATTCTTTTCATAAAAGAAAACTCCCTTTTGAAATAGTCTTTGGAAAAAGTGACAAATTTGTGAACCTATTCACATATGTACTTCAAGGATAATTTTAGCAATTACCCCACTTTCCGTCAATTCATTATCAAGTGATGTATCCTAATAAAATTTTTCTAAAATCATTTAAGGTTTGTTTAAGGTTCTTCCTTAATAATGTGAAACATAGAGCTTGAGGGAGTGATGAAAATGAAAGCAATGAGCCTTAATGGTGTACAAGGCCGCCATGAGCTAAAGCATGAATTAACCAATTCAGATTGCTATCTGCTTCGAAATAGATTAAAGCACTTTATGGAGGTGGATCCCCATGCCAATCAAGATGGTAAATATCTGATACGCAGCGTCTACTTTGATAACTTCGATAATAAGGTGCTAATGCAGAAAAAAGAGGGCTTTTTTGAACGAGATAAGTTTCGCGTTAGGCTGTATGACTATAAAATGGATTTTCTCAATCTGGAAAAAAAGAGCAAGCGAAATAATTTAACCTATAAACAAAAATGCCGGATGACACCTGCCGAGTATGAGCAAATCAGAAGGGATGACATTAATTGGATGGAGCAGGACAATCGGCCACTCATCCGAGATCTCTACCACCAAATGATGTTATTCAGATTAAAACCGATGACTGTGGTTGATTATGAGCGGGAGGTTTTTATTTATCGGTACGGAAATGTGCGGGTTACCTTTGACGGCAATATTAAAACAAGCTTTCGAAACAACGATGTGCTGAATCCGGATTTGGCGATGGTTGAAACCAATCCAGAAGTCGTGATCCTTGAAGTGAAATATGATGAATTTTTGCCAGATGTGATTAAGCAATTGCTTCAGATTGGTGACAGACGGAGAGGAACGTATTCAAAATACCAGATTAGCAGGATGTATGGGTAATAGAATACACCGAGGCCAGGAATGCCGTGCGGCGGCAGCTTGAATTGTTTTCATGCAGCAACAAAACATAATAACTTGGAGGAATTAAAGTGGAAACGTTAAATTTTAACGATGTATTTAAATCTAGCTTCCTAGAAAAAACAGCAAGCTTTTCAATTGTTGATACACTGATTGGATTAGGAGTAGCCTTTGGACTCGGATTATTTATCTACTGGGTCTATAAAAAGACGTTCTCAGGTGTGATTTACTCACATACTTTCAATATTTCATTGATTGTCATGACCATGGCCACTGCCATCATTATTATGGGAATTTCGTCAAATGTTCTATTATCACTAGGTATGGTCGGTGCATTGTCCATTGTGCGCTTTAGAACACCTATTAAAGATCCATTGGATATTGTTTATATCTTCTGGGGAATTGTAGCTGGTATTCTATGCGGGGCGGGCTTTATTCTGTTATCTATTATTGGGTCCATTGCGATTGGGCTTGTGCTTCTTTTCTTTATTAACCGAGTTACGGTTGATAATCCTTATTTAGTAGTCATTCGATATAATGAAACATCCATAGAAAACTCATTAGAGCATGTGATTTCCGGGCATGCCAAAAAGCATTGTATTAAATCAAAATCAATTATGCCGGGAAATGATTTTGAGGTAACCTATGAAGTTCGTGTAAAGGGTAATGATATGAGCTTTATCAATAATATCTCATCCATTGATGGGGTTAAATCTGCCATTATGTTAAGCTATGATGGGAATTTTACAGCTTAATCGACACGAGGTTGGTTGAATTCAGCCCAAAAATTGAAAAGCTAACAAAAAGAAAGCCAGCAGCTGTTTTCCGTCAGCTGCTGGCTAAGCGCAGTATATAAAATATAGAAGGAAAAGAAATAAACCGATGGGGGAAAAACCCACCATGCGGGTAAAACAACATTGATAAGGGAATCAACGACATAAGTTAACCTAAACTAACGGGGATTGGACGCCCGTCAGAGTAAAGCGTTAAAGCGCTGGGGGACTGTCCCCCATTATGGTAATGCATTAAAGTAATAGGGATATGACCCCTATATGTTTTCGTTTGAATCCAGCGGGGGCATGGCCCCCATTATGTTAAGCGGTATTCCATTGGGGGTACCCACCCCTTTAAGCTTTGTTTGACCATATAGTCCCCCAATGGATTAGGCTTTTATATGTGAACCGTTATATTATACGGTTGCTGGTACTTTTTGCAGCATTGTGCCTGTTTTGGCAAAGTCTGTGTGCCATGAGAAGGCTTTTTCTAGAACGTGAGGTGTTTGACCGCCTCTTGTTAAGGCTTCCTCATAGTATTCACGCAGCTGGTCACGATACATTGGATGTGCGCAGTTTTCGATAATGAGTTCGACTCTTTCTCTTGGCGCTAATCCGCGTAGGTCTGCATATCCTTGCTCTGTCACAATGACATCGACATCGTGCTCCGTATGGTCTACGTGTGAAACAAATGGGACGATACTTGAAATATTTCCACCTTTAGCAATTGATTTGGTAACAAAGATTGCTAAGCGGGCATTTCTCGCAAAGTCACCGGATCCGCCAATTCCGTTCATCATTTTTGTACCTAATACATGAGTGGAGTTGACATTTCCGTAAATATCTAATTCTAATGCTGTATTTATAGAAATTAATCCGAGTCGGCGGATGATTTCAGGATGGTTCGAAATCTCCTGCGGACGCATCATTAATTTATCGCGATATTGCTCAAAGTTATTGAATACCTGGTCCATTTTTTCTTCAGAAAGTGTAATGGAGCAGCAGGAAGCAAAGTTTACTTTTCCGGCATCGATTAAATCAAATACCGCATCCTGTAATACCTCAGAATATACGGTTAGGTTTTCAAACTCTGAATCGATCATTCCATGAAGAACCGCATTAGCTACAGATCCAATACCAGATTGTAATGGTGCTAAGCTGTTTGTTAAACGGCCGTCTTCCACTTCATTGCGAAGGAAGCTGATTAAATGCTGTGCCATGATTTGTGTTTCTTCATCAGGCTGTACAATCGTTGATGGAGAATCAAGCTGATTGGTAAACACAATGCCTTTTATTTTTTCAACATCAACAGGAATTCCACTTGTGCCGATTCGATCATCCGGTTTTACAAGCGGAAGCGGCTGGCGAGCTCCTTGTTTTCCAGGCTCATATAAATCATGAAGCCCTTCTAGTTGTTCAGATTGAGCCATATTAAGCTCAATAATGATTGTCTTTGCATTTAAAGCAAATGTTAAGGAATTACCAATAGATGTAGTTGGAATCACCATTCCATCTTCAGTGATGGCAACAGCTTCTAAAATAGCCACATCAATATCCAATACATTCGCACGGATCAATTCAGCTGTATGAGAAAGGTGTTGGTCAACAAATAAAAATTCACCTTGGTTGATCCCTTTTCGCATGGTAGCATCTGCTTGGAACGGTAATCTTTTTCCAACAATACCAGCTTCAGCAAATAATTTATCGACGTCGGAACCTAACGAAGCTCCTGTATAGACATTTACTTTAAAAGATTCGTCATCCTTAACCCGATTTACAAGCGCGATTGGAACCGCTTTCGCATCACCTGCACGTGTAAATCCGCTTAAGCCTAACGTCATACCACTTTCAATCCAAGATGCTGCTTCTTCAGGTGTCACTACTCGGTCTCTTAGACGCTGGTCTCTAATTCGCTCCAACTTATTCTCCATATTTGATCCCTCTCTTAATGACTAGATATTTATCATTTTACTTATCCATGTCATTAAGTGTAGATTTTTGGCACACAATACCCAATTTTCAGAATAAAACAGCAAAATTCGACACCAAAACAGGAGAGTTATTAGAATCCTAGCAATTTTCGGAAATAACTGGAATAGGATTGGCTGACAGGCACCCTTTCTCCATTATCCATAGATAGCACAAACGTAGAGTGGGTATCAGGATAAATCGCCTCAATATGATTCACATTGACAATAAACGAGCGGTGGCAGCGGATAAAGGAGTCCTTCGGAAGCAGGTATTCAAATTCCTGCAGTGTGTTTTTGTGCGTTCCCGTAACTTGTCCAGCATAGACGGTCGTCTTCTTATCCTTTGCTTCCATATAAACTACTTTTCCAAAAGGGATCGGTATCCAGCCATCAGAGCTTTTTACTGTAACGACCGATTTCCCATCGGATAGGGCAGGATAAATCGATGTCACACAGCCTTGAAGCTGACCATTATGAAAAAAAGGCACAGCCATCCCGTGATAGGGAACTCCAAACACATCTCGGTCAATAAATTCGGAGACCTTTTGCTTCGCTTGTAACGCTTTAAAGGCCATCGTTCCTTCCTTCACTGGGTCACCTGGTCTGATTTTTAAATCAATCCGTTTACTCGGTCGATAATAAAGATAATTCGTTGTATTTGACACTACAATGGAAATTTCATCAGAAAAAACTTCCCCAATTACATCCAATAATGAACCTAAATTTATTTCCTTCATCGTGTGATCACCTCGTCACTATTATACTACGATTGGAAAAAACAAGCATTTGGAAAGTAAAAAAACACCTAGATTAGGTGTTTTTACGCTGATGCTTTATTGATATATTTTTTTCGATTAAAGCTCCGAGATATCATTGGAATATTGGGTCTAGATTTTATGTATGATTAAAAGGGACGGGGCGGGCCTCATCTTCAAACACCTATTAAGTAGTTCTTTTCATAGCATATATAAATTTTGGAAGTAACTATACTTATTTTTCATGTCTTAATCTATCTAAAGTAAGGAATCAGCTGTATGCTCATCGATTATCAAGCTATCAATATAGCCTCCATCTAAAGCCGCTTTCACACTTTCTGCCTTATAAGTACCTTCTACCACCGCAATCACAAAAGGAATTTCCTTTAATTGATGTAATGCGAGACCAATCACACGCTGATTTAGTGGATGCTGTACAAGTTCACCATGTTGATCAAAAAAACAGGAACCGATATCCCCTACTGCCCCTGCCTTCTTTAAATTCCGTAGATCATCCTCTTTCAAATAACCAATCTCTTTCATGGTTGACCCACTGTATGGATTTCCAATACCAATTACTGCCACTTCAACATTTTTTGCTTCTTCTAACACTAAGGAAATATCCTCCATCGTTATTAATCGCTCTTTCAATTCTTCAGTTTTTACGATTGCAGGCGCGTACAAGTAAGAACAACTACCATTCATTTTTTTTGCAAGTTCATATGCTAGTTGATTTGCATGAATGTCGACACTTTTTGTCCCCATTCCTCCAACTAATGGAACAATGTTAATATGATCCCGTTTCTCATAAGGGTATTCTTTAACCACTTCCGCTAGTGTCTTTCCCCATGAGATACCTAGTTGTTTAATGGAAGGTGTTAAATTTTTTGCCAAATACTGGGCAGCCACTTGTCCCACATTCTTTCGAACCATTGAGGGATTTGTATCTCTAACCGGAACAACAATAACTTCCTCTAATTGAAATTTTTTCTCTAGTTCTCTTTCTATCTGTACGGTATACTGGCTTTCGTCTCGAATATAGACTCCAACTATGTTCTCATCTTTTGCTTTTTGAAGCATTTTTGAAATAACAGGACGAGAGACACCTAATTTCTTAGCAATTTGCTGCTGGGTCCATTCTTCTAAATAATATAAATTGGCTACCTTTACCAGCTGACGTCTTTCTTCCCAACTCAACATTCTATCGCCTCCTTTTTTAAAAAAATTGGTTACTGCTATTATTTGCATACATTTATGTGTCTGTTTTTTTGTAAAAACAAGCAGTAATTACCCGACAAACAAGTCCTTATTTTTATAAATAATACAACAAAATACATAGGTTTAGAAGAAGGGGAAATGAGTGGTATTTTTAGGGGAGGATTATTTGTGAATAAATTTGATGATTAAACAGTGGCAAGTTGTATATATTTATTTGTACAGAAAGTGATTAATCTCCGAAAATTAGCGTACCACCCTTTTTCGAATAATTTAGCTTGTAGAATAAAAAACTGAGTCAAACCCTGAAAGGGTCATTAACTCAGTCATCTTTTCTATTAATATCTAAGGAAGCAATAGAACCGTCCCCCTGCTTTATTTTAATAAGCCGCATAGGCGGAGACCGTTGGATATGCCGTGTTCGTTGTTTGAGGTGGTGATATAGGCTGCAGTCTGCTTTAGGATGTCAGCAGCATTTCCCATTGCTACCGGATGTTTGACAAGATCGAACATTTCGAGGTCATTTAAGCCGTCACCGAATGCAAAAGTATTTTCCGGCGATAATTTCTTTAAGGATAGCAGCTGCTCAATTCCGGTTGCTTTGGATGAGCCTGCAGGATAGATATCACAGCCGTACGGTGAATTCCTGACAAATTGGAAGTATGGGAATCGCTCCTGGTAATGGACTTCTTCTCCCTCTTCACAGAAAATCAGCATCAAATGAATCGGCTCATTTTGATACAGACCATTGTCAACCTCTGGATATTCTCCGCCAACCCGCATGTAATTTTTCCTAATCAGCTCAGAGTCACCGGTTGTTACGGTTATTTTTTCTGCATTATAGAAGGCCATCTCATGCCCGTTGCGGGAGGCCTCTGCATGCAGAGCTAATACTTCGTCCACCTTTAACGGATTTTCGTAAATCACTTCTCCGTTATAAACCACATATTGCCCATTCATTGCAACACTGGAGGTGATTCCTGTCGCTTCCAGGACATATTCAATTTCGTGAATCGCACGGCCGGTTGCAATCACCGGCTCTACTCCCTGCTCACTAATCCTTTTAATCGCTTCAATGGAGCTTGCTGCAACCTGTAAATCACTCGTTAACAAGGTTCCGTCTAAATCAAAAAATACCACTCGTTTATCTGACATGTTTCCCCTCCGAAAATACTTTTTTTATAAAAAAACAGGCAGTGTGCCGGCCATTAAGTCATTCAGTATGGATCACATAATGACCACGTACACCGCCAACCTTTCAACACAAATGTGCCTCTATCCAGCTATTGAATTAAGAGTTTACTAGACTCGTTTTATCGCTTCCGTACGTCTTTTGCCACTGGCTCTTAAAGTCAGCAACATCAGCTGGTGTCGCTGGGAAAGCAATAAATTTCTCAATTAAATCAGGGCCGACTGTAACCGTATGGGCACCAGCAAGGCAGACATCATGTACCTGCTGAACATTCTTAAAGCTTGCAGCGATGATTTCCGTTGGAAGCTGGTAAGCCGCATAAAGCTTAGCGATTTCTGCTACCACGTTCACACCATTCCCGGTTAAATTATCAATGCGGTTTACATATGGTGCCACATAGTTAGCCCCGGCCATTGCAGCCATTAGCGCTTGAAATGCGGTATAGACTGTTGTAGCCAGTGTTGGAATATTCTCAAGCGTTAATAGTTTGATTGCTTTCAATCCTTCGTCTGTAACCGGAATTTTGACAATCACTTTACCCGGCAGCTCACTAGTGATAAATTTTGATTCTTCGACAATTTCCTCGGAAATATCACCGATGGATTGGACAAATAATTCCTTCTCTTCCCCGATAATTTCACGGATTTCTCTCAAAACCTCTAAGTATGGACGGTTTTCTTTTACAAGAATGGATGGATTCGTTGTCACACCGGCAATAGGAAAATACTCGTTTAAGCGGGCAATTTGTTTTACATCTGCCGAATCAATATACAGTCTCATATTTATTCCTCCTATAGAAAAAGGCTTAACCTATAAAAGATTAAGCCCATTATTTTAAAGAATCCCCTATTAAATCATTGAATCGAAATGGTGTTAACCTACAATCTTTAGTTCTGTGCCCTCTTCAATTACAGGGATCTCTTTATTTTCTAAGTAAAGAGTTCCTGGAAGCTCCGCTGATGCTGAGCCGTCAAAACGAAGAGTGATGTGACCTAAAGTGGTCAGGTTTCGTTGAACAAGATTTCCGACAGACGTAATTTCAAATGAATCATTGTTGATAAAAAGCGTTTGTCCGGCTTTGATTTCTCCATCTGTATCCAAAACATTAATGTTATAACAGAAATCCTTTAAATCCTGTGGAGCTTCTGTTCCAAATAAGATAAACATTTTCTCCTCTAAAAATGAATTCGCTAACGGTCCTACATTAATCACTTTGTTTTCATAAATTGTTTTCATATTATACGGCATCCTCAAAGTGCGATGCCATCCGCCTCCTTTGTTACGTATACTTATGTTACTCATGTCGATTTATAGTGTACTCATTTATTCTTACTCATATAGACCAAAGCTTGCAAGCCATGCTACTAATACCCTCGGTACCCCGATGAGGAACCTTGAATAAAGAACAGACGGAACACCAACCTCAACTGTTTCAGCTTCCGCTTCAGCAAGACCTAAGCCTACTGGGATAAAGTCACAGGCATTTTGTGTGTTGATAGCGAATAATGCTGGAAGTGCTAAGCTTGGAGGAATGTTCCCTTTACCAATTTCAACCCCGATCAATGTACCGATAACCTGTGCAATAACACCGCCTGGTCCAAGTAATGGGGATAAGAAAGGTAATGAACAAACAAATCCGATTAACAATAGTCCCCAAATATTACCTGCAAGCGGCGACATCACTTTCGCAAAGACGTTACCAATTCCTGAACCTTGGATTATTCCAATCAATAATGCTACAAACGCCATGAATGGAATGATGGTATTGATCATCGTTTGAACGGCATCACGAGCTGCTTGATAGAACGTGTTGATTACTTTACCAGCACCAAGTCCGAACTTTGTGATGATGCTATTATTTTTCTTGTCAGCAAGTGTTTGTGAAACCTTTTTGTTCGAACTGTACTTATATTCTCTTTCCGGTTGCTTAGAAACCTGTTCTGCAGCAGCTGCTACAGGTGCTGCCGCTCCACCGACAGTTGTAATTTGCTCCACATCAACAGCTGATACATAAATATCTTCTGTAATGAATTTCGCTAACGGACCGGTTTTACCAGTTGGCATGATGTTGATAGTTGGAATCCGTTTTTGCGGATAAATACCGCAGCGTAAAGTTCCCCCGCAATCGATGATCGCCACCATAATCGATTCATCCGGAACCGATGTTTGGAATCCGTTCACCGGTTCGCCTCCCGTTAATTCAGCAATTTTATCAACAATTGCAGGCTTTGAACCGCCCCCAGTAATATAGACAATTTTATTTCTTTCAGCAGTCGGAGTAATGGTTAACGGACCGCCGAAACCGCCGCTGCCTCTCTCAACTTTTATAGAACGATATTCAGTCATAATAGATACCTCCCCTGGATTCTAGTGATGTAATGTTTGTACTTCTGTTTTTAATTTAATGCCTTGTTGTTTTTCAACCATTTTTGTAGTAAAGTCCGTAATCCAGCCAGCAAAGAAATTCATCACTAAACCGACTAGCATATAGCGGATAGCCAGCTCTAAAGTACTTAATCCAAGTGTTTCAATACCTGCTGCGATTCCAAGGAAAATAAATAATTCACCTGGGTTGATATGAGGAAATACACCATTACTTGTGTGACAGAAATAGGCACCTGATGCATAATAGCTTGGCTTATATTTTTCTGGTAAAAAACGTCCTAATGATAGAGCCATTGGGTTACCTAGCATAAATGATCCAATAAATGGAAGAACCATATATCTTAAAAGCGGGTTTTTCCCGGAAGCCTTCGCAAGTTTGTTAATTCTTTGCTCTCCGATGATTTGAATCAATGCATTCATTGCAACGATTAATAGTAATACGACTGGAACAATGCTTGTCATCCATGAAATGAATGTTTCTGCACCCGTTTGAAATAATTTCATAAAGCCTTCTGCCAATTTAATGAGAATATCCATAAATTTCACCTCTTATTATTTTTTTACTGCCACCATGCGTTCTGCTTTCACCATCATGTTCCGAAATAAGCTGCTTTTTTCCTGAATCACGCCACCGCTCATGATGATCTTGTAGTTAGAAACTGCATCCTGAATGGCTGCTTTTAGTAGCTTATTGCAATGAGTCATGTCCTCTTCGTTTAGATGACGGATGTTTTTATCCTCAAAGCCGTGCAAATCCCTGAAGGTTGCCATGACTGTAACTCCTTGCATTTTCTTGGCCTTTAAAATTCTGCCGCTTTTGGAGACTGCAAAGAGAACAATGGTTCCGGATCGAATTTTTCCAGGCTTCTTTCCAATTGCCACTTTCCCGATCCTTCGCATTTCTGCATACGCTTTCGAAAAATGCTTGATTTGGAGGAAACCGAGCCCCATTTGTACAGCGAATGCGCCCGCCATAAAAATGATAATCATGATCATATTCATTCGTTTCACTTCCTTACGTTTGATTCAGTTAGAACCTTTTGTTATTCTCCAGATATTTCGAAAACTCTTCATAGCTCTTTGAGCCAGCTAATTGTTCGACAAGCTGCTCGTCAGCTGAAATCTTAATAATTTCGTCATAAATTTTCACTAAAAGACCTGCGTCATTTTCTGTTTGCTCTGGAATACCTAATAGAAAGACCAGTTTTATTTCCTTACCATCCGCCTGTGCCTGTTTCGGAAACACACCCACTGCCAATTGAATCTGCTCAGAGACGGTTTGAATCGTATGCGGCAGAGCGATGTAGCGGTCAAATACCATCGAACCCTTTTCAGCCCTTTCGATTAGCCGTTGTTTAAAGCCTTCATCAAAGCAGCCTTTTTTGGTCATTTCCTCTGTCATGACCAAAACGTTTTCGCTATAGCCTTTCGTACTGTCTAATCGGAAAAATTTAGCCTCGTTCGTTAACATCTTAATAATTGAATGATGATTGCCCTCGTCCTTCAGCTTAAATTTTTGCAGATAGGTCACTTTTTCAATCTGCTTTGACACTCGTTTTTCATCGAATATCTCATTAATCATGATTAACGGTGTCTCGAGTTCATAGGCTGGTGTGACAGTCGAAAAGACAATATCGTATTGGTTCATCAGCTCTTTTGTAGCCTCCGCTACTGAAAAAAGGTCAATCTCTGTATTTTGATTCAGGACACGCTGCAATTGAATAGCAAGTAGTCTGGCCGTCCCCCGCCCTGTTCCGCAGATAACAGCAACCCGCTGCAAGCGTTTCGTTTTTACCTCGCTTTGAGTGATAAACACTCCGAAATAAAAAGCAATATACCCCAGCTCGTCTTCGGAAACCTTCAAACCGTATTCCTTTTCAATCACTTGGCCGGCAATTTCAGCCATTTTATAGGCAACCGGATATTTTTCCTTTACATCTGCCAGCATTGGATTCTTAATCCTGATATCAAACGTAATCCGATTCAGCATGAACGTCAGGTGATATTTTAAATCCTCAAAAAACGATTCATTTTCAGCAATGATTTCTTTTTTAAAACCAACCTGCTCCATAATTTGTTCTAAGAGCCTGTTTACATCATCCGTGATTTGGATTTCTGCCATTGTTCGGTTGTTTGTAGGAGTCCGTCTGCCTGCAATCGGCAATGTGATAAACAGGATTTCCTGCTCCGGTATGTGAATCGGCAGCTTTCTTTCAATCATAGCTGCGATTTCCTTTGCTATTTGATAATCGTTGGTATCAAGCAGTTTTTCGTGTTTGCCATTCATTTGTTCAATCGGATGATTCTTTAGGAGACGGTCCAGCATGACAATCACTGACTGCAGCAATCTTTTTTGCGTAGTCGCTTCAAAATCATGATGATTGGCAATGATCCGAATCTCTTCTTCAATATCGTTATCCAATGGATTGTCGCTGTATAGGTAGTCATACACGTTATCAAGGATAAAGTAGCGCAGATCCAGCTCATTTCCTTTTAAAAACATCCCGTTGTTCGGCTTCCCTTGAATTGATAAATGGTAGGTTTCAAGAACAACAGCAGCCCTTTTCAACACATTCACAAGGGTTGATCGGCTAAGATTCATCTCATACGCCCATTCATCAAGTGTGTTATTCTCCTCAGTGTTAAGCAAGCGGTCAATGATAAAGGCAATCCGTCGTGTCGGAGAATCCTGCTCCGTATTCTCTTCATTGACACCTTGCAGGAGTTCCTCAAACACTGGCTGATTTTCAATTGTCAACCTGAAGCCCTTACCCCGCTCATTCTCCAGTACTGCTATTCCCTCAAGGTCACTGTTAAGCTGCTTGATATCATTTCGGATTGTTCGAGTACTGACCCCGATTGTTTCTGCCAGATAATCCAACGTGCAGTACGTTTTCTTGCTGGTCAGTTCAAGGATTCGAACAGTCCGTTCATCCATTATGAATTCAGACATGTATTTCACCACCTTACTTTTAAAATGAATGTTATCTTTGGTTTACATCCGTTCATTTCCCTTCGGTGCGGCCTCTGCTAACATTCATTCTTTAAAAGAAAGGCTTCCCTTCTAACCTTGAATCCCTATTAACCGCGGGATTTACCGCCTGAGATATTAACCGTTGTTCCTGTTACATAGCTTGAACGGTCTGATGAAAGGTAGGATACTAAATCGCCAATTTCCTTTAATTGTCCTTCTCGGCCAAGAGGAATGGATTTACTATAATCTGTATTTAAACCATCTACTGTAACACCACGAGTATAAGCAAGTGCTTCATTATAAGCATTAGTTCTTAAGCCTGTTGCTTCCATAATTCCAGGGGCAATTGCTACAACACGGATATTATATTTACCTAATTCCTTTGCCCAAGCGCGAGTGAAGGATATCACGGCACCCTTTGTCGCAGAATAGCAGCTTTGTCCGGCAGAGCCTTCCTGACCTGCTTCTGATGCCACGTTGACAATAACACCTTTGTTTTGCTTCAGCATTTGCTTGGCAGCTGCCTGTGAACATAGGAAAGGTCCTTTTTGATTAACGGCTACCATAAAGTCAAAGTCTTTTTCGCTTAATTCGTATTCAGGCTTTTCACCTTGTACATCCACTAGTAAGCGCGGCAGATTAACACCGGCATTATTAACTAGGATGTCCACTGAGCCAAACAATTCAACCGTTTTGGCAATCATTTGGTCAACGCTTTCTTTTTTCGTTACATCACATTTTATAAAATAAGTGCCGTCAGCCTGCTTGCCTTCTTCAACATTCAGATCAGACACAACCACTGTCGCACCATTGTTTAATAATTCTTTTGCAATATGCAATCCAATTCCGGAGGCACCGCCTGTTACGATTGCAACTTTACCTTCTAATTCCAGCCATGATTGACTCATGTTTTTCTCCTCCTCATTTGAAACGTTTTATCTGATGTACTCAGTATAGAAATTTTTATCCGAAACATTAATACAGTGTTTTTCACTTAAATGTGAAAACGATTGCTCTAATGAAAATAGAAGAAGCAGAGGGGCGGTTCTATTGCTTCCACTGGAATCAATAGAACCGCCCCTCTGCTTCGAACCTGCATCCAACGTGGGAGGATGACACATTAGATGTCGGCAAATTAAATGTTATTAGAATTATGGCTTGATGCTTTGTATCACCTGTTCAGGCTTTGCTCGAAATACAGGGTACTCCATGCCATTCTGCCGGACAGTTTCACCATTATTTGTGAATCCCATTTTGGGAAGCACATTTTCTCCCTCGGGACTTACGGCAAATCCACCGATTTCTTTGATTTGGATACCTTTTTCATGAAGTCGATTTAATTCGGTTGGGATATCCTTTATGACAAGGCTGGCATATTCCTTTCGGCGTTCATCGTGAATATCAACGATAAGCGTAATAAAGTAAAGATACACCTCAGTCGGCTGGTGATAGGTCTGCAGATGCTTTCCAATCTCATATTCACTGAGTTTTCCTTCCAGAATGGCTGTGTAGGCCTCCTTGTTCATGGGAAATAGGCTGTACATACCTTTCACGCCCTCAGGAGTTTTTAAAATGCGGTAGATTTCAGGATTTTTTAGTAAAATCATCTTTAGGATGTCCGGGGAAACATGCCACTCTTTTGGATAGACCTTGTCATTTAAGGCGGACATCCCTTCGCAATCCTGGAGCTGGGCTGTTGTCATTTCGTAATTTTGTATGTAGGTGTTGCGGTTCATTGAGTTTTACCTCCGTTTTTACTGAATGGGTTGGTTTTGTTAGAAAGGATCCTGAAAGATGAGCTTGTTATTTTTATCTTGTGCTGGTTTATGTAGTATAGTATTGACTTTGAATTGGATACTATGTTCTAACTACTGTTATTCTACTATATAAATTGGGGTGGGCGAATGGGGCCAGAATTGATACCCAAAGCTTATTGCTGTTTCTTCGAATGGGAAACAAGGGAGTATTCTGATGACCTTTTAATGGCTGGATTGTGGGAACGGGCTTCAAGAGCTTGTTCTGATGAACTTTTTCTTGGCTTCAATGTGGGAATGGGCACCAAGTCCGCGTTCTGATGACCTTTTTCCTGTCTCCAATGTAGGAACGGGCATCAAATGCCCTTTCTGATTACCTTTTCCTTCGT
>NZ_JBHZRC010000013.1:0-75831 GCF_043641075.1 Niallia oryzisoli | reverse complement strand
TCCAGCGTGGGAACGGGCTTCAAGGGCCTGTTCTAATTACATTTCCCTTCGCTCCAGTGTGGGAATGGGCACCAAGTCCGCGTTCTGATGACCTTTTTCCTGTCTCCAATGTAGGAACGGGCATCAAATTCCCTTTCTGATTACCTTTTCCTTCGTTCCAGCGTGGGAACGGGCTTCAAGGGCCTGTTCTAATTACATTTCCCTTCGCTCCAGTGTGGGAATGGGCACCAAGTTCGCGTTCTGATGACCTTTTTCCTGGCTCCAATGTAGGAACGGGCATCAAATTCCCTTTCTGATTACCTTTTCCTTCGCTCCCGTGTGCATATGTGCACCAAGAGCCTGTTCTGGTGATCTTTTTCTTGGTTCCAATGTAGGAACGGGCATCAAATACCCTTTCTGATTACCTTTTCCATACTCCAGTACAGAAATGGGCACCAAGTCCGCTCTCTGATGAACTTTTCCTTCACCCCAATGTAGGAACGGGCACCAAGAAAAAAACTGAGCCTCCCCCATAAAAGGGTAAAGCTCAGTTTACTTTAATCATCTATCATTTGGAAGCATAAGAACCGCCCCTCTACTTCTTTCCAACAATGTTTCGATTTGTTGTGGTGAGGCGGGCGGGCTATAGTAGTAGCCTTGCATTTGTTTGCAGTCTTCCTGCCAGACTTTTTTAAGCTGGTCTTGGGTTTCGATTCCTTCAGCTATGGTGTTTAGGTTCAGCTGCTTGGCCAGGGTCATGATGGATTTGATAATGGCTTCGCTGATTTCGTTGGAATGGACATCGTTCACAAAGGAGCGGTCGATTTTTAACGTGTTGACAGCGAAGTATTTCAAATGGCTCATAGATGAGTAGCCTGTTCCAAAATCATCAATGGAGAGACTCACGCCCATGCTGCGAATCTGCTGCAGTGTTTCGATTAAGTCTTCTTTATTTTCGATAAGGATCGTCTCGGTAATCTCCAAATCAAGCCACTTTGCATCCAGCTGGGTTTCCGCCAGTACTTTTTCAAGTAATTGAATAAACTTATCCCGTTGCTGCAACTGTTTGACTGATACATTGATAGATATTCGAAGCGATGGATAGCCTTTATTCTGCCATTCCTTCGCTTGCAGGCAGGCGGTTCGTAAAATCCATTCTCCCAATGGAATGATTAGGCCTGTTTCTTCTGCTAATGGAATAAATTCACTTGGTGGAATTTGCCCCAATTGTTTATGATTCCAACGAACTAATGCCTCTGTGCCAATGATTTCACCTGATTCCAGATGGACTATCGGCTGATACGCCAGGTAAAATTCCTTGTGCTCCAGGGCATAGCGGAAATCATTTTCTAATCTGACTTTTTGAACGGTTTCGATATCCATTTTTGGATGGTATATTTCGTAACCGTTTTTCCCTCTTTCTTTTATAAAATACATGGCCGTATCTGCTTGTTTAATCAGTGTATCGACACTTACCTCTTCATTGCCAGCAAAGGTAACGATTCCTATGCTGACAGATAAATGAAACTCCAGATCCTCAAATAGAAATGGAACCTGTAAACTATTGATGATCCTATCCGCTGTTTCCGTTGCTGCCTTTTCATTTTCTATAGACGGCATGAGTATGATAAACTCGTCTCCGCCAAGTCTTGCCAGTGTTTGGTCGTCATCCAAACATTGATGGAACCGCTCCGAAACCTCCATTAAAAGTTTGTCACCGATATTATGTCCCAATGAATCATTGACGGTCTTAAAGCCATCCAAATCCAAAAACAGGAGCGCCATTCGATTCTTTTCTTTTACAGAATGCTTCCAGGCTTGAAGCACCCGGTCCTTTAGCAATGTCCGGTTAGGCAGACTCGTCAGCTGATCATAATAAGCCAGGTTTCTGATTTTCTCCTCATATTCCTTTTGATCTGTTATGTCCTTCGCAATCGCGAAAACTCCTGTCACCTCTCCGTCAACATAGATAGGGACATTCGTCACATTCGCATGAATTCGTTGATTATTTTTATTAAAAATAGTTAAATCGTAGTTTTGAGGCTCCCCTTGTTTTGCCAGCTCAAAATGTTCGAAGGTTCTCGGTAAATCCTCACCAACCACAAGTGATTGAAAGGAGATCTTTCCCATCTCCTTATTGGTATACCCTGTCTTTTGCTGAAAAACAGGATTTGATGTAATAAAGTTCCCTTCTAAATCCATTGAAAAAATAGCGTCAAAGTTATGTTCAAATAACGATTTATATTGTTCTTTTGTCCGGTTGTTTTCTTCCTCGAGACGTTTTCGCTCTGTCATATCATGAAAAACAACGACAGCTCCTGCCGGCTGACCCTTCCTGGTACTTAAAGGCTTGCCGTTTACAATTAAATTCCGTCTTTCAGCAAAGCCCTCTACCTCAACCCACATCTCGTATTGAAGTACATCGTCTCCATGTATTGCCCGATACAACGGTAAATCCTGATACCTCGTAATCCTTTTTGCATCAGCAGAAAAGAATGAAACCTTATGATTGAATGGGTTTGTCGATACATCCCAATATGATTGAAATGGCTGCGCAGCTTTGTTAAAGTAATTTATTTTTCCTTCGGTATCAAAAGCAATGACCTGCTCCTCCATGTTTTCTAGAATCGCTTCATAAAAGGCCTTTTGATGGAGGGTATCTTCTTGAGCCTGGTTTAACGCTTCGTTTATCTTTGCATTTTTAATAAGAAGCCTTGTCACTACAAGCAATATCGTCCAATTCGTCATACCGCTAATGAGAAAATCAGACAACACTTGAGATGGTATGTGGAAGCTGTATCTGTTTAGAAGTGCAGCTGATATCACGGAGCTTACAACTATACCGGCAATAAGCGCCAATTTCCAATAGGGATAGATAGTTAAGAACAAGATAATGGGGATAATCAATAATGACCATACGATAGGATGAAGATGATTGGCATAGATATAATCTACTCCAACTACAAGCAGGATCGAAAGTATAATTGGTATAGAATAGTACTTTTTCAAAATGATATCACTACTTTCTCGTTTCCCTCTAGGAGAATAGCCTGATGTTTAGTATAAACAGTCTATGAAAAACCGCAATATACTATAGAAAAATAATTTCATATTAATTATTTCCATTAACAAAGATGACATATTGTTTTGTAAAAAAAGAAAAAGCACAGACAAAATGCCTATGCTTAAGAAGAAATATATAGATGATTAAAGAAATGGTTACTATTAGTATAGCATTCATCATTCTTACAACCGATGATATAAATCACAGACTTAATCGGATTTATGTGCTACTTACCCTATCATGATAGAAGAGCTTGCAGCATTCCCCCGATGGCCCCAGTTATGACGACAACCCACGGAGGCAGCTTCCAGAAGGTTAGCATGCTGAACAAGATGGCTGCTAAAACAAAATCAATCGGCTCAAGAATGGAGTTGGTCCAAATGGGCTGGTAAAAGGCCGCAATGAGGATCCCTACAACTGCTGCATTTACTCCCGCCAAAGCCCCCTGCATGTTCGGATTTTTCCTTAGCGTATTCCAGAACGGCAGGGTTCCGAAGATGAGCAGAAATGCCGGGAGGAAAATCGCCACTGTTGCCAATAATCCGCCCACCCATCCGTCCTTAACAGCTCCTAAATATGCGGCAAATGTAAATAACGGACCTGGAACAGCCTGGGCTGCCCCATAGCCTGCAAGAAATTCCGCTCCACTTACCCAGCCGCTTGGAACAAATTCCCTCTCTAATAAAGGCATGACCACGTGACCACCGCCAAAAACAAGTGAGCCCGATCTGTAAAAACTATCGAACATGGCGATCCAATGAATTGAGGTCATATCCCGAAGGATTGGAAGAACAAGTAGCAAACCAAAAAACAATCCGAGACAGATGACAGCAAACCCGCGTGATACCGGTACATGAATGGTCGTATGTTCATCCTTGTTGTTCTTTTTAAAAAGGAAATAGCCTGCAATCGCCGCAGCAAGAATCATAACTATCTGCGTAAAGGCTGTTTGCCACAGCAGGGTTCCGATTAAGGCCAGTAACGCGAATGTTTTTCGCGCTGGATCGGGTGTTAAATTCTGAGCCATACCTAAAATTGCGTGCGCCACAACGGCTACTGCTACGATTTTCAAGCCATGGATCCAGCCGGTCTCTTGGATACTTAGCCCCTGAAGAATGAGTGCGAACGCAATCAGTGCGATGACCGAGGGAAGAGTGAAGCCTAAAAAGGAGACAATTCCTCCTAGTACACCTGCCCTCATGACGCCGATGCCTATCCCAACCTGGCTGCTGGCAGGTCCGGGCAGGAACTGACCTAATGCCACTAAATCAGCGTAGCTTTTTTCGTCCATCCATTTTCGTCTCCGAACATATTCTTCATGAAAATAGCCTAGATGGGCGATCGGCCCGCCAAAGGATGTGAGTCCGAGTCTGGTGGAAACGAATAGGATCTCTAGTAGTGTTCGAATGGAGGTGCTGCGTTTTTCCTTTGCTGCTTTATGCTCCATGTTTGATGCTGCCTCCTTTAGTTTTCAGTTACTTTGTTTCTATAAATTTGCTTTTTCCTAGATGCCTTTTTGTACCTTTTGAGGATCTATCAAGATGGTATCATATGTATTTTTTTATGATCTTTTATTTACTGAAACTTAATAATATGTATACAATTGGTGATTAGCAAAAATGCATGCTTTACTTTGGGGTCTTAATAAAAGGATTCCTGTTACCTTTTTTATTAAACCTAACTTCCAGCTGTTTTCTTCTTCTTGTCCTTTAGAACCCCTCTATAAGACATTTCCTCCAGCTTGTTCCTCCGACTTGTCCTTTAGAACCCCTCTATAAGACATTTCCTCCTACCGGACTCTTCGCTTTGTCCTTTAGAACCCATGCACATAAAAAAAACCTAAGACCCTATGCGGAGTCTTAGAATTTTCGCTCTTGTTTATGGTGTTGTTTGAAAGAGGAAAATGCCATGAAAGATTTTTAGTGGAATATGGGGATTATTCAGGGATTGACTTTTCTGCGTTGATGTAGCCGGCACCGTAGATATTTGGGTCTTTGCCTTTCCACATATCGGCATTCTTCATTAAGGCGGACTTTACTAGATCAGGGGTTAGTGAAGGATTACGCTCGAGCATGAGTGCGACGATTCCAGCACATATTGGTGTGGCCATGGATGTACCTGATAGCATAAAATAATCATTGTCGACTCGGGCATTTTTCTGCAGCTTGTCTAAATAAGAATTTGGCGCACGTAGTGAAACGATATTAACGCCCGGTGCTAATACATCCGGTTTGTTTAGCCCATATCTGGTCGGTCCGCGACTGGAGAAGCTTGCGACATCATCATCGTTTTTATCAACCGATTCGTTGTCATCGAGTGCTCCGACCGTAATCACTTTGTCGCTGATGCCAGGGCTGGCAATGGTTCCTTTGTTCGGCCCTTCATTTCCTGCTGCAACAACAACGACAATCCCGGAATCCCAGGCTTTCTCGACTATTTTTACCATCGGATCAGCATCCTCGGAACCGTAGTTTTGTGCGGTGCTTCCCAATGACATCGAAATAATATCAATTCGGTCTAATGGATGGTCGATATTGTATTGGATACACCAGTCTACCCCTTGCATAACCGTTTCTAGAGAACCGGAACCTAGTTTGTCCAATACCTTCACACCAACTAGAGTGGCATGTGGCGCAGGTCCTGCATAGGTAGGCGAAGCGGATGCAGCATCACCGGCACAATGTGTTCCATGTCCATTGTCGTCATATGCAGCCGTACGGTTGTTTACAAAATCCTTAAAGTCTGTAATTCGATTAGACAGATCCTGGTGTGGATGGATTCCTGTATCGATAATGGCAATTTTCACACCCTCGCCTGTTAATTCTCTTCCTCTTCGACTAATTCCTTTTGCACTTGCTGCTGGAACAGCTACATTAAGCAACGCTTTAACCTCACTGTTTAAATATACTTTTCTAATATGCTTGCAAGATGTGAGAACCTCTTCTAATCCAGAAGGTGTGATATCCACACTCATGCTGGACACCCTAGGAAAATATTGTCTAACCTTATTTCTCATATGACTATCCATAACACCTTCAACTACTTTACAACCATCCTCATAGCAGTCATCCTGGAACTCCACAATCACAGAAAACTTCTTGCCCCTTTTAATAGTCCCCTCAAAAAGCTTATGCAAAAAGCATGGGGTCCATTTAAAAGGTTTGTACAGGTTCAAAATTAATTCTCTTAACGGTCGTTCCAGCTTATCGGCATGAGCTCGTACCATTTGAACCATCGAATAACCAAACAAACTACTATCATCCCTTTCTTAGTTTTTAGTATATCGTATGAAGATAATAGAAAGATGGCATCCACGCTTGTCCGCTATTCTAGTAAAAAGGGCGTATAAATAGCGGGGCCAGTGCCAAAAAACAGAGGTACGGTTCTCTTGCTTCCAAGGAAGCAAGAGAACCGTACCCATGCATCTAAAACTGAACTAATCATCGGCGCCACTGCAAAAAACCGGCCTCCAAATGGAGAACCGGTTTTGTTATCTTATGCTAATTTTTCAATAGAAGTATTGTCTTCTAGGTTACTATTCTCGGCACCTTCTGGATTGAAGCGGCCTTCCCATTTTGACATAACCACCGTTGCCAGTGCATTTCCTACTACGTTTACAACTGTACGAGCCATATCTAGAAGTCTATCAATTCCAGCGATGAAGGCAAGTCCTTCAATCGGGATTCCTACTGTACCTAATGTTGCTAGTAATACAACGAAGGATACTCCCGGTACACCGGCAATTCCCTTTGATGTAACCATTAAAACTAATACTAATGTGATTTGTTCCGTGATACTTAGATCAATACCATACATTTGCGCGATGAAAATGGCGGCAAGTGCCTGGTATAGTGTAGAGCCATCCAGGTTAAAGGAGTAACCTGTCGGAACAACAAAGGAAACGATATCCTTTGGACAGCCAAATTTCTGCATTTTTTCAATAACCCTTGGCAATACCGACTCTGAGCTTGATGTTGAATAGGCCAAAAGCAGTTCGTCTTTTAAAGTTTTCATTAGATGGAAAATGTTGATGCCTACAAGCTTTGCAATTCCGCCTAACACGACGACGATAAAGAAAGCCATTGTTGCGTATACAAGGATCATTAATTTTCCAAGCGGCAGTAACGATGCCAAACCGAATTTGGATACCGTTACCCCAATTAAACCAAAAACACCCAGCGGAGCAAATCGCATAACGAAGTTTGTTACCCAGAACATTGCATCTGCTACACCCTCGAAGAAAGCAAGCACCGGCTTTCCTTTGTCACCGATTGCCGCTACTCCTAAACCAAAGATAACAGAGAAAAAGATAATAGCCAACATATCGCCGGCTGCCATCGCTGAAACGACGTTTTTCGGAACAATGTTTACGATAATATCCAATATCCCATGACTCGAGCTCTGGACTTCCTCCGTTGTATGAACATATTGGTCAATGGAGGTTTTTGTTAGTGATGACATGTCAATGCCTTCACCGGGATGGAAGAGATTCGCTGACAGTAAACCAACAACAATCGCAATGGTTGTGACAATCTCAAAGTAAAGGAGTGTCTTCCCGCCAAGCTTTCCCAATTGTTTGATATTTCCAGTCCCAGCAACCCCTATGATTAAGGTTGAAACAATGATTGGGACTACAATCATTTTTATCATATTTAAGAAGATGGTTCCCAACGGTTGTAGATATTTCTCTACACCAGGATTCCCATAAAAGACCGCTCCGACAATGATACCTAAGACTAAACCAGCAAGAATTTGCCAAGCTAATGAAAATTTAAATCTTTTCTTCATTAAGAAGTCACCCCTTTTTTGAAATTATTTTTCATTAAAAATTGAGCTAATTCCAATAATATGGGGCCACTACCGAATCCGACAAAATCCGACATTTTCTTTTTTCGAAAAAATTAACCCTGATGATATTTTTCCTGCGTTTCCAAATATAGCATCTGGAGAAATTTTTTTATATTAATTTTGACCTTTGCCTCCTCATCCCGCTCCTCTTGAATGGAGACCATATGCTTTCTTACTTCCTGAAAATCAAAATAACGCGGCGCGTAATACTCAAATTCTGGATTGGTGTAATCGATCGACCCTAATGAAACCAAATTATTAAATGCCGTTAAAATGGTGCGGCGAATGCGCTGCTCAATGGCTTTGCTTTCTTTTTTCACATCCACGTTCGTAAATTCGCCCTTCGCTGCAACCGCTTCGTATAAATCCTTCAAAGGCGGAAGTTGGACTACCTTCTCGCTGGAATTCATGAGGTGTTCAATAATAAACACAATGTCATCACTGCCAGCCCCCCCAATGATTCCCATATCATTGAGGATGGACATGACGATTTCTTTAACCGTTTTCTCTCTCACTTTAGAGTTATCTAAGCCGATATGTGCCAACGTTTCCTGAATCGTGCGCAGGGAATTTTTTAACAAAAATTGCTCGGCTGTTTTCTTTAAAATACTCTGAACCTCCACACGATTAATGGGTTTATGTATAAAATAATCGACGCCCTTCTCGTACGCCTCCCCAACTATTTCCTTCGTTACCACTTGGGAGATCATAATAAACTGCCCTTTGTATCCTTCCGACCTCAATCGTTCCATCGTTTCAATTCCGTCAAGCTCGGGCATGAGTAAATCAATTAAAACCACATCAGGATTTCTCGTGAGGACGGGTGAAAGACATTGCACGCCATTTGCCGCCTCCCCAATCACCATGCCGAGATCACCATCGATAATGATGTTCTTCAGCATAGATCTGCTTGCCTTGTCATCATCTACAATAAAATAGCGCAGCTTAATCCCCTCACTTTCGTATGGACTTTGTTGGAATCTGGATGATAAACGTCGTTCCGTTTTCCGGTGTTTCTATGTTAATTTGTCCATTTAGCGTATGTACAATTTCCTTTACATGAGATAAGCCGATTCCCGTTGCTGCAACGCCATGCTCGTTGAACTTTGTTGTGTAGCCAGGCTCAAAGATCACAGGTACATCTTCCTCCGAAATTCCCTTGCCTGTGTCCGTAATAACAAAAAACGTGTTTGCTGACTCCTCAAATACATCAAAGTAAATCTCGCCTTTTTCCGAAATAGATTCGACTGCATTTGCAGCAAGATTATTTAATAAGGCTAGCAGCGGAATTTGCTGGTCTGTTTCATAATCAACGGTGATTTTTTTATGAAAATGGATCTTTTTCTTTAAAAGCTCACTGTAGCGTTCATTAGCAATCAGGACCAGGCTAAGTACATCGGAAAGGTTGAGTTTCTTTTGCATTTTCTCCACACTAAGCTTTGTAAGACCGGAAAGAATCCGCTGAGAATCCTTTTTCACCTCATGTATTTCTTGAGCTATCTGCAAAGCCTGAACACTTAACAAATGGAGCTCCTTCTTTTTCAGCTTCCGATATAAATCATGACTGGAAGCCGTAATTTGTTCGATATGATTCATCGATTTTTGCAAATATAGCGTTTCGGCATAAAGCTCAGAGCCAACCCGCAGTATTTCCTGCATCCGCTTCTTTTGTTCGGAAATCGTGATGGTGCTATATAGACCCACAACAGAATAACTGCGAATCAATGCAACAACCGTTATTAATCCCCATATTCTTAGGTCAAGACTTACCTGCTGATGCAGTCCGTTTCGTGCAAGCTGCTCCGCACCATTTGCAATGAATTCGAACAAGAAAGCCCAGCCCCCTAATGGAAGCGGACGTGTTTTGTACCTATCGATTTTTATCATATGAAAACCAAGAGCAAAAAGAAAGTAGAACAAAAATGCAGGTGAATGATTGATGAAGCTCGATGACCAGAGAGTATCTTGAAATAGAATATCCTCGATTGTCCGGATACAAACGACAATCAAGCCTGTCATGATTCCCGTCCGGATGACGGACACCGGAGGCCAAATCAGAATCATCAAGAAAAATGCTACACTTCCAAGCCCAAACCGGAAAGCCTCTCCTTCAAAAGGAACCACTTTAATTTCACTGGCAATCGTCGTCAGTATCGCCGTCAAAAGCATAACAAGCCAATCATTTCTGCTAAATGCTCGAGTGGAAAATGAATGTAAACCAAACATAGAAATCTCCTATAAAAAGCATAATTTTTACCGTCCACAAAGACTCAACTATAAGCAGAGTATAGCATATATCCACAACAAAGAAGCAGAGGCCCTGATTTTTTATCGTGAGATGCGGCGGGACGGTTCTCTTGCTTCCGATTTGGAGAGGAGGAAGCGGCGGGACGGTTCTCTCGCTTCCGGTTTAGAGAGCAGGAAGCAGCGGGACGGTTCTCCCGCTTCCAAATTGGAGAGAAGGAAGCGGCGGGACGTTTCTCTCGCTTCCAGTTTAGAGAGCAGGAAGCAGCGGGACGGTTCTCCCGCTTCCGGTTTAGAGAACAAAAGAAGCAGGAGAACCGTCCCTATAGTTGAAAATGTGCCTGCTGACTGATATTGTAAGACTCGTTATATAGAGAACCTGTTTTTATGATCGGAGGAATGAATGGTGAGAAAAATGAGATTGGGCTCAAGCAGCCTAGAGGTACCAGTTTTAGCGGTTGGCTGTATGCGTATGAATAAGATAGAAAAACCTGAGGCTGAGCGCTTTATCCAGACTGCCTTAGAAGAAGGTGTAAACTTTTTTGACCATGCTGATATATATGGTCATGGAGAATGCGAGGAAATTTTTGCTGAAGCCATACATATGAACGATGACGTTCGTGAGAATATCATTCTGCAATCGAAATGCGGTATTCGTAAAGGAATGTTTGATTTTTCAAAGGAGCATATTTTAGAATCGGTTGATGGGATTCTGCATCGGCTTCGAACCGATTATCTTGACGTCCTTCTTCTGCACCGGCCAGATGCCCTCGTTGAGCCTGAAGAAGTAGCAGAAACCTTTGATATTCTGAAAAGCTCTGGAAAGGTGCGCAACTTTGGTGTTTCAAACCACAATCCAATGCAGATTCAGCTGCTTCAAAAATACGTCAAAGTGCCTCTAGTGGCAAATCAACTGCAGCTAAGCATCACCAACTCCACAATGATTAAAAGCGGACTCAATGTCAACATGGAGAATGATGCCGCTGTTAACAGGGATGGGAGCGTGCTTGATTATTGTAGACTAAACGATATCACCATCCAGCCATGGTCCCCTTTTCAGTATGGATTTTTCGAGGGCGTCTTCCTCGGTAATGAAAAGTTTCCAGAGCTGAATCAGAGAATCGATGAAATTGCAGCTAAATATGAAGTAACCAACACAACCATTGCGATAGCCTGGCTCTTACGCCATCCCGCAGACATGCAGCCAATCATCGGTACAATGAATACCGAAAGATTGAAGGACTGCTGTAAAGCAACCACTATTCACCTCACTCGTGAAGAATGGTACAGCATTTACCGTGCTGCCGGGAACATACTCCCTTAAAAAAGGAAGCATGGGGACGGTTCTTTTGCTTCCAAATCGGAAGCGGAAGAACCGTCCCTTGATATTCTAAAATCCTCTGATATAGAATAAAATCCTTTGTTTGTATGTGATTTTCAGCACATGATACCGCTTTCAACAGTCTAAAAATTATTTTCAAAAACCCAATATTTTGCAAGAAAAGTGTGATTAGACATTTTTCGCCAAATGTTCTAAATTTAGTATTGTAATGGAAATATTGGGGATTCGGGATATTTTAGTAAGGGGAGGATTTTTGTAATGATACGCTATAAAAAATTGGGCTATGCTGTTTTGTGTGTAACAGATCTTGAGAAATCAATTGATTTCTACACAAATATTGTGGGAATGCAGTTTGTTGAGCAGGTTGGTGAAACCGCTTACCTTCGTACAAGCCATGATCATCACAATTTAATTCTAGAACAGGCTCCTGAAGCCGGATTGAAACGGGTTGGCTTTGAGCTTGAAAAAGCATCACAATTCGACGATGTCTTTAATTATTTACAGGAAAAAGGTCTAAATCCAAGAGAATTAAGTGCTAAGGAAGCACAGGAATTAGCACAAGGGAGAACGCTACGCTTCAAGGATCCAATTCTAGGGGTAACCTATGAAATGTATGTTGAAATGATGCAAATGGGAACTGCCTACAAACCAACGAACGGGCTGGAAATTGAATGCTTACTACATGTGGTATATGAAACAAATCAATTTGATGAAGTTTATGACTTCCTTGTCAATACAATGAACATGGCCGTATCTGATATCCAAGGCCGTGAAATGGCTTGGGCATGGTTACGTGTGTGGCCTAACCCTTACCACCACTCTTTCGCCATCACGAAAGGACCTGAAAATAAACTAAACCACATCGCCTATAAAGTAAAATCAATCGATGATATTGGTAAACAAGTGAATGTCTTAAAGAATCACAATGTAAAGATTCACTTAGGACCTGGCAGACACCATCCATCAGGAAGCGTATTTCTATACTATGCTGATCCAGATGGCATCACGCTTGAGTACAGCCAAGGAATGGAAGAGTTCCCTGAAGAAAATCCACGCGAACCACGCCGCTTAGAGCCAAGTCTTTTGACTCTTGATGAGTGGGGCGGACAACCAGGAAAAGACTTTGGTAAATACGGAAAATTAATTGTCGAGGATGAAGAAGTCGTTCCTCAATAATAGAGTCATATAGATAAAGGATCTTTCTTGATAGAAGAAGGATCCTTTTTTTATAGAATGATAACTTTAGCAAGTTTATCTCTATGGCAAAAAAAAATCCCCCATTCGATCATCAATGGGGTGTTCAGCCTTTCCGTTTTGTTAGGTTAGACATAAAGTAAATCTCCTTCTCTGTCATGAATGTCTATGAGCTCTGCTTCCCACCAAAGACTAGAATCTGGGATGATATCCTTCATGAAGTTCGGCATTTCCTCCTTAGTCTTTGCTGCAGCTGTCTCCAGTACTGCTTCCTCCGCGGTCATTTCACAACAAATTTCATAAATTTCGTCGAAATGAGTGAATGACATCATCGGCACCTTCTTCCTTGTTTTGAGGGGTTTTTTCTTTTATTACCTCCCTCTTGCTACTATTATAAGCGGGAAAAGTGACTTGGATTCCTTTTAATTATGTCAATATTTTGAATAATATCGACAATAGTGACGATTACATTTATGTTCGCACCGACTTTTTTCGAAAAAAAACTCCTTACCGCATCGACTCAACCTTCTTACCCAAACTCATGCTCTTTTCCACTTTTTTATGAGCAGCAAAGCTGTGCAATACCACGCCAAAAATAACCGTTAGCATTCCGACCCACGATAATGGTGATGGAATATCTGCTGATAAAAAGAACAGCTCTCCCAAGAGTGAAATAAGGACAGATACAGGCTGAGTGGCCTCTACTGCAGCCAGCTTTTTCATTTGACCGTTCACCATGTCTGTTGCGCGAAAGAACAGGACTGTTGCAATGACTCCCGCAAACAGGGCGACCATTCCGGATTGAACCGTTTGATCCATGCTTGGCATCCCTTCTGTCAAAAGACCATAAATCGCTAGCAAAAACCAAAAGGGCATGCTGGCAATGGTCATCCCTAATACCCGTTCAAACGTGTGCAGCCGTCCTCTGCTGACTTCCATCATTTTACGATTCCCAAGCGGATAGGCAATCGACGCGATGACCATTGGGATGGTGGCGTATAGTAGTTCTTTTCCCGTAATGTCCTTTGCGTGTTCGATTTGCATGAGGATGACTCCTGCTAAAATAACCATCGAAAAAGCGAGCCCTCGAAACGGAATTTTACTTCGTACACGCTTTGTCCCGCTCGTTGTTTCAATATTGTCATAGAAAAGCGGTGCCAGCAGCGAGCCGAAGACGATTGTCACCTGAAAGGTTGCGGCCACAAGCCAGCCCGGTGCATAGGCTGTTGAAAAGCACATTGGGGCATAAAATAAACCAAAGCCAACAAAGCTCCACCAAAGCCATTTCAGCGGTTCCTCTCTCATGACCTTTAGAAGCGGCCGCAGCTGCTTTCGAAGCATCACAATAATAACAAGGAACAACGCTGTCCAAAAGTATCTTAAAGAAGCACTCCAAATCCAGCTTCCTCCTGACATTTCCATGGAGCGATTAAGAATATAGGTAAAAGCAAAAAAGAATGCACCACAAATGCCAAATAAAATGGGACGCAATAACGTACCTCCTCTATGTTTCATAGTGATAACCAAAAGAATATTACTAATAATTACCCTCTAGAGATAACTTATTTTCCATATTATCATAATTTTTTATTTTTTATAAAATTTTAAAAAACCAGTCCATAACCCAACATAAAAAAGCCCTGCGCCAACAGAGCTTTTTCCATAATATCCTAGCGGTTTCCCTTTACATCGCTCCAAACCACAAGGCAAATAACCCCTCGGTAATCCCGAGATTGTATATGTAATAGATGCCAAAGGACGTACTGATGGCTCCCGTTACTTTCACTAAGCCCTTTTGAATACTGTGGCTGTTTTTCGCAGCATTGAACGGGATTCCAAGCAAACCTGTAAAAAGCAGCATACCGACACAAGTGCCAAGTCCAAAAATAATAATATAGAGGGCACCCTGCCATAACGAATCGATGGTGTTCATCGTTAATAACACCATCGCCGAACTGCCTGCCAAACCGTGGACAAATCCGATAAAGGCCGATTTTGCATAGGTTTGTTTTTCCGAATGATGGTGGTGATGACTGGCAACCCCCCCTACCATAAGGGCTCGCAATCCTAAATAAACAAGCATAAATCCGACCAGCATTTCCAGCGTTAAAGTCCATTTTTCCGAAAGACTTACTTTAAACATAATCAGTAAAATACCAGTGATAAATAATGTTGTGGTGTGGCCGATGCCCCAAAATACTCCGGTTAAGGATGTCTGCCACAGCTTCTTCGTTTTTCCTGCCAGCGTGGAAACCGCAATGACATGATCGGGCTCCATTGAATGCTTGATGCCAATAATAAATCCGATTGATAATATGGCGAGTAAACTTACATCCACACATACCCCTCCTGTTGGTAATAGATTTCTAGCCTTTTCTCCAATCAATCCATTTTTTCCTCAAATATGCACTCTTATGAACCGTTTCTAGTTTGTAAAAATCGTTCACTATCAGGCAAGCAATCTCTAGATACGGAATATCCAATCAATGGAATTTAACCCATTAATTCCAATCGTAGACTTTTTTGAATCATTTAACAATTATCTCTAAGGAAATGTAATAAAAGATTCACTAATCGTGAAATATATGTGAAAAAGAGCCCAATTAGTTAGGCTCTTTTCGATTTGGTTAGTGTGATTATTTATAATGGATATCTAGTTTACTATCTAAATCAAATATCTTCATTCTCTATGTTACTTTTATCCGCTTTTCTATCTATCCTATAAAAAATAAGTCCTGTAAGAAATATGGCTAGAGACAATGTTACATTGCAAATCAAGCGATTAATACCAAAGTCTTCCTCAAACTGATTTAATATACTAGAATATATGCCCGCTAATATTGTTAATAAAAGGATTTTATGTAATTTCATAAAACATCCCCCATTTCATGCTTTGTTTACACTTACATTATAAATGGCATATTTATCATACGTATTTGGAAAATAGTAGGTTTCAACTTTATTCTCTTTTCATTAAAAAAGGGTACGTATACACGTACCACTTTAAATCCTTTTTCTAACGGCCATCTCTTTCCGTATTAGGCTCTATTTGATCCTCAGTAGCAGTTTCCACCATCCCATATAATCCGTTCATTTCCTGCTCATCCATATCAAGACCCAGTGCAGCCTCATTTGCATTTCGCGACTGGTTCTTCTGGCTGCTTTGCAGTTGATTATTCATTTGTTGACCTCCGTTATTTGGCAGTTCCATACAATGACACCTCCTCATTTTAGATTGTCTAAAATAAAAGTATGTATTCAAATCGCTATATTCATTTTTCTCCTAGAAATCAAAATAATTTCAAAATAACTTTAAAGTCTTTTTTTTCTTTATTACATGTAATTTAACAAAATGAAACTAATATCACACATTACCAATTATTTGTACTAGATTAAATATATTGATTATCATTATTTTCTGAGTATAATAATATTCATAACATTTCGAAAGGGAGGGTTTAATAAATGAAAGCTTTAGAAAAACTAAGTGTATTTGCGGGCAACACGTTTGCCTATTGGGTTTTGCTTTTTGCTGGTCTGGCATTATTATTTCCTGGAGGCTTTACTTGGATTGGCCCTCATATTTCATTATTATTAGGGATTATTATGTTTGGAATGGGGATGACTTTATCTGGCGGGGATTTTAAAGAGGTTTTCAGTCATCCGAAAAAGGTATTAATTGGCGTTTTAGCCCAGTTTCTCATTATGCCGTTTACAGCGTTTGGCTTAGCCTATGCGCTAAACCTTCCGCCAGAAATTGCAGTCGGCGTTATTCTTGTTGGAGCCTGCCCCGGCGGCACTTCCTCCAACGTTATGACTTTTTTAGCAAGAGGAAATACAGCTTTATCCGTTACAATCACATCTTGTTCAACACTATTGGCACCTCTTTTGACTCCTGCCATCACCCTGATGCTGGCAAGCAAATGGTTACCTGTATCTGCAGGCGATATGTTCGTCTCAGTTATAAAAATTGTTCTTTTACCAATTGTTTTAGGCCTTATTGTGAAAACATTATTTAAGAAGCAGGTAGAAAAAAGCGTTAAAGCTCTCCCATTGGTTTCGGTTATTGGGATTGTGGCTATTGTCGCAGCCGTTGTAAGTGGAAACAAAGAGAAGATCCTGGAAAGCGGATTATTAATTTTAGCTGTTGTTATTTTACACAATGCTCTTGGCTATGCGCTAGGATTCTTTGCCGCAAAGGTATTAAAAATGAACTATCCAGACCAAAAAGCGGTAGCCATCGAAGTAGGAATGCAAAACTCCGGTCTTGCTACCGCCCTTGCAACTGCCCACTTCTCACCATTAGCAGCCGTACCAGGAGCTATCTTCAGCGTATGGCACAACGTATCCGGCTCACTCCTTGCCAACTACTGGGGCAAAAAAGCCGAAAAAGAAGAACAACAACAAGAAAAAAGCGACAAAATTATGGAAGCATAGAGATGGTTCTTTCGCTTCCAAAAGGGTCACTGCAGAATAATATGCAGTGGCTTTTTTTATTTGCAAAAGTTTCTTTTTTCACGCTAGCTTTGAACATTTAGTGAAAATACAAAACCTCCATCATAATTACGACTCCACCGCACAAACTAGAAGTGGAGGTGGTTATTATGTCAAACAAAGAAAAATTCCCAGAGGGCGCAAAAATAACAAAAGACAATCAAGTCTTTGCTCCTGAAGGCAGTTCCGAGAATGTAAAAGGCCAATCACATTCAGCGAAGGGCTCCAACCGTGGATATGGACAGAAATAAGCAGGGGGACGGTTCTCCTGCTTCCTCCAGAAAGAAGTCACGTCATACCAGGGCCTTATGAAAAGATTGAGAACTTTATAAAGGACAAACGATCAACTATTTGAACATTTAGTGAAGATTAGGGTTACTCATTATAATTACCAGTTATTCGTCAAAACTAGTGATGGAGGTGATAAACATGAAACCCGAAGAGGAATTTTTTGAGGGCGACAGCATGATGGAGGAGGATCCATTATTTGCTCCTGATGATAGTGCCGATAGCGTTAAGCCTAATTCTGTTCAAGGCTTCAAATTATGGTGGGATGGCTGGGAATGAAGAACCTATTTTTAAGCAACTGAATATTTCCTAAGCATTCAAAAATAGGGACAGATAACCTAACACCTGTCCCCATTTTTATATAACCGCTCGCCCTTCCAGCTTAAATGTACTCCGTATAATATCAGTGCGGCTAATGATTCCGACGAGTGCTCCCTTTCGCACAACCGGGATTCTTTGGATATTCTTTTTACCTAGAAATGCTGCAATATCCTCAACGTCCACTTCTGACGAAATTTTGTAGACCTTTGTCTGTGCGATCTCCATTACATTTAACTCCATTAGTCGTTTTGCCCTGCTCTCAAGATTATCATTGTCCCCTTTCATGATCTGCGAAAAAAATAAAGTGCCAAGAACCAGATCCTTTTGTCTCCCAATATAACGCATGATATCACCGTCGCTTATATAAGCAACCAGTTCATTTTTGTCATTCACAACCGGGAGACCATTGACACCATGTTCAATCATTTTTTCAATCACGAATCTGACACTGTGCTCTTTCTTAACTTTAATGACCTGTGTGTTCATAATCTCATGCGCTTTCATCATACCCTCCTAATATCTATTAGATTAAAAATCAGAAATTCTGGATGCTGAACTACGTTTTCCCTATATCCGTACTAAAAAGTTGTATTATAACAGAAATATATCCCAATTTTCATAACATTACAAATATTCAGCCTGTAGATTCAAGGCATATTACAACGGAAGATGCGCACTATAAAGGATGGGAGTATAAGTTCCAAATACCGATTCTGGAGGCTTATTATGACACAGGAAAATCAGCAGTTAAAGTATGCGCAAAACGAGGTTCAAAAGGCTCATTTAGAATTACAAACGGAGGAAAATGAGTTATTGAAGGCCATGCAACAGGAGGAAATAGAGATTCAGCATTTAAAACAGGCGCAACAGAAGGTAAAACAAGAACAAATGGACGTTCAAAAAGCACAAGAAAAGTTGCAGCATGCTCAACAAGTGGTTATGAACCAACAAAATCTGCAATAAAAAAGTTCTTTTGCTTCCGTTGAATTATATTTGGAAGCAAAAGAACCCATTCTGTTTACTGTTCATCCAGCATCTTAATTTTTTCTTCGATGTATTGTTTTTCAAGTGCTCCCAGTTGAAGTGAGAGGTTTATATATCTGGAGCTGTTTGCACCACTTTGATTGTATAGTTCCCCTAGGCTGTTCCTAAGTTTCATAATCTGCTTTAGCTGTAAATAGTCGCTTTGAATACGTTGTTCAGTGACTGCCATCATCATACACCCTCTTCATTATAGAAATTTTGGAATGATTGACATATTGAACCCAATAACTCTTATTGAGATTATTCTAATCAGTCATAAGAGCGGATTATCGTAATTCCAATAAGAGCGTATCACAGTAACCAGTATGATGAAAATACGTAAAAGAATAGTAAAACAATTTACAAAAATCCCACTATATATCAATATAACTTTACAGTCAAACCCACATTTCATATTCTGAAAAAACAGCTGATTATCTTTGCAAACAATTGATTTTCCCTCCTCCCCTAGTCTCAATAAACTTTCCTATGATAACGACTCGTACTAAAGTAAAAATATTCAGATAAATGACGGAGGGACGGTTCTTCTGCTTCTTTAATCAAAGTATCCTTATATATTAAGTAAAAAAAGGCGGAATTCTATGCGAACTCCACCCCATACTTGATATGATTTTAAAATGTCCTAGCTCGTTTGAAAATGATTAATTACTCAACGCCCTTTTCGTTTAGGAATGGGCTGTATTGCTTATCAATATTTGGAATATGTGAATATAACCAATCACGTACGAATGCCGTGATTTCCTCAGTTACTTCCTCTTCACCAGCATTAAATTTTGCCTGAATATCTGCACATTGTTGAACTAAATTGTCATGAGCCTTTTTATGTTCTTCATAATCTGGGTAGCCGTTTGCCTGCATTAATTCTTCTTCAGTAGCAAAGTGTTTAACTACAAAGTCAATTAAACCGTTCAGTTTTTCACCAATCACCGCTCTATCCCCCGATAGTGATTCGTGTAAACCATTTACCAGTTGAAACAATTCTTGATGCTGATCATCCACCTCGTTAATATTTACGCTGTAATTCTCGCTCCAAGTCATTAGTGACATTTGTAATACCTCCCCGTTTTTTGTAACAATTTGTCAACAAAGTCATTTTATCATTAAATTAAGCGCTTACAGTTTGAATATATTGAACATTTTGTGAAAATATGGAAATTGGTTATTTGGTCGGATAATGCAGAGGGACGGTTCTCCTGCTTCCTTTTTTTGTTTTGGGAAGCGGGAGAACCGTCCCTCTGCTTCTTTTAGAAGCAGAATCACACGCGCATTTTGGATTTCTGTTCTATACATAATAGAGCAATTTTGTTATAATAATAGTAGAACAGATTGGAGTGATGGTGGATGATTATTCGCATTGAGCCTGAGTCTGATATTCCGATTTATACGCAGCTGTCGAATCACATTATAGAGGGGATTGCCCGGGGAGAACTGCATCCTGGAGATTCACTTCCATCTGTGAGGTCCTTTGCCGCAGATCTTGGCGTGAACATGCATACGGTTAGTAAAAGCTATCATCAATTAGAGAAAAAAGGAATTATACGAATCGTTCCGAAGTCTGGAGCCATCATTCGTTCACAGGATGAGTTGAGGAAAGATGGTACCCATGACGAGCTTTTTATGGAAGCATTAAGACCCGTTATCGCTGAAGCATTGGTGGCTGGATTAACTCGTCAACAAATCGATACACTTGTTGCCGCTGTTATCAATGACTTCAAGGGTAAAGCATGATAGAGATCTCCTATCGCAGGTTTTCTTCAAAATCATCAGAATGGAGGAATGGATATGGCATTTATCGTCTTTTCCGTATTGATTATCTTTATGGCATTCATGGAGGCAGCCATCCCATATTTAGTCAAACGAACGGTTGTATTCGGTGTGACCGTTCCGGAACAGCATGTAACGGACCAAAGGCTCATCCACTATAAACGAACGTATTCTATTATTGTCGCCGCTGTCTCAGCTGCTTCCTTTGCTTATTTCTTTTTTTGGTACAGCCGTACAAACCCAGCTGAAGAGCAAATCGTCTTATATGGTATGTTCATTCAATTTGGCATAATGATCTTGAGTGTTGCGCTGTACTTCTTTTACCATGGAAAAGCTACCCGGCTGAAAAAAGCAGAGAATTGGGGCGAAAACGTCAAACAGGTTAAGGCAGCCGATTTATCAGCCAGGACCCATGATGAAATGCTTCCCTGGTATGTTTTTTTGCTTCCGATGATCATTACGGTTGGTGTTCTCATCTATACGATTATCAAATACCCTGTCCTTCCCGATCAGATGCCAATGCATTGGGGGATTGATGGCAAGCCGGATGCTTTTACAAATAAAACACCTATCTCTGCCATTCAAATGCCGCTCATCCTTCTAGTGATGCAGGTCATGATGATGGCAATGAATCTATCACAAAAGCGTTCAGGGATTAAAGTAAGCGCCACAAACACAACAGGAACCCGTACCCGTCAGCTTGCACTTAGAAAGTATTCAAGCTGGTTCACATTTTTAACAAGCCTATTGCTCACCATGCTATTCGTATTCTTTCAATTATCAACCATTCATGAAGGCCTTGCAGGAGACGCTATGACCTTTGCGATACCAATGATTTTTATGCTTCTTGTGTTAGTTGGAACCATCATCTTTGCAATCAAAGTAGGAACAGCCGGCAATAAACACACAGCACCACCAGCTGAAGGCATTGAGGACTATGATGAGGATGATTACTGGAAAGGCGGTCTCTTCTACTTTAACAAGAATGACCCTTCCATCTTTGTCGAAAAAAGATTCGGTGTCGGCTGGACCCTGAACTTCGCCAACCCAATAGGGTACATCATCATTTTTGTACCACTTATTATCGTTTTAGTTTTAAGTTTCTTATAAAAATGAAGCAGAGGGACGGTTCTGTTGCTTCCAACTGGTTAAAGGCTAACGATTGCATTAATAGAATCGGCCCAAAGCTCTCAATCGAAATCGCTCGAAAATGTAATGGATATGTCACTATTTCGCCTTTTTCCAGTACTTACCAAGGTAATCTATATCAGGTATAATAGGAACATGGTAATATAATCTTTTTTCAAGGGGTTGGTAAAATGGATATTCATAGAGAAGATCTTCATTTGCTTGTAGACCTTGTAGAGGATAAGGATACAAAACTCGTATATGACCTTATCAGAGCTGTAATTGATAACTCGGAAAGAGAGATTGTTTTAGAACCTTATCACACACCATCGCCCGTCGTAAACGAAGGAATTTATACGCCAGCACACCATACCATTGACAGCGATGAACTCATCGATTGGGAAGACTCATGCTTAAATATGATGTGAAGCAGGAAGGGTATCCTGCTTCTTTTTGTTATTTACTTCGACTTTGGATAAATTATTCTGTTGAAAGGTTCTGTGATTTTTGATTAAATCTTTTATCCCTTATGTACGGAAGAACCCAATGGTCTAATCCAATTTTTGCTGCATTCACGCCGGCTATTAAAATGAGAAGCTCTAACAATAACATTTGCGGATTTGTACTAGTTGTCCCAGAAAATAAATAAGAAAAATTCATGATGACCCCCATCAACGCTGCAAAAGAAGTGAAGACGCCTAATAGTAGAGCTACGCCTACAAGAAACTCTCCCCATGGAACTAAAACATTAAATAATCCCACATTTGGAAGCGCAGCATTTTCAATAAAATAACCCCACCATCCTGGCACCGCGGGATGGTCACCGGATATTTTCGATAAAGCTCCATGTAGAAAACCTGATGCATCAAATTTTCCTGATGTAATTTTCTCATAGCCAGCTGTTAGCCATTGCCATCCGAGATATACTCGGATAACTGTCAAAAAATAACTCATAATAGGGTTTACTTGTAGAAACTTACTAACCAATATTTCCATCTCCTTAATCGATAATGATAATCTTTCTCAATAATATAAACTAATATTCTGAATTTAAATCCGTATTTTATCCTATTTTCTTGACTAGGTCATTTTGACGATATACTAATTTGATCTATTAAAAATGTGGTTTGTACCCTTTTAAAAATCCTCATAGCGGGCTCAATGAAAAAGTATTAGTAGTTACCTACTTTGTCTTTTAGAATTGCTATTACTCTATAAAAAATTATATAGTGAATAATAATTTATGTTGATAATGATTATCATTATCTGATATGATACTAGTAATCTGAAAATTATTACAAAGGGGATTTATATATGAAAAAAAAGAAAGCGTTAGTTGGTGTGTTTTTATCTACTGGTCTATTATTTGGTTGTTCTCAAAAGGAAGAAACCGCAGAGAAGCCTAAGGAAAAGGAGGCAGCCCCTGTTTCTAGTGAATTAGAAGGTGTATCAACTGAATACAGAGAATATGCGATAGGTGAAATTGAACAATTTGTTCAGGCTACAGATGCTTTTACACAGGCCGTCATAGCCGGTAATCTTGAACAGGCAAAGGAATTATATGCTCCTTCCCGTATGCACTACGAACGCGCAGAGCCGATTGCGGAAGTATTCGGTGACCTTGATCCAAAAATAGATGCTCGTGAAGGCGATGTTCCGGAAGCGGAATGGACGGGGTACCATCGCATCGAAAAAGGTCTTTGGATTGATAACACAACAGCAGGCTATGAACAGTACGCTGAGCAATTAATGAAGGATGTCCAATTATTGCGTGCAAAGGTTGAAACAGTTGACGTCACACCAGAACTATTGGTTACGGGAGCTGTTGATCTATTAAATGAGGTCTCTACTTCAAAAGTAACGGGTGAGGAAGATCGCTATTCTCACACAGATTTATATGACTTTGCTGCAAATGTTCAAGGTGCTGAAAAAATCTATCAACTGCTGGAGCCGGCACTGAAAGAAAAGGATTCGGCTCTTGCTAGTGATATTGAAAAGCGTTTTGCAGATGTATACAGCTTACTTGATCAGCATAAACAAGGCGATGCCTATAAACTATATACGGAATTAACGGAATCAGAGGTAAAAGATTTAAGTTTAGCAATTGATGCATTGGCAGAACCGCTATCACAAATCGGAATTGTAACGGAGGCGTCTTAATTGGCAGAGACACAGAAGGATTCTTCTCTTTTTGTAAAAAAAGTATCAAGACGTAATATGTTAAAAACAGCCGGTGCCGGTGGAATTGGGGTGCTCGTCGGGGCCTCTGGTCTTGGCGGCATTCTGTCAATCACGAAAGCTTCAGAAACAGAGCAAGTGGACAACACTGTTCCTTTTTATGGAAAGCACCAGGCAGGTATTACGACGGAAGTGCAAAATCATCTTTACTTTGCTTCATTGAACGTAACAACAGAGAACAAACAGGACTTGGTTCAATTATTTAAGGACTGGACAGCTGCCGCTGAGAAAATGACAAAAGGGGAACCGCTTGCAGAATCAGCGTCGAATGCCTACATTCCCCCTAAGGATACTGGTGAAGCTACCGGACTGTCTGCTTCTAATCTAACGATTACCTTTGGAGTTGGACCGACGCTTTTTGTAAAAGATGGCAAGGACCGCTTTGGTTTGCAGGCAAAACAGCCGGCTGAATTACAGGGGCTCCCAAAATTCCCACTCGATGCGTTAGAGGATGCATGGAGCGGCGGAGATATTTGTATCCAAGCCTGTGCCGACGATCTGCAGGTAGCCTTTCATGCGGTACGAAATCTTGTGAGGATCGCTAGAGGGAAAGCAGTCATTCATTGGGCGCAGACCGGTTTTCAACGGTCTAAGCAGGCGGATGCGAAAAAGGAAACGCCGAGAAATTTATTTGGTTTTAAAGACGGAACCATTAATCCGGATGTAAAAAAAGACAGCGATATGAATCAACAGGTTTGGGTTCAGCAGGGAGATGGTCCTGATTGGCTTGCAGGCGGGAGCTATATGGTGGTCCGCCGGATTCAAATGTACATCGAGGTATGGGACCGGACGACACTTAGCGAGCAGGAGAAAACATTCGGCCGCCACCGTGATTCAGGCGCCCCGCTCGGGATGAAGCAGGAATTGGATACCGCTGATTATAAGGCAAAGGATTCTAATGGACAGCCAATTATTCCAAAAGACTCACATATGGCGTTGTCACATGGAGACGGCACCCAATCTATTCTACGAAGAGCCTATTCCTACGAATCTGGGATGGATCCTCAAACTGGAAGCTTTGATGCTGGACTTTTGTTCATCTGCTTCCAACGCAGGCCAAGCAAACAATTCATCCCAATTCAAAACCGCCTTGCGCAAAGTGACAAACTAAACGAATACATCATCCACCGCGGCAGCGCCCTCTTCGCCTGCCTCCCAGGAACAAAACAAGGAAGCTACATCGGAGAAACCCTATTATCATAAGCAGCGGAGGGACGGTTCTTTCGCTTCCATTTTGCACTTGAAGCGGAGGAACCGTCCCTCTGCTTCATTTTTAAAGGAGAAGAACGATCATGATTAATAAGAAAATGCTATTGATGCTTGCGGCCTGTTTGGTGATTTTGCTGGGTTTATCGCCTGTGTCGAATGCAGCTGAAAAAAACTATGATAATCTGTTTGTTTATATCGGCAACAGTTTGATGAAGGCGAAAAATGGGGATTACGAAGCAATCGCCGAGAATATGGCCAGCTTTGAAACTGAATGGAATGCACTAAAGACAGATAGCGAAAAGGCCAAAAAGGTGGACAAGGAGCTTTTACAAGTTAAGGACGCTTTACAAAAAAAAGCGGATATAGAGGAAACGAAAAAGAAGCTCTCTTCCCTTTCCAGCTCGCTCATCGCCTTTGATACTGCAGAAAACCCTGTAAACAAAGGCAAGGATAAAGAAAAGCTACAGGCATTGCTGCCATTAATTGCTGACATGAAAGCAACGGTTTCACAGGGTAATGCTGAGATGGCGCAAAACCAATATGATGAGCTTTTGGCTAAGTGGACTGAAGTTGAAACAATCGTCAGAGGAGAAAGCGTTGTTTCCTACGGTGAGATCGAGAAGTATCAAGCATTTGTCCGAATCGCAGTGAAGAATGAGACACTGGATCAAGAAAGTGCTCAGGAAAACCTTGATGCGCTGCAAGCTTCCATTGAGAATGTGATTACAGGAAATGTAAAAAAAGCAGACAACAATGCTGATTATTCATTGACAAATATTACACAGCTTTTAAAGGAAAGCCTAAAATCAATCGAAGCAAACCAATTGGATTCAGCTGTCACTCAATTGAATGAACTATTAACAATTTGGCCGATGGTAGAAGGCGATGTATCCACTAGGGACAGCAAGCTCTACAGCGATATGGAAACAAAGGTTCCAGAGGCAATCAGCTTGCTAGAATCGAAAAAGCTTCAACCTGATCAAGCGAAATCAATACTTACTGACTTAAATGATCGACTTTTGCCATTGACAAAAGAAACCAGCTACTCCATTTGGGATGCTGCCTTGATTTTACTGCGCGAAGGACTGGAAGCCCTGCTGATTGTCGCAACGTTGCTGTCCTTTTTAAAAAAGGTCAACCAGCACAACAAGCAAAAATGGATTTGGATTGGTGTCGCTGCCGGTTTAGCAGCAAGTGTGGTTCTATCCTTTATCATCAATATGGTCTTTTCACAATTAACAGCTGCTTCCAGCCGTGAATATTTAGAGGGGATTGTCGGAATCGTTGCCGTCGTGATGATGCTAACAGTCGGAGCCTGGCTTCATAGTAAATCGAATATTCATGCATGGAATCGATATATTGGCAGCCAAATGAACCAAGCAATTGAAACAGGAAGGCTTGTTTCCTTTTCGTTGATTAGCTTCTTTTCCATTTTCCGTGAAGGAGCGGAAACGATTATTTTCTATTCTGGGATGGCACCATATATGAGCCTTCAGCAAATGGTGACCGGAATTGGAATCGCTCTAGTGATCCTAATCATTATAGGATTTATTATCATCCGCTATAGCGTGAAATTACCCATTACGCTCTTCTTCAAAGTTGCGACCATTATGATTTACGCGTTAGCATTCAAAATCCTAGGCGTCAGCATTCATGCGCTGCAGGTTTCGAACGTACTACCAACCCATTCGATCGGTACGCCATTTATCGAGTGGATCGGCTTGTACCCGACACTTGAAACAACCCTGCCGCAGATTGCCTTTGCGGGATTGATTTTGCTGACTACGGTTTGGGTAAAGAAACGAAACTCCATTTCTGCAGCCGGATAATGATTGCTATAAGAAAACTCGCCTGAAATTTGGCGAGTTTTTATTATGACTTTAACACGGACTCGATTTCTTGGGATATCCCCCCTCCATCCATCAACAATACATTGGAAGCAGAAGAACCGTCCCTCTGCTTCAATCCCCCATATTTCAGACTGAATTCCTCTGGTGGGAGCGGCGGGCTGAAGAGGTAGCCTTGGAATTGCTGGCATTTGCGGTCCTTTAGGAAATCCTTTTGGGTGTCGGTTTCGACGCCTTCTGCGATAACATGTAAGTTTAGGTTATTGGCTAAGGCAATAATGGTTGAGACAATGGCTGCGTCGGTCTCTTCTTGATTATGGGCAATGTCGCGGACAAAGGATTGATCTATTTTAAGACGATCAACAGGCAGATGCTTTATATAGGACAAGGATGAATAGCCTGTGCCAAAATCATCAATCGAAATTTGGACTCCGATTTCCTTTAGGTCCTGCAGTTTTTTCATCGCATAGTCAGCATTCATCATCATACTTTCTGTAATCTCTAAATCTAAGTATTCAGGTGCGAGCTGGGTTACAGCCAATACTTCTTTTACCATTTCTACTAAATCATCCTGGTAAAATTGCCTGATTGATAAATTTACACCAATTGCTAGAGGAGGATACCCTTCATCATGCCATTGCTTCATCTGAAGGCAGGCGGTTCGCAGTACCCATTCTCCAATCGGAACGATCAGACCGGTCTCCTCCGCAATTGGGATGAACTTACCTGGAGAAATCCACCCGTGCTTCGGATGCTGCCAACGAATTAATGCCTCCAACCCGATTATTTCCCCGCTCTGAATATCCACCTGCGGCTGATATACGAGATAAAGCTCCTTGTTCCCTAATGCATGAAATAAATCATTTTCAAAAATAAGGCGTTCCATTGCTTTTCCATCCATCGACGAACGATAGAATTGAAAGGAAATATTCTGCTGCTTCGCTTCAATTAATGCGACATTGGCATGTTTAAACAGCAGGTCACAGCTTATGCCATGGTACGGATAAACCGCAACGCCAATCGTTACGGATGCATTTAATAGCAGATTCTGTGCCTCCAAAGGTCCTTTTAAGGTATCTTGAATCTGTTGAATTACGTGAATAATATCTTCCTCATGGACAATCGAAGGCAGAATCAGTCCATATTGGTCACCCGTCATTCTTCCGAAAATCCAATGCTCTGGAAGCACCTGCTGCAGACGGTCCGCAACCGCTTTCAAGACAGAATCACCAAAAGCATGCCCGAGTGCTTCATTTATATTTTTAAAACGATCAATATCCAATTCAAGAATGGCGACCTTGTTTTTAGGCTGCTTCTTAATTAAGTCTGATAGTTTTTCTTTTAAAAAACGGAAGTTGGGCAGCTGTGTTAGGTCATCATAAAAGGCCATATGATGGATTAGATTCTGATCCTTTTCCTGCTGCGTGATATCGCGAAAAACCATAATATTACCGCGGATTTCTCCATCCTCTAGCAACGGCGTGATCACATAGGCTGTTGGAAAGGCGGTTCCGTCTTTACGATAGAACGAATCCTTTTCAACCCTGCAGGATGTACGAGTGAAAAATGAACTTACATCAGTGTCTTGCTCCCCGCCCGTATGAATCACAGAATAAATGCTCTTCCCATACACCTCCTCCTGCTTCCATTGGAGAAGCTGCTGGGCTTCGAGATTCATATATGTTAGTTGCCCATTGGTATCCGTGACAATGAGCCCTTCCCCCATATGAGAAGTAATGGTCTCAAGAAACTGTTTGTTTTGCCTCAACCTTTCCTCTGTTTCCTTTTGCATTTGAAAAGGCTCCTCCACCGATGTATGATATACCGCTCGTTGCATAAAATACATCCCTGCGATTTGGAACAGGTGGCCGATGAAATTATTGATATCATAAACCATTTTATAAGTGGTAAAAAAATAATCCGCACTGATTAAGTAGACAGATGCCATAATGAGCATTAGATTAAAGAATTCCTTGGAACGAAATCGAACAATCACAAAATAAATCACAATTACTTCAAGTACCATGCCAACATATTGAAGATTATTCTTGATTGACGTCGTACCGATTCCCTCTTTAACCAGCTCCGGCAGCACTGGTGTTGGATAGAACACAATGATCATCCAGATAAGAGCATAAACCCCCGAAATCCCGTACGCTAAAAATCTTTTTCCGGGACGTACGAGCCTGTCCTTTGATGTGACAATCAACAGCATGCCCACTACTTCTGTCAAACGAGCCGCCATAAAAAACCAAGTTGCCTTATAAGCAGAGCTTTCCGAGAGAAAAAACGGCATACCCTTAAAGGTAACGGCATGAGCAATCTCAATAAAACCAGTTGCGAAAAACAAGGCTCCAATCCACAAGCGATAATTCGATAGCACATGCGGAAACGCCATCCACGATTGAATCGCAATTGTAAAGGATATCGTGATGATAAAAAACTCCATAATCAAATGAATCGTCAAATAATTATCTACACCAAAGACCCCATAAAAAGGCTCCCGAAACCATAAAGCAATCATCAAAAACACCGCAGAAACAGGAATAATCAACAACGTATCCTTAGCAGATCGAAAGACATACTTAAAGTTCCTCATAAAATCTCCTTTCTGGAAGCAGGGGGACGGTTCTCCTGCTTCCTTTTTTGATATCTTTACTCGTTTATGTAAGAGCGATAAATAGCTAATATTCGTTAGCCTCTTGGTTACTTTTCTAGTATAGCTGTCTTTCAGGAGGAATATCGTCTTAGTTATATATTCCTATAATGATATTCAACCAATAGTTTCAAATTCCTTCTTAAATAAAATAAAAAGAATAGAGTAGCAGGAATCAATTTTTCCTTCTAATGAAAACAGCCGAAATTTATTTTTTCAAGATAATAAAAAAACATAAGCTCATGGCTTATGCTTCTTTGAATTTATTATTTTGTATATTATTTAATCGCTTTTTTTGTATCGTCAATTTCTTCGCTAGTCAATTCTCGAGCAGACTTTTTAAATTCAGATAACGTTTGTCCAACAGCACGGCCTAATTCAGGCAGCTTCTTTGGTCCAAAAATGATAAGAGCCAACACGATGATAAGTATTAACCCTGGTACACCAATATTTGATAGCATTGTGTGCATCTCCCTACTTTTCTTTTTGACTTAAAAACTATTATAATACACACCTTCTCAAATAGCTAAAAAAATTATGATTTGTCCATTTTAAAACTTTTACAAGATTGGAGATTCTTCACAATTTACTCTTCCATTTATTTAAAAAGGAAGCAGGAGAACCGTCCCTCCGCTTCATAATTTTAACTGGTTTGCGGAATAATAAGCAGAAAATGTGGTAATGGGGTGTTTTTATGAAGAAGGCGGCGTTATTTTTACTATTGATAGCTTTTTTGTTTGTACCGACACAGGCTTCTGCTGAGCGTGAACGCGGGATTCCGATTCTGGTTTATCATTTGATCGATGAGTACAAGGGAACGGGGCAGAAGGAGCTGTATGTTACACCGGAGAATTTCGAGGAACAAATGATGTATTTGCGGGATCATGGCTATACATTACTGACCTTTGAACGGTGGAAGGATCGAAATAAAGTCAACAAACCTATTTTTATTACCTTTGATGATGGGTATAAAAACAATTTAAAGGCCTTTGCTATTTTTAAAAAGCTGGAAACGAGCAGGTTTAAACCAGCGGGCACTATCTTTGTTATCTCAGATTTCATTGGCGGTATTGGTCGTTTAAACTCCGCGGAGTTAAAAATGCTTGCGGATTCAGGAGTCTTCTCCATCCAATCCCATACAGCCACCCATCCCGATTTGACGAAACGAGAGAAAATGGAGTATGAGCTCAAGGAATCAAAAGAAAAAATTGAACACATAACAGGCAAACCTGTGATAGCCCTTTCGTATCCGTACGGAAATTTCAATACCCGATTAGTCGAGGAAACAAAGAAATACTATCAATTCGGACTCACTACAACACCGGGTCTATTTAAGGAACAGAATTTCAAAAACGAACTCTATCTTTTACCTAGAACTTACGTCAAAAACTCAACCTCCCTTCATGATTTTGCCAAAATCGTAGAAGGGAAATAAAGAATACAGGGGGACGGTTCTCTTGCTTCCATTTTTGCCTTTTGGAAGCAAGAGAACCGTCCCCCTGCTTTTATTGAAAACCCCCTCTATTTTTTTAATAAAAGCTCATCCACTTTATTTTTTTCTAAAATGGGTTATCAATATGAATATATGGTCATATTATAACTTCAAAAGTTGCATTAAGGCAAAAAGTGAGACGAGGGGAAAAAGTGATGGTTTATTCAAATAAATTGAAATTATTTGAGGCGAAGATCGGGGATCTTATCCGAATAACTTTTTTAGATATTGAAGGTGTCATGCGAAGAAGACTGTTAGATCTCGGGTTTGTTCCCGGGGCCATTGTCGAGGTTCTAAGGCGAAGCCCTCTTGGTGACCCTATTGCTTTTCGGGTGAGCCAGACGTCTATTGCCCTAAGGAAAGAGGAAAGCATGAAAATTGAAGGCGAGTTGATTGAGCCATGACAAATTCCTACCGTATTGCACTAGCAGGCAATCCAAATACAGGGAAAAGCACAATCTTTAATCTCTTAACAGGTTTAAAGCAGCATACAGGGAATTGGGCTGGGAAAACAGTTGATTTAAAGGCGGGGACTTTTTCGTTTAAAGATAAGCAATATGAGATGATTGATTTGCCCGGAACCTATTCATTATTTTCCAATTCAAAGGATGAGGAAATTGCCCGGGATTACATTGTTTTTGAAAAGCCCGATGTCACCTTAGTTATCTTAGACGCCACCGCTTTGCAAAGGAATATGAACTTAGCCCTCCAGGTAATGGAGATTACCGATCGCCTTATTATTTGTATCAATCTCATTGATGAAGCTGAAAAATTAGGGATAAAAATTAATGAAAAATTATTGATGAGGCGTTTAGGAGTGCCTGTCATTAAGGTTTCAGCTCGAAATAAAACCGGGATACCGATGCTGCTGGATACGATTGACCGCGTAGTAACTGGAGCTATCCAATGTACCCCCTATCAACTGACCTATAATGAAGAAACCGAAGAAAAAATAAACCTTCTTTTACCGATGGTGCAACAGATTGCCGGGAATGACCTTCCAGCTAGATGGCTGGCCTTACGTCTATTGGACGGTGACAAAAGTCTTTTACAGCAGATTGAAAAAAAAATGACCAAAACGGAGGTGTAACAGATGGATACCCACCACCCAAAAGCAGAACAAAATGGTCTGCAGGCGCTTTTGGTGCAGGCTGACCAGCTTTCAACGTCTAGTATTAGGGATCAAATTGTGGAGCAGCTTTATAAAAAAAGCAATGAACTCTTAAAGGAAGGCGTTCATTTTTCAAAAACAAAATATGATCAAAAAACGGAAAAATTAGATTCAATCTTTACGTCCCTTTTTTGGGGATTTCCGATTATGCTTTTGATGCTTGGCGTCATTTTTTACTTAACGATTGCAGGTGCCAATGTCCCCTCTTCCATGCTGGCGGAGTTCTTTAGTTGGATTGAAGGCTATTTAACTCTTACGTTTACGGCCTTACATGCACCTGATTGGCTACATGGGGTGCTTATTTTAGGTCTGTTTCGGGGAACAGGCTGGGTGATTAGCGTGATGCTTCCGCCAATGGCAATCTTTTTCCCTACCTTTGCCCTTCTTGAAAATTATGGCTATTTACCACGGGTTGCATTTAATATGGATCGTTTATTTAAAACCGTTGGCGCGCACGGGAAGCAATCGTTAACAATGGCGATGGGCTTTGGCTGTAACGCAGCTGCCGTAATGTCTTCTCGAATTATTGAGTCACCTCGCGAACGAATGCTAGCCATTCTGACTAATAACTTTGTCCCATGTAACGGTCGCTGGGGAACACTCATTGTTCTAGCATCACTATTTATGGCATCAGGCTTTACCGGTGGAATGCATTCTTTAGTCACCACATCAGTTGTCGTTGGCATTGTAATGTTCGGGATTGTCACCACATTTGTTGTTTCCTGGGCGTTATCAAAAACGGCCTTACGAGGAGTTCCTACCCATTATACGCTCGAACTGCCGCCTTACAGAAAGCCAAAGTTTGTTGATACGGTCATTCGATCCTCCTTGACTAAATCGTTATCCGTCCTAAAACGTGCTGTTAAAGTCGCTGCTCCGGCAGGAATCCTGACATGGGTATTAGCCAATATTCAGGTTGGCGATGTCAGTATCCTACTGCATATTGTGTCTTTCTTAGATCCGTTAGGGCAGGCAATCGGACTTGACGGCTACATTTTAACGGCCTTTTTAATCGGACTTCCTGCAAATGAAATCGTACTCCCGATTCTGTTAATGGGGTATATGTCAACCGGGGCCCTCATTGATGTGGATGGAATTGGCGATTTGAAACAGCTTTTTTTAGACCACGGCTGGACTTGGCTGACCGCTCTGAATATGATGCTGTTTTCATTGCTGCATTTCCCATGCGGAACGACCTTAGTCAATATCTATAAAGAAACGAAAAGTGTCAAGTGGACGTTTTGGTCCTTTATGATTCCGACGGGCATTGCCTTTTTCGTCACATTTGCCATTGCCCAGCTTGTTCGGTTTTTGGGATGGGTATAGGGTAAGAAATAAATCCCAGCTGAGAATGGGTTTTTGATAATAAACAAATTTCCTGGCGAATACAATCAACATAGAGCATTTTTTCATGATCATGGAAAGTGGGTATGTGATGATGAAGAGCAGAATTCACCGCTGTAATTGCCGGAAAACCTGGTCTGTTCAGAATCGAAAGAGGAAAATGAATGCAAGTTCAATCCTGCTTAGCGGGGATTGGACGTCCGAATTAAAGCCCGAGAGAAAATGTGACCCAAAGGGGTTTGTCACAACGACCAGCAGCCAGGATATCATTATAAATCCTGCGAAGCAGCTGGTAGAGCAATTCGAAAAAACAACCCAACTCATCTACGACAAGCAAAATATCCATTTTAACGTAGAGAACGGGAAATATCTATACTTCGCTGAGGACGGAAGCTGCTATTTGTTAAGGAAGCGCGGGGACGGTTCTTCTGCTTCCGCCTAGCACACTACCTATACTATGGGGGGAATTCGGGATACTTAAGGATTCTCTCCCCTTTCTTTTGCTTTAAAGACAAGATTAACAGAAACACCCAAAATCCTTGCCACTTGCCGCTGCGATACTCCTTTAATAGCCTTGGCCTTTCGCAGCACTGCATTTCTTTTTTCTTTGGGAAAACTCTTGACCTGCGCAATTTCAATTGGACTGATCAACTGCTTTATCACCTCTCGAGCCTCATCATCTGTTAATCTTTCCTTCCTTTTCACGTCAAGGCATTCATCGTTATTGCTGCGTTCGTTAAATTCTCTAAAGCGGTCGTTGGTAATGATATAATCAACGGCAACCTTTTGTAACAGATTATCTTTATCAAGCAAATTTAGAGCGAAGGGATCCTTCCCGTAATAACCCAGACAGCTGCTCCAGCGCCATTCATCCGCATGATAAACCATCCCTGCCTTTACTGGATTCTGATGAATGTACCGTATCACCGTAAGCAAATACCGATTACAGTCCACATTTTCACTCTTAAACCGATCCTGAAAAAGATGCCCCGATGTGTTGTACTTTTGATGATAATAAGAAGCATAACTTACACCAACCCGCTTCATCGTTGCCGAAATCACCTCATTTCCCTCCTTTAATAGAAGGTGGACATGGTTATTCATCAAACACCATGCATACACCTCCATTTCCGCTTGCACCTTATACTTCCTGATTGTTTCAAGATATTTAAGAGAATCCTCCTCATCATGAAAAATCTCCTGTTTATTGGCACCGTTCATAATAATATGGTAAATTCCGGTTTCACTTTTCTCTCTTGGCCCACGCGGCATCATGGTCACCACCTTTCATGACTGAGTGTTGGAAGGATTCGTGAAAAAGAAGCAGGAGAACCGTCCCTCTGTTTGGTTTCATGTAATAACCTCCTATTTGATTGGATAGAACGATGGTTTTGAATGGATGTGGCAGATGCGTTGAATAGTGGGGGGTGAGACGGATTATGTGGTGCTATGTTGTTATTCCACAGATAGGCCTATATTCCTGCAAGGATTATCAGAGATGGTAGGAACATTAGGTGAACAAAGGGGGAGCTAAAAGTAGACTTTCGCATGTGGAAGCAGGGGGACGGTTCTCTCGCTTCCAAAATAATCTACTTGTTAATCTTCTAAAGTGATGTTATATTGGTAAAGCGATGAGCTAATTTGCATAAGTCAATGGTCAAGCTTAAATGCTAAACGCACGAATGTGGTCGTCCGGTCCATTGCCGCAATACGCAGAAAAGACGTCTGTCTATGACAGGCGTCTTTTCCATTTTTACATAATAATCGGGAGAGTCGGTCATTCTTTATGACGGCTCTCCTTTTGTATCTATTTTAGCTTGTATATGACATAGTAAAGAATTTCTCCCAAACCGAAATCACAAGCTCAAGGGAAACAGGAGAACCGTCCCTCTGCTTCCCTCACTAGTTGGAAGCAGGAGAACCGTCCCTCCGCTTCCCTTTAAGCAAGAGAATCGCCCCTCTGAATGAGTGATTTTTGTAGGCGGATGGTTTCTTTTTGGATGCTTGGGTATTGTTGGATTTCTGGGACATGTTTTAGTGGTGGTGATTGTTTTCGGTTGGCTGCGTTGGCCATGGTTTCGAATATATAGAGCATCTGGGCAAGTGTTGTGTCTGAGAGAATTGGGCGGGTTGGGTTTTTTGCGCAATTATCTAGTAAATAAGCTAATTGCTCGATGGAGAAAAGGACCGGCCAATAGTATTCCAGTACGTTTTGATTGACTGGAATCTCTCCTGCTGCAGTGCTGTATAGGGTTTGGACATGCACTAAATTTGTTCTCATTTTCATAAGTTCACGACTGTTTGGGGCGTAAAAGCCAGCTCCTTGATCGGTGAAAAGGATAAATAAACACTGTGCCTGACTGCGGATTGTTTTCGTAATGACATGTGGGAGCAAACTTGACGCGGACTGCCTCCCTACCAGCCAGACTCCGATAAGACCAATCGCTATCCCAATCGCAACATCAATGATTCTAGCCGAGGCAAAATATTGAAAGCTAAAGATACCTGGGTTGGTGCTTTCCGCCATCAGCAATGCATTAGGTGTAAAAAATAACGCAGCTAACCCATAATTTTTTACAATAAAAAGCTCCGTTATAAATGTTAAAAGCAAAATAAAAAAGACGATCATATATCCCGTCGGACCCGTAGCAAGTATCAAGCCTGCAATCACAATCCCCAGCATGGTACCCAATGCCCGTTGAATCGCGCGATGAAAGGTTGAAACAAGTGTAGCTCCTGACATCACAGCAACACAGGATAACGGTACCCAATAGGAACGCTCCAGCTCAAATTGATAGGCAATAATAGCCGCAAGCATAGTGATAACTCCGAACCGAACAGCAGAAATAAACACAATCGAACTTTTATCAAAGGCTCCTAAAAAGACTTTCTTCAAGGATGGCTTCGATATTTGAATCACTTGCTCAATCTTCGAATTGGGTTCATTCAAGACGGCATCCGCATCAAAAATGGCAACAAACAGATTGGCAACCGACTCATCCATGTCATTCGGCTGGAGAATTTGTTTAGGTGTGCCCTCCTTCTTTCTTCTATCCATGGAATGGGCGATTTCCCGTACAGCTTCCCCTAGTTCACGTGGTAATTCAGCACTTTTTCTTGAAAAATGTTCAAGTACGTATAAAAAAATCACATTCGCATGGTCGTTCAATACATATAGACGCTTAAAAAGGTCGTCTTCTCTCCAGGAAATATATCCAGCAGCAAGCGTTTCTTCTGCTTCTTTTAGCACGGACATGAACCGGTGTCTTGCCTCATGAAATTTCTCCGTGCCGACAGAATCAAGAAAGGAAGCCAGCTCAAGAAAAACTCGTTTGACAACCCCAGTTTCCGGACCATGAGGCTCAAAAAAACAGCCAATCATGGCGATGACCCATGACAGTATTCCACCCAAAAATACAAGGCTGGCACGAAACAGGGCTAGCTCGGGCTGAATCGGCATGCCTGTTGTCATGGAAAACACTAATACAAAAAAAATCGCCGACGGACCAATGATTTTTAAAGCACCAAAAATAAACACAGCGACTGCCCCAATCAAGCCCGTCAAAACTGCAATCACTAACGGATGAGGAGCCGCAACAGATCCAAGCCAAGCAACAAAGGTAATCCCAAGCACCACAAAGAACAGCTTCTTCGCACGTTGAGCATAGGGAATGTTAAAGGTATAAAGATATGTAAATGCGCCCATACCAGCAATCAGTCCGTACTCAAAACGACCGATCCACAATCCTATCAAGACAGGCAATGCCGCAGCCACCCCTGCGCTAAACGCCTTCTCCCATGGAAATGGCTTTTGATTGACAGTTAAAGCTTGTTTGAATATAGAAGGGGGTTTGGCAATGGAAGACTCTGCGGATTCTATTGGTTTATTTTCGGTCATCGTAATCGCTTCTTTCCACTATCATATGGTAAAAATAATGAACACAATCTTCATTATCTTTCCTTTCAAATTTAGGTGTTATGCAAAAACGAGGCAGAGGAATGATGACATACAAAAAACCATATCGCATACCAAAAATAAAAAGTATGTGATATGGCTTTATTATTTCTTTCTATTACATTTCAAAATAACTGCAAACAACCTGTCCAACAGCTTTTGCTGCTACAAGGAGCGCATCCTCATCAATATCAAATTTTGGATGATGATTGAAGTAAGGATTTTCTACCCCTTTTGGTGTACAGGCAATGTAGAAAAAGCAGGCTGGGAATTTTTCAGCATAATAAGCAAAGTCCTCAGATGGAGACATTGCCGGAAATTCCTTCACTACTTTAATGTCCTGATCATCCATACTTCGTAAGCTTTCAGCCACCTTAGCTGTAAGCTCAGGGTTGTTGTATAAAGGTGGATAATCCGGAGTAAACGTAAGCTCACATGTTACGCCAAACTCTTCTTCAATTCCTTTTACGATCCGTTTAACTTCTCTCTCAATCGTTTCTTTTGTTTCTACTGTCATGTAGCGAATATCGCCTTCAAGCTCTACGCTGTCCTTAATCACGTTGAAGGTGCCTTTTCCATCAAACGATCCAATTGTAATAACACCGATATCGAATGGACTTAATCTGCGGCTGACAATGGTTTGCGCAGCTGTCACAAAATGGGCAGCAGCAACAATGGCATCATTAGCTAGATGTGGAGAGGAACCATGTCCGCCTCTTCCTTGAACTCTTACTTTCATGTATGCTCGTCCGTTGAAGGAATATCCAGCATGATACCCTACTGTGCCCACAGGTCCCATAGGTAACAAATGAATACCAAAAACAGCATCTAAATCATCAATTAAACCAGACTCTACGATACTTTTCGCTCCACCTGGCGGCACCTCTTCTGCATGCTGGTGAATAATTTTTATTGTACCTGGAATGGCGTCCTTTATTTGAATTAAGCAATCCGCCAAAACTAATAAATAGGCCGTGTGCCCATCATGTCCACACGCATGCATCATGCCTTCATTCTTTGATTGAAACGGTACATCTGTTTCTTCCATAATCGGAAGGGCATCGAAATCTGCGCGCAGACCTATTGTTTTTCCAGGCTTTCCACCTTTAATCGTTACGATAATGCCATAGCCATTCCCAACATTCGTTTGAATCTCCACATCTTTTCCTTTGTAAAAATCCACAATATATTGAGCCGTCTCCTTTTCTTTAAATGAAATCTCAGGATGTTCATGTAAATGACGGCGAATTTTGATGATTTCCTCTTTACGTGATTCTAGCATGCTCATTAATTCACTTTTTATCATGTTCTTCTCCTCTTTTGGGGCATAGAACGAAGAACCCTTCTATTCTATGCCCTATTTTAAAATGAGTTGAATTCGACTTCTACTCTCTTTAATTAGCAATCTTCTGTGCTGATTGAGTACGAATGGCCTTTGTCGATGAAGCATGCGCTGTTTTGCCAGCATTTTTTGGAACCATGATCACAATCGAAAGAATCGATAATATACCGAATACCACGTTGACGATAATCCCTACTGATGCTGCGGTCTCAACACTTCCAGCCGCTGCAACTGAACTATATACCGTTGCAGAGATAGCTACACCAATCGCACTGCCTAATGAGCTTGCCATTTTATAAACGCCTGCCGCTTCACCCGCTTTGTTTGATGGTGCATTTGAAACAGAGGTGTCTGTTGATGGTGTTGCATAGACTCCAAGTCCAAGCCCGAATAACACAAAACCAATAAATACAACAACGGTATAAGTAAAATCAGACAAGAAGGTTAGGCCCATCATTGCTACACCAACTGTTGTGATAATAGCACCCCAGACCATTGGTAATTTCGCTCCTGCGCGTTGCAGGATTTTCTCTCCAACACGAATCATGGCAAGAACAACGACTAAATATCCAATGGAAAGCATCCCTGATTGAAAGGCAGTGAATCCTCGGCCAACTTGAACATACGTATTCGCCACAACAAGCGTTCCAGCTATCGCATTTAATAAAAAGTTTGAATAAGTGGCACCTGCGTATGGTTTATTTTTAAATAAAGAGAAATCAATAAGTGCAATATCTTTCTTCTTTTCAACATGAAAAAAGACAATGGCGCCAATAATGGTAACGATGGCAAGAATAATGGAAATGGGGCTTGTCCAGCCTAAGTCCGCACCGAAGGTAATAAACACGTTTAATGCAACCATGGTGACGATAAAAATCGCTAAACCACCAAAGTCAAATTTAAAAGTACCTGACCCTTTTACTTTGCTTTCAGGTGTATCTTTAATTAACCACATTGCAAGAAGGGCAAAAATAATTGAAAAGATAAAGATCCATTTCCATCCCATATAAGTGGCAATCGCACCACCTGCAAACGAACAAACACCTGAACCACCCCAAGAGCCAATTGACCAATAGCTAAGAGCACGTTGTCTGTCTTTTCCCTCAAAGTATGCCTTCATTAACGCAATCGTAGCTGGCATAATACAAGCTGCGGAAATCCCCTGAATAATACGTCCAATAATGAGTAGGACAGATCCTTGGGCTAATACAAGACATAAGGAACCAATAACACTTAAAACCAACCCAATGTACGTAATTTTTTTACGTCCAATTTTATCTGCAAGCCCACCGGCTGCTACAATAAACATCCCTGAAAATAAGGCTGTTAAGCTAATGGCTATATTTAGTGTTCCGTATGAAATCCCTAAATCAGATTGAACAGCAGGGACGACATTGACCATTGCCTGAGCAAAAAGCCAGAACGTGATCACCCCGAATACAATCCCTGTAATCAACTTATCTGTACCTTTATAATTCGACTCCATGATTGAACCTCCTAAATTTTTTAACGTCTGATAAAGAAACAATACAGAAGGAGTAACAGGTACAACTTGCTGCGTTTCTATACTACGATTATAAAAATTTAAGCTGTATTAAGAGAGTCAATTTTTGTGTGAATCACCCCAGGAAAGGGCGAAATTTTAACCTGTTATTTTCCGAAGAAAAAATTGTACGGTAGATTTTTGTTGTTGATCCCTTCGTACGGGAATTACAGCAATTTTGTCAGTAGGCTTTTCGAATTTCAAAATAGTGGATGGCATTGCTTGTTAAATAGGAATAAAATGACCAATCCTCTTCAATTGTTTCATCGAAAATTTCTAAGGAAGGCCTGCTGGAATTGATAATATAATCAATGATTTCAGCATCCATGCCATGCTTACTATTCAAATTCCACCACTTTGTATATAACGCACCATTGTTTTTATCAAACACATGCTTCCGTATTTGATAGTCGCCTTTCGGAATTCCGGAAATCGTAACATGAATTTCTTTATTGAGTTTTTGTAGAAAGGTCTCTTCAATAGATAAATAAGGATTGATTATCGTACCATTCATTAGGATCAACTGATATCCCCGCTCATTCCTTGTCATTACGTAATCCGTATCCTGCGCCACAATTTCACCATGTAGTCGTTTTAGAAACATCAACGCAAAATAAGCTGGACGTTTCCCCTTTAAATAATGGAATAATTCAACACCGTCCATTCGATAACGCTGATCCTTCTCTGCCTCCTCATGTACGATCGTATTAATCCAAAGAGCCACTGTTTTCACATCATTGGATATATCCAATACATTTTTCAAGATCAATGCCCCGCGAAAAAAAGTGCCGTTCGTATACCGCGTATTGCCTGACAACGTGTTCCATGAAACAAGATGAAGCGGCTTTTCCATATGGTTCCTTTTTAAATAGCGTTTCAGCTTAGTCGTTTTTTCTTTTATATAGTCTTTTGCTATATCAAATTTCATTCCCGCCATTTCTTTAAAATCAATCACTTCATTTTGATTTGCGTTATACCCAATAAAATCAATACACTCGCCATTCTCTATCTGCCACTCATGATGATTGCTCGTTTTTTCTTTACGGAAGGAAAAAGGCATATACACGCCAACATGAATGGAAGGAAGCATGTTTTTTAATACTTCATACAGCTTTAAATAAAGCCTCTCGAGTTCTTTCGCTTCCACTCCTGAATAATAGGGTTCGTAAAACATCACATGCCATTGCTGTACAAACGACTCTCCGTAAAATTGCAAGCAATGTCTGATGAATTGAATGATCTTTGTAAAATAATGTTCTTCATCTCGCGAAATATCTATATAATCTACCCGTATAAACAAAGACAAATCATGCTTAATCATGAATTCCAACGCACTATCAATATTAAAATAGGGTGATGTTGTGGGAATCACTTCATCTGTCTCTACCTCAGGAGGAATTGCCGTATTACTAACAATATGGCGAACTCCAATATACTTTAACTGTAAATCCTTTTTGACATCTAAAATTTGAGAGCGGACATCTTCTTTTAATAGCTCAAAGATTTCTCCAATAATCAGAATGTGATTCGGAGAATGCAAGCTCATTGGTTCATGGGCAGACAAGGTGATTGGAAGCTTTTCATACTTTGTCTCTGTTGGGTTATAGGATTTCTGCTCATCTACATCCATAAGGCTCAAATTTGCAAGAATCTCTGAGGATTGGATAAGATTTGTAGCATCTACCTTGCTATAGCTTTGAACTGAATCCTCCTTTTGCACCGTATGACTATCACGATAGACATGCGGCGTCATGCCGTACACTTCTTTAAAATAGGTTGAAAAAGACTTTGTATTTGGGAAGCCGTTATTCATTGCGATTTGTGAAATGGAGTCCGTTGTGTAAAGTAAATCCTTCATACTATGCTTAAGCCTGATATTCATTAAATAGCGACTAAAACCCATCCCCATTTTCTGTTTAAAATAGCGAGATAGGTAGCTTGTTGAAAGGAAGTATTTCTTTGCAACCTCCTCCAATGTAATCATCTGATCATAATTTCTTTCCATATAGTCAATGATTTGCAACAGGCGCCGGTCTTCTGTATCTATTGTCTGGATGACACTGCCTTCTTCTTTAAAATTACGAATCAGTATCAGCAGCATTTGACAGATATAGCTTTTAACCTCAATCTGATAGCATTCATCTTGTCTATAATAACTAATCATCACATTTGCCAATAGCTTGCGAAGGGCAAGAATCATTTCTTCTCTTCCAAGATCCATTTCTCTTGAATAGCATTCAAAGCGCTGATTAGGATAGTCAGCATAATGATGGTCCATAAAGCTGTCGGAAATGGATAAAGTCATTACCTTATTCTGTTCATTTCCTTGCACCTGATATTGTTGATTATGGTTAATAATCAGTAAATCGTTTTCTTCCATATAATAAAAGCGACTAGCTGTCTCTATTTTTAATTCACCACTAATGACCAGAATAACTTGAATTCCTTTATTTATCCTTGGAACTAGCAAATCAATATGTTGAAATGCTATTTGAAAATCCGACAAGGCATCATTCAATTGAATCACTCCTTCTTGTTCGATTATGAGAATGCCCAAAAAGGCATGACTTCACACATGCATTGGCCATACTATCAAAAAAAAAGAGTGAGTCGGGTACAACTTAACAAGTACCAGATTCCCTCTTCTTTTCTTTGTGCTTATAAAACTATTTTAATCCATCCAATTTATAAACGAGATGAACGTGTCGCTTAACGAAATGGAAGCGGGAGAACCGTCCCCATGCTTCCTAACGGATATTTACTTCAATCGGTTCAGCTACTAGATTCCATTGTTTTCCGTGCTGGGTGAAGGTGTGTGTGACGAATACATTTACTTTACCTGGTTTGAGTGCTTTGATGGTATTTCCTTCAACGGCTACACTGTCTTGGTCACCTGATACAAAGAGCTTTGTTTCAATATTTTCCTTTTTGTCTTCACGGTAGTGCATAAATGCTTGTGCTTGGATGTCTGCTGAGTCTCCTACCTTTAGGTTCCGTTTTTTGATAGGCGTTTCAAGACGGATTGGAACATCTGTCAGCCATTGCGTGTAGTCTGTTATTGGGCCGATCATTCCTTTTTGAAGATGGTCACCAAGCTGGGCTTCATCTCTAAATGTCCAGTGCATGTTCATCATGCCACGTTGACGCATGTAGGTAATAAATTCCTCTGAAATGCTGCCATAGCTTGCATTCAATGTCGCGTTCATGCCTGCGGCGTAATTCAACATTTGCTGAGCATTTTTCAGCTTGGCATCCGTTGTGGCTGGAACACCGGCTGAGAACAGATAACCAATTCCGACTTGAGGATTTACTTCATCTGATTTAATAATTTCTCCTAGATGAAAGCTTTGCGTTAAGACCTGATCTGTCATGCCTTCCTCTTCAATTTCCTTCATCACCTGCTCCGCAATTCCAGTACCCTTGATTTCAACAAGCAGTACGACATCTTTTCCTTTAAACGCCTGCAGGTACTCCTTGAAAGTCGGTACCTTTTCACCAGTAAATTCCGGACTAAATTTAATTCCGGCATCTAAGGCGCGGATTTGTTCAAGGGTTAGGTCCGACACTGCACCCGTTCCGTTTGTCGTGCGGTCAACTGTATAGTCATGCATGATAATAAGATGCCCGTCCTTCGTCCGTTGAACGTCCGTTTCAATTAAGTCTGCTCCCTGTTCATAGGCTAATTGGTATCCTGCCATTGTATTTTCAGGTGCTAACGATGGAATGCCACGGTGAGCGGCAACAATTGGACGCTGAACGATTGTATTTTCAGGGTATTGACTGTAAGCAGAAACAGCTGCCTGCTCATTCTCGGCAATGATTCCATCAACACCCAAATGGATCAGGCTGTGTGCATCACTTTCAGTTTCACCGCCGATACCCCAAACTGAAATCGTTCTGCTATGCAGATAGTGCATCACTTCTGGAGTTATCAGCTTTTGCGGGATAGCAGCCACTTTGGCATTGCTTTCATGGATTTGCAGTGCCAATTCTTTTAAATCATGCTTATTTAAAGCGTTTTTTGTGTAAAAAACGGCTCCTCTGGCATACGGGGTACCTTCCTTGAATTGTTTTACCAATTCAGCATCTGAAGACAGCACCTGTATATCTTGAAGTTGCTGATTTTTGATAAAATCCTGAAGCGGCGCAATGGTATTTTTATCTTGGATCTGTAATATAGGAATCATTTTACCTTTCATCGCTTCGATTACATCGGTAAATTGTGATTCCTTTACTAATAATTCGCCCTGTTCATTTACATGTACTGGCAGGACCATTGAGGAAACCGCTTGGTTTGTAAGGATTTCTTCGACATTTTCAAACTGTGAAATGACGGTTGGTGCATTGACAATATTGGTTTCAGGTTCTTTGGCAAGAAACGCCTTTGTGTTTTCAATCGGCGGCAGTTCTTCTGAATTCGTCGTTACTTTTACATTATCAAATTGAACCGTGGTGCCGGCCGCTTGGAATCCAACATCCCCTTTAGACCATTTTGTAGCCAAGTCTGTATCGATGACAAGCTGCCCATTAACAAATTGCTGTACACGGTTACCCTTGGCGACAATTTTGAGATGATAGCTTTTATTGAACTGAAAGGCTTCCGGGTAAAAGGTTTTATCCTGAACATCCCATTGGTTTTTTTCATTGCGGATGGCAAATTCCAGGCCGTTTAACGCAGTTGTCCCTCTCCTTACTGCGAATTGATAATATGGATAGTTATCTGATTGAACACGGTACATCATGGAAGCCCATCGTGTATCCTCTACAGCGGAGATAAACGTCATGTCTGCTTCAAATACATAGTCACCCGTTTCTTCCTCAACAGGAATAAGGACACGGCTCGGTTTGGAGGTAGCCGGTGAAGTCAGCTGCAGTTTTCCTCCCACAATGGAAGCTTGGCCTTCGAGCAGCTTCCAGCCGTTCGGTAATGCTTGTCCTGTCAATTGATCAAAATTCTCCGTAACTAGTAAACTCTCTTGTCCACTTGCATGAACCGTTGTACCAGCCATAGCCGGAAACGAACTAATACCAAGCGCCATTAAACTTGTTAACACAATTGGAGTCACTTTTCTTTGTTGTTTTTTTAGTTTTTTTGACATATTACGACCCTCTCCCTACGTTACTAGATTTGCTAAGTCATATTGTGTCAAATAAACGTAGAGAGAATATTAAGAAAATATAAAGGTTTGTAAAAGTGGGGAATTTGATTCATTTGACCTATTAGGAAGCGTCCCTTTGCTTATGGGCAAAACTATAAGAGAGCCTATCAATTGATAGACTCTCTTTAACTTTTCTATGATTGTGCAAGGTTTTATCTGATCGGAAGCGGGAGAACCGTCCCCATGCTTCCTCTTATTTTGCGTCTGCTGCAGCGTTTGTTCCGGCGATTCTGCCAAAGGTTAAGCTCATTTGGATGGATGTGCCGCTTGCAGGGTATTCTTTGTAGAAGAAGTCACCATTAGCTACTTCTCCAGCAGCGAATAGGTTTTGAATGATTTTGCCATCTTTGCCTAATACATGTGTATCTTTATCGATTTTAACACCAGTCATTGTTCCAATGGTTGCTGATGCTATTTTAACTGCATAGAATTTTGGTTTTTCAATTTTTGTTTGCTTTGACATATCCTTGCCAAATAAAGTATCTTGTCCGCTTTCTACCATACCATTGTATTCTGCAACAGTTGCCGCGAATGCAGCTTTATCAAGTCCAGCTTGGCTTGCTAAATCTTCAAGAGAGTCAGAAACAAATGCCTCTTTTCTTTCAACTGCTTTATCTAACAATTCATTGTATGTGCTGCCATCAAAAATTAAATACGCACTTTTATCTGTTTGTTTTGATAGTGCTGTATGAATGATAGGATAATCAGTTGCTTCATTAACAAAGCGTTTACCTTCTTTATTTACTAAAAGATATGGACTCCACATAATCATACTAACTTCTGATTCAAAGTTTGGTTCGCCTTCAACGCCTCTTATTCCAATGACGCCTGCGTTACCGATAATTTCAGCGCCTGCCTTTTCTGCCATTAACAGACCGTCACCGGTATTTCCCATACCAACATAGTTTGTATTGTCTTTACCCATACCATCTGGGTTGTATTTTTTCATTAAATCCTCGTTACGGTCAAATCCACCAGTTGCAAGAACAACTGATTTTGCATTAAATGTGATCTCTTTATCGTTTTTATCAACGGCTATTACGCCTGTAATTGCACCATCATCACTTTGAATGAATTCTTTTGCGGCTGTTTCTAAAAAGAATTCGACCTTTTTACTTTCTGCATAGGCTTTTAACGGAGCAATAATTCCATTTCCGCCGTCAACAGTTGAATGAGCTCTTAATACAGGACTAGTTCCAGCTGGATTAAGATTTGGCAGTTCAACACCAACGTCATTCACAAGCCAGTTAATTGTATCGCCTGATCTTTCGGCAACTGTTCTTAAAAGCGTTTCGTCAGCATGTCCTTCTGACCGTTCCATCCAATAGTTTACAAGATCATCGACTGAGTCTTGAACACCCGCTTTTTCTTGGATTTCAGATCCTGTAGCATAGATAATACCCCCAGAAAGCAGTGTACTTCCGCCTACAAAAGGTATTTTTTCTAATAGGGCTACTTTAGATCCAGCATCAGATGCTTCAATCGCTGCAGAAAGTCCAGCAGCACCACCACCAATGACAACGACATCATAATCCTTCACATTCTCTGCTGCCGTTTCCTTACTTGCTCCATCTCCGCTTGCCTTCTCTTCACCGGAATCTTTATTGCTAGAACAGCCGGAAAAGAATGCAAGAATCATGATCATAATTAGCAAAACACTTGTAAACTTGGCCTTTTTTCTAGGTAACATAAGATTACCTCCTGTAGGTTATTATTTTTCCGCCTTGCTTAAAGCATCATTTACTGCTGTAATAATGGTTTTGGATGAGGATGTTGCACCCGTAACGGTATCGACCTCTGTACTTTGCTTTTCCACAATTGATTTAGGTATTTGTTCAATCGCGCCGTCTGAAACTCCTGGAGATTCATTATGTTTAACAATATCAACCTTGGAAATCTCCCCGCCTTCAATAGACACCTTTACGGCCATATCGCCGTGCATGCCCTCTGCATTCCCTTCATACTCACCATCAGTCCATTTACTGCTCCCGCCGCTACTGCAGCCAAACAGAACGAAAACGGTTCCAATAATCGCTGAAGTTGTCCTAAATTTTTTTCTCATGATGCCTCTCCTTTTGTAGAAATTGCTTCGCTGTGAATTGATTCACAAATGATTATGATTTTGAGGTATTCTGCGCTGATTCCAAGGTGTATGCAGGAATCAGGATGAACTACATTTGTGAACTAACTCACATTATTTCTTAAAAATTTTTTTGCACTTCTTAGCGCCAGAAGTACAACGATTACCATTTCTATCCATTACGCTTAATGCAACTATAATTGCCTATTATATAACAGTCAACGGAGTTCACGTACAATTCATAAAAATGCAATTACGTGTGACAATAGTTATTAATTGCCAATTTTTGGACAAGGAAAATGCGGAGGGACGGTTCTCTTGCTTCCTTCATTGGAAGCAAGAGAACCGTCCCTCCGCATCATAATATTGTAATAAAAGAAGCGGGAGGTCCGTCCCCCTGCTTCTCCCCTTTTATATAGGATAAATCGTATCTATGTATTGCTGAGCCAGTTCTCGATGATAGGATGCTTTTATGAGCAGTCTATTTCGCAGTGATGTACTTACACAATCATTGACTAACGCTTGATAATGTCTTGATTTCATTAAATGCCAATTGTAAAGCAGCTTATCCATCATATTCATCGGGATTCCTCCTTGTGTGATAAGTTACCACATAAATCGCAGGAGTCCGTATTCGGTAGCTGGCTGGCTTAGGTGTTAATCATTAGCCCCTTTAGCTTTGCGTCACTATTTTTCAATAGTTTTGCCGTTATCGTACGATTTATATGTTTTAATTTCCCAATACCTTATTTATGACATATCGCACGAAAATAGTCTAGGGTAATTAGTACTAGTTATAGAATATATAATAAATGAATTGGTGTTTCCAGCAACATATTAACAATACTTATTGCTTATACACATAGCATTTTTGATAATGATGCGGTTTAATCCAACGACTTTAGTAGAGCATCGAACATCCACACCACAATGCCCTTTTCACTTTTTTATAATAACTTCTCCATTTGCTACGTCTACTATTATATAGGTTTTTGGTTGTTCTAATTGAAATTAGGACAACCAAAGCTAATGGACATTCGATCTAACACTTAAAGAGGTTAATCATATGATCAACCTCTTTTGTATGCCTATAAACGTTACTCAAGTTGCATTCACTTCACGAAGCTTATTTTGATTCTGAATCTGTATGAAAATGAAGCAGGAGAACCGTCCCGTCGCTTCCTATTTCTTATTTACTTGGCGTCCGCTTTTTTTCTGGCTTTGTGAGCCTGAGTTTCCAATTTGAAACTCACTTCCTAGTTCAATGTCATTTCGATTGTCTTGTCTTTCTTTTTGTGCTCTCGTTTGATTATTGTTTTGTACGCCTTGTTTTGACACCCTTTTCCATCTCCTTTCAAATTGTAACGGTTTTATTATGTACAAGCAGTGAGGAAAATACTTGCCTTATTTTGAAATGTAGCCTGTAACTAATCTCACCTTTACCTTCAAGCTATTGATTCTAAATAGTCAAATCATTAGGATTTTGGAAGCAAGAGAACCGTCCCTGTGCTTCAATAATATGTATTAAGTGTTCCACTTCACATTTTAGCAATATGATTATGTCATGTTGGTGAAATCGACTTGGCAGATATTGCTCACACTCTTCGTTATCAAGTAAGATGAAGATGCTTTAATAATGTGAAATAATTCACTTATCGAAGCTGTAATATGATGGGGAACGGATCATGTATACTTCTCGAAGTACCCTCCTAGGACTAAAAGAAGCAACAGAACCGTCCCCCTGATTACATAGTAATGAGCTGAACCAATCCCCCATTCACGTACCTTTCACCATATTCTGATCATAATCAGACCTACCAAAAAGAATAAGGAATGAAGCGAACCCCTCTCGTTTCATTCCTTTTCTTTTTTCTAAACTCTAATTAGTCATAAAACATATTTTGTACTTCTTCTATAGCTAGTTTTATTGGGTTTTGTGTTTCTTCTATAATTCATTCAACGATAACTACCTTATATGAATCGACTATCCCATTATTTGTCTTGAATAAGCGAAAAAGCAGTCAGCATATAAATCTTTTATACACAAACACGAGGTGAATCAAAATGAAGAGATCTATCATGTGGTTATTCATATCTTTCACTTTGTTAGCTTTGTCCAGCTGCAGCATGAACAGCACAAATGATGGTTACGAGCCTAGCTTGGCTAAAGCAGATCCAACAAGCAGGTCCATTCCGCTGGAGATTGCAGGAACAACTGAAGGCATCGAGGGCAGTCCGGGTGATAGCAGCGGTCTTACTATTGGTGACATTGAAAACAATTTGCACTCGAAGATTCCACATTGTGACTCCATACAATGAAAACGAAAAGTAGTAGTTAATCCATTCTCCAATTGAACAAGAACGAGTGAAAAGGTTCAAGCCAGGAAAGCAGCTTGGACCTTTTTTATGCTAAAAAGTCGAAGTCTCCACGCTCAAGAGGAAGCAAAAGAACCGTCCCCCTGCATCCATTTCAGTCCCGCTTTTTTTTAATAATTCTCATGAAGTTGGGAAGAGTAATTTATAAACATTTTAATATTTGAAGAGTTACAATCGCTAACGATAAGGGCGTGGGACAAGGTCCTTTCATGGTGAAAGGCGAAAGGCTTAGGTAAATTATTAGGGATAAGATGGGGTGGATAAAAGTGCGTACGCGGAAAGTGTTCCCAATTAGACGCAAAAAATCTCAAGCAAATTCGATTTTAGAGCCTAAAAAACAAAAGCCGAATGAGAATCAAGAAAAGGGGCAAACCGTTAAACATATATTCCCTTCACTAGAAGAGAACTTAGATTATATAAAAACAACGTTAGGAAACTGCTCTGATATCACATTACGGAAATTTCCATTGGACAAGGAGGCGAAACAAACAGTCTGTCTGATTTATGCAGACGGATTATCTAATTCGGCCTTTATCCAAGAATTCATCATAGAAACACTGATGGTCGATATCCAAAAATTACTCGTAACTGAAGGAAAACAGGCTGAAAAGCTATTTCATTCGATTCGGTCTAGAGGGCTGCCTGTCGCCGATTTACATGAACTATCAGACTTTGAGCAGCTTTTTTCAACCGTGCTTTCCGGCGACACCGTTCTCTTAATGAACGGAGTTTCCAAGGGGCTTACGCTTAATTCTAAAGGCTGGGAAAAAAGAGGTGTAGCAGAACCTACATCACAAACGGTCGTTAGAGGTCCGAAAGATTGTTTTACAGAAACATTGCGCACGAATACTGCATTGATACGGCGGCGAATCAAGGATACCAATCTAAGGGTCGATTCTATGAAAATTGGGACTAGAACCCAAACAGATGTCGCGATCATGTACATACATGGGATTGTATTGGATGAAATTGTGAACGAAGTCAAGGAACGCCTTAGTCGGATTACTATTGATGGAATATTAGAAAGCGGACAGATAGAAGAATTTATCCAGGATGCAAAATATTCTCCTTTCCCCACAGTTATGAATACAGAACGTCCAGATTCTGTAGCGGCAGCACTGCTGGAGGGGCGAATCGCACTTGTGATCGATGGGACACCTTTTGTCCTGATGGTTCCTTCACTATTCATCCATTTCTTCCAATCCAGCGAAGATTATTACCATCGTGCCGATATTTCCACCTTTATTCGGTTGCTTCGTTACTTAGCATTTTTTCTGGCCTTGCTCACACCTTCGGCCTATATTGCTGTAACCACATTCCATCAGGAAATGCTCCCGAGTGAAATGCTGATTAGCTTGGCTGCCCAGCGCGAGGGTGTTCCTCTTCCAGCTATTGTTGAAGCAATTATGATGGAAATTACCTTTGAGATATTACGGGAAGCGGGAATTCGAATGCCAAGGGCTGTTGGTTCTGCGATTTCCATTGTTGGAGCGTTGGTCATTGGACAGGCTGCTGTGGAAGCAGGGATTGTTTCTGCCTCCATGGTCATTGTCGTTGCTCTAACGGCAATCAGCAGCTTTGTATCACCGGCTTTTAATATGTCGATATCGACAAGATTACTAAGATTTCCATTGATGTTACTTGCGGCTACCTTTGGATTATTCGGGATTCTGTTGGGTCTAATTGTAATGGTCCTTCATCTAAGCAGTATCCGGTCATTTGGAATACCCTACCTAGCTCCAAATGCCCCATTTAACCTGCAGGACCAAAAGGACAACTTCGTAAGAACACCACGCTGGCTCCTGCGAACAAGACCCCATCTAATCAGCCCAAACAACATCACTCGCTCCACAACACCTCCGCCCAAACCACCGAATTGAAGCGGAGGGACGGTTCTATTGCTTCCTTTTTATTTAAGATGGTAGGCATTTGAGCGAGTCAGTACAGGCTGGAACTTAGATATGGAGGCAGGAGAACCGTCCCTATGCTTCCCTGCTTGATGCAAAAAGGGAAGCACGAGAACCGTCCCCATGCTTCCAAAAATAAAAGAGGGATGATAATGAAGAGGAAATTTTTATTTGTGTTGGTTGTTGCTAGTATTGTTTTGTGTGGATGCTGGAGTAAGCGGGAATTGAATGAATTGGCTATTTGTGTTGGGTTAGGGATTGATAAGGCTGAGGATGGGTATCTGGTTTCGGTTCAGATTGTAAATCCTGGTGAGCTTTCTGGGAAGCAGCGGTCGGGACGGTCAGAGGTTATTACTGCTAAGGTGCGAGGGGCAACTGTATTTGAGGCATTGCGGAGACTTTCTACCCTTGCGCCAAGAAAGATTTACATGGCACAGCTTCGTCTCGTGGTATTTAGCGAGGAGTTGGCAAAGGATGGAATTGGAAAAACCCTTGATTTTCTAGCTCGGGATCATGAATTACGGAACGACTTTTATATTACCGTTGCAAAGGGACAAAAGGCTGTTGATGTGTTAAAGGTGCAATCTGCACTAGAGAACATTCCTTCTAATAAGGTGTATGCTTCGTTGAAAAATTCTGAACGGTCATGGACTGTAACCAAATCTGTACAGCTGGACGAATTAATCAGCAACATCCTTACTTCTGGTAAAGAGGCCGTGTTAACAGGGATTCATCTTGACGGCGATCCCGATAAAGGAAGCAAGATTTCAAATGTACAAGAATCTACACCAGATACTACTTTACATATTGGAGAAATAGGTGCATTTAAAAGAGACAAGCTCATCGGATGGCTGACCGAAGATGAAAGCAAGGGCTATAACTATATTACAGACAATGTCTACAATACGCTTGTCAACGTTCCTTGCCATCCTGGAAAAATTTCAATCGAGACCATCCGCTCCAAAACAGATGTGAAGGGAAAAGTAAAAAACGGGAAACCCACCATTGACATTACAGTCACCGCAGAAGGAAACATTGGTGAAGTCATGTGTAACATTGATTTATTAAACCCGAAAGAAATTAAGAAAATTGAAAGTGACTATAAATCTGCTATCGAAGATAAAATAACGAAGGCCATCCAACGTGCTCAAAATGACCTTCAAAGTGATATTTTTGGCTTTGGTGTCATTATCCATCGAGATGAACCAAAATATTGGAAGCAACATAAATCCAATTGGAGCCAGCAGTTTCAGAACGTTGATGTTGCCATTCATGTTAACGCAGAAATACGCCGTTTAGGCACGATTCAAGATTCTTTTCAAAATGATATTAAGGAGGAATAAGTTATGTGGGGGATTGCTGGAATTTTATTTATCGGCTTCGCAGTCTCATTCTTCGAAGGACGTCGCCTTGTCAAACAGAAGTATTGGAAGGACTTAGTTGTATTCTCCATCCTAATGTCTGCAGGTATCACATTAAATATTTTATTAAATTTAAACGTAGAGATTCCAAATCCTACAGCGACCATCTTAAAGATATTTACCCCTTTCCATTCTGTTGTAGACAGTATTTTATCGTAGGAGAGTGTTTCACAATGATGTTAGAAAACGGGAAAATTAGCATCGGAGATTTTCGGATAATGGTAATCATATTTTCAATTGGAAGTTCTGTGATTTTGGCTCCCAGCATCCTTGCGTCTACCGCGAAACAGGACGGGTGGATTGCCTATTTCTTATCAATATTGATCGGGTTGGGTTTTCTTTTTGTCTATAATCGATTAGCTTCACTCTATCCTGATCTGTCATTTGTGGAATATAGTCAAGCAATATTAGGAAAGTGGCTCGGCCGTTTGACCTCTATCCTCTTTCTCATCTACGTTTTCCTTGTCTGTAATTCACTATTAAGAGAAATCGGTGAATTTATTACAATCAATGTTCTCGTTGAAACACCGATTCAAATCATTATGATCATGTTTTTATTAGCCAGCTTGATTGGGGTCCATTTAGGTTTGGAGGTAATCGGCCGAACAGCCGTGATTTTTTTTCCTTGGATTATAGGACTATTTACCTTGTTGTTTATCTTTCTAATTCCTGAATATGACCTGATCAACATTCAACCTGTCTTCGAAGGAGGAATCAAACCGATTCTGAAGGGATCCTACCATACTTTAGCCATGCCCTTTTTAGAATTAGCAATTTTCCTAATGATTCTTCCAGCCGTCATTAAAAAGGAAAAGGTGAATAAAGCATTTTATAGCGGCGCAATTATCGGTGGATTGGTGATATTTCTTCTTGTATTGTTTTCTTTTATCTCACTTGGACCCGATACAACTGACCGACAGGTGTACTCCACCTATCTATTAGGAAAGAAAATAAGCATCGGCGACTTTATTGAACGCATTGAAATCATCGTTGCCATCATCTGGTTTTTATCCATCTATTTTAAGCTAACCTTATGCTATTATGGCTTATCCTTAGGACTCGCGCAGCTATTTAAGCTGCACCATTACCAGACCCTAATCTTTCCGTTGGCCATTTTAATCATCAGTTTCTCAATCCTACAATATCCAAACGTAGTCATATTCAAACAAACACTCATGAAAGCACTCGTTCCCTACTCCCTTTTCATCTGCTTCATCATCCCCCTACTGCTCCTTACAGTTGGGAAAATGAAGAAGCAGAGGGACGGTTCTTACGCTTCCTCTTCTGCAGGTGAGTAAAGTTGTTGGAATGGAAGCAGGAGAACCGTCCCCCCGCTTCCTTATATCATTATATTAATATAATAATTAAACTATTACCTTTACCATGATTCGGAAGCACGAGAACCGTCCCTTTGCTCTCTTTTTCACACTCCTCTAATAGGAGACAAGTGTCCATATAGGGTGGAATTAAATGTGCAGTACATTATAAAAATACAGTTGAACTCCCTGTAAATACAAAGATATCTGAATCATAAATGTTTTTTTGAAAGCGTTGACACTTTGTCTTAGCGGAGGTATTATAGCAGTGTAGCAGAGATGTTACAAAGGATTGAGAAAGGGTGATGTTTATTACAGAAGCTCTTATCGAAATCACTATTTACTATTTTACCAAATTGAATTAGTAGTAGCTAAACGAATGTTGGTGTAATCGTAATAGCTGAAAAAATTTTTTTTTGCAGCATATGTAAGCGAATACATTACAAAACATTTAGAATAATTAAACAGCTACACTAATAGATTTTGAGTGAAATATGAACAGAACGTTGTTTTAAAGGAGGAAGTAAATTGGCAAAAAAAGTTTTAGATGATTTCCTTGCACCTCGGTTAAACGAATTACGTGAACAAGGACTTTACAATGTGATTGATACGGTCGAAGGTCCAAACGGTCCTAAGGTTCAAATCAACGGTAAGACAGTGATCAATATGTCTTCAAACAACTACCTTGGTCTTGCAAACAATGACAGATTGAAAGAAAAAGCCATTGAGGCGGTTCATAAATACGGAGTGGGTGCCGGTGCGGTTCGTACGATTAACGGAACGCTATCTATCCACAACGAACTAGAAAAAAGAATTGCTGAATTAAAGCATACAGAAGCAGCCATCGCATTCCAATCTGGATTCAACTGTAACATGGGTGCCATTTCAGCAGTTATGACAAAGAATGATGCCATTATCTCAGATGAATTAAACCACGCTTCTATTATTGACGGCTGCCGGTTATCTGGAGCAAAAATTCTTCGTGCAAAGCACCAAGACATGGATGACCTTAGAAGAGTAGCAAAGGAAGCAACAGAAAGCGGACAGTATGAAAAAATCATGTATATCACAGACGGCGTATTCTCAATGGATGGAGATGTAGCAAAGCTGCCTGAAATCGTTGAGATTGCAGAAGAATACGGCCTAATCACTTATGTAGACGATGCACACGGATCAGGCGTAATGGGTCAAGGCGCAGGTACGGTGAAGCATTTCGGACTTTCCGACCGCATTGACTTCCAAATTGGAACACTTTCAAAAGCAATCGGTGTTGTCGGCGGATATGTAGCAGGTTCGAAAAATCTAATTGACTGGTTAAAGGTTCGTGGACGTCCTTTCCTTTTCTCAACATCCATGACGCCAGCTGATGCAGCAGCATGTATCGAAGCAATCGACATCATGATGGAATCAACAGAAAAGGTTGAAAAGGTTTGGGAAAACGGAAATTACCTTAAAGCTGGATTAAAGACCTTAGGCTTTAACATTGGCCATTCTGAAACACCTATTACACCATGTATCATCGGTGATGAAAATCTGACACAGCAATTCTCCCGCCGTTTAATGGAAGAAGGGATCTATGCAAAATCTATTACCTTCCCAACTGTACCAAAGGGAACGGGAAGAGTTAGAAATATGCCAACAGCAGCACATACAAAGGAAATGCTTGATGAAGTTCTTGCGGTTTATGAAAAAGTAGGAAAAGAATTAAACATTATTTAAACTGTGAAAGGCTTGCCTTCACAGATTCACGAAATGTAAGCGATATCATTAAAATTTTCATTGAATAGCAAAATATAATCTATAACAATACAGGAGGTTCACACATTATGAAAAAAATACTTGTAACTGGATGCCTAGGACAAATCGGATCAGAATTAGTTATGCGTATGAGAGAAATCTACGGTACAGAAAACGTTATTGCAACAGACATTCGTCGCGTTGAAGGTAACATCGTGATTGAAAGCGGTCCTTTTGAAATCCTTGATGTTATGGACTATGAAGCAATGCTGAATATTGCTAAAAAATACGAGGTAGACACATTAATCCACTTAGCTGCTTTATTATCAGCAGTAGCAGAAAGAAAACCAAAATTAGCTTGGGACTTAAATATGGGCGGTCTTGTTAACGCACTTGAAGTAGCACGTGAATTAAATCTTAAGTTCTTTACACCAAGCTCAATCGGCTCTTTCGGACCTGGAACACCTCAAGACTTTACACCACAGGATACGATTCAACGTCCAACAACGATGTATGGTGTAACAAAGGTAGCAGGCGAATTATTATGTGACTACTATTTTACAAAGTTCGGTGTAGATACACGCGGCGTTCGTTTCCCTGGCCTAATTTCTTACAAAACACTTCCTGGCGGCGGAACAACAGACTATGCAGTTGATATTTATTATGAAGCATTGAAAAACAAAAAATACACTTCATTCATCGGCAAAGGAACGTTCATGGACATGATGTATATGCCTGATGCAATCGATGCCATTATTAAATTAATGGAAGCAGATCCAGCAAAATTAAAACACCGCAATGCATTTAACATTACAGCAATGAGCTTTGAACCAGAACAAATTGCAGCTTCAATTAGAAAATTCATTCCAGAATTTGAAATGGATTATGATATTGACCCTGTTCGTCAAGGAATTGCAAATTCATGGCCAAACAGCTTAGATGCATCTGCAGCATTCCAAGAATGGGATTTTGATCCTCAATATGATTTAGACCGTATGACAAAGGATATGTTGGAAAACCTATCTGACAAACTAGGCATCCCATTTTCAGCTAAAGAATTGATTTTAGCCTAACACTATGACGGAAGTACTTAGGAGGCTTCTATGGGCGCACAAACACCAAAATTAAAAAAGGACATTACATTTTTCACTGCCTTAACCATTGTAATGGGAACAGTAATCGGTTCCGGCGTATTCTTCAAGCCTGAAGCTGTGTTTACTGCAACAGGTACAGCTGGACTTGGCTTACTAGCCTGGGTCATCGGGGGTATCATTACCATTTGCGGCGGATTAACGGCTGCAGAGTTATCAGCGAGTATTCCGCAAACAGGCGGTATGGTCGTTTATCTAAGAAGAGCCTACGGACCATTGGCTGGATATTTAATGGGGTGGGCACAAACAATCATCTATTTCCCAGCTAACATTGCAGCACTATCGATTATTTTCGGAACACAGGTAGCGAATCTGTTCGGAACAGGAAATTGGGTTATCATTCCGGTAGCAATTGCAGCAGCATCATATGTTATGTTTATGAATTTCTTAGGTGCGAAAAAAGCAGGATCATTGCAATCCATTACAACGATTGGAAAGCTTGTACCACTACTGCTCATTATCGTATTTGGATTGATGCATAATGGAGAAGTTCAATTCAGCTTACTGCCATTTAGCCCTGAAAGTTCACCATTATTAACAAGTCTTGGATCAGGTCTTGTGGCAACGATGTTTGCTTATGATGGATGGATTCACGTTGGGAATATTGCCGGCGAAATGAGAAATCCTAAAAAAGACTTACCAAAGGCAATCGTAATTGGATTAACAAGTGTTATGGCTGTCTATTTACTGATTAACATTGCTTATCTGTTCGTAATGCCTGCATCATTACTTGCCGCAACATCAACACCTGCATCAGATGTAGCAAGCATTATCTTTGGAGCATTTGGAGGAAAGTTTGTTACAATCGGAATTTTAGTGTCAGTATTTGGAGCAATTAACGGTTATACCATGACTGGAATCCGAATTCCATATGCAATGGCTCTTAACAACGAATTACCATTCAGTGGATTGTTCACTAAGTTGAATAAAAACAGTATTCCTGTAAACGGAGGAATCCTAACAATCGCAGTATCTGTCATCATGATTTTCTCTGGTCAATTCAACCAATTAACAGACATGCTGATCTTTGTTATCTGGTTATTCTACATCATGGTGTTCGTAGCAGTATTCGTCATGAGAAAACGCGAACCAGGATTAGAAAGACCGTATAAAGTTCCTTTGTATCCATTTATCCCAATTGTTGCCATTGTCGGCGGATTGTATATCGTATTTAACACATTGATTACTCAGCCTTTAAACTCTGGAATTGGAATACTTTTAACAGCAATCGGTCTTCCAATTTACTTTTACAAGAAAAAGCAGGGTGTATTTGATGGACCTGCAAATGAAAATGTAAATAAAAAAGCAGCGTAAACATTTTCCTAAGATAGCGAGCTGGACACTCATGATAGGAATGGGCCTAACTGAACAAAGTAGGTTAGGTCCGCGTTTAACGCCACTCTTTATAAAAAAAGAAAATTATTTCAGATGATCTGAAATTATAGTATTATTATAAATCATCCCCACTAAAAAAACAATTGTGTTTTTAAGGAGGACTATTTATGTAAGCGCCTAGTTTTACCTCAGAAGTGTTATAGCCCTACCTTTTAACTATTAGGAGAGCAGGAGGAAACAAAAATGGCTAAAGAAGAATTAAGCAGAGGGTTGTCAAGTCGTCATATTCAAATGATCGCACTGGGCGGTACCATTGGTGTTGGTTTGTTCATGGGTTCAGCCAGCACAATTAAATGGACAGGCCCGTCAGTCATGTTAGCGTACGCAGTAGCAGGTATTTTTATCTTCTTCATTATGCGTGCCATGGGGGAAATGTTGTATGTTGAGCCAAGCACAGGTTCCTTTGCAACATTTGGCTATAAGTATATTCATCCGCTAGCTGGATATTTAACAGCTTGGAGTAACTGGTTCCAATGGGTAACAGTTGGTATGGCAGAAATTATCGCAGTCGGAACATATATGAACTACTGGTTCCCTGAGCTTCCTGGCTGGATTCCTGGTTTAATTGCAATGCTCATTCTTGCAGCAGCAAACATGGTATCAGTTAAATCCTTTGGTGAATTTGAATTCTGGTTTGCACTTATAAAAATTGTAACGATTGTATTAATGATTATTGCTGGCTTCGGTGTTATTTTCTTCGGATTCGGTAACGGCGGTGTATCAACAGGATTATCAAATCTATGGTCACACGGCGGTTTCTTCGCTGGCGGATTTAAAGGCTTCTTCTTCGCTTTATCACTTGTTATCGGTGCTTATCAAGGTGTAGAATTAGTCGGTATTACAGCAGGTGAAGCAAAGGATCCACAAAAAACATTAACAAAAGCAATTAACAGTCTTATCGGACGTATCTTGATTTTCTATATCGGTGCTATCTTTGTTATCGTAACAGTTTATCCTTGGGATGAATTAACAGCAATCGGCAGCCCATTCGTTGCTACTTTTGCAAAAGTAGGTATTACAGCAGCAGCTGGTATTATTAACTTCGTAGTTATCACAGCAGCATTATCAGGCTGTAACAGCGGTATCTATAGTGCAGGACGTATGCTTTACACATTAGGCGTAAACGGACAAGCTCCAAAGTTCTTTACTAAAGTAACAAAAAATGGTGTTCCACTAGTTGGTACATTAGGAGTAGTAATCGGCCTAGCAGTCGGCGTATTCCTAAGCTACATCGCACCAGAGAACATTTTCGTATATGTATACTCAGCAAGCGTACTTCCTGGTATGGTTCCATGGTTCGTTATTCTAATCAGTCAAATTAATTTCAGAAAAGCAAAAGGTGCAGCAATGGATAGCCACCCATTCAAATTACCATTTGCACCAGTTACTAACTATTTAACCATCGCTTTCCTAATCGTGGTACTAATCGGAATGTGGTACAATGTTGAAACACGCGTATCCCTAATCGCAGGCATCGTATTCTTAGGCCTAGTCACAATAAGCTTCTACGCCTTCGGAATCAACAAAAAAGAACTACCAGACCACATTAAAGACGACAAAGTAGCATAAAGATCACAGGGACGGTTCTCCCGCTTCCAACATGCTAGTAATAATAAGAAGCCTAAAAATAGGGATAGTTACCATAATTATCCCTATTTTTTATATCCAAAGAAGCATGGGGACGGTTCTCCTGCTTCCACTATTTTTCCCATCAAATTTCCATCAAGAAATGACTATAAAAAGAACCTAGGTGATCATTCATGAAATATCGGTCAGCATTTGATATTATCGGTCCGGTTATGATTGGACCTTCTAGTTCCCATACAGCTGGTGCAGCCCGGATTGGCCGGGTGGCGCGGACACTTTTTGAAAAACAACCAACAAAGGTGGTAATCTCCCTTTATGGTTCCTTTGCCAAAACCTACAAGGGTCATGGAACGGATTTGGCCTTAGTGGCAGGCTTATTGGATTTTGATACCTTTGACGAACGCATCCCAGAGGCCTTTGAAATTGCTGATAAAGTTGGCATGGAGGTAATTTTTAAAACAGAAGAAGCTGTACCAGAGCATCCAAACACAGTCAAAATCAACTTATCTGATGATGAAAAGCAGTTAGAAGTCATCGGAATTTCTATTGGCGGCGGTGCCATTGAGATTACAGAAATCAATTCGTTTAAGCTAAAGCTTTCGGGCGATCCCGCGATTCTTGTAACCCATTATGACCGCTTTGGAGTCATTAGCTGTGTGACCTCTATTTTGTCAAAATACAAAATCAATATCGGTCATATGGAAGTGGCAAGAAAAGAAAAAGGCGATACGGCGATTATGGTCATCGAGGTCGATGAAAAAATTGGTAATCATGTCATGGAAGAGCTAAAGCAGCTTGAAAATGTAACAGGCGTTATCCGAATGGTCGAATAAGCATAAGAGTACCTATCTATTCGTTCAGTCAAAATGAGAAGTCGCATTACTTTTTCCATTAAATAAAGACAGTAAAAAAGCAACCAAGTCGTCCATTGAGGACAACCTAAGTTATAGAAGAAATTTGTACAGCAGGGGGAAATGCTATGTTCCGCAATGTAGCTGAACTTGTCAAAGCAGCTGAATTAGATCAAATTAAAATAGCCGAGGTCATGATTCGGCAGGAAATAGAAGTTTCAGGTCTTTCCCGCGAAGAGGTCATCGCAAAAATGGACCAAAACTTAACCGTGATGGAGCGCGCAGTTGAACGGGGCCTAAACGGAGTAAAATCACGCACCGGATTAACCGGCGGTGATGCAGTATTATTGCAGAACTATATCCAAAGCGGAAAATCCCTTTCAGGGACACTCTTACTGGATGCGGTCAGCAAGGCAGTAGCAACGAACGAAGTGAATGCCGCAATGGGAACAATCTGTGCAACACCAACTGCCGGTTCTGCTGGGGTTGTACCCGGTACATTATTCGCTGTAAAAGAAAGACTTAACCCTACAAGATATGAAATGATTGAGTTTTTATTTACAACAGCTGCCTTCGGATTTGTCGTGGCAAACAACGCCTGTATTGCTGGAGCAGCCGGCGGATGTCAAGCAGAAGTCGGTACCGCATCAAGTATGGCGGCGGCTGCAATCGTTGAAATGGCAGGCGGCACACCGCAGCAATCGGCAGAAGCTTTTGCTATTACGCTAAAAAATATGCTTGGACTTGTATGTGATCCTGTTGCTGGACTTGTTGAAGTACCATGTGTGAAACGAAACGCAATGGGTGCCTCCAATGCCCTGACAGCAGCAGATATGGCACTAGCAGGCATCACGAGCAGAATACCATGTGATGAAGTAATCTCTGCTATGTACGCAATTGGCCAATCGATGCCATCCGCTCTTAGAGAAACGGCAGAAGGCGGATTAGCGGCTACACCAACTGGACGCAGACTTGAAGCAGAAATCTTCGGTGAGCCAAAGGAACGTTTAGTAGATTATATTTTGAATTAAGAAAGCGTGGGGACGGTTCTTTTGCTTCCAAAATTGGAAGCAAAAGAACCGTCCCTGTGCATTATTATAACTTTCCTATTTTGAAACAGGTACAACCGCCGAGTTAATTTTTATAATTTTCAAAAATTAAATCTATATTCTCTCAATTTTGCCATTATAATAGAGATAGAAAGAAATTATTTTTATAAGGGAAGTGACGGGATTATTTTGCGTAAGTGGTTCCTGTTGTCTGTTGCATTTGTCTTGTCTTTGAGTTGTTTTGGTCAGATTGCTTTGGCTGCAAAGTTTACCGATTTACCACCCGGCCATCCATTTCAAAAGGAAATGATATTTCTTGAAAACGAGGGGATTATAGGCGGGTATCCTGACAAAACAGTCCGGCCTGATGCAGAGGTCACGCGGGCACATGCCGCCATCATGATTGGACGTGCTCTAAAATTAAATGGAGAGCAGCGAAGCACCACGTTTTCTGATGTTGGTGCCGAACATTTTGCAAGCGGCTATATTGCATCTGCTGCTGATGCTGGAATAATCAAAGGCTTTTCCGACGGAACCTTTCATCCAAATGACATCCTCACACGTGAACAAGCCGCCACTTTAATTTCGAGAGCCTTTCATCTCACCGGGGAATCTACAGTGCCATTTACAGATATCTCACCTTCTATGTACAGCTACACGCATATTAAAAGAGTCTTTGCAGCAAACATCACAAACGGCTATGAAGATTATACATTTCGACCTTATGTAAAAGTAACACGCGCACAATTCTCGGCCTTTTTAGCACGGACATTAAATGATGAGTACAAGATTGAATTTCCTCTAGTTTTTTTAAAAGATCCAAGTAAAGTATACCATTATGAAGATGGCGGTCATGCACGCTATGTTTACGAGAATGAAGACTATGAAAATTGGAACCTCTGGCAGGTCTACAGAGAGGACGGAACCAAGTATCCCATCCTGGAAAGACAGGACAGTGAAGGCTATAAAATCGGTTACCCTTACTCCGAATATTCATTACAGATTGCCTATCCGATAGAAGTTGGCCATACATGGGATGGCTACGGAGACCTACCAGATTATTATAAAATCACCGCTACCTCCCTTTCCGTCACAACAGCAGCCGGAACATTTGATAACGTCGTCGAAGTGACCACAACAGATGGATACGTCAGCTATTTTGCTCCTTCCACAGGGCTAATTAAAATAACCAAGGATGGAGAAACCTTAGCTGAGCTGATTAAAATAGAATAATAGGAAATCACAGGGACGGTTCTCTTGCTTCCGCGGAAGTAAGAGAACCGTCCCTCCAATTACTTACTTTAAAATTCAATAAGTCCCAAAAGTAGAAATACCTGTACAGCTACATGTGCATCAAAAAAACCTTGACTTGTAGCGAGATCGAATCTCCCTATATCTTGGATACGGGTCAGCCGGTAGCGGACGGACCCTAATGACACATTCATGTCTTTAGCAGTATTTTTCATATGGCCGTTGTTTTCTAAATACCAATAGAGTGTATATAATAGATCTGCGCTGTATTTATGATCATAAGCCATAATATCATCCAATAATTCATGCGAAAATGATTGAAGCTCTGAAAAGTTTTTAGGCTCGATAAATTTCGCAATTGCACCTAACTCTTTATACGATTTAACCTTCAATGGACTCTTGCTAAACGACATCATGCTGATTGTTTTTTGTGCCTCAACCAGTCCTCTTTTCAATTCCCCTACTTTTCTGCATACCGTACTAATCCCTAGTGTAGCATCCATCACCATATTCCCGGCGAACACTTGATTCAACAGCCAGGTTCCCGCGGATACTAACGAAGAAAAGGAATCAACCATTTCCTCCGGTACTAGCGCAATAATCTGATTGACCCGCGTTGACACCAATCCCTTTACTTTACGATGCTCAAAAGCCTTGTACAACTGTTCAACAGCTGTTTTTTTACATTCAATAAAAGCTTCATCAAGCAGTTGATCCTGTTGATCAAACCTTTTTAAATGAAAGACAAATACATATTGGGACTGCTCAATATTATAACCTGCTAATTTTAACCGATAAATTAGATTCTCTTTTGGCAGATCCTCTTGGAAAATTCCATTTAATAATTCCTCTTTTAATCGTTGCTCATTTTCAAAAGCTGAAGTCTCATTTAAAATCTGAATGGCACTTACCGATGAGGCTCTTTCAATGATTAAATAATCCAATTCGGAGAAATCACCTGTCTTTTTAATAAAAGAGAGAAATCCAAATAATTTATTTTGAAGAAAGATTGGAGATACCAGCCGCTTATAGAAGTCCCCTGCTTGTGGGACCTTTATAAGGAACGTTTTTTTTGCAGGAAATACGGACTGAACAAATTGTTGTAATTCCTTTCTTACATAAACAGAATTCATATCGCTATTTTCCAAGCAAGAACTGGCTTCGATTCGCTCCAATTGAATATTCTCGATCATAACAGGATAGTTCATTTCTTTTTCAATGAGCATAATAATCCCTTGCAGCCCGCTGCCGTTTAAGATTGCATTCGGCAGTTTTTCACTGATGTGTAATGCTCTTTTAAATACTTCCTTTTGTTCCTCAATCCGTTTAAAGGCATTATCTAACTCCTGGCCTAAATTCTCCTCTTGATAGTGGTCCAAATCTTCCTTAATCTCTTTTCCCCAATCCTCTATAGGCATAGCAACCCAATGGCAATGCGGGTCACCCTTCCCTTTGCATTCCACCTCTTTAAAAATAACCTGCCTCCCCAGAATACTGCTGACATAACCGCCGGCGTAGCCCGTTAATGTGAAGCAAACCGGTTCATAGGATAAGCCAAAGTGTTCAATATGTTTTTCTGCTTCTTGTGAACTTTTCCAGTATCCTTCTGAAAAATAGTCTTTTGTGTAAGGGTCAACAACTAATTTTGTGACATCAACGCCTAAGTCAGCCGTAAGTCCGTGTATCTTCGAGCCATAAAGAAATAAATCCTCTAGCGCTAATGATTTGTATTCTTCCTTGCTTTTTAAAAGCTCAGAAAACTTTTCTCCACAATCCCAGCCATAACGGAGCAAAAAGCCTTTGGCACGATCCATTCCCAAAGCAGCAATTAAATTTTTACGTAGAGTATCTAAAATATGGCCTGATTCGGGTAAATATTTTATCATCTCATCTGATTTAATAAGATTTTCCAATGGATTTTCCCATCCTTTAGACTTTATTTTCAAAAATATTCATAATATTAGCAATTATTGTACTATTAATTGATTCATTTTTACAATAAAATGATCATACAAACCAGGCGCCCAACGGTTTTTGAAAACATTTACATGATGGAGGAATGAAATATGAGTAGATTTAAAGAGGTAATCAGAACCTGTACACAACCAATTGCCGATTTATTAGAAAAAACGACAAACCCGCTACATATTGCTATTCTCGAAAACTACCGCCGCCATATCCTTCTTGAGGGGTCCGGTCAATTCGATAAAATTGTCGCCTCCGATATGACCGTCGATCACCCAGTATATCGAGTCACTTGGGGAGAGAATCCTATGGTCATTGAGGAAAAAGAGGGAGTAGTTGGCTTCTACAATATTGCTGCTCAATCGGTTCTTTGGCATTCAGATGAGCTATTAGCCGTAGCAGATTGGGGAATCGCAGACGAGCTTACATTTCATCAATTAATTAAAGGACAGGCTCTGCTTGACCTAGGATTTCATGTAGAAGATCCTGAAAAAATCTATCATTATACAAGCCGTCAAGTTTTCTTATGGCCATATGACCCTGAAACTGCTCGCTTAAAAGGAGAGCATCTCTATGAAGATAAAACCACTGTGGTCATTGAAGAAGTGGCTGACGAGGATTTGATTACTCCTGCTGAAGTGGCTCAAATTCATAAGGAAGTATTAGAGCGTTTGGAGGCAGACCGTCCGGATAAGTATTGGACATTGGAAGTTGTGAAACAGCAGCTGGCAAGCAGGGTTTAATGAGGGTTCCTTATAATAAAAATTAGGGAGGTAACCAGGATGATTGAAAGCTATATTCCAATTGAAGAAAAATTAGATACTAGACGTGATCAGTTTGCTTTGGAAGAGGGATACTTAAGTATGTCGGAAGAAGAATCACCTTGGATTCCCTTCCCAGGCAATGATAAAGTATGGATTCGCCACTTGTCATTTGACGTACGTAATAATGCTGCGGTTAATATCCTACGCGTGGACGCCGGGGGTTCACTTGGACGTCACCGTCACCGAGGTCCTGTAACAGGCTTTACCCTTGAGGGCAGCTGGTATTACGAGGAGTACGATTGGGTCGCAAAACCTGGGGACTTTATCCGTGAAAGTCCGGGCAGAACCCACACCCTCATGTCTGAAAATGGCATGAAAACCTTATTCCATTTAAATGGATCTGAAGAGTTTCTTGATGAGGATGACCGTATTCTCTTTATCATCGATGTATATTGGTTCATTGACCATTATTTGAGCTACTGCGAAGAACATAATCTGCCAATTAACCAGAAGCTGTTTTTGTAAAAAGTTCAATTGCATAAAGCATGGGTCAATTCGCTTACTGCCCAAGCTCTAATAAAAGTAATTCCTATATTCCGCATTGATGAAATCGTTTCGCATAACACAAGGAAGTGCCCGATCCATTTGGTCAGGCACTTCTTTTTATATCGCAATATCCACCTAACTTGTAAATAGAAAGCATGAGAACACCCCTCCACTTCAGTAAAAGAACAATCTGCACGCTTCTATTCTTACTTGTCCATTTCATATATTTTATTTAAAAGGTTTTTAGGGGGGTTGCAGTTTGGGCTATTTTGTAATGACAGAGCGTAATGTGAACATATATGTGGAGGACTTAAATCCGAAAGGAAGCCGTACAATCGTGTTTGTTCACGGATGGCCGCTGAATCACCATCTGTTTGAATATCAATTTAATGTGCTGCCTGGGATGGGATTTAGGTGCATCGGCATTGACCTGAGAGGGTTTGGAAAATCGGATAAACCGTGGCATGGGTATGATTACAACCGGCTGGCAGATGACTTATGGACGGTGATTCGGACACTTCAATTACAGAACATTACGCTCGTCGGACATTCAATGGCGGGCGCGATTTCAATCCGGTACATGGCACGCCATAATGGCTATGGTGTATCTAAACTGGTCCTTGTAGATGCGGCGGCTCCCACTGGGTTTACAAAGGAAACTGCCGCCCAGCTCTATAATAAGGGTAGCAATGACCGCCCGAGCATGCTCGAGGATGTCAGCGATATTTTTTTCTATAAAAATGCTACCCGCCCCTTCTCTGAATGGTTTATCCAGTTGGGCCTAGAAGCAGCAAGCTGGGCCACACTAAAGACGATCATCTCCTTAAGAGATGAAAATTTAGCATCAAACCTAGCGCGAATAGTTGTCCCAACCCTCATCATCCATGGAATTCATGATCAAGTGATTCCATTCTCGCAATCACATATCCTACATCAATCCATCCCAAATTCCTATGCCATTCCCTTCAAATACAGCGGACACGGCCCCTTCTGGGAAGAAAAAGACAAATTTAATAAAGATCTCATTGAATTTATCGGCTAACATACAGAGCCAAATCCGAAGCAGGGGGACGGTTCTCATGCTTCGGAAGCGCAGGGACGGTTCTCCCGCTTCCTTTGAGCTTGATCCTATCAAGCAAGTATTAAAGGGACAGTGAACTGCCCCTCCTGATTTTACTTATTTTGTTCGTTCAGCCCTTTTAAGGCTACTTTTTCAAACCCATTTCCTCTCTCTTCTGCAAACTCCACATCTGCTTTTGGTAAGGCATTATTTTTATTGTTAGCTCGATTCTTATTTTTAGCCATTTATTAACCACCCTTTTCGTTATTTTGGATATTCGTTCAAGGATGCAGACAATCTAAGAACGCATCTGTTAAGATATCCATTCCGTTATCGGCACCCGCTATGTTAGTTTGCATTCTTTTTGATAAGCTATGCAGCTTGTTTACACTCATCTTTTTTTCAAAAAAGATGGCTATAAAAAGAGAGGAAACCGTTCAATAACGGCTTCCTCTCCCTTTGTATTGCAATTACTTAATGCTCTTAACAAGATTTTGTCCGTGTTCGTTTGTTGTGTAAACGACAGTCAATTCTTGTCCTTCTTCCATGTTAGCAAGCTTAGCTCCAATTTCCTCATCGTAAAATTGGAAGGCCATTACTCCCTCAGGAACTTCATTTGTCTTCAATTCAAATGTATGAGGGTCTGCTAAGCCGCCAAATGTACCTTTAACAGTCTGCTCGTTAGCGTCTTCTTCGTCGCCGCCAACCGGTTCATTGCCAGCAGCCGGCTCCTTCACCTCTGCAGGTTCTTCATTCGTTGCAGGCTTGTCAGTATCAGTTGGTTCATCTGCATCATCTTTAGCTTGTCCATCTGTACTAGGCTCGTCAGTATCACTAGGCTCCTGTACTTCACCCTGCACTTCTTCGTCAGCAGGATCGACAGTCTCCTTCTCAGCTGGTGCACAGGCTGCAGCCAATGTCATAATGGCCATAATCAGCATAGCAAGAAAACCTAATCGCAAAATCTTTTTCATAGTATATTCCCCCCTTCCTTTTTATATCATATTTGCCCATTGAAATGTAGAAATATAAGGAAATGAACGCAGAAGTCCATCAAAAAACAGAATTTCGTTCTTTTGTACTAATAAAGCACGGGGACGGTTCTCCTGCTTCCAATCATTGTCACATTCTTATATTACCCATTTCACGCATAGCATGTTTGGAATCAGGTTAATAAAAAAAGTGAATCTAGCCAGTCATTTTGGGCATAAATTTTAATAAAGAACCAACCGGAAAGGAAAACAAAAATGGGCTATATCGAGGACATTAGAAGCAAAGTAGGAAACGATCCTATTATCTTAAATTCTGCCGGGGCTATTATTCTAGACTCGGGAAGCGGTGTCCTGCTTCAATACAGAAATGACACCATGAATTGGGGACTTCCAGGTGGATATATGGAGCCTGGCGAAACCTTTGAGGAGACAATTAGACGAGAGCTGAAGGAAGAAATGGGAATACATCCGGATAATCTAGCCTATTTTGATATATTTTCAGGCAAAGATTTGTACCATGTATATCCGAATGGTGACCAAGTATACAGTGTAGCTGCAGTTTACATAGCATACGGTGATCAGGGGGAAATACAACCGGATCACAAGGAGATCAGCAAGGCTGCCTACTTCTCATTGGATGGGCTGCCCAAAGAAATAACAAAGACTACGAAGATCATCTTGGATCATTTCAGGGACAAAATAAAGACTCGAAACAACATCCAGTTCCATTAAACAATAGAAAAGCCGAAGGATACTGGACATCCTCAGGCTTTTCCCCTAGAACAAGATGAGTTTGGAAGCAAAAGAACCGTCCCTCTGCTTCTGTATTGGAAGCGAGAGAACCGTCCCCCCGCTTCCGCTTTATCTGTCCTGATAATTATAGATTTTCCATTTGCCGTTGGTTGGGTCTTTTTTGAGGTGATATTCTCCGTTGTCCATTTGGGTGGTGAAGTCTTGATTGAGTTCAGGCTGGGATGGAATGGTTGCTTGGACAGAAACGGTGATGCCGGTTACTTGGACTTTGGCAAAGCGGTTTGATTTTTCTATTACTTTAAATTGCATATTTTCTTCATCGATTTGGATGTTGATTTCGGCTTCCTCTACCGCTGGATAAAACCAATCAAACGGCTTAGGGTCTCCTCCGCCTGCTTGATAGAACCCTGTTCCATATTCTTCTTTTAAGTCCGCAATCCCTGCAAATTGATTTGTCTCTACCAGCATATGTTCACTTGTTATATAATCTTTCAATACTGCTGTAAGCTCCGTATCCTCCGGCAAATCTGACTGTTCCTTCTGAAGCGCCCGATTCAGCATAACAAACGCCTCTGCCCTCGTAGCCCATAGGTTTGGATAAAAGGAATCTCCATATCCACTGACAATGTTTACCGAGGAAGCCTTCTGAATGAATGTATCCGCCCAATTATCATGGTCTATGTCAGCAAAAGCTTTTCCACCTTCATTTGAGAAAGGCACTGATTTGTCAAAAGCCAGCACAAGAATCTTTGTGATTTCAGCGCGCGTGATAAAATTCTCTGGATAAAAATATCCGTCATTGCCGTCAATTATTCCTAAATCACTGGCAATTCTGATTGAATCAGCGTACCACTCATCCTGTTTTACATCTGAAAAGCTCTTTCCAGATCCATCACTTGCTAACCCTAACGCATTGACGAGTATTTTCACAAATTGTGCACGGGTGATATATTCATTCAGCTTTATAAACATCCTGCCATCATCTCCCATGAATCCTTCCATTACATCGGCATAAAGTAGATTCTCGCTTTCTTCATAGGCCCAATGCTGATCAATTCCTTCATCGTGAAATTCGTAGGAATCAATCGACTTTCTCTCCTTTGCCAATGCCATTTGAAACGGGAGTAAAGCAACTAACAACACAAGAATCAACATCTTCACTGCTTTCATGCTCGTTCACCCCTCAAAAGTACTCAATAGTCGATGATAGGCAAGATGATAAAAGATGACTATATATATTATTTTAAATATTCGATAAGCAACATCCAAATCCTCTATAAATTAGAGGCTCCTTATAAAAAAGTACAGGGGGACGGTTCTATTGCTTCCATAGGAAGCAGCAGAACCGTCCCCCTGTATACTCCGTTAAACTAAATTTCACAATATAGACATATATTATATCAGGAGAGTATTTTATTGAAGTTATTTATTAGATTAAGATGAGATAGAGAGTTGCTTGAATGTAATGGGTTTCAGAAATGGGGAAAGATGTATGGAAAAGCGAACAAGTTCAATTCGAGGCATCATTAGTATATCTTTTATCTTTCTAATGGTCAGTACGCTTATGATTATTGGCTTTATTATATTTTCAAATTGGAACGAGTCCTCAAAGGGTTTTATTGAAAAGCTGGAAAACGATGCGAGTAAAGACATCCTCAATGAAATTGACGAGCTGATTAGTCTTCCAACTGATATGAACAAATTAAATCAGCAAATTATCGCGGATAACATTATTGATTTTTCCAATAAGCCGAAGCGTGAAGAATTCTTCGCCAATCTCATTCAATCAAGCAGCGAGGAAATTTATAGCTTTAGCTATGGGATGGAAAATGGAGATTATTTCGGCGCACGAAGAAATGCCAACAATGACATTGAGCTCTACCGCAGCACAGCTGAAACAAATCGGCACTCCTACTATTTCACTGTCACAGACCTTATGACAGAGGGAGTGTTTGTCGACGACTTTGGCGAGTTTGATCCACGGACAAGGATATGGTATACCATGGCCAAGCAGGCTGGGAAACCCATTTTCTCTCCTTTATATAAACATTTTGTAAAGGATGATTTAGTGCTGACTTCAGCCTATCCTATATACAATAAAGCCGGACAGCTTCAAGGTGTATTAGGTACACATATCACACTTTCAAGCCTAAACAAATTTTTAAAGGATGTTGTATCCGACCGAATGGCAACGGCCTATGTCGTGGAGAAAAGTACAGGGGATCTTGTAGCAAATTCATTGGACGTTCCTAATTTCCAAAAAAATGCCGATGGAACTTACAGTAGAATCTCGATTGATACAATAGAAGATACATCAATCAAGGATGCCTATAACCACCTTTTAACAACAAATGAAAATAAAATGATTAAAGAAACAGAAAATGGAAAACTCCATATTAAATTAACAGAATATGAACGAGAAGGAATCAACTGGCTGATTATCACTGCCATTCCGGATCATCCATTTACAGCAGATATTCATAAAAACATCCAAACTGCCATCCTCTTATCGATTTTAGCTCTTCTACTATCGATAGGAATCTACAAAAAAAGCACTGATTTCATGTTAAAACCAATCAATAACTTGATTGAATCTGCGGAAAAATTTTCTAAAGGAGATTTACTGCAAAGAGCAAAGGTCTACAAAAATGATGAAATTGGCATGCTGGCTAAATCCTTCAATAATATGGCAGATGAATTATATAGACATATTAATAACCTTGAAGATAAAGTAAAAGAAAGAACCGCAGAAATTGAAAAGGCCAATGTTGAATTAAACGATGCAAAACAAGAAGCAGACAAGGCCAATGCAGCAAAAAGCGAGTTTCTCGCGAATATGAGTCATGAAATTCGCACGCCGTTAAATGCCATCATTGGCTTTAGCGAGCTTCTTAAGAACACAGTCGAGGATGATACGCACAAAAGCTATATTACAACGATCCATACAGCAGGAAATAACCTGCTCACGATCATTAATGATATTCTCGATCTTTCTAAAATTGAGGCAGGAAAAATTGAACTGCATAACAAGCCTGTCACATTACCGGCTGCTTTAGAAGAAATCGAGACCATCTTCATGCAAAAGGTGCAGGAAAAGGACATTGAATTTATGATTGACATTCAGGGTGTGGTACCTGAACTCGTCCTGTTTGACGAAGTAAGAATCCGTCAGATTCTCTTAAATTTAGCCGGTAATGCAGTGAAGTTTACGGAAAAAGGTTATGTGAAGCTATCGTTACACGTAACGCCTTCTACAACAAACGATATTAGCTGTGTCGACCTGCAAATTTCCGTTGAAGATACCGGTATCGGCATTCCTGAACATGAAAAGGAAAACATCTTTCAGTCATTTACCCAGGTGTCGGGGCAAAGCATCAAAAAATATGGCGGGACTGGTTTAGGTCTGCCGATTACGAAAAAATTAGTTGAAATGATGAATGGAAGTATCTCACTGGAAAGCAAAGTCGGCAAAGGCAGCATTTTCACTGTGAATTTTTCCAATGTCCAGATCGCGGCTACGGAATCTGTTTCCGAAAATCGAGACACCACTTCCTTCATGAAATATCAGTTTGCCAATGAAACCATCCTGGTTGTTGATGATATTGAAACCAATCGTTTCTTGTTAAAAGAATTGCTTTCAAAGGCGGGGCTACGAGTCCTTCTTGCGGAAAACGGGCTTGAAGCGATAAGAATCTGCGAGCAGGAGGAGCCTGATTTGATCATTACAGACATTGTGATGCCAGTCATGGACGGATTTGAAGCTTCTGCTAAACTGAAAACACAGCAGGATACCAAAGACATTCCAATTATTGCTTTAAGTGCATCCGCCTCTCAAGGTCTGCCTGCGGACAGCATGTTTGACGGTTATTTGCTAAAGCCTGTTCATTCAGAGCAGTTATTAACTATGGTGTCACAATTTTTCCATCCAGACAGTGCCATTTTGGCAAACGCCTCCCAGATTGAAGGGTTAGACAAGGACAACCTCCTTGCCCCAGAGATTTTGGCGGAAATAAGAAGTCAATTGCTCCCAATTGTGAAAAAGCTAGAAACTTCTATCATCATCAGCAATGTGAAAGGCTTAGCTGACAGGTTAATTACACTTGGTCAGCAGCATCAATCCAAGCTTTTGATGTCCGAAGGAAAAGAACTAATGAGCCATGTCGAATGCTATGATATTATAAAAATCAAAGCGAAACTAAAACAAATTGAAAAAATATTAATAGAGGATCAACCAGATGGAAAATAAAAAAAATGAGTTAGTGCTAATTGTGGATGACAACCCTAGTAATATACAAGTTTTGGCGACCATTATGGCAGATCATGGGTATGAGCTCGGTATTGCACAAGGTGCTCTCGAGGTGTACCAGTTCCTTACAGAGCATACCCCTGACCTGATTTTATTAGATGTAGAGATGCCCGATATCGATGGCTATGAGGTTTGCGCGACGATAAAAGCAGACCGGCGGTATCGAGATATACCAGTAATTTTTTTAACCGTAAAAAATGAGCCAGAGGACATCGTCAAAGGCTTTGATTTAGGGGCCGTTGATTATATGACAAAGCCCTTTCATCGAAAGGAATTGATTTCAAGGGTCAGGACACATCTGACTCTCAAGCATTCCAAGGACGAGCTTACAAGGAAGAACCAAGAGCTTGAAAAGGCATTAGAAATGCAAAAGAAACTTGAGGAAGAGAAGGATCAATTGACGATGGAGTTAATTCACCATCGGGATATGCTTGAAAGCACGATTGAAATGCGTACAAAGGAGCTGGCCTCTGCTAATAAAAGAATCATGAATATCGTTGAAAGTATTACGGACGGCTTTGTCGCCTTGGACAAATCGTGGCGTTACATTTATGTCAATAACCATCCCTATTTTCCTGATAAAATGGCGGCAAGTGATTTAGTCGGCCGGAAGCTGTGGGATGTTTTTCCAAAGTTGAAGGAAACAATCTGGGGGAAGGAATATCTTCGGGCGATGGAAGAACGGGTTCCTGTTCACTTTGAAGCTAACTTTCCCTATGATGATTTGTTGTACGAGATCACAGTTTACCCCTTTGATGACGGAATCTGCAGCTTTTTCAAAGATGTAACAGAAAAGAAAAAGTACGAGAACGAAATGAAACGTTTATCAGGGCTCGATTTAATTGGGCAAATGGCTGCTGGAATCAGCCATGAAATTCGAAATCCCATGACAACCGTACGAGGATTCCTGCAGCTATTAGGCAACAATGACGAATGTGCAAAATATCATGATTATTTTCGCTTGATGATTGACGAGCTTGATCGTGCCAATTTAATCATCACCGAGTTCCTTTCAATGGGAAATACAAGGTTAGCTGGTTTACAAAAATGGGATTTAAATTCGATTATCGGTGACATGGTTCCTTTACTACAGGCCGATGCCTCTAACCAGAATAAACAGGTTGAGCTGGAATTATCGGACATTCCCAGCCTGATGGTCAATCGAAATGAAATCCGCCAGCTGATTCTGAACCTTTACCGAAACGGCTTAGAGGCCATGGAGCCTGGAAAAATGATTACGATCCGAACGTTCAAGGAAGACAATTATGTTGTACTATCAGTGAAGGATGAAGGCGAAGGAATTAAACCAGAAGTCTTGGAAAAATTGGGCACTCCCTTCTTCTCAACAAAAGATAACGGAACTGGCCTCGGACTCGGCGTCTGCTACGGCATCGCCGCCCGGCACCAAGCCAAAATCGAAATCCAAACAAGCACAGAAGGCACAACCTTCCTCGTGAAATTTGAAGTGTAGAAGCAGGGGGACGGTTCTATTGCTTCCATAGGAAGCAGCAGAACCGTCCCCCTGCTTTCAATATTGGTGTCAGGCACCACAAATGGACAATATAATACAAATGTCTTTTTGTGGTGCCTGGTGTAATAGATAATATTGTCGAAAGGTTTTCCTTTCGGAAGAACAAAAATACCCCAGTTTACTTCAT
>NZ_JBHZRC010000012.1:19827-114966 GCF_043641075.1 Niallia oryzisoli | reverse complement strand
TACATGAAGTAAACTGGGGTATTTTTGTTCTTCCGAAAGGAAAACCTTTCGACAATATTATCTATTACACCAGGCACCACTCCGTTCCTAATCCCCTATGAGTGGATCTGGACCTTGTGTTTTCACTTCACGAATTGTTTCCACTTTTCCTATTGATAAGGTACCGGTGTTAACTAGATTAAATGTTAGCTGTTCCCCATCTTTTTCGTCCTTTGGTTCAAAATCTGTTTTTGCCTCGATTAAGGAGTATTCTGGTGTGATGGTACCATTTTTTAAGTCAAGAGGAGCAATCAGCAATTTATCTTTCACAAAATTCAACACAATATAGGTTTCCGCTTCTCCTTCAATGACATAATAGGAATATTTACTAACCGAACTTGCGAATCCAGAAAAGTAAGGATAGGTTAAGAGGAAAAAAGTAAGAACGGGAATCCCCACCACATAATTTTTCTTTATAAAAACGGATTGCCAGCCCCAATATAAAATGAGAATGGCTAAAAAAGTTACAACTATCAATACGCCAAAAGTTAATTCAGATAATATACTTTTGTATTCTTTATCAATTGGAATAGATTGAATAAATCCGTTAAAATAAAAGTTTAATACTTTTCCAAGACTTGAAGCAACCACGGCCACTAATAGGAATGAAATAATTAAATTTCTCATCCATCTTTCTACTATGGCTGGTTGTTCACTTCTTTTGCGTTTTAGAAATTTGTCAGATACTTTCGATGTAAAACGATCAAACAAACGTATCAATTCAGGAAAAATTAATATAAAAAGTGGAATCAAGACAAGAATCAAGCAATTTTTTGCTACAGTTGTAGAATCCAAACTGATAAAAGAAGTTGGGTATTCATAAAAACGGGAAACACCCCACTCATAAGAAAAGGTAATACCATAACCCAAAATAGGAATGGGTGTAATCCAAATAGCTATATCCCATCCTTTAAAGGAATTCCCTGTTCCTCCTTTACTATCTCCTTCCATATTATTGATGTTTAATAGTTTTTTTGTCATAATATCCCGCCTAAATATTAATTATATGTATATATCATTATAGCAAAGGATTGAGTTTAATTTTCTAATCCTGCTTCATTAAAGATAAGAGCAGTAATTAAAGCCTAAAAGGCTCTACTCTCCAGTTTCCTCCTTATAGAGCGACATATTATTCAGCAAATCTTACAACATGATTTGTGGAACATAATGTGAAACAAGATTTTTCGAGACGTCAATGTGACGGTCTCTTAATTACCCAAAATAAATGTTATTTATAGTATAATATGCTCATATTACAACTTTTTATATATTAAAACTATTAATCCACCTCTATTCATAGTTTAAAAAAACAAATAATAAGTCAGTAATAGGGAATTAGAATAAACGGAGGAATTAACATGGTAAATGAACTACGAACGAATATCTTATCTGAGCGATTTGAGGTTTCTTTTAATCGGATACATGCAGCATTAATAAGAATGGTTGATTCTAGAACAGATCGGTTTACACAACTAGTTAGATCTGGAACAAGAAGTTTTTCATTAATACGTACATACGAAGATGATTTATACCAGTTTGCTAAATTACGAAATGCAATGGTTCATGATAAAAGAGAAATAGGATACTATATCGCTGAGCCGCATGAAGATATTGTTAATCAGATTGAACAGATTGCTTACTTCTTCGATCAACCGTTTTATGCTTTGAAAATTGCTAGTAAACCTGTACATTTTAGCGATAAAACTACATTGAAAGAAGTAGTTCAAGGAATAAAAGAATACTCCTATTCTCAATTTCCCATTTACCAGGAAGGTGAATGTATCGGTCTTTTACGAGCTGGTTCGATTTTAGAATGGATTGCAAATAATCTTGTACAAAATAGCATCAATCTGGGGAATGTTACAGTAAAAGAAATACTTCTTCATGAAAATAATCATCCAATTGTGTTCGCTCCAAAATCAATGAATATTTTCGAGATTGAAGACATTTATGAAAGGGCACACCAAGAAAAGCGTGATATAGAGATGGTCATTATAACGGAAAATGGTAATAGCAGTGAAAAACCACTAGGGATTGTAACAGCATGGGACTTAATTGAGATTGATTATACCGCTGATTAAACTGAAGATAGCTTCTTTTTCTCAACCAACATGCTTGATTGACTTAGTATTAGTCATTACGATCTTCTTTAATATATAAGGACAAGAGGGTTTATACAGTGAACGAATTAACTAGAATAATATTTGAGGGTTTAGCCAAACCAGGTTGGTATTTTTTATTAGTAGGAGTAATTTTTTCTGTATTATTGATTTTTGTAAAAAAACACCAATTTCAAGGTAAACAAAAAGATAACGATTTATATTCAAATATAATTCAAAAAATGATCTTACTTAGCCTATTAATTATTTTTATTATTATTTGTTTATATTATCCATTTGAAGATTTTCTATTTAGTCATTTCACTTATGATAAATCAGAAATTGATGTTTATAGTGCGACTACTACTGTATTAATTACATCAATAGGGGTAATTATAACTGCTATTTTTAGTTATTTAATTTATATAGCTACAAAACAAGGTATAGAAATAGCTGAAGAAGCAAAAAACATATCTACTGAGCAAAATAGAATATCTGATGAACTGAAATTAATAGAAGTAAAGAGAATAAACGAAGAACAAATTAACAAGTATACTAATGTAAATAATCTACCTGAAATTAAATTACTTATGTCAATTGACGTGTTGATTGTAGAAATAAAAGAAATCTTAGATGATATGCTCTCGCAATATCAAGATGAGAATATTAAATTCGCCGACGCACTCAGTGAGGGGATTATTTATAAAACACTTGAAGAAAAATTTTCAGAAATTACAAATAAAGGTACAGATAATTTCATTCAGTTATTATATATAAATGGCTTAAATTTTGAATTTGATTCAACATATTTTAAAAGAATGCGGTTGAAAGCACTTTTTGACCCTCCCACAGAAGTATGGGAGGCAATTAGCGATGATATCGGTTTAACAAAAATTATGAACAAGTTAGAAAAAACAAGAAACAAAATCATATTTAAAGTTAAAACTGAAATCAATGAGGTTTTTAAGGAATTAATAGACAGAGAAACTCTTTCTATTTTAGATTCACCAAAAGATGCATATCATAAACTTTGGAAAAAAATAACAAATTGAAATATGGGGACGGTTCCGGCGTTTCCCCCGCTGTTTCAACCACGTGAAACAGCGGGGGAAACAAGATTTTTCGGGGCGTCATAGTGACCGATTCTCAAAAACAATTTTACCATTTCCAATACCTTTTGCTAGCTCTTCAAAGCCCTGCGACGCTTTCTGAAACGCCGGGACGGTTCCGCGTTTCGATATAACTACTTTATACCTTATAAGCTCCCTGACCCTCTAAGCCCTAAAAACCAAACTCAAAGAAATCCCCAAAATCCTCGCTGCCTGCCTTAATGACAGTCCATCGATCTGTTTAACCATTTTCAATATTTCGTTTCTCTGTATTTTAGGCATGCTCTTGACCTGCGCAATCTCAATCGTACCAAGCAACTTCTTGATTTCCAAGCTTGCTTGATCATCAGATAATCTTCCTTCATTTAGTGCTCATCTAAACACTTATCATTATTTTTTCTTTCATTAAATTCTTTTAATCTATCTCTGGCTTTAGTCAGTTGACTTGAAAACTTTCTTAAAACTAGCTCATAGTCCAACAAATTTCTTGGATAGCACGACTTCCCGTAGTAGCTTCTGCAGCTGCTCCATTTCCATTCATCAACACGATTTATGATCCCTGCTTTTACCAGATTTTGATGAGTATATCTCACCACCGTTAGAAAATAGCTAGTGGTTTCAACATTTTCACTTTTAAACCGATCTTGAAAAAGATGGCCTGTTGTGTTGTACTTCCAGTTGTAATACTTGGCATAGCTTATTCCCATTCGTTTCATTGTTATGGAAATATCCTCATTTCCCGCTTTTATCAGCAGATGAACATGATTTCCCATCAAGCACCATGCATATATAGCTAGTTGATATGTTATTTTGTATTTTTTGAGAATATCTAGAAACTTAATCCAATCCTGATCATCATGAAAGCTTTTCTGTCGGTTCGAACCTCTCCAAATGATATGGCAAACACCTGTTTTACTTTTTATTCTTGCTTCGCGTGGCACGTTAATCACCATCTTTCAGGCATCCAGCTTGGTTTCGTTCGATTATTATTTGCTCTTTTAGGTGTTCTTCCCGTCGTAGATTGATTGCTTGCCAAATGGATTCATCAGTAATGTGACGATTTCCCTCTAAATCCGAGATGGTTCTTGCTAGACGAATAATTTTTATTTGAACACGATTACTCCATTGCCGTTTGACTGCTATTTGTCTAATTAATTTCATTTGATGTTGCTTTAAAGGGCTCGTTGATTGCAATTTTTCAAAAGGTACCTTTGCATTGCAAACTTGCTCCTCATATCGTTCATACTGCCTTTCCCGAGCCTTCTCCACTCGCTTACGTATATCTGTGGAATTTGTTCGGCTTTCCGTTGGCTGCTCTAAATTCACTGAATGTAAAAATTGTAAAATATCAAATCCGGTCATAGATGGGACCGGAAATTCTATTTTTATAGGCTTGAACTTGTTTTATTGTACAGGTGCAATAGCGGGAGTTGGACCCCTGATATCCACAGGGACATGGATTCATGGCTGCGATGAGGATAAAGGAAGAAGGATAGGTGACCGTTGACTGCGCCCTGCTAATCGTGGCCCTTCCCGCTTCTAATGGCTGTCTTAACATATCCAATGTTTTCTTTGGGAACTCTGCCATTTCATCGAGAAACAAAACACCTCGGTGAGCTAGTGATATCTCGCCGGGTTTTGGAGTGGTCCCTCCGCCAATAATGGAAATGGATGAGGAAGAGTGATGAGGATTTCGATAGGGGGCTATTTGCGGGGATAACAGCCTTTCCACAATCATTTCGATTGAATTTATACGTGAAACATGTTGTGAAACATGATTTTTCGGAGAGTGACCGGCACCATTCTTTAATTATTTTAAACTTTCTTAATTACTGATAAACTATTCATATGCTCTTATATTAATATACTATCATAGAAAGAAGTTGAAAAAGTAATGAACAAAACGCTACAAGATATTGCGTATTCAATCCTAGATTTGGTTCCAATTACTGAAGGAAGTGATGCAAACACTTCTTTTAAACATTCGGCAGATTTAGCTCAACATGCAGAGAATTGGGGCTATAAAAGATATTGGTTAGCTGAGCATCACAATAAGCCAGGAATTGCAAGCTCTGCGACTTCCATTTTAATTGGTCATATCGCTGCGAATACATCAAAAATTCGAGTGGGTTCAGGGGGAATTATGCTGCCTAATCATGCACCACTCGTAGTGGCCGAGCAATTTGGAACATTAGAAACGCTATTTCCTGGTCGAATCGACTTAGGCCTTGGCCGTGCTCCTGGAACGGATCAGCTTACGGCATATGCTCTACGTCGAAACGTTACAAGTGATGGACATGATTTTCCAGAACAAGTAGCAGAACTTAGAGCTTATTTTAGCCCTGAGAATATGAAAGTGAATGCCATCCCTGGCAGAGGTCTTCAAATACCAATTTGGCTTCTTGGCTCAAGCGGTTATAGCGCTCAATTGGCTGCACAACTGGGTCTTCCCTTTGCCTTTGCGAATCATTTTTCACCAGAAAATACATTGCCCGCTCTTGCCTTATATCGCAATAACTTTAAACCATCGTCAATCTTACAAGAGCCGTATGTCATGATTGGTACCAATATTATTGCTGCAGATACGGATGAAGAAGCAGAAAAACGATCAACTTCCTTGCTGCAACATCATCTTGGACTTATTCGTAATCAGCAAGTCCCTCTTCAACCTCCAGTAGATGATATGGATGCCCTATGTAGCAGTTATGAAAAATCAATTTTACAGCAAAAATTAGCAGGCTCAATCATAGGCAGCCGAGAGACAGTCAAAACAAAACTCGAAAAATTTGTGGAAGAAACACAAACAGATGAAATTATTATAAACAGCCAAATTTTTGACCATCAAACTCGCTTACAATCCTACGAAATTGTAGCAGATATCATTCGAAACGCTTAAATGAACAAAAAAAATGGGAGTGAAACTAAACTGTGTAAGTAGGAAAACGTACCGTTCCTACTTCTCAGTTTAGTTTTTTTATTGAAAAAATGAATATATGGATTGGGTAAGTTTATTATGGCAAAGAATTAGCTCCTAGAATTATAGAACAATCCCAACCAGAGTCTGTACAAGATATACAAAATGCACTTAAGGATTACCAGGTCCACTTCAAACAATTACTTTAATAAAATAACCATGTGAAACATTCTGTGAAACAAGATTTTTCGGGTGAGTGACAGGCACCATTCCCAGGAGAAAAAAAACTTGTTTCCTTATAAGGCACTCTAGCTTTACGTTAAATTCGGCTTAAATGATTCAAATATTCAATATAATATTTTATAGTCCTAGAATAGTGATTCGTAGTGTCTTTATAATGACCTTTGATTTTGAATAACATCTGTTCATCAATATATTTTTCACCATTATAGATCTTATGCTTTTGCAAATTCACAAGTCTATTATTATATTGTCTAGCCGACTCCTCTTTAATTTCTCTTTCACCTTTCATCAGTTTGTGTCTATTTTGGAGATAATCGATAAATTCCATATATGACCTCCTTTTATTTAGTAAACATGACACTATTCTAAAACGGTTTCCTTACTCCAATAATATCCTCTATCCCAATAGCAACATCAGAAACCACACTACTTGCTTTAGAATATTCTCCCTTATACAAATGAACTAAAGGTTGAATAATGTATTGGTTCACTTTCACTTGATTCGTTAACAAATCAAGTGGCAGAAAATAGGTTTTCGTCATAACACCGTCATTATAATTTGTTGTACAAAGATTCCCGTCCATTTGTTTTTTCGCTTCAGGATGTTCTGTCCATCCTGCCATATATAGACCGTTCCCTTTCACTACCTTATCCTTCTGGAATTCAAGATAGCCACAGGTGAGAAAGGGAACGTTGTTCTCTAGGCCATCCATACTGCTGTCGAAAGTAATGTTGACCCCTATTCCTTTCTTAGAATCCTTTTCCTTCACAAAGACCCGCTGCATAAAATAAGGAAGCCAATAGTTTGGTGAACGATAATGGCTTGACCTCCCCCACATGACACTACCATCTCCGACAGCTATATATCCTTCTTTTTCTAATAAATCGTTGACAACAGTAACTAGTTTACTTGTTTCTTCATAAATTCTTTTCATCATATCATAAACCTCTTTAATCTCTCTTCCTGTTGCCATATAGTTATTCTCCCTCCCAAAAATAAGGCTGTTCTTTCTTTATTATTGTACTAACATCAATCCCTGATAAAAAAGGCTCTCCCGTATTCTGATCCTCTTCCTTCCAGAAAAAGAACGCTGTCTCAGAAACATTTAATTGAAGATGGAAAAACCCATGGTATGGAACCAATCCTTTTCTATAGAATAAATCCTTTAAATCTAGCAATAATAGTCTTGTTGAAGGAGCATGCTCCCAGGTTTCTTTCTCATCAACCTCTTTTATCACTTCAAGCACACTCATCCAATTAACCCAGTAAAATTGATTGCAAAGTTGTTTACCGTGCCTTTTCTTTAATATATCAAATGATTCATCCAAATCCTTTTTTGGAAGAGCATAATGAGCAGTCGCATAAAAGAGATAACGGTTTCCTTCAGATTGTTTGAACCTTTCTCTTAGTACCCTATTATCGATATAAATATTACCGTTTTGAAGTTCCTGGTATAATTCCGCTAGTTGGTCTCCATCTAAATGTTCAATTGTATTTTTTCCGTCCTCAGTTATTCCCTCTTCTCGAATAAGATTGCTTTTACCGGATGTATACTTAGCCTCAATTAGGATGGATACAGTTGAACAATCCTTTTTTGTTAGTAAGACGAGAACATCAGGTTCCCTATTTAACTTGCTCGTCCTTGGCCAAAAAATATAATCCGCTTCCTCTACATCCTCCAAAAAACTCGGTACCTCTTGATCAATAAAGCCTACTGCTTTTTTTAGAAAAGGAATTAACCCCATATTTGGATTGAGATAGCGAAAAGTCGAAAACACATCAGAAGTTAGCAAATCTTCCATATGTTCATAAGGAGAAAGTTTTCCATGAATTTCAGCAATCGTCATTTTTATTCCTCCAAAATCAAGTGACCTTTTCCTCACTTGAGGTAGTTGTTAGAACTAGAGTATAAGATAGATAATCCAAGTTTAATTTCATCTTATTTTTTATTTAAGGGCAAACTGCCAACCATAACTCCTTACATTTATTCCATCTTTTTTAGCCTTACTAATATCCTCTTCAAAATAAGAAGAAACACCGCTTCCCACTAAAATTCCTTTTACAGAACTTAATTTTAATTCTTCTTTGCAAAGCTTAATATAATGCTTAATTTGGTTTAGTGCGTTTCGGTCAATTAATCCTTTTTTAATTTCAACTACGATATATTCATCATTTGAAAAATCTTTTAATAACAAATCCAATCTTGATTCATCTGAAAATATTAATTGGGATTTTTCTAACACATAATTTGGATTTAGTATCGATGGGTTCGAAGCTATAAACTTTTCAATATCTCTTTCTAAAATTTGAAACACTTCTTCGGAAGTTATAATGTTGTTTGTTAATCTACCTTTATTTTCACTTTGTTGAATTAAATTTAATAGATAATCTATATCTGAATTATTAAGCTCTTTCCAAGCACGAAGTGAAGAAGAAATAGCAGCTAACAAAGTAGTTTGATTATGGTTAAGGTTGGCAGGCCTCGACAATTCACTTAATAATTCCGGTGTGATTTCTAAGGGAACATGTAGGATTTTAGAAAAAATGGGATTTCCAAATGCTACGCATTCAGTTTCGGTTAGTTGTTCGATTTCCTTTTTTAGATGTGGATTTTCGTATTTATTTGTTAGTAATCGATTCTTTTTTGCATTTTTAACAAGCATTACATCTTCAATCACATAATATGCAGTGATGTAACGTTTATCATGAATGGTCTTATGAAAAAATAAATAATCACCTTTTTGAACCTTTATTAGTTTTTCCTTATTTGCTCCTGATTCTCCGTATGTATATTCCTTTAACATGGGATCTTCATGGCCAAAATTTTTTTCAGCATCTTTATAACCAATTAAGAAATTCACGAATTTCTCCTCCATTAATTACCGCTATAAATATTATGTGATTATGTTGTACCATCTTTGAATATCATAAAAATAGAGTGAGGCACAAAAGTATAGGTGCCCCCTCCTAGGATTACAAAATTCACTAAGTCTCCATTTAATAATAGAAACCTACTAAAGATATTCATATTTAAGGTAAAAGAAGAACTAGTTTTTTCTTACCTCTACTACCTTAAATTATTAAAAGGATCCCCATCTGGATTACTTCTAAAATACCCTCCGCCTTGTTCAACTGTACGGTCAATCATGGTATTCCCATCTCCATCACGATAATAAGGTTCTACAGAGGTACCATCTGCCCTAATGTACCCACTGACTTCATGAGGCTTGACAAAATGTGTATTGTCTAATTCCAGAGTCAGTGGTTGAAATTGGTGTTTGTACGCATGCTTTAAAGGATCTTGAAAATCCATGAAATCGTTAGCACCATCGTATGAGCTAATACCATGATAGTTAGAAAGAGAAGAATCATTGGCCTCATGAAAGGTATCATCCATGGTATCGTTTGGTTGCCCAAAATCATAGTCAAAGGCATCAGATAACGTTAAATAGTTTTGATCACTCATTGTGCTTTTACTCCTCTCAGAATTTCCTCTTCTATCAGACTTTCAAGCTCAGAAAGCCGGTCTTTGAATGCATGAATCATTGCTGATTCCTTTTGCTTGCTTTTAATTTCACTCTTCAAAAGGACCTCGTATGAACCTATCAGCCTAGAGAACTCTTCTAAAGACTTAACTTCGATTTGATTCAGCGTATTTTCTATATAGCGATATAATTGATCCAAAAAGTTATCTACAAGCTGGTCAATTTTACTGGCAGTAACTGCAATGAGTTCTGGCTTAATTTTCTCGTACTGTTTTTCAGCCAGTTTTTGCGCTAAGAATGGAATACCTGCCATCCCAACAATCGGCAAGAAGAATGGTCCTCCTAACAGTATGGCCATCGTACTGACTCCCCCAACGATTAATCCTGCCTTTACATTTGCGTTTCCTGTCTTTGCTTCTAATATAGGTATTGATTCAGCAAATTGCAGATTAGAGCCTCTAACCTCCTGAATATGAACATTTTGTTTAAAAGATGACGTTAGTCCTTTTGTCACCTCTACTTGAGTTTTACGAAGTAGCTCATGTATATACTCACTATATTGATTAACCCATGAATTGAAATGTGACTTAATTGTAATTGGAATCTGTGATTCAACTAAACTCTTTATATCAGCTCCATGGTATAGCTGTATCCTGTTTTCAATATCAGTACGAACATTATCCCCGAAAAATTGTACGGATTTCCGCACCATGAATTTAATTTCATTGCGGCGTTCCTTAATATAAGTTTGTATTTGTGTTTGCCATATATCTTGCTTAGCAAACCACCCTTTAACGGCTTCTAGCTGAGCTTCGAGACTTTCTAATGACTTAGAAGATAATTCATTAGCTGTTACAATCTCACCTTTTACTACTTCACCAATGGACTTCAGCCGTAATTGGAACCTCTCCAGTTTTTCCATACTACGCGAGCCACTTTCAATTCTTCTTGAAATTTCCTTCTCTACTTCAGGTACTCCAGAATAATCAAGAAGATCTCGATTCCCATTCAATTTTCCTTCCAGTGCTTCTCGGGCTGAAATTGGATAGAGTTTTGCATTTTCCCCTTCAAGAATGCTTTGAATTCTGCGCTCAATGTATTCGATCGTATCATCCAGTTCCTCCTCATCTATCCGGTCCATAAAATTCGCCGTAAAGATGATTTTGTCTATGCCGTTTTTCAATAAAAAGTCTTGAATAAAGACCTTTTCCGACTTCTTTAATGCTGCATCCATTGATGTCATAAAAATAATGACATCAGCTCGTGGAATAAACTGGAAGGTGATATCTGAACGGTGCTGATTGAGGTCATTCACCCCTGGTGTGTCTATTAGTACCACTCTATTTTTCAATAATGGGGCATCCATAAACAACTTTAAATATTTAATCTCTTCCGTATCAAAATCTATAGAAGCTGTATATTGATTTAGTTCCTCAGTAGATAACTCCTTTTTTTCAACTTGACCATCTGTTTTTAATATTTGAAGTTCCGGAGTATCAGAATGGAACACGGCATTGATCGTTGCTGTTGTCGGTGTAACATCCCTTGGCATTATGTCCTTGCCAAGCAGCGCGTTGACGAACGTTGACTTTCCATGTTTAAATTGTCCGACCACAATAATGGTATAGTAGTCTTGATCTAAATCTTCTTCTAATTCGTCAAGTGCCTTCAACTGTGAACTCGCAGGTAAAAGGGAAGTCAGACTTTCCTTTAGCTTACATGCCTTCTCCTTAAGTAAATCCTTCTCTACCGTATAGTTCATGGTTTAACACCGTCCTCTTCTTTAACTGGATCCATGAGCTCATGGTACAAACCTCTGACATCGGTCTGAACTTGCATTAATGTGTGGGATCTAGTTTTCAACAGTTCCCTCTTTACATTGATTTCAGTCTCCTCTAATTGAGCATTCTCCAACAACATGTTCAATTGGTTCTCTACCTGTTGAACATTTTCGTTCACAATGTCGCGATATTGTTTGGATATTGCGTTTACCATTCCATCCCATTCACTTTTAAATTGAAGGCGGCGTTTCTTTTCAGTAGAATTCATCTGTTCAGTAAGCTTCCTGCGGAATTTCTCCTTTTCTGTATCGCCGGTCAGCCATGCCCATAACCCTCCAACAAGAAAAGAAGTAGCCCCAATCACTGTAGCTGCAATATAACCTGCACCGATAGCCAATTTCCCAATAAAGCTATTCTCTGTTTCCCAAGCCGTACCTAAATCATCGAAGATATCATTAAATATGGAGCGCTTAGCTATGGTTTCCGGTAATAGACTATCAGACTGAACCATATCTTTAGAATTATATGTATTTAAGAAGCCATGACTTTGCATATCCCCTTCCAGCTTGAACCACTCATTGTTCAGCTGTCTACTAATGTCCTCAATGATTCGTATTGCGGTTTCCGTCATTTTCTTTTTCTTATCCTCATGTAGTTTGCGTTCGAGAGGAGCAATTTCCCTTTCCACCTTGCCACCAATCTCATCGATACCAAGATTACGGTTGGCTTCAAATGTTCCGAGTCCTTTTTCTGTAATTTTCACTAACTCTGCGTGGTACCATTTAGTTACCTCGGACTCTTCCAAATTTAATGCAATATCAATTTTCTTTAAAGAATCCTTCCCTGCCCTTCTTATCAGCTCAACCCTCTTACGAAATGATCTGACTTTTTCTCGAAGGCCCTCCATTTGCTGATTTAAAGATCCATATTCAAAATTTATTTGCTTCTCAAGTACTTCAGCGACAAGCTTTTCTAAACGCTGGATAGGTCTTTGCAGCTTAACTGCCCCTCTTTCAAACTGGAGAAAATCCCCTAAAGCCGACTCTAATTCAATAAATCCTGATTCTTCAAAAGGCTTGACTGATATCGGTCTTCCCCGCATATTCTTAAGTTCTTCTCCAGTAGCCTTTCGACGAGCATTAAGAGCTTCCTTCGAAGAAACCATATATATCTTTGGTTCTTGTAAAATATCTTTCAAATTCTTATAAGCATAGTTATACACTTTTTCAACATCCTCAGATGAAGCTAATAGATCCTTATGATTTACTACAATAAAAATCTTTTGGACGTCATTCGCAAGAATTCTGTCCTTCAGAAAACTCATTTCAGATTCACTAAGTATCATAGTGGCTGAAAGGAGGATAATAGCAGCATCAGATTGTGGAATAATACTGTTTGTGAGCATCTCTCTTGCAGGGTCAAGATCATTTGTCCCCGGTGTATCGATAATCCGTACTCCCTCCTGACAAAAGGAAAGTGGGTATCCTATTTCTGCATATTTAATACTTCCAATATAATCTACCTGTTCCTTATATTGCTTTTCGGACTCATTGTCGCCCACAATAGGTTCTCTAGGGGCAACCAGTCTTTTAAATTCTTCTTCAGAGATATACTCCTCACCATTTTTTCGATTATGGAGTTTGATAAATGGCTCCTTGCTGTAATTAATAATATTTAATACAGTGGTGGTCGGCTTTACTGATGAAGGTAGGAACTTTTTCCCTAATAAGGCATTGATAAATGTTGACTTTCCACGAGAAAATTCTCCTACAACACTAATTTGGAAATGTTCATTTTCTACTTGATTCCTAAGTTCCTCAACCTTCTTTAAATAGGTATCATTCCCCATAGCCTGAAGCACGACCTGCAGCTTATCGAGTTGGTTCAGCAATTGCATTTTCTTTATCCTATAATAATTCAATGAAAAACCCATGCAGCCCACTCTCCCTAAAACTCAACTTTTTCTAAAATTTCAATCGTTGGATCTTCCGAAATCATCATATTTCCGTTCGGTGTTACCCCCACTTTATAATGAGCACGTATTTTCTTACGATCCCCCGTTCCATCCTGATAAGAATATTCATCAGCAATATTAGCTATAACCACGTAATGATTATCATCTGCTTGAGAGACGGACTCAATATTCAATTCTAGATTACTCATCCGCATATTCTTGCTGTTTGCGTTGATAATATAAGATTCCGCCAAATGATATCCTGAGCCATTCGGGTCATAATAGTTCTGAACATAGCTAAAGCCGCTTCCGTTAAATGCACTTTCGAACGCTATGTAATAACTTTGAATGAATTCATTCACATTTTGATTCGTTACTAGTTGAACAGTTGGGATATTAATATTTTCCCTTTTTGTATCAATAATCGTTATATTATTTATAATCATCCATTTTTCTGGTAAAACCTTGACTAGATAATCCTTTGTCCTCTCATAATCTGTCTTTTCATTTTTATCATCAGTAAATATAAATTTTTCAAAAGTAGAAACATTATATTCGTTATTTTCAACCTTCATTACCTGATTCACTTGAAAGTTTAAATGTTCAAATGTGTAGCCTTTTCCGGCAATTGAATCGATGTATTCCAGAAGCTCTTTATGGGCAGGGCTTCCCTGTTCAACAAAATCATCAATGTAAATTGAATTTCCAGTATTCAAAGCCTGCATATACTTGTTTCTAAAATTATTTAAGAAAGCTTCAAAATCGGAATTCTCTACGATGATTTCTTCTTCTGTTTGATTAGCAAGGCTATACGTAAATCCAATAATCATTAAATCATTCCCTGAACTAGGCATATTTGACAGCATATACATAGATTCGAATTCTTTTGTGACGCCTTCTATTTTATAGGTTTCTTTGACATTAGCCTTGATTTCCTCATACGACCCATATTCAATATCAGTCACTACAAAATTAACAAGTTCTCCTTTAGATGTGTCTTCATAATAAGGCTGATACTCAAGCCAGCCATAACCAGTAAATAACCCAGTTCTATTCTGTGTAACATTCAGCCTTTGGCGGACGGACTGGAGAAATACTTCAATATCATCCTTTGTAAAATTAGTCATTGGGGTTTGAGGTTCTTCTTGTAAAGGTTGTTGTTTGTGGTCAACTGATGTACTATCGGCAACTGTATTGGTAACCTCCTTTGCTACTGGATTTTCATTTTCAACATTCATAAAAACTAAATATCCTATATAAGTAGAAAGGATAGTTGCGGAAACAGTACCTGCAATCCATTCTATCTGTTTAAAATGAATTTTATTTATTTCTACCTGTATGTCGTGATTCATTTTATTAGGGAGGGGTAATAGATCGTGATGCTTTAACTCGATGGGTATAAAATTGGGAGATATTAATTCATACTTGATTTTATTTACAACTGTTAAGTCCTCCAGTTTTCTCCAACAAGCATAAACCTCCTCAGGAGGTAATTCTTGTTTTATATTTACTATTTCTTGAATATAATTGTCTGCTTGTTTATAGGCTGCTATAACTGCTCTTTCAGAAACTTTTCCTACATCCTGCAGAGGCTTTGCCACATTCCTCTGAAAGTCTTCTAGATAAATCGAAAATAACTCAAAATTAGTCAGGTCACTCTTTGATAAATCAGTAAAATAATCCTCTATCTTTTCCTGCTGTTTCTTTAGATTTACAATATCCTCATTCTCTTGTTCTACATAAAAATTAATATCATTTTCAATTATCGTGATTATGCTATTTCTAAAGCCATTTACTTTGAAGTTCATTTCTTTAAAAAGATTGAGAAGTGCTCCCCTTTTCCATTCAATTCGATCAAGTTCATGGTGGAACAGGTCAATTCTCTTTTGAAGTTGTTTCAAACTTTTCTTTTTCCTAAGTGATCGGCTTTTATAAATCTTGTTCCAACTTTCTTCCAAACGCTCTCTTTCTTCGTTCAATTTAGTAATCTTATCATTTAATTCTTTTCGATCCTCACAAAACCTATCATAATCTGGTAAAACACTTTCCTCCCATAATTGCAAAGGATTAAAGTTTAGGCTAAAAGCATTTCGGCCAAGCATATCTAGATGAAGCGCCATAAATTTTCTTAGAAAAACATCAAGCTGATAAAAGGTAGTAATAGTCGTGTTTAGAAAGTTGTTCCACTTATCACTGACCGATTTTACAAGCTCCTGATTGGCACTAATTCTCTCTTTGGTTGATTGTAGCTCTGGAATATCCTTGCCAATAAACTTTGCTACTTGATCTAAATTAAGTTTTTTCAACGGAAGAGACAATTTGGACTCTATAAAAAACTTTTCCATTTGCCGTAATGGTTCTAGAATTCTATAATAGGTGTGCTCCATTTTCCTGTCGACCTCTGCTTTAAGGTTATCTAGCAGCTGTTCAACCTCTTTCCAATTGCTCCATTCAAGCAGTTGGTCATCCTTTTGTATCTGTGCATTAAATGCATCCCTTGAAGATACACCAGCCAACTTTTTTACTACTGGCCCAATATTCGCTTGATTGAAGTCAATCAAATCTTCTAACTCATCATCTTCCATAAGGTCAATTTGATTTATGATTCCAAAAGGATAGATCTTCTTTTTATGAAACTTCTTAAGCCATTTCATTTCCGTTTTAGTTCCTACGTGTAATACATGAAACAGGAAGATTACAAAGTCCGCCCTCCCCAAAAATCTCTCTGTTGCCTTTGTATGATATTCGTTGATTGCATTTAATCCGGGGGTATCGATTATTGTAAACTCCCTTAGGATCTCTAATGGAAGCTGCAATTCAACATAAGAAAGCTGATGACGGATTGTTTTAAAGTTTCCATCCTTTTCAGCTGTTAGTTGATAAAACCATATGTCATCATAGACTGTCGTATGGCCATCAAGAAAGTGAGCAATGACTTTTCTAGACTTTCCAAAAGTTAATTTTGTTACTACTGCTGTCTCTGGAACTACATCAGCAGATAATATTTTTTGTCCAAGTAAAGCATTAATAAACGTTGATTTTCCAGCGTTAAACTCACCAACAACCATAATCGATAGCTCATCCTCAATATCCTCAGTTAACTCAATGATCTGCTTTTTTATGGAAGCGTATTTCTCCTCATTTGGACAAAGCCGAATCCAATGATCAAGCCCATGCTTAATTTGCTGTTTCCAATTCAACCTTTAGTCCCCCTTAATACCTCAGGTCATTATTAAAATATTTGAATTTTCTGTTTCTTACTTCTTTCTAGTATATATGAAAGTAATACTTATTTGTTAAATAAATTAGTACATTTTCAGAATTAAACAATCTCTATAAGCTTTAGTGTGGCACTAGTGAACGAACATGGTCCTTTCTTTAATAACTACGTGAAATATTTTGTGAAACCAGATTTTTCGGGAAGTCACAGTAACGGGATGTGTTTCTTACATATTTTAAGGTGGAGGCTGCGGAATGAAGCATAAGGCTCACATAAGAAGGACAAATGTGGAAATTATCCGTTGCAACTATGGTCTCTTCAACCTTTGGGCGAAACTTCGAGCATGGCTTTATATATCCGATGATTTTGTCGTAATAATGCTTCAAAGACATGGCTAGAAAGGGAAAAGGGGACTGAATGTCGACCAACTTTGCCTTCTCAAAAGCAGCAACCATTTCCAGCACACTATACCCTTTTCCCGTTCCAAGATTATAAGCACTCACACCCGTACTAGTCATAATCTTTTCCAGTGCCTTTAAATGTCCCTTCGATAAATCCACTACATGGATATAATCCCTTACTCCCGTTCCATCAATCGTCGGATAGTTATTCCCAAATACATTCAGTTCCTTTAGCTTTCCAACTTCTATCTGGGTAATATAGGGCATTAGATTGTTAGGGATACCATTTGGGTCCTCACCAATTCTTCCGCTTTCATGGGCTCCAATTGGGTTAAAGTATCGTAACAGGGAAATACTCCAGTTTGGATCTGAGGTATGGAGATCACGAAGGATTTCTTCAATCATTAGTTTTGATCGGCCATAGGGATTGGTCGACCCTAGCGGAAAGTTCTCTGAAATCGGTACGCTTTCCGGTACACCATACACAGTGGCAGAGGAGCTGAACACCATTTTATTTACACCATACTGATTCATTACCTCACAAAGAATAAGGGTCCCCGTTATATTATTGTGATAATAATGCAGCGGTATTTGGACAGATTCGCCTACTGCCTTAAGACCCGCGAAATGGATCACGGCATCAATCTTATTTTCAGCAAATACCGTTTCTAAACCTTGTCTACTAAGTAAATCCACTTGGTAAAAAGAAATCTCTTTCCCGGTGATTTCTTTCACACGTGACAAGGATTCCATCTTACTATTGGATAGGTTATCTACAACCACTACCTCATACCCTGCGTTTACCAACTCCACACATATGGCTGCCAATATATCCTGCTCCGCCGGTTACTAGTATTGCCATTTTTGTATCCCTCCTGATAGATAGTTATCACAAATTTCCAAATCCAAAACAATTCATATAGATTTCCCTACATACTAAAAACTCTGACAGATGCTCCTGACAGAGGGTAAAATCGAATATGAAAAAGCATATTTTCCTAGTATTCTAAAGCCACAAACTTCAGTTACTGACAATCATCCAGACTCCATGCTGCACCTTTCTTTTATCATTCTCGAAACGTGAGCACCATGCCTATTTCATCAATTTTGCCTTCATCCAACTTTTGCGCATTTCCTTGCGTGGTGGATTTTTGGGTCTCATTATCTAATTAGGTTAAAAGGAGAGTTAGCCTTTGATAGATTTTGAGGCCATGAAGCTGGGCAAGTTTTTTGAGGATCTAAGAAGAAGGAATCGTATGACCCAGGAAACGTTGGAATTCGAAGCCAAGCTCGACCGTAAAACAATTAGTAATCTTGAAAATGACCGGTCCAAGCCAAGCTTTGAAACATTGGTAAAAATAGCTCATGTATATCATATGCGCCCCTCTGCATTAGTCCTAGAATTAGAGGAAAAGACGAATTTGCTTGAATGTCTGAAGCAAGCCGACCCTGACTCTGAGTAACTAAACATCAAGCTAAAGCATGTAAAACGGAATCACATGAAAATCACTATTATTGTGATTCCGTCGGATTCATCTTAGCCTCATTGTGAAATATTTAACAATAAGGAATGGATTCACTACATCTAGTTCTCCTTTACCCATCATCCTATACACACGTCAGGAGGTAATTGGTCTTCCCTATTTAAAATAAAATACATAACAAGCAAGTGCCGCAACAACCATTACCCCACAATATTGGAGGATGACACATGTATCGTCAATACATCATTAATCGTCTAACATCCGCTCTTGCCTCACATTTTCACAATGGTTATGAATACACACAGGTATTGGAAGGAACGCAAACGTTTCTTGTTGCCCAATCTCCGGATGATATTGTAAAAGAATCATTTCTTCAAAATGGATCCACCCTTGATGGCGCCATCGAAGCGGCCCGTTACACGTTGAAAAAGAAAAACAAACTGCCTGTTGTCCTATCTGCCCAGCATCAGATTGCCCTTATTCGCTGTCCCTCTACTGATAAGGCTGGTACCGTTTGGCTTGTTCATTCCCATATCCACAGCACCGAAAGCGATCCTACCCATCACAGCAAAACCATCGTATACACAAAAAATGGCCATTCGCTCATTATAGACATGAAACCAGATAGACTTCAGACAAAACGCACTCAAGCTGCGTTCCTGAATTCCACTTTTTTTAAAAACTCAGAGATGAACAAGACCTTGACCTTTTTCTACGAAAAGGACCGTGGAATTCAACTTGTCAAAGAAAAAGGGCAGTTGAACTATACATTGAAGAAGAAAACAAATTTAGTAGAACTAGATACAGAGTAAACATATCTGGTCTTAGAATTGGAAGCATCAGCAAAAATGTGCGCACTGTTTGATGGAGGGAAAGATTAATGCTTTTCCTCTTATTCTGAAAAACCAGATAAAAAATCGGCGTCATTGTTCTTTTTCTAACTAAACCCTTTCAAACATTGGTGGGACAAAGTCCTGTCCCCTACCTCCTTCATCTGCTCTGCTGGATTGATTCGTTCACCCAATGGACATTGAGGGAAGCTCTTCCTAAAGAAATGACTGTTTATAATATTTCTCAAGACAATGATTATTTAAAATGTAAGACTTTACGACTTCAGAAGTCTCATGAAATTTTCAGAATAAATTTCCCTAACCTCTTGTTCGGATTTATTTAAAAGCTCTGCTGTTTTAGTAAATATAGAATCAATAAAATCTAGATCGTAACTATGTTTCGTAGCATTTGTGAAAGGGGCATCACTCTCAATAAGTAACTTATCCGTTGGAATTCGTTTAACTATTTCCCTTCCCTTTTTGCTATTAAGCATATTTGTATTAATTGAAAAAAAGTAGCCAATATTAATGGCCCTATCCAATTGCTTCATTGTTCCCGAAAACCAGTGAAGAATAATTCTGTTGCCATTACATTCCCCTATTATATCCATTACCTTATCTGCTGCTCGCCTACTATGAACACTAATTATTTTGCCATTATGCTGTTCACATGCCCTCATTATTTCTTCAAATACTTCAATTTGCTCTTGGTCTAATCCCTTAGTAAAATCCAAACCAACTTCACCAATATATCTACTTGTTTTTACAAATTCATGAAAAATTGATATTTGTGATTTATACTGGTGAACTAATTCAGGATGTAACCCTAAAGCAAATCTTACATACTTGTATTTAGCGTGTTCTCTAATATACCTTTTATACAAATCAGGGACATTAGTCATGGCTATTGTGTAGCTACGTGAACTTTCAATATAATTAATGCAATCCTTCATATTCTTATACAAATCAATATGAGCATGGGTATCGTATTTAAGGTTTTTCATTATATTCCTCCAGTAGACTTTTCAGTTCAGCCATTCCCCGCTTATAGATTGATTCATATATTCCAATATTATCCATTAATGGTCCAGATGTTTGAATTGTTAAGAAGGCTTTTTTATCATCATATTTCTGTAGGCCAAGCAAATAGGAATTTAGATTTGTCCTCGCCGTATCTCCAGATGTAAAGTTCGGATCATAATATTGTGTACTATCATCAAATCCTGCCTTCTTTATCGATGCCCTACGGATGACACACGGTAGGCATGTTCCACAATGTTGGGTTTCACTTTCACCCCGCATTCGGCCAACATCAGGATGAGAGCATGACATAGTTTTTGCAATATTTTTCTTCAAAAACTCCTGATTCTTACATTCAATTATCATTTCACCTTTGGTCTTAAATTGATACGGATTTTTAATATGAGTATTAAATCCCAACTCGTCTAGAAGTTTCTGGAGTAGTCCCATATAGTATGGGTGTGTTGTACGGGTACTACTAGTGCCCATTCGGGAATAAGTAAGTGGAACATTTAATGAAATAAACCCATTCTCCGGCACAATTAAATCGATATCTCCTTCAAAACAGGATGCTAAAGCTATAGCATGAGAGAAAAACATAAAGGATCTGGTACGCATTGTATCTTCTATTCCTCCTGGGGGAGCAGCAAAGAATGAAAAGAAATTGTTATCACTGATTTTAAATTCTTTAATAAATTCCTTTTGCAACAACTCTTGATACTCACGTACGCCTTTACCTCCACCGTAATGACTAACAAATATTGTATCATTTGCATTGTCCTGTAGCAGGTCAATAGCTCCGATAAAGGAATCCAATCCACCAGAAAACATACATATTCTATTGGTCTGGATCTTTACTTTTTTACTTTTTTCATATTTATCTCGATACATTTTTTCTTTATCGGTAAAGTCCCTTTTGCGGAAACTCACCTTCCAGTTATCTCCACTTAGGAAATCAAGAATATCCTTTATCAATTCCTTTTTTTCATTCATACTCTCAATGTTTAAAACTGGGAGATGGATATGTATGTCTCTTTTCCAACCATCCACTGCATCTTTTCGTAAAAAATACCGATCTGCACCATATACTGCCAAAGATAGCATCAATAAATCTATGCCTTTAGTACTTATATAGTTGGGTAATGTCTCCAGTTGTGAATTCCAGAATGTATAACGATAATCATTCATTTCACATAATTTTCCGCCTTCAGGAACTGGGTAATCATCTTCCGCATTAAACTTGTATACTAATTCCATTGATATTTCACCTCCGTTTGTCTATTAATAACTAAAGATAGCCTTCAAATGCCTGAAAACATTTAGTGAATAAGTTATTTACTTCATTAGATATGCTTTTTGATGAATAGTCCAATGTTTCAGGACGGATTTCCCTTACTCTTAATTCGACCTTAACCTTTACATAATCCTTAAGTTCTTGTTCCTTTTGCACCGCAACCTTAGGATTATTTTCATACTTCTCAAATCTACTTTGAAGATCGCTCATAACCCTTTTAAAAATATATTCACTCATAAAGACCTCTAAGATTTTCCTGAAAGTAAGTTCATCGATTCGTCGTAACGATTCTATATCTCCATCATTTTCAGTGATAACCTCATACATCTCAGCTACGGCTTCATTTGCAGCTCCTCTTGCAGCCATGTCTTCTTTAGAATTGGATTTCCCTGATATCACATTAACTAGTTCCGATAATAGTGATTTGATTCCTTTTCCTACATAGTCAATTTGTAATGACTGCAAAGTCGTTTCAACACCATTATTTCTAAAATCCTGGAGGATCCTTCCTAAACTAACTGCAGTGCTTCTTCCAGCAGCAGATGATCGCGTCAACTGCTTTGAACCCCCAGATGCTCCTACATAATGATTCATAACACGTCCCCGATCAGATGAAAGACCCTTTACATAGTTTGTCATAGCCGTCTTTGCATCCTTCCACCTAAAGGCAGGGACTATTGGTTGTTCTAGGCCTTTATCCTGATCATCTGGCTGGTCAGGATCAGCAGAGTCTCCGTTTGATGGCTCAATTTCCTTCGGTTCAGGTGTGCCATCATCTTCACTGTTATCTGGAACAGAGTCGTTATAGTCATCTGGAAGCAAGGAATTAACCGGTCCGTCAAATATGCTTGATGTGCCCATATTACCCCTCCCTTTCTGCTGCAACAAAAGAAGTTAGTTTTGGATTCTCCTTAACCCAGTTATCTAGTAAATTATCAATTTCAGATAATTTACCTATATCTTTTCCAAAGCTTCGAACCCGAGGAATATGTGGTGGCTTAATTCTTGAACCATCTATGGATTGCAAACCTCTAATAATGCTTACGTGTATGCCTTCCTTTTTACTCCCCCACTCTAGCAAAGCTCTCAATTGCATATCCACAATTTCTGTTGATTCTTTAATACGGCCAAATATATGCTCTATAATCAGTGCCACTTCATAGTCGTTAACACTACTTGCATTTTGTATAGCAGAATTAAGACCTGTTTGTGTTCCCGCAAGTAGATTCTTTAAAACACCTTGGGCTTCCCTACTAAGTTCGGTTGTTCCAGTTTCATACTGTTTATCAAGAGAAGTCCTACCAAAATAAAAATAGGGCCTTAAATCTTCAGAACCAATATAAGGTTCTTTATCTATCCAATTTTTTACCCAGCTATCCTCTTCCCAGTTCTTTAATTTTTCGAGTTTACCGAGTTCTCCTTTTTCAAAGTTCCTCAATTCTATTGTACTTCCATCAATATCTATTTCTGCATCCACAAGTTCCGAGAACATTCTAGGTTTGAAATACTCAAGCATCATTATTTTCGAAAGTATTCTTTTATCCAAATCAATTCCTTTATACTTAGCCATATTCATTCGCATTTCCATTGAATTTAAAAATCGCTTACAATGTCTAGGATTGCCATTTAAACCACCAGCCAGAACTGATGAAAGTTGTTTAGCAACTTCTAAGCTAAGTTTTACTTTGTCTGCAATTTCGGAATCATATTCTTTAAGAATTCCATAATCCAATTTGAAATCAAAGAAATTTTCCTTTTTTTTGTAATGGACTAGGCCAATAACCTTTTCAAAATCATCGGGATTTAATTCTTTTTCCATAAATAAAAGAGCTATATATAATTCTACTTCACTAGCACTTAGTCTTGGTATTCTTACAGGATATTGAATGATTTTTTCCAAATACTCCTTTCCTATATCTATCCCATATCCTTCTATCTCATTAAATTTTGTTTGCACGGCATAAGATATATGGCGCTCATCAGCTCCAATAATAAAAACTGTATTTCCGACATACAGAAATAGCCGGATAGCTTCTAATGTATCAAGAATAGTGTCGGGACTGCATCTATCTAATTCATCAATGAATACAACAAGCCTCTCAATCTTGGTTTGTTTTAGTAGCATATCAAAATTCTCACGAAAAGCATTTATATCTTCCCTTAATTCCTTGTTACTCAGTTCTGCCTTGATTTTATCTATCCAATCATCTTTAATTACACCATCTTGAGAATTAACCGCTTTTTCAATAACCGTCGATAATGCAACATCTGCCAAAACATTACTTCCTCCAGTTAACAAGAAACCTGTTCCCGATCGAACCGCTTTTTTAACTAGTTTCATTTTATCTATACTCTTATAAAGGCCTGCAATACATTTCTTAGCTGTTTCATTGAGCTTCCGATTTTCTTCAATAGTGTCTAGAATATTTCCTAGTAGTGCAGTTTTGGCATCTTCATAATCTTCAAACAGCCAACCATTAAAATAAATACTCTCGGTATCTTTTTCTTCCTTGAGTGAAGCAATACTCATATTGATAAGACTTGATTTACCACTTCCCCAATCACCATATACTCCTACTGTCGATGGAAGAAGGGCGTCATCTTTTATGATATTACTAACTGTATCTATCAAATAATCAAAGTCAAGAAAATCCAGTTCTGTTTCGCTATCTTTCCACATATCAATTCACCCCCTGAATTCTTGTTTATGGCACTTCTAAGCGCTATCATTTATGTTTACATAAAAAACACCAATAGGTTCTGAAGAACATTTATTCTTCAGAACCTAAAATTTAATGACTTTACTTCACCTTATAATAATCTACATACCAATCCGCAAACTTCTGCAATCCCTCTTCTATCGAGGTCTCCGGTTTAAAGCCCACAGCCTTCTGCAACCTATCTGTCGAAGCATAAGTAGCTGGTACATCACCTGGTTTTATAGGTTCAAATATCTTTTCAAATTGTACTTCTTTACCTAGAGCTTTACTTAAGGCCTTTTCTAATGTTTCAATAAATACCATCAGTTTCTCAGGGCTGTTATTTCCAATGTTGTAAACTTTATGTTGAACATCACCTTCAGGTGGATTACTTAATAATCGTTCAATCCCTTCAACAATGTCATTGATATAAGTAAAGTCACGATAAAGGTCATTTTCAAAATCACCATTATTAAAGATCTTAATCGGCTCACTAGCAAAATACTTATCCGTAAAACCAAAATAGGCCATATCTGGCCGTCCCATTGGGCCATATACTGTGAAGAAACGAAGCCCAGTAGCTGGAATCTTGTAAAGATGACTATACGTATGGGCCATTAACTCATTTGACTTCTTAGTAGAAGCATACAATGACACTGGATTATCTACAAAATCACTTTCCTCAAACGGAACCTTTTTATTAGCACCATAGACAGAACTTGATGACGCATATAACAGGTGATCCACTGGATTATGTCTACAAGCCTCAATAATATTATAAAACCCAATAATATTACTCTGAATATACACATCCGGATTCTCAATGGAATAGCGTACTCCTGCTTGTGCAGCTAGATTCACTACCACATTTGGCTTGTATTCTTCAAAGGTCTTCATTACCAAATCCTTATCTGATATATCTCCCTTAATAAAGGTAAACTTCTCATAAGGCTCCAGCTGTTCCAAACGGGTATACTTGAGGTTCACATCATAATAATCATTGATATTATCAATCCCAATTACCTTACAGCCTTTTTCTAATAGGTTTTTAGATAAATAATATCCAATAAAACCCGCTGCTCCTGTAATAAGGTATATCTTACTTGGATCAAGAATTTTGTAATTCAAGACTATTCGACTCCTTTAATGCTTTTCTTGTTGCAGGCTGTCTTCCAATCGAGTGATACTCAACCCCCGCCTCCTGCATGTCTTGTACGCTGTATAAGTTTCTTCCATCAAATACTAGTGGAGTTCTCATTAATTTCTTATAGGTTCCAGGGGTTACTGCTTTCACTTCTCCCCATTCAGTAAAAATAAAGCAGACATTTGCTCCTTCTAAAGCATGCTCGATATTAGAAACATACGTAATACTACCTTTACCATTCTGACCCTCTGGATACACTTTAGCAAAATTCTTAGCCCCAACAGGATCATAGGCATAAATATCTGCCCCTTGCTCTAATAACAACGGAACATTCTCAAGCGATGCCGCCTCTCTTAAATCATCCGTACCAGGCTTGAAGGTTAACCCTAACACAGCCACCTTAAGACCGCTAAGTGTAATCAGCCTTTTACTAGCTTTCTTATATAACATTATCTTTTGTTCCTTGTTCACATCAATGGCAGCCTTAACCGTTTTAAGTTCATACCCATTCTGTTTAGCAATATACTCAAGCGCTTTTGTATCCTTAGGGAAACATGAACCACCAAAGCCAATTCCTGCATTTAAAAATTTACTTCCAATTCGTTCATCAAAGCTCATCCCTTTTGCCACATCTTGAATATCTGCACCAACTAATTCACAAAGATTAGCGATATCATTCATATAAGAGATTTTTAGAGCTAGAAAGTCATTGGAGGCATATTTAATCATTTCTGCTGATCTTCTATTAACTGAAACAATCGGTAAATGAAATGGCTCATAAATTCCCATAAGCACTTCTTCCGCCCATTTGCTCTCTGTTCCAATTATGATACGTTCTGCATAAAGAGTATCGTGGACAGCTGAGCCTTGTGCTAAAAATTCAGGATTCGAAGCAACCTCTACTCTTACATCATTTACTAAAAAATCCTGAATAAACTGCTCAACCTTATCATTTGTACCAACAGGAACAGTTGATTTTACAACAACCAAACAATCCTTTTCCACCGATTCAGCAATTTGTCTCGCAACTGTTGCAATGTACGATAGATTTGCCGAGCCGTCCGGCTTTTCTGGTGTTCCAACACCAATAAAGATTGCATCTGCGTCCATGTAGGCTGATTTGTAATCAGTTGTATAATCAATTCTACCTGCCGCATAATTTTTCTGCATCAATTCTTCCAAGCCCACCTCATAAATTGGAGAAGCTCCTGATTTCAGTACTTCTACTTTCTTCTCATCAATATCTACACAAGTTACTTGATGGCCCATTTCGGCAAAACAAACTCCTGCAACTAAGCCAACATAACCAGTCCCAGCTACTGCTATTTTATACATAATAATTTTCCTCTCTACTATTACATATTTAGGTTATTTATTAAAATACAAATTATATATCAGCCATTTTTCTTGTACAAACTGCCTACTTAATGAATTCAGATTGGCACATTTCCTCTTTATTAATCTTTTTCATAACATGTTACCTAATATATATGCCTTTTTAAGAATCGGAAGTTTCTCTAATTCTAGTAGGCATAAATTTCAATCCTAATCCAAATATGTCCTTCCGCATACTTGGAAAGAGAAACAAAATTCCAAAATAGAATAGGGCACAAATGATAATTGATAAAATGTCCCATAACATTCCATTATTAATTTGTTGTAGAAGATATCCTAATAACCCCATAACAACCGCCGTAATTGCAGACGGAAATACATTTTTAATTGTTTTTAATACTGGAATACCAATTGAAACCTTCATTAAAATAAAATGAACTAAAACAAACTGCATTCTTATCCATGACCTCGCAAAAATGAATACCCAAAATCCATATTTTGCACCGATTAAACAAGTCGGTATAAGAACAACTAGATGTAATAGTTGCCCTAAAAATGATAGTTTCGGTCTCCCTTTTGCTCTATAAACTTCACTACAAAAATGGCCAAATACAATCATTATGGAGCTAGTTAAAGCCCAGATGCCAATAATTTTACTTGCTTCGCCCCATTGATCACCTAAAAGAATTTGGGTTGCTAAATCACTATACAGAAAAACACCTATACCTAGTGGGAGAACGATTATAGATACTACCCTTTGCATTTTGAAATAGGCTCGATTAAACAATTCATTATTATTTTGCAAACGTGATAGGGTAGAAAATAAAATTGGTACAATTGAAGCTGTGATTAGTGCCATAAGTGCATTCACCATGGTGGTTGAAGTCTTGTATATTCCTAAGTAATATTCACTTAGCATACTGGAAATAATAAATACATCAACCCAAGTTGTTAACCATATGGATATTGATTCAATCAATGACCATATGCTAAAGGACAACATTTCTTTTAATATACCCAGTCTATAAAACCATCTCGGTTTCCACTTTGATTTAATCGTTAGTATTACAGCATTTGATAGTTGCATAAATATTGTGCCAATAATTAATGCCCAATAACCCAGTCCCAGTAGAGCAAAAGGTATGGTTACTACAAACGGTATAAAAATAGAAACCATTCTAACTATAAAAAGAGTTTTAAAATCAAAATCTCGTCTATATAGTGCCATTTGGATACTTGAAAAAGCTGTAAGCGGCAATTGAATACAGGCAACCGCAATAACATTTCCTAACCCTGGATTTCCAACTAACACAGCAATTTGTTCACTAAATAAGATGATCAATCCCCATAATAAAATGGATATTGCAAAATTGGTTAGAAATGCTACATTTGCGTTTTTATGCTTATCTTCTTCATCTTTAAACTCATGTTGTACCAAATATTTTTGAAAGCCCGCATCAGTGAACATATCTGCGAGACTTGCAATCATAGTTACCGTAGCTACCACACCAAAAGCTTCAGGTGCAAGTAGTCTTGCTAAAACCATATTTGTGATAGGACTTACGATTTTAGCAGCTATCTGAGTTAGAGCTGACCATTTTGTTGCATTCATGACTTTACTCTGAAAACTATTGTCGTTCACTCGTATTTTCTCCCTTTTAGTCTCAGAACCTTTTCTTTAGTGGTTTTTAACGCTAGTTTAGATTTTCTAATCCAAATCAATATAGGAAAGTTCTTAATAAACTCGTTATTTTTTAGGAGGTATAACAATCCAATTACCAAAAATCTCATCATATTTATCAGGATAAAACTTTTCAAGTCCACTAAAATGGTAAAATGTTAGTTCTCCAAAATATATCTTTCCATTTATATCATAAAAATCAACACGTATGTGAGGTATTTCTTTTGATAATATCCTTGCTAAGCTAATCATGTCATCAAAACCTACAGGCTTACTAATTTTTTTCACTCCATTTTTATAGTGTTGCCAAAAAGGAAGGTGATTGAATTCCATATCAAAAAAGTCAAATCTAGTGTCAATTCCCCTATCAGTTGCAATAAATAATGCTTTTGGTTCTCCATCAAAGCAAAAAAACTTATAATCCTTTAACTCTACACCTGATTCATCTACCATATATTTTTCACATATAATCCGAGGTTTTATATTTTTGTATGGCCATTCCCTACCATGATAATAGTAATTACGACTTAAACTAATGTTAATTTTTTTTCTTACCGCTTCAATATCTAGTTTTGATTTATCTTTACAAATCACTACTCCTCCCGAATCATGCGTACACTTCAACACAAACTGATCAGGAAGGGTTGTAAAATTGATTTCATCAAAAGAATTATAAACGCCAAGTAGTGGAATTAAATATTCTTCTCCGATTGTTTCCTCTATATATTTTCTAACTTCGTATTTATCCACCATTTCAGTGTATTCCGGCTTACGATCATATAACTTTAGCCATTGTAACTTTTCATTATATGTTGTGGGATTTCCCAGATTAAGTTTCTTGCCCATCCGATGTTGGAATAACAATTTCAAATATACTTTATCTGGTATCCAGTTTTTTATATATCTCTTTAAATTAAACATGCTACCCACCCTTAAACTAAACTAACCACAGAGAACTATTCTTTAAATCGAATGATTAATAAGTAAATCGATTGATATTTTTTCTATCCCTAATGAAATATTTATTTCCCCAAATACATATCACATTTTCCATAAGTTAGCACCAACACTTAACTCCACTTTTTGACAATCTGCCCAAACAACCAGGAAACATACTGATTGTATCTACTTCAGTATCTTGGATACAAAAATATAATGTCTGTCCTAGAAACATATCCATACATGGAGGGATTAAAAAGCTTACTTACTAAAACTTTAGGATTATCTCAATCTAAAATTGCTCATTTTAGAAGAATTCCTCTACAAAAAATAAATGTTTCTTCACGAATGCTCGTATACTATTTACCAAACTCGAAAAAAGTATTTCCGTATGGCAACATAGTTTGTCCTCGTGGCGAATCTCCAAAATATGCAAAGTAGCTATAAACCAAACAATATAGTATTGTTATTGTTATTAAGATAACCTTTATTCCTCTGTCCTTGTTTAACTTGATGACAGCAGGAAACAATAAGCAGATGCTCAAATTTACATACCAAACCATTCTTCCGATTCCAATTAGGGGTGCAAAAATCTCTGTAATCACTTTTATAAGAAAAAGTAAAAAGTAAAACTGATAATTGCTACTGACTTTACTAAATTTATTGTAGTAAAGCATAAATAGCCCCAATAAAGGTAACGAATTAATATAGCTTGTGCCAATCACCCCAGATGAATCAATATAACCTTGATAGCGGCTAGCTGTTATAAACGGATAAACTAAATATTTTACAGCAAAAAAGCCGATTGGTATTAAAACCGCTATCTTAAGCAAGTTCAACCTTTTAAATATTTTCTTGTTATTCCTACTTAAAAATATTAACACTGTAGCGAATAGAGCTGAATAGTGAAACATTGTTGCCAAAAATACAAAAAATACAAACTTCTTTGTATCTCCTTTTATAATATACCTAAATGCAAAAGCAACTATAGCTACAGCAATTCCCATACGCATAATTCCAAAGTAATAAAAATATTGAGTTGTTGAAAAAATAAAAATCGCAAAGGGAAGATTGACTTTTTCTATTTCAAAGCTTATTGCTTTATAAAAAAATAAAATAGTTATTATAGCAGATAAGATAAATAACCACTGTGCATCACCTAAAATATAAGAAATACGATATAACAAATAAAAGCCTGGTTCAGTTATATAAATTTTGTAGTATGAAATTACGTCCATGCTATTGGCAATCACATAATTATCGTAATAACTCAAACCATCGACTCCAACATTTATATCTCTAAAACCCATAATAAAAATCAAGATTGTCATAGATAACCAGTAGAATAAAGAGTTAGGAACTCTCCTCCCTCTTTTATCCAACCTTGAATACCGTTGTGCTAAAGCTGCAAAGAGCGTAGAGAATACAACAGTTAAAATATATATTAAGTATGATGCAGCCATATTAATTCTCCTAACAAATAATCAACAATGAATGACCTTTATAAACAGATATAGAAATTTAACAAAATAAAAAAGTATATATTCTACCACTTACGATAATACTAAAAAGATATATTATTAAGAACTACAAACCTTATGAGATACCTTCTGCACTCAAATTTTAGTAATCCTATCAATATAATACTCTTGTAATTCTTTAGCAATTGACTTCATATCAAAGCCAGCTTCCACTAATTCTGATTGCGTATCACGTCGATGAAAATCCGATGTCATATTAAGAATAATGTCTCGCCATTTTTCTGCAGTATCTTCAAGTGAAGCATAATGTACCAAATCTGTGATGTGAACTTCATTTGTAATAGTATCAGAGATTAAGCAGGGTAAACCTGCTCCCTGTGCCTCTATTACTGTACCAGGAAGTCCCTCATAAAATGATGGCATAACAAATATATCCATAGCTTGTAATAAATCCGAAATATCCGACCTAACCCCAGTGAGAATAACATTTGCATTTAACCCAAGTTCTTCTATTTTATCTTCTATACAACCTCTAAGTGCTCCATCTCCTATCAGTAACAATAACGAATTAGGATTCGCATCATTAACAGACTTGAAGACGTCAAGTAAAAACATGTGATTCTTTTGAAGATTAAAGCGGCCAACATTTCCAATTACTAATTTTTGTTCTACTCCTAATTCTTTACGTAAGCGATCACGCATTTCTGAATTGAACACAAATTTATCACTTTGAATCCCATTGTTTATAATCTTATAGTTTCCATTTGTAAATTGCTTCTCACCATAAAGCCATTTTGCTGCGAGATCAGAACACGCGAAATAATCAGTTGCATACGATTGAATGTCTCTTTGATTCCACAAATGAAGATATTTATGAAGTTTACTACCACTTTGCTGCGTATTTCTACTATGAATAATTCTAACTGGCACACCTGCTCTTTTAGCAGCCTTTATTGCTTCAATATTGCTTAATGAACTTACATGTTGGTGTACAATTTTATACTCTTTGTGAACAGAAAAAAACTCATATAGTGCCTTGCGACTTTTCATGATGCCTTGCTTTCTAGATGGAACATAATGTATTCTTCCCCCAAGGCTTAAAATTTCATCATCATAATCACATTTGTCCTTAGTTGTAACTAAGAAATCAAATTGAATCAAATTTCTGTCAATATTCCTAAAAATATTCATAAGTGTAGTTTCTACTCCACCTCGACCCATACCCGCGACGCAATGTAATACTCTCAGCAATTATTATCTCTCCCAACAATCTTTCCGTAAAAGTCATCATATTTTTTATCCCGTATTTCAGGAGCAAACTCTCTCGATTTACTAAAATTTATTATCGCCTGCGATTCCATCAAATTAAGATCACTAGCAAAATGTTTTATTTTCTTCGACAAAGCCATGTGGTCCCCATAATTTATGCGGAACTCATCTTCTATTAAGTGTGTTAAACCTCCAGCATTAGAAGATATAATTGGACAACCTCTCGACATTGCTTCAATAGTTGCTCTAGGTAATCCTTCACTTAGACTAGGCTGTATATAAATATCTATACTATCTAGCCAATTAAATATTTCATCTCCAGCTTTTAATGTACCCAAGAATGTAACTCTATTTTCAATTCCTAATGATTCTGCCAACTCATCGTATTGATCATGTTCGCCTCTTCCAACCACTTGAAATTCAAAATTTTCATCCAAATCAGCTATAGCTTTAATTGCTGTTCCGATTCCTTTTAAATTATTCCTAGTGTGTCCTGTCAATCCAACAACAAATTTTTTGTTTGTTTTATTTTTGATTTTGGAAATTCTATTTTCAAGATTTTTTTCATTAATTTCAATAGAAACACCAGAACAGACAAGTACTTCTCCTTTTGTTGGATATTTGTCAACTAAAAAGCTATCACAGTAATGTGCATAGTCAGCATTGAGATACTTCTCTTTTTCTAAATAGCGAACTATTGGTGCAACAGCCCGCCCTTTCAAAGTTCCTCTACTAATTAAAAAATCATAAGCATCGCCACCATTGTAAGTAATTATTGTTTTATTTTTCCTCTTTGCTACCTTATAAGCAAAATACCCATTAATTCCATAACAGATTACAGCATCAGCGTCTTCAATTACTTCTTCTAGCTTTTTAATCATTTTAGGTACTGAAAACTTCCCAAATAGGTATACAGGAGAAGCAGCATCAATTTTAAAGTATGATTTGTCATATTTATCATTTCTTGCAATAAAAACAAACTCGTCGAAATACTTTTTCAAATGCCTTACATGTGTATAATTTGGTGAACTGAAATAATAAACACCGTCCATTTCGGAAAATCCATTATCAGTTACAAATACTAATTTCATTATTATAACCCCACTATTCTAAAGTAAAAATCCTCCATTTTTTTTACATTTTGTGCAATATCATATCCTGCATTCTTTATTTTCTCATGTATTTCCCCTTGTTTCTTGTTTCCGTTACTACTTAGAATTGCATCAGACCATTCCTCGACATGACAGCCTAAAGGAATTGCTTTAATTAAATCTGTTAAAAACGCCTCGTTTGGAATTGTGTCCGCCACAACACAATTTAAACCTGCAGCTTGTGCCTCTACAGTAACTATTCCCAATCCCTCATACAAAGATGGAAATACAAATACATCCATTGCCTGTAATAATTCCGGAATATCTGACCGGACTCCAGTAAAAACTACACTATCAGTTAACTTTAAATTATTAACTTTTTTTTCAATTGACTGTCTTAGATCTCCATCTCCAACCATCATCAAAACTGCATTATTATTTCGTTTATGAACAGCTTGAAAAATATCAATCAAAAACTCGTGGTTTTTTGATACATCAAATCTGCCAATATGACCAATTACAAATTTATCTTCAAATTGAAAGTCATTTCTCTTTTTTGTTCTTATATCTTCATTATAAATAAACTTTTTTGTATCAATTGCATTCTTTATAATAAAAAAATTATCTTTTCTGCAAGCCTTTTTCCCAAATAACCATGTTCCCGCATGATTTGAACACGCTAAAAGATAATCGGCAGTATATCTAATTGGATATTGCAATATACCTTTCACAATTGCTGATAATCCACTACCGGAGGACGTGCTATGACTATGTGCTATTGTGATTAGATTATTTTTTTTTGCAATTTCAAGGTAAATCCAAGCTGTGCTTCTAACATGACCATGAACTATTTTATATTCAGGGTACTGTTTAAAAAAATCACTCCATGCTTTTGTATATTGAAAGTGGTTCTTCCCTGTATATCGCGGAACAGAAAAAATTCTACCACCTAGAGATCTTATTTCATCATCGTAATCACATTTATCTTTAGTATGAACGATAAAATCAAATTGTACTTTTGTTCGATCAATATTACGATATAGATTTATAACCATCGTTTCAGCCCCAGCTCTGTTTAAACCTCCCAATACATGTAATATTCTAATCGGTTTAGCCATTTCTTTTACTCCTCATTATTTCATAAGTATTTATTAATCTCGTTAATATAAGCATCTATCACAATCTTCCTATCAAATTTCTTTTCTACCTTCATTCTACCAGCAAGACCCATCTGCTCTTTAGTTTCAAAATCTATTTCTAATAATTTCCCAACTTTATTTATTAGATCACCGGCATTACCAGTTTCAAATAAGTAACCTGTTACTCCATCATCAACAACATCTTTAGATCCGTTAATATTAGATGCAATACAAATTCTACCCATAGCCGCAGATTCCAAAAGGACATTAGGTATTCCTTCTCCACCATGAGATGGCAAAATCGTACAATGACATTTTTGTATAAATGATTTTATGTTCTGTTGAAATCCAATATAGTTAATAATCCCTTTTTCATTATAATCATCAATGATTTCTTTATATCTATCCTCTTCAATAAAGCCAGCGACATAAAAGTTTGTATTAGGATGTTTACCTTTTATTATCTTGGCACACTCCAAATACTCATCTATACCTTTTAATTCCATTATTCTTCCAATAAAAATAAAATTCGTCTCCTTGTCGGAAGGCAAGTCACTCGCAAAATATTGTTCTAAGTTTACACCTGAACCAGGAAGCATTGCATAATTGTTCTTAATCATCTTGTTCTCAACAAAAAGTTCTTTGTCGCCACTATTTTGAAAAAACACCTTATATGAACGTTTAAGAGAAACCTTATACAACATCTTTGCAATTGTACTAACAAAATTCTTCTTTAAAAAGGTAGCCCCAGTACCTGTTATATTACTAACCTGTCTATTCTTTGTGAAATTAGAAGCTATACAACCATAAATATTAGGTTTAATAGTATACGAGAAAATAATGTCAGGGTTTACTTTTTTCATTATTTTTATATAATTTAAAATGAGTCCAAAGTCGGTTAGCGGATTTATTCCTCTCCGATCTATTGGGGTTTCGATAATTTCACAACCCATATCACTAAAGTATTTGTTATCATTAGCTTTCGGCATGGATATAAATACCTCATGTCCATCTTGAATTAGTTTATTAATAAGTTCTTTTCTAAAGTTATATAATGTTATAAAATGATTTGATAAAATTAATATTCTCTTTCCCACGTTTGTCTACACCTGCTATCTATTTTGATGCTGTCTCATAGTACTTGAAACTTCCTTCTTAGCTCCAGTCCCACCTTCAACAACTCCGTCACTCTTCATAACACTGACTATGGTCCCAAAGAAGCACTTGATATCCATCAAAATGCTAATCTTCTCAACATACTCCCCATCCAACTTAGCCTTAATTTCGATAGGAAGTTCATCCCTACCATTAATCTGTGCCCAACCTGTCAACCCAGGTGGTACATCATTAGCGCCATATTTATCTCGTTCAGCAATCAAATCATACTGATTCCACAATGCTGGACGAGGCCCGATTATACTCATCTGCCCAACAAAAATATTCCAAATTTGCGGTAGCTCATCAAGTGATGTCTTTCTCAGAAATTTACCCATCTTTGTGATATACTGTTCTGGATTACTTAATAAGTGAGTTGGAGTGTCCTTCGGTGTATCTATTCTCATTGTACGGAATTTTAAAATATTAAAATGTGTCTTGTTAATTCCTACACGATTTTGCTTAAACAGAACCGGCCCTCTTGAATCAATCTTAATAGCAATAATTAGGATTAAAAATATGGGAGATAAAACAATAAGTCCAATTAAAGAAAGAATGATATCTATCAATCTTTTAACCTTCATATACATCAGCTACACTCCTTAAAATTTGTTCTTTAGTAGATTAGGACTTAATTAGAGGCTCTTTTCCTCCAACCAACTACTAAACCACTAAAATTGTTATCTATAACTTATAGCCACCTCGTAATATCTATTCAATCTCTCAAATAAATACGAAATAGATATTCACTTCCAAACCACCCTAAACCGAGTTTCTTCCCATTATATAAACCATTCAATCAATCTATAATTCTCACTAAAAACGCCTCAAACCCTTATCCCGCAAGGTTTCTAGTACTCAATCTAACTACGATACTCCGTTCCTTAACGCCATTCAATATTTCTCCATATTTTAGGTTAGTCAAAACCCCAGCAAATCAATGTTTTTCAAAATCAAAACACCCGATTTTATCCATTTTATCTTTATATACTAACAAAATAATACTATGTTATATAGATAAATTCCATATATTGTATAATTTCATGATTTTCTACCGTTTTTAACACAATATGTTGCGGTTATCTGATACCTATAGTCAGTTCCCAACCACAACAAATCCACAAAAAAATTAGCTGGCTATCAACCAGCTATATAAAACCCAACTTGCTTCAATTATCACAGAAAAGGAACACTTGGATCTTCATCCTCATCAACCGAATGCACACTACACTTTACCTTACCATCAGAAAAACCAAGTTCCCCACCAGCCGGACAAACACGGCCATCATAACCAGTTAAGAACTCAGTAAAAATGAGATCAGAATGCTCAACGCTCTCCAATTTCAAATAAGCTTTATATCGTCTCTCGACTTCAAGAACACTCGAAAATTACAAACATCCTTCTTTGCCTTTTCTATTAGCCCTCCGGCCGACACAACTGCAACCGCTGCAAGAAGACCTAAAATAACAATCACAGCCAACACTTCAACTAAAGTAAAACCATTATGTTTACTTCCTTTAGGAATAAATAAAAACTTGCCTATACTAACAATCTTCAACATCTCTAATCATCATCCTTAAAAGTACTAGTTATCAAACTTAATCTGGTAAGGATAAAAAGCTGTTCTAACCACCAATGCCTTTGCATCTACTACTCTATAAATTACTAAGTAACTATTCTTCTATTCTCCACCACCTCCATTCTTATTATTTCAAAAAAATAACCTTCAAACAATAAATTCTCTTCTATTAATCATAAGATAAGAGGATCGAAATTCAGAATTAGATATCATCTAAAATGGATTAGCTTACAATTAGTTAAGGGACAGTAAGTTAGGAAAACCTTCATGCCCCGAAAGAGGGCTATATCTCCCCTATTCAACTACCCCCTAACCAACAGACCAACAATTAAACACTAGCAACTAACGACTTCTGCTCACTAAATTTAGTGTTAGCAATCCCAACAAGCGTTTCCTTAAGTTCAACTGAGTCCATATCAGGAAGAGCCTCAATAACAGAATATAATTCCCTCTTCCCCATCGGATCAGCCTTCCCTATCAATATCTTAGGAAATACTTGCTTCTTCTGTACCTCATTCTCGTTTAGTAGTTCTTCGTACATCTTCTCCCCAGGCCTTAACCCAGAGTACTTAATCCCAATCTCCTCGATACTATAACCCGAAAGGGTTATAAGATTCCGCGCAAGATCAACAATCTTAACCGGCTCCCCCATATCCAAAACAAAAACCTCTCCACCCCGAGCAAGTGCCCCAGCCTGAATAACCAGCCGTGAAGCTTCAGGAATCGTCATAAAATACCGCGTCATATCAGGATGTGTCACAGTAACCGGCCCCCCAGCCTCAATCTGCTTCTTGAAAAGCGGAATCACACTCCCCCGACTCCCAAGCACATTCCCAAACCTTACTGCAACAAACTTAGTCTTACTCTCCTTGGCTAGGTTCTGTATAACCATCTCCGCAAACCGCTTAGTAGCCCCCATAACATTAGGCGGATTAACCGCCTTATCCGTAGAAACAAGAACGAAGTTCTTAACCCCAAACGCATCCGCAGCCTCCGCCACATTCCGCGTCCCAAAAATATTATTCTTCACAGCCTCCGCCGGATTATACTCCATCAAAGGCACATGCTTATGCGCCGCAGCATGATACACTACATCAGGCTGATACTCCCGCATCACATCAAAAACCCGCTCCCGATCCTGCACATCGGCAATAATCGGAACGATCTCAAACTCCTGGGCAAATTTTTTCTTTAACTCCATATCAATCAAATAAATGCTATTCTCTCCATGCCCTAACAAGAGAAGCTTCTCCGGCGAGAACCTCGCTATCTGACGACAAATCTCCGAACCAATTGATCCCCCAGCACCTGTCACAAGCACAGTCTTTCCAGTCAATTTATCCGAAATCGAATTCATATCAAGCTCAATCGGCTCACGACCAAGCAAATCCTCCACCTGTACATCACGGATCTGGCTAACCGAAACTTTCCCCGTCACAAGATCCTCAATCAATGGCAAAATCTTTGTCTTCGCGGTCGTCTTCGCACATTCCTCATAAATCCTCTTCATTTCCTGCTTCGTCAACGACGGAATCGCAATGACAATATTATCAATCTTTCCTTCATGTACAACCCGGACAATATCCTTTGTACTCCCTTTTACTTCAATCCCAAAAATCTGAAGTTTATGCTTAATCGGAGCATCATCCACAAACGCAACAGGGTAAAGATCCGCATGGTCATTCTTCAACAGCTGCCTTGCAACCATCGTACCAGCAGAACCGGCTCCGACAATCAATGTCCTCTTCCTATTCGGATTCGGTGCAATATAATGATCCCGAAAAACCCGCCATGAAAACCGCGAACCGCCGATTAAAAGCACATGGAGCATCCAGGTTAATCCCAGCACCCTTACGTAAACATTTTGATACCCTACCATTTGCACAATCGCTGTCATAGCGATTGAAAACGTAACAGCTTTAACAACCGCTATTAACTCCCCCACACTCGCATACTCCCATGCTTTTTGGTACAGGCGATAAACAGAAGCAAATAAATGATGGCTGAATAATAATGTTATCGCACTGACCCAAAGCATTGGCATCGTATACACATTCATATAAGGGTGCAAAGTATAATAGCCGATAAAAATGGCCGTTAAGACTATCACTGAATCCAAAATAATTAATAACGGCACCCGCTTCTTATAACTCACTGGCATTCCCTTCTTTAACCGATTATTTTATCACCGAAAGTGATGCTTAAGCATCTACCTTTTCCGAGGATTTACTTCTCACAATTTGCTCTAAATACACCAACAACTCTTCTTTAATCTCCTCATTCTGCAATGCAAACTCCACCGTCGTCTTCACAAATCCAAACTTCTCCCCAACATCATACCGCTTTCCTTCAAAGTCATACGCAAACACGCGCTGAATTCGGTTCAACTCCTGAATGGCATCCGTCAACTGAATTTCGCCGCCAGCACCCTTCTCCTGCTTGTCCAAAAACATAAAAATCTCCGGTGTCAGAACATAGCGACCCATTATTGCAAGATTAGAAGGAGCAGTTCCTTTTGCAGGCTTTTCCACAAAATTACGCACCTGATAACGTCTTTCGTCAGCTGCTAATGGATCAATGATTCCATATCGATGTGTCTCATTGTCCGCTACCATTTGAACGCCAATAATCGATGAACGTGTTTCATCATACTGATCCATCAACTGTCTAAGGCAAGGTGTCTCACTTTGCACAATATCATCACCTAACAAAACCGCGAACGGCTCGTCCCCAATAAAGTTACGGGCACACCAAACAGCATGTCCCAATCCCTTTGGTTCCTTCTGGCGGATATAATGAATGTTTGCCAGATTAGAGGAATACTGAACCTTCTCAAGCAAATCCATTTTCCCTTTTTCTAATAGGTTCTGTTCCAGCTCAGGAGCATTATCAAAATGATCCTCTATCGAACGCTTCCCTTTTCCCGTTACAATAATAATATCTTCAATCCCAGAAGCAACCGCCTCTTCGATTATGTATTGAATCGTCGGCTTATCAACTATCGGCAGCATTTCCTTTGGCATCGCCTTTGTTGCCGGTAAAAAACGTGTCCCCAATCCCGCAGCAGGGATAATGGCCTTCCGCACCTTCTTCACTTGATCCCCTTCTTTCAATATTTATAGATTCAAACATTTAGTACATAATGACAACACACATTCCCACATGTCCTCTCATTAAATACTAATAACTATTCAGATACTATTAATTAACGAAAAAAATAGTAGAATCAAATATAATTGGGCATCTAACCCACCCTCACATCACACTCCCGACAACTAGTGTCTAAGGGCGTAATACTATAGCCCCACAGCGCAACCGAGTACCTCCATGGATAACGGACAGGAGGCATCGCCGAACGCTATCCAATTGTTCTAGCTGATGATGTAAGCATAAGATTTTTTTCTATTTATAAAAATCAAAATATTCCACTATTTAGAACATATAGTTTCTAATATAAAACAAATCATGACAATAATCTATGTTTTTCATGTAAAAATTTTAGTCAAATGGTCAAACTTATAAAGAGAGAAACCCAATGCCTGTAATAGAAAACACATGCAATCAGCTTGCTTGATTGTTTTAGAAAAGCCCCAAAAACTTTTTCCGCACTACTTTTTCAGGAACTTCCTTATAAATACTTTTTCCCTGCACCAAAAGCTCTGCATTCTCCTTAAACAAATAAACGGCGTCCGTCCCGTAGCTCTTTTCAAGCTGCTCCATCGCCTCAGCCATCTTAAATGAGCGGGTGCTCACATTATGTGCATCCGAAGCCACAAAGTGCGTCAAATTCGCCTCAATCAGCTGATGTGAGAACTTCTTAATCTTTTTCCCAAAATAGCCACAAACACTCCCAGCCGTCACCTGTGATAATGCTCCATTCTTCACAAACTTATAAAGCATATCTGGGTTCTCGATAATCTCTTGATTTCGCTCCGGATGAACGATAATCGGAGTAAGTCCTTCTGTTTGGATGTCAAAAAGCAACCGCTCTGCATACCGCGGTACATGTCCTGATGGAAATTCTATAAAGAGGTAAGAGGTTTCCGCTAACGGAAGAATTTTTCCGCCTGCTAGATAATCATCGATGATTTCTCCATAAATCCGGACCTCTTGTCCAGGTAAGATTGTAAGTGGAATTCCTTCATTGGAAAGATGTTTATTTAGATGTGCAGTTTTTTCTATAATTGAGGTTTTTTCATTTTCGTATTGATGATTTTTATGATGTGGAGTGGCAATGATCGTCGTGATCCCCTCACGGACAGCTTCTTTTGCCATTTGAACCGAGTCTTCTATTGTTTGTGCGCCGTCATCGATACCTGGCAGGATATGACAATGTATGTCAATCATGCTGTACACCTCCACAAAGTTTAAATATATGAATATACAAATTTTCAAACATTAATAAATTTACCACTTTTCTGTCATTTAGCATATACGACTTTTTCTCTATTTGAACTTTCGACAACAAAAAACTCACCTTTAGTCGATAGCTGGAAAAAACACTATTATCATATCATAGAACAATAGGAGATTTTGTCGAATTTTGTTTTTTGTATACAAAATTAATAAATCCTAGTTAAACTACAGTATTAATTAAACTATGATTTATTCACTTTGTGAAGTAATATTTCTGTAATGGGATTTATTACAAGGAAATTTAATGGTAATTAACCAGTAAAAACGACACAACTTTATTCACTTTTCACTTTTTTTAGATACCTGAACCAACTACTTTGACCTCTCTTAAAATGAAGATAGCCCCTAATTAATGATATAGTGTGTTTTTTATCTCGAAGACATCCATTGTCAATCTGTATCAAACAAACGTTTATTTAACCCATTCACGAGTCACGGCTTACACGAAGAGTCATGCAAAAACATTTTCTGTATAAAAATTGATTTATTTTTTCTATAAATCACGATTATGAAACCGCTTTTCTTCTATTATATAAGTAGTTTTACAAGTAAAGTGAAATGGGGCTGCTTCTGCATGCAGCCCTACATGTATTCCCTTGAACCCTCACTCAAACCTTAACGCCTCACTAGGCTGCAACCTTGCCGCCTTAATCGCTGGATAAATCCCACAAATACACCCAATCCCAACCGAGGAGAACAAAGCGAGCTTAACGACCCATATAGGAATGAAAAGTGAAAATATAGTAATCGACCCATTCCACCATTCCACAAAACCAAACGCGAGCGCAAGCCCTACAGCTCCTCCCACTACACACAGTAACAAGGTTTCAAAGAAGAATTGATATAAAATCTCCACGGTGGTTGCCCCTAATGCTTTTCGGATCCCAATTTCCCGTGTCCGCTCTCGAACGGACATGACCATGACGTTCATGATCCCGACACCACTAATCAGCAAGGCTGTGGCTGTGATGCCTATCAGCATCACCTGTAGGATTCTCGTTACCTTATCAATGGCTTCCAGCATCTCCGTTTGTTTGACAATACTAAAATCGCTTTCCGGATGATGAACACGAATGGCAGAATACACATCCTTTTCCACCTGTTCAAGGTCAGCAGCCCCATTCGGCTGCACATAAATAGTGGTTAAGTTCTGCATACTCGTCATTTCCAGTGCTGTTTGAACGGGAATCAAGATACTATTATCCGTCGTCATCCCGAGTGTGGCTTGTGATTCTAATACACCGACTACATGAAAGGGCTCGCCTTGAATCAGGACCTCTTTTCCCACTAATGTTTGGTTGGTCTCTTCCGCGTCTACGCTCGCTCCGATGAGCCAATCGAACATCTTCTGCCACCAATTCTGTTTCTGCTTGCCAGCATCTTCATCCTGGATTTCCTGCTCTGTCAGACGCTCCTTCAGCAATGCGGATTGGATATTGCTGCCAAGTACGACAACCCGCTCCTTTCCTTCCTCTTCTTCCCTTGAAAAAAAGCGCCCCTCCTCTACCCCTGTGTGCATCACCTTCGGATAGGTCGCACTCGTCCCGATGAGCATCCCTTCAACCGCTACGGCAGCCTCTTGAATACTCTTCTTATAGTCGACCCTTCCAACCGTTTCAAGCAAAGGGGTAACGGATTCCACTGACTCCACCTTCTCAATCTCCACTACATCCTTGTAAGTCAACGTACTAGGAGCACCAGACACCCCGCTTAAAAGGTTCAAGTTTCCCGTATCATCCCCTAATACCCGTCCGGGAATGACCATCATCTGTTCTGCACCCAGTCCGCCTAATTGCTTCATGACCGTATCCTTCACACCAAGAGCAATCGCTGACAACACGATGACGGCAAATACACCAATCACGATGCCAAGCATCGATAATAACACACGAAATTTATTCGCCCAAAGTCCAAGAAGAGCTAACTTAAATGAAGTGAAGAGTCTCATACTGAATACTCCCTTAATACCCCGCCCTTTAACATCATGATCTTTTGAGCTCTTTTGGCCACCTCTAAATCATGGGTGATCAAAATAATTGTCACACCCTTTTGATGTAACTCATCGAAAATATTCAAAATATATTCTGTATTCTCTTCATCCAAGCTCCCGGTTGGTTCATCCGCCAACAGAAGGGATGGCTCATTCACAATCGCCCTCGCAATGGCCGCACGCTGCTTTTGACCGCCTGACAGCTGATGTGGCTTCTGCCTCATTTTTGCCCCTAAACCTACTAAGTCTAATGCCTTTCGTACACGGTCGTTTTTACGCGCAAACCACTTCCGGTTATAAATAAGCGGAAGCAGGACATTTTGCGAGACTGATAGATTCGGAATCAGCTGGAAATTTTGAAAAACAAACCCGATTTTTTCATTCCGTAGCAAGGTTAACTGCCCCTTACTCATTTTTTCAATCCTTTTATCCTCATACAGATATTCACCAGCATCCGCTCTTTCAAGTGTTCCTAAAATATTCATCAACGTACTTTTTCCCGCTCCAGATGAACCCATAATCGCTACATACTCCCCCTTGTCGATCGAGAAACTCAAATCCTTCAACACTAATTCCTTTCCTGCCGCTGACTTATAGGACTTATGGATATTTGATAATATGATCATTCCATTCACTCCTTTTAGTTGGTTAGGGGGGTTTCCCTTTCCTAACCAACTTTCCAACTAACCATCTGCCCTCTCCCCCTGCTCCTTACTGAGTTCATTCCAGACAAAGATGACAATCATGAGCAATAGCTTAAATAGACTTGCCCCTAGGATCCCAATCGAAAATCCAACCAACCCATAAAAATGAAACAGAATCAATCCCCCTGCCAGATAGATGAGTAAGTTGATGCCGCTTATGATGATCTGCCAGTTGATATGATTGAACCGAAGGACAATAGGATGAATCACGCTGCACATCATTTCGATAATGGCGGTTGCGGTTGTAATCGGTATTAATGTCAAGGACTCCTCCGCCCATTTAGGATAGAGCCGTAAGAGTATAGGAGCACTAATCCAAACCGTAACCAAATAACCTATCACACCAACAGCAGTAATAATCGCCAAGACAGATAGAAACTGTTTCAGTCTCAATTTTTCCATCTTAGCTAAATAACTCAGCATGACACTGCTGATCGGTGTGATGGCCATCGAGATGATTTTCCCCAAGACCGTTGCACTATAATAAACAGACACAGTCGCGGGTCCAAGCAAGGGAAAGAGTAAGAGCTTATCCCCATAATTCATCATCGTCTTCATCAAGACGGAAATGAATAAAATAATACTCTTATAGGTTGTTCTTTTAAAAAAAGGGGTTTTTGTAAGTTTCTCCTTTAAAAGGCTGGAATGTCTCATCACATAGATGAGACTCAAGGAGAATCCGATGATATAAATCCATTGCCAATATCCCGTTACCCAAAAGACCGCCAATCCTGCTAAATAGCCAATTCCTAAAATGATGTTATTGATGAGAATGGCTTTGTAATTTAACGTGATTCGAAAACTGACGATCGCATACTCTCTTGTTACATTTAAACAGGAGAGTATGAGCATCAATCCCACATTCATGAAGAAATCAGATTCAACATAGTAAAGGGTCCCGATGATCATCGTACAAGCATTGATCCCGATGGCACCTACCAGCAGAATCGTAAAATCACCCGACACCTTATGGTCTTCATACTCTTGATGGGTTAACAGCCGAATATTATTCAGCACATTCCCAAAGGGCTGGCTTAGCAAGGTAGACAGGCTGACTAATGTGATGATCAAGCCGTATTGAACATCACCTGCTCTTGTACCGATGAATGGTAGGATCACCAGCTGAAGAATCAGGATGGGCAGAGCCGTTGCGATGATATTTAAGATCGTATCCAGGATGATTTTCTTTTTCAGCATGTAGGCCCTCTCCCTTTGCAGGAACTAGAAAATGAACGTTGATCAACAGACCAAGCAGGATCCAAAATTTCATTTCGATTAGATACGAACCGCTTACCATTAAATGGACAAACCCCAGGCACAGCCAGATGACCACCATCTGGCTCTTTGCTTTATTTTTTAAAAAGAAGGAACGTACAATCAGGAGAATCAGTACCAGCGAAAGGATGCCACCGAGAATTACGCCGAAATTGGATCCTAGCTCTAAAAATAGGTTATGACTGTACCCTAATCCACTGACTCGATCGCCGCCGAGACCTACTCCAAGGACCGGATGGGCAGCTATTTCTCCCAGTACATAATGATAAATCTTTTCCCTGCCACTTAAGTGAATCTCCTCATTATTTAAGAAGAGCATGACGCTCCGGCTAGTAATCCCAAATTTCAATAGGAAGCCGTTAAGGGTGACAAGAATCCTTTCAAGATTGACGAACACCAAGAGGGTACTCACCAAAATAGCGAGGTACAAAAGGATCCTTCGATAGTGAAATTTCGCATAGGGTCTGATTATTCGAAACAAGATAAACACAGCAATACACAGGATCGCCCCTCGTGCTCCCAATGCCAGGATGACCAGGACCGAAAGAAATGCCACGAATAGGGATCGTAGTGTAAATTTCTCAAAAAATTCATCGATAAACAGAATGGCCGGCAGGAGAATATAATAGGACAGTGACATACTATAGGTGCCTGCTGCCGCTCCACCTACTACGATTTGAATACCAGCGATCAAGCCAAAAACAAACACAAACCAGCTTGTTTTTTTCATCCTATCTTTTAGAACCTTCCAGTCATGGAGGCACAGACTATACAAAAACGCAGGAACACACATCAGGAAAAATGACACACTGATTTCGCCGATATAGACTCGATTTTCCGGAAAGAACAGGAAATGTAGGAGAAACACAAATAGGCTAGTAAAGTAGATTCCTAGAACCGTGAATTTCCTTCTTTTCAGCACAACTGGCAGAGCGTATAGGAAAAAGAGTCCTACCAGTCCTTTTGATAGGAGCTGAACCATTGCACCACTATCCGTATCCATTAGATTAAAGGAAATTAAGATAGCGTACTGGATTGTCAGCACGACATAGGAAGCCATTAAGGCCATGCTTAGTTTCTTGTCATCCTTATTCTTTATCGTTACAAGGTTTGCCTTCGCTTTTTTTATCATCATAAGCCCTCACATCTAACGATATCCGTTCAGAATAATCCCACGATCTGGGAGTATTGCTCGTGATACGCCTCCGATATTCTGCTCCAACGAAACTGATCGACCTTGTTCACACAATGATTGGATAGTACCTCAAAGTTGGCTAGGATAGCCTGGATCCGATCGGCTATTTCTTCTGCGGAGGTGGGAGTTACGGAATATCCCACTACTCCTTCGTCGAGCTGTCCATCGAAGCCTTGGCCCTTACTATAGATGACAGGTAACCCTTGGCTCATTGCCTCTGGATAGACAAGTCCAAACGTTTCCTCGATGGATGGCATGACAAAGATATCGTTAGCATGATAAATGTTGATAAGCTCTTCCTTCGGCTTCTGCTCGATATAGTGAACATATGGCAGAGAGGCTAACTTCTGAAGTACCCTCTGGTCTTCCACTCTTCCCACTACCGTGAATGTAACCTGGTATCCTCGTTTTTGAAGAAGCTCTACTGCTTTTGCGGTAGTTAATACATTTTTTCGTTTATTGACGACACCTGCGTACACTAGTTTCAAATGGTCTTTAGGTGGGGTCGCTTTTGAATCTGATCGATTTTCAAACCAAAAGCTATCAATTCCATTTGGGATCACTCGTACTTTTCGGGAAATTTTACATCTAAGATGCTCAGGAACATAAGTTTCAATGACCGTATGTTTATAGGGCTCCGACAAACAAATGATCTTATCTGCTTCTTTTAAAATCTCAACACCCAGCTTCCTTAGGTGAATCATATATTTGAAGAAGTAATTCACATCCGTATTTCTTATCGCCACCATATAGGGAATGCCAAACTCCTTCTTTAGCTTGAGTGCAATATAGCCATTCGAAAAAAGAGAATGGGCATGGACCAGCGAATAGTTATGGATGTGGAATTTGTCCTTTACGTCTTTGAGAATTTTGCGATGTTTCAGGTGGAAGAAATAGCGGTCATATTTGCGGTGGTTGACACTGTGTATGGTGTAATCGCCAAGATCAACGTTTTCTGGATTCAGAGCCTTTGCTGCTGGGACATACACATCGATCTCTAGCCCTTCTCTTTGCTGCTGGTCATATAAATGTTTATAAAACAATCCGCCGCCATAGTAGGAGTTGATATGCAAGATTCTCATACCGGTCCGTCTCCATCTAAAAGGATCGTGATGACCTTCGTGACCTTGAGTACATCATCTACTTTCATATAGGGATGCATCGGTAAGGACAACACAATGTCACTAAGTTCCGTTGCAACTGGGTATTCCTTGTCATCATAATGGAGATCCTTAAAGGCTCCCTGTTGGTGCATCGGTTTACCGTAGTAGATCATACTAGGAATCCCGTAATCTTTAAGCTTCGATTGCAGTGTATCTCTCTGTCTCTTATTTTTCAGCTTAATCGTATACTGAGCAAAGCTTGAATCGTAGCCTTTCGGGATGATAGGGGTTTCGACGATTTCTGAAAGTCTTTCGTTATACAGCCGGGCTACCTGATTGATATCCTCTAATTCATGATCGATAAACGCTTTTAGCTTCACCTGGAGAACTGCCGCTTGAAGGGTATCCAATCTTGAATTGACGCCAATTCTTACATTGTCATATTTATGAAGCCCTTTTCCGTGAACCTTCAGGGACTGGATGTGGGTCGCCAATTCGTCATCATTTGTGAAGATCGCTCCCCCGTCTCCATAGCAGCCTAAAGGCTTCGCAGGAAAAAAGGAGGTGGTGGCGGCATCCCCAAAGCTACAGGCCCTTTTTCCTTTAATACTTCCGCCAAAGCCCTGCGCTCCATCCTCTAAAACGAGAAGCTGATATTTTTTTGCTAGTTTCTCAATTTCTTCATAGTCTGCAAGAAGACCAAATAAATCAACCGGAATAATGGCCTTTGGCGTTAGCCCACCTTCTTCGATTGTTTTCGTAATCATTTTTTCTAAATGAACGGGGTCGATATTGAACGTATCCCGTTGGACATCAACAAAAACAGGGGTTGCCCCGCTAAAGGAAACGACTTCTCCGGTGGAAAAGAAGGTATAGTCTGGAACAAATACCGCATCCCCTTTCCCGATCCCCCATGCCATCAACAATAGCGTCATTGCTTCCGTTCCATTGGCACAGGTGATACAGTGCTGGACCCCGACGTAGTGGGCTAATTGTTCTTCCAACTCACTCACTGGTTTGCCCCCAATAAACTGAGCGCTGTCCAGAACCTGCTGTATCGCCGTATCGATTTCCTGCTTGTAGGTTCGATACTGAGTCTTTAAATCTCTGAACTCCATCATGTATTCGTTTCACCTCCATGCTAGTCGTCTTTTTCTTCTAGTCCTCCCTCGATCAGGAAATACGCTCTCCTGCATATCTTACAATTCCATCCATCTGTTAGTACCCTGCCACATTCGCATACCCAGCCTACTTGCTTCCCAGGCACCCCGACAATTAAGGCATGGTCAGGAACGTCTTTTGTCACGACCGCACCTGCAGCGATCATCGCCCACCGGCCTATCGTCACTCCGCATACAATCGTCGCATTTGCTCCAATGGACGCCCCGTATTTCACAAGGGTCCTTTTATAGCCGGCACTTCCCTTCGGATACTTGCTTCTCGGGGTTACATCATTGGTAAAAACCATCGAGGGCCCGCAAAATACATAATCCTCCAGCTCTACCCCCTCGTAGACTGACACATTGTTTTGGATTTTGACGCCATTCCCTATTTTCACGTGGTTGGCGATATTGACATTTTGACCTAACGAGCAATTTTTTCCGATGACCGCCCCTTGTTGAATATGGGAAAAATGCCAAATTTTTGTGCCATCGCCGATTGTTACCCCTTCATCGATATAACTGCTTTCATGAATGTAATAGTCCATCTACAGATTCCCCCTGAAATCCAACGTGCTCCCCTTTTCCATCGGGAGCTTCACACTTTTTCCGACTAGGGATGATTTGTAAATGGCCAAAACAAGCTCCAGCGCTCTTTTTCCATCCTCTGCCGTTATATAGGGATCTCGATCGTTTTGGATCGCCTCAATAACATCCGCATATAAGGGAATATGGCCATATCCATAGACATTGGGCGGGTCCTCCTGAAAGGTTCGTTTCACCACTTCCGGATTATCCTTTCTATCAAGAAACTGCCATTCTTCAATTCTATTAACAGATTTACCGCCCGCTTTCACCGTGCCGCTTTCTCCGAATAGATAGAGGGTTTCTTCCAGATTTGTCGGGTAGATATTCGTCGTTCCCTCAATCATTCCATAGCTTCCATTCGCAAACTTAATGAGTGCCAGCCCTAGGTCCTCTGCTTCAATAAAGGGATGCTTCAAGTTGGCGGTGATTCCATAGACCTCGTCAATTTCGTCGCCCATCATCCACCGGAGTAGATCAATATTGTGAATACACTGGTTCATCAATGCTCCGCCATCCTGCTCCCATGTTCCACGCCAAGGGGCCTGCTGATAATAATCCTTTCCTCTGTTCCAGCGAATATGGGCGGTTCCATGCAGCAGCTTACCAAATCGATTTTGCTCTACGGCTTCTCTGATCTTTTGAATCGATTTATTGAACCGATTTTGATGACAGGCACACACCTTTACGTTTTTTTCCTTTGCCCTTGCAATGATTTCATCCGCTTCCTCGAGTGAAAGAGAGATGGGTTTTTCAATAATGAGATGGCAGCCGGTGTCGATGCAATCTAATGCAATTTGACCGTGATTTCCGCTCTCCGTACAAATCGCGACAAGCTGTGGCTTTTCTTTTTCAAGCAGCTCTTTGTAGTCAGTATATTGAGGGGTTGATGGAGGAAGATGATGGGTATGGATTTTGCTTTTCATATTTTCAGGGACGATGTCGCATAAAGCCGCTATTTCTAGTTTGTTTTTGATCGCCGCTGCGATATGATTGGGTGAAATTCTTCCACAGCCAATTAAGGCATATCGTAAACTCATCATGATCCCCCTCTTATAGCAATTCGATGTTTTCTCGATTCTGGATGCTCTTCATCGCATTTTTCGTATCAAATATCGCTTTTGCCTGCTGCTGGACGAAAGCGTAATCGACCGTTGAATGGGCTGTGGTAATGATGACTAAATCGGCATTTCGAATCAATTCAGCTGTTAAATCTGCTTCTCCCTTTTTCACCTTTCCTTGATCACGGTACTCCGGCACGAAGGGATCATAATACACAACCTCCGCGCCTCCTTTTTCTAATTCATCAATAACCCGTATCGCAGGACTTTCGCGGTAATCGTCAATATCCTGTTTATAGGCAACGCCCAGCACTAGGATGTTGGAGCCCTTGATTGCTTTACCGTGTCGATTGAGGATTTTACTAGCTCGCTCGACACAGTACTCAGGCATTCGATCATTCACCATCATCGAGGCTTCAATCATCGAGGTATGAAAACCATATTCACGCGCCTTCCAGGAAAGATAGTAGGGATCGAGCGGGATACAATGCCCGCCAAGTCCTGGCCCCGGATAAAAGGCTTGAAAGCCATAGGGCTTCGACTTTGCCGCATCGATGACCTCCCAGATGCTTAAGCCCATCTTGTTACTAAGAATGGCCAGTTCATTCACAAGCCCAATATTGATATTTCGATAGGTGTTTTCTAGTATTTTTTCCATTTCGGCAATGGCTGGGGAGGAAACGCGATGAATCGGTGCTTCAAGAATACTTTCGTATAAGGTAGCCGCTATCTCGGTACAATGCTTCGTAATCCCGCCAACGACCTTCGGGGTGTTTTTCGTCTTATAAAGCAGATTTCCAGGGTCGACCCGCTCTGGAGAAAAAGCTAGATAGAAGTCCCTGCCACAGGTAAGGCCAGAGTTTTCAAGAATCGGTTTCAGCAGGTCCTCTGTCGTTCCTGGATAGGTGGTTGATTCTAAAACAATCAGCATCTCTTTATGCATATAGGGAACGATGGCCTTTGCCGAGGCTTCCACATAGCTAATATCGGGCTGCTGATGCACATCAAGGGGTGTCGGGACACAAATACAAACACAGTCTGCCTTTGCCACCTGTGCAAAATCGGTTGTCGCTGAAAGAAGCCCTGACTGGACGATTTTCTCTAGATCCTCATTCACAACATCGCCAATATAATTTTTACCGGCGTTCACCATTTCCACTTTCTGTTCCTGCACGTCAAACCCAATCGTTTTATAGCCGGCCTTTGCTTTTTCAACTGCAAGCGGCAGCCCGACATAGCCCAAGCCGACCACTCCAAGCGTGGCCGTTTTGTCTAGCAGCTTTTGTTTCAAGCTCCCCGCGTTTGGTTTGTTTACTCCCATCCTATCGTTCCTCCGTTTCGCTTCCTGTTTGTACCATCGGACGATCGGTCGTTTCGACACCTAGTAGATTGGCAAGCTTACCTGTCAATCTCGTAAAATCATAATCCTGTGCAGCTACCCGGGCATTGTTGCAATAGACGCTGTATTCTGCTTTAGGCATGCTAGAAAAATGAATAATCATCTCAGCTAATAGTTTGGCGTTTGCGTTGTCGATCACCATGCCGCATTGATATTTTTGGATCAGATCGTAGCCAAACTCACAATCTGAAATCGTCGGATTCCCGCTGGCAAAATACTCAAACAGCTTATTCAGACTCGCTCCATATCTTTTTAAACTGTTTTGTTCAAAATGCATGATGTTCAGATCTGATCTACTAAGGATGTAGGGGATTTTATTTTTTTCCACAAATCCTTTAAATTTGATGTTCTGCAGTTCTCTGTATTGGCAGTATGTTTCTAGTTCCGCTCGTTCTGTTCCGTCCCCGTAGATCAATAACTGGATGTTAGGATGTCCCTTGAACTGGAGATATTCTGCTGCTTCTACCATTTTTCTCACGTTATTTGCTTTTCTAATTGATCCTGTATAGACGACTTTAAATACGTTTTCATTGTTCAGGTCCTCATCGTCTACTGTGTGAAATTCCTTGTTATATTCGAACGTCTCGAGATCAACGCCATTGTTGATATGATGGACTTTGTTGAGATCGATTGGACCGCCCTTTTCTTGGTTCCAGCCCTGATCAACGATATAATCCTTCCCGCCCTCCATCGTGAAAAGTAATTTGTCTGCCTTTTTGTAGATCCATTTTTCACCCTGATACAAAAGCCTTGCGAGGATACTGTTTTTCTTTAACGCACCATACGCGACAATCGATTCAGGCCATAAATCTCTTATTTCACAAACACAGGGAATCCCCCATTTTTTGGCGATTTTCATTCCGGCAATCAGCGTTAGCGGATGAACACTTGAAGCCAAAATGACATCAGGCTTCCCAACACGTTTTGCATAGTGCCTTGCCACTGGAAAAAGATTTCGATAGAACGACACCATATTCCAGATTCGCGATCTTCCATTTCCCTTATAATCGGGCGTTTTGACAAAGACAAACGGAATGTCATTGACCTGTTCTGACGCATATTTATCAGCTCCGATATCAATTTTTCCATTTGAATTGTGAAAGGTTGAGGCACAAAAGATCGTTGGTTTCGCCCCCAGCTTCCGTAGGTTTTCGGCAAACCAATAATGTCTGCCCGCCTGGTCTCTATACATATTGGTACCATAGTGATTCAGGATCCAAATGTTCTTGGTCATTCCTTCACTCTCCTCGCAGGTACCCCTATATAGGTTCCACTTTCTGCGATATCCTTCACAACCACTGCACCCGCACCTATTCTGCAATGGGCTGCAATCGTCACATTGTTACTGACAGTGCTCCCGATCCCTAGCCATGACCCTTTTCCCACCTGAACCGCACCTGCTAAATGAGCTCCTGGAGAGATGTGAACATAATCCTTCAGCAGGTTGTCATGATCAACGGTCGCACCTGTATTGATAATGCAGCCCCTTCCGATCTTGGTGCAGCAATTCACCACAGCCCCCGCCATGATCATCGTTCCTAAACCAATCTCGACCTCGTCACCAATCACCGCAGCGGGATGGATTAATGTAGCGATGCTTGCCCCTTTGATAAGAAGGGTTTCCTGTAAGGCTTCTCTCATTGTATTGTCACCGATCGCGACAAACATGTCATATTCCTCTAGAAGTTCAAAGGCATCAAAGGACCCCCCGACGACGTCGATTCCCATGGAGGAGACAAGAAACTCGTTATCATCTAGAAAGCCAATCTGTTTCCATAGATTCATTTTTAACGCAATATCTGCGGCTACCTTCCCGTGACCGCTCGCACCGATGATCAGAAGTTTATTCATCATGGCTCAGTCCTTTCCGGTTATTTCCTTCAAAGGGCTCCATTGTTGCCGTACTTTCTGAATGAATCCCTTCTCTTTGGAAAACCTTTATGATTGTGAGAAGGATGATGTTCCAGTCATGGATGAAGGAAACGCTGTCTACATACTGAACATCCAGTAGAAATTTCTCTTCCCAGTCGATCGAATTCCGGCCACTTACCTGCGCCAAGCCCGTTAAGCCTGGTCTCACCTCATGACGTCGTTTTTGGTGCTCGTTGTAAAGCGGGAGGTATTGGACTAATAACGGCCTCGGACCGACGATCGACATATCGCCTTTGACAATATTAATAAGCTCTGGAAGCTCATCAAGTGAGGTGGAACGAAGGAAGCTTCCGAACTTCGTCAATCTCACATCGTCTGGCAGTAGCTCTCCCTTTTCGTTTCTCTCGTCCGTCATCGTCCGGAACTTATAGAGAGTGAAGATTTTCCCCTTATAGCCAGGACGTTTTTGCTTAAAAATCACCGGACTGCCTAGCTTTACTTTTACAAGAATGCTAATGAGTAAAAAGAGAGGACTAAGAACGATCAGTGCTATTAAGGATAATAGGACGTCCATTGGTCTTTTGAGGTATCTTTTGTAGATTCCAGGCTTATTTTTCAACGCATGCTCACCAGCTTTTTCGTAGATTCAAAACTTTGCTTACCATAGCTTCTTAATTGTCTCTACTACTCTTGTTAAATCCTCTTCCTTCATCTTTGTATCACTTGGTAGACAGACTCCATTTTCGAATAACCTTTCTGAAACATCGGTTCCGATATAATCATATTTTCCGAAAAACGGCTGCAAGTGCATCGGTTTCCATACTGGTCTTGATTCAATGTTCTCTTTTTCCAGAGCTTCCATTAGCTCTACGGGACTGATGCTATTGACGGTCATGCAGCTAAGCCAGTAATTCGGTTCATTCCATCCATTAACCGGCATCATTTGGACTCCCTCAAGCCCTCCCAGCTCCTTCTGGTAAAATTCAAAAATCGCTTTCTTCTTTTCTACTCTTTTGTCGAGAACCTTTAGCTGTCCTCTGCCAATGCCGGCAAGGACATTACTCAGCCGATAATTGTAGCCCAATTCACTATGCTGATAGTGTCTTGCCTGGTCCCTGCTTTGCGTTGCCCAAAACCGGACCTTTGCTACCTTTTCTTTGTGATTCGAAACCAGCATGCCGCCGCCTGAGGTGGTAATGATTTTATTTCCATTGAACGAGAAAATTCCGAAGTCGCCAATGGTTCCTGTATGCTTTCCTTTATAGTAGGTGCCTAAAGATTCTGCCGCGTCTTCAATGACTGGAACCTGATGCTTCCGGCAGACCTCCATGATCGAATCCATATCTGTCGACAGCCCATAAAGATGGACAACGATTACGGCCTTCACGTGTGGATATTTTAAAAAGGCGGCTTCTAGTGCGTTTGGACACATATTCCAGGTTTCCTGATTGCTATCGATAAAAACAGGGGTGGCCTTTTGATAGATGATGGGATTCGCAGTGGCAGAGAATGTGAGTGTTGGACAAAACACAATATCCCCCGCGCCCACTCCCGCTGCTTTCAGGGCTAGATGAATCGCTGCTGTACCCGATGACAGGGCTGCCGCAGCCTTTGAACCGACTTTTGCTGCAAGCTCTTTTTCAAAACGATCGACATGTTCTCCGATAGGAGCAATCCAGTTCGTGTCAAAGGCCTCTTTTACGTACTCCTTTTCATATCCCTCGTCACTCATATGCGGTGATGAAAGATAAATCCGCTCTCCCTTATTGCCCTTTTTCTTGTCATTCATCACCTTCACGCCTCCCTATATGAGCCTTTCCACTCACCGTTGATTACTCCCATCGAGCTTCGTATTGGCGATTCTCACCAAGGTCTCCTTGAGCTCCGCTTCATCCATATCCAGCAGCGTCTCCATCACCCCATAAAGCTCCTCTTTCCCAACCGGCTCCGCCTTCCCGATAAAAATCTTCGGAAACACCTGTTTTTTCACCACCTCATTTTCATTCAACAGCTCCTCATATAGCTTCTCCCCTGGTCGTATCCCCGTGAAAGTGATGCCAATGTCGTCCACTGAATAACCCGAAAGCTTGATGAGGTTTTTCGCCAGGTCCACGATTTTAACCGGTTCGCCCATATCCAGGACAAACACCTCACCGCCCCGCGCTAAGGCACCTGCCTGTATGACAAGCTGTGAAGCCTCGGGAATCGTCATAAAATAACGGGTCATATCCGGATGTGTCACCGTCACAGGGCCCCCTTCTTGAATTTGCTTTTTAAATAAAGGAATGACACTGCCGCGGCTCCCCAGTACATTTCCAAAGCGAACGGCCACAAATTTGGTCTCGCTTTCCTTATTGATGTTTTGAATAATCATCTCGGCAAACCGTTTGGTCGCTCCCATGACATTTGGCGGGTTCACCGTCTTGTCTGTTGAAATCAGAACAAAATTTTTCACCCCGTAAGTATCTGCCGCTACTGCGACGTTCCTCGTGCCGAGGATATTGTTTTTTACAGCATCTGTCGGATTGTATTCCATCAACGGAACATGCTTATGTGCTGCCGCATGATACACCACATCTGGCCGGTACATTTCCATAATTTCTAGGATGCGGGCCCCGTCTTGAATATCGGCAATAATCGGAATGATCTCCACGTCATCCTGATATTGTTGTTTTAATTCCATGTCAATGGCGTAAATGCTATTCTCCCCATGGCCGAGCAGCAGGAGCTTTTTCGGTGAAAATTTCGCAATTTGCCGGCAGATTTCTGAACCGATCGAGCCACCTGCACCAGTGACGAGAACGGTTTTACCCGTTAATTTATCGGCAATGCAATCAATATCTAATTCAATAGGCTCACGGCCAAGTAAGTCCTCCACCTCCACATTCCGAATCTGATTGATGGAAACCTTCCCTGTCACCAGGTCCTCTATCAAGGGAAAAATTTTAGTGGTTGCTTTTGTTTTGGCGCATTCATCATAGATTTTGTTGATTTCTTTTTTCCTCAAGGAAGGAATGGCAATCACGATGTTTTGAATTCTGCATCTTTCTACAATACAGGGGATGTCTTGAATATCGCCCTTTACCTCAATTCCATAGATTTGCAATCGATGCTTGTTTGGATCATCATCGACAAAGGCAACCGGATAAAGCTGCCCTTGGTTATTTTTCAACAATTGACGTGCCACCATCGTTCCAGCTGAACCAGCTCCAACAATCAGGGTGCGTCTATTATCAGGATTGACTGTTATGTAATGGTCGCGGAACACTCGCCAGGAAAAACGCGATCCTCCAATTAATAGGACATGCATCATCCAGGTAATGCCCAAAACTCTAAAGTATACATCTTGATATACTAGGGATTGAGCGACGGCTGTCACGGTTATGGACAAGGTGACAGCCTTCAGGATTGCAAGCAGCTCTCCAATGCTTGCATATTCCCATGCCTTCTGATACAGACGATAGATGGAGGCAAATACATGGTGACTAACGACTAAGGTGATTGAACTAACCCAAAGCATGGATTCTGTATAAAATTTGGTGTAGGGATGCAGCAATATATATCCAAAAAAGATAGAGGTCAAGACAATGATCGAATCTAACCCGACTAGAAGCGGAACCCGCTTTTCATACGGCATTTATAACTTCCTCTCTCTCAAGTTGTTGAAAGCGTCATGATGGAATGGATGGTCTCCTCAACCCAAGTTGGTAGCTTTAAGATGAACTAACCGGTCTGTTTATTTGAAGGTTTAGATATTCTAATCTACGAAGCTATCTATAGATAAATTTTGTATTTTTAAAGGGAATGGATGTTTGATTTAATTGGTTGGTAAAATAATCCATATACTAGAATGCTATTCATGTGTATTTCTAAATATTATTAAGCTATATTACCAATTGATTACAATTCATTGACTACTCGCCATAATAGGAATAATAGTGGGGATTTTTAAGCTTTTTATTATTTAAAATGACTCCCAGTAGATGGCTATTCACTGAATTTAGTAAATCCTTTGCCTTTATCGCTTGCTCTATTTCTGTTTTTCCGCTGCTCACAATCAAAAGGGTGCCATCACATTTACTGGCTAATATTTGTCCGTCGGTCACGGCCAGCAATGGCGGGGAATCAAACAGCACCATATCGTACGTTGTGCTCGCCTCCTTTATTAGCTCCTCCATCGCCTTTGAACTGAGCAGCTCAGCAGGGTTTGGCGGGATCGGCCCGCTTGTTACAAGTGATAAATTTTCTTGCATCGATGGTTGGATCACTTCCTCTAGCGTTGATTGTTTTGTTAGGACAGTCGTTAATCCCTTTATATTGCTCACTTGAAACGTATAGTGAACGGTTGGCTTTCGTAAATCCGAGTCAATCAGCAGCACCTGCTTTCCCTGCTGCGCAAAGACAACCGCCAAATTGGCTACGGTCGTGGACTTTCCTTCCGCAGGACCTGACGACGTGACAACGATGGTGGTCAATTCTTTATCAACCGACGCAAATTGAATATTGGTTCGGATTGTTCGATATTGCTCGGAAATGTGTGACTTCGGATCCTGCTGCGTGATTAAACTTCGCTTTACATCATTCCCTTTTGCCTTTTTATTACGTCCCATTGGATCCACTCCTTGCGATTTCTTTCTTTTTATTCGTGTGGTCAAACGCAGCAACAACGCCGAGTACTGGTACTTGTAGAAGTTTTTCAATGTCCTGCTCACTTTTGATCGTGTTATCCAGGTACTCTAATATGAAGGCGATTCCAACACCCAGCATGAAGCCAATCACAAGAGCTAAAGCCATATTTAACAAGGGCTTTGGCTTAATCGGAGCTGGATTTTGTTCCACCTTTGCCTTGGATAAAATATTTACATTATCAATGTTCATCAGTGTGAAAATTTTTTCCCGGAAGACTTCGGCCGTTTCATTGGCAATGTCTGCAGCCATTTGGGGGTTTGTATCCTGGACGGTTAGGTTGACCACTTGAGAATCCTCTTCACTGGAAACGGTCATTTTTTCATTTAATTCAGCCACCGTTAAATCAATTCCCAATTCATCGATCACCTGATCAAGAATCGCTGGACTTTTCATAATGACGTTGTAGGAGTTGATGAGCTGTAGGTTTGTTTGAACCTCACCTGGACTATATAAGGGCTGTTCAGATTGAGTTTTATTGACTAAGAGCTGTGTTGAGGCTTGATAAATGGGGGGCATGACAAAGTAACTCATCACTCCGGCTGCAATTACAGCTAATGTGGTAAGAATCAGGATTAAACCTACTCGTTTTCTCAACATTCGCAGCACTTCTTTTAGCTGAATGGTCTCCTCCATGTTCTCCTCCTTAACGCTTCGTTAAAAGAATTTCTAACGTGCTATATTCTATTCAGAAATAATGCACAATCTCGATTACTAAAAATGTATATCGATTTTCTATAGAAATATTCTATAATTTCGTCAGAATTTACCTATCATACCTTTGAAAAACGAGAGGGAAGTAGCATGGGGAAAGGGTTTTGCCGGTTTTCATTCGTTTGCAAGATTTTGTAAAGTTTAAGTTAAGGAGAGGACTGACTAGCAGGTAATTTAAGAGAGTTTGAAGATTTGTTTCTTTGGATTTTTAGATATAGAAGATAGAAATCTTTGTTGTGATCTCTTGATGGGAGTTTTGTGAAGGCATCTATTTTGGACTCAAACATAACATTATATTAATAAGAAAAGAGCATCATTTGGACGCTCTTTTCCATTGTTTTATTTTCTTCATCATACGCCGGGTACAAATCTTGCAAATTACCATTATAACTTGCCAGGTAGGGGCTGCATTTCTAGAGTTGTTTGAAAAATAAACGGAGAAATTCCGCTTGAATTGGGAAATACCCATATTTCCCTATAAATAAAAGGAGTTGTTCCGTTTATCTTATCCAAATCCTTGGATTTTGACTTTTTTAGAGCAGCTAATCGGAAGTTCTCCGCTTATTTTGGCTTTTTTAGCCCGCCATTAGACATTAGCCGGAAATTCTCCGCTTATGGATTCTCATACCTCCAGGAAAGTAACAGAAATTGAAATATAGACGGAGGAATTCCGTTTAAATTAGGAAATACTCATATTTCCCTATAAATAGAGGGAGTATTTCCGCTAATGTTGTGCAAATCTTGGATTTTATCTTATAGTACAGCAGTTAACCGGAAAACCTCCGCTTATATCAGCCTCGCAAGCCTACTCTATGTACATTAGCCGGAAATTCTCCGCCTACAAACTCTTATGCCTGTACAAAATTTTAAGGATATGATAAAAAGCATGGTGAATTCCTTTACCATGCTTTTTGCATTTAGACACGCAGTATCTTTTTGCCATGATTACTTCAGTTGATCCAATTTTTTCGCCATAAATCGCAGTAGATCCTCCCGCAAATCCTCATGCTGGAGCGCAAATTCAATCGTCGTTTCGATAAAGCCAAGCTTTTCCCCGACATCATAGCGCTTGCCTTCAAACTCAAAAGCAAACACACGCTGGATTTCATTCAGCTGCTGAATCGCATCGGTCAGTTGGATTTCACCGCCTGCACCAACCACCTGCTTATCCAAGAACATAAAGATTTCTGGTGTAAAAATATAACGGCCGATGATGGCTAGATTGGAGGGCGCTGTTCCCTGTGCCGGCTTTTCCACAAAGTTGCGGACCTGGTAGCTGTGACCGAAGCTTTCAATCGGATCAATGATTCCATACCGGTGTGTTTCACTGTTCGGAACCTGCTGCACGCCGATGACAGAGGAAAGTGTTTTTTCATGCTGATCCATCAGCTGCTTCAGGCACGGTGTTTCCGCTTGGACGATATCATCACCCAATAATACCGCAAACGGCTCATCACCGATGAAGTTCCGCGCACACCATACCGCGTGGCCGAGCCCCTTTGGTTCCTTTTGCCGGATATAATGAATATCGACCATATTGGCAATATTGCGGACCTCTTCCAACAGCTCGTATTTTTCCTTGCTGATGAGGTTTTGCTCCAACTCCACTGCATGGTCAAAATGATCCTCAATCGAGCGTTTTCCCTTACCTGTTACGATAATAATATCCTCGATGCCTGACTCAATTGCTTCCTCGACAATATACTGAATCGTCGGCTTATCGACAATCGGGAGCATTTCCTTCGGCATCGCCTTTGTAGCCGGCAGGAACCGCGTCCCAAGTCCCGCTGCCGGGATAATTGCTTTACGTACCTTTTTCAAACAAATCTCCCCTTGGGTAATGTTGTTTTTATGTGCTGTTATTATCTTATTAGTGGTATTCCTTTTTATTCTACATATGAGAGTGGGACACCTTTATTGTTGCTTGAAATTAATCAAACGCTTATTTTAAGAAATTTTTTCAAAAGAATGGTTTTTACAATAGATTCGATTTTCTATGATTCCCTCGGAATGAAAACGCTTTTCTTCTATTATATATGTATTTTTTACTGTCATCTATCAATTTTACAAGTAGAATAAGGGCTGCTTCTGACTGCAGCCCTCTCTATTTTACTGTGCAAACACATTCCGTACTTTTTCCACAACGATTGACGAGCCGCCGGAAGCCTGAACTCCTTCAACCATCATGGCCACGAGGAGGGATGGATTTTCCGTATTATAGGCGACAAACCAGCCGTTTTCCGTTCCCTTTTCCCCCTGCTTCGCCTTCAGCTCGGCGGTGCCGGTTTTCCCTGCAAGTGGCATTCCCGGGATATTCGCTTTATTGGCAGTGCCCCTTGGATCCTGGACTACTTTTTGCAGAATCGTATTGATCTGTGCTGCCTGCTCTTCATTGATGACGTTCTGCTTCCAGGCTTGGCCGAGCTCGTCCTGCTGCAATAGCGTCGGCTTGATCAGCTTGCCGGCATTTACGAACGGTGTGTATGTTGCGGCGAGATGGAGGATATTCATTTCCACCTGTGCCTGGCCGTACCCGGAATCAGCTAGGAGGATCTCCGTGTCCATTGCGCCTGTCTTCGATGGTTCGAGCGGGAATAGATACTTCATTTCCTCTTCAAAGCCAAATCCCTTCAGACCGTCTGCCAGCTTGTCCTTTCCAAGCGCCAGTGCTGCTTGGGCAAAATAGATATTGTCTGAGTAGAGCAAAGCTTTTTCCAAATCAACCGGTGTCCCGGGGTCCTTAACTCTTGTAACATAATAGCTGCCCCAGGAGGAATCCTTCTGCCATTGCAGACCGCTGACGTTGAGCGTTGCTGCTGGGTCAAGCGTTCCTTCCTTAAGACCAATTGCCGCTGTTAGCGGTTTGATGACAGAACCTGGTGCAAAGTTGGCGCTGAAGCGGTTCAAGAGCGGATTCAGCGGATCGTCCTGCAGCGCCGTCCATTGCTCGGCTGTCGCACCTAACGAAAGTAGATTCGGGTCAAAGCTTGGTGAGCTGACTAAACCTAGTGTTTCGCCGGTTGTCGGGTGGATGGCCGCAGCGGTTCCAGCCTGTCCAACGAGCTGCTGATAGAGCTTTGTCTGCATGGTCGCGTCGATGGTCAGCTGAACGGATTCACCGTCCTTGACTTCTTTTTCAGCGAGAGTAGTTTCAGTGCCATCAGCTTTCTTGATCTTAATGGTGACGCCGTTTTCTCCTTTGAGCTGTTCATCGAGCACCTGCTCGAGACCTCTTTTTCCAATAGTATCATTTGCTGTGTAGCCTTTTCCTTCGCGTTCCTTCAGCTCCTCGGCTGTGATGGGCCCGACATAGCCGATCAGGTGGGCGGCAGCTGCCTTCATCGGATAGACGCGTGCAGCGACCTGCTTGGAGTTGACGGATGGCAACTCCGTTAGGTTGGCGACGAGTTCCTGTTCCTCGAGGGACAGCTTCTTAATTGGGACGAAATAGTCCGGCTGCACCCATGAAGCGTTAAGGGCGTTGTTGATTTTTTCCGTTGTGATGCCAAGCTGAGTGGCAAGCTGGCTGATAATTTTTTCCTTTTGATCGCCCATCTCAGCGGGAACGATGCCGATCTCATACACCTGTCCGTTTACAGCTAGTCCCTGTCCCGTGCGGTCCGTGATTTCACCGCGCTTCGCCGTGTTGGTGGAAATACCAATTTTGGCTCCCTCGTCTAGCTCTGGGAAGATGTAGGTTGAATTCCAGTCTATGTACCAGTTTTCCTTGTTGTTTTTTTCTTCTTTTACAAGCGTTGCCTTGTGATTGAAAGAGATGTCGCCGGCGATGCTGTTCATGCTGGCGGAGAAGGGATAGCTTATGCTGTCTTCCTTCGGCTTCTCCTCTTCCTTTGGCTTGGTGAATTCGGCCTTGAGCTTCGTGATTTCGAGATCCTTGTAGTATTTTTCATAGCGGCTGACGAAGTCCTTTTTGGTGATGGACTTTTGCGCATTAGTTGATAAAAGCTCATACATGTCCGCGAATTTCTGCTTATTCCATAGGTTTATGTATTGTGACATTGTGTCTGACGGCTGCGGTGTGTTGTTGCAAGCCGTGAGAATGAATAGGATGAAAAAAATAAGTGCCAGAGATTTTTTCATTTTTCGAGTCGCCTCCTTGGGGTTAGTGTACCACTTTGGGTGATTTTTACCATTATCAAATTCGCTCCGAGCCCAGATTTTTTAGAGCTCGATAAATTTCCATTAAAAAATCTGTGGCATCCGCCGGAGGCTTAACTTCATTCAGCAGGTGTTTGAGACACCACATAAATCGGAGAGCCATTTTTCTATTCATCCCTTAACCACAGAAGTGATGGACTTCTGCTGAATGAAGTTAATAGCAAAAAAGAGACATCTGGTGATGGTGCCCGTGATTCCTGCGGGGCTTGGTTTCCAGTCGTCTCTTTGGTGTATGTTCAATGTTTGATATTCAGTTATTTTGTGAAAAGATACTGCGCAGGTCGCCTTCCATATCCTGCAGAAGCTCCTTTGTGGAGATGCGTTCCTCATTTTCTCCCTTTTCGTACATTTTTTGCAGCAGGTTTTTGAATAACTGCATTTGATCTGTTTTTTGCTCTTTCATCCTCTCACCTTTCTCTGTATTCATTCTAGGCCCTGTTGGCAATCTGGAGTCGTTATTTGTCGTAATGGTGCGTTTGATGAAAAACACGCATGACTCTATCTTACTCATAATCTACCAATTTGGCAATATCTATCAAAATATTCTAACATCTCTTAAAATATCTATTATTTAGCAGGGGGTATATGATAGAATAAAGATATATTATGTGATTTTTGGGAGTGAATGTCAATATGGAAAAAATGGTTGCAACGATCGCCACTGCAGCTGTCTTGTCGACTGCCTTCTCGTCGACGGCGCTGGCTGGTTCTTACACAGTCCAAAAGGGGGAGACCCTTTTTAGCATTGCTAAAAAACACGGTACGACTGTTGATAATTTAAAGCAATTGAACGGATTGACATCTAATCAGATTTATGTGAATCAAAGCTTGAACGTTCCGGATTCAGGGCAAGCGGGTGGAACGGCTGTTACAGCTGCTCCGGCTGTTGCTGCTGCTCCGGCTGTTGCTGCTCCGGCACCTGCACCGGCTCCGAGTTCTTCGGGAGCTTCCTACACCGTTGTGTCCGGCGATTCGCTAAGTAAGATTGCCAATCGCTTCGGCATTTCACTCACCGATTTGCGGGCATGGAACGGGATTTCAGGCGATCTCATTTATGCCGGACAGACGTTGAAGGTATCTGCGTCAGGAAGTACACCTCCTACTGTTACGGCAACAGCCCCTGCATCTGGATCAGGTTCTGGCGGTACCTATACGGTTGTATCCGGTGATACGTTGATTAAGATTGCCAACCGCTATGGCATTTCACTTGGTGAGCTGCAGAGCTGGAATGGGATATCAGGGTCTCTGATTTATCCCGGCCAGGTGTTGAATGTGGGAGGTGGCACGAGTGTAGCACCTCAAACGAATCCGCCTACAACTGAAGCTTCTACAACAAATAATGCAGGAACGTCCGTATATGTGATTAAAAGCGGGGATACTTTAGGGAAGATTGCGCTACAGGTTGGCTTGAATATTTCGCAGTTAAAGGCATTAAACGGGTTGTCATCGGATTTGATTTTTGCTGGACAGACGCTAAAGGTGAGCGGAACGGCCAGTGCAGATGTTGTACCGGTGTCGAACAGTACTCAAGGTTCGCTAGGCAGCGTAGCTGAAACGACGAACAATCCAACGATTGCTGAGGTACTGAACCATGCTAAAAAATTGATAGGCGTGCCATACGTATTTGGCGGCCAAACACCTGCGGGCTTTGACTGTAGTGGTTTTATATACTATGTCTTTAACCAAGCTGGTGAATCAATCACCCGCCTATCCGCAGCAGGATATTATGATCGCTCGTTCGAAGTCAGTTCACCGCAGGTCGGCGATTTGGTCTTTTTCAAAGATACATATATTAAAGGAATCTCGCATTTGGGGATCTATATCGGCAACGGTGAATTCATTCATGCCGGCTCGGATGGTGTGGATATCTCTAGTGTGAGTAATGTATATTGGAAGAGTCATTTTGATAGTTTTAAGAGGTTTTATTAGGAGATACATAGAGTGTGAGCCCAATTCTTGGACAGCTGGTTGCAGTTGTTTGAGGGTTGGGCTTTTTGGATTGGTGCCATAGGGACGGGTTTCGTTGCTCAGTTAAGGAAAATGAAACATGGTACCCTGCGTTCCATAACGCTTCTTAGTTCCCGTTTAGCTATTTTTTCACTTTTCACGGGCACCATCGGACTCTCTTAGTGACCGACAAATTGGCGTTTCTTCGCTATCGGGCACTATCAGACTCTCTTAGTGACCGTTGGACTGATTTTTCTTCGCTCGCGGGCACTATCAGACTCTCTTAGTGACCGTCAGACCAACTTTTCTTCGCTATCGGGCACTATCGACCTCTCTTAGTGACCGTCAGACCAACTTTTCTTCGCTCACGGGCACTATCGACCTCTCTTAGTGACCGTCAGACCGGCGTTTCTTCGCTCATGGGCACTATCGACCTCTCTTAGTGACCGTCAGACCAGCTTTTCTTCACTCACGGGCACTATCGACCTCTCTTAGTGACCGTCAGACCAGCTTTTCTTCACTCACGGGCACTATCGACCTCTATTAGTGACCGTCAGACCAACTTTTCTTCGCTCTCGGGCACTATCGAACCCTCTTAGTGACCGTCAGACCAGCGTTTCTTCGCTCTCGGGCACTATCGACCTCTATTAGTGACCGACGGACTCACTTTTCTTCACTCTCGGGCACTATCGATCTCTATTAGTGACCGACAGACCGGCGTTTCTTCGCTCTCGGGCACTATCGAACCTTCTTTATGACCGACAGACCAGCATTTCTTCGCTCTCGGGCACTATCAAACCCTCTTAGTGACGGCCGGACTCCTTTTTCTTTGCTCACGGGCACTATCAAACCCTCTTAGTGACGGCCGGATTCCCTTTTCTTTGCTCTCTGGCACTATCAGACTTCTCTCAGCGACAAGCAAAGTCACCTATGAGAGATTGTGGGAAAAACACTGATCTTAGGGACTGGTCCCGAGGCCAAATGAAACAAAACGTGTCAACGAATCTGTCCTCACATCCCACAGCTAGTTCATTAACAAATATCCGAATAAATTCATACATTATGTTAAAAAATGGAGTGTTCCCTCATGGCAAAATGGATTAACGTGTCCACAGTGAAACATGAATTAAAACTTTTTGATGGAAATCGGCTGATCAAAACTTATCCTATTGCAGTTGGAAAAATGTTGTCACCCTCACCTCATGGGACATACACGATTATTAATAAACAACCTAATCCCGGCGGACCATTTGGAGTTTTATGGATGGGATTGTCAAAACCTCATTATGGTATACATGGAACGAATAACCCAGCCTCAATCGGTAAGAATGTGTCTCATGGTTGTATTAGGATGTTTAATCATGATGTTCTAGATTTATCCTCTAGAGTTTCGATTGGTACCAGTGTTGTCATTCATAAATAATTTCAATAGCATAAGAAGAAAAGTGACCGCAGCAGCAGTCACTTTCATTTATTTTTGTACGATCGATTATGGAATTTAAGAACGAGAATGAGGGTCATGGAACCGTCCCCGTGGAGGCACTGACATTATCAATATATTAAATTTTAAAAAGCTATTTTAGTTTTCGCCCGGAAATAGTACAGCCAAAATAACTATATCATGATCAATTAATTTATAATAAACTCTAAACCTTTTAATTACCATCCTTGAAATACCCTTGTATTCACCAAATTCTTCAGTATATGATTTCCCAATCACATTATTTTTTAATAGCTCTTCCGTGTCCAAGATAAATTGACAAATAAAGTCAAAAGTTTCTTCAGGGGTAAACCGTTCACTCCTAAACTGAGTTAGTTTTTCCTTAACAGCAGGAGGCCAAATAACATTTCGTTTATACATCACATAAAGTCCTTTTTGGATAGTGATTTTAATAATTCTGTCGTAGTTATTCCACTACCACTTTCGTACTGCTCCATGCTTTCCTTTAGCATACGTTTGAGTTCAGGACTTTCATCAGCTTCAGCCTTTACGGATTGTTCATCTTCCTCTTGGAGAACCAATGTGAATTTCCCCTTACCTGGAATAGAAAACTGAAATACAGAATTGTCTTTATTCATATTGGAAATGTATTTCATAAGCTCTTCAGAAGATTGAATTTTTCCCATCGTCATCACCACCGTTAAGATCCTTTCCCTTATCATACCATATCGATTTCATGTAATATACTGGTCAAAATCGTTATTATCTATTCTGCTGTAGTCGAGGGGTGGGCCATGGGGACAGGCCCGTGGTTTATTCAATCAAACGGACCATGAGATCCGTCCCCGTGGACAAACAAATTCACTTCGATGTGTTCTAAATATTTATTTATTTGAATAGCCATATGTTAGTGCTATTTTACACAATAAAACCAATTTTGGAGAAAAGGGGATTGTTACTTACATGGTTGATTCTTTAAAAGCGTTTCAGCATTTATATCAAGGCTTTACGAAAATGGGTATGGGGCAACAGAACTTTGGAGAGCTGTTTACACTGAATCAGCCGTATATGCGGTGGTCAAAGGGAATGATGGACATGTTCTCTACCTATTCCGGCAGCAATTGGGGAAGCAGTATGACTGAATATCAGAAGCTCTACCTGAACTATTTCACCATTTTTCAAAAGGCAGCCATTGAGTATCCCCTGTCTACTATGGAAATGTATCAGCAATTGTGGGGGACCTACCAAGAAAAATACCGTGAAGTCATCCAAGAGTGGCACCAGGAACAATCCCAGGATAACGAGAAAAACTATCCGGCGGATTGGGATGAAGAAAAAGAATTTATCCTTATTGAATCAGTGATAACTGGAACCAAGGAGGCAAAGACGCTTGCTTCTATTTTTGAAAAAGTAAGTGAAGAGATTGGAATATCGCCTGCGAGATGCTCAACGTATTGGTACACAAAGGTTGAGCAAAGCTACCGAGATCAAGTGAGTCAGATTAAGCAGGAACTTGCTGAGAATTGGACAGAGGAAGAAGAGGAATTACTAACCAAAATCATTACCGAGGAGTATCCTCATTTGTCCATTTACCAGACGTTCCCTATCGCGAGCAGAAGGTTAAAACGCCATAAAACTGATGTCCAAAGAAAATGGTTCTCCCTTCTAACAAGAGATCAGCAAGGAATTAAACGAATGAGTTAAGTCATTGAGAGCCACGGGGACGGGTACCGTGGCTCATTAAGGATTGAAGAACCTTGAAACATGGGGGCCTTACTTGAGGTTAAGGCCCCTCATTGAATGAGCTTTCTTGATTTAGCTCTTACCTGTCAATTTATCCACCCAACCGCGCTTTTTTTCTTTGCTCCGCGTTTTCCTCGCTATACACATTCTAACCTCTTCGGCGATTTGCCAAGAGCTGATTTCGCTTCACCTTGTTTCCTTTTAGGGGTTCTAGCCTCCCCGCGTACCTTCATTTACCAAATATAACAGAAGGACAACCTTTCAGCCTTTGGAGGTTCTATTTAGATTGTTTCAGGAATAGCAATAGGACAGAGTGTTTTTATAACAGGAAGAGGATTTCATTTTTACTAAAGGGGTTGTTCTCATATGTTTGATACTTTCAGGCTGTTTTATCAATTACCACAGGTCCCCACGAATTATGGAATGGGGCAACAGAAATTTGGAGAGATGTTCTCCTTCAATCAACCGTATATGCGATGGACGGAAGATATGTTCAAAATGTTTCAATCAGGCGGATGGCAGGGTGTGGGTACCGATGGATATTGGACGGTGTTTACGACATACGCGACTATGCTTCAAAAGGCAGCCTTTGAGTATCCGATTTCGACCATGAATGTGTATCAACGATGGTTTGAGACCTACTTTGAAAAATACAATGAATCGAATCAGGAATGGCAGCAGGAGCGAACTGTACAATCCCGTCTGGTAAAAGAAAAAAACTATCCGGCTAACTGGGATGAGAAAAAAGAGTCGCTGCTGATTCAGTCGGTTATCAATGGCACGAAGGAGGCCAAAACACTTGCCTCTATTTTTGAAAAAGTAGCAGAAGAAATTGGAATCTCTCCTGCCAGATGTTCAACCTACTGGTACACCAAGGTTGACCAACGCTACAGGGATCAAGTGAATCAGATTAAACAGGAGCAAGGCAATAATTGGACGGAAGCAGAGGAAGCGTTATTGACCAAAATCGTAACCGAAGAGTACCCTAACATGTCTGTGTTTCAGATATTTCCAATTGCAAGTAAACGATTGAAACGCCATAAATCAGACGTCCAAAGAAAATGGTTTTCACTGCTGACTAGAAGTTAGGTGAACCAGACGGGTACCTTGACTCGGAAAACCAATTGGATCTGTGCCCGCGGACTGCAAAAAAGCCATTAATCATATGATAAGTAGTTCCGTTTCAGTGGAGAAACATACCAAATAGTATGTTCATTAGCAGACTAAATCATATATGATTTGGTCTCTTATTTTCCTCTTTACACTTTCATTAAAGAGCAAAATTGCAACCTAAAAAACCTATTGATAATAATTGTTGTCTCGTGCTATAACTATTTTAATTCGTCGCGATTTGCTGTGTTGCTTTTTTACGGAAATAGGTAACCGGAGATAATCAAATAAGCGGAGGTTTTCCGATTACACAAAGCAAAATGATCCATTTTGGCGTTTTTCAAGTCAATAGTCGGAATCCTTCCGTCTATTTAGGCTATTTTCGGTGTTATTTCTTAATTAAGAGAAATTTCTCCACTTATCTAACATTCTCACCTTAGCGTTTAATGAACTGCTACAACTTTTCCTTACATACTTAAAGATAAAAGCTTGGGAAAAATCCCAAGCTTTTTTGTGTGCTAGTTATATTGTTATTTACTTGCTATTTCATGATACGAAATCTTATGTTATTTGAGCTGCGATTTTAGATTTTCTCCTGTTATCGAAACTACTTAATCATAAGATTAAGGGCTTCGTTTATTGGCTTTTATTTTTTAGCTTTTCAAGCAGTGCTTTGGCTTGCGCTCTTCGTTTTTCCGTTTCAACAGGAAGAGGATTTGACGTCCATTTTCCATTCTCTATTTTTATATAGAGTACATCACCCGGTTTAACTGGATGTTTGAGTTGATCGACCTCAACTAGCGTTTCAATTGTCTCATCATCTGAAAAGAGCAATTTCACTAAACCATTTTCAATGGATTCAATTACGTATTTACCTGATTTCACTCATTAGCTCTCCTTTGGCATTATAGAGCAGTGCGGAATCTCCGCTGTTGTTCCAAATATTCTCTGTTGTCCATACATATTGATCCTCTCCTGCGAAAGCCTCAGGCCCTGACACTACCGCAATATCGTCTACTGGTTGGATAACTGTGCCGTTAGGAAACACATATTTCTGGTTCCCTTCTACACTGATTATATACCATCCAGACATATCTACCGCTTCGTTTGTATCATTATGAATAAGAACGTATTCATTATCTAAATCCACACGATACAGGTAAGGATGCGGGATTGGTTCAAGGGTATAAAAAGGTTCTTCTATATAGTCATAAAGCAAGGTGGACTGCCCGTCGGTTCCAAAGCTCACAGTTCCTTGGTAAAAGGTTGAATAGATCTCAGCACCATAGTCTAGTAAGTCTCGAAGCACTTCCTCAGAAGGGTGTCCATATGGGTTTTCCCCGTAGGATAAAATGACACCGCCTGCAGCTACTGCAGAAAGGAAATCCCGGCTTGTCCCTGTATTTGAACCGTGATGAGAAGCCTTTAAAAAGTTTGCTTGTAATTCTTGATAACTGTATTGATTCATTAGTTCATTCTCTACCTTATGCCCCGCATCTCCCGTGAGTAAAAAAGATACATCGCCGTATGACAGCTTAATAACGATGGAGCCATCATTTAAATCAGCCGCTTGATGATCGACAAATAGGACATTTGCCACCGCGTTCGGGTCATCTGACAAATTGTCTCCAATTTCAGCGGTTTCAAAAGAAGCACCACTTGTATCAGCTGCTTGTAAATAATCGGTGAAGGCCCGTGTTGTATGAACTTGACCACCGTCAATCACTTTTATTACGCCATAATTTTGAATTACATAGTCCGCACCGCCAATATGATCGGCATCCGGATGCGTGGCAATAAGCGTATCAATATGTGTGACTCCCTCAGCTGCTAATGCTGATTCAATTACAGAGTCCGAGCGTCCGGCATCAATCAAAGTCTTTTTCCCATTGGCATATTCAATTAAAATCGCATCGCCTTCACCCACATCCAAAAAGCTGACTTTCATTTCCGGTAATGGCTCTGTTGGTACGGGTTCATATGGTGCCTGTTCCTGTTCGGTTGGGTTTTGTGGATCGACCGGATTTACTTCAGCAGGCTCCTGCTCAGCCGGAGTCGATTCAGCCGGTTCCTGCTTAAACCGATCATCTAACACACGCGCTACTAATAAGGAAAATTCTGCTCTGGAAATCGAGTTATTGGGCTTAAAGGTTCTATCAGGATATCCAAGCGCGATTCGATTGGATGCTAATGCATTAATAAAATCCTTTGCCCACGGAGCATCTGCTGTATCGATAAAATCAGCATTATCCCCTGTTAATCCATAAGCAACTGTTAGAATCTTTGCCGTTTCCGCTCGTGTGATTTGATTCCCTGGCTTAAATGTATTGTCATCATAACCGCCAAAAAGCTTATGGTCTACTGCAACTGCAATGGCATTGTAATAGTCACTTGTTGACGATACATCTGTAAATTCCAATTTCGTTTTGCTTTTTTCATTTGGGTATAATTCTCGCACAAGCATAAGAGCGGCCTGTTCTCTCGTAATATTGTCTCCAGGTCCGAATAGACCATTTCCATATCCGCCGATAATTTTCTTGTCATATAAATAGTAAATGGCTTCATCAGCCCATGAATAGTTCCCTAAATCTGTAAATATTGTTTCTGCTTTTGCCTCCCTCATACCCACACTCGAGAACATCATCAGGGCAATCAATAGATAAGAGAAAATCCTTTTCAAATATTCATCTCCTTTTCTCCGTTCGTTTCAGTATCCTTCCTAACATACCATGGGGACAGACACCATGGCCCAGTCCATCAAACGGGTCATGGGTCCTATTCCATGGTCTCTCTCCGATTTTAGATATAGCATACACACTTATATGCAAAGATATTAATGGTAGGTTATGGGGAGAGCCAAGCGGGTTCCGTGGTTTAGAAAGGCGGACCATGGTCTTTTGACATAATGGTCTGTCTCCGCGGACCAAAAAGCCGATTTCTTAGGAAATCGGCCTAATGTACAACGTATGTGTGATTCATCCTGTTTTTAATATTGCAAAACACCAACGGAATCAAAGTAATGTTCCTTTGAGTCGATGGTTTTATACCCTGTCACTCTTGCGCCTGATTCATCAAAATAATACTTTTGTCCGTCGATTGTAAGCCATCCAGTTTGCATCGCACCTGAGCTGTCCATGTAATACCAGCTGTAGCCGGAATGAACCCAACCTGTTTTCATGGCACCAGATGAATCTAAAAAGTACCATTTGTTGTCGCGAGGTAGCCAGCCCGTTACCATTCTCCCTGAATCATCCAAGAGATAAGAGTTGCCGCCATAAGATAGCCATCCTGCATACAGCTCACCGCTATTCAGTGCATAGAACCAAGAATAGTCATCTGTCACCCAGCCATTCGTAGCCATGGCACCACTTTTATCAAAAAAGTAGGTTTTCCCATTTATTGATGCATATGTGTTTTTATACATAGACCCATTTAAGTAGTACCAATAGCCGTTATCGAATTGCCACCCGATATATAAGGTACCGTCGCCGTTTCCGTAATACCAATTATTATCGTTTTTGAACCAGCCGGTTGTCGTAACCATAGCACCGCTTGAATCAAAGAAATAAAGCTTCCCATCAATGATACATTGACCCGTTGCCATGTAGTATGGGTGATATATATATCTTGGGTAGTAGTCAGGGTACATATAATAATATGGGTTATCAATATACCTACCAAGGTGATACCAACGACCGTTATCGAACAGCCATCCGGTATGCAGCTCTCCATTTTCCTTAGCATAGTTCCAATAACCATACATCACCCAGCGATTAGAAGCCATCACACCATCTTGGTTGAAGTGGTAAGTTTTCCCGTTAATCTCCGCTTGTGTATTGCTATACATGGTGGGATTCATGTAGTACCACTGACCGTTATTGAACAGCCAGCCAGTATAAAGTGACCCGTCCCCATTTCCATAGTAATAAGAATTGTTATTTGCATCCTGAAGCCAACCGATATTTGACACCAAGGCACCGCTGGAATCGAAGTAATAATGTTTCTCTTCAATTTTCAAATGCCCTGTTCTCATGGTATATCCATAGGGGCCGCCGTAACCATTATATTGGAATTCACCTAAGAAATATTTTTGCCCATTATAGTCAAACCAACCGGTCCACAAAGTACCATCTTCTCTTGCATAATACCAGTAGTTTCCGTCTGTCGCCCAGCCATTGGAGGCCATGGATCCGTCCGTGTCAAAGAAATAACCTTTTCCATTGATGTCCATTGTACGGTTTGAAACCCTTGCCCCGTCTTCCTGCACATAAAACCAGGTGCTGTTATCTTGTATCCATTGATTGGCCAATAGGCTGCCACTTTCATCATAGTAGTACCATTGCCCATCCCTCTCCTGCCAGCCTGTTGCTACAGCATTCTCGCTTTCCTTTATAGGTTCGGAGACTGCTGGCTGCTCTGTTTCTGCATTTGCCGCTGGTTCCTCTACTGTTACAGAGTCCGATTGGGTATTCGCGTTCTGCTCATTTTCTGTTGCAGACTGCGGCTCTACGATTGCTGTGTTGTCGTTTGTTTGTAGATCTGTTGACAGTCCTTCATTTGCTTGGACCTCTGCCGGAGTATTCGGTGTTTCTGTTTCCACAGCGGCCATTGGTGTTTGTGATGCATTATTACTTGGCTCTTGTGCGAGTGTAGTAGTTGGAGCCATAAGAAACAGCAGGATGCCTAGAGTAATTGAGCTCCTTTTCATGGTCTTTCCCCCTTTTTTCCTTTACTACTATAATAACTGAAAAAATTGGAAAATTGTTAAAGTTGTAGATTAATAGTTTTAATTGGATATAAAGTAGGCGATGAGACTGTGTCCCAGTTTTTAACCTAAATTCTTTAAGACAACCACCCCATTCCCTCTTTTCTTTTGCGAAGACCTCCTTCTTTTAAAAAGCGGATATTTCCAATCCATCGCCACTAAAGTAATCAAATATTTACTAATGAAGAAAAAATAGTACGATAAAGGGTCTAAGAAAAATAATATAATGTGTGAAAGGATACCTTATAAAAAGGATTAACACCGATTGGAGTATCCTATAATCTTTGAAGAACATCCAGGTACCTTTACTATGTAAGCGTTTTTTTTAAAAGAAAAAGCAGTTCAAATACTACTATTATTAGTAAAAATATTGTGTGGGGAGCGTTCTACATGACTAATCAACATCATACTGATACAGAAAAGAATGGACAGTTTCCATGGATGGACAAGTCATTGTCACCACGTGAGCGTGCGGAGAAGCTCGTAGCCGCTATGACTTTGGAGCAAAAAATCGCTCAGCTTCACGGTGCGATGGAGACAATCAACATCTATGCCTTGCCGTCTGCAGATGAAATCAATGCTATGAGCGCGGAGGAGCAAGATCAGCTTATGGCCCAGATTCAAGTACAGCGTCATGTAAAGGGGATTGAGGAGTTAGGAATTCCACGCTTTCGCATTACCAACGGCCCTGTAGGCGTAGGTATGGGCGACGGACATCCGAGCCCATCCGCTACCGCATTACCGATGTCCATTGGTCTTGCTGCTGGTTTTGATCCTGGGCTTGCACGTGAGTACGGCGACATCATTGGCTCTGAGACTGCGACGCTTGGCCAACATGTGCTTGAAGGACCGGGCGTTTGTCTACATCGAACACCGATTGCTGGCCGTAACTTTGAATATTTTTCAGAAGATCCGTACCTTTCCGGGGTGATGGGCGTCGAGGTTACGAAGGCCATCCAAAAACACGGCATTATTGCCATGGGTAAGCATTATGTGGTTAATGATCAGGAGTACGAGCGCTTCCGCACTAGTGTCGAGGTGGACGAGCACGTATTGCGCGAGCTTTACCTGCTTCCGTTCGAAATGTTGGTCAAGGATGGTGACATCGCTGCAATCATGAGCGCCTACAACCGCGTTCGTGGTGTCTACGCAACTGAAAACCGCTATATCCTTAACGATATTCTTCGTGACGAGTGGGGTTTCCAAGGTTACGTGCAATCTGATTTCTGGTCATGCCGCTCTGCTGCCGGATCGTTGAACGCTGGTATGGACCATGAAATGCCTGACGCCAAGTGGTTAAACGAGACGAATGTCAAGAATGCCCTTGAGGACACAAGCCTTGAGATCCAAACCGTCGACCGTGCACTGATTCGCCGCTACACGCAGATGTTCCGTTTCGGACAGTTCGAGCGTCCTTACAATCCAGGTGAGATCGATGCAAAGGGTCATGGTGCCATCTCTCGGAAAATCGGCTCCCAGACAGCTGTTCTTCTGAAAAATGAAGGCCAGATGCTGCCGCTTGATCCGAAAGCCTATGGCTCTATCGTGATCATCGGTCAGTCTGAGTTCGTTGATGATGCCTGCAATGGCGGTGGCGGCTCATCCAAGGTCACTCCGCTCTACACTGTACCACCGGTAGAAGGCATGCAGAATGTCCTGCAAGGTCTTGGTTCGGATACGAAGGTCAGCAAGGTCACTGTCGCCAAAGATCTGTCGAACCTAGAAGAAGCCAAATCGGCAGCCACTGAAGCTGACGTGGTGATTCTAATGGCCGGCTTGGTTGCCACTGAAGGCGCTGATTTACCTAGTCCGAACATGCTGAACGATCAGAATCGTATGGTCGACGAGCTACTGGAAATCAATCCGCAAACGGTTGTCGTTATGAAAGACAGCAGTCCTGTGATGATGCCATGGATCGCCAAGGCTAAAGCGATTCTTGAAGCATGGAACCAAGGCACTGAAGATGGTCACGTCGTTGCCGACTTACTCTTCGGTGTTGTCAATCCATCAGGCAAGGTGCCTACAACCTATGCAGCTTCCGAGGGCGATCTTTTGTACGCAGACAGCCCTGAGCGCTATCCTGGTACCGATGAAGGTAATGGCTTCCCGGTTATCCGTTATTCTGAGGGACTCAACATGGGCTACCGCTGGTTCCAGTCCCAAGAAATTAAGCCGTTATTCCCGTTTGGGTACGGCCTATCCTACACGTCCTTTGAGCTTTCTGGATTCTCAGTAACACCATCACAAACGGATGGCCAGTCCCCTATCACGGTAAATGTGACCGTAACCAATACAGGAAAGGTTGCTGGAGCTGAGGTTGTTCAGGTATATCTAGGCATCCCTGTCAAAGGACAGCCACCTAAGCGTCTTGTTGGGTTCCAGAAGGTTTACCTCGAGCCTAGTGAGTCACGTGAAGTTACCCTCACGATTGACCCGAACTCGACGAACCATCCGATGAGTGTATGGGACTACTACGACCACGACTTCGTAGTGAAGCCTGGCGAGTACACTGTATATCTTGGTACATCTAGCGAAAATACGCCATACAAAGAAACGGTAATCGTTGAATAACTGAATAGTAATAGATAGAAGGATTGAATTCTCAGTAGGATTCAATCCTTTTTTGTTGCATACTTAGCCGAAATAGACGACATAGTAGCCACGGGGACGGGTTCCTTGGCTCGATTATTTCTGGCAGTGGGACGAGGGACCCGTACCCGCGGCTCGTCCGTGGCTCACCAGAAATAACCTAGGTTACGAATAAATTAGCGCATTCCCACAAAATATAATCATTATATCCTAAAGGGAATGATGCTATGTATTTGTTCATAAATGCTTTCTATCTAATTGCTGGGTATGTATGGGGAGACTGGCGGAATTGGAGAATGTATTATCCTACCATTCTTTTCTTCATTCTTGGAGATTTTCTATACAATTTTCTTCTTTATCAAAAGTCGATGTGGTTATTCCATGACTTACTCTTACCGAATCATACTTTGGTTACCCTTATAGCCATGGTTGTTTCCTATTCTGTCACTGTATTAATATATCTCGGCCGGTTTCCTAAGGAATGGAAGAAACGGGTTCTATGGTTTTTGTTATGGTCAGGATTCTATGTAGTGATTGAGTATATCAATTACCAATTGGGCTTTATCACTTATCATAATGGATGGAATATTTCATGGTCGGTATTATTTACTGGAGTCATTTTTTTCATTTTGCCTGTTCACCACAAACGTCCTCTGCTTGCTTGGTTTCTATCCGTTGTCATTATCATTTCGTTACTGATTATTTTTGATGTGAAAATGAGTGATTTTAAATAGAGGTTTTTAATAGAAGAAAATTAATTACTGAAAGTAGCTGACTTCATTATGATCTATATATTTATTTGTTTAGTTATTTTCAATATAATCGCTATCTTTATGCCGAAGCGGCTAAAGAAGATTGAGATTTATGCAACTTGCTTTTTTGCGTTTAATTTTGGGAGAATCACTGACGATCTTTTGGATGTGAAGCTTAACCTGTATGGCTTTGTTTCAGAAGGATTGCAATACTTAGGGTTTTTAGCTCAGCTGCTTATCTATCCCTCCATTAGCACTCTGTTTTTAAACTTTTTTCCTTTTGATAAAAGTGTTGCAGCAAAATCATACTACATCTTAGGCTGGTCCTTGTTTTCAATATGCTTCGAATGGATTTCATTGCAAACCAACTTCTTTTACTATACGACTTGGAAACTCTGGTATTCCGCCATGCTCTACCCCATTATATTTTACATTCTTTATGCTAACTTAAAACTGGTGCGCAGGTTGATGAAGTCTTAGCCACGGAGACGGGTTCCTTGGCTCAATACGAACTCTCTGCCAGTCTAAATGTCTGTGGAGGCGAACCGAGGGACCCGTCCCCCTGGTTCTATCTCCACAATCGATAACCGTTGGCCGGAGCGTTTATTTTTTCATTTAATTGAAAACCTTGATGGTTGTCATTTATAACTAGTTGAGCGAGCCTCCAGGTGAAATCGGCTACGTTAAGTTCCTTCATTTCTTCAATGGAATAGAAGCCTGCCTTGTCCACTTCAATCCCATCTGCTTTCGGTTCACCGCTAACATAATCCATGACAAACGTGATGTATGTATGATGGACGCTTCCAGGTTTATCGCCAAGACCAATGATTCGGTTCACTTTGACGGTTACGCCTGTTTCCTCCATGACTTCACGGACAATTGTCGATTCAATTGTTTCGTGCTGCTCAATGAACCCGCCTGGATTTGTCCACTTTCCCTTCCCAGGATCGTGCATCCGGCGAACTAATAATAGCTTATTGTCCTTCATTACTAACGCCCCGACGCCGACGCTATAATTGCCCCAATGAACAAAGGAGCATTCCGGGCAAGCACGTCGCACCTCTCCCCCAATTTCTCTATCCTCCAAAGCTTGTCCACAGTTCATGCAAAAGTTGCTATTCATCTAATTCATCTCCAAACTCATTCTTGCTGCTTTTTAGTTGATTATAATTGTATAGTACATACAAAGTTCTTGTCATTAGCATTATTTGCTTTATGTAAAAAAAGATTGCTAAAGAAAACACTAACCCCGTCCTATTTAAACGGGGTTGGATTTCTAATTCATGTTATTTTTCTTTATTTGAGTTATTTTCTTTTTCCTGATTTGAGCTGCTTTCTTTATCTTTATCTTTATCTTTATTAGACTTATTTTCTTTGTCCTTATTGGATTTGTTTTCTTTTTCTTTATCCTTATTAGATTTGTTTTCTTTTTCTTTATCCTTATTAGATTTGTTTTCTTTCTCTTTTTCTTTACCGGATTTATCTTCTTTTCCTTTATCCTTACCGGATTTTTCTTCTTTTTCTTTTTTCTTACCGGATTTTTCTTCTTTTTCTTTTTTCTTACCGGATTTTTCTTCTTTTTCTTTTTTCTTACCAGACTTTTCTTCTTTTTCTTTTTTCTTCTGTTTCTTCATTTTCTCTGGCTTTTCCGGTTTCTCTGGTTTCCCTGGCTTCTTCGGTTTTTCTGGCTTTTCTGGTTTCCCTGGTTTCTTCGGTTTTTCTAGCTTTTCTGGTTTCTTCTTGCCCTTTTCCATTTCTCCTTTTTCACCCTTTTTCATATTGTCATCTTCATGGTCATGAAGTTTAAAATTCATACTAATCACTCCTTTTTCATTCTTAATATCTTATTAGACAAGCGGTGATTCGTAAGGGCATTTTTATTGGGTAAAATTAATTAAATTTATGGAAATGGTGTGAAGCGGAGAATCATTTAAATAGGAAGAAAGTGAAGATACATTTGATCCTTACACTATCAGTAATAACCAAAATAAGCCCTGTGTCATGAAACAGGGCTTTTTAAAAGATGAATCTATATGCTGTCTGACCTGTAGGATTCGGCAAGCTTCATTAAGTAATACTGCTCCTCTCGATACATATGGTCCGCCATCGATGGTGTGAACGTGCTGAGGACTTCGGCGCTTAGCTCCAGCTCCTCCAGCTCTTTTAAAAAGGTCATAAATAGATTCATTTCTAGCTCGACTTCATGTGTAAATCGGTTTAAAGCAGGAAAGTGGTGGATATTGGTGCGCAGATATCCGGTTAGCTCCACTGCTTTTAAATAAAATTGCTCAAAGTGTTTGGTGAACTTATGGCTTTGTTTCTTCAGCCTTTTTTCCACTGCATCCATTAGATCGTTAATCGCGCCTGCATGGCCGGCAGCATCCACCAGCCAAATTAAATGGTGGTGCAGCTCGTGACATATTGGCGGTGCCTGGCCCTGCTTCAGGTAGGATAACACTCGCTGGTATTCTTCCAATTCATTCACCATATGATTGATGAAGGTTGGCGTGAGATGGATGCCCATTTGACCCGTCAGATGCCTGCTTAAGATGGAAAGCTTAAAGTCCTTCAATTGGTTGACCACTTCTTCAACCGCTGCGGAAAAAGGAACAAGGTTTGATTGATTCAGAAAATTTGCCTGCATGAGATGATGATCAAACTGCTCGATAAAATGAATCGCCTTGGCAATGTCCTCCTGCTGGGACGCATATAATGAATCACGTATAAACCGGGAATGGTCCCCCAGTACCTGGAGCCAAAATTGATGCTCAAAAACCGCTGCGTTCAAATGGTTACTCAAACGGAATCCATCTCCTTCATAGTTGACGTCGTATCACTTTATTCGGGAGTGAAGGGATTTATTAATACCATTTTTCGGGCAGGAGGATACTGTGCACTCCGGACGGATTGTGTCCATACATGGTGCCTGACACCATGTATGGACACTGTTATAAAAAAAGAGGTGTCAGTTAGTTGGTTTTCACCGACTTTCCGACAGCCCTTTTTATTCTATATTAATATGGATCGGCTTCGTGGCTTTTGTTTACAGCCTCTTTTGTTGCTTCATTCTCTGCTAAGGTTCCTTGACCGTATTTCGACTGGCCTGATTCGCGGCCTGGGACTTTGTTTTCCTGCTTCAGTTCCTTCATTACTTTTTCGATGCCTTCTTTTACACGGAGTCCATAGTCCTCATCGGCTTGTGTGAAGTGGTCAATCATGGCAGCTTGAATTCGTTGGTCGCACACGGCAAGCGCTTCGGATAGATTTTTAATCAGTTCATCGCGCTCCCAATCCTCTAAGCTGCGGTATGTATGGCCGGCCTGCCCGTAGTTGTTTGGACGATCAATTGGCGCACTCATCGCCGCTGCATTATACATTGGCTGGTGCGGTGTCCGATTTTCTGTGCTTGCTTCCTTAAAGCCGCCGATTAATGAAGGCTCATAGTTGATATGTGGATTTTCTCCAGACTCCTTCGGATCGCGTATATCCATTTGGCCGCGGTGCTGGTTCGTGCGCACAGGGGCTTTTGGTGCATTTACAGGTAGTTTTAAATAGTTCGCCCCTATGCGATAGCGCTGTGTATCCGAGTAAGAAAAGGTGCGGCCCTGAAGCATTTTATCATCTGAAAAATCCATCCCATCGACAAGAACCCCTGTACCAAAGGCAGCCTGCTCAATCTCCGCGTGGAAATCCACTGGATTGCGATCAAGTACCATCCGACCGACTGGCAGCCACGGGAATTGTTCCTCCGGCCAAAGCTTGGTATCATCAAGCGGATCAAAATCGAGCTCCGGATGGTAATCATCCTCCATGATTTGAACGAAAAGCTCCCATTCCGGGTAATCACCGCGCTCAATGGCTTCATATAAATCCTGTGTCGCATGTCCGACGTTTTTCGCTTGAATCTCATTTGCCTCTTCCTGCGTTAGGTTTCGGATTCCCTGCTTCGGTTCCCAGTGGTATTTTACCAGAACAGCCTCACCCTTTGCGTTGACCCATTTATAGGTGTTGACCCCGGAGCCCTGCATGTGGCGGTAGGTCGCGGGAATCCCCCATGGAGAGAAGAGGAATGTAATCATATGCGTTGCCTCTGGTGTGCGGGAAACGAAATCAAACATCCGCTGTGGATTAGGCACGTTAGAGGCCGGATCGGCTTTAAACGCATGAATCATGTCAGGGAATTTCATCGCATCACGGATAAAGAAAATTTTCAGGTTGTTCCCAACCAAATCCCAGTTGCCATCCTCCGTATACATTTTGACCGCAAAGCCGCGCGGGTCACGTGCTGTTTCTGGTGAATCCTTCGAACCCGCTACTGTGGAGAAGCGCACCATAAGTGGCGTTTTCTTCCCTGCACCCGAAAAGACCTTCGCACGCGTATACTTTTCAACCGGCTCATCCCCGACTTTTCCGTATGTTTCAAAATAGCCAAAGGCCCCGGACCCGCGTGCGTGAACGACCCGCTCCGGAATCTCCTCCCGGTCGAAATGGGAGATTTTTTCAATGAAATGATAATTCTCAAGCGTCGCTGGACCGCGATCACCAATTGTCCGGATATTTTGATTATCCGACACAGGATGCCCCTGCCTTGTTGTCAGTGTTTCACGCTCCACGTCCTGATTGGTTGAAGCATCCTTATTCTGGTTCTCCTTCATCATGAACCCCTCCTTGAATTAATCACCTACTTCTTTTACCCTTTATTGGAAAAAATATACTATTTTTGCAAACTAACCTGTCCGGTTCAATAAGGAGGAAACACTGATAAAAAGAAATGACGTATGCAAATTCATACGTCATTTTATTGATAGGCACCTAAACGACTCTATATTCCAGTTATTTCTATGGATTATTCGATGGTTTAATCAATTCTTCGCAACTGGAGATGATATGTTTCAATTTTGTTCCTGCCATTAGATTTAAGCTGCTCTTGATTTCTTCGAATTCTTTACTGGTTACGTTATCAGAATAATGATAGAGAACTTTGGCTCCATTTAAATCACCTGCCAGCATAGCCTTTTTAATCTTTTCAATTTCATTATTTTTTTCATATTGATTTAGCAGCTGACTTATTTCTCTTTTTAAAACAACGTCCATTTTTGACCGCCTCCACATTATTCAACTTCATCATTTTAGATTTCAAACGGAACATTTGTTCTATTTTATCATTTATGACGTTTAATGGATAGCTTATGTTAATAATAAAACTGAACTATTATCCTAATGCAGACTTACACAATCATTACAAAAACGCTTGAACCAAGCGTTTTTGTCTAATACCATCCTTTAACATGTAATGTAAGTCTCCCAATCCTTTGCATCTGCTAAAAAACATTTATTACATCATTTTTACAGTGATTGGATAAACATATGGTTTTTCTGGTTCATTAATCTCCTTCCAATCTGTAATTTTAATAAGGGGAAGTTCAACCCCGTTATAGCTTGTGACATCCAACACACCTTCTGCTTCAATCCATGTATCCTTATCAAGGGATGGGGCCTCGGAAAATTCAGAAACAAATCCGATTATGCTGGCATCCGCTATACAATGGGTGATTAAAAACCTGGAAATGACAAGCTGGTTTTGGGATAATCCCTTTTCTTTGTATACGAATCCCTTTAATTTAATGTTCTTCCCTCTATATTTAGCAACATCCTTAACTATTTCATCGGTATAAGCGGCATAGACGTAATCGTTCATCTCAATCGTGTCATTTTGTTCTAACTGGCTCATTTGTTCATTATATTCTTCCCCCGACATTTCCATTTGATCTTCCCAATTACTAGGATCTACAGAGTGTTCAATACCAGGGATTTCTTCCGGACTGTCTATACCTTTTTTCTTTTGTATAGACGATTCACCGATTAACTGATCTTTATCATCTTGTAATGCTTGATTTTGGTTAGATAGAATGAGCATGGCACCTTTTTTATCGGCTATAGAGGCATCGAGTACCTTGGGAGAAAGAAAGAACCCGGTTGCCAACGGGAGTATGAGGATTGCATATGAAATGAATTTTTTTGTATGAGAAGGAGAATCTCCATGATTGTGATGACAGGAATGGTCATCGTGATGACCATGATGGAAATGATCCTCATTATGACCATGATGAAGGTGGTTTTCCCGAGCAGTCCATACTCTAGTGATTTGGATGAAAAACAAAATCAAAAAAGTGATGGAAGCTATTTGGCTTAAATTCTCATATTTTGGATTAATAAACTTGGAGATGTCACCGGTATAATGCAGCTTGAAAAGCATGGTTGAAAAAGCCAGTAAAATAAACGCTTTTAACGCCTGCTGAAATTGCAGTTTCATGCCTTGTCCTCCTTATATAAAGGTTTGTACCAGCATTAATGTAAAAAAGACGATTGAAATGATTAATAACAACACGACCATCACAAACCTCCATCGAAATACGCTTAGCATCATAATCGTATTCTTCAAGTCCATCATAGGTCCGAAGATTAAGAATCCAAGGATGGAGGAGAGTGGAAATATACTGCTAAAAGAAGCACCTATAAAGGCATCTGCCTCAGAGCAAAGGGATAAAATGTAAGCCAGCCCCATCATCACAAGTAGTGAGGATCCCGGACCACTGCCAGTTTCTAATAAAGCCCTTGCCGGCATATAAGTTTGTACAGCAGCTGCGATAAATGCACCAATGATCAGATATTTTCCCATATCAAAAAACTCATCAATCGAATGTGTCAGCATGGACCAAAATCGGTTCATAAAGGAATGCTGTTTCTTATTTGTAAGGGAGGACCCTGACCTTATTGGTGCTTTCAGCTGGTTTCCTTTAAATAGCCTGCTTATGGCAAAAGCCACCAAAAGAGCTGTAATAAAACCTAAGCCCATTCGCAATCCAGCGATTTTCACATTGTTTCCAAATGCCATGTATGTAGAGGCAATTACGACAGGGTTGATAAGGGGGCCTGTCAACATAAAGCCAATTGCAGCATGGATTGGAACACCTTTTCCAATGAGCCTGCGAACGATTGGAACGATTCCACATTCACAAGCAGGAAATAGTGCGCCAATGATACAACTCATAATGACAGCCATTACCTTGTTTTCAGGAATCCATCTTTGAATATGATCCTCGGTAACAAAGATTTGAATACAGCCTGCAATAAGAACCCCTATTAAAACAAAGGGCAGTGCTTCTATTAAAATACTAAGAAATATGGTGTTTAGATTTAATAATGACGATGGTAGAGTCAGTGGAAGTTTTAGCTCGCTGTAGGAAAAGAGTAATAGAGCCAGTCCAATCATGAAAAAACCTGAAATCTCCATTATATAATTACGAAGAATGCGATTCATGTTAACCTCCCAACTATCATTTGAGCCATTCGTTTCTACCTTTAATATATTTCCTAATTAATAGAGTATGATTCATTCTTCGAGAAATTTTAAAAAGTTAATTAAATAGGAAATCCCCGCCATCATAAAATTGGCAGGGATGTAGAAAGTCATAGATGAGAGCGTTTATATGCATATTATTAATCGTTCAACGCAGTCTTGATTGTTGCTAAGTTTTTTCTCATGATACTGAAATAATCTTCTTTTTGTTTGATATCTTCCTCTGTTAGAGCCTCCAGATTATGAAGAGTAAGAGAATCTGCCCCTATTTCCTGCTGAATGATTTTTGCTATTTTAGGAGATACATTTTGTTCAAAAATGACGTAACGAATGCCGTGTTCGGTTGACTCTGTGATGATTTTCTGGAGTTCTTTTTGGGAAGGCTCCTCTGTTGGGGATAAGCCTGCAATTGGAACTTCTTTAATTCCATATCGTTTTTCCCAATAGCCATAGGCTGCGTGGGACACTAATAGATACTTGGTTTTCGAGCCCTCGATTGTTTTAGTAAACTCTTGATCCAATTTCTTGAGTTCACTTTTTAATTCATTAAAATTTGATTCAAACTCTGATGCATGTTCCGGCATTAACTCGCTCAAAGAATTTTTAATGTTCTTTGCCAGGTCAATAGAAAGTACGGGATCTAACCATACATGAGGATCGACATCTCCATGAGCATGTTCTTCTTCATGACTGGGCTCTGTCGTTTCACCTTCGAGGGATTGTTCATCTGAATGGATATTTTCTTCATGGGATTGTTCCTCCGAATGGGTGCTTTCTTCTTCGTGGTTTTCCTCATCAGCATGACTTTCTTCACTTTCGTGGGAGCGTTCTCCAGAAAGAACCGAATCTATCAGTTTGATACCTTGTGCTGCTTTAAGGACTTCCACATTCTCCTGTTTCAAGGATTCTGTTACTTTTTCTGCAAACCCTTCTATTCCAACCCCTGTATAGATAAATAGATCAGAATTGGCGAGTGTAACCATGTCTGAAGTAGAAGGCTCAAAGGTATGGGCATCCACGTTTGGTGGATAAATACTTTTTACTTCGACATAACTTCCACCAATTTTTGCTGTAAAATCCTCAAGCGGATAAATAGTGGTAAAGACGGTCAGCTTATCTTTCTCTTCATTTTCATTGGTTTTTCCAGCCTCTTTAGAGCTGCAACCTGTTAATAGCAGGCTTAAACTTAAGACAGATGATGTAATAAGTGCAGGTATTTTCATACGTAATCCCCCTTACTAAATTTTAAATACCACATAATAAAACGAAATCATTTCGTTTTACATTCTAAAATAAATCTATGTGTTTGTAAATGAATTTAGGAATCATTTCGATTTATTTTTTTGTAAAACTTAAAAAATTATCTACCTCCGCTTGACAAAAAAATAAAATTCAGATAAGGTTCAAATCTTAATGGTTCTGATTTAAATCCCGAAAATATAAGGAGGTTACTGCCAGTTGCGTGTAAAAATTACCTTACAATGTACTGAAACTGGTGACAGAAATTATATCACTACAAAGAATAAACGAAATAATCCTGAAAGACTCGAACTAAGGAAATATTCTCCTCGATTGAAGCGCTACACGATTCACAGAGAAACAAAGTAAGAAGCTAGTAAGGTTAGTAATGTGTTGATCCTTTAGTGATAGTAGGTTGGTATAAGTTTATCCTATAAATCGTAATGATTTTGATTTATAAAATAGAATGGAAGGAAGAATGAGCATGAAGGACACTAGAATTCCTGTAACTGTTTTGAGTGGTTATTTAAGGGCAGGTAAAACCACATTATTAAATCATATTCTTCAAAACCGTGAAAGATTGAGAAAAGAGATGACACAAAATTGGAATCAAATGATTGATCCTTTTGCATGGACCATTACTGCAGCAGGATAGGAATTTTGAAAATCAGGTTGTTTTATATCATTATTTCCTACAACGGTTTCGCCATGGGTCTTAAATAGTATGACCACAGGGACACTTTTGTCCCTGTGACTTTTACATATATTCAGGACGTGTTACCTGTTACTAAGGCTTCTTCCATTTGAGTCCATGAAGTCTCAAAGCCCTGCCTTGGAACTAAATGAACGATTGATCAGCTAAAGGATCATTGAGGTAGAGCGAATCTACCATCTTCACCTTTAGGAAGCAACAGAACCGTCCCCCTGCTTCATGAGAGCCCCGTTATCCTAGATTTTGAACCTTTTAATTAAATCTTGTAGTTCTTCAGCCATTGTTGTTAGGGATGAGGAGGAGGCTGTTATTTCTTCCATTGCGGCTACTTGTTCTTCGGTGGAGGCTGACATGGTTTGGGTGCCGTCTGCGATGACTTCTGATACCCTGGCAACAGCCTCCATGCTTGTTACCATCTGGTCCGTTCCCGCTGAAAGCTGTTGTACCGCTGCTGTTACTTCTTGAATTTGGGAAGAAACTCCTTGAACGGCTTGTTCAATTTGCCTAAATGAACTTCCGGCATCCCGGATCAATTGAATTCCATCTGTAACTTTACTAGTCGTCGCATCCATGGATTCGACGGTTTCGTCTGTATCTGTTTTAATCACAGAAATCAGAGAAGAAATCTGCTTAGCCGACTCGGAGGATTGCTCAGCCAGCTTTCGCACTTCGTCTGCCACAACGGCAAATCCGCGTCCGTGCTCGCCTGCTCTTGCTGCCTCAATCGCTGCATTTAAGGCTAACAGGTTTGTTTGATCTGCGATTCCTGTTATCACTCTGATAATCTCATTAATTTGGTTCGAGCGTTCGCCCAGCGTTTTTACTTTTTCAGAAAGATGATTCACAGTATCGCTAATATCATCCATCTGATGAATAATCTTGGTTACAGAATGATTACCATCAACGGCCTTTTCTGATGCTTGGATTGATGTATTTGATACGATTTCTGAGCTTTCAGCGATTTGAGTTACTAGAGAAGATAAATCCTGGATTGTTTTATCCGTGTCATTCAAGCTCTGAACCTGTCTGTCCGTTCCAACAGCAACCTCTTGGACCGTTGTTGCAATGTGCTCTGTTGCCTTTGTCGTTTCTTCTGAGCTTGCAGCCAACTGCTCCGATGCCGCTGCAACCTGCTCCGCATTCACCGCTACCTGTCTAATTAACTCTCGCAGCTTTCCAACCATTTGGTTAAAAGAGGACGCCATTTCCCCTAGTTCATCACGTGTCTTAATGGTGATTTCCTGTGTAAGATCACCCTCACCCTCTGCAATTTCCTTCAGGCGTGCGTTCATTATTTTAATTGGTCTATTAATTGAGCGAATGATCAAGGAAGAAATGAACATTCCACCGATAATGGATATAAAAGTCGCAGCGTATAGGATGACCGCGCTAATTGTCTGCGTTTCTTCTAATTTAGTTGTATTTTCGTCAATGGATTGATTGACTTTAGTAATGAATGCTTCCACACTCGGATCCACTAACTCTTTTCGAATACTTCTTTGTTCTTCCATATGGACGGTTAATGCTTGTTCTTTATCCCCATTGTGATAAGCATCCACCATTTTCCTGTGGGAATCAAAATAAATTTGTAGGTTTTGATTGATCTCCTCTAGTGTCTCTCTATCTGTATTATCCAGCTGAACCTTCTTTGCTTCGATAAAATATTGCTCAATCTCCTTGATTTTATCCTCCGTTCCAGCCACCAGTTCATCATCACCAGTAAGAAGAAACGCTCTTTCATCATTAGAAATTCCCGTAAAACGATATTCGATTGATTTTAACGTTAATTGAAGGCCTTGATGTTCCTCAATTTCAAGATAGGCCTTCTCTGTAACCCTCGATTGAATACTTGCTAAAAAGCCTGAAATAAGTATCCCAACCACCAATAACGAAACTAATACGATAAGTTTTGTTTTAATCTTCATAAATTCCCTCCTCGAGGACTTTATACACTACGAATATATGAAACCAATAAGACTATTTTACCATTTGGGAATTTTCAATACTATGAAAAAAACCACGGGGACGGGTTCCTTGGCTCATTTCGCAGATTCCGTTAATCTCTGCGGCTTTCTGTGCTTTCTTTTTATTTGTGAGCCGCGGGACTGTGGCTCTTTATTTGGGGCCGCGGGACCTGTGGCTCTTTTTCATACGTTGGGATAAAGAATTGGCAATGATGGAAAACTAAATGAGGAAATCTTACTTTGTGTTTTTCGAATGATTGATTAAAAAAATAAGCATTGAAAAAGGAGCTTCTACATATGACGAGTGATTTATATGCTAAAGAGTACATTCGAAATTTGTCTCAATTAAAAGGTCTTGTACCGGAACAAATGCAGTCATATCGAGATTTTAGTGCAGCAGTTTTTTCAGAAGGCGTCTTGTCTAAAAGGGAAAAGGAACTCATTGCGGTTGCGATTACGCATGTAACAGAATGCCCTTATTGCATTGACTTTCATACGAAGGCAGCGAAAAAAGCGGGGGCCACATTGGAGGAATTGGCTGAGTCTGTATTTGTCGCCGTCGCGGTCGAGGCTGGCGGGGCCATCACGCACAGTACACATGTGCATAATGCAAAGCAGAAGGATGCACCAGATGTATTGTATGCCCGTTCCAACCTGCAATTCGTAGGTCAGTTGGGTTCATTTGCACCAGAGGGTTTTAAAGGGTATCAGGCATTTAGTGCTGCCGCTACAAAGGTGGGAAATCTTAGTGCAAAATTCAAGGAGATTATCGCCGTGGCTGTTGCCAACGCTTCACAATGTCCATACTGCATTGATGTGCATACGAAAAAAGCTGAACAACTCGGCGCAACGAATGAAGAGCTCGCTGAGGCGGTCATGGTCACTTCCGTGGTGCGAGCTGGCGGAGCTTATGTTCATATGGCTAATATGATTCAGAGTTTCCGAGAGGAAGAGTAAGTAAGACCACGGGGACGGGCCCCTTGATCCATTTTTTAAGAATAAATAGCTGTTACAATAGAAAGGACCTTGTGTTCCTGTTCTTTGTGAATTTGCTTACTTCAGGGCCACGGTACCCGTCCCCGTGGCTCGAAAAACCGGCTTCTGCTTTATAAGAAGGCCGGTTTTTGTTGAGTTAAGGTTATTTTGTTTCTGAGATACTTTGAACAATTTGTGTAAGTGCTTCGCTGATAGGCGTCACTGGGCGACCAAGGACTTTTTCAAAATCAGGACTATCCACTTCTAATGAACCGTTTCGAATGCTTTCTTGAATTCCCACTACAATCGGAAGGACAAAATCAGGTACACCTAAACCTTTCATGATCTCAGCATATGTCTCATCATTAACTTGTTGTACAGGTATTTTTTTACCTATTACAACACCAAGAGCATTGACTAATTCTTCTTGTGTTAAAAGTGGACCAGAAAGCTCATATACTGTATTTTCGTGACCTTCTCCTACAAGAACCTTTGCTGCTGCTTCTGCATAATCCTGCTGCAGAGCCCAGCCTACTTTTCCATCTTCAGCAGACGTTACCCATGGAGCACCTGCCAACGCACCTTGAATACTTCCAATTTCATTTTCTAAATACCAATTGTTACGCAAGAAAGAGTATGGAATACCCGTTTTAACGATGGCCGCTTCTGTCGCCACATGTGGAGGAGCCATTAAATTCTTACTTTCTGTAGCATTTGCAAGACTTGTATAAGCAATAAATTTAACTCCTGCCCGTTCGGCTGCTGCGACTGCATTCGTATGCTGAACAATCCTTGTCTCATTGTCTCCGTCTGCAGAAATGATTAATAAACGATCAATCCCTGCAAAAGCAACATCCAATGTTTCTGGTTCGTCAAAATTGCCACGGCGAACTTCTACACCAAGAGAACGTAGTCCCTCTGCTTTTTCTGGATGACGAACACTTACTGCTAATTGGCTTGCAGATACAGTTTTCAATAATGATTCCACAACCTTTGAACCTAATTTTCCAGTTGCTCCTGTAACTAATAATTTCATATAATAATCCTCCCATTATGATTTTATTGTAACAACCTCGATTACTTGTATTCATTTTAGTTACATGTAATCGTTTTGTCAACAGGTAAAAAACCTTTAATATTTTGCGTTTGTAATGGACAGCATATACTTGTAATCAAATTAATTACAAGATAAAATAAAAGAATTAAAAAGCGGAAAGTAATAGGGATGGTGACTGAAGATGTCCATCAGCAGCCGATTTGCTGTGGGAATTCATATATTAACTTTGATTGATTTTAACAAGGAAGGTACAAGTTCTTCTGAATTCTTGGCTTCAAGTGTTAATACGAATCCTGCCGTGATTAGAAAACTTATGGGAATGCTCAAAAAAGCAGGCTTAATAGAGGTGCATCCCGGTATTGCTGGAGCTAAGCTTGCAAAGGACTTATCACAAATTACACTGTTTGACGTTTATAAGGCTGTGAATGTTGTACAGGAAAAGGAATTGTTTAGTGTACATGACAACCCAAATCCAAAATGTCCCGTAGGAAGGAACATTCAAAATACAATTGAACCATTATTTGAAGCTGCCCAGCTAGCAATGGAGAAAGTATTAGGAAGTTTAACCCTAGAGGATGTTGTAAAGGATATTGCTAGTAAAGAGAATATGAACTGTTAAAAAAAGGAACATGGGTAAAGGATTGACCACGGGGACGGGTTCCTCTTCTCCATTCGGACGCTCTGCTAGCTAGACCCTGTGCCACGCAGTACTAATTTATATCTGTGGGATCTGTCACTAAGGCTTTTTCATTTGAAGGCGGGGTACATTCTGACTGATTCTTGGTTTCTGGCCTTCTCTTTGTCTGGAAACGACCCTTCTTTTGACTGATTCTTGATCTTTGTTTCTTTCCCTTGTCAGAATGGGAATCTTATTATTAGGCGTACCACAGGGAGAGACCTCTCGTCTCGTCTTGGTACACGGAGAAAGGCCCCTTGTTTCATTATCGGCAATTCCCCTGACGCTTATTGTTGTTCTAATAGAGAAACCCTATCCTTTTGATTATCGGATAGGGCTTACTTCAGTTATTCTGCACATATTTTATGAGTGGGTCAATGAACCCGCTGCTCAATTATAGTTTAATACAAACATTAGATAATTCTGAGTAGAATTCGAAGCTGTGGATTCCGCCTTCTCGGCCGATGCCGCTTTGCTTCATGCCGCCGAATGGTGTGCGAAGGTCGCGTAGGAACCATGTGTTTACCCAAATAATTCCGGCTTCAACTTCTCTTGCTACGCGATGGGCACGACGTAGGTCATTGGTCCAAATGGATGCACTTAAACCATAATCTGTATCGTTTACTTGATCCAGCACGTCTTCTTCTGTGTCAAAAGGAATGACTGTTACAACCGGGCCAAAGATTTCTTCTTTTACAACTCGACAATTGCGATCAAGACCTGTAATAATAGTAGGTTCTAAATAGTAGCCTTTTTCTAATCCCTCAGGACGTTTACCGCCAGTTAGAACTTCTCCGCCTTCTTCTTTTGCTAACTCAACATAGCTTAGAACGCGCTCATAGTGGTCTTTACTGATCAATGCGCCAACTTTTGTTTGTGGATCAAATGGATCTCCAACGATTAATTCCTTTGTTTTTGCCACAAACTTCCCAATAAATTGATCATAAGCAGAACGTTCTACATAGATTCTGGAGCCGCAAAGGCAAACTTCCCCTTGATTAATAAAGCTCGATTTTAACGTTGTTTCGATCACTTCGTCTAAATCAGAATCAGCAAAGATGATATTGGGGTTCTTGCCGCCAAGCTCATAGGAAAGCTTTTTCAATGTGTTTGCTGCTGATTTCATGATCGTTTGTCCAGTTAACGTTTCTCCTGTAAACGTAATCGCATCAACATCTTTGTGCTCAGTAAGTGCTGTACCTACCACACCGCCAGAACCGTTTACAATATTCACTACTCCGTCTGGAACTCCAGCTTCTTTACAAATTTCTCCAATCACTGTTGCTGTTGTTGGCGTTAGACTTGCTGGCTTGATCACAACTGTATTACCGGCTGCAAGAGCTGGTGCTAGTTTCCAAGTCATCAGTAATAATGGTAGATTCCAAGGACTGATGATTCCCACAACCCCCACTGGACGACGAACGGAATAGTTGATCGCTGTATCATCTGTTTCATAGGCTTCTGTTCCTACAGAACGCAAATAGTCTGCGAAGAAGTGGAAGTTGTAGGCAGATCTTGAAATATCAACGGCTGTTGACAACCAAATTGGTTTTCCTGTATCCAATGATTCAAGGCGCGCAAGCTCGTCTTTTCTTTCTAAAATAAGGTCTCCGATTTTACGAATAACAGCAATTCTTTGATCCAAGGTGAACTTTTTCCAAGGTCCTTTTAACGCTCTTTTAGCAGCTGCAACGGCTGCGTCCACTTCCTCTTGTCCACCTTGCAAAATTTGGCTGATCACTTCTTCTGTTGCAGGGTTAATATTGGCTTTTACCTTCCCTGAAAGTGATTGAACATATTCCCCATTAATAAAGTGTAAACTATCAACTGATTTTACTACTTCTGCTTGTGTACTCATTTTACATCCTCCTAATAGTTTTTTATTTTTATAAAATTATTTGCGCGTATAAATAATACTTTTTTCCGAATATTACAATAATTTATTCCGAGATACTGCCTTAAGCTGAATGTGTTGTTTAAAATACTAATCGAAGCTGCACGGTTAACTAAAGAATACGTTTCCTCTCTACAAAACTTTTAGTACTTCTAAAAACTCGCTGAATATTCTTTTACAAAAGAAGCCTTTGTTTTTGTAAAAGTTATGAGAGGATTCCAGCTGCCTGATGACTGCCCGGCAGCATAGTACACTGGATTCCAATCCTCATCAATGATTCCTAACAGCATAGCTAAGTGCCGGCCGCCTGACTCAACCTTTGCCAGACTTGAAAATTGCGGCAGCATGTTATAGGCCTCACGATATTGCTTATTCATCACAAAATCAACAAACTGCTTATCCATCGCATGCTCCGAAACGGTTGGCATATTGTGTCTGCCGCGCACTAAGTTATGTGCAAGCGCACCACTTGAAACGAATATGACCTTCTTGTCTGTTTCTAGTAAAACCTTTGCAATCGCCTGACCCCATTCATAGGTTTCCTGAAGATTGGCAGCTAGCGTAACAGATAGGTTAACGACCGGAATATCTTCATTTGGAACCAAATAGCGTAAAGGAACAACTGTGCCGTAATCCCACACAAAGAACTCATCATGGACCCCTTCAACGGCCAAAGAGGCATCTTTTCCGGCTTGGACTAATTGGTTAGCTAATCCTTCGTCACCTTGGTAATGATAGGGAACATCTTTAATGAGATCGGGAGCTTCTATTGCCGTAAGAAGGCCTTTATGTACAGGATAGCAGTCGACATAGTGGGCAAAAGTGGACGGCCAGTGACAAGATACTAACACGATCACATCTGGCTTTATTTCGGAAATTTCCTTTGCAACCGCCTTTAAACCATCGACCATCTCTTGCTGAAATTCAGGTACTTGATCCTCATGGCAAATGCTTGGAACATGAGGTACAAGCATACTTAATTCAATCGTCATGAAAAATATCTCCTTTGGTAAATAGATTAAAACATTAAACAGGGGTGCCGGGCTGTGATATGGTGCCTGACACCATTGTTAGAAGACTCCACTTCCGACAGACTTTGGAGTTTTCCCTATCCCTTTGTCAGAAGATGGCTTTACTTCTGACAGACTTGGGATTTTTCCCTGTCCCTTTGTCAGAAGATGACTCTACT
>NZ_JBHZRC010000012.1:0-19727 GCF_043641075.1 Niallia oryzisoli | reverse complement strand
TCCGACAGATTTTGGATTTTTTACTTTCTCTTTGTCAGAAGATAGCTCTACTTCCGACAGACTTGGGATTTTTCCCTGTCCCTTTGTCAGAAGATGACTCTAATTCCGACAGATTTTGGATTTTTTACTTTCTCTTTGTCAGAAGATAGCTCTACTTCCGACAGACTTGGGATTTTTCCCTATCCCTTTGTCAGAAGATGGCTCTACTTCCGACAGACTTTGGAGTTTTTCCTCTCCCTTTGTCAGAAGATGGCTCTACTTCTGACAGACTTGGGAGTTTTGCCAATCCCTTTGTCAGAAGATCACTCCCCTTCTGACAGACTTGGGAGTTTTGCCTGTCCCCCTGTCAGAAGAAGACCCCGCTTTTGACAGACTACTGATATTTTGCTTTCCCTTTGTCAGAATGATAAGAGCCGTAGGACCCGTCCCCGTCGTTTAAACCAGGGAACCCGTGCTCGTCTGAAACATTTTTTCTTGTATGTATTCTACAGGCATGCGGTGTCCTGTCCACATTTCAAATGCGAGGGCTCCTTGCCAGAGCATCATTCCGAGGCCATTGATGGCTGTGGCTCCGGCTGCTTCTGCCTGCTGCAATAGCTTAGATTTAGACGGGCTGTAGATGACGTCTGTTACGATCAGATCTGGGCGCAGTATGGACGGATCTTCAATGACGCTTATACCTTCAAGTGGCTTCATCCCCACGCCTGTACCGTTTGTCAGGATATCACTCGTACGAATTTCTTCTGTCAATTGCTCCTGATTTTCAAGTGGGTACACATTTGCTTTTACGGAAAAATAGTTGTTTTCTTCATTAAGAATACGAGCATTTTCAACTGCCTTTGCATAGAATTGATCATTACGTGCAAAGATGCTGATCTCAGCGATTCCTTCTAATGCTGATTGCATGGCAATGCTTGTGGCAGCACCGCCCGAGCCGATTAGGGTCATTTTCTTCCCTCTTATGTCAAACCCACGCTCTTTGAGATTTCTTGTATATCCCCTGCCATCTGTATTGTGACCGATCAATCTTCCATTCTCATTGACAACCGTGTTAACGGATCCTGTCAATTGAGCGCTGTCTGCAAGCTCATCTAAATAGGGCAGAACCTTTGTTTTATTTGGCATGGAAACATTAAATCCGCGCAGATTCAGCGCCCTCATCCCTTTGATGACGGCCTCTAATTCCTCATTCCCAACCTCAAACGCCATGTAGGCATAATTCAAGCCTAATTTTTTAAATGCCAGGTTGTGCATGGTTGGGGAAAGGGAATGCCGAATCGGTGTGGCAAATAATCCAATTAATTGTGTTTCCCCGTCTATAACGCCTAAGTTTTGCATTTTTTTGAACCTCCTTTTTTAAAAAAACTGCTCTGTTATAACTCTTTTACTGAATTTGAAAAAATAAACGGAAGAATTCTGCTTAAGTTTTGAAGTACCTATATTTCCCTAAATATAAAGGAGGCTTTTCCGTTTATTTTATCCAAAGCCTTGGATTTTGACCTATTTAGAGCAGCTAATCGGAATTTCTCCGCTTATATCTGCTTTTTACTCATCTTTTTATACATTAGCCGGAAATTCTCCGTCTATGAATTCTCTTATCTACATTAAATTCAAAAAACAACCTCACCGGAATTTATGTAATGTACCTAAAGCCCTTCTTAATTCAGGAACAGGGATTTGACCTGGAGCGGATACTTGATTCCCAGTACCAAATGTCGCCGAGGATCCGAAGCATTCACCTGCAAGACGGCTGATTAAACCTGTTCCTCCCATTGATATGGTGATTATCGGACGATCAGCATATTCCGTTTTCATCGTGTTGGTTGCTTCTAACAGCTTAATAACATCCTCCACACTGTTCGGCATCACAGCGATTTTTGGAATATGGGCCCCAAGCTCCTGCATTTTACATAGCCTTGTGACCATCTCCTGTTTCGATGGCGTTTTTTCAAAATCATGATTGGACATGATGATATACACACCATTCTCTTCGGCTGTTTCCACTAGCTCTTTGACGTACTTTTCTCCGGTAAAAAGCTCTACATCAACAAGATCAATTTTCTTCGTCCGGATTGCCGCTTGCACTAATTCAACATAGTAGAAAACGGGAACTTCCTTATTTCCTCCTTCTTTATGACTTCTGAATGTAAAAAGAAGGAGTTCATCAGTAAGTGCCTTTCGCAAAATAGAGATCATTTCCTGAACCGCTTCAATCTGATCAACATGCTCATAAACATCTACGCGCCATTCAACGATATCCGGTTTTAACCTTTTGACCTCATTTACTTCATTAATAAGCTGTTCGGTAGTATTCCCCATTAGTGGAACAATAATCTTCGGTATTCCTTCACCCAATACCGTCTTGCCAATTGATAGAGTTGCCATGTGCTTTGACTCCTTTTTCGTTAGATCGATCTAATATTAGTTGTAGTATCAATACTCATAAATTGTTTCCATTGCTCTAACGATTCTCTTAAGCATGGGAATCCTTCTCTTCCAAAGTATTCTAATGAAACAAATCCTGAATATTGACGTCTTTGCAATTCTCTAAGAATGGCCACATTATCAACATCACCATTAAAAATAGCAGCTGGTGTGGTTTTGTATCGCTCCTTCAGATTATAGTGATAATTTTTCAAATGCACGTGGCTAATCTTGGAGTATACCGTATCAAGTACTTGCATATGATCCTCTTGGTCAACGTACAGGTTTGCTGCATCGTAGATTAATTTGATCCTTGGGTGGTTAATATCGTTTACTAGCTTTTGAATCGATTCTACCGTATCGGCAAATGAATCATAATGGATTTCAATGGCTACATCCACATTATATAGATCAGCTGTTTCTGCAAATTTTTGAAATTCGGTAACGGTTTCAGACCATTGTTCAGGGGATGCATTTCTTGATGCGACATGTCCTGCGAACGTTCGGATCATCGGACAATTTAATTGGTGTGCTGCATCTAACAATTTCGTGGCTTGGTTCACTTCGGCTATGTGCTGCTCCCGGTTCCATAGCTTTGAAAAAGTGGTATAGGCACTAATGGACGGAATTTGGATCCCATTCGTTTCTAATAAACGAGCTAGTTTATCAAGTGGTCCATGCTTCTCTTGAAATCTTTCGATATGCTTACTCCATAACTCAAGACCTTTTACATCCTGATTCATCGGCGCTACCCATTTAATGATTTCATCGATATCCCATTCTTTAAACCCTGTTGTACATAAACTTAACTTCATGTTGGTTCCTCCTATTTTTTGTTGGATGATCTAAAGCGTTAGATCGATCTAATTATTAAATATTGATAGATTGATATTTTATGAACTTACTTGATCGATCTTTATTTTAATAAACGCTTCGTAGATTGATCTAAATGTTTTACATCCATTCATTTAACCAATGATAGCGTTAGATCGATCTAATTGTTGTAACCGCTTGCTCTTTTCTGTATGTATATAAATTTATACCACACCCTTGTCAGCTTATTCAATACTAATTTTCTAAAAATGCAAAATAATTTATTTTTTCATAGTTGTTTGTTAACGTTAGCGGCAATGAATCAATCTATGCTTAGCTTGACTAATTAGCAAAAAAGCCTAAGCTCTGTTTGCTAATTAGCCGTTGCAAGCCAAATATGTCAGTCTCTACGAGTGCTTTTTCTGTGAAGGTTCACCTTTAGTAACTCCATTTTATGTCGATTCTCGAACCATTAACTCTGGCTGTAAAATAATTCGCTTCTTTTCACCTTCGGATTCTGTAATCCTTTGATGCAGAAGATTAGCAGCCGTTTTACCGGTAAGCTGTGCAAAGGACGAGACCGTGCTTAACGGAGGATAGAAGATTTCGGCCTCTGGAATATTATCAAAGCCCATGATGGCTATATCTTCACCAGGTTTTAATCCAGCCTCTCGTACCCCTTGCACAACCCCAAACGCAACAAGGTCACTGAAGCAAAAGATGGCTGTCGGGTGATTAGGCTGTGAAAGTAACTGACGAACCGCATCGACCCCGCCCTCTCTTGTCGGTAAACTATCGATTAATAAGGATTCGTCCAATTCTATTCCTGCTTGCCTGAGGGCTAGGGAATATCCCTCCATCCTTTTTATCCAAGTAGAGGATTTACGGTAGCCGCCTAAAAACGCAATTCTTTTATGACCTTGCTTAATTAAATGCTCAACAGCCATTTGCGAACCAGCTTGATAATCAATCCCAACAAAATCACAATTGGCTCCAGCAAGCTCCCTTACAGCAAGAATCACGGGAGTCTGAATTTTGTTTATCCGGTTAACGATTTCATCTGAGCTTTCTGATACAGGGCAGAGAATCACTCCCCCAACCCTATGCTCGATCATCGTCGAAAGAATTTGATCCTGCTTATCAACTGAATCAAACGTAACGCCTAACAGCACGGTATAACCGATTTCCTCTAATGTATGATGAACTCCCTTCAGTAAATCCGAATAGTAAGTGTTCGATATATCCGTAATGATAATCCCGATAGTTGTAGAACTTTTTGACCGCAAATTCGCAGCGACACGGTCATAGACATAACCGAGTTCTTCCATCGATTTCAATACCTTTTTACGCGTTTCAGGTGCGATTTTAGGACTGTTGCGAACAATTAGAGAAGCAGTTGCACGCGAGACACCGGCATGCTTTGCAACATCCTGTAAGGTTACAGGTTTTTTTCTTGATTGATTCATCATAAACCACCAATTTAAATCCTTTATAAATAATGTATTTGTCCATATTTTATAAGAATATAGGCTGTTTTACAAACTAGTTTTACTTGTAAAGCTACGAATGAAAATCTACTTATAAGCAGATTTTTACGATTTTATTCTTTGTACGATTGTTTTTATCGTTTATTTTTTAAATATTTAAAAAATGTTGACAAATCAAAGTATGGTTTTTATTATTAAAAATATTAATAAAACTGAAAACGATTTCTATAGATCCCCCTTGGATGATAGTTTGGTTTTATTATTCTCTTTGAATTAGATCGATCTAACAGTTGTTTTTGTTTTGTTGGATCGATCTAATGAATGTTCAATTTTTAAAAAAGGAGGGTATAGAAATGAGAAATGTTATAGAAGACTAATAAAAAAGGCACTTGAACTTCGAACATTTCCATATAGATAATACTATTAAATTAGAAATAGAAACTATATAATTATATCTAAAAATTAAAAAGAGTCCCTCAGTTCAAAAAAAACTATTAATATTTCCTTAAGTTCATTTTTACAAATTATTATTACACTATTGGGTCAGAAGCGATGGAATTTGACAACCATGCTGCCACTACATAATTTTTCCGGATGATACGTTTTGATCCTTTAACTATTGATTTTGTTTTATACGTATGGTCGATTTTATAAAAGTTAGAAGGAGAAATGTTATGAAAAATAAGTATCTATCAACAGCTTTCGGGCTTTACCTAAATTATTTTGTACATGGTATGGCGTTAATCATTATCTCTCTAAACATCGATGTTTTTGCAGCAAAATGGGGGACAAGCGTTGCGGGGGCTGCAGCCGTTGTTTCTTCCTTTGGTATTGGGAAAATAATAGCAGTAGCGTTTTCCGGAATTATTTCAGATAAATTCGGGAGAAAAGCATCGATTATATTAGGAATATTATTCTATCTTGCGTTTGCAATCGGAATCCTATGGAGTCCTACTCCGTCTATTGCTTACTTCTTTGGGATTTTAGCTGGAATCGCGAATTCATTCCTAGATACTGGTACTTATCCAGCCTTAATGGAGGTCTTTACCAAAAAGTCTGGACCCGCTAATATCATTGTGAAGTTTTTCATTCAAGGGGGGCAGTTCCTGCTTCCTATCATTATTGGCTTTCTTATGGTGCGAGGATTTTGGTATGGATGGAGTTTTGCATTACTGATCGCTGTCTTAACGCTTAATTTGATCTTTATGAGTACGCGTAAATTTCCGCCAATGGCCGCCACATCACCAGAAATTGCTGCAAGTGAGATTGGTCATGAAAAGAAGGGCAGATTTCAGTTTAATGTTGAAGAAATTTGCATGATTTGCTTTGGCTTTGTTGGACTAACCTTCCTTACCGTATTGGGGCAATGGATGGCGAAGTATGGGACAGAAGTGGTCCATATGGGTGAAAATGCCGGAAGAATGTTAGTCTCTTATGGAAGTATTGGAGCACTCATTTGTGTCTTGGTAACGTTCACATTAGGAAACAAGGGAGTAAAGTCGGCTCCTATTATTCTGATCTATACCTTCATGACAGCCCTGGTTTCTCTTGTTCTGTGGGCATTCCCTTCACCGATGGTAGCAAGTGTAGGTGCTTTTTTCTTAGGCTACTTCTCATCTGGCGGACTTATTCAATTAGGATTGACTCTTTTAGTCGATCATTCAACAAGAGGAAAAGGAGTGCTTACAAGTCTTTACACGATTTCTGAAGGAGTCGCCCAATTCTCAATGCCGATTGTCCTAGCAGCCATTTATAAATTCGATATTACCTATATCTTTTTATTAAATGCCGTTGTCGCTCTACTTGGATTCACTCTAGTATTAATCGTTTCTATACGTGACAAACAAAGAAAAGCACGAGGAACTATTGAAATGAAAGAAACAGCAAGCTAAGTGAGCCACGCGGACGGGTTCCTCGGCTTTTCCCGTGGGTTATGTTCACTTGTTTAATTGGAACGAAATGGTTTCCTGGTCCATTTTTAGAATTAACTCGACAGTAAAACCCCCATCCTACTTCGGATGGGGGTTGCTTTTATGCCCAGGTATTACTCACATCAGAACCATGGGACCCGTCCCCCGGGCTCACGATAGAAATTCCTTTAGTGGTTGTACCATGTTTTTTATATCGTTGATTCCTTGTTGATATAGGGCGGTTAGTTTTTTCTTGTTTTTTTCAACGCGGCCGACGTTTAGTTTCTCTGATGGACATAGGACAAATACATTGCCTTTTTTCTCTTCATCAAAGATATATTGAAGGGTTTCATTATACACCGTATGACGCTGCTCTAATGCTTTCACTAAACCAGGGTAATCGCGGTATTTTCTCCTTATATACCCGCCGAATGATTGAGGTTTTTTATAATAGCCTCTGTTTCTTGTTAAAACAACTACATTTTTCGAGTTGCCATCTTGTACTGATTGTTTGATTGGAATGGGGTCAGCGATTCCACCATCCATCAGTACCCGATTTTCAAAGGGAACAGCTGGGGCAAAGGCAGGCAATGAGCTTGATGCACGAAGCAATGTCAGCATGTCCTTCGCATAGTCTGTTTTTTTATAAAATACGGGTTCGCCCGTTAGGCAGTCGGTTGTCCCGACAACAAACTCCTCCTCCGCCTCATTAAATGCTTGAAAATCAAAGGGGACAATCTCCTTCGGTACCGTATCAAACAAAAAATCCATCCCAAACAGCTGCCCTTTTTTAAACAAATTTCGAAGGGATAAATATTCAGGATGATTCACAAGATCAATATTCACCATTTTATTTCGGTCGATTTGACGAGAAATATAAGAACTACCGTTACAGGCTCCGGCAGAAACGCCAATTGTATAGGGGAAATACATCTCCTCTTCCATCAGATAGCGAAGAATCCCTGCCGTGTAAATTCCTCTACTTCCTCCTCCTTCTAAAATTAACCCTATATTTTCCATACTATCTCCTTTTCAACACTCAGAATGATAGAGTGGTACATTATTAAATGAAGGACTATGTAAACTGCGAGGGCTATTCGTCACTCAAATTAGCTGACCCGATTCATTGTTTACATCTATACCTGTCCTGACTTCTACTATTGTACCACTTTTGTACTGATATGCTTCGAACGATAGTCTTGAACAACTTTTTTCAATCTACTTCGTATGGATTTGCGAGTAACCTGAGTTGGGCTTGGGGACAATCCTGGTCTCGGGTACGCTGAAAGACCCTCTTTTCTATGTGACACTAACCTTTCCCTGATATATGCAATGAACCCATGATATTTACAAAAATTAATAAATTAGAGAGAGATTTTATAGTAAAATATTACTATCAACTCATTGGCTAACTCTTCCAGTGACGTAAAGCTTTTTTCCATCATTTCAAAAGGGGCTTCATATGAGAAATCTATCAGTACGCAGCAAAGCCATTATGATTACCGCTTTGCTGATTTTCTTAAACATCATCCTTATTATGATATATAGAGATAATAAATGGATGCTTACCATCATCTCAAATTTCTTCCAAACAATCACACCGCTTCTCGCTTCTATCTGGCTTTATAAACGGTATTTACAGGATCAGAGCTGTGATCGGAAATTTTGGTTATTCCTTGCCATCTCCAACTTATTCTATGCTCTCGCTATGGGCGTCTGGGATTTATATGAAATCTATCTAAGAATCGAAGCGCCCTACCCTAGTGTCGCTGATTTCATGTGGGTTGTGATGAATGCTTTTCAGTTTGCGGCGCTAATGTGGGTGATGCTCAAGCACCGTCATTCATTACGGATTGGTCAAATTCTTTATGATGTAAGCATTCTTTTTGTCGTTATAGCCTTTTCAAGCTGGGAGTATATTCTCAAGCCTGCGCTTGAAAACTCCACCAATCAAGGGATCCTGGATCAAATGATCGGCATCATCTATCCCATAGGTGATTTGATTGTTCTCTTCGTACTCCTCTGTATTTATTATTCAGGAAGATCGAAGGAACAGCCGCAGGCGTTTTGGTTTATTTTTATAGCGATGATCCATTTTTTACTTGCCGATACGATTTATTTTTATCTTGAAACCATTGGTACCTATCAAACCGGACACCCCGTTGATCTCCTTTGGATAGTGGGGATTCTATTGGTTGGACTTTCCAGTTTTTATGGAATCGGCGAAACGATTTTGCCGATTTATTCTCAAGAAAGTTGGGATATCCATAATCTATCTCCGCGTGTCATGATGCCTTATATCGGTATGCTTTTGTTGTTTCTTCTGACCGTTTTTCAAGAAAAGGGCTTTAATAGCATGACGATTGGATCGATTATCGCAATCATTCTCATTCTTTTTCGCCAAATTCAGACCTTGGCAGAGAATAAGCAGCTGCTTGGAAAGCTAACAAAGTTAAATAAAGATCTCGAACAAACGGTTCTGGATCGAACCATTGAGTTGACACAAAAAAATAATCAGCTGGAAAAATCAATTAAACAGGCGGAGTATTTGGCGTATCATGATTATTTGACTGGTCTGCCCAATTATCGCTATTTTTATCAGCAGTTTCATGATTCTTTGCTGCAGGCGAAGCAAAGAAATGAAACGGTCGCAGTCCTGTTTCTGGATTTAGACCGCTTTAAGCTCATTAATGATTCCTTCGGTCATTCCGTTGGTGACCTGCTATTGCAGCAAACAGCGGAACGGCTTCGTGACTGCGTCGGTGATTCCGGTTTCATGTGCAGACAGGGCGGCGATGAGTTTCTTCTCTTTTTACCGAATACAAGCCAGAGAAAAGCTGCAGGGATGGCGAGACATCTTCTCGACACGTTACAACGGGTAACCTATATCAAAGGGCATGAATTGATTGTGACCTCAAGTATTGGTGTCAGTCTATTTCCAGATCATGGCGAGGAGGCTGACCTGTTAATTCAGCGCGCTGATACCGCGATGTATTCTGCCAAAAAGGCGCTGCGGAATCGGTATGCATTCTACCATTCCTCCTTAAGGTCTGGAACACCGGATATGCTTCATCTGGAGAGGGATCTCCGTTTAGCCGTGGAAAGGCAGGAGTTTTCTCTTGTCTATCAGCCCTTGGTTCACATCCATACAGGTGAGATCATCGGGGTTGAAGCACTGATGAGATGGAAGCATCCATCCAAGGGGTTTATCTCTCCGGGGTGCTTTATTCCTGTTGCAGAAGAGACTGGACTTATTATTCCGATGGGATTATGGGTCCTTAAAACAGCCTGTAAGCAATGGAAGACGTGGCAGGAAAAGGGAATGGCTCCGCTTAGAATAGCGGTCAATGTTTCGATTAATCAATTTATGGATGAACATTATCTTGCCCATGTTCAGCAGATCATCCAAGAAACAGCTATGGATGCGAACTACCTTGAGCTGGAGATCACGGAAAATATTCCGTTTGGCAGCAGCCACGCCTCTCATGTGGTTCAGGAGTTGTCCCAAATGGGCATCAAGCTCAGTATCGACGATTTTGGCACAGGCTATAGCTCACTGCAATACCTGAAAAAAATGCCGATTCATACATTAAAGATCGACCAATCCTTTGTTAAGGAGCTTCCTCATAACCGTAATGATGCCTCTATTGTTCAAACCATCATTTCCATGGCTGAACACATGCATTTGGTGGTTATTGCCGAAGGAGTTGAATCAAAGGAGCAGCTGGAGTTTCTGCAAAAGCATCGTTGTCATATGGCCCAGGGGTATTATTTTAGCAAACCCCTGCCAGAAAAGGAATTTGAAGCTTTGATGGCTGGGAGAGTTCAGGTGGTATAAAGGACCGCGGGGACGGGTCTTGGCCCATTTTTCGAATTCAATAGTTTTTCCGATAATACTCCCCCATCCTTCTTCGAATGGGTGCTGCTTTTATTTCCAGTTATTACCCACTTCAGGACCACGGGACCCGTCCTCGTGGCTCTATGATAAATATTACATTTCAAATATTTATTGTATGGTAAAATAGTAATTATTTACTAGGTAAAATGGGATGGTGAGGAATCGTGCAATATACTGGAAGGATTGTAGCGTCTTCGCTTGTTTTCATTATAAATTCTATCTATATTGCTTATTATTTTTTACAAGATGGATCCATCAGGTTGATTGAATTAATTGGTTTTCCCATCATGGTTTCACTGGCTTGGTTTTTTGGAAAACAGTACGATAAAGCGAAATGGTATTTGGTCAAACTAAAAGAAAGTAATGCGGATTTAAACAGTCTCTATAATAATAGCGCTTCCTTTCTATGGTCCAGTGATATCAACAAACAAAAAAATACGGTATCTAAAGGAATGGAACAATTATATGGTTATACCGCAGAGGAATTTGAGGAAAAGTATGACCTTTGGATTACAACTGTACATGAGGATGACCGGGAAAAAGTAAATCATTATTATCAAGAACTATTATCAGGAAAATCAGCCAGGTGTGAGTGGAGATTGATCCATAAAAATGGGGAAGAAAGATGGTTAGCCGCATTGGGCAACCCTTTATTTAATCACGAAGGCCAGCTGGTGAAGCTTAATGGCGTAGCTCGTGATATTACCTACCGAAAACAAATGGAGGAAAAGCTCCATACCATGGCGTTTTACGATCACTTAACGGGTTTGCCGAACCGAAACCTGCTACATGAGCAAATTACTCAATCCTTGTCACAATCAAAGCAAACCCAGCGGAAGATAGCCATCATGCTATTAGATTTAGATCGTTTTAAAATCATTAATGATACGCTTGGACATACGTTCGGCGATTTGTTGTTAAAAGAAGTATCTAATAGAATGTCTAGATTTATAACGGATCATTCTATTGTTTCGCGATATGGCGGGGATGAGTTTATTATTTTTCAAGAAAATGCTTCCTACTACGAGGCATCCTCATTAGCTGAGGATATCATACGTGAATTTTCAGACCCGATCTTCGTAAATGGGAAACCATTTTTTATCTCGACAAGTATTGGCATTAGCCTTTATCCCCTGAATGGTGACAGTTCAGATATCTTAATTAAAAATGCCGATGCGGCCATGTATGCGGCGAAGGAAAATGGCGGGAACGGGTATCAATTCTACAATTCAACTCTCGATGAAAAAAATAAAAAAATCATGCGAATCGAATCCGGCTTGAGAGAGGCCTTGGAAAACCGTGAATTTACCCTTGTGTATCAACCTCAGGTTCATTTAGATTCAGGTCATATAGTGGGCGCAGAGGCTTTACTTCGCTGGGAATCCCCTGAATATGGTTTCATCTCCCCTGCGGACTTTATCCCTGTAGCTGAAAAAACAGGGCTTATTGTGCAGATTGGCGAATGGGTGCTTGAAACGGCCTGCAAACAGAATAAAAAATGGCAGCAAGAGGGATTTCCTCCCATACCCATAGCAGTCAATGTATCCGGCTATCAGCTGCAGCAGAGCCACTTTCTATCATTAGTCAAACGATTATTAGAAGACTTAGATCTTGATCCAGCCTATCTTGAAATTGAAATTACGGAAAGTGTTGTCCAAAATAAAGAGCAGGCAATCCAGCAATTACATGAATTGAAAGCCTTAGGAGTCAAGATATCGGTTGATGACTTTGGAACAGGTTATTCCTCATTAAGCTATTTACAGCATTTGCCCATTGATAAGTTGAAGATTGACAAGTCCTTCGTGGATGATATCACTCAAAATTCCAGCGGGAGAGCCATTGTTCAAACGATTATCAATATGGGAAATAACTTAAGCTTCAATGTGACTGCTGAAGGAATTGAGGATGAGCAGCAGGTGGCCTTTTTAAAAGAGAATCACTGCTATTTTGGTCAAGGGTATTATTTTCATCGACCTTTATCTGTCGAGGAAATGACACGAATGATGGGCAAAGGTGTTAGCAGCGTATTGGTCGAGATGTAAAAGGGCGCTTTAAGTATGAGCAGCAGCCGATTGTCATTCGGTTGCTTTTTTTCATAGGATGATGCTGCTTTTCATCTCATTACTTCCGGAATCCACTTACCGGCACTGGTAGCCGTAAATACCGCCCACCCCATTAATTTCCTATGAATCTAAGACTTTTGTTGTATTCAAAAATTTTATTTATGCAGTTATGATATGAGGATGTATAATAACTTGTAATGTCGGGTGTTCGTGTATCGCGAGCCTACTATTCTATTAGATCTTGTAACAAGAGGGAAGGGTTTATCGTATGTCTTTTTTAACGGACGGGTTGGACTATGACCTGTTAATAAATTTAGGAATCTCTATTGCGATTTTAGTTGCGTTTATTTTGTTTAGGAATCTTTTTACCAAATATGTTTTTCAGCTGATTGTCAAATTAGCTAAAAAAACACCCACTGAATTTCTAACGCAAATCTGCTTAGGCTTTGAACGTCCTTTAGGATGGGCATTTATTATTGTTGGTTTGTATGTGGCTATGGATTATTTCCCTTTTATAGAGCAGCACAATGCGTTATTTTTAAAATTCCTGCGTTCGATGATTATTGTATTAATTACATGGGGCTTGTTTAATCTATCGTCACCGACTACAGGGATTTTAATTAGTGTGAATGAAAAATTGAACAATAAAATTGATAAAATTCTGCTTCCGTTTATTTCAAGAACGATTCGCGTGATCCTGATCGCTATCTCTATCAGTATTATTGGTCAGGAATTCGATTATGATGTAAATGGATTGGTTGCGGGTCTTGGATTAGGGGGATTGGCCTTTGCGTTGGCGGCCAAGGAAGCAGTCGGCAACTTGATTGGTGGAATTGTGATTGTGACAGAAAAACCGTTTTCCATTGGAGATTGGATTTTAACTCCAAGTGTCGAGGGAACGGTTGAGGATATCAATTTCCGTAGCACGAAAATTCGAACGTTCAGCCAGGCTCTTGTGACCGTGCCAAATTCTACGTTGGCCAACGAGCCGATTACCAACTGGAGCCGGATGGGAAAACGACGCATCACGTTCCACTTAGGAATTAACTATAAAACGACCAAGGAACAAATTCAACGAGTGGTTTCTCGAATCGAACAGTACTTGAGGACACATGAAGAGGTTCATCCAGATACAATCATGGTAGCCTTGGACCATTATAATGAGAGCAGTCTCGATGTTCTCGTGTATTTCTTTACCAATACGACCGTTTGGGCAGAGCATGTAAAAATCAAGCATGAAATCAATATTGCTATCATGGGAATCTTGGAAGATGAAGGCGTCGAAACCGCATTTCCAAGCCGAACAATTTACGTTACTCCACAATCGAATGAGCAGTATCAAACGATGGGATCGATGGATTAACGATTGTGTTTGTAAACATTCTCCCCCCGATTATTTAATATGTTATCTTCAGCCCGCCATATCTGGTGGGCTTTTTTAATTACATTCCAAATTGCTCCAACGTATTTACTCCTATCGAACTGATATTCAGCGGAATTTTGTACATCTTACTAAAGAAGGGATCGTATCTAGATATGCTGTCCCCTTTATCTTTTCATACTGTATGTTTTCTATGTGGCAAATTTTTAAAAGGAACGTGACCATATGACTGAAACCAAATTGATGGAAAATGAACAAAACTTGAATCAAAACGATTTTTACCAAATTGTCCTTGGACGCCGGTCCGTTAAACGATATGATCCATCTGTTAAAATCACCCGGAAGGAAATGGCGGAAATTCTGGAGGAGGCGACGCGTGCCCCGTCCTCTGTCAATATGCAGCCTTGGCGGTTTGTAGTGATTGAAACGCCAGAGGGCAAAGCGAAGCTCGCACCGCTCGCCAGATTTAATCAAGACCAGGTTGAAACGTCTTCCGCAATGATTGCCGTCTTTGGCGATATGAATAGTGTTGAATATGCAGAGGACATCTACTCGAGACAGGTGGAGCTTGGCTATATGCCCCAGGAGGTCAAGGATCAGCTGCTGGCCGCCTTCAAGCCTGCTTATGAGAACATGCCGGAGCGGGATATGCGTGATGTGGTGCTGATTGACTCTGGGCTTGTCTGCATGCAGCTTATGCTGGTTGCCCGTGCCCATGGCTATGACACAAATCCTATCGGCGGCTACGAAAAGGATGAGATTGCCGAAGCATTCGGGCTTGATAAGGACCGCTATGTTCCCGTTATGCTGATTTCGATTGGAAAGGCCGCGAGTGAAGGGTATCCATCCTATCGGCTGCCTGTGGAGACGGTGTCGAGCTGGGTGTAAAGATTGGATGACGATCAAACAGGGGAGCTTTGGTGCTTCCCTTGTTTGGGTGAAAGACTGGAGTTTCCGCCTTCCACTGATCATAATCTCTTATACTCCTTGCCCGGATGATCCCACGGTAACCTCCCCTAATAGGTCTGCACAAAAATTCCGTCGCCCTCCAGCCATTCCGCGATAAAAACATCCTTAAGATTCGTCACATTCTGTAATGACAGCTGATTTTTTAACCAGGCCTCATCATACCCGATCTCGGTTAGTTCATCCTTTAGCACTTTCCCGTCACGAATGAGCGTTACTGGGACATAGGCCGGCTTGCCTGGTAATTTAAAGTCCTCCAGTGTTGTTTTTTGATATGGCGGCTTTTTTAAAATACTGATTGATCCATTAGGCTCTAAATAGCAATAGGCCACCTCTCGGATTGAAAAGGTTTCACTCTGCCGGAGCAGGCTTTGAAGCTGATTGAGATTCATACGATTCTTCTTCAGCGCATCCCGGTCGACCACACCATTTTTTATCAGCGCCGATGGTTTGCCTTGAAAGAAACCGCGAAATACTAACGACTTCCTGCCAAGGTATTCAATGACAAACAGCAATAGTGCCCACAGGGTCATGGCATAGAGAATATACCCCACGCTGACTTTTTTATCATATAAAGCATTTCCCAATAGCTCACTTAACACGGTCGATGTAATGAAGGTGAAGGGTGTGATTTGGTTAATGACTTTCCTGCCAATGAACATGATGATGACGAACATGTAAAAAAAGCCAGTTACAAGTTCAAGCGTTAAATGTTGCAGATTCACGTTTTGATTACTCCTATCTGAAATGTACCCGGTCACGGTGATGGCAAGCCTGCTTAATGCAGAACATCATTCCTGTGATCAATATATAAACTGCCGTCCGTATTCACCTCAGCATAAAAAACCTCCGAGATGGAATTAATACCTGACCGTTTCAATTGCTCCTCTACCCATTGCTTGTCCAAATGTAATTTGCCTAAGTTCTCCAGCTTAATTTCACCATCGGATATAATCTCTGTAGCAATGGGAAAAATAGTTGCTTTTGTCTGGACTCGGTTAAGGTCACTTTTCGTTACAGGCTGCTGAGGTTCTTTTTTCATAACCGAAAGGGTGCCGTCCGTTTCAAAAATGGCATAATCCACATCAGATACGGAAAAGACATCTTTCTTTCTCAATAGAGCGAGTAATGCGTCCATATCTAAACGAACTTTACGAAGCTCCCCTTCCATGATTTTTCCTTTTTTAATGAGAATCACGGGTTGGCCTTCAATCGCTTTTCGAAATATGGGGGATTTTAAATCAATCATGCCCATAATCATGGTAAAAGCCGTCCAGGCAGCTAGTGCGATGATTCCATTGCTGACGCTTATAGATGGATCAATCGCAAGTGAAGCACCTAAGGTACCGATTGAAATCGCAGACACAAAATTGGAAAAGGTCATCTGTGAAATTTCTTTTCTACCCGTCAGTCTGGTCAAAATGAATAAGGTAATGAAAGCAATGGTGAGTCTTAGCAGTAATTCTGGAATGGCCATCTTGGTAAACTCCTTCTAACTTGATGGTAAATATTGTTCCAAGCTTTTTCAGTTTTCATGTATGGCTGGATGGTAAACTTGCAGACGGTTCAGCTTGAACACTCTTTCATGAATAGTTCAGCGGAATCTGACTACAATGGTATAGATAGCTAGAGTCGAAAAGGAGAAGTGTTTATGATTGATATCGTGGGACAAATTATGCTGTATGTGAATAATCAAGAAGAGTCGGTGAAGTTTTGGACGGAAAAAGCGGGATTTACTCTCGTTTCAGAGCAGGACAACGGTGATGGGATGAAGTGGTTTGTGATTTCACCCTCTAAGGATGCTCAGACAAGCATTGTGCTGCACAACAAGGAATTAGTAGCGAAGTTTTCGCCGGGGGTCAATTTAGAAACCCCTTCGTTATTATTTTTCACGAGGGATCTTGATCAGATGTATCAGGACTTTAAGAATAAAGAGATTACGGTTGGAGACATTGTAGAGGTTCCTGAAGGAAGGGTCTTTAACTTTGCTGATCATGAGGAAAATTACTTTGCTGTTGTAGAGAAGCAGTAGCAGGGGAAATAAACAGCATTATATCTGTGTTCATTTCTATATGAAAAAACATCATGGCTTGTGTGCTATTGCCATGATGTTTTTTTCGTAATATAGATGCAGATATGTCCATATATAACGGACAACAGTTGAATTTTGTTAGCTGAAAGCTGCTATGACAAGACTGCTGTCTTTTTGTGGTGCCTGACACCAGATGTCACCTTAAAAGGATAGGAAGCCTTTGCTTAGCTGCTTGAGCATTTCTTTTTTGCGGATGTCTTGGTACATGTTCTTTTCCCATTTCTTCACTTGCATTGGTGTGTAGAAGGTTGGGTTGCCTTTTTGGAACTGTAGTGGTTTATTGGCAAGTGTTTCGCCTTCTTTCAGTCCTTTTTTGATTTGCTGAATGCTGTTTACGTGAAGACCAGTTGTGACTTTTTGTTTTTGGACTTTGCCGTTTTCAAGGACGTAGACACTCTTTGTTTTTCCAGCTTTATCGATGCTGTCATATGGAACGGTGATGGCGTTCGCGACAGCCTTCTTCACGATTTTCACATCGACATGTGTGCCGTGAGCAAGGTTCTCGACCTTTTTGTCAAGAACAACGGTGAATGGGTATTCGCTTTCCTTTTTCACCTTCGGCTCGTCCTCTGGGAAGTGTGCAACCTCCTGGATACTGCCTTTGTAGGTTTTATTGCTGTTTGAAAGTGTAACCGTTACTTCCATTCCAGGCTCGACCTTGGATTGTTCAGCTTCCGAAAGCATCCCTTCAACCATACTTTCCTTCGATACAATCGTGATTACTGGGTTTGAAAGGTCCTGGTTGATGCTCTTAACTACCCCGTTGATGTCACTGACTTCCTCCAGCTGAGGCAGCTTTTTATCAATAGAAGCAATCTGCTCATCGTATTTCTCAATTTCACTTTCCAAACGGTTGATTTCCACCTCTGTTTGGTAAAGGTCGATTTCAACTGAATAATCATTGATCAACAGCTCATCATCTAGCACCGAGCGGGATGAATCATAATCGATGTCGTTCAGGTCGTCCCATTTATTCTCAAGGGCATCCAGTTGGTTTTCAAGACTTTTGCGCTCAGACTCCAGAACTGCGATCGCGTCTTCATAGTTATCAGTAGAATAATAGAATAAAGTCTTTCCTGATTGGACCTCTTCGCCTTTTTTTACTAAAAAGCCTTCAAAGCTGCCCTTGCGTTCATCATAATAAACAGGCTGCTCCTCAAGCGGCGCAGTAACCCCTTCTGTCTTCATCGTTTCTCGTATATTTTGTTCTTTCGCCGTCGTCCACTGTGGTACATATAGGGACCGGGCGACTTTACTGTTATCTTTAAAAAGTAAGTATAGATTTGCGGCGACAAACAGAATTGCAGCGCCGATAAAGATTTTGGACCTCCATTTCACGTCAGCCACCCCCTATAACAATTTTTCAAGATCCATGATTTGTAAAAATACATTTATCGCCAGAATAATAAGATTGAAGCCGACCACAAATAAGATCGTTTGGAAACGGGATCGCTCTGACAGGACTCTGACATATTTGTATTGTAGAACCATGGCCCAAATGTTAAAGATGGTGATGCCGCTCAAAAATTGCAGGATGAGGTCATGGGATGTGAGGTACTGTCCGATGACGCCCAGTGAAAATGGATTTGAGATGTCCGGCAAGCCTATGAATATCGTAAAAGGTATTGTAATAATCTTGCCAATTAACAGAATCGTTAGGACGTAGAATTGAATCGTAATGTATTTCTTCCACTCGATATCTGACAAGGCCCAGAAAAAGAGCGATGGTATTATGAGAATGATAATGGCCTGCAGCAGGGACCAAAGTATCTGACCGCCTGCAAATAATAATTTAATTGCCTCAAATTCCGTGTTGCTGCGGGTATGTAATTCCTTTGACATGATTTCATTTCCAATTCCGAAATAGGAAGTGAGTGCTGCCACTAGGAACGTCATCACAATAAGCAGGATTGCTTTTAGCCAAAATCCCCCCATTTTTTCGGCTTTCACTAATTGTTGCGCTTGAACATAAGGCTCCCGTACCCCCCTGAAAAGCCGTATATGATACATGATTGTTCATCCCCCATAACTCTACTTTATCTAATACCTTATTTTACATGATTCGCGTGAAGGCTACCACACTTTTAGTCGAATCATTAGAGATGGAGGCGATTACAATTTGGTTATGAACATGGCTTGTGGACCGGACTGAGTCTTGTGGAAGCAGCAGAACCGTCCCCCTGCTTCTTTCTGCACAAAAAAACAACGAACCCTTGATTTCATGATCAAGGATTCGTTGTTGGTTACGCGCCTTAGAGGATTCGAACCTCTGACACACGGCTTAGAAGGCCGTTGCTCTATCCAGCTGAGCTAAAGGCGCATTATATGTATGGCGGAGAAGGAGGGATTTGAACCCTCGCGCCGGTTGCCCGACCTACACCCTTAGCAGGGGCGCCTCTTCAGCCACTTGAGTACTTCCCCATCGAAATGCGTAAGCACCTTGCTCAGCGACGTATGGACTGGAGCGCTCCGACTGAGATAAAGGAAACACGAAGAGCACGGTAGTGCGATTCGATGTTGACTTATCGTAGGGAGGAGTGTGAAGTCCACTAGACGCTAGGTGCTGAAGCTAGACACAAGTCTAACTACAAAGACCTTACTATATTAAAAAATATAATAAAATGGCTCCGCAGGTAGGACTCGAACCTACGACCGATCGGTTAACAGCCGATAGCTCTACCACTGAGCTACTG
>NZ_JBHZRC010000011.1:93022-127557 GCF_043641075.1 Niallia oryzisoli | reverse complement strand
GCATGTATTAGGCACGCCGCCAGCGTTCGTCCTGAGCCAGGATCAAACTCTCCAATAAGATTGTTTGACTTGCTCATGTTGTCTTTATTAAAAAGACTAAAAAAGTTAAAACGTTGACGTTTAGCATTTGTTTAGTTTTCAAAGAACTTATATATGCCGTCGCAACAGCAACATTTAACACTATACCATGGCGTTTTTACCGAGTCAACATATTTTCAAACATTTTTACTATCGTTAAATGGGTAACTAGAGAAACAGTAAAATTCATCTATCCATCTACATGTTTAATGAACAGATTTTATTCCTTCTTCACCAGCTTCTAAGAATCACAAAGTAAGAAGAAAGCATCCATTCAAAGATGCCTTCCTCTACCTTCTACAATTCTATTTTACTGCAGCAATCTCCTGAATTTCACCTTGAATCTTTTCTCTCTGTCTATTAATAGCTTCAAAATCCATTGTTGAAATATAAATAGCTTCCAATTCATCGCGTAATGCTTTTGCATCCGCTAGAAAGCCAATAGCCTTTTGCATATTTGCCTTATATTTTGACTCAACTTCTTTAATTTGATCGGCAAAAATTTCATCAGTACCAGGGGCAATAACGGTTTCATACATATCAATAATTTCATCACCGTCACGGCTAGGGAAATACTCATGCGGGGCTGTACTATCAAAGATGGCAATGCCCAATTCTCTGATAATCACCATATCAAGGCTGTTTGGATCAAAGCCGCAATGATAAATTTCCAGATCAAACCCACGTGCTTCACCTTCTGCAGCGATCCTTTTCAACATCGTTGACTTGCCGGAACCCGGTCTACCTTTTATAAAATAACGCTTGTTAATTCCTGCAGTCAGATTCGGAACAAAATCAACCGCCCCTTTTGGTGTCGCAGCACCGAGGAACCGATGGCGGATGTCCGATTGTTTGTTTAATGTCATCGACCCATAAAAGGTTCCAATTAATTGATTTGTCAGCTCGTTTGCTTTATCAAAATCCATGCTTTCTATATAAATCTTTTCCCAATCATCATGAACCCGCAATGCCTTAGCGAATGTTTGATAGGCATCTTGGAAAGCCTGACTGACTTGTATGGATAATTGTTGAATCGTTTCTTTCTGCTTTGTTAAGGCCTTCGCATCCCATGCTTCACCTAAATTTACATATTCCTCGACCGCTCCCGGAAGATTTGGTTCAATGATATGCGGTGCTGTTCCATCAACAATTCCTAGCTTTAACTCAGGAAAAATGACACCGTCAATCGAATCAGGGTCTGAGGAACAATGTAAGTATTCTACGCTAAAATTCTTTTCTGACCAGTAAGCACCTATCTCCTTCATCAATGTGGATTTACCCGTCCCAGGTCCGCCTTTTAAAATATAAACTCTGTCTAGTCCTTCTAGGTTGGAGTCAAATAAGCTATAGAATCCACGGGCGGTGTTACCTCCAGCAAAATATCGAATGACCTTGCCTGCCATAGACATTTCCTCCCTGTTATCATGACTTTAAGGAACTGGGATTACCCAGCTCTGCTTTACTAGTTCAATTCGGCAGCAAAGCCTTCTGTTGGCATGCCGCCTCCACTAGTTTTGTTTGTCAGTTCTCTTTACAATATGCAGAACAGGATAAATGGGTGAAAGCCTATGCTAGCACTATTTTTTCACACAAAAAAGACCCTTTATTCGAAAAGGATCTTACGTAATCGTGCGCTTTCACTCTAGTAAATCTCATCAGTCCTCATGCCCTTTAACCACGTCAGCAAAGGCTCCATTTGTAACACCCATGAGATCCTGCGGGTTGATTTCAATTTGCACGCCAATTTTTCCGCCGCTAACGACCATTTGCTCTAACCCTTCTGCACACTTCTCTATAAACGTCGGGTACTGCTTTTTCATCCCAACCGGTGAGCAGCCGCCTCGAATGTAGCCGGTCAGTTTTTGAATATCCTTAACAGCAATCATATCGACTTTCTTTTCCTTCGCAGCCTTAGCGGCCTTTTTGAGGTCCAGCTCCTCTTCGACTGGAATGACAAAAACATAAATGCCCTTACTTGTCCCTTGTGTAACCAGTGTTTTATAAACTTCCTTTGGGTCTCTGTTTACCTTTTGCGCAACAGAAACTCCATCTATTTTTCCATCGGCAGCTTCATATGTCTTCATTCCGTAACTGATCTTTTTTGCATCCAAAATCCGCATCGCATTTGTCTTTATCTGAGCCATCCCGTTTCTCCTCACTTTTGTATACCCAGCTATTCCTGATCTTGAATGATATCCTTATGAATCCATATAGCAGCCTGTGAGCCTTCGCCCATTGCAATCGTCACCTGCTCGGAATGTGCTGCAACATCACCAGCTGCCCAAACTCTGCGAATATTTGTCATCTTTGTTCGCGGGTCACAAATCATATGTTTATTTTCCAATAACTCTACCCCCAGCTGCTTAGCAAGCTGTGACCGTACTTCATTTCCACCAAAAGCAATAAAGGCATGGTTTCCCTCAATTGTTTCCCCATTTTCTAATAAAAACCCTTCCAGCTGTGCTTCATTTGCTAATGTTTTCTTAATTCCTGCTTCTATGTATGGAATACTTTTTTCTTGAAAAAACTCCCGATCCTCTTTCGTAATAGGCTTCTGTTCATGATTAATATAGATCAGATCCGTTGTCCAATAGGACAGTGTTTTAACCATATCAACTCCTGTAGCACCGGCCCCAATCACAATTGTACGTTTTCCTTTTACTTGATATCCATCGCAGTCAGGGCACACATAGACACTAATTCCGAGGCATGGTCTCAAGGAAGGCAGCAGCTCGGGTGGAATTCGGTCCATAACGCCTGTAGCCAGCAACAGGCGTTTGCTGCTATACGTTTCTCCATTCGAAACGGTCACCTCAAAGTCCGACTCTGTCATAGCAGCAGTCTCAGCTTTCCCTTTTAAAAACTCCACACCTAATGCTTCAGCTTGCTTTCTTCCCAGCTCTCTGAGATGGTCACCGCTCACTCCATCTGGATACCCTAGTATATTATGATAGCTTCTGCACAAGCTCGAGCGCCCATCTTCAGAATCAATCACAAGTACTTTATGCATATATCTGCCTAATTGAATGGCAGCCTGTAAGCCTGCAATTCCGCCGCCAATAATAAGACAATTGTACACCATTTACCATCACTCCCAGCTAATCCACTGCCAGCTGCATAGAATGCTAGCTCGTATGATTAGCTTATCCAATTAGAGGAATCCCATGTCAGAGAACATCTTTTTCATTTATGAGATTACTGTCTTTTAAAAATAGACCCCGGCTTTGCCGCCTCTACCTTTTTTAAGCGACTTTGAACAATAATTCGGGTAAACACCTCTGACACGACGAGGCCTGCCGCAATGCCACCTGAAATGAGGAATGCTTTTGCAGCGAGCTGGATCGCAATATTATAATCATTACTGACAAAGTGACGCATCGCATCATATGCAAGGCCTCCGGGAACCAGTGGAATGATCCCCGAAACATTAAAGACGATGACCGGCTGCTTATACACCTTTGCAAAGGCTTGGCCAATACCGCCAATCATGATTGAGGCAAAAATAGAGGCGAGCTCGGCATTCATTCCATATTGAGCAAGCAGAAAGTAGAAAATCCAACCGAGCATCCCGGACAATCCACCTTGCAGCAGCTGTTTCCTCGGTACATTGAAAAGCAAACCAAAAGCAGCAGAGGCAATATAGCTTGTAACTAACTGCTGGATAATAACAGCCATTTCATCCGACTCCTCTCTATCCTTGTCGTCATTGATCCTATTCGCTGAATGTTAAATAAAGGCAACAACAACTGCAATTCCCGATCCAATCGCTAAAGCTGTCAGAAAGGCATCTGCACCCTTTGCAAGAGCAGACATTAAATGACCGTCCATTAAATCACGTACTGCATTCGTAATCAATAGCCCTGGAACGAGTGGCATAACAGATGAAATAATAATCGTGTCAATGTTCGTACCGAAGCCGCTATAGATCGCTAAAGCCGCCAGCAAACCAATAGCTAAGGAGGATACACCTTCAGCGAAAAACTTTACCTTTATGTATTTGTGTAGATAAATAAAAAGCATATGTCCAATTCCACCGGCAATCATTGCCGGAATAAAATCTCGCCAAACACCTTGAAACATAATTAAAAAGCAGCCGCTGGCAAGTGCTGCACAAAGAATTTGCAACCACAACGGGTACGATAAATCGGCTTTAGCAACCTTTTTCAATTTTGTCAAAGCCTCTTCAACCGTTAATTCTCCATTACTTATTTGCCGGGAAATACTGTTTACAATTGACACCTTTTCTAAATCGGTTGAACGCTCTGCAACCCGGACCAGCTTGGCGCGGTCTTCTCGATTGGAGGAAAAGATAATTCCAGTAGGGATGACAAAGCTCTGTGCCTCAGGAACACCAAAGGATGCTGCTATTCTCATCATTGTATCCTCGACACGACTGGTTTCCGCCCCGCTCTTGATCATAATTTCACCAGCAAGCAAACAAAGCTCTACGATTCTTGCGATTTGATTATTACTTAAGCGCATTTGTCCACCTCACTTTATGCTTTCTATCATGGTCTTTTTCATCGGTATTGTTATTCAATAGTTAACATTTATACCATAAAAAAAGCCTTGTCAACTGAAAATGACAAGACTTTTCTACTATAAATATTTTTTTAGAATACTATTATTCGAAGACAGACAATACGTCGCTTTTGCTCTTGTTTGAAATGCCTGCCCTATTAGGCTTTTAATACATCATGGTCAACATAGCGTTCACCATTTAGTTCACTGATTACATTAATTGTAACGCGGGCACCGTCACCAGCTGTTACAATGGTATGTGCACTTACTCCTGCAGCTACACCAGCAGCCCAAATTCCCTTTCTATTTGTTTCACCGTCTGCATTAACAACGATAGCTGTTTTAAATCTTGGCTCTCTGTGCTCTTTTGTTTCAATTCCTAAGCCTTCAGCAAGATTTGTTAAAGCACCTGTTGCAATAACGATATGTCCTGCTTCATATTTAGAACCGCTTTCAGTTTCAATGACAAATGAGCCTGCTTCACCAGTAATATTCGTAACTGTTTCTTCTTTGATTTCAGCGCCGAATTTTTCTGCTTGTTTTTTTCCGACTTCAAGCATGTCCGGTCCTGCAATCGCTTCAACGCTGTAATGGTTTTCCATCCAAGCTCTTGCTGTCATGCTTTTATTTGAATCAAGTAAAAGTGTTTTCTTTCCTGCCTTTGCAGCAAATAACGCCGCGCTTCCCCCTGCAGGGCCTCCACCAATAATAGCTATTTCGTACATATGTATCCACCCTTTCTTTATTGAATTAAGTCTTCTTTAACCTTAATTCTTCCCAATTAAAAAGTAAAATAAAACGCTCTATTTTCATTCGGATGTTATTGTAATGTAATTTTAGAAACCTCATAATATAGTTGATTCATTCATTCTATTATTTTAGTAAAGGAAGTCGTCTAGTTATGAGGAATCTTTTCAACAGCTATAAAGCATCTCTGATTCTATTAGGAGCAATTATCATTGGAGGGATAGCTGGACTCATTTTTGGTCCTAAAGCGGTTGTCGTTAAGCCATTCGGAGATTTATTTCTTAATTTAATGTTTACAATTATTGTCCCGCTTGTCTTTTTCAGCATCGCTTCTGCTATTGCAAATATGAATGGAATGAAACGGCTCGGAAAAATCATGGGCAGTATTTTTCTCGTGTTTCTTTTGACAGCTGCTATTTCTGCCGTCCTCGGCTTTACCGGTACAAGTATCATGAACCCGCTAGAGAATGCAGATACCTTACATATCAAGGAACTTATGGATACGATAACAGCTGAAGAACCTACCGAAGAAGTATCACTTCTCGCCCAATTGGTTAATACCTTTACCGTTGGTGATTTTCAATTCCTTTTTTCAAAAAGCAATATGCTGCAATTAATCATATTCTCACTGATCTTCGGACTCGCAACAGCTCTAGTCGGTGAAAAAGCAAAGCCTGTTTCAAACCTATTAACAGCTGGTTCAGCTGTGATGATGAAAATGGTCTCCATCCTTATGTATTATGCCCCGATTGGACTTGGCTGTTACTTCGCGGCCATTATTGGTGAGCTTGGACCGCAAATCTTAGAAGGCTATGTAAGAGCATTTGTCCTCTATTTAATTCTTTCTATTATTTATTACTTTGGTTTCTTTACCCTTTATGCCTTTATTTCGGGTGGCAGGGAAGGAATTAGCGTTTTTTGGAGAAATGCCATTACACCGTCTATTTCAGCGATTGCCACCTGCTCGAGTGCTGCATGTATCCCGATTAACCTTGCTGCAGTGAAAAAGATGGGTGTACCGAATGATATTGCCGAAACGATTATTCCACTCGGCGCCAATACTCATAAGGACGGCTCAGTGTTTGGTGGAGTCCTAAAAATTGTTTTCTTATTCAGCTTATTCGGCAGGGACATGACCAGCATTTCAAGCATTGTCAGCATCATTGGTGTTTCCTTCCTCGTTGGTGCCGTAATGGGTGCTATTCCAGGGGGAGGTATGATCGGAGAAATGCTGATTCTCAGCGTATTCGGATTCCCGCCTGAGGTACTGCCAATCATCGCTGTCATCAGTACGATTATCGATGCACCGGCAACCCTTCTTAATTCAACAGGCAACACCGTCTGCGCCATGATGGTAACCCGTCTCGTCGAAGGCAAAAACTGGCTCAAAAAAACACTACCAATTTAGGGTGTCAGGCACCACAAAAGGACAAAGTACGATACATTGTCCATCTGTGGTACCTGGCACTTTTTTCATATTTTAACAAAAAGGTGATATAGTATTACTATTAGATAATAGGAGTTGATGTCGATGAAGGATGATATGATTAAACGATTTACTTCCTATGTTAAAGTGGATACCCAGTCAAACGCAGATAATGAAAACTGTCCATCCACACCCGGGCAGCTGACACTGGCTAATATGCTGGTTGACGAGTTAAAGGCAATCGGCATGGAAGAGGTAACGATTGATGAAAACGGTTATGTCATGGCTACCCTTCCAGCTAATACAGAAAAGCAGGTTCCGACAATCGGATTTTTATCCCATGTAGATACAGCCACTGACTTTACCGGCAAAGACGTAAAGCCACAACTTGTCGAGAACTATGATGGAAACGAAATTGTATTAAATGAGTCTTTACAAATCAAGCTTACACCAGGGCAATTCCCTGAATTAGCTAATTACATAGGACATACACTTATCACAACAGATGGAACAACCCTGCTTGGCGCAGATGATAAAGCCGGAATTGCAGAAATTATGACGGCAATGGACTACCTCATTCAGCATCCTGAGATTGAGCATGGTAAGGTCCGGGTTGCTTTTACACCGGATGAGGAAATTGGCAGAGGCCCGCATAAATTTAATGTTGAAGCCTTTAACGCCTCGCATGCCTATACAGTTGACGGCGGTCCGCTAGGTGAGTTGGAATACGAAAGCTTCAATGCAGCCGCTGCTAAAATAACGTTCAAGGGCACAAACGTTCATCCTGGATCCGCTAAAGGGAAAATGGTCAATTCAACAAAGATGGCGATGGATTATAACAGCCGACTTCCAGTCAATGAAGCGCCAGAGCATACTGAAGGCTATGAAGGCTTTTATCATCTCCTTTCCTTCCATGGCGATGTTGAAGAAACGGTCCTTCATTACATCATTCGGGATCATGACCGCGAAAAGTTTGAAGCTCGGAAAGAGACCGTCGTTTCACTTGTGGATGAGATCCGTAAGCAATATGGCGAGGAACGAGTGCAGCTCGAGTTAAATGATCAATATTATAATATGGGTGAAAAAATTGAACCCGTTAAGGAAATTGTGGATGTTGCCTATCAGGCTATGGAGAATCTTGGCATCAAGCCAATCGTAAAGCCGATTCGCGGAGGAACAGATGGCTCACAGCTATCTTATATGGGACTGCCGACACCAAATATTTTTGCAGGTGGCGAGAACTTCCACGGCCGCTTTGAATACGTATCCGTAGAAAATATGGTTTTGGCGGCAAAGGTGATTGTTGAGATAATCAAGCTGACTGCAGCTGGAATTGAGAAGAAGTAACAGCTTAATCATTGCACGGGAAATAATTGTGAGATCTCTTTATTAAAAGCGTAGTCCTTCATTAATATGATGAAGGACTTTTTTATGTAGGGCTTTCGTTTTTTATCCTTAAGAAATTGGATAAAGGACATAATCCAAGCCTAGTCAAACTTATTTGTCCTTCAGAACCCTTATGAAGGACATTTCTCTGGCTCACTCACTCCTTGTTGTCCTTCAGAACCCTTATGAAGGACATTTCTTCGACTTACTCACTCCTTGTTGTCCTTCAGAACCCTTATGAAGGACATTTCTCTGGCTCACTCACTCCTTGTTGTCCTTCAGAACCCTTATGAAAGACATTTCTCCGACTTACTCACTCCTTGTTGTCCTTCAGAACCCTTATGAAAGACATCTTTCTGACTCACCCACTCCTTGTTGTCCTTCAGAACCCTTATGAAAGACATTTTCGAAGCTTACTCTCTCCTTTTATCCTTCATCAAGCACCCCAAAACGCAAAAAGGCCCCAAGTAACTCAGGAGCCTTGCACAAACCTTCTATTCATTCAAATACCGATAATAAACTAACTTCTCTACATGTGTCAGAAGATAATTAGCGATAATGCCAATCGCGATTCCAGACAGGATGCCGATAAAGGACATAACTGGTAAGTAAAGTAACACAGTCCATGTTTGAGCAATCCAGCTGGCAATCAACAGCTGCCCGACATTATGCATGATGGCGCCTGCCACACTTACTCCGATTAAACTAATCCGTGATGGTCCTAATTGTTTAACGAGAATCATTCCCAATAAGCTCAAGATTGCACCGGATGCACTGTACATAAAGGATGACAGGTTGCCGCCTAATAAAGCAGAAAGGGTAATGCGAATTAACACTACTTTTGTGACATCCTTTACCGACAGGGTGTATAGAGCCATACAAGTGATAATATTAGCCATACCTAATTTAGCCCCAGGAGCAATGGCAAAGGGAAAGGGAATGGCCCGTTCGAGTATGCTAATAATGACAGCTTGAGCCGCTAATAAGGCTATGTATACAATGCGCTGATTTTTTGTCATTTTATATACCTCAATCTATGAACTGATAATCGGTTCATCCTCGATTGCTGAACCACCGATAGATTCAATTTCTATGATAAAATTATGCGGCAGACAAACGGCCGTTTCACCAGGCTTGGAAAGAAACCCGAATTGAACACAAACCTGATCCGCACAGTTTGCTCCCTTGATACGGATCTCCTCGCCCCTTACCTCTACCGTATTATAATCTTTGTCCGAACTGAACACATCAAATACTTCATTTTTCGTATTCCCCGTTAGAGTAATCCGTTTGACTTCCTCATTGTTGACGGAAATGACCGCAACATAAACCGGAGGCTCACCTGTACCGTCACCTTGAACAGCATTGCTTTTCTCGGCCTGTTGGTAACTAAATAAAGCAGCAGGAAGAAAAGAAAGCAGCACAAGAACGAGAGTTACAATAATATCCCATCGCTTAATCATGGAGGAAAATCCCTTCAATTCTTTTCACTCCTTATCAATAATTGCTACCGTATAGTATAACCATCAGCCTGCAGTAACAAAAGATATTTATTATGTAAAGATAATAAAGCGCGAGACATAAATACCTCACGCTTTACTCTGTTGATCTATTTTATTTATCCTTGTAGATAGAACGTTCTTTACCGTACCACCATCCGCCAAGCCCTTTTGCTAAAGCTGGTAATACATAGTAATCTAAACCAAGGAATCTTCCAGCACCGTTCATTAATGCGAAAGAAGCAGGTAACGCCCAGAATTTATCCCAGCCAAGCATAGCTGTTAAAGTAAACATTATTAGCATACTGATGCTTACAAAATTGAAAAGCCAAGTGAAAAGCCCAAGTACAAGTGCAATACCCATAATAAATTCTGCAAAACCAACCATCTGCTGCATTGCAATTGCCACTTCTGGAGTTGGCATCATAAGCTTCATGATTGCTGCAAACCAATCTGGCATTGATTGTAATACAGTAGGAGCAACTACGGTAGTCGTTTCAGAAGCGCCTTCTGCGGCTGCACTGGCACCTGTTGTTGCAGTTTGTAACCATTCGAAAGGCATTTTTACAGATTCACTTACAAGCCAAGAATCATCACCAACACTAAATTTGCCTGCTGCCCAGTTTGTTTCACCGAAAATCTTCTTACCGCCTTCTTCAATCCAGAACCAACCTAGGAATAGACGTAATGGGAAGCTCCAAATAACGTTTCCGTAGCGTGTTGTTACATCACGGAAGATATTTCGTTTGTCCTTTGTATGAAAAATCTCATGCTTAATATATTGCCAAATATAATATCCGCTTCCGATTGTTAGGAAATAATAGATATTAACCATATGCTTCATGAAGTTTGCTAACCAGCCGCTTAGACGCATACCGCTTAGGTTTGCTACACCATATCTTCCGCCGATTGAAACCATCGTACCATGGTATTTACCATGGAATGCCGTCTTTTCCCCGCCGCTGATTGCAGCAATGATGTTTTTCGCTGCTGTTGCACCTGTTTGTTCAGCTGCTTCAACGATTTGCGGAATCGGCTTGCCATCTTCTTCATAATAAGCTAAGTCACCGACAACATATGTGTCTTTTTTGCCTTCAGCTTCCATGTACTCGTTAACGATTAAGCGCCCAGCACGGCCTGATGACATTCCGTAATCCTTTGTATCGGAGTTAGCTTTAACACCAGCAGTCCAAATTAATGTATGTGTTGGAATTTCTTCGCCTGACTTTAATACAATGGATTCAGCTTTTACTTCAACAATTGGTGCGTTCTTTAAGATTTTTACACCTTGTTTTACTAAATAGCGTTCAGCTTTATCCGCATCTGTACGATCAAGCATATTTAAAATGGTTGGTGCAGCTTCTACTACGTATAATGTAAAATCCTCTTCATCCAGCTTGTATTCTCTCGCAAGCCCTGTTTTCCACTCAATTAATTCACCGACCATTTCAATTCCAGTAAAACCGGAACCGCAGACAGTAAAAGTCAGCATGGCTTTACGTGTTGCTGGATCTTGAACATTCGCTGCCTTGCGTACTGTATGCTCGATATGCTCACGTAATCTTACAGCTGCTTCCCATGACCAAAGCGTGAAACCATGCTCGCCGACACCAGGTGTTCCAAAGTCATTTGCCTCGCCGCCCATTGCTAAAACTACATAATCATATGGATAAGAGCCGTGCTCTGTTGTGATTACCTTTTTATCATGATCAACTTTCTTTACGTTATCTGTCACTAACTTAACTTTTGTACGGTTAAACAGTCTGCGTAAATCAAATTGGATATCTTTCGGTTCAACACGATTTGCAGCAACTTCATGAAGCTCTGTCATCATTACATGGTATGAATGGCGATCAATTAATGTAATTGATACTGAATCGTCACGTTTATATTTCTTTGCAAGTTTTTTGGCTGCATGTACACCGGCATAACCCGCACCGATGACAACTATCTTTTTCTCTGCCAATTGACTCATTCCCCTCTAAAAGTTGATATTAATTCTCATTGTGAATAAATGAACAACCACAACCTATATACTACACAGATTGATAGATACTGTCTATACTGTTCACTAAAAGTTAACAAAAATAGACATGTTCACGAAATGTATAAAAACTCTATAATTACCATAATAAAGTCTATATTTTCAGCGAAATAATCACATTTCTTTCTATCACTTCATTCAAAAACAGCCTTATATCACGCTCTTACTCCCATAGACATCTCATATAAAAAAAGCTATTATGAGTTTGTCCTATAATATAGGTAACTATGCATAATTGGAAGGTGGAGGGGAATTGCCTCCCACTACCCTCTGTACAACAGAGGTAAAAATTACCCTTTTATAGGACTTAAGGTCCAAGTGAATTTAGTATGCTATATAAAGGAGAATAATCATTAAGCAAAAAACAAAAACCTCATACCTGCACTAAAGTTGGAAATACTATCCCTATTAAATAGTAACGTTATTATCTGCAGAAATAATGATTTCACTCATACTAACATTCAATAAAAGCGTTAGAGACTTTGAGAAGGTCTTTTCGAAAAGAAAGGTTTGAATAATTATGAAGAAAAACAAACTCTTATCGATCCTATTGATATTCCTTTTATTTCTCTCCGGCTGTGCAGGGCAGGAAAAAGAAGCAAAGGAACCTAAACTACTGACAAGCCCATATAAGAAAACCGAATTTCTAATGGGAACAGTTGTTACCGTGAAAATTTATGACGAGGGAAAAGAAGAGGTTTTAGAGAAAGCCTTTGATCGTATAAAGTACTTGGCGGCACATATTACAGTAAATGAAAATGAAAAAAAGTCTGAGATTGATGAAGTCAACAGAAAGGCTGGCGTTGAACCGGTAAAAGTATCAAAGGATATTTATGAGCTGATTCAAGCTGGTGAGGCGTACAGCGTCGATACAAAGGGTAGTTTCGATATCTCAATCGGACCTCTGACAAATCTTTGGCGCATCGGCTTTCCTGATGCCCGAAAGCCAGAGCAGTCTGAAATTGATGCAGTACTGCCTTTAATCGATTATGAACAGGTTGAATTAAATAAAAAAGAACAAACAGTGTTTTTGAAGAATCCGGGAATGATGCTGGATTTAGGTGCAATTGCTAAAGGATTTATCACTGATGAAGTGGTTGAAGTGCTAAAGGCAAACAATGTAACTACAGCCATTGTTGACCTAGGCGGCAATATTTATGTCTTGGGAAATAATCCTTCAGGAAGAGACTGGACAGTTGGAATCCAAAACCCATTATTATCAAGAGGAGAAACCATTGGAAAAATTTCTGAAAAGAATAAGTCCATTGTTACCTCTGGTATTTACGAGCGTTACCTAGAAGTAGACGGAAAAACATATCATCATTTGTTAAATCCTGATGACGGCTATCCTTTTAACAATGACATTGCAGGTGTGTCGATTGTATCTGAAAAATCGATTGACGGCGACGGACTTTCAACCTCCCTTTTTTCAAAGGGAATTCAAGGTGGACTTGAATTTGTTGAGAACTTTAAAGGTGTGGAAGCTATCTTCATTAGTACCGATAATAAAGTGTATATCACTTCCGGATTAAAAAAGAACTTCGAGTTAACGAACGATGAATTTGAGCTGGCTAATTAAGGCCGGCTCCTTAAGGAGGAACATCTTATGTCACTGCGTACCTTTTTAAAACTCATCGAAATCCAAACAAAAGTGGCAAGCCTATTTCCATTCTTAGTAGGCTTGCTCTTTGTTGTATATCGATTTGAGACCTTTAAACCGTTAAATACAGTTATATTTTTTTCATCTATGCTAATATTCGATTTAACAACAACAGCTATTAATAATTATATGGATTATAAAAAAGCGACAACGGATGAATATCGTAAAAGAGAAAATATTATCGGACAGGCTAACATTTCTGTACGGTTAGTGAGAAATACCATTATTACCATGTTATTGATTGCAACAGCACTCGGCATTTGGCTTGTTTTTCGCACAGATCTCCTTGTCCTTTTCCTTGGTATCATTTGCTTTATTATCGGAGTCTTTTATACCTATGGGCCTGTTCCTATTTCCCGTATGCCGCTTGGTGAAGTTTTCTCCGGCGTCACAATGGGATTTGGAATCCTATTTTTAATAGTGTATGTAAATGCTTATGATCAGGGCATTGCAAATTTAATCTTAGATGGACACACGCTGACCCTTGGGATGAATCTTGCTCTATTGGGTGAAATTGTTTGGGTTTCCCTTCCGTGTATCTTCACCATTGCCAATATTATGTTAGCTAATAATATCTGTGATCTTGAGGATGATATTAAGAATTTACGCTTTACACTGCCATATTATATTGGTAAAAAAACAGCTATTGCTCTCTATAATGTGCTTTATATAGCTACATTTGTATCAATTTTGACGGCTGTATTATTTGATGTGTTACCGACAATTATGCTGCTTAGTCTATTAATTATCATTCCAGTATCGAAACATATAACTCTTTTTAATAAGAAGCAAATAAAATCTGAAACGTTTCATCTGGCCATTAAAAATTTAGTTTTGGTGAACGGCTCTATTATTATGATGATGGTCGTTTCTTTCATTATGTAAGGAGGTATTTTTTCATGCCAACACCTATTATTGAAGTGAATAATCTCATTTTTCGTTATGATCAACGTTTAGAAAAGGAAACATTATCAGATATTTCTTTTTCCATCGATAAAGGAGAATGGGTGGCAATTGTCGGACACAATGGTTCAGGAAAATCCACGCTCGCACAAATGCTTGTTGGCTTATTAGTACCGCAAAGCGGGCGTATCACCATTGCTGGACGGGAGTTGAACGACGATACAAAATGGGAATTGCGGCGTCGTATTGGCATGGTATTTCAAAATCCTGATAATCAATTCATTGGAACGACGGTTCAAGATGATGTGGCCTTTTGCCTTGAGAATCTGAATATGCCTTATGATGAAATGAAAACTAGAATTGATGAGGCACTTGAAATGGTCGAAATGTCTGCCTTCCGTGAGCACGACCCCTCCCGATTATCTGGGGGTCAAAAGCAGCGGGTTGCCATTGCAGGTGTTCTTGCCTTAAAGCCGGACGTGCTTGTTCTGGATGAAGCCTTAGTTATGCTTGATCCAAGGAGCCGTCGTGAGCTACTTGCCTCGCTGCAGCAGCTGAGGTCGACACAGAATATTACCATTATATCCATCACACATGATATGAACGAAGCTGCTTCGGCCGACCGCATTCTCATGCTCCGAGAGGGTCACATTGAGCGGTGCGGCCCGCCGCAGGACGTGTTTCAAGGAGAATTAGAATGGGAGCCCCCATTTGCTGAAAAGCTGCGGCGGACATTGCTGAAACGGAATCGCAGTGTTCCGAACAGCTATATGACAGAAGAAGAAATGGTGCATTGGCTATGGAAGTAAATTTCGAAAATGTATCTGCTGATTATCAACTTGGCCCGATTCGAAGCCCGTTAGTGCTTCATTCAGTCGATGTCAGGATAGAATCTGGCTCATATACAGCAGTCATTGGTTATACCGGTGCTGGAAAATCAAGCCTGTTAAAGGCTATGAATGGCTTGCTGCTTCCGAAAGAGGGTCAGATTACAGTTGGGGATTTAGTGATAAAACCAGATAAAAATAAGCATGCCTTAAAATCAATTCGGAAACGAGTCGGGATGGTGTTTCAATTCCCAGAATCACAATTATTTGCAGAAACGGTTGAAAGGGATATCTGCTTTGGACCAATGAACTTTGGTGTCTCAAAGGATGAGGCCAAGGAAATTGCAAAGCATGTAGTAGAGCAGGTTGGCCTAACGCAGGATATATTAACAAAGTCTCCGTTCTCCTTATCTGGAGGTCAAAAAAGGCGAATTGCGATTGCTGGGATACTGGCGATGCAGCCTGACATTTTAGTATTAGACGAACCAGGGGCCGGGCTGGACCCTAACGGCCGCAAGGAAATTATGGACCTAATAGCCTCCTGGCACAAGGATAGAGGGATGACTACTGTGCTTGTGACCCATGATATGGAGGATGTCGTTACATATGCAGATCGAGTTATTGTCATGGAGAAGGGTCAGATTGTGCGACATGACTATGTTGAAAAGGTGTTCGCCAACCAAGAGCAATTGGAAAAATGGCATCTTGATGTACCAGATGCACGGCGGTTCCAGCTGAATTTTGAAAAGAAAACAGGGATTGTTTTACCAAAGGTCTGTCTAACAGTAGAAGATCTTGCAGATGCTTTTATTGAGGTGGGATTAGCATGAATAAACTCATTTTAGGACGTTATTTTCCAGGTGACTCTTGGATTCATATGCTCGACCCCCGTTCAAAGCTGCTCGCTTGTATCTATTTTATCTTCGTTTTATTTTTAGCAAATAATTGGCAGACCTATGTGTTGCTTTGGATTTTCACGTTATTCGTTATGTATTTATCTAGCGTAAGCTTTAAAACGTACCTTCTTGGTGTCAGACCCCTCATATGGCTGATCCTTTTTACTGTTCTTTTACAAATATTATTTACCTCTGGCGGCACTATTTACATTGATTGGGGACCCATCACCATTTCCGAATTTGGGCTGACGAACGGCGTCTTTATCTTTTGCCGCTTTGTCATGATCGTCTTCGTCTCAACCGTCGTGACATTGACGACAAAACCAATTGACTTAACCGACGGTATTAATTCATTATTACGTCCGCTGCGTGCCCTCAAGGTTCCAGTAGATGAGTTAGCATTAATGCTCTCTATTTCTTTACGTTTTATCCCCAATCTGCTTGATGAAACCCAAAAGGTAATGGACGCCCAGCGTGCAAGAGGCACTGAATTCGGTGAAGGCTCTCTACTTAAGCAAATGAAAACATTAGTACCGGTTTTGCTTCCCCTCTTTGTAAGCTCATTAAACCGCGCGGAAGAGCTGGCAAATGCAATGGAGGTTAGGGGCTACCAGTCAGGAGAAAAGCGCTCAACGTTTCGCAAATTAACCTGGCAAAAGCGTGATACCTTATGCTTACTGCTCATGCTGGTGCTCACCGTCGGATTAGCGGTATTTAGAGCAGATGGAAGCATTCTTCATTAATATCATTTCTAAACTAAAAAAGAGGGTGATCAGTGCGATCCCCTCTTTTTTATTCAATTTGAAAAGTGACCGAGTACAATAGCGGACATTTTTGCATATAGTTATAAAACGACTTTTCCCTTTAATACAGCTCCTGACGAGCAAAGAAGTCCATCAAAAACAGATAAAATAGATTTTGTGTTGGCAGAAGCTGACGATGCCGTGGAATGATAACACCGACCGTCCGGGTTACATTCGGCTCAATCACTGGAATCTTTACAGTTGAACGTGGCGGATTATCAAGAATTGTGACCTCTGGAATGATGGTTACTCCTAGACCCGCAGAAACAAGACCTTTAATCGCATCAATATCCTCACCCTCGAATGATACATTTGGTTGAAAACCAAGCTTCGCACAAGCATCTACTATCACTTCACGTAAAATGAACCCTTCTGGAAACAAAATAAATGAGTCATCTCTCAGTTGATTTAATGTTAACGAGGCCTCACCTGCAAGCGGATGGTCCTTTGGCAGTATGGCAACGAGCTCCTCTGTAAAAAAGATGCTTCCTTTTACCTTTTTTTCATTCATCGGTACAGGTCCTAGCAGCGCCATATCTATTTCGCCTCTTGCAACGAGTTCTATTAGAGGATAGTATGCTCCCTGCTTCAGCTGGAACTTCACATGTGGATAGCGCTCACGAAAGGCAGAAATAGCCGTCGGCATTGTATGAGTGGCTAAACTGCTCGGAAATCCAATTCGAATGGTCCCGTGCTCAGGATCCAAATACTCAGATACCTGGCGCCGCGCATTATCTAGAATCGTGACTGCCTCCTCCATTTGTTCAAGAAACATTCTTCCAATCGGCGTCAGCTTTACGTTTCTGCCTTCACGAATAAACAAATCAACACCAAGCTCCGATTCCAGGTTAAATATTTGCCTGCTAATTGCTGATTGAGCCACATGCAAATGGACCGCTGCATCTGTTACATGTTCCCTTTTCGCTACTTCAATAAAGTATTGAATTTGTCTAAGTTCCATATCCTGTTACTCCTTTATCCATCTAATATCACGATGGCATTGATTGTTCAAAATATATACACAATTTACATTTTGTTAAATTTTGTTAAATTTTATAAGGAAATTGCCATTTTTTATTAAAATGTTGTGCGTTTTCATACAATTATAGCATTAAATATTTTTTTCTTATAGTATTGTTAGATATTATATCGTATTGGCATCAGTTTAATCTAAATTATATATTGTTAAGATTACTTCAGGATTATAAAATATGATTGTAATTGACAAACTGAATAAATAAAGATTTTATTAAATATTAATACCACTCAAATTTATATATCATGAAAGGATGATTATAGTGCCAACATCTACAGAAGTAAAAGGCGCACAATATGTGCAACAAGTATTTGAAGCTGTTAAAAAACGCAATCCTAACGAAAGCGAATTCCATCAAGCAGTGAAAGAAATCCTAGATTCTCTTGCACCTGTTTTCGATAAGCATCCACATTATATGGAACAAGGCGTATTGGAGCGCATTGTTGAGCCTGAAAGACAAATTATCTTTCGAGTACCATGGGTAGATGACCAAGGTAAGGTACAGGTTAACCGCGGTTTCCGTATTGAGTTCAACAGTGCAATCGGACCATACAAAGGCGGATTACGTTTCCACCCATCAGTTAATGCCAGCATCATTAAATTCTTAGGCTTTGAACAAATCTTCAAAAACTCTTTAACAGGCCAGCCAATCGGTGGCGGTAAAGGTGGATCTGATTTCGATCCTAAAGGCAAATCTGATGCTGAAATTATGCGTTTCTGCCAAAGCTTTATGACAGAGCTTTCTAATCATATCGGACCTGACACTGACGTTCCTGCTGGTGATATCGGTGTTGGCGGAAGAGAAATCGGCTATATGTTTGGCCAATACAAAAGACTTCGCAATGCCTTCCATGCTGGCGTATTAACTGGTAAACCAGTTGGCTTCGGCGGAAGCTTAGCACGTACAGAAGCAACTGGCTATGGTGCAGTTTATTTTGTACAAGAAATGTTAAAAGACAACGGTCTTGATTTCCAAGATAAAACAGTTGTTGTATCTGGCTCAGGTAACGTATCAATCTACGCAATGGAAAAAGCAATGCAATTAGGTGCAAAAGTAGTTGCATGCTCTGATTCTAACGGTTATATTTACGACAAAAACGGTATTAACCTTGATACAGTCAAGCGTCTAAAAGAAGTTGAGAGAAAACGTATCAGCGAATATGTAACAGAGCATCCAGAAGCAGATTATTTCGAAGGCTGTGAAAACATCTGGTTAATCCCATGTGATATCGCACTTCCTTGTGCAACACAAAACGAAATTGATGAAACTTCTGCGAAAATTCTTGTTACTAACGGCGTAAAAGCTATCGGTGAAGGTGCTAACATGCCTTCTACATTAGAAGCAATCGAAGTATTCCTTTCAAATGGAGTTCTTTTCGGACCTGCAAAAGCAGCTAATGCCGGCGGTGTAGCAGTTTCCGCACTAGAAATGGCACAAAACAGCGCAAGAATTTCTTGGACATTTGAAGAAGTAGATGCAAAATTACATGAAATCATGGTAAACATCTACCGTAACAGTAAGAATGCTTCTGAAGAATATGGTCACCCAGGCAACCTAGTAGTTGGATCCAACATCGCTGGATTCCTAAAAGTTGCAGATGCTATGATCTCTCAAGGTATCATCTAATACTGCTTAAACAAAAGCCCATCATCACTAGCATAGTGATGATGGGCTTTTTCACATTAACGGAGTGGGGGACAGTCCCCCAGTGCATTAATGCAGTGAAGGGACTGTCCTTTTTATTTATGAGGCACACCTCGAGGCTATCCTCATGGGAGATCAATAAAAAAAGGAAGCACATAGGTGCCTCCCTTTTTTTATTGATTCATCTTCGCAAGGAAGCCGCCAAGTAGGTCATCAACGTCCAGTTCCTCGGCATCATCTTCTGCTTCCGTTTCCTCCGCTTCCTGTTGTTTCGCACTTTCCCAATCAAAACTACCTAAATCATCATCAAAGTCCTGTAACGGGTCACCTAGAGCTATTTCTTCACTATCTAAGTCCTCATTGAATGGTTCCTCTTTTGCAGCGGAAACACGCGAAAATCCCACTTCTTCTTGAAGATATAACGCCTCGTCTATATCCAAACTGCTGCTATTAAAGGATGCTAACAAGGATGAGGCACGAACAGGATCTGAAATAAGCTGGTAGATAATGCTGCCCAACAGCGCTTCCGAGTGCTCATGCTTCAGCCAGTCTCTTTGTACTTTCGTTAAGCTTTTCGGAAGCGGAATCGTAACCATTTCTCTGTCTCGTAAGGAAGAGCTGTTAACTCCTTGTACAACGAAGTCAGCGATTTTACTTGAAAAATTCCTTCGCTCTATTTCCTTTAATCTCGTCAATTGTTTTAATATATGGTCTGGTGTGTCAGAAGGGATTCGAAAGGATATCGTTTGTCCCCTCGTAATCTCATTTGCCGAAGTCCTTTTCATTTAATCACCTTATTTTACATTTACAGGTTTTCTCATATCTCCTGGTTTAGACTCTACCGCTTTGGCCTTTACCTTCTCCTGCTTGCGAGTGAAATCAGTAATAAGCTTGTAATAAGCATTTGCCATCATCCAGATGCTTTCCTTCTCATCCTCAAAGAAATCGATATTATAGCCGTCTAAGCTGTTATTAAGAGTTTTTAAATAATCTTTAAGTACATTGGATCCACCGCCAACAAAATAGCAGATTTCTGTTTGAGAGTTCTTCTGCCATGTATTACGTAATAAACGATATTGTTTTTTAGCCAAATCAAGCAGGATTCGATCAGTAATATCATGAACGCTTGTACGGCTGCCCTTTACCATAATATGATTACGGTCATGCTTTTTCGTTAATATTTCTACCACATCTCTGCGGCTGTCTAGTTCAACACCATGCTTCATTCTTATTTCTTCACGAATCTGCTCTAACGATTCAGAAACACCTAAATTAAAGCCTTGCGCTTTATCATCGTCAACATTTCGGTTTTTAATAACAGCAATATCCGTTGATAGTCCACCAATATCCTGAATGAGAATACGCTTATCAATCAATTCTTTATTAATAATATTTAAATTGTTATCCATTACTAGGTTAATATAAGCTGCAAACCCCTCTGGATACACCTTTACTTCTTCAAACTTTAGATTAACCTTAATACCTTGGTACTTTGGCGTAACTAAAAATTCAACCTGGTGCACAGAGCTTAGTAATCTTGAGCGATAACCTGCATCTTTCCCTTCTTTTACTTCACGAAGAGGAAGACCTGTTCCTAATGTATATAATGCATCAATGATATTTCCATTCTTTTTGAAGATTTGTGCGTTTTCATCTCTTACAGCGTCCATTGCTAACGTAGTAAAAAGCATAACTAATGTTTGATCTTCTTCTGATTTGCTGCTTCCTGGGTCTAGCTCCGTTGTATTATTACTCTTAGTAGCTAGGTTACCAACACGGTAAATCACATTATTCTCTTTTAAAGCAGGGGAGTGTACTCGTACGTGAATTCCGTCCAGCGGATTTTTACTATTCAATTCTTCAATCCCGATAACTGGGCGGTCTTCAATATCTCTTGCAATAATATTCGGTATATTTAATTCAAAGTCTAGTGTTCCAAAAATAGCTTTAATAGAATCATTACCAACATCAACAGCGGCAATTCTCGAATTTGACATCAACATTCTTCCTTTCTTTTCCCAAAAATTAGGATACAAATAAATCTACTAAAGATCTAGTTTGTGTCCTTTAAGATTACACAAGATTGGTAGGTTTTTCAATATTTGAAAGTGAAAAGTAACAAAAGTGTAATAAGCAAACATTCTTTGTTTACAAGTATATATGCTTACAATACATGTATACAAGTAACGCAATTTTGTTTACATGTTGATTTATAGCGGTATATACGTATTTGTTCGCATGCAAACTCTTTTGTTTACAAGTATACAATTTTCAAAAACAAACGCATACATGATTGTATACTTGTAAACAAAATTGTATATATTGATTTTTAGATACTAGATTTAACTAAATATACTCTGACTACCTCTTTGATAGACTAAATTGACAATGTAATTATTTGTAAGTTATTAGGAAAGTAGAAAAATACCTCGCGAAGTAAATACTAGCTATCAGTTCATATAATAACCATAATCAAACTCAGTTATTTCTAGAGTATAAGCCTCTCGATCATACTAACTACCTTCCTAGAGTTCTCTTCATAAAGTGGTAAAACGAAACTGATATGCCCTTCGACATATTTATTAAAGCCACTTCCCGGCTCCCGCAACTACAGCCACATGCCACTATATTAAATCAGCAAACTCTTCATGCCTTAACCTTCTGGTACAAAATTATCATCCAAATAAAAGGTCGTATACAATCTTCAAATTGCTTCCTATTATTTTGACAGCTATCGCAAATGGTAAATGTAACACTCTGTGCCTTACACCTTGTTACGAGAGCATCCTAGACATTGCAGCCCCAGTTAAAGGTAACTATAGCTTCTGAAAGGCAGAAAGCAGACCTCAATAGTCCAAATGAAACTGAATCAAATGAACTCGATAATAATTTCAAGTAACGTAACTAACTACAAATCCAACACTCGCCAGCCCGCCACACTAAGAATTCGAAACAGGATACATAATACATTTCCGAAAACTTTTGTACTTTTTTTGAATTAAGGAAAAAACTAATCTACTCTTTTTTGTCAGATCGGATCGCATTATAGCAAATTATTAAAAATGGTTATTATCGTTTTTGTATTTTTCCAAAACTTACCTTCGCAAAAGGATATACGGTTCACAAAGTATCGATAGGGTCTCATGAGAAATCCAGTTAATTAACTGACTATTCTTTCACAGTTGTTGACATAGAGTAGTCCGGCAAGAAGCTCTTTTCTATTAGTATGAGAGAAATCTCATACTGGATATCCCCGAATACATCATTTGATAAATCTGGATCTCCATCCAGTTCAGTCTTCATCATAGGCTTTCCTCATTTATCAAACACATCAGCGGTTCGACAAGATCTGTCTTCCTTTTGAATTAAACAAAGACTTCAATTCAAATCCCTTAACTACTCCGTTCTGTTTTTATAAAATTTCATGCAGCTTCCCTTGACTGAGGAATTCCATAAAAATATGAATGTTTATGAATTTGTGGGCCCTCAGCAGCCATCTTTGCAAAGCTTTCACGAAACAAAGGGGGAGGGGGAGGGGAATGTTGTTTGAGATTCCTTTGTGCTTAATATACCTCATATAGTAACTGCTACTTTACTCACTTTATTAATAGTGTTAAAAGTATTGATTCGCATACACGCATACAATACTTGTACACAATCATTACAAATTTGCATACATGTTGATATATAGGCATGCATGCGAGTTCGCATACAAATAAACAGTTTTGTATACATGCAAACACATAACGTAAGCAATTGTATGCTTTTTGCATACATGTTTACAAATTAATATGCTTGTAAACAAAATTGTAAATATCGTTTTTTTTGAAAAAAATAATCTGATTGTTTCCCCTTTTCGACGTCTATCAGATTTTGATAGGTGATGTCTTTATTTGTAAAATATATGCATTAACAAAAAAAGCCTGCTGCACTTTTCAAGAAAAGCAGCAAGCCCTTTTAACTATAGAGGATTACTAATAGATATTATTATTTAAAAAGATTTAACTTCTCAATTCTAAGAACTGCTTCTTCTAAGCGATCCTCATCAAGCAATAGACCGACCCTGATATAGCCTTCACCATATTTCCCAAATCCATTACCAGCAGCAACAACAACATCTGCCTTATCCAGTAATAAATCAGCAAACTCCTCGCTTGTATAACCCCCTGGAACAGGCAGCCAAACAAAGAAAGAACCCGATGAAGCTTCTACATTCCAGCCTATTCTTTGACAGGCTGCTACAAAAGTATCTCTTCGTTTTTCATAGCGCGCTACTAGTTCATTAACGCACTGCTGATCCTCTGTCAGCGCGGCAACAGCAGCCAGCTGAACAGCGGGAAAAAGGCTGCAATACAAATGATCCTGAATCAAATTGATTGCTTCAATAATCTCAGCATTTCCAACCGCAAAACCAACACGCCAGCCTGCCATATTATAGGTTTTTGATAATGTGTACATCTCAATACCAACATCCTTCGCACCTTCTGCTTCAAGAAAACTAATTGGCTTTTTACCGTCAAAGCCAATCGCGCCATAAGCAAAATCATGCAAAATTGTTACATCATTTTCCCTCGCAAATCTGACTGTTTCTTCAAAGAATGCCCTGTCTGCTGTTGCACCGGTTGGATTGTTTGGATAATTTAAATACATTAAACGAGCTGCTTTTTTTTGCGCTTCTGTAAACCTAGAATAGTCCGGTAAGAACTTATTTTCCGCTAATAGTGGAAACGTTTCGTACTGTACATTTCCAAGCACAACACCTGATAAATAATCAGGATAGCCCGGATCAGGCAGCAGCATCAATTCATCCTCATTTAAAAGACACATCGGTAATTCGACAAGGCCAGTCTTGGTTCCGAATAAAATAGCAACCTCTGTTTCAGGATTCAAGTCAACACCATACTGCTTTTTATAAAAATCACAGGCTGCTTCCTTTAATTGCGGAAGTCCGCGAAACAATGAGTATTTATGTGTCTGAGGATCCTCAGCAGCCTTCTGTAAGGCCTTTACAATATGAGGAGGTGTCGGCTGGTCCGGATTACCCTGTCCAAGGTTTATAATATCCCTTCCCTCTGCAATTGCCTTATTTACTTTGTTTACTAATGTTGAAAAAAATTGTACCGGCAGCTTCTTTAATCGATCAGAATAATTCATGCAAAAACCCCTCTTTTATGAAATACCTTAGACAAATTAGAAATATATATATAATCCCTGTTAACATGTTTGTTGATTTCCGTTCAAGAAACTTCGCTTTCCGCGGGCGACCGCCGAGCCTCCTCGACACTACGTGTCTGCGGGGTCTCGCCTGTCTCGCTTCTCCCGCAGGAGTCTTCGTGCCTTCCACTCCAATCAATCATGTTGTTTCATAAAGACTAATAAATTGATTGCGATTTTATGTAAGATTCTATAATCTTTAAAGTAACTTGTCTAGCGGTGGTGAAAAAAATGAAAATAGCTGTAGTGCAAATGGATATTGAATTTGGCCAACCAGAAAAGAACTTTGCAAAGGTAGAGAAATATACAGAAGAAGCAGCAAAGAACCATACAGATGTGATCATTTTCCCAGAAATGTGGAATACCGGCTATGCCTTGAAACAGCTTGAATCGCTTGCAGATGCAGACGGGATACACACAAAAGAACTATTCTCAAAACTGGCAAAAAAGTATCATGTCAATATTGTAGGCGGCTCTGTTGCAACCAAGAATCAGGACAAATTCTATAATACAATGTATATTGCTGACCGAACTGGAATGATTATTTCTGAATACAGTAAGGCCCACCTTTTTAAATTAATGGATGAGCATCAGTATATGAATGCCGGACACAAGCTTAATACATTCGAATTAGATGGGATTACATGCGGTGGCGTGATTTGTTATGATTTACGCTTTCCTGAATGGATTCGTTCACATGTATTAAGAGGAGCAAAGATTATGTTCATACCAGCAGAATGGCCAACACCAAGGATTGACCATTGGCAAATTCTATTACAGGCACGCGCCATTGAAAATCAATGCTTTGTCGTTGCTGTCAACCGTGTCGGATCAGATCCGGGAAATACCTTTAATGGCCACTCTATGGTCATCGCTCCATGGGGTGAACTCCTTATCAGTGGCCACACCGAAGAAGGAATCTACTATACTGATATAAATTTGCAGGAAGTCGATAGCGTTCGAAGTACAATCCCTATCTTCCAGGATAGAAGAACAGACTTATACAACTAGCCTATCCAACTATGAATATTTATTTTCTTAAAAAAGTAAAAATTATATATTGACAGATGATTGAATAATTAGTACTATACTAAACATAACTTAATAAATAACTTATCCAGAGCGACCGAGGGAGAAGGCCCTATGACGTCCGGCAACCCCCATAATGGGAAGGTGCCAATTCCTCCAGAATGACTTTCATTCTGAAAGATAAGTCGAAATAATAGATCGTGTTTCGATGCCTCTTTCAATTGAAAGAGGCTTTTTTTTTTGAAAAAGTTAAATCTTCCGAACGTAACGAAGACTGATTATCGACTAAAGCCATCTAAGTCAATAGGTATAATAATTTTAAAAAAGAGGAGGGGATCCTATGATAAAGATTCAAAATCTTACAAAGATTTATCAAACGAAGAGCGGGGCTGTTAAGGGTGTAGATAATGTATCCCTATCCATTCAAGAAGGAGAAATCTATGGAATCGTTGGCTATTCAGGGGCTGGAAAAAGCTCATTGCTCCGCTGTATCAACCTTTTAGAGCGGCCATCAACAGGCACTATTTCTGTAAATGGAAAAGACCTGACTAAATTAAATAGTGAAGGCTTACGCCAAGCGCGCTTGAAAATCGGAATGATCTTTCAGCACTTCCATTTAATCAGCCAAAAAACAGTCTATGAAAATATTGCTTTCTCATTAAAAGCCGCTAAAACTCCGGCTAATCTAATCAATAAACGAGTAGAAGAGCTTCTGGAAATGGTTGATCTTTCAGACAAAAGAGATGTCTTCCCTTCTCAGCTCAGCGGCGGTCAGAAGCAGCGTGTAGGCATAGCAAGAGCATTGGCAAATAACCCCTCCGTCCTCTTGTGTGATGAGGCTACCTCAGCTCTAGACCCGACTACAACAAGATCTATCCTGGAGCTCTTAAAAAAGATTAATAGAGAATTAAACATCACGATTGTTTTAATTACCCACGAGATGAATGTTGTAAAGGAAATCTGTCATCGTGTGGCCATTATGCAAAAAGGAAAAGTCATCGAGGAAGGCCCTGTCTATGATATTTTCTCTAACCCGCAGACAGAGCTGGCAAAGGAATTTATTAAGAGCGTTGTATCCTTCGACATTCCAGAGATTATTTTACAAAAATGCAAAGGCATGATTGTTAAAGTCACGTTTAAAGGCGATGTAGCTGGAGAAAGTGTTATTTCCGATACATTGCAAAAGTTTAACGTAAATGGAAACTTCCTTCACGGTTCAATTGAGTACATAGGAGAAGCACCACTAGGGATCTTCATTATGGAGCTTAATGGGGCAAAAGAAGAAATTGAAAAATCAATCAAGTTTATTGAAAGTCGAACAGCACAGGTGGAGGTGATTCAGAATGGCATTTGACTTCAACCATCTCATTGAACTTATTCCTGACATTAATACTGCTTTTTTTCAAACGATTTACATGATTGGAATTTCACTGCTTATTGCAATTGTCATTGGTCTTCCAATCGGAATTCTTTTGTATGTAACTGATAAAGAGCTGTTCTGGGAAAACCGCACCGTGCAAAATGTATTAGGCTTTATTGTCAATATGGTTCGCTCCATCCCATTTATCATATTACTGGTTGCGTTAATTCCTTTGACAAAGGCCCTAGTTGGGACAACCATTGGACCGACAGCAGCAAGTGTATCCCTATCTGTTGCCGCGATTCCATTTTTTGCTCGAATAGTGGAAACAGCTCTACGGGAAATCGATAAAGGTGTCATTGAGGCAGCCATTGCGGCTGGCGCCACTCCTTGGATGATCATCAAGGATGTTCTGCTTCTTGAGGCTAAGTCAGGTATTATTTCAGGTATTACACTAACCCTAATCAGCTTAATAGGTTTTTCAGCCATGGCCGGAACTGTCGGCGGCGGCGGTATCGGTGATCTAGCCATTCGCTTTGGTTATTACCGCTACGATAACACCATTATGATTGCAACAGTCGTCATTTTAATCGTATTAGTACAGGTCATTCAATTGCTTGGAGATTTTATCTCAAAAGCTGTCGATAAAAGATAAGAAGAAAGAAGGAGAAACTTATGAAAAAATGGTTTATTGGATTTATTTTATTACTAGCAGCAACAGTCCTCGCAGCATGCGGCGGCAGTGAAGAAAAGACTGAAACAAAAGATACAGCAGCTACAGAATCAAAGGAAATTAAATTTGGTGCTACGGCAGGCCCTTACAGTGACATGGTTTCAAAAATTATCAAGCCAGCCTTAGAAGAAAAAGGCTACAAAGTAGAACTAGTTGAATTTAGTGACTATATCCAGCCAAATAATGCATTAGATACTGGTGATATTGATGCCAACCTATTCCAGCATACAATTTATCTTGAAAACTTTGCGAAAGAAAACAAGATGGATTTAACTGCTTTAATCTCTGTACCAACTGCGCCAATGGGTCTTTATTCTAACAACTTTAAATCATTGGATGAAATTAAAGACGGAGCAACTGTTGCGATTCCAAACGACCCAACCAATGCAGCACGCGCATTTAATACGCTTCAGGATGCAGGCTTGATTACAGTAAGTAAGGATGCAGATCCGCTGACTGTTTCTGAAAAAGACATTGCGGAAAACAAGAAAAACCTTAAATTCCAGCCAATTGAAGCAGGCCAGCTGCCACGCGCAGTTGAAAGTTCTGATCTATCAGCAGTTCCTGGTAACTTCGCTATAGCAGCAGGCATGAATCTTCTTGACGCCCTTCAGCTTGAGAACATGGATGATAAATATCGCAATATCGTCGCTGTGAAAACAGAAAACAAGGATTCTCAACTTGCAAAGGACATTAAAGCAGTTGTTGAGTCAGAGGAATTTGAAAAGGCGATTGATGAGGATTTCAAAGGCTTTGGAAAACCAACTTGGATGACGAAATAAATGACCTTATGCCTCTATCTTTATCCGATAGAGGCTTTTTTTAAAACAGAAAGGATCCCCCCACATTTTTAAAAAGGAGATTCAGATAATGGAAACGATATATGTACATGGAGCGCCCGGTGAATATGTACTCCAAAAAGGAGTTTTGAATCAATTAGAAGATAAATTAGTAGAGCGCGGCCTTCAAAAGGCTCTTATTGTTCACGGCCAAAAGTCATGGAAAGCAGCAAGCCCGTTTTGGCCTACTCTGACAAAGATACAGACCACGGAGTATATTTATAATGGAGAGAATTCTATAACAGAAATCGAAACGGTCGCCAGACTTGCTTCTGAGGGAGGCTTTGAAACCATTATTGGTGTCGGCGGCGGTAAGGTCCTTGACCTGGCTAAATCAGCTGGACATCTTACACACATGCCGGTTATTCTAATCCCTACCCTATCATCAAATTGTTCACCATGGACACCTGTAAGTGTCATATATGATGATTCAGGAAAATTCCTTCGTTTTGATGTATACCCTGTCGCAGCCTCTCTCGTCCTTGTCGAGCCTCTCATTCTCCTGCAAGGTCCGTTTGATATGCTTATTGCCGGCATTGCTGATACCCTTGCAAAGTGGTACGAAGCAGATGTGCAAATGGCTGCAATGGAGGACAAATCCGTTCCATTAGAAATTTGTTATTACACGGCAAAGCAATGTAAAGACGTACTACTAAAGCATTCAGAAGGCGCGGTAATTGCAGCCAAAACGGGCATCTTAAACAATGATTTCATCAAAGTGGCTGAAGCCATTATTATGCTCGGGGGCATGGTTGGAGGATTTGGCGATCATTACGGAAGGGTTGCAGGTGCGCACGCTGTACATAATGGACTAACGGTTCTGAAAGAAACACATCATGCTCTTCATGGAGAAAAAGTCGCTTATGGAATCCTTGTGCAGCTTGTGTTAGAAAACAAGTGGAAGGAAATTGACGCCATTCTTCCATTTTATCGACAGTTAGGGATTCCATTATCCTTAGAAAACTTAGGAGTTCAGCAGATCACAGAAGAAAAGGTACGTCAGGTTGCAGAAAAAACCGTTGTACCAGAGGAATCTATTCATTTACTACCAGGTGAAATGACTATAGAAACTGTCAGCCTCGCGATAACTGAATTGGAAAATTATATTCATGCAGTCGTTTCTTAAACATAAAAAAAGCTTACTATCAGACACATTTGTCCAACGGTAAGCTTTTTCTATGTGAATCTATTAAACGCTCTCAGCCACTGACTTCTGACGCTTTCCAAATCGCTGATCCACTGCAAGCAGCTTGCTGCCATTGATAATGATAAAGACAGCCATTGCTAGTAATGCTACATCTAATTCGTAACCTGCACCTTGGCCATTACCTAAAAACCCCATTGCTAATTTTACCTTTAACGTAGCCCCAAGCATTAAAACAGCCAGTAAAGCGGAAATCACTCTGCTTCCAAGACCAATAATTAAAGCTAGTCCGCCTACTAATTCAACAATTGCTACAGCATATGCTAATCCCCCAGGTAACCCGATACTTGCAAACCAGCCAACCGTATTTTCAATACCGCCTTGGAATTTCACTAAACCATGGATAAAGAATGTAACCCCTAATACTACTCGTAAAATCAATGCCCCTATTTCAACGTTTTTCATTTTGTTTCTCCTCCTGTTTTCCTTTTATTTGTATTTTTTTAATTTCTATTTAAACTATTATCCAAATTGCCAAACACTATGACTTAGATTCCCATATCGATAGCTGCGGTGAATCAGCCGTGCCTTTTTTGCATCATCAGCTGCACCCATCGCGTAAAACAGAGGAATAAAATGTTCCTTTCCATACGGCGGAACAGCAATCGCAGCATTCGGTGCTAATGACTCATAATTAAATAGTGACTCTGTATCCCAGCTTTTCATATGCTGTTCAATCCACTGGTCAAAGCCCTCTGCCCACTGCTCAGTTCCTTTTCCGTCCATTACCCACTTAACAGCTCGAAGATTGTGCACGGTTCCCCCGCTGCCTATAATCAAAATATCCTGTTCCCTTAATGCTGAGAGTGACTTTCCAATCTGATAATGCTGCTCAGGCTTCAGATGCTGATTGACTGACATTGAAATCACTGGGATATTCGCATCAGGGTATAGCATACGCAGCACGACCCAAGCACCATGATCCAATCCTCTCTTAGAGTCCACCTCAAATGGGATTCCATTCTTCGAGAAGGCATCTTTTATTTCCTCGGTAATGTTTTGATTTCCCTTTGCCGGATACTTAATTCTGTATAAAGCTTCCGGGAAGCCGCCAAAGTCATAGATCGTATCGAATTCCTCTACATCACTAACCATTTGCACAGGACTCTCCCAATGGGCTGAAAAGAGGACAACCGCCTTAGGCCTTGGCATTGCCGTTCCCAGCTGATTCAAAAACTGTGTGTACTCATTATTTTCAATTGCAAGCAGCGGCGCTCCATGAGCGATAAAAAGTGATGGCATCATGATTCTTACTCCCCCTCTTCGATCCCGCTTTTAGCGAGTATCCATTTGATAAAGTCTTGTTGATTTTGTATTGAAACAGTATGCTGCTCCTTGTAAGAACAAAAGGTCACATCAGCTCCCAGCTGTCTAAAGTATTCCTGGGCCTCTACACCCCACTCATACGGCAGGATTTGGTCTAATTCTCCGTGTGAAATAAAAACGGAAAGCTCATTAACCGGTTTGATTTCATAATCCTCCGAAACAATCTTCGGAATATATCCGCTTAGTGCAACAATTCCCTTTATTTTCTTTCCTAACGTCAAAGCAAGTGACATCGAAAGAATCGCACCTTGGCTAAAGCCGAGTAAAAACAATTGTTTCTTATCGATCGGATATCGATCTGAAGCATACTCAAGAAATTGCGTCAGCTGGCTCAGCGACTGTTTAAACACGTCGCGATGCGGTTTACCGTAACCCTCTATCGTGAAAAAAGCAAAACCTGGAGGATGAGAAATTGGTCCGCGAATACTAAAAATGAAAAACTTTTCTTCTAATCCAGCAGTTAATGGAAACATATTTTGTTCATTGCTTCCGATACCATGAATTAAAAACAAAGCAGGATATACTTTATTTGGATCAACTGTTTTTGGCTTGAGAAGATCATAGACCATTGGTGCATCCATACTCCGTCATCCCTTTCCATTGTTGTTGTTTTCAAATATGAATATTTGTTGTTTATAAGATAACAATATACAGTATAGATTGTCAACGATTATTTTGTTAATATAGAATTAAGTTTTCTATTAAGAAACATCCGAGGTGATTACATGGATATAGGCTCAAAGGTTCGCGCGATACGTAATAGAAAAAAAATCACCATTGCCCAAATGTGCGAGGGTACTGGACTTTCAAAGGGATTCGTCAGCAATTTGGAGAACAATCATACATCCCCTTCCATTAGTACCTTGCAAACAATAGCTAATTTTCTCGAAGTGCCATTGCCTTATTTATTGCTAGAAAAGCAGCAACATATGCGTGTTGTGAAAAAAAATGAAAGAACCTATTCAACACATAATAGTTTGAAGGTCGAACATATAGGATCGAAGGATGGTCTGCGCATGATGATGATTGAATTTCCACCTGGTGCCTCAATGGGTACACCCAACGCTCATGAGGGAAAGGAAATTCATTTAGTTTTAGAAGGAAAGGTTGAAGCTCAGCAGGGTGAGGATATCGCTATTTTAGAGGAAGGCGATTCATTCAGCTGGAATGCCTGTGTACCACATTTTGTGAGAAATATTGGGGATAAAAAGGCAGTTATCTTAGTTTCGGTTTATTCAGAAACGGACCTGAATAATATTTATTGATTTAAAAGGGGATAGCTGCTATTCTCTTTTACTTATAATTATTCTACATATATAGGTCGAATAATCCTTTTTTTAACCGCTATTAACTAAATACAAAAAAGCCTATCATTAGTAAATGATCCCCTTTATAGAAGGGTTAATACACTGATGGTAGGCTTTCCTTATTCTGTTCATTTTTAATGCTTTAGATCATTATGAAGCCAAATGGTAAAATCCTCTTGATTCTTCAAAGAAATGATATGTCCCTCCTGGTAGGAGTAGAAGGATACGGAAGCGTTCATTTCATTGAAATACTCCTGCGCCGCAACGCCCCATTGATACGGCAGGACAGGGTCCTTTTCGCCATGTGAGATAAATACGGAAAGACCGTCAACAGGCTTTCTATCATACTCCTCCAGAACAAATTGCGGGATATAGCCGCTTAATGCCGCAATCCCCTTTAGTTTATGTCCCAGGGTTAAAGCAAGCGTCATGGAGATAACTGCTCCTTGGCTAAATCCTAGGAAGTACAGGCTGGTTGCATCGATAGGATACTCTTCTAAAGCATAGTCAATAAATCTCGAAATCAGCTTTATCCCTTCGTCAAAGCCCCCCCGGTCCGGCTGACCATACACTTTAAAGGTAAAAAAGGAATAGCCTGGAGGCTGTGGAATATGGCCTCTTACGCTAAAAATAAAAAAGTCCTTCTCTAATCCACTGACAAGGTCAAACATATTATGTTCATTACTGCCTTTTCCATGAATTAAAAATAAGGCTGGATATTTTTTATTAGGAATTATTCGTTTTGGCCGTCTTAATTCATAGATCATAGGTGCACTCATAATCACTATCATCCCTTCAAAAACCAATATATAATCATCTCTTTCATTATCTCAAATCTAGTAGAAATATCTGTGAGAAAAGTGTTACGGCTTATTTTTAATAGAATATACCGTTTAAATAGTGGAATATCTGACCATACTGCTCCTAACAAACAAGCAAGGGGCAGTCCAACATGTTAGCATACAATGATTTTGGCAGCGGCATACCGCTTGTTCTTATCCATGGCCTAGGTAGCAGAAAAGAAGCCTGGTGCCCGCAATATGAGCTGGCAGAGCACTTTCGGTTAATTATTCCCGATTTAAGAGGGCACGGGGAAACTGGTTTAGATAACAATATAACCGTTCGAAATTTCGCGAAGGACATTATCAAGCTATTAGATTATTTATGTATCCCATCAGCCTTTATCGGTGGATTATCATTAGGAGGGATTGTTGCCCAAGAGCTATATAAGCAGCGTCCTGAACTTGTAAGAGGGTTAATTCTCTCGAATACTACATCGTATATTCCGTCTTTGCTGGCTTTTCAGAGTATTACATCTGCTTCTATACAGTTGAGGAAGGGACGGCGCGAAAAGCTGGTAGATCAAATTGTTAAGACATCCTTATACGATCACTCCTATCAAGAAGAGGCGATAGATGCCTTTTATATTAGAGATACCTATCTGAAATCGGCCTGGGCTCCCGTAGGGGTCAACTATTTTCCGATTCTGCCTACTATCAAGAAACCGGTATTGCTAATCGGCAGCACACATGACCGAGTAACTCCTTATGCCAACATCTTTCTCATGCGGACTTATATCAGGAATGTCCGCACGGCTTTATTAAAAAAAACAGGGCATTTAAGTAATATTGAAAGAAAGGAGGAGTTTAATCAATATATTCGAGATTTTATTTACACGAATGCATGCTGATTTTGTTGATTTAGGGACATTTGCTGAAGCAGGATTATGCATTTTGTCCTTTAGATGCCTTATGAAAGACATTTCATGCTCGGTTTCCCTGCATACCGTCCTTTAGATGCCTTATGAAAGACATTTCATGCTCGGTTTCCCTGCATACCGTCCTTTAGAAGCCTTATGAAGGACATTTCACGCTCAGTTTCCCTGCATACCGTCCTTTAGAAGCCTTATGAAGGACATTTCATGCTCGGTTTCCCTGCATACCGTCCTTTAGAAGCCTTATGAAAGACATTTCACGCTCGGTTTCCCTGCATACCGTCCTTTAGAAGCCTTATGAAAGACATTTCACGCTCGGTTTCCCTTCATACCGTCCT
>NZ_JBHZRC010000011.1:53377-92922 GCF_043641075.1 Niallia oryzisoli | reverse complement strand
GCTCGGTTTCCCTGCATACCGTCCTTTAGAAGCCTTATGAAAGACATTTCACGCTCGGTTTCCCTTCATACCGTCCTTTAGAAGCCCTATGAAAGACATTTCACGCTCAGTTTCCCTGCATACCGTCCTTTAGATGCCTTATGAAAGACATTTCATGCTCGCTTGCCCTGCATTTTGTCTTTCATACCGAAAAAGGCAAATAAAAAAGCACCCCTAAAAGGGGCACTTTTTCAAACAAATCTATTAATCTAATTAGTTAGAACGCTCCGCTAACCAGTCGCCAATTGTTGGGTAAGTAATTTTGTTTGCTTTACTTCCAAACGTAATGGATGTATGGCCAACAGGAAGATTTTTAAATTCTTTATCTTTACTGGAGATAACGTCCATTAGAGCTTCAACCATATGCGGCTGGGCGATAAGGTCGCTTTGACCAGCAAGATTAAGTACGTTAGCTTTAATGTTCTCAAGGTTAACCTTACGTCCACGGATAACCATTTCGCCTTTAATAAGCTTATTATGTTGATAGAAGTCTCTAATCCACTGACGATATGCTTCACCAGGGAATGGAATACCATCATTTAACCATTTCTGTAACAGCTTAAAGCTCTTGATAAACTTTTCATTTTCAGCACGATCCACAAGGCTTACATATGGACCATAGAAGTTTGACATTGGCTTAATTAATTTATTACCAAAGTCGATCATTTCTGGTGGAATCACACCAAGTGTTTCAACCACTTTATCGATATCGAAATAACGCTCATCAAGCATTGCACCGTAAAGACCAGTTTCTTCAAAATCAAATGGACTTGTCATGAAGACGATATTCTTAACTGGCAATTCAGGATGAAGGGATACAAACATTGATGTAATTGTACCACCCATGCAGTAACCAAGCATAGATACTTCATCAGCGCCTGACGTACGTAATACTTTACGAACAGCACGTGGAATATAATCCATTACGTAGTCATCCAGCTTCATATTTTTATCCTCAAGACCCGGAGTACCCCAGTCAAGAAGATAGACATCAAAACCTTGGTTAACCAAGTATTCTATTAGGCTTCCACCTTTAGTTAAGTCTAAAATATAAGGCTTATTAATAAGTGCATATACCATTAGTAGTGGAGTTTTGTGTTTTTTTGGTACATCAGATATATAACGATATAACTTCGTTTTATTTTTTGTCCAAATCACTTCTTTTGGTGTCGGACCTACTTCAGGTTCAGCCTCTTTTGTTAAAACTTGTGTTGCCCTCTTAACACGTGTATACATTTGTTGGTATTCTTCAGGCAGCATATCAGAAAACTCTTTCCACTCTTCTCTAATTAGAACGCTAATGGTGATCCACTCCTTACTTGCATAGTTAATCTTATTTCATTGAACGAGCGTTCATGCAAATTGCATGAAAATTACATGTAAATTCCGCCGTTGATGTTTAATTCTTGACCAGTGATATAAGCGCCATCTTTACATAAGAAAACAACTCCGCGAGCGATTTCAGAAGGCTCACCTAAACGTTTTTGTGGAATTTTAGCAACAAGCTTTTCAAGTACATTTTCAGGAATTGCTTGAACCATTTCAGTTCCGATGTATCCTGGGCAGATTGCGTTAACTGTTAGATTTGATTTTGCTGTTTCAAGAGCTAAAGATTTAGTAAATCCTAGTAAACCTGCTTTAGCTGCTGCATAGTTAGTTTGTCCAAAGCCGCCGAATTGACCGATGATAGAAGAAATGTTGATTACACGGCCAGCTTCTGCTTCAGTAAGATGTGGTAATGCAACAGATGTTGTATTGAATACGCTGTTCAAGTTAACATCGATTACTTTTCTCCAATCCTCTTCACTCATTTTCTTGAATGTAGTATCACGAGTGATACCAGCATTGTTAACTAGGATATCTAATTGACCAAATTTTTCAACTGCAGCTTGTACAAGTTTCGCAGCATCTTCGCTTTTAGAAACGTCAGCTTGAACTGCGATTGCTTCTACGCCTAGTTCTTTAATTTCTGCTACCATTTTGTCTGCTGCTTCGCTGTTGCTGTTATAGTTGATAACGATGTTTGCGCCTTCTTTAGCTAGTTCTAATGCGATTGATGATCCAATTCCTCTGCTTCCGCCTGTTACGATTGCTACTTTGTTTTTTAATTCTACTGTCATGTTTGTACACTCCATCTCTTAGTATGTTTTATTTTAGATCCATTAGTTGGATTAGTTTTTAGCTTGTGATTTTACCGGTGCTTTTGCCGGTGCCTTTTCAGTTGTGCTAGCTGCTGGTGCTGCCGGTGCTTCCTTTGATTCTTTTAATAAATCAAGAATTTGATTTAATTTGGAATCTAAATTCTTCATATCTTTTTTCAGATTAGCAACTTCACGCTGCAATTCCGGTTGACCTGTTTGGTCCTTAGCATCCTCTAATAATTCTTCTAAGCTATCAACCTTTGCATCAACGTTCACAATTAATGATGAAAGGTTAGCAATGTCAGTACGTGTTGGAACATTTACTTGCTCTAAATACTGTTCTGTTGTTTCGTTCAAGAATTTTTTGAATAGAAGATTCATCTCCAGAATCTGACCAATACCTTGGGAAGGGAAGTCTTCTTGCACTTTATCATCTACATAGCTACTGGATTGATCATAGAGATCTTTCCAAATTTCAAATAGATTATAGTCTCTTGACATCATTTCGCCTCCATAGTTGTTTTTTTTAATTACAATTCATAGCCATATTTATAATACTAATTTTCTTAGAATAAAAAAACCCTAATTATTTAAAATTATCTAAATATTTTAATTGTTTTTTCGACATGTTTCTACCTTCTCCAACACCATTATTCCGGATAGAATAGTAGATTTTTTGATTTAAGAGTTTACTAAACTCGGCATTGAAAACGTTTTATTGTATAGAATCATGTCATTTGAACAATTTGTTGATTCTTGGCGTATTTCGAAATATAAACATGAAAACTTTGTGACAATCAGTGATATTTCGACGAAGAATACCGCTTGAAAAAAGTTGCAATTCCAAGCTGTCCATAATTACTAGGTTTAAAAAGGGATTCAATGAATTTTTCAGCCCAGAAAAACTTATCCCAATATATATATAAGAAAACCAATGACAAAATGCATAGATTTTTAAAATTATCTAAAAATTTTAAAAAACCTGATTGACAATAAAAGCATATAGGTGTAAATTACACATAAGGACTTGAACACAGGAGTGATACATTGTGACAACAAATAAGAATGAGCCACCTAAAGAAGATAAGATTTTCACATCTATGCCAAAAAACTTAATGGTTCCTGCACTTTTGTTAAGTCTCCGAAATATTAATTTACATGGTTATAGACTCATCCAGGAGTTAACTCGCTTTGGCTTTTCTTCTATTGATCATGGAAATGTTTATCGTACATTAAGACAGTTAGAAAAAGATAATATGATAAAGTCTGAATGGGATACATCAACTGGAGGCCCAGCAAAACGCATTTACTCAATTACAGAAGCAGGAGAAGCTTATTTAAGAACCTGCTCAGATGCACTAGAACAATATCAATCGATTATTAACCGCTTTTTTTCCATGTACATGGACATGTTCCTTCCGACTTCTTTATCGCCATTTAATGATAAAGATAGGGACAAAGAGGATACTGACAAGTAACATATGGCAACACAATCAAAGAAATGATTCTGCAGTATTACTGCAATCATAATAAATTATATTTTTTCAGGAGGTTTTACAATGGCACAAGCAACAGCAACAGCAACTAAAGCTCAAGAAGCAGCTGCACATATCGGTGATTCTTTATTCAACAGTTTTACAAACGGATTAGACTTGGTTTACACTTCTCGCAAGGAAATTGAAAATCTTTTCCTTCAAGCACTAGAAACTCAAAAGGAAACTTACTCTAAGCTTTCTGATGATCTTTCTAAAATCGAAGCTGAACAAAAGAAATTCATTGATGAAGTTCGCGAGCAAATCAAATTAAACATCCAACGCGTATTTGGACCAACTGCTGGTAAAGCATACGAGCAATTCAACGCTCAATTTGATGAAGTAGCTAACCGTGTTCAAGAATTAACTGTTGCTCCTTATAAAGAAGGTTTAAATCTTCTTGTTCAATCTCAAGAGCAATTCCAACAAACAATTGTTAACTCAATTGACCAACAACAAAAGCTTCGTCAAGATCTTACTGAACAAGTAAAAGCATCTCAAAAAATCTTTAACGATATCGTTGAAGCAAATTCAAAATTAGCCCTTGGTCTATTTAAATAAGGACAGCGAATTTTCGCTGTTCTTTTTTTTCGAAAAAAAGAATATTATAAAATGGCTAATGAAAATTTCACCTATTGCCAAGTTGCATTGCCCCTGAATCTGGTGTGTATTTATCGTCTGCTGTTTGATTCTGGAACACATTAGCAAAAAAGAGGTGGTATTTTTGAAGTTAACTAAAAAGGTTGCTTTAATTACTGGTGGAGCTCAAGGTATTGGGAAAGAAACGGCTAAAAAATTTCTTCAAGAAGGAGCCAAAGTCGTTATCTGTGATTTTGATGAGAAGGCGGGCCTTGCTACCCTTGAAGAGTTCGGTAATGAAAACGCAGACTTTTTTAAAGTTGATGTGACAGATAGTGCTCAAATTGCAAAAGTGGTCCAATCAACAGTTGATAAATACGGCAGGATTGATATCCTCGTGAACAATGCAGGGATTACAGTTGATGGATTTTTGACTAAGATGGATGAATCTGCTTGGGAAAAGGTCATTGCTGTTAATCTTTCCGGTGTCTATAAATGTACAAAGGCCGTTGCTCCCATTATGCTGCAGCAGGGATCTGGTGTAATCCTGAATGCATCCTCTGTCGTAGGTCTGTATGGAAATATTGGTCAAACCAACTATGCAGCGACAAAGGCTGGCGTAATCGGCTTAACAAAAAGCTGGGCAAAGGAATTTGGCCCAAAAGGAATCAGAGTCAATGCCGTAGCACCTGGCTTCATTGAAACAGGAATGACGGCTGCCGTACCGCAAAAGGTATTAGATTTCATGAAAGATAAAACACCGCTTAGGAAGCTCGGTAAACCGGAAGATATTGCGAATGCCTACTTATTCTTAGCGTCTGATGATGCCAATTATGTAAACGGCACCATTCTCAGTGTTGATGGCGGCTTAGTTATATAATAGTAGAAAAGAATCATAGCCTTTTTCTGATGTTTTTCCCTTTTCACAATACATTAGGTGAACGTTTGTTCACTGGTAAACGCATACTTAATAGAACTGCTTGTCTGACAAAAAAACGAGGACTTCCTTCTTGGGAGCCTCGTTTTTTATTGTCTGTCAGCTAATTATGCATTTTCTACGATTGTCGCTACGCCTTGTCCGCCACCAATACAAAGTGTTGCTAAGCCAGTCTTAGCATCTCTCTTCTTCATTTCATGAATTAGAGATACAAGAATTCTCGCACCGCTTGCACCGATAGGGTGTCCAAGAGCAATTGCTCCACCGTTAACGTTTAACTTTTCTTTATTGAATTGAAGCTCGCGGTCTACAGCAATAGATTGTGCAGCAAATGCTTCGTTTGCTTCAACTAGTTCGATGTCTTCTAATGATAAAGCAGCTTTTTCTAGCGCTTTTTTCACTGCAGGAACAGGTCCGATACCCATGATGCTTGGATCAACACCAGCACTTGCATTAGCTTTTACTGTTACTAAAGGTTTAACACCTAGCTCTTCAGCTTTCTTGCGGCTCATTACAACAAAAGCTGCAGCGCCGTCATTGATACCAGAAGCATTACCAGCCGTTACTGAACCGTCTTTCTTGAATGCAGGACGAAGCTTTCCTAGGCTTTCAGCTGTAGTGTTGAAGCGTGGGAACTCATCTTGACTGAATACAGTTACTTGTCCCTTACGTCCAGGAATTTCAACAGGGATGATTTCATCTGCAAAACGATTTGATTCAATCGCAGCTTGAGCTTTTTGTTGGCTCCATGCTGAGAACTCATCTTGTTCTTCACGAGAAATTTCATATTTAGCTGCAAGGTTCTCAGCTGTAACACCCATGTGGTAGTCATTCATTGCGCACCATAATCCATCTTGGATCATAGAGTCTTCAATTTTTTGGTTACCCATTTTGAATCCGTTACGAGCACCTTTTAATACATATGAAGCTGCGCTCATGTTTTCCATACCACCAGCAACAACGATTTCAGCATCGCCAGCTAGGATAGCTTGTGTTGCCATATGAACAGCTTGTAGACCAGATCCACAAACTTTATTGATTGTAATAGCAGAAGCTTCTTGTGGAACACCTGCAGCTAAAGCAGCTTGTCTAGCCGGGTTTTGTCCAAGACCTGCTTGTAATACGTTACCCATGATAACGTCATCTACTTGATCAGGGCTAACTCCTGCTTTTTCTAAAGCTCCTTTTATTACGATTGCTCCAAGTTGAATTGCAGCAACATTTGTTAAACTTCCTAGAAAACTACCAATTGGTGTTCTTACAGCACTTACAATAACTACTTCGTTTGTCACTTGAATTACCTCCGTGTGTTTGTTTTATATTCTGAATATTCGACGTTGTTATAATACTACATATTTCTCAAGAATGAATGCCAAATTATTCGACAATTTCTGATTTATATATTATTTCAGAAATCTTATAAAACCTATTTAACAAACACATTTTTATCTATTCGAGGAGAGGAAAAACCTTAAAAACTTCCAAAAATATAGCTATAACTCTAGTAATACAAAGGAAAAATACTATTTTGTTTATTATATTTAAACTAATTATTAGATTGTAGATATATTAATATATCCCCCGACATACTGCGTTGAATTTTAAAAGAATTCGGCGAAAAATGTTGAAAAATTTCTCAATTAGACAGCGCTTCCAAAAAATAAATTTCAAAATTCTATCCTAAACTGGCATGGAGAGATAAGATAAATTCTGTTGATATCGTCACAAATAAGCTCTTCCAATTTTTTGTCAAAAAAAACTAGTGATACAGACTAGAAACCCTTGTATACTTTTCATATAAACTAGTATTTGTAAATTATTCAGTCATTTGAGAGGAGTAACGATGAGAAAACACAGCTTTATTACTATTATATTATTGTTTTTGATCCTGGCAGGCTGTACAGCCAACGAAGCGTCTACTACAGAGAAGTCTGAAAAGAAAGCTGAGCAAAAGAAAAGCATATCAAAGAATGAGGTTGAAGGTCTGTCATCACAATCGTTACAAATCCTTCAAAATCTTGCTTCATCCGGTGGAGCAAAAGAAGAACAGAAAAAGGTAAATGAACTAATCACAAAACTCGATCAGTATAAACACGAGGATAACAGCGTAAGTGATTATAGTAAGAGTTTAAGAAACTGTTTACTTGCCCTTATGGACTACAGCAAAGGAAAGGCTGATCAAAAGGCCTTAGGAAAGGTCTATCCGGATTATGTTGCAGCGATGGAGCAGCTAAAGCAGGATCAACCAGAAATCAAATTAAGCGTTCCAACAAAATATGATTGGTTCTATGCTGCGGCAGCAGCTTATGAGCAGGGCAAGAAAAAGGACGGCGAAATTACCTTAACCTTTGTCGGCGATAACTCCTTTGGGACCTATCCGGAAACGCCCGAACACTTGAAGTTTGACAATGTATTTAAGGCCAATGGTGGTGATAATCAATATGTCTTTAAAAACAGCCTGCCGTGGTTTAACTCGGATGACTTTACAATCATCAATGCAGAAAGTGCCTTTACAAACGAAACTAAGGCAGAAAACAAAATGTGGCGGATAAAAAGCGACCCTGCCCACGTTGCCTTTTTACCAGCCAGCGGGGTTGAAGCTGCTAATCTAGCAAACAATCATACAAGAGATTACTTCGAAGCTGGGTATGAAGATACCCTTGAGGCATTTGCAAAAAATAAGGTGGCTGTTTTTAACGACGGGATGCCACTGAAGAAGAATATCGGTACTATTGAAACCATCTTCCTTGGCTATGACTGCCGTATGAGTCAGCAAAGTCCAGAATTTTTGGCTCGGATTGTCGAAGAAGTGAAGCAGTATAAGCGGAAGGACAATTTAGTGATTGTGAGTATGCACTGGGGTGTTGAATATCGCGAAACGCCTGTGGACTATCAAACAAATTTCGGCAGAAGTATTCTGGACGCAGGTGCAGATATCATTATGGGGGGACATCCGCATCGTCTCGAAAGTGTCGAGAAGTATAACGGGAAATATATTATTTATAGTATGGGGGATTATGCGTTCGGCGCAGACCCAACCTTACTTTCACGCCAAACTGCAATGTTCCGTCTACGATTTGCAAAAGAGGACAATACGGTTGTCATGAAGGGTCTAACCATTGTTCCGACACTAGAAAACTCGGATGATAGCCTAAATGAAAATAATTACCAGCCGCTGCCTGTATTCGGAAAAGAGGCTGCCGACATCATCAATGAATTAATCAGCATCAGTTCTCCAATTGAAAACGGCGTAACAGAATATAAATACTTTGATCCGTTTATCTAAACGCACGAAAAGAGCAGCCCTAGAAGGCCGCTCTTTTTCATCTTTTTATTCTAAATATGCCTTTAGCGCAAGCTGATCTTGGACAAGTATTTGCTTTGTGCCCGAGATTGTAATCAATCCCAGATCCTCAAACTTGCTAAATTTACGGCTGATTGTTTCACGTGTAACACCTACATAACTGGCAATTTCTTCTCTTGTAATTGGTAAATGAATAAGGGTTCCCTCATTTATTTTCGTCCCGAACTTTTGACAGAATTCCAGAATCATACTAACAATTCGAATTTCCGGGTCCTTCGTTGCTAAGTTTTGCGCCAGGTTCTCTGTATGGGCCAATCGTTTTGTTATGGCCTTTAGGAGCTTTAAGGATATCTCAGGATTTTCCAGCATAATCCTATCCATATCAGCCTTCGTTAACTGACAGATCTCCGTGTCTTCAATCGCAAAAACACTAAAGTTATTGACTTCATCATCATTAAAAAGATTCAACTCGCCGAAAAAATCACCTGTTGTCATGAGATAAAGGATTTGCTCTTTTCCATCAACCGTAAACTTAGAGAGCTTGACTTTCCCCTCGTGAATAATAAATAATGTATCTGACTTTTCCCCTTCTTGAATCAGCATCTGACCTTTTTGATAGTGGACATGCCGTATCAAATTTGCTATTTTTACAAACTCATCATGGGACAATGAGGCGAAAATAGGGACTTTCTTTGTACAGGGCTCACTGTCTGTATGATGACATACATGTTCTATCATTTTACATCACCCTTGTTGTAGAGATTTAATTTGCTTCCCTTTTATGATGACAATCATAGCATAGCGATTGAAGCCGGATAGTGTTTTAAATCACCTTAGTAATATCAATATGTTGGTTTATTTTTTTACCAGCTGTTGATTTCCGTTCAGGAACCTCAATCAACCAGCTAACGATAATGAAGATTGTTCTAATAAATAAAGAAAGTGCCGAAATACGGCTAAGCTTCGGCACTCCTTCATTCTATTCTTCTACTTCTGCAAAATGATCCTTGTCCTCGCCGCAAACCGGACACACCCAATCCTCCGGTACATCCTCAAATGCTGTTCCCGGCTCTACATCTTCATCGGGATCTCCAATCGCTGGATTGTATATATAACCGCATGGGATACAAATATATTTTTTCATTTCAGTTCTCCTCTTTTCTATGCTGAAAGCTTTTGTCTCTTTTTCAATTCGTTCATTAATTCACTAACTGTAACTTGGTTTAGTTCAATTCCTGCTAATGACACTTCGCTTTCAATGGCTGCTTTATACGGTAATGAAGCCACTACACCTTCAAGGGATATGACACCGACCATTTTGTTATCCTTAATAAACACTCTTGTATATTTTCCTGCTTCATCTTCTTCAACAATCGTTGTATCACATTGATTTTCATCGACGAGGCCGATGGAAAATAACGCAAAGTCAAATGCATTGAATACTGTAAGCGGGATGCTCTTTTGGTACGTTAAAGGAGAAGGCGCCGCCATATTTTTACCGGCCACTTTTCCTTGATCCATGGCAGGATTCCATAGGCCTGCTACTTCACCATTCCACTCTGCTACATCTCCGGCTGCATATATATCCTCCACATTTGTCTGCATCCTATCATTGACAATAATGCCGCGATTAACTGCCATGTCTGTGTTTCTAACTAGTTCGAGATTAGGAATAACCCCAATTGCATAAATCACACTATCACAAGCAAGCTCTTGATTATCAACAACAATGGCTTCGACAGCTGCTTCACCTTTTATGCTTTCAATAGAGGAATTAACATAAACTTGAACACCTGCTGCTTCGATTTTTTTCTTCAAAAGCTCAGAAGTTTTCCCATCAAGCTGTCTAGTCATCAGACGCGGTGCTGCTTCAATGATGGACACCTGCTTACCCTGCTTATGAATCGACCAGGCTGTTTCCAGTCCTTGAATACCACCACCGATATTGATTACATGCTGTTTATCATTAATAAAGGCCTTGAAGTCATCTGCTTCCTGCATTTCTCTAATGGTGTAAACGCCTTTTAAGTCAGCCCCCTTAATGGATAGTTTTCGATTTTGGGAACCTGTGCAGATAAGTAACTTATCATAATGAAATACTTCACCTGAAGCCGTTGTAATTCCATGCTTCTCTGTGTCGAGATCAATGATCTTTGTATTCACATGGACAAGGATATTTTGATCCTGATACCATTTTTCCTTTTTAATTAAAACCTTTTCGGCATGTAAATCGGAATACAAGTCCTTTGATAATTTGATTCGATTATATGGTAATGAGTTTTCCGCACCAAACACATGGATATTGGCTTCTTTATCCTGATCACGGATAGCCTTCGCAGCATAAACGGCTGCAACTCCTGAACCGATAATACAATAGTTTTTATCCAATCTTTTCACCAGCTTCTTTTCATAGTCTTCACCTAGTTCCAGCACATAGCACCTCGAGATGATATGCCTGATTCTGGGCAGGGGGTTATAATTTTTAATTGTTTCATGTGAAACATTCTATTAAGAGTATCTTTTAAATTGCACTTCTTAATAAGTCAGCAACAAAGCCTGCTGAATGCTCGATTTTAGCCAGCTGCTCATCCTTTGGTGAAAATCTCACGCGAACAGGAAATTCAACATGTGTCATACCGGTTGTTTTAATAACCTTTGAGGTGCTTTGTACATCCATATTTGTCTGGTTCAAATAGTCCTGGATTACTTCAATCGCCTCTCCGCTCCAGCCATAAGAACCAAATGCTGCCCCAATTTTACCTTCTAAATCCATTTCCGGCAGTTCCTTTAGAACCTCCTCAAGATTCCCAATCATATCAGCATATCTTGTAGAGCTTCCGATAAAGACAGCATCTGATTGTTTAATACTTTCCAGAATTTCCATTTTCTCTGATTTGTCCGCATTAAAAACGGTTGCGTGAATCTCATTTTCTTCAAAGATTCGCTGCAAGTGGTTCGCCATTTTTTTCGTGTTATTTTTTATCGTTGTATACACAATGGTTACTTTCTTGTCCTGCACTGTATCAGCACTTAACGTTGCATAAAGGTCAATGTATTGCTGAATGTCCTTTCGTAGGATAAAGCCGTGGGAAGGAGCAATCATTTGCACGTCTAGCTCTTCCAATGCATCGATTAATGCTCTAACATATCTGCGGTGCGGATGAATAATCGCACTATAATAGCCGACAAAATCATCTTTAATATCAAAGCCTGCTTCGTCTGCAAAAATCGTTTCAACTGCGACATGAGTGCTGAAGATATCGCATGGGAATAGGATTTTATCTTCGACGGTATAGGTAATCATTGTTTCAGCCGTATGCAAGTATGGTGTTTCTTTAAACTTCAACGTTTTACCGCCGATATCCAATGTATCTCCATCTCTTACAACTAAGAAATCCCGGCTGTGAAGCTTGTACATTTCCTTTAACTCATTTACTGCAAGCTCTGTGCAGACAATCGTTGCATTTGTTGCCTTCGCTGCTAGCCCTGCCATAGCACCTGAGTGATCCGGCTCGGTATGATTAATGACAATATACTGGATTTCCTGCGGATCAATTAGTTCACTTAAATAGTCAACAAATTCTCTGCCAAACTCTATATCTACTGTATCAATAACAGTCGGTTTATCTGATTTAATTAAATAAGAATTATAGGTTGTCCCCTTTGCTAAAACCAAACGGTGAAAAGGAACCTCACGATTATCAATTTTCCCAACCCAATAAATATCCTTTGCTAATTCAACATGGTTCATCATCTATGAATAATCCTCCTAAACGGTAATGAGAGTTGTTATCAACTGAACTCATCTTACACCACCACCCGCATTAAAAAAGAGGACTAGAATCACATTTTGAAATAAATCTACTTTTTAAATAGTAGAAAATTAAAAAAGGTGAATAAAAAAGGTGTCAGGCACCACATATGGACAAAAACATCGTTTTGTCTTTTTGTGGTGCCTGACACCGATTGATTATTGAGCGGTATAGCCGCCATCTAATACAACTGCTTGGCCGGTAATTCCTGCTCCTTTTTCACTTGCTAAGAAGACTGCGTAATTTGCAATCTCGGAAACTGATAATAATCTCTTTTGTGGTACCATGGCTAAAATGACATCCTCTAAAGCACTATCAAGGCTTACGTTTCTTGTCTTTGCTAAGTCAGCAATCTGACCGCGTACAAGTGGTGTATCAACATAGCCAGGGCATAATGCATTAACTGTAATTCCGTCTCTTGCAGCTTCTAAGGCAGCCACCTTTGTCAATCCAATTACTCCGTGCTTTGCGCTGTTGTAGCCTGCTTTTCCGGCAAAGCCGATTAAACCGTTAATAGAGGCCATATTGATGATTCTTCCAAACTTTTGCGCCTTCATGATTGGGAATACGCTCTTGATGCCAATAAATGATCCTGTCAGCATCACCTTCACCAATTTTTCAAATGTAGCTGTTGGAAAATCCTCAATGGCAGCAACATATTGGAATCCAGCATTATTGATTAAAATATCAATTGTTCCGAAGGTTTCCTTCGCCAATTCAATCCCATTTTTGAATCCTTCTTCGTCCGTAACATCACAAGGTGCTGCTAAAGCATCAAAGCCCTGTTCATTTAATTCAGCAACGACCTCATCACATTTTTCTTTGTTCATATCGGAAATTACTACTTTTGCTCCTTCATTGGCAAACGTCTTGGCAATTTCCATACCAATTCCACTTGCAGATCCTGTGATAAATGCTACTTTTCCCTCTAATGTCTTATTCATCGTTGTTCCTCCTCATTAATAACTTCCTGCTTTTTTAATATATATTTCTAAGTTTTTAAACAAGACCAAACCATGTATATAAGCCAATGATAACGAAAACAGCTAACGTTTTAATCATAGTAATAGCAAAGATATCCTTATATGATTGTTTATGTGTTAAGCCCGTAACCGCAAGCAATGTAATAACCGCTCCGTTATGTGGAAGTGTATCCATCCCGCCTGATGCCATAGCAACAACACGGTGCATAACTTCTGGCGGGATATTAGCTGCTGCAATCATCTGATTGTACTGTTCAGCCATTGCACTTAGAGCAATTCCCATACCGCCAGAGGCAGATCCTGTCACACCGGCAAGTGTACTTGTTGTAACAGCACCATTCACAAGCGGATTAGAGAATGCGCCGGAAATTCCGTTGCTGATATGGCCAAAGCCTGGAAGGGAAGAAATGATTCCGCCAAAACCATACTCAGAACCTGTATTCATAACAGCAAGAAGGGAACCAGCAATACTTGCGTTAAGTCCTTCTTTAAAACCAAACTTGATTTTTTTCATATCAAAAGCAATAGCTGTAACAATACCGATAACTAATGAAATCGCTACTGCCCAAATTGCAGCATTACTTGCTACATCCACTTTGTATGCTGGTAAACCAATTGCTTCAAAATCAAATCCATTTGGATACATAGCTGGAATGGCAGTCGTTAATATTTTATTCATAATAGCAACAAGAAGAAGTGGAACAAAAGCTAAAATCTGTCTTAGCAATGAAGAATTTGTATTTAGATCCGGAACATATTCTGGTTCTTCACTTGAAGCGGCTGCTCCTTCAGCAGTTGCTGCTGATTCAGCACCAAGTCCATAATAGCCTTCTCCAGCCTGCTGGGCCCTTTTTCTTCTCATCTCTAAATATAGTAAACCAACTACAAGAACAACGATGGCACCGATAATACCTAATACTGGTGCTGCATAGATATCTGTTTTAAAGAAAGAAATCGGGATAACGTTTTGAATTTGCGGGGTACCTGGTAATGCATCCATTGTAAAGGTAAAGGCGCCAAGGGCAATGGTTCCCGGAATAAGTCTTTTTGGAATATTTGCCTGTCTAAATAATTGATTAGCAAATGGATAAATGGCGAATACGGCTACGAATAAACTTACGCCGCTGTATGTTAAAATGGCGCCTAATAGAATAACAGTCAGCATCGCTTGTTTAGCGCCAATTAAGCGGACGATTGTTTTTGCAATAGATTCAGCAATACCGGACATTTCTACAACTTTACCGAAAATAGCTCCTAGTAAAAAGACGATAAAGTAGTTTTGAATAAACCCTACCATTTTTGGCATAAAGACACCTGAATAGAATGGCAGGACATGGCCTGGGTCTGTCAGCAATACAGCTAATAGGGCACAGATTGGTGCAAATAGAATAACAGAATAGCCTTTATAGGCGATAAACATTAATAGCCCGAGTGACAGTAAGATAATAATTAAGTCCATATAGATCCTCCCCGGATAAATAGATTGCATTTCTTTTGATGCATATTCCCCAGACGATGGTTCTTAATAGATTCAGACATCCATAAAAAAACCATTTTACAATCGTTTTATAGCGGGCAGCCTACAAAAAAGCGCTTTCATATCTATTAAAACGTACTACATCTTATTTTAAAACTAAAATAAATGGAAGGTACGTTTTAGTACACTCGCTTTTTTTGCATGGCCCCGCTTATGACTCAAATCAGAAAGATAATTACTTTTCCAGCTCCACAATACTTGCTGCCCCTTGTCCGCCGCCGATACAAAGTGTCGCCAACCCATAACGGGAGTTCTGACGTTTCATTTCATGTAATAGTGTAACTAGAATACGTGCACCGCTGGCACCGATTGGGTGACCAAGGGAAACAGCTCCGCCATTCACATTCAGCTTTTCACGAGGAATAGAGAGATCACGGCCAACAGCTAGTGATTGTGCAGCAAATGCTTCGTTTGCTTCAACTAAATCGATGTTATCAATAGAAAGTCCTGCCTTCTCTAATGCCTTTCTTGTGGCTGGAACTGGACCAATCCCCATAATACTTGGATCAACACCTGCTGCCCCATTGCCGCGAAGAATGGCCATTGGCTTAATGCCTAATTCATCAGCCTTTTCTCTGCTCATAAGAACAAGTGCTGCTGCTCCATCATTGATACCTGACGCGTTTCCTGCTGTAACGGTACCATCCTTTTTAAAAGCAGGTTTTAATTTTGCAAGCTTTTCCGCTGTAACCCCTGCACGTGGAAATTCATCCTTATCAAATACAACGGGGTCACCTTTCCGCTGTGGAAGCACAACTGGTACAATTTCCTCTTGGAATTTACCTTCGTTCATTGCCACTTCTGCTTTTTGCTGGCTCCAGGCAGAGAACTCATCCTGCTCTTCGCGGGTTAAACCATATTGTTCAGCGATATTCTCTGCTGTAATACCCATATGGTAATGGTTGATTGCACATTGTAAACCATCTTGAATCATACTGTCGATCACCTTGCCATCACCCATCCGAAAGCCTGTGCGTCCTTGAGGGAGCAGGTAAGGTGCCATGCTCATATTTTCCATTCCGCCTGCTACGATAATTTCAGCATCACCTGTTTGAATCGCCTGCGCAGCAAGATGAACAGCCTTTAAACCGGAACCGCATAGTTTATTAATCGCCATTGCTGTCGTTTCAATTGGCAGCCCTGCCTTTAAAGCAGCTGTACGCGCTGGGCCTTGACCTAAACCAGCTTGAAGAACATTCCCCATAATCACTTCATCTACCTGTTCTCCTTTAATTCCTGCTCGATTGACGGCTTCCTTTATCACAATTGCACCTAGCTCTGTTGCCGGAGTATTGCTCAATGTCCCCATAAAACTTCCAATAGCTGTTCTTACTGCACTTACAATAACGACTTCACGCATATCTTTATCCTCCCAATTAAAAAATTGATTAACAACCAATAAATTCTTTTACCTTAAATGATGCCGCTGTTTTTTCTCTAACTGTTTCTAAATCGACACCCTCCTGCAAATCCTCAAGAACAAGCCCTTCTTCTGTTACACTGAATACAGCCAGCTCGGTTACGATTAGATCAACAACACCTTTTCCTGTCAAAGGCAATGTGCATTCTTCAAGGATTTTTGGTGTACCTTTTTTAGAGCAGTGCTCCATCGCAACAATGACCTTCTTGGCTCCTGTAACTAAATCCATAGCGCCTCCCATGCCCGGTACCATTTTCCCCGGCACCATCCAGTTAGCTAGATTCCCTTTTGCATCTACCTCAAGTCCTCCAAGAACGGTAACATCCACATGTCCACCGCGGATTAACGAGAATGAGAAGAAGCTGTCAAAAAATGCACCGCCCGGAATGATACCCGCTGGCTGCCCGCCGGCATTTACGAGATCCATATCGATTTCATCATTTGCCGGTCCTAGACCAATGTATCCGTTTTCAGATTGAAGTATCACATTTACGTCTTTAGGCAGATAGTCAGGTACCAATGTTGGCAGCCCGATGCCAAGATTCACGACATCTCCGTCTTTCATTTCCTTTGCAACACGTGCAGCAATAATCTGTTTTGGAGTCATCATTACATCACTCATTATTAGTTGCCTCCTGTAACTAAGATTTTATCTACCAGGATTCCAGGGGTCATGACTTCATCCGGATTGATTTCACCAATCTCTACAACCTCATCGACCTGAGCAATCACAAGGTCTGCTGCTAGGGCCATGATTGGATTAAAGTTTCTGGCAGAACGGTTATAGACTAAATTACCGGCTTTATCCGCCTTGCGTGCTTTCAAAATGGCTACTTCAGCATGAAGCGGTTTTTCGAGTAAAAATTCACGACCGTCAATCGTTATCTTTTCTTTTCCTTCTTCAACAACCGTTCCAATTCCAGTCGGTGTCAATACACCGCCAAGCCCTGCCCCGCCGGCACGCACCCGTTCAGTAAATGTCCCTTGTGGAACCAGTTCGACATCTAATTCACCTTCAATCATTTGTCTGCCTGTTTCCGGATTTGTACCGATATGTGAAGCGATCACCTTTTTTACCCGCTTATTTACAATTAATGGTCCAACACCTTTATCTACAACAGCCGTGTCACTAGCAATTAATGTTATATCCTTTGCATTTGATTCAAGAACAGCGGATACAAGCTCCTGTGGTGTACCAACACCCATAAATCCGCCGGCCATGATTGTCATCCCATCTTTAAAAATAGTTGATACTTCTTCTTTGGGAATAATTTTATTCATTTACAGCGCCCTCCCTGTGAAATAAGTAAGTTTACTAATGATTACACCAATATATAATGCAAGTTCCATGCCAACTTTAAAAAATACCCCAAAATTATATTAAAAAAATTTTAAAAACCCGTTAAAAAGGATAGACCCATAGTAGATAAGACTATTATTCTATAAAAATTATTTAAATAAATCTTTTACCTTCTTAAATTATTATTAATATTGATTAATCATTTATATATAATAGATAGTTTCTATCAAATTTTGTTCAGATTTCCTTACACATAAAGAAATATGCTTAGAAATTGTAAGGATTTCCGAACAATCGATATTCACGTTTATATAAAATTGTTTGAAATCGCTTACATTTTTATATAAAATTCCCTGCTCCACTGTAAATAATCTTCTTATTTTCAATCAACATAGTGCTTTAGTCAGCCAATATAAAAAAATCCCCCTTTGATTTAACAAAGGGGGATGCCATCTATAAGCCATATTTATTCATTTTTTCATAAAGGGTTGTCCGGCTGATACCAAGCTGCTGAGCTGCTTTGGATTTATTTCCATTCATTGTTTCCAAACAATCGATAATTACTTTTCGTTCTGCCTCATCCATCATTTCCGCCAATGAGCGGAAAGACGGCATCAGCTTATAGCCGCTTATTTCCACAGGCAGATGTTCAGGACCAATCTCTTTATCTTCATCCACCATGTTTAATGCCCGTTCAATCGTATTCTCTAATTCTCGTATATTTCCCGGCCAAGAGTACAGACACAGCTGCCTCATTGCAGCACTGGTAATCCCGTTTACTCGTTTTTTCATCAGATTTTGGTACTTTTTCAAGAAATGAGAAACAAGTGAGCTAATATCTTCACTTCGCTCCTTTAATGATGGCACATTTATTTGCACAACCTTCAAACGGTAATATAAATCCAGCCGAAATTCTCCTTTACTGACCATTTCTGCAAGATCACGGTTTGTTGCTGCAATAATCCGGACATCAATTGGAGTGGTGCTCGTTGAACCAACCCGCTCCACTTCCTTTTCCTGTAATACACGCAACAGTTTCACTTGCATATGGAGCGGCAGCTCACCAATTTCATCAAGAAAAATAGTCCCGCCATCAGCTGCTTCAAACTTTCCAATCTTCCCGCCCTTTTTTGCTCCAGTAAAAGAGCCTTCCTCGTAGCCAAAAAGCTCTGATTCAATAAGCTCTGGGGGTATGGCAGCACAATTCACCTTAATAAAGACACCCATTGCACGCCGGCTGCTGCTATGAATAGAATGGGCAAATAATTCTTTACCTGTCCCGCTTTCACCCAAAACCAGAACATTGGAATCACTTTTCGCTGCCTTTTTGGCATGTGCCTTTGCTTCCTTAAAGGCAGAACTTAGACCAATCATATGTTCAAAAGTATAGGTAGCCTTGTTTCTTTCACGGAAAACCCCTTTATACTTTTTTAATTCCGTTTCCAACGATTTTATCCGTTTTGATAATGCGGTCAATTGACCTACGTTTTTAAATAATACTTTTCCTACCGCCCCCGTTAACTTACCATCTTTAATAATCGGGGTGCGTGTAGCAATCATATAGCTATCGTTAATTTTTTGCAGCTCGGCAACTTCCTCTTTACCTGTGTGGGCGACTATGTGCATACGAGAGTTTTCAATAACATCTGTTACATGCTTTCCTATTGAACTATTCTGATCAACACCAATAAAGTCAGCATATGACTTGCTCAGCATTTGCACATAACCTTCTGTATCAACTACAACTATACCATCATAGGCAAGCTCAATTATATCCTTATAAAACTGTTCTTCCTTATTGATACTCATTCCGATCACCCTCGATTAGACTGTGATAGCGTTTCCATTATAACACAATCTAAGCTTAACTGAACCCGTCATAAATATTTTAGTCCTGCCCCATTCCCTTTTTTACAGCTTTCATTTTTCCCAATTTAATAAAGTTACGGTCTCTTTCCTCCAATTTTTGAGCTATTGTTTTTTCATCATATGGATATATGCCCTCACCCGACTTTGTACCAAGCTTACCCTGCTGAACCAGTTCACGGATAATAGCAGGCGCTTCTATATCCTTGTTTAAATCGGGTGCAACATTGTCAAATACACGCTGCCAAGTATCAAGTCCGCCAAAATCAGCAATTTCAATCGGTCCTGTGAATGCCCAGCGGAACCCTGGTCCAGCTGTTATAGCTGTATCAATAGCGTGTGCATCTGCCACACCTTCTTGTAGCAAATAAAAAGCTTCACGCATTAACGCTGTTTGCAGACGGTTGGCAATAAAGCCGGAAATCTCCTTCTTTAGAAGGACTGGTGATTTACCGATACTGTTCATTAAATCGATTGTTTTTTCTACTATTTCTGATTTTGTTTTTTCATGCTTTACAATTTCAACTAGAGGAACTAAATGGCCTGGATTGAAGAAATGTGTAATGATCATTCGTTCAGCAAATCCTGCTTTCTCCATCAAACGGGTAATCGGGAATGTTGATGTATTAGATGCTACAATTGCGTCAGGCTTCATGAATTCCTCTAATGTATTGAAAAGGTCCCACTTCATCTCAATAACCTCTGGAATTGCCTCGATAATGAAATCGGCCTCTTTGACAGCTTCCTCCAAATCAGTTGAATATACTAGACTGGCTAAGGCCATCGCTTTTTCCGGCTCGGTTATTTTTCCTTCCTCAACAAGTAAAGATAGATTATCAAAGATTCTGTATTGTGCCCTTAACAGGAATTCCTCTTTTACATCATTTATCGTTACGTTATAGCCGCTAACTGCAAAGGATTGTGCAATACTGCTTCCCATTACACCTGAACCAATTATTGTTATATTTTTCATTGCCTTTTCCATCTCCTGCCTAATTAAATTGATAGAATCATGATTCACAAAAATATAATGCAAGTTTTGTGCCAAATGGATTTGAATGATAAACCAATAAAAAACAAAAAGGGAGAAAGCCACTCATTCATTAAGTGATTTTCTCCCTGAAATGAAATAAATATCCTATTCTATCTATCTCTTTCTATCTAAGATTCCAATAATAATAAGATACGAACCTAGTAATCTACCATCTTAAAAAGGATATCGCTGCAATACCAATTGTGACTACTGTCAGAATATAAAGGCCGTTCACTCGCAATCCAACTTGAACGCCTGAAAGACGGGAAAAGCGGCTGACCATTAAGTTTAAGCCTGAGAAAGGGCTTAATGCTGTTGAAATATACCAGGTTAATAACAATATAAAGGCCAAAGAGATGCTATTAATGCCAAGCTCGGCTGGATTCAGCTGCATAGCAAGTGCACCAACAACAGCAATTTGATGAATTCCAATATAGGTCAAGCAGAACACAATCAACAAAACAGCTAAGGCAAATAAGAAAAAGGACTGATCAGCCATCACTTTTAGAAACTGACTGACTCCATTCATAACACTTGTACCTTTTAACGCGAATGCCAGCATGCCTGCGCTCATAAACAGCATGATTTCATTATTCATCATCGGTACCGCACGGTCACGGAAGTCTATCCATAACGGCTTTGCCTGCTTCCACTTTGCTGTAACAGCGGTAATGAACAGCGGAACGAGAATCGAAACAAGGCAGACAATAACAATCATCGACCATTTTGTTACACTTTCAATAAGTAGACATGTAGTCATTAGTAGAGCAACAAAAAGGACTAGCTCAAACAGCTTTCTGCGCTGTTTCTTTTCAATTGGCTGGAAAGAGGATATCTCGTCTCTTTCAATTGGATTCCGTTTTTCCCATATGGCAAAGAATAGATTTCCAACAAGTAAGGATAAGATCGAAATTCCCATTCCATAGATAAAATACTCCTTAAATGGGACCTTTAAATAATGCAATACAAGTGATACTGATGCAAAATAAGGCGACCACATCAGTGCAGTTGAGAAACCGACAACATAGCTTTTTGCTGACATGGCGGGAGGCAGCTTCAGGTCCTCCAGAAACTCATTAATAATCCGGACAGAGCCTAGGTTTAATATGGGACTGACGAAAAATAATGTTCCTGTTATACCCGCATATAATTTTTGCGGATGGTGCAGCAGATTATGTAATAAACGAGAGACTGACTCAAAGTATCCTCCAAGCTTCAGAGGAATAGCCAAAAGCGGCGCCAGTGTTATTAGACTAAGTAACGGCAGAATCAGAAAGATTCCCACGCTTATACCAGCCACACCCGTCCCTTTACTCCATTCAATTATGATCCCAGCACACATCATCACGAGACCAAGAATGCGCGGAAAGCGGTCCGCATGTCCTGCACTCCCCAAAAAGGCCAACAGAGAGAGCAGGACAACAGCATATTGAAGCCAGACCACATCTAGAAAATATTGAATGATAAAAAGTGTACACATTCCTAAAATGAGATAACTTCTCATTACATCATTCTCTCCCTATCCTTCTGTCGCTTACAGGCTGTCAATGAATAAGCGGACAACATCAATTCCACCAATAAAGGTTCCTAATGAGCTTCCGATATTGGCCAATACAACAACAAGCAGAATCCGTGTTACTTTATTATTCCAGAAGCCCTTTACACTATAGACATCCTCCGAAAGACTTTCAAAATCCCTGACATTCGGTCTGCGTAAATAAGCTTGAACAATTCCCGTAAACCAGCCTGCTGCTGTAATCGGATCCAGTGCAGTGATAGGTGCCGCAATAAATGCCGTTAAAATCGTAAGTGGGTGCCCAAGTGCAATCGCTGTTCCAAGTGCTGAAAGACCTCCATGCCACAGCCACCAGCTGATCGTTTGCTGCAATCCAGCTTGAGGATTCGCATAAAAGGTATAAGCAATCATCGCAATAATCAAAATCGGGATGGTCCAGCCAATCACCTTTGGAACCTTTGATTTAGGTGGACGCTGTGTAATCAAAGCCAAATCATGATCTTTCTTTATTTCCTCTTTAATTCCTGGAACATGAGCAGCTCCCAATACTGCCACTATTTTTTCACCTGGAGCTTCTTTAATTTTTTGAGCTAAATACTGATCGCGCTCGTCGATAAGCGGTGTTTTTAACCTTGGAAAACCTTCAGTAAATTCGCTTAGTATGGTATTCAGCATATCCTGTGATTTCATTTTTTCTAATTCTTCTTCTGAAATGGTTTCCTTGCTAAAAATACTGTAAACAATCTGTGTGATTAGCTGCATTTTCCCCCACCAGCCAACATTGTGCCAAATACGGGAAAAGGTAATTTGAATGTCCCTGTCAGCTAAAACAAGATTGGCGCCAGTTTCTTTGGCGGATTCAATTCCTTGGATCATTTCCTGACCAGCATTTATCCCAAATTGAGCAGCCATCCGTTTTTGGAAGGAGGAAAGGGCTAGATTCATCAAAAGTAGTGTGGCTTTGTTCTCTTTAATGACTCTAAAAATATCCATCTCACTCCATTTACTGCCCTCTGTTATGGATTGATATCTTTGTTCATCTAATTCGACGCAAACAGAATCAGGTCTTTCCGCTTCAATTACTTCCCTTACTTGCTCTGCGCTATGCTTAGATACATGCGCCGTTCCAATCAGGATAAATTCCTTGCCATTCAAATGGATTCTTGTAATGTTTTCTTCTATCATAAACTACCTTCCTTTAAATGCTTACACTCATTTTAAACGACACAATTACTAAAAAGTTCCTATATTCTTACATAATAAACTAGATAGAGCTAAATATAAAACAAATTTGGTTTTATTTCTTTTTAATGAATATTTATTCTTAGCCTTATTTCCACTGACAAACGTGAAGAATAATAAATTCCACTGGAGCAACAATAACACCTAAGAGCAAGCGGCACTGGAGGGATTACTTTGGATCAAGCAATGAAAAATGAAAATATCAGAGTTAAGCTAAAAGGGAAAGAAGTGCCGAAAGAAAAGAAACTGGGATTGGGGCTCTTAATTGCACTAGGGGTAGGCTCTATGATAGGCGGCGGTGTATTTAATAGTCCTACTGACTTGATTACGGTCGCAAATCCACAGGCTATTTTGCTTTCCTGGGGCATCGGCGGAATTGGTGTATTGGCTCTCGCGTTAATTTTTCAACTGCTTGCAAATAGAAGGCCAGAGCTTGAGGGCGGAATCTACTCCCATGCAAGAGCAGGCTATGGAGATTTTATGGGGTTTATTTCTGCCTGGGGCTATTGGACAAGTGGGGTTCTAGGAAATGTTGCTTTTTTCACCCTGATCATTAAGACATTGAACAGCTTATTCGGCCCTCAGTACCAGCTTCGTCCATTTGTTGCCTTTATTATTGCCTCAATCATTCTATGGATGGTTGTCTTTATCCAGACAAGAGGAACGAAGAATGTTGGTGTCATAAATGCTATTGTTACAGTAGCTAAGCTTATCCCGCTTACCCTTGTCGTTTTATTAGGCTTCTTTATCTTTAAATCTGAATTATTTGCAGTCGAACACTGGAAGACTACATTGGCAAGTGTACCAGAACCGGGAGGAGCAGCTACCACATTGGGCTCACAAATAAATGGAGCAATGGGCGTCATTCTCTGGTGTTTCATTGGCGTGGAGGCTTCAACGGTTTTAGCTGAAAAAGCAGTATCCCAAAGAATCGTCGGAAAGGCAACTGTGATTAGCCTTTTATTTACATTGGGCGTTTATATTGCAATCTCCGCAGTAGCAATGGGGGCTATTCCTGCCGAACAACTCGCTCAATCAGGGACACCCCTGGCAACCGTATTAGGCAGTACAGTAATCGGAGATGCCGGTGCCGTTATCGTAAAAACAGGTATCCTTATTTCAGTATTAGGCGCATTGATCAGTTGGGTACTGATTGCATCACAGCTTCCCTATATCGCTGCAAAGGAAGGTGTGATGCCTAAAATGTTTGTAAAAACAAATAAGCTCGGTGCCCCGGTAAGTGCACTTTTTCTTACCAATGGCATTGCTCAAGTATTTCTGCTTGTCCTATTATCATTCAAGCTGCAATACATCTATAATATGGTCCTCCTATTAGCCACTACCTGTATTCTGGTGCCCTACTTACTCTCAGCACTCTATTCGGTGAAGGTTTGCAGACAGGATCAATTAAACGCTAAAAGCCTGATAATTTCAATAGTCGGAGTTGTCTACTCTATTTATGTCATCCTGGCTGTAGGAATCGTCTACCTCGCTGCATCATTTGTTATTTATGCGCTTGGCATGCTTGCATTCGTAAAAGCAAAGAAGGAGCAAAAGCAAAAAATCACAAAAACAGAATGGACTGGAATAACCATTGTCTCAGCACTTGGTATCGTCATGACCATTCTATTATCCACTGGAGCTATTGCTATATAAGGTGTCAGGCACTACAAAAAGACAAATGTCGTGCATTTGTCTTTTTGCGGTGCCTGACACCAATTGTTTCACATGAAACATTCTTCTAGTAAATATGGATATTTCCTGAACAAGATGAATTAATTGTGATTAATTTCACAATGATAGATAAAAAAATAATTTCCCTTTGAATTTAATAGACAAATTCTATTAAATTGCTTCATTTTTAAATTCCTGCGATACTGGTGCTTCTTTTGCAGGATTGCGTTTACCGCGAATAAAAACAGTAAGGACGAGAGAGAATCCAATAAAAGCAATTAGTGAATTCATAAGAAAAATACCGCCAATATTGACCTTTGAGATAGCTGCTGCAGCTAATGGAATGGTAAAAACCGCAATTCCTTCTGCAATTGTATAAAGGCTCGTAATAAGACCCTTTCCTCTTTTTGATTTCTCAACCAATAATGTCAAACCTAGCTGAATAAGTCCACCTGCAGAGAAATACCCTAAAAAGATTGCTCCAACCACACCTACTATAGGAGTTGGAAATGCCCATAAAATGAATGAAATAACGGAAGCCATAAAGGTATACGTCATAAGAAAATATGGTGATTTAACTCCCTTATTTCCTAATGTAAAGGTAATTAGTACACAAACAAGAGCAGCAATACTTCCATAGCTTACTAACATCCTTGCGGCTCCATCGTTCATATGAACAACTTCGGATCCATACTTTGCAATCCACTGGGAAAGGATATAAAGCAAGCTTTGTGCAACAAAACCAAATATGATTAAGCAGATTTCATCAATACTAAAATGAAAACTTCCCTTTGGATCCTTTACTTCTACTTTACCAGTTTCTGAAGGGACAATTGTTGTAGAAGGAAATTCTCTTGTTGAAATAAAGATTAAATTAATTGATAGGATTACGATAAGAAGGATAAAGCTCCAACCATACCATAATTGTTGGTTAATGAGAAATCCCACAATTAATGGCAGTAAGAACTGAGCAGACTGGACAAATGCTTTTACAATTATATTTGCTGGGCCGGACTTTTTAGGAAAAGCCTCCATGAGGGCAGGATATGTTCCTGTATCTAGAAACGAGTTTGCAAAGCCAGCAATGATACCAAAGAAATAGGCTATTGTTGTTGTTGGACTCCATAATATTCCGACAAAGAATAATAAGTAAAACAGCATACCCAGCATAACTGAAGGTTTCCTGCCAAATTTATCTGAGATTTTCCCTGAGAAAAAAACCGCCAAAATTTTACCGATTCCAAAGGATGACACTACAACTGCCACTCCCGCAGCATCTGTACCCCATTTCAAAGATAGAACATCCATGTTAAGAGCAATAATGATTAATCCCATTCCGTGAACAAAGTAGTTAAAATAAAGGCCTATTGATGTGGATAAGTATTTATTCTTCATATTCGACCCTCCTGAATGTGATTCCATTCACAATTTATAATAAAAAAACTGTTCAAATCTTCTATAAATACAATCATAATATATACTAATTAAAAAAGTAGAGTATGGTTATGAACATTTTCCAAATTCTCTTATTAATAGTCTAGGATTCTACTACACGAAAATGTATCTGTGAGAAGGTCATTTTCCCACAGATACTTTTTTTATCATAAACAATGTTGGTATTAGCTATATTAAACTGCCTGCTTCTCTAAATTAGTTCCGCTTGTCACGCTTTCCTTTTTAGAAAACTGTTTGTTTACATATAATGCAAGAAGTACTCCAACTACAGTAATTCCCACGTTGAATAATAAAACGTATTTTGGACCCTCGACACCGCCAGCCTTTGTTATCATTCCGGCAATATTTAAAATCACATAGTTTGCAATACTTGAAGCGATCATAACAATTGATGTAATTTTCCCTTTGTTTGTCGGGAACATTTCATTTGCTGTTGCTACCGCTAACTGAAGAACACCGCCCGCTGCTGCATAACCAAGAACGAAGCCACCGATTAATACAATTGCTGGTGATTGTACTAGGTAGATAACTAGAAGCATGGTTGCTGAAATAGCTGGGTAAATCCAAAGAACTTGAGTTGCTTTTAATACCTTTTTATTAATTAGTACAGCTGTTAAAAGAATCGCACACATTGTTCCGAAGGCGTAGAAGGATTGAATTTTAGTAGGGTCAGCAAGTCCGTATAATTTCCCTAATTCTTGATTACAGTTTAACCATAATTGGAAGGTTGCTGTACAGGTGAATCCAATTGAAATAACAGCCCAAGCAGTTGAAGAAAACTTCATCTTTTCTTTCTTAACCACTCCATCTTTTGACGGCTTAACATTTGCATTCATTGGTGGGAATGGCATAAAGGCAATTAATAGTCCATCAATTAATAATAGTGCACCTGTTACAAAGAAAAGCACTTTAAATGACATATTGCTTGCAGCTACAAACCCTATCATGAAGGGAAGCAATAATTGACCAATTGAAATGGAAAACTTAGTAAATGTATTTGCTACGGTACCGTTTTTACCAAAAATCTCTAAAATGGATGGTGTTACACAAGTATCTAAAAAGGAGTTCGCAATACCGCCTGCTAATGCAAACGCATAAGCAACATACATATTAGGAGCAAAGACAATTCCTACGAAATAAAGCGTATAGAAACCGATACCGATTAATCCAGAAGCTCTCCGGCCAAATTTATCTGAAAAGGGTCCAGAGATTGGCAGTGAAATTAAACGTCCTAAACCTAATGCTGCAATAACGGCCAGCACCATACTAACATCAAAGGTTCCATCAGGTAACGTATCAGCACCCCATGCATCTGCAAAATTCTGCTTGTACTGACCAATAATTGAAACTCCGATTCCGTGAATAAAATAAGTAAAGTATAATGCCAAAGCAGTAGGAATATATTTTTTTGTATTCATTCCTAAATTCTCCTCTCATTACTCATACAAGAATATAAATTGATCATATCTATTGAACTACCATTACACAGGTTAAAACTTCTGTGTATCAGTAATGGGAAGGAATGTAAGAAACTCTCCCCAATACTTCACTTTATCCTTTGATTTAAATTTCTAAAATGCATTAAGAAAAATAGGCTGCTTTTACTTCTTCAACAGGCATTTCCAAACCAGTATGTAGCTTAAAGGCTTCTGCCCCCTGCCATAACAGCATTCCTAAACCGCTTATCGTTTTACATCCAGCCGCCTCAGCATCTTCTAGCAGCCTTGTTTTCTTTGGATTGTATATGACGTCTGCCACAACTAGATCACTTTTGAAAACGCTTGGATCCTTGATGATAGATTTACCGTAATCAGGGCTCATCCCAACAAGCGTGCCATTGACTAATATATTGCTATCGGCAATTTCTTCATAGAGCTTTGCAGTGTCCGCTAAATCGTATAGATTGACCACACAACCTGGAACTTCCTTTTTAATATTTTCAACTGTTTGCTGTGCTTTTTCGTAGAAAGCATCCATAATATTAAAAATAGAAATCTCTCTTGCTCCATCCAATGCAGATTGCACCTGGATCGCCGTTGCTGCACCTCCAGCACCCATGATTGTCAATTTCTTACCTTTTACATCAACATCATGTTCCTTTAAGTTTTGAACAAACCCTTGTCCATCTGTGATATGTCCGGTCAACCTTCCGTCCTCGTTCACAATCGTGTTAACAGCCCCTATAATGCGTGCTGCAGGAGAAAGCTCATCCATATATTTAACAACCTCAGACTTGCAAGGCATTGTTACATTGGATCCTCTAACATGAAAGGTTTTGATCGCCTGGATTGCATCAGCTACCTTTTCAACTGGAATGTCAAAGGCCATATAGGTATAATCCAATCCGAGCTTTTGAAAGCTATAATTGTACATCTGTGGTGATTTCGAGTGGCCTACCGGTGTACCAATTAAGGTCAGTAATTTAGTTTTCCCTGTTATTTCCTGCTGTTTTACAACTTCTTTTGACATTGGACTTACCATACTAATCACCTCACTAACGTAATAAATAAATTCGGTAGTCTTCCATTTAACTTGGAGCATCGACATGAAACAGCAACAGCCTGTATAATGCTATGCCGTTTCATATCAATAACAATCTTAAGCCCAAACTAACTCTTCTTTTGCTTCCTGTGCTTCTTTTGTTGCTTCCATTGCTTCTAGTTTCATGATGGCGTTAAATGCTTCTCGTGTTGCATCAAGCGCCCTTCTTGCTCTAGCAGCATCACCGATTACATAGGTTTCGGTAACAATTTCTTTGATTTCTTTACTTAATGGGTCATGATTACGTGCTCCCATTGCAAGAACAACGGTATCGAAGCCATCAATTCTATTTAGAGTGCCATCCTCCAATGAATAAGAAACGCCGTCCTCAAAGAACTCAGCCACCTTTGCACCAGTAACCGTTTTAATCTTGTAGTCGTTAAAATCACGCATTAAGAATTTACGGTGCTCCGAGATTACGTCCATCCCAACATCTTCACGTAATTCCACGACGGTTACATCATGTCCAAGCTCACCAAGGAATGCTGCTGTTTCACAGCCCACCATTCCGCCACCGACAACTAGTACCTTTTTATCGCAAGTAGATTTTCCATCAAGAACATCTACAGCATGTAAAATACCGGACTCGTTAATTCCTGGGATTGGAAGTACTAACGGCTTAGCACCTGTCGCCACAATCACTGCATTCGGATTTTCCAGCTTTACAAGCTCGGGAGTTACTTCAGCATCCAACCAGATATTTACGCCATACTGCTCACATTTTTGAATATAGCTGCGAACCATATTGGAAAGATCACCCTTACCAGGAGGGTAGGCCGCTAAGCGCATTTGTCCACCTAATGTACTGCCTTTTTCATATAAGGTAACATCATGACCGCGTGATGCAGCTGTCCAAGCAGCAAATAATCCTCCAACACCGCCGCCAATGACCATTACCTTTTTCCTTTCAGATACTGGACGAAGCGCCTCACTTTCACGACCAAGAGCAGGGTTTACAAGACATGTAATTGGTTCTCCTTTATACATGTTGTGAACACAGCCTTGTAAGCAGGCAATACATGGAACGATTTCTTCAAGTCTACCTGCTGCCACCTTATTCGGCGTCTGTGGGTCTGCTAAACTTTGGCGTCCAAATGCCACCAAATCAGCACGTCCTTCACGAATCATCAGTTCAGCAAAATGAGGCTCTGTAAAACGACCTACCGTAATAACCGGGATTGAAACGGCTCTTTTGATTTCAGTTACAACATCTGCGCTAAATCCTGCATGAAGAACTGTAGGGGCCCACATAAATTCATCACGAATGTGTACGCTGCGGGAGACATGCAATCCATCAACCCCGCAGTCTTCTAAATAAGCAGCGATCGCAGCACTGTCATGTACGTCGATACCGCCATCAACACCGTCTGTCCCGTTAATCCGGCAGATGATTGCTAAAGAGAAGCCTACTTTTTTACGAATGTTTTCTATCACTAAACGAATTAGACGCATTCTATTTTCAAAGCTGCCGCCAAATTCATCGACACGTTTGTTTGTTCTAGGGGAAAGGAAGCTATTAATTAAATATCCATGTGCACAATGAATTTCTACAGCATCCGCGCCTGCCTTTTTCGCACGAAGGGCAGCATCCCCATAAAGTTCAATTAACTCATATATCTCCCCATTTGAGATGGAGATAGGGGTTGGACGGCCTTGTGCAGCAGGGATGGCAGATGCCGCTCTTAACGGATAACCAGAAACCTTTGAATTCCCCTCAGGTCCTGCATGCTGCAGCTGTACGGAAACCTTTGCACCGCCTTCATGACAGGCATCTACTACCTTTTTAAGTGCATCGATTTGAAAATCACTGAAAAGACAGGATTTACGTGCACCGCCCTTTGCTCTTGGGTCGACAACGGTTGCTTCAAGTGTGATTAATCCAAAGCCGCCAAGTGCACGTTCACGATAATAGGCAAGGGAAGTTTCGCTTAATGTGCCGTCAGCGTTAGCAAAGTTATTACACATAGGTGAAACCATAAACCGGTTAGAGACTGTCATTGGTCCAATTTGTATAGGTGAAAACATTGATGTAAACTTCAAATTATTTCATCCCTTTCTTAACATTAAATAGAATTCAGTATGCCGTGTTCCTTGCTTTATAAGCTTGAGGCCCAGCATTTTTATATGTAAACTTTTTGTGAACAAATTCACTTATCAAACGAGAGTTAATTCCTTTGGAGATACTTCAGGCCATGCCTGATCTAATACATTCTTTGCTGCCTTGAAGGCTTTATTGGCTGCAGTTGGAATGCCTCTTTCAACCAGTTCAAAAGAAATTGTCTCAACACCAATTACTCTTGGATTTACACCATGCTCTTTTAATGCCTTGATAAAGCCCACTGTGTCACCAAAGCCTTCCCCAGGCAGCAGACGATGACCCATTGATTCATCTCTTAAGATCTCTTCAGGGAAACGATTTTCTTTCACATCGCATATCTGAATGGAAACAATTTTCTCAGCAGGAACGCCGATCAAATTCTCAGCTGTTTGATTGGCTCTTGCCCAATGCCATGTATCACAAATTAACATTGCATTATCACGATTCACTGCATTTACAATTCGCCATGCTGATGCCAAATCAGGTACACCGCTGTATGGCATAAACTCAAGACCAATAATCAAATCCCCTGCGCGGTCACATAATTCATTATAGGCCGCAATAATTTGTTCCTCTGGGACTTTTTCTAATAAACCACAGTTAATATGCTGGACATCAAACAGCTTTGCCATGTGGTAGATTGTTTGTTCCTTTTCCTGCTGTGCTTCTGTACGATCCTCTGCTCTCGCCCATTGAGTGATATACTCAACCTCTGTTACTTTCATTCCATTTTCATCTAGAATACGAAGCATATCTTCATCTGTTAAACCTGCATTTTTAGCATCTACATAGTTTTCTGCGCGTAGGCCAATTCCATGAAACCCAGCCTCTGCTGCAAAGCGAACACGGTCAGGAAAGGACACCTCTGTTCCTAACGTATAGGAAGAAATCGTAATAGGGCATGATTTTAATTCATTTGTGTTTGTCATGAAAATGACTCCTCTCGTAATAAGAACAATTCTTGATTGAGAAACTATTCACAAACTTTTTCAAAAAAAATCATGGTTGGCCATTCCATGTTCGGTAACTGTCTATCAAATTCCACCTCTATTTATATTACTTTCAGATGGAGCTTTGTTTCACTCTACCGTTGATACTTGCTGATCAAGATCATTTGATTTATGACTTTATTATAGTTTGGCAGTTTCCTAAAAACCAATTAATCTTTCACCGAGAATTCATAAGTTTTGCTTATTAATCATGCTATAATCATTTCGAAGTGAGGATTTTCGCGGGAGGAGCAGGAAGGTGAATCTACATCATATCCGTTATTTCATAAAACTGGCACAATTAGAGCATTATACAAAGGCTGCTGAGGCTTTAATGATTACCCAGCCGACACTAAGTCAAGCCATCGCTTCATTGGAGGAACAATTAGGCGTTCGTTTGTTTGAAAAAGAAGGCAGAAATATCGTTTTGACGAAGTACGGAAAGGTCTTTCTAGAATACATGCAATCTGCTATTGAAGTTTTTGATAACGGGGTAAAGGTGTTACAAAAAACGGGTGTAGGTGAGGGTAGGATTGATCTTGGATTCCTGCAAACACTTGGGTTAGACCTGGTTCCTGAGCTTACACAAGCCTTCCTAGCAAAGCATCCCGAGAAAGATATTAAATTCCGCTTCTATACCGGTGTAACAACAGAAATCATTCAAGCTTTAAAGGATAAAAAGTATGATATTGGTCTATGCTCCAAATTGGAAAAAGAACCTGAGCTGGAGTTTTTCCCGATTGCCCGGCAGGAGCTGGTTGTGATTGTCCCGAAAAACCACCCGCTTGCCGAGAAGGACACAATTGATTTAAGAGAGACAATTCCGTATCCGCAGATTGCCTTTTCTAAGAGCAGCGGACTACGTCCAATTGTAGACGGGCTTTTTGAAAAAATAGGGGCGTCCTACAAAATCGCGTATGAAGTAGAGGTTGATCAGGTTATAGCAGGATTAGTGGCGAAAAACTTTGGAATTGCTGTCATTCCTAATATGCCTATCCTCAATTACATTGATGTGAAACCGCTCACTATTACGTACCCTAGCTTTGAGAGAATGTTCTATCTAGCCGTCCTGAAAAATAAATACTTAGCACCTGTTGTAAAGGAATTTAAAGACTTCGTGATTGAACACGCAAAAATATAAGGTGTCAGGCACCACATATGGACAAAAACAACATTTTGTCTTTTTGTGGTGCCTGACACCTTATTTTGATTCCTGCTCTGCAAAATCAGCTTCAATTCTGCTTAGGAATTCTTCGGCAGCACTGTAGCCCTGCTGTCTCAAATACCAGTTATTTGCTGCTGCTTCTATCAATCCGGCAACATCTCGTCCTGGCTGAAGCTGGATTTCTATTGATGGAATCTTCACTCCCATATACTCTGTAAATTGGGTCTCCTGCTCCAATTCATTATTTAAAGCATCCTTTTCCCATTTTGTTAGCAGAATATCAAGCGCAATCCGCGTTTCCTCCTGGAAAGCCTTACGTCCGTACATTCGGACTACATTCAACAGACCGATGCTCCGCAATGCCAAAAATTCCTTTGTCTTCTTGTCATGGGTACCTAAAATCGTTTGCGGACTAAGCTTTTTCAGTACAACAATATCATCAGCGACTAGGCGGTGCCCCCTGCCAATTAACGTATGTGCTGTTTCACTTTTCCCAACCCCGGAATTCCCGCGAAGTAAAATCCCCATACCTGATACATTCAAACAAACCCCATGAATAGCAATCTCCGGTGCTAATTCCTTTACTAAATAGGCGTCCAATTTAGTGATAAACTCTGAAGTTGTTTCAACATTTCTAGTTACTAGCAGCGGAATCTTTTCCTCAATGCAGTGATGGCGTAAATAAGTTAAGCCTTCCTCACCTGCGGTTACGATAAAACACGGCGGATGATAGTGAACAATATTTCCAATGCGGATTCTTCGTTCCTCATGACTTAGCTTATGTAAATAGTTAATTTCTTTTTTTCCTAAAATTTGTACTCGCTCAGTTGGGAAAAAATCAAAATGGCCAACAAACTCCAAACCCGGTCGGTGGACCCTTGATTGCGTTATGGTTTTTTGCAGCTGATCCTCGCCAGCCAATACCTTCAACGAAAACCGATTAACCAAGTTTTCAACTGTAATTGTTTTCACTTTCCCCTTCACCGTCCTATATGGCTTATAAGTTTGAATTATACTGAAAAATGATGAAAACGTCACCTTTTTTATTATTTTCAGAACATTATTAAACCCCAATATTCCTATTCACGTTCATATTTGAAAAATAAGAATGATATTCCCAAACTTGGAAATACTAAATTGTTGATAGACATTTATATTACACTGCACTCAGGAAATATTCCTCAGCCAGGTAGAAAATATAGACGATTTCCGAAGGAGCATATAAAAATGAAAAGGATAACTATATTAGTGCCAGCCTACAATGAAGAAGCTGTGCTGCACAAATTATATGACCGGTTAAAGGAAGTAATTAAAAGTATACCAGCATATCAATTTGAAATCCTATTTATTAATGATGGCAGTAAAGATAATACGTTATCCATTATTAAAAAAATGAGAGAGCGGGATAAAAGAATCTCCTACGTTAATCTTTCACGGAATTTCGGAAAAGAAATCGCCATGCTTGCAGGTATAGACCATGCAAAGGGAGATGGTGTCATCATTATTGATGCAGACCTGCAGGATCCGCCTGAATTAATTCCGGAAATGATTAAATACTGGGAAATGGGCTATGATGATGTATACGCAAAAAGAAGATCCAGATCAGGTGAAACTTGGTTTAAAAAATGGTCTTCTGCGACATTCTATAAGACGCTGCAAAAAATGAGCCGCATCCCAATACAAGAGAATACAGGTGACTTCCGCCTGCTGGATCGCCGTTGTATTGAAGCACTGAAGCAAATCAGGGAAGCACAAAGATATACAAAGGGAATGTTCAGCTGGATTGGCTATAACAAAAAGGAAATATTATTTGACCGTGACCCTAGGGCAGCAGGGGAAACAAAATGGAACTACTCCAAGTTAGTTGACTTAGCCATCGAAGGCGTGACATCATTTACAACAGCTCCATTAAGGTTATCAGCCTTTTGCGGATTTTTCATTTCCATATGTTCCTTTTTCTATATCATCTGGATTATCGCCAAAACATTGCTTTACGGTGAACCTGTTGCGGGATATCCATCACTAATGACAGTTATCCTATTTTTAGGAGGGATTCAACTGATCTCATTAGGCATCATCGGCGAGTATCTTGGACGGATTTTTAACGAAACGAAAAACCGCCCGCTTTACTTTGTAGAAGAGTATAATAATGAAAAAGTATTAAATCAGGGTAAGCAGGTTCAAGTAGTGAACAGATTTACAAGACATTTGAATAGAGGAAGAGCATGAACAAACGAAAGGAAATCATCAACTATCTTATCTTCGGCGTTCTGACGACAGCCGTAAATATTATTAGTTTTTGGATACAGGACCACTATTTTGATATGGATTATAGAGTGGCAACCACTACTGCATGGGTCCTATCCGTACTTTTTGCTTTTGTGACCAATAAGCTCTATGTGTTCAACAGCAAACAGTCAGATTTCCACTCCGTGATAAAGGAGTTTATGTCCTTTCTATTTTTTCGTCTGCTTTCCTATTTGCTAGACCTTTTTACGATGATTATTCTCGTAGAAATCTTCCTGGCTGACAGCCTATTTGCAAAAATTATCGCGAATGTTCTCGTTGTCATTTTCAATTACTTCGCCAGCAAATTTATCATCTTTAAACCTTCAAAGGGAGTAATGGAAAAATAAATACCATCACGATCGGTGTCAGGCACCACAAAAGGACAGAATACTCGATTCTGTCTTTTTGTGGTGCCTGACACCTTTATATGGATAACGGCTTATACAATTGGAGCTGGGATTGAATAATTTATACTATATCAATGATAGAAGGGAGGACATGGTTTTGTCGCAAGGAAGACAAAGGGATTTTGGCTTTTGTGTATTCCCCGGCTATAATTGGTGCGGACCTGGCTGCAATGGACCTGGTGCCCCAATTAATGACCTTGATGCATTATGTAAAGAACATGATAAATGTTACAGAAGTCATCGCAGCCGCTGTGAATGTGATCAAGAGTTTCTTCGCCGTCTCCGCTCCAAAGTAAATCCCCATACGAAAAAGGGAAGACAAGCTCAATTAATCTATGACTATATGAAACTTCAAACCTTTTTTACCTGCAGCTTCTATAGAAGGTAACCTCTCAAACATCAAAAACCGTACCACTTATTGCCGGCTATTTTTACTATGGTACGGTTCTGTTCCCAGATGTTTTTTACATATAAGCAAACCAGCAGACCTAAATGACTTCACTTAGGCCTACTGGTTTGCTCTACTTTTTCTTATTTTTAACTAGATCATCAAGAACCTCTCGTGATGCCCTTTCACCCGTTTCGACAGCTCCATTTAAATAGCCTTGATAATCAATTGATGTATGCTCACCCGCAAAGAATATATTGCCTTCTCTTTCGCCCGCTATTCCTGCAAATGACGTATACTGTCCAACCCGCCAATACGAATAGGACCCTTTTGACCATGGGTTACTGAGCCAATGATCGAGCGTGGACAATCCATTCCAGCTCTTAGTACTTCCTGGCAGCACAGGCTCCAGCTTGTCCAAAACGCCCTTTGTGATTTTCTTAAGCTCCTTTTCTGTTGATGGATTCAATCGAGCGGCTGTTTCAGCACCTGTATAATCCACAAGAATTCCCGATTTACCTTTTTGAGCACGAGAGGACTCAAAGGTATTCTGATATCCCGTATCCGAAAATGTTTCTCCATTGTTTCCAAGCTTTCGCCAGAATCGATTGCTAAATTGTACATGCAGCTTTGTATTCATGCCCATTCCAATCTCTTCAATAGCCATTTTTTTCAATTTACGAAACTGAGCATTCTTGTAATCTATCATTCTTAAAATACTGAATGGTATCGTCAAAATGACTTTATCAGCAATAACTTCCCATTCCTTTTGTTCACTTCGAAAAACGAGCTTAATTTCATCTTGTTTATTTTGTTCAATTCTAATTAATTCAGAATTTAATTTAATTTGTCCCTTTAGCTTTTCGGCTAATAGTGTAGTGAGCTGGTCATTCCCGCCTTTTATATGAAATCTTTCGTCAGACCCTCCAAAAAGCTGCAGGGGGCCTTGTTGAGCATATCCTAATAAATAGAGCAGATTTAAAGCACTCTGATCGTCAGCATCCGCACCGTATTCAATGGTGTAAGCGACAGCTAATAGCTGACCAAACTTTGAATCGATGCCGCCCGGAACTATTTCATTGATATAATCAATAATGGACATATGGTCAAGTTCAAAGCCTCGCTCTGTAAAATGATTATAGAGTGTTGTTTCCCCTACCTCTGCTAGATCCTGCTGCAGCTGCGGGTAGATCTCTAGAAAATCTTTCGTTGCGTCCTCCATGCTATACGGGAATTCATCGAAAAAGTAAAAAGGCTCTGTCCCCATTGTTTCATCCTCAATTAAATCATCTAAAACCAGCCCCAGCTCCCCGGCAAGTTTTCGAATCTCCATATGACCTGAATCTATTAATTCTCCTCCACGCTCGACAGCTTGGCCTTCCTTGAAGGCACCCCTTCTCGTCCAGCAGCGACCCCCAACTCGATCTGCTGCCTCATACACATCAGCTGCAATTCCTGCCTGCTTTAATCGATATGCACTGGCGAGACCGGCCAAGCCCGCTCCCACAACAACAATCCTTGGCTGATTTTTCACGTTAAGGTTTGAGGAACTTTTATCTTTCCCCCTTTTTTTTTCTCTGCCATTGTCTCGAGACTGGCTAACTTGTCCACTCGTATTTTGCCGCTCCATCTCTATATGCGCAGCTACATATGCCTTTTGCAGCATACTTGCCAATGGTGTACGTGCCAAAGAACCATCTCCAATTTTTAAAAATGATGTTTATCTTATTAGCACAATATGCAGGCATTTTTTAATTGCTATAGGTCATTCATTTGATTATAGGGAAATAATTTTTGGTATTGATAAATAGGGGGAGGGTGGCATTGATTAACATAATGTTCACGCACGGCAGCCGTTTGAATCGTTATACTTAAATAGAACAGACATAGAGGATTAAACAAGAAAGGATGGTGGACCATGATCTATAAATCTCGTACTGAAGCCATTGAATTACTCATTTTAAAATCACTAAACAATCGAATGGATCTATCCGAAAAGGAAAAGCAGCACTATGTTAGCCTGAAAAAGGGGTATGAAGGGGAATTGCTGTTTGATACATTAACGGAAAAGCTGCAGTGTGACTGCTTGATATTGAATGATTTACTGCTCAAGAATAATAGCACGCTGTTTCAAATCGATTCACTCATCATCACGTCAGATACAATTTTTCTCTATGAGGTAAAAAACTACGAGGGTGATTATTTTTACGAGTCTGATACGTTATATATAAAGCCAAAAACAGAAGTTAGTAATCCATTAACCCAATTAAGCAGATGCGAATCATTACTACGACAGCTCCTCCTCAATCAAGGATTTACCCTCCCAATTGACGCATCAGTTATATTTATCAATCCTGAATTTACTTTATACCAAGCACCTCTCAATAAACCGATTATTCTCCCAACACAGGTAAACCGTCATATGAACAAACTCAATCTGCACCCTTCAAGGATAACCAGCAAGCATAAAATGTTAGCTGATAAATTAGTTAACCTTCACATTCCCGTTTCTCCATATAATACGCTGCCGCTCTTTGATTATTGCCAGCTGCGAAAAGGAATTTTTTGCGAGATTTGCAACTCCTTTTCAATATCCGTGGAGGGACAAAAGTGTGTTTGCAAGGAATGTTGGCATGAAGAACTTGTTGCTAATGCTGTGATGCGGAATGTGTGAGAGTTTAGGTTACTTTTTCCGGAGCGAAGGATTACGACAAATATAGTGCATGAATGGTGTCAGGTAATTGATTCCAAAAAGAGGATAAAAAGAATCTTGGAAAGGCATTTTAAAATTGTAGGAGTTCGTCAATGGGCTTATTACGTATAAAAATCGGTTAATGACCCTTTATTTGGAATACCTTTTGAATAATAAACTTATTAAAGGCACATTTATTGCGGATTTCACTTGATTTGTCCTTCATAAATTTTATGAAGGACCTTTTTCAATCTCTCTCCTTTCCTTTTGTCCTTCATTACCTTTGTGAAGGACATTTTTCAATCTCTCTTCTTGCCTTTTGTCCTTCATTACCTTTATGAAGGACTTTTTTCAATCTCTCTCCTTGCCTTTTGTCCTTCATTACCTTTATGAAGGACATTTTTCAATCTCTCTTCTTGCCTTTTGTCCTTCATTACCTTTGTGAAGGACATTTTTCAATCTCTCTTCTTGCCTTTTGTCCTTCATTACCTTTATGAAGGACTTTTTTCAATCTCTCTCCTTGCCTTTTGTCCTTCATTACCTTTATGAAGGACTTTTTTCAATCTCTCTCCTTGCCTTTTGTCCTTCATTACCTTTATGAAGGAC
>NZ_JBHZRC010000011.1:0-53277 GCF_043641075.1 Niallia oryzisoli | reverse complement strand
TACCTTTGTGAAGGACATTTTTCAATCTCTCTTCTTGCCTTTTGTCCTTCATTACCTTTATGAAGGACTTTTTTCAAACTCTCCCCTTGCCTTTTGTCCTTCATTACCTTTATGAAGGACTTTTTTCAAACTCTCCCCTTGCCTTTTGTCCTTTAGTTCCACCCCCAGTTAGACATTTCTCGAACTCTCTTACTATAAAACCTCTAAATTCCCGCTTACGACTGACAAAACCCTATCTATCTACATTTTTTAAACATTCATATCAATCTATCCCCTTGAATTGTACTTATTCGCTACTCCTGTTCATACTTAGACAAAATGTATTCCTTTTACGAGGATTAAATGCAGATTCTTATCTATGAATGAGGGAATTTGAATGATGGTTTTTCTCATAATTGCATTGCCTCTATGTTACAATGAAAAAAAATGAAACGGGAGTTGATAGAAATGGTTAACAATTCTAGCAGAAGTTTACAATTAGAAACAGTTGTCCTTTTTCTTATTTCTAGTATGTTGATACCTTTCGCCGCACTTAACTATTTAAATGTTTACGTTTGGAATGTAAGCTTTAACCCGGTTGATTTTGTATTGAAGCCAGTAATCCTTGCGCCAGTTGCAAGTCTATTACTTGCCCTATTAACAGAATGGGGAATCCATGCCTGTAACTATGTGAAACGTCTAAGCTTAACAATTTATAAAAGAAATGGCCGATTGTCGCTAAAAGTAGTAGAAAAGAGTCTGCCAGTCCATGTAATAGATCAAAGCTACCTAAAAGAATCTCAAATTACGAGCGGAACAATCGTAGATATGCGAATAAAAGATTGTAACCCTTTATCCTTTGATCCTCATATTGAAGTCATTAAACTATTTGATCAAAATCAGCAAGTAAATATTCCTTATTTACTCGAGAATGCAAATCTTCTCATTCAGAGCACTGCGCTAAAAAATATGCCGATTACGTTTATTGTTGATAGTAAAAAAGAAAGAAGCCGAACCATTTCTAAAACTTGGCTAAAGTTAATACTAAATCCTAAATCTAAGTCGGCTAAAGAGGACATTCTCACGATTGAAAGGCTGGTCTATTAAGTATTAATAGACCAGCCACTTAAAATAAAATACCCTCCTACTATAAATCTGTCCTCCTGAAAAAAACATAGAAGTGTAGATATCAATGTACGTTTAGCTTTATAAGCAAAAAACGCGAGCACTCCTTTTAACCCGCCTGATTCATCACACCTGCCGTCTTAACCTAATAGTAGAAAAGGCGTAATCAGGCTAACTATACTTGTTGCTCCTCGCAATAGCCCCTATTGTTTTTCATGGAGAAATCACCGAATTTAGTAGTAGTCAGTCCTTCCCCTTAACTAATAGCTCCATATCAATCTTCAAATAAGACATTTCACTGCATTAAAACTATAATAATAATTACTTATTTATAATAATTTTAATTAACCATTGACATTTCCTCCGTTTTATATAATAATAATTATTGTATTAGAATTATTCTAATCAAAACACTAAACAACAAATAAACCACATATATACAGGAGGAAATAAATTATGTCTCTAATTGGTAAAGAAGTACAATCATTCAATGCAAAGGCTTATCGTAATGGTGAGTTCATAGATGTTACAGAAGAAAATTTAAAAGGTCAATGGAGTATTGTTTGTTTTTATCCAGCTGATTTTACTTTCGTATGCCCTACAGAGCTTGAAGACCTTCAAGCACAATATCCAACATTAAAGGAATTAGGAGTAGAGGTTTATTCCGTTTCAACTGATAGCCATTTTACTCATAAAGCATGGCACGATACATCAGATGCAATTGGAAAAATCACTTACACTATGATTGGTGATCCATCACACCAAATCTCTCGCATCTTTGATGTTCTAATCGAAGAAGAGGGAATGGCCGACCGCGGTACATTTATCATTGATCCAGATGGCGTCATCCAAGCACTTGAAATTAATGCTGATGGTATTGGCCGTGATGCTAGTACACTTGTTAACAAAATTAAGGCAGCACAGTATGTTCGCAACAATCCTGGTGAAGTTTGCCCTGCTAAATGGCAGGAAGGCTCCGAAACACTTAAGCCAAGCCTTGACCTTGTTGGAAAAATCTAAGAATAGTATAAAAAAGATTATATACACTAAAAGACGCTTGGATATCCAAGCGTCTTTTAGTCGTCCCATGATTAAAGCACATTTATCAATTTTTCCTAAGCACGTCCATTTCAAAAGCATATGCTACAGGAAAAAGTCTATAAGGGACGGTGACAAGATGATTGATTTAATCTTCTACCCGGTATTGGTCGGTATTATTATTTATGGATTAGTGATGGTCAGGATTATGATAAATTATCAAAATAATGGAATTCAAAAAAAAGGCTTAAAGCCTGAGCCGAACACAGAGAAGCTCCCCCCTTCACCCACCGTTTTAACACATTCAACAAAACAGACAATGAAATAAAAAACAGCACGTGACATTCGAAGTTAACACGGAAATGAAAGGCAGCTCTAGCATTAAACAAGGCTGCCTTTAATAATGGGCACAGACAAATGAAGATTTATGCGGTATGAATACATAAATTTACAAATACATAAATACCAATCAGCATAGGGAAAAAAAATGAATGGAGTTGATTGCTTGGTCCACTTCAATCCAGAAAAACTATCTGTGGTATATATGGATGGTGTTACTACAACAGAGCCTATTATACCAAGGCGTTACACGCTAACACACTCTGATGTAACCGGAGATCTATTTTTAACAATTGGAAATCATTATGCATGGAAGAAAACTAATCCAATGAGAGACGAGGTATTAGGGGAATGGAACACTGACGGGATTTCCATCCATTATTGCGTGTTTATCTATATAGACAACGGGCAATTTCAACCAACTATAGCAGCAAAACGAAATGAAATATTTAGACGTGAGTTACCGCTTGCCTTAACAGCTATAAAATACGGCGATAGGTTTCTTTTCAGCGCATTTCCTCATTTAGCTCAAGCTCCTATCATAATAAACTTTATGTCCGCTTATCCACAGTTTGCAAGGCAGGAAAATTGGGGGTCCTTCCACCGTATTATACCTGTATAATACACTTCCATTCATTCGCATACGGAGAGGCCCTACATGACTATTCTAAGTACAATTTTCTGCATGTATAAAAATGTGGCTGGGTATATTAACATTATAATTTTTATAACTGGGGGATATAAATGAATTTACAATCTGGAACATATTATTGGCCTAATACTCTTCCTGATGCTCCTTCATACCCAGCATTGGAGGAAGACCTATCATGTGATGTGTTAATCATCGGTGGTGGAAGCTCCGGGGCCCAGTGTGCCTATTATCTTGCTGATGCTAATTTAGATGTGGCCGTTATTGAAAAATCAAATATTGGCAGCGGTAGTACTAGCACTAATACGGCCCTTATTCAATACTCCGGTGAAAAAATGTTTATCGATATGATTAACACCTTTGGAACAGATTACATGAAAAGGCATTTACACTTATTAAAGGAAGCCATTAACGAAATGGAGGCAGCCTCCATGAACGTCACAATTGATTGTGAATTTAACAGAAGAGATACCTTATATTCCGCTAGCTGTGCAGAAGACGTTGAAAGTCTAAAAAAGGAATATGAATTTTTAAAGCAGCATAACTGTGAGCTTACCTTTTTAACAAAGGATGACATTGAAGCAAAATACCCTTTTAGCAGGGATGCCGCCATTTATTCCTACAATGACGCAGAAATCAATCCCTTCAGATTCACCCATGCACTACTGGATTATGCTGCTGGAAAAGGAACCCGTATCTATGAAAATACGGAAATGAACGGTCATCATTATGATAAGGAAATAGGAAAGATGATTGTCTCGACAAAAAACGGATGCTCTATACAAGCACGCTATGTTATTTTTGCAGCAGGTTATGAAGGAATGGAAATTAGAAAAGAGAAAAAGGCTTCCTTTGTCAGTACATATACTGTAACAACCAATCCAGTTGAAGATCTTACAGATTGGTATAACAGGACACTCATTTGGGAAACCGCACGTCCCTATTTATTTATGCGTACAACTAGAGATAACCGGATTATCATAGGGGGACTTGATGATAATACTACATACCCGGAAGATCGTGATAGCAAACTGATTCACAAAAAAAATAAATTAATTAACGAATTTAATAAAATGTTTCCATCGATTAAGGTGGAGCCAGAGTATTACTCTTCTGCATTTTATGGAGGTACATTAGACGGCATTCCCATCATTGGCAAATATGATGAATATCCTACTAGCTATTTTCTATTTGCCTTTGGTGATAATGGGACGGTTTACAGCCAATTATTATCGAGGCTTATTGTAAAGGAGATTGTTGAAGGGAACTGCCCAGATTTGGCTCTATACTTGCAGGATCGCCCTTTGCTAAAAAGGGAATGAAGAAATGAGGACGATTTTGCCCCCATTTTTCTTGTTTTATATAGTCTCCCAGCCAACATGTCCTTCCTGTATAGGACTCTTTCATTTGATCACCTATTTCCTTTATATTTTTTCAATCTTCCTTTATATAATCTCGTCTGAATATAACAAATAATATATAATAAGAAAATAAATCCAATTCATTTTTTCATCACTATACTATTCTCAAATAGAAATAATAAAAATCATTTGCCATAAAATACACCGATTGAAAAGGAACGATTCATATGAGATTTAAACAAAGCTATGCACCAGGACCAACAGACGTGCGTGAGAATGTACTTCTTGCGTTAGCTAAAAAAACAAATAACACGGATTTTGATAAAGAATTCATCCACTATTATCATGAGGTATGCCAAAAAATGGGCCGGGTCATGGGTACGACAAGTGAGGTACTATTACTTGCCGGAGAAGGGATTCTAGCTTTAGAAGCTGCCTGTGCGAGCTTAACTGAAAAGGGTGACCGTGTCCTTGTACTTGATAACGGGATATACGGTGAAGGTTTCCAGGATTTTGTCAGAATGTATGGAGGAGAACCTGTTGTCTTAAGTTTTGACTATCATAAAGACATACCTGCTGATGAAGTACGGAACTATTTAGAAAAGGATCATGACTTCAAATATGCAACATTCGTTCATTGTGATACACCAACGTCCATCTTAAATGATGTTAGTCAACTCTCTCCCTTATTAAAAGAATATGGCATTCTAACAGTAGTCGATTCAGTTGCCGGTATGGTTGGTGAACCAATCGATGTTGACCAACATCAAATTGATATTTGCTGTGGAGGTACTCAAAAGGCGATCTCAGCACCTGTTGGCTTAGCTATCGTTTCTATTAGTGAGGACGCTAAAAAAGCGATGGATAACCGTATAACACCTATTGCTTCATATTATGCAAACCTACAAATTTTCAAGGGATATATTGAAAAAGGCACCTTGCCTTATACAATGCCTGCTGGCAATATTGAAGCTTTAGATGTTGCCTTGGACAATATTTTAAAAGAAGGCCAATCGGCAGTTTATGAGCGACATGCGAGAATTGCGAGCGCTGTAAGAAAATCTATTGAAGAATATGGACTAACATTATTCATAGAATCAGGATACTCCAATACAGTAACGGCCATCATTATTCCTGAAGAAATAGGCGCATTACGCTTACAACAACACATCCAAGAAGCATACAATCTTTTCATCGCTACTTCTTTGGCCCAATATGAGGATGTTATCTTGCGTATTGGTCATATGGGCGAAAATGCCTTCATTGAAAAGGTGCTATCTGTATTAACAGTGATCGATAATGGCCTGCGTGATTTAGGTTATAAAGGAAAAGGTAACCTTGGACAACTATTCCTAGATGCTTATAGGGCAGAATATTAAAAAATAGTTCGTCGAAATGAATGTCAAAGAACCCACTCTATTTAAGGAGTGGGTTTAATTAATGATTAAAGTTTTTTTAAACCTACTATATATTTAAGTCTTTAACACTGTTTCTTCAATTGTTAGAACCTTCAATTGCCCGTTGAATCGCATAAATAATTCCCGTATGCATTCCTTCATGATGTAAACTAAACGCTAGAATTTCTCCGATTGTTTCCATCTTAAAACCAAGCCGTACAAAGGGTTTTATTGCCTTTTCCTGCAGGCGGTTACCAAGAGATTCTTTGATGTAAGCAGTTTGCCTTTTTAATTCATAGGTTAAGGTTTGCAACGTTGGAGGTTCTACTTGCCATTCGCTTGGTCTCGTCCGATTGCCAAATAGGGCGACAAATTCAGGAGAAAGCTGTTGCGGCAATCCCACAAAGTTTGAAGCAAGCTGATCCTGAACAATTAAAATATGACCAATGTTCCAACGAATCGTATTGTTAAATCCCTTAGGCATAATATCAGCCATATCTTCTGTAATAGATTCCACCCTTTGAAGGGTAATGGCTCGAACCACTTCCACTTGTCTTAGCACCATATCGTCCGTCATAATACTTCATCCCTTTAACGTTATAATGATTCCATTACAAAAAAACTCATTTACTTATAGTACAGTTCACGCCCTGCTCCTCAACTCAAGTAAACAGGGTATTTCTATTAGTGCAAGCGATCTAAAGCTTGATAGTCTTTCATATATGGACCATTATTCGCTACAGCTGAATGGTACAGCGCTTTAATGGCCAAATTTTTCTCTAAGCCCATTTCGACTTTTATCTTCTTTAGCTCATCATGCAATTCACGGTGCTCGTTTATTAACTTTATCATGATTGTTTTACTATATTTCATCTTGTCACATCCCTAATATATTATTTTTATTAATACGATTTTTAAATAGTTAAATTCAATTCTGGTAACGGATGCTCTTTTAAAATTTTGTAGAGCGTATTCATTTAAACCGCACCTATTTACGGTACGGTTCTCCGTAATATATCTAAATGAGAAGATTTTTATCCATTAACAGGATTTGCTCCTATATTTTATTCAAAGAATTGGTGCTTTACTGTTAAAATGTTCTTTTCCATAGAAAAGGATCAATACAATAAATTGGTCCACCCTTCCACCCCCATGCATTAATAACAAACAATTATCTGGCGTATAAATTTCCCCTTTGTAGCTTCACATCGATCTGCTATTTCAAAACCCACTTCATTAAGTATTCCATCTATATCTTCAGTCGTCACGACGACCATTTTTTTAACGAGGCGACGTGCGCATCGGAGCATTTCAAATTTTTCCTTATCTGAAACGACTGAGCAAAGGTTATAAGGCATGTCTATAATTGCAACATCATACATTTCTGTTATGTCTCTGATATCCCTTAAAAATACAGGTCCAGATAGTCCAAAATGCGTGAGATTATTACGAATGCCTTTCATTACTAAAGGATTGTAATCACTACCTGTGATATTAACTCCCATAGATAAGGCCTCTACCAATACTGTCCCGATGCCACAGCTTGGATCAATCACTTTAACGCCTGTTAATTCTGGAACTGCAATATTCACAAGTGCTCTGGCCACTCGTGTAGTTAATGCAGTTGAGTAGATAATGTCTAAATGGTTCTTCCTATTAAGTAAAAAATAGTATACTTTGTTTGTTATTGATCAGTTTGGTTGGAAAAACAAGTTCGTTCCATTGTGCTGCAGACACTCGCTTTCCACGGGGAGCAATCTAAGCCTCCTCGCTTCGCTGCGGGGTCTCAGAATTTGTTCTAACCCGCCAGGAGTCGAGTCGCTCCATTCCACTAGTTTTCAAAGGGAGTATTTAACATCAACAATTCTATTTAATACACCAAATAAATACCCGAACCGTTATAGTTCGGGGTTTTGTCAACTTAAATACTTGTGTCCCAGCTTCTACCATGTTTCTACTTTGTTAAATCCTTCTTCTTTTAGGTATTCACAAGCTTCCTCATAGCTAGCAAAACTATTTTCTAGATTTACGCCGGCATATATGTTCCAAAAGCCTTCTTCTTGAAGAAGTAGAAGCGCATTATTTTCAGAATTAATCCATTCCTCTTCTTCCACCGATTCTTCAGCAATAGTCTTTTCTTCTATTGTATTGGGTACTAATGATTGTATTGATTTTCCAATAATTTCTCTTAGTTCTGCCTCTGAGAAATCTCGAATATTCACCATACCTTTATTGTCTGTATCATACTCTTTTAGTTCGTCCGCATATACAAATCCATTTCCATTTGGATGTAAGTGATACACTACATTCTTTTTTTCACTTCCGCTTTCAACATAATGAAAATTGACACGTCTTAATGAAACATCTTTTCGTTCCAATTGAGGGAAGGATTCTATGACTTTTAGTTTTTCTTCAAATGATAACATGTTTGCCTCCAAGTTTTTTGCTCATTATATCATTACTAAATCTCTTCAACAAAAGCTTAATCAGTTATTATTCTCCATCCTCCACATTCAAGATAAACGTTTTAAACTTGTCATGATACTCTATAGGAATCATTAATAGAATTTCGTTAATATCATTTGATGATATAGAGCCAAATTCACTGATAGCTTGATCAACCAATGAGATAAGAATATCCTTTGTTTTAGGTTCAATTTGTGATATAAGGTCAAGTATTGGTGTAACGGACTCTTTAATCTTTAAGGCTTCGGGTTTTTCAATTAAATCAACATACGCTATCGGTAAGCGGTGAGGGTCATTAATTCTCTCATAACGAATTGCATAATCTATTGTTTGGCTTATATAGATCTGTGAATTAAAATCATTTGTAACTATGGGCTTTGCATCAGCTGGACATTGTTCGTGTATTAGTAGTTCTTCACTTTTTTCATCATAAGAATCAACACTTCTTGTATTATAAAAAATATAATAGACTTTCTTAAAGAATTGCTCGTATTTTTCAGAAATTTGATTTGACAGTGGTAGTTGACGACTAAATGAATCTAGTCCATTAATTAATCCATATAGACTGGCGCAATCATGGTAATTTCCTATCCTTGGTAGGATTAAGGCTAAAATGGATCGAAAAAAACGAAGAGTTGGATTCGTAAATAATTCTACTTGGTTATCGAAGTAAGAAAGGAGAACGCGACCTTCTTCCATAAGTTTTTCATAGCGATCAGTCCTTACATAAAAAATTTCAAGTTCCCATTTTTCAATGAGATACTTTAAAACAGGATGATACAGCCATAATTGCTCTTTTTCATAAAGTTCTTTTACATGAGTTAAAGTTTCAGGTCGTTTAATATTGACATTTAACAATTTTTGAATGTCTTTGTCTTCAATATCCTCAATATCTATATGCTCATGAAAAAAGGCCTTTGCTTCTTCAAAACGACCCTGAATGATTAGTCCCAGGATATATGGATTTATTGAGACATATCCTTTTTCGCGCTGATCTTCTAAAACGGCAATTGCTTCACGATAATCACCATTTTGAAGATAAGCGATTGCTAGATTATTATTTATGACATCCATATGTTCCCCTATAGCCCTTTGAAGAGCAGTTCTAAAATATTGAATGGCCGCAACTGGTTGATGGTCGTACAATTTTGCTAAACCCAACTCATTATCTCTTCTATATGCAGCTTTCGAGCGTGAAGCTTTTTTTCGATAGTAAGTAGAAATTTGATTGTATGCCTTTTGCTCTAACAATTTTTGTAACAAGCGATCTTCCCTTTTTGATTTCCACTCCCCAATAGCAGGACCCATACGCTTATAAAAAAAGGAAGCAACCAAAATCAAAATAATTATTACTAATGACACCACTCGAATGAAATGAATCTCATCTAACATAATCTGCCCCTTAGAATGACTAGTATTTGAGTAATTTATACGTATATATTTTAAATCAATAAACTTTCATTAGTTTGAAGCACTCTGACTATAAATATACAGTATGTATTGCTTGAAATTGGATTATACAATTATTAATTCCCTCTTATACTTATGTTACGATACACCCGACTAATAGGGGGCAGAAAAAACCGCACCTATTTATGGTACGGTTCATTCCGATTAATCCGAAACGCTCGGTATACCTGCTCCAATAAAATGAGCCTCATAAGCTGGTGTGGGAAGGTCATTTTAGAAAAGGAGAGTTTTTCATCTGCACGCTTTAATACATCATCGCTTAATCCTAGTGATCCACCAATCACAAAGGCAATTTTGCTTTTTCCGTAAGTAGCTAGTTTATCAAGAGAATCAGCGAGTTCTTCTGAGGATTTCATTTTCCCATCAATTGCTAGTGCAATTACATATGTTTCTTGAGATAATTTAGCCAGAAGCTTTTCTCCTTCTTTATTCTTTACCTGCTCCATCTCAGCAGCACTCAACTCTTCGGGTGCCTTTTCATCTGGTATTTCAATTACTTCCACTTTTGCATAGCTTGACAATCGCTTTAAATATTCCTCTATTCCTATTTTTAAGTATTTTTCTTTTAATTTTCCAACTGTAATAATTGAGATATTCACATCTTACCCTCACCTTATAAACAAGATATCCACAACAGTTATCCACATATCCACAATTTCTATCCACATCTTGTATGGGACCATTCGTTCCCCACAAGATATATCGGTGCATTTCGACAATATTCACACCCTGTTGATAACTATTTTAGACAATTTTCTATCTTTCTACCTCTGCTTAAAATAAAAACCTGTTGATAACATTCCATCTTCTTTTAACTTTTCAACATGTGGATAAAATTAATTAAGCATTATCCACAAACCATAATACCATAGATAATAAAAAAACAGGAAAACCATAATGGTCCTCCTGTCTTCGTATCATGCATTAATAGGTTTCACCAGCCAATGTGATGGTTGTTTCTTGCTTTTTACCTTCACGGTAATAGGTTACAGTCATTTGATCACCAATTTGTTTTTCATTGTAAAGATGTTTTCGTAAAGAAATTACATCGGTGATTTTCTCTCCATCCATTTCAACAATAACATCGAGTTCCTGAAGTCCTGCTTTATCTGCCGGCGAATTTGGCACAACTCTTTCAATCATGACGCCTTCCTTCACATCATTCGGCATGATTAATGTTTCCTGCTGATGATAGGAGGAGATTTCCGTTAGATTTCGAAGCTGAACACCCATTGCAGGTCTTTTTACTTCACCATGCTGTTCTAAGTCTTCAATAATTGGTATCGCTGAATTGATTGGTATGGACAGACCAATTCCTTCAACCGCCTCCTGGGCAATCTTCATCGAGTTAATGCCGATTACCTGGCCGGCAATATTCACTAATGCACCTCCGCTGTTTCCAGGATTGATGGCTGCATCAGTTTGGAGAACCTCTACCTGCCAATCCTCCACACCATCCGAATTCAAATCAACAGGAATGGTCCGTTCAAGACCGGAGATAATTCCGCTTGTGACAGATCCGGAAAATCCCAATCCGAGCGGGTTCCCAATTGCAATGACTGGCTCTCCTGACCTAAGGGTATCCGAGTCGCCAAACTCAGCAATTGTTTTGATATCCTTTCCTGGAACCTCAATAACAGCAAGGTCGGTCCATGGATCGCTGCCTTTCAGCTCGGCAGATAGCTTTGTCCCATCAGACAGTGTCACTTCCAGCTGATCCGCTCCTTCAACGACATGGTTATTGGTGACAATAAAGGCACTGTCGCCTTCCTTTTTGTAAATAACACCCGATCCTGTTCCAGCCTCTTGACTTGCATCTCCTTGCTGCGACCAGAAGCTTGCCGATTGAATATTTGTAATACCGACAACTGCGTCACCCGCTTTTTCAACAGCCTTCGTTACACCTGTCTCCACTTCCAATGAAACATTTTGGGTAATCATATTGCTTTTATTATCGTTATTTTTCACTTCCACTTGGTTAGCCTTCTGCACAGAGTAGGGAAGAAGTCCATAATCAGAAAGAGTTGGTACGGCCAATAGAACAAGCAATGCTCCAACAATAGCACCTGCCAAGCTGGTAAGAAAAAAGCCGCCCTTTCTTCCCTTTGGCTGCTTCACACGACTTTCGTCATCTTGGTCATAATAACCCACCGAGTCCACATCCTTTCTCCCGATATTTTCTCTACGTTTTATTTTACCTATCTAACCATTATTATACTCATTCTATTTTTAAATAACTAAAAACAAACTCGCCGCATGAATCTAACCTAGGAATTTAGCGAGCATACATGCTAAATTCCATCCGTTTTACTTACATCAAATCGTTGTGATAGGCGTAGGGGTCTTAGGGTCTGTATCATACAGTGTAACCTGTTCTCCGACAATAATCCCCTTTGTTTCAAGTGTCTGGGTGACGGCCATTCTGGCTAAATCCTTCATATTATTATCCAAACTCAAATGGGCAAGATAAATCCCTTTTGTATGATCACCTATGACATCACTCATTGCAAGTGCGGCATCTTCATTGGAGACATGGCCAACATCACTTAAAATTCTTCGCTTTATATTCCAGGGATAGCGTCCCATCCTCAGCATACTTACATCATGGTTGCTTTCAAATACATACGTCTCAGCATTTGAAATAGTTCCTTTCATGCGGTCACTCACATAACCAGTATCCGTAATGATCACCAGCTTCTTACCTTCATGATGAAAAACGTAAAACATAGGCTCTGCCGCATCATGTGATACACCAAAGGATTCAATATCTACTGAACCAAAGCTTTTTACGGTTTCCATGTCAAAAGTAAATTTCTGCTCTGTTGGAACTTCCCCAATTAAGTGGTCCATAGCCTTCCAGGTTTTCTCGTTTGCATAGACTGGAAGCTTATATTTTCGAGCGAGTATGCCAACACCTTTAATATGATCACTATGTTCATGTGTCACAAAGATCCCTGAAAGCTTTTTAATATCACGACCAATTTGTTCGAACAACGCTTCCATTTGTTTGCCGCTAAAACCGGCATCTACTAAGAAGGAATGATTTTCTGATTCAATAAAGGTTGCATTCCCCGTACTGCCGCTCGCTAGAACACTAAATTGTAAAGCCATTATTTCTCACTCCACTACATTATTCTCGTTTAATTCAACTATTTCTCCTTCAAAGGCACTAACAAATAACCTTTCTTTCCCGTTTACGACAAAGCACCAGGCTGGATTCAATACTTGGGCTTTGTCAGAAAGAGGGACTAGCGTATAGTAGCCTAATTCTGGTTCTGTAATCGAACTATGAGGCTTTAATAACCCATTTGTATAAAGTGTCTCAATTGCCTTTATCGGTTGAATTATTTTCTCTGATTTAGAAAGCTTGTCAATCTCCTCTAGATATGTCTGCCTATAGGATACAATTTCATTATCTTCAATTTGGAAAATAAGCTTCCCATTAACATTCTCAAACAGTGTTTTTCCTTCATAATTCTGAGAATATATAATCATTGTTCCATCCCTGCTTTTTTCCCAAAAACGATAGTCTTCACCATATAGGATTTGACTTTTAATAAAACTATTTAATTCTGACGGACCAAATTTATCTGAAATCTTCAGTGGCTTATCAAGTGTCGATTCCAGGGTCGTACCGCTGTCAATTGAAACAGTTTGATCTGCTAATACGCTTTTCTTTAGATCCTCATCTTTAAAAACTTTCGGTTTTGCTTTTAAATAATGATCTTCAACATAGCCTTTAGGCAGCGTAACATAGTCAATTTCGTCTGCCATCAAACGTTTTTCAATCGAAGCCTCACTTTCCGTTTTCACCACTTCATATTGACTGGCATCCCAAATTTTAAAGAACTCATACATTAGATAAATATCAAGAATAAGGAAGGAAATAATGAAAATGGTTTTAATTTTACTCCAATCCATGAACTTCCCCTCCATATTCACTAGTTTTCAGCTGCTTCCAAACCCCATTATATAGGTAGTACCAGCTCGGCTCTAATTGAATCAGCAGTGACTGGTCATTCATTTTCATGTCATAACCAATTTTAATGTTTTCAAGCAAATTCGGATTAAATTGATTTATCTTTTGGATTTTTTCAAGTACGACTGCACCCGAGTCCAATTTCCGGGGGGATGTAGAGGTCAGCAAGCCAAGAGAAAAGTTGCTGCGTATATAACGGTTAATATCCGTATTTCCCCAAATAAGCCGTATTTTTGCTATAGCAGTATTTTCGCTAAAAATAGGATAACCATCCTGTCCATATAAACGAAAATGGACCATATGCTGCTCTTTATCCATTCCAACAAATCGATAATTATCTGTCCACCCACCATGTCCATTGACAAAATCAATACTTCTTTTTAATAGATTATTTGTATCTAGTTCCTGGTTGGCCAACTCTGAAGGGTCAATATAGGAAATTGTATTGATATCTGTGTTCACTCGCATTAAGCTTGAAGCATCTGTATACTCCACACCTGTAGCCGTATAATTCTTTTGGACAAGACTTGGATCGTTGAATAAGGCGTCTTTAAATTTATCAGAGTCCAATTCAGAAGAAAGATGCTGATAGCTCAGCATTTCCGTTTCACCCTCAGGCAGGTAAATTCTTCGTCCAGAGGTAGTAGTATACGGGAAATACTTGCTATATGCCTTTGCTGCCTCAAAGTAATGTCCCTTAAACTCCGAGATGAGCGAAAAGGGAATCATGCTTCTATAGACCCTTTTCTCTTCATTTGAAACAAAATATATCACGCCATGCTCTCTCTGCTCGATATTTAATGGAATGACGATTTGGTTAAAGTGGAAATTCGGTATATCCTTTTCCTTTATACCTAGGACATTTTTATATAGATTGATGGCAATTTCACTAGGGTAAAGAATCTCAACAGCCTCTTGATTATCTATTAGTGAATAAACATTCGAGCCTTCCAGTGCTAAATTCTCAAACCCAGTCATATGCCACTGGCTTATTGCATTAATTACCTTCTCAATTTCTTCTTCCCGGAAGGTCCCATGGAAACCATCTTCACTATGGTAGAGAATTTGGTCTGGCTTCACGATATCCTTCAAGGCTTTTTTCGGGCTGAAACTAACCTCTTGAACTGTTTCACCATTTTCCAGCTCTTCATAGTTTGGCTGATATGTCCATAGACTCCAGGTTAAAAGCAAGCTAGCACCAACAAGAATGGTTAAGATGATGGATTTAATACTTTCATATGTCAACTCCAATCATCCTCCTCGTCCTCGTACTTTTCATAGGGCAAGCTAAAGAATATCGTTGTTCCCTTACCTTCGATACTTCTAGCCCAAATATCACCGTCATGTGCTTCAACCATCTCCTTAGCAATTGCCAATCCAAGTCCTGTACCCCCCAGCTTCCTGGACCTGGCTTTATCAACACGGTAGAAGCGGCCAAAGATTTTATTTACGTTTCCTTTAGGTATACCGACGCCCTGGTCTGTAATGCTGACAACAATCTGATCTTCCTGCTCCTTAATTCTAAAGGTTACTTTTCCTCCTTCAGGAGAGTACTTTAACGCATTAGAAATAATATTATCAATGACCTGCGTCAGTTTGTCAGGGTCTATTTCTAATAGAATCGCTTTATCTGGGAGCTTTCTTTCAAAAAGTACCGTTTGCTCCTTTGTCAATTCAAAACGATCAATAATCCGGTTAAAAAACACCACAATATCAACCCATTCCTTTGACAGCTTGTAATCCTTACTATCCATTTTTGAAAGCTGTAACAGATCATTCACTAAACGAATCATTCGTTCTGTTTCATTTTGGGCTACATTTAAGAAGTTTGGTGCAATGTCTTTATCCTGCCATGCCCCATCGGTTAACGCCTCCAGATAACTTCTCATCGTTGTTAAAGGCGTCCTCAGCTCATGTGATACGTTTGCAACAAACTCACGGCGTTCCATTTCAATTTTTTCCTGCTCCGTAATATCATGTAAAACGGTAATCAAACCATTTACAAAGCCCGTTTCCTTTTGGATAACAGAAAAGTTTGCACGCAAAATATATGGATTTCCATCGGTACCATAGTCTAGAATAACAGAGTCCTTTTCCGAAACTAGCTCATCGAAGGTATATTCATTTTCAAGATCGAGAAGAGATACAATGGGTGTTGAAAGTACAGTTTCACGTGAAACATTCAACATCAATGCCGCTTGATCATTGATTAAAATAACGCGTCCCCGTCTATCTGTTGCAATGACGCCATCTGTCATAAATGAAAGAACAGATGACAGCTTTCGCCGTTCGCTTTCAGTCGAGCTTTGTGCCTCCTGAAGCTTTTTAGTTAAATTATTAAAGGCAAAGGCAAGCTGGCCAATTTCATCATTGCCATATACTTTTACCTTCCGGGAATAGTTACCTTTTGATAAAGCAATTGCCTGCCTTCTCATATCCGATATCGGCTTTGTAATTGCCCTTGCAAGTAAAAAGCCTAAGACTGCTGTAATAGCTAACGCGATTATCGTTCCCGTAATAAAGATTTGATTGATTTGCTTCATTTGAAGAAAAACAGTTTCAATTTTTGATACAAAGTAAATGACCCCTATTACATCTCCATTTGAGATAACAGGACTGGTTAACACCCAGATTCTCTTTCCAGTATGAGGGTCAATCATCTCACGGTCGTCTGACTGGGCAGTCGCAATAACCCTTCGAATTCTTGTATCTGTTGCCTTTTGCCCAACAATTTCCTGGGTATCCGGATCGGAGGTACCGAGGATTTTCTGTGTTTTGCCGTCGATGACCCTGACCTCAATAATATCTGTTGTGCGATAATCACCTAACATATTTCTCATATTATCTTCTAAAGATATTTCATTTTCTTCAGGCAGCGTATCCTTTGATAACAGTTCCTCAACATAATAGTTAAGCAGGTTCACTTTGTCGTTTATGGATGTTTTAAAGTTGTCCTTTAAGGTTGTTTCTAACTGTCTGACAAAGTAAACACCAATCACTTGCATAGCAATTATAATTAGCAGCATATAAATGAGAACTGTTTTATGCTGAACAGATTGAAAAAAACCTACTTTTCTCATGGAAAATTATGACTCCTGCTCAGGATTACGAAGATAATAGCCGACTCCTCTTCTAGTTACAATCCAAAGTGGGTGGCTCGGGTTATCTTCTATTTTCTCTCTTAGACGTCTGACGGTTACATCCACAGTACGAACATCACCAAAATAATCGTAACCCCAAACCGTTTGCAGTAAATGCTCTCTTGTCATGACTTGTCCAATATGCTGAGCTAGGTAATGTAGCAGCTCGAACTCACGATGGGTTAATTCAATCGTTTCACCGCGTTTTGAAACAATATAGGCATCAGGATGAATCGTCAATGACCCAATTGAGATTTCATTTTTCTCATCTTCCTCTGTAACTGCAGCAACCTGCTGATGTCGTCTTAGATTTGCTTTTACCCTTGCTATTAATTCTCTTGTGCTAAATGGCTTTGTAATATAATCATCAGCACCAAGCTCAAGTCCCAGTACTTTATCAATTTCAGAGTCCTTTGCCGTCAGCATAATAATCGGCATTTCATACTTTTTACGAATTTCACGGCATACTTCCATCCCATCCAACTGCGGAAGCATAATATCGAGTAAAACAAGGTCAGGTACGAATGCATCCACCATCTCCAATGCCTCATTGCCGTCATATGCGCACTTAACTTCATACCCCTCCTTCACTAAATTGAACTGTAATATATCTGCAATTGGTTTCTCATCATCTACAACAAGAATCTTCTTATTCATATTTTTCCATCGTTCCCTTCAATTTTTAAATATCTATCCTTTCGTCATCTCAATAAAAGTAATAAATAATACATAACATTACACGCATGTTTCCTTGTTTACTTTATCATTTTATCTCTTGACATTCATCTATTTCAATAGAGACCCACCCCTTTATTACAGAATTGTGACTAAGCAGGCGGACGGTTCTTTTGCTTCCACATGGAGAATATGGGAGGTAGCCTTCAGTTTTGTCCAATAGATTAAATTTATGTAACAAAAAGGAGTATGATAGTATCATACTCCTTTTTGTTACATTAGATGGCTCAGGACGGAATCGAACCGCCGACACATGGATTTTCAGTCCATTGCTCTACCGACTGAGCTACTGAGCCATATTAAATTTTAAATCCTCACATTGGATGGTAGTCGTCCATCGTCCCCATCTCAGGGAGATTACTCAAGAAGCGATTCGATGGGTACGCTGAAGCCTTTACAAGGAAGCTTATTCAACGTGCTCTACCGACTGAGCTACTGAGCCATATTGTTTATTTAAATAAAAAGTTCTATATAAACAGCAGGTGCCCTGCTGGAATAAAGATGGCGGTCCGGACGGGACTCGAACCCGCGACCTCCTGCGTGACAGGCAGGCATTCTAACCAGCTGAACTACCGGACCAAATTTTATTTACTTTTTACATTGGATAGCAGTCTAGCTCCAGCGCCTAGCGTCTGGTGGACAAGGCGCTTCCGCTTCCTAGATGACCCGTACGGGATTCGAACCCGTGTTACCGCCGTGAAAGGGCGGTGTCTTAACCGCTTGACCAACGGGCCATAAAAATGGTGAGCCATGAAGGACTCGAACCTTCGACCCTCTGATTAAAAGTCAGATGCTCTACCGACTGAGCTAATGGCTCTTACTATAATTAGTGTCTCTCTTGACGACGTTTCTTATAATATCATAGAAAAATAGGAAAGTGCAACAACTTTTTTTATTTTTTTCCTTTATTTCAAAAAAAGAGAAGAGAGGCTTATTAAAGCCTCTCTAGGTATACTGTCTAGCTCTGGGCCTCTGCTTTTCTAAATTAAGCCTGACGCCAAGGGCTGCGGATAACATTTGTTTGTGTACGATCTGGTCCAACTGAGAATGTAGTTAACGGAATACCTGTTAATTGAGATACACGCTCTACATAATGACGTGCATTTTCAGGAAGCTCATCAAGTGAACGGCAGCCTGTAATATCCTCAGTCCATCCAGGAAGCTCTTCATATACAGGTTCACATGCTTCAAGTACCTTTAAGCTAGCAGGGAACTCTTCAATAACTTCCCCTTTGTAGCGGTAAGCCACACAAATTTTCAATGTCTCAATTCCAGATAATACATCAATGGAGTTAAGAGATAAGTCTGTAAGACCACTCACACGACGGGCATGACGCACAACAACGCTGTCAAACCAGCCAACACGGCGCGGACGACCTGTTGTTGTTCCATACTCACGGCCAACCTCACGAATTTGATTACCGATCTCGTTATTTAATTCAGTAGGGAATGGACCATCACCTACACGGCTTGTATAGGCCTTACATACTCCAACTACATGTGTAATTTTTGAAGGTCCAACACCAGAACCGATTGTTACACCACCTGCAACCGGGTTAGACGAAGTAACAAATGGATATGTACCTTGGTCAATGTCCAACATAACACCTTGAGCACCTTCAAATAATACGCGGCGACCGTCATCCAATGCATCATTTAACACAACAGATGTGTCACATACATATTGTTTAACCTGCTGGCCATATTCATAGTATTCATCTAAGATGTCTTCAATTTTAAAACCTTCTGTTTCATAGAACTTTTCTAACATACGGTTTTTCTCTTTTAAATTATGTGCAAGCTTTTCCTCAAATACTTCACGATCTAAAAGGTCTGCAATACGGATTCCTGTTCTAGCTGCTTTATCCATATATGCAGGTCCAATTCCTTTTTTCGTTGTACCGATCTTATTTGCACCTTTACGCTCTTCCTCAACCTCATCCAAACGGATATGGTAAGGTAAAATAACATGTGCACGGTTACTGATACGAAGATTATCAGTTGAAACACCTTTATCATGTAGGTAAGCTAATTCCTGAACTAGCGCTTTTGGATCAACTACCATTCCATTCCCAATTACACTGATTTTTTCTTTGTAGAAAATTCCTGATGGGATTAAATGAAGCTTGTACGTCTCACCATTGAATTTGATGGTATGCCCAGCATTATTTCCACCTTGATAACGGGCAATTACCTCTGCGTTTTCAGATAAAAAGTCAGTAATTTTCCCTTTTCCTTCGTCTCCCCATTGTGTACCAACAACTACTACTGATGTCATGTAAAAAAGCACCTCCAAAGGTTACTGTCATTATTTTTTAAAAATAAAATAAGTATACGTTTTCAACTAGATTTGGGGTCTTGCCTCGACGCACAGGTTACGCTAAAAACTGTTAACCTCCCCGAGGGCACAAGACAAATAAAGTTATAATCATCAAACAACTTATAGTTTACCAATGATTGCTCCTAAAATCAATAAAACCCGAACATTTTAAATTAAATATAATAATATGTTCGTATAAATATAACTATCCCCGTTTTTATCCTACTAGATTAATAGAAAAAACAGAAAGAAGACCTGCTGGTATTGGAACCCTGCAGGCCTTTTGTATAACAATTTATTGCTATGCACCAGGTGGAACAGCTGAGTCATCAAACCGCCGTTCAAGATTAACGAATTTGTTATACTCTTTGACAAAGGCAAGAGAGACTGTTCCAGTTGGGCCGTTACGCTGCTTTGCAATAATGATTTCAATGATATTCTTATTCTCTGATTCTTTATCATAATAATCATCACGATATAAAAAGGCAACAATATCAGCATCCTGCTCAATACTTCCTGATTCACGGATATCTGACATCATTGGACGCTTGTCCTGGCGCTGCTCCACACCACGGGAAAGCTGTGAAAGCGCGATAACAGGCACTTGCAGCTCACGTGCAAGTCCTTTTAAGGAACGGGAAATTTCTGATACCTCTTGCTGACGGTTTTCGCCGGAACGTCCACTTCCTAAAATTAACTGCAGGTAGTCAATCAGAATCATTCCAAGTCCATGCTCCTGTTTTAAACGGCGGCATTTCGCTCGGATGTCCTGCACTCTAACCCCAGGTGTATCATCGATGAAAATCCCTGCATTTGATAGGCTTCCCATCGCCATCGTTAGCTTACCCCAGTCTTCATCAGTCAATGCTCCCGTTCTTAATCTCTGGGCGTCTATATTCCCCTCAGCACAAAGCAAACGCATAACAAGCTGTTCCGCCCCCATCTCCAAACTGAAGATCGCAACATTTTCACCTGTTTTTGTTGCAACACTCTGAGAAATATTTAACGCGAAGGCTGTCTTACCAACAGAAGGACGAGCTCCTACAATAATTAAGTCATTTCGCTGAAAGCCTGCTGTCATTTTATCAAGCTCTGTGAACCCAGTAGCGATACCGGTAATTTCGCCGGCACTATTATGCATCTGTTCAATATTGTCGTAGGTACGAACTAGGACATCCTTAATATCGTGAAATGCACCTGAATTTTTTCTTTGTGAAACGGCTAAAATATCTTTCTCCGCTTCACTTAACAATGCATCAACTTCATCCTCACGCGTATAGCCTTCCTGTGCAATATTTGTTGCTGTTCGAATCAATCTGCGCAAGATGGACTTTTCTTCAACAATTTTCGCATAGTATTCAATATTCGCTGCCGTCGGTACAGAACCGGCTAGTTCACTTAAATAACTAAATCCGCCAACGTCCTCTAATAGTTTCTTTGCAGCAAGCTCTCCCGAAACTGTAATTAAATCGACTGCTTCCCCTTTGTCATTCAAAGACAGCATAGCATCGAAAATACGCTGATGGGCGCCGCGGTAAAAATCCTCAGGAATCAAAATCTCGGATGCCAACGTAAGTGATGACGGCTCAAGAAAAATAGCCCCTAATACTGCCTGCTCAGCCTCCATATTTTGAGGTGGAAGACGATCCGCCATTAATTCACTCATTCATTAACCCCCTATCTGGAATGCGCAAGCGCCTCGCTAGCCTCAGGCATAGCATAAGACGCAATTGCATGAGCACTTATCTAGTTATATATCAATAAAAGGCTCAATCTATATCAATCATCTATTATTGTAAACTATCAATTTTAATAATTATTTATCAGCATATAAAAAAGCACCCTTCAATTCAACCATTCATGCACATCACAAGTGATAGTTCCAATCGTGATCTACTTCCATCGTGGCTAAAGGGAGCCTGTAAAGGACTTTTAGTAACCTTCATTCGTTAAAGAAATGTGACCAGAAGGCTGATCACATTCCTAATACTTTTATATTGTAACATGTTTTTTGGAGAATGGAACTTCCAAAATAAGTATAATACCAAAAGATCCGTTTGTCTGTGATTATGCTTCCTTCACGTGAACATTTAAAGTAGCCGTTACTTCCGTATGAAGCTTGACAGGTACTTTCGTATATCCTAGTGAACGAATAGCATCCTCTAATTCAATTTTACGTTTATCAATTTTAATACCATGCTTCTTTTGTAATTCTTCTGCAATCTGCTTGCTTGTAATTGACCCGAATAAACGGCCGCCTTCTCCAGATTTTGCAGACAGCTCCACGGTAATTTCATCAACCTTCGTTTTTAACTTTTTTGCTTCTTCAAGCTCTTCTGCTGCTAGCTTTTCTTCCTTTTTCTTTTGTGCATTTAAGCTACTGACATTTGTTGGGTTTGCTTCAACTGCTAAACCCTGTTTTAATAGAAAGTTTTGTGCGTATCCGTCAGCAACATTTTTTACTTCACCTTTTTTACCTTTACCTTTTACGTCTTTTAGAAAAATTACTTTCATTCTTTCGTTCTCCCTTCGAAATATTCATCAATTGCCATCTTAAGACGCTGTTCTGCCTCTTCAACTGTGACACCAGTTAGCTGGGTTGCGGCATTCGTTAAGTGTCCTCCTCCATCCAGAGCTTCCATAATGATTTGGACATTGATTTCCCCTAAAGAACGGGCACTAATGCCAATCATACTTTCTGACCGTCTGGAAAGTACAAAGGATGCTTTCACTCCATCCATTGATAACAAAGTATCTGCGGTTTGAGCAAGTAACACCTGATTATATAGTTCATCTTCATTGCCTGTGGCAATGGCAATCCCATCATGATAATAAGTAACAGCCTCAATCAGCTTCGCTCTTCTTACATACGTATCGATATCTTCCTTTAAGAATCGCTGAACTAACACAGTGTCCGCCCCATGTGCCCGCAAATAGGATGCAGCATCAAAGGTTCTTGATCCGGTTCTTAATGTAAAGCTTTTCGTATCGACAATAATTCCTGCCAATAAAGCAGTAGCCTCCAGCATTTCAATTTTACTGTTCTTCGGCTGATATTCAAGTAATTCCGTCACTAATTCAGATGTCGAGGATGCATACGGTTCCATATATACAAGAAGTGGATGACTGATAAACTCTTCACCACGGCGGTGGTGGTCAATGACCACCGTATGATCAATTTTAGCTAACAGCTTTTCTTCAATGACCATTGATGGCTTATGTGTATCGACAATGACAAGCAATGTATCTTCTGTAGCAATTTCCAATGCCTGCTCTGAAGTGATAAAGCGGGAAAATAATACTTCATGCTTTTGAATTTCCTCCATCAGCCTTCTAACACCAGTATCAATCTCATTAAAGTTAACGACAACATAGCCCTCACGCTGATTCATCTGAGCCACCTTTAAAATACCAATGGCAGCACCGATAGCATCCATATCAGGGTATTTATGACCCATAATAATGACCTTTTCACTTTCAACAACCAATTCTCTCAATGCATGGGAAATAACGCGAGCTCGAACTCTAGTCCTTTTTTCAACCGGATTTGATTTACCGCCGAAAAATTTAACCTTCCCATTCGATTGTTTAATGGCTACCTGATCTCCGCCTCTTCCAAGTGCAAGGTCAAGACTAGATTGTGCAAGAGCCCCAAGCTCAGGCAGGGAGGAGACTCCCGTTCCCACCCCAATGCTCAATGTTAGACCGACATTTTGCTTCGTTGTGGCGTCCCGGACATCATCCAATATTGTGAACTTTCCTTTTTCAAGATCCTGTAGAATGGATTCATTGAATACGGCTATATAACGGTCGGATGACACTCTTTTAATAAACAGTCCGTTTTCCTGGGCCCAATGATTTAAAATAGAGGTAACTAAATTATTGAGACTACTCCTGGTAGGATCGTCCATTCCCTGTGTCACATCATCATAGTTATCAAGGAATACAACAGCGATTACGGTTCGTTCATCCTCGTAAAGCTTTTCTATTTCAGCCTGCTCTGTAACATCTAAAAAGTAGAGGAGCTTCTCATCACGCTTATGTATGACACGGAATTTTCGGTCATGAAGAGTAATAATCTCGGTCTCTACTTCCTGCTTAATTAAGGGGACAATCGATTCGGCTACATCATATAATGATCTTCCGATTAATGTATCCTCAGAAAAACAGGATGAAATAAATGGATTTGTCCACTCAATGTAGTACTCATCATTAATCAGCATAATCCCAATCGGCATTTCCATTAGTGCTTCTTCTCCGACCTTTTTCACACGATACGAAAGGGTTGAAATATACTTTTCTATCTCTTTTTGCTCACGTATATCGAAAAGTATGATGAAAAAAAAGAGGGGAGCAGACAGGACAAATCCGGCAGCACTAATCAGCCAATTATAGTAAGCTGTTATCCCTAGAAGCACCACTGTTATACCCATCAATCCATATAAAAGATTACGAATGGATCGCTTTTTTAAGTTTAAAGGCATGATTTCAGCTCCTGAACAGTAGTGTTTAGTTATTTTAATAACCTTTTCCTTAAATCAAATCCTAAGTCAATTATACCTAAAATCCAAACAATATAAAGAAGAAACGGCATAACGAATACCATGACGGTTATAATGATGGGCAGAGCCTTTGACCATCCTCTGGAGTGATTGAAATACCATATAAAAGAAAGTCCCTGTACAACCATTAATAATTGTAGTACAAATAGGATATTTGTTAAAGCTAAGTGGAAGTAGCCCCCATTTTCAGTTTGAATAAAAAAGGACGCCAAGAGAGCAAATATAAAATAATAAAGGAGACTCTTTGGCAGTGTCAGGTCTCTAAAGGAACTCCATTCTCCAATTTTCACTCCAAACCTTTTCACGATAGGGAAGCTAACTAATTGGATTAGAAATACCGTTGCTAAGGAAATCACCACAAATATACTTGGAATAAGCGACTGAAGCAGGTCAATCCCTGCATTCAACTGTTCAAGTAGTACTGTATTTGGTTCCTGACCCAGCATTTCCAGCATGCCCATGGATTGATCGACAGATTCTCTAACTAAATCAATGCTTTGTTGGATAAAATCCATTTTAAAAAAGGCAACCGCTACCGCGTATTGGATGACTAAGTTTAGAAGAAAGGTAATCGAACCTGCGAGGAATACAGCAGCTCTGCCTTTTTGATTCCGGACAAAATCACCCATCACAATTCCTGTTAACCCATAGGCCAGCGTTAATGGAATAGCAAAAAAGGTACCAACGATTAATGATAACAGTGTGGCAGCAACCATAAAGACAATGGAAGACTGTCGGTTATGTTTTGCAGCAAACATAATAAACGGAAGGGACAGGAATAGGTTAACAACAGCACCAAGTATCGGCACGTAGATTGTGATTAACAGCATGATAGTATATGCTGCTAATAAAATAGCCCCCTCTGTCAGCTTATGTACATTTTTCAATTTTACACCCCTTACTGAGGATTATATTCATCATCTTTTATTACTCCATTTTATCGACTATCCTCTTGATGTTCAACCATCCTACTCACGAACAAATCAACCAGTAGCATCTTGTGAACAAAATAAAAAGGACATCCATTCAGATGTCCTTTAAAAAGGGAGCGGCAGCAAGGCTGCCTCCGCTTTAATTATTATTCGCCAGATACGTATGGTAACAATGCCATTGTACGAGAACGTTTGATAGCAGTTGTTAATTTACGTTGGTATTTAGCGCTTGTACCAGTCACACGACGAGGTAAAATTTTACCGCGTTCAGAGATGAATTTTTTAAGTAAATCTACATCTTTATAGTCGATGTGAGTGATACCATTTGCTGTGAAATAGCAAACTTTACGACGTTTTGCACGTCCGCCTCTGCGTCCACCCATTGCCATAGTTCAGTCACTCCTTTATAGGTATTTTATCACGTTCAGGTAGTTATACTCTTAGAATGGAAGATCATCATCAGAAATATCAATTTGACCATCCTGAGCAAATGGATCCTCATCTAAGCGAGTATAGCCCTGGTTATTTGATTTGTTTGGTTGTTGGCGTTGCTGATTCTGATTGTTGTTTCCATATCCGTAATCCTGCGGACCGCCGCCGAAGCCTGCATTACCAAAATCGCCTCTGTTACCGCCGCCGCCAGAACCACCTTTTGGTTCAAGGAATTGTACACTTTCAGCAACAATTTCCGTAACGTAAACACGTTTGCCATCTTGTCCTTCATAATTCCGTGTCTGGACACGGCCATCTACACCAGCAAGACTTCCCTTTTTCAAAAAGTTTGCCACGTTTTCTGCCTGTTTACGCCACACCACGCAATTAATAAAGTCTGCTTCCCGTTCACCTTGTTGATTTGAAAATGTACGATTCACAGCCAATGTAAAGGTAGCAACACCTACACCGCTTGGCGTGTAACGCAATTCAGGATCCTTCGTTAAACGACCAACAAGAACAACACGATTTAACATCAGAATCAACTCCTTCCAACAGCTATTTGTTTCCTGCTGAAACAAATGGTTTGAAAATTATTTATGTTAAGCTTACTTTTCGTTTTTAACAACAATATGACGAATGATGTCTTCGCTGATTTTAGCTAAACGGCTGAATTCTTCAACAGCAGCTGGCTCAGCATTAACATTGATTAGTTGATAATAACCGTCACGGAAATCATTGATCTCATATGCAAGACGACGTTTACCCCAATCCTTAGCTTCTGCAATTTCCGCGCCATTATCTGTTAGGATACCGTTAAAACGCTCAACAAGAGCTTTTTTGGCCTCATCTTCAATATTTGGGCGGATGATGTACATAACTTCGTACTTTCTCATCACGTTCACCTCCTTTTGGTCTAAGCGGCCCATCATTGGGCAAGGAGCAATTATTAATTACTCACAGAAAAAGATTATAGCATATCGATAAATGAAAAGCAATGTCGAATCAAAAAATCAAATTCGCTCGTCGAATTTGCGCCCGGATTTTTATCGAGCTCGCTCGATAAATTTCCATTAAAAAATCAGAGGCATCCGCCGGAGGCTTAACTTCATTCAGCTGGGATTTCAACTCTTATGAATCAGAGAGCTTATTTGCATCCACCCCTAAACTTTAGAAGTGGAGGTCTTCTGCTGAATGAAGTTAAAAAAAAGGTGTCAGGCACCACAAAAGGACAAATTGTTGAAACTGTCCATATGTGGTGCCTGACACCTCTATAAATATTAAACGTTAAAACGGAAGTGCATGACGTCTCCGTCTTTCACTACATAATCCTTACCTTCAAGGCGAACTTTACCGGCTTCTTTTGCTGCTACCATATTTCCCGCAGCTAACAGATCCTCGTATGAAACCGTTTCGGCACGGATAAAGCCTTTTTCAAAGTCTGAGTGAATAACTCCAGCACATTGCGGCGCCTTCATACCAGTACGGAATGTCCACGCACGTACTTCCTGTACACCAGCTGTAAAATATGTCGCTAATCCTAATAGGCTGTATGCAGCTCTAATCAACTGATCCAGACCAGATTCCGCAATTCCAAGCTCTGAAAGGAACATTTCCTTTTCTTCCCCTTCAAGCTCTGAAATTTCTTCCTCAATTTTGGCGCAGATGACAATGACCTCAGCATCTTCTTTTGCAGCATATTCTTTAACCATTTGTACATAAGGATTCTCTGATGGATCCGCCACATCATCTTCTCCTACATTGGCAACATAAAGAACAGGCTTAATTGTAAGAAGGTGAAGTGCCTTTACAAATTTCTGCTCTTCATCTGTAAATTCAACCGTTCTCGCCGGCTTGTCTGCTTCAAAAGCTTCCTTCAACTTTTGTAGGGCTTCAAACTCAATAACCGCATCCTTATCCTTTTGCTTAGCCAGCTTTTCAACACGACCAATCCGCTTTTCAACTGACTCAAGATCTGCCAAAATCAACTCAAGATTGATTACTTCAATATCATCAATCGGGTTTACTTTGCCAGAAACATGTGTAATATTTTCATCTTCAAAGCAACGGACAACCTGACAAATGGCGTCCACCTCACGAATATGGGAAAGGAATTTGTTTCCTAAACCTTCGCCTTTACTTGCACCTTTTACAATTCCCGCAATATCTGTAAATTCAAATGTTGTCGGTACTGTTTTTTTCGGCTGAACCAGCTCCGTTAATTTATTTAGACGGACATCCGGTACCTCTACTACCCCAACATTTGGATCGATTGTACAAAATGGATAGTTCGCAGACTCAGCACCTGCCTGTGTTATTGCATTAAATAAAGTAGACTTACCAACATTGGGCAATCCTACTATTCCAGCTGTTAAAGCCATCCTCGTCACTCCTCAAGTATAGTAGCTCAATCATACATCCTCTATTTTCAAGAAAAATTCATTTCATTTTAAACGAATACAAACCTCAAACAATTATAGTGATTTATTTAGAAAAGCGCAAATGATTATTCAGACACCTCTTCGTGCTTTACGAGTATTTTCTTCATTTTGCGGGCAAACTCTTTTCTTGGAATCATGACACTGTGTGAGCAGCCTTCACATTTTATCCGTATATCCATCCCTAATCGAATAATTTTCCAGCGGTTCGTTCCACAAGGATGGGCCTTTTTCATTTCCACAACATCATTTAAACCAAATTCTTTTGTTTCCAATTAAAATTCCTCCTATTCCGCTATACTCCCTTTTTATATGCAGACTCATGCTCCTGCCTAGAATACATAACAAGCCTTGGATATGGGATTTCAATTCCGTGTTTATCCAGACAAAGCTTAATTTCCTTCCTCAATTCCCTGGCTATCGGAAAGTGCTTCATAGGAGCGGTTTCAGCAGTAACCCGCAGCATTACTTCCGATGCACCCATGCTTTGGACCCCTAATAACTTCGGCTCATCGACAATATCCTCATATTTGTCTTTCGCCGTTACAAGAAAATCTTCAATAATCTGTTCCACTCTTTTTATATCTTCATCATATGAAACGCTAATGTCAACAACGGCTACACTATTATGCAAAGAAAAATTTGTAACCTCAATAATACTTCCGTTCGGTAAAATATGAAGCTCTCCCGTCCATTGCTTAATTTTCGTTGTTCTTAGACCAATTTCCTCCACCGTACCTTCAAATTGACCGATTCTAACATGATCACCGACAGAAAACTGATCTTCAAATATGATAAAAAATCCTGTAATAATATCCTTTACAAGGCTCTGTGCGCCAAATCCAACCGCAAGCCCGACAATTCCAGCCCCTGCAAGCAATGCGCCTACATCGATGGTAAGGGTTGAAAGAATCATTAATATAGCAACAAAGTAAATGACGTACGTCAGAATATTTTGCAATAGCTTTAAAAGTGTTGCCTCTCGGCGTTCAGAGATTCTTAAGGGAGAATGTCTCCTTGCAGCAAAGATATTTTGAATCGCCAATTTCCCTAACCGAACAACAAGCATAGATACAATAATAATGCCCAAAATCTTTAAGGAACCTTCACCAATGCGTAGCCAGACGTCCTCATTAGACAACTTTCCTAAAATACGTTGTATCATTTTTCCAATATAATCCATCTTCTCACCCTACATATTTATTGAGTTTCATTCTATCTCATAAGACATGTTCATTTTAACAACTATCCCTTTATCTTTGAAGAATAAAGTCTCCCTTTCTCCATCTAACTTCCTTATACCATAAGGTTTCCGATTCGCACTTAAAAAATTAAAGTAGCAAAGATATGTATAGATATAGAAAATTATCCGTATACTAATAGAAAACTGTTTATTTGAAAAGAAATCTGATCGTACCACCAATAAATGAAAAACGATTATGGCCTAAAAAGACTATTTTAAAAAAGGTCCCACAAATAATTTTCTAGCCTTTAAATAGGGGGGAGAGTGCGTGTTGAATTATAAATCGAGCATTTTTAATAAAATAAAAAATGAAGCATTCAGAGTAAACCACGATGAGCAGGATGCCGTAGACAAGGTGGCAAGGGAATTAATAGCGTTAATGCCTGACTCACTCAATCGTCCCATTGTCTTTGTCTGTATCGGAACAGATCGCTCAACTGGTGACTCATTAGGGCCGCTTATCGGCACTTTACTCCAAGAAAAAACACCCCAATCCTTTCATGTATATGGAACGTTAGAAAATCCCATTCACGCCTTAAACTTAGCAGAGAAATTAACTGAAATTAAAGCCAAACATATAAATCCATTTATTATCGGTATTGATGCCTGCTTAGGGAGACTGAAAAGCGTAGGAGTCATCCAAATAGGCTGTGGACCGGTAAAGCCTGGATCAGGGGTCAATAAGGACCTTCCAGCTGTTGGAGATATCCATATAACTGGCATTGTAAACGTCAGTGGATTTATGGAATATTTTGTTCTACAAAACACCAGACTGCATCTTGTAATGGAAATGGCCAAAACAATCGCGGACGGCATATACCATTCAAGTACATTTTATGAACCAAAATACTCCTTTTCCAAACTCTCATGGGCAATAGACCATGAGCAAACTCCATAAGGTGTCAGGCACCACAAAAAGACAAATAGAAGCGATTTGTCTTTTTGTGGTGCCTGACACCCTTTATTAACGGTTGAAAAAGTACATTACAGTCACTATCACTGCAGTAACGAGGATTCCTGGTAATAGGTTTGCAACTCTAATCTTTGTTAATCCTGTCACATTCAAGCCAATGGCAATGATCATGATTCCGCCTGTTGCCGTCATTTCGACAATAAATTGATCCATTAAGGCAGCAGGAACCAACCGATCAATTTGGGTAGCAAATAAAGCAATAAGTCCCTGATATAAAAAGACAGGAACTGCTGAAAACAGAACACCAATTCCTAATGTAGTTGTTAAGATAAAAGCAGTAATTCCATCAATAATCCCCTTTGTATACAAAACAGAGTGATCCCCACGAATTCCGCTGTCCAGTGCTCCAAGAATAGCCATCGCACCAATAACAAAAATCAAGGTAGCTGTAACAAATCCTTGGGAAATACTTCCCTGTGCTTTGGAGCCTATCTTATTTTCCAGCCAAACTCCTAAATCGTTCAGCTTATCCTCCAATTTTAAGGTTTCACCAATCATCGCTCCAAACGCCAGGCTCAGGATAACAACTAAGAAATTCTCACTTTTAAATCCCATTTGCATGCCTAACACTATAACAGCAAGACCCATGGCATACATAACTGTTGTTTTCATTTGCTCCGGAATCCGGTTGAGAAACCTGCCAATGATGGAACCAATAATAATAAGCAGACTATTTACTGCCGTACCTAATAAAAACATTTGTTCACCCCATAAGAAGAAGGGAGAAGAGGCTCCCTGTCATTTGTCAGTTCATTTATTCTGTCCATTTCAAAAAAATAAACCATCCAGATTTGATGGTTTAATTGACCGATCTTGTTTCTAGCATTTCCAATATTCGTTCAAGGTCTTCGTTCGAGAAAAACTCAATTTCTATTTTCCCCTTATCCTTATTCTTTGTTTGCTTAATATGGACCGTTGTACCGAATCGTTCACGTAAATTAGATTCCTGTGCTTGTATAAAAATATCCTTCTCTGGAACAGGCTTCTTCGTTTCACGTGGAACAGGGCTGTTTAATTGCTGAATTAATTGCTCTAACTGCCGAACATTCAACCCGTCCTTTAAAATCTTTTCAACGACGTTAGGGATTACCTCTTTTTTACGAAGGCCTAAAAGGGCACGTCCATGTCCCATTGAAATTTTACCTTCTGAAATTAGCTCCTGAATTTTTTGAGGAAGCGACAGAAGCCGAATATGATTCGCAATATGTGGTCTGCTTTTTCCTAGTCTTTTCGCTAGTTCTTCCTGCGTAACCTTTAATTTTTCTATTAATAATTGATAGGCTGAGGCCTCTTCAATTGGAGTCAAATCCTCTCGCTGCAGGTTCTCTAGTATCGCAAATTCCATCATTTGCTGCTCGGATAGCTCCCTTACAATAACAGGAACCTTTGTAAGGCCTGCCGCTTTTGCAGCACGATACCGTCTTTCACCAACAACAATTTCATAGCCTTTAATTGTCGCTCTTACAATAAGCGGCTGCAAAATACCATGCTCTATGACGGATTGCTTTAGCTCCTCGATTGCTTCTTCATCAAAGATTTTCCGCGGCTGATAAGGATTAGGCTTGCAATCCCTAATATTAATTTCCTTAATAACGACATCTTTATCCTCATTAGGCAATAATGCGTCGAGTCCCTTCCCAAGACCTCTGCCAAGACCTTTACCAAGCCCTTTAGCCATTCTTAACCACTTCCTTTGCCAAATCTAAATACACTTCAGCACCTCGGGATTTAGAATCATAAATAATAATTGGTTCACCATGACTTGGTGCTTCACTTAGACGTACGTTTCTAGGAATAATGGTCTTATACACCTTGTCTTGAAAATATTTTTTGACTTCATCAATGACCTGGATTCCCAGATTCGTCCGGGCATCAAGCATTGTTAAAAGAACACCTTCTACTTTTAAATCGTTATTTAAATGCTTTTGTACCAAACGAACAGTATTCAAAAGCTGACTTAGTCCCTCTAAGGCATAATACTCACATTGCACGGGAATAAGGACAGAGTCGGCAGCTGTCAATGCATTAAGCGTCAAGAGTCCTAAAGACGGAGGACAGTCGATTAGAATATAATCAAACTCGCCAATTACTTTTTCCAGAGCCCTTTTTAAACGAACCTCCCTTGAAATCGTAGGGACCAATTCAATCTCCGCTCCTGCAAGCTGAATGGTGGCAGGGAGGGAATAAAGATTTTCCACTGCAGTCGGTCTAATTACTTGATTTGCCTCCACATCATCAACCAGTACATCATAAACACATTGGTCAACGTCGGCCTTTTCAATTCCTACACCACTGGTCGCATTCCCTTGCGGATCAATGTCTATCAATAACACCTTTTTTCCTATGTAAGCTAAGCAAGCTCCAAGATTAACAGAAGTGGTTGTCTTACCCACACCGCCTTTTTGGTTTGCTATTGCAATCACTTTTCCCATATTACCACCTACCTTTATTTCCATGGAAATTAATTAAGCAAGTCGAGCCGCTTCCGCTTTTATACTATCCAGCTGCGACGCCTAGCCGCTCGAGGTCTTAAGCCGCCCCGATGATAAGGTTAAAGGACAACCTTCTCCCCGGTTCGTCTTAAGCTGGTCGCGGCTGGGCAAGGCGTCTCCGCTTTTATATATGTATTCTATTTTATCATGAATCAAATAGGTTAATAGAACTTTTCTTTATAAAAATAGTGAGGGCTTGTCTACAAAAAAAAGAGAGGGTGCGCAAACACCCTCTTTTACAGGAGAAACATAGTAAACTATTAAAAGGCAGGCGGCCTGCTTTAGACCACATCCGCTTTTCCTATTTCTTTTTTGGTATTTTAATTGTAAATTGATAGTATTCTTCGTGTTCCTCTTCCTGTGTATCAAGCTTAATTCCGCTGTCTGTCACCATTGATAAGGATTGCCGAATTGTATTAACGGCAATACGCATATCCTTGCTAAACGCTTTTCGTTTCGGCTTCGGCTTTTCGACTGCCTGCTCAAGCAACTTCGCAACTCGGTCTTCAGTCTGTTTCACATTCAGATTTCTTTCAATAATTTCCTCTAATAATTTCACTTGTTTTTCCGGGTTTTTTAGTGGAATAAGTGAACGGGCATGGCGTTCTGTAATGGTTTTGTTCAATAAAGCATCCTGTACTTCCTGCGGCAGTTTAAGTAAACGCAGCTTATTTGCAACCGTTGACTGCCCTTTGCCAAGCCGCTGCGCCAGTGCCTCCTGTGTTAATTGGTGAAGCTCAAGCAGCTTACCATAGGCAATAGCTTCCTCAATAGGAGAGAGCTCCTCCCGCTGGAGGTTTTCAATCAGCGCAACAGAAGCTGTTTCAGTGTCATTAAAGTTTTTAATTATTGCTGGAACTAAGTCCCATCCAAGCTTTTTCATTGCCCGCCATCTTCGTTCACCGGCAATAATTTCGTAAGAATCCCGTCCAAATTCCCTTACCACAATTGGCTGAATAATACCATGTGTATGAATTGTACGGGATAATTCTTCAATTTTATCGTCATCAAAAATAGTTCTTGGCTGAAACCGATTTGGTACGATTTGATCAATCGGGATCTTCTTAATTTCTTCATTTTTAACTATTTCATCGAGATCGGTTTCAGCCGTATTCTCGATTTCCAGCCGGTTTTCCTTTTCGCCGAGGCCAAAAAAGCGTGAAATAGATTGCTTCATCACCCTGCACCACCTTTACGAAACTCCCTAAATACTTATTCTCGAAGAAAACGACAAGTCCTCCTGCAACAAAAGTGAATTTTGACCTAATCATTTCCCTCGCAAGCTAAGTCATCTTTTTTCTTATATAATCAAATTCGCCCCGCCGAATTTGCACCCGGATTTTTATCGAGCTCGCTCGATAAATTACCGATGAAAAATCCGAGGTATCCGCCGGAGGCTTAACTTCATTCAGCCAGGGTTTAAACTCTGAATCAGAGAGTTTTTTACATTTGTCCCACACTTATAATAGTGAGAGACTTCTGCTGAATGAAGTTAAACTCTATGGTAAAAAAGCATTATTTATTATTTTATAAATGAATTATGCCATATTTGAAAAGAAAAAGTAACTCTATTCAATAGGGCTTCGATTAGGCGTTCCAGGTTTTCGAGGATATTTCTTTGGCGATTGCTTCTCTTTCCTGATTAAAAAGATATTCCGTTCGCTCTCCTCAAACGGTAAGGAGAAGGCGAAGGACTCCTTCAGTGCACCACCTAATAAAGATATTGCCTTTTCTCCAGCATGGAGTTCTTCAATTCCGCTGGCACCCTTCATTGCAATAAAGGTACCGCCGATTTTCACAAGCGGCAGGCAAAGTTCAGTTAATACTGACATTCTTGCTACGGCTCTTGCTGTCACAACATCATAGGCCTCTCTATGTTCTCTCGATTGACCGAATGTTTCAGCACGATCATGGATAAACCGGACATCCTTAAGCTGCAGCTGCTCTGCTAAATGCTCGAGAAAGTGAATTCTCTTATTGAGAGAATCGACAATCGTAACATGAATCTTTGGAAATGCAATTTTAATAGGGATGCTTGGGAAACCGGCACCAGCTCCGACATCACAAACCTGAATCTCCTGATCAAAATTGAAGTAAAAACCGGCTGTTATGGAATCAAAGAAATGCTTTAAATACACATCTTCCTTTTCCGTAATCGCCGTTAAATTCATCTTTTCGTTCCACTCGACAAGCAGCCGGTAATACGTTTCATATTGTTCAATTTGAGTAGAGGTAAGGGAAATGCCCTTCTCCTCAAGCAACTTGATAAATTGGTCTGTATTCATCAATAAATCCTTTCCCACTTTTTGCTTGATATACCTTGTGCCTTAGTCATTTGAGACTTTCGCAATTTTCCCTTGCTCTAAATATACAAGCAGGATTGAAATATCAGCAGGATTCACCCCTGAAATTCTGGATGCCTGTGCAAGTGACAGTGGACGAATCTTCTCTAATTTTTGCCTTGCTTCCGTAGCTAGGCCTGTAATAGCCTGGTAATCAATATTTTCCGGGATTTTCTTATTTTCCATTTTCTTTAACCGCTCAACCTGCTGCAAAGATTTTTCTATATAGCCTTCATATTTAATTTGAATTTCCACTTGCTCTTTTACTTCTGAATCAAGCTCTGCTTCGCTTTTCGCAAGCTGTTCAATATGCTCGTAGCTCATCTCCGGACGTTTTAATAAATCAGATGCTCTGATTCCATCCTTCAGCTCGCTGCCTCCCACACTTTTAATTAACCCTTGAACCTCTTGATTTGGTTTCAGAATGAGGTTCTGAAGGCGTTTCTTCTCACCTTCAATTGCTTCTTTCTTCTTCGTAAAGCGCTCGTAACGTTCTTCCGAAATCAGACCGATTTGATGGCCAATTTCAGTAAGACGTAAATCTGCATTATCGTGGCGAAGCAGCAATCGGTATTCAGCCCTTGAAGTAAGCAAACGATAAGGTTCATTTGTACCTTTTGTAACCAGGTCGTCAATTAAGACGCCGATGTAGGCATCAGAGCGACTTAATATCAATTCATCTCTTTCGAGTGCATTTAATCCAGCATTGATTCCAGCCATCAAGCCCTGACCCGCGGCCTCCTCATAACCTGAAGTTCCGTTAATTTGGCCCGCAGTATAAAGGTTTTTAATTTTCTTTGTTTCTAATGTAGGCCACAATTGTGATGGTTCCATTGCATCGTATTCAATGGCATAACCCGCCCTCATCATTTGCGCATTTTCAAGACCCGGAATGGATTGTAGAATTCGATGTTGTACATCTTCAGGCATACTTGTAGATAGTCCTTGGACATATACTTCCTCTGTATTACGTCCTTCAGGTTCAAGGAAAATTTGATGTCTAGGTTTATCACTGAAACGAACAATTTTATCCTCGATGGAAGGACAATAGCGCGCCCCAGTACCCTTTACCATTCCTGAGAACATGGGTGCTCGGTGGAGATTTTGGTCAATGATCGTATGTGTTTCTTCATTTGTGTACGTAAGCCAGCAAGGGAGCTGATCCGTGATATATTTCGTTGTTTCATAAGAGAATGCACGGGGCTCTTCGTCTCCCGGCTGAATCTCAGTTTTACTATAATCAATAGTTTTGCTGTTAACCCTTGGTGGAGTTCCTGTTTTAAAACGGACTAAATTAAAACCAAGTTCTTCTAAATGCTCAGAGAGCTTAATAGAAGGCTGCTGGTTGTTCGGACCGCTGGAATATTTTAATTCCCCAAGAATAATTTCACCGCGCAGGAAGGTTCCCGTTGTGATGACAACCGTTTTGGCACGATAGATAGCCCCTGTCTTGGTAATGGCCCCTTTACATACACCATCTTCTACGATTAAACGCTCAACCATTCCTTGAATCAAGGTAAGGTTCTCTTCATTTTCTAGTGTTTTCTTCATTTCAAACTGATAGGAAACCTTGTCAGCCTGTGCTCGTAACGCGCGGACAGCAGGACCTTTACCTGTATTCAGCATTCTCATTTGAATGTAGGTTTTATCAATATTTTTTCCCATTTCCCCGCCGAGAGCATCAATTTCCCTTACGACGATTCCTTTTGCTGGACCCCCGACAGATGGGTTGCACGGCATGAAAGCGACCATATCTAAATTAATTGTGACCATCAGTGTCTTAGCACCAAGGCGGGCTGCTGCAAGTCCTGCCTCACAGCCCGCATGTCCTGCTCCAATAACAATCACATCGTAATTACCTGCTTCATATTGCATGGTGGTGTTGCCTCCTAAACTAATTTGCGTCTCGAGGCCGCCCTAAAGAGCGCCTCCGCTATTCTATTTGTCTAGCTCCAGCGCCTACCCCCTCGAGGTCATAAGCATGTCTAGTGTCGGCTCCTAGGGACTCGGGACATAAGCCAATCACTTCGGAAGGCAAAGAACGCCTTCTGTCAGCGCTTGTCTTATGCCGGTCGTCCCTGGTCAGTCGCCTAAACTTTTCGTACAATCCGTCAAGAAGGTTAAAGAACAACCTTCATGCCGGCTCGTCTTATGCTTGTCGGGGGTGAGCACCCAAGGAAATCTTCCTTGAATTTGCTTCGCAGGAACAAAAATCTTTTTGTTCCGAAGGCGCTTCCGCTTTTCTATTTTCCTAAGCAAAATTGGGAAAATAATTGGTTAATTAAGCTGTCTTGTACACTTTCACCGATAATCTCTCCCAGAAGCTCCCATGTTCTTGTTAAATCTATTTGAATAATATCAACCGGAGTATCTAGCTCAATTCCTTCTAACACATCATTAATACACGTATAGGCTTGATCTAGTAAAGCGATATGGCGGCTGTTCGATACGTAAGTCATATCGCCCGCTTCAATGGAACCCGTAAAGAAGAGATCAGCAATCGCTTCTTCTAGTTCCTCTATCCCTTTTTCCTCGATAAGTGACGTGGTAATCAGCTTATGATGACTGGCTAACTCCTTCACACGTTCCATATCAATCATTTGTGGAAGATCTGTTTTATTCACAATCACAATAACATCCATGCCGTTTACAACATCAAAAAGGTTTTCGTCTTCCGTCGTTAATTCATCAGAATAATTAAGAACAAGCAAAATAAGGTCTGCTTCTTTTAGCACCTGCCGTGACCGTTCGACACCAATTCTTTCAACAATGTCCTCTGTTTCACGAATACCGGCAGTATCTAACAACCGTAACGGAACCCCGCGGACATTTACATACTCCTCAATTACATCACGAGTTGTCCCTGGAATATCTGTCACAATGGCCTTATTTTCCTGGACAAGACTATTCAGAAGGGAGGATTTACCCACATTTGGACGACCAACAATAACGGTTGACAAGCCCTCCCTAAGAATCTTGCCCTGTGAGGAAGTCTGCAATAAATGTTCAATTTCCTTTTTCACATAGGATGCCTTTTCTTTCAGCATCTTATGGGTCATTTCTTCAACATCGTCATATTCAGGATAATCTATATTTACTTCAATTTGCGCTAAGGTTTCGATCAACTCTTGGCGAAGCCTTGTAATCAGGTTGGACAATCTGCCTTCCATTTGACCAAGAGCGACGTTCATCGCCCTGTCTGTTTTAGCACGAATCAAATCCATAACAGCCTCGGCTTGAGATAAATCAATCCGGCCGTTCAAAAATGCCCTTTTTGTAAACTCTCCAGGCTCTGCAATTCGAGCCCCATTTCTTAAACAAAGCTGTAATACTCTGTTTACCGATACCAATCCGCCATGGCAATTGATCTCAACAACATCCTCTTTAGTAAAAGTCTTCGGTCCTCTCATGATAGACATCATCACTTCTTCAGCGACCTCATTTGTCTTCGGATCAATAATATGTCCATAATGGATTGTGTGGGATGGTTCCTCACTTATGTTTTTTCCGCTAACACTTCGAAAAAGCCTTTCTGCAATAGAAAAAGCCTGATTCCCGCTTAAGCGGACAATCGCAATCGCTCCCTCTCCCATCGGAGTCGAAATTGCTGCAATCGTATCAAATTCCACTCTTTTCACCTCTCTTAAAGAAAAAACCTCATCTATCCTTATAAGCTGTATTTTATGAGCTTGTTTTATCCACTACCATTGTTTGCACGAAAGAGAAAGTTCTATACCTTATCCACAGTTATTTAAACCCATTATTTTATTTTAACTTATCCACATGTGAATAACAACAAAGCACTTCTCTAAGAACGAAAGAAAATTTCCTAAACGGCAATATTATTTCCCAGTTTCCTTTATTCGTTATATTTCTACAGCAATCATTTTCTAATTGAGAAAGTAAAAAAAGAAGCTGTCACCCCCAAGGGCACCAGCTTCTTTTAACAATCATTATTTATTTGGCGCAATCACAATATGTCGATGAGGATCGACGCCACTAGAATACGTAGTAATTCTTTTATTATTCATTAAAGCAGAATGAATGACTTTGCGTTCATACGAAGGCATCGGCTCTAACGCAACCTCTTTACCTGACTGAACTGCCCTTTGTGCCAACTTTTCAGCTAAATGGATAAGCGTTTCATTTCTTCGCTTCCGATAATCCTCAGCATCCAGGATGACATTTAGATATTGATTAGAAAAACGATTAATCACCAGCTGGGTTAAATACTGCAGAGAATTAAGTGTTTGTCCTCTTTTACCAATAAGTAATGCAATTTTTTCGCCAGATAGCATGAATTTAACCTGTTTTCCGCTTTTCTCTACATCAATCGTAATTGGAGCACCCATTTTCTCACATACACTTATTAAAAACTTTTCTGCTTCTTCAATGGGGTCCATTTTGACTGAAACCTTTACAACAGCAGGGCGTGCGCCAAAGATTCCAAAAATCCCCTTTTTACCCTCGTCAATGATCGAAATTTCTGTATGATCCTCTGTTGTTTGTAATTGAGCTAAAGCTGATTCAACTGCTTCTTTGACTGTTTGTCCCGTAGCAGTAACCTGTTTCACTTTTTTGCTCCTCCTGATTTTCCGGCCGCTGCAGCTGCTTTTAAATCCGGCCCTTTAATAAAGTATGTTTGGACAATCATAAATAAGTTTCCTACAACCCAGTAGAGTGCAAGGGCTGCTGGGAAATTTATTGCAAATACAATGATCATAATTGGCATAAGCCAAAGCATCATAGCCATTTGCGGATTATTTTCCATTCCAACCATTGTAATTTTTTGTTGGATAAACGTTGTAACACCAGCAATGATCGGTAATAAGTAGAATGGATCTGGAGCCGCTAAATCAAACCAAAGGAAATTAGCATGTTCCTGTAATTCCGGAGTTCTCATAATTGCATGATAGATACCGATTAAAATTGGCATTTGAACAACAAGCGGTAAGCATCCAGCAAGTGGATTAACACCGGATTTTTGGAATAACTCCATTGTTTCTTGTTGTAATTTTTGCTGTGTTTTTTGGTCTTTAGAACTATACTTTTCTCTTAGCTTTTGCAGCTCAGGTTGAATGGCTTGCATCGCTTTAGAACTTTTTGTTTGTTTAATCATTAACGGCAATAGAACAAGCCTAATAATAATCGTAACAAGGACAATTGCCAGTCCAAAACTTCCACCTGCAAATTCAGCAACTTTCACAATGAATAATGAAAGCGGATATACAATATACTGATTCCAAAAGCCTTCACTTTCAGAAGTAATCGGAACATTCGTCTGATTACAACCCGCTAAAAGGGCAATCATCAAAATTAAACCGATCAATAAAAATATTCGCTTTTTCTTCAACCGTTTTTTCCTCCTTAAAGCATATAAGGTATTTTTTACTTTAAATTTAGCCTGATTAATAATGACATATTTTTTCCACTCAACGTCCAATCTAAACCATTTTACCATCTTTTATAAGTAAACGCTTTTAAAATGGCATATTATTAATTGAAATTTATTTAAGTCAGTCGCGATCTTCCGCTTTCTTTACAGTCTCAAAGGATTTCTTAAGGACTCTTGCTAATTTAAGTACATGTGTTAGGCTTTTTTGGACTTCATAAAAGTCCATATCGGCTGTTGGTTTTCTAGCAATAATAATATAGTCAACATCGTTATGTATATAACCATCAAATTCATGAAATACCTGTCGGACATATCGTTTGATTTGATTTCTGGTAACCGCATTACCGATTTTTTTACTTACAGATAGTCCGATTCTAAAATGTTTTTGCTCCGGCCTTTTTAACGTGTAGACAACAAATTGTCTATTGGCAACCGATTTTCCCTTTTTAAATATCTCTTGGAATTCTTCATTTTTTTTAACTCGATACTCTTTTCTCATTCTGGATCCACCTACATTTACATTCGTTAAAGGAATGGCTTCTCTATTCATTATTCCCACTCTGCATTTTCAGAAACTTTAATGGGCCAACAATTTTACTAGCACCATGCTAGTTTTTCACCTAATGAGAAAAAAGACCACTGACATTTCAGTGGTCTAGGCAGATAATACTTTTCTTCCTTTACGACGACGACGTGCTAGAACGTTACGTCCGTTTGCACTGCTCATGCGTGCACGAAATCCGTGAACTTTACTATGTTTACGTTTTTTAGGTTGATATGTTCTTTTCATTATATGACACCTCCCTCGAGGAATTGCTCTTAAAGACAGTATTCTAATTATATATAAGGTGAACAAAAAATGTCAACACTCTTAATAGTATAACTCCCCATAAATAATTTTTCTACCCCCAAATATTACCTTGAATTTCAACTACTGTCACGGACAAAAATAACATAAATGATACGAGAATACAAAATCATATAGTAAACTTCATCATTCCAGCTATTTGTCCGAGGTAATTCTATATACAAAATAATCCATGAAAAAATATTTTTTCACAGAAATGAATTCGACTCCGTTTTTTTACGGCTTGTGGATTATTTTCGACAGTTTTTCCTTTTATCCACAACATATATTGACAGGTTTTGCACATAACCACTACCTGTGGACATTTATTAATCACAGCTTGTTTAGCTTGTGGATAAACTCCCAAAAACCGTTGCATAGCTAGCATTTATTTGATATTATATTTGTGTTTTCACCCTTAGCAAGTTGTCCACAAAACGATTTTATCCACAGTTTGTTGATAAGTTGTGAATAAGTTATTCACGGAGGTTTATAAAGGTTGTCCACAACTAGTGGATATTGTCGAAAGGTTATATTATTTCCTTATTAATATATTTATCCACAATCATCATTTCGTAAATAGATTACTAATAGGTTGTACTTGCCGTATAACCTTTTGTTTTTTATGCGAACTAGAGTAAAGGAGGGATAACTGTTGGAAAATATTACGGATCTTTGGAATAGTATATTAGCTAATGTAGAAAAGAAGGTTTCAAAGCCCAGCTTTGATACATGGCTAAAAGCTACGAAGGCCCATTCCCTTCAAGGAGATTCTTTAGTTGTAACTGCTCCGAATGAATTTGCACGAGATTGGCTTGAAGAACGTTATTCTCCGTTAATCACTGGGGTTTTATACGAGATCACCGGAGAGGAATTCACTGTCAAATTCATTATTCCGCAAAGTCAAGCCGAAAAAGGAGAAAAACTGCCGTCTCCTCCTAAAGAAACGAAGAATGCTGATAGCCATTCGGAATTTCCTGCCAGTATGCTGAATGAAAAGAATACCTTTGATACCTTTGTTATTGGATCAGGAAACCGGTTTGCACATGCAGCCTCACTTGCTGTAGCTGAAGCACCTGCAAAAGCCTACAACCCATTATTTATCTACGGAGGGGTTGGTCTAGGAAAAACCCACTTAATGCACGCAATTGGCCATTATGTTTTATATCATAACCCTTCTGCAAAGGTTGTTTATCTGTCTTCGGAGAAGTTTACAAATGAATTTATCAATTCCATCAGGGATAATAAGGCCGAAGAGTTTCGTAATAAGTATCGAAATGTAGATGTTCTTCTAATTGATGATATTCAGTTCTTAGCTGGAAAAGAATCAACACAAGAGGAATTTTTCCATACATTTAATACGTTACATGAGGAAAGTAAGCAAATTGTTATTTCCAGTGATCGTCCGCCAAAGGAAATTCCAACACTTGAGGAACGGCTGCGGTCACGCTTTGAATGGGGACTTATTACGGATATTACACCACCGGATTTGGAAACAAGGATAGCTATTTTGCGTAAAAAAGCAAAAGCGGACGGGCTTGAAATTCCAAATGAAGTCATGCTGTACATCGCTAATCAAATCGACTCAAATATTCGAGAATTAGAGGGTGCCCTAATTCGAGTAGTTGCCTATTCTTCACTGGTTAATAAAGATATTAATGCCGATTTAGCTGCCGAGGCTCTTAAGAATATTATTCCTACGTCAAAGCCTAAAGTCATTACGATTCAAGAAATTCAGCGAGTTGTTGGAGAGCACTATAATGTAAAATTGGAAGATTTCAAAGCAAAAAAACGGACAAAATCCGTTGCCTTTCCAAGGCAGATTGCCATGTATTTATCAAGGGAGCTAACAGACTTTTCACTGCCGAAAATTGGCGAAGAGTTTGGCGGACGCGATCATACTACGGTTATCCATGCTCATGAAAAGATTTCAAAGTTACTCCAATCGGATACCCAGTTGCAACGAGAGTTAAAAGATATTCATGAGGAATTAAAGGTTTAACTCCATTTAATTCGTTTTACTGCAATTCTATAAATACCTTTATTCAATTGTTCCTAAATACAAATCTACTTAACCTTTTAACAATAGAATAGTGTGAATAACTTTGCTGAATTTACGCACAGTCTGTCCACATGTGGATAGGCTGTGTTTCCTTAGACTTGTGGAGTTATCCACATAATCACAGGCCCTACTATTACTATTATTATTTTTATTAAAAAAATATATATAAATTAGCCTAAAACGGAGGATTAAAAATAATGAGATTTATAATCCAACGGGATCACTTGGTTCAAAGTGTCCAGGATGTTATGAAAGCAGTAACGAGTAGAACAACCATCCCAATCCTGACTGGAATTAAAATTGTCGCTTCAGATGAAGGCGTTACGTTAACCGGCAGTGATTCAGATGTCTCAATAGAATCCTTTATCCCAAAGGAAGAAGAGGATAAAGAAATTGTCGATATTAAACAAACTGGTGCGATTGTGCTTCAAGCTAAATTTTTCAGTGAAATGGTCAAAAAACTGCCTTCAGATACAGTTGAGATTGAAGTACAAAACCATCTGCAAACAGTTATTCGTTCTGGAAACTCTGAATTTAACTTAATTGGTCTCGATGCAGATGAATATCCGCATCTTCCACAAATTGAAGAAGAAAATCTATTTAAAATACCTACTGATCTGCTTAAGGCTATGATTCGACAAACTTCGTTTGCAGTGTCCACCTCAGAAACACGCCCAATCTTGACAGGTGTCAACTGGAAGATCGAAAACAACGAACTAAACTGTATTGCAACAGACAGTCATCGTCTTGCATTAAGAAAAGCAAAAGTAGAAATTGATCCAGCGGCGCATTACAATGTTGTTATTCCAGGAAAAAGTCTAAATGAATTGAGCAAGATTCTTGCGGACAACAATGAATTAGTTGAAATCGTTATTACAGAAAATCAAATTTTATTTAAAGCAAAGCATCTGCTGTTTTTCTCAAGACTATTAGAAGGCAATTATCCTGATACGTCGAGATTAATTCCAAACGAGAGTAAAACAGATGTTGTTTTACAAACAAAAGAGTTTCTTCAGGCGATTGACCGGGCCTCATTATTAGCAAGAGAGGGCCGAAATAATGTCGTTAAGTTTGCAACATTAGAGGATAAAATTGTTGAAATTTCGTCTAATACCCCGGAAGTAGGAAAGGTAGTCGAGGAAATTAAGGGACTATCTGTCGATGGGGAAGAGCTGAAAATTTCATTCAGTGCCAAATATATGATGGATGCCCTAAAGGCCTTAGAAGGAACAGAAATTAAAGTTAGCTTTACCGGTGCAATGAGACCGTTTATCATTCAACCAATCAATGATGAAACAATCCTGCAATTGATTCTGCCTGTTCGAACCTATTAATTCAGCTAGTCAGAATAAAATCGATATACCCTTATGAAAAGCTGCCGATTATGTCGGCGGCTTTTCCTGAATTTAGCAGGATATTGGTGTTTTCTCTATAAACTCACGAAAATGGTTCCTGTTACCTTTGAATTCTTCACAAATATTTAGTAAAATGAAGTATTAGATATTATTGATGACGGAGTGAAGTCAGCATGAAAACCATAAAAATTGATACGGATTATATTACACTTGGTCAATTTCTAAAGGCTGCAGATGTAATTGCAACTGGTGGAATGGCTAAATGGTTCTTAAGTGAATATGAGGTACACATCAACGGAGAAAAAGACCAAAGGCGAGGCAGGAAGCTTCGTTCCGGTGATAAGGTTGAAATCCTTGGTCTTGACACATACATCCTTCAATAGGGTGATCAATTTCCAAAGGATGAATTAAATGTTTATCAAACAACTGCAACTGAAAAACTACCGGAATTATGAAGAACTCGAAATTCAGTTCCAAAACAACGTGAATGTAATCCTCGGTGAAAATGCAAACGGCAAAACAAATGTGATGGAGTCCATCTATGTTCTGGCGATGGCTAAATCTCATCGTACTTCGAATGATAAAGAACTTATCCTTTGGGACAGAGATTATGCTAAAATAGAAGGTAGAGTTCAAAAAAGTAATGGATCTCTGCCAATGGAGCTTGTTATTTCAAAAAAAGGAAAAAAGGCAAAATACAACCATATTGAACAAAAAAAGCTAAGTCAATATGTGGGAAATATGAATGTTGTTATGTTTGCTCCGGAAGATCTAAATTTGGTTAAAGGCAGTCCTCAAGTAAGAAGACGCTTTATTGATATGGAGATAGGGCAGATTTCTCCTGTCTATTTGCATGAAGTTGGACAGTTGAATAAAATTCTTCAGCAGCGCAACCACTACTTAAAGCAGCTGCAAACTAAGAAACAAACTGACGAAACAATGCTTGATATCTTAACAGAACAATTTATTACCATCGCTGTAAAAATACTATTAAAACGATTTGAATTCCTTCATTTGCTGCAAAATTGGGCAATGCCCATTCATGAAGGGATTTCGCGCGGGCTTGAAACATTAAAAATTAAATACAAACCATCTGTTGATGTATCAGAAGAGCAAGATTTGTCGAAAATGAAAAGTATATATGAAAATAAATATAATCAAGTAAAACAAAGAGAGATTGACCGTGGAGTAACATTATTTGGTCCTCAGCGGGATGACCTTCTTTTTTTTGTGAATGACCGTGACGTTCAAACGTTTGGATCACAAGGCCAGCAGAGGACAACAGCCCTTTCAATTAAATTGGCAGAAATAGAACTTATTCATGCCGAGATTGGGGAGTACCCGATACTTTTATTAGATGATGTTCTATCAGAGTTGGATAACTACCGGCAATCCCACTTGTTAAATACTATCCAAGGAAAGGTTCAAACCTTTGTGACAACAACAAGTGTCGAGGGGATAGACCATCAAACCTTAAAAGAGGCGTCTACCTTTTATGTGAAAAACGGAACGATAGAGAAGATTCAGTGAGGTGGAAGATTGTATATTCATTTTGGAGAGGAAACTGTTATAAAGACAGAGGATATTATCGCAATCATTGATAAGAAAAGCTTTACTTCTTCAACAAACATGGATGAATTTTTACAACAGTATAACAATCAATCAGAACACATTGCTAAGGGATCTTATAAATCCGTAATTGTTACTGCAGAACAAATCTACTTTTCCCCATTAGCTTCTAGTACCTTGAAAAGACGGTCGCAGAAATGGGCCGTTTCTGACTGATAGTCTAGTGCTGGGACTACATTTCAACATCAAAAGTTTTAAATAGAAACTTTTTCATCCATGGCTATTTTTATTATAGTTTTATCTTATTACTCATTTTTATATTTTAATATCTATTCTTTTAAAGAAATTATTATTACCTAAGATGTCTTCATTTACTTGTAAAAGTTAAGTTTTCTATAGATTTTGTAATCAACGCCAAAGGAAAGTGTAGGTGACTGTTATGGCAATGGAGCAAAATGCAGTTCCTGAACAAGCATATGATGCCAATCAAATACAAGTCCTGGAAGGTCTTGAAGCAGTAAGAAAGCGTCCTGGAATGTATATTGGTTCAACAAGTGCAAAAGGTCTTCACCATCTAGTATGGGAAATTGTTGATAATAGTATTGATGAGGCTTTAGCGGGCTATTGTACTGAGATTAACGTTGTAATTGAAAAGGATAATAGTATTACGGTAACAGATAATGGACGTGGTATACCTGTTGGAATTCAAGAAAAAACTGGTCGCCCTGCAGTTGAGGTTATTTTAACTGTTCTTCATGCCGGTGGTAAGTTTGGCGGCGGCGGTTATAAGGTTTCCGGAGGATTGCATGGGGTTGGTGCTTCGGTTGTTAATGCCCTTTCAACTGAATTAGAGGTTTTTGTCCATCTTGATGGGCATATTCACTATCAAAAATTTGAAAGGGGAGTACCATGCGCTGATTTAGCCATTGTCGGTGAGTCGGATAAGACTGGTACAATCATTCACTTCACTCCAGATCCTGAAATTTTTAAAGAAACAACAGAATTTGAGTATGATGTACTTGCAACGAGAATTAGAGAACTTGCCTTTTTGAACAGAGGTTTATTGATAACCATAGAGGATAAGCGTGTTGAAAATAAAAAAGCTGAGTTTCACTATGAGGGCGGTATTAAATCATACGTTGAACATTTAAACCGAACAAAGGAAGTACTTCATGAAGATCCGATTTATATGGAAGGCGAACGTGAAGGAATTTCAGTAGAGGTCTCCATTCAATACAATGACAGCTATACTGGGAATATTTATTCATTTGCAAATAATATTCATACCTATGAGGGTGGTACCCATGAGTCTGGTTTTAAAACGGCTCTAACAAGGGTTATAAATGATTATGCAAGGAAAAATGGATTAATCAAGGAAAGTGAGACAAATCTTTCTGGTGAAGATGTTAGAGAAGGCTTAGTTGCGATTGTATCGATTAAACATCCAGATCCGCAATTTGAGGGCCAAACTAAAACAAAGCTAGGTAACTCTGAAGTTCGTGCAATAACTGATTCAGTTTTTGCTGATCATTTTGAGAAGTTTCTACTAGAAAACCCTTCAGTAGCTAGAAAAATTGTCGACAAAGGATTGATGGCTACAAGAGCTAGATTAGCTGCGAAAAAGGCCAGGGAATTAACAAGACGTAAGAGTGCCCTGGAGGTTTCCAGTTTACCAGGTAAGCTTGCTGATTGCTCATCCAAGGATCCTTCAATTAGCGAAATTTATATCGTAGAGGGTGACTCTGCGGGAGGTTCTGCAAAGCAAGGTCGAGATCGTCATTTCCAAGCCATTCTCCCATTAAGAGGAAAGATCCTGAATGTCGAGAAGGCTCGCCTTGACCGAATACTATCAAATAACGAAGTACGTGCTATGATTACAGCAGCCGGAACGGGTATTGGGGAAGACTTCGATATTTCTAAGGCAAGGTATCATAAAATTGTCATCATGACAGATGCGGATGTAGACGGTGCGCATATTCGTACACTATTATTAACCTTCTTCTATCGTTACATGAGACAAATTATTGAAGCGGGTTATATCTATATTGCCCAACCGCCGTTATATAAAGTACAACATGGTAAAAGAATTGAGTATGCCTATAATGATAAACAGCTTGAGGAAGTTATGGGAACCTTCTCGCCTACACAAAAGCCTAACGTACAGCGTTATAAAGGGTTAGGAGAAATGAATCCTGAACAGCTGTGGGAAACAACTATGGACCCGGCAACACGGACTCTTTTGCAGGTAAACTTGGAGGATGCTATTGAAGCCGATGAAACTTTTGAAATGCTAATGGGAGATAAGGTAGAGCCAAGGCGTCAGTTTATTGAAGAAAATGCATTATATGTTAAAAACCTTGATATATAAAGTGTGTCACTTAAACAGCCGGGATAGATATGATTCTATCCCGCTTTCATGGTTTTTTCGGTAAAAGCTGGGGGCTTTAACCGCTTACAGAGGTCTAAGCATCTTTACTATAAATAATAAATTTCGACCCAGGAACGATCAATATCGTTTCATAAAAGGGAGGTTTATCAATTGTCTGAAACACCAAATTCTAAGGTTAAAGAAATTAATATTAGTCAGGAAATGCGGACATCCTTCTTGGATTATGCGATGAGTGTTATCGTATCGCGTGCCCTTCCCGATGTAAGGGATGGATTGAAGCCTGTCCATCGTCGTATATTGTATGCTATGCATGACCTTGGCATGCACTCTGACAAGCCTTACAAAAAGTCAGCCCGTATTGTTGGGGATGTTATCGGTAAATATCACCCGCACGGTGACTCGGCTGTTTATGAAACAATGGTAAGGATGGCGCAGGATTTTAACCAACGTTATATGCTGGTTGACGGTCATGGTAACTTTGGTTCAATCGACGGTGATTCAGCGGCGGCTATGCGTTACACAGAGGCACGTATGTCTAAAATTTCAATGGAATTATTAAGAGACATTAATAAAGATACCATTGATTATCAGGATAACTATGATGGTGAAGAGAGAGAGCCGGTTGTATTACCCTCTCGTTTCCCTAACCTGCTTGTGAACGGTACTTCCGGTATTGCAGTTGGTATGGCAACCAATATCCCGCCGCATCAGCTTGGCGAAGTAATTGATGGAGTACTTGCTGTCAGCCACGACCCTGAAATAACAATTCCAGAGCTTATTGATATTATTCCTGGCCCAGATTTTCCAACAGGTGCTATGATTCTTGGTCGAAGCGGTATCCGAAAGGCTTATGAAACAGGTAGAGGTTCAATTAAAGTCCGTGCAAAGGTTGAAATTGAGACAAAATCTAATGGAAAAGAAGTTATCATTGTTAATGAAATTCCTTACCAGGTGAATAAGGCAAAACTGATTGAAAGAATTGCTGAACTTGTACGCGAAAAGAAAATTGATGGAATTACAGATCTTCGTGATGAATCTGACCGAAGGGGCTTACGAATCGTCATAGAGGTTCGCAAGGATGCGAATGCCAATGTCTTATTAAACAATCTTTATAAGCATACGGCTTTACAAACAACCTTTGGAATTAACACACTTGCACTTGTAAACGGTGAACCAAAGGTTCTGAATTTAAAGGAATGTCTTGTTCATTACCTTGACCACCAACGAGTAATTATTAGAAGAAGAACAGAATTTGAGCTAAGAAAAGCAGAAGCAAGGGCGCATATTTTAGAAGGGTTGCGAATTGCACTTGATAATCTCGATGCAGTTATTACGTTAATTCGGAACTCACAAACAACAGATATTGCCCGCGAAGGATTAATGACAACCTTTAATTTATCTGAAAAGCAGGCACAGGCTATTCTCGATATGCGTTTGCAGCGCTTGACTGGTTTAGAGCGTGAAAAGATCGAGGAGGAATATCAAACTCTTGTTAAATTAATTGCTGAATTAAAGGCAATTTTGGCTGACGATGAGAAGATCCTTGAAATTATCCGTGAGGAATTAACTGAAATCAAAGAGCGTTTTAACGATGAAAGACGTACTGAAATTGTTGCAGGTGGAATTGAAGATATCGAGGATGAGGATCTAATTCCACGCGAAAACATTGTTATTACGTTAACGCATAATGATTATATAAAAAGACTCCCTGTCTCTACATACCGTTCGCAAAAGCGGGGCGGGCGCGGGATTCAAGGCATGGGAACAAATGACGATGATTTTGTCGAGCATTTGATAACAACGTCTACCCATGACACGATTCTATTCTTCACGAATAAAGGAAAGGTGTACCGTGCGAAGGGATATGAAATTCCAGAATTCAGCCGGACTGCAAAAGGGATTCCAATCATTAATCTGCTTGGGATTGAAAAGGATGAATGGATAAATGCCATTATTCCTGTTGCGGAATTCGAAGAGGATTGGTACCTATTCTTCACAACAAAGCATGGAATTTCAAAACGCTCGCCAATTACGTCCTTTGCCCATATTCGAAACAGCGGATTGATTGCTTTAGGTTTACGTGAGGGAGACGAGTTAATCTCTGTTCGTTTAACGGATGGAACGAAGGAGATTATTATCGGAACGAAAAACGGCCTCTTGATTCGATTCCCTGAAACGGATGTTCGATCAATGGGTAGAACAGCTTCAGGTGTTAAGGGGATATCGTTAAATGAAGATGATGAAGTAGTCGGAATGGAAGTGCTTGAGGAAGACTCAGAAGTTCTGATTGTTACACAGAATGGTTACGGAAAACGTACTGCTGCAGTTGAGTATCGTCTTCAGAATAGAGGCGGTAAAGGAATTAAAACATGTAATATCACAGAGAAAAATGGCAGCCTGGTATCCATGAAGGTAGTCAATGGTGAAGAGGACATCATGATTATTACAACAGGCGGTGTATTAATACGTATGGCTGTTAGTGATATTTCCTCAATGGGAAGAAATACGCAAGGTGTAAGGCTGATTCGTCTTGATGAAAACGATCATGAGTTTGTTGCAACTGTTGCGAAGGTTGAAAAGGATGAAGAATCTGAGAGGGTATCTCCTGAGATAGAAGAGGGAGAAGAAGAAACAGTTTCTGAACAAGAAACGCAAAACAGCGATGAGGATGCTGTAATAGACGATGCAGAGGAATATCCCGATCCGAATGAAGAGGAATAACCAATAGAGAAGGGAAGCGCTAAATTATAGCGCTTCTTTTTTGTTTATCCAAACGTGTAATTATCGATCTTTTATTTGCTATTGCAGTATACTTTCATATACTAGTAAAATAAAGGAAAAGTGTATTCTGTGAGGGTGAAGTCATGCGTGTCAAAACAGGTCATTTGATAGAGGGGTGCATAGTATCAGAGGATGTATTCGGAAGAACAAGCCACCCAATCGTGAAGAAAAATACCGTATTAACAAATCAACTGATTGATATTTTAAGGTTATTTCTAATTAGCACTGTTGAAGTTGAAAAAATACTTGTGACAGGAGATCCATACATTCCGCCTGATGTAATTCAATCAGAAATGACGATAAAGGCAGCTGTTAATACAAAGAATAATAACGATAGCGAAGTTGACTTTACCAAGCAGTTTCTTTATGCCTCACAGGAATATAACAAGCAATTTCAACTTTGGCAGTCGGGAATACCGATTAATATGTCAAAAATAAGATTTCTTCTTTTGCCGTTATTAAATGAAGGGATGATTGACTCATCAGAGATATTTGTCATACATCATCTATCAAATAACGAAAGCTATCCTTACCAGCATGCTGTTGCCGTGGGCTTACTTTGTGGTTATATTGCTAACAAGCTTAAATACCCTAAAGGAGAAGTAGTGCAGGCTGCATTAGCTGGAATATTAGCTGATTGTGGTATGGCAAAAATCAATCCGAGAATTTTGCAAAAAAAGTCAGCTTTAACAATCCAGGAGTTTGCAGAAGTAAAAAATCATCCGAAATACAGCTATCATATGGTTCACGATTTACCATTGCTGAAGGAAGGTGCAAAGATTGCAGTTCTTCAGCATCATGAGCGATTGGACGGAAGCGGTTATCCTATTTCACTAAAAAGTAATCAGATTCATCCAATAGCAAAAATAATTGCAGTGGCAGATACATACCACGCAATGACATCAGAACGATTATATAGGAAAAAGCAATCGCCTTTTCGAGTTCTTGAATTGATGAAGCAGGACTATTTTGGACAGTTTGATTTAGCTGCTTTAAGGGCTTTAAGCAGTGGTATTATTAACTTTTCAATTGGTAGTAAAATTAAGCTTTCTAACGGGTGGTTTGGTGAAGTCCTATTTATCACTGAAAAGTCCCCAACGAGGCCTTTGATTAAGCTTTTTGATACAGAAGAGATTTTGAATCTAGAGGAAAATAGAAATCTATATATCGAGGAAATCTTTTAATTTTGTCAAAAAAACATTGCATATGCATTATCATCCTGATATAATAATTCAGGTCAGTAAGACAATGCGTTTTTTTAAAAACAAATTAATTATTGACTCATTTATTGAAAAGTGGTATAGTAATAGATGTCGCTTTTAGATGGCACATTTGCTCCTTGAAAACTGAACAACAAAACGTCAACGTTTAAAACTTTTGATCTTTTTTTAAAAAAGACATTAAATTATGAGCAAGTCAAACAATCTTATTGGAGAGTTTGATCCTGGCTCAGGACGAACGCTGGCG
>NZ_JBHZRC010000010.1:0-186290 GCF_043641075.1 Niallia oryzisoli | reverse complement strand
TCGACTTGCATGTATTAGGCACGCCGCCAGCGTTCGTCCTGAGCCAGGATCAAACTCTCCAATAAGATTGTTTGACTTGCTCATAATTTAATGTCTTTTTTTCAAAAAAGACTAAAAATTAAAACGTTGACGTTTTTGTTTGTTTAGTTTTCAAAGAGCAATTGGTAAAGGCCGCTCCAGAAGCGACTTAATTAATTTAACATATGACATTTAATATGTCAACACTTTTCCGTCAGCTGCGAAAAAAAGTATCATGCATTTCACAGCGACGGTTATTAATATATCAATCAATTCTAAAAAGGTCAATAGAATATTACTTTTTAGTTAATAATTTTTCCGCAACCCTATAATTTCTATGAAATATCCCTTGTCCCTTTGTCTCTACTGTGACAACTTCAATAAAGTGTTTTTCCACCAAATACTCAAAGAGTACCTCTATATCAACAGAATATAGCTTAAGTTCAGGGTGTAAGGCAATCTCATTAATTGACCAATCTTCCTTCGTCTTCAATATTTCAATTAAATGACTAATTCCCATTTCCGTCCGTGAGTGAATAAGAAAATCACTTGCTAAAAATAATAGCTCGAGTCGTTTGCCTAACTCCTCATCACTTGTAACTAATTCATTATACAATTGAAAGATCTCCGGCTCAATTTGCTTGACTTGTTTCCATACCGTAATCTCCGGATGAAACCCATTTTCTATCAAAGCCAGTCTCCCAAGATGATGTAAAGAGTGAACAATATGGTTATATGCATCTAAGTACTGATTATTTTTGAAGAAGGATTTTCCGTCCATATAGCGGCGAATAAGCTTAGCAAATTCTAGCCCCATTTTTAACTTCCGTCCATTAAAAGGAAATTCATTCAGTTCAATTCTGAGATTATGAAGGAATTCATTTCGATCATAAAGTACTTTGCCCGAATAAATCCATTCTACTATTTTGCGATTCGAACCGATTTGAAGCCATTCATTTAACTGTGCTTGCGTCACAATATGCATGGCTGCTTTTTTATTTTGATATGAGTAATGTTTGATAAATACCGGTTGCTCTGCATCCTCTACTACAATAAGCAATATAGCATCAAAGGTATCTGTGAAGGGAATGGATTTTTCACGTTTTTCAATAATTAGTACACCTAAGGTATTTTCTTGACTTGCACGTTCCTGATAAATTGGACGAAGAATGTCTTCCACCTTGAATCCCCCTATACATTCCAAGTGTTATGCGTTTAACCTACGTTTCTAACTAGCCGTTTCTAACTAGCCCATAGCCCTTATATTTTCGACGAAAAAGGCTAATTTCCTTCATGCTTTCGTCAAAATAAATCATAAACCTTATTAATTCTACTTAATATGCAATAATTTACAATGTATTTGAAAAATACTTGATTACTTTTAAAACAAAATGATTCATTTTTTAGAAAATATACTATATAGTTTTATTTTAGGGAGGGAATTTGTATGGCGAAAAAATATTCTAGTAAAATTAATAAAATACGTACTTTTGCTCTCAGTTTAATTTTTATCGGGTTTGTCGTTATGTATATTGGTATTTTTTTCAGAAACTCCCCTATTCTAATGACCATATGTATGTTACTTGGTTTATTATCTATAATTGCAAGTACAGTAGTTTACTTTTGGATCGGAATGCTTTCGACCAAAACGGTTCAAGTAGTCTGTCCTAACTGTGGAAAGCACACAAAAATCCTTGGCAGAGTTGACATGTGTATGTATTGTAAGGAGCCCTTAACACTTGATCCAGCCTTAGAAGGAAGAGAGTTTGACGAAAAATTCAATCGCAAAAAACAAAGTTGATGAACATGTGCATCACAGAAAAGAGGGTATCCTTATATAAAGGACACCCTCTTATTTAAATTATAAGGATACAATAGCATTAATGAACTTCTTTCATCGTACAATCTGGACATGATCCATAGATTTCCATACGATGATGACTTATTTTAAAACCAGTTACAGAGCTTGCCAACTGCTCCACTTCATCCAATCCAGGATAATGAAAATCAACAATTTTCCCACAGCTTTCACAAATCACATGATAATGCTGAGTTGTTACAAAATCGAAACGACTAGATGAATCACCGTAGGTCAATTCCTTCACGAGGCCAACCTCACGAAATACTCTCAGATTATTATAAACTGTCGCTACACTCATATTAGGGAATTTTCCTTCTAAGGCCTTGTAAATATCATCTGCTGTTGGGTGTGACATTGAGTTTATTAAATATTCGAGTATCGCATGACGTTGTGGTGTAATACGAACTCGCGTTTCCTTTAAGGTTTCCAGCGCTTCCTTCAAATGATTATGTTCCACCGTCATACACCTCTTTCTTTACTGAAAAAATATTATTAATTTATAATTGTTATAATTAGTGTACAAATTTTTAGTACTTTTGTCAATATAACTACCCTATTAACGTAGTTTACTTACATTTTCACCAACGATTTATGAATTATGATTTATTATTCAAAGTAACAAATCAAAGTACAAAACCTTATATATATTACCGCTTTGCTGAATAGTTGTCAGTAACCTTTTTGCAAATCAATGAAATTAATGAATTCGCCCTTTTTAGTTAAATACGTATAAAGGTTAAGTTTAAATATTTCAAAGGCTCTCGGTAAATATCTCCTAGTTAAACTTGACAAGTGCGGGGAAATAGTCACGTTTTTCATGGACCACAATGGGTGATTTACCTCTAAAGGCTCCTGTTCAAACACATCTAAATAAGCATGGTCAATTAGTTGCTGATTCAAAGCATCGATTAATATCCTTTCATCAACAATATCTCCACGCCCAATATTTATAAAAACAGCTGATTTTTTCATGGAGATGAAATGTTCCCTCTTTATAAAATGCCTTGTTTCTGGTGTACTCGGTAAAACGGAAACAATAAAGTCTGCTTGCGGCAATGCATGCGAGAACTGATCGATTTGATATAATTTATCAATATTTCCAACTGCTCTTCCGCTTCGGTTTATTCCAATTGTATTCATTCTAAAGGCTTTAGCCAGCCTTGCAATTTCTCCACCAATAGTTCCTACTCCGAGAATTAAAACGGTCTTATCACTCAGTTCATCCAGTTGAAGGCTTCGGTCCCATATCTGTTTGTTTTCATTTTCCATTATGATTCTAGTTTGCTTCACATATTGAAGCATGATCCCGATGGTATACTCTGCCATGGGAATGCTATGAATCCCGCGAGCAGTTGTTACCATAATCCCCTTTTCTTCGACAGCCTTTAACGGTAATTTATCAAAACCGGCAGTCATTAGCACGATCCATTTTAACCGATTATTCTGCTGTATATGTTTTTCAGTTAGATCTTCACCATACGTAATAAAGATTTCAGATTCATAAAAGGACTTTTCCGCCTCTTTCATGCCATGATAAAATTCAAATTTTGCGGTTGGAAATTCAATCTGCAATTCCTTTTGCAGCTCTTGATTAGGATAAATTGACGAAACAATACGCATCTCTATCTCCTCTCCCATATTATTTTATTTATTATTGAAAAAAATAAAAAAAAGCAGGCTGATTTTCTTCAACCTGCTAAAACTATCTGAGGAGGTATGCCCTAATATAAAGATATTCAATACATAAATAAATGAATGGACAATTGCCTTTTCTAATAAAAATAGGCTTTTAAGAAAAAAATATAAGTTCAATTACAATTCAATAGTCTGCTTTATACTGGTTCCAATCGAAAATAGCTGAATCAAATACAGCTATTTTATGCTGATGATAATCACATAGTTTTCCTTCATAAATCAACTGCAGCTGAGGGATTTTCGTAATATCTTCAGGTGTAATCAGCTCGATATACTTATCAAAGACATAAATATTACTTGCATCTAATACGGATGCTACAAACTGGGAACAGGTGAAGGCATTCTTTCTTTTAATTCGTTTATTCATCGCTATCCCCATCACACCCAGCAAATTATAGCGGTACTGATCTTCAAAATATTTAAACTGGGCAATTCTCTTTAATATTTCATTATACTGGAATTCACTGACAACCATCTTATATACGATGCATTTTGTATTTTTTTTATATAAGAAGACACCGCGGTCAACTCCCTCCTTAATAAAACCACCGGAAAGCGGATTAAAATACACCTTCCTGCCAAAGCTGTATAACTCCTTAAGATTTTCATCAAGTGAAATGGAAGCATGGTTGTAGGGAGCCTTCGTGTATAATTTAATCATTCTTGAAAACCATGTACCCGTGTCCGTTAGAAGCAGGTAAATATTTCTTTCACTCATTTGATCACCATATAAAATTAATGATTTTATGCACTACTATAATATAGACGATTAAAAAAGGATAAAGACTACAAAATTTATGAAAATTGCAAAAAAGAAATCTATTAGGTTGTGATTGATAAAAAGGCCCTTTTACATCAATGTAACAGGGCTCTTTTTGTTTTTGCTATGATACTATGCTAAATTTTCTTGAATGTATTGAAATACTTCACTCGTATGATCTTTCACTTTGACTTTACGCCATTCCTTTACTACTTTGCCTTCTGCGTCAATAATAAAAGTACTGCGCTCGATCCCCATATATTCCTTGCCAAAGTTTTTCTTTAGCTTCCAAACATCAAACGCCTTTGCTAATTCCTGCTCCTCGTCTGATAGTAATACGAATGGCAAACCATGCTTCTCAATAAACTTTTCATGCTTTGATATAGGATCTGGACTAACACCAAGAATCACTGTATTTACTTTCGAGAAATCCTCATGGCGATCGCGAAAATCGCATGCTTCCGTTGTACAGCCCGGTGTCATATCTTTCGGATAGAAATATAGTACAACATTCTTTCCACGGAAATCAGACAACTGAATGGTTTGTCCGCTGCTTGCTGGTAAGGCAATATCTGGTGCTACCTGCCCTGTCAGTGTTGACATTGAAACATTCCTCCTATCTGTACAAATTAAGTACATCTTCTTTCACACCAATACATACGTATTTATGTTCTATTTACAGATTATCTCATTCCTGCTGCTAAGACAACTAGTATCTTATTTTCGTTCACGGTCATACACCGCTTTTGCCACAAAGGCTGCCGGAATCGTGTACCCAATTAGTGCTTCCACCATTGCTATGAAACGCCCAATCCCAATTGGAGCAATATCCCCATACCCAACTGAAAATAGCGTTACGGCACTAAAATATAAATAGGTTCCAAACCGTTCCACAAAGTTCTCAGTTGGCATTGGATATTGTTCAATCATAATTTGATATCCTTTTGTTTCAAGTACAATATAAACCAAACCAAAACCAATCAAAATTGTAATATAAACAAAGGTTAAATAAACAAAGTTTTCAACAGAAACAACTTTTCCTTTAATGGTGTTTGGTATAAATATAGTACGTAAACTCATCACGATACAATAAATCGTGAAGGCAAGTGTAATGATATAGATCATGCTTATCCTCTTTTCCAGCCAGCTTCGAATGATAACTTGTTTATATTTATATGCAGGTGTCCTCAGGTAAACAACCTATAGCTCCACCCAAACTTTGAAATTAAAAGTGTCAAAATAATTAGATAAAAGAATATAAATACCAATAGTGTTAAAATGTAGAAGCAGACTAAATAGGAGGTATAATGTAATGCATTTTACTAATTCTGAACGATTACATACTGAAGCTCTCGAACATATTGTGGGTGGCGTAAACAGTCCATCCCGTTCTTACAAGGCAGTCGGAGGCGGTGCTCCCGTAGCCATGGAAAGAGGACAAGGGGCTTATTTCTATGATGTTGACGGAAACCAGTATATTGATTACTTAGCCGCTTATGGCCCCATTATCACTGGACACGCCCATCCACATATAACAGAAGCTATTAAAAAGGCGGCCGAAACCGGTGTATTATTTGGAACGCCCACACCACATGAAGTCACCTTTGCTAAAATGCTCAAGGATGCCATGCCTGGATTAGAAAAGGTACGTTTCGTTAATTCGGGTACAGAAGCAGTGATGACAACCATTCGTGTTGCACGTGCCTATACGGGAAGAGATAAAATAATTAAATTTGCTGGCTGTTATCACGGTCACTCGGATCTCGTCCTTGTTGCAGCAGGCTCCGGCCCATCCACACTTGGCACACCTGATTCAGCCGGGGTACCTAAAAGTATTGCGCAAGAAGTCATTACCGTACCATTCAATGAAATTGAACCGTTTAGACAGGCTTTAGAAAAATGGGGAGATGAAATTGCTGCTGTCCTAGTTGAACCAATTGTCGGAAACTTTGGCATTGTTGAACCAAATCCTGGCTTCCTAGAGCAAATAAACGAACTGACACATGCCGCAGGCGCTCTTGTCATTTACGATGAAGTCATTACAGCCTTTCGCTTTACATACGGCGGAGCACAGGACCTGCTTGGAGTGAAACCAGATTTAACCGCAATGGGGAAAATCATCGGAGGCGGACTTCCAATTGGAGCTTACGGTGGCAGACAGGATATTATGGAGCATGTCGCCCCATTGGGACCTGCCTATCAAGCCGGTACAATGGCCGGTAACCCTGCTTCTATTTTAGCGGGTATCGCCTGTCTTGAAGTGTTAAAACAAGATGGAGTTTACGACTATCTAGACCAGTTAGGAGCCAAGCTTGAACAGGGAATTGTAGAGGCTGCAAAAAGACATGACATCACCATTACAATAAACCGCTTAAAAGGTGCCTTGACTGTATACTTTACTGATGAAAAAGTTGAAAATTACGAGCAGGCACAGAATGCCGATAGTGAAATGTTTGCAAAATTTTTCAAATTAATGCTAAAGCAAGGCATTCATCTAGCTCCTTCAAAATATGAGGCATGGTTTTTAACCATCGCACATACTGAGGAGGATATTGATGCTACACTATTTGCCGTAGAAAATGCCTTTTCAGAACTAGCTAAAAGATAATAATTTATACATTTTTTATGCATAACGGAGGCTTTTATAGCCTCCGATTATTTTTTTCCACCACCCTATTATGCCTATACACCGCAGTTTCTTTGCCCTTATTCAGTTTCTCCTGACTTATAAATTATTCAAATATTCTCATAATTAATTGATTTTCGAAAAAAGTTGTGGTACTATAAAATTACTGGTCTTGGGTAGATACCTTCTGTTTTGCCATGGACAATTAGCTTTGTCAGCTCTCTTTCCACTCATATGAGTTTCTATTTCACACGAATTGACAGCCTGGATCTCATCTGATTGGTTATCATAATGAATACTCAGGAGGTGAATAGGCTTAAGGAAATCATTCATTTAAGCCGATTTATGATGAAACAAACATATAGCCCTCATACTTTTCAGAAGTTACACAGGCAGGAGCATGATGCATGCGGTATTGTGGCCTGTCTGGAAAAAACAAAGACCCCTACGAGAGAAAATATTCTTCGCTGTATTGATGCACTTGTGACCATGAACCACCGAGCAGGCTTTATTAATGGGGAAGGCGATGGAGTTGGTATTCATATTGACATTCCTCGAAGGCTATGGCAGGAAAAGCTTCAAAAAGCTGGGGTAAATCCTAACGAAGCTGAAAAAGAACAATTCGTTGTTGGACACATTTTTATAACAAGAACAAAAAATGCCGAAGCAAAGAAATCATCCCTCATTAAGAAACTTACAGACTCTCAATTCACATTATTATATCATTCTGATGCTGTCACAGACTCCGCAGCGCTTGGACCCATTGCCATTCAAGAAACTCCCATTTTCCTTCAATTTGCCTGTACCTCCATTTTCAGTGGACAACAGTTAACAAAAAAACTCTTTGATTTAATCATAGAATTTGAAAAAGATGACCATGTACATGTTGCTTCATTAAGTCAGCATCACGCTGTTTATAAAGTAATGGGTGCCGGTGATATTCTGCCTAAGTATTATTCTGATCTTGCAAATCCTCTTGTAGCATCAACGATTACACTTGGCCACAACCGATACTCTACTAATACACTTTCAAGCACATTTCGTGTTCAGCCGTTTAGTATTCTTGGGCACAATGGAGAAATCAATACGATTGCCAAATTAAGGGATGAAGCTAGAATGATCGGCGTCCCGCTTGTCAAGGATGGCAGTGATTCACAGGATTTAAGTCGTACGATCGAGACATTTATTTGCCGTGACGGTTATTCATTATTTGAGGCACTTGATTTATTATTTCCTCCTATCATGAATGAAATTAAAGCCTATCCTTCTCACCTTCAGGATTTATATAGTTATATTCGTGAAGCCTGGGGACATTTTGCACAGGGTCCTGCAGGGATTGTATCACGATTTGGTGATGAAGCTGTTTTTAGCGTAGATGCCCTCGGACTTCGACCGCTGTGGATGCTTGAGATAGAAAGCTCTTACCTTTTTTCATCAGAACCAGGTATCATCCCGTCTACAGAATATGTTGCAGATCCAAAACCGCTAGCTCCAGGGGAAAAGGTCGGATGTAAGTGGCATAATGAGAAACTGCAATTATTTGAACAGAATCAATTCCAACAGGAAGTATATAATCGCTTTGCAACGAGACTTCAACTAGATGGAGCACGGAAACGTCTAGAAACGCCAACTATAAAACAATCACTCCAGCTTTTCCATTATTCAAATAAGATTCATAATGGCCAATATAAAGCATTTGGCTGGGAAAAGGACCATATTCAGCTTATTGAACAAATGGCAGAAAAGGGTGCTGAACCTATTCGTTCACTCGGACATGACGCTCCCCTTGCCGCACTAAATCCGGAACGAAAAAATATCGCTGATTTTTTAAAGGAAAGTGTTGCCGTTGTTACAAATCCTGCAATCGATAGAGACCGGGAAACAGAGCACTTTTCTACCCGTGTCATCATCGGCAAACGGCCTTCTCTATTTAAACGTAAGGAAGTACAACATGTACTAGAATTACAAACTCCTATTATCATAGAAGGTAAAACAGGTGCTGAAGTATCATCTGAATTGCACCAGCCTAGCTATGATCAGGTCATTCGTTATTTTCAAGAAAGAGACCTAGCTGTAACACTCCCTGCTGTATTTCAAAAAGAAGAGTCCATTGATTCGGCGCTGCAGCGATTATGCAAAGAAGCCGTTACGGCAGTGAAACGAGGAAAAACACTTATTATACTAGATGATGCCCTAGCACATCAGAACGGACATTATTGGCTTGATCCACATCTAGTTACATCAGCCATTGATCAAGCTCTTGTAATGGAAGAGGTTCGCAGGGACTGTTCCCTTGTACTACGCTCAGCATCAATCCGATCCTTACATGATATTATTACAGTTTTTGGTTTAGGTGCTGATTTAATTAATCCATATTTTATGTTTATGACGGTTATCGAGGAAAAGGTTAGGCCGGTGATGAATCTATATTCCGCTCTAACAAAAGGTCTTGAAAAAGTCATTTCAACCATAGGCATTCATGAACTTCGCGGGTACGGAAGATTATTTTCAAGCCTTGGACTTCATGAAGAGATGGCTGACTGTCTCAATATCGTGAATTTCTTTGGCTCAAAGGAATTAGCCTATGACTTCAAGGCATTAAAGGATGATGCTATTGAAAGAGCTGCTGATTTTCATAATGAAAAGGCTAGAATCGGCAAGACATTCCACCTTTTCCCTCGGATTTGGAAGGCGATCGGAGATATCGCTGCGACAGGTGATTATACCGGTTACCGCGAAAAAATCTCAGAGCAGGAAAAGCTAAATCCAGTTACCATCCGTCATTTAACTAGTTTTAAGACATCAGCTACACCACTTGCTGCGCAAGAGGTAGATATTTCAGTTGGACATCATAATCTGCCATTCGTTATTTCATCCATGTCATTTGGCTCACAAAATGAAATTGCCTTTAGAGCCTACGCTGAGGGAGCTAATCGCTTAAATATGGTAAGCATGAATGGTGAAGGCGGAGAAATTAAAGATATGCTGGGAAAATATCCAAATACTCGCGGGCAGCAGGTAGCCTCTGGAAGATTTGGTGTGAATGCAGAGCTGCTCAACTCCTCCAACCTGCTTGAAATCAAAATTGGTCAAGGTGCGAAGCCTGGTGAAGGCGGTCACCTACCAGGTTCAAAGGTCACGGAGAAAATCGCAGAAGCAAGAAACGCGACAATTGGCTCAGATTTAATTTCGCCTTCTAACAACCATGATATATACTCCATTGAAGATTTGGCACAGATGATTGCCGAATTAAAAACAGCCAACGATCAAGCAAGGGTAGCTGTAAAAGTGCCTGTTGTTCCAAACATCGGTACCATCGCAGTCGGAATTGCTAAAGCCGGTGCTGATATTATCACATTAAGTGGATTTGACGGAGGAACAGGTGCAGCTAGAATACATGCCCTGCAGCATGTTGGTCTTCCAGTTGAAATCGGTGTAAAGGCTGCACATAACGCCCTCTTAGAAGCTGGGTTGCGTGATCAAGTTGAAATTTGGGGAGATGGCGGCATTAAGAGCGCAGCAGATGTTTTAAAAGTAATGCTGCTAGGCGCCAATCGAATCGGCTTTGGAACCTTGTCAATGGTAGCAATCGGTTGCACAACCTGCCGCGGTTGTCATTTAGACACATGCCATGTCGGTATTGCTACGCAAATTGATTCAGAGGCACAGGCAAAGGAACACGGATTAAGACGATTCGTTCCACGCCAATTTGAACTTGCTGTGCATAGCATTACGAATTTATTCACTGCTTTTGGAAATGAATTAAAAGAATTAGCAGCTTCCATTGGGATAAGAAACCTGCAGGATGCAGTAGGACGCTCTGACTTATTAGAACAATCGGCTGGAAAGGATAAGCTGGACCTTACCTATTTATTGAAGCCGCTTGAGATTAGTCAGATTCATCCACAGGAAGCAGTTGCAGCCAACGCAGCAATTGAAAGCCAGCTGCAAATTGCCGTTGGGGCTGAGTATTTAGATGGAACGGATGATGATTTACAGCAATCTCGCGAATTCCAAAGTGTTACTTCAGAACAGCGTGTATTAGGAAGCCGTGTTTCCTGTCACCGTGTTCGTGACAGATTGGATGGTTCTTATAAAAAACTGCCGTCCATTCAATTAAAATATTCACATGGTTCCATTCCAGGTAACGGGCTTGGAGCCTACAACAGTTCAGGGATCCACATCGAAGTAAATGGAGGCGCACAGGACGGAATTGGTAAAGCATCCTTTGGAGGAAAAATTCTTATCTTTAAATCAAAAGGGAAAGATGGCAAGTATTATAACGGTTCGGTCGGAAAAGGGTTTGGGTATGGTGCACAAAAAGGGCTCCTTGTGGCACAAGGAGATGCCGATGCTAGAGCGGGTATCCGCCTTTCAGGCGCCGATATGATTATTGGCGGGCAATTGAAACAGCCGATAAAGGAGAAGGAAACGGGGAATATTGGAGTAAATGCAAACATCAAAGGATTTGCCTTTGAATATATGACTAACGGCAGAGGACTTGTACTTGGTGATCCAGGACCATGGATTTGCGCAGGAATGACTGGTGGTGTTGTATACGTACGACACCAGCCGGAAATGGGCTTAACCAAGGAAGCCATTTCACGAAGAATTGCGAAGGGTGCAAAGGTTTCAATAGCCCCTCTTTCCGAAACAGGAATTAGCGATATTGAAGAGCTGCTCGGTCAATATTCAGAAATGCTTGCCAATCAGGGGCAAATGGAAGAAGCAGATTTATTAAAACAGCTGCTTGAAGACCCAGAAAATCATTTTCTGCAAATCGTCCCAGTCAAGGAACAAGCAGATCCATCCGTTTCCACAGAGTAATTAAAGATAAAAAACCGTTCGTTTCATGACGAACGGTTTTTTACTTGACTTGTTATTTAAATCAATTAATATGGGATGCAAGGCAAGTAACATGTTTTTCCCATATAATGGAGGCATAAGCAACCCTAATTACTTTACATTTAATGATTGTTTCGTAAGCAACAGCATGGTTTAATAAATAAGTGTATTTATCATCACCATCAGAAAGGAAATCGTAACATATGAAGTTAGGCGCCCGCATATTAAAAACGGGAATCGCAATTATTTTATCTTTACTTTGCGCTCAATTAATTGGTCTTCCATCACCGGTTTTTGCCGGTATTGCAGCTATCTTTGCTGTACAACCAACCATTTATCGTTCTTATTTATCCATCCTTGAACAGATTCAAGGTAATACCATTGGTGCCTTAATGGCCGTTATTTTCGTCTTACTCTTTGGCAACCATGTATTCATCATTGGGCTAGCGGCTGTCATCGTCATTATCATTACATTAAAGCTTAAGCTAGAGAATGCCATCGGTCTATCGTTAGTAACCCTTGTAGCAATTATGGAAACACCTGGAGATACATTTATTCAATTTGCCTTAATCCGCTTCTTAACGATAATGCTTGGTGTTTTGTCCGCATTTTTGGTAAACCTTATATTCCTGCCACCTAAATATGAAACAAAGCTCTATCTCCAACTATCTAATTCGACTACAGAAATAACCAAATGGATTCGACTCAATATTAGAGGTGCTTCTGAACATAAATTACTCAAAAATGACATTGAAAAGCTAAAAGAATCCACACTCAAAATTGAACAGCTTTATCTGATGTATAAGGAAGAACGAAATTTCAAGAAAAATAATCTGCTAAAAACAAGAAAGCTGGTTATCTACCGTCAAATGATTAATACTCTTAAACGAGCTTTAGATACATTGAAAAGACTCCATCGCTTTGAAAATGAAATATCAAGCTTACCGGATGATTTACAGAATATTATGCAGCAGCAGCTCGATTGCCTGATTCACCATCACGAGCATGCTATGCTAAAATTCATCAGCAAGGTACGGCCAAATGTATTCTTTGATGAAGGGGATGTTCGCTTAAATCGGAAGGAGCTATTTAATATCTTCTTAACCTACCAAATGCAGGCAACGAAGGATTGGGAAGATACGAACTACCATCTTATGCAGGTCATTTCAGCAATCGTTGATTATGATGAGTATATTGAACATTTAGATGTCTTAATCACCAGCTATCAATCTTATCATAAAGAAGAAAATGCCCTTACTTTAACGGAAGATCAACTATAACGAACGAAAAAACAAGCAGCTGATATAGAACCAGCTGCTTGTTTTTTATTCTATTCCATTTTCTAATCTCAAGCTTATTGCTCAAGCTGCTGAACCTGAAAGAGCTTATAATAATGACCCTGCAATGCCATTAGTTCTTCATGGCTGCCAATTTCAACAATTTTCCCATGCTCGATTAAGACAATCCGATCCGCATGTGTGATCGTTGAAAGACGATGTGCGACAACAAATGTTGTCCGGTCCTTAGCTAATTTATCAAGTGTTTCTTGAATCTGATGCTCACTTTCCAGGTCTAGCGCAGAGGTCGCTTCATCCAGCACTAGAATAGGTGGATTTTTCAAAAATACGCGTGCAATGGCAACCCTCTGTTTTTGCCCGCCGGATAATTTAACACCACGTTCTCCTACCTTCGTATCATAGCCTTCAGGTAGATTCATAATAAATTCATGAGCATTTGCTGCTTTGGCTGCTTCGATCACAGCTTCATCCGTTGCAAGCGGATTACCCAACAGAATATTTTCTTTAACTGATTCACTAAAAAGAATATTATCCTGGTGCACCATCCCTATTTTATCCCTTAGAGACCGTACTTTAAATGAACGAATATCCTTGTCATCCAAAAGAATCCTCCCGCTCGTTACATCATAAAACCGGGGAATTAAACTAACTAAGGACGACTTCCCTCCGCCGCTCATCCCAACAAAAGCAATGGTTTCACCCTTTTGTACATCTAAGGTGATATCCTTTAGAACAGCATCTTCTAGTTGATTGTCATTATAGGAAAAGTCAACATGATCGAATACAATATGTCCCTTTACATCTTTACATTCAATTGAATCCGGCAGGTCTTCGATATCATATTTTTCATCCATTAATTCAAAAACTCGATCCATTGAGGCAAATGACTGCGTCAGTGTAGTTGAGGAATTAACAAGACGGCGTAATGGGTTATACAGCCTGTCAATATAAGCAATGAATGCCACCATTGAACCAACCGTTAAGTCACCATTGATTACCTGGTAGCCTGACACACCAATAACAAGCAGCGGAGCAATATCAGTAATCGTATTAACAACCGCAAAAGCTTTGGCATTCCAACGTGTATGATCAATTGCCTTATCTAAAAAGTTACTGTTCTGTTCATCAAACTTTTTTTGTTCAAAGTCCTCGATGGCAAAGCTTTTGATAACAGGCATCCCTTGTACGCGCTCATGTAAATAGCTTTGAACCTCTGCAAGCGCCTGCGAGCGCTTTCTTGTTAAGGCACGCAAATTCCCAAAGAAGTATTTAACAGAAAAAGCATAAAAAGGGAACAGGATAATCGATACAAGCGTTAAAGTAACATCCATCGTAAACATAATTGCAATTGCAATAACAATGGTAGCTAAATCGAGCCATAAATTCATCAGACCTGTCACGACAAAGGTTTTCGTTTGCTCTACGTCATTAATGACTCTTGAAATGACTTCGCCTGTTCTTGTATTAGAGTAATATTTAAAGCTGAGCTTCTGAATATGAGTAAAAAGACGGTCACGGATATCATAGAGGATTTTACTTGATGTCCATTGAGCAAAATATTGCCGATAATACTCAATCGGCGGACGTAAAAAGACAAATATAACAATCATAACAGCCATAATGATTAATAAATGATCAATTTTGTCCGACTTTGACATCGCATCGTTGGCGACAATTTCGTCCAAGACATACTTAATAAGTAACGGTATCATTAATGGAATGGCGAATTTGACGATTCCAATGATGATCGTCCAGATTATTTGGAGGCTGTAAGGTTTTACAAAATGTAGATAACGTCGTATACTGCCCAAGTTTCCCCCCACCTTATATGTTCTCTGTTGTGATGTTTCAAATACGGTATTACATATCTGCTGCAAATGTATACAGTAGCTTTCCATCAACATAGTTAGCAAAGACTTTCACATAAAAACCTGCTGAATCAAATCAACAGGTGGTTTTGCAGCTTGTATTATCTTCTGTACGTTAAATATCGCTCATACCATGTATCAATAAAATCTGCAGCAAATGGTCCTTTTCGCTGACGAATCCACTGGATTAATGTATCAACATTGGCTTTTAAAATTTGATCGATTACATCTGGGTAATTCATTTCTTTTCGATGCCGCTCATACTCATCTTCATCAAGTAAATGAAAGGTCATATCAGGGAATACTTTAATGTCTAAATCGTAATCGATATACTTTATAGCCTCTCCATCATAGATAAAAGGAGAACTTAAATTACAATAGTAGTAAATTCCGTCTTCCCGTAACATTCCAATGATATTAAACCAATGCTGTGAATGAAAATATGTAATAGCGGGTTCTCTTGTTACCCAGGTTCTTCCATCAGACTCCGTTACAATCGTACGATCGTTTCCGCCAATTACCATGTTTTGCGAACCCTTTAACACAGTCGTTTCGTCCCATATGCGATGGATGTGCCCATTATGCTTAAAGCTATGAATTTGTACTGGTTCACCTTCGATGGGTACGCCCATTATTTCCCCTACTTTCGTTACCGGACACTTTGTAACCTTTCAATTGTTTTTTACGTATATAACTTTGTTAAAAAAAGACTGTCAGTTATACTATTTAATTAAATATACAGGCAACAAAGAACAATTCCTATTTTCTACTATTATAACGGTTTCCAAAAGAATTTAAAACAAAACAGCCATTGATTTTCATCAATGACTGTTTATTTTTTTAATTCCTGTACTATTTTAATTATCATTTTCCGCTCTATCTACCCTGCAGTTACATTTATTTCCTGATAGGAACGAATAACTTCCTCTGTTTGCTGTTCAAAGATTCGTTGAATTTCCTTAAGTTCTTCATTCATCTTTTTGATTTCACCTTGAACACATTCAAGCTTTGTTCCCTGCTGTATTTCCTTTAATTGCTCCTCAATTTCTTGACATCGTTCCAGCTCACTCTGTAAATATAATAGCCGGTCCATTGTTTTCATCTGCTCTGTTACTAAACGGTTGAATTCTTTCACACTTACCACCCGCCTATTTAATTTCCACTAGAACGAAAGATTCTGTGGGTCTTTTCTTCTTCCTTATGTATTCGTTCTCTTTTTCTTCATTCCTTTGACTAGTTGTGCTGAATGTAAAGAATTTTTGTCGAAAAAAAGCATCCCATAATAAAATGAAAAGAAATAAATTTTAACAAATGAAAATACTATACATTTATTATATACGTAATATCCAGCAAATGGGTATATGACTTCTAGCAATTATTTGAACATGAAAAGACACTCTTTCCGATTCAAGAGTGTCTTTTCACTTTAAGATAAGTATTAGCTGTTTTGTCCGCCAAATTGGCCGGAGTTTTGAGCTTTATTTGCTTCAGATTGAGCATTGCGTTGTCTTACTTCTTGAACATCTGTTTCACTTGCAAATTCAGTGCCGAATTGGCCTTGTCCAGAAGCAGACTGTGCATTTTGTTGTCTCACTTGCTGGATGTTAGTTCCAGATTGAGTTTGATTTGGTCTGTTTGCCATTGAAATCACCTCCACGCTCATTAATTTAACCAAGCATGGAGGAAACTATCCGTAAAAATTTTATAATTTTTATCAATGCGAAAAGAAACTTAAACTAAGAGCGAAATACCACCATCCACGATAATGGTTTGACCACGGATCATACTCGATTGTTCAGACAATAAAAACATAATGGTATTAACCATATCATCAATTTCAACCATTCTGCCTGCAGGCGTTTTTTCCTTCGCTTCATTAAGAAGCTCTTCACGATTTGGAAAAGATTTTAGAGCTTCAGTGTCAACAGCTCCGCCGGAAACAGCGTTCACAATAATATTTCTGTCAGCAAGCTCAACAGCCAAATAACGTGTCAGTGCTTCTAGGGCAGCTTTTGAGACTCCTACCACTGTGTAGTTCTTTAAATAACGTATGGAGCCTAGCGAGCTGATACTGACAATCTTTCCACCCTGATCCATGAGCTTGGCTGCCTCTTGTGCACAAAATAATAATGCTTTACTGTTTATGTTCATCGTCCAATCCCAGTGTGATTCTTCAAGCTCCATTAAAGGCCGCTGTACGCCTGAAGCTGCATTATTGACGAAAACATCAAGCCGTCCATATTCATTTTTAATCGTTTCAAAAAGCAGTTTTATTTTTTCTACATCCCCAACGTTTGCTTTTACTATCAATGCTTTTCTCCCTAAAGCCTCAATTTCTGCAGCCGTTTCAAGGGCGCCCTTTTTACTGCGGGCATAATTAATTACAAGATCATAGCCTTCCTTTGCAAGCCTTATGGCTGTTGCTTTTCCAATTCCTCGACTACTGCCGGTTACAAGCGCTACTTTTTGTGTCATCTCTTTTTCCCTTCTTAATAAAAGACCTATGTATTTATTTCAGTTATAGAACTGATGTTCCAGCTCAGGCGCTATCAAATCAAGTCATGCGCCAATGAACAGGAGGCCTCTACTTTTCCTATTATTTTAACTTTTTCATGTATAGATGGCAATGAGGTTAAGGACAATAGGGGTAGGTTCAAATTAATTATTGAAAGGAAGAAATGGTATGTATGTTGGCAGGGATATGACCGAGCTTTCCATGATGTCAAAGTCAGATTGGCAAGACAGTGAGCTTGCCTTTTTCCATCAATCGTTTCAGCAAATCTTGCCTTATCTAAATGTAGAAGGGCAATCCATCTACCGGGAAATCATTGAAGAAATGCATAATCGGAACAGCTTTAAACGAAATGAAGCTGATTACACACATGGAACAAGTGTGACCTTTGATTAATGGGTGTCAGGCACCACAAAAAGACAAATGCCATGCAAATGTCCTTTCGTGGTGCCTGACACCGTATATTTATTTATAGAACTGCTTGATCATTTTTTGATGGGAGACAGGAAATGGATAACTTTCTATCTGCTCAGCTGTAACCATTTTTAAATCGGGCTTTTCTTCTTTTAAAAGGTTAATTCTGCCTTCATATACATGTATAGTCCATGTTAAGTGGGAAAAAACATGATCTATTGTCCCCACCATTTCTCCCAAATCAATCTCGGCTCCGTATTCTGATTTCAATACTTCCTTTAGTTGCTCTTTTTCCGTTTTAAACGGTAAATGGATTTCAATATTTGGGAATTCCCATAAATTCGCGAGTAAACCCTTTTCGTCTCTTTTATGGATCAACGTCCGTCCTTCATCATCTTTTAAGACAGCTGCTGCCAAGTGTACTTCACGAAGCTTTTTATTTTTTGTTTTTACAGGTAATTCATGTTGTACCCCTTCATGAAATGCTACACAATGCTCGCGAACAGGACATAGCAGACAGGATGGCGATGTTGGCGTACAAACAATTGCTCCAAGCTCCATTAGAGCCTGATTAAAATAAGATGGATTTTCATGGGAAATTAGCTCTCTAACTGCTTTTTCAAATATTTTTCGTGATGATGCTTTAGCGATATCATCCTCTATCAACAATATACGGGATAGGACTCGCATCACATTACCATCTACGGCAGGCTCTGGTATTCCGTATGCCTGACTTAAAATAGCACCTGCTGTATACGGACCGACTCCTTTTAAAGCTGCTATTTCTTTTGGATCGTCAGGGACTCTCCCATCATATTTTTCATGAACCTCTTTGACGGCAGAATGTAAGTTCCGGGCTCTTGAATAATAACCAAGACCTTCCCATGCCTTTAATACTTTCTCCTCTTCAGCCTTTGACAATGCTTCAATTGTCGGAAACTGCTCCATAAAGCGGTTAAAATAAGGAATCACCGTATCCACTCTTGTCTGCTGCAGCATAATCTCAGAGACCCAAATTTTATAAGGGTCTTGATCCTTTCGCCATGGAAGATCTCGCATTTCTTTCACAAACCAGCCGATCAAATCCTGACGAAACTCTTGTCTATCAACCTTATCTAAATTTTCCAAGTAATTTTTCGTCACTTTTGTTCCTCCAGGATGTTAAACATATAAAATTGGGTAATATTATTAATGTGGATTCATTAAGGTAAATGATTAAACGTAATAGTTAAATTTTTATCGTTAAAAATACATATTTTTCTCAGTCAAAGCAAAGATATTCTGATACACTTAATATATAGAAAATATTGAATGTTGTTTTCCATTATTAAGCTGCTATAAATAGTGGTGTGGGGTAAAGCTGATATATGTATCTATAGTTTGTCCCCACTGTAAATACCGAATTAAGGAGGTTTCTTCCTTGGATACAGGTACACATGTCGTTATGGGACTAGCCCTTGGCGGTCTGGCAACTCTTGATCCCGTTGTAGCTGGGAGCTCGGCTACAGCCACAAGTGTATTAATTTCAGTAATAGTTGGCTCGCAGGCACCTGATATTGATACAGTATTGAAACTAAGAAACAATGCCATCTATATCCGCAATCACCGTGGAATCACACATTCAATTCCAGCAGTTCTTATCTGGCCAATAGGTATAATTGCAGTCGTTTATCCATTTTTTCCAGCAGCTGATTTATTTCATCTATGGCTTTGGACATTTCTAGCTGTTTTCCTGCATGTCTTTGTCGATATTTTTAACGCTTATGGTACACAAGCATTACGGCCTTTCTCCGCAAAATGGGTGGCGCTTGGTGTAATCAACACCTTTGATCCGTTCATTTTCGCGATACATGTACTCGGTTTAATTTTATGGGGATTTGGTACAGATCCCGGATATACCTTTGCCGTCATATACGCAATATTGGTGGTCTATTATATTGTCCGCTTCATCGCAAGACAAAATGTTTATAAGAAGGTTCTGCAAAGGATTCCTGATGCCACTGAAATTATCATAGCTCCAACGATGAAGCATAATCAATGGAAAATTGCAGTGATGAATAAACATCAATTTTTTGTCGGACGGTCCGTAAATAGACAAGTACAAATATTAGATCAGTTCAATCGTATTGAGGTCCCTGAAACACCTGTTATAGAGGCTGCAAAAAAGGATGAAAATTTAGCAGCATTTCTATCCTTCTCGCCTGTATATCGTTGGGAGGTTGATGAATACGATGACCATTATGAAGTTCGTTTTATTGACTTACGCTATCGAAGCAAGGATTATTATCCGTTCGTAGCGGTTGTCCATCTTGATTTAGAATTGAACATTACCACTTCATATACCGGCTGGATTTTCAGCGAGGAAAAACTCCGTAAAAAACTGGATATTATTCCAAGTTAAAGCGATGTCGTTAAAGACATCGCTTTTTTGATTCCTGATTACGCGACTTTCGACTTTTCCATAAATTAAGCAGTAAAACGAGTAATAGCTATCCATTGGCTGAACATACTAATCGTAAGTGATTAAGAATGATTCTTCTTGATCACGGTTCTTATCCCGCATTCAGGAGGTTTTTACATGCGTAATAAACAAAAGGGTTTTCCTAATCTAAGTAATAATAAATTAGAGGGGGAACCTCGTGCAAAAGCAGAGTATGCCTCTAAACGAGCTGACGGAACCATTAATACACATCCGCAGGAAAGAATGCGAGCATCTTCCAATAGAGACATCGATACATCAAATTTATTTTAAAAACAAAGATGCGGAAGACGCCCGTTTCATCTTTTCTCCACTGGCTTTGGGGCTAAAAAAAATATACAATGAATTCCACCAGCATAATGCTTCAGTAAGGACTAACTCCCTTACTGGAGCTTTACCAGCATGGAGATTGGCAATGCTTCTTCTTCCTCCCCATTTCTCAAGCGATGCCCCCAAGCAAACACACCATTTAAATAGCTTATTTTAAAATAAGCACCTGGCGCTCCTTCAATCTGATAAATCTCCCCAGGAATAAAATCATTTGGGTCTAATAAATAGGCCTTGGCCATAGCTGCCTTTCTTTCCAATACAGCAAACTCATTTACCATACCCATTTGCTCTGCCTTCCTTGCCTTTTCATGTAACTGAGCAATCTCCTGATGCAGTTCATATGGCGATAACTGGCTGTATCTCTTCTCTTGTGATTGCATGAAACCATCCCCTTTTCTTTGCGAACCTATATAACCTATATTTTAGTATAATAAAAAAGTATGGAATAAGAAACAAAAGCGTTTTTCCTATTCATTCCAATCAAGATTTTTTAAATATGCTTCAATTTGCTCCAGTGAAAAACCTTTTCGATATAGTGCACTTTTCATTTTCTGCTCGTATGCATATCCCGTTTCATTAACATATTTACGCTGTAATTTTTCAGCTTGATAACGCAATGCCTCCATCCCATCTTCAGTTCTTTCTAAATTTGTACTTTCGATAGCATTGGTTATAATGTCAAAGCTAAAGCCTTTTCGGATCAATTTTTGTTCAAGCTTTGTTTTTAGCACCCGCTCAGAATCCTTTTTATTTTTCTGCGCGGCTTTTTCACAAAGAATTTTTGCCTTCTCTAATTGTAAATCATACGGATATTCTTTGAGGGCTAGAGCGATATAATTTTCACTAATTCCTCTTTCCTTTAGTTCGCTTCTGATTAAAACAGTTCCTTTATCAGTCGTATTCATTTGTGTTCTCACATAAGCAATGGCGTACTGTTCATCATTTAGAAACTGGTACTCATAAAGCTTAATGATAGCCTCTTGAATAATCGGCTCATCAATTTCCTTTTCTCCTAAATAAGCGCGAACCTCTGACTCTGATCTGATTCTTCGCGTTAAATAATGAAGAGCTAGGTTATAGGCTTTTCGGATATCATCCTCGTAATGAATTTCGGTAATTGAAAACTCATCCAATTCCATGCCTTTTTTCAACTGAAACTTTACTAATACTGCTTCGTCCACGCTAAATGCATATTGTTCCCCTTTTCCTTCATTGAGAAAAATATTATAGCGTTCTTTATTTTTTTTCTGGGTCGTAATCTTTGTGATAATCGGCATCAACTTCACCTCTCATTAACTGTAGCATAATCTACTTCAAAATTTGAATAGAGCTGAAAAAAGAAAGAAATATCCCTTGTGAAATATTTTTTATTTTTTTACTATTTCCATTTAAGTATGAATCATTTTTATTAGGGAAAAATGTGGAAGATACTTTCATGAAAGGAAGGATTCCAATGCCGAAAAAAACAGACAAGGAAAAAAGCACGTTAACAAGTATGCAGGCTGTTACCTATCAGCGTGATTTCAAAATGGCAGATCGTGCCGGCGGTTTTATGGACCGAAAAGGAAGAAAGTAAAAACAACAGCTGAGACAACTTCAGTTTTATCTTGTAACAACTTACCTTTCATAGTCAGTTGGTGCTAGAGCATAATAAAGTATGGAGCGATGCTTCATACTTTATTTATTGAAAGGGGTTTTTGTACATGGGTCGAGCTCAAGGGCATAAAACACGTGACAGAAATAAAAGCTCACTTCCTCAAGTGCCGAAAAATATGAAATATGATCGTATGAGCGAAGAATATGCTCAGGAATTAAATAATCAAATCAGCAGAGAAGAACAAGCATTAGCAAATGCAGCTAATCAGAGAAATCAAGGAAATAACGGATAATAGGATTAAACAGGGTCTCGATTCGAAGACCTACCTGATGGATAGGAGGAATAGTTGTCATGACTAAAGAGAATCAATTTAAAAACAACTTCAAATCAGATGGTGTGGATGAAGAGTTTTCAAGAGAGCTTGCCGACCAGGACGATTTGGAAGCGCAAGCTAGAGCTGAAGCAGCAAATCAACGCGTAAAACAAAAAAACAAATAAGTTAGATATGTGTATAAAGTTATCCACATAACTGTTAATACTGTTAATAACTTTAAAGGATATGATTAAAACAATCCTCAATAGGGATAATGCTTGTGAATAAAACCCCTTGAATTTGAGTTATTTTCTGTGGATAATGTGGATAAATCTGTGGAAATGTGACTATATATAGTTTTCTTCTGTTGATAACCTTAATATAGGTATGTTTACCTTTTACTTTACAAAACAGAAAAAGCCGGGTTTAGATCCCCCGGCTTTTCACTATCTATTATTTAACTTGTAACCCTGCTATATAGCACTTCATCTTGAAAAAAATCTACCACCCCAGTGGCCGGTAATGGTTTACTGATTAGGTACCCTTGTATTCCATAGCATTGATTACGTGAAAGAAATTCAGCCTGCTCGGTTGTCTCAACTCCTTCAGCAATCAACTCCAATTGAAGATGATGGGCAAGAGAAATAATGGTACCGACAATCGCTTCATTTGTCTTATCCTTGGATAAATTACGAATAAAGGATTGATCTATTTTCAACTGATCCACTGGAAGCAAATGCAAATTACTAAATGAGCTGTAACCCGTTCCAAAGTCATCAATTGCAATACGGACACCTAATGTTTTCAAATCCTGTAGCATAGTAATAGCCCGCTCCACATCCATTGTCATACTTTCAGTTATTTCCAATTCTAAGAAATGCGGTTCTAAGTCTGCTTTTTTCAATGCCTCCGCAACTAACTCTACTAAATCGTCCTGGAAAAATTGTCTCCTCGATAAGTTAACTGAAATCCTTGAACAGCTGAAGCCAGATGCAAGCCAATCCTTCATTTGCCTACATGCCTCTTCAATTACCCATTTACCGATTTGAACAATTAGCCCAGATTCTTCTGCTAATGGAATAAATTTATTCGGTGGAATCATTCCTCTTACCGGATGCTGCCAACGGATGAGAGCCTCTACACCAATTAATTTCCCGGTATCTAGGTTTATTTGCGGCTGATAATATAAAAGTAGCTCATTTCTTTCAACTGCTTTCCGCAGATCATTTTCAAGTACAATTTCTTCATATAATTTCTTATCAGAATCATGAGAATAAAACATATAGGGAAGGTTATTTTTCTGTGCCTCATGCATAGCAATCCTGGCGTTTTTCAATAGCTGCTCCCCATTTTCGATCTCTTCATTAACAATAGAAATCCCGATTACCGGATCAATATGAAATGTAAAACCCTTAGCCTTTAACGGGCTTTGCAAAAGTAAGTGAATGGTTTTTGCCATATCTTCAATTAAACTGGAATCCTTCGGGTCTGTGATTAATATAGCAAATTCATCTCCGCCTACTCTTGAAACCAATCGTTTTCTCGGTTCACAATAGCCTTTTAGCCTTTTTGCAATGACAGCTAGAAAGACATCACCTGTATCTGTGCCTAACGATTCGTTAACGGTACGGAAACGATTTAAATTAATAAAAAGTAATGCTGCTCTGTGTGCTGGAGAATTATCTATTAATACCTTTTCTAATTGCTCTTTAAAATAATAACGGTTTGGCAGACCTGTAAGTTCATCATAATATGCCAAATAATTCAATTTTTCTTGTGCATTCATCAATTCAGTAATGTCACTTAATGAGAAAATAATACTATTTCGTTCACCCTTTTCATCAAACATATCAGTAGAATTTACAGAAAGAAAAACCTTTTCCCCGCCTTTTTTGGTGGACATGTACAGCGATTCATTTGTTTCGGATAAATCCCTTTGATTCTGAGACCCTAATGATGGGAATGCTCTAACATCAATCGGATGCTTGTGCCATAAGGGATCATTCATATGCTTATTAAGCAATTCATCGGAGGTATAACCGGAAATCCTCTCGACCTTCTTATTTACATATTGTATAAACCCATTTGAATCAGTAATAATGATACCGCTTGGAACTGTGCTGACAATTGTATGTAAGCGGCCTTCGCTCTTTTTTAATGCCAATTGTGCCTCTCGCTGCTTAAAAAACGGCTCCTCAATTGTTGATGCATAAAGACCCTGCATTAAAAAATAATAGCTAATGACCTTATAAATATGACCCATAAAGTTATCAAAGTCGTGAACACTTTTATATAAAGTAAAGATAATTTCTGAGAAAAAGCAAAATCCAACAGCAGCAATCAACACCAGCTGTGCAGGATTTTTACTCTTGCGATATTGATAAACCATGACAATCATAAGACTAAAAAAAATAAAACTGAGAATATATTCAAGGGCACGCTTTAAAGGTGTAACGCCAACACCTTCAACGACAAGAACCGGCAAAGATCGCGGCAGGAAATAAATAATGGATGCAATAATAATTACGCATACAAAGCTTAACAAGAAAATATATGACCGGTATTTTGGCGCAATGGCACGATCTTTTTGAGTGAGGATCATAAAAAGACCAATCGACAGAATAAAGCGGGAAACAATCCAAAACCAAGTTGGCCTTAAAACGGAGTTTTCCACGATAAAAAACGGCATGCCATTAAATGACAACACATGCAATATATCAAGGAAAGCAATACAAAAGAAAAGAGCACCAATGAACAATCGGTGTCTTGATAATGTGTGGGTGAAAATCATCCAGCCTTGCAACGCAATAGCAAATGCCACCGAAACTGAAATCAGCTCCATTAATATATGTAAGGATAAATGATTTTTCGGATTATAGAACTGTGAAAAAAAGGCAGAGAAGTAATGAGTGAGGCCGAGAGCCATTAGCCCTGCTGCCAGAATTATATATGTTTTGATCTCCTTTTTTCTGTCCATTGATATACTCCTACGTTTGACTGGCTTGGAAAATGCTAGAATTTATTTTAAAAGTAGTATAGAATAATTAGTTTGTCAATGGACAGAAAATGAACGATATTGAATCTAATTCGTACCAGTTTAACATACTATAGGTGTTTTATTCAGCCCACGTCTCACCTTGAAACTCGACAGAGGCAGTTGCCAGGCTGACGAGAATAAAGGTGATGAATGAAAAGAAAATTGGTAAAACAACAGTATGCATTCCAAGTGCATTAGGATATAACCGATCAAACAGAATATAGGAACCCATTCCGATAATCATAGAGGATATGGCGCCGTATTTATTCCCCCTTCCCCAGTACAGCCCTAAAATAATCGGCCAGATAAAGACGGACTCAAGTCCCCCGAATGAAAAGAGATTCAACCATACTAATAGATCAGGTGGATTTAGGGCAAAAAGAATGACTGCTGCACCAATTAATGTCGTTACCCAAAAACTGGTTTGTTTTATTTGCTTTTCGGTCGCATTCGGCTGAATAAAATTCAAATAAATATCCTTAACAATAGTGGAACTGACAAGGATTAACAAGGAAGATATGGTAGACATAATAGCAGCCATCGGCGCTGAAAGAACTAAGCCTGCCAAAATGGGTGACAATACCTCCAATGTAAGCATCGGCATTACCTTATCACCAATCTCTATACCCGGCAGGATTGCGCGGGCTAATACACCAATTAAATGCATCCCAAACATAATGGTCCCGATAACAATCGTACCAATTATGATGGCCCGGTGCATGGACTTGGAATCCTTGTAGGACATCGCTCTTACGGCCATCTGTGGAAGTCCGATAACTCCTACGCCCACCAAAATCCAAAACGTCGATACGTAAAGTGAGGTTAATTGCCGCTCTGCACCATAGGGTGAGACAAAGTTAGGATTTTCTGCCGTTAGTTTGGACATGATTGCCTGTAACCCTCCACCCGCAGCAATCGTTGCTGCAAGCAAGACAATCGTCCCTACTAACATAACAATACCTTGTGCCGTATCAGTTAGAACAACTGCTCTGAACCCTCCGATTAGAACGTACACTAAGACAGTGATCGCAAAAATCAATAAAGACGTACGATACGACAATCCTGTTAAAGACTCAATTAACCTTCCTCCGCCAACCCATTGGGCAATCATTGATGAGAAAAGAAAAATAATGATGCTTAAAGCTGAGATTAAAACAATACTATTACTTTTATATCGGTCCTTTAAATAATCAATAATGGTTATGTAATTCTTTTTTCTTGCAATTATGGCAAATTTCTTTCCAAGCACCATTAAAACAAAATAACCAGTAGGAAGTTGCGCCATTGAGAGCAATACCCAGCCTAAACCTGTCGTATACGCAACACCTGGCCCTCCGATAAAGCTGCTGGCACTTCCGTAAGTAGCAATCAATGTCATGGCCAGAACAAAGCCGCCAAGCTCCCTGCTTCCAAGAAAATATTCCTGTAAAAAGTTATTTGAGGATTTCACAAATCGGTTGGCCCATACACCTATCAAAAAATATAAAACCAGAAAAAGAAGTAATGGAATAATAACAGCTGTCTTCATAGTCCATCCCCCTCTTCCTCATCAAATGAAACCTCTTTGAAAATGAATTTAATACACAAGTAAACAATCACATTCATAACGACTGTTCCAGCAACACAGCTATAAAAAAACCATGCAGGCATCCCTAAAATATATGAATACTTCCGCGGATCACCTGACCCCAATCCATAGGCAAAGCCATACCACCAAAGAAAATTAATAATGACTAAAATAACTCCAACAATTGCCTCCTTATGAGCAATTTGAAATCTCTTGTCCTTCAATAAAACCACCTCTCTTTTACAGGATAGGTTACCCGAAAAGTCTGTTTACAACTCAATGTTTTTTACTATGACAAAAAGCTCCAGACAGTTATTTCTGTCCAGAGCTCGAATCAGCTGTCAGTCTCTTCAGGCCTCTCCCCTCTTTGAAGTGCAGCTATCGAAAGACCAAAGTCCATTTGCAGATGTGGGTAATCCTTAAAGCGTACCCAATCACCGCCCCACTCAAAACCAAGATCTTTGGATAGGGATACTATTTCCGTCCAATCAGCAACCTTGTTTCCATTTCCATCATACGTCATATCCCATATGACATCGCCTGATGGAACCTTGATTGCAAAATCAACAGCAAGACCAAAATTATGATAGGATTCGCCTCCCCTTGCATAAGTGACAATGGTCCCTTCTGTTGAACGGCCTTTTTCATATAATTTATCTTGATCCTCTGCACTTCGGAAATCATCAGTGATGACCATTGATATTCCCTTTTCCGACGCCTGCTGAATCAATTGATTTGTCTTTTCCTCAACAACCGGATGAAGTCCCATTGGCATCGGGGTATTTACATTTCCCTCAGGATCCCCGTTCTGCTGCATCAAGTATTGAAGATATAAAATAATAGCCATAAACACAAGAACAAATGTAATGAAAGAATTTCCTATCCATTTCCTTTTCAAAATACTTTATCCTTTCGTATTGAACTACCCCTATTATAAACGAAAAGCACAAAATAATAGTTTCATAATCATTCATTTGGATAGAAGATTTTATCACATTAAAGCACTGGGGGACAGTCCCCCGGTGCTTTAATGCAGCAAACCATTTTTTTACATATTATTTGCCACCTGTGGAAAACTACTAAAAAAAAATGACGAGGAATCCCGTGATGAGAAAAAAGCTGAGCGAAATGTTATTAAATAAATCTCTTAAAGATCCACAATTTCATGAACAATCCAATGCACAGGACATTGAGTTGAAAAAACAAGCGATCAGCGTTCATTACGAACAAAACTTATCGACATTCAAAGCCATTTATAGTGTCCCTGCAAATATAGATGTGAAAATACGAGAGTTTACGGTTCGCTCAACGAATCGTCATGCCTTTATTATCTTTTTAAGTTCTATTTCAGATCAACGTGTCATCCAGGCAGGAATTACGGAAAAGTTAATCGTAAACGATATTCCGAATAAAAGTATTCCTGATCTTTGTACGGGAACCTTTTTTTCGACTGAAACCATTATTGGAAAAATCCTTGAATCTATAAACAGCGGGAATACGGCGCTTTTCGTTGATGGGGACGAACAATGCTATCTATTTGATACAGCAAATATTCAAGGAAGGGCTATCGGCAAGCCCGACGTTGAAGTCATTGTCAAAGGACCAAAAGAATCCTTTAACGAAAAAGTCGTGACAAACATCTCCTTAATCCGAAAAAAATTAAAAAATGAAAACCTCATTGTAGAGTCAATGATTATCTCAAAACGATCCAAAAACGACGTATTCCTTGTGTATCAAAAGGATCTTGTCAATGAAGAATTGCTCCAAAACGTGAAAGCTAAATTGCATTCCCTTGATGTCGAATCAATCGTCGATTTAAGTATTCTTGAGCAGTACATAGAGGAACGGCCGCGGTCATTATATCCTACAACGTTATATACAGAGCGGCCTGATCGAGCTGCCTCCTTCATTGAGGAAGGCCATATCATCCTGTTAATGGAGAATTCACCAAGCAGTCTGATACTACCAACGAATTTTTGGGCATTGATTCATTCTCCGGAAGATCATTATTTACGGACACCATATGGCAATTTCATCAGAATATTACGGCTTCTTGCTGTATTTATCGCGATGTTTACATCTTCCTTTTATATTGCCGTAACAAACTTTCACGTTGGAATGCTCCCGCCTGATTTATTAATGGCGATTGCCGGGACAAGGGAACGTGTCCCATTTCCTGCTCTGTTTGAAGTGCTTATGATGGAAATAGCCTTTGAACTTATTCGGGAAGCAGGACTACGTGTACCATCCCCAATTGGACCAACGATTGGGATTGTCGGTGCGTTAATTCTGGGACAAGCAGCCGTACAAGCAAATATTATTAGTCCGATTGTCATTATTGTCATCGCCTTGAGTGGATTAAGCTCGTTTATCATCAGTGATACAAGCATGAATTTTGCCGTTCGGATTACCCGTTTCTTATTTATTTTTTCTGCCGGATTCATTGGCATCTACGGAGCCTCCGCTTTATTGGTTGTCGGACTATTTTATTTAGTATCACTAGAATCATTCGGTACACCATACTTTGCGCCTATGACACCGAGATTTCCCTCATCAAAGGACATGATTATTCGTCATATCCCAATAAAAGAAAGATTCCGTCCGGGGTATTTAAAGCCAAAGGATATGGGCAAACAAGGAAAGGGATAATCCATATGAAACAACATGAAAAAGTTGGAATTCGCGACTATACATCAATCGTGATTTTAATGATGGGTACGAAAGCAACAGAAAATACTCCCTCCGCATTTTACAATGATGTTCAAAGCGCAGCATGGATGATTCCGCTCATCTCAGCAGGATTCTTTCTTATTCCGCTGTTCCTATTATTAAAAACATTCTCTGTGTTTCAGGGCAAAGACCTGTTTGTCGTCGTTAAGAAGTTACTTGGTAAGTATATCGGATTTTTTGTACTTCTTTATTTATTTATCATCAGTTCCCTTGCAGTTTCCTTCGATACGAGAATGTATTCAGACATCATTCACTCATTCTATTTTCGAAGAACACCACTGGTAGTCGTATATATCATTTTCCTACTTGTTTGTGTCTATGGGGCGAAAAAGGGCATTCAACATATTGGATCAGTTTCCTATATTATGGTTTGGTATATCATTTTTTCATTTGTACTTGCTATGATACTAAGCATCATGGATAGCAATATACGATCTATCTATCCAATTTTGGGATCCGGAATACCCGATATAATTAAATCAAGTATACCTGGAACAACCCTTTTTGCGGACTTGGTTCTCTTAACAGTCTTACTATCGAGCATGTCATCTTTTAAAGATTTTGCAAAAGGAACATGGATTGCTTTTATACTAACGGCTATTCATATAAGTGCCGCTGCTTTCATTTTTATTTGCCTGTTTGATCGATCCTTAGGGGGCCTTGGGTATCCATTCCATACAGCGATTCGCTATTTCTCATTTGGGAATTTCCTAACAAATGTAGAAACCTTATTTTTCCCAATTTGGTTAATGGCCGCCTTTATCCGTTTTGCTGCTTTATTGTACATATGTACGAAGCTATTCGCTCATATCTTTCACATTAAAGAGGCTGGTTACTTGATTCCAGCACTTGCTACTATTTATTTGCTGACCGGTATGATTCCGGAAACACCTCTTGACGTAGCTCTTGTATTCAAAGCTAAGATTCGATTAATAGCCGGTCCGACATTTGCTGCCATTTCCCTACTATTATGGACAGTTGCTTTGTTAAAAGGAGAATTCAACTATGCAAAACATAAAAAGGGTATGTAAACTGTTGATTATTATAAGCATCATTTGTTCATTAACAGGCTGTTGGGACCGCGAAGAACTGGAGGAGAACGCATATGTCATTGGACTGGGGATTGACCATTCGAAACTCAAAGGGAAAATTAAAGTAACCATGTTAATCGCTAACCCTGAGGTTGGGAGTGTACAAGGAGGCGGTGGATCAACGGAAAAACCACGAGAAATTATCTCATTTGATGCAAATGACTTCATTGCCGCAAAAGCAACTGCTAATTCCGTCATCTCTCGTGATATCAGCTATGAATTATTAAAAGTAATCATTGTTTCGGAGGAATTTGCGAAAGATCCAAATTTTCTCCCTATCATTACGTCTACACTAAAAGACAAGGAAATTCGTCTAGATAGTTATTTAGCAGTATGTAAAGAAAAGGCTTCCGAGTATTTTCTGAAAAACCACCCAAGGATGGAAACAAGACCGCATAAGTATTTTCAATTCATGATTGATAATGGAATAAATAACGGGTTAATTCCTGACTCTACACTTTTTCGTTATTTCTCTGCTTTAGACAGAGGAACGGACCTCTTTATGGCCATGTATACCACTACAGAAATAGAAAAGAGTTCTAACTTTAAAGGGGAGGATCATTACGCGGCAGGACAATTAAATGTAACAGGGGAACTGGATAAAACACAATTTTCCGGATCAGCCGTCTTCAAAAACGGTGTCATGGTTGATAAATTGGATGGATTAGATACACGTCTCATCAATATTCTTGACGATACAACTGATATACAAGATGTTTTAGTCAATGTACCAGATCCTTTTTCGGAAAGCGATAACCAGCTAGCAGCTCGAGTTACAAAAACGAATAATAATAAAATCACGATGAATCTGAATGGAGTTAGGCCAAAGATTGAGATCACAATCCCATTGACCTTGACAATCATGTCAAATCCATCCATGGTCAACTATGCAAAGGACCCAGAGAAAAAAAATTTCTTGAAAGAATTTATAGTAAAAGATACGACAGCATTATTTGAAAAGATTCAGGAAAAAACACAAACCGAATTAAAAGGATCCCCGTACCCTTTATCTTTATATGCAAGAAAACATTTTAAAACCAACAAGGAATTCGAGCGGTTTAATTGGGCAAAGGCATATCCTAAAGCGGATGTTACCATAAAGCCGGATATTGTAATTGAGGACTTTGGCATTCAAAAAAAGGTACTGAATAACAAGGAGGATTAACTAATTGAATTACTTTATTGCCGCTATCTTATTTGTTATAACACTCTACACCCTTGGCTTTGCCATCACTTTGTGGAAGGATAAGCAAAAATTTGGTGCACTAGCCACCATTTGTCTTTGTATACTGATTATCGTGCTTCCTTTCTTTTCTATTTACAAATAAGTCATTAGCACTAATTATGAACATAAAAACAAGTAATTTAACCTAATAAAAAAAGAAATACCTCCTATAATATGGTATTATTTATTCATAACAGATTGCTAGGTGGGAGGGGTTAAAATGTTTTTTATCAAACAAAAGCAAGAGCAGCAGGCATGGGATCTAGCAAAAGGAATCGGCAAAATAGACATTTCGGATGGTACCGATGTAAAAAAACAATTGGAAATGATTGGTATGACAACGGATGATTTGGACGTTATCCATGCTTTGCAGCCGTTTATTAAAGAAAAGCTGGATATGATAGCGGATCAATATTATTGGACCCTTGAACAGGAGCCATCACTAGTTAAGATTATTAAAGCCTACAGTTCAACAGATCGATTGAAGGTCACACTGAAGCAGCATCTCCTTGAAATGTTTACTGGTGTCATTGATGAAGAATTTATAGAAAAACGAAAAAGAATAGCCTTTATGCATGTCAAGATAGATCTGCCGACAAAGTGGTATATGGTTGCATTCCAAAATTTGATTCTTTCCATTATTTCTATTCTTGTTGAAAAGCTTCCAAATAAAGAGGACTGTCATACCGCTATTATCGCAGTCACAAAAATCTTAAACTTTGAACAACAAATCGTATTGGAAGCATATGAGATGGAGGTTAATCGAATCAATATTGAAACAGAGGAGGAAAAGAGAAATATCCGGGAATCCGTCGCAAATGCATCGCTCAATCTCGCAGCCATCTCTCAAGAAACGGATGCATCTTTTCAGCATTTATGCACGCAATCAAATGAAATTGTCTCCATCGCTAACAAGGGCTCGGAATTATCCACCTTGGCAGAGGAAAGAGCACTTAAAGGAAAGGAACAATTGCATAAACAAACGCTTAATTTATCAAATATCCAGCGTTCTGTGAATGATATTTCAAGTGATGTCCAGGTTCTCTTAGATATCTCAAAACAAACACAGGAAATAGTTGAAATCGTTACAGGTATTGCAGATCAAACCAATTTACTTTCATTAAATGCCGCTATTGAAGCAGCTAGAGCCGGGGAACACGGACGGGGCTTCTCTATTGTTGCAGATGAAGTACGTAAACTATCTGAAGAAACGAAAAAATCCGTTACAAATGTATCCTCTCTAACCTTAAACACCAATACGCAAATTGAAAAACTAAAGCAATCACTAGAAATGATCAAAACAGCCGTCAATGATGAGAATTACACAATGCAAGAAACCGAACATTACTTCCAGCAAATATTAGTCACTTTGGATGAAACAAAAATCCAAAATCAAAAGATTGAACAGGAGCTTCTGTCCTTTGTCAACAGAACCAATGAATTAGGCTCTGCCTTTAAGGAAGTAGCAGTTTCTGCGACTGATTTAACGATGATATCACAGGATATTCATTAATAATAAAAATCCCCCTATAATATAGGGGGATTACATCCTTTTTGTAAAAACAATTCGACTTAAACTAGTACAGCCTCTCTAGGCTTCACTCCGCTACCTTCTTTCAACGCACCGATTTTTGTTAATGTTGTAAGGATATTTCTGCCTTCACGAACACCGTCCATGATTTTTCTTGCTCCCCAGCTGTCGCCAATATTAACAACCTCAACACCTTGTGCAGTGAAATAAGTCTCTAATTCTCCGAATCCACTATTTTCAGGTCTCATCCCTAAGCAGACAAAGCCATAATCGAACTCGATAGCAGAATCAACTCCATCAAACTTCACGTTGAAATGGTCTCCTGAAACAGCTGTAAGGGCGGTACTTGTACGTACGTCTACGTTATGTTCCTTAATCATCGACATCATTGATAATTTTGTAATGACATCCAGATCTTTTCCCACTATCGGCATCATTTCAACAATGGTGACATCGTTTCCTCTTTCAGCAAAGAACTCAACGACGTCTAAGCCTACTGCCCCGCCACCTATAACCGCGATCTTTTTACCTTGTACGTTCTCAAATTGTTCAACTCTACCTAATAGACCAAAGATTGAATAGACCGTGCCATCTTCTTTATCGATATAATCCATTAATCCATTGATAGGCGGCAATAGTGGTTTTGAGCCTGTTGCATTGATCACGACATCAGGATGGTAACTTTCAATTAAACCGATATCTGCCTTTGTATTTGTTAGGATACTTAGATTTTCTAGTCTTTCAGCACGCTTCACAAGATAATGTGGAAAATCGGCAATTCTCTTCTTTTCAGGTAATTTTGCAATAAATTTTGCAAGTCCGCCTAATTCAAGGTTTTGCTCAATTAGGACCGTTTTACAGCCAACCTCTGCGGCTGTACAGGCAGCTTCAAGACCTGCTGTTCCTCCGCCATTCACAACCACTGTTGTTTCCTTCATCACGTTTCTTTCTCTGTATTCATCGTTATGAAATAAATCCGGATTGATTGTACATCTTAATGGTCGATTTAGGCCAATCCGATTACCAGCACAGCCGATATTACAGGAAACACATTTTCTTAGATCCTCTTCCTGCCCATTTTGTACTTTTGTTACCCAGAAAGGTTCCGCAATTAAACCGCGTCCCATACCGATTAAATCGGCTTCGCCTTCTGCTAGTATAGATTCTGCTACTTGTGGGTTACGAATATTGCCTGTTGTGATGGTTGGTTTATTAAATTTATCTTTTACTGCTTTAGCCATATAGGAACGCCAGCCATCCGGAAGGCTCATTTGGTCAATTTGATATTGTAATGAATCATTTAATCCAGCTGATACGTTAAAGATATCTATTCCTTCATTTAAATACTCTAAAATCTCTAAAGTATCTTCTAGTGTGTTGCCGCCTTTTACAAAATCATCTGCACTAATACGAAGCATGATTGGGAAGAATGGTCCAACTTCTGCTCTAATTCGGTCAATCACCATTCTTGTTAGTCTTGCTCTATTTTCATTGCTTCCGCCAAATTCATCTGTTCGTTTGTTATAGACAGGTGATAGGAACTGGCAAAGGAGATAAGAGTGTCCTGCATGAATTTCAATTGCATCAAAGCCTGCCTGTACAACTCTTCTTGCCACTTTACCATATTGATCAACAATCTCTAGGATTTCCTCTTTTTCTAAAGGTCTTGGAACGGCTCCGCCATCCTTTGAAGGAATAGTTGATGAGGAAACTGGCTGACAACCGATTCTTTCAGGCACTGCTGATGCGCCTGCATGATTGACTTGAATCGCCACTTTTGTACCATGATTATGCAATCTTTCTGTCAATTTGTAGAGTCCTGGTATGAACATATCGTGGTCAATGCGAAGTTGTGTTGATCCATTTGAGCCTAATGGGAACGCTACACAGGCATTTTCTAGAATAATTAATCCTGTTCCGCCTTTTGCTCTTTGCTCATAATATTGAATATGCTTTTCATTAATTGCACCGCTGGGATCGGCAAAGTTTGTTCCCATTGGCGGCATAACGATACGGTTTTTTATAGTCATTCTATTTACTGTTAATGGTTTGAAAAGGTTTTCATAACTAGCCATTTTATTTACCCCCTAAAGTAATTCTTGCTTTATTTATCAATCTACTTATCTTTCAGATTACTTTTTTTTGCTAGCAGCTGCTTATTTAACTGTTTGTGAAATAACTTACAAGCATATTATCTAAGATTCAATCGATAAAGTCTAATTGCCTTTTTTTATGAAATCAATTCGGAAATTCTATTAATCCAACAAAGCTATATTCCGCCCCTCTTAGATCAGGGCTTTGTAATCAAATGATCAATCTTCTGCAAAAACAGCCTTGAAAATACTTGTGAATCTTTCGTTCACAATTAATGAAGTCATAAAAAAGGACACTTTTTGTTCCATTTTTATAAACAAAAAGTGCCATGTGTATCGAGCAGGGTGGATTCTCTTTTACCCAGTTATCCTACACTATATATCTTAAAACATTTGTTCTTTTACATATTCAACAGGCATTTCATGCCCAGTGAACTTTTCAAATGCAGCTGCTCCCTGCCACAGCATCATGCCTAGCCCGTTAATTGCTTTACAGCCGACAGATTCTGCAAGCTCAAGCAATTTAGTTTTACGCGGGATGTACACGACGTCAGATACGATTAAGTCTGGACGTAAATAGGATGCATCTGGAATTAAACATTGGTCCTCAAGCGGCTTCATGCCAACTCCTGTTCCATTTGTTAAAATATCACTTGTAGCTATTTCTGCTTTTAATTGATCCAAATCTTCAAGACGGAATACATTCGCTTTACAGTTAATACCTTCAATTTCATTATTAATAATATCTACATTTTTCACAGCACGATCATAATATTCATCGTCACGGTTAAAAATAGAGATTTCAGCAGCACCATCAATCGCACACTGAATAGCAACCGCAGTTGCTGCACCGCCTGCACCCATTAACGTAAGTTTCTTGCCTTTAATATCAACACCAGATTCCTTTAAGCCAAGTACATAGCCAATACCGTCCGTAATATGTCCAACTAATTTACCATTTTCATTCACAACCGTGTTTACAGCACCGGCAAATCTTGCTGCTGGTGAAATTTCATCTAAATAAGGGAGAATTTTGGTTTTATTCGGCATGGACACATTGCAGCCGCGAATATTTAATGCACGAAATCCCGTCAAAACATCTTCCAATTGTTGATTGCCTACTTCAAATGCAAGGTATACATAATTTAGTCCTAATTTACGAAATGACATATTGTGCATTGCTGGTGATAGAGAATGTCCAATTGGTGTAGCAATTAATCCGATAAGCTGTGTTCTTCCATCAATACGTCCTTGGTCTGCCATTGTAAATTCCTCCTGTTGCTTTCCTTAGTTATTTTTTATTTGTTTTATGACAAGCTATGATAAAAATGTGAATATTTTCACATTTTGTTCAAAAAAATTTTGTTAGTTCACTTTCGTTACATGCTTTTATGCAATATTTCTAAAACCAGTCTTAGCTGTGCTACAGGGATCTGACCTGGAGCAGAAGCTTCCTTCCCAGCGCCAAAAGTGAATGCCGACCCGAATACTTCACCTGCTAAACGACTGATCACACCTTTTCCACCCATTGACATTGTAATGATAGGAGTTTCTGGATACTGTGTCTTCATAGTATTGGTTGCATCGATTAATGTAATGACATCATCCACTGAAGCAGGCATTACTGCAATCTTAGGTATATCAGCACCATATTCTTTCATTTTTTGAAGGCGAGATACAATTTCGTCTTTAGCCGGTGTTTTATAGAAGTCATGATTGGACATGATAACGAATACATCGTTTTCCTTAGCAGTTGTAAGGATAGCCCTAACATTGCTTTCTTCGTTAAAAAGCTCAATATCAACAAGATCAATATATTGCGTTTGAATTGCCTTTTGATTTAATTCCACATAATAGGCATCACTGATTTCTTTATTTCCGCCCTCTTTATGACTGCGGAAAGTGAAAAGTATAAGCTCCTCAGTAAAAATGCTTCTAAGCTTTTGCAGCAAGTTATTTACAGCCTCGGTATTTTCCACATATTCATACAAATCGACACGCCATTCAACAACATCTGGTGCAAGTTCTTTCACAAGAGCAGCCTCAGAAATAATCTGCTCCTCTGTTGTGCCGACAAGCGGAACAATGATTTTTGGAATCCCTTCACCGACAGTAACATTCTTTATTTTTAATGTACTCATATAAGCGGCCCTCACTTTGCTTATTTTTAAATGATGCACTATCTATTTCAATACGCTAATGTGAATCTCTTAACAACCACATTATGCTATGCGGAATGCAGATTGTCTAATCGGACTTTTTAATGAAATTAATAGGATATTCCTATCGTTTCTATGTACCGCTTTAAATTATGGCGACTTTTTCACAATTTTTTTACTAACGTCCGAACTATTTGTGAACAATTGAACAAGTTATAGACAACCTCTATTAGAATGAAGTAAATTTTGATTATATCGACCTTACGTTAAACATTTAATCCAGATATTTTTGAAAGCGGTGGTTACTGTGAATATTAATCAGCTCCAGTACTTTTGTGTTTTAGCTGAAACCGAGCACTATACAAAGGCAGCCCAACTATTAGCAATCACCCAGCCAAGCCTAACACATTCGATAAAAGAATTAGAAAAAGAATTGGGCGTGTGCTTGTTCAATAAACAAGGCCGTAATGTAAAAATAAATCAATATGGTTATTTTCTTTATCAACAGGTTCGTCCCATTCTAACTAGTTTAGAAAATACCAAAAGTGAATTACAGCTCTTAATTGATCCTAGAAAAGGGACCATTAACCTTTCCTTTTTACACTCCTTATCACAATATTTCATTCCAAGATTGATTCATGATTTTTTACAAATTGAGGAAAATAGTCAAATTAACTTTAACTTACATCAAGGGACAACGAAGGAAATTAAAGAGGATTTTCAGGCCAATAAAATTGATATTGCCTTTACATCTAACATTGAAGGTGAAGGGATTACATCCATTCCAATTATGCAACAGGAGCTTTTATTGATTACTCCTATAGATCATCCATTAGCAGATAAGCAGGAAATTGATCTAGCGGAAGCAGCGAAATATCCTTTTATTTTTTACGAACAAAACAGCGGATTACGTCCGATACTTGATTCACTTTTTAAAAGTATCGATGTGAAGCCTACTATTGCCTATGAATTAGCAGATGATGGAACCGTGTGTGGCTTCGTTGCTGCAAATCTAGGGATTGCCATTGTTCCTAATATATTTGGACTTGACCGCTTCCCTGTCAAAGCTATTAAAATCATCAATCCGCATTACGAACGGTACATTTATTTAAGCTACTGCACACATAAATATATGTCACCGCCTGTAACAAAATTTAAAGACTTTATCATAAATAACTAGTAGCGTGTCAGGCACCGCAAAAAGACAAATGCTTAGCATTTGTCTTTTTGTGGTGCCTGACACCATTATTTTATTTTTTTCACAAAAACAACCTTTAGGTAGTTTCCTTCTTCATATTCTTTTATTGTTTTGAAATCGGCTGGGAGAGTGTGCTCTTCGAGAGTTTTATATTTTCCGCCGCTGTCGTGAAATGCTTTATCAATAAAGCCTTTGAACTTTTTCATATCAAAGGATGCGCTGTTTGTAGAGGCAACGATCACCCCGTCATCCTCTGTTATGGAAATAGCCTGCTTCAACAAATTGGTATAATCCTTTGCAGCACTAAAGGTTACCTTTTTGGATCGTGCAAAGCTCGGCGGATCTAGTATCACTAGATCAAATGTTAGCTGCTTTTTCACAGCGTACTTAAAATAATGAAACACATCTTCAACAATGATGTCCTGTGCCTCGTAATCAATTCCGTTAATACTGAATTGTTCAATCGTTTTACTACGGCTCCGATTAGCAAGGTCTACGCTCGTCGTCTTAGCAGCACCGCCCAATGCAGCAAAAACAGAAAATGCACCGGTATATGAGAAGGTATTTAGTACATGCTTTCCGTTCGCATAGCGGTCACGAATAGCCTTCCTTACTTCACGCTGATCCAAAAACACACCTACCATGGCGCCATCATTTAGGTAAACAGCAAAGCTTGCCCCATTTTCCTTTACAATAAGCGGGAACTCTCCACGCTCACCTGTAACAAAATCATCCTCTTCCAAATACTTTCCATCTTCAGCAAACCGCTTTTTCTGATAAATCCCCTTATAGATGACAAGATCCTTCAGGGCCTCTATTATGCTATCCTTAAATTGGTAAATCCCAAGACTGTACCAGCTGATCACATAATAGCCATCATAATAATCAATAATCAAGCCGCCGATTCCATCGCCTTCGCCATTAAATACCCGAAAGGCCGTTGTCTCCTTATCCTCGAAAAAGGGCTTTCGGAATTGGATTGCATTCATGATTTTGTTATAAAAAAATTCATTGTTTATCTGTTCATTTTCTTTTCTTGTCAGTATCCACCCATACCCTTTATTCTGTTTACCATAGTACCCTTTTCCAATAAAATGATCATGCTCATCCACAAGTCTGATAATCATCCCTTCAGACTCTAAGTGGTCTGTGTCAACGATTGCTTCCTTCAAAACAATGGGATTTCCCTTTTTCATTTTGTCACTGTATTTCGCTTTAATTTTTACAAACGTCTCTGTCACGATTACACCTCTTCAGTCTTTACAGCTTCTTTAACATCCACTAGTACTTTCACAATTCGTCGGTCATTCGTCTCAAGGGAGGTGAATTTTACATCCTCAAATTCTACACTCGGTTTATCCTCGCCAATTGGAATATACCCAAGCAGGCTAATAACAAAGCCGCTTAATGTGTCATACTCTTCTGTTGGTAAGTCCTTCTGTAGAATCCCCTCAACATCGTCCAGACTTACCGTTCCATCCATTTGGTATGTATGGTCATCAAGCTTTGTAATAACGGGTTCACCTTCATCAGGCTCATCATATTCATCAAAGATATTCCCAACTATCTCTTCAATTAAATCCTCGATGGTCACAATTCCATCTGTTCCGCCATATTCATCTATCACGATGGCCATATGTACATTATTCATCTGCATATCATTAAATAAATGATCTATTTTGGTTGACTCTAAGACAAAATACGGATCCCGAATCATCTCTTTTAGGTTATATTCCTTTGGCTCTGAATCTGTTTCCTCTAAAAACTCAAGCAAGTCCTTCGAATTAAAAATACCGACGATATGATCAATGTCTTCTGAATAAACAGGATATCTTGTGTACTTTACCACATTAACCAAATGGACAGTATCCTTCAGGCTGGAATCAAGCGGAATCGCACTAATATTTGTCCGATGTGTCATAATATCTGAGACTGTTTTATTATCGAAATCAAAGATATTATTAATCATTTCTTTTTCTGTTAACTGAATCGTCCCTCGTTCCTCCCCAACATCAACCATCATCCGTATTTCTTCTTCTGTTACGTTATCATCCTCAGCATTGGGATCCACGCCAAACATCTTCACGGTAACATTCATGGATAGCGTTAATAATTTGACAAAAGGAGCGGTTAGCTTTGACAAAAGTGTCAGCGGGGTTACAGCAAACATCGAGATGGGTTCCGCCTTTGTCATCGCAAGCTGCTTCGGGACTAGCTCACCAAAAACTAACGTAAAATAGGATAATAACAGTGTAATGAAAACAACAGAAATGGTTCCAAGCAGGTCCCTTGAAATAGGTACACCCAATTCAAAGAGAACATGAGCGAGTCTGCCGGCAAAGCTTTCTGCTGCAAAAGCACTCGCCAAAAAGCCAGCTAATGTAATACCAATTTGAATGGTTGCCAAAAAACGACTTGGTTCAGAAATTAATTTATGAAGCATAACGGATTTTTTATCACCTGAATCAGCCATCATTTTCACTTTATTATCATTTAATGAAATTAACGCTATTTCAGATGCAGCAAAAAACGCATTTAATAGAATTAAAACAATAAGTACCACTATTTCCGTTAGCAACGAGGACCAACCTCCAAGTAAGTAAATAAGTAATGAATACTTTTATATGAAAATTTCCCCAGTATATCTTACCACTCTTTTCCTTTCAATCAAATGATACCTGTTTCTCTAGAATTCCCAATTAGCCTACTAATTCATTCCTAAATAACGAAAGGACTGAACGAATGCATCCACAAGCCTCGTTCAGCCCCTCGAAAAGCTTTTATTGATTATTTTATAAAAAGTAATTTGTATATTTGACTGACCAGTAAAGGCATTAAGGCCAGTCCATAAATCCAGCCAAATTGGGTTAACGTTAAAGGCGTTACTTCAAATATACCCATAAGTGACGGCACCAGTAAGACAATCTGTAATAAAATGATGCCTCCTATAACTGAAAACCAAAGATATTTATTCGAAAATACCCCGATTTGAAGAATCGACTGCTTCGCTCTTACATTAAAGCCATGAAATAATCTGGCTAAACATAATGTAGCAAACGCCATGGTACTTGCGACAACCTCATCACCGGTCTTCAGGCCAATATGGAAAGCCAGTAAGGTAGAAATAGCAATTAACAAACCGCCAATCCCAACTAAAGCGGCAAATTTCTTATTTAACAATGGTTCCTGAATATTCCTCGGTTTTTCGTTCATGATATTTTTATTGTGCGGTTCAAGGCCTAGTGCAATAGCAGGCAGACTGTCAGTTAATAAATTAATAAATAAAAGATGAACAGGTGCAAACGGCACAGGCAGAGCCAGTATGGAGGCATACAGGACGGATAAAATACCAGCTGTATTGCCTGCAAGTAAAAACCGGATTGAGTTGTTGATATTCGCGTAAATGCTTCTTCCATTTGAGACTGCCTTGACGATAGTTGAGAAGTTATCATCTGTTAAGATCATTGCCGATGCATCCTTAGCAACCTCGGTACCTGTTATCCCCATTGCAATTCCAATATCGGCTTGCTTTAAGGCAGGGCCATCATTAACCCCATCACCAGTCATGGCTACGATATTGCCCTTTTCCTGCCATGCTCTTACAATACGGATCTTATGCTCAGGTGAAACTCTGGCGTAAACAGAGATGTCTGCCACCTTATCTTTTAACTCCGCATCAGACAGCTTTTCAATTTCAACGCCTTCAATCGCTTCTGTTTCATCCTTTAAAATTCCTATCTGTTTAGCTATCTCTGAAGCTGTAATTTTATGATCTCCAGTTATCATTACCGGCTTAATTCCGGCTGATATACAATTCTCCACAGCTGTCTTTGATTCAGCCCTTGGCGGGTCCATCATGGCTGTTAAGCCAACAAATATTAAATCATACTCATCTTCCACATCGACCGATTGTCCTTCAGATACTTCCTTGTAGGCAAAACCAAGGACACGCAGCCCTTGAACTGAAAATTTTTTATTAATAGCTACAATTTCTTTCCGATGTTTTTCAGTAAAATCAAGAACGCCTTCAGATGTTTCAATTTTCTTCACGCGGGATAACAGAACATCCAGTGCCCCTTTTGTAATCATCATACACTTATCATCTATCCTATTTACTGTACTCATCAGCTTTCGATCAGAGTCAAACGGAATTTCTCCTATCCTTCCGTATTGTTCTCTGATTACAAGCTCATCGAGACCATATTCTTCACCTAAATTTGTTAAGGCAACTTCCGTCGGGTCACCGATTTCCTTTTTGTCCATCGTGACAGAGTCATTACATAATAAGGCCATTAGCAAGAGATTTTTTTCTAATGCGTTTTCTTTATTTAACTGGTCATGAGGAATAACCTTTTGATCTACATACAGCTGCTGTACAGTCATTTTGTTTTGCGTAAGCGTCCCTGTTTTATCGGAGCAGATAACAGAAATACTGCCCAGACTTTCTACTGCGTGAAGCTTACGCATAATCGCATTTTCTTTGGCCATCTTTTGCGTACCAAAGGCAAGAACGATTGTCACAATGGAGCTCAAAGCCTCTGGAATGGCCGCCACAGCGAGAGACACAGCAAACATGAAGGAATCGCCAATCTCCCGTCCTCTGAAAATATCAATTCCAAATATCATAAGGGCAATTATGATAATGATAATGGCTAATTTTTTACCAAAGTGATCGAGCGTAACCTGTAACGGAGTTTTTTTCTCTTGAGCAGATCCTAATAGATTCGCAATTTTCCCAATTTCTGTTTTCATTCCAATATCTGTAATGACAGCAATTCCGCGGCCGTTAGTAATAAAACTGCCGGAAAACACCATATTTTTTTTATCCCCAATTGACACATCTTCTCTGTCAATCGCAACAGTCTCTTTTACAACAGCAAGGGACTCACCTGTCAAAGAGCTTTCATTTACCTGAAGACTATGATTCTCAAGGATTCTGCCGTCTGCCGGCACAAAATCACCCGCATCTAATGTGAGGATGTCACCTACCATCACTTCACGTGAGGAAATTTCAACCATCATTCCATCTCTTACTACTTTTGCCGTAGGAGAGGACAAGGCCTTTAAACTATTGAGCGACTGTTCTGCCTTCACATGCTGAACGGTTCCAAGGATGGCATTTAAGATGACAACGACCATAATAACAATCGTACTTTCTAATTCACCTAAAAAAGCAGAAATAATCGCGGCTACAAGTAGAATGATGACAAGAAAATCTTTAAATTGTTCAAGAAAAACTTGAAGTGTACTTTTTCTTTTTCCTTCCTGCAGCTCATTAAAACCATACTGCTCTCTTCTCTTATCCACTTCAGTTGAGGTTAGGCCTTTATCGGATACACCTAAGGCTTTTATTACTTCATCAGCTGGTTTCCGAAAGTAATTACTCATTGTTTTCTCCCTTCCGTTAGATACTAGAGTTAAATCAGTACTTCCATTCTTATTTTCATAGAATATAACAATATTAACTTATAATTTGGTTGTTGATTTCCGTTCAAGGCACTTCGCTTTCCGCAGGCGACCGCCGAGCCTCCTCGACACTTCGTGTCTGTGGGGTCTCACCTGTCTCGCTTCTCCTGCAGGACATTGAATTACTTCCTTGAATACGCCCACGCACGAGAAAATTCGATAGAATTTTCGAGGAGTCTTCGTGCCTTCCACTGCAATCAACCTGCTTACAAGGGTCTACAATGATCATCATAGCAATCCTATAAAAAAAGACTCTATAGCTAGGAAACTTCCTAGCTATAGAGTCTCACTTAACTAAATATAGTTTTCAAAGCCGGGATGATATCCGGTTTGACGGCTTTGAATCCTGAAATGACAGGCAGTTACTCCCTCTATTTTCCATATGTTTGCTTGTGTTCATTTTAACATGCACAGGCAAATTTTTCAAATACTCAATTATTTATTGTCCTCCTTCTTTGCACATATTGAATTTACGAGACTTTTTTACTAATTTATATAGAAATTTGCAACTAATTGTTACCTTCTTCACATATATATCAAAATTTTTTATTTTTAGACACTCTATTATTGTACAAGAAATGGTAATATTTAGTTATATAGTATAGTTATTTACATCCATCATATCTGCAATTAATAGCCGATAACTATTTTTGAGTTTTGTCTTTATCTATTCTTCATTCATCATTCAAACGGTTAATCGTCATACTTTTTTCTAAAATTGAAAGGACGTGGTTAGAATGAATTTGAAACAGCTTCATTATTTTCGGGTACTTGCAGGATATGAACATTTTACAAAGGCTGCTGAACAATTATCCATTACTCAGCCAAGCTTAAGTCATGCAATCTCAGAGTTAGAAAAGGAGTTGGGTACCTATTTATTTGAAAAACACGGAAGAAATATTCGTCTAACAAAGTATGGTCGTTTTTTCCTGCAATATGTGGAGCGTTCTCTGGATGAACTGGAAAAAGGGGAAAAGAAGCTGCATGACATCACATGTCCTTCAAGAGGAGTAATCGATGTAGCCTTCATGTATCAATTAGGTCCTCAGTTTGTTCCAAATATGATTCAGACCTTCTCACATAAGGATGAATATAAAAATGTTAGATTTACGCTAACTCAAGGTTCAAACAAAAAGATTTTTCAGGACCTAAAGGCGGGAAAAGTTGACATTGCATATACATTAAGGGATGAAGATGAACAGGAGATTGAATTTACACCATTATTTGAACAAGAAATGGTTGCTGTCGTATCCTACAATCATCCACTTGCACGCTATGACCGTATTGATTTAAAAGATACTGCACCATATCCATTTGTTTTATTTCATCCTACTAGCGATGTTCGACCTATTATAGACAGACTATTTGAAAGTGTGGGAGTAGTCCCTCAAATTGCTTGTGAAATGGATGAAACAGATGTCATTGCCGGCCTGGTTTCCGTCAATTTTGGGATGGCCATCATGCCGCGAACACTTGCCCTTAGCAGCTATAACGTCAAGGTATTATCGATTAACCATCCATTGGCAAGCCTCGATATTCATATGGCATGCGTTAAAAATCGTTATCTATGTCCAGCTACAGAAGCATTTCAACAGTTTTCACTCAACTATAGTAAAGAATCATTATTACAAGTACATTAATGGAAAAGGGTGCCTATTTACAGGCACCCTTTTTGGAATTTTTCATTTATTTTGACGAACCTGCGGCTCCCTCATGCTTCCCATCGCATGTTTGGCATGTTTAATGTTAAAGCCCATCATTCGCTCTCTAAGTGTAGAAACGGCAATAGAACTGACAAGCCATAACACCAATCCTAGAAAGATACTGAACAGCCAATTATTGCTTATTGTAAGTGTGGTCCAAACAGTTGCAACACAAACAACGCCGCCAATCATACCGTAAACAGAACCATTTGCTACTTTTGCGGCATTTTTTGAACCAGAGGCAATTCCCATCATTAATACAGCAGTGATCATAACGGCCGGAAATGCTGCAAACATACCGGCAAGAATTTTCCAAGGGGAAATAACAGTTACCAAATAGCTTAACATAACAGCTGCCCCGCCTAATAAGAAACGAATAAGTAAGTCTTTACTTTTCATAACTACACACCTTTTCCTTTATAATCGAATGCAATCATTTTCAAAAGCTGCTTTTAATCTTATTAGTAGGAGGTAAACACTACTACAATTATTGAAATGATAAACCAGCAACCAACAGCTTGGACTAATCCACTTTTCCATCCTTTTCTCGGTAAAAGATATCCTGCAATAATAGCAATGACGATGTTGATTGCCATGCCGACAATCGCACCCTTCGATAATAAAATCGAATAGGAAATCAATTCAGTCCCACCGAAATCCAGACTTGCAGTGAGTAACGCTGCTAAATAAACGGCAGGGAATGCCGCAAAAATACCTCCAGCCTTTTCACCGAGCTTTCTGGCTACTAGTGTGGATACTACTACTGCTAATCCTCCCAATGTGAATCGAATGAGTAATGCACTAATAGAAAGTCCAGCCATAATATTCACCTTTCCTGATTAGATCCTAACTTCAACAGCACATACTTGAGATGTTAAAAAGTTAAACCTAATAATATGATTAAAATAATTTTTTGTATGATATTTCACAATAACTAACACCTTCATTGTATCTTATTTTTGTCCATTTCCCTGTGAACATTTCTTAAACGTTTATGAAGCGTTTTCAACTAATTGATAGATATCTTAAATAATTTAATATTAGAGTTCTCTAAAGTACCCTAAACAATAACTGGAATATCCCTTACTAATTGTTACATACTTGAAAAAAATAATAACGCCATTCCCTAGAGAATGGCGTTTCATTTGATGTTTTTTATAGGTTAAACAATCTCAAGATTGGATTCCTCTTCTTGTTCTTATCAACGATCTTTAACTCATCCATTGATAATTTTTCCTGGTTATCAGATACCCACTTATCCAAATCCTGTTTACTACTAAAATGAGTATAGTAGGTTTCCCCACCTTTTCCAACCGCATTTACAACAAATCTACATGTCTCTCCCATAACGTTCTCCTTAACAAGGAATGATATACATGAATTATAACAAGAAAATAGTAAAATTCAATTGTTTTTTTGTTAAGGATGAAATGTTTTCAGAAAAATTAATTTTTATAATAGATCAGATTATTCATTAGAAAGAAAGAGGCTGTCAGCAACACCCTCTTACCTACTATTCGTTCTCATATTTTCATTATTATTTCAATACCAGCTTCGAGACACATTCTACATGTGAAGTCTGTGGGAACATATCAACCGGCTGGATGTATTCAAGCTTGTAGTTGACGGCAAGTACGCTAATGTCCTTTGCTAAAGTTGATGGATTACAGGAAACATAGATCACTTTTTTGGGCTTTATTTTCAAGATGGTCTGTAATAACTGCTGATCAAGACCTGTTCTTGGCGGATCTACGATAATGACATCCGGTTTCCAGCCTTCCTTTACCCATTTAGGCATCATCACTTCTGCCTTTCCCGTTACATACTTTGCATGTTTAATTCCGTGCCGGGAAGCGTTCTTCTTTGCATCCTCAATAGATTCGGGAATCACATCCATACCACGAATCTCTGCCGCTTGATCCGCAAGCCAAAGGCCAATAGTTCCGACTCCGCAATAGGCATCTACTACCTTTTCGCTTCCGGTAAGCTCAGCTGCCTTTTTCACTTCATTGTAAAGATGTACCGTTTGTTCTGGATTAAGCTGAAAAAACGTTCTTGCCGACAGTTCGAAATTTAACTCACCCAATGTCTCTTGAATAAAATCCTTCCCTTCCAGATTAACAGTCTTTTCACCAAAAATAAGGGAAGTCTTTTGCCCATTAATATTTTGCATGATTGATTTGACATTTGGGAGTCTTTTTTTAATTTCTTCAATCAATAGATCCTTCTTTGGCAGCTCTTCTTTTGCTGTAATCAAGACGATTTGAAGTTCACCCGATTGAAGCCCTGCCCTGGCGACAATTGTTCTGACAATCCCTTTACCAGATCTTTCATTATAAATTGGTATCTCTAGTTTTTGCAGGACCTTTCTTACTGTTCCAATTGCCTTATTTGTTTTAGGATGCTGCACCGCACATTGTTCGATATGAATTAGACTATGAGAATTCATACCATATAAACCAGCGAGGACCTTTCCGTCTTTGCTTCCGACTTGAAACTGACTTTTATTACGATAGTTCCATGGATTCTCCATCCCCATTGTCTCTCGAATTTCTAATTGTTCAATCTGAAGCTTTGTATGACGCTCTAACGATTGAATAACGATATCCCGTTTTTCTTTTAGCTGCTGATCATATTGAAGGTGCTGCAGCTGACAGCCGCCACACTCTTCATAAACAGGACATTGAGGCTGAACGCGAAACTCAGATTGCTTACGGATGCTTTTAATCCTTGCTTCCGTAAACTTCGGATGAACCTTTGTTGCTTCCACTACAACCTCTTCTCCTGGAAGAGCTCCTGGGACAAAGACCACTTTTCTTTTAAAATAACCTACTCCTTCTCCATTAATTCCAAGTCGTTTAATCGTTAAAGGAAAAGTTTGTTTTAACTCTATTTTGACCTCTTGTTCTTTCTGCATGTGTATCTTCACTCCATTATTCTCAATATCATGTACTATGTATGTTCTATTTCTGATTTGGCGATATCATCCATTCTGGTGGGAAAACCATACGGCATATTAATTTAGCTAATTCAACATAGTCAGTCTTCATTCCGCTCTCTTTATCTTTCTTTGGTATATTTTCAAGTATGATTAAAATGGACCAGGCTACCATTTCCAGCTCCAAATCAGGCCATGTTAACCCCTTTTCTTTTGCATGCTGCAATCCAGTAAGAATTCTAGTATGCCAATTTTTTCTGGATTGAATTAATACTTCTGCTAATTCAGGGTCCCTAATTAATAATTCAGGCAGTACTTGATGCAGTCCTATTTGTTCAAGCTGTTTATAATGGTTTTCAAGTATTCCCGCCATGAATTCCTCCGGATTTGTCTTAATCCAATTAGGTTCTGGGGGAAGCATTTTATCTAATTGATTTTGTAATAAGGACAATAATAACTGACGTTTATCAGAAAAGTATCGGTAAAAGGTTCCAATTGCAACCCCTGCATGTGCAGCAATCTCTTTAGCTGTTGTTGGCTCATATCCATTCTTAATAAATAACTCACGGCCGCTTTCAAGTAATGAATTCCTTTTTTGCTGGGCCCTTTCCTGCTTAGGCACATAAGGAAATACACCAACGAGCTCTCGATCTCCATGCTCTGCCATACAATCACCTCTGCTTAATAGTACCATAGAACAAAAGATGAACCAAAGTTCATTATGATTGACACTATTTTGATTCGGTGCAATACTTGAACTACGGTTCATGTTTTATTCAATTATCATTTCACCCCTTTGACTAAATTGAATAAGCCATGAATCGTTTTTTTTGCAGGACTTATAACAGGAGAGATATCTTTATGACAGGACAAATCATTGCATGCGAGGGAAATAGAATTACCTTTACAAGAAATGGATATCAAATTAGCGGGGAAGTACTAAAGGTAAAAGATGCAAGTGTATTGGTATCCATCAGCCAGCAGGATGCTGAATTGATACAAATTGAAACACCTGTAACCGTAGTAGCACATAAGCACTATCAAATTCTTCATTAAGGTACTTTATCGCGTTAAACCACTGGGGGACAGGCCCCCAGCACTTCACCGCGTTGATTTAGTTTTTCTTTTGTTTCTTTGTTTTCTTCGGTTTCTTTTCCTGTTTTGTTTTATTTGTCAGGTCATCTAGACTTTTAAATTTATACCCTTGCTTTTTTAGGTCTTTTATTACGCTTTCCAGTGCATCTGCATTGTCCTTTGAAACGGTATGCAGAAGAAGAATGGCTCCTGGATGAATCTGTTTCATAATATTAGCGTAGGAATATTGAGCTCCTTTTTGCTGATCTGTTTTCCAGTCTATAAAAGCCAATGACCAAAAAATATGTTTATAGCCTTGGTCATTCGCTAATGCCATTGTCCTTTCACTAAATATTCCACGCGGCGGGCGGATATAATCCATCGTTTTTACGCCTGTAAGCTCCTCTGTTTTCACTTTTACCTTTTCAAGCTCTTCCTTTAATCGTTCGTCACTTACCTGCGTTAAATCAGGATGATGCCATGAATGGTTTCCTACTATATGACCTTCCTTAACCATTCTCTTAACCAGCTTTGGTGCAGATTCTAAATAGTGTCCTGTTACAAAAAATGCAGCTGGTACTTTTTCTTTTTTTAGAACATCTAGTATTTTCTCTGTATATCCGTTTTCATACCCATTATCAAAGGTTAAGTAAATATCCATTTTATTTGGATCGCCTTTATAATAGGCTCCGTGTTTTTCAATCAATTCATCCCATTCTTGTCCGGCTTCTGCAGGTCTGCCATCTGATGCCTTTTTAAAGCCCCAATGAATAGGCTGGTTTGGATAGGTTTCTGCCGATACACTCGATCCAAAAACAAAAAGTATTACAGAGATCATGATCAGCTGTTTCATTATTTTCTTCATGAACACTTCTCCTTATCAGGTTATCTTTTGTTTTTATTGTTTGTGAGTGTGGCAGATTCATGCGGTTAATCTATTTCCAAAAAAAGCAAAAAAGGATGAACAAATATGTTCATCCTTTTTTGGGAAATCGTATTATTTAAATACCGGCTCTTTAAATTGAGCTAATTTCTCAAGTGAAGATTGGTCAACGTCCTTGTGAAGACTGTTACCATGGGAATCCATTGTAACTACGGCAGTAAAGCCTTCAACCTGCAGATGCCACATGGCTTCAGGAATACCGAATTGTGTTAGATCAACACCGTCAACAGATTTAATGCAGTCTGCGTAATATTGTGCTGCTCCGCCAATTGCATTTAGGTATACGCCGCCATGCTCTTGTAATGCAGCCAATGTTTTTGGACCCATTCCACCTTTACCAATAACTGCACGAATACCAAAGCGTTTCATGATATCCCCTTGGTACGGCTCCTCACGAATACTTGTAGTAGGACCAGCTGCTTTTACATGCCAGTTTCCATCTTCATCCTTTAGCATAACTGGACCACAGTGGTAGATAATTTGTCCATTTAGGTCAACTGGTGAATCATTGTCGGAAAGGTACTTATGAATGGCGTCACGGCCTGTGTACATTCTTCCATTAATGCGAACGACGTCACCCACTTTTAATTGGCGAATTTGTTCTTCAGTAATAGGTGCTTGTAATTCAACAACATTCACAGATGTTTCTGAAGCGGCAGCTGTTTCTTTTTCAGCTTCTGCAGCACCGAAGTCAATTTTCTCGCCTTCCTGGTAGCTCCAGTCCTTGATTTCGCCTGTTTCAGGATTAACGGTTACACCTAAACGGCGGAATGCCCAACAGTTATACGCAACAGATACAAAGAAGCTTGCCGGAATACGGTTCATAACACCAACTTTACAGCCTAAAAGAGTTGTTTCGCCGCCAAAACCCATGGTACCGATTCCAAGTTTATTAGCGTTTTCCATGATATACTCTTCAAGCTCGCGTAATTCTTCGATAGGATTCACATCATCATTTGAACGAAAAAGCTGTTCTTTTGCTAAATCGTAGCCGCTTGAACGGTCTCCACCGATGCCCACACCGATAAATCCTGCGCTACAGCCTTGTCCTTGTGCTTGATAAACGGAATGAAGGACACACTTACGAATGCCATCAAGATCACGTCCTGCACGGCCTAGTCCTTCTAGCTCGCAAGGAAGACTGTATTGAATATTTTTATTCTCACAGCCGCCGCCTTTTAAGATAAGACGAACATCAATATAATCCTTTTCCCATTGTTCAAATTTGATAACAGGTGTTCCTCCGCCCAGGTTGTCGCCGCTGTTTGCACCAGTTAAAGAATCAACTGAATTTGGACGAAGCTTTCCATTCTTTGTTGCTTCGGCAATCGCATGATAAATTGCCTTTTTCATTTCGATTTGGTTTGCTCCAACAGGTGTTTTAATTTTAAAAGTTGGAAGACCTGTATCCTGACAAATCGGCGAGATATTATCGTCAGCCATTTTAATATTATTCGAAATGGTTCCAAGAGCCATGGCTGATCTTGTACCCGCATTTTCCTGCTCCTTTGCCGCCATAATAGCGCGTCGGACATCATTTGGAAGCTGGGTTGATGTTTCAACAATCAGCTTGTACATACTCTCCTGAAATTTTTCAATATTCATGAATGATTTCTCCTCCCCATAAACAAAACTCTATTTTTCGATAATTTCGACACCTTCAATTATACTCGTATACACAGGAATAAAAAAGAAAAAAGAGTCAATAAAATATGACTCTTTTACAATTCCCTGTTTTTAAATTCTCGGCATTTTGATTCAAGGTCATCGATCATGGCAATTAATCGATCAATATCTTCAAGATCCGTATCCTCTGGATCAATAGCATCTAAAACATCCATAAACATATTTAAGCGTTGCTTTAAAAACGAAACCTGCATATTTTTATCTTGTATCGGGCTACCCAAAAAACTCTCTCCTTTCACTATCGTAACCATCCTACCGAAAATTCCTCATATAAGCAATACCAAAAAGAAACATGCTGCTAGAAAAACTAGTATTAGTATATCCATCAAAAAATCATTTACCTATCCTGATAATAAATTCATGAAATCTCTTTTATTTCATATTAATCTGTATTGACACTGTTTAGATAAAAATGAATAATGACAATGGTAAAGATGGCCAGATATAGATATAAAATATGTAAATATAGGGAAGGAGAATATAATGCTCTCTGAAAAACAAACATTAACACCAAATTATGATCCTTGGGAAGCGTATATGGATATAACAGAGCATGGAAAATTAACTCTCTCAAATATCGAGTTCACTACCACAAATTTATGCAATATGCGCTGTGAGCATTGCGCTGTTGGATACACATTAAAGGCTAAGGATGATGAAGGTCTTCCACTTGAATTATTATTGAGACGACTTGAAGAAATTCCTCATTTACGTTCGCTGAGTATTACCGGAGGAGAGCCGATACTTTCAAGCAAATCTGTCGAACACTACGTTGTACCATTATTGAAATACGCTTCTGAGCGTGGAGTTCGAACACAGATTAATTCTAATTTAACTCTTGATATAGAACGATACGCTCCCATAATTCCGTATTTAGATGTACTTCATATTTCACATAATTGGGGTACGGAGGAGGATTTCATTGAGGGCGGTTTTGCCAGAATGGAACGAAAGCCAACGATAGAACAAAGAAAACAGCTGTTTCAAAGAATGATTCAAAACAGCCGAACATTAGCTGAGAACGGCGTGATGGTTTCAGCTGAAACCATGTTAAACAAGAGAACACTTCCGCACTTAGAGCATATCCATAGGCAAATTGTCGATGAAATGAAGTGTCAGAGACATGAAATTCATCCGATGTATCCGTCAGATTTTGCTTCTTCATTGGAAACCCTTAGTTTAGATGAAGTTCGTGCCAGCATTCATAAGCTTTTAGATATTCGCAATAAAGATATATGGATGCTGTTTGGAACGCTTCCGTTCTATTCCTGCATGGGTAAAGAAGAGGATTTGCAGCTGTTAAAAAGATTGTCATCGGAAAAAAATGTGTCCGTTCGAAACGACCCTGACGGCCGTTCCCGCCTAAATATTAATATTTTCACCGGCGATGTCATTGTAACGGATTTCGGCGATACCCCGCCGCTTGGTAATATTCAGGACGATATGCTTATTGATGTGTTCGATAAGTGGCTACATACAAAGCTAGCAGCTTCACTAAATTGTCATTGCCCGGAAGTTCAGTGCCTTGGTCCAAATGTATTAGTAAAAAACAGTTACTATAAGGATACTAACTTTCAAAAACGAAAATCGTTAATCTAAAAAATGGTGTCAGGCACCACAGATGGACAAAATAATACATTTTGTCTTTTTGTGGTGCCTGACACCGTTAGTGGACACCGTTAACGTGGTTGTTCGCTGGCGATGAATCCAAAAGAAACGTGGTCTTGGATTGGGATCCAAGCGCTTATTCCCTGCGATGTTACATTTTTAATGACAATCATTTTCTTGCCGCCTTTTAGCATCAGGTACACTTCACCGTAGGTTATTTTCCCTTTTTCATTTACCGCAGGTGCAAAGGCATGTAAATATCCGAGCATTTTCGGCGGAACATTGTAGATTTGATCTTTTTTCGTTCCCCCGCCAATCACGGTTTCAAATGATAATGGCAGCCCCGACTTTTGCATGGCTTTAATCATCATCATATTTTTTACTTCTTCTGTATTGCCAACCTTTGCCGTTAAGCCACCACGGACAATTTTTTGTGCTTCCTGTACGTAATGAATTTGATATGGAGTATTTCCACCGCGATTATCAAAATAGTTTGTATTAATCTTTTGATATTCCCAATTGGGAGCTGTTTCCACAGATTCATAATTTAACGGCCATTGACCAAGGTAGACAATCGCCCGATATCCTAAGGCAAATGGCGTACTGTTTACCGTTGTTTCGTTCAGCATACGAATGAGGTCAGGATTTTCAATTTTTACTTTAGATGATTCAATAAGTTCTTTAGTCAAGTCACTAGGCTCTAATTTCGGCATATCGACTGTAGGGTTTGGATAAGTATTGTCTTTTGCGATATTCATAACTGAACTTGGAACCGAAATCGTTTGTCTTGGATGCTGGTCTATTTTTTCCTGCTGCTTCTCTGCTTTGGCAAAGGGCAGGAAGGAAAGCATGACGACAAATCCGATAATCGAATAAATCAGTTTCTTCTTCACGATAAAGAACTCCTTTCAATATAGCAGGCTGAATTTCACATAGTATATTGTTTTCGGAGTGATACGAGATTATCCATGTGAAGAAGATTATTTTACAGATTTTATCTATAAAAGATAAAATCCAATGCCCATAATAAAATAGGCAGCAAGCAATGTGGCACCTTCAAACCAGTTTGATTCTCCATCATTTGATATGACAACCATTAACAAAACCGCCGAGGCCATGGATATAAGCTCAGGCAGTGTAAAAACAAGCGGCATATTAACTGGAAATAGGAGCGAGATTAAAACGAGAACAGGTGCAACGAACATAGCTACCTGTAGTGTTGAACCAATTGCAATTTCCACAGCAATATCCATTTTATTTTTTAAAGCCATCAATACCGCTGAAGCATGTTCCGCAGCATTTCCGACAATTGCTACAATGATGACCCCAATAAATAGCTCAGTCCAGCCAAATGATTCCGCAACGGCTTCGAATGTATGAACAAGATTCTCTGAAACATATGCAACCGCTACTGTTGCAACAGCCAGAATAGCCATTGCCTTTCCTTTCCCCCATTCAGGCTCTTCTTCATGATGTACCACACCCTTGTCCTCTTTAGGCTGGTATACCCCTCGGTGAGTGACAAGCTTGAAAAGCAAGGCAGCAACATAAAGGACAATTAATATGATAGAAATTCCTACACTTAGCGCGATTGTGTCCCCTTCATTCATCGTCATCGAAAATACTTCAGGAATGACAAAAGCAACAATAACAGCAAACATCAAGAGCCCTGAATTATGTCTGGCATCATATACATTAAACTTCTGCCGTTTAAACTTTACGCCGCCAATGAAAAAGGATAACCCGGCAACTAATAAAAGGTTTCCTAAAACAGAGCCTGTTAACGAAGCAAGAACAACTCCGACGAGACCAGCCTTTAATGAAAATATGGAAATGATTAGCTCAACTGCATTTCCAAACGTTGCATTTAAAAGCCCTCCGATACGAGGACCGGCAACAACTGCCAGACTTTCAGTTGCTCTCCCCATATAGCTTGCTAGAGCAATAATAGTTAAACAGTAAATCACAAATAAAAGAATACTGGGCCAATGCATCAATGAGCCAATAACGGATAATGGCACACCAATGAAAGTTAGAAGCATAAAGACTTTGTTTACCATCACTTTCATTCCTTTCCTTTTATCATTCTGTTCCCCTGCATTAAATTAATACCTTATTAATTTAAAAAAGAAGTAACAAAAAAATGCCGCATCATATAATATATAAAAATTTTCCATTTCTCATTATAAGGCATCTTTCTTTTCTTAAACAGCCTTTGTATGGTAAAGTTGAAATAATAAAAAAAGGTTCTTTTTTGCTGTCACCGGCTTGGTGGCAGCTTTCGTGTTTTTTAGGGGTATTGATTCTGATTCTTCTTCTCAATTAAAAAGTTTTTAGTATGTAAATAGGTAAAAAGAAAAAAGGGGGAAATAAAATGGAAACGAAGGCCCAGGTCCTAGAAAGACAAGAGAATATTTCACATGAAAGTCTTTGGGAGAAGGCAAAAATTAATTGGGAATTGATTGCAGCCATTGTATGTGGATTTTTCATATTACTTGGCTGGATTCTTGATAGAAATGGATATGAAACACTTCCAGTAGTATTATATATCGTTGCTTTTATCATCGGGGGGTTTGCAAAGGCAAAGGAAGGAATAGAAGCTACTATTGAGAATAAGGAGCTCAATGTAGAGATGCTGATGATTTTGGCGGCAATTGGATCTGCTGTTATCGGCTATTGGACTGAAGGTGCTATTTTAATTTTTATTTTTGCCTTAAGCGGTGCATTAGAGACTTACACAATGAACAAAAGCCATAAGGAAATATCTTCTTTAATGGAGCTCCAGCCCGAGGAAGCATTGCGGGTAACAAATGGAGTGGAAGAACGGGTCAATGTAGCTGAATTAGTAATAGGGGATCACATTTTAATCAAGCCAGGAGAACGGGTCCCCTCTGACGGAAAAATATTGATGGGATTTACGACAATCGATGAAGCGGCTATTACAGGTGAATCAATTCCAGTTTCAAAACAAAGTCAGGATCATGTATTTGCCGGAACAGTAAACTTAAACGGCTCTATTACGGTAGAAATTACAAAACCAGCAAATGATACCTTATTCCAAAAAATCATCGATCTAGTACAATCAGCACAAAGTGAAAAATCTCCTTCCCAGCTTTTTATTGAGCGCTTTGAAGGGAATTACGTAAAAATCGTTCTTGCGACAGTAGTAGTGATGATGTTTCTTCCTCATTTCTTGCTCGGCTGGAGCTGGAATGAAACCTTTTATCGTGCAATGGTATTGCTTGTAGTCGCTTCACCGTGTGCGCTTGTTTCCTCTATTATGCCAGCAACGTTATCAGCGATATCAAACGGGGCCAGACATGGAATCCTTTTTAAGGGAGGAATCCATTTAGAAAATTTAAATCATATTAAGGCAATTGCCTTTGATAAAACGGGAACGCTGACAAAAGGCAAACCAGAAGTAACAGACGTGGTAGTCAATGATGGACTGGATGAAAAAGAGGTATTATTGATTGCGGCTTCCATTGAAAGTCATTCCAATCATCCCCTTGCAAGCTCCATTGTGAAATATGCAAAGGAGTCACTGACAGAAGAACTTATTCACCCTAACGGGATTGAGGATGTACCAGGCTGGGGAGTTAAGGCCGTCATTCACGATGAGGAGTGGAGAATCGGCCGAGCAGGATTTGTTGAAGATATTGGTCAATCCGCTGAGCAAACGAAGAAAAAATTGGAATCAGAAGGAAAAACCATTGTCTTTGTCCAAAGAGGTAACCAGCTTGCAGCCATGATTGCATTAAAGGATATTGTCCGTGAAGAAACAAAGGAAGCATTAAAACGTTTAAAGGCTCAAGGGATTTATACGATTATGTTAACCGGTGACAGTTCAAGTACTGCTCAGGCCATTTCTGCAGAATGCCATGTCGATGAATACATTGCAGAATGTCTGCCGGAAAATAAAGTCGAGCATGTCAAAGCATTAAAAGAGAAATACGGCAATGTCGCTATGGTTGGCGATGGAATAAATGACGCTCCAGCCCTTGCTACAGCAAATGTTGGTATTGCGATGGGCGGCGGAACCGATGTTGCTCTTGAAACAGCTGACATTGTGCTTATGAAAAATGATTTACCGCGAATTTCGGAAGCAATCAGCCTTTCGCAAAGAATGAACAAAATTGTAAAACAAAATGTGATTTTCTCAATCAGTGTCATCATGCTGTTAATTTCATCTAATTTCTTACAGGCTGTCGATTTACCGCTAGGTGTGATTGGTCATGAGGGTAGTACTATCTTAGTTATCTTAAACGGTTTACGATTATTAAGGTCATAGGAAAATGGAACTTGAAAAGGTCTGGAAGCTCCAGACCTTTTTTTGTTGTTAATGGTATCCGTTTGAACCATTAGCTGAGCTGGATGATTTTTTACTTGATGGATTTTTACTTTTTTGCTGCTTAGTACCGCCATCTTTTTTTGTATGTTTAGTCATGGTTATTCCTCCTGAAATTTAATGGGTAATAAGACGTCCCTGTTATATTTTTAACAGCAATAGAGGAATTAACGTAGGTAATTAGAGGAAGTTAACAATCCTTTATACGATTGCTGAAAAAGGCATTTACCTCCCCACCGACAATAATAATAATTCCCGAGATATAAAACCAAACCATTAACACAATAATAGCTCCAATACTGCCATAGGTAGCTGAGTAATTACCGAAGTTACTAACATAAAACGAAAAGGCAAATGATGTGATAATCCAGCCGATTGTAGCAAACGCAGCCCCGGGAATTGCGCTTCGGCAAGCAAACTTCTTACTTGGCGCAAGCCAATAGAGGCCAATAAAGATGACAAAAATAATCAGAGAGCTAACGAGCCAGCGCAATGCATTCCAGACAGTAATAAATTGAGCTGACAACTCAAACTGCGCGAAAAGAAACGACCCTATATGCTTCCCAAACACCGGAAGAATAAGTGCCACGACGATAACTAAAATCATGGCAAAGGTTAATATAATCGACATTAGCCTCGTCCTGAGGAAGGACCGCCCTTCCTTAACTCCATAGGCCCTGTTAAATGACTTGACAATGGCGTTAATTCCATTAGATGCAGACCATATCGTTCCAATCACCCCAAAAGATAATAAGGCACCGTTTTTTTGTGACACTTGATCTAGATTGGTTTCGATTAATTCCATCGTCCCACTTGGTGCAAAATCTCGAAACAGATTGAGCAGGTCTTCTTGGGTAATGGGTAAGTAAGGAAATAGGGTCATTAAAAAAATAAGAAGCGGAAATAAGGAAAGCAGAAAAAAATACGATAGTTGTGCCGCAATGTCAAAAACATCATCATCAAAAAGGTTTCTCCATAAATGCTTTACCAATGCCATTTTTCTTTCACATGCCCCCTTCCCGTATAAGTGTAAAATCATTATCTTTCATTAGACTGCTAATCTTTGATGAAAAATATTTATTGTTAATCAAAAATCAAAGGGAAAGATGGTATTATACCTCTCTTTCCCTTTCTGAAACATGCTGCTCTTGATCCACAAACGCCTCTTTCGTGTCCATTACTACATCAACCACCTGCGGAGTTATCTCTCTAAGCTCTTCAATTTTCTCAGCTATAAAGGTTACTTCTTCCCCAACCTCCTCAATGGTTGACCGTATTTTCCCGGTAGATTCTTTTACATATTCAACTACTTCTCCGGGGTGCTTCACATAATGATTCACTTTTCCTGTCACCTTTTGACAGCCCTCAAGCACCGAAATTCTTGTTGTGCGATCAAATAGACTTATTACTCCGCCAGCAACTGCACCAATGATGATACCTTTCCAAAACTTCGAGCTGCTCATTTGATTACCCCCTTTTCCTGTAAGTCTTTTTTCATTTCCAGTAAGAGATTCTCTGCGCCTTCTTTTACAAGTTCATATACTTCCTCGAAATTACCGCTGTAATATGGATCAGGAACGTCCAACTCTTGTCTGCCTTCTACAAAATCAAGAAGACGTTTTACTTTGACATGTGACGGCAGGCTGCCTAGCTTTTTAATATTCTTTATATTCTCTGAATCCATCCCAATAATATAATCAAAGCTCAAATCAGCATTGGTTATTTGCCTTGCTTTTAATCCTTCGTCAGATATTTGATATTTCTTAAGAATCTCTCTCGTACCTTGATGCGGAGGGTTACCAATATGCCAATTACCTGTTCCGGCAGAGTCAATTTTGATTTTATCCTCCAGTCCTTCCTTTTTAACAAGATCACGGAATATCGCTTCTGCCATCGGAGATCTGCAGATATTTCCAAGACAAACAAATATAACACGTATCATATTATCATTTCCTCCATTTTCCTTATGGGCTTTTATTCTTTACTTTACCATAATAGACATGGTGAACATATTTTGGAATTGAATTATGTATTTCCAACATTATTATCTTATTGACATTTTAAAATGAACATGGAAAGATGAAAAGAAAGATTATCATTGTTGTTGCATTCCCTGTCTACCGGCAGCACGCAGTGTCTGCACTCATAGATTCTGTACAGCAAAGATAAAATGAGAGGATGAAAACCATGAACTTAGCTGAAAAATCTGTTAAAAATGTAGAGTATATGATCGAGAAGATAAAAGAAAAATTAAATGTATTAAATTTTGGCGCGATTAAACCATCTCATTTTGATGAGAATATGTATGAGGAGCTAAAGGAAATCTATGAATTAGTCATGAAGAAAAACTCCTTTAGTCCAAATGAAATGCAAGCGATTGTTGAGGAACTTGGCAGCTTAAGAAAGCAATAACTATATAAAGTACTCATCCATAAGCTTTTAACTTATGGATGAGCATCTTACCTCAAGCTTCGTCCTGATCTGTTATAATGATTGGACCATTTTTTGTAATGGCAATTGTATGCTCATACTGTGCAGAATTCTTACCATCCTCTGTTCTTGATGTCCATCCGTTATTATCCATTTTCATTCTAAAGGTTCCAACATTGACCATAGGCTCAATCGTAAATACCATTCCTTCTTTAATTCGAGGACCTTTTCCCGGCAGCCCATAATGAGGAACATCTGGTTTCTCATGAATGGCATTCCCAATTCCATGACCGATAAAATCACGAACGACAGAAAAACCTTCTCCTTCTACATATGTTTGAATGGCATGTCCAATATCCCCGATTCGATTTCCAACCTTTGCTTGTTCAATCCCGATATAAAGTGCTTTTTTCGTTACATCTAACAGTCTTTGATCCTCATCAGATACCTGACCAACCGCATAGGACCATGCTGAATCCGCCAAAGCACCATTGTAGTTCACAACCATATCGATTGTCACAATATCTCCTGTTTTTAAAGGCTCTTTTCTAGGAAACCCATGGCAAATTTCATCATTTATACTGGCGCATGTAGCATATTGGTATCCCCGATACCCTTTTTGTTCAGGCGTTGCACCCTGTTTTTTTAAATATTTATCTACAAATTCCTCAATTTCCCATGTTGTAATTCCTGGCTTAATCATTTTTGCCAACTGCTTATGTACAGAGGCAAGAATTTCACCAGCCTTTTTCATTTTTTCAATTTCCCTCTCTGATTTTAAAATAATCATTTGTACAGCCTCTCTTCCATTCGATAAACTACTCATTATTCTACATTCATTGTAGTAATTTTCAAGGTGTCTTGCAAAATCTAAAGTATTCTTACAAAATAGGTTAACGATCCAAATAGTTAGAAAACCAATATTCACAATACATTATTCTATCCAAGTAAAAAAACTTCTAAATTTGGACTACTAATTCGCTTTAAAATGTGGCAAAATGTGAATAAATAGATAAAAAACAAATCATTAAATTGTATATCATGTTCTTAATATGGAACCTCTTTTCAATTTATGTTATTATCCTAAAATATACTTACCCTTCGTATTAAAGCGCTTTATTAACATGTAAAATGCGTTGATGCTTGATAATAAACTAAAGTGAGTGAATTGAATGATTGGTGATCGTGTAAAAAAACTTCGTCAGGAAAAAAAAATATCATTATCGGAACTCGCTCTCAAAGCAGGAGTAGCAAAGTCCTACTTAAGTTCGCTTGAAAGGAATCTACAAACGAATCCATCTATCCAATTTTTAGAAAAGATTTCAGCTGTGCTGGGAGTTCCTGTAGACAGTCTAATCCTTGAGAGCCCTAACAAAGATGAATTGGACTCAGAATGGATGAAGCTTGTTCAGGAGGCGATGGAATCAGGTGTATCAAAGGAACAGTTCCGTGATTTTCTTGAATTCAGCAAATGGAGAGAAACACAAAAGAAATAAACTTGGATTGACTTTACTTTAAGTAAATATTAAATATAGAAGGACCTTGGATATTAAGTAGAAACTCCTGCATTGTTCTTCCATTTTTTGCCTTTAAGAACATGAAGGAGTTTAATTCACTTGATGGAATAAACGACAAAAAAAGCATTTCTCTGTCGAGAAACACTTAAATTGTATAATGTAATCCTACGGACGACGGAGTACTATTAAACTATAGCTGTTTACTACGAACTTGATCATGTAAAAATTTTCTAATTTCTTCAACTTCAATGCCTAGTTTTTTTGCCTCTTCTATTAGTTTAATCCACTCGATGTCGTAATCTATGCTCCGTTCCTTCCCCTCACTCACATTAATATCCTCCCAAATCACTGTAATAGCATGATTCCTTCAATATGTTAGACCTATTACTATCTACTCTTTTAACTGGATTTCTCTCCTAATTTGCTTATGATTTTTATATTTTAACCTATTACTGCATTGAATACTGTCGCATTTTGTCACTCACAGCCAATTTTATTCCTAATTTTACAAAAAATCAATATATTCAAATGTTACTTACTTCTTTACTCCTACTCAAGTTTCATATTATGAAGCATAGTCCCTATGTATGATTTTTCAAAATGTGCTTTTTATTGAACTACTTGTTCTTTATAATGTATTTGAATGCTCTTTCATTTTTTTATTGATTTAGGAGAAAAAAATACATGATGCAAAATAGAATTAAGCAATTAAGAAAATTAAGAGGATATTCTATTAATGAACTTTCAAATAAAGCCGGTATTTCAAAATCATACTTAAGCTATATCGAAAGAGGAATTCAAAAAAACCCTTCTCTGCATATTATCTCTAAACTAGCTAGCACATTAGGCACAACGGTGGAGGATTTGCTTGAAGAGAATCCACATCCAGAAATAGGTGTGAATCATTTGGATGATGAATGGATTAAACTGTTTACAGAAGCCATCAATCATGGCATAACAAAAAAGGATTTCTCGCTTTACTTAGAATTCATCAAATTTACAAAACTTCATTAGAAAAAAAGAGAGGAAAAGTCCCCTCTCTTGCATTTATTGAAACGTATCATCGCTTCTTGGCAGAATTAAGATTTCAACCCGCCTATTTTGGGCTCTGCCTTCAGCAGTATCATTTGCGGCAATGGGCTGAAACTCTCCATACCCTTTTGCACTAAATAACTCTGGGTTCAAATTTACATTTTGCAGCATAAGCTTCATAAAGTTAACAGCCCTCATGACACTTAGCTCCCAATTGGAATCAAAGCGTGCATTTTTGATTGGAACATTGTCTGTATGCCCGCTAACTATAACGCTTCTTGGCACGTCCATTTCCAATAGCTTTGAAATTTCATTGGCGATATCGATATTTTCTGATCGAACCTCTGCAACTCCAGAGTCGAACAGTACATTATCCCTGATTCTCACGGATAATCCTTCAACAGTTAGTGAAGTATCTAATTGCTCACCTAATCCATTTTCTTCAATATAAGAATTGACTCGACCTTGTATTTCTTCCAGCCTCTCATGTTCGGCCTTTTGCTCTTCTGTTTGTTCAGGTGGTACTTCTTCCTTAATCTGGCCTTGTTCATCTCCCTCATTTTGTTCTTTGTCTTTTTTGTTCGATGAACTGCTAGTTCCCCCTGGAACAGGATTAGGATATTGGAAAAAGCCTGTTCCACCTGACATTAGTTCATTACTAAATGCGTTTGATAAGGAGTAAAACTTTTGCATATCTACTGAGCTGCCTGCAAAAAGAACAATGAATAGGGCTACAAGCAAGGTTAACAAATCCGAATATGGCAGCAGCCATGATTCATTAATATGCTCTTCACCTTTTTTCTTTTTTCTACGCTTGCTCATTATTTGTCACACTGCCTTCAAGAAATTTTTTTCTTTCACCTGCAGGAAGATAGGAGGCTAGCTTTTGTTCTATAATTCTTGGTGCTTCTCCCTCTAGAATCGATAATATCCCTTCAATCATCATATACTTTTGCTGTGACTCTATTTTAGATTTTCGTCTCAATTTATTTGAAAATGGATGCCACAATACATAACCGGTAAAAATCCCGAGCATGGTAGCAATAAAAGCTGCAGCAATGGCATGACCAAGCGCTTCAGTATCATCCATATTCCCAAGTGCTGCAATCAATCCAATTACGGCTCCTAACACCCCTAGTGTCGGAGCGTAAGTACCTGCCTGCGAGAAAATTAAAGCGCCAGACTCATGTCTTTCCTCCATCGCTTCTATTTCTTCTGTCAGCACATCACGAATATAATCAGCTGATTGACCATCAACAGCCAGCGATAATCCATTCTTCAGAAAGGGATCCTCCACTTCACTTATCTTTACCTCAAGTGCGAGCAGCCCTTCCTTTCTTGCCAGCTGGGCTAAATCAGAGAATGATTTAATTAAATCAGTGTAATTGACTGACTTTTTCTCTGTAAATAGAATTCCAAATAACTTCGGGACTCTTTTTAGCTCTGACATTGGAAATGCCACTGTAACAGATGCAATGGTACCTGCAATGATAATCAGGAATGCAGCTGGATTGGCTAAGGCAGATATAGCTACCCCCTTCATAACCATCCCAACCCCGATTGCAATAATCCCCAATAGAATTCCAATTAATGTAGCTAAATCCATCTATATCACCTATCTTATTCAATTCTCGTTATTATTTATTTCGACATTATTTAGACTTTCTTTAGTCTTTTACATACAATGCAAAAAAAATAATGCTCCTGGGGTAAGAGCATCATCTTAGGGTTGTTTTCTATTCAACTATTAATTAGGGGAGGGGCTCAAACATTTGTCATGTGAATGTTTGAACAATTTTATTATATGACTCTTTTTTATAAAAATCTATGGATATTTTGTGAATGATTTCACAGGAAAAACCCTCACAGGCTGCCCTTTTATTACATATAAATCAAGACAAAAAAAAGAAATGCTCCCTGGGGAAGAGCATCATCTTAGGGTGTCCTCTATTTAACTATTAATTAGGGGAGGGGTCAAACATAGATCATGTGAATGTTTGAACAAGTTTATTATATGACTCTTTTCCATAAAAATCTATGGATATTTTGTGAATGATTTCACACGTTTTCTGTAATCTTTTTTCCTCGCTTTTCATTGGAATAAATATTGTTACACCAACAAAAACTATTCAAGAACTAGAAAGGGGTGTGCAAGAATGGGTCGTGGCAAAAGTTTTGATCACAAAAAGAAAAATCATCCTGGAAAATTCCCAGAACATTTGGTAGAAAGACATACAACTGAAGCTCAGGAGGATGAAGAGCTTATTGTTACTCAGGAAGCCTTTAAAAACCGAGTAGATCCCGAAGAAATGGAATAACAAAATTACTTGAAATCATACATTAAAAAAAGAGGGAGAGTCCTGTACTGCTGCATAGCAATGCGAGACTCTCCTTTTTTATGACTTAATCAAATTTCAACCCTTTTAATGCCTCAGCTAGAGCATTATTTAAAGGTTCTTCATCCTTATTTTGGTTTTTCAAATACTTTTGTACAGTCCGTTTATCTACTTTACCACGGGATTCCTTTTTTCGTCGTGCTTCGAAAGCAGATAGTTTTTCACGATATCCGCATTTACATGCAAAGATTTGACCTTCCCCTTCACCACGCAGCTCTAGTTTTTTATGGCATTGTGGACAGCGTGCGTTTGTAACACGGGAGACATTTTTCCGATGCCCGCATTCACGGTCTTGACAGACAAGCATTTTTCCCTTTTTACCGTTTACCTCAAGCATTGGTTTTCCACAATCCGGACAGCTTTTCGTTGAGATATTGTCGTGCTTATATTTTTTGCTGCTTGCTTTAATTTCAGCAACGATTTCTTTCGTATATTTTTTCATTTCACCGATAAAGACATCTTTTTTCAACTTGCCATGTGAAATTTGATCAAGCTTTTGTTCCCATTCAGCTGTTAAAGCGGGTGATTTCAGTTCCTCTGGTACTAAATCCAATAATTGACGTCCTTTAGATGTAAGATGAATGTCTTTGCCACGCTTTTCAATTAAAAACGAATTGAACAGCTTTTCGATAATATCTGCACGTGTCGCAACAGTTCCAAGTCCACCTGTGGATTTTAATGTGTCGGCAAGCTGCTTGCTTTTCGTCTCCATATACTTTACAGGGTTTTCCATTGCTGAAAGTAGTGTAGCTTCATTAAAGCGTGCCGGCGGCTTTGTCTGCCCTGATGTTTGCACGATCATTTTTATCTTTAATTCATCCCCTTTTTCTATCTGGGGTAAAATCTGCTCCTTCAAATCATCTGCTGCATCTTCATCTTCAAAGCGATTTTCATATACCTCTTTCCAGCCGATCGATAAAATCGTTTTTCCTTTAGCAACAAAATTTTCATCGCCTATTTTTGCACGCAGCGTTAGTTGCTCGTATTCAAAAGCCGGGAATAACACTGCTAAAAAGCGTTTAATTACTAGGTCATAAATTTTACGTTCCTTATCAGTGAAAGCTCCGTAGTTCACGTATTCCTCAGTAGGAATGATCGCATGGTGATCCGATACCTTGCTGTCATCAACAAACGATTTTGCCGCTTTGATTGGCTTTTTTAAGATTTTACTTGTTAATGAACGATATTCTCCAATTCCACATGCTTTCAAACGCTCTGGAAGCGTTGGAACAATATCTGACGAAAGATAGCGTGAGTCTGTTCGTGGATAGGTTAGTACTTTATGATGTTCATACAGCTTCTGCATTATATTGAGCGTCTCTTTAGCAGAGTAGCCAAATAGTTTATTGGCATCACGCTGTAATTCTGTTAAATCATAAAGACCCGGCGCAAACGTCTTCTTCGGCTTTTTCTCTACCTCCGTGACCATGGCATTTTTTTTACCCAACCTGTTCACAATACCATCTAGCTTGTCTTTATCAAAGCTGCGGCTGTTCCCTTTTGCATCCTGCCACGTTAGCTTTAAGGTGTCTATGGTTTGGGCTTCAATTCCATAATAGGTTTGTGCCTTGAAGTTTTTGATCTCATCCTCTCGTGCTGCAATCATTGCAACAGTTGGAGTTTGTACACGCCCGCAGTTCAGCTGCGCATTGAACCTTGTTGTTAAGGCCCGTGTGGCATTAAGCCCAATATACCAGTCTGCTTCAGAACGTGCGACAGCTGAAGCATATAAATTGTCATATGCTTTCCCCGGCTTCAAATGAGCAAAACCGTCTTTAATCGCCTTATCCGTAACAGAAGATATCCATAGACGTTTCATTGGTTTATTGACTTTTACCTTATCAATAATCCACCGAGCGACAAGTTCTCCTTCCCTGCCGGCATCAGTTGCCACGACAATTTCACTGACATCCTTTCGAATTAGCTGACTTTTCACTGCATTGAATTGTTTTCCAGTCTGCTTAATAACGGTCAACTTCATGCGTTCAGGCAGCATCGGCAGATCTTCTAAATTCCATGTTTTATATTTCACATCATAGCTTTCCGGGTCAGCAAGTGTGACTAAATGTCCCAGCGCCCACGTAACGATATATTTATTACCTTCGAGGTATCCATTTCCTTTTTTATTACAATTCAGCACACGTGCAATATCTCGTGCGACAGAAGGTTTTTCAGCAATTACAACACTTTTTGCCATTTATATTAATCATCCTTTCGATTTTCCATAACTTACAGTATAACATACGTCAGTAATAGATTCAGTTACTCCAATGATTACAAGGAATAACCGGTTAGGTTTATTCAAACACTTTCACTAGGCTGTTGATACGCATTATCTACTAGTAGCATCGATATTTACACACTTTTAAATAATTATCCAATACATGGAGGCTAACGATGGAAACAACAGGTTATAAAGGCACAAATAAAATGATTACCGGAATTGTATTTGGAGTTATCACGTTTTGGCTCTTCGCCCAAGCGATGGTAAACGTTGTTCCTGCAGTTCAGAAAGATTTAGGCATTTCACTTGGCACCTTAAACATTGCCATTAGTTTAACCGCCTTATTCTCAGGAATGTTTATCGTTGCTGCTGGAGGGTTAGCCGATAAAATTGGGAGAAAAAAAATGACCTATATCGGGTTAATCCTAAGCGTTATCGGTTCACTATGCCTTGTATTGACACAGGGAGCAGTGCTCTTGATCATCGGCCGCGTTATTCAAGGACTTTCAGCAGCATGTATTATGCCAGCAACTATTGCCCTAATGAAGGCTTATTTTGAAGGTGCTGAACGGCAGCGTGCACTTAGTTTCTGGTCCATTGGCTCATGGGGTGGATCAGGTGTTGCCTCTTTCGCAGGCGGTGCAATCGCTACTTATATGGGATGGAAGTGGATTTTCATCTTTTCCATTATCTTCTCCTTACTTGGTATGTGGTTGATTAAAGATACTCCGGAAAGTAAGGGCGAATCTTCTGGTGCTTTTAGATTCGATTACGCGGGTTTAGTTATATTTATCATCACGATGCTCGCATTAAATATTTTTATCAATTATGGTGCAGATTTGGGCTGGACAAGCCTGATTACAATTGTCCTGGCGGTTGTGACAATTATTGGAGCAATTGTTTTCTTCAAAGTGGAAAAAAGTAAAGAAATTGTTCTTATCGACTTTTCTTTATTTAAAAATAAACCTTATTCTGGTGCCACTTTCTCTAACTTTTTATTAAATGCAATTGCAGGTACTCTAGTTGTCGCAAACACGTATGTTCAAGTTGGCAGAGGATTTAATGCCTTTCAATCCGGGATGTTATCGTTAGGTTACTTAGTTGCCGTGTTAGCAATGATTCGTGTCGGAGAGAAAATTTTACAAAGAGCAGGCGCGAAAAAGCCAATGATTTGGGGAGCACTTATCACAACAGTTGGTGTGGCCCTTATGGGATTAACCTTCTTACCAGACTTTTCCTATACAGTTGTGGTTTTTATTGGCTTTGCCTTATTTGGTCTTGGACTTGGAATTTATGCAACCCCATCTACAGATACTTCCGTATCAAATGCACCTTCAAATAAAGTTGGGGAAGCAGCTGGCATATACAAAATGGCGAGTTCACTCGGCGGTGCATTCGGGGTTGCCATTTCAGCTACGGTTTATAGTTCAATTTCTGCCGTTGGAAGCCTCGAAACGGCTGCAACAGCAGGGATAATTACGAATGTAATATTTGGTATTCTCTCTATACTTTCCATTATTATGATGGTTCCAAACGATGCAGGGAAAACAAAAACAAAAGAAGCACCAATACAACGACGTACTACCCCGACCAGTCAACGAGAGCCTGAACCAAGTCATTAGAAATAGTCTGTAATCTGTAATATAAAAAAGGGGTGCCAATTGATGTTATTGGAAGAATTAATGAAAAAAATTGATAAAAAAAAGGATCGCATCATTGAAATTCGCCGCTATCTTCATGAACATCCTGAGCTATCCTTTCATGAAGAACAAACGGCAAAGTATATTGCCGATTTCTATAAAGAGGTCCCAGTAGATTCTGTAGAGACAAATTTCGGCGGAGAGCGTGGCATCGTTGTAACCATAAAAGGCTCAAAACCTGGAAAAACAATTGCGATACGTGCTGATTTTGACGCATTACCAATTAAAGAAGAAACCGGACTTCCTTTTGCCTCTAAAAATGAAGGCGTTATGCATGCTTGTGGTCATGATGGCCATACCGCCTACATGCTGGTTTTAGCTGAGACATTAGCAGAGTGTAAGGATCAATTAAAAGGGACGGTTCGCGTGATACATCAGCCAGCAGAGGAAACCCCTCCAGGCGGGGCAATCGGGATGATTAAAGCAGGTGTCCTCGATGGCGTTGATGCTATCATTGGGATTCATGTCATGAGCAATATGAAAACAGGTCATATTTATTACAGAAGTGGAAACACGCAAACAGGAAGATCCTATTTTAAATTAGTTGTTCAAGGTAAAGGCGGGCATGGCTCATCGCCCCATCTTGCAAATGATGCTATTGTGGCTGCCAGCTCCTTTGTCATGAATTTACAAACCATCGTCAGCCGGCGTATTAACCCATTTGATACAGCATCGATTACAATTGGAAATTTTGACGGAAGAGGTTCCTTCAATGTAATCAAGGATTCCGTTACCATTGAAGGAGATGTTCGAACGATGTCTCCCGAGACTCGTGAAATCGTAGAAAAGGAAGTCCGTGCGTTTTCGGAAGGATTAGAAAAATCATATGGTGTAAAATCTATATTTGAATACCACAATGACTATCCTGTCCTCTATAATGATCCTGACGTAACGGAACATGTACGACAAGCACTCGAACAAGCGGCCATACCTGAAGTCGAGGCTGTACTAGAAACACCGCCGCAGCCTCCTTCTGAAGATTTTGCTTACTATCTTCAAAAGGTACCTGGATGTTTCTTCTATGTCGGTGCCATTCCTGAATCAGGTGAAGCGTACCCTCATCATCATCCAAAATTTGATATCAACGAGAAAAGCCTTATCATTAGTGCGAAAGCAATGGCAGCTGTAGTAGCTTCTTACTCTGATGACAAAGAAGCCTAAGAGACTATATAGACTGATCGGTTTCACCGCTCAGTCTATTTTTGCTAATTATCAGCCTTCTTATTTTATTTTATCAATTAGAAAAGCTACAATGAAGGTAATTCGTATTTTTTAATAAAGGAGCTGAATGATATGAGTGAATTCCAACGAAAATTAGAAAAGTATGCAGAGCTGGCTGTTAAGGTTGGGGTCAATATCCAAAAAGGGCAGACACTTGTGGTTAATGCAAATTTAGATTCGAGAGAGTTTGTTCGATTAATTGTTAAAACGGCCTATGAAATCGGGGCAAAAGATGTCATTGTCAATTGGAGCGATGATGTTGTATCGAGATTAAAATATGACATGGCACCTGATGAAGCCTTCATCGAATATCCGGAGTTTCGAGCAAAAGAGCAGACAGCACTTGCTGAGAGCGGGGCAGCCTTCATGTCGATCCTATCTTCCAGTCCTGCATTATTAAAGGGAGTAAATCCGGAAAGAATTGCAAATTACCAAAAAGCAGCCGGAACGGCTCTTCAGCAATACCGCAAATATGTCCAATCAGATAAGATCAGCTGGACAGTCATTGCTGCACCTTCTCAAGGCTGGGCTGATATGGTATTCCCGGATGAACCAGAGAAAACTCGAGTGGAAAAGCTGTGGGATACAATCTTTCGTACGGTTCGGGTTGATGCTGAAGATCCTGTTGCTGCCTGGAAGCTACATGATGAAACATTACATACAAAGGTAGACTATTTAAATGCCAAAAAATACAAAAAGCTGCACTATACAGCTCCTGGTACAGATCTAACGATTGAGCTTCCTGAAAAGCATATCTGGTGCGGTGCCGGAAGCATAAATGAAAAAGGCTATGAATTTATGGCAAATATGCCGACGGAAGAAGTATTTACTGTTCCATTCAAAACCGGTGTCAATGGTACTGTTTCAAGTACAAAACCATTAAGCTACGGTGGAAATATTATTGATGAATTTCAGCTGACCTTCGAGAACGGGAAAATTATTGATGTAAAAGCAAAAGAAGGCGAGGATATATTAAAGCAGCTTGTCGCAACTGATGAAGGCTCCCATTATTTAGGGGAAGTGGCGCTCGTGCCATATCACTCACCTATTTCACAATCGAATATTCTCTTTTTCAATACATTATTTGATGAAAATGCTTCTAACCATCTTGCTATCGGCAGTGCTTATGCTTTTTGTATTGAAGGCGGAAAAACTATGTCGCAGGCGGAGCTTCAAGAGAATGGGTTAAATCATAGCATCACACATGTTGATTTTATGATTGGATCAGAACAGATGAACATCGATGGCATTACAGCTAACGGGGAAGCTGAACCTGTATTTAGAAACGGTAACTGGGCTTTTTAATGATTCTTACGAAATTACCCTTATCAATAGTAAAAAAACAGTTTGTATATTGCATCACATGTCGATTTATGGGAGGATATGAGTAAGAGTGTAAAAGTTAACCGGAGGGGTAAGAATGATCCAGTTGCATATTATTGTATCTGGGAAAGTACAGGGCGTAGGCTATCGTTACTTTTCACAAATGAAAGCTGTCCAATATGGGGTAACAGGTTGGGCAAAAAACTTAGCAGACAATTCAGTTGAGATTGTGGCTGTAGGGAGTAAAGACCAGCTAGATCCTTTTGTAGAGGAACTTCGTATTGGCAACCCCTTCTCGAAAATCAGTGACATGGAAATTACAGAAAGTGAAGTAACCGAACAATTCAATTCCTTTACAATTAAATACTAACTGGAAATATACAGATTTTATAAACGATCCAGAGTAATAGAAGATTTATAGGATGCCTGTGATATCTATTGGAATTTTTCATACATATCACAGGCCTTTTTAATTAATGATAAGAAAAGCTTAGAATAAGGAGATGCAAACGAATGTGGTCTGAATTTAAAAAATTTGCTTTAAAGGGGAATGTACTAGATTTAGCAGTTGGGGTTATCATCGGTGGTGCCTTCGGAAAAATTGTCTCCTCCCTTGTCAACGATTTAATTATGCCGCTTGTTGGTATTTTGCTAGGCGGAATAGATTTCTCGAAGCAAGAATATACCTTCTTTGATGCTACTATTAAATATGGTGCATTTTTACAGACAGTGGTTGACTTTTTCATTATTGCACTTTCAATTTTCTTATTTATCCGCTTTTTGAGCCGCTTTAAGAAGAAGGAAGAGATTGCTGAAGCTGCTCCTGTTGTTGACAAAACAGAAGTGCTTTTGGCTGAAATTCGTGATTTGTTAAAAGAAAATCAAGCTGTCATTTCTCGTAAGTCTGAGGGGAACAACGATTAAAAAAAGACCATAAAGGAGGCTCTAACATTTCCTCCCTTAGTGGTCTTTTTGCTATATTCAGCTTAAGCTGCTTGTCCATGGAAAGCTTGTACCGAATTTTTTTGCCCGTTCTTCACTGTCTTTTCTGCGTTTCTTACGGATTTCAAGCCTTTCCTTCGCTGTTTCATGTAAATGTTTTTCTTCTTCCGACTGTGGAATGACTTGCGGTATCGCTGTTGGTCTCCCATCCTCATCCAACGCAACAAACGTTAAAAATGAAACGGCGCATACATGTCGTTCACCGGTGACGATATTTTCAGACACAACCTTTACAAATACCTCCATCGAACTACGGCCTGTGTAAGTAACAAACGCTTCTAAGCAAACTGAATTTCCTTCATGTATGGGATGAAGAAAGTCAACTGAATCACTCGATGCGGTTACCGCAGGCTTTCGGGCATGTCGCATAGCAGCTATCGCTGCGATATCATCAATATAGGCCATCAGTTTTCCACCGAACATTGTTCCATGGATGTTTGTATCAGGAGGAGATACCAGACTTGTCTTTACTGCTAACGATTCCCGACAAAATTTACTATTTTCCATATTCGTACTCCTTTATGGTTCGTATATATTTACTATCAATCATACCAAACTTTAGCGCTTTACAAAATATGGGGATTTACCTATAAAAAATACCACCTATCACAGAGGATAGATGGTATTAAATTAATGTAATAACTTTACTGCGCAGCTGCTCTTTTGCACGTTTCATTCTAGTCTTCACAGTTGCAATAGGCAGTCTTGTATAGTCACTTATCTCAGCAAGTGACTGCCCTCTGAAGTAAAACAAAAGCAACGGCTCACGATATCGCTCAGGCAGCTCACGAATCGCTTTTACAAGCTCGTCTTTTGTGTTTTTACGGAGTAGTTTTTCTTCAGGAACAGGAGACTCTTGAAACTCATGCTTCCAATACAAATGAACCTTGTTCTCCCAAAAGGCTCTAGCCGTCGATTCCTTCCTCCAGTAATCACGGCATTTATTCATGGCAATTTTCCATAACCAGCTCTTTACCTTGGCTTTGTCCTGTAATGATGAAAGACCAAGATATGCCGCAAGCAATACCTCTTGATAAAGATCCTCTGCTAACTCCCTATGTCCAACTATTGAGTAAAGATATTTAAAAATACTTAATCCATAGTCTCGAACCATTTCCTCAAAATCAAATTCTCTAACAGAATTGACAGCAGGTTGTGTAAGCATTGGATTTACATTTCGCCTCCTAATTAGAATTTCATTCATCTTTATATCTTACTTTGCGTACATAGGTGCTTGCACTGAAGGCAAGATATATTGAATTAATCCTATCCTCACTAATTAGACGAAATAATCATGTTTCCTCCCTCTAGAAAAAATAAATTTTTCCTCCAACTGAAATTAGCTTCGAGAGGATTTTATTCGATTAAGTGGAAGCATAAAAATGGACACACCGATTTTTTTACAGACAGCAACATAATGCAGCAGCATTAACAGGATAGCCTCAGCATTGATGCCAATGATGACACCATCCATTTGGAAGCCTGGCTTTGAACCAAGAAAATAAATAACCGTAAATGCTGTTATGGTTGCCCAAACCGCATGCAGGAAAGCTTCCTTCATTAATCCGAGACCTATTAAGTAAGCCTGAAGCGGCATAATAAAAAAACGAAAAAGAAAGCATGGCCACAACAGCTGCAAATAGCGCGCTGCACCAGTAGAGTGGAAAAATGTACTTGTTAATGGCTCAGCTAGAAAATAGCATACGAGGACTGCAGGTATTCCATAGGCAAAGGTCCACATCATGACCTGCTTTAACAGCCTTTGCAAATAGACGGTATTTCTTTCAGCGTTCGCTTTTGAAATCGTTGGAATCAGCATAATCATTAAAGAATGCGAGATAAAGGTAGGAAAGGAACCAATGACCATCGCAATCCCTGCAACCATCCCAAACTGCTCTGTAGCCAAGTCCTTGCTGACACCGGCATAAAAGAGCGCCCCTGTTATTAAGAAAGGCTCCAACGCAGAGGTAAAGGCATGAAAAACCCTTAACGCCGTTGTCGGAACGGATACTTCCATTAGATTTTTCATTACTACTTTACTATGCAGCCTTTTTGAGGGCTGCTTTTTCATATAATTATACTGAATCATGAACACATGGAACAGATATAAAAAGACAACAAGATCACTGCCGACAAGGGTACAAAAGGCAATAAGTACCGCGGCACTGATTTCAAAATCAAATAAATAGAATAAATAAACCAGCAGGAGAAGCTGAACTAATTTCCGTAGAAAGTTCGCAACAGCAATCTTAGCCATATCTGACTTTCCCATAAAATATCCCCTAGCAATGGAGGTGAACGACACAATTGGAATGAGGATTAGAACCAGCCATCTAAAAATGGGGTGATATTGGTCAAATGCAGGAATGAATGGAAGAACGATTGACACCACTACCATTAGGACAGCGGTCATGATGATGGTCCATCTTAGGACATGGCTTAACATACTATGATGTATTCTATTATCTCGTTCAGCAATAAACTTTGAAATCGAGACAGGCATTTCAAAGCTTGCGAGAAGAACAATTAAAAATACGGTTGGCAGGATAGCCATATACATACCGAGCCCTTTTTCTCCAAGCTCCCTAGCCAATACCATATTAATAATAAATTCCACAACTTCCCCGACACAGGCTGCAGCAATTAGTAAAAGGGTTCCTTTAAAAAATGAATTCATTTCGCCTCTCCTTTATTCCGAATCCAATATATGGAGTATCCTATATCTGGTTCATCGTGACTCCTAAGTTCAAACGACTATTCCTTACAGCATATGAGACAAGTTGTCAGGATATTAATCAGAAAAACCTTGGTGAGGAAAAATTATTTATCACATAAAAAGATGACCCTTATAGAGAAATGGAACCTCTACACGAGTCAACCTAGTGTTCTTCTTTCATATACGCTGAAGCTTGATCAGCTCCATGACTACTTCTTCTTTAGACGAAAGCTCCGTCAACTGATCCATCACATTACCAGCCTTCATAAGCAGGATTCGATCAGCTGTCTCTACTGCAACATCCATCATATGTGTCGAGAAAATAACGATGGAACCACTGTTTTTAATTTCTTTAATCTGCTGGACAAAAACGTTTACCCAATAAGGATCAAGGCCGTTTGTCGGCTCATCCAAGAGTATTAATGCAGGCTTTGCAAGCCAGGCCTGACCAAACAGCAGGCGCTGCCGCATCCCTTTTGATAGTCTCGTAATTCGAACATTACGCTGCTCCTGTAATCCAATTAACACAAGCATTTCCTCTACTCGCGACAAATCGATTTTTCGGAGCGAAGCATAGAACAAAAGAAATTCCTTAACAGTCATTGAAGGGTCAGCCTGAAAGTCATCCGGCATATAGCCGATTTGTTCAACATATGGCTTACGGTTATGCTGCAGACAGCAATCATTTAACAAAACAGACCCGCTTGATGGCCGCAATACCCCTGCAATGATTGAAAGCAGCGTACTTTTTCCAGCACCGTTTCCACCGCATAACACAAGACATTCACCCTCTTCAATTACCAGGGATAACGGCTCTAGAACCTGTTTTGTTTTATACTTTTTCGATATATTCTGTAACTCAAGCTGATTCATGATCCTTTACTCCTTTCCAGACGCCATGATGAAAGGAAAAGCAGAACGCCCGAGAATAATACTAGGTAAATAGCAAGAATAAGAACAGCCATATCCTTTCTCAAAAAGGTGACAAGCTTATCGTAGGCTTGTCCGAATACGGAGCCGCCATCCATTTGAACAACAAAAACAACACGAAGCAATTCAGCTGGGTTCACCCATAATAACCCTTGTAAAAGTGGTGAAATCATCGGATATGGCACAAGATTCAGCACGCTAATCAACGCTGTTGGCCAAATCATAATCATGACAAACCAAATAGCCACTGCACCCGCAAGTGCCTGCCATCTGCCTTTTGAAAAAGAGCCTAGAACAATACCAATCACTAAAAATACAGCAAGTAAAAGAAGTGCAAATACATAGACTGCCATTATCCATTTCAGCTCAATGTTAATTTGAAAAATAAGCGCCAGTGATAGACTAATACCGAAGCTTAATGTAAATAGTATTGACTGTGCGAATAACTGACCAAACAGCTTGCCGGTAAGAAAGGACAATGAGGAGATAGGATAGGTCGTTAACAGCCTCCACTGACCATTTTCCCTTTCGGCAGCAACCGCGAATGAACCAATTATCAGCATAAAGAGCGGCAGCAAATAGAGCAGTAAATTAACTGCTGCACCTGTAATATTCGTATAGCTGGTTATTGCCGGAGAGCTTTTGACAAGCATAAAGATTAACAGCAGCACAAATGTCCAAAGTAAGAGAAATACATATGAAGTCTTTTGACGCAGCGTTATTCTCCATTCAAATCTCCCTATTGTCCACATATCATAACCCTCATTTCACAAGCAGAGTCCAAAACCTTTTTCATCGTTATCTATTCATCCTTATTATGGGTGGAATCCATTGCCCCCTCTTCATGCGAATGCTCCCTGGCTCCAGAGCCCATTTCCTCTTTTATTTTCATCATCATGCTATTATTCACTTCCCATTGATGATCATAGAGCTTCGAGCTTGCGATTACATCTGCATCCATCCTGGCAGCAAAATCCTTTGCTTTTTGTTCATCTGAGAAGGAAATGACATTATAAGCCATTGGTGTTTTGATCTCCTGATCATAGACATATATTGCATTTTCTAGAAGGATCCATTCCTTTGATTCATAATCACGGACAAATTGAGCCGCAACATTTTCTGCCTTGTTTTCTCTTGTCCATTTGACCATGCAGCCGATATCATCAAACGTATAGGTCTTTCCATTCTCAAGCGTTAATTGAGTGGCAAATTGATCGTCTACAACAGACATATGGCACTGTACACATTTATCGTTTTTTTCATCAATCGCTCTAGGTTTGATTTCCTTTAACCCACAGCCTGTGATGAAGAGTAAGAGTAAACTTGCAATACTAAAAAATAAAAATTTCTTCACAATGCCTTCCTCCCCCATACGAAATAAACTAAACTACCAAATATCATTGCTAAACTTACCAGCCACAATGGATATGGCGAATGAGACACTCTTTCAATTTCTTTAGCAGCTGTCATTCTTGGCGTATCATCTCTTAATAGTGCCTCTTCGTGACTTTTCAGCAATTTTTGCAGCACAAGCATTCCAGGTGCATGAAAGAATAATTGAAATTCAGGTGTAGAATTCGTTATGGTTAAGAAATATGGGTCTGATGTGTAGGGAATGATGCTTGTTCCATTTCCTGCTGTATCAAGCTTTAGGGAGGAGTCCCAGTAATTCCCTTGTATCTGGTTATCCTGACTGTTAATCGCCTGTGAATCATATACATTTCCAATCATGCTGTTATCCCTTATCACATTTTCATGGAACTCCCGTAATTGCATTCCGATAAAATTTTGTGTGACTACATTATTTTCAATCAGATTTTGATTAGAGGTATCTAGGAATAAGCCAACCCGATTATTACTTATAATGTTATGGCTAATTTTTGCCTTGTACGTATCGTATAATAGGAGTCCCTGAGCGTTAACGTTTTCATTATTTTCTAGCAGCTGATTATTTTCTACCACTGTATCCCTTGTACTCATAATCATAGCGCCGGTGGTATTCTCACTAGAATGATTCCCCTTCAATTCTGTCCCGTTTGAGAACATAAGATGGTACCCATAACGGGCATGTGTAACCTTATTATCAATCAACCTGTTGTCATGACTGTCTTCAAGATAAATTCCATCATAGACATGATCAATAACAGTATTGGTGATGAGATTATCCGAGGATTTCCAAAGATCAATCCCATTTTCCTTGCCCTCCCCACTAATTTCCAGATTAGAAATAGTAGTAGAATGTGCTTCATTTAATTTAATTCCAAATTGACTAGCTGTTATCATAATATTTTCTAGAGTGTGATTCACCCCTTTAACAGAAATGGCCGCCGTACCTTCAGCTTTACTGCAGCTAACCACTTGCAAATTTTTAATCGTAACCTTTGCCCCTATAATAGTCATAACGGGTTCATCCGAGCATTGTGTGATAATGGTACCATCTGAACCTTCTATTGTTATCGGCTTTGTTATCAACAGTGATTCTTTGTAAACACCGGAATCCAGCACAAGCTTTCCACCGCTGGGTAATTCATCAATTTGCTTCTGCAGGCTTTCCGCAGCTTCCGCAGACAATGGTACAGAAAGGGCAGCAAACACAAGCATTCCAAAAAACAAGAGGTTCCATCTCGTCACTAGCGCCATCCCCTTAAGTAGTGATCAAATTCGTTCCATCGAATTTCCATTAAACTGTTAACCATGATAAATGTATCAACCACTTGTGTGAAAATTGTGAAATATGTATGCAGATTTATCAAAAAATAGAAAGCGAAGGCGCTGGTGCCAGACTAATACAAAAAAACAGTGCCTGACACCGGAAAAAGACAATGGTCCTTTTAGGGTGTCAGGCACCGTTTTATGAATTTTTCAACCTGTTAAGCAATTCTTCGAAGTCCTTTTCTCTATCTGGACCCGTTACAAATTCCTGCTCTGTAATGGCTGTTAATAAAGACTTCTTCAATTTAGGATCGTGTATTTCCTGAAGGATCCATTTTCTGCAGTCATACAAAAAATCCATATATTCCTTGTATTCGGGTCCATATTGATTAGAAAGCTGCTGCTTTATCTTTTTAGCCAGTATCGGACTTGCACCAGAAGTAGAAACGGTAATATTCAGCCTTCCTTGATTATACACAGCTGGAAGAATGAAGTTCGATTCCTCAGGGTCATCGGCAAGATTCACTAATTGGTTCGGTGCAGCCGTTTTTTTCACGGCAAGGCTGACCTCTGGATCACTTGCAGCAGCTATGATTAAAAAAGCGTCTGTCATGTCGTCGGCGGAAAAGGTCTTTTTCTTCCAAGTGATAGTTCCCTGCTGATGGAAATGGTGCAGCTCCTCTGTCAGCTCAGGACTAACAACGGTAATCGCAGCCTGTGCCTCCAGTAGTCCTTTTACCTTGCGCTCTGCTACCTTTCCTCCACCGACAACGACGGCTTTTTTACCGATTAAATTGAGAGAAATCGGGTAGAAACCCATCCCCATCACCTTCCATTTTTACTCATCTAACGAACACTTTTTAATGGTTTCGATTAGGGCTTCACGTGTTGGTGTTTCTGCAATTCCATCAGACTGAACTCCGTAAAATTGCGCAGCCATTTCTGATTTGTTTCCCATACAGATAACTTTCACTCCCTCGAGGAATTCTGGTGGGAATAGCCCAACAACAGCTTCCTCCTCGAAAAACATTTTGACAGATTGTGCACTTGGAAATACAATACTATCTGGCTTTGCTTCGTGAAGTATTCTTTTTAGAATCGGTAAAAATGTGTCGTCCACTACTTTCTCACTTGTAATTAGTAAATCACAATTTCTATATTTATGTGCTACACGGCTATCCCCAACAACCAGCAGGGCCTCATTTTGAAAAAGATGATCGGTGATATCTGCCAGCAGGCCTCGTTCCTGCAATGCGGTGACCGTTTTCTTTGATAATCCATATAGATTAGCTGAAAGACTGCGAATATCAATTTGTTCTTTCATTAATAACTGAAAAAACTCTTCAACACTTTCAACAGAAGTAAATAGGATCTCTTCATAATGGGCAAGCTTGTCTAAAATATCGTAATTAACCGGCACTTCTGCATTTTTCCATCTAGGAAATTCAATTACATCTGCCCCTTGCTCTGTCAAAGCCTGTGCCAAGCCGCTCGATTTGAAGCCTGTTCTTGCGAGTAGAATCTGTCGTCCAAATAATATTTTTTTCTCGAACCAGTTAATTTTTTTACGTATCGACACAATCTCTCCGACAAGCGTAATCGCAGGGTTACTAAACTTCTGCTCTGCGACTAATTCGGCAATTGTAGCAAGTGTTCCTTCTAACGTTTTTTGTCTTGAAAAGGTACCCCATTGTATAAGAATAACCGGGGTTTCCGGTGATTTTCCATTCTCCATCAAGCTTTGGCAGATATAAGGAAGGTTTTTGACCCCCATATAAAAGGCGATTGTATCAATTCCACTTGCGAGTGCCTTCCAATCAAGAACAGGCTTTCCATCTTTTGATTGGTCGTGTGCTGTTACCACTGCAAACGTTTCTCCAAATTGTCTATGTGTTACTGGAATACCAGCATAGAGAGGAGCGGCCATTCCCGAGGATATTCCCGGTACCATTTCAAATTCAACTCCTGCACTCGCTAATGCTTCGGCCTCCTCACCTACTCTTCCAAAAACGCCGGGGTCTCCTCCCTTTAAACGAACAACTCGTTTCCCTTCTAATGCCTTATCCACTAACAGGCTGTTAATCCCTTCCTGCCTTAATGTATGGCGGTCAGGCAGTTTCCCGCAATAGATCAATTCACAGCCAAAAGGTGCAAAATCCAGCAATTTCGGATTTGCCAAACGGTCATATAAAATGACCTCAGCCTGCTTGATTGCCTCCAGCCCCTTTACAGTTATTAACCCAATATCTCCCGGTCCTGCGCCGACTAAAAACACTTTTCCTTTGCTCACATACGGTCATCCTTCCAGAATACAAATATACAAAGGAGGGTGTCCATGATGATGACACCCTCTACTCTTTTACTCTTTTTACATTATACAATAATATAGACTTTGTCATTAGATACTTCTAAAGGATAAACTTTTACCAGTCCTGTATCAGGTGCTTGAACCTGCCCGTTTACAAGCGAGATTTTCCAGTCATATACAGGGCAAAACACATATTCTCCACTGACAAGTCCGTCTGCCAGTGTGCCGCCCTTTGGATGCGGGCTGCGGTTTTCAATAGCATGGACATCACCATTAGTTAATCGGAATAAAGCAATTTCTTGTCCTTCCATTTCGAATACCTGACCCGTTCTTTCCGGAAGAGTGGAATAGTTTGCTAGCTCTACTTTTTTTGACATATTTTTCTGTCCACCTTATCACATATATTTTGTCTTTTCACTAGGGTGTTAAACCTTGGTTGTTGATTTCCGTTCCAGGCACTTCGCTTTCCGCGGGCGACCGCCGAGCCTCCTCGACACTTCGTGTCTGTGGGGTCTCGACTGTCTCGCTTCTCCCGCAGGAGTCTTCGTGCCTTCCACTTCAGTCAACAAGCGAACAAAAATCAACATTAAATCTTATCATAGACTTTTACGAAAAATTATCTTACCGGAACAGCAATTTCATGCTTTGAGTAATACTTATCTTTAATTTCATTACTTTCAATGGCTTCCTGCCAAGGCTCTATATAGCGTTCTAGAGTTTTATCCATACGCTCATTTAATGCTTTTCTTGTTTCTTCATCAGCCAGTACTTCTTTTATATGCTCTAGTCCTACACGCTCAAGCCATTTCGATGTACGCTCCAAGTACTCTGCTGTTTCACGATAGTATTGGAGATAAGCACCCGTTAGCTCCATTACTTCCGCTTCTGTTTCAACCTTGCCTAGTAAATCTCCAGCACGAAGGTCCGTTCCGCCATTACCTCCAACATAAATTTCCCAGCCTCCGTCTACGCCAACAAAGCCGATATCTTTAATTCCTGCTTCCGCACAGTTACGTGGACAACCCGATACACCCATTTTTACTTTATGCGGTGTGTCAAGACGTTCGAATTTCTTCTCTAATTCAATACCTAATCCCATCGAATCCTGTGTGCCGTAGCGGCAGAACTTGGCTCCCACACAGGTTTTTACTGTTCTAAGTGTTTTACCATATGCATATCCTGATGCCATGCCTAGGTCTTCCCAAATGCTTGGAAGATCTTCTTTCTTTACTCCAAATAGACCAATCCGCTGACCACCTGTTAGTTTAACTAGCGGCACATCATATTTCTCTGCTGCTTCAGCGATTGTTTTCAAATCCTTTGCGCTAGTTACACCGCCGTACATTCTAGGAACAACCGTATAGGTACCGTCCTTCTGGATATTAGCATGCATTTTTTCGTTAACCAGACGTGAATCACGATCATCCTGATGATTTTCAATATTGATCATTCCAAGATAATAGTTAATCGCCGGGCGACATTTTGAGCAGCCCTCTTCATTTCTCCAGCCTAAAACATTCATGACCTCTTTTACACTTGTTAAGCCTTTTTCTTTAATTTCAGCCACGATTTCGTCACGGCTTAAATGTGTACAACCACAGATGCCTGCCTTTTTCGCAGATTTATCATATTCATCACCAAGTGTAAGTGCTAAAATGTCGGAAATGAGCGATTTACAGCGACCGCATGAACGGCCTGCATTTGTACAGCTTCCCACTTCTTCTACAGTTGTAAGTCCATTTTCTTGAATAGCGTTTACGATTGTTCCTTTTGATACCCCATTACAGCCACAGACAAGCTCATCATCGGCCATCGCAGCAACATCGTTAGATCCATGGCCTTCACAGCCTGAAGAAAGGATGGATACACTTGTCAAGCCGCTGATATCTTCTTTCTTCGTCAGCATCCGGAATAATCGATTGCTGTCCTTTGTATCGCCGTATAGGACAACTCCTGCAACATGATTGTCGCGAATTAATACTTTTTTATAGACACCGTCAAATTCATTGTGAACTTTAATCGCTTTTGTTGAGTCATCATCCATGATTTCACCGGCTGAAAATAAATCAACACCTGAAACCTTTAATTGTGTACCAACAACAGATCCTTGATATGGTTCCGGCATTCTTCCGGCAAGGAATTCAGCAAGTACTTTTCCTTGCTCATATAATGGTGCGACTAAACCGTAGACGATTTCGCGATGCTCAGCACATTCTCCCACTGCATAGACATTTGGGATATTGGTTTCCATAAAGTCATTGACAACGATTCCCCGGTTAACCTGAATGCCACTTTCCTTTGCTAGACTAACATTCGGCTTAATTCCTACTGCCATGACAACTAGGTCAGCAGATACGGTTGTGCCATCTTTAAAGCTAAGTCCTGTTACTCTGTCATCACCAAGAATCTCAGCTGTTGCTTTTTCCATCAGGAAGTTCATGCCTTGTGATTGCAGCTCTTTTTCCAGCATTTTCGATGCAACAGGATCAAGCTGTCTTTCCATTAAATAAGGCATTAAATGAACAACATCCACATCCATACCTAGATTTAATAGCCCGCGTGCGGCCTCAAGTCCTAATAATCCTCCGCCAATCACTACTGCTTTCTTGTGTGATTTAGCTGTTTCAATCATCGTTTCACAATCCTTGATATCGCGGAAACCGGTAACGCCTTGCTTGTCAGCACCAGGAATTGGCAGGATGAATGAACTTGATCCAGTGGCAATAATTAGTTCATCATACTCCGTTACCCGCCCTTGATCAGATACCACTTGTTTATTATCTATATCTATTTTTACAATCTCTTCACCGGTGTAAAGCGTAATTCCGTTTTCACTATACCAGTTCCAATCATTCATGATGATATCATTAATGGTTGTATCACCCTGAAGAACTGTTGATAATTGAATCCGGTTATAATTGGGATGTGGTTCTTTTCCGAATACGGTTATGTCATACGTAGTTGGAGATACTTTCAATAGCTCCTCTATTGTTCTAATTCCAGCCATTCCATTACCGATCATCACTAATTTTTTGTTATTCATTGTTACAACCTCCCATATTATTTGTTCATTTAATCACAATCTCTTCTTTATGCTTATATATTAATTCTTTTGGCACTAAAAAATTTGTGAAGTTCGTCACACTTTTATAGACTTGTTAACCAGTTCACAAATATGCCAAATTGTATTCATAAAAAAGACAAACCTATAGAAAGTATCGATAGATTTACATAAAAAAAAGACTGCTATCAAATAGCAGCCCTTTATTTTACAAGTGAATGTTTAAATGCATAGATTACAGCTTGAGTTCGATCCTGTACCTGAAGTTTGCTGAGAATATTACTTACATGTGTCTTGACTGTTTTTAAAGCAATAAAAAGCTCATCAGCGATGTCTTGATTACTTTTTCCTTCAGCCATGAGAAGAAGAATTTCCATTTCCCTGGTTGTTAAATCCTCATGGAGCTCATAGTGATTTTTCTGCCGCATTTTCATCATCATTTTCCCGGTTACTTCAGGTTCTAGAATCGATTGACCACTGTATGTAGAGCGGACGGCATCAGCAATCTCACTTGCTTTCGATGTTTTCAGCATATAGCTTGTGGCACCGGCTTCAAGTGCTGGATAGACCTTTTCATCATCAAGGAAGCTTGTGACAATAATGATTTTTGCTTCAGGCCATTTGTCAATAATCTGCCTAGTTGCTTCAATCCCATCCATTTCCTTCATCACTAGATCCATTAAAATAATATCTGGTCTTAGCGAAAGCGCTAACTCAATTGCCGTTTTTCCATTATCGGCTTCCCCGACCACCTCTATATCCGGCTGGGCCGCCAAATAGGAGGAAACTCCAATTCTTACCATCTCATGATCATCAACAAATATAACTCTAATCATTATCCTCACCTTCAATTACAGGAATTTTTACTTCCAGCCGGGTGCCTTTATTTTTTAACGAGACGATTTTTAAATTGCCTCCAATTTCAATTGCCCGGTCATGCATATTCTGCAAGCCGTAGGAACCGGCTTTGTTTTCATCAATATCGAACCCAATTCCATCATCAAACACCCTTAAAATAATAAACCCGTCTCGTTTAATCAGCAGTACCTCCAAATGGCTTGCCTTCGCATGACGAAGCGTATTTGAAACAGATTCTTGCAAAATACGAAATAAGTGATCCTCGACCCCTTTTTCTACAATAAAGTCCTCTATTTTCCATTTTATGTTCATCGTAACCTTTTGAGTTAGTTCAATAAGCAATTCTTCAATCCCTTCCTGCAGAGATTTTCCTTTTAATGCGACAGGACGTAAATGAAGAAGCAAGGCCCGCATCTCGAGCTGTGATTGGTGTATCATTTCTTCCACTAGTTTCAGCTGTTTTGTTTCGCGGTCATCCTCGTTAGGCTTTCCTTCGTTGATGGCGGACATCAGCATGGAAGCAGCAAACAGCTGCTGACTGACCGAATCATGCAATTCACGTGCTAGACGGTTTCGTTCCTGTGAAATAATTTCCTGAATCCGGCTTTCCTGTTCTTCAGCCGCCTCGGTTGCTAGCCTCTGTGATACCTTTGCCTGCTCCGCAATTTGTCTTTGAATTTTGTTCATTCGTTTCGTTATGGATTCTAATTCAGCCGAAGAAGCGGAACGATCCTTTTCAAAGGGTCTACCTTCCTCAATCTGATGGAGCTTTTCATCAATAGACTGCAGTTGTTTACGCCAATAAAGGCCTGAAAAAGAACCAAATACAATACCAATGACAATACTGACACTTGGAACAAAAAGAATAAAGGGAATATCCAAGACATCGCTTTCCCATAATGCACTCCAGTGGTAAAGCGGAAATACGGAAAATATTTCACCCGCAACAAAAATGAGAATAATAAGGGACAGAGACGTACCAATTAGAACATGACGTAAAATGATGCTCATACGCGTTTCACCTCAATATCACCAACCATCATTGAAGTGAATATCTTCACCTTTTGGTCTGTTTGTTCATAGTTAGCTGTCTCTACATTTATGATCCGATTGATTAAGGACGTTTCGTAAAAGTCTAAAATTCTTGCCGAACCGAAAAGGACAGAATGATGGATGCTCACTTCTACATCATATGGAATATGGACAGTTACTTTCCCCATGATGTTTCGGATAAAGATAATCGACTCTCCTTTTGGTAAAACGGTATTGCTTAAATCAATTAGACTATCACCAACACCACATTGTATATTTACATCATCCCATTCATACACATGATCCGGCGTTTGTTGATGGCCAAATAATCGGTTTTGAAAAAGAGGCTGTTCCTTAATGATGGTTTCACTGTAAAGACCGGCATCAGCATGCGGTTCATTAATGATCGGGATGATCGTATACTGCAGCTTTTTCCTGTTTGCATATTGATAAATAAGAAAACATAAGAGAGCCATCAGAAAGAACTTAACGGCAATCATATTGATTACATTAACAAAGAGTAGAAAAAGTCCTGCCCAAAAAAGAAATTTCCCTGTTTTTTTCGGCATCTTTTTTCTCCCTAAATACACCATTCCTATCGCAACAATAAGGGAGAAGATTAAGCCGCGGTTAAAGAAAAATACATCTAATAGGACAAAAAAGGCACCTAGTAAGACAATCCAGCTGAGATAGTCACTTTTTAATTTTTTCAGCAAACCGTATTCCTCCCCTCTTGTTATGATAGGAAATTTGAAAGCGAAGAACGCTTTTCATAAAATCTTTGAATTAACTCAATTGTTTCTAAAAAGGCGTAGATATCTACGCCTTTTTAGAATAACAGTTTCTATTATGAAATTGAACTTGTTTCTTCTTTATCCTGCTTTAATGTTTGATTTTGTTTTTCTAATTGGGCAATTCTTTCATCAATTGTGTTTTGATAGTAGGAACGATTCACATTTTCCTCTAGACGGTCAAGGTATGTTTCGATTTCTTGAAAACGTGAGTAAGAGCTAGTGGAATATGTTTGGTTATCAAGAACCTGATTCATTTTATGCTGGGCACGTGTTACATTTTCTCTACCCATTAATTCTAAGCGGCGGATATTCATATCCTTAAGCTTGTGCTTCATTAATTCATATTTTTGTTCCAGGTCTGAAAGCTGTGCGTTTGCTTGAACCATCAGATCGTTGATACGTGCTGCTCTTTCCTCGAAATGCTGCTGTTCATTTGCCGCAAACTGGTAAAGCTCGATTTCAGCTGCCCCCGAAGCAACCTCTGCTTGAGATTTGCGTTTAGCTGCCATCTCAACAGCCTGCTGATATTCACGTGTAAATTCATCCTTCAAGCGATACTGTCTTTCCAAAAGCTTACGTACCTTTTCAGTCTCCAGCTCACATTGGCGTAAATAATGATTCAGTAATGCGATTGGATTTTTTTGCTCCTTATGATCAATTGCTTCATGTAAATCTGCCATTACAGTATTTTTAATACGGGTAAATAAATTTGCCATTTTTATACTCTCCTTTTAATTAGTTCTAATATACTGGTATTGGATTCCGTTCCAGGCACTTCGCGCACCTTAGGGCGACCGCAGGAGTCTGCGTGCCTTCCACTACATTCAATCTGCTTAAAAATATCAACAATGTTAATTAAATTATTAATATTTATTTAGCTGAGACCATTGCTTTTCGAAGTTGACGAATGGGTCGTCACTTTCTTCAATGATAGTGTTCTTCGGTTTATTCCAATTTTTATAAACAACATATAGCACGTATGCAGCAGCGATACCTAGAATAGCGGGGACATTAGAGGCAGAGGACATTAAAGCGACGAAGCCAAGAATACCCCAGCCAATCTTCATTAAAATTGAATCAGTCTTGATAAATTGTTTGACGACAAAGTAGAGAATCGCGAGACTGATCACCAGCCCTACCATCGGTCCAAGATTATGCAGTAACACAATTGCAGCGATTCCTCCAGCTAAAAGCAACCCAAATTTTTTCATGTTTTGTTGCCTCCTTTCTTGATTACATCTTACCTTTTTCAATGATTTCCTATAACGAACCCGAAATGTATTTTCTAGTAGGACTTGAGGCTGAGACGAATTCAGACCTTTTTCGAGCATAAAAAAACCAAGGATTTCTCCTTAGTTTTTAAGCATTTTCCAATGCATGCGTAAATAGTTCTATTGATTCTTTATTTTTCATAAAAATTAAACATTTAACTTCTGGCTATCTCCACATTATTTCTTTCTAAGTAAAGCTCCTTTTGAGGTTAAGCCTGCTCTTCTTATTTTTATATCTGTTTCAATATCGATTTGGGCCTGTTGAAAGGCTTCATCCCAATTTTCTTTATACTTTTTATACTTTTTTGGGTTTTGCTGTTCTACGGTTTCACCAAAGCCGAAAATATCAACCCCATATTCCTTTTGCACCTTATGAATCATCTTGCCTATTTGTTCTTTCAAATAGTCTTCGACTTTCTTTTCATACATTAAGTAACTACTTGATTCATTTAACGGATATGGACCGCAAAAGTTTCCATTGATATAGCCTTCGGCTCGTATCGATAGTTTAATATGCGGCTTTCCATTTTGAATATCCCCTTTTACTTTTGTTCGTGAATGAATAATCCTTAGCGCCATATAGTTCTCATTTCCACATGGTACGCTAACAATGGTCATTTTTATCTTATTTTGTGTCCATAAGTAATCTCTCGTTTGTTCGATTGGAAGAGTCCCGACAAACTTCTCGTCCCGAAACATGGCCAATGAATCAATTTCAACGATAGCATCAAGTTCGGATTTCTTCAGATTGTCCATACTCGCGCCTTTTTTAGGATTTCCACTGATATGAACAGTGGCCATGACCGGCTCGCGTCCGGTTGCTGTAAGGGCATTAACAAAATCCGTTAAGCGTATATCAGGGTCGGATCCCCATAGCTTTGATCCGGTACTCATCTGTCTTGTTAATTTTAATGAAGAGGATTTCTGAATCGTATAAAGAACCTTTAATACATCGGCTGCTTTACCTTCATCCACCATAATAAAATTAAAGTCATCTCTTATTTCCCTATTTCTTTCAAGAAAATCGATAAATTGCAGCATTCCTTTTTCTGCGATCTCTTTACTGATGATAACCGTCTTCATATGGGAGAAAATCAAGGATTTCGAAAAACCAATATTCATTTTATGTGCAATCTCTGACATAGTATTTCCTTCTAAGGTGAAAACAACAGAGGGAGCATTCCCGCTTGCTGTTTGATCATTAAGCTCGGCCGGGTTAATCGCCTCAACAGTGATTTTATATAGACCATTTTCCCCTACATCAACCGCCATTCCAATTGCCATTGATACAGCCGCAAGCTCTCTTTGGTCCCAGCAGCCAGTTAAAAACAGCAGTTGCAATGATAATAGAAAACATAACACCTTCTTTTTCATCCGCCATTCCTCCCTTGCATGTCCGGAGGAGTATTGAGGTCTGACTTCTCTTGCTTAATAGGCTCAGCTGTACGTAAATAACTCGGCCTCCTTCTCAACCCCCAGTAGGGAAAGCGAATAAATACATCCTTTTGATCCTTCATGTTAAGTGGGGCAATTGGCGCCAAATATGGCACACCAAAGGATCGTAATGAAGCTAGATGGGCGACCATCACGACTAAGCCAAGCAAAACCCCATACAGTCCTAAAAAACCAGCTATTGGGATTAGGATTAGCCTTAGAATTCTAGTCGCTGCCGATAGACTATAGACAGGAGCTACGAAATTTGCGGTAGCAGTAATGGCCACAATGATGACCATGATATTGGAAATTAGTCCTGCTTCTGCGGCTGCCTGCCCTATCACAAGCGCTCCGACAATGGAAACCGTCTGCCCGACAGCTCTAGGCATTCTGATTCCTGCTTCCCTTAATATTTCAAAAGTAAATTCCATAATCAACACTTCAACAACAGCCGGAAATGGTACACCCTCACGTTGGGCCATAATATTAATTAACAAATAGGTAGGCACTAATTCCGGGTGGTAGGTTAAAATACCCACATATGCAGACGGTACAATCAAGACAATCATAAAGGAAATGTATCTGATCACTCGAAGAAAGCTCGAGATCATATAATGATGATAATAATCCTCTGAGGAAATAAAAAAATCAGTAAAAACGACAGGTACTAGTAACGCAAAAGGGGTACCGTCAACAACAATACAGATTTTCCCCTCCATCAATTCCCCGGCCACTGTATCAGGGCGTTCTGTATTAAAAGCCAATGGAAATACCGTTAATGTTTTATCTACCAAAAGCTCCTCAATATTTCCTGATTCAAAAATCGCCGAAACGTTTATTTTGTTCAGTCGCTTTCGTACTTCCTCCACAATTTTTTCATTGGCTATTTCATTCATATAACCAATATAAACCTTTGTTTTTGTTTCGCTGCCAATGCTAAATTCCTCAAAACGAAGATTACTATTTCTAATTCTTCTGCGAATAAGAGATAGATTTATGGAGGAGGCTTCCACAAAACTATCCTTCGGTCCTCTAATAACGGTCTGTGAGGTTGGCTCAGCCACTTGCCTCAGGTTTGTATTTGGCATACCAATACTAATTATTAGAGGAAAATTCTTAGAAGCAATGACGAAGCTGCCATCTAATAATTCATTAATAGCCTCTTCTGCAGTTTGAGTAAGTTTATAACCTGAGCCGCCAAACATTTGCTCACAAAAATCCTGTATCCCCTCTACAGTCTTTAAATCTAGGGAGGAATTTGGCTGGTTCGTATGTTTGTTCATTAGGGTTTGCTGTAACTGGCTTTTATCAATCGTACTGTTCAGATAAAATAATATTCCCTCTTCTTCAGCTATCCTCACCTGCTCCATTATTAGGTCAGCTGTTTGGCCAAATGCAGAGAGAATAGATTCTTTCAGTTCATGCAGAGAAATCATTTCATTCTCTAGTATCGACAATTGTTTATCTTCGCTGGAAATAGTATTCTTTGCTTCTCTTAGTTTTCGCCTAACCCGGACAAATGGTCTTTCTGAAGTCAACATCTCACCCCATTTCCATCTTCTTTATTAAATTAGACCGCTGTTGACTTTTTATTTGCCTTTTGCCGCTTTTTAGTTTTCCAAAGAATAATGCCTAACAGAAGGAATGGTATGCCAAACTGCATGGGCGGGTGGAGATAACGCGTAACAAACACTAAGCCTTCCTCCACATGTTCAGCAAAATTAGCTGACACCCAAACAGTAAAGCATGCAACAGTCATCCCAATTGGAAAGGTAAAATCCCGATATGGAATGCGAAAAATATATTCAAGTCCTTTTAATCCTGCATAAAAGAAAAGCGAGCTTTTGACCAGAATACCTAACAGCATAATAAAGACGACAAGTGCATCCGTTCGTTCAATAAAATTGGCGATTGAAATTTTTCTTGCCGCCGACAGCAATGGAAAGATTGAAAACTCCATTGTGTCTGCGCCTAAGGACATCAGCATAATAGCCGTTGAAAAGGTCAGAGAAAAACCTGCCATTACCACACCGAGTAAGACTACTTTTTTAGCTTTTTTAAGGTGGGTCACACTTGAGAGAATCACAGTAAAAACAATTAATTCACCGAATGGAAAGGTAATTAGCCCGGGGAATATTCCCTTAATAACCGGCATAAAGCCATCCCCAAGCATCGGCTGTGCATTTTGAAGTTTAATTCTGCCGCTGGCAAATAAAAAGACAATAAGCAAAAAGATAAATCCTAACAAATAGGGAAAAAAGATTTCAGATACTCGTGCAAGTACTTCGACCCCTAGGTACACAATATAGATAATGACGAGCATGACGGTTAAAGAAATTACTTCAATTGGAGTTAGCGGCAGAATGGCTGTGGCAATTAATTCCACAAAATCACGGTTTAATCGCGAAGAGATATAGAGAAAATAAATAATATAGAAGACGGAGATAAAAATGGCGACAGGCCGCGTAAAACCATACTCCATGATTTCAAACAGATTATGATTTGGAAGCAGCTCGTTCAAAGTATAAAATAAATACATGATACCCGTCCCCAACACAGTCGCAATGGCGATGGCAATCCAAGAATTTTGCCTTAGCTCTGTACCAACTCCCATGATAATTGAACTGCCCAATAAAAAGATAAATTCCAATGCCAACAATTGGGTAAGAGATAAATTTTCCTTCTCCATTCAAATACACGTCCCCTAATGAAAAACTACTTATTTAAGAATGAGGCTGTTCTGGATTTCCCTTTTTCCTTTTTCTTCGAACATCTACTACAATTGCCCAAATCATGCCGCATATCCCCATTAAGGCAAGAATCAATTTGTCTTCGGTAAGTTGAAAATAAAACATGTTCATTGCTGTTTCCATAAATGAATAGTGGAATAATAATGTATCAATAAAAATCACTAAACTGCCTAACAACATAAAAACAGCCAAGAATGAAAAAGTTACCATTTTCCTCTCCTTGCTTTCCGGTTCAAACTTTCATTACCCCTTATCATGTCAATCACGAGAAATTTTATCCAAAAAACCAAAAACTTAACACTTTAACGCGGTAATTTATATTTAGATGTAGTCATTTGCATACTTCTGTTGTTGGTTGGAAAAATTACCTATATATGCTATTACAGGAGGAATTTCCAATGACAGATTCATCCCATTCAATGCCGCAATTTCCAGAGCCCTATTGGCGGGAAGTATCACTGCCGACTGCAAAAAAACTAACAGAAGATATCTCAGTTGACGTAGCCATTGTTGGCGGAGGAATTACGGGAATTACAGCAGCCTATCTATTAAAAAAGGAAGGCTTACATGTGGCTATCCTAGAAGCAGGAAACATTCTAAACGGAACAACCGGGCATACGACTGCAAAGGTTACGGCCCAGCATGGTCTGATTTACGATGAGCTAATTGCCCACTTTGGTGAAGAAAATGCCAAGCTCTATTATCAATCTGCCGACAGCTCGTTGAAATTTATTAAGGATCTAATTCAAGAGAAAAATATTGATTGTGATTTCAGCGAGGAAGATGCCTATATCTATGCCACAACAGACGAGTATGCCAATAAGATTCGAAAAGAGGCAGAAGCATATAAGAAGTTAGGGATTAACGGTGAGCTTCATGATTCCATTCCGTTTGATATTAGAATCAAGAACGCACTTTCTATGAAAGGACAGGCTCAATTTCATCCATTAAAATATTTGAAGCAGCTAACCCTTGATTTTCTTGAGGCAGGGGGGCTTATTTTTGAAGAAACAACTGCTACAGATATTGAGGAAGAGAATGATATCCCAAAAATCATCACAAGGGATGGATACAAGGTATCATGCAAGCAGGTGATTATCGCCTCCCATTTCCCTTTCTTTGATAAAGAAGGAATGTATTTTGCCAGAATGTACGCAGATCATTCCTATGTAATTGCTGTTAAAACAAATAAGCCTTACCCTGGGGGCATGTATGTAAGTGTTGACGACCCTGTTCGCTCGTTGCGTTATACACCTGTCAACGGTGAACATCTAGTTCTAATAGGAGGAGATAATCACCAGACAGGTCAGGGTCCAGATACACTAAAGCATTATCAGGCACTCGAGGCGTTTGCTGAAAAAACATTAGGGATTAAAGAGTATGCTTATCGTTGGAGTACTCAGGACTTAATTACCCTTGATAAGCTTCCTTATATCGGCTCGATCACAGCCCAAAAGCCAAACATCCTCGTGGCAACCGGCTACCGCAAATGGGGAATGACAAATGGAACGACAGCAGCTACTCTTTTGACAGATATTATTCTAGATAGGGATAACCCGTATAAGGACTTATTCTCGCCAACCCGGTTCAAAAAGGCGGATCCAAGCATTAAAAAGTTTATCAGCATTAATGCAGATGTAGCAGGCCATTTGTTAAAAGGAAAGCTGCAATATTTACCGACAAATCCAAACGATCTAAGTAATGATGAAGGTGCCCCTATTATGTATAATGGTGAGCGGGCCGGAGCCTATCGCGATCAAGATGGCAAGCTTCATATTGTCGATACTACCTGCACACATCTTGGCTGTGAATGTGAATGGAACCATGGGGATCGAACATGGGATTGCCCATGCCACGGCTCCCGCTACTCCTATGATGGAGAAGTCATTGAAGGGCCAACGAATAAACCGCTGAGGCGAATTGAATAGCAGCTGTAATGACATCCCTTCAAAACGCATAAATACAAAACAAAACAAGGCCTCCACATAGGAAGCCTTGTTTTGTTTTTAACCATATTAATCTAGGGTAGGTGTTGCTCCACGTTCTTTTGTTCCAGTTTGAAATTCAACTAATTCTTCACTTGTACGGTTCGCTTCTTTTTTATTTTTATTACGCTGTGCGTTTGCATTTCCACGTTTCGTTCTTCCCATTATCCTACCACTCCTTTTAAAAATCAGCTTACAGTGGTAGTATTGCTCGTTTTAATAACTTTATTCCGTATAAGAAGGCTATTACCGTTTAACTGGAGAGGGTGACTTACCCTCAACAATATTTTCACCATAGAATCGTTTAATGACTGCTTGTACGCCCATTTCTCGTGCAAACTTTTTCAAATCACGCTCTTCTCGTTCCGTCACAAGAGACACAACCGTCCCAGCTGCACCAAATCTTCCTGTTCTTCCTGACCGATGTACATACTGATTCAAGTCCTTTGGAAAATCGTAATGAACAACATGTGTAATGCCTTCAATATCGAGACCCCTTGCAGCAACATCTGTTGCAATCAGCATCGATGTTTTACCATCTCGAAAATTTTGTAACGCCTTTTGACGTTCCATTTTATTTAGATCACTATGAAGAATACTGACGTTAATTTTTTTAAATTGAAGCTTCTCTGCCAGAACAGTTAGATTACCGATATCCTTGACAAATACGAGAGCCTTTAGCGCCTTCAAACGAGAAATCTTTTCAAGCAATCGAATCTTATCTCGTTGTTCAGTCATAAAGTAAATATGATTCACCTTTGCCGCATCAATGGTTTCATCCTTTTTCACAGTGATTATCTCTGCCTCATTCGTAAGCTCCTTTGCTAGCTTTACGATTGAATCCGGTAATGTTGCCGAAAAAAGGACAACCTGCCGATCACTTAAGGTAGATTTCACAATCTGCTGGACAGTATCGGTATGCTCCGGTACGAGCAGCTGATCACCTTCATCAAGGACAACCATTTTCACTTCATGCATTTTTAGCTTTTTTTGTTTAATTAATTCAAGCACACGGCCCGGGGTTCCAACCGCGATATGCGGGTGTTTTTTTAATTTTTCCAGTTGCCGCTTTACATTCGCGCCGCCAATAAAAGAGGCACCTCTGATTCCGCTGCCTTCTGCCCACTTTTGAATTTCATTTAAGATTTGCATAACCAGCTCTTGTGATGACGCCAGAATGACGGCCTGAACTGCCTTTTTATCAGCATCGATCCTATTCAATACTGGAAGCAAATAAGCTAATGTCTTTCCAGTACCAGTCGGTGATTGTGCGATTACATCTTTTTTTTCAAGAATTTGCGGTATTGCATAAGACTGAATGGAGGTTGGCTGTGAAAAACCAGCCTTTTCCCATACCTGTTGAATGGAATCCTTTAACTTGTTTAGTAGTTGTTGATTTTCTGTCATTCTAATCTCCTTCAAGAAATAGATAATAGTGAAGAAACTGTTTGCTTCATTATACTATTACTACATCCAAGATAAAAGCACAGGCAAATAGTCTGATGTTCCGTCATCATACAAAAAAACAGCATAATAGGGTGAACCTATTACACTGTTTTTGACATCCATAGCTTAACCAATAAGTTTATTTTCTTTCATTGTTTCAGTAAGTGCATTAATCACATCTTCTTCGTCTGCACCTGACGCAGTTACTGTCACCTCTGCTCCTTTTGAAACACCTAGTGACATAACACCCATGATGGATTTTAAGTTAACGCTTTTTCCGTTGTATACCAGGCTTACATCTGAGCTGAATTTATTCGCTGTATTTACTAATAAAGTTGCAGGACGTGCATGAATACCCGCTTCATCAATGATTGTAAAAGTTTTTTCTGCCATGGTTTATAACCCCTTTTCTAATTTAATTAGGTTAAAATCAATTCACTTTTTTAACCATTTCTTATAGTGCAGCAATTTGCTTATTGCACATTTCCTCATCAAGTAAAAAGGATAATGGTCAATACCTATTTTCTCCCTCGTTCCGCATGGCTATTCCATGCATTCTAAGGAAAAGAAATTACTGTGCAAATACCACCGCAGTCCATATTACCACAACTAAAAGTTTATTTCTTCTTTTTTAATCATAATTTAAAAATTATTTCTTCTTTTTATTTCTATTGGCCTTGGCCATCTTTAAAAGTGGATCCTCATATTCTTTGATAATAATGGCTGGATTATTATTGTGTGCAAATTCTTTAAACTGATTAAAAATTTCCTTAAACTTCTTGTTACGAAAGGAGAAGCCATCAATTGAAAGCGTATATCCTGTTCTTTGACGGTTTCGATCAGCAATCTTTTTAGCATTTTTGCTGCTGCTATTTTGAAATGAATAAGGCTTAGAAACTAAAATACCAATTTGAAGGCTGGACTGCCCAGGATAGGTTTCTATTTTCTCGACGACCTTCCAAGGAATGAGACCAAGGTCAACCCCTGAACTGTATTCCCTGATTCCTTTGTCGGAAATCTCTAATAAAGGTTCGCCCTTTGACATGGTCTTGTAATTTTGAAAGACCTGCCATAATAAAAAGGCCATTAAAATAACTAATAGAATATTCCATATTAAAGTTAAATTACTAGTAAAAAGTATATAAGCTTCTAAGAAGACAAATGCTAAATAGACTGCAATGGAAATGATATTTCTTACTTTATCTGGATACACGATATACTGATTTGATTCATCCACGATCTGGCACCTCAAAACTATTTTTCAATTACTCTGATTTGATTATTATTTCCAACTAGAACGGTATCCACACAATGAAGAAACAAGCCATGTTCAACAACTCCGGTTAAGCTTTTTAACCAATCAGCCAATTCTGTTGGATGATTGATGCTTTCCAAATACAGATCAATAATCCAATGACCCCCATCGGTCACAAATAACTCATCATCATGCCCTATTCGTAAGACAGGATTAAACTGTTTTTCATAGAACATTCTGAACAGCCTCTGACAGCCATAAGGGATGACCTCAACAGGCAGACGAAATTTACCAAGCTGGCTTACAAGCTTATCTTCATCGATAATCCAGATAACCTTTTTTGAATGAGCGGTCACTATTTTTTCATAAAGTAATGAACCCCCACCGCCCTTTATCGCAAAAAGCGATCTCTTTCGATTTCATTTGCACCATCAATTGTTAAATCTATCTGCTCAATCATATTGAGATCAACTAGTGAAATTCCGACTTCCTCCGCTAGCCTGCGTGTCTTTTCAGAAGAGGAAACTGCTTTTATTTGCAGTCCCTCTTGAACCCTGTCTCCTAAAGCGCGAACCAGATAGTTCACCGTTGTGCCGGATCCCAATCCCACTATCATGTTATTTTCAACATATTTGGCAGCTTCATCACCAAGCAGTTTCTTGATATCCATTGACCATCCTCAAATCATGTAAAGTTAGATGAACAAGCTTTATTTATTCCCTTTTGCTTCCCTTACAATCGATACAAACTCAGCAGCAGTTTTCGTGACAGCTTCATAATCCCCTGTTTTAGCTCCTGCAGTTAAGCTGCTCCCTGTACCAATAGCAAAGGCTCCATTTTTAAGCCACTGGGCCGCATTTTCTAAAGATACACCGCCGCTTGGCATATAGTTTCCATGTGGAAGCGGTCCTTTAAGGTCTTTTATGATACTTGGACCAAATGCGCCTCCAGGGAAGATTTTGATGACATCAACCCCAAGCTCCATCGCCTGTACAACTTCTGTTGCTGTCATTACTCCAGTCATCACAGGGACTCTATACCGATTACATAATTTAACCATTTCGGGTGCCAAATTTGGACTTACTACATACTCTGCTCCTGCTAAAATCGCAAGACGAGCAGTTTCAGGGTCCAACACAGTCCCTGCACCAATTACCACATCTTCACCCTTATAGCGTTCAGATAATTCTTTGATAATATCTAGTGCCCCTGGCACAGTCATCGTTAATTCTAGGAATTTGATGCCGCCTTGACGAATCGCTTCACTTACCTTTAAACCCTGTTCTTTATCTTCCGCACGAATAACTGCTACAATTGCTTCATCTCGTAGTTTTGATAAAATATCAATTTTGTCCATCATCATTCATCCCTTTTTAGTCAGATTTTTTATGTAATACTTCTATAATAAGTTTTTCAAAATATTCTCAGCCGCTAATCTGCTCATATTGTTTACGGCTTCAAAGGTTGAAGCACCTGAGTGTGCGCCTATAATGATATTATCTAATTCAAGTAGTTCCTTGTTTTCAGGTGGTTCCTTTTTGAAAACATCCAAGCCTGCACCCCAGATTTTTTTATTTTTCAAAGCATCATAAAGAGCATCTTCATCGACTAACTCGCCGCGGGCTGTATTGACAAGCACAGCTGTTTCCTTCATCATGTCAAACTCTCTTGCACTAATCATATCGTGAGTTTCTTCAGTTGCAGGAAGATGAAGACTGATGAAATCACTCTGCTTAATCAGATCGTCAAGCTCTACATATTTAACACCATATTCTTTCGCAAACTCTTCATCTTTATAAAGATCATAAGCAAGAATATCCATCTCGAATCCTTTTGCTCTTTTGATAACGCCTTTACCGATTGCACCAGTACCAACAACCCCAAGGGTTTTTCGGAACATCTCAATGCTGGTTTTCTTACCCCAGTCCAGTTGACGGCAAGCCTTATCGACCTCGACAACTCTTCTGGCAACTGACAGCATTAACGTAAACGCAAAATCTGCAACAGAATCTGAATTAGCATTTCTCGTAATGGATACTTCTATATTATGTTCTTTACAATAATTCAAATCGATATTATCGGTTCCTACACCATATTTGGAGATGGCCTTTAAATTTTTTGCATGCGACAGAACATCTGCATTCAGCGGATCGACTCCTACAATAATTCCATCGACATCTTCTATTTCTTTTTTCATTTCTTCTTCTGTTAAAATTCTACCGTATGGATTGATGACTACTTCAATCCCTTTTGATAAAAGCAGGTCCCTAGCTTCATCACTGTGTTTCCCAAAAGACCTTGGGGTTACTAACACCTTTACCATGTAACCACTCCTAATTTTGGTTTAATACATGTCCTGACTTAGTTTGTTAACGATCGCAGAAATCTTTCTACCTCTGTTAAATCAGACATGACATCCGTTGCCAATCCTCTTAATTCTTCTGTTTCTATCACCGTATCCGGAACAAAGATGGAAGATATTCCGGCACTGCTGGCTGCCTTTAACCCAGCAGGAGAGTCCTCGAGTACGAGAGCATTAGATGGCTGAACAGCCGCTTTCTCACACGCCCTTAAAAATACTTCTGGATTAGGTTTCCCATTCACCACTTCGTCCCCTGAAACACGATAATCAATATACTCACTTGTATTTGTAACCTTCAAATACTTATTGATAACCTCCATTTCGCTTGAAGAAGCGACAGCCGTTTTTACTCCAATCGACTTAAGATAGGTTAGTAGTGATTCAAGGCCCTTTTTCTTAAAGCTGGGAAGATACATATGTTCTTCTAATAATAAAGCTTTTGCATTACGCATATAACTGCGCCAATCATGAATTGGCGCATCTTCTCCGTATATTTCAGACATCTTATTTAATATGTCTTCATTTGTCATGCCGACAAACTGCTGAATAATCGTGCTGTCAATTTGAAAGCCGTGATGTTCAGCAGACTTCAGCCATCCCTCGGATGCAAGCTTTTCTGTATCAAACATTAAGCCATCCATATCAAAAATAACTAATGATGGAAAACGCAAGGTTATCCCCTCCAGTAAACAGCTAAAAAATTCTACTTTTTAAATAGCTCTGCATTGACTACATTTTCAGGCTGCTCATTATTCACCATTTTCTCTACATCGGAAACGACTTTTTCTCCCATACCTCTTAAGCATTCAAATGTGTATGCTGAGGTATGTGGTGTAACGATGACATTGTCATATTTGAAGAATGGGTGTGTTTCATCAATCGGCTCACCTTCAACAACGTCAACAGCAAGACCTGCAATAATCCCATTATCTAACGCTCTCAAAATCGCATCTTGGTCCATCAATTCACCACGTGCTGCGTTTGTGATATATACGCCTTTTTTCATTAGACCAAATTCTCGATCTGAAATCATGTGGAAGCTTTCAGGATCAATAAAAGCATTTAATGAAATGAAGTCTGATTCCTTCAATAATTCATCCAGTGTAACAGCTTCTGCACCTCTTTTTTCAAGCTCTTCTTTACTCTGATGTGGATCATACGCAAGAAGTCTTGCATTAAAACCATATTTAAGGATTTCGCCAACTCTGCTTCCGATATTTCCTAGACCGATAACTCCAACCGTTTTACCTGTTAATTGATGCCCAATAAATTGTGCACGGTCAGCCCATCTGCCCTCTTTTGCAGCCTTATATGCAGGAATGGTTTGTCTAACAACAGCCATCAGGTTAGCAACTGCATTTTCTGCAACTGCATCTCTTTCTACTAGTGCTGAAACAATGGTAACGACTGTTCCTTTTTCCGTTGCTGCTTCCATATCAATATTGTTATAACCGATACCATGTCTTGAAATCAGAATGGTTTTGTCTTTATGGTCAAAGAATTCTCTTGTAAAGAATGGTGTTACGCTTGAGATAATGATGTCGTATCCCATTAATTTCTCAGCTAATTCTTTTCCTGGGGTGTCGATTGCGAAGGTAAAACGTTCAATTTCCCCGATTTTCTCTAATCTTTCCATTTGGTCAGGAAATCTTCTTCCAAAGCTGCTTGAATTCACAATTGCTATTTTATGTGTCATTAGACTCTTCCTCTCTTTTGTACGTGGTTAGTAAATCAATAGCACTGTTAAACATAGTTGTTGATTTCCGTTCCAGGCACTTCGCGCACCTTAGGGCGACCGCCGAGCCTCCTCGACACTTCGTGTCTGCGGGGTCTCGACTGTCTCGCTTCTCCCGCAGGAGTCTTCGTGCCTTCCACTGCAATCAACCTGCTAATAAAAATTCAACACATTATTCTTTAACTAAGCCATATTTTAAATGTGCTAATAAAAAGCGAAATGGTGTTACAAACACCTATAGTTTTGCAACTAATTGAGAGTGAATGTAATACCATTTCAAAGTGTCAAATCATGTTTAATTATTCCTAATGCTTACCTTATTTAATCGCTTTGATGGCATCATCTAAAGAAACTTTTTTGCTATCTGGAACTGTTTGGAAATAAACTTCAATTCCCTTCGCTTCAATTTCTTTTAATTTTTCAGCATCTGCTTGGTTTAAGCCAACTGAAGGAATTACGAATGTAGCATCAGGCTTTTTAGAAATTCCCCCTACATTTAATTTTTCAACAGGAAGAACATCTTTATCTAGAACGCTTTTAACAGCTGGAATATTCTTGAATAAAAGAATTACGTTATCATTACCGAATTGATCTTTCTGCCATTTTTCTACCACTTCATCAGTACTTAATACATCAATTTTCAAACCAGATGAAGAGTTTGTATTAATGTAGATATCCTTCATGAAATCATCTGATGCAGTTTCATTATCAATTACATAAATAGCGTTTGTACCTAACCCCTTAGACCACTTCGTCATTACTTGTCCGTGTATTAGTCTGTCGTCAATTCTTACAATATTAATTTTTCCCATCAAAATCTTCCTTTCATCGCTTAAATTGTTTTTTAAATTATTTTCTTCCTATAAATGCTCTGTCTAACATCTTAACGCCATCTGCAGCAGTTTGCTTTGCAGCTTCAATTAATTTATCAGTATCTTCTTCAAACTTATATTGAGATAATGTTTCAATTAACATTGGCATGCTTACACCCGTTAAAATTTTCAAATCATGCTTGGCCAATAATGTTAGTGATACATTGGAAGGACTTCCACCTAATAAATCAACCAGCACAATTGTTTCCAGACCTTTTTCCGCGTTTCTATCAACCACTTCATACGCTTGACTGCGAAGATCATCAACTGAATCTCCTGGTCTTAATGCTAATGCATCTACATCCTCCTGGGGACCCATGATCATTTCTGCGCTTTTAACCAATTCAATACCAAACTCACCATGTGTAATAACAAGTACCGCCCTATTTGCCATGCTGAATCTCCTTCCTTATGTAGGACCTGTCTATGGTGCAGATTCTTTGTAGCAGCACAGACAGGTCATTTAAATATTATGTTCATTTCATTATGTTATAGTCGCTTCGTTATCTTAAACTAGTTGATTACAGGATACCGATTGCTGAAAGAATAACCAATGTTACAGTTAAATAAACCATTCCCTTTGTAATGTTAAATCCTTTTTTATCAAAGTATAGGTATACAGCTAATACTGTAAGTAACGGTAATAGACCTGGCAGGATGGAATTTAGGATATCTTGAATAACGAACTCTTTTTCAGAAATCGTGAATTTCAAGCCTGTATACACTTTAACGTACGAACCGGCCAGAATACCCATCATGAACAAACCAAGTACTGATAACGCATCAATGGCAGTTTTTACCTTGCTTCCTGCTAAAAGCTCCTTAGCAGCATTACGTCCTAAGCCATAACCCATTTTTGTGAAAAAGTATCCGTAAATAAATGTTGCAAGACCAAAGCAGATGAATGGGAACAATGCGCCCCAAGCACTACCTTGTGTTGCCCATGGCAACGCAATTGCGATAAAGATATATTGAACTGTTCCAGAGTCAATCGCATCTCCGATACCAGCCAAAGCACCCATTAAACCAACCTTCGTGTTATTAATCATATCAACACTTGGAGCTTCCTCTTCTCTTCCCTCAGCAATCGCTTTCGCGCGGCTTTCTTCTAATGAAGTAGCAATACCAGTCAGTGTACCGCCGCCCCAAATAGCTTGAGTGTTAAAGAATAGCATATGTCTTTGGTAAGCTTCTTTTAAATCATCTTCATTTTTATATAATTTCCTTAATGTTGGCATTAATCCAAATAGGAACGATGGCGCAACCATCCGGTCATACGTATGTGGTACTTCGTTTGCCCACCACCATCTAACCCAAGATTTCATTAAGTCTTTATTTGTGATTGGATCAGGATAATTAGCTGATTTTGTTACATCAACTGTGTTTTGTTCTGTACTCATATCGTTAGCTCCTCCCTTATCAAATTATTGATTGGTATTTTTGCTTGTAAATAGCACGTACATACCTGCTAAGATACATCCAAAAATCGCATATGTTACAGTATTAATTTTTAATGTAGCGAAGTTAACGCTCATGAAGTAAGCAAGGAAGAAGAAGATAAGTAAGCTCTTCTTACCGATTACGTGCATAATTACCGCGATACCTAATGCAGCAAGACCGCCGCCGACAATTTCAAGTACATGTAGAACACGACCACCGGAAATTGCGTTTACAAAATCTGCGATAACTGGTGCACCAAAGTATAGTGCAATAAATACTAGTGGAATAAATAAGCAGAAACTGATTATTGCTGGAATTACCATAATAGAAATAACAAGTCCTTTGTCATTGGCTTCTGCTGCATATTTATCCATCAATCGTGTTACAAACGTATTTAAGAAGAAACGGAATTGATATAAGTAACTTCCTAATAGACCTACTGGTACGGCAATGGCTACCGCTTCCTGCGGAGATAAATCTCCCAATAATGCAACTGGTACGGCAATAGCAGCGGCAATCGCCGGTTCACTTGGAAGTGCTCCACCTGGTGCAACCGCTCCCATATAAATTAATTGAATAGCAGCTGTAATGATCATCGCTTCTGCTACCTGACCTGTAATAACCCCGACCATCAAACCAGTCATCAACGGGCTAAAACGCAATGTTAATGTTGCATAACCTAAAATACGGGATTCTACAAGTGCTACCCAAATAGCAATCAAAAGTGCTTGTGCAACTGTAAGATGTTCCATTAATTACTCTCTCCTTTTTTCTTAATTTTTCAATTGACGATGTTAGCAAGTGATACAAGATCACCTCCTAAAACGGTTTCATTTGTTGAAACAGATAATGCTCATAAATCAATTCTTAACAACGCTGTGACCGCCGAATTCGTTTCTTAAAGCGGCGACAACCTTGGCCGAGAAACTATCCTCTTCCTTAGAACGGTTACGCATCATAAGTGATAACGCTATTACTGGTGCCGGAACTTCTAAATCTAAAGCTGTTTCGAGCGTCCATTTCGCTTCACCTGATGCATCGACCACACCCTTGATTCCTTCTAGTTTGGCATCCTTATTAAATGCGCTTTCAGTTAATTCCATTAGCCAGCTACGGATAACTGAACCATTATTCCACACCTTTGCAACTGCAGCTAAATCGAAATTAAATTGGCTCTTCTCAACGATTTGAAACCCTTCACCAATCGCCTGCATCATGCCGTATTCAATTCCGTTGTGAACCATTTTAAGAAAATGACCGCTTCCTGATTCGCCGGCATATAAGTAACCGTTTTCAACGGAAACATCTTTAAAGGCCTGTTCAACTCTTTCAAATGCTTCCTTGTTTCCACCAATCATCAAGCAAGCCCCTTGGTTCGCACCAGATGTTCCACCGGAAGTACCGACATCCAGAAAATGAATTCCTTTTTCCGCTGCCTGTTGAGCTCGCTTAACGGAATCATTAAAGTTAGAGTTACCGCCTTCAATGATAATGTCATCCGCTTTCATTTTCTCGATCAACTCAGACACAACCGCTTCAGTAGGCTTTCCAGACGGAACCATAACCCAGACAATGTGAGGCGCTTCCAATTTACTGAGTAATTCATCAATACTATCTACAGTATTGATTCCATCTTCTGCTGCTCTTTTTCTAGCATCCTCGGATAGATCAAAACTTTGGACAGTATGTCCGTTATTCTTTAAATTCAGCGCAAGATTGTAACCCATCTTACCTAAACCAATCATTCCAATATTCATTTAATCACTCCCTTGACAAAAGTTATTTTACTACGATAATAACATCGGTTCAATACTTTTATTAAAAAAAATTTAATAAATTTTTCTTTTATACTAAAAAAAATTCAATCGTGTTTATTTTTTTACAAAAACATTACTAAAATAAGCATTGTCCTTTGTAGTTTTCTCGAAAGACTGCTTTTTATTCCAAAGAATCAAAAGCAAAAAGGCGCACTTTTTTCATGCGCCTTTTTTATCTAAATATTCAATGCATTTATTTTTTAAATTCAGAAAATTCCTTTTGGATGTGACACATAATTTTGTTAGAAAGGTATGAAAAATGGTATGATAGGAATAAATAAAAGAATGCAAAATACACTATTACTTCATATACTGTAAAGCTCCATTATTGAAAGGAGAGATTCTACGTGAAAGAGTCAAAAGTTGAATCTTATTTGCACTGTACCAAGTGTAAAGAAGAAACTCCTCATATCATTATCTATATAAATAATGAAATTAAAAGTGTTGAATGTGAAACATGCCAGCAAAAACAAGAGATTGAACTAAATATCATAAAGGAATTCTATAAGGAGCTTTATAATCGAATTTCAACAAAACCATCCAGAATTACGCAAGAGTATAAGCAGGACTTAAATCATTTTATATTAAGTATTCCAAAACGTGTAATTAGAAAACCCTATTCAGCAGTAAAATACATAAATTCATCACGAAAAATAATTAAAAACTACAAAAAAAAATGACAATATAAAAAGCAGTGTATAAAGTATTCTTTACACTGCTTCTTCTAGTTAGGCACCTTTCTTTTCTAAAACAGCAGCAGCTGTTTCCTCATCAATAACTAATACATTAAGATATTCTCCATTTAATGCACCTAGAATGCTTTCCACTTTGTTTACTCCCTCGGCAACACCGATAACAATAGGGATTTCTTTAAGCTGTTCAAGGGTAATTCCAATCACTTTTTCATTTATACTATGATCAACCGGCTTCCCATCTATATTAACAAAACGGCTGGATATATCCCCCACTGCTCCAGCCTTTCTAAATTCTTCTATATCTTCATCACTTATATAGCCTACTTCTCTCAATATAGAATGTTGATAGGGGTTCCCGATGCCAACCAATGCCATATCGACCTTTTGACCCGCTTCAAGTACCGAATTTACATCATACATATTGACTAATAATTCTTTCAACTCATTTGTTTCAATAATCGCCGGAACATAAAGATATGAACAAGTTCCATTAAATTTTTTTGCTAATTCATAAGCCAATTGATTCGCATGTATATCAACCTGTTCCCCTCCCATTCCTCCAACTAAAGGAACAACGCGAATTTGCTCATCCCTAATAAAGGGGAATTCTCTTACTAATGCAGCTAATGTTGTTCCCCAGCTAATTCCAATTGTTTTCCTCCTTTTTAAATTTTTAGTAACAAAGTTTGCTGCAGCCTGTCCTACTGTTTTCTTCCTCATTTCAGACGAATATCCCATAGTAGGAACAACAATCGCATTGTCTAATTTAAATGCCTCTTCAAGCTTTTTTTCTAATTCAACCGTATGAAGACTTTCATCCTTTATAAAGACCTCAACTATCCCATAATCTTTCGCTTTTTGAAGATTTTTTGAAATGACAGGTCTTGAAACCCCTATTTTTTTAGCAATTTGCTCTTGGGTCAATCCATCTATATAATATAAACTAGCAGTTTTTACTAGTTGTCTTCTCTCTTCCCAGCTAAGCATGTTCACACCTCACTTTGTTTTAGACTTTTCATATATATAATAAAAAAAGGAGCCTGTACCAAGGAAGGTGCCAGACCCTAAATTTTTTAACAAGAAGATGATAGTTACTGTTGATTAACGAACAAGTTTTTTCTCTTTTTTAAGCTTATGAACAATATTTTGGGCGGCTTCATAAAAGCTTTCTACAACGGATGGATGTGGATGAATCATCTTAGCTGCTTCTTCCACGGTACCTTCAAGATACATAAACGCTGAAGCTTCTGAGATCATTTCTGTGACATGCTGACCTACCATTGTAACGCCAATGATTTCACCTAATTTTTCATCATATACAATTTTAGTAAAACCAGTCGTATCTCCGGCAGCTAAAGACTTCCCGTTTCCTGCATGATCAAATTTCTCCGTGCGAACATTGAGTCCTTTTGCTTTTGCATCTGCTTCAGACAATCCAACAGAAGCAATTTCCGGTAGAGTGTAGATACAACGCGGTACAACATGATAATCAATTTTATCCAGTTCTCCGGAAGCATTATTAGCTGCTACAATCCCTTCTGCACTTGCAACATGAGCTAATTGGAATCCGCCAACGACATCACCCACTGCATATACATTCGGAATACTTGTTTCCATTTTATTATTTACTTTAATAAAAGGTCCGGCCATTTCAAGATTTAGTTTACTAGTTGCAGAAAGATTCGGTTTTCTACCAACACTGACAATTAAAGTAGAAGATTCAACGACAACTTCTTTTCCTTTTTTATCAGTACATACAGTAGCGACCTTTTCACCAGCCTTTTCAAAACGTTCAACTTTTGTGCTAGTTAAAATTTTGATCCCTTTTTTCTTTAATGTTTTTTCTAAAAGCTTGGAAGCTTCTACATCTTCAAGCGGTGCAAGGCGATCAGCCATTTCAATAATAGTCACTCTCGAATTTAAACTTGCAAAGATTGTAGCAAATTCAACACCAATTACCCCTCCACCAATGATGGCAATTGACTCTGGAATCTCCTTAATATCGAAAATAGAGTCACTTGTCTCAAAGGAAACCGAATCTAATCCAGGAATAGGCGGTACCACTGGAGTGGATCCTGTTGCAATGATAATTTTTCCAGCTTCAAGGAGTTCTTCTGAATCTTGTCCAACTACTTTAACTGCATTAGATGACTCAATGATCCCTAAACCATTAAATACATCCACCTTATCTTGTTTCATTAAGAAGGCAATTCCGGAACGTAATTTGTTGATAACATCGTCCTTACGTTTTCTCATTTTATCTAATGAAAGACGAAGTTCCCCTGTTTCAATCCCCCATTCCTTTGCTTCTTGTATGGATTCAATTATTTCCGTATGTCTGAGAAGAGTTTTGGACGGGATACATCCTCTGTTTAAACACGTTCCACCTAAGTGGTCTGCTTCAATTAAGGCTACTTTCTGTCCATTTTTGGCTGCGTGTAAGGCTGCTACATAACCACCAGGTCCTCCACCAACAATGACTAGGTCATATTTTTTCGACATTCATTTCATCCCCTAAACTAATAATTCATATGGATTTTCAAGAATTCGTTTTAATTCTGTTAAGAATTCTGCTGCTGGTGCACCATCAATCACGCGGTGGTCAAAGGAAAGACTTGCTACCATCATAGGACGAACTTCAATAGCACCATTTACCACGACTGGTTTATCTTGAATACGTCCAATACCTAAGATTGCTGTTTCTGGTTGATTAATAATTGGCGTAAATCCATCAATTGCGTACATTCCAAGGTTACTAATTGTAAATGTAGAACCCTGCATTTCCGCCGGACTAAGTTTCATATCACGAGCTTTTTTACCTATTTCCTTTGCTTCAGCTGTGATAGCAGCTAAGCCTTTTAGATTTGTATCTCTTAATACAGGAACCATCAATCCATCTGGTACAGCAACGGCTAAACCAATGTTCACTTGTTCGTTATAAATAATTTCGTCCCCAATTAACGCTGCATTCACCGATGGAAAACGTGATAAAGCAAGGCTTGTTGCTTTAATAATGATTTCAGTAAATGATAGACGATAACCTGTTTGTTTTTCGATCGTAGGTAGAAGCTGTGCACGAATTTCTTTTACCTTTGTCATATCAAAATCACTTGTTAGAGTAACATGTGGTGCAGTTGTTACACTTGTGATCATACGATCAGCAATTACTTTTCTCATACCAGCTAATTTCTTACGCTGAGCTGGTTTTACTTCAGCAACAGGTGCAGGAGCAAGAGCACCTGCGATATCCTGTTTAAGGATCTTGCCGTTAACACCTGTACCCGTTACACTCGCTAAATCAACTTGCTCTGATTGAGCTAGCTTTCTTGCCAGCGGTGTAGCCTTTGGAGCATTTTTAATAAAATCTATTACATCTCGTTCCTGAATTCTGCCTTCCGGACCTGTTCCAGCTACAAGCGAAATTTCAACTTGATTCTCTCTAGCGATTCTTTTAGCAGCAGGAGTTGCACGTAATTTTTCGTTCGAAGCTGCTCTCGTTTCAGCTGCAGCAGCAACTGCCACAACCTCTTCTACTTCTGCTTCTGAAGCTTGTGCAGATGTTACAGCTTCAGCATCGTCTTCATCTGATTGGATACCTGGAGATTCATCAGGTACATTTTCGCCTTCTTCACCAATATAACCGATTATGGTATTAACAGGGACTACAGCATCTACATCAAAGTAACGCTTTAGTAAGACCCCTTCCTCATACGCTTCCACTTCTATATTAATTTTGTCAGTCATAATTTCAAAAATAGGTTCGCCGATTTCAACAGATTCTCCTTCTTCTTTAAACCATTGAAGGATAGTCCCTGTTTCCATTGTACTACTTAACTTCGGCATAAAAATTCCATGTGCCATTCAAAGCTCCTCCTTATTAATAACGAACTAGTTCTTTTACGGCTTCAATAATATCTGGTACCTGAGGTGTTGCCGCTTTTTCTAAATTTGGATTATAAGGAATTGGAACTTCTTTTCCGCCAAGGCGCTTAATTGGAGCATCAAGGTAGTCAAATGCTTCACTTTCAGCAATCATACTTGCAATTTCTCCACCAATACCACCTCGTTTTACTGCTTCATGCGCAATAAGTAAACGGCCGGTCTTTTTCACTGATTTAATAATTGTTTCTTTATCTAATGGGACAATTGTTCTTGGATCAACAACTTCCACGTCAATGCCTTCTTTTTCAAGCTCTTTTGCTGCTTCCAGTACTTTATGAACCATATAGGAAGTTGCCACAATCGTTACATCTTTACCTTCTCTTTTAATATCAGCAACACCAAGTGGAATAGAGTATTGCTCTTCTGGTACTTCAGAAGAAGTTTTATAGACTAGCTTATGTTCATAAAAAATAACCGGATTATCATTATCTATAGCAGCTTTAAGTAAACCTTTCGCATCATATGCTGTAGAAGGTTGAACTACGATTAAACCTGGAATATGCGCTGTCCAAGCTTCAAGACTTTGAGAGTGCTGTGCAGCGGCTCCCGTACCAGAGCCGGCAGGAGTACGTAGAACCATAGGTACTTTTCCTTTTCCGCCGAACATATAACGAGTTTTAGCAGCCTGGTTAACAATATTATCCATTGCAATGGTGATAAAATCGGAGAATTGCAATTCAAGAATCGGTCTCATTCCAGTTAAGGCTGCCCCAACTGCTGCACCCGAAATGGCAGCTTCAGAAATCGGCGTATTACGTATACGTTCTGGACCAAATTCATCAAGCATTCCTCTTGTTACACCGAAAGCACCGCCATATAATCCAATATCTTCACCTAAAACAAATACATCTTCATTTTGTCTCATTTCTTGACTCATAGCTTCTCTTACAGCTTCTAAATAAGTAAGTTCTCTCATTTCAGTCTCCCCCTTACGCGTATACATCTTCGAATAATGAATCGATTGTTGGTTCCGGACTATTTTGTGCAAATGTTACTGAGTCTTCAATTTCCTTCTTCGCTTCTTGTTGAAGTTCTTTCGCCTTCTCTTCAGTTAAAAGACCTTCTGCAATTAATAATTCTTTGAATTTTTTAATTCCGTCCCTTGATTTCCACTCGTTCTCTTCTTCACGTGTACGATATAATTTCGCATCACTCTTTGAATGACCTTTCCAGCGGTATGTCTTTGCTTCGATAATGGAAGGTCCGTTACCTTTACGAGCATTTTCAACTGCTTCATAGGTTACATTCAACATTTCAATAACATCTGTTCCATCCACAACTTTACCTGGGATTCCATAAGCCGCTGCACGATCCGCAATATTTTCAACATTTGTCATGTCTTTAACGGAACCACTCATACCATATTGGTTATTCTCACAGAAGAATACGACTGGCAATCCCCAAACAGATGCTAGGTTTACTGACTCGTGGAAAGCGCCTTCATTTGATGCGCCATCACCAAAATAACAAAGAACAACATATCCTGAATTTTTCATTTTCGATGTCAAAGCTGCTCCAACTGCGATTGAAATACCTCCAGCTACAATCCCGTTAGCACCTAAATTTCCAATCTCAAGATCCGCAATATGCATAGAGCCGCCTTTTCCTTTACAATAACCATCCACTTTTCCAAATAGCTCTGCCATCATGCGATTGACATCTGTTCCTTTTGCAATAGAATGTCCATGACCACGGTGAGTACTTGTAATCTTATCTTTCGGCTGTAAAGCAGCAATAGGTCCTGTTGCCGATGGCTCCTGTCCAACAGCTAAGTGAGTTGTTCCGTGGATTGCACCTTTAGCAAAAAATTGGTCAACCTTTTCATCAAAATAGCGGATTAACCACATTTCTTTATACATATCAATTAATTTTTCATTCGTAATATGGGGTGGTAATTTAGTCGTTGTTAAAGTCATTTTTTCTTCCTCCCTTTACATTTGTTCTTATATGTTACGTTTGTATAATTATAGTATCACGCTATGAACATTTGGTCAACACAAAAACAAATGTACAAGTAAGTTTTTTTACATTATATATACCTGTGAAAAAGCACAAAAAAGCCCTTTGTAGATTAGAAATATTTGCATTTCTAATACAAAGAGCTTTTATGAGAACATTTTCCCTTTAGTCGACCATTAACCTATTCCGCTTTTTGTCATCCGGAGATTTTTCCTCTTTATGAAAAATTCCGTTATTTTTTCAGTTACAATTCCACGCAGCAGGCATACTATAAGCCCAACGACTAAATAGAGTAATGCTAACTTACTTTGACTTCCAACTTTAGCAAAGCCTTGGGCGATTCCAAGAAAAATAAATAGTTCAGCTGCATTTGCATGCGGAAATAATCCTGTAATCGGGTGAACAAGGGAAACGGCCGCATCATAGAATGCAGGCTTATTCTTTTCAGGTAAAAACCTTCCGAACGTATAAGCCATAGGATTTGTTAAAATAAATACAGCAAAAAACGGAATGACTGTGTAACGTAAAATGGTAAATTTGGAGACCTTCTTCATAAAGGCAAAGATCCTTTCTTCACCTAATAGCTTTATCAAAGCATTTACAGCGGTAATTAATGTTATGAGCAGAGGGATAATCCCCGTTATAAATCCCATAAAAACGTCTGCACCTGCTTGGAACATTCCCATAAAACCATCTGCTATAGAAACTAATATATCCACCTTTACCCCCTATTTTATAAACTTGATGACATCATGAACGTTTAACTCAGGATATTCACCCGGTGTTACTAAAATTGCCCCTGGTAGGAGTTCTGCTGAAGTATCGTCCTTAAAATAAATAGAAAGATGACCTAGTTCTTCAAAATTTTTATTAGCCAAATCTCCAACCTTTTCTATCTTATATACCTTATTTCCAAATTCAAGGGTTCCACCTTCTGCAAGTATTTCCTTCGGTTCTCCTTTCTCTATTTCATGTATAACGGAGATTTCCTTTAATTCTGGTGGTGCCGAGGTTCCAAAAAGGATGACTAAATCTTCTTCCTGAAATTCTTGTACTAATGGTCCGATTTCAATTATTTTTGTTTGAAACATTTAAAGTTCCTCCTTTAAGGACAAAATGAAATACAGAATAATATCAATAATAGTATGATTATATTCCAGCTTTACTATCACGTTTTGTCGTTTAACACTCTTAGCATTCCCTTTAAGCAAAAAAGCCCTCTTTAATCAGCATGGGTTCAACTAATTAAAGAAGGCTATATTTTACTATTTTCAAATCATTTTTTGCTATCTAGTAGTTCTTTCAAAAAGTCCAGTCCTGTTATTTCCAGTTCGTTAGATTAACCCCTCAGTAATCATTCTGCCTGTTAGGATTTTTGGAGAGTTAGCAAAATTACCAATAGTTGATCCTGCAATATGCGGTGTAATCGTCACATTATCAAGCTGTAAATACGGATGATCCTCCGGTAATGGCTCCTGATCAAATACATCTACTGCTGCTCCAGCAATTCTTTTTTCTATTAAAGCCTCTATTAAATCCTGTTCATTTATTAGCCCTGAACGCGCACTATTTATCACGACCGCAGATTTTTTCATTTTTTCAAAATGAGTCTTATTTAGCATATGCTTTGTTTCGCTTGTTAGTCGATAATGCATAGAAACAATATCAGCTTCTCTTACCAACGTATCTAAATCAACTTTCACATCTTCTGTCTCACCTTGAAAATATTCGTCAAAGAAGATAATCTTTCCGCCAAATGGGCGAAGAAGATTTGCTACTCTTTGACCAATCGCTCCGTAACCAATAAGTCCGACAGTAGATTCTTTTAACTCTGGCGCCAAAATACCATTTGGATAATATTTTTCCCATTTGCCGTTCTTCAGTTGATAGTTGGCTCTCGAAATATTTCGTATCTCAGACAATATCAGTCCGACAGTAAATTCAGATACACTTGTATTACTTCTTCCTGGTGTATTTAATACTTTGATTCCTTTTTCTTCTGCATAATGATAATTTACATTTTCAATACCTGCACGTAATACACCCAATATTTTTAAGTTCTTACATTTATCAATCACTTTTTTTCCAATTGGCGCAAATTGAGTAATAATAATATCATACTCTTCCATACCTTCTTCTATTTCAGCAGGTAAAGAAATGGCTTCACTGCCTTGCTGCTCCAATGTAATATTATCCTTTTGCAGCGCCTCTAAGTCTTCGTGCAGCCACTCTTTGATAGTAATATCAACGCCCCGATCACGTAATTCACCTAAACCATTTTCCATCATTTCTTTTGTGATAAATAAATCAGCAATAGCTAAACATTTCATGTGCGTTTTCCCCTTCCTACTTGGAAATGAATGATCGATAATCCTTCTATTATTCTTGCAACATGACAGAAACCCTAAAGTTCCCTTTTGTACTTGCCTTTTGAAAGGCTTCCTGAATATTCGTTAAAGGTACTTTTTCTTCTATTAAATATGAAACATTGATTCGTCCTTCACTTAGCATTCTGCCTGCGTTATTAAAATCATCTAACGTAGATCCGAAGGTCCCAATTAATTCCAGGTTTTTGTAGTGGATAATATTAGAATCAACTGTTAACCCAGGGACTGGATATCCTGCTGCATAAAATAACACACGGCCATGCTGATCCTTCACCATTTCTAACGCCTGCTGGTTTGCTGCTGTCGCTCCTGCTGACACAATCACAGCGTCTGCTCCGCGGCCATTTGTTAATCTTTTCACCTCTGCAACAGGATCAGTGCTTCCAGCATCGATCATTTCAAAGCCCATTTCCCTTCCTACTGCAAGCTTCTTTTCTCCTCTACCGGAAACGATTACTCTAGCACCCATCGCCCTTGCTGCTGCTGCATTCAGTAAGCCCATCGTTCCTCCGCCAATCACAACAACAGTATCATATCCACCCTGGAGTCTGATTTTTCTCATTCCATGAAGAACAGATCCCAATGGCTCTACAAATGCCGCTTCTGAGGCAGGTAAATCGCGATTCATCTTAACAAAGCTTTTTGCATTCCGAATAAAGTAATTAGAAAAACCAAAAATTCCGTAGTACTCGTCAGAATAATTTTTGCCAAACAGCTTTTTATTTTGACAAATCGTAATCATTCCTGCCTTACAGTTATCGCAAATTCCACAGTAGTCATATAAAATACTTACTCGATCACCTAGCTCAAAGGACTCACCAACTTTATCACCCTTCGCCACAACAATCCCGGATCCCTCATGCCCTCCTGCCATAGGATATCCTTGATGTTCACGCAGACCCTGCCATTGTTGATAATCAGTCGTACAAATATTACAGGCCTCCTGCTTTACTAAAAGTTCATCAGGCTTTAGTTCAGGCATTTCTATTTCTCGAACTTCAGCATGCCCTTTTTCAGTTAAAACTCCAAATCTAATTTTCGTCGGGATCATGGAATTCCTCCTATATTTATGTATTGAAGTATGTTCAAATAGGAAGGGCAACCGCTAAAACGACGATTGCCCTTATACCTGTGTAATTCAATAATGAGTTAGTAAAGGATTGAATCGCTTAATTCCTATAAGAAGAATGAGAATCCGTAAGCAATAACAACTGCTATAGGTCCTGTAATAACCCTTGAGAACAGAATTGCCGGAACACCAACGCTGATTGTTTCTGCCTTTGCTTCCCCTAGAGTTAATCCAACTGGAGCAAAGTCACAACCTACTTGAGCATTAATGGCAAATAGCGCAGGTAATGCATAAGCAGCAGGAATGGTACCATTTGCAATTTCGTTACCAATTAATACCCCAATAATAGCTCCGATAACAGCACCTGGTGCAAGTAGAGGGGAAAGGAATGGAAGACCACCAATTAATCCTAAAACAACCAACCCGATAATACTGCCGGCAAGCGGAGTAAATACATTTGCTAGAATATCACCAATACCTGTGAAATTGATAATACCAATTAAAGTGGCAACGAAAGCCATGAAAGGTAAGATATTTTTTAATACAGTTTCGATTGTATCTCTTCCAGCCTGATACATAACATTCATAAAATGACCGGCACCTCGGCCAATTTTATCAATCAAGCTCATAAATGGATTCATTTTTTGCGCTTCTGCTTGTACCGCCTTGGCAGCGGCAACTTCCGCTTTTGCTTCTGCCTTTGTTTTTGGACGATTTGTCTCATCTGAAATTGGCGCAGCAGCAACAGGTGCAGTTCCTGGTTCAGAAGATAAGACATCAGATACTGTTACACCGGATACGAAGATATCTTCTGTCATAAATTTTGCTAACGGTCCTGAAGGACTCATTGCTTTTATATTAATAGTAGGAATTCTTAATCTAGGATATGTTCCACAACGGGCTGTACCGCCACAATCAATGACTGCACATAAGGTTTCTTCTTTATCTACTGGGTTTTTAAAAGAGTCAACAGCAATGGCCCCAGTCATATCTGCAATTTGTTGTGCAACCGGGTGAATCCCTCCACCTGTAACGCTGACAACATATTTCTGTTGATTATCAGGAGTTAATGTTAAAGGCCCTCCCCAGCCAATTGCACCTTTTTGTATTTTTACTGTTTTAAATTGAGTCATTAGTTTCCCCCCCAGTCCTTATGCAGCCTCTTGCTGATTAACTTCTTTACGTTTCATTAGAAAATCTGTAATTTTTTCAGTAACAATACCGCGGATGAGACAAACGATTAGACCAACAATCAGATACATAATTGCCAATTTACTTTGACTTCCAACTTGGGCAAATCCTTGAGCAATCCCTAAAAAGATAAATAATTCAGCAGCGTTTGCATGTGGGAATAATCCAGTAATCGGATGAACAAATGAAACGGCTGCATCATAGAATGCTGGCTTTTGCTTTTCAGGTAAAAATCTTCCGAAGGTATAGGCCATTGGGTTTGTTAAAAAGAATACTGCAAAGAAAGGGATCAGCGTGTAACGAAAGATTGTATATTTAGAAATTTTTCTCATAAATCCAAATATTCTTTCTTCACCGACTAACTTAATAAAGGCATTTACAGCTGTGATAAGCGTAATAAGAAGCGGGATGATACCTGTGATAAACCCCATAAAAACATCTGCACCGGCTTGGAACATTCCAATAAAACCATCAGCAATCATGACAAGAAAATCCATTTTATTGCCCCCCTAAAATTTATTTATTTTTAATAAGTTATAAAACTTATACTTCCAGCTTTCAAAATTTTGTTCTAACTCTGGGATAATTCCCGCTTTTTCATTTAACTTTCTACAAATATATTAATTTTCTTTTAAGCACTTACTATTAAATCCCGAAACGCCTTAAGCGTTTACATTTTTAAAAATAAAGTTTTTTCAGAAAATAATAGTTTAATATAATTTACTACTTAATTCCATAGGTTTTATACCTCCGATTTTTTCATCTGAACATTTTCTCTTACACAGAAATTAATTTCTGTATATAGAAGATATCATTGAAAGCGTTTTAGGTCAATAGATTTCAGAAGTATATTTTTAAAAATTTACATGATATAATAAGTTGTGATATTTTTATCATCAGTAGGATTTTTGTTCAAGGAGAGGAAATGCATGGATTACGAGGAAAGAAAAGAAATAGTGAAAATTGCTATTTATTATTACTATAAAGACATGACACAAGAACAGATCGCAAATAAATTAAGTGTTTCACGATCAGTCATTTCGAGAAATTTACAAAAGGCAAAGGATTTAGGCATTGTAAACTTTTATATTAAAGATGAAAGCTTTCCGATTATTAATATGCAAAGTGAATTAGAGGAAAAGTTTCACATAAATAAAGTTATTGTTGCACCTAGTTATAATCTTTCAGAAGCAGAAGTTGATAATATTGTTGTTAAACATGCCATTCACTATTTAAAAGAGGAATTTAAAACGGTAAATAAAGTAGGGATTTCGTGGGGACGTTCGTTAAGTCTACTAGCAAGAGAATTCCCATATGAAATACACAAGGATCTTACTCTTGTTCCATTAATAGGTGGAATGAGTAACTTAGATATTGAAAAACACTCCAATCAAATATGCTATGATTTAATGAAGAAATTACAATGTCAATGTAATTACTTATACGCACCTGCATTAGCAGAAAATGATATCATCAGGAAGGAATTCTATGAAAGCCCATACATATCAAATGCTTTGGTAGCTGGTCGAAATGTAGACATGGCGATATTAGGAATCGCAGACCCTTTTGCTAAAAATAATTTGATGAGAAAAATAGGCTATATAACGAATCAAGACCTGAAAGAGCTTGAGGAGTTAGAGGTTGTAGGTGATATCAATTCACGCTTTTTCAATAAAGACGGAGAAGAGGTTGATTGTAGAATTAATAACCAAGTGATTGGGATAAGCTTAGAAGAGATTAAGAACATTCCTAACACTGTCGTCATAGCTAGCGGATCCGAAAAAAAGAGAGCTGTCTTATCAGCTGTTAAAGCAGGTTATGTTAATACATTAATAATTGATGATCGGATTGCCGAATATTTATTACAAAATGACGTCATGTAGCACAGCCTAAATAAGTATTAGTCACTAAAGCAGCAAGGAGATACCCAAAAGCAAGTCTATCTCTTTGCTGCTATTAAGCATTATTAATAGGAAATGAAAATTCCAAGTAGAGAAAATCGCTTATAACTCCACTAATTCCATTCCAATTTTTGTTTTTGTTGCTTCTGCCATTTCTACTGATTCTTTTTTCTCCATTTCCTTTTGAATCATACCAATGGCATTTTCTGCTACTTCTCTCCATTTTTCCATTCCAATCCAATCCATTTGGAAAATGCTTTGTCCTTCAAAGCGTTTTTCTTTGCGAAATCTTGAGAAGATTGTCATCCCAGATAACAAGCGACACTCCTCAATTACTCCCTTTGGATCGGTTACAATTATACACACCTGTCCCAGCTTGAATTTTCTTTGGTTCATACCGACGCCAAGAAATCCTTCCGAACGTTTGCTCATCTTCCTAAGAACACGTTGATAGTACTTTATATGAAATATACCTGTAAAAAATTGTAGAATCATAATAATCCCAACGACTATTAGAAGCTGTTGCATATTTTCCACCCCTTATGGTTTGAAGGTTAATTTTCTAAGCTAGATGAATGATTGCAGTAATACACGATAACGTTTGTTATCAATAACAATTGACAACAAACGTTATCTTATATTGGACTTTTTAATAGATAATATGAAGACAAATCCATTTCCAGGACTTGTCTTTATCCTCTTATAAAAAGAACGAAAATCCATATGCAATTAAAACGGCAAGTGGTCCAGTTATTACCCTTGAGAAAAGAATCGCAGGAACTCCTACAGTGATGGTTTCAGCCTTCGCTTCTCCTAATGTCAAACCTACAGGCGCAAAGTCACAACCCACCTGTGCATTTATTGCAAAAAGTGCTGGCAATGCAAATGAAGGAGGGATCGTTCCGCTTGCAATTTGGTTCCCGATTAATACCCCGATTACAGACCCTATCACACCCCCAGGTGCAATTAAAGGAGAAAGAAATGGTAAGCCGCCAATCAAACCTAAAAAGATCAATCCTACTACGCTGCCCGCAAGCGGAGTCAATACATGTGCTAAAATATCTCCAATTCCAGTGTAATTAATGATACCAATTAAGGTCGCAACAAATGCCATGAAAGGAAGGATATTTTTAAGAACCGTTTCAATCGTATCTCTACCTGCCTGATACATGACATTCATAAAATGTCCCGCACCACGGCCGACGGAATCAATCAGCTTCATAAATGGATTCATCTTCTGAGTATCCGCAGCATTTGCATTCATCGCAGCGACTTCTGCTTTTGCTTGTGCTTTTGTTTTTGGCTGATTCGATGTATCCATTTTGAACACAGGTTCTGTAGCTACTGTTTCTTTGTTGGACGTTGAAATATTCTCTACCGTTACACCTGATACAAAGACATCCTCTGTCATAAATTTTGCTAACGGTCCTGATGGGCTCAATACTTTTACATTAATAGTAGGGATTCCAAGCTTCGGATAGGTACCACAACGCGCAGTCCCGCCACAGTCAATTATCACACAAAGCATTTCAGCTGTATCAACCGGATTTTTAAATGAATCTACAGCTGTCACCCCGGTTAGGTCGGCAATCTTTTGAGCAACCGGGTGAATTCCTCCTCCTGTTACACTTACAACATATTTCTTTTGATTATCCGGCTTTAGTAGAAACGGACCACCCCAACCGTTACTTCCTTTTTCAACTTTAACAGCTTGAAATTCTGACGTATCTTGTGTTTGTTCTTCTTGAGTATGACTGTCAGTTGAGTTTGCTTCACCCGCTACTGTAATATCATTAACGGTTACACCTGATACAAAAACATCCTCTGTCATAAATTTCGCTAACGGTCCTGATGGACTTAACACTTTTACATTTATAGTAGGAATACCAAATCTCGGATAGGTACCGCAGCGCGCAGTTCCTCCGCAATCAATAATAACACACAACATTTCTTCTTTATCTACTGGATTTTTGAAGGAGTCAACAGCAGTTGCTCCTGTTAAATCAGCAATTTTCTGAGCAACAGGATGAATACCTCCACCTGTTACACTCACAACATATTTCTTTTGATTATCTGGTTTCAATAAGAATGGTCCGCCCCAGCCATTACTTCCTTTTACTACATGTACACTTTTAAATTCGGACATTGTTGATCCTCCCAAAACCTTATGCAGCCTTATTTGCTGAATCAGATGATGTATTTCGCGCAATAAGAATTCCAGTTATCTTCTCTGTCAGTACCCCACGAATTAAACATACAATAAATCCAACAATTAGATATAAAATAGCTAACTGACTTTGATTTCCTACTGTCGCAAATCCTGTAGCAATCCCAAGGAAAATAAATAATTCAGAGGCATTTGCGTGTGGAAATAATCCTGTAATAGGATGAAGCATGGAAACAGTAGCATCGTAATATGCAGGTTTTTGTTTCTCAGGAATGAATTTACCAAATGTATAAGCCATTGGATTGGTTAAAAAGAAACATGCAAAGAATGGAATAAGTGTATATCGAAAAACAGCATATTTAGACAACTTCTGCATGAAACCAAAAATTCTCTCTTCACCTATTAACTTAATTAACGCGTTTATAGCAGTGATGAGTGTAATAAGTAAAGGTATGATCCCAGTAAGAAAACCAATAAAAACATCTGCTCCCGCCTGGAACATACCAATAAAACCATCTGCTATTTTTACAAGAAAGTTCATTTTTTTATCTCTCCAAACACTACACGAAAGCCATTTATAACGTTTATCGCTTATTATTTTTTAAATACAATTGGGTTGTTTAATTCTAAAGTTGGATATACTCCTGGCGTTACGAGAATAGCCCCTGGTAAAAGTTCAACTGATGTATCATCTTTAAAATAAATGGAAAGGTGACCTAATTCTTCGAAGTTTTTATTCGCAAGATTTCCGACCTTTTCAATTTTATAGACATTATTGCCAATTTCAAGTGTTCCACCTTCAACAAGAGCATTATCCGGTTGCTGGTTCCAATCATGAACCACTGAAATATCTCTTAATTCTGGTGGTGCTGATGTACCAAATAGTATAAGTAAATCTTCTTCTTTAAATTCCGGAACCAATTCTCCGATTTCAACAATTTTCGTCTCTAGCATGAAAACTTCCTCCCCGTATATTTCATAGAATAATACACTAAAATATTTTATTTTTCAAACAAATTAAAAAATACGATTCTGCACCCAGTCAAAACCTAAATATTTATCTATTATATATCTTTAATATACTTTAAGGATAGTGAATTACCAATTGATTTAAAACCTTGTCCAATCAATTGGACATACTCACTATCCTTATAGTTAGCTGCCGATTTAATACACTTAGTTACGTCTAGAATCTGTGCAATACTTTTAGTCTATTAGTCTCTTACTATAATGTTAATTATACTAAAATAGGTGTTTTATTATCTTCATTCGCAAAAGTTTCATCTTGTAATTTACGAAGCTTCCATACTGTCGTGCTTTGATCTAGTTCAACGTCGTCAGTAGTTAAGAATGTGCCTGCTTTAATATCACGTTTCGCCACAACATTTCCAGAAATTAAACCGATTGGAATATGGTTTTCTTTCTTCATGTCAGAATGAGTTTCTAACACACCTCTTACACAATATCCTCCGATACCGTCTAATCTTTCACCAGCTTTAATATCTTTCTTCGTTACTGCCACTGTTTCAGAAATCGGAGCACCTAACGGAGCAATTGCCGCTTCATGATTTAATACTGCTTTAGCAATTGTAAGTGGTGTTTCAAGGCTTGCTAAGTGATATGGACGATATAGAATATGGTGTTCTTGGTTACCTTTCTTCATTAGGTAGTTCATTTCATGAATAACACCTTCATTTTGTCCTTTTACGATAACAAATACACCTGGTGCCAGTCCATCTACGTATTCAACAACACCATATTTATTTAAAATTCCGCCGCGTTCTTTTGTATCTAGGTCTTTAATTACAGAATCAACATTTCCTGCAATACCGTGCATTCCTGTTACGTCAGGCACAAATCCGATTGCATTTGATAAAAGGTTCATTTCTGCCATTGTTTTTGTTCCATCTTGGAATGCCGCTAACATATGTGCAGCCATTTTGTTTCTTGCTGCTTCATCTTTTGCTGTATCTGGATTAGCTGTAATATTTAATTTGTTATTTTTCCCTTTACCGGCAACCAACACTTCCATACCCATTGCTTTAGCAAATTCATATAATTCAAATGTTGCAGCTGGTTCATCACCATCAGAACCTGTGTAAACTAAACCTGCAGCATCATATAATTTTTTCATTAATGGTCCGATTGTGATATCGATTTCAACATTTAATAAAACAATTTGTTTTTTTGCAATTAACGTTTCTAAAGAGATTTTAGCCCCTACTTCCGGAACACCAGTAGCATCTACGATTACTTCTACCTCATCGGAGTGGATCACTTCTTTAAAATCATTAGACACTAAAATATTTTCCTTTACCGTCGCTGTTGCGTTATATGCATCTGCAGCACGTTGTGCAGCTTCTATTCTAATATCACTAATACCTTTTACAGCCATTCCAGGAATTTGTGAGATTTGTGAAATCATACCGAATCCCATTTGCCCTGCTCCAATTACACCAACACGAATTGGATTGCCTTGTTTTTCTCTCTCTAATAATTTCGCATATAAAGTCATGATTTTTTCCTCCCAATTAATATGTGGTTGAACATTTGAGCTTTAACTGAACATTTTCTCTTACAGGTATAAATTTACCACTGTAAGCGTTTCAGGTCAAGCCATTTATGTATATATTTATAAAATTTACCGTGGTATAATTAAGTATATAAAAATTTGTCTTTATATCGACCGATTGTTCAGGGGTGTTTCTAATGGATTGGGAAGAAAAAAAGGAAATTGTTAATATAGCGGTTTATTATTACTACAAGAATATGACACAGGAACAAATTGCTAGTAAATTCAATGTGTCCCGTTCTGTTATTTCAAGAAGTCTACAAAAAGCAAAAGATTTAAATATCGTTAATTTTTATATTAAGGATGATAGTTTTCCTATTATTAATATGCAAAGCGAATTAGAAGAAAAATTTCGTTTAAAAGAGGTGGTTGTCGCACCAACCTATAATTTATCTGAAGTAGAAATACACCATTTAGTAATCAAGCAGGCTGTCCGCTATTTACAAGAAGAGTTTAAAAGTGTGAATAAGGTTGGCATTACCTGGGGACGTACCTTAGCAAGTCTGGCAAGAGAATTCCCTTTTGAAGTCCATAAAAATCTAACACTTGTCCCATTAATTGGCGGAATGGGGCATTTAGAAATTGAAAAGCATTCAAATCAAATTTGCTATGATATGATGAAGAAATTACAATGCGAATGTAACTACTTATACGCCCCTGCATTAGCACAGGATACAACAATTAAAAAGAGCTTTTATGATAGTCAATATATTTCCAATGCACTAGAAGCAGGTAAAAACGTTGATATGGCTATTTTTGCAGTAGCAGCACCTTTTGGTAATAACCTTATGAGAGAAATAGGTTATGCAACTAATAAAGATTTAGCGGAGTTTGAAGACTTGAATGTTGTAGGTGAAATGAATTCTCGTTTTTTCAATAAAGACGGAGTCGAGGTTGATTGTAGAATTAATAACCATGTTATCGGAATAAGTTTAGATGAAATAAAGCTGATTCCAAATAAAGTGGTTATAGCAAGTGGATTAGATAGAAGAGAGGCTGTATTAGCAGCTGTTAAAGCTGGATACGTAAATACATTAATCATCGATAGCAATATTGGAGAGTATATGTTAAAAAATTAAATATCCTCGTTATAATAGTAAAAAGCAGAGAGTCATTCGAACACAAAGACTCTCTGCTTTACTTTTGTTCAATTATTCGTTAATTAATTTATTTTCATTCATAACTGCTGTTAACGCTTCAATTACAGCATCCTCATCAGAACCCGCAGCCGTTACTTTTACCTCAGATCCCTTCGATACACCTAGGGACATTACACCCATAATAGATTTTAAATTAACTGCTTTTCCGTTATACTCTAAACTTACATCTGAACCAAATTTATTCGCTGTATTAACTAAAAGTGTTGCTGGACGAGCGTGGATTCCAGCTTCATCAATAATTTTGTAAACCTTTTCTGCCATTTTACATTCCCCTTTTCTATATAAAAGTAAGTAATTATTTTAATAAATCCTTAAATGTCGATACAACATTTTCAACGGTAAAACCATATTCTTGCAATAATTTATTTGCCGGCGCAGATGCCCCAAAATGATTGATTGTAATCGTTTCTCCAAAAGCACCAACATATTCTCTCCACCCAAATGAAGAGCCCAATTCAATTGCTACGCGAGCCTGTATATTCGACGGAAGTACACTTTCCTTGTATTCTTTAGATTGTTGTTCAAAGCGATTCCAACTTGGCATGCTGACAACCGATACATGAATACCATCTTTTTCTAGACTTTTTTGGGATTCAAGCGCTAATGCAACTTCAGATCCTGTTGCGATTAAAAGTCCTGACACCTCGCCTTTTGCAGGAGAAACGACATAGGCACCTTTCTTCACACCTTCATATACCTGTTCTTGATCATTTTCAAGCGTTGGTAGATCTTGGCGAGTTAAAACAAGTGCTGTTGGATGATCTTGGCTTTCAAGCGCTAATCTCCAGGCAGCTTCTGTTTCTTTTGCATCCGCGGGTCGGATTACGTCCACATTTGGCATTGCACGTAGAGCTGCTAGCTGCTCAATAGGTTGGTGAGTTGGTCCATCTTCTCCAACAGCAATACTGTCATGTGTAAATACATATGTTACGGGCAGGTTCATTAAGGCAGCAAGACGGATTGCTGGACGTAAGTAATCTGAGAAGACAAAGAATGTTGCTCCAAATACTTTTACTCCACCGTGTAGTGCCATACCGTTTATAGCTGCACCCATAGCGAATTCACGAACGCCAAACCAAATATTTCGTGCTGCATAGCCATCAATTGCATAATTTTTTTCGGAAGCAATCAATGTTTTATTAGAACCAGCAAGGTCTGCAGATCCCCCGATTAATTGAGGAATAACACCTGCTGCTGCATTTAACACTTTACCAGATGATGCTCTTGTTGCCATTTTTGAATTTGATTCAAATACAGGAAGCGCTGCTTCCCAGTTTTCCGGAAGAGTACCATTTACAGCTCCTTCTAACTGTGAAGCTAATTCTGGATAAACTGCTTTATAAGCAGTAAAAAGCTCATTCCAAACTTCCTCTTTTTCTTTCCCTGCTTCTACAAATTGATTAAAATGAGTTTTTACTTCCTCCGGAACATAAAATGGTTCTTCTGATTCCCATCCGTACGCTTCCTTTGTTAACTTACTTTCCTCAGCTCCTAGCGGCGCACCATGAACCGCTGCCGAACCAGCTTTATTAGGGGATCCAAAACCAATCGTTGTCTTTACTTCAATTAATGTTGGACGTACACTATCGGCCTTTGCTTCTTGAATGGCTTTTTGAACGGCTGCTGTATCATTCCCATCTTCTACGCGAAGAACCTGCCATCCGTAAGATTCAAATCTATCAGCTACACTTTCAGAGAATGATAGATTTAAGTCCCCATCTAAAGAAATATCATTTGAATCATATAATACAACAAGACGACCTAGCTTTAAGTGACCAGCTAATGAAGCTGCTTCTGCAGCTACACCTTCCATTAAATCTCCATCACCACATAAGCTATATGTATAGTGGTCAATTACCTTAAATTGATCTTTGTTATACGTTTCAGCAAGGTGACGTTCAGCCATTGCCATTCCAACTGCCATGGCAATTCCTTGGCCTAGTGGTCCTGTGGTTGCATCAACACCAGCTGTGTGCCCAAACTCAGGATGTCCCGGTGTTTTGCTTCCCCACTGACGAAAGTTCTTTAAGTCATCGATTGATACTTCATAGCCAAATAAATGCAGCAAGCTGTATAGTAATGCGGATCCATGACCGGCGGATAAAACAAAACGGTCTCTATTCAACCAATTAGGATTGATCGGATTCATGTTCATTTCTTTTGCCCATAATGTATAAGCCATTGGGGCTGCACCCATTGTAATACCAGGATGCCCGGAATTTGCTTGTTCAATGGAATCTATCGATAAGGTTCTGATTGTGTTAATCGCTAGTTGCTCTAAGTCTTGTTTTGTTTGTATTGATGTCAAAATGTTTCACTCCTTTATTTAACTAATTTTAGTAACAACGAGATTTACCCTAATTTTAACTTCTCTAACTATAAAGCCTCTGCTGCACAAATGATATAAGATAAGACAAATGTGCAACACTTCAAGTTTATTGTAAGATGACAGGGGTGTCAATATAAAAAGTATAAAGTAAGGTTTTCCATTAATAGTAATCTGCTAAGGAATAAGAGATAATATAATTCATTAGATACGTATGTAATTTATTCTTTAATTACAGAAGGAGAAACTAAATGGATAAAACAATAAAAATTATTCGAAGTGAGCAAATTGAAAGAGCTTTGCAAACAACAACAAGGCAGTATTTAGTTGGTAATTTGTCTCGACCTCAAGAATTAGAACACATTGCGGATGATAAAATAGAGGTAGGAATAACATCTTATGATGAATTCAATAGCGAATTTCCACATTATCATACGCAAGCATATGAATATCAATATATTATTAGCGGGGAGACTGAATATCTGGATATAGAGACAGGTCAAACCTATTCCTTTACAAAGGGAGATTTCTACGTAACACCACCCGGTATTAAATATGCACAACGTTCGCAGCCCGGTACTGCTATTTTCTTTTTTAAAACACCGCCTGGTAATGACAAAGTTAATATAGACGCTACTGATGAGGTAATGACCTGGCTCGAACAAAACTCAAAATGAATACTAAATGGCTGTTAATAAAAAAGGTTCCAAAAGAAGAGATCCGCTAAAATTTCCGGATCTCTTTAACTGGCTGATATTAACCCTTGAACAAGCAAAATAAAAATTCTTCTGCTAAATAGATAGACTTTTTGCCAGATTATAGACGGACATATCAATCGTATGTTTATCTTTTGATGCATCCTCAAAAGGTACATGAATCAGTTGGTTATTCTTTAGTCCAACCATTATTCCTTTTTTGTCTTCTATTAATAAATCAACCGCTTCAGCACCCATCTGGCTGCCCATCATTCTGTCATATGAAGTTGGAGAACCACCACGTTGAAGGTATCCAAGTACAATGACTCTTGTTTCAAGTCCTGTTTTTTCCTTTATCATTACACTTATGTCAGATCCTTTACATACACCTTCAGCTACTACGATGATGCTATGCATCTTTCCACGTTCTTGTCCTTGCTGAATCCGCTTCACTATTTCATCATCATCATAGTCTGCTTCTGGAATAATGATTGATTCTGCACCTGCACACATACCTGCCCATAAAGCAATATCACCCGCATTTCGACCCATAACCTCAATGATAGAAGTCCGCTCATGTGAGAAGGCAGTATCGCGAATCTTATCAATTGCCTCCACTGCTGTGTTAACAGCAGTATCAAACCCAATTGAGTAATCCGTTCCTGCAATGTCATTGTCAATTGTTCCCGGGATACCGACTGTTGGAAACCCTTGGCTGGTCAATTTTCCTGCTCCCTGAAATGAACCATCCCCTCCTATAACAATCAGACCATCTATACCAACTTCCCTTAATTGAGCTATCGCCATCTGTTGCCCTTCTTCTGTCTTAAACCTTTCACTTCTTGCAGTTCTCAGGATAGTCCCGCCGCGATGAATAATATCTCCTACACTACCAAGATCCATTTTTATAAAATCACCGGACATTAATCCCTTATATCCATTCCTTACCCCGTACATATCAATTCCTTTAAAGATTCCTCTTCTAACAACAGCACGAATGACAGCATTCATTCCAGGTGCATCTCCACCACTTGTTAATACGGCTATCTTTTTCATCTTGTTGAATCCCCCATTCTTTCCAATACCAAACTATAAGCCTATGCCGTTTATCTTTAGACCACAATAAAATACTTTGGAGTTTCATTTCCAACGTTCACAATATAATAGTATCATTCACGTTATCTACTATGGATGCGATTTCATCCCATAAAATGTTAGTTTGGTTGTACCTTACTGTGATAATAATCAGTTTTGAAAACACTGCTATTCACATCTATATCCATCGTAAATAGAAATACTCGCTGTCACAGTAACAGCGAGTACACTTCACTTACTAACTCTTAAAGTTATTTAAAAAATAGCGTTCCACATTTGCGAGAATTTCAAGATTGCCCAGTTAAATAAGTTACCTCCAAGGTCTAAACTTGAGATCTCAGTCGCACCGCCTGGTGCAGTAAACTGAGCACCTTCCATCATGAGTGTATGAACTGCTGCAAAGTCAGTCGCCATCCAAAGTGATAATGTGACCATTACTGTTCCTGCCAATACGGAGTGAATAATGTTTCCTCTTAAGAATGCGACAACGAATGCAATATAGAAAGGAATGGTTGCTAAGTCACCGAATGGTAGTACTCTATTCCCCGGTAAAATGACTGCAATAAATAGTGTAATAGGAACAAGAATTAAAGCTGTCGCCATTACTGAAGGATGTCCAACTGATAAAGCTGCATCTAAACCAATATAAATATCACGATCACCATAACGCTTGTGTAAGAAGTTACGTGCTGCTTCCGAAATAGGAATTAACCCTTCCATTAGGATTTTAACCATTCGAGGCATTAATAGCATGACTGCTGCCATAGAAATACCCATTTTTGTTACACCGCCGACATCATATCCAGCAAGTAACCCAATAACTAAACCTAAAATTAAGCCCATCATCATCGGTTCCCCGAAGATACCAAAACGTTTTTGAATTGATTCAGGATCTGCATGTAATTTATTAAGACCAGGAATTTTTGTAATCAGCCAGCCTATTAAAATACCAATTGGACCAAACGCAGCAGTAGAACCGGTTGGAAGGGAAATTCCCTCGAGCCCAAAATACTTTTGAATCAATGGGGCTGTCCAGTCAGCCACTTTTAATACAACAATTTCATAAAGAACTGCACATAGGATAGCAAACCACCAGCTGCCAGTCACAACATATCCAGTTGCACCCGCAGCAATAAAGTGCCAATAATTCCAAATATCAATGTCTAATGTTTTTGTTCCTTTAAGCACAAGCAATATAATGTTGACAACTAAACAGATTGGAATCAAAACAGCTGCAACAGGAGAAGCCCAAGATGCCGCTGCTGCGGAAGGCCACCCAGCATCTACAACTGTTAAACTTAACCCAAATCGTTCAACCATTTGTTGGGCCGCAGGACCTAAATTGTCAACTAAAACACCAATAACTAAGTTAATACCAACGAAACCAATTCCGATGATAATCCCTGATTTAAATGAATTTTTGAATCCAGTACCAAATAATAAACCAATAAATAAAATAGCAATAGGCAAAATAACGGTTGGACCCAAATTTAATACGTATTGAACTCCTGATAATAAACTGTCCATCTGGAACCCTCACATTTCAGATATTTATAATAAGTAAAATAAAACTAATCGGAATTAGAATCTGCATCACTGAGGATGCAGATCCTACATTACTTACTTAAGGTGATCAAGAATTTTTTTATCTAATGCTTCCATACCGATACCCGTGATATAGGAAGTTGCTATTAAAGCTGGAATCTTGTAAGTTGTTGGAAGAATGGTTGTAGAAACGATTAAATCTGCACTTTCTTGGCGAGAAGCCACTTCAGCAATCTTACATTGAATAACAGTTGCATCTACCTTGTTGTCTTTAATTAAATTTTCTACGCGGTTACACACCACTGTTGAAGTTGCGATACCTGCTCCACATGCTACTAATACTGTTTTTGTCATGATTTATTCCTCCAATATATTATTTAGTATAGGACCTCAATTACTATTAGGAATTTCTTTTATCTTAATTAATAATTTAATTCCTCCTTACATTTATAAGTTTACCAATTAACGGCCTGTATTTGAATACGCTTTCATTACCATGTTTTGTTTGTGAATTGTTTCACGTGATGACGTTGAAAAGTCAATTTTCGAATAGATTCTAGCAATATAACAAAAAAGAGATCCTTATTGAAGGATCTCAAAGCACATTATAGTCACTCATTAATTAAGTTATTTGTTATCATTATTTCCGTTAATGTTGATAGTACTTCATTTTCATCTGTACCTGTAGCAGTTACTTTTACTTCTGCTCCTTTTGCTACACCCAATGACATTACACCCATTATTGATTTCAGATTAACACTTTTACCATGATAATCAAGAGTTACATCAGAATTAAATTTATTTGCAGTATTCACTAATATTGTTGCAGGACGTGCATGAATACCCGCCTCATCAATAATTGTATAGAATTTTTCAGCCATGATATTTCCCCCTTTTTAAAATTAGTTATTTCTCTCCACAAGTTGTTTAAATGTAGTCACGACATTTTCGACAGTGAAACCATATACCTCTTGTAATGTATTTGCTGGGCCAGATGCTCCAAAATGATCTATTGTTAATAAAGCTCCGTTTCTACCGACATATTCTCTCCATCCAAATGAAGAACCCAATTCAATTGCAAGACGAGATGTGACATTATCTGGAATGACGCTTTCCTTGTATTCGATTGATTGCTTTTCAAAGCGATCCCAGCTTGGCATACTTACTACTGAAACATAAATCCCTTCTTTTTCTAAAACCTGCTGTGCTTCAATAGCAAGGGATACTTCTGAACCAGTTGCAAGCAGGATTCCTGCATGTTCACCTTTCGCCTCTGAAATCACATAGGCGCCTCTCTTTACACCTTCATATACTTTTTCTTGATCTTCTTCAAGCGTAGGTAAGTCCTGACGAGTTAATACTAATGCTGTTGGTTGATCTTGACTCTCAATTGCTAAACGCCATGCAGCCGCTGTTTCCTTTGCATCTGCTGGTCTGATTACCGATACATTTGGCATTGCACGTAAAGCTGCTAACTGTTCGATTGGCTGATGGGTAGGCCCATCTTCTCCAACAGCAATACTGTCATGTGTAAAAACATACGTTACCGGTAATTTCATTAATGCAGCAAGACGAATTGCAGGGCGGAGATAGTCAGAGAATACAAAGAAGGTAGCTCCAAATACTTTCAAACCACCATGGAGAGCCATTCCGTTTAAAGCTGCACCCATTGCAAATTCGCGAACACCAAACCAAATATTACGTGCTGAATAACCATCAAGAGCGAAATTCTTATCATTTGAGATAAATGTTTTATTTGAACCAGCAAGATCTGCAGAACCACCAATAAACTGTGGAAGAACCTTTGCTATGGCATTAAGTGTTTTCCCAGATGATGCTCTTGTTGCCATTTTTTCACCTGCAGGAAAGTTAGGAAGAGCTTCTTTCCAATTTTCAAGCAGTTCACCATTAAGAGCACTTTCCAATTGCATGGCAAGTTCCGGATACGCTGCTTTATATTCCGTGATAAGCTCATTCCAAGCATTTTCTTTTTCTTGACCTGCTTCAGTAAATCCATGATAATGCTTGATTACTTCATCAGGTACATAGAACGCTTCTTCATACTCCCATTCGTATGTAGCTTTTGTTAATTTTGTTTCTTCTGCTCCAAGGGGTGCACCATGACTTGCAGCAGAACCTGATTTATTAGGAGAACCGAATCCGATTGTTGTCTTAATTTCAATAAGGGTTGGTCTTTCCAGATCTTGTTTTGCCTCTTTAATGGCTTTTTGAATGGCATGAATATCATTACCATCTTCAACCCGAATAACTTGCCAGCCATATGCTTTAAAGCGATCTTCAACACTTTCAGAGAATGATAGATGCAAATCACCATCCAATGAAATATCATTGGAATCATACATCACAATAAGGCGGCCAAGCTTTAAGTGTCCTGCAAGGGAAGCAGCCTCTGCCGATACACCTTCCATTAGGTCTCCGTCACCACAAATACTGTAAGTGTAATGATCAATTACTTTAAATTCATCTTTATTATATGTTTCAGCGAGATGACGTTCAGCCATTGCCATCCCAACAGCCATTGCAATTCCTTGACCAAGCGGACCTGTTGTAGCATCGACTCCTGGTGTATGACCATATTCAGGATGTCCTGGTGTTTTACTTCCCCATTGTCGGAAATTCTTTAAATCTTCCAATGATACATTATAACCAAATAGGTGTAAAAGGCTATAAAGGAGCGCTGACCCATGACCTGCTGATAAAACAAATCGATCACGGTTAAGCCAATTTGGATTAGCAGGATTGTGATTCATTTCTTTTGACCACAATGTATAAGCCATTGGTGCCGCTCCCATTGTAATACCAGGATGACCTGAGTTTGCTTTTTCGATCGAATCAATCGATAATGTTCTAATTGTATTTATAGCTAATTGATCAATACCTTGTTTTGTTTGTAATAATGCCATGTACTGACACTCCTTTATCCTTAAATATGTTCATCTACAGCTAATTGTTTCTACATTTCATTAATCACTGAATAAATAAATGTTTAAGTCTATTAATTTTATCTATATAAGATCCTTCATCTTGATTAAAAAGGGCAGAAGTTCCTAAAACAAATACATTTACACCCTTATCAAGCAACAAAGGGATAGTCAAATTGTTTATATTGCCATCAACCTCAATTAAAGGCCGACTCTCCATTTTTTGGAGTATATTATTTAGTTCCTCTAATTTCTCTAACACTTGATAGTTAAATTTTTGTCCTGCAAATCCAGGATTAACAGTCATAATCAATACCATTGGGACCATAGTTAAATAAGGTTTAATCAACTCAATTGGACTATTTGGGCTCAAAGCCAACACTGGTTGAACTCCGTAATCCTTGATTTTGTTAATATCCCTTACAATATCGTCACTTGCCTCAACATGAAAGGAAATATATTTAGGCTTGATTGAGGCAAACATATCGATATATTTTGATGGTTGTTCAGTGGCTAAGTGAATATCCAGCGGGATCATCGTGCGCTCTTTTATTTGCTCTAAGACATAGGGTCCCATTGCTAAATTATTTACAAATACTCCGTCCATTACATCGCAATGAAGTAATTCTACTTTTGCTTCTTCTAATCTCTTTAGTTCCTCATCAAGATTCAGTTGATCTGCACACATGATAGAAGCTGCAATTACATGCAAAATATCACTCCTTCACGAATTCAAGTCTTGATTGTAATTCATACCAATCTCGATTAAATCCACTAATACTTGCCGATGCTAATTCCTTCGAAGCCATTGATCGTAATACATCAGAGGAAACAGTGGCAGTATGCGCCCCCGCAGTGAATATATCCACTACTTGATTAGTATTCTTAAAGCTGGCTGCAAGAATTTTTGTTGAGAATCCACGATCATCATAAATTTTTCTTGTCTTATTGACCACTTCGTATGGATTAATATTATTATTTGCCATTCGATTCACGTATGGCGCAATATAATCACAGCCTGCAAGACCACATAGGAGGCTTTGATCAACTGAGAATATTGCTGTAGCAAGGATTATAGGTGCATTATTTTGGTTTTTCAATCTATTAATCACTTGAAAACCAGGGATATTAGCTGGTATTTTAAGCGCTATTCTTTTATTACCATATGCCAAGATTTCTTGACAATCAGCATATATTTCTTCATAACTGCTTCCAGTTGCCTGAACAAATACAATACCCTCACTATTATCTAAAATCTCTTTAACGATAACTCCTCTTCTTTTGCCTTCTTTTAGCAAAATCGAAGGATTTGTTGTAACACCCTTTAACAATCCAAGGGAAAAACCTTCTCTAATTTCATCTAGATTGGCTGAATCTATAAACATCATCTTTCCTCCAGTTGCTAGAGTTTCAGAGAGTTTTAATCTCGTACAAAGAATTCCCCATTTTCTACTTGAGTAACCTGATTGATTCTTTCTTGGTGACGCCCGCCTTGGAAACTAGCATTAACCCAAGTATCAACAATTAATAGTGCGAGTCCCTCTCCGATCACACGCTGTCCTAAGCAAAGAACATTCGTATCATTGTGCTCTCTTGTAGCCGAAGCAGAAAAACAATCACTTACAACGGCCGCCCTGACACCATTGATTTTATTTGCTGCAATGGACATTCCAATTCCAGTTCCGCAGCATAATATTCCTAAATCACAGCTTCCAGAACTAACCCTATTTCCAACTTTTACAGCATAGGCAGGATAATCAACACTTTTACAATCATAGGAACCTACATCTTCTATTTCAAAATTATTATCCTCTAGATGTTTTATGATTGCTTCCTTCAATTGAAAACCACCATGATCGCACCCAATTGCTATTTTCATTTCTACCACCCTTTCTAAATACATAACAAGTTATAGGTGATGCAAGATAAAAAGATGTAAAACCTCATCACATTAAAATAAGAGAATCCATTTATGCAGGACATTCCAACTTCCACATTTCAATAGTAACATCCCTATCGCCAATATTGGTTGCGGTTTCATCCCATAAAATGTCGGATTGATTGTATTTTACTGTGATGAAGAATGAATGATCAAAACACCTTATTAATTTAAACCATTACTTTTTTAAACAAATAAAAACTCGCTGCCAATAGACCAGCGAGTTTAAAGTCATACCCTCATTTTCTCAATTATTCTACTAAATTAAGATTCTACCACTACTTTGATTTCATTTCCTGCCATAACCGCTTCAAATCCGGTCCGCCACTCTTCTAATGAAACTACCTTCGTCACCATTTTATCGACGTCGATCTTGTTATTTTTTAGAAGGTCCAATGCAATTAACCAAGAGCTTGGCTTTTGTGAACGAGAACCGATATAAGTAATCTCTCTTTGGATTATCGCATCCTGGTTTTGTGAGTTTAATTTTTCCGCAAAGAGACCCACTTGAACAAACGTTCCTTTTTTCTTTACAAGTGGTAATCCTTGATTAAGAGCAGGCACAGCTCCTGAGCATTCAAACACTTTGTCAACTCCATACCCATTGGTATGCTGTAAAACAACTTCTCCTAGATTTTCTTGTAAACTATCAACAATAACGTCAATTCCCATTGATTTAGCTAATTCTAATCGCGGCATATCCTTTGTAATACCAGAAAGAATAACAAATGCACCTTGAGCTTTTACCACCTGAGCTAAGAGTAATCCAATTGGACCAGGGCCAAAAATAAGTACCTTATCATTTTTTGTTACCGTAGTTTTTTCTAATGCAGCATGAACACAGCATGCTAGTGGTTCTGTTAATGAAGCTGCCATCAAACTTATTTCTTCCGGTAACACATGAACACTTTCTTCACGAGAAATAACATATTCCGCAAAGCTTCCATTTACTTGGGTCCCTAAACCTTTTCGATTAGAACATAAATTATAATCTTTTTCTAAACAGTACTCACATTCCCCACAAGTGGTAAACGTAGTTTGGCTCGTTACCCGGTCTCCAACCTTTACATTTCTTACGTCTTGTCCAACCTCTACAACAACACCTGAAAATTCATGTCCCAACACAACAGGAAGTGTAGGGTTACTGTATTCTCCTTTAAATGTGTGAATATCTGAGCCGCAAATACCAGTATACGAGACTTTTATTTTCACCTTATCATCAATTGCTACTGGTTCAGAAATTTCAACAAGTGACATATTATCATAGCCAACTTCATGCTTCACTACTGCTTTCATATCTTATTATCCCTCTCTTTTTACTCAACATTAGGTTTAATCATAACTTTTCCATAAGACTCTTCACGATTAATCATCAAATTAAATGCTTTCTGCGTATCTTCTAATGAGAATCGATGAGATATTAATTCTTTGACATTGATTTTTCCCTTATTAATAAAATCGATGCTCGTTCTCCATTCTTCTCCAGGGAATGGTGCTGAATAAGAGTTCCAGAAGCCTTTCAATGTTAGTTCTCTTCTAAAAATATTCTCAAATGCCTTCTCTGACAAATGGACATCCGAATATGCAATGCCTAAATAGCCCACTTTCCCTTTCTTTCTAGTAATTAACAGGCACTGTTCTTGAGTTATTTTAGATCCAGCACATTCTATTGCTATGTCCACTCCAAGATTATTTGTATATTCATTAATTTTTGACTGTAAGTCTTCTTTTAGTGGATTGATTACTTTATCACAGCCTCTATCCTTCGCTTCTTTTAGCTTTTCCTCAGAAATATCAATCGCGATTATTTCCTTTGCTCCTGCAATTTTTAACCATTCGATAGCTAACATCCCGATTGTACCTGCTCCGAAAACAGCCACCACATCGCCGATCCGTGGTTCAAGCCCTAAAATTCCATGAAGTGCAACGGAAAGTGGTTCAACCATAGCTGCTTCTTCAAAATCCATCTCACCAATTGGAAGTACATTTGAGGCTTTAACATTTACGTATTCGGCAAAGGCTCCAAATGATTTTGCTCCAATCATGCCATAGTCTTCACAGAGAGAAAACTGACCTCTCAAGCAATACTCGCATTTATGGCACGGTTCAAAAGGAACACCTAGAACACGATCACCAATTTCATAATTAGTGACATTCTCGCCTTTCTCGACAATATAACCTGAAAATTCATGACCCATGATAGCTGGTAAAGAATATTTCCATTTACTTGTCATTTTATGTGTATCAGAGCCGCATATCCCCGCTGCCATTACTTTTATCTTCACTTCATCTGCTTTACAAGCTTCTATCTCAATATCTTCATAGACAATCTTATTCTCCGAATACAATACTGCTGCTTTCATGATTGACCTCCTCCGTCCTATTTCCTTAAAGACACCATAAGACAAAATGTCAGAATGAATTTTGTCTTATGGGTGGGTATTTGAAAGAACCGATCCAGCTATAAGACAATCCCTATGCTGTTCAATGATTAAAACATTGCATGCCACATTTGTGAGAATTTCAAAATAGCCCAGTTAAATAAGTTACCTCCAAGGTCTAAACTTGAAATTTCCGTTGCACCACCTGGTGCAGTAAATTGGGCACCTTCCATCATAAGTGTATGAACCGGTGCAAAGTTCGTTGCCATCCAAAGCGATAAGGTGACCATTACAGTCCCTGCAAGTACTGAGTGAACAATGTTTCCTCTTAAATATGCAACTACGAATGCAATATAGAAAGGAATGGTTGCTAAATCACCAAATGGCAATACTCTATTTCCAGGTAAAATAACTGCTATGAATAATGTAATTGGAACTAAAATTAGAGCAGTTGCCATGACAGATGGATGTCCAACAGATAATGCTGCATCCAAGCCAATATAGATATCGCGATCACCATAGCGCTTGTGTAAGAAATTACGTGCTGCTTCTGAAATTGGAATTAAGCCTTCCATTAGAATTTTCACCATACGAGGCATTAATAGCATGACTGCTGCCATGGAAATACCGATTTTTGTTACGCCTCCAACATCATAACCCGCTAATATTCCAATAACTAAACCTAGGATTAATCCCATCATCATCGGTTCCCCGAAGATACCAAAACGTTTTTGAATTGATTCAGGATCTGCATGTAGTTTATTAAGACCAGGGATTTTTGTAATCAGCCAGCCTACTAATATACCAATCGGACCAAATGCAGCAGTTGAACCGGTTGGAAGGGAAATTCCTTCGAGCCCAAAATATTTTTGAATCAATGGAGCTGTCCAGTCAGCCACTTTTAAAACGACAATTTCATAAAGAACTGCACATAGGATAGCAAACCACCAGCTGCCAGTCACAACATATCCAGTTGCACCCGCAGCAATAAAGTGCCAGTAATTCCAAATATCAATGTCTAACGTTTTTGTTCCTTTAAGAACTAGCAAAATGATATTGACCACTAAACAGATTGGAATCAAAATAGCTGCAACCGGTGAAGCCCAGGATGCTGCTGCTGCAGAAGGCCAACCAGCATCCACAACAGTAAGACTTAACCCAAACCGATCAACCATTTGTTGTGCTGCAGGACCTAAATTGTCAACTAAAACACCGATAACTAAGTTAATACCAACGAAACCAATTCCGATGATAATCCCTGATTTAAATGAATTTTTGAATCCAGTACCGAATAATAAACCAATGAATAATATAGCAATCGGCAAAATAACTGTTGGACCTAAATTTAATACGTATTGTACGCCTGCTAATAAACTGTCCATATTAAACCCTCACATTTAAGATTATTTAGATAAAAATAATATGTTTAGTCGGAATATGAATCTGCATCTCACTGAATGCAGACCCATAGCTTCTTACTTTAGATGGTCAAGTATCTTTTTATCCAATGCTTCCATGCCAATACCTGTGATATATGCAGTAGCACTTAAAGCAGGAATTTTGTAGGTTGTGGGAAGAATGGTTGTCGAAACGATTAAATCTGCCCCATCTTGACGAGATGCCACTTCAGCAATTTTACATTGAACAACATTCGCATCAATTTTATTGTCCTTAATTAAATTTTCTACGCGGTTACACACCACTGTTGAAGTTGCGATACCTGCTCCACATGCTACTAATACTGTTTTTGCCATGATTTATTCCTCCAATATATTTACTGTGTAGTAAAATAATTTTTTTGTATATTCATTATAAGAATGAGATAATCATTTATCAGTTTTAAACTAATTGCTTAAATACTGTTCTGACACTTTCTTTATTTTTTGCAGCTAACAAGTAATCTACATTACCCTTATCCTGAATAATCCTCATAAGTTCTTGCAATGCTTCAATTTGACTATGTGGCTGGTTTAAACCCAGCATGATTACAACGCTTACATCTGTTTTCTGACTAGCATCATCCATTAAATGAAACTTAACTGGATTTTCTAATGTAGCCACAGCAATAAATTGTTCTTTCACATATTCTGGATCTGTATGTGGGATTGCAACACTATAATCATTAATCTTTAATCCCGTTGGAAAAACAGACTCGCGTTCCTTAATCTTTTTCAAAAACATTTCATCAACATAGTCGTTTGCTAAGGCTTCATTATAAAAAATTTCAAAGAGTTGATCTTGATCTTCACACGATAGGTTAAGTTTGATCAACTCATCCTTTAAGAATTTTTCTAAAGACAAACTGGCCCTCTCCATTCTGTTATAAAATTTACTATTTTGAATAAAATTTGATCATGTCGTATATTTCTTTTACGCTTTTGTAGTCTTGCATGATTGCAATTGATTCATCTGAACTGGCTAATTTCATTAATTGCAATAATGCAGTTAAATGTTGATTTTTATCGACTGCCGCAATAACGGCGATAAAATGGAGTTTTTTCCCATCCTCTAGAGTAAGACCATTTTCAATCTTCAATAAGCTCATACCAACTTTATTAACTCCATCCTCTGGGCTAGCATGTGGAATGGCAATATTTCTTCCAAGGACGATATGTGGTGAAGCTGCTGGATATTGTTTTTTCATCTCTTCAACATATGACCCTGTTATGACTCCCTTTTCTAAAAGAGGCTTTGCTGCAATTTCAATTGCTTCATGCCAACTCTCAACATAATCCTTTAAAATAATGTTATCTAAATGAATTAAATCTGAAAGTTGAATGGTTACTTTTTGTTCCTGGCCATTTGAGGATTGGGAAGTGAAATATTCTTGCAGCTCATTTTTCAAGGCTTGCTTTTCCACTACTTTGGCGTGTTTTTCAATAATATTGAGTATTTGATGGACATTAATAACATTTGAGTTTAAGCCGAATATTTCCTTCATTACTCGTTGACGCAATTGTAATTTTTCATATTCCGTCATTACACCATTTACCATAAATAATTTCTTATCTGTTTGAATTGGAACCGGAGAGAAAACGATATCTGTTTCTAAGTTCATTTCTTGAAACTCTCGAATTGAAAATGCATCATAGAAATAGAACTCCGGAAATAAATCCCGCAATGAATTTTCCATTAACTTTGAGATCGATACACCATTCGGGCAAACAACCAATGCTTTCTTCTTTGTGTGAATCGTTTCACCACTCTTAATTAAATGACCACCGATTAAAATCGTAAGGAATCCAATTTCATTTTCTGGTATTTTACAATTTATATAATCTTCAAGTGGCTTTAAAGAATCTTTGACCATATAGTGAATAGCCTCAAATTCTTCACTAACCTTTTCGACCATTGAATAATTCGTTGTTAGCTGATACTTTATCCGATAGTAAGCAGGCATCATATGCAATAATAATTTATCTAAAAAGCCCTCTTTATCTTTCAATTGCACTACTGCCTTTCTTTCAAAGGTTTCTAAGCTTTCTCGTAATGCGTTCTTCAACTGAGGAACTTCTCTATCGGTTAAAAATTCTGAAGATAAGACATTTGATGCTAGAAGCTGCAAGGTAATAAACAAACGTTCCGCTTGTGGTACATGCCCTAAATCTTGCACCAATATCTCTGCTGCTTCATATTCCTTTGTATCTGATAATTTTTGATAATCAATATGATAAAAATCGTCGACTAGTTTCCCTCTTTTTATTCGTCTGTATAATATAGCGATGACATATTGTAAGAGTTTCATTCTCTCATCACTAAATTTTAAATAGAGGCGAGTTTCGACCTTTTCCATTAATCGTTTGAGATGTTCAATTTCATCAGTATGGATTTCCAACAATTTTCCAAGATACCATTCACTATCATAAGATCTAAATGCTTCCTGCAACAAATCAACAAGCAGTTTTCTTTTATTCCATTCACTTCCCGATAAATCATATCCATACAATCTAGAATAAATAATTTCCAATTGATATTCTTCAACAATTACTTGAGCGCATTTTAAATCTCTAAGGATTGTATTTTTACTGACGTCGAGTGCACTTGAGAAGTGTACTAACGATAATTCTTCAGAACTGCTAACCAGCATCAAAAGAATAAACTTTGCTCGTTCCTTTTCAGATGGTATATAGCTGCTTTTTCTTGATGAATGATTGATATTCTCTGAAAATATGTCGATGATTACTGGACTAACAATAAACTTACCTGAATTTGTTCTTTTTATTTTTGGATAGTTATTTGCTTCTAACCAATCATTTAATTTATGGAAGCTATAATTAACTTGTCTTCGTGATAGCTGGAATTTCTCTTCTAATTTAGCATTAGAAATTTCGGGGTTACCAAGAACCTCCTTTAATAACTGGTTGCTCCTTTCATCTAAGTACATAAATTGATTCCCCCTTACTGACTTAAGTGTATCAGTTACGTTTATATTTTTGAATGCGGTTTCAGGTCCAACTGTTGTAAGTGAATTGTTTCACATGATGATTTACTATTTATATCATATTTTTATATCTTTAAAATCTAATAAAATAAAAAAGGGCCCGTTTTTTTAAACAGGCCCTTTTACTTTGTTACAAAAAATACATTATTTAATTCTTTTTATTTCTTTCCCATCTGATTCCTCATCATCCGCAACTAAATCCTTAGCTGATTTTTTAAATTCCTTTAACGTCGACCCCACAGCTCGTCCTAATTCAGGGAGCTTTGATGGCCCAAAAATAATCAGCGCAAGTACTAATAATAGAATTAATCCAGGAATCCCAATATTGGTAAGCATATGATTCCTCCTCATAAGTTTGGTGTCAGGCACCAAAGAAAGACACTTGTCCATTTATGGTGTCCGGCACCGAGTAATTAAAATCCAGTAATTGCAATTACAGCTGGTCTAGGCATTGTGTCGCCTTTACGGTGCGGCCACATACTTGTTGGATTTTTGACATCCTTTGAATTTTCACCTGGATGTTGTACAGCTAAGAATAAGGTTGTTTCATCCTGTGTAAAGCATGGTCCTGTCATTTCAGCCTCTACTGGGCCTGAAGCAAATTGATAGGCTTCTCCTACTTCATCTTCTTTTACATTCTTGTAAGCTACAGTTGGAATGACAAATAATCCGTTATTTTTGAAATGCTTATGAATTCCTTTATTTAAGCTGCTTGAAGAAATATCTGTAACTGTCCAAAGATTTGCATTGCTATCAAATGTTAAGTTATCAGGTGCACTAAAGCCGCTCTGCTTACCGCCAGCAGCAAAAATTTCAAAATCAAATGTTAATGAACCAAGATCATTGTTATCCTCGATAAATCTTGTAATATGGCCATGGAAGTTACCATGTTTATCGTTATTTGTATGTGCAATGAAAACAGTTTTATCAAATGGAGAGATTTCCACGTCTTCTGGTCGGTCTGTTGGTGTTCCACCAACTAAAAGTGAAGCTTCATCAGCATATACGAGAACATCTGCTTGAGTTTGGTATTTAGCCTCAAGATCTGCTTTACCATTAATTTTTCCACGAACATTTTCAATTGTCATAGGTTCCCATACGCCTTTTTTCATGTTCGCAACATAAAGTGTACCTTCTTCTAAAAGCTTAGAATTAGCTCTACCAGCTGATTCAACATATTTATCTTTACTAATAAACTTATAAACACATGCGTCTTTAACGTCATCACCCATGTAAACAGCCACGCGGCCATCATTTGTCAGACCCATTGCAGCATTTTCATGGTGGAAGCGCCCTAATGATGTATGCTTACGAACTTGGAATTTAGGATCAAACGGATCCACTTCAACAATCCAGCCATAGTGTTTTTCATCTAGGCCTGCAGCTTCGCAAGTATCTTCATAGTTTTCTTCAGCAGAAAGAACTGTATTCCATAATGTTTTACCGCCAGAACAGTTTGCAAAAGTACCTTTTACTTCTTTAGCTAGGCTTGAGGCTGGGCCGGTTAAGATAAAAGGAGTTAAACCAGAAACTCGGCGAGCAATTGTTGAATCTGAAACCAGCTTCCAGCCGCCTTTTTTGTCTCCTTTTACTTCGATAATAGAGCCGCCTTGTACATAAAGCATTTTTTCAATTTGTGCTGCTGAGTATTTACCATTTGCACCGGGTGCACCCTGAACGAAAAGATCACTAGAATACTCATGGTTTACCCAAAGTAATCCATGGCTGCTTGAACCATTGATAGGGAAATATTGTGTAAAGTCATTATTAAAACCAAATGTATCTCCTGCTTTATTAATTGTATCCCCGTAAGCTGCAATTACTTCATATTTATATCCTTTTGGCAGGATAACATCATCTGCATCAGATGGTGCGATTGGCTTGAAGTTTAAGCCGGATACTTTTTTATTAAAGCCAAATAGATTGTTTGCTGCATCTCTGCCCTTTGCTTCTACCTTTGGAGCTAGTCCACCAAGACCGGTTGATGCAACAGTTAAGGCAGCAGCCCCTGTTCCTACATATGTTAAAAATTTACGGCGATTAATTTCAGTCACGTTAGTACCCTCTTTTCAATTATTTATTACCTTTTCTATAATTAAAATAGTAATAAATATTTGTTAAGAAGATGGTAAGGTCATTTTAAGAGATTCTAAATATTTGTATAGTTCTTTACAGAATTGTAAATCTATTTAGGCTATTCAACCTCTTTTTAACAGGTACTTATTAATTGGTCGGCCAATCCCACCATAATAAATATCCAGCTCTACTTTCCCGCACTTCTCCAAAAAGTCCAGGTATCTTCTAACGGTGACCCTTGCAAGCCCTACACCTTCTGCAACACTTTCAGCTGAAAGAGACTCCTTACACTGAGATAAAAAATCAATGATTTTATCCAATGTCAGTTGGTTTAGCCCTTTTGGAAGAACACCATAATCCTCTTTTATTTCCGATTCTATTTCCTCTGTCTTGAAGAAAATCTCATCTAATTCCTTTTGTGATATACTTTCCTTTTCTAATAACCGAAGGTAGAATGCCCGATAGTTTTCAAGAGATTTTTTTATTCGTTCAAATTTAAATGGTTTAACAATATAATCAAATGCCCCATTCTGAATAAAGGACCGAACCGTTTCCATATCACTCGCTGCCGTTATGGCGATAATATCCACCGTATGTGCCTCTGTTCGAATTTTCAATAGGGTCTCGAGACCATCCAAATCAGGCATGTACACATCCACTAAAGCCAGGTCCGGTTTTAATTCTCTTATCAGCTCCAACCCCTGTACCCCATTATTAGCAACTCCAACCACCTGAAAGCCGTTCACTTGATCAACAAACTGTCGGTTTACCTCCTGTACCATGAGGTCATCCTCTATTAAGACGACTTTAATCATTCTCCCTCACCCATTTCAAATGTAATTGAAAAAGTCGTTCCTTGATCAACCGTTGATTCGACATGGATCCTGCCGTTCCCCTTATCAACGATTTGTTTGACAAGATAAAGACCGATTCCTCTTCCCGTCGCAGAGGTTTTCGAGGTATACCCCTCTTCAAAAATCAATGGCAGCCTATCATTTGGAATACCGCAGCCATTATCCTCTACTAAGATATTTAATATTTTATCCGTTTGTTGAATACTTACATAAATTTCCTTATCGTTTCCCGATCTATTTTTAAAGGAATCAAAGGCATTCTCAATTAAATTTCCAATAATCAGAACAAAATCATGATGGTCCATCAGCTTTGGAAATCCTGTTAAAATACTGCGGCGATCCATTTCAATATGAATCCCAAGCTCCTTCGCGCGGCTGACTTTACCAATCAGCAAACCTACCAGACTATCATCCCCGATATTACGGCTCAAAAATCGCGTCAGTTCTCCCTGCTCCTCGGATGCCTCGAATACATACTCCAAAGCCTTATCGTTTTTCCCCAGCTGAATTAATCCGGCTATCGTATGAAGCTTATTCATATGTTCATGGTTTTGCGCTCTAAGGGCGCCCACAAATGCCTTTACACCCGTCAGCTCCTCAGCAAGTTTTTTCACCTCGGTGCGATCTTGAAAGACAGCAATGGCCCCGACTGTGTTCCCATTTACTTTAATCGGTATTCGATTACTCACAATAGCAAGATTACGAATATGCAAATCCTTATTATAAATTGGCTTATTAACCTCCAATATTTCCGGCAGATAGGAATCAGGCAAGACGGATTTCACCTTCCTGCCAATAACTTCTCCTTCCACCCCAAGCATTTTCTTTGCTCTATCATTAAAGATCGTAATCACTTCATCATTATCTATCGCGATAATTCCTTCCTGCATCGCATTAAAGGTTTCTGTTCGCTCTACAAGAATACGGGCAATTTCCTCCGGCTCAAGCTTAAACATTTGTCTTTTGATATGTCTAGCTAAAATCCATGCTCCCCATGCGCTGAAGCCTAACGTAATACCGGCTGTTAGAAATAATTGGACCTTTAGAGAAGACACCATCGCAAGAATTCCCGGCAGCTTATATCCAACGATGACCACCCCAATTTGCTTATGAGCACTGTTCATAATTGGGACAAAGGCCCGAATCACAGTTCCAACTTCTCCTTTGGCTTTGGAGGTATAGCTATGCTCAGTAAAGGATGCACCCTCATCAGCACTTGTAGAAGGCGTTCCGATAAGCTCAGCATTCGGGTGCGTAAGACGGATGCGATCCATATTAAGAATGACAATATAATCAGCATCATTAATCATCCTTAGTCTCTCTACAATCTTAGATAGCGTTGAATCGGCTTCCGGCTTTTCTCCCATATTTTCATTCATGATTGGCAGTTCAGCAACGGTTCTAGCTGTCAGCAGCGCGCGTTCCTTTACCTCATACTCCTGCTCTCGTAAAAACTGTCCAATCAAAATAACGCCCAAGAGAACTAATGAAAACCAAACAATATAAATAATAAGACTTGTCATTTTCCACTGGATAGATGAACGAATCTTCATAGGGTATCCCCTTCAAATCAAATTCGCTCCGTCGAATTTGCGCTCGGATTTTTATCGACCTCGCTCGATAAATTACCTTTAAAAAATCCGAGGGATCCGCCGGAGGCATAACTTCATTCCTCTACCACTAATACCATGGGAAACGAAAGATGAATGAAGTTAAACTTTATATTTTTATAATATCATGCAATAGCATCCAGACAGAAAGAAAAATGATATCATTAGATTATTGGCAGTCCCTCTAATGGGACTCACACGAAAAATGCAAAAAAGAGGAATATACAATGAAGCACTTTGTGGTTGCCAGCCTGCTTACGATTTTTGGATTAGTTCTCTTTATACTAATTGATACCGAAACAATCTTCCCACAAGAGAAAATGACTATTGATGAAGAACAGCAAGGTTTAGAAAATCAAATAACCATTGTGTTTAGTCATGTTGTGGCCGAAAATACCCCTAAAGGGCTTGCTGCTCAGAAATTCGCTGAACTAGTCTACGAAAAAACAAATGGCCGGGTCAAGGTAGAGGTTTACCCAAATGGAATACTGTATTCAGATAATGAGGAGATTAAGGCACTAAAACGTGGAGACATCCAAATGATTGCACCCAGCTATACCAACATGACAGAGCTTGTACCAGAATGGAAGGTTTTAGATTTGCCGTTCCTTTTTCGTGATTACGAGCACGCTAAAGCTGTTTTTACGGGAAAAACCAGTAAAGAGCTTCTACAGTTTCTTGATAACGAAAATATGAAGGGCTTGGCATTTTGGAGTAATGGCTTCAAACAAATGACAAGCAGTGCTCATCCATTACTTGAACCAGACGATTTTCAGGATCTTACCTTCCGAGTAATGTCAGGTGATGTACTGAAAAAACAGTTTCAATTACTTGGCGCTAAGCCGGTTACCGCTTCTTTCACAGACGTATACAGTTCACTTGAAAAGCGTCAATTTGACGGCCAGGAAAATACGATTTCAAATATCTATTCAAAGGGACTGTATAAATTTCAGCCCTATTTAACCCTAAGCAACCACGGTTACTTGGGTTACAGCGTTATCATAAACAAAAATTTCTGGAGCCGTATTCCTTCTGATATCCAACAGCAAATCAATGAAGCAATGCTAGAAACCACCTACTGGAACATGGATGAATCTAAGAAAATGAACGAAAGTCAGCTGGAAGAGCTAAAAAAGCAAACGGACGTTTCGATCTATGAACTGCCTGATGAAGCAAAAGAACGATGGATGGATAAGTTTAACCCGCTTTATCAAGAAATAGAAAAACAGGTGACAAATGACACAATCAATAATATTTCAAAAAAACAGTAAATAATTTTTCGCTTAAAACGGTCCAATATGGATCGTTTTTTTGTTGTATAACAATATGGAAATTAAACCGCTTTCAATTATTTATTTCAAAAAGTATCGTTTTTAAATATCGATAAACAAACGGTTTTTAATGTTATATAACAAAGAGAGACCAAAAAGAACAAAAAGAACAATAATACCATAATAATAGTTTATTCCAATAGTCTGATAATATAGAAAACAGTTACAAAACGTTCACAAATAAAGGATATAAATAAGGGGAATAAAAACAAAAAGGGGGATATGTAGTTGAAAAAGCTGTTGAACAACTTAACTGTTCGGGTAGTTATTGGTATTTTATTAGGGATTGCAATTGGTTTTATGTTCCCTGAATTCGGGGCAAAGCTTAAAGTGCTTGCTGACATTTTCATTAGGTTAATTAAAATGGTCATTGCACCGATTATCTTTTTTACAGTTGTTATCGGTATTGGAAGTATGGGAGATTTAAAAAAGGTAGGGAGAATTGGCGGCAAAGCCCTTCTCTATTTTGAAATCATCAGCACCTTTGCCCTTGCAATTGGTCTTATTATCGTTAATCTCCTTCAGCCGGGGAAAGGCTTTAACATCGGTGCAGTAGAGGGCGGCGATATCTCTCAATACACTACACAAGCTGCAGAATCTGAACATGGATTCATGTCATTTATTATGGGTATCATTCCAGAAAACGCTGTCGCAGCATTAGCTGGCGGCGAGTTACTGCCAATTTTATTCTTTGCCGTTCTATTTGGAATTTCTATGGCTGCAATGGGTGAAAAAGCAGCGCCCGTTGTGTCTTTGTTCGAAAAGATTTCTGAGATTTTCTTCGGTATTGTAAATATTATCATGAAGTTTTCACCAATCGCGGCATTTGGTGCCATGGCATACACAATTGGTAATTTCGGTCTTGGCTCACTTGTATCACTTGGAAAGCTGATGGGTTCCGTTTATATTACGATGTTCCTATTTGTTGTCTTAATTTTAGGTGCAGTTGCTAAATTTTATAAATTTAATATTTTTAAGTTTATTTCCTATATCAAAGAAGAGATCCTCCTTGTTTTAGGAACATCTTCTTCAGAATCAGCGCTTCCAAAAATGATGGAACGTTTAGAGAAGTACGGCTGTTCGAAATCTGTAGTCGGTTTAGTTGTTCCAACAGGTTACTCTTTTAACCTAGATGGTACGGCAATTTACTTATCAATGGCTGCCATCTTTATTGCACAGGCCTATGGAGTGGACCTTTCAATCTGGCAGGAAATCACTTTATTAGGAATCTTGATGCTAACATCAAAAGGCGCTGCCGGTGTTACAGGATCAGGCTTTATCACACTTGCAGCAACCTTAGCTGCTTTCCCGATGATTCCTGTTGAAGGTATTGCTTTACTATTAGGTGTTGACCGCTTTATGTCTGAAGCAAGAGCCATCACAAACCTAATCGGTAACGGTGTTGCTACAGTTGTTGTTTCGAAAATGGAAAATGAATTCCACCCAGGTGTTGCAGAGACAGAAGAAGAAAAAAGCGTTCCAAAAGCGGAGAAACACACTGTTATTCAATCTGAAATAGGATAATTCAAAGCAAATGCAAAAAGCCTGTAATGATAGTAAACTACTATCATTACAGGCTTTTTTGTTTTAAGATTAGGCCGTGACATTGGTCCCTTTTTGCGCTTCTAATTTCTCTTGAGCTCTCAGCTTTTTAAACTCCTTCGTTGAAGCTACGACTACTCCCGATAAAGCAATAAGTCCGATTAAGTTCGGGATGGCCATTAATGCATTAAAGATATCAGCGATTGTCCATACCAAACCGAGATTCATACCTGCTCCAAGTAAAACGGTTAAAGTATAAACCACTCGATAGGCTGTAATTGATTTATCCCCAAAAAGATATTCAAAGCATTTTTCTCCATAATAAGCCCATCCTAGAACAGTGGAATACGCGAATAAAATAATTCCAATTGTAACAATCCAGCCCCCGCCTGGAAGCAGCGCATCAAACGTTTCGGTTGTTAATGCCGCCCCTGTTAGGTCACCGTTTCCAATATACATGCCGCCCATTACTAAGGTAATACCTGTAATCGAACAAACAACAATTGTATCTAAAAACGTTCCTGTCATCGAGATAAGTGCTTGACGACCTGGATGGTCTGTCTTTGCAGCTGCTGCAGCTATCGGTGCGGAACCCATACCTGCTTCATTGGAAAATACACCGCGCGCAACTCCCCACCGAATAACAGCGCCAATCGCTCCACCTGCAACTGCCTGCCCCGTAAATGCATCTGTAAAAATAAGTCCTAAAGCAGAGGGCAAAATATCAATATTCATTAAAATGATTACAAGACCGCCTGCTACATAAAAAACAGCCATGATTGGAACAAAGTATGACGTTACTCTTCCAATGCTTTTTATTCCGCCTAATATTACAAGGGCCGTAAAAATCGTTAAAATAATTCCAGTAATCCATGGATTCAAGCCAAAGCTTGATTCTACAGCAGCAGCAACAGAGTTTGATTGAACTGAGCTTCCGATACCAAAGGCTGCAATGGAACCAAACAGGGCAAATAGAACAGCAAGCCATTTCCAGCCCAAGCCTTTTTCAATAAAATACATAGGTCCGCCAGCCATCTGGCCGTTTTTACCAACAACACGATATTTAACTGCTAGAATGGCTTCGGAATATTTTGTCGCCATCCCAACGAGTGCTGTTACCCACATCCAGAATACAGCTCCAGGCCCCCCCAAAACAACCGCCGTTGCAACTCCGGCTATATTTCCGGTACCAATTGTAGCAGCCAAAGCTGTCATTAAGGATTGGAAGTGAGAAATATCGCCTTCAGAGGTCTGGTCTTGATTTTTTGTAAAGGCAAGCTTTAACGCATACGGTAAACTGCTAAACTGGTAAAAACCAATCCGGAATGTGAGAAACAACCCTGTTCCAACAATGAGGATAAGTGTCGGAGGACCCCAAACAAAATCGCTTACCATGGTTAAAAACTCTGACATTCTAACACCAGCCTTTCCATATTTTGAAAATTAAATCTATTCCAATTATATTGAAGTTTTCTATTAATAACAATAAATTTATTTAAAAATCAGCACTTTTGTTATACAACAGACTAAAAAATAATAGAAAATAAAAAAAGGAAAACGAATGTGTAATTCCCACCACTCGTTTTCCTACTCTATACACGATTAAATTTTCATTGCTTCTAATTTATAAAGATCCACTTCGTCACTGATTTTTTTCATCTTTTCATCTAAAAAATGAGCAGCCTCTGCAGCATTCTTTAATTCCATTTGCAGCTCATGAGGGATTTCTTTGTCAAACTTGTAGTAGATTTTATGCTCCAGACTTGCCCAGAAGTCCATAGCAATGGTTCGTATCTGTATTTCAACCTTTACCTTTTCCACATGATTTGAAAGGAAAACAGGTATTTTCACGATTAAATGCAGGCTTTTATAGCCGTTTGCTTTTGGATGTTTGATATAATCCTTGACTCTTATGACTTCAATGTCATCCTGTCTGCTGATTGCTTCATACATCGTATAAATATCTGATATAAAAGAACATGTAATTCGAACTCCAGCGATATCATGAATATGTTCCAGCGCATTTTCAATGGTAATATCTATTCCTTTTCGCTGAAGCTTCTTCACAATACTTGCCGGGCTTTTAATTCTGGATTTCATATGTTCAATCGGATTGTGATTATGAATATATTGATATTCTTCATTTAGTATTTTTAGTTTTGTATTGATTTCTTCTAGGGCAAATTTATAGACAAATAATTGTTCTTTCCATTCATTTAGGTTTGATTGCAGATTTTCAGTTTCAAGAACCTTTTTTTTCAATTCTTCTGTTGGTATCATTAGGGTTAAAAAGTCTCCTTTGGTTTCCTATACACTTTTTCAGCGTTAATGCCAAGCTTCCTCAATACTTCTATGATTTGATCAATCGTTTTCAACCTTGTCCGCCATCCCTCATGAAATGTCTTCTAGATTAGTATAGTATAATATGACCAGTCAGTCAAAAGGTAAGAAGAGGCCCCTCGTTGAGTGCCCCCTTTACATTATTTCTAGTCATTGACCACTAAGTTCATAGTAGTACCCTTTACTACCTATCAGTTCATCATGCGTGCCACTTTCCAGGATTTTCCCTTCCGACAAAACAAGGATTTGATCGGCCCTTCGAATCGTATTTAGACGATGAGCAACAACAAAGCTCGTTCTTCCCTTCATCAGGCGACCAAGTGCTTCTTGAATTCGCAGCTCTGTTACAGTATCAATACTGCTTGTGGCCTCATCTAATATTAAGATAACCGGATCGGCTAATACTGCCCTTGCGATGGACAAAAGCTGTTTTTGACCCTGACTGATTCCGCCGCCATCCTGTTTCAGTATTGTATCATACTGGTTGGGCAGCTTCATGATAAAGGAATGAGCATTCGCTGCCTTAGCTGCTTCTATCACCTCTTCATCAGATGCATTTAGCCTTCCAAAGCGAATATTCTCCCGAATCGTCCCTTCAAAAAGATAGGAATCCTGAAGAACAAACGCCATTGATTTCCTCAGGCTTTCTCTTGTAATCGTTTTAATTTCATGACCATCAATCCATATACTGCCACTCCCTGCATCGTAAAATCGCGATAGAAGATTGATAATGGTTGACTTACCCGCTCCAGTCGGACCGACAAGCGCAATCATTTCCCCTTTTGAAGCAGTAAAACTAACATTCTGGATGGTTTGAGAATCCTCTTCATACGAAAAGTAAACATTACGGAACTCAATTTCTCCCTTCATATTTGAAAGTGACACTGCATTCTCTTCATCATTTGTTTCCTCATCCAGTTCAAGAATCTCAAAGACACGTTCAGCACCTGCTACTGCAGATAATAATGTATTAAACTGATTAGCCAAATCATTAAGCGGTCTTGTAAATTGTCTGGCATATTCGGTAAAAATAACAATCGTCCCGATCGTGACAGCCCCTTTTAAGGCTAACACTCCACCAGCCGCAGCGACGATAGCAAAGCTCAGATTATTTAAGACGTTCATTAGCTTGGGAATTAATCCCGAATAGGATTGTGACCAGAAGCCTGCTATCTTTAGCTTTTCACTTTTGTCATCAAAATCCGCAAGAACCTTCTGTTCCTGGGAAAAGGCTTTAACAATTCTTTGTCCGGAAATGGTTTCCTCAATAAAGCCATTCAGTTCCCCAAGGTTTCGCTGCTGCTCCTTAAAAAGCCTGCTCGTCCGGTTCGTAATCCACTTCATCCCCATGTACATTAATGGCACAATAATCAGTGTAACCATTGTTAACAAAGGGCTTAAGAAAAGCATAACAAGAATGGTGCCTGCTAAGGTTAGGATACTTGAAATGATTTGAATAAACGAACTGTTTAATGTCGAACTGACATTTTCAATATCATTCGTGACCCTGCTCATTAATTCACCATGCTTTTTTTTATCGAAAAAGGAAATAGGAAGCTTATGGAGATGTTGAAAAAGCTCCCTCCTCATTGTCCTTACAGTTTTTTGGGCAATCCCAATCATCGAGTAATTCTGCAGCCATAGTGATAGTGAATGCAGTATGAATATGAACAGCAGGCTGGATAATACCATAATAAGCCCCGTTGGATTTTTCGAGACAATATACTCATCAATCGCTCTCCCTAATAAAAAGGGGCCAAGCAGTCCAAGTCCTGAGCTTAGTATCACCATAATAAAAACGAACAGTAATTTTCTCTTATGAACGATTAGATAGTTCCATAGTTTCTTTATCGTACCTTTCCAATCATTGATTGAAACCTTCTGCTTTGTTTTCTTACTAGCTTCAGGGTTTAATTCGATCCTCTTATATTGAAATGGTTTACTTAGCTCCTTGAGCATTTTCAATCCTCCCTTCTTCTAATTGTGATTGATAAATTCGCTGATAGAGAGGAGAAAATGCTAGTAATGAATCATGATTTCCCTTCGCAAGCAGTCTTCCATCCTCTAGAAGTAATACTAAATCTGCATGGATAGCTGTACTAATCTTTTGAGTGACGATCAACGTGGTACAATCATATGTCTTAACAGCCTCCAGCAGCTTCCTTTCTGTTTGAAGGTCTAATGCGCTTGTGCTGTCATCAAGCAGTAATATTTGCGGCTTTCTGATGAGTGCTCTGGCAATCGAAAGACGCTGCTTCTGTCCGCCGGACAAATTCACTCCTTTTTGTCCAAGTTTTGTCTCGTATTGATCCGGAAATTTACAAATCGTCTCATGAATTTGGGCATCTTTAGCAGCAGTGATGACCTCTTCCATGCTGGCATCCGTTTTCCCCCACAAAATATTTTCTTTTACCGATCCCGTAAACAGCAAGGATTCCTGCGGGACATAGCCAATCTGCATTCGAAGCTGCTGCATGTTAAACCGATTTACATTCTGATCATCAATTAAAACCTCCCCTTGATCAGCATCGTATAACCGAGGAATAAGCTGAAATAATGATGTTTTTCCAGAACCGGTTGCCCCAAGTACAGCAACGGTCTGCTTATGTCTGATCACGAAGGATAGATCCTCAATGACGGTTACGGCTGTTCCAGGGTAACGAAAAGAAACCTGTTTAAATTCAATCTTACCTGTCAAAGAAGCATACTGTTCTGTTCCTCCATCATGATCATGTTGGTCAACCTTCTCGGTTAATACCTCTGAAACCCTGTCCGCCGAGGCCCTGAAACGTGAAAAGGCAGAAATAATAAAGGACAGAACTGATAATGACGAGGTAATCCGCAGTGCATAATTGATGATCGCAACAACCTCTCCTATCTTGACACCGCCTTGATTGATTTCAGCACGGCCAAACCATAGCAGGCCCAGAATACTGACGTTCATAACAAATAGCAATATCGGCATAATCGTTTCCATGAATCTTAATGCATCTGATGTTTTTTCCATCAGCTGTGAGCTTTCCTGATTGAAGCGGTTTGATTCATGCTTTTGCCGTAGAAATGCCTTAATCAATCTCATGGCGGTTAGGTTCTCCCGCATCACGCTATTTACCTTATCAAGCCTTTTCTGAACTTCTCCGAACTGCTTTCTACCTTTTTGCAATACATACACAAGAAAAAGGAACACAAATGGAACCGTTACGATAAGAATAAGAGCCAGCTTACTATTAACAACAAACGCCATAATCATGGCACCAATAATGAGTAATGGCGCCCTCATCATGATTCGTAATCCCATAAAGATCGTATTTTGAAGCTGTGTGACATCATTTGTCAGCCGTGTGATGAGAGAAGCAGTAGGATATTGATTTAAATTGGCAAATGAGAAGCGCTGTATCTTTTCATATAGTACTCTTCTGATATCATTGCCGTAGCTTTGGCTTACATGCGCCGCATAGAAGGAGTTTGTCACGCCTGACAGAAACGATAGAAGAGAAATACCTGTCATTACGCCACCCCAAAGCAATACTGTGGAAAGCTGCTCCTTTAAGATCCCTTCATCTATTACCTTTGCCATTAGGTACGGCTGTATGAGTTCGACAGCTAACTCAATTAGCATTAGGACTAGAGCAAATAATGCTGGAAATCGATAGGGTTTTAAAAATGAAAAAACACTTGCCATGTGAAGCCTCCTCCAGTTGATAAGCTTTTACTGCCTTGCATCCTTTGAATGAAAGGAATGTAGTTAATTAAATCATACATGTTTTCTGAATATTATTAAAATATTTCATCCTACTAAAATGATCCATTTCACCCAACCATTAACCTTAGAGGATTTCAACTGGTAAGGTTAATTCCTTCATTTTTTCTAGTAAATGGACTATGATATTAAATATATATTTAGTTTCACGAAATATTCGAGGAAAGAAGTGTTTATAGAATGCTAGAACAAAAGCAAGCTCGTCGTAATCTACGGATTATGTGGTTTGCAAACTTTTTTGTCGGTGCAAGTATGACAATGGTTCTCCCCTTTATTTCACTATTAATTGAAACCTTTGGGGATTACTCTTCAACATATGTACAGCATTGGGCAGGATGGACCTTTGCTGTTACGTTTGTAACGGCATTTATTTTTGCACCTATTTGGGGAAAAGTCGGAGATCATTACGGACGAAAGAAAATCCTTATTTTCTCTGGTCTCGGATTAGCCACATCACTCTTTCTAATGGGATTTGTTTCATCTGTTTTTGAGTTGTTTATCCTTCGATTTTTCACAGGCATTTTTACCGGCTTTATTCCGATGTCACAGGCCTATATTTCAACACAGACATCTAAGGAAAAAGCAGGGAGGGTACTCGGAACCTTACAAACTGGAAATATTACCGGGAGTTTGATGGGGCCGCTTCTAGGTGGTTTGCTCGCGGATTCTGTCGGCTTTGCTGCTACCTTCCAAACAACCTCCTTCAGCATCGTTATTTCAGTCATTCTAGTATTAACAACGAAGGAATTTAGATTAAAAGCAAAGGCCAATGAAAAGAAGAGCTATTCCAGCAAAGAGGTCTTAAGTCATATTATCCATAACCCTGTTATGATTACTGTTTTGCTTTTATCAACGCTTATCCAGGTTGCTAATTTTAGCATCCAGCCCATTCTATCCTTGTTTGTCAGTGAATTACACGGTGCTGCAAATTTAGCCTTTTTCTCTGGTTTAGCCTTTTCCTTAACAGGCCTGGGAAATTTACTGATGGCACGAAAATGGGGAAGCCTTGGAGATAGTTTTGGACATATTAAACTGCTCGTTATCCTCTTGTTTGTAACAGGAATCATTTATCTTCCTGGGGCCTTTATTACAGAGTATTGGCATCTTCTTGTTATTCGGTTCGTGCTTGGAGCTGCGATGGGCGGGTTGATTCCGTTAAGGGTTGCCTATATACGCCGAGAAGCACCTATTGCCATGCAGGGTGAAGTATTAGGATATAACACAAGCCTCCAATTCCTTGGAAATATGATTGGTCCTTCAATTGGTGGTATTATTTCAGGATACTTTGGTTTTGGTTCTGTTTTTATCACAACAAGTGTTTTACTGCTGATATGTGGATTCATTTTATTAGCCGCTGTCCGCAGACAGATAAAAGCAGTTAAACCTTCTTTTAGAGCGAGTTAAGTAAATAGATAGAGTATGAGACTGATAAAATCATCAGTCTCTTTTTTCTATGGGAATTTGTAAAATTATTGAAACTGTGACATATATTACTTTCTATACAATATTATTCTATAATTAGACAAACACAATGTAAGCCCTTTCATTTATAATGAAAACTGTACCAAATATTTATAATCTTCATAAAAGCATCTATTAATCAGGGGGTTTTGTCATGGCTATCAAAGAAAAAGAGTTAACTAAAGAAATGGCTGTCACTAAAATGATTGACACTCTAGTATCAAACGCCCAAGAAGCTTTAAAACAATTTAAGAATTTCAACCAAGAACAAGTTGATAACATCGTTCATGAAATGGCCCTTGCAGGTATTGACCAGCATATGCCATTAGCTAAACTAGCAGTTGAAGAAACGAAGCGTGGTGTTTATGAAGATAAGATTATTAAAAATATTTTTGGTACAGAGTACATATGGAATACAATTAAAAATTACAAGACTGTAGGAGTTATCAATGAGGATGAACTTGCTGGCGTGGTAGAAATCGCTGAGCCGGTTGGTGTTATTTGCGCTATGACACCTGTAACAAACCCAACTTCTACAACCATGTTTAAATCATTAATCTCTATTAAAGCACGTAACCCAATTATTTTTGCCTTCCACCCATCTGCACAAAAATGCTCTAGCGAAGCTGCGAGAATTTTAAGAGATGCAGCTGTTAAGGCTGGAGCACCAGAAAACTGTATTCAATGGATTGAAAACCCATCTTTAGAAGCAACAACACAGTTAATGCATCACCCTGGGGTTTCTTTAATTCTTGCAACAGGAGGAGGCGGAATGGTTAAATCTGCTTATAGTTCCGGAAAGCCGGCACTTGGAGTAGGACCAGGTAACGTTCCTGCCTATATTGAGAAAACAGCCAATATTAAACGCGCTGTAAATGACGTCGTTCTTTCCAAGACTTTTGACAATGGAATGATCTGTGCGTCTGAACAAGGAATTATTGTTGATAAAGAAATCTATGATGCTGTAAAGCAAGAATTAATTTCTCATAACTGTCATTTCTTAAATGCTGAAGAAAAAGCTAAGGTTGAGAAATTGGTTATTAACGAAAATACATGTGCAGTAAATCCATTTATTGTTGGACAATCCGCCGTTGATATTGCCAAAATGGCTGGTGTGAAAGTAGCTGAAGGCACAAAGATACTGATTGCAGAATTAACAGGTGTTGGTGCTGACCATCCGCTTTCACGTGAAAAATTAAGTCCTGTATTGGCATGCATCAAGGTAAACTCTACTGAAGAAGGCTTAAAACGCGCTGAAGAAATGCTCGAATTCGGCGGACTTGGCCATACTGCAGTGCTTCATTCTAATAGTCAAGAGGTTAAAGATGAGTTCGGCAGAAGAATGAAGGCAGGTCGTCTAGTTCTTAACTCTCCATCTTCACAGGGTGCAATCGGTGACCTTTATAATTCATTGGTACCATCATTAACACTTGGATGCGGATCCTTTGGAGGCAACTCTGTTTCAGCTAACGTAACGACTACACACTTAATTAACGTCAAGCGCATGGCAAGGAGAAACAAAAATATGCAATGGTTCAAGATTCCGCCAAAGATCTATTTCTATAAAAACTCAGTCCAATATTTAGCTGTTATGGAAGGCATTAAAAAGGTTGCCATTGTAACTGACCCAGCGATGGTTAAGTTTGGATATGTAGATAGGGTGACTCATTATTTAGATCAGCATCCAAATAATGTTCACTATCAAATCTTCTCTGAAGTTGAACCAGATCCTTCTCTTGATACAGTAATGAAGGGTACTCAAATGATGAGAAACTTCGAGCCGGATGTAATTATCGCATTGGGCGGAGGCTCTGCAATGGACGCTGCTAAAGGTATGTGGCTGTTCTATGAGCATGATGATGTTGACTTCTTTGGCTTAAAGCAAAAATTCTTGGATATCAGAAAGCGTATTGTTAAGTACCCATCCCTTGGTAAAAAGGCTAAGATGGTTGCCATTCCAACTACTTCCGGTACTGGTTCAGAAATGACATCATTTGCTGTTATTACCGATAAAGCTAATAATATGAAGTATCCATTAGCAGACTATGAGTTAACACCAGATGTAGCGATCATTGATCCACAGTTTGTTATGACTCTGCCTAAAGGAGTTACAGCAGATACAGGTATGGACGTTTTAACACATGCGATTGAAGCATATGTATCCATTATGGCAAATGATTACACTGATGGTCTTGCAATCAAAGCCATTCAGTTAGTGTTCGAATATCTGCCAAAAGCATATGCAAATCCAAGTGATGAAGAAGCCCGTGAAAAAATGCATAATGCATCAGCAATCGCAGGTATGGCGTTTACAAACGCATTCCTTGGAATTAACCACTCTTTAGCTCATAAGCTTGGAGCTGAGTTCCATGTTCCACACGGACGTGCCAATGCGATTCTTATGCCACATGTTATTCGTTTCAATGCAACAAGACCAACGAAACTTGCTGCATTCCCTAAATATGAGCACTTTATTGCAGATCAGCGCTATGCTGAGATTGCTAGAATTCTAGGACTTCCTGCTCGCACGACAGAAGAAGGTGTCGAAAGCCTAGTTCAAGCTATCATTAACCTAGCTAAGAGCATGAATGTTCCTATGAGCATTGAATCACAGGGAATTGACAAGAAGGAATTCGAAAGCAGATTAGATCTATTATCTGACCGCGCATTCGAAGACCAGTGTACAACTGCCAACCCTAAGATGCCTCTTGTAACTGAGCTGGCTGAAATCTATCGCAAAGCATACAAAGGCGTGTAATAAATAATATTAAACACTAATAAATGACCACAACCACCAAAGGCCGGCGAGATGTATGAAGCATCTCACCGGCCTTTTTATTACAAAAAAGGTGTCAGGCACCACAGATGGACAAATACAGTCTTTTGTCTTTTTGGGGTGCCTGACACCAGATTTAATTATGCTAATACTGATGCAAAAAATTCGTTGTATAATGCTTGCACGGCTCTTTTCTCATCGTGAGCCTTTACTCCAAACATCATACTAACCTCTGATGATCCTTGGTTAATCATATCAATATTGATTCCTGCATCGGCTAGTGCCTTTGCTGCTCTAGATGTTGTTCCGACATTATGACGCATTCCTTCTCCTACAACCATAATTAAGGCAAGATGGTGCTCAATCTCTACTTCATCTGCATGAAGCTCGATTTGGATTCGCTTAATTACTTCCCTTTCTGTCGCTTCATCCATTTGATCCTCGCGAAGAATGACAGTAATATCATCAATTCCAGATGGAACATGCTCATAGCTTAAGTTGAATTCCTCAAGAATTTGCAAAAGCTTGCGTCCGAACCCAATTTCTCTATTCATTAAATACTTTCCAACGTAAATGGAGCAAAAACCATCGTCGCTTGCAATTCCAATCACAGGACCATTCGTATTTGCACGTTTATTCACAATTTTAGTCCCAGGTGCAGAAGGATTATTTGTGTTCTTTACCTGTACAGGAATACCTGCACGGAAAGCAGGAATTAAGGCCTCATCATGGAATACAGAAAATCCTGCATAGGAAAGTTCACGCATTTCACGATAGGTTAATTCGCGAATTTCTTTCGGATTATTGACAATTGAAGGATTAACAGTGTAAACAGCATCAACGTCAGTAAAGTTTTCATACAAATCAGCCTTCACACCATTTGCTAAGATTGAACCTGTAATATCAGAGCCGCTGCGTGAGAACGTTAATACATCCCCCTCTTTGCTGTAGCCAAAGAATCCGGGAACAATTAAAATACCTGAACGCTCACGTAACCGGTACAAGTTATCATAGGATTCCGGCAGTACCTGGGCATTTCCAGGTTCATTTGTCACATAAAGTCCAGCCTCTTTTGGGCTGACATAATGTGCTTCTACATTTTTTGATTGAAAATAAGCTGCAACAAGCTTTGCATTATTGTCTTCTCCGCTTGCTTTCATGGCCTCAATAAACAATTCAGGCTTACTTTTATCCTGATTCATAATGGACAAGAGGTTTTGTTCAATTTCATCAATAATCGCCGAAGAAATCTGCAATTCCTCTGCGATAAGAGAATATCTTTTTAGAACGGCCTTTAATTCCTCTTCAACCGCTTTACCTGCTAAACATGCCTCACCTAAGGAAATTAATTGATCTGTCACTTTTATATCATCACTATACCGTTTACCGGGTGCTGATACGACAACAATTTTTCTTTGAGGATCAGACAAAACGATATTAAATACTTTTTCAACCTGTGTTCCTGATGCTAAAGAGCTTCCGCCAAATTTTACTACCTTCATTTCGTCATCTCCTATATCCTAATTTTCAGTCAAATTTATATTTCATTATTATCCTCCCTTTTCTAAAAAATTGCAATAGTTTTTTCTTCCCGGAAAGGACATTTGTACTCCTATTATAGACAATCGACATTTTTTTCTTAATTAAAAGAAAAAACCCTATAAAAGCCCTTTCATTATTCTCCAAAAAGCTACATATCCTGCGGCCGGTTATTAAGAAAGTTTTGGAATGCAAACCCTTTGACATCCTCTTCTTTAAAATAGCGAAGAAGCTTATTAATTAGATTTGGATGCATTGAAGCATTTTCTAAATCCTGAACAAAAGTAGAAATCCCATCAAAATCAGATCCTAGTCCGATTTGCATTTTTCCTCCAAGAGAGCAAAAATGATCAATGTGAGCAATCAAATCATCAATTGATGCCGGTGCTCCCTCTTCTTTAATAAAATCGGGATAATAGACAACATGGATCATACCTCCGCTTTTAAACATGGCCCTTGCCTGCTCATCTGTTAAATTTCGAGGATGATTACAAAGCTTGCGGGAATTAGAATGACTTGCAATCGGATAGTTGGCAAGCTCAATTACATCCCAAAAAGAGCGTTCACAAAGATGTGATACATCTGTTAATATACGATGATCATTATTCCATCTGACAATCTCTTTCCCGAATGCAGTCAACCCTCCTCCTCGGGGTTCTAATGCACCATCAGCTGCAAGATTCGCATGGTTCCACGTTAAGCCTATCGAGCGTACACCAAGCTGATAAAGGATCTGAAGCTTCGTGATGTCATTACCAATAGCCTCAACCCCTTCCAGAGTAAGCATGGCTCCGATCTCATCCTCCATTAGTTGGTCAAAATCAGACCATTTCGTAATCTGCTTCATTTCCGGATTCTTCGCCAACACTTCACGGTAAAAATAGTCAATCTGTTCAAGTGCGGCTTGAAATTGCTGGTCTGAAGGGATATCAGGCTCGATAAAAATAGCAAAGCATTGTACCTTGACATTTCCCTTTCTTAACCTTTCTTTATTTGTATTTAAATCAGCGCCATCAGCAAAAGATAACGTTCCTCTTGCATCCCTTAGCTTCATTAGCGCATCACAATGAAGATCAATAATATGCATAGCTACTCCTTTAAGTCTGCAACAAACTGCTGCAGTTTATGATAAAGTTTCAATGTGTACTCACCAGGTAGTCCGTTCCCGATTATCTGTCCATCCACTTTCACAATAGGTACTATTTCTGAAGTTGTATTTGTGATAAATACCTCATCTGCCTGGAAGAGCTCTTCCTTTGAAAAGGCTTGCTCGATGATCTCAACGCTCACCTCTTTACATGACTTCTTAACAGCCATTCTTGTTATTCCAGCGAGGATATTTCTTGATAATGGGGTAGTATATACCTTTCCCTGCTTCACAATAAAAACATTAGAACTTGTTCCTTCTGTTACCATGGCGCCTCTTACCAGAATAGCCTCGAAGCAGCCCTTCTCGAATGCAGTTTGTCTGGCCAAAACATTTGGCAGTAAATTTAACGATTTAATATAACAATTGGCCCAGCGTTCATCTTCGTGAATAATCGCAGCTGCTCCCTTTTCTCTGATTGACTTTTGTAACGGAACAACAGGTTTAACCGTCATAGAAATGGAGATAGGAACATCGGGAAAAAGATGATTTCTTGCGGATATTCCCCGTGTAATTTGCAAATAAACACAGCAATCCGCAAGCCCTGATTTAGCGATTGCTTCATTCACCAGGCTTCTAAATTCCTCGATGCTCTGTTGTATCTTTAGTTTAATACCATTACCGCTTTTTATTAGCCTTTCCAAGTGCTCATTTAGCATGAAGGGCTTACCATTGTATACACGAATAACCTCATAAATTCCGTCCCCAAATTGGTATCCCCTTTCCTCAAGAGGAATGGCCCTTTCATTCAACGGAATGTATTTGCCATTAATATAGCCAATACTCACGAAAAACCCTCCCGACGAACTCGATAGTAAAAGAATGAGTCATAGTAATGTTTATTCGTGTAAAGCAAAAAGAATCTCAAGTTTTTGAGACTCTTTTCCAAATAATTTCCTGCCTGTTGATTTAGACGTCAGTCGTCTATCATGATTGAACGATCGGCTCCTCCGTTTCAAGAAATTCCTTCTGCACCCATTCACAGAATAGCTCATAATCTCGTTTCACCTGTTCTTTATACGTAATAGAGGAAAAGACAATTTGAGAACAGAATGATTCAAATTGCTCTCCTATGGCCGATAATATCTCCTCTTCACTATGATGTGAAAAAAGTTCATCGTGTACGTCCACATCTGCACGGGCATGAATTTTCGCCGTAACTCTTCCCATTATATTTAACGTTGAATCAATGTCTGCTGTAGTCTGCATCCATTTTGCCTTAACTTTCTTTTTATAGGGAGACCGTTCCCGAACGAAGAAATGACGATCATCAATTGTTAAATACCCTAAATAAGGGTCCTCTAAATGATGCATGGCTTTTTGTGTAGTAATGACACGATGGCCCTGATGCTGGTATTTTTGCCAGAATAACTCCCTGTAAGGCAGGAAATAAGCAGGCACCGGCGTGCGGACCTCTTTTACCTCTAATACTAAATCATCCTGTCCAAGGGCCTCTTTTCCGCCCTCAACTAGAATATAGTAACGCTCAAGCCCAATGGAGGCTGTACCTGACCCATGCTTACGAGCCATATCCTTAATCGAATAATGAGAGCGTTCCCGTTTATCCTCAGGGTCTATCGAATGAATATAGGTATCCCATAAACCCATAAGTGTTTGTCGTTCTTCTTCAGTTACAGACTGAATTTCATTTGACCAGGCAAATACCCGCCTGTTTTCTTCATTAATATAAGTGATATCCCTTAATAAATGATTCGTCTGTCTTTTAACAAGCTTTTTTAGAACCTTATTCACAGGACCTGTTGTATTTTCTTTAGTAAAAGTTAGTGTGTGTGGGTCATCCTTTTTCTTCTTAAAGCGTTTTAATTGCTTATAATAAGCCTCTAGGTAATGAACAATTCTTTCCTTTTGTTCCTCTTCATTTAAGGATTGTGCGTCGCAAAATAAGGCAATGCTGGTAGCCATCCGCAAAACATCGTATAAATAGGAGCCGATGTATCCCTCATCAAAATCATTTACATCATAGACAATCTCACCTTGTTCATTTTGAAATACTCCAAAATTCTCCATATGTAAATCGCCTTGAATCCATGCTGACTTATCCTTCGGTGTATGAAACGAGAACGGGATATTTGACATGTCATAGTAAAATAAGTAGGCGCTTCCGCGAAAAAAGCGAAAAGGACTTTCCAGCATTTTTTTATATTTTTCCTTACGCTGCTCACGAGTAAGCCCCATACACTGTTCATCAAATTCATTTAAAATAGTTTCAATCATGTGCTGACGCAGCATTTTCCTTGTATGTATAACTCTGTTTTGCATAGCCGTTCCCATTCGTCCCCACTCCTTTTTAAAAGAAGGGTCTAGGATTTCAAGCTGTAACGCCTAAAATCCTAAACCCTCTGTTTTTCATTATACCGGTATTTTACTTTCCTTTTGATCGAGCCATTCGTTTTGACGAAGTTTTAACTCAAAGAAAGTAAGCGGATCCTGGTACCATTCAGGATTTTCGCGCATTTTAGATAATTCATCCTTATTGCTGGAAATCTCCAATCGTGACTCCTCAACGGTTTGATTTAGGACGGCCAATGGATTTCTGAAGAAGATCCTAATATCACGTTCAATCGACTTTTCAAACAGTTCGAAAGGCTGCAAGAATCTGTTGGCAATCTGGGAAGCTGCTTCCTGATAATCCTCTGTTTCTACAAATTGCTTATATTTGTTATACAGCATCGATTTGTTTTGCGAAATACTTCCAAGCAATTTCCCTGCACTTTTCAATAAAAATTGGGATGGTGTAAAGCGCAGTAAGATATTCATTTTTTCCCAATTAATCGCTGTCGTCAAACGGTCCGCATCACGGCGCCAGTCATCAAGGACCTTGAAGTCACAATCAAGCTGCAGTTTGTCCTCATCATATAAAGCATTAAAGCTGTCGCACATCTCATTAATTGAAAATTGTACATCATTAAATTCAGCAGTGCAGTCTTGGATCCAGGTTTGAATATGGTTGTAGTAATCAGGCAAGGCTGTTTCAACTAAATAGTTTTCTACTCGTTTATTCATTTCTTCATTTAGTTCAAGGTGCAGATGCCCAAAATCGCTGTCTTCTTGGATATATTCTGAGCAGCCTCTTAATATTTGTGGAATCCTTTCCAGCAATTCCATTTTCATTTTATCCTTAATGGACTGATAGCCCCTCGCTAGCACCCGTACCTTTTCGGCTTCTTTATCACCAATTTGATGGATGGCTCCGTTTAATTTAGAAACCATTTCTTCATTCCATTTAATAGAATCAACAAGAGAATTCTCTTTTTCGATGCGTTTATTTAATAGATATACAATTAATCTTCTTATAAAATAAAGCAGATTTGTTGTGCGTCCGACAATAAGATTCTTCTGTTTATAATGAGTGGCAAAGAATTTTCCAAAATCACTTCCCTGGCTATTCTCTTCGTAATGAGGAGAAAACGCAAATACACCGGCATTTGACAGGGTGCTCTTTACCTTTGTCTTCGCTTCGACAATTGTCTGATCACGTTCATCATAGACTGCATCCATTTTATTTAAGAGGAAATGAATATCGATATTCGGCATTTTCTCTCTAATTTGCTGAAGTACCTGCTGTTCTTTTTCAGTAAAAGGATTGTTCGCATTCAATACAAATAAGACGCCGTCTGCTGCATGTAAACAGGATAGTACCTCATTGCTGTCATTGATACTAGGTGTATCCATAAGTGAAATACGATGCTTCTGCAGAAATGGACTCTCCAGCTTTGCATGATAGGAACGCTGATACCGGAAGGAAGGCTGCTCTTCAATTCGTTCCACCTCAATAATTTCAGAATCAGCAATTTCTCTAATCCCAGATTGTTCATCGTAATCAAGCAACACTAGTGCTTTGTTGTCTTCAGGAAGGATTGGATATCCGACCATCGCATTGATGGCAGAGGACTTTCCGCTTTCATCCGATCCAACTACTAAAAGCTTATACGACTCAAGATTTTTGATGGAGCTCATAATCCATGTCAATGATTTCGTGACATGTAGGTCATGCTTTGTTGCCCAATGCAGGACCTCATTTGAAAGCCTTACTGCTTCCTCATAACCATTATTTTGTTTTTCCAATTCTAGCAATCTATTTTCAGCCTCATAGATCGTTGAGGCGTCTAACGTTCGTGGGAACATTTCATTCCAGGAAATAACAGCTGCCGCTGCAGCCAATGCATGGCTTGAGACACAAATCTTCATCCAATTCGTTAACAGGCTTGGAATGGTTGCCCCAACCTCACTAATTAGATGTGTCCCATTGATTAAGCTTAAATAGGACTCTTCATATAGGCTTGAAAGAGTGTTCCAGGTACCAATGTTTTCAGGAGTGATTCTTACAATTACCCGGTCCATAACCATCACCCAGGCCAAGTGTGCATCACTCTTCTTAAAGTTGTTCCAAAGTGCCGCCGCAAGCCTTTCAAAGCGTTCACTATCAACCTTTGCTAAGACAAACAACCCTTCTTCAAAGAAAGCTGGCTCCTTTATTTGCGTTACGCCTTTTGTTGCATATCCGATTAGAGCATCATACCACTCAACGGATTCAAGCCTTTGGGCTTCATCCCAGGCAAGCTCAATTGCACTTGACCAATCCTGGTGTTCCTCAAAAAAGGAACGTGCCAGCGCTGTTACATGTTCATAATCCGGATTTCGGGCGACGGTTTCCTTAATCACCTGACTGGCTGATTCCGTCTTTTTCTGTTTTATATATAAGGAAAATAATTGCAGTGCCACTTCCGTCATCAAAGTCATATCTTCTGTTTCAATGGCTTTGTAGATTTCTTCAGCAGTAGGCAGGTGCCCCAGCTGGAAATAGGCATCGGCCATATTTTTCTTGGCCCACGGTTCCCATTCATTTTGAATATTTTCCCATTTAAAAATCGCTGCTTCGTAATCCTTGCTATGAAAATACACTTCTCCCTGAGCAAAACGGACAGCTGATAAATCAGGTATATCCTTTGTCAGCTCTTCCATATATGCTTCTCCGAGAACTTGGATTGGAGCCAGCTTCGGATTTCCATTCAGAAAGGTTTCATAATACATTTTATCAATTAATTGTTTTTCTGTTGTCACTACTTCTCGCCCCCCAAGTAAAATTCACTCACTATCTATATGTAAATATTACTCTGTCTACCACAACAATACCCTATCCTTGTATTCTACCAAACATCAGCCTGTAAAAATAATGACTTTTAGCTTAAATCTTTGTAACATTTTAACACAGTACCATGCTGGGGGACAGTCCCCCGCCGCGGTACTGCATTAAAGCAAACAATCGGTTGTTGTCGAAAAAATATGGTTATAATAAGAAAATATCGCAAATTCGTTTAAGGGTTGCTTTTTTATTTGCTATAATGGTGTAAATATAAACCTAGGAAAGGCTGATTTAGGTTGGAAAATAACTCATCTAATTTTATTAAGAGTATTATAAAGGAAGATATTGAGTCAGGAAAACACAAGGAAATTATTACTCGTTTCCCTCCTGAGCCAAACGGCTATCTACATATTGGACATGCTAAATCAATCGTAATTAACTTTGGACTTGCTGATGAATTTAATGGCAAAACAAATTTACGATTCGATGACACCAATCCTGCGAAGGAAGACCAAGAATTTGTAGATTCGATTAAAGAAGACGTATCATGGCTTGGATTTGAATGGGACGGACTTTTCTACGCTTCAAACTATTTTGATGAAATGTATGAGCGTGCTGTACTGCTAATAAAAAAAGGCAAAGCCTATGTTGATGATTTAACAGCAGAGCAAATTCGCGAGTACCGTGGAACATTAACTGAGCCGGGAAAGGAAAGTCCCTATCGCGATCGTTCAATTGAGGAAAATCTTGACCTATTTGATCGAATGAAAAATGGCGAATTTGAAAATGGTACAAAGGTTCTAAGAGCAAAAATTGATATGACCTCACCAAACTTAAATATGCGTGATCCTGTTCTTTATCGCGTGGCACATGCTACACACCATAACACAGGTGATAAATGGTGCATTTATCCTATGTATGATTTTGCTCACCCGCTTGAGGATGCCATTGAGGGTGTAACCCATTCCATTTGTACAACTGAATTTGAGGACCACCGTCCGCTTTATAATTGGGTTGTGGAAGAATGTGAAATGGAAAGCAAGCCACAGCAATATGAATTCGGTCGCTTAAATATTACGAATACGGTAATGAGTAAACGCAAGCTAAAGCAGCTGGTAGAAGAAGGGTTTGTAGATGGCTGGGACGATCCTCGTATGCCGACAGTCTCAGGGCTGCGTAGAAGAGGCTACACTCCTGAAGCGATTCGTGAGTTTGTAAAAGAAACCGGTGTTTCGAAAAATGCCGGTACGGCCGATTCAGCCATGCTTGAGCATTTTGTTAGAGAAGATTTAAAGCTAAAGGCACCTCGTACAATGGGGATCCTGCGTCCATTAAAGGTCGTTATAACCAACTATCCTGAAGGACAGGTTGAAATGCTGGAAGCGGAAATCAATCCGGAAAATCCAGAAATGGGTGTTAGACAAATTCCATTCTCCCGTGAAATTTATATTGAACAGGATGATTTCATGGAGAATCCGCCGAAGAAATATTTCCGTCTCTTCCCTGGTAATGAGGTCCGTTTAAAGCACGCGTACTTCATTAAATGTGAAGAAGTAATAAAGGATGAACAAGGAAATGTCATTGAACTTCGTTGTACGTATGATCCTGAAACAAAGAGCGGAACCGGATTTACCGGCCGAAAGGTAAAGGGAACCCTTCATTGGGTTGAGGCGACTCAAGCGATTCCAGCTGAATTCCGTTTATATGAGCCATTAATTCTTGATGATGAATTGAACGAAGCAGCCGAATCAGGAGAAGAAACCACATTCCTTGACCATGTAAACAAGAATTCACTGCAAATTATCAACGGCTTTATCGAGCCCAATATGAAGGACGTTAAGCCGCAGGACAAATTCCAGTTTTTCCGTCATGGCTACTTCAATGTAGATCCTAAGCATTCCACACCGGAAAAATCAGTCTTTAATATGATTGTGTCTCTGAAGAGTTCGTTTAAATTATAATTTACAGAGGCCTGATTCCTTGAGAATCAGGTCTTTTTGTTGGGAAAACAAGGCTTTTTTAAAAATCAAACCTCTAGTAATCAATGTATATTTATTTTTCAATCTTCATACATTGAACTCATGGGGGTGGAACTTGATTGAAGAGATTTTTATTGACTCCGGGTTTATTTTTAACCTCGATTTTGTCCAGTTGTTATCGGGACCCTGTCCTAAAGGAAATCAACTTTTATTTACATGATAAGCTTGCGGGCATTTCCCATTTGGAGAATAAGGCAATTGCTGCCTTTGAACACGTTACAGGGGACAATTATACAACGGACCAAGAACTCTACAATACGTTGATATATGACGTCATACCTGTATATTATGAATTTCTAACAAAATTAAACTACATCGAGGTACAATCACCTGCTTTACAAAAGATTCATAACAGCTGTCTAGACGGAGTCAATCTTCAATATAATGCCTTTATAAATATTGCCATTGCTTTAGAAGAGCTTGACAAAGGCAAGATGGATGAAGCAAATGCCATGCTTGTTGATGCTTGTAAGTTAAACGTCTGTCCATATGTTTAATCATTTGTTATATAACGCTTAGATGACCACTCATCTAAGCTTTTTTTGTTGAGGAACAGCCTTTTCCATGCCACGATAAACTCTTCCCTTTACTTTTTATAAAATAACATTAAAATAAATTGGTATTGTTATAGAAAAATAAAGGAGCGATTACATCATTTGAATGAACAACAGGACAACTATCAAGAACAGACACTCTTTCAAATAACATGGCCTCTCTTTATTGAAATTGCCTTGCACATGAGTATGGGGATTATCGCAACCTTTATGCTTAGCCATTATTCTGACTCTGCCGCTGCAGGAGTTGGTGTCGCTAACCAGGTGCTAAATATATTTATTTTAGTTTTCAACGTAACATCCGTTGGTGCAACGATATTAATAGGCCAAAAATTAGGAGCAGGAAAGCTTCAGGAAGCGAGAAAGATGGCACGCTCTGCCTTTGGCATGAACTTTTGGTTTGGTGTTATTGTCGCTCTCATCGTCTTCTTTTTTGGAGAACATTTACTACAACTCTTTCATGTTGAAGGAAAGATATTTGAGTTTGGACTTATTTTCATCAAGATTTGCGGGCTATCACTGTTTTTCGAATCCCTCTCACTTGCACTCAGTGCCGTCCTCAGGAGCTACGGCTTCACAAAAGAATCCATGTTTGTCACAGTACTGATGAACCTCATAAGCATTGGAGGTAATATCATTGCCCTTTCAGGAGCATTCGGTTTACCAATAACAGGTGTCACGGGTGTTTCATGGGCGATTGTTACTGCACGTGCCATTTCCGTTATCATGCTGCTTTATTTGATCGTTCGAAGACTTTCATTCTCGATACAAATACAAGACATTATTAAGATCAATCAAGAGGATTTTAGAGGACTTCTTTCGATTGGCCTCCCATCGGCTGGTGAAAGTGTATCCTATCAGTTTTCACAATTAATCATAACAGGGTTCGTTGTTTCTCTTGGTGCTTCTTCTCTTGCGGCCCGTGTGTATATTGTTAATATTTCCATGCTTTGTTTTTTATTTACGATGGCCATTGCCATGGGTACACAGCTTTTAGTTGCACGATACATCGGCGGTAAAAAATATGAGCTTGCCTTCCGGCGTGGAATTCGAACATTAAAAATTGCGATGGCGGCCTCGCTCGGCGTATCATTAATATTTGCCTTTATTGGTTCCCCTGTTTTACGTGTATTTACAGATGATATGAATATCTTAACCATTGGCTTGCCTGTTCTATGGGCGATTGTTTTTATTGAACCCGGAAGAGCGATGAACATCGTATTGATGAACTCTTTAAAATCAACGGGTGATGCCCGTTTCCCACTGATCACAGGCATTATTTTCATGTGGGGAATTGCCGTTGTGTTTAGCTATATACTGGGTATTCATGCTGGATTAGGCTTACTCGGCATTTGGATAGCACAAGGAATGGACGAATGGATAAGAGGTCTTCTTGCATTGAAGCGTTGGAATAGCAGACCATGGGAGAAAAACGAAAAGGTAAGCTATTTGCGGACAAAAAAGGCTTAGACAGCATAATGTCTAAGCCTTTTTCTATTAATCCTCATCCTTTATATCCCTGTCCTCCGGAATCGGCTCACTTAAATACTCTTCTACGAGCTCTTTATACCTTTCAAGCTGTTTAAAATGTGTTGAGAATTGCTCCTTGCTGATTAAATATTGTTCCCCGTCATGAATCGCACGAATTCGTCTTTGCTGAATAAGCTTTTCAACTACAGGCTCAGATAAGGACAAATACTCCGCTGCCTCTTTTAGTGTTAAATACACTTTCATCGTCACTCCTACTAATTCAATGTCTAGTCTATTATAGGGCTATTTTACAGTTAAGAATCAAATACTTCCATAAAAAAGGCGTCCCTTTTATCGGAACGCAATTTTTCATTGTTATACTAAGCGTATATTATTTCCCAACCTTCGCTTCAACAGCATCCTTTGCAATCCAGGAAACGAGATCATTTTTCATTTCTTCTGTCACTACATGTCCAGAAGGATAGATGGTATATTTGACAGAACCTGCATGCTGCTGAAGATACTCATAATTTTCTAATCCAATTTTGATCGGGAATATCTCATCCTTTTCGCCCTGCATGACGAAAAATGCAGTCTGCTGAATGGATTTAAGAGGGAATTCCTCCTTCACAAATTCTGGAATATACCCATTCATAGCAACAATACCCTTAATGGAGTCCCCTAGAATTAAGGCAAGACTCATACTTAGGATCGCACCTTGGCTAAAACCAATCAAATATTTCCGTTCCTCATCAATCGGATACTGTTTATATGAACTTTCAATCAGATCTTTCAGATTTTCGATGCTGGAATCGAATAACTCACGTTCGGGATTACCATAGCTTTTTAAATAATAATAGGCATATCCTTGTTCATATGTAAGATTTCCACGTATCCCAATTAAAATAAACTCTTCCTTTAAATCGTTAACTAATGAGACCATGTCCTCTTCGTTATAACCGATTCCATGTAACCCGAAAATAACAGGATACTTTTTACCTGCCTCCAAATTTGATGGTAAGTGAACACTGTATTCATATGGACTTTGCATAACCATTACCTCCGTCATTACTAGTCTATTAATATCCATCTATATTCAAATCCACATCGACCTCTAAATCAATCCCTCCCCAATAAATGAAAAATTGAAGAGCTAGAAAGATTTGGTATCCGACCTTTGGATTATTAATGTCTGTTTCTAGAATTTCATTTATTTTCCGTAATCGATATCGTAACCCGCTGATAGAAAGGCTCATCGTTCTGGCTGTTTTATAAAGGTTACTTCCATTACTAAGATAACAATATAACGTTCTCGTTAATTCCATGTCTTTTAATCTATCTTCTTTTATTAAATTCCCCAATTTTTTTTTGATAAACTTTTCAATTGGCTTTACATTTTTCATGTGATACATGACTCCTTCAATGCCTAGAGAGTCATAAAATACAACTTTTCTTCTTTCGTTTGCAGCCTTTAAAGCGGATAGGCCTTCATCGAATAGCTGAGCTGCTTCTTCAATTCGTTCAGTACTAGAGCTAATGCCTGCTTTTAATTGATAATCGGGGTATTTCCTGGCGCAAAAATTAATAAGAGATTGACAAAAAGCTTCCTTGTTTTTTGTACTAGTTAACTGCAGTCCTTCCGTCAGTAAAATGACGATATGCCCCCGTTTTTCCCCAAGTAACGCATTGATTTTTCGATCATTAAGGAATAGAGAAATATCACTTGTCAGCTCATGCAAAGCACCATAGTCATCCGTACCCTCTAAGCTTTCTTTAGGTTTGGAAAGCCCAATCATAAAGTAGGGGCCTTCTAATTGGAATTCAATATAAAAAGCTTTTTTCCTTATTTCCTCTTCAGAGATTCTATTGGCTAACAGATCATCTAATAGGTTGCCTTGGATTCGCTGCTCTGTCATAATACGTGTTCGTTCATTCATTAAATAAAGTGAACATGCCATGGATCCCTGTTCCAAAAATAATTGATCAACCTCTTGCGGCACTTGATCACGATAAAGAAAACAACAATAACCTACTATTTTTTTATTCAAATAGATAGGGGTAATGAGTGTGTGCATGTCATGGGACAATTCTAAATTAGTTGATTTATGAATTTCGCCTACACCACGTAAAGAGCTCTGCATCTTTTTCAAGTTGTCTGTAAAACAGATCCTATCCTGCTCTGCAGCACCTGCGTATGCAAGCGGATTCATTTCTTCATTTACAATAAAAACCGGTAACTCACTAATCTTATAAAGCGCTTTTGCAATGGAACTTAAATTACTTTCCCGAAGTACTTCCTTCGTTAAAATATGATGGGCCTCATAAAACTTACTAAGATTATCCCGTTCAGCCTTTAATTTTTTGAATGTGTTGTCCAATTCATCTATGATACTATTCGATTCATAATATTTAAGCTCTTCATCTAATTCCCCATCCCATTCCTCAATGGTATGACAAACAGCGTGGCAGTGTTTATGACCCATTGCCATACATTCAACTTCTTTAGCAATAACCTTTTTACCAAGAATGGTTGTTAAATATCCGCTTGCATACCCAACAAGTGTATGACAAACGGGATGGTCACTTTTTCCAAACACTTTGAGATATTCTTCAGCCTCATATGAACTTTTCCAAATTGCCTCATGATTGATTGTCTGTGCTGAAAAATCCACCTCAACGGTGACTTCTTGGGTTTCTTCCAAATAGCCATGGAGTATATGTAGTTTAGGGCCTGCACGCAAGAGCTCCTTTTGATTATCCCAATCCATTTTCTTGATTTTTTCCGCGTCACTTATTCCACAATGCCACCCGTATCGTAGCAAGAACCCTTTCGCCCGTTCTATACCAATGGTTTCTGTCAGTTCCTTGCGAAGTGTGCCAAGTGCTGATGCAGGAATTGTTAACATGCGATCTAGTGAAACATTTTTGATGCTTTTACCCGGAACGTTATACAGCTGCTCTAAATGAAGTCCACTAGCTACCATGTATTCACCACCTATTGAAAATTTGTAACCTTTGATAGATCTGTCAACATCGAAACATTACTTCTCGGATATGTTTTACATGCCAGTGTGTAATGTAACTCTCTTTCACTTTCAGGCAATGCTGCCATAGACATTTTCTTGCTAAAGTATTCTCCTTCTTCTATTTTAACTTTGCACATTCCACAGCCTCCACCCTTGCAGCCATATGGGATTTTGACTCCATGTCTGTTCGCAGCATCCAGTAGAGTTTCATTCTCGCCACAAGTAATGATAGGACCATTTTGATCGATTACTTTAATGTTTAACATTCTTCTTCTCCCCTTCTTTATTAACAAATCTTTTTGTAAAGTATTGTTATATAATGAATCAAGGGAATTTTTACCATTATTATCAACAGAGATGCCGATGATAGATAATAATTATTATTCTATAAAAATGTAAAAATTCCTTTTTATTTTTGAAAAATCAGAACATATATGATGTACGTGCTGCAGGTTTGATTCGTTTCGTATCTGATACCCGATTAAGCCATTTGAGTTTTATCATCAAATCCTTCCATTTTTTAAGCGGCAATTCTAGCTGGATTTCAAAGATAGAGGTTTCTGCACTAGTAAGACGTACATAAGCTGTACCATAATAGGTGCGTTCTCCCATTTGTGCTGCTATTTCGTATAATCCGGTTTTGGGCAGTGTGTAGTAGGGGGTGTTCTTGACCTCAGCATGGAGTGCACCCTGTTTCATTACAAAAGAAAAGGGAAGAATCTCACCCCTGGTTTCATAGATATCTCCTAAGTAACTAGACACCTTTAAGACCTCTCCTGCTGCAATCATTTCTCTAATGACTGTTGAGCTAACCTTTCTGCCGTCCTCCCCCAGCTTTGCAACCGTTGTTACTTGAAGAGAGTAATCGCTATCACGATGAAGGGTTTGCATATTACCCAACCCTTTATAGCCGTATGTAAAGTCAAATCCAGCTACAACGTGAAGTGCTCCAAGTTCAATCAAATAGTTGCGAACAAAAGCCTTTGGCGAAAGGGCAGCAAAACCCTTCGTAAATTCAATCACGTATACCTTGTCAACACCAAGGTCACCAAAGGTTTCAACCTTGACATCGATTGGCATTAAGTAATTTACCTTTGTGTTTTCACAGCTAAACACTTCTCTCGGATGTGGAAAAAAGGTCATGACTGCCAGCTTAAGGTTTTTCTTTTTAGCAATTTCCTTCGCTTCAGCGATGACCTTCCGATGACCAAGATGGACGCCATCGAAAAAACCTAATGCCATAATACAAGGTTCAGGGTTCAGGAAAGAAACATCTTCGGAATGCCCTACATACTCAATTTCCAAATGCCCTCTCCTCCCTTCTTTGTTTTAATTAATAGGTTTGTTCATGTTCCATGTACGTAGACTTTTATATTTCCGGATTGAAGATCATGAACAGATCTTCAATCCGGAACCAGCTATAACCATGAAAGAAAAAGGTAAATTCATTACACGATTACCAGACTGGATCACCCGGTAATCCAAATAATGTTCTGCCATAGGCAGCCATTGAATCTTCCCATAAACTATTTGGATGTGAGCTTACTGCTAAAATATCCCTTGTAAATAGTTCAGCAGGATCTCCTTTATAAATAGCGGTTCCTCCGAGTGTGGTCAAGATTTTGACAGCCATATCTCTTGTTTTAGCTGCAATATGTCCTCTTATGGCGAATACCTCTTCGCGCTCCTCATCTGAAACAACATTTTTTCCTTCTTCCTGCCACTTATCAAGAATTTGAACATAGCGATCTAAAAGCCCCAAGCATGCTGCCAATTCTATTTTTAGTTCAGCAAGAAGACGCTGGCTGCCCCCGGATTTACTTTCATTCGATCCGCCTTTAAAGACACGAACACGCTTTTCGGTACGCTCCTGGAATATTGAAATGAGTCTTTCAATACCGCCGATTGAAACCGCTGGGAATCCCAGTAAGAACAGTGGCATAAACGGCATCCGATAGACAGGATCGTTCTTGTCATAATCCTCTCCAACAGGAACTCCTGTTGCAAATAGATTTTTAGCAGGTACGATCATATGCGGTGGAACATAAATCCCTTCAACAAGAACACCGTTACTGCCTGTCCCACGCATACCAATCGTGTCCCAGTTACGGACGATTTCAACTTCAGACGTTGGAAGTACAAATAAACAATATTCAGGTCCTTCTCCTTCAGTTAGTTCTGCCATTGCTCCAAGACCAACCCAGTCACTTGAAAGAACACCACTGCAGAAATTCCATTGTCCGTATAGGCGGAAGCCCTCTCCATCCTTTTCTACCTTACCGACAGGAGCCACAACATCAGCAAGCAGCGTGTCTCCTCCAAGAACCACATCCCTTCCTTTTGGAGGAAGATACGCTGGCCAAACTTCATGGGCAGAATAGAAATAAGCAAGCCAAGCTGCTGCCATACTATGGCGGGCTACCGTACGAATCATTTCCGTATACAAGGTTAAATTGACTGAATGACCGCCGTATTTCTTAGGTTTCATCAATTTATGGAACTCTGCTTCCTTCATAGCTTGGGATACTTTATCAGAAAGATGTCCATTTTTGTCGGCTTCCATTGCTTCTGCCTCAGCCATTTTACCAATCGCCTCGGCATTTGCCAGTAATGTTTCTCTATCCATTTTTCCTTTTAACAAAACGTTATCAGTGGACATATTGCTTGTTCCTCCTTATTATTTAGTAGCGAGTGTTCAATCCAGACTGTCCATTCAAGCCTGACACCGCTTACAAGTTTTAACGAAGAAAAGATTCTTCTATTTTTCTGCCTTTTCCAGTCTCTTTTTTACCGATTCTCCTTCAATTCCCCAGTTTTCGGTTGGCAGCTCGTGAAGCAGCACACGCACAGTACTTAATGGCAGATTTAAAACGGATGAAACGGTATTAGATGTTTCTTTAATCAGCTGTTCTTTATGACTTGGTGTAAGTTCACCAAATAACTTGACTTCAATGATTGGCATATCCTAACCTCTTTTCTATTAAGTAAGTGCATTAACGAATGAATCAATCATTTCTCTTCTATGATAGAAAATTCCATGAGCAATTTTATCCTCTGTCCAGGTAATGGTTGGTGAATCTGGATAAGTGATATATCCGCCTGAATATGCTTCGTTCCGGTTTCCAGATGGGTCAAAGAAATAGACTGTTTCTGCTCTTGTCATCGCATGACGTGTAGGTGTTACTTCAATTGGCACATCATATCTGGCAAGTCGGTCTGCGGCTTGCAAGACATCAAACCAAGTTTCAACCTTAAAGGCTGCATGGTGTAATTTATTGTCTGGGCCTTTAATAAACGCAATATCATGCGCTTTTCCATTTTGCGCATGCATGAAGCTGCCTACCATATCTTCCCCGTCCAATGTCATGATTTTTTCGCTTTGGAACATTTCAAGTGTCTCTGTAAAGAATCTCGTAACCGTTTTGACATCTTCACCAATTAATAAAACGTGGTCAAAACGATGTGGAGCGATCCCTTTCATTTCATCCGGCCATGGATGCGGGTTTAAGGTACTTGTTTTCTTGCCTACGTGCTCAATTTCGTGATATAGCTCCATTTGATGACCAGTTGGTAGTGTAAAACGAATCGCTTCACCTTCTGCAAGTCGAGTGCCCCTTGAAACTCGCTTTAACGTACAACCAAACTGTTCAATTTTTCTTTCATAATACTCAAGGTCTGATTCATTTCGAACTTTAAAAGCAAAGTGATCAAGTCCTGGTGAATCTGCCTCTTGAAGTACTAAGCTATGATGATCATATTCGTCCCAAGCCTTCAGATAGACTCTCCCTGCGCTTCTTCCAACTTCTTCTAACCCAATAATATTTGTATAGTAGTTTACAGATTCTTCAAGATCTAACACTCTTAATTCAGCTCTGCCAATTCGCATAATACCCATTTCCAACACTCCTTCATTTTATGTTAGTAAGCTTTAGTGGTATTTATAGATTCATTATAATTTGCTATATATTCTGAATATACGGTCAATTGTGTTGTATTTCATACATTTACGTTTATTTTTTGTGTATGATTCATACTAAACGTCTGATTTCATCTTTTAAAACAAAAAGACCGCCAAGTTTTACCTTGGCGGCCCTGTTCCCTCGTTTAATGATAGTGTTTTAACTAATCGACTGTTTTAATTTTAGTAATAAAATAATAATATTTATAAGCGATAACAAGCAGCAGGATGACTTTTACGATGATTTTGTCAGTAAGGAAAAAAGCAATCAGAATCATGGCATCAGCAAACAGCAGAATACTCCATTTTTGCTTTCGTGTCATGGATTTGTCTCTAACAAAATCAGCTAAATATTTCTTATAAATTTCCGTTCCTTTAAACCAGCGGTCAAATTTCTTGGACCCCTTTACAAAACAAAAGGCCGCTAGAAGTAATAACGGCGTTGTCGGCACGATAGGTAAAATGATTCCAATAATTCCTAATCCAAGAGATAAAAATCCTGCTAGTATGAAGACTATGTTGATAATCGTTTTGATGATTATTATCTCCTTTCTATGTTAGGTATTTTAGGATACCATTTTCTCTCATATAAAGAGTATATCGTAACTTAGGATTGAAAACAAAATAAATCCAAATCAAAAAAGGAGATCCCTCTATTAATATAGAAGAATCTCCTTTTGTTAGTAATGTAATTATTTAGAAGCTACTGCTTTAGCTCTAGCCATTTCTGCAGCAACGTCAATGATCATATCTTCTTGTCCACCGACTACTTGGCGTTTTGCTAATTCGATTAGGATATCACGAGCGTCGATTCCAAATTGTTTACCTGCACGTTGTGCATGGTATGCGAATGTTGAGTATACACCTGCATAGCCAAGTGTGATTGCTTCTCTTGTAATAGTTGGTGTTACTGGAAGAAGAGGTGCAACGATTTCTTCCGCAACATCTTCAATTTTGTATAAATCAATACCAGTTTTAATTCCCATACGCTCACAAACAGCTACAAGTGCTTCTGTTTGTGTATTACCAGCACCTGCACCAAAGCAGCGAACACTACCGTCGATACGAGTTGCCCCAGCTTTAATAGCTGCAACAGAGTTTGCCATTGCCATAGAAAGGTTGTTGTGGCCGTGGAAACCAATTTCACATTGAAGTTCTTGTCTTAGTGCACTGATACGCTCAGTTACTTGCTCAGGAAGTAAATAACCTGCAGAGTCAGTCATATAGACAATATCTGCTCCATAGCTTTCCATTAATTTAGCCTGCTCAACTAATTTCTCAATAGGAGCCATATGTGCCATCATAAGGAATCCAACTGCTTCCATTCCTAATTCTTTACCCATTGCGATATGTTGTGGAGCAACGTCTGCTTCAGTTACGTGTGTAGCAACACGAACCATTTTTGCACCTACGCTAGCTGCTTCTTTCAGATCTTCAATTGTTCCGATACCAGGCAGTAAAAGAACAGCAATTTTTGAATCACCAGCAACATCTACTGCTGCTTCGATTAACTTTATATCGTCTACTTTAGATAGACCGTATTGTAAAGAAGAACCCGCTAAACCGTCACCATGTGTTACTTCGATATATGGTACCCCAGCGTCAGCTAATCCTTTTGTTACATCTTGTACTTGTTCTACTGTATATTGGTGTCGAACAGCATGGCTTCCGTCACGTAATGCAACTTCTGTGATTTGAATATCTCTTTCGATTGTCATGTTATTATTTTCCCCTTTCTTCAGCTCAAACTGTTTCCTTTAATTCTTTTTTCGCAAACTCTTCAGCAATACGAACAGCTGCAGATGTCATGATATCCAAGTTACCAGAATATTCCGGTAAGTAGTCTCCAGCACCTTTAACTTCGAGAAGAACAGTTACTTTATTGCCTTCAAAAATTGGTTCCGCACGTAAGTGGTAACCAGGAACGTAAGATTGAACAGTTTTTTCCATTTGTTTAATTGATTCACGGATACCTTCTTCGTTCATTGTGCCTTCTTCAACAAGTGCGTATACAGTATTACGCATCATGATTGGAGGTTCAGCAGGGTTTAAGATGATAATCGCTTTTCCTTTGTCAGCTCCGCCAACTACTTCGATTGCTTTTGAAGTTGTTTCAGTAAATTCATCGATATTCGCACGTGTACCAGGGCCTGCAGATTTACTTGAAATAGTAGCAACGATTTCGCCGTATACAACGTTAGATACGCGGTTAATAGCAGCAACCATTGGAATAGTAGCTTGTCCGCCGCAAGTAATCATATTGATATTGCTTTTATCTAAATGTTCGTCAACGTTTACTGCTGGTGATACGTAAGGTCCAATTGCAGCAGGTGTTAAGTCAAGCATTTTAATGCCGCGTTCTTGACATAATTTATCGTTGTAAATATGTGCTTTTGCACTTGTTGCGTCAAACATAATGTCTGCTTCTAAACCTTGTTCAAAGAAACCGTCGATTCCAGTGTCAACACCTGCATAACCTGCTTCTCTTGCACGGCGTAAACCGTCTGATTGCGGATCAATACCGATTACTGCTGTTAATTCTAAGTATTCTGATCTTCCTAATTTGACCATAAGGTCCGTACCAATATTACCTGAGCCAATGATAGCTGCTTTTAATTTTGCCAAAATAATTCTCCTCCTATGTTTAAAAGTCATATTTATTTATTAATCTGTTCTCATCATTTTAAATGAGAAACATCTTTGTAGCCAAGACATCTTGAAATCTCGAATGCAGCGTTTTTAATCCCCTCTATTACCACTGGAAGCCGGTCTTCTGTGAGCCTCATTTTTGGTGAAGCACAGCTAATTGAAGCGATTGCATTTCCGTTGTGATCAAAAATGGGGGCAGCAATACATTTAAGACCTAGTTCAATTTCTTCATCATCCATGGAATAACCATGTTCTCTTGTGAAGTCCAATTGCTTTTTAATCTCATTGATATCGGTTACAGTAAATTCCGTAAACGATTCCAATTTACCTGTAGATAGTATTCGGTCCACTTCTTTTTCATCTTGATAAGCAAGAATCGCCTTTCCAACCCCCGTACAATGAATAGGTGCTGTTTTTCCCACATGGGAGGAAATTCTTAACTGGTGCGGGCCTTCTACTTTCTCAACATAAATTAATTCATCCTGCTGTCTGATAACAAGGTGAACGGTTTCTTTCAATTTCTCAACCGTTTCTTTAATGATTGGCTGTGCAATTTTCACAATATCCAGATGGTTTCCGATAAAAAACCCTAGTTCAAAAAGCTTCAAGCCAAGCCTATACTTTAAATCCTCTGAATTTTGCTGAAGGTATCCTCTATGCTCTAAGGTTTTGATCAGCCCGTGAACAGTGCTTTTAGACAAGCCTAGTTGTTCGCTGATTTCTTTCACACTTAATTCTGGTTTAGAAACCAAAAACAACTCAAGGATATCCGCAGCTCTTTCAACTGATTGTATTAAACGTTCTGTCACGACTGCCTCCTTAGTTTGTTCGGCATTATCGAATGCCGTTCGTAATTTCTTTCTACATTCTTATCATAACGATGATTTTTCGTTTCGTCAATATATTTTTACTAATGAAATGTTTCATATTTTTAGAATTATGTATTTATCGTGACTACTCCCCTGTGCACTTATCAATACCTTCATAACTATAGAGAAACAATAAAAAAACAGGACAGCTCACCGGCTGTCCTGTTTTTTATTATAATGTTGAAATGATTTTATCTGCTGTTCTTTGTCCATTTTCTATACAATCAGGAATTCCAACGCCATAGTAAGAGCAGCCGGCAATGTAAATGCCTGGGTAGCTTATAGCTAATTTATCTTCAATCTCTTTCACTGTTTTCGGATGCGAGATGGAATAATTCGGCATCGTACCTGTCCAATCAGTTATTACACTTACAACCGGTTCAGCCTGTATGCCCAGACTTTTTTGCAGGTCGGACAATGCAAATTGAAGCAGCTCAGACTCTGTCATTTGCAGTAATTGTGAATACTTAGGATTACTGCTCTTATAAAAGACTCTTACCAAGAGGTTCCCGGTCTTCGAAGTATGCTTCCATTTCCGGCTGGTCCATGTGCAGGCATTACAGGAAATAGAATCACTATCTGCTGTGATAAAACCTGTTCCTTCTAATGGAAGTACATGATCAGGAATATCAAAACCAACATAGACACTGATCATCGAGCTATTTTTTAATCGATTGAACTCCTGCTTCAGCTCATGGTCCTCCAGTAATTTTTCCGCCTCTGAATGCGGAACACATAGCATCACATGGTCCACTTCTAATCCATCATGATTTGAAAAAGAAACAAGGTAACGACCATTTACTTTTTCAATGCTGACCGCTTTGGTATTTTTTAAAATCTCAACATCCTCAAGCCTATGTGCATATGCATCAATAAGGGAACTTAATCCATTTTTAAAGGAAAGAAATTTCCTTTCTCCGCTTTGAAATTTTTCTTTATTCGCTGCAAAGCCTTTGATGATGCTGCCATATTCCACCTTATAATCCAATAGATACGGTAATGTTGAGGCAATGGTTAAGTCGCTTAGATTCCCTGAATATACCCCCGACAGCACGGGAGCAATTTGTTTTTCAACCAGCTCCTTGCCAAAGCAATACTCAAGAAATGCTCCGACTGAATCATTTTTCGTAAAGGTCTCATTTTTCGTATAGAAATCCTTTAATGCCTCCACTTTTCCTTCTGCTGAAACAAGCGTGGTTTTGGCTAACGACTCAATACTGGCTGGAATTCCAAATACAGATTCTTCCGGAATAGGCTTTAATTCTCCATCAGTAAAAATAAAGGAGCGTCCTGTATCATTATAGACTACTTCACTCTCCAAGCCGAGGTCTTGAATAAAGGACATGGTCTTCGCTTTTCTAGCTACTATTGAATCTGCACCGGATTCCATAATAAATTCGCCGTTTTTAATTGTACGAATCTTCCCTCCAAGCTCGTCCGAAGCTTCTGCTAGAACAAGACGCACATCTGATTGATGCTCCTTTTTCCACTTTTGTAATTCAAACAAAGCTGATAGGCCGGTAATGCCCCCGCCAATGACCAAAACTGTTTTCATCCTTCACACTCCAAGTTAGGTTCCATTACATTCCTTTAAAGTGTATCATTTTTCAATGGTAGTTATTAGTAGTCTGGCAAGAAATGTGGTAAATTATATAAAACCATATAATGAAAGGATGAAGAAAATGAATCACGAAGAAAATAATGCATTACCGCCAAAGACATGTTCGATTGAACGTCTTGTAACAGTTGAGGCAGATGTACAGAAGGTTCTTGAAGGAAAGAAAACAGCAACTCGCAGAAATGGTAGATATGCTGATGTTGGAGAAATCATGGAGTTAAAGGGTAAAAAGTTTGTAGTGGAAAAGGTTTATTCACAGGCACTAGGTGAATTAACAGATGAACATGCCCTTCAAGAGGGCTTTGAAACCGTTGAAGAATATAAAGAATCGATCTTATCGTTTCATCCGGGAATGCCATGGCTTCCGCAAATGCGGGTATGGGTACATGAATTCAGACCCGTTAATGAATAATGTGTTTGAAACGTGGACGTACTATATCGCACTTTAATCTATCTTCATGTTAGCAGTACGATTGTTTCAATTGGTCCATTCTTTATTCTCATCCCGGTATTAGCAAAGCTTCGTCAGGCAAAGGATGCAGAATTAGCAGCCTATTTACATACGTTCCAGATGGTAGTTAGACTGACAAAGCATGCCGGACATGTTCTGATTATTTCAGGTATCCTATTGATTTGGTTAGGACCCTGGACGTGGAAAACACCCTGGATTATCCTGACGCTTGTGATTATGTTTTCATCATTGTTTTTTCTGGCCAGGGCCTTCACGCCAAAGCTACGAAAATTCAACGAGGATCAGGCTGATAAAGGACTATTAGTCAACCAGCTGACCCGTACTCTTTGGATGTATATTACCCTGCTTATGATCATGCTTTGGTTTATGGTTGTAAAGCCTGCTTTATGGTAGACAACGGTGTCAGGCACCACAAAAGGACAAATGTGTCACATTTGTCCTTTTGTGGTGCCTGACACCTTATTTCAGTTATCCTTTTCGATTACTTTATCAATTTTATCAACAAACATTTGAAATACCTTTTTTCTTTCCTCTAAATCCTTAATAACCTCCTTTAGCTGGTTAAATCTTTGTTCAAATGGCTTATGATACATTTCACGAATACTGCGGATGATATCCTCATTGACAGTTGACTGTACAACCTGCTTCGTAATGCTGAATTTATATGAATATAGCTGAAGCTCATTTTTCGTTTTCTCGTATTCCTCATCAATTTCCTGTAAGCGGCTATTTATTTCTTTTTTCCATTCTTCTAACGCATCTTTCACATGAGTCTCCATCGTCGTCATTCCTCTTCCCCCATATTGATTTATTTATTTAGGTTCTATAAACATGGCTGTTGATTTTCGTTCCAGGCACTTCGCTTTCCGCGGGCGACCGCAGGAGTCTTCGTGCCTTCCACTGCAATCAACATGTAGTCAAAATCAACATTGTGCTTTAACAAAAAATCGTTTCTTTTCATTGTAACAATCAACCTTTTCAGTTTCTTTGCTATTTGATTACAAGAGTTGTATTTATGTTAAAAACAAAGTACAAAAAGAGGCTGGGACATAACTAGCTTCAAATAACGAGAAAGGTGAAATTGATTACGCTCAATTTCACCTTTCTCTATT